>NZ_CP163440.1:5610356-11220712 GCF_041053035.1 Streptomyces sp. R35
AACCGGCGACCCGGAGGACATACGCAAGGCGGACGAGGCGCGGGCCCGAGTCATGCCCATGCCCGGCGTCGAGGAGCTGTTCCACGGCTGGATGGACTCGGAGGGCCTGTTCCCCGAGGCTGTGGCGATGCTCACCGACCGGCCCGTACGGCCCCCGCAGCGCGTGCGCCCCAGCGAGGAGGCCCGCAAGCTCTACCGCGAGCTGGTGCGCAAGGCCCACCCCGACCTGGCGCAGGACGAGGACGAGCGCAAGCGGCGCGACGAGTTCATCGCCCGGGTGAACACCGCGTACGGCCGGGGCGACGAGGCGCTGCTGCGGGAGCTCTCCGAGGAGTGGGCCGCGGGTCCCGTCCCCCAGGAGTGGAAGCCGAGCCGCAGCGAGGAGCTCTACGCCCGCCTCGAATGGCTTGCCCAGCGCAAGGAGATGCTCGCCTTCGTCGCCCACGAACTGGAGGAGAGCGCCATCGGCGCGATGCTCAAGCTGGCCCCGGACGACCCGGACCGCCTGCTGGAGGAGATCGCCGAACAGCTGCTGGCCCAGGTCGAGGAGCGCGAGGCCGAACTGGCGGAACTGATCGCCGACCAGGCTCCCTGACCTTCTCCGGCTTTTCCCGGTCTTCCTGGCCTTCCCGATCCCACTGATCTTCCCGGTCTTCCCGATCTCCCTGGCCCCATTGATCTTCCTGGCCCCCCTGTCTCGCTGAAGGGGAGGAAAGGGATCAGGTCGTCGGCGCGGTCAGGTAGCGTCGGAGGTATGAGTTTCGGAGTTGGTGTGCCCACGGTTGAGGTCGGAGATCTCGCGGACGGAGACTTCCTGCTGGACGTCCGGGAGGACGACGAGTGGGAGGCAGGCCATGCCGCAGGGGCGCTGCACATCCCCATCAGTGAGTTCGTCGCCCGCTACGGCGAGTTGACCGAGGCGGCCCCGCAGGACGGCCGGGTCAACGTGATCTGCCGCTCCGGTGGCCGTTCCGCCCAGGTCACGCAGTACCTGGTCCAGCAGGGTATCGACGCCGTGAACGTCGACGGCGGCATGCAGATCTGGGCAGCCGCCGGCCGCCCGGTCGTGGACGACAAGGGCCAGCCGGGCTTCGTGCTGTAGGCAGGTCCGGGTCCCCGTGACCACCGGCGGCACCCGGCGGTGAAGGCGTGCGCGAGCCGACGTTCTGGCGTGGGCTCGGCGCCGCCGCCCGGTCCCGAACCCGTCGGCTGCGGCGCGGCCCGGCGCTCAGCCCAGCGGATGCGCCGCGAGCAGATCCCCCAGCGCCTCCTCATGCGCCGCCGCCGGTCCGAGCGACAGCTCCAGCTGCTTGGCCCAGGCGTGGTACCGGTGCAGCGGATAGTCGGTGTCGGCACCGAACCCACCGTGCAGATGCTGCGCGGTCTGCACGACCCGCCGTACCCCCTCCGACGCCCAGATCTTGGCGACGGCCACGTCCCCGGACGCCGGAAGCGCACCCCCCGCCCCCGTACTGATCCGCCACGCGGCCTGCCACAGCGTCACCTCCATGGCGCGCAGGTCGATATAGCGGTCGGCGGCCTGCACGGCGACCGCCTGGAACGTGGCGACCGGGAACCCGAACTGCTCCCGCTTGCCGGTGTACGCACTCGTCATCCCGAGCACGCCCTCCCCGAGCCCGAGCGCCAGCGCACACGTCCCGGTGGCCAGCAGCTCGCGCAACCACTCCCACGCCCCCTCCGCGTCGATGACATCCCGGGCGGCGATCCGCGCGGACTCCAGACTCAGCTCCCCGAGCCGCTCACCGCTGGTGGAGAACTGCTCGGCGAGCGCGACCCCTTCGTGGACGCGGGGCACGAGCGCGAGGACGGTCCGGCCGGCCTCCGTGTGCGCGGGTACGAGGGTGAAGTCGGCGTTGTGCGCCCAGGGAACCGCCGTCTGTACCCCGTCCAGCACCCACACGTCACCGTCCTCACCGTCCTGCCGTGCGGTCACGGCGAGTTCGGCCGGGTCGTGGCCGGTGCGGCCGTTGGCGGCGACGGTCAGCACGAGTTCGCCCCGGCCCGCCCGCGCGAGCAGCTCTGCCTTCAACTCCGCACCGCCGTATGTCTGCACGGCCACCGCGGCCGCACAGCTCTCCAGCAGCGGCACGCGCGCCAGCACCTTCGCCGATTCGCGCAGCACCAGGCACAGCGCGACCGCGTCGAGCCCCGCCCCGCCGTACTCCGCGTCGAGCAGCAGGCTCAGCAGGTCCGTGTGGGCGAGCTTCGACCACAGGGCCCGGTCGAAGTCCTCGGCGACGGCGCCCGCGGTGAGCGCGGGGCTGGGCACCCCGTCCGGCGCGACCCCGGCGAACACCGCCTTCGCCGCCTCGACCGCCGCCTGCTGCTCCTCGGTGAAGGTGAAGTCCACGGGTCCTGTCCTCCCACGCGCCGGCCCACCAACCAGGCGGGACGCCCGATCTGACGGAGCGTCAAGATAGAACAGGTTCTACAAGAAGGGAACGGCCGGCCGCCGCTCACCACGGTGCGCTACCGCTGTCGCCGTGCGGTCCCCTCCGCCCCCTCACTCCCCACCAGCCGACCAACCGATCGTTCGTTTTGCTCAAATCAATGCTCGGCCGAGCGCCGTAAGGTGTCAACCGCTGTGGATAACCTCGTGGGCACCGGTGTGACCGCTGTGTCCCTTGGGGCTGTGCCGGGTGGCCGGGTCTGAGTACGGTGCCCCTGCGAACGTCGCGGTGCGGTGCGGCGTGGCGGTACGGTGCCCGCGGCCCGGCGGCCGGCATCGGATTCGGGATCGTGAATCGGGGCGGAATGGACGCGTACGACGAGAGTGGGAAGACGGGGCCAGGTCCGGACGGGCCTGGCGCTTCTACGCCTGCCGTGTCCGAGCCCGCCGAGCCCGCCGAGCCCACCGAGCCCACCGAGTCCACGCGTGCCGGCTCGATGCCTGACGGTGCGGTGCGGGACGGTTCGGTGCCCGAGGCGCGCGCATCCGAGCCGGTCACGTCCGAATCCGAAGCCGAATCCGGACCAGGAGCAGGGCCAGGACCCGAATCCGGAACCGAGCCCGCCCCAGCCCCAGCCCCAGCCCTCGTCCCCGTCCTCGTCCCCGCCCCCGACACCCCCCCCTCCCCGCCCCCACCGGCATAGCCGCCCTCTCCCTTCGCTACCAGATCGCCGCCGCTCTCGCCCTCGCCGTCGTCGCGGTCGCCGCCTGTGTGCACCTCGGGATGGTGTTCCTGCACGTCGCGCCCTCGAACACGGTCACCAAGCAGCACGGCAAGGCGATCGACGAATGGATCTACCCCGAGTTCGAGCAGAACTGGAAGCTCTTCGCCCCCAACCCCCTGCAGCAGAACGTCGCGGTGCAGGTCCGCGCCCTGGTCCGTACCCCGGACGGCACCAGCCGCGAGACCGGCTGGTACGACCTGTCGGCGCGCGACGGCCGGCTCATCGACGGCAATCCGCTGCCGAGCCACACCCAGCAGAACGAACTGCGCCGCGCCTGGGACTTCTACGCGAGTGCGCATGACAGCCAGAACCGTCCCGTGGGCCTGCGCGGTGACCTCTCCGAACGCTATCTGCGCCGGGTCGCCGTGCTGGGCGTCGCCCGCGAGCACGCGGGTGGCAAGGGCGCCGTCGTCGAACGCGTCCAGGTCCGCTCCCGTACCACCAACGTGCCGCCCCCCAAGTGGAGCGAGGAGCAGGTGTCCGACAAGCCCATGGTCCGCGAGCTGCCCTGGTGGCCGGTGCCCGAGAGCGACCGCGAGGACGGACTGACGGAGGCGAGCGCGCGATGAGCCGATTCGCCCTGTCGGTCTCGCGCGGCATCACCCGCGTCACCGAGACCGCCCTCGGCCCGTACCAGGCCGCGGTGGTCCGCATCGGCTTCGCCGCCACCTGGCTGCTGTTCCTGTTGCGCGAGTTCCCGCACCGCCAGGAGATGTACGGGCCCGACGGTCCGTGGAGCTGGGACCTTGCCCAGCAGCTCACCGCGAGCAACCACGCCTTCACGGTCCTGATGTGGTCGGACAGCCAGGTGTGGTTCGAGATCGTCTACGCCCTCGCCGTGCTGTCGAGCGGCGCGCTGCTGCTGGGCTGGCGGACCCGTGCGATGTCCGTGCTCTTCATGGTCGGCGTGCTGTCCCTGCAGAACCGCAGCATCTTCATGGGGGACGGCGGCGACAACGTCATCCATCTGATGTCGATCTACCTGGTGCTCACCCGCTGCGGTCAGGTCTGGTCCCTGGACGCGCGGCGGGCCCGGCTCGCGCGGGAGGCACGCGCGCGTGGCGAGCGGAATGGGCCCGACCGGGTCGGCCCCGCCCTGTGGGGTGTGATCGGGGTCGTGCTGGCGGCGGCGACGGGCGCGGGCCGGATCGACGCCGGCTGGCTGGGCGGCTGGTTCACGGTCTTCTGGGGCCTGTGGGCGGTGCAGGGCCTGTGGTGGGCCGTGGGCCGGGTAGCGCGCACCCGGGAGCCGCGGATCCTGCTGGACGTCGTCGCCAACGTCGTGCACAACGCGGCCCTGTTCGTGATCATGGCCGAGGCGTGTCTGATCTACGCGACCGCCGGCTGGTACAAGATCCAGGGCTCGCGCTGGCAGGACGGCACCGCCGTCTACTACCCGCTCCACCTGGACTATTTCTCGCCCTGGCCCGCCCTGTCCGACCTGATGTCCGCGCACGGCACGATCGTGATGCTGGTGACGTACGGGACGGTCATCGCGCAGGTCGCCTTCCCCTTCACCCTGTTCAACCGGCGGGTCAAGAACGTGCTGCTGGCGGGCATGATGACCGAGCACGCCGTGATCGCCGTGGTCCTCGGGCTGCCGTTCTTCTCGCTCGCGATGATCGCCGCCGACGCGGTGTTCCTGCCGACGTCCTTCCTGCACCGTCTCGGCGGATGGGCCACGCGCGCGCGTGGAGTGCTGCTCAGACGCGACGGCCGTACGGTGCCGGGGCCGCGCGAGCCGCAGCCCGGGACTCCGGAACAGACCGAGCAGGCGCACGTAGGCTTCACGGCATGAACGACCCGGTACGTGCCTGGCATCAGTGCGCCGACGCCTCCGTCCTGCTCGACGGCTTTCACGCCCTCAAGCACGCGGTGCGCTTCCAGGCCCGTATCCAGGTGGCCGTCACGACCGACCGGCGAGCGACTCTGGAACTGGCCGACGAGCTGGCTCCCGACGTACGCGACGCCCTCGACGGACTCCTGGAGGAGGTGCCGGAGGCGACGCTGAAGGCGCTCGTCCCCCGCCCGCACCCCACGGCGGTCGCCGCCCTGGCCGTACGTCCCTCACGTGCCGCCAACCTGGAGACGCTGGCCCGCACCCCGCGCACCGCGCCCGTCGTCGTCCTCGACAACCCCCGCAACCTGGGCAACGCGGGCGCTGTGATCCGGCTCGCCGCGGGCTTCGGCGCGACCGGCGTGGTCATGACGGGCACGCTCGACCCCTGGCATCCCACGGTCGTCCGCGGCGGGGCGGGTCTGCACTTCGCGACCGCTGTGGAGCGGCTGACGGTGGCCGAGCTGCCGCCGGGCCCGGTGTTCGCGCTCGACCCGGAGGGCGAGGACATCCGCGGGCTGAAGCTCCCCGACGACGCCGTGCTCGCCTTCGGCTCCGAGCGCAGTGGTCTGTCCCCCGAACTCCGCGCCCGCGCCGACCACTTGGTGTCGCTGCCGATGCGCCCCCAGGTCTCCAGCTACAACCTCGCGACCAGTGTGGCGATGACGCTGTTCCACTGGAGTGCGACCGGGAGCGCACCGGCGTAGGCGGTTACGCCTCGCTGCGCACCTCCACCACCCGGAAGCGGTTGGCGACGAACGCGCCGTCGCACAGTGCGGCGTTGGCGGCCGGGTTGCCGCCGGAGCCGTGGAAGTCGGAGAAGGCCGCCGTCTGGTTGACGTACACCCCGCCGGTGAGGTTCAGGGAGAGCTGGGCGCACTCCTCCAGGCAGGCCTCCCGCACGGCCTGCTCGACCTCCTCGTCGGTGGTGTACGCGCCGACGGTCATCGCGCCCTTGTCCCGGATGGTGCGGCGCAGCAGTTCCACGGCGTCGGCGGCCGAGTCGACCGCGACGGCGAAGGAGACGGGGCCGAAGCACTCGCTGAGGTAGGCGGCCTCGTCGTCGGCCCCCTCCCAGTACTTCCGGGCGCCGTCGAGCTTCACGATCACCGGCGTACGCACCACGGCGTTCGGGAACTCGGGGTTGCTGATCTCCCGCGAGGGGAGGGCGACTTCACCGAGCCCGGCGGCGGCCTCCAGTCGGGCCTTCACGTCCGGGTTCACGATGGCGCCGAGAAGCGCGTTGGCCCGGGCGTCGTCGCCGAGGAGTCCGCCGACCGACTTCGCGAGGTCGGCGGCCACCTCGTCGAAGGACTTGGGGCCCTCGTCCGTGCGGATGCCGTCGCGGGGGATCAGCAGGTTCTGCGGGGTCGTGCACATCTGGCCGCTGTACAGGGACAGGGAGAAGGCCAGGTTGGACAGCATCCCCTTGTAGTCGCCCGTCGACTCCACGATCACCGTGTTGACGCCGGCCTTCTCGGTGTAGACCTGCGCCTGGCGGGCGTGGGTCTCCAGCCAGTCGCCGAACGCCGTGGAGCCCGTGTAGTCGATGATCCGGATCTCGGGCCGTACGGCCAGGGTCTTGGCGATGCCTTCGCCGGGGCGCTCGGCGGCCAGCGCCACCAGGTTCGGGTCGAAGCCCGCCTCGGCGAGCACCTCGCGCGCGATCTGGACGGTCAGCGCGAGCGGCAGCACCGCGCGCGGGTGGGGCTTGACCAGGACGGCGTTGCCGGTGGCGAGGGAGGCGAACAGGCCCGGGTAGCCGTTCCACGTCGGGAAGGTGTTGCAGCCGATCATCAGTGCGATGCCGCGCGGGACGGGCGTGAACTGCTTGGTGAGCGCGAGCGGGTCGCGCTTGCCCTGGGGCTTGGTCCACTCGGCGGTGTCGGGGGTGCGGACCTGCTCCACGTACGCGTACGCCACTGCTTCCAGGCCGCGGTCCTGCGCGTGCGGGCCGCCCGCCTGGAAGGCCATCATGAAGGCCTGGCCGCTGGTGTGCATGACCGCGTGCGCGAACTCGTGGGTGCGGTCGCTGATCCGCTTGAGGATCTCCAGACAGATGACGGCGCGCGTCTCCGCGCCCGCGTCGCGCCAGGCCCGCTGCCCGGCCTTCATGGCGGGCAGCAGCACGTCGAGGTCCGCGTGCGGGTACGTGACGCCTACGTCGATCCCGTACGGCGACACCTCGCCGCCGACCCAGTCGTCCGTGCCGGGCTGGCCGAGGTCGAGGCGGGTGCCGAGGAGGGCGTCGAAGGCGGCCTTGCCCTCGGCCATGCCCAGGCTGCCGTTCTCTCCGTAGGCCTTGGGGTGCTCGGGGTGCGGGGACCAGTACGCGCGCGTGCGGATTGCTTCCAGCGCCTGGTCGAGGGTGGGCCGGTGCTGGGCGATCAGATGGTGGGCGGTGAGTTCGGCGGCCATCAGGGACCAACTCCTCGTCTCAAGAGCTCTTCGTTGAGCTCCGAGCTGGGCAGGAACGGACAGTCAGAGTTAGAGTAACCGAACGATCGGTCGGGACAAGGGGGTCCGCCGCATCTGTGGAAAACCCCGTGCGGGAGGATCGCGCACATGACAGCACTCGACCTCAACAGCCCCGTGGCCGTCGTCGGCACCGGCACCATGGGCCAGGGCATCGCCCAGGTCGCGCTGGTAGCGGGCCACCCGGTGCGGCTCTACGACGCGGTCGCCGGGCGTACCGACGCGGCGGCCGAGGCGATCGGCGCCCGTCTCGACCGGCTCGTCGAGAAGGACCGGCTCACCGGTGCCGACCGGGACGCCGCGCGCGCCCGGCTCCTGCCCGCCGGGAGCCTCGCCGACCTCGCGGACTGCGGGCTCGTCATCGAGGCGGTGCTCGAACAGCTCGACGTGAAACAGCGGCTGTTCCGCGAACTCGAGGACATCGTCGAGGACGACTGCCTGCTCGCCACCAACACCTCCTCGCTGTCCGTCACGGCCATCGGCGGGGCCCTGCGCAACCCCGGCCGCCTGGTCGGACTGCACTTCTTCAACCCCGCTCCGCTGCTGCCCCTCGTGGAGGTCGTCTCCGGGCACGCGAGCGACTTCTCGTCGGCCACGCGCGCGTACGAGACGGCACGCGCCTGGGGGAAGACCCCGGTCGCCTGCGCCGACACCCCCGGTTTCATCGTCAACCGCCTCGCCCGGCCCTTCTACGCCGAGGCCTTCGCGGTGTACGAGTCGCAGGCCGCCGACCCGGCCACCATCGACGCGATCCTGCGTGAGTCCGGCGGATTCAGGATGGGCGCGTTCGAGCTGACCGACCTGATCGGCCAGGACGTCAACGAGTCCGTCACGCACTCCGTGTGGCGGTCCTTCTTCCAGGACGTGCGCTTCACGCCCTCGCTCGCCCAGCGACGTCTCGTCGAGTCCGGCCGGCTCGGCCGCAAGACGGGACACGGCTGGTACGACTACGGGGACGACGCCGAGCGTTCCGAGCCGCACACCGCGGAGAAGTCGCAGCCGCCCGCGTACGTCGTCGTCGAGGGCGATCTGGGCCCGGCCTCCGAACTGCTCGCCCTGATCCGCGAGGCGGGCATCCAGGTCCGTGAGGACGAGGAGGACCACGGCACCCGCCTGGTGCTGCCCAGCGGAGGCCAGCTGGCCCTCGCGGACGGCCAGACCTCGGTCGAGTTCCGCGACGTCGTCTACTTCGACCTGGCGCTCGACTACCGCAGGGCGACCCGTATCGCGCTGTCCGCCTCGCAGGACACCGCGCCCCAGACCGTCGCCGAGGCCATCGGGCTCTTCCAGGCGCTCGGCAAGGACGTCAGCGTCATCGGGGACGCCCCCGGCATGATCGTCGCCCGGACGGTGGCCCGGATCGTCGACCTGGCGCACGACGCCGTCGCCAAGGGGGTGGCCACCGAGGAGGACATCGACACGGCGATGCGGCTCGGCGTCAACTACCCGCTGGGCCCCTTCGAATGGTGTCGCAGGCTCGGCAAGATCTGGGCGCACGACCTCCTGGAGGAGCTGCATCTGCGCGAGCCCTCCGGCCGGTACGCGCCCTCCCTGGCGCTGTACCGCCACGGGCACGCCGCCGACAAGCGGGAGGGCACCTCATGACCACGGCCAAGCGCGACACCTACACCCCGGAGACCCTGCTCTCCGTCGCCGTCCAGGTCTTCAACGAGCGCGGCTACGACGGCACCTCCATGGAGCACCTCTCCAAGGCGGCCGGCATCTCCAAGTCGTCGATATACCACCACGTCGCGGGCAAGGAGGAACTCCTGCACCGCGCGGTCAGCCGGGCCCTCGACGGTCTCTTCGAGATCCTCGGCGAGGAGCACGCGCGCGTGGGGCGTGCCGAGGAGCGCCTGGAGTACGTCGTACGGCGCATGGTCGAGGTGCTCACCGCCGAACTGCCGTACGTGACGCTGCTGCTGCGGGTGCGGGGCAACACCGACACCGAGCGCTGGGCCCTGGAGCGCCGCCGCGACTTCGACCACCAGGTCGCCGAGCTCCTGAAGGCCGCGGCCGCCGACGGGGACGTACGCGGCGATGTGGAGGTCCGGCTCGCGACCCGGCTGGTCTTCGGGATGATCAACTCGATCGTGGAGTGGTACCGGCCTGACGGGCGGGGCATGGGCGCGCGCGAAGTGGCCGACGCCGTGGTGCAGCTGGTGTTCTCGGGGCTGCGCAGCGAGCACTGAGTCTCGGCGGGCTCGGCGGGCTCGGCGGGTTCAGGGGGCTGAGGGCCCCTAGCCCTCCGGCTCCAGGTCCTCCTCCTCGAACACCAGCAGTGTCCGTGTGCTGAGCACCTCCGGGATGGCCTGGAGGCGGGTGAGCACCAGCTCGCGCAGTGCCTTGTTGTCCGGCGTGTGCACCAGGAGCAGTACGTCGAAGTCGCCGCCCACCAGGGCGATGTGGGAGGCGCCGGGGAGCACCCTCAGCTGCTCGCGGACCGTGCGCCAGGAGTTCTGCACGATCTTGAGGGTGATGTACGCCGAGGTGCCCTGTCCGGCGCGCTCGTGGTCGACGCGCGCCCCGAAGCCGCGGATCACGCCGTCCTCGATGAGGCGGTTGATCCGCGCGTAGGCGTTGGCCCGTGACACATGGACCCGTTCGGCGACGGACCGTATCGAGGCGCGGCCGTCCGCCTGGAGCATCTGCAGGATGTCCTGATCGATGGCGTCGAGCGGGCGGGCGGGCGGCTGCACCCGGCCGGCCTCCGGCGGCTCGGCCATTTGTTCAGGTGCCATGTCCCCCCGCCTCCCTACCATGGACGTACTGCGTCCATCTCAGGCTGTGCAGAACCGTTTGTCCACAGCTTGGAGGGGTCTGTAGCCAAAATGTGCCGACGACCGAACAATCGGTAGGTGAGGCGCCTCACACCCGTGACGCGTCCAAAGCCGTCTCCCACGAGGAGGTGCCGTCATGACGGTCATGGAGCAGCGAGGCGCTTACCGGCCCACGCCGCCGCCCGCCTGGCAGCCCCGTACCGACCCCGCGCCGCTGCTGCCCGACGCGCTGCCGTACCGCGTCCTCGGCACCGAGGCAGCAGCGAAGGTCGACCCGGGACTGCTGCGCCGTCTGTACGCGGAACTGGTGAGAGGCCGCCGCTACAACACGCAGGCCACCGCCCTCACCAAGCAGGGCCGCCTCGCCGTGTACCCCTCCAGCACCGGCCAGGAGGCCTGCGAGGTCGCCGCCGCGCTGGTCCTGGAAGACCGTGACTGGCTCTTCCCCAGCTACCGCGACACCCTCGCGGCCGTCGCCCGGGGCCTCGACCCCGTCCAGGCGCTCACGCTCCTGCGCGGCGACTGGCACACCGGGTACGACCCCCGCGAGCACCGCATCGCGCCCCTGTGCACCCCCCTCGCCACCCAGCTCCCGCACGCCGTGGGCCTCGCGCACGCCGCCCGCCTCAAGGGCGACGACGTGGTCGCTCTCGCCCTGGTCGGCGACGGCGGCACCAGCGAGGGCGACTTCCACGAGGCGCTGAACTTCGCCGCCGTCTGGCAGGCCCCGGTCGTCTTCCTCGTCCAGAACAACGGCTTCGCCATCTCCGTCCCGCTCGCCAAGCAGACCGCCGCCCCGTCGCTGGCCCACAAGGCCGTCGGCTACGGGATGCCGGGCCGTCTGGTGGACGGCAACGACGCCGCCGCCGTGCACCAGGTCCTGAGCGAAGCCATCGCCCACGCGCGCGCGGGCGGCGGTCCGACGCTCGTCGAAGCCGTCACGTACCGCATCGAGGCCCACACCAACGCCGACGACGCCACCCGCTACCGCGGCGACGCCGAGGTCGAGACCTGGCGCGCGCACGACCCGATCGCGCTCCTGGAGCACGAGTTGACCGAACGCGGCCTGCTCGACGACGAGACCATACGGACCGCGCGCGAGGACGCCGAGACGATGGCCGCCGATCTGCGCGAGCGCATGAACCAGGACCCGGTGCTCGACCCCATGGATCTGTTCGCCCATGTGTATGCCCAGCCCACTACTCAACTACTTGAGCAGGAGACCCAGTTGAGGGCGGAACTGGACGCGGCGGCGGACGGTCCGCAGCACCACGGGCCGGAAGGAGCCGGGCGATGACCACCGTTGCCCTCAAGCCGGCCACCATGGCGCAGGCCCTCGGGCGCGCGATGCGCGACGCCATGGCCGACGACCCGAGCGTCCACGTCATGGGCGAGGACGTCGGCACCCTCGGCGGCGTCTTCCGCGTCACCGACGGACTCGCCAAGGAGTTCGGCGAGGACCGCTGCACGGACACGCCGCTCGCCGAGGCGGGCATCCTCGGGACGGCCGTCGGCATGGCCATGTACGGCCTCAGGCCGGTCGTGGAGATGCAGTTCGACGCTTTCGCGTACCCCGCGTTCGAGCAGCTGATCAGCCATGTCGCCAGGATGCGCAACCGCACGCGCGGCGCCATGCCGCTCCCCATCACCATCCGTGTCCCCTACGGCGGCGGCATCGGCGGCGTCGAGCACCACAGCGACTCCTCCGAGGCGTACTACATGGCGACTCCGGGGCTCCATGTCGTCACGCCCGCGACGGTCGCCGACGCCTACGGGCTGCTGCGCGCCTCCATCGCCTCCGACGACCCTGTCGTCTTCCTGGAGCCCAAGCGGCTGTACTGGTCGAAGGATTCCTGGAACCCGGACGAGCCGCCGGCCGTTGAACCGATAGGCCGCGCGGTGGTGCGGCGCTCGGGCAGGAGCGCCACACTCATCACGTACGGGCCGTCCGTGCCCGTCTGCCTCGAAGCCGCCGAGGCGGCGCGGGCCGAGGGCTGGGACCTCGAAGTCGTCGATCTGCGCTCCCTGGTGCCGTTCGACGACGAGACGGTGTCGGCATCGGTGCGGCGGACCGGGCGTGCGGTCGTCGTGCACGAGTCGGGCTCCTTCGGCGGCCCGGGCGGGGAGATCGCGGCCCGCGTCACCGAGCGCTGCTTCCACCACCTGGAGGCGCCGGTGCTGCGCGTCGCCGGGTTCGACATCCCGTATCCGCCGCCGATGCTGGAGCGGCACCATCTGCCCGGTGTCGACCGGATTCTGGACGCCGTGGGGCGTCTGCAGTGGGAGGCGGACAGCTGATGGCCCAGGTGTTGGAGTTCAAGCTCCCCGACCTCGGGGAGGGCCTCACCGAGGCGGAGATCGTCCGCTGGCTGGTGGAGGTCGGTGACGTCGTCGCCGTCGACCAGCTCGTCGTCGAGGTCGAGACCGCCAAGGCGATGGTCGAGGTCCCCTGCCCCTACGGGGGCGTGGTCACCGCCCGCTTCGGCGAGGAGGGCACGGAACTGCCCGTGGGGGCACCGCTGCTGACCGTCGCCGTGGGCGCACCGGCGTCCTCCATCGAGGGTGCCGCGGACGACGAGGGATCCGGCAATGTGCTGGTGGGGTACGGCACGGGGGCGCCTCCGGCGCGGCGCAGAAGGGTGCGGCCGCCCACCGGAGCGGCTCCGGTACGGCGGCCGACGGGTCCGCCCGCGGGCGAGGACCGCCCCGCGGCCACCGTGCCCGCGGGGACCGGGACCGGGCGCGGCGGCGTCGAGAGCATCGGCGTACGGCCGTATGCCGAAGGTCCCGTGCCCGTCATCTCCCCGCTCGTGCGCAGGCTCGCCCGGGAGAACGGCGTGGATCTGCGGGAGTTGGAGGGCTCCGGGCCCGACGGTCTGATCCTGCGGGCGGATGTCGAGTACGCGTTGCGTGCGGCGGCCGGGCAGCCGCGCCCGCCCGTGCCCGCGCCCGCCCCCGTGCCGACGACGGCGCCGTCGCCCGCGCACGGCCTCCGTGTCCCCCTGCGCGGCGTCCGCGGTGCCGTCGCCGACAAGCTCTCCCGCAGCCGTCGCGAGATACCCGACGCGACGTGCTGGGTGGACGCCGACGCGACGGAGCTCATGCGGGCGCGCGCGGCGATGAATGCGGCGGGCGACCCGAAGATCTCCCTGCTCGCGCTGCTCGCCCGGATCTGCACCGCGGCGCTGGCCCGCTTCCCCGAGCTCAACTCGACCGTCGACATGGACGCCCGCGAGGTCGTACAGCTCGACCAGGTGCACCTGGGCTTCGCGGCGCAGACCGAGCGGGGACTCGTCGTACCGGTCGTACGGGACGCGCACGCGCGGGACGCGGAGGGACTGAGCGCGGAGTTCGCCCGGCTGACCGAGGCGGCGCGGACCGGGAGGCTGACGCCCGCGGAACTCACCGGCGGCACCTTCACGCTGAACAACTACGGGGTGTTCGGCGTCGACGGCTCCACGCCGATCATCAACCACCCCGAGGCGGCCATGCTCGGCGTCGGCCGGATCATCCCCAAGCCCTGGGTGCACGAGGGCGAGCTCGCGGTGCGCCAGGTCGTGCAGCTCTCGCTCACCTTCGACCACCGGGTGTGCGACGGCGGCACGGCGGGCGGCTTCCTGCGCTATGTGGCGGACTGCGTGGAACATCCGGCGGTACTGCTGCGGACGCTCTAGCCCCGGCGGCGCCATCCCCGTCCACATGCTGTGCGCGGGGGTGGCAATGATCCTTCGGACGCCCATACTCGGGGGATGACCGCGTACGAGCCACCGGGTGCGCCGGAGTCATCCGGCACGCCCGGGTCGCCGGGCAGCCCCGAGCCGTCGGGCATCCCCGGCGCCGATGTCCCGTACGACGCCGTCGTGCTCGCGGGCGGTGCCGCACGGCGGCTGGGCGGCGCGGACAAGCCCGGCGTACGCGTGGGCGGCCGGGCGCTGCTCGACCGGGTGCTGACCGCATGCGCCGACGCCGGCACCACGGTGGTCGTGGCCGAGCCCAGGGCGACCACACGCCCTGTGCGGTGGGCCCGCGAGGACCCGCCCGGCGGAGGACCGCTCGCCGCGCTCGACGCCGGGCTGCGGCACACCACCGCGGAGTACGTCGTCGTGCTCTCGGCCGACCTGCCGTTCCTGGACGAGGGGACGGTACGGCGCCTGCTGATCCCCCTTCGGCCCCGGCGGAGCGGGTCCCCGGGGGAGCCGGCGACACCCGACGGCGTGCTGCTCACCGACCCCGACGGCCGCGATCAGCCCCTTGTGGCCGCGTACCGTGCAAAAGCCCTGCGCCGGGAGCTGGCCGTGCTCACCGCCGCGCACGGCGCACTCACCGGGCTGCCGCTGCGACGGCTCACCGCCGCGCTCGGCCTCACCCGCATCTCCGACCCCGTCGCGTCCTTCGACTGCGACACCTGGGACGACATCGCCGCCGCCCGGGCACGTATCAGGGAGCATGGGCACGTGTTGGATGAATGGATTTCCGCAGTCAAGGACGAGTTGGGCATCGACCTGGACGTCGACACCGGCATCCTGCTCGATCTGGCCCGCGACGCCGCGCACGGTGTGGCCCGGCCCGCCGCGCCGCTGACCACGTTCCTCGTGGGGTACGCGGCCGCGCGGGCGGGCGGCGGCCCGGAAGCCGTGGCCGAGGCCTCCCGCAAGGCCACGGAGCTGGCGCTCCGCTGGGCCGACGAGGACGCCCCCGACGCCAAGCCGGACGCCTGATGACCGCCGCCCGCGGTACCCGGGACAGCCAGGACGCCGAGGACTTCGACTTCGAGGAGGCCCTCGCCTTGGTCAAGGAAGACGGCGCGCCCGCCCCCGAGGGCCGTTCCGTGCCCGCGCCCGGAGCCGGGCAGCAGGGCCGCCGGGCCGCCCACGCCCATCACCAGGCCACCCCCTGGCCCGAGGCGCGCGTCGTCGCCGGGCGGGCCGCCCGTTCCGTGCCACGCCGGGCCCCTGTCTCCGTACCCCTCGACGCCTCCCTCGGCCTCGTCCTCGCCGCCCCCCTCGCCGCGCTCACGGACCTCCCCTCCTTCGACACCTCCGCGATGGACGGCTGGGCGGTCTCGGGACCCGGACCCTGGGAGGTACGGGAGGAAGGGGTGCTCGCCGGGCACGCGGAGCCGGCGGCGCTCACCGACGGCGAGGCGGTGCGGATCGCCACCGGGGCGCGCATCCCGCAGGACGTCACCGCCGTACTGCGCAGCGAGCACGGACTCATCGACGACAAGGGGCGGCTGCACGCCATCCGGGAGGTCGTGCACGGGCAGGACATCCGCCCGCGAGGGCAGGAGTGCCGCATCGGCGACCAGCTGCTGCCGGCCGGCGCGCTGGTCACCCCCGCCGTGCTGGGCCTCGCCGCGGCCGCCGGGTACGACACCCTTGCCGCCGTCCCCCGCCCGCGCGCCGAAGTCCTCGTCCTCGGCGACGAGTTGCTCACCGAGGGCCTGCCCCAGGACGGGCTCATCCGGGACGCGCTCGGTCCGATGCTGCCTCCGTGGCTGCGCGCGCTCGGCGCCGAGGTCGTCGCGGTGCGCAGGCTCCGCGACGACGCCAAGGCGCTGCACAAGGCGATCACCGGCTCCGACGCCGACCTGATCGTCACCACCGGCGGCACCGCGGCGGGCCCCGTCGACCATGTGCACCCCACCCTGCGCCGCATCGGCGCCGAACTCCTCGTGGACGGCGTCAAGGTCCGCCCGGGGCACCCGATGCTGCTGGCCCGCACCAAGGAGAACCAGCACCTCGTCGGCCTGCCCGGCAACCCCCTGGCCGCCGTCTCCGGCCTGCTCACGCTCGCCGAGCCGCTGCTGCGCATCCTCGCCGGACGCCCGGCCCCGGAGCCGTACACGCTGCCCCTCAACGAGGCCGTGCACGGGCACCCGTACGACACCCGGCTCATCCCCGTCACGCTGCGCGCCGACCGGGCGGTGCCGCTGCACTACAACGGCCCGGCGATGCTGCGGGGCATCGCGGCGTCCGACGCGCTCGCGGTCGTACCGCCGGGTGGTGCGCGGGCGGGGCAGGAGCTGGAACTCCTCGATCTGCCTTGGGCCACCGCAGGGATCGACGTCTGCTTCACATGATCTTGAACGGGGTGCGGGTCGGATGAAGATGCGGGTCGGATGAATCCGAACGGGGTGTGTTTCACGTGAAACTTCCGGGCCATGACGCGATCGCCCGCCAAGCGGACGAACATCTCGTGACCCATCGGGTGAACCTCCCGAAGAAAGTCGTGGAACGCCCGATCCTTCAGGTCGGCAAGCGGCTGGCGATCGCGCTGCTGGTGCTCGTTGTCACCGCGCTCATCGTCTGGGTCGACCACGACGGCTACAACGACAACTCGGACGGCTCCGTCGACCTGCTCGACGCCTTCTACTACGCGACCGTCACCCTCTCCACCACCGGATACGGCGACATCACCCCGGTCAGCGACGCCGCCCGGATCACCAACATCTTCGTCATCACGCCACTGCGCGTGCTGTTCCTGATCATCCTGGTCGGCACCACGCTCGAAGTCCTCACGGAACGCACCCGGGAGGAATGGCGGCTGAACCGCTGGAGGGCGGCCTTGAGGGATCACACCGTCGTTGTCGGCTTCGGGACCAAGGGGCGGTCGGCCATCGAGACCGTCTGCGCGACCGGGCTGAAGAAGGAACAGGTCGTGGTCGTCGACCCCAGCTCCAAGGTGGTCGAGGCGGCAGCGGCCGAAGGGTATGCGGGCGTCGTCGGGGACGCGACGCGCAGCGATGTGCTGATGCGGGCCGAGGTGCGCAAGGCGCGGCAGATCATCATCGCCACCCAGCGCGACGACACCGCTGTGCTGGTCACGCTGACCGCCCGGCAGCTCAACCGTGCGGCGAAGATCGTCGCCGCCGTACGGGAGGAGGAGAACGCGCCGCTGCTCAAGCAGTCCGGCGCCGACGCCGTCATCACCAGCGCCAGTGCCGCCGGGCGACTGCTCGGGCTCTCCGTGCTCAGCCCCGCCGCGGGCATGGTCATGGAAGACCTCATCCAGCAGGGCAGCGGGCTCGACATCGTCGAACGGACGGTCATAAAGGCCGAGGTCGGCAAGGGCGTACGCGAGACGGACGACCTGGTGGTGAGTGTCGTACGAGGCCATCGGGTGCTCGGCTACGACGATCCGGCCGTCGGGACACTCCAGCTGACGGACCGGCTCATCACGATCGTGCGCATCACCCCCGGCACACAGGTGGCCCCGGACACCCGGCCACTGCCCCAGGACTAGCAAGAGAAAGCCGCAGAAGCAGCCCCTCCCACAGGACGGGGCCGCACCCCTCAGGAGTAGCGTCCCCCTCATGTACGCGATCACGATTCCTGAACCTGGTGGGCCCGAGGCGCTGGTGTGGGACGAGGTCCCGGACCCCGTGCCCGGCGAGGGCGAAGTGCTCGTCGAGGTGGTGGCCAGCGCCGTCAACCGCGCCGATCTGCTGCAACGGCAGGGCCTCTACAACCCGCCGCCCGGCGCGTCGCCGTACCCCGGTCTCGAATGCTCGGGGCGGATCGTCGAGACCGGGCCCGGTGTGTCGGGGTGGGCGGTCGGTGACGAGGTGTGCGCGCTGCTCGCGGGCGGTGGGTACGCCGAGAAGGTCGCCGTTCCGGCCGGGCAGCTGCTGCCCGTGCCTGCGGGCCTGGACGTCAGGCAGGCGGCCGCGCTGCCCGAGGTGACCTGCACCGTCTGGTCGAACGTCTTCATGGTGTCGCATCTGCGGCCCGGCGAGACCCTGCTCGTGCACGGCGGCTCCAGCGGCATCGGCACCATGGCGATCCAGCTGGCGAAGGCCGTCGGCGCGAAGGTCGCGGTCACCGCGGGCACCAAGGAGAAGCTCGACTTCTGCGCCGAGCTGGGCGCCGACATCCTGATCAACTACCGCGAGCAGGATTTCGTCGAGGAGATCAAGCAGGCCACGGGCGGCGCCGGCGCGGACGTCATCCTCGACAACATGGGCGCCAAGTACCTGGACCGGAACGTCCAGGCCCTCGCCGTCAACGGACGGCTCGCGATCATCGGTATGCAGGGCGGCATCAAGGGCGAGCTGAACATCGCCACCCTCCTCAACAAGCGTGCGGCCATCAGCGCGACCTCGCTGCGCGCCCGCCCGCTCGACGAGAAGACGACGATCGTCGCGGCCGTACGTGAGCATGTGTGGCCGCTGATCGACTCCGGCCACGTACGCCCGGTCGTCGACCGCGAGCTGCCGATGAGCGACGCGGCGGCGGGCCACCGGGTCCTGGAGGAGAGCGGCCACATCGGAAAGGTGCTGCTCGTCGCGCCGTAGCGCCCCTCTATGGGCGGCGACGTGCCGCTCAGCGGCGCCGTACCCGCAGGGCGACGAAGGCCAGCCCCAGGCCCAGGCCGATCAGGATCAGCCCGCTTCCTAGGGGCAGGATCTGGAGGTCCGGTTCAGGGGTGGGCGCCGGCCCGATCACGTTCTGCTGGACGGGGACCGCGTCCCCCGACGGCTCGGCGGCGGCGCTCGCCTCCGAGCGGTCCGGGACGGCGGGGTCGGGGGCGGCTTGTGTCGCCTCCGCATCCCCCTCGTCCCCCTCGTCAATGAGTCCCCCCTCGTCAACGGCGTCCGGGTTGTCCGGCGCCGTGGGCTCGGCGCGCCCGGGCCGAGCGCGTCCCTCGCCGGGGAGGCTTCCCGCGCGGGAGGCATCGGCGGACGGTGCGGGCGGGGCGGCGTACGGGGCGCGCGCGGCGGCGTACGCCGGAGGGCCGGCGCCGGTTATCAGGACCAGTATCAGTCCCGTCGTACGCAATTTGCTGAGTGATGGAGTCACGCCGGTGACCCCCTCCCGGTGAGGAGTCCCGTGATCAACGGGACAAGCCTCACATGTGCCGTTTGTCCCGGCATCCCGGCCGCCGCCGGAGGGACGTACAGGGTGGATCACCCTGTACGGGGGGCACCACCGTGGTGTGGTGTACGGGTGCGAGAGAATGGCGGCATGGAGATGCCGAGGAACGAAAGGTCGCCGGAGAACCCTCAGATCCTGGTCGTTGGCCAGGACGGTATGGCTCTCGGCGGCACCGGAGACGAGGACTCCCGCGAGGTCCCGGTGACTGAGATGGTGGAACAGCCCGCCAAGGTGATGCGCATCGGCAGCATGATCAAGCAGCTGCTGGAGGAGGTGCGCGCCGCACCTCTGGACGAGGCCAGCCGCGTCCGGCTCAAGGAGATCCACGCGAGCTCCGTGAAGGAGCTGGAGGACGGCCTGGCCCCCGAACTCGTCGAGGAACTGGAGCGGCTCTCCCTGCCCTTCACGGATGAAGTGATCCCCAGCGACTCCGAACTGCGGATCGCGCAGGCCCAGTTGGTGGGCTGGCTCGAGGGACTCTTCCACGGGATCCAGACGACCCTGTTCGCTCAGCAGATGGCGGCCAGGGCCCAGCTGGAGTCGATGCGCCGCGCCCTCCCGCCGGGCGTCGGCGGCGCCGACGGCGACGAGGACCCCCGGGCGGGCGGCCGCGTGGGCGGACCGTACCTGTAGCCGCGGACACCTCACGGACGAGACGGGCCCGGCACTCAGGTGCCGGGCCCGTCTCGTGTGTCAGCTGCTCAGGACGGGTCGCCGGTCGAGACGCTGAGCTCGATCTCGGGCATGTCCTTCGGGTCGACGTCCGTGCCTGCGGAGGGGAACTGGTCCATGACTGCGCCCTCGCCGTAAGTGTTCTCGTCGACATACTTGATCTTCATCTGCCACCCGGCAGCCTGGAAGCAGGATTTGACGGACTTGATGTACTTGAACTGAAAATTCGGGACTTGGATCTTCTTCTCGTCGTTGTACGACTCCACCGGGTCCGTGCACTCGTCCGTCTCGATCGTCTTCGACGTGTCCGGCCCCCGGTGCCCCGCCACCACGGTCGCGGTCGGTGACGTGCTGGCGTCGGTGCCGCCCTTGTTGTCGTCGCTGCCGCCGTTCAGGGTGAGAGCGGTGATCAGGCCGCCGATCGCGACGAGCGCGACGACGATCGACCCGATGACGACTCCCTTGTTGCTCTTGCGCCCACCGGAGCCGCCCGAGACGGGCGCCGCGGGCTGGGGCGTCAGGTTGTACGGCGGCGGGGTCGACATGCCCTGCTGCGGGGCGTACGCGGCGGTCTGCGGCGGCGTCTGGTAGCCGCCCTGCTGCGGATAGCCGTACGCCGGGGCCGGAGTCTGGGAGGGCGCCGGGGTCGGCGTGCCGTACGGACCCGGCTGGTACGGCGTCTGTACGGGGCCCGGGGCCGGAGTGCCCTGTTCGACGGGCGGGAAGACGGCGGAGCCGACGCCCGCGCCGCTCGACGTCTGGGCGCCCGCCACGATGCTCGGCGCGGCGGCCTGGAACGACTGGGCCACGCGCAGGCACTCGTCGCGCATGATCTCGGCGCTCGGGAAACGCTCGTTCGGGTTCTTCTTCAGCGCGCGGGCGACCAGCGCGTCCACCGCCGGCGGCAGTGAACGGTTGATCGAGGAGGGCGCGACCGGCTCCTCCTGGACATGCGCGTACGCGATGGCCAGCGGCGAGTCCGCCTCGAACGGCAGCCGCCCGGTGACCAGCTGGAACAGCATGATGCCGACGGAGTACAGGTCGGACCTGGCGTCCACGCCGCGGCCGAGCGCCTGCTCCGGGGAGAGGTACTGCGGGGTGCCGACGACCATGCCGGTCTGCGTCATCGAGGTGACACCGGACTGCATGGCGCGGGCGATGCCGAAGTCCATCACCTTGACGACGCTGCGCTTCGTCATCATCACGTTGCCCGGCTTGATGTCCCGGTGGACCAGGCCCATCTCGTGGCTGATCTCCAGGGCCGCCAGCACATCCGCGGTGATCTTCAGCGCCTTGTCGGCGGGCATGGCGCCGTACTGCGCGATGTCCTGGTCGAGCACGGAGCCGAGCGGGCGGCCCTCGACGTACTCCATGACGATGTAGGGCGTCGTCATGCCGTCGAGGTCGTCCTCGCCGGTGTCGAAGACCGAGACGATGTTCGTGTGGGTGAGCTTCGCCACCGACTGGGCCTCGCGGCGGAAGCGCTCGCGGAAGGCCTGCTCGCGGCCGAGCTCGGTGTGCAGCGTCTTGATCGCGACCTGGCGGTCGAGGACCGAGTCGTAGGCGAGATGCACCGAGGCCATGCCGCCCTCGCCGAGCAGATCACGCAGCTGGTAGCGGCCGCCGGCCACCGCACGCCCCGCGTACCGGCCCTGTGCGCCGTCCTGGCTCATCTTCTGCGTCCCCCGCGGCCTGTGTGATCGATGTGGCTATTCCCGGCCAAGTCTGCCCGAGGGCACTGACACGTCAAGCTCGGTGCCCGTTCCGTGACCGTCTGCGAAAGAAGCGTCGCGGAAGCGTTACAGGTGCCGTGCGGGTGGCACACAGAATTTGCACGCGTGCCCCTGTGGCGGGTTTGATGGCCGGTCCATCTCACGTCCATCTCGGACCGGCGCCTTGCGCCGAGCCTGTAGCGTGGCCCGACGGAGACCGTAACAACCACCGCGCAGACCGCGGGCAGAAACGACGGCGAGGACTGATGGCACAGCAGCAGCGCGCTCAGGGCCCGTCCGACCCCGAGGCGACTGGCGGCGGTATGTCAGATGCGCCGGAGATGTGGGGTAACGGCGGACTTGTGGGGGACGGCCGGTACCGGCTGACCCACCGACTCGGCCGGGGCGGCATGGCCGAGGTGTTCGCGGCCGAGGACGTACGCCTCGGGCGCACCGTCGCGGTCAAGCTGCTCCGTTCCGACCTGGCCGAGGACCCGGTCTCCAAGGCCCGCTTCACGCGCGAGGCCCAGTCGGTCGCCGGGCTCAACCACCACGCCGTCGTCGCCGTGTACGACTCCGGCGAGGACGTGGTCGGCCACGGCGTCGTCCCGTACATCGTGATGGAGCTCGTCGAGGGCCGCACGATCCGCGATCTGCTGCTCAACGCCGAGGCCCCCGGGCCCGAGCAGGCGCTGATCATCGTCTCCGGAGTGCTCGAGGCGCTCGCCTACTCGCACCAGCACGGCATCGTGCACCGCGACATCAAGCCGGCGAACGTGATCATCACGCACACCGGTGCCGTGAAGGTGATGGACTTCGGCATCGCGCGCGCCCTGCACGGCGCGCAGTCGACGATGACCCAGACCGGCATGGTCATGGGCACGCCGCAGTACCTCTCCCCGGAGCAGGCCCTCGGCAAGGCCGTCGACCACCGCTCCGACCTGTACGCGACCGGCTGCCTGCTCTACGAACTCCTCGCGCTGCGGCCCCCGTTCACCGGCGAGACGCCGCTGTCGGTGGTCTACCAGCACGTCCAGGACATCCCGATGCCCCCGTCCCAGGTCTCCGGCTCGGTGCCGCCGGAGCTCGACGGGCTCGTCATGCGCTCGCTCGCGAAGGAGCCGGACGACCGGTTCCAGACCGCCGAGGAGATGCGCGGGCTCGTCCAGTACGGGCTGCAGATGCTGTACGACCAGGGCGGGCACACCGGCACCTGGAACACCGGCCCGGTCACCATGCACGAGGGTCTGCACACCCCGGCGGGCGGCTTCGCGGGCACCACCGCGCTGCCGCACCCCCATGACTCCGGCACCTCGCAGATCCCGGCGCCGATACTCCCTCCGTACGGCGGCGGGGACGACGGCGGCTTCGAGGGGCACGGCAACAAGGGCAGCGGCAGCGGCAAGCTGTGGATACTGGCGGTCCTCGCGGTGATCGCGATCGCGGCGGGTGTCGCGCTCGCGCTCCACAACACCGGCAACAACAGCGGTGGCGGAAACGGTACGACGCAGTCGCCGACCACCTCGAAGACCACCGACGACAACCAGTCCAGCGAGACGCCCAGCGACGAGGCGACCGACGAGTCCACGGACACCTCCACGGACGACTCGACCAGCACCAGTGGCACCGGGGAGTACACGCCGTCGTACACGCCGTCGCAGAGCGAACCCACGCAGCCGACGGACGACCCGACGGACGAGCCGACCGACACGACGCCGACCACCCCGGAGCCGACGGACGATCCGACGACGCCGACGGCGGAACCGACGACGGCGGACCCGACCGATCCCGGCACGGGCGGCACCGTCGCCGGCGCGGGCGAGGGCCCCTGACCGCGGCCGACCGCGTCTGATCAGACGCGGTCAGGCAGCTGATCACGTCTGATCGAAAACACCCTCCATGCACACGTGGAGGGTGTTTTCATTTCGGCCGCCCATGCCTCTCAGCCCGCGAACGCCTCGCACACCGACTCGTACTCCCGCGTCCACCACACCGCCAGCGCCGAGGCCGCCGGGAACTGCGGATCGGCGCGGGTGTCCCCGCGCTCGTAGTGCCAGCGCAGTATCCAGAAGTCGTTCAGCCGCTCCCACCACACGCGGTGCACGGCGGCCGTGAGTTCGGAGGGGGTGGCGCCCGCGGTACGCCGGTACGCGCGCGCGTAGGCCCGTACTTTCGTCAGGTCGAGCGTGCCGAGGGGGCGTACGAAGAAGATCACCGCGGCGCGTACGGCCTCCTCCGCGCGCGGGTGGATGCCCAGCCGGTCCCAGTCGACGATCGCGGCCGGCTCGCCGTCGCGGTAGAGCAGGTTGAACGGGTGGAAGTCGCCGTGCACCCAGCCCTCCGAGCCGCCCTGCGGGGGCCGGCGGTCGGCGTGCCGCTCCAGGAGGGCGCGCCGTTCCAGGAGCCGGTGCCTGGCCAGCTCGTCGAAGGCGTCGGAGGGGCGGTGGCGGCGTACCTGGGCGAGCAGGCGGTCGATGAGCGCGAAGGTGTCGGCGGGGTCGGCGCCCCGGGCGGGATCGGCACCCTCCGTCGGCGCGGCGGTTTCCGCACGCTCGGCGCCGGCGGCCGGTTTCGCCGCCGTTCGTCCCTCCGCCGGCATCACCCGCTCCAGGCTCGCGTGGACGACGCCCAGGAGCGCCCCCAGGCGCGCGCACTGCTCCGTGCTGAGCTGGCCGCCGTGCCGGTGCCGTCCGTCGATCCACGGGTGCAGCGCGTACGCGTGGCCCCCGACGACGGCGACGGTACGACCGTCGGTGCCGGTCAGCGGCGGGGCGACCGGGACGCCGAGGTCGGCCAGGCGCTGGGTCGCCCGGTGCTGGCGGGCGATCGCGGCGGGGTCGGCGGTCTCCGGGTCGAAGTGGTGCTTGAGGAAGTACCGGCCGCGGGTGGTGCGCAGGCGATAGCCGCGGTTGAGCAGCCCCTGCTCGACGGGTTCGCAGGTCAGCGCGGACCCGGCGGCGTACTGGCGGAGGAGGGCGCCCAGAGGGGGCGCGTGAGGCATAGGGGGTGGTACAGATGAGCGCGGCACGCGCCAGATGCTAGGGCACGAGCCGGGCCTCTGACCTCGCGTTTGTCACAGACAGTCGTCTTCGATCACATGGGGGTCACAGGATGTGCTGGAACTGCCGTTCCAGGCCACCGTCCGTGGAGTGCACGGTGGAGAACTGCGGATCGATGCCCAGATAGACCGGCTCGAAGGGCTCGCCGTCCACGAGGCGCGGCGCGGGACCGAAGAGTTCCAGTTCGGCCGCGGTCGGCTCGACGCTCTCGCACTGGCCCACGATCTGCACGGACCACACGCTCTCGCCCGGCCGCGCGGAGCTCAGGTTGTCGGTGCCGTACGCGACGACGCTGCCGGCGCAGGCGCGGTGGTATCCGCAGTTGCGAGGCATCCGCAGCAGCACGCGGCCGTCGACCACGATGTGGCGGGCGAATGCGAGGAAGGGCAACGCGCGCATGCTCGTGGCCACCCGGCCGTAATCGGTGCGGCCGATCAGTTCCACGGCGAGCTGTTCGTCGGCGGACCGCTTGTCCGCGGTCCGTTCGTCGGTGGGCATGCCACCCAATCTCCGGTAACCGGGGGGCGCGGAAAAAGAGGCACCCGCCCCTCGAAGAGGGGCCATAAGTCCCGAATAAGACACCGCGCGGATTGGCGCTGCCGTTCAGCGGCTCTGCTGTTGCGCCTGCATCCGCGCCACATACGCCGCCGCCTGGGAACGCCGTTCCATTCCCAGCTTGGACAGCAGACTCGACACGTAATTCTTGATCGTTTTCTCGGCGAGGTGCAGCCGCTCCCCGATCACGCGATTGGTGAGCCCCTCGCCGATCAGGTCCAGGATCTTGCGCTCCTGCTCGGTGAGGTGCGCCAGCTTGTCGTCGCTCTTGGCGCCGCCGCCGTCGCGCAGCCGCTCCAGGACGCGGGCGGTGGCCACCGGGTCGAGCAGGGACTTTCCGGCGGCGACGTCCCGTACGGCGGAGAGCAGTTCAGCGCCGCGGATGGCCTTGAGGACATAGCCCGAGGCGCCCGCCATGATCGCGTCGAAGAGGGCCTCGTCGTCGGAGTACGAGGTCAGCATCAGGCACTTGACGGACTCGTCCTGGGACCGGATCTCGCGGCAGACCTCCACACCGCTGCCGTCCGGGAGCCGTACGTCGAGGACGGCGACGTCCGGGCGGGTGGCCGGAATCCGCACCAGGGCGTCGGCCGCCGTGCCGGCCTCGCCGACCACCTCGATGTCGTCCTCCACCGAGAGCAGCTCGTGGACTCCGCGACGGACCACCTCGTGATCGTCCAGGAGAAATACGGTGATTTTCCCTTTTTGATGCACGCTGTCAGTGTCACACACGATCATGGGCACTGCTCCAGGTGAACTCTTCCCGAGCGCGGGGTGGCCGGGATAACGTGCCGGTGTTCCGGCCCCCTGCAAGGCTGTAACCAGTGCTGTGACCAGCGGTAGTTCCCGACCGACTTGATTTAGTAGGAAATCCAAGTTTGAAAGTACTTGGACTTCCCAGCAAAATCGCAGGTCAGGAGGGGTTTCACAGAATTGTGAAGCACTGGGTAACGTGGCTGTTGCAGGGCGCTCGCCGGGGCACCTGTCACGCCTGTTCCCGGCCGAGTGGCACCCACCCCGTGCACGGGTACCGGGAATAGGCGAGCCGCACTGGTTACCCGGCAACCCCGGGGGCCGGACCGACGGAGGAGCACACGTGACCGTGGAGAGCACTGCCGCGCGCAAGCCGCGACGCAGCGCCGGTACGAAGAGCGCCGCGAGCGCCGGTGCCAAGCGCACCAGCCCGGCCGCCAAGAAGTCGCCGGGTACGACGGGCGCCGAGCCCGAGCTCGTTCAGCTGCTGACCCCGGAAGGCAAGCGGGTCAAGGACGCCACGTACGACCCGTACGTCGCCGACATCACACCCGACGAGCTGCGCGGTCTGTACCGGGACATGGTGCTGAGCCGTCGCTTCGACGCCGAGGCCACCTCCCTGCAGCGCCAGGGCGAGCTGGGCCTGTGGGCCTCGATGCTGGGCCAGGAGGCCGCCCAGATCGGTTCGGGCCGGGCCACCCGCGACGACGACTACGTCTTCCCGACCTACCGCGAGCACGGCGTCGCCTGGTGCCGCGGGGTCGACCCGACCAACCTGCTCGGCATGTTCCGCGGTGTGAACAACGGCGGCTGGGACCCGAACACCAACAACTTCCACCTGTACACGATCGTCATCGGCTCGCAGACGCTGCACGCCACCGGCTATGCCATGGGCATCACCAAGGACGGCGCCGACTCGGCCGTGATCGCGTACTTCGGAGACGGCGCCTCCAGTCAGGGTGACGTCGCCGAATCGTTCACGTTCTCCGCGGTCTACAACGCCCCGGTCGTGTTCTTCTGCCAGAACAACCAGTGGGCCATCTCCGAGCCGACCGAGAAGCAGACCCGCGTCCCGCTCTACCAGCGCGCGCAGGGCTTCGGCTTCCCGGGCGTCCGCGTCGACGGCAACGACGTCCTCGCCTGCCTCGCCGTCACCAAGTGGGCCCTTGAGCGGGCCCGCCGCGGCGAGGGCCCCACCCTCGTGGAGGCGTACACCTACCGCATGGGCGCGCACACCACCTCCGACGACCCGACCAAGTACCGGGCCGACGAGGAGCGCGAATCCTGGGAGGCGAAGGACCCGATCCTGCGCCTGCGCACGTATCTCGAAGCCTCAAACCACGCGGACGAGGGATTCTTCGCGGAACTCGAGGCCGAGAGCGAGGCGTTGGGCAAACGAGTACGCGAAGTCGTCCGTGCCATGCCGGACCCGGACCACTTCGCCATCTTCGAGAACGTGTACGCGGACGGGCACGCGCTCGTCGACGAGGAGCGGGCCCAGTTCGCCGCCTACCAGGCGTCGTTCGCGGATGAAGGGGAGGGCAAGTAGCGATGGCGGCAGAAAAGATGGCGCTGGCCAAGGCGATCAACGAGTCGCTGCGCACGGCCCTCGACACCGACCCCAAGGTCCTCATCATGGGCGAGGACGTCGGCAAGCTCGGCGGTGTCTTCCGGGTCACCGACGGACTCCAGAAGGACTTCGGCGAGGACCGGGTCATCGACACCCCGCTCGCCGAGTCGGGCATCGTCGGCACCGCGATCGGCCTCGCCCTGCGCGGCTACCGCCCGGTGGTGGAGATCCAGTTCGACGGATTCGTCTTCCCGGCGTACGACCAGATCGTCACGCAGCTCGCGAAGATGCACGCGCGGGCGCTCGGAAAGATCAAGCTCCCCGTCGTCATCCGCATTCCGTACGGCGGCGGCATCGGCGCGGTCGAGCACCACTCCGAGTCCCCCGAGGCGCTGTTCGCGCACGTGGCGGGCCTCAAGGTGGTCTCCCCTTCGAACGCCTCCGACGCCTACTGGATGATGCAGCAGGCCATCCACAGCGACGACCCGGTGATCTTCTTCGAGCCGAAGCGGCGCTACTGGGACAAGTCCGAGGTCAACAAGGACGCGATCCCCTCACCCCTGCACAAGGCACGCGTGACGCGCGAGGGCACCGACCTGACCCTCGTCGCGTACGGGCCGATGGTGAAGGTCTGCCTGGAGGCCGCCGCGGCCGCCCAGGAGGAGGGCAAGTCGATCGAGGTCCTCGACCTGCGCTCGATGTCCCCCATCGACTTCGACTCCATCCAGGCCTCGGTCGAGAAGACCCGCCGCCTGGTCGTGGTGCACGAGGCCCCGGTGTTCCTCGGTACGGGCGCGGAGATCGCCGCCCGGATCACCGAGCGGTGCTTCTACCACCTGGAGGCACCCGTCCTGCGGGTCGGCGGCTATCACGCCCCGTATCCGCCGGCGCGCCTGGAAGAGGAGTACCTTCCGGGCCTGGACCGGGTGCTCGACGCCGTCGACCGCTCGCTGGCGTACTGAGGAGAGGGTCGTGACGACGATGACTGAGAACGCGTCGGGGCTCCGCGAGTTCAAGATGCCCGACGTGGGCGAAGGACTCACCGAGGCGGAGATCCTCAAGTGGTACGTACAGGTCGGTGACACCGTCACCGACGGCCAGGTCGTCTGCGAGGTCGAGACGGCCAAGGCCGCGGTCGAGCTGCCCATCCCCTACGACGGTGTGGTGAGCGAACTCCGCTTCCCCGAGGGGACGACGGTGGACGTCGGCGAGGTGATCATCGCGGTGGACGTGGCCGGTGGTGCCGGTGCCCCGGCTCCGCAGGCCCCCGCAGCGCCCGTGCAGACCTCTGCGGCGTCCGCCCCGGCCCCCGCCGCGCCGGCTCCCGCCGAGGAGCCCAAGCCCGAGGGCCGCAAGCCGGTCCTCGTCGGGTACGGCGTCGCCGAGTCCTCCACGAAGCGTCGCCCCCGCAAGGGCGCCGAGGTGGTTCCCGCGCAGCAGCCCGAGCCGTTCCTCGCGGGCACCGCGATCCAGGGCGAGCTCAACGGACACGGCCACGCCAAGGAGCGCCCCCTCGCCAAGCCGCCCGTCCGCAAGCTCGCCAAGGACCTCGGGGTCGACCTGACGACGATCACCCCGTCGGGCCCGGACGGCATCATCACGCGCGAGGACGTGCACGCGGCGGTGGTACCCGCCCCCGCCCCGGCCCCGGTCGTGGAGGTGACCCCGGCCGCCCCTGTGCAGGCGCCCGCCCGAGTCCCGGCCCCGGTCGTCGCGTACGACACGGGACGTGAGACCCGTATCCCGGTCAAGGGTGTCCGCAAGGCCACGGCCGCCGCGATGGTCGGCTCGGCGTTCACCGCGCCGCATGTCACCGAGTTCGTGACGCTCGACGTGACGCGCACGATGAAGCTCGTGGAGGAGCTCAAGCAGGACAAGGAACTGCAGGGCCTGCGCGTGAATCCGCTCCTCCTGATCGCCAAGGCCCTGCTGGTGGCGATCAAGCGCAACCCCGAGGTCAACGCTTCCTGGGACGAGGCCAACCAGGAGATCGTCCAGAAGCACTATGTGAACCTGGGCATCGCGGCGGCGACCCCGCGTGGTCTGATCGTGCCGAACATCAAGGACGCCCACGCGAAGACGCTGCCGCAACTGGCGCAGTCGCTGGGCGAGTTGGTCTCGACGGCCCGTGAGGGGAAGACGAGCCCGGCCGCGATGCAGGGCGGCACGGTGACGATCACCAACGTCGGCGTCTTCGGCGTCGACACGGGCACGCCGATCCTCAACCCCGGCGAGTCCGCGATCCTCGCGGTCGGTGCGATCAAGCTCCAGCCGTGGGTCCACAAGGGCAAGGTCAAGCCCCGCCAGGTCACCACGCTGGCGCTGTCCTTCGACCACCGCCTCGTCGACGGCGAGTTGGGCTCCAAGGTCCTCGCCGATGTGGCGGCGATCCTGGAGCAGCCGAAGCGGTTGATCACCTGGGCGTAAGCCCACGCTTTTCCCCGGGGCGCCTCTTCTCATTCGAGAAGGGGCGCCTTTGGCGTAATGCAGCCAAGCTGCGAACCGGCCTGTTTTTCGGGATCTTTGCCTGCCTATGATCACGACTGCCGGGCGGTTCGACCAGCCGTTCGGTATTTGGCGGGGCCCACCTTTTTGGACGTGGGCGCTTCTCGAAAGGACGACCCTTGACGGTTGGAAAGTCTCTCGCCGCATTCGCTCTTGTGGGCGGCGCGCTCGCCGGGGGGATCGCATTCGCTTCTCCGGCGGCTGCGGTGAGCTCGTGTTCGGACGACTTCGCGCACCAGTTCAACATCATTTTCCCGGGCCAGAAGCCCGAGACGACGTACTACATTCCGAACTGCGCCGACGTCACCTCGGGCAAGGTGACCGCGTCGAGCACGGTCAGATGGCAGATCGTCGACGACCAGGTGATCGACAACAGCAAGCGATTCACCTCGTTCAAGATCACGAACCGTGTCGAGTCGCGTGCGGACTCGGGCGGCAGCGACACGATCGTCACCACGAAGACGTGTGACCTGACGGCCCTGGTCAATGCCGACTACTCGGGCCCGGCCGAGGACGGCCCGGCGAACCGCTGCGTCGCGCCGACGGCGACGTACGACAAGGACCTGTGGTGGTCCTCGGACGCGACGCTCGTGTACGACATCGAGGGTGACGGGAAGGGTGCGATCACCAAGGAGCTGTACGGCTCGCCGCTTCTTCACGGCTGATTTCCCGTACAAGAAAAGGGGGGCCTGCCGCGCATGACGCGCGGCAGGCCCCCCTTTTCTTGTACGTGCTATCCGTCTGTGCTTTTCCTTCTGCGCGCCTTACTTGGCGAAGCCGTAGTTCATCAGCTTCTTGGCGTCAGCCGTGCGGGCGTCGATGGACGTCGAGGCGAGCACCGTGCCGATGACCGTCTTCCCGTTGCGGGTCGCGGCGAAAACGAGGCAGTACTTGGCCTCGGGGCCGGAACCGGTCTTGACGCCGATGGTGCCGGTGTAGCCGGTCAGCAGGGGCTTGTTGGTGTTCTCCCACGTGTAGTAGCGGTAGCCGCCGCTGCTGGTGGTGGCCTTCTGCTTCGTGGTCACCGTCTTCACGACCGACTTGAACGTGGAGTTCTTCATCGCGCTGCTGGCGATCTTCGTCAGGTCGCGCGGCGTCGAGTAGTTGGCGCCGTGGCCGATGCCGTCGAACGAGTCGAAGTGCGTGTTCGTCAGGTGGAGGCTCGTCGCGGCGGCGTTCATCTTGCCGATGAACGACTTCACGCGCGCGGCGCGGGTCGTGCCGCTGCCGAACTTGTCGGCGAGCGCGTAGGCGGCGTCACAGCCGGACGGCAGCATCAGCCCGTACAGGAGCTGGCGCACGGTGACCTTGTCGCCGACGATCAGGTGGGCCTGGGAGGCGTTGTTGGCGACCACGTAGTCGCTGTACGCCTTCTGGATCGTGACCTTGGCGTCCAGGTTGAGGTTCGACTGGGCCAGCACCACCTTGGCCGTCATGATCTTGGTGGTGGAGCCGGTGGAAAGTCTGGTGTCCGCGGCCTTGGTGTAAAGGGTCGTGCCCGTGCCGTTGTTCATCACGTAGCCGCCCTTGGCGGCGATCGTGGGCGTGGCCACCGCGCCCGCGGGTGCGGCGCCGAAGGCGCCGGCGGCCAGCACGGCGCCGGTCGTGACGGTCACAGCGGCGGCCCTGCGGAAACGCGTGCCCTTAATGCCGGTAATCAAAATGAACGCTCCGAATGCGCGAAATGCCCCTGGGAGAACGGCACATGGCAGTGCCGTCTCACGTACGGACTCGTGAGGAGCTTAAAGGGATGTACGGGCGCCGGATGCGCTTCATGTGATGTGAGTTACATGAGAAAGCCCCTGGGGTCTGCTGGGGTCCGCATCCTGGACCGGCCGCGAGCATGCGTACGTGTTGTATCTATGATGTGCGCATGCCCTCAGCCCCAGCCGTCCCCACCTCGGCGCCCGACGAGCCGGCCGTCAAGCCGACCCTGAAGCAACCGCCCGCCGCCGACCGCGTCTACGCACACGTCAAGCAGGGTGTCCTGGAACGCCGTTACGAGGGCGGGACGCTGCTCACCGAGGGCGAGCTCGCCGAGGCGGTCGGAGTCTCGCGGACCCCCGTGCGCGAGGCACTGCTCCGGCTGGAGGCCGAAGGGCTGATCAGGCTCTACCCGAAGAAGGGCGCACTCGTCCTGCCCGTCTCCGCGCAGGAGATCGCGGACGTCGTCGAGACCCGCCAGCTCGTCGAGGAGCACGCGGCCCGCAAGGCCGTCCCCGCCTCACCGCGACTCATCGCGCGCCTGGAGGAGTTGCTGGCCCAGCAGAAGGGGCAGGCCGCCGCCGGAGATCTGGCGGCCGCCGCCGTCACCGACCGCTGCTTCCACGCCGAGATCGTCCGCAGCGGTGGCAACGAGATCCTCTCCCGGCTCTACGACCAGCTCCGCGACCGGCAGTTGAGGATGGGAGTCGCCGTGATGCACGCCCACCCCGACCGGATCACCAAGACGCTCACCGAGCACGAGGAGATCCTCGAAGCGCTGCGCTCCGGTGACGCGGAGGCGGTCGTCGGCATCATCCACCGGCACGTCAGCTGGTTCTCCAACCTGGCGAGGGGCGAGGTCCGATGAGCTCGGGTTCGGCCGTGTCGCTTCCCGGAGATCCGCCCGGCGGACGGCGCGCGATCGCCGTCTGGGGCATCGGCGTCTCCGTCTACTTCGTCGCGGTCATCTTCCGTACGTCGCTGGGGGTGGCCGGACTGGACGCGGCGGACCGCTTCCACGTGGGCGCCTCTGCCCTCTCCACCTTCTCGATTCTCCAACTCCTCGTCTACGCGGGCATGCAGATACCTGTCGGCCTGCTGGTGGACCGGCTCGGCACGAAGCGGGTCCTGACGATCGGCGTAGTGCTCTTCACGGCGGGGCAGCTGGGCTTCGCGTTCTCCTCCTCGTACGCCATGGCGCTCGCCTCGCGCGGGCTGCTGGGCTGCGGCGACGCGATGACGTTCATCAGCGTGCTGCGGCTGGGTACGCGGTGGTTCCCGGCGCGGCGCGGGCCGCTGGTGGCGCAGCTCGCGGGTCTCGCGGGCATGGCGGGCAACCTGGTCTCGACCCTGGTCATCGCGCGGCTGCTGCACGGGGTGGGCTGGACGGCGGCGTTCGCCGGCAGTGCGGCCGCCGGTGTCGTGGTCCTCGTACTCCTCCTCCTGTTTCTGAAGGACCACCCCGAGGGGCATGAGCCGGAGCCGTTCCCGCACCAGGGGGTTGCTTACGTGCGTCGGCAGATCGCCGCGTCGTGGCGGGAGCCCGGCACGCGGCTCGGGATGTGGGTGCACTTCACGACGCAGTTCCCGGCGATGGTGTTTCTGCTGCTGTGGGGGCTGCCGTTTCTGGTCGAGGCGCAGGGGTTGTCGCGGGCGACGGCCGGTGAGCTGCTGACGCTCGTCGTTCTCTCCAACATGGTGGTCGGACTGGTGTACGGGCAGATCGTTGCCCGGCATCATGCGGCGCGGCTTCCGCTGGCGCTCGGCACGGTGTTCGCTACGGCGGGCGTCTGGGCGTTCGTGTTGGTGTACCCCGGGGAGCACGCGCCGATGTGGGTGCTGGTGGTGCTGTGCAGCGTGCTGGGGGCGTGTGGCCCGGCTTCGATGATCGGGTTCGACTTCGCGCGGCCCGCGAATCCGCCGGAGCGGCAGGGCACCGCCTCCGGCATCACCAACATGGGTGGGTTTGTCGCCTCCATGACGACGCTGCTGGCTGTTGGTGTGCTGCTTGATGCGACCGGGGACAACTATCGGGTTGCCTTCGCTGCGGTGTTCGTTCTGCAGGCGGTTGGGCTGAGTCAGATCTTTCGGTTGCGGGGGGAGGCGGCTCGGAGGGAGCGGGAGCGGTTGGTGGCCAGTCGGGTGGAGACGGTGCACGTTCCTGCGTAGCCCCCACCATGGCTTTCGCCCCCGCCGCCCCTACCCGTCCCATCCCTGGGGGCTGCGCCCCCAGACCCCCTAAAAGATTGCGCAGTTCCCCGCGCCCCTAAAAGGGGCGCGGGGAACTGCGCAATCTTTTGGACCAGCCCCCACCCGCCCGCACCCGGCACACAACCCAACGGGGTCGAAGGGGCAGAGGGATCAGTTGGCTACGGGGTCACCGCGAAGTTTCGGAGGATTGCTGTCGTCAGTTCCGGGTCGCCCTCTGTCTTGATGCGGTCGGACACAGCGTCAGCGTGCACGCGGCCGCAGGCGAGGCGGACGAACGTCTCCCAGTCGAGAGCGAGGGTGGCGGCCGGGCCCAGGGAAGGGGCGCCGTCTATCGAGCCCTGGCCGTCGGCGTCGACGCGGACCGTGCGGAGGAACTCGATGGGGCCGTGGATGTCGAAGACCACGGCCGAGTTGGGCGGAGCGCCGGCGTCCTTGGCCACGACCTTCGGGAGGGCTGACAGGAGCACGTCGCGGGTGATGTGCGCACCCGGAGAGTCGAGGTTGCCCGGCCGGCCGAGGGCAGCGCGAAGGTCCTGCTCATGCACCCACACATCGAACGCACGGTTCCGCATGGCGTGTTCAAGAGTGACCTCGGTGCCGAGGGGGGCACGCACCTTGGTGTCGGGCTGCCGGTTCTCGTTCCGCAGCTGACGGTTGCGGCGGATGATCGTGTACTCCAGCTCGGAGGTCATCTCCGGCGCCGTGTGGTGACGGCGTACATCGACCTGCATCTCCATGTACCGCTGGTGCTCGTTCGTCACGTGATACAGGTCGCGGGGGAGGGTGTGGATCGGCCGCGGGTCGCCCAGCATCTCGCAGTCGAGTCCGATCACATGCGAGACGAGGTCGCGGACCGACCAGCCGGGGCACGGCGTCCGCCGGTTCCACTCGCCCTCCACAAGCGGCTGCACCAGCTCGGTTATCGCGTCGATCGAGTGGGTCCAGGCGTCGGCGTAGGACTGAAGGCTGGGATGCAGACTCACGGAACGGGACCCCTCGGGCGGTTGGACGCGGGCAGTGCACAGGCAGCGGGTGTCTTGGGACGCTAAGTTACGCTGCTGTGAGGCACCCCGGCAGTGCTTTCGTGTGACGATCGTAGGCCCGTATGGACGGCTCGAATGCCAGGACGGTGGTAGTGTGCGCGCCTCTCTCCTCCAGATCGACGTAAACGACAGCGAATCGGTCGCATCGCGTCGGCTGCGTGTGGCGGCTCTCGTACGAGAACAAGCCGGTGTCGATCTCGTGGTGCTGCCCGAGCTGTGGACGACCGGCGCGTTCGCCTACGAGGGGTTCGAGGCGGAGGCCGAGCCGCTGGAGGGGCCCACGTACGAGGTGATGGCCAAGGCGGCGAGCGACGCGGGTGTGTGGCTGCACGCGGGCTCGATTCCCGAGCGGGACCCGGAGGGCGCCCTGTACAACACCTCGCTCGTCTTCTCCCCCTCCGGTGAACTCGCCGCCTCCTACCGCAAGATCCACCGCTTCGGCTTCGACAAGGGCGAGGCCGTGCTGATGGGTGCCGGGGCAGAGCTGGTGACGGTCCGTCTGCCGGAAACGGTCATCGGCGTCGCCACCTGCTACGACCTGCGCTTCCCCGAGCTCTTCCGCGGGCTCGTCGACGCGGGCGCCGAGACCTTCGTCCTCCCGGCCGGCTGGCCCGAGCGGCGCCGCTCCCACTGGACGCTGCTCGCACAGGCCCGGGCCGTCGAGAACCAGGCGTACGTCCTTGCCTGCGGAACGGCCGGTACGCACGCGGAAGTTCCCCAGGCCGGTCACTCGATCGTGGTCGACCCGTGGGGCGAGGTCCTCGCGGAGGCAGGGGCCGGCGAGGAGACCCTCACGGTGGAGTTCGACCCGGCGAAGGTCGCGACCACGCGGGAACAGTTCCCGGCGCTCAAGGACCGCCTGCTGGGCCTGGACCCGCCCCGGCGTTAGTCCGTCCCTGGACCCGCCCACCCGAGCGTGAGTCCCTGCTCCCCGGCGTCAGTCCTCCTCCCGTTCCCTCTCCGCCAGATGGATCACGCACACCGCCACCGCGATCAGCAGCGCCGGGTCCGCGTCCTCCCGTACGACATCGACGCCGTACGTCTCGCGGACGTGCAGCCAGCGGCGGGAGATCTGGGCGAGGAGTTCGTTGTCGTAGTCGACGGCGAACTCGCGGTCGAGGATCTTGCCGCTGACGTCGAGTTCGGTGCCGTCGACCAGGGAGACGCGGTAGTGGTTGCGGAGCAGGGAGAGGCGTTTGCGCTTGATGGTCGCGAGCGGGTCGCCGTCCCGTTCGATGATCATCGTGTCGCGCAGGGCGAACATCTTCTGGTGGATGTCGATCAGGACCCGCCCGTGCGTGTCCTTCAGCTCGAAGGTGTCGCGCAGCCGCATGGCCTTGCCGTCGACGAGGAAGACCTTGTTGCCGCGGTCGTCCTCGATCCAGTAGTCGTCGCCGAAGCCGAGGAGCCGGTCGCGTACGAGGTATCTCATGCCATCACCGCTTCCCCGGTGGGCGGTCCGAAACGCCGCCGGTAGGCCGACGGGCTGAGTCCGGTCGCGTGGCGCAGCCGTGCCCGCAGGTTCGCGGCGGTGCCGAGGCCGCTGCGGTCCGCGACCACGTCGAGTCGTTCCTCGCCGCGTTCGATGAGCCGGCAGGCCAGTGCCACCCGCTCGCCGGTCAGCCACGCCAGCGGGGTCGTGCCGAGCTGTGCCCGGAAGCGCCGGTGCAGCGTCGCCTGGCTGACCGCCGCGCGCGCCGCCAGATCCGCGACCGTCAGCGGTTCGCCGAGCCGCTCCTGCGCCCAGGCGAGCAGAGGGGCGAGGGATTCGTCGGGTACGTCGGGCAGCGGCCGTTCCACGAACTGGCGCTGGCCGCCGTCGCGGTGCGCCGCGAAGACCAGTCGGCGGGACACCGCGTTGGCGATCTCCGCGCCGTGGTCGCGCCGTACGACGTGCAGCCCCAAGTCCAGCGCGGAGGCGCTGCCGGACGCGGTGAGGATGTCCCCGTCGTCCACGAAGAGGACGTCCGGTTCGAGGAGGACCCCCGGAAACCGCGCCCGGAAGGACTCCGCCCACATCCAGTGGCAGGCCGCCCGCCGCCCGTCCAGCAGCCCGGCCTCCGCGATCGTGAACGCGCCCGAGCAGAAGCCGATGAGCCGGGCGCCGCGCGCGTGGGCCCGCCGTACGGCGTCCAGGACCTCCCGGGAGCGCGGGGCATCGGTGTCGGGCCGGTTCGGCACGATCAGCGTGTCCGCGTCCTCGGCCGCCTCCAGCCCCGCGACATCGGTGAGCGTGAAGAAACCGTCCCGCATCCGGGTCCGCGGCCCGGCGGCGCACAGCCGGAAGTCGTACAGCTCGCGGCCGAGTTCGGGCCGCCGCAGCCCGAAGACCTCGATGGCGCAGCTCATCTCGAAGGGGTTCGAATTCTCGTCGACGACGAGGACGACGCGGTGCGATCGGTCCGGCTGCGAGGATCCTTGCGGCATATGCGATTTCTAGCACTCGTGCGGCCGGGGAACCACCGCCCAGGATGAGCCCATGACCAGCGAACGCACCCCGCGCAGCGAGCCCGTCTCCCTCTCCACCGCCCTCGCCTCCTTCACCGACCTGTGGAGCCCCCGCATCGTCACCGCCGTCAACGACTACGACGTACGCATCGCGAAGGTCGAAGGCGAGCACCTCTGGCACGTGCACGAACACACCGACGAGTTCTTCCTGGTGGTCGAGGGGGAACTGCACATCGCCCTGCGCGAGACGGACGGGGAGCGCACGGTGACCCTCTCCAGGGGCTCGGTCTTCACGGTCCCGCGCGGCACCGAACACAAGCCGTACGCCCCGGCCGGTGCCGCCATCCTGATGTTCGAACCCACGGGCACCCTCACCGTCGGCGACCGCCACGACGAGGTACCGGACCACGTGGACGCCACCACGGGCCATGCGCTGGCCTGACTGTCAGTGACGGGTGGCACCCTTGATCCATGAACGACTCCGCCCCCACCACCCGTCGCGCCCGTGTCCGCGCCCCCGAGCTGATCGGCAAGGGCGGCTGGCTGAACACGGGAGATGAGCAGTACACCCTCGCCGACCTGCGAGGACGTATCGTCATCCTCGATTTCTGGACGTTCTGCTGCATCAACTGTCTGCATGTCCTGGACGAGCTGCGCGAGCTGGAGGAGAAGCACCGGGACACGGTGGTGATCATCGGCGTGCACTCGCCGAAGTTCGCGCACGAGGCCGAGCACCAGGCGGTCGTGGACGCCGTCGAGAGGTATGGCGTTGAGCACCCGGTCCTCGACGACCCCGAGCTCGCGACCTGGAAGCAGTACGCCGTGCGCGCCTGGCCGACGCTCGTCGTGATCGATCCCGAGGGGTACGTCGTCGCGCAGCACGCAGGTGAGGGGCATGCGCACGCCATCGCCCGGCTGGTGGCGGAGCTGGAGACCGAGCACGCGGCGAAGGGAACCCTGCGGCGCGGCGACGGGCCGTACGTGGCGCCGGAGCCCGAGCCCACGGTGCTCCGCTTCCCCGGCAAGGCCCTCGCCCTGCCGAGCGGGAACCTGCTGGTCAGTGACACGACCCGGCATCAGCTGGTGGAGCTGGAGGGCGACGGGGAGACCGTCGTGCGGCGGATCGGCTCCGGTGTGCGGGGGTTCGCGGACGGGGCGGCCGAGGTGGCCGGGTTCAGTGAGCCGCAGGGGCTGGCGCTCCTGGAGGACGGGTCCGTGGTCGTCGCCGACGCCGTGAACCACGCGCTGCGGCGGCTCGATCTCGCGACCGGTGAGGTCACGACCCTGGCGGGGACGGGCCGCCAGTGGTGGCAGGGCTCGCCGACGTCCGGTCCGGCGCGCGAGGTCGACCTCTCCTCGCCGTGGGATGTGGCCCTGTTCGGCGGCAAGGTCTGGATCGCCATGGCCGGCGTGCACCAGCTGTGGGCGTACGACCCGCAGGACGGGACCGTCGGGGTCGCCGCCGGTACGACGAACGAGGGGCTCGTCGACGGGCCGGCCGCCGAGGCCTGGTTCGCGCAGCCGTCGGGGCTCGCCGCCACCGAGGACCGGCTGTGGCTCGCCGACTCCGAGACGAGCGCGCTGCGCTGGGTCGACCTCGACGGGGCCGTGCACACCGCCGTCGGCACCGGGCTCTTCGACTTCGGGCACCGCGACGGGGCGGCCGAACAGGCCCTGCTCCAGCACCCGTTGGGGGTCACGGCCCTCCCCGACGGCTCGGTCGCGGTGAGCGACACGTACAACCACGCACTGCGCCGCTACGACCCGGCGACAGGTGAAGTGACCACACTGGCCACGGACTTGAGGGAACCGAGCGACGCGGTGCTCCTCGGTGACGACATCGTGGTCGTCGAGTCCGCCCGCCACCGGCTGACCCGGCTGCGGCTCCCCGAGGAGGCCGTACGGGTCGAGTCGGTCGCCCACCGCACCCAGCGCGCCGCCACCGAAGTCGCCCCGGGCAAGCTCCGGTTGGACGTCATCTTCCAGGCTCCCGCCGGACAGAAGCTGGACACGCGGTACGGCCCCTCCACCCGGCTCCTCGTCTCCTCGACCCCGCCCGAGCTGCTGCTCGCTGGCGAGGGCGCGGGAACCGATCTCTCCCGCGCCCTGGAGCTGAACCCGGCCGTCACGGAAGGCGTGCTGCACGTCTCCGCGATGGCCGCGTCCTGCGACGACGATCCGTCCAACGAGTACCCGGCCTGCCATGTCCACCAGCAGGACTGGGGCGTTCCGGTGCGGCTGGGCGAGGGCGGCGCGGACCGGCTGCCGCTGGTCCTCGCGGGCATGGACGACTGAGCGGGCCCGTCACCCCGTCACAGACCCAGGTCGGACAGCTCGTCGTTCCAGCAGGACTCCTCGGCGGCGCGCAGGTCGACGTCCAGGCTGCCGTCCCTCCCTCGTCACCGCGCGACCGCCGCGTGCGCCGGTGGAGGGCTAGCCCTCCAGAAACGCGACCAGCGCGTTGGCCAGCAGGAACGGGTCGTCGGCGCCGCAGAGTTCGCGCGCGCTGTGCATGGAGAGGATGGCCACGCCGATGTCGACGGTCTTGATGCCGTGGCGGGCCGCCGTGATGGGTCCGATGGTGGTGCCGCAGGGCATCGAGTTGTTGGAGACGAAGGACTGGAAGGGCACGCCGGCCTTCTCGCAGGCGGCGGCGAAGACGGCGCGGCCCGAACCGTCCGTGGCGTAGCGGTTGTTGACGTTCACCTTGAGGATGGGGCCGCCATTGGCGCGCGGGTGGTGCGTCGGGTCGTGCCGCTCGGCGTAGTTGGGGTGGACGGCGTGGCCGGTGTCGGAGGACAGACAGACGGTGCCCGCGAAGGCGCGCGCCCGGTCCTCGTACGAGCCGCCGCGCGCGAACACCGAACGCTCCAGCACGCTGCCGAGCAGCGGCCCGTCGGCGCCGGTGTCGCTCTGCGAGCCGTTCTCCTCGTGGTCGAAGGCGGCGAGCACCGGGATGTACGGGAGGCCGGAGTCGCCGGCGGCGACCGCGACCAGCGCCGCCGTACCCGCGTGCAGGGAGAGCAGGTTGTCCATGCGCGGGCCGGCCATCAGCTCCTTGTCGCGGCCCAGGTACGAGGGCCGTTCGATGGAGTGGGTCATCAGGTCCCACCCGGTGACCTCGCCCGCGGCCAGCCCCAGCTCCTCCTCCAGGAAGGCGATCAGATCGCCCTCGCGGGCGTCGCCGAGCCCCCAGATGGGCTGCAGATGCCGCTGCTTGTCGAGCTTGAGCCCCTCGGCGCTGACGGAACGGTCCAGGTGGATGGCGAGCTGGGGCACGCGCAGCAGGGCGCGGTCGATGTTCACCAGGCGCGTGGAGCCGTCCCGCAGCGAGAGGCGTCCCGCGAGGCCCAGGTCCCGGTCCAGCCAGGAGTTCAGCAGCGGCCCGCCGTAGATCTCCACGGCCACCTGCCGCCAGCCGTGCGCGCCGGTGTCCGGCAGCGGCTTCACCCGCAGGTTCGGGGAGTCGGTGTGCGCGCCCACGATCCGGAACGGGGTGTGCGCCCCGGCGCCCTCCGGCACGTACCAGGCGACGATCGCACCCCCGCGCAGCACATACTTCCCGCCACTCGTCCCCTCCCACGCGTCGGTCTCGGCGACCTGACGGAATCCGGCCTTCTCCAGCCGCTCGGCGGCATTGGCCACCGCGTGGTAGGGCGTCGGGCTCGCCGCCAGGAAGGACATGAGGTCGTCGGTGTGTCCGCGGTCGAAGCGTGAGGGTGTGCTCATGGTGTTCACCTTAACGACGCGTGAGGGCCCGCTCCCGGGGATGGGAGCGGGCCCTCGTAACGGGGTTGTGAAGGGCGGACACGTGACCGGAAGGACAGGTTCCGATTCGGTGTCCGCCCCGCTCGGGGGACCCGGAAGGTGCCTGGAAGGTGCCTAGAACGCCGCTTCGTCCAGCTCCATCACGTCCAGGTCCACGCTCTCGGCGAGCTTGCGGGCGCCGGTGACGCCGGGCAGGACGTTCGCCGCGAAGAACTTCGCCGCCGCGATCTTGCCGGTGTAGAAGGGCTTGTCCTTGGCGGAGGCCGTCTCCAGCTTCTCGGCGGCCACGGCGGCACCGCGCAGCAGCAGGTAGCCGACGACGACGTCACCGGAGGCCAGCAGCAGGCGGGTGGTGTTCAGGCCCACCTTGTAGATGTTCTTGACGTCCTGCTCGGTCGCCGCGAGGTCGGTGAGCATCAGGCCGACGATGGCCTCCAGCTCTACGGCCGCCTTGGCGAGCTGCTCGCGGGCGGTGGACAGCTCCTCGCCGCCGGTGCCGAGCGCCAGGAACTTCTTGATGTCCTCGGCGAGGGAGTTCAGCGCCGCGCCCTGGTTGCGGACGATCTTCCGGAAGAAGAAGTCCTGGCCCTGGATCGCGGTGGTGCCCTCGTACAGGGTGTCGATCTTGGCGTCGCGGATGTACTGCTCGATCGGGTACTCCTGGAGGAACCCGGAGCCGCCGAAGGTCTGCAGCGACTGCGCGAGCTGCTCGTAGCCCTTCTCGGAGCCGTAGCCCTTCACGATCGGCAGGAGCAGGTCGTTCATGGCCTCAAGGGCGGCGGTGTCCTCGCCCGCGGCCTCCTTGACCTGGATGTCGTCCTGGACGGCCGCGGTGTGCAGCACCAGGGCGCGCATGCCCTCCGCGTATGCCTTCTGCGTCATCAGCGAGCGGCGGACGTCCGGGTGGTGCGTGATGGTGACCTTGGGCGCGGTCTTGTCCATGAAGTTCGCGAGGTCGGTGCCCTGGACGCGCTCCTTGGCGTACTCAAGAGCGTTCAGGTAGCCCGTCGACAGCGTCGAGATCGCCTTCGTGCCGACCATCATGCGGGCGAACTCGATGATGCGGAACATCTGGCGGATGCCGTCGTGCTTGTCGCCGATCAGCCAGCCCTTGGCGGGGTGACGGTCGCCGAAGGTCATCTCGCAGGTGTTGGACGCCTTGAGGCCCATCTTGTGCTCGACGTTGGTGGCGTAGGCGCCGTTCCGCTCGCCCAGCTCGCCGGTCTCGAAGTCGAAGAGGTACTTCGGGACGAGGAAGAGGGAGAGACCCTTGGTGCCGGGGCCGTGGCCCTCGGGGCGAGCGAGCACGTAGTGAAGGATGTTCTCCTCCATGTCGTGCTCACCGGAGGTGATGAAGCGCTTCACGCCCTCGATGTGCCAGGAGCCGTCCTCCTGCTGGATCGCCTTGGTGCGCCCGGCGCCGACGTCCGAACCCGCGTCGGGCTCGGTGAGGACCATGGTCGAACCCCAGGTCTTCTCGACCGCGATCTGGGCGATCTTCTTCTGGACGTCGTTGCCCTCGTCGTAGAGGATGCCGGCGAAGGCGGGACCCGAGGCGTACATCCACACCGCCGGGTTCGCACCGAGCAGCAGTTCCGCGTACGCCCAGATCAGGGAGCGCGGCGAGGTGGTGCCGCCGATCTCCTCGGGCAGGCCGAGCCGCCAGTACTCGGAGTCCATGAAGGCCTTGTAGCTCTTCTTGAAGGACGCCGGTACGGGCGCGGTGTTGGTCTCCGGGTCGAAGACCGGCGGGTTGCGGTCGGCGTCCGCGAACGACTCGGCCAGCTCGTTCTCCGAAAGCCGCGTCAGCTCCTCGAGGATGCTCTTGGCGGTGTCCGTGTCCATCTCCGCGAACGGGCCGGTGCCGTACAGCTTGTCGCGCCCGAGCACCTCGAAGAGGTTGAACTCGATGTCGCGGAGATTCGACTTGTAGTGCCCCATGGCGACGGCTCCGTTAAGGGATCGGCGAGGCACTGACCTCGCACCTAGTTCACGTACCAACAAGTAGCTACGATGATGCTACCCGCCAGTAATAAGAATCAACCCCTGATGGTCCATATGTGGCCCACTACTCTTTGACGCATGTACGGCTACGACCAGAACGCGGGCGCACAGCAGGGGTACGCCCAGCCCCAGCAGCAGATGCCCGGGCAGATGCCTGGTGGGCAGATGCCGGGCGGGCAGATGCCCGGCGGTTACGGCCAGCAGCCGCCGCTGTACCCGGAGCCGTCCCCGCCGTCCCTGGCCGACGCGGTCCGCGCGTTCACCACGGGATCGATGTCCGCGGAGGACTTCCAGCAGGTCTTCGCGACGTCGAAGGTGTACTGCCCGCGCGGCGACAACCCCGGTTTCCTCGCGCTGCACAACACCCAGCAGCCGGTGATCCCCATGTTCACCTCGCTCAAGGAGCTCCGCCGGTACGCCGGCAAGGAGTCCAAGTACTTCGTGATCACCGGCGCCGAGGTGATCGACCTGCTGCCGACCGGCTACGGCTTCGTCCTCGACATGGAGGGCGAGCACCGGATGGTCTTCGACGCGAAGGCCGTGGAGCAGATGGTGGACTTCGCGATGCGCCGTATGTACGGCTAGCAGGCGCTTGTACGGCTGGCGGAGGCTCTCGTACTGCGACACCTACTGCGACACCTGCTGCGACATCCCGGACGCCCGGAGGGAATGCCCTCCGGGCGTCCGTCGTTACGGGTAGCAGAAAGTTCAATGCTCAACTAAACTCGAACCACAAGGAGGTCCCGACATGCCTGCAGTGACCGTTGAGAACCCGCTGGCCCTGCCCCGTGTGGCCGCGCCGACCGATGCCGTGGCCCGTCCCGTTCTGGCCGTGACGACCGCGCCGAGTGGCTTCGAGGGTGAGGGTTTCCCGGTTCGCCGTGCGTTCGCCGGGATCAATTACAAGTACCTGGACCCGTTCATCATGATGGATCAGATGGGCGAGGTGGAGTACGCGCCGGGCGAGCCCAAGGGCACCCCTTGGCACCCCCACCGCGGCTTCGAGACCGTGACGTACATCATCGACGGCATCTTCGACCACCAGGACTCCAACGGTGGCGGCGGCACCATCACCAACGGTGACACCCAGTGGATGACCGCGGGCTCGGGCCTCCTGCACATCGAGGCCCCGCCGGAGTCGCTTGTCATGTCCGGCGGCCTCTTCCACGGCCTCCAGCTGTGGGTGAACCTCCCGGCCAAGGACAAGATGATGGCCCCGAGGTACCAGGACATCCGTGGCGGCACGGTGCAGCTGCTCAGCACCCCCGACGGCGGCGCGCTGCTCCGCGTCATCGCCGGTGAGCTCGACGGCCACCAGGGCCCTGGCATCACGCACACGCCGATCACCATGGTCCACGCGACCCTGGCGCCCGGCGCCGAGCTGACCCTCCCGTGGCGCGAGGACTTCAACGGCCTCGCGTACGTCCTCGCCGGCCGCGGCAGCGTCGGCACGGACCGCCGCCCGGTCCACACGGGCCAGACCGCCGTCTTCGGCGCGGGCGGCTCGCTGACCGTCCGTGCGGACGAGCAGCAGGACTCGAACACGCCGGACCTGGAAGTCGTGCTCCTGGGCGGGCAGCCGATCCGTGAGCCCATGGCCCACTACGGCCCCTTCGTGATGAACACCCGCGAGGAGCTCCAGCAGGCTTTCGAGGACTTCCAGAAGGGTCGCCTGGGAACCGTCCCGGCGGTGCACGGGATGTCGGAGGGCGGGCTGTAAGCCTCCGTCGGGTGAATCACGGGAAAGCCCCGTCCGGTGCAACGGACGGGGCTTTCCCGTGCGCGCGCGGTCTACGGCATGCTCGCGCGGGGCTCGGCGGGTAGCTTGTCGGACAGACGTGTCGGCGGTGGCACCGAGTCCCGGCTCTGTTTCCGGGCCACCGCAACTCACCTGCTAGGAGCGCCTCATGCTCACCTCGACGAACGTTCCGGGCGGGCCGAACTGGCTCGACCTGGGGACACCGGACATCGACGCGGCCGTCGCCTTCTACGAGGGAACGTTCGGCTGGCAGTTCCAGTCCGCGGGACCGGAGGCCGGGGGCTACGGCTTCCTGCAGAAGGACGGCAAGACCGTGGCCGCCGTCGGCCCGCTGACCGAGGAGGGGGCGTCCTCCGCCTGGACGGTCTACTTCCGCACCCTGGACGCCGACGCCACCGCGAAAGCGGTCGAACAGGCCGGCGGCTCGGTCCGCTTCCCGCCCACGGACGTCTTCACCGCGGGGCGGATGGCCGGTTTCACCGACCCGACGGGCGCCGAGTTCGCCGTGTGGGAAGCCCGGGACATGGATGGCCTGGAGGTCGTCAACGAGCCGCGCACCCTCAGCTGGATCGAGCTCTACACCACGGACGCCGCGGCGGCGAAGGACTTCTACCGCACGGTCCTGTCGTGGGACATGCGCGACATGCCCATGGGCCCGGACATCGTCTACACCATCGCCGGGCCCGCGGGCGGCGGCGAGACGACCATGCACGGCGGCCTCATGCAGCTCCCGGCGGAGCACATGCAGCGCGGCTCGTCCTCCGAATGGCACCCGTACTTCGAGGTCGAGGACTGCGACGCCGTGGTGGCCAGGGCCCAGGAACTGGGCGCGACGGTCATCATCCCCGCCGTCGACGCCGAGGGTGTCGGACGCCTTGCCATGTTCCTCGACCCATTCGGGGCGCCCTTCGCCGTCATCACGAGCGCCACGCCCTGAACCGAGCCGCGTATCGCCGGTCGCTGACGCTGCGTCACCCGGGCGGGCCCTCCCCACAGGACGGCTCGCCCGGCGCGTGATCGGGTGGAAGCGTGCAGCTACTCCCCGAAGGCGCCCGGCGGCTGGCCGCCTGGTGTGCCGTGATCCTGCTCGCCGCCGGTGTCGGGTGGGTGGGGATCGTGCTGTGCGGGGAGTTCCGTACGGCGGTGGTGCCGGTGCTGCTCGCGCTGCTCGGGACCGCGCTGCTCGGGCCGTTGTACCGGCGGCTGGTGAAGGTGAAGGTCAACCGGTCGCTGGCCGCCGGGCTCACGTGTGTCGCGGTGGTCGTGGTGGTGGGTGGCGCCGTCTACATCGTCGTCGCCGCGCTCATCGACACCGGCGATCAGATCGTCGCCTCGCTGAAGCAGGCCGCGAAGTCCGTCGCCGAGCACCTGGGCGCGGCGGGTACGTCCCTCGACGACCTCGCGACCAACTCCAAGGACCTGCTGACCAAGTTCGGCGGCACGGCCGCGTCCAATGTCATCAGTGGTGTGAGCATCGTGGGCGAGAGCATCGCCATGGCCGTACTGGCGCTGCTGCTCGTCTTCTTCTTCCTGCGGGACTCGCACCGGGTGTCCGGGATGGTGCGGTCGCTGGCGCCCCGGGGGACCGCCGATGTCGTCGAGGCCATGGCCCGCCGGGCCTTCGAGGGCGTCGAGGGGTTCATGCGCGGGACGACGTTCATCGCGTTCATCGACGCCTTCTGCATCACCGTCGGGCTGCTGATCCTGAGTGTCCCGGGCGCGGTGGGCCTCGGCGCGCTGGTCTTCGTGGGGGCGTACATCCCGTATCTCGGCGCGTTCATCTCCGGCGCGGTGGCGGTGCTGGTCGCGCTCGCGGACCGGGGGTTCGTGATCGCGCTGTGGGTGCTCGGGGTCGTCGTCGCCGTGCAGGTCCTGGAGGGGCATGTGCTCCAGCCGATGATCCAGAGCCGGACCGTGCAGATGCATCCGGCGGTGGTGATGCTGACGATCACGGCGGGCGCGTCCGTCGCGGGGATCCTGGGCATGCTGCTCGCCGTCCCGCTGACGGCCGCCGCGTTCGGAGTGCTGCACGAACTCCGTACGCGCTACGCCTCAGAAGAAGCAGGAGTGCCAGGAGCCTCAGGAGCGCCAGAAGCGCCAGAAGCGCCTGGAGAACGAGGAGCGTCGTCGGCGTCGGCATCGGACTCGTAGAACTCGAACCAGATGCTCTTCCCCTCCCCCCGCGGGTCCACGCCCCACGCGTCCGCGAGGAGTTCCATGAACACCAGCCCCCGTCCGGAGGACGCCAGCTCGCCGGGGTGACGCCGGTGCGGCAGGTCGTCGCTGGCGTCGGTGACCTCGACCTTCATCCGCCGCTCGCCCGGCTCGCCGGTCACCTCGGCGACGAGCAGCGCGTCGGCGTCGGTGTGCACGAGGACGTTGGTGACCATCTCGGAGACGAGGAGGACCGCGGAGTCGAGCTGGTCCTCGGAGGCCCAGTCGTGCAGCATCTCGCGCAGTTGCTGACGGGCGTCCGCGATCCGCTCGGGCTCGGCCTGCGCCACGGTCAGCACGGTGCGGCGCACTGTCGGCGGGATGGTCGTGACCGTGTCGCCGCAGCCGCACCCCGGGCCCAGCCGGCACAGCAGCAGTACGGCTATGTCGTCCTCGCGCCGGTCGGCCAGCGGCCCGGTGGTGTGGTGCGAGGAGGGCCCGTGCACGGCCTGGACCAGGGCGTCGGCGAGGGACTCCATGTCGCCGTCGTGGGATTCGAGGGTCCGGCGGATACGGCGCCAGCCGGTGTCGAGGTCGTGGCCCCCGGTCTCGATGAGCCCGTCGGTGCAGATCAGCATGGTTTCGCCGGGTTCCAGGACTAGCCGGGTCGTCGGGTAGTCGGCGTCCGGGTCGATGCCGAGCGGCAGCCCGCCCGCGGTCGGCCGCATCAGTACGGTTCCGTCCGCCATGCGTATCGCGGGGTCGGGGTGCCCGGCTCGGGCGATGTCGAGCGTCCCGGTCGCCGGGTCGACCTCGACGTACAGGCAGGTCGCGAAGCGGAGATCACCGCTCTCGCCGTTGCCCGTGCCGCTGCTCGACCCGTACGTCACCGAGTCCGTGACCCCGTACAGGAAGCGCGAGGCCCGCGACAGCACCGCGTCCGGGCGGTGGCCCTCGGCGGCGTAGGCGCGCAGGGCGATGCGGAGCTGGCCCATGAGGCCGGCGGCGCGCACGTCGTGGCCCTGGACGTCGCCGATGACCAGGGCGAAGCGGCCGGTGGGGAGCGGGATCATGTCGTACCAGTCGCCGCCGACCTGGAGACCGCCGCCGGTGGGCACGTAGCGCGCGGCGACGCTCATGCCCGGCATCTGGGGGCCCAGCGTGGGCATCATCGAGCGCTGGAGGCCGTCGGTCAGCTCACGCTCGGTCTCGGCGGCGACGGCGCGCGAGAGGGCCTGCGCGAGCATGCGGGCGACGGTCGTGAGGACCGAGCGCTCGTCGGGTGTGAAGGTGACGGGGTACGTGAAGGCCGCCATCCACGCGCCCATGGTGCGGCCCGCGACGGTGAGCGGCAGGAACGCCCAGGACTGCCGGCCGAAGTGCTGGGCGAGCGGCCAGGAGGCCGGGTAGCGCTCCTTGTACTCCTCGGGGGAGGACAGGTAGACGGCGCGGCCCGTGCGGACGACGTCCGCGGCCGGATAGTCCGTGGTCAGGGACATCTGCGAGAAGGGGCTCTCGTCGCCCGGCTGGTGCCCGTGGTGTCCGATGACCGTCAGCCGGTCGGCCTCCGCGCCGAAGACGGCGAGCCCGTCCGGCGAGAACCCGGGCATCGACAGGCCCGCCGCGACCCGCAGCACCTCCGCCGTGGACCGCGCCTCGGCGAGCGCCCGCCCCGCGTCCAGCAGGAACGCCTCGCGGGAGCGGCGCCAGTCGCCGGTGACGGGGGTGCGGGCGGCGGAGCCCGGCGGCGGCTCGCTGATCTCCTGGAGGGTGCCGATCAGCTCGTACTCGCCGGTCTTCGGGTCGACGATCGGCTTGGAGCGGCTGCGAACCGTACGGATCACCCGGCCGTGCCCGTCCATGATCCGCATCCGGGCCTCGGCGAGGGTGCCTTCGGTGACGGCGAGCTGCACGACTCCGTAGATCTCATTCCAGTCGACGGGGTGGAAATGGGAGCGTGCGCCCGCCTCGGTGAGCGTCGTCGGCTCCGCGGGCAGACCGATCAGCCGGGCGGCCTCGGCGTCGAACGTGACGAGGCCCCCGGCGTTGTCCCAGCGCCACAGGCCGGTCGCGAGGGCGGCGAGGACGTCCCCCACGCCGGGCAGGGGCTCACCAGTGCGCATTGACCCACTGTATGAACAGGTGATCGGTACCTGCCACCGAAGCTGTGGTGGCACTGGCCTGTGGCCCCGTGCGCGGCCGTACGGGGCCACAGGCCTAAATGGTGGGGAGGCGATCTTGGGCTGCCCGGTACCCTGGGGGTGTTTCACGTGAAACACCCCGATCAACAGGCCCCGGTCAACAGACCGCGATCCGCGAAGACTGGATGAAACGACGATGCATCGGTACAGGTCCCACACCTGCGGCGAGCTCCGCGCCTCTGACGTCGAAAGCGACGTCCGGCTGAGCGGCTGGCTGCACAATCGCCGAGACCTGGGCGGCATCCTCTTCATCGATCTGCGCGATCACTACGGCATCACGCAGCTCGTCGCCCGCCCCGGCACGCCCGCCTACGAGGCCCTCGACAAGGTCTCCAAGGAGTCGACGGTCCGCGTCGACGGCAAGGTCGTCTCGCGCGGCACGGAGAACGTGAACCCGGACCTGCCCACGGGCGAGATCGAGGTCGAGGTGAGCGAGGTCGAGCTGCTCGGCGCGGCCGCCCCGCTGCCGTTCACGATCAACGCGGAGGACGGGGTCAACGAGGAGCGGCGCCTGGAGTACCGCTTCCTCGACCTGCGCCGTGAGCGCATGCACCGCAACATCCTGCTGCGTACGGCCGTGATCTCCGCGATCCGTCACAAGATGACGGCGCTGGGCTTCAACGAGATGGCGACCCCGATCCTCAGCGCCACCTCCCCGGAGGGCGCCCGCGACTTCGTGGTCCCCTCCCGCCTGAACCCGGGCAAGTTCTACGCGCTTCCGCAGGCCCCGCAGCAGTTCAAGCAGCTGCTGATGATCTCCGGCTTCGACCGCTACTTCCAGATCGCGCCCTGTTTCCGTGACGAGGACGCGCGCGCGGACCGCTCGCCGGGCGAGTTCTACCAGCTCGACGTCGAGATGAGCTTCGTAGAGCAGGAAGACGTCTTCCAGCCCATCGAGAAGCTGATGACGGAACTCTTCGAGGAGTTCGGGAACGGCCGTCACGTGACGTCCCCCTTCCCGCGCATCCCGTTCCGCGAGGCGATGCTGAAGTACGGCTCCGACAAGCCGGACCTGCGGGCCCAGCTGGAGCTCGTCGACATCACCGACATCTTCGAAGGCTCCGAGTTCAAGGCCTTCGCGGGCAAGCACGTGCGCGCCCTGCCGGTGCCGGACGTGTCGTCGCAGCCCCGGAAGTTCTTCGACCAGCTCGGTGACTTCGCGGTCTCGCAGGGCGCCAAGGGCCTGGCCTGGGTCCGTGTCGCCGAGGACGGCTCGCTGACGGGCCCGATCGCGAAGTTCCTGACGGAGGAGAACGTCGCGGAGCTGACGAAGCGCCTGTCTCTCTCTGCCGGCCACGCGGTGTTCTTCGGCGCGGGCGAGTTCGACGAGGTCTCGAAGATCATGGGCGCGGTGCGGGTCGAGGCCGCCAAGCGTGCGGGTCACTTCGAGGAGAACGTCTTCCGTTTCTGCTGGATCGTCGACTTCCCGATGTACGAGAAGGACGAGGACACCGGCAAGATCGACTTCTCGCACAACCCCTTCTCGATGCCGCAGGGCGGTCTGGAGGCCCTGGAGACCCAGGACCCGCTGGACATCCTCGGCTGGCAGTACGACATCGTCTGCAACGGCGTCGAGCTGTCCTCCGGCGCGATCCGGAACCACGAGCCCGAGATCATGCTCAAGGCGTTCGAGATCGCGGGCTACGACCGTGAGACCGTCGAGGAGCAGTTCGCCGGCATGCTCCGCGCCTTCCGCTTCGGCGCCCCGCCGCACGGCGGGATCGCCCCGGGCGTCGACCGCATCGTCATGCTGCTCGCGGACGAGCCGAACATCCGCGAGACCATCGCGTTCCCGCTCAACGGCAACGCGCAGGACCTGATGATGGGCGCGCCGACGGAGCTGGACGAGACGCGTCTGCGGGAGCTGCACCTCTCGGTGCGCAAGCCGCAGCCGAAGTAGGGCTTCAGGGGGCCTCGCGGGTCCTCACGTGAGTGGCTCGGAATCGACACCGATTCCGAGCCATTCTCATGTGTGCCTCATGAATCACCGTGAATCACAGTTCTTTGACAGGTTCACTTCATAATCTCCTCAGCCATGACTGACACCCCCCAACAGGCAATGACAGAACGGGAATTGACGCGCCGAAAGGTCGTCGTGGCCGGTGGTGCGACGGTCGCGGCCGCCGGTCTGGCCGTCGGCCTGGGCGCGAACGCCTTCGCGGGCGACAAGAGTGCGGACGCACCCGAGGGCGCGCCCACCGGCACGCCCACCGACGCGTGCTACGTCCTGACCACGGAGACCACCGAGGGTCCGTACTACATCGACGCGGACAAGATCCGCCAGGACATCACCGAGGACGAGGAGGGCATCCCCCTCACCCTCAAGCTCAAGGTCATCGACGCGGAGACCTGCAGACCGGTACGGAACGCCGCCGTCGACATCTGGCACTGCTCCGCGCTGGGCGTCTACTCGGGCTACGAGGGCATGGGCAACGGCGGTGGCGGCGCCCCGCCCTCCGGCGACCCCTCGGCCACACCCACGGACGTGCCCACCGGACCGCCCCCGTCGGGCGGTCCCGGCGGTGGAGGCGGCGGCCACCAGGAGCCGACCGACGACGAGCGCTATCTGCGCGGCACGTGGCGGACGGACAGGCACGGTCACGTCACCTTCAGGACGGTCTTCCCGGGCTGGTACCGGGGCCGCTGCGTGCACATCCACGTGAAGGTCCACGTGGACGGCACCTGGACGGACGCGGGGTACGAGGGCGGCCACGCCTGCCACACGGGCCAGCTGTTCTTCGACGAGGAGTCGGTGCTGGCCTCCGCCGAGGTGGCGCCGTACTCGACGAACACCGCCACCCGGACGACCCTCGACGAGGACACGATCTACCCCCAGAACGGGCACGAGGGCGGGCTGCTCTACCTCAAGTACGACAAGAAGCACATGGCCAAGGGCGTCCACGCCCACCTGACCATGGGCGTCGCACCGGACGAGACGCACGACAGCACGGATACGCAGGCGAGCGCGTCGGCTTCGGCGAGCTGATCCTCGTACGGACATGACACAAGGGGCCCGGAACCAGAACGGTTCCGGGCCCTTCTCCATGCTCTCCTGGTTGTCCTGCTGCTCAGATCACATTGAGCAGGCCGTTGCCGCCCAGCAGGACCAGGGTGTTCTGGGCGAGGCCGACCGAGGAGGGCAGGATCATCTTGCTGCCCGTGGTCGTGGGGCGTGTGGAGGCGCCGGTCAGGACCCAGACCGCGCCGAGCGAGAGGTTCTCCCCGGATGCGCTGATGAAGAGCTCCGGCTCGCCGTCCCGGTTGATGTCGGCAGCCGAAACCGTGGTCCCGAAGAAGTCGTCGGTCTCGGAACTGCCCGGCATGCCGGAGGTGTCCTGCGTGTAGGAGTACGACCCGGTGCCGAGCGCGCCCGACGCCCGGCCGGGGATCACGGTCACCATTCCGGCACGCTTCGCGCCGCCGAGGCTTTCGTACGGGGTCCCGACGACGATGTCGGCAAGATCGTCGTGGTTGAGGTCGACCACCGCCACGGACCCGCCGAACGCGTCGTATTTTTCGCTCGTGCCGGGTACGCCTGCGGTGTCCTGGGAGATGCGCACGGGCTGCGCGTCGGTCGCGATGCCATCCGCCGACCCGTACCAGATGGAGACACTCCCGCCCGGCGCGCCGTCCGCGCCCGCGACTTCGGGCTCATCCGGGTCGCCGACCACCAGGTCGTCGTACCCGTCGCCGTTGAGGTCGCCGTAGGCCGCGACCAGACCGTTGCCCTTCTTCAAGGAGGTCGGCCGGTCGGCCCCGGACTCGGGGTTCAGGTAGATCTCGCCGCCGGTCAGCCCGCTCATGCGTGAGGTGATCACTGCCTCGTCCGGCGACAGGTCCTCGTTGACGTCGCCGAGCGCGACGGTCTCGACGGATGCGGTGTTCTGGTTCACGGAGGCGGATCCGAAGGTGCCGGTACGGCGGAACGGTCCCCGGAATCGGACGGATCCGTCGTACCCGCTGACCAGGACCTCGGTGTCCGACCCCGGCCCGCTGCTGAGTGCGGCGACGTCGAGACCGAAGTACCCGGGGTCGTCGGAGGGGGTCGGCAGGTTCGTGCCGTTGGTCAGCCCGCCGCTGCCGCCCCACAGGACCGTGACCAGGCCGGAGTCGGCGCCTTGGGGGGTGTCTTCGTAGGGCGTCGAGACCACAAGGTCGGCGTAGCCGTCGCGGTTCAGGTCGGCCGTGGCGGTGGCGGTTCCGAAGCCGTCGTACGCCTCGCTGGTGCCCGGTACTCCGGAGGTGTTCTGCGTGATGGTCTTCCGCCGGGTCGTGGAGAGCCCGGACGCGGATCCGTACAGCACGACGACCGCACCGGCGCCTTCCTTGCCGGACACGTTGACGCCGGGAGCGGGCAGGACGGCGTCGCGATACCCGTCACCGTTGAAGTCGCGGGGCACAGGCCCGTGCACGGCGGCGGCGGGAGCGGCGGGCAGCAGCGCGCTCCCGACCACCCCGGCCAGTACGATCGCCGCGGCTCTCCACCGGCCTCTGGTTCTGGTCATGCGAGTACTTGTCATGTGAGCCCCTCCGCCCCAGGCGCATCACACGTGCGCCGACATCACGCGGGGATTGTAAAGCGCCCAGGGCCGTGTGCTCCGGGCGCTCCACTCATTGCTCAACCTGGCGGTTAGAAAAGGGACTTGTAGCCGTAGCGCTGACGGTCAAGGCGAGGGTTCCTGTAGGTGTCCGGGCTCCGCCGCGAACAGGTCCTCGGCACGGGTGACGGTGAAGGCCAGGTTCAGCCACCGGGTGAGCGTGGCCAAGTCCGAGCAGTCTGTGACGCGTTCCCAGGTGTTACCGGTGATGTGGACGTTCCTGGCCTGCAGGACCCTGAGCACCGCCGTGGCACGCCCCTCGGCGAATCCGTCGGCCCATCCCTCTGCGTATTCCTCGGCCCAGCCACCTGCCTTGGAACGCAGATAACTGACCTCGTGCAGCGCGAGGGACTCGCGTCGGCTGATTTCGTTCAGGTGGGCGTTGTGGTCGGCGATCGCCTGATCTGTGGGCAGGCCGATGGCCATGCAGAACGCCGTGACCATCATGCGACCGCTCAGCTTCTCCTGAAGTTCCGGGCTCAGCCGGTCGAAGGGGAGGTCTGGCTTCATGGGGTGGCGTTCTCCGAGACGTCGCCGTCCCCGGAGAACAGGTCCTCCGCGTGAGCGACTGTTCCGGCCCGGTCGAGCCAGTCGTTCAGACGGTCGAGGTCGGTGCATGCGGTGATGCGTTCGCGGACGACGTCGGAGATGGGGAGGCTGCGCACCTCCAGGACGCGCAGGATGCCCTTGGCCTCTCCCCTCGCCTCACCTTCGAGGAAGGTCTTCTCAAGCAGTGTGCCCCGGCCGGGGAAGTAGTTGACGAACGTCACGATGTTCCTCCATTTGTCTCCGGCGGGGGATGCCCCCAGGGCACTGTCCAGGAACTGGTAGAAGTAGCTGGCGGCGTCCGGGTCCATGCCCGCAAGGGCGCGGCCCAGTGAGTCCAGTATGCCGTCGACGTCGGGGCTGTTGGCGTGTGCCAGGGCGGAGAACGCGGCCATCGCGGGCTTCTCGGCCGCGGTTCTCTCGTCGGCGATCACCGGGAGGTTGTCCGGCCCGACGACCAGCGGGTACGTCCGCTGCGCGGTCCAACCGCGGGCTCCGCAGTCGAATGGACCGGCTGCCCATTTGGTGGTGGCCCGGTCCCGGCAGACGACGAGAAGCAGTACGGGCAGGCCGTATTTCGCTTGGAGATAGGCGACGTAATAAGGCCAGCTCGACTCCTTCTTGCGGTCTCGTCGTTCCTGCGCCTCGACGGCGAGCAGGAAGTCGTCCCCGTCGGAGGGCCCGACACGCAGCACCGTGTCGATGTGCCGGGCCATGGGCTTGGCCTCCGTGGCGTCGGTGGCTACCGCGTAGACGGCCGCCTTCTCGGGTAACTCGATGCCCAGCACCCCGAACACGGGAGTCAGGATCTCGGGCCGTTCCTGGAAGATCCGGTGCATGCCCTCGTGAGCTGATGTGACCATGTGCGCAACCTAGGTGGATCAAGGACCGGGGTGACCGGCCGATGGGCATGCGTTCACTCTTTCGGGGACGGCAAAACGTTCACGCCGCCGCAGTCAGTTCGCACCAGATGAACTTGCCCGTACCGCCCGGTACTTGGGCTCCGCCCAGGGGGTACCAGCCCCAGCCGTCGGCGCATCCCTGTACGAGGGCGAGGCCTCGGCCGGATTCGGCGAGGGTGGATGCCGGGGCGGGGGTCGGCGGAGTGGGGTCCGCGTCCCAGACGCCGATGCGGAGCACTCCGTGGGTCCAGCGGAGGCGTATGGCCGCCGGCCCCTTGGTGTGCTGTACGGCGTTGGCGACCAGCTCGGTCGCGACCAGTTCGGCCACCTCCGCGAGGTGGGGGAGGCCGTGCAGGGTGAGGATCAGGCGGAGGGTGCGGCGGCAGATCGTGACGGCTCGGGGGTCGTTGGGGATGGAGAGGGTGTAGTCCCAGGGGTGGTCGTCGGTCGGCTCTCCGGTTTCGGGCATGGTCAACTCCTGGTCAGGGAGAGAGGGTTGGGGGGAGCGCGGCGGCTGTCGGAAGGTGGCATGTCGCGGCCGTCGTGGCGTGACGGGGCGGTGCGCTTCCGGGGTTCCCGGCGGTTCCGCAGCGTGTGCGTCGCGTCATCAACGGTAGAGACTAAAGTTAGTCCGATGCAACCCATTGTCGTAGGCTCATCACTCACAGTGGTGAATCGGGGAGGTTCGGGTGCCGAGAAAACAGCCAACGGCCCGACAGGAGCGACTGGGGCGGGAGCTGCGGAAGTTGCGGGAGGCAGCCGGCCTGACGGCCAGAGAGGCGGCCGGGCTGCTCGGGGCGGTTTCGGTGACGATGAGCCAGATCGAGTCGGGGGTTGCCGGAGTCAGCGAGGCTCGGGTGCGGCGGCTGGCCGCACATTACGCCTGCACGGACAGCGAGTTGATCGATGCGCTGGTGGAGATGGCGACTGACCGTACGCGGGGATGGTGGGAGGCGTACCGGGGCGTACTGCCGCCCCCGTTCTTGGACTTGGCAGAGCTGGAGCACCACGCGACGTACGTGGATGAGATCGGTACCGCCCACGTGACCGGGCCGCTGCAAACGGAGGACTACGCGCGTGCGGTCTTCGCGTACTGGCGTCCGGAGCTTCCGGAGAGTGAGCTGGAGCCGAGAGTGGAGCACCGCATGCGCCGCAAGGAGGTTCTTGCCAGGGGCGGCGAGGCGCCGTACACGGCGGTGCTGCACGAGTTCGTGCTGCGCACGCGAGTGGCGGACAGACGAGTGGCCCGGGCCCAACTCGACGAAGTGCTCCGGCAGTCGGAACGTCCGGGCGTCACGGTGCGAGTGATTCCGTTCGACGTGGACGGTTTCGCCGGGGCAAGTGCGGCGCTGCTCTACGCGGGCGGGCGCGTGCCCGCGCTGGACACCGTCCAGAAGGACGTGCCCTCCGGCTCGGCCCTTGTGGACGCCGCGGCACAACTCCAGTCCGTACGAACACTCTTCCGTAAGGTGGAGTCGGTATCCCTTGAGCCCGCACAGTCGCGGGACTACATCCACCGCCTCGCGAAGGAGCTGTAGACGTGATCCAGTGGCAGAAGTCGTCCTTCTCAAGCGGTTCGGACGGGGCTTCCTGCGTGGAACTCGCCCTGTCCAGCGGCGAGTTGCTCCTCCGGGAGAGCGACGATCCCGCCCGTATACTCCCCGTCTCCCGAGAGAGTCTGGCCGCCCTCCTGCAGGGGATACGGGCAGCCCGCACATGACCGAAAACGAGTTCCCTCAAGCCCTCCAAACCGTCCTCCAAGACCTCCGAGCCCAGAGCTCCGTACAACCGGAAATCCGTGAGCACGAGGAGTACGGCCCCGTGCTCTGGGCTCCCGACGGGAGTGGGCAGGGCGTCAGCCTCGGGCCCGGGGACAGCCCCGCGGAGCGGCTCGCCGGGCTTGCCGATCAGGTGCAGGACTGGGCCGTGGAGGCGCTGTGGACGGAGGGGGAGCCGGCCGTGTGGCCGTGCTGTCCGCGGCATCCGGACAGTCACCCGCTGAGTGCGACGGTCGTAGCGGGGGTGCCGGTGTGGGTCTGCCCCAAGGGCGGGCAGCCGGTGGCGAACATCGGTGAGCTGCCCCCGCGCGACGCGGGCAAGTAACCGCTCGGTCCCGGCCGCGAGTTGAGAGGAACTCGCGGCAACCTTTCCGATCGCCGCGACCACTGATGAGTCAGAAGCCCTGTTCGCCAGGGCTTCACACGCAACGCACGTGTTCCACAACCACGTAAGGACTCATCCGTGGCATCCCCCTCCCACCGCCGGTCCCTCCGCACCCGCCGCACCGTTCTGGTCTGCGCCGCCGCCGTCGCGGCCACCGGACTCGGCGCTGCCGCCTTTGTGATGAACGCGAACGCCGGTGCCGTCGATCTGGCCCACCAGGCGCTGCCCGCCAAGGACGGCTGGGCGGCCTCCGGTTCCGGGACGACCGGTGGCTCGCAGGCCGACTCGGCGCATGTGTTCACCGTCAGCACCCGGGCGCAGCTGGTGAAGGCGCTCGGCTCCAGCAGCAACACGGCCGCGAAGATCATTCAGATCAAGGGCACCATCGACGCCAACACGGACGACTCGGGGAAGAAGCTGAGCTGCTCCGACTACTCCTCGGGGACCGGGTACTCGCTGGACGCCTACCTCAAGGCGTACGACCCGTCGACGTACGGCCGTTCCAAGCTGCCCTCGGGCACGCAGGAGACCGCCCGCGCCGCCGCGCAGGCCAAGCAGGCGAAGAGCGTTGTCTTCAAGGTGCCGGCCAACACCACCATCGTGGGCGTGCCGGGCACCAAGGCCGGGATCACCGGCGGCAGTCTGCAGGTGAAGGACGTGGACAACGTCATCATCCGCAACCTCACCTTCGCCGCCACCGAGGACTGCTTCCCGCAGTGGGACCCGACCGACGGTTCCACCGGCAACTGGAACTCCGCGTACGACGCCGTCACGCTGCGCACGGCCACCCATGTGTGGGCCGACCACAACACGTTCACCGACGCGCCGGACTTCGACAGCGCCAACAAGAAGTACTACGGCCGCGAGTACCAGATCCACGACGGTGACCTCGACATCACCAAGGGCTCGGACCTGGTGACCGTCGAGCGGAATCAGTTCACCAACCACGACAAGACGATGCTGATCGGCAGCAGCGACACCGACAGCACCGGCAAGCTGCATGTGTCCATCCACCACAACGTGTGGAAGGGGATCGTGCAGCGCGCTCCGCTCGCCCGTATCGGCCAGGTCCACATCTACAACAACTACTTCGACACCACGACCGTCAACGGCTACGCGCCTCTCTACACGATCAACTCGCGCGCCAAGGCCCAGGTCGTCGCCGAGGACAACTACTGGACGGTCCCGGCCGGCGGGAAGATCGCCAAGCTGCTGAGCGGTGACGGCACCGGCTCGGTCGCCGGCAGCGGCAACCTCGTCAACGGGACCGCGACCGACCTCGTCGCCGCGTACAACGCCGCGAGCTCGAAGAAGCTGAAGACGACGGTGAACTGGACGCCGAGCCTCAAGGCCGGGCTCCAGACCTCCGCGAAGAACCTTCCGACGGAGCTGGCGACGACGACCGGCGCGGGGGTTCTGAACCCGTAGCTCAACCTGTAGCTGAAACAGCAGTCACGTCAGGTGTGCTGGGCGCGGGCCAGGCGATCCACTTGCTTCCTGAGGAGGTTCATCGGGAAGTGGGCGCTGTGGTCCACGTCCAGCATCGTGCAGTACACCGTGACCTGGCCGACCCGTACGAAGATGTGCTGCTGGTTGCGCACACGGCCCTCCGACGGGGTGGTGATCCGGAAGGCGAGCGACTCGTCTCCGACGCCGGCGATCTTCTCCGTCGCGACGTGGGCCTTGTACTTCCCCGTGTAGCCCACTCCGGTGAAGTCGGTGCACGTCTTGAGCGCGGTGCGGAGTCGGGCGAAGGAGTCCTTCGCCTCCGTACCGTCGTACGAGGCGAGAGTGGAGGTGCCTGGGAAGATGCCGTCCTTCCAGTTGAAGATCTGGTCGACGACGGCCGATGCGGTCCCGGCGTCGAGGGTGTCGTTCATCTTCTGGCAGGAGGCGTCCGAGACCGGAGGAAAGGTGTTGTCCTCCGCGGCGGAAGGATCACGCTCGTCCGCCGAGACGCCGCGATTCCCTGGCACCTCGTCACTCGTGATCGCGAGGGACTTCAACTCCTCGGCGGACAAGGGGGCTTGAGCGGACGCGGAGGGAGTGGTGGAAGCGGATGCGGAAGGGCCGGCCGCGGTGCCGCTCGACTGTGTGTCCCCGCAGGCCGTGGCGGCGTACGCCAGCAGCACCGTGCCCACCAGCAGCCACCCGTGTCTTCGTACGCGCATCCGTGCCCCCCAGCCCCTCGCGTCTCAGTGGGCCAAGGCTAGCGGAGTGCCTGAGGGTGGCCCAGGCAAAGGCGCCTGGGCCACGCCCAACTGGGCGGTCAGGAAAGGGACTTGTAGCTCCCCCAGCCCGTCGCGATCTGCGTACGGCTGCCGAAGGAACCGGTGCCGGTGCCCTTGTTGCGCCACACGTTGCCCGAGCTGTCGCGCGAGACCAGGTCGGCCTTGCCGTCGCCGGTCAGGTCGCCCACGCCGACGACCGTGTTGTACGAACCGCCCCAGTTGCTGAAGAGCTTCACGCGGGCCTTGAAGGTGCCGGAGCCCGTGCCCGTGTAGCGGTACAGGTTGTTGGACTTGTCCTGGGCGAGCAGGTCGCCGATGCCGTCGCCGTTCAGGTCGCCGACGCCGACGATCTTCTTGTAGCCGGACCAGTCGGAGTACAGCTTCACGCGGGCCGAGAGCGTGCCGGAGCTGGTGCCCTTGTAGAGGTAGACCGCGCCGGTGGAGGAGTTCCGCGCGATCAGGTCCGCGCGGCCGTCGCCCGTCACGTCGCCGGGCGAGGTGAGGACGTTGTACGCCGACCAGCCCGTACCCAGCGTCGTGTACGACGTCGACGGGGTCAGCGGCTTGCCGCACGCCGGCTTGTAGCCGCGCAGCGAACCGTCCGTCATCCGTACGAGCACGTCGTTGCAGCGGTCGCCGTTCAGGTCGCCGAAGGGCACCGCCTTCACGGTCGGTTCCCAGCCGCTGCCGCTGGTCTTCCCCAGGAAGGTGCCCGTCGCGGGCTTGCCGAGCTGGTAGGTCAACGTGCCGGTGGAGTTCATCGTCAGCAGGTCGCCGTTGCCGTCGGGGGTCCCGTCGCTGCCGGCGAAGTCACGGGCGACGGCCGCGCCGCCGGTGACGGTGAGCGTGCCCGAGTCGAGCTGGACGGCGGTGCCGCCCTCCTCGGCGGTGGCGGAGAGCTTCCAGCGGAGGGTGCCGTTGGGGGCGTAGCCGCCGGATGTCGTACGGCCGTTCCAGGCGGGCGTGACCGTGCGGTCGGCCGGCGTGCCCGTCAGCGTACGGACGACTTTGCCCGCCGTATTCGTGAGCGTCAGGCTCCAGGAGACGGACGGGCGGTTGAGCTTCCAGGTGGGGGCCCAGGCGGTGCTGGAGGAGGTGGTGCCCTTCAGGGCGGCCGTGGTGGGGATGGTCGCGCTGGTGAGGCCCAGGGCGGGCCAGGCGGTGAGGCCGCCGTACGTCTTCCAGCGGTCGGCCGTGCCGTTGTTGTCCGTGTCGGTGAACGCGGACCACACGGCGGTGGCCGTGTCCTCGGCTCCGGCGGCGACCTGGGCGTACACATCGCCCTTGGTGGTGGTGTCGAGCGGCTCGGCCGTGCTCCAGGTGTCGTCGACGCGGGTGGCGGTGTACGGCTTGCCGCTCTCGCTCCATACGGCGCGCACGGTGCCGTCCGGGCTGATCGCGGCGTCGGCGGCCAGGTCGGACACCGACCCCGTCGTGCCCGACAACGGCGCTCTGGCCGACCAGGTGCCGTCGGTGCGGGTGGCGGTGAACGTGCCGGGCGAGTACATCGACCGCCAGGCGGTCCATACGAGGGTGACGTCGCCGTCCGGTTCGACGAGCGGCTCCGGGGTGCCCGCGCCGCCCTCGGCGATGCCGGCCAGCTCGGGGGTGCTCCACTCGGTGGTGCCGCCGGGGTGCTCGGCGTAGTACAGCTTGGTGCCGCCCTTGTTGTACACGAGCTTGAGCGAACCGTCGTCGGCGGCGGCGAGCTGGGCCGCGTCGCCGTCGGCGAAGTCGGCCGACGCGGTCCACTCCGTGCCGCCGGGAGCCCTGGTGTACGTACGGACCGAGGCGCCGGCCTTGTACTGGGAGAAGGCGACGGTGGTGACGCCGGCCGTGTCGACCGCGACGGACGGCGCGTAGACGGCCTCGGCCGCGTCCGCCGAGCGGGTGCTGACCTGGGACGGGGCGGACCAGGTGCCGTCGGCCGCGCGGACGGCGGCGCTGATCTCCACGTCGTCCGCGCTGCCCCCCATACGCCCGGTCCACACCGCGGTGAGTGAACCGTCCGGGCCCTCGGCCAGGTCGATCTCGTGCAGGTAGCCGGCCTGGTCGGCGGCCGAGACGACCTCGACCGGTTCCCGCCACGAGCCCTGGTCGGCGTCGTAGACGGCGCTGACGAGCCGGTTCGGCGCCGTCGAGGTGTTGTCCACGGCCTCGGTCCACAGCGCGGTGACGTTGCCGTCCGCGGTGGTCAGCAGCTTGGCCTCGCCGACACTGGTCGGCGTGGCGGCGAGCTCGTGCGGCGCGCCGAAGGTGACGCCGCTGCCGGGCTTGCGTACGGCGGCGTACAGCTTCCGCGTGGTCGTGTTCTGGAGGTCCCCCTGGTTCCAGATCGTGACCGCGGTGCCGTCACCGGCGATGGCGACGTCCTGCGTCTTCGTGTCGTCGGTGGTGCTGGTGACTTCGTTCCCGCCCTGCCAGGGCTTGAGATCGGATGCGGCTGCGGCTGCCGTCCCCGCCGCGACCAGCGGCAGGGCACCTCCCCCGGTGACGGCGAGCGCTACGACGGCTACGGCCGTGGCCAGCCGGCCACGGCCCAGGGCATTACGGCCCACGTGAGTTCCCCTCCCCATGGGGGGAGTTGCTCCCCCCGAACAAGTGAGCGGATGCTACCAGTGGGTTTTGGCCGCGATGTTTCGGCCGCTCAGGTGTCGTACGTGCCGTCCCACGGCTCGCCGAAGCCGAGCCGGTCCGGGTACAGCTCCGCCCAGGCCTCACCCTCGTCCTCCCCGGTCAGCAGCCCGAACAGCACGCCGTCGACGGTGAGTTGGAAGGGGCGGATCGCGATGTCCGTGTAGGAGCGGCGGGGCAGGCTGCGCAGCAGCTTCGCCAGGTGGACGCGGGCGCGGGAGAGGACCGAGTCGTCGCCGTGCGGGTCGCGCTGCTGTTCCGCCCAGGTGCCCGCACACCAGACCTCCGAGTCGCGGTAGCGGCCCTCGGCGTCGAAGGTGTGGAGCACGGTATAGAGGCGTTTGTGCTCTTCCCAGCCGTCGTCGGGACGGAAGCCTTCGGGGAAGGCGTACGTGATCGACGCCAGGAACTGACCGTCCGCATACCGGCCGATGGTCTCGGTGCGGTGCTTCGGTTCATAGGCGATCGGGATGACGTGAGGGACTGCCATGGCGGAAACCATACGGGTGGATGAGGGCATGCCAGAACCGGGGTCGGTCTCGATTCGGTTGCTGCAAAAGGGCCCGGAAACTGTTCGTGCCGGCGTCGGCTTCGGCGTTGCGGTTCCCGCTCGACGACGAGGGCGCCCGGGACGTGAAATCCCGGGCGCCCTACGGCATGTGAGGTCCCTCAGGAGAGCGACTTGTAGCCGCCCCACCCGGTCGCGATCGTCGTACGCGAACCGAACGAACCCTTGCCGTCCCCGCTGTTGCGGAACAGGTTGCCGCTGGTGTCGCGGGAGACCAGGTCGGCCTTGCCGTCGTCGGTGATGTCGCCGACTCCGACGACGGCGTTGTAGGAGCCGCCCCAGTCGGTGAACAGCTTCACGCGGGCGGCGAAGGTGCCGTCGCCCTTGCCGTCGTAGCGGTAGAGGGTGTTCGCGGTGTCCTGGGCGAGCAGGTCGGCCTTGCCGTCGCCGGTGATGTCGCCGACGCCGACGATCTTCTTGTAGCCCTTCCAGTTGTCGTAGAGCTTCACACGGGCGGCGAGCTTGCCGTCGCTCGTGCCCTTGTAGAGGTAGACGGTCCCGGTCGTCGCGCCCCGCGCGATGAGGTCCGGGCGGCCGTCGCCGTTCACGTCACCGGGCGAGGTGAGCGCGTTGTACTGGGTCCAGCCGCTGGTGGCGAGGGTCGTGTACGACGTCGACGGCGTGACCGCCTTGCCGCAGCCCGGCTTGTAGAGCCGGAGCGCCCCGCTGCTGTAGCGCACCAGGACGTCGTTGCAGCGGTCGCCGCTCAGGTCGCCGCTCAGGTCGCCGCTCAGGTCGCCGAACGGGATCGCCGTGATGGTGGTGGACCAGCCGGTGCCGGTGTACTTCGAGTTGAACTTGCCGGTGCCGGTGCCGCTCTGGAAGGTGAGGCCGCCGGAGGAGTTCAGGGTCAGCAGGTCGCCGCGGCCGTCCGGGCCGTCGGGGCTGGTGAAGTCGTGGCGTACGGCGGCGCCCCGGGTGAGGAAGCCGTAGCCGGTGGCCACCGTGGTCGCGGTGGAGGTGCCGGTGCCCGTCGCCTTGAGGGTCCAGGTGAAGTGGCCGTTGGGGAAGTAACTCCCGCTCGCCGTCTTGCCGTACCAGTTCGTACTCACCCGCGCCGCGGAAGCGCCGCCGGTGACCGTGGCCGTGGCCTTGCCGTTCACGCCGCTCTGGACCGAGGTGAAGGTCACGGACCAGGAGGTGACCGGGCGGGACAGCAGCCAGTAGCCCTCGAAACGCACGTTCGGGTCGACGTAGCTGCCGGCCTGCGTCTCGAAGGACGTCACGGCGGACGGGGCGACGCCGGTGGTGGCGACGTGCGTCTGCTCGTACGCGCCGATCCAGGCGACCAGACCCGTGTACTCGTCCACGGTCCAGCGGTACCGCCGGTCCGCGGCCAGGCCGGTGTCGGGCACCCCGGAGGCGATGACGCGGGTGGTACCGGTGGCCGCCTCGGTCAGGACCAGCTGGTCGGTGGCGTGGTCGTGGCGGACGGTGAAACCGTCGCCGAGGAGCACGTCACCGGGCGTGACCGAGCGGGACGTACCGGCCTTGGAGTCGTACACGCCCGCCGAGTTTGTGCCGCACGCCCAGTAGACCCAGCGGCCCGCCGCCTGGAGTTCGCTCGGCACGCAGGCGAGGCCCGGGACCGTCACCGTGGCGAGGGTCTTGTCGGCGGTCAGGCTGTACGAGGTGAGCTTGCCGGCGGTGGAGGCACTCCACAGGGTGGAGCCGTCGAGGGCGGCGGCGCGGATGGAGCGCTTCAGCTTCTGGCCCTGGCCGAACTCACCGACGTACTGCATCGGGGCCGAGCCGCCGGAGTTGTAGACGGCGTAGTCGTCGGAGACGTCGACGATCGCGCCGCCCTCGGTGTGGAACTCCAGGGGGTTGTAGCCGATGGTGACCAGCCGGTCCGCGTCCTCCAGGCCGCTGCCGCCCTCGTCGCCGTCGTAGTACGTGTCGAGGTAGACGTCCCTGGGCCCGTTGCCGTAGTTGCCCCACATCGCCGAGCAGGTGGTGCCGGCGTAGGGGCATTTGGGGATGACCGAGCCGCTCTCCGTGGCGGGGGACGCGGTCAACCGGCCGCCGACGGTGCCGATGGTGCGCCACGAGGTGGTGTCGGAGGTGCTGGTGGTGCTGTCCTCCGCGACGCGCAGGCTGCCCCGGCTGAGGGCGAGCCCGGTCTTGGTGTTCTCGTACGGGGCGACCTTGTACAGCTTCTCCAGTTGTGGCGAGCCGTCCGCGCCCGGGGTGACCCGCTGGATCCACCAGTCGCTCGTGCTCGTGCCACCCGTGACGAGGGCGGCGCCGTCGGGGGCGGCCAGTGGGGTGCCGTACGCCTTCGTCAGCAGCGCGCGGGTGGAGCCGTCGGTGAGGGAGACGGCGGTGACGCCCCCGGACGCGGTGAGCGCCAGCCAGTCGCCGACGAGGGTGGGGTAGCCGCCTGTGGTGGCCCCGGCGGCCACCGGGACCGTCTCCTCGGCGGTGAGGTCGGCGCGGGGCTTGAGGTGCAGGCCGGCGGCGGCCGTGTACCAGCCGACGCGGTCGTCGGTGAGGACGAGCTCCGGCGCGCTCTTAAGGCCGGTGAAGACCGGGGTGAACTGCGCGGTGGCGAAGTCGAGGTAGCTGACGGTGTACGAGTCGACGTCACCGTTCTCGTCGTGGACGGCGTAGGCCAGCAGGAAGCCGTTCTCGTCGCCGGTGCGCGGGGCGCTCACGTCCCAGGACCCGTCGGTCGGGTAGCCGGTCACCACGCGGTCGCGCTGTGTGCCGTCGACGAGGTCGACGAGGTGCAGCCAGTAGCCGTCCAGCTGTTCGGCATCGACGACGCCGTTCCACTCGACCGTGACGAGCGTGTTGCCGTACGTGCCCACGTAGTCGGCCGACTGGCTCAGGTCGACGGTCCGAAGGGCGCTGCCGTCCGGCGTCCACAGCGACACCGGGTCGCCGTAGGTGGCGTGGGGCAGTGCCACGGTGTCGACGGCCTACCCGTACATGCCCGAGGCGCAGCGCATGCTGATGTCGTAGCAGGTGGTGGTGGTCGGCTTGTACACCCCGGACGGGCCCTCGACGGTGACGGTGGTGCCGTCGTCGTAATCCGTCCACAGGAGTCCGGCGACGCCCGCCTGGCGGTGCAGGAATCCTGTCTCGCCGGCGGCGAGCAGACGGTCGCTGCGCGGGGTGTCCAGCCGCGGATCTTCCAGGACGATCTCCGTCGTCCCGGCGGTGGTGGCGGCTGTGGCGGCGGCCGTGGTGGCGGCCTGCGCGGCGCCGCCGCCGTCCGGCGTGCCGGAGAACAGGGTGATGGTTCCGGCCACTACGGCGACCGTGAGTGCGGAGACGAGGGCGGTCGGACCGCCCCGTCTCAGGGCGTGTCTGCCCACGTGAAATGTCCCTCCCCGCGAGGGCCCCGCCCTCGCACAAGTGAGCGGATGCTAACAAGGCTTGTCGGGGACCCCGCGGGGAGGGTTTGCGGCGCGCGGCGCTACTTCGCTACGAACTGCGTAAGGATCGCCTGGACTTCGTAGATGTCGACGCCCTTGGTGAAGGTCTTCTCGACGGGGGCCGCGGTGCCGGAGATCCAGATCTTGAGCTCGGCGTCGAGGTCGAAGGTGCCGGCGGTCTCCACCGCGAAGTGGGTGATGCTGCGGTACGGGATGGAGTGGTACTCCACCTTCTTGCCCGTGATGCCCTGCTTGTCGACGAGGATGAGGCGGCGGTCGGTGAGCAGGATGGAGTCGCGTATCAGCAGGTACGCGGCGTGGACCTGCTCGTTCTGACCCAGCAGGCGCGCGTAGTCCTTCTGCGCCGCGGCCGGGTCGATGGTGCTCGCGTTTCCGAAAAGTGCCATGGATGAACCCCCCACTCAGTGGACTCATATGTCCACTCATGTCCCAGTAAGCCAATGGCTTCACATGATCTTCGCAATTTATACAGCCTGGGAGGGGGTGCGCACAGAGGGGAAGGGATTCCAGATGGTCCGCTGTTGCCGAACGCCCGCAAGGCGGGTCCGGACAGGGATGTTCCGAGGTTCTGACGCCGAGGGCCCGGGAACTGGTCGTTCCCGGGCCCTCGGTCGCGTGACTGCCGTTACTCCGGGGCGCCGCCGAAGCGCTCCTTGTACGCCTCCAGGTCCTCGTCCGTGATCTTGGCGAAGAGGACCGGGGGGACCGTGAACGGGGTGCCCGCGGGGACGGAGGACAGGGCCTTCGCCTCGTCCGCCGAGACCCAGTCCGCCGTGTCGGACGGCAGCGCGAACGCCTCGCGCATCGCGCGGGAGGAGGCCGGGATGAAGGGCTCCGAGACCACCGAGTAGAGGTGGATCAGGTTCATCGCCGTGCGGAGGGTCAGCGCCGCGCCCTCGGGGTTGGTCTTGATCTCCAGCCAGGGGGCCTTCTCCTCCAGGTAGGAGTTGCCCGCCGACCACAGGGCGCGCAGCGCGGCCGCGGCCTTGCGGAACTGGAGGGCCTCCATCTGGGTCTCGTACTCGGCGAGCAGGCCCGAGATCTCCTCGCCCAGCTTCGCCTCGGCCTCGCCGGCCTCCGCGCCCGCCGGGACCTCCTCGCCGAAGCGCTTCTTGGAGAAGGACAGGACGCGGTTGACGAAGTTGCCGAGGGTGTCGGCGAGGTCCTTGTTCACCGTGGCCGTGAAGTGCTCCCAGGTGAAGGACGAGTCGTCCGACTCGGGAGCGTTGGCGATCAGGAAGTAGCGCCAGTAGTCGGCGGGCAGGATGTCCAGCGCGTGGTCGGTGAAGACACCGCGCTTCTGGGACGTGGAGAACTTCCCGCCGTAGTACGTCAGCCAGTTGAAGGCCTTGACGTAGTCGACCTTCTTCCAGGGTTCCCGTACACCGAGCTCCGTGGCAGGGAACATCACCGTGTGGAACGGGACGTTGTCCTTCGCCATGAACTCCGTGTAGCGGACCGGGTTCTCGCCGGAGTCCGCGTCGTACCACCAGGACTTCCAGTCGCGGTTCTCCGGGTCGAGGTCCGACCACTCCTTCGTCGCGCCGATGTACTCGATCGGGGCGTCGAACCAGACGTAGAAGACCTTGCCCTCGGCGGCCAGCTCCGGCCAGGTGTCGGCCGGGACCGGGACGCCCCAGTCCAGGTCACGGGTGATGGCGCGGTCGTGCAGGCCCTCGGTCAGCCACTTGCGGGCGATGGACGAGGCCAGTTGCGGCCACTCGTGCTCGTGGCGCGCCACCCACTCCGAGACCTCGCTCTGGAGCTTCGACTGGAGCAGGAAGAGGTGCTTCGTCTCGCGGACCTCCAGGTCCGTCGAGCCGGAGATCGCCGAACGCGGGTTGATCAGGTCGGTCGGGTCCAGGACGCGCGTGCAGTTCTCGCACTGGTCGCCGCGCGCCTTGTCGTAGCCGCAGTGCGGGCAGGTGCCCTCGACATAGCGGTCCGGGAGGAAGCGGCCGTCCGCCGGCGAGTACACCTGGCGGATCGCGCGCTCCTCGATGAAGCCGTTCTCGTTCAGACGGCGCGCGAAGTGCTGGGTGATCTCGCGGTTCTGCGGGCTGGAGCTGCGGCCGAAGTAGTCGAAGGACAGCTCGAAGCCGTCGTAGACCGCCTTCTGCGCGTCGTGCGCCTGCGCGCAGAACTCGTTGACGGGGAGACCCTGCTCCTTCGCCGCCAGCTCGGCCGGGGTGCCGTGTTCGTCCGTCGCGCAGATGTACAGGACGTCGTGGCCGCGCTGGCGGAGGTACCGGGAGTACACGTCCGCCGGGAGCATGGACCCCACCATGTTGCCCAGGTGCTTGATCCCGTTGATGTACGGAAGGGCGCTGGTGATGAGGTGTCGAGCCATCGCGGGCTGCTCCCAAGTCGCTACGTGGGGTGACGATCGTCGGAATTCGGGTCGGCGGGTCGTCGTCTGTGAACCTTGAAATCGTAGCCGACATGGGCAGGCCGCCCGCTTCCCGTTTTAAGGGGTGGGAAGCGGGCGGCCTGCGGCAGTTCTTGTGGGGTTCGGGGGTTTACGGGTTTGCAGGGCTTACGGGGTTACGGGCGCCAGTTCTCCAGTACGCCCTCGTAGACCTCGGCGTCCATCAGCTCGCGCGGGGTCGGGCCCGCGTGGAAGAAGGCCGTGTTCCCGGTCTTCAGCTTGCGGAGGTAGTCGAAGGCCTTGTTGTCCTGCTCGCCGAAGGCGATGAAGGAGAAGAAGACGCTGGGGTGGTCCTTCGCCGCGTCCGTGAGGGACTGGGTGGCGGGGGTCTTGGCGTCGGGGGCGCCGTCCGTCTGGAAGATCACCAGCGCCGGGTCCGTGGTGCCGGACTTCTGGTGGTGGGTGAGGACCTCTTCGACCGCTGCGTGGTAGCTCGTACGGCCCATACGGCCGAGGGAGGCGTGCAGCTCGTCGATCTTGTTCTCGTGCTCGGTGAGGGTGAGCTCGCCGGTGCCGTCCAGTTCGGTGGAGAAGAAGACGACCTGGACCTTGGCCTCGGGGTCGAGGTGGGCGGCGAGGGCGAGGGTCTGCTCGCCGAGAGCCTGGGCGGAGCCGTCCTTGTAGTACGCGCGCATCGAGGCGGAGCGGTCCAGGACGAGGTAGACCTTGGCGCGGGTGCCGATGAGGTCCCTCTGCTTGAGGGCCGTTCCTGCTTCCTTGTACGCGGTGACCAGGCTCGGGGCGCGGGTCTTGAGGCGGGTGAGGGGGACGGCGGGCTTGGCGTCGGCCTCGGCCTCGACCTCGACCTCGGCCTCGGTCTCAGCTTCAGCCTCGGCCTCGGCTTCGCCTTCGGCCGGCTCTTCTTTCCCGCCCGCACCACCCGTGACGCTCTCGTCGTCGGCTGCGGGTGGCCCCTGTGGGGCCTGATCGCCGTCGGCGGCCACCGGCTCGTCCGCCTGTGCCGCGACCGGGGTGGGCTCCTCGGCGACGACGGGCTCCGGCTCGGGCTCCACGACGGGCTCGACCTCGGCGACCGGCTCGACCACGGGCTCGGGTTCCGGCTCGACCACGGCGACCGGCTCGGGCGCCACCACGGGCTCGACCTCGGCGACCGGCTCGACGTCGACCACGGGCTCGGGTTCCGGCTCGGGCTCGACTTCCGCGACCGGCTCGGGCTCGGCGGCCGGCTCCGGTTCAGGCTCCTGCTCGGCCGCCGGGGTCTCTTCCGCCACGGGCTCGGGGGCGACCTCGACCTCGACCTCGACCACGGGCTCGGGCTCGACCACGGCGACCGGCTCAGGCTCGACCGCGGCGACCGGCTCGGACTCGACCACAGGCTCCGGCTCCACCTCAGCCACAGCCACAGGCTCCGGTTCCGGCGTCACGGTTTCCGCCGGAGGCGTGGGCGTCGGCTTCGGGACCGTTACGTTGTCGAACGCCGCCGACACCAGCTCGTCCACGACGGACGGCTGGGGCTCGGGCTCGGTCGACGGGGCCGGAATCTTCGGCTCGGTCACGGCCACGGCCTCCGGTGCGGGGGCCGGGTCCGGCTCCGTCGCCGGGGCCGGAACGGTCGGAACCGTCGGAGTCGAAGCCTCCCGCGAGGTCTCCCCGTCGGTGTCACGACCCTTGCGTGAGCGGCCGAACGCATTCCGCAAGACGGTGAGAATGCCCATGTGCGCAACCCTTCGCGTGAGTTGATCCCCGTCAATCCCTGGCCAGGACGGACACGTAAGGTTAACGGCCGCAGCCGGCGATCTTGGGCAGGGGCGGATACCGAAAAGGCGACGGTGTCAACACCCCGACAGCTTCGGCAGGTTCACCCTTCGTTCGCCGGAGTGGGAGAGCCGGTGAGTGGATTCCGCCGGTCGCCGCGACCGCCGGCGGCGTCGTCTCGCACGTTGACGGAATGACCGCCGACGAGGTCTTCGTCTTCACCCGCCTCGCCGGTGGCAAGGCCGGCGCCACCAGGATGGACCGGCCCGAGGGTGGCCGTGTGGCGCGCGGACGGCTGCGACATCGGGATCTAGCGGCGGTACGTACGAGGACGGGGCGCCCCTTGGCCGAAGGGGCGCCCCCGTCCTCGTGACAACCGCCCTCAGTGCGGTGAGGCGATCGCCCGTGCCGCCGCGACCTCCTGCCGCAGAGGTTCGAGCACGGAGCCCGAGGGCCCGGTGAGATCCGTACGTACGGTGAAGAGCACGTCGGTCTCGCGCAGGCCCTCGGACAGCTCCCGGAGCTGGCGGACGACCTGGGCGACCTCGGCGGTGGACGGTGCGGGCGAGCCCTGTTTGACGCGGACCCCCGCCGCGGTCGTGGCGTCGACGATCCGCTCGACGGCGACGACGAGCGGCCACCAGGCGGCGGCGCGGCGGCCGATGGGCGGCGGTTCGGTCAGGGCCCGCTGGAACTCCGTACGGATGAGGGAGAGGTCGCGGTAGAGACGGCGCCGGCTGCGGGCACGGGCGGCGGGATCGGCGCCGCTCCGGAACGCGCTCTCGACATAGCCGGCCGTGTCGGCGACGGCGTCCGCGAGCCGGTCGCCGACACGGGTGTGCCAGCTCTCCGGCCACAGCAGGTATCCGGCGACGAGCGCGATCGCGCACCCCATGAGGGAGTCGACCAGGCGGGGCACGAGAAGCCCGGTGCCCTGGTGGTTGAGGAGGTCGGAGAGGAGGAGGATCACCGGGGTGATGGCGGCGGTCTGGTAGCCGTAGCCGCGCGGGGTCAGCACCGGGATGAGCGGGGCGAGGACGAACAGGGCGAGCACGTCCCACCAGCCGTTCGGTACGAAGGTGAGGACCGCGGCCGCGACGACGAGCCCGGCGACCGTGCCCAGCGCGCGCATCAGCGCCCGGGAGAAGACCGACCCGAAGTCGGGCTTCATCACGAAGGTGATGGTGAGGGCGACCCAGTAGGAGCGCGGCACCGAGATGATCGAGACCAGCACCTGGGCGAGGCCGATGCACAGGGCGAGGCGCAGGCCGTAGCGCCAGGAGCCGGCGGACAGCAGGACGTTGCGGGCGGCGCGCGCGGCGCGGATCCGGAGGGCGGCCGGGCGGCCGAGGCGGTCGTCGATGCCGTGCGGGTCCGGAGCCCGGTCCGTCACGACGGCGGCGGCGTGCCGCAGCGCTTGGTCGACGGCGCGCGCGGTCTCGCTGACGGGGGCGGGGAGCTGGAGCCCTATGGGTCCGGTGTAGCCGGTCTCCACGGCGTCGGCGAGATGGCGTACGGCGGCGGGCACCTCGGCGGGCAGCGGCTTGCCGTACTGGTGGGCGGCGGGGGCGGCCTCGACGACGGGCGTGACGGCGTTCAGCTGGGCGAGCAGTCGGACGAGGTCGGGGCTGCGGCCGTGGTGGAAGGCGCGCCGGGCGAGGACGACGTCGTACGACTGGTTGAGGGACTGGGTGACGGCGAATCGCAGGTCGGTGTACGCGTCGGTCCCGGCGGCGGCGAGCAGGTCCGCGACCGTCCGGTACGTGTCCGCGACGGCGGCCCGCTCCGGCACGCCCGAGCGCAACGGCCAGGCGAGCAGCGCCAGTACGAGGACGAGAAGCCCGCCGCCGGACATCAGCAGGGGCGCCAGCCACCACTGCCCCGGCAGCGGAATCCCGGCGCCGATCACGCAGTTGAGGAGCAGCAGCAGTCCGGATACGGAGGCCACGGCGCCGATCGTCGAGATCATCCCGGAGATCAGCGCGACCCCGGTGACGGCGGCGACGGCGACCCAGCCGTGCCCGAACACGAGCGAGCCGATGGTGACGCCGATCGCGCCGAAGAGCTGGGGCACCGCGATGTTGAGGATCCGCAGGCGATAGGCGTCAGCGGTGTCGCCGATGACCCCGGACAGGGCGCCCATGGAGCCGAGGGCGCCGCAGGCCGGCTGTCCGGCGGCGAGGCCGATGGCGAGCGGAAGGGCCATGGCGACGGCGGCGCGGGCGGCAGCGGCCCAGTTGACGGACGCCTGCTCCGGCCGGAGGTTCCTGACCAGCCAGTCGGGAGGAGTGAGGCCGATGGGGAACTCGCGGGACATGCCCCAAGTATGGCCGTCCCACGCGGGCGGCCCAGGCTCATCCCCCGGCTCATTCGTGCTGGTGAAGCGTGAGATCGAACCTCACTCGTGCTGGTGGAGCGTGAGATCGACGACGAGGGCGCGGTGGTCGGTGCCGGTGATGCGGAGGAACGTCGCCTTGTTCGCCGAGAAGTCCTCGGAGACCAGGACGTGGTCGATCTGCGCGCCGAGCGTCGGCGTGGTCCGTGCGGGCCAGCTCGGGGTGCGCGGGTCCCCGGCGAGACGGGCGCCGTCGCGCAGGCCGGTGTCGAGGATGTGGCGGAACGCGGCGTGGTCCTGGGAGGCGTTGAAGTCTCCGGCGAGGATGGTGGGGCTCGCGCTCGCCGCCGCGTAGTCGCGCAGCTCCCCGAGCTCGCGCCGCCAGACGCCGAGCTGGCCGGGGAGCGGGGGCATGGGGTGCGCGAGCTGGAGCCGTACGTCGTGCCCGTCCACGTCGGCGACGGCTCCGGGCATGCCCATGGTGCCGCGCACACCGTCGGCCCCCGTCAGCGGGAAACGGCTCATGATGACGGACCCGTCGGACCCGGCCCCCTCGACGGCCTCGCGGTAGGGATAGACACCACGGCTCCCGCCGAAGGCGTCCTTCAGTGCCCGCGAACACCCGTACTCGCACTCCTCCACGAACAGGATGTCGGGCTTCTGCCGCCGGACGGCCGGGATCAGCGCGTCGGTACCGCGCCCGAACTCCACGTTGGAGGTCATGACCCGCAGCTCGGCGAGCGGAGTGCCGCCGGGCTCGCTGGTCTTGCCGTAGGGCTCGATGAACCAGGCGACGCACCCCAGCAGCAGCACTCCCCACACCATCCCGACCCGCCATCGCGCGAGCAGCGCCAGCAGCAGCCCGAGCCCGGTGGGCGCGAGCAGCCACGGCAGGAACGCCAGCAACTGCGGCACGGGCGTGATCCCGTCGCTGTCGGCCACCCGGCACCCGATGACCACGCTCACCCCGGCGAACAGCAGCCCCGCCGCCCAGGCCCCGACGGTCCGGCCGGCCCGTCGCCGCGCACCGGCCGGTTCCCCGGCACTCGTCCACTCAGCCGCCGCAGTGTCCAAGTCCCGGCCTTCCGCTCGTCCGCGTGGGGGTGCCCGAATCCTCCCTCAAAGACGGGGTGCGGCGGTGGCGGGTTGCCCTTTGCGGTGTGCTGCGGGGACCTACCGCGTCGCGTGCGAGTGGCTGGCGGTCGCCAGCGCCCACATCACGAAGACCGCGAGGGCGATGGAGACGACGGACCAGACGGGGGCGTAGGGCAGGAACATGAAGTTCTCGATCAGGTAGAGGGCTGCCAGACCGATGCCGAAGCCGCGGGCCACGTCGAAGCCCTTCAGGATGCCCCAGCCGGTGACCGCGACGAGCACGCCGATGATGAGGTGGATCCAGCCCCAGGTGGTGAGGTCGAACTCGTACACGTAGGTGCCGATGCGCTGGTAGACGTCGTCGGTCGCGATGTTCGAGATGCCGTTGAGCACGCCCACGACGCCGCTGACCATCATCAGGACACCGGCGAAGACGGTGCCGCCCGAGGCCCAGGACGAGCGGGCGGAGGACTCGGGGGCGGGCGGTGCGGTGTTCTGGGCCATGGGGTCTCCTCGGGGCCGGAGTGTCACCCGCAGGTTCGCTCCGCGAGACGCGCGGTCGCATTCCCGGTGGGCCGAACGGGGGACGCTTTCCGGGCCGGCCGTTCCTCTGCGACGGCCGGTCCGGGAAGCGCATCCCCTCTTCGCACCCTTCTCCGCACCCCTCTTCGATCGCCCTCCCGCGGTCGCGGCCGGGCTCAGTCTCAGTCGCCGAGCCGGGCCAGGAACTCCGCCAGCACCCCGTTGAACTCCTCCGCCCGCTCCAGGTTCGGCATGTGGGCCGCCGAGCCGATCACGTACAGCGCGGAGTCGGGGAGCGCCGCGTGCATCGCCTGCGCGTCGGAGACCGGGGTGTACTCGTCGTCGGCGCCCACGACGACCAGGGCCGGGACGGTGACCCGGGTCAGCAGCTCGCGGTAGTCGGGGCGTTCGGCCCGGCCCCGCAGGGCGGCCGCCGCGCCCTCGGGCGGGGTCGAGGTCATCATGCGGTGCACATGTGCCGTGACCTCCGCGTCCGCGTACGGCGCGACCATCTTGTGCAGCACCTCGTCGGCGTACCCGCGCATCCCCTCACGCAGCAGCCGGTCCGCCATGTCGTTGCGGGCCTTCTTGCCCTCCGGTGTCTCGGCGGCCGGGAAGGTGTCCGCGAGGACCAGGCCCCGGATCCGCTCCGGGAACTGCCGGTAGCACTCCATGACGATCTGGCCGCCCATGGAGAGCCCGGCCAGCACGAACTCCGCCACCCCCAGCTCGTCCAGCAGCGCCGCGATGTCCTCGGCGAACGTCGAGAGGGGAGTGACCCCGGGGACCACCGGGGAGGCCCCGTAGCCGCGCAGGTCCGGGGCGATCACGCGGCGCTCCGGCGAGAACGCGGCGGTCTGCGGAGCCCACATGGTGTGGTCGAAAGGGTGGCCGTGGATCAGGACAAGGGGCAGCGCCGACGAACCGGCGCCCCCTTCGTCCTCGTATGCGAGGAAGGGTGCCATGGCCATGACCCTAGGCTCGCCCAACTCCTCGGTGCAATAAGATCTTTGCTCTCGGTGCAATCCCGCTCCGGGTGCCGGACAGGGGGATCGACGTGGTGGAGGACTACCGGCGGATAGCCGACCGGATCGCCGAGGACATCGCCGCCGGACGGCTCAGGCCCGGTGAACGGCTGCCCCCGCAGCGGGTGTTCGCGCGGCGGCGCGGCATCGCGGGGTCGACGGCCGGGCGGGTGTACGGCGAACTGGTACGGCGCGGACTGGTCGTCGGCGAGGTCGGGCGCGGCACCTTCGTGCGGGCCGCGCCGCTCCCCTCGGGCCGCGCGCTCGCCGAACCGGCGACCACCGCACCGGTCAACCTGGAGCTCAACTACCCGTCCGCGCCTGGCCAGTCGGAGCTCCTCGCACCCGCCCTGGCCCCGCTGCTGCGCCCCGACGTCCTCGCGGAGTCCCTGCGCACCGCGCCCGCCACCGGTACGGCCGCCGCGCGCGAGGCCGCCGCCGGGCTCCTCGCCACCCCGGGCTGGCGCCCTGCCCCGTCCCGGCTGACCTTCGCGGGCAACGCCCGCCAGGCCATCGCCGCCGCGCTCGCCTCCCTCGTACGGCCCGGGGGCCGCGTCGGCATCGAGTCCCTGACGTATCCCCTGGTCAAGGAGATCGCGAACCGTCTTGGCGTCACGCTGGTCCCGCTGCCCATGGACGCGGAGGGGCTCCGCCCGGAGGCGGTCACGGCCGCACACCGTTCGACACCGCTGTCCGCCGTGTACGTCCAGCCGACCCTGCACAACCCGACGTCGGTGACGATGGGGGAAGCGCGGCGGCACCAACTAGCGGCTACAGCAAGGGAGTTGGACCTTCCACTCGTCGAGGACCGCATCTGGTCCTTCCTCCACGAGGGCCCCCTCGACCCCCTCGCCGCGTACGCCCCCGAGCGCACCTACGTCGTCGACGGTCTCTCCAAGCGCGTCGCCCCGGGCCTCACCGTCGGTTTCCTCGTCGCCCCGGAGGGGCGGGTCGAGCAGGCGGCGGCGGCTCTCCGCTCGGGCGCGTGGACCGCGAGCCGGTTCGCCCTGGAGGCGGCGGTGCGCTGGATCGCCGACGGCACGGTGGAGCACCTGGTCCGCGCCAAGCGTGCGGACGCGGCGCATCGCCAGCACTTGGTCGCCGAACATCTGCGCGGGTACACCGTGCACTCCGATCCGCACGGGTATTACGCCTGGTGGGAGCTGCCGTACCCGTGGCGCGCCGACACCTTCGCGGCGGCCGCGGCGGAGCGGGGGATGGCGATCACCCCGGGGTCCGCCTTCACTGTCCCGGTCCTGGGCACGCGCGCCGAGGACTGCGTCAGGCTCGGACTTGCGTCGACTGCTCCGCCGGAGCTTGCGCAAGCTCTGCGGACGCTCGCCGGTATCGCGCGTACGCGCCCATGAGCACGGCGGTCAGGGACACCGCGAGGCCCAGGGCCAGCAGCAGCCAGGAGACGAACCGGAGGGTCTCCGTGAGGGCGTCGTACACCGCGCCCGCGGCCGTCCGGGACACGTCGGGCGGCAGATCGGCGAGGGTGAGCCGGCGCCCCACGGCGATCGCGGCGCCGAGGAGCGCGGCGCCCAGCGCGGTGCCGAGCCCGGTCGCCAGGACCGCCCGGCGGCGGCACACCGCGACGAGGATGCCCGCGAGGGCGAAGACGACCGCGCCGACCGGCAGCCAGAAACCGGCGACTTCGAGCACGTGGAACCCCTTCCGGAGCTGGGCCAGATCCTCGGCCGCGAGCACCGTGATCTCGGTGTGCTCGACGGGGATCCGGTTCGCCAACGGCATGTGGTCATCAGCGAGTTGACGCTTGACCCGTTCGGCGACGGGCGCGAGGTCGACGGTCACCGCGCCCTCGCGGTCCTCGCGCAGCGCCCGCATCACGGCGTCGTGCGCGGCCATGTTCGCGGCCTGCCACGCCGTGCGGTACGCCTCGGTCTCGGTGAAGGAGCGCACCGCGTCCCGCACGAAGTGGTTCACCGGCCCCTGCAACCGCGGCCGTACGTGGACCTCGCGCAGGATGCCGTCCGTGACGCCGGCCGCGATCGCGTCCCGTACGTCGGTGTCGGAGGCGAGCGGTGCCATCGTGGCCTCGTACCGCGCGGAGTCACCGAGCCCGTACATCGCCCAGGTCGACAGCGCGCCGAGTGGCGCGAGCAGGCAGGCGAACACGATCAGCACGGCCGACAGAGCGCTCCGGACACCTTGGGACACCCCACCAGGCAAAGCCCCCCGGCCCTCCCGTGCGAGCGGTTTGACTGCAAATGGGCGCATACGACAAGCCGAACGGGGACCGCCCGAACCCCAGTAACCACAGGGGCCCCACGCTCTCCGGTGGAGCGCTCACCCGAACGGGTGTTACCTGGATCTGGGGAGAAGGAGGCCGATATGCGCAGAACCCCGGCCCTGCGGACCCTTGCCGCGGCCCTGTTCACCGGCGGCGTTCTCACCACTGCGGTGGTGGGCACCCCGGCGGCGGCTTCGTCGGCGCACACCTCCGGTGGCGGCGGCTCGAACAATTCGGTATGGGGCACCGTCGTCTCCCGCGGCGATGTGAACCTGCGGTTGCAGCCCACCTCGCACTCGCCGGTCGTCGGCAGGCTCTCACCGGGCACCCAGGACCGCGTCGAGTGCGCGGTGACGGGACAGAGCGTCTTCGGCAACTCGGACTGGTACTGGCTCGTGGGCGCGCACGCCTGGGCCAGCGCCGCCTTCGTGGACACCGGCCGGCAGTGGGTGCCGAGCTGCTCGGACCCGTGCCCGGACTCGAACGACGGGTACTGGAACAACTCGAACGGGAACGACAACTCCGGCTGGAACGGCGGCTCCGGCGGGAGCAACAGCTCCAACTGGAATGACAACGACTCCAGCTGGAACAACGACAACTCGTCCTGGAACTCCGACCCCTGCAACGACCCCGGCTGGAGTTTCTCCGGCTCGGGCACCTGGAGCTTCAGCGTCTCCGGCTCGTGGAGCTGGAGCCTGACCGGCTCCTCTTCCAGCTCCTGGGACTGGGTCCCAGGTGGCAGGTGAGTAGGTGAGTGAGGGAGACGCACGAGGCCCCGGCATCATGCCGGGACCTCGTGCGCCGTTTGTCTCCACTGGGCGTCAGTGCGAATCGGGGTGCCCCGCCGCGTCCTCGCGCGTGTAGTAGCGGTAGAAGGCCACCGCGAACACGCTCGCCGCGACCCCCAGCGCCATGAGCGTGGACCGCAGGACGCTCGCGTCGGTCTGGCAGTACAGGAACCCGAACGTGATGCCCGCGTACGACGCCCACAGCACCGCGTGCAGCTCGCGCTTCATCAGCGGCGCCAGCATGCGTACGCCGACGTAGAGCAACGCGACCGCGAGGGCGCACGCGAAGCCGAACAGGACGTTCCAGCCCGTGATCGGGCCGCCGTCGCGGTTGATCGCCGCGGCCCAGTAGCCGTAGATGAGCCCGCCGACGATGGGTATCGCCCACTTCGCGAAGGTGTGGACCTCCGGCCCGAAGACGTCCGGCGCGACGTAAGCAGGTGATGTCGTACGTGATGTGGGTGCCGCGTGAGCCATGGGAGGCTCCTCTCTCCTCGCCCCGCCTTCCAGGTCACACCTCGCCGGGGCGCCTGGCAAGTCGGGATGCGGCGGTCCTGACCCCGTGTTTCGCTGACCTTCATGAAGCTCGTACTCTTCGGCGCCACCGGCATGGTCGGCAGCCGTATCGCTACGGAGGCGTCCGCGCGCGGACACCAGGTCGTGGCCGTGAGCCGGTCCGGGCAGTCCCCGATCCCCGGGGTCACCGCGACGGCGGCGGACGCCTCGGACCCGGCGAAGGTGGCGGAGCTGGTGGCGGGCGCGGACGCGGTGGCGTCGGCCTGCGGGCCGCCCAGGGACGGCTCCGACCCGAGCGAACCCTTCCTCGCGCTCAACAGGGCGCTGGTGGAGGGCGTACAGCAGGCCGGCGTACGGCGGCTCGTGGTCGTCGGCGGCGCGGGCAGCCTGGAGGTCGCGCCCGGACAGGCGGTGGCCGACCAGCCCGGCTTCCCCGAGGCCTACCTCGCGGAGGCCCTCGCCCACCGCGACGCCCTCGCCTACTACCGCACCCTCGACGACGGCCTCGACTGGACCTACGTCTCGCCCGCCGCCGAGATCGCCCCCGGCGAACGTACGGGCACCTTCCGTATCGGCGGCGACCGGATGCTCACCGACGACCACGGCAACAGCCGGATCAGCGCCGAGGACTACGCGATCGCCTTCGTCGACGAGCTGGAGAAGGACGCCCACCCGCGCGCTCGGATGTCGGTCGCGTACTGACGAGCCGATGACGAGGCCGAGGCCGGGGCGGTACGGCGCGACGGGCCGCCGGAGATCCCTGCTCGGCGTCCGGCCGCCCACCGCACGGCCGGACGCCGTCCAGCGGCAGAAGCTGCTGCGGGTGGGCGGCCGCAGCGTCGCGTGGCTGCCGCCGCTGCTGCTGCTCGTCGCCATCGCGGTGCTCGACTGGAACACCGTCGGCGAGTTCCGGATCGTCTCCTGGATCGTGCTGGTGCCCGGTATCGCGGCGGCGATCTGCGGGGTGTGGGGCACGGCGGCGCTCGCGGTGCTCTCGCTGGGCGCCTACGTCGTCGTGGACAATTCCTGGCCGCACCAGTACCAGACGGGCCTGCCCGACTTCATCCTCGTCGCCGTCGGCGGCATCCTCGCGACCCTCGCCTGCGCGGTCCGGGTCCGCGGCGAGCAGCGCATGCTGCACATGCGGGACGTCGCCGAGACCACCCGGCGCACCCTGCTGCGCCCGCTGGCCCCGGGCTGGGGCGACCTGGACCACGCGGCCGTGTACCTCGCCGCCGACAGCGAGGCCCGCGTCGGCGGCGACTTCTACGACATCCAGCCGGGCCTGCACGGCACCCGCGTCCTGCTCGGCGACGTCCAGGGCAAGGGGCTCGGGGCGGTGGAGGCGGCGGCCGCGCTGCTCGGCACGTTCCGCGAGTCGGCGTACCACGAACCCCGGCTCCACACGGTCGCCGACCGCCTGGAGGTCCGGATGCTGCGGCACGTCCGCTACTGCGCGGCGATCGGCCGCGACGACGGAGACCGCTTCGCCACGGGCATCCTGGTCGGCTTCCCCGAAACCGCCGCCACGGACACCGTCGAGGTCATCAACTTCGGTCACGAACCCCCGCTCGTGATCGCACCCGACGGCGTACGGTCGCTGCCGTCCGGCGACGGACTCCCGCTCGGGCTCAGCGAGTTGACGTACGACCCGCCGCCCCTGCTCCGCGTCCCGCTGGCCCCCGGTGAGACCCTGCTCCTGGTCACCGACGGCGTGACCGAGGCCCGCGACGCGGCGGGCGTCTTCTTCCCGCTCCGCGACCGTGTCGCCCAGGCCCTGGCCGAGGACCCGCGCACCGCCGAACCGCACCACCTGGTCCAGTTCGTCCGCGACGGCACCCTGCTGCACGCCGGCGGTCATCTGGTCGACGACACGACGATCTTCGCCGTACGACGCCGGGAGCGCACGGAGGCGGAGAGACATACAGGGGGAGAGGCGTAGAGGCGTAGAGGCATAAAGGCAGGGAGGCCGGAGGCAGGAGGCAGGGAGGCATAGCAGGGCGTTTGCACTCCTCGCGTCCCCCTTTGCAGGCGCAGCGGCTACGGTGCTGACGTACGTGATCGATGGGGGAGGGAACCTATGCCCGGAACCGTGCTGCTCCTCGCGGCCTCGCCGGTGGGCAAGGGGTGTCTGGTGGACGCGGCGTCCGTGCTCCCCGTACTGGCGGCGGTGTCGCCCGCGGTGCTGTCGGGCACCGACACCGCGAACGTCGTGGAACTGGCCGACCCGCTGGAGCCGCAGGCGGTCCTCACCCGGCTGCGCGCGGCGGCGACGGCCCCCGGCCCGCTCACGGTGTTCATGACCGGCCAGCTCCAACTGGACCGCCGCCAGCGCCTGCCCCACCTCGCCCTCGCCCGCACCACCCCGGCGACGGTCCGCTACACCGCCTTCCCCTGGCACTGGATCACCGAGGAACTCCGGCTGCGCCCACCGGGCACGACCACCCTCTTCGTCGACCTGCACGCCGACGCGGAGACGTGGGACCACCTCACCGCCCACCCTCTGACGGCGGGCCCGTCCGCCGCCCTGTACGGCAGGATCGCCCCGCCCCCGCCCCGCCGCACGGTGGCGGCACCGGCGTACATGAGAGCCGTAGCCACCATCCTCCGCAGCGGCTGGCGCCCCCCGCTCCCGCAGCTCCATCAGCAGGCGCTGACACGGGTGATGGGCGAGGACGGCCGTACGGACCTCGTGCTGACGCCGGGCACACCCGCGGTGACCCCTCCGCAGCCTCCGCAGCCGAGGCCACCGATGGCGACGGCACCCCCGCTCCCGGCCCAGCCACCCGTGGCTCCGGCCGACCCCCACGAGTCCATATCCGCCGCCGTCCAGGCCGGCCGGCACGGGGAGGCTGCCGCGCTGGCCGGACAGTGGGAGCAGCAGGCCCTCCGTACGTACGGGCCCGCCTCGGAACAGGTACTGCACTGGATGGAGGTCCGGGCCGACCTGGCGATGTTCGCCGGGGACGCGGAACTCAGCTGCCGGGTATGGCTGTCCGTCGCGAGCGCCCGCCTCGACGCCGGGCAGCCGTCCGACGCCCCGTCCGTGGAGTCCGCCGTGGACCGGGCCCACCACCAGTGGGGCCGCATCGACGACACGGCGCGCGCCCGTGAACTGGGGCCCGCGCTGGCCGACTTGAGGCTGCGCGTGCCGGGCCGCCGGGAGGGCGCGCTGGATCATGTCCAGCAGCATTTGCGCCAGCTCCAGACACAGGGTTGAGGAACCGGTTCACCGCACAGGTTCAGATCTTGCGCACCCGCGAGGGCATGACCCGGGATCAACTCGCCGGACTGATCGGCAAGTCCGGCTCGTGAGCTCTCCTATGGCGGCCGTTTCAGGCGCACCAGACCACGTGGGCACTTTTCATCCGGTGTCAACGGCCCACCATTCAGCCGTTGTCGACAGAGCAGTGAGCAACTCATAAAGCCGCTCGTAATTCCGGTGTGGCATGGGAATCCCGCAACAGTTGAATGGTCTTCGATTCATGATCGAGGGCACTCCGCTTGCAGATGCGCAAGTGGTGGCACAGCATGAAGATGCGGCGCATTGGCGACACCCCTGGCTATCTCGCCTCAAGAAAGGGGTAGGTCCATGGCCAGAGTCTCTGCCCGGCGGGCGCGTTGTGGGTGCCGTATATGAGTTCGTCGGCGTGGCCGAAGTACGGTTCCATCAACTTCTCCTCGTCGGCGTCCGCGGGTCAGCACTATGCGGTCGCCTATCTACACGTACAAAGTCCAGTTGTCTCCGGATTCCGAGACGGGAATGTACGACCTACGGGACCCCAAGACGACCAGGAATCAGTCCTCCGGATTCGTCATCCCCAGCCAGGACGAATGGATCAAGGCCGCTTACTATGATCCGAAGGGCGGAGGGAAGTACTCGTACCCAGCCGATAGCGGCCTACAGCCCGCAGGGTCCCGAGTTCCCCAATGGCCCCCAGGGTGGTGCCAAGCCCGGTACGTACCCGGAATGGTGCCCGCCCGAGGCCGGCTCGGACTGCGAGACCAAGAACCCGATCAACCTGTCCGCCGACGAGTACCAGGCGAACTACCAGGGCAGCCTGGCCGGCGTGGGCCAGTCCCTCACGCGCTCGCCCTGGGGAACGCTCGACCAGGCGGGCAACGCGGTCGAGTGGACCGACACGATCGATCCGATCCTGAAGCACACGCCGCGCGTGGTGCGCCGGATGCACGGTGGCGTTTCCAACGCCAAGGCCTACCAGCCGGCGATCGCGGCGATCGGCCCGCAGCCGCAGTCGGACCTGATCCCCAAGAACATCTACCCCTGGCTCGGATTCCGGATCGGCATGATCGGCAACCCCGGTAGCTGACAGGACCGTTGCCCTTGATCGGATCGGACCGGAAGCGCCCTGGTCCGGCCGGGAGGCGTCTGCGATGAACACGTTCGAAGTCCGCAGGACGGCGGCCGCGCCCCCGGACACGGTGTTCGATGTCTTCACCGACCACCGGGGGTACGCCGCCCTGGTCTCGGCGATCAGAAGTTCCACGTTGCAGCAGGAGGGCGACCCCGCGCCCAACGGCCTGGGAGCCGTCCGCGTGTTGCGCGTGCCCGGCGCGACCATCCGGGAACAGGTGACGGAGTTCAACCGGCCCTCACGCTACTCGTACCGCATGCTCTCCGGAGCCCCGCTGCGCTTCTCCGCGACCGTCGCCTTCAACCCCGTCGGACAGGAACGTACCGAGGTCGTCTACACCGTGTCAGCGGAACCCTCGCTGCGGGCGCTCGGACCGGTCGCGAACCCGGTCGTCAAGAGAGCGATCGTCTCCTTCACGGACGCGGCCGTTGCCGAAGCGGAAGCCCGCACCGCCCCGTCCGCATCGCACCCCCACCGTCCGGGACAGGGCTGATCGTCCGGTCACAGGCCCACAGCAAAGGCCCCGCGGAGTAATCCACGGGGCCTTTGTCCTCTGCCTTGACGGCACTTCCTAGCTGGTGAAGATGAAGTACTTCCAGGCGCCGTGCGTCGTGGAGTTGACGGTGTCGCCCGACGAGGCGTTGATGTACGAGTCGCGGACCCGGAAGCGGTAGCCGGTCGGCGGGGTGCCGGTCACGGTGACCGCCGACTTGCCGGAGGAGCTGAGCTCGAAGTACTCGGTGCCCGTGGTCTGCCAGGAGCCCTGGGTGTACACCTGCATCTGGAGGCGCTGCTTGCGGCCCGGGTACGCCGTCATCGTGGTGGTGAAGACGGGGTCCTTGGACTGGTGGAAGTAGTAGTACGTGTGGCTCCAGGCCGACTTGGTCTTGTAGTGACCGCTGACCGCCGTGGAGACCTTCACGTGGGCGCCGACCGTGCTGGTCGCCGTCTTCGGCTTGTAGCGCGCGTCGCCCGCGAACTTCGCCGTGATCTTCGCGTCACGGGTCAGGTCGAGGGTCACCGACAGATTGCCGGACGAGTTGACCGTGCCCGACTTCACCAGCTTGTTGGGCTTGTCGGAACCGTACGGGTCGGACCAGATCTCGACCTTGCGGTTCTTGTACGTCGTCCCCAGGTGCGCCGTGAACGTCACGTCGGCGCCGTACGCGTACACCTTGCCGTTGTTGTTGAGCGACAGGGTGGTCGCGGCGCGCGAGACCTCCACGGTGTCGGAGCCGGAGCCCGCCGAGTGGTCCGCGTCGCCCGCGTACTTCAGCGTGTACTTGACCTTGCCGCCGGCGGGCGGGGTGTCGGTGAAGGAGTACGTGCCGTCGGCCTTGACCGTCACGGAGGCGAGCGCCTTGCCGGCGGTCGACTCCAGGTCGGTGCGGGTGACCGTGAGCTTGGCGCCCGTCGGGAGCGCGAGCTTGGAGGTGACCTTGCCCTTGACGGTGAGCTGCTTGGCGCGGGTGGCGGTGGCCGGGGCGTCCACGGTGATGGCGGTGGCGGCCTTGGTCGGGTCGGTCAGGACGCGCAGCGAGTAGATGCCCTCACTGTTGGACGTCACCGCGAACAGCCGGCTGTCGTCCGGCGCCCAGGCCAGGCCCGAGGTGGCCAGCAGGTCGGAGCCCGAGGTCTGGCCCGTGTTCGGGAAGTCGTAGGTGCGGACCGAGGTGGTGGTGCCCGGCCGGTACACGTACACGTCCGGCTCGTACGAGCCGTCGATGCCCGCCGCGACCGCGCCGTCCGGGGCGATGGCCACGGAGTTGGGGTACGCGTCGCTGGCGTACTTGCCGTCCGCGGTGAGGTCGGAGGTCTTGAACACCTGGTGGTAGTACGGCGATCCGCTGGCCACGACGACGTGCTGGGCGTCCGGGGTGACCTGGAGCTCCCCGAAGCTGCCGCTGCCGTTGCCCGTCGCGGTGCGGGTGGCGGTGCCCGACGTGACGTCGTACACGCCGAGACGGTCGCTCTCGCCGCCGACCAGGAGGTTCGAGCCGGGCGCGGCGTCGAGCATCGGCGCGTTGTACCAGAAGACGTTCGGGTCCTGGTCGAGCGTGACCACGGGCTGCTCGCCGGAGAGGTCGAGCGAGCCGATGTTGCCGCCCCCGGAGGCGCCGTAGCCGAACCAGAGCTTGCCGCCCGCCAGGGCGACGCTCTGCGGGTAGTGGCCGTCGCCGGTCGCGTAACGGGCGGACTCCGTCTGCGTGGTGGTGTCGATGGCGACCACCGCGTCGGCGTCGCGCACCGCCGCGTACAGCGTGTTCGAGTCGGCCGACAGCTCCATGCCGATGACACCCGGCAGGGAGGTGATCTGCTTGACGACGGTCCCGGCGTAGTCGGTGACCACGATCTTGCCGTTGGACGGGTCGCTGACGAAGACGTGCTGGTGGACGCCGTCCACCACGATGTCGGCGGACGACTTGACCGGCAGGCTCTTGCTGGAGTCGGCGGCGGCGGTGCCGGCCGTGCCGATGGCCAGGGCGGCGGAGCTGAAGACGACCGCGAACGCCGTGGCGATGGGAAGAGTGCGCATACGCACGCTGATTCGAACCCCCCGGAACGAACAAAGACGAAGGAGATGTGGGCGCCGGGCAGGAGGCGGCCGTGCGGGACCATGCCGGACCGTACGGGAACATGCGTGGCCGTGCGTGACCTGTGTGCCTCGTGTGGCGAGTGAGCGAAGACTAGGTCACGCCACCGACAACGACGCCAGCGCCCCCGACACCAGCGTCCGCACACCCGGCGCGACCGTGCTCAGGTCGGGGGCGAAGAGCGGGCTGTGGTTGCTGGGCACGGCGGCGAGCCTGTGCATCAGGTCGTCGCCGCCGGGGGCCGCGTTCCAGACGTCGGCCGGAGTGCTTGTCACGAACCAGTAGGAGTACGGCAGTCCGCCCTCCGCCAGCCGGGAGAAGTCCTCGCTGCCCATCGCGGGACCGGGGTCGAGGATCGTCCCGGCGCCGAAGACCTCGCCGTGCACGGCGGCGATACGACGGTCGGTGTCGGGGTCGTTGACGGTCACCGGGAAGCTGCTGCCGACGGTCACCTCGGGCTCGCGCGGGCAGCCGGCCGCCAGACACTCGCCCGCCGCGATACGCCGGATCGCGGCGATCATCCGCTCCCGCACGTCCTCCGACTGCGTACGGAGGTTGAGGGCGATGCGGGCCTCGGACGGGATGATGTTGTGCCGGGTGCCCGCCTCGATCCGCCCCACGGTCAGGACGGCGGAGTCGCGCGCGGCGATCTCCCGGCTGACGACGGTCTGCAGCCGGGTGACGATGTACGCCGCAGTCACCACGGGGTCGACGGTCGCCTCCGGCCGTGAGCCGTGCCCGCCGAGCCCGTGCACGACGATGTCGATGTCGGTGGCGGCGGACATGATCAGCCCCGGGGAGTGGGCGTACAGCCCGGCGGGCCCGGGTGCCGCGTGCTGGGCGAGCAGCACATCGGGCCGCGGAAACCGCTCGTACAGTCCGTCGGCGACCATCCGCGCCGCGCCCTCGCCCGTCTCCTCGGCGGGCTGCCCGAGCACGACCAGCGTGCCGGACCAGGTATCGCGTCCCGCCGCGAGCGCGTCGGCGGCGCCCGTCAGCCAGGTGACGTGCAGGTCGTGACCGCAGGCGTGCATGACTCCGGCGGTCTCGGAGGCGTACGGCAGCCCGGTCTCCTCGGTGACGGGCAGCGCGTCCATGTCGGCGCGCAGGAGCACGGTGGGCCCGTCGCCGTTCCGCAGCACGCCCACCACTCCCGTGCCGCCGACGCCGTCGGCGGTCTCGTACCCGGCCTTCCGCAGCCGTTCCGCGAGGAGGGCCGCCGTCCGGTGTTCTCGCAGCGACAGCTCGGGATGGCGGTGCAGATCCCGGTAGAAGTCTTCCAGGGCGGGGACCGGGAGGTCGGCGGTGAGGTCCAGCGCGGTGCGGGCGGCGGAAGAGGTCACGGGGCCAGAGTAGGAGAAGTGCCGCCGAAAGACGCGGGGGCCTGCGTGGCGGAGTGCGGCTCCGCCGCCCGGGCCGGGCCCGCGTTCGCCGCCGTGACCAGTGCCGCGACCGCGATGACGGCCGCACCGAACCCTCTGGAGTAGCGCGCGAAAATACGTCGGAGCACGGCGACCTCGCAACAACAGCGCAGTATTAAGCGGGCTTAATCCGTCGCTTAACGTAGGGGTTCCCGGCGTCAAAGGGCAAGAGGGCCAAGGGGAGTTGGACAATAGTCAAGAGTTGACCGAACGTAAGTCGACTTAATGGCATGCTTAATACATGGCGGAGCGTGACGGCCCGGAGATCATCGGGCGCAGGGTGCAACAGCTGCGTACGGAGCGCGGGTTGACGCAGAAGCAGCTGGCGGAGCCCGCGTACACGCCCGCGTACATCTCCACCCTGGAGGCGGGCCGGGTGCGGGCCTCCGAGCCCGCGCTGCGGCACATCGCCGACCGGCTCGGGATCGCCTACGAGGAGCTCGCCACCGGCCGCCCCGCCCACCTCGCCACCGACCTCCGGCTGCGCCTGACCGACGCGCAGCGCACGCTCGCCACCGGTGAGGCCGAGGTCGCCGCCGAGCAGTACACCGGGCTGCTCGCGGAGGCGGACGCGCACGGGCTGGTCGCCGAGCAGGCCGCCGCGCTGCTGGGGCTCGGTGAATGCGCCCTGGAGACGGGCGACCTGGCCACGGCACGTGAGCGGTTCGAGGAATCGGAACGCAGGACCGGCGACGCACCGCTCCCGCAGCGCGTGCCCGCCGTGCGCGGACGGGCGGTCTCCCACTACCTCGCCGGTGAACTCCGGTACGCCTGCTACCTGTTCGAGTCCACGCTCGACGAACTGAACCGCACCGGCCTGCACGACCCGGACGCGCTCCTGCTCCTCTACACGGGCGTCATAGCCCCCTACATGGACATGGGCGCGCACGCCCGGGCGGCCCAGGCGGCCGAGTTCGCGCTGGCCCTGGCCCCCCAGGTCGGCGACCCGGCGCTGGTCGCCCGCATGCACCGCTCGGTGGCCCGGACGATGATCGCCGAGGGGCGGATGGCCGAGGCCGATGCGTCCCTCGCCAAGGCCGCCGAGCTCTACCGCCAGCTCCAGATCCGTACCGAGCTCGCCAACTGTCACTGGATGCGCGGCTATCTGTACGCCCAGAACGGCGAACTGGAGCGCGCGGAGAGCGAGTTGCGCGAGGCCCAGGCCATGCTCTCCGCCAAGCGGGCCGCCCTCTACACCAGCCAGGTCGCCGTGGAACTGGCCGACGTGCTCCACCGGCGCGGGAAGTCCGACGAGGCCGCGGGGCTGCTCCACGGGGTGCTCGGTGATCTCAGCCCCGAGCGGGGCGCCATCCACTCGGCCGGGGCGCACCGGCTTCTCGGCATCATCGCGGAGGACGCGCGGGACACGGAGACGGCGGAGGAGCACTACGTACGGGCGATGAGTCTGCTGGAGCGGGCCGGGGCGGCGGGGGACCTCGCGGACCTGTGCCGCCTCCTGGGCGACCTGCTCCGTCGCACCGGCCGCATCGAGGCGGCCCTCGACGCCTACCGCACAGGCCTCGGCCACCGCACGGCCCCCGGCACCACCACCCTGGGCCCGGCCCCGGCCCAGCCCCCACTGTGACCTCGCCCCCGCCGCCCCTACCCGTCCCCTCCCTGGGGGCTGCGCCCCCAGACCCCCTAAAAGGGGCGCGGGGAACTGCGCAATCTTTGGGACCGGCCCCCACCCACCCGCAGCCGAAAGACCGGCCCACGGGGTCTGGGGCGGAGCCCCAGAAGGATGGGACGGGTAGGGGCGGCGGGGGCGAGGAAACTAGCCGGTCGAGAGCCCCGTGCCCGTGCCCGACGCGGCGGTGGCCGTAGGGACAGCCGCAGGGGCCGTTCCCTCGATGTCGATCACTGAGCCCAGCCGCAGCTGCCCGTACAGCCACTTCGCGTCGCTCGCGCGCAGACCGATCCAGCCGGTGGTGCGGTCGTAGTTGCCGGGAGCCTTCTCGTCGTAGGTGAGGCCGGCGATGTAGTTGGCCGTCCCGTCGGAGGTGCTGAACTCGATGACCCAGGGCACCTTGAGGTCGTACGCGACCTTGAAGCCGGCTTCGGTAGCGGGCAGCACCTTGGCGGGCTCCTTCGCGATGACCATCATCCGGCCCGTCCCCGTGGGCGCCCACTCAGAGCCGGAGGAGAGCGGCAGCTCGCGCCCCGCGACCGAGATGACACGCCGGGAGAGATCGACCGTGGCGTCGGCCGTCGCCGGAAGGCTCGGCGTACCGGTCGGGCTGGCGGCCGGCGCCGGCCGCTGCTCCGTGTGCCCACCGCCGAGGTTCACCGCGACAACCAGGGCGAGTGCCACGGCGGCGGAGGCACCCGCCACGGCCACGCTCGTACGCCGGCGCCGCCGCCGACGTACCGCCCGGCCGCGGATCTCCGCACCGGACAGCGCCGGGAGCGTTTCGCCTTCGGCGGCCAACTCCCTGAGGCCCGAGGTGAGTTCATCGGACACGGCCGCCCTCCCTCTCCCCCTCGTCCGCGGAGTCCGTCGAGTCCACCGAGAGCACCCGCGCCAGCGCCGCCCGGCCACGGGACAGCCGGGCCTTGACCGTGCCGACGGGGGCACCGGTTTCGGAGGCTACCTGCTCGACACTCAGGTCGCACAGATGGTGCAGAACCAGGGCCATCCGCTGCGCCTCGGGCAGCGTGCGCAGCGCGGCCACCAGGGCGGTGCGCTCGGGGTCGGGGCCCGGCGTGTGCTCGGGCGGCGGAGTGCGCCGGACCAGCTCCAGCCAGCGGCGCGCACGACGCCAGCGGCTCACCGCGAGCCGCATCGCCACGGTCCGTATCCACGCCTCGGGCGCCCCGTCGGCGAGGAACTCCCGCCGCCGGTCCCAGGCGCGTACGAACGCCTCCTGGACGACGTCCTGCGCCTCGCCGTGATCCCCGGTGAACGCGAAGAGCTGGCCGGTCAGCCGGGGGAACGCGGTCGCGTAGAACGCGTCGAACTCTTCCTCGGTCATGCCCCCCGCCGGAGTTTCCGGAATTTCCGCGGCCCGATGCAACCCGGCCGTCCGTGCCGTGCGTACAGGTCCCGTACGTCGCACATCGAAACACACCACAGGGGGATCGCGATGACCACGGGGAGCACGGGGAGTACGGGGAGTACGAGGCCAACAGATGTCAGGCGGCGGCGGATCGGTCGCGCCTGGGGTGCGGCGGCCGTGTGCGCGCTCGCGCTGGCGGGCTGCTCGGCGCGGGCCGTGGCCGACGGGAGCGGGGGCACGAGTGCAGGCACCGGGGCGGACGTGAGCGCGAAGCCGGCCGGCACCGTCACCCTCAACCCCTCACCGAAGCCCACGCCCAGCGCCACCTCCACCCCCCTCAAGTCCCTGCGGGGCGCGCGCGTCAACATCGCCGAAGGGCAGACGGTGGGCGTCGGCATGCCCATTTCCGTGACCTTCGACCACGTGATACCGGCTGTCGAACGGGCCGATGTGGAGCGGCAGTTGAAGGTCACCGCCGCTGATATCGAGGGCTCCTGGAGCTGGGTCAAGGACCGCAATCTCCTCGACGGGCAGCGCGTCGACTTCCGGCCGCGCGCGTACTGGAAGCCCGGCACGGCGGTCACCGTCCGGGCCGGTGCCGGAATCACTCGCCATTTCACGGTGGGCCGCTCCCTCGTCGCCACGGTCGATGTCCGTACACACACCATGACGGTTGAGAAGGCCGGTTCGACGCGCCGCGTGCCGATCACCGCGGGCGCCCCGGGCATGGACACCTGGAACGGCACGATGGTCGTCTCCGACAAGTCGGCCAAGGTCTTCATGGACTCGCGGACCGTCGGCTACGGCGACTCCTACGCGGGCTATTACTCCTACGCCGTCCACCTCACCACCTCCGGCACCTACCTCCACCAGAACCCGAAGGCCAACACGTACGCCGGGCACCAGAACGTCACCCACGGCTGCGTCGGGCTCGCCACCGACGGCACGGCGAAGAGGTTCTACGACGAGGTCATCCCCGGCGACGTCGTCACGGTCGTCGGCTCCAAGGACACGGTGGCCGCCGGCAACGGGTACGGCGACTGGAACGTGAGCTGGGAGCAGTGGCGGGCGGGGAGCGCCCTCTCGTGAGGCCCGCGCGAGAAATATCGGCCCCGGTGTCATCCGGGGCGGGGGTGACCGGAGTTTGGAGGAGTGGAGAGGCGCCCTCCAGTCCGATTCGTACATCGCACATCGCTACATCGCGAGGAGTTGTCCGTTCATGACACGGATACAGAAGTACATGGCCGCCACCGCGGTCGCCGTCGCACTGGTCGGGGCGCCTGCGGTGTCGTACGCCGCCTCACAGGGGAAGGCGGTGTCCGGCACGCATCAGCGGGTCACCGAGGCCAGGACCGCGATCGCCGAGGCCGCCGCCAAGAAGGCCCCTACGGCTCAGATCGTCGCCCCCGGCGAACACGTGAAGGTCCCCGGAGGCGCGGAGATCTGGCTCACGGAGGAGGGCAAGTACTGGACGACGCCCGAGTCTCCCGAGCCGCAGTTTCGCAGCGTGGTCGACGGGAACATCGACCTCACCCAGCCCGGCGTGTCGATGCAGACGGAAGGCGTGGACGGCCACTACTTCCTCTCCGGCCTCTACTACGGCGGCAAGGGCACCGCGTCCCGCGTCGAGGTGGAGACCAAGGCCGGCACCGTGCACGGCAAGCTCCTGGAGCTGGCGGGCAGGCCCGGCTGGGGCGTCTGGTACGCCACCGCCGAGGTGCCGGCCGGCGATGACAAGGGCGGCCTCGACTACTTCGGCGCCGTCACCGTCTACACCACCCACGGCAAGGTCTACTCCCAGCTGAAGCTGAACTGACCGTGCGGGCGGGGGAGTCGGGTTGTTCAGGTCTCGACTCCCCCGCACCGCCCACCCCCCCCACGTACCCGACCCCGAGGGACCGCCGGCCGTGCCGCACTACCCCACCGACGCCTCCCGAGTTCCCGCCGATGTCTTCGAAGTTCCTGTCGGCGCCTCCCAAGTCCCGGCCGACAATGGCGACTTCGCCGCGTACGCCACCGCGGCCTGGCCCCGCCTCGTGCGCACCGCGCACATGCTCACCGGCGACTTCCACGAGGCCGAGGATCTCGTCCAGACCACGCTGGCCAAGGTCTACGTACGCTGGCGGCGCATCCCGCGCGACGACGTCGACTTCTACGTACGCCGCTCGCTGGTCAACAACAACCTCAGCCGGGTGCGCAAGAGACGGGTCGCGCAGCTGCTGACGCCGTTCCTGCCCGAGCGGGTGCACCAGCGCGAGCCCGGGCATGCCGAGGCCGTCGAGCAGCGGGCGGCCCTGGACCAGGCACTGGCCGCGCTGTCGGCGCGGCAGCGTGCCGTGATGGTGCTGCGCTACTGGGAGGACCTGAACGAGGCCGAGATCGCGCAGTTGCTCGGCTGCTCGGTCGGCACGGTCAAGACGCATGCCCGGCGCGGCCTTGCGGCCCTGCGCGCCCACCCCTTGTTCGCCGGCCGACCCCCCGTTTCCGGAGCCCGCTCATGAACCACCTGTTCCGTTCCCCGCGCCCGCCGGCCGCCGAGGCCGAGCGGCTGCGCGAGGTGTTCACCGAGGCCGCGTACGACGTCACGCCCTCCGCGGTACCGCTGGCCGCCATCGAGCGCGAGGGCCGCCGGCGCGGGCGGCGCCGCAGGACCGCCGTGCTGGGCGCCGCCTGCGGGGCGCTGCTGGTGCCGCTGGCGGTGGTGGTGGTGCTCCGCGACGGCACGGCCTCCGGGCCAGGCGAGCACGTGCGGCCGCCTGCCGCGAGCGCCGGCAGCACGAGCCCCTCGCCCTCGGCGCCCGCGCCCGCGGGGAAGGTGCGGGTCGTGACACCCGGCGAGCGGGTGCGGGTCGCGCCCGGCACCAAGATCTGGCTGACCGAGGACGGCAAGCACTGGCTGGAGCCGGGGGCGCCCGGCGCCCAGTTCCGCAGCGTCACGGACGGGAACCTCGACATGAGCACCCCCGGCGTCAGCCTCCAGCAGTCGGGGGACGGGAACGGCTACTTCCTCTCCGGCATCTTCCACGGCAAGGGCGAACCGGCTCGCGTCGAGGTCAAGACCGTCGCGGGCGACCGCGACGGCACCGCGCTCACGCTCGCGGGCAAGCCCGGCTGGGGCGTCTGGTACCTGGTGATGAAGGTGCCGGACTCCGTGACATCCGCGAACAGCGTGCTCGGCATCACCAAGAGAGTCACGGTGTACGACTCGGCGGGCGGGGTGATCGCGAGCCAGGAGTTCGGGCAGTGAGGGCCGGGAGGAAGGCCGGGAAGAAGGCAGCCGCGCAAGCCCCCGTGGGCACCCGACGCGCCCTCCACCGACGCGTCCTCGCCCGCCTGGCCCGCCACCTCCGCGCCCGCCGTATCCGGGCCCGCCGCACCCGTGGCCGCCGGCTGCGGCGCGTGCTGGTCGCGCTGCTCGTCGTCCTGCTGACGCTCGTCGGCGCGGCCGTGGTGGCGTACAAGATGACGATCATCCCCGAGCCGCACCCGGAGACGGCGATGCAGAGCACGGTGTTCGTCGACGCGCACGGCGACTACCTGGGGCGGCGCGGGCCGGTCGACCGTCAGGAGGTGCCGCTCTCGCAGGTGCCGCGGCATGTGCAGGAGGCGGTGATCGCCGCGGAGAACCGTTCCTTCCGTACGGACAACGGGATCTCGCCGAGCGCGATCGCCCGGGCGGCGTGGTCGACGGTGAGCGGGGGCGGCCGGCAGGGCGGTTCCACGATCACACAGCAGTACGTGAAGAACGCGCTGCTCAGCCCGCAGCAGTCGTTGTCCCGCAAGGCGCGGGAGGCCCTGATCGCGATCAAGCTGGACCGGACGAGGTCGAAGGACGAGATCCTGGAGGGCTACCTCAACACGGTGTACTTCGGCCGGGGCGCGGCGGGCATCCAGGCGGCGGCACGCAACTACTTCGGCGTGGACGCGAAGGACCTGACCGTCAGCCAGGGAGCCGCCCTGGCCGCCATCGTCAACATCCCCTCGTACTACGAGAAGGCGGGCTCGGACGCGAAGGTGACGGCGAAGCTGACGGACCGGTGGGAGTGGGTGCTGGACGCGATGGCCGACAGCGGAGCCATCACAACGGCCCAGCGCAACGCCGCCCGCTTCCCGGCGTTCCGCTTCTATCCGCCCGGTGACACCGACGGCCAGCGCCAGTACCTGATCGACGTGGCCGCCGCGGAGGCCGCCGACCGGCTGGGCATCACCCAGGACGAGCTGGCCCGCGGCGGCTACACCGTCCGCACCACCTTCGACCTGACGGCCCAGGACGCGACGGCCGAGCTGGTGGCCGACCAGCCGGCCGAGAAGGGCACTCAGCTCCATACGGCGGTGGTCGCGCTGGTCCCCGGCGACGGTGCGGTCCGGGTCCTGTACGGCGGCGCGGACTACGCCCACCAGCCCTTCAACGACGCGCTGAACGGAGCGGTGGAGGCGGGCACGGCGCTCGTGCCGTTCACGGTGACGAAGCTGGGCCCGCCCCTGACCACCCTGGGAAGGTCCGCCGCGCCCACCCCGCTCCGGCTGGCCTCCGCGTACGCCACGGCGGCGGCGAACGGCACCTACGCCCAGCCCTACACCGTCCAGAAGATCACCCGCGGGGGCCGCACCGTCTACACGGCCCACCCGGACACGCGCACCGCGATGGACCGGCGCGCCGTGGACGTGGCCAACAAGCTCGTGTACGCCGAGGGCGGCCCGTTGCCCACGTTCACCGGCAGTGCCGGCACGCGCACCCTCTGGCACACCACGTATGACGAACGACTCGCCGTCACCGTCGCCCTCTTCGCCCAGCACCCCGCCCACGGCAAGCACCCGGCCCGAACCGCCCAGCTCCCCGCCACCGTCTCCGATCTCGCCTCCCGCGTCACGGCGGACGTACGCGGCAGACTGGCGCCGTCGTCCTGGGGGAAGCCCTGGGAGAACGTCCCGGTACCCGCGCCGACGGCCACGAAGCTGTCCGGCGGCTGAGAGCCATGAAGGCCGAGTCGGAGCGGGATCGAGACCATCAGGCCCTACCGCCCGCCGAAATAGGGCCCATACTGGCTACACGATGTCGAAATCCTCCGCGCCCCGGCGCCACCTGCCCACCAGCCCCTTCGCTGCCCCGGTCATCCCCGTGGCCAAGGAGTTCAGCCTCGGAGACCGCGTCTCCCACGACCAGTACGGCCTGGGCACGATCGTCGGCGTCGAAGAGGGCATCGCGATGCTCGTCGACTTCGGCGCCCGCCAGGTCCGCGTCCTCAGCCCCTACACCCGGATGGACCGGCTCTGACCCACCCCTCGAACGGCCCACACCGCTAGCCGTCCCCCGGCCAGCCGCACAGGCTGGCCGTATGACTGCCCCGGCGCGTGATGACCTTCCCTTCGACGATCTCGCGGACTTCGAGAACGCCGATCGGGGGTTCATCGCGGCGTTGGTGCCGGGGGTGGTCAGGGACGAGGAGGGGCGCGTCGTCTACGACGGGGACGCGTACGCGTTCTTGGACGGTGAGTGTCCGCAGACCGCGCATCCGAGTCTGTGGCGGCAGGCGCGGTTGTGTGCGCGGCAGGGGCTGTACGAGGTCACCGAGGGGGTCTATCAGGTTCGGGGGCTCGATCTCTCGAACATGACCGTCGTCGAGGGGAAGTACGGCGTGGTCGTCGTCGACCCGCTGATCTCCGCCGAGTGCGCGGCGGCCGCCCTCGCGCTGTACCGGGAGCACCGGGGACCGCGGCCCGTGACCGGGCTGATCTACACGCACTCGCACGTCGACCACTTCGGCGGGGCCCGCGGTGTGCTTCCGCACGGCAGTGAGGGCGGGCTGCCGGTGCTCGCCCCCGAGGGGTTCCTGGAGCACGCGGTCAGCGAGAACGTCCACGCGGGCAACGCCATGCTGCGGCGCGCCGCGTTCATGTACGGGCAGCACCTGCCGAAGGCGCCGGACGGGCAGATCGGCACCGGGCTCGGCACCATCACCTCCGCCGGGAGTGTCGGCCTGATCGCGCCGACCGTGGACATCACCCGTACCGGGCAGGAGGAGACCGTCGACGGGGTGCGGTTCGTCTTCCAGCTGACGCCCGGCACCGAGGCACCCGCCGAGATGAACCTCCTGCTGCGCGACCAGCGCGCCCTGTGCGTCGCCGAGAACGCCACCCACACCCTGCACAACCTGCTCACCCTGCGCGGCGCCCTGGTTCGCGACGCCCGCGTCTGGGCCCGCTACCTCGACGAGACGATCGACGTCTTCGGCGATGCGTACGACGTCGCGTTCGCCTCCCACCACTGGCCCACCTGGGGTCGGGAGAACGTCGTCCGGTTCCTCGGCGAACAGCGGGACCTGTACGCCTACCTGCACGACCAGACCCTCCGCCTCCTCAACAACGGTCTCACCGGCCCCGAGATCGCCGAGGAGCTGCGCCTGCCGCCCGACCTGGAGAACTCCTGGCACGCGCGCGGCTACTACGGATCCGTGAGCCACAACGTCAAGGCCGTCTACCAGCGGTACATGGGGTGGTACGACGGCAATCCCGCCCACCTCTGGGAGCATCCGCCCGTCGAGCTCGCCCGGCGCTACGTCGAGGTGGCGGGCGGCACGGAGCAGGCGCTGGCGAAGGCCCGTACGTACGCCGACGGCGGCGACCTCCGTTTCGCCGCCACGCTCCTCAATCACGTCGTCTTCGCCGACCCGTCGAACACCGCCGCCAAGGAAGCCCTCGCCGGTGTCTACGACCGGCTCGGGCACGGCGCCGAGAACGGCACCTGGCGCAACTTCTATCTGACGGCCGCCCTGGAACTGCGCGAGGGCCCGGCCGGCAGCGACCTCGACACCGCCGGCTCCGAGATCGCGTCCGCGCTGACCGTGAGCATGCTCCTCGACTCGCTCGCCGTCCGCATCGACGGCCCGCGCGCCTGGAACGAACACCTCACCCTCGACTTCGTCGTCATCGACGAACAGCGCCGCCACCGGGTCAACCTCCACCACGGGGCACTCACCCATCGCAGCATGCCGGTCCACCACACACCGAAGCCGCACGCGGGGCTGACGCTGATCCTCACCCGGCCCGAACTGCGCGGCCTGCTCGCCGGCCAGGGCCTCGCCGGCATCGAGACCGACGGCGACACGGAACTCCTGGCCCGCCTGCTCTCGTACGCCTCCGAGCCGGACAAGGCCTTCCCGGTCGTCACGCCGTAGCCACGGGGCGGGGTCGCTCAGCGGCGCTCGTACGGGTTGTCGGGCTGCTTCACCGTCTTCACCGCCGTGGCGTCCAGCACCGGCGGCCACGCCTCCTCCGAGCCCAGTTTCCCCTTGGGGTGCCAGGTGCCGGTGACGGTGACCCAGGTGTCGTTCACGGGGGCGTCGGCGCCCTTGATACGGATCTTGTACGTGCTCGCGTCGGCCGCACAGCACGTGATGAGCAGCCGGGCCAGGTACCAGGTGCCGTTGTCGCCCCGGGTGACGAAACCGGTCATCCGGACGGTACGGCCCGAGAGCGACCTGCCGCTGTCGTAGATCGCGCGGGAGGTGAACTGGCCGAGGGTCAGCTCCACGGGGTTCCCGGAGGGGAGCGCCGGGAAGGTGCCCACGCCCTGGGCCGCGCGCTGTGCGGCTTCGCGCTCGGCGCTGTACGAGCCGAGGGCCGGGGGCGGGAAGAGAAGCAGGGCGGCGGCGGGGACGGCGAGCAGCCAGGCGATGCGGGGGGTTGGGAACTGCTGCCCGTGTGCTGCGCGGTAGCGACTTTTGGTGAGCGTGAGTGAGTGTCGGGGCGGGTTGAGCCCTGGTTGCCTGGCTGCGTGCCGGTGGTGCCTTGCCTGTCGTGCGGCGTGTGCTGGGCCCAATTTCCGGGAGGGGAACGGGAGTTCTTGGGTCGAATGGGTGACCTTTGCGGGTGGTGCTCGTTGGGTGAGGTGGCGGGATCTTCGACCGGATGGGGGTGAACGGGTGGGCGGGCTGCGGGAGTTGGCGGCGTCGTTCGTGGTGCCTGGTCCCGCCGGGGTGGCCATTCGGGACCGGTTGCGGGTGTCGGAAGCAGACACGGCCGTGTTGCGTGAGGTCGGCGCGTTTCTCGGCTCGCTGGCCGCCGGTGATCTCGCCGTCCGGTCCCGGCAGGGGACGGCGCATGATGCCGCCGCGTGGGCGGTGCGCAAGCGGGGGTTGACGGGCTGCTCGTCGGCGCGTTGGGCGGGCAGTATCACCAAGGCCACGCATGACCAGTGGGCGCTGGCCCGGCGCGGCCAGGCAGCCCACATCGGCTGGTTGCGGGGGCAGGTCACACAGATCGAGGCGCGGCTGGCGAGGCCGCTGGGCGCCAAGGCCAGCAAGCGTGAGGGGCTGGTGCGCGGGTATGCCTCGCGGGGTGAGTGGCATGCCAAGTCCCGCCGCCTGCAGGCCCTGAAGGACCGGTTGGCGGCGGTGGAGGCGGACTGGGCGGCGGGCCGGGTGCGTGTGGTGCGCGGCGGTCGGCGGCTCGCCCACACCCGTCACCACCTGGACGACGCCGGACTGAGTCGGGAGGCGTGGCGGGAGCGGTGGGAGGCGGCGCGGATGTTCCTGGCCGCCGACGGGGAGTCCGGCAAACGCTTCGGCAACGAAACGATCCGTGTCACCGACACCGGCCGGATCTCCCTGAAACTCCCGACCACTCTCGCCCACTTGGCCAACGCGCCGCACGGCCGGTACGTGCTGGATGCGACAGTGCGGTTCAAGCACCGGGGCGAAGAGTGGCTCGACCGGATCACGGCCGACCGGGCGGTGGCCTACCGCCTCCACCACGACCTGCCGCGGGGCCGCTGGTATGTGACCGCCTCCTGGCAGCGCGCCACCGCGCCGGTCCTGCCACTGCGGGCGGCGCTGGCGCGGGGTGTGGTCGGGGTGGACATGAACGACGACCACCTCGCCGCCTGGCGCCTGGACGTGCACGGCAACCCGGTCGGCGAGCCGCAGCGCTTCTTCTACGACCTGACCGGCAGCGCAGATCACCGGGACGCGCAGATCCGGCACGCGCTGAGCCGGCTGCTGCACTACACCCGCCACGGAGGAGCGACGGCGATCGCGATCGAGGACCTCGACTTCACCGACGGCAAGGGCCGGGAGAAGCACGGCCGCAACAAACGCTTCCGCCGCCTGATCTCCCGCTTCCCCACCGCGAGGCTAAAGGCCAGACTCGTCTCGATGGCCGCCGAGCAGCAGGTGGCGATCGTCGCGGTCGACCCGGCGTACACCAGCCGGTGGGGTGCCCAGCACTGGCAGCGGCCACTGACCAGCACCAACAGGAAGACCACTCGCCACGACGCGGCAGCCGTGGCGATCGGAAGGCGCGCCCTCGGGCACCCGATCCGGCGACGGACGACACCGCCCCCACAGCACCGGAGTGATGCTGCGGGGCATCGGACCGCCCAGGCCCGACCGGACACCCGTAGGCGTGAGGAAACCCGCCCCCACCCGCCCGGACCACGCACCAGATGCGTGCCGCCCGGCCGTGGAGCGAAAGCGGGAGACCAGTGTGCCCAACACCGTTCGGGGCACACGGCTGAGCATGCGTCCTGGCAACAGGACTCGCTCCCGCTCAGTCTCTAGGAACGGTTCGGGTGTGGTCGTGGTCGTGGGCGTCGGAGTGACCGGCCTCGTCGCCTACCGGGGCTCCGCCCCAGACCCCGTGGGTTGTTCGTCGGCTGCGGGTGGGTGGGGGCTTGTCGCGCCCCGCGGCGGAGCCGCAAATGTCACAGCCCCGCGCCCCGTCTTTTAGGGGCGCGGGGAACTGCGCAATCTTTTAGGGGGTCTGGGGGCGCAGCCCCCAGGGAGGGGACGGGTAGGGGCGGCGGGGGCGAAGAACCGGGGTCAGCTTGGGGTGGGGATCTGGGGCGGGGTCTTGCCCGACATGACGTCCTGGAGGCGTTGGGTGCCGGCCTTGATGGCCTGGATGGTGGAGTCGCCGTCGGCGCCGTTGAGGCCGCCGTTGGTGATGTAGATGGCGTTGTCGCCGACCCGTACGGCACCGATGTCCAGGGTCAGCGTCGTGGGGTTGCCGTCCAGCTCACCGATCATGGTCAACTCCAGCCCCTCGCGCGCGTCACCCACGTCGGGCGGCGACGCGGACACAACCTGGACGACCTGCTTCCCGCCCTTGTTGTCGATGGCCGTGAACTGGTCGCACTTCGTCGGCAACGTCTTCATCCACGCCAGCTTCGAGTCCAGCGCGGCCCGATCGTAGGCGGCGACCTGGTAACGCATCTGCGCGTCGTTGTCGCTGTCGTCGAAGCCGGTGACGGCCTGGGCCCCCTTGGGCGTACCCAGCAGGTCCTCCGCGTACAGACCGTCCAGAAGCTGCTGGCAGTCGGCGGCGTCCCCCTTGTTCTCGACGAAGGCCGACGCGTCGACCTTGCTCTTGAGCAGCGCGTCCCGCCAGGTCGCCGCGCCCTGCGTCTCGGTCCACTGCGACCCCAGGTCGGTGTTGGTGATCAGCGCGCTCCGGGCCTGGGCCTCGGTGAGCGCGGGCGTGGCGGACGTGGCGGGGGACTTCGTGGCCAGGGGGGACGCCGAGACCTCCGTATGGCCGGAACCGTTGTCCCCGCCGCCGCTCGAGCATGCGGCCGTCGACAGCAGCATGCCCGCGGTCAGAGCGGACGCGAGGAGACAGGACGACGGACGGTTCATGACGGAGGCCTCCCGAGGACGCGGTGTGTCCTCCCACGCCACCACCGGGCACGGTCGCCCACCAGCGCACGGAGCCGTCCGGGTGAGCCGGGCCCGGCGCGCCGGGCCGCGTCCGTCGGCGGACGCCGTCCGTGGATCTGTTCGTGGATCTGTCAGAGTGGAGGTGATGCACCTGCCCCAGGGATCTTCAGCGAGCCCCAGCGACCGTTTCGAAGACGACGACTACCCCGCGTACACGATGGGCCGCGCCGCCGAGATGATCGGCGCCACCCCGGCGTTCCTGCGTGCCGTCGGCGAGGCGGGTCTGATCACCCCGCTGCGGTCCGAGGGCGGCCACCGCCGTTACTCCCGCCGCCAGCTGCGTGTCGCGGCCCGCGCCCGCGAGCTGGTCGACCAGGGCACGCCGGTCGAGGCGGCCTGCCGCATCGTCACCCTGGAGGACCGCCTCGACGAGGCCCTGCGGCTCAACGCGGAACTGCGCCGGTCGGCGACGCAGGACGCGTGACCGCCCGCTCTGCGGGGTGTCCGGCGGGCGGGGATATTTACTTCGGCCAGTGCAGAATTTGGCTCGCGGCGCCGTCAGGTTTTTTTATTCCCCGGGGCGGGGTGAGATAGTGCGCCCCCTCCCGGGCTCGTATCGTGCTAGTGTCGTTATCAGTTGCAGTTGTGGTTCCCAAAGTTTTTCCGGTGCATTTTCCGGACGGGGCAATCATTGCGGCGACGCGAGTCCACACAGTGTGGGCTCTCGAGCTTTGCCCCGAAGGAGATTTTGATATGGCTACTGGCACCGTGAAGTGGTTCAACGCGGAAAAGGGCTTCGGCTTCATCGAGCAGGACGGCGGCGGCGCCGACGTCTTCGCTCACTACTCGAACATCGCCACCCAGGGCTTCCGTGAGCTCCAGGAAGGCCAGAAGGTGACGTTCGACGTCACGCAGGGTCAGAAGGGCCCGCAGGCGGAGAACATCGTCCCCGCCTAGTCCGGGACCGCTGACGCCTGACTTCTGAGTCGGTTGATGCATACAGGTGGCCGGGGCCAGCACCGCGAGGTGCGGCCCCGGCCATCTGCTTTTTCCCGACGGTTCCGACTTCTCTGACGGCCGGCTCTGACTACTCCAGCCGGCCCAGTTGCCCCAGCTGCTCTGTCTCTTCCGTCTGTTCCGAATGAATTCCCGGGAAATTTCTCGGACGCACGCCGAGCGCGCGGCCTTACCCGCTTTCCGGTCCCGCGAAACTCAAGACCTCACCCGGTGGACGGCGGTCACACCGCCAGCACCGCACGGACCGTCTTGCCGCCGAAGCCGGTGCTGACGACCTCAAGGCTGTGGGCGAGTTCCTGGACCATCGCGAGCCCGCGCCCGCTCTCCGAGTCGGTGTCCAGCGGGCCGACGCGGGGGCGGCCCGGGCTGTCGTCGTGGACCTCGACGGTCACCTGCCCGTGCCCCAGCTGCAGCCGCAGCCGACAACCGGTGCGGCCGTGTCGTACGGCGTTGGCGACCAGTTCTGAGGCGATCAGCGTGGCGTCGTCGACCTGGTCGGCGGTCGGTGCCGCCATCCGTGGCCGCGGCCGGGTGAGAAACGCCGACGTCAACCTGCGGGCCCTGCCCGCCGATACGGCCGCACGCGGCAGTGTGTACTCCACGCGGGCGGTCGGCCGGACGGCGCGCTGGTGCGCACGCATGACGGACACCTCTCTTCCCCTCCCAGGAGAACCAGCACCCGACGGCTCCATCCCCGCCGGCCGGGACCCGCGCGACACGCTGCGCGGCCGGTCCTGCCTTCGGGTGATGCCCGCCTCTGGTGATCCGCAACCAGCGCCGTACGTCACAAAGCCGCTAAGGGTGTACGGAGGTGGGGGTGGTGGTGCGGGTGAGTGCTTTGGCCGTGGGTTGTGTGTCGGCTGCGGGCCGGTGGGGGCCGTTCGCGCAGTTCCCCGCGCCCCTGATGGCGCGGGGCTTCGCCCTGCGATTCCCCGCCCGCCCTGGTTCGTTCGGCTGTGGGACGGTGGGGGCTGGTCGCGCAGTTCCCCGCGCCCCTGATGGCGCGGGGCTTCGCCCTGCGATTCCCCGCCCGCCCTGGTTCGTTCGGCTGTGGGACGGTGGGGGCTGGTCGTGCAGTTCCCCGCGCCCCTGATGGCGCGGGGCTTCGCCCTGCGATTCCCCGCCCGCCCTGGTTCGTTCGGCTGCGGGCCGGTGGGGGCTGGTCGCGCAGTTCCCCGCGCCCCTGATGGCGCGGGGCTTCGCCCTGCGATTCCCCGCCCGCCCTGGTTCGTTCGGCTGTGGGACGGTGGGGGCTGGTCGTGCAGTTCCCCGCGCCCCTGATGGCGCGGGGCTTCGCCCTGCGATTCCCCGCCCGCCCTGGTTCGTTCGGCTGTGGGACGGTGGGGGCTGGTCGCGCAGTTCCCCGCGCCCCTAACAGGGGCGCGGGGAACTGCGCAATCTTTTAGGGGGGTCTGGGGGCGCAGCCCCCAGGGATGGGACGGGTAGGGGCGGCGGGGGCGAGAACGCCTCTACGGACGGCCCTCCAGGCGGAAGTCCTCGTAGTCGAAGCCGGGTGCCACGACGCAGCTGACCAGTACTTCCTGGTCTGTTGCTGGGCGGGCGGCCTGCCAGACTCCGCCGGGTACGAGGGCCTGGGGGCGCTCGCCGTCCTCGACGGCGGGGCCGAGGCGGACGACCGTCGGTTCGGGATCGGGCCTGTCGCCGTCGCCGCCGAGGACAAGTTCCAGGGGGCCGCCGCGGTGCCAGAGCCAGAGTTCGTCGGAGCGCACCGTGTGCCACGCGGATGTGTCTCCGGGGGCGAGCAGGAAGTAGATGCCGGTCGCGGCGGCACGGGGGCCGGGGTAGCCGTCGGGCCGGAAGGTCTGCTCCGCGCGCCATGTCTCGACGAACCAGCCGCCTTCGGGGTGCGGCCGCATGCCGAGGGCGGTGGCTGTCGCCGGTATGCCGGACGTCTCGGAGGAGGGAGAGGTCATCACATGCCCTTGCTGGGAGTGGGGTGGAGTGGGAGTCGTCGGTGTCGGAGTCGGTTTCGGCTCACTCCTCTTAGGGCAATCTCTGGCCCCGGGTCAACGCCCCGTAGCCGCACGGGGCGGTCGCGCGGCGGCTCCCGCCCCTCCTCGCAAAGGCTTTCTCCAACTCCTGGTGAACTCCACGGAATGTCTGAAAGGGTGCGCAGATGCCGACCCTTCACAGAAAACTGCTAGGTCTGCTTCCCCGGATCGGGGTGCGGGTGCTGGATCTCGGTTCGGGCGCGGCGGTGGTCTACCGGCGGGGTGAGCGCACCCGCGTTCCGGTGGGGCCGCGGGCCGATCTGGTGCTGCGCGGCACGGCGGGGGCCTCCTGGAAGGACGTGGCGCTCGGGGACTCGGGTGCGCGGCTGCTTCTCGACGAGAAGGCGGCGGCGGCCGACGAACGCCGGTTCCAGGTGGCGGCCGCCGCGTATCTGTGCGGTCAGCACGTCGCCGCGCTGCTGGAGCGCTGCGAGGTGAACTGTGTCTTCGACGTGGGTGCCAACTCCGGCCAGTACGGGCGGCAGTTGCGCCGCCTCGGCTACCGGGGCCGGATCGTCTCCTTCGAACCCACGGCGGAGGCGTTCGGCAAGCTCCAGAAGGCCGCCGAGGGTGATCCGGAGTGGTGGGTGCACCGGATCGGGCTGGGGCGCGAGGACGCCACCCAGTCCATCAATGTGGGCTGGAACACCATGAACTCCCTTCTCCAGCCCAGCGATTACGGCAAGGACCGCTACAAGCGGTTCGCGAAGTCCCGTACCGAGGACATCGAGATCCGCCGGCTCGACGGCATGATGGACAAGGCGCTCGCCGGGATCACCGATCCCCGGCCCTATCTGAAGATGGACACCCAGGGGTACGACCTGGAGGTCTTCGCGGGTGCCGGGGAACGAGTCGCCGCATTCGTCGGGATGCAGTCCGAGGTCGCCACGCTGCGGCTGTACGAGGGCAGTCCGCGGATGGCCGAGTCGATCGCCGTGTACGAGGGCAGCGGATTCGAGATCACCGGCATGTACCCGGTGTCGCGGGAACCGGCCACCGGGCGGGTGGTCGAGTTCGACTGCGTGATGGTGCGCGCGGACGCGGTACCGCGGAGCGGCTGATTACGCCGGGTACGCGTGCGTCTGTGTCGCCTTCACCGTCGCCCACACCGGGGCGCCCGGATGCAGGTCGAGTTCCGCCACCGCGACCGTCGTCAGGTCGGCGGCCAGGGGGAGTTCGCCGGTCAGGTCCACCCGGATCTGGTCGCCGTGTGTTTCCAGGCCGCCGACCCGGCACTGCCACAGGTTGCGGGCGCTGGAGCCGGTGGGGCGGTCGCGGTAGAGGGTGACGGCGCCGGGCGGGAAGGCCACGAACACCGGGCCGGTCAGGTCCTCGGTGGTGGTGATCGTGGTCGTCGCCGCGCCCGTGCCCGCGCCCGTGTCCAGCCGGACCTCGTGGCCCTCGGCCTGCCCCTGGTAGAGGTTGAGGCCGACCAGCTGGGCGATGTAGTCGGTGCGCGGATGGCGGGCGATGTCGGAGGGGGTGCCCTCCTGGACGACCCGGCCGTGTTCGACGACCACCAGCCGCTCGGCCAGCACCATCGCGTCCAGCGGGTCGTGCGTCACGAGTACGGCGACGGCCTCGAAGCCGGCCAGATGGCGCCGGAGCTGGGCCCGGACGTCGAGGCGCGTGCGGGCGTCCAGCGCGGCCAGCGGTTCGTCGAGCAGGAGCAGCCGGGGGTGCGTGGCCAGTGCGCGGGCGAGGGCGACGCGTTGTGCCTGGCCGCCGGAGAGCCGGCGTGGCTTGGCTCCGGCGTGGTCGGCCAGGCCCATGCGCTCCAGCCAGGCCGCCGCCTGCGCCCGGGCCTCCGTCTTGGGCACGCCCTGGCAGCGCGGTCCGAAGGCGACGTTGTCGAGCGCGGTCAGGTGCGGGAAGAGCAGATAGTCCTGGAAGACGACGCCGACGGGGCGGGACTCGGGTGGCGTACGGTCCAGGGCCGCGCCGTCCAGCCGCAGGTGGCCGCCGTCCGACAGCGGGGTGAGTCCGGCCAGGGCGCGGAGCGCGGTGGACTTACCGGCGCCGTTGGGGCCGAGCAGCGCGACGACGTCACCGGGCGCGGCCGACAGCGACACGTCGAGGTGGAAGGAGCCGCGGTGGACGACCAGGCGGGCGTCCAGGCCCTTGTCGGAGACGGACTCGGTGGCGGGGGTGAGGTCCGTCATGAGGCCGCCTCCCCTTCGCACACGTCTGAGTCGATGTCTTCGCCTGCGTCGCTCACGTGCTTCATGACGCCGCCGTCATCCATCGGCCCCGCAACCCCGCAAGGACGGTGATCGACACAATCAGCAGCACCAGGCTCAGCGCGATCGCGGCGGCCGGGTCGCTCTGCAGGGCCAAGTAGACCGCCAGCGGCATCGTCTGCGTACGGCCGGGGAAGTTGCCCGCGAAGGTGATCGTCGCGCCGAACTCGCCGAGTGCGCGGGCCCACGCCAGTACGGAACCGGCCGCGATGCCGGGCGCGATCAGCGGCAGGGTGACCCGGCGGAACGCGGTGAAGCGGGAGGCGCCGAGGGTCGCGGCGGCCTCCTCGTAGCGCGGGTCGGCGGACCGCAGGGTGCCCTCCACGCTGATGACGAGGAACGGCATCGCGACGAACGCCTCGGCCACGACCACCCCGGCCGTGGTGAACGGCAGGGTGATCCCGAACCACGAGTCCAGCCACTGCCCGACGACGCCGTTGCGGCCGAGGGCGAGGAGCAGCGCGACACCGCCGACCACCGGGGGCAGGACGAGCGGCAGGGTGACCAGGGCCCGTACGAAGCCGCGCCCCGGGAAGTCGGTCCGGGCGAGGAGCCAGGCGAGCGGCACGCCGAGGACCAGGCTCACCGCGGTGGCCGCCGTCGCGGTGACCAGGGACAGCTGGAGGGCCTGCCAGACCTCCGGACTGGTCAGCTGGTGCGGCAGGCTGCGCCAGGGGGCCCGGACGAGCAGGGCGATCAGGGGGAGGAGCAGGAAGGCCAGGCCGGCGAGGGCGGGCAGCAGCAGGGGAAGCGGAGCCCCACGGCGCGCACCCGCCCCGACGCGCCGACGCCGCGGCCCACCCGTGAGGGTGTCGGCCGCGGCGTCCGGCTTGCCCAGCTGCGTGGTCACGGCTTGAGGAACCCTGCCGCCGTCAGCACCTTCTGGCCCTCGGCGGACGTCACGAGCTCGATGAACGCCTTGGCCGCGGCCGCGTTGGGCGCGTCCTTGAGCAGGGTGATCGGGTAGTCGTTGATGGCCTTGGCCGACTCGGGGAACTCCACGCCCTCCACCTTGTCACCCGCCGCCTTCACATCGGTCTTGTAGACGACGGCGGCGTCGGCCTCCTTCAGCTCCACCTTCGCCAGGGCGCTCTTGACGTCCTGCTCGTACGAGACCGGGGTGAGCTTGAGGCTGCCGGCGTCCAGCGCCTTCTGCGCGGCGGCGCCGCACGGCACCGTCTTGTCGCAGAGTACGACCTTGAGGCCGGACTTGGTGAGGTCCTTCAGGGAGGCGACCTTGTCGGGGTTGCCGGGCAGGGTCGCGATCTCCAGCTGGTTGCGGACGAAGATGGCCGGGGTGCCGACCCCGTCCTTCGCGTCGGTCACGATCGCCATCGTCTTGGGGCTCGCGGCGGCGAAGACGTCGGCCGGGGCTCCCCCGGTGATGCTCGCGGCGAGCGTGTCGCTGCCGCCGAAGCTGAAGGTCACCTTCGTACCGGGGTGGGCCTTCTCGAACTCCTTGCCCAGCGTCGTGAAGCTCTCCTTGAGCGAGGCGGCGGCGAAGACGGTCACCGTGCCCGACAGCTTCGGCGACGAGGACGACGAGGCCGACGGGTCCGACTTGGCCGACGAGTCGTCGGAGGAGGAGCAGGCGCTCAGGGCCAGCAGCGCGGCGGCACCGGCACCGGCCACCTGCAAGGTCCGGCGGGTCCGGCGGGCGTAACGGGTCATCACGGGTCTACTCCCTCTGAAGCTCTGATGCTCTGAGCTGTGCGGCTCTCTCAAGCTTTAGCCGAGCATACGCAGATCATACTTCCGCATATGCAAGCCGTAAGTCTCCTGTCACATCGCATGAGCTGCGTGATTGACCTTGGGATGTATGCATGTGCGTTTGTACGGGACGGTCTGCTGGGTACGGTCTTTCGGGAGGTGCTGCCCAGTGAGCCAGTCCCTGACCCCGTCCGTGCACCAGCCGCCCGCTCCCGCCCTCGCGGAGCTGGACCTGACCGGAGACCTCGCCCGGCCCGCCCGGCTGACCGTGGCCGCTGCTGCATGACGTCCTGCGGGACGCCGGGCCCGGTTTCGACCCGGCCCGCCGCAAGGACCGGCTGCGCTTCCTCATCGCGGTGACCGGGGCGGGCGGCCACCATGCCCTGCTGACCTGGGCCGAGATCGACCCGGACTTCGCCGACGCCCCGGTCCTGCTCGCGGTCGGCATCGACGACACCCCGCTCGACCGGGCCGGCCCCCAGCTGGTCCTGCCGCAGGACCGCTGCGGGGCCCGGCACATCAGCGGGATCAACGCGATACGGGTGGACGGACGCTACCCGTCCTGGACAGCCGAGCCGGCCGACACGCTGCTCACCGGCATACCGGCGGAGGTGCGGAGCGCGTTCAGCCGGACCGTGCTGGGCGGGCTGCTCGACCCCAGGAGCGCGTCCGCCGCCGTGCTCCTTGAGACCCTGGAGACCTTCCTGCGCTGCGACGGCTCCTGGGCGCGCACGGCCGAGGCGCTGCACCTGCACGTCAACACCGTCCACTACCGCATCGGGCGCATCGAGCACGTCGCCGGCCGCGACCTGTCCCGCCTCCACGACCGCCTCGGCCTGCGGGCCGCCCTGCTGTGCCGGGAGCGGCCCGGGCGGTGACCCGGTCGGTGGCAGAAAGGCTTGCGGTCTGCGAACGTGAGCCGCCGAGGTGACGTGATCGGCCGACGGGAACGGGAGGTGTGACCCATGCTGCTGCGTCAGCTGGAGTACCTGGTCGCGCTCGCCCGGGAGCGGCACTTCGCCCGCGCGGCGGCCGCCTGCTTCGTGTCCCAGCCGTCGCTGTCCGCCGCGATACGCCGCCTGGAGCACGAGCTGGACGTGCCGATCGTGCGCCGGGACAGGAGGTACGAGGGGCTCACCCCGGAGGGCGAGGTGGTCCTCGCCTGGGCGCACCGCATCCTCGCCGAGCGGGACGCCCTGCACCAGGAGCTGTCGGCACTGCGCGGCGGACTGGCCGGCACCCTGCGGCTGGGGATCGTGCCGACCGCGCTGCCGGCGGCCTCCCTGCTCACCACGCCTTTCTGCGAGCGGCATCCGGGGGCCCGGGTCAGCCTGGAGTCGCTGTCGTCCGCCGAGATCACCCACGGTCTCGCCGAGTTCGAGCTGGACGCGGCGATGACGTATCTCGACGACGACGAGCTCCGTCACGTACGCCGCTTCCCGCTGTACGAGGAGCGGTACGTGCTCCTCACCCCGGCCGACGGTCCGCTCGCCACCGCGTCCACCGCACGCTGGGCCGACGTGGCCGCCCTGCCGCTGTGCCTGCTCAGCCCCCGCATGCGCAACCGGCGGATCATCGACGAGTGCTTCGCCGCCGACGGTGCGACGGCCGCCCCGGCGATCGAGTCGGACAGTGTCGCCGGGCTGTACGCGCATCTGCCCGGCGGCCGCTGGTCCAGCGTGATCTCGCACGCCTGGCTGCACATGTTCGGGGTGCCGGACGGGCTGCGGGTGGTGCCGCTGGTGGGGCCCGCGCACGGGCCGCGGGTGGGGCTCGTCGTGGCCCGGAGCGAGCCTCAGTCCGTGCTGGCCGAGGCGCTGTTGAAGGTCGCGCGGGAGGTCGGGGTACGGGACGCGCTGGACGCGCTGCTGAAGACGTATCTGGGTGCGGGGGGTTGAGCGGGCCCCGCGTGCACGGGCCGCGGGAGTTGATAGGAGCGCGCTATCCGGGCATAGCAACGTTCGCTTTGACCAGTGCATTCGCCTCCGAGGATCGTGAAAGCACCTTCCGATCAACGGAGTTGAGGAGAGCCGCGACATGGCCAAGGTGCTCTGTGTGACGACACCGGCCCCCTGAACCCGGGGGTCCCCGCTCAGGCGCGGTCGATGTGCACGTTGGTGGACTTCACCCGCGCCGTGGCCTCCATGCCGACCTCCAGGCCCAGCTCCTCCACGGCCTCCCGGGTCAGCAGGGAGACCAGCCGGTGCGGGCCCGCCTGGATCTCGACCTGGGCCGCGACATCGCCCAGCTTGACGGCGGTGACGATGCCGGGGAACGCGTTGCGCACGGAGGTGTAGGAGGCGTCTTCCTCGCCACCGGTCTTCGCGAGCTCCACCGAGAACGCGGCGAGATCCCGCCCGTCGATGAGCCGCCGCCCGCCCTCGTCCCGATGCGTGGCCACCCGCCCGGCGTCCGCCCACCGCCGGGCGGTGTCGGGGCTCACGCCGAGGAGCCGGGCGGCCTGGCCGATGGTGTACGACTGCATGCGCGTGACGATAGGTCGGAAATCCTCGCACCTGCAAGCCAGGACTCGCGGAGGGCCAGGCCCAGGTCGGGGCGAGGGGTTTGGAGCCGCTGCCGCTGGAGTGTGCTCGAGCGTGTTCTGGTGAGCGGGAGCGAGTGCCGTGGTCTTGGCTGTGCGCGCGTCGGCCATGGGCTGGCCCTTTCATGAGAGAACGGATGTTCTTGCATCGAATGTGTGACCTTTACTGGCGGGCCTCGTTGGATGCGGTGACGGGATCTTCGGACGGATCCGGGCAGGGGGTGACGGGGTGGGCGGGCTGCGGTCACTGGCCAAGCCGTTCGTCGCGACCGGCCCGAGCGGTGTGGCCGTGCGGACCCGCCTCAAGCATCTGACGCCGCAGGACGAGAAGGTCCTCGGGCTGGTCGGCGCGCATCTCGGCTCGCTCGCCTCGAAGGACCTCAAGGCCCGCTGCGCGGAAGGTCTGGAGCACTCCGCGGACACGTGGGCGGTGCGTAAGCGGGAACTGACGGCGGTGTCGTCGTCGCGGTGGGCAGGCAGCATCACCAAGGCCACCCATGATCAGTGGGCGCTCGCCCGCCGCTGCCAGTCCGCCCACATCCAGGGCCTGGAAGCGGGCATCGCCACGATCGCGCACCGGTTGTCGCTCCCGGTCGGGGAGAGTGGCAGCAAGAAAACGCCGGGCGGCTACCGTTCCCGTCAGGAGTGGCACGCCAAGACCCGCCGCCTGCACGTCCTCGAAGACCGGCTGGCCGCCGAGCAAGGTGACCGCGAGGCTGGGATCGTGCATGTGGTGAGGGGCGGCAAGCGCCTGGCCCGCACCCGCCACCACCTCGACACCGCCCAGCTCACCGAGCACCAGTGGCGCCAACAGTGGGAAGCCGAACGCTGGTTCCTCGCCGCAGACGGCGAGTCCGGGAAGCGGTACGGCAACGAGACCATCCGTGTCAGCCCCCAGGGCGAGGTGAGCATCAGGCTGCCTGCCCCGCTGGCAGACCTGGCGAACGCGAAGCACGGCCGCTATGTGCTCGCCGCCCGGGTGAGCTTCCCGCACCGGAGGCAGGAATGGGCCGACCGTGTCGAGGCGAACCGGGCCGTGGCCTACCGCATCCACTACGACGTCACACGCGGGCGCTGGTACCTCACCGCGTCCTGGCACTACGCACCGACACAGACGATCCCGCTTCAGGCTGCCCTGGCCGAGGGCGTGATCGGCGTGGACACCAACGCCGATCACCTCGCCGCCTGGCGCCTGGATGTCCACGGCAATCCGATCGGCACCCCGCGCCGCTTCTTCTACGATCTGTCCGGCACCGCGCAGCATCGCGACGCCCAGGTCCGTCACGCCCTCACGCGCTTGCTGAACTGGGCGAAGACCTGTGGCGTCACAGCGATCGCGGTGGAGGACCTGGACTTCGGCGCGGAGAAGACCCGGGAGAAGCACGGTCGCAAGAAGCGCTTCAGACAGCTGATCTCCGGCATGCCCACCGGGAAGCTCCGCGCCCGGCTGACCTCGATGGCCGACCACACGGGCATCGCAATCATCGCCGTGGACCCGGCCTACACCTCCCGATGGGGCGCCCAGCACTGGCAGCGCCCGCTGACCTCGAAGAACCGCACCACCACTCGCCACGACGCGGCCGCCGTGGCGATCGGCAGGCGCGCCCAGGGACACCCGATCCGGCGACGGACGGCACCGCCCCACGACGACCGGAGTGATCGTCGTGGGCATCGGACCGTCCAGGCCAGGCCGGAGGTCCCCGGGCGTGAGGAAACCCGCCCCCGCATTCCCGGACCACGCACCAGATGCGTGCCGCCCGGATGCGGAGCGAACGCGGGGGACCAGAACGCCCAACACCGTTCGGGGCGTTCGGCTGAGCATGCGTCCTGGCAACAGGACTCACTCCCGCTCAGTCTTTAGGAACGGTCACGTCAGGAAGAGGGCCGCCCCGTCGCGGCGGCTGCGGCGGGCTCGCCAGGTCAGTACCGTGAGGGCCGCCGCGAGCCAGCAGGCCCCGATCAGCGTTTCCCAGGCCGCCAGCCCGGCGGTGTGGGCGCCCGCTCTCCCGGCCAGTACCTCGCGGACCGCGAGGAGGCCGTGGGTCAGCGGCAGGACATCGCCGATCCGGCCGAGCACCGGGCCGACGGCGCTCGCCGGGACCTCCGGGCCGCAGACGATCATCATCACCGTGAACGCGGCGTTGGAGACCACGTTGCGCAGGTCCGCGGCGGTCAGCACCAGGGAGCCCAGGAACAGGCCGAGGCAGTAGCTCGTCATCGCGACGAGGACGAGCAGCGCGGCGAGCAGGGCCACCTTGGTCACGGTCAGCCGCAGGTCCGCCACGGGGGCCAGGATGAGCACCGCCCCCAGGCCGCACGCCACGCCGTCCGGGAGCCAGAACAGGCTCCGCCCCAGCAGAACCAGCGAGGGACTGCTGGGCGAGGCGACCAGCAGGGGCAGTGTGCCGTTCTGCAGTTCCCAGGTGGTCGACGCGGTCGCGAAGATGCCGTGCAGCGCCACCAGCGCCACCGCGTTGCCGATCAGCAGATAGCGGGCCTGGCCGGGGCCGAGCAGGTCGCCGATGGTGGTGAAGAACAGCACCTGGGCGAGCATCCGAACGAACCAGCCGAGCAGCCAGGTCTTCCAGGTGAAGACCGTGCCGTAGTCGGCAGCTCCGGCGCGTGCCGCCCAGCCCAGCACCTGGAGACGGCGGCCGAGGCCACTGGACGCGTCCGGCGTGTCATCGGCTTGCGCAGCGGCCATCGCGTCCGGAGCGGTGGCCATTTCATCCGTGCCGCCGCTCATGTCAGCCCCACCGTCCCGGTCTCCCGCACCAGCCGTACGACCCTGCCGAGCAGCAGCCGGCCGCCGGTCCCGGTGAGCAGCCCGAGGCCGAGGACGGCGCCGGTCCGCCAGGCCACCGAGGTGACGGGGGCCGGGCCCAGCGCGTCGCGCAGCAGGTCGGAACTCCAGGAGAGGTAGATGAGCCGGCCGATCGGATGGGTCCACTCCGGCAGCCGGTCGAGGGGGGTGAACACCCCGCCGAGCAGCAGCACCGGATAGCTCAGCGAGTTCTGGAAGGTGCGGGCGGTGCGCGTCGCCACGAACAGTGCGGCCATCAGAGTGGCGGACCCGGCGGTGGCGACCGCGGTGGCGAGCAGACCCACCAGGAAGACGAACGGGTGCGGTACGTCGGGGACGATGCCGAAGCCGAGGATCGCGACGGCGGCGACCTCCACCACCGTCAGCAGACTGATCGCCGTGGTCACCCAGACCCGGCTGAGCACCACCCGGGCGAAGCCGGCCGGCGCCGCGATCTGGAGCTCCAGGGTGCCGAGCCAGCGGTCGTTGTCGACGACCTCCCCGGAGATCAGCATCGCCATGCTCCACACACCCATCAGCACCGGTGCGAGCAGCCCGTACGCGAGGAGGTCCGGCCGGTCGTTGTGCCGGATCAGCAGCAGGAACACGGCGGCGAGCAGCGGCGTGCGCACCAGGTCGATGAGGTAGTCGCGGTGGGTCAGCACCAGCCGGCCCTGGAAGCGCCCGGCCGCGGCGAGCAGACTCACCGGTTCACCACGCTGCGCTTCTCGTTGCGGTGGACGAGCCGGAGATAGACCTCTTCGAGGCTGGGCAGCTCCGTGCGTACGTCGGTGACGCCCTCGGCGACCACGAAGGCCAGCACGGTGCCGACGGCCTCCTGGCTGTCGACGGAGACGACCGCCGTGCCGTCGTCGGCCGGGTCCACGCCGAGGACACCGGCGAGGGCGCGCACCCGGTCGAGCAGCCCGGCATCGGCGCGGACGCGGACGCGTTCCTGCCGCGACACCAGCCGCGCCAGGGTCTTCGGGGCCTCCGCCGCGATCACCCGGCCGTGGTTGATCATCGTGACGCGGTCGCAGAGCACTTCCGCCTCGGCCAGGTCGTGCGTGGCGATGAGGATGGTGCGGCCCTCCCCGGCGAGCCGCTGGATCAGCTCGCGCAACTGGCGGGCGGCCAGCGGGTCCAGGCCGTTGGTGGGCTCGTCCAGCAGCAGGACGCGCGGGTCCCCGATGATCCCCCGGGCCAGGTGCAGCCGCTGGCGCATGCCGACCGAGAAGGTCTCCACGCGGTCGTCGGCTCGTTCGGCCAGGCCGAGTTCGTCGAGCAGCGCGTCGGTCCTGGCGAGGCCCTTCTTGGTGGACATGCCGTACAACGCGGCCCAGTAGCGCAGATTCTGGCGGGCCGTCAGACGGGGATAGAGCCCGCGTTCGCCGCCGAAGACGATGCCGAGCAGCGGCCGGATCCGCCGGTGCTCGGTCACCAGGTCGTGGCCGAGTACGTACGCGCTTCCGGAGGTCGGCAGCAGCACCGTCGAGAGGATCTTCATCAGGGTGCTCTTGCCGGCCCCGTTCGGGCCGAGCAGTCCGTGCACCTCGCCCTGTTCCACCTCGATCGAGACGTCGTCCAGGGCGGTGACCGCCGGTCCGCGCCGCACGCGGTACTCCCGCCTCAGCCGGCGGGTGTCGACGGCCAGGTCCGCACCGCCCGGCCGATTGCCGCTGTCGCGCATCACGCTCCCGTTCGCATGGACGAAGAGTGCTCGGTGTCGGGTGTGCCGGGTGTGCCAGGTGTGCTGGAGGGGGCGGATGCGGGGCCGGCCGCCTCGTCGAGCCATTCCTGCCGGGCGGCACCCGACACCAGCAGGAAGGAACCCAGCGGGGTCCGCGCGACCAGATGGCGGCCGACGTCGTCGAGCCGCAGCTGCTCGACGGGCTTGTCGTCCAGCGGTATGTCCGGTTGTACGTCCGTGGGCGCGTCCGGTGTGTCCAGGGGCACCCCGAACAGCGGCACCCCCGCCGCGAGCAGCCGCCGCGCACCCGGCCGGCGGTGTACGAGGTCGGAGGCGAGGGCGGCGAGGCGTCCGCCCCGGCCCTCGATGCCGGACTGCGCGGCGAAGGCCGCCGCGCGCACCGGGCTGCTCCAGCGCACCGCGGTGCGCGCCCACCGCAGCAGCCGTGCGCGTACGGCCGCCGCCCGGGTGTGCGGCAGCACCACAGAGGGCCGCCATCCGAGGCGGGCGATCCCGCGCATCGCCTCCCGCCATTCCGGCCACAGGCCGGCCTTGTCGAGGTCGTCGCGCACCTGCTGTACGCCCTGCTCGTCCAGGGCCCGCAGCAGCAGGACCAGGTCGAGCAGGTCACGGGAGCGGAAGGGCCGTTCCCACCGTTCCGCCACCAGGGCGACCGTGCTCGCGGCCAGCGGGGAACGCGACGGGCGGGCGAGCTGCCGGGCCGGTCCGTGGACGTCCGTCACGATCTCGGCGGTGAACAGGCCGACGGCGTAGGGATCCTGGGACGGATCGGGCGCCGGCTTGCGGAACTCCGCGCCCAGGTGCGGGGAGACGGTGTCGCCGGGGCGGGCGGGCCCCACGGTGAAGGCCTCCAACTCCCAGCCGGTGGCGGCCAGATGGCGGGCGCAGGCCCACAGATCGGCATGGCGGGGGCAGATGACGTCGAGGTCGCCGGCCGAGCGGAGTACCCCCGGCGGATAGAGGGCGGCGATCGTCATCCCCTTGAGGAGGAAGGCGTCGGGCGCGTGTTCCTGGAGCCGTTCCCAGACCTGTTGGTAACGCTCGATGCGTTCCTGGGCCAGCCGCAGCTCGGCCGTCTGGTCGTCCGTGAGCTCCTCGCCGCCCGCGGCCCACAGGCTCAGCAGGGTGGCGGCGAGCTTGTGCCGGCCGTCGCGGGCCGTACGCAGCACGGTGTCGCGGGCGGACCGGGGCCCGGCCTCCAGCAGGGCGAGAACCGTGTCGGTCGTGACCGCGGTTCCGGTCGTTACTTCAGTCAACGCCGACTCCGCCCCCGTGAGCGAGCTTTTGTTGTGGTCGAAGGGGTGACGCGAATTGATGTCGCGGAGTGCGAAGGGGAGCGACGGAAGACGCGATCAGGATCTCCGGAAAACCGGACACACCGATCCCGATCGCATCGACACCGGTCGCTTACTTGCCCGGCTTCGGGCGGACCGTAACCTTCTTGAAGGCGACGCTCATGGGACCCTCCTTGATGTGTTCGGTCTTGGAAGTTAGCCTCAGCGTATTGCCTCGAATGGTGCATGACAACGGTGCAACTCGCTTTGCATACAGCCCAGTTGGCGTGAATCGCCGTGAAAGTCCAAGGGCCGCGACCGAGCGGAGAGTCGGAGGATCATGGCCGTCCAGGAGTGGTTGCGGGCTCCCTTCACACACGATCCCGTACGGCGCCGAACGTATCCGGACGACGTCTACTTCCGCGAGATGGCGGCTTTGCTGGACGGGCGGGACGCGGACGAGACCGAGCGGACACTCGGGCGTACCACCTTCGTCATGTTCAAGCCCGACGCCGTCGTCGGACGCCGTATCGAGCCCGCCCTCGACCTGCTGGCCGGCCATGGCTTCGTGCCGCTCGGCGCGCTGGAGGTCCGGGTCGACGCGCGGGTCTGCCGTGAGCTGTGGCGCTACCAGATCAACGCCGCGCCGCTGGCCGTCATCCGGGCCGTGGACATGATCCTGGAGTCGGGGCCGCCCTGTCTCTTCGTCGCGTTGCGGGACACCCATGGTCCGGAGCGGACAGGGATGACGGCGGCCGAACGGCTCAGCGAGCTGAAGGGATCGTCCAAGAACCGGGACACGGGCGGCGCTTCACTGCGCGGCGCGCTCGGCTGCGAGCTGATGTGCCTCAACTTCCTGCACGCGCCGGACGATCCCGCCGATCTGATCCGTGAGGTGAGTGTCCTGCTGTCCGGGCGGCGGCGGGACGAGGCGTTCGCGATGCTGGCGGGCGAGCCGTCCTCCGAGCGGTCCGCCGGGGTGGTGGCCGCCGCACGTCGGCTCTGCGCCGCCCACCCGGCCCACTCCCTGGCCCCGGCACCCGGCTCGGAACTGCCGCCGCTGCCGCCGATGGCCGACCCCGCCGGGCTCCTCGCCAGGGTGGACGAGCTGGCCGGGGACGACGACGGGCTTCCGCTGTGGGACCGCATAGTGATCGCCGCGCATCTGGTCGACGGCCTCCCGTCCGAGGGAAAAGCGCTGATCGGACCGCCTCCGGGTACGCGCCTCAACCATCCCCGGTCCACCGGGCCCGCGAAGGCCGTGACGGCCGCGACAGCGTGACGGCCGCGACGGCGTGACCCGCCTTCCCGCCCATCCCTCGCCCAGGACTCCGCCCGAAAGGCCCGACCCCGAAAGGCCCGATCCCCGATGGACGACTCCCCGACGGACGATTCCCTCATGGACGACGTCACGCTGCACGGCCCGGCGAGCTGGGAAGGGCCGGTGCGCCGGTACGGGCCGGTGGCCCGGGTCGCCGTGCTCTCCGACATCCACGCGAACATCCCCGCCTTCGACGCCGTGCTCGCCGAACCGGACGTCGCCGCGGCCGACCTCGTCGTCCTCAACGGCGACCTGACGTGGGGCCCGCAGCCGCAGGAGACCTACGAGCGGATCGTCGCCCTGGGTGAGCGCGCCCTATGTGTGCGGGGCAACGCCGACCGGTACGCCGCCGAGATCGGCACCGCCGCGCGGGTGGCCGACACGCCCCGCCAGTCGTGGATCGCGGACCGGCACTCGCCCGAGGCCATCGACTTTCTCACCCGCGTGCCCTTCGGGGTCGTGGTCGGGATCGACGGGCTCGGCCCGGTGCACTTCTGTCACGGCTCCCCGCGCAGCGACCATGAACTGGTCACGCCGGGCACGCCGGCGGAGCGGTTCGCGCGGCTGTCCGCGGCCCTCGACGCACGTGTCCTGGTCACCGGGCACTCGCACCTCCAGTTCGACCGCGTGGTGGCGGGCCTGCGCAGCGTCAATCCGGGAAGCGTCGGGCTGCCGTACCACTCGGGCGAACCGGGCACCGCGTACTGGGCTCTGCTGGGTCCCGACGTCCGTCTGAGGACCACGCGGTACGACGTCTCGGACGCCGTCGCCCGCGCCCACCGGGCGGCGGACCCGGACGCCGAGCGCTATGCCGGCACCCTGATGAGCCCGCCCGTCCCGGAGAAGATCGTCGAAGAAGCGGAATCCCTCGTTTTCGTCAATTGACAGCCGCTGCCGCTTCCGCCGCGCGCGGCATTCATTGTTTCCATTCCATCAACTCACCGAAACGCAGGGTGAGTTGGGGAGGAAATGCCGGACCGCCCGGTGTTGACAGGCCAACTCGCCATGTGTTGACCTGTTCACGCAAAAACTGAAAGTTGTTTGGCACTTTTCTCTCGCACCTTTCCGGCAAGCAGGAGGAATCCATGCAGACAGCTCCACTCGCCACCCCGAAGACCACCACGACGACACCCGCGCCGGTGATGCTGCTGCCGCGCCTGGTCGAGCGGATGATCACGGACCGTCAGGCCGTGCACATCGCCAAGTTCCGCACCACCTGCACCGACTGCGTGCCGAACTTCTGAGCACGGCGTCACGTGTCGGCGGACGTACGACAGCGTCCGCCGACCTGCGCGTGGTGCCCGAAGTCGTCGAACGGTGTCTGAGCAACGCACCCCGCGGACTGTGCGTCCTGGCGATCGACGGCCTGTCGTACGGCGTCGCGGAAGGGGCCCTCGCCCACGCCCGGACGCGCCCGCTGCGCTCCACGTTCCCCAGCACCTCGACCACCGCCTGGCTGACCGCCGTCACCGGCGCCGATCCCTCCCGGCACGGCGCCCTCGGCATGGTCTACCGGGCGCCGGACGCCGACTGCGTCACCCACCTCATCACCGGGGAGACGTACGCCTTCGGCCCCTGCCCGCCGCCCAAGAACCCGTTGCTGCACGGTGGTCCGACCCTCTTCGACCGCGCCGTGGCTGCGGGCGGGGCCGCCTTCGTGGTCGGCGCCGAACTGGAGCGGCTGACCGGGGAGTGGGCCGCGGCGCTGCTGCACGGCGCCCGGGTCGTCCCGTCGTCGGCGGCCGAGCTCGACCCCGATCCCGTCGCGGTCGTCGAGCGGACGGTGCGCGAGGTCGAGGCCGTCCTCGCGGATTCCCACGAGGTGCCACCCCTGGTGTGGGCCTACGTGAACCTCGACGACCACATCCACCTGGCCGGTTACGACGACCGCCTGCACGCGTCCCTGCGGCTCCTGGACACGGCGGCGAGCCGCTGGGCCGACGCCGGATGGAGCGTCCTCGCACACGCCGACCACGGCCAGGTCCCGGTCGCGCCGAAGGCCGAACTCCTCGACGCCTGGGCACGGTTGGACTCCCCCGCGCACTGCCGGATGCCCGGCGGCGGCGCGGGCCGCGTCCGGTGGATGTATCCGCTGCCGGGCCACGAACGGGAGCTCGCGGCCGCCCTGAGCGACGCACTCGGCGACCATGCGCTCGTACTGACCCCCGACGACCTGGCCGAGCGGGGACTGCTCGCCGCGACACCCGTCGTCCGCGAACGCATCGGCGCGGTGGTCGCCCTCGCCACCTCCGCGGCCTTCCCCGTGCCCGACCCCACCGTCGCCTGGGAGCACGGATCCCTCAGCGACGACGAGATGTTCGTACCCCTCGCCGCCTGGAACGCACCGCTCGCCCAGGACTCGTAGCACCAGGACTCGTAGTACCCAGCACCCCCAGACGAATAGGAGAAACGGTGAGCACGGTCGTGTTCCGCAACAAGACCGGTGGTTCGGAGACCCTGTACGCGGCACCGGGCCAGAACCTCCTCGACGTGCTGCGCCTGCACGGCATCCCGGCCAACGCGGTGCTCGCGTACCGGAACGGGGCGGTGATCCCCGAATCGGCGGTCGTCGTCGAACCCGACGACGTCATCGAGGTCCGTCAGGTACGGCACTACGACCTCGACGTGCTGCGCAAGCCCAAGGAGCACGTCTACGCCGCGCCGGACCCCGTGTACTCCAAGTCCGTCCTGTTCGACCACGGCGGCACCCTGGAGCGCCGCACCGAGCAGCTCACCGCCGAGACCTTCGTGCAGTACGTCGAGGAGACCTTCGTCCAGAGCATCACCTCCGGCGGCACGATGCGCGCCGGGGACCGCGCCGTCATCGGACTGTCGGGCGGCCGGGACAGCGTCGCCTACCTCAAGCTGCTCGAACGCACCCGGGGCCGCTGGCCCGAGATCGACATGACCGCCGTCACCATCACCGGGCTGCCCGACTGGGACGAGCCGGCGACCTTCCAGATCGCGCTGGACTCCTGTGCGGGTCTCGGCCTGGAGCACACGATCGTGACCGCCGACGACGTGGCCGACGTGTTCAAGCTGCGCGAGCCGTTCGTCGACGTGATGAACAAGGTCGTCGCCGGCGAGCACCGCAACATGAACATGGTGATCGGCCACCAGGTGCTGCGCCGCATGCTGGAGCGGGAAGCCGGGCGCGCCGACGCCTCGGTCGTGGCGTTCGGCTTCAACGCCGACGACCTGGTGGCCAGCATGGTCACCTGGTTCACCACCGGATACCGGATGGGCGGCATCCCCGTCCGGGAACTGGGCGATCTGCGGTACGTCTTCCCGCTCTACCGCATCACCAAGAAGGAACTGACCCTCTACCTCGAACTCGTCGCGCCGGAGCTCAGCCGGCAGGGCGCCCCGGGCCGGTTCACCACCGGCTCCGACGAACGCTCCATGGCCTACGCGATGGCCGACCACCTGTACGACCTCTGGCCGGGCATCGACTACTACCTGTTCAACGCCTTCGAGAACGTGCAGCGCAGTCTGCTGCCGGTGGTCGACGACCTGTGCCGGGTCTGCGGCGGCCGGTATCTCCTGATGGAGGGCGTGCCCAACCCGGCCGGACTGTGCGACGTGTGCGGCTTCCTCCACCGGCAGGAGGCGCTGCGGGCGGACGCCGTATGACCGATGACGATGACGTGAGGGGCGGCGGTGCGGGCCGCCCCTGGTACCAGGACTTCTTCGGCGAGGAGTTCTGGGCCGTGGCGGCCCACGAGTACACCGCCGAGCGCACCGCGTCCGAAGCCGATTACCTGGCCGAGGTCCTCGACGCCTCGGCCCCGGGCCGCCGCGTCCTCGACCTGGGCTGCGGCACGGGTCGGCACGCGGTCGCGCTGGTCGGGCGCGGGTTCCGCGTCACCGGCGCCGACGCCGGCGCGTGGGCCCTGCGGCAGGCCGCGGCGACGGCCGCCGCGGCCGGGGTGGAGGTGGAGTGGCTGCACCTCGACCTTTTGCGCGAACTCCCCTGGCCGGTCGGCGAGTTCGACGCGATCGTCTGCGTGCAGTCCTTCGGCTGGGGCAGCGACGCCCAGCAGCTGCGCCTGCTCCGGGAGGCCCGCCGGGCACTCGTCCCCGGCGGGCTGCTCGTGCTCGACCACTCCAACGTCCTGACGATCGCGGGCCATTACGTGCCCGAGGCCACCTTCGAGACCGAGGGGCTGCGGGCCGTCTTCCGCCGCAACTACCAGGTGGCCACCGGCCGCAGCGCCGGTTCGATCGAGGTCCGGCGCGGCGGCGCGGAGCCGGTGGTCATCCATGACGACGTACGGCTCTACCAGCCCGCCGAGGTACGGGACCTGCTGATCCGCGCCGGGTTCCAGGTCGAGCGCGCCGACGCCGACTTCACGGCGGGCCGGGAGGCCGCGCTCACGACGCGATACGTGCAGTTCGTGGCCCGCAACCCGGAGGGCGCGGACACCACCGCGATCACGGCGTGGGAACGGCCCGCCGCCGGGGGGCTTGTCGGATCTGCGGGATCTGCGGGATCTGCCGGACCGGAGGATGCGGTCGGCCCCGGCGATGTCGTGGACCTGCGCTGGTCGCCCGACGAGATCGACTTCGTACGGTCCTCGGTCGACCGTGCCTTCCAGGGGGTCACCGCCGATACGGCGCGCGCCTATCACGTGACCGACCCCTACGCCGCCGCACAGGCCGCGCCGGTGCTGTCCGCGCACTTCGGCCTCGACCTCCCCCCGGACACGGTGACGGCCGGCACCGGAGCCACCGGTCTGCTGCACGCCTGCGCGGCACTGGCGCAGCCGGGTCCCGTGCTGCACCTGCGCGGCGGTCACCCCGACCTGCCGCGCTGGGCCGCCCGCCTGGGCAGCGAGGCCATCGCGACCCGGATCGAGGACCTGGTCGCCGACCTCGACCGGCACGCCCCCTCGGTCCTCGTGCTCGACCGCCCGACGATCACCGGGGACCTGTACGGCAGGGCGGCGCTCGACGAGATCGCCCGCGCCGCCCGCGCACACGGCACGACCGTGGTCCTCGACGAGGCGTACGCCGTCTACGCGGGCCCGGACGCCAGCTGCGTACCGGCGGTCGCCGAACACGACAACCTGATCGTCGTGCGCAGCATGTCCAAGGGCTACTGCTGCGGCGGACTCCGGGTCGGCTTCGCGGTCGCCGCGCCCGCGCTGACCCGGCGGCTCCGGGAGGCCGCGCCACCGCTCGGCGCGAACGGCTACGGTCTGGCCGTCTCCCTCGGCCTCCTGGCGCAGGGCGACGTCTTCGCCGCGCTGCGGGCCAGGATCGCCGAGGTGAAGCCGGAGATGTCGGCGCTGCTGCGGGGGGCGGGGCTCGCGGTGACGGAGGGGGCCGACTGTCTGCCGTGGGTGACCGCGCCGGCGGACGACACGGGCGGGGCCTTGGCCGAGAAGCTCGGGCTGAGGGTCAAAGAGGTGGAGGGGCAGGGGTTTTGGGGCACGGTTACGGGTTCGGGTACGGATACGGGGGTTGTAGGGCGCGGGCTGCCGGGGGCCAAGAGTGGCGGCAGGCTCTTCAAGATCGCTGTCCCGCTGTCGGACGCCCGGCTGACGGCCTTCCGCGCGGCCTTCGCCCAGGGCGGATAGCTTGAGCGGCCTCAGTGGTCCAAGTGGCCTCAATGGTCTGGTCGGTGACATCCAACAGGCCGTCGACGCCGACGAAGCGATGCGCTGGGTCGCCCGGCTGGTCGAATGGGACCGGTACCAGGGATCGGCGGGGATCGCCGAGGCGGCCGACTTCGTCGCGGGTGAGGCCGAACGCGTGGGGCTGGCCGACGTCGAGGTGCTGAGCTTCCCCGCGGACGGCACGACAGCGTGGTGGACGTACACGGCACCCTCCTCCTGGACACCGCGCGCCGCGCACCTGTCGCTCAACGGCCGCCCCTCGCTGGTCAGTTACCCCGCACAGCCCTACGCCCTCGCGGCGAACTCGGCGGCCACGGACGGCGAGGTGCCGCTCGCGCTGGCGCAGGAACCTGGCTGGCCGCCGGGCGCACTGGTCCTCGTCGGGTCGGCGGCCGGCCTCGGCCCCGGCCTGTTCGCCCGGATGCGGACCGAGAAGGCGAGCGGGTTCTGCGTGACGACCCATCCCGACCGGCCCGGCCAGGCGGGGCGGGTCGAACTGCCCGGCGACAGCGCCCTGTTCGGCTTCAGCGTGTTCCCGGCCCAGCTGGACGAGCTGCTCCGTGCGCACCGGCGGGGCGAGCGGGTCCGGGTGGTCGTCGACGTCGACACCGGCCCCCGGCGGATGCCGGTCGTGGTCGCCCGTACCCCGTCGGGCTCGGCGGCGGAGGGCGACGCGTGTCTGCTCGGCGCCCACCTGTGCCATCCGGCTCCCGGGGCCAACGACAACGCCTCGGGTGTCGCGGCGGCACTGGCTGCCGGACGCGTGCTCGCGGGGCGGTCGCTGCGCCGTCCCGTCCGGTTCGTCTGGGCACCGGAGTTCGTGGGCCTCGCCGCCTACGTCCACCAGGCGGTCGAGGAGGGCACCCGGCCGCTCCCCGCGATGGCGGTCAACCTCGACATGGTGGGCGAGGACCAGCAGCGCTGCGGGGGGCCGCTGATCGTCGAGTACGGCCCGGAGTACCTCCCGCACTACGCCAACGCCCTGGTCGAAGCCTGCGTACGGGCCCTGCCGCCCGCCGCGCGCTCCTACAGCGGTGCCGTCGGCTGCGACACCTGGGCCTGGCGTACGACGCCGTTCGTCGGCGCCTCCGACCACGCGATCCTCGCCGACCGGGCGATCGGCGTCCCCGCCGTACAACTGGGGCACTGGCCCGACCGGTTCAACCACTCCGGTGCCGACACGCTCGACAAGGTCGATCCGCGGGAGCTGCGCAGGTCCGCCGCGATCGCGGCGTCCGCTGCCGCCGTCGCGGCGACGGCCTGCGGACGGGACGCCGACCGCCTCGCCCAGCTCCTGACCCGCTGGACGGCCCGCCGGATGACCGCCTGCCTGCCGTCCGTTGAGGGGCCGTCCTCCGACGGGCTGGGCGGGGACCGGTCGGCCGTCGCCCGGCTGACGCGGCGCTGGCACTACGGCCGGGACGCCCTGCGCACCCTGCGCCCGCTCGGCGCGAGCCCGCGCGTGCTCGACCGGCAGGCGGAGCTCCTCGCCGGGCTGCACCGCACGCTGTCGGCAGCCTGGGACGACGGTCTCGCGGAGCACCGGCCGCCGGCGCCGCGCGGTCCGGGCCTGCGCAGGGCCTGGCCCGGACCCTTCAACCTCCGGGCGCTGATGGGAGCCATGGCGGAGAAGGACCGCCAGTGGTTCCTGGAGGAGCTGACCGTGGACCGGGGCCGCTGCTACGCCGCCGCGATGGCCCTCGCGCAGAGCATCGACGGCACCGCCGACGCGGCGGCCGTCATCCGCACCGCCGAACTGGACTCCGGCATCCGGCCGGCCACACCGGACTTCGGGGAGCGTTTCCTGTCGGCGATGACCAGGGCGGGCTGGGCCGACGAGGTCGCGCCGGACGGGCCGCCGCCGGTAACCGGGCCGCACGAAGAAAGAGGGGTAACGGCATGAGCACGAGCGGGCCGCGGGTCACCGTCGCCGAATCCATCGACGACCTCGACACCGCCCAGTGGCAGCGGGTGGCCGCCTCGGCCGCCGCCCCCGTCCACTACACCCCGGAGTATCTGCGGGCCTATCAGGACAACCCGCTCAGCCCGTACGCCGCCGTCCGCTATCTGACGGCCGTCGACGCCGGTCGGACCGTCGCCGTACTGCCGTGCTATCTCGACAAGCAGGGCGACCCGTACGGCTTCCTGCGCGCCGTCGGCATCCCGGAGGCGGACGGCACGGCGCTCCTCGGGCACAACTGGTACTGCTACGACACCCGGATCCCCGTGCTCGCGACGGACGAGGAGCATCGCGACCGGGTGCTCGCGGCGATGCTGGACGCCCTGGTGGAGCTGGGGGCCCGCGACGGCGCGCGGGCCACGGGTCTCGTCAGCGTCGCGGAGGGCGATCCGCTGCTCGACGCGGCCCGCCGCAAGGGGTGGCGGGTGGCCCCGATCGTCACCCGCTTCCAACTCCCGCTCCAGGGCGTGACGACGTACGACGACTATCTCGCGAGGCTGGGCGCGAGGACGCGTCGCAACATCCGCCAGTACATGCGCCGCGCGGCCGACGCCGGTGTCACGACGTCCGTGGAAGCCCCCCGGCCGGACTTCCTGCGCACCGTGTGTGACCTCACCCGCCGCACGGCCGCCAAGTACGGCAGCGCGGACATGTATCCCGAGAGCGCCTTCATCGACTTCGTCATGGCCCTCGGCGACCGCGCCCGTGTCGTGCGCGTCGACCTGGGCGAGCGGACGCCGGCGGCCGCGGTGGTCCTGCTGGACGACCAGCGCCTGCACATGTGGGTGGGCGGCACCACTGACGCCACCGTCCAAGGCTTCAGCCCCAACTACCTCATGTGGGCCACGGAGATCCGCGCCGCGATCGAGGCGGGCAAGCAGTGGGTGGAGGGCGGCCGGAGCAACCGCCCGATGAAGGAACGCCACGGCATGAGCCCGCTGCCGCTGTACGCGTGTGTCGCCCCCGGCTGACGAACGAGCCCTTTGACCAGGGGCACAGTCTGCACAGGTTCCACGCATGGCCCGCGCCACAGTGTCCGCAACCCGCGCCGACTATGGTGTCGATGCGCACGATGCGAATCGAACGCGCAGGGGGGCACCGAGCAGGGGCACCAAGAACGTCGGCAAGGGGCGCGCAGTGTCGGACGAGGGGCGGCTGATCGCCGGCCGCTACCGGTTGATCGACCGGATCGGCCGCGGTGGCATGGGCACCGTGTGGCGTGCCGAGGACGAGGTCCTGAGCCGTCAGATCGCCCTGAAGCGGCTGCACGTCCAGCCGCACCTCACCGACGACGAGCTCGCCACCCTCTACGAACGCACCCGCCGCGAGGCGCGCAGCGCCGCCCGTATCGCCCACCCCAACGTGGTCGTCGTGCACGACGTCGTGGACGACGGGGGGCTGCCCTGCATCGTCATGGAGTACGTCCCCTCGACCACCCTCGGCGCGCTGCTCAAGGGCGGTGAGGTGCTGGCGCCCAGCGAGGCCGCCCGCGTCGGCCTCGGCATGATCGCCGCGCTGCGCGCCGCGCACGCCGCCGGGGTGCTGCACCGCGACGTCAAGCCCGGCAACGTACTGCTGGGCGCCGACGGCCGTGTCGTGCTCACCGACTTCGGCATCGCGATGACGAGCGGCACCTCCACGCTGACGAAGACCGGCGAGATCGTCGGGTCGATCGACTACATCTCGCCCGAGCGGATGAAGGGCCGCAACTCCGGCCCCGCCGCGGACCTCTGGGCGCTCGGCGCGACCCTGTACCAGTCGGTCGAGGGACGGCCCCCGTTCCGCAAGGACACGGCTGTGGAGACGGCGTACGCCATCGTCGTCGACCCGCTCGCCCCTATGAAGCAGGCCGGTCCCCTCGAACCCCTCATCGAGATGCTGCTGGCCAAGGACCCGGCGGAGCGGCCGTCGATGGAGGAGGCGGAGCGGGCGCTGCGGGTCGTGGCGTCGGAGGCTCCGACGCAGTTCCACGCCCAGACCCACGCCGAGCCCCACGCCCAGTCCTCGTCGCAGCCGGACCGACAGCCGGACCGACAGCCGAAGCGGCAGCCGAAGCCTCAGCCCGCGCCGACGCGGTCTCTGCCCGCCCAGCCGGCCGATCCCGCCCCCTCCGACAACGTTGGCGGCGGCGGCCGCCGCAAGCGGCGCGTCCTCGTCCCCGGCCTGATCACCGTGACGGTGGCGGGCGTGGCCGTGGCGGTCGGTCTGTACGTGACCTCGCACGGGGACAGCGACACGGGCACGCACGCCGCCTCGGCGTCGTCGACACCCACGTCCACGTCCGTGCCCGTCCCCGCGGGCTTCCACCTGGTCACGGACAAGACGCTCGGCGTCGCCTATCCCGTCCCGGACGGCTGGAAGCGCGGCAAGGCGACCTCCGAATCAGTCACCTACACCGACAAGACCGGCCTGGCGGAACTCACGATCGGCACGGTCGACCCCGCCGGCCCGAACCCCGAGTCGCACTTCAAGAACATGGAGGCGAACACCAAGATCAACTACCCCGGCGGGCGGTACCGGAAGATCCGTATGGAGCGGACCGCGTTCCAGGACCAGGCCGCGGCGGTGTGGGAGTTCACCATCCAGGGGCGGGCGCGCGTGTTCCGTGCCATCGACCTGGGCTTCGGGCAGGAGGGCGCGACGGAGTACGACATCTACCTGTCGGCACCGGACGTCCAATGGGACACGTACCGACCCGTCTTCAACAAGGTCAAGGCGGGCTTCACCACCGATTGACGTCCGCATGCGTACGTACGCACTTATGCACGTACGCACGTCTTCTCGCCGAGGCCGTCAGCGGGCCGACGCCGGCGCCACGTGCCGCACCCTGATGTGCTTCTTGCCGAAGGCCTTGGCGATGACGGGCCTGGCCTTCGCGGGGTCGTCGACGCCCACGAACACGAACCCCCGGACGTCCGGGCCGACTTCGCGCAGCTCGAACGTGCCGTCCCAGCGGTTCATGTCCGCGCTGATCCGGTCGGACAGGGCGGTGAGGTCCTTCTCGTTGATGTCGGTGTCGTGCAGCCGCATGGTCACGCCCTTCTCGGCGGCGCCGCAGATGTCCGCGTCGAACGCGTCGGAGGGGATGCGGTACACGTCCGTGGCCTGGTGGTCCTGGTCGACCGACAGGCCGGTGTAGACGGTCCGGTAGTGCTTGTCCGCCGTCTTCTCCACGTATGCCATCACCCGCCACAGCGGGGTGCCGTCCGTCTCCCCGTGCTTCGGCCCCGGCAGGCTGCCCACCGGCTGCTTCCCGACGCACACGGTCGGGGCCTTGGGCTTGGCCGGGTGTGCGGGCCTGCTGGAGCGCGTGTGGACGTCCGCGACGTCCTGGCTGTCGCTCTCGCTGCCGCACCCCTGTAGTAGGAAGAGCGCGACGGCGCCCGCGATGGTGGCGCCCGTGGATGCCTTGCTTCGTCCGCGCATGGTGTCCCTCCCCGTTGGGCCGATCGGTACATCGGTACTGGGACGCGGAAGGGGGCACAAGCGTTCATGCCGCCAGGTAGGCAACCCAGAAGAAGTCCTGCCCCTCTTACCCATCAGTCGAACGAACCCGGGTACGACGCACGACGCACCGAGAGGACTGTCCGTTGGCCCCTCCGCTGTCCCGCCGCAGGTTCATGGTCTACACGCTGGCGGCGTCCACCCTGACCGTCGCGGCGCCGCTCGGCTGCGACGGATCGTCGGCGGAGGGCGTCGAGCCCACCGCGGCGGGCGTCCCCACACCGTCCGACGTCCTGGTGACCGGCGCCGACGAGGAGATGCTGGTCCTGGAGGTCACCGCGGCCAACAAGGTGGTCGTACGGCTGCCCCGCGTCGAGGTCGGCCAGGGCATCACGACCGCCGTCGCCATGATGATCGCCGAGGAGCTGGACGCCCGGCTCGCCGACATCGACATCCCGCTCGCCGAGGCCCGGACCAAGGGCAACCAGTACACCGGCGGCTCGAACTCGGTCAGTTCGCTGTACGGGCCCGCCCGCGAGCTGGCCGCCACCGCGCGCGCCAAGCTGGTCACGGCGGCCGCCCGACGGTGGCATCTCCCGCCCCGCCTGCTGCGCACCCGGGACACGATGGTGGTGGCCCCCGACGGGCGTACGGCCACCTTCGGGTCGCTGACCGAGGCCGCCGCCCGGATCCGCCACCCGGCCATTCCCGCCAAGCCCAAGCCGGCCTCCAAGCACCGGGTGATCGGGCAGCCGACGACCCGCATCGACGCACGGGACATCGTCACGGGCCGGGCGAAGTACGCCGGGGACGTGTCGGCGGCCGGGGCGAAGCCGACCGTGGTGGCGCGGCCACCGACACTCGGCGGGAAGGCCGTCACCGTCGACGACCGGGCGGCCCGTGCCCTGCCGGGCGTCCACGCGGTCGTCAGGATCGCCGGCGGTGTCGCCGTGGTGGCGGAAACCTTCCACCACGCCTTCAAGGCCAGGGACGCCCTGCACATCACCTGGGCCCCCGGCCCGCTCGCCGCACTGTCGGACACCGCCATCCGGTCCCGGCTGCGGGCCGCCGTCCCGCCCCTCGGGACCCCGCTGCTCGGTACGACACAGGTGACGGGCGAGTTCGAGTTCGCCTTCGTCAGCCACGCCCCGATGGAGGTGCTGACCGCGGTGGCCGACGTACGCGCCGACCGCGCCGAGATCTGGTTCTCCTCCCAGACGCCGATGGACGCGCGCGACAGCATCGCCTCGGAGGTCGGGCTCGACGCGTCGAAGGTCCGGGTCCATGTCATGCGCGGCGGCGGCTCGTTCGGACGGCGGCTCAACTACGAAGCGGCGATCGAGGCGGCCCAGATCTCCAAGGCCGCCCACCGGCCGGTCAAGCTGATGTGGAGCCGCAACGACGACATCCGGCACGGCAGGATGCGCCCGGCCAGCCACCACCGGATCCGGGCCAGCCACGCCGGCGGCAGGGTGGTGGCCTTCACCCACATGACGGCTTCGGTGAACGAGGCCTACGACGACTCCGGTGCCACCGGCGCCACCGCTCAGGGCGGCGTGACGGGCGGACCGCTCCCCAGCGACAGCGGCCTGTACAACTTCGGGCGCGTCTCCGGGGACTCGGGCGGCGTGGAGCTGGCGATGCCGTTGGGCGCCTGGCGTTCGGTGGACTCCGGGACGACGCGGACCGCGCAGGAGATCGTCGTCGACGAGATCGCGCGGAGCCTGGGCAAGGACCCGGTCGCGTTCCGCCGTACGACCCTGATGAGCAAGACCGTCAAGGCCGTACTCGACAAGGTCGCGACCGCCGGGAACTGGGGCCGGACCATGCCGGCCGGCCACGCCCAGGGCGTGGCCGTCCACGAGGAGTACGGCTCCTGTGTGGCCGCTCTGGCCGAGATCGACGCCTCCGACCCGAAGAACCCCCGGGTGACCAAGGTGGTGATGGCGGCCGACGTCGGAACGGCCGTCAACCCGCGAGGCCTGGAGGCCCAGCTGATGGGCACCGCCGTCGACGGCATCTCCACCGTGCTCCAGGCCGGCCTCCACATCGACCGGGGCGCCGTCCGCGAGGGCAGCTTCGCCGACTTCCACTGGGCCCGCCAGCGGCACGCCCCGCTGCACTTCGAGGCGCACATCCTGCCGTCGCGGCGGGACCCCGGCGGGGCGGGCGAACTCGGCGTCCCGGCCGCGGCGGGCGCCGTCGCCAACGCCTACGCCCGCGCGACGGGCACCCGCCCCCGCCGCTTCCCCCTCAACTTCTGATCCTCTTCTGAGACGGACCTGGACTGCCGATGCCCTCCTACTCCTTCGTCGTCAACGGGAAGCCGGTCACCGTCGAAGCACCGGCCGACATGCCGCTGCTGTGGGTCCTGCGCGACCTGCTCGACGTCACGGGACCCAAGTACGGCTGCGGTGTCGGCGTCTGCCGTGCCTGCACCAGCCATCTCGACGGCGCGGAGATCCAGCCCTGCGTCGTGCCGGTCGCGGACTGCGCGGGCCGCAAGGTCACCACCATCGAGGGCCTGGCCGACGGCGACACACTCCACCCGGTCCAGCAGGCCTGGCTGGACTGCGACGTCTCCCAGTGCGGCTTCTGCCAGCCCGGGCAGATCATGGCCGCGGCGGCCCTCCTCAAGAAGACGTCCAGCCCGACGGACGCCGACATCGACCGCATCGAGAACGTCTGCCGCTGCGGCACCTACACCCGGATCCGCGAGGCGATCAAGAAGGCCGCCGCCCAGGACTGACGGGCGGCTGTCCGGCACCGCTCGGCGAGGCGTGCGGGTCCTCGGCCTTGTCGAGGAGGACCAGCGCGGCGTACTCGGGGGTGCCGGGTTCGGCGTAGTACGCGACCAGGCGGTGGCCGGACGTGCCGTCCAGCTGCATGCTCTGGTAGCCGAGGGTGAGGTCGCCCACCGCGGGGTGGTGGAAGGTCTTGTGGCCGTGGGAGTGACCCTGGACGTCGTAGCGCTCCCACAGGCGGGCGAAGTCCGGGCTCTTGAGCAGGAGTTCGTCGACGAGGTGGGTGAGGTCGGGGTCGTCCGGATCGGTGCCGGCCAGGGTGCGCAGCCGGGCGACGCAGCCGCGGATCTGGTTCTCCCAGTCGTCGAACAGCTCGCGGGCCGCGGGGTGCAGGAAGACGTACCGCACGATGTTGCGCTGCCGCACCGGCCAGTCCGCCAGGCCGGCCATCAGATGCAGCCCGCCGGGGTTGGTGGCGACCAGCTCCAGGGTGCGGCTGACCACGTGTGCGGGGTAGGGCCGCATGCCCTCCAGCAGCAGCTCGACGCCGGAATGCACGGAGCGGCTGGGGGCGGACGGCGCCCCGGGCGTACCGCGCGCGGCGCAGGCGGCGAGGTCCCGCAGATGATCGCGCTCGCCGTCCTCCAGCAGCAGGGCGGCGGCGAGGGCGTCGACGACGGACGGGCTGGGGTGGGTCTCCTTGCCGCGTTCCAGGCGTGTGCAGTAGTCGATGCTGACCCCGGCGAGCGTGGCCGGCTCCTCGCGGCGCAGCCCCGGCGTGCGGCGCAGCCCGACGCCCTCCGGAAGACCGACGTCGGCGGGCGCCACCCGGGACCGGCGTGCGCGCAGAAACCGCCCCAGCTCGGTGCCACCGCCACCGCCGCGCTGCTCACGTGCCGTGCGACCAGTGTGGCAGCCCTGTGACCTGCGGGACAGCAACATGGGGGGGCCCTGTCACACCCCCGGACACGACTCCTTGGGTACTGGGCGGAGCGTGCGGGGAACCCCGGCGCTCGGTGAGCGCCAAGTCGCCGGTACGAGCGGCGAGTTCGCAGAACTCCGCTTGCCCGCCGTGCGGAGTACGGTGAGGAGGAACCGGGGCCGTGGTCCCAGACAGGAGCGCCTTCATGGCCGCCGTCCGTCAGATCCCGCCCTTTCCGCCCGTGGCCCGTGTGCGGCTGGCGCCGCACAGCGTCTTGCCGCGGCGCATCGCCGGGGCATGGTGGCCCCGAACACGCGATCTGCTCGCCGAACTCCCTTCGCTCATAGGCGCGTTGCCCAGCGGCTGGGGGCAGATCACCGGTGTCACCGTGCACACGGCGATGTGGTCGGCGTCGCCGGGGCGGATGCTGGTCGCCAACCACGTCGTACGACTGCGCAGGGAATCAGGGTCCCGCGACCGCCACACCATCTGTCTGGTCAGCCCGGGCCACGGCCGATGGGACCTGCTGGTCGTGCCCCCGGAGGTGGCCGCGGCCGACGCCGTGCCCTTGATGGCGGCCGCGGCGGCCGGCAGCCGCTGGCCACACCCGTAGGTGCCGACCGCCCGCACGGCCCGTGCCGCGGCCACTGTCAGGCCGGGCGGGTCATCCTGCCGGCAGCACCACGGTGGTCGGCGATCCCGCTGTGGTGGCCGGGCTTCCCGCGGCGGGGAGGTCCGGGAGCGCCGGCAGGCCGGTGCCGAGCAGCCCCGTGACCACGCCGAGCACCGGCGACAGCAGGCCCGTCACCGTGCCCACGGCGCCCGACAGGACACCTGTCAGGGCCTGGACCAGTCCGCCGACCGTCGACTGGAGCTGGGCCACCAGATCCGCGATCGGGTCGGCGGCCGGCACCGCGGCCCGGTCCGTGGTGGAGCCGGCCCGGTCCTTCAGCCGCTGCTGGAGGGAGGCGTTCGCCGTCTCCAGGGACCGCGCGTATCCGGCGGCGGCCGGGTCGAGCGTGCCCGCCTCCTCGTGCTTGGCGATGGCGGACAGCACGTCCAGGAGAGGAGCGAGGTCGTCGTCCTGGTTCGCTTCGTCGAGGACGTCGAGCTGGTCCAGGACGGCGTCCGGGCCGACGGAGGACCATGCCGCGGTGGTGCCGGCCGAAGCCGTCCCGGGTACGTCGGTGACGGCGGCGGCCGTGCCGACCGGGCCGAAGACCAGCGCGGCGCAGACAGCGGCCGGTACGAGGAGTCCGCGGGATCTGCGGGAGTCGGGGGATATGTGGGATGTGGCGGGTGTGGGGGATGTGGGGGGACGCATGGTCAGTCCTTTCGAGAAATGCTCTTGAGGCCCACCGTGCGAACCACCGCACCCCGCCGCAACCGATCACCGGCCCGGTCGCCGCCCCACGGCCTCCCCCCACACCTCGCCGTACCTCGCTGACCAGCACCTTTGGTCCGACAGCCGAATGCCGCCCCGGCAGGGGCGGCATTCGGCTGTCAGGGATCAGGGACTTGCGGGCGCCTTTCGGCCGGGGAGGGGTCAGCTGGAGAAGTACAGGTACTTCCAGGGCCCGTACGTCGTCGTGTTCACGGTGTCGCCGGACGCGCTGTTGACGTACGTCGACCGGATGCGCGCCTTGATGCCGGACTGCCCGGGCGCGTCCAGGGACACGGCCGACTTCCCGTCGGTGCCGAGCGCGAAGTACTGCGGGTCGTCGGAGTGCCAGCTGCCGCCCGAGTAGACCTGGAGGTCGAAGCGCTGCTTGCGGCCCTTGTAGTAGGTCATCGTGGTGGTGAGCAGCGGGGCGGTGCTCTTGTGGAACCAGTAGTAGTTCGTCGAGCCGATCAGCGCCGTCTTGTAGTGCTTGGAGACGGCGGTCGAGATCTTGACCCTGGCGTACCCCGTGGACTTCACCGTCTTGGGCGCGTAGCGGGCGTCTCCCTTGAAGACGGCGGTGACGTCGGTGTCCCGCGTCATGTCCACCGTCACGGAGATGTTGCCGCTGGAGTCGACCGTGCCCGACTTCAGGAGTGTGTTGGGCTTGTCGGCGCCGTAGGGGTTCGCCCACAGCTCGACCGTGCGGTTCTTGTACGTCGAGCCGAGGTGCGCGGTGAAGGAGACGTCGGCGCTGTAGTTGTAGACCTTGCCGTTGTTGTTCAGGGTCAGCGTCGGCGTCGTACGGGAGACCGCGACCTTGTCGGAGGCGCTGACCGCGGTGTGCTCGGCGTCGCCCGCGTAGGAGACCTTGTACGTGACCGTGCCGCCGGCCGGCGGGGTGTCGGTGAAGCTGTACGAGCCGTCCGCCTTGACCGTGACGGGGGCCAGCGCCTTGCCGTTCGGGCTCTCCAGGTCGGTGCGGGTGACGTTCAGCGAGGTGCCGCTGGGCAGCGCGACCGTCGCCGACAGGTTCCCGGTGACGGTGAGCTGCTGGGCGCGGGTGGCGGTGGACGGGGCGTTCACCGTCAGGGTCGGGTTGTTCAGCGTCGGGTCGCTGAGCGCCTTGAGGGTGTAGCCGCCGGTCGTCGCCACGAGCGCGAAGAGCCGGGAGTTGTCCGGGGCCCACCGCAGGGTGGTCGGGGCGGTGGTCGCGCCGGTGTCGTAGGTGCGGACCGGCAGCGTCGTGTTCGGCTGGTAGACCGCCACCGTGTTGCCGTTGGACTGGGCGACCAGCCCGTTCGCGGCGATGTCGGCACGCTGCCCGTCGGGGTAGGCGCCGTGGGCGGTGAACTTCCCGTCCGCGTAGGCGGCCCGCTCCTTGCCGTTGACCAGCACCTGCGAGGCGCCCGGCACGAGGTCGATGTCGCTGATGCCGCTGTTCAGCGAGTAGTCGCCGTTGTACCAGGCGTCCAGCTGCGGTGTGCCGCCGGAGACGTCGAGGACGGCCATCGAGTCCGTGGACAGACCGGTCTCGCCGACGGCCAGCAGGCCGGGCGAGGACGGGTCGGTGTCCAGGAGCGCCTGGCCCCAGACCCGGTTGGAGAACTGGCCGAGTTGCACCGCGCTGTCCGAGCCCGCCGGTTGCACCGCCGGATCGACCGACCCCAGGTTGCCGTCCCACTGGTCGCCGTAGCTGAACCACACCTTGCCGCCGGCGAAGGCGACATGGCGCGGGCCGTAGGTGGTGGCGACGGTGTAGCGGGCCAGGACGTCGAGGGTGGTGGCGTCGAGGGCCACGATCTCGTGGCTGCCCGACGCGGCCGCGTACAGGGTGGTGCCGTCGTCGGACAGCGCCAGATCGGTCACCGCGGTGATGCCGCTCACCGAGTCGACCAGGGTGCCGTCGTAGTCGGTGGCCAGGATCTTCCCGGCCTCGGCGTCGCCCACGAACACCCGCTTGAGGGCGCCGTCCGCGACGATGCCGCCGGGTGCGAGGACGGTGGCGGAGTCGGCGGAGGCGGATCCGGCCGCGACGACGCTCAGTACCGCCGAGCTGAAGAGGACCGCGAGCGCCGTCGCGGTCGAGATGCTGCGCGTACGCAAGGTGTTGCTACCCCCACAAGGAGACCGGTGAATACCGGGAGTTGAGAGCGCCGCGCAACGCCCGGACGTGACCGCGGAAAGGGAGATGCGGTGACGCGCGGGGCGCGGCTGCCGTGGGAAGCCTATGGCATGCCTGTGACAGGTGTGAAAGGTGTTTCCCATGGGTCTCCCATGGGCTTCCCAAGGGGGGCGAGCGGGGTCACCAGCCGGTGAACAGCAGGTGATTGAGGGTCAACGCGAGGATGGCCTGCGCGGCGAGCCACACGCGCGGCCGGGGCAGGAACGCGCACGCCGAAAGCAGCCACATCGCGAACGGCAGCCAGATCCGCTCCGTCTCCGCCTTGCTCATGCCGGAGAGATCGGCGGCGAGGAGGGCGAGCAGGGCGGCGAACACCAGCAGCGACAGGCGGGGTTCGGCCGCGAGGGTACCGGGGGTACGGAGGCCACCGCGGACGCCTGTGCGGACGGGGGCCGCTCCCGCCCGGCGCAGGCCCGCCACCGTCGCCGGGCCCACGATCAAGGCCGTACAGGCGAGGTTGGCCCACACCCAGTAGCCGTACGGCCGGACACCGCCCGCCCCTTCGTAGTAGCGGGTGACCAGCAGCCGGTACGCCTCCCACCAGTCGAAGCCGAGCAGCGTGAACACCAGCGGTACGACGGCGAGTCCGGCGAGGACGTACGGAAGCGGGCGCAGCCGCCGCGAGCCGAGCAGCACAGCGGCCGCGGCGACCACCGCGAACAGTGTCAGCCCGTACGAGAGATACGCGGTGAGGCCGAAGAGCAGCCCCGAGGCGAGGCCGGCCGCCCGGGGCCGGTGTCCCGTGACCGCGAGGGCGAGGAACGCGACGGCCCAGGCGGCGACCGCGGCGAAGTAGCCGTCCGCGGAGGTGCCCATCCATACGGCGGCCGGGGCGAGGACGAGGAAGGGGGCGGCGCGGCGGGCGAGAGCCTCACCGGACAGCGTCCGTACGGTGACGAGGACGGCGACCGCCGCCGTCGCCCCGACGGTGATGCACCAGACGCCCGCCCATGCTCCGCCGCCCAGCCCGATCCGGTCGAGGAGGACGAAGGTGAGGGTGGCGGCGGGCGGATGTCCGGCGACGTGCGCGGGCCAGTGGTCGGGGGAGTGGATCAGGATGTGGTGGGTGAAGTCCCGCAGGGCGGCGGGGATGTCGTGGAAGCGGTTCACGGGCTCGATGACCTGGAGATACTCGTACTCGGTCGTCAGCCGCCGGGCGATCCCGCGCTGCCAGCCGTCCACCAGCGCGAGCGAGAACGTCCACGCCATGGCGGTTGCCCAGACGGCGGACAGCAGCGCGCGCCACGGCAGCCGGGCGGCGAGGAGCGGCCCGTACGCGACGACGGCGACGGCCACCACGAGCGCGGCCGGGGTGCCGGGACCGGTATGCGGATCCCAGTGGGCGTACAGCGGCGGCCAGCCGACGTGCAGCGTGCCGTCGCGGTGCTCGATCGCGGTGCCGGCCAGGACGGCGGCCGTGACGAGCAGGGCGGCGGCCAGCACGGCGGCCAGATCGCGGAGAAGATCGCGGTTCACACCGGCACGCTAGGCCGCGGAACGCCCGTCGCAGCCGCCGGCGGTGTGGACGTCAGGGTTTCGTCATGGTTCACGGACCCGTTCGGGGGGTGTCCCCGTCCTACGGTCGGGTCATGCCACGGTCTCCTTCCTCCCCCGCGTTCTGGCGCAGCCCGTTGCGCGGCCCCTGGTTCACCTCCGTGCTCGGCATCGTGCTGCTCGGCGGGATCACGGTGCTGTTCCTGACGGGCCTCGTGTCGTACGCCGCCTACAACCCGAACCTGTCGCCGGTGAACGACATGACCCCGGACAAGGGCCTGCTCGGCTTCTACCTCTTCTCCTGGCCGACCGACCCGCCCTGGCTGTACCGCCTCACGCAGGGCATCCACGTCACGCTCGGCATCACCCTGATCCCCGTACTGCTGGCCAAGCTGTGGTCGGTCGTGCCGAAGCTGTTCACGCTGCCGCCCGCCCGGTCGCTCGCCCACGCGCTGGAGCGGATCTCGCTGCTCCTGCTGGTCGGCGGCGCGCTGTTCGAGTTCGTCACGGGCGTACTGAACGTCCAGCTCGACTACATCTTCCCCGGCTCCTTCTATCCGCTGCACTTCTACGGCGCCTGGGTGTTCATCGCCGCGTTCGTGGCGCACGCGGTGCTGCGCGTGCCGATGGCCGTACGCAATCTGCGCCATCTGAGGGACGAGGATCTGACCGACGGGGAACGGGAGTTGATTTCACCGGACCCCGCCCCGCCCACCGTCTCGCGGCGCGGTGCCCTCGGCTTCGTCGGCGGCGGCTCGCTGCTCCTGTTCGCCACGACGGCGGGCCACAGCTTCGACGCGCCGATCCGGGAGACGGCCGTGCTCGCGCCGCACGGCGGCCCCGAACCGGGCAGCGGACCGGGCGGCTTCCAGATCAACAAGACGGCCGCCTCGCGCGGGATCACCGCGACGGAGACGAGCGCGGAGGCATGGCGGCTGGTGGTGGAGGGAAGCGGCCGGACGGTCCGGCTGAGCCGCGCGGATCTGCTGCAACTCCCGTTGTACAGCGCCGCGTTGCCCATCGCCTGCGTGGAGGGCTGGTCGACCTCCGACCAGTGGTGGCGGGGGGTGCGGCTGCGGGACCTGGCGGCGCTCGTCGGATACGAGGAGGGCGCGGCGCCCGACGTGCTGGTGGAGTCGCTCCAGCGGCACGGAGCGTTCCGCCGGGCCGCCCTGCGCTACAACCAGGTGCGCGACCCGCGTTCCCTGCTCGCCCTGTTCGTCAACGGCGAGGACCTGACCCCCGACCACGGCTACCCGGCGCGGATCATCGTTCCCGCGGCACCCGGCGTGCTCAACACCAAGTGGGTGGCCCGGATGACGTTCGGAGACCTGTGATGCGACGGATGCGACGACCATTCGGGAAGCCCGCCCTGGGCAGTCCGTTCCAAATCCTTCTTCTCGCCTGCTCGTTCGCACTCGCCGGGTACGCGGGGGTGCGGCTGCTCGCGGACGACTGGTTCGGGGTGGCGCTGTGGTTCGTGGGCCTGGCGGTGCTGCACGACCTGGTGCTGGTGCCGTTGTACGCGGGAGCGGACCGGGCCGTCACGCGGGGGCTGGGCGCGGCCGGCCGCCGGGAGTGGACGGTCTACGTCCGGGTCCCGGCGGCGCTCTCCGCTCTCCTGCTGCTGATCTGGTTTCCGCTGATCAGCGGACAGATGGCGGACCACTACCGGTCCGCCACCGGCCTCTCCGGGGACGGGTTCCTGGCCCGCTGGCTGCTGATCACGGCGGTGCTGTTCGGTGGTTCGGCGGTGCTGCTCCTGCTGCGGTCGCGTCGGTCGCTCCGGTTGCGCAGGGCGACGAAGGAGCGCCCGCCGGCCGTCCACTGACCGTCCGGGCGCCAGCCCGCGCGCTCCGCGTACCGCAGCAGGGCCGGGCTGCCGAGGCGGGCCCACGGGAAGGCCGGCCCGACGGCGCTGCGGGGATCGGCGGCCCGGACAATACGCACGCTGACGCGTTCGTCGATGTCGGCGTCCATGTCCGGGAGAGTCTCGGCGATCAACAGCCCACCAGTCGCGAGGAGTTGAGACATCCGCCGCAGAAGGGCGGCCGGGTCGCCGCCGATACCGACGTTGCCGTCGAGAAGGAGGGCGGTGCCCCAGCGGCCTTCCCCGGGAAGCGGCTCGAAGACGGAGCGCCGCAGCGCCTGCCCGCCGAACCGCACGGTGTGCGCGACGGCGGCTTCACTGACATCGATCCCGAGCGCGGTCCGCCCCCGGGCCGCCAGCTCGGCGACAAGCCGCCCCGGCCCACACCCCACATCGAGCACGGCCCCCTCACAGTGCCCCAGCACCGCCAGATCCACCGCATCGGCCCGCGCGCACCACCGCTCCACCTCCAGAGGCAGCAGCCAGCCGTCGGTCCGCCGGAGGAAGAGCGGGCCCCGGCCGGTGACCAGGGCGTCGGAGTAGGGATCCGCGGACCAAGGGGCGCCCACCAGCCCGTCGGGAGCGCCCACCAGCCTGTCCGGAGCGCCCACCAGTCTGTCTGGAGCGCCTACGAGCCTGTCCGGAGTTCCCACCAGCCCGTCCGGCGTTTGAGGACGAGGCCGTTCAGGCCGATCGGGGGTCCAGGGGGCGGAGCCCCTTGGCGGGGTCGAAGGGGCGGAGCCCCTGGGGATGGGACGGGTAGGGGCGGCGGGGGCGCTGCGTCCATCAGCGGCTCCGCCGCGGGCCCGCTCGGCAGCGCTACGGGGAGCGCCAGGTGCCGTACTCACGGATGGGTCACCGCCCGCACACGGGCGAGCTCGGCGGCGAACCGGCTGCCGGCCGGCGCGATCGCGGCGACCGCCTCCGCGTCGGCGGCAGTGTCGACGTCCCGGAGGCAGGGAAGATCGCGCACGCGCAACCCGGCGGCGACGAGCCGCTCCCGCTGAACGGCCCCCGTCGCCGGCGTCGACATCGGCACACCCCGCAACAGCGCGGGATCGGGATCGGCGAGCCCCAGCGCCCAGAAGCCGCCGTCCTCGGCCGGGCCGAAGTACGCCTCGCAGTCGGCGAAGTCCACGGTGAGGAGCCGAGGCGTCACCTGAGGTGTGTCCATGCCGATCAGCAGCGCGGGCCCGTCGCAGCCCGCGAAGGCATCGGCCAGCCGCTCGTCGAGCCCTCCCGCACACTGCGGTACGACGTCGAAGCCGGGCGGCAGCCAGGGGCCCACCGCTCCGTCGAGCACCAGCACGCGGCGCCGCGCGGGCGTCGCCGCCACCGTACGCAGGGTGTCCACGAGCGCCGCCTCGGCGAGCAGTGCCGCTTCCCGGGGCGTGAACGGCGGGGTGAGCCGGGTCTTCACCCGCCCCGGCAGCGGTTCCTTGGCGATGACGAGGAGAGTCGTCACTGGGCGGTTCCTCCCTGGGAAGGGGTGTGGGACGGCGGATGGGGAGGGGCGAGTGTGCCGGGGCCGGGGGCGGGCGGTTCGGCGAGCACGCGGCGCATGTCCCGGACCGCCTGCCAGGTGCCCCGCCAGGTGCCGGTGACCTTGGAGGCGCCGGTGCGCGGCAGATACGGCACGTCGTGCTCGGTGACGCGCCAGCCGGCGTCGGCGGCGCGGACGACCATCTGGAGCGGGTAGCCGCTGCGGCGGTCGGTGAGCCCGAGGCCGAGCAGCGGCTCGCGGCGGGCGGCCCGCAGCGGGCCGAGGTCGTGCAGGCGCAGGCCGGTGCGGCGCCGCAGCATCCGGGCCAGCGCGAGGTTGCCGGCCCGGGCGTGCGCGGGCCAGGCGCCCCGGCCCTGCGGACGGCGCCGCCCGAGGACGAGGTCGGCCCGGCCGCCCCGCACTTCGCGGACGAAGGGCACGAGCCGGGACGGGTCCAGTGAGGCGTCGCAGTCGCAGAAGCACACGATGTCCGCGGTGGCGGCCAGCAGCCCGGCGTGGCAGGCGGCGCCGAACCCGCGCCGCGGCTCACTGACGACGGTCGCGCCGAGCCCGCGGGCCACGTCCGCCGAGCCGTCCGTGGAGCCGTTGTCCACGACCAGCGCGCGCCAGCCGGGCGGGATACGGGCGAGCACCCAGGGCAGGGCCTCGGCCTCGTTCAGACAGGGGAGGACCACGTCGACTTCCGGGACTTCCGGGGGTGGTGCGGGGAAGGTCGTCACGGCTTTCACCCTACGAACACGAAAGGGAGATATCGGACTTCAGGTCCTTACGAAACACGGACGTCGCGCCGGGAGCACGGCACGGAGCCGAGGCCGGTGGGACGCTGGATGCATGCAGCAGCCGTACGAATCCGCAGGTGCCGGACCTCACGCATCCCCGGGTGCCGGGCCCGCCCCGACCCCGACCCCGAGCGGGCACGGGCAGGCGACGCGCGGGCACGGGGAGACGGCGCGCGTCCTCGTCGTGGACGACGACCCCACCGTCGCCGAGGTCGTCTCCGGCTACCTCGACCGCGCCGGGTACGTCGTGGACCGCGCCGCGGACGGCCCCGCCGCGCTCGCCCGGGCCGCCGCGCACTGGCCGGACCTGGTGGTCCTGGACCTGATGCTGCCCGGGATGGACGGCCTTGAGGTGTGCCGCAGGCTGCGCGGCCACGGGCCCGTGCCGGTCATCATGCTCACCGCGCGCGGAGACGAGGACGACCGGATCCTGGGCCTGGAGGTGGGCGCCGACGACTACGTCACCAAGCCGTTCAGCCCCCGCGAACTGGTGCTGCGCGTGGAGTCCGTACTGCGCCGGACCCGCCCCGTCACGGTCGCGCACCCCCTGCACACGGCCGGCCTCACCGTCGACCCGGCGGCCCGCCGCGCGACCAAGAACGGTACGGAACTCGCCCTCACCGTCCGCGAGTTCGACCTCCTCGCCTTCTTCCTCCGCCATCCCGGCCGGGCGTACGGCCGCGAGGACCTGATGCGCGAGGTGTGGGGCTGGGACTTCGGCGACCTGTCGACGGTCACGGTCCATGTACGCCGACTGCGGGGCAAGGTCGAGGACGACCCGGCGCGCCCCCGCCTGATCCAGACGGTGTGGGGGGTGGGCTACCGCTTCGATGCCATGGCGGGAGCCCGGGACGAATCCCTGGACGGATCAGGGGACGAATCGTTGGACGGATCAGGGGGCAGATCGCTGGACGGCTCCCCGGACGCAGCCTCCGATGGCTCCCCGGATGCCGCCCCCGACGGAGAGACCCGGTCACGGCCATGAACGACGTACTCCTCATGGCCCTGTTCGCCTTCCTCGGCGCCGCCGCGGCGGGGCTGCTCGGCGCGGGTGTGCTGCGGCTGATCCGGCGGCGCTCGCTGACCGCCTCGCTCGCCGTGGTCGCCGCCGTGGCCGTAACCGCGATGCTCGCGGGGACCCTGGCCGTGGCGTGGGCGATGTTCCTGTCCTCGCACGACCTGACCGTCGTCACGACCGTCGTCGCCATGGCGGCCGTCGTCTCCCTGGCCACGGCGCTGCTCCTTGGCCGTTGGGTGGTGGCCCGCAGCCGGGCGCTCACCCTCGCCGCCCGCTCCTTCGGCGACGGCGGCGACTTCGCGGCCCCCGACGGTCCGGCCACCGCCGAACTCGCCGCGCTGAGCCGGGAGTTGCAGGCCACCAGCGCGAAGCTCGCCGAGTCCCGGGACCGCGAACGCGCTTTGGAGACCTCGCGCCGCGAACTCGTCGCCTGGATCTCGCACGACCTGCGGACCCCGCTCGCCGGGCTGCGCGCGATGTCGGAAGCGCTGGAGGACGGTGTGGCCGCCGACCCCGACCGCTACCTCCGACAGATCCGCACCGAGGTCGAGCGGCTCAACGACATGGTCGGCGACCTCTTCGAGCTCTCCCGCATACACGCCGGAGCACTCGCCCTGTCCCCCTCCCGCATCTCCGTCTACGACCTCGTCGGCGACGCCCTCGCGGGCGCGGACCCGCTCGCCCGCGAACACGGCGTACGGCTGGTCGGCGACCGCGTCGAACAGGTGCCGGTCGAGGTGGACGGCAAGGAGATGAGCCGCGTCCTGGGCAACCTCCTCGTCAACGCCATCCGCCGGACACCGGCCGACGGCACGGTCGCGGTCGCCGCCGAGCGGTCGGACGCGGGCGTCGTCCTGTCCGTCACCGACGGCTGCGGCGGCATCCCGGAAGAAGACCTGCCGCGCGTCTTCGACACCGGCTGGCGCGGCACCCATGCCCGCACCCCACCCGCCGGAGCGGGCCTCGGCCTAGCCATCGTCCGCGGCATCGTCGAGGCCCACCAGGGCCACGCCGCCGTCCACAACGTGCCCGGCGGCTGCCGCTTCGAGGTCACCCTGCCCATGGCGGAGGCGTAGCGCCCCTGGTCGCGACCTGTGGTGTCTTTCGCCCCCGCCGCCCCTACCCGTCCCATCCGTACCTGGGGGCTGCGCCCCCAGACCCCCAAAAGATTGCGCAGTTCCCCGCGCCCCTTAAGGGGCGCGGGGAACTGCGCGAACGGCCCCCGCCGGTCCGCAGTCGACACTCAACCGAACGGGGTCTGGGGCGGAGCCCCAGAAGGATGGGACGGGTAGGGGCGGCGGGGGCGAAAAACTCACCCGTCGCCAAGCCGCGCCGCCGCGAACTCCCGCATCCCCTCCACGAACCCGACCTCGGCCTTCCACCCCAACTCGGCCCGCAACCGAGACGAGTCGGCAGTGATGTGGCGCACGTCCCCCAGCCGGTACTCCCCGGTCACGACAGGCGCGGGCCCCCCGTACGCGGCGGCCAGCGCCCGCGCCATCTCGCCGACGGTGTGCGGCTCCCCACTCCCGGTGTTGTAGGCGGTGAGGGCCCCGGCAGGCGAACCCGCCTCCAGGGCGGTGACATTGGCCGCCGCCACATCCCGTACGTGCACGAAGTCCCGTCGCTGCCCCCCGTCCTCGAAGACCCGCGGAGCCTCGCCCCGGGCGAGCGCGGACCGGAAGAAGGAGGCGACCCCCGCGTACGGGGTGTCGCGCGGCATCCCCGGCCCGTACACGTTGTGGTAGCGCAGCGACACCGCCGAACCCCCCGTCGACCGGGCCCACGCCGCCGCCAGATGCTCCTGGGCCAGTTTGGTCGTCGCGTACACGTTCCGGGGGTCGACCGGAGCGTCCTCGCCCACCAGCCCAGGGGCCAACTCCGCACCGCACCGCGGACACCGGGGCTCGAACCGCCCCGCGTCCAGATCGGCGACGGTCCGGGGCCCGGGCCGTACCGCACCGTGCCGTTCACACTCGTAGGCGCCCTCGCCGTACACGACCATCGACCCGGCGAGCACCAGCCGCCGCACCCCCGCGTCCGCCATCGCGGAGAGCAGCACCGCCGTACCGAGGTCGTTGCGCGACACATACTCGACCGCGTCGCCGAACCCGGTCCCCAGCCCCACCATCGCCGCCTGATGACACACGGCGTCCACGCCCGGCAGCGCACCCGCGACCGCCTCGGCATCCCGTACGTCCAGACCGCCGCGCAGGTCGAACACGACCGCCTCGTGCCCCCGCGCGGTCAGCGCCCGGACGATCTGGGACCCGATGAACCCGGCACCGCCGGTGACCAGTACTCGCATACGCCGAACGCTAGGACCGCGACCACACCACCGTGCAGCACCGCGCCCGTTACGTCACGGGTCCGTAAGACCCGGCCTGTTCCGGCGCGTGCGCATCCCGAGAACACTGGACACACCATGCGACCGCATTGATCCCACTGATCCATGCCAGTCGGAATCAATCCCCATGGATCAGTCAAATCCGAAATTCCCGATATGATGCGGCCGCCTCACCCGGATCCCCGCCCCCACCGCCTCCTTGAGGGAGCCTCAACATGGCAGCGCAGCCATCTCCCACTCCCAGCCCCACGCTCGCCTCCGACGACCCGTACCGCTTCGACGACCTGCGCGCGCTGTACATCAACTGCACGCTCAAGCCCTCGCCCCAGCAGAGCCACACCCAGGGGCTGATCGACAAAAGCCGGGCGATCATGGACGAACGGGGGGTCGCCACCGACGTCGTACGCGCCGTCGACCACGACCTCGCGCCGGGCGTCTACCCGGACATGACGGAGCACGGCTTCACCACGGACGCCTGGCCTGCCCTCTACGAGCAGGTGATGGCGGCCGACATCCTGGTCCTCGCCGGACCGATCTGGCTGGGCGACAACAGCTCGGTCACCAAGCAGGTCGTCGAACGGCTCTACAGCTGCTCGGGTCTGCTCAACTCCAAAGGCCAGTACGCCTATTACGGGCGGGTCGGCGGCTGTCTGATCACCGGCAACGAGGACGGCGTCAAACACTGCGCGATGAACGTCCTCTACAGCCTCCAGCACCTCGGCTACACGATCCCGCCCCAGGCGGACGCCGGCTGGATCGGTCCGGCCGGCCCCGGACCGTCGTACCTGGACCCCGGTTCCGGCGGCCCGGAGAACGACTTCACCAACCGCAACACCACCTTCATGACCTGGAACCTCATGCACATGGCGGCCATGCTGAAGCGCGCCGAGGGCATCCCGCCCCACGGCAACCAGCGCTCGGAATGGGACGCCGGCTGCCGCCTCGACGCCCCGAACCCCGACTACCGCTGACGGCGTACGCCCCGACCGAACACCCGCCCGCCGGAGCGGGCCCCGCATCACGCCGCAGACGGTTCCGCGTACGCCCGCCCCCAGGCCGCCGACGCCCTCCCGGCGGCGGCCCACGTCCCCTGAACCCGCGCCGGGCTCAGCACCGGGCTCACCGCCGGCACCGCGTTCCCGCTCCGGCCCCCGTCGAAGACGAACAGGCGCAGCACCACGAAACGTCCGATTCCGGCGAGCCCGGAGGCGCCGAGGTAGACGACCTGCTCCGTGAGCATCCCGGGCGACGACTGCGCCAGGTGCAGGATCAGCACCGCGACGGAGGTCACGGCGTAGGCGGCCGCGGCGGATCCCGCGGACTGCCAGTGCTGGCGCAGACCGGCGCGCCGTCCGGCCCCGAAGGTGAACCGGGCGTGCAGCTCCGTGCACAGGACGGTGGAGGCGACGGTGATCAGCGCGTTCGCCAGCACCCAGGGCATCAGCCCGCCGAGCAGCGCCACGGCACCGCTGGAGAGGACACCCACGCCGCCACCGCACAGCACGAACCGGGCGAAGGAGGCGAGCGGCTTCATGGGGGTTCCTCTCGGGCGGGGGTGGGGGCGGGGGTGTGTCTGGGATCAGCTGGGTGCAGCAGCGACACGCATTTGCTTAACTCACTCAACTATAAACAGATTGCTTGACTTAGGCAAGCTTAATGCTGTGGCGGCCTGTCCACGAAGATCACGCAGCGCGGGGCACAGCTTGCTGACCTGGAGCTTCGCCCAGCCGCCTTACGGCATTTCAGCCCCCGGAGGCGCGAGCGGGAAGCGGGCGACGATGCGGGCGCCCCGCGGGTGGGGCTCGGCGGTGAGGGTGCCGTGGTGGTGGGTCGCGATGTCGCGGGCGATGGCCAGGCCGAGGCCCGCTCCGCCGAGGTCGCGGCTGCGGGCGTCGTCGAGGCGGGTGAAGCGTTCGAAGACGCGGTCGCGGTCGGCGTCGGGGATGCCGGGGCCGTCGTCGGTCACCTCCAGTACGGCTGTGCCGGTGGCCGCGTCGGTGTGCAGCGCCAGCTCGATGTGCTCGTCCGCGTGCCGTTGGGCGTTGTCGAGCAGGTTGGTGAGGAGTCGGGTGAGCCGGCCCCGGTTGCCCTCGACCGTGATGCCGGGCTCCAGCCTCAAGCCGACCGGGACCCGGTCGCCGTGGCGTGCGGCGACGGTCGTACGGCAGAGGTCGGCCAGCTCCAGCGGACCGCTTTCCACAGGCTCGGCCGCGTCGAGGCGGGCCAGAAGCAGCAGGTCGGCGGCGAGGTCCTGGAGCCGCACGGTGTCCTCCAGTACCTCGCTGACCAGGTCCGGCCACAGTGCCGGGTCCGGGTGGGCGAGGGCGACCTCCAGCTGCGTACGCAGGACGGTGATCGGGCTGCGCAGTTCGTGCGAGGCGTCGGCGATGAACCGGCGCTGGCGGACGACCGCGTCCTCCAGGCGGTCCAGGGTGGCGTTCATGGTGCGGGCGAGGCGGGCGACCTCGTCCTGGGCCTCCGGGACCGGGACCCGGCGGTGCAGTGCGTGCCCGGTGATCTCGGCGACCTCGGACCGGATGGCCTCCACCGGACGCAGCGCCCGGCCCGTCACCCACCAGGTGACCAGCGCGACCGTGGCCAGCAGCAGCGGTGTGCCGATGCCCAGCGCGACCGCGGTGATCTCGTCCGCCTGGTCCGCGTCCCGCAGCGAGGTACCCGCGTACACGGTGACCTTGCCGGTGGGGGTCTGCGCGGTGACGGCGACGATCCGCTGGCGGTGCTCGTCGTGGAACGGTTCGCCGGACCAGGTGGCGCGCAGCTCGCCGCGGTGCGGGCGGACGTGGCCGACGGGCGGGCGCCCGCTGAGGTTCTGGCTGGCGGCCACGACACGCCCGTCGGCGTCGACGACCTGGATGAAGTCGGCGCCGTGGGCGAGGGGCAGCAGGTCCGGGAGCTTGCCCTGAGTGGCCAGCCGTCCCACGGTGTCCGCCTGCTGGGTGGCGGCGTCGTTGGCGCTGCGCTGGAGGTTGGAGTGCAGAATGCCGAGCAGCGCGAAGGAGGCCGCGGCCAGCGCGACGGCGACGACCGTGGTCGCGCCGAGCGTCGCCCGGGCCCGGACCGACCCCGGCCACAGGCGTCGCGCGAGTCGCACGGAGGTGGTGCGGGGGCTCCGGATCGCGGCCAGGATCTCGCCGGGGCGCGGAAGGAAGCCGGGCCGCAGGAGGAAGCCGGGCCGCGGGAGGAACCGGTACCGGTCTCGGCCTCGGTCTCCGTCTCCGTCTAGGCCTCGGTCTCGCTCTTGGCCCAGGCCTCGGTATCGCCTAGCCACCGTCGGCCGCCAGCCGGTATCCGGCGCCTCGGACGGTCTCCAGGGCCGAGCGGCCGAACAGGGTGTCGATCTTGCGGCGTACGGCGCTGACGTGGACCTCGACGAGATTGAGGTCCGCCTCGAAGGCGGAGTCCCAGACGTGCTGGAGGATCTCGCGCTTCGCCACCACCTCGCCGGCGCGCCGGGCGAGATACTCCAGGATGGCGAACTCCCGTGTGGTGAGGCGTACTTCGCTGCCACCGCGGGTGCACGTACGGCGGGCCGGGTCGATCACGAGATCGCCCAGTTCGAGTGTCGGAGGAAGCCGGTGGCCGGTACGGCGGTGGAGTGCCCGGAGCCGGGCGACCAGGACGACGTACGAGAACGGCTTGGACAGGAAGTCGTCGGCACCGGTGTCCAGCGCCTCGGCCTCGTCGTACTCGCCGTCCTTGGCGGTGAGCATCAGGATCGGCGTCTCGCTGCCGGCCGCGCGCAGCCTGGCGCAGACCCGGTAGCCGTTGAGGCCGGGCAGCATGATGTCGAGCACGATCACGTCGTAGTTGTGCTCCAGGGCGAGCCACAGCCCCTGGTTCCCGTCGTGGGCGACATCGACGGAGAAGCCCTCGGCCGTCAGCCCCCGCTGCAGGGCGGCGGCCAGCCGCTTCTCGTCCTCGACCACCAGTACACGCACGCCGTACAGCGTCGCACGCCGCCCGGCGGCTCCCTGAAGACAGCTTCAGCTGCCTTCAGCCTGGCTTCAGCAACGACACTCCAAGCTGACCGCAGCCGCCGGCACCGGGCCGGCCTCGCGATCAGGAGCCCGAGCATGTCCCAGCCCGTCCCGCCGGAGCAGCCCGAGTCCAAGTCGGCCAAGTCGGCCAAGCCGTTCCGCGAGCGCCTCCCGCGCCTGCCGCAACTGAGGCGAAGCCGCAAGGTGGCGCTCGGCGTCGCGGTCGTCCTGCTGGGCGGAGCCGCGGCCGGCGCCGTCGCGATCGCCGACCACGACCACGGCGACAAGAACGACCGTGGCCACGTCGCGGCGGACCGCGACCAGAAGGGCCGCGGCAACGGCGAGCACCGCGGCCGCGGCGAGGGCCGAGGCGGGGACGCGGGCAAGAACGACGAGTTCAAGGCGAACCGGAACAACAAGAACAGCCAGAACAGCGACAGCAACGACGAGAGCAGCCAGAACAGCCAGAACAGCCAGAGCGGTCAGGGCAGTCTCGCGCCCGCGCCCCTGCCGGCGGTGTCGGCGGCCAAGGCGATCGAGGCGGCCGGCAAGGCGGTCCCCGGTGGCAAGCCGGACGCCCTGCGTGTGGTGGCGCAGCAGGGCGGCGGAAGCGCCTGGGAGGTCGAGGTGCTGGGCACCGACGGCGTCCGGCACCTGGTGACCCTCGACGGTGCGACCGGCGCGGTGACCGGCAACACCGTCGTGTCCACCACCCCGACCGCCTGACGCCGAGGAGTGCGGGCCGGCGTTACTCGGCGCCGAAGGCCGTCCGCAGGGCAGTGACGGCCTGGGTGATCGCGGCCTCGGCGGCATGGGTCTCGCGCAGGGCGTTGAGCATCACGAAGTCGTGGATGATGCCCTGGTAGCGGACCGCGGTGACCGGCACGCCGGCCTCGCGGAGCTTGTTGGCGTACGCCTCTCCCTCGTCGCGCAGGACGTCGGCCTCGGCGGTGATGACCAGGGCCGGCGGCAGACCGGTGAGCTGCTCGGTGGTGGCGCGCAGCGGAGACGCCGTGATCCGGGCGCGATCGGCCTCGTCGGTCGTGTACTGGTCCCAGAACCACTGCATGGCGTCCCGGCGCAGGAAGTACCCCTCGGCGAACTGGTGGTAGGAGCCGGTGTCGAAGGCGGCGTCGGTGACCGGGTAGAAGAGGACCTGCTGGACGAGGGGGACGTCGCCGCGCTCCTTGGCCAGCAGGGTCAGGGCCGCGGCCATGTTGCCGCCCACCGAGTCACCGGCCACGGCGATGCGGGTGGCGTCGAGCCCGTGCCCGGCGCCGTCGGTGACGATCCAGCGGGCGACGGTGTGGTTCTGCTCGACGGCGACCGGGTAGCGGGCCTCGGGCGAGAGGTCGTACTCGGGGAAGACGACTGCGGCGCCGGTGCCGACGGCGAGTTCGCGCACGAGGCGGTCGTGGGTGTGGGCGTTGCCGAAGACCCAGCCCGCGCCGTGGATGTAGACGATCACCGGGAGGACGCCGGTCGCTCCGGCGGGGCGGACGATACGCGCCCGGACCTCACCGGTGGGGCCGCCCGGTACGGTCACCCACTCCTCGTCGACGGCCGGCTTGGCGATGTCCCCCGACTGGACCTCGTCGACGGTCTTGCGGCCTTCCGCCGGGCCAAGATCGAAGAGGTACGGCGGGTTCGCGGTCGCCTCGGCGAAGGCCGCGGCGGCGGGTTCCAGGACGGGACGGGCGGAGGTGGCGTCGGCGTCGGTCATGGCGATCTCCTCGGATCGGGCACCGCGGGCAGGCTCCGGCGGCGGTGTTCGCCGTGGAGCGGCGGTACACGATGACAGTAGCGCACGATTAAGTCGTGCACTACTAATTAGGGATCGATAGAATCGAGGGGACTTCGAAGGCTAAGGTGGAGATCGCCGTGCAGGACACGGAGCAGGCAGGGAAGCAGGACTCAGAAGCGGATGCAGGGAGACCCACCGTGACCGCAGCCGGAGCGGAACCGACCGAGGTCCGTACCCGGGAGGGTTCCCAGCTCCTGGACGACCAGCTCTGCTTCGCGCTCTACGCGGCCTCGCGGGCGGTCACCGCCCGCTACCGGCCCCTGCTGGACGCGCTGGGGCTGACCTATCCGCAGTACCTGGTGATGCTCGTGCTGTGGGAACAGGACTCGATCTCCGTGCGCGATCTGGGCAACGCCCTCCAGCTGGAGTCCAGCACCCTCTCCCCGCTCCTGAAGCGCCTGGAGGCGGGCGGACTGCTCCGTCGCGAACGGCGCGCGGAGGACGAGCGTTCCGTCGCCCTGCGCCTCACCGAAGCCGGCGCCCAGCTCCGGGAGAAGGCACGCACCGTCCCCCTCGCCATCGGTGACGCAATGGGCCTGACTCCCGAGCAGGACGCCATGGCCAAGCAACTGCTCCGCCTCCTCACCGCGAACGTCACGGAGAGCTGACCTCGCCCGCCAGGGGGCGCCCCCAGTTCTTCGAAGCGGTGGGCGTCCAGCAGGGTTTCGGGCATCCGCAGGATGTACGCCGTGCCCTGAGCGACCAGTTCGACCCGAACATCTCGGCCTCCGCACCGGCGGCTCACGGTCCCACAGGCCGTCAACTGGTCCACCGGCACCGGGTGGTTGGGCCTGAACAGCAGAGCGGCGAGGAGGTTGCGCCGCTCGGCGGGACCGAGTCGCAGTTCGCCGACCTCGGTGGCGCCGCGCGGCGGGGACCGGCCGCTCTTGGACCCATAGGAGTACGGTGAAGGGAGCGAGGACCTTTCGTATGCCGGCGTTCAGACCGGTCTCGGCCTTGCGGCTCCACGACACCGGGTGCTGCGCGCTCGGAGGCAGGTTCCGCCTTATGACCGCCGAAGCCCCTCCGCTGTCCGGGCGTGCCGAGGTCCGCATCGTCTCCACGTCCCCGGAAGTGGCACGACAGGTCGCCGATGTGCTCCGCCGGTTCTTCGCCTGTGACGAGGGCCGCAGCTATCCGGCGGGCCCCGAGGGCGCGGGCACGCGCCTGCACCTGACCCTGGATCCCTCGTACTCCGCGCCCCCGCTCCGCAGGCCCTGGATCGAGACCAGCAGACGGCCCACCGACCGTACGCATCCGCGTGAGGCCGTCTGACCGTCCCTCCGCAGTACGCCACCCGTCATCCGTACAGGGGCAGCCCGTGACCCCGGCCGCGCCATCCGCACCGAGGTCAAGGAGTCCCCCTCATGTCGTCCATGACGCCCAGTTCCACCACGTCCGAGGCCGAACGCCCTTCAGTGGTCGTGCCGCCGAGCGCTGCCCAGCCGTCCCGGGAGTACGACGGAGTGGGGCCGTTCCCCGCCGATGAACCGGCGGCCCCGCGCGGCAGCGGCGAGCGGCTCTACGTGACCGTGACGGCGGTGATCGTCGTCGCCCCCTTCCTGGCGCTCGGCCTGGCCGGCTGGCTGCTGTGGGGGAGTCTCATCCACCCCGCCGACATCCTGCTCGCCCTCGTCCTCTACACGGTCACCGGCCTCGGCGTCACCGTCGGCTTCCACCGCGGGCTCACCCACGGCGGCTACCGCGCGATCCGTCCCGTACGCGTCGCACTGGCGGTGGCCGGGTCGATGAGCTTCCAGGGCGACGTCATCGGCTGGGTCGCCACCCACCGCCGCCATCATGCCTTCACCGACCGGCCCGGCGACCCGCACTCCCCGTACCGCTACGGCACGCACCTGCGCGGCCAGTTGCACGGGCTGCTGCACGCGCACGTCGGCTGGCTGTTCCGCAACGACCCCACGTCCGCCGAGCGTTACGCCCCCGACCTGCTCGCCGACCGCGACATCCGTGCCGTCTCCCGCGCCTTCCCGGCACTGTGCGCCCTCACGCTCGTGCTGCCGTTCGCGGCGGGCTGGGCCATCGGCGGTACGTGGCAGCGTGCCCTGACCGCCCTGCTGTGGGCGGGAGTTGTGCGCATCGCGCTGCTCCACCATGTGACGTGGAGCGTGAACTCGCTGTGCCACATGATCGGGGAGCGCCCCTTCCACACCCGGCGGTACGACCGTGCCACCAACCTGTGGCCGCTGGCTCTGCTCTCCTTCGGCGAGAGCTGGCACAACCTCCACCACGCCGACCCCACCAGCGCGCGGCACGGCGTAGACCGCGGTCAGCTCGACCCCTCCGCCGCCGTCATCCGTCTCCTCGAACGCCTCGGCTGGGTGTCCGACGTGCGCTGGCCGACGCCGGACCGGGTCGCCGCCCGCCGCGCCTGAGCCCGGGCCGGCCCCTTCGCCTTCCCTCTCACTCTCCGTACGGCAGTCCACAGGAGACCTCTTGACCACCGCACTGCAGCCCTCGCTCCCCTCGCATCCCCTCCTCCGCCTGCGTCTAGCACCCCGTGGCGGCCAGCCGCACCATATCGACGGTGCGTGGTGGCCCCACTCGTACGACCTGCTCGCGGAACTCCCGCGGCTGCTCGCCGGACTGCCGAGGGCCTGGGGTCACATCAGCAGCGTCACGGTCAACGGGGCGACGTGGGCCGCGACACCCGGCCGGATGCTCGTCTTCAACCAGGTCGTGCGCCTGAGCAGGTCCACCGCCGCGTCCGCCCCGCACACGGTCTGCCTGCTCGCCCCCAGCCGGGGCAGCCGGGGCAGGCGGGACCTGCTGGTCGTACCGCCCGGCACCCCGCGGAGCACCGCCGAGCCGCTCATGGCCGCCGCGGCGGGAGGCGACACCTGACCGGGTGCCGATGTACGGAGGCCCTGGGCTCTGTCTCCCGTCACATTCGGGCCGGCCCGGGGTGCTTCCGCTCGCTCGACAGGCTGCGGTGCGACTCGTTCGACGGGCTTCCGTGCAAGGAGAGAGTGATGCGCTCCGCGTGCCGCGCGTCGAGCCGGTGGATCACTCGGGCTGCCGCGACGGCCAGGATCAGCAGAGCACTGAAGGCCATGCCGGTGACCATGGCTCACACTCCCGCGAGCACGAGGGCTTGTTCCGCTTCCAGGAGCGCGCTCGCGGTCGCCCGAGGGCCGGAACTCCCGCTCGCGACGGCCATCAGCCGGGCGGCCGCCGGGGCGCCGGTCTCCGGCGGTATCACCAGCAGGTCCCAGCGCCCGGCGGTGTAGGACAGCAGCAGGATCTCGTTCGGGTCCATCTCCCGCGCGAACCAACCGACCTTCACCACATGTCCGTTGACCGCCGGCCTGGGCGGTATGGCCGGCCAGTGCTGAGGGTTGACGGCGATCCGGGTGATCCGTCCCCACAGGGGATCCAGTACATCGGCCAGAGCGGAGAGTTCGTGTGCCAGGTCCCGGGAGCGGGGCCACCAGGCGCCGTCCAGAAGCCCGCGGGGCGTACTCGCGGGCTTCAGCGCGAGGCGAGCGGTCGGAGCCCTGAAGGGCACGATCCGCAGTGGGGGGTCGGTGGTCGCGGACATCGCGCGAACCTGTCTCCCGGCCACGCCCGCCGGCTGCGGCCCGGTGTCGTCACTCGCCGAGAACGACACCGGCATGGCTGCCGGTGTGCGAAATACCCTCGATGGCTCCACGCTACTCTCCCGCCCTGCCGAACGGACCCCGGCGAGGCACCGATTCGAAGGGTGGGGGCAGTCGCCGGCGCCACGGTCCGTTCGGTCGTCCGAGGAGTACGCTCCAAGTACCGAGGATATTTCGCGCACCGGCTGCCACGCTCGTGTCGTTTTCGGCGATTCAATACGCCGGGCCGGTTGCGGTCGGCCCGGGGCAGGGTCCGCGTCATGACTGCGACCATCTCCCTCCCGCCGCCCCTCGAAGACCGGCCGCCCTCCTCTTCCCCTTCCTCCTCCCCTTCGTCTTCTGCTTCCTCCGCTCTCCGCCTGTCGCTGGCTCCCGCCGGTTCCGCACCGGCTCTCCTGGACGGCGCCTGGTGGCCGCGGTCCCGCGATCTCGGGGCGGAACTCCCCGCACTGACGGCGGTGCTCGATCCGTTGTGGGGGCGGATCACCAGGGTCACCGTGAATCCCGTCCACTGGCCGGTCGTCCCGCGCAAGGTGCCCGTCGCCGGGCATGTGGTGAAGGTGGGCTGGTTCCGGGCGGAGCAGGACCCGCACGAGCTGATGCTGCTCTCGTACCACGTGGGCCGCTGGAACCTGCTGGTGGTCCCGCCGCAGACGCCTCCGGCCTCGGCCGCCTGGCTGATGGCCGCCGCGAGCGACCCACTGGGCACGTCGACCGCGAGCCGGTTGATGGCGGAGGCCGCGCGTCTGCGGACGGTGGCGGAGACCGACCTGGCCGTGGAGGAGGTCCGGGCCTCCGAAGGAGGACATGAGGCCCGCGATCCGGCCGCCGCGGCACCGCGGCGGACGCGGGGGAGGTGAGGACCATGGGGACCGTCCTGGCCGTGGTCCTGCCCCTGGTGATGATCGCTCTCGGCGTGCTCCTCATCCACCTGCTCAACGCGCAGCACAGTGAACGCATCGCCGCCTTCCGCTACGGCCGCTCCTGGACGACCGCGCGGGGACCGGCGCCGTCGGTTCCGCGGAAGGCGGGCGGCCCGGCCGGACCGAGCGGCACCGATGACCGTCGTGATCACCGCGACGGCGGCCGCGGGCGGTTCAGGCCCCGGCGCCGGACCCGGAAGGGAGCGGGCTGAGTCCTTGCTGTCACGGCGGTTCCGAGCCAAAGTCCCAAAGCGTCCAGGACATTGCCATGGGGTCATACCCCTGGCGTGTCTGATCCTGTCGAGGGGGCGACGGGGGCGACGGCCGGCAGCCAGCCCTGCTGCACGGCGCGGACGCCGGCCTCGAAACGGCTACGCGCGTTGAGCCGTTCCATGAGTCCGGTCGCTATGCGCCGGGCGGTGCGGTGGGAGACGCCGAGGCGCTTGGCGATCGCTTCGTCGGTATGCCCCTCGGCGAGCAGCCGCAGGGTAGTGGCCTCGGAGCCGGTGAGCCCCTGAGGATCGCGCGGAACCGCGTTCCCGAAGGGCTCGGCGGTGGCCCAGGTGGTCTCGAAGAGCGCGCAGAGCGCGGTGAGGGTGCCGTCGCCGGTGAGCAGGACCGCGCCGGCCGCCGTGTCGTCGCTGCGGGTGGGGATGACGGCTGTGGCCCGGTCGACGATGATCATCCGGATGGGCAGGGTCGGCACCGTACGCACCTGTCCGCCCTGCGCGGCGAGCCAGTCGACGTACTCCGCGGTGTGCGGACTGTTGCGGACACTGTCGAGGTAGATGGTGCGCAACCGCACGCCGCGGCCCAGCAGTTGCTCATTCAGAGGCCGCGCGGCCTCGATGCTCCCCCGGGTGTGCTCGCCGTCCGGGGCGAAGGTCATCACCTCGGTGCGCACCTCGCGGGTGAGGGTGGTCAGCCGGTCCCTGATCTGGTCGAGGCCGGTGAGCTGCTCGACTCCGGGGCTGGGGGCGGACCGTGAGTCGGCGTATTCGGCGATGAGTTGCGCGGCGGCGGCGCGGGATTCCTCGATGCGCTGCTGATGGGCGGCGAGTTCCGCCTGCTGACGGGCGAGCAGGAGTTCCATGCCGACGTCCGGGCTGACCGCCTGGAGTCCGCGGCCCGGCTCGTGCGAAGGCCGCAGCAGGGCGAGTTCGCTGAGCTGGTCCAGAGCACGGCGGCCGGTCACTTCGGCGATACCCAGCCGTCCGCAAAGAGCCGTCAGCCCGTCATCGGGATGCGCCAGCATCGCCCGGTAAACGGCTTCGGCATCCGCGTCCAGGCCGAGCAAAGTCAGCATATGAGGCCCCCCTCGTGGACATACGTCGTGATCATCACTCACAAGTAATTGCCCAGGCAATGACTTTGGGCAGCGAGGACACTTCCGGCCAAGGACCACAATGACCAGGGCCACAGGGTGCTCACAGGTGTTAGGGCTTGGGACGGTGGTCGTATGTATCTCGTCCACGTCCAATTGAAGGGCCCCCCTGGCCAGGCGCTACCCGAGCACACGGCACAGCTCGTGCTGACACACGCCGAGCCGCAGGACCGCCTGGAGCACGTCAGCGCGCACCCCGGCGCGAGCCCGCACCCCGTACTCGGTCTCTTCCTCCTCGCCGCCGACCTGGACGAGGCGGAACGGCACGCCGATCTGGCGTGCCGGCGCGCGCTCGCGCGATGTCCGTCGTTGCGCCAGTGGCGGCTGGTCTCGGCTCAGGTTCCGCTGATCGCCCCGTTCCTGTGACCGCTGTGATCATTGCGGCCAAGGCGTCGCCGACTTTGCGGCCATTGCGGCCACCGCAATCCCCGCAACCACGTCGAACCCAGTGGGACTTGTGGGCCCCTGAGGCCCTCGCTGGACCGAATGGGCCAAGGCCCTTTGGGGCCAACCGAAAGCCCTTCCACCCCAGTTGAGCTGCGACGAAGCTAGGCATCGCCAGCAGGGAACACCCCCGGCGGGCACCACCGGCACCGCGTCACCGCGGGACACGGGCCGGTTCAGTCCCTCGTCTCCACGCTTCGTCTTCACGCCTCAGGAAGGGCTCTCGCCATGACCAGCATCCAGTTCGCCCAGACCGCCGCGGTCCCCTTCATCTTCATCCTGGACGACATGATCTGGCAGTAGTCCGAATGATCCGGCAGTAGTCCGAAGGCGAGCGCCACGGCTGCACCTGCAGGGCAGCCGTCTGTGCCGGCCCCTTCGCTTGGCTCCACCTCTTCTCGCCGGCTCCTCTCTCCTCCCTCTCTCCTCCCCGCAGTCACTTCCAGGGCTGAGCCCTGCCCACATTCAGGAGTACGACCATGTCCGCACTCGCCAAGAGCACCCGTCGCGCCCTCGTTCTCTTCCCCGCGCTCTCCGCCGTCGCCCTCACCGGCCTCGTGCTGCCGCAGCAGGCCACGGCCGCCTCGACCCAGGGCGGGGACATCTCCCGCACGGAGGTCATCTCCCGTGCCAAGAACTGGTACGACCGCAACGTGCAGTACAGCCAGACCTCGTACACCAGTGACGTGGACGGCGATCACACCTACCGACAGGACTGCTCCGGCTTCGTCTCGATGGCGTGGCACCTCACCAGCAGCCGCACCACATCGACGCTCGACGACTCGGCCGTGTCCACCACGCTCTCGGACAAGAGAGACCTGCTGCCAGGAGACGCGCTCGACGATGTGTCGGACGGGCACGTCGTTCTCTTCGTGAAGTGGATCGACAAGACGGCAGGAACCTTCAAGTTCTACCAGGAGGCGAACCCCGACATAGACATGGCGTACGGCACGGCGGACATCGACAGCGGCAACATCGCGGGCCTCCCGTACTACAACTACAAGGCTCTCCGCTACAACAACATCACCGCCGACGCCCCCGCCACCCCGGCCGCGTCCTGGAAGCTGCAGACCCTGGTCAACACCAGCAGCAGCGTCTACCACGCCATCCGCAAGGACGACGGAAGCTGGACCACCTTCGGCAACGTCGAGGGCCAGACCGGCAGCATCGGCAACGTCCGGGCCGTCGCGGACGCCGCGGTCAGCGACGACACCCATGTGCTGGCGGTCGGCACCGACGACACCCTCTACCACGCCATCCGCTACGACAACGGCGACTGGTCGCCGTTCCGCAGCGTCGAGCACGTCGCCGGGCAGCTGACCAACATCACCGACATCTCCGCCGTGTCCATCGGCACGGAACTGCACGTCGTGGCCGTATCGAACGGCAAGCTCTACCACACCATCCGGCACGAGGACGGCAGCTGGCAGGACTGGGGCAGCGTCTACTCCCAGACCGGCGACGCGGGTGTCGCGAGCCAGGTGTCCATCGCCTCCGTGGGCGGCGCACTCCAGGTCGCGGTCGTCGTCCCCGGCACCGTGCGGCACGCCATCCGCAGCAGCGACGGCACGTGGAGCTCCTGGGGCAACGTGGAGGGCAAGGCCGGCGACTCCGGCACCCCGACGGACGTCAGCGTCGCCGGTGTCGACGGTGAGCTCCAGATGATCGTGATCAGCAACTCCGGCGCCAAGCAGGTGCACACCATCCGCCACTCCGACGGCACCTGGGACACCTTCAACAGCCTCTCCGGCGTCCTCGGTTCGGGCCTGACCATCAACTCGGTGGGCGCCGCGAGGGTCGACGGCGAACTCCAGGCCACCTTCGTCACCGACGACGGCAAGCTCCTCCACACCATCCGCCACAGCAGCGGCTCGTGGGACGACGCCAACTCCAAGGCCCTGACCGGCGTCTCCGGCACCATCCTCGGCACCTCGGTGACCGGCAGCCTCTGACACCACCTCAGACACCACGTCTGGCACCCCATCACCTGAGCGCGCACGCCCCGGCCGGAACCCCGGCCGGGGCGTGCGCGTCGGCGTGAACCAGCGGTTTCCTACGGGGTGTTGATCAGGTCGTACGGCGGAACGGTCACCGTGCGGGCGTCCGGCGTACCGCCCAGGACGACCTTGCGCAGCGAGACGTTGTTGCTGAGGCTGGTCTCCTGGAGCCGCTTCTCGGGGTTGGCGATCACCTGGATGTAGTACGTGCCGTTCGGCAGGCCGGTGATGTCGAAGGACTGACCGGGACGGTACTGGGTGTACGTGTCGCCGGAGCCGACGTCGAGGACCTCACGCACGGAGATCGAGTTCTGCTCACCGCAGGCGGTCGACAGATCGGTGTTGTACGGGTGCCAGTTGGCGTTCTTCACCGTGTAGTCGATGGCGTCGGTGTTGGCCAGGCAGAACGCCTCCTTGCCGCTGCGTACCTGCGTGCTCTGGTCCGCGCTCAGCAGCCGGTAGCTCGCGAAGTCGGTGAAGTGCCAGTGCTCGTGGCCCTCCCGCGGGTCCCACTCCATGGTGCCGCTGGGCGTGTACCCGACCTGCTTGCCGTTGGCGTCGTAGAAGTACTGGTAGGAATCCATCAGTTCCTTGCCGGGGCTGCGGAAGCCGTCCACGACGAGGGGGGCGGGACCGGCGTTCCAGACGTTGGCGCTGAAGGCGAGATAGTCCTTGCCCGGTACGTCCCCGTCCTCGCCGTCGGTGATGGCGATGCCCCAGGCGGGCAGCGAACGCAGGTCCGGCTTGGGCACGTTCGCCGGGACGCCGGCCCGGCCGGTGGGCCGCTGGGTGTGGGGCTTGAGCGCGGGCGCGATGCGCGAGCCGTCGGTGTGGCCGGGGCCGTCACCCAGGTGGTGCGCCATGCCCCGGTCTTCGAGGGCGTGCGACAGGGCGGGCGGGGTGGGTGCGTCGGCGCCACGGGGACCGTAGTGGTGGGGAGCGGAGTGCGCGCCATGCCCACCACTGTGATGTGCGGAGGACTGCGAGGAGGAGGCCATTCCCTGCCCGCCCCCGCCCCCGTTGCTGACCTGCCGAACCGTCACCTTGATGGTCGGCTGGTCATTGGGGATGCCGAACAGGTCACGGTACTTCTTCGCGACCGAGACCTTGGCGGTGTACTCGCCCGCCGGCAGGTCCACCGGCTTGTCGTAGTCGACCGTGCTGGAGTTGGACGCCCAGCCCTTCTCGACACCCCACACCGAGCCCAGCGTGAACGGGTTGGTGGAGCAGCTCTCCGGGTACTTCGACGTCGCCGGTGCGTCCGGACGGATCCGGCCGGAGGCGTTGTTCGGGCAGAAGGTCCCCTTGCTCTTCGCCACCTCCGTACCGGCCGCGTTCTTGATCGACACCCGAAGGAAGCCGGGCAGACCGGAGAAGTCCTTCACCATCCCCGCGGGCAGTGTCCTGGTCCGCGTACTCGTACCGCTTCCGTTGCGGAAGATCTGCTTGGCGACGACAGGGTCCTTGTACGACTTCCGGGTGACCTTCAACTCGAAGGGCGCACCGTCGACCGTGACATACGTACCCAGGTCGAGGTAGACCCCGGGTTCCCCCTCCCAGCGGTCGAGCGTCACGGAGTTCGACGCGGCGATCAGCTTGAGCTTCGGCTCCCCGGCCGTGCCGGCCGGGGCCGCCCCGGCTCCTGGAGCGGCCCCGGTCCCGGCGAAGAAAACGGTGAGCGCGGCCCCTGCGGCGAACGCCGAACGCTGTAAGCGACTGCGGTGTTGCTGACTGGTCATCGGTTCCTCGTCTGCGAGTGCCGTGGTCAAGCGGCAGCTGACTGGACAGCCCACGACCGGCCGACGGTACGGGCACACCCCACGCGCCCTGAGGCCGAATCTGTGAGCAACCTGTGAGACGGGTGAAAACCGTGCAGGGGTTGCTTGTTGGGGAGAAAGAGGACGAGGAAAGGAGGGGGAAAGGAGTGCGCGGCGCCCCGGAGCGTTTGGCGCCCCGGAGCGGGCGGCGACCTCAACCGCTGACGTGGACCCCGCGCGTGAACGGCTCGAAGGTGTGGCTGAAGTACCACGTGTCCTGGGCGATGCCCGAGCAGGAGTTGGCGCCGGCGGTACCCGCGCAGCCGCCGTTGTCGCGCTGAAGGGCCCAGAAGGAGAGCGTGCTGATCCCCTTGGCGACGGCCCACTTCTCCACCGTCACCGCGTCCTGCGGGGTGAAGGTCTCCTCCGGGCCGAAGTCGTCGATGCCGGGCATCTCGGTGACGCCGATCATGTGCCAGAGCTTCGCCGGGCTCTTCTTCGGGTAGAGGGCGGCCAGTTGGTCGTGCAGACCGGCGGCGGCGGTCTCGGTGTCGGCCGCCATGTCGTGGGTGGCGCCGTCCCAGTAGTCGAACGTCATGATGTTGACGACGTCCACGCGTGCGCCGTTGTCGACGGCGTTCCGCAGCAGGGCCACGCCGCTCGGCGCGAGGCCGGTGTTCGTGGTCGGCAGGGTGTAGGAGAACTGCACGCTGCGGCTGGTGTGTTCGGCCCAGCGCTGGACCTTCGCGATGGCCTTGTTGCGGCGGTCGATTCCGGCGGAGTTGTTGATGGAGTCGGCCTCGATGTCGAGGTCGATGCGGGAGACGCCGTACGTCGTGACGAGACTCTCGTACACCTTGGCGATGGCGTCGACGCTGGTGCAGCTGTCGGCGAGTTCGGTGCCGGTGGTGTCGGCGCTGTAGCCGCCGAAGGACGGGATGACGTTGCCGCCGCGCGCCTGGATCTCGGCGATGTCGGCGCCGAAGGTGGCCTTGCCGATCGGCTGGGTGGTCTGGCCGTTCCAGTACGCGGTGCAGGAGTTCGCCGCATCCGTCTGGAGAAACGCCATGGTGAGGTACTTGTTGCCCGACGCGGCGGCGAGCGCGGCCGGGCTCTCACCGGTCCACGCCTCGAAGTAGGGCGCCGCCACATGTGCGGGCATGGGCTTCGCGCGATATGAGGGCGCCGGCTGCGCGGCGAACGCGCCACCTCCCCCGAGGGCGACCAGCCCGGCCGACAGGGCGGTCACGGTCATGCAGGACAGCAACGTACGAAGAGGACCAGGTCGTCTCATTGACGCTCCCATGAGGAAGAAGTGCAGGCGGGGACAGCGGGCACAGATGCGGGACGTCCGCCCGGCCGGTACGCGCGGGAGAACTCCCCTCGACCAGGGGCGAACAGCGTCCATGGTTGGACTAGACCAATTATCTGTCAAGGTTCTTTACAATTAACTGACCTGAGGGGGCACGGGAGATGGGCGGGGGCACTGCGACCACGCCGCCGGCGAAACCTGGCAACTGGCCGTCTCCGGCGATGGGTTCACGGTGGAGTCCGCCCGCAACGGGCTGTGTGCCGGAGTGGAGGACGGCTCGGCGGCGGCCGGCAAGGCGGTGCGCCGGCAGGCGTGCGACGGAGCAGTCACGTCCCACCGGCCGCACTGGCGGCGCCCAAGGGAGGTGGAACGATGAACCGGACACGTCTCGCAGCACTCACGTTCCTGGCCGTCCCCGCGCTCGCGCTGGGCCCCGCGGTTGCCGCACACGCGTCGACCACCATGGCGCCCGGCGCCGCTCCCAGTGCGACGTGCAATGTCGAAAGAGAGTCGAACGGCAAGTACCACCTCTGGGGTGTGGGGTTCCCCAACGGCCAGAAGGTGACCTACTCGGGGTCCAGTTCGGGCACTGTCTCAACGGACGATTCGGGAAGGTTTGACGTCGACGGTCTGAGCGGGGCCAAGTTCGTCGTCAAGACGGGCGACGGAATGACGACGGTCACCTGCGCCATGGTCAACCACTGATCCGGGTCGCAGGCCGGGCGCGCGCCTCGCGACCCACGCCACGAACACCCCGCACCAGACCGGCGCACCGACACCCCAACCGCGCTCGCCTCCGTCGTCGCGGTCGGGGTGTCGTCAGCGCTGCCCTCGACCCGGGCGGGAGTGAGCCGGTGATGCGCTCCCCGTTGCGCTACGCGGGTCGAGCGTTCATTATCAGGAAACCTGATACTTCAAAGTTGTAGCGATAGGCGGGTCGGACCATGCCCTTCAGTCCCGGAATCCAGGCCAGGGGCATCCAGTTGCTGCTCAGCGGCATGATGACCCGCGTACACAAGGACCTGCGTTTCACCGACATCCCGAAGCGGACCGAGTCCCTCCGGGTGGAGACCGGTGCCGGACCGGTGACCTGCACCGTCTACCGCCCGCCGGCCACCACGGGCACCCCCGCCCCCGTGTACGTCAACTTCCATGGCGGCGGCTTCATCGTCGGCCGCCCCGAGCAGGACGACCACATCTGCCGCTACATCGCCGCCATGGCCGGTTGCGTCGTGATCAACGTGGACTACGCCGTCGCCCCGCAGCGGCCGTTCCCCGCCCCCGTCACCCAGGCGTACGACGTCACCGCGTGGATCGCCGGGAACGGCCCCGCCAACAACTGGGACGGCTCGCGACTCGCCGTGGGCGGGCACAGTGCCGGGGCCAACCTCACCGCCGCGGTCTGCCGCACGGCCCGAGACCGTGGCACCTTCTCGCCCCGGCTCCAGATCATCGACTCCGCACCGCTCGACCAGCTCGCCGACCCCGCCACCAAGCTTTCCCCCATCGCCAAGCCGCTGCTCAACCCCTACCTCCTACGCGTCTTCACCACCGCCTACGTCCCGGATCCGGCCGACCGCGCCCACCCCCTCGTCTCACCCGGCCTGGCCGACGACCTCGCCGGCCTGCCGCCCGCCCTGGTCATCACCGCGGAGCACGACCGCCTCCGCGACGAGGGCGATGCCTACGCCAAGGCCCTGGATGCCGCGGGAGTCCCGGTCACCCATCGCGTCTTCGAGGGCGTCGACCACTACTTCACCCACACCGGCCCGGTGTTGGCGGGCAAGGAGGCCATCGAGCTGATGGCTACCACTCTGCGCTCGGCGCTCAGGGCCTGACGCCGGTCGGCCACGCACCACACGACGCCGCGTAGGGGACGAACGCCGTGCCGTATTTCGGCGCCTTCGGCAGCGGCGTCGGCCTGGAGTCGTCGCGCGGCGCCCAGAACGTGGTGTTCCTCTGAACTCCCGCGCTCGGCAAGCTGTCGAGCACGACTGCGTTCACCGTGATTCCCGGCCTGCAACGTTCTCCAACCCGCAGGGGAGCACCGACAGGTCAAGGGTCACGGGAAGGTCACCTCTTGCGCACATCTTCCACACATGTGCCTGCCGGGAACTACGGTCGCTCCACGCGAACCACCCTGGGGGACGAGATGGCCAACCCGTACACCGCGCCCACGCCACCGACGCCGCGCCCGCCCGACACCCGCCCGCTCCGTAAGCGCGTTGGTGTGTGGATCGGCGGCATGGGCCTGCTCGTCGCGGGTGCGGTGCTTGCCACCGCCGGGAACGGCGGGCAGCAGCCCGTCGAGGCCAAGGTCAAGCCCGCAACGACCGTTACGGCGACCGTGACGGCCGCGCCCGAGCCCGCCCCGACCGTCACCGAGACGGTCAGGGTCAAGGCGAAGCCCCGCCCCACGGTCACCGTCACCAAGACCGCCGCCGCCAAGGCCGCCGACACCGACAACGGCAGCCAGGACAACACCGGCACGTGCTCGATCGTCTCCAACTCGGGAAACTGTTATTCGGCGGGACAGTTCTGCCGCAACAGCGACCATGGGTCTCTTACGACCACCGCGAGCGGCGCGACGATCAAGTGCGCATACAGCTCGAACGCGTGGCGCTGGACCTACGCCTGACGCGACGAGGCGGCTCTGGCAGTGCTCGCCGTGGCGCTGAGCGCAAGGTCCGGCCGGCGAGCCGTCTGCGGGTGGACACAGTCCCTCCACCACCACCCGACGCTGCCCCGATGCCGTAGACCGTCTCGCCGACTGCGGGACCTGAGCGTGAACCGGCCCGCCTGGCGGGCCGGTTCGGCCGCCGGGTGAGCTCGTCGGCGGCGTCGGCGGCTTCACGGCGACCGCGGTCGTCCTGCCGCAGACCTCGTCCATATGGTTTGAACTGCACGTTTCAGCGCTCTGAAGCTCTCCCCGAAGCACTGAAACCGCATTGAAGCCATTCTGAACCGCCCCGCCCGCAAGCTCTGCCGCATGACAACAACGACCCACGAACTCGCGATCGCAGCCACCGGGCTGCGGAAGTCCTACGGGGACAAGACCGTCCTCGACGGCATCGACATCCAGGTGCCCGCCGGCACGATCTTCTCTCTCCTCGGGCCGAACGGCGCCGGCAAGACCACGGTGGTCAACATCCTGTCGACGCTGATCTCCGCCGACGGCGGACAGGCGCGGATCGCCGGGCACGAGCTCACCGCCGAGGCCCAGGCGGTACGGGCCGCCATCGGTGTCACCGGCCAGTTCTCCGCCGTGGACGGACTGATCACCGGCGAGGAGAACATGCTCCTGATGGCCGACCTGCACCACCTCTCCAAGCCTGAGGGACGGCAGGTCACCGCCGAGCTGCTGGAGCGGTTCGATCTCACCGAGGCCGCGAAGAAGCCCGCCTCCACCTACTCCGGCGGAATGAAGCGCCGCCTCGACATCGCCATGACCCTGGTCGGCAGCCCGCGGATCATCTTCCTCGACGAGCCGACCACCGGCCTCGACCCGCGCTCCCGGCACACCATGTGGCAGATCATCCGCGAGCTGGTCTCCGGCGGTACGACCGTCTTCCTGACCACCCAGTACCTGGACGAGGCCGACCAGCTCGCCGACCGCATCGCGGTGCTCAACGGCGGCAGCATCGTCGCCGAGGGCAGTGCCGAGGAGCTCAAGCGGCTCGTCCCCGGTGGCCATGTGCGGCTGCGCTTCTCCGACCCGGTGGCGTACGAGCAGGCGGCCACCGCCCTGCGCGAGACCACCCGCGACGACGAGTCGCTCACCCTGCAGATCCCCAGCGGCGGAAGCCAGCGCGAACTGCGCGCCATTCTCGACTGGCTGGACGCCGCTGCCATCGAGGCCGACGAGCTGTCCGTGCACACCCCGGACCTGGACGACGTGTTCTTCGCCCTGACCGCAAGCCCCGTCCCCGCCCCCTCCACCAGCAAGGAGACCGTCCGATGAGCACCGCCACCTACGCGTTCCGCGACAACCTCACCATGCTCCGGCGCAACCTCCTGCACGCCCGCCGCTACCCCTCCCTCACCCTGAATCTCCTGCTCACCCCGGTCATCCTGCTGCTGCTGTTCGTGTACGTCTTCGGCAATGTGATGAGCGCCGGCATCACCGGCGGTCACGCGAACCGTGCCGACTATGTCGCCTACATCGTCCCCGGCATCCTTCTCCTGACCGTGGCCATGACCTCGCTCGGCACCGCGGTGGCCGTGTGCACCGACATGACCGAGGGCATCATGGCCCGCTTCCGCACCATGGCGATCTCCCGCGCCTCCGTGCTGATCGGCCACGTGATCGGCAGCGTGCTCCAGACGCTGATGGCTCTGGTGCTGGTCCTGGGCATCGGACTGGCCATCGGCTTCCGGCCCGACGCGACCCCGGTGGAGTGGATCGCGGCGGCCGGGCTGATGGCTCTGATCAGCCTCGCGCTGACCTGGCTCGCGGTCGGCATCGGCCTGATCAGCCCCAACCCCGAGGGCGCCAGCAACATCGGGACGCCGCTGGTGATGCTGCCGTTCCTGTCCAGCGCGTTCGTGCCGGTGGACGCCATGCCGGGCTGGTTCCGCTGGTTCGCCGAGTACCAGCCCTTCACGCCCGTCATCGAGACCCTGCGCGGGCTGCTGCTGGGCAGCGGGATCGGCACCAAGAGCGCGGTGCTGGCCGTCGTCTGGTGCCTGGGGCTGACCGTGCTGGGCTACCTGTGGTCCAAGGCGAAGTTCAACCGTGAGCCGCGGAGTTGAGTTCGTGCAGGGCCGCGGCCCGCAGTTCCTCCCGCCCCAGGGCGGCGTACGTCGACCTCGCGTCGTCGTAGGCCGCCCTGTCGGCGTTCTCGGCGGCCTGCCGGGAGCGGGCCGAGGACAGGGAGGGATACTCCCGTACCGCGGGCATTCGTTCCGCGAGCGCCAGCAGCCGTACGGCACTACGATCGCCCCCGGCCAGCCCGGCGAAGCCGAGCGCCGTCAACACCGTGCCGTAGACCGGCAGTTGAGCCGGAGGGCCGCCGCCCGGGGAGCCGGACAGCATCCCGAGCAGCCGTTCCCGCAGCTGCTCGGCCAGCCCGGACACCGGCTCGAGTCGGCCGTACTGCGCGTGCGCCGACAAAGCGGCCGACTGGATCGTCAGCGACCACGGATCCACGAACGGATCGTCGGCATACTGCAGGACGCCCTCCCGCATCCGCTCCACCGCCTGGCGCCACAGCCCGAGCCCGACCTCGGTCAGCCCGCGGGCCAGCGCGATCTCCGCCCGGGCCGGCAGATCGGTGTTGAAGACCTCGGCGGACTCCGGCTGTTGATCCAGGGCCGCGAGACTCATCCAGTACTCCGCCTCGTCGACGTCCCCGCGCTGCAGACAGGCGAGCACCAGCCCCGAGCGGACACCGATCGTGTCCGACCAGTCGCCGACCTCGTCGAGCGCGCTCAGCGCGGCCCGGAGATGGTCGTACGCCTCCGCGCCGTACCCGAGCTTCAGGCAGAGCTCGCTGATCCGCCCATGGCTGAGCAGCCGCATGGCCGGATTCCCCATGTGCCCCAGCGCGCCGAGCATCCGACGGGCGCACTCCAGCGCGCGCTCCGTCTCGTGCTCGGCTTCCCATACGTAACTGGCGACGCCCGAAGCCATGCCCGCCAGCATGGGCGCGTCGGCGTCGCAGAGTTCCTGCAGCCGCGTGTACTGCGGCGGGTGTATCTCCGGGAAGGCGCACAGCACGATGGCCAGCGCCCGCGCCACTGTGTCCGGCGAGGCGGGCGGCAGTCGGCGCAGCGTGACGAGATGGCGTACGGCGTAGGGGCCGCGGCCCATGAAGAGGCTGGCCGTGCACACCGTCGCCGCGCTGCGGGCCGTCTCGACGTCGTCGGGGTTCTCGGGGCCGGGACGGAAATGGGACAGCGGCCCGGCGGTGTCGTCGGCGAGGGCGGCGAGCCGGGCGTAGTTGGAGCCGGTGGCCCACAGCGAGCCCAGCGCGGCGGTGAGAGCCGCGATGGTGGGCCCGTCGGCGCGGACCATCGCGTACCGCAGGGCCAGGACGAGGTTGTCCTGCTCGGCCCCGATGAGGATCCACGGGCGCTGCGGGCCGCCGCTGAACAGCACGTCGTGGTGTGCCCGCCCGAAGTCCCGGGCCCAGAGCAGGAACCGGCCGGTCACCGTCTCCTCCTCACCGGCCTCGGCGCGCCGGGCGGCACTGAACTCCCGCAGTGTCTCCAGCATGTGGAAGCGCACCCCGGAAGGACTGTCACCCACTTTGATGAGCGATTGACCGGCCAGCTGTTCCAGCAGGGTCAGCGCGTCCGCGCTCTCTCCGAGCACCCACTGGGCCGAGTCCTCGGTGAACCCGCCGGGGAACACGGACAACGCACGCAGCGCCGCCCGCCCATCGGGCTCCAGCAGATTCCAGCTCCACTCGACCACGGCCTGCAGCGTGCGATGCCGCTCGGGCGCGTCGCGGGCGCCGCCGCGCAGCAGCGCGAAACGGTCCCGCAGCCGGCGCGAGATGTCGGCCACGGAGAGCACCCGGACCCGGGCCGCGGCGAGTTCGACGGCCAGGGGCAGCCCGTCCAGGTGACGGCAGATCTCGGCAACCTTGTCGGCGGGCAGTTCCACGCCGGGCCGGGCGGCTCGCGCCCGCTGTTCGAAGAGCTCGACCGACGTCGCCAGCGAAAGCTCCGGCAGGGCGTACACGGACTCCGAGGTCAGCCCCAGCGGAGCCCGGCTGGTGGCCAGGACCCGCAGCTCCTTCGACCGCGACACCAGCGCCTGTACGAGATCCGCCGCGCCGGGGATCACCTGCTCGCAGTTGTCAAGGACCAGCAGGGCGGGTCCGGCGCCCAGCGCGGCGACGATGCCGCTCACCGCATCCCCGCCCCCGCTGAACCGCCCGCCCTCCCCGGCACCGACGGCCGAGGCGACCTCACCGGCGACGTCGTCGTCGGCGAGGACACCGGCCAGGGTGACGAAGTGAACGACGGGCTGCTCGGCCGCCCGGCTCACCGCGTGGGAGAACCGGGTCTTGCCGAGCCCACCGGGACCGACGACCGTGACCACCCGCACCGCGCGCAGCAACTCGCCCACGGCGGTGACATCGGCATCTCGCCCCAGCAGAGGATTCGGCTCGTGCGGCACACCATGCCGGACCGTCGGCGCGTCCGCCCGCACCAACTCCTGGTACACGGACCGGAGTCCGGGCCCCGGATCGGTCCCCAGCTCGTCCCGCAGCCCGCGGCGATAGGCGTCGTAGCGGGTCAGCGCCGCGGCCCGCCCGGCGGTCGCGGCCTCACACCGCAGCAGCTCAGCCAACACCTCCTCGTCGCGCGGCAGTTCGCGGGCCAGCCCGGCCAGCGGCGCCGCCGCCTCCTCCCGCCGCCCCGTCCGGGCGAGCGCGAGCGCCCGGAAGCGGACCAGCGCACGATGCGCACGGCCCCGATCGGCGCGCAGCGCCACCACCGGATCGTGCAGGTTCTCTCCCGCCCCGGCGCCCGTACTCCCGTCCCACAGAGCCAGGCCCGCCTCGGCCTGCGCCAAGGAGCCCGCGTGATCCCCGGCCCTCGCGCGCTCGGCGCTCGCCGCCTCGTGCAGCAGCAGCGCGGAACTGTCGACCTGTGCCTCGTCCAGCGCCAGCCGGTACCCCGTCGGCGTGCTCACGACCAGGTCGGCCCCTATCTGCGCCCTGAGCCGCGACACCAGGACCTGCGCAGCCTTCCCCGGCCGCTCCGGCAGCTCGTCCGGCCACAGACCCTCCACCAGCCGCCCTGTGCTGCAGCCGGTACGCAGATCCTCGGCAAGCAATGCCAACAGCCCGCGCAGCCGGGGGGCGGTGATCTCCCGCCCGCGACAGGCGACTCGGGACAGCAGGGTCAACTCGGTTATCACGCCTGAAGATTAGCCAGTACCGCGCCGGACGCGACGCTTCACTGCCCGCCCTTCACCGGAAACAATGCCATTGCGCGATTATCAACTGCTCAGTAAAAATCAGCGTATCTACTGAAAAGTGAGATTTATGAAATCGCAGATATGTGCACGAATAAGATACGGAATTACGTTCTCCGGGTGGCGCCGACCACGGGCGAGACTCTGGGCCGTGGCGGGCGTGGCGGCCCTCGGATTCCTCATCATGCTGGAGATCGCCGCGCGTCGCTACGGCCTGCCCGGGCCGATTACCAACCAGGTGCAAGAGGTGATATTCGCCCCCAAATCGGGGCCGCTGTTGTACGCCAGTATGGCGTTGATGATGGTGGTGCTCACCTGGCGGCAGCGGTTCATCGCGGCTGGTGCCGCGATCGGTATCGACGTCGTCTTCTCGCTGGTGCGGTGGGCGGTCGACGCCAGGACGACCCACGGCCAGCCCTTCGGAAATGGCGCATTGTGGGTGATTCTGGGCTGTGCGGTCATCGCCGTCACGCGCCGGACCGGCCGGGAACGTGTCCTGCTGCTGAAGGGCGTCGGGCTGGCCCTGCTGCTGGTGGCCGGCCGCAAGACCGGCGACACCTGGCTGCTCGTCACCTCGAAGACCCGCCCGGCGGTGCTCGACCAGTACGTGGCAACCGCCGATCACGCGCTGGGCAACCCGTCGTGGCCGGCGGGCCGGATCGTCGAGGCCACCGGCCCGATCGGCTTCAATTTTCTCGACATCGTCTACGGTCAGCTCGCGGTGGCCGCGGTCGTCGTCGCGCTGTACCAACTGCGCAACGTGGCGGTCGAGCGCCGCTTCCCGCGCCACCATCTGGTGCGCACCTTTCTGGCGATCGGCCTCCTCGGGCCGGCCATCTACATGATCTTCCCGGTGGTCGGACCGGTCTTCGCCTACGGCACCGGCGCCGAGCACTGGGCGGCGGTCAGCCTGTGGGCACAAACGCCGCCCAGCGGGCACTGGGCGGCGGCCGACCTGTGGCCGGAAACACTGCCGCCGATCACTACCCCGCACCACATGCCGTTCGACGAGATCACCCCACGCAACTGCATGCCCAGCCTGCACACGGCGTGGGCTACCGCGATCTTCGTTCATTCCCGCACGGGCCCACGGATTCTGCGATACGCGGGCACGTTCTGGCTGATCGCCACGCTCTGCGCAACGCTGGGATTCGGCTACCACTACGGCGCCGACCTCATTGCCGGCGCGGTGTTCGCGCTCACGATCGAGGGGGCTCTGCGCGCGCACGACCACGGCTGGGACCGATCAGGAATCCAGCTGGTCGCTTACGGTGCAGCGGTCTTCGCCGCGCTCTTGGTGTCCTATCGCTATCTGCCGATGGAGATGGCCAGGCACCAGTGGGTATCTGGACCCCTTCTCATTCTGGCGATGACCTCGGTGATCTACGGCTACGTACGGACCACCAAACTGTGGGAATCGAAGCCCGCACCAGCGCGGCAACCGGAATCGCAGCTCGAACTGGCGTGAAGCGTTGAGAGCGTGAACGATTCCAGCCCGCGAGGACCCCGGAGTTCGGCATCCACCAGTGCGGGTCATGACGTTGCCGGTGCGCCGGGGGTCATCGGCATTGCCCTCGCCGCCGTGCTGGCGGCCGCACTCGCGGAAGGTTCGTGGCAGTGGTTCGCCACCTACATCGGGGTGACGCTTCTCGCGGTGATCTTCTCCTTCTACCTACCGGCTGCCGACGTGGACGCCCGGCCTCCGATCCGAGTACGCGCGGAATCTGACGGCGTATTCGCTGGTCGTCGGCCTGTGCGCATCGATCGCACTGGCCCCCATACTGCAGCGCTGGGCGTGGCTGTTTCCGATGCCGGGCACCCGCGACAGGTGTCCCGCCGTCGCCGACCGCCTGTCCGCCACCACGACCCTGTGGTTGCCGGTCTACGCGGCCGGAGCGGCTGTGGTGGTGGCTCTGGTCGCGTGGTCCGTTGACCGAGCCAGGGTGAGGAACGAGACGGCCGGGCCGGCCGAAGACCTCCTCGGCAGGGCTGACGTCCGCAAGGCACGCCAGGATCCCGTCAGCTCTCCCGCTTGATCCACTCGCCGCCGCCCAGCGGGTAGTCGTAGCCCGGGCGGTCCGCGTCGGCGCTGGTACGGAACGCGGTGCCGTTGTCGTCGATGTGGACGGTGCCACGGCGGCTGCCACTGGACCAGTCCAGGGTGAGGTCCCAGCGGACGTCGTGCGCCTCGGTGTGGGCGTTGACGTAGAAGACCTCCGGGTCGGACTCGCTGACCTTGTACGGGAAGTCGCGCTGGCCGTTCTTGACGGTGACCGTGGGACTGCCGTTGTCGAGGCCGATGTCGAACGACTTGGTGCCGACGCCACCACCGCAGCCGACGCCCATCGAGTAGTCGTTCCAGGCGAGCGGCGCGCCCTTGGTGAGGACGCGTACGTGCAACGCCTCCAGGACGACCGTGTCCTCGCCGGTGCCCTGGACGGTGAGGGCGATCCGCTGTTCGCCCGAGGACACCGCCCCGTACGCGGCGGCCCAGCGCGGGGCGTCCTGCTCGCTCGCCGGCGGGCCGACCTGTTCGGGTTCGCTGTTGACCAGGAAGTGCTGGCTGCACGGGTCGTCGTAGACGTAGGGACGGGTGCCGACAGTGAGCGGGACGGCGTCGGTGGCGCTGTCGCCGGTGGACTGGGCCGCGCCCTGCTTGCCGTCGCCCTTCGAAGTGCCGGATCCGGCCCCCTCGGACTCGGTGGTGGAGGCGGAGGCAGATGCGGACGGCTTGTGTCCCTTCGCGCTCGGGGACGGCACGGCGGACGGCTTCCCGGCGTCCGCCGTGCCGGTGATCACGGCGGTGTCGCCGGCCGCTCGCCGGCCACCCGCGCCGCCGGACGGCAGATTCACGGCGAGCACGACAGCCCCCAGCACGGCGGCCACCGCGACGGAGGCGATCAGCACGGTGCGGCGACGAAGGCGACGACGGGGAGGACGGGGCGGTGCGAGGTCCCGCGGCACGTCGACGACAACCGGCTCACCGTTCTCGCCGTCGCCCCGTCCGTGCGATTCCGTTGAGCCGGGATCGACCGTCTCAAACGTTTCAGCCGAACCAGCCGTATCAGCCGACCCGGCCGACCCGGCCGACCCGGCCGAACCGGCGGCTCCCTGAGTCGAACCCGTCGGCGTGACCTGATCCGCCCTGCGCCCCCGTGCCGCGTCCGCCAGGATCCAGTGCCGGTGCAGCTCCACCAGGTCCTGCGGCGTTGCCCGGCAGACCCTTGCGAGGCGCTCCACCGGTGCGTAGTCGATCGGCACGGCGGTGCCGTTGCAGTAGCGGTGCAGTGTCGACGTGCTCATGTGCAGCCGCTTGGCAAGCGCCCCGTAGCTCAGTCCTGAGCGGTCCTTGAGCTCGCGCAGCAGCCGTGCGAAGGCCTCCGTCTCCTCGGCCCCTGTTGCCGCTGCCACCCGTTCCCCCATCCCCGTGTCCCAGTCACGCGTTCCAGGGCCACTGCATTCTCCCTGGTCAGAGCGCGTTTCGGCGTTCCAGCGTCCCCAACTGCCCGCCGTGCGTGGCGGTTGGGACGGATCACCTCACAAGCTTCGGTCATCCAATCACCACCCCCACCCGAACACCGAAGGGGCACAGCCACATGTCCAACCTCCGCACCTCCCGCACTCGTCTCGTCGGCGCCGCCGCGACCGCCGTTCTCGCCGCGCTCTCCCTGACCGCGTGCAACGACGGAACAGGGGCCCGCGACGAGGGTGCCTCGGCGTCCACCACGACCGCGAACTCCCCTTCCGGCACTGCCACTTCCACTTCCGGTTCCGGCTCCGGATCCAACTCTTCTTCTTCTTCCTCCTCTTCTTCTTCCGCCTCCTCGGACGGCAAGCCCGCCACCGCCACCACCAGGCCGGCCACGGACACCTCTGCGTCGAAGGCCCCCGGCTCCTCCGGCAAGCCGGTCACCTGCGAGGGGTCCAACACCAAGACGGTCGCGGCCCCGTTGAACCGCCCCGTGAACCACATGCTGCTCACGGTGACCAACACCGGCGGCAAGACCTGCTACCTCTACGGCTACCCGGCCATCCGCTTCGGCGAGGCCCAGGCCGTGCCTCCGGTCATCGAGGAGTCGCAGCCGCAGGCAGTCGTCACGCTCGAGCCGGGCGAGTCCGGCTACGCCTCAGTGAGCCTGTCCGCCACCGACGGCAGCGGCTCGAACGGCCACACCGAGAAGTCCCTGACCGTCTACTTCCGCGGCCGCTCCGGAAACGAGAGCGTCGGCGCGGGCGCTCACCCGTCGCTGCCCGCGAAGGGCGTCTACGTCGACGACTCGCTCGAGGTCACGTACTGGCAGCAGTCGATGGACGACGCCGTCAACTGGTGACGCCTGAGCGCGCGCTCGAAGAACAGCAGCCCCTGTACCTCGGCCGTGGCGGCCACCACGAGATCGACGGCTCCGGCGCTGCGGTGCTGTCCGCGCCGGGTGAGGGCCTCCTGGACCTGCCAGGCGCGGTCGTCGACCGGTATCCAGCCGAAATGCAGGCGCATGTCCCGGATGCTCCAGCTCGGTGACGGGGCAGGTGGCGATGTGCCCGGCTGCTGCTGGTCCAGGTCGAAGCTACTCTCTGCTGCTATCGCCCGCAGGCGACGGGCGACGACGGCGCGTGCGGTCGGCGCCCCTGCTTTCCGTGCAGGGGCACGGGATCGCGAAAGTATTTCGTAACCGTCGTCGCGTCCGCGGTCACCCTCACGGCGGCCATGGGCCTTGCCGCGTGCGGGAGTTCGGGACCGTCCGGATCGTCCGCGGGCTCGTCCGCGAAGGGCCTCACGATGTGGGCGCTCAACGACCAGACGATCCTCAAGGAGTCCGTCGACGCCTACAACAAGGACCACCCCGACGAGAAGATCACCCTGCGGCTGTTCGCGAACGACGACTACAAGCAGAAGCTGCGCGTCGCCTTCGGCGCGAACCAGGCCCCGGACATCTTCTTCAGCTGGGGCGGCGGGGCCCTGGACGACTACGTCAAGGCCGGCAAGGTCGACGCGCTGACGGCGGCCGAGGCGAACACGGACCGGTTCACTCCGAGCGTGATGCAGAGCGCCACCTTCGACGGCAAGGTCTACGGCGTGCCCGCCAACGGCCTCGCTCCGGTCGTCCTCTACTACAACAAGAAGGTGCTGGCCGACGCGGGCGTCGAGCCGCCGAAGACGTACGCCGACCTGCTGGCGGCCGTGAAGAAGCTGAAGGGCAAAGGCGTCATGCCGCTCTCCCTCGCCGCGAACTCCAAGTGGCCGACGCTGATGTACCTGGAGTACCTGCTCGACCGCCAGGGCGGCTCCCAGGTGTTCTCGAAGATCGCCTCCGGTGACGCGTCGGCGTGGAAGGACGCATCCGTCCCCTCGCGATGAACCCGCTCGCCACCGCCCTGCTCGGCGACCAGACCCGACACACCGGCCTGGCCCGCAGTGCCTACTACCGCTGGTTCACCGACCCGGCCGAGCGCTTGGTGTACCCCGAGGAGGACCACCCGCGCCACAGCCGCGCCCAGGCAGCCCGCCTGCGGGCCGCGCTCACGGCCGGCAGCGGCGACCCCCGGGCCGCCCTGATCGTCGCCGAACTCCAGGAACGCAGCCCCGAGTTCGCCCACCTGTGGGAACTCCAGGAAGTCGCCCAGCGCTACGCGGACAGCAAGACCATCGTCCACCCCGACCTCGGCCGCATCGACGTGGACGCCCAGGTCCTGTTCACCGAGAACCGCGCTCAGACCCTGGTGGTCATGACCGCCCGCCCCGGCACGGACAGCCAGGGAAAGCTCCAACTGCTCTCCGCCATAGGACACCAGCAGCTCACCCCCTGAGCTCACCCCCTGAAGGACCGCACACCCGGCGCCGCGCCGGCCTGATCGACCGGGCCGCCGTCCGACAGGGCATCACCACCGTCCGGGAGGCCCTCCTCGCCTTCGAGCGGGACGGGATACGGCCTCAGCCGGCGGGTTCGCTTTCGCTCTGCGCAGGTACCAGTGCACGGGGTGTCCGGGGCGCGTCCGCCGTTCTTCCGGAACCCGCGCCCCGAGCGATGCGTCGCCACAGCCGTCCCAGAGCCCGGTAGAAGCGGTCCGGCAGGAACACGGCGTCGGCGATGATCATCGCGCCGGAGAAGAGGGGCAGTCCCATGAGTACCGCGATACCCAGGTGCATGCCCAACAGCATGGTCAGGACCGGGTACTTGAGCCGCCCGAACAGGACGAACGGGAAGGCGACCTGCAACAGCACCGTCATGTAGCAGGCGATGGCGATCAGTAGGTCGTGCTCGTCCGCCATGAGGGAGAGCCCGGGCCAGGGCCGGAACAGGTCGAGGTTCAGGACGTAGTGAAGGGCGGTCCCGTTGCCCCAGGATCCGCCCTGCACCTTGTACAGGCCCGCGGACCCGTAGAGGAAGCAGACCTGGGCCGCGATGACGAACATCCCGCAGTTGTGCAGCACGGCGGCCAGGGTCCGCCGGGAAGCGCGGAGGTGATGCCGGAGCCCACCCGCCATCCGGTCCACCGACGGGCGCGCCGTAGCACCCGCGCATGCTCGAAGCCGGATTCTGCGTGCGTCCAGGGACCAGCGACGGCCGCATGCGGTGAGGACGAGGTAGACGGCCATGAGGAGGATGAGGTTGTCTCCTCCGTCGGTCATGAAGATCGCCCTGCTGTGGAACGACGCGACCACGACCGCGAACAGCACGGACACCGCTCTGGTCCGCCAGCCGAGGGCGAACAGTGCCGACGCGCCGACGGCCAGTACGTAACAGGCATCGAAGTAGGCCCGGTTGTCGGACAGGGTGAGGATGCTGATCCATCCCGTCTGGTCGAACAGTTGCCTCGCCAACTCCGGCGTCCACGGTGATCCCGGACCCCAGATCTCGTCGCGGTGCGGAAACTCGCGCAGCAGGAAGACGAGGTAGACAAGCCCGTATCCGATGCGCAGGACCGCCGCGGCGTACAGGGAGACCGGCCGCTCGGTCAGGACGTCGAAAGCCGCTCGAACACGGTCGAGTACGCGGTGCGGCGCGCCCACCCCCGCCTTCTCGGCGGTACGAGGGGGCGATGCGGGTAGCTGCTCAGTTTCCATGGGAGTCCACCTCCACCTTCCACCAGGGCAGATACCGCGTATCGGCCGCCCTCGGCGCGACTGCGGCCGCGCCCGCGCCGCCGGCCGCGGCGGGCGCGGCGATGGGCACGGTGACCACCCGTAGCTGGATGGCCTCGAAGCTCCCGCCACGGTGGGAGGCGACGCGATCCGACGCGATGTTGGTCAGGTATTGCTGAGTCATCAGCGCCCGCTGCGAGCGCGGCTGGTCGTCGTCGGCGTGGTTTTCGAGGTAGGAACTCCAGGCCCGCCGCAGCATGTTCTGCGCCGTATGACTCGGGAAGGGGTTGTGCTTCACCGCGGAATCATCCACGGCGGTCAGATCGAACCAGCCGCTCACCTGCACGGTTCCGTCCGGTGTGGTGTGCGTGGTCCTCGCTGAAATCTGCCGGTTGACGGACTCCGGATCCGGGGCGAAGAGTCGCCAGTTCTGCTCGAACAGCGGGAAGACCCACGCGTTGACCTGCCGGCTGTACTGCCGGGACAGCGGGTTCGGGGGAGCCACGTGCAGAAACACCAGGAGCACATGGACCAGGGCCGTCGCCAGGCAGAGGAACACGGCAGTATTCGTCACCGCTTGCAGGAAGGCCGGCGGAGGCTGCGATTGTTCCGCGGATCCTTCCGAGGATTGTTGTGCGGATTGTGGCGCCGATTGTTGCGGAAATTCGTCCGCGGATTCGTCCGCGGATTCGTCCGCATCAGTCGATGCAGTGCCATCCAACACGGCCCCACCCGGCCTTTCGATCCCGGCTTCTCTCACTGCTTCTCCTGAGCTTCCGGCGGCGGCACGCGACGGAATCGACAACGATCCGCCGCGTGCCGCCCGTCCCCTCGGGGACGCATGAACGACTCAGTGACGAAGGCTGCCGTAGTCGTCGTCCTTGCCGGGCTTGTCGCCGTACCCGCCGTAACCGCCGTGCTCTTCGGGCTTCCCACCGTGATCGTGGTCACCCGGCTTTTCCGGCTTCCCGTGGTCGTGGTGTTCGGGCTTGCCCGGTTGCTCGGTCCCGCCGGTCACGCCGCCGTTGACGCCGCCCGTGGCGGCGCCCGTGCTCCCGTTCGTCGTAGCGCCCGCGACGAGGCCGCCGAGCGCTCCGCCCGAGGTGCCGCCCGTCGTCAGGACGCCGCCGAGGAGACCACCCACGTCGCCACCGGTTCCGCCACCCGTCGGCACGCCGGCGATGGCGCCGACCGTGGCGCTGCCCGTGCCACCGCCCGTGCTGGTGCCACCGCCCGTGCTGGTGCCACCGCCCGTGCTGGTGCCACCGCTCGTGGTGGTGCCACCGCTCGTGGTGGTGCCACCGCTCGTGGCCCCGGCGACCAAACCGCCGGTGACCAGACCGGCTGTGGTCCCACCACTGCCCCCGGTCGCGCACGGCCCCTGGAAGATCCTGTTGCTGTCCAGCGTCACGGCGCCGTCACCGCGTAGGCCCGCATCGGCCAGCAGTCGGCCGTTGATGGTCGCCCCCGTGGTGGCGGTGATCGAGGTGTCGGCCAGGATGGTGCCCACGAACGTGGAGTTGGTACCGAGCGTGGCCGAGCTGCCGACCTGCCAGTACACATTGCACGGCGAGGCGCCATTGATGAAGCTCACCGTGCTGGCGGATGCCGTCGTCAGCGACGAACCGATCTGGAACACCCAGACGGCGCTGGAGTTCCCCTGGGCGTCCAGGGTCAGTGTGCCGGTGATCGAGGCGGAGCTGTTCGCCCTGTAGAGGCCCGGCGTCAGCGTCTGGCCACCGAACTGATGGGGAGCGTCGTTGTACACCGCGTCCGTCAGAGTCTGTCCGGCGGCCTGGTTGTACGCCGTATTCAAGTCAATCTTGGCTTGGCCGGCGACGGCATCGGCAGAGTGCAGAGTCCCGGGCGCGGTCACAATGCCTGGCCCACCGTCGGACGCCTGGAACCCGGTGATGGCCGTCCCGGGGCTTACGCCGACGTTGAGACCGTTGACCACCGTGGGACCGGTGTTGGTGACCGTGGCGCCGGCCAGTACTCCGAAACTGGCTGCCGTGCCCAGAGGCACAGGGCTGGCAACAGCGTTTGCGCGTGTCGGCGTCATCGCGAGGACGACGGCGGCGATCACCACGGCCGTCACCGCAGCGATCCACACCGACAATGTGCGCCGTGGAGGCGCGTCAAGGATATTCAGCGTCATCGAGGGGCCAACTCCTTTGAGAGGATGATCTTGGAGATTCCCGGCCGCGCAGAATCTGATTCTGCGGCTGGCATATTACGTAGGAAGACGGCCCTGTAATGGCTTCTCCGGGTGGGTTTCGCCGAAATAGAAGAATTCGGTGCGTCATCTGCACAAATGATTAATGGGCTGAATGGCGCTGCTGTTTATCCGGCTCGATGACGGGCGAGCCGCTCACGATTCCCTGGCAGGCCGGTCCAACAGGCGGGCGCCGTCCGGCGGGTCGGGCGGCGGGATGCGGAGGCCGGCGGTCGGCCTCGGCCTTTGCTCGAACGCGGAAAGGTCCGCCTCCGGTCACTCGGCGAACGGGTGCGTCGGCCGACAGGCCCTAGGTCCGCTTTCCGTCGCAGCTCCGGGCCGGGGGTCTGGAGCTGACGAGTTCCTCACAGGTCTCCTCCAGTCTGACGATCATGGCTTCATCAACTCGTCGTCTGTCCGGGCGCCCGTGCCTTCGTGTCCCGGCCGGGAATCGACAAGCGACCACCTCTGCAACCCTCGGCGTGAGTCGTCTCGGGATACCGGCCGCCGGCCTGGCCCTGCTCGTCACGCTCACCGGATGTGGCGGAACGGGGACGGGTGTCAGGACGGCCGACGACGGCCGGCCGGTGACCGTGGGTGCGTACGACGGATCGGCCACCGTGTCCGCCGCTCCCGGCACGACCCAGGCCAGGCCCGGGCAGGCGTCCTCGAACAGCGCCGGCCCCGCGCGGCTGCCGGGCCTGGGGCCCCGGACGCTGGCCGAGATCCCTGGCAACGCACGCCAGGTCGTCCTGGTCACTGGCCGAGGCAAGAACTCCTCGACCTCGCGGGTGGTGCTGTACCGGCGCACCGGCACGGGCTGGGAGCCGGGAGCCACCTGGCCGGCCCACAACGCTCTCAAAGGCTGGACGGACGACCATCACGTCGGCGATCTCCGCTCGCCCATCGGCGTGTTCGCCCTCACCGACGCGGGCGGACTGCTGCCCGACCCCGGCACCAAGCTGCCCTACGACCAAGGGCGCGGATTCACCATCAACGGCACGGGCTTCGAAGGCGAGCCGCTCGCGGGCTCCTTCGACTACGTCGTAGCGATCAACTACAACCACAAGCCCGGAACGACGCCCCTCGACTGGACCCGCCCGCTCGGCGCGGACAAGGGCGGCGGCATCTGGCTGCACGTCGACCACGGCGGGCCCACGCACGCCTGCGTGAGCGTGGCGAAGCAGCACATGAAGGAGCTGCTGCGCACCCTCGACCCCGCCCAGCACCCGGTGATCGTCATGGGCGACGCCGCCTCCCTCGAACGCTGACGGGAGCGGTGGGAGACGAAGAAGAAGAGCGCCCCGGAAACGCCGAGGCGCCCGGTCTCCGGGAAACCCCAGCTGATCTGGCACCCGGCCGAACCGGTGCCCTTGACCGACGCCGGCGTCGAGTTCTCCGAGGGCGGGCTGCCATGCTCACGCTTCGACAGCACCCGCCCCTTCCGACAGTGGTGTGGCGCATGCCACAGGAACCGGGCCGGGGCCGCGGAGAGTAAAAAGTGTGAGCCATACAGAACCAGCGGAATCGTTGCGTGCGCGCATACGGGCAGGGGACCGCGCGGCGTTCGCCGACCTGTACGACCAGAACGCGCGGGCTGTCTACAACCATGCCCTGCGGCTGACCGGCAACTGGTCGGAGGCCGAGGAGGCGATGTCCGAGACCTTCCTCGCCGCTTGGCGCACCCGGGAATCGGTGGAGCCGGAGGGCGGCTCACTCAAGCCGTGGCTGCTCGGCATCGCCACGCACAAGGCGCACAACGCCAACCGCGGCCTGCGCCGGCGGCTCGCCTTCCTGGCGCGCAGCCCCGAACCCCGCCCGGTCGAGGACTTCGCGGACGAGACGGCCGGCCGGATCGACGACGCCCGCCGCCTCGCGGTGGTCCACGACGCCCTGCGTCAACTGCGACGCCAGGACCGGGAGGTGCTCGCGCTGTGTGTGGCGTCCGGGCTGGACTACCAGCAGGCCGCCGAGGCGCTCGGCGTCCCGGTCGGCACCGTGCGGTCGCGGCTCTCGCGCGCCCGGGCGCGACTGGCCCGGCTCAGCTCCGGCCAACTCCGGGGCCTGGAAGCGGAACTGCCGGGCGCCCGCGGAGAGATGGAGAGTGAGGCCGCGTTCGCGGCCCTGTTCCTGCAGGAGGAAACCCGATGAACGCCGACAACCTGCCCCGCGCCGGGTCCGCCCGGAGTGAGACGGAGGAACTGCTGGCATCGGCCGAATGGGACCTCTCGCCGAGCCGTCATCTCCGTTACAAGGAAGCCCTGATGCAGCAGATCGACCGCGACCACACCCCCTCCGCCCAGACGTCCCGGGCACCGCGCCGCCGCCGGCTCCCGCGCCCGGTCCTGGTGTTGCCGGCCGTGTCGATGGCCCTGGCCGGGGCGCTGGTCATCACCTTCTCCGGCGGCGGCCACAGCTCCGCCCCGGCGGCCGGTTCCACCACCGCACCCGCCAAGGCGAACAGCGCCTCCGTCACCCTCGACCGGATCGCCGCCGCGGCCATGGAGACCGACGAGACGCCGGTGAAGGAAGGCCAGTTCGTGTACGTCGAGAGCGTGGCCCGCGAGAACACCGGCACCTTCGACGGCCCCGTGCGGCTCGGCGGCCTGCACACGCGGGAAGTCTGGACGTCGCAGAGCTCCGACCCCGTCGTCAGGACGGGGTGGATGCGCGATACGGGGAAGGACGCCGTGATGCCCGGCGAGGAGATCCCCATCGAGTCCACCGACCCCGTTTCGCCGGGCATCGATCACCCCACGTACAAGTGGCTTGCCTCGCTGCCCACGGACCCCGACGCCCTGCTCAAGTTGCTCTACTCCCGGACCAGGGTGGAGAAGGGTGATTCGAAGGACCAAGCCGTCTTCGGGACGATCGGCGACCTGCTGCGCTCGACGATCATGCCGCCGGAGACCGCCTCCGCGCTCTACAAGGCCGTCGAGAGGATTCCCGGTGTGACCCAGATCCCGGATGCCGTCGACGCCGCCGGCCGGCACGGCATCGGCATCACCCGCGAGGACGCCGGGTCCGCGACCCGGGACGTGTGGATCTTCGACAAGCACTCGTTCGCCTACCTCGGCTCGCGGTCGTACATGACCAAGGACAAGGCCAGGGGCATCACGACCGACACGCTCTACGGCATCGACGCCGTCATGAAGCGTGCGGTCGTCGACCGTCATGGCGAGGAACCCGCCAAGACCGACGGCTGACCCCGGCCGCACAGACGGGGACAGGGGCCTGATCCGCTCGGCGGATCAGGCCCCTGTGCGGTGGGGGCTGGGAATCACTCGTGCACGCGGGAAAGAGATCGTCCCGACGGCCTGAGAAGAACGAGGAAACACGCCAGAAGATGCAAGAACACGGAGATGCCGTACGACGCTTCACACGGACACTCGCCTTGAAGCCCGCGATCGAGTCGCAGCCCGCGATCGAGGACGAACCATACGGACGGGCCCAACCGGGCGACCGGGCTGATGAGTTCGGGGCGGACACCCCCGCTGTGGCGTGCGTGGTGATCTCCCTCGCCCGGGAGCGGAGCGGTCGGCTGCTGAGGGAGGCGCGCAGAACGCAGTTGCTGCCACCGGTGGTCAACCCCTGGGGGACGCTGCACGCCTACGGCGAGCTCCTGACCCGACGACCGCGCCCGCTGGCCGTTCTCGACGTGCCGGACGAGGGAGGTGCGGATGAACTGGGGCAGCGCGTCGGCATTGTGCAGCGGCTGGCCCCGGTGACGGTCCTCGCACCCGAAGGCGTCTGTCCCGCCGCGCTGCTCGAAGCGGGCGCCACCAACGTCCTGCCCCGCAGCATGCCGATCGAGGAACTGGCTGCCCGGCTGATGGCGGACCAGCGGTGGGTCGCCAGGGAGGCGGCGCGCGAGCCCCTGTCGCAGGGCCAGAACCCGATGCCGCCCGGGCCGCTTCCCGAACACGCTTCGCAGAGAGTCCTTCTGGAGCTCGTCCTCGCCGATCCACGACCCTGGTGCTGCCATGATCTGACGCTTCTGCTGGGCCCGGCAGGGCAGCCACTGACCAGGGCCGCCCTCCGTGCGCGTATGCCGAGGCTGGAACCGCACCTCGGCCGCCTCGGCCTGGCCCTGCGCAGGACCGGAGGCTGGGGCCGCTTCTCCTACCTGGTCGTACCCTCGCCCGAGCTGACCCCGGCGTTATGCCACGCGGCCTGAGGCCACACGACGACGAAGGGTTCTGATCGGTTGTGGATGCCTCTCAGGGGGAGGAGGGCTGAGCAGGTAGGTGGAGCCATGAGCCCGCCCCAGTACATCACTCTGGTACATGGACTACGCTTGGTACATGTCCATGAAGCGCACCAATGTCTACGCCGACCCCGAGGACCTGGCGATCATCAAAGAGGCCGCCAAGCGCCGCGGGATAAGCGAGGCCGAGATCATCCGCCAGGGGATCCATCTCGCGGCCATGGCGAACCGGGTCTGGGACGAGCCGCTGTTCTCGCGCACCTTTGAGGGGCCGGGCCGTACGCCGTCCAGGGCCGAGGTCCGTGACGCGGTCACAGACGCCGTTCGACGCGAGGCCGACTCCGACTCCGGACCCGCCGCGTGATCGTCGTCATTGCCGATATGTCCGGACTCCTGGCCGCCCTCGACTCGACTCACCCCGAGCACAGGGGGGCGAATGAGGCGATCATGGCGGCCGGTCTCCTGGTCATGTCGCCACTCCTGCTGGCGGAACTCGATCACGTGGCCACGCGGGAGTTGGGGCGGGAGGCCGCCGTCAGCGCGGTCGACGACCTGCGGCGCTGGATGAGCCGGGGCCGTGTCGTCATGCCGGAGATCACGGAGCACCACTTGGGCGCCGCCCAGTCCGTCCGCGTCCGCTACGGAGCGCTTGACCTGGACCTCGCCGACGCGGTGAACGTGGCGCTCGCCGCCGACTACGACACCGACGCGATCCTCACCCTCGACCGACGGGACTTCCGGGCCGTACGACCGCTGGGCCGTCACAAGGCGTTCCGGGTGCTCCCCGACGACCTCCCGCTCTGACACAAGCTTCTCTGCGGCCAAGTGCCCTCTTTCCGCAGTGGCGCGCCACGCCATCGAGCTCCTGAGCGGGCCGGACGTGCCCCTGCTCAAGGAGTGCGGCAACCCCGAGTGCACCTGCACCTACATCGACTGCTCGCGGGGTATGCGCCGGCAGTGGTGCGGGATGGACTCCTGCGGCAACAAGATCAAGGCGGCCGCGTACCGAGCTCGCAAGAAGACCGCGCCCGCGGCGGCCCACTGAACGGTCCGGGGCGGCGTCCCGGTGGCGTCAGGCCCGTACCGCCTCGCCGGCCGTCCCCTGCAGGTGCTCGATCCCGGTGTCGAGCGCCGCCCTCAGGTGGGACGAGTCGCCCGTGGACATCATGATGGCCACGCCTCCCTGGATGCCCGCCAGCAGCGCGGCGGCCGTCCGGTCCACATCGAGGGCCGGCGACACCAGACCGTTCGTCTGAAGAGTGCGCATCCCGCGGGCGAGCTGCTCCTGCCACTGCCGCATCAGCTCCGTCACGATTGCCCGCGCACCAGGCCGGGACCGCCCGACCTGTAGGAACAGCGACCCCAACGGGCAGTGGTCGCCCTGGAGTTCATACCGCTCCACCACAACATCCCGCCACTGCTGCCAGGACTCCCACGAGTCCAGACGCCCCAGGTGCGGCTGCTGGTCCTCCAGGACGCGGTCCGCCTCGAACCGGGCCACCGCCAGCAGGAGTTCGTCCTTGCCGTCGGGGAAGTAGTGGAAGAGCTGGCTCTTGCTCGTGCCGGTGCGGCTGCGGATGTCGTCGAGCGTCGTGAAGGCGACACCCTGCTCGCGCAGCACCTCGGCTGCCCCCTCGACGATGCGGGCCCGTGTGGCGCGGCCTTTCGCGGTCGGTGCCTCCGGCATCTGACCTCCTCTCCTCCTTCCGTCTCACCGTACCGCCATTCTGGACTTGCTGGTCCATTCTTTGCGGCGCACAGTGGTCAGCACACTGCGAGACAAGGGAGATCGCGTCATGAGTGAACGACTGCGGAACAAGACGGCGCTGGTCACAGGGTCGACCAGCAATATCGGGCAGGCGATCGCCGAAGCGTTCGCTGCCGAGGGCGCCCACGTCATCGTGTCCGGGCGCAATCGGGAACGGGGGGCCCAGGTCGTCGAAGGGATCCGCACGTCCGGTGGCCGGGCCGATTTCCTGATGGCGGACCTCGACGGCAGCGCGGAGGCTTCCCAGGACCTGGCCGACCGGGCCCGTGAGACCTTGGGCGGGCGGATCGACATCCTGGTGAACAATGCCGGCATCTACCCGGCCCCCGGCACGATCGACACCGACGAGAAGACGTTCGACAAGGTCTACGGAGTGAACGTGAAGGCGCCGTTCTTCCTCACCGCTGCCGTCGTCCCGGGCATGACGGAGTCCGGTGGCGGGGCGATCATCAACCTCGGCTCGTGGATCGCGCGCCTGGGCGTTCCTCTCGGCGCGCTCTACAGCTCCACCAAGGGAGCCATGGAGACGCTCACGCGGGCGTGGGCCGCGGAGTTCGGACCGATGGGCGTCCGGGTGAACGCCGTCTCGCCGGGCGTGATCCTGCCCCCGGCCCCGGAAGGCAGCGAGACCCATCCGGGCGAGATCATGATGAAGGGCACCCCGGCCGGGGCCGTCGGCACGCCGGACGCCATCGCGCATGCCGTGGTCTGGCTGGCCAGTGACGAAGCGGCCTTCGTGCACGGAACAGTGGTGGACGTCGACGGGGGCAGGACAGGGGTCGCCGTCATCGCCGTGTAGCGCGCGGACCCTGAGCCTTCCCGTCTCCGCCGCGTGCTTGCCATGGCATCGGCAGCTCACGCGGCCCTCGGATCGGACGGGAAAACAAGCAAGGCCCGGGTCTTTCGTAACGTGCGGCGCTGCTCCGGCGGAGGCTTGGGCTTGGGGGAGCTGTCGGGTCAGGAAGCACATCTCGGCGTGTCCACGGCAGTCGATCGGTGCCGCATCGGGTCGAGGCGAGGATCGCGCAGCCCCGGTCACCGGTTGGCACATCCCCCTTCGCGTCGTTGTCGCCAGTGGCGGTTGGTGTCAGCCACCTTTGTCCGCCGAGGCTTCGCGTCGGTCGCGGCGGGGGTGGTCGGCACCGGCCGGACCAGGACAGTCGTCGTCTCGGCCGGCGAGATCTTCGACGCCCCCGACTCCCTCCGGAGGCGTTCCGGCGGTCGTCGGTGTGGATGTACGTGGTATCGGAGGTGCCGGCGACCGTGATGATGTCGTTGGTCTGGCTGCCGTGTGTGTGCCGTCTGCGGCTGGATGCCGGTTTTGAGACCAGAGTTATCGGTTTCTGGACAGATGCGGTGGCCACTCTTTACAGATGCAGTCGGCACTAATCGAAAATGATCGGAAGCCTGAGGTCCGGATCACTGCTCGGTGCGACTGACCACACCGCTCACGTTCAGGACCTCGTGACATCCCTGCGACCGGCGGCCGGTGGCCGGAGTGCCCGGCTTCGCGCAGGTCACTTCGATGGTCACGGTGTTGTTCGCGGGGATCTTGATGGGGGTGACCCAGTGGTAGTCCTGGTTGCGGAAGGTTTCCAGAGCGATCGTGGTGATCTTGCGGTCGCCGAAGCTGATCGTCATCACCCCTTCATCACCCTGGAAGTTGGCGACGACGATGTCCGTCACACCGAAGACGCTCTTCTCGGGCACCTTGTAGGTACCGGTTTTGGTCTCCCCGCCGGAGCTCTTCAGGTCGATGGTCGCCGAGCTCTGCTGACCGTCGCCGACCGTGGTGCCGTCCCCGGTCGAGGTGCCGTCGCCGCCCGCTCCGGAACCCTGACCCTGACCCTGACCGTCGGGCGAGGCGCTCGCGCCGCCGGAACCGTTGCCGGGTGTCTGCCCGTTGCCGCCCTGCTCTCCTGGGAGCGTGGGGCGCGGCTGGACCGCCTCGTTGGCCGCCTCCTTCGCGGCGCTGCGCACCGCCGGGCGGACCAGCATGAACCAGGCGAGCAGCAGCGCGAGCAGCGCCGCGAGCACGGCGAGCAGCCACTTCGGGAAGACGGAGATCTGGACGAACTCCGCGTCCAGCGGCGGCCGGTCGGGGGTCTCGTCCGGCTGGGTCTCGTCCTGGTCACCGGTCTCGGCGGTGGCCAGGGTGAACGGCCACACCACCGGGGAGCCGAACCACACGGGCTTGCCCGTACGGACCCGCAGCCCGACCTCGACCGACTCGCCGGGCTCCAGCTTCGGCTCGGCCGGGTTGAAGGCGAACGCCAGCTCCTCGCCCGCCTGGCCGGGGGTGAAGCCCACCTGCACCGGGGTGTTGCCCTGGTTGCGCACCGCAAGCTTGTAGCGGCCGCGCAGCCAGCCGCGCCGGCGGCGCGGGGCCAGCTCGGTCTGCAGCTCGTGGAACTCCTCGATGTGCACGGTGGTTTCGGGAACCTGTACCGCATCGGGGTGCTCGGTCGGCAGGACCCGTACGCCCAGGGGCAGCTCACCGGCGCGTATCTCCGGGGAGCGCGGCGGCTCCAGACGGATCGTCACCGTCTCGGAGGTGCCGGGATAGAGGGAGACCCTTGGGGGTTCCACGGTGGCCCAGGAGGCGCAGTCCCCGACGACCTCCAGGCTGTACGCCTCGACGATGTCGCTGTCGTTGCGGACGGTCAGACTGGTCGTGGCGGTGCTGCCGGGGGCCACCGTCACGGCCGGGATGTCGAGGCTGGGCGCACCGGGGCCGTAAGAGGCTGCAGAAGGCGTCACGCCACCACGGTAGGAGCGCGCCCGCGCCGCCACGAGGGATGCGAGGGCAACACGCGGGCAGTGGTGATGCCTTCGAAGCCAAAGTCAACTCCCTTACGCTTGTGAGCGGTTGATGTGGCCCGCCGCCGTGCCCACGCCGTGCCCACTCCGTTTCACGGCGATCGCCGTGCCGCTCCGCGTCCCAGCTCCCCCCCACGCACTCATGAGTCAGGTGGTAACCCCGCCATGTCCTGTTCGGACGAGAACAACCCGGCCATATCCGCCTCAACGGCGGACATGCCCACGTACCGCACCTCCGGCTCCGACCGTCCGGACCGGGTGAGTGTGGCCGTCTACGCCGCCGATCCGGTCCTGCGCGTCGGCGTCGTCCAGCAGTTGCGCCAGCGCCCCGAGATCGACCTGCTCGACGACGCGGACGTGGAGCGGGCCCAGGCGTCGCTGGTGGTCGTGGACCGCGTCGACGACGATGTGGCCGCCCTGCTGCACCGGCTGCGGCACAACACCGAGACCCGCGCGGGTCTCGTGGTCGGCACCCTCGGGTCCGGTGCGCTGCAACGCGTCATCGAGTGCGGCGTCTCGGCGGTGCTGCGGCGCGCCGAGGCCGACCAGGACCGGCTCCTCCACCTGGTCCTGGCGATCGCCAACGGTGAGGGCGTGCTGCCCGGCGACCTGCTCGGCACACTGCTCAGCCACGTGGGCAGCCTCCAGCGCTCGGCGCTCGACCCGCGGGGCCTGTCCCTGTCCACGCTGACCACCCGCGAGGCGGACATGCTGCGCCTGGTGTCGGAGGGCCTGGACACCTCGGAGATCGCCCGCAAGACCGCGTACTCCGAACGGACCGTCAAGAACGTCCTGCACGAGATCATTACCCGGCTGCAACTGCGTAATCGCGCCCACGCGGTGGGGTATGCGCTGCGCAACGGGCTGATTTGACGCCGGAGCGCTCCGCTGGGTGGGCAAGTCGTTCACCGCGGGCCGGTGGGGGCTGGTCGCGCAGTTCCCCGCGCCCCTTCGGGGCGCTGCCCTAAAGCACACCGTGCGCTGCCCCGGGATACGTCCCTGCCGCCCTGCCATGTCGCCTGCGGCCATTGCAGGGTGGCAGGGGTACGTCCAGATGCTGCACCAGACTGCGAGGTGGACCGTGATGCGCACCGCTGGCCCCGGCGGGCGGTACCGCCCGGGGAGACTCGGCGCGTCGTTGCTGCTGCTGATCCCGCTGCTCGCGGTGACGGCGGCCTCCGGACAGGGCAGCGCCGAGCCCCGGGCGCAGGCGGTGGCCGACGCCGCGGACACCCGGATCGCGTACGCCGGCACCGGGCACCGCAGTCTCGGCCTGGTCGCCTCCACCACGTCCAGTACACCGCTGTTCGGCGAGGGCCCGGCCCACAACGACATGCAGCCGTCCGCCCTCGGCGACCAGATGGTCTTCGCGAGCCGCCGCGACGAGAAGAACCCGCAGATCTACCTGCGGGCCGCCGACGGTTCCGTACGACGTCTCACCAGCGGCATGGACGCGGCGCACCCCCGGCTGACACCGGACGGGCAGTCCGTGGTGTTCGACGCGGCCGGGTCCGGGGGCCTGGACGGCGGGACGCAGCGTGACCTGTGGCTCGTACGCACCGACGGCACAGGCCTGACGCGGCTCACCGACACCCCCGCCGACGAGGAGGGCCCGACGGTCTCCCCCGACGGGCAGCGGCTGGCGTACTCCAGTGACAGCGACGTGTCGGTGGGACAGCAGATCTACGTACGGCCGCTGGCAGGCGGCACCGCCACCCGGATCACCGATCCCGCGAACGGCACGGCGTCCGAGCCGGCGTGGAACCCGGTGAACGACGACGAGAACCGGGACTGGATCGCGTACACCGCCACGACCACCGTCGACGGGCAGAGCACGCCCCGGCTGCGGGTGACGAACGCGAACGGGAACGGTGACGAAGCGCTGCTCGGGGGCACGTACGCGACCTGGCGTGCCCACGGGGCGGCGTGGAAGCCCGACGGGGACGGGGTGGTGTTCCTGAGCCCCGAGATCACCTGTACGTGCGAGGGCGACTACGACCATGTGTTCAGTACTCCCGCGCACTCCGACCAGGAACCCGGGCTGGTGCTCAACGAGGACCGCGAGGTCACCGCGGTCACCTGGCTCGGCTCGGTCGACGGCGGCAGTGCGGTGGTGGAGCGCACCACGGCGGCCGGCGCGCACGTGGTGACGCTGCAGGACGCCCGGGCGGACGGGTCCGACCCCCGCGACCTGGGGCTGACGATCCTCAACGAGGACCCGGCGGCCGACACCAACACCGATCCCGCCAAGGACCCGCTGTTCCAGCCGGCGGCCGGGTACGACCCGTGGACCGAGCGGCAGAACTACACGCCCGACGGCCGCCGGATCGTCGTCACCCGCTTCGAGACCGACGCCGACGGCCGTCGGATCGAGCGGATCTGGAGGGTGGATGCCGACGGCTCCAACGCGGCGCCCATGCCGCTCGCGGGACGCGCCGCGACGGACTGGGACACCGACCCGACGTTCTCCCCGGACGGCAAGTTCCTTGCCTTCACCCGGACTTCGCCGGGCGGCGTCGGTGAGGCCGCGGGTCCCAGCCGCATCCTCATCGCGGACGCGACCACCGGGGCGATCACCGGCGAGGTCACTCCGCCGGCCGGGGAGCAGACGGGCGGCGACGCCCAGCCCACCTGGTCCTCCGACGGCACCACCCTGGCCTTCACCCGCAACGAGGTGATCGACGGGGGCGGCGGCAACAAGCACATCTGGACCGTGCCCGTCGGTGACCTGACCCGGCAGCGCGACCTGAGCGCCACGATCTGCCCGGGCAGCTGCGAAGTCATCGACGACAGCCCGGCGTTCTCGCCGGACGGGACCGGCATCGCCTTCAACCGCAAGAGCGGCGGCGGTGCGGTCGACGAGCGCGACGGCCTCCTCCTCACGTCCCTGTCGGGCGACGACTGCCAGGTGCTGCTGCCCGCCTCCGTCCTCGACCTGCCCGGCGCCTGCGGCCGGGATCTGCCGGACACCTCGACCACCGGCCCGTTCCAGCCGCGCGACGCCGCCTGGACGGCCGACGGCCAGGGCCTGGTGTTCAGCTCACGGGCCGCCGTCGCGGCCAACAGCCCCGAGAAACTGAGCCTGTTGGACGTCGACTCCGGCGACGTCACCCCGCTCACCAGCACCCTCCCGGGCCGGCAGAAGGAACCCGGCGTCCAGCAGCCCGTGGACCTCGCGCTCCAGGCGCCCGGCACCGCCCCCGAGGTCACCGTCGGCGACTCCACCACGGTCCAGGTCGACGTGGTGAACAACGGACCCGCCGCCTCCCCCGGCACCACGCTCACCATCGCCCCGCCCACCGGTGTGCAGGTCACCGGGGTGACCTGGCCCGGGGGCACCTGCGACGCCGCCTCGCTCCAGTGCAACGTCGGCGTGGTGGAGCCGGGCAGCACCGTCCCGGTGACCGTCACCCTCACCGGGGTCACCGTCGGCGACCAGCCGGTCGACTGGTCGGTCACCGGTACGGTCCTGGACCCGGAGCCCAGCGACAACGCCGGCCGGACCGTGGTGCCGGTGCGCGAGGCCACGCCGACTCCGACGCCCACGCCCACTCCGACACCGACACCGACGCCCACCCCGACACCGACACCGACGCCCACCCCGACACCGACACCGACGCCCACCCCGACACCGACACCCACCGTGCCCCCGCAGGCGCCCGAGCCCGACGCCGGGCCCGGGGTGAGCGTCTCGGCCCAGCCGAACCCCGGCTACGTCGGCGGCCGTGTCGTGGTGACGTACACCGTGCGCAACGGCCGCAACGCGCTGGCGACCGGGCTGCGGCTGCGCATCGGCCTTCCCAAGGGCATCCCGGACAGCGGGCCGCCGGCGGGCTGCGACGCCTCCTGGGTGTGTGCGCTGCCGGACCTGGACTCGGGCGAGAGCACCGTCGTACGGGTCGTCCTCAGCCCCGACAAGGCGCTGACCGGCCAGGTCACCGGCGTTCTCACCACCACCGGGACGGACGCCGACAAGGGCGACAACACCGCCCGGAAGCGGCTGCGCATCCTCCAGCCGCGCATCGTCGCGGTGCCGGCGATCGGCAAGCCCGGCTTCGTCACCTCAGTGCGCGGCAAGGACTTCCCGCCGGGAGTGCCGGTGCGGTTCACCTGGAATCCGGGGATCACCGCGGCGGCGGCGCCGACCGTGCCGAAGCCGGACGGCACCTTCATCGGCCAGCTGCTCATCCTCGCCAAGGACCAGACCGGACCGCGCACCATCACCGCCAAGGGCCCCGGGTTCTCACCGGTGAAGACCGACTTCCTGGTGGTCAGCGGCAGCGTGCAGCCGCCCGACGAGGTGACCCGCCGGTGATCCACGAGGTCGACGAGGGGTTGCGCCGGCTGCTCGGCGAGTCCGGCCTGCAGACGTCGGGCATCGAGGTGGTGTTCGACGCCCCCACCCGGGACTGGGCGGCGCGCCGCAGCGCCCCGACGGTCTGCGTCTTCCTGTACGACATCCGCGAGGACGCCGTCCGGCGCGGCAGCGGCGCCGGGGAGGTGTACGACGCGGACGGGTACCTGGTGGCGCGGCGCACCCCGCCCCGCTGGTTCGAGCTGACGTACCTGGTCACGGCGTGGGCGAGCCGACCGCAGGACGAGCACCGGCTGCTCTCGCAGGTGCTCGCCACTCTGGTGGCCACCGACACGCTGCCCGCGCGGCTGCTCACCGGCACGCTCGCCGAACTCGGCCTGACCGTGAGCCTGGACGCCGGAGGGGCCGGGCTCGACGCGCCGGCCGCGTCCGATGTGTGGTCGGCGCTCGGCGGAGAGCTGAAGGCATCGCTCGGGGTACGGGTACGGGCGCCGCTCGCCGGGGTGAGCACGGCCGTCGCGCCGCCGGTCACCGAAGGGCTCGTCGTGCGCTCCGCCGCCCGCGGCGAGGACGGCGAAGCGACGCCGGGACGCCGGCTCCGCTACACGGAGACGACCGACCCCGGTCCGGACGGCTTTGCCGGCCCACGCGAGCGGGGACCCGCCCCTGCGAAGCGGCGCCGCCGGGGGGATCGCCAGCCGTGAGCTCCGCTGGAAGCGCGGTGATTCGTCTGCGGGTCGGTGGGGGCTGGTCGCGCAGTTCCCCGCGCCCCTTGAGGGGCGCTGTAGCGCACCGGAACTTGCCAAGGCCGCTTAGGCGCCTCCACCAAGGGGATTACCAGCCGTGATGCACACTGCCGAAGCGGCAGCGATCGCCGGGCCTACGGCCGACCCGGGGGAACACCTGTGGGCGCGGCTTCGTCTCGTCGAGGAGCGGGTGCGGCACGCCGTGGCTGTCCGTCGTGCCGGCGATCCCGATCCTGACGACCCGTATCGGGGGCAGTACCTCAGCCCCGAGGCGGCGGCTCGCATCCTGGACGAGCCGGGTGGTCTCGACGTACCCGCCCAGGAGCCGTGGCGACCGCCGGCCGGGTCCGTTCTCGACGGCCTCGCCCGGCGGTTCGGGCTGTCCCCGCTGGATCTGGACCTGCTGCTGGTCGCGGTGGCGCCCGACCTGGACGCCCGGTTCGAGCGGCTCTACGGCTATCTCAACGACGACCTGACGCGCCGTCGGCCCACGGTCGGGCTCGCCCTGGAGCTGTGCGGGCTCGCCGGCGCGGCAGCCGCCCGGTTCCGGCTCGCCCCCGGGGCGCCGCTCGTCGAGGGCGGTCTGGTGGAGGTCACCGAGCCGGAACGGCCGCCGTTGTCCCGGGTGTTGGCGGTCCCCGACCGGGTCACCGCGCACCTGCTGGGCAGCGCGCGACCCGACGCCCGGCTCGCCGGGGTGCTCGGCGAGGCCCGCGAGGACCCGACCGCCGAGGCGGCGGAGGTCCACCGGACGGCGGCCGCGGCCGGGACCGGCGCAGGCCTCGTCCATCTGCGCAGCCGGGGCGGCGACGCCGAGGGGCTGGCCACCGCTGCCCTGCACGCGGCCGGGCTGCGCCCGCTCGTCCTCGACGCGGTGGCCCTCGCCCGGCGCCCCGGCGACGTACCGGAGCTCGCCCGGACAGCCGCCCTCGAAGCCCGTCTGACCGGTGCCGGGGTCGTTGTCGGCCCGCTGGAGTCGCTGCCCGCGGAACCGGGCGAACGAGCCCGGACGCTGGGGGCGTTGTGCGCGGCGCTGCGCGGGATTCCCCTGTTCACGCACGGCACCGGCACCTGGGACCCGCTGTGGGCGGCCGACACCCCCGTCGTCCTGAACGTGCCGGCGCCTTCCCCCGAGCGGCAGGCCGAGCGGTGGCGGCACGCCCTGGACCGGGCCGCCGGTGACGGCTCGGCGACCGGCACCGGCGACACCGACGAGCTCGCCCAGTCCGTCGCCGCGCACCGCCTGGATTCCGGGCAGTTGCGCCGCGCCGCCGACGTGGCGATGCGTACGGCCGCCCTCGCGGGCCGCCCGGTCCGCGCCGACGACCTGCGCACCGCCGTACGTGCCCAGAACGGCGCGGGGCTCGACCGGCTCGCCCGCCGGGTGGAGCCGGGCGTCGGCTGGGACGACCTGGTGCTGCCGCCGACCACCCACCGGCGGTTGCGCGAACTCGCGCTGCGGGCCCGCCACCGCGAGCAGGTGCTCGGGGAGTGGGGGATGCGGCCCGGCGGCGGCCGGGGGCGCGGCGTCATCGCGCTGTTCGCCGGCGAGTCGGGCACCGGCAAGACCATGTCCGCCGAGGTCGTCGCGGCGGACCTGGGCATGGACCTGTACGTGGTGGACCTGTCCACAGTTGTGGACAAGTACGTCGGGGAGACCGAGAAGAACCTGGAGCGGATCTTCACCGAGGCGTCGGCGGTCAACGCGGTGCTGCTCTTCGACGAGGCCGACGCGATCTTCGGCAAGCGCTCGGAGGTGAAGGACGCGCACGACCGGCACGCCAACATCGAGTCGGCGTACCTGCTCCAGCGCATGGAGTCGTTCGACGGCATCGCGGTGCTGACCACCAACTTGCGGGCCAACTTGGACGAGGCGTTCACCCGCCGCCTCGACGTGGTGGCGGACTTCCCGGTGCCCGACTCCGGCCAGCGCCTCGCCCTGTGGGAACGCTGCCTGGGCGAGCGGCTGCCCCGGGCCCACGACCTGGACCTCGCCTTCTGCGCGGACCGCTTCGAACTCGCCGGCGGCTCCATCCGCGCCTGCGCGGTGACCGCGGCCTACCTCGCGGCGGAGTCCGGCGAGCCGCTCACCATGCGGCAGGTGGTGACGGCGGTCGCACAGGAGTACCGCAAGCTCGGACGGCTGGTCCTGGAGGGCGAGTTCGGCCCGCACCTGGCGGCGGCCAACGACGCCTGAGGGTGATGCTCAGGAATCGGACATCCGGTCGTCGAAGTCCGAGTCGGAGCTGCTCTGCGAGCCGAACTGGATGCTGGCGAACGGCTGTCCCGGCGCCGACATCTGGGAACCGTCGGACATCTCGACGTCGGACTCGCCGCTGGAGCTGACGTCGCTGTCGGGCTCGGGCGCCGGAGCCGGAGCGTCGTGCAGGGTGTAGGTCGCGCTGGGACCGGTGCCGGTCTTGGTCACCCAGCCCGCGTCGACGTACGACTTGATGAGCTTGTCCCGGCGGTCCTTGGGGAAGGTGGACTTGGTCATGCCCTGCAAGTGGGTGCCGGCGGTACTGGCACCAGGGTTCTGGCCCTGGGCGCTCGCCGCCTCGTAGTCCCGGTAGGCGAGGAAGGTGGCCTTGTCCTCGGACAGCGCCGCCACGGCGAAGTCCTGCATCTGGGCCTCGGTCCGCGTCGTCTGGCCGTTCAGCGCTTCCTTCGCCTGCGTGTAGTACTCCGCCAGGTCGCTCGGGTCCTTGCCCGCCCTCATCAGGTCGTTGACGTCCGGCTCGTTCTCCCACACGTCGTAGGAGGCGTTGTCGAGGTAGATGTCGATGCCGACCGGGATCATCACGTGGCGGTGATTGCCCTGTGCCGTCGCGTAGTTCACCTCGAAGCGGAGGTTGCCTGTGCCCACCCCCACCAACGCCGTCTCGATCCGGCGCCACATGCCGGTGCCCTGGTTCAGGGACCACTGGGGGACGATGTTCTCCTTGACGTCGCTCCCGCCCACCTCCAGACCCATGACATGGCCGCGGTCGTAGCCCGCCCCGCCGAACAGGTCCTTCCACACGTCCGCCTCGCTGGGCGCCCCACGCTTGCCGACCTGGTTCTTGTAGGCCGTGTGGAGTTCCTTGACCGCGATCGGGTTCGGCGCCGCCGCCCGGCCGGCCGTGCCCGTCGGGTTGACGGGGCCGGTCACCCTGCTGGGACGCCGGATGGTGAGGTTCTGTGCGTTCTGGGTGCCGGCCTTGGTCGGTTGGTAGTGCGTCACGACCGCGTTCTCCAGCACGGTGCTGCTGGCCCGCTGGACCGTGTCCGCCGCTGCTTCCGCCGTCCCGTCCGGCCCGGCCTCCGGCAGGCGCTGCACGTCCGGGGCCGGCCCGGACATCACCTTGTGCGCGTTGGCCTCGGCGGCTCGTTCGAACGTGTCCGACGGGTCGGAGACCTTGAGCCCGTTGCCGTGGTCGGTGCCCGACACCGGACCGCCCCGCTGCTGGACGACGTGGGTGAGTTCATGGGCGAGGGTGTGCTTGTCGCCGCCGCCGGCGCCGAGGACGACATGGCTGCCGGAGGTGTAGGCGCGGGCCCCGATGGCGCGGGCCGAGCGGGCGGCGGAGGCTCCGGTGTGCAGTCGTACATCGGAGAAGTCGGTTCCGAACCGAGCCTCCATGTCCTGGCGTACCGGCGAGGCGAGGGGTTTGCCGGCGGAGCCCAGGACCCGGTCCACCCCGTGGTCCGGCTGCTCGGGGGCGGGCGTGGTGCGGGCGCGGCGGGCGATCATGCCGGTCACCGCGGCGTTGCCCGCGCCGCGCTGCGCCGCGCGGAGCGCGTCGGCGGTGAGCGGAGGCGGTACGGCGGCGCCGCCTTCGGACGTCTCCCGGCGGGCGGCGGCCGGGCCGCGCGCCGACTTCCGGGTCTCGGCCTGCTCGGCGTGCGACCTGGACGTCTGCATCTGCTGCCTCCTCGTCGGCACACCTGCGCTGCAGCCTCCAGTGGACCGCGCGGGCGAACGGGGCGTCCAGGTCCGCGCGGGCAGCGCGAGGGCAGAGGTGGGCGACGCCCGGACGGTCAGCGCGGGGAGTCTGGAAAGGCAGCGTTCTTGCCCCCGACCAGGTCCGCGGGTCCCTGGCGCCCCGGCGGACCCCCACGAAGACTCGGCCTGGATACAGGTGACCCGTAAGGACGCGAAGGAGCAAGCATGCCGACGTACCTCACCCCGGGCGTGTACGTGGAAGAGGTGCAGTCCGGTGCCCGACCGATCGAGGGGGTCGGCACCGCCGTCGCCGCGTTCGTCGGGTTCGCCGAGAACGGCCCGTTCCACGCGCCCACGCTGGTCACCAGCTGGGACCAGTACACCCAGCAGTTCGGCGGCTTCACCGAGGGCACCTATCTGCCCCACGCGGTCTACGGCTACTTCGCCAACGGCGGCGGCGCCGCGTACGTGGTGCGCATCGGCGGCGCGGCCGAGGACGCCTCCGCCCCGTCGGTCAACGGCGGACGGCGCGGGAACACGGCTGCGGAGCCGGTCGAGCTCGGCGGCTTCCTGGTCGCGGCCAAGCCGGGCGTGACCGGCGTGTCGGTGGAGGTCGCCGACGCCGACGGCGAGAAGCCGTCGGAGGACCGCTTCAAGGTCCTGGTCCGCCAGGGCGACAAGGTGGCGGAGACGTACGAGGCCTCCACCCGCAAGAACGTCAAGGGGTACCTGGTCAACCAGGCCCGCGCCTCCAAGCTGATCGAGGTCACCGAGCAGCAGGGCGCCACCCAGGCCAGGCCCGCCGGCCAGACCCTGGCGCTGCCCGACGGCCCGGCCGCGCCCGCCGCGAACGGCTCCGGCGAGGTGTCCCGCCTCAACCCGGCCGAGTACGTCGGCGACGCCGCGGCCCGCACCGGGTTCGGCGGCCTGGAGACCATCGACGAGATCACCATGGTCGCGGTGCCGGACCTGATGAGCGCCTACCAGCGCGGCGACATCGACGCCGAGGGCGTGCGCACCGTGCAGCTCGCGGTGATCTCGCACTGCGAGCAGATGGGCGACCGGGTGGCTGTCCTGGACACCCCGCCCGGGCTCTCCGCCCAGCAGGTGCGCACCTGGCGCAACGACGAGGCGGGTTACGACTCCCGGTACGCCACCCTGTACTACCCGTGGGTGCGGGTCTTCGACCCGGCCGCCGGACGCAACACCACCGTGCCGCCGAGCGGTCACATCGCCGGTGTGTGGGCGCGCAGCGACGCCGAGCGCGGTGTGCACAAGGCGCCCGCCAACGAGGTGATCCGCGGCGCTGTGGACCTGGAGATCCGGCTCAGCAAGGGCGAGCAGGACCTGCTGAACCCGATCGGCGTGAACTGCGTACGGGCCTTCCCCGGCCGGGGCATCCGGATCTGGGGCGCCCGCACCCTCTCCTCCGACCCGGCCTGGCGCTACCTGAACGTGCGTCGCCTCTTCAACTACCTCGAAGAGTCCATCCTGTTGGGCACCCAGTGGGTGGTCTTCGAGCCGAACGACGACCGGCTGTGGTCGAGCATCCGGCGCAACGTCACCGCGTTCCTCACCGAGGAGTGGCGCCGGGGCGCGCTGTTCGGCCGCACCGCCGAAGAGGCGTTCTACGTGAAGTGCGACCGGGACAACAACCCGCAGGAGTCAATCGACCAGGGCCGGGTCATCTGTGAGATCGGCGTCTCGCCGGTCAAGCCCGCGGAGTTCGTGGTGTTCCGGCTGGCCCAGTTCTCCGACAGCACCAGCCTCATCGACGAGTGAGAACGGGTCAGTAGAGAAGCAGAGAAAAAGACCCGTAAGGAAAGGTGACAGACAGTCATGGCAACGGGCGATGCTCTTTCCACCCACGTCTTCGGCGTGCAGCTCGGCGGCTACCTGGTCGAGTCGATCCAGGAGATCAGCGGACTGACCGTCGAGGAGGAGGTCGTCGAGGTCAAGCAGGTCAGCGCGGAGGGCAAGCAGATCATCCGCAAGCAGCCCGGCGCCCGGCAGGCAGGTGAGATCACGATCACCCGGGGACTCGACCAGAGCAGCGAGTTCACCAAGTGGATCAAGGAGACCCTGAACAACGGCGCCGTGAACTCCGCGCGGCAGAACCTCACCATCGAGATCAAGGACACCGAGGGCAACACGGTCCGCCGTATCCAGCTGATGCAGGGCTGGGCCTCCAAGTGGGAGGGCCCGTCCCTGAAGGCGGGCGAGTCGTCTCCGGCCACCGAGTCGGTCACGATCGTGTTCGAGGAGATCATCGTCGAATGAGGCGTCGTACGGTGACGGCGGGCAACCTGGAGGAGATCCTCCAGGCGACGGAGCCCGCCCAGGCGTCGGAGCAGGCGGCGGCACCTCCCGCCGCCGCCCCGCCGCGCCGCGAGGACCACGGGCTGCGCACCGAGTTCGAGTTCGAGCTGCCGCGCGGGTACGTCGACGAGGCGGGCACGGTGCACCGCCACGGCTCGATGCGCCTGGCCACAGCCCGTGACGAACTGCGGCCCCAGATCGACCTGCGGGTCAAGGAGAACCCGGCGTACCTGAGCGTGGTGCTGCTGAGCCAGGTGATCACCCGGATCGGCTCGATCAGCGATGTGCACGCCGGGATCGTGGAGCGGATGTACGCCACCGACGTCGCCTTCCTCCAGGACTTCTACCGCCGGGTCAACAGCGAGGGCCACACCCGCGCGGCGGTGACCTGCCCGCACTGCGAGGGCGGCTTCGAGGTCGACCTCTCGGGTGGGCGCCTGGGGGAATCGTGACGTACGCCCTTCCCCGGCTCCGGGAGGAGATCGCGTACATCGCCTACCACTTCCACTGGGAACGCGAGGAGATCCTCGACCTGACCCACGACGAGCGCCGGCAGTGGGTGGCCGAGATCGCTCGTATCAACACCCGTGTGAACGAAGGCGGTTGAGCACATGGCATGGCGGGACAGGCTGCGCCGCCGGGCCGCCGCGCCGGACATCGCGGGACCTGAGGAGCCGGGCGCGCCCGGCACTTCGGGCCCGGCCGCGCGCGACGACTCGGGTCCCGCCGTGCCCGGTGACTGGGACGGCGGCTGGCGCCGCACCACCGCGCCGGAACTCACCGTGTCCCGCGCCCCGTTGGGCGTGAGCGACGGCCTCGCCTTCCGCGCGGGCCTCGCAGCCTGGCAGAACCCGTCGTTCGACGCGGGCCTCGGCCACGCCCTGCTCCCCACCGCCCCGACCGGACTGGTGAGCGGCGTCACGCGCCCGGCCGCCGCCCCGAAGGCCACCCGCAGCGTCGGGGGTCCGCTGCTGCTGCGGGCGTTGCGCCCGGAGGGGGCGGGCGGGGCGGGGGAGAGCGAGGGTGCGGCAGCGGATGCGCCGACGACCCAGGTCTCGCGCCGGACACGTCCGGGGGCGCGGCCATCCGGCCCGGCACCCCTGGGGGAGCGTTCTGGCGACAACAGCACTGCGGGGAAGGGCCGTTCGGGCGACGCCGGGCGGGCCCGTGGCCTCACGTCCGCGGACTCGCCCGCTGTGCTCTCCTCGGCACCTCCCGCTGTCCAACGGGCCGTGCAGCCGGGCGCCGGCCCGGTCGTGACGCCGGTCGCTCCCGCGACTCCGCTGGTACGACGTGTGGCGGTGATCCCGCCCGCGGCTGCTGACGGGGCCATGGCCCGGCCCGCTGCCAGGACGCGGCCCGCCCCGGCCGAGCCGTCCCGTTCGCCGGCCGGTTCCGGGGGTCGTACGCCTTCCGGACCGACCGTCCAACGCACCGCGACGGGGCCGCAGCCCGCCGGGGCAGCCAGGCAGTCGGAGGCATCCCGTGCCGCCGGCCCCGACGTGTCCCACCCGGCCGTCCGGCTCCGCCCGGTGGGGGCTGCGCTGACCGTCGCCCGGCGCCCCGCCGGACCGACGCGCCGTGTCCCCGCCCTGCGGCCCACCGCCGCACCGGCGCCCGACAGCGCCACCACCCCTGACCCACCCGGTCCGGCCTCCGCCCCCGTGCAGCGCGCCGCCACGCGCGAGGCCGGCCGCAGGCCCCTCGGCGCCCCGCTGAGTGAACTGCCCTCCACCGCAACACCGTTGCCGCAGGGCACCCCCGCGCCCGGCGCCGGATCCGCGACCGGTCCGGCGCTGCCCGTCGTTCAGCGCCATGCGGAAGGCGGGGGCGGCACTCCGGGACCGTACGACGGCGGTACGAGGGGAACGGCGCCCGCCGCCCCGCGCCGGACCACCGACCCCGGCAACCGCGGGGCACGCGCGCGTGGCGGCCTCGGTGCGCCGCTGTCCGCGCTGCCGCCGAACGCCGAGGTGCCCGGTTCCGCCGCGTCCGGTGCCCGTGCCTCCCGCCCGGACATCCAGCGTGCTACGACACATCAGGACCCGGGGTCCGGCGCAGCTCCGGCGCCGCCCACGCCGGATCGCGACCGGACGCCCACCGAGGCCGCACCCCGCACGCCGGGCGCGCCGCTGCTGGGGACGGGCGACGTCCAACGCCGCCACGTGGACCCGTCCGCCACCGGGGGCACCATGTCGACCGGCCCCGCGGACCACGGAAACGGGCCCGCCACACCGCTGGTGACGCCGTCCGCAGCCGCCCCGGCCCACGGCCCGGCAGGCGCCGTAGGCCCGGAAGGCTCGGCCGGGAACGCGCCACGACCCGGCACGACGTCCGGCGGGCAGCAGCCCCAAGGCCCCTCCGTCCCGGGTCCGGTCGTCGTCGCCCGGGCCGTGGCTGACGGCACCGGGGGCGACCGGACTCCCGGCGGGTCGGGCGTCGACGGGCAACGGCCCCGAGACGCCGCTGTCCAGGGCCGTGCCGCCCAGGGCCCGGTCGTCGGTGCGTGGGCGACGGCCGAAGGCACGGGAGCCGGTTCCGGCTCCGTCGGGCACCGGCCTCAGGGCCCCTCCGTTCCGGGCCCGGTCGTCGTCGCCCGGGCCGTGGCCGACAGCACCGGGGGCTACCAGACCCCCGGGGGGCCGGGCGCCGCCGGGCAACGGCCCCGAGACCCCGCCGCCCAGGACCCGCTCGTCGTCGCCCGCGCCACGGCCGAAGGCACCACAGGCACCACAGGCACCACAGGTGCCCGGACCACCGGCCCGGCCACCTCGTCCCCGCTCACCGCGACCCGCTCCACAGCGCACTCCGCCCCGCCGGCCCCCCGTACCCTCTCGCTGCTCGCCGAGCGTCGGCTCACCCTGAACACCCGTGCCCCGGAAGGCGTGGCACAGCCCGCCGTCTCCCGCTCCGGCGGCCGTCCCGTGGTGGCGGCGCGCTGGCCCGGCGCACCGGCCGCCCCCCAGAGCGACTCCACGCCGACCGCCGAGGCGCCCACGCGCCGGTCCGGCACATCGGCGCCCTCGCCGGGCGGCCCCGGGACCCCCGCGCGCCCGGCGCCCGGCCCGTCCGTCCTCGCCCCGGCCACGCCGCAGGTCCAGCGGGCAGCAGCCGCGTACCCCGGACCGGAGGGGTCGGGCGTACCAACGACCCGCTCCCCGGACCCCGTTCAGCGCGTACCGGTAGTCCGGCCCGCGCCGCCCCTCCAGGGGACGGCCGCCCCGGTTGCCGCCGTACCGGCGAGGCCCCTGCCGGTGACCGCCCCGCAGGCACCGCCGCTCGCGGACCGTCCGTCGGCCCCCCCGGCACCGGGGGGAGCCGTCCCCGTGGTCCGGCCGAGGACCGTTACGGCGGACGGCGGGACCGGCGGGGCCGACGGGCCGGCACTCGCGGTGCAGCGCGACGCACGCGGCCGCCCGCGGTCGTCCTCCGCGCCCCCCGCGCCGCCGACAGGCGCACTGGCCAAGGAGGTTCCGGCACCCGGCCGGAAGCGGTCGTCGTCCCTGTCCTCCGCGGCCTCCTCGTCGGCCACGTCATCCGCCGCCTCCGGCAAGAACGCGGCCCGCCGCACCGAGACACCCCAGGACGACCCCGGCCTCGACCTGGACGACCTGGCGCGCCGCCTGCTCGACCCGGTGGCCCGGCTGCTGCGCACCGAGCTGCGCCGCGGCCGGGACCGCACGGGCCGCCCCTACGACGGACGCCGCTGAGAGCCAGAACGGATGACGGACGAATGACGGACAGCATCTTCGCGACGAGTGTGTTCTTCCGGCTCGCGATCGGCGGCAACGACCTGGGCGCCTTCCACACCTGCTCCGGCATGGGCGCCGAGGTCGAGATGGAGAGCTACGCCGAGGGCGGCAACAACGGCTTCACGTGGCAACTGCCCGGACGCGTGACCTGGTCGAACATCACGCTCACCCGGCCGGTCACCGCCGACACGGCGAAGATCGCCCGCTGGCTCGACGAGACGCTGAAGCGCGTGGAGCCCAAGGACGGCGAGATCGTGGCCCTGAAACCGGACCTGACAAAGATCATCAGCTGGCAGGTGTTCGGGATCGTCCCGGTGCGCTGGCAGGGGCCGTCCTTCGACCCGGCCAGTTCGCAGGCCGCGGTGGAGACCCTGGAGATCGCCCACGAGGGGCTGCGCCCGTCCTGACACACCCTCATCAACCAGTTCCCCACCACGTATCGGCCCCCGGAAAGGAGGTCCCGCCATGTCACCAGCGCGCGCCAGTCGGGCCAGGGCCAAGCTGACCCTGAAGGAGCCCCCGGCGTCGGTCGGCGCGAAGCCCGGCGGGACCATCGCACGGCTCAACCTCCAGTTCAACCCCTCCACCCTGCAGCTGAGCAAGACCACCGAGTGGCGGCGCTCGCCGTCCCGGATGGCGGGGCAGTCGGCACTGCCCGAGTTCGTCGGCAGTGGCCCGCGCACGCTGAGCCTGGAGGTGTTCCTGGACGCCACCGCCAAACACGACAACTCCGTGGAGCAGGCGGTGGAGAAGCTGATGAAGGCGTGCGTGCCGACCCCGGCCAGCCTGGGCCGCAAGAAGCCGGCCAGCCCGTGGGTGCGGTTCACGTGGGGCACCGCCCGGACGACCTCGTTCGACGGGGTGCTCTCCAGCCTGTCGGTGTCGTACACGCTGTTCGACGTCGACGGCAGGCCGCTGCGGGCCACCTGCGCGCTGTCGATCGAGGAGGCGAGCGTCGGCCCGGCGGGCCAGAACCCGACGTCCGGCGCGCGCACCGCCCGCAGTACGCACACCGTGGTGGCGGGCGACAGCCTGGCCATGCTGGCCTGGCGGGAATACGGCGACGCGACGGCCTGGCGGGTCATCGCGGAGGCGAACGGAATCGACGACCCGATGGCGCTCGAACCCGGTACCGAACTGGTGGTGCCGGGGCTGCAGGACGCGGGCGGTGAGGAGGAGCGATGACCACCGAGGCAAGGGGCCGGTTGTTCGCGGCGGACCCCGTGGTGGAGACGCCCGCCGAACTTCCGCAGATCTGGGCCGCCCAGCTGGTGAGCTGTGTGGTGGACGAGAACGTGGGCCTGCCCGACGCGGCACAGCTCACCTTCCGCGACCCCGATCACGAGTTCCTCAAGGCGACCGGCATCACCATCGGCACCCCGCTGAAGGTGTCGGTGGTGACCGTGTCCGGGCAGGCGCGCGAGCGGCTGTTCACCGGCGAGGTGACGGCCCTCGAACTGGACCGGGACAGCACGGGCTCGTTCACCGTGGTGCGCGCCTACTCCAAGGCGCACCGCCTCCAGCGGGGCCGGAAGGTGGTGGCGTACCGGAACATGACGGCGTCGGCGATCGTCCGCAAGGTGGCCGCCGGGGCCGGGCTGGCCTGCGGCACCGTGCAGGCCGCGCCGGTCACCTACAAGCAGCTCTCGCAGGCGAACGTGTCCGACTGGGACTTCCTGCAGTTCCTGGCGGGGGAGAGCGGCGCGCTGGTGCGCGTCGACGACAAGGGGCTGCTCCAGTTCACCAAGCCGGTCAAGGCGTCCGGCGCGCCCGCGCCGTCGACCTCGTCGTCCCGCAACCCGATGGTGCTGGAGTACGGGGCGAACCTGCTCGCGCTGCGGGCCTCGCTGTCGGCGGCGGACGGGGCGTCGCAGGTGGAGGTGCGCGGCTGGGACGTCACCACCAAGAAGCCGCTGGTGTCCCGGCAGCCGTCGGTGACCAGTGACACGGTGGTGCCGGGCCTGAGCCCGGCGCTCGCCGCCGCCCGGTTCGGCAAGTCGGCGAAGCTGACCGTCACGGACACCCCGTACCGCACCCTGGCCGAGACGACGGCGGTCGCGGACGCCGTGTCCGATCAAGTCAGCCGTGGTTTCGGTGAGTTGGAGGCGGTGGCCGAGGGCAACCCGCGGCTGAGGGCGGGCAAGCCCGTGGCGCTCGGCAACGTCGGGCAGGCGTTCTCCGGCAAGTACACGGCGACGGCGGTGCAGCACGTCCTCGAACCGCACGGCGGGTACCGGACGACGGTGTGGGTGAGCGCCAGCCCGGACCGCTCCCTGACCGGCCTGGTGACCGGCGCCAACGCGCCCGGCCGCGGCTCGCGCATGCCGGGTCTGGCGATCGGCGTGGTGACGGACGTACGCGAGATCGGCGGCGCCGAGAACGGCTCGGTGAAGCTGAAGTTCCCCTGGCTGGACGACACTTACACCACCGACTGGGTGCGCACCGTGCAGTGGGGCGGCAAGGGCGGCGGAGGCGTGTTCAGCCCCGAGGTCAACGACGAGGTCCTGGTCGGATTCGAACAGGGCCTGCTGGACAGCCCGTACGTCATCGGCGGGCTCTACAACGGCGTCGACAAGCCGTCGCCCCACAAGGTCCCGCTGATCGACAAGGGCACCGGGAAGGTCAACCGCCGCTCCATCGTGTCGCGTTCGGGGCACCGGATGGAGCTCCTGGACGCGAGGGCACCGGGCACGTCCGGACTCAGGCTCGTGTCCGGTGACGAGCGCCTCGAAGTACGCCTCGATCAACGGCGGGGCCAGATCGAGCTGACGGTGTACGCCGGGAAGGGCCGACAGCCCCTCACCTCCGTCCTGCTCGACAAGAAGGGCATCACCCTGGACGCGGGACGGGGCGACGTGAGCGTCTCGGGCCGGAACGTGGACATCCAGGGCCGGGTCGGGGTGAAGATCGGCGGCCGCACGGTGAGCGTCACCGGCAGCTCGAACGTCACCGTCGACGGCGGTCTGCTCGGCATCCTCAAGGCCAAGCTCATCCGGATCAACTGAGGCCCAACACCGTGACCAGCGATCCGGATCAACTGAGGCCCAACACCGTGACCAGCGAAAGGAGCACCGCATGCCGGCCGCAGCCCGCACCGGTGACCCCACCAACCACGGCGGCGTGATCGCCACCCCGCCGCCCGGCGCCGCCGCGGCGGTGGCCCGCGTGCTGATCGGCGGGCGCCCCGCCGCCGTCGTGGGCAGCGTGCACACCTGCGCCATGCCACCGCACCTGGCCCTGGGACCGGGCAACGTGGTCATGCCCGACCCGGCCTCGCTCGCCCGGGGCCAGGTCCTCATCGGCGGGCTTCCGGCCGCGAAGATGCGCGACAAGACCACGTGCGGCGCGATGATCTCGGCCGGCGCCCTCAACGTCCTGATCGGGGGAGTGTGATGAGCGAGCGGTTCATCGGCCGAGGCTGGGCGTTCCCGCTGCGGGTCGGGCCGACCGGCGGGATCGGCATGGTCGAGCGGGAGCGGGAGATCGAGGAGGCGATCCGCCTGGTGCTCGGCACCGCACCCGGCGAGCGCCCCATGCGCCCCGAGTTCGGCTGCGGCATCCACGACTACGTCTTCGCCCCCGGCGACGGCGCCACCGCCGGACTCATCGCGCAGCAGGTGCGCGAGGCCCTGGAGCGGTGGGAGCCGCGCATCGCGGTGGACGACGTGGTGGTCGCCTACGACGCCGTCGAGGCCGGAACCCTCTACATCGACGTGCACTACACCATGCGTTCCACCAACGACCGGCGCAACCTGGTCTTTCCCTTCTACACGATCCCCTCCGAGGAGGGGGCCGAGGAATGGGGCGCCGGCTGATGGCCCTGCCCTCCCCCAACCTGGACGACCGCCGGTTCCAGCAACTCGTCGACGAGGCGAAGCGGTACGTGCAGCAGCGCGCCCCGGAGTGGACCGACCACAACGTCTCCGACCCGGGCGTCACCCTGATCGAGACATTCGCCTACCTCGTGGACCAGCTGCTGTACCGGCTGAACCGGGTCCCGGACAAGAACTACACGGCGTTCCTCGACCTGTTGGGCATCCGGCTGTTCCCGCCGGCCTCGGCCGCCGCCGAGGTCGACTTCTGGCTGTCGGCGCCGCAGCCCGACACGGTGACGCTGCCCCCGGGCACCGAGGTGACCACCGCGGGCGGCGAGGGCGACGAGGCCGTGGTGTTCACGACCGCGGACGAACTGCGCATCGTGCCCAGCGAGTTGATACGGCTGGTGACCGCGCCCCGGACCGGTGAGCAGACCGACCGGACCAGGACGCTCGCCGAGGCCGGCGACGTACCGTGCTTCCAGCCCGCACCGGAGCCGGGCGACGCGCTGCTGTTCGGCCTGCCGACGGCGGTACCGCGCTGCGTGGTCGCCGTACAGCTGGACAGCCGCGTCGAGGGCATCGGCGTGGACCCGCGCCAGCCCCCGCTGGTGTGGGAGGCGTGGGCCGGCGGCGGCTGGCAGGTGTGCGAGACCGGTGAGGACACCACCGGCGGCCTGAACCGGCCCGGCGAGGTCATCGTGTACGTACCGGCCGGGCACACGGCGTCGGTGATCGGCGGGACCCGGGCCGGCTGGCTGCGCTGCCGCGTCACCGAGGCGGAACCGGGCCAGCCGTTCTACTCGGAGTCCCCGACGGTGCGCGAGGCGGTGGTGTTCACCGTGGGCGGCACCATGTCCGTCGAGCATGCCGAGACCGAGACCGACGTACCGCTCGGCACCTCGGAGGGGGTCTCCGGGCAGACGTTCCGGCTCGGCCGCCCGCCGGTCCTCCTCGACGGCGAGCCCCCCGTGGTGGAGGTGTCCTCGGAGGAGGGCTGGCAGCGCTGGGAAGTGGTGGAGCACTTCGGCCGCTCCGGCCCCGCCGACCGGCACGTCCGCGTCGACGCCACCACCGGCGAGTTCAGCTTCCCGCCGGTGCTGCGCGAGCCGGACGGCACGCTGCGGCAGTGCGGTGCCGTGCCGCCCAAGGGCGCCCAGATACGGGTGGCCCGCTACCGCACCGGCGGCGGACCGGCGGGCAACGTCGCCCGCGGCGCGATCTCCGTGCTGCGCAGCTCCGTTCCCTACGTCGCCCGGGTCGTCAACCGGGAGGCGGCGCGCGGCGGCGTCGCCGGCGAGACCATCGACAACGCCAAGCTGCGGGCACCGGACGCGCTGCGGATGCAGGAACGCGCGGTGACCGCCGAGGACTACGAGATCATCGCCCGCCAGGCGGCACCCTCGGTCCGCCGGGTCCGCTGCCTGCCCGCGGCCGAAGGCGCCGGCGCGGTACGGGTGTTGGTGGTGCCGGACGCGGTGGCCGACGAGGACGACGACCGGCTCCGCTTCGAGCAGTTGATCCCCTCCGACCAGGTGCTCGAAGCGATCACCGCGAGCCTCGACGAACGACGCCTGATCGGCACCCGCCTCGTCGTGGAGCCGCCGGTCTACCAGGGCGTCACCGTGGTGGCCCGGCTCGCCGCGGCGCCGGGCGACACCGACCGGGTACGCGACGCGGCACTCGCCGCGCTGTTCCGGCACCTCAACCCGCTGCACGGCGGTCCAGACGGCACGGGGTGGCCCTTCGGGCGGCCCGTGCAGTACGGCGACGTGTTCGGCGTACTCCAACGCGCCACCGGCAACGCGCTGGTGGAGGAGATCCTGCTGTTCGCCGCCGACCCGATCACCGGGCGGCGCGGGGCACCGTCGGACCGTATCGACGTGGCTTCGGGCGCGCTGGTCTTCTCCTACCAGCACCAGGTGGTCGTCACGGCGGTAGAGCCGGATGCAGGGGTACGAGGGGTCCGGGGATGAGCCGCGCCGCCGTACCCGGCCTGCCCAGCCAGTACCCGATCGGCGGGCAACTGCCCGCGCTGTACGCCGACGACGACTTCGCGCAGCGGTTCACGGCCGGGCTCGACACCGTCCTCGCCCCGGTGTTCGCGACCCTCGACAACCTGCCCTCCTACCTCGACCCCCGGGTGGCTCCGAGCGACTTCCTGGCCTGGCTGGCGTCGTGGGTGGGCGCCGCCGACGACCCGCGGTGGCCGGTGGAGCTGCGCCGTGAGGCGGTCGTCCGCGCGGTGGAGCTGCACCGGTGGCGCGGCACCAGGCGCGGCCTGGTCGAGGGACTGCGGCTCGCGCTCGGCGTGCACGCCGAGGTGAGCGGGGACGGCGGCGCGGCGTGGTCCAGCACCGCCGGTACCGACCTGCCGCCCGAGCCCCCCGCCGAGACCCTGGTCCGGGTGTGGCCGGGCCGCGAGGCACGGGTGGACGAGCGCCGGGTCCACGAGGTCGTCCGGGCCATGTGCCCGGTGCACACCGTCTGCCGGGTGGAGATCCTGCCCGGCCCGCCCACCGACGAAGGGAGGTGACGTCATGCGCGCATGTCCCGCGTGCGGGGCGTCCAACGGCTCCACGGACGACTTCTGCGGTAACTGCGGGGCGTACTTGGGGTGGTCGGACAGTACGTCGTCTCCGGGTACGTCGTCTTCGGATACGGCGTCTTCGAGTGCGTCGACTTCGGGTACGCCTGTGGAGCCGCCGGCATCGGGTACGACTGCGGAGCCGCCGGTCACGCGTGTGCCCCGACCCACGGCTTCAGAGCCGCCGGCCCTGACCACACCTGCCGAACCCCCGGCCGCCACTCCGGCGCCCTCGTCGCCCCCGGCCGAGGAGCCGGCGTCCGCCGCGCCCGCCCGCGGTTCGTCGCTGCGCACCCGGCTGACGGGTCGCGGCCGCGGCGAGGAGCGGGGGGCGAGCACGGCGCCGGCCGCGGACTCACGCGACGGCGACGGCGACGGCGAGGGCTCCGGGACCACCTCCGGCCAGTACGGGGAGACGGCACGCCCCGCACCCCGGCCAGGCCCCGACGATGCCGACGCCGAGCCCTCCGCTCCCGCCCCCCGCCCGACCACCCCGCGAGGCCTCCCGCACCGACGAGGCCGCCCCCACGAGTGCGCTGTCCGCGGCCCCTGTCACCCACCCCGCTCCGGCCACTCCACCCTCCGGCCCCTCGGAACTGCCGGCCCCCGGCCCCCCGGCCGGCCCCACACGCCGACTCCCCGCCCCCATCCAGCCCGTACGCCCCGCAAAGCCGGTGGCCCCCCGCCCGGTCGTACGTCCCGCGGAGGTCCCCGACGAAGTGGCAGGCGCCCCCTGCCCCTCCTGCGGCACCCCCAACCCGCCCGGCCGTCGGTTCTGCCGACGTTGCGCGACCGCGCTGAACCCCGCCGCGAAGCCCGAACCGCTGCCCTGGTGGCGGACCGTGTGGCCGTTCCGCCGTCGGGTGCGGGCGAGTTCGGGCAGGGCGGTGCGGCTCCTGGTGATCCTGGCCGTGGTGGTGGCGCTGTGCGCCGGCGCTCTCCTGCTGCTCCCCGCCGGACGCGCCCTGTTCGAGGACACCCGGGACAAGCTGGGCAAGCCCAAGCCCGTGACCCCGGTGCGCATCAGGGCGAGCGCCGAGGTCCCCGGGCACCCGGCGAAGAACACCACGGACGGACTGAGCAACAGCTACTGGGGCGCGCCCGCGCCCGGCGCCTCGGTGACCTACACCTTCGGCAAGCCGTTCCGGATGGTCGACCTCCTCATCACCAACGGCCCGTCCAGGAACCCGGAGGACTACCACAGCCAGGCACGCGCACTCCAAGTGGACCTGGAGGTGACGACGTCGGACGGCGAGCGGCAGAACAAGCAGCTCACCCTCAGCGACAAACCGGGCGACCAGACGATCCCCACCGGGATCAGCGACGTGAAGACGGTACGCCTGACCCTGCGCTCGCCCGTCGGCCTGACCTCGGGCCATCAACTGGCCCTCGCGGAGGTGGAGTTCTTCCAGCGAAGCTGACTCGACACCAACCGCGAACGGCTCTACGAGGACTGCTCGGCCGGCCCGTCCGTGGCAGGCCGGCGGGCGCGGCTCCGGCGGTCGTATGCCGCCTGGGCCGCCGCCCGCAGTCGTACATAGAAGGGGTTGTCCTGGCTGGTCTGCCACATGTGCAGATAGATCAGCATCTGGTTGAGCACGGTGTCGTACTCGACCAGGGTGCCGGACGCGTCTCCGGCCGCCTTGCCCCAGCCGACCAGCCGCTTCTTCTGCGCGGGGGTGATCTTGCCCGCCGCCTCGAAGGAGCTCGCGTACATCTCCAGCTTCTGCGGCTGACCGCCGTAGACCAGCTTCTCCTCCAGCATCCCCTGCTGGAAGTCGTCGAACTCGGGGTTCCCGGCTAGTGCCGCCTTCAGATCGGCGAGCGTCTGCTTGCGCTCCGCCGCCAGCGCCGCGACCTCCGCGTCGGTCGCCCCGGACTGCACCAGCTCCATCACCGGGCTGCTGCCGAACGCCTGATGGGCCGCCACATGGGTCAGCTCATGGGCGATGTGCCCCAGCAGGAAGGAAGTTCCGCCCCTGGCCTGGGTGTCGACGTTGAACGTGAACGCCGGGTTGTCATCGGTGGCGTCCGGGCCGAGCTTCATGCCCCCCATGCCACCCCGCGGGTACTGCATCACGGTCACCAGCGGCACCACGGCCATCAGTTCCCCGATGACGGCGTGCGTCTCCTCGGGCAGCGTCTCGTCCTCGCGGAGCGCCCCCAGCTTCTGGACGAACCCGCCCATCATCTCGTGGAACCGGTCCGCGGGGATGGCCTGGGCCGCCTTCTGGGCCTCGCCGGCCTGCATGCGAGGGTCGTAGTCCGGGTTGTCCCCCTTGCTCATCACCTGGTCGATCTCGGTCAGCAGATCCCGGAAGACCGCCTCGGGGTCCAGTTGCCCCTGCGCCGCAGCGGCCTGGTCGCCGAGCCGCCGGGTGCCCCCGACCCGCGACCCTCCGTCGCCCTTGTGGGCGACGTAGTCGCCGCACGCCTTGATGATGTCCCTGAGGGCGAGCCACCGGGCGCCCTGTCCGGCGTCCGGCAGGGCGTAGAACGCCTTGAGTGCCTGGTCCACCTTGGTGATCTCGGAGTGGCCGCGCCTCCCGGTGACTGCCGTCGTGCCCTGCTTGAACTCGTCCTCGGTCATCATCCGGGACACCGTGATCATCTGAGAGACGACCGCGTTGCCCACGGTGCTCTGCAGTGCCCCGAGGGTGCGAGGACCACGGTTGTTCCGCGCAGGCGTCACATGCGGCGTGCCGTGTGTCTGCCCGGGGACTTCGTGGGTACGCATGGACCCACGCTAGGAGGCCGGAGCCGAGGGCCCCAGGGACGGAAGGGCACGGTGGGGGCAACACACCTTGCCCCCACCCGCTGACGGGCCGACCGCCGCGGAGCCGACGGCCTTGTCTTCCTCGGGGACGAATCTGGCACGCGACAACTGGTCACCACGGACAGCAAAAAGGCCCGGGTCGATGACCTGGGCCTCTGCCATGGAGCGGGTGACGAGAATCGAACTCGCACTCTCAGCTTGGGAAGCGACGGCGCTTGGATGGCGGTACTGCTTCTGACCTGCAGTTATGTTGCCGCAAAGCAGCTTCGGAGGGCTGGCTTCGTGCCGCTGTTTACCGTTGTTGCCCGGTCTTATGGGCACGCTTTGGGCACGGACCCACAGGGGGACGGTGTGCGGGGGCTCGACTGCTCAGTTGCGGTACTGCACTTGCGGGTGCGGGATGTGCCTGACGTGTTGGCATTGCAGATGCACACTCCTGTGACAGCGTATGCGGTCCGAGGGCAGCGGTGGCCCAGTGGGCGGCCACGTTCGGCCGAGCAGAGCAGCCGGGTCAGTGCGGAGGCGTCGAAGATCCTCTGCGCTGCCCTCATCCAATGCCTCGACAGAGTTCGACACCCGCTTTGGGAGTGGGATCGAATCCTTGCCGGGTGCGCTCGTCGGTGCTATCTGATGTTGTTTTCCCTAGTCAGCAACATGCGGGCCGTGCACTCAATCCCGCGCATGACGCTCCGTCGCGGACGCCTCGGCAGCAAGGGGCAACCCTCAACACGCTGTCCAAATGTTCGTCTGGGGGTTCGGGACTGATCAGGAGTGCTCACCTGCTGGCGGCCACTCATCGAGTCTCACTCACGACCCGATAAGCCCCATGAGGCGGCTGGGAGGCGGCGGCGTGGCGGCGCGCGAGCAGGTCGCGGTGCCACCGCAGCACCGTGTCCGGACGCATCAGCAACCGCAGCCTGGGCGGCACGTCCTTCGGGAGCTGGTGCAGCGGCGCCGCCATGAATGCCCGATCACCCGGGTGGAACCGCACCCTCTTCTTGCCGACAGACGCAGCATGGCGAACGCGTTCGTGACGCCGAAATGGTGCCAGTCGCAGCAGCACGGCCGATCACCATGTCGCAGCGATCGCCAACTGCGGGAGAGCACAGGCGCAAGCGGCCGGCAACTGGGAGCCGGAAGGCCGAGTCGGACTACCGGATGGACGGGCATGAGGGCAACGAAGCACGCCGCGCCGCAACCGTAGGCGCGGACTGGTCACGGGCATTCCCTTGGCGCTGCTGGTCGTCGGGTGCTGGCGTGCCGTCCCCCCCCCCCCCGGGAGCGGGACCGGTGTCAGGATCACCGACATCTACGGGGAGCGGCTGACCGTCGACGGCACCGCCGTGCAGCCGGACGTCGCGCAGCCGACGGGCGTCCAGTTCGCCCGGCATTGACCAGCCCGCCGGACAGCCTTCACCGGTCCGCAACCGAGCACGACCGCCGTTCGAATCCCGGGCCGGGCACTGTTAGGCTGCGCCCCCTGTTGTTAAATATGCAACTAACGTGCACATCATCGCCAGGAGAGGGCGACGGAGGGATGCTCCTCGACGACGCGTCCGCGGAGTTCCACGAATTCTTCGAACGCCACTATGCCGAACTCGCCCGTCTGGCACACCTCCTGACCGGCGAGACCGACGCGGCGGACGACCTCGCGGCGGATGCCCTGGTCGCCCTGTGGCAGCGCTGGGACCGGTTGCGGCAGGCCGACCACCCGCTCGCCTACGCCCGCGGTGTGGTGGCCAACCTGGCGCGGGGACGGATCCGCAGCGCGGTGCGCGAGCGACTCCGGATCACGCTGTTCTGGTCCCGCAGCCCCGAGAAGGTGGAGGGGCCGGACATGGCGGCCGTGCTGGACGTCCGCGCGGCGCTCGCCCGGCTGCCCTTCCGCAAGCGCGCCTGCGTGGTGCTGCGGCACGCCTTCGACCTGTCGGAGAAGGACACGGCGGCAGCGCTGGGCATATCGGTCGGCACGGTGAAGAGCCAGACCTCGAAGGGGATGGCCGAGCTGGAAAGGATACTGGGCGCACGAGCGGCCGGGAACCTGGTGGCAGGGAGGAGGAACCGGTGAACGACGAGATCGCTCGTCAGCTGCGCGAGGCCGCCGAGGCCCACCGGCCCGACCGCGCGCGGATGCTGGCCCGGGTGCAACGCGGCATGGCCGGCCCCGCCGTCCGTCACCGCGCGCGGCCGTTCGCGAGGTCCGGGACCAGGGTCGCGCTCGCCGGGCTCGCCGCCACCGGCATGCTGGCGACCGGCGGCCTCGCCGTCGCCGCCATCGTCGCGCACTCGTCGCCGTCGGCCACCGTGACCACGCCTGCCACCCCGTCCCCGACCGTCAGCTCCCCGCACCCGACATCGGGCCGCCCCACCCCTGTTGCGCCGGCCCCGGCCACCCCGGGCAGGGCGCGCCCGACTCCGCCGGCCACGAGTCCATCGCCGACCGCCGGCGAGAGCCAGAACGGGCCGCTGTGGTCGGCCGGCTCGTTGGACCCGGGCAGCACCGTCTACTGGACGCAGAGCAACCTCGCCCTCAAGACGACCCGGCCCCTCACCTCGCTCACGGTCGAGATCCGGATCGCGCAGACCGGCGGGGTGAAGAACACCGGCACCTGGCAGACCCTGCCGAGTGGTGACTTCACCGTCACCGTCCAGGAGGCCGGCGGCGCGCTGGTCTACCGCTGGGTCCTCAAGCCGGGCCTGACCGTGCCGGCCGCGAGCTATGAGTTTGCCGCCCAGTTCAACAACGGCACCGGCGTGCGCCGTGCCTCAGGCGACGCCTACCGCGTCGACGCGCAGGGCTCGGCCGGCTCCGCGTCTGTCCGGGGAGGATTCGTCCCGACCCGGTGAACGCCAGCAGGTCGCCGTGGAACTGGGTGGGGACGGTGACAGCGGCCGTGAAAACTCTTCCCTCGATCGCGGCAACCTTTGTGTGCGTGGCGGCAACTGGCAGGTAACCGGGGCCGGATCAAGGCCCGCTGTGCCAGAAGGACATGCCGTTGTCAGATCAGAACCGCTCTCATCGCCGCCGGCCGGCTACCCGCCGCGTGCTCGCCGCCGCCGTGGTCCTCGCCGCCGCGGGTGCCGCCGTACCGCTGGTCGCGCTGGCCGCACGCACGCCGGAGGCCCGCACACCGACCCTGGCCGCCGCGGCGGCCGGCAGCGGCCGCTACTTCGGCACGGCAGTGTCCTCGGGCAGGCTCGGCGACTCGACGTACTCCACCATTCTCGACCGGGAGTTCGACATGATCACCCCGGAGAACGAGATGAAGTGGGACACCGTCGAACCCTCCCGCGGGAACTTCAACTTCAGCCCGGCCGACTCGATCGTGGGCCACGCCGCCGCGCACGGCCAGCGCATGCGCGGCCACACCCTGGTGTGGCACTCCCAACTGCCCGGCTGGGTCAAGTCCATCACCGACGCCAACACCCTGCGCAGTGTGATGGACAACCACATCACCACCGAGATGACCCACTACAAGGGCAAGATCTACGCCTGGGACGTGGTCAACGAGGCGTTCGCCGACGGCGGCAGCGGTCAGCACCGCAGCTCGGTCTTCCAGGACGTGCTGGGCAACGGCTTCATCGAGGAAGCCTTCCGCACGGCCCGGAACGCCGACCCCTCCGCCAAGCTCTGCTACAACGACTACAACATCGAGAACTGGACCGACGCCAAGACGCAGGGCGTCTACGCGATGGTCAAGGACTTCAAGTCCCGCGGTGTGCCCATCGACTGCGTCGGCTTCCAGAGCCACTTCGGCGCCGGCGGCCCGCCGGCCAGCTTCCAGACCACGCTGTCCAAGTTCGCCGCGCTCGGCGTGGACGTACAGATCACCGAACTCGACATCGCCCAGGCGTCCGCCACCGCGTACGCCAACACCGTGCAGGACTGCCTCAACGTCGCTCGCTGCACCGGCATCACGGTGTGGGGCATCCGCGACAGCGACTCCTGGCGCACCGGTGAGAACCCGCTGCTGTTCGACAACAGTGGTAACAAGAAGCCCGCCTACGACGCGGTACTCACCACCCTGGGCGGCAGCAGCGGCGGGGGCACGGCGGGCGGCGGTACGACGGCCGGGGACATCACCTCCGGCACCGTCTACACGCTCTCCAACGCGGCCGCCGGACGCGTTCTCGACGAGCCCGCGGGATACAACGGCAACGGCACCCCGCTCCAGGCGTGGGACGCCAGCGGTGCCGCCAACCAGCAGTGGCGGGCCACCAAGAACGGCGACGGCTCCTACACGCTGACCAGCATCGCCAGCGGCCGGGTCCTGGACGAGCCGGGCAACCAGACCGGCAACGGTACGAAGACGCAGGTCTGGGACTCCAACGGCGGCGCCAACCAGCACTGGAAGGCCGCCCGGAACAGCGACGGCTCCTACACCCTGACGAATGTCGCCAGCGGCCGAGCCCTGGAGACCCCCGGCGGCAAGACCGCCAACGGCACTCCCGTCCAGATCTGGGACTCCAACGGCGGCGGCGCCAACCAGCACTGGAACTTCAGGACGTCGACGCCGACCCCGACAACGCCCACGGGGACGGGCGCCACGTGTGCTCTTCCGTCGACGTACCGGTGGAGCTCGACCGGCCCGCTGGCGCAGCCGGCGAACGGGTGGGACGCGGTGAAGGACTTCACCACCGTGACGTACAACGGCAAGCACCTGGTCTACGCGTCGAGCGTGTCGGGATCGTCGTACGGCTCGATGATGTTCAAGCCCTTCACGAACTGGGCGGACATGGCGTCGGCCGGCCAGACCGGCATGAGCCAGAAAGCGGTGGCGCCCACACTGTTCTACTTCGCGCCCAAGAACATCTGGGTGCTGGCGTCCCAGTGGGGCGCGTCGCCCTTCGTCTACCGCACGTCGAGCGACCCCACCAACCCCAACGGCTGGTCCGCGCCGCAGCCGCTGTTCACCGGCAGCATCCCCCGCACCGAATCCGCCACCGGCCCGATCGACCAGACCCTGATCGCCGACGGCCAGAACATGTACCTGTTCTTCGCCGGCGACAACGGCAAGATCTACCGGGCGAGCATGCCGATCGGGAACTTCCCGGGCAACTTCGGCTCGTCGTACACGACGGTCATGAGCGATTCGACGAAGAACCTGTTCGAGGCGCCGCAGGTCTACAAGGTCCAGGGCCAGAACCAGTACCTCATGATCGTCGAGGCTCGGGGTGCGAACGAGCAGCGCTACTTCCGCTCGTTCACCGCCTCCAGCCTGAGTGGTTCCTGGACCCCGCAGGCCGCCGGCGAGAGCAACCCCTTCGCGGGCAAGGCCAACAGCGGTGCCACCTGGACCAACGACATCAGCCACGGCGACCTGGTCCGCACCAACCCCGACCAGACCATGACCATCGACCCCTGCCACCTGCAGTTCCTGTACCAGGGCAAGTCCCCCACGGCGACCGGCCCCTACGACCGACTGCCGTGGCGGCCGGGCGTCCTCACCCTGCAGCGCTGACCGCTGCTCACCGCCTCGTCGAGGAACCCCAGCCGTACGCCGGCTGGGGTTCCCGTCGTTTGGGGACCGGACGGAGGCTCGGCGAGGCCTGTCGGGCTGATGGGTGGGCTCCTGGTCCTGCGCGGGTGGGCGTGGGCGCCGGCCGGAGAAGTCCGCAGCCCCGCGAAGACGACGAAATGCGCCCCCATCGAAGAGATGGGGGCGCATTCGTCGGCTTCGCCTACTTGAGCGGCGTGCCGCCCGAGTTGTGGTACGCGATCGTCTTGTTGATCAGGTTTCCGCCGTCGGTCTCGACCGAGGTCTGTTCCTGCTGCCCTGGACCGAAGAACAGGCCGGCGACATGGGCGTTCGCCACCTGGTCCATGTGTGCGAAGAACCAGTCGACCTTGTCGTCCTTGTAATGGTTGAGGGTGTTGTTCTGCGCCATGTTGCCCACGGGGATCTGCCACAGGACGACCGGCTTGCCCACGGACTCGGACATCGTCTTGTAGAACTGCAGCGCGGCGGCGGCCTTCTGGTCGTTCCAGAAGTGGTCACTGCCGCCGTGGGCCGGCTGTGCGTACCAGCCCGCGTCGCGGTCCGAGACATCGGTGGCCAGGAAGTCGGCGTTCTTCGCCCCGAAGCTCTCGTAGGACTTGACGCAGGCCTGCGTGTTGGTCTGCCAGTCGAAGCAGGAGAGGTGCATCCCCGCCTCGGCGTTCGGCGCGTACTTGTGCGCCATCGAGATCAGGCACTGGGCGAGCCCGGTGGCGCTGTTCTCCTGCGATCCGCAGTCCGTCGGATTCGCGCTCTTCACCTGTGCGGGAACCTGGTGCGGATCGCCGAGCGAGCGGACGTAGCCCCAGAAGTCGGGCTCGAGGTCGATCGCGGCCTGCGTCTTGCCGATCTTCTGGAGGAAGAAGCGGTAGTCGTTCAGGTAGCGGGTGAGCAGGTCGGTCCGGTTGATGGCCTTGACCTCACCCGGACCGTCGCCCTCGCCCGCCGCATCGCCGAGGTCGCGCAACGAGTACCAGGTCCACAGCATCTTCTGCGGACGCGAGCTGCCCTTGTACGTCGCCTGGGACACCACGTCGTCCCGCCAGGTCACGTACGTGCCGGGCGCCGTGGTGCTGCCGTTCCAGCAGCCCCACCAACCCGACCAGTCGTCGTGGCACTTCGCTGCCGTGTAGTAGTCCGACGAGGGCGCGGGCTGGCTGTGCACATAGGCGTACCGCACGTCGAACGGCGCGGCGGCCGCCGAGGCGTCGGACATCGAGCCGCCGATGAGCACCGTGCTGCTGCCCATGAAACGCTTCGTCGAGCTGCCGCCACCGGCCACGGGAGACGGCGTCGACGACGGGTGCGAGCTGCTCGGAGCCGGGCTGGTGGGAACGCTGCCGCTCGGCGGGGTGGGCGTACCGGAGCTGCCGACGCTCCCGGCCGGGACGAGTTGCCACTGCTGATCGGCGCCGCCCCGGTCGCGGTTCTGGACGACACCGCTCCCGTTGGCTTTGGCGGCGTTGTGGACATCGACGGCCATGCCACTGAAGCGATTGACCAAACGCACGTAGCCGTCCGGCGACTTGGCCAGTTTGAACTGCTGGTTGGTGCCGTTCAGGTCTTTCCACTGCACGAGGGCGGAGCCGGCGGTCTTCGACCAGCCGAGGTCGTCCAGCACCTTGCCGGAGTTCCGGTTCTGCAGCCGGTAGTACCCGTCACCCGAGTCGATGAACCGCCACTGCTGGTTGGCGCCGCCGTGACGGCTCCACTGCACCACCGCCGCGCCGTCGTTCTTGGCGGAGGCGCGGTCGTCCAGCACCTTGCCGCTGTTGCGGTTGACCAGCACGTACCACTTCTTCAGATCCAGGCTTTTTTGCTGCGCCGAAGCCTGGTTGACCACAACGGCCGAGCCGGCCACGACCACCATGGCGAGACCCGCCCACAGACCCCGACGCGCGAGCAACCGACGGCCACGATGCTTCGGGCGATCACCGCGCGCGCCGCCGTCGGCACGGTGACCGCCGACGCGGGACGCCACCGATGACGTGGGTGGGCCGGGGACATGTCTGTGCTCTCGTTCCAGGGCCATGCCTTTGCTCTCTTTCAGCCGTTGCATCTGACCGGACCACTTGGCCGGACGACACTGAGTGGTCACAGAGGCCGCAAAGGTTGCCGCGAAGATCCACAGATTTTTTTCGCCTTGACCGCTTCCCGTTCGCCGCGGAGCACGGCACGGCTAACGCCGGCGGCGGCGAACGCCTGATGGCTGGTCGGGGAAGGTGCGGGACGGCAGCGAGATCCCGACCCGGCAAGGCCGCTCCGAGCGCCTCGCCGACCTTGCGGCAGGGCGTTCCCGTGCTGCCCTTCCACACCCCTGTGGATGACCCACTCCGGCAGGGGGCTCGCCGATCCAGCAGCCTGTGGGCCCTGAGCGAGATCGGGTCCGATGCGCTTGCGGACCACCTGGCCGCCCAACGAGAAGCCCACCATCCTGGACCCCACCCGTGACCGCCGGCATCTCCGACACCCTCGCCCTGGGCATCCTGTGCGAGGGGTACGGCATGTACTGGAAACGCGACCGCTGATCACCCCACACAGCAAAAAGGCCCGGGTCTCTGACCTGGGCCTTAATCGTGGAGCGGGTGACGAGAATCGAACTCGCACTCTCAGCTTGGGAAGCTGATGTTCTACCACTAAACTACACCCGCGTAAGACGCCGACCGAGCCGGTGTCGAATGCTCGCTCACTCTACCGCATGCCTGGCCCCCGGCGTCGAAGCCATGGGGCCCGGTTGCGTTTCGGGGGGTGGATGCGGCTGCGGGGGGCCGGAGTTGGGGCGTACGGTGGGGGCCTGGAAGAGGGTCTGGGCGGGACCGGAGTGCCGCCTGGAGGGCCATCCCTTTGATCCCGTAATGTGGCTTTCGTCGTCAGTCAGACGCGGCTCTTGGGGAAGGGACTCTGAGGACTTGATGGAGCGCACCGTCGTCCGTTGTGCCGAGGGGCACGTGTTCAGCACCGCTTCGTTCCCGATGCAGCAGGCCGAGCGGCTCGGTCCTGGTCGGCTGCTCCGGTGTCCGCGGTGTGCGCGGCTCCGGAACGTCGTTCCGGTGGAGTTGGAAAAGCGGTAAGAGCGGTAATGAGCGGTGAAGGACCGTAACGAGCAGTAGCTGAACGAAGCGGTAACCAGCGGTATCGAGAAGTACCAGCGACAAGCGGTACCGCGAAGGGTGCAGGCGCGCGGGACGTCACGATTGTGGTCGGTCCGCGCGCCTTGCGTATCCTCAGGGCGTGCTTCTCTCAGACAAGGACATCCGGGCCGAGATCGACGCCGGGCGGGTCCGGATCGATCCCTACGACGAATCCATGGTGCAGCCGTCGAGCATCGACGTGCGGCTCGACCGCTACTTCCGGGTGTTCGAGAACCACCGTTACCCCCACATCGACCCGTCGGTCGAGCAGGCGGATCTGACGCGGCTCGTCGAGCCGGAGGGTGATGAGCCGTTCATCCTCCACCCCGGGGAGTTCGTGCTCGCCTCGACGTATGAGGTCATCTCGCTCCCTGACGATCTTGCCTCGCGGCTCGAAGGGAAGAGCTCGCTCGGGCGGCTCGGGCTGGTCACGCACTCCACCGCCGGGTTCATCGACCCCGGGTTCTCCGGGCACGTCACCCTTGAGCTGTCCAACCTCGCGACCCTCCCCATCAAGCTCTGGCCGGGCATGAAGATCGGGCAGCTGTGCATGTTCCGGCTCAGCTCGCCGGCCGAGTTCCCGTACGGCAGCGACCGGTACGGGTCCCGCTACCAGGGCCAGCGCGGGCCGACCGCCTCGCGGTCCTTCCTCAACTTCCATCGGACCCAGGTGTGAGGGCGTGAGCATGTCCGAAGCGCGCGAGAACCTCACGTACGAAGGGTTCGGCGGTGCCATCCGCGAGCTCGCCCAGACCATCGCCGACGACGGGTATGAGCCCGACATCGTGCTCTCCATCGCCCGTGGCGGGGTGTTCGTCGCGGGCGGGCTGGCTTACGCCCTCGACTGCAAGAACATCCACCTCGTGAACGTGGAGTTCTATACGGGGGTGGGGACGACCTTGGAGATGCCGGTCATGCTCGCTCCCGTCCCCAACGCCATCGACTTCTCCGACAAGAAGGTGCTCATCACCGATGATGTCGCCGACACCGGGAAGACCCTGAAGCTCGTCCACGACTTCTGCGTCGGTGCCGTCGCCGAGGTCCGCAGCGCCGTGATCTATGAGAAGTCCCACTCCCTCGTGAAGTGTGAGTACGTGTGGAAGCGGACCGATGAGTGGATCAACTTCCCGTGGAGTGTGGAACCGCCGGTCGTGAAGAGGGCCGGGCAGGTTCTCGACGCCTGAGCGCAGAACGCGTACGAAGAAAGGGGCGCCCCGTGCCTTACAGCACCGGGCGCCCCTTTCGCGCGTACTAGAACGTGCCCAGCTTCACGATCGACAGGATCGCGATCAGCTGGATCGCCGACGCGCCCAGCGCCTTCGGCCACGGGAGGTCGTGGGACTTGCTGACCATGAGGGTCAGCAGGGCGCCCGCCGCGACCCAGGTCGCCCAGCCCAGGAGCTGGACGAAGGACGCGTTGCCGCCGAAGAACATGGCGACGACCAGGCGCGGGGCGTCCGTGAGCGACATGATCAGCATGGAGAGGCCGACCGTGGGCTGCCAGGCGCCGTCGCCGCCGAGCTGGCGGGCCAGGGTGTGGGTGACCACGCCCAGGATGAAGGTGCTGATGACGATCGCCACGGCGGTGGTGAGGACGATCGGTACGGCGTTGGAGAGGGTGGCGTTGATGGCGTCCGAGCGGGCGCCGTCGAAGCCGAAGACCGCCAGCAGGCCGTAGACGAACGTCACGACGAGCGCCGGGGCCCACATCGTGTAGTCGCGCATCTGGAGGAAGGTCTGGTTGGGGGACATCACGATGCCCCTCAGCAGGTCCTTCCAGTGCAGACGCGGGCCGACGGGCGGGGCCGCGGCCTGGCCGGCGCGGTAGGTCTCGCCCTGGCTGTAGGGGTCCTCGCCGATAGAGAACGCCTGGGTGTGGCCGGGGCTGTTCGCCGCGTACGGGTCCGGGCCCTGCTGCGGGTGCCCGTCACCGAAGTACTCCGGCTCGCCCTGGCCACCGCCGGACTGCGGCCAGCCGCCGCCCTGCTGTCCGCCGCCGTAGGGCTGGGAGCCGTATGGCTGCTGCCCGCCGTACGGCTGCTGCTGCGGAGGCGCGGGCGGGTAGCCGTACGGCTGCTGCTGGCCTCCCTGGGGGGCCTGCTGTCCGTACGACGGTCGGTGTTGTTGCGGTCGCGCTTGCGGGGGGCGATTGTCCCGGCCGCCGCGTCCGATCCTGAATCCAGCCACGTCATCGAACGTACCTGGTCCCGCTGAGTGACGTGCCGGGCCCGGGGCTACGGGCCCGGCATTGGGGCCGACCTGTGACATCCCCTAAGGCATCCCCTAAGGGGGGACGGGGGGAGGAGTTTCCGGGGTTTTCTCCTGGGTCAGCGGAGCACCTGAGTCACCGGAGCACCGGGGCTACCGGAGCACCGGGGTCACCGGAGCATCTTCCAGCCGAAGCCCGGGTACCCGGACGTCGAGACGCCCGCGGCCGAGGGACCGAAGCTGACCGCGTTCGTCGTGGTGATGCCGGACGTCGCGCCGCGCAGGCTCCACAGGGCGCCGTCCCCGCTGTTCTCGCCGTTGGCGCCGATGGACAGGTCCGCGTGGCCGTCGCCGTTGAGGTCGGTGAGGCTCACCGCCGAACCGAAGTAGTCGTACGCCTCGGCGTAGCCGGGGACTCCGGCCGTGTTCTGGGAGAAGAGCTGGCTGCCGGAGGTGGACAGGCCGGTCGGCGCGCCGCGCAGCACGGTGACGGTGCCGGTGTTGTCGATGGTGCCGATTTCCTCGTAGAACGCGGAGACAGCCGCGTCCGCGTATCCGTCGCCGTCGATGTCGCCGAGGGAGACGGCCCACCCGAAGAGGTCGCCCGACTCGTCCGTTCCGGGCACGCCCGGGGTGTCCTGGCCGACGGTCTGTGTCGGCTCGGCGTCGACGCCCGTGGGTCCCCCGGGGTGTGTGCTGACGGAACCGCCGAGGTGTCCTACGGTGTCGCCCAAGTCGCTGGTGACGATGTCGTCGTAGCCGTCGCCGTTGATGTCACCGATGGCTGCGTGTCTGCTTTCCTCCTTCAGTACGCCCTGGTAGGCGAGGCCGGAGGATGAGCCCAGGTACACCAACGTGCCGAAGTAGGCGGTGCTCTCGCCGGTGTAGATGCCGGAGACGGTCAGGTCGTCGGTGCCGTCGCCGTTCACGTCGCCGGAGGCGAGGTAGCTGGCGCCCGCTCCCGCGACGTTGGCTCTGACGGGCGCGGTGACCTTGTACTTCGACGCCGCGCCGGAGGCCTTGGTGAAGCCGCCCTTGTGGATCCAGACGTCATTGCCGTTGCTGCCGATCGCGAGGTCGGCCTTGCCGTCGCCGGTGAAGTCGCCGACGGCGAGGGACGCCCCGAATTCGTCGTGGGCCGTGGGGGCGGGATCCGGGACGGTCCGTCCGCCGGAGAGGCCGTTCGCGCCGCCCCAGACGATCACGGCCGTACCGCCGTTGGCGTCGTCGCCGACCTTCTCGCCGTGGGCGCCGATCACGAGGTCGGCGTACCCGTCGTTGTTGAGGTCGCCGGAGGCGAGTGCACTGCCGAAGTAGTCGTTGTTCTCGGCCGTGCCGGGGATACCGCTGGTGTTCTGGGTGAGGACCGTGCGGCGGGAAGCCTTGATCCCGGACGCCGAGCCGTAGTTGACGACCACGGCGCCCGCGTAGGTCGCGCCGCCCACGGTGGCGGTGGGCGCGCTGGTCACCAGGTCGTGGTACCCGTCGCCGTTGAAGTCGTCGGCGTACTTGGCGGGGGCGGCGCCCGCCGGAGCGGCGGTGGCCAGGGTGAGCAGGCCGCCGGTGAGGGCCACCGCCGTCGCGGTGGCCAGGGTGGCGCGGAGGGGGTGTCTCATGCGCGTGTGGTTCCTTCCTGGGACAAGGGCGTCAGCGGAGCGTCGAGGAGCATCGACAGGGGGGTCAGTGGAGCATCGCGAACCCGAGCCTCGGGTAGCCCGATGTCGAGACGCCCGCCGACGACGGGCCGAAGGAGACCGCGTTCGTCGTGGTGATGCCGGAGGACGCGCCGCGCAGGGTCCACAGGGCGCCGTCCGCGTTGTTCTCGCCGTCGGCGCCGATGGAGAGGTCCGCGTGGCCGTCGCCGTTGAGGTCGGCGAGGTGGACCGCCTTGCCGAACTGGTCGGTCTTCTCGGCGGTGCCGGGGACGCCGGCGGTGTCCTGGGTGAAGGCCTTGGCGTTGGAGGTGGACAGGCCGGTCGACGAGCCGCGCAGCACCGTGACGCTTCCGGCGAGCACCGCGGAGCCGATGTCCTCGTAGAGCGCCCCTACGGCCACGTCGTCGCGGCCGTCGCCGTCGACGTCGCCGATGGAGAGGGACGAGCCGAACCAGTCGGAGTCCTCGGCCGTTCCCGGAACTCCGGCAGTGTCCTGGTCGATCGTCTGGCGCGGGGTGGTGGCGATGCCGTTCGGGCCGCCCAGGTAGGTGTTGATGGAGCCGCCGTCGCCCTCCCGGTAGGCGTTCGGGGCCGCGCTCGACACCACGTCGTCGTAGCCGTCGCCGTTGAGGTCGCCCACGGCCGCCAGCTCCCAGGCGTGGTTGTTCAGGACCGTCTGGAAGGCGAGCCCGGTGGAGGAGCCCAGGTACACCAGGGTGCCGTCGGTGTACGTCGACGCGTCGGGGTTGTACGTGCCGCTGACCGCCAGGTCGTCGGTGCCGTCGCCGTTGATGTCGCCGGCGCTCAGGGACTGGGCGCCGTAGACGCCGTTGCCGGGCTCCAGGTCCGTGGCCAGCTCGTAGCGGGACGCGGCGCCGGAGGCCTTCGTGTAGCCGCCCCGGTGGATCCAGATGTCCTTGCCCGTGCTGCCGACCGCGAGATCCGCCTTGCCGTCGCCGCTGAAGTCGCCGACGGCGAGGGACATGCCGTACAGGTCGTGGGCCGAGGGGGCGGGATCGGGGACCGCCTGGCCGCCGGAGAGGCCGCCGGAGCCGCCCCAGATGATCACGGCCGTACCGCCGTCGGTGTCGCTGCCGACGTCCTCCTTCGCGGCGCCGACCACGAGATCGGCGTACCCGTCGCGGTTGAGGTCGCCGGAGGCGAGTGCGGTGCCGAACTCGTCCTCCTTCTCGGCCGTGCCCGGGACACCGGTGGAGTTCTGCGTGATGACCGTACGGCGGGAGGCCTTGATCCCGGACGCCGAGCCGTAGTTGACGACCACGGCGCCCGCGTAGGCGTTGCCGCCGACGGTGGCGTAGGGCGCGGCGGTCACCAGGTCGCGGTAGCCGTCCCCGTTGAAGTCGTCGGCGTACTTGGCGGGGGCGGCGGAGGCCGGGGTGGTCAGGGTGAGGGGGGTGAGGCCCGCCGCCACGAGGGCGGCGAGCGCCACCGAAGTGCGCTTACGCATAGAGGAGTTCTCCGTCCAGTACGTGAGGGAGGTCAGCCCGCGAAGACGTTGCCGAAGTACGCGAGGCCCGAAGGGCCGCCCAGCGTCACGCCGTTGAAGGACTTGGAGCCGGTCGCGGTGGTGCCGGAGGTGGTGGACTTGAAGAGCCAGACGGCGCCGGCGCCGTCGTTCTCTCCCATCGCGCCGACCGTCAGTTCGGCGCGGCCGTCGGCGTTGGCGTCCGTCAGGAACACCGCGTCGCCGAAGTAGTCCTCGGACTCGGCGGTGCCGGGGACGTTCGCGGTGTCCTGCGAGTAGGACTTGGAGTTGGTGCCGGTCAGGCCGGAGGCGGAGCCGCGCAGGACCGTGACCTGGCCGGCGTGCGTCTTCGTGCCGAGGGTCTCGCTGTTGGAGCCGATCACGACGTCGGCGTAACCGTCGCCGTTGGTGTCGCCGGACGACAGGCTCCAGCCGAAGCCGTCCCACTTCTCGCCGGTGCCGGGGACGCCGGTGGTGTCCTGGGTGATACGGACGGGCGTACGGGTGCTGAGGCCGCCGGACGCCCCGTACGTCACCGTGACCGCGCCGCCCAGGCCGCCGTTGGGCTCGGTCGTCGACTTCTCCATGAAGTTGCCGGTGACGATGTCGCCGTAGCCGTCCTTGTCGACGTCGGCGATGGTGGCCGCGTAGCCGCCCGCGAGCTTCTTGCTGTACTTCGGGCCGGTGGCCGAGCCGAGGTAGAGGGCGCTGCGGGTGGCGTAGTCGCCGCTGCTGGTCTCCTGCTGGCCCATGACCAGGAGGTCGGTCTTGCCGTCGCCGTTGACCTCGCCGGCGACCAGGCCGTCCGGGTAGATGGTCGTCTGGTCGATGGTGTCGACGCCGACGAGTGAAGTCGCCTTGCCCGTACGGGAGATGGGGCCGCGGAAGATGTTCAGGGCGGGCGTGGAGTTGTTGGCGGCGGCCAGGTCGGTGTGGCCGTCGCCGTCGAAGTCGCCGGCCGCGATCTGCCAGCCGAGCTCGTTGCGGTACTCCGGCAGCGGCGAGGAGATGTCGGTGCCGGACTTCACGCCGTCCGTGCCGCCCCACAGCACCGTCAGCGTGCCGTACGAGTCGGTGGAGCCGATCTTCTCGCTGTGGACGCCGACGACGATGTCGGTGTAGCCGTCACCGTCCATGTCGCCCGTGGTCAGCCGGTCGCCGAAGTAGTCGCCCGACTCCGGGGTGCCGGGGATGCCGTCCGTGGCCTGACTGATGATCTGCCGCTTGGAGGTGTCGAGGCCGCTCGCGGTGCCGTAGACCACGGCGACGTAACCGGCGCCGGACTTGCCGCCGATCTTGGCTATGGGCGCGGCGATCGCGAGGTCGCGGTAGCCGTCGCCGTTGAAGTCGCCGGACAGGCCCGAGGGCGCGGCGGCGGCCGTGGTGGCGGGCAGGGCGGTGAGCAGGCCGGTCGTCAGGGTCGCGGCCAGGAGGAGGGTGCGCTTGCGCATGCCAAGTCCGTTCGGAGAAGCGAGAAACAGGAAGTGAGGGGGTGTCAGGCAAAAGTGCGGGGGTGTCAGGGCAAGGTCAGTCGAGGAAGTTGGCGCCGAACTCCGGCAGTTCGACCCGTCCGGTCGCTGTCGGCACGGTGCTTGTGCCGCGCAGCAGTACGCCCTCGCCGCTGGTGCCGGCCGCCAGGTCGGCCTTGCCGTCGCCATTGAGATCGCGCAGCCGGAGCGCGAAGCCGAAGATGGTGTTCGCGTCGGCGGGGCCGGTGACGGTCTGCGGGATCCAGGAGGAGCGGGTGCCGGTCAGGCCGCCGGAGCCGCCGCGGAAGAGCTGGATGCCGCCCTGGTCCGCCATGCCGTTCACGTCCTCGTGGGGCACGCCGACCGCGAGGTCCGCGTAGCCGTCGCCGTTGGTGTCGGCGGCCGAGACGGCGTAACCGAAGTTGTCGTCGGGCTCGCGGCTGCCGGAGACGCCCGTGCTGTCCTGCGTGAACGTCTCTGAGGTGGTGGGGCCGGAGGACGTGCCGTGCCAGACGGTCACCGCGCCCCGGCCCTTGTACGAGTCGGGCAGCCCGATCGCGATGTCGCCGTAGCCGTCCTTGTCGAAGTCGCCGACGGTGGCGTTCGGGCCGAGCCCGCCGTGCCAGATGCTCAGGGTCGTGGTGGGGCCCGGCGTCAGACCGGAGGCGGAGCCCTTGAGGAACCAGGCGCGCAGCTGCACGTCACCGGCGTAGGGCTGCTCGCCCAGGATCACCAGGTCGGTCTTTCCGTCGCCGTTGACCTTGCCGGCCGCGAGGCGGCTGGAGGTCCAGCTGCCGTCCGCGTTGTCGATCTTGCTGACGGTGCCGGTGGAGCCGGACTTCGTGAACGGGCCGCGGTACAGCCAGGTCTCCCCGCCGCCGATCACCGCGAGGTCGGGCGAGCCGTCCCCGGTGAAGTCGCCGGTGGCGAGGTCGGCGCCGAACTGGTGGCCGGCGCCGGTCTTCGGGGTGAGGTTGGTGCCGCCGGACAGGCCGGAGCGGGAGCCCCAGACGATGGTGACCGTGCCGCGGTGGTCCGTGAGGCCCACCTTCTCGGACTGGTTGCCGACGACGAGGTCGGCGTACCCGTCCTTGTTCAGGTCGGCGCCGGCGAGCGACTCGCCGAACATGTCGTCCTCCTCGCCCGTGCCCGGGATGCCCGCGCTGTCCTGGTGGACGACCTGGGGGTGCGCGGTGTCGAGGCCGCTCGCGGTGCCGTAGACGACGGTGACGGCGCCGCCCTTCCACCCGTCGGTGCCGGAGATGCTCGTGTAGTAGTTGCCGTACGCGAGGTCGCGGTAGCCGTCGCCGTTGAAGTCGTCGTAGTGCTTCGCGACGGCGGCGGACGCCGGAGCGCTCAGGACGAGCGGGGTGAGGCCCGCCGCGAGCAAGGAGGCGGCGAGGGCCGCGGAGGTGCGTCTGCGCATGGGGTGGTCTCCGGTGGTCAGCCGACCAGGGTCGTGCCCAGGGTCGGGTCGGATGCGGTGGAGATCGAGAAGCTGCTGGGCCCGTAGGAGGCCGCGCCGGACGTGGTGATGCCGGTGGCGGAGCCCTTGAGGAAGGTGACGAGGCCGGCGCCGCTGTTCTCGCCGTCCGCACCGGCGAGCAGGTCGGCCTTGCCGTCGCCCGTGACGTCGGTCAGCAGGACGGACGTACCGAAGAAGTCGTTGTACTCGGCGGAGCCGGGGACGCCAGGGCTGTCCTGGGTCAGCGTCACGGGGGAGGCGAGGCCGTCGGCGCTGCCGTAGTGGAGGAGGACCGCGCCGTTGACGGTGGTGATGCTGGACTCCTCCGGGTAGCCGAGGGCCAGGTCGAGATAGCCGTCGCCGTTGATGTCGCCGAGGGAGGGGCGGCCGGAGTTGGCGAGGGTGGCCTTGGTGCCGACTCCCGAGGAGGTGCCGTACGAGATGACGGCCGCGCCCGGAGCCCCGTCGCCGCCGGTCGCGGTCTCCGTCTCGCCGGTGACGATGTCGCCGTAGCCGTCCTTGTTCAGGTCGCCGATGGCCAGTTGCCAGCCGTACGGAAGCTCTGTCTTCTTCGTCGGGGCCGAACTCGTGCCGAAGTAGAGGTAGTTGTGGTCGAGGTAGGTCTCGGAGGCGATCTTGGTGTGGCCGCCGAGGATCAGATCGGCCTTCGCGTCCGTGTTGACCTTGCCCGCCGTCAGGCGCCGTACGCCCGCGCTGCCGGTCCACGACGTGGTGTAGGTGATCTTCGAACCGGTCGAACCGGCCTTCGTGAAGCCGCCCTTGACGATCCACTGCGTGGTGCCGGTCGCGCCGACGGCGAGGTCGGCCTTGCCGTCGCCGGTGAAGTCGCCGACGGCCAGCGCCTGGCCCCAGCGGTCGTGCTTCGTCGGTGCCGGGTCCGCCACGGTCGTGGCGCCCTTCAGACCGGTGGAGGAGCCCCAGACGATGACGACGGTGCCGCCGTTCACGTCGTCGCCGACCTGCTCGTACGGGGTGCCGACCACGAGGTCGCTGTAACCGTCGTTGTTGAGGTCGCCGACGGCCGCCGCGTCGCCGAAGTAGTCGTAGAGCTCGGCCGTGCCGGGGACACCGGAGGTGTTCTGGTTGACGGACGTCTTGCGGCCGACACCGCTCGACGAGCCGTACGCGATACCGACCGAGCCCGCCCCCTCCTCACCGCCGGCGGTGGCGTTGGGGGCCGGGGCGGCGGCGTCCTGGTAACCGTCGCCGTTGAAGTCGCCGACCAGGCCGGAGGGCGCGGCGGCGGCCGTGGTGGCGGGCAGGGCGGTGAGCAGGCCGGTCGTCAGGGTCGCGGCCAGCAGGAGGGTGCGCTTGCGCAAGGCGGGGGCTCCAGGGAGGGGGGAAGCCGGGCCCGTGGTGCACGGGCCCGGCGAATGCACAAGAAACGGCACGGAACGGGACGGAACGGCTAGTCGGCGAAGAGGGCGCCGAACTGCGGCGTACCCGACGTCGAGACGCCCGAGGTGCTCGGCGAGATGGTGCGCGAGCCGGTCGTGGTGATCGTCGTGCCGTTGGAGGGCAGGTAGGTCACGGCCCCGTTGGCGCTGTTCTCGTACGAGCCCACGACCAGGTCGGCCTTGCCGTCGCCGGTGACGTCGTCGAGCTTCACGTCGGCGCCGAAGAGGTCGCTCTTCTCGTCGTTGCCGGGGACGCCCGCCGTGCTCTGGGCGAAGGACTGGACTCCGGAGGAGACCTTGACGCCGCTCGCGGAGCCGTACAGGACGGTGACCATACCGGCGTTGCTGACGCCGTCGATGTCCTCGTCGGGAGCGCTGACGACGAGGTCCTGGTAGCCGTCGCCGTTGATGTCGCCCAGGTCCAGGTCCCAGCCGAAGGCGTCGCCCTTCTCCGAGGTGCCGGGCACGCTGCCGGTGTTCTGGGTGATGCCGGAGGTCGAGGCCGGGCCGGACGCGGAGCCGTAGGTGATGTTCACCTTGCCGCCGTTGGCCGCGTCCGGGACGGGCGTGCCGTCGGAGGTGGTGGCGTCCCAGCCGGCGCCGCTGACGATGTCGCCGAAGCCGTCGCCGTTGATGTCGCCGATACCGGTGACGATGCCGGGCTTCAGGGCCTGCGCGGACGCGACGCTGAGGCCGTTGGCCGTGCCGGGCACGTAGTAGTTGGTGTTCCAGCCGTAGCTGGTCTGGGTCTCGTAGCCGTCGACGATCAGGTCGGTGCGGCCGTCGCCGTTCACGTCACCGGCGGTCAGGCTCATCGGCCCGTACGGGTAGTCGTTGGTGCCCGACTCGATCGGGGGCTTGAGGGTCGAGCGGCCGCCCGGCGTACCGCTGGTGCTGAAGCCGCCCTTGTAGACGTAGAGGGTGGCGGCCGAGCTGCCGACGACCAGGTCGGCCTTGCCGTCGCCGTCGAAGTCGCCGGCGGCCAGGTCCTTGCCCCAGTAGTCGTGCGAGGAGCCGGCCGGGTCAGGGACGTCGATGCTCTTGCCGGTGAGGCCGCTGGCCGAGCCCCAGAGGATGGCGAGGGCGCCGCCGTTGGTGTCGGTGCCGACCTTCTCGGACGGGGAGCCCACGGCGAGGTCGTCGTACCCGTCGCCGTTGAAGTCGGCGTACGCCGTCTCGGCGCCGAAGTAGTCGCCGGCCTCGGCGGTGCCCGGGACGCCGGTGGTGTTCTGGCTGATCGTGGAGCGCTTGGCGGACGATACGCCGGTGCTGGTGCCGTAGAGCGCGACGACCTGACCGGCGTTGGCGTGGCCGCTGACATAGGCGCCCGGCGCCGAGGCGACGACGTCACCGATGCCGTCGCCGTTGAAGTCGGCCTTCGCCGTCTTGAAGGAGTCGGCGGCGGTCGCGGTGGCTGCCGTGAACGTGAGCAGTCCGCCCGTCAGCGCGGCAGCGGTGGCCGTCGCGAGGGCGAGTCGCAAGTGCTTCTTGTGCATGCGGGGTTCTCCTGCGGCATGCGGGGATGTCTGGCGGACATCCACAGTCAATGGGGTGGCGACTGCCCGCGTTTGCCTGGAGTTGTCCGAGGGTTCGCGGGGCGGTCGGCTAACAGGAGACCCTCGGTGGGGGACGAGGGTTGTACGTGAGTTCGGTAAATTTTTGCGGCTGGTGGGGTCAGTGGGATGGGTGAGTCCGGTGGGGTCTGGTGCCGGGTTCGCACCAGGCCCGGTGCGGGCTCCTGCCTTACCGGGCCAGGAACTCCGCACTGGAGAAGGTGACCGTCGGCTTCTGCGCGACCAGGCCCTTCGCCGCCCCCGGGTACAGGGCGACCGTGTCCCGCGTCTCTCCCCGGTACGTCCGCACCACCAGGTCCGCCCGCCCGTCGCCGGTGAAGTCGCCCACGCTCAGTACCCGGGTGGTGCCCCGGGCGGGCGGCTTCACGGTCACCATGCCCTTCGCGGACAGTCCGGTCGTACGACCTCGGAGCACACGCAACTCCGTACCGCTGGAGACGAGTTCGCTGAGGCCGTCCCCGTCGAAGTCGCCGGCGTCGAGCACCGAGCCCGGGGTGGAGACGCTGCCGCGGGCGGTGCCGGGGAGGTCGTAGCGCAGAGACGTTCCGCCCATCGAGCCGATCGCCGCGTCGAGGGCCTTGCCCTTGCCGAAGCGGCCGAAGGCGACGTCGATGCCGGTCGGCAGGGTGGTGCCGGTGCGGGTGGGGCCGGCCGGGCCGCCGAGGACGACGGCGGAGGGGGCGGTGCCGTCCGCCGCCGTACGGACGAGGAGGTCGTCGTAGCCGTCGCGGTTCACGTCGACGGCGGGCTCGGTCGGCACGTTGCCCGGGGAGACGAGCGGCTTGCCCGCCGCGCGCGGGGTGCCCTTGCGGCTGAACGGGCCGCGCAGATAGCTGAGTTCGCCGTTGGAGGCGTGCACGACGAGGTCGTTCGCGCCGTTGCCGTCGAAGTCGCCGCAGACCGGCTGGTCCGGCCAGTCGTTGCCGAAACGTGCCTGCGCGGGGATGGTGAGCTTCACCGCCCTGCCGGTCAGACCGGCGGGCGAGCCGAAGAGGATCTGGAGCGGGACGGGCGGCTGCCCCTGCCCGTCGTACGGCGGATCGGTCGACACGACGAGATCGGTGAAGCCGTCCTTGTCGAGGTCGCAGCTCGCCTCCGCGTCGAAGACCGCCGGGAGTTGGCCCTTTGTGGGCGCCGCCTGCTTCGCCGGGCTGAGCAACTGCCGTGCGCCGGGGGCGAGTCCGTGGGCCGTCCCCGTCCCGTAGACGATGCCGATGCCCGCGTCGTCGCTGTGACTCTGGTCCTTCACGAGGTCGTTGAGGACGAGATCACGGTGGCCGTCGCCGTTGAAGTCGTCCTGGGTCTTGCTGCCCTTGCCGTGCGGGACGGGGAGGTGGGCGGGGGCCTTGGCGACCTGTGCGGGGGTGTGCCGGGTGGCTCCGGCGTCGGTGCTGGGGCCGCAGGCGGCGAGCAGCAGGAGGAGGCAGCCGAACGCCGTTGCTGCCGCCGCCGACGCCGGAGTCGCCGTACGTATTCCGCTCCCGCGCCTGCTTCTTCGCCCGCGCACCATTCACCCCGACCGCACCGTCGACAACAACCTGCACATGATGGCCCTGTTGTGGTGATGCGTTAAGGGTGCGGGCGTGCGGGATCGGTCACTTGCGAGGCGGAGTGCGTAGCGGTGAGACCTTGACAGCGACTCGGTGATGGTGCGTTTGTTCGGCAGGGGATCACGGGGATCACGGGGATCACGGGGATCACGGGGATCACGGGGGGAGAGGGGTTCATGCGCTCTGCGCTGGTCTGGATCGTGCGGGTGTGCGGGCTGGTGGGGTGGGTCGCGGCGGGGGCCGCGTGCTGGTGGCTTCTGGGTGTCTCCGCCGTGCCGCGGCCGTGGACCGGGCCGCTGGTGTGGGGAGGTGTGGCGGCGGGGTGCGCGGTCGTGCGGGCCGGGGCGTTGTGGGGGCTGCGGGTGCCGCGGCGGCGCGGGGACGGGGAGGCTGTTTCCCTCGCGAAGGCGGGCGCGCGGGAAGGGCGAGCCGGGCGGACCGAGGAGCTTGGCCGGGCGCCGCTGGACGACGTCCTCGGGATCTCGTTCGGCTCGCCGGGGTGGGTCAGGGTCCGTACGGGTGCCGTGTGGCTCCTCGTGGCCTTCGTCTCCGGGGCGCTGTTCGTCGGCGTGATGGCGGACTCCTCGGGCAACGGCAGGATCGACGCCCTGCGCGAGGCGGGCGCCGAGGTGAGCGCCGCGACCGTCGTGGAACCGCCGCGCGCGGTGCGGGAGGACCTCAGTGACGACGTCGTACGCGGCTATATGTCCCGGCTGGTGGTCTCCGTGTCCGGCGGTCCCGAACGGCTCACCGTGAAGGGTGCGTACACGGACGCCAAGCCCCGCGTCGGCACCGAGGTCGAGGTCCTGTGGTCCCGGTCGGCGCCGCGCCTCGGCGGAGTCGTGCACGAGCGCGAGAGTCTGCGTACTCTCGCCGCCGGCCGTTGGGAGGCCTTTCCGGACGGGGCGAACGGCGGGGACGCGCTGGTCGCCTTCGTCCTCATCATGGTCGTCGGATGCGTGCTCGGCGCCGTCTTCACCTTCGCGGCCGGGCTGGACGGACTGCGGCGGACGGCCTGGTCGCCGACGGTCCAGACGGTCCGCGGCGCGATGACTGTGGCGGTGTTCCTGGGCTGGCGGCCGCTGCTGCTGGGGCACGACGCGAGTGCGCCCGAAGTGCCGTTCGTGCTGGTCGGCCTGGGCGGCTTCGTCCTCGTGCTCCTTGTGTACGTCTTCTCGTCGGTGTCGAGTCTTGGCGAGGACTGAGGAGCCCCATGCCCGGGAGGGTCCGTCACCGGAAGCGGGCCCTGGGTTATGCCTCGGTCTGATCCGGCGGCGTCGACGGGATACTCGCCGTCGGCGATGCGGGCGGCGATGACTTCGGCGACCTGACGCCGGCGTGGGATGCGGCGACGCCCCCTGCCCAGGTGGGACAGGGGGCGTCGGTCGTACCGATCGGGCCGGTCGAGGCCGGTTACTTCACCGGCTCAGGCTCCGGCGCGCTCTCCGACTCGGCCTCGCCCGCCGGGGGCTCGTCGTCGACCGGGGTCTTGACGGATTCGAGGAGCAGCTGGGCGACGTCGACGACCTGGATGGACTCCTTGGCCTGGCCGTCGTTCTTCTTGCCGTTGACCGAGTCGGTCAGCATGACGAGGCAGAACGGGCAGGCGGTGGAGACGATGTCGGGGTTGAGCGACAGGGCTTCGTCAACACGCTCGTTGTTGATGCGCTTGCCGATCCGCTCCTCCATCCACATCCGCGCACCACCGGCGCCACAGCAGAAGCCGCGCTCCTTGTGGCGGTGCATCTCCTGCTGACGCAGGCCCGGGACGGCGGACATGATCTCGCGCGGCGGCGTGTAGATCTTGTTGTGGCGGCCCAGGTAGCAGGGGTCGTGGTAGGTGATCAGACCCTCGACCGGGGTGACCGGCAGCAGCTTGCCCTCGTCGATGAGGTGCTGGAGCAGCTGGGTGTGGTGGATGGTCTCGTAGTCGCCGCCGAGCTGCGGGTACTCGTTGCCGATCGTGTTCAGGCAGTGCGGGCAGGTCGCGACGATCTTCTTCGCCGACCTCGGCTTCTTCGTCGACTCGTCTTCGTCGTCCTCGCCGAACGCCATGTTCAGCGCGGCGACGTTCTCCATGCCGAGCTCCTGGAAGAGGGGCTCGTTGCCGAGGCGGCGGGCGGAGTCACCGGTGCACTTCTCGTCGCCGCCCATGATCGCGAACTTGACGCCCGCCATGTGGAGCAGCTCCGCGAAGGCCTTCGTCGTCTTCTTCGCGCGGTCTTCCAGCGCGCCGGCACACCCGACCCAGTACAGGTACTCGACCTCGCTGAGGTCCTCGATGTCCTTGCCGACGACCGGCACCTCGAAGTCGAGTTCCTTGAGCCATTCCAGGCGCTGCTTCTTGGCGAGACCCCAGGGGTTGCCCTTCTTCTCCAGGTTCTTGAGCATCGTGCCGGCCTCGCTCGGGAAGGCGGACTCGATCATCACCTGGTAGCGGCGCATGTCGACGATGTGGTCGATGTGCTCGATGTCGACCGGGCACTGCTCGACGCAGGCGCCACAGGTGGTGCAGGACCACAGGACGTCCGGGTCGATGACGCCGTTCTCTTCGACGGTGCCGATGAGCGGCCGCTCGGCTTCCGCCAGGGCGGCGGCGGGCACGTCCTTCAGCTGCTCCTCGGACGCCTTCTCATTGCCCTCCATGTCCTTGCCGCCACCGGCGAGCAGGTAGGGGGCCTTGGCGTGCGCGTGGTCGCGCAGCGACATGATCAGCAGCTTGGGGGAGAGCGGCTTGCCGGTGTTCCAGGCGGGGCACTGCGACTGGCAGCGGCCGCACTCGGTGCAGGTGGAGAAGTCGAGCAGGCCCTTCCAGGAGAACTGCTCGACCTGGCTGACACCGAAGACGTCGTCCTCACCGGGGTCGGTGAAGTCGATCGGCTTGCCGCCGGAGGTCATGGGCTGGAGCGCGCCGAGGGCGGTCTCACCGGTCGCGTTCCGCTTGAACCAGATGTTCGGGAAGGCGAGGAAGCGGTGCCAGGCGACACCCATGTTGGTGTTCAGCGAGACCACGATCATCCAGATGAACGAGGTGCTGATCTTGATCATCGCGGTCAGGTAGATCAGGTTCTGCAGCGCGGAGACGCTCAGGCCCTTGAAGGCGAGGACCAGCGGGTACGAGGCGAAGTACGCGGCCTCGTAGCTCTCCACGTGGTGGATGGCGCCTTCCAGGCCGCGCAGCACGTAGATGGCCAGGCCGATGGTGAGGATGACGTACTCGACGAAGTACGCCTGCCCGGCCTTGGAGCCCGTGAACCGGGACTTGCGGCCGGCCCGCGAGGGCAGGCTGAGCAGCCGGATCGCCATCAGGACGACGATGCCGAGGACGGTCATCACGCCGATGAACTCGGTGTACATCTCGACCGGCAGGAAGCCACCGATGACCGGCAGCACCCAGTCGGCCTTGAACAGCTGGCCGAACGCCTGGGCGAGGGTCGGCGGCAGCGTCAGGAAGCCGACGGCCACGAACCAGTGGGCGAAGCCGACGATGCCCCAGCGGTTCATCCGCGTGTGGCCGAGGAACTCCCTGACCAGGGTCACGCTGCGCTGGTAGGGGTTGTCGTTCCGGGTGCCGGCGGGCAGGGGCTGGCCGAGCTTGAAATACCGGACGAACTGACCGATGGCGCGTGCGAGCAGCGCAACGCCGACCACGGTCAGGACCAGCGACACGATGATCGCGGCGAGTTGCATTTGGGGGCTCCTCGGGCCTGCGAGGTGTTGCTCCGAGGGTGACCTCGGAGGTGATTACTAAGCGGTAACTTATGCAGTCCGTCTGAGACTACCTACATCTTCCGCCGCACTGTAGCCAGGGGGGCGGTGATCTGCGTCGCTGAGGGGAGCCTGAGTGGTCCGCGTCGCTCTCCGTGCGGGGGTTCAGAGGAGGGGCTTGAGGACGAACTCGCGGACCGGGTGGAAGCGGGCGTCGTCCCGTCTCATGACCAGCATTGCGCGCATGTGCACCGCGGAGCACGCGACAAGGACTAGCAGGGCGATACCGGTTGCCGCCGCTACGCCCCAGGGCTGCATTACGGCGACGTAGGCGTAGAGGGCGACCGTGGGCAGGAGGGCGGACGAGGAGAACTCCGTGACGAGCAGGAGGACGCTGATGAAGAGTGTCTCGGTCTCGCTCACCATGGTGAGAATCCCGCCCACGTTTCTCGGCAGGCCCAGCCTCAGAACCGGCCGAACTGGAGGCACTCCACTTGCGTACCTTTCGCGCGTGCTGCGATCGACCCAGGCCACCAGCGCGTAGGCCGCCAAGCCCAGGCCGATTTCGATCGAGACCGCCAGCCCCAGCCACCAGGGGCCCCACGGACGGTCGCCCGTGGCCGCCCTCACGGCTCCCCACGCTGCGATCCCGATCAGCGCGAAGGAGACCAGCCGGATGAACCGGTTGTGCCAGCTCCTGGCGTACTCGTAGCGCCTGGCCTCCGTTTCTCGCGGCAGCACGTCCCAGCTCTCCGGTCCCGCGAGCCGGAACCCGCGCAACAGCGCCACGGCGACCCCCATCTGCAGCCAGTCGGGAAGCATGCGCAGGAGTACCAGCCGGTGTCGGGGCAGCTCGGTCGAGGCGAGGACCTCGACGACCTGCTGGAGTAGGAACGAGCTGAAGCCGCCGAGCTCGGCCTCCAAGTAGCGGGAGAGCGTGTCCGCCCTGGTGTAGGCACCGTCCTGGTCGTGCTCGAGGCCGATGAAGTCCTCGGGTATGCGATGGCGCCGCTTCAGCCATTCCGCCAGCTCGCTTCCGACGCGCACCTCAAAGCCGAGGAAGAGAGGATCATCGGGAACGCGGTATGAGACGGCCGTCAGCGCGGCGATGATCCGCGGGTCGGGTATGGGCAGATCGTCGCATCGCTCGATCTCCTCGGGGTCCATCCGGTCGATGACGTACGCGATCCTGCCTACGATCTTGATCAGCGCGTCGTCGGGCCCCTGGGCGAAAGGGCGCCAGACCCAGGGCATGTCCGGCGGCCACGCGCCCCACGGGAGCGATGCGACGCGTAGCTCGGCTGCGATCTCGGGGACGGTGAGCAGCTCGCCGAGGTGGAAGGCGCACAGCACTTCCCTCTCCGGGTCCCGCTCCCCCAGTAGCTCGGCCAGGGCGCGCGCCGCCTTCGGCGTACGGATGGACCAGAGCGTGCGGACAGCATGGGGGTGCGCTTCCGCCAGGGAGCGGAGGGTGGGCACAGCCAGATCCCCCATCAGCTCGAGGGCACGCCAAGCAGGGCTGCCCGGGTGTGCCATGGGTGCCAGCGCGTCGACGGCCCGAGGCAGGTTCGTGGCCGCCAGTGCCCGAGCCGCCGCGTACGACACGGTGCTGTCCTCGGCGGACCGCACCGCTTCCACCAGGAAGTCGAAGACCCGCACTCCGCGCTGCCGCCGGTCACCTGCCACCAGCCCGAACGCTGCGATCACTTGCTCGTCGGCGATATCCAGGTCGATCCCGTGCTCGAAGTGCTCCAGGATCTCCTCGGCCAGCCGGTCGTCGACGGTGTGCGCGTCCGCCAAGCACTGAAAGGCCAGCACCGGGTCCCGCCGGTACACCGCCCGCACCACCTCCGTGCAGTCCCGCGGCTCCACCCCGCACCACAGCCGTACCGTCTCCCGCCAGGCCGGGGGATCTGCCGCGTACCGGCGCAGCAGCCCCGCAGGGTCGGCGGCCAGGACCACCGCCGCCAGGTACTCCTGGAGGGTCAGGTGCGCGAACTGGTACCGCTCGCCGTTGTCGATGGCGAGCAGCAGCCCACTGCGCTCCACGATCTCCTTGACCACGCTCTCGGCGAGGGCGGGATCGCGGCCCTGCTGCTCCAGCACCGTCCGCGCCGTCTTCAGGACCTCGGTCTCCGGCAGCGCCAGCCGGTCGTGGGTGCCCGACGGGATGTCCTGGGCCGCGAGGGCGAGGTGCTGGAGGACCGCCTTCTTCAGAGGGAGCGCGTACGACGTCTGGCGGCGGTCGGCGAGCAGGCTGCCGATGACTTGCTTGTAGAAGTCGGCGCGGGTGTGTGGGAGGACCTGGTCCGTGCCGGCGTACACGAAGTCGTAGAGGTACGCGACCATCGTCAGGAGCAGGGGGTTGCGGGCCAGCGACATGATCTGCGGGGTGTCCCGGAGGGCGCCCAGGACCTGGTCCACCGTGTCCGTCGCGGTGCCCGCCCGCCACGGCCAGCCGCCCAGGAACCGCCGGATCAGATGCTCGTCGAAGTCCCGCACGCGCAGCGTCTGGTCGAACTCCGTGAACTGTCCCTCGTACACCGCGACCCGGCAGGTCACCACGATCCGGCAGTCCGCGTACGTGTCCGCGAACTCCTTGATCAGTTCGACCACCTTGGCGCGCAGGTCGGTGGCGACCTCGTCCAGCCCGTCGAAGTAGAGGGCCAGATCGCCCCTCCCCAGCGCCCCGGCCACCCAGGTGTCCGCGCGCGGGAAGCCGTGCCGGGCGAAGTGCCGGACGACGTGCTGCTCCAGGGTCAGGTCCGGGTCCTTGTTGAGACGGTGGAGTTCGAGGAGTACGGGGATGTCGTCGAGGGCGCCCAGGTCCACTCGTGAGCTGTCCGCCCGTACCCGCTCCCGCGCCCACATCAGCGACTCGTGGCGAAGGAGGAGGGTCTTGCCCGCCCCCGGCACCCCGAGCACCACGCTGTGCCGGGCCCGCCGCAGCGTCTCCGACAGTGCGGGGCGGCTCTCGGCGGTGGACTCGCCCCCGTACAGCGGTACGTACACCGACTCCATCGGCAGCTTCAGCGCCTCGTCCGCCTGGAAGGAGACCGGGAACTCGCGGTGGCGGCGGTACAGCTCGCGCGTGTACTTGGCGAGTGCCGCGCGGCGCAGGAGCCGGCTGCCGGCGAAGCGGCCGTACAGGAAGTCGAGCAGCAGTTTGACCTTGGCGACCAGCAGGTCCTTCGAGGCGAGCGCGAGGATTCCGAGCACGAATCCCCCGAGCCCGACCAGCCAGCTCCACACGGCGTCCCCCACCGAGCCCCCTCCCGGTTTTCGAGCCTTGTCAGGTTCCCACGGGGGACCTTCTCCCCGCTGCCGGTTCACCGGGACAGCTCACGGTTCGTCAGGCGGTTCGTCAGGCTGTACGGCAGGCGGTTCGGCAGGACACGTAACACCGATCGTGTTATTCGCACAATACTGTGACAATTACGCCTAAATTGGCGTCGTGTTGTACGGAATCGCCGCCGCCACGGCCGCCCTGCTCCTCACCGCCGCGCTCGCCGCGCTCCTGCGGATGCTCGCCCTGCGCTTCGGCGTGGTCGAGCGGCGCCGGGTGCGGCCCGTTCCGCTGCTCGGCGGGGTGGCCGTCGTCGGCGGTACGGCGTTCGTCGCCGGGGTCGGGGACTGGACGGATGTCGCCCCGCTGGGCCCGGAGGCCGGGCGGCTGCTGGTCGTCGGGATCGGGGTCGCGCTGGTCGGTCTGGTCGCCGATCTGTGGGCCGTACCGCCGGTGGTGCGGATGGTTGTTGTGGGTGTGGGCGCCGCGCTGACCGTGCCGTACGACGAACTCGGGCTGCCGGGTGCGGTGGTGGGTGTCGTCTGGATCGTCTTCGTCACGCATGCCTTCGGTTCGCTCGATCATGCCGACGGGGTGCTCGGGACGGTCGGCGTCATCACCGCGTTCGCGCTGGGCGGGTGCGCGGCTGCCGAGGTCATGGACGGGCTCGCGACGTTGCTGAGCGTGCTGGCCGCCGCGCTCACCGGGTTTCTGATGCATGGGTGGCCTCCGGCGCGGATTGTGCCGGGGCGGTGCGGGGCGTTGTTCGCGGGGTTTGTGCTGGCTTCGGCGGCTGTGCTGGTGCATGCCGGGCGGGAGGGTGGGGCGGGGGTCGGGGCCGGGTTTGCGTTGACGGCGGTGGCGTTGTGCCGATGTCGTGCTGGTGCTTGTGTCGCGGCGGAGGGTGGGGTGGCCGTTGCTGCGTTCTGCCCCGGACCACCTTGTCCATCGGCTGCGGAGGCTTGGGCTGACCCGGCAGGGGGTCATGGTCGTCATCGGCTTCGCCGCGTTTGCCGGGGCGCTGGTGGGGCTGGCCATTGATCTGGGGTGGTGTGGGGGCGGGTGCCGCGTGGTGGGTGGTGGGGGGTGTCGGTCTTGTCGCGGTCGTGGGTGGCTTGCGTCCGGGTTCTCGCCCCCGCCGCCCCTACCCGATCCCATCCCCGGGGGGCTCCGCCCCCAGACCCCCGTATCGGCCTGAACGGCCTCGTCCTCAAACGCCGGACGGGCTGAAGATCGCGGGCCGGAGCTGAAGATCCCCGGACGGAGCTGAAGATCCCCGGACGGGCTGAAGATCCCCGGACGGGCTGAAGATCGCGGGCCGGAGCCGAAAGATCTCCCGTCGTAGGCGAAGATCTCCAGACGGAACCGAAGATCTCCAGACGGAACCGAAGATCTCCAGCCGGAACCGAAGATCTCCAGCCGGGACCGAAGATTCCCAGCCGGGACTGAAGAACATGGCCGCGACCGAAGAACGCGGCCGGCGAATTAGAGATCGTCGACCAGGCCTGAGGGGTCGAAGGGGTGACGAAAGTCCTCCCCGTCCACCCCACCCCCCACGGCAAACCCCCAGCTCACCCCCCACCTGCGCGTAAGCAACAGATAAGAGTTGAGCCCCTCCGACTCAGCTCTGTTGACCGGGCGGCGACGGTCATGCACACTTGAGTCCGTTCCACTCAAGTCATTGCTGGAGGAATCGAAATGGCACGTGCGGTCGGCATCGACCTGGGCACGACTAACTCCGTCGTCAGCGTTCTTGAAGGCGGCGAGCCCACCGTCATCACCAACGCAGAGGGCGCCAGGACCACGCCGTCCGTCGTCGCCTTCGCCAAGAACGGCGAAGTGCTCGTCGGCGAGGTCGCCAAGCGCCAGGCGGTCACCAATGTGGACCGGACCATCAGGTCCGTGAAGCGTCACATGGGTACGGACTGGAAGATCGAGCTCGACGGGAAGCACTTCAACCCGCAGCAGATGAGCGCGTTCATCCTGCAGAAGCTGAAGCGGGATGCGGAGGCGTACCTCGGTGAGAAGGTGACCGACGCGGTCATCACCGTCCCGGCGTACTTCAACGACTCCGAGCGTCAGGCGACGAAGGAAGCCGGTGAGATCGCCGGTCTCAACGTCCTTCGTATCGTCAACGAGCCCACCGCGGCCGCGCTCGCCTACGGCCTCGACAAGGACGACCAGACGATCCTCGTCTTCGACCTCGGTGGCGGCACGTTCGACGTGTCCCTGCTGGAGATCGGTGACGGCGTCGTCGAGGTGAAGGCCACCAACGGTGACAACCACCTCGGTGGTGACGACTGGGACCAGCGTGTCGTCGACTACCTGGTGCAGCAGTTCAAGTCCGGTCACGGCGTGGACCTCGCCAAGGACAAGATGGCCCTCCAGCGCCTCCGCGAGGCCGCCGAGAAGGCCAAGATCGAGCTGTCCTCGTCCACCGAGACCTCGATCAACCTGCCCTACATCACGGCGTCCGCCGAGGGCCCGCTGCACCTGGACGAGAAGCTCACGCGCGCCCAGTTCCAGCAGCTCACCGCTGACCTTCTGGAGCGCTGCAAGACGCCGTTCCACAACGTCATCAAGGACGCGGGCATCAACCTCTCCGAGATCGACCACGTCGTTCTCGTCGGTGGCTCCACCCGTATGCCCGCCGTCGCCGAGCTCGTCAAGGAGCTGACCGGTGGCAACGAGGCCAACAAGGGTGTGAACCCGGACGAGGTCGTCGCCATCGGCGCCGCCCTCCAGGCCGGTGTCCTCAAGGGCGAGGTCAAGGATGTGCTTCTCCTTGACGTGACGCCGCTGTCGCTTGGTATCGAGACCAAGGGCGGCATCATGACCAAGCTCATCGAGCGGAACACGACGATCCCGACCAAGCGGTCCGAGATCTTCACCACCGCCGAGGACAACCAGCCCTCCGTGCAGATCCAGGTCTACCAGGGCGAGCGCGAGATCGCGGCGTACAACAAGAAGCTCGGCATGTTCGAGCTGACCGGTCTGCCGCCGGCCCCGCGTGGCGTCCCGCAGATCGAGGTCGCCTTCGACATCGACGCCAACGGCATCATGCACGTCACGGCCAAGGACCTTGGCACGGGCAAGGAGCAGAAGATGACCGTCACCGGTGGCTCCTCGCTGCCGAAGGACGAGGTCGACCGGATGCGCCAGGAGGCCGAGAAGTACGCGGAGGAGGACCACGCCCGCCGCGAGGCCGCCGAGACCCGCAACCAGGGCGAGCAGCTCGTCTACCAGACGGAGAAGTTCCTCAAGGACAACGAGGACAAGGTCCCGGGTGACGTCAAGACCGAGGTCGAGGCGTCCATCGAGGAGCTGAAGGCCGCGCTCAAGGGCGAGGACACCGCCGAGATCCGTACGGCCACCGAGAAGGTCGCCGCCGTCTCGCAGAAGCTGGGCCAGGCCATGTACGCCGACGCCCAGGCCGCGCAGGCCGCCGGTGGCGCCGAGGGTGCCCCGGGTGCCGAGCAGGCCAGGGCCGACGACGACGTCGTTGACGCCGAGATCGTCGACGAGGAGCGCAAGGACGGTGCCGCGTGACGGAGGAGACCCCGGGCTTCGAAGAGCAGCCCGACGTCCCCTCCGGCGCCACCCCTGAAGACGCCGAGCCGAAGGCCGCCCCCACGGAGGGGGCGGCCCCGGCCGGGGACGCGGCAGCAGCAGCCCAGACGGCCGGTCTGACGGCCCAGCTGGACCAGGTGCGTACGGCGCTCAGTGAGCGCACGGCGGACCTCCAGCGGCTCCAGGCCGAGTACCAGAACTACCGCCGCCGGGTCGAGCGCGACCGGATCGCGGTCAAGGAGATCGCCATCGCGAACCTCCTGACCGAGCTCCTGCCCGTGCTCGACAACATCGCCCGCGCGCGGGACCACGGCGAACTGGTCGGCGGCTTCAAGTCGGTGGCCGAGTCGCTGGAGACCGTCGCGGCGAAGATGGGGCTCCAGCAGTTCGGCAAGGAGGGCGAGCCCTTCGACCCGATGATCCACGAGGCCCTGATGCACTCGTACGCGCCGGATGTCACGGAGACGACGTGCGTGGCGATTCTGCAGCCGGGGTATCGCATCGGCGAGCGCACCATCCGCCCCGCGCGGGTGGCCGTCGCCGAGCCCCAGCCGGGGGCGCAGCCCGCCAAGGCCGACGAGGCGGAGGCGGCCTCCGCGGCCGACGACAAGGAGTCCGGTGGCCCGGACGAGGGCTGACGTTGAACGCATGAGGAAGGAGGGACGTCGAGGATGAGCACCAAGGACTTCATCGAGAAGGACTTCTACAAGGTTCTCGGCGTCCCCAAGGACGCCACCGAGGCCGAGATCAAGAAGGCGTACCGGAAGCTCGCCCGCGAGTTCCACCCGGACGCCAACAAGGGCAACGCCAAGGCCGAGGAGCGCTTCAAGGAGATCTCCGAGGCGAACGACGTGCTCGGCGACCCCAAGAAGCGCAAGGAGTACGACGAGGCACGCGCCCTCTTCGGCAACGGCGGCTTCCGTCCGGGTCCCGGTGCGGGCGGCGGCAACTTCAACTTCGACCTGGGCGACCTCTTCGGAGGCGGCGCCCAGGGCGGAGCGGGCGGGGCCGGCGGCTTCGGCGGCGGTATCGGTGATGTGTTCGGGGGCCTGTTCAACCGCGGTGGCGCGACCACCGGCACCCGGACCCAGCCCCGGCGCGGCCAGGACATCGACACCGAGGTGACGCTCAGCTTCACCGAGGCGGTGGACGGTGCGACGGTCCCGCTGCGGATGACGTCCCAGGCACCCTGCAAGGCCTGCTCGGGCACCGGCGACAAGAACGGCACACCGCGTGTGTGCCCGACCTGCGTCGGCACCGGCCAGGTCGCGCGGGGTTCGGGCGGCGGTTTCTCGCTCACCGACCCCTGCCCGGACTGCAAGGGCCGCGGTCTGATCGCGGAGCACCCCTGCCTGGTCTGCCAGGGCTCGGGCCGCGCGAAGTCGTCCCGGACCATGCAGGTCCGCATACCGGCCGGGGTGAGCGACAGCCAGCGGATCCGGCTGCGCGGCAAGGGCGCACCCGGCGAACGGGGCGGCCCGGCGGGCGACCTGTACGTCACCGTTCATGTCGACGCCCACCCGGTCTTCGGCCGCAAGGACGACAACCTCACCGTCACCGTGCCCGTCACCTTCGCGGAGGCGGCGCTGGGCGGGGAGGTGCGCGTGCCGACACTCGGCGGCCCGCCGGTCACCCTCAAGCTGCCGCCGGGCACGCCCAACGGTCGCACGATGCGAGCCCGCGGCAAGGGCGCGGTCCGCAAGGACGGCACCCGCGGCGACCTTCTGGTCACCGTCGAGGTCACGGTCCCCAAGGACCTGTCGGGCAAGGCTCGTGACGCCCTGGAGGCGTATCGCGAGGCGACCGCGGAAGAGGACCCGCGGGCGGAGCTGTTCCAGGCCGCGAAGGGAGCATAAGAGCGATGGACGGCCGTCGACGCAACCCGTACGAACTGACCGAGGAAACCCCGGTCTACGTCATCTCGGTGGCGGCCCAGCTCTCCGGCCTGCACCCGCAGACCCTCCGCCAGTACGACCGCCTCGGCCTGGTCTCACCCGACCGCACCGCCGGGCGCGGCCGTCGCTACTCGGCCCGCGACATCGAACTGCTGCGCACCGTCCAGCAGTTGTCGCAGGACGAGGGCATCAACCTGGCCGGCATCAAGCGCATCATCGAGCTGGAGAACCAGGTCGCCGCGCTCCAGTCCCGCGTAGCGGAGATGGAGGCGGCCCTGGACGGCGCGGCAGCCGCCATGCAGCAACGCGAGGCCGCCGTCCACGCCTCGTACCGCCGCGACCTGGTTCCGTACCAGGAGGTTCAGCAGGCGAGTGCGCTGGTGGTGTGGCGGCCGAAGCGACAGCAGTCCTCGGACTGAGCGGTACATGCGCGAAGAAGGGGCCCGGAGGTTCACCTGAACCTCCGGGCCCCTTCGCCTTTTCCCTGCTTTTCCTTGTGCCGTCAGAGCCAGTCGTCCCAGATGCCGTAGGCCTGCGAGCGGCTCACCACTTCGGTGCCGGCGGCGTCGAGGTACACGACGCGGTAGTAGTACAGGCCCAGCCGGTCCTCGTGGACGGTGGTGTCCATGTAGTACGCGTCCCCGACACCGACCTGGCCGGAGGCGAGGGTGACGTAGGAGGACGTGGCCGCGTCCCAGCGTTCCACGCGGTAGTCGGTCAGCAGGGAGCAGTCGCCGAGGCCCGAGCTCTCGGAGCAGTCGACGTACAGCTCGGGGTACTGGTCCTCGCGGACGTCGGTCCCGGTCCACCCCGGCGGCCGGGTGTCGGGCAGGGCGACCGAGATGTCGGCGGTGTGGAAGAAGTCGGGGCCCTCGTCGTCGTACAGGCCGAAGACGTCCGTGGCAGCCACCCGGTAGACGTGGGTGGTGCCGTCGGGGACCGTCGGGCAGAGGATCTCGGTGCCGGCCATGGAGCTGTTCCGCCAGCAGTTCTTCTTCCAGACCGTCTCGCCGGTGTCCGGGTCGGTGGCGCTCTGCCACACGTAGTAGCCGGTGACGTCGTCGTCGGCGGGCGGCGTCCAGGTCAGGTGGACGCCGAGCGGGAGCTGCTCGGCGGTCAGGTTCTCGACCGGGGCCGGGCGCTGGGTGTCCGGCGTGGTCGCCGTGGCGGCCTGGCCTGGCTGCGAGACGTGCCCGTACGGGTCGACGGTCACGATCCGGTACTCGTACTTCGTCTCGGACGCGCCCGAGACGTCCCAGCAGGTGCCGTGGATCTCCTTGCGCCCCGCGTACGCGGGGGCGTCGTCACCGGCCCACCACCAGGACGTCGAAGGGTCTTCCAGCGGCTCGTCCACCGAGGAGTTCGGCTTGCACTTGTCCACGGTGGTGCTCTCGCCGGTCGCCGTGTCGGTGCGAATGATCTTGTACGTGAGCAGCGGGCCGTCGTCGAAGGTCCACGGGTCGGCGCTCCTCCACCCGATCATCACCCCCTCGTCGAACCTGCTCGCGGTGGTCTCGAAGGCGGGGATGGCCTCGGGCCGGTCGGCCATCGACAGGGCGACCTCCACCGGGGCGGCCGCGTTGCCCTTCGCGTCCACGGAGCGCACCACGTACTTGTAGGTGTCGGCGACCGCCGCTCGCTGGCGCGGCACGACATCGGTCCGTGTCGTGGTGGTCGTGGTGGTCCCGTCGGTGAGGGCTTCGACGTACCCGCCGGTCGCCGGGTCGTACTGCAGGACCTGGTACGAGGCGGCTCCGGCGACGGGCGACCACGCGAGGTGGGGAACGCCCGACTCGTACGCGACGTGGGCGTCGGCGGTGGTCGCCGGCGGCGTTCGGTCGGAGGTGGTGAACGTGGTGGCGGCCGAGTACACGGACCAGTTCCCGGCGGCGTCGCGGGCCCGCCCCCGGTAGGTGACCTTGCTGCCGTCGGCCTGATAACCGGTGTCGCAGATCGCGCCCTTGGTGCCGGAGTACACGGTGGTCCAGGTGCCGGTCGCCGCGTTCAGGCGCTGCATCTCGTACAACGTGATGTCGGCCGCGTTCGCCGCGGTGGTGACCAGCTCCGGGGCCGCGTAGGGCTGGTCGGCCGGGCAGGAGTCCATCTCCACGAACGGTGCGGCGGGCGGGGTCTTGTCGACGGTCGTGACGCCCTGGTCCGCGGTGCCCGACGACTCGTTGCCGGCCTTGTCGTAGGCGCGGACCTCGTAGTAGTACGTCTGGCCGGTGGGCGGCGGGGTGTCGGTGTACGAGGTCGCCGTCGTGGTCGTCAGCTTCGTCCAGGTGGTGCCGCCCTTGAGCCGGCGGAAGACGCGGTAGCCGGCGAGGTCCATCTCCTTGTTCCTGGACCAGGTGACCTTGGCCTTGCCGGTGGAGCCGGTGTACGTGACCGCGGCGCCGCTCGGGGCCAGCGGCTTGACGGTGTCGTCCGAGGCCGAAGTCCGCGGCGCGTACGTGAACTTCACCTTGGCGGAGCCGGTCCAGTTGACGTAGTCGACACGCACGGTGTGCGTGCCCGACGGGACGGTCAGCTTGACGGACTTGGACTGGGTCGTGGAGACGTTCTTCCAGAGGTCGATCTTGCGGGTGCCGTCGAGGTACACGCGGATCCCGTCCAGCGCCTGGGCACTGAAGGTGAACGGCCCTCCGGAGCCGAAGTCGCGCGTCACCGTCCAGCGGACGCCGAAGTTGTTGGTCGGCAGGCCCGAAGCCGGAGCACCCGACCCCCAGTTCTGGTCGATCGCCGAGTCGCAGTCCGTTTTCTTCGGTGTGCCCGAGAAAGTGGTGTTGGCGAAGAACTGCCGCTTATAGACCGGTGATGCGCAGGATGTCGCGGCGGAGGCGGGCGTGGCGACTGCAGTGAGCAGGGCGCCTGCGGTGGCGAGCACGAGGGCGGAGGAGACCGCGGCCGTCGTGCCTCTGGCTGGGTTCATGCGTTCCTTCAGGAGTGCCGATCGTCGCCGATCGTCAACGGGAGGTAAAGCCGTTGACGATCACGACTCCTGAAGTGGCCACTTGGTTGTAGGCAGTTGCAGTGACTTGTGCGACTCAGGGTGAAGCTGAGGGGATTGCTGGAAGGCGAGGGCGTAACCTCTTCCCATCGTGTTCACTTGGGGAACACAGAACGCTGTTGCCATCTCGTTAAGTGGTTACTCCTTGACGCTGAGATGATCGCCGCGTTGGCTTTCAGCCACCTGGGTCGCAATGCTGCAACCTCGCCCGGAAGGCACCTGATGTGAACACTCGTAACGCCCGGCTTCGTCGTACGGCCATATCCCTGGCCTCGTCCGCGATGGCCGTCACCCTCGCCGGCTGCGGCGTCGTGGACGGAATCGGCGGCAGCAGCACCAAGGCCAGCCCCACGAAGGGCGACGACATCCAGGTGGGCCTGCTCCTCCCGGAGAGGGAGAACACCCGTTACGAGAAGTTCGACTACCCCATCATCAAGGCGCAGGTCGAGAAGCTGACCAGCAACAAGGGCAAGGTCGTCTACGCCAACGCCGAGCAGGACGCGGCCAAGCAGAACCGCCAGCTCCAGCAGATGGTGGACGACAAGGTCGACGTCATCCTCGTGGACGCCGTGGACTCCAAGTCCATCGCGGCCGGTGTGCAGAAGGCCAAGGACGCCGGCATCCCCGTCATCGCGTACGACCGCCTGGCGCAGGGCCCGATCGACGCGTACATCTCCTTCGACAACGAACTCGTCGGCGAGGTCCAGGGCAAGGCCCTCGTCGAGGCGCTGGGTGAGAACGCGGCCTCGAAGAAGATCATCATGATGAACGGCGCGACCACCGACCCGAACGCGGCGCAGTTCAAGGCCGGCGCCACGTCCGAGCTCAAGGACAAGGTCGTCATCGCCAAGACGTACGACACCAAGGACTGGAACCCGGTCAACGCCAAGGCCAACATGGAGAAGGCGATCGCGGCCGTCGGCCTCAACAACATCGCCGGTGTCTACTCCGCCAACGACGGCATCGCGGGCGCCGCCATCGACGCCCTGAAGACCGCGGGCGTCAGCAAGGTCCCGCCGGTCACCGGGCAGGACGCCGAGCTCGACGCGGTGCAGCGCATCGTCAAGGGCGACCAGTACATGAGCGTCTACAAGTCGTACCCGGAGGAGGCCAACGCCGCCGCCGAGATGGCCGTGGCGAAGGTCCAGGGCCGCTCGATCGAGTTCGACGCCCTCACCCGCGACAAGGTCGACAGCCCCACGAACAAGGACGTTCCGGCCCAGCTCGTGCCCGTGGTCGCCCTCACCAAGGCCAACATCCAGGACACGGTGATCACGGACGGCATCTACACGGTCAAGCAGATCTGCACGGCCGTGTACAAGGCGTCGTGCACGGCGATAGGACTGAAGTAGAGCGGTACGAGGTACGCGGGCCGGGCGGCCGCCGGTAAACCGTTCCCGGTCCGCGGATGTCTCACAGGATGACCGCACGTCGTACCGTGCGACGTACTGTCATCGTCCTGCTGGAGGCACCCCGTGGCCATGATCGGCCTGTTCTGGATAACCGAGGAGAGTGTGCACCTGGGTGCCGAGCCCGAAGGACAGGGGCGCGGCGTCCGGCTCACTCCCGAGGGCCTGGAGGCCGTCGGCACGGACCAGCGGGGATCCTGGACCTGGGCGGACGTCCGCGCCGTCGACGTCCACCACGTCCAGGTGCGGGCGAGCACCGGCTGGCTGATGCACAGCGTCGCGGACACGGTCCTCGACCTCGCGGCGGGCGTCGGCGAGGCCCCGCCCCCCTTCGAGCTCCACGTGCGCACGGCCACTGACGAGACGGCCGAGCTGACCGTGCACTGCGCGGTGCCCGGCGGCTACGTCCAGTCCGAGTACGAGCTGTCCCTGGAGCTGCTGCACCGCTTCGTGGACGGCACGGCGGACGTGGCGCGCCTGCTGGAATGGGGCCGCGCCGAGGGCGGCGCCACGACACCTTGGCGCCCGGCGCGGGAAGCCTTGCTCAGGAGCTGGGCGACGACTTGATGTGCCGCGACTTGATGTGTCGCAGCAGTGCGGTGAGCCCCTGCGGGGCGGTGGCTATGACCGTTTGGGGGTCGTCGCTCTCGCGGAGGCGGATCGTTCCGTCGGGGGCGGTGGCGATGAAGAGGCAGTTCGCCTGATCCTCGCTGAACGATGACTTCTGCCAGGCCGGTTCGGACATGGTCAGGCCTCCTGAAGGCTGTAGAGCAAGTGCTGAAGCAGGGCCAGGGAGTCACGGGACTCGTGCGTGGATGCGGATACCGCGGGATCCAGGGGCGGCAGGGCCGCTGTGCGGAGGCGGTCGAAGCGCTGCCGGTATTTCAGGACCGCGTCGCCCTCGTGGATGTAGACCGTGGCGGCCGGGTTCTCGACGAGAACCGTCTGCAGGGCCGACCCGTGTGAGTCGGCCAGCAGGAACGGGGTGCTGAAGGCGGACAGCCCTTCGGCCGTGAACGGCAGCACTTGAATGGTGACGCGCGGCAGTTCCGCCATGCGAATCAGATGCAGGAGTTGTCGGCGCATGACGGTCACGCCGCCGAACCGCACATGCAGGGCCGCCTCATGGATCACCGTGTGCAGAGACGGCGGCTCGGGCCGGGTGAGGATCTGTTGCCGCTCCATGCGGAACTGGACGGCCCTCTCCAGGTCGTCGTGCGGGCGGTCGCTGGACCGGAAGATGGAGCGCGTGTACTCCGGCGTCTGCAGGATCCCCGGGATGAACAGTGACTCGTACGAGAAGAGCGCGTCGGCGGCTGCTTCGAGTTCAGCCAGATCCAGCACGGGCTGAGCGAGCGCGCGGCGGTACTCGGTCCACCAGCCTTTGCCACTGTCCTCGCTCATCGCGACCAGGGCCTCGATCAAAGGTTCCCGTGTGCACCCATAGGCGTGGCATAGTGCGCGCAGTTTCTCCGCCGGAATCGCGGTGCGGCCGGCTTCGACATGTCCCAGGTGGGCGCGACCCATGGCGATGAACTCACCGCCCTCCGTCACGGAGTAGCCCGCCTGTTCGCGCAGCTTCCGCAGTTCGGCACCGAGGCGTCGCTGCCGTTCTGTGGTGCTGGTGCGCAGTGCCAACGTGCTTCCTCTCCCACCGAGTTGGCGCCAGTCTGCCCCGCCCGAGCGGCAGGGGCCACCTATTCCGGCGAATAGGTTGCACGCGGTAACCCTTATTCCCTACCGTGAGTGTGGCACCACTAACTCTCCGGAACCGTACCGGAGTTGTCCAACTCCCCCTGCCCACAAGTGAAAGCGCACCCGATCCGCCCCCCAGCCGGAGCCGGACACTGCCATCGCGGGCGTTACCCCCCACTCCACAAGCTCTCCGACAGGAGCCGATCCCCCATGGAAATGGAACCCGCCCGCAAGGCACCCCACCGCCCAGCCCAACTCGCCTACGACTACAGCCTCTTCGCCCCCGCCGACGCCACCGCCCCCAAGGTCTGCCGGGACTTCGTACGCACCGTGCTCCTCACCCTCGACCGCGAACCCCTCATCACGCCCGCGGCCCTGTGCACCTCGGAACTGGTCACCAACGTCCACCTCCACACCAAGGGCACCGCCATGCTCCGCGTACAGCTCACCCCGGCCCGCCTCCGAGTGAGCGTGTACGACGAGAGCCACGAGCCCCCGGTTACGACGGCCACCGCCGGCACCGCCTGCTGGGGCCGCGGCCTCGTGCTGGTCGCGGAGGTGGCGGATCTGTGGGGCGTGGCGGAGGAACGGGCGGGGCGGTTCGCGAAGGGGGTGTGGTTCGAGCTGGGGGAGGGCGAGGTCGCCGGATCGTTCCGTCCTCACCGCATCGGGTGAGCCTGGGTCTGTTCCGCTGGTCGGCCTCGGCGCCCTACTTACGGTGATCCCGCGAAAACGAAGGGAGGTGTGTCATGTCCGAGAACGAGGTCGACCCTGACGCGGCCGAGCTGGACGCGGTCCTCTGGGAGGCGTGGAAGGCCATGGAACTCCCGGAGGGCTACCGAGCGGAGATCATCGAGGGGATCATCGATGTCCAGCGCATTGGCCGTATGCGGCATGGGCTGATCGCCAACCGATTGAGCGAGGCGCTGTCCCTGTCCTTGCGCGAGGATACGTACGCCGCCTATCAGGCGATGGCCGTAACGCTGGGGCGTCGCCGCGTATGGATGCCGGACGTCCTGGTGGCCTCGGAGGGGTGGGATCCGCGCGCGGACGTGGAGGGCATCGGGATTGCCGCCTCGGCCGTTCACCTTGTCGCCGAAGTGGTGTCACGAGGCAAGCGCCACCAGGACAGGGACCGGGTCCGTAAGCGCCGTGAGTACGCCCAAGCCGGCATCCCCGTCTACGTGATCACCGACGACTACGACGACCAGGGAACCGTCACGGTCCTCACCGAGCCCCGTCCCGAAAAGGCCGACTGGGTCGGAGTCCACCGCGTCGCCTACGGCACCGAAGTCACCATCCCCGAAGGACCCGCCAAGGGGTTCGTGATCGGGGAGGCGATCACCGGGCCCAAGCGGGCATGAGCCGGACGAGCCCGAGGGGCCGTACGGCATGATCCATTCATGGCAGAGATCGTGTTGATGTCGGACCCGAAGATCGCCGCGATACCAGTCGTGGACTGCGATGAGCCTCTCCTCGACGTACGGGAGAAGGCACCGTTTCCCGTCGACGGGCGGAGACAGGACGGCTCGGGAGCCTTCGCGCATCTGCGGGAAGGGGTGTTGAGCAGGCTCGTGGAGGCGCGGGCCCTGCTGCCGGACGGCGTACGGCTGTTGTTCGTCGAGGGGTACCGGCCGCCCAGCCTGCAACGGATCTATTTCGAGCGGTACGCCGACGAGTTGCGCGCGAGCAACCCCGACTGGGAAGCCGAGCGGCTCCGGTCCGCGGCGAGCAGGTATGTGTCCCCGCCGGAGATCGCCCCGCACAGCGCCGGCGCCGCCGTCGATCTCACCCTCGTGGACGCCGACGGGCGCGAACTCGACATGGGCACCCCGGTGAACGCGAACCCGGAGGTGAGCGACGGTGCTTGCTACACCGCGGCGGAAAACATCAGCTTGGAGGCGCGGGCCAACCGGCAGCTGCTCGGCGACGCGTTGACCGCCGTAGGGCTCGTCAACTACCCCACCGAGTGGTGGCATTGGTCCTACGGCGACCGGTACTGGGCCCTCGCCTCCGGTGCCGGTCACGCGCTCTACGGGCCCCGGGAACTCGACGCCTGACGAGGTCGGTTGGCATTGGCCCCGTGGGGGCGCCGAGATCCTGTGGAGATACGCGCCCGCGGGGCCGACGAGGCGGACGATCCGGATGACCCGGACATCCGGGTCAAGGGCTGGTCAATGAACTCCCTGAAGATCGTCTAGGGTTGCGCGCTGCAACCTGACGATCACGGGGAGATTCTTTCGCATGGCTGGAATGAACGGGGACATACGGTACGCGGCGCCGCGCAGGCGGGGTGCGATGGCGATGGGTGTGACGGGGCTGGTGCTGTCGCTCGGGCTGCTGACCGGGTGCGGGTCGGGTGACGCGGCGACCGAGGGCGGGTCCGACGGCAACGGCAAGGGCGCGGCGTCCGGAGGCGGCAAGGCAGCGGCCGGTCCCGCCTACAAGGGGCCCCAGCTGCCGGGCCTGGCGCGGCAGACGGCGTGGAGCCTGCCCGCCCCGGACGGTGGGGGCACCCCCGGCGTACTGGACCTCGGCGAGACGCTGCTGTTCGCCAAGGACGCGGACGGCGCCTACCTCTCGGACAACGAGGCTCAGGGCGAGCCGGAGAACGCGAAGAACCGTGTGCTGTTCTTCGCGGACGAACCGGAGAACCTGGTCCTGGAGTTCCGGGACGCGAAGACCGGTGCCCTGCGCAAGAGCCTCAAGGTGAAGACCGACGGCGTCTCCGTCACGACGTGGCACGACGGCGTACCGGCCGTCGCCGTGACCACGTCCGCGACCGCCGAGTCCGACGGGCTCACCGAGGAGTCGACGACCTCGACGGCCACCCTGTACGACGCGACCGGCAAGAAGCTCGGGGTGAGCGAACTCCCGCAGGAAGACGAGCAGTCGACGGACGAGCAGACGTACGACGCCGCCTACCTCTTCGAGGGCTACCGCGTCGCCGTAGCCGACAACACCCTCAGCCTCACCCCCATCGACGGCGGCACCGCCCGCATGGTCGGCTGCACCGGCTCCCAGGCCGGCTGCTCGTTCCTCCCGAAGGAGGGCCTGGCCACCGGGCAGTCGACGTACGCCCCGCTCATCACCGGCACCTACTACGCCGGCTTCGAGAACGCCAGCGGCTACGAGTACGACCCCGAGCAGGTCACCCTCTCCGACCTCACCACCGGTGCGAAGGTCTGGAGCAGCGCCGATGTGACGCCGCCCCCGGGAGTGAAGTTCCGCGAGGACGGCGACCGCATGTCGGAGGCGACCCGGGTGTTGCGGGTCGAGGACGGCAAGATCCTCACCGCTTGGCAGACCCAGGCGGTCTCGGGCACCTGGATCGACGCCTGGTACGACCTGAAGGGCGCCAAGACCGCCACCGCGTCCTACCCGAGCGTCGAGGAGCCCCTCTTCGCGCCCTCCGGCGACCTGTTCGCCGCCGCCACCGACAGCGGCACCGTCGTACGGCAGACCGCCGACGGCAAGCAGCTGTGGGCCCAGGGCGGCAACGAGAAGGCGCTCGCGCCGGTCCGGTTCTCCGCGGACGGCTCGGTCCTGTACGGCACGACGGACGGCACGGACAACGGCATCGACGACGACAACCACACCGTCGTCGCCGTCGACGCCCACACGAAGAAGGTCCTCGCCAAGGACCTGACCACCGACCAGATCCCCTACTTCAACGACACCTCCCAGTACGGCTACCTCTCCACCGACGACGGCTTCTTCGTCTTCGCGCCTGCCTCCTGACACCCGGGGCGCCAAGTCGCCGCGGTCGCCAAGACATCGACGTACGGCCGGAGTTCACGCCACCCGCGTGAACTCCACCGTCACCTCAGGCGGCCCCCCGGCCACCCCCCGGTACACCCCCTTGTGCGGCGTCACGTCGTCATAGTCGCGACCGCGCCCGACGACCACGTGGGACTCGTCGGCGCGGGTGCTGTTGGTGGGGTCGTAGCCGGTCCAGTCGCCCGCCCAGTACTCGATCCAGGCGTGGCTCTGGCCGGCGACGGGGCGGTGGAGTTCGGCCTCGCGTTCGGGGTGGAGGTAGCCGGAGACGTAGCGGGTGGGGAGGCCGAGGCCGCGCAGGAGGCCTGTCGTGAGGTGGGTGATGTCCTGGCAGACGCCCGCGCCCTGTTCCCAGGCCTCCATGGCGCTGGTGTTCACGCCGGTGGCGCCGGGGATGTAGCGGACCTGGTCGGTGACGAGGGAGGAGACCGCGACTGCCGTCTCGTGGGGGTCCAGGCCGGATGCCAGGCTCCGGGCCCGTTCCACCAGCTCCGGCGACACCGTCGTACGGCTGGTCGGCGCCGCGTACTCCAACAGGCGTGACTGGGACGTCACTTCGGCGACCTTCGCCCATGTGGGGGCGGCCCTCAGCGGGCCCGGTGGAGCCGTCTCGACCAGGCTGGACGCCGTGATGGTCAGGTCCGCGTGGGGTTCCATCAGGTCGAAGCCGGTGACCTGGGTGCCCCAGTAGTCCCAGTACGACCAGGTGGAGGTGGAGGGGTTCACGGTGACCCGGGCGTCCAGGGTCGTCTGGCCGGGGAGCGTCAGCGGGGTCATCCGCACCTCGTTGTGCGAGGAGACGGCGGCCTGCGCGTAGGAGACACGGGTGGTGTGCCGGATGCGGAGACGGCGTGTCACGGGAGTGGTCATCTCGCTCACGCTCCTTCCTGGGCCCACTCGACGGGCCCCTGGTACGGGAAGAACTTTTCCGCCACCGCCTCCGCCGAGGCCATGCACGCGTGTTGCAAGTCCTTGAGGAGAAGGGGGAGTTGGTCCTCCAGGGCCGACAGGTCCAGGTACTCAAGGCGGGTCCGCATACGGCCTATCGGGCGGCGCGCCGGATCCTGGCGCGGGCGGCCGAGCGCCGCCAGGCACTCCTCCGCCGTCGTCAGGGCGTGCAGGGCCGAGCGCGGGAAGTCCCGGTCCAGCAGAAGGAATTCGGCCACCCGCGGAGTGTCGCCGAAACCGCCGTACACCCGGGCATACGCCTCGTCCGCGCCGCTCGCGCTGAGCAGCGTCTGCCAGTCGGGGGCGTGCGCCGCGTCCAGCACTCGTACGGACAGCAGTCGTACGGTCATGTCGACGCGCTCCAGGCTTCTGCCCAGCACCACGAAACGCCAGCTGTCGTCCCGGCTCATCGTCGAGTCGGCGAGCCCGAAGAAGAGGGCGGCCCGGCGGCGTACGAGTTCCAGGTAGGCGTACGGGCCCGTGCGGCGCGCGGCGAGACGCTGGTCGGCGAGGGCGTGCCAGGTGGAGTTGAGGCACTCCCACATCTCCGACGACACCGCCTCGCGCGCGCTGCGGGCGTTGAGGCGGGCGGCGCCCAGCGCGCCCTCGATCGAGCAGGTCGAGCGCGCGTCGAAGGCCAGCTGGTCCAACACCTGCTGCATGTCGACGCGTTCGTCGCCGGCGTCCACGCCGAGGATGGCGTACAGCGACCGGCAGGCCACGTCCTCGTCGCGCCAGGGGTCTTCGAGGAGCCGGTGGAGGTAGGCGTCGAGGATGCGGCCGGTGGCGTCCGCCCGCTCCACGTAACGGCCCGTCCAGATCAGGGCTTCGGCTATCCGGGAGAGGATCACGTCGTTCACTGCTGCTGTGCCCCTTCCTGTACGACGGCGGGGGTGCCGTCGGGTCCGAGCTGGCGCGGGACGACGTCCGGAACGGTGCCGTCAAACTCAGGCTCGGGATGTTCGGCGGGCCCCTCCGCCAGCACCCAGGTGTCCTTGGAGCCGCCGCCCTGGCTGGAGTTGACGATGAGGTTGCCCTCCTGGAGCGCGACCCGGGTGAGACCGCCGGGCAGCACCCATACGTCACTGCCGTCGTTGACGGCGAACGGACGCAGGTCGATGTGGCGCGGCGCCATGCGTTCGCCCGCGAGGGTGGGGGAGGTGGACAGGGCGACCGGCCGCTGCGCGATCCAGCCGCGCGGGTCGGCGGCGACGGCGGCACGGGTGCGTTCGAGGGTCTCCCGGTCCGCCTTGGGGCCGATCACGATGCCCTGGCCGCCCGCGCCGTCCACCGGCTTGATGACGAGCTGGTCGATCTGGTCGAGCACGGCGTCCAGCTGGCCCGGTTCGTCCGGCCGGAACGACTCCACGTTCGGCAGGACGGGCTCCTCGCCCAGGTAGTACCGGATGAGATCGGGAACGTACGTGTAAAGGAGCTTGTCGTCGGCGATTCCGTTGCCGACGGCGTTGGCGAGCGTGACCGTGCCCGCCTGCGCGGCGCTCAGGATGCCCGGGCAGCCGATCACCGAGTCGGGCCGGAAGTGCAGTGGATCGAGGAAGTCGTCGTCGAGCCGCCGGTATACGACATGGACCGGCATCTCGCCGCGCGTCGTCCGCATCCAGACACGGTTGGCTCGGCAGACCAGATCATGTCCCTCCACCAGCTGCACGCCCATCAGCCGGGCCAGCAGCGCGTGTTCGAAGTACGCGGCGTTGCTGGGGCCGGGGGTGAGCACGACGACACGCGGGTCGCCGACCCCGTCCGGGGCCGCGGCCCTGAGCGCGGCGAGGAGCTTCTGCGCGTAGCCGTCCACGGGGACGACATGCTGCTCGGCGAAGAGGGAGGGGAAGATCCGGGTCATCGCACGCCGGTTCTCGATGACGTACGACACCCCGGACGGCACGCGAACGTTGTCTTCGAGCACCCGGAAGTCCCCGGCCTCGTCCCGTACGAGATCGATCCCGGCGACATGAATCCGGACACCGCCCGGTGGTTCGACCCCGTGCGCGGCTCTGTGGAAATGCGGTGAGTTGAGCAGCAGCCGCCACGGGACGACACCGTCCTCGAAGGCCCGGCACGGCCCGTAGGCATCGCTGAGATAGGCCTCAAGGGCCCTGACCCGTTGAGCGACCCCGCGTTGTATGAGATCCCATTCGAGCGCGTCGAGAATCCTCGGAACGAGATCCAGCGGCCAGGGCCGCTCCTCGCCCGCGAAGGCGTAGGTCACGCCCCGGTCGGTGAACGCGCGGGCCATCTGATCAGCCTTGAAGCGCAGTTCACCCGGTTCGATCGGCTGCAGCGCCGCCAGCACCGGCTCATAGGCGGTCCTGACCTCACCCGGCCGCTCAAACATCTCGTCCCACGCATCGGCCAACGCGTACGCGTCAAATATGTCCGCCATGGACTGACGTTAAGTGCGATACGTAACGCGCCGATCACTCGGCGATTTCCGCCGGCTCACGCGGTGTTTCGGCGAGCTCCGCCGTGCGCCACCGCACTCCGGCGCGCGCCGCGGCCCTGGCCGAAAAGGGGGGTGATCGACCAGGGCCGCTCGGAGCGCCGTCGCGCCCTTGGGAAGCGGTACCACCATGCACCCGGTGCCGGGGCCGCACCACCGTCATCTTGTTGCAACGGGCGAGGAGGAGGTGGGGATGTTCAGGGGCAAATGGGGGTGAGGAGGTGTGCGGGGTGAGGAGGTGCGGGCGTCAGGTGGTGGAGGAGGGGAGTGCATAAACCCGCCGAAAGAGGGGTGTGGGGAAGGGGTGGCGTGACGCTTCACTGTCCCTTGCCCGGTTCGCTCTTGGCGAGCGCGACTGGGTCTCTCCCCGCACGACGTGGGGAGTGAGTACCAGCCTGTGCACGAGCTGACAGGTTTCCGACGAAAGAAGGAAGGTGCAATGAGCGGTAGAGGTATGCGCCGCGCCGCGGTTGGTGTGCTCACTGTGATCGCCATCGCAGGAGCGTCGCCGGCGTTCGCGCTCTCGGCCAGTCGGGGTGGTGCCCGTGGGTGGACCGAACAGTCCGCGTCGGTCATGAACATCCAGGACACCCAGGACGACGGCCACGACGTGAAGGCCGAGTACTACAGGACTGCCCACCCGAGCGACAAGCTCACCCTGTGGAACAAGCAGGCCTACGGCGACACGTACTTCGAGGACAACGACGGCAACGCCTGGACCGTGGAGAGCGGCAAGTACTCCACCATCTTCAAGATGCAGGTCTGCGAGGTGTACGACAACTGGCCCGATGCCTGCAGTGGTTGGGTCGAGTAGTCGCAGCAGGTCGTAACTGACCCACCTCAGAGAGCAGGAGGGGCGGCGGCCGATCGTAGCGGCCGCCACCCCTCCGTGCGCCGTGAGTCTACTCAGCGAGTCGAACTCACGGCGCCGCTCGCGGAGGGGGCATGGGGCGGACGAGCGGCATGGAAATCTCTCTGGAGGTGCGAGTGAGCGGCTACACCGAGCGTGCTGTGCTCGAAGTCGAGAATCTGAAGTACGGCCTGCCTGGCCGGTCACTGCTGGCAGGGGTCAATCTCCGTGTCGCCGCGGGCGAGTCCGTTTCCGTGATGGGGGCCAGCGGCAGTGGAAAGACCACGTTGTTGACGTGCATCCTCGGTCTTGTCCAACCGGACGCGGGGTTGGTTCGCGTCGCGGGCGTTGACCAGGGCGGGCTGTCGTCTCGAGGGCTCGCCCGGCATCGCCGGGAAAACATCGGAATGGTCTTCCAGTTCGGTGAGTTGCTTCCGGAATTGTCTCCTCTGGAGAACGTGGCCCTGGCGGGGCTCCTGGCCGGAAAGAGGACCGGTGAGTCCTACGCGCGTGCGGCTGAGCTGCTCGATGAACTGGGTGTGCCCTCCGAGGGTTCTGCCACTGCGACGCTGTCCGGCGGTGAACGGCAGCGAACGGCGGTCGCGCGCGCATTGATGAATGACCCGGCTCTGCTCCTCGCGGATGAACCGACGGGTTCACTGGATGCCGTACATCGTGATGCCGTGTCAGAACTGCTGTACAGCGTGCCACGGCAACGAGGTTGTGCCCTCCTGGTCGTCACGCACGACGTCAGTGTTGCGCACCGCGCGGATCGCCAAGTCCGACTCGACGGAGGCCTGTTGTCAGCCGACGCGGCGGTTGCGGAAATGGGGGAAAGCACGTGAGCGACCGAGGGCTGTTCCGCCAGTTGCTGCGCATGGGACGCACGGCTGCCCTGGCAGCGGAGGCGGGGCGGGTGCGCTTTTGGGCCCTTGCTCTGGCCACGATCCTGCTGTCTCTCGCGGCGAGTGGCCTGGTGTTGGCTCAGGCCTCCTTCGACGCCCGTGCAGAACGCAGCGTCGCAAGGTCTCCCCGTCTCATCGCGGCTTACCCGCACGAGACTCCTCGTGCGCTTTGGGCGCCGACCACGTCAAGTATCGGAAACATGGCGTACGACGTCGTGTACATCGAGCCGATACGCGAGGACGCGCCGCTTCCCCCCGGCCTCTCCCACTGGCCCGAGCCGGGAGAGGCTGTGCTGTCCCCCGCTCTGTTGAAGTCCGGTGAACGCGAGGGTGTCTCGCGGCAGTTCGGGAGGTTCGGCGGCGTCATCGGTCCTGCCGGTCTCGAAGCACCGGCGGAGCGCTTCGCTTATGTCCGTCCCAGTGCCAAGATGCTTGATCGATCCAAGATGTTCGAGATCAGCGGCTTCGGGGCAGAGGCATCCGCTGGTTTTGTCGGGGAGAGCATTCATAATTTCGGGGCGCAGAAGTTCTACGCCGGATATGCCGTATTGGTACTTCTTCCGTCAGCTCTCCTCGTGGTCATCGCGGCCCGGGTGGGAGCCGCGGCCCGGGACAGGCGAACGGCACTGCTCGGAGCCCTGGGGGCTGGCAAGAGGGCCAGGCTGGCCTTCACCCTCGGCGAGGCGGCGCTGCCTGTAGCACTCGGAGCGGGTCTCGCGGCTCTGGGTGCCTCGATCCCACTCGTGCTGGACTCGTCGTACCCGCTCGTGGAATTCGTCCTCTGGAAGGAAGACGCGCGTGACGCATGGCCGGAGTTGCTGCTCTGCTGGACAGCTGTTCCGATCGTGGTGCTCTTCGTAACGGTTGTTCTTCAGCCCGGATACCGGCGTTCGGGCGGAACCAGGCCGGTCTCCGTATCGGGACGCAGAGCGTGGATGGCATGGGTGTTCCCCTTCGCTCTGCTGGCCACTGTGCGGGGCGCAGAACTCGCGCCCCTTGAGTTTCGGATACCTGTCTATGCCACTGGCTGTGTAGTGGTGCTCGCGACTCTTCCCGCGGTCATCGGGGCCGCGGTGGGGCGGCTGGGGCCGTTCATGACCAGCGTCGGTCGGCGGTTCGGTGCGCCGGGGCTCCTCGTCTCCGGGCGCCGACTGGGTGTCGGCTCGCGTTCGGTGTCGAGGCTGGTGGCTTCCATGGTGATCGCCATAGGACTTGCCGCCCAGACGCAGCTGTGGACGGGGGTATTCGGGGAGTTCACGAAGACCGCGATCGAGACTCAGAAGAGAGTGGGGACGACCGTCCTCAGGGTCACTCCCTACGCGGGAAGTGAGCGGGTACGGGATTTCGAGAGCGGGCTGGCGTCGGACGCGCTGTCCTTGGGCGTACGGCAGACGAGTGACACGGTTGAGATCGTGGGCGACTGTGCCGCCCTTCGGGAGATCGGTCTGCCGTGCTCGAAGACGGCTGTACGGATCTCGGCGGCGAGCGATGACGTACGCCTTCGGGAAATCCTGAGCAGAACCGGGGTGGCGCAGGGAGTGAAGGGATATGCGCGACGTGGGGCGGTCTCGAAAATCGGTGATAGCAGGCGCAGTTCGGTGACCTTGTTGATCGTGGGCAAGGACCGCAAGCAGCTTTCGGTACCGGAAATCCAGGGGATGGCCGGCCGGTCCCTGGCGATGAAGGCGTCTGTTCGGCCCTTGGGGGACCTGTCCGACACGGGGAAGCTGGAGACGGCCACCGGGTGGGTGCGACTGATGTCGCTCGTGGGAGTGGGCGTCATCGGCTTGGTGGCCGGGATCAGCGCGATGGCTGAATTTCTCCGGTTCGGACGGGAGCTTGCCCCGCTGTCCGTGCTGACAGGCAGCCGCCGAATCTTCCGGTCAGTGGCCATGTGGTCTCTGCTGATGCCCGCGGTCTTGGCGGCGGCGCTCGGCGTGTTGGTGTCGTGGTGGCTGGCGACCCCGCTCACCAATACTTCTGTGGCGACACCTGCGTCCATGGCGCCTATCACGGTTGGTGCTCTTGTCTGTGCCCTGGTGCTTGCCTCCTGGGGAGCGTATGCGGCGGTGCGGGCGGCAGAGGTATGGAAACCTTCGTCCGATTGAGTTGCGCCTGGCCATTCCGTCTACATGCACGATTGGACGTGATCTCTTCGCGCGGCACCCCTCATAATGTGGGGAGTTGCGGTTGGCGGGAATGAGCTCGCCACGCGATTCGGGCGGCCTGTACGCGGTTTTCGACTCCGATCGTCTCGTAGATCGTGCGCACGTGATCCTTTACGGTGTGTGTGCTGATGCTGAGCTTTTCGGCGATAGCGAGGTTCGTGAGTCCTTCGCCAAGGAGACTCAGGATCTCGTGGCATCGTGGGCTGAGAGTTCTCAACTGCTCCCGAGCGGCTTTCACTTCTTCCGCGGCGTGACTGGGTTCGAGGTAGCGGTTCATCACGGGCCGAGCTACCTCTGGTGCGAGCGCGACGCTGCCGGCGGCGGCCGCACGGATGGCCCACAGGAGGTTCTCCTCGCGGTCGCCGCTGTGAAGGATTCCGTTCGCCCCCTTGCCGAGGAGTCTCCGGGCTCCCGGCTCCGTGACGCGATCGACGAGAACAATCCGTTTGGGCGTGGTGGCGAACTGGTCCAACTCCCTGAGTGTCTCCAGCGCGTCATCGACGCTGGAATGGCTCAGCACGAGTATGTCCGGCCGTACGGTACGTGCGAGTCGGGACGCCGCGGCGATGGAGCCTTCGCTGACGACACGTACTTGATCGTCGTGCTCAACGGCCTGACGCACTTCCGCACGTTCCAGCGAATGGCGCCCAAAAATCCCGATCCGTATCACTCATACCTCTCCCCGTTGGCGCGGCGAATCATAAGGACCCTGGCCGGATGGGGGATATCCGGCCAGGGTCGCTCAGGGTGCCGCTACGCGCGGAACAGTCAATTCCGCAGGCGTTTTTGTCGGCGGGCGCAGAGATTGAATCCCCGCCGTCACAAAGAATGCGCTCTGCGGATACCTCGGCGCCACCGTCATCTTGTTGCAGGGGACGGGGCGGAGGTAGGGACAATTCCCTATGAACGTGGGCGAGAGGGGGTGCGTGGGCGGGACAGCCGTGTTGCGATGCCGGACGGGTCCGCGCATAGTTGCGCTGCGACAGACGCTGATTACGCGGGGCTTACGCCAGGGGTTGGAGCCAGAGGTGGAAGATGGCCGGGCACGGGACGGACACGCATCCGCACGGCGCTGACCGACTGTGCGAGGCCGGCGACCGGGTCTACTCCCGGGCCGTGCGGCGCGGCCGTGTGCCCCGCGAGGACGCGGAGGCGGTGCCCTGCCTGCTGGAGCTGGCGCTGATGCACCCCGACCCCGACGACATGGGGTGGCTGGTGCCGACCTCGCCGCAGGAGGTCATGACGCGACTCCTGCGCGGGGTGTACGAGGAGGTCAGCGCGAGCCAGGCGCGGGTGGGCGAGGCGGTGTCGGCCTTCGAGTGGTACGCGGGGCTCGGCGGACGCGTCCAGGCGCCGGCCGAGGGAGTGGCGATCCGGGTCCTTGACGGACTCCCGCGTATCCGCGCCGCGATGGACAAGGCGACGGAGGAGTGCGCGAGCGAGGTCCTGGCTGTGCAGCCGGGCGGCATCCGCCGCGAGGACGAACTCTCCGAGGGCCTGCACCGCGCGCTGGAGATGCGCCGCCGCGGCGTCCGGATGCGCGACCTGTACACACATGTGGCCCGGCACGGCCAGGGCCTGCTGAACTACATGGAGTTGATGGGCGGCGCGGCGGAGGCCCGGACGCTCGACGAGGTCGTGGAGAGGCTGATCCTCTTCGACCGCAAGGTCGCGTTCATCCCGGCCAACACGGACCGCACCATCGCCCTGGAACTTCGCCACCCGGCCCTGGTGGACTACTTGGTGACGGTCTTCGAACGCTTGTGGCGCCTGGCGATCCCGCTGACGTCCCCGCTCCCCTCGACGGGCATCGAGGGCATCACACACCGCGAGCGGTCGATCGCCGCCCTGCTGGCGGAGGGACACCAGGACGCGGTGGTCGCCGAGCGGCTCGGGATCAGCGTCCGTACCTGCCGGGCGCACATCGCACGGCTGTCGGAGACGCTGGGAGCCGCCAGCCGTACGCAGTTGGGTGTACGGATCGCTCAGGCGGGGCTGGACGGGCCTCCTCGGGCACCGGAGCTTGAGCCGGTCACGCGTCCGGATGCTGTTCCGGATGTCGGTCCGGGGGTTGTCCCGGATGTTGTTCCAGGTGTTGTTCCGGGTCCTCGTGCTGTCCCTGATCCAGAATCCCCGACCGGCCTATGAGGTAGCCGAGTTGGGCGCGGCTTTCGCTGCCGAGGGTGGCGGCGAGTTTGGCGATGTGGACTCGGGCGGTGCGGATGTTCATGCCGAGGCGGTCGGCTATGACCGCGTCGGTGTAGCCCTCTATGAGGAGCGCGGCGATGGCCTGTTGGCGCTGGGTGATGCCGTTTGAGGAAGGCGGCTGGGCCGCTTGGGGGTACATGGGGGTGGCCAGGTGCCAGAGGCGGTCGAAGGTGTCGACGAAGTAGCCGACGATGGCTGGGGTGCGTATTTCCAGGGCGAGGGTGCGGTCCTCGTTGGCGGGGATGAAGGCGATGGCGCGGTCGATGACGAACAGACGGTTGGTGACTTCGTCGAGGGTGCGGGCCTCGACATCGCCCCTCAGTATTTCGTAGCGAGCGTGGATGGTGGGGGCGTGGCGGAGGGTGTGCTGGTAGAGGGTGCGGATGCGGCCGCCGCGGTCCAGCACGGCCTGATCGCGGCCCAGGGCGGTGGCGTGGAGTTCGGGGCTAGCGCGGGTGTGACTGGTGTGGGGCTGGATGGTGAGGATTTCGACGGAGGCGTCGGCCATGGCCTCGGTGACGGCCAGGTTGATCCGTTCTATGCCGCTGAGGACGCTGATAGCCGTCGATTCCGGCGTCGTGGTCGGGTGGCCTTCGAGTCGCATCAGGGGCTCGAACACCTCGGCCAGTTGGGCTTCGCGCCGCCGTTCGTCCGCGATGCGGTTCTCGACGTTTCGCAGCAGCCGGTGGAAGGCAACGACCGGCGCGACGGGTTCCAGCCATCGCAGGTTCTCGACGCCCGGCTGCAGCAGTCCGAAGTCGATCAGACAGGGGGCTCGGTCGGCGTCCCTACTGGGCACACCGCCTTCGCGCAGAGCCCGTTCGTACAGCTCCGATCCTGCCGCGCACAGTTTCTCCACGCTGTGGATTGAGTGCGGTGCCGTCACTCCGTAGACACCTCCTGCTCCAGAAATCCCGACTGGCTTATGAAGTAGCCGAGTTGGGCTCGGCTGTCGCTGCCGAGGGTGGCGGCGGGTTTGGCTACGTGGACGCGGGTGGGTGCGGATGTTCATGCCGAGGCGGTCGGCTATGGCGGCGTCGGTGAGGCCTTCGATGAGGAGGCCGGCGATGGCGCGTTGGCAGGGGGTGATGCCGTTCAGGGTGGGCTGTTGCGCGGCCTCAGGGTACATGGGGGTGGCCAGGTGCCAGAGGCGGTCGAAGGTGGCGAGGAAGAAGTCGATCAGGGCCGGTTACGGACTTCCAGGGCGAGTGTGCGGTCCTTGTTCGCCGGAATGTAGGCGACGGTGCGGTCGATGATTAGCAGCCGCTGGGTGGCTTCGTCGAGGGTGCGGGCTTCCGCGTCGCCCTCCAGCTCTTCGTAGCGTGCGAGGACGGTGGGGGCGTGGCGGAGGGTGTGCTGGTAGAGGGTGCGGATGCGGCCGCCACGGTCGAGGAAGGCCTGATCGCGGCCCAGGGCTTCGACGTGGACCTGAGGCGGCGGACCGATGTGACTGGTGTGCGGCTGGATGGCGAGAACCTGGGACGCGTCGTTCATGGCCTGTGTGATGGCCCGGTTGATCCGCTTCATACCGCTGAGCACGCTGATCGTCGGCGTGTCCGTCGTGCTCGTAGGGGCCCCGTCGATCCGCATGAGTGGCTCGAAGACCGTGGCCAGCTGCTCTTCGCGGCGCCGTTCGTCCACGATGCGGTCCTCGACGCCGCGCAGCAGCCGGTGCAGGGCGAGGGTCGGGGCCACGGGTTCGAGTCGGTACATGTCCTCGACATGCGGTTGGAGCAGGCCGAGGTCGAGAAGACACGGGGCGGCGTCCGCGTCCTCACCTGACACCTGCCCTTCGCGCAGGGCCCGCGTGTAGAGCTCCACGCCCTCCGCGCAGAGATCCTCGACCCCGTGCGACCGATGCGACCCCGTCACTCCGCCTCACCCGCCTCCTGCTTGAGGATCCCGGACTCGGCGATGAGGTAGCCCAGTTGGGCGCGGCTTTCGCTGCCTAAGGTGGCGGCGAGTTTGGCTATGTGGACGCGGGCGGTGCGGATGTTCATGCCGAGGCGGTCGGCGATGGCGGCGTCGGTGAGGCCTTCGATGAGGAGGCCGGCGATGGCTCGTTGGCGGGGGGTGATGCCGTTCAGAGTGGGTTGCGGGGCGGCTTCGGGGTACATGGGGGTGGCCAGGCGCCAAAGCCGGTCGAAGGTGGTGGCGAGGTAGGCGACCACTGCCGGATGTCGGACCTCGACGGCCACCGTGCGCTTGGTGTTCGCGGGCATGAAGGCCACGCTCCGGTCGACAACGATGAGGCGGTCAGTGACCTCGTCGAGGGTGCGCACCTCGACGTCGCCTTCCAGACGCTCGTAGTGGGCGAGGACTGCGGGGTCGTGCCGGGAGGTGTGCTGGTACAGGGTGCGCATGCGGCAGCCGCGGGAGAGCATCTCCTGTTCCAGCAGGAGCGCGGCTGCCAGGAGACCGACGGGACGCTTTCCGCCGGGCTGGATCGTCAGCACCTCGTGCGAGGACGCGGCCATGGCCCGGGCAATCGCGGTGTTGATCTGGTCGATGCTGCTCAACACGGTATTCGCGGGCGTGTCCCTGGTGGACGTCTGTCCGGCGTCCATGGCCATGAGCGGTTCGAAGGCCTCAGCCAGGCGTGCTTCGCGCTGTCGTTGCCGGGCGATGTCCTCGGCGGTGGCGCGCAAGAGCCGGGAAAGAGCCACGGCAGGGGCAACGGGGCGTAACCATCGCATGTCCTGTAGGTCCGGCTGGAGCAGTCCGCAGTCGACCAGGCAGGGAACGGGGTCGGCCTCCTCGGTGGGCACGCGTCCTTTCTGCAGGGCCCGCTTGTACAGGGCCACGCCTGCGTCGCATAGGTCCTCTACTCCGTGTGGATGGGTCCCGGTGAGCTTCGATCCGTCGTCGATCGGCACTCAGCTGTCCTTGTCCAGGAGACCGGACTGCGCGATGAGATAGCCGAGTTGCGCCCGGCTGCCGCTTCCCAGCGCGGCGGCGAGCTTGGCTATGTGGGCGCGGCAGGTACGGACATTCATGCCGAGGCGGCGGGCGATAGCCTCGTCGACGTGACCCTCCACGAGTAGGTGGGCTATGGACCGCTGGACGCCGCTGATGCCGTCAGTGGGCGGGGCGTACGGTGCCTGTGCGAGGAGGGGGACGGCACGGCGCCAGAGTTGTTCGAAGACCTTGACGAGGTACTGGACGAGTCCGGGGTGGCGGAGTTCCAGAGCTACGCGCCGGTCGTCCTGCGCGGGTATGAAGGCGACTTCCCGGTCGAAGATCATCAACCGTTCTATGAGCTCCTCAAGCGTACGTATCTCCACCTTGCCCTGAGCCATCTGCTCGGCGTACTCCAGGGTGCCCTGGCTGTGCCGAGCTGTGTGCTGGTAGAGGGTGCGCATCACGATGCCGCGTTCGATGATCCCGTGGCCGATCTCCGCTGCCTGGTTCAAGACATCCTCAGGACGTCCACCGCCTGGCTGCACGGTGAGGATTTCAGACCGGCACTCCGCCGTGGCCCGCTGTATGGCTTCATTGATGCGGGGCATGCCTTCCAGGACCGTGATGGCGTGGGTGGTCGGCCGGTCCTGGGCCGTGATGGACATGAAGGGCTCGAAAGAGTCGGTAAGGCTGATGGCCAGATGCCGACGCTCCTGGATCTCCCGCTCGATGGGGTGGAGACGCTGCGCGAGGGCAGCGATCGGTGAGACCGGCCGGAGCAGGTCCGGATCGTCGGGATCGGGCTGGAGGAGCGCAAACTCCACCAGGCAGGGCGCAGGGGACACGTCCGCACGAGGGATGCGTCCTAGGCGCAAAGCCTCGGCATAGAGCTGCCTGCCCACCTCGCAAAGATCCGCCACCCCGTGACCATGTGTCTGGTTCATGTGGCTATTGGGCAATTCTCCACCCCCCAGGGTCCTGAACGTGCAGGAACATGATGCACCTCGCAGGTGGCTTGACGTGTCCTGATGAGCCATCGTCTTCAGGGCGGGGGAGAAGACTTGGGAAGTGAGGACGAGGCCCAACATGTGCAGGAAAATGCTTCGCTCGGTACTTGCTCTGGCCTTCTCGGCGGGACTGGTCTTCGGTGCGGCCCATGGCTCGGATGTGATTTGGAACAGCGAGCCTGCGACCGCGGTTCAAGCGGATGTGATCTGGAACGCCGTACCGGCGACCGTGACCAACGCCGACGCGGCCTTGGATCCGGTCTGGGACGCTGCTCCGGTGGACGCGGGCGCATGACCATCCCACCAGACGACCGCTCCTTCCGCCGAGAAATGGCCACCGCCTACCGCTCCGGCTGGCACTTCATCGACCTGGTCACCGCCATCCCCCACAGTGGTGACTCGTTGATGGTGACGGTGTTCGGAGAGCCTGTCGTCGTCACCCGGGACGACGACGAGGACGTACGGGCGTACCGGTGTCTGCGGCGGCCTCGGGGGGCGCCGCAGCCGGTCCGGTGTGCCATTCGGTACGGAATGATCTTTGTGAACCTTGACCAGCGTGACCACCAGCTTGTTGAACCGGAAGCCCCGGACGTACAGACCATTGCAGCCACCCCCCGCAGTGCCTGACGCGATTCCCCCGTCGTAGTAGATCGCGCAGGTACTTCCCCCCGCAGCGGCGTCACCGTGACCTGAACACGGTGACGCCGCTGCAGTTTTACGTGAAACCTTCAGGATTCCGCCCATCTCGGCAAGGGCTGAAACCGGCCGTAGCCCGGCTGTCCCCGCGTCAGCCCCGCCCCATCGCCGACGTCAGCTCCACCTCGATCACCACCCGCGCCGGATTCGGCGCCGGCACCCTCCCGTACCGCTCCGCGTACCGCCGCTCCGCCTCCGCGACGCGCGCCCGGTCCACGGACACCCTCGCGCGCCCCTCCAGCGTCGCCCAGCGGCGGCCGTCGACCTGGCAGACCGCGACCCGGGCGCCGTCCGCGCCCGCGGCCAGTACATGGCCCACCTTCGCGCTGGACTTGTTGGTGATCACCCGAGCCAGACCCGCCTCCGGGTCGTATGTAACCCCGACGGGCACCACGTGCGGGCTCCCGTCGGGCCGGAGCGTCGTCAGCGTGCACAGATGCCGCTCGCGCCAGAAGCTGAGGTAGGCGGGGTCGGGATCGCGGGGGTCTACGGGGTATGCGGCCATGGTCCGAAATGTAGCCGGAGCTGTCTGCGGTACGCCGTATGGCCTCCACGTCACGCCTTGAGTGGAATAGACTCAACTTTGTGTACGTTGGCCGAGTCAGGCAAGGGTCTCAGGCAGCGGTCGGAGACGCCGTGAGTCAGTGGGACACCAGGAGGAGGAGAACGCGAACGTGGACGCCGAGCTGACCAATAGGAGCCGGGACGCGATCAACGCGGCCACCAGTCGGGCCGTGTCGGAGGGGCACCCGGACCTCACCCCCGCCCACCTGCTGCTCGCTCTGCTGGCGGGGCAGGAGAACGAGAACATCATTGATCTGCTGGCCGCCGTCGACGCCGACCAGGCCTCCGTCCGTGCCGGGACCGAGCGCGTCCTCGCCGGTCTGCCCAGCGTGACCGGGTCCACCGTCGCGCCCCCGCAGCCCAACCGCGAGCTGCTCGCCGTCATCGCCGAGGCTGCCGACAAGGCCAAGGAGCTCGGCGACGAGTACCTCTCCACCGAGCACCTGCTCATCGGTATCGCCGCGAAGGGCGGCCAGACCGGCGACGTACTCTCCCAGCAGGGGGCCAGTGCGAAGAAGCTGCTGGACGCGTTTCAGAAGAGCAGGGGAGGGCGCCGGGTGACGACCCCGGATCCCGAGGGCCAGTACAAGGCGCTCGAAAAGTTCGGTACCGATTTCACCGCCGCCGCGCGGGACGGGAAGCTCGATCCCGTCATCGGGCGGGATCACGAGATCCGGCGGGTCGTGCAGGTGCTGTCCCGTCGTACGAAGAACAATCCCGTGCTCATCGGTGAGCCGGGCGTGGGCAAGACCGCCGTCGTGGAAGGGCTCGCGCAGCGGATCGTGAAGGGCGACGTGCCCGAGTCCCTCAAGAACAAGCGGCTGGTCTCGCTCGACCTCGGTGCCATGGTGGCCGGGGCGAAGTACCGGGGTGAGTTCGAGGAGCGGCTCAAGACCGTGCTCGCCGAGATCAAGGACTCCGACGGGCAGATCATCACCTTCATCGATGAGCTGCACACCGTCGTGGGCGCCGGGGCCGGCGGCGACTCCGCCATGGACGCCGGCAACATGCTCAAGCCCATGCTCGCGCGTGGTGAGCTGCGCATGGTCGGTGCCACCACTCTTGACGAGTACCGCGAGCGGATCGAGAAGGACGCGGCGCTGGAGCGGCGCTTCCAGCAGGTGCTGGTCGCCGAGCCCACCGTCGAGGACACCATCGCCATTCTGCGCGGGCTCAAGGGGCGGTACGAGGCCCATCACAAGGTCCAGATCGCCGACAGCGCGCTCGTCGCGGCCGCGACCCTCTCCGACCGGTACATCACCTCCCGCTTCCTGCCCGACAAGGCCATCGACCTCGTCGACGAGGCGGCCTCCCGGCTGCGCATGGAGATCGACTCCTCCCCCGTCGAGATCGACGAACTCCAGCGTGTCGTCGACCGGTTGAAGATGGAGGAGCTGGCGATCGGCAAGGAGACCGACGCCGCCAGCAAGGAGCGGCTGGAGAAGCTGCGCCGCGACCTCGCCGACAAGGAGGAGGAGCTGCGCGGCCTCACCGCCCGCTGGGAGAAGGAGAAGCAGTCCCTCAACCGCGTCGGTGAGCTGAAGGAGAAGCTCGACGAGCTGCGCGGCCAGGCCGAACGCGCCCAGCGCGACGGCGACTTCGACACCGCCTCCAAGCTGCTCTACGGCGAGATCCCCACCCTGGAAAGGGACTTGGAGGAGGCCTCCGAGGAGGAGGAAGAAGCCGCCAAGGACACCATGGTCAAGGAGGAGGTCGGACCCGACGACATCGCCGACGTCGTGGGCGCCTGGACCGGCATCCCCGCCGGACGGCTTCTCGAAGGCGAGACGCAGAAACTCCTGCGCATGGAGGAGGAGTTGGGGCGCCGGCTCATCGGGCAGGCGGAGGCCGTGCAGGCCGTGTCCGACGCCGTACGGCGTACGCGCGCCGGAATCGCGGACCCGGACCGGCCCACCGGATCCTTCCTCTTCCTCGGCCCGACCGGCGTCGGCAAGACCGAACTCGCCAAGGCGCTCGCCGACTTCCTCTTCGACGACGAGCGGGCCATGGTCCGCATCGACATGAGCGAGTACGGCGAGAAGCACACCGTCGCGCGGCTCGTGGGCGCCCCGCCCGGGTACGTGGGCTACGAGGAGGGCGGCCAGCTCACCGAGGCCGTGCGCCGGCGCCCGTACAGCGTCATCCTGCTCGACGAGGTCGAGAAGGCGCACCCGGAGGTCTTCGACATCCTGCTCCAGGTGCTGGACGACGGGCGGCTGACGGACGGTCAGGGGCGGACGGTCGACTTCCGCAACACCATCCTGATCCTCACGTCGAACCTGGGCAGCCAGTTCCTGGTCGAGCCGCTCACCAGCGCCGAGGAGAAGAAGCAGCAGGTGCTGGAGGTCGTACGGGCCTCCTTCAAGCCGGAGTTCCTGAACCGGCTCGACGACCTGGTGGTCTTCTCGGCCCTCGGCAAGGAGGAGCTGGAGCGCATCGCCAGGCTCCAGATCGACCGCCTCGCCCAGCGCCTGGCCCAGCGCCGGCTGACCCTGGAGGTCACCGACGCGGCCCTCGCCTGGCTCGCCGACGAGGGCAACGACCCGGCGTACGGCGCGCGCCCGCTGCGCCGCCTCGTCCAGACCGCCATCGGCGACCGCCTCGCCAAGGAGATCCTGGCGGGCGAGGTCAAGGACGGCGACACGGTACGGGTGGAGGTGTTCGGGGAGGGCCTGATCGTGGGACCGGCGACGGGCAAGACGCTGTAATACGTTTCGCGATACGCTGTCTCCATGGGAACTCTGAACGTCCGCACGGACGAGGCCATGGAGACAGCCATAAGGACACTGGCTGAGGAGTACGGATCACGGACTGAGGCTGTGCGTTACGCGCTCCTGCGTACGTACAAGGAGCGGCTGATCGAGCAGGCCAAGGTGGATGCCGAGCGTCTGGCCGCCGACCCGGACGACCAGGCGGAGATGCTGGCGATCCAACGGTTCATGGGCGTCGCCGAGTGATCTTCCGGGGGGCGATCTACGAAATCAAGGCCCTGCCCGGCGCGCAGGGGAGCGAACAGCAGGGTCGGCGCTACGCGGTCGTCATCCAGTCCGACCGCTTCTCGACGAGCACGATCACGGTCGCGCTCACCTCGACGAGCGCCGGCCCTGCCGTATACCGGCCCGAGATCGAGTTCGACGGCAAGACCACCCGTATCCTGACCGATCAGATCTACTCGGTCGCGCCCACGCGGCTCGGAGACTTCAAGGGCACGCTCGACGCGGAGGAGATCAGGGCACTCGACCAGGCGCTTCTGCTCAAGCTCGGCCTGTTCTGAGTGCCGGGGTTGCCACTCCCCGCCCCGGATGGGGGAGGATGGCAGGATCCGTACGAAGGGAAATACACGGTGAGCATCGACCCGTCCTCGATTCCGAACTTCGGGGGCCAGCCCGAGCCGCAGTCCGGCGGCCCCGCGGGCCCCGTCGTCCCGGATCAGGACCTCGTGAAGCAGCTCCTCGAACAGATGGAGCTCAAGTACGTCGTCGACGACGAGGGTGACCTCGCGGCGCCGTGGGAGCAGTTCCGTACGTATTTCATGTTCCGCGGCGAGGGCGACCAGCAGGTCTTCTCGGTGCGCACGTTCTACGACCGGCCGCACCAGATCGACGAGAAGCCGACTCTGCTGGAGTCCATCGACGACTGGAACCGCCGCACGCTGTGGCCCAAGGTCTACAGCCACACGCATGACGACGGCACCGTCCGCCTGATCGGCGAGGCGCAGATGCTGATCGGCACCGGCGTCGCCCTTGAGCACTTCGTGTCGTCGACGGTCAGCTGGGTGCGGGCCGCCATCGAGTTCGACAAGTGGCTCGTCGAGCAGCTCGGCCTGGAGCAGGAGATCAACGAGGCGGAGAAGCCCGAGGACGACGACGAGGAGTAATCCTCCGGTCAGGTCCTGACGAGCGCTCCTCCCGCCAGGTCCTACAGCGGCGTGTGCGCGAGCACCACCAGATACGCGCCGTACGCGAACGAGAGCCCGGCCAGGGCGCCGACCACCAGGGTCGCGTGCCAGGGCCGGGCTCTCGCCGTCCGCACCAGCGCCGCCGCCAGCGGCAGCAGCAGCGGGAACGCCGGCAGCAGGAAGCGTGGCTTCGACTCGAAGAACCCGGAGCCGCCGAGCGTGACCAGCAGCAGTACGCCGCTGTAGACGACGAGCGGCAGCGGCGCCCGGTCCGCGATCAGCAGCGCGTACAGCAGGACGGCCGCCGCGACGATCACCAACGTCACGGGGAAGACGAAACGGTCCCCGTGCAGGAGCAGGTGCTTGACGAAGCGGAGCGAGCCCGCCCCGAAGTCGAAGCGCGAACCCCACAGCCGCTGCACGTCGAAGTAGCCGCCGAGCGGATCGCCCTTGCGGATTCCCACCCACAGCACGAAGCCGCCCCAGCCGAGCGGCGCGAGCGCGGCGCCCGTCCACAGCCTGTGGGGAACTTTTCGCCCGCGCCGCCGCCAGATCTCGTACGCCGCCGAAGCGAGGACCGCCGCGGCCACCGCGAACCCGTTCGGCCGGGCCAGCCCCGCGAGCGCCGCCAGCGTGCCCGCCCACAGCCAGCGCCCGCTGAGCACCGCGTACAGCGACCAGGCGGCGAAGGCGGTCAGCACGGGCTCCGTGTACGCCATCGACAGCACCACCGAGTGCGGAAGCAGGCCCCAGAGCAGCACGAGGGCGGTGGCGACCGCGCGGCCCCGCAGCCGGGCCCCGATCGCGTAGATCCCGCCGGCGGCAGCCGCCGCCGACAGCCAGGCGACCAGCAGGCCCGCCATGCTCGCGTTCAGCGGGCTCAGGGCGGCGACGGCGCGCACCAGCGCCGGGTACAGCGGGAAGAACGCCAGGTCGCTGTGGATGATGGTGGGCTGGAAGGTCAGCGTCCGGCCGTAGCCGTGCGCCGCGATCCCCAGGTACCAGACCGAGTCCCAGGACCGCGCGAGCAGCGCGAGCGGGTGGCCGCCGGTGGCCCAGGCGGTCGCGGCGAGCACGAGGACGCCGGTGAGGCGCGCGGCGGCGAACAGCCCCAGCGCGGTCACCACGGCGACCGGCAGGCCCCGCACGGCGCGGGACGGCCGGGCGCGGTCCCCGGGTTCCGTGCGGGCGGGGCGAGCGAGGGTACTCGGGTGGGTCACATTCGAACTCTGCGTTCCCCCAGGGGCACTCGCGACCTGTGCTCCTCCGCGCGGGTACGGTTCGGGCGCCCCCGGCGCGCCGCCCGTACGGACGGCGCCACCGGTGTTAGATAGCCCGGGCCGGTTGGGGGGGAAGAGCCCGGGCCGAGCCTGACTACCAGGCCGCCTTGAGCCGCTTCGCCGCCTCCTCCAGCACCTCCGTCTGCTTGCAGAACGCGAACCGCACGAAGGGCGCGCCCGCCTCCCGGTGGTCGTAGAAGACGGCGTTCGGAATGGCGACGACCCCGGCGCGCTCCGGCAGGGCCCGGCAGAAGGCGAAGCCGTCGGACTCGCCGAGCGGCCGGATGTCGGTGGTGATGAAGTACGTGCCCTGCGGCCGGAACACCTCGAACCCGGCCTCCGTGAGCCCCGCCGCCAGCACGTCCCGCTTGGCCAGCATGTCCGCGCGGAACGCCTCGAAGTACGTGTCCGGCAGCGTGAGCGCCTCCGCCACGGCGTACTGGAACGGCCCCGACGACACATACGTCAGGAACTGCTTCGCCGATCGTACGGCGCTGATCAGGGCCGGCGGCGCGGTCACCCAGCCCACCTTCCAGCCGGTGAAGGAGAACGTCTTGCCCGCGCTGCCGATGGTGACCGTCCGCCCGCGCATCCCCGGGAACGTGGCCAGCGGCAGATGCTCGGCGTCGTCGAAGACGAGGTGCTCGTACACCTCGTCCGTCACCACGAGCAGATCCCGCTCGACGGCGAGCTTCGCGATCGCGGTGAGCTCCTCGCGGGTGAGCACGGTGCCGGTGGGGTTGTGCGGCGTGTTGATCAGCAGCAGCCGGGTCTTGTCGGTGACCGCGTCGCGCAGCTCGTCGAGGTCGAGGCGGAAGCTGCCCTCGTGCGGGCGCAGCGTCACCGGTACGCGCGTGCCGCCCGCCATCGCGATGCAGGCCGCGTACGAGTCGTAGTACGGCTCGAAGGCGATCACCTCGTCGCCGGGTTCCAGCAGCGCGAGCAGGGTGGCGGCGATGGCCTCCGTGGCGCCCGCCGTGACCAGGACCTCGGTGTCGGGGTCGTACGACAGGCCGTACCGGCGCTCCTGGTGCGCGGCGATCGCGGTGCGCAGCTCGGGGATGCCCGGGCCCGGCGGGTACTGGTTGCCGCGCCCGTCGCGCAGCGCCCGCACGGCCGCTTCCCGGATCTCCTCGGGGCCGTCGGTGTCGGGGAAACCCTGGCCGAGGTTGATCGAACCGGTGCTCATCGCGAGGGCGGACATCTCGGCGAAGATCGTCGTCCCGAACTCGGCGAGCCGGCGGTTGAGGAAGGGGCGTGCGGTGGAGGTCATGCCGGTCATCCTGCGCCCAAGCTCTGGACTTCCTCAACTCTGCTTTGCGCCGTGAGACGCGGGGGCATTTCCACGGCACGGCCCACGGGGGGCCGCTTTCGGGGGAACGAAAGGAGGGTGACGCCATGATCATCGGCCTCATCCTGGCGGGCGTCTGCATCCTGGTCGTCGTGGTCCTTGTGGCCACGGACCGCAGTCAGAAGGTCAGCCTCTCGAAGAGTGGCCGCAGGTCCCACCGCGGCTCCTCCTCGGACAGCGGAAGCAGCAGCAGCTGGTGGGCCGGCGGGGCGGACGGCGCCTCGTCCTGCGGCGGCGGCTCGGGAGGGCACCACTCGTCGTGCGGCGGTTCCTCGTCGTGCGGCGGGGGCTCGTCCTGCGGAGGCGGGTCCTCCTGTGGCGGCGGGGGCGGATGCGGCGGAGGCAGCTGACACGGGGCAGCTGAGCTCCCTGTGGGGGAAGCGCATCCGGAGCACTCGGAAGTGCCTGTCGGGCAACGGCTGCCGGCGGGCACTTCCGCGCGCCCGGCGTGCGCCGTAGTTGAACAGTTGAGCTGTGGAGCCCTCGGGGGGATGGAAACCCTACGAAGTTGGGTAAAAACGCTGTGGCGGCGCCACAGTTCATGATTCCCTCTAAATCACCAACGCAGCCCCGAGCCGACAGGCCTCGGACACCCGTCGGACGCGTCCGTGGGACGCGCCCTTCGGATGTCCTTCTGGTGTCCTTCCGACCGGGCTGACCGGGCCGTTCCCCCGGTGCCGACCGGGTGCGCCGGATCCCCACCTCCCTTTGCGTGCTAGCGGAGCCGACCCATGCTCACGACCCTGAAAACCTCGTACACCGACACGCGCGCGGCAGATCTCGCCTGGACCCTGGGCCGGGAACCGCTGCCGGCCCTCGCCACCCTCGACCTCGAACTCGCCGGAGCGAAGCTCCAGTTGAGACTCCTCGGCGCCTCCCACCAGGTACTCCTGGAGGAGGAGAAGGGCAGTTGCTCGGAGACGGTCGCGTGCATCCCGGGTTCCAGCACCCCCCTCCCGCTCGGCGTGGCGAAGCGGGTCGGCGACTGGGAGTACGAGTTCGCGGCCCGCGTCGAAGTGCTGTCCCCCGGCTCCTTCGCGGGCCGCGCCCAGGAGTTGCTGGCCCTGGTCTCCGACCACCCCAACGGCCTCGCCGGCGTCTTCCCCGGCAGCCCGCACGCCTTCACCGCGCTGCTGGCCCAGCGCCACGAGGGCCAGGTCCACTGGCGCACGTGGCACGCGTACCCGCAGGACGGGCAGTTGGTGGCGACGCGGACGAGGGTGGGGGTCCGGGTGGTGACGGGGAGAGATCTTCCTGTGCTGGTGGGCGAGGGCTGACCATATTCAGCCGCCGTCCGGCGTGTGAGGACGAGGCAGTTCAGGCCGAAGCGGGGATCTGGGGGGTTCTGGGGGCGGCAGCCCCCGGTGACGCCCACTCCAACCCCGGTTATCCCAAAGCGCAACGGTTCCACACGTGTGGGTGACGAGGCGTAGCGCCAGTGTGACGTAGCGTTCGCTGGGTGATCGAACCGCACGCGCCCGCTCCCCCCGGCGCGCCGCCACCCTGGGGCGTCCAGGGCCAGGCGCGGCTGCCCGTACGACCGGGCTTCGGCCGGTTCCTCGTCCTCGCCGGAGTATTCGTATGCGCGGCGTGTGGACTCGTGTACGAACTCGAACTCGTCGCCCTCGCCTCGTACTTGATCGGCGACTCGGTCACCCAGGCGTCCGTCGTGCTCTCCGTCATGGTCTTCGCCATGGGCATCGGCTCCCTCGCCGCGAAGCGGCTGCGCCCCCGCGCCGCGGCCGGTTTCGGCGCGGTCGAGGCGGCGCTCGCGCTGGTCGGCGGATGCAGCGCGATGGCGCTCTACGCGGTGTTCGCGTGGACGGGTGACTGGGGCGGCGTCTGGGCGAACGGATCCCGGTATCTGCTGGTGGCCTTCTCCCTCACCATCGGCCTGCTGATCGGCGCCGAAGTCCCCCTCCTGATGGAGCTGATACAGCGCATCCGCCGCCAGGACCCGGGTGGCGCGGTGGCGGACCTGTTCGCGGCGGACTACGTGGGCGCGCTGGTCGGTGGCCTGGCCTTTCCCTTCCTCCTGCTCCCGATGCTCGGCCAGCTGACGGGCGCGCTGCTCACCGGAACTGTGAACGCGGTGGCCGGCGGAGCCCTCGTACTGGGTTTGTTCCGCCGGGACTTGACCCGCCGGGCACGCTGGCTGCTGCTGGTCGCCAATCTCGTCGTCCTCGGACTGCTCGGCGCGGCCGCGGTGCTGGTCGACGATTTCGAACGGGCCGCGCGGCACGCGGTGTACGGGGCGGACGTACGGGTCGCGCTCCGGACCGGGGAACAGGAGATCGTCCTCACCGGCGGCACGCACGGCCGGCCGCTCGACCTCTTCCTCGACGGCCGTCTGCGGGTCAGCGGCCGCGACGAGGACCGCTATCACGAGGCGCTCGTGCACCCCGCGATGAACGGCCCGCACGCGCGTGTGCTCATCCTCGGCGGCGGCGACGGGCTCGCCGCGCGCGAGGTGCTGCGCTACCCCGGGGTGCGCAGCGTGGACGTGGTGGAACTCGACGCGGGCGTGGTGCGGCTGGCGCGCCACGACCGGGCGCTGTCCGCCCTGAACGGCCATGCGTACGACGACGCACGCGTGCACGTCATGAACGCGGACGCCTTCCGCTGGCTGCGCGGCGCCCCGTCGACGTACGACGTGGTGATCTCGGACCTCCCCGACCCGGGCATCACGGCCAGTACGAAGCTGTACTCGCAGGAGTTCTACGGCCTCGCGTACCGCGTCCTGGCCCCCGACGGCCGGCTGGCCGTGCACGCGGGCCCGGTGACCTGCCGCCCCCGGGTCTTCTGGACGGTCGACACGACGATGCGAGCGGCCGGGCTCCGCACCACGCCCTACCGTGTGGGCGGCCGGGAGTCCGGCTTCGCGGCGGGCCCCGACCGCACGGCGGGCGGTGCTTCGAAGGCCCCGGGCGACTGGGGCTTCATCCTGGCCTCCCGCACGGGCGTACCCCTGAGCCTCGCGCCGGACGGCCCACGCCTGCGCACCCTGACCCCGGCGGGCCTGGCGGCGGACGCGCGCGCGGCCTCCCGCACCCGCGTCGCGGGTTCGCTCCCGCCCTCCACGCTGGTGCATCCGCGGTACGCCGACTGAGGCGGAGCCGGGCGAATCCGGTGATACGCGGGTGCGGTCCGGGCCGTGCTGGGTAGGCTCGGCTGACATGGAGCATGAGGTGTTCGTTCCGGTTCCGGCCGAGCGGCTGAGGGAGGCGCTGGCCGATCCCGTACGGGTGGCCCGCGCGGTACCCGGCCTCCAGCAGGACGCGGGGACGCCACCCGTCTCCGGCCGCCTGAAGGTCCGCGTCGGCGGCCACACGATCACCTATCGCGGTGCGCTCCGGGTCATCGCCCAGGACGACGGCACCTACGCCGTCGAGGGCGACGCGACCGAGGCCCGCGGCGCCGGCTCGGTGAAACTGGCGCTCGCCGTGCGTCTTGTTCCGGCGGACGGTGGCACGACGCTTGTCTTCAGCGGGATGGCCTCCGGGGACGGGCGGGTGGCGGAACTGGCGCCGGATGCCGTGTTCTCGGCGGGGGCGCGGCTGCTGGGGCGGTTCGCGGAGAACTTGGGGGCGGGGTCTTCGGGCGGCTCTTCGGGCGAGGGGGAGCCTGCTGAGCGGGATGCGGTGACTGAGGGGGATACGGAGCCTGGGCTGGATGCGGTGGCTGAGCCCGAGTCCGAGCCCGATTCTGAGCCTGAGGCTGAGTCCTCCTCTGTCTTCGATACCGAGGTTCCGCCTCCCGCGCTCGATCCGCTGGTGGATGACGAGCTGGCCGGGGAGGAGTTCGTGGTGGGGGCGGGGGAGCCGGGACCGGAGGATGCCATGGCCGAGGCGGCGCATGCGCGGCGGACGATGATCGGCCGTAGTGCGGAGGAGGTGGACCATGCGCCTCCGCGTGGCCGCTATGCCCCCGTTCCGGCGCCTGAGGCCACCGCCGCCCGTGCCACTCTGCGGTGGGCGGCCCCTGCGGCGGCGCTGGCGCTGGCCTCGGCGATCGCGCTGACGCGGGCCCTGCGGAGACGGCGCTGAGTTTTCTCGCCCCCGCCGCCCCAGACCCCGTGGGTTGTGTTTTGTCTGCGGGCCGGTGGGGGCTTGCCGCGCAGTTCCCCGCGCCCCTTAAGGGGCGCGGGGAACTGCGCAATCTTTCAGCGGGGGTCTGGGGGCGCAGCCCCCAGGAACGGATGGGACGGGTAGGGGCGGCGGGGGCGAAATCCCCGGGGGTGGGGTCGTCCCAGTAGGGTCAACTTCGTGAGTAACGAAGACATCACGCTGACCGCGGGTGACGCGGAGGTGACCGTGGCGCCGGGTAACGGCGGACGGGTCGGAAGTCTGCGGGTCGGCGGCGTCGAACTGCTGCGGCAGGGCGAGAAGTTCGGGTGCTTCCCGATGGTTCCGTGGTGCGGAAGGATCCGCGACGGACGGTTCCTGGACGGGGCGACCGTCCAGCAGATGCCGCTCAACTCCCCACCGCACGCCATCCACGGCACGGCAAGAGACGGCGCCTGGAAAACCGCCCGCACCGCCAGGAACGAGGCCGTCATCACGCACGACCTCGTGGACCCCTGGCCCCACCCCGGCCGCGTCACCCAGGTCTTCACCCTGACCGAGGACGCCTTCACGCTCACCATGTCCGTGGAGACGTACGGCAATTCCTTCCCCGCCCAGATCGGCTGGCACCCGTGGTTCAACAGGAACCTCGGCCAGCAGGACGCACAGGTCGGCTTCACCCCCGCCTGGCAGGAGGAGCGCGGTGACGACCACCTGCCCACCGGTCGCCGGATCGAGCCGAAGCCCAGCCCCTGGGACGACTGCTTCGGCATGCCGGGCGGGGTCGACGTGACGCTCACCTGGCCGGGGCAGATCGAGCTGAAGGTCGCCAGCCGGGAGGAGTGGGTGGTCGTCTACGACGAGCAGGAGGCCGCCGTGTGCGTGGAGCCGCAGACCGGGCCGCCCAACGGGCTGAACACCCACCCTCGCCTGGTCACTCCCATCGAGCCCCTCGAAGCCACCACGACCTGGAGCTGGCGGCGCCTCTAAGCTGGCGGACATGAGTGACGTACGCGGCGCCCTGCTGCAGGAGATCAAGGACAAGGCCGTGGTGCACGGCAAGGTGACCCTTTCGTCGGGCAAGGAAGCCGACTACTACATCGACCTTCGCCGGATCACGCTCGACGGTGTGGCCGCTCCGCTGGTCGGTCAGGTCATGCTCGACCTGACGGCCGAGATCGACTTCGACGCCGTCGGCGGTCTGACCCTCGGCGCGGACCCGGTCGCGACCTCGATGCTGCACGCCTCCGCCGCGCGCGGGAAGACGCTGGACGCCTTCGTCGTCCGCAAGGCCGGCAAGGCCCACGGCCTCCAGCGCCGCATCGAGGGTGCCGAGGTCAAGGGCCGCCGTGTCCTGGCGGTCGAGGACACCTCCACCACCGGCGGCTCGGTGCTGACCGCGGTCGAGGCGCTGCGCGAGGCCGGTGCCGAGGTCGTCGCCGTGGCCACGATCGTGGACCGGGACACCGGTGCCGCCGAGGCGGTCGCCGAGCAGGCCGGCGTGCCGTACCTCTTCGCGTACTCCAAGACGGACCTCGGCCTGGACTAGGCATCTCCCAGGCTCCAGCACGGGACCCCGACGCGCTCGGGGTCCCGTGTCTCGTATCCCGTGTCCCGTATCCCGGACGCGGTGTCTGGAGCATCCGGCCAAGTCTGGAAAGATGGGGACGACGATGACGTCGCCCCCCTAGGTCAGGGCCGAAAGCACCAGTCCCGACGTACCGCAGCAGCAGTACGCAGACCCGCACATACAAGGAGCGGACAGATGCCCATCGCAACCCCCGAGGTCTACAACGAGATGCTCGACCGGGCGAAGGCAGGCAAGTTCGCCTACCCGGCCATCAACGTGACCTCGACCCAGACCCTGCACGCTGCGCTGCGCGGCTTCGCGGAGGCCGAGAGCGACGGCATCATCCAGATCTCCACCGGTGGTGCGGAGTTCCTGGGCGGCCAGTACAACAAGGACATGGTGACCGGCGCCGTCGCGCTCGCCGAGTTCGCGCACATCGTCGCCGCGAAGTACGACATCACGGTCGCGCTGCACACGGACCACTGCCCCAAGGACAAGCTGGACGGCTACGTACGTCCGCTGCTCGACATCTCCGCCGAGCGCGTCGCCAAGGGTGAGAACCCGCTGTTCCAGTCGCACATGTGGGACGGCTCCGCCGAGACCCTCGCCGACAACCTGGCCATCGGCCAGGAGCTGCTCGCCAAGGCCGCCGCCGCGAAGATCATCCTTGAGGTCGAGATCACCCCCACCGGCGGTGAGGAAGACGGCGTCTCGCACGAGATCAACGACGAGCTGTACACGACCGTCGACGACGCGCTGCGTACCGCCGAGGCCCTCGGCCTGGGCGACAAGGGCCGCTACCTGCTCGCCGCGTCCTTCGGCAACGTGCACGGCGTCTACAAGCCGGGCAACGTCGTACTGCGCCCCGAGCTCCTCAAGGACCTCCAGGCGGGCGTCGCCGCCAAGCACGGCAAGGCGAACCCGTTCGACTTCGTCTTCCACGGCGGCTCCGGCTCGACCGCCGAGGAGATCGCCACCGCGCTGGAGAACGGCGTCGTGAAGATGAACCTCGACACCGACACCCAGTACGCCTTCACGCGTCCCGTCGCGGACCACATGTTCCGCAACTACGACGGCGTCCTGAAGGTCGACGGCGAGGTCGGCACGAAGTCGAAGTACGACCCGCGCACCTGGGGCAAGCTGGCCGAGGCCGGCATGGCGGCGCGTGTGGTCGAGGCCTGCGCGGCGCTGCGTTCCACGGGCACCAAGCTCAAGTAGTACCCCTCCGGTACTCCCGCGAGTACTCCCCATCGGTTCGGGCTCGGCACCCCGCGGTGCCGGGCCCTTCCGTATGCTCCGAGGTATGGCTGCCCCGGCGCAGGAGAGACCGGACGTACGGATTTCCACCCCCACCGGGAAGTGGATCCTGCTGACCACCGTCCTTGGCTCCAGCATGGCCATGCTGGACTCCACGGTCGTCAATGTCGCGCTGCCCCGCATCGGCCGTGACCTGGACGCGAGCCTCGCGGATCTCCAGTGGACCGTGAACGCGTACATGCTCACCCTGGCGGGGCTGATCCTGCTGGGCGGCTCGCTCGGGGACCGCTTCGGGCGCCGGAAGGTGTTCGTCATCGGTGTGGTGTGGTTCGCCGCGGCCTCCCTGCTGTGCGGGCTCGCGCCGAGTGGCGGTGTGCTGATCGCCGCCCGGGCGTTGCAGGGGGTCGGCGGGGCGCTGCTCACCCCCGGCTCGCTCGCGCTCATCCAGGCGTCCTTCCATCCGGACGACCGGGCCCGGGCCGTCGGCCTGTGGTCCGGCTTCGGGGGCGTCGGCGCGGCGGTCGGCCCGTTCCTGGGCGGCTGGCTGGTGGACGGCCCCGGCTGGCGCTGGGTCTTCCTGCTGAACATCCCGGTGGCGCTGGTGTGCGCCCCGATCGCGCTCCGGCACGTCCCCGAGTCGGCCGACGGCCAGTCGCACAAGGGCTTCGACGTGCTCGGCGCCGCCCTCGGCGCACTGTCGCTCGCACTGGTGACGTACGCGCTGATCGAGGCCCGCAGCGGCTCCGTGCTCGTCGTGGTGACGGCGGTCCTGGGCGTCGCCGCGGGGGTCGCCTTCGTGTACGTCGAGAAGCGGCGGCCCGATCCGATGATGCCGCTCGACATCTTCGCCTCGCGCCAGTTCACGGCCGTCAATCTCGTCACCCTGTGCGTGTACGCGGCCTTCGCAGGGTTCTTCTTCCTGACCGCGCTCCAGCTCCAGGTCGTCGCGGGTTACTCGGCCCTCCAGGCCGGTACGGCGCTGCTGCCGACGACCGCCCTGATGCTGCTGTTCTCCGCCCGCTCCGGCGAGCTCGCCCAGCGCATCGGCCCGCGCATCCCGCTCACGGTGGGCCCGCTGCTGTGCGCGGCGGGGATGCTGCTGATGCTGCGGGTGGGCCCGGACGCCTCGTACGTCGTCGATGTCCTGCCCGCGCTGCTGGTGATGGGCGCGGGCATGGTGACGCTGGTCGCGCCGCTGACCGCCACCGTCCTCGCCTCCGTGGCCACCGCGCGCGCGGGCCTGGCCAGCGGCATCAACAACGCGGCGGCCCGCGCGGCCGGTCTCATCGCCGTGGCCGCGCTGCCGCTGCTCACCGGGATGGGCCCGGATGCGTACCGCTCGGCGGACGCCTTCAACGCCGCCTTCCGGCGGGCGATGCCGCTGTGCGCGGGCATCCTGGTGGTGGGGGCGGCGCTGGCCTTCACGACCGTACGCCGCCTGGCACCCGACTGCCGGCGCCCCGAGTGCCGTACGCACGGGTGTGTGACGGCGCCGCCGCTGGAGCCGTCTACGTCTCGGGGACGGCTCGCCTGAGTTCCCCGCGCCCCTTCAGGGGCGCGGGGAACTGCGCAATCTTTTGAGCGGGGGTCTGGGGGCGCAGCCCCCAGGGGACGGCCACCCCAAGACACCCGCACCGAACACCGGCCCAAGCACAGCGCAGCGTGCAGCAGACTGGAACCCATGACGATTCACGAGAACCTCCTCGGGGGACCGCCCCCGACCCACCTGCCCGACGACCCGGAGCCGCGCGAGCTTCTCGCGAACGGCACGGCGCCCGCCGATGTCGCCGCGAAGTACCCCACCTCCTCGCTCGCCTGGGCGCAGCTCGCCGACGAGGCGTACGAGCGTGGCAGTGTCGTCGAGTCGTACGCCTATGCCCGTACCGGCTACCACCGCGGCCTGGACTCCCTGCGGCGCAACGGCTGGAAGGGCCACGGCCCGGTGCCTTGGGAGCACGAGCCGAACCGCGGCTTCCTGCGCGCCCTGCACGGCCTCGCCCGTGCCGCGCAGGCGATCGGCGAGCAGGAGGAGTACGAGCGCTGCAGCCAGTTCCTGAAGGACTCCTCGCCGACGGCGGCGCAGACGCTGGGCTGAGTCCACGCAGGTCACGCGGGTCCGCCTGGTCGATGTGACCAGGCGGACCTTGCGGTTTCGGGGGACGATTGTGGAGGATGCCCGGTGGGGACCGGGGCCCCCGTGTCGATAACGGCAGGGGCGGACCGCTACCCGGAGTACGCATCAGGAGACAGCGATGTCGTCCCATCCGGCCCAGCCCGTCGAGGTTCAGCCCGCAGAGGCTCAGCTCGCAGAGGCTCAGGAGCCCGAGACCCCGCATCTCGACTTCCAGGGAACCACCCCGTACGAGGACTACGTCCAGGCGGACGTCCTCACCCACCTCCAGCACACCCGCTCCGACGACCCCGGAGAGATGGTCTTCCTGGTCACCACCCAGGTCATGGAGCTGTGGTTCACGGTCATCGTCCACGAGTGGGAGACGGCGGCGAAGGCCCTCCGCTCGGACGACGTCCCGACGGCCGTGGCCGCGCTGAAGCGGTCCGTACGGGAACTGGAGGCGCTGAACGCCTCCTGGCGGCCGCTCGGCCAGCTCACCCCCGGCCAGTTCAACTCGTACCGCTCCGCCCTCGGCGAGGGCTCCGGCTTCCAGTCCGCGATGTACCGCCGGATGGAGTTCCTGCTCGGCGAGAAGTCCGCGTCCATGCTGGTCCCGCACCGGGGCGCGCCGCGCGTGCACGCCGAGCTGGAGAAGGCGCTGCACGAACCGAGCCTGTACGACGAGGTGCTGCGGCTGCTGGCGCGGCACGGGCACGCGATCCCCGACGCCGTGCTGTCGCGGGACGTGTCCGCGAGGTACGAGCCCTCTCCCGAGGTCGAGGCCGCGTGGACGTCCCTGTACGCGGGCCCCGAGAACGATGAACTCGCCCGTCTCGGCGAGGCGTTGACCGATGTCGCCGAGCTGGTGTGGCGATGGCGCAACGACCATCTCGTCGCCACGCGCCGCGCGATGGGCGCGAAGACCGGCACGGGCGGCTCCGCCGGGGTGGCCTGGCTGGAGAAGCGGGCGCAGAAGAACGTATTCCCGGAGCTGTGGACGGCGAGGTCCCATGTCTGACATGCCTGAGCTGCGGGAGAGGGCCGCCGAGCTCGACGCGGCCGACGAACTCGCCAAGCTGCGCGAGCAGTTCGTGCTGGACGAGGTCGTGTACCTGGACGGGAACTCCCTGGGCGCGCTGCCGGTGGGGGTGCCCGGGCGGGTCGACCACGTGGTGCGCCGGCAGTGGGGTGAGCTCCGTATCCGCTCCTGGGAGGAGAGCGGGTGGTGGACGGCGCCGGAGCGGATCGGTGACCGGATCGCTCCGCTGGTCGGGGCCGCGCCCGGGCAGATCGTGGTCGGTGACTCGACAAGTGTGAACGTTTTCAAGGCACTTGTGGGAGCCGTGCGCCTGGCCGGGGACGGCCGCGACGGCCGGAACGAGATCCTCGTCGACGCGACGACGTTCCCGACGGACGGGTACATCGCGGCGTCGGCGGCGCGCCTGACGGGTTGCGAGCTGCGTCCGCTGGAACCGTCGGAGGTGCCGGGTGCGGTGGGACCCCGTACGGCGGCGGTCCTGCTGAACCACGTCGACTACCGCACGGGCCGGTTGCACGACCTTCCGTCGCTGACGTCCGCGATCCATGACGCGGGCGCGCTCGCGGTCTGGGACCTGTGCCACAGCGCGGGCGCCCTGCCGGTCGGGCTGGACGAGCACGGGGTCGACCTGGCGGTCGGCTGCACGTACAAGTACCTTAACGGCGGCCCTGGTTCACCGGCGTACCTGTACGTCCGCGGCGACCTCCAGGACCGCTTCGACTCCCCCCTCCCCGGCTGGAACTCCCACGCCGACCCCTTCGGCATGAGCCCGTCGTACGCGCCCGCGCCGGGCGCGCTGCGGGGCCGCGTCGGCACGCCGGACATCCTCTCGATGCTGGCCCTCGAAGCGGCGCTGGAGGTGTGGGAGGACGTCTCGATCGACGCCGTCCGCGCCAAGTCCCTCGCCCTGACGGACTTCTTCCTGGAGTGCGTCGCGGCGTACGTCACCGGGGGCAGGGTGGAGTCGATCACTCCGTCCGCCCACGCGGAACGCGGCAGCCAGGTCGCGCTGCGCTGCCCCGACGCCGGCGAGGTGATGAAGCGCCTCATCGAACGCGGCGTGGTCGGCGACTTCCGCCACCCGGACGTCCTGCGCTTCGGCTTCACGCCGCTGTACGTGGGGTTCGGGGACGTGGAGCGGGCCGCGAGGGTGTTGGGGGAGACGCTGGGGTAGGCGCCGGGGTCGGTGGGTCGGGGCCGGTCCGGTACATCGCGAGCCCGTCGCCGGTGGACATTACTGTCCGCTGCCACGGCGGAACTGGGCAAGCGACCACGTAAGCGACGGGCTCACGATGTACCGGCCCGGCCCCTTCCGTGCGTGGCCGACCGCGGGCGCGCTCTTCAGGGGCGCGGGGAACTGCGCAATCTTTTGGGCCAGCCCCCACCCACCCCGCAGCCAAAGAACCGGCCACGGGGTCTTGTCACCCGACGACGTACACCCCGGCCACGGCCGCGGCAACCGCCGCCTCGGCCGCACGATCGGCCGCGGCGGCATCCGGAACCACCCCCGTGGTGAGCAACGCGTAATACAGCGGCGCCGACACCGCCCGCACGACCAGCCCAGCATCGGTCCCCACCGGCAACTCCCCCCGCACAACCCCTTGTTCCACACACGGCGCCCACTCAGCGACCCGCACGTCATAGAACCGCCGCAACGCCTCCGCCGTACGAGAGTCACACGCCGCCGCAGCAATGACCGCCCGGAACAACGCCCCTTGCCGAGGATCGGCCAGCGTCCGCCGCACCAGCGCGGCATTGGCCCGCAGGTCACCGAGCACGCTCCCCGTCTCCGTACGGGGAACGGACTGTTCGGCCATGTCGCCGAGCAGATCGGCGACCAGCCCCGTCACCGACCCCCACCGCCGGTACACGGTCGTCTTCCCCACCTCGGCCCGCCGGGCCACATCGGCCAGATCGAGATGCGCGAACCCCTGCTCGGCGAGCACATCCCCGGCGGCCTGCAACACGGCCGCACGGACACGCGCGGTGCGCCCTCCGGGACGTACGGTGCCGGGCTCGGCGGACATGGCGACCTCCTTGAGGGACGTGAATGCGGACGCATCCAGCGTAACGAAACAGCAGGACCGTTTAACCCTCACCGAGCGTGATATCCCGGTGTAGACGCACGTCACGGGCCTGATACCGTCCCGGCCAACGGCCGAATTCTCCCCTGGTCCGCCAAATCCGTTTCACCGCTGAGAGGTTGGAGCATGCAGGACGACGCCGCAGCCGACGGGACCGCAGCGGAGCGCGACGCCGCGGAAGAGGCGTCGGCCTTCTCGCACCCGCCCGTGGACCCCGACATCACCGCCGCGTACGGCGACGACCCCGACCAGGTGATCGACTTCTACGTCCCGCGCGAGCCGGACCCCGCGGTCCTCGCCCCTCTCGTGGTCGTCCTGCACGGCGGTGCCTGGCGCGCCCCGTACGACCGTCGCCACATCACCCCGTTCGCGGACTTCCTCGCGCGCCGTGGTTTTGCCGTGGCGAACGTCGAGTATCGGCGGGGTGGCCCCGCCGCCAAGCAGGAGGGCGGCCCGATCCCCGCGCAGGGCGGGCCGGCTCCGGTGCGGGGCGCCGGTGGTCCGGTCGCGGGTCGCTGGCCGGACACCTTCGACGACATCGCGGCCGCGTTCGACGCGCTGCCCGCCCTCGTGCGCGAGCTGCTGCCGCAGGCCGATGCCCGGCGCATGGTCGTCACGGGCCACTCGGCGGGCGGTCAGCTGGCCCTGTGGGTCGCTGCGCGTCACCTCCTTCCCGCCGACGCTCCCTGGCGCACCGACCGGCCCGCCCCCCTGCGCGGCGTCGTCGCCCTCGCCCCGATCGCTGACTTCCAGGTCGCGGAGGAGCTCGACGTCTGCGGCGGTGCCGTCCGACAACTCCTGGGCGGGGAAGGTGAGTTCGCGGAGCGCCTGCCGTACGCCGACCCGGCGCTCCTCCTCCCTACCGGTATCGCCACCACGCTCGTCCAGGGCCGCACCGACATCGTCGTCCCGCAGGCCGTCGCCGAGTCGTACGCCGACGCGGCCGCCAAGGCGGGAGAGGTGGTCGGCCTGACGCTCCTGGAGGACGTCGGCCACTTCCCCCTGATCGACCCGGCGGCGGACGCGTGCGCGGTGGTGGCCGAGGAGATCGCCCAGCTCGCCTGGTGACCGATCGTCCAACTTGCCTGGTGGGATGGGGAGTTGGCTGTTCCCCTGAGTGTTCCCGGTCATACCCGTAGTACCTGAGAGCTACCTCTCAGGTGAGCTCCCCAGTGGGACGCCGACGACACGACACGGTCCGTAACTTCCCTTCCAGCGACGCCCGATGAATGGGCGGACTGGGAGGGAAGGACACCATGGGATTCCGGGCGACGCCGAGCCGCGAGGAGGGCCGCGAGGAGGGCCAAGAGGGGCTGGGGGCTGCCCGGGCTGCGGGGGTGGAGGGGCTTGGGTCCGGCCGGGGCGCGGGGCGAGTCGTCCGGCGGGTGCGTCGTACTCTGCTCGCCGCGCTGGTCATGGGCGCCGTGGTCGTGCCCGTGTCCGCCGCCGCCCGGCCTCGGATACCCGCCCCGGCACCCGCGGTCCTCGCCCCGCTGACGGGATCGACGCTGGACACGGCGTATGCGGCCAACCGAGCCGACGCCGCGGAGGCGGCCCGCATGGCCGCGGACCACGGCGACCGCACCCGCGCCGCCGCTGACCGCGCCATGGCCGACCCCTCCCGCCGCTTCCTCTCCTTCGACGGCCGGGGCGCCGGCCAGGCCGTCGAGGTCTTCGGCGACCTCGCCCACGCCGACCGCGTGGCCGTCCTGGTCCCCGGTTCCGACACCACCCTGGAGACGTACGGCCGCTTCCGCGCCGGCGCCCTCGCTCTGCACGACCGCCTCGGCCCGCACACGGCCGTCGTCGCCTGGCTCGGCTACGAGACGCCGGGCACGGTGAGTCCCACGGTCCTGACGACGGGCCGGGCGGAAGACGCGGCCCCGCGCCTGAAGGGGTTCATACGCGAACTGCGCGGCGTCGTCGGCCAGTCGGCGCGGATATCCCTGCTGTGCCACTCGTACGGCTCGGTGGTCTGCGGCCGCGCGGCCCAGGGTCTGGACGTGGCGGACATCGCCCTCGTCGGCAGCCCGGGCACCGGCGCGGACTCCGCGGCGGCGCTGCACACGTCCGCCCGCGTCTGGGCGGCCCGAGGCGCCGACGACTGGGTCGCGCATGTTCCGCACACGAGCGCCGACCTCTTCGGCACGACCGTCGGCTTCGGGACCGACCCGGTGTCCCCTGCCTTCGGTGCCCACGTCTTCGCGGCGGGCGACGGCGGCCACAGCGACTACTTCACACCGGGCTCGGTGTCTCTGGACAACCTCGCCCGCATCGTCCTCGGCGACACCTCGGAGGTGACCCGTGCGTGAAATCAGCCTGCGTGAAACGCGGCGGCGGGAAAGGCGCCTGCGTGAGATGCGGCGGCGTGAAATGCGCCTGCGTGAAGTGAGTGCGCCTAAATCGAGTCCGCGTGAAGTGAGCCCGCCTGAATCGAGTGAATCAAGTCCGCGTGAAGTCAGTCCGCGTCTTCGGAAGAACGCTCCGGCTCGCGCCGACGCCCCGCAGGAGTCACCCCCGGCCGTGGGCCGCGTGCCCCGACCCCGTCCCGCGCTGAACGCCATACGCACCGCCGCACACCGCATCGACGAGGCGACCCCCGGGGAGCGGGACCGTGCCGTCGATGCCCTGCGGGCCCTCGCGATCCTCGGCGTCGTCCTCGGCCACTGGCTGGTGACGGCCCTGGTCGCGGACGGCGGCGCGCTGCGCACGGCGAGCCCCTTGCAGCACATGCCCTGGCTGGCTCCGATCTCCTGGGTCTTCCAGACGCTCGCCGTGTTCTTCCTGGTGGGCGGCCATGTGGCGACGAAGAGCTATGCGTCGGCGCGGGCGCGCGGCACGACGTACGGGCAGTGGGTGCGTGCCCGACTGGGCCGTCTCTTCAGGCCGGTGGCGGCGGTGCTGACCCTCTGGACGGCGGCCACGGGCTGTCTGCTCGCGTCGGGCGCGGACTTCGCGACGGTCCACACGCTGGTGAAGCTCGCCCTGTCCCCGCTCTGGTTCCTCCTGGTCTTCGCCGGACTGACCGCGGCGACGCCCCTGGTGACGCGGATCAACCCGCTGTGGCCGCTGGCCGTCGTTCTCCATGTGGACCTCATTCGCTTCGGCCTCGGCGGCCCGTCCTGGCTCGGCTGGGTGAACGTCGCGGCGGGCTGGCTGGTGCCGTACACCCTCGGCGCGGCCTGGACACGCGGTGAGCTGGACCGGCGGCGCGCGGGCTGGGTGCTGTTCACCGGCGGTGCGGCCGTGACGGCGGCGCTGGTGGCGTGGGCCGGCTATCCGGCGTCGATGGTCGGCGTCCCGGGCGCCGCGGTCTCCAACCTGGACCCGCCGACTCTGGCCGCGGTCACCTTCGGTCTGGCCCAGTGCGGCCTCGCCCTGCTGCTGCGCGAGCCGCTGCGCCGGGTGATGCGGCGCCCCGCGGCCTGGGCGGGGATCGCCTTCGCCAATCTCTCCGCGATGACGATATTCCTGTGGCACCAGACGTCCATGATGGCGGTCACCGCCCTGGGCCTCCTCATGGGCCGTCTCCCCGGCCTGCACACCACCCCGGACGGGCTGGGCTGGGTGGCCGCCCGGCTCGCCTGGCTGCCCGTCTTCGCCCTCGCCCTCGCCGTCTGCTGGTCCGCCTTTCGCACCTACGAACAGGGGCCGCGCCGCCGCGCCGGCCGCCCGTCGCGAGTCGTCCGCGTCCACCGCCGCCCCGGCAGGGCGGGAGCGAAGGCGAGCCCTCGTGCCTAGGGTTGGCCACGTGACCAGCGAGGAGCACCGGGACCCGGACAGTGAGCCCTCCACACCTCCCATGCCGCCCACCGTGCCTGCGGTGTCCCACGACGCCGGGCTCAGTCCGCGGGACACGACGCGCCGTCCCCAACGGCAGGACGGCAAGGGCGAGTCCACCCCTCGGAAAGCCCCGCGCAAGCCCAACAAGCCCAACCCGCAGGAAGCCTCCGGCAACGCTGCGGCGTCCAACACCCGCTCCGCCGCCCGCACATGGGGCGTCAGAGCTCTCGTCGGCTCGGTCCTGACCGACCTCGGGTCGTCGTCGGCCGCGCCGTTGCCGCCGTTGTCCCGGCCGCGGTGGCTGCGCTGGCTGCCGCATGTCGTGGTGTGCTGGGTCGCTCTCGGGGTGGCGCTCGCGGGCGTGGACGCGCTGAACAACTCCTATCGGCTGGGCTTCGCGTTGGGCACGTCGACCGGGCTCGCGCAGGGAGCGGCGATCGCCCTCGCCCTGTGGCGGCCCGTGCCGGCCTGGTGGCTGTCGCTGGGAGCCACGGTGCTGGCCGCCGCGGCGGCACGAGGGCATATGCCGGTCGACTTCCTGCCGCCGGGCCCGGACTGGCCGTGGAGTTCGCCCGCGATCACCGCGCAGGCCTTTGTGCTCTTCCTCCTCGCCCTACGGGTACCCGCGCGCGTGGCCGTCGGTGCGCTGTCCCTGACCGCCCTGGCGACCTACGTCGTGCAGGGGCTGGTCGGCGGGCAGGTCTACCGTTCGACGGGGCTGATGGCGATCGTCGTCTTCGCCGCCGTCGTCCTCCTCGGCACCGCCCTCCGAGGCCGTCGCGTGGCCCGCACCCAGCTCGTCGAGCAGGCCTCGCTGACCGAGGAGGAGCGCGCCCGCCGCACCCTCCTGGAGGAGCGCAGCCGGATCGCCCGCGAACTGCACGACGTGGTTGCCCACCACATGTCGGTGATCTCCATTCAGGCCCAGGTCGCCCCGCACCTGGTCGAGAACCCCACCGAGGAGCTGAAGGAGAACCTGGAGGGCATCCGGCAGAACGCGCTGGAGGCGCTGACCGAACTGCGCCGCGTCCTCGGCGTCCTGCGCTCGGAGAACCCCGAGGACCCGTACGGCCTCGGTGCCGGTACGGGCGCCGCGCCTGACGCCCCGCAGCCCACGCTCGACCGCCTCGACGCCCTCGTCGAGAACACCCGGGCCGCCGGACTGGACGTGACCACGGAGATCACCGGCGAGCAGCTCCCCCTCGCGCCAGGCGTCGAGCTGTCGGCGTACCGGATCATCCAGGAGGCGCTGAGCAACGCCCTGCGGCACGCGCCCGGTTCCGCGGTCCGCGTCGAACTCTGGCACTTCCCGCGCGGCCTCCAGGTCCGGGTCGTCAACTCGAGACCCGAGCGCCCCGCCCCGCCGTCCCCGGGCGCCGGGCACGGTCTGCTCGGCATGCGGGAGCGCGTCGCCATGCTCGGTGGCACCCTCGTGACCTCGGAGACGTCGTGCGGCGGCTTCGCGGTGGCGGCCTTCCTGCCCCGCAACGGCGCGGCTCCCGCAGGCGAAGGCTCGAAGGACGACCCCCCGCCCCTCGGCTCCACCGACGACAACTCCACATGCCTCCCAGGAGAAGAGACCCCATGACGAGCGCGAGCGGCACCATCCGCGTACTGATCGCAGACGACCAGCAGATGGTCCGCCAGGGCTTCACCGTGCTGCTCAACACCCAGCCCGACATCGAGGTGGTCGGCCAGGCGGTCGACGGCCTCGACGCGATCGTCAAAGTCGCCGAGCTCGCCCCGGACGTCGTCCTGATGGACGTCCGCATGCCCGAGCTCGGCGGCATCGATGCCACCCGCCGCATCACCGAGAAGACCCCTCACATCAAGGTCCTGGTCCTCACCACCTTCGACCTCGACGAGTACGTGTACGACGCGTTGCGCGCCGGCGCCTCCGGCTTCCTGCTCAAGGACGCGTCCTCCGACCAGCTCGCCGAGGCGGTACGGGTGGTAGCGGCGGGCGACGCCCTGCTCGCCCCCGGCATCACCCGCCGCCTCATCGCCGAGTTCTCCCGCCTCGACTCCACCCCTCGCGCCCCCCTCAAGCAGCGCGTGGGCGAACTGACCGAACGCGAGACGGAGGTCCTCGCACACATCGCCCAGGGCCTGTCGAACGCGGAGATCGCCGAACGCCTGGTGGTGGCCGAACAGACCGTGAAGACCCACGTAGGCCGCATCCTCGTAAAACTGGGCCTACGCGACCGCACCCAAGCAGCAGTCTTCGCCTACGAGTCGGGCCTGGTCCGCCCGTCGGGCTACTGACTCCCCCCCCGCAAGCCCCCAACCGAGACGGCGGCGCACCCGGCAACGCACGACGCCCCCTCACCCGGGACGGCGGCGCAGCCGACGCACAGCCCCCACCCACCCCCAACCGACAGGCAACTCGCAGTCGGCGACTCACCGAAGGGGCCGTGTCGGTACGTCCAGCCCGTCGCTTACGTGGTTATGGGCAAGTTCATGCTGTGGCAGCAGGCAGTAATGCCCACCGGCGACGGGCTGGACGTACCGGCACGGCCCCGCCCCACCCACCGGCACGGCCCCGCCCCACTCACCCGCACAGGGGCGCCCCACCCACCGACGGCAGGCGACACTCCCACCCACCGACCGACCCACCGGCCGACGGACCCCGGCCATACCCGTAGTACCTGAGACGGATCCGAAAGGACCCTCCTCGCAGGTGACGACCGAGACCCCCGCGGCGGCCTACCGTTTTGAACGTGACCGAGACGACCCAGACCCAGACGCAGATGACACCGCCAAGCGGTGCCAAGCCACGCAGCCCGGAGTTCCGGCTGGCCGCGGACGCCCTGCGCGGGCTGCGGCAGGACCTGTTCCACGACGCCTTCGCCTACCGCCCGCTGCCGCGGATGCGGCTGGACGGCCCGCTCACCCGACGCCTGCCCGAAAAAATAAGGGAGTACGCGGCCTGGACCCCGCACGCCGCGGTGGCGGCGGCCGGACTGATGGCGATGGCCGTGGCCTCCGTGGACGGCGACGCCGGCAGTGTCGGGACGCTGGTGTCCGGACTCCTCGCCCTGCTCCCGGTCCTGGCGACCCTGATCCGGCCGGTCGGTGCCTTCTGGTTCTCGCTCGCGGCGACACCGGTCGCCGCCGTGCTCGGCACCGGCTGGAGCGACTGGCCGTGGCAGCCCGGCAGCTTCGCCGCCCACCTGGTGGTGCTGACGGTCGTGGCGCTGAGGACGAGGCCACGCACCGCCGCATGGATGTGGGTGCTGACCGCGGTGTACGGGATGGTCGCCGAGACCTTCTTCGGCGGGGGGTATTACGACACCAACACCGTGCCGCTGCTGTTCGTCACCGCCCTCGCCCTCCTCGTCGTCACCGTCCTGCACATACGCCGAGAGGCGGAGCAGGAGGTCACCGCCCACCAGTCGGAGACGGCACAGGAGCGCTCCAAGCGCACCCTTCTCGAAGAGCGCACGACGATCGCCCGCGAGCTGCACGACGTGGTCGCCCACCACATGTCGGTGGTCGCGATCCAGGCGGAGGCCGCCCCCTACCGGGTGGAGAACCCGCCGCCGGAGCTGGAGCAGGCCTTCATCACGATCCGGGAGAACGCGGTGGCGGCACTGACCGAGCTGCGCCGCGTGCTCGGTGTCGTCCGGGCCGAGGACTACGAGGCTCCGGACGCCCCCCAGCCCACCCTCGCCGATCTCGACGCACTCCTCGCCAATGTGCGGGACGCGGGTCTGACCGTCGAGAAGGCGGTGACCGGCGCGGTGCGCGAACTGCCGCAGGGCGTCGAGCTGTCGGCGTACCGGATAGTCCAGGAGGCGCTCAGCAACACGCTGCGGCATGCGCCGGGTGCGGCGGCCCGTGTGGAGATCGGTTACGTCCTCGGCGGGCTCGGCCTGCGCATAGTCAACGGCCCCGCGCCGGTGACGAGCCTGACGAAGTCCACGCACGGCGCGGGGCACGGCATCACCGGCATGCGCGAGCGGGTCACGATGCTGGACGGCGAGATGACGGCGGGCGAGGCGGACGACGGGGGCTATGAGGTGACGGTGTTCCTGCCGGTGCCCGCGATGGAGGAGTCCGGATGACGGGCGGCACCAGCGGCGCGATTCGCGTACTGATCGCCGACGACCAGGTGATGGTCCGCGAGGGCTTCTCCGTGCTGCTCGGCGCGATGCCGGACATCGAGGTGGTCGGCGAGGCGGTGAACGGACGGGACGCGGTCGAGCGGGTCCGTGAGCTCGCACCGGACGTCGTGCTGATGGACATCCGGATGCCGGAGATGAACGGGATCGAGGCGACCCGGGAGATCGTCGCCGCGGACGGTGCCGCGAAGGTGCTGGTGCTGACGACGTTCGACCTCGACGAGTACGTGTACCAGGCGCTGCGCGCGGGAGCCTCCGGCTTCCTGCTCAAGGATGCCTCGGCGCGGCAGCTCGCCGATGGGGTGAGGGTGGTGGCGGCCGGGGAGGCGCTGCTCGCTCCCTCCGTCACCAAGCGGCTGATCACCGAGTTCTCCAAGCTCGCGGACGCGCCCCGGCTCTCGTCCACGGCGCAGGCGGCGTACGGGGATCTGACCGAGCGGGAGACGGAGGTGCTGGTCCTTATCGCCCAGGGCCTGTCGAACGCGGAGATCGCGGGGCGTCTCGTCGTCGCCGAGTCCACGATCAAGACCCATGTGAGCCGCATCCTGGTGAAGCTGGGCCTGCGGGACAGAACCCAGGCGGCGGTGTTCGCGTACGAGGCACGGTTGGTCACGCCGCGGTGAGCAACCGGGGCGAGGGCGGGGCAGGCGGCAGGGTACGGGGGTCCCTGCCACAGGCCTGGGGCGATCCCCTCGTCGAGACGCCGCTGGTCGAGACGCCCCTGTTCAGAGGGGGGTGCGTCGGGCTAGCGTCCGTTCATGGCAGCTTTGGAGACTCCGCAGGCCTTCGACCCGTGGGACCCGGCGTTCGTGGCGGACCCGTACCCGGCGTACGAGGAGCTGCGTGCGCGTGGCCGGGTGCACTACTACGAGCCCACGAAGCAGTGGCTGGTGCCGCATCACGCGGATGTGTCGGCGTTGCTGCGGGACCGACGCCTGGGCCGGACGTATCAGCACCGGTTCGAGCACGAGGACTTCGGGCGGACGGCGCCGCCGGCCGAGCACGAGCCGTTCCATGTGCTCAACGACCACGGGATGCTCGACCTGGAGCCCCCGGACCACACGCGCATCCGGCGGCTGGTGTCGAAGGCGTTCACGCCGCGTACGGTCGAGCAGCTGAAGCCGTACGTCGAGCGGTTGGCGGGTGAGCTGGTCGCCGGTCTGGTGGAGGCCGGTGGCGGCGATCTGCTGACCGATGTGGCGGAGCCGCTGCCGGTGGCGGTGATCGCCGAGATGCTGGGCATCCCGGAGTCCGACCGGGCGCCGCTGCGGCCCTGGTCGGCGGACATCTGCGGGATGTACGAGCTGAAGCCGTCCGAGGAGACGGCGGCGAAGGCGGTCCGGGCGTCGGTCGAGTTCACGGAGTATCTGCGGGAGCTGATCGAGGCGCGTCGCAAGGAGCCGGGCGACGACCTGATCTCGGGCCTGATCGCGGCGCACGACGAGGGGGACCGCCTCACCGAGCAGGAGATGATCTCCACGTGTGTCCTGCTGCTGAACGCGGGGCACGAGGCGACGGTCAATGCCACGGTGAACGGGTGGTGGACGTTGTTCCGGCACCCCGAGCAGCTGGCGGCCCTGCGTGCGGACCACTCCCTGATCCCTACGGCGGTGGAGGAGCTGATGCGCTACGACACCCCGCTCCAGCTCTTCGAGCGGTGGGTTCTCGACGACATCGAGATCGACGGTACGACGATCCCTCGTGGCGCGGAGATCGCCATGCTCTTCGGCTCGGCGAACCATGACCCGAAGGTCTTCGAGGCGCCGGAGCGGCTGGACCTCACCCGCGCCGACAACCCGCACATCTCCTTCAGCGCGGGCATCCACTACTGCATCGGCGCACCGCTGGCCCGTATCGAACTGGCGGCGTCCATGGCCGCGTTGCTGGAGCGGGCCCCGACCCTGTCCCTGGCAGCCGAGCCGGAGCGCAAGCCGAACTTCGTGATCCGGGGGCTGGAGGGCCTGCGGGTGGACATCTGAAAGCCCTGGAGGGAGCCGACGCCGGCCGCCACGACGACGCCGGCCGCGTCCCGCACCTCTGCCGATCCGGTGCGGGACGCGGCGCCGTCCAGTCCTCGTGGCTCACCCGCTCAGGTCCCGCCGCCGCAGCCCCGCCAGCCCCACCCCTGTCAGCGCCACCGCGAGGGCCGTGAGGACGAGTACCGGCGTCCATGCCATGTCGCCGCCCGGCAGCTTGGGGAGGTGGCCGAAGGGGGAGAGGTCCAGGACGGTTTGGGGGACGTTGAGGGCGGGGCCGATCCAGCCGAGCAGGAGGGCGAGGCCGGCCACGCCCCAGGCGCCGGGGGCCAGGTGGGGCGAGAGGCCGTAGAGCAGGACCGCGAGGCTGCCCAGAGTCCAGATCGCCGGGACCTGGACGAGGCAGGCGCCGAGGATGGGGCCCAGGTCGGCGCCGTAGCCGAGGCCGAGTCCGAGGCCGCCGAGCAGCATGATGAGGACGGCGCCGCCGAAGGCGATGGCCAGGTGGCCGGAGGTCCAGCGCAGTCGGCCCACCGCGTTCGCCAGGATCGGTTCCGCCCGCTGCGAGGTCTCCTCGCCGTGCAGCCGCAGGACGGAGGCCACCACGAACAGCGCGGCGACCATGCCCAGCATCCCGACCATCGTGGCGAGGAACGCGTCCGTGATCCCGGTCTGCCCGCCCATCCGTTCGATGATCTCGCGGGTCTTGTCGTTGTTCCCGACGAGGTCCGAGGCCCCCTTCGTCATCCCGCCGAACGCGGCCCCGGCGGCGAGGAACCCGAGGCTCCAGCCCAGCACGGCGCCCCGCTGCAGGCGCCAGGCCAGTGCCCCCGCCGTACCGAGCCGTCCCGCGGCGGGCCCGGGCCGCGTCGGCAGGAAGCTCATGCCGACATCGCGGCGCCCGGCGAGCTCGTAGGCGACCGCGCCCTGGATTGCGACCGCCGCCGCGAACAGCAGCAGGACCCACCAGCGTTCGTCCGCGAAGGACCTGATCTCCTCCAGCCAGCCCACTGGGGAGATCCAGGTCAGCGGCGAGGATCCGTCGTCCGTCGCCGAGTCGCCCGCCGCCTTCAGGACGAAGGCCGCACCGAGCAGCCCGCCCGTCAGCCCCTTCGCGAGCCGCGCGCTCTCCGTCAACTGGGCGACGATCGCCGCCATCGTGGCGAAGACCATGCCGACTCCGCCGACGGCGAGCCCCAACGCCAGTGCCCCGGCGCCGCCCTGCCCCGCCAGCCCGCCCGCGATGAGCAGCGCGAGGACGCCGTTCGCGACGAACGCCGCCAGCAGCGCGGCCGTCAGCGGGGCCCGGCGGCCCACCATCGCCGACGAGATGAGTTCCTGCCGCCCGCTCTCCTCCTCGTCCCGGGTGTGCCGTACGACGATGAGCAGGCTCATGATTCCGGCGAACACCCCGGCGTAGCAGCCGATGCGCCAGGCGGTGAGTCCGCCGAGCGAGTCGCTGAACACCGGCCCGTACGTGGCGCGCAGGGAGCTGTTGGTGAGCATCTGGCGGGCCACGTCGGCGCGTTCGGCCGGGGTGCTGTAGACGGTCTTCAGCGAGTTCGGCATGGAGAGCACCAGCAGGCCGATCACACCGGCCCAGAGCGGCATCATCACGCGGTCGCGGCGCAGCGCGAACCTCAGGAGCGCGCCCGTTCCCGCCAGTTGACGGGACCCTCCGGCCCGCACCGCGAAGGCCGAGGCACTCTTGGCGCCCGTGGCATCCGTGGTGGTCATCGCGCCTTCGCCCCCTCGGAAGCAGCCGGGGCATCTTCCTGGTAGTGCCGCAGGAACAGCTCCTCCAGCGTCGGCGGGGTCGACTTCAGCGACCGTACGCCGGAGTCCGTGAGCGAACGCAGTACGGCGTTCAGCTTGTCCGTGTCGACCTGCAACCGCACACGCCTGCCCTGTACGTCGACGTCGTGCACCCCGGGCAGTGACGCCAACCCGTCGGGCGCGCCCACGAGTTCGGCGGTGACACTCGTACGGGTCAGGTGGCGCAGTTCGGCGAGTGTGCCGCTCTCGACGGTCCGGCCCTTGCGGATGATGCTGACCCGGTCGCAGAGTTCCTCCACCTCGCTGAGGATGTGCGAGGACAGCAGGATGGTGCGGCCCCGGTCGCGTTCCTCCTCGACGCAGCGCTGGAAGACCTCCTCCATCAGCGGGTCGAGGCCCGAGGTCGGTTCGTCGAGGATCAGCAGGTCGACGTCCGAGGCGAAGGCGGCGACGAGGGCGACCTTCTGACGGTTGCCCTTGGAGTAGGTGCGCCCCTTCTTGGTTGGGTCCAGCTCGAACCGTTCGATCAGGTCGGCACGCCGCGCCTTGTCGAGACCGCCGCGGAGCCGGCCGTACAGGTCGATGACCTCGCCGCCGGAGAGGTTCCGCCACAGCGTCACATCACCGGGGACGTAGGCGACCTGGCGGTGCAGTTCCACCGCGTCCGCCCACGGGTCCCTGCCCAGCAGCTGTGCCGCGCCCGAGTCGGCGCGCAGCAGGCCGAGCAGGACACGGATGGTGGTGGACTTCCCTGAGCCGTTCGGGCCGAGGAAGCCGTGCACCTCGCCGGTCTCGACGTCCAGGTCGAGGCCGTCCAGCGCGTGTGTCCTGCCGAACGACTTGTGCAGCCCCGAGACCGTGATCGCCTTCGTCATGGTTCAGAACGTACGCTACTTTCACAAATTTGTGAAGTTAAGGAAGCGTATGAACCCCGGATACACTGGGTGGCGGCGTGTGAGCAGGGGGAATGGGCAGGGGAAATGTGAGCAGGGGAGATGATCCAGGGATGGCCGAGCCCAAGGCCGAGCCCAAGGGGCCCGTGAAGCCCGAGGAGCCCGCGGAGCCCAGGGTGGCGGAGCGGGACGCCGAAGCGGTCTCCAAGTTCGTCGAGAGCTTCGCGGCGCAGCTCGTCGAGGCCGGGATGCAGCGGATGCCGGCTCGTGTCTTCGGGGCGCTGCTCGCCTCCGACACCGGCACGATGACCTCCGCCGAGCTGGGCGAACAGCTGCGGATCAGCGCGGCCGCGGTCTCCGGCGCGGTGCGGTATCTGGCGCAGCAGCACATGGTTTCGCGGGAGCGCGAGCCCGGATCCCGCCGTGAGCGCTACCGCGTCCACAGCAACCAGTGGTACGAGGCCCTCACCAACCGTGAGGCGGTCCTCAAGCGTTGGGAGTACGCCCTGCGCGAGGGCGTCGAGGGCCTGGGCCGCGAAACCCCCGCCGGTCGCCGCCTCGCCGAGACCCTCGCCTTCTTCGAGTTCGTCGACGGCGAGATCGCCGAGATGATGGAACGCTGGCGGGTGCATCGCGACCGGGTCTTCGGCGACAGCTGAACCGGCCGCGCCAACAGGCCGCGCCAACCGGCCCCGTCGCCCGGCCGCAGGCGCGAACGCTACCCGTCGGCGGCTTCCGGCGCGGGCTCGACGGGCTGCCCCACCTCCGTGGACCACCTCGGCCGCCACCGCGCCGCGAACTCGGCGAAGTCCTCGCGCAGGTAGGCCGGATCCACCGGCTTCAGCCGAAGCTGCCACCGTTCGTCCGCCCACCACACCTCGAACGCGGTGACGGTGCCTTCCGTGGGCCAGCGCTCCGGGACGAGGGGGAGGAGAAGGACGTCGACGAATCCGCCCACCTCAAGCCCGACGTCGACGAAGACACCGATGGCCCCCGGCCGGGGAACCTTCACGACGGTGCCGGTGAGGACCTGCCCGAAGCGCAGCCGGCCACGGATCCTCTTCCACTCCGCGTCGCTGACCACCCGTACATCATGACAAGGGGCGGACGCCGTGGCGCCCGCCCCCTCGGCGCTCGGGGCGCCGGTCAACTCGCGGGGAACTACCGTTCCTTCGTCTCCTCCAGGACCGTGCGGCCCAGGAGCGCGTACCGTTCCGGGGCCCGGCGCTTCAGGTAGGTCGCGTAGGCCAGGCCGCCGACCGCTATCAGGGCGACGATCCACGGGGTGGACTTGAGGATGAGGGAGCCGGACTCCGTGCCCGCCGCGGCGCCCATGTTGGAGACCAGCAGGGCCACTACGCCGAGCATGGCGAGGCCGCCGAGGAGGGGGGCGGTGAAGGTCTTGAACCAGTGCTTGCTCTCGGGGTGGTGGGTGCGGAAGTAGGCGAGGACCGCGAAGGAGCAGACGGCCTGGACGATCAGGATGGCCATGGTGCCGAGGATGGCGAGCAGGACGTAGGTACCGGTGTACGGGTCCTTGCCGGCGGCCCAGAACGCGCCGATCAGGATCGCGCTGACGACCGTCTGGACCAGGCCCGCGATGTGCGGCGAGCCGTGCCGGGGGTGGGTGCGGCCGATGGTCCGCTGGAGGGAGGGCAGGACACCCTCGCGGCCCAGGGCGTACATGTAGCGGGCGGCGCAGTTGTGGAAGGCCATGCCGCAGGCCAGTGAGCCGGTGATCATCAGCCACTGCATGACGTCGACGGCCCAGTGGCCGACGTAGTGCTCGGTGGGGTTGAAGAAGAGCGCGAGGGGGTTCGCGGAGGAGGCGGCCGAGACGGCCTCGCTCTCGCCGTTGCCCGTGATGGCCATCCAGGAGACGAAGACGTAGAAGACGCCGACGCCCAGGACGGAGATCATCGTCGCCTTGGGGATGATCTTCTTCGGGTCGCGGGACTCCTCGCCGTACATCGCCGTCGACTCGAAGCCGACCCACGACCAGAAGGCGAAGAAGAGACCGAGTCCGGCGCTGGTGCCCTTGAAGGCGTTGACCGGGTTGACCGGGCCGAAGGTGAAGCCGTGCGGGCCGCCGCCGTGCAGGGCGACGGAGATCGCCATCGCGGCGAGGATCGTCACCTCGGTGCCCAGCAGCACGACCAGCAGCTTTTCGGCCACGGAGACGCCGAACCAGGTGCCGGTCGCGTTGACGGCCAGCATCAGGATCGCGAACGCCCACCACGGCACGTCAAGTCCCGTCTGGTCCTTGAGGGTTCCGGTGGCGAAGGTGGAGAAGATGCCGATCAGGGCCGGCTCGAAGACGACGTACGCGAAGGTGGCCAGCAGGCCCGAGGCGAGTCCGACGGTGCGGCCGAGACCGTACGAGATGAAGCCGTAGAAGGCGCCGGTGGAGGTGATGTGCTTTGCCATCGAGGTGAAGCCGACGGAAAAGATCGCCAGTACGACCATTGCGACGAGGTAGCTCGCCGGGGCGCCGATGCCGTTGCCGGCGGAGACCATGAAGGGCACGTTGCCGGTCATGGCGGTGATCGGCGCGGCGGTGGCGACGGCCATGAAGACCACACCGAGGAGGCCGATCGCGTTCGGCTTCAGCCGGTGAACTGTCCCTCCGGGCACGGAATCCGTGTCCGCGGCCTCGGGGGCCACGCCCTCTTGTACTGCCATCGGGTGGCCCCTTTCCTCATGCACTCGGTCGGTGAGCGGTCGGTGATCGGTGGTGTTCGACGAGCCGGAATCCTGCTGGGCAAATGAGTCGTCTTACCGGCAGCCGCGTTAAATGTTTGTCAACCAGACCTTTAGAGCGGTGCGGGAGCGAACGTCTGCGTTAACTCTCCGGCCGGGTGTGGACCCGGCCCCGTACCCCTTCGTACGGTCGCCGTCATGAGCACCTACTCCGCCACCCTCGGCGGCCGGAAATACACCTTCGCCGGCCTCGCGTCGCTGCTCGCCGCCGCGAGCCCCGAGCGCTCCGGCGACCGGCTCGCCGGGCTCGCCGCCGAGTCCGCGCAGGCGCGGGTGGCGGCGCGGTGGGCGCTGGCCGAGGTGCCGCTCGCACGGTTTCTCGCCGAGCCGGTGATTCCGTACGAGGACGACGACGTGACCCGGTTGATCGTGGACAGCCATGACCCGGTGGCCTTCGCGCCCGTGTCCGCGCTCACCGTCGGCGACTTCCGGGAATGGCTGCTGTCCGAGGCGGCGGACGCGACGGCGCTCGCCGCGCTGGCCCCCGGGCTGACGCCCGAGATGGTGGCCGCCGTGTCCAAGCTGATGGGCAACGCGGACCTGGTGGCGGTCGCCCGCAAGGTGCGGGTGGTCACCGCCTTCCGCTCCACGATCGGCCTGCCCGGCCGCCTGGCCACCCGCCTCCAGCCCAACCACCCCACCGACGACCCGGCGGGCGTCGCGGCGGCCCTGCTCGACGGACTCCTCCTCGGCTCCGGCGACGCGGTGATCGGCATCAACCCGGCGACGGACAGTCCGAAGGCAGTACGGGACCTGCTGGAACTGCTGGACGGAGTGATCGACCGCTACTCCATCCCCACCCAGTCCTGCGTCCTGTGCCACGTCACCACCAGCATCGACCTGATGGAACGCGGCGCCCCCGTCGACCTCGTCTTCCAGTCCATCGCCGGTACGCAGGCCGCGAACGCGTCCTTCGGCGTCACCCTGGGGCTGCTCGACGAGGCGTACGAGGCCGCCAAGGGGCTCGGGCGGGGGACGGTCGGGCAGAACGCCCTGTACTTCGAGACCGGCCAGGGCAGCGCGCTGTCCGCCGACGCGCACCACGGGGTGGACCAGCAGACGGTGGAGGCACGGGCGTACGCGGTGGCCCGGCGCTACGACCCGCTGCTGGTGAACACCGTCGTGGGCTTCATCGGCCCGGAGTACCTGTACGACGGCCGCCAGATCCTCCGGGCGGCCCTGGAGGACCACTTCTGCGGCAAGCTGCTCGGCCTCCCGATGGGCCTGGACATCTGCTACACCAACCACGCCGACGCGGACGACGACGACATCGCCACGATGCTCACGATGCTGGGCGTGGCAGGCGCGTCCTTCGTGATCTGCACGCCGGGCGGTGACGACATCATGCTCAACTACCAATCCGCCTCGTACCACGACGCGTTGTACCTGCGCGAGGTCCTCGGGCTGCGCCCGGCACCGGAGTTCGAGGCGTGGCTGGACGGGATCGGACTGCTGGACGGCGGTGGCGCCATCAGGGATGTGTCCGGTACGGCGCACCCCTTGATGACGATCGGCAAGGAGATAGCCGCATGACGGACGACCGCCAACTGGGTCAACTGGCAACGCTCGTACGGGCGTTGGTGGCACCGCCCGAGTCCGACGCCTCGCTGTGGGCGTCGCTGCGCCGCCACACCCAGGCCCGGATCGGACTCGGCCGTGCGGGGTCGGCGCTGCCCACCCGGCACCGGCTCGAACTGCAGGCCGCGCATGCGGCGGCGCGGGACGCGGTGCATTCGCCGTTCGAGCCGGACGTGGTGGCGGCCGCGCTGACGGGCGTTCCGACGATACGGGTGCGCAGTGCCGCCCCCGATCGGCTCACGTATCTTCAGCGCCCCGACCTGGGGCGGCGGCTGGACGACATCGACCGTGCACATCTGCCGCGCGATGACTGGGACCTGGTGTTCGTGGTCGCCGACGGGTTGTCCAGCCGGGCGGTTCACGAGCATGCGGCGCCGGTGATCCGGGAGACGGCGGCGCTGCTGCCCGCCGAGTGGCGGGTCGCGCCGGTGGTGCTTGCCGAGCAGGCTCGGGTGGCGCTCGGGGACGACATCGCGCATGCGCTGGGGGCCTCGATGGTGGTCGTCCTCATCGGCGAGCGCCCTGGTATGTCGGCGGCCGACTCCCTGGGCGCCTACCTGACCCACACCCCCCGCCCCGGCCACACGACCGACGCCGACCGCAACTGCCTCTCCAACATCCGGCCGCCGCTGGGTCTGACCCATGCCGCGGCTGCCGCCAAGCTGGTGGCGTTGATGCGGGGGGCGCGGGAGCTGGGCCGCACGGGGGTTGCCTTGAAGGACGAGTCGGACACGGCGCTGTCGGTGGGGTGAGTTTTTTTCGCCCCCGCCGCCCCTACCCGTCCCATCCCGTTCCTGGGGGCTCCGCCCCCAGCCCCCCGGGTCGTGTGTCGTCTGCGGGCCGGTGGGGGCTGGTCGCGCAGTTCCCCGCGCCCCTAAGAAGCCGTCTCATTTGGTGAGTCTGCGGTAGCAGATGAGGGTGCAGGCGATGCTGGTGAAGGCAAGGAAGTGCTCGGCTTTGCGTTCGTAGCGTCGGTGGAGGCGTCGGCAGCCGGCGAGCCAGGCCATGGTGCGTTCGATGGTCCAGCGGTGGCGGCCCAGTCGCTGTGAGGGCTCGATCCCCCTGCGGGCGATGCGGTGCACGATGCCGCGCCCGCGTAACCATCGCCGCAGATGGGAGTAGTCGTAGCCCTTGTCGGCGTGGAGCTTTGCCGGCTTGCGTCGTCGGCGTCCGCGGCGGGAGCGGATCGGCGGTATGCCCTTCACCAGAGGGATCAGGGCCTGACTGTCGTGCAGGTTCGCCCCCGAGATTCCGACGGACAGGGGCAGACCGGTCCGCTCGGTGATCAAGTGGATCTTCGAACCGTACTTGCCCCGATCCACAGGATTCGGGCCCGTCAGGTCCCCCTTTTCAGGGCCCGCATGTTCACCGAGTCGATCGCGCAGCGGGACCAGTCCAACTCGCCGCGGGAGCCGAGCTCGTCCAGGACCAGGCGGTGGAGCTTGGCCCACACTCTGGCCTTCGTCCACTCGGAGAAGCGCCGATGGGCCGTCGCACCCGACGGCCCGAACGACGCTGCGGGCAACTGCTGCCACGTGCAGCCCGACGTGGCCACGAACACGATCGCCGCCAGCACCTCCCGGTCACCATGCCGACGTCGGCCACCGCCCTGAGGTCGCGTAGGCGCCTCCGGCACCACCCGCTGGAACATCTCCCACAACTCATCCGGCACCAGCCGCTCAACAATCCCCACCACCACAGACTATCGAACACGCCAAATGAGATGACGTCTAAAAGCCAAAAGCCAAAAGCTAAGAGCTCTCCGCCTCGGCGGTGGTGAGCTGGTCGCGCATGTCGCTGGCGGTCTTGCGTATCGACTCGCGGAGCGATGGTGAGAAGTCAGGGCGGGTTTCGGCTCTGGTGGCGGCGGCTTCGGCCGACTCGGTCCAGGAGCGGAGGACTTCGAGGGGGCGCTGGTGGCCGCAGTCCAGTTCGGCGCCCGACTGGTCATAGACGACGGCCTCGTAGCCGACGTTCACCCAGACGCTGATGCCCTGGTCGTGGAAGGCCACGTCGAACGGCACGTCATCCGCGGGCGCGGGCTCCGAGTCCCCGGCCACGACCGTGAACTGCTCGCCCGGCTTCATCCAACGGTCCTCACCGAGCGGCTCGGTCCAGAGCGCGAGTATCCCGTCGGTGTCGTTGCTCAGTCTCACCTTGGCCATCCGAGCAGGCTAACCAGGCGCCCCTCAAGGGGCGCGAGGAACTGCGCGACCAGCCCCCACCGCCCCGCAGCCGACGCGCAACCCCAGTCTTTCCAGGGGCGCGGGGAACTGCGCAATCTTTTAGGGGGGTCTGGGGGCGCAGCCCCCAGGGACGGGATAGGACGGGTAGGGGCGGCGGGGGCGAGAAACCCCCTACGCGAGCCCCGGCGGCAAGGTAAGCCCCCACGCCCCCTCCCGCACCACCCACGTCCGAGTCCGCACAGGCCCCCCGACCACAGAATCCGCCCGATACCGAAAGTCGGCCCCGGACACAGTCACCCTCCGCCCCACGACCCGGAGGGGCGACCCCTCGACCCCCACCGACGCGGGCCGGATCTCCACCTCCGCACCCCCCAGCACCCCGGGCGTCACCGACACCGCCTCCACAGGCTGGTCAAGATCCACCACCAGCACCCCGTCCACCTCGATCCGCAACCGCGCAGGCCCGGACCCCGGCACGGCAGCCAGCCGCGCGGGCCGCGCGGCGAGGGTGCGGACCAGGGACTGGCAGGTGCGCAGCCAGGGGTGCGACGCGGCCTCCGAGGGGACCTCCGAGGGGACCGGGGACAGCACCGACGGGATCCGGAGCGCGCCCAGCACCACCCCGTCGCTGTCGTCCACGAGCAGGTCCAGCCGCCGCTCGACCCCGTCGAGAACGGCCCGCGCGGCGGCCACGGCCCCGGTCGGCACCCCCAGCGACCGGGCCAGCGACAGCACACCCCCCACCGGCACCAGCGACAGCCCACACGCGGTGAGCTCCCGCTGCCGGTGCAAAAGGGACACAGTCCGCAGCAGGGCCCGGTCGTCGCCGATCACGACAGGTCGCCGGGACCCTCGTCGGGCCAATGCCCGAGCGAATTCCTCGGGCCCCTCCGGCAGGCACACTTTCGTCGCCGCACCCGCGCTGAGCACGTCTTTCGCGATCCGTACAGACTCGCCGTCCGTCCGACGGGCGACCGGGTCGATGACCACCAAGAGCTGGTCGGAAGCCGCCACCTCGGTCATGCCTCGCTTCCTCGGGTACCATCTTGCTGCAAGAGCCCCTTGCGCTATTGCGCCAGGGGCTTCGTCTATTCCGGGGCATCCGGTCCGACGGTCGCGGCCAAAGGAGGTCGCCGGCGTACGCAGCCGTATCGAAAACCAGCCGCGTACGTCCCCGACCTTGGACATGCCCCGCCCGGAAGGGGTGTACGCCTGTGCCCGCACTTGTGCTGCTCGGTGCTCAGTGGGGTGACGAAGGCAAGGGAAAGGCCACCGACCTGCTCGGTGGATCTGTGGATTATGTGGTGCGCTACCAGGGCGGCAACAACGCCGGCCATACGGTAGTCGTGGGCGATCAGAAGTATGCCCTCCACCTCCTCCCTTCCGGAATCCTCACGCCGGAGTGCACTCCGGTGATCGGAAACGGAGTCGTCGTCGACCCGTCGGTCCTGTTCTCCGAGCTGAACGGACTGAACGAGCGCGGCGTCGACACGTCCAAGCTCCTGATCAGCGGAAACGCTCACCTCATCACGTCGTACAACGTGACCGTGGACAAGGTGACGGAACGCTTCCTCGGGAAGCGGAAGATCGGTACGACGGGGCGTGGCATCGGCCCCACCTACGCGGACAAGATCAACCGCGTCGGCATCCGCATCCAGGACCTGTACGACGAGTCGATCCTGACGCAGAAGGTCGAAGCGGCCCTTGAGGTCAAGAACCAGCTGCTCACCAAGCTCTACAACCGCCGCGCCATCGAGGCCGGCCAGGTCGTCGAGGAGCTGCTGAGCTACGCGGACCGGCTCAAGCCGTACGTCGCGGACACCGTCCTGGTCCTCAACCAGGCGCTGGAGCAGAACAAGGTCGTGCTCTTCGAGGGCGGTCAGGGCACGCTCCTGGACATCGACCACGGTACGTATCCGTTCGTGACGTCCAGCAACCCGACCGCGGGTGGGGCGTGCACGGGTGCGGGTGTCGGCCCGACCAAGATCAGCCGGGTCATCGGCATCCTCAAGGCGTACACGACCCGTGTCGGCTCGGGGCCCTTCCCGACCGAGCTCTTCGACGCGGACGGCGACGCGCTGCGCCGGATCGGCGGCGAGCGCGGTGTGACGACCGGTCGTGACCGGCGCTGCGGCTGGTTCGACGCGGTCATCGCCCGCTACGCGACCCGCGTCAACGGTCTGACCGACTTCTTCCTGACCAAGCTGGACGTCCTGACCGGCTGGGAGGAGATCCCGGTCTGCGTGGCGTACGAGATCGACGGCAAGCGCGTCGAGGAGCTCCCGTACTCCCAGACCGACTTCCACCACGCGAAGCCGATCTACGAGACCCTCCCGGGCTGGTCGGAGGACATCACGAAGGCCAAGACCTTCGAGGACCTCCCGAAGAACGCCCAGGCGTACGTCAAGGCGCTGGAGGACATGTCCGGGGCGCCGATCTCCGCGATCGGTGTCGGCCCGGGCCGGGACGAGACGATCGAGATCAATTCGTTCCTGTCGTAACTCGCGGGGAGCCTCCGCTCCCCGCGTCTGCCTGTGGCCCCCGCCGGAATGATTCCGGCGGGGCCATCTATGTGGCATACGGGGTACTTTCCTCCACTTTGTCCCTTTTCTGCGATAGGACTCCTTTCGCAAGGAACGGCTTTCTCGATCCATTCGAGGAACCTGACGGACAAGAGGAAGAAAACATGCGACGCATCGCGCTCGGACTCGTGTCGGCTGCCTGCAGCACCGTGCTGGCCGCCACGCCGGCACTCGCCGACAGCCCGCAATTCCGGTACGCGAGAAACACCCTGGATTCAAGCGGGGCCCTCATCACCTCGTTCAAGGAGGTCGGCCTGGGAACGGGTACGACCAGCGTCAGGATCACGGTCACGGCGGCGGCGACCGCTGTGTACCAGTGCTTCAACAATGGCGGCAACCATCCCAAGGCGAGGAACAAGGAGACCCTCGAGGCCGATACGATCGTCTCCGCCGATTTCCCCGTGCGCAACGGGCAGACCACCGGGTCCTTGACCACGGGCCCGCTCGGACCGGGTGACTTCAAGTGCCCATCGGGACAGACGCTGTTCCTGGAGAGTGTGAGCTACTCCAACGTCTTCGTCAGCGATGCGGCCGGTCACAATCTGAGGGCCACGCCCTCCACGATCTCGAACAATCACCTCCACATCCGAGTCTGACCGTCCGCGACGTCGCGGTGTCCTTCTTCCACGCCATCGACCCGCGGTGATCCACGCCTTCCCCTGAACGTGAACGCCCGGCCGGTCCTCCGGCCGGGCGTTCACGCTGTACGGCCGCCCCTGACCCCCTCCTCGGCTGTTGGCGCCCGGGGGCTCAGTTCGCTCGTACGAGGTCGAGGGTGTGGCCGGTTTTCTCGTCCGTTCGCCGGAGCTTGTTCTCGCCGGTGACGGTGAAGATGTGGGTCGCTTTGGCGTTGCAGCCGTCGGCGATGTCGGGGCCGAGGACCAGGCCGGCGTCGGTGGCCGAGACGAGGATCGCGCGGTAGGTGCAGACGGTGCCGTTGGTGCTGCTGGTCTCGGTCATCGTGGTCACCTCGCTGCCGAAGCCGCCCTGGTGGATGGTGAGGCGGTCGGTGGGTTCGGCGGCAGTGGAGGGACTGGCGGGCTTCCAGGTGCCGAGGTAGACGGCGGGTACCGGTCGGCTGCCGGTCTTTGCCGGTTGCAGGTCGCCGCTGAGGTTGGCCATGACCCAGTGCAGACGGCCCCCTCTGGGGGTCAGGTGCTGCTCCGCGGATGCGTTGCAGTTCGCCTTCGGGTCGTAGCGGACCGTCGCCGTGACCTTGCCGGGGCTGAGGACGCGTTCGGTGGAGGTCTTCGTGGCGAGGTCGGCCTCGCCCTTGCACAGGACGTCTTTGCTGACCACGAGCAGGGTGTCGCCCTTCTGGCCGACTTGCGCGCCGCTGATGGTCTCGATCCGGATGAACTGCTCGTGGTTCGGGTCGCTGCTGTCGGTGAGGTTGCCCTCCCAGGCCCCGGCGAACGGGTCACCGCCGCTGCCTGAGCTGCTGCTGCTCGCGCTGCCACCGCCGCCCTTGTTGCCGTTGTCGCCGCCGTCGTCGGGCAGTTGGGAGAGGACCACGATCCCCGCGACGATCGCAGCTGCGGCAGCGACGACGATGAGCCGGGTCCTGCGCCGGCGTCGGCGGGGTCGCTCGGCCGGTTCGGGCGGCCCGGGGTCCACGGGCACCTCGCCGGGCGCCGCCCCGAAGTCCCGGGTCACCGCATCCGCTGTCGGAGGTGCCGCGACCTCTGCCGGAGGCGCTGAGACCTCCGTCGGAGGTATCGCAACCTCCGTAGGAGGCCCGTCCGCGTCCAGCAGCTCCGCCGCCCGTCGCCCCAGCCCCGCCAGCAACGCCCCCGGCAGCCAGGGCTCGTTCCCGGCACCGCCCTCCGTGCGGGCCGCGACCTCGGCCGGTGTGGGCCGGAGGGCCGGGTCCTTGCGGAGGCAGTCGCGTACGAGGGTGTCGATGCCCGGTGGCAGCCCGGCCAGGTCCGGTTCCTCCTCCGCGACGCGGAACAGCAGGGCGTGCAGGCCGCTGCTCGCCGTGCCGAAGGGCGGGCGGCCCGTCGCCGCGAAGGCGAGTACCGAGCCGAGGCAGAAGACGTCCGAGGCCGGGGAGGTGCGCAGGCCGCGCACCTGCTCGGGCGACATGAAACCGGGCGAGCCGATCATCATGCCGGTACGGGTTCTGAAGTCGTCCAGGACGGTGTCCAGGGCCCGGGCGATCCCGAAGTCGATGACGCGGGGCGCGTCGACGGTCAGGAGGATGTTGGACGGCTTCAGGTCGCGGTGGACCAGACCGGCGGCATGGATTGCCTGGAGGGAGAGGGCGAGCCGGTTCGCCAGGACGCGGACGGAGGCCAGGGGGAGCGGCCCGTACTCCTTGTCCACGACCGTCTGGAGGGAGGGCCCGGGAATGTACCCGGTGGCGACCCAGGGCGTCGTCGCCTCCGTGTCCGCGTCCAGTACGGGCGCGGTCCACGCTCCGCCGACGCGGCGCGCGGCTGCCACCTCCTGTGCGAACCGCCGCCGGAATTCCGGCTCCTGGGCCAGTTCGGTCTGGACGAGCTTGACGGCCACGGTCCGCCCGCCCTCGGAACGGGCGAGGTAGACCCGGCCCATTCCGCCCGCGCCGAGCCTGCCGATCAGACGGTACGGGCCTATACGGGGCGGATCCTCGGGGCCAAGGGGGTCCATGCCGCACTCCTGTCAACCGCTGGATGAGACCAGGTGATTCGTCGGAGCCCGGATCCTCACTCAGATCCTCTGCGCGGATCTTTGCACAGCAATAGGGGAGTTGGGGCACTTTGGCCCGATCGCCCGGGACGGTACCGGGCGACGGCAGGCAATTTCCGTTACTTGACCGGGAGATGGGGTTTTCCTGGTTTCGGAAGGGGTACGTCGGCGACCACGATCTACGCGTGTAGTCCCCACAGGCCCCCGCACGGCTCGCACGGCCCGTTCCCCTGCCCTCGCCACCCCACTCCCAGGAGCCCCGTATGCCCGTCAACCCCCTGAACCGCCGGGAGTTCGTGAAGAAGTCGGCCGTCACCGGTGCGGCCGTGGCCGTCGCGGGGACCGCTGCCGCGACGCCCGCCCAGGCGGCTTCCGACGCGAAGCCCCCAAAGGCGCCCAAGACCTGGTCGTTCTCCATCCTCGGCACCACCGACCTGCACAGCCACGTCTTCGACTGGGACTACTACAAGGACGCGGCGTACAAGGACAGCAAGGGCAACAAGACCGGTGTCGCCCGCGTCGCCACCCTCATCAAGCAGCAGCGCGCCGCCAAGGGTGAGGACCATGTCCTCCTCGTCGACGCGGGCGACATCATCCAGGGGACCTCGCTGGCGTACTACTACGCGCGCGTCGACTCGATCACCGGCACCAACGGGCCGAAGCACCCGATGGCCGTCGCCATGAACGCCCTGAAGTACGACGCCGCCGCGCTCGGCAACCACGAGTTCAACTACGGCATCGACCTGCTGCGCAAGTTCGAGAAGCAGTGCCACTTCCCGCTGCTGGGCGCCAACGCCCTCGACGCGAAGACGCTCAAGCCCGCCTTCCAGCCGTTCACCGTGAAGTGCATTCGCGTTCCCGGCGCCCCCGACATCAAGGTCGGCATCCTGGGGCTCACGAACCCCGGAATCGCCCTGTGGGACAAGGACAACGTCTCGGGCAAGATGGCCTTCACCGGCCTCGTCGAGCAGGCGAAGAAGTACGTGCCCCGCATGCGCGCCCTCGGCTGCGACGTCGTCTTCCTCACCGACCACTCGGGTCTGGACGGCAGTTCGTCGTACGGCACCGAACTCCCGTACGTCGAGAACGCGTCGAACCTCGTCGCCGAGCAGGTCCCGGGCATCGACGCGATCCTCGTCGGCCACACGCACACCGAGGTCTCGTCGTACACGGTCACCAACACCGAGACCGGCAAGGACGTCGTCCTCTCCGAGCCGTACTGCTGGGGCATGCGCCTGACCGTCTTCGACTTCGAGCTCGAACTCGTCCACGGCCAGTGGAAGGTCACCAGCACCAAGGCGCAGACCCTCAACTCCAACACGGTCGAGGAGGACGCGGAGATCACCGCCCTCCTCAAGGCCGACCACGACTTGGTGGTGAAGTACGTCAACACGGCCGTCGGCACCTGTACCGAGGACCTGTCGGCGGCCGAGGCGTGCTGGAAGGACACCGCCGCCATGGACTTCATCCACCAGGTCCAGATGGAGTCGGTCAAGTCGGGCCTGTCGACGGCGGACGCCGCGCTCCCGCTGATCTCGGTCGCCGCGTGCTTCAGCCGTACCGCCGACATCCCCAAGGGCGACGTCACGATCCGCGACGTCGCGGGTCTCTACATCTACGACAACACCCTGTACGGCAAGAAGCTCACCGGTGCCCAGCTCAAGGACTACCTGGAGTACGCGGCGAAGTACTACCACCAGGTGCCGAGCGGCACGGCCGTCGACACCGCCACGGTGACGAACGCCAACAGCTTCTGGGACTACATGTACGACATGGCCGCGGGAGTGTCGTACGAGATCGACATCGCGCAGGCCGAGGGCTCCAGGATCAAGAACCTCACCTACAACGGCACCGCGGTCGCCGACGACCAGGTCTTCGTCGTCGCCGTCAACAACTACCGCGCCAACGGCGGCTCCGGCTACCCGCACATCGCCGCCGCCGACATCGCCTACAGCTCCACCAACGAGGTCCGGCAGCTGATGATCGACTACTTCACGGCCAAGGTCACCCTGAACCCGGCCGACTTCGCGGTCAGCAACTGGAAGCTGACGCAGGACGGGACGCCGGTGTTCTGACCCGCGCGCACCGACGCCACCTGCCACACCGCCTGACACGCCACCGCGGCCGACGTCCTCCCTCCGGAGGGTGTCGGACGCGGTGGCCCGGCTCTCTCCGAGGGTCGGGCCACCGGGGTTCTCAGACGCGTACGGCCTGTCCGGCCGGGTGCCGCGCCGCCGTGACGATGAGTTCCCGCAGCCGGTCGACGTACAGGCACATGTTCTTGTACGCCACGTCGGTGTCCGGGTAGCGGCAGGCGAACTGCACGCCCTCGTGGAGCCGGGTCGTCCACGCGCACACCTGGTCGCCCGACGACACCCGGATCAGCCCGTACGCCTTCAGGTCCCGCCACCGCTCCGATCCCACCACGCCGCGCGCGTCGACGAACGAGACGATCGAGTAGAGGTCCGGGGACGTGGGCCGGAAGTCGGCGCCCAGCAGTCGGAGCACGCGCGCGATGGGCATCCGGGCGAGCGGGCGGCTCTCCCGCAGCGCGGCCCGCACCATCTCCAGCGCGCTGTCGAAGTCCGTCGCCCGCGCCACGGGCACCTCGATCGGCGCGCCGCCCACGTACCAGCCCACCGAGTCCGACCACTGGGACTTCGCCCGGGTGTGGAACGGCACGACAGTGCGGTACACCTCCTGCCCGCCGATCTCGCGGACGGCCAGGGCGGTGGCCGCGAGGATGCCGACGAGGCTTCCGCCGTACGGGCGGCAGCGCGCCTCGAAGGCCTCCGCGTCCGCGTCGTCCACGAGCATCTCGTGCATCAACTTCTGCCCGGGCAGCGGCCCTTCGGGGTCGAGCCCGAGGTCGACGGGGAAGTTCGGCAGCTTCCCGTCGCAGCGGCCGATGAACTCCCGCCAGCGGGCCACGATCGCGTGCGTGTCGTCGATCCGGTCGGCGTTCGTGCGCTCGCTCGCGCAGAAGTCGACGTAACTGGCCACCGGCGCCCTGTCCATGGCGCGGCCTTCGAGTCCGGCCGCATAGAGCTCGTGGATCTCGGCGGGGATGCGGTAGATCGAGTAGGCGTCCACGTTGCTGTGGTCGAACGCCATGCGGACACTCGCGCCGTCCTCCCTGACGACCGCGGTGTAGATGAAGTTCGGCCAGGTCAGCGCGTTCGCCACGACGTCGAAACGGTCCTGCAAGTAGCGGGTGAGCCAGGATGCCTCGGCGAAGTCGCCCTTGTCCTCGCGGTGCAGTAAGACGTCTTCGGCGTCCAGCGTGAAGCGGCGCATCTCGTCTCCGGCCCACCGGAAGCCACTGCGCAGCGTCTCGTGCCGCAGTGTCCATGCCCGCAACGCGCCTTGCAGTACGTCGAGATCGAGCCTCCCCGGGATGTCGAACGTCGCCCCCAGCCACGTCGGCACGAACAGGCCGTCCTCGTGCACCGAGCGCGCCGTCCGGACGTGGGATTCCTGCACGTACGCCGGTGGCCGCTCGTCGTCCGGCAGTCTCGCCGAGGCTTCGACGGCCGCCGGATGCAACGTCCACTCGACGAGACGTCCGGGCCGCATCTCGCAGCGCTGGAGGTCGGTCATACGCACAGGGCTCTCCGATCGCGGCATCCCTCGATGCCCACGACCAGACCAACGAACGGATGATCCTGAAGAGACGCCGGCCGGAGAGAAGTCGAACGAAGCGAACTTCGGCGCCAAGATCGATCACACCCCGATCATGAACATGGACGACCTCCAGAAGGGTCTGTCCCAGCTGGGTCGCTGAGCCCGAGACCGCCCCCGCGTCCGGCCTGGAGCCTTGCCGGGCGTGACTCCGGCGTACCCCAAAGCCGCCGCGTACTCCGCGTACCCCGTGTACGGCTCCCCTCAGCTGAAGATGATCATCGAGCCCTGGGCGAGGCTCCGGGTCGCGGCCGCGTGCAGGCCCAGCCAGACGTGCCGTTCGCGGGCGAAGGGGCTGGCGTCGTAGGGGGCGGGGGCGGCGGGCTCCTCCAGCTCCGTGGGGGCCATGGGAGGTTCGGGAGCCGCCGGAGGGTTCGCCGGGTCGATACCGATCGACGGGGCGACGAACTCGAGTTCGCGCAGCAGGGTCTGGGAGGAGCCCAAGGGGCCGCCGCCCGCGAGGAGTTCGTCGTTGGCGAGCGGGTGCGGGAAGTCGACGGGGACGTACGCCCCCGCGTGGTCGTAGTGCCAGACCAGGTGGGACTGCTGGGCGTTCGTCTCGAACATCTCCAGCAACTGCTCGTAGTCGCCGCCCAGTTCGTCCACCGGGGTCACCGCGAGCCCGCACATCTGGAGGAGATACGCGCGGCGCAGGAAGTGCAGCGCGTCGTAGTCGAACCCGGCGACCGGGGCCACGTCACCCGACAGCCCGGGCATGTACGCGTACACCGGGACCGGCGGGAGTCCGGCCTCGGCCAGCACCTTGTCGTAGAGCGCGAGCTCCTCGGCGAAGGGGTTGTCGGGGGTGTGGCACAGCACGTCGACGAGCGGGACCAACCACAGGTCACAGGCCAACAGACGGCTCCTCTTGCTCCTTGGGGTGCAGGGTGGTCAGGGCAGCGTAATGCGCGCGGCGGTTCTGGGAAGTCCCGGTGCACAAGTCCGTGGTGGGCGGGCCGGTGGTGGGGGCACGCGGCGGAGCCGCTGATCGGTGCAGTGCCCCCAAACCCCCGATCGCCCGGAAGGCTCGTCCTCAAACGCCGGACGGGCTGGTTGGTGCCGGCCGGGCTGAAGCGATCACCTGGCGGCCAGGCGCTCGATGAGGGCGAGGGAGTGGGCGTTGTACTCCGTGACGATCGCGTGCGCGGCGGCCGGGTCGCGCCGGGCCAGCGCGTCCACGAGCTCCGTGTGGGCGGACCACAGGTGGCCCTTCAGGTCGTCCACCCGGCGCAGGTGCTGGACCGCGCACACCCACGACTGGACGCGCAGCCGGTGCAGGAAGTCGGCGAGGTAGGGGTTGCCGAAGAGGCCGCTGAGCTCGCGCCAGAAGCGGAGGTCGTAGCCGATGAGGATGTTCAGGTCGCCTGCGGCGGCGGCGCGCTGGGCCTCCTCGCCGCGGCGGCGGACGGCGGCGAGGGCGGCGACGGCGCGGGGGTCGTCGATCTGGCGCATGCCTCCCTTGGAGAGGCTGGTGAACATGCCGTCGGTGACCAGGCTCCGTGCCTCGATCATGCCGCGGTAGTCGGCCGCGGAGTACTCGTGGACGCGGAAGCCGCGGTGCTGGTCCGCTTCGAGGAGGCCCTGGGCCGACAGGTCGACCAAGGCCTCGCGGACGGGGGTCGCGGAGACGCCGTACTGTTCGGCGATCTCCTTCACCGTGAACTCCTGGCCCGGCTGGAGACGGCCCGCGAGTACCTCGTCGCGCAGCGCGTCCGCGATCTGCTGCCGCAGGGTGCTGCGGGTTACGGCCCCATTGCCGCCGCTGCCGGGCATGGTGTCTCGCTCCCCTGATCTACTCGCGTATCTCTCCGAGCAGGCCACCATACGCCGTGGGGCGCGCGAAGGAGTTTTTCGCCCCCGCCGCCCCTACCCGTCCCATCCCTTCCTGGGGGCTGCGCCCCCAGACCCCCGCTCAAAAGATTGCGCAGTTCCCCGCGCCCCTTTTAGGGGCGCGGGGAACTGCGCGACAAGCCCCCACCCACCCGCAGCCAAACGAATCAGGGCGGGCGGGGGATCGCGGGGCGAAGCCCCGCGCCGTCAGGGGCGCGGGGAACTGCGCGACCAGCCGCTACGCACCCGCGGCCGAAGAACCGGGGCGGGCGGGGTATCGCGGGGCGGAGCCCCGTGCCGTCAGGGGCGCGGGGAACTGCGCGACCAGCCCCTACGCACCCGCGGCCGAAGAACCGGCCTACGGAGTCGTCGTGTGCTCGTCGGCCACCGACAGGGCGTCGTCCAGCGCGGCCAGCCCCTCCTTGGCCTCGGCCTCCGTGACGTTGCACGGCGGCACGACATGGGTGCGGTTCATGTTGATGAAAGGCCAGAGGCCATTCGCCTTCGCGGCGGCACCGAACGCGGCCATGGGAGCATTCGCCGCACCGGCCGCGTTGTACGGAACCAACGGCTCCCGAGTAGCCCGGTCCTTCACCAGCTCCAGCGCCCAGAAGACACCGGTACCGCGCACCTCACCCACACTCGGGTGCCGCTCGGCAAGCTCCCGCAGCCCGGGACCGAGAACCGTCTCACCGATCCGCGCGGCCTGCTCGACGATCCCCTCCTCCTCCATGACGTTGATCGTGGCGACGGCGGCGGCACACGCCAGCGGATGCCCGGAGTACGTGAGCCCCCCGGGGTAGGGCCGCTTGGCGAAGGTCTCCGCGATGGCCGAGGAGATCGCCACACCGCCCAGCGGCACGTACCCGGAGTTCACACCCTTGGCGAAGGTCATCAGGTCCGGCGTCACGTCGAAGTGGTCCGCCGCGAACCACTTGCCCGTACGCCCGAACCCGGCCATGACCTCGTCCAGGATGAAGACGATGCCGTAGCGGTCGCAGATCTCCCGCACTCCGGGGAGGTATCCGGCCGGCGGCGTCATGATCCCCGCCGTACCCGGGATGGTCTCCAGGATGATCGCCGCGATGGTGCCGGGACCCTCGAAGGCGATGGTGTCCTCGAGGTGCTGCAGCGCCCGCTCGCACTCCTGCTGCTCGCTGTCCGAGTGGAAGGGGCTGCGGTACAGGAACGGCGCCCAGAAGTGGACGACACCGGCCGCGCCGATGTCGTTCGGCCAGCGCCGCGGGTCACCGGTGAGGTTGATCGCGGTGGAGGTGGCACCGTGGTACGAGCGGTACGCGGAGAGCACCTTCTGGCGTCCGGTGTGCAGCCGGGCCATGCGCGTGGCGTTCTCGACGGCTTCCGCGCCACCGTTGGTGAAGAAGATCTTGTCCAGGTCGCCCGGGGTGCGCTCGGCGATCAGCCGGGCCGCCTCCGAACGGGCCTCGATGGCGAAGGCGGGCGCGAACGTGGACAGGGTTGCGGCCTGTTCCTGGATCGCGGCGACGACCTTCGGGTGCTGGTACCCGATGTTGGTGAAGACGAGCCCGCTGGTGAAGTCCAGATACCGCTTGCCGTCGTAGTCCCAGAAGTACGACCCCTCCGCGCCGGCGACGGCGAGCGGGTCGATGAGCTCCTGCGCGGACCAGGAGTGGAACACGTGCGCACGGTCCGCGGCCTTCACGGCGGCACCGACCTGGGGGTTGGGCTGAGGGGTCATGCGGCGAGCGTAGATGTCCACGGTATGGACGCGACATCGGCGTCTTGTCTGTGGTCCGGGGGTTTCCGCGACAGGTTGTCGCGTATGCGGTGCGGTGCGGTGCGTGCCGTGCGGTGGGGGTGGTCGGGTGGCAGCAGATCGACCGATTGACAGCATGCTGCCTATTTGACAGCATGCTTACATATGCTTCGGCGCGCTTGAGGACCCCCTTGGAGAAGTCATGAGCCGCAAGCCCGTCCACCTCGCCGTCTACGACACCTTCGCCGACTGGGAGACCGGACACACGACCGCCTATCTCGCCCGCGCCGGGTACGAGATCCGCACGGTCGGCCCCGGCCGGGAGACGGTCACCACCATCGGCGGAGTGCGCATCCAGCCCGACCTCGCGCTCGACGAGCTCCGCCCCGAGGACAGCTCCCTGCTGATCCTCACCGGCGCCGACCTGTGGGACTCTAGCGACGACCTCGCCCCGTTCGCCCGCAAGGCCCGCGCGTTCCTCGACGCCGGTGTCCCCGTCGCCGCCATCTGCGGAGCCACCGCCGGGCTCGCCCGCGAAGGGCTGCTCGACGACCGGGATCACACCAGCGCCGTGTCCTTCTACCTCGCCGCCACCGGCTACAGCGGCGGCGAGCGGTACGTCGACGCCGACGCCGTCACCGACGGCAGGCTCGTCACCGCCGGTCCCACCGAACCCGTCGCCTTCGCCCGCGAGGTGTTCCGGCTCCTCGGGGTGTACGAGGGCGAGGTGCTGGACGCCTGGTACCGGCTGTTCCACGACTCCGACGCGGAGGCCTACGCCGTACTCGAAAAGGCCGCGCGGTGAGCCGGGAGCGCCAGGACCTGTTCAGCCGCAGCGCCCTCGCGGCCTTCCGGCTCAACGGGCAGTTCCTGTCCGTCGCCGAGGAGTTGGCCAAGCCCGCCGGACTGACCGCCGCCTGGTGGCAGGTGCTCGGCGCGGTGCTCGGCGAGCCCCTGCCCGTGTCCGGGATCGCCCGCGTCATGGGCATCACCCGGCAGAGCGTGCAGCGCATCGCGGACCTGCTGGTGGAGAAGGGCCTCGCGGAGTACCTCCCCAACCCCGCCCACCGCCGCGCCAAGCTGCTCTCTCCGACGGATGAGGGCCGCGCCGCGATCGCCCGGATCGGGCCCGGCCACGCGGCCTTCGCCGACCGTCTCGCCCAGGCCCTCGGCGAGGCCGGGCTCGCCGAGACCGTACGCGTGCTGGAGCGACTGTCCGCGGTGCTCGACGGCCTCGCGGCACCGGTGACAGAAACGGCATCCGCTGTTACGGAACCGTAGACACCGCCCCATCCATCTCCCCGTACGGCCGCCGTATCCTCGGTCTGTCGCACACATACGGGGGAGGGTGGGCGCAGCCATGGAGAAGCTGGGGCCTGGGGATCCGCAGCGGATCGGGGCGTATCGGTTGCTGGCACGCCTCGGCGCCGGCGGGATGGGGCACGTGTACCTCGCCCGGTCGGACCGGGGCCGTACCGTCGCCGTCAAACTGGTGCGCGAGGAACTCGCCGAGCAGGAGGAGTTCCGGGCGCGCTTCCGGCAGGAGGTGCAGGCCGCGCGGCGGGTCGGCGGGTACTGGACGGCGCCCGTCCTCGACGCGGACACGGAGGCCGAGATCCCGTGGCTGGCCACCGGTTACGTCGCCGGGCCCAGCCTCCAGACCGTCGTCGGCCACGACCACGGCGCACTCCCCGAGCGCTCCGTCCGCATCCTCGCCGCCGGCCTCGCGCACGCGCTCCAGGACATCCACACCGCGGGGCTCATCCACCGCGACCTCAAGCCCTCGAACGTGCTCGTCACCATCGACGGCCCCCGCGTCATCGACTTCGGGATCGCCCGCGCCCTGGAGACCGTGACCGACGGCGGCCTCACCCGCACCGGCGCGCTCGTCGGCTCGCCCGGCTTCATGGCCCCCGAGCAGGTCCGCGGTGACCGCATCACCCCCGCGTGCGACGTCTTCTGCCTCGGCTCGGTCCTCGCGTACGCCGCCAGCGGCGCCCTTCCCTTCGGGTCGACCAACAGCGGTGTGCACGCGATGATGTTCCGCATCGCCCAGGAGGAGCCCGACCTGGAGGGCCTGCCCGAGGGCCTCGCGGACCTCGTACGCGACTGTCTGCGCAAGGACCCGGCCGCCCGGCCCACCCTCGACCAGATCCTGGAGCGCACCGGCGCCGAGGACACCGTCTCGGACGGGCGTACGCGCGACCCGTGGCTGCCGAGTGCCCTGGTGGCACAACTCGGGCGGCACGCCGTGCAGTTGCTGGACACGGAGAACCCCGACGAGGGCCAGGGGCAGGGACAGGTCCAGGGATACGGGCAGGGGCCGGCGCAGGCGCACGGTCAGGCGGCGGGTGCGGGCGGCGTGCCGAGTGCCCCCGCCGCCGTGCCAGGGACACCCCCGGCTCCGGGGCAGGCTCCGGCCTCGGCCCCGGCCCCGGTCCCGGACTTCTCCAAGCCGCCGACAGTGCCCCCGTCCGCGCTCCCGTCCGCGCTCCCGCCCGTGCCGCAGTCCGCGCCCCCGTCCGCCCCGCCCGAGGCCTCCCCGGAGCACGCCCCCACCCCGGCCGAGGAGGGTGCCACCCCGCCCGCGCCGGGACAGCCAGCCCCCTTCAACCACCTCCCCACAATGGTCGCGGGCACGGGCCAGACACCTCCTCCGGCCGTTCCGCCCGTCACCCCGCACCCCGCGTACGGCTACCCCCAGCAGCACCCCCAGCCCGCCGGCCCGGGCACGCCCCATCCCGCGTACGGCTATCCCCAGAGCGGCTGGGGCCAGCAGCCGGGCCCGTACGGCTCGACGCCCCCGTACGGGCCGGGCGTCGCCCCCTCCCCGTACGGCCCGGGTGGTGCGACTCCGCCGTACGGACCCGGAGTCGTGCCCCAGCAGCCCGAACCCGCGCGCAGGAACGGCCGCTCCACCGCCCTCCTGATCGTCGTGGCCGTGGTCGTCGCGCTCGGTGCGGGCGGCAGTGTGTACGCGCTGATGAAGGGCGGCGGGAGCGACGACAAGAACAACGGCTCCGCGGCGTCGCCCGCGTCCAGCGCGCCCACGACGCCGGGCCCGAGCACGTCGGAGCCGTCCCCGTCGTCCCCGTCGTCCGAGTCGCCCAGCGCGTCGGCGTCCCAGGGCGGCACGATCCCGGAGGGGTTCCTCGGCACCTGGAACACGAGCATCGACAACAAGACGGGCCACAACACCCGTCAACTGACCATCCAGCAGGGCGAGGTGGGCGACACCGTCCTGTCGCTCACCGCGGACGGACCGGCCGGCAGCGGCACCTACCACTGCGTCTTCCAGGCCACGCTGACCGAGGCCCCGGCCGCCGACGGCCCCCTGGAGATCGGCCCGTCCGAGGTCACCGTCGGCGAACCGGCCTCCTCCTGCTCCCCGGGTGCCGCCTCCGAGGTCACCCTCCTGTCCGACGGCAGCCTGCGCCGCGTGAACAAGGACTCGGGCGAGGCGCTGACGTACACGAAGGGTGGCTGACGGAGGATCAGGCAGTGTCTGTTGAACGATAGTTGAAGTTCACCTGACGTCTCCCGGGCGTTCCCTGCCCGCGCCGTACCGTGTCCGCACCGCAGGGCTCGGGGGAGTGGCTCACATGGAGTGGCTGAGCGCAGAGAACGTCGTGGCCGTGGGCACCGCCGTGATCGGTGTCGTCGCCTCCGCCGTGATGGTCTGGTACGAGCGCCGGGTGCCGCGGCGCAAGAGGATCGGGTACCGGGTCCAGATGGACAACCCGATCGGCGACGACGTGCGTTCGGGGCGGGCAAACGTACGGCTCGGGCTGTTCGACGAGACGCCGGGCATGACGGACGCCACCCTCGTGCTGCTGCGGATCGAGAACGACGGCTCGCAGAGCATCGCCGGGGACGACTACACGAGCCGCGAACGGCACGGTCTGACCGCGGTGTTCACCGACCGCACCATCCGGGGCGTGTCCGTCACCCAGCCGCCCGGCACCGACCACCTCATGGACCACTTCACTCCGGCCGCGGGCCTCAGCTACGAGGACGGCGTCCTGCGCATCCCGCGCGTCCCGCTGAACCGGGGCGAGCACTTCAAGCTGCTCGTGCTGCTGTCGGGCGGCGACGTGGGCCGGGAGATACGGCTGATCGGCGGGCTGCGGGACGGTGAGGTCAGCCCCAACCGCAGTACGACACCGGACGATCAGCCGCCGCTGTTCAGCCGCGCCGCCCGGCTGATCACCGTGCTGCTGACCGTGTGCGTCGTCACGCTCGCGCTGATCGTCGTGCTGCGGGACGACACCCCGCGCCCGGTCGGCTGTGAGACGGGCACGCTGACGGTCACCGGCTCGACCGCCTTCGAACCCGTGATGCGCGAGCTTGCCGAGAAGTACCAGGAGGACTGCGAGGGCTCCACCATCGTGGTCGATCCGCACGGCAGCACGGCGGGTGTACGGGAACTCGCCGCCGTCGGGGCGAAGTCCAAGGCCGGCTCCCCACCCGTCGTCGCCCTCTCGGACGGCCCGAAACCGAGCGGCCTCCCGCAGCTGCGCGAGAACCGCGTCGCGGTGTCGGTGTTCGCGCTGGTCGTCAACGACGACATCCCCGTCAGGAACCTCTCGCTCACGGACGTACGCCGTCTCTATCGTGGCGAGATCAGGAACTGGAAGCAGCTCGGCGGCCCCGACCGGCCCGTCCTGCTGGTCAGCCGTGACGCCAACTCCGGTACCCGGCAGGTGTTCCAGCGCCGGGTGCTGGGGCGCGGCGAGATCGCGAACTCCTCCCTCGACTGCGTCCACAAGGACGACCCGACGGCCCCCGTCGTGCGCTGCGAACTCGACTCCACCGACCAGGTGTTGAGCACGGTGGCCAAACTCCCCGGCGCGATCGGCTACAGCGAACTCAACAGCGCCACCGGCTTCACCGGCCTGCACAAGCTCAGCCTCGACGGCCACACCCCGTCCGTCGAGGACCTGGAACACGGCACCTCCGACTACCCGTACCGGGAGATCGAGTACGCCTACACCTACGGCCAGCCGCCCGCCGACTCCCTCGCCTCCAGTTTCCTCTCCTACATCAGCCGGGGCAGCGGCCAGGACGTGATCCGTACGCATGGGCATCTGCCGTGCGGGACGCCGGTGGGGCTGAGGATCTGCGGCGACGGGTGACCTCGGAGCTTGCGCAGCAGTACCTCCGTGCCGCTCATGGGGCACATGGCGGGCCCTCCGCCTTGCTCGACGCCCCCTGCTTGTACGCCCCGCACACCACGACCGCCTCCGGCCGGTCCGCCAACTGCCGTAGCAGGACGAGGGTCTTGTCGCCGGGCGGGGCGTTGTTGCCCTGGTCGTAGGAGACGTATCCGGTGGCGCCGTTGAAGGTGACACCGCCGCCGAGGGCGACGAGGACGGACTCGCGGGAGACGGACTCGTCGCGCAGCCGGGCCTGGTCGACGGCCTGGGACAGGACGTGGAAGGCGTCGTACGAGACGGCGGAGTGGCCGTCCTGGATCCAGGGGTCGGCGCCCTCGGTGGTGCGCTGCACGAACGCGTTGTAGGCGTCCACGAACTGGCGGGTCTTGTCGCTGACGCGCGGGTCCGTGGCGGGCAGCCGGTGCGCGGAGTAGTAGAGGCGCAGCCAGTCCTTGTTGTTGAAGGCGCCGGTCTGGGCGACGTTGGTGAGTTCGTTGCCGCCGAGGACGGTGATGTCGTCGCTGATACAGGTGCCCCGGGTGTCCATGGCCTCGATGAACGCGGTGAAGTCACGGGCCCGCGCCGACCAGTAGACGACGGATTCAGGCTCCGCCTTGAGCGCCTTGCACAGCTGGCGGGCCAGTTCGTCCGCGCTGGACACGCTGGTCGCGCCGGTCGGCGGCGCGGGCTCGAAGTCGCCGACCTGGTTGAAGTTGAACACTTGGGAGGTGCCCGGGAAGTCGGCGCGGAACTTGTCCGCGAGGCTGCGGCTGTAGAGGTCCGCGGAGCTCTCGATGACGAGGGCGCGGCGGGCGGCGGAGCAGCTCGCCTCGGAGCCGGGCTCGGCCACGATGTTCTCCTGGCTCGCGAAGTCCGCCTCGATCCGTGCCTCGGTCGAGTTGGCCGGGGTGAAGGGCCAGTAGCTGAGGCTCGCGGAGCCGGCCAGCATCTCGTCGGCGGTCGCCGTGGTGCCGATCGTGGGGATCTTCGCGGCGCCGAGCACCTGGAGCGCGGCCCGGGTCTCGTCCCGGCTCTGCGCGTACGCGAGAACGCCGACGATCTTCTCGTACGCCTTCTGGTGGCTCTCGCCCCGCACTTCGGTGACCAGCTTCCTGGCTTCCGGTACGGCGTTCTTGAACGCCCGTCCGGTGGGGCGGACCTCCACCCGCAGCCGTACGGCCGAGTCGTTGGACACCGCGTCGTCGAGCAGCTTGCGCTGCCACATCGCTATGCCGCGCAGTTCGGGGATGGTGCCGTCGAAGCGCGTCTCGTTCTCGTCAGTGGGCACGCTGGAGACGAACGCCACCACGGTCCGTACGGTCCTGCCCTGGGCGGCGGCCCGCTCGGCCCGCACGTTCTGCTCGCCGATCTCCTTGACCGCCGCGTCGTACCAGCCCTTGGAGTCCACCGGGATGGGTGTGTCGCGGGCGGACTCGGCGACGGACTCGGTGCCACCGACGCAGGTGTGGTCCTCGGCGGGGGCGGTGATCTGGCGGATGACCAGGCCCGCGGCGGCCAGCGCGAGAACGGTCACGCAGGCCACGATCCCGGTGGGGACCATCCGGTTGACCTTGAACGTGCGCGGATCGACCTTGCGGAGGTCGAGCCCCGGCGCGGCCACTGCCTCGTCGCTGAAGGTCACCAGGACCGGGGCGGCGTCGTTCTGGCCGAGCCGCAGGCTGGCCTGCGCGAAGGTGGAGTCGGCGGGGTTGCCGAGCTCTTCCAGCAGCGCCTCGGACGGCCGGCCCACGGCCACGACGAGGGGTCCCGGCGGCCGGGCGGTGGCGCGCGCCCGGTGCAGCGAGCGCAGAAAACGCTCGGCGGCCAGGGCTCCGGGCGCACCCGGCGGAGGCACTTCCACGAGCAGGACGGGCCGCGCGGTCCTGCGTCTCCTCCCCGGCAGGATCCGCCCGACGGCGGGCGACCGCAGATCTTCGAGCAACGCCCGCAGCAGAAGCCGGTCGAGTTCCTGAAGCGCTTCCTCGTGGTTCGGGTCGTTCTTCAGCTGCGCCCCCCACACGGCGCCCGCGTTGTCCATCACCCGGAACAGCTTCTTGCCGCCCCCGGCCACCGGTTCCGCGCCCAGCCAGCCCCGCACCACCTTGCGGGACGTCCAGCGGGCCCACAGCCACTTGGGCATCCGCTGCACGAACGACAGCCAGCTGATGCCGACCAGGAATCCAGGGAGTCCGCCGAGGTCCGGCCCCTCCATCCTGGTGAAGCCCAACACGCCGCCGCGCCTGGCCCGTTGCTCACTGGCGTGGATACGCAGATTCCGCGCCTGCGAGCCCTCACGCCAGGCGGCCGGATTCGTGCGGATGTAGGAGACGAGGTCCCGCATCACCAGAAAGTGCGGGTACCGGTCGGGCGTCATGTGCTCCGGCGCCCCGGTCCCCACCTGGATCCCGGCGCTCTCCGACAGCAGCGCGGAGTCGTCCTCGGCGGGAAGATGGGCATACGGCACGAGCTTGCCGTTGTCGTACAGCGAGGCACGCAGCGCCCCGACGACACGGTCCACGACGCTCTCGTACGACGCCGCCGGCACCCGCAGCACGAACAGCGGCGGGCTGGTCGCCAGGTTCGACCGGTTCCGGTACTCGGGCGCAACGGCGGTAGGGAAGCCGAGGACGAAGTCCATGGCCCGGTCGTCCGGGAGCCCTTCGGGCCCGCCGCCTTGAGTCGCTGCCACGCAGAGCTCCCCCACTGGTCAACTGCATGTGTTCGCAAGGAAGTTGAGAGATTACTGGCCGAATAGCTCCCGTCGCAGCGGGTTGCCGCAAGCGCTTCCGTTTCCTTCACGCATGTGCTTTTGCCTGCGGGCCGGTGGGGGCTGGCCGCGCAGTTCCCCGCGCCCCTGAAGGCTCGGGGCTGCGCCCCATCGCCCCGGCCCGCCCCGGTCTTTTGTCTTTAGGGGCGCGGGGAACTGCGCGCCCAGCCCCCACCCACCCGCAGTCGACCGTTTAAGGGGCGCGGGGAACGGCGCAATCTTTTAGGGGGGTCTGGGGGGCGCAGCCCCCAGGAACGGGATGGGACGGGTAGGGGCGGCGGGGGCGAAACCCCCTACCGAGGCTCGGGCGGACGCTGGCGGGGCATGTTCGGCCGGGTGCTGGGCGGCAACGGCACCCGCCCGTTCACGGACCCCTCCACCCGAGGCGCCCCGGCCAACGACGACTGGAGCCCCAACGGCGCGGGCCCGGTCCGAAACTCCACCATCCAGTCCGCGGTCTCGGCGCGGACCAGTTCCGTCACGTCCTCGGAGAACCGCCGCAGCACACCAAGACACCGCTCCGCAGCCTCACTCGCCGTCCCCTCCGTAGGCCCCAGAACCTCCCGCACACTCTCCGACGCCCAGTCGAACTGCAACACCTGAAGCCGCCGCTGCACAGCCTGAGCCGTGGCCACGTCCCTTATCCACCCGGAGGTCACCCCGAAGAACCGGTCCCCCGCGACACAGGCGACCCCGAGCAGCAGCGCCAGATACCCCCAGGCGGCAACCCCGCCCACCACCCCGGTGAGGTCCAGAAGGGGAAGCGCGGCCCCGGCCACGGCCCCCACCGCGGCCCCACCCCGCAGCGCCCGCGCCCCCCACCGCTTCCACACCCGGTCCGTGAGATACCAGGAAGCCGTGTCGAGCGCGCCCCGCTCCACCCACTGGTACAGCTCGTGGAGCCGCTCGGCGGGCTCCCCCCAGTCCCCGAGCGGAAACGGCCGGCCGGTCAGGTCACTCGGCCGCAGCGCCGCCGCCCCGTCGCCCCGCCCGTCCTGGGGCGGCCCCTCGGGCTGCATCTCCGGTTGACTCACCCGGCACTCCCTACTGACGACGGCGACAGCGATAAGCGATAAGCAGTAAGCGACAAGCAGCAAGCAGCAAGCAACAGGCAGTGAGCGGCAAGCAACAAGCAACAGGCGATAACGGTGTGTGACATCACGTGACGCGTGGTGCAAAAGCGCCGCCCCCTTCCTACCGCCCAATGGGTGGCGATGGACCGGGTTTCTTCGCTTTTCCGCCCGGAAGGGGGTCTTGATCAGGTATAGGCCAAGGGATCGACTCACTCGAAAGAGTGCTTGGGCGACGGGCCCGTAGACCACGTAGGCTCATGCTGGACAGGAAAAACGGTCCAGACAGCCGTATACACAGCCGTACGAAACCAGGAGCTGATCGTGATTCCCGGTGGTGGCCAGCCCAATATGCAGCAGCTGCTCCAGCAGGCCCAGAAGATGCAGCAGGACCTGGCGAACGCGCAGGAGGAGCTGGCGCGGACGGAGGTGGACGGCCAGGCGGGCGGCGGTCTGGTCAGGGCTACCGTGACGGGCTCCGGCGAGCTCCGCGCCCTGGTGATCGACCCGAAGGCGGTCGACCCCGAGGACACGGAAACCCTCGCCGACCTGATCGTCGCGGCCGTCCAGGCGGCGAACGAGAACGCGCAGACGCTCCAGCAGCAGAAGCTCGGCCCGCTCACCCAGGGCCTCGGCGGCGGCAGCGGCATCCCGGGCCTGCCTTTCTAAGACAGGCGGACGCCAACTACCGTACGCATCAGGACGAGCAGGATTCAGGAACGCGGGAACTCAGAAACCAGGGAACCCAGGAACTCAGGAACTCAGGAAGGCAATCCGTTGTACGAAGGCGTGGTCCAGGACCTCATCGACGAACTGGGGCGGCTCCCCGGCGTCGGTCCCAAGAGCGCGCAGCGGATCGCCTTCCACATCCTTCAGGCCGAGCCGACGGACGTCCGCCGTCTCGCGCAGTGCCTGATGGAGGTCAAGGCGAAGGTCCGCTTCTGCGCGACCTGCGGCAATGTCGCGCAGGAGGAGCTGTGCAACATCTGCCGCGACCCGCGCCGCGACCTGTCGGTGATCTGCGTGGTCGAGGAGCCGAAGGACGTCGTCGCGGTCGAGCGCACGCGCGAGTTCCGGGGCAAGTACCACGTCCTCGGCGGCGCGATCAGCCCGATCGAGGGTGTCGGCCCCGACGACCTGCGGATAAGGGAACTCCTCGCCCGCCTCGCCGACGGCGCGGTCACCGAACTGATCCTCGCCACGGACCCGAACCTGGAAGGCGAGGCCACGGCCACGTACCTCGCCCGCATGATCAAGCCCATGGGCCTCAAGGTCACCCGCCTGGCCAGCGGCCTCCCTGTGGGTGGCGACCTGGAATACGCGGACGAGGTCACGCTCGGCCGCGCCTTCGAGGGGAGACGACTCCTAGATGTCTGACGCCACGCTGCACGCGACAAGCCAGGATCCCGACGACTTCGTGGTCCAGATCGCGGACCAGGTAGAGAGCTTCCTGGTAGCCGTCACGGAGGTCGCGAAGGGCGACGAGCCCGACTCGGCGGTCCCCTTCCTCCTCCTTGAGGTCTCCCAGCTCCTCCTGGCCGGCGGCCGACTCGGCGCGCACGAGGACATCGTCCCCGACGAGCGCTACGAGCCGGATCTGGGCCCGGAGCCGGACGTCGACGAACTCCGCGAGCGCCTGGCGGCGATGCTGGAGCCGGTGGACGTGTACTCGGAGGTCTTCGACCCCTACGAGCCCCGTAAGGCCCCGGTCCCCGCCCGTATCTCCGACGACCTGGCCGACGTCATCACCGACCTCCGCCACGGCATGGCCCACTACCGCGCGGGCCGCACCACCGAAGCGCTGTGGTGGTGGCAGTTCTCGTACTTCTCCAACTGGGGCTCCACGGCATCGGCCGCCCTCCGCGCCCTCCAGTCGATCGTGGCCCACGTCCGCCTGAACCAGCCCCTGGAGGAGCTGAACGGCCTGGACACCGACCAGGACCTCGGCGAGGACGCTCTCGCGGAGGAGGCGGGCAAGGTCATGGCGGAGGAGATCGCGGGGCCGCTGGGGTTGCGGAAGGTCACGTAGGCGCACGGCTGGTTCGTGGGTGGCACAAATCTGCCAATCGAGGCTCCCTGGGGGCCTTGAGCCGCCGCGACCCGCGGAAAGCCGGGGATGGGCGGGCCAGGCCGACGGAGTAATTGGCAGATGGGTGCCACCAGCCCTCCCCGTGGCGGTCGACATGCGGGAGATCCGTGGAGAGTCTTACTCCCACACGTCGAAGCGATTCTCGATGCGTGCGATCCGGGTGAGGACACGGCTGAGATTGACCTGATCCTCACTCGGGCAGGGCAGTTCCTCCACGAGCGGGCGCTGGCCGACTGCCTTCGGGTACTGGGCGAGGACCACCCGACGACAAAGGGGGTCCGCACGAATCTGTCCGCCGCACGTGCCCAAGAACCCTGACCTACAACCCCACCGGCCCCAACACCGCCCGCAACCGCCCCGCCTCCACAAACGGCGCCGTAACCGTAGGCTCGCTGTACCACCGCAACGGCCACGTGTTCCCGTCCAGCGCCGGAATCCCGATGTACGCGACCGTACGACGCCCCGCGGCCCCGCCGAACCGCTGCACCCCCAACGGCCACTCGCACTCCCTCGCCGCCCCCGGCGCCAGCAGGAAGTACATCCACCGGAACCCGACCGCCTCACAGACCACGGGCCCGGCGTCGCCGTCCGCCGCGTCGATGAGGGCGGCGGCGACCTGTTCCCCGCGCACCCCCTGGATACGGAGCGCGTCGAAGTTGACGCCGGACACGCAGAGTTGGTGGCCGGCCAGGGGGACCCAGTCGGGGCGGTGGTGGGGGATTGCGTTGGTCATGCTCACACGGTGCCGCTAGCCCGGCTACGCTCGGTAGTGACCGAGGGGATGCACGCCGAGGTGTATCAGTCGGAGGTGGCCGCAGTGTCAGTCCAGTACAACGCCTCTTCACCGTCGCCGATCAACTGGCGGTACAGCGGCAACCAGTTGAAACGCTGGCGCACCAAGGCGAACGTGACCCGCGAGGAGCTGGCCGCCGCCTCCAACTACTCGCCGGACACCATCAAGTCCATGGAGCAGGGCGTACGGATGCCGACGCCACGCGTGTTGGACGCGGCGGATGAGTTGTGCCACGCGGAGGGGTTGCTGAGCGCGGCCAAGGACTATGTGAAGCGAGAGCCGTTTCCTGCTCGGGCGCAGGACTTCATGCTCTACGAGCGGGAAGCGGTCAGCATCTGGTCGTACGAAACGTTGCTGGTCCCTGGCCTGTTGCAGACGAAGGCGTACGCAACCGCGCTGATCGGCAACTTCAGTCCGCCGCTGGATGAAGAGACGGTCGAGGAGCGGGTCGCCGCGCGGATGGAGCGCCAGGAACTGCTCACCCGGAAGCCTCCGGTGGCGTGCAGTTATGTGCTGCACGAGGCGGTACTACGCGGCTGTCAGGTGGACCGGGAACAGCTGCTCCACCTGCTGGAACTGGGAAAGCGCAACAACATCACGATCCAGGTGCTCCCGTTCGACCGGGCGATCCCCGCCGCGCTCGGCGGCCCAATGGTGATGCTGGAGACGCGAGACCACGAGCGCTTCGCCTACTCGACAGGCCAGTCGGTGAGCCAGTTCACCTCTGACCCGGCGGTGGTCAGCGCGCACATCGAGCGGCTTAGCATGATCCGCACCGTGGCGCTCGGCCCTGCCGAGTCAGCCAGTTTCATCGAGCGGATGGTGAACGCGCTATGAGTGAGCAGCTGACGTGGTTCAAGTCCAGCTACAGCGACGCCGAGGGTGACAACTGCGTCTCGGTCGCCATCACCCCCACCACCACCCACATACGCGACACCAAACTCCCCACCGGCCCCGAACTCCACATCACGGCCCCCGCCTGGGCTGCCTTCATCGCCCAGCCCGCCGCTGCGGCCACGCCGCGACCCCACCGCTGATCCCCGCGCCGAGCGCGGCGAGCCCGATGGTCAGCGGGATCCAGTGGTGGGTCGCCAGGTCGAGGACCCCCTGGTCCAGGGCGCCTTCGGCCTGGGCCAGATCCGGGTGTGCGGGGTCGTAGACGACCGTCGTCGCCACCCGGCCCTCGGCGTCGCGGTGGCCGTCGGGGACGTAGAGGGAGCCGTCGATCGTCTCTTCCGGCTCGTCGACGGGGTCGCCGGAGGTGTCGTTGAAGTCGAGCCATACCGAGGACGTGTCGCAGGTCGTGTCGCGTACTCCGGAGGAGCAGGTGGTGGAAACGGTGGCGTGAGCCGTCGTGTGCCGCCCGTGCTCGCGCAGATTCGCCAACTCCTGGTAGCCGTCCTGGAGGTGGCGAATCTGGATCGTCAGCAGCAGAACGCCGAACAGCGCCACCGTGACCGCGGCCGCCGTCGGCCACCACCGGCTCAGCACGCTCTCTACCGGACGACTCTCCACCGGAATTCCTTCCTCAGGTCCGTTGCGTTCGCGTCGGCCCCGCGGCGGCACCGTAATCGACGCCCTCCCCGGTCCTCACGGCAGGGGCCAGGGGCTGGTGAGGGGGCGGGGTGGTTACAGCCCCTACAGCCCCTACAGCCTCTACAGCCCCCACAACCCCTTCCCCAAAGCCGTCAGCCCTCCCGTCAGCGCCAGCAACAGCACCAGCAGCCGAGCCTGTTTCTCCGGCACCCGCCCCGCCAGCACCCTGCCGATCCCGGCGCCCACCGCCATCCCCGTCACTACGAGGGCCCAGCGCGAAGTGCCGAGGTGCGGCACCCCGTTCGCGGCCACCGAGAACGCGTTCACCACGACCCCGTAGAACTGCGCGTTCGGCACGAACTCCCGAACCGTCCAGCCGGCGTTGAGCGCGTACAAGGACACCGGCGGTCCGCCCACCCCGGCAGCGGAGTTCATGAACCCGCCCGCCGCCCCCGCGGCCACCGCGCCCTTGGTCCCGCGCAGGGCCGGTACCCGTGCGCCGCGCATGACCAGGGCCACGGCGACGGTCACCAGGGCGCCCATGAACACCAGGAGCGCGGGCTCGGACGAGCGCGAACCCCATCCCGGTGAGCCACTGCACACAGGACCGTTCCTAATGACTGAGCGGGAGTGAGTCCTGTTGCCAGGTCTCATGCTCAGCCGCGTGTCCCGAACGGTGTTGGGCACGCTGGTCTCCCGCGTTCGCTCCGTGTCCGGGCGGCGCGCATCGTGTGTGCGGTCCAGGAGTACGGGGGCGGGGTCCCTCACGCCCGAGGAGATTCGGTCGGGCCTGGACGGTCCGATGCCCCGCACGATCGCTCTGGTCGTGTGGGGGCGGTGCCGTCCGTCGCCGGATCGGATGCCCTTGGGCGCGCCTGCCGATCGCGATGCTGGCGGCATCGTGTCGGCTGGTCTTGCGGTTGGTGCTGGTGGTGGGGCGCTGCCAGTGCTGGGCGCCCCACTTGGAGGTGTAGGCGGCATCGACGGCGATGACCGCGATGCCGGTGGCGTCGGCCATGGAGGTGAGGCGGGCGCGGAGTTTGCCGGTGGGCATGCCGGAGATCAGCTGCCTGAACCGCTTCTTGCGGCCGTGTTTCTCGCGGGTCTTCTCGGCGGTGAAGTCCAGGTCCTCGACGGCGATGGCCTTCACGCCGCAGGTCCTGGCCCAGTTCAGCAGGCGGGACAGGGCATGGCGGACCTGGGCGTCCCGGTGGTCGGCGGTGCCGGTCAGGTCGTAGAAGAAGCGGCGCGGGCTGCCGATCGGGTTGCCGTGCGGGTCGAGGCGCCAGGCGGCGAGGTGGTCGGCGTTGGTGTCCACCCCGATCACGCCGTGCGCGAGGGCCGCGTCCAGCGGGAGCGCCGGGGCGGGCGCGTACTGCCAGGAGGCGGTTAGGTACCAGCGGCCCCGTGTGACGTCGTAGTGGATGCGGTAGGCGACGGCCCGGTTGGCCTCAACCCGGTCGGCCCACTCCGGGCCCCGGTGCGGGAAAGTGACGCGGGCAGCGAGGACGTAGCGGCCGTGTGGGGCGTTGGCCAGACCGGACAGCGGGGCGGGGAGCTTGATGCTGATCTCGCCGTCCGGGGTGACGCGGATGGTCTCGTTGCCGTACCGCTTGCCCGACTCCCCGTCCGCAGCCAGGAACCAGCGCTCCGCCTCCCACCGCTCGCGCCACTGCGCCTCGGTGAGCCGGGCCTCGGCGAGATGGTGCCGGGTGTTCGCCAGACGCTTTCCGCCGCGCACCGCGTGCACCCGTCCGGCCTGCCAGTCTTCAACGGCCGCCGCATGCCGGGCCTCCAGCACGGCCAGCCGACGCGATTTCGCCTGCCACTCCGGCGCGGACCGGTAGCCGCCCGCAACACCCTTGGAGCCCTTCTCCCTCAGGGGCAGCGACAGGCGGTGCCGGATCGTGCGGATCCCGGCCTCAAGGCTGCGGATGTGCGCCGCCTGGCATCGCCGCGACAGCGCCCACTGATCATGCGACGCCTTGGTGAGAGCCCCGGCCCAGCGGGACGACGACAACGGGGTCAGCGTCCGCTTCCGCGCCGCCCATGTGTTGGCGGAATGCCCCAGACCATCCGCACACCGTGCCTTGAGATCCCGCGACGCGAGCGAGCCCAGGTGCGCGCCGATCAGCCGCAGCACACGCTCGTCCTGGGCCGTGAGGTGCCTCAGCCGGTCGCGCACCGCTACCCCGGACGGCCCCGCGGCGACGAACGGCGCGGCCACCACCCGCAGACCCGAAACCGACCGCTCCACCCCGCGCACCACACCACCCCCGCCCCACCCGCTGATCCGCTTGTCACACAGGCCAACGAACCACACCCGGAAAGGTCACCCGTTCCCACCACGAACATCTCAGCGATCCGCCTGCCGCAACCAAGCAGGCCACACTCACGCACGCATACACGTCCGTGCGCGGCAATGCACAGAAGAACAGCAGCCGTTGAATGCCCGGCCAGCACGATGCCGCACAGCATCAACTCACCTGTCACGGAGAGCTGTTGCCCCGTAGATCCCCTCACGCGCGATGCACGGCCGATGCATCCCTGAGCGTAACTCCCGTATCACTCCCCGTGAGTTGGACGGGAGTTGGATCAGCCCTGCACGTCCCCTGGGCACCCCCTAACCCGCGCGTCGCGAGGCTGGAGTCGCTCCCACCGCAGAGGAGCAGCCCCCACTCGCACTGGAGACTTCGTGAAGCCCCAGATACGCAAGCGTGCCGTGATCGTCGCCGCCTCCGCCCTCGTCGTCACCAGCGTGGGCGTCGGGGTCAGCCAGGCCGGCCCGGAGCACCGGGACGCGCCGCCCACCAAGGCGCGGATCGCCGCGCTCTTCGACGGCTGGAACGACGCGCTGCGGACCGGCGACCCGGAGAAGGTGGCCGACCGCTATGCCTCCGACGCCGTGCTTCTGCCCACCGTGTCGAACCGGATCCGGACCGACCACGCGGAGATCGTCGACTACTTCGAGCACTTCCTGGAGAACAAGCCGGTCGGCAAGAAGATCGAGACGATCGTCAACGTCCTCGACAAGAACTCCGCCATCGACACCGGCCTGTACGAGTTCACGCTCACCGACCCGGACACCGGCGCCCAGCGCGTCGTCGAGGCCCGCTACACGTACGAGTACGAGAAGCGCGGCGGCGAGTGGCTGATCGTCAACCACCACTCCTCGGTGATGCCCGAAGGCTGATCGCCACGCACAGCCCGCCCCCGGGCGCGTCCTTGAGGGCCACGGTTCCGCCGTCGTCGGTCACCAGCTGCTTGACGATGGCGAGGCCGAGCCCGGACCCGGAGCGCCCGGTCAGGCCCTGACCGCGCCAGAAGCGGTCGAAGGCGCGGGACTTCTCCGCGTCCGACATGCCGGGGCCCTGGTCAAGGACGGACAGCACGACCTCGTCGGAGCGGGCCAGCACCCGCACGGTGATCGTCGAACCGTCCGGGGAGACCTCCAGGGCGTTCGACAGGACGTTGTCCAGCACCTGGTCGAGGTGACCGGGGCTGGCCAGCACGAGCGACCGGTCGCCGGGTTCCCCCTCCCGCGCGATGGTGACACCGCGCTCCTCGGCGGCCGGTCTCCACACCGCCAGCCGGTCCTCCACCAGCTCCCGCAGCGGCAGCGCCTCCGTGGCGGACACCTTCGCCTCGGCCCGCGCAAGGACCAGCAGGCCGTTCACCAGCCGGCTCATCCGGACCACTTCGGCCGTCGCCTGCTCGACGTCCTCGCGTACGAAGTCGTCCTCGACGCCGTCCGCGATGTTGTCCAGCGACAGCCGCAACGCCGTGAGAGGTGTACGGAGCTGGTGCGAGGCGTCGGCGACGAAGATCCGCTGGGAGGCGACGAGGATGTCGAGGCGTTCCGCGCCGGAGTTGAGGGTGCGGGCCAGTTGCTGGGTCTCCTGGGGGCCGGTGACGGGTGAGCGGGCGGTGAGGTCGCCGTCGCCGAAGCGGGTCGCCATGTCGTTCAACTGGCGCAGGGGGCGGGTGAGCCGGCGTGCCACGAGCGCGCCGAGGCCCGCCGCCACAGCGAGTACGCCCACGGCCAGCACCGCGCGGAAACCCCAGATCCGCCAGAGCCGTGACGTCAAGTCCGAGGTGGGGTAGGTGACTTGTACCGCCCCCACCGTCCGGCCGTCCCGCTTCGCCGGAGCCGTCACCTTCAGCTCGCCGCCGCCCCAGTGCGCCGTGGTCCGCCCGTCCGCCGGCGCTTCGGAGGCCGGGAGCACGTGCACCGCGCCGGGGGTCTCGGCCGCGTACGCCGCGGACATCCGCGTCAGCGCCGCCCGGGACGCCGCGTCCCCGTCCGCCAGCAGCAGCGCCATGGTCCGGGCCTCCCGCCGTACGGACTCCTCGGTGTCCCCGCGCAGCTGAGAGGTCAGGGTGAAGGCCACCGGCACCGTGAAGGCGGTCAGCGCGACGGCGACGAGAAGGACGTAACTGACGATCAGTTGCCGGATCATCCCGAGGACCCGCCGCCCGGCTCGTCGATCTCCAGGCGGAAGCCGACTCCCCGTACCGCCTCGATGGTGACCGCCCCCGCCAGCTTCCGCCGCAGCGCCGCCACATGGACGTCCAGCGTCTTCGTCGGCCCGAACCAGTTCGCGTCCCAGACCGCTTCCATGATCTGCTCGCGCGACATCAGCGCGCCCGGCTCCTCGGTGAGGAACGCGAGCAGGTCGTACTCCTTGGGCGCGAGGGCCACCTCCTCGCCGTCCAGTCGTACGCGGGCGGCCTTGCGGTCGATGGTGAGGCGGGAGCCGTAGCGGTCGGGGCCGGCGGTCGCGGGAGTGGGCGGCTGTACGCGGCGCATCACCGCTCTTATCCGTGCGATGACCTCGCGTACGCCGAAGGGCTTGGAGACGTAGTCGTCCGCGCCGATCTCCAGGCCGACCACCCGGTCCGTCTCGTCGCTGCGCGCGCTGATCACGATGATCGGGATCCCGCCGCGCGCCCGCAGAGCCTTGCAGACGTCGAGGCCGTCGGTGTCGGGCAGGCCGAGGTCGAGCAGGACGACGTCGTACGGGCCCTCGTGCGCCAGCGCCGCGCCGCCCGTGGTCACCCACTCGACCTCGAAGCCGTAGCGCAGCAGTCCGCGCCGGAGCGATTCGGCGACCGGCTCGTCGTCTTCCACCAGGAGTACGCGCACAGACGAACCTTAGTGCTTGAAACTTAAGCCACAGTGACCTCGTGTGACACAGGGCACTTTCCGGAGTGGCGGGGTGTGCGCCGGGCAGGTGCCGTCCCGGAGCGGCCGGAGGACCCGGTTGGCCTGACATCCCGAGTGATCACCTCGTGAGCGGGACATCTCACGATGCGATACCTCGAAGGGGAATTCCGGCCGCTCGTTAGACTGAGCCGACCGCAGTTGTGCGGTGCAGAGACGGACTGAGCGAGGAGCGCACGTGGGCCTTGTCGTGCAGAAGTACGGAGGTTCCTCCGTAGCCGATGCCGAGGGCATCAAGCGCGTCGCCAAGCGGATCGTGGAAGCGAAGAAGAACGGCCACCAGGTGGTCGTGGTCGTTTCCGCGATGGGCGACACGACGGACGAGCTGATCGATCTCGCCGAGAAGGTGTCTCCGATGCCTTCCGGGCGGGAATTCGACATGCTGCTGACCGCCGGAGAGCGGATCTCCATGGCACTGCTGGCCATGGCGATCAAAAACCTGGGCCACAGCGCCCAGTCGTTCACCGGCAGCCAGGCAGGCGTCATCACCGACTCGGTCCACAACAAAGCCCGGATCATCGACGTCACCCCGGGCCGTATCCGCACCGCGCTGGACGAGGGCAACATCGCCATCGTCGCCGGGTTCCAGGGCGTCAGCCAGGACAAGAAGGACATCACCACCCTCGGCCGCGGCGGCTCGGACACCACCGCCGTCGCGCTCGCCGCGGCGCTGGACGCCGAGGTGTGCGAGATCTACACCGATGTGGACGGCGTGTTCACCGCTGACCCGCGGGTGGTGAAGAAGGCGAAGAAGATCGACTGGATCGCCTTCGAGGACATGCTGGAGCTCGCCGCGTCCGGCTCCAAGGTGCTGCTCCACCGCTGTGTGGAGTACGCCCGCCGCTACAACATCCCGATCCATGTGCGCTCGTCCTTCTCCGGACTGCAGGGCACCTGGGTCAGCAGCGAACCACCCGTTCAAAAGACACAGCAGCAAGGGGACCAGAAGGTGGAGCAGGCCATCATCTCCGGTGTCGCTCACGACACCTCCGAGGCCAAGATCACGGTCGTCGGCGTCCCGGACAAGCCGGGCGAGGCCGCTGTCATCTTCCGCGCCGTCGCCGACGCCGAGATCAACATCGACATGATCGTGCAGAACGTGTCCGCCGCCTCCACCGGTCTGACGGACATCTCCTTCACCCTCCCCAAGACCGAGGGCCGCAAGGCCATCGACGCCCTGGAGAAGGCGAAGGCCGGCATCGGCTTCGAATCGCTGCGCTACGACGACCAGATCGGCAAGATCTCCCTCGTCGGCGCCGGCATGAAGACGAACCCGGGTGTCACGGCCGGGTTCTTCGAGGCGCTGTCCGACGCGGGCGTGAACATCGAGCTGATCTCGACGTCCGAGATCCGTATTTCGGTCGTCACCCGCGCCGACGACGTGAACGAGGCCGTGCGCGCCGTGCACACCGCCTTCGGTCTCGACTCCGACAGCGACGAAGCCGTCGTCTACGGAGGCACGGGCCGCTGATGGCTCCCACCGGGTCTCGGACCGGGCGCCCGACGCTCGCGGTCGTGGGAGCGACCGGGGCCGTCGGCACGGTCATGCTTCAGATCCTGTCCCAGCACGCGGACATCTGGGGCGAGATCCGTCTGATCGCCTCCCCGCGCTCGGCCGGCCGCAAGCTGGCCGTGCGCGGCGAGGAGGTCGAGGTGGTGGCCCTGTCGGAGGAGGCCTTCGACGGGGTCCATGTCGCGATGTTCGACGTACCGGACGACGTGTCCGTGCAGTGGGCGCCCATCGCCGCCGCCAAGGGCGCGGTCGTCGTCGACAACTCCGGCGCCTTCCGGATGGACCCGGACGTGCCCCTGGTCGTCCCCGAGGTCAATCCGCACGCCGCGCGCGTACGCCCGCGCGGGATCATCGCCAACCCGAACTGCACGACCCTCTCCATGATCGTGGCTCTGGGCGCGCTGCACGCCGAGTTCGGGCTGCGCGAGCTGGTCGTGTCCAGCTACCAGGCGGTCAGCGGCGCGGGCCGCGCGGGCGTCGACACCCTGCGCCGCCAGATGTCGCTCGTCGCCGGTACGGAACTGGGGTCCAGCCCCGGTGACGTACGACGGGCCGTGGGTGACCAGACGGGGCCGTTCCCGGAGCCGGTGGCGCTGAACGTGGTGCCGTGGGCCGGGTCCCTCGCCGAGGACGGCTGGTCCTCGGAGGAGATGAAGGTACGCAACGAGTCCCGCAAGATCCTCGGGCTGCCGAACCTGAAGGTCGCCGTGACGTGCGTACGCGTCCCCGTCGTCACCACGCACTCCCTGACCGTCCACGCCCGCTTCCAGGACGAGGTCACCGTCGCCAAGGCGCGGGAGATCCTCGCCACCGCCCCCGGGGTCGTGCTGTTCGACAACCCCGCCGCCGGTGAATTCCCCACACCCGCCGACGTGGTGGGCACCGACCCGACCTGGGTGGGCCGGGTGCGCCGGGCCCTGGACGATTCGACCGCTCTCGAACTGTTTGTGTGCGGCGACAACCTGCGCAAGGGTGCTGCATTGAACACCGCTCAGATCGCCGAGTTGGTGGCGGCGGAGATCATCGGGGCGTAAGTTCGGCGTTCTGAACGTACGAGCGTTCCGCAGGTTCTGCGCTGCGGATGTCCGGCAGCCGGAATCTCGGTGGCCGTCGGGGGATTCGTTTGTAGGATCTGTGTGACTTCTGTGGCCGGAGTAATGGTCCGGACCACTTGAAACGAACCCGCTCAACGTTCGAAGATTTCCCTCCCCGTCCTCCGCAACCGTGCGGAGGGCGGGGAGCGTCTTTGCGGTCGCCATTCAGGGGCGTCCGAGCGGTATGGCATATGGGTCATAGGGGATGAGCTGGTACGCATGAGGGCATTTGACGCACAGTCAAACGGGGTGCCTGACGCAAAAGCGATGCCTGATGCGTACAACCCTCCCGGGGGGACGCGTGTCCAACAGGCGTGGCAGAGGTACTCGAATTCACCGCGGTCCAGACGAGGGGCACAGCCCTGCGTCCACCCCGCCGACTCCGCAGCCCCGGCGCGCCCGGCGGCATGCCGGTGATCGCGCCGATGCCCGCAGCGCGGCCGGCCCGCATACCGAACCAGCGCGACGGCGCTGAGGACAGCCTGGCGGCGGGTACCACCGTCGACCATCTGACCGAGACCTACCGCGCCCACTACCGGTCGCTCCTGGGTCTCGCGGCGCTCCTGCTCGACGACACCGCCTCCTGCGAGGACGTCGTCCAGGAGGCCTTCATCCGGGTGCACTCGGCGCGCAAACGCGTCCGCGACCCCGAGAAGACGCTGGCGTATCTGCGCCAGACCGTCGTCAACCTCTCGCGCTCCGCCCTGCGCCGGCGCATCCTCGGCCTCAAGCTCCTCTCGAAGCCGATGCCCGACATGGCGAGCGCCGAGGAAGGCGCGTACGACCAGTTGGAGCGCGACGCGCTGATCAAGGCCATGAAGGGACTCCAGCGCCGCCAGCGCGAGGTCCTGGTCCTGCGCTACTTCGCGGACATGACCGAGGCCCAGGTCGCCGAGACGCTCGGCATCTCGCTGGGATCGGTGAAGGCGTACGGCTCGCGCGGCATCGCGGCGCTCCGTATCGCCATGGAGGCCCCGGCATGAGCGAGCGACGTGGCACTCACGACCGACACGAGCCCTATGAGTGGCACGAGCCGATGCACCGGCGCGCGCCCCATGACGACGAGCAAGAGCAGCATGCTGGGAACGGAACTGTGAACCACGGCCCCGACGGACACGGCCCCCACGCCCCGGGCCCGGACGCACTGGGCCCCGAAGGCCTCGGCTCGGACGAGCTGGCGCTGCGACGGCTGCTGCACCAGGCCGTCGACGAGATCGAACCCACCGACGGCACCCTGGAGCACCTGCGCCGCGCGGTTCCGGCCAGACGAGCCCGCAAGCGCCAGGCCGTGGTCGGCATGGCCGCCGCCGCGCTCTTCATCGGCACGGCCGTCCCGGCCCTGGTGCACGTCTCGAACTCCACCGGTTCGAACGCCGACCCGTCCATCGCCGCCAACAGCTCGCAGGCGCAGGGCGGCGCGGGCTCGAACAAGGGCACGGACGGCGGCGACGGGAAGGTCGCGGGCGGCTCCTCCGGCACGTCCCAGGGCAAGGGCAAGGACGGTCAGAAGGGCACGCCGGACAAGGGCAAGAGCACCGGCGCCGGGGCCACCACGGGCGGAGTCGATCCGACGGCCTCGTCCGTGACCGCGACGGCCTGTACGGCGACGCAGCTCGGCGGGGCCACCGGCACCGTCGCCGCCCCGGACTCCACCGGCGCGGTCTACGGCTCCTTCACCGTCTCGAACGTGTCCACGGCCGCCTGTACGGTCACCGGCGCGGGCACCGTGACCGCGACCGCGCAGGGCGCCGCGGACGCCGCAAAGATCGGTGTGGCGACCCATGTGTCGGGCGACGCGGCCACCGGGCTGCCGGACCCCTCCACGGAGGTCACTTCCCTGGTGCTCCAGCCGGGCGCCTCGTACGTGGTGAAGTTCGCCTGGGTTCCCTCGGAGACCTGTCCGACCACCTCGGAGCCCTCACCGGACCCGTCCCCGACGGAGACCACGGACACCGGCACCACCACCGACACCGCAGGCAGCAGCGGCACCTCGGCCCAGCTCGTCACGGAGGACGGCGTGGCCGACGGCAGCGTCGTCGTCTCCAGCACGGCGGTGACGGGTGCGGCCACGGCGACACAGACCGTGTCCAACGCGTGCGCGGGCACGGTGTATCGCACGGGGATCCTGGCGTCGTCCTGAGCGTAGGCGCTCCGCTGGTGGGGCGGTGGGGTTCGGTGGTGTTGTGGGTCGGGGCCGCGCCGGTACGTCCAGCCCGTCGCCGGTGGGCATTGCTGTTTGCTGCCATGGCATGAACTTGGCCATAACCACGTAAGCGACGGGCTGGACGTACCGGCACGGCCCCTTCGGTGCGTCGCCGACTGCGCCGCCGTCGTACCGGGTGGGGGTGGGTGGGGCCGTCGTCGTGCGTCGTCGGCTGCGGGTGCGTGTCGGCTGGGCGGTGGGCGACGGTGATGCGTCTAGGTCGTGGGCGACGATTACGCGGGGGCGTTCTCGCCCGCGGTCTGCCGCTCCGCCCGCTCCTTGGAGTCGGTCGGCTCCTCGGACTCGGCCGGGGCCAGGCCTAGCGCCGCGTCCCGTGCGAACTCCACCTCGCGGCGCAGCAGCCGGAACCACATGAAGACGACGAAGCCCGCGAAGACGAACCACTCGCCGGTGTAGCCGAGGTTCTGGAACGCCTTCAGGTCCAGGCCGGTGTTCTGCGCGGCGGTCGCGGGCACGGCCTTCATCCCGCTGTCGGCCTTTTCGAGGGTGATCCACGCGTCGTACGGCTTGTACGGCACGAGGTTCACCAGCGAGGCCGAGCTGATCGCGCCGGTCTGCCCCTCGGGAAGACCGCCGGCCGCACTGACGCCGTTCGCCCCCGGGCTCTCGGATGCCTGGAGCGCACCCGTCACCGTGACCTCGCCGGTGGGCGCGGCCGGCGCCTTCGCCGAGTCCGCGTCACCGGGCAGCCAGCCCCGGACGACGGGCAGCGCCTGGCCGCCGTCGACCCGCAGCAGCGTCAGTACATAGAAGCCGCGCTTGCCGTCCAGCTCGCGGTCGGGCACAAGCAGTTGCTTGCCGTACCGGCCGGTGGCGGTGGCCTGCTTGCCGGAGGTGTTCGTGTCCACGGGCAGCAGCTCGGCGAGCGGACGGGCCGCCTCCGTCTTGGCCGCCGCGGCCTGCTTGTCCGCCGCCCGGTGGTCCTGCACCCGGTCCTCGAACCGCCCCAGCTGCCATGACCCCATGAAGATGCAGAAAGGGATGGCCAACAGCACGAAGACGTTGATCCCCCACCAGCGGGGCGTCAGCAGGAACCGGTACACGCCTTCCAAGGTACGGGGCCCGTGCACGCGGCCGGGCCGCGGGGTCAGTACCGCTCGGTCAGGTGATCCCGGCCCGCCGGGGGCTCGTACGGCTCCGGCCAGAAGTCCGTCACCGTGGCGATGCGCCCCTGTTCGTCCGCCGTGAAGAACGTGATCGCGTGCATCTCCTCCAGGCCCACGGTGAAGTGGGTCCAGGTGACGGCCTGACCGGGCTCGGCTATGACCCGCTCGATCCTGACGCGCCAGTCGCCCGGATACTCGCGGTTGAACTCGACGTACCTCTCCCTGCCGCTGATGCGCTCACGCGTCTGCGGCAGGGTGTAGACGACGTCGTCGGCCAGTGTGTCCGCGAACGCGGTCCAGTCCCGGGCGTCGGCGGTGGCCCAGTAGCTCTCGACTGTCTTGCGCAGATCGGTCATGCGGAAAAGTCTGCACCCGACCACTGACAATCACCTCTGACCTGCACAAACATCCAAGATGCGCCGCGTCAGGCCGTACTCGCCTTGCCCGCCGCACTCGCCTTCAGCGAGTACATGAGCGGGATGCGCGGCCGGTCCGCCGGGAAGCGGTGGTATCCGTCACGTACCTCGAACGAGTCGAACCGCTGGAACAGCGAGACGTCGTGCTCGTGCAGGAACTCGATGCGCAGGCCCGCGGCGGCGAGCGCGGAGACGACCTCGCCGAGCGGGTGCTGCCACTGCACGCTGCGGTCGTTGGCGGTGGCGGCCTCCAGGTCGGCGTACGTGCCGGACAGCTCGTTGATCCAGGCGTCCCGGGTGAAGTAGTCGTTGATGACCCGCGAGCCGGTCTCGTCGTCGAGGATGTCGGTGAGCGGATGGAACTCGGCGAGATAGAGGAAGCCGCCGGGGGAGAGGAGCGCGGTGACGGTCTCGGCCCAGCGCCGGATGTCGGGCAGCCAGCACAGCGCGCCCACGCCCGTATAGACGATGTCGTACGACGTATCCGGCACGGCTTTCCTCGCGGCGTACACGTCGGACGCGACGAACGCCGCGCGGTCGGCGGTGAAGCCCAGCTCGGCGGCGAGATCGCGGGCCACCTCGACGGCCGGTTCGGAGAAGTCGAGGCCGACGACGCGGGAGGCTCCGTGCCGTGCCCACGACAGGGTGTCGACGCCTATATGGCACTGCAGATGGAGAAGGGACCGTCCGGTCACGTCCCCGACCTCCGCGCGTTCGAAGTCGCGCAGCGCGTCCTTGCCCGCGCGGAAGGCGTCGAGGTCGTAGAAGTCGCTGGCGACGTGCAGCGGCACACGTTCGTCCCAGTGGGCGCGGTTGGCCTCGTGCCAGTCGGCGGGTGTCGGTGAGTACATGGCCGCGAAGTTATCCACAGGCTGGGGACCTCGCCAGCGAATTGTCGGGCGAGCCAGGCACTATGGGGCCATGACTGAGAGCAGCAGGTCCATCGAGCAGCAGCAGGCGGCCATGCCCGACTGGGAGAAGCGCTTCCGCGCGCCGCGGGTGTCGCTGCCGGACTGGGCGGAGGACGCCCCGCACCGCTCCCTGTTCGTCTCGAACGCGACGGGGACGTACGAGCTGTACGCGTGGGACCGCGCGACGGGGGAGCAGCGCCAGGTCACGCATCGGGCGAACGGGACGACGGACGGGGTGCTCTCGCCCGACGGCGAGTGGATCTGGTGGTTCGACGACAAGGACGGCGACGAGTTCGGCATCTGGCGCCGCCAGCGATTCTCCGGGGAGGCGGAGAGGAAGGGGGACGCGGACAGCGCCGACGAGCCGGCGGTCCCCGGTCTCGAACCCTCCTATCCCTCCGGGCTCGCCATCGGCCGTGACGGGCGTACGGCGGTGGTGGGCCGCTCGACGGACGACGACGGCTCGACGATCCATGTGGCTCGGACCGGCGAGGCCCACGTGGAGATCTACCGGCACCGGGAGTCGGCCGGGGTCGGCGACCTCTCGCACGACGGCTCGCTGATCGCGATCGAGCACACCGAGCACGGCGACGCGATGCACTCGGCGCTGCGGGTGCTGCGCCTGGACGGTTCGACGGTCGCGGAGCTCGACGACTCCAAGGGCGGCACGGTCGAGCTGGGCCTGGAGGTGCTGGGCTTCGCCCCGGTCGACGGGGACAGCCGGCTGCTCATCGGTCACCAGCGACGCGGCCGCTGGGAGCCGCTGGTGTGGGATGTCGTGTCGGGCGAGGAGACGGACCTGGCGCTGGACCTGCCGGGCGACGTGGCGGCCGAGTGGTATCCCGACGGTTCGGCTCTCCTCATCGCCCACAGCTTCGAGGCACGCAGCGACCTGTGGCGCTACGACATCGCGTCCCGCGAGCTGGTCAAGGTGGAGACACCGCCCGGCACGGTGTCCGGGGCGACGGCCCGCCCGGACGGCACGGTGGAGTACCTGTGGTCGTCGGCCGCCGAGCCGTCCGCCGTCCGCTCGACGACCGGCGAGGTCGTCCTCGATCCCCCCGGCCTGAAGTCCCCGGGCTCGGTTCCCGTGGAGGACGTCTGGGTCGAGGGCCCGGGCGGCCGCATCCACGCCCTGGTCCAGAAGCCGGCCGGCGCGACGACGCCCCTCCCCACGGTCTTCGACATCCACGGCGGCCCGACCTGGCACGACAGCGACTCGTTCGCGGCGGGCCCGGCGGCCTGGGTCGACCACGGCTACGCGGTGGTCCGGGTCAACTACCGGGGCTCGACGGGGTACGGCCGTGAGTGGACGGACGCGCTCAAGCACCGCGTCGGCCTGATCGAGCTGGAGGACATCGCGGCGGTCCGTGAATGGGCGGTGACGTCCGGGCTGGCCGACCCCGACCGGCTGATCCTCACCGGCGGCTCCTGGGGCGGTTACCTCACGCTTCTCGGCCTGGGTACGCAGCCCGACGCGTGGACCCTCGGTATCGCCGCCGTTCCGGTCGCCGACTACGTCACGGCGTACCACGACGAGATGGAGGCCCTGAAGGCGATGGACCGTACGCTCCTCGGCGGCACCCCGGAGGAGGTCCCCGAGCGCTTCTCGGCGTCGTCCCCTCTCACCTACGTCGACGCGGTCAAGTCTCCCGTCTACATCTCGGCGGGTGTCAACGACCCCCGTTGCCCCATCCGCCAGATCGACAACTACGTCGACCGCCTCACCGCCCGCGACGCCGTCCACGAGGTCTATCGCTACGACGCGGGCCACGGTTCCCTCGTCGTCGACGAACGCATCAAGCAGGTCCGCCTGGAACTCGACTTCGCCAACAGGCACCTACAGCTGTGACCAGGTCCCCTTTTAGGGGCGCGGGGAACTGCGCAATCTTTTAGGGGGGGCTGGGGGCGCAGCCCCCAGGGATGGGACGGGTAGGGGCGGCGGGGGCGAAAACCGCCCACCCGCACCCTACGTTCCGGCCCGCTCCCGAGGCCGTCGTCCCAACAGTTCCGCCAGCCCCCGCCGAGTCGCCGCCAGCACCACCCGGTCCTCGGCGCGAAGCACATACGTGGAGGGAAGGGACCACACCAGCCCCGAGGCCCGCTCGGCGGACACCGGGCCGGAGGCCTGGCGTTGTGTGTCGAGGGCGAGCACCCGCCACGCCCCCGCCCGGAACGCCTCACCCACCGTGCGCCCCTCCAACTGCGCATGCCCACCCACATCCACGGCAGCGAAGAGCAGCACCCGCCGCTCCACAGGAATCGCCCCGAGAATCTGCCGCCCCATCATGGCTCCGGCAAACGCGGGCGCGGCCAGATGCGACACGCTCCGGCTCCGGGTGAGCGCATCGGGATACGCGGCACGCAGGGTGCGGTACACGGCGGTCGCGAAGTCGTCGTCGTACAGCCGCAGCACCACCCGCAGATCGGGCCGCACGGTCCGCGCGTACAACGCGGCCTCCAGATTCATGGTGTCCGCGCTGGTCAACGCCAGCAGCGCATGCGCCCGATGAATCTTGGCGGCCTCCAGCACGCCCTCCTGCGTCACATCCCCCAGCACCACCGGCACCCGAAGCCGCCGCGCCAGCGCCAGCCCCCGCGCCTCCGGATCGGCCTCGACGCACACCACGGGAATCTGCAGCTCCCGCAGCCGCGCCAGCACCCGCGTGCCGATCTTGCCGACCCCGAGCAGCACCACATGCCCGGACAGCCCACGCGGCGGCTTCCGCAACGCGGACCCGCTGCGGAACGTACCGAGCGCCTCCAGCACGGCGGCCAGCAGCACGGGCAGCAGCAGCAACCCGACGAGCCCGGAGAAAAGCTGGAGGATCTGCCGCCCGAGGGGCTTCCCGATGGCGGGGTCGTTGATGGCGAAGAGATCGAGCAGCGTCAGATAGGTCGCTTGCAGCGGATGTTCCCCGGTGACCAGCATCGACGCGACGGCGAGGCCGACCACACACCCCACAAGGCCGGCGAACGACCACCGCAGCCGCCGGGACAGCAACGACCCGAACGGCATGATGCTGCGCCCGGCGGACAGCGCGGGTCCTGAGTACGAGACGTTCTCCAGTACGACGGTCCCGCGCCCGGTGGCGGCGGCCACCGCCCTTTCGTCGGGCAGGAGTTGGGGACCGTGTGCCCCACTGCTCTCGGACCCGTCGGCGCCGGCGGGATCGCTGGTCGTGGCGGACAGCAGCGCCAGCGTGCACAGCCCCGGATCGGCGACCTCCCCGGGGCCGGGCGGCGGCCGCTCCACCGCGCGCAGCATCAGCCCGTCCGTCTGGACGACCTTGCTGGTGCCGGCCACGGCGGTCGCGGCCAGCGCGGGCGCGGCGGTGTCGGCGTCGGACAGCACGGTGGTGGACGCGTCGAACGCCTCGCCGTCACCCTCACCGCCGGCTCCCGCGGCACCGGCACCCGCCGCGGCCAGCGCCGAGGCCTGGTCGAGGAGCGCCTCGATGTGCTGCCCGAGGCGCCGGTTGTAGAGCCGCAGGACCAGCCGGATCCGGGGGTTGAGCCGCCGGGCGGTGAGGGCGGCGCGGATGTTGGTCTCGTCGTCGTCGTACATGAGCGCCAGCGCGGCGGCCCGCTCGACGCCCGCGTCGGCGAACACGGCCTCGGTGAGGTCGGCGGCCTCCAACACGCGGTCGGAGCGCGGGGGTTCGGTCCGGGCGACTCCCGAGTCGCCGTTCCCGGAAGCCCGGTTCACCGCCGCGGACACCCGGTCGAACAAGGCCGTGGCCCGCGCCCGCCCCACCACCGGTGGCCGCACCCTCCGCTGGGCGGGCGGCACGACGAGGGTGACCTGCTCGCCGTACACTCCGCGCAGTTCGGCGGCCAGCCGGTGCGCCAGGGCGTCGTCCCCGGCCACCACCATGTGCGCGGCGGCGTCGGCGGACGCGCTCTGAGACGGAAGGTTCCCCGGGTTCCCCACGGGAGAGAAGACTGCCCTACGGGGACGGGTGGTTCCACAGGGACGGGCCGGTCAGTGCCAAGTGCCCATGTAAGGAGACGAATCGCCGGGCGCCGGGCCCCCAGGAATGCCCCTACTCCCCGAACCGCTCCCGCACCTGGGCCCGTTCGGCCAGCCGCGCCGGATAGCCGGGCCCGAGCCGCGGCCGGGTGTCCTCCGCGGTCATCGCCTCGCCGCACGAGGAGCACACCACCTCGGCATGCCCCTGGTGCCCGCACCGTTCGTGCCGGAAGACGATCGGCACGCCCTCCTCCCCGGCGAGCCAGCGGTCTCCCCAGGCGTTCATGGCCATGAGGACTCCGAAGAAGTCCCGCCCCTTCGCGGTGAGCAGATACTCGTGCCGCACCGGCTCGCTCTGATACGGCTGCTTCTCCAGCAGCCCCTCGTCCACCAGCCGCCGCAACCGCTCCGCCAGCGTGTTCCGCGCGATGCCCAACGACTGCTGGAACGCGTCGAAGCGCCGTACTCCGTAGAACGCCTCCCGGAGCACGAGCGGCGTCCACCAGTCCCCGAGCAGATCCATGGTGCGGGCGATGGAACAGGGCCAGTTCGCGAAGGAGGTCCGCCTCATGCCCGCCAGGATACGGCCGGGGATCCGGTCGGTCTCCGTACGAGACCCAGCAGGCGACCGAGGCCGCACGGTCGATGTGACGTGGTGGAGCGGAGGCTCTTGACGGCCTCGCGGGTGACGCCGGTGAACCAGCCGTAGCGGTCGGGCTTGCTCCGTTCGTGGTGGCGCGGCCGGTCGTCGGGAAAGAGGTCGCGGGTCGCGGATCACCTCACGCGAGCGGCTTCGCACCCCTGGAGCGCCCATGGCTACGCTCCCCGCATGTACCTGCACCAGATAGTCGTCGACGCCCGTGACCCGGAGGCCCTGGCCCGTTTTTGGGCGTCCCTGCTGGGCGGCACGCCGGTCGAGCGGGCTCGTGGATCGTTCCGCGTCGCAGCGCCGGGCTTTCCCCCACTCGCCTTCCAGCCGGCACCGGAGGCCGGGGCGGGCAGGAACCGCCTGCCCTTCGAGATCGGGGTGGCGGACATCGGGGCCACCCGCGCTCGGGCCGGTGAGCTCGGCGCCACCACCCTGCTCCTGCCGGACGCTGATGAGCAGGGCTCGTTCCAGCTCGTGCGGGACCCTGAGGGCAACGAGTTCCGGCTGGTCCCGACGCCGCCCGCGCCGGCCGGATCCGCGGCTGCGGGAGGCGGGCTGCCCGGGGCGGTGGCCAAGGCCCGGGTGCTCTTCACCGACAGCCGTGGGCGGATCCTGCTGGTGCGGCTTCAGCCGAGGCACGACGAACGGCACTGGGGGCTGCCCGGCGGCACCGTCGAGGCCGGGACGGAGACACCCCGCCAGGCGGCTGTCCGCGAGATCCGGGAGGAGACCGGCCTGCGGTGTACTCCCGGACGGCTGCTCAGCGTGGACTGGGTGAACCGCACGGACGATCGGCCCCGGATGGTGCATGTCTTCGACGGCGGGCCGCTGGAGGACGGGGACCTGACGGGGATCCGGCTCGATGAGGTGGAGTTGGCGGAGTGGCGGATGTGCTCGCCGGAAGAGGCCGAGGCGCTGCTCCGTCCCGCGTCGTGGGGGCAACTGCGGCAGTCGCTTGCCGTGCTGGCGGCCGCCGGGACCGGTCCCGCGGAGCTCGTGGACGGGGTACCGGCGACCTCCTGAACACAGGATCCGTGCTCGGTACGGACCCGGCAACGGTGGCCGCCAGGTTGCCGGGGCGGATGTCAGTGCGCCCGCCGCACCGGCCCTGACCTGCATGTCCTGGCCCCGACCAGAGAGTTGTGCTTTGCCTCACTATTCGTGCTCCACATGGCTTGATCTTTAAGCATTGGCGTCTACTATCTGCTCGGCGCCGGGGGGCGGTTGGATGGTGATGTTGTCGAGAGGGGGAGCACCGATGGCCGTTTCGGTGGTCGGTGACGACGCGGAGCGAGAGGCGGGCCGAGCCCCGCTGTCAGCGCTGTTCGGGCTGAGTGACCGGCTCTTGGACGTCTATCGGACGGTGGTCGGACGTCCCGGCTGGGGGGTTGCCGAGATCGCCCGGCAGCTGGAGATGACCGAGACCCAAGTGCGCGACTGTCTGGATGAGTTGGCCGAGCTGTCCATGCTCTATCCGGCCAAATATTCGACGGCGCCGGTGGCGTTGAACCCGGAGATCGGCCTGGGCGTCCTGCTGAACCGGCGTGAGACCGAGATCCAGAACCAGCAGGCGCAGCTCGCGGCGGCCCGTATGCAGGCCGCCGAGCTCGCCGCCGTCTACTCCGCGCATCAGGGGAACCGGGGCAACGTGGGGCTTGAGCAGCTCGACGAGGTCGCCACGGTGCGGGCGCGGCTGGCCGAGCTCGCCGGGCAGGCGCGGTACGAACTGCTCTCCTTCATGCCGGGCGGGGCGCAGAGCCAGGAGGCCCTGGAAGCCAGTCGGCCGCTGGACGAGAAGACCCTGGCCGCGGGGGTCCGGATCCGGACGCTGTACCTCGACAGTGTCCGCAACGACCGGGCCACCACCGAATACGCCCGCTGGCTGGCGGGACTGGGCGGCGAGATCCGGACGATTCCCTCTCTTCCGGTCCGGATGCTCGTCGTGGACCGGTCCGTGGCGCTGTTGCCCACCGATCCGGAGAACAGCCGGGACGGGGCCGTCGTGGTGAAGGCGCCGGGGGTGCTGGCCGCGCTGGTGCACCTCTTCGAGACGGCCTGGCAGCAGGGACACCCTCTGGACGGAGTCAAGCCCTCCGGGCCGGGCGAGCTCACGGCACAGGAGATGGAGCTGCTGAAGCTGCTGGAGATGGGCAGTACGGACGAGGTGGCCGCACGCAAACTCGGTGTCTCGCTGCGCACGGTGCGGCGGATGATGGCCGACATCATGGGCAGGCTGGGCTCGCGCAGCCGGTTCGAGGCCGGAGTACAGGTCATCAGGGCCGGCTGGTTGTAGGCCGGGAGCCATGGCCGTCTCGTGCCATGGCAGTTAGCGGCCGCCGCCGGCCCAATGTTCCGCGGCTTCGCGGTGCCACCATGAGCCCATGTACGCAATCCACATCCGGCAAAGATTTCCGGAGCTGAGTCGACGTCGGCTGGACATCAATGACGTCGCCATGGAATTGTCAGGCGTTCCGGACTGCATTGTCGAGCATATCTACGCGCCTAGAACTCGCGAATATGGACATAGCGCCGTTCTGTACGTGAACGGAGCGTCGAGGGAAGCCGTGGGAGCCGCTGTCCTGGCGGCGGTCCGAAGGGCCCTGGCAGATCTCCATATGGGCGCTGATCTCGTGACTTCTGCCGATCCACGGTCCGCGGGCATGTGCGATGCGACGGTCCTGCTGACGCCCGAGCCGGTGCCGGGAAGTGCCGGCGACCCGTTCTGAATGGCACCTTGTGGCCGGGGCAACTTATGGCCAGCGAAGTCTCTGGAATCGCGCTGCGAGCGTGTGTCACCTTGGTTGCGCAAACGGACGGATGAATTCGCGGGAAACATGATTTCCCGCGGAGTCGCCGACTCGAGACGCACGCATGACACAACGAATTGCGTACTGCTGAAGAGGACCTCCATGCCTAAGCGCTTCCTGACCGCAATCGCCTGCTCCGTGGCCGCGCTGGCCGCCGCCGTACTGCTGACCGCATCGGCACAGCGGACCACCGCACCCGAGGTCCGTGCGGACTCGTCGTCCCAGGTGACCACCTTCAGCTGGGGCTGGGACTAGGAGACGAGCCCCGTCCTTCCTGGTCCTGATCGACTCCGTACCTGAGGAATCCCCCTATGCACCACACCGTCGATGGCGCCGGATGTCGTACGCCGAAGGCCGCCCTCGCGGCCGCCCTCGCGGAACTTCCCAGGCTGCACCGTGAGATCGAGTACGTCCTGGTTCCCGTCGTGACCAGCCGCGGTGAACGGGTGAGCGGCAGCAAGAACTTCGGGCTCGCGTTCAACGAGAAGGCCTCGGCCGTCCGCACGGCGATGGTCGGTGTGCTGGCCTCCTGGGCCGGTGCGGTCACCCGACTCGTGGAGACAGCCCCGCCGGAGCGTGCCGTCGGACCGCTGGCCGCCTTCCTGCTCCGGCACCTGGATGTGCTGGTCGATCATCCGGCCGTCGCCGACCTGGCCGAGGAGCTCGACCGGCTGGTCGCGGACGCCCGGCGCGTCACCCGACCCCCCGGAGAGCGCAGCCGGATCACGATCGGCCGCTGTCCACGTCCCGGTTGCGGAAGCGTGGTGGAGTCGCGGGTGGGCGACGGGGGCGGGGATCGCTCCGGTGGCGGTGACGGTGACGGTGGCGGTGACGTGCGCTGCGGATCCGGGCACACCTGGCCGGCCCGGGAGTGGCTGGCGCTGCGGCGGTCGCTGGCCGCGAACGGAGCGGCCCCGGCGTTCGAGGGGCGGACCCTGCCGACCCGGCTGGCGGCCCAGGCCGCGGGAGTGCCCGAGGCGACCGTCCGCAAATGGGCTAGCCGCGGAAAGCTGACGCGCCACGGCAGTCCTTCACGTGCCGAATATGACGTAGCCGAATTGGCGGCGCTCGCGGCTGGCTGAGCCGCAAAAATACCGTGCCCTAAAAGGCCTTGCATGACATTCTTTTGATGTCGTGCAAGGCCCTTTGGGCGTTCCTTTTCGGGTCCCTGGAATTTTGTTTCCCGGATGTTTGACAAGAGAGTGCGAAGGTGTCACGCTCTTGGTGGCGGAAGAAGTGTCGGAATTTCCGGCAGCCCACCTAATTGAGGCAGTGGCTATTGCCTTCCGTTCCCGGGTGTATGCAGTCGATTCTCTGACCCCTTTCTTTGAAGTCACCTTGTGCTGCCCGGCATTGATTCCCGTCAACCCGCCGATTGGGCAAGGTTTATGACTACCGCGTACGAGGACTTCCTGACATACCTGCGCCGGAGCGTTCCCTACTACCGGGATCTGGACGCGGCGGCCGAGCTGCCCGTGGTGGACCGCGCCGACCACCAGGCCGACGGCGAGCGGTTCCGGGTGCGGACGGGCGACGGCCAGGACCACCGCCTCTCCTCCAGCGGCACCACCGGCAGACCCCTTGAGGTCACCCTCGACGACTCCGCCTGGTACGCCGTCAACTACCACTTCTTCGAGCAGATCCGGGACCTCGCCGGGCTTCCCCGTGACACCTTCCGGCGCGGTGCACCCGGTGTCGTGTTCGTCAGCAACAAGCCGGGCCGGCCCAGTTTCGTACGACCCCTGCCGTCGCTGGACAACGCGCTCTACCTGCGCCTGCAGTTGCCCGAGTCAGGACAGAAAACCCTCGCGCTCTACGAGAAGTTCCAGGCTCCCGTGCTGTACGGCAAACCGACCTATCTGCTGGATCTGCGGGCGGCCCTTCTGGGGCAGGGTGCCGAGCGGGCGCCCTGGCGGCCGAAGCTGCTCCTGGTCAGCGGAGAGCCCCTGCACCCGGACGACCGTGAGCGGTTGACCGGCTACTTCGGGGCGCCCGTGGTGGACGCGCTGGCCTCCACGGAAGGCGGCCTGATCGCCGCGACCGGGCCGGACGGGACGACGTACCGCGTGCTGGGCGAGAACGTACGGCTCGAAGTGCTCGACGAGAGCGGGCGGCCCGCGCCCTCCGGCAGGGGCGAGCTGCTGCTCACCAACCTGGTCAACCGGAGCACGGTCTTCGCCCGGTACCGCACCGGCGACCTGGGCGACCTGGAGACCGCCGCGGACGGCTCCCAGCGGCTGCTGCGGCTGCGTGGCCGTGAGCCGGAGACGGTCCGCTTCCGTACCGCGGAGGTGCCCGCCGACGCGATGACGCGGGCCATCGGCTTCCTCCCGGGCCTCGCCGACTTCCAGTTCGTGCTGGGCGAGCGGGACCGCGCCCTGCTGCGCTGGTCCTCGGAGGCTTCCTGCGCCGACCCCGGCGCCCTGGCGACCGCACTGCGCGAGGCCGTGGCCGACCTGCTTCCCGGGGAGGACCCGGAACTGGAGCACTGCGCACGCATCACCCCGCTGGGCGGGAAGAAGCGGCGCTTCCTGCTCTGACTTCCAGAGCTCCGACTTCCAGAGCTCCGACCTCCAAAGCTCTGAGCCCCGGAGTTCTGATCTCCAAAGCCCTGCCCCCAACCACCTTGAGCCATCCCTACCTTGGCGGAACTTCCGATGACGCTAGATCTGACCTGGACCGGCAACCAATTCCTGGACCCGCGTGAGCAGGCCGACCAGATGATGTCTGCCACCGAATCCATCGACATCACCAACAAGGACGATGTCTGGAGCAAGAGCGTGGCCGTGGCCGCGGCCGCCCATTTCGGCGTATCCGAGGAGTTCGTGCGCGTCGGTGCCGGCGCCACGCAGCTCATCGACACCCTGCTGCGCAGCGCCTATCAGGGCCTCGTGGTCGACGTCACCCCGAACTTCCATCTCACCGCCACTGTTTCCCGGCAGCAGGGCTGGAATTACCAGAGCGTCCCGGTGCGCGAGCCCGGTGAACTCCTCCCGGCCCTCGACCCCTATCTGGACCGGCCCGACGCCGTCATCGTGCTGTGTTCGCCGCGCAATCCGCTCGGCTACCAATTCGACTTGAAGGACATCGGCACGCTCCTGGACCGCGCACAGGGTCTGGTGATCCTGGACGAGGTGTACGCGGACTTCGCCCCGGACTCGGCCCTGCGCCTGGTGTCGCGGTACCCGAACCTCGTGGTGATGCGGACCTTCTCCAAGGCATGGGGCCTGGCGAGCCTGCGCATCGGCTTCGCGGTCTCGCAGGTCTTCGCCCGGGAGGACTTCCCGTTCTGGCTGATGCCCAACAGCGTCTCGGGGGTCGCCCAGCGCACCGCCGTGCGGCTGCTGACCCGGCCCGACGCGGTACGCGAGAGCATCGAGCGGGCGCTCGCGTGCCGGGAGATCCTGGTGGCGGGCCTGGAGAAGATCGAAGGGCTGCGCGTCTGGGCCTCGGACGCCAACTACATCTGCCTGGAAAGCCCCCACGCGGCGGAGATCGTCGCGGAGCTGCTCGCCGCCGGCTACCGCACCAGGCTGCTGCACGACCTCAAGGGCTATCCCGAGGAATGGCCTCTCGGGGTGCGGATCACCGTCCCCCAGGAGCCCGACATCGACGCTGTCGTGGACTGCGTCGCCCGCGTCCACGCGGCTGCGGGCGGCCGGACCCCGGCGACCCCGTGAGCGGGCCCGGTGACCCCGTGAGCGAGCCCGGCGAGGCCGACGTGAGCGAGCCCGGCGAGGTCAACGGGCCGCCGTCGCTCAGCGCCGACGGCCGGTTCGCCGGCTGGCTGTCCAGCGGCTCCTCGGCCCCGCACCTGGTGCTGTACGACGTGGAGGCGCGCCGCGAACTGACCCGCTCGGGCGTCGGGGCGGCCCGCTGCCGGGGCTTCACCTGGACCCATCTGCCCGGCATCGGCCTGGCCACGGCGGACGCGGACGGGGCCGAGAACTGGACCCTCTTCCGGGTCCGGGTCGAAACGGGCGAGTGGGCACCGGTCGGTGACGGAACGGCGGCTCGGACGCAGATCGCCGGACTCTCCGAGCAGCGGCCCGCAGAGGTCGTCCTCTCGGCCGACGGCCGTGATCCGGGCAGCCGGGACTACCTGCGGGTCTCGCTGCACACCGGCGAGACGACCCCGGTGCTGCGAGGGTCCCGCCACTCCGCCGTGTATTTCGACCGTGCTCTGCGCCCGCGGCTGACCGAGGCCGTACTGCCGGACGGCTCCCGGGAGTTGCGGCACATGCCGGCGCCGGGCGATGACCGTGGCGCTCTCTACCTGCACATCGCGCACGAGGACGCCCTCACCGTACGGCTGCTGCGGTTCGGCGACGACGGCGACAGCCTGTACCTGGTGCTGCCGGACGGGCCCGACGGCGTACGGCTGGCCGAGCTGGACTGCCGGCCCGGAGCACCGGCCGGTACCCCGCGAACCGTGCACCGGGTCCAGGGCGGGGACTTCGCCGGGATCCTGTTCGCCGAGGACACCGGCCGCCCCGACCTCGTCCACGTAGAGCGGGCGCGGCCGGCCTGTGTCGCGCTGGACGAGGAGGCGGCGCCGCGGATCGAGCGGCTGCGCGCCGGACTCGGCGCCGAACCCGTGGTGCTGGAGCGCCGGGGCGGCCGATGGCTGGTCGCCGCGCACCGCCCGGAGCAGGACGCACGGTACGTCGTCCAGGACACGGCGCTGGGTGAGGTCTGGCCGCTCAGCCGGGCGCAGCCGGGCCAGGATCCGTTGCCGGTCGAGTGCAGGCCGGTCCGGGTGCCGTTGCGTGACGGCGGCCAAGCCGTCACGTATGTGACCCGTGCCGACCGGGCGTGGCGGGAGGGCGGGCCCGGACCTGCCGTTCTGCTGGTGCACGGTGGTCCGTGGCGGCGCAGCCGCTGGGAGTACGCCGAGCGGCGGGCCTGGCTGGCCGCCCGCGGCTACACCGTGATCGAGCCCAACTTCCGTGGCTCCACCGGCTTCGGCTCGGCCTGGATCAACGCGGCCGACCGGCAGTGGGGCGCCGCCATGCAGGACGACCTGGAGGACGCCCTGGACTGGGCGGTGGCCGAGGGGCTCGCCGACCCGGACCGGATCGCCCTCCTCGGCGGGAGCTACGGCGGGTATGCCGTGCTCCAGATGGCCGCGACCACCCGGCGGACGCTGCGCTGTGCGGTGGCGACCTCGCCGCTGACCGACCTGGTGCGGTTCGTGGAGGAGCCGCCGGCCTTCTGGCGGTCCGCGCTCCCGATGCTCCGGCGGCGGATAGGCGATCCGGCGGCACCGGAGCAGCGGGCGGCCCTGGCGGCCGCCTCGCCGGTGAACCGGCCCGAGGGTTTCCGGTGCCCGGTGCTGCTCGTCCACGGCGCCAACGACAGCCGGGTACCGGCCGAGATGGCGACACGGATGTTCATGGCCCTGGCCCAGACCGGCCAGGACGCGACCCTCGCCCTCTTCCTTGGCGAGGGCCACGAGGTGGTGACCACCGGCAACCGGCGCGCGCTGAACACGCTGCTGGCCCAGTACCTGCACACCTGGCTGGGACAGCCCGGGGACGCGGTACCGGGGAGGGATGCTGCCGGACCGCCGGACGACACCACCCTGAAGCTTTTCGACTCACCCCGCGCCGTCCGCCGGAAGGCGGCGAAGGCGCCGAATCCTGGAGCAGAGCATGGCCATTCATCTGACGCGCAGTAACGCGCTGTTGCTGCTGACCCCGAAGACGGGCAGCACCTGGATCCGCAAGAAGATCAGGGAACTCGGTATCGCCTTCGAGGACGTCGGCGATCCGGCGATGCGCGAGCACGACCTGCTGGCCGACTTCGACCGCTCGCGATACAGCATCGTCGGTGCCTTCGTACGCGATCCGCTGGAGTGGTACCGCTCGTACTGGTCCTACCGGATGGAGAAGGGCTGGCGGCCCCAGTATCCGCTGGACGAACACTGCGAGAGCGACGACTTCGAGACCTTCGTACGTCGTGCGGTGACGATCCTGCCGGGTGCGCTGGGCAACATCTACACCTCCTACGTCGGTGCCCCCGGCGAGGAGATCGACTTCATCGGCCGGCAGGAGAACCTCCAGGAGGACTTCGCCCGCTTCCTGGAGCTGGCCGGCGAGGAGTTCGACCGTGCGGTGCTCGCCGAGGGCAGCCGGATCAACGCGACGAAGATCCGCCCGGACTACCCGGAAGAGCTCAAGGAGCTGATCACCCTCTCCGAGTGGGAGACCATGGGCCGCTTCGGCTACCTCGCCGACCGGCCCGACCCGATCGCCCTGGCCGAGATGCAGGCCCGCTATCCCAGGGACGCGCACGACCTGCGGCTGCTCTCGCTGTGGACCGAGAAGATCCACTGGACGCCGGACGACAGGAAGCGGGAGGCCGGCCGCCCGGTCCGCGCGGAGACCCGGTACGCCCGCGTGAACAGCAACTTCGCGCTGTACGCCGAGCACAAGAAGCAGGACCCGCAGTACGCCGGTGAGCGCTACCGCGAGGCGCTGCGGCTGGACCCGGTGCACCCCCGCACCCTGTGCAACTACGCGCTCTTCGTGGCACGGCACGAGGACGACACCGCGCAGGCTCGGGAGTTGATGCTGCGGGCGCTGGCCGGCCGCCCCAACCACCCCTACACGCTGGGCAAACTGGCCTGGCTGACCGCCGAGCGGCTGGGCGACCCGGCGCTGGCGGAGGTCCTCTACCGGCAGAGCCTGGCCGCCAACGCGAGCCAGCACGAGCTGCGTGCCGAGTTCGCCAACTTCCTTGCCGGACAGGGAAGGGCCGAGGAAGCGCTGGCCCTGCTCGGCCCGGAGGCCGAGAGCCAGGACGCCGACCGCCTGACGCTGCTCACACACGCCTCGCTGCTGGCCCGCTCGGGCCGCCTCGCGGAGGCTCGCGGATTCCAGCGCCGTGCGGCGGACGCGGCGGCGAACGCCACGGCGGAACCGGCAGCGAACGCGGCGGCGAACGCCGCCTGATGAGCCGGTTCCGAGTTCTTGCCGCTCGTGGAGAACTCGGAACCGGGACAGACACCGGCGGGCCGGCTGCCGGCCGTCCCACCCCCGATCATCGCCCAGGAGGCGACAAGCATGTACGCGGACAATCCGCTGGCCCAGGTCATTCAGGACGAACACGTGGCCGGTGCCGGAAAGTCGGTCGAGGAGATCGCGGCCGAGGCGCGCGAGGTGATGGAGAAGAACCGGATCTGCCTGGTCCGCGACTTCCCCCTCGACCCCGACCGCTACCTCGACTTCCTCGGACACTTCGGCGAGCCGCTGATGAACTACTCCTCGCTCAGCGAACTGGAGAAGACCGACCCGCACCCGCAGATCAACCGGGTCAAGTACAAGAAGAAGGCCGGCGGCGCCCAGTCGGTGCACTACGTCGCGGGCGGGCTGAGGCCCCACTCGGCGCGTTCCTGGCGCTCCCCGCGGCCCTCGCACTTCGCGATGCTGATGGTCGAGCCGGGCTGGCGCGAGGTGCCCGCCGGCGAGCGCGGCGAGTCCATCGTCGTCAGCTGGTACGACCTCTTCAACCGGCTCGCGGAGCGCGACGGCGAGGTGTTCGAGGAGCACTTCGCCCGGCTGTCCACCACGCCCCTCACGTTCGAGGCGAACAACGTCCGGGAGGAGCTCAGCGACCTGCCGCTGCTCTACCCGCTCGCAGACGCCCGTGGCCCCTACGACGTCGGCGTCCGGCTCAAGCAGGACCTGCGCGACAAGATCCTCGGTATCCAGGAGCAGATCCCGGAGTTCGAGGCGTACCAGAAGTCCCTGCACTACCTGCTGGACGCGAGCGCCGACGAGCAGTTCTTCGCCTGCTTCCCGATGGACGGCGGCGATCTGCTGCTGATCGACAACCACCGCTTCGCGCACGGCCGTCTGAAGATCGTCGGGGAGTACACCGTCGACGGTGAGGCGCGGACGAACAACCGTGAGCTGTGGAGCGTCACGGTCCACTGAGGTTTCCGCGAGGAAGTCCACCGAGGGTTTCCGTGAGGAAGTCCACTGAGGAACAAGGAGATTGACCCCATGAGCAGCTCCAAGGGAACGCCTGACGAGCAGGCCGATCTGGACGCGGTCTGCGCCGAACTCCAGGGCGAGCTGGATGCCTTGACCGGCGGGCCGGGCAGCAGCGCCGCCGCCCAGTCGCTGGACACCGCCGTGGCCTCCCTCAAGGAGGTGGAACAGCGGAACGTCTCGTCGGTGCAGCTGGTGGCGCTCGCCGACCGCTGAATCCGACGCGATTCCACCGAATTTCCGCCCCGTTGTTTCCCGCAGCGGGGCGGAACCCGATATCTCCGGTAAAGCGCATGCCCCGTACACTGTCGGCGCCCCGAATGCGGAGGCCGGTCACTGCTGAACACCCAGAGGAAGCCAGATCCGTCATGTCACTCACCGGAAAGCACATCCTCTCCAGCGATCTCTTCGACAGGGATGAACTGGAGCGGCTCTTCGAACTGGCGGACATACTGACGCCGGTGGCCCGGGGTCGGCAGGTCACCCGGATCCTCGAGGGCGCGGTGATGGCCAGTCTCTTCTTCGAGGCGAGCACCCGTACCAGGCTGAGCTGCGAGGCCGCGTTCATGCGCCTGGGCGGCGGGGTGATCACCACGACCGGCGCCGAGATCATGTCCATCGCCAAGGGCGAGTCGCTGGCCGACACCAGCCGTGTGGTCAGCGGATACTGCGATCTCATCGTGATGCGGCACCCCGAGGAGTCCGCTGTTCACGAGTTCGCGGCGGCCACGAACATACCGGTGATCAACGGTGGCAACGGCGCCGGAGAACACCCGACGCAGGCCCTGCTCGACATGTTCGCCCTGCACCGGGAGTTCACCCGGACCGGGGGCACCCTGGACGGCCGCCGGATCGCCCTGGTCGGTGACCTGCTGTACGGCCGTACGGTGCACTCGCTGATGCAGCTGGTCACCCTGTACGAGGACCTCACCATCGTCTGTGTCGCCCCCGAGCCCCTCGGGATGCCGGTCCACCTGCTGGAGCTGGCCGAGAGCCGGGGCCACAAGGTCGAGTTGAGCGACCAGCCGGAGGTCGGCCTCAAGGACGCCGACCTGGTGTACGCGACCCGGCTGCAGACCGAACGCTTCGCGGACCAGCCGATGCCGTACAGCGACGCCTTCCGTATCGACAAGGCGCTGGTCAGCAGGGTGTGCCGGGAGGACGCGGTGATCATGCACCCGCTGCCGCGGGACGGCCGCCCGGGCTCCAACGACCTGGCGACGGACCTCAACGGCGACCCCCGCCTCGCGGTCTTCCGGCAGACCGACGCCGGAATCCCGATGCGGATGGCCCTGTTCTCCTCGGTGCTCGGCGTGGCCGACGCGGTTCCCGACTCCCTGCGCCCGGCGGCCTGGTACCGCCCCGACTACACCGGCCCGGACGACGCCCCGTTCTACAAGAACGTCGCTTCCTGACCTTCACAGCACACAAAGCACCCCCCCGAGAACGCCGAAGCGGGCCGGTCACCACCGGCCCGCTTCGGCGTTCTCCGTATCCCGCGAGGAACGGAATGAGCGTTGAGACAAAAGTAGAAGACCCTGCGGACCCTGCCGGGGATTTCTCCGTGTACCGGAATCCACTTGTTTCCGTCACGATGGCGAGCACCTTCTTTCTTAAGCTGGTCTCCTTTCTCTGCATTCCGTTCATGACGATTTACCTGAGCAAGAACGTCGATGCTCCGCCGTACGTCATCGGTGTCATCGTCGGGCTCAGCCAGATCGGTTCGCTCACCGCGGGCTTCTTCAGCGGGGTGCTCGCCGACCGGGTCGGCAAGCGGCTGGTGCTGCTGGTGGGGCTGTTCGGCAGCGCCCTGGTCTTCCTGCTGTTCTTCCTGACGGCGACCTTCCTCAAGGGGTCTTCGGCCTTCCCCGTGGTGTTCGGCCTGCTGAACGCCTGTTCCGGTGTCATGTCGGCCTTCTTCTGGCCGGTCACCCAGGTGCTGATGGCCGACAGCCTGCCCAAGGAGCGCCGCCCCGCGGTGTTCCGGCACCGCTATGTGCTGACCAACTTCGCGGTGGGCATCGGCCCGCCGGTAGGTGCCTTCCTCGGAATCGCCTCCGCCCGGGCGGCCTTCGTCATCTCGGGCTGCTCGTATCTCGTGTTCGCCGTGGCTTTCTGGCGGCTCACCCGCGGCACCGGCTTCGGTGTCTCAGAGGTCTCCGAGGTTTCCGACAGCTCCGGTGAAGCGTCGCAGCGGCGCAGCTTCGGCGGGGCGCTCAAAGTGCTCGGTGCCGACCGGGTGTTCCGCGGCCTGACGCTCTCGATGATCCTGTTCACCCTGGCGTACTGCCAGATCGAGACGAACCTCTCCGCGATCGTCAGCGGCGGCTTCGCCGACGGAGTGCGGTTCTTCTCCATCCTGCTCACCGTGAACGCGGTGGCGGTCATCGTCCTGCAGCCGCCGGCCACCATGATCTCGCGGCGGCTCAGCCCCCGCCGGACGATCCTGCTCGGCAACGCCCTGTTCGCGGTCGTCTGCCTGCTGTTCCCCGTCGCGGAGTTCGGCAAGACCGGCCTCGTCGCACTCGTCGTGCTGGTCAGCATGGCCGAGGTGCTGGTGGTCCCCACCGTCAGCGTGGTGGCCGACGAGCTGGCGCCACCCAGCATGCGCGGTACGTACTTCGGCGCGGCCACCCTGCGCAATCTCGGTCTCGGGGCGGGCCCGGCGGCGGGAGGCCTGGTGCTGGCCTCGTTCGACCGCGGACTGCTCTTCGTCTTCATGGGCCTCTGCGGCGTGGCCGCCTGGGCCGTCATTCTCTTCACCCTCAGGGAGAACTCCGGTGCGGATACTGGTCCTTCACCAGAACCTGTTTGAACGGCTCGGCTACGAGCGGGCCATCGACCACACGGTGCACGAGGTCAGTTACGCCGGTGCCCGTGAATACCTCGACAACATCCCCGGCCACATCCGGTGCGAGAAGTTCGCCTGGGATCCGGCTCTGCCCGTCGCGGACCAGCTGCGTCCGTGGCTGGCCCAGCAGCCCCCGTACGACCGGATCATCGCCCGGCACGAGCTGCTGATCACGCCGGCCGCCGAGCTGCGGGCCGAGTTCGGCATCCCGGGCATGCGGCCCGAGGCCGCGCGCAACTTCCGCGACAAGGTCGCCATGAAGCGCACGCTGGCCGCGGCCGGGTTCCGGGTGCCGCGTTATCTGGCGGCCGCCTCCCTCGACACGGCCGGCGCTGCCGCGGCTCCCTGGCGGGGCCGGACCATCGTCAAGCCGCGCGACGAGGGCGGCAGCCAGGGCGTGCGGCTCTTCGAGACCTTCGAGGACGCCGCCGGGTTCGTCCGCGACCAGAGCCGGCAGGCGGCCGGGGGCGACGCGTTCACGGCCGGCTACGAGCTGGAGGAGTACGTCGAGGGCCCGATCTGGCACATCGACGGCTTCCTCTTCGAGGGCGAGGTCGTCGTGGTCCAGCCCTCCCGGTACGTCGGGACGCCCCTGCGCTTCGAGAACGGCGAGCCGGTGGGTTCGGTCCAGATCGACGCCCCGGAGCTGGCGGAGTGGGCCGTACGGTGCGTGCGGGCCCTCGGCGGCGAGACGCTCACCTTCCATCTGGAAGCGATCATGACCGAGGACGGTCCGGTCTTCATGGAGGTGGCCGCGCGCTGCGGTGGCGGCTACATCGTCCGCGCCACCGAACTCCGCACCGGCGCCCACCTGCACACGCTCGACATGGCGTCGGACATCGAGTCCGCGCTGGCCACCCGGTTCATCGGCCCGGCCCGCGCCGAACTCAGCCACGGCTTCTTCCTCTTCCCCGGCCATGTGCACGGCGGCGCCGAGGTCACCGTCGAGGTGGCCGACGGGCTGCTCGACCACCCCATGGTGCTGAGCCACCGGATGGTGGCACCCGGCACCCCCACGCCACGCAAGCACTCGTACCGCCCGGAGCACCTTCCGCTGTCCGGAGTGGTGGCGGGCGCCGACCCGGCGGAGGTGGAGCGCTGGATCCGCCGGCTGTTCGAGACCACCACCGTCACCGCGCGCCGCCCCGCCCCCACGGACGCGTACGACGGCACGGGCTGTGCGCCCGACGACCACGAGCTGGCCCACCGGCTCGCCGAGGAAGCGGGCACGCTGCTCCTCGGGCTGCGTGCCGAGCCCGCCTTCGGCGATCCCAAGGCCCTCAAGGACCTCGGCGACGCGCGCGCACACGAGTTCCTGATGGCCGAACTCGCCCGGCACCGGCCGCTGGACGCGGTGCTCTCCGAGGAGGGTGCCGCCGATCCGGCCCGGCTGGCCGCGGGCCGTGTGTGGATCGTGGACCCGCTGGACGGGACCCGCGAGTTCGCCGAGGCCGGCCGCGAGGACTGGGCCGTCCATGTGGCGCTGTGGGCGGAGGGACGCCTGGTGGCGGGAGCCGTGGCGCTCCCCGCCCAGGGCGTCACGCTCTCCACCGCCGGCGTCCCCGCCGTCCCGCCCGCCGCGGCCCGTGAACTCGGCATCCTCGCCAGCCGCTCCCGGCCCGCGGCCTTCCTCCCCAGGGTCGCCGAACAGGTCGGCGCGGAACTCGTCGGGATGGGCTCGGCGGGCGCCAAGACCGCCGCGGTGATCCAGGGCCGGGCTCGGGCGTACCTCCACGCCGGCGGCCAGTACGAGTGGGACTCGGCGGCGCCGGCCGCGGTGGCGCTCGCCGCCGGGCTGCACGTCTCCCGGCTGGACGGCTCCCGGCCGCGCTACAACCAGGCCGACCCGTACCTGCCCGACCTGCTGGTCTGCCACCGCTCCGACGCCCCGGCCCTGCTGGAGGCGATCCGGCTCGCGACACGCGACGCGTGGGTGACGCGGGAGCAGCGGTGATGGGCGGCGTGAGAGCCCACACCGGGCCGACGGCAGGCACAGCCGAGTCCACCGCCGCCGAGCGGGGCGCCACGATCTGGCTCACCGGCCTGCCCAGCGCGGGCAAGACCACGCTGGCCCTGGCCCTGGCCGAACGGCTGCGCGCCGACGGCCACCGCACCGAGGTGCTGGACGGCGACGAGATCCGCGCCTTCCTCTCCAAGGGCCTGGGGTTCAGCAAGGAGGACCGGCACACCAACGTGACCCGGATCGGCTTCGTGGCCCAGAAACTCGCCGGGCACGGGGTCAAGGTCCTGGTGCCGGTCATCGCCCCGTACGCCGACGCGCGGGCCGCCGTACGCGAGCAGCACACCGCCACGGGCACGCCGTTCGTGGAGGTGCACGTCGCGACGCCGGTCGAGGTCTGCGCCGTACGGGATGTGAAGGGTCTGTACGCCCGGCAGGCGGCGGGTGAGATCGCGCATCTGACCGGTGTGGACGACCCGTACGAGATTCCCGCCGCACCGGACATGCGCCTTGAGACCCAGGGCCGGACGGTGGCCGAATCGGCCGCCCGCATGCACGCACTGCTCATCGAGAAGGGATTGGCGTGACCACCGTTACGCGTGCCCCCGTGTTCCAGCCGACGCATCTGGACGCCCTGGAGGCGGAGTCGGTGCACATCTTCCGTGAAGTGGCGGGCGAGTTCGAACGCCCGGTCATCCTCTTCTCGGGGGGCAAGGACTCCATCGTGATGCTCCACCTGGCGCTGAAGGCCTTCTGGCCGGCGCCGGTGCCGTTCGCCCTGCTGCACGTCGACACCGGGCACAACTTCCCCGAGGTCATCGACTACCGCGACCGGGTGACCGCCGAGCACGGACTGACCCTGCACGTGGCGCACGTACAGGAGTTCATCGACGACGGACGGCTGACCGAGCGCCCCGACGGGACCCGTAATCCGCTGCAGACCGTGCCGCTCCTCGACGCCATCGAGCGCCACCGCTTCGACGCCGTCTTCGGCGGCGGGCGGCGCGACGAGGAGAAGGCCCGGGCGAAGGAGCGGGTCTTCTCGCTGCGCGACGAGTTCGGCGCCTGGGACCCCAGGCGCCAGCGCCCGGAGCTGTGGAACCTCTACAACGGCCGCCACCTGGCGGGAGAACACGTCCGGGTCTTCCCGCTGTCCAACTGGACCGAGCTCGACGTCTGGCAGTACATCGAGCGGGAGAAGACCGAACTCCCGGAAATCTACTTCGCCCACGAGCGCGAGGTGTTCGCCCGGGGCGGCATGTGGCTGACCGCCGGTGACTGGGGCGGCCCCAAGGAGACCGAGCCCGTCGAGCGCCGGCTGGTCCGCTACCGCACGGTCGGCGACATGTCCTGCACGGGAGCCGTCGACTCCGACGCGGCCACCGTCGCCGAGGTGATCGCCGAGATCGCCGCCAGCCGCCTCACCGAGCGTGGCGCCACCCGAGCCGACGACAAGCTCTCCGAGGCCGCCATGGAAGACCGTAAGCGCGAGGGGTACTTCTAGTCATGACCAGCACCACCCTGACCGACACCACCGTCGGCACGCTGCGGTTCGCCACCGCCGGTTCCGTCGACGACGGCAAGTCCACCCTCGTGGGGCGGCTGCTGCACGACTCCAAGTCGGTCCTCGCCGACCAGCTGGAGGCCGTCGAGCAGGCGTCCCGGCGACGCGGGCAGGACAGCCCGGACCTGGCCCTGCTCACCGACGGCCTGCGCGCCGAGCGCGAGCAGGGCATCACCATCGACGTCGCCTACCGCTACTTCGCCACGCCCCGCCGCCGGTTCATCCTCGCCGACACCCCGGGCCATGTGCAGTACACCCGCAACATGGTCACCGGCGCCTCCACCGCCGACCTGGCCGTGGTCCTGGTCGACGCCCGCAACGGCGTGGTCGAGCAGACCCGCCGCCACGCCGCCGTCGCCGCGCTGCTGCGCGTTCCGCACGTCGTCCTCGCCGTCAACAAGATGGACCTTGTCGGCTACGCCGAGCCCGTCTTCGCCACGATCGCCGCGGAGTTCACCGCGTACGCGGCACAGCTCGGGATCCGTGACGTCGTCGCGGTGCCGATGTCCGCGCTGGCCGGCGACAACGTCGTGGAGCCGTCCGCGCACATGGACTGGTACGCGGGACCGACCCTGCTCGAACACCTGGAGACCGTACGGGTCGACACGGACCCGGCCGGTCTGCCCGCCCGCTTCCCGGTGCAGTACGTGATCCGTCCGCAGCGCGCGGAGTTCCACGACTACCGCGGCTACGCGGGCCAGTTGGCCTCCGGAACGCTGCGCGAGGGCGACACCGTCACGGTGCTGCCGTCCGGCCGGACCGGCACCATCGCCGGCATCGACATCCTGGGCACCGCCGCGGATGCCGCGACGGCCGCCCAGTCGGTCAGCGTGCGACTCGCCGAGAACCTCGACATCTCGCGCGGTGACCTCATAGCGGCCGGACCGGTGCCCCGGCTCACCCGGGACGTCGAGGCGACGGTGTGCCACCTCCATGAACGCCCCCTGCGGGCGGGCGACAAGGTGCTGGTCAAGCACACCACGCGCACGGTGCGCGCGGTGGTCCGGGAGATCTCCCACCGGATCGACATCGACACGCTGGAACAGCGCCCCGGCGGCGACGGACTCGCCGTCAACGACATCGGCCGTGTGGTGCTGCGCACCGCCGAGCCGCTGGCTCTCGACGACTACCGCGACAACCGCCGTACGGGCTCCTTCCTGCTGATCGACCCGGTGGACGGCACCACGCGGACGGCCGGCATGGCCGGATCCACCGAGGCGGGCTGGACGCGTGATGTCTGATACCGATCTCTTCAGGCTCTTCGCCTCGCTCATGACGCTGCTGCTCGCCGCGCACCTGATGGGCAGACTGTTCACCCGGCTTCGCCAGCCCCCGGTCATCGGCGAGATCCTCGGCGGCCTCTTCTTCGGGCCCTCGCTGTTCGGACTGATCGCCCCGGACGCGCAGGCCTGGCTCTTCCCCAAGACCGGACCGGCCGCGTCCGGGCTGGCGCTGATCTACCAACTGGGCATCCTGCTCCTGATGTTCCTCGCGGGCATCCAGATGCGGGCGGTCTTCGCCCGGCAGGACAGTCGCGTCGTGGGGATCATCGCGGTCGTCGGCATGGTGGTCCCGTTCGCCTTCGGTCTGCTCCTGGTCCAGGTCGTCGACCTGTCCGACGTCATGGGCAAGGCGGCCGACAAGACGGCGCTGACCCTGGTCATCGCCTGTGCCGTGGCGATCACCAGCATCCCGGTGATCTCACGGATCATGCTCGACCTCGGCATCGCCGGCACGGCCTTCGCCCGGGTGGTGCTCTCGGTCGCCGTACTGGAGGACATCGTCCTCAACGTGGTGATCGCGATCGCGCTCGGGATGGTCGACAGCGGCAAGCACGACACGTTCGGCGCCGCCGCCCTGCTCGGCGTCGGCTCCGGATACGGCTCCGTCGCCTACCACGCGCTGGTCTCGGTCGGCTTCTTCGGCCTGATGGCCGTGGTGAGCGTCGTCGCACGGCGGCTCCTCGGCGGCGGCCCGAAGAACGGTGCCGGCCTGCGGGGCGGTGCGCGCGACCTTTCCCACAGCCGGGTCGCGGTCCAGCTCTCGCTGGTCCTGGCGGCGGCGGGCGGTTGCCTCTTCCTCGGCATCACCCCGATGTACGGGGCGTTCGTCGTCGGCCTGGTGGCGGGCTGGGGACGCTCGCAGGAGACCGCCGGGAGCGAGCCGGCGAAGGCCGTCCACGGTTTCGCGACCGGGTTCTTCATTCCGGTGTACTTCGCCGTCGTCGGCCTGAAGCTGGACCTCGTCCACTCCTTCGCGCCCCTGTTCACCCTGCTGTTCATCGCCTTCGCCTGCGTGGTCAAGGCCGCCAGTGTGTACGCGGGAGCGCGCTGGGCGGGGCGCCCGCCCGCCGACTCGGTGAACCTGGCCGTCGCGATGAACGCACGCGGCGGGCCCGGGATCGTGCTGGCGACGCTCTCGTACGACGCGGGCATCATCAACGCGACCCTCTTCACCACCCTGGTCCTCACGGCCGTCATCACCTCGCTGATGGCCGGCAGCTGGCTGGAGCGCGCGATCAGCCGTGGTCTGCTGCCGCGTACGGACGCCTCTCTGCCGCCCGTTGCCGAGGGGGCTGAGGGGTCCGAGAGGTCCGAGAGGCGTCCCGAACCGGCCGGGGCGGGTGCCGGGCAGGCTTCATGAGCGCCTGCACCTGCATGCCAGGAGCCACCCTCTGGCTCGGCGGTCCCGCCCGGCACGCCGTTGCCGGGCAGCTCGCCGAGCGGCTGCGCACCGGCCACCACCGCCGGGCGGAGGTGCTCGACGCCGATCCGCCGGGCGGCGCCGACGAGAGCCCGCGAGCCGCCGCCGAACGGATCGGACTGGTCGCCGAGATCCTCGCCCGCAACGGAATCCTCGCCGTCGTGGTGTCCGCCACCGGGCAGGCGGCGGACCTGGACACGGTCCGCGACCGCCACCGGCGCGCGGGCACCGCCTTCCTGGAGCCGCTCGCGGACCCCGCGCCGTCCGTCGAGGCACTCCTCACCCTGCTGGCCGGGCACGGCCTGGTCCGGGCCGGCTGACAGTCCGAACCGGCTGACAGGCAGGGCCGACTGACAGACCGCCGCCCGGTCTCCGCATTTCCTGTTCCTTCTGGGAGTTGTCACCATGTTCGATCATTTCGCCATCGACTGCGCCGGTCTCTCGCCGACGGAGATCGAAAAGGCCACCATCGCCTCGGTGGCCGAGCACCGGCTCGCCTACCTGCGTAACTTCCCGCTCGACGTCGACCAGTACATCGGTCTGCTGGCACAGCTCGGCGAGCTGTGCCCCAACTACGCGGCCGGGTCGAAGAAGGCGGCGTACGCGCTGCACCCGGCGATCAACACCGTACGGTGCCGGGCCCCGCAGTCGGCGGGCGCCGAGCGGGTCCAGGAGAAGGCCGGCTCGCTGCCGATCCACTCCGGCCGCTCCTTCGCCCGGCGCCGCCCGCTGCACCTGGCCATGCTGATGGCCGACCCGGGCTGGCAGGACTTCGAGCCCGGCCACAACGGCGAGTCCCTGATCGTGCGTTGGGGCGACGTGCTGGCCGAGATGAGGGACCGTCACCCCGAGCGCTGGGCCGAGGACCTGCGCCTGCTCACCGGCTACGCGATGAGCTTCCCCGCCTCGCATCTGGACGAGGACGCGTCCGAACTGCCCCTCCTGTACGTCCCCGGCACCGCCCGGCGCACCCCCGTCCTGGACGACTACGCCGCCCGCCTCCCGCAGGACATCGGCCGGCTGCGGAAGGCCGCCGAGTCCGTCAAGGGCGGCGAGCGCTGGTTCGAGGCGGTCACCCGCCTCAAGGAGACGGCCAACGACCCGGCCGTGCAGCACGTGTACGTGATGGCCGCCGGCGATGTCGTCGTGATCGACAACGACCGCTACGGCCACGGCCGGCAGGAAGTGGTGGCCGCGCGCACGGATGCCGGCGGAGCTCAGTCGGTGAATCCGCGCACCATCTGGAGCGTCAACATCCAGTAGCCGCGACCGCTCTCGTCAACACATCAACTCCCTTATCTGGAACGGGTCATGAGCAAAGTCATCGCGAGTTGTACGCGGGGAGCGCAGACGCTCCCCGAGCGGCTGACCGCCGTCGAAGGCATCGGGCGGGCGGGCGATCTGGTGATCGCCCGCGTCGTGAAGGTCGGCGCCTACCGGCAGGTCGAGAACCTCCACGGCCGGGACGTCCGGATCCGCGTCGGCGACGAGATCGTCGGCGTGCTGGGCGACCGCCACTCCACCACCTCGATCTACGGCGGGCTGCCCGAGGGCGGCCTGGCCGTCAAGGCCGGCACCCCCGCCGACCTGATGGCGGTCGGCGGTGTCATCGGTGTCGCCGCCTCCTCCCCGGCCTCGCTCGGCACCGCGACCGCCCTGGAACTCGTCGGCCTGGCCGCCGACGCCGACGGCAGAGTCGTACGCCTTGAGCCGCAGGCCGCGCCCGTCGCCACCGGCACCCCCGTGGTGTTCATCGGCGGCACCGCCGCCGAGGTCGGCAAGACCACGTTCGCCGCGGCCCTGGTCAACCATCTGGCCGCCCGGCACGGGCTGCGGGTGGGCGTCACCAAGCTGGCCGGCACCGGCCGGCTGCGCGACCTGCTCACCCTCGCGGACGCGGGCGCGCACTGTGCGGCCGACTTCGTCGACGCGGGCCTGGCGACCACGTACGGCCACTCGGCCGAGGCCGTGGTCGGCGCCGCCCGTCACCTTGTGGGCCGGCTGACCGAGGAGGGCGCCGAGATCATCGTCGCCGAGCTCGGCGGCGACCTGTGGGGAGCGGGCATCCCGGACATCCTGCGCGACCCCGGCCTGGTGGCCTCGGCCCGTGCCCTGGTCCTGGTGCCCTCGGACACGATGGCCTCGCTCGGCGCGGACACCTGGCTGGCCCAGAACGACATCACCATCCCGCCCGTACACGGAGTGCCGCACCGCAACGTGATGGCCGCCCGGGAGCGGGTGGGTCGTGGCATGGGCGTCCAGCTGGTCGACCCGCACAACGAGCAGGACATGGAGCGGCTGGTCACCGAGGTGCTGCTGCCCACGCTGCCCACGCCGTCCGGCACCGCGCCGACGCCCGCCCCGGTCGCTGAGGTCGCTGAGGTCGCGGAGGTCGCGACGCCCGCCCCGGTCGCGGCGGGTGCCCGATGAACGCCGCCGTCGCCTCCCATCTGGTCCTCCTGCTGGGCGCCGGGGGAATCTCCCCGGACGCCGCCCTGACGGCGGCCGGGAAGGTCACCTCCGACGTGAGCGTGGTCTGGTACGAGGGGGGCGCCCCGGCCGCCGCGGTCGAGCGGCTCCGACAGCAGTGGAGCGGCTCGTTCGACGGCGAGTGGCTGGCGGTCGACGACCATCTGCGCATCCCCGACCTGCTGGTGGACCTCCACGAGCGCAGGCCCGTCCATGGCGTGGTCACCTTCGGCGAGCCGTTGATCCTGGTGCAGGCGGAGGCCCAGCAGCGGCTGGGCCTGCCCGGCAACCCGCCGGAGACGGTCCGTGCCGCCCAGTCGAAGCTGGCGCAGCGCCGCCGGCTCCGTGCGGCGGGCGTAGAGAAGATCCGCTTTTACGAGATCGCGGACGAGGCGGATGTTCCGGCGGCCGCCGCCGAGGTGGGTTTCCCCGCCGTACTGAAGCCGGTGCACGGCGCCGCCAGCTTCCTGGTGAGCAAGGTCGGGGACGAGGACGAACTGCGGGACCGGCTGCGCGAAGCGCTCGTGGCCTACCGGGAGTCCCCGCTCTTCGACCCCGAGCCGCTGTTCGTCCTGGAGCAGCTGCTGGTGGGCGATCAGTGGTACGAGGAGGCCGGGTTCGGCGACTACGTCAGCGTGGAGTCGCTGGTCGAGGACGGCCGCATCACGCATGTGGGGGTCACCGACAAGCTCCCGTTGCAGGGGTTCGTGGAGACCGGCGACGTGGTTCCCACCTCGCTCCCCGCCGACCGGCACCGGCAGGTGCTCGACCATGCCGGACGCATCATCGAGGCCATGGGTGTCCGCTGGGGCGCCACCCACCTGGAGCTGAAGCTCACCCAGGACGGCCCGGCCTGCATCGAGCTCAATGCCCGGCTGGGCGGTCCGATGGGTCATCTGCTCCGGGCCAGCAGTGGGGCGGACATCGAGGCGGACATCATGCGCCTCGCGCTCGGCCGGCCCGCGGAGGGCGACTACCAGGGCGTCCGGTACGCGCTGTACCGCTCGGTGCCGCCGCCCGCGCAGGCCGTGACCCTGGTCCGGCAGACCCCCCGCGAGGAACTGCTCGCGGGCTTCCCGGAGCTGGTGTTCTGCAAGACCCGCTTCGCTCCCGGCGCCGAACTGCACCCGGAACGGCCGTACAACGTCCTGACCTTCCTGGTGACCGGCGACGACGTGACGTCCTGCCTGGCCACCGCGGAGCGCGTGACGGCCGCGTACGAGGCCGAGTTCGTCTCGCTCGCCGACGGCAGCCCCGTCCCCTTCTCCACTTCGACTCACTGACACCGTCAGACGGAAGGCCAACATGCACACCACCACCGCGGGTTCGACGACCGCCCGCGATCTGCTGCACAGCCTGGTGGACCATGGCTACACCCTTGCGACGGGTGTGCCCTGCAGTCTGCTGAACGGCGCGTTCCGGCTGCTGGAGGAGCCGGGCGACGACGCCCGGCTCGCCGGTCTGCGCTATGTACCCGCGCCGCGTGAGGACAGCGCCATCGGCATCGCCTCCGGGGCGGTCGTGGCCGGCGAGCGCGCCGTGGTCCTCATGCAGAACTCCGGGCTCGGCTACTGCCTCAACGTCATCACCTCGTTCAACCTGATCTACGACGTGCCGGTGCTGCTGATCGTCAGCTGGCGCGGCCACGACGGCAACGACGCCGTCGAACACGACGTGATCGGCGCCGAACTCCTGCGGCTGCTCGACCTTTTCCGGCTGCCCCACACCGTCCTGGACCCCGAGGACCCGGCCGGCTCCGTCTCCACCGCGATCGACCAGATGGACAAGGAGCAGCGCTGCGGCGTGCTCATTGTCCGGGAAGGCATCTGATGCCCGCACCGCTGCTCGCCCCCGCCCCGACGCTGAGCCTCACCGAGGTCGTCCGGGAACTGCTCGTCCGCCATCCGGACGCCCTGATCGTCTCCACCTGCGGGTTCACCAGCCGTGAGCTGTTCAACGCGGCGGACCGGCCGGAGAACTTCTACCTGGTCGGTTCGATGGGCATGTCGGCGCCCGTCGCGCTCGGCCTCGCCCTGGCCCGCCCCGGCCGCACCGTGATCGCCCTCGACGGCGACGGTTCGCTGCTGATGAACCTCAGTGTGCTTCCGCTGGTGGCCTCTTCCGGTACGGAACTGCTGCACGTGGTGGTCGACAACGGCATGCACGAGAGCACGGGCGGCCAGGCCACCGTGCAGCGCTCCGACTTCGTCGCACTGGCGCTGGCGGCGGGCTACCGCAGCGCAGTCCGCGTCGAGAACTCGGCGGAGCTGCGCGCGGCCGAACTCACCGCCGGCCCCGCCCTGTTGCACGCGCTCACCGGACCTCGTACGGACGGACCGGGCCGCCGCGTGACGCACACGCCGCGGGAGATCGTCGAGCGAGTCCACGGGGCCGCGAACCGCCCTGCCCGGTAACTCCCGGCGCTTCCCGCCCACTTCACGATCTTCCCGACCTTCCTGCAGCTGTCTGTATCCATCTGCAGCTGTCCGCAGCTTTCTGAATCTTTCTTCTGAGGAGAATTCCCATGTCGAAGTCCCGTACCCTGCGCGACGCCCTCAACGGTTCCGCGATCACCCGCATCATGGGCGCCCACAGCGCGCTGAGCGCCAAGCTCGCCGAGGAAGCCGGATTCAACGCGATCTGGGCCAGCGGTCTGGAGATCTCGGCGGCCCGCGCGCTGCCGGACGCGAACATCCTGTCCATGGCGGAGTGCCTGGAGGCCGCGGCCGAGATCGCCGGTGCGGTGGACATCCCGGTGCTGGCGGACTGCGACTCGGGCTTCGGCGGCGTGGGCAACGTCGTCCACATGATCCGCTCGTACGAGTCCCGTGGTCTGGCCGGTGTCTGCATCGAGGACAAGCAGTTCCCCAAGATGAACAGCTTCGTCGAGGGCAACCAGGACCTGGCCCCGATCGGTGACTTCGCCGCGAAGATCACCGCCGCGAAGGAGGCGCGCAGCGACGAGGACTTCGTCGTGGTGGCGCGGATCGAGGCCTTCATCGCCGGTGCGGGCCTGGAAGAGGCGCTGCGTCGTGCCGCGGTCTACGAGGCGGCCGGTGCCGACGCGCTGCTGATCCACTCCAAGCGCGCCACCGCCGAGGAGGTCTATGCCTTCCGCGACGCGTACCAGGGGGCGCTGCCCGTCATTGTCGTTCCCACCACCTACCCGCAGGTGACCGCCACCGAGCTGACCGAGCACGGCTTCGGCGGAGTGATCTACGCCAACCAGGGGCTGCGGGCGTCGATCAGCGCGATGCGCGATGTCCTCGCCCAGATCGGCGGCGACGGTTCGACCTTCGCGGTGGAGGGGGCCATCGCCACGCTGAAGGACGTGTTCGCCCTGCAGAACGTGGACGAGCTGCTCACCCGCCAGGAGCGCCATGACGAGCTGACCGCCACGTACTCCGCCATCGCCTGAACCGGACCCGACCCGACTCGACCCACAGAAGGGATCACGATGGAGCCTCGCCGAACCGCCGGCGGCCGAGTGGTCGCCGAGGTACGCAATTTCATCGCGGACGGGTGGTGCGACGCAGCGTCGGGCCGCGCCCAGGAGAGCCGAAACCCCGGCGATCTCACGGAGGTTGTCAGCCGGAGTCCCGATTCCGGCTCGGCCGACGCGCAGGCGGCGGTCTCGGCCGCCGAGGGCGCGCTTCCGGCATGGCGGGCGCTCGGTCCGGTCCGGCGCGGCGAGATCGTCATGCGCGCGGCCCGCCTCATCGGTGAACGCCGTGAGGAGTTCGCCGAGGCGATCACCCGTGAGCAGGGCAAGCTGCTGCGGGAGGCGCGCGGAGAGGTGGACCGTACCGTCGCGCTCCTTGAGTACACGGCGGGGGAGGGGCGGCGGCTGGGCGGTGCCACCCTCCCCGCCGACGACCCGCGCACCCTGGCCCTGACCCGCCGGGAACCCATCGGTGTCGTCGGGCTGGTCACACCGTGGAACTTCCCCCTGGCGATTCCCGCGTGGAAGGTCGCTCCGGCCCTGCTCGCGGGCTGCACCGCCGTCCTCAAACCCTCCCCGCTCACCCCGCTCACGGCGGCACTGCTGGTGGAGTGCTTCGTGGCCGCCGGGGCTGCGGGCGGTGTGCTGAACCTCGTGCACGGCGGGCAGGAAGTGGGGGAGGCGCTGGTCAAGGACCCGGCCGTGGCCGGCATCTCGTTCACCGGCTCGGTGGAGGTGGGCCGGGCCATTCACACCGCCGGTGCGCCCCGGTTTCTGCGCACCCAGCTGGAGATGGGCGGCAAGAACGCCGCCCTGGTGCTCGCGGACGCCGACCTCGACCAGGCGGCCGACGCGATCGTGGCCGGAGCATTCGGACAGGCGGGGCAGCGCTGTTCCGCGACCAGCCGGGTCGTCGTGGACCGCGCGGTCCACGACGATCTGGTACGCCGCCTGGCCGACCGCGCGGCCGCGCTGCGCGTCGGTGGCGGCCTGGACGCCGGCTCCCAACTGGGGCCGGTGGTCAGCGCGGACCGGCTCCGGGCCTGCCTGGACGGCGTCCGGCACGCGATCGAGGAGGGCGCCGTCGCGGTGACCGGTGGCGAGCGCCTGACCGAGGGCGTCCCGGACGGCTACTTCATGTCTCCGACGGTGCTGGACGGGGTGCGACCGGACAGTTACATCGCCCAGGAGGAGATCTTCGGTCCGGTGCTCTCGGTGATCGAATGCGATGGCCTCGACGACGGCCTGCGCATCGTCAACTCCGTGCGCTACGGCATGGCGGCGGCCGTCTTCACGGAGGACACCTCGCTCGCCTTCGAGGCCCTGGACCGCATCGACGCAGGCATGCTGCACGTCAACCGCCCGGGCGTGGGGGCGTACCCGCACATGCCCCACCTGGGTGCGAAGGAGTCCCAGTACGGCCCGGCCGAATGCTCGCCACAGGTCTGGGACTTCTACACGGAGTGGCGCACTGCGTGCATCACGTACTGAGCGCGCGGAACCGAATGGGGCGTGGCCGAGGAGACCCTCGCCCCTGGCAGCCGAGAATGCCGGCTGCGCGATGGCGCCCGTCGGTTCCCACGACGGAGCCGCGCAACAGGTCAGGCCCGGTGCTGATCTCTCAGCACCGGGCCTGACCTGCACCGCACACCCAGATGCCGTCCGGTGCCGGAGGCCCTTTACCGGGGCCGTCAAGTGGGTGATGCTGACCCGGCGTTGGAGGGTGATCGACACGGTAGGGGCCGGTCGGTCGGGAGGGAGAGGCCGCCGTGGTGCGCGTAGAGCTGCTCGGACCGATTCAGGTGTACGCCGATGACGCGACGCCGGTCGAAGTCGGTGGCGTCCGGCTGCGGATGCTCCTCGCCAGGCTCGCCCTCGAAGAGGGCCGGACGGTGCCCGTCGACTCGCTCGTCGACGGCCTGTGGGGAGAGGAGCCGCCCGCCGACGCGGCCAACGCGCTGCAGGCACTGGTGTCCCGGCTGCGCAGGGCGCTGCGCGGCTCCGCGGCGGTGGAGTCCGCGTCCGGCGGCTACCGGCTCTCGGTGCGGGCCGAGGACGTGGACGTTCACCGCTTCGAGGAGCTGACCGCCCGGGGCAGGCGGGAACTGGCGGCCGGGCGGGCCGGCGAGGCGGCCTCGCTGCTCACAGCGGCGCTCGGGCTGTGGCGGGGCGCGGCGCTCGCCGATGTCCTCGACGCCCCCTTCGCCGGGCCCGTCGCGACCCGGCTGGACGATCTGCGGGCCGCGGCGGCCGAGGACCGCTGCGATGCCGAGCTGCGGCTCGGACGGTACGGAGAGGTGCTGGCCGACCTCGAAACGGCCGGTGCCGAGCGGCCGTTGAGCGAGCGGGTCGCCGGGCTGCGGATGCGGGCGCTGTCCGCGGCCGGACGGCAGTCCGACGCCCTCGCGGTGTACGAGGCGATACGGGAGCGGCTCGGCGACGAACTCGGCGTCGATCCGTCGGCCGAGCTGCGGGAGATCCATCTGGCCCTGCTGCGAGGTGAGTTGGAGACGCCCACCGCGCGGGCCGAGGCCGCCCCGAGCCGCCTCCCGGCCCGGCTCACGAGCTTCGTCGGCCGTGATGGTGAACTGAGCAGGCTCGCCGGGCAGTTGGCCCACAGCCGGCTCGTCACCATCGTCGGCCCCGGTGGCGCGGGCAAGACCCGGCTCTCCTTCGAAGCGGCCACCCGTGACCGCGCCCACGCGCGCGGCCGGGTCTGGTTCGTGCCGCTCGCCGGTGTGAGCGCACCGGACCAGCTGGCCGACGCGGTACTCGGCGCCCTCAGCTCCACCGACGGCCGCCTCTACGACGCGGGCCAGGGGCAGCGGGCCACCCCGGTCGAGCGCATGGCCGGGCTCTTCGGCAGCGGCGACGCCCTGCTCCTGCTCGACAACTGCGAGCACCTCGTCGAGGCGGCCGCCGAACTCACCGCCGAACTCCTCGACCAGCTCCCGGAGTTGCGGATCCTCGCCACCAGTCGCGAGGCCCTCGCCATCACCGGTGAGTCCCTGTGTCACCTCGGCCCCCTCGACGTACCGATGGGATCACCGGAGCCCGCCGAGGCCGCGCAGTCGCCCGCCGTCCGCCTCTTCGTCGACCGGGCCACCGGAGTCCGGCCGGACTTCACGCTCGACGACGTGACCCTCGACGCCGTGGTCGAGGTCTGCCGACGGCTCGACGGGATGCCGCTCGCCCTCGAACTGGCCGCGGCGAAGCTCCGCTCGATGAGCGTCGAGCAGATCGCGCGCCGCCTCGACGACCGCTTCCGCCTCCTCGCCTCGGGCAGCCGCACCGCCCTGCCCCGCCAGCGCACCCTGCTCGCGCTCGTCGAGTGGAGCTGGGACCTGCTCGACGAGCCCGAGCGGATCCTCGCCCGCAGACTGTCGGTGTTCCCGGGCGGCGCGACCGTCTCCGCACTCGAAGCGGTCTGCGCGGACCCGTCGCTCCCGGCCGCCGACATCCCGTACCTGCTGGACGCTCTGGTCGAGAAATCGCTGGTCCACACCGTCGACGAAGGGGCGGGCGAGCCGCGCTACCGGATGCTGGAGACGGTACGCGCGTACGCGGCGCGGCGACTCGCCGACGCCGAGTCCGAGTCCGGGGACGCCGTCACCAGGCGCTACACCGCGTACTTCCTGGCCCTCGCGGAAGAACACGAACCCCGCCTGCGTACCGGCGAACAGCTACGGGCGATCGAGGTCTTCGACGCCGAGCACGACAACCTCGTCCTCGCACTGCGCTCTGTCGTCGACACCCGGGACGGGAACCTGGCCGCACGCTTCGCCAGGGCGATGTTCTGGTACTGGGGGATCAGGGGGATGAGCACCCAGCTCGACACCTATGCCGTACGGCCAGGGGGCGGCGAACGTCCGGCTGCCGAGGGCGAGTCGGCGACGGCACGTGAGTTCCACCCGGCCACACTGCTCCTGCGGATGTCCCAAGTCTCGTTCCCCGCAAGCCCCTCAGGACCGGGCGGAACCGCGGACCAGGGGGACCTGGACCCCCTCGACTCGCCCGACCCCTGGGTGCGGGCCAGTGCCCACCTGGCACGGGACTTCGCCCTCACCGAACAGGGCGACCTGGTCACCGGCGCCGAGTCCCGGATGGAGGCCCTGCGCGGCTTCGAGGAGGTGGGCGACCGCTGGGGGCTCGTGATGAGCCTGTTCCCGATCGGCCGTGACCACTCGCTGCGCGGCGAGTATCCCCAGGCCATCGCCACCTTCGAGCGGACCGTGGCACTCAGCTCCGAACTCGGCACCGAGGACTACCTCTACCTCAGCAAGGCCCGACTCGCCCGCGAACGCCGGCGCAGCGGCGACCTGGCGGGCGCCTTCCGCGATCTGCACGCCGCACACCGGCAGGCCCGCGAGCGCGGACAGTTGCGCCTGGAGGCCAACATCCTCGTGGGCCTGGCCAATGTGCACCGCAGGGCCGGTGACCTGGCGCAGTCCGACGCGACCCTCGACCGTCTTGAGGCGCTGAGCGCCCGGCGCCCCTCCCTCAGAGAACTGGCCCGCGACCTGGTCGTCAGCACCCGCATCGAGAACCGTCTCGCCGAGGGGGACGCCGTGCGGGCCAGGGCCCTGCTGCCCGAGGCGGCCGGCGCCCTGTTCGGCCAGGGAGCGGGCGCCGCGCTCGCGTGGGTGGCCGAACTGCTCGGCGGACTACGGACATTGGAGGGCGCTCCCGAAGACGGCGCCAGGTCGCTCGGCATGAGCCAGGTGATGCGTGGTGCCTTCGACTGGGGCGAGCCGGAGTGGTGCGAGCTGGTCGACCGCATCGTGGCGACGCTGGGCGAGGAGGGCTTCAAGAAGGCGTACGAGGAGGGGGCCGCGTACTCCCGTGAGGACGCGCTGCGCTGGCTGGAGGCGGAGACCCTGCGGGCGGTGCCGCGGTTCTGACGACGGCGCGCGGTCATGCGGACAGGCAGCCGGGCTTGTCACCGGAGGATCAGCCGGCGTTCTTGCGGTAGGCGCGCATGGCCAGCGGGAAGAAGACCACGATCACGCCGGCCATCCAGGCGAAGGTGCCGGCCAGGGAACCGGCGACCGGGCCGCCGTTGAGCAGGCCGCGGACCGCGTCGGCCACCAGGGAGACGGGGTTGACGTCGGACCAGGCCTGGAGCCAGCCGGCCATGCCGTCCCTGGGGATGAAGACGTTGCTGGCGAAGGTGAGCGGCAGGATCAGGATGGTCATCAGGCCCTGCACGGAGGCGGGGTTCTTGATCAGCATGCCGAGGTAGATCGAGATCCAGGAGAAGCTGAGGGCGAAGCCGACGAGCAGGGCGAGCGCGGCGAGCGCGGCGACCGGGCCGGTCTCGACGCGGTAGCCCATGACCAGCGCGAGGACGACCAGGGTGCCCAGACAGACGACATAGCGGACGATGTCGGCGAGGACGGCGCCGATCAGAGGGCTGGAGCGGGCGATCGGCAAGCTGCGGAACCGGTCGAAGATCCCGGTACTGGCGTCCGCGCAGAGCGAGGCGCCGATGCCGATGCTGGCCTGGAAGACGGCCATGACCATGACGCCGGGGGTGACGAGCCGCAGATAGCCGTCGGTGTCGCCGCCGGACATGGCGTCCCCGAAGAGGTAGATGAACATCAGCAGGCTGATGATCGGGGTCAGGATCACATCGACCAGCTGGATCGGCGACTTCATGAACTTGGTGACGCCGCGGCCGGCGAGGGCGAGGCTGTGCCGGGCGGTCTGCGCGAGGCTGATACGGCTGGTGAGCTCGGCGCGGGCGCTGAGGGTCTGGGTGCTCATGACGGGGTCCTCTCGGGTTTCTCGGGTCTCGGGAAAACTCTTCGCGTACTTCGCGGAACGGGGAGCCGGGCGCTCAGACGGCGACGGGCTGCTCGTCGGCAGTGGCGGGCGCGTGTCTGGTCAGTGCGAGGAAGACCTCGTCCAGGCTGGGCAGCCGCAGACCGAGTTCGTCGGCGGTGATGCCGGCGCCGTCCAGGCGGCGGGCGACCGCGGCGACGATCAGCGGGTCGTCGGCCGGGACGGTCAGCACGCCGGAGTCCTGAGCGGGGGAGTGGCCGGACAACTCGGCGAGCACCTGCGTGACCCGCGGCACATCGGCGGCCACGGTGGGCCGGACCTGGAGGATCTGGCCGCCGACGCGGCGCTTGAGCTCACCGGGCCGGCCTTCGGCGACCTTGCGGCCCTTGTCGAAGACGGTGATGGAGTCGGCGAACTGGTCGGCCTCGTCCAGGTACTGGGTGGTGAGCAGCACCGTGGAGCCGTCGGCGACCAACTGCCGTACGACATCCCAGACTTCCTGCCGGGCGTGCGGGTCCAGGCCGGTGGTGGGCTCGTCCAGGAAGAGCACCTGGGGCCGGCCGACCAGGGAGGCGGCCAGGTCCAGCCGCCGTCGCATACCGCCGGAGAAGGTGGCGATCGGCTTGCGGGCCGCCTCGGAGAGGGAGAAGTTCTCCAGCAGCTCGGCGGCCCGCGCCTTGGCATCGCGCCGGGACAGGCCGAGCAGCCGCCCGATGAGCACCAGGTTCTCGGCGCCGGACAGGGTCTCGTCCACGGAGGCGTACTGACCGGTCAGCCCGATCAGCTGCCGGACCTTGACCGGGTCCTTGACGATGTCGTGGCCGCCGATGGTGGCGTGTCCGCCGTCGGGGCGCATCAGCGTGGCCAGGATGCGCACGGTGGTGGTCTTGCCGGCACCGTTGGGGCCCAGAACGCCGACGACCTTGCCGGCCGGGACCTCCAGGTCGACGCCGTCCAGGGCGGTGAAGTCCCCGTACTTCTTGACCAGTCCCTCGGCCCGGATCGCGTACGCCATGTTCAACAACTCCTCGTCAGGTCCTCGTCGTTCTCGATGACCATGACGATGCCGGGCCCCGCTGACAGTCCGTGGCCAGCCCGCTGACAGCGGTCGCCAACAGCTGTCAGGCGGTATCAGAGGACTCCACGAACAGACCCGGCACACGCTCCCTCAGGAGTGCGTGCCGGGCCGAATGAGCCGGTGGTTGAGACGACGTCGGCGGTCTCTCTTGACCGGAGCAGACCGCCGGGCTTGTGACCTGGGCTGTCGCGCACCCTCTGAGTCAACAGCCCGCAGGTCTCCCACCTGTGCGGTTGCCAGGTGGTTTGGGGACGAGCGCGGTGTCGGGTCGGCAGTGCGGGCACGCGTCGACGCCGCCGCCCCGGTCGGACGGGCGGATCAGCGCAGTCCGGCGAAGAGATCGTTCTCGGGTACGGCCGCGCCGGTGGCGTCCTTGACCCGTACGAAGGTCTCCATGCCCATCAACTCGCCGAACCTCTCCTTGCCCATCTTGAGGAAGAAGATGTTCTCGCCCTGACTGCCGTGCGCGGCCAGCGCATCGAACTTCTGACCGCTGAATGCGGTGGTGTCCACCCACGTGGTGATCTCATCGTCGGGGAGGCCGATCTCGGCCATCGCGGCGGCCTCGGCAGGATCCGGCTCCGGCATGTCCTCATGAAACTCGCGCATGATCTCGCCGAACCGCTGCATCATCGAGCGGGGCATCGTCGTCCAGTACACCTTCGGTGTCAGCGCGGTCATCTCCAGCGCCGCCATCGTGATGCGGTGGGCCTGGATGTGGTCGGGGTGGCCGTAGAAGCCGTTCTCGTCGTAGGTGACGACCACATCGGGTCGGTAGTGCCGCATGAGTTCCGCAAGTCGGGCGGCGCCTTCCTCCACGGGGGTCTGCCAGAAGGATCCGGGGGCGTCATTGCTCGTCCAGCCCATCATTCCGGAGTCGGCATAGTCCAGCATCTCCAGATCGCTGACCTTCAGGACTTCGCAGCTGGCCTCGAGTTCTTGACGGCGCATCAAGGCGATGGCCGCGGGATCATGCCCGGGATCGCCCGGCTTGACACCCTCCGGTCCGTCACCGCAACCGCCGTCGGTACACGTCACGAGAACCGTGCGGATGCCTTCCGCCGCGTACCGCGCGAGAACCCCTCCGGTCCCGGTGGCCTCGTCGTCGGGGTGGGCGTGTACTGCCATGAGCGTCAAGGGCCGGTCAGCCATGAAACAGTCCTCCTGCAGAAATACGTCTTGGTCCGAGTGCGCGGCGGGCGTACCGCGATACTGGGGCCCGGATCCTGCTGGGGCGGACGACCTTGTGGTCTCCGTGTTCGCCCGCGCGGCGCCGGTCCCTCGGTCGATGCAACCGTGCCGACGGGACTGACTGTTCCCGGCGCGGCCGCTTGGCCGTCCCGGCGTCGGCGTTCAACGCGAACGAGGTAAACGAGGTACGGCGCGACCTGCACGTCTCAGCGCCACGTCGGATCCGACTTCCATCCGGCACCAGCCATGAGATTCCGACACGAAATTTGAGATCACAGGATCCAGCTCCTGCGGGCACGGCTTGCTCTGCGCGGGTAAGGGCGATGGACGTGCAACGGGCCAGAGCAGCGTTCGCTGCCTGGCCCGTTGGTGTCTGCGCAACCGCCTGGCCAGCACGTCCTTGGGGGCGGGAGAACACCGCGCACCGGTCGCGGCGGATGGCCGCGAGCCGGGGCCGCAGCTCCTCGGCCGTGCCGATCAGGTTGTCGTCGTCGGCCTCACACGCTGTGCGTCCCGCGCGGACCCCTCGATGACCTCGTCGGGGTTCCAGGCGGTGATGGCGGATGTTGCCCTGCTGCCCGAGGGGGAAGGCCCCTGCGGGGGCGGCGGCGGAAGCGGTCCCGCCGCCGGAGGCCAGCAGCCCCACCGTCAGGACGGCGGTGGCGATCATGGAGGCTACTGGCGGGGACGGTGGACGAGAGGAGGGGGGAACGACAGTGTCAAACAGCGCCGGTCTGCAGGCATGAGTAGCTCCGCCCACCGCCCACCAACTCCGAGATCGTCGAGTCCGGCGGCTTCAAGCACCTCGCAAGAAGAGCTTCCGCACTGGCCGCCGCCACCGCCTCCGCTGACGCGGTCGAGACCCGAGCGGCGGGGCAGCCGAACCTGACTCGGGGAAGCTCCCCGGCGAGCCGGATTCCGAAGGCGGCTCGCAAATGGCTCCCGAAATGGCCCCACAAAGCAGATCAGGCCCGGTACTGATCTCTCAGTACCGGGCCTGACCTGGTGTTTCAGCTGTCGGGGTGGCGGGATTTGAACCCACGACCTCTTCGTCCCGAACGAAGCGCGCTGCCAAGCTGCGCTACACCCCGATCGTCGCTGCTTGTCGCGGCGACGTCGTTTACTTTAGCCCACTGGTGGCCGGAGACGAAATCCGGTTTTCGGGGCGTCGGACGCGGTGGTGGACCGGGTCGGGGCGGACGTGGTCGAGGGCGACGGTGAGAAGGGCGAGGGCGTAGAAGGCGACGCCGAGGATCGCCGTGTTGCCGAGGACGCCGACGTAGCCGTGCTGGTCGACGTCCACGAAGGAGTACAGGTAGCGCGTCGGGGCGCCGGGGGACATCGTCGCGCCGCGGGCCAGGGAAAAGCCCAGGTAGGCGAGGGGGTAGAGGAGCCAGGTGGCGGCGTTTCGGACGGACAGCGGTGGGGTCGGGCGGGTCAGCAGGAGCCAGTCGGCCAGCACCGCGATCGGCATCGCGGTGTGCAGCAGCTGGTTGGCCACCGCGTGCCAGCCCGTGAGGGTGTCGATCTCCCCGGTCATCGAGAAGCCGCTGGACTGGTTCGCCAGGATCAGGTGGTAGACGAGGCCCGTGATCGCGATGTAGAGCAGTGTGCCGCCGGTCACTACGCCGGGCAGCGGGCGGCGGGCCGTCCACCCGCGCCAGGCCGAGGCGGCGAAGACCACTGCCACGAGCACGTTGCTCTGGATCGTGAAGTAGCTGAGGACGCGGAGCGGGCTGCCCAGGATCAGGTCGATGGTCACGCCCGTCGCCGCCGCGAGGGCTACGAGGAGTCGGAAGGCCGCCGCCACCGGGCGGCGCGCGGGGGCCACCACCGCCGTCGCGGGGACGACGGAGAGGGGCGGCGGGGGGATACCCGGTATCGCGGGGAGGTCGGGTATGTCCTTGGGGATGGGGGCGATCATGGCCCCACGCTAAGGGGAGTGGACGAATCGGGCGATACGGGTCGCCTGGGTGGGTTACGCCCGCACGGACGGCACGGTCCGCACGGTCCGCACGGTCCGCACAGCCCGCACAGCCCGGGCCGTCCGGGTCGTGGGTGTCGGCGGGGCGCAGCCGTCCGTGCCGTCCGGGTCTGTGCCCCGAGGCCGTCCGTATCGGTGGCGTGCGCCGTTCCCGGCCCGCTTCGTCAGCGGCGCCCCCCGTCGGCGCCCCGCGTCCGCCCCCTGCTCTCCGCCCCCCTTACCTCCGCTCCACCAACGTCAGCAGCGAAGCCTCCGGCGGGCAGGCGAACCGTACCGGCGTGTAGCGGTTCGTCCCGCAGCCCGCTGAGACGTGCAGGTACGCCGTCCGGCCCTCCGACGTATGCGTGGACAGGCCCTTCACGCGGTCCGTGTCCAGGTCGCAGTTGGTGACGAAGGCGCCGTAGAAGGGGAGGCAGACCTGGCCGCCGTGGGTGTGGCCGGCCAGGATCAGCGGGTAGCCGTCGGCCGTGAAGGGGTCCAGGGTGCGCAGGTACGGGGCGTGGACCACGCCCATCGAGAAGTCGGCGGACTCCGAGGGGCCACCGGCCACGCGCGCGTAGCGGTCCCGCTTGATGTGCGGGTCGTCGAGGCCGGTCAGTTCGATCTCCGCGCCCTCGACCTTCAGCGTCCCCCGCGTGTTCGTCAGGTTCAGCCAGCCCGCCGTGTCGAAGCCGTCGCGCAGGTCCTCCCACGGGTTGTGGATGGCGCCCACCACGGGTGGGTTGCCGTTCAGGCCGTGGCGGCCCTGGATCTTCTCGGTCAAGTAGCGGGCGGGGTTGCGGGGTTTGGGGCCGTAGTAGTCGTTCGAACCGAAGACGTAAGCCCCCGGGAACTCCATCAGGGGGCCCAGCGCGTCCAGGACTTCCGGCACGCCCTCGGGGTCGGAGAGGTTGTCCCCGGTGTTGATCACGAAGTCGGGGCGCAGGCCGGCCAGGGAGCGTAGCCAGCGCTGCTTCTTGCGCTGACCGCTCACCATATGGATGTCGGAGACCTGAAGGACGCGCAGTGGTCGCATCCCCGGTGGCAGGACCGGGACCGTCACCCGCCGAAGGCGGAAGGAACGGGCCTCGAAACCCGCCGCATACAACAGACCGGCGGCGCCCACCGCCGTGATTCCCAGGGGTACTCCGTATCGCGCGCGCATACGTCCATCGTGTCAGACCACGGCGAACCCGCTTGACCGCCTGTGGACAACCCCGCACTCGCCCGGAGGGCACAGGGAGCGCGCCCCGAAATCAACAGGCAACCGGCTGACCACACCTGCGACAATCAGCGACATGACCACGCTCAAGTCGAAGCTTCAGGAAGACCTCAACGCCGCGATCAAGGGGCGCGACGAGCTCCGCTCCTCGACGCTCCGGCTGACCCTCACCGCCATCACCAAGGAGGAGGTCGCGGGCAAGACCAAGCGCGAACTCTCCGACGACGAAGTGCAGAAGGTGATCACCCGCGAGGCGAAGAAGCGCCGCGAGGCCGCGGACGCCTTCGCGCAGGGCGGGCGTCCCGAGTCGGCCGAGCGGGAGAAGGCGGAAGGCGAAGTCCTCGCCGCGTACCTGCCCAAGCAGCTGTCCGACGACGAGCTTCAGCAGATCGTCGCCCAGGCCGTAGAGGAGGCGAAGGCGGCGGGTGCCGAGGGACCGCGCGCCATGGGGCAGGTCATGAAGATCGTGAACCCCAAGGTGGCCGGCTTGGCCGAGGGTGGCCGCGTCGCCGCCGTGGTGAAGAAGCTGCTCGCCGGCTGAGGCAACGCCAGAAGGTCCTCGTGGGCCAGGAGTTCGTCCTGGCCCACGATTCGGACGTGTCGCCTCAGGCGCTGTCGTCGTCCAGGCGGCGGCCGCCCGTCAAGCGGTTGTGGCCTCAGGCGCCTGTGCGCCCCGCGTGCAACCAAGGCGCAGGCCAGGTGAACGAGGCCCCGGCGGTCACCCAGGTGCCTCTGTCGGTCTGCATCGGCCTGTATTGCCCTGTATTGGTCTGTATCGGTTCGTGCGGGTCGTCAGTGATCGGTGTCGGTGTTCCCGAGGAGTCCGAGTTCCTGGGCGCGTGCCCCCAGGGCCACCCGCCCGTTGGCTTCGAGCAGTTCCATGAGTCGCTGCACCTTGCGTTGCACCGTGCGGTGTCCGACCCCCAAGTGCCGGGCAATCGACGCGTCGTTCAGCCCCTCGTACAACAGATTCAGGATCTTCTGGTCGTTGGCATCGATTCCTGGATTGGTGGTGTCGCATTCCGGCGTCACGGTCAAAGTCGCCTCCCCCATGAAGCAGCCCGATCACTGCCTCTCGGGATGCCAGTCTAGGAAGCGCCTGTGAGTCCGGACAGCAGAATAAATCTCACCAATGACTGTTAACGGGGCGAGCGGGGTGACGCAATTACGCCAGCCCCGCTCGCGTTCAGGCCATTTGTACTTTCAGGCCATGCGTACGTGGAGTACGGGCACGCTCAGTACCAAGGCGTGCACGATTCGTTGCCCGAGGGGTCCTCCGCACAGGCCCGCATTTCGTAACCCGAAGGGTTGTAGTACATCGGCGTGCGTGTGAAGTAGTAGTTCGTTCCGCCAGGGACCTTCGAGGTCCAGCCCGAGGCCCCGCCCTTCTTCTCGCCCAGACGCCAGTAACAGGTCGAGTGGCTCTTGGTACAGCGCTGGACGTAGACCGTCCACTTCTGCTCGTCCGAGCCGCTGATGTACCAGAGACGGCCCCAGCTGTACTGGTCTCCGTCCGTCTTTCCCCAGCGCATTTCATACTCGAATGAGCCGCCGAGGTCATACGGGCCGTAGGGGCTGACCGGTCCGGTCTGCCAGGTCTGGACGTTCGGGTCGTGGCCGTCGCAGCCGAAGTTGTCGCAGGAGGCGGCCTGTGCCGAAGTGGGCACGGCCAGGGCCAGGGTCAGGGAACTGAGCAAGGCTCCGAGTGTGAAACCGAGTCGGGATCTGAGTTTCATGTCCCCTCCATGTGAGACGGCAACAGCAAGGGCACCCTCAAGGCAGGTCCGGACGCGAATATGTCACGCCCTCCGCCGAGAAGGTGCCCTTACTGTGAAGCTGACGCAATTACGCCGGACGCTTCAATCGCAGCTCACGGGGGTACGGTCAGCCGCGCTGCCCGCCGTTTCCGTTTCCCTGAATCAATCCCTCGGGAATGGAGAAGGAAGGCGTCGGGATCACTACACCGCCGTCGGTCTGGCCGCTGGTGGTGGTGCCGTTGGTGCTGTTCCCGTTTCCGTTCCCGTTGCCGTTTCCATTGCCGTTGTTGTTGCCGTCGCCGTTGTTCCCGTCGTCGTGGCCCTTGTTCTTGTCGGCGTCGGGAATGTCGACGAGGTTGAAGGAGGGGGCCTCCTTGCCCGTGAGGGCGCCGGTCATCAAGTCCCGCCAGATGGGGCCGGGGACCTGACCGCCGTAGACCTTGTAGCGGTAGACGCCGCCGATCTTGATGTTGACCATCTTGACCTTCTGGGTGGCGCTGCCGACCCAGACCGCGCCGGACAGGTTCGGCGTGTAGCCGACGAACCAGGCGTTCTTGCGCTCGTCCGTCGTACCGGTCTTACCGGCGTTGGCGCGGTCGGTGAGACCGGCCTGCTGGCCTGTACCGGAGTCGATCACGCCGCTCAGCAGGGTGTTGATGGTGTCCGCGGTCTTCTCGGACATCGCCCGCTGGCAGGTCGACTTCGGCACCTCAAGGGACTTCTGCTTGCCGTTGATCTTCTGCGTGATCGACTCGATGGCGACCGGGGTGCAGTACATGCCGCGGGAGGCGAAGGCGGCGTACGCGGTGGCCATCGTCAGCGGGGAGATGCCCTTGGCGCCGAGGGCGATGGAGGGCACCTGGGGGAGCTTGTCGCCGTTGCCCTGGACCACGCCGAGCTTGTCGATCTGGTTCATCACCGGGCAGAGGCCGATGTCCGAGATCATCTGCACGAAGTAGGTGTTGACCGACTTGGCCATCGCCTCCTTCAGCCGGTACGGACCGACCTCGGACGCGCTCTCGTTCGGCACCTGCTCGTTGGCCTGGTTGGTCCAGGGCTTGCTGCCGCAGGTCTGTACGGGGCTGGGGTAGGGCATCTTGTTCGGCGACGAGTACTCCTGTGTCGCCGGCAGGCCCTGCTCCAGCGCGGCCGCGGCCACGAAGGGCTTGAAGGTCGAACCGGTCGGGAAGCCGTAGTTCGAGCCGCCCATGTCGTAGTTGACCGAGTAGTTGTACTCGGTCTCGTTCTTCCCGTAGCCGTAGGGCTTCGACTGGCCCATGCCGAGAATCTTGCCGGTGCCTGGCTGGACGAGGGTGGCTGCCGCCGCGACCTTGTCGGACTTGTTGACGTGGGACTTGAGCGACGCCTGGATCGACTCCTGGGACTGCGGGTCCAGCGTCGTACGGATCGTCAGGCCGCCCTGGTTCCAGATCTTCGCCCGCTCCTCCTTGGTCTTGCCGAAGACCGGGTCGCTCAGGAAGACGTGCTCCACGTACTTGCAGAAGAAGCTGGCGCCCTTGACGGCCGTGATGCAGCCGTTCTTGGGCTGGCTGACGTGCAGGCCGAGCTTCTTCTTCTTGGCCGCGTCGGCCTCCTGCTGGGAGATGTCGTGCACCTCGGCCATGCGCTGCAGGACGGTGTTGCGGCGCTTGGTGGCCTCCGCCTCGTCGTTCACCGGGTCGTACCGGCTGGGCGACTGGACGATGCCCGCGAGCAGCGCCGACTGCTGGAGGTCCAGGTCCTTGGCGGGCTTGGAGAAGTAGCGCTGGGCGGCGGCCTCGATGCCGTAGGCCTGCTCACCGAAGAACGTGATGTTCAGGTAGTTCTCGAGGATCTTCTTCTTGCCGAGCTTCTCCTCGAGCTGGATCGCGTACTTGAGCTCGCGGATCTTGCGGCCGAGGGTCTGCTGGGTGGCCTGGGCGACCTTCGTCGGATCGTCGCCGGCCTCTTCGACGAAGTAGTTCTTCACCAGTTGCTGGGTGAGCGTGGAGGCGCCCTGGGCCACTCCGCCGTTCTGCGCGTTCTGGTTCACGGCGCGCAGGACGCCCTTCAGGTCGATCGCGCCGTGCTGGTAGAAGCGGGAGTCCTCGATCGCGACGATCGCCTTCTGCATGTACGGCGAGATGTCCTTGAGGTCGACCACCGTGCGGTCGCGCGAGTAGACCGTCGCGATCTGATCGCCCTGGCTGTCCAGGATCGTGGTCCGCTGGCTCAGCGCCGGACTCTTCAGGTTGTCGGGAATCTCGTCGAACCCCTGGACGGACCCCTTGGCTGCCAGGCCGAACGCGCCCACGGCGGGCAGCGCGATTCCGGCCATGACGGCACCTGCGAGCACGCTGACACCGAGGAACTTGGCGGCCTGCTGCGTTGCCGACAGACCGCCGCCCGAGCGCTTCTTTGGCATGAGGGCAGCCTACGTTCTCATTCGCCGGACACGCGTATAGGCCTTGGCCTAAGCTGCTCTCAACTGTCACAGCAGTGCGGCCACGTATCAATACGTCCGGCGACCCCGAATCGTTCCGGAGGTTCCCCAACTTTTTGTTGAGGGCTCATTGAGGACGTGCCCGAATCAGCCTCATGTGTCACCAGGCGTCCGTTGTGACTCAACTGAACTGTCCGGGTTTGCCGGGATCCTCACGCATGTCCTCAGCTCACTCCCCCGGGTGATCTGCCGCTTACGCATAGTCCGTTCGGGCCATTCAAGATTGGGCCCGAAGGGGGTGTTGCGCTGTGCCCACCTTCCGTAACGTCCTCAACTGGCGGCGGTGAATATGCCGCTGCCGCCGTGGGGGAGCCTCGATTCGGGAGAGGACGGCGCCGGTATGGGCTGGGTAACCGACTGGAGTGCGCAGGCGGCCTGCCGCACTACCGATCCAGATGAACTGTTCGTTCAAGGAGCAGCGCAGAACAGGGCGAAGGCAGTGTGCACCGGATGTCCGGTACGCACGGAGTGCCTCGCCGATGCGCTCGACAACCGCGTCGAATTCGGCGTGTGGGGTGGCATGACCGAGCGGGAGCGCCGCGCACTGCTGCGTCGGCGGCCGACCGTCACCTCGTGGCGTCGCCTGCTGGAGACCGCGCGCACGGAGTACGAGCGCGGCGCGGGCCTGCTGCCCCTCGACGAGGAAGAGGTGTACGAGCGCTACGCGGCGGTGGGCTGAGGGTGTCCCCTTCGGGCTTCCCTCGGACCACTCCGGATTCTCAGGTTTCGGGCAGCTCCGGCCGATTGGCCGCGAGCCGGTCCCCGATGTTCCGCAGCCCCGCGAGGTCATGCACGTCGCCCGGCAGCGCGGCCACTTCGGCCACGGCCACCTCGGGGTGGAGCGCGGCGAAGCGGTCACGCGTGCGCTGCTCGCGGGAGAGCAGCTGCATGCGCTCGGCATGCAGCCTCAGCAGGCCTGCGGTGAGCTGTTCGACGGTTCGTTCGGTATCCGTGGCGGCGGGGGAGCCTTCCTCGGAACCGTCAGGAGCTGATGTTTCGGAAGCGGGAGATTCTGAACTGTCGTACGTGTCGGGAGAGTTACGAAGTCCAGCTTTCCCGCCCCCCTGATCGACAATGCGGGCCTTGTCAAGATTTTCTGCAGCCTCGGAATCAGCCGCAGCATCAGCTGCGGAATCAGTTGCGGAGTCAGCCGCGGAATCAAGATCTTCCGCGGCGGCGAGCGCCCGCTCGGCGGACAGCTGAGCGGCACCGCTGCCGTGCACCCGGTTGAGCACCAGACCGGCGAACGGCATGTCCTCGGCCGCCAGCCGCTCCACGAAGTACGCGGCCTCGCGCAGCGCGTCCCGCTCCGGGGCCGCCACCACCAGGAACGCGGTGCCGGGCGCCTGGAGCAGCTTGTACGTGGCGTCCGCGCGCGTACGGAACCCCCCGAACGTCGTGTCCATCGCGGCCACGAACGTCTGGACGTCCTTCAGGAGCTGGCCGCCCAGCAGTTTCCCCAGGGTGCCGGTCATCATCGACATCCCGACGTTCAGGAACTTCATCCCCGCGCGCCCGCCCAGCTTCGCCGGCGCCGTCAGCAGCCGGATCAGCCGTCCGTCGAGGAACGAGCCGAGCCGCTTCGGAGCGTCCAGGAAGTCGAGCGCCGAGCGGGACGGCGGAGTGTCGACGACGATCAGGTCCCACTCGTCGCGCGCCCTCAGCTGCCCCAGCTTCTCCATCGCCATGTACTCCTGCGTGCCCGCGAAGCCCGCCGAAAGTGACTGGTAGAAGGGGTTGTTGAGGATCGCGGCCGCTTGCTTGCCGTTTGCGTGCGCCTCGACGATCTCGTCGAACGTGCGCTTCATGTCGAGCATCATGGCGTGCAGCTCGCCGTCCCCCTCGACGCCCTTCACACGCCTCGGGGTGTTGTCCAGCGAGTCGATGCCCATCGACTGGGCGAGCCTGCGCGCCGGGTCGATGGTGAGCACGACCACCTTGCGGCCACGCTCGGCGGCGCGCAGCCCCAGGGCCGCCGCCGTGGTCGTCTTGCCGACGCCGCCCGAGCCGCAGCACACCACGATGCGGGTCTCCGGGTCGTCGAGCAGCGGGTCGAGGTCGAGTACGCGGGCCGGGTTCAGGCTCATGAGATCCCTTGCGTGCGCAGTTCCGTGGCGAGCTTGTACAGGCCCGCCAGGTCCATTCCCTCGGCGAGCAGCGGGAGTTCGTGCAGCGGCAGGTCCTGCTCCGTGAGCACGGCGCGCTGCTCGCGCTCAAGGGCGTACCGCTCGGCGTACTCCTCGGCCTGCTGGAGCAGCGGCTCCACCAGCCGCTCGGCGAGTCCGCCGCGGCGGGCGCCGCCGAGTCCGGCCGCGGAGAGCGACTTGGCGATGGCCGTACGGGGAGCGGCGGCCGTGAGCTCCAGGTCGGTTTCGTCGAGGAGCGCGGGCCGCACCATGTTCACGATGATCCGGCCCACCGGCAGCTTCGCGGCCCGCAGCTCGGCGATGCCGTCCGCGGTCTCCTGGACGGGCATCTCCTCCAGCAGCGTCACCAGGTGGACCGCCGTCTCGGGGGACTTGAGGACGCGCATGACGGCCTGTGCCTGATTGTGTATCGGGCCGATCTTGGCGAGGCCCGCCACCTCGTCGTTGACGTTCAGGAAGCGGGTGATCCGCCCGGTGGGCGGCGCGTCCATGACGACGTAGTCGTACGCGAACCGCCCGCTCTTGTCCTTCCGGCGTACGGCCTCACACGCCTTCCCGGTGAGGAGTACGTCTCTGACGCCCGGCGCGACGGTGGTCGCGAAGTCGATGGCGCCGAGCTTTTTCAGGGCGCGGCCCGCACTGCCCAGTTTGTAGAACATCTGGAGGTAGTCCAGAAGGGCCAGTTCGGGGTCGATGGCGAGGGCGTACACCTCCCCGCCCCCCGGAGCGACGGCGATCTTCCGCTCCTCGTAGGGCAGCGCTTCTGTCTCGAAGAGCTGCGCGATGCCCTGTCTGCCCTCGACCTCGACGAGGAGGACGCGCTTGCCCTCGGTCGCGAGGGCGAGCGCGAGGGCCGCGGCCACCGTGGTCTTGCCGGTACCGCCCTTGCCGCTGACGACCTGGAGCCTGCTCACGTATTCGAGCCTAACCAGTCCGCCGCCGGACTACGCAGGAGGCTGTGGACAACGTGTGTGTGAGGCGGTGGCCGACGCGGGCGGGAAGGGCTGGTCGGCAACGGCTACAGTCGGCCACATGACCAAGTGGGAATACGCAACCGTGCCGCTGCTCGTCCATGCCACGAAGCAGATTCTGGACACCTGGGGCGAGGACGGCTGGGAGCTCGTCCAGGTCGTGCCCGGGCCGAACAACCCCGAGCAGCTGGTGGCCTATCTGAAGCGGGAGAGGTCGGCATGAGCGGCGCCGTCGAAGCGAAGCTGGCGGAACTCGGGCTGAGCCTGCCGGACGTCGTGCCGCCGCTGGCCGCCTACCAGCCGGCCGTGCAGTCCGGTGTGTACGTCTACACCGCGGGCCAGCTTCCGATGGTGGACGGCAAGCTTCCGGTCACCGGCAAGGTGGGCGCCGAGGTCACGGCCGAGGAGGCCAAGGACCTGGCCCGCATCTGTGCGCTGAACGCCCTCGCCGCGGTCAAGTCGGTCGCGGGTGACCTGGACCGCGTCGCGCGCGTCGTGAAGGTCGTCGGCTTCGTCGCCTCCGCCTCGGACTTCACCGGCCAGCCGGGTGTCCTGAACGGCGCGAGTGAACTCCTGGGCGCGGTCCTCGGCGACAAGGGCGTCCACGCCCGCAGCGCGGTCGGCGTGGCGGTACTCCCGCTGGACGCCCCGGTAGAGGTCGAGATCCAGGTGGAGCTGACGGCCCCGTAGGCGACCACGGCAGCCCGTCCAGTTCCCCGCGCCCCTTAAGGGGCGCGGGGAACTGCGCAATCTTTTAACCCAGCCCCCACCCACCCGCACCCGGCACACAACCCCCCGGGGTCGAAGGGGCGGAGCCCCTGGGGGATGGGACGGGTAGGGGCGGCGGGGGCGCAAAACCCGGCCTCGACGTCGGCCCGGAGATCCCCTGACGCCTCTCGAACATCCGCCCGGCTCGGGATAGCCTCCGCCCATGGCGAATGGGCAGTGGTACCCACCGGAGTGGCCAGAGCGGATCCGCGCGCTCGCGGAGGGCACGCTGACCCCGGTCACCCCCAAGCGCGCGGCCACGGTCATGCTCCTGAAGGACACCCAGTCCACCCCCGTCGTGCACATGCTCCGCAGACGCGCCTCCATGGCCTTCGCCGCAGGCGCGTACGCGTATCCGGGCGGCGGCGTGGACCCGCGCGACGACGAGCACCACATCCGCTGGGCGGGCCCCACGCGCGCGTGGTGGGCGAACAGGCTGGGCGTGGACGAGACCTCCGCCCAGGCGATCGTCTGCGCGGCGGTACGGGAGACGTACGAGGAGGCGGGCGTCCTGCTCGCCGGCCCGACCCCGGACACCGTGGTCGGCGACACCACGGGCGAGGAGTGGGAAGCGGACCGCGCGGCCCTGGTCGCCCGCGAGCTCTCCTTCGCCGAGTTCCTCGACCGCAGGGGCCTGGTCCTCAGGTCGGACCTCCTGGGCGCCTGGACCCGCTGGATCACCCCCGAGTTCGAGTCCCGCCGCTACGACACGTGGTTCTTCGTGGCCGCCCTCCCGGAGGGCCAGCGCACCCGCAACGCCTCCACGGAGGCCGACCGCACGGTATGGATCCGCCCGGCGGACGCGGCAGCCTCGTACGACAAGGGCGAGCTTCTGATGATGCCGCCCACCGTCGCGACCCTGCGTCAGCTCATCCCGTACGACAGTGCCGCCGACGCCCTCGCCGCCGCACCCACCCGCGATCTGACCCCCGTCCTGGCCAAGGCGCGTATGGAGAACGGCGAGCTGATCCTCGCCTGGCCCGGACACGACGAGTTCACCAAGCACATCCCGACCGGTGGAGCCCCCGCATGACCGACGCAGCCGCCCTCCCCGGCCAGCCGAGAGGCGGAGTCCTCTCCGGCCCCGCCACCACGCGCGCCGTCAACGTCCTCGCCCCCAACGCCTCCGCGATGACCCTGGACGGCACCAACACCTGGATCGTCGCCGAGCCGGACTCCGAGCTCGCGGTGGTGATCGACCCGGGGCCCCTGGACGACGTACATCTGCGGAATGTCGTGGATACGGCGGAGAAGGCCGGGAAACGGGTCGCGCTGACGCTGCTGACGCACGGGCACCCGGATCACGCCGAGGGCGCGGCGCGGTTCGCCGAGCTGACCGGGACGACGGTGCGGGCGCTGGACCCGGCGCTGCGGCTCGGGGACGAGGGGCTGTCCGCGGGGGATGTGATCAGTGTCGGCGGCCTTGAGCTGCGCGTCGTGCCGACCCCGGGGCACACCGCCGACTCGCTGTGCTTCCATCTCCCGGCCGACCGGGCGGTCCTGACCGGCGACACCATCCTCGGCCGCGGTACGACCGTGGTGGCCCACCCCGACGGCCGTCTGGGCGACTATCTCGACTCCCTGCGCCGGCTCCGCTCCCTGACGGTCGACGACGGCGTCCACACCGTCCTGCCCGGCCACGGGCCCGTCCTGGAGGACGCCCAGGGCGTCGTCGAGTTCTACCTCGCCCATCGCGCCCACCGACTCGCCCAGGTCGAGACGGCGGTCGAGAACGGCTACCGGTCGTCGGGCGAGGTCGTCGCGCATGTGTACGGGGATGTGGACCGTTCCCTGTGGCCCGCGGCGGAGCTGTCCGTGCTGGCGCAGATGGACTACCTGCGCGAGCACGGCCTCATCTAGGCACTGGGCACGCAGGCGTTTTTGGGGCTCCGAGGGAGGAGCTCAGGGGCGTGGCGCCTTAACGCCATGCACGCGCGCGTACTCCTCGGCGAGCCACGGCCCGAGGCCGTCGACGTACGAGCGCAGGACGGCGAGGTCGCCGACCGGCTCGTACCCCAGGACGGCCGCCTCCCGCATCTGCGCGGCCCGCTCCGGGTAGTACGCGCCGAACGCCTCGGCCATCTCCCTCAGGTCGCTGGTCCAGCCGTTCCAGCGGGGCATGACGAGCGTGAAGCCGGTGCGCACGAGACGGCGTGACATGAAGCGGACGAGCGGGCGCCGGGCCTCTTCGGTGTCCGCGGCCCCGGCGATCCGCTCGCGCCAGCGCGGCAGCAGCAGCGCGAGGTCGCCGTTCGTCTCGCGGGCCAGGAGCGAGTCGGGGCGGTAGCGCGGCAGATACTCGGCCAGATCCTCGCCCAGGAGCGGCGTACAGAGGCAGGCGACGAACCAGCCGAGGTCGTACCTCTCCAGGTCGCTCAGCAGCTGCGCACGGCTGACCAGCAGCGTCCCGCCGCCGTCGATCTGCGCGAACTCCTTGTCGAGCGCCTCGTCCAGCGTGCGGGCGTCGGTGCGGTCCGCCTCGGTGGGCTCCTCGCGCAGGACGAGGAGCAGATCGAGGTCGGAGCGCCCCACGCGCGCGGTGCCGCGCGGAATCGAGCCGTAGAGGTACGCGCTCGTCATCCGCGCCCCGAAGACGTCCGTCAGCCGGTCGCGGGCCGCGGCCACCACGGGCCGGAACTCCCGCGGGATCCGCCCGAGGGAGCCCTCGCGCGCGATGCAGCCCTGCTCGTCGAGCCCCTTGTCGTTCATGGGGCCACTGTGCACCGGCGGAGCCGTGGGGTCATGTCATTTCCGGCGGACCATTTCCTGTGCCATCCGCTGCGTCACCTCCAGCGGAACACGCGCACCCGATGGTTGGGGCGTGCCGCCGTGCAGATCACGGCGAGGCAGTCCCCGGAGGCGGCCAGGAGCGCCCGATGGCTGTAGCCGGGCAGGGCGCGCTCGGCCACGACGCGGCCGTCGGCGGGATCGAGCACGGTCGCCCGGTCTCCGTAGCCGTTCAGGACCACGAGGCAGCCCCGGTGGGCCAGCGGGAAGACCGTGCGGCCGTATGTGCTGTGCCACCTCCAGAGGGAGCCGCCCGTGGTGCCGGAGAACACGCGAAGCTCGCTTCCCTCGTCCTCCTGGTCGTCGTAGTGGGGCGGTACGAGTTCGACGGCGAGCGTGTCGCCGACGACCGCCGTGTGCGGCCCGAACCCCTCGTGCGACATGGCCAGTTCGATCGTCTGTTCCGCGTCCTCGCCCATCACGTGGAGCCGGTGGGGAGCACCCTCTTCGCGGCCGACGGCGGACACGACGACGGGGCGGGCCGCCAGGACGGAGACGTCGCCCCAGTCCCCGGGGAGCGGTCGCTCCCACTGGAGGGTGTCGGTGCGCGCGTCGAGCACCCGGATCGTGGGCTCCGTGTCTGCGGCGGGGGCGGGGGCGGGTGTACGGACGGTCGCGATCCGGCCACCGCCGAGGGCCACCTCGCGCGCGTGCCCGCCGACGGATCCCAGCCCGTCGGCGCGCTGCCGGCGTGACCAGACCACCTTGCCCGTGCCGAGGTCCAGCCCGGTGAGGCGGACATGCTCCGCGTGGCTGTCCCCGCCGTCGTGGCGCGGTATGTGCAGGACGACGCCCACCCCGTCCGGCGCGTCCTGCGAGACGTGGGCGATCATCTCGTCGCCGGGCGGCCGCCAGGTCCACAGGGGTTCACCGGTGGTCAGGCCGTACGCCTGCACCCGGTCGAAGCGGGCCAGGGCGAGGGTTCCGGCCACGGCCCAGGCGCCGAGCAGTGCGCCGGGGTCCCCCTGCTCCCGGCCGATCCTCCACAGCCGTGGCGCCGAGGCCGGCCCCCGCCGCCACCAAGGGCGCGCCGACGTTCCGCCTTAGACCGGCTCCGGCACTCTGTCCTCGTCCATCCCCACCCCTTGGACCCCGCCCCGGTGACACGAGAAGGGCCCCACCGTACGGCAGGGCCCTTCACATGCGTTCTCGGCTGTTCAGCTATTCGGCTATTCAGCGAGTCCGGGACTAGCGCGAGCGCTTCGCGAGGCGCTCCACGTCCAGCAGGATCACCGCGCGGGCCTCCAGGCGGAGCCAGCCGCGGCCCGCGAAGTCGGCGAGCGCCTTGTTGACCGTCTCGCGGGACGCGCCGACCAGCTGGGCCAGCTCCTCCTGCGTGAGGTCGTGCACGACGTGGATGCCCTCTTCGGACTGCACGCCGAAGCGGCGCGAGAGGTCCAGGAGCGCGCGGGCGACGCGGCCCGGGACGTCCGAGAAGACCAGGTCGGACATCTGGTCGTTGGTCTTGCGCAGGCGCCGGGCGACGGCGCGCAGCAGCGCGGCGGCCACCTCGGGCCGCGCGTTCAGCCAGGGCTGGAGGTCGCCGTGGCCGAGGCCCAGCAGCTTGACCTCGGTCAGCGCGGTGGCGGTCGCCGTGCGCGGGCCCGGGTCGAACAGCGACAGCTCGCCGATCAGCTCACCGGGGCCGAGGACAGCGAGCATGTTCTCGCGGCCGTCGGGGGAGGTGCGGTGGAGCTTCACCTTGCCCTCGGTGACCACGTAGAGGCGGTCCCCGGGGTCGCCCTCATGGAAGAGAGCGTCACCGCGTGCGAGGGTCACCTCACTCATGGAGGCGCGGAGCTCCGCGGCCTGCTCGTCATCCAGCGCCGCGAAGAGCGGGGCGCGCCGCAGAACGTCGTCCACGAGTTCTCTCCTTGTCGACCTGCTCAGGGGATGTTGCTCCCCCTTGGTACCAGGGGACCGTGTTCCCCATCTTGCCGGACGGTCCAAACAGTGTGATCAGTCACAAGTCTGCCGCACTGGCGTCCCGGGCAGTGCGGCAGGGGGCCAATTGGGGGCCGATCTCCTGGGTCCGGGGCGGATGTCAGTGCCGGGCTTTAGGCTGGCCGGGTGTCCAAATCGCCGGTGAGAGCACAGGCCAAGGGGGCTGGGCGGGTGGTTGTACGTCGCGATTCCGCTGTGGGCGAACAGGGCCCGGACGGAACCAGGAAACCGACAATAGCGACAAAGTCGACGCAGGTGAAGGTGCCTGCGGCGACGCCGGTGGAGACGCCTGTGAAGACCCCGGTCAGCGCGGCGGCGAAGAACGCTGCCAAGAAGCCCGCCAAAAAGGCGAAAGCCACCGCAAAGAAGGCGGCACCCGCAAAAGTGACCACCAAGAAGGCGACGCCGAAGGTCGCGAAGGCCGCCGTGAAGACCGCGGCGCCGGCGAAGGCCGCGAAGAGCGCGGCCCCCGCCAAGACCGCCAAGACCGCCAAGACCGCGAAGCAGGCGAAGGCCACGAAGGCCACGAAAACCGTGCCCGCCGCCAAGCCCCCCAGGACCGAGTCGCCCACCGCCCTCGTCCGCCGGGCCCGGCGCATCAACCGCGAGCTCGCCGAGGTGTATCCGTACGCCCACCCGGAGCTGGACTTCGAGAACCCCTTCCAGCTGATCGTCGCCACGGTCCTGTCCGCCCAGACCACCGACCTGCGGGTGAACCAGACGACGCCGGCGCTCTTCGCCAAGTACCCGACCCCCGAGGACCTGGCCGAGGCCAACCCGGAGGAGGTCGAGGAGATCCTCCGGCCGACCGGGTTCTTCCGGGCCAAGACCAGGTCGGTGATAGGGCTCTCCAAGGCGTTGAGGGACGACTTCGGGGGCGAGGTCCCCGGCCGCCTCGAAGACCTCGTCAAACTCCCCGGTGTGGGCCGCAAGACCGCCTTCGTCGTCCTCGGCAACGCGTTCGGGCGCCCTGGAATCACCGTGGACACCCACTTCCAGCGGCTCGTCCGCCGTTGGCAGTGGACCGACGAGACCGACCCGGACAAGATCGAGGCGGCCGTCGGCGAGCTCTTCCCGAAGAGCGAGTGGACGATGCTCTCGCACCACGTGATCTTCCACGGCCGCCGTATCTGCCACGCCCGCAAGCCCGCCTGCGGCGCCTGCCCCATCGCCCCGCTCTGCCCGGCGTACGGGGAGGGCGAGACCGACCCCGAGAAGGCGAAGAAGCTCCTCAAGTACGAGAAGGGCGGCTTCCCCGGCCAGCGCCTCAAGCCCCCGCAGTCCTACCTGGACGCGGGCGGCATCCCCGCACCCCCACTGGGCGCCGGATGACGGAACGAACACGGCACCGGCAGGCGTTGGGAACAGCAGAACGGGGGTGGCGATGACGCACGCGAGCAACACGCACAGCAGGCACGAGGGGCAGGCCACGCACGGCACGCATGACACGGATGGCTCGCAGGGCGGTCCGGTGGCGCTCAGCAAGGAGGGCCTGCCCGACTGGCTGGCCCCGGTGGTGCGCGCCGCCGAGACGGTCGAGCCGCTCCAGCTGAGCCGCTTCCTGCCCCCGGTGAACGGCGCGGGGCGGCAGTCCGCCGTCCTCATCCTGTTCGGCGAGGGCGACCGCGGCCCCGAGCTGCTGCTCATGGAGCGCGCGGGCTCCCTGAGATCGCACGCCGGACAGCCCTCGTTCCCCGGCGGCGCCCTCGACCCTGAGGACGGCGACCCGAAGACCGACGGACCGCTGCGGGCGGCTCTCCGCGAGGCCGAGGAGGAGACCGGCCTCGACCCGAGCGGCGTCCAGCTCTTCGCCGTGCTGCCGAAGCTGTACATCCCGGTGAGCAGCTTCGTGGTCACCCCGGTCCTGGGCTGGTGGCGCCGCCCCACCCCGGTCGGTGTCGTCGACCCCGCGGAGACGGCCCGCGTCTTCACGGTCCCCGTGGCGGATCTCACGGACCCCGCCAACCGCGCCACCACCGTGCACCCCAGCGGCCACCGAGGTCCGGCATTTCTGGTCGAATCCGCCCTGGTCTGGGGTTTCACGGCCGGCGTGATCGACAAGCTGCTGCACTACGCGGGCTGGGAGCGCCCGTGGGACCGGGAGAACCAGGTCCCGCTCGACTGGCGCGCATGACAAGGTGACCTCCGTGAATGTGCTGGACATCCTGCTGCTGGTCGCCGCCGTGTGGTTCGCGATCGTGGGCTATCGCCAGGGCTTCGTCGTCGGCATCCTGTCGGTGATCGGCTTCCTGGGCGGTGGCCTCGTCGCCGTCTACGTCCTCCCCGTCATCTGGGGCTGGGCGACCGACGACACCAAGGTGAGTACGACCGCCGCCGTCGTCGCGGTGGTCGTCGTGATCGTCTGCGCCTCCGTCGGCCAGGCCCTCACCACCCACCTCGGCAACAAGCTGCGCCGGTACATCACGTGGTCCCCGGCCCGCGCCCTGGACGCGACGGGCGGCGCCCTCGTCAACGTCGTGGCGATGCTGCTCGTCGCCTGGCTGATCGGCTCGGCCCTCGCCGGTACGACGCTGCCGACGCTCGGCAAGGAGGTCCGTAACTCCAAGGTGCTGCTCGGCGTGTCCCGCGCCCTGCCCGCCCAGGCCAACACCTGGTTCGCCGACTTCTCCTCGGTCCTCGCGCAGAACGGCTTCCCACAGGTCTTCAGCCCGTTCGCCAACGAGCCCATCACCGAGGTCCAGCCCCCCGACCCGGCCCTTGCGAACAGCGCCGTAGCCGCCCGCGCCCAGAAGTCCATCGTCAAGATCATGGGCACCGCGCAGAGTTGCGGCAAGGTCCTCGAAGGCTCCGGCTTCGTCTTCGGCGACCGTCGCGTGATGACCAACGCGCACGTGGTCGGCGGAGTCGACGAGCCCACCGTCCAGATAGGCGGCGAGGGCAAGAAGTACGACGCCACGGTCGTCCTGTACGACTGGGAGCGCGACATCGCCGTACTCGACGTACCGAACCTGAACGCGCCGGCGCTGCAGTTCACCACCCAGGACGCGAGCAGCGGCAACAGCGCGATCGTCGCCGGCTTCCCGCAGAACGGGTCGTACAACGTCCAGCCTGCGCGCGTGCGCGGCCGCATCACGGCCAACGGCCCGGACATCTACCACCGTAAGACGGTGCGCCGCGACGTCTACTCGCTCTACGCGACTGTGCGCCAGGGCAACTCCGGCGGCCCGCTGCTGACACCCGAAGGCAAGGTGTACGGCGTGGTCTTCGCGAAGTCGCTCGACAACGCCGACACCGGTTACGCACTCACCGCGGACGAGGTCCAGGAGGACGTCGCCAAGGGGCGTACCGCGAACCAGCAGGTGGACAGCGACAGCTGCGCGCTGTAGTCCGGCGGGTCGGCAGACCCTAGCCGCGTGGGTGGCGCAGCCGGACCGAGACCCAGCGGGCCCGGCGGCGCAGAATGCGCGGAATCCCCACTTGGGGGTCCGTGCCCGGCAGCTGCGGGGTGCCCCTCTGATGGGAGCTCAGGCCCGAGGCCGAGCGGCGTGTGCGTGCTGCGTCACTGTAGTCGTGCGTCCAGCCCATACCCCGACGTCTGCCCCTGCCCCAAGGTCGATAACCGCGCCCCGGGCCCCCAATTGGCCTATGCGCCGGGCAATTGGCTGTTCGTAGGACAGGTGTTCTCAGACGGTCGCCGACGGGTCACCGATCGGGCTCGGGATCCTTCAGCCAGTTGACCAATTCGGTCGAAAACGCCACCGGGTCCTCCTCGTGCGGGAAGTGCCCGAGACCGTCGAACAGTCGCCAGCGGTACGGCGCTTCGACATACTCCCCGGATCCGGCCGCGCTCCGCGTCCGCATCACCGGGTCGAGCGAGCCGTGCAGATGCAGCGTCGGGACGCGGACCGGCCGCTTCATCCTCCGGTTGAACTGGATGCCGTCCGGGCGCGCCATGGACCGCACCATCCACCGGTACGGCTCGATCGAGCAATGCGCCGTCGACGGGATGCACATGGCGCGGCGGTACGTCTCCACGGCGTCGTCGTCCGGCAGCTGAGGCCCCGACCAGTCCCGTACCAGACGACCCACCAGGGCGCCGTCGTCCGCGACGAGTTGACGCTCCGGGATCCACGGCCGCTGGAACCCCCAGATGTAGGAGCCCGCGGCGGTCTGCTTGACGTCGGAGAGCATGGCGGAGCGCCAGCGCCGGGGATGCGGCATGGAGGACACGGCGAGCCGGCGGACGAGCTTGGGCCGCATGACGGCCGCCGTCCACGCCAGATAGCCGCCCAGGTCGTGTCCGACCAGCGCGGCGTCGGGCTCGCCGAGGGACCGTACGACCCCGGTGATGTCGAGCGCGAGGTTGGCGGGGTCGTAGCCGCGCGGGGTGCGGTCGCTGCCGCCGACCCCGCGCAGGTCCATGGCCACGGCTCGGAACCCGGCGTCGGCGAGTGCCACCAGCTGGTGCCGCCACGTCCACCAGAACTGCGGGAAGCCGTGCAGCAGCAGGACGAGCGGCCCGTCCCCCATCTCGGCGATGTGGAAGCGCGCGCCGTTGGCGGCGACATCACGATGAGTCCAGGGACCGTCGAGTCGTACGGCCGAGGTGGGTTGCGCCGAAGGTGTGGCGGGGTCCGTCATGAGGACGAGCGTGCCACAGCCTTGACGGTGTCCTCGACCCGTTCCGGGCGGGGATGCGGCTTGACGTTCTGCAGGACGCCCGCCGTCTCCTTCATCGAGGCGGCGACCTTCTGCGGGCCCTGGCTCTTCTTGGCCTTCTTCGCGAAGATCACGCCGATCAGCGCGAGGACGACGGCGACCAGCACATTCGCCGCGAACGACAGTACGAAGCAGATCGCGAGGTTCCAGTCGCTCCAGGTCCGGATGCCGTACGCCAAGGCGAAGTTCAGCATCGGCAGGGAGAAGAGCAGGACCGCGCCGGCCGCCGCGAACGCCCCGCCGCCGACCGCACCGCGCTTGACGTCCTGCTTGAGCTGGGCCTTCGCCAGCGCGATCTCGTCGTGCACCAGTGCGGACATCTCGGTCGTCGCCGAGGCGAACAGCTGGCCGATGCTGCGTTCGGCGCCGACCGGGCTGCCGTCGGGTGCGCTCATCGCGATCTCCCTCATCTGCTTCTGTTTGTACCGTCGGGTCAGATCATGCCGGACCGTCGTTCCCCTCGCTTGCCCCGCCCGCCACTTCGGCAAGCCTGCGGTGCTCGGCGGCCTTCCGCTCGTATATCTCCGCCATCCGCAGGTGGTACGCCGGGTTCTCCTGCTCGTAGATGTCGGGGATGCCGTCGAGGTCCTCGTCGAGCTCCTCCGCCTCGCAGAGCGCGCGGTACTTCGCGTTGCGTATCTTCAGCAGCGCCGTGGCGAGCACGGCGGCGATGAACGAGCCGACCAGGACGGCGGCCTTGACCTCGTCGGTGAGCACCGGGTCGCCGTCGAAGGCGAGTTCGCCGATGAGCAGCGACACGGTGAAGCCGATCCCGGCGAGGGAGGCGACGGCGAAGACGTCCGGCCAGGCCAGGTCCTCACTGAGCGAGGCCCTGGTGAACCGGGCCGCGAGCCAGGTCCCGCCGAAGATCCCGACCGCCTTGCCGACCACGAGCCCGAGCACGACACCGAGGGTCTCGGGCCGCGTGAACACATCTCCCAGTGCCCCGCCGGAGACCACGACCCCGGCGCTGAACAGGGCGAACAGCGGCACGGCAAGCCCGGCCGACAGCGGCCGCACAAGATGCTCGATGTGCTCGCCGGGGGAGTGCTCCTCGCCCTCGTGCCGGTGGCAGCGCAGCATCAGGCCCATCGCCACACCGGCGATGGTCGCGTGGATGCCGCTGTTGTACATCAGCCCCCAGATGACCAGGGCAAGCGGAACGTACACGTACCACCCGCGTACGCCCTTGCGCAGCAGCAGCCAGAAGACGGCGAGTCCGACGACGGCTCCACCGAGGGCGGCGAAGTTGATGGTCTCGGTGAAGAAGACCGCGATGATCAGAATCGCGAACAGGTCGTCGACGACGGCGAGCGTCAGCAGGAAGGCGCGCAGGGCGGACGGCAGCGACGTCCCGATGACGGCGAGCACGGCGAGCGCGAAGGCGATGTCGGTGGCGGTGGGCACGGCCCACCCGCTGAGCGAGCCCCCGCCGGTGACATTGACCAGCGTGTACACGAGCGCGGGAACGGCCATCCCGCACACCGCCGCGACCACCGGCAGCACCGCGGCCTTCGGATCCTTCAGATCCCCGGCGACCAGTTCGCGCTTGAGCTCGATCCCCGCGACGAAGAAGAACACGGCGAGCAGGCCGTCGGCCGCCCAGTGCTCGATGGAGAGATCGAGCCCGAGGGCGGCGGGCCCGATGTGGAAGTTGCTGACGGTCTCGTAACTGTCCCGCAGCGGGGTGTTCGCCCAGATCAGCGCGGCAACCGCGGCGACCAGCAGCAGCACGCCACCCACAGTCTCGGTACGCAGCGCGTCCCCGACGAAGTTCCGCTCGGGCAGCGACAGCCGCCCGAGGAACCTGCGGGCGGGGGTACGGGGGCGGGGCGCGGCCACGGTGGGGACCTCCGGTCGGGTGGGCATGACTGAGCACTCGCCGACCAGACTTCCCGGCACACCATGAACGATCTTGTCGCGCTTTTGACGCTTTCCTTAGCTTACCTAATATGCGGCCGAGCCCATGCGGCGATCTTCACATTAGGCACAAAAAGGCTGCTTGGCGCGCGTCGGGGGCCCGGCCTTCCGATGGGGGACCGGACCTCTCGCAGGGCGGCGCGGCACGCCCACCCCGGGTCTTTCAGGGGCGCGGGGAACTGCGCGACAAGCCCCCACCCACCCGCGGCCAAAGAACCGGCCTACGGGGTCCGGGGCGGAGCCCCAGCGGTGCAGGGGGTGCAGGGGCGGAGCCCCGCGATGGGAGGGGGTGTGGGGGCCCGCAGTGCCCCCACACCCACAAAAAAGGGCGGGTGGGTGGGGGAAACCCCTCAGTCCTCGCTGGGCGCCGCCGGCAGCTTCGCCTGGATCAGGTCCATCACCGTGGAGTCCGTCAGCGTGGTCACGTCACCGAGCTCCCGGTTCTCGGCCACATCGCGCAGCAGTCGCCGCATGATCTTCCCGGACCGCGTCTTCGGCAGCTCCGCCACCGGCAGCACCCGCTTCGGCTTGGCAATCGGACCGAGCGTGGCCCCCACGTGATTGCGAAGGGCGGCCACCAGCCCGTCATCCTCGGCGGAAGCCGTCCCCCGCAGGATCACGAACGCGACAATCGACTGCCCGGTCGTCTCGTCCGCCGCCCCCACGACCGCCGCCTCGGCGACCGAGGGATGCGAGACGAGCGCCGACTCGACCTCGGTCGTCGAGATGTTGTGCCCGGACACGAGCATCACGTCATCGACACGGCCGAGGAGCCAGATGTCCCCGTCCTCGTCCTTCTTGGCCCCGTCCCCGGCGAAGTACTTCCCCTCGAACCGCGACCAGTACGTGTCGAGGAACCGCTGGTCGTCACCCCAGATGGTCCGCAGCATCGACGGCCACGGCTCGGTCAGGACGAGGTACCCGCCGCCGCCGTCCGGCACTTCCCGTGCCTCGTCGTCGACGACCGTCGCCGAGATGCCCGGCAGCGGCCGCTGCGCCGACCCCGGCTTCGTCTCGGTGACCCCCGGCAGCGGCGAGATCATCATCGCGCCGGTCTCCGTCTGCCACCACGTGTCCACGATCGGCGTACGGTCCCCGCCGATGTGCTTCCGGTACCAGATCCACGCCTCGGGGTTGATCGGCTCACCCACGGACCCCAGCACCCGCAGGCTGCTGAGATCGAACTTCGCGGGGATGTCGTCGCCCCACTTCATGAACGTACGAATCGCGGTCGGAGCGGTGTACAGGATGGTGACGCCGTACTTCTGCACGATCTCCCAGAACCGCCCCTGATGCGGCGTGTCCGGCGTCCCCTCGTACATGACCTGCGTCGCACCGTTCGAGAGCGGCCCGTACGTGATGTACGAGTGCCCGGTGACCCAGCCGATGTCGGCCGTGCACCAGTACACGTCGGTCTCCGGCTTGAGGTCGAAGACGGCGTGGTGGGTGTACGAGGCCTGCGTGAGGTAGCCGCCCGAGGTGTGCAGGATGCCCTTCGGCTTCCCGGTCGTCCCGGACGTGTAGAGGATGAACAGCGGGTGCTCGGCCTCGAACGCCTCCGGCGTGTGCTCGGCGGACTGCCGTTCGACGATCTCGTGCCACCACACATCGCGGCCCTCGGTCCAGGCGACGTCCTGCCCGGTACGGCGTACGACGAGGACGTGCTCGACCTGGTCCACCCGCTCGATCGCGTCGTCGACGGCCGGCTTGAGCGCGGACGGCTTCCCGCGCCGGTAGCCGCCGTCGGAGGTGATGACCAGCTTGGCGTTGGCGTCCTGGATGCGCGTGGCGATCGCGTCCGCGGAGAACCCGCCGAAAACAACCGAATGCGCGGCGCCGATCCGTGCGCACGCCAGCATCGCGACGACGGCCTCGGGAATCATCGGCAGGTATACGGCGACCCGGTCACCCTTGCCGACGCCCAGCTCGGTCAGGGCGTTGGCCGCCTTGCTGACCTCGTCCTTGAGCTCGGCGTAGGTGATGGCCCGGCTGTCGCCCGGCTCGCCCTCGAAGTGGATGGCGACGCGGTCACCATTCCCGGCCTCGACATGCCGGTCCACGCAGTTGTACGCGACATTCAGCTTCCCGTCGGCGAACCACTTGGCGAACGGCGGGTTCGACCAGTCCAGCGTCTCGGTCGGCTCGGTGGCCCAGGTCAGCCGACGGGCCTGCTCGGCCCAGAAGCCGAGCCTGTCAGCCTTGGCCTGCTCATACGCCTCCGCGGTGACATTGGCATTCGCGGCCAGGTCTGCGGGCGGCGCGAACCTGCGCTCCTCGCGCAACAGGTTGGCCAGGCTTTCGTTGCTCACGACATCTCCCTTTCCCAGGGTGTCCGTTGTGTCCCAGGCCACAGCTCATCAGACCGGGGGGTCCGGTGACAAGGGCCGACCCGAAATTGGTTTAGACCTATCCGTGTGCTGTGGCGTCCCTCTCCCTGTGCTGCGGCACCCGGCAGAGGCACGTACACAGCCACGTACGGTCCGGCGGTCGGGTTCACTCGGTAACGCTTCCCGGGTCTTGGCCCAAGAACAGGCGAAGTGCCCCCGAAGCGAAGGAGACACCGAGTGGAACGGATACGGGGCGGGCCCCTCGCCGCGACACGTGATCCACAGCTCTTCGAACAGTTCTACCGGCGCCATGTCGACGCCGTGACACGTTTCGTCGCCCGGCGTGTCGACGACCCCCACACCGCCGCCGACCTGACCGCCGAGATCTTCCTCGCGGTCCTGGACTAGGCCGACACCTACCGCCCCGGCCTCGGCAGCGAGACCGCCTGGCTGTACGGCATCGCCCGCAACGCCGTCTCCTCCGAGCGCCGCCGGATCGCCCGCGAAGCCCTCCGCGACCAGCGGATCTCCGGCCGCCGTCTCCTCGGCGCCGACGACATCGCCCGCCTTGAGGACAAACTCGACGCCGAGAGCCCGGGCCGCCGCGCCCTCGCTGCCCTCGCCCACCTTCCCGAGGGCGAACGCGCCCTACTGGAACTCATCACCGTCGACCAACTCACCCTCCCGGAAGCCGCCGCCGCCCTCGGCATCCGCCAGGTCACCGCCCGCGTCCGCCTCCACCGCGCCCGCAAGTCCCTGCGCACGGAGACCGACGCCACACCTGGGCCCACGCCCAATTCACCACTGACGTACGCATCCGAGGTATCCGAAGCAATCGGGGGAGAGGCATGAACACAAAGACGACCTTCGAGGACCGCCTGCTGAGCGACCTCCAGCGGGAGATCGAACTGCGCCAGGCCGGAATCGGCGAGGCCACGGCGAACGAGACCGGCGTGAGCGGGACCGGCGTGAGCGAGACGGGCGTGAGTGGGACCGGCGTGAGCGAGACCGGGATGGCTGAAGCGCCCCCGCGAATACGCCGCTTGGTCACCCCGCCCCGCCTCGCCCTCGCCGCCGCTGCCTGCGCCGCCGCCGCACTCGCCGTCGTGCTCGTCCCCGGCTCCCCGGCCGATGGGAAGGCGTACGCGGTCGAGCGTCACGGCGACGGCAGCGTCACGCTCACGCTGAACGACCTGACACCGAACCCACTTGCCCAGCGCGAACTCTCCCAGCGGCTGCGCGAGAACGGGATCGACGTCGACATTCAGAACTTCGACGCCACCCACCAGTGCAAGCAGCCGCGCGGCGAGGTCATCCGGGCGAACGGCGAGGTCATCCCAGGGAACAGCGGCGCCACGCCGGCGTCGGGCGGCGAGCCCAGGGCCAAGGCCTCTGAGCCCTCCAACATGCCCCCGCAGGCGAGGTCCCTCGCGGACGCCTGGAAGATCACCCTCCACCGCGGTGACACCCTGGCGTTCGAGAACAACCTGCTGCACGACAGCAAGCGCCCCGGCCGAATGGTGCGGGCCGTGAAGTTCTACGCGGTCAAGGGAGCCATCAAGCCCTGTGTGCTGGTGGAGCGCGCCAACCCCATCCTGGAGGGCGTGACCACCCACTCGCCCGACACCGGAAGCTAGCCGGTACGCGGGCCGGCAACCGATACACGGCGCGCGGCCCCGCCGACTGGGGCCGCGCACCAGGGCCGGGTCACGCGGGACGGCGCAGATCCTCCGTCGCCCCCACGTGATCGAACAGCTCGCCCCCGTCGCCGTCGGCCAGCAGATATGCCTGGGCCTCCCCGACGTGGAAGTACATCCCGTGCAGTTCGAGCACGCCCTCCCGCAGGGCCCGCGCCACGGACTCATGCGCCCGCAGATGCTCCAACTGCTGCACCACGTTGGTCAGACACAGCTGCTCCACCGCGTCGGCGGGCGCCCTCCCGGCAAGCCGCGCACACGGCTGGTCCTTGGCGGCCATCCGCTCCAGGCTCGGCTGCCCGTGCCGCAGCCACCGCTTGAGCGGCGTGACCGGTCCTCCGGGCTCCGACGTCAACAAGGCCTGCATCGCCCCGCACCCCGAGTGCCCGCACACCGTGATGGACCGCACCTTCAGCACATCCACCGCGTACTCGATCGCCGCGGCCACCGAGTCGTCTCCGCTCTCCTCCCCGGGCAACGGCACGAGGTTGCCCACATTCCGTACGACGAAGAGGTCACCCGGACCACTGGAGGTGATCATCGATGTGACGAGCCGTGAGTCGGCACAGGTCAGGAACAGCTGGGACGGCCGCTGCCCTTCCCGCGCCAACCGCGCCAGCTCACCCCGCACCAGGGGCGCGGTGTTCCGCTGGAACGCGCTGATGCCGCGCGCCAGTTGGTGCCCGCTCTGCCCTCGGGATCCGTCCTGCCCGCTCGGTGCGGAGCCGTCGGTCGTCTCCCCTGTCCTGTCCGGCTGGGCACCGGAAGGAACGGACTGCGGGGTCGCTGAGGTCTCGCAGTGATGGTTGCGCCATGGCGTCCAGGGCCGGCAACGGCAGTGGGCGGAACTCGCGGGCTCGGCGATCCGGGTTCCGGCCCGCCCGGTGAGCTCGACCCTGCCGCCGCCCGCGAAGTGGGCGTTCTGCCAGTCCTGCAGGGACTCGTACGCCGCGTGGTCCATGAACGAGCCGTCCAACTCCACCACGGTGTCGGCCCCTTGGGGCACCAGATGCAGGGCGCGGCTGAGCCGTGGCACCGCGAGGAACGTCAACTGCCCTCGTACACGTACGTAATGGACTCCCTCCTTCTCTTCGAGTGTGATGTGGGTGCGGGCGAGGCGATGCATGGCGACCCCGACGGCCACGGAGACCCCCAGCGCCACTCCCTCGAGAACTCCGAGGATGACGACGCCGAGCGTGGTGACGGTGTACACCAGCACCTCGCGGTGGCGGGTGACCGTGCGAATGTGGTGCAGGGACACCATCTGGATGCCGACGGCCATCACCAGGGCGGCGAGCGATGCGAGGGGGATCAGCTCCAGGATCGGGACCATCAGCAGCGCGGCAACTACTACGAAAACGCCGTGCAGCATCGTGGAGTTCCGGCTCACGGCGCCGGCTTGCACATTCGCGGAACTTCGTACGGCGACCCCGGCGATCGGCAGCCCGCCGAGCGCGCCGGAGACGATGTTGGCGGCGCCCTGTCCGAGCAGCTCCCGGTCCAGGTCGGAGCGGCCCACCCGGGACCGCAGCTCGGGCCGCCCCGTCACCAGCTTGTCCACGGCGACGGCGCCGAGCAGCGACTGCACGCTGCACACCAGCGTCACGGTGAGGACGGCGGCGGCGATCCCGAGGACCGGAGCCTCGGGCAGCCCGGCCAGCGCGTGGCTGCTCCAGGACGGCAGGTCGGCCTTGGGCAGGGTCAGCCCGGCGAGCGAGGCGGTCGCGGTGGCCCCGGCGACGGCGACGAGCGCGGCCGGGACCTTGCGCAGCACGTGCCCGACCTGCCCGGGAATCCGCGGCCAGATGAGCAGGAGCGCCAGCGTCAGCGCGCTCATCGACACCGCGGCGGGGTGGACGTGCGCCAGTTGGTGGGGCAGGGCGCGGAGGTTGTCGATGACGGAGCTCTGTGGGGTGCCGCCCAGGACGATGTGCAGTTGGGCTACGGCGATGGTCACGCCGATGCCGGCGAGCATGCCGTGCACGATCGCGGGGCTGACGGCGAGCGCCGTCCGGGCCACCCGCAGGCAGCCCAGTCCCAGTTGGGCGATTCCGGCGAGGACGGTGATGGCGCAGGTCGTACGCCATCCGTAGTGGTGGATGAGCTCGGCGGTGACGACTGTGAGCCCGGCGGCGGGCCCGCTCACCTGGAGCGGTGAGCCGCCGAGCCGGCCGGCGAGGAGTCCGCCCACGGCGGCGGCGACGAGGCCGGCCTGGAGCGGCGCGCCGGTGGCGAGGGCGATGCCGAGGGACAGGGGCAGGGCGATCAGGAAGACCGCGATCGAGGCCGAGAGGTCGGCGCCCGCGATACGGAATCGGCGGGGCGGGGTCGGTGGGGGGCTGTGGGGCTGGTGGATGCGCGTCGGCCGAGTCGAGTCGGCGGCGCGGGTGGGGACGCAGGCAGACATGGTTCCCGTCTCCTCCGGGGCAGCGCGGTCGCGGAACAGGTGGTCCCCCGTCCAAAGCGGCGGGGGGCGGATCGCGGCCGTGGGTCACGGCTTGCAGCGGCGGGATTTTCAACGCTCGGTAAACGGATCGTAATGCAGAGTAAAGGTCTTGTGCGGAATTTCGGAGCAAATGGGGCATTAAATCACTCTCCAGAGTGAACCGGGCTTTTGATCGGCTTGTCGTATTTATTCCGCTTCGGTCCCATGCCACCTTGGCGGCGCTGTCGGTAAATCGCTGCACATGACGACAGAACGCCCTAGTGAGCGTTGCCCTGACCGAAGGAAGAAGGAGGGCGGAAGATGGCCGCCACCCAGAGGATTGCCGCGGGCGTAGCGCTCGCCGCGGCCTGCGCCACGGCGCTCGCCGGTTGCGCCGGCGATACGACCGGTTCCAAGGAAGGTGCGCACGGCGCGAAGAAGGGGGCGGGGGCCCCGGCGCCCAAGAGTGTGGTCCGCCTGATCGGTGACGGCTCCACCGCGTACACCGGTGCGCAGCCGCATCTGCCCCGGCCCGTGCGGCTGAAGCCCGGCCAGAAGCCCCCGCAGTTCGTGGTCTTCTCGTGGGACGGCGCCGGCGAGGACAGCCAGAAGCTCTTCTCGCACTTCCGGAAGATCTCCAAGGCCAACAACGCGACGATGACGTACTTCCTGAGCGGCGTGTACATGCTGCCGGAGGACAAGCGCGACCTCTACAGGCCGCCGCAGCACTCGCCCGGCAGCTCCGAGATCGGCTTCAACGATGAGCAGGGCATCAAGGACACCGTGAAGCAGCTGCGCGGCGCGTGGCTGGAGGGCAATGAGATCGGCACGCACTTCAACGGCCACTTCTGCGGCACCGATGGCGGGGTCGGCCAGTGGTCGGTCGCGGACTGGAAGAGCGAGATCGCCCAGGCGAAGTCGTTCGTGAAGTCCTGGAAGACCAACACGGGCATGAAGAAGGCGTCCCCGCTCCCCTTCGACTACGACAAGGAGCTCATCGGCGCCCGCACGCCATGCCTTGAGGGTCAGAAGAACTTCAGGAAGGCGGCCCACCAGCTGGGCTTCCGCTACGACACCAGCGGTGTCAACAACCAGCTCTGGCCCGACAAGAGGGAGGGCCTGTGGGACCTGTCCATGCAGCTCGTGCCCTTCCCCGGCCATTCCTACGAGCAGCTCACCATGGACTACAACTTCATGGTCAACCAGTCGGGCACCAAGACCCAGGGAGATCCCGACAAGCAGGAGTACTGGGGCGACCAGATGCGTGACGGCCTGCTCAAGGGCTTCAACCGCGCCTACGACGGCAACCGCGCGCCGCTGGTCATCGGCAACCACTTCGAGTCCTGGAACGGCGGCAACTACATGCGCGCCATCGACGAGGTCGTCGAGAGCGTCTGCACCAAGTCCGAGGTGCGCTGCGTCTCCTTCCACCAGCTCGCCGACTGGCTCGACGCCCAGGACCCGGCCACCCTCGACAAGCTCCGCGGCCTCAAGGTCGGCGAGGCCCCGAAGCAGGGCTGGGCGTCCTTCCTCTCAGGCCGCCCCGCCCCTGCCCCGAAGGGTGTCCCCGGCGCACCGGCCGTCAAGCCGTAGCCACCAGGCCGTCACCGAGGATGAAGCCGGGGCCGACCTGCGCGGCCAGGTCCGCCCCGGACCTCTCTTCTTCGCACCCCTCGCACCGCTTCGCGGGCTTCGGGGAGCTGCGTCGGACTCCGTCCGTCGGCGGTTGTCGCGTTGCGTCGGGGAGCTCAAGTCAGCTGAGCAGCAGCTGATGCGCAGCGCTCATCGAGTACGAAGCCGGGGTCGACCTGCGCGGCCAGGTCCGCCCCGGTCTTCTCGTTGCCCCAACTGCTCGCGTTCTTCAGGTGGAAGTGCACCATCTGGCGCGTGTAACGCTCCCAGTCACGCAGTTCGTACGTGGCGTCGGCGGCGGTCTGCAAGGTGCGCAGGGAGCGGCGGTTGGGCTGCTCGAGGAGCTCGAACCGGGGCGGCCGGCCTTTCTCCATGGCGCGCACCCAGTCGGAGTGCCCGACGGTGACCAGGAGGTCGTCACCGACTTCGGTGCGCAGGAAGTCGATGTCGTCCTGGCCCTGCACCTTGTTGCCGACGACCTTCAGGACGACGCCGAAGTCGCGGGCGTACTCCTTGTACTGCCGGTAGACGGAGACTCCCTTCCGGGTCGGCTCGGCGACGAGGAACGTGATGTCGAAGCGGGTGAACAAGCCGGACGCGAAGGAGTCGGAGCCCGCCGTCATGTCGACGACGACGTACTCGCTCTGGCCGTCGATGAGATGGTTCAGGCAGAGCTCCACAGCACCGGTCTTGGAGTGGTAGCACGCCACTCCCAGGTCGGCCTCGGTGAACGGGCCGGTGACCATCAAACGGACGGCGCCGCCGTCGAGTTCCACCGGCCGCGCGCAGGCGTCGTACACCGGATTGTTCTCGCGCACCCGCAGCAGCCGTGACCCCTCGCCGGGCGGCGTTGTCTTGATCATCGTCTCGGTGGACGCGATGCGCGGGTTGGAGCCGCGCAGGTAGTCCTTGATCAGCGGCAGCCGCTCGCCCATCGCGGGCAGTCCGGCGGCCTCCGCCTCGTCGAGGCCGAGCGCGGTCCCCAGGTGCTGGTTGATGTCGGCGTCCACCGCGACGACCGGCGACCCCGAGGCGGCGAGGTGGCGGATGAAGAGGGAGGACAGGGTCGTCTTGCCGCTGCCGCCCTTTCCGACGAAAGCAATTTTCATGTTCACCAAGAGTAGTGGGATGATTGCTCTGGGTGCCCTGCTTACGTGAAGAAGACCACTCCTTCGTGGGGTGGGCCGTAGGGGTGCGTAATGTCGTACTCATGAGTACGACAGGCGCGACCGCCGATCCGCTCGCGGCCCTGGGTTCGCTTCCCGGAGTGGCCGAATCCGTGGAGTCCGTCCGCAAGGCCGTGGACCGGGTCTACGGCCACCGGATCATGCGGCGCCGTAGCAACGAGATCACGTCCGAGGCGGCGCTGCGCGGCGCACGCGGTTCCGCGGCGCTTTCCGGTGCCGACTGGGCCCTCGAAGAGGTGCGCCGCCGCACCGACTTCAGCGGCGACGACGAGGCCCGTACGGTCGGCGCGGCCCTGCGGCTGACAGCCGAGGCGGGCCAACTCCTCTCCATCTGGCGGCAGTCGCCGCTTCGGGTACTGGCCCGGCTGCATCTGGTGGCGGCCGCGGACAAGGGCGACGAGGTCGGCCGGCCGCGGCAGAACGGCGAACCGGTCGACGAGCCGCTCGTCGAGCTGCCGCTGCCGGACGCGAACGAGGTGGCCGGCCGTCTCGAAGGCCTCTCTCAGCTGATCATCGCGGGCGGCTCGGCCCCCGCGCTGGTGACGGCGGCCGTCGTCCACGGCGAACTGCTCGCCCTGCGTCCCTTCGGCTCCCACAACGGCCTGGTCGCGCGCGCGGCCGGGCGCATTGTTCTCATCGGCAGTGGACTCGACCCGAAGTCCATCTGCCCGGCGGAGGTCGGTCACGCCGAACTCGGCCGCGCGGCCTACGTGGCTGCCCTGGAGGGCTATGCCTCCGGCACTCCGGAGGGCATGGCGGCCTGGATCGCCCACTGCGGCAAGGCGGTTGAGCTGGGGGCCAGGGAGTCGGCGGCCGTCTGCGAGGCGCTTCAGCGCGGGGCGGCATAGGGGGCTCGGGGCTCGAAATTCGCCCCCCACAAGAAAATCGCCCTCTACTAAGAGGGCGAAAAACTCTCTGAACAGGGTTGCGGCGGTACGAGGTCTCGTACCGCCGCTGGCATGCTCACCGCGTTACCAAGCGTCCTCGAAATTTGCCCATCAGGTCGGGAACTGCTGCCCGTAACCTGGTGCGGCTGGCCCGTAATCGACGGGTCGACGTCGCGTGGGTGCCCAGTGTTCATGCTCGGTCCGTGGGGCCTTGGTTGCGGTTAAAGGTGATCCTCTCGGATGTCCTTGGTCTCGCGGGCCGTTAACTTCTTTGTACTCCAGGTCCGGAGGAAGCGGAAGCCCTGACTGTACTTCTTTACTTTTAGGTTCAAACGTGCACTAACCGGGCGGGAGCGTGCCGCCCGCACAGGTGTGACGTGATCAGATCACCGCCGCGCGCCGCCGACTCGCGTACCAGACGAGCCCCGCCGTGGCCGCCGCCGCCCCTATCGCGGCCGCCGCGACGAGCGCCGGACGGGGCGGCACCGACAGTGCGGGCAGCCGCTGCTTGAGCCGGACCGGGCGGTGGAAGTCCAGAATCGGCCACGAGCGGGCGACTGCCTCGCGGCGCAGCGCGCGGTCCGGATTCACCGCGTGGGGGTATCCGACGGACTCCAGCATCGGCAGATCGGTCGCCGAGTCGCTGTAGGCGTAACAGCGCGACAGGTCATACCCCTCGGACGCGGCCAGCTCCTTGATCGCTTCCGCTTTCGTCGGCCCATACGCGTAGTACTCCACCTCGCCCGTGAAACAGCCGTCCTCGCCCACGATCATGCGGGTCGCCACCACGCGGTCCGCGCCGAGCAGTTCGCCGATCGGCTCGACCACCTCGGCTCCGGACGTGGACACGATCACGACGTCGCGCCCGGCGGTGTGGTGCTCCTCGATGAGGGATGCGGCCTCGTCGTAGATGATCGGGTCGATCAGATCGTGCAGCGTCTCGGCGACGATCTCCTTGACCTGCTGGACGTTCCAGCCGCGGCACAGCGCGGACAGGTACTTGCGCATCCGCTCCATCTGGTCGTGGTCGGCGCCGCCCGCCAGGAACACGAACTGGGCATATGCGGTACGCAAGGCGGCCCTGCGGTTGATCAGCCCGCCTTGGTAGAACGACTTGCTGAACGTGAGCGTGCTCGACTTCGCAATGACCGTCTTGTCCAGGTCAAAGAAGGCTGCTGTGCGAGGCAAGGAGTGGTTTTCCACGTGCCCGAGCATAGGCGGACACCATTCGGGCTAGTGTGGGGCGCGTGGGTTTGCCTGAGAGGGCTCTCGGGTACACCATGGAAGTCACGGATCGTTCGCGACCGTGCTAACCCGGTCTGGCTCCTCCCCCCCCGAGTCGGACCGTGGGGACGACCCCCGCTCTCCCCCCCGGCGGGGGTCGTCGCATGTCCGGATGCGTTTTCTCCCTCTCCTGCGCGGCCTCGGGGCCTTCTCGTCACCGCTGTGGCCGCCTTCTTCGCATGCCCATGATCCGTCACTGTGTGTAGCCGTGGGGCTGCTCTGCGGAAGTCGCACAGGGGTCACCGGTATGAGTGAAGGCGATATTCACAACCACTGAGTTGTCCACAGTTATCGACCAAGATCCACACGATTTCCGGGTTCGCTGCACCGTGATTCCAGCGCGCTCCGCTCGCGGCGAGTTCCTCGCGGCAAGTTCATGGCCGGTTCCGTTTGTCGAGCGCGTTTGGCCGGTTCGTATCGGCCGTTCATATGGAGGCCGGTTGCCGGTTCTTCACACGAGCGGGAATCGCGGGTCCGCAGAGGACCCTGCGGGCCCCGCGCAGGAAGCAGCGAAGGGGGCTGGAGATCGTGGCGGGAGCCATCACACATGACCGGCCGCCCGCCGCCGAGGGGCGGCAGGGCGGACCATTGATCGTCACGGAGGACGCCGAACTGCTGGACGACCTGCTGCGCCTGTGCGCGGCGGCGGGCGCCAGGCCGGAGGTCCACCACGGGGTGCCGGAGCGCAGGGGCAGCTGGGAGGCAGCGCCTCTCGTACTTGTCGGCGACGATGCCGCGCGCCGTGTGCGCGGAGCCGCGCGCCGACGCGGAGTGGTGCTGGTTGGCCGGGATCAGGACGATTCCGGTGTCTGGCGGCGGGCCGTCGAGATCGGCGCCGACCATGTCCTGATGCTGCCCGATGGCGAGCAATGGCTGGTGGACCGCATCGCCGACGTGGCCGAAGGAGTCGGCAGGCCCGCTCTCACCGTCGGCGTGCTCGGTGGCCGTGGCGGGGCCGGAGCCTCCACGCTGGCCTGCGCGCTCGCCGTCACCTCGGCGCGCGAGGGACGGCGCACCCTGCTCGTGGACGCGGATCCGCTGGGTGGCGGACTCGACGTACTCCTCGGCGGAGAGGCGTCCGAAGGCCTGCGGTGGCCGGCGTTCGCCGCATCCCGCGGGCGGGTCGGCGGCGGCGCCCTGGAGGAGTCCCTGCCCGAACTGCACGCGCTGCGGGTCCTGAGTTGGGATCGCGGTGACTCGGTCACCATTCCTCCGCAGGCCGTACGAGCGGTCCTGGCCGCCGCCAGACGACGCGGCGGCGCGGTGGTGGTGGACCTGCCCCGCCGCATTGACGAAGGCGTCGCCGAGGCCCTCGCCCAGCTCGACCTCGGACTTCTGGTGGTCCCCGCCGACCTGCGCTCGATCGCGGCGGCCGGACGGGTGGCGTCCGCGGCCGGCATGGTCCTGCGCGATCTGCGGGTCGCGGTGCGCGGCCCCTACGCGCCAGGACTCGACGACCGCGAGGTGGCCCGCCTGCTCGGGCTGCCCCTGGTGGGCGAAGTGCCCGCCGAACACCCGCCGTTGGACGGTGGCCCGCCACCCGGAGGAGCGGTGCGGGGGCCGCTCGCCCGGTTCAGCGCGGCCTTCTGGGAGCGGGTCCCGGTGGAAGGCGGGGGCGTATGAGCTGGGATCCCGCTGCGGGGACGGACTGCGGCGCGGGGCTGGGAGGACGTACAGGCTCGTGGGACGCGCACGCGGACTCGCCGGACGAGCCGACCGGACTGCTGGACGGCGTACGGCAATGGCTCGCCGAGAGCGGCTCCGAACCGACCCCCGCGCGCGTGGCGCAGGCGTTGCGCGAGCAAGGGCGCGTGCTCGGGGACGCCGAAGTCCTCGGCGCGGCCGAGCGGTTGCGCTCCGAGCTGGTCGGCAGCGGCCCGCTGGAACCGCTGCTCGCCGACCCTTCCGTGACCGATGTGCTGGTGTCCGCGCCGGACCGGGTGTGGGTGGACCGGGGCGGTGGCCTGGAGCTGACGGCCGTCACCTTTCCAGACGCGGCAGCCGTACGACGCCTCGCGCAACGCCTCGCCGCCGTGGCCGGACGACGGCTCGACGACGCCCGCCCCTGGGTGGACGCTCGGCTTCCGGACGGGACACGCCTGCACGCGGTGCTGCCCCCGGTCGCCGTCGGCTCCACCTGCCTGTCGCTGCGGGTCGTACGGCCGCGTGCGTTCACGCTCGACGAGTTGGTGGCGGCGGGGACGGTGCCGCCGGGCGGGGACCGGGTGCTGCGAGCCCTGCTGGACGCCCGGCTGTCCTTCCTGATCAGCGGGGGCACGGGCTCCGGCAAGACGACGCTGCTGAGTGCGCTGCTGGGGCTGGTCGGTCCCGGGGAGCGGATCGTGCTCGCCGAGGACTCGGCGGAACTGCGGCCGGACCATCCCCATGTGGTGCGCCTGGAGGGGCGCCCGGCCAATCAGGAGGGAGTCGGGCTGGTCGCGTTGCAGGACCTTGTCCGTCAGGCCCTGCGGATGAGACCGGACCGGCTGGTCGTCGGCGAGGTGCGCGGGCCGGAGGTCGTGTCCCTGCTGGCAGCGCTGAACACCGGCCATGAGGGCGGCTGCGGCACGGTGCACGCGAACGCGGCAGCGCAGGTCCCGGCCCGCCTGGAGGCCCTGGGCACCGCCGCCGGGCTCGACCGGGCCGCCCTGCACAGCCAGTTGGCGGCGGCGTTGTCCGTGGTCCTGCATCTCGTGCGCGACCGGGCGGGGCGGCGGCGGATCGCCGAGGTGCAGGTGCTGGAGCGCGACCCGTCGGGGCTCGTGGTCACGGTGCCGGCGCTGCGGTGGGGCGCGGAGGCCTTCGCGTACGAGCGGGGGTGGGAGCGGCTGCGAGGGCTGCTTCGGGACGGGACCGAGGGTGGCCGGGCGCTGTGACGGGGATCGGACGGCGGGATGGAAACGGGGAGTGGCATGGCGATCGGTGAGATGTCTCAGATGCCGGTGGGGGCGGCCGTGGTGTGTGCCGGGGTGGCCGCCTGGTTGATGGGCGGCTGGGATTCGGGGGTACGCAGGGCGCGGTTGCTGTGCGCGGGCGGCCGGGTGGAGGCGAACGGTCCGCCGTCGTGGGAGCGGGCGCTCGTCGGCTGGCGGCGGGTGCGCGGGCGGCTGCGGGCCGAAGGGTGGTCTGTGGTCGCCGGGTTGGTGATCGCGCTGCTGGGCGCGTCCGTGGTGCCGCTGCTCCTAGGGGTGGCGGGAGTGCCGCTGTTCGGGAGGGTGCGGCGGGCCGGAGAGGCGCGGCGCGGACGGGAACGCCGGGGCGATGAGGTGATCGCCCTGTGCGGAGCGCTGGCCGGGGAGGTGCGGGCCGGCCGGCAGCCCGGCGAGGCGCTGCTCAGAGCCGCGCGCGACTCGGGCGGGCTCGGCGAGGCACAGGCGGTGGTGCTCGCGGCGGCGAGGTTCGGCGGCGATGTGCCGGGCGCGCTCACCGACGCGGCACGGCAGCCGGGGGCCGACGGACTGGTGGGACTCGCCGCGTGCTGGCGCGTGGCGGTGGACCGGGGTGCCGGGCTGGCGGCGGGACTCGACCGGCTGGAGGGGGCATTGCGCGCGGAGCGCGACCAAAGAGCGGATCTGCGCGCCCAGTTGGCCGGATCACGGTCGACGGCGGTGATGCTCGCGGGCCTGCCGGTGCTGGGGCTGCTGCTCGGCACCGCGCTGGGCGCCGACCCGCTGCACGTGCTGCTGCACACCGGCGCCGGCCTGGGCTGTCTGCTGGTCGGCGGGGTGCTGGAGGGCATCGGGCTGTGGTGGGCGCTGCGCATCGTGCGGGGAGCGGAGGCGGCATGAGCGCCGAGGTTGTCCACAGGCTGGGGGCGGTGGTGTGCGGGGCGCTGGCGCTCGGGTGGCTGGGCCAGTCGCTCGGCGCGGTGCGGCGCGAGCGGCAGGCGCGCAGAAGGCTGGCGGAACTGCTGGCCTTGGAGGCGGCGCGTTCGGAACGACGGCGCTTCGAGGTCCGGAGCGTGGTGCGGCGGTGGCTGCCGGTGGCGGGTGCGGTGTGCGCCGGCTGGGTGCTGGTCGGCGGTCCTGCCGGGGTTCTGGTGGGGGCGGCGGCCGGGTTCGGGCTCTGGCTGTGGCGTAGGCGGCGATCCGCGCCGGTGGAGGAGTACGACACGGCGCGGGCCGCGCGGCAACTCCCGCTCGCCGCTGACCTGGTGGCCGCCTGTATCGCGGCCGGGGCGGGTCCCGTGGTGGCGGCCCGGGCCGTGGGCGAGGCCCTGGGCGGGCCTGTGGGGGAGCGGCTGGCGCGGGGCGCGGCGGAGATGCGGCTCGGCGGTGAACCGGCCGAGGCGTGGCGGAGGTTGGCGTCGATACCGGGTGCCCGGGCGTTGGCGCGGCTGCTGGAGCGGGCGGGCGAGTCGGGCGTTCCGGCGGCCGTGCCGGTCGGGCGGCTCGCCGCGGAGGCCCGCGCCGAGTGGGGGCGCACCGCGACGGCGCGCGCACGCCGCGCGGCCGTCATGGTCACCGCGCCTGTGGGGCTGTGTTTTCTGCCCGCCTTCATCGCGATCGGCGTACTGCCCGTGGTGATCGGGCTGGCGGACGGGTTGCTGGCGGGAGGAGGCGGATGACGGGCGACGGCGACGGCATGTGGTGAACGACAAGTGATCAACAGGGTTGAACCTTACGGGGGTTGAAATGCGCAGGACGGTACGAAGTGTGGTGCGAGGGCGTGCGCCGATGCGGGCGTGGATGCTCGGTCTGGCGGCGCGGAGGGACGCGGGAATGGTCACCTCCGAGTACGCGGTGGGGGTCCTCGCGGCGGTGGCCTTCGCGGCCGCGCTCTACAAGGTGGTGACGAGCGGGCAGGTCGGCGAGGAGCTGCAGGGCATTGTGGGGCGGGCGCTCGATGTCCAGATGTGAACGGGTGCCCCGGCGCGAGGCTGCCTGTCGGGACCGTGGGTTCGTGACCGCCGAGGCCGCCGTGGTGCTGCCCTCGCTGGTGCTCGTCGGAATGGCGCTGGTCTGGGCCCTGCTCGCCGCGTCCGCACAGATCCAGTGCGTGGACGCGGCAAGGGCGGGCGCCCGCGCGGCGGCACGCCAGGATCCGCCCGACACGGTCCTGGCGACGACCCGCCGGGCGGCACCGCGCGGCGCGAGGGTCACCGTGAGCCGGGAGGACGACCTGGTCCGGGTGACGGTCACCGCGCATGTGCCGGGCCCCGACGCGCTCTCCATGGAGCTGAGCGACGAGGCCGTGGCGCTGGCGGAGGAGACAGTGGGGGTGGTCGGCGGATGACGGGCTGGAGGCGCGGGCGCCTTGTGCGGAGGGCCCATTGGGGCAGGTGGCGTACCAGGCGGACGCTGTCCTCGGACAGAGGTTCGGCGACCGTCTGGACCGTCGGGGCGATCGCCGTGCTGTGCGTCGTGTCCGGGGCGGTCCTGGCCATGGGGCAGGCGGTCGTGGTCCGCCATCGCGCGGCGGGCGCGGCCGACTTGGCGGCACTCGCCGCGGCGGACCACTGGACGGACGGCGCGACCGCGGCCTGCGCCGAGGCGGACCGGGTGGCACAGGCCCAGCACGCGCGGCTCGTGCGGTGCGCGGTCGAGGGCGAGATCTCCGACGTGACGGCGGCGTCGGGCAGGGGGCCGTTGGCCGCGGAGGTCAGGTCGAGGGCGGGACCCGCGGGACCGGTCGAACCCGGCGGGGCGGGAGTTACCGGGGCGGGAGTTGCAGGGGCGGCTGATCCCAGATCGGCGGGACCTGCGGGTCCGTTTGAGGCCGGCTCGGCGGGACTTACGGCTCCGGTCGATCCCGGCCCGCCCGCCGGTCCACCGTGGGCGGACCCTGAGCCGCCATGAGCGCTCAGCCCACGGTGGGCGGCCCCGGAGCCTGCACTGGCGCTCGGTCCACCGTGGGCGGACCCGGAGCCTCCACCGGCGCTCAGTCCTCTGGCGCGGCCCGCAGCAGCTCCGTGAGCAGCCGTACGGCTCCCCGCTTGTGCAGCGGATCGTTCCCGTTGCCGCACTTGGGGGACTGGATGCAGGACGGGCAGCCGGCGTCGCACTCGCAGGAGGCGATGGCCTGACGGGTGGCGGTGAGCCAGGCGCGGGCGGTGTGGAAGGCGCGTTCGGCGAATCCGGCGCCGCCCGGGTGGCCGTCGTACACGAAGACGGTGGGCAGCAGCGTGTCCGGGTGGAGGGGGATGGAGACGCCGCCGATGTCCCAGCGGTCGCAGGTGGCGAAGAGCGGCAGCATGCCGATCGACGCGTGCTCGGCGGCGTGCAGGGCGCCGCCGAGGATCTCCGGGTTGATCCGGGCCGCGTCCAGCTGGTCCTCGGTGACCGTCCACCACACGGCGCGCGTACGGAGCGTACGAGGAGGGAGGTCGAGTTTCGTCTCGCCCATGACCTCACCGGTCATGACACGTCGACGCAGGAAGGAGACGACTTGGTTGGTGACTTCGACGGAGCCGTAGCACAACCGGCCCTCGCCCCAGGGGACTTCGGTGTCGGTCTCCAGGACGGAGATGGACGTCGTGTCGCGGGCGACCGTCGAATAGGGCGGGTTGGCCTCCTCGACGAGCGCGACCGAGTCCTCCAGGTCCAGGTGCCGCACCAGATACGTACGGCCCTGGTGCAGGTGGACCGCGCCCTCGTGGACCGTCGTGTGCGCGGCGCCGGCGTCGACCGTGCCGAGCAGCCGCCCGGTCCCGTCCTCGACGATCTGCACCGGACTGCCGCCCTCGCCGCGGATGTCGGTCAGGTCGGCGGCCCGCTCCCGGCGCGTCCAGTGCCAGGCCTTCGTCCGGCGGCGCAGCAGCTTCGCGGCCTCCAGCTGCGGCAGCAGACCGGCGGTGGCCGGGCCGAAGAGCTCCAGGTCGTCGTCCGTGAGCGGGATTTCGGCGGCGGCGGCGCACAGGTGTGGGGCGAGGACGTACGGGTTGTCGGGGTCGAGGACGGTGGATTCCACCGGCTGGTCGAACAGGGCCTCGGGGTGGTGGACGAGGAAGGTGTCCAGCGGGTCGTCGCGGGCGACGAGGATCGCCAGCGCGCCCTGCCCGGAGCGTCCCGCGCGGCCGGCCTGCTGCCACAGGGACGCGCGGGTGCCCGGGTAGCCGGCGATGACGACGGCGTCCAGCCCGGAGATGTCGACGCCGAGTTCGAGGGCGGTGGTGGCGGCGAGGCCGAGGAGTTCACCGGAGTGCAGGGCGCGTTCCAGGGCGCGGCGTTCCTCGGGGAGGTAGCCGCCGCGGTACGCGGCCACGCGCCGGGCGAGTGAGCGGTCGACCTCGGCGAGGCGTTCCTGGGCGATCACCGAGATGAGCTCGGCGCCGCGGCGGGACCGTACGAAGGCGATCGAGCGCATGCCCTGGATGGTCAGGTCGGTCAGCAGGTCGGCCGTCTCGGCGGTGGCAGTACGCCGAACGGGTGCACCCTTCTCGCCGTGCAGCTCGGTGAGCGGGGGCTCCCAGAGGGCGAACACCAGTTCCCCGCGTGGGGAGGCGTCGTCCGCGACCTCGACGACCGGGAGACCGGTCAGCCGGCGCGCCGCGACCGAGGGCTCGGCGGCGGTCGCGGAGGCCAGCAGGAAGACGGGTGAGGCGCCGTAGCGGGCGCACAGGCGGCGCAGACGGCGCAGTACCTGGGCGACGTGGGAGCCGAAGACACCGCGGTAGGTGTGGCACTCGTCGATGACGACGTACTTCAGGGCGCGTAGGAAGGAGGACCAGCGGGGGTGGGAGGGCAATATCCCGCGGTGCAGCATGTCGGGGTTGGTCAGGACGTAGTTGGCGTACTGACGTACCCATTCGCGTTCCTCGAAGGGAGTGTCGCCGTCGTACACGGCTGGGCGTACGGCATTGCCCAGAGGTTGTGAAAGTTCCTTCACGGAGCGGCGCTGGTCGGCTGCGAGGGCCTTTGTGGGGGCCAGGTACAGCGCGGTGGCCCCCCGGCCGTTCGCGGCCTCGGAGCCGTCCAGGAGGGCTGTCAGGACCGGGACGAGGTACGCCAGGGACTTGCCGGAGGCCGTGCCCGTGGCGACGACCACCGACTCGCCGTCCAGGGCGTGCTCGGCGGCCAGTGCCTGGTGGGCCCAGGGGTGTTCGATGCCCGCGGCCTGCACCGCGGCGATGACCTCCGGACGGATCCGGTCGGGCCACACGGCATGGCGACCCTCTCGCGGGGGCAAGTGCTCCGTATGAGTGATGCGCGAAGCCCGGCTCGGTCCCGAGGCGAGCCGGTCCAGGACCGTGCCCGGCGAGGGGCGGGAAGCGGTGTCCGTCGAGGGTCGATCGGATCGGTGATTCTTGGCCATCGGCATCGAGTGTGTCACTGGCGTGACGGACAATGGGCCCAAGGCGTCGTGCACGCCTGCCGGTAAGTGATTGAATGCCATCGCGGCTGGCGAACCGTCCAGGGGGCTCTGCCGAGGTGTCCCATGGGGCGACCGCTCGATAGCAAGGTGCTGGAGGATCCGTGGACCTGTCCCTGTCGACTCGCAATGTGTCTGGCCCTAACGGCGACCGTACGGTCGTCGAGGTCGGCGGCGAAATCGATGTATATACCGCGCCCAAGCTGCGCGAGCAGCTGGTCGAGCTGGTGAACGACGGCAGTTTCCACCTTGTCGTCGACATGGAGGGCGTGGACTTCCTCGACTCCACCGGGCTCGGCGTACTGGTGGGCGGCCTGAAGCGTGTACGTGCCCATGAGGGCTCGCTGCGACTGGTGTGCAACCAGGAGCGCATTCTGAAGATCTTCCGTATTACTGGTCTCACCAAGGTGTTCCCGATCCACACCTCGGTGGAGGAGGCGGTCAACGCCACCGACTGACCACCAGTCTCCCCGGGCCGTGGGCCCGGGTTCGCAGAAGTTGGGGGGACTGGGCTCACGGCCCGGTCCCCTGACAGCACGCCCGTAGTCTGAGGGGGATGCATGGCCACCGTTGAGCTCCGCTTCAGCGCGCTGCCCGAGCACGTCAGGACCGCCCGGCTGGTGGCGGCGGCGGTGGCGCGCAGGGCCGGAGTGGACGAGGCCGTACTCGACGAGGTCAGACTCGCCGTCGGTGAGGCCTGCAGCCGTGCCGTCGGACTTCACCAGAGCAGCGGCACCTCGGCGCCGGTGCGGGTGACGCTGACCGAGGAGGAGAAGCAGTTCTCCATCGAGGTCGGGGACGAGGCGCCGCGAACGGCGCCGGGCGAGTCGGTGTCCGGTTCCTCCCGAGGCGATTCGGACGCGGAGACCGAAGAGGACGAGATGGGCCTCGCGGTCATCAGCGGCCTCGTCGACGACGTGGAGGTCACGGCCGGGGAGAACGGCGGACTGATCAGGATGAGCTGGCCGACCACGCCGCCGGCCACGCTCGCTCCCTGACCGCGTCCCGACCTCATCCTCGCGAAAAACCCGAAGGGCCCTGCTCAGCAGGGCCCTTTTTGTGTGCGCCGCCCACGCGCCCGCCTTTTCGTGAATTGATTCACGATCAATCACGCGATTATTTGATCATGCGTCAACGGTTTTGGGGCATTACCTCTTTTGGGTTCCATGGATACCCGTCGATCATTTGCTGAAGAGCATGTGAAGGCTAATTCCGTTTACCGCGCACTGTTTTGATCAGGTTCCGGTACCTACAATCCGTCCACATCTTGAGCTCAGCACAGGCGTCAAGGAGGACGAATGGCGGGGCTTTCTACCCCTCATCAGTTTGACCAACCCACAACCTTCGCAGCCGCAGTACTGACGGACGACAACCGTCTCATCGTCATGGTCATCGGAGTCGTCGCGCTGGCCGCGCTCGTGGTCGCCGGGGTCCTGGTGCGCCAGGTCCTCGCGGCGGGCGAGGGCACCGACAGCATGAAGAAGATCGCGACGGCGATCCAGGAAGGCGCGAATGCCTACCTGGGACGGCAGATGCGCACGCTCGCCGCATTCGCCGCCGTGGTGTTCTTCCTGCTCATGCTGCTCCCCGCGGACGACTGGAATCAGCGTGCCGGCCGATCGATCTTCTTCTTGATCGGCGCGGTGTTCTCGGCGACCACCGGCTATACCGGTATGTGGCTCGCCGTACGCAGCAATGTCCGCGTGGCCGCCGCGGCACGGGAAGCGACCCCGGCGGAGGGTGAGCCCGAAAAGGATCTCACCGCCGTCTCGCACAAAGCCATGAAGATCGCTTTCCGCACGGGCGGCGTCGTCGGCATGTTCACGGTGGGGCTCGGTCTGCTGGGCGCCTCCTGTGTGGTGCTGGTGTACGCGGCCAACGCGCCGAAGGTCCTGGAGGGCTTCGGTCTCGGCGCCGCGCTGATCGCCATGTTCATGCGTGTCGGCGGCGGCATCTTCACCAAGGCCGCCGACGTCGGCGCCGACCTGGTCGGCAAGGTCGAGCAGGGCATTCCGGAGGACGATCCGCGCAATGCCGCGACCATCGCCGACAATGTGGGCGACAACGTCGGCGACTGCGCGGGCATGGCGGCCGACCTCTTCGAGTCGTACGCCGTCACGCTCGTCGCCGCGCTGATCCTCGGCAAGGCGGCGTTCGGCGACTCCGGGCTCGCGTTCCCGCTGATCGTGCCCGCGATCGGCGTACTCACCGCGATGGTCGGCATCTTCGCGGTGGCGCCCCGGCGCTCCGACCGCAGCGGCATGTCCGCGATCAACCGCGGTTTCTTCATCTCCGCGGTGATCTCGCTGGCACTGGTGGCCGCGGCCGTCTACATCTACCTCCCGTCGAAGTACGCCGATCTGAACGGTGTCACGGACGCGGCGATCAAGGCCAAGGACGGCGACCCGCGGATCCTCGCGTTGGTCGCCGTCGCGATCGGCATCGTGCTGGCCGCGCTGATCCAGCAGCTGACCGGCTATTTCACCGAGACCACCCGCCGTCCCGTACGGGACATCGGCAAGACCTCGCTCACCGGTGCGGCCACCGTCGTCCTCGCCGGTATCTCCGTGGGTCTCGAATCGGCCGTCTACACCGCCCTGTTGATCGGCCTCGGCGTGTACGGGGCGTTTCTGCTCGGCGGTACGTCGATCATGCTGGCGCTCTTCGCGGTCGCCCTGGCCGGTACCGGCCTGCTCACCACGGTCGGTGTCATCGTCGCCATGGACACCTTCGGTCCGGTCTCCGACAACGCCCAGGGCATCGCCGAGATGTCCGGCGACGTCACGGGCGCGGGCGCTCAGGTGCTCACCGACCTGGACGCCGTCGGCAACACCACCAAGGCCATCACCAAGGGCATCGCCATCGCCACGGCCGTCCTCGCGGCCTCGGCGCTCTTCGGCTCGTACCGTGACGCGATCACCACGGCCGCGGACGACGTGGGCGAGAAGCTCTCCGGGGCGGGCGCGCCGATGAACCTGATGATGGACATCTCACAGCCCAACAACCTGGTGGGTCTCATCGCGGGCGCCGCGGTCGTCTTCCTCTTCTCGGGGCTCGCGATCAACGCGGTCTCGCGGTCCGCCGGGGCCGTGGTCTACGAGGTGCGGCGGCAGTTCCGCGAGCACCCCGGGATCATGGACTACACCGAGAAGCCCGAATACGGGCGCGTCGTCGACATCTGTACCAAGGACGCGCTGCGCGAACTCGCCACGCCCGGCCTGCTCGCCGTCCTCACCCCGATCGCGATCGGGTTCACGCTCGGGGTCGGCGCGCTCGGCTCGTTCCTCGCGGGTGCGATCGGCACCGGCACGCTGATGGCGGTCTTCCTCGCCAACTCCGGTGGCGCGTGGGACAACGCGAAGAAACTCGTCGAGGACGGCCACCACGGCGGCAAGGGCAGTGAGGCCCACGCCGCGACGGTGATCGGCGACACGGTCGGCGACCCGTTCAAGGACACCGCGGGCCCCGCCATCAACCCGTTGCTGAAGGTGATGAACCTGGTGTCGCTGCTGATCGCGCCGGCGATCGTCAAGTTCTCGTACGGCGACGACAAGAACGTCGGTCTACGGGTGGTCATCGCCGTCCTCGCGATCCTCGTGATCGTGGGCGCGGTGTACATCTCCAAGCGGCGCGGGATCGCCGTGGGTGACGAAGACAACGCGGAAAGGGTGGCCAAGTCGGCTGACCCTGCGGTGGTTTCGTAGCTCTCGGGTTCCATGCCCGGCCAGGTGCCGGTCAACGGGCGGGCGTACGGCGCGTATTGATGCGTCGTGCGCCCGCCCTGTGTGTGTTCACACCCTCTTCGTGAGCCTTCTCTCGCTTGGTGCAAATGGCTTCAATAGTGGTCTTAGTGGACATTCGACATACGGATGTCGCCCACTTGGCGTGTATGTTCCGGGGCCGAGAGCCATGGAAGGGACCAATCCGGTGAACAAGAAGCTCGCGGCCGCACTGTCCGGCGGTGCGGTACTGGTACTGGCGCTGTCGGGATGCAGCAGCGACAACGGCAACAACGACAAGCTGAACTCCTGGGCCAAGGAGGTCTGCGACGCGGTGCAGCCGCAGGCCAAGAAGATCGAGGCCGCCAATGCCGCGATCCAGAAGGAGACCTCGGACAACAGCACGCCGGAAGCCGTCCAGAAGACGGACGCACAGGCCTTCCAGGACATGTCCGACGCCTACAAGGCGATCGGCGCCGCCGTCGACAAGGCGGGCGCCCCGGACGTCACCGACGGCGAGACGAAGCAGACCAACGCGGTCAAGGAGCTCAACGACATCTCCGCGTCGTACGCCGACCTGAAGAAGCAGGTCGACGAGCTCGACACCAAGGACCAGGCCAAGTTCGCGGACGGCTTGAAGGGCATCGCGACCCAGCTCGACAAGCTGAGCCAGAGCGGGAACGACGCCCTGAAGAAGCTTGAGGAGGGGGATGTGGGCCAGGCGATGGCCCAGCAGGAGAGCTGCAAGTCCACGTCCAGTTCTCCGTCGGCCACCCAGGGCTGAGCCCTGGGAGAGCGATCCTTCGGTCAGCCGAAAAAGGGCCCGGTACGCGCGCGTGCCGGGCCCTCGGCGTTGCGCCGGACGTGTCGCACGGCTCGCCGCTCCTGCTGTCCACAGGTGGCGGCCTTGTCCACAGGTGTACGTCGCTTTCGGCGGGAGCGGACACAATGGGAAGCGTGAGTCACACCAGCCTGTCACCGTTGCCCTCGTCCGACCGCGTCGACGTCGCCGCTCGGCTGCGGGACGCCCTGCTCGGCGCCTCCTTCACCGCCGACGGACTGCTCGATCTGCTCGGCGCCCCCGCGTACGCGGCGCTGGCGCGCAGTGAGACCGTGCCCGCGCTCCGGGCGACCCGCGGGGACACGCCGCTGGAGACGCTCGTACGGCTGTTCCTGCTCCAGCAGCCCGTGCCCCGCGCGCGCGTGGCGGACGTGCTGCCGGTCGAGGACTGTCTGGCGGGCGGCTGGCTGACCCAGGTGGGCGAAGACGAGGTCGCCGCGACCGCGGACGTCCGGCCGTACGGCGGACCCGGCGGCGAGGACTGGTTCATCGTGTCCGACCTGGGGTGCGCCGTCGGCGGCGCGGGCGGTATCGGCAGCCGGGAGGAAGGCGTCGTCCTCGGGGTGGGCGGGGCCTCCACGACCCTCGCCGGCATCACCGTCCGTACGCCCGTCTCCTCCGCCCTCGACCTCGGCACCGGCTCCGGGATCCAGGCCCTGCACGCCGCACAGCACGCCACACGGGTGACCGCGACCGACGTGAACCCCCGCGCGCTGCACATCACCGCGCTCACCCTCGCGCTCTCCGGCGCCCCGGCCGCCGACCTGCGGGAGGGCTCCCTCTTCGGGCCGGTCGCGGACGACGAGACGTACGACCTGATCGTCTCGAACCCGCCCTTCGTGATCTCTCCCGGCGCCCGGCTCACCTACCGCGACGGCGGAATGGGCGGGGACGATCTGTGCCGCACGCTCGTTCAGGAGGCGGGGGACCGGCTGAACGAAGGGGGATACGCGCAGTTCCTGGCCAACTGGCAGCACGTGGAGGGCGAGGACTGGCAGGACCGGCTGCGCTCCTGGGTGCCGCGCGGCTGCGACGCGTGGATCGTGCAGCGCGAGGTCCAGGACGTCACGCAGTACGCCGAGTTGTGGCTGCGCGACGCGGGCGACCACCGCGACGACCCGGCGGCCTACCAGGCGCGGTACGACGCGTGGCTGGACGAGTTCGAGGCGCGCAAGGTGAAGGCGGTCGGCTTCGGCTGGATCACCCTGCACAAGGCGGCGGCGGACCGGCCCTCGATCACGGTCGAGGAATGGCCGCACCCCGTTGAGCAGCCGCTCGGCGAGACCGTGAGCGCGCACTTCGACCGCGTCGACTTTCTGCGGGCGCACGACGACGCGGCCCTGCTCGCCGGACACTTCAAGCTCGTGGCGGAGGTCGTCCAGGAGCAGGTCGGGCTGCCAGGCGCGGAGGACCCGGAGCACGTGGTGCTGCGCCAGCACCGCGGAATGCGCCGGGCCACCAAGGTGGACACGGTCGGCGCGGGCTTCGCGGGCGTGTGCGACGGCACGCTGAGCGCGGGCCGGATTCTCGACGCCATCGCCCAACTGGTCGGCGAAGATCCGGTGTTGCTGCGCGACCGGACGCCCGCGCAGATCCGCCTGCTGGTGGAGCAGGGGTTCCTCGAGCCCGCGGGGTGAAGGGCGGCGGGACCGGGGCGGCAGGACCGGGAACGTGCGAGCGCCCCGGGGTCGTCCTGACGGCGTAGCTCCTGGGGCGTATCCGTACCGCTGAGCCGCATGTGCCCGTTCTGGCGGGATTGGAAAGGATTGCTCCGCAAAAGGGCTCCTGTCAGTGGCAGGTGCGAAGCTACCTTCAAGAGACAAGTTCCACGCGTCCTCGGGGGAGGCGCGCTGTCTCGGGGGAGGCGTGATGGCGGGGGAGACGCCGGATCAGGGCGAGGGCAGGCTCATCAGTGGCCGATATCGGCTGCTGCGGACGCTCGGCGCGGGCGGCATGGGGCGCGTATGGCTGGCGTACGACGAGGAGTTGGCCTGCGAAGTCTCCATGAAGGAGGTCGCGCTGCCGGACATGCCTATGGACGCCGGCGAGTCGGCGCAGCGCATCGCGCGGGCACGCAGCGAAGCCCGGCACGCGGCGCGCTTACGGGGACATCCCCATGTGGCCACCGTGCACGACGTGGTGGTGCACGAGGGGCTGCCGTGGATCGTCATGGAGTATGTGCCGGACGCGGTCGACCTCCAGGCGGTCGTACGGCGGTCGGGGCCGCTGTCGCCCACGGGGGCCGCCCGGATCGGGCTCGCCGTCCTCGACGCGCTCACCGCGGGACACCGGATCGGCATCCTCCACAGGGATGTGAAACCGGCCAACATCCTTCTGGCGCCGGACGCTTCGGGTGACCCCTACGCGCGCGTGCTGCTCACTGACTACGGCATCGCGCTCCAGCCCGAGTCCCGCGAGCCACGCCTCACCGCCACCGCCGGCATCCTCGGCACACCCGGCTACCTCGCCCCCGAGCGCGCCCGCGGCGAGCCGCCCACCCCCGCCGCCGACCTCTTCTCCCTGGGCGCCACGCTGTACGCCGCGGTGGAGGGCCGCGGTCCCTTCGACCGCCACGGCAGCTACGCGACGCTGACGGCCCTGCTCGACGAAGAGCCCACACCTCCGGTCCGCGCCGGTGAACTGGCGCCCGTGCTGCACGGGTTGCTCGTCAAGGACCCCGTCCGCCGGTTCTCGCCGGAGGCGGTCGCGCGGGGGCTGGAGCGGGTGGTGCGGGGAGCGGCGGGCGCGGGGTCCGGGCCACCGCCGGGATGGGGGGCCTCGCCCGCGCAGGGTTCGGCACCAGGCGGATTCGGGCCGCCACCGGGCGCGTTCGGGGCGGCGCCCGACGGATTCGGTCCGGCGCCGGAGGGCTTCGGGGCCGTACCCGGCGGCCCGTCCGCGAGCGTGCCCTCGGACGAGATCGCGGGGGCGCCTCCGGGCTATGTGGCAGGCGCGCCTCCCGGGTATGTCGCGGGCCCGCCCCCGGGGCAGGCGGGGACTCCGTCGCAGGGGCCGTACGGCGGCTGGTACGCGGACCGGGCCGGCGGATCGACGCCGGGCACCCCGCAGCGGCCGGGCACCCCGCACACCCCTGCCGCGCCTCCCACTCCGAACACTCCGCACACCCCTGCCGCGCCTCCCACTCCGAACACCCCGCACACGCCTGCCGCGCCTCCCACTCCGAACACCCCGCACACGCCGGGTGGTCCGGCCACCCCGGGGATGGGCGCCGCGGCCGACAGCCCCGCAGCGGGCGGCCCCGCCACACCGGCCTCCGGTCCTCCGACGCCGTACGCCCCATGGGGTTCAGCGGCCCCACAGAGTGCGTACGACTTCCGCAACCCTTACGCGAGCGGTCCGGACTCGCCCTACGCGGCGAGCGGCGCGCCGCCGCCCCACGAGGGCGGTACGCCCCTGCCGACCCACCCGTACGTGGGCAGCCCCTCCGTGCCGCGGCCGTACGCGGGCGGCCCACCCGGACCGCCTCCCGCGCCCCCGAGCCGCAAGAAGCCCGTCGGCGCCGTGATCGCCCTCGTCGTGGCCGTCGTCCTGGTGATCGCCGGCGGCGCCTGGGCCGCCGTCTCGTTGTCCGGTGGTGACGGCGGCAAGAAGGACAGCGCGGCGTCGAAGTCCCCTTCGGCCTCGGCGAGTACGCCGACGGCGGCGGAACCGACGGGGCCCGTGTACCCGTACGGCGAACAGGCGGGCCTCACCGACCCGTTGCAGGCGGGCGACTGCGTGAAGGCGGTCTGGTCGGGCACCCCCTTCAAGTCGGTGCCGAACCTCGGCGTCGTGGACTGCGCCGACGACTGGCCGGACGGCCAGGTGGTGGCGGTCGACACGGCGACCGACTACGCCGACGCCCGCGCCCAGGGCGCGACCCGCTGCGCGCGCCAGGCCGAGCCCATGGCCGCCGCCCTGCCCGACGCGGGCGCCTACGCCCTCCTCCCGACGAAGGCGGGGTACGACGCGGCCTACGGCGGTACGGCATGTCTCGTACTCGGACGGCATGTTCCCATCGGGGGCGAGGTGGGATGGCTCCGGGACAAGGACATGGACCTGTACGCCGCGCAGATGGCCGAGGGTGACTGCTGGACGTACGTCGACAAGGGGGGCGACTCGTTCCAGTCCCTGCTGACCGACTGCTCCAAGCCGCACACCGACCAGGTCATCGGCTTCGCCGCCGCGCCCAAGGACATGGACTACAAGAAGGGGATCGACAACGGAGGAAAGCTCTGCAGCAACAAGTTCGAGTCGAGTTGGGCGCCCGGATCGGAGCTGAAGACCTACGGCTGGCTGGGCGACAAGGAAGACTGGAACGACGGATTCACCACAGTCGTGTGCACGGTCGGCCACACCGACAACAGCAAAACGACCGGGAAGATACCGACGCCCGGCACGGTCTGAGTGCCCCCACGGGGTGCCGGTTGCCCCGTGTTCACCGCAGGTTCGCATGTGCGCTTCCGGGGCGTGCCAGCCTCCCGACCCTGAGGACTCGGGGCGGAAGGGCACACCCATGGAAAGCGGACCGGCGATCTTTGTGGGGACGGTGTTCGTCCTGTTCGGGGGCGCACTGCTGGCCTGGACCGCGGTGCGGCTCCGGCAGGGCGAGCCCGTCGCCCACGGTGTGAGCCGTGTCGCATCGGCGACGCTCGCGAGCGTGGCCGGAACCGGGGCGCTGGCACTCGGGATGTGGTGCTTCACGCGCGCGTGAAGGCCGGTACTCCGGTAACTGGGAGGTCACGCTCCGGATAGACCCGAAAAAGGGCTGGTGGGCACTCCGGGCGGCAGGAATGGCGGTAGTCGGGTTACCGTTCGAGTGGCCGTTGCGGGCTTTTCCCGTTTGACACGGGGGCGGGATGTACCGTCACACTCCGCAGCGTCAGCACGACCCGACCCCCGGGACCAAGGCCTGTGGGGAGATCCCCGCGTCGACCGGAGAGAAGAGCGAAGTTGTCCCCGACCAGCGACACCGCACACGGCGGCCGCCGACTCGTCATCGTCGAGTCGCCTGCCAAGGCGAAGACGATCAAGGGCTATCTCGGCCCCGGCTATGTCGTCGAAGCGAGCGTCGGGCACATCCGCGACCTCCCCAACGGCGCCGCGGAGGTGCCCGAGAAGTACACCGGCGAGGTGCGCCGCCTCGGCGTGGACGTCGAGCACGACTTCCAGCCGATCTACGTGGTCAACGCTGACAAGAGGGCCCAGGTCAAGAAGCTCAAGGACCTGCTGAAGGACTCCGACGAACTCTTCCTCGCCACCGATGAGGACCGCGAGGGCGAGGCCATCGCGTGGCACCTCCTGGAGGTCCTGAAGCCCAAGGTTCCCGTCCACCGGATGGTCTTCCACGAGATCACCAAGGAAGCGATCCGCGAGGCCGTCGCCAACCCGCGCGAGCTCAACACGCGCATGGTCGACGCCCAGGAGACCCGCCGCATCCTCGACCGCCTCTACGGCTACGAGGTCTCGCCGGTCCTGTGGAAGAAGGTCATGCCGCGGCTGTCGGCGGGCCGCGTGCAGTCGGTGGCGACCCGCCTCGTTGTCGAGCGGGAGCGCGAGCGCATCGCCTTCCGCTCCGCCGAGTACTGGGACCTGACCGGCACCTTCGGCACCGGCCGCGCCGGTGACAACAGCGACCCGTCCTCCCTGGTCGCCCGCCTCACCGCGGTCGACGGCAAGCGCGTCGCCCAGGGCCGCGACTTCGACTCGCTGGGCCAGATCAAGGGCGCCAACACGCTCCACCTGGACGAGGCGAACGCCCGCGCGCTCGCCGCCGCCCTGGAGAACACGAACTTCTCGGTCCGCTCGGTCGAGTCCAAGCCGTACCGCCGCTCGCCGTACGCGCCGTTCCGTACGACGACGCTCCAGCAGGAGGCCTCGCGCAAGCTCGGCTTCGGCGCGAAGGCGACCATGCAGGTGGCACAGAAGCTGTACGAGAACGGCTTCATCACCTACATGCGTACGGACTCCACGACCCTGTCGGACACGGCGATCACCGCCGCCCGCGCCCAGGTCACGCAGCTGTACGGCGCCGCCTACCTGCCGGACAAGCCGCGCGTGTACGCCGGGAAGGTCAAGAACGCGCAGGAGGCGCACGAGGCGATCCGCCCCTCGGGTGATCGTTTCCGCACCCCGGCCGAGACGGGTCTGACCGGCGACCAGTTCAAGCTCTACGAGCTGATCTGGAAGCGGACCGTCGCCTCCCAGATGAAGGACGCGGTCGGAAACTCCGTCACCGTGAAGATCGCCGGAGCGGCCGCCGACGGCCGCGACGCCGAGTTCAGCGCCTCCGGCAAGACGATCACCTTCCACGGCTTCCTGAAGGCGTACGTCGAGGGCGCGGACGACCCGAACGCGGAGCTCGACGACCGCGAGCGGCGTCTCCCGCAGGTCGGCGAGGGCGACCCGCTGTCCGCCGAGGAGATCACGGTCGACGGGCACGCCACCAAGCCCCCGGCCCGCTACACCGAGGCCAGCCTGGTCAAGGAGCTCGAAGAGCGCGAGATCGGCCGCCCGTCGACGTACGCGTCGATCATCGGCACGATCCTCGACCGCGGCTATGTCTTCAAGAAGGGCACGGCACTCGTCCCGTCCTTCCTGTCCTTCGCCGTGGTCAACCTCCTGGAGAAGCACTTCGGGCGGCTCGTCGACTACGACTTCACCGCCAAGATGGAGGACGACCTCGACCGCATCGCGCGGGGCGAGGCGCAGGCCGTGCCGTGGCTGAAGCGGTTCTACTTCGGCGAGGGTGAGGCGACCGGTGCCGCCGAGGCCGGCAACGGCGACGGCGACCACCTGGGCGGCCTCAAGGAGCTCGTCACCGACCTGGGCGCCATCGACGCCCGCGAGGTGTCGTCCTTCCCGGTCGGCAACGACATCGTGCTCCGCGTGGGCCGCTACGGCCCCTACGTCGAGCGCGGCGAGAAGGACGCCGAGAACCACCAGCGCGCCGACGTGCCCGAGGACCTGGCCCCGGACGAGCTGACGGTCGACCTCGCGGAGGAACTGCTCGCCAAGCCGAGCGGTGACTTCGAGCTCGGCGCCGACCCGGCGACGGGCCACCAGATCATCGCCAGGGACGGCCGCTACGGCCCCTACGTCACCGAGGTGCTCCCCGAGGGCACCCCGAAGACGGGCAAGAACGCCGTCAAGCCGCGTACGGCCTCGCTGTTCAAGTCGATGTCGCTCGACACGGTGACACTTGAGGACGCCCTCAAGCTGATGTCCCTGCCGCGCGTCGTCGGCAAGGACGCCGAGGGCGTCGAGATCACCGCGCAGAACGGGCGCTACGGGCCGTACCTGAAGAAGGGCACGGACTCGCGGTCGCTCACCGCCGAGGACCAGCTCTTCACCATCACGCTCGAAGAGGCGCTGGAGATCTACTCGCAGCCCAAGCAGCGTGGCCGTGCGGCCGCCAAGCCGCCGCTGAAGGAGCTGGGCACCGACCCGGTCAGCGAGAAGCCCGTCGTCGTCAAGGACGGCCGTTTCGGGCCGTACGTGACCGACGGCGAGACCAACGCGACCCTGCGCTCCGGCGACAGCGTCGAGGACATCACCCCGGAGCGCGGCTACGAGCTGCTCGCCGAGAAGCGCGCCAAGGCACCGGCCAAGAAGACCGCGAAGAAGGCCGTGGCCAAGAAGGCACCCGCCAAGAAGGCCCCGGCCAAGAAAACGGCCGCAAAGAAGACGACGACTTCGAAGACGGCCGCCAAGAAGGCACCCGCCAAGAAGACCGCCGCCAAGAAGACGGCCGCTTCGGAGGGCTGAGGCCGCAGGACGACGGCCGCTTCCGAGGGCCGGATTCCGTGTGCCCGAGGTGCCCGGCACGTGTACGCCCCTACACCTTTTGGTGTGGGGGCGTCCGTATGTTCGGCCACCCCTTCGGGGAGTCAGTGGGTCCGGATAGGCTTGCAGGATGACGCGAGCCGAGCAGCCAACGGCCCACACCCCGGCCCCCGACGACGCCCTGGTCGCAGATTCCCGCGAGCGTGCCGTCCGCGCTCTGCTGCGCCAGCCGCAATTGAAGCGGCTGTGGAGCGCACAGCTCGTGGGGGGTGTCGCCGACGCGCTGGCCCTGCTCGTGCTGGTCGTCCTCGCCCTCCAGGCGGCAATCTTCGAGGGTTCCTTCGGCGGTGGCTACCGAGGAGTGGCCTTCGCCGTGGCCACCGTCTTCGGGGCACGCGTCTTCGCGACGCTGCTCTTCGGAGCCGTACTCCTCGGGCCGCTCACGTCGCTGACGTCCCAGGAAGGGCCGCTCGACCGGCGCTGGACCATGGTCGGGGCCGACGGCCTGCGGGCCGCGCTCCTCATCGTCGCGCCCCTGTGGATCGACTGGACGCCGGACAACGCGCTCGCCGTCCTCCTGGTCACCGCCTTCGTCGCCGGCGTCGCCGAGCGGTTCTGGACGGTGTGCCGGGAGAGCGCGGCGCCCGCGCTGCTGCCCGCACCGCCCCTGGAGGGCGCCACGGTGCGCCCGCTTCCGGACCACATGGACGCGCTGCGGCGGCTGTCGCTGCGTACGGCGTTCATGGCGGTGCCGCTCGCCGCAGCCACGCTCGTCGTGGTGTCGCTCGTCAACAATCTGCTGGGCGCCGGGATCGACTGGTTCGACCAGCACCAGGCGGCGCTCGCCTCGTACGTCGCGGCCGGACTGTTCGCCGCCTCGCTGTCGGTGCTCACGTTCCTCGAACTGCCCGACGCACGCACCCCGCGCGCGCGGTCGCCCCTTGAAGGACTGCGCCGCCCCAAGACGGGCACCGGCGTCGACAAGGGCCGTACCGGCGCGATTCCGCTGCTGGTCCTCGCCTGCGCGGCGGTCGCCGGGGCGATCTCCGCCGCCGTCGCCGTCTCCGTGCTGCACGCCAAGGACCTGGGCGGCGGACCGGTGACGTACGGGCTGCTGGTGCTGGCCCTCACCGGGGGCGTCGTCATCGGCATCCGTACGGCCCCCTCGGTGCTGCCGTCGCTGTCGCGGCGCAGGCTGCTCTCGCTGGCCATCGCCTTCACCGGGGTCGCGCTGCTGGCCGCCGGGCTGGTCCCGGACGTCACCACCGTGCTGCTGATCGTCACCCTCGCGGGCATCGGCGCGGGCGTCGCCGCGAACACCGGGCACGCGCTGCTCGACCAGGAGACCGAGGAATACCGGCGGGCGCGTACGACCGAACACCTGCACGCGGTCGTACGGGTCTCCGTGGCGCTCGGCGCGCTGGTGGCGCCGGTGGTGGCCGCCGCGATCGGTCCGCACCGACTGGAGAACGGCAAGTTCGTGTTCGCGCACGGAGGCGCCGCCTTCACGCTGATGCTGGTCGGCGCGCTGCTTCTGCCGGTCGCCGCGCTGGTGCTCGCCAAGGCCGACGACCGCTCCGGCGTACCGCTGCGGCACGACCTGCTGGACGCGCTGCGCGGCGGCGACGACCCCGTGCAGACGTCCGCCTCCAGCGGCTTCTTCATCGCCCTGGAGGGCGGCGACGGGGCCGGCAAGTCCACCCAGGCGACGGCGCTCGCCGAGTGGATCCGCGGCAAGGGCCACGAGGTCGTGGTGACCCGGGAGCCGGGCGCCACGCCGGTCGGCAAGCGGCTGCGGTCGATCCTGCTGGACGTGTCCTCGGCAGGCCTCTCGCACCGCGCGGAGGCGCTGCTGTACGCCGCCGACCGCGCGGAGCACGTCGACACGGTGGTGCGGCCCGCGCTGGAGCGGGGTGCGGTCGTCATCTCCGACCGGTACATCGACTCCTCGGTGGCCTACCAGGGCGCGGGCCGTGATCTGTCCCCGACGGAAATCGCCCGCATTAACCGGTGGGCGACGGACGGCCTCGTACCGCATCTGACGGTCCTGCTGGACGTGTCGCCCGAGGCCGCCCGTGAGCGGTTCACGGAGGCGCCCGACCGGCTGGAGTCGGAGCCCGTCGAGTTCCACACGCGCGTGCGGTCCGGTTTCCTGACGCTGGCCGCCGCCGACCCGGGCCGGTACCTGGTCGTCGACGCCGCGCAGGAGCCCGAGGCGGTCACCACGGTCATCCGGCACCGGCTCGACGTGATGCTGCCCCTCTCCGAGGCCGAGGTGAAGGCCCAGGAGGAGGCGCGCAAGGCGGCCGAGGAGGAGGCCCGGCGCAAGGCCGAGGAAGAGGCCGCCCGCAAGGCCGAGGAGGAGCGGCTGGAGCGCGAGCGCCAGGAGCAGCTCGCGAAGCTCCGTGCCGAGGAGGAGGAGCGCAAGCAGCGCGAGCTGGAGGAGGCCCAGCGACGCGAGGCCGAGCGCCAGGCGGAGGAGGCCCGGCAGCGCGCCGAGGAGGCCCGCCGCCGTGCCGAGGAGGAGCGGGTCAGGCGTCTCGCCGAGGAGAAGGCGCGGGCCGCCGAGGAGGAGCGCCGGCGCAAGCAGGCCGAGGAAGAGGCGCGGCTGCGTGCCGAGGCCGAGGTGCGCCGCCTGGAGAAGCAGCGGAAGGCCGAGGAAGCGTTGCTGCGGGCCGAGGAGGCTCGACGGGCGGCTGCGGAGGCCGCGGCGGCGTCGGCGGCTGCGGTGGCTTCCGCGGAGGCCGCGGTGTCGACTGCGTCGGCGACGACGGCAAGTACGGCTGGGACTGGGACTGGGGCCCCGACAGCGGGGGCTTCCGTGCCCGACAACGAGACGACGGTGCCTACGCCGGTTGTGACGCCGTCGAACGCGTCGGGTGGGCGGGCCGTGGACGAGACGGCGGTGTTGCCGCCGGTGCGGACGGATGAGGGCCTTACCGGTTCTCGGCCCGGCTCCCGTTCCGGTTCGCGTTCAGAGTCCCGGACCGACGTGGAGGAGACGGCGAAGCTGCCGAAGCCGCCGATGCCGGGAGGTGCGGCGGACGAGACGGCTGTGCTGCCGCCGGTCGTTTCTGGGGCTGCGGACGAGACGGCTGTGCTGCGGCCGGTGACTCCGGGGGCGGCCGATGAGACGGCGGTGCTTCCTCCGGTACGGGATGGGGGCGCGGGTGCTCCCACGGCGGGCGCTCCCGCCGGGGATCCGGCGGACCGGGTTCCGCCGGGCTTCTTCCGGGACGAGCGGCCGGCGCCGCAGCAGGACGGTCCCAGCGACCGTACGCGCGAGCTGCCCCAGGTCGACGACACCGGCGCCCCGCGGCGTCGGCCCCGCTCCGACTGGGCCGAGGAGACTCCGCTGGACGACCTCCCGACCCTGGCGGACGAACTGCTGGGCCCGCGCGAGGACGACGACTGGGACGAGGGGCGGGGTCGCCGCCGCTGAATTCTGGCGGCGATGTCGCTGATCCTGGTGGCTGATCCTGGTGGCTGTGGCTGTGGCTGTGGCTGTGGTTTGCGGTTGCTGGGGTCCGACGGCCGGAGCTGTTGGAACGGTGGCGGAAGGCGCTGGCACGGCGGCCGGAGGCGTTGGCGCGGTGGCGCGCGGCGCCGTCGGAATGCCGGTGGTCCCCTGTGGGCTGGAATGCCCGTGAGCGGCCCCCGCTCACCCCGGCCGGGGCCGATTGTCAGTGGCGGCCCGCACAATGGACGCGGCAAGGCAAAGTGCGACGAAAGGGCGGTGCCCCATGCCCGTGTGGGACGACCTGGTGGGCCAGGAGAAGGTGAGCGAGCAGCTCGCCGCCGCTGCCCGGGACGCCGACGCCCTCGTCACGGCGGTCGCGGCGGACACCCCGCTCCCCGAGGCGTCCAAGATGACGCACGCATGGCTGTTCACGGGCCCTCCCGGCTCGGGCCGTTCCACCGCGGCGCGGGCGTTCGCGGCAGCGCTCCAGTGCGTGAGTCCCGACCGGGCGCTGGGCGGAGTCCCCGGCTGCGGCTTCTGTGACGGCTGTCATACGAGCCTGGTGGGCACCCACGCCGATGTGCAGATCGTCCGCACCGACCTGCTCAGCATCGGCGTGAAGGAGACCCGTGACCTGGTCCGCCGCGCCCAGTTGTCCCCGGCGACCGGCCGCTGGCAGGTCATCGTCCTGGAAGACGCCGACCGCCTCACAGAGGGCGCGGGCAACGTCCTGCTGAAGGCCGTCGAGGAACCGGCCCCCCGCACGGTCTGGCTCCTGTGCGCCCCGTCCATCGAGGACGTTCTGCCCACGATCCGCTCCCGCTGCCGCCTCCTCACCCTCCGCACCCCGCCCGTGGACGCGGTCGCCGACATCCTCGTACGCCGTGACGGCATCGAGCCCGGCGTCGCGGCGGCCGCCGCCCGCGCGACGCAGGGCCACATCGGCCGGGCCCGCCGCCTCGCCACCGACCCGCGTGCTCGTGAGCGCCGGGCCGCCGTCCTCAAGCTCCCGCTGCGGGTCGACGACATCGGCGGCTGCCTCAAGGCGGCCCAGGAGCTGATCGACACGGCCTCCGAGGACGCCAAGCAGCTCGCCGAGGAAGTCGACGTGAAGGAGACCGAGGACCTGAAGGCGGCCCTCGGCGCGGCCCAGGGCGGCCGGATGCCGCGCGGCACCGCGGGCGTCATGAAGGAGCTGGAGGACCGCCAGAAGCGCCGAAGAACGCGTACGCAGCGCGACAGCCTGGACCTGGCCCTGATCGACCTCACCGGGTTCTACCGCGACGTCCTCGCCCTCCAGCTCGGTTCCCGTCTGGCCATCGCCAACATGGAGGCCGAGGACATCCTGGAGCGACTGGCCCGCGGCAGCTCGCCGGAGGCGACCCTGCGCCGCATCGACGCGATCGCCGCGTGCCGCGAGGCCCTCGACCGCAATGTGGCGCCGCTGCTCGCGGTCGAGGCGATGACGATGGCGCTGCGGGCGGGCTGACCGGCGCCCGGCGCGCGTAACGTCATTGGTGACGTCGTGCGTGACGTCGACGTCGTACGTGACGGGGTGCGCGACGGAGGGCGCGAGGAGTTGACCGAGTCACTCGTACGAGGGCGCGTAGGCGACTGAAGGTGATCAAGTGATCGCGCAAGGTTACGCTCGCGAGATGCACATCAGGCGTCCCCTCCGGCCGACCCGGCCCCTCCGTACGAGTGGCGTGCTGCTGGCCACCGCCGCGCTGCTCATCTCGGCCTGCTCCGCCGGGAGTTCGTCGACAACGACGACGTCGACGGCGGACGCCGCGCTGGCCGCGCTGCCGCGTTCCACGCCGTCGACACTGTCGCCGTACTACGGGCAGAAGCTGAACTGGCGCTCCTGCGGGGTCCCCGGCTTCGAGTGCGCCACGATGAAGGCGCCGCTCGACTACGCGAAGCCGGGCTCCGGCGACGTCAGGCTGGCCGTCGCCCGCAAGAAGGCGACGGGGCCGGGCAAGCGCCTGGGCTCGCTGCTGGTCAACCCGGGCGGACCGGGCGGATCGGCGGTCGGCTATCTGCAGGCGTACGCCGGCATCGGCTACCCGGCGGAGGTCCGCGCCCGCTACGACATGGTCGCCGTCGACCCCCGCGGGGTGGCCCGCAGCGAGCCGGTCGAGTGCCTCACCGGCCGCCAGATGGACATGTACACGCAGACGGACACGACGCCGGACGACACGAAGGAGACGGGGCAACTGGTCGACTCGTACAAGAAGTTCGCCGAGGGCTGCGGCCGGCGCTCGCCCGAGCTGCTGAGGCATGTCTCCACGGTGGAGGCGGCCCGTGACATGGACATCCTGCGCGCGGTGCTGGGCGACCAGAAACTGACGTATGTCGGGGCGTCGTACGGGACGTTCCTGGGGGCGACGTACGCCGGTCTCTTCCCGGAGAGGGTGGGCCGCCTGGTCCTGGACGGAGCGATGGACCCGTCACTGTCCGCCCGCAAGCTGAACGAGGATCAGACGGCGGGCTTCGAGACGGCCTTCCAGTCCTTCGCGAAGGACTGCGTGCACCACAGCGACTGCCCGCTGGGCGGCGCGGGCACGAGCACGGAGCAGGTGGGCAAGAACCTGAAGGCGTTCTTCCAGCAGCTGGACCGGGCGCCCATCCCGACCGGCGACGCGGACGGCCGCAGGCTCGGCGAGGCGCTCGCGACGACGGGGGTGATCGCGGCGATGTACGACGAGGCATCCTGGCCACAGCTGCGGGAGGCGCTCACCTCGGCGATGAAGGAGAAGGACGGTGCGGGTCTGCTCGCCCTGTCCGACAGTTACTACGAGCGTGACGCCGACGGCAGGTACGCGAACCTGATGTACGCCAACGCGGCCGTGAACTGCCTCGACCTCCCGGCCGCCTTCTCCTCCCCCGACCAGGTGGAGAAAGCCCTCCCCGCCTTCGAGAAGGCGTCCCCCGTCTTCGGCGAGGGCCTCGCCTGGGCCTCCCTGAACTGCGCGTACTGGCCCGTGCGGCCCACCGGCGAAGCCAACCGCATCGAGGCGAAGGGCGCGGCCCCGATCCTCGTGGTCGGCACCACCCGCGACCCGGCGACCCCGTACCCCTGGGCCCAGTCCCTCGCCTCCCAGCTCTCCTCCGCCCGCCTCCTCACCTACGTCGGCGACGGCCACACCGCCTACGGCCGCGGCAGTGATTGCATCGACTCCACGATCGACCGCTACCTCCTCCAGGGCACCCCTCCGGCCAAGGGAAAGCGCTGCTCATAGCCCTGCCGCGCACCTCGGGAGGCGGTGGCCCGGGGGGTGTACGGAGCACCCTCGGAAACTGTGTAGACTTACCGACGTTGCTGATCGCACCATAGTGCGGACAGCGCGCCGCCTTAGCTCAGATGGCCAGAGCAACGCACTCGTAATGCGTAGGTCTCGGGTTCGAATCCCGAAGGCGGCTCTGTGGAAGCCCCAGAACTCACTCGCCGTGATCTGGGGCTTTTGCTTTTATCGGACGCGGCGCCGTGCACGTGCCGCCTTGCTGTCCGTGGTCTCAATTGTGGTCTCAATTGCGGGTTCAGGCTGCGGCATGAAGGCGTCCCCCATGCGGCGCATAGCGTCCTTCGAGAGGTGAGACCTTCCCTTCACGTACCGACGCGTCTGACTGATCTGGGTGTGCCGGAGGATCTCCATGATGGTCGGCATGTCCACGCCCAGCTCGTTCAGGATCGTGCCTGCGGTGTGCCGACTGCCGTCGTAGAGACGGCGGTCGTTGATGCCCGCGTCGGCAAGGAGCTCCTTGAACTCTTCCCAGTCGGCTCGGGGGTCCAGCGGTCGGCCGTCCGGCCGTGTGAACACTGCCTTGTGCTCTTGCCGTTCGTCGCCTGCGGCGGCTCGCATCTCGTCCTGCTGCGTCTTGTGCTCGCTGAAGCTGCCACTGCGGGTGGAACAACTCGCCTTCGAGGTCGACATAAGGCCACCGGAAGCCGAGTGCTTCCCTCTGCCGGAACCCCATTCCGACGCCGACGATCCAGCGCATGAACGTGGGGCGCTTGGCCGCGGCTTTGAGGAAGGCTTTGGCCTCGTCGATCGTGAACGGGTTTGCCTCGGTCTCGTTGACCGATGGCGGGTCCACCAGCGTGGCCACGTTCTCCACGATCATCCGGCGGCGGTGGGCAATCTTCAGGGCTCGCGACAGGATGCGGTGGACCTTGAGCACGTGAGACGGCGGGCTCGGGTCGCCTCGGAGTCTCACACGCATGCCATCACCGCCGGGGCTGACAGGTCTTGGCCGGGTCGAGGATGAGCGGAGTCCGGCGGCCAGGGATCAGACTGCCAGGCGGCGGATCGCGACGACGGCCGCGTCGTCGTTGAGGTGTCCGTGGACGTGGGCCAGCAGGTCGTCCTGGAGGTGTCGCAGCAGTTCGTCGGGGTCGTCCTTGGTCCACTCCGGTGCCCGTTCGGTGAAGGGGTAGAAGAGTCCGTCGGCGTTGCGTGCTTCGATGACGCCGTCTGTGTAGAGGAGCAGCAGGTCGCCGGGCTCGAACGGGAACGTCTGGACGTCGTAGGCGGCGACGCCGAAGACCCCACCGAATCCGATCGGGAGGTGGCTCGCCTCGGCCATGAGTGGGGTGACGTGATTCCCGCGGAGGAGGAGTGCGGGTGGGTGGCCGCAGCTGATGAGGTGGACGACCGGATCGTGGTCGGGAATGTCGAGCAGCATGGCGGTGGCGAAGTCCTCGTTGGTGTCCTCCTCTGCCTGTGGCCGCCACTGGCTGGTGTCCCAGCGGAACGCGGCGTCCAGGTGGACGGCGAGGCGGGGGAGGGTGGCCTGCCGATGGGCGGCTGCGCGGAAGGCACCGAGCAGCAGGGCGGCGTTGTTGATCGCGGCCAGGCCATTGCCCCGCACATCGCCGATGAGGAGCCGGGTGCTGTGGTGGACGGTCCGTGCGGCCGCGTACAGGTCTCCGCCCAGCTCAGCCTCTTCCTCGGCGGGGAGGTACAGACCGGCGATCCACAGCGGGCCGACGCGTCTGGGCAGCGGCTGCAAGAGCACCCTCTGCGCTGCCTCGGCCACCGACCGCACCCGGTGCAACTGCCGCTCGCGCCGGTCCCGCACCACGCAGACGGTGACACAGACGATGGAGACGACGATCAGGGCAGCGACCTGGGCCTGAATGTTGGCCGTGGGCAGGACCCCTCTCAGCGCGCCGATCAGCACCTGGGCCGCCACCGCGAGAGCTCCCATCAGCGCCGTCACGCGGGCGCCGGCGAACGCCACCGTGATCGCGGGTGCCGCCACCAGCAGCGGACCGAGGTGGATGTGCGCCGGAGCCAGCACATCGACCACACAGATCGTGACGATCAGCCCCAGTGGGATCACGACCAGCGCGGGTGCGTGACCCGGCCGCCAGGAACGCCGCAAGTCCAGCCGTGGTCGAAGGGCCATGCCCCAAGCCTTCCACTTACCTCCGCATACGGGGACATGCGCCGCTCCGGGGTCCGGGGGCTGTGGCTGTGCGAGACGGAAGTCGTTCATCGGACGCCTTGGAGCAGCAGGTCGCCGACAGCGATCTCGGCTGGTCGCTCCACGAGACCCCGGGCGCGGGCCGTGCGGCTGTCCGTGGTCTCAGTCGCGGGCTCCGGCTACCGTCGCGTCTGGCTGATCTGGGTGTGCCGAAGGATCTCCATGATGTCCTTTGGTGTCTTCGGGTTCGTGCGGGACTGTGCCGCTGATTCTCGTCACGCGCTTCTCGGCCGACTTCGGGCATCTCCTTGAGGGCGAGGCTAGATCGCCATGTGAGCCTCGCCCGGATGCGCGCCCCTGGCGAGGGTCCAGCAGATGGAAACGTGTGCGTCGTGGGAGCATGCGGCGGGCGGGGTGCGGTTGAGGTGACATGCCGCTGTTCGGGCGCGCGTTCTTGGTCTGCGGGATGAGTGGCGGAAGTTCTGTCCATGGGCTCTTGTCCACGTCGTACCGCTGGAGTCGACTGGTGTTCGGCGCGGCCGGTCGTCCAACCTTCTGACCTGGATGTTTGTCGAAGATTTGTTCTGCCCGCCGGACGACGTAGGAGGCGGACGTCCGTGGAGGTCGTGTGGACCGATCGGAGGAGACGTGGCCGGAAAGGGCTCTCGCTCGCATCGGGCACGAACACCTGACCTAATGTCAAAGGTGCCTGCGCCGATACCTGTTGTGCGGTCGGAGTGGCCGCGGGCGGGAGCGCCGAGGGGGATACGGTGCCTTGGACCGATCCGTACGTGAGGAACGACGGTACACAACTCCGGGGGCCCGGTCGCCGGGCTCCAGGAGCGTGGCACGAGCCGAGGCAGTGGTGAGCCGCCGGCCGCCGGTGCGGCGGACTCGTAAGTATCCGAAGCGTGTCCCGACCTTGACGAAGCCCAGCGGGCCCCGGCCGTTGGTGCTCGCCATAGCGGCTGCCGCGAGCGCCGGGCTCTGCGTCGCCGCGGGGCAGTGGCTGCTGCTGGACAACTGGTGGCTGCTCGCCGTGCTCGCCGCCGTCGTGGGCGGGGCCGGCGGTCTCTGGCTCACGCAGTGGGCGGTGAGCGCGCGCTGGGACCGGGTGCACGTGCGGCGGCTGCGGTACAAGCTCCCCCAGCTCGACGGGCTCCACCACGAGGACTTCGAGTTCGCGGTACGGGACCTGATGCGCCGTGACGGCTGTGCGGATGCCGTACAGGTGGGCGGGGCCGGAGACAACGGCGCGGATGTGACAGCGACCGATCCGCTCGGCAGACGCTGGGTGATTCAGTGCAAGCACCGGCAGGACGGCGCCTCGGGATCGCCGGTGGGTACCCCGGATCTGCATGTGCTCAACGGCACCGGCCGACAACTGCATGGCGGGGACGTGGTGGTTCTGGTGACGAACGGACGCTTCACCTCGGGGTGTGCGCCGCTGGCGAAGTCCCAGAAGCTGCATCTGGTCGACCGCGGAATGCTGGGGGAGTGGGCGGCGGGCTCACGGCCGCTCTGGGAGCTGCTTCAGCGGCTGCCCCCGCCGGGTAAGCGGCCGGCGTTGTCCTGAGGACCCGTTGTCGTACCGATCACGGGCCGGCGACCGCCTCGGCGTACCCCTCCGGCAGCTCACACAGTCCGCACCGTCAGTCGGAGGAGTACGCTCGGGACACCGAGGGTATTTCGCGCACCGGCCTCCATGCTGGTGTCGTTTTCGGCGATTGATGACGCCGGGCCGGTTGCGACCGGTCCGGAGCAGGGCTCGCATCATGACTGCGACCGTTTCGTACGCGCCGACACCTGAGAATCATCCCTCCGCTCCGTCTCTCCGTATGTCGCCGGCTCCCACTGGTGATCTGGGGCCGGAACTCCCCTCGTTGAGAGCCGTGCTCGATCCGCTGCTGATGGCCGCCGTGAGCGACCCACAGCGCACGTCGACCGCGAGCCGGCTGATGGAGGCGGCGGCACGCCGCGGTGACGTACGGCCCAGCCCTCCCGACTAGCCAGCGGTACCAGCGGCATCCGCACCGCTCAGTCCGCACCGCTGGCGATGCGCGCAACCCGCAGCCCAGGACCCCGGCCGCCGCACCACGGACAACAGGCCGGGGCCCTCCCGTGCCGTGTGTTTCCCGGACCGCTCGGGTTTCGGGGACACCATCGACGTAAGGAATGTGAGAACCATGGGTGTTCTGATCACTGTGCTGGTGGTGTGCGCCGCGGCCGGACTGGTCCTGCTCGCCATGAGCCTGCGCAACGTCCAGCAGTATGAGAAGGGCGTGGTGTTCCGCTTCGGGAGGCTGCTGCCGGACATCCGCGGGCCCGGCCTGCGCGTCATCCGGCCGATCGGGGACCGGATGCAGAAGGTGTCCGTCCAGACCGAGGTCCTCGGCATACCGCCGCAGGGATCCATCACCGCCGACAACGTGACGCTCACCGTCGACGCGGTCGTCTACTTCAAGGTCATCGACCCGGTCAAGGCCCTGGTGAACGTCCGCAACTACCCCAGCGCCGTCTCCCAGATCGCCCAGACCTCGCTGCGCGCGGTCATCGGCAGGGCTGACCTGGACACGCTTCTCTCCGACCGCGACCACATCAACGCGGAGCTCAAGAAGGTGATGGACGCCCCCACCGAGGAACCCTGGGGACTGCGCATAGAACGCGTGGAGATCAAGGACATCGCCCTTCCGGAGTCGATGATGCGCTCCATGTCCAAGCAGGCCGAGGCCGAGCGTGAGCGCCGTGCCCGGGTCATCGCCGCCGACGGTGAGTTCCAGGCGTCCCAGCGGCTGAGTGACGCCGCGGCGACCATGGCCGATACTCCGGGCGCCCTCCAACTGCGGCTGCTGCAGACCGTGGTGGACGTCTCCGCGGAGAAGAACAGCACCCTGGTCATGCCGTTCCCGGTGGAGATGCTCCGCTTCTTCGAGCACCAGAGCCGGGAAACCGATGGCGAGTCCGCGCGCCGGAGCAGCCCGCGCCCCGCGCTCCCCGAACTCCCCGAACTGACCATCCCTGCGCCGCCCACCGCGCCCGCCTTCTCTCTGAGCGGAGAACGGGTCGGCTCCGGCGGAGAGCGGATCGGCAGTCGTACGGCGGTGGCGCGGGAACGGCGGGACAACTGGCCGGCACGGGCGGATTCCGACTTCGGCGCGTCACATGACGGCGGCTGATCCCCGCCCGGTCCCGGGCGGTCGGTTCGGATGTGCCGCCGCCTGGCGCACGGTCTGGGAGGGGAGCCGGCGGATCTGTACGTGGTGGAGTCACGCGATATGCCACCCCGGGGGGCATACCTCCTCCGTTCCGGCCGCCGGCACCTTCCGAACCGTCCAGCTTCCGGCATTCGTCGGCCGGGGTTCGCCATGGTGATGTCGGAGACGGACGCCGCTGCCAACCTGACGGGCGGCGCCTTCGGATACCCGGTGCGCGGCGCCCGCCCGTCGCGAGAACGGCTGTTGACCGACCACCGTGTGCCCCTCGGCGCCACGATGACGCGGTGGCCCGGGTGAGGTCCAACGGCCGGTCGGCCCGTGTCCGGGTGCTGGCCGCCGAGCAGGCGGTCCGGCGCGGTGGCCGGGTCGGCGTGCTGGACGTGTGCACCGCGGCCGTGGCCGCGCTCCCGGTCGGCGGGGCCGGGCTGTCCGCGATGTCCAAGGCCGCGGCGAGCCATCCGCTGTGCAGCACCGACGACATCAGCGGGCAGTTGGAGGAGCTGCAGCTCACCCTGGGCGAGGGGCCCTGCGTGGACGCCTTCCTGCACGGCTCGGCCGTCCTGACACCCGATCTGCTGACCGGTGAACTGCAGGACCACTGGGCCGTGTTCGCCGATGCGGCCCTGGAAGCCGGGGCACGCGCCGTCTTCGCGCTCCCCCTGCAGATAGGGGCGATCAGCCTGGGGGTCCTGGATCTCTACGCCAACGTGCCGACCGTGCTGGACGCCGGGGAACTGGCCGACGCGCTGGCGTTCGCCGATCTCGCGACGCTGCTCCTGCTCGATACAGAGGTCGACGAAACGGGCCCGCCGGCCGGCGGACCGCTGCCGGAGGGCGGCTTCGAGGACCTGGGCGCCTACCGGGCGGAGATCGACCAGGCCACCGGCATCCTCACCGTCCAACTCGGTGTCGGCATCGAAGAAGCCTTCGTCCGGCTCCGCGCCCACGCCTACACGCAGGGACGCCGGCTCGCCGACGTGGCCGCCGACGTGGTGGCCCACCGGCTCCGCTTCTCCCCGGACACCGAACCCACACGGACCGACGAGGAAACCTGACGCACCGGCGCCGACCGACGAACTGGCTGCACTTCCCTCCCCCTCCCGGCGGGAATAGTCTCAATCGAGGGTGACACGATGAATCAGCAGCTCCTGGCCAAGACCTTCGTCGAGCTGGCGGACAACCTGGTCGCCGACTTCGACCTGATCGACTTCCTGCGCCTGCTTACCGACCGCTGTGTAGGGATGCTCGGCGCCGACGCGGCCGGAGTACTGCTCGCGGACCGGGACGGCGAACTCCGTGTGATGGCCGCCTCCGACGAACGGGTGCGGCTGCTGGAACTCTTCCAGCTCCAAAGTGATGAAGGCCCCTGCCTGGAGTGCTGCCGCACCGGCACACCCGTGACCGTCGCCGACCTGACCCGGGAGATCGGCCGCTGGCCGCGCTTCGCCACGGCGGCCCACCGCAGCGGGTTCGGGGCGGTCCAGGCGCTGCCCATGCGCCTGCGGGACGAGGTCGTCGGCGCCCTGAACCTCTTCCGCGCCGCCCCCGGCCCCTTCGACCCGGCGGGCACACTCATCGCCCAGGCCCTGGCCGACGTCGCCACCATCAGCCTCCTGCAACAACGCTCCACCCACCGCAGCACGATCCTCAACGAGCAACTGCAGACCGCGTTGAACAGCCGCGTGCTGATCGAACAGGCCAAAGGCAAACTCGCCGAACGCCGAGGCATCGACATGGAACAGGCCTTCACCGCCCTGCGCGCCCATGCACGCTCCCACAACCGGCGCCTGTCCGATGTGGCCCGCGCCTTCATCGACGACTCCGAACCCCTCCCCGGACTGGGCGCCTGACCACCGGCCGCACCCCCTCAACCGTGGTCTACGGCCGCGGGTGTTCCGTGCTGTCCGCGAGCAGACGACGGTGGAGTTCCGTGGTCATGACATGGATCGCACGGGTCAGCTCGGTGTTGGTCTTGAGTTCCAACTCCTGCTCGACGAAGTCGTGATCGGCCTTGATCTGCTGGAAGGCGGCCTGACGATTCTGGCCGATCATGACGAACGTCGACAGGAAGATCGCCTCCAGTGACACCACCAGCGTCAGTGTGGGCCAGGGGGCGGCCTCGAAGAACAGCATCCACAACGCGAAGGAGACCGCGTGGATGTAGACGAACGGCATCGAACCGGCGAACTTGGTGATGGCGTCGGCGATACGCAGTTGGACGTCCGCGGCACGGCTCTGGTGGTGCGCAACCACCGCGGGATGGTGCATGGCCTGGTTGTCCTGCTTGCTCATCGCAGCGTGCCTCTCGCAGATCGGAGTGCCCCCGGGGCGTCATCATGACGCCTTCCTCAGATCACGGGTGTCGGACATCACCTGGTCGCGCAGGCGGGCACAGGTGCGGGTGATCAGACGGGAGACGTGCATCTGAGAGACACCGAACTGCAGGCCGATGCGGGCCTGCGTCATCCCGCAGAAGAACCTCAGGTACAGGATCTGGCGCTCGCGTTCGGGCAGTGCCCGCAGCAGAGGCCGGAGCGCCTCACGGTTGATGATCCGGTCGAAGCCGGGCTCCACGCCACCGAGGGTGTCGGTCAGGGGGTAGCTGTCCGCGGAGCTGCCGGGCATGGCGTCCAAGGACCGGGCGGTGAAGCTCTCCAGCGCCCCTTGGCCCAGCCGTACCTCGGCCTCGGTCAGCCCGGCGTGTGCGGCGATCTCGTGGACCGCGGGTATCGCTCCGCCCAGCGAAGCACTCAGCTCATGGTCGGCGGAGCGCACCCGGCCACGCAGCTCCTGTACGCGCCGCGGCACATGCACGACCCAGAGTTCGTCACGGAAGTGCCGCTTCACCTCGCCGAGGATCGTCGGTATGGCAAAGGCCGGGAAGGCCGTGCCGAAACCCGGGTCGAAGCGGGACACCGCCTTGACCAGGCCCAGTTGGGCGACCTGCTTGAGGTCCTCGAAGGTCTCACCGCGATGGCGGAACCGCCGGGCCAGCCGTACGGCCATCGGCATCCAGGCGCACACCACCTCCTGGCGCAGCGCGGACTTCTCCGGGCCGTCCGGCAGAGCGGCGATACGGCGGAACGCGGCATCGGTGTCCGGCGCGTCGTCGTAAGGGCGTGCGTTTCGTGGATTCTGCGTGCGTTCGGCAGGCATGGGCACGTGTCTCCCTGATCGGTGGCGTCACTCACCGTGGGAGCCGGCAGACCGCAGCACACAGGGGAGCGGCGAACACCGCTCCCACGGGCGTGCCTCCGGTCCGAAGCACACCGGACGGCTTCCCGGACAGCCCGCTTTCAAACAGGTATCCGCGACACAACCGCGGCCGCCCACGGAGGGCGTACGGGTAAAGCGACGCGAGCGGCGACCCCCGTCCGGCTGCCTTCGCCCCAGTGGCCCCGTGCCCCCAACGGGCCCCGGCGCGGCGCCGATCCGGGGCTATGCTGCTGTACAGACGTCCCGGACCCAGGCGCCGCACCGGCCATCGGCCCCGATGGCACTCCCGTACATCTCACGGTCTCCTGAACCGAGGCGCCCCATGCGCACCCCGCGGCAACCGCACGAACCCGAAGACCCGGAGCGTCCCGTCCTGGACACGGTGCGCCTGCGCCGACTGAACCGCTGGCAGGCCGAGGGCCTGCGGGAGGACCTGGCGGATCTGTACGTGGAGTCGTCCGCCGCCTCGCCCGGTGAGGAGTTCCACGACCGGCAGAAGTTCCTGCAGCGCCTGGCGGGCGACGTACAGCTGCCGGGATTCGACATGCTGGTCGCCGAGGCGGAGGCTCTGACCGGCTGTGTCTCAGGGTTCCCCGTGCCGCGCGACGGCTCCTGGTGGCAGGGATTCGACGGACCGCTGCCGCAGAACCTGGAGCAACTCACCGCGTCCGGGCATGTCTTCGCGATCCTCGAAACCGTCGTCCATCCGCACCAGCACGCCCGTGGGCTCGCCCGCCGGCTCCAGGAGCGTCTGCTCGCCGACCACCAGTCCTCGCTCGGCGTCACGTTGGTGGATCAGTCCGCCCGTTCGGCCGGTGCCGCCTTCAAGGGCTGGGGCTGGCAGGAGGCGGGGCAGATCCACCGCCTGCCCGGTCCAACAGCCCTACGCGTACTGGTTCTTCCTCTGGGCGAGCGCACGGAGGACCATCCGGACGGCCTTGCCCACAACGACCGGACCCAACGTCCCGAATAGCCGCCCACAACGACCGGACCCAACGGCCCGAACAGCCGCCCGCACCGGCCGGACACGGCGCGTGCGGAGGCGTGGAGGAGCGGGTGGAGCTGTCTCCCGAGCAGGAGGCGCTGCGGATCGCGGCGGTGCGTCGTTACGACATCCTGGACACTCCGCCCGACGGGGCATTCGACCGGATCGCCGCACTGGCCGCCCGCCTGTTCGACGCGCCGGCCGCGACGGTGACGATCGTGGACGCCGACCGGGTCTGGTTCAAGGCCGCGTACGGTCTGGCGGGGGTCACGCAGATCGGCCGGGACCCGGGGCTGTGCACCTCGGCGATCCTCACCGGCAGTCCTCTGGTCGTCACCGACACCCTCGACGACCCGGTCGCCCGCGACCACTCCCTGGTGACCGGTCCGGCTCGGGTGCGCTTCTACGCCGCCGCCCCGATCACCACCGGCGACGGTCACCGCCTGGGCACCGTGGACGTCCTGGACACCAAGCCGCGCCGGATCACACCGGACCAGGCCACCGCCCTGACCGATCTGGCCGCGCTCGTGATGGACGAACTCGAACTGCGGCTGTCCGCCCTGCGCATGCTCCGTGTGGAACGGGAACTGGTGGAGGTCGAGCACGCGGCACGGGAGCGCGCCGAGCGGGACCGGTCGGAGATCGCCGCGTACGCCTCCACCCTGCAGCGCACCCTGCTGCCCCCGGCACTGCCGGAAGTGCCCGGCCTGGAGGCCGCCTGCCACTACACCACCGCTTCGGTCCACGACGTCGGCGGCGACTTCTACGACGTCTTCCCGCTCGGCGCCGGGCGGTGGGCGTTCTTTCTCGGCGACGTCAGCGGCCGGGGCGCACCCGCCGCCGCTCTCACCTCGCTGATCCGCTACACCTTGCGCTCCACCGCCCTGCTGGAGCGCGACCCGTGTGCCGTACTGCGGGCGCTGAACTCCGCTCTGCTGTCGGCATCGTCCGACGGCAGCGGCTTCTGCACCCTGGTCTTCGGCACCCTCGCCCCCGAGCCCGCGGGCGGTTTCGCCCTCACCCTGGCCGGAGGCGGCCATCTCCCGGCCCACCATCTGCGACCCGCCCGCCGCGACGGGCCCGACCGGGCGGCCGCCCGGACCGAGCCGGTGAGCCTCGCCGGAGGAATGCTCGTCGGCGCCCTGCACCACGCGGACTTCGTCTCCCGGACCGTTCAACTCCTGCCCGGCGAGGCGCTCTTCCTCTACAGCAACGGACTCACCGAGGCCCGTACCTCCCAAGGCGCCCGGTTCGGCGAGAGCGGACTGGCCGCCCATCTCACCCACCATGCCGCCACCGGCCGGGCCCTCGGGGCCGCCGCGATCATCGGCGACCTCACCTCGCTGCTGGACACCTTTCCCGCAGGACCCGCCGACGACGTCGCGCTCCTCGCACTCAGCGCGACCTCGGCGACACCCGCCACGGCACCCTCCGGCGCCTCGGGCACCGCGCACACCAGCCTGCCCTTCCCACCCCCCGACAGCACGTGACCTGGCCGAACGGGCGAAGAGGCGAGGGCGGGTGTTTAGGTTCCACGAGGCGGGCTACACAGCAAAGGCGTCCGACGGCCGTCCTGGACGAAGGCACCGGAGGGTTGAGCTCACAGCTCCCGGTGCCGTCCGAGGGGCGCGCGCTCCGTCATCCCCGGTCCGCAGCGTGAAGGCGCCGCAGTGCCCGGCGCAGTTCCCGCTGTATCGGTTCCGGGAGCGTCTCGTCCTTCGTCGTGGCGACCAGGGCCGCAGCCACGTCCCGGAGCTTGATATTGCAGTGCTGCGACACACCCACCAGCAGATCCCACGCCCCCTCGCTGGAACACGGCGCCAGGACCATCACCATGCCACGCGCCTGGTCGATCACCGCGCGGCTCGTCAGCGCCCGCTCCAACTGCTTGTTCACGGCGCGCAGTTCGACGACCTCGGCCAGCAGAGCGGTATGGCCGGCCGAGGGCACAGCCGTCAACAGCGGCCGCTCTTCACGGGTTGTGGTCAGTCGGTGCATGGTGCGTACCTCATGACGCGGTCCTCATGCCGTAGTCCTCACGATGCTGCCGTTGTGTCCATGAGCGGTCAGCGGCGGGCCAGTTGCCTCTCACCGGCTGTACCGGGCTTGTAGGGCAGGCCGTAGTGCCTGAAGATCGCTTCTTCCCGGTCGGCGGGCAGCACGTCGTCGGTGCCGATCGAAGGGGCCTGTTTCACCAGCGCTTTGGCGTAGCGGACCTTGAGACAGTCCGGCCCGGCGATCACGTCGTCCAGGGGGACGAAGACCAGCCGGTGCCGCGTGGGCAGCCCGGTCCGAACGGTGGCCATGGCCGGCTCATCGGTGGTGGTGTCCACATAGACCGCCTCCAGCACACCGATCTTGTGCGACTCGGCATCGACGACGTCGCGTTCGCGCCACTCCCTGAGATCGGCAGCGTGAATCATGACCTTCCCCTTCCGGACGCCATCCGGCGCGTGTGAGCCACACCCCCGGTCTTCGCCTCACCTGCCGTGTTCGCGGTCCCGCCGGTCCTCGCGCCGCCAGCGTGCCCGGTGCTGGCGGTTGTAGCGACGGTCCCAGCGTTCCTGACGGTCCCGGCGCTCCTGGTAGTCCCGGTACTGCCCCAGATCGGAGCTGCGGCCCCGGCCCCCGCCACCACCGCGGCCGTACCGCGTGGTGCCGAAGACCAGCACGGCCGCGACCACCCACCAGATGGGGTTGAGGAAGCCGACACCGAACAGGACCAAGACGAGGATGAGAAGCAGGGCGAACACCGCGGGCCTCCCCGGGAGCTGGACACAGCATCGATACCGGGGACTGGGGCCTCACTCAACAGCGTAGCCCTACCCAGAGGTTGCGGATACCGGGCGACAGCGGCTCGTATGCGTTGACACAAGCGGTTGCCGGGCGTTGACTGGCCGCAGGCGTGGGGCCGTACCGCTCCGGGAATCTCCGGGCGAGGCCTCCACCTTCCGCTTCGCCCGGACCCCGCGGAACGCAGGCACTGTCCCTGCGACCGTGTGGAGGCCCGGCCGTGCTCTGGATTCTTCTCCTTCTGCTGATCAGCCGCAGGCAGTTCACACCGGCCCCGATCCCGCCCGCGGGAACGGCGACCACGCGCGGGAGCCCGCTCAGCAGACAAGTAGGAGGCCGGCCATGAGCGTCGGACAGACGATCAAGCACAAGACGCAGGCACTCAAGGGCCTGGTCACCGAACGCGTAGGCCGGACCACCCGCAACAGGCGATTGCAGCGGCAAGGCAGGACCGACCGGGTCTCCGGAAACCTGAAGCAGGCCGGCGACAAGGTCAAGGGTGCCTTCAGGCACTGACCACAACACGCCCCGGGTGGTGCTCACGTCGTGTGGTTGCCACCCGGCCGGCCGCCTGACCCGCACGACACGCCCCGGCCGGAGGGGGAGCCCGGTTGCGTCGTGCTACGGGGAACCCCAGGTCAGGATTGGCTGACCTGGGGTTCTCGGTGTTCTTGGTGGCTGGTTCCCGTGGGCGTGCGGACGGCATGGTCCTGCCCGGAGGTCACGCCTCGTCGTTCACCCACGACATGAGCTTGCGGAGCTCCTTGCCGGTGGTCTCCAGGAGGCTCTTCTCGTCCTGGCTCTTGTACTCGTTGTACTTCTTCAGACCGCCGTGGTACTCGGCCATCCACTCACGGGCGAACGTCCCGTCCTGGATCTCGGCGAGGACCTTCTTCATCTCGGCCTTGGTGGCGTCCGTGATGATGCGGGGACCGGTGACGTAGTCGCCCCACTCGGCGGTCTCGGAGACCGACCAGCGCATCTTCTCCAGGCCGCCCTCGTACATGAGGTCGACGATGAGCTTCAGCTCGTGCAGGCACTCGAAGTACGCGATCTCCGGCTGGTAACCCGCCTCGGTCAGTGTCTCGAAGCCCGCCTTGACCAGCGCGGCCGTACCACCACAGAGGATGGCCTGCTCACCGAACAGGTCGGTCTCGGTCTCCTCGGTGAAGGTCGTCTTGATGACGCCGGCGCGGGTGCCGCCGATGCCCTTGGCGTACGACAGCGCCAGCGCGAAGGCGTTGCCCGTCGCGTCCTGCTCGACGGCCGCGATGCACGGAACGCCGCGGCCCTCCTCGTACTGGCGGCGGACGAGGTGGCCCGGGCCCTTCGGGGCGACCATGGCGACGTCGACACCGGCCGGGGGCTTGATGAAGCCGAAGCGGATGTTCAGGCCGTGGCCGAAGAACAGCGCGTCGCCGTCGTTGAGGTGCGGGGCGATGTGCTCCTCGTAGACCTGGGCCTGGATCGGGTCCGGAACGAGGATCATGATGACGTCGGCCTCGGCGGCGGCCTCCGACGGTGTCACCACGCGCAGGCCCTGTTCCTCGGCTTTCGCCTTGGACTTGGAGCCCTCGTGCAGACCGACGCGGACGTCGGCACCCGAGTCGCGCAGCGACAGCGCGTGGGCGTGGCCCTGGCTGCCGTAGCCGATGACCGCGACCTTGCGGCCCTGGATGATGGACAGGTCGGCGTCGGCGTCGTAGAACAGCTCGGCGGGCATGAGGGTTTCTCCTTGTAATCGGTAACTGGGTTGCTGGTAGCTGCTGTTATTGAGGGCTGGTGACTTCTGAGGGAGCTCGCGTTACGCGCTCTGCGCCTGCGCCGCGGACGCGTTCGCCGTCGCCGTCAGGCGGAACGGGCGGGTGTCCCGTACGCCGCGTTCGGCCAGGGAGCGGGAGCCGCGGCCGATGGCTATCGCGCCGGACTGGACGAGTTCCTTGATGCCGAAGGGGGCCAGCATCCGGAGCATCGCGTCGAGTTTGTCGGCGGCGCCGGTGGCTTCCAGGGTGACGGCCTCGGGGGAGACGTCGACCGTCTTCGCGCGGAACAGCTCGGCGATCTGGACGATCTGGGAGCGGGTCTCGTTGCCGGCGCGGACCTTCACCAGGACCAGTTCGCGCTGTACCGCCGCGTCCGCCTCCAGCTCGACGACCTTGAGGACGTTGATGAGCTTGTTGAGCTGCTTGGTCACCTGCTCCAGGGACAGCGCGTCGTCGACCCTGACCACGATGGTGACGCGGGAGAGGTCGGGGTGCTCGGTGGTGCCGACGGCGAGCGAGTCGATGTTGAAGCCGCGGCGCGAGAACAGGGCGGCGATCCGGGCGAGGATGCCGGGGGTGTTCTCGACCAGGACGGAGAGTGTGTGCTGGGACATGTCAGTGGGTCCTCTCAGTCGTCCGCGGAGTCGCCGAAGTCGGGGCGGACGTCGCGGGCGGCCATGATGTCGTCGTTGGAAGTGCCGGCAGGGACCATCGGCCACACCATCGCGTCCTCGTGGACGATGAAGTCCACCACCACAGGGCGGTCGGTGATCGAGTTGGCCTTGTCGATGACCGCGTCCAGTTCCTCCGGGGTCTCGCAGCGCAGGCCCACGCAGCCCATCGCCTCGGAGAGCAGGACGAAGTCCGGGACGCGGGTGCCGCGGTTGGCGGCGGAGCCCAGGCCCCGCGTCGAACCGGTCTCGGCGTTCGTCGCGCCGTCGTGCAGCACGGTGTTGGAGAACCGGGCGCCGTAGAAGAGGTTCTGCCACTGGCGGACCATGCCGAGGGCGCCGTTGTTGATGATGGCGACCTTGATCGGGATGTTGTTCAGGGCGCAGGTGGTGAGTTCCTGGTTGGTCATCTGGAAGCAGCCGTCGCCGTCGATCGCCCAGACGGTCCGGTCCGGCCGGCCGGCCTTGGCGCCCATCGCGGCCGGGACCGCGTAGCCCATCGTTCCGGCGCCGCCCGAGTTGAACCAGGTGCCCGGCTCCTCGTGCGGGAGGAACTGCGCCGCCCACATCTGGTGCTGGCCGACGCCGGACGCGAACAGCGTGCCCTCGGGAGCGAGTTGGCCGATGCGCTCGATGACCAGCTGCGGGGAGAGGGTGCCGTCCGCGGGCAGGTCGTAGCCGCGCGGGTAGGTGGTGCGCCAGCGGTTGAGGTCCCGCCACCAGTTCGCGTAGTCACCCCGGTGGCCGTCCTCGTGCTCCGCGTGCACCGCTGCCGTCAGCGCGGCGATGACCTCGCGCGCGTCCCCGACGATCGGCACGTTCGCGAACCGGTTCTTGCCGATCTCGGCCGGGTCGATGTCGGCGTGCACGACCTTGGCGTACGGGGCGAAGGTGTCCAGCTTGCCGGTGACACGGTCGTCGAAGCGGGCGCCGAGGGCGACGATCAGATCGGCCTTCTGCAGTGCGGTGACGGCGGCCACGTCGCCGTGCATGCCCGGCATGCCCACGTGCTGCGGGTGGCTGCCGGGGAACGCGCCGAGTGCCATCAGGGTGGTGACCACGGGAGCGCCGGTCAGCTCGGCGAGGATCCGCAGCTCGTCGGTGGCCTTGGCCTTGAGGACGCCGCCGCCGACGTAGAGCACGGGGCGCTCGGACTGGTTCAGCAGCTTGGCCGCCTCGGCGATCCGGCGGGGGTGCGGCCGGGTCACCGGGCGGTAGCCGGGCAGGTCCGCGCGGGGCGGCCAGCTGAAGGTGGTCTGTTCCTGGAGGGCGTCCTTGGTGATGTCGACCAGGACCGGGCCGGGGCGGCCGGTGGCGGCGATGTGGAAGGCCTCCGCGATCGTCTTCGGGATGTCCGCGGCCCTGGTGATCAGGAAGTTGTGCTTGGTGATCGGCATGGTGATGCCGACGATGTCCGCCTCCTGGAAGGCGTCCGTGCCGATCGACTTGGAGGGAACCTGCCCGGTGATCGCCACGAGCGGCACCGAGTCCATGTGGGCGTCGGCGATCGGCGTCACCAGGTTGGTGGCGCCCGGTCCCGAGGTCGCCATGCAGACGCCGACCTTGCCGGTGGCCTGCGCGTAACCGGTGGCCGCGTGACCCGCGCCCTGCTCGTGCCGGACGAGCACATGCCGTACCCGCTCGGAGTCCATCAGCGGGTCGTACGCCGGCAGGATGCAACCGCCGGGAATGCCGAACACGGTGTCCGCGCCCACCTCTTCGAGCGAGCGGACGAGGGACTGCGCGCCCGTGACGTGCTCGACGGCGACGGAGGAACGCTCGGTGGTGCGGGTCCGCACCTGCGGGAGGCGGGCCGCGGGGGCCTCTTGCACAGCGTTTGACATCGTCAGTTCCCAAGGGATGTAGGGGAGTTGGGGTTTTCGGGGAATCGTCCTCGTGATCAGTGGCCGCGCGGCGGCGGCCTAGTGGCGCGTGCCCTCGGCCGGCCGGGTGATCACCAAGTCGGTGCACCCGGTCGGCCCCGGGGCGGATCAGGGCGGGGTCCTTGCCGTCTGGAGGGCGTCGTGCGGCGTTCGTACGACGTCCGGACCGGAGGGCAGTTCCAGACCGGAGAGTTCGGTCGTGTACTGCACGACGTCCAGGACGGAGAGCCTGCTGATGGTGGGAGCGGTGACGTTCAGTTCACCGCGCACCGCCACCGCCGCCGCGTAGCCCCGGTCCACCGGAACGTCCAGCAGGGTCCAGCCGGAAGGCGGATACGGGCCCTGCGGGCCCCCCGAGCCGACATAGTCGAGCGAGGGGTCGCGGCCCAGACCCGAGCCGAGGCCCTTGAGGTAAGCCTCTTTGCGGGTCCACAGGCGGGCCAGTGCACGCGGGCGCAATTCCGGTGCCAGCGCGTCCAGTTCCGCCTGTTCATCCACGTGCAGCATCGAGGCCAGTTCGGCGGTGGCCGTCTGGTCCGACACCAGGTCCACGTCGACTCCGATCGGAGCGACGGCCGTACCGACGAGCGCCAGGTCGCCCCGGTGGGACAGCGAGAAGAACAACTCGCGGCCCGCACCGAGAACGGTCGGGCGGCCGTGCGGTCCGCCGCAGCAGGGACAGGTGTCCCGGCCGAAGTGGATCTCCTCGGGACGCAGACTCAAATACGTTCCGAGCAGCCGGCGTAGTGCGACATGCGCGGCCGTGAACCGGGTTCGGTCGGCCGCGTGCATGAGGGCGGCGGCGCGCTGACGCTCGGTCGCGTCGAGCACCGCCTCGTCCAGGATGCCGGCGGGGACATCCGAGACCCTCAGGAGCCAGAGGTCCAGTGAGCCAGGGGGTGGCAGCTCACGAACGACCCACGGCAGGGTTGTTTCCACGGGGTCTCTCCTGTTCTTACTCAGGTGACAAGCCGGTCGGGCCTCATGCTGTGCGGGGCTCGACCGTCAGGTCGCGTCCGCCCGACGGGTCGGGTGCGGAAGGCAGGTCGCGCCTGCCGCGCATCGGCCCGATCAGGAGAATCAGGGGGGTCACCGCCAGGCCGGCGGTCAGCATCCACAGCGTCGGCCGCAGGCCGAGCGCGGTGCCGAGTGCGCCGCCGAGCAGTGAACCGAAGGGGATGGCACCGAAGTTGGCCACCGAGATGCAGGAAGTGACGCGGCCGAGGAGCTGCGGCGGGCAGTAGCGCTGCCGGAAGGCTCCCTGGATCACGTTGGCCAGCACCACGCCCAGGGCGAGGAGTGCGCTGCCGATCGCCAGGGTCACCAGCTGCCAGCCCTCCCCCGCCATCGGAATGAGCAGGCCGAAGGGAGCGGTGAACAGTGTGGCGAGCTGCAGTCCGCGCGCGGTTCCGTGCCGGTCGGCGATGCGTTTGGCGAGGGTGGCGCCCAGGAGTCCGCCGATGCTGCTGGAGGCCAGCAGCCAGCCGACCGCGCCTTCCGCCACCATCAGCTGCCGGATCATGAAAACCGGCAGGATGGCCTGGTACGCCGTCAGGAGCAGGTTGGTGACGGTGCCGTACCCCGTCAGGATGCGCAGGTAGGGGTCCTTCACCGTGTACTGGAGGCCCTCCTTGATGTCCTGGCGCAGCGGGGCGCGCTCCTTGGGCTGCTCGGGGCGGGGTTCCTCGGCGCGGATGCGGGACAGGCACAGGGCCGAGAAGAGGAACGTCAGCGCGTTGACCAGCAGTCCTGAGGCCGCGCCGAACGCCCCGGCGAGGAGGCCGCCGCCGCCCAGACCCGCGACCTGCGCCACCGACTCACTGCCCTGAAGCTTGGCGTTGGCCTCTTGGAGGTCCTTCCGCTCGACTATGGAGGGCACGTACACCTTGTAGGAGATGCCGAAGAACACCGCCGCCAGGCCGTTGAGCAGGGCGACGATCAGCATCTGGGTCATGGTGAGGACGTCGAGCCAGGCGGCTATGGGCACGCTGGCCAGGAGGAGCAGCGAGCCCACGTTGCAGGCCAGCATGAGGGGTCTGCGCCGCATGCGGTCCACCCAGGCGCCGGCCGGCAGGCCGATCAGCAGCCAGGGCAGCCAGGGCGCGGCGGCCAGCACACTCACGGCGAACGTGCTGGCGTTGAGCGTCACCACCGCCACCAGCGGCATCGCGACGGTGGTGATGTTGATGCCGACACGGTTGGTTGTCTCGCCTAGCCACAGCAGGCGGAAGTCGCGCTGGTGCAGCAGGCCGCCGCGTTTGGGTTTCACGGTGATCTCCGGGGGTGGTTCGAGCGTCGGGGCAGTCATGTAAGTACCGCCTTCTGAACGGCTTCGGTGAGAAGCGATTCGGCGCCCGACCAGCGGATCCGCCGGGCGACCAACTCAGTGTGAAGCACACCGAGTTGCGTGGTGAGGGGCGGTAGTCCATCGCTGCCCGGTCCGCCACCGTGGGCGCAGTCCCGGGCGACCCGGTCCGGGGCGAGATCGCCCGCGAAGTCGGAGGTGTCCGCGAGCGACCGGCCGGAGTCCAGTGCCGCCAGGACGGTCTCGCCCACCTGGTGGTGCGCCGCCCGGAACGGCGTGCCCTCCAGGACCAGGCGTTCCGCCAGGTACGTCGCCGAGGTGAACCCGTCGACGGCCCGCTGCTCCATCCGCTCCCGCTCCGGTTCCGTGCCCGCCACGACCAGGCGCAGCAGCGTGACCGCGTCGGTGGTGTCGCTCAGGCCCGGCCAGAGGTGGCGTACGGCCTCGGTGCCCACGGCGATGGCGTTGGTGTAGCCGCCGGTGGTCATCGCGGAGGCCGCGCTCATGAACGCGCCCAGGCTCGCGGTGGACCTGCCCTGGATGTGCTCCAGCAGGAACGGGTTGCGCTTCTGCGGCATCATCGAGCTCGAACCCACCAGCGTGTCGCCCACCCGCAGCAGCCCGGACTCCTCCGACGTCCAGGTGCTCAGATCGCGCGCGATGCGGGCCAGCGCGACGCCGAGCACGGCGGACGCGGACAGCAGCTGGAGGACGAAGTCCCGGGAGGCCACGGCGTCGACCGAGTTGGGCGCGGCCGAGGTGAAGCCGAGGAGTTCCGCCGTGCGGGCCGGGTCGATCGGCACGGAGGTGCCACCGATGGCGCCCGCGCCGAGCGGGTTGACGTCGATCTGCCGGCCCGCGTCGAGGAGCCCGCCGTACGCGCGCAGCACGGCGCCGGCGACACCCGCCAGGTAGTGCCCGTAGGTGATCGGCACGGCGGGCTGGCCGTGCGTGTACGCCGGCATCGTCACGCCCGCGTACTCCTCGGCCTTCGCCAGGAGCACCGCGGCGAGGGTGTCCACCGCGTCCAGCAGCGCCAGATAGGGGGTGCGGACCTTCAGCCGGGTGGTGGTGGCGTTGAGGTCGTTGCGGGAGCGGCCGGTGTGCAGGATGCCGCCGGTCTCGTCGCCCAGCTGCTCGATGAGATGGCCCTCGTACGCCAGGTACACGCCGCGCGGCATCGGCCTGCCGCGCACCGGACCGAAGTTCTGCTCGCGCAACTCCTCGATGGCCCGCAGCAGTTGCCCGGCACGAGCGGCGTCCACGATGCCGCGCTCGGTCAGCATGACCAGATGCGCCCGGTCCACCTCGCTGATGCACCGCAGCTCCGCACCGAGCCCGTCGTCCGCCGCGTCGTCCGGCAGGTACGAGGCGTAGACGATGCGGTGCGCCTCGGCGTCGAGGGCTGCCTTGAGCCGCCCGGTGTCGACACCGGATGCTGTCGCGGTTGTCATGCGAGGGCCTCCGTCGCGGTCAGGTGTGTGTACGACACGGCCTCGGCGAGCAGGGCGGCTCCCCGGTCGGCGGCCTCGGCGGCCGGGGCGGGGTGGTCGGCGACGGCGATGGTGTGGCCGATGCGGCCGCGGAAGTCCTCGGCGGGGCCCACGGGTTCGCCCGGGACGCGGTAGACGGCAGCTTCCACGACGTTCGGGACGGCGCGGGCGCGGGTGACGGCCTCGTCGAGCGCGCCGGCGTGGGTGAGGATGCCGTCGCGCTCGGCGGTCAGGAAGCGGATCGAGGCGCGGGCGTAGACGCCGCGCTCCAGTTCGGGAATCTCGCCGAGCGCGGACAGGACCTGGGCGAGGACCAGGTCGATACCGCAGGCCCTGCGCACGAGTTCGGGGATCATGCCGCCGGCGAGCCGCGGGTTGACCTCGATGACCTTGGCGCCGGTGCTCTCCAGGCGCAGCTCCACATGGGCCGCGCCCCAGCCGAGCCCGAGCGCCTCCACGGCGCGCACCGCGGTCTCCCGCAGCGCGCGTTCCGACCCGGCCGGCAGCGACGCCGGGACGTCGTGGCCGACCTCCACGAACACGGGGAGCGGACCGACGTGCTTGGCGACCGTCACCACCGCCTCCGTGCCGAACACCTCGACGGAGAACTCCGGTCCGCTCAGGTACTCCTCGACCAGGATCCGGCGCGGTGCCGCGACCCCCCGCTCGTTGACGGTGGCCGCCAGCAGCGTCCGGGCGTGCTCGGCCACCTCGCCGGCGTCCGCGCACAGCCGCACGCCGAGGCTCCCGGAGCCCTGCACCGGCTTCACCACCACCGGAAGCCCGAACTCCGCCGCGGCGACGACAGCGCCGGCGACCTCGTCGACGACCGCGAAGCCCGGCACCCCGACGCCCGCCCCGGCGAGGATCCGCCGCTGCTCGGCCTTGTCGCGGCAGGCCCGTACGGCCTCGGCGTCAGGGCCCGGCAGACCGAGCCGCGCGGCGACCGCGGCCGCGGTGGGGACGTAGTACTCGGAGCTGGTCAGCACACCGGCGATCGGTGCCTCGCCGGCCAGTTCGGAGACCGCCGCCCACAGCGCGGCCTCGTTCGCGGTGTCCACGGTGACGGTCCGCAGCCCGTCCTCGGCGACGTACGGATAGCGGCCCGGGTCCGCGCACAGCAGGACCGGCTCCACTCCGCGCTGGGCCGCGCGGCGCGCGAACAGCCGCCCCGTTCCGGTGGTGTTGCTCTCGATCAGGAGCAGTAGCCGCCCGCTCATGAGTCGACCTCCGGCATGACCACGTCGTCGAAGCCGCGGCGCGCCCACAGCAGCCGGGACCAGGCGGCGGTCGCGTCCAGCGGGTGCTCGACGGTGACCGGGCCGCCCGGGGCGGGCGCCGGGACGATGCCCTGGGCGCTCAGCCAGGCGTCGTTGTAGACCGTGGACTGGTAGCGGTAGCCCTCGTCCGGCAGCACCATCACCACGGTGCTCCCCGGGTTGTGCTCCGCCCACCAGGACGCCACCTGGAAGGAGGCTCCGCTGGTCGGTCCCATGAACAGGCCGTGCGCGCGGTAGAGGTCGTGCGTCGCGTGGAACGCCTCGGGGGCCGTCACCCAGTGGACCTCGTCGTACGCCGCGTGCTTGACGTTGCCCGGGTGGATGCTGCTGCCGAGCCCGCGCAGCGTCCGGGGCCCGTCGGGGGTGCCGAAGATGATGCTGCCGTGCGTGTCCACGCCGACCAGGTGCAGCGCCGGGTTGCCGGGCCGCAGCGACGCGGCGAGCCCGCCCGTCGAACCGCCCGAACCCACCGGGCCCACCAGGCAGTCGACGGAGCCGACGGTGTCGCCGATCAGGTCGGCGACGATGCTGTACGCGCCCGGGTTGTCGGGGTTGTCGTACTGGCCGGGGACGAAGGCGTCGGGCTGGAGCCGGCGCAGCTCCTCCACCCGGGCCAGGCGTGCGCCCTGGATGCCGCCGGGCTGGCCGGTGTGCTCGACGATCTCCACCGTCGTGCCGAGCATTTCGAGGCGGGTGCGCAGATCCCGGTCGATGGCCGAGTCGCCGACGATGGTCAGCGGGTAGCCGCGCAGCCCGCAGACCATGGCCAGGCCCAGGGCGAACGTCCCGGAGGAAGTCTCGATGACCGGGGTGCCCGGGGAGAGCAGCCCGGCGGCCTCGGCGCGGTCGATGATGTGGCGGGCGGGCAGCAGCTTCATCAGGCTGAAGGCCGCCGCGTAGAGGTTGTCGCTCACCTTGATGATGCGTGGGAGCTCGGTGGCCTCCACGATCGAGGAGTGAGCCTTCGGCAGAGTCGTCGTCGTCATGTCAGTCACCCGTCAGTCACCGGTCGTGTAGTTCCACTGCTCGTCGATACCGATCTCTTGCAGGAGGCGCTGGGCCAGCGCGGCGCGGGCGTCGACGTCCGGGTCGTCCCGGTCGAAGAGGAGGCCCGCGATGTCTCCGCTGTGCGCCGCCTGCACGCCCAGCGCGCCGGAGGTCCGGGCGATGTCCCGGATCCGGTCGAGCCCGGGTATCGGCAGATGGCGCTGATTGATCTCCGTACTCGCCGTCGCCACCGAACCCAGCAGCGCGACGTCCTTCATCTGGATGGCCTCCCGGAGCATGTCCCGCAGCCGGGCGAAGAGGTCGATCTCCTCCTGGCCGTAGCTCGCCGGCGCGAACGCCAGCGTGTCCACGCCCCGCCCGCCGCCCTCGGGGCGGGAGCCGAAGCCCAGCACCCGGACCGGCGGCATCCGGTAGCCGAAGTCCTCGATCACCGCGCCCTCGCGCTGGGCGAACAGCACGGTGGACTCCTCGAACATCAGGGAGTCGGAGGCGGTTTCGGCGCGCACGGCCAGCCGGGCCACCTCCTGCGGCGGCAACGGGCTGACGAACGCGTCCTTCACCGCCCAGATGGCGGCCAGCACATCGCTCGTCGACGAGCCGAACCCGCGGCACAGCGGCACATCCCCGGTCAGTTCCAGATGACCGCCCCACGGCCCGGCGTCCGGCGGCGTCACGGCCCGGACGGCGAGTTCCGCCGCGCGCCGCGCCTTGCCCTTCCACTCGGGTGAGACGGTGACCTCGGGACCGGGGGCGGGGATGAAGGTGGCTCTGGTCGTGTGGATGGTGCAGGGAAGGGTGACGAGACCCCTGGTGAGTCCTCCCTCACCGGTGAACACGCCTTGCAGAATCTCGCCGTGATGGACGGGGGCCGAAGCGACCCCGACACGCCAGTCGGAATGATCCACCATCATGTCCTTGACCTTCTGTTGCCGGTGAAGCCGTGACCTGCGGACAACATCACGCTATGCAGGCCGGAACCCGCAGCCCGGCGGCAAGAGCGGCAGGCTGCGGGCAATTGCCCAGGCGGACCGGCGGGGCACACGTCGAAGCGCCCGGGCCCACCCTTGTGAGGTGGACCCGGGCGCCGAGGTGGCCCGGTGGTGCCAGACGTCAGTGGTGTACCGCCCGCAGGTGCTCGGACACGACCTTGCCGATCTCCCTCAGGGGCTCGGCGCCGGTCATGTCCCAGTGCTCGCAGTCGATGTCGTGCTCCTCGACATGGCCGAGAACATACGGTGCCCAGGACTCGGCGCCGGTCATGGCGGCGGGCGTGCGGCGCGCGTTGAAGAACACCATGTCGCCGCTGAACTGCCGCCCGGGAACGTACCGGTAGCGCATCTCCAGGTTCCCCGCGGTGGCCTCGACGACCGCGGCGGCCTGGGCCGGCTCCAGCGCACCCAGGATCGGGTCCTCGGCGCGCAGCACCTCCGCCAGTTCGGCGGCGTCCGGCACACCGTCCGCGCACGCCACGGCCAGTTCGGCGCCGCGGGTGCCGAGCAGCGCGGTCAGGACCTCGCGCCCGGTGATGGCGGGCGCCTCGAAGCCGTCGGGCAGCGGATAGGAGTCGAGCAGCCCGAGCAGGGCCACTTGCTCGCCCAGCTCCTCCAGGCGGGCGGCGACGGCGTGGGCGATCAGACCGCCGAACGACCAGCCCAGCAGGTGGTACGGGCCGTGCGGCTGGACGGAGCGGATTTCGGCCACGTACGTGTCGGCCATCTCCTCCATGGAGGCGGGCCGCCCCGAGGGGTCCGTCAACTCCCGTGCCTGGAGGCCGATCAGCGGCCGCTGGTCGCCGATGTGCCGCAGCAGCCCGGCGTAGGACCAGCTCATCCCCGAGATGGGGTGCACGCAGAACAGCGGGGCTTGACCGCCCTCGCTCGCGGAGCGGATCGGCAGCAGGGTCTCCAGCGGGTTCCCGCCCGTGCCGGCGGCGATGTGCTCGCCCAGCAGCGCGGGTGTCGGGTACTGGAACAGGTCCCGGATGGTGACCGGGGTGTCCCAGACGGCACGGATGCGGCCGATGAGCCGGGTGGCGAGCAGGGAGTGCCCGCCCAGGTGGAAGAAGTGGTCGTCGATGGTGACCGACGGCAGTCCGAGCGTCGCCGCGAACAGCCCGCACAGGACCTCCTCGGCCGGGGTGCGCGGTGCGCGCCCGCCGGTCCGGCCGGCCTGCGGCGGCTCGGGCAGCGCCCGCCGGTCGAGCTTGCCGTTCACCGTCAGCGGCAGCGCGTCCAGCGGCACGATGGCGGCGGGCACCATGTACTCGGGCAGCGCCGCCACCGCGTGCCGGCGCAGCTCCGGGATGTCCGGCACACCGCCGTCCACGGTCACCACGTACGCCACCAGGCGCTTGTCGCCGGGCCGGTCCTCACGGATCATCACGGCGGCCTGGGCGACGGAGGCGTGCCGCAGCATCGCCGACTCGATCTCACCCGGCTCTATGCGAAAGCCCCGCAACTTGATCTGCTGGTCGGCCCGCCCGAAGTACTCCAGCGCTCCGTCCTGGCTCCAGCGGGCCAGGTCGCCGGTCCGGTACATCCGCGAGCCGGGCGCCCCGTGCGGGTCGGCGACGAACCGCTCGGCACTGAGCCCGGGCTGCCCGATGTAGCCGTGCGCGAGCCCGTGCCCGGCGACGTACAGCTCGCCGGGGACGCCCGGCGGCAGCAGACGCAGGTTCTCGTCGAGGACGTAGGCGTGCTTGCCGGTGATGGGCCGGCCGATGGGGATGGCCGGCGCGGGCGCGCTGATGGTGTGGGCGGTGGTGAACCCCATGCTCTCCGCGGGACCGTAGCCGTTGACCAGGTGCAGGTGGGGGTGGTCGGCCAGCGCCTTGGCGGCGTGCGCGGGCGAGGCCGCCTCACCGGCCGTCATGGCCTCCCGGAGCCGGGAGAAGACCGCCGGGTGCTCGTCGAGCATGTGGTTGAACAGGCTCGCCGACATCTGCAGCGTGGTGATCCCGTGCCGCTCCACCAGCTCCGCGATCTGGTGCGGGTCGGTGTGCTGGCCGGGCTGAAGGACGCAGATCCCGCCGTGCAGCAGCGGCCCGAAGACCTCCAGGGCGAAGGCGTCCCACGACACGGGCGAGCTCTGCAGATAGGTCTGCTCCGGCCCGAAGTGCAGATAGTCCGGGCCGATGAAGGTGGCCGCCAGCGCCCGGTGCGAGGCCGCGACGCCCTTGGGCACTCCGGTCGAGCCGGAGGTGAACATCACGCACGCCGTCGTCTCCGGGTGCCCGCCCGTCTCCACCGGCGCCCCCGAGAGAGTGCTGATCGCGGGGGTGTCGACGGTCAGGTCGACCAGGGTGGCCGAGGTCGGCAGGGCCGTGAGGTGGCTCTGGGTGACCAGCGCCGACGGGTTGGTCTGCCCGAGGACGGTGGTCAGCCGGTCGGCCGGGAACTGCGGGTCCAGCAGCGTGTATCCGGCGCCGGCCTTCAGCGCCGCGAGCAGGGAGGCGATCAGATGCGGCGAGCGCTCCAGGTGGATGGCCACGATGCTGCCGGGCTCGACGCCCCGCGAGGTCAGGTGCCGGGCCAGCCGGTTGGACCAGACGTCCAGCTCGGCGTACGTCACCTGCTGGTCCTCGAAGACCAGCGCCACCGAGTCCGGTGTGCGCGCCGCCTGCCCGGTGAACAGCCCGTCCAGACCGAGGACCGGCGCCGGCGCCTGGGGACCGCTCCAGTCCCGTACCCGTACGCGCTCGTCGTCGGAGAGCAGCTCGATGTCGCCGACGGGGAGTTCGGGCTGGTTGACGGCGGTGGTGAGGAGGCGGACGAGGCGGTCGGCGGTGGCCTGGATGGTGCGGGCGTCGTAGAGGTCGGTGGCGTACTCGATGGTGATGTCGAGGCCGCCCGGCTGTCCGTCCGCCGTCCGGTGCTCCGCGAACGCGAAGGTCAGGTCGAACTTGGCGATGGAGGCGGAGGGGAAGGCGAACTCGCTCTCCAGGCCCGGGAGTTCGGGCGCCCTGGTGCTGGTGTCGCCGACGGTGAGCATGACCTGGAAGAGGGGGTGCCGGGCGGTGGTGCGCTCGGGGTTGAGGGCTTCGACGAGCCGGTCGAAGGGCAGATCCTCGTGGGCCCAGGCGGAGAGGTCGGTCTCCCGGACGCGGGTGAGCAGGTCGCGGAAGGTCGGGTTGCCCGACAGATCCGTGCGCAGGACAAGGGTGTTGACGAAGAAGCCGATGAGGTCGTCGAGCTTCTGGTCGGTGCGGCCGGCGACGGGGGAGCCGAGCGGGATGTCGGACCCGGCGCCGGAGCGGGCGAGGAGGGTGGACACGGCCGCCTGGGCGACCATGAAGAAGGTGGTGCCGGTGTCCTGGGCCAGCGAGGTCAGCGAGGTGTGCAGTTCGGCGGGGCAGTGGACGGTGTGGGTGGTGCCCTGGTTGGAGGCGGTGGCGGGGCGGGCACGGTCGGTGGGAAGGGTCGCTTCCTCCGGGAGTTCGGCCAGAGCCTCGCGCCAGTAGTCGAGTTGGCGGTCCTCGCTGTCCTGAAGCAGCCTCTGCTGCCACAGGGCGTAGTCGGCGTACTGGACCGGCAGCGGCTCCCACTCCGGGGTCTCGCCCTGGACGCGGGCCTCGTAGGCGGCGGCCAGATCGCGGAAGAGCGGGCCGTTGGACCAGCCGTCGGAGGCGATGTGGTGGACGACCAGCATCAGGACGTGGTCCTCGGCGCCGAGCCGGAACAGGCTTGCGCGGAAGGGGCGTTCGCCCGCCAGGTCGAAGGCGTGTCCGGCCTCGGCGCCCAGCAGCCCGTCGAGGGTGTCCTCGGTCGCGGGGATGATGGCCAGCGCGGTGGTGGCCGCGGGAAGGACGGCCTGGTAGGCCTTGTTCTCGTGGGTCGGGTAGACCGTTCGCAGGCTCTCGTGGCGGGTGACCAGGTCGGTGAGGGCCAGCTGGAGTGCGTCGGGGTCGAGGGTTCCCTTGAGGCGCAGGGCCATCGGGATGTTGTAGGTGGCGGACGGGCCTTCCATCTGGTCGAGGAACCAGAGCCGTTGCTGGGCGGACGACAGCGGCACCCGCTCCGGACGGTCCTCGGGCAGCAGCGCCGGACGCTGTTCCCCGCTGCTCTCGGCCGTGAGCCGCTCGGAGAGCAGCGCGACCGTCGCGTACTGGAACAGGTCCCGGATGGTGATCTGGGTGTCCCACACGGCGCGGATGCGGCTGATGAGCCGGGTGGCGAGCAGGGAGTGCCCGCCGCGGTGGAAGAAGTGGTCGTCGATGGTGACCGACGGCAGCCCGAGCACGGCGGCGAACAGACCGCAGAGCACTTCCTCGGCGGGGGTGCGGGGTGCGCGCCCGCCGGTGTCGCCGGTGTTCTGGGGCGCCGGCAGGGCACGGCGGTCGATCTTGCCGTTGGTGGTCAGCGGGATCGCGTCGAGGGTGACGAAGGCGGACGGGACCATGTACTCGGGCAGCGAGCCGGAGACCTCGCGCTGGACCGCCTTGGTGTCGAGCCGTGTGCCGTCGGCGGCGACGAGGTAGGCGACGAGACGCTTGTCGCCGGGCCGGTCCTCACGGATGACCACGGTCGCCTGGGCGACGGAGTCGCAGGCCGCCAGCGCGGTCTCGATCTCGCCGAGTTCGATGCGGAAGCCGCGCAGCTTGACCTGCTGGTCGGCCCGGCCCAGGTACTCCAGGGAGCCTTCGTGGTTCCAGGCGGCGAGGTCACCGGTGCGGTACATGCGGGTACCTGCCGGGCCGTACGGGTCGGCGACGAACCGCTCGGCCGTCATGCCCGGCCGGTTGAGGTAGCCCTGGGCGAGACCGGTTCCGGCGATGTAGAGCTCGCCCGGGGTGCCGGGCGGGACGAGCTGGAGGTGGTGGTCCAGGACGTAGAGGCGGTGGTTGTCGAGGGGTTCGCCGATCGGGACGGTGCCCGGGTAGTCGAGCGGACGGTGGATGTGGTGGGTGGCGGCGAACGTCGTGGTCTCCGTCGGCCCGTAGCCGTTGACGACGGTGGTGTCCGGGCAGTTCTCGTGGATCCGGCGCACGGCCTCCGGCGGGACGACGTCACCGCCGGCCCACACCTCGCGGACGCCCGCGAACGCGGCCGGTGCCTCCTCGGCCATGACCCGGAACAGGCCCGCCGTCATCCACAGGCTGGTGATCGAGTGCTCGGCCAGCAGCCGCCCGTAGGCCGTGGGGTCGAGATGGCCGGGGGGTGCGACGACGACGGTGCCGCCGTTCAGCCAGGGCACCCATATCTCGAAGGTGGACGCGTCGAACGCGGCTGGTGAGTGGAACAGGACCCGGCTGTGGTTGCCGTTGGCGTACATGGTCTGGGCGGCCAGGTCGGCCACATTGCGGTGGGTGACCGCCACGCCCTTCGGGACGCCGGTCGAGCCCGAGGTGAACATCGCGTACAGCGGCTGGTCGGGGTGGATCGTGCGCGCCGGAGCCGTCGCGGGCAGGTGGTCGAGCCCGGTGGTGCCGTCGAGGACGACGACCTGGGCGGTGGTCTCCGCGACGAGCGGGTGGTCGGACAGGGCCGCGTCGGTCAGCAGGACCGGAGCCCCGGTGTCGGCCAGGATCTGGGTGAGGCGGGAGTCCGGGTCGGTGGTGTTCAGCGGGGCGTACACCGCTCCGGCCTTGGTCACCGACAGCAGCGCGGTGAGCAGGTCGGCCGAGCGCTCCATCAGGACGGCGACCACGTCGTGCTGCTGGACACCGAGGTTGATGAGGTGGTGGGCCGCACGGTTGGTGGCCTCGTCGAGCTCGGCGTAGGTGACCTCGTGGACGTCGTCGACCAGGGCGATCGCGTCCGGGGTACGGGCGGCCTGCGCCGCGAACAGTTCGGCGAGGCTCGCCTCGGGCGCCCCGGTGACCGCGCCGCTCCACTCCTCCAGGAGCAGCCGGCGCTCGTGCTCGCCGAGCAGGTCCAGCACGGACAGCGGGGTGTCGGGCGAGGTGAGCACCGCTTCCAGGAGCCGCCGCAGCCGGGCCATGAGCGCGTCGATCGTACGGGCGTCGTACAGGTCGGTGGCGTACTCAATGGTGATGTCCAGGCCGTTCGGCCGGCCGTCCCGGGTGCGGTGCTCGGCGAAGCCGAAGGTCAGGTCGAACTTGGCGATCTGCAGCGCGCTGTACTCGGTCCGGGCGTCGAGGCCCGGGAAGCCGACGGCGTTCGAACCGGTCTCACCCATGGTGAGCATCACCTGGAAGAGGGGGTGCCGGGAGGCGGAGCGCTCCGGGTTGAGCACCTCCACCAGCCGGTCGAAGGGCAGGTCCTGCTGGCCCCACGCCGCCAGGTCCGTCTTGCGGACCCGGCCGAGCAGCTCCCGGAAGCTCGGGTCGCCCGTCAGATCCGTCCGCAGCACCAGCGTGTTGACGAAGAAGCCGACCAGCCCGTCGAGGGCCTCGTCGATACGTCCGGAGACCGGCGAGCCGACCGGGATGTCGAGGCCCGCCCCGGAGCGGGACAGCACGGTCGCGACCGCCGCCTGAGTCGCCATGAACAGGGTCGCCCCCGACTCCCGCGCCAGGTGCGTCAGTCCGGCGTGGACGTCCGCGGGAAGGTGCGCGTCGCAGGTGGCACCGTGATACGAGGCGGTGGCCGGGCGCGGCCGGTCGGCCGGCAGGGTGGCCTCCTCCGGCAGCTCCGCCAACGTCTCGCGCCAGAACTCGAGTTGACGCGACCCGGCGCTCTCCGGATCGTCCGCCTCGCCGAGCAGCTCCTGCTGCCACAGCGTGTAGTCGCCGTACTGCACCGGCAGCGGCTCCCACTCGGGGGCCTGCCCCTGGACCCGGGCGCCGTAGGCGGTCGCCAGGTCCTGGAGCAGCGGGGCCGTCGAGCCGCCGTCCGAGACGATGTGGTGCATCACCACGAGCAGGACGTGCTCCTGCTCGGCGAGCGCGATCAGCCGCGCCCGGACCGGCAGATCCACCGCCAGGTGGAAGACCTGCGCGGACTCCTCGGCGAGAACCGCCTCCAGCGTCCCGGCCGTGGCCGGCACGACGGGCAGTTCGAACTCCACGTCCTCCTCTTCGAGGATGTGCTGGTACGGGGTGCCGTCCTGGTCCGGGAAGATCGTCCGCAGACTCTCGTGCCGGCCGATGACGTCGGCGAGGGCCGACAGCAGGGCGGCACGGTCGAGTTCACCGGTGAGCCGCACTGCCAGCGGGATGTTGTAGGTGGTCGACGGCCCTTCCATCTGGGCGATGAACCACAGCCGCTGCTGGGCGTAGGACAAGGGGATCACTTGGTCGCTCCCATCCGGCGCATCGGCCGCAGTTTGGGCCTTGCGGCCTCGGCGCCGTCGAGCTTCTCGACGAGCGTTGCCACGATCGGGTTTTCGAAGAGGGTCGCCACGGACAGCTCGACCCCGAGTACGGTGCGGATCCGGCCCACGAGCCGGGTGGCGAGCAGGGAGTGCCCGCCCAGGTGGAAGAAGTGGTCGTCGATGGTGACCGACGGCAGTCCGAGCATCTCCGCGAACAGCCCGCAGAGGACTTCTTCCTTGGGGGTACGGGGCGCGCGCCCCGCGGTGTCGTGCGTGACCTGCGGCTCGGGCAGGGCCTTGCGGTCCACCTTGCCGTTCACGGTCAAGGGGATCGCGTCCAGCGTCACGAACGCCGACGGAACCATGTACTCGGGCAGCAGCCCCGACATCCGCCGCCGCACGTCCTCGTCGTCGATCCGCGCCCCGTCCTGCGCGGTCAGATAGGCCACGAGACGCTTGTCGCCGGGCCGGTCCTCGCGGACGATGACCGTCGCCTGAGCGATGGCGTCCTGGGCCGCCAACACGGTCTCGATCTCGCCGAGTTCGATACGGAAGCCGCGCAGCTTGACCTGTTCGTCGGCCCGTCCGAGGTAGTCGAGCGAGCCTTCCTGGTTCCAGCGGACGAGGTCACCGGTGCGGTACATCCGGGTGCCGGCGGGGCCGTACGGGTCGGCGACGAAACGGTCGGCGGTCTGTCCCGGGCGGTCCAGGTAGCCCTGCGCGAGTCCGGTTCCGGCGATGTAGAGCTCGCCGGGGGTGCCGGGTGCGACCAGGCCGAGGTGTTCGTCGAGGACGTAGAGGCGGTGGTTGTCGAGGGGTTCGCCGATGGGGACGGTGCCTGGGTAGTCGTAGGGGCGGCGGATGTGGTGGGTGGCGGCGAAGGTGGTGGTCTCGGTCGGGCCGTAGCCGTTGACGACGGTGATCTGCGGGTTGTGGTCCATGACGCGGCGTACGGCCTCGGGCGGGACGACGTCGCCGCCGGCCCAGACTTCGCGTACGCCGGTGAACGCGGCCGGGGCTTCTTCGGCGATGAGGCGGAACAGGCCCGCTGTCATCCACAGGCTGGTGATGCGGTGCTCGGACAGGAGCTGCTGGTAGGCGGCGGTGTCGAGGTGGCCGGCCGGGGCGACGACCAGCGTCGCTCCGTTGAGCCAGGGCACCCACATCTCGTACGTCGAGGCGTCGAAGGCCATCGGCGAGTGGAAGAGGACCCGGCTGTGGTTGCCGTTGGCGTACATGGTCTGGGCGGCCAGGTCGGCCACATTGCGGTGGGTGACCGCCACGCCCTTCGGCACTCCGGTCGAGCCGGAGGTGAACATGGCGTACACGGCCTGGTCGGGGTGGACCGGAACGTGCGGGTCGCTCGCGTCGCCCTCGGCCGGGGCTGCCACGGAGATCGCCCGTGCGCCGGCCGGGAGTTGGAGGCTTTCGGGGCCGCGGTCGGTGAGGAAGACCTTGACCGCCGACTGCTCGACGATGAGCTGGACGCGCTCCATCGGGTAGCGGGTGTCGAGCGGGACGTAGACCGCTCCGGCCTTGACCACGGCGAGCGTGGCGATGACGGCGTCGAGTGAGCGCTCCTGGAAGAGCGCCACCCGGCTGCCGGGCTCCACACCTTCCGATATCAGGTGGTGGGCGAGGCGGTTGGCGCGCTCGTCCAGTTCGCGGTACGTCAGTTCCTGGGTGGCGTGGACGACGGCCACCGCGTCCGGGGTGCGGGCCACCTGCGCGGCGAACAGCTCCCCGAGCCCGGCGTCGGCGCTTCCGGTGACGGACCCGGCCCGCGACTCCAGCAGCAGAGCCCGCTCCCCGGGAGACAGCAACTCCAGCTCGCCGACCGGAAGTTCAGGAGCAGCGACGGCCGCCTCCAGCAGTCGTACGAGACGGACCGCGACGCTCTCGATGGTGCTCGCGTCATACAGATCGGTCGCGTACTCGACGGTGATGTCCAGACCGCCGGGCTCTCCGTCCGGCCCCCGGTGCTCCGCGAAGCCGAAGGTGAGGTCGAACTTGGCGATCTCCACCTGCGAGAACTCGTACGCCGTGTCCAGGCCGGGCAGTTCGGGCGCCTCGGCCGACGTGTCGCCCAGGGTGAGCATGACCTGGAAGAGCGGGTGGCGGGCCGGTGTGCGCTCGGGGTTGAGGATCTCCACGATCCGGTCGAAGGGCAGGTCCTGGTGGTTCCAGGCGGCCAGGTCGGTCTCGCGGACCCGGTGCAGCAGGTCGCGGAAGCTCGGGGTGCCGGTCAGGTCGGTGCGAAGGACCAGGGTGTTGACGAAGAACCCGACCAGGTCGTCGAGTTGCTGGTCGGTGCGGCCGGCGACGGGGGAGCCGAGCGGGATGTCTGACCCGGCGCCGGAGCGGGCGAGGAGGGTGGACACGGCCGCCTGGGCGACCATGAAGAAGGTGGTGCCGGTGTCCTGGGCCAGCGAGGTCAGCGAGCCGTGCAGCTCGGCGGGGCAGTGGACGGTGTGCGTGCTGCCCCGGTAGGAGGCGGTTGCCGGGCGGGCCCGGTCGGCCGGGAGGGTGGCCTCCTCCGGCAGGTCGGCCAATGCCTGCCGCCAGAAGCCGAGTTGGCGCTCCTCGTCCTCCTCCATCAGCTGCTGCTGCCACAGCGCGTAGTCGGCGTACTGGACGGGCAGCGGCTCCCACTCCGGTGCCTGCCCCTCGGTGCGGGCCGCGTAGGCGGCGGCCAGGTCGCGGAAGAGGGGGGCGTTGGACCAGCCGTCGGAGGCGATGTGGTGGATCACCAGGAGCAGGACGTGCTCCTGGTCGCCGAGGGCCAGCAGGTGGGCGCGGAGCGGGATGCCGGAGGCCAGGTCGAAGGGGATGGCGGAGAGGCCGGCGAGGCGGGCGGCGAGCGTGTCGTCCGTGACCGGGACGACGGGCAGCTCGACCGGCTCGGGGGCCCGCACCGACTGGTAGGCCTTGCCCTCGTGGGTGGGGTAGACGGTGCGCAGGCTCTCGTGGCGGGTGACCAGGTCGGTGAGGGCCTGCCGCAGGGCCTCGACGTCCACCGCGCCGGTGAGGCGCAGCGCCATCGGGATGTTGTACGTCGCCGACGGGCCCTCCATCTGGTCCAGGAACCAGAGCCGTTGCTGGGCGGAGGACAGCGGCACGCGCTCGGGGCGCTCCTGCGCGCGGGTCAGTGCGGCCCGGGGAAGTTCACCGCTGCCCTCCGTGACCCGCTCGGACAGCGCGACCACGGTCGGGGACCGGAACAGGTCCCGGACGCCGAGCTGGACGCCGAAGGCCTGGCGGATGCGGCTGATGAGGCGGGTGGCGAGCAGGGAGTGGCCGCCCCGGTGGAAGAAGTTGTCGTCGATGGTGGCCGACGGGAGCCCGAGGACCGCCGCGAACAGGCCGCACAGGACCTCTTCCTGGGGGGTGCGCGGGGCACGTCCGGTGACATCGTGGGTGACCTGCGGGGTGGGCAGCGCGCGCCGGTCGATCTTGCCGTTGGCGGTCAGCGGGATCGCGTCGAGGAGCATGAAGGCCGACGGGACCATGTACTCGGGGAGTGCCGAAGTGGCGTGCCGGCGCAGGTCGTTCAGGTCGACGCCGCCCTCGGCGGTCACGAGGTAGGCGACGAGCCGCTTGTCTCCGGGCCGGTCCTCGCGGACGATCACCGTGGCCTGGACGATGCTTTCATGGCCCGTCAGCACCGTCTCGATCTCGCCGAGTTCGATGCGGAAGCCACGCAGCTTGACCTGCTGGTCGGCCCGGCCGAGGTACTCCAGCGAGCCCTCGTGGTTCCAGCGCACCAGGTCCCCGGTGCGGTACATCCGGGCGCCCGGTTCATCGGCGTACGGGTCGGCGACGAACCGCTCGGCGGTGAGCGACGGGCGGCCCACATAGCCGCGCGCCAGACCGGCCCCGGCGATGTACAGCTCGCCGGGCGCACCGGCCGGAACGAGCCGGAGCGCGGAGTCGAGGACGTAGAGGCGGTGGTTGTCGAGGGGTTCGCCGATCGGGACGGTGCCCGGGTAGTCGAGCGGACGGTGGATGCGGTGGGTGGTGGCGAAGGTGGTGGTCTCGGTCGGCCCGTAGCCGTTGACGACGGTGGTGTCCGGGCAGTTCTCGTGGATCCGGCGCACGGCCTCCGGCGGGACGACGTCCCCGCCCGCCCACACCTCCCGGAGCCCCACGAAGGCCTCCGGCGCCTCCTCGGCCATCACCCGGAACAGCCCCGCCGTCAGCCACAGACTCGTGATCGAGTACTCGGCGATCAGCTCGCTCAGCGTGCCGGTCTCCAGGTGGCCCCGGGGCGCCACGACGACCGTGCCGCCGGTCAGCCACGGCACCCAGATCTCGTAGGTGGAGGCGTCGAAGGTGTGCGGGGAGTGGAAGAGGACCCGCTGGTGGGCGCCGCCCTCGTACATCCGCTGGCGGGCCAGGTCGGCCACGTTGCGGTGGGTGACGGCGACACCCTTCGGGACGCCGGTCGAGCCCGAGGTGAACATGACGTACAGCCACTGGTCGGGGTGGGTCGGGGCGGTGGTCCTCGTCGCGGGTCGGCCGTCGAGGTCCTTGGCCTCGACGACGAGGTCCCGGGCCTGCGCCCGGGTGACCAGCGGATGGTCGGCCAGCGCCCGGTCGGTGATCAGGACCGGCGCGTCGAGTTCATCGAGGATCTGGGTGTGGCGGGTGTCCGGGTCGGCCGGGTTGAGGGGCGCGTAGGCGCCGCCGGCCTTCACGACCGCGAGCATGGCGACCAGGAGGTCGGCCGAGCGCTCCATCATCAGGGCGACGACGGATTCGGGGCCGACCCCGAGCCCGATGATCCGCTGCGCGAACCGGTCGGACTCGGCGTCGAGTTCGGCGTAGGTGAAGGAGCGCTCCTCGGACGCCACCGCGACCGCGTCCGGCGTACGGGCCACCTGCGCGGCGAACAGCTCCGCGAGACCCGCGTCCGGGAAGCCGCCCTCGGTGACCGGACCCGCGCCCAGCGCCAGCAGCCGCTCCCGCTCCTCGGGGCCGGTGAACTCCAGCTCCCCGACGGGCAGTTCCGGCGCGGCGACTGCCGATTCCAGCAGTCGCACGAGCCGATCCGCGAGCCCCTCGACGGTACGGGCGTCGTACAGGTCGGTGGCGTACTCGACCCTGATGTCCAGACCGCCCGGCTGCCCGTCCGCCGTCCGGTGCTCGTGGAAGGAGAAGGTCAGGTCGAACTTGGCGATCTCCAACGGGGTGAAGCCCGACTCGGTCTCCACGCCTGGGAGTTCCAGCGACGGCGTGACCGCTTCCTGAAGGGTCAGGGCCACCTGGAACAGCGGGTGGCGGGAGGTGGAGCGGGCCGGGTTGAGCAGCTCGACCAGCCGGTCGAAAGGCAGGTCCTGGTGGGACCAGGCGGCCAGATCGGTGTCCCGGACCCGGCCGAGCAGCTCCCGGAAGCCCGGGTCGCCCTCCACGTCCGTACGGAGCACCAGGGTGTTGACGAAGAAGCCGACCAACCCGTCGAGCGCCTCGTCCGTACGGCCCGCGATCGGGGCGCCGATCGGGATGTCCGTGCCCGCCCCCGAGCGGGACAGGGCGGTGGCGACCGCGGCCTGGGCGACCATGAACATCGTGGTGCCGGTCTCCCGGGCCAGCCGGGTCAGCGCCTGGTGCAGCTCGGGCGGGCAGTGGACGCCGTGGGTCCGCCCCCGGTAGGTGGCGGCGGCCGGGCGCGGCCGGTCGGCCGGCAGGGTGGCCTCGTCCGGCAACCCGTCCAGCGTGTGGCTCCAGAACTCCGCCTGGCGCTCGCCGTCCGCCGCGAGCAGCTCCTGCTGCCACAGCGTGTAGTCGGCGTACTGCACCGGCAGGGGCTCCCAGCCGGGGGCCTCGCCCAGCACACGGGCCTCGTAGGCGGCGGCGAGGTCACGCAGCAGCGGGGTGGTGGACCAGCCGTCGGAGGCGATGTGGTGGATGACCACCATGAGCACCTGGTCCCGCTCGCCCAGGTCGAACAGGGCGGCGCGGAGCGGGAGTCCGGCCGCCAGGTCGAAGGTGCGCGCGGCCTCGGCGCCGAGCAGCTCCGCCAGGGAGTCCTCGTCCGCCGGCGTGACCGGCAGCTCGACCCGGACCCCGTCCGCGGGCAGCACCTGCTGGTGGAAGTCGCCGTCGGCCACCGCGAACATCGTGCGCAGGCTCTCGTGCCGGACCACCAGGTCGGTCAGCGCGAGGCGCAGCGCCTCCCGGTCCAGTTCGCCCTTGAGGCGCAGCGCGAGCGGGATGTTGTACGTCGAGGACGGGCCCTCCAACTGGTCGAGGAACCACAGCCGTTGCTGGGCCGACGACAGCGGCACCCGCTCCGGACGGGTCATCTCCCGCAGGGCGGGCCGCCGCACACCGTCCCCGCCGGCGTCGACGAACTCCGCGAGCGCCGCCGGTGTCGGCCCCTGGAAGAGGTCCTTGACGGTGATCTGGACCCCGAACGCCTGCCGCATGCGGCTGATCAGCCGGGTGGCGAGCAGGGAATGCCCGCCCCGGTGGAAGAAGTGGTCGTCGATGGTCACCGACGGCAGCCCGAGGATCTCCGCGAACAGCCCGCAGAGGACTTCCTCGACCGGGTTACGCGCGGCACGCCCGCCGGTGTCGTGGGTGACCTGCGGCGCGGGCAGGGCCTTGCGGTCCACCTTGCCGTTCACGGTCAGCGGGATCGCGTCCAGCGTCACGAACGCCGACGGGACCATGTACTCGGGCAGCGAACCGGAGATCTCCCGGTGAATCGCCTTCGCGTCGGCCTTCCGGCCCTCGGCGGCGACGAGGTAGGCGACCAGGCGCTTGTCGCCGGGCCGGTCCTCGCGAACGATGACCGTCGCCTGCGCGATGGCGTCCTGGGCCGCCAACACGGTCTCGATCTCGCCGAGTTCGATACGGAAGCCGCGCAGCTTGACCTGCTGGTCGGCCCGTCCGAGGTAGTCGAGTGAGCCTTCCTGGTTCCAGCGGACCAGGTCACCGGTGCGGTACATCCGGGTGCCTGCGGGACCGTACGGGTCGGCGACGAACCGCTCGGCCGTCATGCCCGGCCGGTCCAGGTAACCCTGGGCCAGACCCGCGCCCGCGACGTAGAGCTCGCCCGGGGTGCCCGGCGCCACCAGGCCGAGGTGTTCGTCGAGGACGTAGAGGCGGTGGTTGTCGAGGGGTTCGCCGATCGGGATGGTGCCGGGGTAGTCGTAGGGGCGGCGGATGTGGTGGGTGGCGGCGAAGGTGGTGGTCTCGGTGGGTCCGTATCCGTTGACGACGGTGATCTGCGGGTTGTGGTCCATGACGCGGCGTACGGCCTCGGGCGGGACGACGTCGCCACCGGCCCAGACTTCGCGTACGCCGGTGAACGCGGCCGGGGCTTCTTCGGCGATGAGGCGGAACAGGCCAGCCGTCATCCACAGGCTGGTGATGCGGTGCTCGGTCAGGAGCTGTTGGTAGGCGGCGGTGTCGAGGTGGCCGGCGGGCGCGACGACGAGGGTGCCGCCGTTCAGCCACGGCACCCACATCTCGTAGGTGGAGGCGTCGAAGGCCATCGGGGAGTGGAAGAGGACCCGGCTGTGGTTGCCGTTGGCGTACATGGTCTGGGCGGCGAGGTCGGCCACGTTGCGGTGGGTGACCGCGACGCCCTTCGGGACTCCGGTCGAGCCCGAGGTGAACATGGCGTAGACGGCCTGGTCGGGGTGGACCGGAACGTGCGGGTCGCTCGCGTCGCCCTCGGCCGGGGCCTCTACGGAAAGGGCCCTGGCTCCGGCGGGGAGTTGGAGCTCCCCGGCGTCGCGGTCGGTGAGGAGGATTTCGACGGCCGACTGCTCGACGATGAGCTGGACGCGCTCCATCGGGTAGCGGGTGTCGAGCGGGACGTAGACGGCTCCCGCTTTGACCACGGCCAGGGTGGCGATCACGGCGTTCAGCGAGCGCTCCTGGAAGAGCGCCACCCGGCTGCCGGGCCGCACTCCTTCGGCGATCAGGTGGTGGGCGAGGCGGTTGGCGCGCTCGTCCAGCTCGGCGTAGGTCAGGTCGCTTGCCGAGTCGATCAGGGCGACCGCGTCCGGGGTGCGGGCCACCTGCGCGGCGAACAGGGCGCCGAGACCGGCCTCCGGGGCCGCGGTGACCTCCCCGCTCCACTCCTCCAGGAGCAGTCCGCGCTCCTGGCCGGAGAGCAACTCCAGGTCACCGACGGGCAGTTCGGGGTGGGTCGCCGCCTCCGACAGCAGCCGGACCAGGCGCCCGGCGGCCGCCTCGACGGTGCGGGCGTCGTACAGGTCGGTGGCGTACTCGACGGTGATGTCGAGGCCGCCGGGCTCCCCGTCCGCCGTGCGGTGCTCGGCGAAGGAGAACGTCAGGTCGAACTTGGCGGCCCGCAGCCAGGTGAACTCCGACTCCGTCTCCAGACCCTCGGCGACGAGCGTCGGCGTGGCCGCGTCCGTCAGCGTCAGCATGACCTGGAAGAGCGGGTGCCGGGCCGCCGAACGGTCCGGGTTGACGGCCTCGACGAGCCGGTCGAAGGGGAGGTCCTGGTGGCCCCAGGCCGCCAGGTCGGTCTCCCGGACGCGGGTGAGGAGCTCACGGAAACTCGGGTTGCCCGACAGGTCCGTGCGCAGGACGAGGGTGTTGACGAAGAAGCCCACCAGGTCGTCGAGCGCCTGGTCGGTGCGGCCCGCGATCGGCGAACCGAGCGGGATGTCGTGGCCCGCGCCGGAACGGGCGAGCAGCGTCGACACCGCCGCCTGGGCCACCATGAACACCGACGCCCCCGACTCACGGGCCAGCGCCGCGAGGGCCGCGTGCACCGCCGGCGGGCAGTGCACGGTGCGGGTGGCGCCCCGGTAGGAGGAGACGGCCGGGCGCTGCCGGTCGGCGGGGAGGGTGACCTCCTCGGGGAGGTCCGCCAACGCGTCTCGCCAGTAGGACAGTTGGAGGGACTCGACGCTCTCCGTGTCCGCCGGGTCGCCGAGCAGCGCGCGGTGCCACAGGGCGTAGTCGGCGTACTGGACGGGCAGTGGCTCCCAGGCCGGGCGCTGTCCGCGCGAGCGGGTCGCGTAGGCGGTGCTCAGGTCGCGCATGAGCGGCTGGTACGACCAGCCGTCCGACACGATGTGGTGCATCACCACCAGCAGCACGTGGTCCCGCTCGCCGGTCCTCAGCAGCCGGGCCCGTACGGGCAGATCGGCCGCGAGGTCGAAGGCCCGCTCGGACTCCTCGGCCAGCAGCCCGGCGAGCGTGGATTCGTCCGCCGGCGTGACCGGCAGCTCGATCCGTACGTCGTCCGCGGGCAGCACCCGCTGGTAGGTCCGCCCCTCGGCCGTGCCGAAGACCGTGCGCAGGCTCTCGTGCCGGCCCAGCACATCGGTGAACGCCGACTCCAGTGCCGCGACGTTCAGTTCGCCGCGCACCCGGACGGCGAGCGGGATGTTGTACGTGGCTGACGGGCCCTCCATCTGGTCGAGGAACCACAGCCGCTGCTGGGCCGACGACAGCGGGAGCAGCTCGGGCCGCTCCTCGGCCGCCGTCAGCGCCGGGCGGGCGGACTCGCCGCCGTCCGCGGCGATGTATTCGGCGAGGAGTGCCACCGTCGGGCAGGTGAAGAACTCCCGCAGCGTCAGCTGGACGTCCAGGGTGGTGCGGATCCGGCTGACCAGGCGGGTGGCGAGCAGCGAGTGGCCGCCGATGGTGAAGAAGTCGTCGTCGATCCCGACGGACGGCAGCCCCAGCGCGTAGGCGAACAGCCCGGCCAGGACCTCCTCGACGGGGTTGCGGGGGGCCCGGCCGTTCGCGGTGCCGCCGAGCTTGGGGGCGGGCAGCGCGCGGCGGTCCAGCTTGCCGTTCGCGGTCAGCGGCAGCGAGCCCAGCGGGACGACCGCCGAGGGGACCATGTACTCGACCAGTTCCTCGCCGGCGTACCGGAGCAGCTCCGCGCCGTCGAGGACCCCTTCCACGGCGGGCACCACGTAGGCCACCAGGCGCTTGTCGCCGGGCCGGTCCTCGCGGACGATCACCGCGGCCTGGGCCACGGACGGGTGGCGGACCAGGACGGTCTCGATCTCGCCGAGCTCGATGCGGTTGCCGCGCAGTTTGACCTGCTGGTCGGCGCGGCCCAGGAACACGATCTCGCCGTGCTCGTTCCAGGCGGCGAGGTCGCCGGTGCGGTACATGCGGGTACCGGCGGGGCCGTACGGGTCGGCGGTGAAACGCTCGGCGGACAGGGCGGGCAGCCGGGCGTAACCCTGCGCCAAGTGAGGCCCCGCCACATAGAGTTCACCGGTCTCGCCGGGGGCGGTGTGGCGCAGCTCGGTATCGAGGACGTACATCGCGGTGTTCGCCATCGGGATGCCCAGGTGGAGCCGCTCCAGCGTGCGGATGTCCGGCGTGAACGCCTGGTAGCTGCAGAAGACGGTGGCCTCGGTGGGGCCGTAGACGTGCACGACCGTGGTGTCGGGGCAGTGGTCGAGCACCCGCTGCAAGGCGGTGGCGGACAGTACGTCGCCGCCGGTCCAGATCTCCTTCAGCCGGGCCAGGCTCTCGATCGTCTCGCTGGCCATCGCGTCGAACAGCGCGGTCGTGAAGTACGCGGCAGTCGCGTCGTAGCGCGCGATGGCCTCGCCCAGCTCACCGATGTCGATCTTCGGCGCGGGCAGCACCACGGCCAGACCGCCGCGCAGCAGCGGCACCCACAGCTCGTACGTCGAGGAGTCGAAGGGCAGCGGCGAGTAGGCGAGGACCCGCTGGTGCGCCTCGGTGCCGAAGCCGGGGTCCAGGGCCAGTTCCACCACATTGCGGTGGGTGTTGACGACGCCCTTGGGGGTGCCGCTGGAGCCGGAGGTGAACATCACGTACAGCGGCTGGTCCGGATGGACGGCCACCTCGGGGGCACCGGCCGGCTCCTGCGCCGTCACGGTGTCCTCGGTCAGCCGCAGGGCGGGCAGCTCACCCGCGAAGGCGGTCTCCTCCTCGGTCGCGCGGTCCGTGACCAGCAGGACGGCCTCGGTGTTGCCGAGGATCCAGCCGAGGCGCTCGGCGGGCTGGCGCGGGTCGAGGGGGACGTACACACCGCCGCTCTTGAGGACGGCGAGCACGGTGATCACATAGGCGAGCGACCGGTCGAAGAGGAGCCCGACCGAGTCGCCCGGCTGTACACCGGCGGCGATCAGCCGGTGCGCGAGGGCGTTGGCCGCCCCGTCGAGCTCCCGGTAGGTGAGCCGGCGGTCCTCGCGGACCAGGGCGACGGCGTCCGGGGTGCGGGCGGCCTGCGCGGCGAAGAGCTCGTGCAGCGCGCCCTCGGGCAGTTCCACCGTCGTGTCGTTGTACGCGGCGACGCCATCGGGCACGCCGACGCCGAGGGGGAGCAGGGGATCGGCTTGCGGCTGGGACATCTCGACACCTTCTTGGAAGCTCGGTTCTGGTGGTCTCGCGGCGTGCCGGGAGACCGACGGAGCCACGACGGGGAAACGCGCGGGTGGTGCGAAGTCGTAGGGAGCTAATGGCTGGTGGGCAGCAACACGTCCTCGTCCGCGAGGGCGTTCACGTGGTACTTGCCGACGGAGCTGATCAGCAGCCGTAGTTCCAGGGCGATGCTTTCCACGAGGCGCACCAGACCGTGGTCGGTGTCCTCGTCGACGGCCAGCAGAGCGGCCCGGCCGAGCCCGACGGCGCGTGCGCCGAGCGCGAGGGCTTTGACGGCCCGGCTGCCCTCCCAGATGCGTCCGCTGGCGAGCAGACAGTGGTCGGTGCGGCCGATGCGGGTCAGGCAGTCGCCGAGCGGCAGACCCACCTGGCCGAGGAAGGCGTTCGGGGCCCAGGCGGTGCCGCCCTCCGCGCCGTCCACGGTGACGGAGTCCGCGCCGGCCGCCCAGGCGGTGGCCGCCGCGAGCGCGATGTCCCGGCCCGGGTGGAGCTTCACCCACACCTTCACGCGGGGGAAGTTGTTGCGCATCAGCCGGATCTGCTGGCGCAGGATCTCCTCGGTGAACGTGCCCGGGCTGCTGATCCGCAGGACGGAGTCGCTGTCGGCGCCGAACACCTGGTCGGTGGCGTACTGTTCGGCGACCCGCCCCGCGGCCTCGCGGCCCAGGACGGTGAGGCCGCCGAGGCCCGGCTTGGCGCCCTGGCCGACCTTCAGCTCGAAGGCGAGCCGGCCGGTGGCGAGCAGCGGCTCGGACGCCGGGTCGCTGTAGACGAGGTTCCACACCTCGGCGTCCGCGTCCTCGGTGGACTGCTGGACGACCACACCGCCGTGCTCGTCGTCGGCCGCGTCGGCGTAGGCGGCGATCCGGCCGATCAGCGGGGACGCCTCGGCGTCGGACGCAGAGCGGTAGCCGTTGACGGGCACCACGTTCTCGCCGATCACCATCGGGATGCCGAGCCGGGCGGCCTGCCGTCCGGCGGCCTCGCCGAGGTCGTGGCTGGCGACCTGGGTGGAGCCGAACGCCGACACGTACAGCGGCAGCCGGGAGGTGAACCCGCCCACCACGGTGTCGAGTTCGACATCCGTGTACAGCGGTTCACGCGCCAGGTCGATGAGCTTCTTCAGCCGCTCGGGCATGAACACCGGAGGCACGATCCGGGCCCGCTCCAGCAGGTCACCGGAGTCGGCGCCGGCCGGCATCGCGCCCAGCAGGCTGCTGCCGTACGCGTCGAGGGCGGGGAAGACGCTCGCGGCGCCGTGCCGGGCCCGGTGGCGCACCTGTTCCTCGGGGAAACCGGCGGCTGTCAGTACGGCGCTCATGCCGAGACCACTCCCGGAAGCTTGGGGTAGGCGCTGGCCTCCCAGACGGCGGTGCGGCCGGTGACGTACCGGGTGAAGCGCTCCAGGCCGATACCGAAACCGGAGCTGGCGGGGATGCCCCGACGGGCCAGGTCCAGGTACCAGCCGTACTTGGCGGGGTTCTCTCCGGTCTCCCGCATCCGCGTGACCAGGGCCGCGTAGTCGTGCTCCCGCTCGCTGCCGCTGGCCAGTTCGCCGTAGCCCTCCGGGGCGATCAGGTCGAAGTTGCGCAGGACGCCCGGCTGCTCGGGGTCCTCGCGGTCGTAGAAGCCACGCGAACCCTTGGGGTAATCGGCGACGAAGAAGGGGCGGCTGGTCTTGGCGGAGAGGATCTCCTCGCCCTCCCAGTCGATCTCGGCGCCCGGGTCCTGCGGATGCCCGAGCGCGATCAGGTCCGCGGTCGCCTCCTTGTGGGTGGTCCGGGCGAACGCCCCGGTCACCACCTCACGGAAGGCGTCCTTGTCCCGGCCGAGCAGCTCCAGGTCGGCGGGCAGCTCACGGACCACCGCGTCGACCACGTACGCCACCAGGCGCTCGGCGAGCTCCATCGCGTCCTCGCGCCGGGCGTCGCGGATCTCCACGTCGATCTGGTGGAACTCGGCGAGATGGCGGTGCGTGACGGCCGTCTCCAGCGGCTCCAGGCGCACATTGGGCGCGATGTAGAAGATCTTGTCGAAGGCCAGCAGGGAGGCCTGCTTGTAGAGGATCGCGCTGGTCATCAGCTTGTACTTGTGGCCGTAGAAGTCGACGTCGACCTGCTTGGAGCCGCGGATGCCCGGATCGGTGACCGGCCCGATGACCGGCGGCAGCAGCTCCTGGAAGCCCTGCCCGGTCAGGAACGCGCGGGTCGCGGCGAGCATGCGGCTCTGCACACGCAGGGTGGCCCGGGTGCTCTCGGCCATCAGGTGCTGGTCGGGCGAGGACGGGAACGCGGGCGGGATGCGGACGTCGAGCTCGGCGGACGTGCTGGTCATGGTGCTACCTCCTGGGTGTGCTGCCGATGGACCGAAGGGCGACGGGCCGCCGAGGGAAGAGAGGTCCGGGGAACGGTCGGGAAAGCGGTGCGGTCGTGCCGGCGCTGCACGAACGACAGGGCGTCGTAGAGCCCCGCCGCCGTCAGCCGCCGGCCCTTCTCGGAGACATGGCCGATGGGCATCGCCCCGATCTCGGACCAGGTGAGCCGGCCGGACCGGTCGATGTGACTGCGGGTCCGGCCCGCGTTGTCGGGGTGCAGGCAGTAGGGGACGTCGAGGTATCCGCGGGCGAAGGCCTTCAGGAGCGCCTGGCCCAGGTCGTCGTCCAGGTTGAGTACGGCGTCGACGAGGGCGCGGGCCTCGGCGTAGACGGGGTTGTCGGCGAAGTCGGTGTGCTCGGCGAGGTCGGTGTGCTCGGTTCGCGGGGTGAGCCGCGCCCGGTGCCGGGCGGCGGCGCTGGAGGCCACCCGCAGGGCCTCGACGTTCTCCGCGATGGTGGGGATGCGGTGCGACTCGGCCGTCGTCTTCACGATCAGCCGGGCCGCCCCCGTCTCCACCGCCAGCTCCGCCGAATGCTCCAGGAGGTCCAGCGAGCCGCGCCGGGTCCGCGGGTACAGGCCCATGTACGTGTAGAGGACGATGTGCCAGTCGGTGTCCGGCAGCAGTTCGCCGGCCAGCCGCCGCAGTGCGTGCACCGCCTCCCGGTCCTGCGCCGCGTTGGTCTGCTGGGCGTAGCTGAGCGAGATGCTGCGCAGTCCCGCCCGGTGGAAGAAGAGGGCCTCCAGCGCGCTGATCGCCACCAGCAGCCCGGGCGGGCACAGCTGGCCGAGCATGCAGCCGCCGAAGGTCTCCAGGTGCGGTTCCGTGCCGGTGGCGCGCAGCCCGGCCAGGAAGTCGCAGCTCTCCTGCCAGTTGCGCACGGAGTCGAGCAGCGGGGTGCGCCCGTACGGCAGGCAGTACGACACCGGGCCGCCCTCCGTGGCGTCCAGGCCGAGCAGGGCCAGGGCCGCGACGATGCCCTGGGGACGCGCCGATCCGTGCCGGATCTGGACCGGGAAGCCGGCGTCGCGTACGCCGTCCAGGATCCAGCGCGAGGTGTGCGGGCTGTAGGAGGTGATCGGGAACCCGTTCAGCGGGACCCCGTTGTTCAGCGCCCGCACGGCCGACGGCTCGTCGCTGACCCGGGTGTAGCTGTCGATGGTGACGGTGCCGACGACCGGGTCCGCCGCGGTCTTGGTGGCCAGCAGGCCCGCCCGCATCAGCGCGGGGTCGGAGAAACCCATCCGCGGCTGGACCACGAGGGCGCCACGGGCCTGCGCGTCGGCGACGAAACGGCCGAAGGGCAAGGGGCGTTGATGCAGGGCGGTCACCGTTTCGCCTTTCCGGTCAGGGCCCCGGCGCGGGACGTGCGCCGGGGCGCGGGCCCGGCACTCGCGAGGGCGGAGTCCGCGGGGGCGGGATCCGCGAGGGCGGGAGATGCAGCACCGGTCAGCGAGCCGACGAAGGACTCGAAGACCGCGAGGCCGACGCCCTCCTGGAAGACCGCGTCGAAGCCGGCCGCCATCAGCTCGCCCGCCTGCTCGGCCTGGTCATCGCCGCCGACACCGAGCTTTCCGCCGATGACGGCAGGCAGCCCCGCCAGCTCCCAGCGCGACCGGATCGCTCCGATCAGCGGCCGGGCATCGTTGAAGCCGTGCCCGTTGACGCTGCTGACGACCAGCAGGTCGGGCTGGAACTTGCAGCAGGACTCGACGATCTCGTCCTCGGGAACACAGGGACCCAGGTTCACCACCTTGTGGCCGAGGTCTTCGAGCAACAGTTGGATGAATACGAGATTCCAGGTGTGCGCGTCGGAGGGGAGTCCGGTGACGACGACATCCAGCGGCCCGGATCGATGACGAGCCGCCCATTCCGCAGGCTTCATTGTTCGCTTCGTCCACATCATTGGATGGCAGGGGAGAAGGAGGGTCCTGGCTTGCCGGAACTTCCTTTCGGCCACCACCGTAGATTCGCGCCGGAGTCAATTACGGCGTCCCCGGCGGCAACCGGGCGGCAGGAAAGGAGCAGTTGCCCAACTGCCGTGTTCCGGGGGCCATTCGGGGCGCGACACTGGGCGGACCGCACACAGCGGACATCGCGCCCCGACCGAGGAGTCATGACATGACACACACCGGCGAAAGCGTCCTTGAGGCGGACGCGCTTGAGGACGTCCTGGCCACGGCACTGCGGCGGGTCGACCGGCGCGAGGCGCTCGGCGAGGCCCAAGTCGCGGTCCTGGAGGCCGCGGTGAACATCGTACGGGCGGGCCGGCCCCAACTCGCCCAGCTGCCCCTGGAGCGTACAGAGCTGCTGCGTGAGGCGCTCGGAGCGGTGCGCGCGGCCACCGTGGCGACCGGCGTCGCCCTCACCTACGCACACCAGACGTCGCGCCGGCTCTCCTGATCCGGCCTGCCCGGATGCCGCCGGTCTGCCGGAGGTTCTGCCCCGCTCGGCGGCCCCGGAGTTCTAGCGTCGACGGCAGGAGTTCACCGCTTACCTTCTCGTCAAACCGAGGTGGAGATCATGGCAACCAACCCGTTCGAGGATTCCGAGGGCCGCTATGTCGTGCTGGCCAACGAAGAGGGCCAGCACTCGCTCTGGCCGTCCCGTATTCAGCAGCCGGCGGGCTGGGAACTGCTGAAGGGCGAGGGCAGCAAGCAGGAATGCATCGAATTCATCGAGGCGAACTGGACGGACATGCGCCCGCGTTCCGTGGTCGCCGCGATGGCCGGCTGACTCGGGTCGGCCCTCTTTCGAAGCGAAAAACCCGGTGCCGCCGGAATGATCCGGCGGAACCGGGTTTTCGCTTTGTTGTTTTCGCGCTGTTCCGGCTGCGCGCTGGATTTCCTGGCCCACAAACGGGAGTCCCGGGGCGGGAACCCCGGGACGGCCACACCTCGGTCAGCTCTGGGCGGAGCCCACGACACACCACTCCAGTACCGCCATGGCGGCCGTCATCTTGTGGTGGGCCTGCCGCCATGCCACGCTCCGCTCCCCGTCCAGCACCTCGTCCGTGACCTCCTGGCCGCGCACGGCGGGCAGGTCGTGGAGGAAGACGGTACGAGGGCCGCCGAAGCGGTCGAGGAACGCGCCGTTGATCTGGAAGCCGTCGAAGTCGCTGAGCCAGTCCGGGTTCGCCTTGGGCACGCCCATCGTCTGCCACCGGCTGGTGTAGATGGCGTCGACCGGCCCCTCGACCTCGTCCGGGGACACGATCTGGCTCACCAGGGCCTTGCCGCCGCTGAGTTCGGCCACCAGGTCCAGGGTGTCCTTGGGCACCTCGTACCCGCTCGGGCACAGCAGGGTCACCCGCAGTCCGGGCGTGAGCGCCGCGGCCAGCGCGAGCGCGGCGCCGGAGCTGTTGCCCTCGCCCACGGCCAGCAGATGCAGGCCGTCCAGGGAACCGAAGTGCTCGGTGAGCGTGGCCAGGTCGGCGATCGCCTGGGTGGGGTGCTCGTCCAGGCTCAGGGCGTTGACGACGGCCAGGTCCGGGCTGCTGCCCAGCCTCCGTATCTCGTCCACGTCCCCGTTGGTGCGTACGACGAGCGCGTCGAGATACTGCCCGAGCACCCGGGCGGTGTCCTCGACCGTCTCCCCGGTCGTGAGCTGGAGTTCGTTCGGCCCGAACGTGATGACGTCGGCGCCCAGGCGAGTGGCGCCGCTCCAGAACGACGTACGGGTACGGGTCGAGGACTTGCGGAAGTAGATGCCGACCTGCCGGCCGGTGAGCGACCTGCGGTCCGCGCCGCCGCGGCCGAATTCGACGGCCCGTCCGACGATGTGGGCGAGCTCGGCGGGGGTGAGGTCGGCGAGGGAGATCAGGTTGCGCATGGATGCGGTGCCTTTCTGGCGGATGACAAGTGACGGGTGACGGATGGCGGGTGCCTGATGACGAGTTACGGGGTGAACAGGTGAGGAGTGAGGGGCGAACTAGAAGGCCAGGGCCTCCACGGCCTCGTTGATGTCGTTGCCCTCGTTGATCTCGTCGGCCCCGATGCGCCGCGCCCCCAGCAGCTCCCGCACCAGGTTGAGCACGGTGAAGCCGACGGGTCCGCCGGGCTCGGACGGGTGCTGGCGGATCAGGCCGCGCAGCAGCAGGGCGTGCACGTCCCGGGCCGTCTCGGCGAGCGCGGTGCCCGCGGCGCGGGCGGCGTCGTCCACCGTCCAGGGCTCGGGCAGCGCGGCCAGCGTGTCGAGGAGTGCGGTCGCGTGCGGGTTGAGGCCGGTGACGACGGCGCTCAGCTGGTCGCCGAGGGTGGCACCGCTCGCGGAGTCGGCGGGGGTGACTCCGTCGACGAGGACCAGCGGAGTCGTCCGGGCGACGTCGAGGAGCTGCTCGGGCGAGTACAGCAGCAGCCAGGACGCGGCGGCCTCCAGCGCCTGCGGTATGCCGTCCAGGGCATGGCAGATGTCGGCCATGGTGCTGGTGAGGGCGTCCGTGGGCAGGACGTCGGGGCGCATGTGGCTGACGTACGACAGCATGAGTTCGACCGCGGGCCGGTCCGTGACGAGGGAGTCGCCCGGCAGTGCGCCGGCCGGGACGGCGGGGACCGGGACGGGAAGCGGGGCGAGCGGCAGCAGCCGTCCCCCGGGCGGCTGCACAGGGCGGCGGCTGGTGATGAGGATCTTGAGGCGTTCGCAGGAACGCAGCAGGTTCAGCACGGGCGGGCTGACGACCGGTGACGCGTCGTGACCGTCCAGCACGATCAGGGTGGGCTTGGACCCTATGACCGCGGCCAGTTCGTCGTACTTCTCGCCGTCGCGCACCAGCGACCGTACCCAGCCGACCATGGTCGACTGCGGACTGCGGGCCGCCGTGTCCTCGCTCTCGGCCGGACGGTCCATGGGCACCCACAGCACCGGCACCTGGTCCCGGGCGTGGATCCGCAGCGTGGCCTCCTGGGCGAGCCGGGACTTGCCCACGCCGGGCAGGCCGACCAGGGTCAGCAGCCGCTCGTGCTCGGTGCTCAACCGGAAGGTCAGCGCCTCCAGTTCGGGCACCCGGCCGACCAGCGGACGCAGCGGGGTGGGCGGGGCGGCGAGCTCGGCGCCGTAACTGTCCTGGAAGACACGGCCCACCGAGTGGGCGTCGACAGCCAGTTCGAGTTCGATGCGCCGTGCGTCGCTCAGCCGCATGGCGCCGGCCAACAGCCGCAGAGTTTCTTTACGGGGATGTTGCACGCGCCCCTGTTCGAGGTCGCGGATGGCTCGCACGCTGACAGTGGAAAGTCCGGCGAGTTGTTCCTGAGTCAGTCCGGACCGCCTGCGGGCATTCTGCAGCAGGGCGTCCAGCCCGGGCGTCGGCGCCTGGGAATTCATCATTGTCTCCTTGGTCCCCAAATGCGGTGGCAATGGTGTGGCCCGGTTCCCCGATCTCCCAGGATTGTCCGGAACGCGTACGTCCGGACTGGGGTTTCTCCGGTCTGCTCACGCTCTGTTCTCCTTGGCGGCCTTGTTGGTCCGCCGATGATGAACAGCATCCGGTGCGCCATTCCCGAACCCTTCCCGGTGCAGTACCGCCCGTTTCCGGCGACGGCTACCATCACCTGCGACCAGGCACGACTGGGGGGTCTCAGGACCGAGGGGGAGGGACAGTCCGTGACGGCAGCGGCAGGGGAACAGCTGCGGTTCAATATTCTTGGCCCGATCGAGGGGTGGGCGAACGGGACGCGGCTCCGGTTGGGCGGAGTGATTCAAGAACGAGTACTGGCTACGTTGCTGCTGGAGGCCGGAAGGGTTCTCCCGGTATCCCGTCTCGTCGAGGCGGCCTGGGACGAAGATCCGCCGCCGACGGCATCCCACCAAGTACGCAAGGCCATTGCGGACCTGCGGCGACGTATCCCGAGTGGCGCGGAAGTGCTCCTCACCGATGGCCCCGGCTATCGCGTCGCGATAGATGAAATCCAAATCGATTTGGCTGAATTCGGTCTCTTGGCACGTGAGGCGAAGACCGCGGCGGCCGCCGGCCGTCCCGCCGAAGCCGCCGAGACACTGCGCGGAGCGCTCGCACTGTGGCGCGGTTCCGTCCTCGCCGGAACCGGCGGTCCGGTGATCGAGGCCGCGGCGACCGCCATCGAGGAACGCCGGCTGACCGCGTCGGAGCAGCTCTTCGACCTGCGGCTCGCGCTGGGCGAGGCGTCCGAACTCGTCGTGGACCTCAGGGAACTGACCAACCAGCATCCGCTGCGCGAGACGCTGCGCGGGCAGCTGATGCTGGCCCTGTACCGCTCGGGACGCCAGGCGGAGGCGCTGGAGGAGTACGGCCGGGTCCGTGAACTCCTCGTCGAGGAGCTCGGTATCGATCCCGGCTCGCAGCTCACCAAGATCTATGAGGGCATCCTGCGGGAGAGCCCGGAGCTGGCCGGACCTCCGCCGCCGGCACCGCCGGCCGCCGCCGTCGCGCTGCCGGCGGAACCGCCCTGCACTCTCCCGAACGACTTGGCGGATTTCACCGGGCGGGACCGGGAACTGGCCGAACTCCTGCGCTGCGCCGAGGAGAGCGGCGAGCAGGGGCCGCAGATCGTGGCCCTCGACGGCATGGGCGGCTGCGGCAAGACCTCGCTGGCGGTACGGGCCGCGCACCGGCTCGCGAAGGCCTACCCCGACGGCCAGCTCCATCTGGACCTGCGCGGCCACACCCCCGGGGACCAGCCCGTGACCGCGGGCACCGCACTCGACAGTCTGCTGCGGGCGCTGGGCATACCGGGTGACCGAATACCCGACGACGTGCTGGGCCGCACCGCTCTCTGGCGCGCCACGCTCGTGGGGAAACGATTGCTCATCCTCCTCGACAACGCCGCCGACGCCGCCGGTATCGGCCCGCTGCTGCCCGCCTCCGCCGGCTGCCTGGTGCTGGTCACCAGCCGGGCCCGGCTGGTGGACCTCGACGGCGCGCAGTGGATCTCCATCGGGGTGATGTCGGCCGAGGAGAGCACGACCCTGATGGCCGAGACCCTCGGCGCGCAGCGTGTCGCCGCCGAACCCGAAGCAGCCGCGGAACTGGCCCAGTTGTGCGGCCACCTCCCGCTCGCCCTGCGGATCGCCACCGCCCGGCTGCGCAATCGCCCGCGCTGGACCCTGCGTTACCTGGCTGAGCGTCTGAGCGACGAAACGCGGCGGCTCGACGAGCTCAGCGCGGGTGCCCGCAGCGTCTCCGCCACCCTCCGACTGTCCTACCAGGCCCTGGACGAGGAGTGCCGCACCGCGTTCCGGATCCTGGCGCTGCATCCGGGCGGGGACATCAACGTCCACGCGGCGGGCGCGCTGCTCGGCACGGGCATCTGGGAGGCGGAGGACCTCCTGGAAATGCTGCTCGACGTGCATCTCGTACAGCAGCCGGAGATCGGCCTCTACACCTTCCACGACCTGGTACGGAGCTTCGCGCAGAGCCTGCTCGGCGAGTCGACCGAGGGTGAGGACGCGGTGGCGGTGGAGCGGCTGCTCAGCTACTACCTGACGGCCACCGAGGAGGCGTGCGACGTCCTCTACCCCGGCCGGAAGAAACGTCCCACCGGAATCCCGCCGGCCCCGGCGAAGCTGCCGGACCTCGGGGACGCGGACCGGGCGCAGGAGTGGTTCACCCGCGAGCAGACCGCGCTGATCTCCGCCGTCACGCTGGCCGAACGGCGCGGGCACGACCGGTACGCGGTCTGCCTGGTCCGCAACCTGGTCTTCCAGCTCAACGCGCGTGGACAGATGGAGGAGTTCGGCGATCTGGGCCGCGTCGCGGTGGCCGCGGCCCGCCGGCTCGGCGACCTGGGGCTGCTGGGGGTGAGCCTGTCCAACCTGGGCGTCGCCTGCTGGCGGCTCGGCCGTTTCGCCGAGGGCCTGGAGGCGGCCAGGGAGGGGCGGGACGTCGCGGTCCGCCTCGGGGACCGGCACACCGAGGCCCACAGCGAGACCACGCTCGGGCAGCTCAGCAGCCTGCTCGGCCGCTTTTCCGAGGCCCTGGTCCACCTGGAGAACTCGATCGCCCAGGAGCGGGAACTGAACATCCCGCGGGCGGAGGCCGAGACACTGACCGTCCTCAGCACGCTCTACGAGCAATGGGGCCGGTACGAGGAAGCCCGGGACGCGGCCCGGCGGGCGGTCGACCTCAGGGACGAACTGGGGCAGCACGAGCACCAGTTCGGAGCGATCACCGATCTGGCCATGGCGCATGTCGGCCTCCGCGAGTACGAGGAGGCGGCCCGCCTTCTGGAAAAGGCGCGCGAGCTGTGCGCCGATTTCGGCGACCCGGGGGACGTCGCTCTGGTCCTGGCCGTGTCGGCCGATGTCGATGAGCGGCTCGGCCGGCCCGTGGGCACCCCGGACTTCGCGGAGAGTGCACTCGATCTCGTGCGGGCGAACGTACTGCCGGTGCGCCGCGCCAAGGTGGAGAACACCGTGGGCAGGCTGCGGTACCGGCAGGGGGACACGGAGACCGCACTCGCCCTGCACACGCATGCGTACCAGATCGCGACGAACACCAACTACCGCGTCGAGCAGGCGTACGCGCTGGTGGGCATGGCCGATGCCCTCGGTGATGCCGGGGACGCCGCCGCGCACCGGGCGGCGGCCGAGTCCCTCTTCGCCGAGATGGGGGTACCCGCGGACCGCCGCCGCTGACACTCCGGACACAACTGTGCCCCGCACCGGAACTCCGGTGCGGGGCACAGTCGTAGGGGCTGGTCAGGAACCGGTGCCCGTCGGGCCGGTGCTCTCCGCAAGCACGTGCTGCGAACCCTGCTGACCCTGCGAGTGACCCGCCTCGACCGTGGCACCGATGCCGAAGGCCAGCGTCGCCGCGAGGATCCCGAAGATTCCAGCAAGCTTGCGTCCCATTTTCTCGCCCCTTTGTGATGTCTGCGGGTTTTGCGGTGGTTTCCGCTTCCCGACATCACTGACTTTCCTGGGGGGCGTTCCCGGTCCGTTCCCGGTCCGTTACCGCCCCGGGGAACCGTCGCGGGAACGGTTCGTGACCAGGGCTTCTTCACCGAGCAGGCAGGCCACGACGCGTGGTCCGCCGGGGGCCAGCACCACATGGGTACGGGCCGGTCCCGACTCGTGGCCCGCCAGGTCGAGCAGGGACCTGACCAGAGAGCGCAGCGCGGCGCGCGAGGCGTCGTCGAGCTCCGCGGGGGCCGAGTTCCCGTGCGGCGGCCAGTCGGTGATGGCGGCCACGCTGTGCATGCCCTCCACCGTCTCGGTGTCGACGCTGAACTCGGGTCCCTCCAGAGTCTCCGGAGAGGTGTACGGCTCGGGACGGCCGCCGGCCGACACACGCTCCGCCCAGCGCTCCACGGTGGACAGGTCCTGGAGGGCGTGCCGCAGCTCCGCCCCGTCCGGCGAACGATCCCGGGGGTCCTTCACTGGAGTACTCCTTCTGCAGACAGCTTCAGCCGGACCCTCGCCCGAGCGGATCCCGATTCTCTCCCGGACTGTTCCCTTCCGATTCCCGCTCCGATGTTCGCGATGGGAACGCATAGGTAATCGCCGCCCCCATGCTGTGGGCTGTTCAATTCAGGCGCGATCCATGGTGATCCGCAGGGGAATCCGAATTCCTGGGGGATTGAGGCGTGGTAAGCACTCCGCTCGAAGACAGGCCGGCGTATCCGCCATCGCGCCCGTCGCTTCTGTGCAACGGGCACGGCTCCTGACATGGGCGCCCGGAAAACAGCGGACATTCCCGGACGTTTCACGGGGATGGGGCCGCTCATGCTCGTCTGGTCAGGCCAGACGGTCTCCCTCCTGGGAAGCGCGGCGGTCAGGTTCGCGTTCATCATCGAGGTCTGGTCCGCCGGTGGACATGCCACTGCGGTCACCGCTCTCTCACTCTGCGCGATGCTGCCACAAGCAGTATTCAGCCCCATTGCGGGTGCAATCGTCGACCGGATCACCAAACGGGCCGCACTGCAAATAGCGGACACGGGCGGACTGCTGGTCGTCGGTGTACTCGCCCTCCTCCACTACCTCGGGGAGCTGCAGTACTGGCAGGTCTATCCCGCCACCCTGCTGCTCGGGATCTGCGCGTCCTTCCAGTTCCCGGCGCTGTCCTCCGCAGTCCCGCTCCTCGTCCGCAAGGACCAGTTCGGCCGTGCCAACGGGCTGCTGGCGGGCGCCAAGAGCGCCGCCGGGATCGGCGGACCGGCCCTGGGCGGTGTCCTGATCGCCCTTTTCGGAATGGGCCCCACCCTCCTCATCGACCTGGCGAGTTACGCCTTCGCGCTGGTCGGCGTGCGCATTGTGCGGCTACGTGAACCCAAAGCAGACACAGCCGCCCAGGCCGCCCAGGCCGCGGAGAAGACCGTCGGAGCGCGCCCCAGGATCACGGCCGAGGCCGTCGCCGGGCTGCGCTACCTGTTCCGGGTACCCAGCCTGCGCGCCCTGATCGCCAACTTCTGTGTCGTCAACCTGGTGATGGTCTTCGGCTTCGCGGTGATCCAGCCCATGGTCCTGTTGCGGGCGGGCAACGACGCGCTCGCCGTCGTGAACAGCGCGACCGGCGTCGGCGGAGTCCTCGGCGGTCTGCTGATGGCCGCCTGGGGCGGACCGAAGAACCGGGGCCGGGGCATGATGCTCGGCGTCGTCGGCATGTGTCTGTCCGCCCTGGTGGTGATGGCGCTCGTGGACGGCGTCGTCGGCTGGAGCCTGGCCATCCTGGTCGGCGCGCTGCTCATGACGACCGTCAACTCCTCGATGCAGGCCATCGTGCAGAGCAAGGTCCCCCAGGAATGGCAGGGCCGGGTCTTCGGCGCGGTGATGTTCCTTTCGCAGATCTCCGTCCCGCTGGCCATGGCGCTCTCCGGTCCGCTCGCCGACCACTTCTTCGAGCCGCAGGCCGCCTCGGGCTCCGGCCTCTTCACGGTCCTGGGCCCCCTGCTGGGCGACGCCCCCGGCACCGGCATGGCGGCCATGCTGCTCCTCGCCGGCGTCGCCGGGACCGTCGTCTCGCTGTGGGGCCTGGCCAGCCGCTCGATCAGGAACATCGACGTACTCCTTCCCGACATCGACGTACCGGCCGACGACACCGACGTACCGGCCGGTGAGACCGACACCTCGGCCGACCGGACCGGCGTACCGGCCACTGAGACCACCGAGAGCCGGGAAAAGCGAGGTGAGCGCCATGAAGTGCGTACATGAGCTGTTCGAGGAACAGGCGGAGCGGGCCCCGGAGGCCACCGCGCTGATCCATGGCGACGAGCGGCTGAGCTACGCCGAACTCGACGCGCGGGCCGACCGGATGGCGGGCCTGCTCGCCGGACACGGAGTGCGGCGCGGCGACACGGTCGGCGTGTATCTGGAGCGCTCGGCCGAACTGGTCGTGGCGGTGCTCGGTATCCTCAAGGCCGGCGCCGGATACGTGATGCTCGACCCGGACTTCCCGGACGAGCGGCTGCGCGCGATGGCGGCGGACGCGGGCGCCGTGGTGGTGGTCGCGTCCCGGGACACGGACCCCGCGGCCGCCCCGCCGGCGGGCTCCGGCGCCCGGCCCGTGCACGTCGAAGACGCCCTACAGGCAGGCCCGTTGGCACGCGGAACGGTTTCCGTGGGGCCGGACGACATCGCCTGCGTGATGTTCACCTCCGGTTCGACCGGCCGGCCCAAGGGCATCGCCGCACCGCATCACGCCGTGACGTCCACCCTGACCGGGCAGGACTTCGCCTCCTTCGGCCCCGGAGCCGTCTGGCTCCAGTGCGCGCCGCTGTCCTGGGACGCGTTCGCCCTGGAGCTGTGGGGTCCGCTGATGAACGGCGGTACGTGCGTCCTGCACCTGGGGCGCCGGCCCGAACCCTTCGTGATGGCACGGCTCGTCGCCGAGCACGGCATCACCTCCATGTATCTGTCCGCGTCCCTCTTCAATGTGATCGTCGACGAGTACCCGAAGGCGATCGAGGGCCTGCGCGAACTCGTCGTCGGCGGCGAGGCCCTCTCGGCCCCGCATGTGGCCCGCGCCCTGGAACGCCGTCCCGCGCTGCGGCTGAGCAACGGCTACGGACCCGTCGAGTGCATGGTCTTCCTCACCGTCCACCCCGTCACCCCCGAGGACGTGGCGGACGGCGGCCCCGTGCCCATCGGCCGCCCGCTGGCCGGCAAACGGCTGTACGTCCTCGACGAGCGGCTCGCCCCGGTCCCGGACGGCACGACGGGCGAGCTGTACGCCGCCGGAGCGGGCGTCGCCCGTGACTACCGCGGACAGCCCGGGCTGACCGCCGAACGCTTCGTCGCCGCCCCCGACGGCGAGCGCGTGTACCGCACCGGCGACCTCGTGCGGCGCCGCCCGGACGGGGTACTGGAATACCTGGGCCGGGCCGACAGCCAGCTGAAGATACGCGGCTTCCGGGTCGAGCCGGGTGAGATCGAGAGCGTGCTGGTCCGGCACCCGGACATCGAGCGGGCGGCCGTCGTCGCCCACGAGCACCCGGCCGGCGACCGGCAGCTGACCGCCTACGTCGTACCGCGCCAGGGTCGTGAACAAGCCCTGGACGAAGGCAAGTTGCGTGCCTTCGCCGGAACGGTCCTGGCCGAGTACCTGGTCCCCGCCGCGTTCGTCCCGCTGGACGCGCTTCCCCTGACCCCCAGCGGAAAACTGGACCGGGCGTCCCTGCCGGCCCCCGCGCCCGCTGCCGGCGGGCCGGGTACGGACGTTGCGCCCGCCTCCGGCGCCGGACCCACCGCGGCGGACGAGACCGTACGGACCCTGTGCGCACTCTTCGCCCAGATCCTGCGGGTGGACGCGGTCGGCCCCGACGACGACTTCTTCGCGCTCGGCGGCCACTCCCTGCTGGCCGCCCGGCTGCTGGGCCGCGTCCACGCGGTGCTCGGCGCCGAGACGGACATCGTCACGCTCTTCAAGGCACGCACCCCGGCACGGCTGGCACCGCACGTGGAGGCGGATCGTCTGAGCACCCCGGTGGCCGCCCCCAGGGCGGTGACGGCTCCCGTCCCCGGGACCTCCACCGGCGCCCTCCCCGTCTCCCACGCCCAGCACCGCCTGTGGTTCCTCGACCGGATCGGCGCCGGGAACGCGTACAACCTGCCGATGCTGCTGCGGCTGCGCGGCGACATCGACGTGGCCGCGCTCGGTGACGCCCTGAACCTCGTCGCCGACCGCCACGACGTGCTCCGCACCGTCTTCGACGAGGAGGACGGCGCCCCCGTGCGGCGGGTGCTGACGGGGGAGGAGGCACGGCCGCCGCTCACCCATGCGCACGTTCCGGAGAGCGAGCTGGCCGGCCGCATCGCCGAGGAGGCCCGGCACCTCTTCGACCTGCGGACCGAACTCCCCCTGCGCGCCACCCTGTTCACGACACGGGAACGTCCGGACGAGCACGCGCTGCTGGTGCTCATCCACCACATCGCCGGCGACGGCTGGTCGCTGCGCCCGCTGTTCCGTGACCTGTCGCGCGCCTACCGGGCCCGGGTGCGGGGCGACGACGGCGCCGCCCCGCGCCCGCTCGCCGTGCCGTACGCCGAACATGCCCGCCGCCTGCTCGAACGGCTCGGCTCCCCGGCGGACCCGCACTCCCTTGAGGTACGCCAACTCACCTACTGGCGCAAGGAACTGTCCGGACTGCCGGTCGACGGTCCGCTGCTGCCCCGGCGCCGGGACCGGCCCGCCGTACCGGGACAGGCCGCCGGCGTCGTCGTACGCCGACTGGACGCCGCGGCCCATGCCCGCCTCGTCGACTCCGCCCGCGACCAGGGCGCCACCCTCTTCATGGCGCTGCACGCCGCCCTGATCACCGCACTGGTGCGGGCGGGCTCCGACGAGGACACGGCGGTCGGCGCGCCGGTCGCCGCGCGCGCCGGTGACGGCAGCGTCGAGGACGTCGTCGGGTTCTTCGTCAACATGCTGGTGCTGCGCACCGACGTGTCCGGCGACCCCACCGCGGGCGAGCTGCTGGGCCGGGTCCGGGACACCGACCTGGCCGCCTTCACCCACCAGGACGTGCCGTTCGAGCACGTGGTCGGCGCGCTCAACCCGGCGCGCACCCCCGGGCGGCAGCCGTTCACGGACGTGGTGCTCGCGCTCCAGAACAACGCCCGTGCCGAGGTCGACCTGCCCGGCGCCGACACCGGAGTCGAGGTGGTGCGCACCGGGGCCGCCCGGTTCGAGCTGCTGGTCGACGTCACCGACGAGACCGGCCCCGGCGGCGCCCCGGACGGCCTGACCCTGACCTTCGAGTACCGCACCGACTCCCTGGAGCGGGAGTTCGTCGACTGGCTCGCGGACGCGCTCGTGCACGCCCTTGAGACGGCGGCGGCCGCCCCCGGGACCCGTATCTCGCGGCTAGGCCTCGCCGAACCGCCCCGCCGCGCCGACGAGAGCGACCAGCTCGCGGCCTCGGCCCGCACCCCGCAGAACACGGCGCGCCCCTGGACCGCGCTGGAGCGCAGAACCGCCGCCGTCTGGAGTGACGTCCTCGGCCGGCCGGACATCGGCCTGCACGACGACTTCTTCGCACTCGGCGGCAACTCACTGCGCGCTGTGCGCGTCGCGGCCCGCCTCAGTACCGACGAACGGCCGGTGACCGGCGCCCAGCTCTTCGCCGCTCCCACGGTCGCCCTGCTCGCCGCCGAGCTGGAGCGGGCCGAAGCCGGTCCCGCGCCCGCCGCGGCCCCCATCACCCGCCGCCCGCGCGTGCCGCGCCGGCCGGAATCGCAGCCCCACGGCAGCCCGAAGCAGAAGGAGAGGCAATGGACCTCAGCGTGATGTTCTTCGGTGCGGACAGCACCGCCGGCGAGACGCGGCACGCGCAGACGTACGAGGACATCCTCACCGTCGCGAAGACCGCGGACCGGCTCGGCTTTCATGCCATCTGGACCCCTGAACGCCACTTCCAACAGGTCGGGCAGGTCTTCCCCAGCCCGCCGGTGCTCAGCGCGGCGCTCGCGGTCGCCACCGAGCGGATCGGCATCCGCGCGGGCAGCGTCGTCCTGCCGCTGCACCACCCGCTGCGCGTCGCCGAGGACTGGGCGGTCGTGGACAACCTCTCGCACGGCAGGGTCGGCCTGTCCGTGGCCACCGGCTGGCACTCCGCCGACTTCACCCTCGCCCCGGGGCACTACGCCGACCGCCGGGAACGCACCCTGGACACCATCCCGGTGCTGCGGTCGCTGTGGGCGGGGGAGAGCGCCGAGTACCCCGACGGCACCGGCGCACCCGTCTCCGTACTGCCGCAGCCCAGGCCCGTGCAGGAGACCCTGCCCCTGTGGGTCACCACGTCCGGCAACCCGGAGACCTGGGAGGCGGCCGGACGGCTGCGCACCGGAGTGCTCGGGGCGACCGTCGGACAGAGCCGGGACGAACTCGCCGAGAAGATCGCCCGCTACCGGGCCGCCTGCGCCGCCGCCCCCGACCAGAGGGGCACCGGCGCGCACGGCCGGGTGACGCTGATGGCCCACACCTACGTCGGCGTGGACGACGCGGAGGTACGCCGCCTCGCGGGCGCCCCGCTCAAGACATACCTCGCCTCCTACGTCCGGCAGACCGCCGCCAACCGCTCGGCCGACCCCGGGACCGCGCGCCTGACCGACGAACAGACCGCGATGCTCGCCGACTTCGCCTTCGAGCGCTATCTGAGCTGGGGCAGTCTCCTCGGCTCGCCCGGCCACTGCGCCAAGATGCTCGCCGACCTGGCGGAACTCGGTGTCGACGAGATCGCCTGCTTCATCGACTTCGGCCTCGGCCTCGACGACGTACTCGCGGGCCTGCACCGCCTGGCCGAACTGAAAGAGGCCGTCCGATGACCGCCCCCACCGTTTCCGAGACTGCCGCCGTAGCCACCGCCGTCTCCCCTTCTTCCCCCGCCCCTTCTTCTTCCCCTTCCCTTGCCGACCGCTTCAGCGCGCTCGGCGGCGAGCAGCGGGTGCGGCTGATGCGGCGCATGGTGGAAGCAGGGCGGGACCGGGAGGTGCCCGCCGTCGTCCCGCCGCGCGACCCGGCGCGGCCGGTGCCGCTGAGTTCCGCCCAGCGGGACCTGTGGGTGTACGAGGAGCTGTATCCCGGCACCCCCGCGCTGAACCTGTGCTCCGCCTACCACTTCGACCAGCCCGTGGACCCGGCCCATCTGGAGCGGGCGCTGACGCTGATCCAGGCCCACCACGACATCCTGCGCACCCGCATCGTGGCGGGCGAGACGGGGGAGCCGCGCGTCCACTTCCCCGACGACGGCCCCTTCGTTCTGGAGCGCGAGGACCTGCGGGGCACCGGCACGACCATCGCGGAGGCCTTCGACGCCTTCCGTGGCCGCCCCTTCTACCTCAGCAGGGACAAGCTGATCCGGGCGAGGTTCGTCCGGGTCGACGAGCGGCGCTCGACGCTGATGCTGAGCCTGCACCACACCATCAGCGACTGGTGGTCGTTCGATGTGCTGCAGGGCGAGTTCGCCCAGGCGTACGTCGCCCTGCGCGACGGCCAGGAGCCGAAGCTGACCCGGCCGGCCATCCAGTACGCCGACTTCGCCTGCTGGCAGGAGGAGTTGGAGGAGTCCGGGGTCTTCGCCAAACGGCTCGACTTCTGGCGCCGCTACCTGGCCGACCCGCCCGGCCCGCTCACCGTGCGGGGCGGCGGTGGCACCCCCGTCACCGAGGGCGACGGCATCGCGCAGGTCCCCTTCCACATCGACGCGCCGACCGCCGCGGCCGTGCGCGCCCTGGCCAGGCAGCGCGGAGCCTCCGTCTACGTCGTCCTGATGGCCGCCTTCGCCGTCCTCGCGCACCGGGTGAGCGGCGCCGACGACCTGGTCCTCGGCACCCCCATCGCCAACCGTTCCGCCAAGGGCCTGGACCAGGTCATCGGGTACGTCATGAACGCCGTGCCGACCCGCTGGCAGGTGCGGCCCGACCGCTCCTTCGCCGACGTGCTGGCCGCGTTCGCCACCGACTTCCCGGACCTGATGGCGGGCGCGGACGTGCCGGTCGGCCGGATCGTCTCGGCCGTCGCGCCCGAGCGCAGCGCCGGCCGCGCCCCGCTCTACCAGTGGGTGTTCATGCATCTGACGCAGCAGCCGAGCGTCACGGTGATGAAGGAGTTCGCCGAGCCGGAGCGCATCCACACCGGCGGCGAACACGACCTCGTCGGCGTCGTGAAGGACTGCGACGACGGCATGGAGGGCCTCTTCGGTATCCGTACCGACGTGTTCTCCACCGAGACCGTCGCCCGCTGGACCGAGTGCTACATCGAGCTCCTGCACCGGATCACCGCCGACCCCGACGCGCTCGTCGGGGACATGGACTTGGTGCCCGGCGGCATGCGGCAGCGGCTGCTCGCGGCCTCGGCCGGACCCGCCGCCCCCGAGCCCGTGTCGCTGCCGGACCTGGTGGCCCGGCAGGCCGCCCGCACCCCGGACGCGGTGGCCCTGGAATCGGCCGAGCGGACCCTGACGTACGCCCAACTCACCGACCGTGTCGACCGGTTGGCCGCACACCTGATACGGCACGGGGCAGGCCCCGGGCGGATCGTGGCGCTGGCCCTGGGCCGCGGCACCGACTGGCCGGTGGCCGCACTGGCCGTCCAGCGGGCGGGTGCCGCCCATCTCCCGCTCGACCCCGACCACCCCGCCGAGCGCCTCGTGCGCACCCTCACCGCCGCCGCCCCCGACCTCCTCGTCACCGGCCCCGAGGGCCTGCCGGTGGAGACGGACGTACCGCGCCTGGTCCTGGACGAGCGGGCGTACGAAGAGGCGTACGAAGCGGTGGACGGCGAGGTGTACGCGGGTGAGTCACTGCCCGCCACCCCCCTGGACCCCGACCGGCCCGCCTACGTCATCCACACCTCCGGTTCCACCGGCGCCCCCAAGGGCGTGGTCGTCACCCACGCGGGTGTGGCCGCGATGGTGCGCACCCTGGTGGAGCGGCTCGCGCTGGACGGCGGCAGCCGGGTGCTCCAGCTCGGGTCGCCGTCCTTCGACATCTCCATCGGCGAGATGTGCCTGGCCTTCGGCTCCGGCGGCGCCCTGGTCGTGCCGCCCGCCGGGCCGCTGGTCGGCGACGACCTCGGGGCGGTGCTGACCGGGCGGCGGATCTCCTGCGCGTTCGTACCGCCGTCCGTCCTGGCGACCGTGCCCGAAGGGCCCTTCCCCGGGCTGCGCACGATCGTCGTCGGCGCGGAGGCCTGCCCGCCTGACCTGGTGGCCCGCTGGGCCGTCGACGGGCGCCGCTTCCACAACGCGTACGGCCCCACCGAGGCCACCGTCCTCGTGACCGTCTCCGGGCCGCTGTCCGCCGACGGCACCGCCCCGCCCATCGGCACCCCGCTGGCCGGCACCGGCGTCCACCTCCTCGACGAGCTGCTGCGCCCGGTGCCCGCCGGGGTGTGCGGCGAGCTGTATCTGTCGGGGGCCGCGCTCGCCCGCGGCTACCTCGGGCAGCCGGGCCTGACCGCCGAGCGGTTCGTCGCCGACCCGTACGGGCCGCCCGGCGGCCGGATGTACCGCACCGGCGACCTGGCGTACCGCGACGACGACGGCACCCTCCACTTCCTGGGCCGCGGCGACGAGCAGGTGAAGGTGCGCGGCCTGCGGATCGAACCGGGCGAGATCGCGGCCGTACTCGCCGAACACCCCGCCGTGGACCGGGCGGTGGTCGTCGTACGCGAGGGCCGCGGCGGCGGTCCGCGCCTGGTCGCCTATGCCGTGCCGGCCCCCGGACACGCCCTCGACCCGGACGCGCTGCTCGCACACGCCGCCGCACGGCTGCCTGCCGGTATGGTCCCGGCCGATGTGCTGGTCCTCGACACGCTGCCGCTGACCACCAGCGGCAAGATCGACCGGGCCGCGCTGCCCGCCCCCGCCGAACGCGCCGCGGACGAGGGCCGGGCCCCCGCGACAGACCGCGAGCGGACCCTGTGCCGGCTGTTCGCGGAGGTCCTGGGCGCCGGACAGGTCTCCGTGGACGGCGACTTCTTCCGGCTCGGCGGCGACAGCATCATGGCCATCCAGCTGGCCGCCCGTGCCTCGGCGGCCGGTCTCGCCCTGAGCCCACGGGACGTGTTCACCGTACGGACGCCCGCCCGGCTCGCCACCCTCGCGCGGACGCCCGCCGAGGCCTCGCCCGACGAGGAACAGGACACCGGGGACGGCCGTTTCCCGCTCACCCCGGTGATGCACTGGTGGCGCCAACAGGCCTCGGACACAGGGAAGTTCACCCAGTCCATGGTGTTCCCGCTGCCGCCCGGCACGGACCTGGACCTGGAGCGGATCGGCTCGGCCGTCCGGGGCCTCGCCGAGCGGCACCCCGTACTGCGGATGCGGCTGCTGCGCCACGACACCGCCGACTGGGAACTGGAGGTGCCCGCCGACACCGGCCCGGACGCCGACACCGGCCCGGACGCCGGGCAGACCGTCCGTCTGGACGTTCCGGAGACCGCCGAACCCGCTGACATCGCGGCGGAGTTGGCGCGCACCACGGTCCTGCGCCCGGAGGCCGGCGAGATGCTGCGGGCCGTATGGCTCGACGCCGGACCGCACCGCCAGGGGCTCCTCCTGCTGACCGTGCACCATCTGGCCGTCGACGGGGTCTCCTGGCGGGTCCTCGGTCCCGAGCTGGCCGAAGCGCTGGCGGAGGGGTCCGCGGGCAGCGCGGGTCACACGGGGCCCGGGGGTGGCGCCGGCCTCCCGAAGGGCACCTCGTTCGCCCGCTGGGCCCGGCTGCTGTCACGCGAGGCCGACCAGTTGAGCGCCGAAGTGCCGTGGTGGACACGGCAGTTGACGGGGCCGGACGTCCGGATCGCCGGGGGCCGCGGGGCGGGCGACCGCCGGGCGACCGTCACCGTCGAGCTGGACGCGGAGCTCACCAGGAGCGCGCTCGTCACGCTGCCGGGAGCCTTCAACTGCGGCCCCGACGCCGTCCTCCTCACCGCCCTGACGACGGCCGCCGTGCGGCACCGTGGCACCGGCACGGCCCTGCTGGTCCACATCGAGGGCCATGGCCGCGAGCCGCTCTCGGCTCCCGTGGACGTGTCCAGCACCGTCGGCTGGTTCACCACCCAGTACCCGGTCCGCCTCGACATCGGCGACGTGGCCGACGGGCGGGCGGGGGAGGCCCTGAAACGCGTGAAGGAACAGCTGCGGGCGGTCCCGTCCGGCGGTCTCGGCTGGGGAGTCCTGCGCTATCTCAGCCCCGAGGCGGGCCCCGCACTCGCCGCACTGCCCGCGCCCGACGTGCGCTTCAACTATCTGGGCCGGTTCAGCGGCGGCGACGCGGCGGGCGGGCGGCTGCTTGACATCGGCCCTGACGCGCTGCCGCTCGACCATGCCCTCGAAGTGGACGCGCTGGCCCACGAGGTGGCGGGCGAACTGCGTCTCGAAGCCACCTTCTCGTACGCGGCCGGGGTGTTCACCGAGGACGGGATACGGGACCTGGCCCGCCGCTGGTCCGAGGCGCTCACCGAGCTCGCGGACCGGGCCGCGCCGGGCGGCGACGCCGTCCACACCCCGTCCGACTTCCCCCTGGTCGACCTGACGACCGACCAACTCGCGCTGCTGGAGGGCGGCATGGACTTCGGTGACTTCGAAGACTCCGACGAGTTCGACGGCTCCGACGAACTCGGCAACTCTGCGGACTCCGACGGATCCGACGAACTCGGCAACTCTGCGGACTCCGACGGCTCCTACGTCTCCTACGAGTTCGACGACCTCGACGAGGAGGTCGTCCGATGAGCGGGCGCATCGCGGACGTACTCCCGCTCTCCCCGGTCCAGGAGGGCCTGCTCTTCCACGCCGTACGGGGCAGCGCGGGACCCGACCCCTATCTCGTCCAGGCCCGCTTCCGGATCGGCCCGTCCGTCGACGGGGCCGCCGTGCGGGCCGCCGTGAACGCGCTCCTGGAGCGGCACCCCAACCTGCGCGCCTGCTTCCGGCACAAGCGCCTCGACCGGCCCGTGCAGATCGTCCCGCAGAAGGCCCAGGTGCCCTGGGCGGAGGCGGACCTGACGGGTCTGGAACCCGCCGAGGCGGACGACCGTAGGGCCGTGCTGCTGAGCGAGGACGCGGAGCGCCGTTTCGATCTGGCGCGTCCGCCGCTGGTCCGCGCCTTGCTCGTACGGCAGGACACGGGGACCGAACTGGTCCTGTCGGTCCACCACATCCTCATCGACGGCTGGTCCCTGCCGATCCTGGAGCGGGACCTGAACGAGCTGATCGCGGGCCGGCCGCTGCCGCCCGCCGCGCCCTACCGGCAGTACCTGGTGTGGCTGAGCGGACAGGACCAGCAGAAGGCCGAGACCGCCTGGTGCGAGGCGCTGGAGGGCCTCGAACGGCCCGCCCTGCTCGCGCCGACGGCACCCGACGAGGAGTCGGGCCGGGCCCGGGTGCTGCTGCCGGCCGCGCTCACAGCGGCCCTGACCCGGCGCGCCGCCGAGGCGGGCGTCACCCTCAACACCCTGGTGCAGACCGCGTGGTCCCTGGTGCTCGCCCGGATGACCGGCGCACGGGACCTGGTCTTCGGCGCGGTCGTCTCGGGCCGCCCGCACGATCTGCCCGGCGTCGAGAGCATGGCGGGCCTGTTCATCAACACCCTGCCGGTACGGATACGGCTGCGCGACGGCGAGAGCGTCGGCGAGCTCCTCTCCCGTGTCCAGGACGAGCAGTCCCGGCTGCTGAGCCACCAGCACGCACGCCTCGCCGAGGTGCAGCACGCGGTGGGCGCCGGTCAACTCTTCGACACGGTCCTCGCGTTCGAGAACTTCCCGCAGCGGTCCGAGGGCCAGGACGGGCCCGAGGAGGCATGCCTGCTCGGGGTGAACGACGCGACGCACTACCCGGTGACCCTCGCGGTCGCCGTCGCCGAGCGGATGCTGCTGTCGGTGAGCTGCCGCCGGGGCGTCTCGGCGGACGCGGTCGCCGGCCGTATGGTCCGCGTCTTCGAGGAACTCTCCGGCGACCCCGGGCGGCCCGCCGACCGGCTCGACGTCCTGCCGGACGACGAGCGCGGCGCGCTGCTCGCCCTGGCCGCGGGCCCGGTCCGCACGGTGGCCGGTCCGGCCACCGTGGTCGGGCGGTTCGCCGAGCAGGCGGCCCGCACCCCGGACGCGCCCGCCGTGGAGTGGGCCGACGGCGTCCTGACGTACGCCCGCCTCGACGCCGAGTCGGACCGGCTCGCCGCCCGGCTGGCCGGCGCCGGAGTGGCCCCCGGTGACATCGTCGCCCTGCTGCTGCCCCGCTCACCGGACCAGGTCGTCGCCCAGCTCGCGGTCCTCAAGGCAGGCGCCGGCTGGCTCCCGCTCGACGCCAGGCAGCCGCCGGAGCGACTGGCCAGGCTCGCGGCGGCCGCGGCGGTGCGGGTGGCGCTGACCGCGGGGGAGCCGGGGGCCGAACTGCCCGCGCACATCGCCCTGCTGGACGCCCGCGAGCGGGGCGACGGCGGAGTGTTCCACGGCCCCGTGGCCCACCCGGACTCCACCGCCTGCGTGCTCTTCACCTCCGGTTCCACCGGAGAGCCCAAGGGCGTGATCGTCCCCCAGCGGGGCATCGTCGAACTCGCCGCCGACAGCCGCTTCCAGGGCGGCGCCCACCAGCGGGTGCTGCTGCACAGCCCGTACACCTTCGACTCCACGACGTACGAGGTGTGGATCCCGCTGCTGAACGGCGGGACCGCGGTCGTCGCCCCCGCCGGGACCACCACACCCGAACTGCTCGGACGGATGGTGCCCGAACAGCGGATCACCGCGCTGCTCCTCACCCCCGAACTGCTGCGCACCGTCGCCGAGATCGCGCCCGGATCGCTCGCCGGACTGCGCGAGGTCTGGGCGGGCGGCGACGTCCTGGCGCCCGGGACCGTGCGCCGTATCCGCGAGCACTGCCCCGGCACGACCGTCGTCAACGGCTACGGGCCCACCGAGACCACGGTGTTCGCCACCGCGCACACCGCCCCGGCCGGCTCGGCCGCCGTCCCCATCGGCCGTCCGCTGGACAACACCCGCGGCTATGTCCTCGACGACCGGCTGCGCCCGACGCCGGCCGGGAGCGTGGGCGAGCTCTATCTCGCCGGTGCCGGACTCGCCCGCGGCTACCTCGGGCAGCCGGGCCTGACCGCCGAACGGTTCGTCGCCGACCCGTACGGTCCGCCGGGCACCCGCATGTACCGCACCGGTGACCTGGCCCGCTGGTCTCCCGACGGTGTCCTGGAGTTCGCCGGACGCGCCGACGACCAGATCAAGGTCCGCGGCTTCCGTGTCGAACCGGCCGAGGTCGAGGCCGCCCTGGCCGGCTGCCCCGGCGTGACCCGCGCGGTGGTCGCCGCCCGCAGGGACGCGGCGGGCGGCAAACGGCTGGCGGCGTGGCTGGTGCCGGAGGAGCCGACGGAACCCTGGCCCGACACCCTCGCCCGGGTACGCCGGCACGCCGCACGCCATCTGCCCGCCCATCTCGTGCCGTCCGTGTGGGCCCCCATCGACCGGGTTCCGCTCACCCGGCACGGCAAGGTCGACCGGGCCGCGCTGCCCGAGCCCGGGCCCGGGACCAGCGAGGCCGTCGCCGGGGCACGGGCGCCGGGCAGCGTGCGGGAGCGGAAGCTGTGCGCGCTGTTCGCCGAGGTGCTCGGGATGCCGGAGGTGGCACCGGACACCGACTTCTTCGCCTCCGGTGGCCACTCCCTGACCGCGATGCGGCTGACCTCGAAGGTCGAGGCGGCCCTGGACGTACGGGTCCCGCTGGCCACGCTCTTCGACGCGCCGACCCCCGCCGCGCTGGCCGCCCGGCTCGACACCGCGCCCCCGGCCGCACCGGCCGCCCGGCCCGGGCGGAGGACCTCCGCCGCCCGGCCGGACCGGATGCCGGCCGACGACAGCCTGGCCCCGCTGCTCACCCTGCGCGCGGGCGGCGAGCGCACCCCGCTGTTCTGTGTGCACCCGGGGCTCGGCCTCGGCTGGTCGTTCGCCTCGCTGCTGCGCCACCTCGACCCGGCCCGGCCGGTGCACGCCCTGCAGAGCCCGGCGCTGCTGACGGGCGCGGACCAACTGCCCCGCACCATGGACGAGATGGCGGACGCATACACCGCACGCATCCGCGCCCTCCGGCCGCACGGCCCGTATGCGCTGGCCGGGCGGTCCTTCGGCGGCGCGCTCGCCTACGAGATCGCGGTGCGCCTGCGCCGCGCGGGCGAGGAGATCCGCCTGCTCGCCGCGCTGGACTCCATGCCCCAGCCGCCGGAGGTCTCCCGCACCCCGCTGGACCCGGCCGTGATCGAGGACGAGGTGCTGCACATGCTGCTGCGCTCCCACGCCCGCGGCCTGCCCGTGCCGCCGGGCCCGCTCTCCCGCGCGAAGGCGTTCGCGACGGTCCGCCGCAGCGGGGACGCCCCCGAGGCGCTGGACGAGGCACGGCTGCACGCGATGGTGGACGCCGGCGCCCACCACGTACGCCTGGCACGGGAGTGGCAGCCGTCCCCGTACGACGGGCCGGTGACCCTCTTCTCCGCCACCCGCGACGCCGAGCCCACCACGGCCGAGAAGACGGCGGGCTGGCGGCGCGGCACCGCCGTGGTCGAGGTGCACGAACTGGACTGCACCCACAGCGACGTACTCACCCCGGACCCGGCGGCCCAGATCGCCGCGGTCCTCGAAACCGCCCTCCGGGGGGACTGACCCATGTTCACCGACCTTGTTGAGCACGCCGATCCTGCTGAGCCTGTTGAGCACGCCGACCCGCTCGCCGGACAGGACGAGGAGTACGAGTTCCCCGTCTCCGACGCCCAGGGCCGCCTGCTGGTCCTCGAACAGCTGAACCCGGGCACCTGCCAGTACAACGTGCCCGCCGCCTTCGCCGTGCGCGGCCCCTTCGACACCGCCGCGTTCGGCCGCGCCCTGGACGCGCTGGTCGACCGCCACGAGTCGCTGCGGACCGTCTTCCGCACCGCCGCGGACGGCACCCAGACCCAGCTCGTCCGGGCCACCGGCCGCGCCGCGTACACCGTCGTGGACGACCTGCCGGAGGGCGAGGTGGACGCCCTGCTGCGGGCCGAGGCCGCCCGCCCCTTCGACACCGGCGCCGGACCGCTGCTGCGCTGCACCGTGTACGGCGTCGACGACGGCAGCCACCGGGTGCTCCTCGTCGCCCATCACCTGGTCTGCGACGGCTGGTCGCTGGGCATCATGCTCGACGGTCTGTCCGCCGCCTACCGGGACGAGGTCCGTGATCTGACCCACCAGGCGGACGAACTCCCTTTGCAGTTCCCGGACTACGCGGCCTGGCAGCGGGAACGGGCGGCCGAGGGCGCGTACGAGGGGTCCGTCGCGCACTGGGCGGAGCGGCTGCGCGGCGCGCCCGCCGCCATGGAACTGCCCCTGGACCGGCCGCGCCCGCCGGTGCGTTCGGCGGCCGGCGGCAGCGTGCCGTTCCGGCTCGGGTCCGCGGTCCGCGAGCGCCTCGCCGAGGTGGCCGGGGTGCGCGGGGCCACGCCGTTCATGACGATGTTCGCCGGGTACGCGGCCTTCCTCGGGCGGCTGTGCGGCCGTGACGACCTCGTCATCGGCTTCCCGGCGTCCGGGCGCGAGCGGCCCGAACTCCACGAGATGGTCGGCATGCTGACCAACACCCTGGCGCTGCGCGTCGACCTCTCCGGCGACCCGTCCCTCGACGAGCTGACCGGCCGGATCCGCGCCACGCTGCTGGCCGCCCAGCCGTACCAGGACGCGCCGTTCGAGGCTGTGGTGGACCGGCTCGCCCCGGTCCGCGAGACCGGCCACGACCCGCTGGTCCAGGTCGCCCTCACCTACGACGACGAGGCCGCCCTGTCCCTGCCCCTCGCGGGCGCCGCCACCGAGCGGCTCGAACTTGCCCTGGACACCGCCAAGTTCGACTTCCACCTCTTCGTGGAACGCTGGGGGGAGGACCTGGCCGCCCAGTTCATCTACCGCAGCGACCTGTTCGAGGCCGAGACGGTACGCCGCTGGGCGGGCAACTTCGAGACGTTCCTCGCCGGAATCCTCGCCGACCCGCACACGCCCCTGTCCGCCGTCGACCCCGTCCCGGCCGACGAGCGCCGCCGGACCATCGCCGGCGCCGACCGCATCGCCGAGGCCGCGCCGCTCGACCGCCTGGTGCCCGACCTGATCGCCGACGTCGCCGCCGAACGCCCGGACGCCACCGCCCTGGTCCACGGCGACCTGCGGCTCAGCTACCGCGAACTCCTCGAACAGGCCGACGAGTTGGCCGGCCGACTGCGCGCCGCCGGGGTGCGGCTCGGCTCCCGGGTCGGCCTGCTGCTGCCCCGCTCGGCCCACCAGGGCATCGCCGCGCTCGCGGTGCTGCGTGCGGGCGGTGCCTATGTCCCGCTGGACCAGGCCCACCCGCACGACCGCCTCCGCTACATGGTCGACATCTCGGGCACCGAGCTGCTCCTGACAGCGGCCGCGACCGCGGAGAAGGGGGAGGCGCTCGGCATACCGTGCCTCCGCCTCGACCGGCCGTCCGCCGTGACCGCCGCCGCCACGACCGTCATGAGCGCCGACGTCACGGCCACCAACGGTGAAGCCCGCGCACCCCGTCCGGAAGACCTCGCCTACGTCCTGTTCACCTCCGGCTCCACCGGTGTCCCCAAGGGCGTCGCCGTCGAGCACCGGGCCCTGGTGAACCTGACGCGGGCGGTGCGCCACTCCTTCCCGGTCGACCCCGACGACCGAGTCCTCCAGTTCGTGTCGTTCGGCTTCGACGTCGCCGTGTCCGACCTGTTCTTCCCCTGGGTCGCGGGCGCCGAGCTGCACATCCCGACCGAGGACGAGCGGATCGGCGAGGCGCTCCTGCACCGGCTGCGGGACTCCCGCATCACGTACGTGTTCCTGCCGCCGTCCGCCGCCATGCTGCTGCCGGACGTGCGGGGCCTGCTGCCCGAGCTGAGGACGATCGCGGTCGGCGGCGAGGCCTGCCCGCCCGAACTCGTCGAGCGGCTGGCCGAGCCGGGGCGGCGGATCGTCAACGCGTACGGACCGAGCGAGGTCACCGTCTACGCGACCACCGGCGACCTGGAACCCGGCGAGCCCGTCGTGCTCGGCGGCACGGTGGCCGGAGCCCGCGTCTACGTCCTGGACGAGCGGCTGCGGCCCGTCCCCACCGGCGTCACCGGCGAGATCTACGTCGCCGGAGCCTCCCTGGGCCGCGGCTACATCGGCCGGCCCGGCCTGACCGCCGAGCGGTTCGTCGCCGACCCGCACGGCGCGCCCGGCACCCGCATGTACCGCAGCGGAGACCTCGGCAAGATCGACGCGCGCGGCCTCATCCACTACCTCGGGCGCAGCGACCTCCAGGTCAAGCTGCGCGGCGTACGCCTCGAACTCGGCGAGATCGAGACCCTGTTGGCCGCTCACCCGGACATCGCGCTCGCGGCGGCCACCGTGCGCGGCAGCGGCGCCGAACAGCGGCTCGTGGCGTACTTCGTGAGCCGGGACGGCACCGCCCCCGCCGAGGAGGAGCTGCGCGCCCATCTCGCCCGGCGGCTGCCCGGCTTCATGGTGCCGGAGCTCTTCGTCCACCTGGACGAGATGCCGCTCAGCGCCAACGGCAAGATCGTCCGCGGCAGCCTCCCCGAACCGGCCACCGTGCGGCACACACCGGACACCTCGTACGCCGTCGCGGGCACCGGGACCGAGCAGCGGATCGCGGAGATCTGGGCGAAGGTCCTCACCCGCGACCGGGTCGGCGTCCACGACAACTTCTTCGACCTGGGCGGCAATTCGATACGGCTGCTGAAAGCGCTGACCGCCCTGCGCGAACAGGGCCTGGACGGCGGGATCGCCCTCGTCGACCTGTTCCGCCACCCCACCGTCTCCGCGCTCGCCGCCCACCTCGACGGCGCCCGCACCCCGAACACCGCCCCCGCCGAACCCGCTACCGGCACGCCGGCCGCCGCGCGCGGCGGCGACCGGCACGCACGGCGGACCGCCGCCGCCCGACGACTGACCTCCCGGAAGGGCTGACACGATGACCGACACCAACGCCACCACCGAATCCCTCGACTCCGCGATCGCGGTCGTCGGGATGAGCGGACGCTTCCCCGGCGCCCCCGACCTGGACACGTACTGGAACAACCTCGTCGGCGGCGTCTGCTCCCTCACCGACTTCACCGAGGACGAGCTCCTCGCCGACGGCGCCGACCCGCAGGAGATCCGCGGCCGCGACTACGTGCCCACCAAGGGCTACCTCCCGGACGCGGACCGGTTCGAGGCCGAGCTGTTCGGCTTCAACCGCACCGAGGCCGCCGCCCTCGACCCGCAGCACCGGCTGCTCCTGCAGACGGCCTGGGCCGCCCTGGAGGACGCGGGCTACAACCCCCTCGACGGGCCGCCCCGCACGGGTGTGTACGTCGGCGGTGGTGTCACCGAGCACATGCTGGCCGCGCAGACCGACCGCAAGCTCGCCGCGTCCATCGGCGCGCTCCAGGTGCGGATCCTCACCGACCGCGAGTTCCTCGCCCCCTGGGTCTCCTACCGGCTCGGCCTCGACGGCCCCAGCCTCACCGTGCAGACGGCCTGCTCGACCTCCCTGACGGCGGTGCACCTGGCGACGCAGGCCCTGCTCCTCGGCGAGTGCGACACCGCGCTGGCCGGCGGCGTCGCCGTGGACACCGTACGCAAGCGCGGTTACGTCCACTACCAGGGCGGGATCTTCTCCCCCGACGGCCGGTGCCGGCCCTTCGACGAGCAGGCCGGCGGCACGGTTCCCGGCAACGGAGTCGGCCTGGTGGTGCTCCGCCGGCTGTCCGACGCGCTCGCCGACGGCGACCAGATCCGCGCGGTCATCCGCGCCACCGCCGTCACCAACGACGGTGCCACCAAGGTCGGGTTCACCGCGCCCGGTGTCGACCAGCAGACGGCCGCGATCGTCGAGGCCTGGGCGGCGGCGGGGCTCGACCCGGCGGACGCCCAGTACGTCGAGACGCACGGCACGGCCACCCAGCTCGGTGACCGCATCGAAATGGCCGCCGCGACCGCCGCGTTCAAGGGCGCCATGGGCACCGGGTCCATCGGCATCGGCTCCGTGAAGTCCAACCTCGGTCACCTGGACGCCGCGGCGGGTGTGGCCGCGCTCATCAAGGCGGTCCTGATGCTGGAGCACCGGACCCTGGTGCCCACCGCAGGCGCCACCCGCCCGCACCCCGACCTCGTCCTCGACGACTCCCCGTTCCACGTGGTCGACCGGACCACCCCCTGGGCGAGCCCCGACCGCGGGCCGCGCCGCGCCGGGGTGAGCTCGGTCGGCATCGGCGGCACGAACGTCCACGCGGTCCTGGAAGAGGCACCGCGGGCACCGCAGGGCGCCCCAGCCGACCAGCCGCAGGCGGGCCCCGAGCTCCTGCTGCTCTCCGCCCGCACCCGGGAGGCACTCACGGCACTCGCGGGCCGGCTGGCGTCGGCCCTGCGGGATCCGGCGGCAGCCCCGTCCCTCGCCGACACCGCCCACACGCTGCGGCTGGGGCGCGCCCCCATGGCCGTACGCGCCTATGTCGTGGCCTCGGACCGGACGGACGCCGCCGCGCAACTCCTCGAACTGGCGGAGGGCCGGGCCACGGCGGGGTCGGGGCTCGCGAACGCCGCTGACGGTGAACTGCGTGCGCTCGGCGAGGCGTGGCTGAAGGGCGAGCAGGTGCCGTGGGCGGGTGAGGGCCGACGGGTGAGCCTCCCGACGTACCCGTTCGCGGGGGACAGCTTCGGCGCCCTCGACCTCTCCTCCCGCGCCCAGCCCGTCGAGGAGCCGGCCGAGGAGCGGGCCGACGACCTGGAGACGGCCGTCCGCGCCCTGCTGGCCGAGGCCCTGGACCTGGACTCCCCGGACGACCCGGAGATGACCTACTTCGCGGCCGGCGGCGACTCCCTCACCGCCGTCCACCTCGTCGGCTGCCTCCGCGACGACTTCGGCATCGACGTCCCGATCACCCTGTTCCTGGAGCAGCTGACCCTCCACGAGATGGCCCGCCAGATCGTCGCGGTCAAGGCCTCGGAGAACGCGGAGGACTCCCTGGACGCGCTGCTGGCGGAGTTCGAGGGGGAGTGAGCGGAACACCGTAGAACGCCGAGGGCCGGTGCCCGAACCCGGCACCGGCCCTCGGCGTGGGTGTCGGCCAGCGGGGCGTCGGCATCGGGACGGCCGAGACGGCCGAGATGGCTGACGCGACCTAAGGCCGGTCTTCAGTCGTGATCAAATCCGGCTTCTGGGCCCGTTGGCTGTCGCTGTCGCTGTCGCTGTCGCTGTCGCTGTCGCTGTCGGGGAGCGGCGGGCGGTGGTGGCCACCGGCGGCGATCTTGGCCGCCATCTCGGCGAGCTGCCGGCAGGCTCGCGCGATCTCCATCTGGGTCTGGTTGCGCTCGCTGACGGCTGCCGCGAGCAGGAGCGCGGTCAGCGAGGCGGAACCGTTGAACGCCTGCAGGGTGATCATGTTGGTGAGCAGGTCGTGACCGGCGAACGCGCCTGATTCCTGGGCAGCGGCGATGATCGCAAAGGTCGACACGGCCAAGGCGCAGGGCGCGGCACCGGCCAGCTGGAAGCGGAAGGCCGCCCAGATCAGCAGCGGGAAGCCGAGGAACAAGAGGGATGTGCTCTCGGTCTCGACGAAACCGACGCAGACAGTGGCTGCCAGAAGCAGCAGTCCCTCCACCCAACGGGACGGCGGAGCGTCCTTCGGCCGGCGTGCCGAGCGGAGCACGAGCAGGACCGGCGTGACCACCAGGACACCCATCGCGTCGCCGGTCCACCAGACCGACCACGTCGGCCAGAAGTCGTCGGCGCTCAGCACACCGGCGAGAAGCAGTGTCCCGCTGCCCGTCGTCGCGCTGATCAGCATGCCGGTGAACGCACCGAGAAAGATCAGTGCCAGCGCGTCCCGCAAGCGGTCCAGTGCGTTGTGGAACCCCGTGCGGCGGAGCAGTCCGTACGAGCAGAGGGGCGCGAGGGTGTTTCCCGCGACGATCGCGAGCACGGCCGGCACCGATGGCCCGAGCGGGGCGTTGACCAGGAGGGCGCCGAGTGCGATTCCGGGCCATACTCGCGGGCCGCGGAGGAGCAGGCTCGCCAGGGCGATGCCGGTGGGTGGCCAGAGGGGAGTGACCTGGCCGCGCACCAGCTGCTGGAGCAGCCCGAGCTTGGCGGAGCCGTAATACAGCGCGGCAACGACGCAGATCTCCAGGGCGGCCGAGCCACCGCGCCGGATCCACTCACGCCGTGCGCCAGTCATCGGGCGACCTCCGCATCGACATCGCCCCGATGTCCATCATCCGTCGGATCCCCCGGATCCTCCACGGCGCCGTTGAACTGAACGTTCGGTCCTCGGTCACAGAGCGAGGTGTTGTCACGCGCCGCTGTTACCGCCGCGCGCTCGGGCCGGCCTGGCGGCGGGGGATCAGCCGTGCGGGGTGCGCAGGGCGAGGATGGCCATGTCGTCGTGACCGTCGCTGGGGTGGTGATCGGCCAGTGCCTGAACGAACTCTTGCAGGGGCAGGTCGGCATACGCGACGGCGAGACCGGCGAGCTGATCCATGCTCTCGTCGATCGAGTGGTCGGGATGTTCGATCAGCCCGTCGGTGAAGAAGACCACGGTGGTGTCCGGGGGCAGGAAGCGCGAGTGATCGGGGCGGGGCTGCTCGGGGTCGACCCCGAGCGGCAGCCCGGGTTCGCCCAACAGGTATTCCGTTCGGTGCTCAGGAGTGATCAGCAGGGGTGGGACATGGCCCGCGGTGCTCCAGTGAAGGCGCCATCCGCCGCCCTCCGGTTCGAAACGCGCCAGGGCAGTCGTGGTGACGGGATTGTCCGTGATGGCCTGCAGGGTGCGGTCGAGCTGGGTGAGGACCGCGCCGGGCGGATTGCCACGGTCGAACAGCAACGAGCGCAGCATGTTACGGGTGGAGGCCATGGCGGCCGCGGCCTGCAGATCGTGGCCGACCACGTCACCGATGACGACCGCCACGACGTTGCCGGGCAGCGGGATGGCGTCGTACCAGTCCCCGCCGAGTTGACTGGGCTCGGCAGCGGGCTGATAGACGGCAGCGGCGGCGAACGGACGCAGGTCGGGCAGCGTCGGCAACAGAAGCCGTTGGAACTGCTCGGCTCCGATGCGCACCCGTTCGAACAGGCGGACGTTCTCGATCGCGATGCCGGCGGCGCTGGCCAGGGCGACGACGACGTTCTCGTCGAGGACGTCGAAGGGCTGTCCGTCACGCCGCTCGGACAGGTAGAGGTCACCGTAGATCTCGCCGCGGACGCTGATGGCGACGCCGAGCAAGGTACGCAGGTACGGGTGGCCGGGCGGGAAACCGACGGATGACGGATGAGTGGAGATGCTGTCGACCCGCAGGGGTTCGGGGTGGCGGATCAGGTGCCCCAGGACGCCCAGACCGCGGGGCAAGCCGGTCTCGGCCAGATCAGCGCGTTCCTGTTCGGACAGGCCGACGGCGATGAACTGCTCCAGCTGCTCTCCGGACTCGCTGAGTACGGCCAGTGCCCCGTAGCGGCTGCCGACCAGCTCCATGGCGGTGGTCACGATGCGGTGCAGCACGGCAGGCAGCTCCACCTCCCGGCTGATGGCCACCACCGCATCGAGCAGGCCCTGCAGTCGGTCCATGGTGTCCAGCAGGCCGCGCAGTTGGTCGTCGATCCGGCCCAACTCGGCACGCAGCCGCACGTGCAGATCGGGAAGGTGTGGCTGCCCCGGTTGCTGCCCTTCGTCCTCTCCTGTCATGACGAGCGCCCGCCGACCTGAAGTGCGGTCTCGGCCACCTTCAGCCGCCGGCGATCGATGCCGATCAGGGCGAACGGGGCGTTGGCGGCCACCACGGCGGTCCTGCGCCGCCGGCACCGCTCCTCACGCGAGCGGTACATTCCGGCCTCCTGACACCGCCCTGATCAATCGAGACCACAGCGTGACACGGCCCGTCAGGCCAAACGGCCATTACTCCAGGAGCGGCATGCCACACCCGGACGACCCGGGTGGGTCCCAAGGGAGGCGGGCGCTCGCAGCAGCGCTGTGCCGTAGCCGGTGCCGGTCGTCACCAGCACGCGGGAGTCGTCGGCTGTCACCGCGTGCCGACAGGACTGCCGACGTGATCACGTCGGCGACGTACGTTCGGGTGATCGCAGCCGAGCCCTCACAGCGCAGTGGGGTTCCACGACACTTCAGCAGGTGGGGGCCCTGTGGTACAGACGATGGCATCGCCGCAGCGTCGGATAGGCACCGTGGTTGCTCTGGCCGGGGCGATGGTGAGATGAGCGCTTAGACGGCCGACACGGCCGACACACATGCCGACGAGATCACATCGGCGACGTACGCCCGGTGATCGTCGAGAAAGAAGTGCCCGCCCGACAGCACATGGCGCGTGAACGGCCCGTCGGTCTCGCGTTCCCACGCCCCCACGCCCTCGACCGAGACCCGGGGGTCCCTGTCCCCGGTCAGCGCCACGACCGGGCAGCCCAGCGGAGGGCCCGGCGGGCAGGAGTACGCGGCGAGCATCCGGTAGTCGGCGCGCAGTGGTGGCAGCGCGAGCTGGAGGAACTCGGGGCTGTCCAGCAGTTCGGCGGCGGTGCCGGACAACAGTCGCAGTTCCGCGAGGAGTTCGTCGTCCGAGGGGCTCTGCGGCAGCCGGGTCCTGACCGGCAGCGACGGCCCCTCCCGCCCCGACACGAGCAGGACGGCGGGCGCCTGCCCCTCGGCTTCCAGCCGCCGCGCGGTCGCGAACGCCAGGAGCGCGCCCATGCTGTGGCCGAACAGCGCCAGTGGCCGGTCGTCCGGTTCGAGTTCGTCCAGCACGGCGTCCACCACGTCGTCGAGCCGCTCGGCGAACGGCTCGGCGAAGCGGTCGAGCCGCCCCGGGTACTGCACGATCAGCGGCTCGACGGCGCCCCTGACCGAAGCCGACAGCGCGTGGTACGAGCCGGCCGTGCCGCCCGCGTGCGGGAAGCACAGCAGCCGCATCGGGGCGCCGGGTGCGGGGTGGAAGCGGCGTATCCAGTTGTCCACAACAGCCCTTCTCTCGTGCTCTGTCGAACTCTGCCTCTGTCGAACTCGGCCCACAAGCATCACTGATTGGCAGATCTGTTCCATGCCCAGCCCCGTCCACCTGCCACTTTCGGATTCTCCAGCGGAACAGATCTGCCAATCACCCCCACACTCACTCGGCCGCGGCGATCCAGCCGTCCAGTTGTTCCCGGGTGGTGGAGGGGTCCGCGACGAGCGCGACGAGCTCGTCGTCGCGGGAGTTCAGGGTGCTGACGGCGGGGCAGCGGTGGCAGGCCTCGACGCCGGCCTGGTTCCACCACTTGCAGTGCGGACGGAGGTGGCACCGTGGGACGGCGCTCGCGGTGGTCTCGGACGGTACGACCCGGATGCGCTCGATCAGCCCGCAGGCCTCGCCGATCCGGTTCGCACAGTCCGACACGCAGTGCGAGGCGAAGCGCAGGACACGGTTGGGTGCGATGCCCTCCGGGATGGCACCGAGCACATCGGCGGCCGGGACCGGGTCGGCCAGGTAGACGACCTGGTTGTTCTCCCCGGACCTGACACCGAGCACGACGGACTCCGGACGGTGTGCTTCACCGCTCGGACACCAGGTGACGGGAGGCTCCCGCCGGTCCTGGGCGTGATCCACGTGATCCACAGAGCTGTCCACAGAGATGTCCAGAGAGCTGTCCACGGTGCTGTCCACGGTGCTCACCTCCATCCCGTCAGCAGGAAGCCTTGTCGACGCCCACGGAGGCGGTCGAGGAGCTGACAAGGCCCGCGATGACGCCGTTGGTGGAGACGGCCCCGTTGCTCTGCTCGGCGGCGACCGCCTTCTGGATGCTCGCTGCGAGCTGCGCCTGCGAGGTGATGCGCTCCGGCCGCGAGGCAGCGGCGGCGGTGGTGCTGCCGGCCGCCACGAGCCCGGTGACGAGCGCGGCGGCCGCGGCCGCCGTACGAAGGCTGTTGTTCATACCTGTCCCTCCTGAAGTCGTCCTACAGCTACGGGATTTGACGGTACGAGCGGAGCGCCCCGGCGATCGGCAGTTGCGGCGGCACCTTCGGTCCGGGCAGGGGCGCGGAGTTCTGCGAGAGATCTTGACGGCGGTTTTGTTACCGGTAACATCGCCAGTCCGTCGCCGTCATCTGGAGTCCGCGTGACCGAGCCCACGACCGCACCACAGGTCACGAGCGCCCAAGCACCCCCGGACGCCCCCGTGTTCAGCACCGCCGCCATCGTCGCGTCCTGCGTGGGCTTCGTCCTCATCGGCGCGCTCCAGGCGCTGTACGGGCCGTCGATCCCGGCCTTCCGGCGGGAGTTCGGGCTCTCGCCCTCGGCCGCCGGGCTGGGGCTGAGCGCCCACTTCGTCGGTGGTGTCGCCGGTGTGCTGCTCTTCGACCGGCTGTACGGCCGGCTCGGCAACCGGCAGATCCTCGGCGCCTCGTATCTGCTGATGGCCGTCGGCGCGGCGGGCTTCGCGCTGGCGCCGAACTGGCCCGTCGGCCTGGCGGCGGCCCTGTTCGCCGGGCTCGGCTTCGGCGGGATCGACTACGGCCTCAACCAGCTGTTCGCCGTCGGCTTCGGCCGCCGTTCGACCGCCATGCTCAACATTCTCAACGCCCACTTCGGGGTGGGCGCGATCCTCGGCCCGGCGCTGATCGGCGTGGTGGGCTCGGAGCACTATCCGGCGGTCTTCCTCGCCTTCGCGGCCGCCAATCTGCCGCTGCTGCTGTGCCTGAAGGGCGTACGCGACCGGGCGCCCCAGCCCGCGGGGGAAGCGGGCGCCGGCGGCGGGCAGGTCCTCGGCCGCAGCCTGGGCTCCGTGCTCGCCGTCTTCGTCACCCTCTACGTCCTGCACGTCGGCATCGAGGCGGGTGTCGGCGGCTGGGAGCCCACGCATCTGGAGACGGTCGGTTACGGCGCGGGGGTCGCGGCCACCGCCACCTCCGTCTACTGGCTGATGATGACCGTGGGCCGTTTTCTCGTCGCGCCGATCGCCCTGCGCTACTCGGCCCAGTCCATCATCACCGTCTCGTGCGCGGGCATGACGGTCTGCCTGCTGCTGGCCGCGGTGCCGGGGCTGGCGCCGTACGCGTACGCCGGTGTCGGTCTGTTCATCGCGCCGATCTTCCCCACCGGGCTGCCCTGGCTCAACAAGGCCGCCCCGCAAGCCCGCAGGGCGGGAGCCGTGGTCATCGCCGCGTCCATGGTCGGCGGAGTCGCGGCGGGGCCCGTGCTCGGCAAGGCGATCGAGTGGTCCGGGATCCGCGCGGTTCCGCTGCTGCTGTGTGCGATCTCCGCGCTGTGCCTGGCGGCCACCGGCTGGCTGATCCGCGCCACCCGCGCCCGCTGACGAACACCCCGTACCTCTGAGCCGAAGGGAAGCTCCGCATGCCCGCTCTGACAACGTCGTCCGACGGTTTCCTGCTGCACGAGAAGCCGCTGAGGATCATCTCCGGCGCCATGCACTACTTCCGGATCCACCCCGACCAGTGGGCCGACCGGCTGCGCAAGGCCCGGCTGATGGGCCTCAACACCGTCGAGACGTACGTGCCGTGGAACCTCCACCAGCCCGAGCCCGGCACCCTCGTCCTCGACGGCCTCTTCGACCTGCCGCGCTATCTGCGGCTGGCACAGGCCGAGGGACTGCACGTTCTGCTGCGCCCCGGCCCGTACATCTGCGCCGAGTGGGACGGCGGCGGACTGCCCTCCTGGCTCACCGCGGACCCGGACATCCGGCTGCGCACCAGCGACCCCCGGTTCACGGACGCCCTCGACGGCTACCTCGACCTGCTGCTGCCTCCGCTGCTGCCGTACCTGGCCGCGTCGGGCGGTCCCGTCATCGCCGTACAGGTGGAGAACGAGTACGGGGCGTACGGCGACGACACCGCCTACCTGGAGCACCTCGCCCGGTCCCTGCGCTCGCGCGGTGTCGAGGAGCTGCTCTTCACCTGCGACCAGGCCAACTCCGGGCACCTGGCGGCCGGGAGCCTGCCCGGCATCCTCACCACCGGGACCTTCGGCGGCAAAGTCGCGGACTCGCTGGAGCAGTTGCGGGCCCATCAGCCCGAAGGGCCCCTGATGTGCGCGGAGTTCTGGATCGGCTGGTTCGACCACTGGGGCGAACCGCACCATGTGCGCGACGCGGCCGACGCCGCCGCCGACCTCGACCGGCTGCTGACGGCGGGCGCGTCCGTCAACATCTACATGTTCCACGGCGGCACCAACTTCGCCTTCACCAACGGCGCCAACCACGACCACGCCTACGCGCCGATCGTCACCTCCTACGACTACGACGCCCCGCTCACCGAGTGCGGCGACCCCGGCCCCAAGTACCACGCCTTCCGCGAGGTCATCGCCCGCCACGCACCGGTCCCCGAGGAACCGGCCCCCGCGCCGGGCGCCAAACTCCCGCCCACCACCGTCGAGTTGGTGCGCACGGCCCCGCTGCTGGCGCATGCGAGCGCCCTGGCGAAGCCCGTGCGCACCGACGACCCGGTGACCCTGGACGAGCTGGAGCAGCGGGCCGGATACGTGCTCTACCGCACCACGGTTCCGGTGAAGGCCGACGGACTGCTGCACTTCGCGGGCGGTGTCGGCGACCGGGCCCAGGTGTTCGTCGACGGCGCCCCCGTCGGCGTACTCGAGCGCGAACGCCACGAGGAGACCCTGCCCGTCCGGATCCCGCACGCCGGCGCCACGCTGGACGTGCTCGTCGAGAACATGGGCGGCGTCAACTACGGCCCCCGCATCGGCTCCCCCAAGGGCCTCCTCGGCCCGGTCACCTTCAACGGCACCGCCCTGCGCGGCTGGGACTGCCACGCCCTGCCCCTCGCCGACCTGGACCCGGTGCCGTTCGCGCCCGTGGACGCGACCACGGACGCTGGGCCCGCCTTCCACCACGGCACGTTCCAGGTGGGCACCCCCGCCGACACCTTCCTGTCGCTGCCCGGCTGGACCAAGGGCCAGGCCTGGGTCAACGGCTTCCACCTCGGCCGCTACTGGAACCGGGGCCCGCAACGCACCTTGTACGTTCCCGCGCCCGTCCTGCGCCCCGGCGGCAACGACCTCGTCCTGCTGGAGCTGCACGCCACCACCGCCACCCGCGCGCTGCTCGTCGCCACGCCCGACCTCGGACCGGAGAAGTCCTGATGACACACCAGCACCACCTGCGCGTCCCCGCGCCTGCCGCACCCCCGCTGACCGGCCACCTGCCCTTCACCGACGCGCCGGGCGTGCCGGATCCGATCGAGGTGACCAGCCGCTGGTTCACGCGCGGCGGCCGGCCCTGGTTCCCGGTCTCCGGCGAGTTCCACTACACCCGCTACCCGGCCGGGGAGTGGGAGGAGGAGCTGCTGAAGATGAAGGCGGGCGGGGTGACCGCCGTCGCCAGCTATGTCATCTGGATCCACCACGAGGAGACCGAGGGCCGTATCCGCTTCGACGGCGACCGCGACCTGCGCCGCTTCGCCGAACTGTGCGCCCGCCACGGCCTGGACTTCATCCCCCGCATCGGCCCCTGGTCGCACGCGGAGGTACGCAACGGCGGCCTGCCCGACTGGCTGCTGGCCCGCACCCGCGCCCCGCGTACGGACGACCCCGCGTACCTGGAACCCGTACGCACCTGGTTCGCGGCGATCGCGGAGCAGCTGCAAGGGCTGGACCGCGCCCACGGCGGGCCGATCGTCGCCCTCCAGATCGAGAACGAGCTGTACGACCAGCCCGGCCATCTGCTCACCTTGAAGCGGATGGCGCAGGACGCCGGGCTGAGCGCCCCGCTGTGGACGTCGACCGCGTGGGGCGGGGTCCAACTCCCGCCGGACGAGCTGCTTCCGCTGTTCGGCGGTTACACCGAGACCTTCTGGACGGAGTGGGACGGAGGCTGGCCCGACACCTGCCGCAAGCACTTCTTCTTCACCCACCAGCGCGACGACGAGGGCATCGGCGCCGACCTGCGCCCGACGACCGTGCGCGGCGGCGATCCGGCGCCCACCGACCGATTCCCCTGGGCCACCTGCGAGCTGGGCGGCGGGATGGCCGTGGCCTATCACCGCCGGCCGCGCGTCGAGGCCGCCGACGTGGGCGCGCTCGGGCTCGCCAAGATCGGCTGCGGCTCGGTGTGGCAGGGCTACTACATGTTCCACGGCGGTACGAACCCGGTCGGGGAGCTCACGACGCTCCAGGAGTCCCACGTCACCGACTATCCCAATGACCTCCCCCTCCTGACGTACGACTTCCAGGCACCGCTCGGCGAGTACGGCCAGTACCGGCCCTCGTACCACGAACTCCGGCTCCAGCACCTGCTGCTGGCGGACTTCGGGCACCGGATCGCGCCCATGGAGTCCGTCCTTCCGGAGCGGCAGCCGGCAGGGCAGAACGACCGGGACACGCTCAGGTGGGCGGTCCGCGGTGACGGGCGCTCGGGCTTCCTCTTCGTCAACAACCACCAGCCGCACGAGCCGCTGCCGGACCACCCGGACACGGCGTTCACGGTCGGGTTCCCGGACGCGCCCGACCTGTCGTTCCCCAGCACGCCCGTCACGGTCCCGTCCGGCGCCTACTTCTGCTGGCCGCTCCGCCTGGACGTCGCCGGGCTGCGGATCGACTGGGCCACCACCCAGCCGGTGTGCACGGTCGACGACCACGGCCGTACGGTCCTGGTGCTGGCCGCGACCGAGGGGATCACCCCCGAACTCGCCCTCGCCGCCGACACGGTGACGTCCGTCAGCGCGCCCTCCGGGGATGTCACCTCCGTCGACGGCCGCGTTCTGGTCACCGGACTGCGACCGGGCACCGACGCCCTGGTCGAGGTGGACACGGCGGACGGCGGACGGGTCGCGCTGCTGGTCCTGGACGCGGCGACCGCGCGCACCGCCTACCGGGGTGTCGCCTGGGGCGCCGAGCGGCTGGTGCTCAGCGCCGCCGGGGTCGTCTTCGACCGGGACGAGGTACGGGTGCACAGCCCGGCCGGGGAACCCTCGTTCGCCGTGCTGCCCGCTCCCGGACGGGCCCCGGTCGTGGCCGGAGCGACGGTGAAGGAGACGGCGGACGGCGTACTCACCCGCTACACCATCCTGGCCGACGCCGTGCCCGGCGGCGGCAGCCGGGACACCGCGCTGCCTGTCACCGAGGTGCGGACCGCCGGCCCGGCGCCCGCGACCGCGACGGGCGTGCTGGGCCGGGCGAGTGTCCCCGCCGACCCGTACTTCGACACCGTCGCCGCCGAGTACCGCGTCGACGTGCCGGACGAACTCCCGCGCACGGGAACGCTCCTGCGCATCCACTGGACCGGTGACGTGGCGCGCGCGTACGTGGGGGACACCCTCGTCGCCGACCAGTTCTTCTCGGGCCGCGTCTGGGAGATCGGCCTCGACCGGCTCCCCGCCGAGGCCCTGCGCGCCGGCGGTCTGCGGCTGAGGGTGCTGCCCCTGTCCGCCGACGCCCCGGTCTACGTGCCGGCGGAGGCGGCAGGCGCCGGGGAAACGGCGGCGGTCGCGCACGCCGAGTGGGTCACCACGCGCTCGTGGGCGGCCCGAATGGACTGAGGTCCTGGCCGCCGGGCGGAGGGCACATGCCGTCCGCCCGGGTCCGGGGCCCTCGGGGGCCGTCGTGACCCGCCCGGCCTATCCTGTGGGCCTGCCGGGCGGACACGAACGCCGGGACGAGGTTGAAGGAAGCATCCCCCATGACCCGAAGTGCCTCTGACGGCGCTGTTCCCAAGGGACGCAGCCGGCGCAACTTCGCGGGATCGCGCCCGGTGATGGACGACGTGGCCCGGCTGGCCGGTGTCTCGAAGCAGACCGTCTCCCGGGTGCTCAACGACCATCCGGCCGTCCGTCCCGAAACCCGGGAGGCGGTGGCGGACGCCATGCGCACGCTCGGCTACCGCCCGAGCCGCAGCGCACGGTCCCTGGCCAGCGGCAGAACCAGGATGCTCGGCGTCATCACCTTCGACGCGGCACGCTACGGTCCCGCCTCCATCCTGACCGCCATCAACACCGCGGCCCAGGACGCCGGTTACCTGGTGAGCTCCATCGCGCTCGACACGGCCGACCGGGACACCGTGGTGCGCGCCGTGGACCGGCTGTCGGCCGAGGGCGCGGACGGCGTGATCGCCATCGCCCCGCAGCTCCGGGTGGGCAAGGCCCTGGCGGAGGCCCGTCTCGACATCCCGCTGGTGGTTTTGGAGAACGACCTCGGGGACGGCACTCCGCTGGTCACCGCGGACTCCCGGACCGGAGCGCGCGCGGCCGTCGAACACCTCCTGCGCCTCGGCCACGCCACCGTCTGGCACATCGCGGGACCGACCGGCTGGACCTCCGCGGACCGCCGCATCGCGAGCTGGCGGGAAACCCTGGACGAGGCCGGCGCGGAGGTCCCGGAACCCCTCATCGGCGACTGGAGCGCCGACTCCGGATACGCGCTGGGCCGCCGGCTGGCGGGGCGCCCGGACGTCACCGCGGTGTTCGTCTCCAACGACCAGATGGCGCTCGGCGCGCTCCGCGCCTTCCACGAAGCGGGACGCCGTGTCCCCGAGGACGTCAGCGTCGTCGGGTACGACGACATCCCCGAGGCCGCCCATCTGCTCCCCCCGCTGACCACCGTACGCACCGACTTCGCCGAGATCGGCACCCGTTCCCTGCGGCTGCTGCTGGCCCAGATCGACGGCCCGGCCGAGCCGTCGCCCGAGCCCGTCGTCGCCGTGGAACTCATCGTCCGCGACAGCACGGGCCCGGCACCGAAGGGCTGAGGCCTCACGGCCCGTCCGGTTCGTGTGCCGAGACGGGGATGGTCTCCTGGCGGAAGAAGCCGGGACGGATCACGCGGTACGCCACCATCAGGACGGCGCCCAGGAGCAGTGCGCCGATACCGGTGACGAAGACGCCGCCGAGCTGCCAGTGCGGCGGGAAGGGGAGCGTCCATGAGGTGCTGCCGTAGTCCGCGGCGGAGTACACGACGCAGGCGTTGACGAAGAAGTAGAGCAGCAGGACGCCGCCGAGCCCGGGCATGATGCCCTTCGTCCACAGGTCGCGGGCGCTGCGGGTGAGGACCTTGCGGTAGTACCAGACGCAGGCGAACCCGGTGAGTCCGTAGTAGAAGGCGATCATCAGGCCGACCGAGCCGATCGAGTCGGCCAGGACGTTCTCGCTCACCCGGGTCAGCATGACGTAGAAGGCGATGGAGGCCAGGCCCATGCCCACCGTGGACCACGTCGGGGTGAGGAAGCGCGGGTGGATACGGGCGAAGCGGTCCGGGACGGCCTTGAAGGCGGCCATGGAGAGCGTGGTGCGTGCCGTCGGCAGGATGGTGGTCTGGGTGGACGCGGCGGCCGAGGTGAGCACCATCAGGATCAGCAGTTTGGTGGCGGTCTCGCCCCAGCCCCCGGTGCCGAAGACCTCGGCGCCGAGACTGGACAGGACGTCTCCGGAGTTGTCCGGGTTGGCGAGGCCGATGCCGTGCTCTCCGACTCCGGCGAAGGCCTGAGCGGACGTGGTGACCATCAGGTAGACGAGCAGCAGGATGACGGTGGACATGACGGCGGCGCGGCCCGGGGTGCGGTCGCGGTCGACGGTCTCCTCGTTGACGGATACGGCGGTGTCCCAGCCCCAGTAGATGAACACACCGGCGAGCACGCTCTTGGTGAGGTCGTCGAGCGAGTCGATCCGGGCGGGGTTGAACCACGACCACGAGAGCTCCGACGAGACGCTGGGCCCCGTTCCCCCGTACACCTTGACCAGTGCGGTGACCGCCAGCAGGAAGAGCACCACGATCTCGATGGTGAGCAGCACCTTCTGCAGGTTCGCCGAGATCTCGATGCCGATGTAGCAGATCAGCGTCATCACGGCGATCCACACCACGCCGACCACGGTGACCCAGAAGGTGTCCTGCGCCAGTCCGTCCGCGCCCACCAGCTGGAAGCCGTACGCCCCGGCGATCTGGGCCAGATTGGCCATCACGATGATGTCGGCCGCGACGATGCCCCATCCGCCCAGCCAGCCGGTACGGGGGCCGAACGCCCTGGAGGCCCAGGTGAAGGTGGTGCCGCAGTCGGGGTCCGCCCGGTTGAGCTCCTTGTAGCCGTAGGCGATCAGGAACATCGGCACGAAGGCGAGGACGACCACGATCGGCGACTGGAAGCCCACGATTCCGACGATGACCCCGAGGGTCGCCGCGAGGCTGTAGGCGGGGGCCGTGGAGGCCAGGCCGATGACCGTGCTGGAGAACAGCCCCAGCGCGCCGCCCTTGAGCCCTTTGTCCGTCGCTCCCGGGCCCGGTGAGGGGTGCGTTGCGGGCGGAACAGAAGGCAGGCTCATGGCGCCCTCCGGAAAGGGTGTGGCGCGCTCCGGCCGAAGGTCGAGGCAACGCGGAGCTGCTGTTCCCAGCATGAACCTGCTCACCGGCAACCGAAAGTTCGGAGCCGTCGGGACGACGGGCCCTAGGCCAGCGCCGCCGTGACGTCCACGGTCCTCAGATGCTGGGGGCTGAGGACGCGGGAGGCGGGGGCGGAGGCGGCGTCGAGTTCCTTGGCCGCCGTGCTGGGGGTGGCCGCCGCCAGGAGGGACGGGGCGTCGGTGAGCGGGGTGGTCATGTCGTCGTGGTGGGTGGGGATGAGGAGGGACGGGTTGCCGATGGCGGCGAGGAGGCGCTCGACATAGCGGTGGAGCGCCGAGTGGGAGGTCATCGCGATCGCCGCGATGTCGGGGCGGATGCCGGACAGTTCCCGCTCGGCGAAGTTGCTCGCGCCCATGAGCAGGATGCTCGGGCCGCCGTCCACGGTCAGCTGATACGCGAGCGTGTCGCCCTCGACCAGGTCGCCCAGGACGGTGGGGCGCCGGGGCGGGGCGGTCTTGTGGCCCGGGGCGAAGTAGCCGTGGTCGGGCTGCTGGCTGTGCAGGCTGCGGAAGACCTCCACGGTGTATCCGTCGAACTGGAGGTACTCGCCGCCCTTGACCTGAATCACATCGTCCAGGCGGGTGCGGGGTGTGTCCATGGCGCTCAGCAGATGACGTACGGTCTCGTCGCACATCGCCCGGACACGGTGCTTCTCCCAGGCGGGGCGTGCCAGGAGCTGCGGGACGTCCGCCACGTGATCGAAGTGGCCGTGGCTGACCAGGATCAGCTCGGGTGGCCCGGTGAGGTGCCCGGCGGCCACCCGTTCCACCGCCGCCCGGTCGAGCCGCAGGGGCAGCCGGGGGTCGAGGGCGCCCTCCGCGTTCCGGTAGGGCATACGGCTCAGATACGGGTCGAAGAGGATGCGGCGGCGGCCGTCGATGACGATCTCCCAGCCGGAGACGCCCAGCCAGCGCATCTGTACCGGGGTGGCGTAGGGCGCCCCCCGCCGGCTGGTCGGTGCCGCTCCGACCAGTCCGGTCGCGGACGCCGCCGCACCCGATGCCGCCAGGACTCCCTTGAGGACCGTACGTCGCCCGGCCATGTGCTGCCACGCTCCCTGTGACGACTTTGAGTGCGAGGAACGCTACGGCAGGTGATGACGTATGGGGTGATTTTCGGTCATTGGGGCCTGCGCCACGGGTGTGGCGGCATCAGGGGCGGTGGACTCCTGATCGGCTCAGCACACCCGGTCGCCCGACAGCGGAACCCCGGTCGCCCTCAGAAGCTGCTCGTCCTGCTGGAGGATGGCCTGCATCAGTTCCCTCAGCCGCGCTCCCGGGTTGATGCCGATCTGCTCGCGCAGGATCTCCTTCGCCCGGTGGAAGACCCGGATCGCGTCGGCCTGGCGGCCCTCGCCGTAGTAGGCCTTCATCAGCCCGGCGTACAGGTCCTCGCGCAGCGGGTCGTGGTCGACGAGCTCCGACAGCTGGGAGATCGCCTCGCCGTAGTGCCCGAGGCCGACGTCGATCAGCGCGCGTAGCTCGGCGGCCGCCGTGCGCTCGCGGTCCAGCCCTTCCCCCTTCATCCGCAGCCGGGCCGAGGTGACGTCGGTGAGGGCCGAGCCCCGCCACATGGCCAGCGCGCCGTCGAGGCGCTCGGAGGCGAGCTGGAACTGGCCGCGGGCGTGCAGCTCGCGGACGTGCCGTACCGCGTCGCGGAAGACGAACACGTCGATACGGTCGGCGGGGACCCGGAGCTCGTAGCCGAGGGCGTGCGAGCCGAGCGCGTCGCGGGTGAGCCCCGCTTCGGCCAGGGCCGTACGGATCATCCAGGCCGAGGTCTGCAGCTGGCCGGAGACGGTCAGCGGCGGCTCGCCGTCCCACGAGTCCTCGATGATCGCTTCCTTGGTGGTGACCTGTCCGGGCTTCAGCGCCAAGGAAGCGAGGAAACGTCGCTGCCGCTGACCCCGGACGGGTATCGGAACGTCGTCTCTCAACAGGGTCACGGGGCCAAGAAGCTGGATCGTCAGGCTGGTCCTGCTGTTCAAGACGGTTCCCCCTTGTATGTGTGCATCAAGCCGTCGCCCAACCGGCGTTGAGGTGTTGACGGGAACGGAGGGGAACCGCCACCCGCGGCGCGGCTGGGCCGCTCCCGGTGACGCTTCGTCGAATCGTGCGGCTGCTGTCCCCCGTACCGTCGGTTCACAAATGCTCCGTGACCGCTGCTCCGGTCGCGGATGGGTCGATCTCCTGATGGCTCCTGATGGATCCTGATGGCTGGTGACAGCCCTGGGTCAGCTGATGGCAGCCCTGGGTCTAGTTGAGGTTCTTGAGGAACTTCGCCGCGATGGGGCCCGCGTCGGATCCGCCCGACCCGCCGTCCTCCAGGAGGACCGACCAGGCGATCTCACGGTCGCCCTGGTAGCCGATCATCCAGGCGTGGGTGCGCGGCGGGGTCTCCTTGCCGAACTCGGCGGTGCCGGTCTTGGCGTGGGGTTCGCCGGGCAGGTCCTTGAGGGCCCAGCCGGCGCCGTAGGTGACGGTCGCGCGCATCATCTCGCGCAGGCTGGCGACTACGTTCGCGTCGAGTCGTGCGGGGGCCTCGTACTTCTTCTTCACGGCGTCGGGCACCAGCACGGGCTGCTTGAACTCGCCCTCCTTCACCGTGGCCGCGATCGAGGCCATGACCAGCGGCGACGCCTGGAGCCTGGCCTGTCCGATGGTGGAGGCGGCCTTGTCGTTGTCGCTTTCCGTGACCGGGATGCTTCCGTCGTACGTCGTGGTGCCCGCGTCCCAGGAGCCGCCGATCCCGAAGGCCTCCGCCGTGTCGTGCAGGGCGGTGTTCGACAGCTTCCCGCGGGCGCCGACGAAGAACGTGTTGCAGGACTTGGCGAAAGCGTCCCTGAAGGTCGATCCCGACGGCAGCACGAACTGGTTCTGGTTCTCGAAGCGCTGGCCGTTGACGTAGGCGAACTTGGGGCAGTCCGCCCGGTCGGTGGGACGCATCCCCTGCTTCAGCAGGGCGGCGGAGGTGACGACCTTGAAGGTGGAGCCGGGCGGGTAACGGCCCTCCAGGGCGCGGTTCATGCCGGAGGGCATGTTGGCCGCGGCCAGGATGTGACCGTTGCTCGGGTCGATGGCGACGATGGCCGCGTTCTTCTTCACTCCGTCGAGTGCGTCGGCGGCGGCTTCCTGCACCTTCGGGTCGATCGTGGTCTTCACCGGCTTGCCCGTGCTGCTTCCCGAGCCGGTGAGCTGTTTGACGACGCGGCCGCTCTGGCGTTCCAGGATCACGACCGACTGGGCTTTGCCTCCGCCGCCGGTGAGCTGCTTGTCGTAGCGGGCCTGGAGGCCGGAGATCCCTTTGCCGGTCTCGGGGTCCACGGCGCCCACAAGAGAAGCGGACCGGAGTTCGTCGCCATTCTTGTCGAGGACGGCGGCTCGCTCCCGCGACTCCAGGGCGAGGGTCTGTCCCGGAACCATCGCCGGGTGAATCAGCGGTGTATGGAATTCAACGGTCCATCGTCCGCTCTTCTTGACGAGCTTCGCCTTCGAATCCCACTGGTAATCGCCCGCCCCGGAAAGGGACATCTTCACGGTGAACGGAATCTCTACTTCCCCTTCCGCTTCCCGCTTCCCGGTGCCGGCGGTGATCTCCGTCTTCGACGGCTTCAGGTTCGTCATGACGGACTTGATCAACGACTCGGCGTTGTCCGGCGTGTCCGTCAGCCCGCCCGCCTTCTTGGCGTCGCCCGCCTCCCATGCGTCCAGGAACGTGTTCAGCCGTCCGGTGGCCGCGGCTACCTGTGGGTCGTTTCCGTCGTCTCCGTCGTCTCCGACCAGGGCGTTGTAGGCCCAGTAGCCGATTCCCGCGGTCGCCGCAAGTGCCACAAACGTTGATACAACCGCGCGACGACGGGACCTGCGCCTGTCGTACCGCGGGTAGTCAACGTAGCCATCGGAACGATTCATATGGCGCAGATTAATCGCCCCTCTCTCTCCGGTCTCTCCTCGAACACATAGTTCAAGACAAGGTAAAGGAGACGGTAAGGGGTGGCGGAGACTCGCAGGTGGTGGCTCCCTCCGCTTGTCGGTCGAGCGATCTCGGCCACATACGGGCGGGCGAGCTGGCCGAGAATGTTCGACGACCAGGTTTATGTGGTCTAGACCTCCGAAGGAAATGTCCCCGAAACGACTCGCGGCCCGACCAACAGTGGCCGGAACTCATCAGATTCGTGGTTCCTCGATAAGTGAAATCGGACGCAGGGTGTCCGAATTAATGGGAGCCGAAACGGAGTCCTCGGCTCCATCGGTCTTCTGTTTCTCTCCGCGCGCTCCCCGATATCCCGGGGAGAGGGAGTGAAGAGCGGTCCTGGTCAGGGTTGGCGCGAAGTGTCCACCGCTGACCGAGTCTGGAGACCATCCATGTCCCGTGTATCGACCGGCCCCAGCAACAAGCCGACCGCCGCGCACGCCCTCCTGGCGCGACTGCGTGACCATGGTGTGGAGAAGGTGTTCGGGGTAGTCGGCCGGGAGGCCGCGTCGATCCTCTTCGACGAGGTCGAGGGCATCGACTTCGTCCTCACCCGGCACGAGTTCACCGCCGGTGTCGCCGCCGACGTCCTCGCACGCATCACCGGGCGCCCGCAGGCGTGCTGGGCCACCCTGGGCCCCGGCATGACCAACCTCTCCACCGGCATCGCCACCTCGGTCCTGGACCGCTCGCCGGTGATCGCCCTCGCCGCCCAGTCCGAGTCGCACGACATCTTCCCCAACGACACCCACCAGTGCCTGGACTCCGTGTCGATCATCGCGCCGATGTCCAAGTACGCGGTGGAGCTGGAGCGTCCGCACGAGATCACCGACCTGGTGGACTCCGCCGTGACCGCGGCCATGACCGAGCCCGTCGGCCCGGCGTTCATCTCCCTGCCGGTCGACCTGCTCGGCTCCTCCGAGGGCATCGACGCCTCCGTGCAGCACCCGCCGGCGAACACCCCGGCCAAGCCGATCGGCGCGGTCGCGGACGGCTGGCAGAAGGCCGCCGACGAGGCCGCCGAGCTCCTGAAGGACGCCCAGCACCCGGTGCTCGTCGTCGGCGCCGCCGCGATCCGCTCCGGCGCGGTCCCCGCGCTGCGCGCCCTCGCCGAGCGGCTCAACGTGCCCGTCATCACGACGTACATCGCCAAGGGCGTCCTGCCGCACGGCCACGAACTGAACTACGGCGCCGTCACCGGCTACATGGACGGCATCCTGAACTTCCCGGCCCTGGAAACGCTGTTCGCCCCCGTGGACCTCATCCTCACCGTCGGCTACGACTACGCCGAGGACCTGCGGCCCTCCATGTGGCAGAAGGGCGCCGAGAAGAAGACCGTCCGCGTCTCGCCCACCGCCAACCCGATCCCGCGCGTCTACCGGCCCACCGTCGACGTCGTCACCGACGTCCTCGCGTTCGTCGAGCACCTCGACGCGGCGACGGCCTCGCTCGCGGCCAAGGAGCGGCACGACATCGCCCCGCTGCGCGCCCGCGTCGCGGAGTTCCTCGCGGACCCGACGGCCTACGAGGACGGCATGCGCGTCCACCAGGTCATGGACTCCATGAACACCGTGATGGAGGAGGTCGCCGGGGCGGGCGAGGGCACGATCGTCTCCGACATCGGCTTCTTCCGGCACTACGGCGTCCTGTTCGCCCGCGCCGACCAGCCCTTCGGCTTCCTCACCTCGGCAGGCTGCTCCAGCTTCGGCTACGGCATCCCCGCCGCCATGGGCGCCCAGCTCGCCCGCCCGGGCCAGCCCACCTTCCTCATCGCCGGCGACGGCGGCTTCCACTCCAACAGCGCGGACCTGGAGACCATCGCCCGCCTCAACCTGCCGATCGTGACGGTGGTCGTGAACAACGACACCAACGGACTGATCGAGCTCTACCAGAACATCGGCCACCACCGCAGCCACGACCCCGCGGTGAAGTTCAACGGCGTCGACTTCGTCGCCCTCGCCGAGGCCAACGGCGTGGAGGCCACCAAGGCGACCGACCGCCAGGAGCTGCTCGCCGCGCTGCGCAAGGGCGCCGAGCTGGGTCGCCCCTTCCTGATCGAGGTCCCCATCAACTACGACTTCCAGCCCGGCGGTTTCGGAGCGCTGAGCATCTGATCATGGCCTCCCCGTCCCAGGACCTTCCCGCGGCCTTCGGTTTCCTGGCCTCCGCTCGTCCGAGCGGGGGCCGGATCCCCCCGGCCGTCTTCGCCACCCGGGGCACCCACACCGGCGTCGAACTGAGCCTGCGCGAGCAGACCCTCGGCGCGACCCTGGTGCACGCCCCCGGGCTCCCACCCGACTCCGCCCAGGCGCGCGACACGGACACCGCCGTGCTGATCGCCGGCGAGATCTACAACCGCGACGACCTGTACTCCGTACTGGGCCCCAAGGCCGGGCAGCCGGGCGGCGACGCCCAGCTCCTCCTGGACCTGCTGCGCCGCTACGGCCCGCACGCCTTCCGCCTCGTCAACGGGCGGTTCGCGGCCGTCGTCAGCACCGGCCGGCGGGTCCTGCTGGCCACCGACCACGCCGGATCCGTCCCGCTGTACGTATGCGCGGGCCCCGGCGAGGTCACCGCGTCCACCGAGGCCAAGACCCTGGCCGGGCACGGCGGTCCACGGGGCTTCCCGTTCGCCGACGCCCGCCGGGTACGAGGCCTGCCCGGGGTCTACCAGGTGCCCGCCGGCGCCGTGATGGACATCGGCCTCGACTCCGGCACGGCCGAGACCCACCGCACCTGGGCCCCGCCCCTGGCCCGCCGGATCATGGACGAGGACGACGCCGTGGCAGCCGTACGCACGGCCCTCGACCGGGCCGTGGGCGCGCGCATCGCACCGGGGGGTACGCCGCTGGTGGTGCTGTCCGGCGGCATCGACTCCTCCGGGGTCGCCGCCCTCGCGCACCGGGCGGCTGGTTCGATCGACTCGCTGTCGATGGGCACCGACGTGTCCGACGAGTTCGTCCAGGCCCGGGCGGTCGCCGACCACCTCGGCACCCGGCACCGGGAGATCACCGTCCCCACCGCCGACCTGCTGCGCCAACTCCCGTACACGGTATGGGCGGCGGAGTCCGAGGACCCGCACATCATCGAGTACCTGCTGCCGCTCGTCGCGCTCTACCGTGCCCTCGACGGCCCCGCGCGCCGGGTCCTGACCGGGTACGGCGCCGACATCCCGCTCGCGGGCATGCACCGCGAGGACCGGCTGCCGAACCTGGACACGGCCGTGGCGTATGACATGGCGACCTACGACGGCCTCAACGAGATGTCGCCGGTGCTGTCCACCCTGTCCGGCCACTGGTCCACCCACCCCTACTGGGACCGCGACGTGCTCGACCTGCTCGTCTCGCTGGAGGCGGGGCTCAAGCGCCGCTACGGGCGGGACAAGTGGGTGCTGCGCGCCGCGATGGCCGAACTGCTGCCCGAACAGACCGTCACGCGCCCCAAGCTGGGCGTCCACGAGGGGTCGGGCACCACCTCCTCCTTCTCCCTGCTGCTTCTGGAGGAGGGCGTCCCGGAGCGATCGGTCGACGCGGCGAAACAGCAGGTGGTGCGAGAGCTGTTCGACCGCACCGTGGTGGCCGGCCAGGACCCGGGCGAGGTGAGCACCGCCGAAGTGGTGCGGTCGGTGGCCGACCGGCTGGAACGAGGGGCGGCATGAGTCCGTACGCCCCCTTCAGGTTCCTGTCCCTGTTCCTGACCACCGCTGTAGAGACCCCGGAGGGCGACTGAGCCGTGGAACGCATCGACTCGCACGTCTCACCCCGCTACGCCCAGATCCCCACCTTCATGCGCCTGCCGCTCGAACAGGAGCCACGCGGCTACGACGTCGTGGTCATCGGCGCCCCCTACGACGGCGGGACCAGCTACCGGCCCGGCGCCCGGTTCGGGCCGCGCGCCATCCGCAACGAGTCCGGGCTCATCCACGGTGTCGGCATCGACCGCGGCCCCGGCACCTTCGACCTCATCAACTGCGTCGACGGCGGCGACATCGATCTGACCCCGTTCGACATGAACATCGCCATCGAGACGGCACAGCGGCACCTGGCGGAGCTGCTGAAGCACAACGCCGCCTTCATGATGCTCGGCGGCGACCACTCGCTGACCGTGGCGGCCCTGCGCGCCGTCGCCGAACAGCACGGCCCGGTCGCCGTCGTCCACCTGGACGCCCACTCCGACACCAACCCGGCCTTCTACGGCGGCCAGTACCACCACGGCACGCCCTTCCGGCACGGCATCGACGAGAAGCTCATCGACCCGGCCGCGATGGTGCAGATCGGCATCCGCGGCCACAACCCCAAGCCGGACTCGCTCGACTACGCCCGCGGCCACGGCGTACGCGTCGTGACCGCCGACGAGTTCGGTGACCGGGGAGTCGCCGGCACCGCGGCCCTCATCCGGGAGCGGGTCGGCCAGCGACCCGTGTACGTGTCGGTCGACATCGACGTCTGCGACCCCGCGTTCGCCCCCGGGACGGGCACCCCCGCACCGGGCGGGCTCAGTTCGCGGGAGGTCCTCGGCCTGCTGCGCTGCGTCGGTGACCTCAAGCCGGTCGGCTTCGACGTGATGGAGGTCTCGCCCCTCTACGACCACGCCGGAATCACCTCCGTCCTGGCGACGGAGATCGGCGCGGAGCTGCTCTATCAGTACGCCCGAGCCCATCGCCCCCCGATGTAGCTCATCCACGTAGCCCACCGCTGCAAAGGAGATATCGCACCCATGGCTTCTCCGATCATTGACTGCACCGCGCACCGGGAGCAGCTGCGCGCTCTCGCGGCCGAACTTCCCGAGGTGCCGCGCGCGGACCTGTACGGCTTCCTGGAGAAGGCGAAGGAGCTGTCCGCGCGGCTCCCGCACGAACTGGCCGCGGCGCTCGACAAGTTCCACGCCGAGGGCACCGAGGACGGCTATCTGCTGCTGCGCGGGCTGCCGTTGGAGGCGGACGACGAGCTGCCCGTCACGCCCACCTCCACCCCGGCGCCGCTGGACCGCGGGCGGCTGGTCATGGAGGCGATGCTTGCCGTGACCGGCCGCAGGCTCGGACTCCACACCGGCTACGCGGAGTTGCGCTCGGGCACGGTCTACCACGACGTATATCCGTCGCCGGGCGCCCACTACCTCTCCTCGGAGACCTCCGAGACCCTCCTGGAGTTCCACACGGAGATGGCGTACCACGTCCTCCAGCCGAACTACGTCATGCTCGCCTGCTCCCGCGCGGACCACGAGCGCCGGGCCGAGACGCTCGTCGGTTCGGTGCGCAAGGCGCTGGCACTCCTCGACGACGGGACGAAGGCCCGGCTGTTCGACCGCAAGCTCCCCTGCTGCGTGGACGTCGCCTTCCGCGGCGGCGTCGAGGACCCGGGAGCCATCGCCGACGTCAAGCCGCTGTACGGGGACGAGAAGGACCCGTACCTCGGCTACGACCGCGAGCTGCTGGCCCCGGTGGAGCCGGCGGACAAGGAGGCGGTCGCCGCCCTCTCCAAGGCCCTGGACGACGTCACGGAGTCCGTGAAGCTCACCCCCGGCGACCTGCTGATCATCGACAACTTCCGCACCACACACGCCCGTACGCCGTTCAGCCCGCGCTGGGACGGGAAGGACCGCTGGCTGCACCGGGTGTACATCCGGACGGACCGGAACGGGCAGTTGTCGGGCGGCGAGCGGGCGGGCGACGTGGTCACGTTCGCGCCGCGCCGGTAACCACGGCACCGTCCGTACGGTCGACCGCACCCCCTCTCCGTGTCCGGGAGGGGGTGCGGCGCGTTCGGATCGTTCGTGTCGCTCCGATCGCGATGCATGAATATGCTGACCTACTGGAAGTAATGCAGACGGGAGACGATGACCATGTCCGACTCCGAAGAGAACTCCGAAGACAAGAAGACGCCCCAGGGCTTCGTCGTGCACACCGCGCCGGTCGGTCTCGCCGACGACGGCCGGGACGACTTCACCGTGCTGGCCTCCACGGTCCCGGCCCAGGTGAGCGCGGTGTTCACCCGCTCCCGGTTCGCCGGGCCGAGTGTCCTGCTGAGCCGGGACGCGGTCGCCGACGGGCGGGCGTGGGGCGTGGTGGTGCTGGCCCGCAACGCGAACGTCGCCACCGGGCGGGAGGGCGAGGCCAACGCGCGCGAGGTGCGTGAGTCCGTGGCGCGCACCCTCGGGGTGCCTGAGGGTGAACTTCTCATCGCCTCCACCGGGGTGATCGGCCGTCAGTACCCGATGCCGCAGATCCGGGAGCACCTCAAGTCGCTGTCCTGGCCCTTCCCCGAGGGCGGTTTCGACCGTGCCGCCCGCGCCATCATGACGACCGACACCCGGCCCAAGGAGGTCCGGCTGCGGTGCGGCGACGCGACGCTCGTCGGTATCGCCAAGGGCGTCGGCATGATCGAGCCGGACATGGCGACGCTGCTGACGTTCTTCGCCACCGATGCCCGGCTCGACGCGGCCGAGCAGGACCGGATCTTCCGGCGGGTGATGGACCGGACGTTCAACGCGGTGAGCATCGACACGGACACGTCGACCAGCGACACGGCGGTGCTGTTCGCCAACGGGCTGGCCGGCGAGGTCGATCCCGTCGCGTTCGAGTCGGTCCTGTACGAAGCCGCCCTCGCCCTCGTCAAGGACATCGCGAGCGACGGGGAGGGGGCGAGCAAGCTCATCGAGGTCCAGGTCACGGGCGCACGTGACGCTGCGCAGGCCAAGCGGGTCGGGAAGACCGTCGTCAACTCGCCGCTCGTGAAGACCGCGGTGCACGGCAGTGACCCCAACTGGGGCCGGGTCTCTATGGCCATCGGCAAGTGCTCCGACGACACCGACATCGACCAGGACGCGGTGACGATCCGCTTCGGGGAGGTGGAGGTGTACCCGCCCCGCGCGAACGCCGACCGCGACGAGGACGCCCTGCGCGCCGCCGTCGCCGAGCACCTTCAGGGCGACGAGGTCATCATCGGCATCGACCTCGGCATCGCGAACGGGGCGTTCACCGTCTACGGCTGCGACCTCACCGAGGGCTACGTCCGCCTCAACTCGGAGTACACGACCTGACGGCTGGGGCGGCGGGGGCCTTGCCCCCGCCGCCCCAGCCCGTCCCATCCCCGGGAGCTGCGCCCGGTGCGGTGCGGTACGCACGCTGGGTGCGTGACGGCGCGAAGTCCTTCAGGCCCCGCCCCCACGCGATCATCGGATCAGGAACCCTGTTCGACCAGACAGCGGCTCGATCGAGCCGCTGTCTGCTGAGAAGCCTGGCTGGGCCGAGCGTGATCCGCTGCAGGGTGCGTTCGTCGGCTTGAACCCGCAGGCGTCGAAGTAGAACGCCCATAGGTCGTCCTCGAAATCGACCTGCAGCCATTCGGCAGCCCTATGCGGTTGGGGAGGGGGCAGTGGCGGGTCTGCCGGATTCGGGGTCATATGGGGCGACCGTGGTCGTCCAGCCCTGGTCGAGCAGGAGACATGCCTGGTCGATGGCGGCGGCGGGGTCGGGGCGGGAGCCGGCGAACGCGAGGATTTCCAGGGTGAACCTGGCGTAGGCGGCGCAGATGAGGTCGTCGTGCGGCCGGCCGGTCTGGTCGGCGAGAGCGCGGGCCAGAGCGTGTTCGTGGCGCAGCCACATCGCGCGGGAGTACTCGCGCAGGGCCGGGGTCTCCTGGACGAGCCGCTGGAAGTCGGCGAAGCGGGGGTCTCGGGTGTGGGCCGAGTCGACGAAGCCCGTGAGGTAGGCGCGCAGAGCGTGGGGGACCGTCTGGCCCGGCGGCCGGTCGGTGACCGCGCGGACCAGGGCCGCCTCGTTGCGGGCGTCCTCGTCGAAGACCAGCGCCTCTTTGCCCCGGGGGAAGTGGTTGAACAGGGTCGACACCGACACGTCGGCGCCCTCGGCGATCTCGCGGACGCCCACCTGCTCGTAGCCGCGTTCCAGGAACAGCCGCAGCGCGGTGTCGGCGATCGCCTGGCGGGTGGCGGCCTTCTTGCGCTCGCGCCGCCCGCCCGTTTCTGCGGGGTCGATCGTCTCTGCCATGCCTTCAACCCTACCGGGCTTACGGCAAACTTGGAACGGTTGTATGTTTGTAGCTGTTACAGAAATGTGCGCTGCCTGACGAGTCCGCGGCACAGGGCCGCGGCCGTGATCCGGCGCCGGCGAAGGGAACACCATGAACTCCGTAGCACCTGCCCAGGCCAGGATCAGCATCATCGGCGCCGGACCCGGCGGGCTGACCTGCGCCCGCATCCTCCAGCGGCGCGGCATCGCGGTCACCGTCCACGACCGCGCACCGAGTGCCGACGCGCGCAACCAGGGCGGCACCCTGGACCTGCACGCCGACAACGGCCAGATCGCCCTGCGCGAAGCCGGTCTGCTTGAGGAGTTCTTCAAGCTGGCCCGCCCCGAAGGGCAGGAGATGCGGCAGATGGACCCGACCGGCACGATGACGTCCCACAAGGTCCCGGAGGCCGACGAGATCTTCAAGCCTGAAATCGACCGCGGCCAGCTGCGCGACCTGCTGCTCGACTCCCTGCAACCGGGAACCGTGCACTGGGGACAAGCCCTCGACACGATCAGCGGGCCCGCCGACGGGCCGCGGCAGCTGCACTTCGCCGACGGCACGACCATCGAGACCGATCTGGTCATCGGCGCCGACGGCGCCTTCTCCCGGGTGCGCCCGGCCGTGTCCCCCGCCGTCCCCGAGTACACCGGGGTGAGCTTCCTGGAGGCATGGTTCTCCGACGTCGAGAACCGCCACCCCGACATTGCCGAGCTGGTCGGCCCGGGCGGCGCCCATGCAGCCGACGGCGACCGCGGTCTGTTCGCCCAGCGCAACAGCGGAGACCACATCCGCGTCTACATCATCCAGCGAGTCCCGGTCGACTGGATCACTCAGAGCGGCCTGACCGCCGAGGACACCGATGGCATCCGCGCCCTGCTCCTCGACGAGTACGCCCACTGGTCGCCCCGCATGCGCCAGATGATCACCGACAACGACGGTCCCTACGTCGACCGCCCGATCTTCGCCCTCCCCGTCCCGCACACCTGGGAGCACAACCCGACCGTGACCCTGCTCGGCGACGCCGCCCACCTCATGCCCCCGCTCGGCGTCGGCGTCAACCTCGCCATGCTCGATGCCGGCGAACTCGCCCTCGCCCTCGCCGACTCCGCCACCGTCGAAGACGCCATCCGCACCTACGAGAAGACCATGCTGCCCCGATCCACCGAGACGGCCAAGATCCTCGAAGGCGGCGCCGAGCACCTGCTGTCCGCCGGCATCCCCGGCTTCGGCGACGACGGCGACGCCCGGCCCTGAGCCCCTGCCCACGAGAACAAGGAGACCGGGAGAAACCCTGGGGATGGTCAGACCGTAAAAATCCCTGCCCGCGCCCCGGCTATACCGACCCGCCAAAGGCTATGCGTGCCCCCGCCCGAGGCCCCCCTCCCCCCCCCCACCCCCCACAAGATGAGGGAAAGCGCATCGCGAGGAGGGCTGCAGGGACATGGAGAGTGCGAGGCCGACGACTGAGGGAACTGAGGGAAGCGGGTTCGATGCGGGAGTGAGGGGGGTGGTCCGGCCGGCCGGGACCATGGCCGGCGGTGGCACGCTCCGCCTCGTACGCACGGACGACTTCGACTCACTGGACCCCGGAAACACGTACTACGCCTACACCTGGAACTTCCTCCGCCTCATCGGCCGAACCCTGGTCACCTTCGACACGGCGCCGGGCAAGGCGGGCCAACACCTGGTTCCGGACCTCGCCGAGTCGCTGGGGGAGCCGTCCGAGGGCGGCCGGGTGTGGACGTACCGGCTCAGGCCCGGGCTGCGGTACGAGGACGGCAGCCCGGTGACGTCGAGGGACGTCAAGTACGCCATCGCCAGGAGCAATTACGGGACCGATGTACTGGGCGCGGGGCCGACCTACTTCCGGCATCTGCTGGGGACGGACTACGGCGGCCCCTGGCGCGAGCCCGACGCCGACGGCCCCGTCACGCTGGAGACCCCCGACGACCGCACCCTGGTCTTCCGCCTGGAGAAACCGTTCGCGGGACTCGACCTGCTGGCGACCATGCCCAGCACCACCCCCGTACCGCGCCACCTGGACACCGGCGCCGAGTACCGTCTGCGCCCGGTCGCGACGGGCCCGTACCGCGTCGTCTCGTACACCCGGGGCGAACTGGCCGTACTCGAACCCAATCCGCACTGGGACCCGGCGACCGACCCGGTCCGCGGGCAGCGGGCCGGGCGCATCGAGGTGCACCTCGGCAAGGACCCGCACGAGGTGGACCGCATGTTGCTGGCCGGGGAGGCGCACATCGACCTCGCCGGGTTCGGGGTGCAGCCCTCGACGCAGGAGCGGATTCTGGCGGACCCGGCGCTGCGGGCCGACGCCGACAACCCGCTGACCGGGTTCACCTGGATCTACTGCCTGTCGAGCAGGATCGCGCCGTTCGACAACGTCCACGCCCGCCGGGCCGTGCAGTTCGCCACGGACAAGGCCGCCATGCAGGCGGCGTACGGCGGTTCGGTGGGCGGGGACATCGCCACCACCATCCTGCCGCCGACCATCGACGGGTACCAGGACTTCGACCGCTATCCGGTGGGCACTGACGGGACCGGAGACCTCGACGCCGCCCGCGCCGAGCTCGTCGCCGCCGGGATGCCGGACGGGTTCCGTACGAAGATCGCCGCCCGCAAGGACCGGCTCAAGGAGTACCGGGCCGCCGAGGCGCTGGCCGCCGGGCTCGCCCGGGTCGGGATCGAGGCCGAGGTCCTGGACTTTCCTTCCGGTGACTACTTCGACATCTACGGAGGGTGCCCGGCCTATCTGCGCGAGCACGGGATCGGGATCATCATGTTCGGGTGGGGGGCCGATTTCCCTGACGGGTACGGGTTCTTGCAGCAGATCGTCGACGGGCGGGCGATCAAGGAGCGCGGCAACCAGAACATGGGCGAGCTCGACGACCCGGAGATCAACGGGCTCCTCGACCGCGGGGCGACGTCCGGCGATCCGGCCGAGCGTGCGGAGATCTGGCACCGCATCGACCGGCTCACCATGGAACACGCGGTGATCGTGCCGTACCTGTACCCGCGCTCGCTCCTGTACCGGCACCCGGACGCCCGCAATGTGTACGTCACCGGGTCGTTCGGCATGTACGACTACGTGGCGCTCGGCGCGAGTTGAGCCCGCGGGGCGTTGTCCTGCCGGTGGCTCTGGCCCGCCGGCAGGGCGATGCTCCGGCAGGACGCCGCCGCGTCATGGAACTCGGCCTCGAAACGGCCGAGTTGGTGCAGGAACCGCCGGGTCGGCGTCGTCAGGTCCGTGCCGCGAGCGCTGCGCAGCAACAGCCGGGCGCCCAGGCCGAGTTCCAGCCGGTGGATACGGCGGGTCAGCGCGGACTGGCTGATGGACAGCACGGTGGCCGCCCGGTTGATGCTGCCGTGCCGTGCCACCGCCCGCAGGAGGTGCAGGTCCTCGACGTCGAACTTGCGGGTGGCGGGCGTCGCGGCCGGCGCCGTCGACTCCTGCGCGGGGCGCACGGGCCGGGTGAACCTGGCTGTCTGGTCGCGGTGCCAGCGTGTCCACCACGGGTCGCGCAGCAGGTCCTGGTGGTGCTCGGCGAACCGTTGCAGATAGCGGTCCGCGAGCAGCGCGGCCAACTGCTCGGCCAGCGCCCGGGGTACGACGGTCGGATCGACGAGAAGGCTGGTGGAGCGGTGCGGGCGCTGCACGACCGGGCGGTGCACCACGGAGGGCGCGAGCACGGCCGGATGCGTGGGGGAGCCGAGCCCGATGGCGTCGCCGCGGCGCAGCATTCCGCGGGCCACCGAGGCGCCGGTGACGTGCAGTGCGGCGGGTGCGGGCAGACCGGCGGCCTGGAAGACCCGGGCCACCAGGATCTCCGAGTCGGGGCCGACCTCGGACACCCAGTGCTCGTCCCGCAGATCGGCCAGCGAGACCGCGTCCCGGCCGGCCAGCGGATGACCGGACGGCAGCGTGACCCACAGCGGATCGTCGAGGACGCCGTACGTGCGCACCGCCCGCTCGGCCGAGTTGCCCGGGGCGTCGAGGCTCCAGGTGTGCGCGGCGTCGACGTGATAGCCGGCCAGCCTGCGCATGACCTGCTGGGGCGTGTCGTGATGGACCGACAGAAGGATGTCCAGCGAGGCCGCGGCGTCCTCGACCACGTCCTCCAGGAGGGGTTCCGCGGAGGCGATGGCCAGGACGGCGGGCGCGTCCACCGCCTCGGAGCCGCGCCCGAAGATGTTCGTCTGGACGGCGAGATCGACCTGGCGGAAGAACCGGCGCCCGGCCACCAGCAGGCGCGAGCCCGCCGAGGTCAGCCGCGCGGTGTGGCGGCTGCGCAGGGTCAGCGGAAGGCCGACGGTCTTGTCCAGCCGGTCGAGTTGACGCTCGACGGCGCCGTGCCGCGACCCGGTGCGCCGGGCCACTTCCGCGAGATCCCCGCACTGCCCGACCGCGTCGAGCAACGACAGATCGGGGCGGGTGAAGGGAAAGGGAAGAAGATACGCAGGCTTTATTTCTGACCCGGAAGACAATGTCGGTTTCCTTTTGGTGAAGGACTGTGCCGCTTGATTGTCCGCAGTGGTTCACATGCATTCTTTGTGGCTTCTGCGGCGATCTTAGGCGCGTCCTCTCTCCGGGCTCTCCTCGTGCCCGGAGCCGGAGACCGTCAGGTCATGGGTCAGGCCTGGTCGGTCGGGCGGATGAAGATCTCGTTGACCGTCATGTGCGAGGGCGCCGTCACGGCGTAGCGCACCGCTTCGGCGATGTCGGTGCTCTGCAACTGCCGGATCTTGGCGACCCGTTCCTCGATGGCGGCCTTGGTCGGCGCGTGGGTGATGTGCTCGCGCAGCTCGGTCTCGACGGTGCCCGGCTCGATGACCACCACGCGCAACCCGCGTTCGGTGACCTCCTGGCGCAGCCCCTCGCTGAATCCGTTCACGGCGAACTTGCTGGCGTTGTAGCCGGCGGCGCCACGGCCCGCCACGCGCCCGGCGATCGACGAGATCTGCACGACCGCTCCCTGGCTCTTGAGCAGGTGCGGCAGCGCCGCGTGGGTCATGTACATCAGGCCCAGGACATTGGTGTTGATCATGCGGGTCCAGTCCGTGGTGTCGGCCCCCTCGACGGGACCCAGCAGCATCACCCCGGCGTTGTTCACCAGGACGTCCAGCCGCCCCAGCGTCTCCACGGTCGAGCGCACGGCGTCCTGGACCGCCCGCTCGTCGGTGACGTCGAGTTCGAGTACGTGGACGGTGGCGCCGGTGGCTTCCAGTTCGTCCCTCAGGGCGTGCAGCCGGTCGACGCGGCGGGCCGCGACGGCGACGGCGGCACCCTCGGCGGCCAGCACCCGTGCCGTGGCCTCGCCGATTCCCGAACTCGCACCCGTGATGAGCGCGACTTTCCCCTGCAGTGCTGAAGTCATCATTTCCCCCGGTGCGGTGGGCTGGCGGCATTGCGCGCGAATGTTCCGTGCGTTCTTGAGAATTCCGTCAGGACGTTAGCAGGAATGCCATTGCGCGGTGAATGCCTCCCGGCGCCGCAAGTTATGACTGTTTCCGGCCGGTTATGCGCGCCGGGCCGCAGGCCAGGACGCCTCCCCGCGGGCACGGCAGATTGGGACGGCGACAGCACGTCGGCGCGACCCCTGTGCGGCGACCTGCGCAGCGACAGAGCGATAGGCGGTGGATGATGCAGAACGACGCAGCGCTCCAGGAAGAGAAGGCGGCGGCACCGTCGTACCCGATGCCCCGCGTCTGCCCCGTGGACCCGCCGCCGCAGCTCGCCGCCCTCCGGGCCGGACGCGCCGCGAGCCGGGTGACGCTGTGGGACGGCAGCGAGGTGTGGCTGGTGACCTCGCACGCCGGTGCCCGGGCCGTGCTGGGCGACCGTCGGTTCACCGCGGTCACGTCCGCCCCCGGATTTCCGATGCTGACCCCCACCTCGAAGCTGGTGCGCGCGGCGCCCCACACGGCCTCGTTCATCCGCATGGACGACCCGGACCACTCCCGGCTGCGCTCGATGCTCACCCGCGACTTCCTGGCCCGCAAGGCGGAGGAAATGCGCCCGGTGCTGCGGGAGTTCCTGGACGGGATGCTGGCCGAGCTGGTGGCCGGTGAGCGGCCCGTGGATCTCGTCGCCGGTCTGACGACGCCCGTGCCGTCCCGGGTCATCACCCTGCTGTTCGGGGTGTCCGAGGACCGCCGGGACTTCATCGAGAGCCGCAGCGCGATCCTCATCGACCGCGGCTACACGCCCGACCAAGTGGCCGCCGCACGCGACGAGTTGGACGGGTTCCTGCGCGAGCTCGTCGAGTCGCGGGTCGCCGATCCCGGCACCGATCTGGTCAGCCGTCTGGTGATCGACCAGGTACGGCCGGGCACGCTGAGCGTCGACGAACTCGTCCCGATGTGCCGGCTGCTGCTGGTGGCCGGACACGGCACGACCACCAGCCAGGCCAGCCTCAGCCTGCTCAGCCTGGCCACCGACCCCGGCCTGGCGGACGCCCTGACCAAGGACGAGGGCCTGCTGCCCAAGGCGGTGGAGGAGTTGCTGCGCTTCCACTCCATCGTGCAGAACGGCCTGGCCCGGGCCGCGACCGAGGACGTACAGCTCGACGACGTGACCATCAGGGCCGGCGAGGGAGTCGTCCTCTCGCTCTCGGCGGGCAACCGCGACGAGCGCGTCTTCCCGTCCCCCGACACCCTCGACCCGCACCGCGACGCCCGCCGCCATCTCGCCTTCGGCCACGGCATCCACCAGTGCCTGGGGCAGTGGCTCGCCAAGGTCGAGATCGAGGAGATGCTGGCCGCCGTACTGCGCTGGATGCCCGGTGTCCGGCTGGCCGTGCCGTTCGAGGAGCTGGACTTCCGCCACGAGGTGTCCAGTTACGGGCTCGGTGCGCTCCCGGTGACCTGGTGAGCGACGCGGACGTGAGCGACGCGGACGTGAGCGATACCGGGGGAGCGGACACGAGTGGCGTACGCCGTCCGATCATCACCACCACCATCACCATCACCGTCGACAGGGACGCGTGCTGCGCCATGGGCCGGTGCGCGGCGACCGAACCGGACCTCTTCGACCAGGACCCCGCCACCGGAACCGTGGTCCTCCTCGACCCCACCCCCTCCTCGCCCGAACTGCACGCCTCGGCCCGCCTCTGCGCCGACCTGTGCCCCTGCGGCGCCATCACGGTCACCGAGCACTGAACGCCCGCGCCCAGCGGCCGACAAGGAGCGATCATGATCGAAGTCCCCGAATCCGCCCCGTCTGCCTCATCAGACGGGCCCGCCGCGTCCGCCCCGTCCGCCGCCGATGAGGCGCTCGCGGCGGACGGCTCCCTGGTGGGGGACGCCTCCCGGTGGGCGGTGGGGCTGTTGACGGCGGCCGGGCTCGCCTCGGACGCGTGCATGAATGGGCGTGTGGTGTCCGTGTTCCCCGGCAGGTACCTCGGGGGCTTCTCGGCGACGCTGCGGGAGTGGCGTACGAAGGGCCCGTTCACGGTCCGGTCCTACCGTTCCGTCGCGCACAAGAGCTGGACGGACCTCGCCGGGGCGGACGGCGCGTGCCACACCCTCGCGGTGACCATCGACTCCAACGGGCTGGTCCGCGGCCTGAACTTCCAGCCCGAGATCGTGGTCCCCGAAGTGCGCGACTGGGACCAGCTGGAGGACGTCGTACGGATACCGGGCGTCGCCCACTCCGTGCTGGCCGCCCGCCTGGAGCCGGGGCGGACCGTGGTCCTGCACGAGACGGACGCCGACCGGCCGATGCCCGCCGGCTCGTCGTACAAGCTCTACGTCATGCGCGCCCTCGTGCGCGCCGTCGAGAACGGTGAGCTGTCCTGGGACGACGAGGTGACCGTACGGCCCGACCTGCGCAGCCTGCCCACCGGTGACATGCAGGAACTGCCCGACGGCACGCGCGTCACGGTGCGCGAGACGGCGTACAAGATGATCGCGTTCAGCGACAACACGGGCGCCGACCTGATCGCGGAGCGCCTCGGCCGTGCCGCCGTGGAGCGGGCCGTCGCGGACTCCGGACACCACGACCCCGCCCTGCTGCGGCCGTTCCTCTACAGCCGCGAGCTGTTCGAGATCGGCTGGGGGGCGCCGGAGCTGCGCGCGGCATGGACCGAGCGCGACGAGGCGGGCCGGCGGGAACTGCTTCCGCGGCTCGCGAGGCCGCTGACCGTGAGCATCGGCGACCTGGGCGAGACGGTGCACCAGCTGGGCCTGGACTGGCACATGAGCGCCTACGACGTGCTGGAGGTGTTGCGCGGACTCGCCGACGACGGCGAGCGCGACACGACCGGCACCGTCGAGGACATCCTCACCGCGTACCCCGGTCTCGTCATCGACCGCGAGAAATGGCCCCGGGTGTTCTTCAAGGCCGGTTCCTGCCCCGGCGTGATGATGTTCTGCTGGCTGCTGGAGAACCGGGCCGGCGTACGGCACGTGCTGGTGCTGCAACAGGCCGCTGACGAGCAGAAGTTGATCGGCGACGGACAGTTCCTGCGCTGGCTCGGCGGGCGGGTCGTCGAGTCCGGCCTCCTGGAAGCCGCCCGGTGAGCGTCAGGGACCGTCTCCTCGCCGTCCTCGTCGCCGTGCTGTGGGGGCTGAACTTCCTCGCCGTGCGGATCGGGCTCGACCACTACCCGCCGTTCTTCCTCTCCGCGCTGCGTTTCGTCGTCCTGGCCGTGCCGGTGATCCTTTTCGTGCCCCGGCCGAAGGCACCGGTGCGCTGGCTGCTGGTCTACGGACTCGGCTTCGGAGTCCTCCAGTTCGGGCTGCTCTTCCTCGCCATCGACCAGGGCATGCCGTCCGGTCAGGCCTCGGTCGTGGTGCAGGCGTCGGCACCGTTCACCATGCTGCTCGGCGCGCTGCTGCTGGGCGAGCGGGTCTCCCGGCGGCAGCTGGCCGGGGTCGCCCTCGCCGTGCTCGGCATGGCCGTGATCGCGGTGGAACGCGCCCGCAGCGCCGCCCTGCTCCCGCTGCTGCTGACCCTGCTCGCGGCACTCGGCTGGGCGTTCGGCAACATCGCCAGCCGACAGGCCCGCCCCGACCATCCACTCCGCTTCGCCCTGTGGATGTCCGTCGTACCACCCCTGCCGCTGCTCGCCCTCTCGGCCGCCATGGAGGGCCCGACCACCGGCTGGCACGCCCTCGGCGACTCCTTCAGCACCGACGGCTGGCCCGGCCTGGCAGCCCTGGTCTACACCGCGCTGGCCGGCTCCGTCGTCGGCTCCGGCATCTGGACAACCCTGCTGAAGCGCTACGAGGCGGGAACCGTGGCCCCGTTCTCCATGCTGGTCCCGGTGGTGGGGGTCGCGGCGGCGTGGGCGGTGCTGGGGGAGGAGCTCACGGGTTGGTTGCTGGCGGGTGGCCTGGCGGTGATCGCGGGGGTACTGCTGGGAACGGGCTGGACCCCCGCGCCCCGTAAGGGGCGCGGGGCTGTGACATCTGCGGCTCCGCCGCGTGGGCGCGGCCGGCCACGAATTACCCGCAGCCTCCAAACCGAGAGTCAGCCCCCCGAACCAACGAGCCCCGTCCAGGACACCCACCGCTCATAAGGCACGAACCCCATGGCCGCATTGACCGCGATCATCGCGGAGTTGTCCTCGGCGTTGGCGGTCTCCACCAGCCGAACCCCCGGCTCGTGCCGCAGCACATACTCCAGGTTCGCCAGCTTCAGCAGCCGCCCCAACCGATGCCCCCGATGCGCCCGATGCACCACCGTCATCCCCTGAAGCGCGTACTCAGGATTCCCCGTGGTCTTCGAGACACTGGTGTACCCGGCCAGCCGCCCGCTCGCCCCGTGGACGACCCCCGTGTGGTACGCCCGCCGCCCCCGGCCGACCCGCATCGTCTCGAACTCCCGCGCGTAACTGGTCCCGACCTCCTGCTCTTCGTCGAACGCCTTATCCCCCAGGGACTGTTCGAGCACCGACACCCGCACCGCGTACTCGTCCGGCGTGATGGTCCCCCATGTGACGAGGGAGTACCCCTCCGGCACCTCGGGGACCCCGGCGGCCAGCGGATCGTGCGCACCCAGGTCGAGCCACTGGTGCACCCCCGCCGGCCCCGACGCCCGCGACGCGCCCACCGCCGCTGCGAAGACCGCCGGTCCCGCGTCCCGCGCCGGCCCCCCGGGCAACGCCTCCACCACGGTCGCGGCCAGCGCCGAACGGCCGTGCCCCGCGGCGATGCCGGCCGCCCGCTCGTACAGCGCCCGCCCGATGCCCCGGCGCCGCAGCCCAGGGGCGACCAGCAGCTGATCCACCCGCGCCACATCTGCGCCGTCGGGCAGCGCCAGCCGCAGCGCACCGACGACCCGCCCGTCCTGCCCGTCGGACCCGTCATGGCGTACGACCCAGTCCTCCAGCTTGGTGGCGGGCGGCGGGAAGCGCAGGGAGCCGCGCATGTCCACGGCGCAGGGCGGTGCGGCTCCCGGCACGTCACCGGCGGAGTCGTCGAGGAGCCGTAGCCACTGGACGACCGTGGTCTCGTCGTCGGCGGCCAGCGGGCTGAAGCGGAGGCCGTGGGTGCGGTCGTCGTTCATGGGGTGTTCTCCCGGTCGGGTACGGGGGCGGCGACGCCCATCGCCTGGATGTCGTACAGCCCGAAGGCCGGATGGACGTACACATTGGTGACCCATGGGTTGCGGAAGTGCAGGGTCTTGTCGTGGACCAGGGGAAGGATCACGGCGTGTTCCATCACCAGGCGTTCGACGGCACCCCACTGGCGGGCCCGTTCGGCGGGGTCGGTGGTGTGCAGGCTCTGGTCGATGAGGTCGTTGACGCGCGGGTCGTCGAGCTCGGAGATGTTCCAGTTGCCGCCGTTGCGTTTGATCTGGCGGCCGTCCACGAGCGGCGCGAGGAAGCCGTACTCGGTGGGGAAGTCGGCGCCCCAGTCGGTGACGACGAGCCCGAGCCCGTGCTCGCGGATCGTCTCCGGATGTCCGGCGCCCAGGCTGAAGTAGCTCGCGACGTCCAGCTCCTTCACGGTCAGCCGGATGCCGACCCTGGCCACCGACTCGGCGACCGCGTCGGCGACCAGCCGGAACTTGCCGCGCTGGGTGCCGATCACCGCGTCGAAGCCGTCCGGCAGCCCGGCGGCGGCGAGTTCGGCGCGCGCCGCGTCGAGGTCGCCCCGCAGGTCCGGACCCGTCGGGTAGCGGTCCAGGCCCGGCTGGTGCGCGGGCAGCCGCGGCGGGAACAGCGCCGTGGTGAGGTCGCCACCGGTGACCGGGCCGCCGCGCGCCTGCTGGAGAAGGATCTTGTCCGCCGCGTAGTGCACGGCACGGCGCGCGTGCACGTCGCCGAACGGCGGGATGTGCGGCTGGAGGGACACGAAGTGCAGGAAGCTCGTGCGCGGATTGTCCGTACGGGAGCGCAGGACGCCGTCGGCCGTGACCCGGTCCTGGGCGGCGTGCTGGAGCCCCCGGCCTTCGAGGTTGATGTCGAACTCCCCGGCGATCAGCCGTTCGTCGAGCTCGTCGACGTCCACGCCGATGGTCAGCTCCACCCGGTCGGGCAGCGCGGGCCGGACCGGGTCCGTCGCGCGGTCCCAGTACGGGTTCCGCTCCAGGTGCAGGAACCTGCCCGGCCGGTGGAGGGCCACGCGGTACGGGCCGCTGGAGCGCGGGTTCTCCCCGTAGTCCGCCCCCGTGTCGGCGCGCCGGGGCACCGGGGCCGTGCAGGGCTGCGCCATCAGATGGTCGAAGTCGGAGAACGGGCGGCGCAGCTGGAAGACGATCGTGCGCTCGTCCGGCGTCCGCACCGACCCGAGCGGCTCGTCGGTCCGGTACGGGCCGGGGTACGGCCGCCCGGGATCGTCCAGCAGCGGTACGAGGTAGGTCGGGCCGCCGGGCAGCACGTCCTGCGCGAACACCCGCTGTACGGCGTGGCGTACGTCGTCCGAGGTGATCGGCGTGCCGTCGTCGTAGCGCACGCCGGTGCGCAGCCGGTAGGTCCAGGTGCGGCCGCCGTCGCTCACCCGCCCGGGGCCCTCGGCCAGGTCCGGGACGGGCACGAGCCCGGCGGGGCCCGGGTCCGTGGGGTAGGCCATGAGGGTGCGGTTGAGCATCCTCTGCAGCAGCCACACCCACACGTAGTAGGTGCGGGCCGGGTCGAGGGAGTCCACGTCGGCCGAGGAGACCAGACGCAGGGTTCCGCCGCGTGCGTCCGAGGGGTTCACCGTCGAACCGACGGCGGCGTTCCAGCCCGGCCCCAGGCCCGCACCCGCGGTGATGCGTGGTTCCGCTCCCTTGCTCATACTCATCGTGTGGTCGTCTCCTTCCCGGAGCCCGTGCGCGGCAGCCGCAGCAGGAACGAGTGCTCCTCGCTCGCCAGGCAGCCGCGGGCGAGCTTCGCCTCGACGCTGCCGATCCCGGCGTGCAGGACGGACACGCCCTCGCGCGCGGCGGCTTCGAGGACGCGGTAGTACAGGACGTCGTAGTAGAGCGGCAGTTTGCCCTGGGCGTCGTAGTCGAATCCGGCACGGTGGCCGAACCACTGCTCCTCGCCGCGGGCCCGGGAGCGCAGCACCATGCCGAAGCCGATGACGGCGCCGTCCTTGCGCGCCACCGAGACCATGGCGTCGTCGCCCATGACCTCGGAGATCCAGCTCAGCAGCCCGGCCGAGTGCTCCGGGCTGGCCGGATTGCCGTACTTCCGCAGCAGGTTGCAGTCGAGCTCGCCCAGGCGCGGGGCCAGCGCCTTGGTCAGCGGTTCGAGGTGGACCTCGACCTTGGCCTCGGCCAGCGCCCGGCGCTCCAGGCGTACCCGGCGGCGCCGGTGCTTGCTCATCTCGGCGAGGAACTGGTCCCAGCCGCCGGGCGGAATGGGCAGCCAGGCGTAGTGCGCCGCGAGGTGCGAGCGGTAGCCGCGGGCGCGCAGCAGGTCCACCAACTCGGCGTCCCGCACATCCACATGGGGGAAGCAGACGGACGCCGCCCCGCGCTCGGAGGCGAGTTGCTCGGCCCGCACCACCAGCGTCTCGACGTCCGCGGGCAGCGCGTCCGGTCCCGCCAGCGTCCGGGTACGGCCCAGGTGCCGGCCGCCGCACACCAGGGACGGCAGCAGCGACGCCGGGTCGCCCTGGGCCACCTCGGCGAGGACGGCGGCGGCCTCCGGCGGGCCGCCGTCCTCCAGGGCCCGGGAGAGCATCGCGTCCGGCCGGGCGAGCAGCCAGGGCACGGAGTCGTCGGCCCACGCGGTGACCAGGGCCGCGACGGGCTTCTCCTCCCGGTGCTGGACGAGAAAGTCCATCGTGGTGCCGGAGTTGCGCTCCTGCACCGCCAGCCAGCGGGACGTCTGGAAGAAGTCCTCCGCGCCGAGCAGACCGTCCCAGCCGGCGGCGGGCAGCCCGGCGGCATCGGCCACCGGCCGCACGTCCGCCCGGCTGCCCGGATAGTGCGCGGCGCCGCTCACAGCTCCGCCGCCTCGTCCTCCTCGACCACGAAGTCGAGGTAGGCGGCCGCCTTGTCGGCGAGGGCCTGGGCCTCCAGGCGGTCGGGTCCGTTGCAGTAGGTGAACCCGACGCAGGAGGAGTTGTCCATGCGCTGCAACAGGTGGTCGCCCTTCTCCACGTGCAGCAGCACCTGGACACCCGGCACCGCGGAGGCGGCCCGTACACCGTCGACCCGCTTGAGGGTGCCGCGCCGCTGTGGGTAGATCATGCGGACGGCGGCGCCCCCGGAGTGCGTGACGGGCTCGATCGGCGGGACCTCGCCGATCGCGAGCAGCCAGGCGTCCAGGATGGGGCTGCGCCCGGTGACGTCCGTGACGAGCATCGTCATGCAGCTCGACGGCGTACGCGGATTGGCCTCGATGACGCGCCAGCCGGACACGGTGCGCCGGACCTCGGTGTGGCACGGCCCGCGGTCGTAGCCGATCGCCTTCAGGGTGTCGCGGACCACGGAGTAGAGCGCGTCGCGCTCGTCGTCGGACAGCGGCACGGGGAAGGTGTGCCCGCACTCGATGTAGGCCGGGTCACCGAACAGGTCCTTCGAGGTGACGCCGAAGACGTGCGTGTACCCGTCCACCGTCATCGTCTCGACGCTGACCTCGACACCTTCGACGTAGGTCTCCAACAGCACGTCCCCGGAGCGCGGTTGCCCGCGCAGGCTGTGCCGTATCCCGGACAGCTCCTGCCACGCCTCGACGAGCTGGGCCATGTCGTCGACGCGGCGGACTCCGTAACTGATGGCCTCCGCGGGCGGTTTGGCGATCATCGGGAAGCCCAGCCGCCGCGCCGCCTCGTCGAGCTGTTCTTCTCCGCTCACCAGCATGTGCGGGATGTTGAACGGTACGTCGCCGAGCGCGACGCGCAATCGGTCCTTGACGTTGGCGGTCTCCACGGCCGCGGGATCGGGACCCGGCAGACGGAGCCGCCGGGCCGCCTGCGCGGCGAGCACCGTGTGGTAGTCGGAGAACGACGTCAGACCGTCCACGAGGGCAGCGCCGTCGTCGCCGGTCACCACGGACACCACCGCTTCGAGGTCGGTGGTGTCGACGTCGATCACACGGTCGACGGCCGCGGCGAGCGGGTGGGAGTCCCAGTCGTGGCCGTGGGTGTACCAGGACCGGTCACCGGTGAGCAGCCACACCTCCAGACCGTGCTCGCGGGCCTGGTGGAGGCCGAGGACGAACGGGTGGTTCTGCATGTGCTCGACGATCGCGATGCGCCTGCCGGCGAACTTCGCATAGTCGGCCAGGGGTGTTGTCATGGGACCGCCTCCATGGTCCCGCCGCCGATCAGGTCGGTGACGGTGCAGTCGACTGGCGTTGAGGGCCAGTTCAGCGCGCCGCGCCCGGCGGAGGCCATGAATCGGGTGGTCACACGCATAGGCGGTCGGCGAGGCGCATAGGAACGTCTCGGCGTTTCCGGCTACTCGCCGCGCGTCCGGACCCCGGCCAGCAGACCCCCGAGCGCCGCGAACAGGGCCAGGAACCCGACGGTCGCGCCGGCGCTGACCTCGTCCTCGACCACATGGCCCCCGAGGAAGATCCACGCCATCGCGCCGACCAGCACGAGCAGGTGATTGCCGCGCTCCTTCAGTACCCGCATCCCCGCCCACAGCAGCAGCGGCATCGACGCCACCCCGGCGATCCCCGCCAGCAGCGACTCCAGGGACCCGGCGAGGAACGCGTCCTGGTCGGCCTCCCGCACACCTGACGCCCACTCCCTGCAGGACGTCCAGATCCAGTAGCAGACGACGGCGGACACCGCCGACACGGCAGCGCCCTTCACCCAACGGGCGGTCCTGCGGTTCGTCATGACGCCAGCCTTCCATCGCACGGCAACGGGGGCCTGAGTACGAGTACTCAGGCCCCCGTCGCCTCTACGGAGCCTCTTCTGCGGTGCTTCTTCTGCAGAGACTGCCTACAGCGAGTTCTGCAGACTGTCGGCGTACAACCGCGCACCCGCGATCTTCGGGTGGAAGGACTTCATGGACGGCGCCACATTGCCCGGCAGCCAGTTCCAGTCCCGGTTGTCCGCCTTCGAGTGGCCGGACAGGACGATGCCGTTCACGTCCTCCGGGTCACCGCAGATCGCCTTGCCGGCGAACTCGTCACGCGGGTCGGAGAAGACCGCGTTCGCGCCGTACTGGCTGTTGGCGTCGTCGACCGCGCCCTGCATCTCGGTGGCCAGTGTGTCCGCCATGCCGTTCAGCCACGGAGCTTCCTCGGTGCCGATGCCGGGGATGCAACTGCCGTCGTTCTCCAGGAGCTTCGGGTAGCCCATGAGGACGATCTTCGCGTTCGGCGCCTTCAGATGGATCGCGTTGAGCGTGCCGGCCAGCCGCGGCCGGATCTGCTCGTGGAGCCATGTCGGCGCCCAGTCCTCCAGTGAGCCGGTCGACTCGCCGTTCTTCTGCCCGGTGTCCGGGTCGACGGCGTCGATGGAGTTGTCGTTGCACACGGTCAGGGCCGTGATGCACTCCTGGACGATGTCGGCGAACCGGGCGTCGTTGCCGCCGACGTTCAGGGTGACGAGCGTGGTGTTCTGGTCGAGATAGCCCTGGTCGATCTGTGGCAGCTCACTGCTCTGGCCCTGGCGCAGGATGTTGTAGTGGCGGGCGCCGGAGCAGGCGATGAAGTGGTAGTCCATGTCCGAGTCGCGGTCGTCGGCCATCGCCCCGATCGACTTCGAGTAGCCGGGCAGCGTGGCCTGCCGCGACCAGGAGTACTTCGACCGGTGGCACTTGTCCTCGGTGTCCGGCTGCAGCGGGTCGTAGTAGTCGGACTCCGGGTAGTAGTCGTCGCCGCCGTTCGCCGAGGCGCCCTCACCCGAGGAGTAGGAGTCGCCCATGGCCACGACCATGTTCGTCGCCTTGCTGCTCAGCGGCTGGAAGCCGACCGAGTCCCAGGCGACGTCCTCCGTGCCCTTGCCGTCCTGTGTCACGTTGGACAGGGCCACCGTGGGCGCTCCGGTGAAGTTGAAGACGCCGAGCGGCACCCACTCGTTCTTCATCACCCGCTGCGGCAGCGCGCGGTTCGGGCTGGTGGAGTCCGTGCCGCCCACCTTGTACATGGCCTGGCGGGTGTGCGCGCCGTGGTCGGGCAGGTGCACCCAGACGCGCATCCAGCCGCGGTCCGACTTGTTCAGCGTCCAGGTGCCGGTGGTCCGTAGCCGGGCCGCGTCGGTCGTCCCGCTCTTGTTGGTGTGCGAGAACCAGAAGTGGTTGCCGTAGGCCGCACCGATCTGGTGCAGGTCGATCCGGGACGAGGCGCTCCCGAAGTCCATGTCGAACGAGCCCGCGGACGACACCGTTCCGCACGATCGGGTGCTGGAACCGGCTGGGACGATCCCGTCGGCGAGGTCGTCGACGATGTACGTCCCGGAGGGCAGGTTGGCCGAGCACTCCGGCGGATACGAGTTCGCGTCCGCCTGCTCGGGATAGGTGTCGTCGAACCGGTGGATCGGGTTGCCGCACTGGGCGCTGGTCGTGCAGTTCTTCCAGGTCGCGGACTTGGTGAACCAGCACTTCAGGTACAGCGGGTCCGTCGTGCTCGGGTCGCCGGGAAGCAGGCAGGGGCCGCCACCGGTGTCGTTCGTGGCATCCGTGCTGATCTTCGACGCGTCGCAGTCGTTGCTGCTGTCGCAGAACAGCGAGATCGGGGGCTTGGCCGCCGTGCGGTAGGCGTTGCTGTTCCACCACGCGGCGCGGTAACCGGCCTGGAAGTCACCGGGCGCGAACATCGCCGAGATCGGCCGGGCCGCCCAGCCGATGACCTTCTCCTCGTACGGCCAGTCCTGCGGGTGCGCGGCGTGGCTGTAGTCGTCGGCGCCGGCCGCGTCCTCCAGGAACGGCGTACGGTTCTCCTTCCACAGCGGGTTGGCCGGGTTGTTGGTCCAGCCGAGGCCCCACTTGCCGGAGTTGAGGCCCGAGTCCGACCGGAGGTGGTAGCCCGTGTTGTACGACCACAGGGCGGCGAACCAGTTCTCGATGTACTTCGGGCTGCCGTCGTTGATGACGATTCCGTCGGCGCGGGTCTGGTTCCACTTCTCGACCAGGATGTTCACGCCGTCCGCGATGTTGGCCGCGTAGTCGAGCGCGACGGCCTCCTGCTGCGTCGTCGTCAACGTGTCCTGGCCATGGCCCGGAAGCCGCATGCCGTCGGTGACCTGGGTGACGCCGTAGCCGCAGTCCGACTTGGTCCAGTCGATGGCCCACGGGTCGGTCTGCGTGCCGTCGGAGGAGTAGACGGTGCCGTAGAAGTTGCCGACCAGCGGGTTCGCCGTGACGCCCGGTACGGCGTAGCGGGTCGCCTGCCACATGTTCGACTCCTGCGCGGTGACGCCGAGCATCACCGTCGCCGGGACGTGCCAGTCCGTGCCGCTGCCGCCGCTCAGCGAATTGAGCGGGAACAGGGTCTGCGGCGCGTACGCGGCCATCCCCGTGTTCTTCCAGTTCGCCGCCCGGGTCGCGCCCTTGTTGAGCGTGCCGACGACGGCCTGGTCCACGGCCCACTCGATCTGCCGCGGAGTCGGCTGGAACGCCTGCTTCTTCGGGTCGTTGCGCGGGACCGCACACGTGCGGTCCGTGTCGACCGGCGTCGACAGGGTCGAGATCCCGCCGGCCTTGGCGGGCGCGGCCAGGGCCGGGCTCGTCGCGGTCGCCGAGCGCTGGGCGGCCGCGCTGCCGATCCGGTTGCCCGGCATCGCGTCCAGGACGGTCGTCCTGCCGGTGTCCAGGGCCTTCAGGGTGATCCTCGCGGCGCGCGCCGAGAAGGAGTCCTGCTGCGTGATCCTGGAGTCCTTGCCGTCGGCCCACGCCGTGGTCACGGCGGCGGCGCCCCGGCTGGAGATCCGGGCGTCCTTGTCGAGGCCCCCCGGGTTGCGGACCGCACCCGGCAGCGAGCCGCCGGTGCGGGCCTTGCCGGTGACGTACACCGTTCCCGCGGGCGTGCGCGTGAGGTCGAACTTGGTCAGCGAGCCCTGCGCCAGCTGCGCGGCCTTCGCCTTGCCGTTCGCCGCCCGCAGCGCCCCCGCGGTGACACGGGAGACGGCGGCCTGGTCATCGGCCGAGGACTTCTTCTTTCCGCCGGGCAGCCGGTCGATGAAGGTGACACCGCCGTCGGCGTCCGGCGCCAGCTGGAACGGTACGGCGTGGGTGCGGGCCACCGTCTTCACCGTGGAGCCGTCGATCCGTACGACCTGAGCGCCGCGCGCGGCGACGATCCCGCCGTCGGCCGGCACCGCCGAGGTGACCTGACCGGCCACCTTCGTCTTCGCGGTCTTCCCCGTGGCGGCGGCGACCGTGACCAGCCGGGTCTCGTTCGTCTTGGATGTGTTCTCGTCGGTGAACTGGGAGAACACGGCGTCGTCACCGGTGCCGCAGCCCGGCGAGAAGTAGCCGAGCGTGGCCTGGAACGGCAGCTTTCGTACGGCGCCGCTGTCCAGGTTCACGATCGCGGTGAAGGCGCCGCGGCTCATCAGCTCGGGCTTGTTGGTGAAGGTGCGCGGCGCGTACGCCACGGCGGCGTACGTGCCGGACCCGGTCACACAGGCGTTGCCGATCCAGGTGTCCGTTTCGAAACCCGGCTCGGACAGCGAGGCGGCGGTCTTCCACGCGTAGCCGTTCTTCTCGTCGGCCACCATCACATGGAAACCCGTGCCGTCGCCGGACGTCGTGAACGCCCGGTCCGAGGACGACTTGTAGCTCTTGCCGAGCAGCGCGGCACGCTTCTCGGCGGGAACGGCGCTGGGCTCGGTCTCCGCCTTGTCTTTGGTGGCGGTCTTCGAGGAGGACCATCCGTTGGCCGCTCCGGGCGGGACTGCGTCCGCGTAGGCCTGCGTCGTACCGGTACCACTGGCCACCGCGATCGCGACGGCCATGATCACCGGGACACGCGCATATCTCACTGTGCTGCGTCTCAACTTCCTGTCTTTCTCCTGGGATTCACGCCCAGATCAGGGCGTGCAACCGCACCCGGGGACCGGCGCCGACAGACAGAGAAGGCAAGCCCTCAGGGGGCGGAGATGTGGGGGCGCCGGCTCGATGTCACTCCTGTGGCCGGCGGGAGCATGGTGACAGCGGGCCCTCTTCTGGCGATCCCCTTCAACTCCCCGGTGGGGTAAGGCTGTTGGTCGCTCTTCGCGGGCTCTTCGCAGGCTCTTTCCGGCTGAAATGAGTGTCCGTACTCAAGCGGCCGGGCGGCTCCCTCTGCCAACCTGGCGGCATGTCTTCCCATGCGAGCGGTGAGAGTCGTCGGAGCCGTCAGAGCGCCATCGGCGCCGCCCTCTTGGCCGTGACCGCCGCCGTGTCGCTCGCCGCGTGCGGAACCCAGACGCCCGGCGCGCAGCCGTCCCGCACCCCCGCCGCCGACTCCTCCTCGCCGCCCGCGAGCCCGCAGGCCGAGCCGGACCGGGGCGACAGCGCGCCGCACAACGCCGAGAACAGCGTCGGCCGCCGCCCGGGGGACATGAGCCCGGCGGACGAGGCGGCCGCCAAGGAGCGGGCGAAGAAGGTCGGGCCGGCACTGGAGAAGCTGCGCCGGCAGGGGCGCATCAGCCCCAAGGACGTACGGCCCGTGCTTCTCTCCCTCGGGTTCCGCGCCACGGACATGCGGGTCCAGGACCCGTGGTCGAAGTGGAACGTGGACCACGCGGAGAAGGTGCCGGGCACGGCGTACGGCATCTGGGTCGGCAAGACGGCCTGCATCTCCGGCACGGTGAGGGCGGACAGGGTGTGGACCGAGGTCACCGGCCCCTATCCGGAGACGGCCTGCATCGCACCTCCGGTCGCCCACTGATCCCGCACGCCGCGATACGCGACTGCGCGATACGGAATTGGTCCCCTGTCACACATCCGCCCTCCCGCGCGTCAGGGAGACGACGGCGCCGCGACGACGTGGCCCGCTGAGAGGGATACAGGGAGATGACGACATGACCGTTCTGATGGTGCGTTCCACCGCGAAGCCCGAGTCCGTCGGCGAGCTCGAAGAGGCCCTGAAGAAGATGTTCGCCGCCATCGAGCGCGAGCGGCCCGCGGGCGTGCGCTACGCCTCGTACCGGCTGCCCGACGGAGTCACGTACGTCGCGCAGCTGGAGCTCGCGGACGGCGTCGAGAACCCGCTGCCCGCGATCGCGGAGTTCCGCGAGTTCCAGGCGGGCCTGAAGGACTGGCTGGCCGGCCCGCCGTCGGCCGAGCGGTTCGAGATCAGGGGCGCGTACGCGGCCTGAGCGACGCACCCGCGGTGCCATGCTCCACGCATGGATGTCTCCGGCGCTGAAGGTACGGCGGGTTCGACGGGTACGACGGGTTCGGCGGGCGGCGGCGGGTACTCCGGTACCCCGCTCGCCAAGAAGATCGGTGTCAAGGCAGGTCAACGGGTGCGGCTGACGCACGCGCCGGCGGACTGGGCCATTCCCGGGCTGCCCGAGGGCTGCGAGGTCGCCGCCGGGGGCCCGAAGGGGGCGGCCGTGACCGTCGCCTTCTTCCGGGCCCTCGCGGACCTGGCCGCGGAGGCATCCGGGCTGGTCCGGGACCTGTCCGACGACGCGATGCTCTGGATCGCCCGGCCCCGGCGCGCGGCCGGGCACCGGAGCGACATCACCGAGAACGATCTGCGGGAGATCTTCCTGCCGCTCGGAGTCGTCGACGTGAAGGTGGCCGCGCTGGGCGACGACTGGTCGGGGCTGAAGTTCGTACGGCGCAGGGAGAACCGGCAGAGGGAGAACGGGCAGAGGGAGAACCGGCGGGTTTGAGTGCCTACGTCCGTACGTACATCCGGACGTACACCGGGGCGTACGTGAGGGGGAATTCCGGTGAACGGCTAGCATCGCGGCACAGTTGTCGGCCGGGATGGGGTGGGTGTCGTGTCACAGGCGGAGGAGGGGCCGCGGATCGCCGTTGCCGTGGTGACCATGGGGAACCGGCCCACCGAGGTCGACGCCCTGCTCACCTCCGTGGCGAAGCAGGACGTCGCCCCCGCGCGGATCGTGATCGTGGGCAACGGCTGCCCGCTGCCGGAGTTCGCGCAGCGCCTCGGGCTGCCCGGGGAAGTGACCACCATCGAGGTCGACGAGAACCTCGGGTGCCCCGGCGGCCGCAATGTAGGACTCCAGCGCCTGAGTGAGTTCGGGGACGTCGATGTCGTCGTCGAGCTCGACGACGACGGGCTGCTCGTCGACGCGGATGTGCTGCGCAAGGTACGGGACCTGTACGCGGCCGATCCGCGGCTCGGCATCGTCGGCTTCCGCATCGCCGACGAGAACGGGGAGACCCAGCGCCGGCACGTGCCGCGGGTCGGGGCCAAGGACCCGATGCGCGGCGGCCCGGTCACCGGGTTCCTCGGCGGCGGGCACGCCCTCTCCATGCCCATGCTCGCGGAGATCGGTGACTGGCCCGCCGAGTTCTTCTTCGCGCACGAGGAGACCGACATGGCCTGGCGTGCCATCGACGCCGGGTGGACCGTGCTGTACGAGCCCGGGCTGCTGCTCCAGCACCCGAAGACCTCGCCCGCCCGGCACGCCATCTACTACCGGGTGACCGCCCGCAACCGGGTCTGGCTCACCCGCCGCCGGCTGCCGCTTCCGCTGATCCCCGTGCACCTGGGGATCTGGATGCTGCTCACGCTGGCACGGACCCGGTCCGTCGGCGGGCTGAAGGCCTGGTTCGGCGGGTTCGCGGAGGGGCTGCGGAAGTCCGGCGGGGAGCGGCGGCCGATGCGCTGGCGGACGGTGTGGCGGCTCACCCGGCTCGGCCGGCCGCCCGTCATCTGAGGCCCGTGAGACCGGTCATCCGAGCGGTCTCGCTTGTCTCGCTCAGGCTCGCGACGTCTGGAAGACAGACGGAGGCCCCGGTCGCTCACCTCCGACGACCGGGGCCTCTCGCGTCCCCGGATCCGGCCGCGGCGGCGACACTCCCCCGAGTTACGCGTTGTACGCGCGCACCGTCGGGCCAGATCCGATGAAGTGATCACATCAGGCCACGCCAACGGATCGCTAACATGTGGCCAACGGATCCATTGGGGGCCGTGAGTCGGTCGGCGGGATGTCGCCGTAAGAAGGCGCGAAGTCGCCGGGGCGTGGCCTGAGCGGCCACGCGGGAAGGCAGTGGGGCGGCGTGATGCGGGACGGGCTGCGGTTCGGTCTGCGGTACGGGCTGCTGGGGCCGCCGGTCCTGTACGGCGCCGACGGCGAGTTCAGGCCGATCGGCAGCGGGAAGATGCGTGCCCTGCTGGCGGCGCTGCTCCTGGAACCGGGCCGGGTCGTCTCGGTCGACGTACTCAAGGACGCGCTGTGGGGCGGGGCACCACCGGCGTCCGCGCAGGCCTCCCTGCAGAACCATGTGACGCGGCTGCGGCGCCTCCTCGACGATCCGGAGCGGCTGCGTGCCGTCCCGCCGGGATACGTCCTGCGGGTCCGCGAGGGCGAGTTGGACGTCCGCGTCTTCGAGGACCACGCCACGGCCGCGCGCGCCGCACACGCCCGGCGGGACTGGGAAGGGGCGCTGCGCGAGTCCACGGCGGCGCTCGCGCTGTGGCGCGGCACCCCGCTCAGCGGCCTGCCGCCCGAGACCGGCGGACACGCCTTCGTCCAGCGCCTGGAGGAGGCCCGGCTGCTGGTCCTGGAATGGCGGTACGAAGCCGAGCTGCGGCTCGCTCCCACGGCCGCCCGACTCGACCGGCTGGCCCCGGAACTGGCCGCCCTCACCGCCGAACACCCGCTCCGCGAGGCCTTCCACCGGCTGCTGATGCTTGTGCTGCACCGCACCGGGCGGCAGGCCGAAGCCCTCGCCGTCCACCGTGACCTGCGGGCCCGCCTGGTGGAGGAGCTCGGCGTCGAACCGGGTCCCGCGGTGCGCGAGGCCCATCTGGAGATCCTCCGGGAGCAGCGCGGTCCCGAGGGGGCGCCGGAGGCCGCCGACGGCTCAGAACGGGGAGAGCCGGAGACCACGGCCGTCCCGGCAGATGCGGGCGGCCCGCCGCGCCCCGCCCAACTTCCGCCACCGCCCGCGTACTTCACCGGCCGCGGCGACATCCGTGAGGAGCTGCGGCTGGCCCTCGACCCGGATCGCCGGACCACCGGACCCGGCGCCGCGGGCGCGGCCGAGGGGATGCCCTGTGTCGCCGTGCTCAGCGGCATGGCCGGCGTCGGCAAGAGCGCGCTCGCACTGCATGCGGCACACGGGCTGCGGGACCGTTTCCCCGACGGCCAGCTGTACGTCAACCTGCACGGCGCCACGCCCGGTATGACCCCGCTCACCTCCGGCCAGGCGCTCGCCGCGCTGCTCCGCGACCTCGGCGCCGAGCCGCGCCGGATCCCCGAACACCCGGACGCGAAAGCCGCGTTGCTCCGGTCGATGCTCGCGCCCACCCGCACCCTGATGGTGCTCGACGACGCCGTACACGCCGCGCAGGTGCGGCCGCTGCTGCCGGCGGGGGCGGGCTGCGCGGTGATCGTGACGAGCCGGTCTCCGCTCACCGCGCTGGACGGCGCACACCGCTTCCCGCTCGCACCGCTGTCGGACGAGGACAGCGCGACGCTGCTCCGTGCGGTCTCCGGCCGCCGGGACGGCCTCGACGGCGACCACGCCCTCGTCGAACTCACCGGCGGACTCCCGCTCGCCCTCCGCGTCGTCGCGGCCCGCCTCGCCGCCCGCCGCGCGCTCACACCGGACGCGCTCGCCGGTCAACTGGCCGCCACGGAAGGCCGGTTGCACCACCTGGAGTACGACGACCTGAGCGTCCGCCGGTCCCTGGCCGTCGCGCACGACGCGCTGCGCGCCTCGGAGCGCGAGGCCGACCGGGACGCGGCGCTCGCCCTGTGCCGTATCGGCGCCCTCGACCTCCCCGCGTACGGGGCGCCCCTCCTCGCCCGCCTCTCCGGCATCGACCCGCGTCGCGCCGAGGCCGCCCTCGACCGCCTCGTCGACGTCGCCCTCCTGGAGGAGACGGCGTACGGCCGCTACGCACCCCACGACCTGGTGCGGGACTTCGCCCGGGAGATCGCGGGGGCGACGGAGGCAATGGGGGAGCCGGAGAGCACCGCGACGACGGTCGACGGCTTCGCCGGCCCGGGAACGCCTGACCCCGGCGCCCAGGACGCGGCCGTCGCCGAGCTCGCCCTGCGCTGGTACGCCGGTGTCGCCGCCCGCTCCCTCGAAGCCATCCTCGAACCCGGGCTCGACCGCGAGGACCGCAGCCGCCCGACCGCCTCCCAACCGCCCCCGCACACGGTGGACGTCGCGGCGACACCACCGTTCTGCACCTCGCAGGAGGCCTTCGCCTGGGGCGACCTGGAGCTGGAGAACGTGGTGGCGCTGGTGGAGCGCTATGCGGAGACCTCCCCGTACGTCCCCGTCCTGGTCCGCATGCTCAACCCGTACGTCCAGCGCAGCGGCCGCGTCGCCGAGGTGGAGATCCTCCAGCGGGCCGCGCTCGGAGCGGCGCGCAGGCTCGGCGACGAGGCCGCCGAGGCATACGCGCTCGGAGACCTGGCGGGGCTGCACTTCATGACGGGCCGCGCGAGCGACGCCCTCGCCCTGAACGACGAGGCACTGGCGATCTGGCGCCGCCTCGGCGTCCTGTCCTGGGTGCGACGGGGCCTGAACAACCGCGGCATGCTCCTCGAAGGGCTCGGCCGCTACGCCGAGTCCGGCGAGGCCCTGCTCCAAAGCCTCGAATTCTCCCGCGAGTTGGGCGACCCGCACATGGAGGCCATCACCTACAGCCACCTCGGCAACCTGTACGAGCACACGGACCCCCGGGCCGCCATCGACCACCACAAGCGCAGCCTGGCGATCGGCGACGCGATGGGGGACGTCATCCTCCGGCACTCCGCGCACTGCAACATCGGCTACGCCCACCTCACCCTCGGCGAACCGGCCGCCGCCGTACCGCACTTCGAGGAGAGCCTGCGCATCCTCGGCGGCCACGGCGACTGGCACGGCGAGTCACAGACCCGGCTCGGGCTGGTGCGCGCCCTGCGCGGGGTGGGGCACTCGGAACGGGCGACGAGCGAGTGCGACCTCCTGCTGTGCCGCGCCGACCGCCGAGCCGACCGGTACACCGGAGGCCTGGCCCGCCACCAGCGGGGGCTGCTCCTGCACCTGCGCGGTGATACCGAAGCGGCGTACGAGCAGTGGAAGTCGGCGCTGGAGGCGCTGGAGGAGACGGACAGCCCGGTGGTGGGGGAGTTGCGGAAGCTGCTGGCGGAGTAGGAACGCGGGTAGGTACGAGGAGCAGTCAGGCCAGGTACGGCAATTGCGGAAGTCGCCGAAGCAGCCGGGATCTGCTGCTCACTTGGCATCGGCGTAGCACTCCACCACAGCCGTCGTGAACGGAAACCGGACGGGTGTCTCCCCGAAGGTGAGGCGCCCCGCGAGGTCGGCGGCCTCGCGGATCGCGATCACCACGGCGTCCGCCTCCTCCGCCGGACAGTGCACGATCACCTCGTCGTGCTGGAAGAAGACCAGCTCGGCGGCGAGGTCCGTGCAGGTGCGCCGGAGCGCGGCGAGCACCAGCAGCATCCAGTCGGCGGCGCTGCCCTGCACGACGAAGTTGCGCGCGAACCGGCCGCGGGCGCGGGAGTTGGAGGAGGCGTAGCCGGGAACCCACCCTTGATCGGCGCCGGTCTCGGCGTCGTCGCCCTCGGGGCGTTCCTGGGGGAGACCAGCCTCCTCCCCGCTGTTCTCCTCCGCCGCCCCCACCGCAGGAGGACAGGTCCGCCCCAGCCAGGTCCGCACGAGCCGTCCTTCCTCGCCTGCGCGCGCCGCGTCGTCGACGTACGCCACGGCCTTGGGAAAGCGCCGGCGCAGCAGGGCGAGGTTCTTCAGCCCGTCACCGGACGTCTGCCCGTACACCGCTCCCAGCACCGCGAGCTTGGCCTGCGCCCGGTCACCGGCGAACGCCCGGTCGGAGACCGACTGGTACAGGTCGGTCGGACGCCCCGCGACCTCCATCAGCCCGGGATCGCGGGAGATGGCCGCCAGGACCCGGGGCTCCATCTGATCGGCGTCGGCCACGACGAGCCGCCACCCGGGATCGGCGACGACGGCACGCCGGATCACCTTGGGGATCTGGAGGGCGCCCCCGCCGTTGGTCACCCACCGTCCCGTGACCGTCCCACCAGGCAGGTACTCAGGTCTGAACCGCCCGTCGCGGACCCAGTCCTGAAGCCAGGACCAGCCATGAGCGACCCAGATCCGGTACAGCTTCTTGTACTCGACGAGCGGCTTCACGGCAGGGTGGTCGATCGACTCGATCTCCCACCGCCGGGTGGACTTGACCTTGATCCCGGCCTGCGCGAAGGCCTTGACGACATCGGCGGGCAGATCGGGCCTGACCCGTCTCCCGAAAGCGGCCGACACCTCATCCGCCAGCTCGGCAAGACGCCGGGGCTCGCCCCCGCCCGCGTACCGCTCCCCGAGCAGCTCGTGCAGCACGTCCCGGTGCACGTCCGCGCTCCACGGCAGCCCCGCCTCGTTCATCTCGGCGGCCACCAGCATCCCCGCCGACTCGGCGGCCGTCAGCAGCCGCATCCGCTCCGGATGCGCGGTGGCGTCATGCCGGCGCTGCTGGTCGGCGTACACCTCCAGGAGATCGCCCAAGGGCAGGTGGACCGGACGCGGCTCAAAGAGCGAGGACTGCGAACCGGGCTCGGCGGAACGCTGCGGCGGATCAGCCGGTACGGGGCCGCCGCGCAGCCTCGCCAGCGCGGCGGCCGCCGACCGGGGCTCGCCGAGCCGCCCCTCGTGCCCGAGCAGCAGCGTCTCGGCGGCCTCCATGTCATAACACCGCTCGACCCGCGCCCCCGCTGCGAGCAGCCGCGGATACACATCGGCTGTGGCCCGCCAGACCCACCGGACCACCTCCGGCCGGGACCGTACGGCCTCCGCGAGATCCGGCTCCCTGCGCACCGGCCCCGCGGGCAGCCCGTCGGCACCGAGGACGGCGACCTCCGCGCCACCGTCCTCGGCCGGCGAGAGAGCCCAGCGCTCGGTCATGCTTCCGAGTCTTGCACCAGGGTCTGACAATGGCTTTCGCCCCCGCCGCCCCTACCCGTCCCATCCTCCAGGGGCTCCGCCCCTTCGACCCCGTGGGTTGTCTTCAGTCTGCGGGTGGGTGGGGGTTGCTCGCGCAGTTCCCCGCGCCCCTCAAAAGAACCCGGGGCGGACCGGCGTGTTTTCAGGGGCGCGGGGAACTGCGCAATCTTGAACGCATGCCCCCACCCACCCGCACCCGTCGACCCACGGCCCCGACCCCCAACGACGACGCACAGCAGGCGACCACCCAACACGCCCCCCACGCACCCCCCAACCAGCCCCCACGGCACCACAACCCCCACCGGCGCCGACAACCGCCCCAACGCCGCCGCCACCCCCACGAGGTTCACCCCCGCCACCGCACCGCGAGAACCGCCCCCACCCAGACCCCCACCACAGCCTCACCCACGACCATCCGCACCGCCTGTCCCCGCGTAGCCCCCGTCAACCGCAGCGACCGCAACTCCGCCCCCCGCGCCGAGCCGGCCATCAGCAGCGTCGCCGCGAGCGAAATCCCCGCGTAGACAAGGGCGATGCCCAGAACCACCAGCAGCCCCAGCCGAGTCTGCGGCCCGGTGCGCGGGTGCGTCGCGGCCAGCCATGCCGATGTGGACCGCACCGTGCCTCCGGAGGACCGCAGCGCCGCCACGACGGCCGCCCGGTCCACCCCCCGCCCCACCCGCACATCGAGCCGGTCGACCACGGCCCCGGCCGCGTTCGCCGAGGTCACATACGCCCCGTTGTCACCCGTCCCCCGCGCCAGCACCGCCACGATCCGCAGCCGTGCCGCCCGCCCGTCCCCGAGCCACACACGCACCCAGGAGCCCACCTCGTGCCGTTCCCACTCCTCGTTCACCACGATCGAACGGTCATCGAGATCCCGTACGTCCCCCGCCACCACCGGCAGCCGCGCCACCGACGCGAACGCCGCCACATCACTCACCGCCCGCGCGTCCGACCGCACGAGAGCGGTCCCCTCCTCCCGTACGAACACGGCAGTGGACGCGGACCCTGAAACCGTCGCCCCGGCCACCCGGACCTCCCGCAACCCCCTCACACCCCCACCGGTGACAACGAATTGAGCCCGCGTCTGCTCCCGCGCCTCCGTGGCCTTCGCCTTCGTCACGGTCGCCGCCGCCCCCAGCAGCGACCCGGCCAGCGCGACCGTCACCAGGACGGGAGCCGCCACGGCAGCCGTACGCCGCAGCGAAGCGCCCGCGTTCTCACGGATCAGCAACCCCACGGCACCGGGCAGCCGGCCAAGGGGCAGCAGCCGTACGACGGGACGGACCAGCACGGGAGCGAGCACCGCCACCGCCGTGACCAGCAGCATCGGCTGCGTCGCGTACGTCTTCCGCTTCAGCAGCTCGGCAGGGTCCGTCCACAGCAGCCACCCCAGCAGCCCGAGCCCGCAGACCAGCAGCCCGTACCCGACGACGCGCCGCGACCACGGCATCACCCCCGTATCGACGGAAGCCTCCCGCAACGCCTCCACGGGCCCGACCCGCCCGGCTCGCCGCGCAGCCGCCCACGCACCCCCAAGGGCCACCAGCACCCCAGTGCAGAAGGCGACTTGGCAAGGCCAGTCCACCCACCCCCGCAGCGCGAACCAGGACGGCGCCACCCCGCCGTCCACCAGCGCCCGCACCAGCCGAGGCGCTCCCCACGCCCCCAGCGCGCACCCCACCGCCGACGCGACGAACCCCACCGCGACGGCCTCCCCGAGCACCATCCGCCGCACCTGCCCGGGCGTCGCCCCGGCCATCCGCAGCAGCCCGAACTCCCGCCGCCGCAAGGCCACGACGAACGCGAACGTCGACGCCGTCACGAAGACCGAGACGAAGGCCGTCACCCCGGCCGCCGTGCCCAGCAGGGCGTCGACCCCGACCAGCGCCCCGGCGTCGCGCGCGGCGGACGGGTCGGCCTGGTGGCGGTCGTCGCCGGTCAGCACGCGACCGCGGTCGCCGACCACTCGACGTACGGCCGAGGCGGTTGCGTCGACACCGACGGCATCCCGAGCCGCGCCGTCCATCCGGACGGTGCCCAACTCCCGCAACTCGCGGACCAATTCACTGTCCACAGGGTGTGGATGAGCCAGCGGCTTCGACACGAGCGCGGTCCCCGCCCCCCGCCGCACCTCCACCGTGAGCGTGTCCCGGCCCATCACCACGACGGGCGAGGACGCGAACCGCGTCGGCGGGCGCGCGGGCGGATCGAGCGCGGCGGCGAGGCCGAGCCCCATCGCCGTCATCACGGCGACCCCGAGCGCGACGGCGACGAAGGAGCCGAGAAGGGACGCCCAGCGTGTACGCAACGAGGAAAGGCTCAGCACGTCACACGCTCCAGCCCCGCCATCCGCGCCGCGACCGCCTCCGCCGAGGGTCCCGCCAGCTCCCCGCTCACCCGCCCGTCGACCAGAAACACCACCCGGTCCGCATACGACGCCGCCACCGGGTCATGCGTGACCATGACCGTCGTCTGCCCCTCCCTGTCCACCAACTCCCGCAGCAGCGACAGCACTTCACGACTGGTCGTGGTGTCCAGCGCCCCCGTCGGCTCGTCACCGAACAGCACCGCGGGACGCGTGATCAGCGCCCGCGCGAGAGCGACCCGCTGCTGCTGCCCGCCCGACAGCTGTGACGGCCGGTGCCCGGCACGGTTGCCGAGCCCCACCCGGGCCAGCGCCGCGCGCACGGCCCCGCGCGCGGGCCGCCGCCGGGCCAGCCGCAGAGGCAGGGCGACGTTCTGCGCGGCGGTCAGGGACGGCAGCAGATTGAAGGACTGGAACACGAACCCGATCCGCTCCCGTCGCAGCAGCGTCAGCCGGCGTTCGCTCAGCCCGGCCAGCTCGACCCCGTCGACGGCGACCGTCCCGGAAGTCGGCCGGTCCAGCCCGGCCGCGCACTGCAACAGGGTCGACTTCCCCGACCCCGACGGCCCCATCACGGCGGTGAAGGTTCCGGCGGCGAGGTCGAGATCGACCCCGTCCAGCGCGGCGACGGCGCCGTAATCACGGCGCAGAGATCGGATACGTACGGCAGTGGTGGTCATGCCCTCCAGCGAACCGTCCCGGACGCCCGCGCACACGACCACCAGAGGGCGTCCCGGGGGTAGGGCAGGCCATACCCACCCCCGTCCCCGTGGCGATGTCGGTGGCCCATGGCACGATCGATGCATGAGCAGCAGTACGTCCAGCACCGGCACCGTGGAGCGCGCCTTCGAGGCCGCCCTCTACGCGGACTCCGACGCGGCCCTCGACACGGGCGCCTCGCTGCTCGCCGCCGACCCCGCCTCCGACGCCGAACTCACCCGGCGCGGCGAGGAGTTCGCAGCCGGGGCCTGGCGGCGCGGCTGGCAGCCCGCCGACGTCGTACGGATCGTGCGCCGCGACCTGGACGACGTACACGTACAGCTGGTGTCAGCACTGATCCTCAGCGAGAGCCAGAGCCAGAGCGGGGACCACCGGCAGCCCCGAGGCCCCCGCTGGGCCGTCCAGCTCGAAGAACTGGAGGCGGAGCCCCGGGCACCCCGCACCGACCGCTTCTCGTACGCCACCACCGTCCTGGAGCTCTACCGCCTGCTCCTCCGCCTCCCCGCCATCGAGCCCCTGGACATACCCCGGACGGGCCCGGCCACGGCCGTTCCCCAGGACACCCGCATGCTCACCCGTATCCGCGCCCTGCTCGCGAAGGCCGAGGCGACCGGGTTTCCGGAGGAGGCGGAGGCGCTGAGTGCCAAGGCGCAGGAGCTGATGGCGCGGCACAGCATCGACGAGGCGCTGCTGGCGGCGCGTACGCACGCGAAGGACGCGCCCGGCGCCTGCCGCATCGGTGTGGAGCCGCCGTACGAGACGGCCAAGGCGGTGCTCCTGGACGCGGTGGCCGGGGCGAACCGCTGCCGGGCCGTGTGGAACGAGGCACTCGCCTTCTCGACGGTCGTCGGCTTCGAACCCGATCTGGAGGCGGTCGAGCTCCTCTACACCTCGCTGCTGGTGCAGGCCACGGCGGCGATGACGAAGGCGGAGGCCGCCCAGCGGGCGGGCGGCCGGAAGCGTACGAAGACCTTCCGGCAGTCCTTCCTCGCCGCGTACGCGCACCGGATCGGCGACCGCCTCGCGTCCGCCGCCGAAGGCCAGGTGACGGCCACGGAGGGGGAATTGCTGCCGGTCCTCGCGGCCCGCGACGTGGCGGTCGCGGACCACATGGACCGTATGTTCCCGGAGACGGTGACCACCCGGCTGCGCGGGGTCACCGACGCGGCCGGATGGCACGAGGGCGCCGCGGCGGCGGACCGGGCACAGGTCAAGGGCCGGCGCCCGATCCCGTAACGGGACCGCCCGTGGGGCTCAGTCGCCCGCGTGCGTGAACGGGGTCACGGAGGCGTCCAGCTCGCCCGCCGCGCCCTTGCCCGCGACGGGGCCGTACGACCACTTGAAGTCCTGCGTGGCGGTGGCCCCGGGCAGACTGATCTTCAGCGTCTTCAGGTCGAGGGTGTTCGCGTCGCCCGCCGTGCCCCGTACGTAGGTGATGGTGAAGGACGCGGTGTCGTTCTTTGCCAGGGTCAGCTTCTCCGGCGTCGCGGCCTTGTCCGCGACGATGTCCGTGGAGGTACTCCCGGCGTGGACTTCGAGGCCGGGGAAGCCCTTCAGGGTGCACTGGGAGTCGCGGTTGGTGATCGTGACCGGGATGTTGCCGGTGTCCCCGGCGGCGGGTGCGACGTTGGCGGGGCCGACCTGGATGCCGACGGAGTCGATCTTGCAGTCGGCGGCGGCGTTCGTGCTGGTCTTGCCGGTCTCGCTGGTCTTGCTGCTGCTGCTGTTGTCGCCGCTGTCGTCGCAGGAGGTCAGGGCGAGGGCGGCCGCGAGGACGGTGACGGCGATGGGAAGGGCGCGCATGGGGTTCCCCCGGAGGTGGTGACGTGGTGCATGGATCATCACGCATTTCGATCCGCGGTTGTCGCGTGGCCCCCCCGGTCACACGAACGGGCCGCGGAACCCGCCAGTGACGGATTCCGCGGCCCGTAACGGTCGGACGCTCAGGAGCCCAGGCTCGCCGTGGGCAGCCCCGTGGGCAGGGTCCCGCCCTCGGACTTCGTGTAGATCTCCTGCCCGAAGCCTTCCCACTTGACCCGCATGGAGGTGGAGTTGACGCTGGAGACCATGCCGGAGGCGCGGTCCTTGTTCCCGTCCGTGCAGGTGAGGTGGATCATCTGCATACCCGCCTCCTTGCCGGCGGTACCGCTGCACACGGAGCCCCCCGTGGCGAAGAGCGCGGCCTGCTTGCCGGTGATCACCAGTGCCACGGCCTTGCCGTCCGTGGTGGCCAGCCAGCTGCCCTCCAGCTTGCCCGTGGCGGTGGAGGTGTCGCCCGAGCCGCCGCCCGTGGTGGCCGTCTCCGTCGCGGACGCGCTGGGGCTCGTGGACTTGTCGCCGGAGCCGCCGTCGCCGCTGCTGCAACCGGTCAGCGCGAGCGCGGCCGCCAGACCAGCGGCCGCGACCGCGATACGCGCCTGCTTGCGCGGAAAGGTCGCCGAAGTCACTGAAGCCCCCAAGGGTGGGTGATGATGCCGGAGTCGCCAGGCTCGCCTGCACGACCGCAGCAAGCTACCAGGACGACTTGCGCACCCCGGGAAGGAATCCGGCGTGCGCTTGCTCACGCAGATTCACCCGGGAGAGGCCGAAGGTCCGCAGATAACCGCGCGGACGGCCGTCCACACTGTCCCGGTTGCGTACGCGGGTGGCGCTGGCGTCACGCGGCTGCCTGCGCAGTTCCTCCTGTGCGGCGAGCCGTTCGGCGTCGCTCGACGCCGGCCGGCGGATGATCTCCTTCAGCTCGGCCCGCCGGACGGCGTACCGCGCGACGGTCTCCTGGCGCTTCTCGTTCTTCGCGATCTTGCTCTTCTTCGCCATCAGACCTTCACTCCTCGGGCGCGAATCCGCGCCACGGCCGCCTCGACGCCGATCGTGTCGACCGTCTTGATGCCCTTCGCGCTCAGCCGCAGCCGTACGAAGCGGCCCTCGCCCGGCAGCCAGTAGCGCTTGCGCTGGATGTTCGGGTCGAAGCGGCGGGATGTGCGGCGGTGGGAGTGGGAGATCTGGTTGCCGAAGCCCGGCCGGGCGCCGGTCAGCATGCAGTGCGCGGACAAGGGTGACGCACCTCTCTCGGAGACGTATTGGAAATGGGATTCATTTTCAGTAACATACCAGCCATGGCACGCAACGAACTCCGTCCCGTCATCAAGCTCCGGTCCACGGCCGGGACCGGCTTCACGTACGTCACCCGCAAGAACCGCCGGAACGACCCGGACCGGATGACCCTGCGCAAGTACGACCCGGCCGCGGGCCGCCACGTCGACTTCCGAGAGGAGCGCTGACCGCCATGCGCGAAGGAATCCACCCGGCGTACGGCCCGGTCGTCTTCCGGGACCGCGCCGCGAACCACGCCTTCCTCACCCGCTCGACCCTGACCAGTGAGAAGACGGTCGAGTGGGAGGACGGCACCACCTATCCGGTGGTCGACGTCGAGATCTCGAACGTCAGCCACCCCTTCTACACGGGCAACGCGCGCGTCCTGGACACGGCCGGGCGTGTGGAGCGCTTCGAGCGCCGTTACGGAAAGCGGAGCTGAACGTGCCCGAGCTCTCCGTCGCGATCGTCGGCGGACTGCACGCCGATGCCCGCAGGGCGGCCGTCCAGCATCTGCTGACGGCCGTCCCGGGCAGCGTCGCGCTCCACCACGACCTCGCGACCGCCGCGGCGGGCACGGTCGTCCGTACGATCCGTGACCGCACCGGCATCCTCTCCACCGGCGAGGCGCCCCTGGTCAACGACTGCGCGTGCTGCGCTCTGCGCGAGGACCTGGTGCCCGAGCTGGAGCGGCTCGCGGACGCCGGCCTCACGCGGCTGGCCGTGGTCGAACTGTGGGAGTCCGTGGAGCCCAAGGCCATGGCGGAGGTCGTGGCGGCGAGCGGCCTGCGGCTCACCGGGGTGATCACGGCCGTCGACCCGGCGCTGCTGCTCCCGTACCTCGGCAACGGCGACGACCTCGCCGACGGCGGCCTCGCCGCGGCCGCCACCGACCGGCGCACGGTGGCCGACACCTTCGCCCGCCAGCTGGAGTACGCCCCCGTCCTCGCCGTGGCCGACTCGGAGGAGGCCGACGACGAGGACCGGGCGCTGCTGGCGCAGTTGCACCCGACGGCCCGCCAAGTGCCCCTCCGCTACGGGGGCTTGGCGCGCTCCCCGCTGGCCGAGGCCGCCCTCGCCGGGTTCGACGTCGAGGCGGCGGCCGCGGCCCAGCATCCGGCCTGCGCACTGCTCCCGGCCGACGCCGACGCGCACGGTGTCGCCACCCTCGTATGGCACCGCCGTCGCCCCTTCCACCCGGAGCGGCTGTACGCGGCCCTGGAGGACCTGACCTGCGCTGCCGCGCGCAGCCGGGGGCGGTTCTGGCTCGCCGACCGGCCCGACACGCTGCTGCACTGGGACGCCGCCGGGGGAGCGCTCTGCGTGGAGAACGTGGGCCCGTGGCTCGCATCGCTGCCGGACGCGGCGTGGGACATGGTCCCGCCGGTGCGCCGCGCCGCCGCCGCGCTCGACTGGCACCCGGAGCACGGCGACTGCTGCCAGCACCTGGTGTTCACCTCCCCCGGCCTCGACCGCGACGGACTCGAACTCCTCCTGGAGTCCTGCCTGTTGACCGACACCGAGTACGCCGCCGGGCGCAGCGCCTGGAAGCGGCTCCCGCCCGCCTTCGACACCCTCCTGGAAGTCTGAGAAGCCTGATGCCCCGCAAGACCGAACGTAAGCCCGCCAAGTCCCGCCCCAATCCGCTGGACCGCGACGGGATCACGTACATCGACTACAAGGACACCGATCTGCTGCGGAAGTTCGTCTCCGACCGCGGCAAGATCCGCAGCCGTCGCGTCACGCGCGTGACGGCGCAGCAGCAGCGGATGCTGGCCCGCGCGATCAAGAACGCGCGGGAGATGGCGCTGCTGCCGTACTCGTCCCGGTAGGCCCGACCGGGCACACATAGGTAGGAGATTCCCTACGGTTGACTCGTAGGGAATCTCCTACCTATTGTCGTATCCATGGAACCCACGAACATCACCCACGCCTCCTTCGTCACCCTCCCGGTCGCCGACCAGGACCGCGCCCTGCGCTTCTACACGGACGTACTCGGCTTCGAGGTCACCGCGGACCGGGACATGCCTCCCGGGCGGTGGCTCCAGGTCGCGCCCAAGGGGGCGCAGACCGTCTTCACGCTCTCGGGTCCGGGGATGGGCGGTTTCGTGCCCGGCGAGACCCGGGGGATCATGTTGGTCACGACCGATGTCGACGCCGACTGCGCGCGGCTCGCCGCCGCGGGCGTCGCGGTGGAGGGTCCCGACGACCTCCCCTGGGGCCGCATGGCCTCGTTCCGCGACCCGGACGGCAACGGTCTGATGCTGATCACGGAGAAGGAAGGCTTCTGATCGCGCCATGACGACCATCGGGGCCCATGAGGACCGCCTTTTCGCCGCGCTCGCCAACGCCACCCGCCGAGAGGTGCTGCGGCTGCTGCGCGACGACGGGCCCCAGCCCGTCCAGGCGCTCGCCGACCACTTCGACATGCGCCGCCCGAGTCTCTCGGAACACCTCAAGGTGCTCCGGGAGGCCGGGCTGGTGTCGGAGGAGCGCGCGGGACGGCAGCGGATCTACCGCCTGGAGGCCGCGCCGCTCGCCGACGTGCAGGACTGGCTCCACCCGTACGAGCGGTTCTGGCGCGACAGGCTCAAGGGCCTCGGCGATCTCCTGGACCGCATGCCCGACGATGACGAGACATGAGCCCCGTTCCGCAGTCCGAGCCGGCGGATGATCTGACGACCATCCGCGTCGACCAGTTCCTCCCGCACCCGCCCGCCAAGGTCTGGCGCGCCCTCACCGAGCCCGAGCTGCTCGTGCAGTGGCAGATGCAGGGGTCGGAGGACTTCCGGCTCGAAGTCGGCCACCAGTACACGCTGACATCCGTCCCGCGCCCCAACTCGAAGTTCTCCGGCACCGTTGACGTGCGTGTTCTCGCGTACGAGCCGGAGCGGATGCTGCGCGTCCGGTGGGCGGACGCGGATCCCGCCAATCCCACGGATTGGACCATTACTTGGACACTGGAACACGAAGGCCGCGGTACGCGTCTGTTCCTAGTACACGAGGGATTCGATCCGGACGATCCCGCACAGATGATGGCGCGGAAGATCATGGACGGGGGCTGGAGGTCGCATGTGATGCGAGCTCTGGGGAATGCGCTGGACCGGCTGTAGTCCTTTTGCGGGCCGTCGAGCAGCAGGCCGTAGTCAAGTGAGCGACAGCCGGTAGTCAAGCGCCGGTAAAAGCTGTAACCGCAGGACCACCCCGCGTGCACGTGCATCTGCCCATGCATCTGCACATGAACAGAGCTATGATCCGGGTCAGTTGACCACTGCATCTATGGCCACTTCAGCCACTGCACGACCGGGGAGCAACCTGTGGACCACGACGTGTACGACGTGGATGACGTGTACAACGGCATGGCTGACGACGTGTACAACGGCATGGCCGCGACCGAGCTGAACGGGGTGGCCTGGCAGAAGAGCCGGCACAGCAACTCGCAGGGATCCTGCGTGGAGTTCGCGCGGCTGCCCGGCGGCGACGTGGCCGTGCGGAACTCGCGGTTCCCCGAAGGGCCCGCGCTCGTCTACACGCGTGCCGAGATCGAAGCGATGCTCCTGGGCATCAAGGACGGCGAGTTCGATCACCTGATCGCGGGCTGATGCCGGGTCCCCGGCCGACCCCTGAGGGTGCAACCTAGCGCGATGACCGTTCAACGGTGTGTAACGCGCGTAGAACCGCGGCGCCAAAAGGCGCCGCGGTTCGTCATTCGGCGGGGATCGCCGCAGTCCCCGGCGGTGGCAGCCGGAACAGCGCCCACACGACCTTGCCGCTGAGGGTTCCCGCGAGCGGGTGCCAGCCCCAGCTGTCGGCGAACGAGTCGACCAGGAACAGGCCGCGGCCCGACTCCGCCGAGAAGTCGTCCGAGTCGCCCGCGACCGGGCTGTCGTGACTGGGGTCGCGCACCGCGCACACCAGACGTGAGGTCCACCGCATCAAGTGCAGCCGCACGGGCGGCCCTTGGTCGTCCGGGCGGGGCGTGTCCGAGGGCAGTGCGTGCCGCAGAGCGTTGGTGACGAGCTCGGAGACCACCAGACAGACGTCGTCGAAGCGATCGCCGATATCCCACTGGTCCAGCGTTCTGCGGGTGAACTGCCGCGCTTCACGCACCGCTTCATAGCGGGCGGGCAGGGCGCAGGAAGCGGCGTTGGACACGGCCGCGGGGTCGAGCGGCGGAAGTCCCTGCCGTAAGGGCTCGAGCATGGTCGATCCATTCGTCCCCATGCGAGGCACTCCCGGGTGTTCGCGGTCGTTGCGATGCAGCGGTGGCGCGAGGACCATGGTTCCGAATGCGTACAGCAGATGCAAGGGCAGATGCACGTGCACGCGCCCGAATTGGACCTTCCTCTACCGCTTCTTGCTCATTTCTTCTGTCACCTTCTTCCCTCCTGTTGCCCCTCTCCTGATCTTTTTCTGTGTGACTCCTTTGGCTACTTTCCGTTTCCGTAATCGAACGAGTACTGCTTGAAGTGTTTTAGTGGCAGACTTCGGCCCTTGAAGACGGTTGGGGAGGCGGACGAACGTGAGCGCTGGTGAGTCGAGCGGCTCGGTGGTGCGGCGCATGCTGCTGGGGTCACATCTCCGGCGCCTGCGGGAAGCACGCGGCATCACCCGGGAAGCGGCCGGTTACTCGATCCGTGCCTCCGAATCGAAGATCAGCCGCATGGAGTTGGGACGGGTGAGCTTCAAGACGCGCGACGTCGAGGACCTGCTGACGCTGTACGGCATCAACGACGAGGCCGAGCGCACCTCCCTGGTCTCGCTCGCCAAAGAGGCCAACGTCGCGGGCTGGTGGCACAGTTACTCCGACGTCCTGCCCAGCTGGTTCCCCACCTACGTCGGCCTCGAAGGCGCGGCCCATCTGATCCGCTCGTACGAAGTGCAGTTCGTGCACGGCCTGTTGCAGACCGAGGCGTATGCGCACGCCGTCGTCGAGCGCGGGATGAAGGGTGCGAGCGCCGCCGACATCGACCGGCGCGTCGCGCTGCGCCTGGAGCGCCAGAAGTACCTCATCTCCGAGAACGCACCGGAGTTCCACATCGTCCTCGACGAGGCCGCGCTGCGCCGCCCGTACGGCGACCGCGAGGTGATGCGCGGACAGCTCCAGCATCTGATCGACTTCTCGGAGCGCCCCAACGTACGACTTCAGGTCATGCCGTTCAGCTTCGGCGGGCACTCCGGTGAGAGCGGTTCCTTCACCATCCTGAGCTTCCCGGAGTCCGACCTGTCGGACGTCGTCTATCTCGAACAGCTCACCAGCGCGCTCTATTTGGACAAGCGCGAGGACGTCACCCAGTACGAGGGCGCGCTCAAGCAGCTGCAACAGGACAGCCCCGGCCCTTCCGAGAGCCGCGATCTGCTCCGGGGGCTGCTCCAGCTCTCCTGAGACTCCGCGACGAGTCTTCCAGGACTCTGCGGAGGTGTTCTCCAACTCCCTTGAAACACAAGTACGATGACGCGTGATCAGACCGTGATCGGATGTCTGCTTCGGCAGCGCAGGGATTGAGGGATTGAGGGATCACATGTCGTCCTACTTCACCGACCTGGCCCAGCAGTACATCGACGGCGAGTGGCGTCCAGGCACCGGATCCTGGGACATCATCGACTTCAACCCGTACGACGGCGAGAAGCTGGCCTCGATCACCATAGCCACGACGGACGAGGTCGATCAGGCGTACCGCGCGGCCGAGCGCGCCCAGAAGGCATGGGGCGCGACCAACGCGTACGCCCGTCGCGCGGTGTTCGAGAAGGCCCTGCGCCTCATCGAGGAGCGCGAGGCCGAGATATCCGAGGTGATCATCGCCGAGCTCGGCGGCACCCGCCTCAAGGCGGGCTTCGAGCTGCACCTCGCCAAGGAGTTCCTGCGCGAGTCGATCCAGCTGGCGCTGCGCCCCGAGGGCAAGATCATCCCCTCGCCGATCGACGGCAAGGAGAACCGCGTCTACCGCGTCCCGGTGGGCGTCGTCGGCGTCATCAGCCCCTTCAACTTCCCCTTCCTCCTCTCGCTGAAGTCGGTCGCCCCGGCGCTGGCGCTCGGCAATGGCGTGGTCCTCAAGCCGCACCAGAACACCCCGATCGTCGGCGGCTCCCTGGTCGCGAAGATCTTCGAGGACGCGGGCCTCCCCGGCGGCCTCCTCAACGTCGTCATCACCGACATCGCCGAGATCGGCGACGCCTTCATCGAGCACCCGGTCCCGAAGGTCATCTCCTTCACCGGCTCGGACAAGGTCGGCCGCCATGTGGCCACTGTCTGCGCCTCGCACTTCAAGAGCGCGATCCTCGAACTGGGCGGCAACAGCGCGCTGGTGGTCCTGGACGACGCGGACATCGACTACGCGGTCGACGCGGCGGTCTTCAGCCGGTACGTCCACCAGGGCCAGGTCTGCATGGCCGCGAACCGCGTCCTCGTGGACCGCGCGATCGAGGCCGAGTTCACCGAGAAGTTCGTCGCCAAGGTCAAGACCCTGAAGGTCGGCGACCCGGCCGACCCCCAGACGATCATCGGCCCGGTCATCAACTCCTCGCAGGCGGACGCGATTTCGGGCACCGTCGAGCAGGCCATCGCGGAGGGCGCCACCGCCCTCGTACACGGCACGACGACCGACAACCTCGTCGAGCCCTCCGTCCTGACGGGCGTCCCCGCCGGCTCGTCCCTCCTCCAGCAGGAGATCTTCGGCCCGGTCGTCTTCCTCGTCCCCTTCGACGGCGAGGAGGAGGCGGTCCGCCTCGTCAACGACACCCCGTACGGCCTGTCCGGCGCCGTCCACACCGGCGACATCGAGCGCGGCGTGAACTTCGCCAAGCAGATCGACACCGGCATGTTCCACGTCAACGACGGCACCGTGCACGACGAGCCCCTCGTCCCCTTCGGCGGCGAGAAGCACTCCGGCATCGGCCGCCTGAACGGCGAGACGACCGTCGACGCGTTCACCACCCTGAAGTGGATCTCGGTGCAGCACGGGCGGAGCTTCTTCCCGTTCTAGGAATTCCTCGCGTCGCCGGGCCCTTGCGGACAGAAGCTGACCGCAAGGGCCCGTAGCTTCGTCGGTGTCGGGCAGAAGGTGCCCGGCAGGCGGACCCGACGAAAGGCGGCCGGTCATGGTGACTCACGTTGCGGCGGAGGCTCACGGCGACGAGCGGGGAGCGCTGCTCTCGTTCCTGGAGGCGGAGCGGGGCGGAATCCGGCGGGCCCTGATCGGCCTGACGGCGGAGCAAGCCGCGAGCCGGCCGAGCGCGAGCGAACTGTCGCTGTCGGGACTGCTCAAGCATGCCGCGGAGGTCGAGCAGGGCTGGATGGCCCGCGCCCGGGGCGAGCAGCCGGCCGTCAAGCGGGACGAGTCGAACTGGCACGAGTGTTTCGTCCTCGCCGACGGCGAGACCGTCGAGTCGCAGCTCGCGTACTGGGAGAAGGTCGCCGCCGAGACGGACGCGTTCATCCGCTCGGTGCCCAGCCTCGACGAGACCTTCGCGCTTCCGAACGACCCCTGGTTCCCGCCGGAGGGGCGCGTCTCGATGCGCTGGGTGCTGCTGCGCCTGATCTCGGAGATGGCCCGCCACTCCGGCCACGCCGACATCATCCGCGAGTCCCTGGACGGCGCGACCGCCTTCGAGCTGGTGGCCAAGGAGCAGGGCGAGCAGGGCACCTCCTGGTCCTGACCCCGGGCGCCCTAACCTGGAGCCCATGTCAGCGATCCGTCTCCTCGTGCTCGGCGCCGTCCGCCAGCACGGGCGGGCCCACGGCTACCAGGTGCGCAACGACCTGGAGTACTGGGGCGCGCACGAGTGGTCCAACGCCAAGCCCGGCTCGATCTATCACGCGCTCAAGCAGATGGCGAAGCAAGGGCTGCTGCTGGCCCACGAGATCGCGCCGTCCACGGCCGGCGGACCGCCCCGTACCGAGTACGAGATCACGGACCAGGGCATCGAGGAGTACTTCTCGCTGCTGCGCGCCGCGCTGACCTCGTACGACCAGAAGACGGACGTCAAGTCGGCGGCGATCGGCTTCATCGTCGACCTGCCGAGGGCCGAGGCGGTGGCCCTGCTGAAGGAACGGACCCGCCGCATCGAGGAGTGGCGGGCCGCCGTCACCGAGCACTACGTACCTGAGAACGGCCCCGGGCAGCTCGGCCACATCGGCGAGATCATGAACCTCTGGATCCACACGGCCGACGCCGAGGCCGAGTGGACCCTGGGTTTGATCGCGCGGATCGAGGGCGGGGCGTACACGTTCGCAGGGGAGGGCGAGCCGTTCGTGGGCGTGCTCGGGGACGGCGAGGAGAACCCGTACGCGACGGGGACGCCGCACCCCGGGGACGCCCGCTGAGGGTTCTGGAGGGTTTCAGGCGGTTCTAGCGGGTTCTACTGGACGTTGACGAAGTCGCCGCTCGAATTCTTGGCACTGGTGGCCGTGGTGCCCGCGTACGCGAACCGGTAGAAACCGTCGGTCGTCGCCGTGGTGGTGGCCTTCAGGACTCCGCCGGTGCCGCTGGTGACCGTCTTGAGGGTGGTGTACGTGTCGCTGTCCGCCTTGCGGAACTGGAGCTTGACCGACCGGCCGCTCAGGCCCGCGTACTTGCCGGTCTCCCAATCGGCGCGGGTGAGGGCGCCCTTGACCGTGATGGTCCTGCCCTTCGTCACCGGCTCGGGGGAGGCGTCGGAGGTCAGAGTGGTGTTGCGCTTGATCTTCACGCTGCCGGCGAAGCCGTCGTTGGTGGATCCGCTCGGGCGGCCGTACGCGATGGCGTACGCGTGCCACGTGCCGGCGTAGGCGTTGTCCTTCAGGTCGGTCGTCACGTCCACCGTGAAGTGGACCGTGCAGGTCGAGGTCTGGGCGTCGGCCGCCACGCAGGAGCCCGAGCCCTCCTCGGCCGGCAGGAGCGCGCCGTCCCGGCCGGCGTCGTCGAAGGTGGTTCCGTGCCACAGGGCGACCCAGCCGCCGGTGATGCCGTCCGGGTCGGTCGCGGTCACCGTGGCGGTGAAGCTCTTCTTGGTGGTGGTGCCGAAGACGAGGTCCTTGCCGCCGTTGACGACGACCTTCGTGATCGTCGTGTCGTCACTGTCCATCGGCCGCGCGTCCGCCGGTGCGGCTGCCGGAAGGGTCAGAGCTGAGAGAACCAGGGCGCCGGGCAGAGCGGCGACGGTAGCGCGTATGCGCATGTGCATCCCCACGGTGAAGGAGTAAGGCCCGCGCGGGATTCCTCCCGGCAAGGGCCATGGGCGCACGCATCGTACAGACGTTTCCCGCCTCTCCCGGCCACAACGACAGCTTCGACCCACTCCTGTTCCCCGCGGACCACGGGCATCATCAACCACAGCCACCAGGCTCGGACCGGACTTCGGAATGAGGAGCGCCGCAATGCCCACACCCCCGCGACTTCTGACGCTCAGCCGGTCGGACGCGCGCAGGCTGGCCCTCTCGCGGCAGCACCTGTCCGCCGCCCGCCCCCCGGCGGACGCGACCGGCCTGCGCACGGTCCTGAGGTCGCTGCGTTATCTCCAGCTGGACCCCGTCAGCGTCGTGGCCCCGAGCCATGAACTGGTCCTCTGGAGCCGCCTCGGCCCCCGGGCCGGCGACCGACTCCCCACTCTCTGGTGGCAGGAGCGGTGGCTCTTCGAGTACTGGGCGCACGCGGCGGCCCTCGTCCTCACCGAGGACTACCCCGTCCACCGGGTGTCGATGGACGGCTATCCCCCCAAGAACCTCTCGTTCACCAGCACCTGGATGGCGGCCAACGGCCAACTGAGCGAGCACATACTGCACCGCCTCGCCGAAGGCACCCCCCTGCCCACCGACGCCTTCGAGGACCGCTCGGTGATGGACTGGCCCTCCTCCGGCTGGACCGCGGGCCGCAACGTCGAGCGGATGCTGACCTTCCTCTGGCTCCAGGGCAGGATCATGGTGGCGGGCCGTGCGGCGGGACAGCGACTCTGGGGCCTGCCTGACGCCTGTCTCCCGGCCGACGCCGACCGGGTGGCGGTGTCGCCCCGGGAGATGGTCACCACGGCCACGGAGCACACCCTGCGCGCCCTCGGCGTCGCCCGCCCCCTGGACATCAAGCAGTACTTCGTGCGCGGCAAGTACGACGGCCTGCCCGAGGTGCTGCGCACCCTCACCGGCGAGGGCCGCGTCGTCCCGGTGAAGGTCGAGGACGCGCCCACCGCCTCCGAGACCTGGTACGTGCACACCGATGCCCTCGCCGAACTGGAGGCGATCCGCGCCGGCGACTGGGAGGGCCGCACCGCGCTGCTCTCGCCCTTCGACAACCTCATCAACGACCGCCGCCTCACCGAACGCCTGTGGGGCTTCGCCTTCCGCAACGAGATGTACGTCCCGAAGGCCAAACGCGAGTACGGCTACTACCTCCTTCCCGTCCTGCACGGCGACCGTCTCGTCGGCCGGACCTCGCCGCGCTTCGACAAGAGCCGGGGAGTCCTGCTGGTCGAGGGCCTCTACCTGGAGCCCGACACCAAGCCGACGGCCGCGCTGTGCCGGGCGGTCACCGCTCAACTCGCCGACCTGGCGGCCCTCGTGGGCGCGACCGGCATCGAGTACGGCGACAAGGTGCCCGACCGCTGGCGCCCGCTGCTCCACTGACGCTCTCCGCCGAAGCCCTCCGGCGGGCTCTAGTGGTGGAAGCTGGTCGCCCCGCTCTTGTCGCGCGTCAACGGGCCCGACTGCTGCCGCAGTTCGGGCAGAAGACTGCTCAGGTCCTCCATGAAAAGTTCGGCGAGGTCGGTGGAGAAGCCGTTGCGGCACACCACGCGCAGGACGGACAGGTCCTCGCGATTCTCCGGGAAGGTGTACGCGGGCAGCAGCCAGCCGCGTTCACGCATGCGCCGGGACACGTCGAAGACGTCGTACGCGGTCACTTCGGGCGCCGTCGTGAAGGCGAAGACGGGCAGCTCGTCGCCCCGGGTGAGGAGGGTGAAGTCGCCCAGCGCCTCGATGCGGTCGGCGAGCCCGCGGGCCACGTCGCGGGTGGTCTGCTGCACCGCCCGGTAGCCCTCACGGCCGAGGCGCAGGAACGTGTAGTACTGCGCCACGACCTGCGCGCCCGGCCGGGAGAAGTTGAGCGCGAAGGTCGGCATGTTGCCGCCCAAGTAGTTGACCCGGAAGACGAGTTCCTCGGGCAGCTCGGCCTCGGACCGCCACAGCGCCCAGCCGACACCCGGGTAGACCAGGCCGAACTTGTGCCCCGAGGTGTTGATCGACGACACCCTCGGCAGCCGGAAGTCCCAGACCAGGTCCTCGTCGAGGAAGGGCGCGATCATCGCTCCGGAGGCGCCGTCGACATGGACGGGGATGTCCAGACCCGTACGCTCCTGGAGCTCGTCGAGCGCCGCGCACAGCTCGGCGATCGGCTCGTACGACCCGTCGAAGGTGGACCCGAGGATGCCGACGACCCCGATGGTGTTCTCGTCGCACAGCTCGGCCGCCGCCTTCGGGTCGAGGTGGAAACGGTCGCCCTCCATGGGGACCAGACGTGGCTCGACCTCCCAGAAGTTGCAGAACTTGTCCCAGCAGACCTGGACGTTGACCCCCATCACGAGGTTCGGCCGGGCTGCGGGGTAGCGGTCGGCGTTCCGCTGGGTCCAGCGGCGTTTGAGGGCCATCCCGGCCAGCATGCACGCCTCGCTCGAACCGGTGGTCGAACAGCCCACCGCGGCCGCCGGATCCGGCGCGTTCCACAGATCGGCGAGCATCGCCACGCAGCGCCGCTCCAGCTCGGCCGTGCGCGGGTACTCGTCCTTGTCGATCATGTTCTTGTCCCGGCACTCCGCCATCAGCACCCCGGCCTGAGGCTCCATCCAGGTGGTGACGAAGGTGGCGAGGTTCAGCCGCGAGTTGCCGTCCAGCATGAGCTCGTCGTGGACGATCTGGTACGCGGTCATGGGCGCCAGCGGCCCCGCCGGGAGCCGGTGTTTGGGCGGGGCCTCGACCATTCCGCTGACCGGATTCGTCTCGCCGAAGAACGGGTTGACGGACATCGGGCGCTCGTCGGGCTTGTCGTGGCCTTGGTGGAGCGGCATGTCACTCTCCTAGCGAATCGGGGTTCCGTCGTCGTGAAGCTGCATCTGCGGTCTTCCGGTCACCAGCAGCCAGGCCGGCAGGGACGCGATGCACAGCAGGGCGATGATCGAGGGGGAGGCCACGAGGGCGGCGGCCGTGAACAGGCTCACCCAGCCCTGCCGGGTGATGGCAAGGAGCATGCCCAGCACTCCCATGGACACGCCGAGCGCGGGCGGGACCGAAGACACGAGCGCATGGGCGCACAGGCCGAAGGCGGTGCCGACGAAGACGGCGGGGAAGATACGGCCGCCCCGGAATCCGCAGGACGCCGCGACGAGCAGGGCGGCCAGTTTCACCCCGGACATCAGCGCGAACTGACCCGCGGACCAGCCGTCCGGGGTCCGGGCCAGCTCATCGATCTCGGACAGGCCCTTGAAGAGCGTCAGATGCCCGCCCAGGCACCCCAGGAGGCCCAGGACGACTCCGCCGACCGGGAGCGCCACCATGGGGTGCCCGAGGCGCGAGAAGGCGGTGTGGACGCAGGGGAAGGCGTAGACCGCGAGCATGCCGAACACCGCGGCCGCGGACGCGATCACCAGCGCGGCCAGCAGGTCGCCCCAGCCGGGCCGGCCGAGCGGGGGCAGATGGAGGTCGAACGACGGATGGTTCACCAGACTGGTGGTCATCGCGCCCACCGCGGCCGCCGTCAGCGGTGCGAAGAGGTTGTCCCACAACTGACCCCTCATCTTCTTCCCGGCCAACGCCTCCGAGATGACCAGCGCCGCCGCGACCGGTGTACCGAACAGCGCACCGATCGTCGCCGCCTCGGCCAGCGTCACCCACAGGGCGCCGGGCTGGACGGGCAGGAACCTGCGGCCCAGCCAGAACGCGAGCGCCACGTTGACGGCGATGATCGGGTTCTCGGGGCCCAGGCTCGGACCGCCTGCCAGCATCAGCGCCGTCGCCACCAGCAGACCCGGCAGCACCATGAGCGGCATGGGGGACGCGTTGAGCCCCAGGGTGGCCGGGTCGGGGCCCGCGTGCCCCGGCGCCTTCCACACCACGAGTCCGACAGCCACACCCGTCGCGGTGAGCATGACGATCATCCAGAGCGAGGAGTACCCGCCGATGCCCAGCGCGTCCGGCAGGGTTGTCCACAGCACGTCCTGGAGCTGCTCGGCGAGCTTGCTGACGCCCACGTAGAGCAGACTCGCGCCCGCGCCCACGACGACAGCCGGGAGAAGCAGTGCCAGCAGCGTCCGGGCGGGCGTCGCCGGAGCGGGTGCCGGTGGGGCCACGTCGTGGGTCACGCGCCCACACTAAGCGGATCAAGCGGACATAACATCCCGAAAATTCGCTCCGGCCCAGCAGAGGTTCGCCCCGGCTCCGGGGGCATCGGGCTTGCACCTCACGTCACGTGAGGGCTCATCGTGAAGCGCGTACCGAGAAGGGAGCGGAAGTGAGTTACTCAGTGGGCCAGGTCGCCGGTTTCGCCGGGGTCACGGTGCGCACGCTGCACCACTACGACGAGATCGGCCTGCTCGCGCCCGGCGAGCGCAGCCAGGCGGGCCACCGGCGCTACGGCGACGCGGACCTCGACCGGCTGCAGCAGATCCTGTTCTACCGGGAGCTCGGCTTCCCGCTCGACGAGGTCGCCGCCCTGCTCGACGACCCGGAAGCGAACCCGCGCGCGCATCTGCGCCGGCAGCACGAGCTGCTGACCGCCCGGATCGAGAAGCTGCAGAGGATGGCCGCGGCCGTGGAGCACGCCATGGAGGCACGGAAGATGGGCATCAACCTCACGCCCGAGGAGAAGTTCGAGGTCTTCGGGGACGACGATCCGGAGAAGTACAACGAGGAGGCCGAGCAGCGCTGGGGCGGCACCTGGACGTACGAGCAGTCGCAGAAGCGGGTCGCCCGCTACACGAAGGACGACTGGCTGCGCATCAAGGAGGAGACCACCGCCTGGAGCGAGCGGTACGGCGCACTCGTGGCGCAGGGCGTACCGGCCGTCGACGAGCGGGCGATGGACCTCGCGGAGCAGCACCGGCAGCACATCACCAAGTGGTTCTTCGACTGCCCGTACAAGATCCACGAAGGGCTCGGCGACATGTACGTGTCCGACGAGCGCTTCAAGGCGTTCTACGAGGCCATCGGGCCCGGCGTCGCCGAGCACCTGAGGGACGCGATCACGGCGAACGCCGAGAGGCACTCCCAGGGGGCCTGACGGCGGGCGGCATGCGTCATGAGAGCTGCCGGTAAGGGGCGCCCGCCCTTGCGGGTGCCCCTTACGCGGATGCGCTGTTCCTCGGACCGGGCGTGCAGGCCGGGTGTGCGGACCGGGCGTGCGCTATTCCTTCACCAGGACGACCGCCGTCCCGTACGCGCACACCTCCGTGCCCACGTCCGCCGCCTCCGTCACGTCGAAGCGGAACATCAGCACACCGTTCGCTCCACGCGCGCGTGCCTGCTCGATCAGCCGCTCCATGGCCTGGTTGCGGGTCTCCACGAGCGTCTTGGTGAGCCCCTTGAGCTCACCGCCGATCATCGACTTCAGACCGGCGCCGATCTGGCTGCCCAGATGCCGGGAGCGCACGGTGAGGCCGAAGACCTCGCCGATGACCTGCTGGACGCGGTAACCGGGTGCGTCGTTCGTCGTCACGACCAGCACGTCCGACTGGGGACCCTGGCCGCCTCCGTATTCATCGATGCCCATGGCTCACAGCTTTGTGCCAGGGGGCGCACAGTGCATCCTGGAGACACCGGTGGAACCTGGCGAGGACACATTGCGTTGATAGCTTTGGTCGGCCGTACCAGGAGTGCCGTACCTTCCTTCACCCCTCAGGAGCCCGGAACCGTGACGACGCTTGCCCTTGGTCCAAGCTGGCTGGATCCGAACACGCTCCTGGACAGCTACGGCATCTGGGGCCTGCTGCTCGTCGTCTTCGCCGAGTCCGGCCTGCTCATCGGTTTCTTCCTGCCGGGCGACTCGCTGCTGTTCACCTGCGGCCTGCTGATCACCGCGGGCACGATGGACTTCCCCCTGTGGGCGGCCGTCCTGCTCATCTGCCTCGCCGCGATCCTCGGCGACCAGGCGGGCTATCTCTTCGGCAAGAAGGTCGGCCCCTCGCTCTTCACCCGCCCGAACTCCCGCCTGTTCAAGCAGGAGAACGTGGTCAAGGCCCACGAGTTCTTCGAGAAGTACGGGCCCAAGTCCCTGGTCCTGGCCCGCTTCGTGCCCATCGTGCGCACGTTCACGCCGATCATCGCGGGCGTCAGCGGCATGAAGTACCGCTCGTTCATCACGTTCAACATCATCGGTGGCGTCCTGTGGGGCGCGGGCGTCACGCTGCTCGGCTCCTGGCTCGGCGGCATCGACTTCGTCAACAAGAACATCGAGGCGATCCTGATCCTGATCGTCCTCGTCTCCGTGGTCCCCATCGCCATCGAGTTCCTGCGCGCCCGCTCCAAGGCCAAGAAGAACCCGCCCCAGGAGCCCGCCCAGGTCCAGCCCCCGGTCCACACCCAGCCCGCCCCGCCGGTCATGGACGACGCCACGAGGCCGCTCCGGGTGCCCCCGATCCACCAGGCCCAGGACCAGAACCAGCAGCAGTACGGCTACGACCAGGCCCAGGCCTACCCCCAGCAGCCGTACCAGCAGCAATACCAGGACCCGTACCAGGACCCGTACCAGCAGCAGTACGACCAGGGCTACGACCAGGGCCAGGCCTACCCGCCCCAGCAGTACCCCCAGGGCTACCCGCAGCAGCAGTACGGCTCGGACCAGGGCTACTACAACGAGGGCTACCCCCAGAACCAGGGCTGAGCATCCGTGCCCCGTAAGGGGCGCGGGGCTGTGACATTGTGCGGCTCCGCCGCGTGGGCGCGATCAGCCACGAACAACCCGCAGTCGCCGTCCCACACCAGGCACCGAGCTCTCCGGCGCCCGACGGCTCAATACCCTCGCGTCCGCTTCGCAGCCCTGCGCCCCCCGGCGGAGCCGACCGGCACCCGCAAGAACAGCCGCGAAATCTCCGACCCCAGGTTCACCCCAATGGCGATGGCCATGGCGAGCGCGGCAGCCTTGGTGAGCGACACCAACCCCTTGTCCACCTCGTTCTGCGCGATCGACAACAGCCCGAAATAGGTCGCCGAACCTGGCAACAGGGGCCCGATCGCCGCGGTGGTGTACGGCAGCGCCGAAGCGAACCGATACCGCGACAACAGCTGCCCGAACAGCCCCACCAGCCCCGCCGCGACGGCGGTCGAGGCGACGGGCGAGATCCCGCCCGCGAAGTGCATCGCCCCGTACACCGACCAGGCCACACCCCCGTTGAGGGTCACCGCGAGCACGGTGGACCGTTCCTGCTGGAGCAGGATCGCGAAGGTGAGCGACAGCAGCATGGACGCGGCGATCTGGAGCAGGGGCCGCTCGGAGATGTTCAGTGCCGCGTCGGCGTGAAGCTGGGCGCCCAGCTTCACGCCGAAATAGAGCACTAGTAGGACACCGACAACGATGCCGACAAAGAAGTACATGACTTCGAGCAGGCGCGCGGCCGCGGTGATGTAGAAGCCGGTCAGCCCGTCCTGCACGCCGGCGACGAGCGCCCGCCCGGGCAGCAGCGCGAACAGCCCACCGGTGATCACCGCGGACGCGTTCACGTCGACGTGCGCCACCGTGAGCGCGACACCGATCGCGGCCGGCGGCATCGCGGCCACCGTGAACTGGTAGAACTCCGGCAGCCCGCGCCCGGCGCACAGCCACGCGAGCCGGTCGCCCAGCATCGCGCCGAGCGCCGCGGCGACGAACACGAGCGCGTCACCGCCGACTAGGACCGAGGCCGCGCCCGCGAGGAGTCCAGCGGCGGCGGTCAGCCCCCAGCCGGGGTACGGGTGCCGGTTGCGCCGGATCTCCGCGAGCCGCCGGTAGGCGTCCTCCGGAGAGTTCGCGGTCTCCGGGTCGCTGAGGTCGGCGACGAGCCGGTAGACGGCCCCGAGGCGCGTGTAGTCGGTGCCGCGGCGGCGTACCGTCCGGGACGCCGTGACGGGGTCGTCCACCAGTGACGGCTGGTGCGAGATCGACAGCTGGGTGAAGGTGACCGTCGGCTCGCAGCGGTCCAGTCCGTAGGAACGGCAGACGGCGAACATCGCCGCCTCCACGTCCTCGGCGCCCTCACCGCCCGCGAGCAGCAGTTCGCCGATACGCAGCGTCAGGTCGAGCACGCGCGGGACGGCGGGACCCGACTCGTCCTCCTTGTGCACGGGTTCGGGCGCGGGCCGCTCGGTCACCGGCATGCGCAGCATCGTGCGCATGCGGTCCTGCCAGGGCGCGTCCTTGGACAGGCTGACCGTGGGGATGCCGGACGCCGGTGTGAAGGCGGGCGGGGCGTCCTGGGCGCTGTACGCGCGCGGGGTGCTGAACGCCGAACCCTCCGCCTCGGCGGGCGGCGGCACGTCCAGTCCCGCGGGGAGCGCGAACTCGGACGTGGTCTGCGACTCGTCCTCGACCGCGGGTTCCATGCCGTCCGGCGGCACGAAGGCGCTCTTCGCCTCGTCCGACTGCGGCTTGCGGTCCTCCGCCTCCGTCACCCATCGCTCCCGACTACGCACTCCAGTACGCCTCAGTATGCGCACTGGCAAACGAACGGGCCGCGCCACCCCATAAGGGATGACGCGGCCCGCGGGGCACAGAAGGGGTCAGTGACCGCCCTGGTCCTTGAGACGCTTGTAGGAACGCTCGATCTCGGCCTCGGCCTCCGCGCGGCCCACCCAGTTGGCGCCCTCGACGGACTTGCCGGGCTCCAGGTCCTTGTAGACCTCGAAGAAGTGCTGGATCTCCAGGCGGTCGAACTCCGACACGTGGTGGATGTCGCGCAGGTGCTCCACACGCGGGTCGTGCGCCGGGACGCACAGCAGCTTGTCGTCGCCGCCGGCCTCGTCCGTCATACGGAACATGCCGATCGCGCGGCACTGGATGAGACAGCCGGGGAAGGTCGGCTCGTCCAGAATGACCAGGGCGTCCAGCGGGTCGCCGTCCTCGCCGAGGGTGTTCTCGACGAAGCCGTAGTCGGCCGGGTAGCTGGTCGAGGTGAAGAGTCGACGGTCCAGGCGGATCCGACCGGTCTCGTGGTCCACCTCGTACTTGTTCCGCGAACCCTTCGGAATCTCGATCGTGACGTCGAACTCCACCGGTGGCTCCTCCATGATCAGCACATAGTTCTGGTGGTTAAGTGTCCCTCACGCAGGTGTGTGATCGCGAAAGGGGCTGGTGGTCGTGCCAGAGCTGAGGGCTTGGCGGGCCGCGAGACCGCATGTGGTGCGGGTCGCGCGGACGGTGAAACCGCATCTGGCGCGGGTCACCCAAGCCGTGCGGCCGCGTCCTGTGCAGTTCACGACCCCGCAGCTCACAGCCGTCGCCGCCACCGTGGGCCTGGCACTCGCGGCCGGGGCGGTGGCCGCGGCCGGTCCCTGGGACTCCACCGGTCAGCGTACGGCCGAGCGCGACTGGGCCGCATCGCGGGAGGGCGAGGGTGTCGCAGATCACGGCCATACGTCCGCTACGTCCCGGAAGTCGCCCCAGCCCGCGCCCAGCGCCGCCTCCGTACTGGCCGGACTCGGCGGTTCCACGAGCACGGTGCCCGCGCCCGCCGAGAAAGCCCTCGCGGACGTCCTCGACCCGCTCCTGGACAACGCCGTCCTGGGCGCGACGCGCACTGCCGTCGTCGTCGACGTCGCGACCGGCAAGCAGCTGTACAGCAGGAACGCCGATGAGGTCCAGATCCCGGCCTCCACCACGAAGATCGCCACCGCCGTCGCCGCGCTGACGGCGCCGGGTCCCGACCACCGCCTTCAGACGCGTACGGTCCTGGAGCCCGACACCAAGGAAGTCGTCCTCGTCGGTGGCGGTGACCCGACGCTGACCGCCCGCAAGGACGCGGAGGGCTGGGCGAGCCTGCGCACCCTCGCCGACGAGACGGCCACCGCCCTGAAGGCCCGTCATCTGGACCAGGTGACGCTCTCGTACGACACCTCGCTGTACGCCGGTCCCGCGCTGCACCCCATCGGCGTCAACGAGAACATCGCGCAGGTCACCGCCCTGATGGTCGACGAGGCCCGGGTGGACGACTCGACCAGCGGAACGGCCGGGCGCGCCCTGGACCCGGCGGCGGACGCCGCCCGGAAGTTCGCCGACCTGCTGCACGACAAGGGCATCAAGACGACGTCCCCCGGCCCCTCGAAGGCGACGAGCCGTTCCCAGGCCCTCGCCTCGGTCTCCTCGCCACCGCTGTCCGCCCTGGTCGAGCGGATGCTGACCAACAGCGACAACGACATCGCGGAGGCCCTGGCCCGCCAGGTCGCCCTCGCCTCGGACGAGCAGCCCAGCTTCGAGGGCGACGCGAAGGCGATCCGCGCGCAGCTGAAGAAGCTCGGACTCCCGCTGTCCGGCGCCGACTTCGCGGACGGCAGCGGCCTGAACCGCGCCGACCGGCTCTCGGCCGACCTGCTCACCGCGCTGCTGGCCAAGGCCGGCGACCCGGCCCATCCCGAACTCCGTACGGTCCTGACCGGCCTGCCCATCGCGGGCTTCACCGGCACCCTCAGCACCCGCTACACCGACGACCCCACCGCCACCGGTGTCGTCCGCGCCAAGACCGGCACCCTGACCGGCGTGAACACCCTCGCCGGCACCGTCGTGGACACCGATGGCCGCCTCCTCGCCTTCGCCTTCCTCACCTCGGACGAGGCCCACCCGCCCAACGCCCTGGAGGCCCGGGCGGCCCTGGACCACACGGCCACGGCACTGGCGACGTGCGGCTGCCGATAGGCAACTACGTCCCGCCGGGCACCGATGCGACCAAGCCCCGGCCCCAGCCGACCCAGAGGGCATCAGAGACACCGTCAGCCCCACACCAGCGGGCGACCTGGACCCCGTACCCCTAACCGCAGTCGGACACGCTCACGTACGGTTGACGCATGACGAGCATCGGTGGTGCTGCATCTACTGGGATGGTCGACTGGAATCTCGCGGTGGCGACCGCGACCCGACTTGTGCGGCCGGGCCCCGAGGTGAGCCGTGACGAGGCCAGGTCCGTCGTCGCGGAACTGCGCCGGCACGCGAAGGCCTCGGAGGAGCACGTCCGGGGCTTTACCCGTATGGGCGACGACATCGTGCGCGACACCCCCGTACTCGTCGTCGACCGGCCAGGGTGGGTACGGGCCAACGTCGCCGGGTTCCGGGAGATCCTCAAGCCCCTCCTGGACAAGATGCAGGAGAGGCGCGGGAGTACCCCGGGCGGAGCCGTCCTGGGCGCCGTCGGCGGCAAGGTCACGGGCGTGGAGCTGGGCATGCTGCTGTCGTTCCTGTCGTCCAGGGTCCTCGGGCAGTACGAGACCTTCGCCCCCGCCGGCCGCGACCTGCCCGCAGGGGGCACCTCCGATTCACCGAGTGGCGGAGGCAGGCTCCTGCTGGTCGCGCCGAACATCGTGCACGTGGAGCGCGAACTCGACGTAGAGCCCCACGACTTCCGCCTGTGGGTGTGTCTGCACGAGGAGACCCACCGCACCCAGTTCACGGCCGTGCCCTGGCTGCGCGACCACCTGGAGGGCGAAATCCAGTCTTTCTTGGGGGAGACCGAGGTCGACCCCATGACCGTTCTGGAGCGCATCAGGGAGGCCGCCCAGTCGCTCGCGGGCGGGCGCCCGGACACCGAGGAGGACGACGGCGGCCGTTCCCTCGTGGAAATCGTGCAGACGCCCGCCCAGCGCGAGATCCTCGCCCGGCTGACCGCCGTGATGTCCCTCCTGGAGGGCCACGCGGACTTCGTCATGGACGGAGTGGGCCCCGCCGTGGTCCCGTCCGTGGGCGAGATCCGCGAGAAATTCCAGCAACGCCGCGCCAAGGGGGCCTCCCGCCTCGACCTGGCGCTGCGCAAGCTCCTCGGTCTGGACGCCAAACTGAGGCAGTACAGGGACGGCGAGCGGTTCGTGCGGGCGGTCGTCGATCAGGTCGGCATGGACGGGTTCAACCGTGTGTGGACCTCTCCGAACACCCTCCCGACCAAGACGGAGATCGCCAAACCGGCGGACTGGGTCGCGCGGGTGCACCGCAAGGCAGAGTCGTGAACCCTACGGGAAGGTCGTGAAACGAATCCGGCCGACGGCAGGCAAACGCCCCTCCAATCACCCGTCCGAGGGACCGTGGGGCATGGGTAGGCGTGCAATGCTCGGGGAACGGCCCGGTTCTGTCACCATCTACACACTCTGAGTGACCGACCCAGGGCTCACCCCCCGAAAACTTCATGAAGGGAACCGGACATGGGTCCCCATCCTGCGGTCGCGGCGATACGCCTGGCGGTTCGCCGCGTACTCCACGACATCCTCACCGAGCACACGCCCGTCCCCGACACCCGGCGCGCGCCCGGCATCGGTGCCGCGCGCCCGTCCGCCCCCGACGCGGAGCGCGTGCCCGCGCCCGGTACGCGTCGCACACCGACACCCACCCCTGCCCAGCGCCCGCACGGGCAACGGCCGACACCGCTCGTGCTCGTCGCATGCTCCGGCGGCGCCGACTCCGTGGCGCTCGCCTCCGCCCTCGCCTTCGAAGCCCCCAAACTCGGCATCCGCGCCGGTGGCATCACCGTCGACCACGGTCTGCAGCCCGGCTCCGACCTGCGCGCCGACGAAGTCGTGCTGCGCCTCACCGAGCTGGGGCTGACCCCGGCCGAGTCCATCGCCGTCACCGTCGGCCGCGACGGCGGGCCCGAGGCCGCCGCCCGCGACGCCCGGTACGCCGCCCTGGACGCCGCCGCCGAGCGCCTCGGCGCCACCGCGATCCTGCTCGGCCACACCCGCGACGACCAAGCCGAAACCGTCCTGCTGGGCCTCGCCCGCGGCTCCGGCATCCGCTCCCTGTCCGGAATGGCCGCGGTCTCGGGGGCCGACGGCCGTTACCGCCGCCCGTTCCTGCACCTGGACCGGCAGACCGCCCGCAAGGCCTGCATGGCCCAGTCGCTGCCCGTCTGGGACGACCCGCACAACGCCGACCCGGCCTACACCCGCTCCCGGCTGCGCCACGAGGGCCTGCCCGCCCTGGAGAAGGCGCTCGGCAAGGGTGTCGTCGAGGCACTCGCCCGTACGGCCCAGCTGTCCCGTGACGACGCCGACGCCCTCGACGCCTGGGCCAGCCAGGCCGAGGCCTCCGTACGCGACGCCGCCGGCCTCCTGGAGTGCGCGAAGCTCTACGCCCTGCCGCCCGCCGTACGCCGCCGAATTCTGCGCCGCGCCGCCATCGAGGCGGGCGCTCCGGCCGGTTCGCTGTTCGCCCGCCACATCGAAGAAGTCGACCGGCTGATCACCGGATGGCGCGGCCAGGGGGCCATCAATCTCCCGGGCAAAGTCGTCGCTCAGCGCCAGGGTGGCAGACTGGTGATTCGGCAAGGCTGAATCCGGACCCTCCACCGGGACGCTCACGCGGCTCCTCAGGACCCCTGACCCGGGTCGTGGGCGGTTCGGGCGGCCGGTGGGACGGACGACCGAAAGTGATGCGGGTGGACGCGAAAGACATGGGCACCGACCTCAAGTCGGTGCTCATCACCAAGGAAGAGATCGACGCGAAGCTGGTTGAGCTGGCCGCGAAGATCGACGCGGAGTACGCGGGCAAGGACCTGCTGATCGTCGGTGTCCTCAAGGGCGCCGTGATGGTCATGGCGGACCTGGCGCGTGCGCTGTCCACCCCCGTCACCATGGACTGGATGGCCGTGTCCTCGTACGGCGCGGGCACGCAGTCCTCGGGTGTGGTGCGGATCCTCAAGGACCTCGACACCGACATCAAGGGCAAGCACGTCCTCATCGTCGAGGACATCATCGACTCCGGGCTGACCCTGTCCTGGCTGATTTCCAACCTCGGCTCCCGCGAGCCGGCCTCCCTCAAGGTGTGCACGCTGCTGCGCAAGCCCGAGGCGGCCAAGGTCGCGATCGACGTGGAGTGGGTCGGCTTCGACATCCCGAACGAGTTCGTCATCGGCTACGGCCTCGACTACGCGGAGAAGTACCGCAACCTCCCGTTCGTCGGTACGCTCGCGCCTCACGTCTACGGCGGCTGAACCCCCGCCCTTTCGAGGGCGGCTCAGTCCCACTAAGACGTTCGGGAACCCCAGCGGGTTTCGCGCCGTTGGAGCATGCGTAGGCCGGATTGCCAGCAGTCCCCTGCGGCTTCGGGTGACAATGCTGGGGTACCGTCCGAAGAACAGCCTGAAGAACAGCCTTTATAAGTCTTTATCAAACTCACTATGGCAGGAGGGACGGGGCGGCACCGCTCCGTATGGATGGACGTGAAGCGATACTTCCGTGGGCCGGTCATGTGGATCGTGCTGGCCGTCCTTGCCGTGGTCGTGTTGATGCAGGTCGTCGGTTCGTCCGGCGGCTACAAGACGGTGGACACCGGCCAGGTCGTCCAGGCGATCAATGACAACAAGGTCGAGCAGGCCAAGATCACCACCGGCGACGAGCAGACCATCAAGGTCCAGCTCAAGGACGGCGAGAAGGTCGACGGCAGCTCAAAGATCCAGGCGAGCTACATCGGCGACCAGGGCGTGACCCTGGCCAACACACTGCAGAACAAGTACGAGAACAAGCAGATCCCGGACGGCTACACGGTCTCTCCGACGAAGCAGAACGCCTTCGTCGGGATCCTGCTGTCCCTGCTTCCCTTCGTCCTCATCGTCGTCGTCTTCCTGTTCCTGATGAACCAGATGCAGGGCGGCGGCTCCCGAGTCATGAACTTCGGGAAGTCCAAGGCGAAGCTCATCACCAAGGACACCCCGAAGACGACGTTCTCGGACGTCGCGGGCTCGGACGAGGCGGTCGAGGAGCTCCAGGAGATCAAGGAGTTCCTCCAGGAGCCGGCGAAGTTCCAGGCCGTCGGGGCGAAGATCCCCAAGGGCGTGCTCCTGTACGGGCCTCCTGGTACCGGTAAGACGCTGCTCGCGCGCGCTGTCGCGGGCGAGGCCGGCGTCCCCTTCTACTCGATCTCCGGTTCCGACTTCGTCGAGATGTTCGTCGGTGTCGGTGCCTCCCGAGTCCGTGACCTGTTCGAGCAGGCCAAGGCGAACGCTCCGGCGATCGTCTTCGTCGACGAGATCGACGCGGTCGGCCGCCACCGCGGCGCCGGCCTCGGCGGCGGTCACGACGAGCGCGAGCAGACGCTCAACCAGCTGCTCGTCGAGATGGACGGCTTCGACGTGAAGGGCGGCGTCATCCTGATCGCCGCCACGAACCGGCCCGACATCCTCGACCCGGCCCTCCTGCGCCCCGGCCGCTTCGACCGCCAGATCGCGGTCGATCGCCCGGACATGCAGGGCCGTCTGGAGATCCTCAAGGTCCACCAGAAGGGCAAGCCGGTCGCTCCGGACGTCGACCTGTCGGCGGTCGCGCGGCGCACGCCGGGCTTCACGGGCGCGGACCTGGCGAACGTGCTGAACGAGGCGGCGCTGCTCACCGCGCGCAGCAACGGGAAGCTCGTCGACAACCGCATGCTGGACGAGGCGATCGACCGTGTGGTCGCGGGCCCGCAGAAGCGGACCCGGATCATGTCGGACAAGGAGAAGAAGATCACCGCGTACCACGAGGGCGGTCACGCCCTGGTCGCGGCGGCGTCTCCGAACTCCGACCCGGTCCACAAGATCACGATCCTGTCGCGCGGCCGTGCCCTCGGCTACACGATGGTCCTGCCGGACGAGGACAAGTACTCCACGACCCGCAACGAGATGCTCGACCAGCTGGCATACATGCTGGGCGGGCGCGCGGCCGAGGAGCTCGTCTTCCACGACCCGACCACCGGCGCTGCGAACGACATCGAGAAGGCCACCGCAACGGCCCGCGCGATGGTCACGCAGTACGGCATGACCGAGCGTCTCGGCGCGATCAAGTTCGGCGGCGACAACACCGAGCCCTTCCTGGGCCGGGAGATGTCGCACCCGCGTGACTACTCGGAAGAGGTCGCCGCGCTCGTCGACGAAGAGGTCAAGAAGCTCATCGAGAACGCGCATAACGAGGCCTGGGAGATCCTGGTCGAGAACCGCGACGTCCTCGACGCGCTGGTGCTCCAGCTGCTGGAGAAGGAGACGCTGAACAAGGAGCAGATCGCCGAGGTCTTCGCTCCCATCGTCAAGCGCCCGGCCCGCCCCGCGTGGACCGGCTCCTCCCGGCGCACGCCGTCCACCCGCCCGCCGGTGCTCTCCCCCAAGGAGCTGTCACTGACGAACGGGGCGAACGGCTCGGTGCCGGCCATCGCCACCGCGACGGAGTCCGTCCCGGCGACGGAGGCGGCCTCGGAGGACCGCACCGAGAGCTGACCCAGGCTCCCGGCGGCCCCACCAGGCCCGGAATGAATGCCGCACCCCCCAGGTTTTAGCCTGGGGGGTGCGGCATTTCGTCTGCCCGTATGTTTGGGACGCGTCGACCGGCACGCGCAAGATCCACAGGAACGAGGACCAGATGACCGACCCCGTGACGCTGGACGGCGACGGCCTGATCGGCGAGTTCGACGAGAAGCGCGCCGAGAACGCCGTACGAGAGCTTCTGATCGCGGTCGGCGAGGACCCGGACCGCGAGGGCCTCAGGGAGACGCCGGGGCGCGTGGCGCGGGCGTACAGGGAGATATTCGCGGGGCTGTGGCAGCAGCCGGAGGACGTCCTGACGACGACGTTCGACCTGGGGCACGACGAGATGGTCCTGGTGAAGGACATCGAAGTCTTCTCGACCTGTGAACATCATCTGGTGCCGTTCCGCGGGGTCGCGCACGTCGGCTACATCCCGGCCACCAGTGGCAAGATCACCGGTCTGTCCAAGCTGGCCCGGCTGGTCGACGTCTATGCCCGCCGCCCGCAGGTGCAGGAGCGGCTGACGACTCAGATCGCCGACTCCCTGATGGAGATCCTGGAGCCGCGCGGCGTGATCGTGGTCGTGGAGTGCGAGCACATGTGCATGTCCATGCGCGGCATCCGCAAGCCCGGCGCGAAGACCATCACGTCGGCGGTGCGCGGCCAGCTGCGGGACGCGGCGACGCGCAACGAGGCGATGAGCCTCATCATGGCGCACTAGCCTCCCGCAGGCCTCCGTCCGCCTCCCGCCGGCCGCTCCGGGGTTATGCCACCGGGGCGGTTCCCTCGTTGTTGTCGTCGTCCTCGGGGAGCTTGCAGACGCGCTCCAGGAAGAAGGCGGCCGCTATGACGCCGATGCCGGCGAGGACGGAGAGGCCGGCGTAGATGGCCTGGTCGCGGCGGGCGGGGATGTCGAGGGATTCCAGCAGGAACGCGCCCGTGCCGCCGTACATACCGGCCACCAGGGCCGCCACGAGGGCGCTCGCCTGGCCGAAGACGACCGCGCGGGCCGCCATCAGGGGGTCGACGCCCTTGGCGCCGGGGCGGCGCTCGCGCTGGGCCTTGAGACGGGCGCGCAGCGAGAGCGCCGTCGCGAGGAGGACGACGGCGATCAGGGCCAGGACGATGGGGGCGGCGAGGGGGACCCGGGGGAGCGTGCCCACCGCGTTCCACAGACGGGCGCCCGCCCAGGACAGCACACCGGCCACGACGAACACGGCGGCCAGCGTCCTGATGCGCAGCTCTTTCACTTTGCCCCTCTGCCCCTTATTGGTAAGCCAGTCTGGTCGTCTTGACCTTAACGACTACTCGGGCAGCCGGAGTTCCAGATCGGCGCGGGACGTGACACCGTCTCGGGTGAGCGCCGCGAGGAGCTGGGCCACGGGGCCCCGGCCGGGGAGCTGGGCCTCGGGATCCACGTCGTGCCAGGGGGCGAGGACGAAGGCCCGTTCGTGGGCGCGCGGGTGAGGGAGGGTCAGCACCGGGTCGTCGGAGACGGCATCGGCGTACGCCACGATGTCCACGTCGATCGTGCGCGGGCCCCAGCGTTCGTCCCGCACCCGGTGGAAGGCCTCCTCGATCGCGTGCGCCCGCTCCAGGAGCGAGGACGGGGGGAGGGTGGTCTTGAGGACCACGACCGCGTTGAAGTACGTGGGCTGGCTGCCCGGTTCGACGCCCCAGGGCTCCGTCTCGTAGACGGGGGAGACCGCTTTGACGCGGACTCCGGGGGTGTCCTCCAGGGCGTCGATGGCGCCCTGGAGGGTCTCCAGGCGGTTGCCCAGGTTCGAGCCGAGGGAGATCACCGCGCGCTTCGGGTTCTGCAGGGTCGTGTCGGCGGCGTCCACCTGCTCCGTCACGGAGGCGGGCACCGGCTGTACGGTCGGGTCGCTGTGACCCTTGGTGGAGAAGGCGGTCATACTCGGCTCCGGGTGATCGTGACGGTCACGTCGTCGAAGGGGACCGTGATCGGCGCGTCCGGTTTGTGGACGCAGACCTCGACCTCCTGGACCCCGTCGTGCTTCAGACACGCCTGGGCGATGCGCTCGGCGAGCGTCTCGATGAGGTCGACGGGCTCGCCCTCGACGACGGCCACGACCTCCTCCGCCACGACGCCGTAGTGCACGGTCTTCGCCAGGTCGTCGTCGGCCGCGGCCGGTCGGGTGTCCAGGCCCAGCGTCAGGTCCACGATGAAGGTCTGGCCCTCCTCGCGTTCCTTCTGGAAGACACCGTGGTGCCCGCGGGCCTTGAGGCCGCGCAGCGCGACACGATCCACGCGAATCACTCCTGCAATCGTCGGTATGGGCCGTCATGAACCGAGTGCGGTCGGCTCACCAGCCTCAAACGAATCTACCTGCGGGCACTGACAGCGCTCGCCCACGGGGGCGTGTGCCCGGGCGAAGGTCATGAGGCTTCACCGGGCGTTTCCCCTGGGGAACACGGCGGCTCACGGGTTGGTAGCCGCGCCTACCCCGGGATTCGTGATTCCAACCACTTCTTGGTTCCTGTGAGTCGCCCGCCCACTCAACCGGCGGTGTCGTCGTCCTCTTCCTCGCCGGATTCGGCGAGCACGGGGGAGGCGTGGTGCGACCAGAGCTTCCAGCCGTCGGCTGTGCGGCGGAACACATTCGTGGCGACGACCAGCTGGCCGACGAGCGGGCCGAGCTCGTCGCTGTCGTCGGGGGCGGGACCGCCGCTGAGGATGTTCTCGGTGCAGGTCACCAGCGCGGTGTCACCGGTGACGGAGACATGCACGTCGGTGAGGAAGAACTGGATGTACTCGGTGTTCGCCATGATCAGCGCGTACGAGCGCAGCACCTCGCCGCGGCCGTTGAGGACGGGCCAGCCGGGGTGGACGCAGGAGATCACCGCGCCCTCGCCCTCGATGTCGTCGTCGGCCGTGTCCAGCGGGGCGAGCCACAGCGAGGACAGCTCTTCGAAGTCGCCCCGTTCCATCGCCTCGTAGAAGGAGGTGTTGGCGAGCTCGACCTGTTCGACGTCGGTACGGGGGGTGCTCACCGGGCTCCCTCTGCGGCCGGCGCTGCGGTGCTGTGGGCGCTCTCGACAGCCCGGGCGACCCGTACGGCGTCGGCGGTGGCCCGTACCTCGTGGACGCGGACGGCCCACGCGCCCTGGTGGGCGGCGAGCGCGGAGACGGCGGCGGTGGCGGCGTCCCGCTCGCGCGCGGGCGGCGGGGCGCCCTCCGGGCCGGCCAGGACACGGCCCAGGAACCGCTTGCGGGATGCGGCGACGAGCAGGGGGTAACCGAGTTCGCCCAGGCGGTCGAGGTGGGCGAGGAGTGCCAGGTCGTGCTCGGGGTCCTTGGAGAAGCCGAGCCCCGGGTCGACGACGATGCGGTCGGGGGCGATGCCGCCCGCCAGTACGGCCTCCACGCGTGCGTGCAGCTCGTTGAGGACTTCGGAGACGACGTTCTCGTACGTCCCCTTCACGTTGCCGCCCTGCAGGAAGCCGCGCCAGTGCATGACCACGAAGGGGGCGCCGGCCGCCGCGACGGCGGGGATCATCGCGGGGTCGGCGAGGCCGCCGCTGACGTCGTTGACGAGGGCGGCGCCGGCGGCGAGGGACTGCTCGGCGACGGAGGCGCGCATGGTGTCCACGGAGACGGTGACGCCCTCGGAGGCGAGGCCGCGGACGACCGGGATGACGCGCTTGAGTTCTTCGGCCTCGTCGACGCGGGTGGCGCCGGGGCGGGTGGATTCGCCGCCGACGTCCACGAGGTCGGCGCCCTCGGTGACCAGGCCCAGGCCGTGCTTGACCGCGGCGGTCGTGTCGAACCAGCGGCCGCCGTCGGAGAAGGAATCGGGGGTTACGTTGACGACCCCCATGACCGCGCAGCGGTCCCATGTCGGCAGTCCCGCGACTCGGCCGCGCCCGCGCTCGTTGCTCATACGTCCAGCCTAGGCCTCCGGCGGGGGGCCGAATCGCCTGCGGGTTGTCTCTGGCTGGGGTCCTTTGGCCGCTTCGCGGCCTGTTTGCCCACCCACCCACCCGAATCGGTCGGTCGAGCGGCCCCCTCGAAAGGCACGCCCACCGCTCGCCACGACCGTCGTAGGAAGGGGCTGCTCGGCGCGACCGCCACAGGGAGAGGCTGCTCGGCGCGACCCCCGTATGAAGAGGCCGCTCGCCACGACCCCTCCGTAAGACCCGGCCGCTCGCCCGCCCCCCTGTAAGCGGCGGCCGCTCGCCCGCCCCCCTGTAAGCGGCGGCCGCTTGCCCAACCGCTAAGCCGCCCGTATGCCGTGCTCCGACATCGTGTGCGCGCACACGCGTGGAGTCGGTTGGCGGCGGCGCAGCAGGCGGGGCAGGGCGAGGTTGACGAAGCCCTCTGCCTGCATGGCGGCGAAGCCGATGCGCGGGAGGTCGCGGGAGGAGCCGTAGACGACGAAGCGGGGCTCCCAGCGCGGGCGGAACTTGGCGTTGAACTTGTACAGGGACTCGATCTGGAACCAGCGGGACAGGAAGACCAGCAGGCCCCGCCAGGCGCGCAGTACGGGCCCCGCGCCGATCTTCTCGCCACGGGCGAGCGCCGAGCGGAACATCGCGAAGTTGAGCGAGATCTGCTTGATGCCGAGGCGGGGGGATGCCTGGAGTGCCGCCACGATGAGGAGTTCGTTCATGCCGGGGTCGGCCGACCGGTCGCGGCGCATGAGGTCGAGCGACACGCCGTCCGTGCCCCACGGGACGAAGTGCAGAACGGCCTTGAGGTCGCCGTACGGGCCGGGCTGGTCGTCCGCCTTGTGGGCGGTGGCGATCAGACAGTCCCCGTCGGACGGGTCGCCGATGCGGCCGAGCGCCATGGAGAAGCCGCGCTCGGTGTCCGTGCCGCGCCAGTCCTCCGCGGCGCGCCGTATGCGGTCCAGCTCCCCCTCACTGAGGTCGCGGACGCGCCGTACGCGCGTCTCGTAACCAGCCCTTTCGATGCGTTTCACCATCTGGCGCACATTTCGCATCGCGCGCCCGGCCAGGGAGAAATCCGCGACATCCACCACCGCCTCGTCGCCCAGTTCGAGGGCGTCCAGGCCCGTTTCGCGGGTCCACACCTCACCGCCGGTCTCGGAGCAGCCCATGACGGCGGGCGTCCAGGAGTGCGCCTTGGCCTCGTCCATGAAGCGCTCGATCGCGCCGGGCCAGGCCTCGACGTCGCCGATGGGGTCGCCGCTGGCGAGCATCACCCCGGAGACGACGCGGTAGGTGACGGCCGCCTTGCCGCTCGGCGAGAAGACGACGGCCTTGTCGCGGCGGAGCGCGAAGTGGCCGAGCGAGTCGCGGCCGCCGTGCTTCTCCAGGAGAGCCCGCAGCCGGGTCTCGTCGTCCTCCGTGAGGCGGGCGGCCGGGTGTTCGGGGCGGAAGGCCAGGTAGATCGTGGTGACGGCGGTCAGCCAGCCGAGCGCGCCGAGCGAGAAGGCGACCGTCCAGGACGTGGGTCCCGCATAGTCCACCGGCCCCTCGAAGCCGAACAGGCCGTACAGGACGTGGGTAATGCGGTCGGCCAGGCTCGGGTCGCCGACCATGCGGTTCTCGTGGACGCTGACGATGATGAGTCCGAGAGCGAGGGAACCGGCGCCCATGAGCACGAAGTTGGCGAGCGCGCGCCAGCGGCTGCGCGGATCGGGCAGGGCCGTGAATTCCTCGCGGTGGCGCAGCAGTGGTGCGAGCAGCGCCGCGGAGATGATGACACCGATAACCGAGTGCCGGTACGCGAACTGCGCGACCGCGCCGGCCGGCAGCAGGACGACGGCTGCCCGCCACGCCCGTCGCTTGCGGCGGCGCAGCCCGTGAGCCAGGAGCAGCAGTAGCACGCCGGCACTGAGCGACAGCGCGGCGGCGAACGGTCCGAGCGCGCCGGGCAGTACCTCGGCGATGGCGTGCATGCGGCTGCGCCGGAAGCGCGGGAAGACGCCGGCGGCGATGTCCAGGACTCCTACGAGCGTGCAGGCCCTGGCGACCAGGGCGGGGACGGCCTCGGGGCGCGGACCGCGGAGTATCTGCCGCGACCGGCCTGATCGACTCGGAACCTCGCCCGACATTTCCCCATCTATCCTGACAGACATCGCATCCCGTAGTTCTGCGAGAGACCTTGAATCCGGTGCCATTCCGGCATCCGGCGACATTGCGCCCTCTAGGACGGTGTCTTGGGGAGACAGGTTCACTCCTCACAGGAAAGCCGTTTCAAAAGGCAAGGAAAGTCCGGGGCAAGCGCTCGCGAAGGAGCGGCGCGGCCGGGGACAGGAAGCGCAGGCAGGAACAGCCCATGGGTCTCACGAGCAACAAGGTGATGGTGCTGGCGGTCTTACTCGCCGTGCTGCTGTTCGTCGGCACGGTGTGGTGGTGGCCACGGCTGGCACGGCGCAACTGGCGGGCCGTCAGCGGACGGATCGGCCTGTTGCTGGCCACCCAGGTGGCGGTCTTCACCTCGATCGGGCTCTCCGCCAACCAGGCATTCGGTTTCTACGCCAGCTGGGCGGACCTCTTCGGCCAGGAGAGCGGCCAGGGCGTCGTCGTCGACCACAACGGCACGGGCGGCTCGGCCGGAGGCCCCCTCCAAGTGGTCGACACCCAGGGGGTGAACGTCTCGGGCGGTTCCCGGCCGCAGGTCGGCGGTCAGATCCAGAAGGTCGACATCGTCGGCCGTACGACGCACATCGCCACCCCGGCGTACGTCTATCTGCCCCCGGAGTACTTCCAGTCGCGCTACCGCACTCGCACCTTCCCGGCCGCCACCGTCCTGACCGGCTACCCGGGCACCGCCCAGGCGCTCATCAAGGGGCTGCACTACCCCCAGACGGCCCACGAGATGGCCAAGAACGGCAAGATGCAGCCGATGATCCTCGTCATGCTGCGGCCGACCGTCGCACCCCCGCGGGACACCGAGTGCGTGGACATCCCCGGCGGCCCGCAGACCGAGTCGTTCTTCGCCAAGGACCTCCCCGACGCCGTATCGGCCCACTACAGGGTGGGCAAAAAGCCCGGCAGCTGGGGCATCATCGGCGACTCCACGGGCGGCTACTGCGCGCTGAAGCTCGCCATCCACCACCCCGAGGTGTACGCCGCCGGTGCGGGCCTGTCGCCGTACTACAAGGCACCGATCGACCCCACGACGGGCGACCTCTTCCAGGGGGACAAGCGGCTGCAGGACAGCGCCGACCTGCGCTGGTACCTCAAGAACAAGCCCGCGCCCGACACCTCACTGCTCGTCAGCAGCAGCAAGATCGGCGAAGCCAACTACAAGGCCACGCTCGGCTTCATAGACCTCGTGAAGTCCAAGCAGCTCACCCGGATCTCGTCGATCATCCTCGACAGCGGCGGCCACAACTTCAACACATGGCGACGGGAGATCCCGGCGACGCTGCAGTGGATGAGCGGACGGCTGAGCGACCAATGACCTGCTGTTCAAGGGGCGCGGCCGTCAGTTTCCCTCTGGGTGCCGCCGGATTCACCGAGGCGAAGATGCCGGGCGAGCTCTACAGGAAGGTGCTGAGCGACGCCGGTTGCCGCGCGTGACGGTCAAGACCGTCGAGAACCGCGAGATCTGCGAACCCCGGCTGGAGAGGAGAAGGGGGCCATCGATGTCGTCCCCGAATACGCGGCGACGCTCGCGGAATTCCTCATTGCGAAGGACGACGGTGCGAACGCGAAGGCGGTCGCCGCCGGCGATGCCGACGCCGCCGTCGCCGCGTATTGCCGAGAAGCACAACCTGAAGACCCTTTCCGATCTCCGCAATTCGGGCCTCAAGGTCAAGATCGTGGCGGGTGCCGAATGCGAGACGCGGCCCTTCTTTGCGCCCGGTCTGAAGAAGACGTATGGAATCGACACCTCCGGAATCGACCATCGGCCCCAAGAACGTGGGTCCACCACGGACGCGACGCTGAAGAACTTCGACCTCGTTCTCCTGAAGGCGACAGGGGAGGCAGGGGGAGGAGAGGGGGGAGGGCCGGGGCGACAAGGGCGAAGCCCATCGGCGCGCTCAGCGCGGATGATCTTGCGGAACTCAATCGGAAGGTCGACGCCGAGTGTCAGAAGGGGCGGATGTCGTGAGGGACTATCCGCGGTCGAAGGGCTTGATCAAGTAGGGCATTTTGATCGGGCGGTGTGGCTCATGAGGGCGTGGGGCCGTGTGAAGGCTGCGGGGTGGCTGTGTTTTTACCGGGCGGGGCACCAAGATTCGCCTACGCGCGGTAAGTTTCTGGCCATGCCACGTGGACGTCACCGCCATTCCCCGCCCTTGCACAGGCTGCTGCCTCCTTCGGCGATCGCAGGCGTCTCGCTCGTCTGCGCCGTGGGGCCCTGGCTGTTCACTGAGCCGCTGGTACTCCGTGCGCTGGCCGCGGGTGCCGCGGTGACGGCGGTCGTCGGTGCGGTCGTCATGCGCCGCTGGGACACGGCGGCGGGTAAACGCGTCGCCGACCTCACGCGCGCGCGGGCGAGCGACGAGTGGCGTCACGAGGAGCGCGTCGCCGAGTTGGAGACCGACCTCGACGAGTCGCGCGAGCTGCGCGTCAAGCTGGAGCACAAGCTGCGCGCGAAGCGTGCGGAGCTGGCGGGCCTGCGCAACGAACACGCGGCGCTGCTTCGGCGGTACGCCACGGCGGAGACGGAGCGGGCGAGCGCCCTGGAGGTGCGCCGGCGGCTCGCGATAGAGGCCTCGTCCACGCCCCCTGCGCTGCCCGCCGCGCGGACGGCGCCCACGGAGCCGGAGACTCCGGAGGCGGTGGCTGCTCCGGAGGCGGCAGAGGTGGTCGAGGTGGCCGAGGTGGCCGAGGTTTCCACGGCCTCCGAGTCCTCCGAGTCCGCCACGGCCTCCGAGTCCGCCACGGCCTCTGAGTCGTCCGTGGCGACCGAAGCTCCGGTGTCCGCTGAGGTCTTCTCCCCGGCCGGGTCCTCGCTCTTCCTGCGGGCCAACGCGGCGCTGAACCGGATCGCGAGCAGTGGTCCGGCGGCGCAGGGCACGGAGGGCGCTGAGGGCGCGGAAGATGCGGGGGGCTCCGCACCGACCGAGTTGGTGAGGTCCGAGTCGTTGAAGTCCGACTCGGTGAGGGATGAGCCCGCGAGGGGCGAGTCCGTGAACGTAGAGCCTCCGAAGGCCGGTTCGTCCGAGACGGGTCCGTCCTCGGATGCCGTCGCGGAGGAGGGTGAGGCGCAGGGGAAGCCCGAGGCGGTCGACGGGCATGAGCGCGCGGCCGCCGAGCCGAAGCTGTCCCAGCCCTCCCTGCCGTCCCAGTCCTCGAAGGCGCTCCAGGCCGCGAAGCCCGCCAAGCCCTCCGGGCACTTCACCGTGCCGACCGCCGTGGCTGTCGTACCGGCCACGCCTGCGCGGCGGCCCTCGGTCGAGGGCGGGTTCGACTTCTTCGGTACGCAGAAGGAGTCGTCCGCCGCCGCGCTGGAGGCCGTACAGAACGAGGACCTCGCGGACGTCGTCGGCCAGGAGGCGCTCGCCCTGCACAAGGCCGAGGCCGAGGCCGGGTTCAAGCCCGTGGACGAGGGGTCCCGCGGCGTCGGCCAGGTCATCGATCTGACGGCGCACGACGAGACGGAACAGATCGACATGGCGGGACTGCGGAGCGCCGCTTCCTGAAACCGCGCGTTTCCTGCATACGCGCGCATATGCGTGCATGCGTCGTGTACATACGTCGCGCGTCGCGTACATGCGTGAGGGCAGTGGCACGGCGCGCGCCGTGCCACTGCCCTCACGCCGTTATCGGCGCTCTCGCGCTCCTGCCCGCGCTCTCGCGCCCCTGGATGTGCCTGCACACCCCGCGCGCGCTCTCATGCTTCGTACGCCCTATTGCACGCCCGCACGCCCCCTGTGCGCGCCCTCACGCCATCCATCGATCCGGCGGAGCCTCCCGCCGCCCGGTACGCGACCGGTCGGCCTGTGCCTGAAGAAGCGCCGCCGCCTCTTCGGCATCCCGCAGTCGCGCCGTCACCGTCTTGTTGGCCCCCGTGTCGACGTGGACGTCGGCAACCCCCTTGAAGCGTTCCCACGGCCCCTGCGTCAGCCGTACGCTCTGGACCTTCGCGTGCGGCACGAGTGAGAGGCTGCGGCGCAGCAGTCCGTGGCGCGCCGCGAAGACGGTGTCGGTGACGGCGAGCCCGTACCCCCGCCACCGGAACGGCATGCACCAGCCGGCCCGTCGAGGCGGCCGGTTCAAGGACGACGGCGACGGCACCGTCACCCCTGGCAGCACCCCGGCGATCACCGACTCGGCGGCCTCGCGCGGAGCGACGGGTACGAGCACGGAGTTCGACGACCCGGCCACGTCCAGCTCGACGCGCACCCATCCGCGCCGCCGCCACAGCAGCGGTTCGACGATCCGTACGGTCTGCACGCGCCCGGGCGGCACCGTCTCATGCGTACGGTCGAGGAGCCCGTGGTCGATGCGGAGCCCGTCCGGCGATTCGCCCACCGTCCAGTCGTACTCGCTGACGAACGGCCCCACACTGCTCGCACCCGCCGCGCCGAGCAGCGGCACGCCGGACGCGAGGACCGTCCACACGCTGTGGGTGGCGAACCACAGCAGCGGCGGTACGACGAGCGCGGCGGCCAGCGAGCTCCAGGTGGCGCCGGTGAGCACCAGGGAAACGGCCAGCATGCGCGCGGGGACGTGCAGCAGCTGCCGTACCGGCGCCTCGCCGACCTCGTGCGCCGTCTCCGGTGCGAAACCGGCCGCGCGGGCCAGGAGTTCGGCGCGCAGCGCGCGGGCCTCACCCTCACCCAAGTACGCCAGTTCGTCCTTCTTGTCCGTCCCGATGACGTCGAGTTTCAGCTTGGTGACGCCCGCGACGCGGGCCAGCAGCGGCTGGGTGACGTCGACGGCCTGGAGCCGGTCGAGCCGGATGTGCGCGGTGCGGCGGAAGAACAGGCCGGTGCGGATGCGCAGTTCGGTGTCGGTCACCGCGAAGTGCGTGAACCACCAGCTCAGAAAGCCGTAGAGGGCGGCACCAGGGAGGAACACGGCGAGCCCGATGAGCAGCGCGGTAGTCGTGAGCCTGGTCAGCTGCTCCTGCGCCTGGGTGGGGTCGTGCACGGCCCATCCGGCGATCACGGCGACGGGCGCCCAGGCGCGCCGGAACGGGGTCACGGGGTGCAGCCGCCGTTCGACCAGGGCTTTCCCCTCCCGTACGGCGGCCTCGGCGTCCTCCGCGGCCGCGGCGCCCGGTGCGGCCGTCGTGCCGGACGAACCGCGCGGCACGGGCGTACCCGAAGAGCCCGGGGGAGCCGTGCTCACAGCCCCGCCGATCGTGCCTCGCCCAGCTCGGTCAGCCGGTCCCGCAGCCGCTCGGCCTCGGCCGGGTCGAGGCCCGGGATGCACGCGTCGGTCGCCGCGGCCGCCGTGTGCAGCTGCACGCTCGCGAGCCCGAAGTGCCGCTCGACGGGCCCGGAGGTCACCTCGACCAGCTGCATCCGCCCGTACGGCACCACGGTCTCCTCGCGCCACAGCACACCCCGGCTGATCAGCAGGTCGTCCGCGCGCTCGGCGTACCGCCAGGAGCGCCAGTTGCGCCCCAGCAGGTGCAGGCCCCAGACCATCAGGGCGAGCGGCAGCAGGGCGAAGGCCGCCCAGGCAGGGCCCGCGAGCAGCCCGAGCAGCAGCCCCACGACGAGCGTCAGCAGCCCCAGCCACACCACCAGCAACAGCCGCCGCATCCGCAGCAGCCCCGGGGGCAGTCCGGTCCAGACCGGCTCCGCCGCCGTGTTTCCGGTACTTTCCATGCTCCCCGTCTCCATGTGGCAAGCGTACGTACGAGACACTGTCCCCATGACTCCTACGACGGAGACCATGGTCGGTATCGGCGGCGCCGCGGAGAGCACCGACATGGTGCTCAACATCGGGCCCCAGCACCCGTCCACGCACGGCGTGCTGCGGCTGCGGCTCGTGCTCGACGGCGAGCGGATCCAGCACGCGGAGCCGGTCATCGGCTATATGCACCGCGGCGCGGAGAAGCTCTTCGAGGCGCGCGACTACCGCCAGATCATCATGCTCGCCAACCGCCATGACTGGCTGTCGGCCTTCTCGAACGAGCTGGGCGTGGTCCTCGCCGTGGAGCGGATGCTCGGCATGGAGGTCCCCGAGCGCGCGGTGTGGATGCGCACGCTGCTCGCGGAGCTCAACCGCGTTCTGAACCACCTGATGTTCCTGGGCTCGTACCCCCTGGAGCTGGGCGGGATCACCCCGATCTTCTACGCCTTCACGGAGCGCGAGGAACTCCAGCACGTCATGGAGGAGATCTCCGGCGGGCGCATGCACTACATGTTCAACCGGGTCGGCGGCCTCAAGGAGGACCTTCCCGCCGGATGGACCTCACGCGCGCGTGCCTCCGTCGCGGCCCTGCGCTCGCGGCTGGGCGTGTACGACGACCTGGTGCTCGGCAACGAGATCTTCAGGGGGCGCACGCGGGGCGTGGGGGCGCTCGCGCCGGAGACCGTGCACGCCTACGGCGTGAGCGGGCCGATCGCGCGCGCCTCCGGTGTCGACTTCGACCTGCGCCGCGACGAGCCGTACCTCGCCTACGGGGAGCTTCAGGACACCCTCAAGGTCGTCACCCGGCAGGAGGGTGACTGCCTGGCCCGCTTCGAGTGCCTCCTGGAGCAGACCCACAACTCGCTCGACCTCGCGGACGCCTGCCTCGACCGGCTCGCCGAGCTGCCGCCCGGGCCGATCAACCAGCGCCTCCCCAAGGTCCTGAAGGCGCCCGAGGGTCACACGTACGCCTGGACCGAGAACCCTCTCGGCATCAATGGCTACTACCTGGTCAGCAAGGGCGAGAAGACCCCGTACCGGCTGAAGCTGCGCTCGGCCTCGTTCAACAACATCCAGGCGCTCACCGAACTGCTGCCGGGCACACTGGTCGCGGACATGGTGGCGATCCTGGGATCACTGTTCTTCGTGGTCGGCGACATCGACAAGTAGCGCTCTCCGTAGAGGGGCGCTTTCGTCGGCCGGGCCGTCGTGGAGCGGGTCCGGAAATCCAACGGGCTGGAGCAGCCAGCCGAAGTCGCCGAGGCCACCGGGCGCGGTGAGCTCGGCGGCGGCGCCGGCGCTCGCGAGGGCGCGCACGTAGGCGGTGGGGTCTGTCGAGGCGAGCGCGAGCGGGGGGCGTGCACCGCTCACGCCCAGCGCGCGCAACGCGGCGCGCTGCGTCATCACGCGCCCCCCGGGCAGCCTGCACGCGTCCAGTGCGACGTGCGCGGTGATGTCGCACGACCCGTCCGGCACCGGCATCGTCTCCCGCCCCTCCCGGAAGCCGGTGAGCGTGCCGAAGGGGGGTCGGCCGGCGGCGAAGTGCGCGTAGTCGACGGCGACGGCGAGACCCCGGTCGAGGGTGGACGCGGCGGAGGCCCAGGCGGCGTCCCGGGGGTGCCCGATCTCGGCGCGGGCTCCCGCGGAGGGCGGCGCGTGCACTTCTTCGGGGAGCGTGGCCGCTTCATCGGAGGGCGCGCGGCCTCCCTCGTACAACGCGCGGCCTCCCTCGCGCAACGTGCGGGCGCCTTCGGGGAGAGCGCGCGCCTCTTCGGACGGCGGGCGCGCTCCTTGCGGCAGCGCGCCCGCGGACGGCGCACCGGCCAGCGGCCACCAGCGCCGCAGCCACTCGGCGTCCGCCCCCTCGATGGGATCCCCGAGGCGTTCGGTCCCGTCCTCCGCCCGTACGAGAACCAGCCGTACCACCCCGTCCGCGTCCACCTCGGCGACATCCACCGGCACGTTGTCCAGCCACTCGTTGGCGAACAGCAGCCCGGTGATCCCCTCAGGAGGCTCGGCGAGCCACTCGATCCGGTGATCAAGGCCGGCGGGGCGGTCGGCGCGTTCGACGGCGTACCCGCGCGCGCGGGAGCCCACTTCGGCGGGAAGCGCGGTGAGGACGCCGGTCACCAGCTCGCCGCGGCCCGCCGCCATGTCGACGAAGGCGAGCGAGGCGGGGTGGCCGAGCGCCTCGTCGACGCGGCACAGCAGCCGGGCCACGGCCTGCGCGAAGAGGGGCGAGGCGTGCACCGAGGTCCGGAAGTGGCCCGCGGGCCCCTCGGGCCTGCGGTAGAAGCCGGAGGGCCCGTACAGCGCCTCTTCGGTCGCCTCGCGCCAGCCCCGCCACTCATCCGTCGCCTCACGTCTCACCGGGCCAGGCTAAGCGTCAGGGAGAGGGGGCCCTCCACCTTGGGGAGTACGAGCGCCGGTCGCGGATCGATCCTCCGGTTGACCCCTGCACACTGGACGCTTCCCTACTCTGGGTTACGTGCAGCGCCTCTACGACTTTCTCCGCAGGCACCCGACGTGGGTCGACAGCTTCTGGGCCGTCGTCCTGCTCGGGATCTCCGGCGTGAGCCTCACCAATGTCAACGGCGCCGCGGACCAGCAAGCGTCGCTTGCCGCGGCGCTTCCGATCGCCGTCGTGCTGAGTGCGGTCGTCGCGCTGCGCCGCCTCATGCCCGAGAAGATGCTGGTCCTGGCCGCAGCGGCAGGCTTCGCGCAGGTGGTCCTGGATGTCCCGACGGCGCCCGCGGACTTCGCGATGTTGGTGATCATCTACACCGTCGCCGCGGACGGCGACCGCTGGGCATCGCGCCTGGGGCTGATCGGCGGCCTCTGCGCGGCGACCGTCGGGCAGCTCCGCTGGCCCGTGAGGGATCAGGGCCCGCTCGGCGCCGTCCTGATAGTGGTCTTCCAGACGGTGCCCTTCGCGCTCGCCTGGGTGCTCGGCGACTCCATCCGCACCCGCCGTGCCTACCTCGCCCAGCTGGAGGAGCGCGCCGCCCGTCTGGAGAAGGAGCGCGAGGCGCAGGCCAAGGTCGCGGTCGCCGCCGAGCGCGCCCGGATCGCGCGCGAGCTGCACGACGTCGTCGCGCACAACGTCTCGGTGATGGTGGTCCAGGCCGACGGCGCCGCCTACGTCATGGACGCCGCCCCCGACCAGGCCAAGAAGGCCCTGGAGACCATCTCCGGAACCGGTCGCCAGGCCCTCGCCGAGATGCGCCGCCTGCTCGGCGTCCTGCGCACCGGCGAGCACCAGGAGAGCGGCGAGTACGTGCCGCAGCCCGACGTCGAGCAGCTCGACGACCTCATCGAGCAGTGCCGCACCTCGGGCCTTCCCGTCGACTTCAAGGTGGAGGGCACCCCGCGCCCCCTCCCCAGTGGCGTAGAACTCACGGCGTACCGGATCGTGCAGGAAGCGCTCACCAACACGCGCAAGCACGGGGGAGCGAACGCCGGCGCGAGCGTGCGCCTGGTCTACTTCGACGACGGCCTCGGACTGCTGGTCGAGGACGACGGCAAGGGCGCGCCCCACGAGCTGTACGAGGAGGGGGGCGCCGACGGGCAGGGCCACGGCCTGATCGGCATGCGGGAGCGCGTCGGCATGGTCGGCGGCACCCTGGACGCGGGGCCGCGGCCCGGTGGAGGCTTCCGCATCAGCGCCCTGCTCCCGCTCAAGCCCGCCCACTGACACCTGTAACGACACCTTTTGATTACTTTTAACGCCTTTTGACTTTGAGAGAGACGGAAGAGGACCCCGATGGCGATCCGAGTCATGCTGGTCGACGACCAGGTGCTGCTGCGCACCGGTTTCCGGATGGTGCTCGACGCCCAGCCGGACATGGAGGTCGTGGCCGAGGCGGGCGACGGCGTCGAGGCCCTCCAGGTGCTGCGCGCCACCGCGGTCGACGTGGTGCTGATGGACGTACGCATGCCGAAGCTGGACGGCGTGGAGACCACGCGCCGCATCTGCTCGGAACCGAACCCCCCGAAGGTGCTGATCCTGACCACCTTCGACCTCGACGAGTACGCCTTCTCCGGGCTGAAGGCGGGCGCCTCCGGCTTCATGCTCAAGGACGTGCCGCCCGGCGAGCTGCTCGCCGCCATCCGCTCCGTGCACAGCGGTGACGCCGTGGTCGCACCCTCCACCACCCGGCGCCTGCTGGACCGCTTCGCGCCGATGCTGCCCAATGCCGGCAAGGAGCCCCGGCATCAGGGGCTGGAGCGGCTCACCGACCGTGAGCGCGAGGTCATGGTGCTGGTCGCGCAGGGGCTGTCGAACGGGGAGATCGCGGCGCGCCTCGTCCTGTCCGAGGCGACCGTGAAGACCCACGTCGGGCGCATCCTGACCAAGCTGGGACTGCGGGACCGGGTGCAGGTGGTCGTGCTCGCGTACGAGACCGGGCTGGTCCGCGCGGGCGGGCACGGCTGACCAAGCGTGGGAGCGGAAGCGGGCGCGGGCGCGTGGGCGGCGCGCGGGCGCACAAGGCGCATGAAGTTGCTTAGGGGCGCGTGAAGTTGCGCGGGGCGTGCAGCGTTGTGCGGGGGCGTGACCGTGGCGTAACCAGCGCCCACTAGGGTCTGCGCATGCTCCTGTGGATCAACGGCCCCTTCGGGGGTGGCAAGACACAGACCGCACACGAGATCCAGCGACGGCTGCCCGGCAGCGTCGTCTGCGACCCGGAACACGCCGGCTTCGGCCTGCGCCGCATGCTGCCGCCCGAACTGCGCGGAGACTTCCAGGACTTGACGTCCTGGCGGCAGGGCGTGGTCGAGGTGCTCGACCTCGCCCTCAGCAAGCACGACGGCGTGGTCATCGCCCCCATGACGGTCACCAATCCCCGCTACTTCGAGGAGACCGTCGGGCGGCTGAGCGAACTGGGCCACGACGTACGGCACTTCGCACTCCTCGCCGAACGCGAGACCGTACTGAAGCGGCTGCGTGAGCGTGGCTTCGGACACCTCATGCAGTACGTCGCCGGCAAGGACGCCCCGCTGCGGCGCGAGAGCTGGGCGGTGCAGCAACTCGACCACTGCCTGGAGCGGCTGCGCGAGCCGGAGTTCGCCGAGCACCTGTGGACCGACCACGCGACGGTCGCCAAGACCGCGGACCGGATCGCCGTACTGGCGGGGCTGACGCTCACGCCGAACCGGGACGGGCTGGTGCGAGGGCGGCTGCGGAGGGCGTGGACGAGCGCACGGCACATCCGGTTCGACTGACGGGCGCGCGGAGAGGCGCTGGGCCGACAGGACCTAGCGCAGGATGCCCTCAAGGAAGTCGCTGCCCAGCCGGGCCACCACAGTGACGTCCAGCTGGTGCAGCACATACCGCCCGCGGCGCCTGGTGGTGATCAGGCCCGCCTTCTTGAGCACGCTCAGATGCCGGGATATCTCAGGAGCCGTCATCCCGTGCATCTGCGCCAGCTCACCCGTGGTGTACGCGCTGCGGGCCAGATGACGGCAGATGCGCATCCGGACCGGGTGGGACAGCGCGGCCATCCGCAGGGTGAGCTGCTCGACGGAGGGCGGGGCGGCGAGCTCGGGGGAGCCGATGGGGTAGTGCAGCACCGGCTGCCAGCCGGGCCGGTGCAGCACCATCAGGTGCGGCCAGCCGAGGCTGGTGGGGACGAGGAGCAGGCCGCCGTCCGCCGTGAAGGTGTGGCCGTCGGTGAGCTTGTCGATCGTGAGCCGCCCGGCAGTCTCGTCCAGCGACACCGCGGCGGACACGGAGGTCAGTGCCTCGGTCAGGCTCTTGTGCCGGAGCAGATCCGTCTTGTGGCGGGCCTCCGCGGCGAGCTGGTGGCGCAGACGGGACCAGGTCTCGGCGAAGAAGGCCTCGTCGCAGTCCTCCAGGAACTGCCGCAGCCAGGCCCGCACGCTCGGCGGATCCTCCAGCAGCCGCTCGGTGAACCGCGTCTGCTGCGGCCCGCGGGAGGCGGCCAGGTCCACGGCACGCCGGCGCACCTCGGGGTCGGAGAGCGCACCGGGTTCGTGCGAGCCGTACGCCAGCGCGCACGTGAACTCCAGGGCCGCGTCCACGAACTGCTCGTCGGTGAGCTTGTCCAGCAGATCCAGGTCCTCGGCGAGTGTCGCGCCCGGCAGTGTGGTCCCGCCCGGGATGCCCGCGCAGGCCAGAAACAGGTCCGAGAACGTCGTACGCCACAAGAAGTCCGCCTCGCACATCCGGTCCGCGAGATGCGGGTCGAGCCGGGCGGTCACTCCGGTCGCCCAGCCCTGCAGTCCGGGGTGGTGCCCGGGCTCGGCCAGAGCGTGCAGTGCCATTCCGAGCTCGGCCAGCGGCGACGGCACGACGGCGATGCGCTCCCGTCGCAGGCCGTTGATGTCGATGTGCACGCTCATGACCCCATGGTGCACCCCGCCACTGACAACGCCGCCGCCGATTGACATCGGCCGTCAATCGGGGCGACAAGCGCCGTGAGCAGGCGCAATCTGGGATGACCAACGGCCGGGGCACCCTCCACGTCCACAGCGTCGCCTTCGGATCCCATCCCTCGTCCCTGGAGGCGATCCGCCATGAGCATCACCCAGCAGTACCTCCTCGACAGCTACCGGGCCCGGCAGCACGGCGAGCCCGCGCCTCCGGCACCCGGCAGCCACGACTGGCAGGTCGCGCGCGAGCTGCGCGACTACCGGCAGTTCCGTGCGGTCGTGGCGGGGCGCCCGGCCCACGGGCGGATACGGGAGGCCCTGGGCCGGTGGCTGCACGGGCGGCGCCACGCGAGCTGCTGAGCGGCGCCGCGGGCTGCCGACCCGACCCGAGCCGGGCCGGGTCAATCCGACGCGGGCCGACCCGGGCCGGGCCTTGCGGGGCGGAGCCGTCAGTGCGGCAGCCGTGCCACGAAGTCCGCGACGGCCGCCCTGACGTCGTGGGCCGTCCACTCCAGCCCGGCGGAGCGTACGGAGACCTCGGTGAACGCCAGGCCCGGCCCGGGGCTGCCCCAGGGGTTGGCGAACAGGAAGGTCTTGGTCTCCTCGGCCTGCGCCGTCGCCGCTTCCTCCAGCACGGCGGCGTCGTACGGAAGCCAGACCTGGAACTCGTGGGTGTGCGGCTCCTCGGGGTGTACGCGGGCCCAGGGCACCCCGGCCGCGGCGAACCCCTCGCGCAGGGCTGTGGCGACCACGCGCGCGTGGGCCACGTACTCGGGCAGCCGGGGCAGCTCACGCTCCAGTCCGGCCAGCGCCGACAGCACCGCCGGGAACTGGTGGGCGACCATGCCGCCGTACCGGTGGCGCCAGGTCTTGGCCTCGTCGATGAGCGTCCTGGGGCCGGCGAGTGCCGCGCCGCTGTACCCGTTGAGCGACTTGTAGAACGACACGTAGACGCTGTCCGCGAGTCCGGCGATCTCGTCCAGGGGACGGCCGAAGTGCGGGGTGCAGTCCCACAGGCGTGCCCCGTCGAAGTGGACCACCGCGTCGCGTTCCCGGGCGGCTGCCACGACCTCGGAGAGCTCCTCCCAGGAGGGCAGCACGAAACCGGCGTCCCTCAGGGGCAGTTCGAGCATCAGCGCCCCGAAGGGCTCTTCGAAGTCCCGGACCTCGTCGGCGGTCGGCAGCCGGGGCTCATTCGTCACACGGACCGGGCGCAGCCCGCTGACCGTGCTGAGAGCGTTGCGTTCGTGCACCTCGGGGTGGCTCAGCCCGTGCAGGGCGACGGTCGTGTTGCCGGTGCGGCCCGCCCAGCAGCGCAGCGCCACCTGCTGGGCCATCGTGCCGGTGGGGAAGAAGGCGGCGGCCTCCATGCCCAGCAGTCCGGCGACCCGCTCCTCCAGGGCTTCGACTATCCGGTTCCCGTAGATGTCCACGGGTTCGTCCAGGTCGTACAGGTCTCCCGCCGCGTCCAGGTCCGCCAGCCGCTCACGGAGCGTGGCCCTGTGCCCGGGGCGCGACAGGAGGCGCTCAGCTCCCCGGTAGGCGGCCGTCCGCCGCTCCCGCCGCTGCTCGGCCGAGGGCGCCTCGCCCGGCCCTTCACCCAGCCCATCGCCCGGCCCTTGGCCCTGATCCGCCGAGGGTGCCCCGGTCCGCTCTTCGTGCTGCTCCGCCGTATCGCTCATCCCGGGATCATCCCTTGAGCCGGGCTGCTCGGGCACCCGCATTTCCGTGCCCCCCGCGGCCCGTGGAAACCCACAGCCTGTGGACAACGAAACGGCCCTCGAACCGATCGCGTTAACATGACGAGAAATCGTCCGGTACCCCGAGCGGACTGGAACGGAAGGCCGCCGTCGAGTGAGTACATTCCCACAGCCAGACCCCAAGGACCGCCCCGCGCGGCTCGCCGTCGGCGTTGTCGGCGCCGGCCGTGTCGGCCCCGCGCTCGCCGCGGCCCTCCAGCTCGCCGGGCACCGCCCGGTGGCCGTCTCCGGGGTCTCCGACGCGTCTAAGCGGCGGGCCGCCCAGCTGCTGCCCGACGTGCCGCTGATGTCCCCGGCGCAGGTCCTGGAGCGCGCGGAGCTGGTGCTGCTGACCGTCCCGGACGACGCCCTGCCCGGGCTCGTCGAGGGACTGGCCGAGACGGGCGCCGTACGGCCGGGACAACTGCTCGTGCACACCTCCGGGCGGTACGGCGCGCGGGTGCTCGACCCGGCGCTCCGGGCGGGCGCACTGCCCCTCGCGCTGCACCCCGCGATGACGTTCACCGGCACCCCTGTGGACGTCCAGCGGCTGGCCGGATGCTCCTTCGGGGTCACCGCGCCCGAGGAGCTGCGGCTGGCCGCCGAGGCCCTGGTGATCGAGATGGGCGGCGAGCCCGAGTGGATCGCCGAGGAGAGCCGGCCGCTCTACCACGCGGCCCTCGCGCTCGGCGCCAACCACCTGGTGACCCTGGTCGCCGAGTCCATGGAGCTGCTGCGCGCCGCGGGCGTGGAGGCCCCCGACCGGATGCTGGGCCCGCTGCTCGGCGCCGCCCTGGACAACGCCCTCAGGTCGGGCGACGCGGCCCTCACCGGGCCCGTCGCGCGCGGGGACGCGGGCACGGTCGCCGCGCACGTCGCCGAGCTGCGCAAGCACGCCCCGCAGACCGTCGCGGGCTATCTCGCGATGGCCCGCGCCACCGCCGACCGCGCGCTCGCCCACGGACTGCTCAAGCCGGAACTCGCCGAGGACCTTCTCGGGGTACTCGCCAACGGCGCGGCCCTGCCGGACGACGGGAGCGACCGATGACCACCGCCCTGCTGCGCACCGCCGACGAGCTGCACGCGCGCGCCCGCGCGGGCCGCCGAGCCGTCGTGATGACCATGGGAGCCCTCCACGAGGGCCACGCCACGCTGGTCCGCGCCGCCCGCGAGATCGCCGGAGACCAGGGCGAAGTGGTCGTCACCGTCTTCGTGAACCCGCTCCAGTTCGGCAAGGGCGAGGACCTCGACCGCTACCCGCGCACCCTCGACGCCGACCTCAAGATCGCCGAACTGGCGGGCGCGGACGTCGTGTTCGCCCCCGCAGTGGACGAGGTCTACCCCGGCGGCGAGCCCCAGGTCCGCATCAGTGCGGGCCCCATGGGCGAGCGTCTGGAGGGTGCCGTGCGCCCCGGCCACTTCGACGGGATGCTCACCGTCGTCGCCAAGCTGCTGCACCTCACCCGGCCCGACGTGGCGCTGTACGGGCAGAAGGACGCCCAGCAGCTCGCCCTGATCCGCCGCATGGTGCGCGACCTGAACTTCGGCGTGGAGATCGTCGGCGTGCCCACCGTGCGCGAGGAGGACGGGCTCGCCCTCTCCAGCCGCAACCGCTACCTCTCGCCCGAGGAGCGGCGCACCGCGCTCGCCCTCTCGCAGGCCCTGTTCGCGGGCCGCGACCGGCACGCCGCCCAGGAGGCCCTGCGCGCGCGTGCCCGCGAAGTGCCCGCCACGCGTGCGCGTGCCGAGGCGCTCAGCGCGATCGGCGAGTCCCGCGCGGCGGCCGACGCGCACGCCGTCGCCAAGGCCGTCCCCGGCGAACACTCCGGCGTCCGCGCCGCCGCACGTCTCGTCCTGGACGAGGCCGCCCGCCTCCAGCCGCCGCTGGTCCTGGACTACCTGGCGCTGGTCGATCCGTCCGACTTCACCGAGATCGCGGACGACTTCACCGGCGAGGCGGTCCTCGCCGTCGCCGCCCGGGTCGGGACGACCCGGCTGATCGACAACATCCCCCTCACCTTCGGAGCCGCCTCGTGACCGGCAAAGGCACAGGTCCAGGTACAGGTACTGGTACCGGCATACGACTGCACGCGCCCGCCCCAGGCTGGGCCCTCACCGCCGACGTCGTGGTCGTCGGCTCCGGAGTCGCCGGACTCACCGCGGCCCTGCGCTGCGAGGCCGCCGGCCTGAAGACCGTCGTGGTCACCAAGGCCCGCCTCGACGACGGCTCCACGCGCTGGGCGCAGGGCGGCATCGCCGCGGCCCTCGGCGAGGGCGACACCCCCGAACAGCACCTCGACGACACCCTCGTGGCGGGCGCGGGCCTGTGCGACGAGGACGCCGTACGCATCCTGGTCACCGAGGGCCCCGACGCCGTACGCCGTCTCATCGAGACCGGCGCGCACTTCGACGAGTCGGCCGAGGGCGACCTGGAACTGACCCGCGAGGGCGGCCACCACCGCCGGCGCATCGCGCACGCGGGCGGCGACGCGACCGGCGCGGAGATCTCCCGGGCGCTTGTCGAGGCGGTACGCGCGCGTGGGCTGCGTACGGTCGAGAACGCGCTCGTCCTGGACCTTCTCACGGACGCCGACGGCCGTACGGCGGGTGTGACCCTGCACGTCATGGGAGAGGGCCAGCACGACGGCGTGGGAGCCGTGCACGCCCCCGCCGTGGTCCTCGCGACCGGCGGCATGGGCCAGGTCTTCTCCGCCACCACCAATCCGTCGGTCTCCACCGGCGACGGAGTGGCGCTCGCCCTGCGCGCCGGGGCCGAGATCAGTGACCTCGAATTCGTGCAGTTCCATCCGACCGTGCTGTTCCTCGGCCCGGACGCGGAGGGCCAGCAGCCGCTGGTCTCCGAGGCGGTACGCGGCGAGGGCGCCCACCTGGTCGACGCGGACGGCGTGCGCTTCATGACCGGGCAGCACGAGCTGGCCGAGCTGGCGCCCCGGGACATCGTCGCCAAGGGCATCATGCGCCGCATGCAGGAGCAGGACGCGGAGCACATGTTCCTCGACGCCCGGCACTTCGGCGCCGACATGTGGGAGCACCGCTTCCCGACGATCCTGGCCGCCTGCCGCACGCACGGCATCGACCCGGTCACCGAGCCCGTCCCGGTCGCCCCGGCCGCCCACTACGCCTCCGGAGGCGTCCGTACGGACGCGCGGGGCCGCACCACGGTGCCGGGCCTGTACGCGTGCGGCGAGGTCGCCTGCACCGGCGTCCACGGCGCCAACCGGCTCGCCTCGAACTCCCTCCTGGAGGGCCTGGTCTACGCCGAGCGCATCGCGGCCGACATCGCGGACAGCCGCTCGGAAAACGGCCTCCACGCGCGCGTGCCGGAACCGGTCCCGCACCCCGAGAAGCCCGCACACCCGCTGCTCGCCCCGGAAGCCCGGTTCGCGATCCAGCGGATCATGACGGACGGCGCGGGCGTCCTGCGCTCGGCCGATTCCCTCACCCAGGCCGCCGACCGCCTCCAGCAGCTCCACGCGGACGCCCGCGACGCCCTCGACGAGAACGGCAAGACCTCCGAACCCGGAGTCGACACCTGGGAGGCCACCAACCTCCTGTGCGTGGCCCGCGTCCTGGTCGCCGCCGCCCGGCTGCGCGAGGAGACCCGCGGCTGCCACTGGCGCGAGGACCACGCCGACCGGGACGACACGGACTGGCGCCGCCACATCGTCGTACGGCTGAATCCCGACCGGACGCTGGCCGTACACACCACGGACACCGCAGACTTCCCCCCGACCCTCCCCCAGGCGCTCGACTTCGATCGAGCAGGGGGGACCCCCATGCCCCAGCCGGCGCCCCTTCCTCAGGAGCAGTGACAGCAGTGAGCACCCCCGACCTTCCCCTCGCCCAGAGCGGCGGCTGCGGCGACGGCTGCGGCTGCGGCGCCGACATGGACGAGGCGTACCTGGAGTGCGGCCTCGACCCCGCGCTCGCCCAGCTCCTCGCCGACGCCGGTCTCGACCCCCTTGAGGTCGAGGACATCGCGAACGTGGCCATCCAGGAGGACCTCGACCACGGCGTGGACGTGACAACCGTCGCGACCATCCCCGAGGACGCCGTCTCCACCGCCGACTTCACCGCCCGGGACGCCGGCGTCGTCGCGGGTCTGCGGGTCGCCGAGGCGGTCATCTCCGTGGTCTGCACCGACGAGTTCGCCGTGGAGCGGCACGTCGAAGACGGCGACCGCGTCGAGGAGGGCCAGAAGCTCCTCAGCGTCACGACCCGCACCCGCGACCTCCTGACGGCCGAACGCAGCGCGCTGAACCTCCTGTGCCGCCTGTCCGGCATCGCGACCGCCACGCGCGCGTGGGCGGACGCCCTGGAGGGCACCAAGGCCCGCGTGCGCGACACCCGCAAGACGACGCCGGGTCTGCGCGCCCTGGAGAAGTTCGCGGTGCGCTGCGGCGGCGGCGTCAACCACCGCATGTCGCTCTCGGACGCGGCTCTGGTGAAGGACAACCACGTGGTCGCCGCGGGCGGCGTGGCGCAGGCCTTCAAGGCCGTACGGGAGGCCTTCCCGGAGGTCCCGATCGAGGTCGAGGTCGACACCCTGCACCAGCTGCGCGAGGTCGTGGACGCGGGCGCCGACCTGATCCTTCTGGACAACTTCACGCCCGTCGAGTGCGAGGAGGCCGTCGCCCTCGTCGCCGGCCGCGCCCTCCTGGAGGCCTCGGGCCGCCTCACCCTCGCCAACGCCGAGGCGTACGCCAGGACGGGCGTCGACTACCTGGCGGTGGGCGCCCTCACGCACTCCTCGCCGATCCTGGACATCGGCCTCGACCTGCGCGAGGCGTCGACGGACGAGGCGGAGTAGGGCAGATGCTCCTCACGATCGACGTCGGCAACACGCACACCGTCCTCGGCCTCTTCGACGGCGAGGAGATCGTCGAGCACTGGCGCATCTCCACGGACGCCCGTCGCACCGCCGACGAGCTCGCCGTGCTCCTCCAGGGCCTCATGGGCATGCACCCGCTGCTCGGTGAGGAACTCGGCGACGGCATCGACGGCATCGCCATCTGCTCGACGGTTCCGTCCGTCCTGCACGAGCTGCGCGAGGTCACTCGGCGGTACTACGGCGATGTCCCCGCCGTACTGGTCGAACCCGGCATCAAGACCGGCGTACCGATCCTGATGGACAACCCCAAGGAGGTCGGCGCCGACCGGATCATCAACGCGGTGGCCGCCGTCGAGCTCTACGGGGGGCCGGCCATCGTCGTCGACTTCGGTACGGCGACGACGTTCGACGCGGTGTCGGCGCGGGGCGAGTACACGGGTGGTGTCATCGCTCCGGGTATCGAGATCTCCGTGGAGGCACTCGGTGTGCGGGGTGCCCAGCTGCGCAAGATCGAGTTGGCGCGGCCGCGGGCGGTGATCGGCAAGAACACCGTCGAGGCCATGCAGGCCGGCATCGTGTACGGCTTCGCAGGGCAGGTCGACGGAGTCGTCAGCCGGATGGCGCGCGAACTCGCCGACGACCCCGACGACGTCACCGTCATCGCCACGGGGGGCTTGGCTCCCATGGTTCTCGGCGAGGCGTCCGAAATCGACGAACACGAGCCATGGCTCACGTTGATCGGCCTCCGGCTGGTGTACGAGCGCAACGTGTCCCGTACGTAGGGATGCTCGCCCCCGCCGCCCCTACCCGTCCCATCCCTGGGGGCTGCGCCCCCAGACCCCCGCTTAAAAGATTGCGCCGTTCCCCGCGCCCCTGAATGCGGCTGCGGGACGGTGGGGGTTGCTCGCGCCGTTCCCCGCGCCCCTTTTAGGGGCGCGGGGGGCGCACCACGCCACACCCACCCGGTATGACGGATTTTGTCTGATTAGCGCGTATCGTCGGCGCATGCCCACGCCATACGGATCCCGCGGCGGCATGGCGTTCGGTGCGGAGGAGCTGCGTGTGCTCCGCCGCGCTCTCGCCCTCGCCCTGCACCCCCGCCCCGCCCGCGCAGAGGACGTCCAGGACTGCCTCCGTCTCGCCGAGTCCGTCGACGAGGCGACCCGGGAGGGAGCCAGGCTCCGGGCCTTCCTGCTGGCCGACCTCGCCCGCTACCGAGCCGCGCTGCCGGGCACCGCCGGCGGCTACCTGGTCCTCCTGGAGGAGGCGCTGGGCGCCGGCTACCGGCCGGACCCCGACGACCTCGCCGCACTCCGCGCCCTGCGCGGCAATCCCGCCGCGGCAGCCCTCCTGGACCGCTGCCGGACCCTCGCCGAGCAGGACGTACGCACCCGCCTGGCGGGCCGTGCGGCCTCCGTGGTCTCGCAGTCCCGCACGCGGCTGCTGGCCATCCCCGGAGGCCGGGCCTCCGAGGAACCCGCCAGGAAGCCCGTGGACAGGCCCGCGACGGGACCGAAGCCGCAGCCGCAGTCCCCGGTGAAGACCCCGCGCCCGGACCGGCCCATCCCCACGCCGGGCGAGGTCTTCCCGCCGAAGCGCAAGCCCGCACCGCCTCCGGCGAACCCCCCTCAACAGCTCGCGGCGGGGTAGTTACCCTGGACGCATGGACTATGTCTCCGCGCTCGTGCCCCCCGTAGTGATGGCCGTGTTCTTCATCGGGCTGATCGTGACGATCGTGAAGACCCAGGGCGGGGCCAACAAGGCCAAGGAGGACGCGTTCGTCGACGCGGCCCTCGCGCGCGCGGAGAGCGCCCGCCAGACCCCCCGGGACCAGCACACCAAGGGCTGATTCCCGCACCGCACGGAAGCTCACCGGCGTACGACTCATACGTTTTTCGAGTCGTACGCCCTTTTTGTTGCCGATCTCCCACTATTGTTCTGAACTGTGCCTCGCCCATTGGGAGAACTCGAAGACGCGGTCATGACGCGGGTGTGGAAGTGGAACCGCCCGGTGACCGTTCGAGAAGTCCTGGAAGATCTTCAGCAGGAACGGTCCATCGCCTACACCACGGTGATGACCGTTTTGGACAATCTCCATCAGAAGGGCTGGGTACGCCGTGAAGCGGAAGGCCGGGCCTATCGATATGAGGCGGTCTCCACACGCGCCGCCTACGCAGCCGCACTGATGAACGATGCCTGGTCACAGAGTGACAACCCCGCCGCCGCTCTCGTCGCCTTCTTCGGCATGATGTCCCCGGAACAGCGCGAAGCCCTGCGCGATGCCGTGCGTATGGTCGCGGGACCGGAAACCCCCGCGCCCGAGAACCCGGCGGAGAACCCGGCCCGGAACCCGGCGGACGAGAACCCCGCCGCCACTGAGGGCGACGGCGGGCGATAGCGTCCGCTCATGCCAGCAGAGCATCCCGCGGAGCTTCCAGCAGAGCTTCCGGCACAGCATCCCGAAGCCGCCGCAAAAGCCATCACCGTCCGGCGGGCCAGGACCAGCGATGTCGCGGCCGTACGCCGCCTCCTTGACGCGAACGTGCGGCGCCGCATCCTGCTCGACAAAGCGACGGTGACGCTTTACGAGGACATCCAGGAGTTCTGGGTCGCCGAACGCGACGACAACGCCGAGGTGGTCGGCTGTGGTGCGCTGCACGTGATGTGGGAAGACCTCGCGGAAGTCCGCACTCTCGCGGTGAACCCCGCGGTCAAGGGCCTCGGTGTCGGTCATCAGTTGCTGGAGAAGTTGCTGCAGACCGCCCGCTGGCTCGGCGTTCGACGAGTTTTCTGTCTGACCTTCGAAGTGGACTTCTTCGCGAAGCACGGCTTCGTGGAGATCGGCGAGACACCCGTCGACACCGATGTCTACGCGGAGCTCCTGCGTTCCTATGACGAGGGCGTGGCAGAGTTCCTCGGTCTCGAACGAGTGAAACCGAACACCTTGGGCAACAGTCGGATGCTTCTGCATCTGTGATCGCCGACAACTATTCCGGCGGACTGCCTTGCCCAGGGTCTCTATGTCCGAAACGCGCATGTTTCCGGTCTGCCAGTGCCCTGTGAGTCTCCCCCAGGGGTTTGTGTTTTTCCAGCAAAAGCGGTTTGCTTTCCGACGTACTGCAGTACTGCATATAACAGGGGACGGCGAAACGGCGGACGCCGCAGGCCCCCGGCCCTGAAGTTATCGATGAAAGGAAATCCGGTGGCACAGAAGGTTCAGGTCCTTCTTGTCGACGACCTCGACGGTGGCGAGGCGGACGAGACCGTGACGTTCGCGCTGGACGGCAAGACGTACGAAATCGATCTCACGACCGCCAATGCGGACAAGCTCCGTGGCCTTCTCGAGGCCTACGTCAAGGGTGGTCGTCGTACCGGAGGCCGTGCTTCGGGCGGACGCGGAAAGGCGCGCGTCGCTTCCGGTGGCAGCCAGGACACCGCGCAGATCCGCGCTTGGGCGAAGGAGAACGGCTTCGAGGTCAATGACCGTGGCCGAGTTCCCGCGACCATTCGTGAGGCCTACGAGAAGGCCAACGGCTGAGCGCACACGCGCCGCAGCCTTACCCGATGGCACTGCGTTGCCATCGTTTCCACGAGTCGTACGAGATCGGGGGCGCCCCCACCGCCCCCTCCGACCGCTCCGCCGCCCAGCGCCGACAGCGTCGGCAGTGTCGGCTCGACCTCGCAGCCAGGCTCCGGGGGCCGCAGCCAGACGGCGGCCCCTCGCGAGCCCGTCTGTGTTTCCACCGGTGTTTCCCTTCCCGGTGGAAGTTCCCTGCCGGGCGGCAGTGAAGCCTCGATTCCCTGGGGCAGTGGAGCCTCGATTCCGGGTGGCGGTGGAGCCTCGATGCTCCCGCCCGCGCCGATCGCCGTGAGGTCCAGCGAGAGCGCGCCCCACTCCAGCCAGTCGAGCAGCCCCGGCAGCTCGTCCGCGCTGCCCGCGGCCACGAGAAGCCGCATCCGCTCTCCGTGCAGCGCCACCGGAGAGGCGGGCCCCAGATGCCGCAGCGCCGCGAATCCCGCCTCCGCCGGCACCTCCAGGACGTCGAAGCGCAGGCCCGTGATCAGCCGTACCGGCGACCCGGGCACTGTCGCCCAGCCCAGTTCGTTCTCGTACCACCGCTGCACCGGATCGACCGGGCCGAGCGGCCGACGCGGGAGGGGAACCGTGGGAACCATGCCAGGAGCAACCGCCGGAAGGGCCCCGGAGTTACGCTGAGTGTTCCGGTGAATGCGCAGAGTGCCGGAAATGGGGGCGCTCGGGAGTGTTCGGCGGCGCAAGGATGTTCGCCCATAGCGGAGGGAACCGGTGCGCGCCGCATGGAGTGTCAGTGCGTACGGGTAAGACATCCCTAGTGGGAGGGGCGACACGCGTGGATCGGGCATCTCACGTTCGCCATCGGCGTACAGATGGTGAGGGTATCTGCCTGGCCTGCGGGAACATCGTCTCGCACCATCAGGTTGGAGCATATGTCGGCGTTCGGGGTCAGGAGGCCAAGGACGGTGTCGGCAGTTGGAATGAGCGGTCCCCGCTTGCGGGACTAAGCTGCGGAAGGACAGGGAGGGGAGCGTCCCCTTACTGCCTGACCGCTCTGAGGAGCGATTAACGATGTTCGAGAGGTTCACCGACCGCGCGCGGCGGGTTGTCGTCCTGGCTCAGGAAGAAGCCCGGATGCTCAACCACAACTACATCGGCACCGAGCACATCCTCCTGGGCCTGATCCACGAGGGTGAGGGTGTCGCCGCTAAGGCCCTGGAGAGCCTCGGGATTTCGCTCGAGGCGGTCCGCCAGCAGGTGGAGGAGATCATCGGCCAGGGCCAGCAGGCGCCCTCGGGCCACATTCCCTTCACCCCTCGTGCCAAGAAGGTCCTGGAGCTGTCGCTCCGCGAGGCCCTTCAGCTGGGCCACAACTACATCGGCACGGAGCACATCCTGCTCGGCCTGATCCGTGAGGGCGAGGGCGTCGCCGCCCAGGTCCTGGTCAAGCTGGGCGCAGACCTCAACCGGGTGCGGCAGCAGGTGATCCAGCTGCTCTCCGGATACCAGGGCAAGGAGACCGCCACCGCCGGTGGTCCTGCCGAGGGCACCCCCTCCACGTCCCTGGTCCTCGATCAGTTCGGCCGGAACCTCACCCAGGCCGCTCGTGAGTCCAAGCTCGACCCGGTCATCGGGCGCGAGAAGGAGATCGAGCGGGTCATGCAGGTGCTGTCCCGCCGTACGAAGAACAACCCGGTCCTGATCGGTGAGCCCGGCGTCGGCAAGACCGCCGTCGTCGAGGGCCTCGCTCAGGCCATCGTCAAGGGCGAGGTGCCCGAGACCCTCAAGGACAAGCACCTCTACACCCTGGACCTCGGCGCGCTGGTCGCCGGCTCCCGCTACCGCGGTGACTTCGAGGAGCGCCTGAAGAAGGTGCTCAAGGAGATCCGCACCCGCGGCGACATCATCCTGTTCATCGACGAGCTCCACACGCTGGTCGGTGCGGGTGCCGCCGAGGGCGCCATCGACGCGGCTTCGATCCTGAAGCCCATGCTGGCCCGTGGCGAGCTGCAGACCATCGGTGCGACGACGCTCGACGAGTACCGCAAGCACCTCGAGAAGGACGCGGCCCTCGAGCGCCGCTTCCAGCCGATCCAGGTGGCGGAGCCTTCCCTCCCCCACACGATCGAGATCCTCAAGGGCCTGCGCGACCGCTACGAGGCTCACCACCGCGTCTCCATCACGGACGAGGCACTGGTCCAGGCCGCGACGCTCGCGGACCGCTACATCTCGGACCGGTTCCTGCCCGACAAGGCGATCGACCTGATCGACGAGGCGGGCTCCCGGATGCGCATCCGCCGGATGACCGCTCCGCCGGACCTCCGCGAGTTCGACGAGAAGATCGCGGGCGTGCGCCGCGACAAGGAGTCCGCGATCGACTCGCAGGACTTCGAGAAGGCCGCCTCCCTCCGCGACAAGGAGAAGCAGCTCCTGGCCGCGAAGGCCAAGCGGGAGAAGGAGTGGAAGGCCGGCGACATGGACGTCGTCGCCGAGGTCGACGGCGAGCTGATCGCCGAGGTCCTCGCCACGGCCACGGGCATCCCGGTCTTCAAGCTGACCGAGGAGGAGTCCTCGCGTCTGCTGCGCATGGAGGACGAGCTCCACAAGCGGGTCATCGGCCAGAAGGACGCCATCAAGGCGCTCTCGCAGGCGATCCGTCGTACGCGAGCGGGTCTGAAGGACCCGAAGCGTCCCGGTGGTTCGTTCATCTTCGCCGGCCCCTCGGGTGTCGGTAAGACCGAGCTCTCGAAGACCCTCGCCGAGTTCCTCTTCGGTGACGAGGACGCGCTGATCTCCCTCGACATGTCGGAGTTCAGCGAGAAGCACACGGTGTCGCGTCTCTTCGGTTCGCCCCCCGGATACGTGGGCTACGAAGAGGGCGGCCAGCTGACCGAGAAGGTCCGCCGCAAGCCGTTCTCCGTCGTCCTCTTCGACGAGGTGGAGAAGGCCCACCCGGACATCTTCAACTCGCTGCTGCAGATCCTGGAGGACGGTCGCCTGACCGACTCCCAGGGCCGGGTCGTGGACTTCAAGAACACGGTCATCATCATGACGACCAACCTCGGCACCCGGGACATCTCCAAGGGCTTCAACCTCGGCTTCGCGGCCTCTGGTGACACGAAGACCAACTACGAGCGCATGAAGACCAAGGTCAACGACGAGCTGAAGCAGCACTTCCGCCCGGAGTTCCTGAACCGTGTCGACGACACGGTGGTCTTCCACCAGCTCACCGAGGAAGACATCATCCAGATCGTCGACCTCATGATCGCCAAGGTGGACGAGCGGCTGAAGGACAGGGACATGGGCATCGAGCTCAGCCCGACCGCCAAGTCGCTCCTCGCGAAGAAGGGTTACGACCCCGTCATGGGTGCCCGGCCGCTGCGCCGGACCATCCAGCGCGAGATCGAGGACATCCTCTCCGAGAAGATCCTCTTCGGCGAGCTGCGTCCCGGCCACATCGTGGTCGTCGACACGGAGGGCGAGGGCGACGCCAAGGCCTTCACCTTCCGCGGTGAGGAGAAGTCGGCACTGCCCGACGTCCCGCCGATCGAGCAGGCCGCGGGTGGGGCTGGTCCCAACCTGAGCAAGGACGCGTAACCTCCGGGTTCGTTGAACAAAGGGGGCTGCCCCGGGACTTCGGTCCTGGGGCAGCCCCTTTTGGTGTGTCAGCGCTTCGCGCGGCCGTCCTGGATGCCGAAGCGTTTGCCGCCGATGACCCGGACAGAGCCATCACGTGACAGGGTCAATTGGAGATCTGGCAGCGCGTGCAGTGGGCGTAGATCCAGGTCTTCGGCGCGGCCCCCCGTATGAAGTCTGAGCGATACGCGGGAAAGTGCGGGGAAGGTCGAGGGCAGGACGGCCACATCACTCCAGTCGACGATCCCGGACAGCCGCAGATCCGTGACGCGAGGCAGCGGGCGCATGCCCCGCAGTTCGGAGAGGGAACGGACCATGGTGTCGACGCGGTTGATCCGGTCCGTCGCACGTACGCAGTCCCAGAACCTGGTGGGGGACAGCGGGCACGGCAGGGTGAGGTCGGTCAGTGACTCCCATGCCTCAAGGCCCGTGGTGTCCAGCAGTCGCGACATGGGGAGCTCGAGACGAGTGACGGCCGGGTGGGCGGGGATGGATGCCACTGCGGTCAGATGGGGAGTGTTGAGCGTCAGTGACTGGAGCCGGGGAACGGCTCGTACGTACTCCAGCGCGTCAGCGGGGAGGGGCTGGAGATGAAGGCTGATGTAGCTCAGGGAAGACATCCGAGCCAGGGGTGAGACGTCCGTGAGTGACGGGCAGGAAGACAGGCTCAGTCGGCTCAGGCACTCTTCCTGAGTGCTCAGAAAGGCCAGGTCCTCCAGGACCGGCATTCTGCGCAGGAACAGTGTCCTGACGTTCGGGAGTGGAGCTTCCTGGAGTTCCTTCGACGAGAAGGGCCCGGCGAGCGTGAGGTTTTTGGCGCCGGGAAGCAGCCGCAGCAGCGACAGTTGCTCCTTGGTGGTCACCGGCAGAGGATGGTTGGCCAGGTCGTCCACGTGTCCGAGGACTTCAAGGGCGTACTCCTCGGCGGGAAAGTTGTCCCACGCACTGACGAGCCGAGAAGTGGCCGGGGGCCACGTGCCAGGAGAAGAGACGAGGCGACGTGCATAGGGAATGGCCTCGGCCCCTCCGATTCTGGTGACGAGGATTGCGACCCGGTACTGCTGCGCGTGCGCCAGGCCGGCGGGTGCCGGTAGGAACGGCAGGGCGTAGGGCCCCAGCCGCGCCAATTGGACGGCCTGTGCCGCGGTGACAGAGGAGACGAGGCCGCTGATGTGGTCGCGGATACGGTCGCGCAGGTCTTTCTCCAGCCATGCCGCGTGCTCGGAGCAGAGGGCGGACAGGACGAGGAGTTGGGTGCGCAGGGGCTCCGGAGTGTCCCGGGCCTCCGCCTTGGCGAGGAGTCCGGTCAGCAACTCCCTGATTTCCCGGCGGCAATGGCCCGACGCCAGCAGGATGACGTCGTGCCACAGTTCGTCGTCGGCATTGCGGACGAGTTCCTTCAGGGAGCCGCTTTCGACGAGTTCCTTCGCGGCGAGGAAATCCTGGAACGTGCGGTGGATGAACTGGTAGGAATCCTCGGCGCGTTCCTGGAGCAGGCCCGATCGGTTGAGGAGGTGCGTCAGGACGTCTTCGGTCGTGCCTTGGCCCCGTACGCGTTCCATGCCCGCCAGGGCGGCTTCGAGTTGGGGACGGGCCTGGGCGCGGGTGAATTCGGACTGGCCGCAGCGGACCAGCCAGACCGCGATGCGCTGGAGGATCTGGTGATGTTCCTCGACGGACATGGTGATGCCGTCGGGAGCGTCGACTCGGCGGCGCTTGTCGCGGTTGCCGAGGAGCATCTCCAGTGCCGACTGGTACAGCTTGAAGCGGGTTTCCGGAAGAAATCCCTGGAGGCGGCGGTGGAGTGCGCAGATCACCGCGCACAGGAGCGGAGTGCGGGCCAGGTCGCTGAGAGCGGGATTGTGGCGGAACTGCTGGGACAGGTCCCTTTCCAGTTCGCGCAGCAGATCGTGGTCGTCGTCGTCCAGGCGGGCGGCGCGATGCCAGGCCTTGATGAACGTCTGGATGTCGTCGTCGCGCATCGGCAGGAGCCGTAACTCCTCGAATTGCTCCGACTCGAGCCAGTCGGGCTCGACGGCGAGGGGACGTACGGTGGCGACGCAGCGCGTGCCCGGGTAACGCCGCAGCAGGGCGGACAGCCAGTGGTGTGCTTCCTCGCGGTCGGTCTGCGGGACCTCGTCCAGGCCGTCGACGAGCAGGAGGGCGCGTCCGGCGCGCAGGACCCGGCCCACCCAGCCCTCGGGCGGCTCGTCCATCCCCAGTTTCGCCGCGTGCGGGAGCTGGGACGGGGACGGGAAGTCCACCCGATGGGTGCGCAGGGTCCGCAGCGGGACGACGAAGGGGACGAGGCCGTTGAGCCCGGCCAGGCTGGGGCCGTGGGTGCCCGAGGCGGAGTGGGCTGCCAGCCACCATGCCAGCGTCGTCTTGCCGGCGCCCGCGTCACCGCGCAGCAGGACGCGGGGGCGGGTGGACAGGAGCGTGTCGACGCGCTGGGGGGTGCGGTCCGTCCGGGACGACCTCTGCCGCGTCGTCGTGGTGTCCAGGTTGCGCGCGTCGGCCTCCGAGATGCGGGTCGCCGCCTCCAGGCTCAGATACGCGGTGTCCAGGTCCCATTCGGCTTCGCGGCGGCTGAGATCGTCCAGGCCGAAGATCTTGGTCTTGCGATAGGCGGCGCCGACGGCCTGGGCGTACTCCGCCTCGTAGTGGCGGTCCAGCGGGTGGTGGTGGCTGATCGGTTCGCTGAGCGGCAGGTCGTACGGCATCCCCGTCAGGTCACTGATCAAGGTGCCCTCGGCGCGGAGGTGGCCGCGCCCGCGGGGGATGGCGCCGACGATGCCGAGCAGGACGTCGCCCGCGAAGACGGGGGCGCCGGACAGGCCGGCCAACGGGGAGGGGCCGTCGGGGAGTTCGACGGCGGGCGGCTGGTCGAAGGCGAACGTGAGGACGGAGTGGGGGCGGGCCGCGGCCGGCAGGACCGTGCCCGGGTACTGGTCGGAGGCGAGGTGACCTTCCGGGCCCCGGCGCTGGACGTCCGGGTAGCCGATGGTCTCGCAGTGCGGGAGCGGCTGGGTGGTGTCCAGGTGGCCGATGCGGACGTGGGAGGAGCAGGGGAGGTCGGCGTTCGTGAGCAGCAGGGCCGCGTCCAGTCCGGCGTCCTGCCATATGACCTCGGCGGTGATCGGCTCCGCGCGGCCGGGATGGGCGATCTCCGGTGCCGGGCCGGCGCCGATGACGTGGGCGCAGGTGAGGACGAGGCGGCTGTTGAGGGCGACTCCGCTGCCCTGTGCCTGACCCAGTACGACCACCGCGCGGTCGGCCGGACCGGCGGCCGGGGTCATCGCGCCGCGGGCGGGTTGGGTACCTGGCCGAAGGCCGAGGTGCTGCCCTGCCGCTCGTTGCCGACCTGCCACGGGGCGTTGGTCCGCGCGTCCCGCGGGGTGAGGGTGAAGGCGACGCGGTGTGTCCGGCCCGTCTCGCGCGAGGCGTCGGCTCCCGCCTCGACGACCCAGGCCTTGACCTTGCCGCCTCCCTTCACCTCCTTGCGCAGCTCAAGCGTGAATTCCATCTCGATGGCACCGACTTCGAACGACACGGGCTGACCCGATGCCCGTGTCGCAGCCTCGATGAGTTGGTCGCGGACCGAGGCGATGGCGTCGGAGAGTTCGATGCCGTCCAGGTCGGTTGCGCGCGGCGAAGTGGCGGTCATGATCCCCCGGTATCCCTCAAAATGCCGTTCAAGTAGCTGGATTTTACGGGGTGTTGGGGCACCCGCGAACGGTGTTGAGACAGTCGGCCGGGGTGCGGTTCACGGGGCCGGGGGTGCGCGGTGTGGAGTAGCCGCCGTCACATTCCCGGGACCCTGGATCTTGCCGCCCGGTGACATGACGCACAGGCGATTTGTCCCCTACTAGGGCGAATAGTGGAAAGACAAGAATGGACAAAAGGGACCTTTGGCCTGGAACCCGGAGGGCGGGTTCCCCGTCAGGGTGCGCCCTGGGGGACAGGGGGTTTTTCGGTGGGGTGCGACGCCTCTAAGTGGGGTTAAACATCATTTGCCGGGAGAAATCCGGAAGGCCCCTACGGGATGTCGATGCTGTCAAGGATCGTGAAGTTGTGGGGGTTAAGTACTACTAAAGGCCGTAGATGGGTGGTTTGGGGGTCTGTGGGGTCGCGGGTTACCAAGAGGGACCCCATCCGGTGGCAGGTTGTGCGCCGGGTGGTGTTTGTGTCCTTGTCCCCGGCTCCACGAGGTCCCCATGTCGAAGCGCGTCACGTCCCGTCACTCCCGTACGTCCCGTATCCGCACAGGGGCGGCCGTCCTGGCCGTCGGGCTGGGCGCCTCGGTCGTGCTGGGCGCCGGGGTCGCGGGCGCCGCCGAGACCAGCCTCGTCAGCTCCGGAACCGTCGCGGCGGCGAACGCCGTGCAGACGCAGGCCGCCGCTCAGGCCAAGGCCGCCGCCGCAGCGAAGGCCGCGGCCGCCGCCAAGGTCGCTGCCGCGAAGAAGGCCGCCGCGAAGGCCGCCGCCGCGAAGAAGGCCGCCGCGAAGGCCGCCGCCGCGAAGGCCGTCTCCTGGGTCGACCCGGTGAAGAAGTACACCCTGTCCGCCAGCTTCAACCAGGCCGGCAGCATGTGGCAGTCCACCCACTCCGGGCAGGACTTCGCCGTGGCCAGCGGCACCGAGGTCGTCGCCGCGCACGGCGGTACCGTCGTCAAGACCGGCGGCAACGGCGCCGGTGACGGTCCCGCGTACGGCAACGCCATCGTCATCAGGCACGGCAACGGGACCTACTCGCAGTACGCCCACCTGTCGCGCATCGACGTGAAGGTCGGCCAGATCGTCGCCACCGGCCAGCACATCGCGCGCTCCGGCAACACCGGCAACTCCAGCGGGCCGCACCTGCACTTCGAGATCCGTACGACCGCGAACTACGGGTCCGCCATCGACCCCGTCGCCTTCCTGCGCACCAAGGGCGTGACGGTCTAACCGCTCCGCCCCGCCCCGCCCGGCTCCGCTCAGGGCGCGGTGGCGCCGCCGTGCGCCTGCGTCACCAAGTCGATCGCGACCTCCAGGACCGCCTTGCGCTTGTCCTCGGGGTCGCCTTCGACGTCCTTGAGGACGAACATCCCGGCGTGCATCGAGAAGAGCGCGCTGATGCAGCGGACCTGGTCCTTCAGATCGGCGTCCGGCTCCTTGAGCAGGTCGATCATCCGGATCATGCGGTCCTTGAAGTCCTCGCCGGTGCGCAGCTCGCGTACGGTCGCCTGGTTCTCCTGCATGAAGCGGAAGAGCGGGGCCGCGTCGGCGAGGGCCTCGCTGTAGCGGTGCAGGATCTCCTGCTTCGTCGCCAGCGTGCGCGGCTGCTGCCTGCCCCACTCGATCAGCTCGTCCATGGGCCTGGACAGGTCCTGGAAGAGGCTGATCAGGATGTCTTCCTTGGTCTTGAAGTGGTAGTAGAGCGCCGCCTTCGTGACGTCGAGGTGCTCGGCGATCTCGCGCAGCGAGGTCTTCTCGTAGCCCTGCTCGGAGAAGAGTTCGAGGGCCACGTCCTGGATGCGCTGGCGGGTGTCCCCGCGGCGCTGTCGCTTGGTGCCGTCCATGGTGCCGCCCATCCTCGTACTCCTTGCGCTCCCTGAAAACTTACCTGTCGCCCGGCTAGTAAAACTACTTAAACTTACTTGACGCCCGGCTAGTTGCGGGTCTACTTTCCCTGAGTGTAGTCAACTTGCCGGGCGGCAAGTAAGTAGCCGGACGGCGACAGCTGTACCAGAGCGGCACCTAGGGGAGTGGGAACGATGGCGGACAGCACCGAAGCGGTCATACAGGCCGGAAAACAGGCCGGAGACCAGAGCGGGCAACCGGACGAGAAGCAGCCGCGCAGCGTACGGGTCGTGCTGCTCGCGCTCATGATCGCGATGCTGCTGGCGATGCTCGACAACATGATCGTGGGTACGGCGATGCCGACGATCGTCGGCGAACTGGGCGGCCTCGAACACCTGTCGTGGGTCGTCACCGGGTACACGCTCGCCACCGCCGCCTCCACCCCCATCTGGGGCAAGCTCGGCGACATGTACGGGCGCAAGGGCGCCTTCATGACCTCGATCGTGCTCTTCCTGATCGGCTCCGCGCTCAGCGGCATGGCCCAGGACATGGGCCAGCTCATCGGCTTCCGCGCCATCCAGGGCCTCGGCGCCGGTGGTCTGATGGTCGGCGTCATGGCGATCATCGGTGACCTCATTCCGCCCCGCGAGCGCGGCAAGTACCAGGGCATGATGGCCGGCGTGATGGCGTTCGCCATGATCCTCGGACCGCTGGTCGGCGGCACCATCACCGACCACTGGGGCTGGCGCTGGTCCTTCTACATCAACCTGCCGCTCGGCGTCGTCGCGTTGCTCGCCGTCAGTGCCGTACTGCACCTGCCGAAGAAGCGGAAGCAGGGCACGATCGACTATCTGGGCGCCGGTCTGCTGACCCTCGGCATCTCCTCGATCGTGCTGGTCACCACCTGGGGCGGCACCGAGTACGCCTGGGGCTCCGCCCGGATCATGGAGCTGATCGGGATCGGCGTCGCCTCGCTCGTGGGCTTCGTCTTCTGGCAGACCAAGGCCGCCGCGCCGATCATGCCGCTGCACATCTTCCGCAGCCGCAACTTCACGCTGATGTCGGTCATCGGCTTCATCACCGGCTTCGTGATGTTCGGCGCCGTGCTCTTCCTGCCGCTCTACCAGCAGTCCGTGCAGGGCGCGTCCGCCACCAACTCCGGGCTGCTGCTCCTGCCGATGCTCGGCGCGATGCTCGCCGTCTCGATGGTCGCGGGCCGGGTCACCACCAACAGCGGTCGCTACAAGGTCTTTCCGCTCGCCGGCAGCGTGCTGATGATCGTCGGCCTGTTCCTGCTCGCGCAGATGGACACCGGGACCACCCGTCTCACGTCCGGGCTGTACATGGCCGTACTCGGCGCCGGCATGGGCTGCCTGATGCAGATCACCATGCTGGTCGCGCAGAACAGCGTCGAGATGAAGGACATGGGCGTCGCGTCCTCGTCGACCACGCTCTTCCGGACCCTGGGCTCCTCCTTCGGTGTCGCCATCATGGGCGCGCTGTTCAACCACCGGGTGCAGGACGTCATGGCCGAGCGGGCCGGGGCGCTCGGCTCCAAGATCACCGAGCAGTCCGCGCAGCTCGACGCGGCGAGTCTGGCGAAGCTGCCGGCTCCGGCTCGGGAGGCCTACCAGTTCGCGGTGTCCTCCGGTACGCACTCCGCGTTCCTGCTGGGGTCTGTCGTGGCTGTGGTCGCGCTGGTCGCTGCGGTGTTCGTGAAGGAGGTTCCGCTGAAGGGAGCGGGGGCGGCTGCGGCTGAGCCTGGCGAGGGTGCGGTGCGGGACTCTGCGGCCACGGCGACCGTGGTTGAGACGGTCTGACCTCTGTCCTCTGACCTCTGACCCTCCTGGTCTGAAGGCCCCCGGCGTCGTCCGCCCCGGGGGCCTTCTCCTGTTGTACGGGGCTGGGGTGGGCCGAGGGTTTTCGCCCCCGCCGCCCCTACCCGTCCCATCCCTGGGGGCTGCGCCCCCGGACCCCCTGAAAGATTGCGCCGTTCCGCGCGCCCCTGAAGAGAAGAGAGTCGGCTGCGGGACGGTGGGGGCTGGGCGCGCAGTTCCCCGCGCCCCTAAACAACTGCCGGCCCGCCCGGGGTTCTTTTAAGGGGTGCGGGGAACTGCGCGACCAGCCCCCACCCACCCGCACCCGAAACACAACCCCCGGGGTCGAAGGGGCGGAGCCCCTGGGGCCTCCACGTGGCAGCATCGAAGCGTGGACAAGATGCGGCAGTTGCGGCTTGCCAAGGATGCGATGGATCGGGACTGGGCCGAGCCCGGACTGGATCTTGATGTGGTGGCGGCGCATGCCGGGTACTCGCGGTATCACTTCATCCGGGCTTTCAAGGCTGCGTACGGTGAGACGCCCGGGCAGTATCTGACGCACCGTCGTATCGAGCGGGCGGAGGAGATGCTGCGCAGCGCGAATCTGTCGGTGACGGAGATCTGCAACCTGGTCGGGTTCAGCAGCCTCGGCACGTTCTCGGCGAGCTTCAAGACGTGGACAGGACTGACGCCGAGCGCGTACCGGGCCAAGCACGTGGGGCAGGGGGCCGGGCCTCCCACCCCGCACAGGAGAGCAGAGCCATGATCAAGGGCCTGGGCATCACCACCGTCTGGACGTTCGACCAGGAGCGGACCAAAGCCTTCTTCACCGAGAAGCTCGACTTCGAGGTGCACGACGACCTGGCCATGGGCGACATGCGGTGGATCACCGTGGGCGCCAAGGACCAGCCGGATGTGGAACTGGCGCTGATGAGCCTGGACGGGCCCGGGCTCGACCTCGAGTCCGCGGAGGCGCTCAAGAAGCTGGTCAGCAAGGGTGCGCTGGGCGCCGGCGCGTTCCGTACGGACAACTGCCGCGCGGACTATGAGACGTTCAAGGCGCGCGGCGTGGAGTTCCTCCAGGAACCCAAGGAACGGCCGTACGGCGTCGAGGCGATCTTCCGCGACGACAACGGCAACTGGTACTCACTCACCGAGCGCAGCGACGAACTCGACTTCTCGAAGGACTTCGACGGCTAGCACCCGACAGCTGGAACCCGAAGGGGATTCAGGGGACTGAGGGGACTGCGGGGACTAGTGCAGCATCGGATAGCTTCCCGTGTTCGTCGGCGCGTGCTCCGGCAGCCACAGCACCGCCACCGCGCCCTCGGCGGGTACGCCGTCCGGTGCGCCCGCGGGCCGTACGTTGCGGAAGGTCAGCCGGGCGCCCATCACCCGGGCCTGGCCCGCGGCGATGGTGAGGCCCAGGCCGTGGCCGCGGCCAGCGCGGTCGGTGCTGCCGGTGCGGAAGCGGCTCGGGCCCTCGGCGAGCAGCGCCTCCGGGAAGCCGGGACCGTGGTCGCGGACGCGGATGACGCGGCCCTCGACGGTGACCTCGATGGGCGGTTTGCCGTGCCGGGAGGCGTTCGCGAGGAGGTTGAACAGGACGCGCTCCAGACGGCGCGGGTCCGTCGTGACCTCCGACTCGTGCACCACGCGCACCTCGACGTCCGGGTCCTTGGCGGCCACCCGCCGCGACACGAACTCGCCGAGCATGATGTCCTGCAACTCTGCCCGCTCGGACGCGCCGTCGAGCCGGGCGACCTCCAGGACGTCCTCGACGAGGGTGCGCATGGCCTGCGCGCGGTCCCGGACGAGTTCGGTGGGGCGGCCGGGCGGCAGCAGTTCCGCCGCAGTCAGCAACCCGGTCACCGGCGTACGCAGCTCGTGCGCGATGTCCGCCGTCACCCGGCGCTCGGCCTCGATGCGCTGCTGGAGCGCGTCCGCCATGGCGTCCACGGCACGCGCGAGGTCGTCGGTCTCGTCGCGTACGACACCGCCGATCGCGTCCCGTACCCGTACGTCGGTCTCGCCCTTGGCGACCTGGTTCGCGGCGGAGGCGGCCTTGCGCAGCCGGCGCGACAGCTGGCCGCCGATGAGCACGCCGAGCGCGCTGCCGCCGAAGACGACGGCGATGGAGCCGATGACGAGGGCCTGGTCGAGGTCCTTCATGACGTCGGCGTTGCGGTCCGTGAACCGCTCGTGCCAGGACAGCACCCGGCCGTCCCTGAGCGGCACGGCGGCCCAGATGTCGGGCACCCCGTTCGAGCCGTCGGACACATAGGTGGCCCGCCGTCCCTCCGAGACCTTCGCCAACAGGTCGGCCGGGATGGCCGGGTCGTCGATCTTGGCCCCGAAGGGGGGCGGCCGACCGGGCCCGTACATCCGTTCCGCGAGCTGGATGCGCTCGTCCGCCAGATCGCGCGAGTTGTCGAGCATCGAGACACGGGCCGCGTTGTGCACGACCAGGCTCAGCGCGACCGCCACGAGCGCGCCGACCAGCGCGATCGCGGCGCTGAGCTTCCACCTGATGCCCGTACGGATGCCCCCAGCTCCGAACGTGCCACCGGCCGCGCCGCTGCCGCCGCCCAGGCCCGGTCGCGTGCCGCCGCCCGGACCCGTACCGCGGCCCCGTCTCCTGCCGCCGTCCGGACCCACCGAACCCAGACGCTGAAAAATCCCCCGCATACCCCTGCTCAGGCCTTCAACTTGTAGCCGAAGCCGCGGACCGTCTCGATCCGGTCCTGGCCGATCTTCGTACGCAGCCGCTGCACATGCACGTCGACGACGCGGGTGTCCCCGCCCCAGCCGTAGTCCCACACGCGTTCGAGCAGCTTGTCGCGGCTCAGCACCGTACCCGGCGCGGAGGAGAACTCGAGGAGCAGCCGCATCTCGGTGGGCGTCAGCGCCACCGGCGTACCGCCCTTGAGGACCTCCATGCCCTCGGTGTCGATCTCCAGGTCGCCGAAGGCGAGCACGCCGCCGCCCATCGAGGCGGGGCCGTCGGCCGCAGCGCCCTGGCCGCCGTTCGCGTGCCCGAAGCGGCGCAGCACCGCACGGATGCGGGCGACCAGGACGGCACCGTCGAAGGGCTTGGTCACATAGTCGTCGGCGCCCGCCTCCAGGCCGAGCACGACGTCGATCGAGTCGGCGCGGGCCGACAGCATGATCACGGGGACGGTCGACTCGTCACGGATGCGGCGGCACAGGGAGACACCGTCGAGGCCGGGCACCATGACATCCAGCAGGGCGATGTCGGGGCGGTCCGCGCGGAACGCCTCCAGGCCGGACAGTCCGTCGGGCATGGCGGTGACCGCGAAACCGTCGCGCTCCAGGGCGAGTTGCGTGGCCTCGCGGATGACGTCGTCGTCCTCGACGAACAGGACGTGGGTCTGCTCTGCCATGCGGCTGCTCCGTCTGCTCTCAGTTCGAGGGGGCGGGCGTGTCGGCGCCGCCCACCGCGTTGCTGTACTCGTTGTGGATCCGCGAGTCCTCGGTGAAACGGGTCGCGGACCAGCCGTAGGTGATCACTTCTTCGCTGGAGGGATACGACACCGGGTCGCCCTTCTTGTACAGCTGCTGGGTGACCACCAGGTCGCCCCGGTCGATCTCGGCGTAGACCGGAGGCTCCTCGGCCTTGAAGACGTTCTGGTACCTGCCGTCCTGCTCGCGGTACACGTACGAACCGACGCCGACGGCGTCGCCGCAGGTCATCACGTTGACCACGATGTCGTCCGCCGACCCCCCGGTCAGATCCCCGTACGACACGTCGACCGGGTACTCGTCGGCGACACACGGCTTCAGATCGCGCTTGACCGACGCGCTGACCTCCGGGTCGTCCTTGACGAGCTGGACCGCGTCCACCCGCTGGGGTGTCCTGCTGGGCGAGGCGGAGGCGGTGGGCGTGGCGGCGCCCTTGGCCACCGCCTCACTGCCCGCCGGACCCTCGTCGCGGGCACCCGTACCGCCCGTGGCACAGGCGGTCACGAAAAGGCCGAGGGCGGCGAGCACGGCCGCTGCCGTACTCCCCGCCTTCAGGACCCCTCTGGCCCGAATTCCTAGGCCGCGCAACGCTCCCGCTCCTCACCCGGTTCGAGCGCGCGGGCGCCGCGCTCGTCGTAGTCCCGGCTCTCCAGCTCCTCGCGGAGCCGGGCCAGCGCCCGGTGCAGCGTGCTCTTGACCGTTCCGGCCGACATGCCAAGCGCGGCGGCCGTCTCCTCGGTGGACATCTGCTCCCAGTGTCGCAGGACCACGACACTGCGCTGCTTGGGAGCGAGAACCTTCATGATGTCCATAAGGAGCGCCCGGTCCGCGTGCTGCTCGGTGGAGTCGTCGACGGACGCGTCCGGCAGCTGCTCGGTCGGAACCTCCTCCAGCTTCCGGGCCCGCCACCACTCGGTACGCGTATTGATCATCACGCGGCGCAGATACGCGTCGGCCAGCCGCTTGTCCGCGATGCCGTCCCAGCGGCCGTACGTCCGTACGAGCGCGGTCTGCAGCAGGTCCTGGGCATCGACAGGGTCGGGGACCAGGCGGCGGGCACTGCGCAGCAGCGCGTCCTGCCGGGTGCGGACGTACTCCTCGAATTCGAGCACCTCGCCGTGCGCCATGATCAACCGCCTCCATCCCCGTTTCCGACCTGCCTGCTGCCGGTTGTCCGTTACCTCTGCGCCGCGTTGTCTGCGGTACGCAAATGAAGCTACGGAGGCGTTGTCACGGGGTTGTCCGAGACAGCCTGCGACGAGCACTCGGCTGTCCGTCGGTTGTGTAACGGATGTACGTTCGGGGTAAGGCGAGGGGGTGGTACGTCCCGTTTAACCCTGTTTTGCTAGGCCTGTTGTGTCACATGCCGCGCCAACTGCTGTGTGACAGCTATGCCGGCGGCTGTGTCAGCGGCAGGCGGTACAGACCGCCCGGGAGCGGTTCCACGAGTCCGTCGGCGACGAGACCGTCGAGCGCGCGGGCACGCTGTACCGGTTCGTCCCATACGCGGTCCAGCGCCGTCTGCGGGACCGCGGTGACCGACTCCCTGAGTACGGCGAGGAGCTTGCCGCGGACCTGGCGGTCCGTACCGGCGTACGTCTGTCCGCGCCGCGGCGGGCCCTCGTGCTCCGGCTTGCCCGCCAGCCGCCACGCGCACTGCCCGGCGATCGGGCAGCTGTGGCAGGTCTCGTTCTTCGCCGTGCAGACGAGCGCGCCGAGCTCCATCGAGGCGGCGGCCCAGCGGGAGGCCGTGCGCTCGCTCTCGGGGAGCAGGGCGCGGGCGAGCTTGCGCTCGGCGGCGGTGGTGGCGTTCGGCGGGTACCGCACCCCGGTGACGGCCCGGGCGAAGACGCGCCGGACATTCGTGTCGAGCACCGCGTGCCGCTGCCCGTACGCGAACGACGCGACCGCGGCCGCCGTGTACTCCCCGATGCCGGGCAGCGCGAGCAGTTGTGCGTGCTCCGACGGTACGTCGCCGCCGTGCCGTTCCGTTATGGCCACCGCGGCGCCGTGCAGGCGCAGGGCGCGCCTGGGGTAGCCGAGCCTTCCCCAGGCGCGGACGGCTTCGCCCGGGGCCTCCTTCGCCAGGTCGGCGGGGCGGGGCCAGCGGGTCAGCCAGTGCTCGTACACGGGGAGTACGCGGTTCACCGGGGTCTGCTGGAGCATGAACTCGCTGACCATCACTCCCCAGGGGCCGGCCTCCGGGTGGCGCCAGGGGAGGTCGCGGGCGTGTGCGTCGAACCAGGCGATGACGGGGGTGTGCAGGGTCTCGCCGGGGGTGGTTTGGGTGGACTCGGTGGGTGCAGTCATCGGGGTCGATCCTGCCACGTGGGGGGTGGGTTTTTCTTTCGCCCCCGCCGCCCCTGCCCGTCCCATCCCGTTCCTGGGGCTCCGCCCCAGACCCCGGGGGCCGGTTCCTTGGCCGCGGGTGGGTGGGGGCTGGTCCAAAAGATTGCGCAGTTCCCCGCGCCCCTAAAAGAACCCCGCGCCTTCAGGGGCGCGGGGAACTGCGCGAGCAACCCCCACCGGCGCGCGGCCGACGAACAGGCCCCTGGGGGATGGGACGGGTAGGGGCGGCGGGGGCGAACAACGGGCTGTGGCCGGGATGATGATCCGGAAAAGTTGATGTCGGGGCGGCGGGTGGGGCGAGCGGCGGGGCGGATCTCTCGTACAGTTTGCGCCGTGGGATCTCTGCGCAATCCGGTCGGGCCGCTTCCCTCCACCATCTACTGGCGTCGGAGGGCCGTTCTGCTGTCCCTGGTCGCCCTGTTGGCGCTGCTCATCGTGTGGGTGGTCGGTTCCGGCGGCGGAGGCGACAAGAACAACGCCGGTGAGTCCAACGGCAAGAATCCCGCGCCCTCGACCATCACGCCCGGCCCCTCCGGTTCCGGTCCCGCGATCAGCCAACACCCGGGCGGCCGCGACGAGTCGAGCGGCAGCGCCGGCAGCGGCGGAAGCGGGTCCGGCGACGGATCGGGGTCCGGTTCCGGCGACTCCAGCGGCAGCGGTAGCTCCTCCACCGGTGGGTCCGACGACGGATCCAAGGGCGGCGGCGGCTCGGGCGAGCAGCTTCCCGCCGGGTCCGGTCTCCCCAACTGCACCGCCGGCGGCGTGAAGTTGACCCTGCGCAGCGTGCACAACACGTACGCCCCCGGCGAGACACCCACGTTCGAGCTCATCGCCAAGAACTCCTCCTCCGGCGACTGCAAGGTCGATCTCGGCCCGAAGAGCGCCGTGCTGACGATCACTCAGGCGGAGAGCGACACCGGATTCTGGGCGTCGGACGACTGCCCGAAGAGCGCCGCCGGCCTCCTCTTCCGGGTGCCGGCCGGCGGACAGGTGACCTACACGGTGGAGTGGGACCGCAAGGCCAGCGCCCCCGAGTGCGCCACGCCTCCGGCGGGTTCGGCGTCCGCGGGTACGTACTTGGTGGAGGCGACCGCACCGGGGCTGGCGAAGGCCCAGACGTCGTTCGTGCTCTCCAAGGACTGAGGCACTGGAACAACAGGACCAGGACTGAAGCACTGGTCGGGGCGAGGGCGAGGGCGAGGGCGAGGGCGAGGGTAAAGCGAGGGCGCGGGACTCGCGCCCCGGTTCGCCCGTTCCCCGCCCCGCTGCTCTTCGCCCCTCTACCCGCCCAGCCCCTCTACCCGCCCCGTCGTTCTATTCGTCCAGCCGTCGGCTAGACGTACCGTTCCAGAATCGACGACTCCGCCAGCCGCGACAGCCCCTCGCGGACACTGCGCGCTCGCGCCTCGCCCACCCCGTCGACCGTCTGCAGGTCGTCCACGCTGGCGGCGAGCAGCTTCTGCAGTCCGCCGAAGTGCTCCACAAGGCGGTCGATGATCGCGCCGGGCAGGCGCGGCACCTTGGCGAGGAGGCGGAAGCCGCGCGGGGAGACGGCGGAATCCAGCGCCTCGGGGGAGCCGGTGTAGCCCAGCGCCCGTGCCACGGTGGAGAGTTCGAGGAGCTCCGCGTGGCTGAGCGCGTCCAGTTCGGAGAGAGCCTCATCGACCGTGCGGGAGCGCTTGGCGGTGGGCTCGGGCACGTAGTCCCGTACGACGAGTTCGCGCTCGGGCTCGACCCCGGCGATCAACTCGTCCAGCTGGAGGGCGAGAAGACGCCCGTCGGTGCCCAGTTCGACTACGTACTCGGCGATCTCGGTGGCGATGCGCCGCACCATCTCCAGGCGCTGGGCGACAGCCGACACGTCGCGGACGGTGACGAGGTCCTCGATCTCCAGCGCTGACAACGTTCCCGCGACCTCGTCGAGGCGGAGTTTGTAGCGCTCCAGGGTCGCGAGGGCCTGGTTGGCGCGGGAGAGGATCGCCGCCGAGTCCTCCAGGACGCGGCGCTGACCGTCGACGTACAGCGCGATCAGGCGCATCGACTGGGAGACCGAGACGACGGGGAAGTCGACCTGCTTGGAGACCCGGTCCGCGGTGCGGTGCCGCGTGCCAGTCTCCTCCGTGGGGATCTTCGGGTCGGGCACGAGCTGCACGCCCGCCCGCAGAATCTTGGTGATGTCCTTGTCGATGACGATGCCGCCGTCGAGCTTGCACAGCTCGCGCAGGCGGGTCGCGGTGAACTCGACGTCCAGCACGAAACCGCCGGTGCACATCGACTCGACGGTCTTGTCCCAGCCGAGCACGATGAGTCCGCCCGTGTTGCCACGGAGAATCCGCTCGAGCCCGTCGCGCAGGGCTGTGCCGGGTGCCACGGCGCTCAGTGAGGCGCGCATCAGGCCATCGGCACCGGAGCTCCCACCGGATTTTCCGGGAGCTGCTGCCCGGTCGTTGGCTGCCACTGCACTCCTCCGGTCGCAGGTTTCCGGTCGCCCTCTGTTCGTACGGACGGGCGAGACCAGGGCAAAGTCTACCGGCGCTCTTCCTCCTCCCGTGGGGCCTCTCGACGACGGGAGCGCGGGAGGACCCGCAGAGCGTCGCCCATGTCGGCGACTTCCAGGACCTTCATACCGGGAGGGATCTTGCCCGGGTCGGTCGGTACGAGGGCGTGCGTGAAGCCCAGGCGGTGGGCTTCGGCGAGCCGGCGCTGGACTCCCGTGACCCGTCTGACCTCGCCCGCGAGCCCCACTTCGCCGATCGCCACGAGGTTTTTGGGGAGCGGGGTGTCGCTCGCCGCGGAGGCGAGGGCGAGTGCGATCGCGAGGTCCGCTGCGGGCTCGGAGAGCTTCACGCCGCCGACCGTCGCCGAGTAGATGTCCCGCTTCCCGAGGGCGGTGATCCGGCCGCGCTGCTCCAGAACGGCCAGCATCATCGAGACGCGGGAGGTCTCCAGACCGGACGTCGTACGACGGGGGGAGGGGATCTGTGAGTCGACCGTGAGCGCCTGGACCTCGGCGACCAGGGGGCGGCGGCCCTCCAGGGTGACGGTCAGGCAGGTGCCCGGGACCGGCTCGGCGCGGCGGGTCAGGAACAGGCCGCTCGGGTCGGCGAGGCCCGTGATGCCCTCGTCGTGCAGCTCGAAGCAGCCGACCTCGTCCGTCGTCCCGTAACGGTTCTTGACCCCTCGGACCAGCCTGAGGCGCGCGTGCCGGTCGCCCTCGAAGCTCAGGACGACGTCCACGAGATGTTCGAGCAGGCGGGGGCCCGCGATCGCGCCGTCCTTGGTGACGTGGCCCACGAGGAGGGTGGACATGCCACGGTCCTTGGAGGCGCGGATGAGGGCTCCGGCGACCTCCCGCACCTGGGCCATGCCGCCGGGCGCTCCGTCGATCTCCGGGGAGGCGACCGTCTGCACGGAGTCCAGGATGAGCAGGGACGGCTTCACCGCGTCCAGGTGGCCGAGGACGGCGGCCAGGTCGGTTTCGGCGGCCAGGTAGAGGTGGTCGTCGATCGCCTTGATGCGGTCGGCGCGGAGGCGCACCTGGCTCGCCGACTCCTCACCCGTGACATACAGCGTGCGGTGCTCGTCGCTGGCCGACTTGGCCGCCACGTCGAGGAGGAGCGTGGACTTGCCGACCCCCGGCTCGCCCGCGACCAGGACGACCGCGCCGGGCACGAGACCGCCGCCGAGGACGCGGTCCAGCTCGGGCACGCCGGTGGAGCGGGCGGTGGCCTGCCGGCCGTCGACCTGCCCGATGGGCACCGCGGAGGTGGTGACGCGGCCCGGAGTCGTCGTCCGGACCGCGGGCGCGCCGTACTCCTCGACCGTCCCCCACGCCTGGCACTCGGGGCAGCGGCCGAGCCACTTGGCCGTCTGCCAGCCGCACTCGGTGCAGCGGTAGGACGGCCGGTCCTTCGCGGTTTTCGTACGGGCAGCCATGCACGGAACCGTAGCCGAGCCCACTGACAGTCCGGCCTCGCATGTCATATGCCATGGCCTGCCATCGCCGCCTGTGAAGGCCCAGGCCACGGAATCGGAGGTTCGTGTCCCCTTTTGAGGGATCGTTTCACCCGTACGGATTAAATGTACTCAAGGGGGAAGAAGGGGCCACCCCAGGGCGCCTACGGTCGCACGGGTGATGAGCAGCAGTCCGGAGACCTCCACGCACACCACCGGCGCACACCGGGCGCACGGAGACGCGCGCAAGCGGGTGAGCACGCCCCGTGGCGCGAGCACCCGCACCATGGCTCAGCGCCCTCCCGCGCGCTACGAGCCCTATCTGGACGGCCTGTTCACGTACTGCCTGTCCGTGCTCTGCGACCACGACGCGGCCACCGCCGCCCTCGGGGACGTCCTCGCACTGGCCGAGCGCCGGAGCCCGCGCGGCCCGGAGTCCGCGGACGACCGCAGGGCGTGGCTGTACGCGCTCGCGCGCTGGTCCTGTCTGCGCAAACTGACCGAGGCCCGGCGCAGGCGCCAGGCGGCGCACGCCTCAGGGCGCCGCGCGCCCCACAAGGACACCTCAAGCCGGCACGCCAAGGGCGCGGCCGACCGGCGCGCGGCCGAGGCGCTGAGCGCCCCCGTGTCCGAAGAGGCCCAGGCGCAGCGCCAGCGCGAACTCGCCCTGCTCGCCTGGCCGGAGGCCGCCGGCACGACCCCCGAGCAGCGCGAGGCGCTCGAACTCGCCGTGCGCCACCAGCTCGCCGCCCACGAGGTCGCCGCCGTCCTCGGCATGGACCTCGCCAAGGCGGGTGAGCTGCTCGCCTGCGCCGCCTGCGAGGTCGAGCGCACCCGCGCGGCCCTCGCCGTGGTGGAGACCGGCACCTGCCCGAGCGTCGCCCGTCTCACCGGCGACAACCAGCTCGTCCTGAGCGCCACCCTGCGCCGCGAACTCGTCCGGCACGTCGACGACTGCCCGCGCTGCCGCCGCACCGCCGAGCGCGCGGTCCCCGGCGCCTGGCCCGGCACCAGCGTCACGCCCGCCGCGCTCCCGGTCCTGGAGGCGCCGCGCGCCGCCCTGCACGTCGCGATGGCGCACGCCCCCCGCGCGCGGGGCAGCGCTCCGCGCTTCGACCGGCGCGGTTTTCCGATGGACCCCAAGGATCACGCCGCGCGAAGGGACCGTCTACGCGCGCGTGCCGTCACAACCACAGTCGTCGCCACGGTGGTGGCCGCGCCCGTCCTCGCCCTCTGGGCGGCCTACCGCGGCGCGCCCCTCACCGGCGAGGGCGCCGACGGCCGCTCCGTCACCGCGAGCGAGGCGCACAGCCCCGACGGCATCAACGGCGAAGAGGCGGGCGGCTACGAGAACGCGGGCAACGCCAGCACCAAACCCGACGCCCGCTTCACCAAGGGCAGCCGCTCGCCCGACGTCTCCGTGGAGGTCATCAGCACCCCGGGAAGCACCCCGGGCCAGAACGCCGGACACCTCTCCGTGGCGGCCGACAGCAGCGGTGACACGACCCTCCTCACGCTGACCGCGTCCGGGAGTTCACCGGTGCACTGGTCCGCGCACACCGGGGCGTCCTGGCTCTACCTGAGCCATTCGTCGGGAACCCTCGAACCGGGCGAATCGTTGACGATCAAGGTGTACGTCGATCATCTTCGCGAGCCGGTGGGCCCCTGGAGCGCGCGGGTGTCGATCGCACCGGCGGGCGCCGTGGTCACGATCGACGGATACGGGAACGCGGGCCCGTCCGACCCCGGCGGCCCGGGCCCCGGCCCGACGCCCAGCGACCCGACCCCCTCCGACCCCGCCCCGAGCGACCCGACCCCGACCCCGACGCCCAGCGATCCGACGCCGTCCGACCCCCAGCCGACCCCCACGGACTCGACCCCCTCCGACCCCGGGGGCTCGACGCCACCGCCCAGCGACAGCGGCGACCCGAGCCCGTCCTCGTAAGCCTGGTGGGAATAGTGGGATGCGTGGGACCGGTGTGGCTGGTAGGACGCGGCACACCGGGTCGACCGGGACTCCCACCGGGCCGGCGGCCGGGACTTGCCCCACCGGGCCGGCCGGGACTCAGCCCACCGGGTCGGCCGGATGCGGTGCCAGCAGCGGCAGCTGCGAGGCCAGCCGTGCCTCGCAGAGCTCGACCAGGCGGCCGTACCCCTCCTTGCCCATCAGCTCGATCAGCTCCGGGCGGTAGGAGACGTACACCGGGTCGCCCGCGCCGTGCGCCGAGGTCGCCGAGGTGCACCACCAGTGCAGGTCGTGGCCGCCGGGACCCCAGCCGCGGCGGTCGTACTCGCCGATGGAGACCTGGAGCACCCGGGTGTCGTCGGGCCGGTCGATCCACTCGTACGTCCGGCGCACGGGCAGCTGCCAGCAGACGTCCGGCTTGGTCTCCAGCGGCTCGCGGCCCTCCTTGATCGCCAGGATGTGCAGCGAGCAGCCCGCGCCGCCGGCGAACCCGGGCCGGTTCTGGAAGATGCAGGACCCCTGGTACGGCCGGGTCTGCCGGTCGCCGTCCTCGTCCTCCGAGACCCAGCCGGTGGCCACGCCCACGTCATGGTGCTGCCAGATGTCCGGCGTGAGCCTCGCCACATGCTCGGCCACCCGCTTCTCGTCGTCCTCGTCGGAGAAGTGGGCGCCCAGAGTGCAGCAGCCGTCGTCGGCGCGGCCCGCCTGGATGCCCTGGCAGCCGCTTCCGAAGATGCAGTTCCAGCGAGAGGTCAGCCATGTCAGATCGCACCGGAAGACCTGCTCGTCGTCGGTGGGATCCGGAAACTCCACCCATGCGCGAGCGAAGTCGAGGCCCTTCTCGTCGGACACAGCGGCCTTCTTCGTGGACTTCTTGGACGTGGACGGCTTCGCCTGCGAAGAACTCTTCGACGAACCCTTGGGGGATTTGTCGGGCTTCGCCTTTTTCGTCTTTGGCACCCGTCCAGGGTAAGTCGCTTCTGCCCGCTCCGGCGACGGTCGACGGCAGTAGGCGCAGTAGCGTTCCGTACATGAGACTCGGTGTCCTCGACGTGGGTTCGAACACGGTGCATCTGCTGGTGGTGGACGCCCACCCCGGCGCGCGCCCGCTGCCCGCGCATTCGCACAAGGCCGAATTGCGGCTTGCCCAACTGCTCGACGAGAGCGGGGCGATCGGCCCCGAAGGCGTCGAAAAACTGATCGAGACGGTCCAGGACGCGCTGGAGGCGGCCGAGGACAAGGGCGTCGAGGCCATGCTGCCGTTCGCGACCTCCGCCGTACGCGAGGCCAGCAACGCCGACGATGTGCTGGCCCGGGTGCAGGCCGAGACGGGCGTCGAGCTCCAGGTCCTGACCGGGGCGGAAGAGGCCCGGCTGACCTTCCTGGCCGCCCGCCGCTGGTTCGGCTGGTCTGCGGGCAAGCTGCTCGTCCTCGACATCGGCGGCGGCTCCCTGGAGATCGCGTACGGCATCGACGAGGAGCCGGACGCGGCCGTGTCGCTGCCGCTCGGCGCCGGGCGGCTGACCGCGGGCTGGCTGCCCACCGACCCGGCCGACCCCGCCGACGTGAAGGCGCTGCGCCGCCATGTGCGGGCCCAGATCGCCCGTACGGTCGGCGAGTTCAGCCGCTTCGGCGCCCCCGACCACGTGGTCGCCACCTCCAAGACCTTCAAGCAGCTCGCCCGCCTGGCCGGCGCCGCCCGCTCCACCGAGGGCCTCTACGTCCAGCGCGAACTCAAGCGCCGCACCCTCGAGGACTGGGTTCCCCGCCTCGCCTCCATGACCGCCGAGGAACGCGCCGAACTCCCCGGCGTCTCCCCGGGCCGCTCCGGCCAACTCCTCGCCGGAGCCCTGGTGGCCGAGGGCGCCATGGACCTCTTCGGCGTGGAAACCCTGGAGATCTGCCCCTGGGCCCTACGCGAGGGCGTCATCCTCCGCCGCCTCGACCACATGGCCTCGGAGTAGACACGTAGAACACGCAGAAGCAGGCGGCTCCACGAGCATGATCCCCGCGCCCCGAAGGGGGCGCGGGGCTGTGACTTTGTGCGGCTCCGCCGCGGGTGCGCGCCCAGCCACAACCGACAACCCGCACGAGCATGATCCCCGCGCCCTGAAGGGGGCGCGGGGCTGTGACTTTGTGCGGCTCCGCCGCGGGTGCGCGCCCAGCCACAACCGACAACCCGCACGAGCATGATCCCCGCGCCCTGAAGGGGGCGCGGGGCTGTGACTTTGTGCGGCTCCGCCGCGGGTGCGCGCCCAGCCACAACCGACAACCCGCACGAGCATGATCCCCGCGCCCTGAAGGGGGCGCGGGGCTGTGACTTTGTGCGGCTCCGCCGCGGGTGCGCGCCCAGCCGCAACCGACAACCCGCACGAGCATGATCCCCGCGCCCTGAAGGGGGCGCGGGGCTGTGACTTTGTGCGGCTCCGCCGCGGGTGCGCGCCCAGCCGCAACCGACAACCCGCACGAGCATGATCCCCGCGCCCTGAAGGGGGCGCGGGGCTGTGACTTTGTGCGGCTCCGCCGCGGGTGCGCGCCCAGCCGCAACCGACAACCCGCACGAGCATGATCCCCGCGCCCTGAAGGGGGCGCGGGGCTGTGACTTTTGTGCGGCTCCGCCGCGGGTGCGCGCCCAGCCGCAACCGACAACCCGCACGGGCCCACGACGAGCCCCCACCACAGGGGCGCGGGGAACTGCGCGCCCAGCCACACACAACCCGCAGCCGCACACGACAGCCCCCGCAACGGCGAAAGGCGCCCGGCCGCAGGCCAACCCCCACCCCGGCCAGCAGCCACAAGAACCCCCGGCCGAAGCGAACCACCCCCGCCGAACCGCCGGAGGCACCCCGTACTCTGTCCCTCGTGGCAGAACCAGTCGTACGCATCCCGGATGCGAAGGTCGCGCTGTCCACGGCGTCCGTGTATCCGGAGTCGACGGCGACGGCCTTCGAGATCGCCGCGCGCCTCGGCTACGACGGCGTGGAGGTCATGGTCTGGACCGACCCGGTCAGCCAGGACATCGAAGCCCTCCGCCGCCTCAGCGACTACCACCAGATCCCGATCCTCGCCGTGCACGCCCCCTGCCTGCTGATCACCCAGCGGGTGTGGTCCACCGACCCGTGGATCAAGCTCCAGCGCGCCCAGGCGGCGGCCGAGAAGCTCGGCGCGAGCACCGTCGTCGTACACCCCCCGTTCCGCTGGCAGCGCCAGTACGCACGTGACTTCGTCAGCGGGATCTGGCGGATGGCGAACGAGACGGACGTACGGTTCGCCGTCGAAAACATGTACCCCTGGCGTTACCGCGACCGCGAGATGCTGGCGTACGCCCCCGACTGGGACGTGACGAAGGACGACTACCGTCACTTCACGATCGACCTCAGCCACACGGCGACCGCCCGTACCGACGCCCTGCAGATGATCGACCGCATGGCCGACCGCCTCGGCCACGTCCACCTCGCCGACGGCAACGGCTCCAACAAGGACGAGCACCTCGTCCCGGGCCGCGGCATCCAGCCCTGCGCCGAGCTGCTCGAACGCCTCGCGCTCTCCGGATTCGACGGCCATGTCGTCATCGAGGTCAACACCCGTCGCGCGATGTCCAGCGTCGAACGCGAGGCGGACCTGGCGGAGGCCCTGGCCTTCACCCGGCTCCACCTCGCCTCCGCGGTGAAGGTGCCCCGCCGGTGACGGACGCCGCCCCCCGCCGCGGCCGGGGACGCCCCACTCGTACGCAGACGGAGGCGGCCCCCGCCACCCGCGACCGCATCCTGGAGGCGGCCCGCGAGGAGTTCTCCGAGCGGGGCTACGAGAAGACGTCGGTCCGCGGCATCGCCAAGGCGGCCGGGGTGGACTCCGCGCTCGTGCACCACTATTTCGGCACGAAGGAACAGGTCTTCGAGGCGGCCATCGAGGTCGCCTTCGCACCCGCCCTCGGCGCCCCGGACGCGGTCGAGGACGGCCCCCTCGACGCCGTGGGCGAGCGCCTGACCCGCTTCATTTTCGGCATCTGGGAGAACCCGGCGACCCGCACACCGCTGCTCGCGATCCTCCGCTCCGCCGTGAACAACGAGACCGCGGCCGCCGTCTTCCGCCGCTTGGTCGCCACCCAGCTGCTGCGCCGCATCGCCGGGCAGCTGGACGCCCCCGACGCGGAACTGCGCGCCGAGCTGGCGGCGGCGCAGCTCGTCGGGATCGCGATGCTGCGATACGTGATCAAGGTCGAGCCCCTGGCGTCGGCGGACCCGGAACAGATCGTGGCAAGGGTGGCGCCGGTGGTGCAGGGCCACCTGACGGCCCCCTGAACCGGGACGAGGACGCGCCCGGCCACGTACGACCCGCAGCCGGAAGCCGAGACAGGCATCCCGCATTTCGGACACCCTGTCCGTATCGTGGCGCACCGGCGTACGCTCGACAGCAGTCACACATCTCCGAAGGAGCGAGCGACGATGCCCGAGCTGAGGTCCCGCACAGTCACCCACGGACGCAACATGGCGGGCGCACGAGCCCTTATGCGCGCCTCCGGTGTACCGGGTGCGGACATCGGACGGAAGCCGATCATCGCGGTCGCCAACTCCTTCACGGAGTTCGTGCCGGGGCACACCCACCTCCAGCCGGTCGGCCGCATCGTCAGCGAGGCCATCACCGCCGCCGGAGGCATCGCGCGCGAGTTCAACACGATCGCGGTCGACGACGGCATCGCGATGGGCCACGGCGGCATGCTGTACTCCCTCCCGTCCCGCGACCTGATCGCGGACTCGGTCGAGTACATGGTCGAGGCCCACTGCGCCGACGCCCTGATCTGCATCTCGAACTGCGACAAGATCACGCCCGGCATGCTGATGGCGGCCCTGCGCCTGAACATCCCGACGGTCTTCGTCTCCGGCGGCCCCATGGAGTCCGGCCGCGCCACCCTGGTCGACGGCACGGTCCGTACGCTCGACCTGGTCGACGCGATCTCCGACGCCGTGAACGACAAGATCTCGGACGAGGACATCCTCCGCATCGAGGAGAACGCCTGTCCGACCTGTGGCTCCTGCTCCGGCATGTTCACCGCCAACTCGATGAACTGCCTGACCGAGGCCATCGGCCTGTCCCTCCCCGGCAACGGCTCGGTGCTCGCCACGCACACCGCCCGCAAGGGCCTGTACGAGGACGCGGCCCGCACGGTCGTCGAGATCACCAAGCGCTACTACGACGGTGACGACGAGTCGGTGCTGCCCCGCAACATCGCCACGCACGCCGCGTTCGAGAACGCCATGGCCCTCGACATCGCCATGGGCGGCTCCACCAACACGATCCTGCACCTGCTGGCGGCCGCCCAGGAGGCGGGCGTCCCCTTCGGCCTGGACGAGATCAACGAGGTCTCGCGCCGTGTGCCGTGCCTCGCCAAGGTCGCCCCGAACGTGGCGAAGGACCGCACGTACTACATGGAGGACGTGCACCGCGCGGGCGGCATCCCGGCCCTGCTGGGCGAGCTGCACCGCGCCGGCCTGCTGAACGAGGACGTCCACTCGGTCCACAGCCCGTCCCTCTCGGACTGGATGAAGACGTGGGACGTGCGCGCCGGCTCCCCGTCCGCCGAGGCGATCGAGCTGTGGCACGCGGCCCCCGGCTGCGTCCGCTCCTCCGAGGCCTTCTCCCAGTCCGAGCGCTGGGAGGCTCTCGACGAGGACGCAGAGGGCGGCTGCATCCGCTCCGCCGAGCACGCGTACTCCAAGGACGGCGGCCTGGCGGTCCTCAAGGGCAACCTGGCGGTCGACGGCTGCGTCGTGAAGACGGCGGGCGTCGACGAGTCGATCTGGACCTTCGAGGGCCCGGCGGTCGTCTGCGAGTCGCAGGACGAGGCCGTCGACAAGATCCTCAAGAAGGAGATCACACACGGCGACGTCGTCGTCATCCGCTACGAGGGCCCCAAGGGCGGCCCGGGTATGCAGGAGATGCTCTACCCGACGTCCTTCCTCAAGGGCCGCGGCCTCGGCAAGACCTGCGCCCTGATCACCGACGGCCGCTTCTCCGGCGGCACGTCCGGCCTGTCCATCGGCCACGCCTCCCCGGAGGCCGCCTCCGGCGGCACGATCGCCCTGGTCCAGGACGGCGACCGCATCCGCATCGACATCCCGAACCGTTCGATCGAACTGCTCGTGTCGGACGAGGAGCTGGACACGCGCCGCGCCGCCCTCAACGGCGTCTACGCCCCGGCGAACCGCGACCGCAAGGTCTCGGCCGCCCTCCGCGCCTACGCCGCGATGGCGACGAGCGCGGACAGGGGCGCGGTGCGGGACGTCTCGAAGCTGGGCTGACAGGTCTTCGACCCCGGCCGACGCTTGGTCTGTGGGGCCGCTCCTTCGGGGGCGGCCCCTTTCCATGTCACCTTCCGTGTCACCAGGCCGAGGGATCGCGTGCGTCGACCGCGAAGAGGGAGCCGTCGGGGGCGGTGGAGTAGACCTTGTTGTCGGCGGCGAGGGGGGCTGGGAGCGCGCTGACGAGCGAGCCTCGGTCATTGCCGAGCCGTGCCTTCGTCTGTCCGAGCAGGGTGCCCCGCGAGGTGTCGACGGCGAGGAGCCGCCCGTCCACACCGGTGAAGTAGAGCCGTTGTCCGGCCACGACGGGCGCCGAGGCCTTGCTGACCGAAGTCTCCGTCCGCCACAACTGGTGCGACGCCTTGGTGTCCACGGCCACCAGCGAGCCGTCGCTGCCCAGCAGATACACCGTGTCCCCTCGTACGACGGCCTGCGTCTGCGGCTGGGGGAGAGGCAGCGCGACGCGGTGAGTCGTGCGGTTCGCGACGTCGTACCGCACGACGGAAGCCGTGTACTGGTCGATGGTGGTCGAGGTGAACCAGATCGTTCCGTCATGGGCGCCCACGAGGCTCATCGCCCCGTCCATGTGCCGCTGCCAGCTCATGGCACCGGTCTCGGGGTCCACCGCGGCCACCCGGGTCTCGTTCACGTCCACGGTCAAGGCATAGGCGACCCCGTCGCCGTATGTCTGGAATTGGGGCAGGTGCAGTCCCGGGATCGTGTGGCGCCACTTCTCCTTACCCGTCGCGGCGTCCAGCGCGATGATTTTGGAGTCGCGCCCGGTGAGCAGCACGACGCCGCCGATGTGGGCGACGCGGCCGTCATAGCGCGCGATGTCACGACTCCAACGAGTCGTACCGGTCGCGGGATCGAGCGCCGTCAGGCGCTTCCCGTTCCGGCTGGCGACCTGCAGGAGCCCGCCGGACAGCACCGGCACCGGAGTGGAGTAGGTACTCGCGTGCCCCGTGTCGCTCCGTGACCACAGCACTTTGCCGTCGGCCGGATCGAGTGCGGCGGCCAGGACACCGGGCCGGACGCAGTACAACGTCCGAGGTGTGTACGTGCATTGCGGCAGGCCGTCGGCTTTGGCGCCCGGGGCGCTCAGGTCGACGTCCCACGGCTGGAAGCTGCTCTTCGTCTGCGTCTCATCAGGATTCTCCGGGGCCGGGGTGTCCGAGCCGCCGAGGAGAGCAAAGGCGCCGAAGGCGGCGGCGAGTACGGCGACGGCGGCGATGGCAGCGGGAAGCCGCCAACGCCGCCCGGACCTCTTCACGGCGGCTGAGTGGGTACGGTCGTCGGTCCGCTCCGGGCGCTCGCCTTTCGGCTGCTCCGGAGAGCGTCCCTTCACGGACGGCGCCGACTCCCGTTCATTCCCGGTGCGCTGTTCGGGAATGAACGCCTGAGTGTCGTACGAGGCCGAAACCGACCGCAGCGCGGTCATCAGGTCGTCCGGTGTGGGCCGGTCCTCGGGTTCCTTGGCGAGACAGCGGGCGACAAGGTCGAGCAGATCGTCCGGTACGCCTGTCAAGTCCGGCTCGTCATGGACGACTTGATATGCCACGAGATACGGGCTGTCGGAGTCGAAGGGCCCACTACCGGTGGCCGCGTGAACGATCACCGATCCCAGCGCGAAGATGTCGGCGGCCGGCCCGACCTGCCGTGGCCTGCGGAATTGTTCAGGGGCCATGAACGGCGGGGTGCCGATCAACTTCCCTGTCTCCGTACGCAGTTCACTGTCAGAAGGCCGCGAGATACCGAAGTCGATGACCTTCGGTCCGTCATCGGCCAGGAGTACGTTGCTGGGCTTGAGGTCGCGGTGGACAACGCCCGCCCGATGAATGTCACGCAAGGCCTCGGCGAGACCGGCCATGAGATGACGCAGCCGGGCCGGGGGCAGCGCTCCATTCCGCTTCACATGCTCGGCGAGGGTCGGCCCGGGGATGAACAGGGTTGCCATCCACGGGTGTTCGGCCTCGGGGTCGGCGTCCACGACGGGCGCGGTGAAGGCACCGCTCACCCGCCGGGCGGCCGCGACCTCCTGCTTGAACCGCCCCCGGAACTCGGGGTCTTGGGCAAACTCGGCGTGTACGACTTTGACGGCGAGCCGCAACCCGGAGGCGGACCGCGCCAGATGCACGATTCCCATGCCACCGGAGCCGAGTTCCGCCTCCAGCAGGTACTGCCCGGCATAGCGCGGATGTTCCGCTTCCGGATCCGTACCCGTACTGCGCTGTGGCGGCATCACTCACCCCCGTGTGTCCGACCGCATGCGCGACGCGCAGAGCCTAGTCGATGCTTCGTGCGAATCCTTATCGGCTTGCTAGCCTCGGCGCACAGCATGAATTTGGCGTGAACCAATCAACGGGGGAGGCCGGAATGGCCACGGAAGACATAGAGATCACGGGCGCGGGGGAGACGGCGGCAGCGGAGCCGTTGAGCGCCGAGACGCTCCGCACGTATCCGCTCGCACCGGGCTACAACGTCAACGTCCGCAGCGGCCCCGGGACCCATTTCACCATCGTCCGCACCCTGCCGGCGGGCTCGCGCGTCCCGATCTACTGCCAGTGCCCGGGAGAGTCCGTCAGCGGCCCGTACGGGACGACCAAGGTCTGGGACAACATCTCCAACGGCCAGTTCGTGTCGGACGCGTACGTGAACACGGGCAGCGACGGCTACGTCGCTCCGCACTGCTCTTGACGACGACGGCAACGGAAGGGGAACGGGCGTGAAATTCGTGTCCGGCAGACGGGGAATGCTGGTCGGAGGGCTTGCTGCCACGCTCCTGGCGGTGGCGGGGACGGGATCTCAGGCGGCGGCAGCCACCGTGACCTATCCGCTCGCGCCCGGCTACGACGTCAACGTCCGCAGCGGCCCGGGCACGCACTACCCCGTCGTCCGCACCATTCCGGCGGGCTCGAGCATCCCGATCCGCTGCCAGTGCCCGGGAGAGTCCGTCACCGGTCCGTACGGGACATCGACCATCTGGGACAACATCGCCAACGGTCAGTTCGTATCCGACGCTTACGTCAAGACGGGCAGCGACGGCTACGTAGCCCCGCGCTGTTCCTGACGACTGAGCTCGGGCCCCGCGGCGCCCCCGGAGCAATAATCGTCACGTGAGCGACGAGACCAACACCGGAACCGGCACCCCCGCGGGGCCCCAGCCCGAGCCCCTGCGCTTCTTCGGCACGACGTGGGTCGACCACGACGGCGGCTACACCGGCCGCCGGATCGGCGTGGCCGCAGGCTCCCTCGCCACCGCGGTGGCCGCCTGCTTCGTCCTCCGCTTCGCCTACCAGGGCCTGGCCATCGCGGACGTGGGAACACCCGTGACCCTCATGGTCGTGGTGATGTTCGCGGTGTGCAGCGCCCTCGCGTTCCGCCACACCTGGGACGCGTTCACCAAGCGCCCCGACCCCGACCGCCAGGCCTCCCTCCGCGGCCTCCTGGCCATCGGCTTCATCGGCTCCCTCCTCGCCTACTCCTTCCGCTCCCTCACCGAGGCCCCCGGCGAAAAACTCCACCGCGAGGAGTACGAGGCGGCCCGCGACCAGTACACCCGCCGCACCACCCGCCGCACCGGCAACCCATCCCGAAAGCGCAACCACCGCTGAGCAGGTGGGGGCCGTTCGCGCAGTTCCCCGCGCCCCTAAAAGGGGCGCGGGGAACTGCGCAATCTTTTAGGGGGGTCTGGGGCGGCAGCCCCCAGGAAGGGATGGGACGGGTAGGGGCGGCGGGGGCGAAAACCACCCACCCCAACTCCCCCCACCATCCACCATGAACCCATGACCCCACCCACCCGTCCTCCCACCCCACCCGAGCCCACTCCTTCAACTCGGCGGCAGCCCAATACGCCGCCAACCGCCCCTCCTACCCACCCACCCTCTTCGAAGCCATCGAAAACCTCGCCGAGCGCCCGCTCACAGGCTCACGGGTCATGGACATCGGCGCCGGCACCGGCATAGCAACCACCCTCCTCCACCAGCGAGGCGCCCACGTCCTCGCCGTGGAACCCGGCGACGGCATGACCGCCGAATTCCGCCGCGCCCACCCCCACATCCCGATCGTCCGAGGCAACGGCAACGCCCTCCCCCTGGCCACCGCCTCCGCCGACTTCCTCACTTACGCCCAGTCCTGGCACTGGACCGACCCGACCCACTCCGTCCCGGAGGCCCTCCGCGTCCTGCGCCCCGGCGGCGCCCTGGCCCTCTGGTGGAACACCGACGCCCTGGACGTCCCGTGGATCGCGGCGGCAGCCACCCGCGCCGAGCGCTACCTCGGCATCGACCAGGTGGTCGAAACGAGCGGCAGCGGCGCAAGAGCCGCCGCCACCCTCGCCGCCGACCCGAGCGGCCGGCTCACCTTCGCCCGCCGCCAGGTCCGCTGGAGCCGCCGCGTTCCCCTCGACACGCACCTCGCCAACATCGGCAGCCACTCGGCGTTCCTGGTCCTCGGCGAGGAACGCACCGCCGCGTTCCTCGCCGAGGAGCGACGCCATCTCCTGCCGACCTTCCCGGACGGAATCGTGGAGGAGACCTACGTCGTGGACCTGCTGGTGGCGACCCGTTCGTGATCCCGCCCGGCGGCCCACCCCTCCAGGGCCGCCGCACACGCGTGGTCGACATGCCGCAACCCGCCCAACTCCAGCCGTACGTCCCGGTCGTGCGGCAACGCCTCCAAGGCGTCCAACAGCTTGGGCAGCCGGAGGAACGTGGCGTTGCCGACGACCCGTACGACCATCCCCGAGGCCCCCCGGTCCTCGGTCTCCACATGCACATGACTGATGTCCCACGCTGTCTTGGCCACGGCGAGCGCGAGCCCGACGAGCACGCCCTCGAACAGATTCCCGACGACGATCGCCACCGCGGTCACGCTCAGCACCACCACCTCCCCGCGATGCCCGCGCCACAACACCCTCACCTCCCGTACGGGCACGAGCTTGCAGCCCGCGTGCACGAGCAGCCCCGCCAGCGCCGCCACCGGAATCACCCCGAGCACCCCGGGCACCACAGCCGTGAAGAGCAGCAACCACACCCCGTGCAGCACCCGAGACACCTTCGTCCGCGCCCCGGCCTGCACATTCGCCGCACTCCGTACGATCACCGCGGTCATCGGCAGCGCCCCGAGCACCCCGCACACGGCGTTCCCCGCGCCCTGCGCGATGAGCTCCCGGTCGTAGTCGGTCCGCGGCCCCCGATGCAGCCGGTCCACCGCCGCCGCGCTGAACAAGGACTCGGCCGAAGCGATCAGCGCGAACGCCAGCACCGTCCCGATCACGCCCACTTCCGTAAGCCGCCCCACATCCGCGAGGCCCGGCGGCCGTACGGCATCCAGCAGCCCACGCACCTCGACCCGCCGCACGGACAGGTCGAACCCTCCGGTCACGACCGACGCGAGCGCCACCGCCAGCAGCGGCGCGGGCACCACCCGCGCCCCCCGCCGCCACCGCGGCCACAGCAGGAGTACGACGACGGTGGCGCCGCCGATCGCCAACGCCACCGGATCCGCGGCACCGACCAGCGCGACCAGCCCGGCGATCTTCCCGAGCCCACTCGCGGGCGCGGAGGCATCACCCATCGCGTACACCTGGCCCGCGATCAGCACGAGCCCGATCCCGGCGAGCATCCCCTGCACCACGGCCACGGACACGGCCCGGAACCAGCGCCCGAGCCGCAGCACCCCGAGCCCGAGCTGCACCAGCCCGGCTCCGAGCACCAGCACACCCAGTGCCTGGACGCCGTACGACTGCACCGCCTCGTACACGAGCACGGTGAGCCCGGCCGCGGGCCCACTGACCTGCAGGCTGCTGCCGGGCATCACTCCGGCCACCAGACCGCCGACGATCCCGGTCACCAGCCCCAGCTCGGCCGGCACACCTGAGGCTATGGCGACCCCCACGCACAGGGGCAGCGCCACGAGAAACACGACGAGAGACGCGAATAGATCGGCTTTGCGCATGGCAACTGCACCTCCGGTAGAGAAGCGGGAGATGCGTGGGCGCCGCACAGGGGGAGGGTGCGGCGGACGTACGGCGCGGCACGGACCGATGGGCACCCGGCGCCCCGGCATATGACCGCGCACTGAAATCCATTGTCAGGTACGGGAGTTGATCGCGCACCCCTTCCGTGTAACCGCCCCGTGAACGCGGAAGCGCACCACCCCGCCGTGCGCCGGAGCGCCCCCTTCCGATCACGCCGACGCGCGCCTGCGCCGCCGGACGCTCCGGGGCTTGACCGGCACGCACCACAGGAGGGATATTCATCACATGATGATTATTGAGTCCCGTCCACCCGACCCCGCAGGGCCACCCGACTCCTCCTCCCCACCCGCCGTCCGCGCCGAAAACCTCACCGTCGTACGCGGCACCCGCACCGTCCTGCGCGGACTCGACTTCGCCGTACCGCGCGGCCAGATCACCGGCCTGCTCGGCCCCTCCGGCTGCGGCAAATCGACCCTGATGCGCTCGACGGTCGGCACCCAGGCAAAAGTCACCGGCACCCTCGAAGTCCTCGGCCGCCCCGCCGGCGACCCCGCACTCCGCTCCCGCATCGGCTATGTCACCCAAGCCCCCTCCGTCTACGACGACCTGACCGTCCGCCAGAACCTCGAGTACTTCGCCGCGATCCTCGACCCAGGCCGCGCCGCCGCCGAACGCCGCCACGCGGGCGTCACCCAGGCCATCACCGACGTCGACCTCACCTCCCACGCAGACTCCCTCGCCGGCAACCTCTCCGGCGGCCAGCGCAGCCGCGTCTCCCTCGCGGTCGCCCTGCTGGGCACCCCGGAACTCCTGGTCCTCGACGAACCCACCGTCGGCCTCGACCCCGTCCTGCGCCGCGACCTGTGGAACCTCTTCCACACCATCGCCGCCGAACGGAAAGCGACCCTCCTGATCTCCTCCCACGTCATGGACGAGGCCGAGCGCTGCCACCGCCTCCTCCTGATGCGCGAGGGCCAGATCCTCGCCGACGACACCCCCGACGCCCTGCGCGAACGCACCGACTCCGACACCGTCGAAGCCGCCTTCCTCCACCTGGTCGACGAGGCGATCGCGGCGGGCAACCAGTCCGCGGCGGGCGACACGACCAACACCGACTCCCCGTCCGGCGCCGCGCGCAAGGAGACCCACCGATGACCACCACCTCGGCCACGAGCCCAGGCACAAGCCCCGGCACGGGTACGGGTACGGGCGCGGGCCTCAGCACCGGCGCGACAGCACGCCCCAGCGCGCTCAACCTCTCCCGCACCACCGCCACCGCGACCCGAGTACTGCGCCAGCTCCGCCATGACCCGCGCACGATCGCGATGATGATCCTGATCCCGTGCGTGATGCTGTTCCTGCTCCGCTATGTCTTCGACGGCAGCCCGCGCACCTTCGACTCCATCGGCGCCTCCCTCCTCGGGATCTTCCCGCTCATCACGATGTTCCTGGTGACCTCGATCGCCACCCTCCGCGAGCGCACCTCCGGCACCCTCGAACGCCTGCTCGCCATGCCCCTCGGCAAGGGCGACCTGATCGCCGGCTACGCCCTGGCCTTCGGCGCCCTGGCCATCGTCCAGTCGGTCCTGGCCACGGGTCTGGCCGTCTGGTTCCTGGGCCTGGACGTCATCGGCTCCCCCTGGCTGCTCCTGCTGGTCGCCCTCCTCGACGCACTGCTCGGCACAGCCCTCGGCCTCTTCGTCTCGGCCTTCGCCTCCTCGGAATTCCAGGCCGTCCAGTTCATGCCGGCCGTGATCTTCCCCCAACTCCTCCTCTGCGGCCTGTTCACCCCCCGCTCCAACATGCACCCCGTCCTCGAAGCCATCTCCGACGTCCTCCCCATGTCCTATGCCGTCGACGGCATGAACGAAGTCCTCAAACACACCGACATGACCGCCACCTTCATCCGCGACGTCCTGATCGTGGCGGGCTGCGCACTCCTGGTCCTGACCCTGGGCGCGGCAACGCTGCGGAGGCGGACGGCATAGGACCGCCGTAGCTGTAGTCGGCGGTCGTGCCGACAGGGCGTGGCACCGGCCGGTCGCAGCCGGTCAGCGCCGGGTTGCGTGGCCCCCACGCCCAGCACCAGCACCGGCACCAGCACCGGCACCAACGCCAGGCAACCAAGCACCCGGCGTCCGCCCAACGGACAACCCAACCCAGCCCGCACCCCGAGTGCGAGGATGACCCCAGGACGACGCACCCCCGGAGGGCACCCGCACCATGACCCAGAAAGTCGCAGTCCTCGGCACCGGCAAGATCGGCGAAGCTCTGCTCAGCGGAATGATCCGAGCCGGCTGGACCCCCACCGACCTCCTGGTCACCGCCCGCCGCCCGGAGCGAGCCAAGGAACTCCAGGAACGCTACGGAGTCACCGCGGTCACCAACCCGGAGGCAGCCAAGAGCGCCGACACCCTGATCCTCACGGTCAAGCCGCAGGACATGGGCACCCTCCTCGACGAACTCGCCCCGCACATCCCCGCCGACCGCCTGGTCATCAGCGGCGCGGCAGGCATTCCCACCTCCTTCTTCGAGGAGCGCCTGGCCACAGGCACCCCGGTCGTCCGTGTCATGACGAACACCCCCGCCCTCGTCGACGAGGCCATGTCCGTCATCTCCGCCGGCAGCCACGCCACCGAAGCGCACCTCGCGCACGCCGAGGAGATCTTCGGCGCCGTCGGCAAGACCCTCCGCGTCCCCGAGTCCCAGCAGGACGCCTGCACAGCCCTCTCCGGCTCGGGACCGGCGTACTTCTTCTACCTGGTCGAGGCCATGACGGACGCGGGCATTCTGCTCGGCCTGCCCCGCGACAAGGCCCACGACCTGATCGTCCAGTCCGCGATCGGCGCCGCCGTGATGCTCCGCGACAGCGGGGAGCACCCCGTGAAGCTCCGCGAGAACGTCACGTCCCCCGCGGGCACCACGATCAACGCGATCCGCGAACTCGAGAACCACGGCGTCCGCGCAGCGCTCATCGCCGCACTGGAGGCAGCCCGCGACCGCAGCCGCGAACTCGCCTCCGGCAACAGCTAGCAAACGCCGGCCTGAGCCAACAGCTGGAACTGAACGACGTGGAACCGGGCCGGCTCCCGGCCCCACCGTCCTTCAGCCCACTGTTCCTTCAACCCGCCGCCAGCAACCCGATCGCCCGATACGCCGCGTCCACCCTCGGCCTGGCCATTCCTCTGGCCTTCTCCGCACCGTCTCGCAGCACCCCCTCCACATACGCAGGATCCGCGCACAACTGCTTGTGCCTCTCCTGTACGGGCCTGAGGAGCTCGACCACGGCCTCGGCGGTGTCCTTCTTCAAAGCGCCGTACGACTCATATACACCGCTCAAGGCTTCGGGGTTCCCACCCTCACACGCCGCGAGAATCTCCAGCAGATTGGAGACCCCGGGCCGAGCCTCCCGGTCGTACACGACGTCCTGCCCGCTACCGCTGTCCGTCACGGCCCGCATGATCTTCTTCCGCACGGCATCCGGCTCGTCGAGCAGATAGACGACCCCCGGCCCGACGTCATCGCTCTTCCCCATCTTCGACGTCGGCTCCTGAAGATTCATGACCCGCGCCCCAACCTCCGGACGGACGGCCCGCGGCACCACGAACGTGTGCCCGTACCGCTGGTTGAACCGCACCGCCAGATCCCGGGTCAGCTCGACATGCTGCGTCTGGTCATCACCCACCGGCACCTCATCGGTCCCGTACGCCAGGATGTCCGCCGCCATCAGCACGGGATACGTCAGCAGAGACAGCCGAACACTCCCGCCCCGCTCCCGCTCGCGCGTGGCCTTCTCCTTGTACTGGATCATCCGCCGCATCTCCCCGTCGGTCGCGACGCACTCCAGCAGATACGACAGCCGCGCGTGCTCGTCCACATGACTCTGTACGAACACGGTGCACAGCTCAGGATCGAGCCCGGACGCCAGCAACAGCGTCGCCGCCTGCCTACTGAGCCTGCGCACCCGCCCCGGATCGTGGTCAACGGTCAGCGCGTGCAGGTCCACGACGCAGAACAGGGCGTCGGCCCGGTGCTGATCGACGACGGCCCACTGCCGTACGGCCCCCAAGTAGTTCCCCAGCGTCAGATGCCCGGTCGGCTTGACCCCACTGAAGATCCGCGTCATCTCTCCACCTCTTGGTCGAGGCCGCCGCGCCCGCCGGCCGGTCCTCCAGGAGGGAGACACAAAAACGGCCGCCGAGGCGGCGGCCGTTGAGTACATACGTGAGTACGGCCGCCGTCAGGCGGCCCACCACTGCTGGGTGCACGTATGCGTAGTCACGGCCCCGAGGGTACGCCTCCAGGGGGCACCCTGGAGCGGAGTTGACACGCCCCTACCCCGTACGTAGTGTTCTCCGAGTTGTCCGACGTGAGCGCCGACCCCGGTCGGTCCCCGGACAGCCACTCCGCAACAAGCACTCAACGAACGGCGACTCGTCGTCGGCTCGTTATTCATGCGTGTTTGCGGAATGAGGAATCCGCGTTCGAAAGGGCGCCACCCCGATTAGCTCGGGAGCCAGGAATCCGCTAAAGTCTCACTCGTCGGAACGGCCCAACAGCCGCGAAGACAAGCCCCGCTGACTGGGAATCAGGCCCGAAAGGATCTGATAGAGTCGGAAACGCAAGAACGAAACAAAAACAAAGCAAGACCGAAGGGAAGCGCCCGGAGGAAAGCCCGAGAGGGTGAGTACAAAGGAAGCGTCCGTTCCTTGAGAACTCAACAGCGTGCCAAAAATCAACGCCAGATATGTTGATACCCCGTCTCCGGCCGATCGGCTGGGACGAGGTTCCTTTGAAAAAGTCCTGCCGGGCACTGCCTGGTAGGCGCACAGCGAGGACGCTGTGAACCTTCCGATTATTCCTCGGGAGGTTCCGCTCTCGTGGTGTCCACCCGATTACGGGTAAACATTCACGGAGAGTTTGATCCTGGCTCAGGACGAACGCTGGCGGCGTGCTTAACACATGCAAGTCGAACGATGAAGCCCTTCGGGGTGGATTAGTGGCGAACGGGTGAGTAACACGTGGGCAATCTGCCCTTCACTCTGGGACAAGCCCTGGAAACGGGGTCTAATACCGGATAACACTCCTGCCCGCATGGGTGGGGGTTAAAAGCTCCGGCGGTGAAGGATGAGCCCGCGGCCTATCAGCTTGTTGGTGAGGTAGTGGCTCACCAAGGCGACGACGGGTAGCCGGCCTGAGAGGGCGACCGGCCACACTGGGACTGAGACACGGCCCAGACTCCTACGGGAGGCAGCAGTGGGGAATATTGCACAATGGGCGAAAGCCTGATGCAGCGACGCCGCGTGAGGGATGACGGCCTTCGGGTTGTAAACCTCTTTCAGCAGGGAAGAAGCGAGAGTGACGGTACCTGCAGAAGAAGCGCCGGCTAACTACGTGCCAGCAGCCGCGGTAATACGTAGGGCGCAAGCGTTGTCCGGAATTATTGGGCGTAAAGAGCTCGTAGGCGGCTTGTCACGTCGGGTGTGAAAGCCCGGGGCTTAACCCCGGGTCTGCATTCGATACGGGCTAGCTAGAGTGTGGTAGGGGAGATCGGAATTCCTGGTGTAGCGGTGAAATGCGCAGATATCAGGAGGAACACCGGTGGCGAAGGCGGATCTCTGGGCCATTACTGACGCTGAGGAGCGAAAGCGTGGGGAGCGAACAGGATTAGATACCCTGGTAGTCCACGCCGTAAACGGTGGGAACTAGGTGTTGGCGACATTCCACGTCGTCGGTGCCGCAGCTAACGCATTAAGTTCCCCGCCTGGGGAGTACGGCCGCAAGGCTAAAACTCAAAGGAATTGACGGGGGCCCGCACAAGCAGCGGAGCATGTGGCTTAATTCGACGCAACGCGAAGAACCTTACCAAGGCTTGACATACACCGGAAACGGCCAGAGATGGTCGCCCCCTTGTGGTCGGTGTACAGGTGGTGCATGGCTGTCGTCAGCTCGTGTCGTGAGATGTTGGGTTAAGTCCCGCAACGAGCGCAACCCTTGTTCTGTGTTGCCAGCATGCCCTTCGGGGTGATGGGGACTCACAGGAGACTGCCGGGGTCAACTCGGAGGAAGGTGGGGACGACGTCAAGTCATCATGCCCCTTATGTCTTGGGCTGCACACGTGCTACAATGGCAGGTACAAAGAGCTGCGAAGCCGCGAGGCGGAGCGAATCTCAAAAAGCCTGTCTCAGTTCGGATTGGGGTCTGCAACTCGACCCCATGAAGTCGGAGTTGCTAGTAATCGCAGATCAGCATTGCTGCGGTGAATACGTTCCCGGGCCTTGTACACACCGCCCGTCACGTCACGAAAGTCGGTAACACCCGAAGCCGGTGGCCCAACCCCTTGTGGGAGGGAGCTGTCGAAGGTGGGACTGGCGATTGGGACGAAGTCGTAACAAGGTAGCCGTACCGGAAGGTGCGGCTGGATCACCTCCTTTCTAAGGAGCATCTAGGCCGCCAAGCTTGCTTGGTGGTCCAGGGCCATTACGTCGGCACACGTCCGACGGTGGTTGCTCATGGGTGGAACGTTGATTATTCGGCACCGTCAGTCATCTCGGGCTGTGAGTACTGTCCTTCGGGGCGTGGAAAGCTGATCATGAGTGGCGAGGGTGTCGGGCACGCTGTTGGGTGTCTGAAGGTACGGCCGATACGGCTGCCTTCAGTGCCGGCCCCAGTGAACTCCGGTGGTAACCGGGGGTGATGGGTGGTTGGTCGTTGTTTGAGAACTGCACAGTGGACGCGAGCATCTGTGGCCAAGTTTTTAAGGGCGCACGGTGGATGCCTTGGCACCAGGAACCGATGAAGGACGTGGGAGGCCACGATAGTCCCCGGGGAGCCGTCAACCAGGCTTTGATCCGGGGGTTTCCGAATGGGGAAACCCGGCAGTCGTCATGGGCTGTCACCCATACCTGAACACATAGGGTATGTGGAGGGAACGCGGGGAAGTGAAACATCTCAGTACCCGCAGGAAGAGAAAACAACCGTGATTCCGGGAGTAGTGGCGAGCGAAACTGGATGAGGCCAAACCATATGCGTGTGAGACCCGGCAGGGGTTGCGCATGTGGGGTTGTGGGATCTCTCTTTCACAGTCTGCCGGCTGTGAGGCGAGTCAGAAACCGTTGATGTAGGCGAAGGACATGCGAAAGGTCCGGCGTAGAGGGTAAGACCCCCGTAGTCGAAACATCAACGGCTCGTTTGAGAGACACCCAAGTAGCACGGGGCCCGAGAAATCCCGTGTGAATCTGGCGGGACCACCCGCTAAGCCTAAATATTCCCTGGTGACCGATAGCGGATAGTACCGTGAGGGAATGGTGAAAAGTACCGCGGGAGCGGAGTGAAATAGTACCTGAAACCGTGTGCCTACAAGCCGTGGGAGCGTCGGATATGTGCTTGCACATATCTCGTGACTGCGTGCCTTTTGAAGAATGAGCCTGCGAGTTTGCGGTGCGTTGCGAGGTTAACCCGTGTGGGGAAGCCGTAGCGAAAGCGAGTCCGAATAGGGCGATTCAGTAGCGCGCTCAAGACCCGAAGCGGAGTGATCTAGCCATGGGCAGGTTGAAGCGGCTGTAAGAGGTCGTGGAGGACCGAACCCACCAGGGTTGAAAACCTGGGGGATGACCTGTGGTTAGGGGTGAAAGGCCAATCAAACTCCGTGATAGCTGGTTCTCCCCGAAATGCATTTAGGTGCAGCGTCGTGTGTTTCTTGCCGGAGGTAGAGCACTGGATAGGCGATGGGCCCTACCGGGTTACTGACCTTAGCCAAACTCCGAATGCCGGTAAGTGAGAGCGCGGCAGTGAGACTGTGGGGGATAAGCTCCATGGTCGAGAGGGAAACAGCCCAGAGCATCGACTAAGGCCCCTAAGCGTACGCTAAGTGGGAAAGGATGTGGAGTCGCACAGACAACCAGGAGGTTGGCTTAGAAGCAGCCACCCTTGAAAGAGTGCGTAATAGCTCACTGGTCTAGTGATTCCGCGCCGACAATGTAGCGGGGCTCAAGCGTACCGCCGAAGTCGTGTCATTGCAGCAATAGGGCCAACGCCCGCTGTGATGGGTAGGGGAGCGTCGTGTGCGGGGTGAAGCCGCGCCGGAAGGCAGTGGTGGACGGTTCACGAGTGAGAATGCAGGCATGAGTAGCGATACACACGTGAGAAACGTGTGCGCCGATTGACTAAGGGTTCCTGGGTCAAGCTGATCTGCCCAGGGTAAGTCGGGACCTAAGGCGAGGCCGACAGGCGTAGTCGATGGATAACCGGTTGATATTCCGGTACCCGCTGTGAAGCGTCAAACATTGAACCAGGCGATGCTAAGTCCGTGAAGCCGCCCCGGAGCCTTCGGGCAAAGGGGAGTGGTGGAGCCGACGGACCAGACCTGCAGTAGGTGAGTGATGGGGTGACGCAGGAAGGTAGTCCATCCCGGGCGGTGGTTGTCCCGGGGTAAGGGTGTAGGCCGTGCGATAGGCAAATCCGTCGCACATGAGGCTGAGACCTGATGCCGAGCCGATTGTGGTGAAGTGGATGATCCTATGCTGTCGAGAAAAGCCTCTAGCGAGTTTCATGGCGGCCCGTACCCTAAACCGACTCAGGTGGTCAGGTAGAGAATACCGAGGCGTTCGGGTGAACTATGGTTAAGGAACTCGGCAAAATGCCCCCGTAACTTCGGGAGAAGGGGGGCCATCACCGGTGAGAGGACTTGCTCCTTGAGCTGGGGGTGGCCGCAGAGACCAGCGAGAAGCGACTGTTTACTAAAAACACAGGTCCGTGCGAAGCCGTAAGGCGATGTATACGGACTGACGCCTGCCCGGTGCTGGAACGTTAAGGGGACCGGTTAGTCACTCTTCGGGGTGGCGAAGCTGAGAACTTAAGCGCCAGTAAACGGCGGTGGTAACTATAACCATCCTAAGGTAGCGAAATTCCTTGTCGGGTAAGTTCCGACCTGCACGAATGGCGTAACGACTTCTCGACTGTCTCAACCATAGGCCCGGTGAAATTGCACTACGAGTAAAGATGCTCGTTTCGCGCAGCAGGACGGAAAGACCCCGGGACCTTTACTACAGTTTGATATTGGTGTTCGGTTCGGCTTGTGTAGGATAGCTGGGAGACTTTGAAGCAGGCACGCCAGTGTTTGTGGAGTCGTCGTTGAAATACCAGTCTGGTCGTGCTGGATGTCTAACCTGGGTCCGTGATCCGGATCAGGGACAGTGTCTGATGGGTAGTTTAACTGGGGCGGTTGCCTCCTAAAGAGTAACGGAGGCGCCCAAAGGTTCCCTCAGCCTGGTTGGTAATCAGGTGTTGAGTGTAAGTGCACAAGGGAGCTTGACTGTGAGACCGACGGGTCGAGCAGGGACGAAAGTCGGGACTAGTGATCCGGCGGTGGCTTGTGGAAGCGCCGTCGCTCAACGGATAAAAGGTACCCCGGGGATAACAGGCTGATCTTCCCCAAGAGTCCATATCGACGGGATGGTTTGGCACCTCGATGTCGGCTCGTCGCATCCTGGGGCTGGAGTCGGTCCCAAGGGTTGGGCTGTTCGCCCATTAAAGCGGTACGCGAGCTGGGTTTAGAACGTCGTGAGACAGTTCGGTCCCTATCCGCTGTGCGCGTAGGAATATTGAGAAGGGCTGTCCCTAGTACGAGAGGACCGGGACGGACGAACCTCTGGTGTGCCAGTTGTCCTGCCAAGGGCATGGCTGGTTGGCTACGTTCGGGAGGGATAACCGCTGAAAGCATCTAAGCGGGAAGCCTGCTTCGAGATGAGTATTCCCACCTCCTTGAGAGGGTAAGGCTCCCAGTAGACGACTGGGTTGATAGGCCAGATCTGGAAGCCCGGTAACGGGTGGAGGTGACTGGTACTAATAGGCCGAGGGCTTGTCCTCAGTTGCTCGCGTCCACTGTGTTGGTTCTGAAACCACGAACAACCGTCGTAGCTATGCCACGGCTCCGGTTGACAGTTTCATAGTGTTTCGGTGGTCATAGCGTGAGGGAAACGCCCGGTTACATTCCGAACCCGGAAGCTAAGCCTCACAGCGCCGATGGTACTGCAGGGGGGACCCTGTGGGAGAGTAGGACGCCGCCGAACAAATTTTAGAGAAAACCCCCGTACCGGGAAAACGGTACGGGGGTTTTCTGCGTTTAGGGTCACTGCCTTTTAAAGTTGCAGCATGCGATACGACCTGGTGATCTTCGACAATGACGGCGTCCTTGTGGACAGCGAGCCGATCTCCAACACCATCCTGGCTGCCTATCTGACCGAACTCGGGCACCCGACCTCGTACGAGGAGTCCATCAGGGACTACATGGGGTCCGCCATGCACCGTATCCACGAACTCGTCGAGGAGCGCAGCGGCAGGCGGCTGCCGGACGACTTCGACGACACGTTCCATGGGCGGGTCTTCGCCGCCTTCGAGCGGGAGTTGGAGCCCGTTCCCGATGCCGTGCAGGTCCTTGAGAAGCTGGCTGCGGACGGGGTGCCGTACTGCGTGGCCTCCTCCGGGAGTCATGAGCGGATCCGGGTGGGGCACCGGAAGACCGGGCTCGACCGGTGGTTCGACGAGGGGCGCGTCTTCAGTTCGCAGGACGTGGGGCGGGGCAAGCCGGCGCCGGATCTGTTTCTGCACGCGGCCGAGCGGATGGGCGTACCGCCGGAGAAGTGTGTCGTTGTGGAGGACAGTCCGCTGGGGGTACAGGCGGCGAACTCCGCCGGGATGGACGTCTACGGGTTCACGGCCATGACGCCCGCCGCCAAGCTCGCCAGTGCCACTCAACTCTTCTCCGACATGGGGGAGTTGGCTGACCTGCTCGTATGACGGGGCCCATGGCCCGGCACTGACATTTGTCATGCCGAGCTCCGGACGATCGTTTCTGTTGGCGGGTGGGGTCCGACCGTGAAGCTGAGTACATCGAAACGGGACGTACACAGCGACGACGGAGGGACCCGATCATGAGCATCGCGGCCATCGAGACCAGCACCGAAGCGATCACCGCCGGGCCGACCATGGTCGAGTCGACCACGATCGAGTCGACCGTTGCCGCAAGCGCCGCGGACGTCGCCGCCCGGCCCAGCTTCCTGCCGCTGATCCTCGACGTGGCGGTGCCCGTCGGGTCGTACTACCTCCTGAAGAGCGGGTTCGGCATGAGCACCATGGCGGCGCTCGGCTGGAGCAGTGTGGTGCCGGCCGTGCGGACCGTGTGGAGCCTGGTGAAGGAGCGCAAGGCCAACGGGCTGGCCGGGCTCATCCTCTTCGTCAACATCGTGGGGCTGGCCCTCAGCCTCGTCGCCGGAGACCCGCGGCTGATGCTGGCCAAGGACAGCGGGGTCAGCAGCGCGATCGGCATCGGCATCCTGGTGTCGGTCCGGCTCGGGCGGCCGATGATGACGGCGGGTATGAAGCCGTTCCTCATCAAGGGTGACGCTGCCAAGAGCGTCGCGTGGGACCGGCTGGTCGCCGCCTCCCCGCGGTTCCGGAAGGCCGAGCGGACCTTCTCCCTCGTCTGGGGTGTGGCGCTGCTCGGCGAGTGCGTCCTGCGTGCGGTGGGCGCGTACACGCTGCCGATCGACACCATGGTCTGGCTCGGCACGGTCGTCATGGTCGCTGCGATCGTGCTGGCCATGCTGGTCAGCGGGCGGCTGGCCGTCGTCCCGATGGAGAAGATGCTGGAGGCCGAACTCGCCGAGCAGGCCGCCGAACAGGCCCGGTAAGGGCTCAGCCACTGAGCCGCCCACAGTCCCTCCGAAGTACTTCCGAAGTACCTCCGAAGTCCAACCGCGGCCCCTCCGTAGCCAATCCGCAGTCCAGCCACACCGATCAACCGCAGAGCTGAGAGAAATTCATCTTCGGCTTGATCTACCCACGGGTAAGCCGGGGCCCTACGCTCGCCGCCATGACAGATGTGCTGCGGCGCGGTAGGGCCTCTTTGGCGTTCAGCTTCTTTGCTCAGGGCGCCACCTTCGCGCTGCTCGTGACGCGCATTCCGGCCATCCAGGACCGGTACGGGGTCTCGGACGGGCTGCTGCCCGCCTTCCTGGCCGCCGTGCCGATCCTCGCCGGGGTCGGGAGCGTGACGACCGAGCACCTGGTCAAGCGAATACGGCCCAGCGTGTTGCTGCGCTGGTCCCAGCCCGTTGTGCTCCTGGCGCTGCTCGGGGTCGGGGCGGGGGACCAACTGGTCGAACTGGCCGTCGCCCTCGGCGCCTTCGGGCTCGCGGTCGGCGCGCTCGACGCCTCGATGAACATGCTCGGAGTGAGCCTGCAACGGACGTACGGGCGCAGCATCATGCTCGGCTTCCACGCGGCGTACAGCCTCGGCGGGATCGTGGGCGCCTCCCTCGCGTGGGCGGGGGCGCACTGGCATCTCTCGCTCCTCGGGTCGTATCTGCCGGTCGTGCTGGTGCTGCTGCCGGCGGCGTTCGTCGGGAGTCGGTGGTACGTCGACGGGGGCACCCCCGACGAGCAGCGCGATGCGGCCGAGGCCGGGCCTCTTGTCTTCAAGCTGCTGCTGCCGCTCTGTCTGGTGATGACGTTCGCGTACATCGGGGACTCGACCGTCTCCAACTGGAGCGCGAAGTATCTGCAGGACGTGCTGGGCAGTTCGGAGCAGCTGGCGACCGTTCCGTACAACGTCTACATGGTGATGACCCTGGTGGGGCGGGCTGCCGGAGACTTCGGGGTGCGGCGGTTCGGGGCGGTGGCCGTCGTACGGCTGGGGGCGGTCGTCGCGGCGCTCGGGTTCGCGGTGGTGGCGGTGGCGCCCGGGGCGTGGGTGGGGATGCTCGGGTTCACGCTGCTGGGCCTCGGCCTGTGTGTGATCGTGCCGCAGACTTTCGCGGCGGCGGGGCGGCTCTTCCCGGGTTCGTCCGACACGGCGATCGCGCGGCTCAACATCTTCAACTACGTCGGGTTCTTGATCGGTTCGCCGCTGGTGGGGGCGCTGGGGGATGCCTGGAGCTACCGCGGCGCCATGCTCGTACCGATGGTTCTGGTCCTGGTGACCTTGGGGTATGCCCGGTCGTTCGCTCCTGAACCGGACCGATACGGTGACGGGCATGAGCGGCCGCGCACAGCTGATGTGGGACGAGGCAGTAACGGGCTATGACTTCGGTCCGGATCACCCGATGGATCCGGTCCGGCTGGCGTTGACGAGGAAGCTCGTCGACGCCTTCGGGCTCGACCGTGAGGTCGACGTGGTCTCGGCGAAGCCCGCCGGGGAGTCGACGCTTCGGCTCGTGCACCGCGAGGACTATGTCGAGGCGGTCAAGGCCGCCTCCGTGGATCCTGACGCTGCCGACACCTCGTACGGGCTCGGGACCATGGACGATCCCGCCTTCGCCGGGATGCACGAGGTGTCCGCGATGATCGCCGGGCAGTCGGTGGGCGCCGCCGAGGCGGTGTGGCGCGGGGACGCGCTGCACGCCGTGAACTTCGCGGGCGGGCTGCACCACGCGATGCCGGGCGGGGCCTCCGGGTTCTGCATCTACAACGATGCCTCGCTGGCGATTGCGCGGCTGCTGGAGCTGGGGGCCGAGCGGGTCGCGTATGTGGATGTGGACGTCCACCACGGGGACGGGGTCCAGGCGGCGTTCTGGGAGGATCCGCGGGTCCTGACGATCTCGCTGCACGAGCATCCGCGGACGCTGTTCCCGCAGACGGGGTGGCCGGAGGAGACGGGCGCCGACTCGGCCGAGGGCTCCGCCGTCAATGTCGCCCTGCCGGCGGGGACGGGGGACGCGGGGTGGCTGCGGGCCTTCCACTCCGTGGTGCCCGAGCTCATCGCCGACTTCCGGCCGCAGGTGCTGGTCACCCAGCACGGGGCCGACACCCATTTCGAGGATCCACTGGCGCATCTCGCCGTGTCGCTCGACGCGCAGCGGGCTGTGCAGGTCGCTTGTCACGACCTGGCGCACGAGTACGCCGACGGGCGGTGGGTCGCGCTGGGCGGGGGTGGGTACGCGGTGGTGGACGTCGTGCCGCGGTCGTGGACGCATCTCGTGGCCATTGCGGCGGGGCGGCCCATTGAGCCCGAGACGGTGATTCCTGAGAGCTGGCGGCAGGATGTGTTTGCTCGTACGCGGCAGTTGGCGCCGGTGCGGATGACTGATGGGCGGTGGCCTGTGTCCTGGAAGGGGTGGGAGTCCGGGTACGACCCTGCGGACCGGATCGACCAGGCGGTGTTGGCTACGCGGCGGGCCGTGTTTCCACTGCGGGGGCTGTTGGCGTAGGGGTTCTTCGCCCCCGCCGCCCCTACCCGTCCCATCCCGTTCCTGGGGGCTGCGCCCCCAGACCCCCCTAAAAGATTGCGCCGTTCCCCGCGCCCCTTAAACGGTCGACTGCGGGACGGTGGGGGCTGGGCGCGCAGTTCCCCGCGCCCCTAAAAGCACGACCCCGCACCCGGTACGGCGGTGCACCCGGCGCGGCCCCGACCCCCAACGCCGACCCCCCCCGCACCCACTACGCCAACTGTGCGGCCTTTTCGGGATTTTCAGGGTGAACACCCGGCAAATGCGTCAGCATCGCTGACGTGTTGAGCACCGGAGCATTGCGTGCACACCTGTTGGCCGCCCGGTTGGCCGGGCCCGTGGCCACCTCGCGCGAGGAGAGTCTGCGCAGTTATCGGCTGTTCGCCGCCCGCGATCCGCGTGTGCTGCTCGGGCTCGATCCCGAATGGACTTGGCAGCAGCGGGACTTGATCGAGTTGATGGCGGACAAGTGCGGGGTTTCGGCCGATCCGATGCACACGAGTGGGCATGATGTGATCGACCCTGAGCGGACCCTGGCGGCTCTCGACGCCTTCGCGGAACGGATCGGGGCGGCGGCCCGCAACCGTGACTCTGTGCTCCTCGGCACCGGCCACCCGCACCGACTGATCGGTTTCTACGCCGCCCTCGCGGACGCCCTGTCGGCGGCGGGGTGTACCGTCCTCACCCCCGCGAGGGGTAGCTGTGTCGACATAACGACCCGGTTCGGTCTACGCACGTACAACCTTGACTACGTACAAGGTGTCGCGCTGGTGCGCGAACCCGGCGTGCAGCCCACCGGTAGTGCGACCGGCGCACACACCCACTCACCCCTCCCGGTTCGGACCGCTCTGGCCGCCGCCGCGGAGTCCGGCGGACCGCTCCCGGAGCTTGTCATCGGAGACCACGGATGGGTCTGCGGAGCAGGTCAGCTGGGGTTCGAGGCGATGGGGCTGGCCGATACGGACGATCCTGCGCTCTTCGTCGGAGAGGCAGAGGGGCGGGTGTCCGTCGTCGTTCCGCTTGATGACGCTGTGCGGTCTGATTACTACCGACCGCTTACTCGCTATGTACTCAATCGAGCGTGTCTGTCACAGTAGGCGGCCGATGCCATCCCCTCTTCCCCACTCGCATCACCCGCCCCTACATTGGGGAGTGAGCACGCAACGACGAAGAGTCACCGGAAGGGGAAGCCGGTGGCCGTCGAGTGCGGAAGGTTCAGGTGTGTCATGGCTGCAGCTGGCGAGAGGCCTCTGAACGAGGTTCAGTTCCTTACCGTGGCGGAAGTCGCCTCGGTGATGCGAGTGTCGAAGATGACCGTGTACCGCTTGGTGCACAGCGGTCATCTGCCGGCGATCCGGGTGGGGAGGTCCTTCCGGGTGCCGGAGCAAGCGGTTCACGAGTACCTCCGCGAGAGCTATGTGGGGGTGGAGACAGCCTGACGGTGTTCCGGGAGACCGTCCAAGATCTCCCGGAACTCCCGTCCAACATCTCCGGAACTACCGTCCAAGATCTCCCAGAACTACACGATTGCCCCTCGATTACGACCTCGGCGCTCGGACGGGTAGGCTGGCCCCTCATAGGTCGTGTGGGCCCATGCAGCCCAGCACCGAGTAAAGAGAAGTGAGCGAGGGTAGTCGTGGGCTCTGTTATCAAGAAGCGGCGCAAGCGGATGGCGAAGAAGAAGCACCGCAAGCTGCTCAAGCGCACTCGCGTTCAGCGTCGCAACAAGAAGTAAGCGGCGCCGCAACTGCGCGTACTGTGGCCCCCCACCGGCTGGTGGGGGGCCACAGTCATATCCGGCCACGCAAAGGTTGTGCGTACGCCTGTAGGCCGAATGGCTTGGTCTGATCGTACGTCTGTGGCTGTCGTCACTTCGTGCATCGGGAGGTCATCACAGCGCAACATCAACCCGCTAAGTTGGGCGGCACACGGGGAACGCGGCAGGGTACGAGCAGAGCTACGTCCATTTCTGGAAGGAAGGCGCTGATCTTGGGGAAGGTCGTGCTCGTGACCGGAGTGGCCCGACAGCTGGGGGGCCGGTTCGTACGACGGATCCAGCGTGACCCGCAAGTGGACCGGGTGGTCGCCGTGGACGCGGTTCCGCCCGAGCACCATCTGGGCGGCGCCGACTTCGTGCAGGCCGACATCCGGCAGCCCACCATCGCGCGGGTGCTCGCCGAGCACTCCGTCGACACGGTCGTGCACATGGACGTGACGGGCACCGCCCTGGGCAGCGGCAGCCGGACCATGGTCAAGGAGACCAACGTCATCGGCACCATGCAGCTCCTGGGTGCCTGCCAGAAGTCCCCGACCGTCAAGCGGCTCGTCGTGAAGTCCAGTACGAACGTCTACGGGTCCGCGCCCCGCGACCCCGCCGTCTTCACCGAGACCACCCCGCCCAAATCGCTGCCCAGCGGCGGCTTCGCGAAGGACACGGTCGAGGTCGAGGGGTATGTGCGAGGGTTCGCGCGCCGGCGGCCCGATGTCGCCGTGTGTGTGCTGCGGTTCGCGAACATCCTCGGCCCGAGCGCGGACTCGCCGCTCGCCTCGTACTTCTCGCTGCCCATGCTGCCCACTGTGTTCGGCTACGACCCGCGGCTGCAGTTCGCGCACGAGGACGACGTCATCGAGGTGCTGCGGCTCGCCTCGCACGACCCGGAGCGCGGGACGCTCAACAGCGGCACGTTCAACATCGCCGGAGACGGCGTCCTGCTGCTCTCCCAGTGCGCGCGGCGCCTCGGCCGCCCCACGGTGCCGCTGCTGCTGCCCGCGCTCACCTGGGCGGGCACGGCGGTGCGTACGCTGGGCGTCACGGACTTCTCGCCGGAGCAGCTGCGGCTGCTCACGCACGGCAGGGTCGTATCGACGAACCAGATGCGCGAAACACTGGGCTACAAGCCCAAGTACACGACGGCGGAGACCTTCGCGGACTTCGCCCGAAGCCGGGGCCCCGGACTCCTGCCCCCGGAGGCCCTTGCGGGGGCCGTCGACCGGATCGCCGCGCTGCCCCTACTGGGCGGCGGCCACCCCCCGACGCAGAGCGCCAACTGAGGAGCGCATCAACGATGGCGGATGCCAAGGTCATTCCGTTCGACGACGACCGGTCCCGCGGAAGCGCCGTACAACGGCCGCCGCGGCGCCGGAGCGCGGGGAGCCGGCGCAAGGGCGAGCCCGTCGTGGTACGTGAGGTACAGCCCCTGCCCGGGCGGCTCCAGGCGCAGGATGATGTTCCTGTGACACGTGAGGAACAGCTGCCCCGGCAGCCGCAGGAGGGCAGCGGCCTGGAACGGCGCATCGCCGGCGGCCTGGCCTTCCTGCGCCGCCGGCTCACGGGCGACTACGAGATCGACGACTTCGGGTACGACGCCGAGCTCACCGACCAGGTCCTGATGTCCCTGATCCGCCCGCTGTACGAGAAGTACTTCCGGGTCGAGGTGAAGGGCATCGAGAACATCCCGTCGGAGGGCGGCGCCCTGATCGTCGCCAACCACTCGGGCACCCTCCCGCTGGACGGCCTGATGATGCAGGTCGCCGTGCACGACAACCACCCCGCGAACCGCCATCTGCGCCTCCTCGCGGCCGACCTGGTCTTCATGCTGCCGGTCGTCAACGAGCTGGCCCGCAAGGCCGGTCACACCCTCGCCTGCGCCGAGGACGCCGAACGGCTTCTGGAGCGCGGCGAGCTGGTCGGCGTGATGCCGGAGGGCTTCAAGGGCATCGGCAAGCCGTTCAGCGAGCGCTACAAGCTCCAGCGCTTCGGCCGCGGCGGTTTCGTCTCGACGGCCCTGCGCCAGGGGACCCCGATCATTCCGTGCTCGATCGTCGGCGCGGAGGAGATCTATCCGATGATCGGCAACGCGAAGACCTTCGCACGGCTGCTGGGCTTCCCGTACTTCCCGATCACGCCGACCTTCCCGTGGCTGGGCCCGCTGGGCGCGATCCCGCTCCCCACCAAGTGGACGATCCAGTTCGGCGAGCCGATCCGCACGGACGGCTATCCGCCGGAGGCGGCCGAGGACCCGATGCTGATGTTCAACCTGACGGACCAGGTCAGGGAACAGATCCAGCACACGCTGTACAAGCTGCTGGTGCAGCGCAGGTCGGTGTTCTTCTAGGCGGGTCGGTGTTCTCCGGCAGCGTGTATGAGTCTCATGCCGGTACGCGTCTGGGGGCGCCCTTTCTGAGAAGGGCGCCCCCAGACGCGTATGCGGGTCTCTTACTCGCTGTCCTCGCTGTCCTCTACTTGGTGTCCTCGCTGTCGATGCCCAGGCCGGGCAGGAGGCCGGGCAGGAGGGGCGGCAGCGTGACGTCCGGTTCGCTGGTCGCGCTGGTCTTGCTGCTGGACGGGGACGTGCTGGCGCTGTCGTCGGGCGGGTCGAGGAGACCGCCCGTGTTGCCGCCGAGCAGGCCGTCGCTGCTGCTGCCCGAGCTGGAGGGCTTGGGGTTGCCGCTGCTGTGGCTTCCGTTGGAGGAGCCGCTGGTGGCGCTCGGTACCGGACTGTCCGTGCCGGACGAGCCGGTGGACTCCGCGCTGGCGCCCCGGTGTCGGCCGGTGCCCTGCTGGGAGGGCGGCTGCGGGAGCAGCGACTGCAGCGGGCCGACCTCGTCGTCTATGGCGTCGAAGACGGACGAGACCTGGTCACTGACGTCGCCGAGCTGCACCGGCAGCCTGTCGCGCAGCGCGCCCCAGGCCTCGCGGTGCGACTGGGAGAAGGCGGACAGGGCCTGGATGGGGCCCAGCGAGCCGTCCCGCTCATACGCCTCGTGCAGCAGGCGGTGGCCTTCCGAGGCGTCGTGCTGCATGCCTGACAGGGCGCGGCGGATCTCGCCCACCGACTCGTGGTCGAGGTGGCCCGAACGGCCGCGCTCCATCAGCCGGCGTGCCTCGCTCAGCCGTGTGGACGCCTGGTCGAGATAGAGCTCACCCCTGTCGCTGTCGCCGTGGGCCAGGCCCAGCTTGATGTCCTCCATGCCTCGCTTGAGCCCGTAGAGCGAGTCACCGGGCAGGGCGTCGGAGCTGGCGGCGGCCACGCCGCCGAAGGCTCCCGCGGCCACGCCGACGGTGAGCCCGCCCGCGGCGAGGCCCTTCGACAGCCGCGACCGTGGTCGCAGCTTCCCCAGCCCGCTCGCCCGGTGCGCGCCCTTGGCCCGATGGGACCGTTGCTCGGGCACCGAACGGTCCGAACCCTCGCCTCCGGCGGCGGTGCCCTCCAGCAGCATGGCCTCCATCGCGGCGACGAGCTGGGCTCGCTGCACGACTTTGACCTCGGGGTCCAGCTCCGGTTTGGGCAGCTCGCCGAGACCGGTGGCGAGGGCCAATAGCAGGCCCTGCTCGGTCTGTTCCGACGCAGCCTGGGACGGTGCCGATCCATCGGGCTGCTCGGCCGCCGTGCCCTGGTCGGACTGCTCCTCCAGGGCCAGGGCGAAGGCGTTCGCCCGCCGGTGTGCCGATACGTTCGCGATCACTGGCGGCACCTCCTCTCGTCATGACGGTCGACTCCCCAGGGGGTCCTGAGGGTTGCACGCCCTGACCACAACCACACGATCGAGTGATCGGCGATGGCCAGGGTGTGACCACAGGGAGCCTGTATCCCGCACAACGAGCGTCGCGGCACTTGGGTTACGGACGACGGATGATCGGACCGCGAAGTCAACGGACTTTTACGGAAGGTGAGTTGAACGTCGCTGAGCGTATGGAGTCGTGCGGGGACCGTGCGCGGTATGGACGTTTCTCAGCGGGGGTTCAGCGGGCGTCGTCCGGGAGGAGCCGGGCGAGGGTGCGCACGGCCCGGTACTGGAGGGTCTTGATGGCACCCTCGTTCTTGCCCATCACCCGGGCGGTCTCGGCGACGGAGAGCCCTTGGAGGAAGCGGAGCGTCACGCACTCCTGCTGCTGGGGATTGAGCCGCCGTACGGCATCCAGCAGTGCCGCGTTCGACAGGGACTCCAGGACGGAGTCCTCGGGGGAGCGCTCGACCTCGTTGGCGTCGAGCATCTCCCCGGTCGTCACCTCCAGCCGGAAGCGGCTGGACTTGAAGTGGTCCGCGACGAGATTGCGGGCGATGGTGACGAGCCAGGCGCCGAAGTCGCGGCCCTGCCAGGTGAAGGTTCCGATGCGGCGCAGGGCGCGCAGGAACGTCTCACTGGTGAGGTCCTCCGCGGTCGCTTTACCTCCCACCCGGTAGTAGATGTAGCGGTACACGGTGTCGCTGTACTGGTCGTAGAGACGTCCGAAGGCGTCGGCCTCGCCGGCCTGGGCGCGCTCCACGAGGTCCATCATCCGGGCGCTGTCACTGTCTGCGGCCGGGCGGCGTGCGGTGGTGGCCGAGCCCGAGCGGCCCCGTCTGCCGACCGCTGCGTTGCCGTCGGCCAGGGCGTAGCAGGGGCCGACGGGTGCGGGGACGGCGAAGGCGGGGACGGCGTACGCGGTGGGGACGAAGCCGCGCAGGCGGTCCAGGACCGTTGCGCGCAGCGTAGCCAGGCCCGAGGCGTCAACCCCGACGTGTGAGTACACGGGACTCCCAGAGGCAGAGCTTCCATCACGTTCAGTGCGGAACCGTTCACCCGTCGTAGCGACGGAGGGGTGCCGGTTTGCGTCTGAGGAGAATAACGCTTCGTACAGGCAGCGCTACACCCAGTTGCTCAAATCATCGATTACGTCGCTTCTGTTACTGATCGACGCCTGTTCAAGTACCGCACAGTGACCGATTGTTGATCGGATTAGTCCGCGTTCCGTTTGAGTGCGGGGCGTGTTGTGGTCGTCTGCGGTGAACGGGACTGGCGGGGGCGTTGTGCGGGTAGGAGGGCGGGATTGGTTCTTCGCCCCCGCCGCCCCTACCCGTCCCATCCCCAGGGGCTCCGCCCCTTCGACCCCGTTCGGTTGTGTGTCGGGTGCGGTGGGTGGGGGCTGGTCGCGCAGTTCCCCGCGCCCCTAAAAGCAAAGGCCGGGGCTGCGCCCCGCGATAGGCCCAGGAACCGTTCGTCACGCGGACCCATCCGCAACCAGCGACGCACAGCCCAGCCGACAGCGCACGGAGCTCCACCCATCCCCAGCTGGCGACGCACGGCGGCCCCACCCACCCTCACCCCCCGGTACGGCGGTGCACCCGTCGTCGCACAGAAGGGGCCGTGCCGGTACGTCCAGCCCGTCGCTTACGGGGTTATGGGCAAGTTCATGCTGTGGCAGCAGGCAGTAATGCCCACCGGCGACGGGCTGGACGTACCGGCACGGCCCCGACCCGCAAACGACGAGCCGTAGAGGTCAGCGGCGGCGGCGGTGCAGGGCGATCGCGGCGGCCGTGCCGCCTGCCACCGCGCCGACGCCGGCGGCTGCCGGGATGCCGACCTTCGCTGCCTTGCGGGCGGTGCGGTAGTCGCGCAGGCGCCAGTCGCAGTTGCGGGCGTGCTTGCGGAGCTTGGTGTCGGGGTTGATGGCGTAGGGGTGGCCGACCAGCGAGAGCATGGGGATGTCGTTGTGGGAGTCGCTGTACGCCGCGCAGCGCGCGAGGTCCAGGCACTCCGCCGACGCCAGCGCGCGAACCGCCTCCGCCTTCGCCGGGCCGTGCAGCGGTTCACCGACCAGCTTGCCCGTGTAGACGCCGTCCACCGACTCCGCGACGGTGCCGAGCGCGCCCGTCAGGCCCAGTCGCCGCGCGATCACCGTGGCGATCTCGACGGGGGCCGCCGTGACCAGCCACACCTTCTGGCCCGCGTCCAGGTGCGCCTGGGCGAGGGCGCGCGTACCGGGCCAGATGCGCTCGGCCATGTACTCGTCGTAGATCTCCTCGCCGATGGACATCAGCTCCGAGACGCGGTGGCCCTTGACGATCGACAACGCCGAGTCGCGGGCCTCCTGCATGTGTTCCGGATCCTCGACGCCGGCCAGCCTGAACCACGCCTGCTGCCAGGCGAATCGGGCGAGATCGCGCGTCTCGAAGAACTTGCGCTTGTACAGGCCCCGGCCGAAGTGGAACAGGGCGGCGCCCTGCATCACGGTGTTGTCGAGGTCGAAGAACGCGGCGGCCTTGTCGTCGCCGAGCACCGGGAACTCCGGTTCCTCGGCGGAGACATCCGGCGCGAGCTCCGCAAGTTCCGCGAGTTCTGAGAGGTCCTCCAACTCCTGGGAGGACTTGCGCGCTGCCTCCGCCGAGGCCTCGCCTGCCAACACGCTCCGCGCGGTGGCGGAGCGCCTACGGGGAGTGAGCCATCCGAGAGCGGCCATGGCGTGAGCATAGCCAGTTTGTTCGGTGCTTCCGGAGTCGAGAGGATTCGGCGCTGTGAACTCTCCGCGACCGAGCCGTTAAAGAAGCGATCCCAACGGCGCGTCGGGCCGGTGCCGGAGTGGGCCAAGGGGGTTCCAGGGGGCGTCCGGGGCGCGAGAATGGCCGGTATGAGTCCCATGTTCCGGCGCGACGGGCGTCGTAAAGATCGTAAGGATCGTGCGGAGAAGCAGGACCCTGCCGAGCGGCTGGTCACGCTGATCAGAAAGCCGGGCTGTCATCTGTGTGATGACGCACAGGAAGTGATCGAGAAGGTGTGTGCCGATCTCGGTGTCCCCTGGGAGCGGAAGGACATCACCGAGGACGAGGAACTGCACCGCGAGTACTGGGAGCAGATCCCGGTCGTGCTGGTCGACGGCGCCCAGCACACGTTCTGGCGGGTGGACGAGCAACGCCTTCGCCGTGCGCTCACCGAGTGACCTGTCGTGACCATGCCTTTCCCCCTTGATCACCGCAACCATCAATCGAGAAACCACGATGATGAGCCACCAGCTCCGCGAGAGCGGCGCCGGTTCAGGCGCAAAGGAAGCCCGGAAAGTCGCCTAGGATCGACGGCGATTGGTCTCGGGGGCGGGATTCGTTGAGGAGTGTGTGCGGCTTTGCCCCCTTCAGGTGCGGAACGAAGCTGTCCGCGCGCCGGTTCCATACGGGCGCGCCGGGCCCGCGTGACCCCGGTCACGTTGGCCGGGCAAATCGGACACCATCTTTGTGCACGCGTTCACAAAGACATAGCCTGCTTTCGACGGGGCGGTCTGGGTACGTGTGACCGCCTACAGCCCCGCTCTACCCGCAGGAGCACCGTGGCAACTGGCCGAACTCACCGACCGGCGACCCGCAGCCGAGGGATTCCCGAGGCCACCGTCGCCCGTCTTCCGCTGTACCTCCGAGCGCTGACCGCACTGTCGGAGCGCTCGGTACCCACGGTCTCCTCCGAGGAGCTCGCGGCCGCGGCGGGGGTCAACTCCGCGAAGCTGCGCAAGGATTTCTCCTACCTCGGCTCCTACGGGACGCGCGGTGTGGGGTACGACGTCGAGTATCTCGTGTACCAGATCTCCCGCGAACTGGGCCTGACCCAGGACTGGCCGGTAGTGATCGTCGGTATCGGTAACCTCGGCGCCGCGCTGGCCAATTACGGAGGGTTCGCGTCCCGTGGTTTCCGGGTCGCCGCGCTGATCGACGCCGATCCGGAGATGGCCGGAAAGCAGGTCGCCGGGATCGCCGTGCAGCACAGCGACGGCCTGGAGAAGATCATCGACGAGAACGGCGTCTCCATCGGGGTCATCACCACCCCGCCGGGCGTCGCCCAGGCAGTCTGCGACCGGCTCGTCGCCGCCGGCGTCACCTCCATCCTCAACTTCGCGCCGACCGTCCTGTCCGTCCCGGACGGCGTCGACGTACGCAAGGTCGATCTCTCCATCGAGCTGCAGATCCTCGCCTTCCACGAGCAGCGCAAGGCCGGCGAGGAGGCCGAGGCCCAGGCCGGTGCCGCCGCCGTGGCCCAGGCCGCTCAGGACAGCAATGGCAAAGGGCCTGACGGGGACGTCCCCGCCGTGATGCCGGCATGAGTCTCCTCGTCGTCGGGCTGAGCCACCGCAGCGCTCCGGTCAGCGTCCTGGAGCGGGCCGCGCTGTCCGCGGACGCCCAGGTCAAGCTGCTCCAGGACACCCTCGCCGCCGAGCCGGCCACCGAGGCCTCGGTGCTCGCCACCTGCAACCGCATCGAGCTGTACGCCGACGTGGACAAGTTCCACGCGGGCGTCGCCGAGCTGTCCACGCTGCTCGCCCAGCACAGCGGGGTCGGGCTCGAAGAGCTCACCCCCTACCTTTACGTGCACTACGAGGACCGGGCGGTCCACCACCTCTTCTCGGTGGCCTGCGGCCTGGACTCGATGGTCGTGGGCGAGGGCCAGATCCTCGGCCAGATGAAGGACGCGCTCGCCACCGCGCAGGAGCTGCACACCGCGGGCCGGCTGCTGAACGACCTGTTCCAGCAGGCGCTGCGGGTCGGCAAGCGCGCCCACTCCGAGACCGGCATCGACCGCGCCGGACAGTCCCTGGTCACCTTCGGCCTGGAGCAGCTGTCGTCCGGCGCCCCCGTCGACACCTGGATCAAGGGCAAGAAGGCCCTGGTCATCGGCGCGGGCTCGATGTCCTCCCTGGCCGCCGCGACGCTCGCGCGCGCCGGGATCGCCGAGATCGTCATCGCCAACCGCACGCTCGACCGCGCGGAGCGCCTCGCACAGATCCTCACCGAGGGCGACGACACGGACGTGCTGGCCCGCGCGGTACCGATGGACTCGGTGCCGGTCGAGCTGACACGTGCCGACATCGCCGTCTCCTGCACCGGCGCCACGGGCCTGGTCCTGACGGCCGAGTCCGTCGCGGCCGCCGTGGAAGGACGTACGGGCACACCCGTGGTCGTACGGGACAGCCCGGCCGGTCCGGCGGGCCAGCTCGCTCCGGCCGGCGTCGGCACCGAGGACGGCTGCCCGCTCGACCTGTCCGCCGTGCAGGCCGCCACCGGCTTCTCCGTGATGGGCGAGGCCGCCGTGGCCGGCATGGACGCGGCCACCCTGGAGCAGCACGCGGCCTGGGTGGACAAGGGCACCGGAACCGTCGAGCGCCGCGACAGCCGTCGTACGCCCGACGCCGACGCCGAGCTGATCACCGCGCTGGCCGCGACCGCCGCCACCGTCGGCCGGGTCCCCGAGCGTCGCCGGCCCGAGCCGGTCGTCGAGGCCCCCCGGCCCGCGCCCGTGCTCGCGCTGCTGGACCTCGCGATGCCGCGTGACATCGACGCGGCCGTGCACCGGCTGCTCGGGGTGCGGCTCGTCGACATCGAGTCGCTCGCCGAAGCCTCCGCCGACGCGCCGATGGCCGCCGACGTGGACCAGGTGCGCAGGATCGTCTCCGACGAGGTCGCCGCATTCAGCGCCGCCCTGCGGGCCGCGCACATCACCCCCACCGTGGTCGCGCTGCGCACCATGGCCGCCGACCTCGTCGCGAACGAGATCGCACGGCTCGACGGGCGGCTGCCCGACCTCGATGACAAGCAGCGGGGCGAGATCACCCAGACCGTGCGGCGCGTAGTGGACAAGCTGCTGCACGCGCCGACCGTACGGGTCAAGCAACTGGCCGCCGAACCCGGCGGTGCCGGGTACGCGGACGCGCTGCGGACCCTGTTCGACCTGGACCCCGAGACGGTCGCCTCCGTGTCGCGGGCCGAGAACAACAACGAGAACGCCAAGAACCGAGGGCGAGCATGAATGAGCAGGCACTGAGGCTGGGGACCAGGCGCAGCAAACTAGCCATGGCCCAGTCCGGGCAGGTGGCGGATGCCGTGAGCCAGGTGACCGGACGGCCCGTCGAGCTCGTTGAGATCACGACGTACGGCGACACCTCCCGCGAGAACCTCGCACAGATCGGCGGCACGGGCGTCTTCGTCGCCGCGCTGCGTGAGGCGCTGCTGCGCGGCGAGGTCGACTTCGCCGTGCACTCCCTGAAGGATCTGCCGACCACGCAGCCCGACGACCTGGTGCTGGCCGCCGTGCCGGTGCGCGAGGACCCGCGCGACGTGCTCGTCGCCCGCGACGGACTCGCCTTCGCCGAGCTGCCCAACGGGGCACGCATCGGCACAGGTTCGCCGCGCCGCATGGCCCAGCTGAACGCGTACGCGCGCAGCCACGGCATGACGATCGAGACGGTCGCCATCCGTGGGAACGTCGACACCCGCATCGGGTACGTCCGCAACGGGGAGCTCGACGCCGTCGTGCTCGCCGCCGCCGGACTCAACCGGATCGGCCGAAGCGACGAGGTCACCGACTTCCTGTCGGTCGACACCGTTTTGCCCGCCCCCGGCCAGGGGGCCCTGGCGATCGAGTGTGCCGCGGACAACGCGGACCTCATCGCCGCGCTCGGAGAGCTCGACGACCCGTTCACCCGGGCCGCCGTGACCGCCGAGCGGTCCCTGCTCGCCGCCCTGGAGGCCGGCTGCAGCGCACCCGTGGGTGCGTTCGCCGACCTTCTGGCCGACGGGCAGATTGTCAAGGAGATGCGCCTGCGCGGCGTCGTCGGCACAACCGACGGCTCGACGCTGGTGCAGCTGTCCACCACCGGTCCCGTGCCCGAGACACATGACCAAGCAATGGCGCTCGGCCGTGAACTCGCCGCCGAGATGCTTGCCAAGGGCGCGGCCGGTCTGATGGGGGAGCGAGCACTTTGAGCCCCACCAACTTTCCCGCCGGTCCGGAACACGGGCACGTCACCTTCCTGGGTGCCGGACCCGGAGATCCAGGACTGCTGACACTGCGCGCCGTGGAGGCGCTGGCGAACGCGGATGTCCTCGTCGCCGAGCACGAGGTGCTCGACGTGGTCCGCGTGCATGCCAGACAAGGCGTCGCCGTCCTGAACACGGATCCGGACACTTCTTCGGACCCGTACTTGGGCACAGGCGCGCCTCAGCTAACGGTTGTTGACAGCGCGTCAACAACCGTTGGTGACCCCGCGTCGAGGGACGCTGCCAATCTTGTCATGGAGGCCGCGCGGGGCGGCAAGCGGGTCGTACGTGCGGTGTCCGGGGACCCCGGACTAGATACGTACGCCGCCGAGGAAATGCTCGCCTGCGCCGCCGCCGGTGTTCCGTTCGAGGTGGTGCCCGGTATCGCGGCCGCCGTCGGTGTGCCCGCGTACGCGGGTGTGCCGCTGCGCGACGCGCACGGCGCGGACGTACGGTTCGTCGACGCGCGGACGGCCTCCGACCGGTGCTGGACCGAGGTCGGGGCGTCCGATGGCACGGTGGTCGTTTCGGCGACGCTTGATTCCGTGGCAGCGGCCGCGGGTGAGCTGGTCGCGGCAGGGCGCAAGCCCGACACCCCGATGGCGGTGACGATCGCCGGTACGACGACACGTCAGCGCACCTGGTCGGCGACCCTGGGGACGATTGCCCAGACGCTGAAGCAGGCGAAGGTGCTGCCGTCCCCGGACGGCGGCCGGCCCGTGATAGCCGTGGTCGGTGAGCGTTCCGCAGCCGCCCAGCGCGACCAGCTGTCGTGGTTCGAGTCCAAGCCGCTGTTCGGCTGGAAGGTGCTCGTGCCGCGTACGAAGGAGCAGGCGGTGTCGCTCTCCGACCAACTGCGGTCGTACGGGGCCGTGCCGCACGAGGTGCCGACGATCGCCGTCGAACCGCCGCGCACGCCCCAGCAGATGGAGCGCGCGGTCAAGGGCCTGGTGACGGGCCGGTACGAGTGGATCGCGTTCACGTCCGTCAACGCGGTGAAGGCCGTGCGGGAGAAGTTCGAGGAGTACGGGCTCGATGCCCGGGCCTTCGCGGGCATCAAGGTGGCCGCGGTGGGGGAGCAGACGGCGAAGGCGCTCGTCGCCTTCGGTGTGAAGCCGGACCTGGTGCCGAGCGGTGAGCAGTCGGCCGCGGGTCTGCTGGAGGACTGGCCGCCGTACGACCCCGTCTTCGATCCGATCGACCGGGTGTTCCTGCCGCGGGCCGACATCGCCACGGAGACGCTGGTGGCCGGGCTCATCGAGCTGGGCTGGGAGGTCGACGACGTCACGGCGTACCGCACTGTGCGGGCCTCGCCGCCGCCGGCGGACACCCGTGAGGCGATCAAGGGGGGCGGGTTCGATGCCGTGCTCTTCACGTCGTCGTCGACCGTGCGGAACCTGGTGGGTATCGCCGGTAAGCCGCACAACGTGACGGTGATCGCGTGTATTGGTCCTGCCACGGCGAAGACTGCCGAGGAGCATGGGCTGCGGGTCGATGTCATGGCTCCGGAGCCGTCTGTGCACAAGCTGGCTGAGGCGTTGGCGGACTTCGGTCTCCAGCGGAGGGCTGCCGCCGTGGAGGCGGGGGATCCTGTGACTCGGCCGAGCGAGCGACGTCCGGGTTCACGGAGGCGCCGGACCACCTGACGCCGGTGGGGGCTGGGGTGGGTTTCCTCGCCCCCGCCGCCCCTACCCGTCCCATCCCTTCCTGGGGGCTGCGCCCCCAGACCCCCGCTGAAAAGATTGCGCAGTTCCCCGCGCCCCTTAAGGGGCGCGGGGAACTGCGCGACCAGCCCCCACCGGCCCGCGGCCGAACGAACCAGGGCGGGCGGGGGATCGCGGGGCGAAGCCCCGCGCCGTCAGGGGCGCGGGGAACTGCGCGAGCAACCCCCACCCACCCGCAGCCGACGAACAGGCCGGTCTTCAGGGGCGCGGGGAACTGCGCGACCAGCCCCCACCCACCCGCAGCCGACACTCAACCGGACCCGTTTCTGCCGACAGGGCGTCGGTATGGGTGGCTGTGGGGCGGGCGTAGCGTAGGGGGCATGACGAAGTACGGATCCTTCCCCGGTACGCGGCCGCGGCGGCTGCGTACGACGCCGGTGATGCGGCGCATGGTCGCCGAGACCCGCCTGCACCCCGCCGACTTCATCCTCCCCGCGTTCGTGCGGGAGGGCGTCAGCGAGCCGGTACCGATCGCGGCGATGCCCGGTGTCGTGCAGCACACCCGGGACAGTCTCAAGAAGGCTGCCGTGGAGGCGCTGGAGGCCGGGGTCTCCGGGATCATGCTGTTCGGCGTGCCGGAGGACGAGAAGAAGGACGCCTACGGGACGCCGGGGACGGATCCGGACGGGATTCTCCAGGTCGCCCTGCGCGATGTGCGCGCCGAGGTCGGCGACGAGCTGCTGGTGATGTCCGATCTGTGTCTCGACGAGACGACCGATCATGGGCATTGCGGGGTGCTGGATGCCGAAGGGCGTGTCGACAACGACGCCACCCTTGAGCGGTACGCCGAGATGGCTCAGGTCCAGGCCGACGCCGGCGCCCATGTCGTGGGGCCCAGCGGGATGATGGACGGGCAGATCGGGGTCGTCCGCGATGCCCTGGACCAGATCGGGCGCGAGGACGTGGCGATCCTCGCCTACACCGTCAAGTACTCGTCCGCGTTCTACGGTCCCTTCCGGGAGGCCGTCGGCTCCTCGCTGAAGGGCGACCGGAAGACGTACCAGCAGGACCCCGCCAACGTACGGGAGTCCATGCGGGAGTTGGCCCTCGATCTGGAGGAGGGGGCCGACATGGTGATGGTCAAGCCGGCGGGGCCCTACCTCGACGTCTTGGCGAAGGTCGCGGACGCGGTCGACGTGCCCGTTGCCGCGTACCAGATCTCCGGCGAGTACTCGATGATCGAGGCGGCGGCGGAGAAGGGCTGGATCGACCGCGACAAGGCCATCCTGGAGGCCCTGACCGGCATCAAGCGGGCCGGAGCGCAGAACATCCTCACCTACTGGGCCACCGAGGTCGCCCAGAAGCTACGCCTTCAGTAGTTCCCGTTCCACCAGCCTGCCGTCGGACGTCGACCGGGTCGGTCCCGCCGAGGACTTCGACGCGGAGGACGGCCCCTCGTCCCGCACGCCCTCTCCGTCGTCGCACGCCGTGAGGGCGAGCGCGGCGACCGCGACCGCCGTGGCGGCGAGGAGACGTATGCGGGCGGTGCGTGCGGACATGGGTGATCCTCCTGTGTGGTGTCGTGTGGTGTGAGTGGTTGGTGCGGTGCGCCTGGATGACCTCAGCTTGTGCGGTGAACCGTCCCCGACGCCACGGTTGCCGGGGGATTCGGGACGCCGGAACGTACGTATGGGATCTGACCTGGGGGTATGGCGTCCCTCTGGAACGCGGTCCGGGACGGGAAGCGCCGACCGGGGCACTATCAACTCCCTTGAAGAGTTAGGTTGTTGCTCGTTGAATGACCTCACTCTCCAGGGAGACGCTTTATGCCCGGTGATGCTCTCAGCCAGGACCCCGCCGAGCTGAGAAGGAGGATCGACACCACCAAGGCGCACCCGGCGCGCGTCTACGACGTCTTCCTCGGCGGCAAGGACAACTACCCCGTCGACCGGGACGCGGCCGCCGCGGCGCTCGCCGCCAATCCGCGGGGCTACCTCGACGTCCGGCACAACCGCGACTTCCTGCGCCGCGCCGTGACCACGCTGACGGCGGAGGACGGCATCCGCCAGTTCCTGGACGTCGGCACCGGTCTGCCGACGCAGGAGAACGTCCACCAGATCGCGCAGCGCATCGCTCCGGACTCGCGGGTCGTGTACGTCGACAACGACCCGGTGGTCCTCGCCCACGCGCGCGCTCTGCTCACCAGCGGGCCCGAGGGCCGTACGGACTACATCGACGCGGACTTCAAGCAGCCCGCCCAGATCCTCGAACAGGCCGTCAAGACCCTCGACTTCGACCAGCCGGTCGCGCTCGTGCTGGTGGCGATCCTGCACTTCGTCGAGGACGAGGAGGCGTACCCGATCGTGCGCGAGCTCGTCGACGCGCTGCCGTCCGGGAGCCGGCTCGTGCTCAGCCACCTCACCGAGGACCTCAACCCCGAGAACGTGCGCGCGGTCCAGCGGACGTACACCGAACGCGGCTTCACCTTCGTGCTGCGCTCCAAGGCCGAGGTCGAGCGCTTCTTCACCGACAACGGCCTGGAGCTGGACGACCCGGGCGTCGTCCCCGCCCACCGCTGGCGCCCCGACGGCAACGCCCCCGCCCCCGAGGCCGCCGACCCCGCCTACCTCGCCACCCTCGACGACATCGAGAAGGTCCGCTACCGCGACATCAACGACGTCACGGACGCGGACATCAACGTGTATGCGGCGACGGCCGTCAAGCGCTGACCGAGGGGGCCAGGAGGTCAGGGGCGTGCACGCGGCGTCCGTATCGCGGAATTACGGGTGTAGGCGGCACCTATGCGCCTAGGGTGCGGCACAAGCCGCCGTACGGACGCGGTACGGACGCCGTACGGACGCCGCATGGACAAGGAGCCGTCACCATGACTGTCACCGATTCCGCACCCGCGACCGCCCCTGTGCCCCCGCTCGCCGCGCGGACCACCGCGATCGGCGGTTCGGCGGTACGGGAGATCCTCGCGGTGACCGCGCGGCCCGAGGTGATCAACTTCGCGGGTGGGCTGCCCGCGCCGGAACTCTTCGACGTGGAGGGGATAGCCGCCGCGTTCGGGGACGTGCTCGCGGAGGAGCCCCAGCGGGCCTTGCAGTACTCGACGACCGAGGGGGAGCCGAGGCTGCGGGCCGCGCTCGCGGAGCGCACCAGCGTGCGCGGGCTGGTCACCGCGGCCGACGACCTCCTCGTCACCACCGGCTCGCAGCAGGCGCTGTCGCTCCTTGCCACGGCCCTGCTGGAGCCCGGCGACACCGTGCTCGTCGAAAGTCCCTGCTATCTGGCGGCACTTCAGGCCTTCGCGTTCGCGGGGGCGCGGGTGGTGGCCGTGCCCGGCGACGACGACGGGATCGACCCGGACGCCCTAGACGCGCTGGTGATACGCGAACGGCCCAAGCTGCTCTACACCGTGCCCACCTTCCAGAACCCGACGGGCCGGACCTTGACGGGTGAGCGGCGCGCCGCGGTCGCCCGTGTCGCCGCCCGGCGCGGGCTGTGGATCGTCGAGGACGACCCGTACGGAGAGCTGCGCTTCGAAGGGGAGCGGGTGCCGTGGATCGCCTCGTACGACGGCGCCGGCGACCGGACCGTGCTGCTCGGCTCGTTCTCCAAGGTGATGGCGCCCGGCTTGCGGCTGGGCTGGCTGCGGGCGCCCGCGGCGCTGCGGCGGGCGTGCGCGGTCGCCAAGCAGGCCGCCGACCTGCACACCCCGACCGTCAACCAGCTCGCCGCAGCACGGTACTTGGCCGACCGGGACCTGGACGCCCATGTCGCCCGGGTCGCCGGCGTGTACCGCGAGCGGCGTGACGCGATGCTCGCGGGGATCGGCGACGCCCTGCCGGCCGGATCGACCTGGACCCGGCCGGAGGGCGGCATGTTCCTCTGGGCGCGCCTCCCGGACTCGTACAACACCGCGGCTCTGCTCCCGCGCGTGGTGGAACAGGACGTGGCGTACGTCCCCGGGGCGCCCTTCTACGCCGGCGAGCCCGACCCGGCGACCCTGCGGCTCTGCTTCGTCACACAGACGCCGGAGGAGATCGGGGAGGGGCTGCGACGGCTGGGGAGGGGGCTGCGGGGCTGAGCGGGGCTCAGTCCCACCAGAACGACCAGACCCGCTCACCGATGAGCTGCGCGGCGTACGCGTCCAGGGTTCCCGGGCCTTGCAGGACGTTGTCCGGGCAGAACGCGAAGTGCTCGGCGGCGATGGCCTCGGCCTCGGCGAGGGTGGTGGGCGGGGCGGCCACGGACACGACGAGGACGTCGAAGCCGAGCGCCACGACCCGTATGCCGAAGCGGTCCTCCCAGGAGCGCAGGACCGCGCAGAGGCGCGCGGTGTCGTTCTCGTGGTTCGCCGGGCCCGGCCAGCCGATCGCGGCGGGGACATCCGCGCTGCGGCGTGCGGGCACCAGGGCGAGGTGAGGATCCTTGAACCGGGAACGGCCCCCGCCTGTCAGGGAGTCGGCGACCTCCGCGGCGCGCACGTCCGCGTCGGCGGCAAGGACGGGGCCGGCGGCCAGTCCCGGCCACTCCTCGCCGTCAGCCGCGCACTCCTCCCAGAACTCCGCGAGCACCTCCTCGGCGTCGTGATCCCCCGCGTACGACATCTCCGCGGGCATCAACTCCCACTCCTCCGGCCCGCCTTGGCCGTCGCCCAGGTCGATGAGCACCGGGAGCAGCCCCGCACGCCCGGCGGGTGCGCCCAGCGCCGTCCAGTTGCCGGGGGCGGCGGACCGCTCGGCGTGCCAGAGCAACGGCTCGTGCCACGCCCCGTCTTCTGTCGTGTCGATCAGCCTCCCGGGCGGGAGCTGAAGCCCGAGGGAACGCCCGCTCGGGTCGGCCGCCAGCTTCGGCAGCGGGTTCGGAAGTGTCGCCATGGACGTGACTGTAAGGGGCGGCACGGACAGTGTGGTGCGCGTGGGGTCTGCGAGCGGACCCGGTGAACGGGTGGGCATTCTCGGCCCCGGTGTCGGTGTGCGCGGTTACCTTGGGTGAAGGACCGTGTGGTGACACAAGGGGGACGGGATGGCCGACGGGCCGGTACTCGCTGACCTGCACTTCGGGCGCGAGGATGCCGAACGGGACGTGAAGGACGGGCTGTTGCTGCGCGGCGGGTTCCTGCCCAACGCCGCGTTCCGCGCGTCGGTGAGCGGACGCAAGATGCTGATCATCGGCCGCAAGGGCTCCGGCAAGAGCGCCATCTGCATGCAGCTGATGGCGGCCGGCGGCCACAACGGAGCGAAGGCCCTGGTCAGTCCCGACGAGGCGGCGGGTGAGGAGATCCGGCGCTTCGAGTTGCAGGGCCTGCCCGGAGACTCGGCCAAGGCGCTGATCTGGCGGTACGTGTTCGCCGTACACGCGGCCCGCCATCTGGTGACGCACGCCAGGAACGCGCACGGCCGGCGGCCCGACAGTGTGAAGACGCTGGGGCGTTTCCTGAAGCAGAACGGCGAATCGGCCGACGGCGCGGGACTGGGGGACCGCCTGGCCCAGGGAGCCAGAGGGTTACAGACCTCCCTGTCCCTGGAGGCGTTCGGCGTCAAGGCGAGCGTCGATCTGGGGCAGTCGCCCTCCGAAGGCGCGCAGGCCACCCGGCAGCTGGACGTCGTCGAGCATGGCGTGGCGCAGGCCTTCGCCGACCTGCGCTGCGACACCGTACACGCGCCGCTGCTGCTCATGGTCGACCAGCTGGAGCAGGTGTGGTCCGCGGAGCCGGACAGCAACTCGATGGTGATCGGGCTGCTGCTGGCCGCGAAGCACGCGGCGAGCCTGTACGGGCGGTCCATTCGGTTGCTGCTGTTCCTGCGCGCCGACATCTACGACTCGCTGTCCTTCGGAGAGGGCGACAAGTTCCGCGGCGACGAACTGCGGATCGTCTGGACGGAGCAGGCCCTGCGGGACCTCGCCCTGGCCCGTGCCCGGGCCTCCGCCGGAGCCGGACTGACCGCGGAACAGCTGTGGCGGGACTTCTTCCCGGAGACCGTAGGGGGCGAGGAGACCGCGACGTTCCTCTTCGGCCGCTGTCTGCCGCGGCCACGGGACGCCATCCAGTTCCTCAACCTCTGCCAGGAGACGGCCTGGCTGATCCACGGCCGGGAGCGGATCACGGAGGCGGACGTCCTCCAGGCGAGCCGGCAGTTCTCCTCGTGGAAGCTGAAGGACCTGACCCTGGAGTACTTGGTCGCGCACCCCTTCCTCAAACACCTCTTCCCGCTCTTCCAGAACACCGGATACGTGGTCACGCGTGCCGCGCTCGGCAGCCGCTTCGAGGAGGCGGCCGGTACCCTCCACCGGCTGTTCCCCGCGTACGCCGACGCCCTGACGCTCGCCGGGGTCATCGACATCCTCTACGCGGTGGGCTTCCTCGGGGTGCGGCGCGGCAGCGACGTGGTGTTCGCGGGCGACGACGACCTGCCGGTGCAGCCCCACGAGACGGAGTTGCACGTCCACCGCTGCTTCCGTGAGGCGCTCGGTGCCACCACCGCGATCGACATCCGCCGCTACGAGCCGCTCGTGGCGGGCGCCCGTATCGCCTCCGGCAGCTTCGGCCCCGCGGCCTCGGCGACCACCGCCCTCAACCGCGACGACCGGCTGGTACGGGAACTCATCCGCTCCTGCCACTCCGTCTTCTCCCAGGTCGGCCGGGCGGTGGGGCCGCTGTCGTACGAGGTCCGGGACGAGATCTTCCAGCAGATCACCCGTGTACTCGACGACGCCAACCGTCTTGCCACGGACACCAGTTCCGTCGACGTGGACGACCATCTCCTCGTCACCGCCCACTACTTCACCACCCTCGCCGCACAGGTTCTCGCCAGCGGCCTGGACGACACCTCGGGCGCCGGAGGCGTCGCCCACCGCATCGAGGAGGAGGCCCGGCGGCTGCGGCGCCTCGCGGGCGGTTCCTACGGAGGTTCGGGCAACTCCTCGGGAACCTGAACCGCTCGTGAGGAGTGATAACAGGTGATACTCGTGGAGGAGTTGAAGGAAGCGAAGGGGTTCGGGGCCAGGCCGTCCTACGGCGGCGGCGAACGGCCGACGGGGGAGGGAACCGGGGGTGCAGGGCGTACTGCTCGCTGAGCGGTTTCGGATCAGGGACCGGCTCGGCGCGGGAGGCATGGGAGAAGTCTGGTCCGCGCAGGACGAGCGGATGCGGCGGGACGTGGCGGTCAAACTCGTCCACGCCCTGTTCGGCATGGACGAGCCGGAGACACGAGCCCGGTTCCAGCGCGAGGTGCAGCTGGCGGGGCGGCTCTCCCACCAGAACATCGTGACCGTTCACGACTGGGGTGAGGTGCCCGTCGGCGGGCGCCCGATCCTCTACCTCGTCATGGAACTCGTCCCCGGCGTCTCCCTGCGCCAACGGCTCAAAGAAGCCACGCCTGCCTGGCCGCTCGCCGTCGGATGGGCCGCACAGATCGCCCGGGCACTGGACGCCGCGCACCGGCAAGGCGTCATCCACCGGGACATCAAGCCCGCCAACGTCCTCCTCACCCCCGAAGGCACCGCCAAAGTCCTCGACTTCGGCGTCGCGAAGTTCATGGGCGACACCATGAGCGTCCACGAACTCACCGTCACCGGCGCCCTGCTCGGCTCCCCGCCGTACATGTCTCCCGAACAGGCCGAAGGCGCCCGGGAGATCGACCACCGCAGCGACCTCTACTCCCTGGGCTGCCTCCTCTACCACGCGGTGACCGGCCGGCCCCCCTTCACCAGCACCACCCCGCTGGCCGTGCTCCGTATGCAGATGGAGGACACCCCGACACCGCCGGGCGCCCTCGTCGAGGGGCTCCCCGCCTCCTTGAACGACCTCATCCTGAACCTTCTCGCCAAGCGCCCGGAACACCGGCCGGCGAACGCCGCCGCCGTGCACGACGCCCTCAGCACGGTGCTGGTCGACCAGATCGTCACGCCGTCCGGCGCAAGCATCCTCGAGGTCGCTCAACTGGGGCACCCCGACGGGGTCGCCGGACGTTTCCTGACGAAGGCGTGGCGGCTGTGGCAGCGCGTGGAGGCCCACAGCACGGCCAGCCGAGAAGAGGCGTACGCCCTGCTCGCACAGACCCGCGCAGAGGCCGAGGGATTTCTGGAACGGACGCGCACGGAAGCCGAACAGCTGCTCGGCACCGCCCGGACCGAGGCGCACCAGGTCGTCACGGCGGCGAGGAAGGAGGCCGCCATGTTGGTCACCGCCTCCACGAAGGAGACCGAGCGGCTGCGGGCCGAGGCCGTGGCCGAGGCGGAGCGGCTGCGTGCCGAGGCGCGGGACAGCGCGGAGCAGCTCATGGACAGAGCGAGGCAGGACGCCCAGGGAGACACCCAGAGCAATCGCGCCAGGACGGTGGAGCGGCTGGCGGAGGCGGGGCTGGAGCAGTCGCGTCGGCTGCGCGCCGAGGCAGAGCGGTTGCACGCCACCCGGACCGGGGGCGAGCGCCAGTCCGCAGGGGCGGCCAGTGCCGCCGAGGAGCTGGTCAGGCTCAAGGCGAACATCCCCAACGTCCCCGAACCTCTTGCCCAGCAGACCGTGCGGCCGCAGGACGAGCACAACTGGTGGCACCAGCTCGCGGAAACCGCGCGGCCCCAGACCGAGGACAACTCGGCTTCCACCGATGCCGGGTTCGACAGAATCCGCAGCGAACTCAGGGATCTGCGCATGGCCGGCATCAGCCAAGCCAGGCACGGCACGAAGCCCGTACCCCCGGCGCCCGTCAGCTTCGACCTGGTGAGGCGGGGTTACCACCGCGCGCAGGTGGACGACCGCATCGCCAAGCTCACCGCCGACCAGAACCTCGCCCTGTTCAATGTCGCCGATCTGGAAGAGCGGATTGACGACGAAGTCAGACTTCTGTCCGAAGACCAGTCCAAGTCACTTGCCCTCACGCAGGATCAGGTCAAGCAGTTCCTCGACGACGTCTACGCGTACGTCGAGCGCACGGCGCCCCGCCCCCTCCAGCCCCAACAGGGCGACTCTTACCCGCCCTACGGCTTCGAGCTGGTCAGGCGGGGCTACGACCGCGAGCAGGTGGACGACCACATTTCGAAGCTCGTGGTCGTCCGTGACTCCGCGCTGACCCGCGTCATCCTGCTCGAAGGGATCCTGGAGAGCCTCAGAGCCGCTCAGGCGTCCTGATCCCCAGCAGCGCCATGCCCTGCTGGAGCGTGCGGGCCGTCAGGTCGACGAGGAACAGGCGGTTCTCGACGACCTCCGTCGGGTTGTCGTCGCTCAGGACCTGGCACTTGTCGTAGAACGTGGTCAGCAGCGACGCCAGCTGGTACAGGTACGCCGCCAGCTTGTGCGGCTCGTACCCCGCGGCCACCTCGGCGAGCGTCTCACCGAAGCGGTCCAGGTGCAGGCCCAACTCCCGCTCCGCCGGGACCAGTTCCAGCTCCGGGTGGGCGGCCGGACGCGCGTCGCCCGCCTTGCGCAGGATCGACTTGATACGGGCGTACGCGTACTGGAGGTACACGGACGTGTCACCGTTCAGCGAGACCATCTGGTCCAGGTCGAACTTGTAGTCCCGGACGGCAGACGTGGAGAGGTCCGCGTACTTCACGGCGCCGATGCCGACGTACCGGCCGTTCTCGACGATCTCCTGCTCGCTCAGGCCCACCTTCTCGGCCTTCTCCCGCACGACATTCGTGGCACGGTCGATCGCCTCGTCCAGCAGATCCACCAGCCGGATCGTCTCGCCCTCACGCGTCTTGAACGGCTTGCCGTCCTTGCCCAGGACCGTGCCGAACGCGAGCTGGTGGGCCTTCACGTCGTCGCTCAGCCAGCCGGCCCTGCGCGCGGTCTCGAAGACCATCTTGAAGTGCAGGGACTGACGGGCGTCCACGACGTAGATCAGGCTGTTCGCCTTCAGGTTGAAGACACGATCGCGGATGGCGGACAGGTCCGTCGCCGCATAGCCGTAGCCGCCGTCCGACTTCTTCACGATCAGCGGGACCGGGTTGCCGTCCGGGCCCTTGACGTCGTCGAAGAAGACGCACAGCGCGCCCTCGGAGCGGACCGCGACGCCCGACTCCTCCAGGAGGCGGCACGTCTCGTCGAGCATGTCGTTGTAGCCCGACTCGCCGACCACGTCCGGGTCGCGGATCTCCATGTCCAGCTTGTCGAAGACCGAGTAGAAGTAGATCTTCGACTCGTCCACGAACACCTGCCAGAGCGCGAGCGTCTCGGCGTCGCCCGCCTGGAGGTCCACCACCCGGCGCCGTGCCCGGGTCTTGAACTCCTCGTCGGAGTCGAAGAACACCCGCGCGGCCTTGTACAGGCGGTTCAGGTTCGACATGGCCTCCTCGCCGGAGACCTCGCCGCCCTTGTGGTCCAGCTCGTGCGGGTGCTCGATCAGGTACTGGATGAGCATGCCGAACTGGGTGCCCCAGTCGCCGATGTGATGGCGACGGACGACGTTCTCGCCCGTGAACTCCAGGATCTGCACCACCGCGTCGCCGATCACCGCCGACCGCAGATGACCTACGTGCATCTCCTTCGCCACGTTCGGCTGCGCGTAGTCGATCACCGTCGTGCCCGGGTTCTCCGCGAGCGGCACGCCGAGGCGCTCGCCGTCCGCGTACCGCTCCGCCAGGTTCTCGGTGATCGCCCGGTCGGTGATGGTGATGTTCAGGAAGCCGGGGCCGGAGACCTCGATGTCCTTGATCACGTCACCCGACTCCACCCGCGCCACGACCTGCGTCGCCAGCTCTCTCGGGTTCGCCTTCGCCTTCTTCGCGAGGGCCAGGATCCCGTTGGCCTGGAAGTCGGCCCGGTCGCTTCGTCGCAGCAGCGGGTCAGCGGAACCGGCCTCCGGCAGGGCTGCCGAGAGGGCGTCCGCGAGGCGCTGATGGACGGAAGCGGTGAGGGACGTGACCGAGGCCATGGAGTGGCTGCCGTTCTGCTCGGGTTCCGGAAATTCACTGACCGTGACAGCCAGGAAACCCCAGTATCCCATGCACTGAAAAGCCGTTTTCGCGGTTCCCGCCCGAGCTGGGAGAATGGTCGCGTCAGCCGTACTGCGTATGAGAAAGAAGGACGTGCCGATCGTGGCTCAGAGCACCGAGACCACCGACTGGGTCTCCCGTTACGCGGATGAGGTCATCGAGGAGTCGGAGCGCCGTGCCCCGGGCAAACCCGTCGTCGTCGCGTCCGGACTCTCCCCCTCCGGCCCGATCCACCTCGGCAACCTCCGCGAGGTCATGACCCCGCACCTCGTCGCCGACGAGATCCGCCGCCGCGGGCACACCGTGCGCCATCTGCTCTCCTGGGACGACTACGACCGCTACCGCAAGGTCCCGGTCGGCATCCCCGGCATCGACGACTCGTGGCACGAGCACATCGGCAAGCCGCTGACCTCCGTACCGGCCCCGAAGGGCTCGGAGCACCCGAACTGGGCCGAGCACTTCAAGGCCGCGATGGTCGAGGCGCTGGCCGAGCTCGGCGTCGAGTACGACGGGATCAGCCAGACCGCGCAGTACACCTCCGGTGTCTACCGCGAGCAGGTCCTGTTCGCGATGAAGCACCGCGGTGACATCGACGCGATCCTCGACCAGTACCGGACCAAGAAGGCCCCCGCCAAGAAGCAGCAGGGCCAGAAGCCCGTCGACGAGGCCGAACTCGAAGCCGCCGAAGGCTCCGGCGCCGCCGCCGAGGACGACGGCAGCTCGGCCGCCGGGTACTACCCGTACAAGCCCTACTGCGGGCAGTGCGACAAGGACCTCACCACCGTCACGGCGTACGACGACGACACCACCGAGCTGACGTACACCTGCACCGCCTGCGGTTTCTCCGAGACCGTCAGGCTGAGCGAGTTCAACCGCGGCAAGCTGGTCTGGAAGGTCGACTGGCCCATGCGCTGGGCCTACGAGGGTGTCGTCTTCGAGCCGAGCGGCGTCGACCACTCGTCTCCGGGGTCCTCCTTCCAGGTCGGCGGCCAGATCGTGGGCATCTTCGGCGGCAAGCAGCCGATCGGGCCCATGTACGCCTTCGTCGGCATCAGCGGCATGGCCAAGATGTCCAGCAGCAAGGGCGGGGTCCCCACCCCGGCCGACGCCCTCCAGATCATGGAGCCGCAGCTGCTGCGCTGGCTGTACGCCCGCCGCCGTCCCAACCAGTCGTTCAAGATCGCCTTCGACCAGGAGATCCAGCGGCTGTACGACGAGTGGGACAAGCTCGCCGGCAAGGTCGCCGACGGGTCGGTCCTTCCGGCCGACGCCGCCGCGTACGCCCGTGCCGTCGGCACCGCCGCCGGGGAACTGACCCCGACGCCCCGCCCGATGCCGTACCGCACCCTCGCCTCCGTCGCCGACATCACCGCCGGCCACCAGGACCAGGCCCTGCGGATCCTGAGCGAACTCGACCCCGAGAACCCGCTCACCTCGCTCGACGAGGTCCGGCCCCGGCTCGACAAGGCCGAGACCTGGATCAACACGCAGGTTCCCGCCGAGGAGCGGACGGTCGTCCGCGACGAGCCCGACGTCGAGCTGCTGAAGTCCCTCGACGACCAGGGGCGCGAATCGCTGCGGCTGCTGTCGGAGGGGCTGGAGGCGAACTGGTCCCTGGACGGGCTCACCCACCTCGTCTACGGCGTCCCCAAGATCCAGGCCGGCTTCTCCGCCGACGCCACCGCCAAGGAACTGCCGCCGGAGATCAAGGTCGCCCAGCGCACGTTCTTCGCGCGGCTGTACCACCTGCTGGTCGGACGGGACACCGGACCGCGGCTGCCCACGCTGCTGCTGGCGGTCGGACAGGACCGGGTGCGCAAGCTGCTCGGCGCATAAGGCCTTCGGCTGTACGAGGAAGGGGGCGCCCGGTGATCACCGGGCGCCCCCTTCCTCGTACACGCTGACGTGCCTACGCGATGTGGTCGTCCTGGAGTTCCGCCGTGTGGCGGTTGGTGAAGCGGTTGACCATACGGTCGGCCTCGCGCTGCGGGAGCGTGGTGCCGTACGTCGCCTCCACGTCGCCCCTGAACTGGCCCGAGGTCGGATAGCTGCCGTCTATCGACTTCTTGAAGACCTGGTAGTAGTCCTCCTCGGTCGGCTCGGTCGGCTCCGAGCCGCCGCCCCCACCCAGCTCACGGGTACGGCCCGGGCCGGACGGGATCGGGAAGGTACCGGTGTCCTCCGGAGAGGGCTCCGGGGCGGGGGCAGGCTGCTCCTCGTACCGCTGCTGCGGGAACGTCTGCTGCTCGAACCGCTGCTGTTCCTCGAACTGCTGCCGAGCCCGGAACCGCTGCTGCTCCTCGAACTGCTCGGCCTGCTGCTGCTCCTCGTACCACTGCCGGTACGCGGCATCCGGGTCGTACGTCGGGTCGTAGCCGCCCTGATACGCGACGGACTGGGGGTCCCGCGCCTGAAGCCACTGACTCTGCGGCTCGGCGTAGTCCTCCGGCTGCTCGGGGGGCTCGTTCGCCTCGGCGGCGGGAAGCTGTTCCCGGACAGGCGCCGCGTTGCTCTCTACGACGGGTGCCGTCGGTTCCGGCTCGCGCGCCACCTCCAACTGCGGCACCGGGGGCAGCAGCACCGGCTCGATGCCCGCCGCCGCCAAGCCCGAGGGGGCCGTCTCCGCCAAGGGGACGCCGTACCTTGCCAGCCTCAACGGCATCAGCGACTCCACGGGGGCCTTGCGGCGCCAGGCGCGGCCGAAGCGGGAGTGGAGGCGGGCCTGGTAGACGAGACGGTCCTGCTCCAGCTTGATGACCTGCTCGTAGGAGCGCAGCTCCCAGAGCTTCATGCGGCGCCAGAGGAGGAAGGTGGGGACGGGGGAGAGCAGCCAGCGGGTGAGGCGGACGCCCTCCATGTGCTTGTCCGCGGTGATGTCCGCGATGCGGCCGATCGCATGGCGGGCCGCCTCGACCGAGACCACGAACAGAACCGGGATGACGGCGTGCATGCCCACGCCCAGCGGGTCCGGCCAGGCCGCCGCGCCGTTGAACGCGATCGTCGCGACCGTCAGCAGCCACGCCGTCTGGCGCAGCAGCGGGAAGGGGATGCGGATCCAGGTGAGGAGCAGATCCAGGGCCAGCAGGACGCAGATGCCCGCGTCGATACCGATCGGGAACACGTACGAGAAGTTCCCGAAGCCCTTCTTGATGGCGAGCTCACGGACGGCGGCGTACGAACCGGCGAAACCGATCCCCGCGATGACGAGCGCACCGGCGACGACCACGCCGATGAGAACGCGGTGCATCCGTGTGAGCTGAATGGGCGCGGACACCCGTACTCCCCTCCCATTGCACGTTGTTGCGGGCAACAGGGTGGCACATGTGTGCGGCGGACGGTCGGGCGGTACGGCAGGAGCCCGGTCCCCGTGGGGCCCGGGCTCCATCAACTGTCCTGGTGGGGCTACGAGTTGAGCCGCAGACCGCTTTCCAAGGACCTCAGCTCTTCTTGGTCGCCGACTTGGACGGCGAGGCGCTCTTGGACGCCGATTTCGACGGGGAAGCCGACTTCGAGGCCGTGGCCGACTTCGACGGGGTGGCCGACTTCGAGGGGGAGGCGCTCGCCTGGGCGCCCCCGTCCTGGTTCGCGGCGGACACCGCGGCCACCGCCTCCTTCGCAGCCTTCTCGGCCGCCTTCAGCAGGCCGGCGGCGCTCGGGGTCTTCTCGCCCGCGAGACCGGCACCGTTGTAGTCGAGGGTGACGACGACGTTCTCGACGCGGGCCACGATCGTCTGCTGCTTGAAGGAGCCTTCCTTCTTCTTCAGGTCGTAGGTCACCGCCGTCGCCTCGTCGCCCGTCCCGGCCACCGGTTCCGACTTGGTGTTCTTCGCGCCCGTCACCGCCTGCGCGTTCGTGACCTGCTTCTCGAAGTACGTGTGCGCGAGCTGGTCGCCCTCGCCGCGCGAGTCCGAGTCGAAACGCAGCAGCGCCACGTTCAGCCAGCGGAACTGCGAGCCCTTCACACCGTTGTTGTCGAGGCTGCTCCAATAGCAGTTGCCGCGCGTCGCGACATCGTCCGACTTGCCCTCCTTGCCGGACTTGGCGCCCTTCGGGACCAGTTCGCCCAGCGTCTTCTTCGACAGCACCGCGCACGGCTCGGGAAGCGTCGCGTACGCGGCCGGCTTCACGGCATTGGCCGAAGCGCTCGCGGACGCCTTCGCGTCAGGGCTCGAACCGGCGCTCGCCTTCGCGTCGTCACCGGAGCCGGAGTCCGAAGAACAGCCCGCGGCGACGAACATCACCGGGACGGCTGCTGCGCTGACAAGGATGCGGGTGAGTCGCGGTGCTCGGCCTACTCGCTGTACTGGTCGGTGCATGGTTCCTTCACTCGTGGCGCTCGTGGTACGGCCGCACATGGAACGTGCGGCCGGTCGGGTCCGAGGGGCCACGGTACGCGGTGAGGCGCCTGAGCGTTTCCTGTTCGAGGGGTTTGGAAGAGGCCACCGACAGGCACCGCTGACCCGCTACGCGTTGAGCGTCTCCACCAGCTTCTGCGCCAGTTTCCGCGCGCTGTCCTGCATTTCCTTGCTGTCCGGAGCCTCGGTGGACGCGGTCGGCTGCTCCGCGTACTCGATCGTCACGATCACATTCGACGTGCGGAACACCACAGTCACCGTGCGCTGCTGAGCCGTCGAGGACGCCGAACTCAGCTTGTCGTTCAGGAACGCCTCGTCGCCGAGACCGTCGAGCGTACGGGGCTGGAGATCGACGGGGGTCTCGGACGGAGACGCGGACGAGGAGGGGGACGTGGAGGAGGGCGAGGAGGAGGACGTGGACGGGGACGAGGAGGGAGTGGCCGTGTCCGAGACGCCGGAATCGGCACTGGAGCCGGAACCGGAGCCGGTGTCGGTCGGCTCGGGAAGGTCGGCCGCCGTTTCCTTGCGCCCGTAGATCTCCTCGGCCTTGCTGTCGTCGCTCACCGTGTTGTCGTACGAGACCACGCGCTCGAAGTCGATGAGGAGGTGATCGGTGGCGGACGTGGACTCCACCTTCCAGCGGCAGCCGTCGCGCCGGTCCGTGTCGTACGTGAGCGTGGCCTCGCCCTCGTACGCCTTCTCGCGCTGCTCCTCGTCCGCGATCTGCTTGATCCCGGGAAGGAGTGAGTCGAGGGTGTCATGGGCGGCCGAGCCGCAGGCCTCCGGGAGCGTGCGGTACTTGCCCGGCTGAGCCGCCGTCGCCGTGGCGGTGGAGTCGCTCCCCTTGGAGTCCTCTTCCGGACCGCCGCTTCCCGAACCGCCCGTACAGCCCGCCAGCAAGGCCGCGAGGAGTACGGCGACGCCGGGTACGTACGCCTTCCGCTGCACGGTCAGGCTCCTCTCGACGGTTCCCGACGGCGCTGCGGCCCGGGTGTCCTGTGGTTATTCGGTTGCCGCGTGGGGGCGGCCCCTGGAGACAATGTGTATCGCACGCACTGCCGTGGACGCCGGTCCGTTGTCCTATACGTCGACCTTGGCGCCGGTTTTGCGTTTTATGACTTGTGGTGGTTTCAGGGGGAATGAGGACGATATGTCGTACGTAGAGATTCCGGGGGCGAAGGTCCCCATCCGCATGTGGGCCGACCCGGCGTCGGTCGAGGACGTGGCCCTGCGCCAGCTCCAGAACGTGGCGACCCTGCCGTGGATCAAGGGGCTCGCCGTGATGCCGGATGTGCATTACGGGAAGGGCGCGACCGTCGGGTCCGTCATCGCCATGCGGGATGCGGTGTGTCCTGCGGCGGTGGGGGTCGACATCGGGTGCGGGATGTCTGCCGTCAAGACGTCGCTCACCGCCAATGATCTGCCGGGGGATCTTTCGCGGCTTCGGTCGAAGATCGAGGAGGCGATTCCGGTGGGGCGGGGGATGCATGAGTCGCCCGTTGAGCCGGGGCGGTTCCATGGGCTCGCTACGGCGGGGTGGGATGAGTTTTGGGGGCGGTTCGATGGGGTTGCGGAGGCGGTGAAGTTCCGGCAGGGGCGGGCCACTTTGCAGATGGGAACGCTCGGCGGGGGCAATCACTATGTCGAACTTTTGTTCGATTCCGAGGGTTCGGTATGGCTCACGCTTCATTCCGGGTCTCGAAATATCGGCAAGGAACTGGCCGAGTACCACATCGGTGTGGCTCAGAAGCTGCCGCACAACCAGGGCCTGGTTGACCGTGACCTCGCGGTCTTCGTCGCGGATACCCCGCAGATGGTCGCATACCGTAACGACCTCTTCTGGGCACAGGAGTACGCGAAGTACAACCGCGCAATCATGATGGCGCTCCTCAAGGACGTGATCCGCAAGGAGTTCAAGAAGGCGAAGCCGACCTTCGAGCAGGAGATCTCCTGCCACCACAACTATGTGGCGGAGGAGCGGTATGAGGGCATGGACCTGCTTGTCACCCGCAAGGGCGCGATCCGTGCGGGCTCCGGGGAGTACGGGATCATCCCGGGCTCGATGGGAACCAGCTCGTACATCGTGAAGGGGCTCGGAAACGAGAAGGCATTCAATTCGGCTTCGCACGGGGCGGGTCGCCGTATGAGCCGGAACGCTGCGAAGCGCCGTTTCACGACGAAGGACCTGGAGGAGCAGACGCGAGGCGTGGAGTGCCGCAAGGACTCCGGCGTCGTGGATGAGATTCCCGGTGCGTACAAGCCGATCGAGCAGGTGATGGAGCAGCAGCGCGACCTTGTTGAGGTCGTGGCGAAGCTGAAGCAGTTCATCTGTGTGAAGGGATGAGTCGACGCGCGATGGCCCCCGAGCTGGAGCAAGCTCGGGGGCCATCCGTCAGTTGGTCACTGATCACTTGGCGGCAGGGGAACTTTCCCGGTGCGTAGACGCCAGAGTCGGATGGTGCAGCTCTTCTCGGAGCGGCCGAGTTCCCGGGCTGCCAATGCATCGTTGTTCAGCCTCAGCAGCACTCGGTCCTCCGACTCCTTCCAGCGTCGGCGGTCGGGTGCGACCCTCATGTCCGCTGGGCGCAGCCAGTCGGCGAGTGATTCGGCGGCTGTCTGCTTCCGCTCCAGCGAAAGGCAGCCTCGGTAGTAGAGGTGACTGCCCAATTCCTGGGCTGCCTCCTTCGTGTAGAGGATGTTGTAGATCCCGTCGCGAGCGTTGCGCTTGATGAAGCGCTCGGCTCCCGTGATCTTCTTGGCGTAGAAGCACAGGTAGGCGGCGATGGCGGTACTGGCCGTGGTGAGGGAGACGAAGGGGAAGCCCTTGCCTGTGCAGCCCACTGAACCGTCGGCGTCAATCACGCCCCGGAGGTAGTCGCGGCGCGAGAACTCGACGCGCGGTGGGGTGATCTTCTTCGACTTGCGACCGTAGGGCAGGCCGAGTTCGTTGAGCTTGGTCCTGGCTTCGAGGGAGCACACGGACCAGGTTGCCGAATGGTGGGTCTCGGCGAAGTTCGTGGATCGGGTGCGTTCGGTGATGCTGCTGTTGTACGGCGTCAGCCGCTGGAACTCGCGCAGTAGCTCGATGTCTCGCGCGTTGATCTCCACCGTCAGACGTCCTCGCTGCCTGGACTGCTGGGAGAGGTGCCCGTCCGCCTGCAAGAAGCCGAACATGTAGGCGTAGTTGGGGTCTTCGAGGTCCATGAACCCCGTCGTGTCGACGCCCAGGGCATCGTCCAGTGTGAATTGGTGCGCGTTAGGCTCGCGTTCAGCCACAGGGAAGTCTGCCTTCCTTGATGGTCAGGCCCTCGGCTGGGACGGCTATCCCCGCCGAGGGCCGTCGTTTTGATGTTGTGGCGCGAGCCTAGATCGGGAGTCCTGGGGTCGTATGGGTGATCTATGTGGTTCACCCTTGTGAGTTAGTGGAGTCGCCTCTCCAGGAGTGTCACCGCGTACGGGCTGCCGAGGCCGCCGTCCTTGGCGGACTGTTCGCCGACGACTGTGTAGCCCGCGGCCTGGTAGTACTCCCGTAGGCGTGGGTTGCTGGAGAGGCAGTCCAGGCGGGAGAGGGTGCGGCCGGAGGCTGCGATGCGGCGTTCTGCCTCCGTCAGCATCAGGCGGCCCGTGCCGGGTGGAGCCACACGGCGGTCGGTCATCAGGCGGTGGATGTAGGCGGCGGTGGGGGGTTGGGGGCCCCAGGCCGCCGGGTCATCCCACCAGAGTTCCCAGGCGCCCGCGATCTGGTCGCCCTGGAGCGCGAGCCAGACCTCGCCCTCGGCCAGGCGGGTGCGGAAGTGGGGCTCGCCCAGTTGGCCCGGCTTCCACTGGTCGATGCCGTGGGCCAGCTGCCAGCGGGCTGCTTCGTCGCGCAGGCGGACCAGGGTGGGGAGGTCGTTCTCGGTGGCTCTGCGGAAGGTCAGCGGGGGGTCGAGGAGGGCCGTTCGGAGGGACTCCGTGAAGGTGGTGTCCAGGCCGAGGGTGTCGGTGACGTAGGCCTGGATCGAGCCGTGGCGGGTCTTCAGGGCGGAGAGGAACTCCGTCATCACCTCGGCGGGGGCCTTGCCGTAGGCCGGCCAGATCTGGGGGCGGTCCGGGTTTGTCGCGTGCCAGTCCGCCAGGAGGCGGGCCGTTGCCCGTTCGGTGAGGGTGAAGTCCTCGACGATCGTTTTCTCCGGGACTCCCAGGAGGGTCAGGACCAGGGCCGCCACCAGGCCCGTGCGGTCCTTGCCGGAGGCGCAGTGGAAGACGACCGGTCCCTCGTCCGCCGTCGCGATCAGCTCCAGGGTTTCGCGGATCTCTTTGACGCCGTCCTCCGCCACCTCCAGGTAGCGGGCGGCCAGGTACGGGCCGGGGGCGACCGAGGGGCCCAGCGACGGCTGGTCGTACGGGCGGTGCTCGATGCTCTGGTTGTGGTACGTGAGGGTCGGGTGTTCGGGGACCCGGCCCTTCGCCTCGATCTCCCAGGGGTAGCGGAGGTCGATCACCGTACGGATGCCGAGGGCCAGGAAGCGGTTCCAGTCCTCGGCATCGGCCTCGGTCGTGGCCTTGAGTTTGCTCAGGGCGTCCGCGCGGAACACTCGGCCCCAGCGGACCGTTCTGCCGTCCTCCGTTGTGTATCCGCCCAGGTCGCGGAAGTTGTGCAGACGGTTGAAAGGTATGTGTCTGTTCACATCGCGGGAGCGTACGTGGGCCGTACGCCCGTCGCGATCACTTCGCGTGCGTCACCGCGTAGATCATGACGAACGCCACGATGTGGATGCCGAAGAGGAAGTAGGCCAAGAAGTACCAGACCTTGCGTTCGTTCCTCGTCTCCTCGGCCAGGCGGTGCTTCTCGAGGGAGTCCTCCGGCGTCTGCGGTGTTTCCGGCTGCTCCGTCATCACAGTTCCCGGTGGACCTTTGTGTTCGACGCCTGGGCGCGCGGGCGGACGACCAGCAGGTCGATGTTGACGTGGCTGGGGCGGGTGATCGCCCAGGTGATGGTGTCCGCGACGTCGTCGGCGGTCAGGGGGGCCGCCACGCCCTCGTAGACCTTCGCCGCCTTGTCCGTGTCGCCGCCGAAGCGGGTCAGCGCGAACTCGTCCGTCCTGACCATGCCGGGTGCGACCTCGATGACACGGACGGGCGTGCCGACGATCTCCAGGCGCAGCGTCTCGGCGAGGACGTGCTCGGCGTGCTTGGCGGCCACGTAGCCGCCGCCGCCCTCGTACGTGCCGTGGCCCGCGGTGGAGGAGAGCACCACGACCGTGCCGTCGCCGCTCGCGGTGAGGGCGGGGAGGAGGGCCTGGGTGATGTTGAGCGTGCCGATGACGTTCGTCTCGTACATCTGGCGCCAGTCGGCCGGGTCGCCCGTCGCGATCGGGTCGGCGCCCAGCGCGCCGCCCGCGTTGTTGACCAGGACGCCGATCGTCTTGAACGCCGTCGCGAACTCGTCGACCGCCGCGCGGTCCGTGACGTCCAGCGCGTACGCGGCCGCCTCGTGGCCCGCCGCGTTGATCTCTTCCGCCAGCGCCTCGATGCGGTCCTTGCGGCGGGCGGTCAGCACGACGCGGTAGCCGGCCGCGGCGAGTTGCCGGGCCGTCGCCGCGCCGATACCGCTGCTCGCGCCGGTGACGACGGCGATGCGGGAAGGGGCGGAGGGCGCGGTCATGTGTGCTCCTTGGGCGGTGCGCTCGTCTTCTTGGGCGGTGCGCTCGTGTTCTTGGGTGTGCGGCGGTCTTCGCCAGGATAGGCAGGTGGCGGGCGGTGGCGTCGAGCTGTCCGGGTTCCGGGTCCGGTGAGCTCCGCGGTCGGGTCCTGTGGGCTCAGTTGCCGCGTGGCGCGTACATGATGACGGCCATTCCCGCGAGGCAGATCAGCGCGCCGGTGATGTCCCAGCGGTCGGGGCGGTAGCCGTCCGCGACCATGCCCCAGGCGAGGGAGCCGGCCACGAAGACTCCGCCGTACGCGGCGAGGATGCGGCCGAAGTCGGCGTTCGGCTGGAGGGTGGCGACGAAGCCGTACACGCCGAGTGCCATGACGCCCGCGCCGATCCAGAGCCAGCCGCGGTGTTCGCGTACGCCCTGCCAGACCAGCCAGGCGCCGCCGATCTCGAAGAGCGCGGCGAGGACGAAGAGGGCGGCGGAGCGGACGATCAGCATGCGTTCACCTTCGCATGGGGGTGCGACAGGGATTGCGTCACCTGATGGACGGCGCCTGTCGGCGGTCAGGGGTGGGATACATCGGGTGACCCTGTGCTTCGAGCGAAGGAAATGACGTCATGCGGATGCGGATGCTGTGTGGGGTGGGTGCGGGGGCTCTTCTTGTGGTGGGTGCGGGCTCGCCTGTGGTTGCCCTCGCTCCTGAGGCCGATCTCGCCTACCACGGGTACGTGTCCATGGCCGCGGGCAGCGTCGATGTCCGGCTGACGCCGCAGAACCATGGGCCGAACGCTGTTGCCGACGCGACGGTGCGGCTGCGGTGGTCGGCGGCGCTGGCGGATGTGCAGCGGCTGCCGGAGGGGTGTATTCGGTCGGAGGCGCGGGCTGTGGTGTGCCGGACGGGGGCGTTGGCGGCGGATGGGCTGGGGGAGGAGATTCGGCTGACGGTGTGGCTTCGGGGGGTGCCGTCGGAGGTCACGATGGAGGTGGACACGGTGTGGAGTGGTGGGGCCGTGGATCGGAACCATGCGAATGATCGGCAGCGGGTGTTGGCGCTGGACACCGGGGATTCGTACGTGTTCTGAGGGGGCCGGGTGCGGGTGCGCGTGCGCGTGCGGTGCGGTTCGTCGTTGGGGGTCGGGGCCGTGCCGGTACGTCCAGCCCGTCGCCGGTGGGCATTGCTGTTTGCTGCCATGGCATGAACTTGGCCATAACCACGTAAGCGACGGGCTGGACGTACCGGCACGGCCCCTTCTGTGCGTTGCCGACTGCGGGTGCGTCGTCGTCCCGGGTGGGGGTGGGTGATCGGGTCGGTCCGGTGTGGGTGGGTGTCTGCGTCGTACGATTTCTGTTTCGTGCAGAGGAAAGGTGGGGCATGGCTGGGCGGGAGCGGTTGCTTGGCGAGTTGTCTGTGGTGTCGCGTCGGTACATGGCGTCGTACGCGCTGTTCAACCAGGCCGTTGCCGATCATCTGGGGCTGCATCCGACGGATCTGCAGTGTCTGAATCTGCTCAGCCTGGAGGACGGGGCGGTGACGACCGGGCGGATTGCCGAGCTGACCGGGCTGACGACCGGGTCGGCCACGCGGCTGGTGGACCGGCTGGAGAAGGCCGGGTACGTCGTGCGGGAGCGGGACGTGGTCGACCGGCGGCGGGTGCTTGTGGCGACCGTGCCGGAGAAGATCGTCGAGTTCGGGCGGATGTGGGACCGGCTGGGGGGTGGCTGGTATGCCCTCTTCGACGGGCTTGAGGATGATGAACTCGCCCTGATCATCGGGCATATGAGGCGCACGGTCGATTTCAGTGCGGAGCAGATCGCGCGGCTGCGGGGCGGGGAGTTTCAGGATGCCTCGGAGGAGGTGTCGTAGTGCTCGCGCGCTTCGTTGACCTCCTCGATGTGTAGTTCCGCCCAGTCCTTCACGGCGGAGAGCAGGCAGCTGAGGCTGGTGCCGAGGGGGGTCAGTTCGTAGTCGACCCGGACCGGTACGGAGGGGGTGACGGTGCGGGCGACGATGCCGTCGCGTTCCAGTGAACGCAGGGTCTGCGTCAGCATCTTGGGGCTTACGCCCGCGATCTTGCGGCCCAGGTCGCTGTAGCGCATGGACCCTTCGGCCAGTGCGCTGACGACCAGGCTGACCCACTTGTCGCTGATGCGGTCGAGGAGCTGGTTGGTGGGGCAGCTCCTGATGAACGCGTCGTACTCGATGCGTGCCTGCTTGCGTTGCTGGGCCGCCGTCGTGGTCGCCATGGCTCACCTCCGGGTGACGTACGCACCTTCAGGTGCCTACTTACCAAAGGATAGTAACTCTTCCTAGGGTTGTTGCAGCGGGAGAGATACCCGGTAAATCGCCTTGGAGTGAGGAGAGTTGACGTGCGTGCAGCTGTTGTGACGGGTTTTGGTGGTCCGGATGCCGTGGAGATCGTCGAGGTGGCGGTGCCCGAGCCGGGGGCTCGGCAGGTGCGGATCAAGGTCGCGGCCGCCGCGTTGAATCCGGTCGACGCGGGGGTGCGTGCGGGCGTGTTCGGGGGCGCGGGGAAGAGGCTGGGGCTGGGGTGGGATGTGGCCGGGACCGTCGACGCGCCGGGCGTGGCCACGGGGTGGAGTGTCGGCGATGAAGTGGTGGCGCTGGCTTACGGGACCGCCAAGTCCCTTGGCACGCATGCCGATTACGTCGTTGTCGACGCCGATGCCGTGGCCAAGGCGCCCGCTTCGGTCGACGTGGTGCACGCGGCGACCCTGCCGCTGAACGCCCTGACCGCCGCGCAGGCCCTGGACGCGCTGGGACTGGAGGCGGGGCAGAGCCTGGTGGTCACGGGGGCCGCGGGTGCGGTCGGTGGTTATGCCGTGCAGCTCGCCGTCCATCGTGGGCTGTCGGTGACCGCGCTGGCCCGGGAGGGCGACGAGGAGCTCGTACGGTCGCTGGGGTCGGCCCGGTTCGTGTCGGGGGCCGTGGCGGCGGGGAGCGTGGACGGGGTGCTGGACGCGGCGCTGCTCGGTGAGGCCGCCCTGGAGTGGGTGCGGGACGGCGGCGCGTTCGTGGGGGTCATTCCGGGGGCCCACCCCGCGTCCGTGCGGGGGGTGCGGACCGGCGCGGTGGAGGTCGCCCCCGACGGGGCGCGGCTCGCGGAGCTGGCGGCGCTCGTCGACGAGGAGGTGCTGACGCTCCGGGTCGCCGAGACGTACGCCCTGGACGAGGCGGCCAAGGCACACGCGCGGCTGGCGGAGGGCGGGCTGCGGGGGCGGCTCGTGCTCCAGCCCTAGGCTCGTGCTCCAGCCCCAGGCTCGTACTTCCTCGGGCTCGTACTTCCTCCGGCTCGTATTTCCTCAGTGGTGTTGGTCCTCCGGTGCCTTGAGCGGCAGGAGGCGTACGAGGGGGCAGCACAGGAGGGTGACCGCGGCGACGGCGATGAGGCTCATGGTGGTGGCGTGGGCCTCGCCGCCGCCGGTCGGCTTGAGTGCCCTGAAGTAGACGGTGGTGACGGCCGCGGCGCCGATCGCGTTGGCGAGTTGCTGGACCGCGCCGAGCGAGCCGCCCGCGCTGCCCGCCTCGCTCTGCGCGATGTCGCCGATGGTGACGTCGTAGATCGAGCCGAAGCAGGTGCCCATGCCGAGGCCGATGACGAGCAGGGGCGGGACCAGGGCCCAACTGCCGGTGTCCGTACCGGAGATGGCAACGAGGGCGAGCAGGTAGCCCGTTCCGGCGAGGGTGATGAGCAGGCCGAGGAGGACGAGGCGGCGGCCCAGTGTGCCGATCAGGCGGTAGCAGGCGATCGCGGCGATGACGATGCCGGCGGACAGGGGCATCAGGCCGAGTGCGGCGCCCGCGGGGGAGCGGCCGAGGGCCTGCTGGAAGAAGAGCGAGACGACGTAGAGGAGTCCGGCGACCGCGGCGAAGAAGACGATGCCGAGGACGAGTCCTGAGGTGAAGCCCCGGTTGTGCAGGAGAGAGGGCTGGATCAAGGGGTTGGCCGCGGTGCGCTGGCGGTGGCAGAAAGCGGCGAAGAGGGCTGCTCCCGCGGCGAGGAGCAGGATGTTCGTGGTCGTCCAGCCGTGTGCCGAGCTTTCGATCAGGGCCGAGAGCAGGGTGAGCATCGTGGCGGCCAGGAGGGCTGAGCCGGGGCCGTCGACGGTGACCGTGCGGTCGCCGGTGTCGCGGGGGAGCAGGCGGGCGGCGGCGAGGAGTGCGGCGCCGCCGAGGACGATGTTGATGAGGAACATCGCGCGCCAGCCGAGGCCGCCGATGTTCGTGTCGATGAGGAAGCCGGCGAGGATCGGGCCGCCGACGGCCGAGAGGCCCATTACCGGGCCGAAGAGGCTGTACGCCTTGCCGATCTGGTCCCGGGGCCAGGTGGCGCCGAGGATGCCGAAGCCCTGCGGGATGACGAGCGCGCCGAAGGCGCCCTGTGCGAGGCGGGCGGCGACGAGTGTCCCCGGGCTCGGCGCGAGACCGCAGGCGACCGAGGCCGCGGTGAAGCCGGCGAGGCCGGTGAGAAAGAGGGTGCGGCGGCCGTACTTGTCGCCCAGTCGTCCGCCGAGGACCAGCAGCACGCCGAGGGCGAGGGCGTAGGAGGCGCCGAGCCACTGGATGAGGGTGGTGCCGCCGCCGAGGTCCTTGGCGATGGTCGGGGCGGCGATGTTGGTGATGGTGCTGTCGAGGAGGTCCAGGACGTCGGCGGCCAGGACGACTCCGAGGATCGTCCAGCGGGTGCGCGGTGATGGGGGCGCGGATTCGCCGTTGGATTCTTTTGCGTTGTGCAGTGTCTGCGTCACGCAGATAAATGTGCGGCATGGGGGAGGGGGAGGTCAAGTCATTACTCGGCGATGGCGGGGATTGCGGGGGGTCGCGGGGTGGCGGGGGCGGCGGATGGGGTCAGGTGGGCCGGCGGGCGCTCGCGTATGCCGTCGGCGGGACGCCTACCGTCGCCGTGAAGTCCCGTACCAGGTGGGCCTGATCGGCGTAGCCGAGGTCGGCGGCCAGGCCTGCCCAGTCCACCGGCTGGGAGGTCTCGGCTCGTTCCAGGGCCTCGTGGATGCGGTAGCGGAGGATGACCCACTTGGGGCCCACGCCGACGTATCCGGCGAACAGGCGCTGCAGCAGTCGTACGGACATGCCTTCGGCGCGGGCGAAGTCGCCGACGCGGCGGATCGTGCGGTCGGTGCGGATGCGGTCGACCAGGGCCGTCGCCAGATCGGCCTGGGGGTCGGGGTGGGGGCCGAGGGTATGGACGAAGGTGTCGAGGGCGGCGATGCGGGCGGCCTCCTCGTCGGGGGCGAGGATCGCGGCGGGGTCCGTGTCCGGGTAGACCTCGGGCCACCATGCCCGTCGGCCTGTCCACTCCGACACCGGGCACTGCGGGGCGAAGGGGCGGAAGGCGCCGGGCCTGAACTTGACGCCGCACACCCGTCCCCGCCCCTCCAGTTTCTGGGTGAACAGGCCGAACTGGACTCCCGCCACCTCGACGGAGGGCTCCTGGCCCTCGTACTGCTGGAACACGATGTGGACCGAGGGGTGCGGGACCACATGGGAGACATACGGCTCGGGGAGGTCCCAGTCGATCAGCCAGTAGTGCTCCACGTAAGGGCGGAGGGGTTCGGGGGGTTCGGGGCGTCGGAAGTTCACGCGCGCGAACAGTTCCGCGGCGTCGACGATGCCTCGGGTGTCACGGCGTGGGGAGGCCATGAGGGGATCGTAGGGCGGGGCACTGACAACGCCCGGGCTGCCGGAGTGCCGGAGAGTGCCGGACTGCCGGGCTCTCGGGCTGCCGGAATATCTGTGGAGGGGGGATGGTTCGAGGGTATAGTTGAATACTCAACAACCTGGAGGGTGAGCGACCATGCAGTTCGGGATCTTCAGCGTCGGTGATGTCACACCGGACCCGACCACGGGCCGGACGCCGAGCGAGCACGAGCGCATCAAGGCCATGGTCGCCATCGCGCAGAAGGCCGAGGAGGTCGGGCTCGACGTCTTCGCGACCGGCGAGCACCACAACCCGCCGTTCGTGCCGTCGTCGCCGACCACCATGCTCGGCTATATCGCCGCGCGCACCGAGAAGCTCGTCCTCTCCACGTCCACGACCCTCATCACCACCAACGACCCGGTGAAGATCGCCGAGGACTTCGCGATGCTCCAGCATCTGGCGGACGGGCGAGTGGACGTGATGATGGGGCGCGGCAACACCGGCCCGGTCTATCCCTGGTTCGGAAAGGACATCCGTCAGGGCATCAACCTCGCCATCGAGAACTACGCGCTGCTGCACCGGCTGTGGCGCGAGGACGTGGTGACGTGGGAGGGCAAGTTCCGTACGCCGCTGCAGTCGTTCACCTCGACGCCGCGGCCGTTGGACGGGGTACCGCCGTTCGTCTGGCACGGCTCCATCCGCTCGCCGGAGATAGCCGAGCAGGCCGCGTACTACGGCGACGGTTTCTTCCACAACAACATCTTCTGGCCGGCCGACCACACCAAGCGGATGGTCGAGCTCTACCGCGAGCGGTATGCGCACTACGGGCACGGCACGGCCGAGCAGGCGATCGTGGGGCTGGGCGGCCAGGTGTTCATGCGGCGCAACTCGCAGGATGCCGTGAAGGAGTTCCGGCCGTACTTCGACAACGCGCCGGTGTACGGGAACGGGCCGTCGCTGGAGGACTTCACCGAGCAGACCCCGCTGACCGTCGGCTCGCCGCAGCAGGTGATCGAGAAGACGCTGGCCTTCCGGGAGTACGCCGGTGACTACCAGCGCCAGCTGTTCCTGATGGACCACGCGGGGCTGCCGCTGAAGACCGTCCTTGAGCAGCTCGATCTGCTGGGCGAGGAGGTCGTGCCGGTGTTGCGCGAGGAGTTCGCCAAGGGGCGGCCGGCCGGGGTGCCGGATGCGCCGACCCACGCGTCTCTTGTTCAGTCCCTTGGCCAGTCCCTCGGTACGGATTCCCAGGAGGTGACCGTCGTATGAAGCTCGTCGTCGTTTCTGCGGGGTTGAGTGTTCCGTCGTCCACGCGGTTGCTGGGGGACCGGCTGGCTGCCGCGACGGTTCGTAGTGCGGGCCTCGATGCCGATGTCGAGGTTGATGTCGAAGTCGTCGAGCTGCGTGATCTGGCCGTCGAGATCGCTCACAACTTCACGAACGGGTTCCCCGGGCGGGAGCTGGCCGCCGCGATCGACGCGGTGACGTCCGCGGACGGGCTCATTGTCGTCACGCCGGTCTTCTCCGCCTCCTACAGCGGGCTGTTCAAGTCCTTCTTCGACGTGATGTCCGGTGGGGACAAGGATGTGCTGGCCGGGAAGCCGGTGCTGATCGCGGCGACCGGTGGTTCGGGGCGGCACTCGCTGGTTCTTGAGCACGCGCTGCGGCCGTTGTTCGCGTATCTGCGGGCTGTGGTCGTGCCGACCGGGGTGTATGCGGCTTCGGAGGACTGGGGGGCCGAGGGGCTGGCGGAGCGGATTGAGAGGGCGGCGGGGGAGTTGGCCGGGTTGATGGTGGGGTTGGCGACAGGGGTGCGGGGGAGTGGGGCTGGGGCTGCGGCTGTGGCTGTGGCTGGGGGGCGTTTCGAGGTGACCCCCTTCGAGCAGCAGCTTGCGGCGCTGCGGCCGTAGGGCGCCGGGACCTTCTTCGCCCCCGCCGCCCCTACCCGTCCCATCCCCCAGGGGCTCCGCCCCTTCGACCCCGTTCGGTTTGTGTGTTGGCTGCCGGTGGGTGGGGGCTGGTCCAAACGATTGCGCAGTTCCCCGCGCCCCTTTTAGGGGCGCGGGGAACTGCGCAGTCTTTTAGGGGGGTCTGGGGGCGCAGCCCCCAGGGATGGGACGGGTAGGGGCGGCGGGGGCGAAAGAAACCGGCGCAGACCCTGCCGCTCCGGCCGCCCCCGAGCCGGGGGTGTCCCCGGGGCGGCCGGGCGGAGGGACTGTCAGGGCTCGCCCGTCCTGACATACGGGACACAGTGACCCGGGGAGGTAAGGCGACGCGCCAGGCAGGGGTGAGAGGCGGGTAAGAAGGGCGGGGATAGGTCCGCTCATCAGGTGGTACTCGGCCAGGGGCTTGGCAGACTGGTGGGGTGCCCCAGAACGTGCTGCTCGCCGAGGACGACCGTGCCATCCGTCACGCCCTGGAAAGGGCGCTGACACTGGAGGGCTATGAGGTGACGGCCGTCGCCGACGGGGTGGAGGCGCTGGCCCAGACCCACCGCACCCCACCGGACGTCCTCGTCCTGGACGTGATGATGCCCGGCATCGACGGCCTCCAGGTGTGCCGCGTGCTGCGCGCGGAGGGCAACCGCATCCCCATCCTGATGCTCACCGCGCTCGTCGAGACCGCGGACCGCATCGCGGGCCTGGACGCCGGCGCCGACGACTACGTGGTCAAGCCGTTCGACGTCGAGGAGGTCTTCGCCCGGCTGCGCGCCCTGCTGCGCCGCACCGGCAACGGGAACGGCGCCTTCGACGACGTACAGGCATCCGTGTCCAAGGAGGCCCAGGCGTCGAACGGGCAGCTCACGGCGGCTGAGCTGCGCATGGACATCCAGGCGCGGCGCGCGTGGCGCGGGCAGCGGGAGCTGGAGCTGACCCGGACCGAGTTCGAACTCCTCGAACTGCTCGTCCGCAACGCCGGCATCGTCCTCGACCACGCCACGATCTACGACCGGATCTGGGGCTACGACTTCGGCCCGGGATCGAAGAATCTCGCCGTGTACGTGGGCTATCTGCGGCGCAAGCTCGACGAGCCGGGGGCACCGGCACTGATCCACACCGTGCGGGGCGTGGGGTACGTATTGAGGGAGGACTGAGTGCCCCCCAGCTCAACCAAGTCTTCCCGGTCCCGCACGCCTGGCGCATCTGGCACACCTGGGACGCCTGGTAGATCCGGTTGGCTTCGACGGGTTTCCCGGCTGCGGCTTCGGCGCGTGTCCTCTCTGCGGGCCACCTTCACGGTGTCCTTCGCGGCCGTCGCCGCCGCCGTCACGGTTCTCGTCGGGTTCCTGAGTTACGACGCCGCCGCCCGGCTGGTGCGTGTGGACCAGCAGACCGTCTTCGCCGAGGTCGTGCAGGACCTGCGTGACCAGGTGCGCGAGCATCCGCTGCAGCCGGGCGACTTCGCGTCGTCCGACCCCGACCACGACGGGCCGCTCGACGACATCATCCGGCCCAGCCGTACGGACGTTCAGGTGCTCGGGCCCGGCGGGGCGATCGTCGACCGCGGCAACCCGCAGCTGCCCGTGGGCAGCCACGACCGGGCGATCTCGGACGACGGCACGGCGGGAAAGATGGAGGAGCACAAGGAGGTCGACGTCGGCGGCGACCGCTACCGGGTGGCGACCGTCGCGCTCGGCGGCGGGCGGGGTGCGGTGCAGGTGGCGCAGCAGTTCAGCGATACGGAGGATCTGCTGCGGGAGCTGCAGCAGCGGACCGTGCTGCTCGTCGGGGCGGTCGTGATCGCGGCGGGGCTGTTCGGGTGGTGGCTGGCCCGGCGGATCACCCGGCGTCTGGTGCGGCTCGCGGGGGCCGCCGAGGACGTCGCGCGCACCGGGCGGCTCGGTATCCAGGTGCCGGTCACCGGGTACGACGAGGTGGCGCGGCTCGGCCGGTCCTTCGACCGGATGCTGGGCCGGCTCGCCCAGTCCGAGGAGGACCAGCGGCGGCTGGTCCAGGACGCGGGGCATGAGCTTCGTACGCCGTTGACCTCGCTGCGTACGAACATCTCCATGCTCCGACGCATCGACGAGCTGCCGCCCGCGGCCCGGGAGGAACTCGTCGCCGACCTCGCCCTGGAGTCGCGCGAACTGACCGACCTCGTGAACGAGCTGGTCGCCCTCGCGGCAGGGCAGTCCGACACCGAGCCCGTGCGGCGGCTCGATCTCGCGGACCTTGCCGAGGATGTCGCGATCGTTGCCCGGCGGCGGACTGGGCGGGACATCACCGTGCGGGTGAGCGGGGACACGGAGGTCGATGGGCGGCCTACCGCTCTTCAGCGGGCGATTTCCAACCTTGTGGAGAACGCGGCCAAGTTCGATCGGGACGGGAGGGCGCCGATCGAGATCGCGGTTACGGGGATGGGGGGTCGAGGGGGTGTGGGGCTGGGCACGGGTTCGGGTTCGGGATCGGGTGCCGGTCGTGGGGTTGCCTTTGATTCCGGCGGTGACGTGCCCGGCGTCGGTCGTCCCGGGCCGGTTCGCGTCGAGGTTCTCGACCGTGGTCCTGGTATCGCGGATGGTGACCTGGTCCGTATCTTCGACCGGTTCTACCGTGCCGCCGATGCCCGGAGCCTGCCCGGTTCCGGGCTTGGGCTGTCCATCGTCCGGGAGGTGGCCACGGGGCATGGCGGCACGCCGTTCGCCTTTCGGCGGGATGGGGGTGGCACGGTGATCGGGTTCACGGTGGACGGGGACGGTCCGGCGAACGAGGGCTGAGGGAGGGGTCTTTCGCCCCCGCCGCCCCTACCCGTCCCATCCCGTTCCTGGGGCTCCGCCCCAGACCCCGTAGGCCGGTTCTTTGGCTGCGGGTGGGTGGGGGTTGCTCGCGCAGTTCCCCGCGCCCCTAACGGCTCGGGGCTGCGCCCCGTCGCCCCGGCCCGCCCCGGGTGCTGTTGTCTTTTGTCTTTTAGGGGCGCGGGGAACTGCGCGACCAGCCCCCACCCACCCGCAGCCGACGAACAACCCCGCCTGTCAGGGGCGCGGGGAACTGCGCAATCGCCCCCAGGTACGGGATGGGACGGGTAGGGGCGGCGGGGGCGAAAACCGTTCTAGCCGACGTGGATGCGTGGGCGTCGTGAGCGGTTGGGTTCTGCCTCGCGGAGGACTTCTCGGGTGACGGGGGCGACCTCGCCCTGGCCGAAGAGGAAGAAGCGGAGGAAGTTGGCGAAGGGGTTGCCCTCGGTCCACTCGAAGTAGATGTGGGGGGTGCAGCCGGTGCTGTCGCGGACGTGGAGGAGGAGGGCGGCGAGGGCGTTGGGGATGGAGGAGGACTCCAGGGTGAGGACGCGGTAGCGGCCGTGCAGGACCTCGCCGCGTACGTTCAGGCCCGCCTCGAATTCCGAAGGGTCGAGGACGGTGACCTCGACGAAGACGAAGTCCTCCTGGGTCGGCAGGTCGTTGTCGGCCCGGATCTGCTCGATCTTCTCCCGGTACTCGGTCTTGTCGCGCTTGTCGGGCTCATTGGCGATGAACCGGATCCGGCGGCTGGCCATGTCCCTGATGAAACGTCCGGACATGTCGTCCAGGGTCACGCTGGTGACGCGCAGCTCGAAGGCGCGGGCGAGCCGGGACAGGAGCGAGACGAGGATGATGCCCGCGATGAAGCAGGCGCCGATCTTGACGCCGTCGGGGCGCTCGATGACGTTCACGACGGTGACGTAGAGGAGCACCGCGGAGACGATGGCGAAGCCGATCGTCCAGTTGTGCTGCTGGGCGCGGCGGGCGGCGATGGTCACCGCGATCGCGGCGGAGGACATCAGGACCAGGACACCGGTGGCGTAGGCGCCGCCCTGTGCGTCGACGTCGGCATCGAAGATCCAGGTGACCAGGAACGCGACCAGGGTGAAGACGATCACCATGGGGCGGACGGCGCGGGCCCATTGCGGGGCCATGCCGTAGCGGGGCAGGTAGCGGGGCATGAGGTTCAGGAGTCCGGCCATGGCCGAGGCTCCCGCGAACCACAGGATGGCGATGGTGGAGACGTCGTAGACGGTGCCGAAGGCGTTGCCGAGGTATTCGTGCGCCAGGTACGCGAGTGCGCGGCCGTTGGCCTGGCCGCCGGACTCGAACTCCTTCTCCGGGATGAGGAGCGTGGTGATGAAGCTGGTGGCGATCAGGTAGACGCTCATGATCACGGCGGCCGTGGTCAGCAGCTTCTTCGTGCCCCGGATACGGCCCGCCGGCTTCTCCTCGGTGTCCTCCGGGTCGCCCTCGACGTGCGGCATGACCGCCACGCCGGTCTCGAAGCCGGAGAGGCCGAGGGCCAGCTTCGGGAAGACCAGCAGGGAGACGCCGATCATGGCAAAAACGTTTCCGTGTTCGGCGGTGAGGCCGGTGGTCCAGTCGGTGACGACGTGCGGTTCCGTCAGCACATGCCAGAACCCCACCACCACGACTACGGCGTTGAGCGCCAGGTAGATCCCCACCAGGACGACCGCGACCCCGATCGCCTCCAGGAAGCCCTTGAGGAACACAGCGCCGAGCAGGGCCACAAGGATGAGGGTGATCAGCATCTGCTTGTCGTGCAGCACGCTGGTGAGGTGGGGGTTCTCCACCAGGTGGGTGGAGGCGTCCGCCGCCGACAGGGTGATGGTGATCAGGAAGTCGGTGGCGGCGAAGCCGAGCAGGGTCAGGACGAAGAGCTTGCCCTTCCAGAACGTCAGCAGCCGCTCCAGCATCGCGATCGAGCCCTCGCCGCGGGGGCTCTCCTCGGCCACTCGCCGGTACACGGGCAGTGCGCCCGCCAGAGTGACGATGACGAGCACGATGGTGGCGATCGGCGACAGCAACCCGGCGGCAAGGGCGGCGATGCCCGGCTGGTAGCCGAGGGTGGAGAAGTAGTCGACGCCGGTCAGGCACATCACCCGCCACCACCGCTGCCCCTTGTGCACGGGCTCGGGCACCGGCTCGGCGGCCTGGGGCACCTGGCGGCCCTTGCCCATGTCGGACAGCCCCTCCAGCATCCACGCACGCAGGCGGCTCGTGCGGGCGTCGTGGTCGACGGTGGCCATCGGGGTGCTCCTGACGTACGGCTCTTCGAAAGGTTCCGGCCATCAAGGACACGGCAAGCACCAGCGTATGCAGAGAGTGATTCAAGGGCCCAGGGATAGCTGGGCCGAACGCGTCAAGAGTGCGTTAAGACCGGCCGGTCGGGCTATCCGTGGGGCCACGCTCCTCACGGCGGTCTCCCGGGCCGTGAAACCGCCGTGAAACCGTGCTGATCCGGCCTCCCCGCACCCTACGGAGCAGCGCACAGCAGGCGCACCGAACCGAAGTGGCGTACCGACATGCCCCAGCCCACCGCCGCCCCGCTCGAACTGACCCACGCCCAGGTCGACGACGCCTCCCACGGCTACGCGCCGCTGATGCGGGGACGCTGGAAGAAGTCGAACCAGGCCGCCGCCGACAGCGCCGCGAGCGCGCCCGCCGCGCGGCTGCCGATCGCGGCGACCGCGACGACCACCACGACCAGGATCAGCGCCGCGTTCGTGCGCGACAGATCCGTACGGAACGGCACGAGCGCCAGCGCCACCGGAATCGGTCCCGCGAGAGCGGCCGCCAGGGCGAGCCGGTCCCGCACCGGACCTCCGTTCGCTGCCGAAGGGGTTCTCATCGGTACCGGACTGCTGTTCATGTGCCACCTCCTACGCTCTGCGGGCCCCGGGGGAGCTCCGCCTGCTCGGCGAACGGCAGCGACAGCACCATCGTCAGACCGCCGCCCGGGGTGTCCTCCGGGACGAGGGTGCCGTCCATCGCCTCGGTCAGGCCCCGGGAGAGGGCCAGGCCCAGGCCGAGCCCGGCCGTGTTGTCGGTGTCGCCCAGCCGCTGGAACGGCTCGAAGAGCCGGTCGCGGTCGTTGGCCGGCAGGCCGGGACCACGGTCGACGACGCGCAGTTCTACACGGCCCGCGTGGGCGCTGGCGGCGAGCAGCACCTTGCGCCCGGCCGGGCTGTGGCGGGCCGCGTTGCCGACCAGGTTGGCGATCACGCGTTCGAGGAGCGGCGGGTCGGCGAGTACGACGGGGATCTCCTCCAGGTCCCCCACCTCGACCTCGGGGGTGTCCGCGAGGGCCGCCGGGAGGACCTCCTCCAGGGCGGTGGCGCGCAGGCTGAGGGTAAAGACGCCGGCCTGGAGGCGGCTGAGGTCGAGCAGGTTCTCCACCAGCCGGTTCAGCTTGGCCATCGACTCGTCGGCGGTGGCGAGGAGTTCGTCCCGGTCCTCGGCGGAGAATTCCACGTCACGGCTGCGCAGCGAGGAGACGGCGGCCCATCCGGCGGCGAGCGGGGTGCGCAGGTCGTGGCCGACCGCTCGCAGGAGAGCCGTGCGCATGCGGTCGGCCGCCTTGACCGGCTCGATCTCGGCGGCGGCCTCGGCGAGCCGGGCCCGTTCGACGGCGGCGCCGACGTGCGCGGCGAAGGCGGCTAGAACGCGCCGCTCGGAGGAGGGCAGAACGCGGCCGTGCAGCACGAGCCAGGAGCCGGAGCCGACGGGCGCCGAGGCCGCGCCGGAGTCGGGCGGCTCCTCCACCAGCTCCGCCGAGTCCATGCCGAACGTCTCCCGCGTACGTTCCAGCAGCGCCGGGATCGTCGCGCCGCCGCGCACGATGGTGCCCGCGAGGGACGACATGGTCTCCGCCTCTGCGGTGGCGCGGGCGGAGCGTCTGGACAGCCTCAGCGACCGGTCCACGACGGCCGCGACCGTGGCGGCCACCACCGCGAAGATCGCCAGGGCCAGCAGCGCGTTCGGATCGTTGAGGGTGAACCGGCCCATGGGCGGAATGAACCAGTAGTTGAGCAGCAACGACGCCGTGACGGAGGCGACCACGGCCGAGGCGACACCGCCGATGCAGGCCACGCCCACCACGGCGAGCAGAAACAGCAGCGCCTCGCTGGTGAGATTGACGGTGCCGCGCACCCGGTCCAGGACAAGAGTGAGCAGCACCGGCAGGACGAGGCCGGCCACGGGCCCGGCGACCAACCGCGCGGTGGGCAGCGTACGACGCCGTGACGGCAGCAGCGTGCCGCGCCCCGCCCGCTCGTGCGTGACCATGTGGACGTCGATGTCGGCGGACAGCTCGACCACCGTCTCGCCCGTGCCGCGCCCGGTGACGAAGCGCTCGATACGGCCGCGGCGGCTGGTGCCGAGGACGAGCTGGGTGGCGTTCTCGGCGCGGGCGAACTCCACCAGGGCGGTCGCCACGTCGTCGCCGACGACCGAGTGGTAGCTGCCGCCGAGGTCCTCGATGAGCCGCCGCTGCCGGGCGAGGGAGGCATGCGAGGCGCCCGCGGCGAGACCGTCGCTTCGGGTCACGTGCACGGCGAGCAGGTCGCCGCCCGCCGACCGGTCCGCGATGCGGGCGGCCCGCCGGATGAGGGTGTCGCCCTCCGGTCCGCCGGTGAGCGCGACCACGACCCGTTCCCGGGTCTCCCACACTCCGCCGATGCCGTGCTCGGAGCGGTAGGACTGCAGCGCCTCGTCGACGCGGTCGGCCACCCACAGCAGGGCGAGCTGGCGCAGGGCGGTCAGATTGCCGGGCCGGAAGTAGTTGGCGAGGGCCGCGTCGACCTTCTCGGGGGCGTAGATGTTGCCGTGCGCCATGCGGCGGCGCAGCCCCTCGGGCGGGATGTCCACCAGCTCGATCTGCTGTGCCCGTCGTACGACTTCATCGGGCACCGTCTCGCGCTGCGGCACCCGCGTGATCTTCTCGACGACGTCGTTGAGGGACTCCAGGTGCTGGATGTTGAGCGCCGTGATGACGTCGATGCCGGCGGCGAGCAGGGTCTCGATGTCCTGCCAGCGCTTCGCGTTGCGGCCTGTGCCCGGCACATTGCTGTGGGCGAACTCGTCCACGAGCGCGACCTGCGGGCGGCGCGCGAGGACCGCGGCGAGGTCCATTTCCGTGAACTCGCCGCCGCGATAGGCGCATTGAAGGCGCTCCACGCTCTCCAGGCCGTCGAGCATCGCCTCGGTGCGCGGCCGGTCGTGGCACTCCACGAACCCCACCACCACATCGGCGCCGCGTGCCGCCCTGCGACGCCCCTCGTCGAGCATGCGATAGGTCTTGCCGACTCCCGGGGCGGCCCCGAGGTAGACCTTCAGCCGTCCCGGCCGTACGTCATTCATCCCCCTCAGCCAACTCCTCGGCACACCGTCCCGGCACGGATCTTGACGACTCCCTGGCGCCGCTCACGTGGACGTTGACACTGCCTTGACGGGCCCTGGCCCGATAGGGTGAAGGCGGTGTGCCGGGAAGTCTGGTCGGCAGGGGGCCACAAGGTCTCCTTCTCATGGCCAAGGGGACGGCATGCGCAGCGTAGGGACGGTCCTGGCTCTCGTCGTACTCGCCACCCTGGTGGCGACCTTCGCGCGCCGCTGGCGTATCCCCGCACCCTCCCTGCTCGTCGTCGCGGGCCTCGCCGTCGCGATGCTGCCGGGCACCCCGGAGATCGAGATCAGCCCCGAGATCATCGGGCTCGTCGTGCTGCCCCCGCTGCTGTACGCGAGCGCCGAGGAACTGTCCTGGCGTGAGCTGCGCGCGGTGTGGAAGCCGGTCGGGGTGCTGTCGATCGGTCTGGTGCTGGCCTCGGCCGCCGCGGTGGCCGCCGTGGCCTCTTTCGTCTCGCCCCTGTCGTGGCAGATGGCGTTCGTGCTGGGCTCGGTGCTCGCCAGCACCGACCCGGTGGCCGTCACCGCGCTGGGCAGACGGCTCGCACTGCCGCCGAAGGTGCAGGTACTGGTCCAGGCCGAGAGCCTCTTCAACGACGCGACGTCGCTGGTCCTGTTCCGGGTCGCGGTGAGCGTGGCCGTGGCCTCGGCCGCCGCGAGCTGGGGGTCGGCGGGCGGGGAGTTCCTGCTCCTTGCGGGCGGCGGCACGGTCATCGGCGCGGCGGTCGCCGGCGTCGTCGCGCTGATACGGCGGCGCACCGAGGACCCGGTCCTGGAGACGGTGATCGCCCTGGTCACCCCGTACGCGGCCTACGTCCTGGCCGAGGCCGCGCACACCTCCGGCGTCACGTCGGTCGTGGTGGCCGGAGTCGTCCTGGGCGGCCGCGGCGACCGCCTCACCAACGCCCGCATCCGCCTCCAGCTGCACGCGGTCTACGGCACGGTGGTGTTCCTGCTGGAGAGCGTGGTGTTCAGCCTGATCGGGCTCGCCCTGCCCGCCCAGGTGCAGGCCCTGTCCGACGGCGACCGGGCCTGGCCCCTGTACGCGCTCGCCGTCGCCGCCACGCTCATCGCCGTACGCCTGTTGTGGCTGGCGCCGCTGTCGGCGGTGGTGCAGCGCAAGGGCGGCATCACCCGCATGAACTGGCGGGTGCCGGTGGTGCTGACCTGGGCGGGCACCCGGGGCGTGGTCCCGTTGGCCGCCGCCCTCTCGATCCCGGTGGCGACGAACCCCGACTCCCCGCTCGCCGAGCGCCCGCTCGTCCTGGTCCTGACCACGTCGGTCGTGGTGGCGACCCTCGTCGTCCAGGGTTTCTCCCTCGCCACGGTCGTGCGCCGCTCCGGGATAGCCCTGGAACCCGACCACACCGAACGCGAGGAGGCGTCGGCCCGCTGCAGTCTGGCCCACGCGGGCCTCGGCCGCCTGGACGAGATATCAGAGCTGGAGGCCGTCCCGGACGTCGTCCTCGACCGCCTCCGCCGCGGCCTGACCGCCCGCCTCGACGACGCCCGCGACCGCCTCGCCGAATCCAACGGCACCGGCGTCGGCATCGAGTCCGCCGACCTCGTCTACCGCCAGCTGCGCCGCGACCTGATCGCCGTCGAGGCCGCCGAACTCCAGCACCTGTACGACGAACACCGCATCAGCGATACGACCCGCCGACGCTTGCAACGGTCACTCGACCTGGAGGAGGCGAGGCTGACGGACGCGTGAGCGTTCCAGGGGCGCGGGGAACTGCGCAGTCTTTCAGGGGGGTCTGGGGGCGCAGCCCCCAGGAACGGGATGGGACGGGTAGGGGCGGCGGGGGCGAAGAACCCCGTCCTCAGCGGAACTCGGCGAGCCGCGGCCGCAGCCCCAGCAGGGTCAGTGCCCCCGCCACGAGCAGCAGCCCGCACGCCCAGGGCAGCACCCCCGTCGCCTCCGAGCGCCCCGCGCTCACGGAAGCGGTGAAGTGCCGCCGATTGATGTCGGTCACCTTGCCGAGCGCGGCCATGTACGCCCCGAAGTGCGCGTTGGACGTCCCCGGTTGCCAGTCCATGCAGAACTCGACCGCCTCGTGCTCCTTGCCCTGCGCGACCAGGGCACGGATCTTCCGGTCGTCACGCTGGTAGACGGCGTACGCCTGCACCGTCTTCTCGGCGGCGGCCCGCTCACCGCTGAAGGTGATGTTGTCGAGCTCGCGCCGGAACTCGCCGGTGAATTCCAGGTCGTCGTGATCGGTCTCGTACATCTGCCAGGTCCGGGCCAGCTCGGTGTCGTAGTCGGACAGGGTCGCGTCCGAAAGCCCGTACAGCTTCTGCGACTTGGCGAGGAAGGAGGGCCCGTACTGCTCGCGGCGCCCGGGATCGAGCAGCCAGCGGCTCTCGTCGGCGTTCGCGTCGTACGCGATCGCGCGGGCGCGGGAGAGGGCGACGACGGAGTCGAAGGCGTCGTGCCGGGCGACGCGCAGGTGGGTGGCGGAGGCGGCGAGCGCCTGGGTGCCGAGGAGCACGGCGAGCAGGGCGCAGACCGTGGCGGCCAGCACGCCGGGGTTGAGGATCCGGTGGAAGCGGCGGGCCAGGTACCACTGGAGGACACCGAGCGTGACCAGCAGCAGTACGCCGAGATTCAGGACGGCGGCGAGCTGGGCGAAGAGGGTCGACCGCGCCCGGTCGTACTCGGCGCCGAAGGCCTGGTCGTTGGAGTCCACCAACGTGCGGGCCTCCGGCAGGAGTTGGCCCTGGAGCAGATCGGTCGCCGTGCGGTAGTCGCTGAGCGCGGCCGCCTTGCCGCCCGCACGGGCATCGTTCTCCAGGGCGCGCCCTATCCGTTCCTGGTACTCGGCGAAGTTGTCCGTGAGGGACTCCACCGTGCGCTCGTCGGCCCGGTCGCCCTGGGCGGCGACGGCGAGCGTGCGCAGGTCGTGGCCGATCTCGCGGCGGGCGTCGCCGTAGAAGCCGAACGCCTTCTCGTACGGCGTCTCCAGGCGCCCTTTGCCCGCGTTGCCGCTGGACAGCAGGAGGTTGGCGGCCTGCGCGTCCATGTCGTTGAGGGCGAGGTTGAGGTCGGCGGCGCTGGTGGTGCGGGGTGCGTCGCGGTTCGCGACGGCGTTCCAGGTGCCGGAGGCGGCGAGCCCGGCGAGCAGGAGCAGCGCGGCGAGGGCGACGGCGAGCGAGAGCGTGGCCGCGCGCAACAGACGCAGCCGCGCGGGCACGGTGGCCCAGTAGCGGCGGCGCAGAGCGGCCCGCGCGGCCACGGCCCCGCGACGGAGGCGACGCCCCGGTCCGCCCGGCCGCGACCCCCCTCGTGGCCGCGGACCGGACTCGCCCCCGGGCGGGGCGACCGGTCCGTGCTGTGGCCGTGCGACAGTCCTGGCCCCCGCCTCAGCACTGCGAGAGGTACCGGCCGTGATGGTCACGAGCCCTCCAACGTCACGCCACGGACGGTCGCCCGTGTCCCCCGTGCCGTTCAGTCTGCGACCGGTTTCGGCCACGGATGTCATCCCTTGACGCGCCCCTGACGCCTTCTCAGGTGACCTTGACGGCGCCTTGACGCGACAGTCCGACCGGCCGTAAGGGAGCCGCAAATACCGCACCGGACGGGGCAGTCAGGGCGTCCGTCCGGGCTGGATTTCCCCTCGGCCGCCGGAGAGGCCGCGGACGTCAGTGTGGCGAAGTACTTCGCGATCATCCCGGCGATGTTCGCGGGCGCCTACCCGGGCCTGGAGTCCCTCGACATCATGGGCCTGCACAGCCCGACGTCCGCGATCACTTCGGCGATCATCTTCAACGCGCTGATCATCGTCGCGCTGATCCCGCTCGCGCTGCGCGGTGTGCGCTACACGCCGTCGTCGGCGCTGCGCCGCAACCTCATGCTGTACGGACTCGGCGAACTGGTGCTCCCCTTCGTGGGCATCAAGCTGATCGATCTGCTGATCTCGGGGGTGCCGGGGCTGGCGTGAGGCACCCCGTCAAGAAGACGCCCGGGCACGTCAGAGGGGCGTAAGGGAAGGCGAGTCGGGCTTGCCCGGGACGGCTCCGCCGGATTCCATGGACAGTGTGAACAGCGAGTGGCTCCTCATCGACCGGCCGCCTCATCAGGCGTCCCGGCGTGCGCCTCGCTGCACGGAAGCGCCCGCGTCCGCCGTCCGCTGACGCGCTTTCCGTAACCCAGGGGCGCCGTGACCCACGTCCGGCGCCCCTTTCCATGCCTGTACGCCCAGACGTACGCACACCCGCATCTCCTCATCTCCTCTCCCGGATGGACCATGTCTGACTCCGCCCTTTCGTCCCGTACTGTCCTCGTCACCGGAGCCACCTCCGGCATCGGCCTGGAGACCGCCCGGCAGCTCGCCGAGCGCGGTGCCACCGTGCTGATGCACGGCCGCACCGCCGAGGAGGCGCGCGCGGCCGCCGACCGCCTCGTCGCCACGGCGGGCATCGACGCCGCCCGCCTGTGCACCCTCGCCGCCGACTTCACGCGCCTCGACGAGGTCGAGACCATGGCGGCCCGTGTCGTCGCCGAGCACCCGCACCTGGACGTCCTGGTGAACAACGCCGGCATGGCCGCCCCCGAGCGGCACACGGTCACCGCGGACCGCAACGAGATCGCCTTCCAGGTCAACTTCCTCGCCCACTACCTGCTGACGTGTCTGCTGGAGCCGGCGCTCACGAGCGACCCGGGCGGCCGCGTCGTCAACGTCTCGTCGTCCCTGCACCGCACCGGCTCCATCCAGTGGAGCGACCCGAACCGCGCCCGCCGCTACTCCCGGCTCGCGGCCTACGCCCAGTCGCAGCTGGCTCTGACGGTCTTCGCGGCGGACCCGCGCGTCACCGCGGTCTCCGTCCACCCGGGCGTCTGCGACACCGCGCTGCTCCCCCTCTACGCCCACGAGGGAGTCACACCCGCCCAGGGGGCCGCGCACGTGGTCCGCCTCTGCGACCCGTCCGTCGAGATCGTCAACGGCGCGTACTACGACCGCGCCGAGCGCGTCGCGCCGGCCCCCGCCGCCACCGAGGACCGCACCGTCATGCGCCTCACCAGGCTCGCCGACCTCCTTGTCGGCCGTGCCGCCTGAACTTCCCTCACATCCAGCGGAGTTGATGCCCATGTCGAAGCGCGCCCGCAAGAAGAAGGCCCGCCGCAAGAAGAAGGCCAACCACGGCCGCAAGGCGGGCCGGCGCTAACCCGTTTCTCGCCCCCGCCGCCCCTACCCGTCCCATCCCGTTCCTGGGGGCTGCGCCCCCCAGACCCCCTAAAAGATTGCGCAGTTCCCCGCGCCCCTTTTAGGGGCGCGGGGAACTGCGCGAACGGCCCCCACCGTCCCGCAGCCGAACGAACCAGGGCGGGCGGGGGATCGCGGGGCGCAGCCCCGCGCCTCAGGGGCGCGGGGAACTGCGCGACCAGCCCCCACCCACCCGCAGCCGACACACAACCCCACGGGCTCGGGGGCGAATTCACCGCTGGTGGTGCTGGGGCTCGCCGCGGCGGAAGGAACCCGGCGCCCGCGCCGCCGGGCGGTCCGCGTGGGCCGAGGAGCTCAGCTGCCACGGGACGCTGGTGACCATGACGCCGGGGGTGAAGAGCAGACGGCTCTTGAGCCACAGGGCGGACTGGTTGTGGAGCAGGTTCTCCCACCAGTGGCCGACGACGTACTCGGGGATGAAAACGGCGACGATGTCACGCGGACTCTCGCGGCGGATGGAGCGGACGTACTCCACGACCGGTCGGGTCACCTCGCGGTACGGGGAGTCGATGATCTTCAGCGGGACGCCGATGCCGTACTCCTCCCAGCGTGCGCGCAGGGCGGCAGCCTCGTCGCGGTCGACCGAGACCGTCAGGGCCTCCAGCCGGTCGGGGCGGAAGGCGCGCGCGTAGGCGAGGGCGCGCAGGGTCGGTTTGTGGAGGGTGGACACCAGCACGATGCCCAACACGCGGGAGGGAAGGGTCAGTTCACTCTTCGGGTCGATCACCGCCAGCTCCGCCGACGTGGCGTCGTAGTGCCGCCTGATCCCGCGCATCATCACCCACAGCACGATCGCCGCGAGTACGGCAAGCCACGCGCCCTGGGTGAACTTGGTGGCCAGCACGATCACCAGGACCAGGCCGGTGACGACCGCGCCGAGCCCGTTGATCACGCGGGACGAGTGATGGCGGCGGCGTGCGCCGGGGTCGAGTTCGGTGCGCAGCTCCCGGTTCCAGTGCCGGACCATGCCGAGCTGGGAGAGCGTGAAGGAGGTGAACACGCCCAGGATGTAGAGGTGGATGAGGTTGGTGACGTTCGCCTGGAAGCCCCACAGCAGGAGCGCGGCCACGATCGCCAGGGCCAGGATGCCGTTGGAGAAGGCGAGGCGGTCGCCGCGGTTGTGCAACTGGCGTGGCAGGTAGCGGTGTTGGGCGAGGATCGAGGCCAGGAGCGGGAAGCCGTTGAAGGCCGTGTTCGCGGCCAGGATCAGGACCAGTGCTGTCGCGGCCTGGATGAAGTAGAAGCCGACGCTGTTCTCGCCGCCGAAGACCGCCGCCGCGATCTGGGCGATGACCGTGCGCTGCGTGTACGTCGCGCAGTTGCCGTCGAGGCCCGTCAGCCGGCACGCGTCGTCCGTGATGTGCACCTTGGTGATCAGGGCGAGCGCGGTGACGCCGACGAACATGACGATCGCGGTGCTGCCCATCGCCGCCATCGTCGAGGCCGCGTTCTTCGACTTGGGTTTGCGGAACGCCGGTACGCCGTTGGAGATCGCCTCCACACCCGTCAGCGCCGTACAGCCGGAGGAGAACGCGCGCAGCACCAGCATCAGCAGGGCCAGGCCCGCGAGGTGCGCGTCCGAAGGGTTGGCCGTGACGCCGTACTTGGCGCTCTCGGCGACCGGCGCGTCCCCGAGGACGTAACGGATCAGGCCCGTGATCACCATGATGAGCACGCCGCCGATGAAGAGGTAAGTGGGGGCGGCGAAGGCCCGGCCCGACTCGCGTACGCCCCGCAGATTCATCGCGGCCAGGATCGCGACGAAGCCGACGGCCATCAGGACGCGGGCGTCGGCCAGTTCGGGGACGGCCGAGATGATGTTGTCGACGCCGGACGCGACCGAGACGGCCACCGTCATGACGTAGTCGACGAGGAGTGAGGCGGCGACGACCAGTCCGGCCGAGGGGCCGAGGTTCGTGGAGACGACTTCGTACGAGCCGCCCCCGCTCGGGTACGCGTGCACGACCTGGCGGTACGAGAGCACCACGACCGTCATCAGTGCCACGACGGCCGCGGCGATCCACGGTGTGAAGTGCAGGTAGGCGAGCCCGCCGAGGGTGAGGACCAGCAGGATCTCCTGGGTCGCGTACGCCACCGACGAGAGGGGGTCGGACGCGAAGATCGGCAGGGCGAGCCGCTTGGGCAGCAGCGTCTCGTGCAGCTCCTCGCTGCGCATCGCCCGCCCGATCACCAACCGCTTGAGCATTCCCGTCACGTTGAACACGGCGTGAGGGTAGGCCGGGCGACGGGGACGGAGGGGGAGGGCGACCGGCCCGGAGGGCGTTAAGGGACCGTTAGGATTTCGAAAGATACGTACATTTGGCGCAAACCGCCATGACCGGGCTATTTCATCCCCGACACCTTGAACACGGTCATCGCCGTCTCGCGGTCGATCCGCTCCGCGACGCGGCGCAGCGCGGTCGCCCCGCACGTCAGTGAGCCGCGGAGGGCGGAGACGCGCGCGTCCTCGTCCAGGCGGTGCCACAGCGGGGGGTTGGTGATCAGGACACGGGGGTCGATCTCGACGCGCGCGCCGAACGTGTCCCGCAGGACGAGCCGCTGGCCGACACCGTCCAGGCAGCGCACCGACACCAGGTGATCGGTCCGCACCCGCCGCGCGCCCCGCAGCCCGCGCGAGACCAGCCAGCCCTCACCGGCGGACACCCGGGCGGGATACAGGACCAGGAACAGCAGCACCGCCAGCGTGACCCACAGCGTGGCGCGCAGCGCCGTGAGGGTGCCGGCGGCCCAGTCGATCAGCAGCAGAAGGGCGAGGAGTACGGCCGCGCAGCGGATCGAGCTGCGCAGGTCCGAGGCCCAGTGGCGGTCGTGCGCCACTTCCGCTGGTGACCCGAGGTGTGCGTCGACCGCGTTGCGCGCGTCGTTGCGGCGTTCCATACAACCGACGGTAAAGACCCGGAAGGCCGGAGGCACCACACCTTGACGGGTCCCTGATGCGCTTCCGCGTCAAGGATTCGACAAGGACCGGGTCTTCGGCGCGAAGAACGCGCAAGGGGTGCTCGTATGCGGCCGGAGGCGGGCCGAACCTGGGCTGAGCCGCGCACCGCCTCCCCGCGTGCGCGGCTCCTTTCGTGAAGTGAGTGAAGGAGCACGTGCCCCATGTCCGTCCTGACCGCCGCGCCCGGCGCCACCCCCGCCGATGAGGAACCTCCGGATACCGGCGAGCGCCACCGCCTCACCGCCGTCACGGGTCTCGCCGCCCTTTCGCTGGACGCGATGGCGTCGGTGGCGTATGGCCCCGAGGCGATCGTCCTCGTGCTGGCCGCCGCCGGCGCGCACGGCCTCGGCTTCACACTGCCGGTCACGCTCGCCATCGCCGGTCTGCTCGCGGTGCTGGTGGCCTCCTACCGCCAGGTGATCGCGGCGTTCCCGGACGGCGGCGGCTCGTACGCCGTCGCCAGGACGCACCTGGGCGCGCGGACGAGCCTGGTCGCGGCCGCCTCGCTCGTTCTGGACTACGTGCTCAACGTCGCCGTCGCCGTCACGGCCGGTGTCGCCGCTCTGACCTCGGCCTTCCCGTCGCTCTACGACGAGCGGCTGTGGATATGCCTGGCCGTGCTCGTGCTGATCACGGGCGTGAACCTGCGCGGGATCGTCGAGTCGGCGCGCGCCTTCATCGTGCCGACGGCCGTCTTCGTCGTTTCGATCCTCGTGCTCATCGTCGTCGGCCTCTTCCGGTCCGCGCCCGTCAGCACCCCGGCGGCCGCCGGGCACGCCTCCGTCCTCGCCGACAACGCCACCACCGTCGGCGCCCTGCTTCTGCTGAAAGCTTTCGCCTCCGGGTGCAGCGCGCTCACCGGCGTCGAGGCCCTCGCCAACGCCGTGCCGTCCTTCCGCGTCCCGCGGGTGAAGCGCGCCCAGCGCGCGGAGGTCGCCCTCGGCGCCGTACTCGGTGTGATGCTGATCGGCCTGTCGGTGCTGATCTCGCGCTTCCACCTCCAGCCGGTCGCGGGCGTCACCGTCCTCGCCCAGCTCGCGGACGCCTCGCTCGGCCACAACTGGGCTTTCTACGTCATCCAGTTCGCGACGATGATCCTGCTCGCCCTCTCCGCGAACACCTCCTTCGGCGGCCTCCCCGTCCTGCTGAAGCTGCTGGCCCGCGACAACTACCTCCCGCACGTCTTCGCCCTGAAGGCCGACCGCCAGGTCCACCGCCACGGCGTGCTCGCCCTGGCCCTTGTGTCGGCGGGCCTGCTCGTCTTCTCCGGCGGCGACACCAACACCCTCGTGCCGCTCTTCGCCATCGGCGTCTTCATCGGCTTCACGATCGCCCAGATCGGCATGGTCCGGCACTGGCGCGAGGGGCGGGGGAGGGGCTGGCGGGGCAAGGCTCTGCTGAATGGTTTCGGCGCCGTACTGACCGGCGTCTCCGCGGTCGTGGTGACGGCGACCAAGTTCGAGGACGGCGCCTGGCTGATAGGGATCGCTCTGCCGCTGCTGGTGGCCGCGTTCGAGACGGTGCACCGGGCGTACACCCGGATCGGGGAGCGGCTCGGCCTCGGGCGCGTTCCCGAGCCGCCGCACCGCGACCGCTCCCTGGTGATCATGCCCGTGTCGAACCTGTCCCGGCTCACCTGCGAGGCGATCAACGCCGCCACCTCCCTCGGCGACGAGGTGCGCGCCGTCACCGTGTGCCACCCCGACGCCGAGGACCGCGCCCACGCCGCCGCCCTGGAGAGCGCCTGGGAGCAGTGGAACCCCGGCGTCCCACTTGTTCGGCTCGCCTCCGAACGCCGGGCGCTTGGCCGCCCCATAGCGTCGTACGTACGTGCCATCGCCGCCGACGAGCCCGGCACCCGCGTCACCGTGCTGATCCCCGAGGTCGAGCCCGACCGGCTGTGGCTGGGGGTGCCCCCGCGCGAGCGAAGCCGAGCGTGGGGGAGGCTGCTGCAAACCAGCGGGGCGCGGTCGTCGCCCACGCCGTGCGCAAGGACACGGGCGCGGTGATCTGCCGGCTGCGGTTCCGGCTGTCCTGAAGCAGGGGTTCCGCAGGCCCCGGGACCCGAGGTTCCGAAGGCATCCGTAAGGGATGCGTCAAAGGCGTACTGCGCCCCGTAAGGGTGCCGTCAACGGCGGCCGAATCCGGCCACAGAGGCGCTTTCCTTCTAACCGACCGTTCAATCCGAACCTCATCTAGGAGCTCACGATGGCCGACGTGGCCTTCGTCGTCACCACGATCGCGGTGTTCGCGCTGGTGGCCCTCGTCGCCAAGGGGGTGACGAAGCTGTGACCGCCGAGGCTGTATTCATCGGCGGCGTCGGCTTCGTGGTGTCCGCCGCCCTGCCGGGCCCTCTCGTCCTCGCCTCCGGGCGCCAGGGGGTGTCGCTGTGACCGCCGAGAACATCGTCGGCCTTGTCGTGGCCGTCGCCCTGCTGGGCTATCTCATCCTCGCCCTCGTTTTCCCGGAGAGGTTCTGAGCACCGATATGAGCCCCGTCCTCGCCGGCGTGCTCCAGCTGCTCGCTCTCATAGCGGCACTGGCACTCGCCTACCGTCCCCTCGGCGACTACATGGCCAAGGTCTACTCCTCCGACAAGCACCTGCGCGTCGAGAAGTGGATCTACAAGGGCATCGGCGCCAACCCGAACACGGAGATGCGCTGGCCCGCCTACCTGCGCGGCGTCCTCGCCTTCTCGGCGGTCAGCGTCCTCTTCCTCTACTTGCTGCAGCGCATCCAGGGCAGCCTGCCCGGCTCGCTCGGCTTCTCCTCGATCGACCCGGACCAGGCGTTCAACACCGCCGCGTCCTTCGTGACGAACACCAACTGGCAGTCGTACTACGGCGAGCAGGCCATGGGCCACGTCGTGCAGACCGCCGGTCTGGCCGTCCAGAACTTCGTCTCCGCGGCCGTCGGCATCGCGGTGGCCGTCGCGCTGGTGCGCGGCTTCTCCCGCTCCCGCACCGGTGAGCTCGGCAACTTCTGGGCCGACCTGGTGCGTGGCACGATCCGCATCCTGCTCCCCATCTCGGTGATCGCCGCGATCGTGCTCGTCGCGTGCGGCGCGATCCAGAACTTCTCCGGCATCCACTCGGTCGGCCAGTTCTTCGGCGACTCGCAGCAGTGGAACGGCGGCGCGGTCGCCTCGCAGGAGGCCATCAAGGAGGTCGGCACCAACGGTGGCGGTTACTTCAACGCCAACAGTGCCCACCCCTTCGAGAACCCCACCCCGTTCACGAACCTCTTCGAGATCTTCCTGCTGCTGGTCATCCCGTTCTCGCTGACCCGCACCTTCGGCCGCATGGTCGGCAGCCTCAAGCAGGGCTACGCGATCCTCGCGACGATGGCGACCATCTGGGTCGGATTCATCGCCCTGATGATGTGGACCGAGTTCAACCACCACGGCCCGGCGTTCGACATCGCCGGCGGGGCGCTGGAGGGCAAGGAGACCCGCTTCGGTGTCGGCGCCTCGTCGATCTTCGCGGTCTCCACGACGCTCACCTCGACCGGCGCGGTGGACTCCTTCCACTCCTCGTTCACCGGACTCGGCGGCGGCATCACCATGCTGGGCATGCAGCTCGGTGAGATCGCGCCCGGTGGTACCGGATCCGGCCTCTACGGCATGCTGATCATGGCGATCATCGCGGTGTTCATCGCCGGTCTGATGGTCGGCCGCACCCCCGAGTACCTGGGCAAGAAGATCGGCACCCGCGAGATCAAGTTCGCGGCCTGCTACATCCTCATCACCCCGGCGCTGGTGCTCATCTTCACCGCCGCGGCGATGGCCCTGCCCACCCCGGGCCACTCGATGACCAACAGCGGGGCGCACGGCTTCTCCGAGATCCTTTACGCCTACACCTCGGGCGCCAACAACAACGGCTCGGCCTTCGCGGGTCTGAACGCGGACACGCAGTGGTTCAACAGCACCATCGGTATCGCGATGCTGCTCGGCCGCTTCCTGCCGATGGTGTTCGTGCTGGCCCTGGCCGGCTCGCTCGCCGAGCAGAAGCCGGTCCCGGCGACCGCGGGCACCCTGCGCACCGAGAAGCCGCTGTTCACCGGCCTCCTCGTGGGCGCGATCCTGATCATCACCGGTCTGACCTACTTCCCGGCCCTGGCGCTGGGTCCGCTGGCCGAGGGGCTGGCGTCATGACCACTCGTACAGAGAAGCAAGAGGACGAGATGTCCACAGCCACTCCGACCCGGGCGCCGCACAGCGATGTGCCGACCGGCCACAAGGACGAAAGCAAGGTCGGCGCCGGTCTGTTCGACCCGAAGCAGCTGCTCAAGTCGCTGCCGGACGCCTTCCGCAAGCTCGATCCGCGGGTGATGGTCAAGTCCCCCGTGATGTTCGTGGTCCTCGTCGGCTCCGTGCTGACGACGATCTTCTCCTTCAAGGACCCGAGCGACTGGTTCGGCTGGGCGATCAGTGCCTGGCTGTGGCTGACCGTGATCTTCGCCAACCTGGCGGAGGCGGTGGCCGAGGGCCGCGGCAAGGCGCAGGCGGACACCCTGCGCAAGGCCAAGACCGACACGGTGGCCCGTCGCCTCGCCTCGGACGGCAAGACCGAGGAGCAGGTGCCCGGCACCGAGCTGCGCGTCGGCGACCTGGTCGTCTGCGAGGCGGGCGACATCATCCCCGGCGACGGTGACGTCGTCGAGGGCGTGGCGTCCGTGGACGAGTCGGCCATCACGGGTGAGTCGGCTCCGGTCATCCGCGAGTCCGGCGGCGACCGCTCGGCCGTCACCGGCGGTACGAAGGTCCTCTCCGACCGCATCGTCATCAAGATCACGACGAAGCCGGGCGAGACCTTCATCGACCGGATGATCGCCCTGGTCGAGGGCGCGGCCCGGCAGAAGACGCCCAACGAGATCGCGCTGAACATTCTCCTCGCGTCCCTCACGATCGTCTTCCTGCTCGCCGTCGCCACCCTGCCGCCGTTCGCGGACTACGCGGGTACGCATCTGACGATGGTCGTGCTGGTGGCGTTGCTCGTCTGCCTGATCCCGACCACCATCGGCGCGCTGCTCTCCGCGATCGGTATCGCGGGCATGGACCGGCTGGTGCAGCGGAACGTACTCGCCATGTCCGGCAGGGCAGTTGAGGCGGCGGGCGACGTATCGACCCTCCTCCTCGACAAGACCGGCACCATCACCCTCGGCAACCGCCAGGCCTCCGAGTTCGTGCCGGTGACCGGCACCACCGAGGCCGAGGTCGCCGACGCCGCCCAGCTCTCCTCGCTGGCCGACGAGACGCCCGAGGGCCGCTCCATCGTCGTCCTGGCGAAGGAGAAGTACGGGCTGCGTGAGCGGCACCAGGGCGAGCTGGCGCACGCCGAGTGGATCGCCTTCACCGCGCAGACCCGTATGTCGGGTGTGGACGTCGACGGGCGCAAGATCCGCAAGGGTGCGGCCGGTTCGGTCATCACCTGGGTCAAGGAGCAGGGCGGCACGGTCTCCGAGGACGCCGACACCCTCGCCAACCGGATCTCCGAGGCGGGCGGCACCCCGCTCCTCGTGGCCGTCGAGGACGACAAGGGCGCCCGCGTCCTGGGCGTCATCCACCTCAAGGACGTCGTCAAGGAAGGCATGCGCGAGCGGTTCGACGAGCTGCGCCGCATGGGCATCAAGACCGTCATGATCACGGGTGACAACCCGCTGACGGCCAAGGCGATCGCGGACGAGGCCGGCGTCGACGACTTCCTCGCGGAGGCGACTCCCGAGGACAAGATGGCGCTCATCAAGCGTGAGCAGGCGGGCGGCAAGCTCGTCGCGATGACCGGTGACGGCACGAACGACGCTCCCGCGCTGGCCCAGGCGGACGTGGGTGTGGCCATGAACACCGGTACCTCGGCCGCCAAGGAGGCCGGGAACATGGTGGACCTGGACTCCAACCCGACCAAGCTCATCGAGATCGTGGAGATCGGCAAGCAGTTGCTGATCACCCGTGGTGCGCTCACGACCTTCTCGATCGCCAACGACGTCGCGAAGTACTTCGCGATCATCCCGGCGCTGTTCGCGGTGGTCTACCCGGGCCTGGACAAGCTGAACATCATGCACCTGTCCTCGCCCGACTCCGCGATCCTGTCCGCGGTCATCTTCAACGCGCTGATCATCATCGCGCTGGTGCCGCTCGCCCTGCGGGGTGTGCAGTACCGGCCGATGAGCGCCGACAAGATGCTCCGCCGCAACCTCGGGATCTACGGCATCGGCGGACTGATCGCGCCCTTCATCGGCATCAAGATCATCGACCTGATCATCTCCCTCATCCCCGGAATCGGCTGATCCCATGAACAACTCGGTTACGAACACCGCCCGGTTGCTCTGGGCCGGCCTGCGCGCCCTGCTCGTGCTGACCCTGGTCACGGGCGTCATCTACCCGCTGGTCGTCACGGGCATCGCCCAGGGCCTCTTCTCCGACAAGGCGAACGGCTCGGAGATCAAGTCCAACGGCAAGGTCGTCGGCTCCTCTCTCATCGGTCAGGCCTACAACCTGCCGCTGAAGAAGGGTCAGGAGATTCCGGAGCCCGACCTGAAGTGGTTCCAGGGCCGTCCGCAGAACGGCCTCGGCACCAACGGCGTCAACACGCAGTACAAGCTGATCCTGTCCGGTGCCACCAACCGTTCCGGTGACAACACCGACCTGATCAAGTGGGTCAAGGACGCCAAGGCCGCGGTCATCAAGGACAACTCGACCCCGGACTACAAGGTCAAGGCCTCCGACGTGCCCGCCGAGGCGGTGACGTCCTCCGGCTCCGGCCTGGACCCGGACATCTCCCCGGACTACGCGGACATCCAGGTCCACCGGATCGCGGAGAAGAACAACCTGTCCGTCGCCCAGGTGCAGAAGCTGGTCGACGAGCACACCGACGGCCGCACCCTCGGCTTCATCGGTGAGCCCCGCGTCAACGTCCTCGAACTCAACATCGCGCTCAAGGAACTCGTGGCGAAGAGCTGATGGGCTTACGCGCACCACGCGGGAGTTGGCGGCCCGGGAGCGATCCCGGAATCGTCAACTCCCGCAGCCATGACGCCGGTTGCCCGCTCATCGGCACCGGCCCTCCGTGCAACCCTCTCTGCGACAGGAAAGGCCCACACCGATGACCCGGGTGCTGGTGGTGGAGGACGACCCACAGCTCGTACGGGCGCTCGTGATCAACATGCAGGCGCGGGGGTACGGAGTCGACGCCGCCCCCGACGGGGCCACCGCGCTCCGGCTCGCCGCCGCGCGCCGGCCCGACGTGGTCGTACTGGACCTGGGGCTGCCCGACATGGACGGCACGGACGTCATCAAGGCCCTGCGCGGCTGGACCCGCGTACCGATCCTGGTGCTGTCCGCGCGCCGGGCCTCCGACGAGAAGGTCGCCGCGCTCGACGCGGGCGCCGACGACTACATCACCAAGCCGTTCAGCATGAACGAGCTGCTGGCCCGGCTGCGCGCCGCCGTCCGCCGTACGGAGGCGGTGACGCTCGCCCCCGAGACCGTCATCGTCACCACGGACGGCTTCACCGTCGACCTGGCCGCAAAGAAGGCCACCCGCGACGGGCGCGACGTCCGCCTCACCCCGACCGAGTGGCATCTGCTGGAGATCCTGGTCTGCAACCCGGGCCGGCTCATCACACAGCGCCAGCTCCTCCAGGAGGTGTGGGGCGTCTCCTACGGAAACAAGACCAACTATCTGCGCGTTTACATGGCCCAGCTCAGGCGCAAACTGGAGGCGGATCCCTCCCACCCCCGTTATCTGATCACCGAGCCCGGCATGGGCTACCGCTTCGAGGCGTGAGGGTCTGAGAGACACCATGGGACGCGGCAAACTCCGGATCTACCTCGGTGCGGCACCGGGCGTCGGCAAGACATACGCGATGCTCTCCGAGGCACACCGCCGCGTCGAGCGGGGCACCGACTGCGTGGTCGCCTTCGTCGAGCACCACCACCGGCCGCGCACCGAGGTGATGCTGCACGGCCTTGAGCAGCTGCCGCGCATGGCGGCCGAGTTGGGAGCGCGGGACGGTGGACAGACCGCGTCCCTTGCCCGCCTCGTCGTGGGTGATCAGGCGGACGTCCAGGTCGGGACCCGACTCCCGGGCGACCGTCGCGCCGACGCCCGGACCGAAGGCGTACTGACCGTATCTTCGCGCCCTTCCAGCGCTACGGGGACTCCCCGCGCGGCGCGGGCGTCGGCCTCGGCCTCGCGGTCGCCCGCGGGTTCGCCGAGGCGATGGGCGGCACGCTCAACGTCGAGGACACCCCCGGCGGCGGGCTCACCATGGTCCTCACCCTGCGGGCGGCACCGGTCCTCCGGCCGCCGGACCGTACGGACCTTCCGGCGAGGTCCGTCAACTAGGGCGGGCGTGGCCGAGAGGTGTTCTCGCCCCCGCCGCCCCTACCCGTCCCATCCCGTTCCTGGGGCTCCGCCCCAGACCCCGTGGGTCGTTTGTCGGCTGCGGGCCGGTGGGGGCCGTTCGCGCAGTTCCCCGCGCCCCTAGAAGCGGGGCTGCGCCCCGCAATCCCCCGCCCGCCCCGGGTTCTTTTAGGGGCGCGGGGAACTGCGCAATCTTTTAGGGGGGCCTGGGGGCGCAGCCCCCAGGGATGGGACGGGTAGGGGCGGCGGGGGCGAAGAAACCAGCCGTACGGGGGTCATCGCAAGGTGAGCGGGGTTTCGGATTCGATGTGGGTCAGTTTCTCGGGGTTGCGGACGTAGTAGAGGCCGGTGATGCGGCCGTCCTCGACGCGGATCGCCATGACGCCGTCGACCTCCCCGTCCAGGTGTACGAGGAGTGCGGGGGTGCCGTTGACCATGGTGGGAGTGACGGTCATCGGGAGTTTGTTCTTGCCGATGCCACCGATCATGAAGCGGGCCACGTTCTCGGCGCCGCTGATCGGCCGCAGCGCGGCCCGCTTGATGCCGCCGCCGTCGCCCATCAGGACGACCTCGGGGGCGAGCACGTCAAGGAGGCCCTGTAGGTCCCCGGTGTCGAGTACGCGCCGGAAGGACTCCAGTGCCGCCCGGGTCTCGCCGGGGGAGACCGCCTCGCGGGGGCGGCGGGCATCGACGTGCCGGCGGGCGCGGTGGGCGATCTGGCGGACGGCCGCCGGGCTCTTGTCGACGGCGGCCGCGATCTCGTCGTAGCTGACGTCGAAGGCCTCGCGGAGCACGAAGACCGCGCGCTCGGTCGGCGACAGCGTCTCCAGGACGAGCATGAGCGCCATCGACACACTCTCGGCGAGCTCGACGTCCTCGGCCACGTCCGGCGCCGTGAGCATCGGCTCGGGCAGCCAGGGGCCGACATACGCCTCCTTGCGGCGCGTCATGGAGCGCAGCCGGTTGAGCGACTGCCGGGTCGTGATCCGGACCAGGTAGGCGCGCTGGTCCTGCACCTGGGCCAAGTCGACCTTGACCCACCGCAGCCAGGTCTCCTGGAGGACGTCTTCGGCGTCGACCGCCGATCCGAGCATCTCGTAGGCGACGGTGAAGAGCAGGTTGCGGTGGGCGACGAACGTCTCAGTCGCCGGGTCGGTGGGGTGGTCGCTCATTTCTCGACCCCTCTCCTTCGTGACCTGCCCTGGTTGCCTACGGTCTTCACGCGTCCCCCCACAGCAAGGTCCTTTTCGTTGGTAGCCGATGATCCTGTCCGACGCCGGTTCAGCGGTGGACAGCGGCCTCGCCGCGCTCGGCCGCCCGCAGCTGCTGCTGGCGCTTGTCGTCCTTGGCCCAGGCCCAGTTGAACGAACCGGGCTTGCTCGCCTCGTCGGCCAGCTGCTTGACCGTGCCCCAGCAAACGAGCTGCTTGAGCTTCGCACCAGGGCGACCGCCGACGTGGAGCCCCATCGCGGTGTCGTTCCTGTGGGCGAACTGGAAGATGCCGGCCCGACGGCCCAGGCTGATGCACTGGCCGACGAACCCCAGGGCGATGGGCGCGGGCTGCTCACCCGCGATCCGGTTGAGCACCGTGTCGGCGGCGTGCCCGCCCAGCGGGCCCGCGGCCTGGCAGCTCATCCGGAACGGCAGGTCCGACGGTGCCGCCGAGTCCCCGGCTGCGACGACGCGTACGTCGTCCACGCTCGTCAAGGTCTCGTCCGTGAGCAGGCGGCCCATGGCGTCGGTGCTCAGCCCGCTGCGCGCGGCCAGGTCCGGCACGCTGAACCCGGCGGTCCAGATGGTCACCTCGCTCGGCAGCTCGCGGCCGTCATCGAGCCGTACGGCATCGCGGGTCACCGCCGTCACCTTCGCGCCGGGACCTTGGAGCACGGTCACACCGAGTCCGGCGAGCCGCTTGGCCACCGAGCGTCGGCCCCGCGGGTGCAGGTACGGGCCGAGTACCCCGCCGCAGACCAGGGTCACGCGGCGGCCCCCTTCCGCCAGCTCGGCGGCGGTCTCGATGCCGGTCGGACCGGCTCCGACAACCGTCACCGCGGCCGTGGCGGGCGCGGCGTCGAGGACGGGCCGCAGCCGCCGCGCCTCCTCCAGGCCGGCGATCGGGTAAGCGAACTCGGCCGCTCCGGGCACGCGCGGGTCGGCGCTGCCACTGCCCACCGCGTAGATCAGGTAGTCGTAGCCGACCGTGCCGCCGGTCGCGAGTGTCACGCCGCGCTCGGCCACGTCGATCCGTGTCACGGTGTCGACCACCAACCGGACGCTCTCGGCCAGGACCTCCCGGTAGTCGACGACCGCGTCGTGGGACCCGCCCACCAGTTGGTGCAGGCGGATCCGCTCGACGAAGGCCGGGCGCGGGTTGATCAGCGTCACGGTCACGTCGTCGCGCTGCGTCAGGCGATTGGCGGCCATGACGCCGGCGTATCCGCCGCCGATGACGACCACATCGGTGTTCTGAGTCACGGTGTCTCCTTCGTTTCAAGGCGTTCGGCCTCAAGACACCGGCTGAGCGGTCGTTGTGACAGCACGACCGGAATTATTTTTCGTCCTGCCCGGGACAAGGGCGGCGGGGGCGTTCAGGTCTGCGGCAGGACGAGCCGGAACGTGCAGCCCTTGCCCGGGGCGGTGTCCAGTTCCAGGCGGCCGGCGTGGCCCTGGGCGATCGCGGCGGCGATGGCGAGGCCGAGGCCGCTGCCGCCCTGGCTGCGGGAACGGGCCGGGTCGACGCGGTAGAAGCGTTCGAAGACGCGCTGGGCGTCCTCGGGGGCCAGGCCAGGGCCTTCGTCGGCGATCTCCAGTACCGCGACGGGGGTGCCGTACAGGAGGGGCGGGGAAGCGCTGGTGAGGCCGGGGGTGTCCACACCGCCCGTGGCAGGACCCGCCAGGCCCGTTCCCACGCGTACGTGGACGGGGGTGCCCGGGGGAGTGTGGGTCCGTGCGTTGGAGATCAGGTTCTCGACGACCTGCCGCAGCCGGTGCGGATCGCCGGCGGTCTCCACCAGTTCCAGTTCCGCTTCCGCCACCTCTGGAGAAAGGGGATCGAGGGTGATCGCGCGGTCGGGGGCGCCCAGGGCGGCGGCGCTCACGGCGTCGGCGGCCAGGGACAGGAGGTCGACCGGGTCCCGGCGGTAGGAGGGTTCCTGGTCGAGTTGGGCGAGCAGTTGGAGGTCGTCGACGAGCAGGCTCATGCGTTCGGCGTTCTGGGCGATCAGCCGGTTCGCCTCGCGTCGGCCCTCGGTGGACTGCTGCTCGTGGCGCAGCGCCAGTTCGGCGAAGCCCTGGATCGTGGTCAGCGGCGTACGCAGTTCATGGCCGGCGTCCGCGACGAACCGGCGCAGTCTGGCTTCGGAGGTCTCGCGTTCGCGCAGGGCGCCCTGGAGCTGTTCGAGCATGGTGTTCAGGACCCGGCCGAGCCGCCCGGTCTCGGTGCGCCCGTCGGTGTCGGGCAGCCGCAGGTCGAGGTTGCCGTCGGTGATGTCCTCGGCGGTGCGCTCCATCCGGGTCAGTGGGAGGAGCCCCAGCCGGACGACCCAGCGGCCGAGCAGGACGACACAGGCGATGGTGAGGGCGAGCAGGACGCCGTCCACCAGGAGGATCTTGGAGGTGGCGCCGTCCACGGTGTACATGGGCAGCGCGACGACCGACTTCATGCCGTCGGGGCCGTCCCGCAGGACGACCCGCCAGTGGCCGTCGCCCGTGGTGGCGGGCACGGTCGTGGGCCGTCCCGCCGTCAGAGCGAGGTCGCCGGCCGAGGACGCCAGTTCGGGTTCCGACCGCTGCGGGTCGCCGAGCGAGGCGCTCAGGAGGTGGCCGTCGGCGTCGTAGAAGAAGATCCGGAAGGCGGAGGGCAGCGCCCCGGGCGTGGTGAACCTGCTGGGGAACCCCGCCTCGCTCACCGCGTCCGAGTACGCCTTGCGGTGCGTCTGGAAGTGGGTGAGCTGGTCGTCGAGGCTGTCCATCAGCCAGGACCGCAGCACGACGAAGCCGACGACCTCGGCGGCCAGCACCGCGGTGGTGGCGACGACGGTGATGCCGAGGACGAGCCGGCGCCGCAGGCCCGCCGGACGAGTACGGCGCCGCCCGAAGAGCCGTGCGAACGGACGCCGTTTCACCGGTCGGCGGCCCGGTCCTGGCCGGGGACGCGCGGCAGCCGCAGGCAGTAGCCGATCCCGCGGACCGTGTGGATCAGCGGCGGCTCGACGCAGTCGATCTTCTTGCGCAGGTACTTCACATACGTCTCGACTATGCGGGCGTCACCGGCGAAGTCGTAGCCCCACACATGCTGCACGATCTGGGTCCGGCTCAGCACCCGGTTGGCGTTGGTCATGAGGTAGCCGAGCAGCTGGAACTCGGTGGGGGAGAGCGGAACGTACCGGTCCGCGCGGTGCACCTCGTGCGCGACCTCGTCGAACCGGAGGTCGGCGAAGAGCAGGATGCGGTTGTCGTCCGGATCGCCGGACGGCTGCTCCTCCACGCCGGTGCGGCGCAGGATCGCCTGGATCCGCAGCAGCACCTCTTCGAGGCTGAAGGGCTTGGTGACGTAGTCGTCGCCGCCGGACCGCAGCCCGGCGATGCGGTCGGACAGATCGGTGCGCGCGGTCAGGAACAGTACGGGGGTGTCCTTGCCGGCCGCCCGCATCGCCCGGGTCACCTCGAAGCCGTCCAGGTCGGGCAGCATCACGTCGAGGAGCACCAGATCGGGGCCGAACCGCTCCATCTCCCGCAGGGCGGCCGCCCCGGAGTCCGCGCTGCTCACGTCGTACCCGGTGAGCCGCAGCGTCGACTCCAGCAGGGCGCGGATGCTCGCCTCGTCCTCCACGATGAGGAGCTTGTGCGGGGGCGTGGAGTGCTCGGCCATGGCGCAGACTCTCTCCCGCGCACATGAGGAGCGGCTGGGAGAAACCTGGGGGTTTTCTGAGAGCGGCCCATGTGAAGGCCCCGGGCTCCTCCACTGTGGGAGCCCGGGGCCGCCCCGTGTATGACTGAGACCTGGCTCTGACCTGGCTCCACGAGGTGCCCCGCAGATTAGGGGCGGCCCGTGGGAGACCCCGGGAAGAATGCTGGGAGATCCATGTGGATCGGCGCTGGGACCAACTGGTCTCGGGCGGCGAAGTGTTGAGCGTGGACAGTGAGTACGTGCGCGTGCGTGCGCAGTCGGCGGCGGAAAAACTCTTCGCGCGCCGGGCGGCACTGAATGAACACTGAACGGCATGACCGATCTCATCGATCTCAGGGAACCGCCGGGTCTCGTCCTGCCGACGGCGGCGGTGCGGGACTCGTATCTGGCCGGTGAGCGGGCCGATTGTGTGGCGGAGGGACGGAGTACGGAGTGGCTCGGCCCGGCGGGCGACGACTTCGAGGCCTTCGCGGAGGAGAGACGCGGCGTGCGGGTCCGTTGGGGCGTCCCTTCCTCCGTGTTCTGGTACGTCTCCGGTGCGCACTACCTCGGCACGCTGGTCGTCCGGCACAGCCTGACACCGGAGCTGGCCGAGGCCGGCGGCCATGTCGGCTACCACGTCGTCAGGCCGTGGCGCCGGCAGGGCCACGCGACGAGGATGCTCGCGGCCGGGCTCGTCGAGTGCCGCCGGCTGGGCCTCGACCGCGTCCTGCTGACCTGCGACGCCGGCAACGAACCGTCACGCCGGGTCATCCAGTCCAACGGTGGCGTCCCCGACGGCCGGGCCCACGGCGAGGACCGCTACTGGATCAGCCTCGCTTGACGGTGGTGAGTACAGCCGTGTGGTCCGGGCCGTCCATGCCGGCGTGATGGGGGCCGTGGTGCGCGATGCCCACCAGTTCCAGGAACGCGTGCAGGTCTTGGGTGGCCGCGACGGTGGACAGCACTGTGAGGCCGAGGACCGCCGTGGTGGCGAGGACGAGTCCGGGGCGGCGGGCGAGCGGTGGGGCGAGGAGGGCGGCGACGCGGCGGGGGACCGGGCCCGCGCCGGCGAGCGGGTTGCGGCGGCCGAGGAAGCCGCGGAAGCCGAGGGTGGCGGGGCGCAGGGGTGACAGCGAACCATGCGCGGCCAAGGCCGCCTTGCCCACCGCGCGGGCCACCCGCCTGCGGTCGCCGGTGGCGCGGACGGCCTGTTCGTCGGCCCAGCGTTCCACGGTGTAGGTGACGGCGGTGGCGAGGGGGCGGAGCAGGGGGTTGGCGGCGGCGCCCAGGCCGGCGAGGGCGACGAAGGCGTAGTGGTGGGCGGCGAGATGGGCGCGCTCGTGGGCCAGCAGGATGTCGTGCTCCGACGTGTCCAGGGTGCGCAGCATGCCGGTGGAGACGACGACGCGGCCGGGCAGTCCGGGCAGCGCGTACGCGTCCGGCGTCTCGTCCTCGACGATGACCAGGCCGTCGTGCGTGGGCATGCACGCGGCGTCCCAGAAGGCGGAGGCGAGGGACCTCGCGCGGCGCCAGAGCATACGGCCCGCGGTGAACAGCGCGCCGCCGAGCAGCAGTCCGGCGAGGAGCGCGACGGGCGGTTCGGCGGGGTCGTTGATCTGCGCGGTGCGGGCCGACCAGTGGCCGAGAGCGGCGAGGAGCGGGACGCCGGTCAGGCCGGTGATCGCCAGCAGTCCCAGGGAGATGGTGGTCGCCGTGCCGAGTATCAGCGCGCAGGCGGTGAGCAGCCAGGTGGCCAGGCGGGGGTCGCAGCGTTCGGAGAGCGGGCGCGCGCCGAACGGGACGAGCACGGACAGCAGCAGCGGGAGATAGACGGCGATGCGCATCCGGGCGGGCCCCTCTACCGGTCGTTGTCCGCGTCGGGCCCCAGCAGCTGGCGCAGCAGGTCCGCGTCCGTGTCGGACAGGCTGTCGGCGAACCGCGCCAGCACCGCCTCGCGGTCGGAGCGCTCCTCCAGGACGGTGCGCATCCGGCGGGCGGCGAACCCGGGGTCGTCGGTGACGGGCTTGTAGGCGTAGGCCCGCCCGCGCCGGGTGCGGTGGAGCAGCTGCTTGGTGTGCATGCGGGTGAGGATCGTGACCACACTGCTGTACGTCAGCTCGCCGCCGAGGAGTTCGGCGACCTCGCCCGGGGTCAGCGCGTCCTCGGCCCCCTGGAGCAGCCCGAGGATCTCGGTCTCCCGCTCGCCGTTGGCCCGCTTCGGGCCCCGCGCCTGTGCATCGCCGCTCATGGGGTTTGTCGTTCCCTCGCCCATCTTCTACAGTCGTGTAGAACTTCTACGGCGGTGTAAATGCTGCCGTGGTCCGAGTCTGCCATGCGCGCGTGCCCGGGGGAAAGCTCCGCCCCCCTCCCGGACGGGCGCCGGGATCAACCCCGTACTCCCGGGCGGCCCACAGGAACTGCGGCGACCCCGCACCCCTGCCGCGACCGCACGTTCCACCACGCGCCGCCGCGTCCTCGCCGGCCGACCGCTCCCGTTCACCCCGCCCCGCCACGCTCCTGCCGACCGCCCGCTCCGCTTACTACGCCCCGCCGCGCCCGCATCACTTCGGAGGCTGATCTGCTGTGCCGTACCTCGACAACCCGGCGGACGGACAGCCGGGCGCGCCGTCCGCGGTGGATCTGGGCGGCCCGGGCCCCCGGCGGATCACCGTCATCTCCGCGAGCATGGGAGCCGGGCACGACGGCGCCGCGACCGAACTCACCCGCCACCTCACGGCGTTGGGCTTCCTCGTCGACCGGCACGACTTCCTCGATCTGCTGCCCGCCGGGATCGGGAAGCTGCTCTGCGGCGCCTACCTCCGGTTGCTGACCTGGGCCCCCACCGGCTACCAGCGCATCTACGTCGCCACCGAGCACGACCGGAGACCGGGCCCGGCCGTACGGGTCCTGCTGCGCGGTGCGCGCCGCCGCACCCTGGCCACCGTCACCCCCGAGACCCGCGCGGTCGTGTCGACGTACCCCGGAGCCAGCCAGGTCCTCGGCGCGCTGCGGCTGCGCGGCGGGCTCGGGATACCGGCCCTGACCTACCTCACCGACTTCTCCGTCCACTCCCTGTGGGTGGCGCCCGGCATCGACGCGCACCTCGCCGCACACGCGATACCCGCCGCCCAGGCGCACGAGCAGGGCGCCGCGGGCGTCACCGTGACCGGGCCCCTGACCGACCCGCGCTTCACCCCCGCCACCGAGGACGACCGGCGCGCCGCCCGCGCCCGCTTCGGCCTGCCCGAGGACGCGCCGCTGGCCCTGCTCGTCGCCGGTTCGTGGGGCGTCGGCCCGGTGCGGGAGGCCGCCGCCGAGATCCGCGACACCGGGGCCGCGCTGCCCGTCGTGGTGTGCGGACGCAACCACGTCCTCGCCGAACGGCTCCGCGCGGACGGCGTCACCCATGTCCACGAGTGGGTCGACGACATGCCCGGCCTCATGCACGCCTGCGACGTCCTCGTTCAGAACGCGGGCGGCCTCACCTCCCTGGAGGCGCTCGCCAGCGGCCTCCCGGTCGTCAGCTACCGCTGCATCCCCGGCCACGGCCAGACCAACGCCGCCGCGCTGGAGGAGGCGGGCCTCGCCCCCTGGATCCGCGAACCCGGCCGACTGGCGCCGACACTGACCCAACTCCTGCACGGCCCACACCGCCAGGCCCAGCGCGCGGCCGGTCTCGCCCTGTACACCTCCGCCGCGTCCGGCCCCGCCCAGACCGTCGCGGCGCTGGCCCGACGGCCGCTGCCCGTCGTGCGCCCGCTGTCCGTCGTACGCCCGCTGTCCGTCGTACGGCCGGGGGTGCGGGGGCGTACGGTCGCGGTGCCGTCCGAGGCGCTGGATCTCCTGGCCGCCGCCGTACCGTCCGAGGCGCCGGGCCTCCCGCTCGCCGGGTTGCCCGGGCCGTCGCGCCGGCCGTCCGCCGTGCGGCGTGCGATACCGGGGCTTCCGGCCGCCGTGCGGTCCGCGGCATCGGTGCTCCCCGGCGCGGTACGGGCCGCGGCGCCGGGTCGCCCCGCCGTCGTACGGTCCGCGGTGACGGCACCCCGGCAGAACCGGCGGCGGATGATCCTGATGGCCGTCGCCGTGGCCGCCACCGTCTCGCTGGGCATCGGCGCCCCGCTCGCCGACGCCTACGGCGAAGCCCCCGGCCACCGCCTCGGGGCACTCACCCACTACTTGGAGGACGACGACCGATGAGGGCGGACGAGATGGGGGCGGAAGTGATAGGGGCGGCGGACCGGCTCGCCCGCGCCGCGCGGTGGGCCGGGGCGGTGGCCCTGCCCGTGCTCGCCGCCGTGCACGCCGCGCCGGTGATCTCCACCTTCGGCCCGCTGCGCAACCGGGCCATGCCCCGGCTCGCCGGACGCGGCCGCGCCGACCACGTCGCCCTCACCTTCGACGACGGTCCCGACCCGCTGTCCACCCCGCACTTCCTGCGACTGCTGGACGCCCGCGGTGTCCGCGCGACCTTCTTCCTCCTCGGCTCCATGCTCCACCGCGCACCGGGCCTGGCCAGGGAACTGTCCGCCGAGGGCCACGAGATCGGCATCCACGGCTGGCACCACCGGCCCCTGTTGCTGCGCGGCCCCGGTGCCACGTACGACGACATCGCCCGCGCCCATGACGCCGTCGCCGACGTCACCGGCCGGCCGCCCACGCTGTTCCGGCCCCCGTACGGGGTGATGAACACCGCCGCCCATCTCGCCTGCCGCCGCCTCGGCCTGGCCCCCGTGCTGTGGACCGCCTGGGGCGAGGACTGGCGCGGACGGGCCACGCCGGAGTCGGTCCACCGCACCGTCACCCGCGACCTGTCCGGCGGCGGCACCATCCTGCTCCACGACTCCGACTGCACCTCCGCCCCCGGCTCCTGGCGGACCACCCTCGCCGCCCTGCCCCGCATCCTCGACACCTGCGAGACCCAGGGCTGGGGGATCGGCCCGCTGCGCGATCACGGCATCCCGGGCGTCCGTGCCTCCGTGGTTCAGACGAGGTGGGCGAAGACGACCAGGTTCTCGGTGTAGTCCTTCGCGGCATGGTCGTACTCACCGGCGCAGGTGATCAGCCGGACCTCGGCGTCGGAGGTGTCGGCGTACACCCGCTCGTCGGGGAAGTCGTCCTTCTCGAACGTCTCGGCACTGTCGACCACGAACGTGGCCTTGCGCCCGTCGGCCCTCTTGACGGTGAACTTGTCGCCCTTGTCCAGGTCGCTGAGTTCGGCGAACACGGCCGGGGACGTCGTCGTGTCGACGTGGCCGGCGATGATCGAGGTGCCCGCCTCGCCCGGGGACACGCCCTTGGCGTACCAGCCGACCAGGTTCGTGTCGCCGGCGGGCGGCGGTTGGAGCTTGCCCGCCGAGTTGATGGCGAGGTCGGTGAACGGGGCGTCCACCGAGATCTTCGGGATGAGCAGCCGCGTCGGCTTGGACCGCGGCAGAGGCTTTCCCCTCATACCGGTCCTACCGGCGGCTCGCTCGGCCGACGACGACGGCGCGGGCGCTGTTGCGGCATGGGGCTTGGCGTAGGAGTCGGACGTCTCGTCCTGGCCACCGAACAGGCTCATCGCCAGGATCAGGATTCCGGCGCACCACACCATCAACGGCACGCGGGGGCGAGAGCCCTGCCCCGGAGGCACGGACTTGGTTTCTGCGGGGGAGGGCAACCGGGCTGCCATCGGGCACCACCTCACTAGGACGGGGGAGCAGAGCGGGCACAGCGGGAATCAGGCACAGCGGGGAAAAGGCACAGCGGGAAACAGGCACATCGGAAAACAGGAAGACAACGCAGCAGGGAGAGAACAAGCAGGACGAGTGCCGGCCGGGCCGCCGCGCGGGGCGCGGGCGGCGGCCCGGGCTGCTATGTCGTCAGGCATGGGTCAGGACACTCCGCCCTCCGCGTTCCTGCGACGCACCGCGTACGCGCCGGCCGCACCGAGCGCCAGGACCGCCAGCCCACCGGCCGTGACACCCGGCGAGGCGAGCCCGCCGCCACCTGTGTGCATGCCGCCGCTGGGCCTGCCGTAGTCGGAGTCGTCCTTGCCGCCCTTGCTGTAGCCGGAGTCCGAGTCGTCGCCCTTGCCCTTGCCGCGGTCGGAGTCCGAAGAGTCCCTGTAGGTCTCCGGGTCGAACTTCTTGTCGCCGCCGTCGTCCTTGGACCAGTCGTCGCCCTTGATGGCGGTCAGCGCGCCGCCACCCGTGTGCATGCCACCGCTGGGCTTGCCGTAGCCGGAGTTCGAGTCGCCCTTGCCCTTGCCGTGGTCGGAGTCGTCGCCCTTGCCCTTGCCGTGATCGGAGCCCGAGTCGTCGTCGCCCTTGCCGTGGTCGGAGTCGTCTCCCTTGCCGCGGCCGGAGTCGTCGCCCTTGCCGGAGTCGTCGCCCTTGCCGGAGTCGTCGTCGCCCTTGGTCCAGTCGTCGCCGTTCACGAACGTGAGCGCGCCGCCGCCGGTGTGCATGCCGCCGCTGGGCTTGCTGTAGCCGGAGTTCGAGTCGCCCTTGCCCTTGCCATGGTCGGAGTCGTCGCCCTTGCCCTTGCCGTGGTCGGAGTCGTCGCCCTTGCCCTTGCCATGGTCGGAGTCGTCGCCCTTGCCCTTGCCGTGATCGGAGCCCGAGTCGTCGTCGCCCTTGCCGTGGTCGGAGTCGTCGCCCTTGCCGGAGTCGTCGTCCCCCTTGGTCCAGTCGTCGCCCTTGATGGCGGTCAGCGCGCCGCCACCCGTGTGCATACCGCCGTTCGGCTTGCCTTGGTCGCTGTCCTTGCCGTGGTCGCTGTCCTTGTCGTACCCCTTGCTGTAGGAAGAGTCATCGTCACCGCCCCTGTCGCCCGCCGTCGCGGCGTAGGCGCCGGGAGCGGCGATCGCGAGGGCGGCCGTAGCCGTCGCGGTGGCGAGGAGCATGCGGGCAGATCGCATCGTCGGAGTCCTTCCGTCGCAGCCGGGCTGCTGATACCGCATCAGCTCAAGAGAACCCGACCCCGACGTGATCCACCGTCAGCCCGTCCCGCCCCGCGCACCACTCGAGCCGCGCACCTGGTGCACCACTGACGTCACACTCACTCGGCCGTCCCTCGCCCGCCCGGGGGCCGTCAGATCCCTTCTGACCTGGTGTTTCGCCATAGCTCAGCAGTCGCTTCCCGGGCCTGCGCCACGCCGTGGGCGCAACCCGATCGGTCGCGACACGACTGCCGCACGAGGGAGCGTCAGGTCCGTCTGGAGTAAGGGGAGTCGCGCCCTTCCCCGAACCTCTCCGAACGCGACGCCGACGGCGGGCGCCGGAGGCGGTCAGGACGTGGGTCGCGGGCTGCCGTTCGTCAGCTCCCGGGCGTCGAGCGGCAGCCGCAGGCCGATGCGGCGGTGCACGGTGACGAGTTCGCTCCGCAGGGGCGAGGGCGGAACGGCCAGGACGGGGCAGCCGGCGTGCGCGACGCAGTACCGGGCGACGGAGGGGAACAGGGCGCGGCGCATCCGGCCGCGGCACCCAGCGCCGACCACCAGGAGGTCGTCGGCCCGGTCGGCGGTCACCACCAGCGCCCGCCCGGGCGAACCCCGGACGACCAGGCCCTGGAAGGGAACCCCGGGCCCCGACTCGCCGAACGCCGCACGCAGCGCGGTGCGCAGCCGCTCGCCGGCCTCGCGCCGGAAGTCGACGACCGGGGACGCGTACATCGCGCGCCGGTGGGCGAGTTCACCGCCGGGCGGCTGCCAGGCGAGCACGGCCAGCAGCTCGGCACCGCCGCGCCGGGCCTCGTACGCGCCCCGGTGCAGCGCCGCGAGGCTCTCCAGCGAACCGCTCACCCCGGCCACGACACGCCGCCGCTCACCCTCGCCCATCGCGTGCCCACCCCTTGTCGTACGCCCCTGACGATGTCCGCCTCCCATGGAAGCGGCCGAGGGGGCGGCGGGCCGTGGTGCTGACGTTCGTCTGACGGCGCGGAGCCGGTTCATGACGTTCCCCTGACGCCGGGACACGGGCGTTGACGTCGCCCTTACGCCTTCCTGGCACACTGGCTGGCCGCACCCCGCTCAAGGAGTACCGCATGTCGATGGTCGACAACCTGCGCAAAGTCGCCCGTCTGGCACGGGGGCGGGGACGCCGGGTGGACCTCAGCCACCCAGCCCGCTCCCCGCTCGGCTCCACGGTAGTCAACTGCGTCATCTACCGCGACGGCAAGCGCCAGGAGGCCGAGCCCAGCATCGAGGAGTCCGTCGCCCGGGTCCGCGGACGCGGCGGTCACGGCTTCGTCTGGCTGGGGCTGCACGAACCCACCGAGACGGAGTTCGCGCGGGTCGCCGAACTGTTCGGGCTGCACCCGATCGCCGTCGAGGACGCGGTCCACGCCCACCAGCGGCCGAAGGTCGAGCAGTACGGCGACGTCCTGTTCGCCGTCTTCAAGTCGGTGACCTACGTCGAACACGCCGAACTCACCGAGACCAGCGAGGTCGTCGACACCGGCGAGATCATGGTCTTCGCGGGCCCCGACTTCGTGGTGACCGTACGGCACGGACGGCACGGTTCCCTCGGCCCGCTGCGGGAGGGCCTCGAAGCCGATCCGAGTCAGCTGGCCAGGGGCCCGGTCGCGGTGCTGCACGCCATCGCCGACCATGTCGTCGACGAGTACCTGACCGTCACCGACGCCGTCCAGAACGACCTGGAGCAGGTGGAGACGGACGTCTTCTCACCCCGCAGCCCCCGCAGCGCGGACGCAGGCCGCATCTACCAGCTCAAGCGCGAACTCCTGGAACTCAAGCGGGCGGTGGCACCCCTGGCCCGCCCTCTCCAGCTGCTGGCCACCGAGCCGCCGCGCGCGATCGCCCCCGAGATACAGGCGTACTTCCGCGACGTCGCAGGCAACCTGGCCCGCGTCACCGAGCAGCTGGGCGCCTTCGACGCCCTGCTCGACTCCATCCTCCAGGCTCACCTCGCCCAGGTGAGCGTCGCCCAGAACGAGGACATGCGGAAGATCACCGCGTGGGCCGCGATCATCGCCGTACCGACCATGGTCTGCGGCCTCTACGGCATGAACTTCGACCACATGCCCGAACTCCACTGGCGCTACGGCTACCCGCTCGCCCTCGCGGTCATCGCGACGGCCTCCTTCGTCATCCACCGAGGGTTCAAGAGGAACGGCTGGCTGTGACCTCCCGAGAGATCCGCATCCCCCTCGACGAGGCCGTCACGGTCCTCCAGGACCTGAACGAGTTCGTCGTCTCCCTCGACCGGCTCGGATCCCGCATGGCGTCCGGAACCGCCGACGAGCACACCGTCGGCACCTTCGTCCTCGACTGGGATGTCGCCCGGCGGCTGTCCCGCGCCCGGCGCTTCATCAGCGTCGCGCTGGACGCGCAGCTGAGCGAGGAAGAGAACGCGGAGATCGACGCCCTGTGCGACGAGGGCCGCTTCTACGGCGACGAGAGCGAGCGTTGAGCGGGATCGGGACCGGGACCGGGACCGGGATCGAGACCGGGCCGGCGGTCCTGTGGGCCGGTCAGCCGTTCTTGCGGGCCACTCCGCCGTAGATACCGATCGGCGGGGCGTCGCGCTCCGGGGGCTCGTCGGGGCGCCAGTCCGGGACCGGGACCAGGCCCGGGGCGACGAGGGTGAAGTCGCCGAAGAAGTCCAGGACCCGATCGTGGGGACGGAGGTTCAGGGTGGCGGTGGCCTTGTTGTAGACGGACGCCGCGTCCTCGCGACGGTCCTCGTGGATGTCGCCCGTCGCGTGCGACAGGACGAGGTAGGAGCCGGTGGGCAGCGCGTCGCGGAGGGTGGCGACGATGGCGTCCGGGTCCTCCGCGTCGGAGAGGAAGTGCACGACGGCCACCAGCAGCAGCGCCACCGGCCGGTCGAAGTCGATGGCCTTGCGCACCTCGGGGTGGTCGAGGAGGGCGCGGGGATCGCGCAGATCGGCCAGGACGACGGAGGTGTGGGCGCTGTCGGTGCCGTCGGCGCTGTCCATGAGAGCCGCCGCGTGGGCGCTGACGATCGGGTCGTTGTCGACGTAGACGACGCGGGTCCCGGGAGCGATGGCGTGCGCGATCTGGTGCACGTTGGGCTCGGTGGGCAGGCCCGTGCCCACGTCGAGGATCTGCCGGATGCCGCCCTCCGCGACGACGTGCCGGACGGCGCGGTGCATGAAGCGGCGGTTGGCGCGGACGCCGTCCCGGACCTCCGGTGCCACCTTGATGAACTGCTCGGCGGCTTCCCGGTCGACCTCGTAGTTGTCCTTCCCGCCGAGGAAGTAGTCGTACATCCGGGCCGGGTGGGGTTTGCTCGTGTCGATCGCCAATGGCCGGGCGTCACTGCCGCCGCTGCCGTCACTGCCGTCACCGCGGGGAGAGGTCATGGTGCCTGGCTCCGTCCTGGACTCGTGTCGGGATCAGGGCCAGACCAGGCAGTACGGCTGATGCCCCGCCTCATGCAGACGATGGCTGAAATCCTGCCACTCGTGGAGGAGCTGGTAGACGTTGAAGGCGTCCCGGGGGCCGCCCCGGTCCGGCACGGTGGACCAGATGAAGGCGGCCGCGCCGACGGCCTCCTCGCCGATGCCGCGCAGGGGGTCCACGACGGTCATGGGGAGCTTGACCACGGCGTAGTCGGGGTGGAGGACGACCAGTTCGAGCGGGGGCACCTTGTGGAGGGGGACGCCTTCTATGCCGGTGAGGACCATCGCGGCCATCGTCTCCGGCTTGATCTTGGTGAACATACCGTTCATGCCGAGCTCGTCGCCGCCGAGTTCCTCGGGGCGCATGGAGATCGGGACACGGGCCGCCGTCGCTCCGTCCGGCGCGCCGAAGTATTTGTACGTCACCCCCACCCGGCCACCATTCCCGCTCCCCGCCCGCAGCCGGTCGACCGTGCGGTCGAGCCGCTCGGCGTCACCACCCTGCGATCCTTGTGTCTGTCCGGCCCGGGTCTCGGCCGCTTCCTCCGCCTCGCGCCGGTGCTTGCCCCGCCGGGCACGCCGAGGACCGAGGCCATCGGTCCCCTCGCCCAGTCCGCCACCGCGATGCATATCTCCACCCGACTGCTTTTCTAAGGCGCGCGACCCCCGCCACGCAACCCGATCATCGTGACAGTGACCTCCCCCACGGCCGCACGCCGAAACGTGCGCTGAAACACCTGTCCGCAGGATCTTCGCGGCCTCTGAACACCCATGATTCATGTGAGCTGTCCGTACGCGGTCCCAGTTTCGCAGATGGCCGGGGAACCGCGCCCGGTTGTCGTACCGGGCATCGGTCCACCGGCCCCCGCGATGGCCGGGATCTTCCGTACGAGGAGCCGTACGTCGCGCCGGGATCGTCCGTTCACGGTCCCGTGCTCTTCCGGTCACGGCGGCGGATGCTTCCGGTCATGATGCCGCACTCTTCCGCTCACGGCCGCCGGGAGCCGCTGGCCTACCCTGAGGAGGTCACTAGCCCCCCGGAGTCGGAGACGTCGCAGGTCATGACAGAACTGCCTTATCCCTACGAAGCCCCAGCCTCGCAGTCGCTGTTCGACCGTGCGGCGGCCGTCACACCCGGCGGCGTGAACTCTCCCGTACGCGCCTTCCGCGCCGTGGGCGGTACGCCCCGGTTCATGGTGTCCGGTACCGGTCCGTACCTGACCGACGCCGACGGCCGTGAGTACGTGGACCTCGTCTGTTCCTGGGGGCCCATGATCCTCGGGCACTCCCACCCCGAGGTCATCGCCGCCGTCCAGGACGCCGTCTCCCGCGGTACGTCCTTCGGTACGCCCGGCGAGGGTGAGGTCGCCCTCGCCGAGGAGATCGTCGCGCGCGTCGAGCCCGTCGAGCAGGTCCGGCTCGTCTCCAGCGGCACCGAGGCGACCATGTCCGCGATCCGGCTCGCCCGCGGGTTCACCCAGCGGGCGAAGGTGATCAAGTTCGCCGGCTGCTACCACGGGCATGTCGACTCGCTGCTCGCCGCGGCGGGCAGCGGCCTGGCCACGTTCGCCCTTCCCGACACCCCCGGTGTCACCGGAGCCCAGGCCGGCGACACCATCGTCCTCCCCTACAACGATCTCGAAGCCGTGCACGCCGCCTTCCACGCGCACCCCGGTGAGATCGCCTGTGTGATCACCGAGGCCTCGCCCGGCAACATGGGTGTGGTGCCTCCCGCGCCCGGGTTCAACCAGGGGCTCAAGGACGCCTGCTCGAAGAACGGCGCCCTCTTCATCTCCGACGAGGTCATGACGGGCTTCCGCACCAGCAAGGCCGGTTGGTACGGCATTGACGGGGTACGTCCTGATCTCATGACCTTCGGCAAGGTCATGGGCGGTGGCTTCCCCGCCGCCGCCTTCGGTGGCCGCAAGGACGTCATGGCCCACCTGGCTCCGGCGGGGCCGGTGTACCAGGCGGGCACGCTGTCGGGTAACCCCGTCGCCACCGCCGCCGGGCTCGCCCAGCTGCGGCTGCTCGACGACGCCGCGTACGCAAAGGTCGACGCGGTGTCGGAGCGGATCCGGACGCTGGTGACCGAGGCGCTCACCAAGGAGGGCGTGGCGCACCGGCTGCAGAACGCCTCCAACATGTTCTCGGTCTTCTTCACCGGGCGTCAGGTGCGCGACTACGAGGACGCGAAGGGGCAGGAGTCGTTCCGGTACACCGCGTTCTTCCACTCGATGCTGGCGCAGGGTGTGTATCTGCCGCCGTCCTCGTTCGAGTCGTGGTTCGTGTCGACGGCACACGACGAGCAGGCGGTTCAGCGGATCGCCGACGCCCTTCCGGCGGCGGCACGGGCAGCGGCGGAGGCCACGGCATGAGTGAGCACATCAACAACAGCGCCATCACCGTCGTCCATGTGATGCGGCACGGCGAGGTCGCCAACCCGGAAGGGGTGCTGTACGGGCGGTTGCCCGGGTATCACCTGTCCGAGCTGGGGCGGCAGATGGCCGACCGGGTCGCCGAGCACCTCGCGTCGCGCGACGTCACGCATGTCGTCGCCTCGCCGCTGGAGCGGGCGCAGGAGACGGCCACCCCGATCGCCAAGGCGCACGGTCTCGACCTCGCGACGGACGGCCGCCTCATCGAGGCCGACAACGTCTTCCAGGGCAAGACCTTCGGGGTGGGCGACGGCGCGCTGCGGCGGCCCGAGAACTGGAAGCACCTCGTCAACCCGTTCAAGCCGTCGTGGGGCGAGCCGTACGTCGATCAGGTCGTACGGATGATGGGGGCGCTCGACGCGGCCAAGGACGCCGCCCGCGGACATGAAGCGGTGCTGGTCAGCCATCAGCTGCCGATCTGGATCGTGCGGTCCTTCGTGGAGAAGCGGCGGCTGTGGCACGACCCGCGCAAGCGGCAGTGCACGCTGGCGTCCCTGACGACCTTCACCTACCGCGGCGACAAGATCGTTTCCGTGGGCTACACCGAGCCCGCCCGCGATCTCGTCCCGGCCCATCTCCTCGCGGGCGCCAAGCCGGTGAAGGGGAAGGGCAAGGCGTTCGGGGCCTGAATTGGCCGCTTTCTGGCCGGCGTACTGACGGGCGTGCTGACCGGCGTACGCCTCGTCACAAAGCGTATGCAGTCACGCCATCCGAGCGTATCTTCGTAAAATCATATAAATCTGCGCGAGTTTGACGGAACCCCCGTCTTCGTCGCGCCCTCTCATTGGGTACCAGCTGGGAGCCAGCTGAGAGGGCGCGATGAAATGGGGACCGCATGCGGGACATCAGCCGGAGGGGAATGATCGGCCTCGGGGCAGGTGCCGCGGCCACGCTGGGACTTGCCGCGTGCGGTACCGCTCAGCTAGACGGTCCGAGCCGGACTCGCGGTTCCGGCAGCGGCCGGCCCGGCGCCCCGAAGCACCCCGCGCGCCCCCTCGGTGACGGCTCCACCTCCTACACCGGCAAGCAGCCCTATCAGCCGAAGCGGCCCGAACCGCTGGAGCCCGGCGAGACCCCTCCGCAGTTCGTGATCTTCTCCTGGGACGGCGCCGGAGAGGTCGGGACCGGTCTCTTCGACCGCTTTCTCGAACTCGCCAAAGACCACGAAGCCCACATGACGTTCTTTCTCTCCGGGCTCTATCTGCTGCCCGAGTCGAAAAAGCGCATGTACTTGCCGCCCAATAACCCCAAGGGCGCCTCGGACATCGGTTATCTCACCGACGAGCACATCAAGGCGACGCTGAAGGGCGTCCGCCAGGCCTGGCTCGACGGCCACGAGATCGGCACGCACTTCAACGGCCACTTCTGCTCCGGCTCCGGCACGGTCGCCAACTGGACGCCCGCGCAATGGCGCAGCGAGATCGACCAGGCGAAGTCCTTCGTGAAGGAGTGGCGCACCAACACGGGCTGGACCGACATGCCAGCGCTGCCCTTCGACTACGAGAAGGAGCTCATCGGCGGCCGCACCCCGTGTCTGCTCGGCCAGAACAACCTGCTGCCCACCGCCAAGGAACTCGGCTGGCGCTACGACGCCTCCTCGCCCGGCGGCCGCCAGCGCTGGCCGCAGAAGAACCAGGGCGTGTGGGACCTGCCGCTCCAGGCGATGCCGTTCCCCGGGCACTCCTTCGAGGTGCTCTCGATGGACTACAACATCCTCGCCAACCAGTCGATCAACACGACCAGGGCACCCTCGTACAACTACCCGGCCTGGCGCACCCAGGCGACCCAGTCCTACATCGCCGGGTTCAAGCGGGCATACGAGACAAATCGCGCACCCTTCTTCATCGGCAACCACTTCGAGCAGTGGAACGGCGGCATCTACATGGACGCCGTCGAGGGAGCGTTCAAGTACATCGCGCGCGAGAAGGAGAAGGGCGGCGACGTACGCCTTGTCTCCTTCCGGCAGTTCGTGGACTGGCTGGATGTGCAGAAGCCCGAGGTGCTGACCAGGCTTCAGTCGATGGACGTGGGGCAGGAACCGGCCGGCGGCTGGAAGTCCTACCTGGGCGGACAGGCCGCTTGAGCCCCCGGTGGGAAGGCCGCCTGATATGCGGGTTTCCGCCCGCAAGGGGGGTGCGGAAGATCCCCGAAACGGGCATGCGAAACTTTTCACATGAGTGCCGCCTGCCGCGCCGACCAGCGCCCGAACCGCACCAGTCGTAGCCGCGCCGCCCTGCTCACCGCCGGGGCCGCCGTCGCGGCGCTCGTCCTGTCCGCGTGTGGTTCCGGGGGAACCTCCGGAGGAGCGGGCAACACCAACTTCATCGCCGGCAAGAACGGCATCGACACCGCCGCCAAGGGGGACCGGGACGCCGTCCCCGACCTCTCCGGCAAGACCATCGACGGCAAGCAGCTCGATGTCGCCGACTACAAGGGCAAGGTCGTCGTCGTCAACGTCTGGGGCTCCTGGTGCGGGCCGTGCCGCGCCGAGGCCAAGAACCTCGAGAGGGTCTACCAGGACACCAAGGACCAGGGCGTGCAGTTCGTCGGCATCAACACCCGCGACTCCAGCACCAGTCCGGCTGTGGCGTTCGAGAAGGAATTCGGGGTCACCTACCCGAGCCTGTACGACCCGACGGGCAAGCTGATGCTCCGCTTCAAGAAGGGCACGCTGAACCCGCAGCTGATCCCTTCCACGCTCGTCATCGACCGGAACGGCAAGGTCGCCGCCCGGACGCTGCAGGCGCTCAGCGAGGAGACCCTGCGCAAGATGCTCAACCCCGTCCTCGCGGAGAAGTGACCTGACGTGTCCCTTCTCGCCATGACCCTGGCCGAGTCCACCGGCAGGAACGAGACGGTCTACAGCGGCGCGCTGCTGATCGCCCTGCCGATCGCGATGCTCGGCGGACTCGTCTCCTTCTTCTCGCCGTGTGTGCTGCCGCTGGTACCCGGTTACCTCTCGTACGTCACCGGGGTCAGCGGCACCGATCTGGCCGAGGCCAGACGGGGGCGGATGGCGGCGGGCGCCAGCCTGTTCGTGCTCGGCTTCACCGTCGTGTTCGTCTCCGGCGGGGCGCTCTTCGGGTACTTCGGCTCGACCCTGCACGAGCACCAGGAGACGCTGTCCAAGGTGCTCGGCGGGCTCATGATCCTCATGGGCGTCTTCTTCATGGGGCTGATGCCCTGGCTCACCCAGCGCGAATTCCGCTTCCACAAGCGGCCGGTGGCCGGCCTTGCGGGCGCTCCGATACTCGGCGCGCTCTTCGGGATCGGCTGGACCCCCTGCATCGGCCCGACCCTCGCCTCCGTGCAGGGTCTCGCGATGACCCAGGCGGGCGCCGGGCGAGGGGCCATACTGACCGTCGCGTACTGCCTCGGTCTCGGCATCCCCTTCGTCCTCGCCGCGGTCGCCTTCCGCAAGGCGCTCGGCGCCTTCGGCTGGGTCAAGCGCCACTACACGTGGGTGATGCGGATCGGCGGCGGCATGATGATCGCGACCGGCCTGCTGCTGCTGACCGGTGCGTGGGACAGCATCGTGCAGGAGATGCAGACCTGGTCCGACGGCTTCACGGTAGGGATCTGATCCATGAGCACGACTGACACCGGCCGGACGACGGACGGCACCGGCGAGACGGCGGACGACACCGGCCAGGCGACGGAACCGGCGGCGGCCCCCAAGCGGCACATCGGCGTGAGCGCCGACGGCGAGCTCGGCGAAGCCGGTTCGCAGCTCTCCACCGCGCCGGTGGACACCGCGATGCCCGGATCCTTCGGCGGTGCCCGGGCCCCCGGTGCCAAGGGATGGATCGCCTGGGCCGGGCGTGAGGTCATCGGCTGGGCCCGCTGGTTCTGGCGGCAGCTCACCTCCATGCGGGTCGCGCTGATCCTGCTCTTCCTGCTGTCGCTCGGCGCGATCCCCGGCTCGCTGATCCCGCAGTCCGGGACCGACGCCCAGAAGGTGGCGGACTTCAAGGACGCGCACAGCCTGCTGGGGCCGGTCTACGACAAGCTCGGGCTGTTCCACGTCTACAGCTCGGTGTGGTTCTCGGCGATCTACATCCTTCTCTTCGTCTCGCTCATCGGCTGCATCGTGCCCCGCACCTGGCAGTTCGTGGGGCAGCTGCGCGGCCGTCCGCCGGGCGCCCCGAAGCGCCTGACCCGGCTGCCCGCGTACGCGACCTGGCGCACCGACGCCGAGCCCGAGCAGGTCCGTGAGGCCGCCCTCAAGGTGCTCAAGCAGCGCCGCTTCCGGGCGCATGTCGCCGGGGACGCCGTCGCCGCCGAGAAGGGCTACCTGCGCGAGACCGGCAACCTGCTCTTCCACATCGCGCTGATCGTGATGCTCGTCGCCTTCGCCTGGGGCCAGCTCTTCAAGTCCGAGGGCAACAAGCTGATCGTCGAGGGCGACGGCTTCTCCAACACGCTGTCGCAGTACGACGACTTCAAGTCGGGCAACCTCTTCAGCAACGACGACCTCACGCCGTTCAGCTTCGACCTCAAGAAGTTCACCGGCACCTACGAGCGGACCGGCCCCAACAAGGGCACCCCACGCACCTTCCAGGCGGACATCACCTACAGCGTGGGCGCCTACGGCAAGGAGAAGAAGACCACCGTCAAGGTCAACGAGCCGCTGAAGATCGGCGACTCGAAGGTCTACCTCGTCAGCCACGGCTACGCGCCCGTCGTCACCGTCCGGGACGGCAAGGGCAACGTCGTCTTCCACCAGGCCGTGCCCATGCTGCCGCTCGACGCGAACGTCACCTCGCAGGGCGCCATCAAGGTCATGGACGGCTACAAGAACGGGCAGGGGCGCAGCGAACAGCTCGGCTTCTCCGCCTTCTTCGTGCCGACCTTCGCGGGTGCGGGCAAGGGCACGATGTTCTCCCAGTTCCCCGCGCTCGACTTCCCCGTGCTCGCGCTGTCCGGCTTCCACGGCAGCCTGGGGGTCAACTCGGGCATCCCGCAGAACGTGTACCAACTCGACACCTCCAACATGAAGCAGTTCAAGGACTCGAAGGGCGACATCCTCAAGAAGAGGCTGCTGCCCGGCGAGACCATGAAGCTGCCGAACGGCGCCGGCTCGATCACCTTCGAGAAGGACATCAAGGAGTGGGCCGGCTTCCAGGTCACTCAGCAGCCCGGCAGTGACTGGGCGCTGGCCGGGGCCTTCACCGCGATCTTCGGTCTCGCCGGGTCGCTCTTCATCCAGCGCCGCCGCGTCTGGGTGCGGGCCACCACCGGCGCCGACGGTGTCACCGTCGTCGAGATGGCGGGCCTGGGCCGCAGCGAGTCCGCGAAGCTGCCCGAGGAACTCGGCGACCTGGCCGCGCTGGTGCACGAGCAGGCGCCGACCAAGTCCGACGAAGACGAAGCCGCAGATGCCGCAACAGCCGCAGCCGTAGACGCAACAGACGAAGACGAACCGCACCCCGACGCCGAACCCCCCGTACCTGCCGAAGGGGCTGAGAAGTGACTCTCGCCACCGCAACCGAACTGGCCACGGCCACCAACGAACACCTCGCCAATATCAGCAACACGCTGATCTACTCCGCGATGGCCGTCTACACCCTGGCGTTCTTCGCGTACATCGCCGAGTGGCTCTTCGGCAGCCGCAGCAAGGTCGCCCGCACGGCCAACGCGCTCACCGCGCAGAACGACAAGAGCGCGAAGGCCAAGGCGGCTCCCGCTGTCACGGTGAAGAAGGCGGGCGGCACCACCGTCCTGGAGCGGCCGCAGGTCGTCACCCGGTCCGCGGTCGGCGCCCGTGACGTGCCCGACGGGCCCGGTGCGCACGGCGGGGACGAGCAGGGCGACCTCTACGGCCGTATCGCCGTGTCCCTCACCGTGCTCGCGTGGGCCGTCGAGGCTGCGGGTGTGGTGGCCCGCGCCACGTCGGTGCGGCGTGCCCCGTGGGGCAATATGTACGAGTTCAACATCACCTTCTCCACCGTCGCCGTCGCCGTGTACATCGTGCTGCTCGCGCTGAAGAAGAACGTCCGCTGGATCGGCCTCCCCCTGGTCACCACGGTCCTCCTCGATCTCGGTCTCGCCGTCACTGTCTTGTACACCGCGAGCGACCAATTGGTTCCCGCGCTCCACTCGTACTGGCTGTACATCCACGTCTCGACGGCGATCATCTGCGGCGCGGTCTTCTACGTGGGCGCGGTCGGCACCCTGATGTACCTCTTCAAGGACTCGTACGAGAACAAGCTCGTGAACGGCGGCCAGCCCGGCCGCTTCGCGACCTCCGTCATGGAGCGACTGCCCTCGGCGGCCTCGCTCGACAAGTTCTCGTACCGCGTGAACGCCGCCGTCTTCCCGCTGTGGACCTTCACGATCATCGCGGGCGCGATCTGGGCGGGCGACGCCTGGGGCCGCTACTGGGGCTGGGACCCCAAGGAGACCTGGGCGTTCATCACGTGGGTCGCCTACGCCTGCTATCTGCACGCCCGCGCGACGGCCGGCTGGAAGGGCCGCAAGGCGGCGTACATCGCGCTGATCGCCTTTGCCTGCTTCCTCTTCAACTACTACGGGGTCAACATCTTCGTGAGCGGCAAGCACTCGTACGCGGGTGTCTAGCCGGTAAGTCCTTCTCGGCCGGGGCCGGTTCCTGTGACGTGAGTCACAGGAACCGGCCTTCGTCGTACGGACAGGGGGAAGGTGTGGATACGACTCCGAGCACTCCGTGCACTCCGGGCACTTTGAGGAAACGCATCCGCGCGGGGGACCACGACGCCTTCGGCGGGCGGCCCGAAGACACGCGGCGGCCGTTGCCCGGCTGCCCCGCGACGAGACCGTGCGCGACTTCGCCGACGAGGTCGCCGGGCGCCTGGACGACGCTGCCCAGCTGGCCCTCGTACGCATGGCTCTGCGGACACTGCGGCGGGCCGAGCGGGAGGTGCTGGCCCTCTGCGTCTGGTCGGGGCTCGACTACGCGGCGGCGGCCGAGGCGCTCGGGGTGCCCGTCGGCACCGTACGGTCGCGGCTCTCCCGCGCGAGAACAAAGCTCGCGAAACAGCTGAAAACTGCGGAACTGCCCTCAGGGCGCGGACAGATGAGAGGTGACCGCACCACCGCGGTCGGGCCCACGAGGGAGGGAAACCGATGAACCAACTTCCCGAATTTCCTGAGCGAGACCTTCCGCCGGGCCGTCACCGACTCCTCAAGGAGCATCTGATGTCCGAGATTCGGCAGCACGAGGGGCAGCAAGAGCGGGAGCAAGAGGGGCAGCAGCGCGCGGGCGGGACTCCTGTCCGTACGCGCGCCACGTGGCTGCGGCCCGCCATCGCCGCGGCCGCCGTCGCCGCCGTGGCCGCGACGGTCGTCGTCGCGCTGCCGTCGTCGGGCGGGCGGAGCGGCAGCGCCTCCCAGGAGGCCGTGGCCCTCCTGGGTGACATCGCGCTCGCGGCGGAGCACCAGAAGGTGCCCGACACCATCCGCGACGACCAGTTCGTCTACATCGAGAGCAAGGTCGGCTACTCGACGCAGGAGGAGGGCAAGCCGGCCCGGCTCGACCCCGTCCACCAGCGGGAGATCTGGCTGTCGGTGGACGGCACGCGCTGGGCCCTGCTGGAAGAGGGCCGCGACGGACTCAGCCACGTCAGGCTGGAGCCAGCCAAGCCGGGCGTCCCCAGCAACACCGACTACCGCAACCTCCAGACCCTGCCGACCGACCCCGACAAGATGCTGGAGTGGCTGCACAAGAACAGCGACGGCGGCAAGAGCGAGGACCAGAACACCTTCGTGCTCGTCGGCGACCTGGTGGGCGAGTCGCTGCTGCCGCCGGACGTCGCCGCGGCCCTCTTCCGGGCGGCCGCGAAGATCCCCGGGGTCGTCGTGGTCCCGGACTCCGTGGACGCGGCGGGTCGGCACGGCGTGGCCGTCGCGCGGGTGGACGACGGGGAGCGCGAGGAGCTGATCTTCGACAAGAAGACGAAGGAATACCTCGGCGAGCGGGATGTCGCCGTCGAGGACCAGCCCTCCGGCTTCAAGAACGGACAGACCACCGGGTCCAGCGCCATCCTGAAGCGGGAGATCGTCGACAAGGCGGGGCGGCGGCCCTGAGCTGCCCGCTCCTCCACTTGTAAAGGAGCAGGTCAGCGGCCTTATCGGGTGCGGAACGTGCCGCCACGCGCCACGCTGGAGTCATGACCCGACCCATCGACCGACCACCCATCGAAGAGGGCGCCACCGAGACCCGGGGGAACGCGCGGGTCCTGCACTACCTGCTGCGCTTTCCCCAGCCTGTGGAGAAGGTCTGGACGGCGCTGGCCACCCCCGAAGGCCTGCGGGGGTGGCTGGCCGCCGCCGAGGTCTTCGAGCCGCGGCTCGGCGGGGCCGTCACCCTGCACGGGCTGGGCAGCGGGCGGATCACCGCCTGGGACGTGGAGCGCGTCGCCGAGTACACCGTGGAGGGGCGCGGGCGGGTCCGGTTCCATCTGGAGCGCGGGGCGCCGGACGGCACCGGTACCACGGTCCGCTTCACCCATGAGCTGGAGGAGGAGCGGGAGCCTCCGTGGCGGGCCCGTTTCGAGCGGCTCTTCCAGGCACTCGACGCCTAGGACGGCGGCAGGCACTCCTGCGCCGGAGGCTTCCCCTCCGGCCAGGCGATCTTCACGAAGCGGGAGTGGCTGTCGGGGGTCAGTTCCACGATCGGTACGGCCTTGTCGTACGGATTGCCGTGGGCGTCGAGGCAGATCCACCCGCTCGCCCCGTTGACCCGCAGCTGCTTGCCCTTGACCTGCGGCCACTGGAGGCCGACGTCCGCGAGGGCCGGGATCTTCCCGGTGGGCGACGCCCCGCGGATGCCGTGCACGGCGAGTCGCATCGCGTCGTACGCGATGATCAGCTGGCCGTCGTCCAGGGCGACCTTGCCGACCGGGCCGACCGGTTCCCGCCCGGCGCTGTCGAGCAACTGCTGGAGCACCTTGGCGTCGGCCGCGCTGCCGCCCGTCTTCGCAGTGTCCTTCAGCCAGGCGTCCGGGTGGGCGAGGGCGGTGTACCGCACGGTCAGCCGCGGGTCCTTGAGGGCGGCCGGGTCGAGGTCCTTGTCCCCGGCGAGATACGAGCCCTCGTCGCCGGTGAGCACGGTGAAGCGGCGGTCGGAGCAGCCGCGGGCGCCCAACGCGTTGATGAACTGGCGCAGTTGGGTGTGCCGGCCCGCGAAGAGGATGGTGTCCGTGCTCTTCGGCGTGTTGCACAGGATGTTGGCGATCTGCGCGAAGACGTTGGCGGTGCTGCCCTCCTTGCTGCGGTCGGCGGGCGGCGTGAACGGCTGGGCTTCGTAGCGCGCGCCCTTGAGCATCTTCTCGAACGACTTCTGGAGTGTGCGCGTGTACGGGTCGCCCGTGCGGTCGTACACCAGGAACGCGTTGGCGGCCGAGACCTGGGCGAAGGAGGCGAGGGCGCGCGCCTCGTCGGTGTTGGTGGGGGAGACGCGGGCGAGCCCGGGGAAGGGGTCCTTGCCGTTCTGTCCGTTGGCGAGGTTGTCGGCGGTGATCGAACTCCCTATCACCGGGATGCCGAGGCGGGTCAGCTCCTGCACGGCCTTCTTGTTGTTCTCGGTGCTCAGGCCCACCCCGGTCACCGCGCGCAGCCGGTCGCGGCCCTTGGTCATGCCTTCCAGCTGGTCGACCGTGTGCTGCCAATACGCGCCGGTGGAACCGGGGTTGGCGAGCACCAGCCGGATCTTCGGCTTCAGCCCGGTGGTGACATGGTTGGCCTGGTACTGGGCCAGATAGGCGCCCTGGAGCTCGTGCAGCACATCGCCCAGGTTGTCGGCGTCGGTCGCGGTGAAGGGTTCGAGCAGGGCGACGGTGACGTAACTTCCGGGCTTGAGGCGGTGGTTCTCGCGGTTGATCGCCTGGACGGTCTCGGCGAACTGGGGCCGTCCGAAGGCGTACGTCGTCGATGAGACGCCCACGCATTCGTCACTGCCCTTGGGCTGGACGACTCCCGGGGCGCAGGACCGGTCCTCCTTCGTGGCTGTCATGCCGCCCCATACGCCGAGGGCCGCGAGGGCGGCCACGAGTGTCAGTGCGACATACCTGCGGAAACGAATCTCCCAGACGTCCTCGCGCAGCCAGGTCCACACACGTGCCATCACCGGCCCCCGTCCCCGTTCTCGTCGTCGTCGCCCGGGATGCGGAAGGGGCGGCCGGCCAGGGCGTCCGACGGCCAGTCCCGCGAGGCCCGCCACAGCAGGGCGTTGCCCGCGGGCCGCAGATTCGACAGCTGCTCCAACTCGAACCGCAGCCGCTCGGTCACCTTCGGGTCCGGCAGCACCAGCGGATCGGTCAGCTGCCACACGGCGTGCAGCAGCCGTCGTACACGCAGATGCAGTACGGCGTCCACGCTGTCCGGCGGCTGCTGGGCCGCGTCCGTGTGCCCGAGCGCGACGGAGGCCCGGTGGTCGTGGCCGTCGAAGTCCCGGCCGTCCGGGTCGTGTGCGTGGTAGTAGGGCGCGGACGCGATGAAGACCAGGGACGACAGCCAGGCCCGGGTGTCGGTGCGCGGGAAGGTGTCGCGCAGGTGCGCCACCGCGAAGTCCGCTTTGCCCAGGGCGAGTTCGTGGTGCAACCGGTAGTGGGCGTTGACGTGCGGGTCCTCGTCGTCGTAGTGGTCGATGAGGGTGCGGTGCACGGCCCGCCACCGTTCGTGGTTCCGGTCGCCGTGGTGCAGCCGCAGCAGGAGCAGGGCGCGCAGGAACGGGTCGCCGACGAACTGCCCGGCCGTCGTCGGCCAGCCCTCCGCCGAGAGTCGCTCCTCCAGGTCGAGGACGCCCGATGCGCCGAAGTCGTCCGGGAGTTGGGCCTGGGCGAGCGCGCACGCCGAGTCGCGGTCGTGGGCCGCGGCGAGCACCGTCAGCTCGTCCAGGCGGCCGCCGGGCACGAGCCGGTCGAGGAGTTCCTGGTAGGTGGGGCGGCCGTCGTGGTCCTCGTGCACGGCGACGTCCGCGGTGAGCAACGCGCCGAGTGACGCCGCCCCTTGGGGCAGGTTCTGCCGGGCCGAGTCGGCGAGCAGGGTGATGCCGAGCGGGCTGCCGCCGGTCAACCGGTGAGTGGCGTGCGGGAGTTGTGGCGGCACGACCGTTCCGCCGGAGGCGGCGCCCAGCCGGTCGGAGGCGGTGTCCACGATGTGCAGCGTGTCGTCGGGCGTCAGCGGCGGCAGCGACACGAGCAGCGCCCGCGAGGACGGCGACGTGCCCGGCGTCCAGCCGGTCTCCCGGGCGGTCTCGGGGAGCGTACGGCGACCGGCGTTGCGCAGTGCCGGGTGCGCGTACCCGCGGAGCGCCGTGAAGAACACGACCTGATCGGCGATGCCGTCGGCGCGGTCGCGCAGCACCGGCTCCAGGATGCCGAGGCCCGCGGGTTCCTGGACGTTGTCGATCAGTACGAGGGGGCGCCCCCGGCGGTGCGAGCGCTGCATGACCCCCGCGTACGCGTCGTCGAGGTCGGCCAGCAGGGCCCGTACGAGATAGCGCTCGGCGTGTCTGCGGGAGTCGCCGCCGGCCCTGAAGTGCCGGGACAGGAGGATCAGCGCGAGCTTGGGGCTGCCGCCCGCGTTCGGATAGTCGCGGTACCAGGCGGCGGCCCTGCGCAGCCGGCGGGGGGCGGGGCCGATGCCCTCGGCGAACGCCTCCAGGGTGGCTTCGATGATCGGCGCGATCACCGGACCCGTACCGCTCAGCGAGGCGATGACCTTGGAGATCACCTTGCTCACCCAGCGGCCCGCGAACCCCGACAGCCGGCCGCCGCCGGTCTCGTTCAGCAGCAGGATCCGCTCGGCCTCCTGCCGGATGCGCGGCACGTCACGGTTGCTCCAGCCGCCCGCCGCGACAGCGAGCAGCCCCGCCGCCAGCCGGGGAAAACCGATCCGCCCGGCGCCCGTCACCGGCTCGGCCAGTTGCTCCGCGACCGTGGTCAGCGCCTGCCCCACCGGCGACCACGACTCCACCGGGCGCTCGGCAGGAGGACCACCGAACTGCCGCTCCTCACCGTCGATCAGCGCGACCGGGGTGTGCCCGCGATAGGCATCGCGCAGCTCGCCCAGCACGGCACTCTTCCCGAGCCCCCGCCCGCCCGCGAACACCACGAACGGCAGCTCGTCAGCGTGCTCGTACGGTGTCGCCCGAAGCTGATACGGCCGCAGCCCGACAAGCCGTGACGCAAGCCCGGGCGGATCGGTGTCGAACAGCCCTCCCCGGCCGTGCAGCCCTCTGTGCACCGCATCTCCCCCTGTTGCGGTCCGAGCCCCGCCTGCTGCTGATCCTGCTGCTGTTCCTGTCGTCATGGCTGCTTTGAGGTGTAGCAACAACAGTTTAAAAAGGGGGAGTTGGTTCGGGATAGGGCGCCTGGTGTCCGTTGGGTTACGAAAACCATCCGCCACTTATCCGACGGTGATCGAGTCCAGCTTCTCGCGTAGATAAACATGAGAGTCGACGGGTCCGTACGCGACCCGGCCCACCGGCGCGGGTACGGACTCCACGGTCGTCCCCGGTGTGCACTCGCCGAAGTAGACCAGCGACATCAGCTCCTCGGCGGGCGCGTCGGCGGGCGGCGGCAGGACGCGGTGGCGGCCGGAGCGCCAGCGGTCGCCGGTCCAACGGGCCATGAGGTCACCGATGTTGATGGTGAAGGCGTCCGGGTCGAAGGGGGCGTCCTCCCAGCCGCCCTCGTCCGTGTAGACCTGGAGTCCGCCCTTGCCGGCCTGGCGGTCGAGGATGGTGACGGTGCCGAAGTCGGTGTGGGGGCCGATGCGGAACTGGCCGGGCTGGGGGGCGCCGATGACCTCCGTGCCCGGGTACCAGTTGATGTTGAAGCCGTACGTCGGGTGGTCCATGTGCTTCGTGAAGAAGTCGGGGTCCAGGCCGAGGGCCTCGCCGAGGAGGGCGAGGAGGTGGTTCTCCAGTTCGCCCATCCTCGTCAGGTACTCCTCGCACAGCTTCTGGAGTTCCGGGGTCTCGGCGGGCCACACGTTCGGCGCGTACCACTCCGCGTTGGTCTCCGGGTCCTCGAACGGCTCGTGCGTCGCGAAGGTCAGCGACTCCTTGAGGTCCGGCGGGGTCTCCGTGCCCTCCGAGTACCCGTTCGCCTCGGCGCCCGGGCCGAGCCAGCCGCGGCCGCCGACCTGGGCGGCGTACGGCTGCTTCGTCCCGGTGGGGAGGGTGAAGAAGGCGCGGGCGGCCTCGCGGATGCGGGTGCGGAGGGTGGGGTCCACGCCGTGGCCGGTCACCAGGAGGAAGCCGGCCGTCTGGAGGGCTTCGTCGACGGTGCGGGCGGTGTCCGCCCGGGACTCCGGGTCCCCCGAGAGCCAGGGGCCCAGGTCGATGGTCGGGATGCGCGGGGCGCGGGGGGTAAGGGCGTCACTCACCGATGTCCTCGTTCCACAGTGCCGGGTTGTTCTTGATGAAGTCGCGCATCAGGGAGGTGCACTCGGGGTCGTCCAGCACCACGATGTCCACGCCGTGCTCCGCCAGCCAGTCGTGGCCGCCGTGGAAGGTCTCGGCCTCGCCGATCACCACCCGGGAGATACCGAACTGGCGGACCAGACCGCTGCAGTACCAGCACGGCGAGAGGGTCGTCACCATCGTCGTACCGCGATACGTCCGTTGCCGTCCGGCGTTGCGGAAGGCCGCCGTCTCCGCGTGCATCGAGGGGTCGTCGTCCTGGACGCGGCGGTTGTGGCCGCTGCCGAGGAGGGTGCCGTCCGCGCCGTACAGCGCCGCCCCGATGGGGATGCCGCCCTCGGCGAGCCCGGCGCGGGCCTCCGCGACGGCGGTGGCGAGCCATGCGCGTGCCTGTGCCTGATCGACTGGTTGATCGATGCGCTCCATGACTCCACTCTGCTGTGGCCGAAACACGAGGGCAACGTGCGGAAAGTACTCTCCGGTCAGCCCGCACCCGGACGGACTGTCAGCGCCTCTGGAGGTTCCCGTGCCCGCACTCACCCTCCGAGACATCCTGGCCCTCGACCCCGTCCGCGGCACCGAGCCCGAACTCCTCGCGGGCGAGGGCGCCCTGGACCGGCCCGTCCGGTGGGTGCACTCCAGCGAGGTGTACGAGGGCGCGAACTTCCTCGACGGCGGCGAACTGCTCCTCACCAACGGCTTCGGGCTCACCGACGCCGACGAGGCGACGCGGCGGCAGTACGTCCGTGAGCTGGCCGCGCGCGGTGCGGCGGGGCTGGCCGTGGAGGTCGGGCGCTCGCTGGTGCGGATGCCCGAGGAAGTGGTCGACGAGGCCCGGCGGCTGGGGCTGCCCCTGCTGGCCCTGCACCGTGTGGTCCCCTTCGTCCGCATCACCGAGGCGGCGAACCGGGCGATCGTGGCGCGCGGCCTGTCGGGGCGTTCGGCCGGGCGTCTCTGGGGCGGCGACCACACCGCCGCCCTGCTGGCCGACCTCGCCGACGGGCAGCCGCTCAACCAGCCCGAGGTGGAGGCGCGGGCGGCGCTCGCCGGGTTCCATCCGGGGTCGGCGGCGCGGCTGGTCGGGGTGTCGGCGCACGGGGCGCGGGCGGATCTGGGCGTGGTCGACCGTGCCGCGCGTTCCCTGGGCGGGGTCGCGGTGCTGCGGGCGGCGTTCCCGGGGGACGTACTGGCGCTGGTGGCGATGTCCGGGGACGCCGGGGCGGGTGCGCGGGATGTCGTACGGGCTGTGCAGGAGGCCTTCCGGGCGGTCGCCGAGGCCGGAGTGACCGTGGCGGTCGGGCACGCGGTCGTCGCGGGCGGCGGCTGGCTGCGCTGGAGCGAGACGCTGCGGGCGGCGCGTACGACGCTGGAGCTGGCCCTCACCGTGCCGTCGGCCGAACCCGGTCTGTCCGGGGGCCCGGTCGTGACCTCCTCGCGTGCGTTCACACTTGAACGCGAGCTCACCCGCGGCGGTGTGGACGCCAACCGCGACCGCCTCGCCCGTCTCGTCCAGCACACCCTGGGCCCCCTGCTGGCCTGGGAGGCGGCCCACCCCAGCGACCTCGTCCGCACCCTGGAGGTCCACCTCCGCCACGGCTGCTCACCCACCCGCACGGCCGCGCTCCTGCACATCGGCCGCCAGTCCCTCTACCAGCGCCTCGAACGCATCGAGACCCTGCTGGGCCTGGAGATCGACGACCCCGATCTGCTGGGGGAGTTGCTCGCGGCGGCTTGTGCGCATCGGGTGGTGCGGGGGATGGGAGAGGCTTCGGTACGGGGGCTTCGCACGGTGGCCTGAGACCGGGAGGTCTGGGACACTCCGGACAGCGGCATCCGGGGGGCACGACACGGTGGCCCGGGGGACGGGGGGAGTCGCGATGAAGACGCGCTATGGGTTCCTGATCGCCGGGGGAGCTGTCCCCCTTGTCCTGGGGACGTTCATCCGGCGCCTTCCACAGGCCAACGCCGTCGTTGTCGAGCGCTTCGGCCGCTACACGCGGACGCTCAACGCCGGCCTCAACATCGTGGTGCCGTTCGCCGACGCCATACGGAACCGGATCGACCTCCGTGAGCAGGTCGTGCCGTTCCCTCCGCAGGAAGTCCTCACCGGGGACGGCCTGGTCATCAAGGTCGACACCGTCATCTACTACCAGGTGATCGACGCCCGGGCCGCAACTTACGAAGTCACCAGCTACCTGCGGGCCATCGAGCAGCTCACGGTCATCTCCTTGCGCGACATCTGCGGCTGCTTGGACCTGGAACGCATCCTGAGCTCCCGCGAGGAGATCAGCGCGGCCCTGCGCGGCATCCTCGACGAAGCCACCGGCAAGTGGGGCATCCGGGTCAACCGCATCGTAGTCAACGAGATCGACCTGCCCGCCGCCGCCCGTGAGGCGATGGAGCGGGGGACGCACGCCAGGAACGACGGACGCGTCGTCCGCCTGGGGGCCGAAGACGAAGCCGACAAGCCGTAAGACGGTGTGGGGTGCCCCTCGCGGGCGAACATCCTCAGCAGGTCGTACGCCCAGAGGTCGTGACCGGCGCCGTCAAGGGGTCGTGAGGGCTTTGACCCGTCGCAGGGTGAGGACGGTCTCCGCTGTGTGGACGCCGGTCAGGGCGCCGATCTTCTCGCTGAGGAATGTGTAGAGGTCGTCGGTGGTGCGGCACAGCAGTGAGATCGCGAGGTTGGTCCGCCCGGTGACGGCGGCGGCGAAACGTACTTCCGGGTGGGCGGCGACGGCCCGTCCCGTCCCGGCGAGGGCGTGGGGCGTGACGGTCAGCCAGACCAGTGCCTCGACGCCCTGCCCGAGCGGCTCGTGGTCGTATTCGACGGCGAGGTAGAGCACTCCTGTGGCGCGCAGCCGGTCCAGGCGCTTCTTCACGGCGGTCTCGGACAGGCCGGTCGCTCCCTGGAGGTCCGTGAGGGTGGCGCGGCCGTCGCGACGCAGCGCCTCCAGCAGGGTGTGGTCGGTGGCGTCGAGGGCGACCGGCGCCCGGACGACCTCGGGGGCGGGGGCGCGAAGCGCGGTCTCCTCGTCCGGTCCGAGTGCGCTGATCTTGCGCAGCCAGCGCAGGGAGTTGCCGTAGTAGGCGTGCAGGACGCAGTGGGCGCTGACGGAGCTGACGTGGGGGGTGCGCTGGAGTTGTTCGAGGAGGAGGTCGTCGCGTTCGCGGCTGCTGCGTGGTGTGACCGCGCAGATGACTTCGGTGCCGCCGGCGGCCAGGTCGACGTAGTGGGTGTCGGGCCGTCCGGCGAAGGTGGCGGCCAGTTGCGCGGCCGTGTTCTGGGCGCAGCCGAGCCGGACGATCCAGGTGGAACGGCCCAGGCGGCTGTCGTCGATCACGCCGGTGATTCTCAGGTGCGCGGTGGTGCGCAGGCGCTTGAACCGTCGCGCGATGGTCTGATCGGACGCTCCCAGGACCTGGGCGATACGGCTGAAGGGCGCCCGCCCGTCGAGTTCGAGGGCTTGCAGCAGTTTCAGATCGAGCGTGTCGAGGGTCGAGGGCGTCACTGAGTTCTCCCGCGTGGACCGAAGGGCTCCCGGTCGTGCGCTGGGGTGGCGCGGCCGGGCGGTCATCGTACGGGCAGAGCGACGAGCGTCAAAGGAAATCCCCCGTGTGCTTTGGGAATCCGACATCCGGGAACGGAAAATCCATGATTTCCTTCACCCGGCAAGTGGCGCCATGCTTTGTGTGTCTAAAAGCAGCAGGTCAGATGGCATATGAAGAGTGACGGAATCCAATCCGCAGAGATTTCTTCCCGCATCTGCCATTTTCTCCGCGCCCACTCGGAGGATCTGATCGATTCGGGCAGGTCAGCCCGATGGGAGAGTATTTCGATGGATTAGGCAAGGCTTTGGATTCGCAAGTTAACCGTGCGTTTCCGTCTGCTTCCGTCTGCGCAAAAAGGCCGTTACGTTCGCCACTCATTGGCCCCGTGCGCTTCTGCACCGGGCCGGACGAACGACGCTAGGTGGTTGAAATGAGCCGAGGCAGTGTTCTCATCGTCGGAGGCGGGATCGGTGGACTGTCCACCGCCATCGCGCTGCGCGGTGTCGGGTACGACGTCAACGTCGTGGAGCTCCAGGCGGACCTCCACTCGTCGGTCTACGGCGTGGGAATCATCCAGCCGGTGAACGCGCTGCGGGCGCTGGACGCGATCGGCTGTGCCGAGGCGTGCCTGGCCGTCGGCTACTCCACCACCGCCTGGGGCCAGATGCTCGACGTGGACGGCAAGCTGATCCGCGAGATGCCCGGATCCCGGATCCCCGACTCCGACCTGCCGCCGATGAACGGCCTCACCCGGCCGCAGCTGCACAAGATCCTCACCGACAAGGCCTGCGAGGTCGGTGTCGCCATCGAGTACAACAAGACGTTCACCACGCTCACCGAGGGACCGGCGGGTGTCGGTGTCGTCTACACCGACGGCTCGGCGAACATCTTCGACTACGTCGTCGGCGCCGGCGGCGTCTACTCCACGGTCCGCCCGTACGTGCTGCGCGAGGAGTTGAAGCCGGTCTGCCTCGGCCAGTCCGCGTTCCGGCTCAACATCCCCCGGGAGCCGGAGATCGACCGGATCATCCTTCAGCACGGCCCGGAAGGCCTGGCGGGCTTCGTGCCGATCGGCCCCGACCTGGCCTACCTCTTCTACAACACCACCTGGGAGGAGGGCCGCCGGCTGGACCAGGACAAGATGGCGGTGGAACTGCGCGAGCGGCTCGCCCCGTTCGGAGGCCTGGCCGGGCGGGTCCGCGACAAGTACGTCAACGACCCCGCCCAGATCGTGTTCCGGCCCGAGGAGTGGCTGATCGCTCCGGCGCCGTGGCACAACGGGCGGATCGTGCTGATCGGCGACGCCGTCCACGCCGTGACCCCGCACCTGGGCCAGGGAGCGGCCCAGGCGATCGAGGACGGTGTCGTCCTCGCCGAATGCCTGTCCTCCCACAGCAGCCATGAGGAGGCGTTCATGGCGTACAGCGAGCGCCGTCACGAGCGCTGCAAGCTCATCGTGGAGTCGTCGGTCGCGATCGGCGAGTACGAGATGGACCCCGCCGCGCACCCGGACTTCGACCACGCGGGCCTCACCCAGCACGTGCTGGAAACGATGATCCAGCCCATCTGACCGGGGGTTCGTTGCCCTCCGACTGACACGGGGTTCGATGCCCTCCGGCGACAGCGACCCGCGCGCGGGCCGCTGTTCCGACGGCCATTCCTTCCAGCGAAAGGCACTCCACGATGACCTTCCCCGCCAACACACTCAGACGGCTGGTGGCCATGGCCGTGGCCGTCGGCAGCACCGCCGTACTGAGCGGCTGCGGCAACGGCGCCACCACCAGCGGCAGCAGCGGCTCCCTCACCCTCGGCTTCGTCAACGGCGACACCAGCGAGTTCGCCCACTGTCTGCAGACGGCCGTCGAGCAGGAGGCGAAAGCACAAGGGGTCTCGCTCAACACGGCCAACTCGCAGATGGACGCCGGTAAAGAGCTGAACAACATCGAAGACATGATCAGCCGCAACGTCGACGCGCTGGTCGTGCAGACCGTCAACATCGACTCACTCGAAGGCGACATCACCAGAGCCAAGGCCGCCAACGTGCCCATCTATCTGACGTCGGTCGCCACCGACGACGTGACCGGCATCCTCGGCGCCGCCGTCGTCGATCTGAAGAAGCTCGGCGCCCTGGACGCCGGTTGGATCGCCAAGGACGCCGCCGGCAAGCAAGCGAAGGTGGGCATCATCGCGGGGTCCCCCGGAGCCGCCTCCGACCTGATGGTCTCCGGCTTCACCCAGGCCCTGCCCGGCAACGCGAAGGTGGTGGCGAACCAGCCCGGCATGTTCAACCCCGTCAAGGCGCAGGACGTCGCCGAGAACATGATCGAGGCCCATCCCGACCTCGACTACGCCTTCGTGGCCAACGAGGAGATGGCCTTCGCCGTCCGCAAGGTTTTCGACGCTGCGGGCGCGAAGGGCGTCAAGATCGTCACCGAGAACGGCACGGACAAGGGGCTGGCCGCCGTCAAGGACGGACGGTTCTCCGCCACCGTCGCCAACTCCCCGAAGGTGATCGGCGAGGCGGCGGTGAAGAACACGGTCGTCCGGATCGGCGACAAGAACACGGCCGACAAGAACACGGCCGACAAGATCGCCAGGATTCCGCTGACCCTGATCACCAAGGACAACCTGGACGAAGCCCCTCAGTACTGCCCCAAGTAAGAGACCATCGGAAAGGGTCTCGGCGTCATTCGCGCTCCGGCTTCCGGGCGAGGATGAAGGCCTGCGGGGTTTTCTCCCGCGCGTCGGCCTCGCGGACCAGGCGGGCGACTTCGGCCAGGCCGGCGTGACCGAGGAGTTCGGCGATGAGCTGGGGTGGGAAGCGGTAGACGTCGAGGTCGAGGTCATGGCCGTACGCGTGGTCGAGATGGACCCGTTCGTCGCCCACCTTGAAGGCGATGAGGAGATGGCCTCCTGGGGCGAGGACACGGTGGAACTCCGCGAACATCACGGGGAGTTCATCCAGGGGCGTGTGCACCGTGGAGTACCAGACCAGGGCCCCGGCGAGCGCCTCGTCCTCGATGTCGAGGGCGGTCATCGTGCCCACCTCGAAGCGTAGATGGGGATGGGCGAGCCGGGCCGTCGCCACCATCTCCGGTGAGAGATCGATTCCGTACGCGTCGAGGCCGAGGCCCTCCAGGTGGACCGTCACCCGGCCCGGTCCGCACCCGAGGTCGGCGACCGGCCCGTCCCCGCCCGCCCGCACGTGCTCCGCGAACGCCGCGAGCATGGCCCGGTCGAGCGGCTTGTTCGCCAGCTCGTTCCTCAGCAGCTCGGCGTAGTCGGCGGCGACGGTGTCGTAGGACGCCCGGGTCGTGTGCGTGCGGCGGGTGGTCGTCATGGCGGTGAAGAGTAGTCGGGGGGTACGACAGTGCAGCGAGGCCGGTTTTCAGGGGCGCGGGGAACTGCGCGAGCAACCCCCGCTCACCCGAACCCGACGAACAAGCCGGTCCTTCAGGGGCGCGAGGAACTGCGCGGCGAGTCTCCCCCCGCCCGCAGCAACAGCTTCCCGGTGCTGCTCCGTGTCCCCATCAACCGGTGGGCCTCAGCCGCGTCCTCCAGAGCGAACTCCGCAGTCACCGGCAGGGAGACGACCCCCTCGACCACGGTCCGGAACGCCTTCTCGGCGATCGCGCGCAGCTCACCCGGTGCCGTCTGGGCCAGCCCGAGGATGGAGAACCCGGCGACCGACAGCCCCGTCGGATAGAGCTCCGGCTGTCCCACCTTCCACGGCTCGGCTGAACTGGCGTTGCCGAAGGAGACCAGGCGGCCAAAGGGGGCGAGAGAGGCGAGGCTGCCCCGGAATGTCTCGCCGCCGACCGGGTCCAGAGCCAGCTCGACGCCCCGGCCGTTCGTCGCGGCTCGCACTTCCTGTGTGAAGGAGCCGACGAAGACCTCGTCGTAGCCGTGGTCGAGGGCGTACTTGGCCTTCGGCTCGGCCGACACGACGCCGTACACCGCCCCGGCGCCGGCCGCCTTCGCCAACTGCCCGGCCACCGTGCCGATTCCGCCCGCCGCGCCCTGCACGAGAACCGTCTCGCCGGGTTGCAGCCGGCCCACCGTGTGGATGAGGGCGTACGCCGTCGGAAGCACCGTCGGCAGGGTCGCGCCCGTGCGCAGGTCCACGCCCTCCGGCAGCGGGAAGACGGTCACCGCGTCGGCCACCGTCACCTCCGCGTACGCGCCGCCCTCCGTCAGGGCGGCGACCTCCTGGCCGACCGCCAGCCCTTCGACGTCCGCTCCGACGGCCCGGATCCGGCCCGAGACCTCAAGTCCCGGACGGAACGGAAGGCTTGGTACGCGATAGCCCTCCGAGCGCGCCTTCAGGTCCGCGAAGTTCACGCCGACGTAGGCCACGTCGATGCTCACCTGCCCCGGGCCGGGCTCGGGGGCCTCCGCCTCCACGACCTTGAGGACCTTGGGACCGCCGTACTCCAGGAACTCCACCGCGCGCATGGCACACCCCTACCGAGTGCTCGACTGTTCAATGGAAAGCGAACACTCGGGAGTGTATGGTTTTCATCGAACACTCTGCAAGTGGACACGGCGCGGATACGGCCGACGCGAAGGACCCAAGGAGGCGGGCATGGCGGAGCGCACCAGTCATCGGGCGGCACCCGAGCACACCCACCCCGACGACGTCCCCGTGCCGACCGCGCTCGCCGCCCTCGCCGATCCCGTACGCATCACGCTCGTACGGGAGCTGGCGGGATCCCCCATCTGGACGCGCAGCTGCGGCAGCTTCGATGTGCCGGTCGGCAAGGCGGCCCTCAGTCACCACTTCGCTGTGCTGCGCGGGGCGGGGCTTGTGGAACAGCGGGACGAAGGGCCCAAGCGCGTCAACCGGCTCCGCCGCGAGGAGTTCGACGCCCGCTTCCCGGGGCTGCTCGCGCTCGTACTCCGCGAGGACTGACGGTGAGTACTGGGAACGGTCAGCATGGGGGCTCCATCCCCGCGTAGTCCGCGAAGTTGCGGCGGTAACGCGTGTGCCGGGTCTCCTGGGTGTGCCTGCGCTGCCACTCCTCGACGTCCGCCGGATCGCTGCGCGGGCCGGAACCGGCGCCGCAGTCGGCCTCGGCCCCCGAGACGCACCTCGCCTCGTACTCCGGTTCCGCCGTCGCGTCCTGCATGATCGTGTACGGCACGTAGCGGAAGATCCGGCGGCGGGTCGGGGTGCCCCCGTGTGCCGCTCTCAGGTGTCGGCGCAGCAGTACGTTCGCGTCGGTCTCGTCGGTGCCGTCGCAGCGGGTGCGGGCGTCGTCGCGTCGTACGGCGAGGTCCCCGCATGTCGCGCAATCGGGGACGGGTACGGGCGGGCGGCTCACCTCGTCACCCTGATGCCCTGCCGCGGTGGCGTTCCCTGAACGGTAGTTGACCGCCTTCACTTCGGCGCTGAGCCGTTCCTCCGGTGTCGCCGCGCGGATCAGTGCCGGGTCCGCCTGCCACTCCCGGCCGCCGCCGAGCGGGCGCAGCATCGCGTAGGGGCCCGCCTTGCCTCGGTACTCGCCCACCTTGCGCGCCTGGGGGTCGTGGACGAGGGTCCCCGGCTCGACTTGTTCCACCATGTCCTCACTCCGTACATGCCTGTTCACTCTGGGTGTACCGAGCGTGGCTCAGGGGAACGGTCGGTATCAACGGCCGACGCGTGACAGTGGTGCACTGTCACGAAGGGGGTGTGGTGAGCCGACGTAACGCCGACGGAGGAGCGGCCGCTACGACCGCTGCCGTTTTCGGGGAGCTGCTGAAGCACTACCGCGAGGCGGAGGGTCTGACGCAGGAGGGCCTGGCGCGCCGGATCCCGTGCGACCGCTCCCATGTGGCCCGGGTGGAGGCGGGTGCGAGGGTTCCGCAGGACACCTTTGCCAAGACATGCGACGAACTGCTCGGTACGGGTGGGGTGTTGGTGCGGTTGTGGGAGCGGATCGACTGGTACCCGGAGGTGCAGCATCCGGACTGGTTCGAGCGCAGGGCCGAGATGGATGCGAAGGCGGTGGCGCTGCGGGAGTATCAAGAGCGGGTCATGCCGGGCATGTTGCAGACACCGGGCTACGCACACGCGCTGTTCTCCCGCATCGCGAGCGGTGATGAGGTGGAGGAGCGAGTCCGGGCCAGGCTCAGTCGCCAACCGCGGTTCTTCGACGATGATGGTCCGCTGTACGTCGCCCTCCTGGACGAGAGTTGTCTGCGCAACGCGGTGGGGGGCGCGGAAGTCATGCGTGACCAATGCGCCCATCTGTTGAGTGTGGGGCAGCGCCCCAACATCCGTATCCAGGTGGCCCCGGCGAGCTACCCCGAGCTTCTGCGCCCCAACGTTTCCATGTCGTTGATCGAGCTGCCCGGCGGGCACCGGTGGGTGTATTCGGAGTCGCTGGACCGTGGCCATTTCAACGACGATCCGACCGTCTATGCGCGCCACAGCCATGCCTATGATGTGCTCAGGGCGGACGTCCTGTCAGCCCGCGAATCCGCCGCTCTGATCAGCGACGTGATGGAGGGGTACGGGCACGATGGACAGGCACGAACTCAGCGCGGCGACTTGGATCAAGAGCAGCTACAGCGGCGAGAACGGCGGCAACTGCGTCGAAATCGTCCCCGGTTTCCGCAACTTCGTCCCCGTCCGTGACAGCAAGACCCCCAGCGGCCCGGTCCTGCTGATCACTCACTCCGCCTGGTCGGCGTTCACGTCCGCTCTCCGCTGACCGACCGCCAGATCCTGTCCGGCAGCACCCGTACCGCTTCCTCCAGATCCACGTCCCCGACCCCGGACAGCTCGGCGGCCTCATGGGCTTACAAGAGCGTGTCGGGCGGCGCATTCCACGTGGTCAATGAGCACACCGGCAAGTGTCTGAGCGTGAGCGCCTACAACATCGTGACGGCCGATTGCGACCAGAGCACCCAGCTGTCCTGGCGCACAGGCTCCGGCGGCACCCTGCAGAACATGTACAACAGCCGGTGCCTCGACGAGTCCGCCGGCTGGCCGGTCACCTCGACCTGCGTGTCCGGAACGGCATCGCAGCGCTGGACGAGGACATGATCTCCCCCCTTCGGCCAGTTGCCCTGGCCGAAGGGGGGAGCGACAGCTGGTGTCTCTCAGGCCTTGGCGGCGAAACGTCCGCGCAGCACCGCGTACAGCCCCGCGCTCACCGCGAACCCGACCAGGCAGGTGATGTCACCGAACGACGCCCAGTGCTCCGGCACCCACCCGACGTATTTCTCCTGGTTGGAGAAGAGCGGCACCGACACCGCGACGCCGATCAACAGGGCCGCCAGACCGGGCCAGTTGGTGTAGGAAGCGTCGCCGAGGCGGCGGGACAGTTCCTCGTCCGTGGCCGTGCGGGACTGGAGCCACCGCTCGGTCAGTACGACGCCCAGCCACGGGCCCACCCAGTACGCGATGATCAGCAGGAACGCCTCGTACGCCGATCCCGCGTCCGACAGGGACGCCCACGCCGCCGCCGTGCCGACGACCCCGGACAGCACGACCAGCACGCTGCGGCCCAGCCAGGCGGGGAGCTTCAGGCCCAGCGAGGTGATGGAGATCGCGGAGGAGTAGATGTTCAGGGCGTTCGCGGAGACCGCGCCGAGGATGATGGCGAGCAGCACCAGGTTGCCGAGCCAGCCGGGCAGATGGCCGGTGAAGGCCGCCGTCGGGGAGGCGTCCTTCGGGGCCACGATCGTCGCCGAGGCCGCGCCGATGATCGCCACGATCGCGACCGACACGAACAGTCCGACCGCCGGGTAGAGGACCGTCTTGAACTTGTTCGCCGTACGGGGGAGATAGCGCGAGTAGTCCGTGGCGTACGGGTTCCAGCCGGCCGCGTAGCCCCACGCCGTGCTGAACGCCAGCAGGAAGCCGCCGAGGCCCCCGCCCCCGCCGCCTCCGCCGAGGTGCGCGTCCTTGAACGTCCACACGCCGGCCAGCAGGAAGACCACCGCGAGCGCCGGGAACGCGTACTTCTCGAAGACGTGCACGAAGTTGTGGCCGATGAAGCCGATCAGGATCTCCGCCACCACCACGAGCAGCAGGGAGGGCAGCGGCCGCAGGCCGGTCAGCGTGTTCAGCGCGAAGGCCGCGCTCAGGCTGTTCACCGCGAACCAGCCGACGCCCGCGACCACCGCGTTCACGCCGGACGGCAGGAGGTTGCCCTTGTGCCCGAAGGAGAACCGGCCGATCACCATCTGCGGCACGCCGAACCGCGGCCCGTCCAGGGACAGCACGCCCTGGGTGAGGGCGCCGATCGCGGTGCCGAGGAGGATGGCGGCGGCGGCCTGCCAGAAGCTGAGGCCGAAGAAGAGGACCGAGATCACGCCGATGTAGACGGTCGCGAACTCGATGTTCGGCGACGCCCACGTCCACAGCAGCTGCAAGGGGCTGCCGTGCCGTTCGGCGTCGGGGATGGGTTCCGAGCCCGCCGTCTCGACGGCGATGACCCGGTCGCCGTACTCGGGGGCGATCGTGGTGGGTGAGCTGGCGGGAGCAGTCGTCATGCGAGGTAAGTGTCCGGCTCGGGCGGGGTCCGGCCCAGGGGCGCATTGTCCGCTTCGGGAGGCTCGTCGGCGTACAACCTGCACGCATCGCCGTGCGACCAGCGGCCGCAGCTCCATCACACCGCTCCTGCCCCTTCTCCTGCCCCTTCTCCTGCTCCTTCTTCTACTCCTTGCCGTCCTCGTTCCGCTCGCGCCGCCGCAGCTCCTCCTCGCGGCGCCGGAGGTCGGCCTCCCAGTCCTTCAGGAGTGCCTCGTCCTTCTTGTTCTCGGCCTTGAGGGAGTTCAGGAACTCGGGGTTGTCGTCCGGGGCGACGAACTGGGTGCGCTGGTTGCGGTGCCACTCGGAGGGGGTGGCGCCGTTTGCCGGGGCCTGGCGCGTCTTGCCCGCCACCAGCCAGGCGATCGGGCCGACCAGGACCTCGCCGAAGAGCAGGATGATGATCACCCACACCACCTTCGGCAGGCCTCGTACCTGCTCCTCGGGTGTGTTCAGGCAGTCGATGAACGCGTAGATCCACAGCGCCAGGACCAGCAGGAAGGGCAGATACCTGAACATGGCCGAACGATCCCCCAGTGAGCGTTGGTTGTTCGGGGCGGTGTGGGGCCCCGGTGACGCGCACAGGGTAGCGGGTGCCCTCCGGTGGGGTGGGGCGGGTTTCCTCGCCCCCGCCGCCCCTACCCGTCCCATCCCGTTCCTGGGGGCTGCGCCCCCAGACCCCGCTGGGTTGTGTGTCGGCTGCGGGGCGGTGGGGGTTGCTCGCGCAGTTCCCCGCGCCCCTGAAAGCGGGGCTTCGCCCCGCAATCCCCCGCCCGCCCCGGGGTCTTTTAGGGGCGCGGGGAACTGCGCAATCTTTTAGGGGGGTCTGGGGGCGCAGCCCCCAGGGATGGGACGGGTAGGGGCGGCGGGGGCGAAAAACCGCCCTGTCGGACCGTGACGGTGGGGCGCGCGCAGGCGTGGGGTGGGGCTCGGCGATACTGGAACGCATGGCTTACGACGATCTTCGCTCCCTGCTGAGGGCACTGGAGCGCGAGGGCGACCTCAAGCGCATCAAGGCCGAGGTGGACCCGTACCTGGAGGTCGGGGAGATCGTCGACCGGGTACAGAAGAGTGGTGGGCCCGCGCTGCTCTTCGAGAACGTGCGCGGGTCCGCCATGCCGCTCGCCATGAATGTGTTCGGGACTGATCGGCGGCTGCTGAAAGCCCTGGGGCTGAAGTCGTACGGCGAGATCAGCGACAAGATCGGCGGGCTGCTCAGGCCCGAGCTCCCGCACGGGTTCGTCGGCGTCCGCGAGGCCTTCGGCAAGCTCGGCGCCATGGCCCACGTACCGCCGAAGAAGGTGAAGTCCGACAACGCGCCCGTGCAGGAGGTCGTCCTGCACGGTGACGAGGTCGACCTGGACCAGCTGCCCGCGCTGTTCACATGGCCCCAGGACGGCGGGTCTTTCTTCAACCTCGGGCTCACGCACACCAAGGACCCGGAGAGCGGGATCCGCAATCTTGGGCTCTATCGGCTCCAGCGGCACGACAAGCGCACCATCGGCATGCACTGGCAGATCCACAAGGACAGCCGGAATCACTACCAGGTGGCGGCCCGGCGCGGTGAGCGGCTGCCCGTCGCCATCGCCTTCGGGTGCCCGCCCGCCGTGACGTACGCCTCCACCGCTCCCCTCCCCGGCGACATCGACGAGTACCTCTTCGCCGGGTTCATCCAGGGCAAGCGGATCGAGATGGTGGACTGCAAGACCGTTCCGCTTCAGGTCCCCGCGAACGCGGAGGTCGTACTCGAAGGGTGGCTGGAGCCCGGGGAGATGCTCCCGGAAGGGCCGTTCGGCGACCACACCGGGTTCTACACGCCGCAGGAGCCGTTCCCGGCGCTCACCATCGACTGCGTCACCATGCGCAGGCGGCCGCTGATCCAGTCGATCGTCGTCGGGCGGCCTCCGACCGAGGACGGCCCGCTCGGGCGGGCCACCGAGCGGTTCTTCCTTCCGCTTCTCAAGATCATCGTGCCGGACATCGTGGACTACCACCTCCCCGAGGCCGGCGGCTTCCACAACTGCGCGATCGTCGCGATCGACAAGAAGTACCCCAAGCATGCACAAAAGGTGATGCACGCCATTTGGGGTGCGCACATGATGTCCCTGACGAAGCTCATCGTGGTCGTCGACTCGGACTGCGACGTCCACGATCTGCACGAGGTCGCGTGGCGGGCGCTGGGGAACACCGACTACGGCCGCGATCTCACGGTCGTCGAAGGGCCGGTCGACCACCTCGACCACGCCTCCTACCAGCAGTTCTGGGGCGGCAAGGCGGGCATCGACGCGACGAAGAAGTGGCCCGAGGAGGGCTACGCCCGGGACGGCGGCTGGCCCGAGATGGTGCTGTCCGACCCGGAGACGGCGGCGAAGGTCGACCGCCGTTGGAAGGAGTACGGCCTGTGAGTTCAGCTTCCGCGGCGCTCCCGCAGCCGGGCCGCACCAAGGCGTTCCTGCGCCTCGTCATGATCGAGCACTCGGTGTTCGCGCTGCCGTTCGCGTACATCGCCGCGCTCACCGCGATGTTCCAGTGGGACAAGAACATCCACTGGGGGCGGCTGCTGCTCGTCACGATCGCGATGGTCGGGCTGCGCACCTTCGCCATGGCCGCGAACCGGATCATCGACCGCGAGATCGACGCCCGTAACCCGCGTACGGCCCATCGTGAGCTGGTCACCGGCGCGATGAGCGTGAGGCACGCATGGACGGGTGCGTTGGTGGCGCTCGTCTTCTTTCTGGGGGCCGCGGCGCTGCTCAACCCCCTCTGCCTCGCCCTCGCGCCGATCGCCGTGATCCCGATGGTCGTGTACCCGTACGGCAAGCGGTTCACGAACTTCCCGCAGGCCATCCTGGGTATCGCCCAGGCGATGGGCCCGGTCGGCGCCTGGATCGCCATCACCGGCGAGTGGTCCTGGGACGCCGTCGTCCTCGGTCTCGCGGTCGGCGTCTGGATCGGCGGTTTCGACCTCATCTACGCCTGCCAGGACGTCGAGACCGATCGTGAGGTCGGCGTCATGTCCGTCCCCGCGCGCTTCGGGATCCCGGCCGCGATCTGGGGTGCACGTGTCTGTCACGCCGTCACCACGGCCCTGCTCGTCTGGTACGCCCTCGCCACCGGGGCCGGTGCCTTCTTCTGGTTCGGCCTGCTGATCGTCGCGGGCGCATTCCTCTACGAGCACTCCATCGTCAAGCCGAACGACCTGTCCCGCCTGAACCGCGCGTTCTTCAGCGTCAACGGATTCATCGGCATCGCTCTCTTCGCGTGCGCCCTGCTCGATCTGCTGGTGCGCGGGCTCACGGTCTGAATCTCGGCGGTGGCCGGATAGGCTCGACACCATGAAGCCAGGACAGACGCAGCGCCGGCCTTGGATCGTGGGGGTGTCGGGCGCCTCCGGTACGCCGTACGCCGCCGCTGTGCTGCGTGCGCTTCTGGAGGCGGGGGAGAGTGTCGACCTGGTGGTCTCGCGCGCTTCCCGGCTCACTCTGCTCGACGAGACCGGCCTGCCCTTCCGCGACGCCCACTGGCAGAACGACCTGCGGGAATGGCTGGCGCGCGGCGCCGACGGCAAGCCCGGCACCTTTGACGTGGACATCGATGACGTCCGTCATTGGAGTGCCGGTGACCTGGCGGCGGGGCCGTCCTCGGGCTCGTACCCCACGAAGGGCATGCTCATCGTGCCCGCCTCCACCGCCTGCGTGGCCGGCGTCGCCCTCGGGCTGTCGAAGGACCTGTTGCAGCGTGCGGCGAGCGTGACCCTCAAGGAGGGGCGGGGGCTCGTCGTCGCGGTCCGCGAGACTCCGTTGAACGGGCAGACGCTGCGGCACCTGGTCTCCCTGGACGACGCGGGCGCGACCGTGCTGCCCGCCTCGCCGGCGTTCTACGCGGGGGCCACGCACATCCAGGATCTGGTGGACTTCGTCGCCGGACGGGTCCTCGACGCGGCGGGCGTCGAGCACGGCCTGTACCGGCGGTGGGAGGGCGAACTGGGCGGCGGGTCCCGGTCCGGCACCACCTGAGCAGCACCTGCACAGCACTTGAACGGCACCTGAGCACGTCGCACTACCCGCTCAGCACTCAGCACTCAGCACTTACTTTCAGGAACACTCTCCAGACCTTTTCAGTGGAAGGCTTCGATCGCATGGACGCGGTGGACAGGCAGCTCATCCAGGCCCTGAGGGAGAACGGCCGGGCCTCCTACGCGGAGCTGGGGCGCCTCGTCGGTCTGTCGGGACCCAGCGTCACCGACCGCATCAACCGGCTGGAGGCGGCGGGCGTCATCACCGGCTACCGCGCGACGGTCGACTCGGCCTCGCTCGGCCTCGGCGTCACCGCCCTGATCGGCATCTCGCTCTCCGACGCGGCCGACCACGAGGACGTGGCCCGGCGGCTGCGGGACCTCAGCGAGATCGAGGACTGCTGGTTCATCGCGGGCGACGACTCGTTCATGCTCAAGGTGCGGTCGAACGACGTGGACGGCCTGGAGAAGACCATCCGGCGGCTGTCGGGAACGAAGGGCGTCTCCCGGACCCGTACGACCATCGTGCTCTCCACGAAGTGGGAGAACCGGGTCGGAGAGCTGCCCGAAGAGGAGTAGGGCGGTAGGCGTACGGTTGGATCGTTCGTCACGAGGAGAGGTAAACGCATGGATGTCGGGCTCAAGCGCGAGCTGGAGGACAAGGTCCGGGCCGGTGAGCGGCTGACCCGTGAGGACGGCATCGCGCTGTACGAGTCGGACGACCTGGCCTGGCTGGGCGGGCTCGCCCACGAAGTGCGGACGCGGAAGAACGGCGACGTCGTCCACTTCAACGTCAACCGTCACCTCAACATGACGAACGTGTGCACCGCGTCCTGCGCCTACTGCTCGTTCCAGCGCAAGCCGGGCGAGAAGGACGCGTACACGATGCGCATCGAGGAGGCCGTCCGCCTCGCCAAGGCGATGGAGGGCGAGAACCTCACCGAGCTGCACATCGTCAACGGCCTGCACCCGAACCTGCCGTGGCGCTACTACCCGCGGTCGCTGAGCGAGCTGAAGAAGGCCCTCCCGAACGTCTCGCTGAAGGCCTTCACGGCGACGGAGATCCACCACTTCGAGACCATCTCCGGGCTGTCCGCCTCCGAGATCCTCGACGAGCTCATCGACGCGGGGCTCGAATCCCTCACGGGCGGCGGCGCCGAGATCTTCGACTGGGAGGTCCGGCAGCACATCGTCGACCACCGGACGCACTGGGAAGACTGGTCGCGCATCCACCGGCTCGCGCACGAGAAGGGTCTCAAGACCCCGTGCACGATGCTGTACGGGCACATCGAGGAGCCCCGCCACCGCGTCGACCACGTGCTGCGGCTGCGGGAACTCCAGGACGAGACCGGCGGCTTCCAGGTCTTCATTCCGCTGCGCTACCAGCACGACTTCGTGGACATGAAGGACGGCAAGGTGCGTAACCGCCTTCAGGCGCGTACGCAGATGGCCACCGGCGCCGAGGCCCTGAAGACCTTCGCGGTCTCGCGTCTCCTCTTCGACAACGTGCCGCACGTCAAGGTCTTCTGGGTCATGCACGGCGTCCAGACCGCCCAACTCGCCCTCCAGCACGGCGCCGACGACATGGACGGCTCGGTCGTCGAGTACAAGATCACGCACGACGCGGACAACTACGGCACGCCGAACAAGCTGACCCGCGACGACCTGCTCGACCTGATCCGCGACGCCGGGTTCCGGCCGGTGGAGCGGAACACGCGGTACGAGATCATCCGCGAGTACGAGGGTGCCGACCCGGAGCGCCGGGAGTCGCCGCAGCCGATGCGGGTCTGAACCCCTCGCCCCCCGACAAGCCCCGGCCCCGCCGGGGCTTGTCGCGTTTTCACAGCCACGGCAAAGCTCCTGGAAACATCGATTTAACACGCAGACATCTACGCGTGTTGACTCTGCTGACTACAGTCTTGATCCCTCGTCAACCAGCTGAAGCTGAAGGGGAGTTGGACAGGGAATGGGGCTCAACGCACAAGGCTTCACGATCTTCGACATACCGGCGCTGGACGAGGAGGCGCTGGCGGAGTTCGCGAAGCTTCCGCTCGACAAGTACACGGGGTCGCGGCAGCGCTACCGCCGCTACTCGCAGTTCCGGCTGACGCACGAGGAAAGCTGGACGGCCGAGCTGCTGCCGCACCGGGAGTTCGCGCAGTCGAAGGAGTACAACCCGCTCGTGGGCGGCCAGGCGCGCGGCTTCGAGCCGCTCACCGTCGTGCCGGCGGCGCTGATCTCCGCAGCCGCCGAGGCCCTCGGGCTCGACCGGGACGCGGCCTGGCAGATCAATCTGCACCAGGTGCGCATCGTCTCCGCCCCCGGCGTCCAGGGCGTCGCCGTACCGGAGGGCCCGCACCGCGACGGCCACCACTACACCGTCACCGCGGTCAGCCGCCGGCACAACATCAGCGGCGGCGAGACCCAGCTCATGCCGTCCGGTGGCGGCGAACCGTTCTTCCGTACGGTGCTGCAGCCGGGGCAGGCCATCGCGCTCAACGACCGCGAGATGTTCCACCACGCCACCGACATCGAGCACCTCGACGAGAGCGGCGGGCTGCGCGATGTGTGGCTGATGGCCGTGAACCCGTGGGACGAGCGGCGGTACGGGGAGGAGTGGGAGGCGAAGGTCCTCCAGGGACAGCGGGCGTAGCCGCGATGACGACAGAAGCACTGTTGGAGCAGGCGGCGCTCTACGACCGGATCGGCATCGGCTACGCGGGGGTGCGCAGGCCCGATCCGCGCTGGGCCGCCGCGATCCGGGAGGCCGTCGGGGACGCGCGCAACGTCATCAACATCGGCGCTGGCGCGGGTTCCTACGAGCCGGCGGACGTGCCGCTGCTCGCGGTCGAACCGTCGGCCGCGATGCGCGCCCAGCGCCCGGCCGGCGCCGCCCCCTGTCTGATCGGACGGGCCGAGGAACTGCCCTTCGACACCGGGCAGTTCGACGTGGCGCTCGCCGTGCTCACCGTGCACCACTGGTCGGACCTCGCGGCCGGGATCGCCGAACTGCGGCGCGTGGCACGGCGGTTCGTGGTCGTCACGTACGACATGGCGGTGCAGCGGGAGTTCTGGCTGACCCGGGAGTATCTGCCGGAGATCGCGGCGGCGGAGGAGTCCCGGGTGCCGTCGCTGCCGTATCTGACGGAACTCCTGGGTACGGATGCCCCGGAGGTGCCGGACGTGCGGGCGCTTCCCGTGTGGCACGACTTCACCGACGGTTTCATGACCGCCTTCTGGCGGCGGCCCGACGCCTATCTGGACCCGGCTCGCCGCCGGTCCTGTTCGGCGTTCGCGCTGACCGACCCGGGCGCGGTGGAGCGGGGCATCGGGCGGCTGCGCGCCGACCTGGAGTCCGGGGCGTGGGCGCGGCGGCATGCCGGGCTGCTGGAGCGGGACCGTATCGACGCCGGGTTCCGGCTGATCACAGGGGGGAGCGGCGGATGACGGACGGCACGCGGGGCGGGGACACCCCCGGCGGGGACACGCGGGGCTGGGACGGCGAACGGCTCGCGGAGATCGCGGGGCGGTACGGCACCCCCGTCCACGTCCTCGACATCGCGCGGGCCGAGCGCGCGGCGGACGACCTGCTGGCCGCGCTCGGCGGGCTCGGGCGGCCGGGGCGGGCGTACTACTCGGTCAAGACCAACTATCTGCCCTACCTGCTGGAGCGGTTCGCGGGGCGCGGGCTCGGCGCGGACGTGGTGTCCGGCTATGAGCTGCGGGCCGCGCTGCGCGCCGGGTTCGCGCCGGGGGACATCGTCTTCAACGGGCCGGTGAAGACCGAGGACGAACTCGCCCTGGCGGTACGGGAGTTGGTGCGCGTCAACATCGACGGCGAGCACGAGATCGCCGCCCTGGAGCGGGCGGCGGCGTCGGCCGGGGTGACGGCGGAGGTGGGGCTGCGGCTGTTTCCGGGCATGCCCGTCGCCACGTCCAGCGACCCCGCGTTCGTGGCGGCGGCCGAACGGACCGCCGTGCGGGGGAGGTTCGGCTGGCCGACCGGCTCGCGGGAGCTGGAGCGGGTCATCGGCGCGATACGGGCGGCTCCGCATCTGCGGCTGACCGCCGTCCACGCGCACCTCGGCAGCCAGATCGTCTTCCCCGAGCTGCTTCTCGCCGCGCTCGACCCGGTGCTCGCCGAGGCGGCGCGGCTCGGGGTGCGGGAGGTCAACATCGGCGGCGGCTTCGGCGTGCCGGGGATTCTGCGGCCGCGCGGCTCCGACCGCTCACCGGGGCCCGGGCTCGACCCGGCCGCCTTTCTCACCTCGGTCGACAAGCGGCTGGCCGAACTCGGCCTCGCGGACGCGGTATTGGCGTGCGAACCGGGGCGGCTGCTCGTCTCCGACGCGATGTGCCTGCTCACCCGGGTCATGTCCCGCAAGGAACTCCCGGACTCCCGCTGGCTGATCCTCGACGCGGGGCACCACATCGCCCCCTGGACGGGCACGGGCGAGGTCCACCGCTTCCAGCCGGTCGGCCGTGACTTCTCGCCGGACCTCGTCCCCTGGTCCCTGGCGGGCCCGCTCTGCTACGAGGCGGACATCCACGCCCCGGACTCCGAGCTGCCGGCCGACCTGGACGTGGGCGATCTGCTGGTGATGCACGACTCGGGCGCGTACGCGCTCGGGCGCAGCAACAACTTCATCCGCATGCGCGCCGGTGTCGTCGCCATCGAGGGGGAGCGGGCGGACGTGGTGTGGCGGGCCGAGACGGACGAGGACGTGTTCCGGTTCGCGGTGGCGCCCTCATGAAGGGGCTCGTCGCGCGCTACGGCGAACTGCTGCGCCTCCCCGGCGCCCGCGACGCCGTCGTGTACGCCGCCTGCGCACGGCTCGCCGTGACCATGATCCCCGTCGCGCTGCTGCTCACCGTCGTGGAGGCGGGGCGCTCGTTCGGAGTCGCGGGCGGGGCGGCGGGGGCGTACGCCGTCGGCAGTGCCTGCGGGCAGCCGGTGGCGGGGCGCATCATGGACCGGGCGCGCGCCTCGATCGTGCTGCGCGTCCTGGGGACGGCCGTGTTCGTGGCACTGCTCGGCACGGCGGGCGCCGCCCGGCACGCCCCGGTCGCCGCACTGTTCGGCTGCGCGCTCCTCGCGGGCGCCCTCGCGCCCCCCGTCGGCGCCTCCGTGCGCGCGCTGTGGCCGAGACTCACCGACGACGAGACCCTGCGGCAGCGGGCGTACTCCTTCGAGGCCACGCTGACCGAGTTCCTGTACATCGCGGGGCCCTCGCTGATCACGCTGCTCGCGGCGACGATCGGCGCGTTCCAGGCGCTCCTGGTGGCGGCCGTGGTGATGGCCTCCGGCACGTGGGGGTACGCGCGGGCGCGCGTCGTGAGGGATCTGCGCCCGGCGCACGCCGTGAGCGCCCCCACCGCACACCGAGGGCGGCGCCCGGTCGCCGCGCTCACCGTCCTCACCGCCATCGGCCTGACCGCCGCCCTCTCCAGCGCGCTCGCCGTCGCGGTCGCCGCCCTGCTCGACGACATCGGCTCGACGACCGCGCTCGCCGGGGTACTGCTCGCCTCACAGTCGGCCGGCAGCGTGGTGGGCGGCCTGGTGTACGGATCGCGGCACCGGTCGGGCACCACGTACGCCCGCTACATACGGCTGCTCGTCGTGCTCACCCTCGGCCTCGCCCTGCTGCCCCTGGCGGCGCTCGCGCACGGCACCGTCGCCGTCGTCGTGCTCGCCGTGCTGCTGATCGGCAGCGGTACGCCCATCGCGCCCGCCGGAGCCGAGGAGTTCCAGCTCATCGGCGACATGACCGAGGACGGCCGGATGACCCAGGCCTTCGCGGGCGTCGGCAGCTTCATCCAGGCCGGCAGCGCCGCCGGGTCCGCGGCGGCGGGCGTCGTCGCGCAGCACCTCGGGGCCTCGCCCGCACTGCTGATGCCCGCCGCGTGCACGGCGCTCGCCCTCGTCCTCGTCTGCGCCGCGCGGCGCCCCATCGCGGCGGCCACCACCCCCCTCGGCCCGTTGGAAAGGAACCCCGCATGACCAGCGCCACCCCGACTCCCGTGATCGCCGTCATCGAGAGCCAGCTCTCCGACTTCGGGCTCACCCCGCTGCGCGCCGCCCACGAACTCGGCTACCGCGCCGTCCTGGTGAGCAACGACCCCGACCGCTACCGGGCCGTCTCCACCGCCGACGAGGTGTACGCCAAGTACATCGACGGCATCCTCACCGCCGACACCAACTCGGCCGAGGCCGTGATCGAGGCGCTCACCCCCTTCCACACCGAGGGTGTGCTGCGCGGGGTGATGACGGTGACGGACTACAACATCCCGATCGTCGCCCGGATCGCCGCCCACTTCGGGCTGCCCGGCATGGACGTGGACGCGGCCGCCGCCTGCCGCGACAAGCTCGTCCAGCGCGAGATGATGCGGGCCGCCGGCGTCGCCGTACCGCGCTTCACGCAGGCGGTGACCCAGGAGGACGCGCTCGCGGCGGCCGAGGAGTTCGGGCTGCCTGTCGTCGTCAAGCCGATGACCGAGTCGGCGAGCATCGGCGTCAGTCTGTGCCGCACCCCCGAGGAGGTCGCCGCCGCGCACCACGCCATCGCCTCCGTCCCGCTGAACTTCCGCGGCCAGCCCCGCCGCCCCGGCGCACTCGTCGAGGAGTACCTGATCGGCTACGAGCTGAGCGCCGAGATCGTCCACGACGGCACGGAGCACCGGGTGATCGGGCTGACCGACAAGGCGCTCGGCCCGCACCCCTACTTCGCCGAGCTCGGTGAGATCTTCCCCTCCGTGCTGTCGGAGCCGGTGCGGACGGCCTGTGCGGACCTCGTGATCAGCGCCCTGCGCGCCGTCGGCCATGACTTCGGCGCCGCGCACGTCGAGGTCAAGGTCACCCAGGACGGCCCGTACATCGTCGAGATCAACGGGCGGATGGCCGGCGCCGAGATCCCCCGGCTGATCCTGGAGTCCACCGGCATCCACATGCAGCGCGAGGTCACCCTCCTGCACGCGGGCCGCCCCGCCGACCTCACCCCGACCCAGGACCGCGCCGCCGTCTCCCGCTACCTCACCGCGTCGACGGCCGGTGTGCTGGCCGGCGTCGAGGGCGCCGACCTGGCCCGCCGTGTCCCCGGAGTCGTCGCGGTCGTCCTGCACCCCAAGAACGGCAAGCCGGTGAAGCCCGCCCAGAGCAACCTCGACTACCTCGGCACGGTCGTCGCCACCGCCGACACCGCGGGCGACGCCCTGCGCTGCGCGGACGCGGCCGTCGGCCAGCTGACCCCGGTCGTCGTCGCCGAGGCGGAGGGCATCGCGTGAAGGTACGGATCCAGCGCAGTCCCCACGGCCTGGACGCCGCCTGGGACACGGCCTTCGGGGCGCGGTCCTTCTTCTCCGCGACCCCCTGGCTGAAGCACGCGTACGCGACGGCGGCGACCGCCCCGTACTACTTCATGGGCCACGAGGACGACGACCTCCTCGCCGCGCTCCCCGCCCACCCCCTCGAAGCCGACGTGCCGTACGTCTTCTGCCGCCCCGACTTCGTGCTCGGGCGCAGCCACGACGCGCCCTGGGCCGGGGAGCTGATGCCCGCGCTCGCGCTCGGCGGCCGCAACCCCTCGCACGGGAAGGCGGCCGCCCGGGACGCGGGCGCGCTGCGGGCCGTGCTGGAGGCCGCCGAGGAGCGGGCGCGCGAGGACGGCATGCGGTCAGTGTGCTTCCTGTACGTCGACCAGGACGACGAGGCGTTGCGGGAGGCGCTGTCCGCGGCCGGGTACACGGACCTGCCGTTCGAGACGGCCTACTCGCTCGCCGTGCCGTCCGCGGCCGAGGGCGGCTTCGACGCGTACCGGGCCCGCTTCGGGCGGGAGACACGGCGCCGCATCCGCCGCGATCTGCGCGCCCTGGACGCGGCGGGCGTGACGTACCGCCTGGAGGGCCTGACCGGCGACCTCATCGACCGGATCGCCCCGCTCGAACTCAACCTGTACGCCAAGTACGGCACCCCCGCCGACGCGGACGCCTTCCGCCGCGTCCTGCACAGCATCGCGACGCACACCGGCGACACCGTCCGCGTGCTCACCGCCGAGCTGGACGGGAAGCTCGCGGGCTTCGTGCTCTTCTTCACCCATCGCGGCGAGATGTACGCACGCCAGACCGGCTACGACTACACGGTCAAGGGCGAGGTCCCCCTCTACTTCGGCCTCCTCTATTACGAGCTGCTCCAGCTCGCCGTCGCCGAGGGCGTGACGGCGATCCACTACGGCACCGGCTCGGGGAACGTGAAGCTGTCGCGCGGGTGCGTGGGGCGGGCGCAGCTGGCGTACGTGAAGGCGTTCGACCCGGTCACGGCGGATCGGGTGGCGGAGCTTAGGCTCGCTGACCATGGAGCGGATATCCCAGGAGAGCCAGGAGAGGCACGAGAGGCTGACCTTCCGGCTTGACCCCGAGCTCACGCCCGCGTTCCTGGACGAGCTGACCCGGCTGTGGGCGGACGTCAGCAACGCGGGCGGTGCGATCGGCTTCGCCGGCACGGTGACGTACGAGGAGGTACGTCCCGAAACCGACCGGTACGCGCAGTCGCTGGCCGCCGGCCGCCACCGGCTGCTCGCCGGGCTCGACTCCGCCGGACGGCTGCGCGCCACCGCCTTCCTCGGCTTCAACACGCACCGGCTCCAGGGCCACTGGGCCTGGCTGACCACGGTCATGATCGACCCGTCGCTCCAGCGCGGCGGCCACGGCCGGGCCCTGCTCGACGCCGCCGAGGAGCACGCCCGGGCGCTGGGCCTGGAGGCCCTGAAACTGACCTGCCGCGGCGGCCTCGGCCTGGAGCACTTCTACGCCTCCTGCGGCTACAAGGAGGTGGGCCGGGTGCCCGGGGGACTGCGGGTGTCGGCCGACGACTACCGCGACGACATCATGATGTGGCTCCCGCTGCACTGATCCGCCGCCGACACCCACCGCTGCCGCCGCTGCTGTCGCGGCCCCCGTGCAAGATCGCCGCCCGGGCGTGCTTCACTGGACGGTGCCCTTTGGGAACGTTCGAAACGGATTCGGAACGGAAGAGTGGATTGACATGGGCCGCTACACGCTGATGCGCCTTGGGATCTTCGCGGGCTGCCTCGTGGTCGTCTGGGGCCTCGTCTACTCCGGCATCGCCCCGCGCGGACTCGGCGACTCCAACTACATGTGGGTCGTCCTGCTCTCCCTGCTGATCTCCGCCCCGATCAGCTTCGTCGTGCTGCGCAAGGAGCGCGACCGCGCCTCGGCCCAGGTCGTCGCGCGTGTCGACCGCATGAAGGCCAACCTGGAGAGCAACCGCAGCCAGGAGGACGAGACCGCGGACGACGCCGCCCGCCACGGCGCGCAGGGTCAGACCTCCTGAACCTTCCCTGTGCACGGTAGGCGGCGGCCGATCGTACGCTTGCCCGCATGGGTGCTGTGAAGAGCAAGCGCATGCCGCGTGCGGTACGTGAACAGCAGATGCTGGACGCGGCCGTACGGACCTTCGGGCAGCGGGGGTACCGGGCCGCGTCGATGGACGAGATCGCCGAACTGGCGGGCGTGTCCAAGCCGTTGGTGTATCTGTACCTGAACTCGAAGGAAGACCTCTTCACCGCGTGCATCCGGCGCGAGGCCAAGGCGCTCACCGACGCCGTCCGCGCGGGCGTACAGCCTGGTCTGGCCGCCGATCGTCAACTCTGGGAAGGGCTGCGGGCGTTCTTCACGCACACCGCCGAGAACCCCGACGGCTGGGCGGTCCTGCACCTCCAGGCCCGTACGCACGGCGAGCCGTTCGCCGCCGAGGTCTCCGCGATGCGCGAGGAACTCGTCGCGTTCGTCACGCAGTTGATCGTGGTCGGGGCTCGCGAGGCACACCGTGACCCGACCCTGCCCGAGCGCGAGGTCGCCGGGCTCGCGGAGGCGCTGGTCGGCGCCGCCGAGTCCCTCGCGGCCTGGGCCAACGCGACCCCGGGCGTCTCCGCCAAGCAGGCCGCCGCGACCCTGATGAACTTCGCCTGGGCGGGCCTGGGCGACCTCATGGAGGGGCGGCCCTGGTCTCCGGCCGCCGCGCAGATTCCGTCCTCTGCTGTGGCGGAGACTCCGTCCCCGGCTGTGGTGGAGACTCCGTCCCCGGCTGTCGCGCAGGGGTAGTCCGTGGCGGTCGCGGTGGGTCAGTTCCCGCCCGTCGCCGAAGGCGAGTCCAGGTAGCCCCACGCCCGCGCCATCGGGCGCAGCGCCTCCGGGACTTCGTCGGGGCGCGGCAACGGGCGGCCCGGCTGCACGCTGCCGCTCTTGATCTTGTCCGTCCAGTCGCCGATGCCCTTGGTGAAGTCGCCGTGGTCGTGCCGCCCGTACTCCGTCATGGTCGGCTCCCAGGGGATGCCGAGATGGGCGCAGAGGGCGCGGGTCGCGGCCTCCGGGCCGGCGGTCAGCTCCTCGTAGCGGACCGTGTGGCCGGGCAGATGCTGCCGCGCCTCCTCCAGGGTCCGCATGTACTCGTGGGTGTGGCGCACCGCCTCCTCCATGGGCCGCTCCTCGGGCGAGCCCTCGTGCCAGGAGCGGGCGATGGCGTACGGGTGCCGGATCAGGAAGACAAAGCGCGCGTCCGGCCAGCAGGTGGCGAGCCGCTCCCAGACGAAGACGTTGCTCGGCGTCTTCTCGACGAGGAACTCCTTGCCGCTGAGGGCGAGTTCGCGGTGCAGCAGCCGGTCCCAGAGCAGATGTTCGACATCGGCGAGGTTGTGGCCCGCCGCCTCCATCGCCTGAGCGGCCGGCTCGGTGGTGAAGCGGACGGTGATGCGACGGAAGTGCGTCTCGTGCGGGGAGTGCAGCCGCGAGTGGCTGTTCAGCAGCACGCGCAGCAGAGTCGAGCCCGAGCGCGGCGGGGAGAGCACGAACACCGGCGCGCTCAGCAGCCGGTCGGCCTCCGGCCGGGCGGGCGGCCGGGCGCTCGCCGCGACCTTGCCGGGGGCTTCGACCTTGCCGGGGGCCTCGGCCCGGGGGTGGGCCCCGCGCGCCCTGGTCACGCGCAGGCCGGTACAGCTCTCGAAGGCGGACTTCGCGGTCAGCTTGAGGGTGGCGTTCCAGGTCATGCTCCGATTACCTCTTCCAGGAAGGCGGCCGCCCGCTCGGAGGTGTCCGGCTCCAGCCAGCCGGCGACGTCGGCGCAGGCGGTGATCTCCACGCCGCTCCCGGCGAGGACCAGGGGCAGGGTGTACAGGACCGTGGAGGGCAGACATACCAGCGTGTCTGCGACCGGACCGGTCAACAGCTCCAGTTCCAGAGGGAGTTCGGGACGTACGATCTCCAGCTCGCCGTACTCGGCGAGCAGCCGCAGTTTGTCCGGGTCCTCGCGGCGGTGCGCGAAGTAGCGTTCGGCGTTCAACTGGTGGGCGAGCATGACCACTTCGTGGACGTACCGGTCCGGGTCGATCAGGCCGGTCTCGGCGAGCGAGGTGCCGATCATGTCGGTGCCGGGACGGACCTGGGGGAGTCCGTAGCGCTGCCGGGCCCAGCTGTAGCCGTTGAACGAGGCGACCGCGCCGGATGGCAGCCGCAGGCCCGCCGATGTCAGACAGGAGAAGACCTCAAGTCGCCTTCCTTCTCCGGGAGATATCCGGCGGGCGGCGCGGACCGCCGCGCCGGGCGTGGATCCCGAGTGGTGCCAGCGGACGAGGGGGTGGCCGGCGAGCAGTTGGCGGGAGAGCTCCAGGGTGGCCGTGCCGTCGTCGACCAGGACGAAGTCCCGGGTACGGGCGAGGGGCAGCAGCCGCTGGATGATCCCCGAGAAGGGGTCGCCGATGACGAGCCGGTCGGCGGTGGTGAGCTTCCGTACGAGCGAGGCCAGGGCGTGCGCGAAGCCGACCGGCACCTTGCGGATGTCGTACAGGCCGACGTCGATGCCCTCGGCGCGGGCCACGTCCGCCATCACCCGCAGCTGGTGCCGGGTGGCCGGGTCGAGGGGAAGGAGTACGGCGGCCTCGCACCGCACGGGCTCCGGGGCTCCGTCGCGCTCGCCGAGCGCCCACTCCAGGAAGTTGAGGAGCTGGGCGGGGCTCTCGACAAGGGCGAGGGCGACGGGGCGGGCTGTCATCCCTGTCCCCAGCGGCGGAGGGTGGGGGCGACCTTCTCGCGGCCCACGCGGTAGAGGGACTTGGCGCCGCTGCGCGCGACCCGGCGGACGACCGCCTTGACCGGGCCGGCACCGGCCATGGCCAGGGGGACCGGCAGCGGCCTGCCCTTCTCGTCGAAGCCGTTGCGTTCCAGAACCCCGCCGAGGTAGACGCCGGCGCGCTGCGGTGAGTAGTACGGCCGCAGCAGCGGCAGTGGGCCGGCGGCGCGCAGCGCGGCGAGGCGGGCGCGGGCGGTGGCGTACGGGTCGGTCTTGCCGATGCCCTGACGTGCCGCCCACGCCGGGTCGGGTAGGGGCCGCGCGCCCGCGTCGAGGTCGTCCCAGGAGGCCAGGCAGCCGGAGTGCACGAAGTAGTGGTTGCCGTGCGCCTCGCGGACACCGAAGTCGGTGAGTATCGCGGTCGGTATGTCCCGGTGCATCGACTCCAGCGCGGCCGTCGAGCTCACGGTCACCAACAGGTCGGTGCGGTCGAGGACTTCGCCCATGTGGCCGTAGACGAGCTGGAGGTTGGGCGGCGCGGGCTCGGCCAGCTCCTCGATGAGCACCTGGTACGGGTTGGCCTCGACATGGGTCGTGTGCTCGCCGGGGAGGCTGCGCAGCTTCATCAGGACGAGCCGGTCGGGATGGCGCCGGGCGTGTGCGGCCGCGCGTTCCAGCAGCTTCAGCCGGGACTCGCGGCCCTTGGGCACGGAGGGCTGGACGGCGAAGGTGAGCGTGAAGGGCCGGTCGAGGGAGGGCGTGTACGGATCACCGCCGAGGAACGGCAGCGCGCACTCCACCACCGAGTCCGGATCGACTCCGACGCTCGCGAAGGCTTCGCGGAACCGGTCCGCGTCGTACGCGCTGTTGGCGAGGACGACATCGGTGCCGGCGCGGGTGAGGAGCCCGTCGACCATCTTCTCGTAGACGACTCCGACGTACCCGGTGACGGTGATGGGCCGCCGCTCGCGCGCCGCCCAGGCGATCCCCAGGCTGTGGGTGAGCGCCAGCGTCGTGCCACCGGCGGTGGCCAGGACGACGACATCCGCCCCGGCCAGCTCCTCGTCGTCCACCAGTTCGGCCGCCGCGACCTCGCGCCGGGTGTCGGGCACGATCCCGATCTCCGCGAGCTGGCGTTCCGTCGGGGTGGCCCGGGTGCGCAGGAAGAGGGCGTCGAGCGCGTGCTCGGGCGCGATCTGCCGTGCGACCGACGCGCCCCACTTCCAGCGGGTGTCCGAGTCGGCGAGTACGGCGATACGTCTGGGGGGCATGGCTCAGGAGCCCTTCCTGGCGTGGGTGCGGCGAAGTGAGCCGAGGCTAGGAACGGTGTCTGAGCGTGGGATGAGGACCTGCTTGAAGGAACCTTGGCTAGCTAGGGGCGGCCTGTGAGGAATTCTTCAACCCCTGCCGCTGACCTGCGGATTGACGATGACGTTCCGGCCGGCGCGGTTGCCCGCCCCGCACACTGTTCGCCCGCTTTTGGCGCGCTGTTCATCCGCTTTCCACGGGCAGGGGCCGTACTTCGCCGGTGACATGCACGCGCTCACCGCCACGGAGCTCGAAAGCGGGCCCCTCGGCGGCGTACGCGACGGTTCCCGGCAGCAGCACCGGCGCCTTGAACGCGGCCCGCACGGTCACCGCGTCCTTCGGCCCGTACTCGGCGAGGCAGCGGGCGACGGTCCACATGCCGTGGGCGATGGCGCGGGGGAAGCCGAAGAGGCGGGCGGTGAGGGGGTGCAGGTGGATGGGGTTGCGGTCTCCGGAGGCGGCGGCGTAGCGACGGCCGACGTCGCCGGCGAGGCGCCATTCGGTGACGGTTGGGAGGACGGGGAGGGGGCTGGTGTCCGGGAGTTCGTGCGGGGTCTCGTCCGGGGTGGCGGGCGCTTCGGTCGCTTTGTCGCGGTGCTTCTGGCTGTGCCGTGCGAGGTACGTACTCCTCGACTCCCATACGAGGCTGCCGTCCACCCTCGCCTCGGTCGCGACGGTCGCCTCGGTGCCGCGTCGGTGGGGCGTCAACCCCTCTGTGTACACGGTGAGTTCGTAGGCCGCTGTGGCTGCCAGCTCTCTGCGCTGCGTGATCTCGATGGAGGTGTGCACCAGGCCGAGCAGCGGGAGCGGGAACCTGCGGCTGGCCATGATCCGCATGGCCAGCGGGAATCCGAGGATGTGGGGGTATGTGACGGGCAGTGCGTCCGCTCCTGTGGCGAATCCGCAGACTCGTTCGTAGGCGGCGAGGCGGGCGAGGTCGACGCGGGTGTCGGGGAGGACGAGTCGGGTGGGCGGGAGGGTGGCGTTGGGGTGGGGGTGCTTGAGGGGGGAGAGGAGGGCTCCGCGGGCGAGGAGGGGGTGAGGGAGGGGGGTGCGGTGAGGGTGAGGGTGTGCATGGGGGGCTCCAGGGGGGTGGGTTGAGGTTTCCCGTGAGTGGTTCTCTTTCGCCCCCGCCGCCCCTACCCGTCCCATCCTTCTGGGGCTCGCCCCAGACCCCATAGGCCGGTTCTTTGACTGCGGGTGGGTGGGGGTTGCTCGCGCAGTTCCCCGCGCCCCTAAAAGGGGCGCGGGGAACTGCGCAATCTTTAGGGGGGTCTGGGGGCGCAGCCCCCAGGAACGGGATGGGACGGGTAGGGGCGGCGGGGGCGAAATAACCCCGAACTCGACGACGGCCGCGGGACGTTCGGTGCCGGTGAAGCGCAGATGGCGGTCGGCCATTGTCCAACTCCCGGCTCGGACGTATATTTACTCTGGAGTAAGGTTACCCAGGGTAAGGGTACGTGAAAGGTGGGGAACGGGTCGAGATGGGCCCCGACGGACTGTGCCCGGCGTCGGTTCCGGAGCGTCCGCGCCGCCGGCCGTCCGGGGGTGAACGTGACGCACCCTCACGTAACCTCCGAGGTTGCACAGGCCCGGCTCCGGACCATCCCCGAACCCGCACAGCCCCCTCACGTGGGCCCCGTACGATCCCCTACCTACCGCCGGTAACCCTTTTCTGTGGGTGCTCGTCGGTGAACGCCTCGGTACGCGAGGCACGTACGTCATGCAGCAAGGCAGTTTCGCCGCTGCACGCCCCAGGAGCCGCCCGTGTCCACTCCTTATGTCCACTCCACCGACTACGACGGCACACCCGTCCTCGTGGAGCCCGAGACACGTCGGCTGGACGGGTCGGTACGGGAGGTGTCCATGCCGCCGTTCGCCCCTCCGGTGACGCACGGTTCGCTCGCCGACGTGCCCTTCGACAACGCGAGCGCGGCTCCGGGCGCCGTGGTGCTCAGCCGTAGGACGCAGGACGGCGGCCGCTGGACGGACGTGACCGCCGCCGAGTTCGCCGCCCAGGTGCTGTCCGTGGCGAAGGGGCTGATCGCCGAGGGGCTGGCGCCGGGCGACCGGATCGCCGTCATGGCGCGTACGACGTACGAGTGGACGCTCCTGGACTTCGCCGCCTGGGCGGCGGGCCTGGTGACGGTCCCCGTCTACCCCACGTCCTCCGTCTTCCAGGTCCGCTGGATCCTCCAGGACTCGGGCGCGGTGGCCCTGGTCACCGAGACCGTCGCCCAGGCGTCGGCTCTCGGCCCGGAACGCGAACGGCTGCCCGATCTGCGGCACATGTGGGTCATCGAGAAGGGGCACGTGGAGCGTCTGGCGGAGCTGGGTGAGCAGGTCCCGGATCAGGAAGTGGAGATTCGCCGGGGCATGCTGCTCCCGGACACACTGGCCACCCTGATCTACACCTCGGGCACCACGGGCCGCCCCAAGGGCTGCGCGCTCACCCACGGCAACTTCTTCGCCGAGGTCGACAACGCGATCGAACTCCTCCACCCGGTCTTCAAGGCGGATTCCGGCGACGACGTGTCCGTCCTGCTCTTCCTGCCGATGTCGCATGTCTTCGGCCGGATGGTCGCCATCGCCTGCGTCCGCGCGCGGGTACGTCTCGGTCACGCGCCGAGCCTCAAGGCGGACGATCTGCTCCCGGACCTGGCGAGCTTCAGACCGACGTGTCTGCTGGCCATCCCGTACATGCTGGAGAAGATCTTCAACACCGCCCGCGCCCGCGCCGAGTCGGGCGGCCGGGCCGCGTCCTTCGACCGCGCGGCGGGTGTGGCCATCCGGTACGGAGAGGCCATGGAGGCCCGGCAGACCGGCACCGGTCCCGGACCGGGCCGCGCGCTGAAGACGGCCCGCGCCTTCTACGACCCCCTCGTCTACCGCCGCATCCGCAACGCCATGGGCGGCCGGGTGCGCAACGTGATCTGCGGGGGCTCCCCGCTCGGCCGCCGCCTCGCCGCGTTCTACGCCGGCGCGGGTATCGAGATCTACGAGGGCTACGGCCTCACGGAGACCACGGGCGCGGCGACCGTGACGCCCCCGCTCAAACCCCGCCTCGGCACGGTCGGCTGGCCGATGCCCGGCACCAGGGTCCGTATCGCGGCGGACGGCGAGATCCTGCTGGCCGGCGACCAGATCCTGCGCGGCTACTGGGACCCCCAGGCGGGCGGCGTGGTCCCGGCCGCCCCCGACGGCTGGCTCGCCACCGGCGACATCGGCGCCCTCGACGACGACGGCTACCTGACCATCACCGGCCGCAAGAAGGAACTCCTGATCACCTCGGGTGGCAAGAGCGTGGCACCGGCCCCCATGGAGAACTGGCTGCGCTCCCACCCCCTGATCTCCCAGTGCATGCTCCTCGGCGACGACCGCCCCTACGTCACCGCCCTGATCACCCTGGACCTCGACGGCACCGCCCACTGGCGCCAGATGAACGGCAAGCACGCGGTTCCCGCCGAACTCCTCGTGGACGACCACGAGTTGCGGGCGATCCTGCAACGGGCCGTGGACGAGGCCAACAATCTGGTCTCCCGTCCGGAGTCCATCCGCCGCTTCGCCATCCTGCCCGTGGATTTCACCGAGGAGGCCGGCCATCTGACCCCGTCGATGAAACTACGACGGGAGGCGGTCATGCGGGACTTCGAGCGGGAGGTGGAGGGCCTGTACGCGAAGTAGGGGGCCTCTCAAGGGGAACGCCGGCCGGTCCCGGAGCCGCGCGGCAGCAGGCAGTCGAGGACGAGGGCGGCCACGCGTCCGGGGTGCGCCGCGTCCGCCCGCCGGCGTTGCGCGGAGAGCGCGCCGACGACGATCGCCTGCGCATCGGCGGCGTCCACGTCGGTCCGTACCGCCCCGGCCTCCTGCGCTCGCGCCAGCAGTTCGGCGAACGCCTCCCGCAGATCCGCCGCCAGCTGCTCGGCCGCCGCGCCCATACGGCTACCGGCCCCCGCGACGGCTTCGGCGAGGTCCTGCTTGGCGTCGGCCTCCTCGGTCATGCGCAGGACGAAGGAGAAGAACGCCGACCCCGCGTCATCGTCCTCAAGGGCCGCTCGCGCGTCACGCGTCAGCTGCCCCAGGTGCTCCACGACGACGGCCTCGAACAGTGACTCCTTGGTGGGGAAGTGGCGGTGGACCGTGCCCGCCCCGACCCCGGCGCGGCGGGCGATCTCGTCGAGCGGCACCCCGATGCCCTCGGTGGCGAAGGCCTCGCGTGCCGTCCGCAGGATGCGCTCCCGGTTCCGCCGCGCGTCGGCTCGGAGCGGCCGCTCCGCTCGTTCGGTGCTCAACTCAACCGTCCTCCTCCGCAACGGAGTCGCCCCGTTGACAAGCGGGGCGCGCGCCCCGCATATTGGCCACACGAAACGGGGCCATCGCCCCGCTTGCTTCGGGAGGAGTCTCTCATGAGCACTGCCGCACCGCACGAAGTCGTCGAGCACCTGCTCCGCCTCACCGCCGAGGGTCCCAGCGAGGCGATGGCCGAGGTCTTCGCCCCGGACGCCGTCTTCGAGATGCCCTTCCTGCCGCCGGGTGTGCCCGCGCAGAAGCCGGGCCGCGAGGCGTTCCGCACGCATCTGCGCGAGGGGGCCGGGATACAGAAGTTCGACGGCGTGGACAACGTCCGGATCCACGACACCGGCGACCCGGAGGTGATCGTCGCCGAGTACCGGCTGCACGGCCGGGTCCTGGCCGGTGGGAAGCGATTCGCCTTCGACATCGTGGCGTTCGCCCGGGTCCGCGACGGCCTGATCAGCTGGTACCGCACCTACGCCAATCCGCTCGACGCCGCGATCGCCTTCGGCACGGCCGAGCGTCTGCTCAGCGGCCTGACGACAGGGCCTGGCGCCGGGGCCGTGGGCGTGTGAGCACAAAGGCAGGAGCCCCGCGACCGGCTGGCGCGGGGCTCCTTGGGTACTGCTATCCGTTCCGGATCAAACCATTGGGCTCATGGAGCCGCAGGCTTAGATCGGGGTGACGTTCTCCGCCTGCGGGCCCTTCGGACCCTGCGTGACGTCGAAGGAAACCGACTGGTTCTCTTCGAGAGAGCGGAATCCGCTCGCGTTGATCGCGGAGTAGTGGACGAAGACGTCCGGGCCGCCGCCTTCCTGGGCGATGAAACCAAAGCCCTTTTCGGCGTTGAACCACTTCACGGTTCCGGTAGCCATAAGCCCTCCTTGGGCCCAAAGGGTTGCCCTGCTCCAGAACCTGCGATTGTAAAAACAACTGCATACGTCTGAAAACGACGAGAGCCCGCGGTCACATGCTCCGCAGGCTCTGTACTGCAAGGGAAACCAAACTGCAACTTGCGGCGAGCTTAGCACTCGGGCAGCCGAAAGCAATAGAGGGCAAGATCACGTCACCCGGATGTTTGACCTCGGTCGGATCTGGGTTGACGTCAAGGGTGTCGAATCCCTGTCGCAGGGGTTGACACGAGGGGGTGGGAGGGTTTCTGAAACCACACCGGACCCTGGAGACTGCACCGTACCTCATGGGGTCTAGCCTCGCGATGTGGACAATCCTCGCAACCGGCCGCGCGTCGGCCACATCCAGTTCCTGAACTGCCTGCCCCTGTACTGGGGGCTCGCGAGAACAGGCACGCTCCTCGACTTCGAGCTCACCAAGGACACCCCCGAGAAGCTCAGCGAGAAGCTGGTGCAGGGCGACCTCGACATCGGGCCTATCACGCTCGTCGAGTTCCTCAAGCACGCCGATGAGCTGGTCGCCTTCCCCGACATCGCGGTCGGCTGCGACGGTCCGGTGATGTCCTGCGTGATCGTCTCGCAGGTCCCGCTGGACCAACTGGACGGCGCCCGCGTCGCCCTCGGCTCCACCTCTCGTACGTCTGTTCGACTTGCGCAGCTGCTGCTGGCGGAGAGCGTGGGCGTTCAGCCGTCGTACTACACGTGCCCGCCCGACCTCAGCCTGATGATGCAGGAGGCCGACGCCGCCGTACTCATCGGTGACGCGGCACTGCGCGCCAACCTCCTCGACGGTCCGAAGTTCGGCCTGGAGGTGCACGACCTGGGCACCCTCTGGAAGGAGTGGACGGGCCTGCCGTTCGTCTTCGCCGTGTGGGCGGCCCGCCGCGACTACCTGGAGCGCGAGCCCGCCGTCACCCGCAAGGTGCACGAGGCGTTCCTGGCGTCCAGGGACCTTTCGCTGGACGAGGTCTCCAAGGTCGCCGAACAGGCGGCCCGCTGGGAGGAGTTCGACGAGCAGGTCCTGGAGCAGTACTTCACCACGCTCGACTTCCGTTTCGGCGCCCCGCAGTTGGAGGCCGTACGGGAGTTCGCCCGGCGGGTCGGCTCGACCACCGGGTTCCCGGCGGACGTACGGGTGGAGCTGCTGACGCCCTGAGCGGGTTCGCGGGGGCGTACGGAACTACCCTGCTGGGCAGTGCGTCCGTGCGTACGGGGGAGGTGTGAGCGTCATGCAGCCGCTCGGAGTCGACGAACCCACGGTCGTGGGGCCCTACCGGCTGCTCGGCCGGCTGGGCTCCGGCGGCATGGGGCGGGTGTATCTGGGCCGCAGCGCGGGCGGCCGTACGGTCGCCGTCAAGATCGTGCACCCGCACTTCGCGCTCGACGAGGAGTTCCGCGCCCGCTTCCGCCGCGAGGTCGAGGCCGCGCGGCGGGTGGGCGGCGCGTGGACGGCACCGGTCCTGGACGCGGACCCTGAGGCGCCGGTCCCGTGGGTCGCCACGGGCTACGCGGCCGGCCCGTCGCTCGCCGCCGCCGTCGCGGACGGCGGCGGTCCGCTTCCGGCGCATTCGGTACGGGTGCTGGGCGCGGGCCTGGCCGAGGCGCTCTCGGCGGTCCACGCGCTGGGCCTCGTCCACCGCGACGTGAAGCCCTCCAACGTCCTGCTCACCCTCGACGGCCCCCTCCTCATCGACTTCGGCATCGCCCGCGCCACCGACGGCACGGCGTCCCTGACGTCGACGGGCGTCTCGGTCGGCTCCCCCGGCTACATGTCCCCCGAGCAGATCCTCGGCAAAGGCGTCGCGGGAGCGGCGGACGTCTTCTCCCTCGGCGCGGTACTCGCGTACGCCGCGACGGGCGAGCCGCCCTTCCCCGGCGACTCCTCCGCATCCCTCCTCTACAAGGTGGTGCACGAGGAGCCCCAGTTAGGGGCCATGGAGGGGGAGCTGCGGGAGCTGGTCGCCGCATGCCTGACCAAGGACCCGGCCGCCCGCCCGACTCCGGACGAGGTGGCGGTCCGGCTCGCTCCGCAGGGCGCGGCCCGGCTGGTGACGGCGGGGTGGCTGCCGGGAGCCCTGGTGGAACAGGTGAGCCGGAGCGCCGTACAGCTGCTGAACCTTGACGCCGCGGAGGCGACGCCTTCGGGGCCGGTGGGGTTCAGCAGTCCTTCGGTGGGGGCGAGTTCAGGGGCAGGGGGAGAGGTAGGGGTAGAGGGGCCGGTTTCCGGTGGGGTGTTCGGGCCGCCGCCCGTGATGCCTACGTACGGACCGGGTGTACCGGGCGGACCGGGCGTACCGGGGCAGCGCGAGGTGCTGCGGGTGCCTGAGCCGCAGGATGCGATCCCATCGCCCGCCGACCGCCCGGGCAGGGTCTCCGTCAGCGTGGCCGCGACCTCCGTCCCCGGGGCGAACGGCCGGGGTCGCAGGATGAGTTGCACCGTCGCCCTCGCCGTTGCGGGAGCGCTGGCGGCGGTGACGGTGGGGTCCACGTTCCTGTTCGACCTGCTGCCGGACGGTGGCGGCAAGAACGGCGCGGACAGCTCGGCGGGCGGCGCACATCCCTCGGCCACGGTGAGCGCGAGTGCCCCGGGCCCCGAGGAGCAGCCGTCCACGATCCCGGCCTCCTATCTGGGCACCTGGGAGGGCGACGGCCTGGCCCTCAACGGCGCACTCCCCATGGGCACTTTCCGTGTCACCGTCCACCAGGCCGCCGTGGGCCAGGAGTTGGGCACCTTCCGGCAGACCGACCAGATCGGCGGCATCTGTGACGACGTACTCATCCTGAAGAAGGTCACGAAGACCCGGCTCGTCGTCACGAGCGTCGCCAAGGACTCCAACCGCGACGTGTGCACCAAGGGCAGGCACGAGGTGCGGCTCACTCCCGTCGGGAGCGACCTCAAGTACGAGACGGACAACGCGGATGCCGGTGATCCGGTGGCCCGGATGACGAAGGTCAAGTAGCGGGCCCTGCTCTTCTTCCAGTGCGTCCGCTTTCCTCGTCCGCCCCACCCGTCACTGTTGTGTGGCTGCTCACTACTGTGTCTGCGATAGCGAACACCATCCGACTCGCCGCGCGCAGCAGAAGAGCGGGCGCCCGGACGGCGACAACGGGGAAGGGCCCAGCCATGGAGACACTGCAGCCGGACGATCCAAGGGAGTTGGGGCCCTACCGGTTGCTGCGAAGACTCGGTGCGGGCGGCATGGGCCGCGTGTATCTGGCCCGTTCGCCCGGCGGACGCACCGTCGCGGTGAAGGTCGTACGCCAGGACCTCGCCGCCGACGCCGACTTCCGCCGCCGCTTCGAGCACGAGGTCGAGACAGCCCGGGCGGTCTCGGGCCGCTACACCGCCCCGGTCGTCGACGCCGACCCGGGCGCGGCGCTGCCGTGGCTGGCCACGTCGTACGTGCTCGGCCCGGACCTCACCGACGTGGTGGAGGCCCACGGCGCCCTCCCCGAACGCACGGTCCGCGCGCTGGGCGCCGGGCTGGCCGCCGCGCTCCAGGAGATCCACGCGGCGGGCCTGATCCACCGCGACCTCAAGCCGTCCAACGTCCTGCTGGCCGCCGACGGCCCCCGTGTCATCGACTTCGGCATCGCGCGGGCGGTGGACGGAAACCGTATGACCCAGACGGGAGTTGTGGTCGGCTCACCCGGCTACATGCCCCCGGAACAGGCCCTCGGCCGCGATGTCGGCACCCCGGGCGATGTCTTCTCCCTCGGTGCCGTCCTGACCTTCGCGGCCACCGGCCACAACGCGTTCGGCGACGACGCCGCCTCCCACGCGGCCATGCTCTACCAGATCGTCCACGGCGAACCCGACCTCACGGGCGTACCCCAGTCCCTGCTGGGCCTCATCCGCGCCTGCCTGCTGAAGGATCCGGCCCAGCGGCCCGCCCCTGCGGAGCTCGTGACGGCCCTGGCACCGGGCGGCACCGCGACCGTACTGAACGACTGGCTTCCGTCGGCTGTGGCTTCGACGATCGCTACGCATGCGGCGGGGATCTTGGATCTGGAGGCCCCCGACATCCCGGAGGCCCCCGACATCCCGGAAATGCCGAAGACCCCTTCTTTCGGGCCGCCGCCGGTGATGGCCGACGGCACGGCCTCCTCGACGGGCACGCCCACGCCCGCACCGCAGCCGCAGGGGTACGGCTATCCGCCCGCGCCCGGCTACGGGACGCCGCCCGGGGGCACTCCGGCACCCGGGTACGGCACGCCCGGTCACGGTTCCCCTCTCCCCGACGGCACGGTCCACCTCGGCAGGCCCGCCTCCGCATCCACCTCCGCACAGGCCCCTTCCCGCCGCCGCTTCCTCGGTCTGACCGCAGGTGTCGCGGGGGCGGCGGTCGTGGGCGGCGGGGGCGCCTGGTGGCTGTCCCGGGGTGGGAACGCCGGCGCGGAGTCCACGGGAGCGAACGGCAAGGGCGGCTCGACCGAGCCCGCCGCGGAGACCTTCACGACGCCTCCGGCGGGCGTGGCCCCGCAGCCGCTGTGGCACAAGTCGGTGGCGGAGGACAGCACCAACGACGAACTGCCGCTGATGATCCACGACGGGACCCTGCTGATCAGCGGTGACCCGCTGGTGGCGTACGACGTGAAGACGGGGAAGGCGCGCTGGACCCGCAAGGGCGTGACCCGGCCCGGCGCCCTGCCGCTCGTCGCCGGCGCCAAACTGTTCCTGGGCGACAGCGACTACGACGGTGCGCTCGTGGCCCTGGACATGAGCACGGGCAAGGAGGCCTGGCGTACCCGCGTCAGCAAGAAACTGGACCTCGACGAGCCCATCGCCATCGACGCCGAGAACGTCTATGTCACGGTGACCGACCTCAACGACGCGAAGAGCGGCACCAATTACCGCAGGGGCATCGCGGCGGTCAACCACACCACGCGCAAGCAGGTGTGGGTGCAGATGCGCGACTGGGGGACCGACAACTGGGACGTCGAGGCCACGGTCAGTGGAAAGTACCTGGTCTACGCCGACTCCAAGTACAACCTCACCGTGCGCGACACCGCGACCGGCAAGCAGCTGTGGACCAAGAAGGTCGGTGACGACTGGAGCTGGACGCCCACCGTCGCCGCGGGCCTCGTCTTCCTGCCGGGAGAGAAGCTGACGGCCCTCGACGCGGACACCGGCAAGACCCGCTGGACCCTGTCGCCCAACGGCCGCCGCGGCTTCGACAACCCCGTGGTCATCGACGACGTCCTGTACGCCGCCGACTTCGACCATGGTGTGTGGGCCGTCCATGTGAAGACCGGCAAGAAGATCTGGCTCTGCGAGGACCCCGGGGCCGTACGGGCACCGGTGAACTTCCTGCGTGCGGGGGCGACCCTGTACGGCGCGTCCTACTGGGACGAGGGCGGCATCTTCGCCATGGACGCCAAGACCGGAAAGTCCCGCTGGGTCTACAACGACAACAAGGGCGGGGGCGAACCCTGGCAGGTCGCGATCTCCGGCAACCGGCTGCTGGCGACGCACGGATTCGAGATCTACGCGCTCCCGGCGGTGTGAACGCGAGGGGCGGGGCCCGGAGTTACCGGGACCCGCCCCACGTACGTAGCGCTTCGGCCTCTCGTACTACATCGGCGTCGTGACGGTGAGCGGTTCCCCGTCCCCGAGGTGCAGCAGGCCCTTGCCCGGTGCGACCGGTCCGCCGACCATGCTGCGGTTGGTACGGATGCCGATCAGCTCGCCCGCGGAGGAGTCCTGCGGGGAGAGCAGGATGCCACGGCGCCCCTTCTTCATCTCGACCTGCCAGCCGGAGAAGCCGCTGCACACGTCTTCCTCGTCACCGGCGATGACCAGGGCGAGACCGCGCTCGCCGCCGCGCTGGACGATCCGCTTGAAGACGGTCTCGGCGTCACAGTCCTCCAGTACCTCGCCGTCGTCGACCAGGACGACGATCGGCTCCTCGGGCGTGGCCGACTCGATGGCTTCGCTCAGGTCGTCGCTCTCGATGTCGTCCTCGTCGAAGACCTTCAGTACGCCTTCCTGGCCGTCCAGTTCGCGAAGCGGCGAGGGGCGCGGCGCGGCGACGACGATCCGTACGCCCTGCGTCAGATACGAACGCGCCATGTTCATCAGCGTCGTACTGCGGCCCGACTTGGCCGGTCCCGCGATGACGAACGTCGGGACGCCCTGCGCGAGGTCGGGGCCGAAGCCCATGATGTCGTCGCCGCCGATGCCCGCCAGAGCCCACAGCTTGGAGCGCGAGGCGTCCGGGTCGCGCATCTCCCAGGCGTCCGTGAAGTTGATCCGGGTGGGCAGGACGTCGACGCGGAACGGGCGTCGGCCGCGCGGGAGTTCGGCGTCGCGAACCGCCGCGGCCTCGCCGATCGCCGTGATCGCCGCGGCCTGCCCCTGACCCGTGGCGTCCTCGGCGAGCAGGGCGAACTGCGTCTCGGTGCCGTGCTCGTTGCGGTAGCCGCGGCCCGGCGGGATCTCCTCGGGGACCTTGCGCGCGTTGACGCCGATCAGCGAGAAGTCGGAGCGGTCCGCGAGCCGCAGTGCGTACTTGTCCTCGGTGAGGGAGCCGATCCGGGACGAGAGGATCTGGCGGTCACCCGTCATCACCAGGTGGAGGCCGACGCTCGCGCCTTCCCGCATCATCGCGGTCACCTGGTCCGTCAGATCACCGTGGTCGTACTCGCCGAGCGTCGGCAGCCAGCCCTCCCACCGGTCGAGCAGCACGACGATGTGCGGGAGCCGCTCCTCCTCGGCCGCCGCGGCCCGCTGCTCGCCGATGTCGGCGAAGCCCTTGTCGGCCAACAGGTCCTGGCGGCGGGTGAGTTCGCCCTTCAGCCGGGCCATGAGGCGCACCACGCGCTCGGTCTGGTTGCGGCTGACCACGGCACCGCAGTGCGGCAGCCGCGTGAGTGCGTTGAGCGCGCCGTTGCCGCAGTCGATGCCGTAGAGGTGTACGTCCGCCGCGGAGTGCGTCCGGGCGAGCGAGGCCGCGATGGTCCGCAGGATCTGCGAACGGCCACTGCGCGGCGCACCGCCGATGAGGAGGTGCCCGAAGGAGGCGAAGTCCACGACGACGGGGCGGCGGGCCTGGTCGGCGGGCAGGTCCTCGACACCGTACGGGGCGGGCGGCAGCTTGCCCGGTCCGCCCGCGAAGGCGGGCAGCTGGATCTCGTCGAGCAGCAGCGTCTCGGAGAGCGCGGGCAGCCAGGGACTGTGCTGGGCCGGAATGCCGAGGACCTGGTTGGCCTCGCGGACCGCGTCCACCAGCACCTTGAGGTCGGTGATCTCCTCTTCCTCGCGCGCCTCGGCCTTCGGCTTCACCAGCGTGGCCCGTCCCAGGTCCTCCCAGCCGAGGGGGCCGGCCCAGGGGGCGAGCGCCGTGGGGTCGGCGGCACCGGGACGGCGTCCGCCGACACGGCCGGACTGGAACGGCACGAGCGAGGCGTGCCCGAGACGGACGTACGCCCGGCCCGGTGTGCTCTTGGAGATGTGCCCGGCCTCGGGGGAGTCGATGACGTCGCTGGACTCGCCGCCGTCGGTGACGCGCAGGGCGATACGGAGGTTGGTGTTGGCGCGGATCTCGGGGGACACGACACCGCTCGGGCGCTGGGTGGCCAGCAGCAGGTGGATGCCGAGTGAACGGCCTCGCTGGGCGATGTTGACCAGACCCGTCACGAAGTCGGGCAGGTCGCGCACCATCGAGGCGAACTCGTCGATGACGATGAGGAGTCGGGGCACGGGCGCGTGCGAGGGGTCGCGGCGCACCAGGTCCTGGTAGTCCTCGATGTCCTTGGCGTCGGCGGCGGCGAGGATGTGCTCACGCCGCTTGAGCTCCGCGCCCAGCGACTCCAGGGCACGCTCGACGAGATGGGCGTCGAGGTCGGTGACCATGCCGACGGTGTGCGGGAGTTTGACGCAGTCCTTGAAGGCGGAGCCGCCCTTGTAGTCGACGAGGACGAACGTCATGTTCTCGGGAGTGTTGGCCACGGCCAGCGACGCGACAATGGTCTGAAGCAGCTCGGACTTACCGGAACCCGTCGTACCGGCGATGAGGCCGTGCGGCCCGTCCTTGCGCATGTCGATGCCGAACGGCCCGTCGTACGACTCACCGATGACGGCCATCGTCGACTGCCCGCCCATGCGCCAGCGCGCGGTGATCGCGTCGCGGGTCGGCGGCTCCAACTGCAGGACGTCGAGCAGCCGGCTGGCCCCGGGCAGGGCCGAGTCCTCGGTCTCGCCGCTGATGTCACGCAGCGGAGACAGGGCCCGCGACAGGCGTCCGCACCATGCGGCGGAGACGAAGTCGGGCCGTACGTTCCTTACCCGCGCGATGCCCGTCTGCTGGACGCGCAGCCGCAGTTCGAGCGGCTTCTGCGTTCCGGAGGGGGAGTCGTCTGCCTCGGCGGCGTGCCAGGCGTGGAAGGAGGGGAAGCCGCCGGGAGCCGCGGGGGCACCCTGCGCGATGCGCTGCTGCGGGGTCGCGTGCTCCTCGGGCTTGGGCTCCGCGATGACGATGGCCTGGCACTCACCGGGCAGGAAGCGCTCCTCGGCGTCGAGGCAGATCGCGTACATCGACATGGCCGGCCCCTCGCGCAGCAGCCGCACCACACCGGGCATGGAGCGAAGCCGCCGCGAACCGTCCCACACCACGATGATGTCGGGATCGCTGAAGGAGGCCTTGTTGCCGTTCTGCTTGGCGGCCTTCTGGCGGGCGTCGAGGAGTTGGGTCAGTTCACCGATGCGGGCGCCGACGGTCTCGGCGTCGGTACCGATCAGCACATTGGCGTCCTGGGCGCCGCCGGGGCGGCTGTGCGGCAGCCACCGCGTCCAGTCCCAGCTCTCCCGGCCGCTGTTCTCGGTCAGTACGTAGAACTGGACGTCGAGCGGGCTGTGCAGCACGGCGGCCTGGGCGACGATCCAACGCCCCAGCGCCTGCGCCGAATCGCCGGGCCCCGCGATGCCGATGACCCCGCGCTCACACAGCGGGAGCGCGACCGGTGCGTCCTCGATGGTCCAGGTGACCTCGCGCTTGTGGTCGTCCTGCTCCGGGTCGTCGAGCACGACCTCGGAGGGCAGTTGCCCGGTCCCGACCCGCAGCAGCAGATGGTCCGCGTCGGTCCGCCGCCGCTCCCACAGCCGCGTACGCGGCCCGGTGCTCAGCGACAGAACGGTGGCCGGATCGGGTATCGCCTGACGCCGGTCGAGCCGCTCGGCGACCAGGGCCTCCTGGGCGTCCTTCTCGATCCGCTCCTTGTGCTCCTTGTACTCCTTGACCTGCTTCGCATGGGACTTGCGCCCCTGCTTCTTGTCCATGAAGAAGTTGCCGAACATGATGAGCGGGCTCAGCAGCGCCATGATCAGGTAGTACCAGCGCCCGAAGATCATCACGGATACGACGGCACCGACCAGCGGCGTCACGGCCATCAGCCAGGGCAGCGGCCGGGCCTCGTAGTCACGGATCGGATTGGGCAGCCGGAACTTCGTCTCACGCTCCGGCGGATGCAGCCGCGGCGGCCGGTTGTAGTCGAGCCCGGCGCCGTCGTCGGACCACTTGAGGGCGGCGTTGGGCGGCGAGTACCGGTCGAGCTCAAGGAGCGTATTGCCGACGGCGACCTGACTCCCGAGGGGCCACTCGTCACCGTCGCGCGCGTCGATGGCCTCGCCGTCGAGCGTGACACCCTCTTTGTCCCCGTGCACGGCGACCCGGCAGGTCCCGTCCGTTGCAACTGACAACGTCAGTGCTCTTTGCGGAAGTTCGGGATCGTCGATACGGATGTACGACGAAGCCCCGCCGCCGATGTCGTACCGCCCGATCCCCAGCCGGTGCACGGCACCGGCGGCCGGACCGCCGGCGACCCGCAGTTCGACGAGCCCGGTCGGCTCACCGGGAAGGCACCCCGCGGGATCATGCAGACTGACGACCGCACCCTCGCGCAGCGGCGAGGTCCCGATGGTGGCGGTGGGATCGACGGGATACCCGTCGACGTACGCGACAGGCGCACCGCTCGCCGCGGCCTGATGCTGCCCGATCGGAATGATCTGCGCACCGCCGCTGTACCCGACGTGCCCCGCCAGTTCCTTGGCGATGTCCCCCACCGAGGACTCAGGATCCGCATCAAGAACCACGTCGGCGGTGGCGCCGCCGAGCGGGTCGACGACGGTCAGAGTCAGGCGCACGCTCGTCCTCCCCAGGCACCTGAGGCCGCTTCCGGAACGCGGGCCACAGTGACATCGACGATAGCCGCTCCCCCCTTCCCGCAGGCAACGGCCCGTGTGAGAGGTCGTTGGAGGCGCGGGGCGGATTCGGCGGGCGGTTCGACGGGTGATTCGGGGGGCGTTGCGGCGGGTGATTCGGGGAGGGGCGACGCGGCGGGCGATGCGGCGGGCGATGCGGCGCGGCGGATCCGGCCTCTGGTGCGGGACGGTGACAGAACCGGGGTGTGCTCCTGCAAGCGTCGTAAGTAAGCTGCTGGCTCAATGCGGACGATCGCATCATCCGCATCAGGAGCCACGGGGGTTGGCCCTGCGGCGAGTTGGAGTATGGAGGACGCCACATGGCCGGCGGCAAAGACGCAGATATCACATACGAGAAGATGCGGCACGCTGCGAAGAAGCTCGGGCACGAGAAGGAGAAGATGGAGGACAAGCTCCACGGGCTCGACAGCTACATCGACGGCCTGGTCGCGGACGGTTACACGACCTCGAAGGGTTCCCAGGCCTTCGACGACTCCTTCAAGGAGTTCACCAAGGGCATGAAGGACACCCTTGAGGGCCTGAAGGGCATGGCCAAGTTCCTCGACGACGCGGCGAAGGCGTACGAGGACCTTGATGACCAGCTGGCCAAGGGCGTTAAGGGCTAGTAGCTCGTCGTTGTGGCGGTGCCACGGTGCGATGGGGTGTTCCGGCGCCCCGTCGCACCGGCGTGTTTCCTCCAAAGTTGGTTGATTTACGGCAAGTCGCTAGTACGGCATAACGGGGGCGCCATGGGTGGCGAGAGCGATCACACTCGGCTCGACCTTGACGTGATCAAGGAGATGGGGACGGGGCTCGCCAATGTCAAGAAGGCATTCGACGGCCTGGAAAAACTGAGTGACAAGTATGAGGACGACTTCGGCGACGGCGATCTCTCCGACAAGTTCGGTGATTTCGCGAGCAATTGGGAGATCAGCCGCGAAAAGCTGACTGGTGAGATTGACGCACTCGCGCAGATCGCCAAGGCTGCGGCGAAGGCGTACGAGGACATCGACCATCAGCTGGCCGAGGCGATTCGTGGTGCCCAGGACCCCAAGAAGAAGGGGGACTAGTCATGGCGGGACGGCCGCACGACTGGCATCCGGTCGCTGACAACGATCCCATCCCCGGTGATCCGGACCGTATGGCGGCTCTCGGTAAACAACTGCGCAGAACTGCCGAGGAACTCGACCGGCAGATCCGCAATCTCAAGGCGGTCGTCGACGTCGACGCCTGGGACAACAAGTCCGGCAAGGAATTCCGTGAGAAGGCCAAGGGCAACGTCAAGAAGCTCGAAGCGGCATTCAAGCGATACGACACGGCTGCCACCGCCATCGGTTCCGAAGTGGTCGAAGTGGGCGGTGGCTACCAGGACAAGCTGCATGCCCGTCCCCGGAACTATGCCTCGGATCTGAACCGAGCCCAGGAGATCGCCGACGCGGCCCTCAAGGACGCCAAGGACGCCGACGAGCGCAAAGGGGCGGCCCAGAAGAACCTGGACGGGCTGTCGGGCAAGGACAAGAAGAAGGAAGACCCCGACCAGGACCGCAAGGACCGCAAGGACCTTGAGGACCAGTGCGATGCCGCAGGCGACGAGATCGACGCGGCGCGCGAAAAGATCAACGAAGCCAAGAAGATCCGGGACGACGCGGCCAAGCGGGCCCGCGACTCCATCGACGCGGTCATCAACCACGACTCCCTGAAGGACGGCTTCTGGGACACCCTGGTCAAGGCGATCGCCGATGTCACGTCCTTCATCGCCACTTGGTGCGGAATCCTCTCACTCGTCGTCGGCTGGATTCCGGTGATCGGGCAGGCGTTGGCGGGAGTCCTGGGGGCCATCGCCATGGTCGCGACATTGATCAATTTCGTGGCGACCTTCGTGCAGGTTCTCCAGGGAAACGCGGAATGGATGGACTTGGGGCTCGCCGCGCTCGGCTTCGTCATGATGGGCGTCGGCAAGGGCTTCTCCAAGATCGCGGGGAAGTTCGCGAAGGGTGCGCTCGGCAAGCTGGGGAGGGCCGGCCTGGCGCGGACAGGGCGACAGGTCGGCCGCGCGAACAAGAACCTTCGGAGGGCGGCTGGCAAGCGGTCCACCCTGGGCAAGGGTGACGTCTGGAAATCGATCAAGGAGCCGTTCACGGAGCCGTTCTCGAAGAGCGCTTGGAGTGACAATCTCAAGGCCCTCAAACCCGGCAGCGGAAACTACAACAAAGCCTGGGGCGAGCTCCGTACGCGTGGCGGAGGGAATCTTTTCAAGGGCATTCCCAAGTCGTTCTCCATGGCCGACCCCGGGGTTGCCTCCGATCTGAAGTCGATCAAATTGGGAACGGCAGCCCTGGGCGGTCAATTCGACGCCGGCGCCCTCAACAAGATCTCCAAGACGGCCAGCCGCATGTCCGTCGTCGGGGCCGGGATTACGCTGGGCGGGCTGGGCCTGGACGGAAACCTCAACCCCCTTCTCGGCTGAGCCGACGACTGCGCCCGCGCGAAAGGAACGAGCATGACCACACCGGATGACCACCCCCCTTTGGTCGAGCCCTATGAGTGCAGCTTCGACTTCCAGCCCGGCTGGGTCGACCTGACGCTCCGTGAGGGTACGAAGGCCGAGGCAAAGGCGCTGGCCACCGAGGTCGTGAACCGCCTCAACCCACTCGCCCTGCAAATCCAGAACAGCGCGGTCTTCGATGACATGGTCGAGCGGGCCCTCGACCTCAACGCGGACGCCCCTACGCTCGCGGCGGCCTACTACTCCGAGGCGGGGGAAGCCCTGGCCAACCTCATGGTCGACGGGTACGGCGACGAAGGCGTGCCACGTCCCGGCGTCGAGGAGGTCATCCCGATGATTCTGGAGTGGGACAACGCCGAGGTCACGGGCGACCCCGAGATCACCCACCTCGAACTGGCGGCCGGACCCGCCGTGCGCGTCCAGGCCATGCTCAAGGTGAAGCGCATGTTCGGACTCGGCCGGAAACTGACCGAATTCATCAAGTACGCGGTCTTCCCGCCCGACATGCAGAGCCTCATCGTCGTCACGGTGGAGTGGGAGAAGATCGCCCTCACCGAGCAGATCACGGAGCTGGCGGACGAGGCGGTTCGGACCCTGCGCATCAGCCCGCTTGCTGCGGGAGGCGCCGAGGCCCCCGCCGACGGAGGCACCGCATGAAGACGGCCGACCAGTTCACCTCACCACCGACGGACTACAACGTCATTGTTCCGGACGGCTGGTTCCAGCTCCCGCTCGACCCGGACGACCGCGACCGAGGCATCATCGCCCTCGCCGAGCGCACGTTCCGAGGAGTGGACAACGCTCCCCATCTCAGGGACCAGTTCATGCGGGACCTTCAGCGCAAGGCGAAGGATGCCTACACGGTCGGCGGCATCGAGCTCTACCTGTCCACGCTCACCATCGGCCCCGTACCCCTGGCGTCCTCGCTGCTCATCAGCCTCCCCGCGCCCGGTGAGTGGCCCGAGTGCTCGGACGCCGACGAAATGGCCGAGCATCTGGCCGGCGGGGACATCGGTGAGAACGGCGAACTCGGTGTAGTGAAACTGGAGGCGGCAGGACGAGCCGTACGCCACCGCCATCGTGAAGCCCCCGACCCGGAGGCCCAGATGGGCAACACGCTCCCCACCACGAACGTCACCTACTACGTGCCGGTCCCGGCGACGAAGCAGTGGCTGATGCTCAACTTCTCCACTCCGGTCGATCCGCTGGCCGATCGGATGGTGGAGCTGTTCGACACGGTTGCTGGGACTTTGCACTGGGCGTGACGGGCTGAAGCAAGCGGTCGGGATCGTCAGGGAGACTCGGGCGCGCCGTCGTCGCCCTCAGGGCCCCCTGGCGAGGGTGGACGATGGTGGCAGAAGGTAACGGCCGCCGCGGCCACAGCTCAGACGCGAGCCTCCTCGTGAGCCACCTCCTCGCCTTCCGGGCCAATGAGTTGCCAGTCGGTGAGGACTCCATGTCGTGCGCTGGCTTCTGGGGATGGGACGGCCTCGATCAGATAGCTACCGCCGGGACGACAGGTGACCGTGACCGCGCCAACGGTTCCCGTCCTTTCCCTGAATGCGTCGACTGCCTTCCGCTGGCCAGGAGTCAGGGCCTCGGGATCGATTGGCTCGTACGCTACGGAGAAGTGGCGCACCAACGCACTGCTGCTACGCGGCGCGAGCCGGCACCAGGAGCCGTCCACGAAGAGGAGCCGAACGTCGGGCTCGCCGTGGCCGAACGTCCTGTGCTCGACTGCCGCGATCTCCGCCCGCTTCGCCTCCCAGAGGACTTCCTCCCAAGGATCCTCGTCATCGTCGAGCATGCCCAGGATGACGAGGCGACGGTCGGTCACGACGGCGTGGGTGCGGTCGGTGGCGGGCCTCCGTGCGGGATCGAGCTGCCAGGGCAGAGTGCGGGCGAGGGTGCCCGGAGCCGCCCACATCACCGGAAAGTCCTCGACCTCGTCCTCCGGATCGTCGGAACGGCCGAGCACGTCCACGCTGCCCACACCGGTGCCTCCAAGCGCGCCGGCGATCGCGATGACCACCAGTGCGAGGGCCGTTCGCCCGATGCCCCGGGCGATGCGATGTGTCTTCGAACGCACGCGGTACGTCGGACCCGTGGGCCAACCGGGCAACTTGGCCTGGATATCGCGTCGGTCGGCGTCACGGAACCAGCGCCGTCCGGAGACCGGGGTGGCGGCACCGGTCGCGAAAGAGACCGGAACCCGGGCCAGCAGGTGCTCGCCGGGGTCGGGCTGCCAGCGTTCGGCCATTTCGTCCTGCCTTTCGGGAAAGCGCCCGCGCTTCCCGCCGATGGAATCGACATGCCTAGAGATCGCCGGGATGCGGTTTCGCCGGACCCCCGGAGGCGTCCATCAGGATCGAGTGCGTCTCGTAGAGATCCTTGCCGGCCTTGGCCGGGACGCGGACCTCGACCATGACGATGCCGCTCGGCAACCGAGTGATCAGCGGAGGCTGTGCGGTGTCCGGGAGTTCGGAGAGGAGGCGGGCCAGCCGATCGCGCTGTCCGCTCGACAGTTCACTCTCCGGCACGGCTTGGACCGTCCCGTTGAGCAGTTCGCAGAGACGCTCGGCGCTGTCCGGATTGCCGGTGAACAGGCGGATCCAGGACTGATCGGCGAACGTGAGGCGTACGTCCGCGCTGATCTCGCTGTACTTCATCTGCCTGGCCTCGGCGATGGAGTCCCGAGTGAACTCACCGAGCACGTCGGCCTTGGCCAGGGTGCCGCTGCGAGTACCGAGGAAGAGCAGGCGCCGATCGGTCAGGACGAGATCGGTGGCGTAACCCTCCGGGCGGCGTGCCGGGTCGAGCTGCCAGGGGACCGTCCGGGCGAGGGTGCCGGGGGCGGCCCACATGACGGGGAAGTCCTGGACCTCGTTCTCCGGCTCTTCGGGGTTTCCTCGGACAGGTACGTCACCGAAAGGCGACCCCGAGGCCCCGCCGATGTTCGCGATGATGTTCGCGATCAACGGGATTCCGACCAGGAGAGCCCGGCCCGTGCGCCGGGCCGCTCGATCGCCGGTCGTGCGCAGGGTGTAGGTGGGGCCCGCGGGCCAACCCGACAACTCGCCCTGGATGTCGCTTCGTTCGAGGTCCCTGAACCACCGGGATCCCGCGACGGCGGGCGCGATGCCCGTGGCGAATTTGGCCGATGTTCGAAGGAGAAGGTCCTCGTCGGGGCTGGGGTACCAATCCATCAGTGCGTCATCTCTCTGCAGATCTCTACGGAGGAACTGATCCGGTCAGCTGGGTCGGTTGCCCCCGTCGGTTGCCACTCCGAATTCCACCGAACCCACAATTCCCGCAATCGCGTGCGAGAACTCCTCCCACTGTTCCACGGAAGCCGTGTCCAAGGTGATCACCGCGGTATAGGGACCTGTGGAAAAGGGGATGTGTATCTGAATTTGCCCCATGTTGAGCTCTTCGTCCCGGCCTGACTTCGTGTACTGGCCGTCGATCAACAGGTTCCGGAATGTGATCGCCGACACGGCCGGGCCACAGGGCAGATCCAGCCAGCCGACCTCACACAGCGGGTCGCGGCGAAGAACAGCCTGAATGCCTTGGGCGGCGACGTCCTGGTCGGTCTGGTCGGACTCGAAGACGGCGATGGTCAGAGAGCAGTGCGCCACACCGCCGTCGCCGATGTCGTAGAGCCCGATTCCGAAGAACGAGATACCGCTTGCCAGCATCTCTTCTGTCATCGCGCTGTACAGAGAGCCCATGGCGTCCCACAAGGGTTCTTCGCCGCGGGGATAGATGTCCCGGACCAGCCGGCTGATGGCTTGGGCCCGTTCGTTCGCGTCGAGAGACACCTCGACCGCGTGCATGCCTTCGGGGAGGCGGAAGGCCATCGGCGGCAATGTGACGCCCTGTACGCCCAGGACCTGGAGTGTGTCAGTGCTGTCCATCAGGAGTGCTCCGATGCGCTTTCTTGTGCGTGGCCATGCCGCTTGCAGAACACCCTCAGTGCCCGAAGTCGTTGTCTGCGATGGTGTTTGCCTTGTTCGCCGTGAAACCGGACTTGATCGCGGCGTCGAGGGTGCGGCCGGCCTTGCCCATGGGGGCGATGGCCTCGGCGCTCTTGATGAACGGCAGCTTCGACGCGACCAGATTGATCCCCTGGGTGCCGAGCCACTGCCCGTTGCGGAAATTCTGCATTCCGCTCTCGGCAGCCAATGCCAAGCGGCTGCCTCCCTCTCCGAGTCGCACGGCGGGAGCGGCTTTCAGCGGGCCGAAGAGAATGAACGTCTTCCCGATACTGGTGACGCCACGGTAACCCTCGCCGAGCTCAGCGGCACGAACGGCTGCGTTGGTGCCTTTGGCGAGCTCGGCACTTCCGGTGAGGCCTTTGACGCCGGGGATGATTCCTAGAGCATCGAACCCGATGTCGACCCAACTGACGTCCGCGCCAGCCGCTTTGGCGACCAGATGGGTGAGCAGAGCCGCTCCACTCGTGATCATCGCGGCAGCCGCGAAGATCGCTCCCACCGGTTCGAAGGGAGCGGTGATGATGGCCAGGACACCCAAGGCGCCGCTCACCAGGCTGAGCACGTCACCGATGGCCTTGATGACATCCGCGTGATCTTTGATCCAGTCGCCGGTGGCGTTCCAGGCGTCCTCGACGCCGTGCACGAGCTTGTCCCAGAACCCGGGCTCGTCGGGCGCGATGTCCGCCGCCTTGTCGAGGTCCTTGCTGATGAGGTGGGCGGCCTTCTTGTAGCGGTCTTCGAGGTCGTGGACCTTGCTGGTGACCTCGTCGACCGCGCCGGACGCTTTGCCGAGTTCCTCGCTGCCCTTGCCGTCGCCCTTCTGGTCGGCCTTCTGCTGGGCCTCGGCCTTGGCGTCGAGCTTCTCTCCGGCTTCCTTCTCCAGCCGGCCGGCCTCGTCCTGGAAGTCGGAGAGCTGTCCGGCCCAGTGGTGCAGGGCGCGCGACGCCTTGTCGAAGGAGTCGTGGCTCTTCTTGATGAGGGGCGTGACATCGGTGGAGATGTGCTCGCTGAAGGCGAGCGCGGTCTTGCCCTTCCAAGCCCCGCACTCGATCTGCTGCAGTTCCCGCAGGGCGGTGCCCAGTTCGGTGGCCAGCCCGCCGAGCTTCTTGGCAAGCTCCCGGGTGTCCTCGACGTCGCCGGGTGTGGGGTCCCAACCTATGTGGGGGAAAGACGGGCGTCCCATGACGCGATCAGTTCCCCTTCTTCTTGGGGGACTTGAGGGACTCGGCCAGATCCAGGTCCAGCTTCTCGAAGGACTTCCCGATGTTGTCGATCATCTTGATCGCGCCCTGGGTGTGCTTGCCGAGCTGCTTGATGCCGTAGCCCCAGTCGTCGGCGAAGTCGTGCACGTCGTCCACGAGATCCTTGTCCCCCACGACCGAGCCGTCGGTGCCGCGCAGGGTGCGGCGGGCGGCGTCCATCCGGTCGGTGACGGTGGAGAAGGTCTTCCTCAAGTCCTCGAAGATCGTGCCGTCAAGCCGTAGATCACTCACGATGTGTTCCCCGTTGCCTCCGTGAAGGGACCGCCGGGAGGGGCCGCACGGGGTCCCCCGGCGCCCGCAGCTGCGGCGGTTGCCCGAGCAATCCTATGTAGTGGACGGGGGCAACGGATTGGGCGGGGGAGCGGGAACGGTGTTGTTTGAGGGGTCTATGGGGTTGCGTTTGCCGGGACTTGGGCGGGCAGTGATGTTCTCGTGATGCCGGATCGTCAAGGGGAGACGCGTGGGGTGCGCAGCCGACGCCGGCCGCGCGCCCCAGGTCGACGCTGTCAGCGGTTGACGGACTGGATCTCCTGAACGGTGATGTCCTGGGTGTTGCCGAAGGTGCCGTTCGGCAGGTTCTTCGGGTCCGGGTTGCCGGTGCCGGTCCAGGTGATCTGCCAGGTGATGGTCGCCCGCAGCTTGTACGTTCCGTCGCCCGACGAGCGCAGGTACTTGATGCCGCACGGCGGCGTCTCGTCCGCCTTGCCCTTGGCGTACGCCTCACCGACCGAGTCGTCGTCGTTGATCTTGCACACGCCGGAGGCGGGGTAGGTCTCTGCGTCTTCCGTGCCCGGTTCGAGCTTCAACGACACAGGCTTCGCCGTCGTGGTGGCCTGGATGTTGAGGCCGTTGACGTTGAGGGCTGCGGTGACCGAGACCTCCTTGAACGTGGCCTTGTCCAGCCAGGCCCAGGTGGGCAGGTTCACCTTGGTGATGTCTTCGGGCGCGAGGGTGACCTTCGTGTCCGGGACCTGGACGCGGTTGTAGGCGAGTTCGGCGAGGACTTCGGGCGTGACGGCATTCTTCACGTTCGGGGTATCGCCGTTCTTGACCCAGAACGGGAGCTCGCTGCACGTGAAAGCATCTGGATCGTCGAGGCGACTCTCATCCTGGACGGCGACGAACCAATTGCCTTCGTCGGCCTCGTCGAGGTTGTAGTTCTTGTACTTGCCGTCCTTGTAGATATCCCGGAACTGACCCGTCGCGGTCTTCGCGTAGTTGGGCTGGTCGGGGTCGTTGACGACAAGGTCGTAGCTTGCTTCGGTCTGTTTCTTGAATTCCTCGGCGGACATGGGCTCGTACCAACAGGCCGGCGGTGTCCAGTTGCCCACCGCGGTGAGCCCGCCGGACGACTTGCCGCCGCTGCCTTTGATGGAGCCGCTGAAGGTGATCCGAGACTCGAGAGTCTGACCGTCCCGCTTGTGCTCGGTCTGCACGCCGGAGCCCTGCTGGGTTCCTCCTTGGCCGGTTCCTTTGTCCGCGACGGCGACTCCGGCCGGAGCGAGGGTGAGGGTCGCAGAGACGGTCGCCAGCGTCAGCCACCTGTGCGTCTTCACGGCGTGCACGGTTCGACCCCCCTCTTCGAGACCAACTGCGTGGTCTGCCAAACCCCTTGCTTGTTCTTGTCCACACGCGTGTTGTAGAGCACGTACGAATTATCCGTGGCCGGCGTTTTGTCGATCTTTCCGGTCTTGCGGTTCTTGTTGTACGCCTTACTTTCGTCCGAGCAGTACCTGACGCTCGCGGACGTCTTGTCGAACATCGTGATCGTGGGCTCGAAGTAGCGGGTCTTGCCGTTGATGGTCAGACCCTCCTTCTTGAAGCTCGCGATCCAATCAGCTGCACCCAGCAGTGCGTCTCCCTTGTAGTAAAAGGGAATTGCCGAGCTCTCACTGTCGCCGCTGGCAATGGCCGCGTCCGTGGCGTTGATGCGTCCGGAGACGTCCGCCAGGACGGCGTCCTTCGTCGTGTCACCCGTCTTCCAGCTGTCGAAGACGTTCGTGACATCGCTCGGCAACGTGACCTTCGGGCGTTGCCCGGAGTCGGTGCTCGCGCTCGGCGAAGCCGACTCGGTCGAGTCGCCGGTGTCGGCCCCCGCGATCTTGTCGTTGTCGCTGGACTTGTCGTCCCCGCTGCCGCATGCCGTCAGCAGCAAGGCTGCGGTCGCGGCGAACGCGGCAGCAACGGGCAAAGAGCGGCGCTTCACAGTTGACTCCCCGTGAGACAGAAGTGCAGTCACGAGCAATGACGGTATCCGTGTAGCGATCGGTTTCGCCACAGCGAACTTTCTTGCACGACTGGGCAGAAGGGGAGGAATGGGGGCCGGTTGGCTGGACCTGTGGGTCGATCGTGTCCAGTTGCACAACGGCCCCGAACGCCGGCTGTGCGGTAGGGGCCGGCTTCCAGAGTTTGCTTCCTGCAGGGTGCAGCTTCGTGATCATTAACTTCCAGCCTCGTGCTGGAATTGATCAGTACGGGCTGACGTGTACCACCGTGCGTCGCGCGATCGCCGTATTCGTTGAGGGTGGGGTGGGGTCGAAAGCGTGGCGGGGTGCGTATACGCCACGTATACTCAATGTATGGCCGACGTCATGATCCGAGTCCCCGCCGAGGTCCGTGACCAGCTCGCCGCAGTAGCGGAAGCCCGTGGCACCAGCCTTCGTGCCCTCATGCAGGAGATAGCCGCTCAGACGCTCACCCCGGATCAGATCAGGGAACGAGCCGATCGCACGCGCAGCCTTCTCGCCGAGCGGTTCGGGCACTACGTGACGGACGAGGAGTCCGCCGAGATGCGCCGCAAGATGCGTGAGGCCACCGTCGCACACCGTGCCGCCCTCGCCGAGACGGAGTCCTCCCGTTGAACGAGACCGAGCACTACGTCTTAGACACCCCGACCCTCCTGGCGATGGGGGGCAACAAGCAGGTCTCCGGTCTCATCCATGCCGCAGCGGCCAGCGGTGATGTGCGCCTGTGGGTGCCCGTCCTGTGCCTGCTGGAAGCGGAGCGCCAGCGGGCGGGGATTGTTGGCCATGTCGGTGTGCTGGTCGACGTACTTCACCTGATCGACGATGACTACGCGATGGCGGTGACCATTGCAGAACTGTGCCGCGGTGGCGTCTCCTTCGGTGTGGGCGCCGCCGTGCACGCCGCGCGGCCGAACCAGATGCTTCCCGAAGGAGCGCTCGTCGCCACCGTCGCGCCGGAGTCCTACGAGGGGCTTGGAGTCGGGGTCATGGACCTGAATCGCTGAGCGGCCGATTCCGGCGGAACCCGAGACCTAGTGCGCGGGTCGGCCCCGCGCACCCAAGCCCGGTGCGGGGATGGCCAGCAGCGACCTTCCCTGCCTTACCCGAGCTTCGCGTTCTGCACCGTGACGAGGTCGGCCGGGATCTTGGCCGTGCCGGCGTGGGCGTTCATGAATGCGCTGCTGTCCAGAGTGAAGTAGTTGGCGATGGTGTTGCCGAAGCGGAACGTCTGGGTCCGGATCGTCTGGGTGAAGCCCTGGAACTTGAAGGTGGCGGCGGTGGCCCCGGACTCGTCGCCGCCCGAGGGGGCGGTCTCCACGGTCACGGAGTCGTACGTGGTGCTGCCGCTGTCCGACTTCGCCGTGAAACCGCTGCCGCAGGAGCCGGCCGCCGTGGAGAGGCTCTTCATGGCGGCCGCCGCTTTGCCGTCCGCGTAGGTGGAGAGGGTGATGTACGTGAGCATGCCGGTGGACTTGTTGGCGAAGTGAGTGAGCGTGGCCTCCGGGGTGCCGACAGGGAGTTCGTTCATCGCGTACGCCAACGGGGCGCATGCGGCCTTGTCGACGCTCATCTCGGCCTGGGACTTGGCGAGTGCGTCGCCGTCGGCGGGCTTCTTGACCGAGTAGCCGCCGGACTCTGCCTGGGTGACCATGAGCTGCGCGACCTGTTCCGCCGGACTGAGCGTCTTGCTGGGCGAGGCCGTCGCCTTCGTGGGCTCGCTCTTGCTGTCGGTGTCCTTGTCCGAGCTTCCACAGGCTGTGAGGGCGGCGGCGAGGCACAGGGCGGACACGGCGGCCAGGGTCATGCGCTTCATGTGGGGGGAGCTCCTCGGTGGGGTCGGAGTGTGCGGTACGCAGGATGCCGGTGGGGTGGCGGAAGCAAAGGACGATAGCCCGTCGGACCACGAGGACGCCCGGCGCCCCGCCCGCCCGTCCACCTCGTAGGCTGACCCGAGCCGAACAGAGGACCGAACAGAGAAACCGAACGGGGACACACCATGGCCCGCTACATGGAAACGCTCACCATCGAGCGCGGCGGCTTCCGTATCAAGGTGCCGGAGTCGTGGTGGGAGTTCGACGTACGCCCCGAGTCGCGCGACGACTCCATCCGGCGGATGGTGAACGAACGGGTGCGACAGCACCCGGAGTTGGCCGACTATCGCGACACGTACACCACCTTCCTGCAGAAGGCCGCCGCCGACGCCTGGAAGTCCGGCGCCCTGTACTGCGGCTGCATGGCGGAGGCCTTCGGCGGAGACACCCCGATCACCGGGTCGGTCACCGTCTCGATCGTCGGCGGTCGCTCGGAGAAGACCGGCGAGCCTCTCTCCACCGACCCCCAGACCATGGCGGGCCAACTCGCGGTGCGTGAGGCGAAGAAGGAGGGCGACTCCTGGCGCAAGGTGACCACCGTCGACATTCCCGGCGTCGGTCCCGCCGCGCGCACGTACGGCATCGAGGACATCGTCGTACCCGACGACACCCTCAAGCGGACCATCCGCGCCGTACTCATGCAGACGTTCATCCCCGTACCGGGGCAGAAGGGCAAGGTCGCCCTGGTGGCCGGAAGCAGCCAAGTCCTCGACCTCGCCGACTCGTTCTTCGACATCTTCGACGCGATCACGTCTACGTTCCGCTTCGCGGAGTAGTGCCGCCGACCTTTCCGTGGCTCGCGCAAATCCAGTAACTTCGCTCGTGCGTACGAGTGTTGCTGTTGGGATTGCTGTCACGGGGGTTGCGGCATGGCGGGTAATCGGCCGGGGGACTGGCATGTCCTGGACTTGGACAAGGACCCCACCCCAGGCGACCCGGACCGGGTGCGGCATCTGGCCAAGAACCTGCACGACTTCGCCGACGATGTCTCGGATGCCCTTCGCCTGATCAAGGGGATGGCGGACGAGGACACGGTCCTGAAGTGGGCGGGCAAGTCGGCGAAGGCGTTCCAGGACGAGTTCTCGGGTGTGCCGAAGCAGCTGAAGAAGCTGAAGAAGTCGTATGAGATGGCGGGGGACGCGCTCGCCGACTACTGGCCGAAGCTGGAGCGCGCGCAGGCCCTGGCGGACAAGGCGCTCGCGAAGGGGCGGGAGGCCCAGTCCGATCTCTCCTCCGCCAAGTCCCGTCTGTCGTCGGCCGATTCGTGGGTGACGAAGGCCAACAAGGAAGCGGACAAGTACAAGGACGATCCGACCGGCAGCAAGGACACGGAGAAGCCGGACGAGGCGAAGGTGCGTGCCGCCACGCGGGATGCGCAGCACGCCAAGTCGGCGCAGACCAGTGCCCAGTCGGATGTGACGTCCGCGAGCAACGCGCTGGACGCGGCGAAGAAGATGGCCGAGGACGCCCGCAAGATGCGGGAGGAGGCCGCTCACACCGCCAAGACGAAGATCGACGAAGCCTCCGACGCGGGCATCCACAATCGGAAGTGGTGGGAGGAGGTCGGGGACTGGTTCTCCGACAACTGGGACACCATCGTCGCCGTGTGCAAGGTCGTCGTCGCGGTCGTCGGGATCATCGCGATGATCATCGGCGGGCCGATTCTCGGCGCGATCGTGCTGGTCGCCGCGCTCGTCGTTCTCGCCGACACGCTTAACAAATACGCGAAGGGCCAGGCATCCCTATGGGATGTGGCGTTCGCCGCGTTGGACTGCATACCGGGCGGCAAGGGCCTCACCAGCCTCGGCAAACTCGGCAAAGGACTCAAAGGCCTCAAAGGTTTGGGCAAGACCGGCCTCAAGGGCATGGCCCTCGGCATGAAGGGCCTTGGCAAGAGCAGCCGCTCTCTTGGTCGCCAGATGAAGAAGCTCTTCACCTGCGGCGACCCGATCGACATCAGCACCGGTCAGATGGTCATGTCTGAAACGGATGTCACCTTCCCGGGTGTTCTGCCCCTGGTCCTTGAGAGACACCATCGAACCGGGCTGCGATCCGGCCGCTTCTTCGGGGTGAGTTGGTCTTCAACCTTGGACCAGCGTCTGTTGCTTGATGCGACGGGAGTTCGGTTCGTCAATGACGACGGAATGGTGCTCTTCTATCCGGTTCCCGAGCCTGACGTGCCGGTGCTTCCCGTCGAGGGACCACGATGGCCGATGGAATGGGACGGCACCCGCAGCGGGCGGATCACCGTGTACCGGCCTGAGACCGGCCAGACACTTCGGTTCGCGCCGCTGCCTGGTGGAACACCCGCAGAGCTTTTGATAGCGGGTATCAGCGATCGCAACGGCAACAACATCGCGATCACCTACTCCGGCGACGGGACGCCGACCGAGGTCGCCCATCACGGCGGCTACCGCATCGGGGTGACGTGTGAGTTCGGGCGCATCACGGCGCTGAGCCTTCGCAGCGACCCCGACGAGCCAACGTTGGTGCGTTACGGCTACGACAGCCAGGGCAATCTCACCGACATCTACAACTCCTCCGGTGTTCCGCTGAAGTTCACCTATGACGAGCGCCGTCGCGTCACTGGCTGGGAAGACCGGATCGGTACCTGGTACCGATACTCATACGACAGCACAGACAGGTGCGTTGCGTCGCACGGCATTGACGGGATTCTCGATTACACCTACGCGTACGACGACGAAGCCCGCACCACGGCGGCTACCAATTCGTTGGGGCACACGAGCCACTATCAGTTCAACGACTCGTACCAGCTCGCCTTCGAGACCGACCCTTTGGGCCACACGACACTGCGCACCTGGGACCGCTACGACAGTCTGCTCGCGCTCACCGATCCGATCGGCCGCGTTACGGAGTTCGACTATGACGAAGCCGGACGCCTCACCCGTATGCAACTGCCGGACGGTTCTGTTACCACGACCGAATTTGGTGAACTCGGGCTGCCGGTCCGAGTGGTGGAACCCGACGGTGCGACCTGGCGGCAGAGTTACGACCTTCACGGCAACCTTGTTGAGGCCGTGGACCCGACCGGCGCGATCACCCGATACGCCTATGCACCGGGGGGCCGGCTCAGTACACACACCGACCCGCTTGGACACACTCGCACGCTCTCCACGGACGCGGCCGGCCTCCCGCTGGAGCTGACGGATGCGCTGGGTGGTACCACACGGTGCGGTCGCGACGCCTTCGGGCGAGTCGTCGAGATCCAGGATCCAGTGGGGCAGATCACCCGCATGGAATGGACCATCGAAGGACGGCTGACTCTCAGGGAGAGTCCGGACGGTTCCCTGGAGCGATGGGAGTACGACGCCGAAGGAAACGAGATTGCTCACCGCGAGCCTTCCGGTGGTACGACGCTCCATGAGATCGGGCCGTTCGATCTACCACTCAAGCGCATCAACCCCGATGGAAATACCTACACGTTCGCCTACGACGCCGAGCAGCAACTGCGTGGCGTGACGAATCCGCAAGGCCGGACATGGAGCTATGACTTCGACCCCGCGGGACGGCTGATCGCGGAGCGGGACTTCAACGGCGCCGACCAGGCCTACTTCTATGACCCTGCCGGTCAGCTCACACGCCGGGTGAACGAGAGCGGTGAGGCAGTCGACTTCTCCTACGACGCGCTGGGGAACACGACCGAACAGCGCTCCTCCGACGGCAGCGTCTCCACCTTCCGACACGATTCCGCCGGGCAGCTCGTTTGGGCGCGCAACGCTGATGCCGAGGTCGAGCTGCGACGAGATGCGATGGGGCGAATCGTCCACGAGTCCGTCAACGGGCGCCACATCACTTCCGTGTACGACCCGCTGGGCCGTCGCACCGAACGGGTGACCCCGTCGGGGGCGGTGTCCCGATGGACATACGACGCGGAAGACCGTCCTACCAGTCTCACGGTGCAGGGGCACTCCCTCGGGTTCGAGTACGACCTGGGGGGACGCGAGGTGCGACGGCGGCTGGGGCGGCGGGTCGGCATCTCCCAGTCCTGGCACCCAGGTGACCATGTTCGGGATCAGGAGATCGTCGCGGCGAGTTCGGCAGGTACCTCTCCCCTGCGGCGCCGTTTCTCCTACGCATCCGGCGGTCACGTCTCGGCCATCGACGAACTCGGAACTGGCATACGCCGGTTCCAGCTGGATGCCGTCGGCCGGGTGACGTCCGTCGTTGGCGCACAGTGGCAGGAGCGATATGCCTACGACACGGCGGGGAATGTCTCGAGTGCCGCTATATCGGGCCCGGGCGGCCTCCTTGCCGACGAGCGGGAGACCGTCGGAACGCTGGTTCGTCGGGCCGGGAACTCCCGTTACGAACATGACCGTCAGGGCCGTGTCGTTCGCCGTATCAAGCGGACACTATCCGGGATCCGGAAGATGTGGACGTATGCGTGGAGCCCGGAGGGCCGGCTCGCCGAACTTGTCACACCCGACGGGGTGCACTGGCGCTACAGCTATGATCCGCTCGGTCGACGGATATCGAAGAAGCGCGTGGACGGTGACGGAACAGTCGGAGAATTCACTCTCTTCGACTGGGACGGCGAGACGCTGACGGAGGAGATGACCGACTCCGGTGCGGTGCGGACCTGGGAATATGAACCCGGGACGCATAGTCCAGTCGTCCAGGTCAACCGTACTCCCGAAGGGGTCGGCTACGACCAGCGTTTCTATGCCATCGTCACCAACATGGTGGGTACCCCGACGGAGTTGATTTCCGAAGAGGGGGAGGTTTCGTGGCAGAGCAGAACCACCCTCTGGGGAAAGGATGCAGGGACGACCGTCGGTGAGACAGATTGTCCTTTGCGTTTTCCTGGCCAGTACTTCGACACCGAGAGCGGCTGGCACTACAACTTCTACCGCTACTACGATCCGGAGACGGCTCAGTACACCTCCCCGGATCCGCTGGGGCTTCTGCCGGAGGACAATCAACACGGCTACGTGCGCAACCCACTGTCGTGGCTCGACGCGCTGGGTCTGGCACCGTGCGCCAAGGCCATCGCCCTCAGACTGTGGAGGGGCCGGAACAGCCAGGGGGGCTACTCCGTCTATCACGGGCTCGATGCTCAGGGAAACAAGATCTATGCTGGCATAACCAATAAATTGGCCCGACGCGAGCGGCAGCACATCGCGAAGAACTATGGGATTGTGCGACTTCAGGAGGTGCGGGGAGCTACTGGCCTCAAGAAGTGGCAGGCGCGCGCGATCGAGCAGGGTCTGATCGAGGATGTTAGGGCATCGGGATTCAGTAGGTTGAAGAACGGTGTCTCCATCCCCCAGATCAACTCCATATCCCCCAAACGCTCCATATATGGAACGGCATTGCGGTACGGCCGGATATTCCTGGCATAACCTGGTTGAAATCAAAGAAAGGATGGCTCCCATTATGCCGTTGAAGAAGATGAAGGGGCAGCGTCGCCAGCATGAAGTGGGTGACATTTTCACCCTCCAGTTGGATGACTCAAGCTATCGATTTGGCCGTGTCGTCAAAATGGGAGAGAGTGGACCACAGGGGCGGTTCCCGGGAGGGATCCTGGCGTATATCTACGATGTCGCTTCCAGCGCCCCAGAGCCGGACCTCGCTTTGCTGACACCGGACCGGCTGCTGCTGCCCCCCTTCTTCACGATGAACTGGGTTTGGCAGAAGGGGTACTTCCGGACTGTGGCCCATGAGGACCTGGAAGCCGCACACCTGTTGAAGCGGCACTGCTTCTACGACGCCAGCATCGAGGGCTATGTGGACGAGAACGACAACGAAATCCCCGAACGCGTCGAACCGTGCGGTTGGTTCGCTCTGACCAACTTCGAGCACTTCCAGTACGAACTGGGCGAAGCTCTGGTGGGTCGTCCGGTCCATGGGGCGTATGCCAAGAAGAAGTGACGGGGCAGATCCTCATGTCCAGGGACATCCGGGCAGCGGTAACGGCCATGCCAGGCGCGGTACCTCTTCCCGGCCTGACCGACGCCTGGCACTGGTCGCCCGCCCCAGGCGTCGACTTCGTCGGAGCCCTCCCTGGAGTTCGCGCATTCGAAAACCGGCAGGGTCGCGTGTGGCGCGTGGAGTGGGGTGACGGCTGGTTCCTTGCCGAAGTCGAAGAGGGGGCCCAGGACGGCACACCCCGTGCGATCGGGCTCGCCGAGTTCCTCGACTTCGCCACCGCTCGGCTGCGGGACTGACGCGACCCGAGACGCCTCAGCCGCGAAGAAGAGGCCTCGTCACCCATGTGACTGAAAGATCACCATCCCCAGCCGCCCCTGGGTGAGCACCTAGTGCAGGCCTCGTGCACACCCCGTGACGAACCCCGAGGGCGGCCCGGCAACGGATTCGCGCCCGCACAGCGCACCCTCCCCCCGGATCCCCGCCCCAACAGGGAACCGCACACCCCCCGTTGCGCGTGGAGAACACCGAGTCCCCCGAGGTTCGCGCGTCATAACGCGCCTTGAGGGGCTTATGTGCGGCTGATACGGTGCCATGGCTTGACACTTGCTTCAGCGCTGGCTATTTGGCCAGGTCGGGCGGTACGTCCGGCTCGGGCGGACCGGGGTGAAGTGTCCCAATTGGCATGTGAATTGGCAGAAATCTTCTTGGGTGTACGGGGAGCGGTTGCGTGAAGATCCAAGAGCGTACGGGGGCGGGCAACCACCGTTCCGCTGCGTCGGCCCAGCCGGCGATGGGTGAGCGTCTTCCCACGCCGCCTCGCGAGCGCAAACCCGCGCTCGCCGCTCTCGCGGTGCTCCTGATCCTCGTGGGCGCGCTGGGCGCGACCATGCTCGTGCTGCGCGCCGGGGACCGGGTCGAGGTCGTCCAGGTGACCAAGACCATCCAGGCCGGGGAATCCGTCAACAGCGGCAACACGACCTCGGTGATGGTCGCGGACGACGCCTCGATCCACTACGTCAAGTGGAGCCAGCTCGGGGCACTCGAGAAGCTCAAGGCGAAGTCCACGATCTACGCGGGGACCGTCGTCATCGGCGACATGTTCGCGGGCGGCAGCACCCTCCCCGCCGGCAAGGCCTCCGTGGGTCTCGCCCTCAAGGAGGGCCAGTACCCGGCCGACATCAAGGCCGGCGACATCGTGTCCGCCTACCGCGTCGGCAGCGACACCACCACCTCCGACAAGACCGGCTCGTCCGGCTCGTCCGGTTCGTCGAGCAGCGGCAACTCGCTGATCGTGGCCAACGCGCGGGTCAACACCAAGAGCGACAGCAGTGACGCCACCGTGAGCACCGGCAACCTCTCCATCACCCTGCTCGTCGACCAGAGCGACGTTCCCGCCCTCACCGCGGCAGCCGCCGCGGGCGAGGTCTCCGTCGTTCTCGTCCCCGGCAACTAAAGGCGAGTGAGTAAACAGAAATGGCGCTCATCGCCCTCGCCGCAGACAAGGGTTCCCCCGGCGTCACCACCGCCGCGGTGGCCCTGTCCGCGGTCTGGCCCCGCAGGGTCCTGCTCGCCGAGACGGACCCCGCCGGCGGCGACCTCGTGTACCGGAGCGCGGCGGCCCACGGTGGCCCGCTGAACCCCAACACCGGCATGCTGTCGATAGCTGCGACCGCACGTCGAGGCCTCGTGCCCGATCAACTCTGGGACCACGTCCAGCCGTTGAGCGGCGGACTCGAAGTCCTCGTCGGCCTCGGTGTCGCCGAACAGGCCGCCGGGCTCGCCGGGCTCTGGCCCACCCTCGGCCGTGCCTTCGCCCAGCTCGCCGACTCCCCGCACGCCCCCGCCGACGTCATCGCCGACTGCGGGCGCATCAGCGGAGACACGCCGGCCGTCGAGATGTTCTCCCAGGCCGCCCTCGTGCTCCTCATCTCGCGCACCGAGCCGGAGGCCATCGCCCGCGTACGCGATCGCGCCGCCGCCCTCAGCGCCAAGCTGCACGGCGGCCCCCGCGGGGCGGCCACCCTCGCCACCCCCCTCATCGGCGTCATCCTCATCGCCGACCCGGGCGACTCCGCCAAGCTCGTCCACCAGGTCAACGACATGCTGGTCGCTGCCCAGACGGGCGCCCGTGTCGTGGGCACGCTCGCCGACGACCCCGCCGGCGCCGACCAGTTGGCCGGCCGCAAGCGCGGGCGCCTCGACAAGTCGCTGCTCATCCGCTCGGCCCGCAAGGTCACCGCGGATCTGTATCAGCAGTACGGCGCCGCCTGGGCGGTACCGGCCAATGGACCGCATGGTCAGCCCGCCGCCGGAGCCGGTCGATGACCGCCGTCGACCATCAGCTGGTCAAGCGGTTCCGGCAGGACGCCGGTGACCGTATCGCCGAGCAGCGCCGCGAGGACCAGGTCCGCAACGTCACGCCGATGTCCAACGAGGACGAACGGCACTACGCGCGGGCGGTGATCGCGCAGATACTCGAGGACTACGCGCGCACCGAGATCAACCTCGGCCGCACCCCCCTCGACGCCGAGACCGAGGAGCAGTACGCGGCCGCCGTGCACGCCGCCCTCTTCGGCGTCGGCCGCCTCCAGCCGCTGCTCGACAACCCGGACGTCGAGAACATCGACATCAACGGGCACGACCAGGTCTTCATCGGCTACGCGGACGGCCGGGAGGCGACGGGGGACCCCGTCGCCGAGAACGACGAGGAACTCATCGAGCTGATCCAGGTCCTCGGTGCCTACTCGGGCCTGTCCTCCCGGCCCTTCGACTCCGCCAACCCGCAGCTCGACCTGCGGCTCCCGGACGGCTCCCGGCTCTCCGCCGTCATGGACGTGACGCGCCGCCCCGCGCTCTCCATCCGCCGTGCGCGCATGGGCAAGGTCTTCGTCTCCGACCTGGTGGGCAATGGGACGATCAGCCCCGAGGTCGCGCACTTCCTCGCCTGCGCCGTACGGGCCCGTAAGAACATCATGATCGCGGGCGCCACCAACGCCGGTAAGACGACACTGCTGCGCGCCCTCGCGAACGAGATCCCGCCGCACGAGCGTCTCATCACCGTCGAGCGGGCCCTGGAACTCGGGCTCGACACCTTCGCCGACCTCCACCCGAACGTGGTGGCCTTCGAGGAGCGGCTGCCCAACTCCGAGGGCCAAGGCGCCATCACCATGGCCGAGTTGGTCCGTCGGTCGCTGCGTATGAACCCCTCCCGCGTCATCGTCGGTGAGGTCCTCGGCGACGAGATCGTGACGATGCTCAACGCGATGTCGCAGGGCAACGACGGTTCGCTGTCCACGATCCACGCGAACAGCTCCAGCGAGGTCTTCAACCGTATTTCCACGTACGCGCTCCAGGCGACCGAGCGGCTGCCCATCGAGGCCAGCCAGATGCTCATCGCGGGCGCGGTGAACTTCGTCGTCTTCATCCAGCGGCGCAACAACTACGAGTCGGGGGGCCGGCTGCAGCGCATGGTCACCTCCGTGCGCGAGGTCAACGGCGTCGACGGACGCGTGCTGTCCAGCGAGGTGTTCGCCGAGACCCCGGACGGCCGCATCGTCCCGCACGCGCCCATCTCCTGCCTCGACGAACTCGCCGCGCAGGGCTACCGGCTGCCCGGCAGCGGGAATTGGGGGTGACCAGCACATGACTCCTACGACTTCTACGACCTCTGCGGCTCCTACGACCTCTCTTGCCGCACTCGACTCGCTCGGCTCGATGGGCGGCCTGTTCTCCACGACCGTCCTGTACGCGCTCGCGTGCGGTATCGCCGTCGGCGGCGGTCTCGCGCTGTTCGCCGTCGCCGTGCGGGGACTGCCCGCCAAGCCCGAGCACGAGAAGCAGAAGGCCAGCGAACGGGCCAATGAACTGATCCGGTTCGCCGGTCAGCGCGGTTCGATCGCCGCGATCGCCGGTCTCGTCGTCCTCCTCCTCACCCGCTGGGCGGTCGCCGGTATCGCGGCCGGCATCCTCGTCTTCTTCTGGGACAAGCTCTTCGGCGGCGCCTCGGAGGAACGGGCCGCCATGCGTCGCGTGGAGGCACTGGCGTCCTGGACCGAGTCGCTGCGCGACACGATCGCGGGCGCGGTCGGCCTGGAGCAGGCGATCCCGGCCTCAGCGCGCGCCTCCGCCCCCGTACTGCGGCCGCATCTCGACGCGTTGGTCGACCGGCTCCGTTCGCGTACGCCGCTGCCCGAGGCCTTGCAGTACCTCGCCGACGAGATCAACGACGCCTCCGCCGACATCATCGTGGCCGCGCTCATCCTCAACGCGCGGCTGCGCGGCCCCGGTCTGCGGCAGGTTCTGGGCGCGCTGGCCAAGTCGGCGCGCGAGGAGGTCGACATGCGGCAGCGGGTCATGGCGCAGCGCGCCTCGACCCGCCGCTCGGTCCAGATCGTCGTCGCGGTGACCATCGCCTTCGTCCTCGGCCTGGCGATCTTCAACCGCGAATTCGTCAAGCCGTACGGCACGCCGGTCGGACAGCTCGTACTCGCCTGTGTCTGCGGCCTGTTCGCGCTCGGCTTCCTGTGGCTGCGCAAGCTGTCGACGATCGAGACACCCGAGCGTTTTCTGGTGCGGGACGAGTCCTCGGTCCAGTTCGTACGTCCCCGTACGCCTGGTACGCCTGGTACGCCTGCCCAGTCCGTGCCGGATGAGGGGGTACGCCGATGAACCTGACCATGCCGATCACGATCGGCGCCATTCTGGGCCTGGGCATCTACGCCCTCGTACGCGCCCTCATGCCGTCCAAGCGCAGTGCGGTCGCGCAGGTCGCCCGCATCGACGCGATGCGGGCGCGGGGAGCGGCGTACGAGTCCGCGCACCACCGGCAGGACAAGGACGCCGGGCGGCTCGGCAGCGCACGGGCCCAAGTGGGCGCGCGTGTCGCAGAGTTCTATATGCAGCAGGGCTGGGAGCAGCGTTCGCTCCGCGCCGACCTGGCGGTGCTGGACCGAAGTTGGGAGAAGTTCCTCGCGACGAAGGTCCTGCTGGCCGCGGCCGGTGTCTTCTTCGGTCCGCTCCTCTTCGCCGTCGTCTGGACGCTCGGCTTCGGCAGCAGCCCGATCATCCCGGTCTGGCTGGCGCTGCTCTTCGCGCTGGTCTTCTTCTTCCTGCCGGACATGGAGGTACGGCGGGACGCGGCGGACAAGCGGCGTGACCTGCGGCGCGTGATCGGCGCGTATCTGGACCTGGTGTCGATGAGCCTGGCCGGCGGACGCGGCCTCCCGGAGGCCCTGATGGCCGCCGCCGAGGTCTCCGACGGCTGGGCCACGCAGCGCATCCGCAACGCCCTCAACGACGCCCGGATCACCGGCATCAGCCAGTGGCAGGCGCTCGGTTCACTCGGCGAGGAGCTGGGCGTCGAGGAACTCAAGGACCTGTCCGCCTCGCTGGCGCTGGTCGCGGACGACGGCGCGAAGGTGCGCGAGTCGCTCGCCTCGCGCGCCGAGACCATGCGGCACCGCGAACTCTCCGAGATCGAGGGAAGCGCGGGCGAGAAGTCGCAGTCGATGCTGGTCGCTCAACTGCTGCTGTGCGCGGGCTTCCTGGTCTTCCTGATCTTCCCGGCGGCGATGCGCGTGTTCCAGGTCTGACGCTCCCCGCCACTACTTCATCCCGAATTTCGAGAGGACAACTCACCATGAACGGACGGAACTTCAGCACCGGGATCCCGGGGGTGGACTTCCTGATCACCTTCCTCCAGGGCCGGGTGCAGCGCGCCCGCTCCGGCGAGCTCGACCGGGGTGCGTCCGCGGTGGAGTGGGTCATCATCTCCGCCGTCGTCGTCGCGATCGTCGGCGTGGTCGCCGCGATCATCAACGCCGCGCTGAAGGGCGGCGCGGACAAGGTCGGCAACTGCATCCAGGGTGCGAGCGCGGACAAGACCTGCTGACGCCCGTCCGCTGACTTCTCCTTCTACATCTACGGGGTTACTGGTGCGCGTACGTCGCTGGGTACGCCGCCGGGTGGAGGCCGCCTCCGCCCGCGGCGACTCCGGCATGACCGCGATCGAGTTCGTGCTGCTCACGCCGGTGCTCTTCTTCATGATCTTCGCGACGGTGCAGTTCGCGCTGTACTTCTTCGCGGATCACGTGGCCCAGGCGGCGGCGCAGGCGGGCGCCCGCAAGGCCCGCGCCACGGCTGACGAACGGCCCGGAGCCTGGCGCGGCGAGGCACGTGATGTCGTCGACAGCTACATCAGCCAGCTCGGCCCGCAGTTGGTGCTGTCCCCCGACGTGACGATGCTCCAGCCGGAGCAGAACACGGTGGGCGTGGAGATCACGGCCAAGGTGCCCAGCGTCTTCCCGGGGCTCGACCTGACGGTGCATGCGCAGTCGTCCGGGCCGGTGGAGAGGTTCGTGAAGGACGAGGGGAACTGATGGTGCCGCCGCTCTCCTTCGTCATCTCCTTCGTACGGAACCGGGTGTCCCGCAACCGCGACCGCGACCGGGGGCTCTCCACGATCGAGGTGGTGATCCTCGCCCCGGTGATGATCCTCTTCATCCTCGTGCTGGTGGCCTTCGGGCAACTGGTCGACGGGCGCGGGGCGTTGGACGGCGCCGCCCGTGATGCCGCGCGCGCCGGGTCGATCCAGAAGGAAGAGGGCACCGCGATGTCGGAGGCCCGCAAGGCGGCCGAGGCCGACCTGTCGGACGTCTGCTCCGGTCCGGTGACCGTCACCAAGACCAGCACCGGCTGGGCGAACGCCGAACTCTTCTCGGTCGAGGTGAGCTGCCAGGTGCGGGGCCTGGCGATGCTGGGCCTGGACGTTCCGACACGGCTGACGTCGACCTTCACTTCGCCGCTGGATCCCTTCAAGAGGAAGGCGTGATGGGGGAGATGAGAAGGACCGCCGTAAGAGCCGTAAGAGCCGTAAGAGCCGTAGGTGCCGTGGGCGCCGTGGGTTCCTGGGTGCACGCGCGCCGAGCCCGTCTCGACGACCGAGGCTCGGGCGCCGGCGCGGTCATCATCTTCGCGCTCGTCTTCCTCTCCCTCTCGGCCTTCGTGATCGACGGCGGCATGTCCATCTCCAAGCGGGAGCGCGCCGCCGACATCGCCGAACAGGCCGCCCGGTACGCCGCCGAGGACATAGACCTGGATTCCCTCTACGAGAATCAGAACGGCTCCGCCCCGATCAACTTCCAGAACTGCGGCGCCCGGGTGAAGGCCTTCGCCCGCGAGATGGGTATGTCCGGCGCGGACATCGCGGCGACGCACTGCGTCGCCGCCAACGCCGACCAGGTCGAGGTCGAGGTCCAGCTCACGTACTCCCCGGTCTTCACCGGCATGTTCTACGGCGGCGACGTGGTCGTGCACGGCCAGGCGGTTGCGGAGAACGAGGTCGGCTGACCGACGATGGCGATGTTCGGAAAGAAGAAGGACGAGCCGGTGGTCCAGCCGGTCCCGTGGACCGGCGGCCACTGGTTCATGGTCGGCGATGTGGCACGACCGGCGGCATTCCGCCGCAAGGCGCTGACCGGCCCGCGGGCGGTGCGCATGCCGGACACCCAGGAGGGCGTGCGCTACTACGCCCCGGTGGCGCTGGTGACCCAGGTGCCCGGGGCCGACGAGGAGTCCGCCTCGTACGAGCTGTACGACGCCACTGAGCCCGACGCTCTGCTGTGCGCGCTCTCACCGGAGAAGGGCGGCGCCCGCTATCGGGTGACGGACGCACAGGGCGAGGAACTCGGCCTCCTCCGCCGCACTCCCGCCCCCAAGCGCACGATTCAGCACGGCTGGTGGCTTCAGCAGCCCGGGCGTCCGGACATAGTCGCCCGCTACCACTGGGCCAAGGGCAGCGCGAAGGACATCGCCACGCGGGGCAAGGAGACGGCGGTCCGCGGCGCGGGCGCCCTTGTCGAGGGGGTCGTCGACTCCGTCCTCAGCTTCGGCGCGGAGGGCGGCGACCAGGCGAGCCCGTCCCGCACGCACAAGCCGGTGACCTGGCGGGCGGAGGGTGAGGAGGAGACCGTGGTCCTGACCTCCGGGCACGTGGAGGGAGTCAGGACCTACGTGCCCGTGGCGAGCTGGCTGGACCACCGACTGGCGTTCGCGCTGGCGGTGTTGAGGGAGGCGTGACGGGGGCGAGCCGCTCTCAGCCACATCCACCCTCAGCCACATCCACTCTCAGCCACATCCACCACGTCCACCACATCTAGTACCTGGGCCATCCGGCGGACCGGTGCGAGAGCGGTCAGCAACTGCTGCCGGGCCTCGGCGTCGGGTAGCGCCTCCAGCAGCGGACGCAGTGCATCCCCCGAGCCCACATCCTCCGGGCCGTTCCACGCCTCCAGCAGTTCCAGCAGCGGGAGTGGGACGAATCCCGCGGGGAGCGCACCCTGACCACGGCGAACAGTGCGGTCACGACAGCGACGGTTGCTCCAGGTCTCCGCCTACGTTCCGTGTCCCGACGGTGGGCGGATGGCGATCCTCACGTTGGCCACCACCGCGGTCGAGCGGGCAGAGCACTACCGCAGCCTGCTCTGGGACACCGCCCATATGGTCAGTTTCGACAGCCCACTCCCGGACGTACCCGATGAGGAATGACATGCACCCCACGCACCACCCCACCGCCTGGGACGACCCGGCAACGCGTCGGGCCTGGACGAAGTTGATCAGTAGCGCAACTGTCTGTCAGATTCTGTGGCCGGCGGCATGGGTGGGCCTTCTGGCGTGGTACGTGATCATGTCGATCACGTGGACACTGTGGCTCTTCTTCATTCCGATGGCCTACACGTTCTATCGCTCCTTCCTCCAGCCCAGGTACTTCATCGGCGCCTTCCGGGCGCGCCGCCTGCTGCGTCAATATCGGTGGCAGATTTACGAGACCCCGGAGAGCGGCATCGGGAACATCCCGGGTGTCCGGGCCGGCTACGTATGGCTGAAATTCCCCGATCCCGAGGCGCCGGACCAACTGGTGACGATGGTCATGCACTCCCACGTGGGGTCCGATTGGTGGGGTGGGCGCCTGGGAAAGCGCGCCAAGCCCGAGCGCAAGGTCCAGGTCCAAGAGATTTGGTTCGCCGGTGACCCCCGCTTCGCCGCAGTCATCGCCGTCCCGGGCCCCCGTCGCCTCTACGTGATCCACCAGCGCCCCAACTACAACAGGGCCGTTTCCGCCGATGCCCGTGGGGCCGGCCCGGACGCCCTCGAACGTGCCCGACGCGCGGGGGTCCACGTACCCGATCCGCGCTCGGCGGCATCGGACGTTTCTGGGGCGTGAGGGTTCACTCGGGCTTCCACTGCGCCGCCGTCACCGCATATATCGGTCGTCCGGCCATGTCGCGGAGGCGGCGTGTGGTGCGAAGCAGGTGGTGGGGGAGGGGTAAGGGGGCGAGGTCCATCTACACCTTCATTTGCCCCCGTTACCACCCTTCCCGCCCTTGCCGCCCTCCTGCTTCACCCCGTCCTTGACGTCCTTGGCGAGCTTGTCGTCGAGCTTCTTGAACTCGCGGACGACAGCGTCGGACATGTCGGCGAGGGCGTCGAGGGCCTGGGAGATGTCCTCGCGGCCGTCCTCCCAGCCGGACTCGAAGTCGTCGAGGGCGTCGTACACGGTGTGGTCGCCGAGGTCGTCCCTGTAGGACTCGAAGAGCTTCTTGGTGCGGTTCAGCCGGGTCTTGATGTCACGCAGCCGCCCGCCGTAGTCCTCCAGCTCGCTGAGCGGGAGCGCGAGGTCGCTCTTGCCGTTGCCCATGTCTCAAGTCCCCCAGGCTCGATCGGTACTCGATTGATCAGACGAAGCGGAAGGTGCCGGTCACCGCGTCGAAGATGTCGTGGAACGCCTCCGCCAGGTCCAGCACCGGGCTGGCCCCGGAGACGAGTACGACCTGGTCGGTGGTTCCCGGGACGGGAATGTACGTCTGGGTCAGCACCATACGAAGGGTACGCGTGTCGCCCTGCGCGACGGGGACGTCCTCGACGCCGAACGTCCGGGCAGCCACCCCCACTTCAGGAATGTCGACGGTCGTCACGGTCCGCCAGGCGTCGCCGTCCCGGCGAGGCGTGATCGTCCGCAGAGTCTCGGCGATGGCGTGGGGATCGGTGGACAGGGCGACCCCCTGCTTGTCCTTCGCCCCGAGCACGGACACCGTGACGGTCGCGGACAGCGGTATCCCGTCGAAGTTCTCCGCCATGCAGCCCATGTAGACGGCACCGGAGTCGTGCGCGTCCTTGGCCATCTTGCGGAGCATGTTGGTCAAGTCGGCCCGGTAAGGGGCGAGTTCGGGGATTTTGCGGGTCCGCTCGTCGATGAGGGTGCGGATGGTCGCGTCACGGCCCTCGGGGCGTATGTCGAACTCCCACCAGGACTCGGGGACGGACAGGGAGATGCCGACCGGGGACTCCGTCTTCATGGAACGTCCAATGCTGAGCACGTGCTGCCGCTGTCAGTTGATGGAAGGTGCAAAGACAAGGAGTTCAGGCGAAGAATTTCCTGATCTCTTCAGGCGCACGTCCCTGTCTTTTCCACTGTGCGGCCAGATGCGCCGCCATCAGCGAGAAGTCATCGACTTCCGACTGACTCTCCGGTGTCTTTTCGACTGTCGAATCGACCTTCCCGTCGGACAGGTTCATTCGCATGGTGCCGGTCGGATTCCCCTGAGGGTCTGTCAGCCGCACTGCTCCGGACTCCTCGTCGAGGATCAGGAAGGTTTCGCGCGTTCCGTCCACCGTGGCTCGGTAGAGGTGCGAAGATGCCTCGGATGTCATCAACTTGAGCATGAATGAGTGAGCCATCATCATTCCTCTGCGCTAACGGGACGCCCATGCCCGTCACGGGCTGCAGCAGCTTGATCCCACGTGTGTCCGGCGTCAATTGTAGCTTGATGCGCCGCGCTGTAACTCTGGCTGCCGGTCGTTTTCATGTGGTTCGACTCGTACAGTTCATGCCGGAGTAGGTCGAGGTCCGCAGAATGTGGGTTTCCGTTGTTCAGGCGTTGCCAGGCCTCTGCGATTCGGGGATTCGCGTCGAATCGTGCCATGTAGGCATCCCCGTAGCTGTCCAGCAGATGCTCCTCGTGGAAAAGGTGATTCTTGATCTGCTCGACGTCCGACCGCGAAAAGCCGTGCTCTGCCGCTGTTGCTGCCACATTGTCGATGTCATCCGTGGACCGGATGGTGTCGTATGCCTCGTCTGCCCAATCGGTCACGAAGTCCAGGTCGCTGCGTGCCCGGCGCAGAGATCCTCCGGTCTGGAGCACACGGTCGACTTGCCGGAGGCCTCGTAGGCCGTCGCGCATTCCGCGGGCCGTGTTGGCGAGGTTCTTCAAACCACCGCCGATGCCGCCCAGGAGACCCCCGCCTAGGGCGCGCAGGCCGCCCGCTTTCCACAGTTTGCCGATTTTGGCGAGGCTGGTGAAGCCTTTGGTGGCGGGTATGCAGTCCAGGACTGCGAAGAGCAGATCTCCCCAGCCTGCTTGGCCGTTGGCCATCTTTCTTATGGTGTCGGCGAGGACGACGAGGGCTGCGGCGAACACCAGCCACCCCAAGGGGCCGCCCACGATCATCACGATGATGCCGACGATGGTCACGACCCATTTGCAGACCGTGACGATCTCGTCCCAGTGGTCGGTGACCCAGTCGACGGCCTCTTCCCACCAGTGCCGGTTGTGGATGCCGGCGTCCGAGGCCTCGTGGAGCTTCTTCACTGTCCGGCGGGCGGCGTCCTCGCGCAGGCCCCTGGCGTGAGCGGCGAGTTTCTTTGCCGCGTCCAGCATGTCCTGGGCGTCGTCGACGTTCTTCTGAGCGGCGGTCTGCTGTTCTTTGGCGTGCTGGGCGTTGCGGGTGGCGCGGCGGACCTCGGCCTCGTCGGGCTTGGGGACGTCCTTGCCCTTGTTCTTGTCCGGATCGTACGAGTCGGCCTTCTCGGTGGCGGTACGCACCCAGTCGTTCGCCCCGGTCAACGCGGTCTGCGCGGTGGACAGTTCACCGCGGGCCTTGCGGCCGTCGCGCAGTGCCTTGTCCGCCTTTTCCTGGGCGTCTTCCAGGTCGGGCCAGTAGGAGGCGAGTGCGTCGCCCGCGATGTTGTAGGACTTCTTGAGCTTCTTCAGCTTGCCGGGGACGTCCTCGAACTCCGCCGTGAACGCGTCCGCGGTCTTTCCGGCCCACTTGAGGACCGCGTCCTCGTTCGCCATGCCCTTGATGTCGCGGAGGACGTGGGAGACGTCGTCGGCGAAGTCGTGGAGGGAGCCGGAGAGTTTGCGGACGCGCTGGGGGTCGCCCGGTGTCGGGTCGTGATCCAGGTCGAGTATGTGCCAGTCCGTCGGCCTGAGCGACACGTGTTCCCCCGTAACACCTGCAACCTATGAAACAGAACGTACGTGTGAACGTATCGCGCGGGTCGTTGCTGGTGGAACGCCGCCTGGGGCTTCGTCGAAGAGTTGTTACGTCCGGCGTGCGGTGACCGCTCCGGTGCGTATGGCTTGGAGGAGCTGGGCGAGGGGGGTGGGGGTGGTGGTGAGGATGGTGGCGGGGTCGTCGGATTCGCGGAGGCGGAGGGTGGTGGGGGTAGAGGCGAGTTCGACGCAGGAGTCGCCGTCGCCAGGGCCTGAATAGGACGACTTCCGCCAGTTGCCTGGGGTGTCCATGGGGTGCCTCACAGCTCCTTCGCCAACCGGTGGATGAAGTCGCGGGACCGTTCGGCGTCGAGCGACACGGCCTCCACTTTACGGAAGAGCGTTCGAAAGGCGCCGAGTTGGGCTTCGGAGTCGATGAAGGTTGCGCCCTGGGGTGCATCGCGTACGACGGTGTCCAGCTTTGGCACGGGGCCTCCCGCGTACACCATGGCGCTCGCGGCGCCGGCGAACACCTCAAGGTCGAAGGGGATGACGCGCACGGTGCCGCCGACGCCGCCAGTTCCCTTCCAGGCCGGTTCGTGCGGCTGCTCTGTCCCATGCGTCGTAGCTCGCCTAGTTCATATCCATCCCGAGATCCTGTGTCAGGATTTCCATCAGCCTGCTATCCGTCACTTCCGGAGCCTCGTAGCGTGAAGCCCTGACATGTGTGACGAACTCCGCGGGCAGGGACAGGTGATACTTTCCAAGATAATGCGGGAGATCTTCGCGCCACAGCCAAGTCCCGTCCGTGTAGAGCGATCCGATGCCGCAGAGCCCCGGATCTTCGGGGTCCAGGACATCTGGACCCGCGCTCATCTCACTCCAGATTCCTGCGCCATTCCTGAGATACGCAATGATTTCAGCCTCGTCCGGCTCCCCTGTTGGATTCACGAAATCCTTGATGGAGCCGTCGAGGGGGAGTCCCCAGCCAGGCGAGAGTTCGGAGAAGAATCCCAGGGGTCGAATCATTTGAGCTCCTCGGTTACGCCCTGGTCTGCCTCTGGGTCATCGCCGCGCGAGCGGGGGATTGTGTGGAGACCGTGAGGGCTGTGCCGTGGCGGTCGCGAAGCGCGTGGTGCAACTCGGGCGTAGCGGGCGGGCGGTGAGTAATCGGGCGTGCGGTGGGCCCTTGGCCCCTGTCTGGCCTTCGACTCCCTCTCTAAGATCTCGGTAGGCTCAGTACACCCCCGCCCTCACTCCCTCCCCACACGACCCCAGGACACCCGCCATGGCGCGACGCACCACTTCCAGCTCGACGGGCAGCTCGCCGGGTCCGAGGAACCGGACGCCGCAGCCCCTGCCCCGGCGTCGTCGGACGTTCGGGGACTTCGTGAAGGCCTTCGGGGCGTTTGTCGCCCTGGTCGTGCTGCTTGTCGGGGTGCCGGGGGCGCTGGTCGTCAGCGTCGGGTGGCCGTTGCCGCACGGGACGCCCGAGCTGGCGTGGTTGCAGCAGGAAATCACCGTCGGCACGTTCATCCATGTGCTGACCGTCATCGTGTGGTTCGCCTGGGCCCAGTTCACCGCCTGCGTGCTCGTCGAGATGAAGGCCGCGCTGTCGGGCGTAGGGCTGCCGAACCGCGTACCGGGCGCGGGGGGCAGCCAGTTGCTCGCGCGGCAGCTCGTCGCCGCACTGCTGCTCGTCGGTGCCACCGCGGCCAGCCTCACCCCGGGGCTCTCGCAGCTCGGGCAGAGCCTGGAGGGCAACCAGCGCGGGAGTGTCGCCGTGGCGCAGCAGACGCCGGGCGGACTGTTCGGGCAGCAGCAGGAGCAGGCTGCCTCCAGTGCGGCCGCCGCGATCGCCGAGCAGGCCGCCAACGCGGCGGCACATGCCGACAGCGGGGGCGCTCACGCCGCCAAGGAAGGCGACACCAAGTACTACCGGATCCAGCCGCCCGAGGGACGCCACCACGACTCCCTCTGGGAGATCGCCGAGCGGCATCTCGGCGACGGGCGCCGGTACAAGGAGATCTACCAGCTCAACAAGGACCGCACGCAGCCCGACGGCTCCAAGCTGTCGGAAGCCAGTCTCATTCGGCCCGGCTGGATCCTCGAAATGCCCGGCGACGCCCACGGCGGCGAACTCGTCCAGATGCCCGACGAGGCGCCCAAGGTCTCCGAGCAGGTCCAGCAGCAGATCCACGACTACTCCCAGACCGGGGATCACGCGCAGGGCGGCGGCCAGAAGCAGCAGGCCCAGGGCGGTGACCGGGACACCGCGCACATCCAGCTGCCTCATCAGCGGTCCGGCGGTGACCAGGGAAGCGGTCACCAGCAGCAACAGAACCAGAACCAGAATCAGCAGCAACAGCGCGAGCAGGCCGGGTCGGAGGAAGGGCGTGGGTTCTCCTTCGGGCTTCCCGAAGCCCTCGTCGGCGCCCCCCTCCTCGCCGCCGGCCTCCTCGGCGCCCTCGGCCGCCGCCGCCGTCAGGCGCTGTGGCAGTCGGCGCTCGGTGCCGTCGGCGGGCGGCGCGGCATGGAGCCGCCGATCCCGACCGGGTCCGCCGCGGACGCCCAGGACGCGCTGCTCGTGGGCGCCGACCCCGAGGGCGTACGACTGCTCGACCTGTCGTTGCGCGGACTCGCGGCGGCGCTCGCGGCGGAGTCGCGCCCGCTGCCGACCGTCTACGCGGCCTGGCTCAGCGGCAACGGCGATCTGCATCTGCAGCTCGCCCAGCCGGCAGGCAAGCCGCCCGCGCCATGGCAGCTCGGTCAGGACCAGACGTTCTGGATGCTGGCGCGGACGGACGCGGAGCGGTACGAGGACGTCGACACCGCCGCTCCCTACCCGGGCCTGGTGAGCCTCGGGACCATGGACGACTCCCGGCTGCTCCTCAACCTCGAGTCCGTCCCCGGCATCGTCTCCCTCAGCGGCAGCGCGAGCGACCGCGCGGGCGTCTTCGCCTCCGTCGCCGCCGAGTTGGCGACCAACGGGTGGTCCGACCGCATGACGATCACGCTCGTCGGTTTCGGGCAGGATCTGACCCCGCTCGCGCCCAGCCGGCTGCGCCACCTCGACGACGTCGAGGCGCTGGTGGAGACCATGGAGGCGGAGACGCGGCAGCGCCGCGGTGCGCTGGGGGCCGCCGGGCACGACTCCGTGCTCACCGGCCGCACCGGGCCCGCCCAGCACACCCGTTGGGCCCCGCACCTCGTGCTGCTCGCCGCCGAACCGTCCGCCGAGGACGCCGTCAAGCTCGCCGAACTCGCCGCCGACGCGAGCCGGCTGGGCATCGGCTACCTCGTCGGCACCGAGAGCGGCGATCTGCCGGGTGCCGCCTGGGAGATGGAGATCACCAGCCAGGGCAAGCTGCTCGCGCCGCTCCTCGGGCTCGAACTCGACGCGCAGCTGCTGCCGGTGGAGCAGCAGCGGGCGGTCGTCGAGCTGTTCGTCGAGGCGGACCCCGAGCGGGAGGACGCGAACGCGTCGGCGCCGCCGTTCCTCGTCGACATCAGCGAGCAGGGGCGGCCGGCGGTGTACGCGCGGCTCGTGGGCCCGTACGAGATCATCGGCCTGGAGACGCCCGACGGCGAGCGCAGCCCGCTGATGCACGAGGCGCTGGCGCTGCTGCTCCTGCACCGTGAGGGTGTGCACCCCCGGGTGCTGTCCTCGGCCCTCTGGCCGCGCGGTGTCACCGAGGACGTACGCGACGCGCTCGTCGAGCGGCTGCGCGGCTGGCTCGGCCACGACCCCGACGGCACGCCTCGCCTCGGCACCGACGCGACCGGGCGCCTCACGCTCGCCAAGTCGGTCGTCTCCGACCTGGACGTACTGCGCTCCCTCTACCACGAGGCGACGCAGGGCAAGGGCGTCAACAGCCGTGCCGTACGCGGGCGTCTGCTCACCGACGCGCTCGTCCTCGTCCGCGGGCCGCTGCTCGCCGACCGCGTCCAGGGGCGCTACGGCTGGCTCACCCACGAGATCATCGACGCCCAACTCCCGCTGCTCGTGGCGGACATCGGGCTCGCGCTCTCCGCGTTCCACCTGGAGAAGGACCGCGCGGGGCAGGCCATCGAGGCGCTGAACGCTTCGCTGAACTCGGCGCCGGGAGATGAGCGGTTGTGGAACGAGTTGCTGCGGGCCACGCATGCGACGGGTGACAGTGAGCGGTTGAAGGCTCTGGCCGCCGACCTGGTGTCTCGTAGTGGGGCTCGGGGGCTGCCGCCTCGGACCGAGGCGTTGCTGGACGAGTTGCTGCCGACCTGGCGGAGTGGCGTGGCCGCGGCCGGGTGACCTGGCGCCGAGCGCCGGGGCTCGGCCCAGCCGTAACGGACTCTTCCTGGGGGAACACGTGGATCTCGACCTCTGGCTGACCCTCGTCGCCGCCCTCTGGGGCGCCGCGGCCGGGCTGCTGGTGCCCCGGGCCGCGTACCGCTTCTCCGTCGAGCCGGATCAGCCGTGGCGCGACCGGTGCCCCGAGGGGCACCTGATCACCGGGGTCGCACGCGGCTGGGTCGGGCTCGCCCGGTGCGCGGACGGCACCCGGTACGGGCCGAGCACCCCCCTCCTTTCCCTCGCCACCGCGCTGGTCTGCGCCGGGCTCGCGCTCGCCACCGGTACGCGGCCCGAACTCGCGGTCTGGCTGCTGCTCGCACCCCTCGGTGTGCTGCTCGCCGTTGTGGACTTCCGTGTGCAGCGGTTGCCCGATGCGCTCACGCTGCCGCTCGCGGGTGCCGCGCTCGCGCTGCTCGGGGCGGTCGCGGTGGTGCCCGAGCACGCGGGGAACTGGCTGACGGCGCTGTTCGGGGCGCTCGCGCTCGGGGGCGCGTACTTCCTTCTCTTCCTCATCAACCCGAACGGCATGGGGTTCGGGGACGTGAAGCTCGCGCTGGGCCTCGGTGCCGTGCTCGGCTGGTACGGCTGGAGCGTGGTGTTCCTGGGGACCTTCGCCGGCTTCCTGTTCGGCGGGCTGTACGGGATGGGGCTCGTCGTGGTGCGGCGCGCCGGGCGGAAGACATCCATCCCCTTCGGCCCGTTCCTGATCGCGGGGGCATACGCGGGGCTCCTGATCGGGGCGTACGCGGCCTGACGTCGGGCGATCGAGGGGGCTGGCGTAGGCTGGTTCGGTCCGTCCACAACCCTTACGAAAGGGACGCCCCGGTGACCGAGAAGGCCGACCTTCAGTCCGTCCTCGACCGTGCCGCCGAGGGTGGGAGGATCACCCCGGAAGAGGCGCTCGACCTCTACCGCGACGCCCCGCTGCACGCGCTGGGCGCCGCCGCCGACGCCGTACGCCGTCGCAGGTACGCCGGTACCGAGCACATCGCGACGTACATCATCGAGCGCAACATCAACTACACGAACGTGTGCGTCACGGCGTGCAAGTTCTGCGCCTTCTACGCGGCCCCGAAGGACACCGACAAGGGGTGGACGCGCGACCTCGACGACATCCTGCGCCGCTGCGCGGAGACCGTCGAGCTCGGCGGTACGCAGATCATGTTCCAGGGCGGGCACCACCCGGACTACGGCGTCGAGTACTACGAGAAGCACTTCGCCGCGATCAAGGCCGCGTATCCGCAGCTGGTCATCCACTCCCTCGGCGCGTCCGAGGTCGAGCACATGGCCCGTATCTCCAAGGTGAGCGTCGAGGAGGCCATCCAGCGCATCCACGCGGCCGGCTTGGACTCCTTCGCCGGCGCCGGCGCGGAACTCCTCCCCGCGCGCCCCCGCAAGGCGATCGCGCCCCTCAAGGAGTCCGGCGAGCGCTGGCTGGAGATCATGGAGACCGCGCACGGGCTGGGTGTCGAGTCGACGTCCACCATGCTCATGGGCACCGGCGAGACCAACGCCGAGCGCATCGAGCACCTGCGGATGATCCGTGACGTACAGGACCGGACGGGCGGCTTCCGCGCCTTCATCCCGTACACGTACCAGCCCGAGAACAACCACCTCAAGGGCCGCACCCAGGCCACGCTCTTCGAGTACCTGCGGATGATCGCCATCGCGCGGCTGTTCATGGACAACATCGCCCACATCCAGGGCTCCTGGCTGACGACCGGCAAGGAGGTCGGCCAGCTCTCCCTGCACTACGGCGCGGACGACCTCGGCTCGATCATGCTGGAGGAGAACGTCGTCTCCTCGGCGGGCGCCAAGCACCGCTCCAACCGCATGGAGATCATCGACCTGATCCGCAAGGCGGGCCGTGTCCCGGCGCAGCGGACCACGACGTACGAGCACATCGTCATCCACGACGACCCGGCGAACGACCCGGTCGACGAGCGGGTCATGTCCCACATCTCCTCGACCGCGATCGAGGGCGGCACGGCACATCCCGAGCTGAAGCTGCTCGCGTCCAACTGACCTGAGCATGCTGACGATTCACGCCGCCGACGAGCTGCGGTTCGGGTGGGACGACTCCGCGCCCGTCAAGGGCGGTGCCGTCGTGGTGGAGGGCGCGAGGGTCGCCGCCACGGGGCCGCTGAGCGAGCTCCAGGAGCGGTACCCGGGCGCCCGTGTACGCCGCTGGCCCGGCGTCCTCGGCCCCGCCCGCATCCACGAGGGACCACTCCCGGACGCGCCGACACCGCGTGAACGCATTCACGCGGTGTTGAAACTGGGCGCGGTGGCGGTCTTGGGCCAGTACGTCGACTCGCCTGAACTGCGGGCCGCCGCGGAGCGGAACGACGTCGTGATCCTCCCGGGCGCGGAGCGACGACCTGCGATCATCCAGACCGCCCGCGCCGACCTCGCCGTGTTCGACGAGACCGGCGCGTGCATCGCAACGGTGTGCGCGGGCCGCTTGGTACACAGGCGCCGCTGAACTTTCCAGCCAAGGGATTCGGCAGCGCCCCTTAAGGGGCGCGGGGAACTGCGCGCCCAGCCACACACAACCCGCACCCGCAAACTCACCCAGACAACGCCTCAGCAAACGCCCCCGAGTCCTGCTCAACCCCGCTGCAATCGGTAGCCGCATCATCAGACGCAGAGTCATCGTCCTCGCACTGCTGATCCCGGAACGTCGACCACATGGACACCCACGCCACCTCCTTCTCCTCAGCGAACGCCCGCACCTGCGCCGCGTCCGAGAGGCTGAACGTCTCGCCCGAGACGTCGTTGTCCCCGATCATCGACGTGAGCGCGAGCCCCTGCCACGCCCCCGCGCTGGACAGCCCGAAGACGTCCTCCAGCTGATCGTGGGCCGCCTTGGCGGACGTGATGGCGTAGTCGCCCATGTCACCGCTGTACGACGTGCCGTAGTTCATCGTCATGATGTTGACGGTGGAGACCTTCACGGAGGAGTCGTTGGCGGACTCCAGCAGCGCCAGGCTGTCGGAGTCGAGGCCGGAGGGCATGACCGGCAGCGTGAAGGAGACCTTCAGATCGGGGCGCTCCTTCTGGAGCACCGCGATCGCCGCCGAGCGCATCTTGACCGAGGCGGAGTCGGTCAGCTGGTCGCCCTCGATGTCGAAGTCCGCCTGCGTCGACCCGGCGGCGTCCAGCGCCGCCCCGTAGGCAGCTGCCAGCTCGGTCACGTTGTCGCAGGTGGACGCCAGCTCCTTCCCGGACGCCCCGCCGAAGGAGACGCGCACGCTCGCGCCGGACTCCTTGAGCGCCGAGATCCGGGACTTCACGGCCGCGTTGCCGATGGCGTACGTCCCGTTCCACTTCGCCGCACAGTCGCTGCCGTCCGAGATCACGAAGGCCAGGTTGTACGTCGTCGGTGACCCGGTCGAGTCCGTGTCGGACGCGGTGGTGGCGCTCACGTACGGGGCGTACGAGGTGGAGGACGAGGACGACGACGACTCGCTCTCGGAGGGCGCCGCACTGGTCGGCGGGGTCTGCGAGGGCGCGGCGTCCGACGTGTCGTCACCGCCCGAGGAGCACCCCGCACAGGCCAGAGCCACCAGGCAGACGAGCCCGGCGGCCGGCTTCAGGAAACTCCTCATTGCACATGCACCCGCTCTCGTGATTTCTGTCTCAGGACGGAAACAAAGTGCGATTCCGGAGTTCAAAGGTGGCACATCCGGTGGAGATCCAAGAACGCGGAATGTGCATAGAAAGTGCATAGGGAAGTGGGTTCAAAGGGGATGAGTCGGGCGTGAAAAGTGGGGCATAAGGTCTGTATGTGTCGGGCCTGAGCTGCGCAGATGTTCATGGATTCTCTCAGGGAATGAACAGGTTGGGCCAAGTCTCATGGGTCTCTCACATGAGAACCTTGGAATTGGCCACATAAAGGCCTCCTAATATCCGGGGAATGCAATCCGAGTCAGTCATCGAAAACCGCGCCGAAGTGCGCGGACGCCGCCGCAAACGCGGCAGCGGGGCCCTGGAAGGTCCCGTGTTCGTGGACAACTCTGGGCGCAGAGCCCGCCTGCTGCGCAGAGTCGGCATCCTCATCGGCGTCGTATGTCTCGGCTACGCGGCCGTGCTCGGCATGGCCTTCATGGGCTGGGGTACCTCGCTGACGCCGTCCTCGCTGTTCCCCTTCGGCGGCGGCCAGTCCGGTTCCGCTCCGGGCGGCAACTTGCAGCCGCAGGGCGGCATCGCCCCCAGCGGCGTTCCCACCGGCACCCCGCCCTCCTCCGCTCCCTCCGTGTCCGCCTCCACAGGCGCCAAGTGACCGGGACGCACCCACTCTCATGACTACGACGACGCCCTCGCGCGGCCGTCGGCGCGCCCCCTCCAAGATGGAGCGGGCGGCCGGCAAGGCCGCGGCGCTGCAGAAGCCGCGTGTCATCCTCGCCCTGCTGCTCCTGCTCGGACTCACCAGCGTGATGCTGCTCGACGGCTACCTGCGCTCCGAGATCGGCAACGACTCGCGGGTACGCGACGGCGCGGCCTACGACAAGGTCCCCGAGAAGATCCTTGACGGCGGCCCCATCCTGACCTTCAACAACGGCACGGCGAAGACCCAGTCCGTGCCCAAGAAGACCATCGTGCTCACCTTCGACGACGGGCCGACCGGGGAGTGGACCCCACAGGTCCTCAAGGTCCTTGAGGAGAACGACATCGAGGCCACCTTCTTCATGGTGGGCTCGATGGTCTCGCGCTACCCGAGCGTGGTGAAGAATCTGGTGGACCAGGGCAACGAGGTCGGCATCCACACCTTCACGCACGTCGACCTCTCGTACCAGAGCACGGCGCGCCTCAAGCGCGAGCTGCTGCAGACCCAGCTGGCCCTCGCGGGCGCGGCGGGCGTCACCACTACGCTGTTCCGTGCCCCGTACTCGTCGGAGATCAACGCCGTCGACAACTACAGCTGGCCGGTCTACCAGGAGATCGGCGGCCTGGGCTACACCAGCGTCTTCGTCAACACCGACAGCGACGACTGGAAGAAGCCGGGCGTCTCGAAGATCGTCCAGTGGGCCACGCCGAAGAAGAACAAGGGCGCCATCGTCCTCATGCACGACGCGGGCGGTGACCGTTCGCAGACGGTCAAGGCGCTCGACACGTACATCAAGAAGATGAAGGCGAAGGGCTACACCTTCACCACGGTCAGCGGCGCCCAGGCCAAGCTGAACCAGGCCGCGCGGGCGAGCAGCGGCGCGGGGCAGGCCGCCGGGGCCGGTCAGCGGGCCGGCCAGCAGCCGCCCGGTGCCACGGGCGGGACCTCGGGTTCGGGCACGGCCTCGGGTTCGGGCACGGCTGTCAAGATCAACAGCGCGCAGGCCGCCCACCGTACGGCCACCGGCACCACGCTCTACGAGGGCAAGGCCCTCATCTGGGCGGTCGCGGTCGCCGAATGGGTCGTACCGGCGCTGTCCTGGTTCCTGGTCGTCGTCGGCGTCGCCGTGATGGGCCGGTTCGGGATGATGCTGATCCTCGCCCGCCGCCACTACAGACAGCGCAACAGGAAGCGCGGCAGGGGCGGGAAGTTCAGCTGGGGCCCGACGGTCACCCGGCCGGTGACCGTGATCGTGCCCGCGTACAACGAGAAGGAGTGCATCGCCAACACCCTCAAGTCGCTGGCGAAGAGCACCCATCCGATCGAGATCATCGTCGTCGACGACGGTTCCGAGGACAACACGTCCGAGATCGCCGAGTCGCTCGGCATGCCGAACGTCCGCGTCATCCGGCAGGAGAACGCGGGCAAGCCGGCCGCCCTCAACAACGGCGTCCGCAACGCGAGTTACGACATCGTCGTGATGATGGACGGTGACACGGTCTTCGAGCCGGACGCCGTGCACCAGCTCGTGCAGCCCTTCGCGGACCCGGAGATCGGCGCGGTCGCGGGCAACGCCAAGGTCGGCAACCGCAACACCGTGATCGGCGCCTGGCAGCACATCGAGTACGTGATGGGCTTCAACCTCGACCGCCGTATGTACGACCTGCTGCGCTGCATGCCCACCATCCCGGGCGCCATCGGCGCGTTCCGCCGGGACGCGGTCCTCGAGGTCGGCGGGATGAGCGAGGACACGCTCGCCGAGGACACGGACATCACCATCGCCATGCACCGCGCGGGCTGGCGGGTCGTCTACCAGGAGCACGCCAAGGCCTGGACGGAGGCGCCCGGCTCGCTGAAGCAGCTGTGGTCGCAGCGCTACCGCTGGTCGTACGGCACCATGCAGGCGCTGTGGAAGCACCGCAAGTCCCTGACGGACAAGGGGCCTTCGGGCCGCTTCGGCCGCGTGGGCATGCCCCTGGTCGTGCTCTTCCAGATCGTCACGCCGGTCTTCGCGCCGCTCATCGACGTGTTCACCGTCTACTCGATGATCTTCGTGGACTTCCAGGCCGCGCTGCTCGCCTGGCTGGCCGTCCTCGCCGTCCAACTGGTCTGCGCGGCCTACGCGTTCCGACTCGACCGGGAGAAGTACCGCTACCTCGCGATGCTGCCGCTGCAGCAACTCGCGTACCGCCAGATGATGTACCTCGTTCTGATCCACTCCTGCGTCACGGCCCTGACCGGCGGACGTCTGCGCTGGCAGAAGCTCAAGCGCACGGGTGAGGTCGGGACTCCGGCAGGAGTGAGCTAGATGAGCTGGGGCTCGGAACAACAGGGACAGCAGGGCCAGCAAGGGCCGCAGGGCCAGCAGGGTTACGGCTACGGCGGGTACGGGGGGCAGCAGGCCCCGCCCCAGCAGTACGGGCAGGGATACCCGCAGTACGACCAGGGGTACGACCAGGGGTACGGCCAGGGCTATGCCCAGCCCCAGCCGTACGCCCAGCCCGTGCAGCAGCAGCCGTACGCGCAGCCCGTACAGCCCACGCAGTACGAGCAGCCGTGGTCGTACGCGCCCGAGGAACCGGAAGCGGCCTCCACCACCGCTCAGCTGGACCCCGTTCCGTCCGAGCCCCCCGCTCAGACCGCCGCTCCCGCTGCGGCGGAGGAGCCGCCGCCCACGGAACCGGAGGAGCCGAAGCCGAAGGCGAAAGCCGGCGGCCGTGACCGCTACTTCGACGCCCTGCGCGCCTTCGCCCTGGTCCGCGTCGTCACGTACCACACCTTCGGGTGGGCCTGGGCCGGCATGGTCTTCCCCTCCATGGGCGTGATGTTCGCGCTCGCCGGCACCCTGATGGCCAAGTCCCTGGAGCGCCCCGCGTTCAAGGTGGTCAAAAGCCGGATGAGGCGGCTGCTGCCGCCCTTCTGGTTCTGGGGCTTCTTCGTCGTGGTCGCGATGATGATCCATGACTGGATGCCGGGCTGGCAGATCGTCTTCTGGGTCGTTCCGGTCGGCGACCCGCCGGGCAACCACTGGGGCATCCAGGCCTGGGAGATCCTCTGGTACCTGCGCACCTACCTCTGGTTCGTGCTGCTCTCCCCGCTGCTCCTGTGGATCTTCCGCAAGGCCCCCATCCCGGTCCTGCTCCTCTCCCTCGTGCCGATCGTGGTCTTCCAGTACGGCTGGACGCCGCCGTGGGACCGCTTCGGCAGCGCCATCACCGACCTGGCCACCTATCTGTTCTGCTGGCTCGTCGGCTTCGCGCACCGCGAGGGCGTGCTCCAGCGGCTGAAGCCCGCCCTGGTGGTGCTGGCGTCGCTGGCCGCGCTTGTGTACGGCGGCTGGTTCGCCTTCGGCCACCAAGGGGAGTTCGGCACCTACGACCTGGACGAGATCCCGATCGCCCAGGCCTTCTGGTCGGCCGGCTTCGTCACGCTGCTGATGTACTTCAAGGCGTACTACAACGTCGACTTCGCATGGCTCGCCCGCTTCAAACGGCTCGACCGGATCGTGACGATCTTCAACGGGCGCGCGGTGACGATCTACCTCTGGCACGAGATCGCCCTCATCCTCGCGGTCCCGCTGATCGACCAGTTCTGGAAGGTGCCCGCCTTCGAGAAGTGGCTGCCGCTGGAGAGCCAGTGGTTCATGTTCGGCATCGGCTGGGTGCTGATCTGGGTCGCGATCCCGCTGTTCGGCTGGGTCGAGGACGTGGCCGCGAAGAAGAAGCCGAAGCTGCTGCCCTGAGGACGGCCCCTGCGAGGTTCCCTGGGAGTGGCCTCCGCGGGGTTCCCCGGGGGTGGCCTCCTAGGGCTCCCCGAGAGGGGCGCCAAAGGGGTCGCGCAAGACCGGCGTACGGGCCGGGCGCTGGAGAGTCGCCCGGCTCGTACTGCCACAATGGGACCGTGACCCGCGCATCCCTGGACAAGCAGCCGCACGAAGTCGCCTCGATGTTCGACGACGTGGCGGAACGGTACGACCTGACGAACGACCTGCTGTCGCTCGGGCAGGACCGGGTGTGGCGCCGGGAGGTCGCGAAGGCCGTCGATGCCCGGCCCGCGCAGAAGATCCTGGACCTGGCGGCCGGTACGGCGACCTCGTCCCTCCCCTTCGCCCGCACCGGCGCGTACGTCGTGCCCTGCGACTTCTCCCTCGGCATGCTCCGGGTCGGCAAGAGGAACCACCCCTGGCTGCCGCTCACGGCGGGCGACGCGACGAAGCTGCCCTTCAAGGACGACACCTTCGACGCGGTCACGATCTCCTTCGGACTGCGCAACGTGCAGAACACCGACGCCGCGCTGAGCGAGCTGTACCGGGTGACCAAGCCCGGCGGCCGTGTCGTGATCTGCGAGTTCTCGCACCCCACATGGGCGCCGTTCCGCACGGTGTACACCGAGTACCTGATGCGTGCGCTGCCGCCGGTCGCCCGCGCGGTCTCCTCCAACCCCGACGCGTACGTCTACCTCGCCGAGTCCATCCGCGCCTGGCCGAACCAGCCCGAACTGGCCGAGCGGCTGCGCAAGGCCGGCTGGTCAAAGGTGGCCTGGCGGAACCTGACGGGCGGCGTCGTGGCGCTGCACCGGGGCTTCAAGCAGGCCTGAGCGCGCCTTTCCTGCCTGGCCGGGTCACCTGACGGCCGGCCGGGTCACCTGAGGACCTCGAACGGGTCGCCCGGCTCGTCGAGCTCGCGACGCATCCCGCCCGACGGCGGACGTGGCAGCCGCGGCTCGCGCACCCCCGTGCCGCCCTCTGCGTCACCGAGGTCGAACCATACGGTGACCACGGCACCGCGCGGGATCTCGGCGCCCGGCGGGGGATATTGGCGTACGACGTAATCGACGACCGTGAGATGGAAGTCGGGCCGGTCGGGCGCGGCGAGCAGCACCCCTCGCGCCTCGGCCGTCTCGCGCGCGTCCACGGCCATCAGGCCCACGAGCCGCGGTACGCGCACTTCGGGTGTCTTGGGTGTTATGCGCACAGACGTCACCCCCAGCGGTACCGGAAGGGTAAGCCTCGCCCGTGCCCTTCCGGAAGCCGTAAGGAGACGTGCCCGGCTCCGTCAGAGGGCCAGCTGGTAGCGGTGCCCCTCCAGCCCTGACGCCGGCAGGGTGAACCGCTCGGCGAGCTCCATGCCGAGCCGCCGCGTCACCGCGATGGAGCGTTCGTTGCGGGCGTTGACCATGGCGACGACGTGGCCGACGCCCGCCGCGCGGACCCGCTCCAGGGTGGTGCGGGCGGCCGCCGTGACATACCCCTTGCCCCAGTGCGCCCGCCCCAGCCGCCAGCCGATCTCGATCTGCCCCGTCGGCCCCCAGGCGTGCGGCCACGGCTGGGCGCCGGTGAAGCCGAGCACGTCACCCTCCGAGTCGACCATCGTCCACAGACAGAACCCGTACTCGGCGTCGTGCCGCCGCTGCCGTGCGGTGAGCTCCTCGTACACGGACAACTCGGCCGCCCTGCCCCCGTGGAACTCCATGACTTCCGGGTCGGCGAAGATCCGGTGCCAGGCGAAGGCGTCCTCGTCGGTGGGGACTCGGAGCTGTACGTCGGGGAGAGCTCGGTTCACGGGGCAGCCCTTCAGCCAGGTGATCAGTACTGCTGCATAGACTGCCCATGTCCAGTGCCCGTCGGCACGTTGATTCCGAATCTTGGGGAGAACCCGCCGTGACCGAGCCCCAGCCCCTCTCCGAGAACACCGCCGATGTCATCGTCGTCGGGGCCGGGCCAGCCGGTTCCACCACCGCGTACTACCTGGCGAAGGCCGGACTGGACGTCCTGCTCCTGGAGAAGACCGCGTTCCCGCGCGAGAAGGTGTGCGGTGACGGCCTGACCCCGCGCGCCACCAAGCAGCTCGTGTCGATGGGCATCGACATCTCGGAGGAGGCCGGCTGGCTCCGGAACAAGGGCCTGCGCATCATCGGCGGCGGCGTCCGACTCCAGCTGGACTGGCCGGATCTCGCCTCCTTCCCCGACTACGGCCTCGTACGCAAGCGGGACGACTTCGACGAGCAGCTGGCGCGGCAGGCGCAGAAGGCGGGCGCGCGGCTGTACGAGCGCTGCAACGTGGGCGCTCCGATCATCGACGACCGCACGGGCCGGATCACCGGCGTGCACGCCAAGCTCGGTGACGCGGACTCCAAGGAGAAGCGCGAGGTCACCTTCCACGCGCCGCTGGTCGTCGCCGCCGACGGCAACTCCACCCGCCTCTCCCTGGCGATGGGCCTGCACCGCCGCGAGGACCGCCCGATGGGCGTCGCAGTCCGTACGTACTTCACCTCCCCGCGCCACGAGGACGACTACCTGGAGTCGTGGCTGGAGCTGTGGGACAAGCGGGGGCCGGGCGAGGACCGCCTCCTCCCCGGCTACGGCTGGATCTTCGGCATGGGCGACGGCACCTCGAACGTCGGCCTCGGTGTCCTCAACACCTCCGACTCCTTCAAGGAACTGGACTGGCGCGAGGTGCTGAAGGCGTGGTGCGCCTCGATGCCGGAGGACTGGGGCTACACCCCCGAGAACATGACCGGCCCGATCCGCGGCGCCGCCCTCCCCATGGCCTTCAACCGCCAACCGCACTACACCAAGGGCCTGTTGCTGGTCGGCGACGCGGGCGGCCTGGTGAACCCCTTCAACGGCGAGGGCATCGCCTACGCCATGGAGTCCGGCCAGATCGCCGCCGACGTCATCGTCCAGGCCCACGCGCGCGCCACCCCCGGCCAGCGGGAGCTGGCGTTGCAGCGCTACCCGCAGGTCCTCAAGGACACCTTCGGCGGCTACTACACCCTCGGCCGCGCCTTCGTGAAGCTCATCGGCAACCCGAAGGTCATGAAGATCGCCACTCAGCGCGGCCTGACGCACCCCCTGTTGATGAAGTTCACGCTGAAGATGCTCGCGAACCTGACGGACCCGACGGGCGGCGACGCGATGGACCGCATCATCAACGGCCTGTCGAAGGTGGCCCCGAAGGCGTGAGCCCCGCGCGGTCTACCGGCTGAGCTCCGCCTCTTTGTCGGCGCGGCGGGCGAACACCCGCTCGCGCCGGTCCTCCATCTGCCGCAGCGCGTCCCGCCGTTCGCGCTGGGAGAGCCGGTCCAGGTAGATCTGGCCGTCGACGTGGTCGGTCTCGTGCTGGAGGCAGCGGGCGAAGTACCCCGTCCCCTCGATGACCAGGGCGTTCCCGTCCTGGTCGAAGCCGCGTACGACGGCGCGGTCGGGCCGGAGTACGTCCATGACGGCGCCCGGTACGGAAAGGCACCCCTCGCCCTCGTCGAGGAGGCGCCGGCCGGCCGGGTCGAGCGGGTCCAGTACCGGGTTGGCGATGTGGCCGACGTGCCGGACACCGTCGTCGTCCGGGCAGTCGTACACGAAGAGCCTCAGATCGACACCGACCTGGTTCGCGGCGAGCCCCGCGCCGTCGGCGACATGCATGGTCAGGAACATGTCGGCGATGAGCGCGGCGAGATCGGGACCGAACTCGGTCACGTCCCGGCACGGCCGGTGCAGGACCTCCTCGCCCACCTCGGTGATCCGCCGCACCGATCCGCGCCGGGCCTCCGGTGCGAGTCGCGGATACGCGTCGACGGGCCTTCCCTGAACGAACACACGGGGCATCGCTGTCTCCTTCGGGTGTGAGGATGCTGTGGGTGGCCGGGTTGCGGTCTTCCGGCCTCCGGCGCCGCTCCCTACCCTCCCGTACTCATGACAACAGAACATGCGCAACAGCCTCAGGAGCAGACCGGCCACACCCGCAGACGCTTCCTGGCGGGGGCCGGAGGAGCGGTCGGTGCCGTCGCGTTATGGCCCGGCAGCGCGAGCGCCGCCTCCGGCAAGCGCGTCGCCGTGCTGGGCGGCGGCGTCTCCGGTCTCAGCGCCGCCCATGAACTCGCCGAGCGGGGCTACGCGGTGACCGTCTACGAGTACTACGACGTCCTCGGCGGCAAGGCCCGCTCGATGGACGCGCCGGGGACGGCGGGCGGCGGACGCAAACCCCTCCCCGGCGAACACGGCTTCCGCTTCTTCCCCGGTTTCTACCGAAACCTCCCGGACACGATGCGCCGGATTCCCTTCCCCGGCAACGCGAACGGCGTCCACGACAACCTCCGCGGCGGTACCGAGGCCCTGTTCGCCCGCTCGGGCGGCCGCCCCGATCTGCACTTCCCCCTGCGGCGGGTGACGACCCCGCCCGCCCCCGGCGACCTCACCCCGTCCTGGATCCGCGACCAGCTCCTGTCCGTCCTCGACCTGGGCACCCGGCTGCCCGCCCACGAGGCCGCGTACTTCGCCGACCGTCTCCTCGTCCACCTCACCAGCTGCGACGCCCGCCGCGAGGACCAGTGGGAGAAGACCTCCTGGTGGGACTTCATCCGCGCCGAGGACATGAGCGAGGAGTACCGGACGCTCCTCGGCATCGGCCAGACCCGCAACCTCGTCGCCACCCGCGCCGAGGTGGCCTCCACCCGGACCGTCGGCCGCGTCATCATCGAGGCCCTGCTGCTGTGGGGCCTCCTCGGCCGCGGCATGGACGGCGACGCCGACATCGACCGCGTGCTCAACGCCCCGACGAGTGAGGCCTGGATCGCCCCCTGGGAGACGTATCTACGCTCCCTGGGCGTCGAGTTCGTGACGGGTACGCAGGTGCGCGAGGTCCTGTACGCGGGCGGGCGTGTCACCGGCGTACGCGTATCGGCCCCCGACGGCAGCCAGGAACGTACGGTCACCGCCGACCACTACGTCTCCGCGCTCCCCGTCGAGCACGCCCGCGGCACCTGGGGCCCGGCCCTGCGCGCCGCCGACCCGCAGCTCGCCAAGTGCGACGCCCTGAAGACGGACTGGATGGTGGGCATCCAGTTCTATCTGCGCACGCCGACGCCAGTGGTGCACGGACACATCAACTGCCTCGACTCACCGTGGTCGGTGACGGGCATCGGACAGGCCCAGTTCTGGGACGTACGCGACTTTTCGGCCGACTACGGAGACGGCACCGTCCACGACTGCCTCTCCGTGATCGTCTCGGAGTGGGACAAGCCCGGGATCCTGTACGGCAAGACGGCCCGTGAGTGCACCAAGGAGGAGATCGTCGCCGAGGCCTGGGCGCAGCTCAAGGACGGCCTCAACGACTCCGGGAAGACCACGCTCACGGACGCCGACCGGCTCGGCTGGTTCATGGACCCGGCGGTGACGGGACTCGGCGGCCCGGACCCGCAGAACCGCGAGCCGCTCCTCATCCATCCGACGGGAACCCTCTACAACCGTCCCTCCGCCCGGACCGCGGTGCCGAACTTCTTCCTCGCCGGCGACTACGTACGCACCGACGTGGATCTGGCGACCATGGAGGGCGCCAACGAGTCCGCGCGCCGGGCGGTCAACGCGCTGCTGGACGCGGACCATTCGGGCGCCGAGCGCTGTGAGATCCGGGAGCTGTACCGGCCGCCGGAGATGGAGCCGCTGAAGCGCGTGGACGAACTCCGTTACAAACTGGGCCTGCCCAACACATTCGACCTCGGATAGGGCGAATCGGAAAAGGTGAACGAGATGGGGCGAATGGGGTAGCCCGAAAGGGCCGCTGCCCGATGGGGGAGCGGCCCTTCGGAAGACACCCGCGCGTCAGAGAACGCGCACCGCGCCCGTGGCCGGATAGCCCGAAAGGTCCTGAATCACCACACCCTTGGAGGGGTTGGCGGCGTCCAGGTACTGGCCGTTGCCGATGTACACACCCACGTGGTACGCCGAGCCGGCCGAACCCCAGTACAGGATGTCGCCGACCTGGATGTTGGACAGCGAGACCGGCGTACCGGACGTCGACTGGTCCTGCGAGACGCGCGGCAGGTCGACGCCGACCTGCTTGAACGCGGCCTGCACGAGACCGGAGCAGTCCCACGCGTTGGGGCCGGTGCCGCCCATGACGTAGGCGTCGCCGACCTGCGCCTTGAGGAAGGCGATGACGGTCGCGACACTGCCGCTGGCGGGGGCCGAGACGCTCGTGGACGCGGAGGCGGACAGAGTGGTCCGCGCGGAGGAACGCGAGACAGCCTCGGCGGCGGCGGCCTTGCGCGCGGCCTCGGCCGCCTTCTTCTTGGCCTCCGCCTTCTCCTTGGCGTCCGCGAGGTCGGCCTTGGCCTGCTTGGCGGCCTTCGCGGCGGCCGCGTCACGCTCCGCCTGCAGCTCGTAGTTCGCCGCGGCCTGCTGGGTGGCGTCCGCGGACTGTGCGACCTGGGCGGCCAGGTCGGCCGTCAGGGCGGGCAGTTCGAGGGTCTGCGTCGTGGACTCGGCAGCGTTCGCCGAACCGGACGCACCAGCCACTGCCAGGGTGCTGAGAACGCCACCGGCAACTCCGGCGCGCATCGCGAGCGACGACGCGTTGCGGCGGGGCTTCCGGTGGCTGCGTATGTGAGCGGTGTGGGACATGAGTACAAGCGGTACCAGGGGGTCCTCCATACCTTCAAGAAACGTGTGCTGCGCCACACTTGTTCAATCCACGGCCGAATTCATCGCGCGTCACCCTTTATTGACGCCGTAACGGGCATTGCGGACACGGCCCATCGAGCCCGTGATCAAGGCCTTTCCGTATTACGTCCGAATTGCCCGTCGCCTACCACTGGTTGAAGCGGATGGCCAAGCCCGGCTTATCTGACTCATAGGGAGATGTGGCGCAGGTCACGGAACGGTCACCGCGGCGGTGGCGTCTCGCGCGGGGGTCCCGGCCGCCTCCGCTCGTGAACGCGTGCACGCGTCCACACCTGACCGCGCGACTCCCTCCGAAGTGTGAACGCGCTCCTCTATCAAGGCTCCGCGTCCATCACCAATTTGCATGCAGGGGAACTCTCTTGATATGGAGACGCCGCCCTGGACCTGCGGTGACGAGCGGAAATGTCACCTCTGGTGATCACCCGGACGCTTCGCGTATGAAGATCACTGCTCATCCGACTTCATGATCGTTCGTCAGGTGGTGGAGATCACAAAGCTTGTGCAATACCCCGTGTCGCAGATCACAGACCGCCGGGCATAAGATGCGAGGCAGTTGGGCTTGTGACCTGCTTCACATGTTCGCGATCTTCGCCGGGACGGGTGTGGTTCGTGGGGCTGGTGAGGCAGAAGTGCATGCCCGCCGAACCGCCACCAGTCAGTGCCGACTGAGAGGAGCGAGGAGCGTGAACGCGTATGCGCCGATCCTCGTACTGGGAGCCCTCGGGGCAGGCTTTGCGATCTTCTCCGTGGTCATGGCCACGCTGATCGGTCCGAAGCGGTACAACCGCGCCAAGCTCGAAGCGTACGAGTGCGGTATCGAGCCGACCCCGACGCCGGCCGGCGGCGGGCGGTTCCCCATCAAGTACTACCTGACGGCGATGCTCTTCATCGTCTTCGACATCGAGATCGTCTTCCTCTACCCCTGGGCCGTCACCTTCGACGCCCTGGGTGTTTTCGGGCTCGTGGAGATGTTGCTCTTCGTGCTCACCGTCTTCGTCGCGTACGCGTACGTATGGCGGCGCGGCGGCCTGGAATGGGACTGAGGGGCCTTTAAGACATGGGACTCGAAGAAAAGCTGCCGAGCGGATTCCTGCTGACCACCGTCGAGCAGGCCGCGGGCTGGGTGCGTAAGGCGTCCGTCTTCCCCGCCACGTTCGGACTCGCCTGCTGCGCCATCGAGATGATGACGACCGGCGCGGGGCGCTACGACCTGGCGCGCTTCGGTATGGAGGTCTTCCGCGGATCGCCGCGCCAGGCGGACCTGATGATCGTGGCCGGCCGGGTCAGCCAGAAGATGGCGCCGGTGCTGCGGCAGGTCTATGACCAGATGCCCAACCCCAAGTGGGTGATCTCCATGGGGGTTTGCGCCTCATCAGGTGGAATGTTCAACAACTACGCCATTGTGCAGGGAGTCGACCACATCGTCCCGGTCGACATCTATTTGCCCGGCTGTCCGCCGCGGCCCGAGATGCTGATCGACGCGATCCTCAAGCTCCACCAGAAGATCCAGACCTCCAAGCTCGGCGTGAATGCCGAGGAGGCGGCCCGCGAGGCGGAGGAAGCGGCGCTCAAGGCGCTTCCCACCATCGAGATGAAGGGCCTGCTGCGGTGAGCGACGCGAACAGCAACGGGGTCAACCCCGAGAAGGACCTGGGCGCCTCGAACCTCCCCGGCCAGCGCGGCGACGGCGGCGAGGAGATCCGCGTCCAGCGCGGCATGTTCGGCGCCAACAACGGCGGCGACACCTCCGGCTATGGCGGCCTGGTCCGCTCCGTCCGGCTCCCCGGCCCGGCCACCCGCCCCTACGGCGGCTGGTTCGACGAGGTCGCCGACGAGCTGGAAGGTGCCCTGGAGGAACAGGGACTCGTCCCCGAGAACGCCATCGAGAAGACGATCGTCGACCGCGACGAGCTCACCTTCCACATCGAACGCGAGTACCTGGTCCGCGTCGCGCAGACCCTGCGCGACGACCCGGCCCTCCGCTTCGAACTGTGCACGGGCGTGAGCGGAGTGCACTACCTCAGCGACAAGGGCCGCGAGCTGCACGCCGTCTACCACCTGCGCTCGATCACCCACAACCGGCTGATCCGCCTGGAGGTCAGCGCCCCCGACGCCGACCCGCACATCCCCTCGCTCGTCTCCGTCTATCCCACGAACGACTGGCACGAGCGCGAGACGTACGACTTCTTCGGGCTGATCTTCGACGGTCACCCGGCGCTGACGCGGATCATGATGCCGGACGACTGGCAGGGCTTCCCGCAGCGCAAGGACTACCCCCTCGGTGGCATTCCCATCGAGTACAAGGGCGCCCAGATCCCGGCTCCGGACCAGCGGAGGTCGTACTCATGAGCACGCAGACCCCTTCTTCCGCGGCGTCACCCGCTTCGGGCCGCGAGACGACCGAGGGCACCGTATATACGGTCACCGGCGGCGACTGGGACGAGATCGCCCAGTCCGCGGCGAAGTCCGACGACGAGCGCATCATCGTCAACATGGGGCCGCAGCATCCGTCCACGCACGGCGTGCTCCGGCTCATCCTGGAGATCGACGGCGAGACGGTCACCGAGGCCCGCTGTGGCATCGGCTACCTCCACACCGGCATCGAGAAGAACCTCGAATACCGCACGTGGACCCAGGGCACCACGTACGTGACGCGCATGGACTACCTGACGCCGTTCTTCAACGAGACGGCGTACTGCCTCGCCGTCGAGAAACTCCTCGGCATCACGGACCAGATCCCCGACCGCGCCACGATCATCCGCGTGCTCCTGATGGAGCTGAACCGGCTCTCCTCCCACCTGGTGTGCATCGCCACCGGCGGCATGGAGCTGGGCGCCACCACGATCATGATCTACGGCTTCCGTGATCGTGAACTCATTCTCGACATCTACGAGCTGATCACCGGCCTGCGGATGAACCACGCGTTCATCCGCCCAGGCGGACTCGCCCAGGACCTGCCCCCGGGCGCGGTGGACCAGATCCGTGAGTTCGTGAAAAAGATGAACAAGAACCTTCCCGAGTACGACAAGCTCGCCACCGGGAACCCCATCTTCAAGGCCCGTATGCAGGACGTCGGCTACCTGGACCTGGCCGGCTGCATGGCCCTCGGCGCCACCGGCCCGATCCTCCGCTCGGCCGGCCTGCCGCACGACCTGCGCAAGTCGCAGCCGTACTGCGGCTACGAGACGTACGACTTCGACGTCCCGACCGCCGACACCTGCGACTCCTACGGGCGCTTCCTGATCCGGCTGGAGGAGATGCGCCAGTCGCTGCGGATCGTCGAGCAGTGCCTGGACCGGCTGCAGCCCGGCCCGGTCATGGTCGCCGACAAGAAGATCGCCTGGCCCGCCCAGCTCGCGCTCGGCCCCGACGGTCTCGGCAACTCCCTCGACCACATCAAGAAGATCATGGGCACCTCCATGGAGGCCCTGATCCACCACTTCAAGCTGGTGACCGAGGGCTTCCGCGTCCCGCCGGGACAGGCGTACGCGGCGGTCGAGTCGCCCAAGGGCGAACTCGGGGTGCACGCCGTTTCCGACGGAGGCACCCGCCCCTACCGGGTCCACTTCCGCGACCCGTCCTTCACCAACCTGCAGGCCATGGCGGCGATGTGCGAGGGCGGCCAGGTCGCCGACGTCATCGTCGCCGTCGCGTCCATCGACCCTGTGATGGGAGGCGTCGACCGGTGACCACCACCCCCGAGGGCGTCAGCCTGGGCATGCCCCAACTGCCCGCGCCCGACTACCCGGACGACGTTCGAGCCCGGCTCGAAGCGGACGCGCGCGAGATCATCGCCCGCTACCCGGACTCCCGCTCGGCGCTCCTTCCGTTGCTGCATCTCGTGCAGTCGGAGGAGGGCCACGTCACGCGCACGGGCATGCGGTTCTGCGCGGACGTGCTGCGTCTGACCACGGCCGAGGTCACCGCGGTCGCGACCTTCTACTCGATGTACCGGCGCAAGCCGAGCGGTGACTACCAGGTGGGTGTCTGCACCAACACCCTGTGCGCGGTCATGGGCGGCGACGCGATCTTCGAGGCCCTCCAGGACCACCTGGGCGTCGGGAACGGCGAGACCACCGGCGACGGCAAGGTCACCCTGGAGCACATCGAGTGCAACGCGGCCTGCGACTTCGCGCCGGTCGTGATGGTCAACTGGGAGTTCTTCGACAACCAGACCGTGGACTCCGCCAAGCGCCTCGTCGACGAGCTGCGCGCGGGAGCCCAGGTCGAACCCACCCGCGGCGCCCCCATGTGCACCTTCAAGGACACCGCCCGGATCCTGGCGGGCTTCCCCGACGAGCGCGAGGGCGCCGTGGAAGCCGGCGGCAGCGCGGGCCCGGCATCACTGATCGGGCTGCGCCTGGCCAAGGGCGAGACGCAGCCTGCGCGCGTAGTACATCCGCGTGGTGAGGGTCCTCAGGACGATCGGCCTGCCGGCCCGACCGCAGAGGAGGGGGAGTGATGACCTTGGCACCCGAGAATGGGGGCACCGCCCGCGTGAGCGAATTCGAGCGTGGGGGAGAGACCAGCCCCGAGAAGCTGCTCGCACCCGTGCTGTCGGCCTTCTGGGACGAGGAGAAGTCCTGGACGCTCGACGTCTACCGAAGGCACGAGGGGTACGAGGGTCTGCGCAAGGCGCTCGCGATGTCACCCGACGACGTGATCGCGTACGTCAAGGACTCCGGGCTGCGCGGCCGAGGTGGTGCGGGATTCCCCACCGGAATGAAGTGGCAGTTCATTCCTCAGGGTGATGGCAAACCTCACTATCTAGTTGTCAACGCCGACGAATCGGAGCCGGGAACCTGCAAGGACATCCCGCTCCTCTTCGCGAACCCGCATAGCCTCATCGAGGGCATTGTGATCGCGTGTTATGCCATCCGGTCTTCGCATGCCTTCATCTATCTGCGCGGTGAAGTGGTCCCCGTATTGCGGCGGTTGCACGAGGCCGTGCGTGAGGCCTACGCGGCGGGCTACCTCGGCGAGAACATCCTGGGCAGCGGACTCGACCTCCAACTCACCGTGCACGCGGGCGCCGGCGCGTACATCTGCGGTGAGGAGACCGCACTGCTCGACTCGCTCGAAGGCCGCCGTGGTCAACCGCGGCTTCGTCCCCCTTTCCCTGCCGTCGCGGGCCTCTACGCGTGCCCGACTGTGGTGAATAACGTCGAATCGATCGCGTCAGTTCCCGCAATTCTCCACAAAGGCAAGGAATGGTTCAGGTCGATGGGGAGCGAGAAGTCTCCCGGCTTCACGCTCTACTCGCTCAGCGGCCACGTCGCCAACCCCGGCCAGTACGAAGCTCCGCTCGGCATCACCCTCCGTCAGCTCCTCGACATGAGCGGCGGGATGAGGCCCGGCCACCGGCTGAAGTTCTGGACGCCGGGCGGCTCCTCGACCCCGATGTTCACCGACGAGCACCTCGACGTCCCTCTTGATTACGAAGGAGTGGGCGCCGCGGGTTCCATGCTCGGCACCAAAGCGCTCCAGTGCTTCGACGAGACGACATGCGTCGTCCGCGCCGTCACCCGCTGGACCGAGTTCTACGCCCACGAGTCCTGCGGCAAGTGCACGCCGTGCCGCGAAGGAACGTACTGGCTCGTGCAGTTGCTGCGCGACATCGAGGCCGGCAAGGGCGTCATGTCCGACCTCGACAAGCTGAACGACATCGCCGACAACATCAACGGCAAGTCGTTCTGCGCCCTCGGCGACGGCGCCGCCTCGCCGATCTTCTCCTCGCTCAAGTACTTCCGCGAGGAGTACGAGCAGCACATCACGGGCCGCGGCTGCCCCTTTGACCCGGCCAAGTCCACGGCTTGGGCCGATCGCACGGAGGTGAACGCATGACAGTGACCACCAGCGCTCCCTCCGGAGGCGGGGAGGCGGCGGTCCCGCGGGAAGATCTCGTCTCGCTGACGATCGACGGCGTGGAGATCAGCGTGCCCAAGGGCACCCTGGTCATCCGGGCCGCCGAACAACTCGGCATCGAGATCCCCCGGTTCTGCGACCATCCCCTGCTCGACCCGGCCGGCGCCTGCCGCCAGTGCATCGTCGAGGTCGAGGGCCAGCGCAAGCCCATGGCGTCCTGCACGATCACCTGTACGGACGGGATGGTCGTCAAGACCCACCTCACCTCGCCCGCCGCCGAAAAAGCCCAGAAGGGTGTGATGGAGCTCCTGCTCATCAACCACCCGCTGGACTGCCCGGTCTGCGACAAGGGCGGCGAGTGCCCGCTGCAGAACCAGGCCATGTCGCACGGCCATGCCGAGTCCCGCTTCGAGGGCAGGAAGCGGACGTACGAGAAGCCGGTCCCGATCTCCACCCAGGTACTGCTCGACCGCGAGCGGTGCGTGCTGTGCGCCCGCTGCACCCGGTTCTCCAACCAGATCGCCGGCGACCCCATGATCGAGCTGATCGAGCGGGGCGCGCTCCAGCAGGTCGGCACCGGTGAGGGCGACCCCTTCGAGTCGTACTTCTCCGGGAACACCATTCAGATCTGCCCGGTGGGTGCGCTGACCTCGGCGGCGTATCGCTTCCGCTCACGCCCCTTCGACCTCATCTCCTCGCACTCCGTGTGCGAACACTGCTCCGGCGGCTGCGCCACCCGCACCGACCACCGGCGCGGCAAGGTCATGCGCCGCCTCGCGGCTCCCGACCCGGAGGTCAACGAGGAGTGGCTCTGCGACAAGGGGCGGTTCGGGTTCCGCTACGCGCAGCAGCGGGACCGCCTGGACACGCCTCTCGTCCGCAACGCCGACGGTGTCCTTGAACCCGCCTCCTGGCCGGAGGCGCTCGAAGCGGCGGCCGAAGGGCTGCTGGCGGCTCGCGGCAGGACCGGCGTCCTGACCGGTGGCCGGCTCACCGTCGAAGACGCCTACGCCTACAGCAAGTTCGCGCGCGTGGCCCTCGACACGAACGACATCGACTTCCGCGCGCGCGTGCACAGCGCCGAGGAGGCCGACTTCCTGGCCGCCCGGGTCGCCGGACGCGGTCGGGACCTCGACGGTACGGGCGTCACGTACACCTCTCTGGAGAAGGCACCCGCCGTTCTGCTCGTCGGGTTCGAGTCCGAGGAGGAGGCCCCCGGCGTCTTCCTGCGGCTGCGCAAGGCGTGGCGGGGGCACGGGCAGAGGACCTACTCGCTCGCCACGTACGCGACGCGCGGCCTGGAGAAGGCGGGCGGCACGCTGCTGCCCGCCGCGCCCGGCACCGAGACCGAGTGGCTGGACGCCCTCGCGAGCGGCGTCGGTCTGGAGGGCGACGGCGCCGAAGCCTCAGAGGCCCTGCGCGCCGAAGGCGCCGTGATCGTCGTGGGCGAGCGCCTGGCCGCAGTGGCGGGCGGGCTCACCGCCGCCGTACGGGCGGCGTCCGCGACCGGCGCCCAGCTGGTGTGGATTCCGCGCCGGGCCGGGGAGCGCGGCGCGATCGAGGCGGGCGCGCTGCCGTCGCTGCTGCCGGGCGGACGTCCGGCCACCGACCCGCGCGCGCGGGACGAGGTCGCGGCCGCCTGGGGCGTCTCCGAACTCCCGCACCGCTACGGACGCGACACCGGCCAGATCGTCGAGGCCGCCGCCGGGGGCGAACTGCGGGCCCTGCTGGTCGCCGGTGTGGAGATCGCCGACCTTCCCGACCCGGCACGCGCGCGTACGGCACTGTCCGAAGTGGGCTTCCTGGTGTCGCTGGAACTGCGCCCCGGCGAGGTCACCGAGCACGCCGACGTCGTCCTTCCGGTCGCCGCGGTCGCCGAGAAGCCGGGCACCTTCCTCAACTGGGAAGGCCGGGTCCGCCTCTTCGAGGCGGCGCTCAAGCCGGACCAGATGACCCGTCGCCTGGCGCCCACCGACGCGCGCGTCCTGCAGATGCTGGCCGACGCCATGGACGTACACCTGGGTCTGCCGGATCTGCGCACCGCGCGCGGGGAGCTGGACCGGCTCGGCGCCTGGGACGGCCCGCGGGCCACCGAACCCCTGGAGGTGGCGGCCCAGTTGCCGCGTCCGGCCGCCGGAGAGGCCGTACTGGCAGGCCACCGGATGCTGCTCGACCAGGGCCGCCTCCAGGAGGGCGACGACGCGCTCGCCGGGACCCGGCACGCCGCACGCGCGCGTGTGTCGGCCGCCACGGCCGCCGAGGCCGGCGTCAAGAACGGCGACGTCCTCGCCGTGACCGGCCCCTCCGGAGTGGTCGAACTCCCGCTGGAGATCACCGAGATGCCCGACCGCGTGGTCTGGCTCCCGCTGAACTCCACCGGAGGGGGCGTCGCCTCCGACACCGGGGCGCTGCCCGGCGCACTCGTCCGCATCGGCCCGGCGACCCTCGCCGCCGAGGCCCCCAAGGAGGTGGAGGCATGAGCCCGTACCTCGCCGCTGAGGACCTCTCCATGTTCGGCAGCGACCCCTGGTGGCTGGTCGTCATCAAGGCGGTCTTCTGCTTCGCCTTCCTGATGGTGACCGTGCTCTTCTCCATCGTGTGGGAGCGCAAGGTCGTCGCCTGGATGCAGCTGCGCATCGGCCCCAACCGGCACGGCCCCTGGGGGATGCTCCAGTCGCTCGCCGACGGCGTCAAACTGATGCTCAAGGAAGACGTCATCGTCAAACGCGCGGACAAGGTGGTCTACGTCCTCGCGCCGATCGTCGCGGCCATCCCGGCCTTCATGGCGATCGCGGTGATCCCCTTCGGGCCCGCCGACAACGAGATCTCGATCTTCGGGCAGCGCACCACGATGCAGCTCACCGACCTGCCGATCGCGATGCTCTACATCCTCGCGGTCGCCTCGGTGGGCATCTACGGGATCGTGCTGGCGGGCTGGAGTTCTGGATCCACCTATCCGCTGCTGGGCGGCCTGCGGTCCTGCGCGCAGATGATCTCGTACGAGATCGCCATGGGCGCCGCCTTCGCCTCGGTGTTCCTCTACTCCGGGTCGATGTCGACCTCGACGATCGTCGAGCAGCAGCACGACCGCTGGTACATCATCCTGCTGCCGGTCTCCTTCGTGATCTACATCATCACGATGGTCGGTGAGACCAACCGCGCCCCCTTCGACATGCCGGAGTCCGAGGGCGACCTGGTCGGCGGCTTCAACACCGAGTACTCGTCCATCAAGTTCGCGCTGTTCATGCTCGCCGAGTACGTGAACATGGTGACGGTCTCGGCCGTGTCGACCACGCTCTTCCTGGGCGGCTGGCGGGCCCCCTGGCCGATCAGCACCTTCTGGGAGGGCGCCAACCACGGCTGGTGGCCGATGCTCTGGTTCGTGGTGAAGGTGCAGCTGCTGCTGTTCTTCTTCATCTGGCTGCGCGGCACACTCCCGCGCGTCCGCTACGACCAGCTGATGAAGCTCGGCTGGAAGGTCCTCATCCCGGTCTCCGTGGTCTGGCTGATGCTCGTCGCGACCGTACGGACGCTGCGGAACGAGAACTACGACTTCGCGGACATCGCCCTGTACGTCGGTGGAGGCGTCCTCGTCCTGCTGCTGCTCTCGTTCGCGGCGGACATCTTCCGCGACAAGCAGGGCGCTCAGGAGGCGCCCGCCGAACCCGCCGCCTTCGACCCGATGGCCGGTGGATTCCCGGTACCGCCGCTGCCGGGACAGGAGCTGCCGCCGGTGCCTCGGCGCCGCCCGCGCCGCGAGCGGGAGCTGATTGTCAGTGGTGGGTCCGATACTGCGAGTGACGGATCAATTGGCGGATCTCGTGACGGAAAGGAGGGGTCCGATGGCTGAGGAGCCGAAGGAGACCGGGCAGACGAAGCCTGGCTTCCAGAACCCCGTCGCCGGCTTCGGCGTGACCTTCAAGGCCATGTTCAAGAAGCGGCTGACCGAGCAGTACCCGGAGCAGCAGAAGACCACGGCCCCGCGGTTCCACGGCCGGCACCAGCTCAACCGCCACCCGGACGGTCTGGAGAAGTGCGTCGGCTGCGAGCTGTGTGCCTGGGCCTGTCCGGCGGACGCCATCTATGTGGAGGGCGCGGACAACACCGACGAGGAGCGCTACTCGCCGGGCGAGCGGTACGGCCGCGTCTACCAGATCAACTACGCCCGCTGCATTCTGTGCGGCCTGTGCATCGAGGCGTGCCCCACGCGCGCGTTGACGATGACGAACGAGTTCGAGCTGGCCGACTCGAGCCGCGCCAACCTCATCTACACCAAGGAGCAGCTGCTCGCCGGTCTCGAAGAGGGCATGGTCGACACACCGCACTCGATCTTCCCCGGCACGGACGAGCAGGACTACTACCGGGGCCTGGTGACCGAGGCGGCGCCCGGCACGGTGCGCCAAGTCGCTGTCTCCAAGGGCGAGCAGCCCGCTGGAGAGGAGGTGGAGGCATGAGCAATCTGGCCGCCTACTCCACCTCCACCGGAGAGGCCTTCCAGTTCTGGGTCCTCGGCACCGTCGCCGTGATCGGCGCCCTGTGCACCGTCTTCATGAAGAAGACCGTGCACAGCGCGCTCAGTCTCGCCGGGACCATGATCGTCCTGGCGGTGTTCTACCTCGCCAACGGGGCGTACTTCCTGGGCGTCGTGCAGATCATCGTCTACACCGGCGCGATCATGATGCTGTTCCTGTTCGTGGTCATGCTCGTCGGCGTCACCGCGGCGGACTCCCTGAAGGAGACCATCAAGGGCCAGCGCTGGCTGGCCCTGGCGTGCGGCCTCGGTTTCGGCGTCCTGCTGATCGCCGGCATCGGCAACGCGTCCATCAAGGACTTCAACGGCCTGGGCAAGGCGAACGCGAACGGCAATGTGGAGGGCCTCGCCGCCCTCATCTTCACGAAGTACGTGTTCGCCTTCGAAATCACCGGCGCTCTCCTCATCACGGCCGCCGTCGGCGCCATGGTGCTCACGCACCGCGAGCGCACCGAGCGCGCCAAGACCCAGCGCGAGCTGTCCGAGCAGCGCGTACGGGAGGGCAAGCACGTACCGCCGCTCCCGGCGCCCGGCGTCTACGCCCGGCACAACGCGGTGGACATCGCGGGCCTCCTCCCGGACGGCACCCCGTCCGAGCTGACCGTCAACAAGACGCTGCGGGAGCGCGGCCAGATCCGGGATGTGTCCTCCGAGGCGCTGAGCGATCTGAAGGCCCTGGAGCAGCGCGCCGAGGAGCGTCTGGAGCGCACGAAGACGGAGGAGGCGTCCAAGTGAACCCGGTCAACTACCTCTATCTCGCCGCCCTGTTGTTCACGATCGGCGCCACCGGCGTACTGATCAGGCGGAACGCGATCGTGGTGTTCATGTGCGTCGAGCTCATGCTCAACGCCTGCAACCTCGCGTTCGTGGTCTTCTCCCGTATGCACGGCAATCTCGACGGCCAGATCATCGCCTTCTTCACGATGGTCGTCGCCGCCGCGGAGGTCGTGGTCGGGCTCGCGATCATCGTGTCGCTGTTCCGTTCCCGCCACTCGGCCTCGGTCGACGACGCCAGCCTGATGAAGCTGTAAGGGGTCGCTGAATCGTGGAGAACCTGATTGCGCTGCTCGTAGCGGCGCCTCTGCTCGGAGCGGCCGTACTGCTGTGCGGCGGAAGGCGGCTTGATGCCGTCGGCCACTGGATCGGTACCGCGCTCGCGGCCACCTCCTTCGTGATCGGCGTCGTGCTCTTCACCGACATGCTGGGGAAGAGCGCCGGGGATCGGACCCTGACGCAGCACCTGTACAGCTGGATCGCCGTCGGAAACTTCCAGGCGGACGTCGGCTTCCAGCTCGACCAGCTGTCGATGACCTTCGTCCTGCTGATCACCGGCGTCGGCTCGCTGATCCACCTGTACTCGGTCGGGTACATGGAGCACGACGAGCGCAAGCGCCGCTTCTTCGGCTATCTGAACCTGTTCCTCGCGGCGATGCTGCTTCTCGTCCTCGCCGACAACTACCTGCTGCTGTACGTCGGATGGGAGGGCGTGGGCCTCGCCTCGTACCTGCTCATCGGCTTCTGGCAGCACAAGCCCAGCGCCGCCACCGCCGCGAAGAAGGCCTTCCTGGTCAACCGCGTCGGCGACATGGGCCTGTCCATCGCCATCATGCTGATGTTCACGACCTTCGGGACCTTCGCCTTCGGGCCGGTGCTCGGCACCGAGGAGCACCCGGGGCTGGTCGGAGACGCCACCGAGGGCAAGCTGACCGCCGTCGGCCTGATGCTGCTGCTCGCCGCCTGCGGCAAGTCCGCCCAGGTGCCGCTGCAGTCCTGGCTCGGGGACGCGATGGAGGGCCCGACCCCGGTCTCGGCCCTCATCCACGCCGCGACCATGGTGACCGCGGGTGTGTACCTGATCGTCCGCTCGGGCGCGATCTTCAACGCGGCGCCCGACGCACAGCTCGTCGTCACCGTGGTCGGCGCCGTCACGCTCCTCTTCGGTGCGATCGTCGGTTGCGCGAAGGACGACATCAAGAAGGCGCTCGCCGGCTCGACCATGTCGCAGATCGGCTACATGGTGCTGGCCGCGGGCCTCGGCCCCATCGGCTACGTCTGGGCGATCATGCACCTGGTGACGCACGGTTTCTTCAAGGCCGGGCTCTTCCTCGGCGCCGGTTCGGTCATGCACGGCATGAACGACGAAGTCGACATGCGGAAGTTCGGCGGCCTTCGGAAGTACATGCCGATCACCTTCGTCACCTTCGGCCTCGGCTACCTCGCCATCATCGGCTTCCCGTACTTGTCCGGCTTCTTCTCCAAGGACAAGATCATCGAAGCGGCCTTCGCCAAGGGCGGCACCGAGGGCTGGATCCTCGGCGGCGCGGCTCTGCTGGGCGCGGCCATCACGGCGTACTACATGACGCGCGTGATGATCATGACCTTCTTCGGCGAGAAGCGCTGGCAGCCGGATGCGGAAGGCCACGCGCCGCACCCGCACGAGTCCCCGAGGTCCATGACGATCCCCATGATCGTGCTGGCCTTCGGATCGGTCTTCGCGGGCGGTTTCTTCAGCATCGGCGACCGCTTCCTGAACTGGCTGGAGCCGGTCACCGGGCACTCGGAGGGCAACTCGCCCGTCAGCGCCCTCACGGTCACGCTGGCCACCATGGCACTGCTCGTCGTCGGCGCCGGCATCGCGTACGCCCAGTACGGGCGCAGTCCCGTCCCGGTCGTCGCCCCGCGCGGCTCCCTGCTCACCCGGGCCGCCCGGCGCGACCTGTTGCAGGACGACTTCAACCACGTCGTGCTGGTGCGCGGCGGTGAGCACCTCACGCGCTCCCTGGTGTACGTCGACCACACCCTGGTCGACGGGGTCGTCAACGGTACGGCGGCCTCGATGGGCGGCCTCTCCGGGCGGCTGCGCAAGCTGCAGAACGGCTATGCGCGCAGTTACGCGGTCTCGATGTTCGGCGGTGCGGCGATCCTCATCGCCGCGACCCTGCTGATGAGGGCGGTCTGATACCGATGTCCTTTCCACTGCTGACAGCGACGGCGGCGCTCCCGGCCCTCGGGGCGATCGCCACGGCCGCCGTGCCGGCCGCGCAGCGCGTCGCCGCCAAGTGGCTGGCGCTGTGCGTCTCGCTCGGCACCCTGGTGCTCGCCGCCGTGACCCTGGTGCGCTTCGATCCCGGCGGCGACCGCTACCAGCTCACCGAATCCCACTCCTGGATCAAGGCCTTCGGGGTGCGGTACCAGTTGGGGGTGGACGGCATCGGGGTGGCGCTCGTCGCGCTGACCGCCCTGCTGATCCCGTTCATCATCCTGGCGGGCTGGCACGACGCGGACCCGCACGAGACCGGCAACAAGAGGTGGCGGCCGACGCAGGGCTTCTTCGCTCTGATCCTGGCCGTCGAGGCGATGGTGATCATCTCCTTCGAGGCCACCGACGTCTTCCTCTTCTACATCTTCTTCGAAGCCATGCTGATCCCGATGTACTTCCTCATCGGCGGCTTCGGAGACAAGGCCCACGAACACGGCGACGAAGTGGCGGCCACGCAACGGTCGTACGCCGCGGTGAAGTTCCTCCTCTACAACCTGGTCGGCGGCCTGATCATGCTGGCCGCCGTCATCGGCCTCTACGTAGTCGCCGGGAACTTCTCGCTCCCGGAGATCGTGCAGGCCCGCGCCAACGGCTCGCTGCACATGGCGACCAGCACGGAGCGGTGGCTGTTCCTCGGCTTCTTCTTCGCGTTCGCGGTGAAGGCGCCCCTGTGGCCGCTGCACACCTGGCTGCCCAACGCCATGGGTGAGGCCACCGCCCCGGTCGCCGTACTGATCACGGCGGTGGTCGACAAGGTCGGCACCTTCGCGATGCTCCGCTTCTGCCTCGGGCTCTTCCCGGAGGCCAGCAAGTGGGCGACGCCGGTCATCCTCGTACTCGCCCTGATCAGCATCGTCTACGGGGCGCTGCTCGCGGTCGGCCAGCGGGACATCAAGCGGCTGGTCGCGTACGCGTCGATCTCGCACTTCGGGTTCATCATCCTGGGCATCTTCGCGATGACCACCCAGGGCCAGTCGGGCGCGACGCTCTACATGGTCAACCACGGGATCTCGACCGCCGCCCTGATGCTGGTGGCGGGCTTCCTGATCTCGCGGCGCGGCTCGCGTCTGATCGCCGACTACGGAGGGGTGCAGAAGGTCGCCCCGGTGCTCGCCGGCACCTTCCTGATCGGCGGCCTCGCGACCCTCTCGCTCCCCGGGCTCGCGCCCTTCGTGAGTGAATTCCTCGTCCTGGTCGGCACGTTCACGCGCTACCCGGCCGTCGGCATCATCGCCACCTTCGGCATCGTCCTCGCCGCGCTCTACACGCTCGTCCTCTACCAGCGGACGATGACGGGCCCGGTGAAGGCGGAGGTCGCCGAGATGCCCGACCTCAGGGTGCGCGAGCTCCTGGTGGTCGCTCCGCTGATCGCACTGCTGATCTTCCTGGGCGTCTACCCGAAGCCGGTCACCGACATCGTCAACCCGGCGGTCCAGCAAACCATGTCAGACGTACACAAGACGGACCCCAAGCCCGAGGTGGAGGCGGCCAAGTGAGCGCAGCAGCCGTCCACAGCCTGTGGACAACCGCGGCCGATCCGATCTCCAAGATCGACGCGCCGAAGATCGAATACGGGCAATTGTCGCCCACCTTGATCGTCATTGGTGCGGCGATCGTCGGGGTGTTGATCGAGGCGTTCGTGCCGCGCAAGTCGCGCTACTACGCCCAGGTGTTCGTCGCCGTCGTCGCACTCGCCGCCGCGTTCGCCGCGGTCGTCGCCCTCGCGGCGGGCGGATACGGCACGACAAAGGCGCACATCGCGGCGATGGGCGCGATCGCCGTCGACGGACCGGCCCTGTTCCTCCAGGGCACGATCCTCCTGGCCGGACTGCTCGGTGTGTTCACCTTCGCCGAGCGGCGCCTCGACCCGGAGGCGCACGGAAACCGGGTCGACTCGTTCGCCGCACAGGCCGCGTCCGTGCCCGGCAGCGACAGCGAGAAGGCCGCCGTGAAGGCCGGGTTCACCACCACCGAGGTGTTCCCGCTCCTGCTCTTCGCGATCAGCGGCATGCTGGTCTTCCCGTCGGCCAACGACCTGTTGACGCTGTTCATCGCGCTGGAGGTCTTCTCCCTCCCGCTCTACCTCCTGTGCGCCGTGGCCCGCCGCAAGCGGCTCATGTCGCAGGAGGCCGCGGTGAAGTACTTCCTGCTCGGCGCCTTCGCCTCCGCGTTCACGCTCTTCGGCATCGCCCTGCTGTACGGGTACGCGGGCTCGGTGTCGTACGCGACGATCGCGCAGGTCGTCGACGGCACCATCCAGAACGTCGACCCGGCGCTCGCCGGCACCATGGGCAACGACGTGCTGCTGCTCATCGGCGCCGCCATGGTCGTCATGGGCCTGCTCTTCAAGGTCGGCGCGGTGCCGTTCCACATGTGGACGCCGGACGTCTACCAGGGCGCGCCGACACCGGTCACCGGCTTCATGGCGGCGGCGACGAAGGTGGCCGCCTTCGGCGCGCTGCTGCGTCTGCTGTACGTCGTCCTGCCTGGCCTGCGCTGGGACTGGCGGCCGGTCATGTGGGCCGTCGCGATCGTCACCATGCTGGGCGGCGCGATCGTGGCGATCACCCAGACCGACATCAAGCGGCTCCTGGCGTACTCGTCGATCGCGCACGCGGGCTTCATCCTCGCGGGTGTCATCGCGACCTCGCCGGACGGTGTCTCGTCGGTGCTCTTCTATCTGGCCGCGTACTCGTTCGTCACGATCGGCGCCTTCGCCGTTGTGACGCTCGTACGGGACGCGGGCGGCGAGGCCACACACCTGTCCAAGTGGGCCGGTCTCGGGCGCAGGTCCCCGCTGGTGGCGGCCGTGTTCGCGGTCTTCCTGCTGTCCTTCGCGGGCATCCCGCTGACCTCCGGTTTCGCCGGAAAGTTCGCCGTGTTCAAGGCGGCGGCGGAGGGTGGCGCGGCCCCGCTGGTCGTGGTCGGTGTGATCTCCTCGGCGATCGCGGCGTTCTTCTACATCCGGGTGATCGTGCTCATGTTCTTCAGTGAGCCGCGGCCGGAGGGCCCGACGGTCGCTGTGCCGTCGCCGCTGACCATGACGGCGATCGGGGTGGGCGTGGCGGTCACGCTGGTACTGGGTGTGGCGCCGCAGTACTTCCTGGATCTGGCAGGGCAGGCGGGGGTCTTCGTCCGCTGAGCCAAACAGGTGTCGGTGAACCAGGCAGGTGCCGGTGAACCAAGCTAGTGCCGGGCCCCGCTTCCTCCTCGGGAGGGAGCGGGGCCCGAGCCATGTTCAGTGGGCCATGTTGGCCATGTCGGTTGTTTGGCCCGTGGGAGCCGTGGGAGATGCGTGGGCTGTGTGGCCCGGGCGGGCCGGGCACTTCACCGTGGGATTCCATCGGTTGAACAAGCCGTTGGGGTTGTCCTTCCAGATCCAGACGTGCAGGTCGTAGTGGATCGGCATGGTGGCGTTGTGGCCGGGCATCGGGCCGTCGAACTTCTGACCGCCGAACATCGAGGGCCTGTCGTTGCTCGTCTTCAGGTTGTGGTCGGCGTCCGGAACGATCCACTCCACCCCAGCGAGTCGGCGCTTCCCGTCCATCCCGTCCTCATAGAGGAGAGACGCGGGTTTCGCCGGGTCGACCGAGCCGTAGAGGGACTCCTTGAAGTAGTGGTAGCCCATGCTGCCGTGACCCGCGGGGTCCTCGGAGCACCGATTGGGGACGTATCCATCGGCGATGGCGGCCGACTCGTCGAGGTACTTCGCGGTCGCGACATACGCCGTGGCCAGCTCCTCCTGGACCTTCGGGTCGTCGGGGTCGTCCGCGGTGGCATGGGCGGGGACGGTGGCCAGAGCGAAGGACGCCGCGGCGGCTGTCGTGAGGGCGATGGCGGTCCTGAGCGGACGCTGGGACATGCGATGACTCCTAGAGGCACGAGAGGCACGAGAGGCACGAGAGGCGTACGGGACGGCGCCGGCCCGTCGGGCGCGGGCTCCCTCCCCCGCCCGAGCAGCATGTCCCGTGGTCGTGGGGCGTCGCCATGCGTAGGGGGCCAACGGGCTGAACGCCGGCGGGTGCGCCGCCCGGGGAGCGCGGTGAGCCGGGAACCGGTGCGGACGGGAGTCGGCCGGTCGCAGCCTGTGGATAACTCTGAGGCTGTCGGTCCGGAGCCCTATGGTGGCTGTCGTGGGCGAAGCACGACGGACGGGGGACGGGCGATGGGCGGGACGGGTGTGATGACCGAAGCGGACGCGACGGAGACACGGAGTGACAGCGAGGCACTGGCCACGCTCCACCGGGTCTTCGGGTACGACGCCTTCCGCGGCGAGCAGGAAGCGATCATCGAGCATGTGGTGGCGGGCGGTGATGCCGTCGTCCTGATGCCGACGGGTGGCGGCAAGTCGCTCTGCTACCAGATTCCGGCACTGGTCAGACCCGGTACGGGCGTCGTGGTCTCCCCTCTCATCGCGCTGATGCAGGACCAGGTGGACGCGCTGCGCGCGCTGGGCGTGCGTGCCGGGTTCATGAACTCGACGCAGGACTTCGACGAGCGGCGGGTGGTCGAGGCGGAGTTCCTGGCCGGGGAGCTGGACGTGCTCTACCTGGCCCCGGAGCGGCTGCGGCTGGACACCACCCTCGACCTGCTGTCGCGCGCGAAGATCTCGGTCTTCGCGATCGACGAGGCGCACTGTGTGGCCCAGTGGGGTCACGACTTCCGTCCCGACTACCTGGCGCTGTCGCTGCTGGGCGAGCGCTGGCCCGACGTCCCGCGGATCGCGCTGACGGCCACGGCCACCCGCGCGACGCACAAGGAGATCACCCAGCGCCTGGGCATGCCGAGCGCCCGTCACTTCGAGGCGAGCTTCGACCGCCCCAACATCCAGTACCGGATAGTTCCGAAGGCCGACCCCAGGAAGCAACTGCTGTCCTTCCTGCGCGAGGAGCACACGGGCGACGCGGGCATCGTGTACTGCCTCTCGCGCAACTCGGTGGAGAAGACCGCCGAGTTCCTCTCCCGCAACGGCATCGAGGCGGTGCCGTACCACGCGGGCCTGGACGCGGGCACCCGCGCCACCCACCAGTCGCGCTTCCTGCGCGAAGAGGGCCTGATCGTGGTCGCCACCATCGCCTTCGGCATGGGCATCGACAAGCCGGACGTACGGTTCGTCGCCCACCTCGACCTGCCGAAGTCCGTCGAGGGCTACTACCAGGAGACGGGCCGCGCGGGCCGCGACGGACTGCCGTCCACGGCTTGGATGGCCTACGGCCTCCAGGACGTGGTCCAGCAGCGCAAGATGATCCAGAGCTCGGAGGGCGACGAGGCGTTCCGCCGCCGGGCGGCCGCCCACCTGGACTCGATGCTGGCCCTGTGCGAGACGGCGCAGTGCCGGCGCTCCCAGCTCCTGGCCTACTTCGGCCAGGACCCGAACACCCCCGCGTGCGGCAACTGCGACACGTGTCTGACGCCGCCCGAGACCTGGGACGGCACGGTCGCGGCGCAGAAGCTGCTGTCCACGGTGGTGCGCTTGCAGCGCGAGCGGGGGCAGAAGTTCGGCGCGCTCCAGATCGTCGACATCCTGCTGGGGCGCCGGACCGCCAAGGTGATCCAGTTCGACCACGACCAGCTGTCCGTCTTCGGTATCGGCGAGGAACTCTCCGAGTCCGAATGGCGGGGTGTCGTCAGGCAGTTGCTGGCCCAGGGGCTGCTCGCGGTCGAGGGCGAGTACGGGACGCTGGTGCTGACCGAGGACAGTGGGACGGTGCTGCGGCGCGAGCGCGAGGTGCCGTTGCGCAAGGAGCCGCCGAAGCCGGTGACCTCCCGGTCGGGGTCCGGTTCCGGCTCGGGCCGCGGCGAGCGCAAGGCCAAGGCCGCCGTCGCCGAGCTGCCCCCGGAGCTGATCCCCGCCTTCGAGGCCCTGCGCACCTGGCGCGCCGAACAGGCCCGCGAACAGGGCGTCCCGGCGTACGTCATCTTCCACGACGCGACACTGCGGGAGATCGCCACAGCGTGGCCCACCTCGGTGAGCGGCCTGGGCGGCATCAGCGGGGTCGGCGAGAAGAAGTTGGCGACGTATGGCGAAGGCGTGGTGGCGGTCCTCGCGTCACTGGGAGGGGCTCCTGGAGCCGCTCCTGTAGCCGCTTCTGCAGCCGCTCCCAAGGCGGCTCCGGCGCGGGTGATCGCTGAGGCGCCGGACCCGGACTGGCCGGAGATGTACGAGGAACCGGCGCCGGAGGACTGGATATAGGGGTACGGGCGGGGCGCCCTGACCGCCCCCCGCTGTGGGCCTGTGTGCCGCCGGCGGTGCCGACCGGGAGGTCACAGCGCCCATGACGCATACGCCCTGACGTCCGCGTCCGGGTCCGACACAGCCGTGGCGAGGGCGGCACGGGCGTCCTCGTCGACCCCCGCGGAGGCGCTCCACCAGGCCCTCCGCGCGGAGCAGGTCGAGGGCTTGGCGGACGGTGTTGCGCGAGGCGCGGTAGTCGGTGCCGATGGCGACCTCGTGCGGCAGTGTGTCGTCCGGGAAGCCGCCGGTCAGCACCTGGTGGCGGAGCAGGTCGGCGAGTTGCCGGGCCCGGTCGGCGCGCAGCCGGCGCCTGCGGGCGGCAACGGTGGTCGCGCCTTGGCCGGCGTGGTCTCGGATGCGTTCGGAGGGCATGCGACGGACCATACCGACGGGGCGTGGGGGGGGGCGTTGCTGGAGCGTTGCGCCACCTGGGGGTGGGGTGGGGACTGTGCTGACCTGGGGTTTGCCCGTGTCCTGCGGAAGATCTGCCACCGCCGGGGGGCCGGTGCCTGGGGGCTCGGCCCCCAGGCCTCCGTATCGCGCTTCGCGCTCGTCCTCAGACGCCGGACGGACTGATCCGTCCCCTCACCTCGCCCAGGCCCACCCGCGTGCCACCCGGCCCCGGAGCCCACGCCGTCAGTGTCACCTCGTCGCCGTCCTCCAGGAACGTGCGCTTGCCGTCGGGGAGGTCGAGGGTGTCGCGGCCGTTCCAGGTGAGTTCGAGGAGGGAGCCGCGTTCGGCTTCGGAGGGGCCGCTGACGGTGCCCGAGCCGTACAGGTCGCCGGTGCGCAGGGAGGCGCCGTTGACCGTCATATGGGCCAGCTGCTGGGCGGCCGTCCAGTACATGGTGGAGAAGGGGGGCTCGGAGACGACGTGGCCGTTGAGGGCGACGGAGATACGGAGGTCGTAGCCGCCGGGGTCCTCGGAGGAGTCGTCGAGGTAGGGGAGAAGGGGGTGCGTGCGGGTGGGGGGCGCGACGCGGGCGTCCTCCAGGGCGTCGAGCGGGGTGATCCATGCCGACACCGACGTGGCGAAGGACTTGCCGAGGAAGGGGCCGAGGGGGACGTACTCCCAGGCCTGGATGTCGCGCGCCGACCAGTCGTTGAGGAGGCAGAGGCCGAAGACGTGGTCGCGGAAGGAGGAGAGGGGGACGGACGAGCCCATGGCCGACGGGGCGCCGACCACGAAGCCGACCTCCGCCTCGATGTCCAGGCGGATGGAGGGGCCGAAGACGGGAGCGGCGTCGGCAGGCGCCTTCCGCTGGCCCGAGGGGCGGATCACCTCCGTCCCCGACACCACCACCGTGCCCGAACGGCCGTGGTAACCGATCGGCAGGTGCTTCCAGTTGGGGGTGAGGGAGTCGGCGGCGTCGGGGCGGAAGATCTGGCCGACGTTCCGGGCGTGGTTCTCGGAGGCGTAGAAGTCGACGTAGTCCGCCACGTCGAAGGGGAGGTGCAGGGTCACCTCGGAGAGAGGGTGGAGATGGGGTGCGAGGGTCTCCCGGTGGGACGGGACCGTCACCCAGGCCGTGAGCGCGCGCCGTACGTCGGACCAGGCCGTACGGCCCGCCGCGAGCAGCGGGTTCAGGGTCGGCCGGCCCAGCAGCTCGGCGTACGGGGAGCCGAGTGCCCGGGCCGCCGCGCCCGCGTCGAGTACGTGGTCGCCGAGGCGGACGCCGACGGTTCGTTCCGAGGAGCCGGCCGCGTCGTTCGGGGAGAACACGCCGTACGGAAGGTTGTGCGGGCCGAAGGGATCGCCCTCGGGGACATCGAAGGGGGGCATCGGTTGGTGCCTCGCTTTCGGATTCGTACTCGCCATGTGATCCATGTGTTCCACGCGTTCCATGTGGTCGCGGCACACGTTACGGGGGAGTGACCATGCTGTGGCAGTGCCTAAAGAGTTCGCAATGTCCGAATAGGCCTTGTCGGACGAGTCAATTCCGGCTTAGCGTCCTTTGGGGGACACGGACGGGGTGGGTCCGGTCCGTAGGGGGGACGCGTGGGGGGACCCGTGGCCAGGAGCTCCAGCAGCGTGCCGGTCGACGCCGACCGGGACGTCCCTGGGCTCATCGTGAAGTTCGGCGACTATCCACTGCACCACGGCGGGGTGGGCGCCATCCGAAGCCTGGGCCGACTCGGCATACCGATGTATGCGATCACGGAGGACCGTTACACACCGGCCGCGGCTTCACGCTATCTGCGCCGCGCCTTCGTCTGGCCGACCACCGGGACGGAGGAGCCGGAGCGGCTCGTCGAAGGGTTACTGCGCATCGGCCGTCGCATCGGCAGGCCGACCGTCCTCGTCCCGACGGACGAAGAGGCCGCCGTACTGATCGCCGAACACCAGGACGAGCTGGGGGACCGCTTCCTCTTTCCGCGCATCGACGCCAAGCTGCCGCGTCGCCTCGCCAGCAAGCAGGGGCTGCACGAACTCTGTATGGAGCATGGCATTCCGAGCCCCGCGGCGGCCTTTCCGCAGTCGTACGAGGAGATCGTGGCGTTCGCCGAGAGCGCCCGCTTCCCGCTCGTCGCCAAGAACCGCGAGGCGTTCGTGCGCCGCAGCCGGCCGGCGGTGAACGGGACGACGAAGATCGCGACCCGCGAGGGGCTGCTCACGCTCGCCCGGGACTGGGGTGCGCAACCCGGAGTGATCCTCCAGGAGTACCTGCCGAGAGAGGAGGCAGAGGACTGGATCGTGCACGCGTACTTCGACGCGGACTCGACGCCGCTCGCGATGTTCACGGGCGTGAAGGTCCGCTCCTGGCCGCCGCACGCGGGAATGACGGCGAATGCGTACGTCGTCGACAATCCGGAACTCGCGGACCTCGCCGCGCGTTTCATCAAACAGATCGGCTTCAGCGGCGTCATCGACCTGGACCTGCGCTTCGACCGGCGCGACGGACAGTACAAGCTCCTTGACTTCAACCCACGGATGGGCGCGCAATTCCGGCTCTTCGAGAACGAGTCGGGGATCGACGTCGTCCGTGCCATGCATCTGGATCTGACCGGACGGAGCGTTCCTGAGGGGGAACAACGCGCCGGTCACCGGTACATCGTGGAGAACATCGACCTGCCGGCCCTGCTCGCCTACCGGCGCAGCGGCTATACGACACCGCACGCGCCGGCTCGCGCGAGTGGTACGGAGCTGGCATGGCTCGCGGGTGACGACCTGCGGCCGTTCTTCACGATGCTCGCGCGCTTCGTGCGGCCGGGCGCGAAGCATCTGTATCAGCTGTGGCGGACCAACCGCCGCGGCAGCACCAACAGTTCCACCACGAAGTAGACGTAGTACGTCCTGGGGAGGGGACTTCGTGATTCATCCGGTAGCAGTCATCGGTGCCGGGCCATTCGGCCTGTCCACCGCCGCCCATCTGCGGGCGCGTGGTGTTCCGGTGCGTGTGTTCGGCGAGCCCATGGTGAGCTGGCGCGATCACATGCCCGAGGGAATGCTGCTCAAGTCGACCCCGGCCGCGTCCAGCATCGATGCCCCGCAGCACGGGCACACGCTTCTCGACTACTGCAACGCGGCGGGGATACCGCGACTGGTCACGGACGAGGACATCATCCCGGTCGAGACGTTCATCGCGTACGGGGAGTGGTTCCAGCAGAAGCTCGTGCCCGAGCTGGAGCGGGTGCGGGTCGTCTCGGTCGACCGCAAAGGCGGCCGCGACGGCTCCGGGGGCTCGGGGGGTTCCGGGGGCTTTGAACTCAAGCTGGACTCGGGGGAGTTGTTCACCGCGCGGGCGGTCGTGGTGGCCACCGGGCTGTCCGGGCTCGCCCATCTGCCCGCCGAACTCGCGGGTGCGGCGGCGGACGGGCCCACGCCTACGGGCCCGGTCTCCCACAGCTCCCAGCACCACGACCTGAAGCGGTTCTCCGGCAAGGAGCTCATCGTCGTCGGCGCGGGCCAGTCCGCCCTGGAGACGGCGGCGCTCGCGGCGGAGGCGGGTGCGCAGGTGCGGCTGGTGGCCCGCGGCAAGGGCGCCGTCGACTTCGGCGCGCCGCCGTGGGAGCAGCCGAAGCTGCGCCCCGAGTCGCCGTTCGGCCGTGCCTGGTCCCTGTGGGCGCTGAGCTACTACCCGCAGCCCTATCGCTACCTGCCCGCCCAGGCCCGGCACTTCCTGGTCCGCCGGGTGCTCGGGCCGCTCGGTGCCTGGTGGCTCCGGGACCGTTTCGAGGGCAAGGTCGGCGTCCGCGAGGTCTCCCGGATCGTCGGCGCCGGGGCCACCGACGGCAGCCCCGTGCTCTCCGTCCAGACCCACGGCGGCCGGGTCGAGGAACTCTCCGCCGACCACGTCATAGCCGCGACCGGCTACCGCGTCGACATCGCCGCGATGGACTTCCTCGGGCACGAGTTGCGTACGGAGCTGGGGGTGAGCCGGGGCACGCCCAAGCTGGGCGCCGGGTATCGGTCCTCCGTGCCCGGGCTGTACTTCACTGGGTTGCCGGCGGCGGCTTCGTACGGGCCGGTGATGCGGTTCGTGTGCGGGACGGAGTTCGCTTCACCGCGGTTGGCGAAGCATCTGGTGGCCGCGCACGGGTGAGGCCGTACGGGTGAGGCCGTACGGGCTGAGGTCGTATGGCTGAGGTCGCATGGCTGTGGTCGTACGGGCTGAGGTCGTACGGCTGAGGGGCGCCGCCCGTCGGCCGCGCCCCTCGCGCCCGTTGGCCGCCGCCCCCGGCGTCACGCCGACTTCTGCCAGGCCAGGTAGTCGGTGATGAGCTCCGGTGGGTTGGCGGCTTCGGTCGCCTCGATCTCCCAGCCGGGGCAGTCCATGTCGAAGACCACGACGGGGAGCGGGCGGCCTAAGACCTTCTCGATCAGACCGCTCGCGCGCAGGTGGCGTGCGAGGTCGATGCAGGCGTCGTAGAAGTGGAGCCGGAGCAGGTCGGACCTGGCGTCCAGCTCGTCCTCCTCTTCCTCGGGCAGATCCATGGTGAGGAAGTCGTACTCGCCGTCGAACCAGATCCCCAGCCGCTTGACCTCGTCCACGTACAGGGGGCTTCCGGTGGGGTCCTCGGGCACGTTGCCGAGCATCTCGAAGCCGTCGAGCAGCCAGCAGGCGTAGTTCCAGCGGGCCTCTCCCGGGTCCTCCGGGTAGGTCTGCTGCTCGTACTGGGTCTCGGTGTTGTACCCGATGGCCACGTACGGGTGCCGATCGTCGCCGTCGATTCGCCAGATACGGAAGGAGAGGGCGTAGATCTCGGGCTTGAGGGCTTCCGGGAAGCGCCGGACGACGTCTTCGGCGGCGGTTCGGAGGTGTTGCCGGAAGGGGGTCACCGTGTGGAGTCCAGGAGGAAGGCAGCCTGGGTGACGCTGAGTTGGGGGCCGGCCGAGCCGCTGTCGCCGCTCTTGGTCCACTCGTCGGGCTTGAGGTTCATGTGTCTCCCCGCACTCTCTCGATGAAGGCCGGCGGCCCTTGGGTCGTCAGGGCCTGCGCCCGGATCATTCCACCCCGCCAACTCCACGCCACCACCGACCACTTCACCGTCCTCCCCCGCGCAACCCGCACCGCTCGCACAACCCGAACCGCTTGCACTGCCCGTACCGATCCTGCTGCCCGAACCGGCCGTGCTGCCCGAACCGGCCGCGCTGTCCGTGCCGCCCGTGCGGTGAACGGCGTTGCGGACGGGATACCGGACGTCGTCCGGTTCACGCCGGGCCGATGTGTCGTTCGATCCGTATTCTTCGGATCATGGCCGCTCCGACTGCATATTCACTCATCGCCACTGACCTGGACGGAACGCTGCTGCGCGGCGACGACACACTCTCCGACCGGTCGCGGGCCGCGTTGGCGAGAGCCACGGCTGAGGGGGCCCGGCATCTGGTGGTGACGGGACGGCCGGCGCCGAGGGTCCGACCGCTCCTCGACGAACTCGGCGGCGAGGGGCTGGCGGTGTGCGGGCAGGGGGCGCAGTTGTACGACGCCGGGGCGGACCGTCTGCTGTGGTCGGTGACCCTGGACAGGGAGCTGGCGGAGACCGCGCTGGGCAAGATCGAGGCGGAGGTCGGGCTGCTCTACGCGGCGGTGGACCAGGACGGCGTGGACGGACTGACGCTGATCGAGCCGGGGTATGTGATGCCGCATCCGACGCTGCCGGCGGTGCGGGTGCGGCGGCGCGACGACCTGTGGACGGAGCCGATCAGCAAGGTGTTGCTCCGTCACCCCTCCTTGTCCGACGACGAGTTGGCGTCGGCGGCGCGCGGAGTGGTGGGTTCCCTGGCGACGGTCACCATGTCGGGGCCGGGCACCGTCGAACTTCAGCCATGTGGCGTGACCAAGGCGACGGGGCTCGCCCTCGCCGCCGAACACCTCGGGCTCGGCCCCGCCACCACCCTCGCCTTCGGCGACATGCCCAATGACATCCCGATGTTCGACTGGGCCGCCCACGGTGTCGCCATGGCCAACGCCCACCCGGAACTCAAGGCGGTGGCCGACGAGGTGACCTTGTCGAACGAGGACGACGGGATCGCCGTGGTGCTGGAGCGGCTGTTCGAGGGCCGTTAGGCCCGGCCGCGCCGACACCTCCGTCCCGCTTCTGTCCCGCTGTCGCGACCCTGCGGTCCGGGAGGCGGCCGATACGCTCCGGCGCATGAGCGTTCAGGTGGAGATCATCCGGGAAGCGAGTCAAGAACTTGTCGACGCCTTCGGCCGGTTGCTGCCGCAGCTGTCCTCGACCGCCAAGCCACTCGACCGCGAGGCGGTCGAGCGGATGGTGTCCTGCGATGCGAACACGGTGCTGGTCGCCCGGGCGGCGGGCGAGATCGTCGGCACGCTGACCCTGGTACTGCTTCCCGTGCCGTCCGGGCTGCGCGGTCGCATCGAGGACGTGGTTGTGGACGTTGCGGCGCGCGGCCGGGGCATCGCGGCGCTGCTGACTCAGGAAGCTCTGCGGATGGCCCGGGAAGCGGGCGCCCGGACCGTCGATCTGACCTCCCGGCCGGATCGGCCGGCCGCGAACCGGCTGTATGAACGTCTTGGTTTCCAGGCCCGGCAGTCGACGGTCTACCGGTACCTGGTGGACGGGTAGGGGGAGGGCTGGTCAGTAGGCCCCGTTGACGTTGTCGATCGAGCCGTACACCGCCGCCGCGTAGTTGCAGGCCGCCGTGATGTTCGCGACCGGGTCGTAGGGGTTCGTCGACGTGCCGGCGACGTGGTAGGCGTTGAAGGTCGGGTCGATGACCTGGAGGAGGCCCTTGGAGGGGGTGCCGGCGACAGCGTTGGAGTCCCAGTTGTTGATGGCCAGGGGGTTGCCCGAGGACTCGCGCATCACGTTGCGGTAGATGCCGTTATAGGTGCCCGGAATGCCCGACTTGGCCATGATGTCCAGGGACTGCTTGATCCAGCCGTCGAGGTTGTTGGTGTACGTCGTGGCGGAGGCGGGGGTGGTCGTGATTGCCTTCGCCGTCGAGCTCGACGTGGTCGACTTCACGGTCTTCGTGCCCACCGTCAGCGTCAGGCCCGGGCGGATCAGGGCCGGGTTCGCACCGATGACCGCTCTGTTCGCCTCGTACAGCTTCTTCCAGCCGCCGCTCGTGGGGTTCTTCTGCGCGATCGTGGAGAGGGTGTCGCCGGCGGCCACCTTGTAGGTGAGGAGCTGGACCTCCGGAGTCGTGACCGCGGCGGTCTTCGCGACCTGTGCCACCTGTGCCACCTGGGTCGGTGTGGCCGCGTGCGCGCCGGTCGCGCTCACGAGGGGGAGCGCGAGCGCGGCTCCGCTCGTGCCGACGGCGATCATGCCGCGGGTGAGGGTGCTGGTCTTGGGGCGGCGGTGCTTGCCTCGTACGGGCATGGCGCTTTTCCTCTCCGGTGCCTGCGAGGTGAGCTGTCGGGTTCGGGCGGGAGATGCCCGGCCGCGCTGTGGACGCGGCTTCACCCCTAGCCGTTCCGGGGTTCCGGTTCGGCGGCTTACCTGGGTCCCCCGCTCCTGCCGTGCGTGCGTGGGTGGGTGGGGTTTCCGGGCGGCGGCAGGATTCGGCGATCCGCTCGGATCGACGTGAACGTATGCGAGAGCACATGTCGGGAACAAGACCTGATGTCGCAGTGAAGATCGCTTTAGCCCGGATATGGCGAGGGTGAAACGTCCGATTGATCCGGAATTCGATCCTCAACTTGCCTTTTGCAAAGGGGGAAGTCACCGAGGGGGCTCTGGCGCGGGATCCGGCCGGGCGTGACCCAATTCACGCGACTGGGCGGAATTAAAGCGGCAAGACGGGCAACTCGGTCATTACGGTTCGAGCGTCCAGGCGGGGGAGTGCCTCGGCGGAGCCGGGCGGACCTCCCACACGGAGAGATCCGTGTCGGGGTCGTCGTCGGGGAGGCGGCCCGCGTTGGGCTTGAAGTAGAGGCCGTAGCCCCAGTATTCGGGAAGCTCGTGGCACATCAGGTCGGGATACGGCTCGAACTTCTGCCCCTCGTATGCCCTGTTGATCCTCGCCACGGCCTCCGCCCGCGAGATCCCGAAGCGCGTGACCATCTCCTGGGCCATCTCACGGAAGTACGCGAGCATGCCCTCGTCGAGGTCCATCAGGAATTCCCCGGTCCGCGATCGCGCCATGGTGCGATCGTTCCCCATGGCGCCCCTGGGCCTCTAGCCCGCCGTTCTGGGAATCCTCTTCTCCCACGTCCGGTGGAAGACCACCTCGTCGCCGTCCTTGCAGATCACCTCGTTGGAGGTGATGAAGTCCTCGGCGTCACAGGTGATGTCGGACGTCGTGGACACCCGCGCGTCCCAGGGCAGGTCCGGGCGGTGGAGGCGGACCGACCAGGTCGAGCGGGCGCGGGCCGACAGGGGGTCGGAGGCGTCGATCGTGTACGTCTCCAGCGCGTCCTCGGTGAATTCGAGGCCGTCGGGGTACACGCGCGTGCCGCCGTAGCGCGGGTCCACCTCCAGACGCCAGGTGCCGGCGGCCACGTCATGGACGACCAGGCGTTCCGGACGGGGTTCGTCCAGCGTCGCGGGGACGACGACTCCCAGGGGCTCGGACTGCTCCGGTTCCTCGAACGTGAGGGAGGGCGTCGACTCCTTTGCCCGCAGCGGGAGTTCCAGCGTGCTGCCCGCCGGGTCCAGGGTGAAGCCGGCCTCCGAGCCCGGCTGGGGCCAGATCCAGGGCCAGTACGCCGAGGAGACGGAGAGGCGGATGCGGTGGCCCGCCGGGAACGCGTAACCGATGCTGTTCAGGTCGAAAACCACGTCCTCCGTAGCGCCCGGTTTCCAGGAAACCGCCTGGTCACGGCCATAGCGCGCTGACAGGTTCAGCACACCTCGGGTGACGAGTGTCGAGGCTCCGTCGGGGGCCACGTCGCAGAGGCGGGCGATCACCTGACCCCGGGGGGTCGAGGACGTCAGCCGCAGCCGGACCACCGGACGGCCCAACACCCAGGTGTCCTCCGGCACTTCGAACTCGAAGCACGCCGATCTGGCGTCCTCCTCCCGCTGGTCCGGCGGCAGATCCGCGTCGTTCCCGAAGGGGAAGAAGCGGCCCGCGTCCACCCCCGTGTGCTGGGGGGAACGGACCAGGACCGGCGCCCCCTGGAGCGCGTACGAGACCGGGGTCACCGAGGGGGAGGGCCAGGCGGGGTCACCCACCCAGCGGCCGGGCAGGGACGGGTACGTCGTCGCCGGGGGGTGCGCGTCCATCACGTACGAGCGGAGCACGGGAGTGGACATGGCGCCGGTGTCCTTGTCCCGGAGCCAGTGGTCCCACCAGCGCAGGGTCTCCTGGAGGAAGCCGATCGCCGGGCCCGGTGGCAGGCCCCGGTCCGGGTACTGGTGCGACCAGGGGCCGATCAGGCCTCGTACGCGGTCGGGCGGCAGGTTCTCGACCAGGCGCAGCACCGTGTCGCGGTACGGGTCGTGCCAGCCGCCGACCGCCAGGACCGCCGCGCGGATGGCGCCGTAGTCCTCGCAGGCGCTGCCGTGGCGCCAGTACGCGTCCCGGGTCTGGTGGGACAGCCAGGTGTGGACGAACGGGTCGACCGCCTCCAGGCGCTTCACCCACATGTCCCGCCACATCACCTCGCCCACGTGCACCGGGTCGGGTGGGCGGGAGACGAAGGCGAGCATCGTGGCCGCCCAGGCGTGCATGTCGACGGCGAGGACGGAACCTCCCATGTAGTGCACGTCGTTGTCATAGCGGTCGTCCGTCGAGCAGACCGTGACGATCGCCTTGAGCGGCTCGGGCGCGAGGGCCGCGATCTGGAGGGAGTTGAAGCCGCCCCAGGAGATCCCGAACATGCCGACCTTGCCGCTGCACCAGGGCTGGGCGGCCAGCCAGTCGACGACCTCCACCCCGTCGGCCAGCTCCACCTGCGAGTACTCGTCCGTCGGCATGCCCTCCGAGTTGCCGTGACCGCGGACGTCCACGCGGACGGAGGCGTAGCCGTGGCCCGCGTACCAGGGATGGCGTTGCCAGTCGCGGGGCGCGGTCCAGTCCGTGAGGCGGTACGGGAGGTATTCGAGGAGGGCGGGTACGGGCTCGTCGGTCAGCGGGCGCCAGATCCGGGCGTACAGACGGGTGCCGTCCGGAAGGGGGATGAGGACGTCCTCGTGAGTCGTCTCGTAGGGGAAGGACGTACGGATGTGCATGAGTGTCACCTCAGTGGACGGGGTGCATCGTGCGGCGCAGCCAAGGGGCGAGCGCCATCACGGCGAGGCCGGCCGCCACCGCGATCGCCCCGTTGACGCCGAAGTACGCCGGCTTGGAGACGTCGTCGTACAGCTTCACCGTCTGGGCCTGGATGCCGTTGGCGAGCGCGAGGGACAGGAACCAGAGAGACATCGTCTGGCTGGCGAAGGCGACGGGGGCGAGCTTGGTGGTGGCGGACATGCCGGAGGTTTCGAGGAGGACGTCACCGAGGCCGAGGAGCAGGTACGAGCCGACGATCCACCAGGCCGACATCAGGTAGTCGTCGCTCGAGTGGCCGCTGGTCGGCAGCACCATCAGGAGGAACGACAGACCGCCGAGTACGACGCCGATCGCGATCTTGTTCGAGGCGTGCGGCTGGCTGTGGCCCATCCGGACCCAGAGGGCGGCCACGACCGGGGCGAGGCCGACCTCGAAGGCGCCGAGCGCGGAGGCGTACCAGCTCGCCGGGAAGTCGAAGCCGAGGATCGTCGTCTCGGCGTTCGACGCGGCGAGCAGCATCATCGTCGAGTACGCCTGGAAGAGGATGAAGTTGAAGACGGTCGAGGCGAGGAAGAGGACCACGTACGGGCGCAGCCGGCCGCGCTCCTCGGGGGTCACCCGGGGGCTGGAGAACATCACCGCGAAGTAGACGACCGGCGCGATCACCGAGACGAGGGTGAGGAGATCGACGAAACGGCCCATCGTCAGCGAGCCGCCGGCCCCGAGGAGCACCGCGAGCACGGCGACCGTCAGCAGGCCCGCGACGATCAGCCGGACGGCGCGGCGCATCCCTTCCGGCGTGAGGGCGAATTCCGCCGCGCGTCTGCGTCCCGCCAGGTGACGGCGGCCCATCACATACTGGATCAGGCCGAACGTCATGCCGACCGCTGCCGCCGAGAAACCCCAGTGCCAGCCCTTGTGGTCGCCGAGCCAGCCGGTGATCAGGGGGCCCGCGAAGGCGCCGATGTTGATCGCCATGTAGTAGAGGGCGAAGCCGGCGTCACGACGGTCGTCGTCGGTGCGGTAGAGCTTGCCGACCATCGTGGCGACGTTGGGCTTGAGCAGGCCGGTGCCCGCGCTGATCAGGCCGAGGCCCACCCAGGTCATCGTGGCCGTGGGAACCGCCATGGAGTAATGGCCGCAGGCGATCAGGATGCCGCCCCACAGGACCGCGCGGTACGAGCCGAGCATGCGGTCGGCGAGCCAGCCGCCGGCGACGGAGACCAGGTAGACGAGCGTTCCGTACGCCGCCGACACGGATGCGGCGGTGCCCGCGGACATGCCCATGCCGCCGTGGGCGACGGTGTCGGCGAAATAGAGGACCAGGATGGCCTGCATGCCGAGGAACGAGAAGCGTTCCCAGACCTCCAGGCCGGAGAGGGTCAGCAGGCCCCTGGGCTGGCCGAAGAAGGCGTGGTCGTCACCCGGTGGCGGCCGGCTGCCGGGCTCGGCTTCGACGGTGCTTCGGGCCACGGGCGCCTGCCTCTTCGCAAGTCGGTACATGTCATGTCGTATCAACTGATCAAGAACATACCGCCCGTGATCCGATACCGCCCGGGCGTAGGGGGTACCTCCCCCTGGAGCGAAGTCGCGCGAGGGACGGTGGGCGCTCGTGGTGATCGAAACGTGACCGGATACGCTGACTTGAGTGATGGCAGCGACACATCGACAAACCGTGTCATCGACCGAATGATCGACCGAGTTCGCCATGTGATCGTCAGCAGACAGGAGAACCTCTCGTGACCGTCGTCGGGCCGTTCGGGCTGAGCGTGCGGGACCAGGCTCTCGAAGCCGATGTCCAGGCCGGATTGGCGGCTGTCGAGGAGGGTTTGCTCGAAGCCACCAAGAGCGAGGTCCCCTTCATCACGGAAGCCGCCCAACACCTCGTGCGGGCAGGCGGGAAGCGGTTCAGGCCGCTGCTCTTGATGCTCGCCGCGCAGTTCGGTGATCCCTACGCGCCGGGTGTCGTGCCCTCGGCGGTGGTCGTCGAGCTGACCCATCTCGCCACGCTGTACCACGACGACGTGATGGACGAGGCCGAGGTGCGGCGCGGGGTGCCCAGCGCGAACGTCCGCTGGGGCAACTCGGTGGCCGTCCTCACCGGAGACTTCCTCTTCGCGCGCGCCTCGTACATCCTGGCCGACCTCGGGCCCGAGGCCGTCCGGATCCAGGCCGAGGCGTTCGAACGGCTGGTGACGGGTCAGATCCTGGAGACGGCCGGTCCGCGCGACGGGCGCGACCCGGTCGACCACTACCTCGATGTGCTGAGCGGCAAGACCGGCTCGCTGGTCGCCGTCGCGTGTCGGTTCGGCGCGATGATGTCGGGCGCCGACGAGACGGTCGTGGACGTGCTGACGCAGTACGGGGAGCGGCTGGGCGTCGCCTTCCAGCTCGCGGACGACGTGCTGGACATCGCCTCCGACTCGCATGAGTCCGGGAAGACGCCGGGCACGGATCTGCGCGAGGGCATTCCCACGCTGCCGGTACTCCGTCTTCGTGAGCGCGTGGAGCGGCTCGGGCTCGCCGAGGACATCGCGCTGTGCGAGCTGCTCGACTCCGACCTGACGGACGACGCCCGGCACGCCGAGGCGCTCTCCCGGCTGCGGGTCCACCCTGCCCTCGAACAGGCCCGCCGGGACACCGTGCGGTACGCGGAGGAGGCGCGTGCGGCGCTGGTTCCGCTGCCGGAGTGCGATGCGAAGGTCTCGCTGATGGAGCTGGTGGACGCTGTGGTGCACCGGGCGGGTTAGTTCCCCGGGCGGTAACCGGTGGTGTGCCCGATGGCGAGCACGGCGACCTTGTGTGACCCGGGTCACACACTTGGATTGAGTCCAGGATGAGATCCGTTCCGTACTCATGCCCAGAAGCTGACGCAGGGGGTGTCGGCTGAGATACGGGGAGAAAACAGAATCATGGGATCGAACGCCACGTTCAGCACGCGTCGCAAGAGCCTGATCCTGACCGGCGTCGCGGTAGCCGCCGCGGCCGGTGTCGCCGCCGCCGTCATCCCGGCGGTCGCCGCCGGCGGCAGCCACGGCAAGAGCAATGGCATGGCCGGCATGAGCCACTCCGCGCACGACGACCAGACCATCGTCACGCAGAGCGGCGTCATGGGCGGCAGTGGCGGCACCATCCTCGCCACCAGCCTCAACGGCGCCAATGAGGTGCCCGTCCAGGGCGGCCCCGCCGTCGGCGACAAGGACGGCGCGGCGCTGGAGTTCATCAAGGTCAAAGGCGGCAAGGTGTCCGTCGCCGTGACCTGGCGCGGCACCGGCAGGCCGACCCTGCTCCACATCCACCAGGGCGCCAAGGGCACCAACGGCGGCGTCAAGATCGACTTCACCAAGCTGCTCGACAAGATCAAGGGTCACAGCGTCGTCGGCACCGTCAAGGTCGAGGACGCGGCGCTGCTCGACGCGCTGAAGACCGACCCCGGTTCCTTCTACGCCAACCTGCACACCACCGAGTTCCCGGGCGGTGCCGTCCGCGGCCAGCTCCACAAGGTCACCGGCACCTTCGACTTCCGGCACGCTCTGAACAACTTCCAGGCGTCGGTCGTCAAGGGCCGGCAGATCTACGAGTGCAAGGCGGTCGAGGGCGGCGGCTACGCCTTCGCGCAGCGCGACGTCGAGGCCCTGCTCGGCGGCCACATCGCACACTCGTTCGTGAAGCCCAACTCCGGTACACCGCAGTGGGTCGCGCCCGACCGCAGCGCGGTCACCGGCGCGCTGATCTCCAAGACCCCGAACGGCGCCACGAACATCCCCGAGCTCGACCTCCAGGCCGCCCAGTCCGGCAAGCACCGCGGCCTGCTGGCCGGGACGCAGGAGATCCTGCGCCTCAACACCGTGGGCGGCGTCGCCCCGGCCGGGTCCTGCTCGCCGGGCGCGATCGTGGGCGTGCCGTACCAGGCGGACTACGTGTTCGTGCAGCGCTGAGCCACGGCTCGGCCAGGGGCGGCGCCTTCCCCGTACAACGACCCTTACGGGTCGGGGGAGGCGCCGCCCTCTCACGTCATACCGCAGGAGTACGTGGAGTTGAGTCCGGGGTCTGACGCTTCTCAGGGGCCGATTTGGTCAGATTGGGAGCACCACTCCTCACCGGTTCGGGTGAGAATGGCGGCTCAGGGTGGAATGTGCAGGGACGGTAGGCCGCCGCCGACGACGGAGGTAAGGCACACATGGCACCGTACGCATCCGACGACAGCACGAAGGCCGACGAGGCCGAGGACGTGCGCGCCGGCCGACGCAAGGCCGCGCGTTACGTCGTCCCGGTCGCGGTGGTGGGGGTGGCGGCGGCGACCATCGGGCTCGTCCCGGCGCTCGCCGACTCCGGTGACCCCGACCTGCCGAAGATCACCGCGCAGCAACTCATCGAGAAGATCGCCAAGTCGGACGTCCAGCAGCTGTCCGGCACGGTCAAGATCAGCACCGATCTCGGACTGCCCAGCCTGGGCGGCCTGGAGAGCGGCCTCCTGTCCGGCGCGGCCCAGGGCGACGGCGGCTCCTCCGCCGACCCGCAGTCCAAGCTCCTCGAACTGGCCTCCGGCACGCACACGCTGCGCGTCGCCGCCGACGGCCAGGACAAGACCAAGATCTCCCTCCTGGACAGCGCCGCCGAGTACAGCCTCATCCACAACGGCAGCGACGTATGGGCGTACGACAGCAAGTCGAACGAGGTGTACCACTCAACGGCCCCCAAGTCCGAGGGTACGAAGGAGAAGGCGCCCGAGGACGTTCCGGCCACGCCCAAGGAATTCGCCGACGAGGCCCTGAAGTCGGTCGACGACACGACCTCAGTGACCGTCGACGGAACCGCGCAGGTCGCGGGCCGTGACGCGTACAAGCTGCTCATCAAGCCGAAGCAGTCCGGCTCCACGATCGGCGCGATCACCGTCGCGGTGGACGCGAAGACGGGGATGCCGCTGAAGTTCACGCTGACCCCGTCGAGCGGCGGCGCGGCCGTCGTGGACGCGGGCTTCACCAAGGTCGACTTCGCCGAGCCGGCCGCGTCGACGTTCGACTTCACACCGCCGAAGGGCGCGAAGGTCACGGAGGGGGACAGCGGCGAGAAGGCGTCGGAGTCCGCGCCTAAGCCCGGCGAGGACTTCACCAAGGGCGGCCTCGACGGTCTCAAGACCCTCGGCAAGGGCTGGAACTCCATCGCCGAGTTCGACACGGGCAGCCAGGGCGTACCGTCGGGCTCGTCGTCCGGCAACAGCGACGTCTCCGGCTTCCTCGACTCCCTCGGCGACCACGTCACCGGCAAGTTCGGCTCGGGCACGGTCTACTCGACCCGCCTGGTCAACGCGCTGATCACGGACGACGGCAAGGTGTACGCCGGTGCCGTCACCAAGGACGCGCTGGTCAAGGCGGCCAACGCGGCCCAGTAAGTCCCGTACCGGCAGACCGAACCGAGGGAGCCCATGGAGGAGCTGTCCGCCGCCGAGTCCGACTCGGGGGACGACACGGGAGGCACGGGAGGCACGGGAGGCGCCGGCACGGTGTCCGTCGAGGAGACGGTGCCGGTCGACGAGTCCGTGCCGGCCGAGGAGACCGTGATCGCCACCCGTGCGCTCACCAAGCGCTACCGCGGCGGACAGCTCGCCGTCGACGGCCTGGACCTGACCGTCCCGGCGGGCAGCGTCTTCGGCTTCCTCGGGCCGAACGGCTCGGGCAAGACCACCACCATCCGCATGCTGATGGGCCTGATCGAGCCGACCTCGGGCACGGCGCGCGTGCTGGGGCAGCCCATGCCCCGGGCCACCCGCGCCGTGCTCCCGCACGTGGGCGCCCTGATCGAGGGCCCCGCGCTGTACGGCTTCCTCTCCGGGCGCGACAACCTCATCCGGTACGACTCCGCCGACCCGACCGCCGACCCGCGCACCCGGCGTACGCGCGTCGCGGCCGCCCTCGACCGGGTCGGCCTCACCGCCGCGGCCGGCAAGAAGGCGAAGGCGTACTCGCTGGGCATGAAGCAGCGGCTGGGGCTGGCCGCCGCGCTGCTCCAGCCCCGCCGGCTGCTTGTCCTGGACGAGCCGACGAACGGCCTGGACCCCCAGGGGATGCGGGAAATCCGTTCCCTGGTACGTGAGTTGGCCTCCGACGGCACGACCGTCTTCCTCTCCTCGCACCTGCTCGACGAGATCGAGCAGGTGTGCACGCACGCGGCCGTGATGGCGCAGGGGCGGCTCATCACGCAGGGTCCGGTGGCCGACCTCGCGGCGGGTGCGCGCGGCCGCCTCGTGGTGACCACGCCCGACCCGGCGGACGCGGCCCGCGTCCTGAAGGAACAGGGCGTGGCCGATGTGGTCGTGGCGGAGGAGCGGGTGACCGGTGAACCCCCGGACCGTGAACTGGCCGAGGTGAACGCGGCGTTGGTGGCGGCCGGGGTCCGCGTCCGCGGCTTCGGGGTCGAACGGGCCTCGCTGGAGGACGCGTTCGTGGCGTTGACGGGGGAGGGGTTCGATGTCGCGGGCTGAGGTCCTTGAGGTCCTCCCGGATGCCGGGGGCAAGCGCGCGCCCAGCCCGCTGTGGACGTTCGGGCTCTTCCGCAGCGAGCTCGTCACCACCTTCCGGCGCTGGCGGACGATCGCGCTGCTGGGCGTGCTCGCGGCCGTACCGATCCTCATCGGTGTCGCCATCAAGATCGAGACGAGCGACGGCTCGACGGCGGGCGGTGGCGGCGGCGAAGGTCCGGCGTTCATCTCGCAGATCACCAACAACGGCCTGTTCCTGGTGTTCACGGCGCTGGCCGCGACGCTCCCCTTCTTCCTGCCGATGGCGATCGGCGTCATCGCGGGCGACGCCATCGCGGGCGAGGCGAACGCCGGAACGCTCCGCTATCTGCTGGTCGCCCCCGCGGGCCGCACCCGCCTTCTCCTCACCAAGTACGCGACCACGATGACGTTCTGCCTGGTCGCGACCCTCGTGGTGGCGACGTCGGCGCTCGCGGTGGGTGCGCTGCTGTTCCCGCTGGGCGAGCTGACGACGATCTCCGGAACCCGGATCAGCTTCACCGAGGGACTCGGACGCGCCCTGCTCATCGCGCTGGTCGTCGCCGCGTCACTGATCGGCGTCGCCGCGCTCGGCCTGTTCATCTCCACGCTGACGAGCAGCGGCATCGCGGCGATGGCGACGACGGTCGGGCTCCTCATCACCGTCCAGATCCTCGACCAGATCCCCCAACTGCACGCCGTCCAGCCGTACTTCTTCTCCCACTACTGGCTGTCCTTCGCCGACCTCATGCGCGACCCGGTGTACTGGGACGAGCTGGTGCGCAACCTCGGCCTGCAGGGGCTCTACGCCGCGGTGTTCGGTTCGGCGGCGTGGGCGCGCTTCACGACGAAGGACATCACTGCGTAGGCGTGCCCTGGGTGGCTCAGTGCGGGAAGCGGGCGAGCGGCGGCTCCTGTGCGAAGAAGGTCTTCGCGCGCGCCAGCGCCTCGGTGTCGTTCAGTACGTCGCCGGGCTTGCTGCCGTTGCCGAGCAGGACCCCGCCGAAGCGCATGCCCATGTAGGCGGCCGAGTGGTTGAGGGTGCCGATCAGCGGGTCGGCGACCACCGGCTCCTCGTCCGCCATCGCGGTGACGCCCCAGAGGGTGCGGCCTGCCAGCGTGGCCTTGAAGTCGACGCCGGGGGTGCGCAGCCAGCCCGACCAGTAGTCGAGGTAGCGCTTGGTGTGGGCGGACACCGAGTACCAGTACAACGGCGACGCGATGACGATGTCCGTCGCGGCGAGCGTCGCGTCCAGCAGCAGCCCCTCGTTGCCCTCGGTCGGACGGGCGTGGTCGCTGTCGTGGCGCAGGTCCTCGAAGTCGGGCAACGGGTGCGCGGCGAGGCTCAGCCAGTGCTGCTCGACGTCTGCGGGTAGCTGTTCTGCGGCCTTGCGGGCCAGCAGTTCGGAGTTTCCGTCGGAGCGGCTGCTGCCGAGTACGAACAGGAAGTGGCGGGTCATGGGTCAGTCCCCCTTGAATGTGCGGCGTACGGCGACTACATGCGCAAACAATATATGCGTACGCATGTAGTCGTCCAGAGGGTCACCTCGCGGCGCATGTGCGGGGTCACCGCCCGGGCGCGCCACCCCCGCCGCCCGGCTGCGGGGGCCGAGCGATACGCGGGGGCTGCCCGGGCGTGGCGGGTCCGGGAGCCGAGCCGGAGACCGGGCCGCCGGGGGCGGCCGAACCCCGGACGGACTGGCGGCGGGCGGCGCTTGCGATGGGGTTGCCGGGGCCGGGCGTCGCGGTCGGAGCGGTCGAAGTCGGAGCAGCCGCGGTCGGAGCAGTCGAAGTCGGACCAGCCGAAGCCGGACCCGTCGCTGCGGGCCCCGTAGGCGTCGGGTTCGGTGAGGTCGGTGTGGTGCTCGGGCCCCCCGGGCCGCCCTCCGCCGCGCGGTGCCTGGCCAGGTGGGAGCCCTGCAGCGCGGTCGCCATGAAGCCGGCCGAGACGTTGCCGCTCTCCGCCGGGGCCGTCTTGGGGTCGAGGGCGGCCAGACGGGCCATGTCGTCCTGGGAGAAGACGTTGCCGGGGAGCATGCGGGAGGCCGCGCCGGTCACGTCGACCGTCTGCTTCTGGCCGGCCGCCTCGAACTCCAGGCGGTAGCCCAGGTATTGGCGGTCCTTGTCGAAGAGAAGCTCGCCGCGGACCTGGCCGCCCGACTCGCGCGCCCAGGACTCGACGGAGTCGAGGGCGTGCGGGAGCCGGGAGACGCGGCCGAGGCAGGCGACGTACGCGTCCCCTTCGATGCCGAGCGAGCGGCCCTGGTCGTCGAGGGCCGCGACACGCACCTTGCCGTCGGGCGCCGTCACCATACCGACCTCGCCGAGGCGCCGGTCGGAGTAGGTCACCAGGCGCCCGTCACCGCCGTACTCGGCGTCGTGCGCGCGCCGCAGCGCCGTGTACTGGGCGTCGTTCTTGAGCACGAACGGCGCGTCCTTGCCGACCATGGACACCTTCGCGTCCGGGTTGGCCTGGAGGATGATCTCCGCGTTGGCGATGGCCGCGCCGCCGACCCCGGCGATCACCCAGTCGTTCGCCGCCCGCGGGTTGTAGTCACCGTCGCCGACCTCGTCGCCCATCAGTACGCGGCCCGGCGCGGCGGCGACGGCCCGTTCCCAGGCCGCGGTCGCCCGGAGGGTCTCGGCGGCCCCGGCCACCCGCGGGTCGCCGGCGGAGCGGAGGGCGTCGGCGACCCGGGGGTCGGCGAGCGCGTCGAGCGATGCCGCGGCGCGGCCCTCGCCCGCGGGCAGCGAGAGCAACTGGTCGCGGGCCCGCAGCGCCTCCGGCGTACCCGCCGCGGTGAGGTGCTCCGCGAGGACGCCGGTGGCCTCCGGCACGGTCGGCACCTGGCGGTTGGCCCCGGGGATGATCTCGGGCGGAATGCCGGTGGCGACGAGCGGGGACCCCTGCACCTCGACCTTGACCGGGGACGAGCCGTCGGCCGGGGTGATCTCGGCGATCAGCCGGCCCTCCGCGCCGATACCGAGCCCGGCGCGCCCGTCCACGAGAGGGCCGCGGGCCGCCGCGGTGTCCTCCCAGAGCTGCAACGCCGGCAACGGCACCCGCTGCTGGGGGTCGGCGAACTGGTACGGGTCGCCCATGCCGCTCTGCCGCAGATGCCGCACCTGGTCGGCGGACTGCACGATCGCCTCGATGGGGTCCACGTGCCACCGCCCCCGCGCGTCCACCAGCAGGACGTCGGGATCGCGCCCGGCGAGCGCGGCACCGCCGCCGATCATGATCTGGCGCTGCGGATACCGGCCCTCGGGCAGGGTGGCCTGCTCCGCGCGCAGCGCGTCCAGCGTCCGGCCGCTGAGCGCGGTGCGCTGCTCGGCCACCTCGGCGGCGGCCCGCGCCAGCTCCTCGCGGGGGATCGGCGTCCCGTCGGCGCGCAGACCGGGCATGGGGAACGACGGGTTCGCGCCCAGCGCGGACGCCTGCGTGTCCCGCGTCTGTGCCTGTGCCTGTGCCTGCGCACGCGCTTCGCCCAGCGCCCGGGCGTCCTCGGCCCCCAACCGCTCGATGGGCACGGCGAGTTCGGCCATCGCGTCACGCGCCGGCTCGCGCAGATGGGGGCGCGCGATGTCCAGTCGTACGTTCGCCGCGTACTGCTCGACGGAGTGCGCGGCGGTGTCGTGGGCCGGGGAGACGGGCCGCAGACCCGAGTCGTCGATCAGTGCGGAGAACCGGTCGTGGGCCTCCCGGCGCTCGGGGGCGCCGACCGACGCGTCGTTCATGCGCGTCGCCAGGTAGTTGAACTCGCCGACCCGGCCCAGGTCCTCCTCGGACAGCCGCGGATGCGCGGGCAGCGTGGCGCCGCCGGCCAGCAGGTTCTCCCGCGGCGCCGTGCCGTTCACGGCGGCCCGGTCGCGTACGGCGAGCAGTTCGCCGACCTCGCGGCTCAGCACCTGGCCGAGCCGCTCGGGCGGCAGCCGGTCGGAGAGCTGCACCACATAGCGGTCGTACGTGGTGTTGGTGAAGGTCCGCGACGGGCTCCCCTCGGGCAGCGGGGCCGTGTCCAGGCGCAGCTCCAGCCGCTTGCCCGCGCTGTCGCTCAGCGCGAAGAAGCGCCGCCCGTCCTCTTCGACGAGGTTTGCGCCGCGCAGCCGGTCGGCGTACAGGTCCCGCAGCACGACGGGCAGCGCCGCCTCGGCCTCGGCGAGCAGCCGTCTTTCGTCGGTGCTCACGTTCACTGACGTTCCCCCGTCCAGCGTCTTGATTCCCGTAGGATCATGACATGTTGATCGCTCGTTCCCTGCAGGAAGCGCACCTCTACATGGACCTCCACGCCTGTGTGTGCGGCGCGGAGGAGTTCGATCGGCAGCACCGCCTGGAGGACCGGGACGGGGTCCTGGTCACCGTGTACGAGGGCGTGTGCCCGCAGTGCGGTCGTACGCGCTCGTTCGAGTTCGCGCTCGCCGGCGAACAGCCGCCCGCGCCCCCGGTGTTCGGCGGCCCGGAGCCCTCGCGGATCATCGACCCGGGCGAGTTCCTGTGGATCGGCGACCGGGTGTCGACCGAGTCGGGGCTGCGGCTGCTGAACACACCCCTCGCCGAGCACCGCGCGATCCGTCCGGCCACCGCGTACGCGATCGCCGCGTTCGAAGAGGTCGCCAAGTTCCTTCCGGAAGGCGCCGGCCGCATCCCCGAGGAGCGGTTCACCTCCGAGCGCGGGCGCGAGGTGTACGCCAAGGACCCGACGCGGTTCACGCGCAAGGAGATCGACGCGGCGCTGGAGCTGAAGCGGAAGATCCTCGCGGACATCGACCGGTTCAGCCCGCCGCAGGGCTGAGCGGCGCTCGCGGGGCCACCGCTCAGGCACCCGGCAGCGTCGCCCACGCACCCTGCTCCAGCAGCAGGGCCATGACCCCGACCAGCGTCGCGCTGCTCACGATCTCCCGGCGGGCGATCATCCCGGGAATCGCGGCCAGCGGGATCCACTCCAGCCGGTCGGACTCGTTGCGCTCGGTGGGCTCGCCGATCCGTGTCGCCCCGTCCGCGCGGAACACGAAGTGCTGGGAGTCGGTGATCCCGTTCGCTGGCTGCGCGTACATCAGCTCCCGCATCGATTCCGGGCGCCATCCCGTCTCCTCCTCCAGTTCCCGTGCGGCGGCCTCGACGGGCTGCTCGCCGTCCTCGACCAGCCCCATGGGCAGCTCCCAGGCCCAGGTGTCCGTGACGAAGCGGTGGCGCCACATCATCAGGACCCGCCGGCGGTCGTCGACGGCCGCCGTCACGGCGAGGTCCCGCAGGCGTACGACGTGGTAGTCGCCGCGGGTGCCGTCGGGCCGTTCGACGTCCAGTGAGCGCAGCCGCACCCATGGCGTGTCCTGAAGTGTGTGCTCGCCGTGGACGGTCCACCGCATGTCGGTCCTGCCTCCGCTCACTTCTCGAAATTCCTGTACGGGCGCCGCACCCGGCCACGATGACGCCGATCGGGCCGGTCGGCCACGACGGCGCCGATCGGGCCGACCGGCCGACCGCTCACCTCGCGGGTCCGCCGCCCCCGCCCGGAGCTTGAGCCGGCCGGGGAACGCGCGATGCCGCCGCGGATGCCGCGTTGTTGGTGGCGGCGCCCGGGACGGCGGCCGTGCCCGAGCCGGAGCGGATCCTGCTCGCGGCGGCCGTACGGATGGTGGCGTCGTTCTGCTGGAAGGCCGGTGACGCCTCGACGGGGCCGCCCGTGCGGACGGCCGGCCCCTGACCGGTGGTGGGGGCACCCTGACCGGTGGTGGGCGCCCCCGTCGCCGTCGGTACGCCGAAGTTCCCCCGCTCGGACGTGATCAGCCCCGTCGCGAGTTTGCTCTCCACCAGTTTTTCCGCGTTCTCCCGCCCGATGGAGAAGCCGCGCCCCGAACCGCTCTGCGCGTAGATGTCCTTGATCATGCCTTCGGGAGCCATGCGCCCGCCGTACCAGTCGCGGCCCGCGTCGAACTCGGCGCGCCCCTGCTGCCAGCGGTTCGCGTTCTGGGCCAGGCACTGCTCGACAGGCACCTCGACCGACATCAGGACACGCTTGTCGTAGCCGTCCTGGCGCAGGTCTTCGAGGAGCTTCCCGGTCCGGTCCCCGTCACGCAGCAGGGTGTCGTAGAGGAGGTTGTGGCCCTCGGACCTGGCCCACTGCTCGACGACGCCCAGGAGGTACGCCGATTCCCGGTGGGTGAGCGAGGCCATCTCGGCCGGTGAGACCTGTCGGCCGTCCGGCAGCTCGCGGGTCTGCGGATCCAGCTGAGGAGCACCCCCGTGCTCGAAGATGGCCACCTTGAGCTCATCGGGATCGAGGACCACGTAATCGCGTACGTCGACACCGTGCACCTCGGCCAGCGCGCGCCCCAACTCGCTGTCCTGGCCCTGCCATTCGGCCAGCCCGCGCAGTGCGCCGCCCTTGCCCGAGCCGGGTGCGCCCGCGGTGAACAGGGCCGCGTGGCCGTCGCGGGGCAGCCCCTCGCAGCGGGACTTGAAGTCGTCGAGGATCGCGGCGTGCATGCGTTCGCGCTCGGGGGTCCAGAGCACTCCTTCCCGGAACTGCCCGAAGGTGTCCCGGTCACTGGGTCCCAGATCGCCGCCGAAGGAGATGCGGCCCTGCAACTCCCGGTACAGGGTGCGGTATTCGGGTGCGAGTCCGGTCTCCGGCCCGTGGTCGGGTGTCATGACCGCCGCCCCTTCCGGCCGGTCCGGTCCGCCCGGTCGATGCGGCGCTGGATCTCCTCCACGTCCTCGCGCGTCAGCTGTCCGAGCAGGCGGGCCGAGGCCACCACCAGCATCGTGTTGTCCTGGTGGCTCGGCTCCGTATGCCCCTCGTCCACCTCCTCCTCGGCCTCGAAGGGCCAGGAAGCCACGGTGGCGATCATCTGCTCGCGCGCGACCAGTCCGGTGGCGTAGAGCCCTAAGTAGGCGCGGAGGGAGGGGGTGGTGGTCGCGTCGCCGGTGGGGGCGACGCGGGGGATGTCGGTCATGAGAGGTCGTTCCTCCTTGTTGGGTGGAGGGGTGGAGGGGTTACGGATATGGACGGGCCGAGGGGTGGAGAGAGGCGCGGGACAGCCGGCGGTCACCGGAGCGCGGCCTCGTGGGAAGGGGACTCGCCGTAGGGCTGGACGGCGCGCCCGGTGTCGTACGGTTCGGCCGTCGGTGTCGCCTTCGCCCGGTGGCTGCCCGCCTTGCAGCCCGCGAACGGCCCGCTGGGCGACCGGAGTTCCGCGAGCACGGGCCCGACGTGGTCGCGATGCCAGACGGCGGGGCCGGACGCGCCCGCCGCCGGGTCCGTGAGCTCCTGCCAGGCCAGCCACAGGCCGTGCAGCCGGGCGACCGCCTCCAGGTGTTCCCACCAGCGCGGACACCACGGCTGCTGGGAGGTGACCTCACGGCCGTAGACGGGCAGGAGCAGGTCGGACACCCAGACGGCCAGGCCGCTCATCTCCTCGGCGTACTCCTGGCCGTCGAGGTAGAGGATGAACGGCGGGGCGGCGGGCGCCTCCCGCTGGACCTGCTCGGGCTCGGTGGCGGTGGTCATCGGGTGATCCCTTCGACGGCGCGGGCGGTGATGGCCTTGACCTCGGTCTGCGCCGCGGTCGCGATCCGGTCGGCGCCGGGTTCGGCGTACCAGGGGCGCAGCCTGACCAGCGCGGGTTTGATGCCGGTGGCGAGAAGCAGCGCGGTGCCCTTGGGCAGGGCGCGGATGCGGTCGGCGGGCAGGATGCGCTCCAGGCGGTACGAGGTCGAACGGGACCGCCCGTCCTTGCTCTTGGACCAGCTCACCGTCGACACGTCGTGCTCGCCGACCAGCCGGGAGATCTTCTCCACGAAGTCCGCGTCGTCCAGGCCCGCGCCGAGCAGCTTGATGGTGGCGGCTCCCCACAGGGCGTCCATGCCGGCCTCGCCCCACACCCGCGCACCCTGCCGGTAACTCTGGAGCAGGGTCACGATGTTGATGCCGCGCGAGCCGAAGTGCGAGTACAGGTCGGGGAGATCGGAGATCCGGCAGACGTTGGCGGCTTCGTCGAGCACCGCCGTCATCGGCGGATCGAGCCGCCCGCCCATCCGCTCGGCGGCGACGACTCCCGCACGCAGTACGGAGTCCGCGGCCGCCGCGATGACACCGGCCGCCGAGCCGCCGCCGTCCTTGGAGAGGAGGTACAGCGTGTCGGTGGACAGCACGTGCCGCTCCGGGAAGAACTGCGGCAGGTCCGGGTCCGGGGTCACCCAGGCCGCGATGGCGGGGTCGAGCAGACAGGCCACGCACTGGCGGGCCGTCTCGTAGATCCCGTCGCGGGTCTCCACGGCGCCCTGCATGGTGCCCTGGAGCTGGTCCGCGAGGGCCGCCATTCCGGCGTCCCGCAGCAGGTCGACGGGGGTGCGGTCGGCCGGGTCGGCCAGCCATGCGAGCACCTCGCCGATCTGCTGCTTGCCGCGGTACGCCGCGTGGAAGAGCGCCGTGAGGGTGTTCTGCGCGGCCGAGATCCAGAAGTCGCGCTTCGACGCGTCGTCGTTCACCGCGCCGACGAAGTGGCCCGCCAGGCGTCGGGCGCCCTCGATCGTGGCGGCGTCGGCGAGCATGTCCCACCACAGGGCGCGGGGCGTGTGGGCGATGCCCTGGGGGTCGAACGTCCAGACCCGCCCGACGCGTTCGCGCTCCGCGCGCGTCACCGCGTACACGTCCGCCTTGTTCGACGTCAGCAGCACGCTGCCCCGTGCCCGCAGTACGCGCGGTACGGCGATGCTCGTGGACTTGCCCGCGCGGGGCGCCATGAGGTCCAGCTCGACGTCCTCGTAACTGGACCGCAGCTCCGGGCCGTTGGGCTCCAGGTTGCCGAGCAGGTTCCCGGTGTCGTCCGCGGTGACCTTGCCCAACTTGGCGAGCGACGGCCTGAGTTGGCGGGCCCGCTGCGCGGCGCCCTTGGGGAGGAGGCCGGCCAGTTCCTTGCGGCCCGCGAGGCCGGTGGGCCTGGTCATCCGGCGCCGTACGAGGGCGGCCAGTACGACGATGACGGCCACGACGGTGCCGAACACGGCTGCCATGCCGGCCTCGACCGCCTCCGCCGACGCCGCCGGCCACACCGCGCTCGGCCCCTCCTTGACCAGCGTGGACAGGGTCGACAGTCCGAACGGCGGCGGGTCCCATCCCGCGCCGCTCACCGCCGCGCCGACGGTTCCGCCCAGCCACGCCCCGAAGAACAGGGTGCCGATGAGGAAGGCTGCCCCCGGCACGATCCAGGGCAGCAGGTCCTCCCCACTGTGCGAACTCTTACGCGTGCCACTCATTCCCGTTCCCCCGTCCGATGTTGATCGCCCCCGCCGCCCCTACCCGTCCCATCCCTGGGGGCTCCGCCCCCAGACCCCCTGGGTTGTGTGTCGTCTGCGGGCCGGTGGGGGTGGCCCGCGCCCCGCGGCGGAGCCGCAAATGTCACAGACCCGCGCCCCTGAAGGCGCGGGTCTTCGCCCCGCGATCCCCCGCCCGCCCCGGGGTCTTTCAGGGGCGCGGGGAACTGCGCAATCTTTTGGCCCAGCCCCCACCCACCCGCAGCCGACACACAACCCCGGGCCACGTCACCGCACCCCACCCTCCCGCTTGGAGAGCGACGGCTTCCCCGCCTCCGACCATCGGGTGTTCGTGTTGTGCAACGCCCGCTCCGTATCGGTGATGGCCACCTTGATCGGAATCCCGGGACGCCCGCCCACCTTGATCAGGAAGCGCCCGCGCCCCGGCGGTTCCTCGTTCCCGCCCGTGCTCGCCCACCCCGGCGGCGACGACCAGGACGACACCAGCTCGATCTCCCGCTCGGACATGCCTACGATCTCGCCGAGTTCCTTCATCTCCGTACGGGGAAGCCCGGCGCAGACGACCATCCCCGCCCGCTCCACGAACCCGCGCGCCTTGGCCCGGTCCGCCTCGCTCCCGAGCGCCTCGGCGTCCTTGAGCGTGTGCGTGATCTTCGCGTCGCCCAGCCCCAGCGACCGGTTCAGCCGGGTCAGCGCGTCGATCCGCTCGACGATGCCGGAGGCGGCCCGAAGGGGACGCCACAGCTCGTCCAGGACGGTGAAGAACCACCGCTGCGGAGCGAGCCCGGCATCCGCGAGCGCGTGCGCGGCGGCCACCGTGCCGAGCCCGTCCGACCACGCGGCGAGCATCGCGGCAGCGGTCAGCTGGGTGTCCGCCTCGCCGATCCGGGAGATGTCGACGCAGACGGCGGGCGAGGCAGGGTCGATACGGGTCGATGTCTCGGATGCGAACGTGTCGCCCAAGGGGCCGTCCAGCACACCCAACAGCGACCGGTGCAGCGGATCCACCGCCTCCTGGTACCGGGCCACGTTCCCCCGGTCCAGCGTCACCGCCCGGACCCGGTCCGGACCCTCGTCCAGCACCTTCAGCAGATCCGGCAGCAGCGGCGCCCGCCCGGCCTTCGTACGCTCCGCGAGGTGGTGGAGGCAGGCGGAGAGGACGGACTGTTCGTGGTCGTCCATCGGGCGGCCGCGGACGATGGTGATGAGCGCCGCGACCATGTTCAGCACACGGCCGTGCGCCTCCGCCGCGAGGACTCGGCCCCGCTCGCCCCCGATCCGTACTGCCGCCTCGCCCATCGCGCCCGGGTCGAGGACGTTGATGCCTCCGACGCCGCGGCCGATCGAGATCACCTGGCCGCCCAACGCCCGTACGGTGTCGGCGTAGTCGGGCTTGAGGTCGCCGAGCACCAGCGGGGTGATGCCCGTCGCCGCCATGCCGATCAGCATGCGGTTGACCAGCGTCGACTTGCCCAGGCCCGGCATGCCGAGCATGAACAGGGACGGGTTGGAGATGTAACGGGCGCGGGTGAACCAGGAGATGGGGTCGCCGCAGACCGTCGCTCCGGTGTGCAGATGCTGGCCGAGCGGGACCCCGGTCATGGGCGCGCCGGAGCCCGCCGCGAAGGGCCAGAGGCCGCACGCCTGGACCGTGGTCGCGCGCCACATCGAGGGCGGGTCCACATGCCCGACCTGGCCGCCGCCGGGCCCGTACCAGCCGCGCGGCGGCACGGACGGCATGGGCGGCACGGACATCGCGGACTTCGACGCGCTCACAGCGCCTCCCTGATCTGGTACGGAACGAGGGTGTGCTCCCACGGCAGCAGGCCGACCGGCAGCGTGCAGGTGAAGGCCGAGGCCTGCATACGGTCCGCGGGGCGCATCAGGATCCGGGACGACGCCTGGAGGTTGCGCACCGCGATGCCCGCGTCCTGCAACTGCTCCTCGTCGTCGACGGTGACCGTCACCATCAGGGAGAACTCCACGAGGCCCGCGCCCGCCGCCTCCTCGGCCGCCGTCTGCTCGGCGGCCTGCATCTCCGAACTGGCCCGCGCCTGGACGAGACCGCGCCGCGAGCCCGCCATGAAGTGCGCGGTACGGCGGTCGGACTCCACGATGCGGGCGGAGGTCGCCGGGTCGATCGGGCGGTAGATGAGGGAGACCCGCTTGCGCCGGGTGCCCGACGCGGGTTCGAGCAGGCCGCGCAGAACGCTGGAGCGGACCGTGCCGCGCGGCGCGAGCGTCAGCATCCAGGTGCGCGAGACACCCGAGTCGTGCTTGTACGAGGTGACGGTCTCGACGGCGGCCGCCGGGCCGGCGTCGCCCCACTCCAGGCCGGTGGTGGCGTGTTCGGCGCGGGCGCTGAGCACATCCGGCGCGATGGCCGGGTCGTACGCCACCCGGACGATCTCGGCGAGCCGCTCGGCCGCCAGCGGATAGGCGGAGCCGCCGCCCGCCGCGACCAGCCCGGACAGCAGGCCCGGCAGCCGCATCGACAGGTCGGTGATGATGTCGTCGACGTCGCGCTTGGGGCCGCCCGTCGGGCCGTAGGTCAACGCGATGTACGTGTGCATCTCCGAGGACGCCGACGGATAGCGCGCGACGACCTCCTCCATCACGGCGCGGGCCGCGGCCGGGGCGTCCGGGGTGATGCGCGGAAGTACCTCGGACGCCAGCCGCGTACCCGTGTCCGGGGCGGTCTCGACGACCACCTGGGCGCCGCGCAGGCCCGGTTCGTGCGAGAGGCGCGCGAGCCAGTCGCCCCAGGACGCCACCCAGATGTCGACCTGCTCGGGGTCGACCAGCGAACCGCCGTCCGGCTCGCAGGCCAGGACCACCGTGTACAGGCCGCGGCCCGGGTGGTGCAGTACGCCGAAGGTGCGGTTGTAGGCGTCGCGGCCCTCGTACATCTTGGTGCGCGCGAGCAGTCCTGGCGGCTGGAAGCGGCCACCGGGGCGCTTGGACAGCGGCCCGGAGACGTAGGTGTGCGAGCCGCTCGACTTCCGCTTCATCCAGCCGATTCGGAGCGCGAGGACCTGGTAGACGTTGCGGCCGTCGACCGTGCGCAGCGCCAGCGGGGCGAGGAAGAGCCCGACCGGCACCAGCACGACGATCGCGGCCGCCAGCGAGACCAGCGACGCCAGCAGCGCCACCAGCAGTCCGCCGAACGCGACGACGGTGCCGAGCAGACCCAGGGGGCCGAGTCCGGGACGGCGGGGCCTGCGCCAGTTCCCGTACGTGGGACGCGTCATGGCGTCGGTGGACATGGGGTTCCTTCTTCCGGCTCGGAACGCTTGATGTGTACGGGAGTTCGGGAGTACGGAGTGGGGGTTCGGGGCGGTCGGCGCCCCGAACCCGGCATCTGTCGGGCCTACTGGTTGTGGCCCTTCATCCCGTCGTTGTCGTCGAGGGAGCCCGCGACCTGCGACGCCGCCTGGACACCGGTCTGTACGACGACCGCGGCGGCCTGCACCGCGAGGGCCGCGCCACCCGTGGCCGCACCCGCGGCGGCCATACCCGCGCCACCGGCGGCGCCACCCGCGCCACCGGCCGAGGCGCCACCGGCAGAGCTGCCGGCGCCCGAGGACGGGGAGCCCTGCGGGCCGGCCGAGCCACCGCCGCCGCCCCCGCCGCCTCCAGCGCTGCCCGCGGCGATGCTGACGGCGCCGCTGGCGATGTTGTTCGTCGCGCCGAGGGCGATCGTGCCACCCGACGTGCCGCCGAGCGCCGCCGTCGCCGGAACGATCAGCTTGAGCAGCGCGGGCAGTGCGAAGACCGAGAGGATCAGCATGCCCATGCCCGCGATGGTCGCGTTGAGGTCCGCGTCGCCGTTCGCGTTCTTGGTGCTGGTCATCGTCGTCGCCGAGTAGATGATGAGGGCGGCGGCCGGCTTGTAGAGCAGCCAGGCCGCGAGCCAGCCGATGTGCTTCTTCCACCAGCCCTCCCCCCACCCGGTCATCGAGGAGGCGGCGGCGAGCGGAAGGGTGCCGATCAGCATGATCAGCACGCCGATGCGGATGTACATCAGACAGATCTGCACGAAGCTCGACAGCATGACCAGCAGCCCGAAGATGAGGACGAGGCCGGGCTGTTCCAGCACCATCACCCCGAGCATCTCGGCCGCCTTGTCGCCGAGATGGGACTTGCCGTAGACCTCCGCGGCGTACGCGTCCGACGCCACATTGAGGGACTGCACGACCGACACGGCGATCCCGCTGACCAGGATGACCTTCCACATGCCCATGAACGCCTGCTTCATGGGCTGGCCCTTGCGGTCGATCGCCGTGCGCATCGCGGCGAACAGGATGGAGGCGACGGCGACATAGCCGACGAGCCAGCTCGTCTCGTTCATGATGGTCGTGGCCGGGCCCCCGGCGTCGTTCATCTTGATGCCCATCCAGACGCCGTTGAGCGCTTTCAGGACCTCGGAGGCGCCCTCGCCGATCGCCTTGGCGAAGGTCTCGACGGCGCCGTTGGCGAGTGCCTCACCGGTCTGCCCGAGGCCCCACTTCAGGCCGTCGCCCAGGCAGTCGTAGACCTTGAAGGTGCAGGCCATCTCAGGCCTCCCAGGTGACGAAGCCGGTGGTGCCGTTGACCTGCGCCATCCCCGAGTAGACCGTGCCGTCCGGGTCGGGCGCGAGCTTCCAGTCGCCGTCCTGCCAGTGCACGGTCACCGACGCGGAGCCGTAGGTACCGGCGTTGGGGCTGCGGAGCAGGAACATCAGGGTCGCCTCCTCCTTGTTGTACGAGAGGACCGAGAACCCGGCGTAACCGCCGGCGTCGGCCTTGCCCGAGGTGGGCTTGTCGTCCTCCTGGGAACGGCTGGCGATCAGCGCGTCCCGGCCCGCGCCGGGGACGACCTGCCGCTCGACGACCTCGCGCCAGCCGGGGTAGCTGAGGTGGTCGGTGATGGCGTGGGCGGCGAGGACCGCCCCCATCGGCGTGTGCGCGTAGCAGGACCAGACCGGCCCGTCGTACTTGAGCGGGCCCACGGTCTTGGAGACCGGCACCAGGCCGGTGCCGTCCGCCTTCCAGCGGAAGTCCGCGGGCGCCTTGCCCGGCTTGGCCTGGTCGCTGTCGTCGGTGCGGCAGCCGGCGGGCCGGGCGTTCGATGCGCTGCTGCCGCCGCCGTCGCTGTTCCGGGTGGCGCTCGGCGTCGGGCTCGGGTCGGCCGACGCGCCCGCCGGGTTCTCGTCACCGCTGCTCACCATCGTGAAGACGGCGAGGACGAGCAGCACCAGCAGGAACCCGGCCGACAGGACCCAGCCTCGCTGCTGCCAGAACGGCTGCTCCCACTCCCCGCTGCCCCCACGGGACCGGCCGGAATTCAGCATGGTCGCGCTCCCTTCGAATCAGGTTCTGACCGGACGTGGATCAGGCGAAGACGAAGGTGACGACGGGACCCGCGGTGGCGACCAGGACACAGCCGCCGAGAACCATGCCGAGGCGGCCCATGTGTTCCGAGCCCTCGCCGCGGCGCATCGAGATCGCCATCATCGCGCCGGTGATGAGCACACCCGCGACGCCCGCCGCGGTACCGGCCCAGGCGAGGATGCCGAGGACGGTGTCGACCTTGCCGGTCAGCGCGCCCGGCGCGTCGCGGTTGGGGTTGGGGACGGTGCCGTCCGCGAGGTAGACGTACTCGTGGGCCTTGGCGGCTATTGCCTTGAACATGGCTTCTCCCCGATGTGGTCGGCTGCCGGCCGACAACGTGCCTGATGTAAGCGGTGCTTGACGGTCCGTCAGCGTGCTGCTGAGTGCTTGAGAGTGCTTGAGGGATGCGTGAGGGCTTTTGTGACGCCCGAGTTCCCGGTTGCACAGTGAGCTTGGCGACTGCTGTGGGTTCCGGCCAAGCGATGTAGTGATCCAGCACCTGTCGGTGACGTGTCCGTGACAGACGGGAAGAGATCGTCATGACCGGGGTGCCGACGGGACATCGGAGGCGGGAGCCCGAAGGCGGGAGCCCGGACGCGCTGAACCCCCGCCCAATGGACGGGGGTTCGTCGGGAAAGGGTCTGATCAGGCGTAGACGAAGGACACGATCGGCCCGGCCGTGGCGCCGATGACACAGGCGCCCATGACGACGGCGAACTGGGTCAGATGCTCCTGGCCCTCGCCGCTGCGCAGGGAGATCGCCATGCGCGTACCGATGATGAGCAGCCCGGCCACCGCCGCGACGGTGACGAACCAGGCCATGTAGCCGAGGACTTCGTTGAGCGGGCCGGTGACAGCGCCGCCGGGCACATAGGCATCGGCGAGCAGGGCTCCGCTCACCGTATGGACAGCATTCACTGCGTTCTCCTTGGGGAAATCGCGGAGTTCGGGGAGTTCATGGAGTTCACCTCGGAGCAGAGGGCGGTGCGGCCGCGGTCAGCCGGGCCAGCGCCGCCGTCTCGCGCGGCAGCGGCACGGTGAGCTCGCCGGTGCGCCACGCGGGCATCCACGGCACCCGGTAGACATCGATGACGGAGCTGATCACCTTGATGCGCTGGGTGAGTTGACGGGGCAGCCGTCCGGGCGCGTCCGCGACCAGCACGATGGCATCGAGGTCGAGCCCGGGGGGCGCGTCGCCGCGCCGGAAGATGTCGAGGGTGTGCGAGACGGCGTCCAGACCGGCCGCGTGCGTACGCCCGACGAGCAGCACCGACCCCGGTTCACCCTGGTCGGGGCGCGGCCAGTTGCGGCCCGCGTCATGGCCGCCGAAGACGGCGGAGAGCGTCGAGGCGCCGGCCCCGCCGTGTGTGGCCACCCAGGCGAACCGCCGTGCGCTCACGGCGAGTTCGGCGGGCTTGTCCCGCTGCTGCGGTTCCGCCGCGCCGACCGGTCCGCGAATCCAGACCTCGGGCCCGTCGGGCCCCTGCCGCTCGACCCCTTGCATTGCCACCCCCTGCATCGCCACCCCCTGCATCGCCACTCTCCTCTGTCTCCGTCGTCGGACCTTGGGCTCACCGATCTTCACGGCGCCCGAACAGGTTAGGTAACGGGGCGTGAGTTCCTGGGACGAGCCTGTGACGCCGTGGTGACGCAGGAAACGGGTGGGAGCCGAGAGACTCAACTGCATGTACACGACCGGATCTTGAGGCTGAGGGGAGCCGATGTCCAACGGGGGCGGAAGCACCATGACCTGGGTGGTCGGCGGCTGTCTCGCCGCGGTGATCATGCCGCTGGTCATGATGGTGGCGGTGAGCGGATCGCCGAGCGAGGCGGATACGGGGTCGGGCACGGGCGGCGGACTGAAGGACGGCACCGTCCCGCAGCAGTACGTGCCCTGGGTCCTGAAGGCGGGCGCGCTGTGCGACGTCATCAAGCCCGCGGTCATCGCCGCGCAGATCGAGGCGGAGTCGGGCTGGAACCCCAACGCCCAGTCGCCGGTGGGCGCCGAGGGGTTGTCGCAGTTCATGCCCGGCACCTGGACGACCTGGGGCCGGGACGACGACGGTAACGGCCGAATATCCCCGTACGACCCGGGGGACGCGATCATGGCCCAGGGCCGTTACGACTGCGCGCTCGCCAAGCAGGTCGAGGGCTACAAGAACCGCGGCGAGGCGTCGGGCGAGACCCTCGACCTCGCGCTCGCGGCGTACAACGCGGGACCCGGCGCGGTGCACCAGTACCACGGCATGCCGCCGTACACCGAGACCCAGAACTACGTCGCCCGCATCAAGTCGCTGATATCCAAGTACGAGTCGATCGACGACGCGCCGGGCAAGATCCCGGCCGGACAGCAGATGGCGATGCCGATCGGCGGCAACCCGCCCGTCACCTCGCCGTACGGCATGCGCATGCACCCGATCCTGCACGTCTACAAGCTGCACACCGGCATCGACTTCGGCGCCGCGGCCGGTACGCCGTTCAAGGCGGCCCGGGACGGCACGGTCACCTCGGCCGGCTGGTCCAACGGCTACGGCAACCGGGTGGTCATCTCCCACGGAACCATCAATGGCGACCAGATCTCGACGACGTACAACCACATGTCCGCCATTGACGTCAGTGTCGGACAGAAGGTGACAGTCGGACAGCGGGTCGGCGCGGTGGGCTCCACCGGCTACTCGACCGGACCGCACGCGCACTTCGAGGTCATGCAGAACGGCAAGTACGTCGATCCGGCACCCTGGCTGGGGCTGAAGTGAGGAGGGAGGCGAGGATGCGTACGAGGACGATCATCGCCGTGGTCGTGTCCGTCACGGGGCTGCTGGCGTTGACGGGCTGTGGTCTGCGGGACCAGGGTGAGTCCGTGGGCGCCGCCGGTTCGTCGCCCTCCGCGGCGCCGTCGGTCGCGCCCAAGGCACCGCTCCCCTCGGGGAAGCCGCTGGGCGCGGACGCACAGGTGCCGAGCCCGTCGGGTGTCGACGGGACGGATGCGACGGAGGTGTCGGAGGCGTGGGCGGAAGTGGCGTACGGCTACGACACGAAGTACGACTCAGGTCCGCACGACGCCGTGCTGCGCTCGGCGCGCTGGTTCACGGCGAAGAAGGCCGCCGCCGAGCGGTCGTACCGGCCCGCGAGCGGGGCGGGCGACGAGTGGAACACCTGGGCCGGCCACAAGGCGTGGACCACGGTGGACGTGACCTCGGACGACGACGGCGACGGCCTCACCGACACGGCCGTCCTGGCCTACCGCGCCCTCTTCGTCGAGGGCTCGGCCCACGGCCGCGACGGCTGGACGGGCACGGGTCCGCGCGCCAACGTCTTCCTCAAGCTGACGCGAACGGGCCGCGGCGAGCAGTGGCACGTGGCGGAGGCGACGGCGGTGGAGGCCGCGGTCCCGCCGTCCCCGTCTTCCTCTTCCACCTCCTCTCCGTCCACCCCTTCCTCCCCTGATCACCCCGAGTGAGGGAACCGATGTCTCGACTCAGCCGCGAACAGAAGCGGGAACTCAAGCGGCAGCGCTCGGCCGGTGCCGTGCCCGGGGGGCAACAGGCCGCCGGGGTGACACCGATCGAGGTGCATGTGCCGGCGCCCACAGCCGGGGCGGCGGGGGGTGCCACGGTCGGCGGGATGCCGGTCGTCGCCGCCCCCGGCGAGACCGTCCAGGCCGCCGTCCTGAACTACCTCCACCGCCTCGCCCTCGCCACCGGCCACCCCGTCCTCGCCACCATCCACGACGAACGCATCGGCTTCGTCGTACCGCTCCAGGTGTACGTCGACGGCTCCAGCCGGTACGCCGGGGAGCCGGTGCGGGTGGGGGCGGGGACGGGGACGGGCACTTCGACCGTGGGGAGTGCGGGGGAGGGGCAGCCGCAGCCGCGCCGCCAGGCCCAGCAGCCGCAGCCGCCGGCGCCGCCGACCGCACCGGTTCCGCCGGCTCCCGTGTCCGGTGCGCGGGCGCAGGAGGAGCCGGTGCCCGAAACTCCGCCGGTTCCGCGTCGGGACAAGGCGACGTACGTGCTGCGAGCGGTACCGGAGCCGACACCGGAGCCGGCGGTCGCGCCCGCACCTGCGCCGACGCCGGAGCCCGAGCCGGTGCAGACGCCCACGCCCACGCCGACGCCGACGCCGATGCCGGAGCCGGCGAGGCCCGCGGCGTCAGCCGTTCCGGCACCCGAACCCGTGCGTTCCCCCGCGCCCAGCACGCCCACCCCCGCGCCGCCTTCCACCCCCACCCCGTCGACCTTCGTCCTCCGGGCGGTGCCGGAGCCCAAGCCGTTGCCCGGGGCCGCGGCGACGCATGTGCTGCGGGCGGTGCCGGAGTCGGCGGCCGGGGTCGTGGCGGCGCCGACGGGGGAGTTCGGGCCGGCTCCGGTGGCCGAGCCCGCTCCCGTGCGGAAGCCGGTCCCCGCGATGGAGGCCATGTCCTTGATGGAGCCCGAGCCGGAGCCGAAGCCCGCTCCGGTGCGGGGCTTCGACGCCGTCGCCGAGGCGGTGCTGGCGCCGAGTCCGGCCCCGGAGGGTGAGGGCGAGGGTGCGGCGGCGTTCCTCGTGGAGCCCGTGGCGCGGATCAACGAGGCCGTGAAGATGGGCCGGATCGAAGCGGCCGCGGGGATGGCGGAGCGGGCCGTCGCGGAGGCGGCGCAGGCGCTGGGCGAGGAGCACCAGGAGGTGCTGAAGCTGCGCGAACTGACCGCGTACATCGCCTACTTGGCCGGTGACGCGCTCAGGTCGTTCCACCTGTCGCTCGACCTCGCCAGGGTCCGCCGTCGCCACCGTGACCCGCGCGCCGCGTACGGCAACGTACAGAGCGCGGCCGCGGCCTGGCGCGCCGTCCGCGACCCCTTGCAGGGTCTGCACCTCGGACGCGACCTGATCGGAGTGTGGACCGAGCTCACGGCCGACGGAGGCCCCGCCGCCGACGACATCGAGCAGCTCGAATCGGCCCGCACCCGCATGGTCCGCCTCGCCGAACGCGCCCGCGTCCTGGCGGACAACCCCTACACCCAGAGCCCGCGCGCCCATGGCCAGTGACGACCGCGACCGGGCCGCCGCCGCGCGCCGCCGCTCACCGCGAACAGGTGCACCGGGCCCGCGCACCGAGGTGTACGTCAACGAGCTGACCGGCACGATGAGCTGGCGCACGGTCCGGGCCGGCGGAACCGACCGCGACGGCCGCCCGCGCGCCCGCGTCACCGCCCAGGGTGCGGCTCCCCTCCCCACACACCCCGCCGCCGTACGGTCCGCGGTGAGCGTCCCGGTCGAGGCGCTCACCGCGGACCAGTTGCAGCATCACCTGGCCCGTGTCGGCGCCCTGCGCTCCCACGTCGCGGCCGACGTCGCCGCCGGCGCGCGCATGCCGACGTCCGTGGCGGCCCGCCTGCGCTCGGGCTCCACCCCGGCGGCCGCACACGCCCTCACAGCGGAACGCTCCTCCGCGGCAAGGGAGTTGCCCCGCAGACCGACCGCACGTTTCTCGCCCCCGCCGCCCCTACCCGTCCCATCCCTGAGGGCTGCGCCCCCAGACCCCCCTAAAAGATTGCGCAGTTCCCCGCCCCCTAAAAGGGGCGCGGGGAACTGCGCAATCCTTTGGACCAGCCCCCACCCACCCGCACCCGACGCACAACCGAACGGGGTCGAAGGGGCGGAGCCCCTGGGGGATGGGACGGGTAGGGGCGGCGGGGGCGAAAACCCTACGCGGGCTCCCGCGCCGGGCTCACCGTGTCGCCGGCGCCGGAGGCGTTGGCGTTGGCGTTGGCCGAGGCGCGCAGCGCCCGCGCCCCCCGCCGCGCGCTCCGCAACGCGTCAAACGTGAGCAGCGACAACGCAACCCAGACCAGCGCGAACCCGGCCCAGCGCTCGGGCGGCATGGCCTCATGGAAATAGAGGATGCCGAGAAGGAACTGGAAGACGGGGGCGAGGTATTGGAGGAGCCCCAGCGTGGACAACGGCACTCTGATCGCCGCCGCACCGAAGCAGACCAGCGGAAGCGCGGTCACCACCCCCGTCGCCGCGAGCAGCGCCGCATGCCCCACACCCTCCGTAGCGAAGGTCGCCTCCCCCTTCGCCCCCAGCCACAGCAGATAGGCCAACGCGGGCAGGAACTGAATCGCGGTCTCGGCGGCGAGCGACTCGATACCGCCGAGGTTGACCTTCTTCTTCACCAGCCCGTAGGTGCCGAAGGAGAAGGCGAGGCAGAGAGAGATCCACGGCGGACGGCCGTATCCGATCGTCAGAACGCCGACCGCGGCGAAACAGACACCGACCGCCGCCCACTGCACCGGCCGCAGCCGTTCCTTCAGAAGCAGCACACCCAGCGCGATGGTGACGAGCGGATTGATGAAGTAGCCGAGGGACGCCTCGACCACGTGTCCGCTGTTCACGGACCAGATGTAGACGCCCCAGTTGACGGTGATGACCGTCGCCGCGATCGCCACGAGGCCGAGCTTGCGCGGCTGACGCACCAGCTCGCCCGCCCAGGCCCAGCGCCGCATCACCAGCAGCACGGCGCCGACGACGACGAGGGACCACACCATCCGGTGGGCGAGGATCTCGACCGCGCCGGAGGGCTTCATCAGGGGCCAGAAGAGAGGGACGAGCCCCCACATGCCGTATGCGGCGAAGCCGTTCAGCAGACCTATGTGCTGCTCGCCCTTCGGCTTCCCGGCCACTGGCGCCTCCCTCTCGTCACACGGCCGCTCCCATGGTGCGGAGCGGCACGGAAGAAGGTAGCGCCGAGCACCCCTGCCTGTCATGCCCGTATCGCCATACGGTCATGACAGGCAGGGGTGGGGAAGACGGCGCCCAGGGCGCGAGGGGGAGTCAGCCCTTCAGCGCCGCCGCGATCGACTCGGTGATCGGCGTGGTCGGACGGCCGGTCAGCCGGGACAGGTCGCCGGGGGTGCCGGCCAGCTCGCCGTTCTCGATGGACACGTCCACGCCCGCGAGAATCGCGGCGAACGGCCCGGGCAGCCCGGCGCCGGTCAGGATGCCGGTGTAGACCTCGGCGGGGACGGCGTTGTAGGCGATCTCCTTGCCGGAGTACTCGGCCACCGCGGCGGCGTACTCGGCGAAGCTCCACGCGGTGTCGCCGCTCAGCTCGTACGTCTTGTTCTCGTGGCCCTCGCCGGTGAGTACGGCGACGGCGGCGGCCGCGTAGTCGGCGCGCGCGGCGGAAGCGACCTTGCCCTCGCCGGCGGCCTGCGTGACGGCGCCGTACTCGAGGACGGGGGCGAGGTTCTCGGTGTAGTTCTCGTTGTACCAGCCGTTGCGGAGCAGGGCGTAGGGCACACCGGACTCGACGATCGCCTGCTCGGTGCCCCGGTGGTCGTCGGCGAGGGCGGCCGTCAGGCTGCCCGGGGCGCTGGTGTACGCGAAGAGCGCGACCCCGGCGGCCTTGGCGGCGTCGAGGACGACCTGGTGCTGGCCCACGCGGCCCTTGTCGAACTCGTTGCCGGAGATCAGCAGCACCTTGTCGCCGGCGGCGAAGAGGCCGTCGAACGTCTCGGGGGTGTTGTAGTCGGCGACGGCGAGCTTCACACCGCGGGCCGCGAAGTCGGCGGCCTTCGCCTTGTCACGGACGACGGCGGTGATCTGGTCGGCCGGAACCTTCTCCAGCAGCTGCTCGACGACGTGACGACCGAGGTGTCCGGTGGCTCCGGTGACGACGATGCTCATGAGTGAACTCCTTGTGGGGTGGGTCTGCCACTAACCATAGGAGGTGCGCTAACTCTACGAAAGTACCCACTTTGAAGTAAGGTACTGGCATGGCCGTAAGTACCGCAGCAGCAGCCGACACCTCAGCCGCGAGCAAGTCAGGCACGTCGAGCACGTCGAGCAAGTACGACACCGGCGAGGCGATGTGCCCGTACCGCCTGGTTCTGGAGCACCTCACCAGCCGCTGGGGCGTCCTCGTCCTGATCGAGCTCCTCGACCGCCCCTACCGCTTCAGCGAGCTGCGCCGCGCCATCGGCCGCGTCAGCGAGAAGATGCTCACCCAGACCCTCCAGACCCTGGAGCGCGACGGTCTCGTCCATCGTGACGCCAAGCCCGTGATCCCGCCACGCGTCGACTACTCCCTCACCGACCTGGGCCGCGAGGCCGCCGAACAGGTCCGCGCGCTGGCCCTGTGGACCGGTGAGCGCATGGCCGACGTGGAGAAGGCCCGCCAGGCATACGACGAGGCCCGGGCGCTTCAGACCCGGGCCTCGTGAACCGCGACAGCCGTACTCAGCCGACGACCGTCCAGGTGTCGCCGCCGGCGAGCAGCGCGGCCAGGTCGCCCTTGCCGTTCTGCTCGATGGCCGTGTCCAGCTGGTCGGCCATCTGCGTGTCGTAGACCGGCCGGTCCACGGAGCGGAACACGCCGATCGGTGTGTGGTGCAGGGTGTGGGGGTCGGCGAGCCTGCTGAGCGCGAAGGCGGTGGTCGGGGACGCGGAGTGGGCGTCGTGGACCAGGATCTGGGACTCGTTGTCCGGGGTGACGGTGACGACCTTCAGATCGCCGGTGCGCTGATCCCGTACGACACCACGCGCGCCGTCCGGCCCGAAGCGGATGGGCTGTCCGTGGTGGAGGCGGATGACGGCTTCCTCGGCCTGCTGCTTGTCCTTGAGGGCCTCGAAGGCGCCGTCGTTGAAGATGTTGCAGTTCTGGTAGATCTCCACCAGCGCCGTGCCGGGGTGGGCGGCGGCCTCGCGCAGTACCCCGGTGAGGTGCTGGCGGTCGGAGTCGATCGTCCGGGCGACGAAGGACGCCTCCGCGCCGATCGCCAGGGACACCGGGTTGAAGGGCGCGTCCAGCGAACCCATCGGCGTCGACTTGGTGATCTTGCCGACCTCGGAGGTGGGGGAGTACTGGCCCTTGGTGAGGCCGTAGATCCGGTTGTTGAAGAGCAGGATCTTCAGGTTGACGTTGCGGCGCAGGGCGTGGATGAGGTGGTTGCCGCCGATGGACAGCGCGTCGCCGTCACCCGTGACGACCCACACGCTCAAGTCCCGGCGGCTGGAGGCCAGTCCGGTCGCGATGGCGGGCGCACGGCCATGGATGGAGTGCATGCCATAGGTGTTCATGTAGTACGGGAAGCGCGACGAGCAGCCGATGCCCGAGACGAAGACGATGTTCTCCTTGGCCAGACCCAGCTCAGGCATGAAGCCCTGGACCGCCGCGAGGATCGCGTAGTCACCGCAGCCGGGGCACCAGCGCACTTCCTGATCGGACTTGAAGTCCTTCATGGACTGCCTGGCCTCGGCCTTGGGAACGAGAGAAAGCGCCTCGATCGTGCCCGTGCCTTCCGTGGACGTCTCAGCCATCGATGGCCTCCTTGAGAGCCGTGGCGAGTTGTTCGGCCTTGAACGGCATGCCGTTGACCTGGTTGTACGAGTGCGCGTCCACCAGGTACTTCGCCCGGATGAGGGTGGCGAGCTGGCCGAGGTTCATCTCGGGGATCACCACCTTGTCGTAACGCTTCAGCACCGTGCCCAGATTCCGCGGGAAGGGGTTGAGGTGGCGCAGATGGGCCTGCGCGATGTTCTCCCCGGCGGTGCGCAGCCGGCGTACGGCGGCCGTGATGGGTCCGTAGGTGGAGCCCCAGCCCAGGACGAGGGTGGTGGCCTCGCCGGAGGGGTCGTCGACCTCGATGTCGGGGACGTCGATGCCGTCGATCTTCGCCTGGCGGGTGCGGACCATGAAGTCGTGGTTGGCGGGGTCGTAGGAGATGTTGCCGGAGCCGTCCTGCTTCTCGATGCCGCCGATGCGGTGCTCCAGGCCGGGCGTGCCCGGGATGGCCCAGGGGCGGGCGAGGGTCTGCGGGTCGCGCTTGTAGGGCCAGAACACCTCGGTGCCGTCGTCCAGGGTGTGGTTGGGTCCCTGGGCGAACTGCACGCGCAGGTCCGGGAGTTCGTCGGTGTCGGGGATGCGCCAGGGCTCGCTGCCGTTGGCGAGGTAGCCGTCCGAGAGCAGCAGGACGGGCGTGCGGTACATCAGCGCGATCCGGGCGGCCTCGATGGCGGCGTCGAAGCAGTCGGCCGGGGTACGGGGCGCGACGACCGGGACCGGGGCCTCGCCGTTGCGGCCGTACATCGCCTGGAGCAGGTCGGCCTGCTCCGTCTTGGTCGGCAGACCGGTCGAGGGACCGCCGCGCTGGATGTCGATGACGAGCAGCGGCAGTTCCAGCGAGACGGCGAGCCCGACGGTCTCCGACTTCAGCGCCACGCCGGGGCCGGAGGTGGTGGTGACGCCCAGCGAGCCGCCGAAGGCCGCGCCCAGGGCGGCGCCGATGCCCGCGATCTCGTCCTCGGCCTGGAAGGTGCGTACGCCGAAGTTCTTGTGCTTGCTGAGCTCGTGCAGGATGTCGGAGGCCGGCGTGATCGGGTACGAGCCCAGGTAGAGCGGCAGGTCCGCCTGCCGGGAGGCCGCGATCAGGCCGTACGACAGCGCCAGGTTCCCGGAGATGTTGCGGTAGGTGCCGGTCGGGAAGGTGTGGGCGGCCGGAGCGACCTCGTAGGAGACGGCGAAGTCCTCGGTGGTCTCACCGAAGTTCCAGCCCGCCCGGAACGCGGCGATGTTCGCTGCCGCGATGTCGGGCTTCCTGGCGAACTTGGTCTGAAGGAACTTCTCGGTGCCCTCGGTCGGGCGGTGGTACATCCAGCTCAGCAGCCCCAGCGCGAACATGTTCTTGCTGCGCTCGGCCTCCTTGCGGGAGAGCGAGAACTCCTTCAGCGCCTCGACCGTCATCGTCGTGAGGGGGACGGGATGGACGCTGTAGCCGTCGAGCGATCCGTCCTCCAGCGGACTGGCGGCGTAACCGACCTTCGACATCGCCCGTTTGGTGAACTCGTCCGTGTTGACGATGATCTCCGCGCCGCGCGGCACATCCCCGATGTTCGCCTTCAAGGCGGCGGGGTTCATCGCCACCAGGACATTCGGCGCGTCACCGGGCGTGAGGATGTCGTGGTCCGCGAAATGCAGCTGGAACGACGAAACGCCCGGCAGTGTGCCTGCGGGCGCTCGGATCTCGGCGGGGAAGTTCGGAAGGGTCGAGAGGTCGTTTCCGAAGGAAGCTGTCTCGGAGGTGAAACGATCACCGGTGAGCTGCATACCGTCACCCGAGTCACCCGCGAACCGGATGATCACCCGGTCGAGCCGGCGGACGTCTTTCGCCCCCGCCGGTTTGCGCTGTTCTCCTACGACGGCTCCATCGGCGTGCTCCGCTGGGCTACTGACCTGGCTCGTCACTGAACTGGACCTCCCTCGAGGCGGCTGTCTGGGAGCGGCCTTCCCGCAGGCCCTTCCCTTTTCAACCCTACGTCGGTAAGGGTCGCCTTCCTGCGGCCATTCGCATGATGGACACCATTTTGAGACGGCCGGACGCCCTGACTTGTCATGATTTACCCGCCCCCGGTCCTTCCTTGGAAGACGCTCCCCGCTCATCCTTTGGTTCTAGGTGGGCCCTGGATGGCTCTAGCTGATTCCAGGCTCCTCGTGGCACATCGAGTCGCACTCAACAACTGACACAGTGTCAGGTGGTCATGAGTTCAGGTAGGTGAGTACCGCCAGAACACGCCGGTGATCCCCGTCACTCGGAGACAGGCCCAGCTTCAGGAAGATGTTGCTGACGTGCTTCTCGACCGCGCCGTCGCTGACCACGAGCTGCCGTGCGACGGCCGAGTTCGTCCGCCCCTCGGCCATCAGTCCCAGGACCTCCCTCTCCCGCGGGGTGAGCCCCGCGAGCACGTCCTGCTTGCGGCTGCGGCCGAGCAGCTGCGCCACGACCTCCGGGTCGAGCGCGGTACCCCCCTGGGCCACCCGCACCACCGCGTCCACGAACTCCCGCACCTCGGCCACCCGGTCCTTGAGCAGATAGCCGACGCCGCGGCTCGAACCGGCCAGCAGTTCGGTGGCGTACTGCTCCTCCACGTACTGTGACAGCACGAGCACACCGAGTCCGGGATGCGCCTTGCGCAGCTGCACCGCGGCCCTGACCCCCTCGTCGGTGTGCGTCGGCGGCATCCGCACATCGGCGACGACGACGTCCGGCAGCGCGTCCTGCGCCGCGAACTCGGTAATGGTCTTGATCAGCGCCTCGCCGTCACCGACACCGGCCACGACGTCATGCCCACGGTCGGTCAGCAACCGGGTCAGGCCCTCCCTGAGCAGCACTGAATCCTCGGCGATGACCACCCGCACCCTGTCCTCCACGATTCTCGGCCCCCCAGAGCCCGTCCCCGCTCGTACGTCAAGCCCCCAGCATTCCAGCATTCGCACCGGCCTGTGCCCGGGCAGCGGGAATAGACGGACGCGAACAGGAGAAAGACGGCGCTGAGGTGTCTTCAAGTATTCAGGGGCGCGGGGCTGTGACATTTGCGGCTCCGCCGCGGGGCGCGAGCAACCCCCACCGTCCCGCAGCCGACAATTAAGGGGCGCGGGGAACGGCGCAATCTTTTAGGGGGGTCTGGGGGCGCAGCCCCCAGGAACGGATGGGACGGGCAGGGGCGGCGGGGGCGAAAACCCTCCTACCCCGACCCGCCGTACCGGCTCACCCCCGCCACGGCAGCTCCGCGGTAACCCGAGTAGGCCCACCCACCGGCGAATCCACCACCAGAATCCCGTCCACCGCATCCAGCCGCTCCGCCAGCCCAGCCAGCCCCGACCCCCCGGAGACATCGGCCCCACCCGCACCGTCGTCGCAGACCTGGATCATCAGCCGGTTCTCGACCCGCCACACATCCACGCTCGCGCTGCCCGCCCGCGCATGCTTGCTGATGTTCTGCAACAGCTCGGACACCGTGAAATACGCGATCCCCTCGATCGCGGGCGCCGGCCGCGACGCCAGATCCACCTCGACCCGCACCGGCACCGTGCACCGCGAGGCCACCGCCGACAGCGCGGCATCCAGCCCACGGTCGGTCAGCACCGCCGGATGGATCCCACGGGCCAGATCCCGCAGCTCCTGCAAGGCCGTCTTCACCTCACCGTGCGCCTCGTCCACCATCCGCGCCGCGGCCTGCGGGTCCTCGGTCAGCTTCTCCTTCGCCAGCCCCAGGTCCATCGCCAGCGCGACCAGCCGGGCCTGCGCCCCGTCGTGCAGATCGCGCTCGATGCGCCGCAGGTCAGCCGCGGCGTGGTCGACCACGACCCCCCGGTCGGACTCCAGCTCCACCACCCGCTTCGCCAGCCGCGACGGACCGAGCAGCCCGTGCACCATCAGTCGGTCCACGGTCGTCAACGCCCGCACGATCCACGGCGTGGCCATCGTGAAGAGCAGCCCCACCAGCGCGGCCACCGTGATCTCGAACGGGTTGTCGAGGTAGATGGAGTGCGTGCCGTCGCCGTACAACTGAAGCCCGCCCTGCCCGCCGTACATCGGGAAGAGCCAGAACCACAGCGGATACGTCAGCAGCGCCCACCCGTACGCCCAGAAGTTCAGCGCCACCACGAAGGAGAACACCGACCACGGGAACTGGAGCACCGCGTACAGCAGATGCCGCCACGACGCACCGCTCTTGAGGACCGCGCCCATCCACGCCATCGCCCCGTGCTTCTTCATACGCAGCGGCTCCGGCTCGGCCACCTCGAAGCCGAGCAGCCCGCGCGCCCGCGCCCGTTCCAGCGCGCCGAAGCCGCGGCAGCCGGCGAGGGCGGCGGCGAGTACCGGTATCCCCAGGAAGGTGATCAGCAGGCCGGCGCCGAGCGAGAACATCGTGACGGCGAACGTGAACATGATGATCCCGAGCGGCAGGCTCAGCATCACATAGCCGAACTCACGCCAGCTGCGGGCCTCGATCGGCGCCCGCAGCGGGGCCGGGAGACGGTGCCGCCGCTCATCGGCGCCCGCCCCGCGGAATCCGGGCCCGTTCCGGTGCCCGTATCCCTGTCCGTACTCCGTGGCCATCGGTCCCGTCCGTTCTACTCGTCCTGCTCGCCGACTCGTACCTCCACCCTGCTGTCCAGGGCGCCCATCGGCCATGGAGCGGGTCGGCGTCTTGGAGCGGGGGTTTTCCCTACCTCGGGGAGCGGGCCGGAGCCGCACCGGAACCCGAGCGGCGAGCCGGAGTCGTACGGGCCGTTACCGCGCGGGCGGAGTCGTACGGACCTGCCGCGCCGGCAGGGTCGTATGGACCGTCTCCGTCTCCGTACCCGTGTCCATGCCCGTCCCCGTCCCCGTCACCGCGCAGGCGGGCTCGGCCAGTCCTGCCGGTCCCGCCACGGCAGCTCCGCCGTGATGACGGTCGGACCGCCGGCCGGCGACTCGATGACGAAGAGCCCGTCGACCGCACCGAGCCGGTCCGCGAGCCCCGCCATCCCCGTACCGCCGTCGAGGTCGGCCCCGCCGCGCCCGTCGTCCCACACCTGTATGAGCAGCCGCTGGTCCGCCCGCCACACATCGACGGACGCGCCCCGCGCCCCGCTGTGCTTGCTCACGTTCTGCAGCAGCTCGGAGACGGTGAAGTAGGCGATGCCCTCGATGGCCGCGGCCGGTCTCGTCTCCAGCGCGGCCGACACCTTCACCGGCACCGTGCAGCGCGAGGCCACCGACGACAGCGCCGCGTTCAGACCCCGGTCGGTGAGCACCGCCGGGTGGATGCCGCGGGCCAGATCGCGCAGCTCCTGCAACGCGAGCTTCACCTCGCCGTGCGCCTCGTCGACCATCGCCGCCGCCGCGTCGGGGTCCTCCAGAAGCTTCTCCTTGGCCAGGCCGAGCCCCATCGCGAGGTTGACCAGGCGGGCCTGCGCCCCGTCGTGCAGATCGCGTTCGATGCGGCGCAGATCGGCGGCGGCGTGGTCGACCACGACCCCCCGGTCGGACTCCAGTTCGGCGATCCGCCGCTCCAGCTCGTCGGAGGGCGACAGCAGCCCGCGCACCATGGCGCGGTCCACGTTCGTCAGCCCCCGCGCGATGAACGGCAGCACCGGCCACAGCACGAACAGCGACACGGACATGACCGTGAAAGTGACGATGCCCCAAGGCAGGCGGATGAAGTCGTACAGCACCGTCCGCCAGGCCACCGGGTCCTTCAGGCTCGTCCACAGCCAGCCGAAGAAGCCGGTCCCGCTCGCCGGCATCGGGCTCGGCTCGTCGATCCGCACACCCAGCAGCGCCCGCGCCCGCGCCCGCTCGGCCTTGCCCAGCAGACGTGCGCCCGCCAGCCCGCCCGCGAGCAGCGGCAGCCCGACGACCGTCACCGCGAGCCCCGCGCCTGTGAACACCAGGGTCACGACGTACACGAAGCCGAAGATGGAGACCGGCAGATTGGCCAGCAGATGAGCGATCTCCTTCCACGTCTGCCCGTCGAAGGCGAAGCGCGCGGGAGGCAGCCGGTCGCCGTCGGACGTCTCGTCCGACGGACCGGTGAGCGTGATGCGTTCGGTCATATTCGCTAGCCTGCCCGGCGGCGAGCCGCCGCGCCATGAGGTGGACCGCCACGATCCACTGGGGAAAACCCCACCCTCGCGAGGTACGGACAGGCTGCACAGGGAAACCCCGACGACCGCCATGAGGACCGCCTTGAGGTGAAGAAGGGAACCCTGCGGCGCATGAGCAGGACGGATCCGAGGCGCATTCCCGTTGATCGAGGCGTGACAGGCTGCTTACGGTCTCTTTAGCAGGCCCTAGACTCCCGTCCGTACAGATCGTCGAACACGGCGCATCACAGAGTGCGCGACGGCGTACTCCGGGGCGCAAACGAGGTCAGGGAGCGAGGGGCTGACGTGCCGGAACCGACCGTTGTCACGGCAACCGGGACCGTCGTCGCGGCGGGCTACTTCCAGTCCTACTCGGTCGTCGGACTGCTCGCCGTCATGGGCGTGCTCTTCGTCGCCGTCGCCTTCGGGGCCGGCCGCCTGCTGCGTCCCGTGGTCCCCACGCCCGAGAAACTCCTGACCTACGAGTGCGGCGTCGACCCCGTCGGCGAGGGCTGGGCCCACACCCAGGTCCGCTACTACGTCTACGCGTTCCTCTACGTGATCTTCGCCGTCGACTCGATCTTCCTCTTCCCTTGGGCGACGGTCTTCGCCGCGCCCGGCTACGGCGCCGCGACGCTCGTGGAGATGTTCATCTTCCTCGGCTTCCTCGCCGTCGGCCTGCTGTACGCATACAAGAAGGGCGTCCTGACATGGACGTGACCCCTGAGACCCCTGGTCAGCCGGAACCGGTGCTCCTCCCGGAACCGAAGCGGCTCGGCGCGCTCTCCCGGCTGGCCCCCGAGCCGATGAAGGTGGTCCTGAACTGGGGCCGCCGCTACTCGCTCTGGGTTTTCAACTTCGGGCTCGCCTGCTGCGCGATCGAGTTCATCGCCGCGTCCATGGCCCGCCACGACTTCATCCGCCTCGGCGTGATCCCCTTCGCGCCCGGCCCGCGCCAGGCCGACCTGATGGTGGTCTCCGGCACGGTCACGGACAAGATGGCCCCGGCCGTGAAGCGCCTCTACGAGCAGATGCCCGAGCCGAAATACGTCATCTCCTTCGGCGCCTGCTCCAACTGCGGTGGCCCGTACTGGGACTCGTACTCCGTCACCAAGGGCGTCGACCAGATCATCCCCGTCGACGTGTACGTCCCCGGCTGTCCGCCCCGCCCCGAGGCACTGCTCCAGGGCATCCTCAAGCTCCAGGAGAAGATCGCCCGGGAGTCCCTGGGCGAGCGCTACGGCTCAGGTTCGGACCGCCCGTCCACGGCCGCGCTCCAGAGCGGCCTGGTGAAGCCGCCCGTCGCGGGTGCCGCGGGTGCCGCGGGTGTCGTGGGGGAGGACCGATGAGCATCGGCTGGCTCCCCGCACCCGTCGAGGAACTCTTCGGCCCAGAGGCCACGGCCGAGGAGTCGTACGGGGTCCTGACGGTCGATGTCCCGCCGACGTCCTGGATCGAGACCCTGGAGACGGCCCGGACTACGCTGACCTGCACATACTTCGACTGGCTGAGCGCCGTCGACGAACCGGGCACCGGCTTCCGCGTCTCGGCGCACGTCGTGGCGCTCTCTCCCGTACGCCGCCTCCTCGTCCGTACGACTGTCCCGCACGAGTCCCCCGTACTCGCGTCGGCGGTCTCCGTGTACGCGGGCGCCGGCTGGCACGAGCGCGAGACCCACGAGATGTTCGGCGTGATCTTCGAGGGCCACCCGGGGCTGGCACCCCTGTTGCTGCCCGAGAGCTTCGAAGGCCACCCCCTCCGCAAGGACTTCGTCCTGGCCGCCCGAGTCGCCAAGGCCTGGCCCGGCGCGAAGGAGCCCGGCGAGTCCGAACACGGCGGCCCGAAGCGCCGCCAGATGCTTCCCCCGGGCGTCCCCGACCCCAACGAATGGGGCCCCCTCAAGGGCCAGCTCCCCCCGGCCCCGGCCCGCCCCGCCCGCGGCGCCGCCCGCGCAACCGGCGACCGCCCCGTCCGCCGGGCCCGCACAGCGGGAGAGGGCTCAGCGAGCCAGACTCCTGGTGTCGGCACTGGGGGTGAGGCTGGCAGTACGGCTACCGGTACGGGTCCGGTAGGCGCTGGAGCTGAACCGGGTCCCGGCACGAGCGCAGCCGCCAGTGCCGCTCCGGAGACCCCGGCACCACCCCGCCGCGCCCGCAGCGCGAGCCAGGGTTCGGCCAGCCAGCAGACCGGGGCTCCGGCCCCCGACCAGCGGACGACGCCCCCGGGCCCGACAGCCCCGCAGGCCGCCGAGCCGCCGGCCCCCGCCGGCCCCCGCCGCGCCCGCAGCGCCAGCCAGGGCTCGGCCAGCCAGCAGGCCCAGGCCCCGGCCTCGGACCAGCAGGCGCCCGCCTCGGCCCCGGCACCCACCGAACCAACGCCACCCGCCCCCGCAACAGCTCCTGAAACGGCAACGGCTCCCGCCACCCCGTCCAAGCCCGCCGCACCCCGCAGCTCGGACGCCCCGTGGCACCACGCCCGCCCCGCTTTCGACGAGCCGGAGCCCGAGTCGAAGCCCGAGTGGGAGTCGAAGCCGGAGCCCGAGTCGGAGCGGGAATCGAACCCGGAGCCGGAATCGAACCCGGAGCCGGAGCAACGCGCTGCGGTCACCCCGGAGTCCGACGCCGCCTCCGAGCCTGAGACTGCCCCGAAGCCCGAGGCCACCTCAGAATCTGACGCCGGGGCGAACCCGGCGCCCGGGGCGAACCCGGCGCCGGAGGCGACCCCAGAACCGGGAGCCGCCCCGAAACCCCCAGCCGCACCCGATGCCTCACCCGACGCCGCACCCGACGGCGCCGCGGACCCCGGCCCCAAGACTCCGGCCCCCAAAACTGCCGACGCCAAGACACCCGACCCCGAAGACCCCACCGGAGGCACGCCGTGAACGACGCTCTCGACGTCGCCCTACGCCTCCTCCTCGTCTTCGTCGTGTTCCTGACGTTCCCTCTGATCGTCGGTCAGACCGAGCACAAGGTGATGGCCCACATGCAGGGCCGCCTCGGCCCGATGTACGCGGGCGGCTTCCACGGCTGGGCCCAGCTCGTCGCGGACGGCGTGAAGTTCGCGCAGAAGGAAGACGTCGTCCCGACCGGCGCGGACCGGCGTATCTTCCAACTCGCCCCCGCCGTAGCCCTCCTTCCGTACCTCCTCGTCCTCCTCGCCATCCCGATCGGCCCGGGCGAGGGCGCGGTCGGTGAGGTCGTCGACGCGGGCATCTTCTTCGTCCTGGCCGTCATGGGTGTAGGCGTCCTCGGCTCGCTCATGGCGGGCTGGGCCTCGGCCAACAAGTTCTCCCTCCTCGGCGGCCTGCGCACCGCCGCCCAGCTCCTCGCGTACGAACTCCCGATGCTGCTGACCGCCGCCTCCGTCGCGATGGCGGCCGGCACCGTCTCCCTCCCGGGCATCGTCGACGCCTTCGAGTGGTGGTGGCTGCCCTGGCAGATCGTCGGCGGGATCGTCTTCTTCGTGGCAGGCCTCGCCGAACTCCAACGCCCGCCCTTCGACATGCCCGTCGCCGACTCGGAGATCATCTTCGGCGCGTACACCGAGTACACGGGCCTGCGTTTCGCACTCTTCCTCCTCGCCGAGTACGCCGGAATCGTCGTCCTGAGCGGTCTGACCACCGTCCTCTTCCTGGGCGGCTGGCACGGCCCGTGGGGCGCCGACGGCCTCGGCTGGGTCTGGACCCTGCTGAAGTCGGCCGTGCTCGCCTTCATCGTCATCTGGCTGCGCGTCACCTATCCCCGCCTCCGCGAGGACCAGCTCCAGAAACTCTCCTGGACCCTCCTCGTCCCCCTCTCCCTCGCCCAGATCGCCCTCACCGGCATCGTCAAGGTGGTGATCTCCTAATGGCCCCCATCCCTGGCTCCGGCCTCGCCAAGGGCCTGGCCGTCACCCTCCGCACGATGACGAAGAAGACCGTCACCGCGCAGTACCCGGACGCCCAGCCCGAACTCCCGCCCCGCACCCGCGGTGTCATCGGCCTCTTCGAGGAGAACTGCACGGTCTGCATGCTGTGCGCCCGCGAGTGCCCGGACTGGTGCATCTACATCGACTCCCACAAGGAGACGGTCCCGCCCGCCGCCCCAGGTGGCCGTGAGCGCAGCCGCAACGTCCTCGACCGCTTCGCCATCGACTTCTCCCTCTGCATGTACTGCGGTATCTGCATCGAGGTCTGCCCCTTCGACGCCCTGTTCTGGTCCCCGGAGTTCGAGTACGCCGAGACCGACATCCACGAACTCACCCACGAACGCGACAAGCTCCGCGAGTGGATGTGGACCGTCCCGGCCCCGCCGGCCCTCGACCCAGGCGCCGAGGAACCGAAGGAACTGGCCGCCGCCCGCAAAACCGCCGAAAAGCTCGCCGCCGAGGCGACCGCGTCAGCGGAGGCAACCGAGCCGGCCGAACAGCCGGCCCAGACCCAGCCCCCAGCCCAGGCCCAGGCTCCCGCCCAGGCCGAGCCCCCGGCCACGGGCACGTCCGAGCCAGCCAAGCCTTCCGAGTCGGCCAAGCCTTCGGAGCCCGCCAGGCCCTCCGAGTCGGCCAAGCCCTCCGAGTCGGCCAAGCCTTCCGAGCCCGCCAAGCCCTCCGACCCACAGGACGGTGAGTCGTGAGCCTCGCAGCAGCAACGGCCGCCGCGGCACGGGCCACGACCACCGCCGCGGAAAGCCACGGCTTCCTCTCCCCGACCGGCGTCGAGATCGCCTTCCTCCTCGTCGGCCTGGTCACCTTCGGCGCCGCGATCGTCACCGTCACCACCAAGCAGCTGGTGCACGCCGCCCTGTGGCTGGTGGTGACGCTCGGCGGTCTCGCCGTCGAGTACCTCCTACTCACGGCCGAGTTCATCGCCTGGGTGCAGGTCCTCATCTACGTCGGCTCCGTCGTCGTACTCCTCCTGTTCGGTCTGATGCTCACCAAGGCCCCCATCGGCCGCTCGCCGGACGCCGACTCCGGCAACCGCTGGGCCGCCCTGACCGTGGCCGTCGCCTCGGCCGCAGCCCTCGTCTGGGTCGTCGTCGACGCCTTTCGCACGACCTGGGTCGACCTGGGCGGCGCCGCCGCCGGTTCCACCGAGGTGACCGGAGCGAGCCTCTTCCAGAGCTGGGTCCTCCCCTTCGAAGCGCTCTCCGTCCTCCTCCTCGCCGCCCTGGTCGGCGCGATCGTCCTCTCCCGCAAGGCCGCCGCGGACAAGGCCACACCGGCCCTCCCGACGCCGGGCACGCCGTCGGGCACCCTGCCCCCGAGCCGCACCGCCGGCGGCGCGACGGCCCCCGGCGAGCAGCCCCCGGCCAAGGAAGGGACCCGCTGATGCACCTCGCCTATCCCGCCGTGCTCTCCGCCCTCCTGTTCTGCACGGGCCTGTACGGAGTCCTCGCGCGCCGCAACGCGATCCTGGTCCTGATGTCCGTCGAGCTGATGCTCAACGCCGTCAACCTGAACCTCGTCGCCTTCGACGTCTGGCTGTCCAAGACCGCCCGCGACACGCTCCACTCCGGCCAGGCACTGACCCTGTTCACCATCGCCATCGCCGCCGCCGAGATCGGCATCGGCCTGGCGATCGTGCTCTCCGTGTACCGGGGCCGCGGCACCTCGGACATCGACAAGCTCCGCGACAGCGCCGAGCCGCACGGCCCCGAAGGAGCCACCGCCACGGCAGACGAGAAGGCTGAGGCCACCGCGTGACCACGACCACCCTCGCCGTACTCGTCCCCCTCCTTCCGTTCCTGGGCGCCGCGGCCGGACTCCTCCTCGGCCGCACGGCCCCCGGCTTCGTACGCCCCCTCGCCGTTCTGCCGCCCCTCACCTCGCTCGTCCTCGCCGTGCTGGTCGCGGTACGCCAGGGCGGCGGCCAGGCCATCGACGCCTCCACCGAGCTGACCCCGACCGGCTCGATCCCCATCGAACTCGCCCTGCACATCGACGGCTTCGCCGCCCTCGTCGCCGTACTCGTCGGCGTCGTGGCCACCTGCGTGCAGATCTACTCGACGGGCTATCTGCGCGACGACCCGCGCTACCCCTCGTACGCCGCTCTCGTCTCCCTCTTCACCTCCGCGATGCTGCTCGTCGTCTACTCCGGCGACCTGATCGTGCTGCTGGTCGGCTGGGAAGTCATGGGCATCTGCTCGTACTTCCTGGTCGGCCACTACTGGGAGACCCCCGAGGCCCGCGCCGCCTCGATCAAGGCCTTCCTGGTCACCAAGCTCGGCGATGTCCCCTTCCTCATCGGTCTGTTCGCTCTTGCCACGGACGCCGGGTCCTTCCAGATCACCACGGTTCTCGGCACCGTCGCGAGCGGCGGACTGCACCACCCGACGCTGATCGCCCTGCTGCTCCTGGCCGGTGTGGCGGGCAAGTCGGCACTGTTCCCGCTGCACACCTGGCTGCCCGACGCGATGGCGGGCCCCACACCCGTCTCCGCGCTGATCCACGCCGCGACGATGGTCGCCGCCGGTATCTACTTCGTCGCCCGGCTCCTCCCCGTCTTCCAGGCATCCTCGGCCGCGATGGTCGTCCTCGCCGTCATGGCCGCCGTCACGATGGCGGGTTCGGGGCTCGCCGCGCTCGCCCAGGACGACATCAAGCGCGTCCTCGCGTACTCGACGATCGGCCAGCTCGGCTACATGGCAGGCGCCCTCGCCGTCGGCGACCGTGGTGCCGCCGTCTTCCACCTCCTCGCCCACGGCGCCTTCAAGGCGCTGCTGTTCCTCGCCGCGGGCGTGATCATCCACGCCTCCGGCACCAACTCGCTGGCCGTCATGTCCCGTATGAAGGACCTGCGCGCCCGCGTCCCCGACGCCTACTGGACGATGACCGTGGCGCTGCTCGCGCTCGCCGCGATCCCGCCGTTCAGCGGCTTCTTCTCCAAGGAGGCCGTCCTCGGCGCCGCCGAGCACGTCGCCACCGGCCACACCGAGTACGCCCCCGGCGCCGCGGGCTGGATCGTCCTCGTCGCCGGCCTGATCACCGCCGTGCTCACCGCCGCGTACGCCACTCGCCTGTGGCTGCTCGCCTTCCGCGGCCGGGGCGCCGAGGCCCCTGACCATGGCAGGCAGCCGCTCACCATGACAGTCGTGCTGTGGGTCCTCGCCGTCCCGTCGCTCGCCTTCGGTCTGGCGTACGGCCCGCTGCCCGAATGGTTCGACGGCCGCGACCTGACACCGGTCCTCACCACCTCCGTCCTCGGCACGGGGCTCGCCCTGGTCGGCGGACTCGTCACATACGGCGCCTGGCGGCACACCAGCGCGATGGCAGCCCGCGTGCCGATGGGTGCGATCGTGGCCCACCCCGACGCCGACGCCGGAGCGGTCGAGGCCGAGGCCATCGCGCTCCACGAGCAGGCGTTCGGAGACGTGGCCTACGCCGCCGACCCCGCGGACCCGGGCCGGCTGCTGCTCGGCCCGCTGCACCGCCACGCGGCTGTCGGCTTCCACCTCGACGCCGTGTACACGGCACTGTTCGTCCGCCCGGTCCAGGCCGGAGCCGTACTCGTCCGGTTCCTCGACCGCGAGGTCGTCGACACCTACGTACGCGGTGCGGGCGCCCTACCCCGCTGGCTGGGCGCCGCCGTACGGCGTGCCCAGACCGGCAATGTGCAGACCTATGTGAGCGCGCTGCTCGCCGGCACCGTCGTCCTGGTGGTCGCCGCCCTCCTCGTCGCCACGGGAGCGTGAGCAGGCGTGATCGATATCAGTGAATCCGTGATGCAGATCCTTCTGGCATTCATCGTCGTCGGCCCGCTCATCGGCGCCGCCGCGGCTCTACTGCCGGCCCCGCCCGGGCTGAAGGGGAAGTCGCCCGAGCAGGCCGTGCTGCGGCACGGTGTGACCGTGACCGGCGCCGTGCTCATCGCGGCGATCGTCCTCGCGCTCGGCTTCGACCACGACCATCCGTCGAAGATGCAGGCCACGACGGACATCAGCTGGATCCCCGCACTCGACGTGCGGATCCACCTCGGCGTCGACGGCATTTCCCTCCCCCTTCTGGTCCTGACCGCGCTGCTGACCTTCCTCTGCGCGCTGTACTCCTACTTCAAGATGCCCGCGGGCCCGACCCCGAAGGCGTTCGTCGCGCTCGTCCTCGTGCTCGAGTCCGGCACCCTCGCGACCTTCGCCGTCCTCGATCTGCTGCTGTTCTTCCTCGCGTTCGAGATGGTGCTCATCCCGATGTACTTCCTCATCGCCCGCTGGGGCGGTGCGCAACGGCAGGCCGCGGCCTGGAAGTTCATCCTCTTCACCCTGCTCGGTTCGGTCGTCATGCTGCTGGGCCTGCTCCTGATCGGAATCAACGCGGGCACATTCGACATGGTGGCACTCGCCACTGACAACGGCCGGTCGCTGACCACATCCGTGCAGGTCATCGCCGTTTTGGCGATCGGGATCGGGCTGGCGGTCAAGACGCCGATGTGGCCGCTGCACAGCTGGCTGCCGGACGCCCACACGGCCGCGCCCACCGTCGGCTCGGTCCTGCTGGCCGGCGTGCTGCTGAAGATGGGGACGTACGGGTTCGTCCGGATTCTGCTGCCGATCGCGCCCGACGGGATGCGGACCTTCGCGCCGTACCTCGCCGCCTTCGCCGTGGTCGGGATCATCTACGGATCCCTGGCCTGCCTGGCCCTCGCCAAGCAAGGCGCGAAGGGTGATCTCAAGCGGCTCATCGCCTACTCGTCCGTCGGTCACATGGGCTTCGTGCTGCTCGGCATCGCGACCATGACCCCGACCGGCGTGAACGGCGCGCTGTTCGCCAACATCGCCCACGGCCTCATCACCGGCCTCCTCTTCTTCCTCGTCGGCGCGCTCAAGGACCGCACGGGCACGACCGACCTCGACACCCTCGCCGAGGAGACCGGCGCCGCGCTGTACGCCAGGACCCCGCGCCTCGGCGGCCTGCTCGCCTTCGGCGCCGTCGCTTCGCTCGGGCTGCCGGGTCTCGCCGGGTTCTGGGGCGAAATGCTGGCGCTGTTCGGCGCGTTCGAGCCCGCCGACGACCTCAGCCGCCCCGCGTTCCTCACCTTCATGGCGATCGCCGCCTTCGGCACACTGCTCACCGCCGCGTACATGCTCGCCGTCGTACGCCGTGTCTGCATGGGCGCCACCCCGCAGCAGGGGAGTCCGCAGCTCGCCGACGTCCAGAGCTACGAGTTCGCGGCCTGGACGCCGCTCGTCGCCCTCACCGTCGTCGCCGGCCTCTGGCCGAAGGCCCTCCTCGGCCTGACCGATCCGGCCGTTCAGCAGCTCCTCGCAGGAGGCACCCGATGAGCTCCCTGGTCCAGTCCGTCGACTGGCTCGCCATCGCGCCGCCCACCATCACCGCGGTCGTCGGACTCGTCGTGCTCGTCGCCGACCTCTTCATCGGCGACACGAAGAAGGCGGTGCTGGGCTGGGTGTCGGTGGCCGGACTCGCCGTGTCCGCGCTGATGCTGCTGCCCATCCTGGACGGCGACCGCGCCACCTTCTGTCTGACGGGCGACACGAGCGCCTGCAGCTATACGGCGGACCGGTTCACGCTCGTCATCCAGTTCCTGGTTCTCGGCGGCGCCCTCCTGACGGCCCTGCTGTCGGTCACCGCCCTGAAGGACGCCAACAGGGAACTCCCCGAAGGGGAGTTCTGGTTCCTGCTGCTCTCCTCGGCCGCGGGCGCCGCCCTGCTGCCCGCCTCCCGCGACCTCGCGACCCTCATCGTCGCCCTGGAAGTCGCCTCCCTGCCCGCCTTCGCGCTCGTCGGCATCAAGCGCGGCGACAAGAAGTCCTCCGAAGCGGCCCTGAAGTTCTTCCTGTCCTCCGTCACCGCGACCGCCGTGAGCCTGATGGGCGTCAGCTTCGTCTACGCGACCACCGGCACCCTGTACCTCACCCAGATCGCGGACAAGATCCAGCACGTCGACGGACAGTTCCACACGCTCGCCCAGGCGGGCGTCGTCCTCACCCTCATCGGCTTCGCCTTCAAGACGGCCGCCGTGCCCTTCCACTTCTGGGTGCCCGACACCTACGTAGGGGCGCCTTTGCCGATCGCCGCCTACTTGTCCGTCATCGGCAAGGCGGTCGGCTTCTCCGGGCTGATCCTCGTGACCGTCGTCGCCTTCCCGTCGTACGCGGACGTCTGGGGTCCGGCGCTCGCCGCGCTGGCCGCCCTCACCATGACGGTGGGCAACGTGGGTGCCCTGCGACAGCAGGCCACCCGCGCGTACAGCGCGGTACGCCTGCTCGCCTGGTCCTCCATCGGCCAGGCCGGCTATCTCCTGGTGCCGATCGCGGCCGCCGCCTACTCCAAGGACGCCGAGAAGGCCATCGGCTCCACCGTGGCGTACGCCCTGATGTACGCCGTTGTGAACCTGGGCGCCTTCGCCGTGGCGGCCCTCGTCGGCCGTACGAGGCCCCTGAACCGCATCAGCGACTACCGGGGCCTCTACGCCGCGAGCCCCCTCTCGGCGCTGGTCCTCGGCTTCTTCCTGCTCTGCCTCGCGGGCCTGCCGCCGGGCATCATCGGCCTCTTCGCCAAGGTCACCGTGTTCTCGGCGGCCGTCGACGCGGGTCTCGGCTGGCTGGCCGTGGTCATGGCCGTCAACGTCGTGATCGCGCTCTTCTACTACCTCCAGTGGACGACACTCCTCTTCCGCGCCCCCGAGGGCGAACCCGCGGAGCACCGCGTCCCGGCCCCGCTGACGGCCGCGATCGCCCTGACAGCCGTCCTGGGGGTCGTCCTCTCCGGGGCACCCCAGCTGGTCCTGCGCTTCTCGGCGACCAGCCTCTTCTGATCGTTCCGCAGGACCGGCCCCGAAGGAACACCTCGCAAAACACCCCGCACGCGCGCGTGGCCGTCGTCCGCTGCCACCCGGACGGCCTACGCGCGCCGGTGCGCGCACAAGGGAACTAGTGCTCCCCGTCTGGCGTTGACCAGTACGGGAGGGTCCACTGGAGAGTGGAAGCAGAGCATCAGCAAGCAAAGGGTTCCCCTGCCGCACCACTTGGAGGGCGTACCGTGCACCGCCGGCACAACGGGCTCAGGACCGCCGTACTCCTCGGGGGACTGTCCGCACTCATCATCGTCATCGGCAGTTTCTTCGGGCGTACCGGCCTCATCATCGCGCTGTTCATCGCCATCGGGACGAACGCGTACGCGTACTGGAACAGCGACAAGCTGGCTCTACGCGCGATGCGCGCGCGCCCGGTGAGCGAATTCGAGGCCCCGGCCCTGTACCGCATGGTCCGCGAGCTCTCCACCCAGGCCCGTCAGCCCATGCCACGTCTGTACATCTCGCCGACGGAAGCGCCGAACGCCTTCGCGACAGGCCGCAACCCGCGCAACGCGGCCGTGTGCTGCACCGACGGCATCCTGCGCCTGCTGGACGAGCGTGAGCTGCGCGGTGTCATCGGCCACGAGCTCAGCCACGTCTACAACCGCGACATTCTGATCTCCTCGGTCGCGGGAGCCCTGGCCTCCGTGATCATGTTCCTGGTCAACTTCGCCTGGCTGATCCCGGTCGGCCGGTCGAACGACGACGAGGGTCCCGGCATCCTCGGCATGCTGCTGATCATGATCCTGGGCCCGCTCGCCGCATCCGTCATCCAGCTCGCCATCAGCCGTTCCAGGGAGTACGAGGCGGACGCGTCCGGCGCCCAGCTCACCGGTGACCCCCTCGCCCTCGCGAGCGCGCTGCGCAAGCTCGACGCGGGCACCAAGCAGCTGCCGCTGCCCCCGGAGCCGCGCATCGAGACCGCAAGTCACATGATGATCGCGAACCCCTTCCGCCCGGGACAGGGAATGTCGAAGATGTTCTCTACGCATCCGCCGATGGCGGAGCGCATCGCCCGGCTCGAGCAGATGGCAGGTCGTCACAAGTGAAGACAATTCTGAACGTCATTTGGCTCGTCCTGAGCGGCTTCTGGCTGTTCCTCGGGTACTTGGCCGCCGGTGTGCTGCTGTGCATCACCATCATCGGCATTCCCTTCGGCATCGCCGCGTTCCGTATCGGTGTCTACGCCCTGTGGCCGTTCGGCTATACGACGGTGGAGCGCCGTGACGCGGGCGCGCCGTCCTGCATCGGCAACGTCCTGTGGTTGGTCCTCGCGGGATGGTGGCTCGCCCTCGCCCACATCGTCACGGGCATCGCCCTGTGCATCACGATCATCGGCATCCCGTTCGGCATCGCCAACTTCAAGCTCATCCCGGTCTCGCTGCTCCCCCTGGGGCGCGAAATCGTGCGCACGGACCAGCCGTTCGCGACGCGCTAGCGGTTGAGTGCGGGGGTGGAGCCGCCCAGGTACGTGCTGCTTTCGTACGACGCCGAAGCCGAGTTCAACGGCGAGGACGGGTACGAGGAGACGTGGGCCATGTGCGCCGACGCCGAGGGCCTCTTCGGCGATCCGCCCCCTCCCGCGCGCGGAACGTACGAACTGCTCGGATGCTCACCCGAGGGCGAGTTGAGCACCGCCCTCGCACGCGCGCGTGCCGAGGGTTCCGCGCCGCTCGGCACCCTCGCCCTGGAAGCCCTCGACAAGAAGGGCGAGCGCGTGGGCGTGTGGCTGTGGCAGCTGGACGACGTACGCCTCCTCGGCGACCGCCCGTGCGCGCGTGACCTGTCGCTGCGCGACATCACGGTCGAGGCGTCCGAGTCCGAGGACAACGCGTCCGACTATCCGCAGTGCCCGCCGCTCTCCCCGGGCTACCGGATCCTCAGCGCCGAGGAAGCCCCGTGGGGCACCTGCAAGGATCTGGCACACGTCCGATACGAAGCCGAACTGACAGAACCGCCGCTGCGGCTGCTCGGCTGCTCCCCTCGCGGAGCCCTCCAGACGGCACTGAACGCTGGCGAGGAGGACCTGGGGCACGCGAAGGTGCTCCGCCTCGACGCGCACGGCCGCACCGTCCAGCCGGCCGTAGAGGGCGAACTCACCGCGTGGATGCCGTCAGCGCGCGGCCGCGGCCTGATCGACCTCACCCTCGAACCGTGGTCGGAGCGCCCGCCGAACGCGGCCTCCGAGGTCTGGGACCTGTGGTGGCAGGGCCGCCCGTCCGAGCCCAGCCTCTGGGCCCGATGCAGCCCCGAGGGCCGCGACTTCTGGCTCGGCACTGCCCGGGACAACCGCGTACGCGGAGAGCCGGACGATCCCCCCGGCGTCACCTACCACCTCGATGGCCGCCACATCATCGACGAGCGCGGCTTCTTCTGCGCACTCGGCGAAGCGGTGAACGGCCCCGGCGGGTACTTCGGCTGGGGCCTCGATGCCCTCAAGGACTGCCTGGGCGGCCGCTGGGGTGCCGAGCCGCCGTTCACGCTCGTCTGGCATGACGCGGACGTCGCCCGCAGCTGCCTCGGCGTCACCCCGCACACCGGCTACCGCCCGCTGACCTTCGAAGAACTGCTCGTCTTCCTCGCCGAAAAGCGCGTCGACGTCCGTCTCGATTGAGGGTTATCCACAGGCTGCCCGATTGTCAGTGGCGCGCTGCATCATGAACCCATGACCGAAGTCGAGCAGTTGCTGGCACGGGTCGCTTCGGAGGCCCGTAACACCCGCCCGTGGGGCTGGCCTTCGCTCCCCGAGCCCGTGGACGAGGCCGCGCTCTCCCGCGCCGAGGCCGCCCTCGGCTTCGCCCTGCCTCCCCTGCTCGCCGCGCTCTACCTGCGTATAGGGGACGGCGGATTCGGTCCGGAATACGGCCTTTTGCCCCTGCTGGACAGCCCTCCGTCGGGCGAGCCGGCGGTCGTTCCGCAGTACCTCGCCAACCGCGAGAGCGGCCGCAAGGACCCCGACTGGCCGTGGCCCGAGGGCGTCCTGCCGATATCCCACTGGGGCTGCGGAATGTACGCGTGCGTGGACTGTCAGAGCCCCGAGGGTCGGGTCCTGCTCTTCGAGCCGAACGCCGACGAGGCCGACGACGCCTGGTACGTGGACGCACCCGATCTGTCGACCTGGCTGCACACCTGGCTCGACGGCACGGGCTGGTACGAGGAGTCCAACGACGGTATGGACATGGACCCTTGGCCCGACTTCCGCATACGCACGGCGGCGGCACAGGCCTCCTAGCCCACCGTCCTGCCTAGGGGCGACGCGGGGGCGCGGAAGCGGGCCACACCGTCGGCGCCGACGGTGGCGTACCGCGACCCGTCGTGGGCGCAGAGGGTGACGCGCCCGCGACTCCCTCGTCGAGACCGGCGGTGGCGTGCCCGCGACCCGTTGTGGCTACCGCGAAGCCGCCCACCGTCGTACGCCGTACGCCGCAGCCCCGACCGCCAGCACCGCCGTGCCCACGACCACGGAATCCACCGGCAGCGCGAACGCCAGCGTCACACACCCGACGAGTCCGACCACCGGCACCACCCGCGCAGCCGGAGCCGAACTCAGCGTCCAGGCGGACGCGTTGGCCACCGCGTAGTAAGCCAGCACACCGAAGGAGGAGAACCCGATCGCGCCCCGCACATCCACCGTCGCGGCCAGCGCGGCGACCACCGCGCCCACGGCCAGTTCTGCCCGGTGCGGCACTTGGAAGCGCAGATGTACGGCGGCCAGGGCGCCCGGCAGATGATGGTCACGGGCCATGGCCAGCGTCGTCCGCGAGACGCCCAGGATCAGGGCGAGCAGTGAGCCGAGCGCGGCCACGGCGGCCCCCACCCGCACCACCGGCACGAGCCCCGGCGCACCGGCCGCCCGCACCGCGTCGGCCAGCGGCGCCGAGGCCTGCCCGAGCCCACCCGACCCGAGCACGGAAAGGACAGCCACCGCGACCGCCGCGTACACCACGAGCGCGAGGCCCAGAGCCAAGGGGATCGCGCGCGGGATGGTGCGCGCCGGATCCCGTACCTCCTCACCGAGCGTCGCGATCCGCGCGTACCCGGCGAACGCGAAGAACAGCAGCCCCGCAGCCTGAAGCACCCCGCCCGCGCCGGCGGAGAGCCCGATGTCCAGCCGCCCGGCGTCGGAGGCGTCCGAGCCGAGGCACACGACCACCACGGAAGCGAGGACCGCCAGGACCACCGCCACGATCGCCCGCGTCAGCCAGGCCGACTTCTGCACGCCGCCGTAGTTCACGGCGGTCAGGGCCACCACGGCCGCGACCGCCACCGCGTGCGCCTGCCCCGGCCAGACGTACGCGCCCACGGTGAGCGCCATCGCCGCACAGGAGGCTGTCTTGCCGACGACGAACGACCAGCCCGCCAGATACCCCCAGAAGGCCCCGAGTCGCTCCCGCCCGTACACATACGTGCCACCGGAGGCGGGATACAGGGCCGCCAGCCGCGCCGAGGCCATCGCGTTGCAGTAGGCGACCACGGCGGCGACCGCGAGGCCGAGCAGCAGCCCGGATCCGGCCGCCCGCGCCGCGGGGCCCAGCGCCGCGAAGATCCCGGCACCGATCATCGAACCGAGCCCGATGACCACGGCGTCCCCGACGCCCAGGGTGCGACGCAACTCGGACTCGGACTGTGTCATGGGCCGCACCCTACTGATCAGTGCAACCGACAGGCGACGAGGAGGCGTCCTGCTCTTCGACACGGCACCAACACACGTGCGACCCGCGGCAGGCAACACCCGCGCAGGCGCACGCGGATTCACAGCCCGGCCGGACCGACGTCACAGCGCCGGGACAGCATGGGCACAGCGCGGAAGGGCAGGTTGAGGGCATGGGCATCATCAGCTGGATCATTCTGGGGCTGCTGGCCGGCGCCATCGCCAAATTCCTGCTGCCGGGACGCGACCCGGGCGGCTTCATCGGAACGACCCTCATCGGCGTCGCCGGCGCGTTCATAGGCGGCTGGATATCAGCCCGCTGGCTGGACCACCCCATCACCAAGCAGTTCTATGACGGAGCCACCTGGGCCGCCGCGGTCGGCGGTTCGCTCGTCCTGCTGGTCATCTACCGCATCCTGTTCGGCGACTCGCGCCGCTGAGCGCATACCCCTGAGGCCGCAGCCAGCAGGCGAGAAGGGTGGGCACTCCGGTGCCCACCCTTCCTCGTACGCGCAACGAACCGACCGCGGGGGCCGGTTGACGAATCACCGCCGGCGGTCGTTCTACCGGTAGTTCACGAACTGCAGCGCGAAGTCGAAGTCCTTGCCCTTGAGCAGGGCCTGCACGGCCTGCAGGTCGTCACGGCTCTTCGAGCTGACGCGCAGCTCGTCGCCCTGCACCTGTGCCTTCACGCCCTTCGGGCCCTCGTCGCGAATGATCTTCGCCACCTTCTTCGCGTTCTCCTGGGAGATGCCCTCCTCGATCGACGCGAAGATCTTGTACTCCTTGCCGGAGAGCTGGGGCTCACCGGCGTCCAGCGCCTTCAGCGAGATGCCGCGCTTGATCAGCTTGGTCTCGAACACATCGAGGATGGCCTTCACCCGCTCCTCGGAGTTCGCTTCCATCAGGATCTTCTCGCCTGACCAGGAGATGGAGGCGCCGACGTTCTTGAAGTCGTAGCGCTGCGAGATCTCCTTGGCGGCCTGGTTGAGGGCGTTGTCGACCTCCTGCCGCTCGACCTTCGAGACGATGTCGAAACTGGAGTCGGCCATGTCCTGTGGCTCCTTGTATCGGGGTGCGTAGGGGCGGCCGTCGAGCCCGGCGTAGGCCCCCGGCCGCATCCGCATAAGCCTAGCCACCCCCCTCCCTCCAAGCGTCGATCAATTGGGTGGCGAAGCACCCCCGAGCATCAGGTATCGTTTACGTCGTTGCCACGGAGCACCGCCGAAAAGCGGGTCTCACGGCAGCAACCCCGGCGGTGTGCCCGAGCGGCCAAAGGGAGCAGACTGTAAATCTGCCGGCTCAGCCTTCCCAGGTTCGAATCCTGGCGCCGCCACACGGGAACGAAGGGCCCGTGACCTGCTGTTTAAGCAGGTCACGGGCCCTTCGTCATGCCCACTGACAATTAGCGCGCTGTCTCACACTGTCTCGTGTTCGAACGCCGTATCTCGGGATGCGTGGACGGGATCCTTGCCGCGTCAGCCACGCAGTCCTAGCCGGGCCAAGACCGGGCGTCGTTCAACAGGGTCGCCGTGTGCTGCATGTGGGCGGCGGCCAGCGGGCCGGTCGGCGTTCAGAGGGACGTGGCGTGGGCCGTGCGCGCAGCCGGCGGAGACAGCGTCATGGCCATCCAGGAGACGCTGAGCCGAGAGCCGAGCGTGGGGACAGTTCCGCGGGCCCCGCCGGCCGCACGCCGCTCTGCGGGGGAATCCCCCGGTTCCACCTGCGTGGGCTGCGCGAGAGGGAAGGCGCTCTGCTCCACGGGGTCAAGGCGGACGTGGCCGTCCGGGCGCTGACGACTTATACGGACATCGGTTTGGGGCTGGATCGGGGTGAGCAGACCGATCCCCGCTCTGCAGAACCTTTGACGGAAACGGAAGTCAGCCGCCCCGTGTGAAGGCGAGGTGGCGGGCGCGAGCCGTGGCCGACAGGCTTCCCGGCAGCTCGTGCCTGGTGCTGCCTCGCGTCCTGAGTGCGCGGCATTTTGGACTGAGGGCGAGCGTGGTCTCGGGGTCGCTGTTTCGTCGCGTCTGGAGTGATCGAGTCACACCGTCCGTGCCCCGTGACGGCCTTGTCCCGGCTCTGTGACACAGGGGGTTCCCGCGCTGCCGTGCGACGGTGCCGTTGCTACCGTCCCGGTCCGGGGGGTGGCCGGTTGGGCCGCCTGTTAACAGGGGGACGTCCTAGATGAATGCCAACCGCCTCAGACCCGCAGTGCTCGCGCTCGCGGCCGTCGCGCTGAGCGCCGTGCTCACCGGGTGCCAGAAGGGCAGCTCAGCCGCCGGGGCCGACGCGACGCCGAGTGCGGGCGCCACGGCTACCTCATCGTCGGGCACGTCCGCCGGGAAGCCCACTGCGACGCCGAGCGTGGGGGCCACGGCCACCTCGTCGCCCGGCGCGGCCGGTGGTGCCACGCCTGCCGGGAAGTACGAAGCCAAGCCCACCGCATCAGCTGCGGCCGCCACCCCCGCCGCCGACTGTGCCAGCGAGCCGCCGAGCCCGGACGACGTCGATCCCGACGAGATTGCCGTCTACCGCATTGAGGAACTCGACGGCAGTACCGGCAAGGTGAACCTCGTCATCCAGCACGGGGCCTGGGGATGCCCCGGGAAGGACACCGACGGCGCGCCCTTCGTCGTCACGGGCGAGGACAGTCGCTGGGCTCTCGACCAGGCCGCGTACGTCACGGCCACGAACCCCATCACTGACAGCAGCGAGAACCAGCGGATCGGCGTGCAAGAGCTGATCGACTGGATCAATGCGCACCCCGACTCCGGCCTGGTGTTCAAGTACGAGACCGGCGAGGACGGCGCCATCCACCGCCTGGAGCAGGTCTTCACGCCGTAGTAAGTGCGGGGCCTCCTGATCTCCGCCCTGACCGTCCGAGGGAGACCCTCTCTGATCTGCGAGAACGCAGGTCGGAGGGGTCTCCTCGTGTTGCGGAGTGGGCAGGGACACCCCGCGCGTGCAGGGCGCCTCAAAATAGGACAACTTCCGTATTACTTGGGGGTGTCGGGGCACGCGACTTTCGTGCCCAGGGGCAGCGCCGATACGACCCGCCGCCCACGGGGCACACTGATCCCATGCCATCGCGTCGCAGGAACTGCCCCGAGTGCCGTCGGGAGATCGCCGTCGTCGCGGGGCGGTTCGCTCGGCATGATCCGCCGGGTGCGCGGGGGAGCGGGGAGCTGGTCTCGTGCCCGGGGTCGCGTCGGCAGGCGCAGCTCGGGGCGGCTCAGCCGACGCTGGACGGGTACGCCGTTGCGGAGTTCCCCGGGCAGCTTCCGCTGTTCTGACCGACCAGGCAGCCGACCGGGCAGCCGACCGGGCACCCGGCCAGGCACCCCCCTGGTACGGCATGCCGAAATCCGCGCCCGCTCCTCGCCCCTTGGCTTCCCCCTGGCTCCTCGCCGCCTAGTTCCCCGCCACCGCCTTGACCGCCACCGAGATCGGTGTCGAGCCGCTGATCAGTTCCAGGGTCAGGCCGGCTGTCGCCGGGGTGTCCACCAGTTCGGCGAGGGCCGCGGCGACGTCGTCGCGGGGGATGGAGCCGCGGCCCGTGGAGGCCTCCAGGCGTACGAGGCCGGTGCCGGCGTCGTCGATCAGGCTGCCGGGGCGCAGGATCGTCCAGTCCAGGCCCGTACGACCGCGAACGTATTCGTCGGCCTCGCCCTTGGCACGCAGATACGCGTCGAAGACGTCGTCGCCCGGGTGCGCCGGGTCCGCGCCCATCGAGGAGACGACCACGTGACGGCGTACGCCCGCGCGTTCCGCCGCTTCCGCGAACAGGACGGCGGCGCCCCGGTCCACCGTGCTCTTGCGGGCCACGCCGCTGCCCGGGCCCGCGCCCGCCGCGAAGACGGCCGCGTCCGCGCCCTGCAGATGCGCGGCGACCTCCTCCACCGAGGCCGACTCCAGATCGCACAGGACCGGCTCGGCACCGGCCGCCCGCAGATCGTCGCCCTGTTCGGCGCGGCGGATGATCCCCGCGACCTCGTCGCCGCGCGCGGCGAGCAGCCGCTCCAGCCGCAGCGCGATCTGACCATGACCTCCAGCGATGACAATGCGCATGTTTCCGACCGTACGCCCGGACGGGCGCGTTCGCCGCACAACCCTGTGGACAACTCGTGTGTCACATGTGTGATCAATCGAATGAGCGAACGAGGGGATGTCGTGCGAACCCGCGCGGCATCGCAGAGGAGACCATCATCACCGCCATACGCAAGACCGTCACCGCGGCCGGCTGCGCCGCCGTCCTGCTCGCCACGGCGGCCGCCTGCGGCACGGTCCAGAACCTCACCGCCGGGCAGAAGGTTGACCACGCCGTCGACCGGCTCGGCGAACAGAAGTCGCTCGCCTTCCAGTTGGATCTCGACGCGGACTCCGACGCGCTCACCGCGCTGGCGGGCGACTCCGGCTCGGACGATGCCATCCCGCCGGAGGCCGCGAAGTTCCTCAGCGGGCTGCGCGTCGACGTCGCCGTCAAGTCGAAGAAGGCGCTGGCCGATTCGGGCCAGAAGGACCTCATCGGTACGAGCATGAAGATCACGGGGGCCGACGGCGTCCTGGTCGAGTACCGGATCGTCGGCGACTTCACTTACTACCGCATCAACATGAAGGCCGTCGGCAAGGCGATGGGCATTCCCATGCCGACGGCCGACGAACTCCCGGACAGCGAGAAGGAGTTCAAGCACGTCCTCGAAGGCGACTGGGTGAAGATGAACACCCACGACCTGGAGAAGGCCCAGAAGTCCTCGCAGAGCTCCGCGAAGGGAGCGGACAGCGCCGCCGACATCGACGCCAAGACTCAGCGGAAGATCGTCAAGGCCGTACGCGGTGTCATCGCCCACGACGTCACCTTCCGCGCCAAGGACGGCAGTGACGGCACCGAACACGTCATCGCCAGCGGCAACTTCCGTACCCTGATCAAGGGCGTCTTCGACAAGCTCCGGCCCCTGCAGGGCGACCTTCCGGTGGGCGCGGACCTCCCCTCGGACAAGGACCTCAAGGACGCCCCGAACAAGAAGGTCGCCGTCGACTTCACGCTGAAGAACGGCGACCTCACCCAGGTCAAGGTCGACCTCGGCGTCCTCGCCGACGACCCGAAGGCCACCAAGCTGCCGCTGGTCCTGAAGTTCTCCAAGGCGGGCGACATCAGCGCGCCGTCGGGGGCCACGGAGATTCCCGCGGACAAGATGCCCGGGGGCAGCCCCCTCGGCGGTGGGCTGTTGGGCGGCAGCGAACTCTGAGGCCCCGGCCCGCCGGTGGCACCGGCGGGCCGTCACCGAGCACGCGCGCGTGACGGCCTTCAAAGACACCCACGCCCGCGTGACGGCCTTCAAGGCGCCAACGCGCCACCCATGCGCGCGTGACGCCTTAACGGCCCTCCACGCGCGCGTGGAGGGCCGTTAAAGCCGCTTCCCGTAACCGCTCTCCTACGACGGCTCTCCCCGCCCCTGCCGAGGCAACTCCATCCCCGCCGCGGCCGCCGAGTTGCAGTACTCCCGCACCGCGCTGGTCCGCGCCACCACACGCCCCCGATGCACCACGATCCGGCTGTACACCAACGACAGCGCCCCCGCGAGCCGGTCCCCGCGCACGGCGAGCAACTCGGCCGGAAATCCAGCCTCCACGCGCACCTCGGGCAGTCCGAGCGCGGCCCGGGCGGCACAACTCACCGTGTCGTAGGCGTCCTCGGGCCGTAGCCCGTACCGCGAGGCCAGCAGATACGCGGCCTCCAGCGGGTCGCCGCGCCCCACCGGGTTCGATGCGTCGCGCAGGGCGCCGCTGCCCGCCGCGACCCGTACCCCGGCCGCCCGCAACAGCCGTACGGGAGCGGTCCCGCGCCGTTCCACGGCCCCGCAGCCGCCCTGCGGCAGGCACACCACGGTCACGCCCGCCGCAGCGAGCTGGTCGGCTGCCCGGGAGGCCGTCTCGGAGGGCAGGCGGCCGAGCCCGCCGCACGGGCCGAGCGTCACCCCGGGGCGCAGCCCGCCGGCCATCGCCGCGAGCCGGGCGAGCCGGGCGGGGTCCGCGCCGTCCGTGTGCAGGTCGACCGGGCAGCCGTGCTCGGAGGCGAGCTCCAGGATCGCCTCCACGTACCCCGTGGGATCGGGGTCGGCGTCCGGGCAGCCGCCCACCACGGAGGCGCCCATCTTCACGGCGTCCCGCAGCATGGCCAGTCCGTCGGCCCCGGCCGCCCCGGTCAGCACCCGCGGCATCGCCACCGCCGTCAACTCGGCGAACCCGCGCAGCGAACGGCGCGCCTGGAGCACCGCCGCCAGCGCGTCGAGCCCCTGTACGTCGCCGACGTGCACGTGAGAGCGCAGCGCCGTCGCGCCGTGCCCGAGTTGCAGCAGCGCGGCCTCGGTGGCCCGGCGCTGGACTTCCTGGGCGTCGTACGTGAGGGGGCCGTCGTCCTCGGCCGTCAGGGCCGTGTCGCTGTGGGCGTGCGGCTCGGCAGGGGCCGGCAGGAGGAGGTAGCCGTCGAGGTCCATCTTCGCCGCGAGGACCCCGGGGGCGCCTCTCGTCAGGCTCCCGGCGGTGCCGACCGCCTCGATCCGTCTGCCGTCCAGCCGCACGTCCACGGTCCGGCCGTCGGTGAGCCGCGCCCCGCACAACAGGAGCGTGGCCGTGTCGGTCTGTCCCGACCGGGAGTGAGGTGGCTGCGGCTGACTGTCGGGCATCGCGCTCCTGGGGCTCGGGGGCGGCTGCGGGAGGGGCGACTGCGGAGCGTGAGGACACAAGATCACGCAGCGTGAGTCGAGCCTAGGGCGGCGATCCGTCCGCGTCGGGGAGGAGCGCAATAGTCGTACCGGTGTGGTCCGTAGCCGTATCGGCGTGGTCCCGCGGCCCGTATCCGTGGTGTTCCCCGGCTCGTACCCGTGGTGTTCCCCGGCTCGTATCCGCGTGGTCCTGCGGCTCGTACCCGTGTGGCCGCCCGGGCGAGGGCGGGCCTCCGGCATGGGCGGGAACGCACCTGTGATCGACGGTGATCCGTGGTGCGTGAGGGGCTAGTGAGCGGCTGCGGGAACGCCTGGGGAAACGGCCGGGAACAGGCCGGGGCGGGTGCCGCGAAACGGATTTGGGCGATCGGCGGCCGACCGTGTAATGTCTTCATCGCTCGCCCCAATAGCTCAGTCGGCAGAGCGTCTCCATGGTAAGGAGAAGGTCTACGGTTCGATTCCGTATTGGGGCTCTGGTGTGAGAGGTTCCCGCCGCAAGGCGGGGTCCGATCGCATCTCAGCGGTGTAGCTCAGTCGGTAGAGCAAGCGGCTCATAATCGCTGTGTCACCGGTTCAAGTCCGGTCACCGCTACTGACAGTAGCCGATTGTGGGGTCGGTCCTTCGATCGGCTACTCTTCTATGCGTTAATCGTCCCATCCGTTCGTCAAGGAGCACTCCTGTGGCTGCCACCGACGTCCGCCCGAAGATCACGCTGGCCTGCGTGGAGTGCAAGGAGCGGAACTACATCACCAAGAAGAACCGGCGTAACGACCCGGACCGACTGGAGATGAAGAAGCACTGCCCGCGTTGCAATGCGCACACCGCGCACCGCGAAACGCGATAAATCAGGCTCGTACACGAGGCCGTCCCCTTCACGGGGGGCGGCCTCGCGTCGTTATAGAGCTAAGACAGTCCGTGTGGAGCCTCCGTATGGAGCCAAGACGGTCCGTCCGGCCCAAACGGCCAGTCCAGTCGTGGCATCCGGTCCAGCTGTGGCATCCAGTCCAGCTGTGACCTCCAGCTCAGCGACGACCACCAGTTCAGCGAAGACAACCAGGAGGTGCCGAGCCCATGGCGCTCGACCAGTCCTTCGTGGGGCGGTCCTACCCGCCCACCGACCCCTATGAGGTCGGCCGGGAGAAGATCCGCGAGTTCGCGGAGGCCGTCGGGGACAGTAACCCTGCGTACACGGACCCTGAGGCCGCCAAGGCGCTCGGCCACCCCGATGTGATCGCCCCGCCGACTTTTGTGTTCGCGATCACGTTCAAGGCCGCGGGCCAGGTCGTCCAGGACCCGCAACTGGGCCTCGACTACAACCGCGTGGTGCACGGCGACCAGAAGTTCGCCTACACCCGCCCGGTGCGCGCGGGCGACCGGCTCACGGTCACCTCGACCATCGAGTCGATCAAGTCGCTGGCGGGCAACGACATCCTGGACATCCGTGGCGAGGTTCACGACGAGGCGGGCGAGCATGTCGTGACGGCCGTCACCAAGCTCGTTGCGCGCGCGGCGGAGGTGGGCTGACATGACCGCGAAGATCTCTTACGCGGACGTCGAGGTCGGCACCGAGCTGCCGGCCCAGACGTTTTCCGTGACTCGTGCCACGCTCGTGCAGTACGCCGGTGCCTCCGGGGACTTCAACCCGATCCACTGGAACGAGAAGTTCGCGGTCGAGGTCGGTCTGCCCGACGTCATCGCGCACGGCATGTTCACCATGGCCGAGGCGATCCGCGTCGTCACCGACTGGGTCGGCGACCCGGGCGCGGTTGTCGAGTACGGCGTCCGCTTCACCAAGCCCGTCGTCGTCCCGAACGACGACAAGGGCGCGACCGTCGAGGTCAGCGCCAAGGTCGGTGCCAAGCTCGACGACAACACCGTTCGCGTCGACCTCACCGCGACCAGCGCGGGTCAGAAGGTCCTGGGCATGTCGCGCGCGGTCGTGCGACTGGCGTGAACGCGTAGCGCGGGCAGTAGCTGTGCGTGAAGTAATGCGTAGCGCGGGCTGTTGCCGTGTGTGAAGTGGCGCACAGCCCCGGCGGTAGTCGTGCGAGGTAACGCATGGCGTCGGCCGTGGTCGTGCGTGAAGTACGTGAAGTAAGGGGCGCTCGCCATTGCGGGCGCCCCTTACTGATCATTCAGCCGGACCATGCGGGTGAGTCTTGCGGCGCCGCCCAGGTGGATCACCGGCCCCGCTGGGCCGGGCTGTGCCGTGGCGGTGATCGTGGCCGGGCTGCCCAGGGAGTCGCCCATGTCCACGGCGATACGGGTGATGCCCCGGCCGGCCAGGTGGGCGGCGAGGCAGGCGGTGCTGTTGGCGTTGGCGATGTCCTCGGGGACGCCGATCGACGGGGCGAACATACGGGCGGCCGCGCGGCCCGTGGGCTCCGGCACGGAGTAGACGTAGCAGCCGAGGAGGCCGAGCCGGTCACAGGCGGCGCGGAGAGCACCGGAGTCCGGGGTGAGCGCGGCGAGGGCGGACCGGGTGGTCAGGGGCACCAGCAGACGCGGCCGCCCCACCGAGGCGACGGCGGCACCGGGCGCCAGAGTGTCCCGGGTGATACCGAGAGCGGCGAGGACGGCCCCGCACTCGGTCTCCGTGGGCTCCCGCAGATCCACGGGGCCCGGTTCGAAGGCCGCGTTCACCGATGTCCCCGCAGACGTCCCCTCGGGCGTCTCGCCGCGTGTCCCGTCGCGCAGGGACCAGCCCTCGAAGGCGCGTCCCGAGGCGTGCAGAAGGGTCCGGTACTCCTCGCCTCCCGCTCGTGCGGCGAGGAAAGCCAGGGCGGCGACCGTTCCATGGCCGCAGGCCGGCAGCTCTCCCTCGGAGGTGAAGAAGCGCAGGGAAGCCGCCGCACCGCTGTGCTGGGCGCCGGACGGGGAGACGAAGACCGCATGCGATGTCCCGGCCAGTACTGGCACGCGACGACGCTGCTCATCGCTGAGCGGCGTCTCGTCCAGCACCGCCGTAGGGCTCCCGCCGCCGCCGTTGCGCAGACAGGCGTCCACGATCGCGACGGGCAGTCCCTGGGTGAGGGGCAGTCCATGCACACTCATCGGCAGCCGGCCGGCACGGCAGTGAACATCACGCCAAGCAACGTACCAAGTAGGCGACTTGGGGATCCTGGACGCCGATCCGCGGATCACCGGATCGGCCAGCCCGGCTCGCCCGGCCAGCACCGGCAGAGAGTCCGTCGGCAGAGAATCAGTCGTCGGGGATGCCGGCGAAGGACTCTCTGCCGGGCGTCTCTGCCGGGCGCCCCCTCGGCCCAGCCGGCCGACGTCCCGGAACCCCCCTTGACTTAGTTAGTGATTGAGTACTAACTTAGTCGCATGGTCAGGATGAGCGCAGAAGAGAGGCGCGAGAGCGTCATTCGCGCGGCGATGAGCGAGTTCGCCCGAGGCGGCTACTACGGCACGTCCACGGAGGCGATCGCCAAGCGTGTGGGTGTCTCGCAGCCGTATCTCTTCCGGCTCTTCCCGGGCAAGAAGGCGATCTTCCTCGCGGCGGCGGAGCGCTGTATGGAGCTCACGCAGCGCACCTTCGAGGAGGCCTCCAAGGGGTTGGAGGGCGAGGAGGCCCTGCACGCCATGGCGAACGCGTACGTGAAGGTCATCGCGGAGCAGCCCGAGCGGCTGCTCATGCAGATGCAGATGTACGTGGCGGTGTCGGCGGCCGAGGAGGCCGGCGACCACGAACTCGGCGAGGCGGTGCGGGCCGGCTGGATGCGGCTGTGGGACGCCGTTCATGTGCCGCTCGGGGCCGATGTGGACGAAACCGCGACGTTCATGGCGTACGGAATGCTCATCAATTGCCTGGTGTCCATGGGGTTTCCGCCCGAGCACCGGGTCTGGGAAGGGCTCTACCCGTCGGCGCGCGTCACGGGCCGGCTGGAGAAGTAGGGCGGAAGTAGAGCGGAAGCAGGGCAGGGAAGGCGTGGCGGAGATCGGCGCCTTTCGTGGGCACGTTCATGGGCGTAAAAGTTAGTCATCAATAACTAACCGTTGGCAGTAATCACGCTCTGGGGGAGCGATGTCACAGCAAACCGCACAGACCGCACGTCGCGGGGGAGCCGTCTGGGCCCTCGTCATCACCAGCGTCGCCGGATTCATGGCGGCTCTCGACAACCTCGTCGTCACCACCGCACTGCCCTCCATCCGCAAGGACCTCGGGGGAGCACTGGGCGACCTGGAATGGACCGTGAGCGCCTACACGCTCACCTTCGCCGTGCTGCTGATGTTCGGCGCGGCCCTCGGCGACCGGTTCGGCCGCCGTCGGCTCTTCATGACCGGACTCACCATCTTCACCGGCGCGTCCGCCGCCGCGGCCCTGGCGCCGGGCATCAACTCCCTGATCGCGGCCCGTGCGGTCCAGGGCGTCGGCGCGGCCATCATGATGCCGCTCACCCTGACCCTGCTGACAGCCGCGGTCCCGGTCGCCAAGCGCGGGATGGCATACGGGATATGGGGCGCCGTGAACGGACTCGCGGTCGCCTCCGGACCCCTCATCGGCGGCAGCCTCACCGAGCATGTGTCCTGGCAGTGGATCTTCTGGCTGAACGTCCCGCTGGGCCTGGCCGTGCTGCCGCTCGCCCGGCTGCGGCTCGCCGAGTCGCACGGCACCGGCGCACCGCTGGACATCCCCGGCACCCTGCTCGCCAGCGGCGGTCTCTTCGGCATCGTCTACGCCCTGATCCGCGGCAACATCGACGGCTGGACCAGCGGCCCCGTGCTCACCGGCCTGATCGCGGGCGGTGCGCTCCTCGCCGGCTTCGTCTACCACGGCATCCACAGCAAGAACCCGATGCTGCCGATGCGTCTCTTCCGCAGCCGCGCCTTTTCCGCGATCAACGCCGCGAGCCTGCTGATGTTCGTCGGGATGTTCGGATCGATCTTCCTGCTCAGCCAGTTCCTCCAGGGCGTCGTCGGCTACTCGCCCACCGAGGCGGGTCTGCGGATGCTTCCCTGGACCGGGATGCCGATGATCGTCGCCCCCATCGCCGGATACCTCTCGGACCGGATCGGCGGACGCCCGGTCGTCACCGTCGGCCTCGCCCTGCAGGCCGTCGGGCTCGGCTGGTTCGCCATGATCGTGTCGCCCGACGTGTCGTACGCCGCCCAGCTCCCCGCCCTGATCATCAGCGGGATCGGCATGGCGCTGTACTTCGCCCCGGCCGCGAACCTCGTGATGTCCAGCGTCCGCCCGTCCGAGCAGGGCATCGCCTCAGGCGCCAACAACGCCCTCCGCGAGGTCGGCGGCGCCCTCGGCATCGCGATCCTGGCCTCGGTCTTCTCGGCCCAGGGCGGCTACGAGTCCGCACAGCGCTTCGTGGACGGGCTCTCGCCGGCACTGTGGGTGGGTGCGGCGCTGGTCGGCGTGGGAGCGGTGGCCGCGGCGCTGCTGCCCCGGCGGCAGCCGGTGACCGAGGCGCCCGCGGCTGCCTCGGCCTCGGCCTCGGCGCCCGCTCTCGAAACCGTCTCCCACTGAAACCCCGGAAGGAGCCTCGCGATGCCTACTCTGCCCTGGACAGTGCCGAACACGCCGCCGCTCCACGCCGAGGTGCACGTCATGGCCTCCCGGTTCGAGACCCGCACCTTCTGGGGAGCGCTCCGGTTCCTCGTACGGACGCCGGGCGTGTGGCGCCAGGTCGGCAAGGCGCCCGGCGCGTACGGCGCCTCCCTGAAGGCGGCGCCCCTGCGGCGGACCTTCTGGACCCTGTCCGCCTGGGAGTCGCCCGCGGCGCTCAAGCAGTTCGCACGCTCCGGCGCGCACGCCCCGTCCGCGGGCGGCCTCCGGACCCAGATGAAGGACGCGACCTTCCTCACGTGGACAGCGTCCGCCGACGAACTGCCCCTTGACTGGGCGCAGGTGCTGCGGCGCTTCGACTGAGCCGCGGATGAGCGCGAACGGCCCTGCCCTGACGGGCGGGGCCGTTCGCGTGCGGTGCGCGCCGGGGGCGTGAACTCGCGCACCGCGCACCGCGCACCGCGCGCCGGGGGTGTGGAGCCTGGGTTCGCGCGCGGGGGAGGGGGTGTGGGCTTGTGTCTTGCGCGCGGGGCTTGAGCGCATGCCTTGCACGCGGGGCGTGAGCGTGTGGCCATGCGCGAGGGGTGCGACCCCATGCCGCACGCCATGAGCGTGAGCCCCCGGTTGCGCGCGCCGGACGTGAGCCCCTGGGGTGCGCGTGCCGGACGTGAACCGCGTGTCTCGCGAGAGGGGCGTGAGCGCGGGCCTCGGATGAGGGGCGCGAGTGCACGCCTGGTGCGCGGGTGGTGCGATCCCCTGCCTCGCGCCCCCGGGTGGCCAGGTGATCCCCCGCCTTCTCGTACTCTTGGGCCCGTGCAGGAACTCCACGATGCCCCGCTCGCCCCGCTGACCACCTTCCGGCTGGGGGGTCCCGCGACCCGGCTGATCACCGCCACGACCGACGCCGAGGTGATCGCCGCCGTGCGCGAGGCCGACGACTCCGGTACGCCGCTGCTGGTCATCGGCGGTGGATCGAACCTGGTCATCGGTGACAAGGGCTTCGCCGGGACCGCCCTGTGCATCGCGACGAGCGGCTTCGCCCTCGACGGTACGAGGCTGGAGCTGGCGGCGGGCGAGGTGTGGACCGACGCGGTCGCCCGCACCGTCGAGGCCGGGCTCGCGGGCATCGAGTGCCTCGCCGGCATCCCCGGCTCCGCGGGCGCGACGCCGATCCAGAACGTGGGCGCGTACGGTCAGGAAGTGTCGTCGACCATCACCGAGGTGATCGCGTACGACAGGAAGACGCGCCAGTCGGTCACGCTGACGAACGCCGACTGTGCGTTCTCGTACCGTCACAGCCGCTTCAAGGCCGACCCCGAGCGCCATGTCGTGTTGCGCGTCCGCTTCGAGCTGGAGGACGCGGAGGGCCTGTCGGCGCCGATCAAGTACGCGGAGACGGCTCGCGCGCTGGGCGTGGAGGCCGGGGACCGGGTGCCGCTCGCCGCCGCCCGAGAGACCGTCCTGAAGCTGCGCGCCGGCAAGGGCATGGTGCTCGACCCCGAGGACCACGACACCTGGTCCGCCGGGTCGTTCTTCACCAACCCGATCCTCACCGACGAGGAGTTCGCCGCGTTCCACGCGCGCGTGAAGGACCGGCTCGGCGCGGACGCCGTGCCGCCCGCGTACCCGGCGGGCGACGGCCACACCAAGACCTCCGCGGCCTGGCTGATCGACAAGTCGGGCTTCACCAAGGGCTACGGCAGCGGGCCCGCCCGGATCTCCACCAAGCACACGCTCGCCCTCACCAACCGGGGCGAGGCCACCACCGAGGACCTTCTGGCGCTGGCCCGCGAGGTCGTCGTCGGCGTCCGCGACGCCTTCGGGATCACGCTGGTCAACGAGCCGGTGACCGTCGGAGCCGAGCTCTAGTAGGCCACGCCCACCCCCTGCTTCACCGTCCCCGCGTCGCCGATCATCGCCAGCATCGCGTGGGCCACATCGGCGCGGCCGATGAACCTGCCCTTGAGGGGGAAGCTTCCGACAACCGTGCGGTATGTGCCGGTCACCGGCTTGTTCTGGAGGCGTGGCGGGCGGACGACCGTCCAGTCGGTCGCGCTGTGGGCCAGCTCGTCCTCCATCTCCTTCAGGTCGGCGTAGACGTCCTTCAGGATCCCGGAGATCACGCCCCGCATGGCGCGGTCGACGAGTGCGGAGCCCTCCGGGTCGGGGCCGACCGGACTCGCGCTCACCACCAGCAGCCGTCGCGCGCCCTCCGCCTCCATGGCGCCCAGCACCGTACGGGTCAGCCGGGCCGCGACCCCGGCGTCCTTGCGGCTACGGGCGCCGAGTCCGGAGAGGACCGCGTCCCTTCCCGCCACTGCGGGGCGCAGCGCCTCCGGGTCCGTGAGGTCGGCGCGGAACACCTCCAGGCCCGCGCCCGTGACCGTCAGCCGCGCGGGGTCCCGTACGACGGCCGTGACCTGGTGCCCCGTTTCCAGGGCCTGCCGGACGATCTCCTGGCCGATGCCGCCTGTGGCACCGAAAACGGTGAGTTTCATGGCCTGCTCCCCTTCCGCTCCCCGTGGATGGATGAGTGGTGGGTGAGTATTCACTCACCACTCATCCTCCTAGAGTGAGTAAGTACTCACCCACCCGTCAAGCTTGATTGGTTGCGCCATGGAATCCTTGGGCCCCATGCAGCAGAAATCCGCCGCGGAGCCCGCGCCGCAGAAGCCGGCCAGGATCCGCATCCTCGACGCGGCGCACCAGCTCATGCTCACCGTCGGACTCGCCCGCGCGACCACCAAGGAGATCGCCAAGGCGGCGGGCTGCTCCGAAGCGGCGCTCTACAAGTACTTCGCGAGCAAGGAAGAGCTGTTCATCCGCGTCCTTGAGGAGCGACTGCCCACACTGGGCCCCCTCCTGGGCAGGCTCACGGCGGAGCCGGGGGAGCACACCGTCGAGGAGAACCTCACGGAGGTCGCCCGCCAAGCGGCCCTCTTCTATGAGCAGAGCTTTCCGATCGCCGCCTCCTTGTACGCGGAAACGCAGCTCAAGCGCCGCCACGACGCGGCCATGCGGGCCATGGGCGCGGGCCCGCACATGCCCATCAGGGGCGTCGACGCGTATCTGCGCGCGGAACAGCGGGCCGGGCGCATCCACCCCTACGCCGACACCTACGCGGCCGCATCACTGCTCCTCGGCGCCTGCGCCCAGCGGGCCTTCGCGTACGACTCGACGGAAGAGGGCGAGCCGCCGCCCCTGGACACCTTCGCCCCAGCCCTGGCGCGCACGCTGCTGCGGGGTATCTCCGTTGCCGAGGGCCCCTACTGAGCCGCGCCACACCTCGCTGTGTGACCCCGTGGCTTGTTCGTCGGCTGCGGGACGGTGGGGGCTGGTCGCGCAGTTCCCCGCGCCCCTGAAGGCAAAGGCGCGGGGCTGCGCCCCGCGATCCCCCAGGAACCGTTCGCCACACGGACCCGCACCCGCACCCGGCGACGCACGACGGCCCCACCCACCCTCACCCGGTAGGTGCGGCGACGCACCCGCAGTCGGCCCCGCCCCACCACCTCATCGGCGTCCGCGAGGCGCGGCCGGGCCGCTCAGCCAGTCGTCCACCCCGGCCAGCAGCTTCGCCCGTACATCCGCCGGGGCGGCCGAGGCGCGGATGGACTGCCGGGCCAGCTCGGCCAGTTCCGCGTCCGTGAAGCCGTGGTGGCGGCGGGCGATCTCGTACTGCGCGGCCAGCCGGGAGCCGAAGAGCAGCGGGTCGTCGGCGCCGAGAGCCATCGGGACGCCTGCCTCGAAGAGCGTGCGCAGGGGGACGTCCTCCGGCTTCTCGTAGACCCCCAGAGCGACGTTCGAGGCCGGACAGACCTCGCAGGTCACCCCGCGGTCCGCGAGCCGCTTCAGCAGCCGCGGGTCCTCGGCCGCCCGCACCCCGTGGCCGATCCGCGAGGCGCCCAGGTCGTCCAGGCAGTCGCGGACGGAGGCCGGCCCGGTCAGCTCGCCGCCGTGCGGAGCGGACAACAGTCCGCCCTCCCGCGCGATCGCGAAGGCCCGGTCGAAGTCCCGCGCCATGCCCCGCCGTTCGTCGTTGGAGAGCCCGAAACCGACGATGCCCTGGTCCGCGTACCGTACGGCCAGGCGGGCCAGCGTACGGGCGTCCAGCGGGTGCTTCATCCGGTTCGCGGCCACCAGGACGCGCATCCCGAGCCCGGTCTCGCGCACCGTCGTGTCCACCGCGTCCAGGATGATCTCCAGGGCCGGGATCAGACCGCCCAGGCGAGGTGCGTACGACGTCGGATCGACCTGGATCTCCAGCCACCCCGAGCCGTCCTTGAGGTCCTCCTCGGCGGCCTCGCGCACCAGGCGCCGAATGTCCTCGGGGTCCCTCAGGCACGACCGCGCGGCGTCGTACAGCCGCTGGAACCGGAACCAGCCGCGCTCGTCCGTCGCCCGCAGCTTGGGCGGCTCCCCGCTGGTCAGCGCGTCGGGCAGATGGATCCCGTGCTTGTCGGCCAGTTCCAGCAGGGTGGTGTGCCGCATCGAACCGGTGAAGTGCAGGTGCAGATGGGCTTTCGGCAGTTCAGAGACATCACGTACACGCTCCATCCCCGGATCTTGCCGTACGTCGATGGCGTGCCGGTAGCGCTTTCCCTGATCGGGGGCTTGCCCGAACGAAGAAGCGGGCCGCCTCCCCGAAGGGAAACGGCCCGCACACGCACGCGTGGAGCGCGAAAACGTCAGTCCCGCGCCTCGGCCAGCAGCTTCTGGATCCGGGAGACGCCCTCGACGAGGTCCTCGTCACCCAGGGCGTACGACAGACGCAGGTAGCCCGGCGTGCCGAAGGCCTCGCCCGGGACGACCGCGACCTCGGACTCCTCCAGGATGAGCGCGGCCAGCTCGACCGTGTCCTGGGGGCGCTTGCCGCGGATCTCCTTGCCGAGGAGGGCCTTCACCGAGGGGTAGGCGTAGAAGGCGCCCTCGGGCTCCGGGCAGAGCACGCCGTCGATCTCGTTCAGCATGCGCACGATGGTCTTGCGGCGGCGGTCGAAGGCCTCGCGCATCATGGCCACGGCCTCGAGGTCGCCCGAGACGGCGGCGAGAGCGGCGACCTGGGCCACGTTCGACACGTTCGAGGTGGCGTGCGACTGGAGGTTGGTCGCGGCCTTGATGACGTCCTTCGGGCCGATGACCCAGCCCACACGCCAGCCGGTCATCGCATAGGTCTTCGCGACGCCGTTGACGACGATGCACTTGTCGCGCAGCTCGGGCACCACCACGGGCAGCGAGTGGAACTCGGCGTCCCCGTAGACCAGGTGCTCGTAGATCTCGTCGGTCAGGACCCACAGGCCCTTCTCGGCGGCCCAGCGGCCGATCTCCTCGATCTGCTCACGGGTGTAGACCGCGCCCGTCGGGTTGGACGGGGAGACGAAGAGCAGCACCTTGGTGTTCTCGGTGCGGGCGGCCTCCAACTGCTCGACCGAGACGCGGTAGCCGGTGGTCTCGTCGGCGACCACGTCCACGGGGACACCGCCGGCGAGACGGATCGACTCCGGGTACGTCGTCCAGTACGGCGCCGGGACGATGACCTCGTCGCCCGGGTCGAGGATCGCGGCGAAGGCCTCGTAGATCGCCTGCTTGCCGCCGTTGGTGACGAGGACCTCGGCGGCCTCCACCTCGTAGCCGGAGTCGCGCAGGGTCTTCGCGGCGATCGCGGCCTTCAGCTCGGGCAGGCCGCCGGCCGGCGTGTAGCGGTGGTACTTCGGGTTCGAGCAGGCCTCGATGGCGGCCTGGACGATGTAGTCCGGGGTCGGGAAGTCCGGTTCACCCGCGCCGAAGCCGATCACCGGACGCCCGGCGGCCTTCAGGGCCTTGGCCTTGGCGTCCACGGCGAGAGTGGCGGACTCGGAGATCGCGCCGACTCGGGCGGAGACCCGGCGCTCGGTGGGAGGGGTTGCAGCGCTCATGGGCCCCATCGTTTCAGACCGGAAACGCCCCCGGCACGCGGGTTTCACAGACTGAACATCGGCAGAACATTCATCCGGATCCGGACGGCTCACCAGTCGATCTTCGGCGGACAATGCCCGTACGGACACTTTCTGTTCGACGACCGGCTCCGGACCACGTACACTCTCACCTCGTTGGCCTTCACGGGCCGCACTCACCTGGTGCACACCGAGCACTCGGGCGGATGCGGTACGTTGGGGGAAATCAAAGGGTCGTAGCTCAATTGGTAGAGCACTGGTCTCCAAAACCAGCGGTTGGGGGTTCAAGTCCCTCCGGCCCTGCTACACACTCCTTCGCCAGGATGTGTGCGCATGTACGTACTGCAATGCACCGCCGTGCGGCTCAACCGGGCGCGGCACGGCCACGACCCGGAATCAGGTGAGGACGAGTGACGGACGCCGTGGGCTCCATCGACATGCCTGATGCCGAGGCGCCCGAGTCCCAGAAGAAGGCTCGCAAGGGCGGCAAGCGTGCCAAGAAGGGCCCGCTGAAGCGCCTCGCCACCTTCTACCGCCAGATCGTCGCGGAACTCCGCAAGGTCGTCTGGCCGACTCGCAATCAGCTGACGACGTACACCACAGTGGTGATTGTGTTCGTCGTCATCATGATCGGCCTGGTGACCGTGATTGACTATGGGCTCAACCACGCCGCCAAGTACGTCTTCGGCTGAGCCGAGAGCGAAGGGCGCCGTCACCGGCGCCCCTTTCGCGTGTTCCACCCCCATGTATCCAGGAAGAAGCAGCCACCGTGTCTGACCCGAACCTGAACGACGCCATCGAGTCGGTCGAGTCCGTAGACGACGAACTCGACATCGTCGAGGGCGCGGACGTCGAGGACGACGAGGTCGAGGCTGCCGACGCTGCCGCCGGCGAGCCCGCCGAGGAAGCGGCCCTGCACGTCGAGGACGAGTCCGGTGAGGACGTCGAGGACGAGGACGTCTCCGAGGAGGACCTCGCCGTCGACGCCGAGGACGCCGACGAGGAAGAGGCCGAAGAAGAGGCCGAGCCCGTCGACCCCGTCACCGCCCTGCGCGAGGAGCTGCGCACGCTCCCCGGCGAGTGGTACGTCATCCACACGTACGCCGGTTACGAGAACCGCGTGAAGACCAACCTCGAGCAGCGCGCCGTCTCGCTGAACGTCGAGGACTTCATCTTCCAGGCCGAGGTGCCGCAGGAAGAAGTCGCGCAGATCAAGAACGGCGAGCGCAAGACGATCAAGCAGAACAAGCTCCCGGGCTACGTCCTGGTCCGCATGGACCTGACGAACGAGTCCTGGGGCGTCGTCCGCAACACCCCCGGCGTCACCGGCTTCGTGGGCAACGCCTACGACCCGTACCCGCTGACCCTGGACGAGATCGTCAAGATGCTCGCCCCGGAGGCCGAGGAGAAGGCCGCCCGCGAGGCCGCCGAGGCCGAGGGCAAGCCCGTCCCGCAGCGCAAGCTCGAGGTCCAGGTGCTGGACTTCGAGGTCGGCGACTCGGTCACCGTCACGGACGGCCCGTTCGCCACGCTGCAGGCCACGATCAACGAGATCAACGCCGACTCGAAGAAGGTCAAGGGCCTCGTCGAGATCTTCGGCCGCGAGACCCCGGTCGAGCTCTCCTTCGACCAGATCCAGAAGAACTAGCTCCTTCTGGACGTACGTCTTCCGAACAGGTCAGACGGGCTGTCACAGCCGGTCTGACCTGCTCGGTTTTTAGCCGCGCACAGATACCCGTTATCGTTGTGCGGTATGCCTCCATCCGGATCATCACCTCGGTTGAAGGCAGCCGTCCGGGGCGACTCGGACGTAGGAAGGCGAAAACGAAAGAGGACCCGGAATGCCTCCCAAGAAGAAGAAGGTCACGGGGCTTATCAAGCTCCAGATCAACGCCGGTGCGGCGAACCCGGCCCCGCCGGTCGGCCCCGCGCTCGGCCAGCACGGCGTCAACATCATGGAGTTCTGCAAGGCCTACAACGCCGCGACCGAGTCGCAGCGTGGCTGGGTGATCCCGGTGGAGATCACGGTCTACGAAGACCGCTCCTTCACCTTCGTCACCAAGACTCCGCCGGCCGCCAAGATGATCCTCAAGGCCGCGGGTGTCGAGAAGGGCTCCGGCGAGCCGCACAAGACCAAGGTCGCCAAGATCACCGAGGCGCAGGTCCGCGAGATCGCCACCACCAAGATGCCCGACCTCAACGCCAACGACCTGGACGCCGCGTCGAAGATCATCGCCGGCACCGCCCGTTCCATGGGCATCACGGTCGAGGGCTGACACCCACCTTCGTAGGAACCATGCGGCCTCGGCCGCACGTGGCAGGGCCTGCTCGGTCCGCACCACGACTCCTCAGAACACATCAGGAGCAGCAGTGAGCAAGCGCAGCAAGTCTCTCCGCGCTGCGGACGCCAAGATCGACCGGGAGAAGCTTTACGCCCCGCTCGAGGCCGTCCGTCTCGCCAAGGAGACCTCCACCTCGAAGTTCGACGGCACCGTCGAGGTCGCCTTCCGCCTGGGTGTCGACCCGCGCAAGGCCGACCAGATGGTCCGTGGCACCGTGAACCTCCCGCACGGCACCGGTAAGACCGCCCGGGTCCTGGTCTTCGCGACCGGTGACCGTGCCGAGGCCGCACTCGCCGCGGGTGCCGACATCGTCGGCTCCGACGAGCTCATCGACGAGGTCGCGAAGGGCCGTCTGGACTTCGACGCCGTCGTCGCCACCCCGGACCTCATGGGCAAGGTCGGCCGCCTGGGCCGCGTGCTCGGTCCCCGTGGCCTGATGCCGAACCCGAAGACCGGCACCGTGACCCCGGACACCGCCAAGGCTGTGACCGAGATCAAGGGCGGCAAGATCGAGTTCCGCGTCGACAAGCACTCGAACCTGCACTTCATCATCGGCAAGACCTCGTTCGACGAGACCAAGCTGGTGGAGAACTACGGCGCCGCGCTGGACGAGATCCTTCGTCTGAAGCCGTCGGCCGCCAAGGGTCGCTACATCAAGAAGGCCACGATCAGCACCACGATCGGCCCCGGCATTCAGCTCGACTCGAACCGCACCCGCAACCTCCTCGTCGAGGAGGACCCGGCCGCCGTCTGAGCCTCCCGCTCACCCCGGTGACCGCGTCGCGTACGCGTTCTTGACACGGGCCCCGCAACCTTTCGAGGTGCGGGGCCCGTCTCCTTTTCCGGAGACGTTCCCGGGGCGAACCCCGGGACGATATTCCGGATACGGGTGTCAGTGCGCTGCGCTAGCGTGCAGAGCACAGGATTCGCATAGGGGTGGGGACCAATGAAGAGCACGACCGTGCGCCGCGTGACCCTTTCGATCGCGCTGACGACCGCTCTGGCGGGGGTGGCCGCCTGTGGTTCCTCCGGCGGCTCGGGGAGCTCCGGCAAGGACGACAAGGCGGTGCACAAGGGCACGACGCACGTCAGCCCCATAGCCGCCCTGCGCTCCGCCGAGAAGTCCACTGACGGCGCCGACTCCGCCAAGGTCGAGTCCTCGACCACCATGGGCACGATGATGTCCATGACGGCGAACGGCACCATGGGCTGGGCCGACGGTCTGACCGGAACCATGACGATCACGTACACCGGCGGCACGATGGCCGACACGATGCGTCAGACGGGCAGCACGTCCATGCAGGCCCGCTATCTGCCGGACGCCTACTTCGCGAAGATGAGCGACAAGTTCGCCGAGCAGACCGGCGGCAAGCACTGGATCAGGTACGGGTACGACGATCTGGCCAAGCTCGGCGGCAGCTCGGGTGCGTACCTCAAGGACCAGATGCAGAACACCACGCCGAACCAGTCGGTGAAGCTCCTGCTGGCCTCCGGCGACGTCAAGAAGGTCGGCGAGGACAGGGTGCGCGGCGAGCAGACCACGCACTACTCGGGCACGGTGAACGTCGCGGACCTGGCGACCAAGAGCTCCAACCTCAGCGCGAGCCAGCTGGCCGACCTGAAGAAGCAGCTCACGGCGGCCGGCGTCAGCACCGAGAAGGTCGACATCTGGGTCAACGGCGACGACCTGCTGGTCAAGAAGGTCGAGAAGGGCGAGCTGTCCAGCGGCACGATGTCCTCCACGGCGTACTACAGCGACTACGGCGTGAAGGTCTCCGCCACGGAACCCCCGGCGAGCGACACCGCCGACTTCAAGGACCTGCTGAAGGCGCAGAGCACGGGCGGCACCACCTCCTGATCGCACCTCCGGATCAAACCTCCTGAACCCCACAAAACTCAGAAGACCGCCTGAACCCCCTGGGTTACGCTCACGGCCGACTGTCTGTGAATCGACCATTTGTTTCCTGGGGGGAATCATGGGGTTTTCCGTGGATGCGGCCGTGCGGCGCCGAGCGGCGGGCGCGACGCTCGCCGTCCTGGTCCTCGGCGGGGGCGGCGTCGCTTGTACGAAGAGCGGCGCGGGGGAGTCGCCCAAGATGTCGCCCGCGGCGGCCGTCGCCAGGGCGGCGAAGAACGCGGATGACATCACCTCCCTCCACTACCGCATGTCGGGCCGCGTCCCGGAGGAGGGCCGGGTCGGGGGCGAGGGGGCGCTGAGCCTGAAACCGCCGGTCATGAGCCTGAGGACGGCCGCGCTGGACGGGCCCGACAAGGGGAAGAGCGTCGAGATGCGGCTGGTCGACGGGGTGCTGTACATGGGCGGAGGCGCCGAACCCGTCGGGGGGACGGACGGCAAGCACTGGATGAAGTTCGACCTGTCCGGGCACAGCCGCACGTCCGGCGGGATGACGTTCGACACCACCAAGTGGCGGGACGAGACCGGCAAGAATCCGGCCCAGGAGGCCGGCTTCCTGGCCGGCTCCAAGGACGTGAAGAAGGTCGGCACCGAGAAGGTCGACGGCGTCCGGACCACCCACTACAAGGGGACCGTGACCCTCGACGCCATCCGCGCGGACCTGAAGACCAAGGACAAGGCGGTGCGGGAGCGGCGCGAGAAGAACCTCAAGCAGTACGAAGAGATGGGCGCCGACAAGCTCACGATGGACCTGTGGATCGGTCCGGACGACCACACCAAGCAATTCCGGGTGCGCGCCGCCGCCGACAAGGGCCCGTTCGACGTCACCATGACCTTCCTCGACTACAACAAGCCGGTGACCATCAAGGCCCCGGCCGCCAAGGACACGGTCGACCTCGCCAAGGCCATGAAGGACGCCCAGAAGGGCTGAGCCGACCGGAACCACAACGTCGTACGCCCGGAACCACGACGACGTAAGACCGGAACCACGACGTCGTGCGACCGGAACCATGGCCTCGTACGACCGGATTTGCCTGACGTCGACGCCTTCACGTACTCTCCTCCCGAAGCCAAAGACCGCTGGTCGTTGCCTTGCGCTCGTAAGAGGGCGGGGTGACCGAAGGATCCGCTGAAACTGCGGACGACCCGCGTAGGTGACTGTGGATGTGCTCCCGGAGTTCGTAAGCCCAGCTTGCGGACGTACCGGTCGAGCTACGCCCCGTGCGCCTGCGCCGGGGCGTTTCGTTTTGTCAGCCCCTTCTGAGCGGTCCTCATCACCCGGAAGGAGGCCGACGCTCTATGGCAAGGCCCGACAAGGCTGCCGCGGTAGCCGAGCTCGCGGATGCGTTCCGCAGCTCGAACGCCGCCGTGCTGACCGAGTACCGGGGTCTCACCGTGGCGCAGCTCAAGACGCTGCGTCGTTCGCTCGGTGAAGACGCCCAGTACGCCGTGGTGAAGAACACGCTGACCAAGATTGCGGCCAACGAGGCCGGGATCTCTACGCTCGACGACCTGTTCAACGGTCCGACGGCGGTCGCCTTCATCACCGGTGACCCGGTGACGTCGGCGAAGGGTCTTCGTGACTTCGCCAAGGACAACCCGAACCTCGTCATCAAGGGCGGTGTCCTTGACGGCAAGGCGCTGTCCGCCGACGAGATCAAGAAGCTTGCGGACCTTGAGTCCCGCGAGGTTCTGCTCAGCAAGCTGGCTGGTGCGTTCAAGGGCAAGCAGTCCCAGGCTGCCTCGCTCTTCCAGGCGCTCCCCTCGAAGTTCGTCCGCACCGCGGAGGCGCTTCGTGCCAAGCAGGCCGAGCAGGGCGGTGCCGAGTAATTCGGCTCGCGCATTGACCGCCGCCGCCTGAGGCGACGGTCGTAGCGGGCCGAACGTACGCCCGCCTCACCAGTACATCCGGCACCTGCCGAATTAGTGGAAGGACGCCATCATGGCGAAGCTGTCCCAGGAAGAGCTGCTCGAGCAGTTCGAGAACCTCACCCTCATCGAGCTCGCCGAGTTCGTGAAGGCCTTCGAGGAGAAGTTCGACGTCACCGCCGCCGCCGCGGTCGCCGTTGCCGGTCCCGCCGTCGCCGGTGCGCCCGCCGAGGCCGCTGAGGAGCAGGACGAGTTCGACGTCATCCTCACGGGTGCCGGCGAGAAGAAGATCCAGGTCATCAAGGTCGTGCGTGAGCTGACCTCGCTGGGTCTGAAGGAGGCCAAGGACCTCGTCGACGGCGCTCCGAAGCCGGTCCTCGAGAAGGTCGCCAAGGAGGCCGCTGAGAAGGCTGCCGAGTCCCTCAAGGGCGCCGGCGCCTCCGTCGAGGTCAAGTGACCCGACGAGTCCGCCAGGACTCCTGCGACGAGCTGACGCAGCCGCTCAAGTAGCGCTGTAACGCTGACGCACTGAAGAGCGATCACCCATCTGGGTGGTCGCTCTTCGGCGTTCCAGGGGTCCCCGTAGCGGCTGCCTTGCGCTGTCGGTCGCGACGAGTATGGTGATCTTCGTTGTGCCTCCAGCCACCCCGTGACGGGCTACAGGACGGGTTGCAAGACGGGCGGCACGTGACGATCGCAGCACTTGCTCAGGGCATGGGGGGCCTTGACGAACCGCACGCAGCGCGCAATTCTCAGGACGCGTCGTCACAACGATCCGGATCCGAGGCATGGATCGACGGCGAAGAGGGCAGTATCGATGTGCATTGAGGGCGTGGCTTGCCGCAGGTGTTGAGAACAACGAGGGTCTCAAAAAACCGGGACTGGACATCAGTGGGCCTTGTGGCTACACTGACCCTTTGCGCTGCCTGTTAGCTGCCTCCTGCCCGTCACCAGGGGCATGCCCTCGCTTGAGCACCGATGACTTGATCATCCCTGACCTGGCCTTATCCGGCTGAATCAGGAACGGCCTGTCTCTGTGTCCCAGTGGGGGGCCGGTACGCGCGTAGTGAGTCCGAGCCCTCGGAAGGACCCCCTCTTGGCCGCCTCGCGCACTGCCTCGACCGCGAATACGAACAACGGCGCCAGCACCGCCCCGCTGCGCATCTCCTTTGCAAAGATCAAGGAGCCCCTCGAGGTTCCGAACCTTCTTGCGCTGCAAACCGAGAGCTTCGACTGGCTGCTCGGCAACGACGCGTGGAAGGCTCGTGTCGAGGCGGCTCTGGACAGTGGACAGGACGTCCCCACGAAGTCCGGTCTGGAGGAGATCTTCGAGGAGATCTCTCCGATCGAGGACTTCTCCGGGTCGATGTCGCTCACTTTCCGCGACCACCGCTTCGAGCCTCCCAAGAACTCCATCGACGAGTGCAAGGACCGCGACTTCACGTACGCGGCCCCGCTCTTCGTCACGGCTGAGTTCACCAACAACGAGACCGGCGAGATCAAGTCCCAGACGGTCTTCATGGGCGACTTCCCGCTCATGACCAACAAGGGCACCTTCGTCATCAACGGCACCGAGCGTGTCGTGGTGTCGCAGCTCGTCCGCTCGCCGGGCGTCTACTTCGACTCCTCCATCGACAAGACGTCCGACAAGGACATCTTCTCCACGAAGGTCATCCCGTCCCGGGGTGCCTGGCTGGAGATGGAGATCGACAAGCGCGACATGGTCGGTGTCCGCATCGACCGCAAGCGCAAGCAGTCCGTCACCGTCCTGCTCAAGGCTCTCGGCTGGACGACCGAGCAGATCCTCGAGGAGTTCGGCGAGTACGAGTCCATGCGCGCCACCCTGGAGAAGGACCACACCCAGGGCCAGGACGACGCGCTGCTCGACATCTACCGCAAGCTGCGTCCGGGCGAGCCCCCGACGCGTGAGGCCGCGCAGACGCTGCTCGAGAACCTCTACTTCAACCCCAAGCGCTACGACCTCGCGAAGGTCGGCCGCTACAAGGTGAACAAGAAGCTCGGCAGCGAAGCGCCGCTGGACGCCGGGATCCTGACCGTCGAGGACATCATCTCGTCGATCAAGTACCTGGTGAAGCTGCACGCCGGTGAGACCGAGACCGTTGGTGACAACGGCGCCTCGATCGTCGTCGAGACCGACGACATCGACCACTTCGGCAACCGTCGTCTGCGCAACGTCGGCGAGCTCATCCAGAACCAGGTCCGCACGGGTCTGGCTCGTATGGAGCGCGTCGTCCGTGAGCGCATGACGACTCAGGACGTCGAGGCGATCACGCCGCAGACCCTGATCAACATCCGGCCGGTCGTCGCCTCCATCAAGGAGTTCTTCGGCACCAGCCAGCTGTCGCAGTTCATGGACCAGAACAACCCGCTGTCGGGTCTCACCCACAAGCGCCGTCTGTCGGCTCTTGGCCCGGGTGGTCTCTCCCGTGAGCGGGCCGGCTTCGAGGTCCGTGACGTGCACCCGTCGCACTACGGCCGCATGTGCCCGATCGAGACCCCTGAAGGCCCGAACATCGGTCTGATCGGCTCGCTCGCCTCCTACGGCCGGGTCAACGCGTTCGGTTTCGTCGAGACCCCGTACCGCAAGGTCACCGGTGGTGTCGTCACCGACGAGGTCGACTACCTGACGGCCGACGAAGAGGACCGATTCGTCATCGCGCAGGCCAACGCGCCGCTGACGGACGAGCTCCGCTTCGAGGAGTCCCGCGTCCTGGTCCGCCGTCGTGGCGGAGAGGTCGACTACGTCCCCGGTGACGACGTCGACTACATGGACGTCTCCCCGCGCCAGATGGTGTCGGTCGCGACCGCCATGATCCCGTTCCTCGAGCACGACGACGCCAACCGTGCCCTCATGGGCGCGAACATGATGCGTCAGGCCGTGCCGCTGATTAAGTCCGAGGCGCCGCTCGTCGGCACCGGCATGGAGTACCGCTGCGCCGTCGACGCCGGCGACGTACTCAAGTCGGAGAAGGACGGTGTGGTCCAGGAGGTCTCCGCGGACTACGTCACCACCGCCAACGACGACGGCACGTACACCACGTACCGCCTGCACAAGTTCTCCCGCTCGAACCAGGGCACCTCCGTCAACCAGAAGGTTGTCGTGGACGAGGGCGCCCGGATCGTCGCCGGCCAGGTTCTGGCCGACGGTCCGGCGACCGAGAACGGCGAGATGGCGCTCGGCAAGAACCTGCTCGTGGCGTTCATGCCGTGGGAGGGTCACAACTACGAGGACGCGATCATCCTGTCGCAGCGCCTCGTGCAGGACGACGTCCTCTCCTCGATCCACATCGAGGAGCACGAGGTCGACGCCCGTGACACCAAGCTCGGCCCCGAGGAGATCACCCGGGACATCCCGAACGTCTCCGAGGAGGTCCTCGCCGACCTCGACGAGCGCGGCATCATCCGCATCGGTGCCGAGGTCGTCGCCGGCGACATCCTGGTCGGCAAGGTCACGCCCAAGGGTGAGACCGAGCTGACCCCGGAGGAGCGCCTGCTCCGTGCGATCTTCGGTGAGAAGGCCCGTGAGGTCCGTGACACCTCGCTGAAGGTGCCGCACGGCGAGATCGGCAAGGTCATCGGCGTCCGCGTCTTCGACCGTGAAGAGGGCGACGAGCTGCCGCCGGGCGTGAACCAGCTGGTTCGTGTCTACGTGGCGCAGAAGCGCAAGATCACGGACGGTGACAAGCTCGCCGGCCGCCACGGCAACAAGGGTGTTATTTCGAAGATCCTTCCTATCGAGGACATGCCGTTCCTCGAGGACGGAACTCCGGTCGACATCATCCTCAACCCGCTCGGTGTCCCGTCCCGAATGAACCCGGGACAGGTTCTGGAGATCCACCTCGGCTGGCTCGCCAGCCGCGGCTGGGACGTCTCCGGTCTCGCCGACGACTGGGCGCAGCGCCTGCAGGCCATCGAGGCCGACCAGGTCGCCCCGGGCACCAACGTCGCCACCCCCGTCTTCGACGGTGCGCGTGAGGACGAGCTCGCGGGTCTGCTGCAGCACACCATCCCGAACCGCGACGGCTCGCGCATGGTCCTCCCGACCGGCAAGGCGCCGCTGTTCGACGGCCGCTCCGGCGAGCCGTTCCCGGAGCCGGTCTCGGTCGGCTACATGTACATCCTCAAGCTCCACCACCTGGTCGACGACAAGCTGCACGCCCGGTCGACCGGTCCGTACTCGATGATCACCCAGCAGCCGCTGGGTGGTAAGGCCCAGTTCGGTGGCCAGCGCTTCGGTGAGATGGAGGTGTGGGCGCTGGAGGCTTATGGCGCCGCGTACGCCCTCCAGGAGCTGCTGACCATCAAGTCCGACGACGTCACCGGCCGCGTGAAGGTCTACGAGGCCATCGTCAAGGGCGAGAACATCCCCGAGCCCGGCATCCCCGAGTCCTTCAAGGTGCTCATCAAGGAGATGCAGTCTCTCTGCCTCAACGTGGAGGTGCTGTCCAGCGACGGTATGTCCATCGAAATGCGTGACACCGACGAGGACGTCTTCCGCGCGGCGGAGGAGCTCGGCATCGACCTGTCCCGGCGCGAGCCGAGCAGCGTCGAAGAGGTCTGACGGGAGTCCGACGGGCCTTCGAACACCTGTGGAAAAGGTGACGAAGGCCCGGCGGCCCCAGGACCCCCGTATCAGACCCCTAAGACTTACAACCCTGAGAGGGATTGACGCATAGTGCTCGACGTCAACTTCTTCGATGAGCTCCGGATCGGTCTGGCCACCGCTGACGACATCCGTCAGTGGAGCCACGGCGAGGTCAAGAAGCCCGAGACCATCAACTACCGCACCCTCAAGCCCGAGAAGGACGGACTCTTCTGCGAGAAGATCTTCGGTCCGACCCGGGACTGGGAGTGCTACTGCGGCAAGTACAAGCGCGTCCGCTTCAAGGGCATCATCTGTGAGCGCTGTGGCGTCGAGGTCACTCGCGCCAAGGTGCGTCGTGAGCGGATGGGCCACATTGAGCTGGCCGCTCCTGTCACCCACATCTGGTACTTCAAGGGCGTTCCGTCGCGGCTGGGCTACCTGCTCGACCTCGCCCCGAAGGACCTCGAGAAGGTCATCTACTTCGCGGCGTACATGATCACGTACGTCGACGACGAGCGCCGCACCCGTGACCTGCCCTCGCTGGAGGCGCACGTCTCCGTCGAGCGTCAGCAGATCGAGAACCGTCGCGACTCCGACCTCGAAGCCCGCGCCAAGAAGCTCGAGACCGACCTGGCCGAGCTTGAGGCCGAGGGCGCCAAGGCCGACGTACGCCGCAAGGTGCGCGAAGGTGCCGAGCGTGAGATGAAGCAGCTGCGTGACCGTGCGCAGCGCGAGATCGACCGTCTCGACGAGGTGTGGACCCGCTTCAAGAACCTCAAGGTCCAGGACCTGGAGGGCGACGAGCTCCTCTACCGCGAGCTGCGTGACCGCTTCGGCACGTACTTCGACGGTTCGATGGGTGCCGCGGCGCTGCAGAAGCGCCTGGAGTCCTTCGACCTGGACGAGGAGGCCGAGCGCCTCCGCGAGATCATCCGTACCGGCAAGGGCCAGAAGAAGACCCGTGCGCTGAAGCGGCTGAAGGTCGTGTCTGCCTTCCTGCAGACCTCCAACAGCCCCAAGGGCATGGTCCTCGACTGCGTCCCGGTCATCCCGCCGGACCTTCGCCCGATGGTGCAGCTGGACGGTGGCCGCTTCGCGACCTCCGACCTGAACGACCTGTACCGCCGTGTGATCAACCGCAACAACCGCCTCAAGCGACTCCTTGACCTCGGTGCCCCCGAGATCATCGTGAACAACGAGAAGCGCATGCTTCAGGAGGCCGTCGACGCGCTCTTCGACAACGGCCGTCGTGGTCGCCCGGTCACGGGCCCCGGCAACCGTCCGCTGAAGTCGCTGTCCGACATGCTCAAGGGCAAGCAGGGTCGATTCCGTCAGAACCTGCTCGGCAAGCGTGTGGACTACTCCGCGCGTTCCGTGATCGTCGTCGGTCCGCAGCTGAAGCTGCACCAGTGTGGTCTGCCCAAGGCCATGGCGCTGGAGCTCTTCAAGCCGTTCGTGATGAAGCGCCTGGTCGACCTGAACCACGCGCAGAACATCAAGAGCGCCAAGCGGATGGTCGAGCGCGGCCGCACGGTCGTCTACGACGTCCTCGAAGAGGTCATCGCCGAGCACCCGGTTCTGCTGAACCGTGCGCCCACGCTGCACCGCCTCGGCATCCAGGCCTTCGAGCCGCAGCTGGTCGAGGGCAAGGCCATCCAGATCCACCCGCTCGTCTGCACCGCGTTCAACGCGGACTTCGACGGTGACCAGATGGCCGTGCACCTGCCGCTCTCCGCGGAGGCGCAGGCCGAGGCCCGCATCCTGATGCTGTCCTCGAACAACATCCTGAAGCCGGCTGACGGTCGCCCCGTCACCATGCCGACCCAGGACATGGTTCTTGGTCTGTTCTTCCTCACCACCGACGGCGAACTCCGCGACGTCAAGGGCGAGGGCCGTGCGTTCGGCTCCACCGCCGAGGCGACGATGGCGTTCGACGCCGGGGAGCTCGCGCTCCAGTCGGCCGTCGACATCCGCTTCCCGGTGGGTACCATCCCGCCGCGCGGCTGGACCCCGCCGGCCCGCGAAGAGGGCGAGCCGGAGTGGCAGCAGGGTGACACCTTCCGCCTCCGTACGACGCTGGGCCGTGCGCTCTTCAACGAGCTGCTGCCCGAGGACTACCCGTTCGTCGACTACTCGGTGGGCAAGAAGCAGCTCGGCGAGATCGTCAACGACCTGGCCGAGCGCTACCCCAAGGTCATCGTGGCGGCGACGCTCGACAACCTGAAGGCGGCGGGCTTCTACTGGGGCACCCGCTCCGGCGTCACCGTGGCCATCTCCGACATCGTCGTCCCCGACGCGAAGAAGGAGATCGTCAAGGGCTACGAGGCGCAGGACGAGAAGGTCCAGAAGCAGTACGAGCGCGGTCTGATCACCAAGGACGAGCGCACGCAGGAGCTCATCGCGATCTGGACCAAGGCGACCAACGAGGTTGCCGAGGCGATGAACGCGAACTTCCCGAAGACGAACCCCATCTTCATGATGGTTGACTCGGGTGCCCGAGGAAACATGATGCAGATGCGTCAGATCGCCGGTATGCGTGGTCTGGTGTCGAACGCCAAGAACGAGACGATCCCGCGTCCGATCAAGGCCTCCTTCCGTGAGGGCCTGTCGGTGCTGGAGTACTTCATCTCGACGCACGGTGCTCGTAAGGGTCTGGCGGACACGGCCCTCCGTACCGCCGACTCGGGTTACCTCACCCGTCGTCTGGTCGACGTCTCCCAGGACGTCATCATCCGCGAGGAGGACTGCGGCACCGACCGTGGCCTCAAGCTGCACATCGCGGAGCGCGGCGCGGACGGTGTCCTGCGCAAGGCGGAGAACGTCGAGACCAGCGTGTACGCACGTGCGCTGGCCGAGGACATCACCGTCGACGGCAAGGTGCTGGCCCCGGCCAACACCGACCTCGGCGACGTCCTCATCGACGAGCTCGTCAAGCACGGCATCGAGGAGGTCAAGACCCGCTCGGTCCTGACCTGCGAGTCCGCCGTCGGCACCTGCGCCATGTGCTACGGCCGTTCGCTGGCCACCGGCAAGCTGGTCGACATCGGTGAGGCGGTCGGCATCATCGCCGCCCAGTCCATCGGTGAGCCCGGCACGCAGCTGACGATGCGTACCTTCCACACCGGTGGTGTGGCCGGTGACGACATCACCCAGGGTCTGCCCCGTGTCGTCGAGCTCTTCGAGGCTCGTACGCCCAAGGGTGTCGCCCCGATCTCGGAGGCGGCCGGCCGCGTCCGTATCGAGGAGACCGAGAAGACCAAGAAGATCGTCGTCACCCCGGACGACGGCAGCGACGAGACGGCGTTCCCGATCTCGAAGCGTGCCAAGGTCATGGTGCACGAGGGCGACCACGTCGAGGTGGGCCAGAAGCTCACCTTCGGTGCGACCAACCCGCACGACGTGCTGCGGATCCTCGGTCAGCGCGCGGTCCAGGTCCACCTGGTCGGCGAAGTCCAGAAGGTCTACAACTCGCAGGGTGTGTCGATCCACGACAAGCACATCGAGATCATCATCCGGCAGATGCTGCGCCGTGTGACGATCATCGAGTCGGGCGACGCGGAGCTGCTGCCCGGCGAGCTGGTCGAGCGTTCGAAGTTCGAGACCGAGAACCGTCGTGTGGTCCAGGAAGGCGGCCACCCGGCCTCCGGCCGTCCGCAGCTGATGGGTATCACCAAGGCCTCGCTGGCGACCGAGTCGTGGCTGTCGGCGGCGTCCTTCCAGGAGACGACCAGGGTTCTGACGGACGCGGCGATCAACGCCAAGTCCGACTCCCTGATCGGCCTCAAGGAGAACGTCATCATCGGTAAGCTCATCCCGGCCGGTACGGGTCTGTCCCGCTACCGCAACATCCGGGTCGAGCCGACCGAGGAAGCCAAGGCCGCGATGTACTCGGCCGTCGGCTACGACGACATCGACTACTCGCCGTTCGGCACGGGCTCCGGCCAGGCCGTCCCGCTGGAGGACTACGACTACGGTCCGTACAACCAGTGAGCGGTAGGCAGTAGGTAGTACGAAGGGCGGTCACCCCAGCCGGGGTGGCCGCCCTTCGGCGTTCGCGGGCCTCAGCGCGGCAGTTGCAGGTACGGCTCCAGGGCGCGCAGCCGGGTGTAGTTGTCCGGGTGGCTGGTCAGGAGCTTGGCCAGTCCGCCCGGCTCCTTGAGCTTCTTGCCCTGCGCGGCGGCGTACGCCTTCGCCGCGTCCTCCTCGGCCTGGAAGTGGTGCAGGACCTGGGCCATCTCGGTCGCGAAACCGAGCGCCGCGGCCTGCTGGTCGGCGCGCAGCTCGCCGAGGCGGCCGGCGTAGGCGAGCAGGTAGGGCGCGATGACGAGGGGGATGGTGATGTACCAGGCGACGATGAACCCCGCGACCACGAACATCCCCATGAAGAGGACCAGGATCCCGGTCGCGGCCAGCGAGAAGACACTGGCGACGGCGAGCGCGATCCGGGCGAGCCCCCGGGTCAGGGCCCAGGCGATCCGGCCGGGCAGCGAGTACCAGTAGCCGAGCAGCCCGGCCCAGGCGTGACCGCCGGTGTGGTGACCGAGTTCATGGGCGAGCACGGCGGCGAGGTTGCTGCTCGGGATCCGGTTCAGCGAGTAGGTGGTGACGCTGACGACATGGCCGGCGACCGCGGACGCGTTGAGGTCGTCGCTGTTCTCCACCATCAGTTCGTAGGTGTCCGCCTCGATGCCCGCGCGGGCGGTGACCTCGCGCCAGATCGGCTCCAGGCGCGCCCGCTCCTCCGCCAGCGGCGCCCGCAGCTTGACCACGCGCCGGGCGAACAGCAGCTCGGTGGGCCGGTGGAAGACGAGGGCCCCGGAAGCCAGCCAGGCCAGCACGACCAGCCATCCCACCACCGAGCCGAACAGCGGCACCGCGACCGCCGCGACCACGGCGAAGCTCACCAGGAAACCCGGGATCTGCGTCGCCAGCTGCCCTATCGCCGTGGCGTCGGCACCCCGCTGATGAGCCGCCACGTGGACGCGGGAGCCCTCGTGGCGGTAGTCGAGGTCGTCGGGCGCGACGGCCGGCCGCGGCACGAAGGGGGCCGGCTGCGGGGGCTGGGCGGGGTACTGCTGGGCGGGGTACTGCGGGCCGGGGCCGGGGTACGGAGCCGCGGCTCCCGGGTGCTGCGGGTGCTGCGGGGGCGCGCCGGGGTACGCGGGTGAGGCCGCTGGGTACTGCGGCGGCGCGGGGGTGGCCTGCGGGTAGGGCGGGGGAGCGGCCGGGGCACCTGGGTACGGGGGCGGGGTCGCGGCGCCGGGATATTGCGGCGGGGTCGCGGCTCCCGGGTATGAGGGCGGGGGAGTGCCGGCTCCCGGGTACTGGGGCGGGGAAGCGGAGGCGCCGGGGTACTGGGGCGGGGAAGCGGAGGCGCCGGGGTACTGGGGTGGGGGAGTGTCCGCCCCCGGGTATGGGGGCGGGGGAGCGGAGGCGCCCGGGTACTCGGGCGGCGGGGTGGCCGTGCCTGGGTACTGAGGCTCCGGGGACGCCGGTTCTGGTGGCTGGGGCATGGGACTCCTTCGGGTCTTCCTGTCTGGGGACGTCAGCCGATGAGCAGGGCGGTGGGCAGCAGGGCCGTGCCGGCGCAGAAGGCGATCAGGCCGGTGCGGATCCACTGGTGCTTGCGGGCGGCGATACGGCTGGTCTCGGTGAGCGCCGCCGTGAGTCCGGCGGCGGGGTCGCGGTCGGTGTCGGCGAGCGCGGCGGCCAACTGGCCTTCTTGTACGGCCTGTTGGATGTCGCCGAAGTAGCACAGCGGCTGGCCGGGCGCCCAGGAGCCGCGGCGGTAGCGGGGGAGTACGGCGAGGAGCAGCGCGAACAGCGAGAGCGCCAGGGCGGCGGCCCCGGCCCACCACAGGGCGGTCCCGGCCCAGGTCAGCTCCCTCGGCGTCCAGTTCCGCCCGGCCAGCAGCCCGCTGAACACTCCCGCCGTCATCCCGAGCGCCGCCACCAGCACGGACGCCTTGCTGTCGGCCCGGGCGATCTCGCCGCGCAACTCGGTGAGCAGCCGCTCGGCGGTGCGGGCGCCACCGGTCGCGGGCAGGGTGCCGGGGGTGGTCACGCGGACCCCGTTTTGGGGGAGCCCTGCGGCGGTACGTCGGAGGCGGCGGGCTCGCCCGTGCCGGGAGCCGGGGGCACGACGGGGGCGGGGCCCGCGGCGGCGTACGGCGGTGGCGGTGCGTAGGGGGTGCTGGGCGGCTGCGGCGGGCCGTACGGGGCGCCTGGCGGCTGCTGCTGGGCGTACGGCGGCGCCGGTGGCCGGTCCTGCGGTGCCGGGCTGTACGGCTGCTGCGGAGGGGCGGGAGGCGGCGCGGCCTGACCGGCGTACGGGGCCTGACCGGAGTACGGGGGCTGCTCGGCGTACGGGGCCTGACCGGCGTACGGAGGCTGAGGCGCGTACGGCTGTGCGCCGGGCTGTGGCGACTGGCCGGGCTGGGACGGCTGGCCCGGATACGGCGGCTGCGGCGGTACGTACGGCTGTCCGGGCGTCGCCCCCGGGGGCAGCGCCGCCTGGCCGCCGTCCGGCGCGGGCGATGACTGCTGCTGGATCAGGTCGTTGACGGCGCGCAGGGTCGAGCGGGCGGACTCGGCTTTCTGGAAGTCCTCCAGGGTGTCCCCGGCGATCAGTTCCAACTGGGTCTTGATGATGGACAGTTGGTCCCTCTGGATGGAGCCGACGACCAGCTGGGTGTCCTCGGGGTGCTGGGCGAGGTGCAGGGCCCAGGCGCCGACGCCGCCGTGCTGGAGGTGGTACTGGTAGAAGTTGATCTTCTCGGTGATCAGCTGATGGTTCTGCTGCTGGCGCAGGAACTCCAGCTCGTGCTGCTGCCGGGCCTGACGCAGCCGGAACTCGTGCTCGGGGTCGAGCATTTCGGACTCGTAGCGCAGACTCCGCTGCCGCTTGCGGTGCGCGATCGCCTCGTCGTCCAGGCGAAGGCGTACGACGCACGTCACGGCAAGGCCGATGCCTGCCGCGAAACCGCCTGTCTCGACGGCCTGTTGGACCGCGCGCTCGGCGGACGGGCTGTCCTCGATGGGGAAGCGGCGGCTGACCGGCCGTGCGAACTGGTGGAGTTCACGGGTCAGCCGCGTGGGCACATCGCGCTCACCGCTCGCCACGTACGCGATCGGATCCGCCACCCGCCAGGTCAGATCAGCCGTGGCGCCGAACGAGAACGCGTCGTCGTCGCTGGGCAGTTCCAGGTCCAGCTGCACCGGGTGGCTGCCCATGTCCACCTCGTACACCGAGGTGTAGCGGCGGGTCGCCGCGTCCGAACGGCTCGGCCGGTGCGGCGGGATGTAGACGTCGTACGAGCCCTTGGCGGTGACGAAGACGAGCGCGTGGTCGATCGCGGTCATCTGACGCCGGGCGGTGTAGTCGAAGCGCGAGATGGGCTTCACGGTCAGCACGGGGTCTCTCAGCGTGCTGTGCCGGTTGGCGTCCTGCTGCCACTCCGGCTGACGGCGGAACTCCGCCATGGTTCAACTCCTCGATGGATCTGGATCTGTGGTGGAGGGGATCAGTACGCCGAGCAGCCGGTCGGCGATCGGTGGGCGCGGGCCGCCGTCCGGGGCGCGCAGATTGAGCAGTTCGTGGCTGAGGCGCTTGTGGTCGTCCGCCGTCACGACCAGCGCGGGCAGCAGGAACTCCAGGGCGTAGGCCGCGTCCGCCCGGCGCTCGGCGACGTACACCCAGGTGTGCAGGGCGAACAGGGCCCCGCGGGTGTGCGTGCGGTCGCCGAGCGCGGTGCGCCAGAGGGTGGCGAGGTCGCGGGCCGAGTCCGCCTCGTACATGCCCGTGGTGGCGTACCACTCGACGAGCGCGTCCTCCTCGTCGTTGTCGCAGGCACGGACGAACGCGGCGAGTGCGAGCGCGTGGACCGAGGCCGTGTCGTGCTGGAGCAGCCGCACCAGCTCGGAGAGCATCTCGCCGCGCCGGACGCCCACGGAGAGCAGCAGGGCCGTCGAATCGATCAGGTTGTCCGCCTCGGCCTGGCTGCTGCCCCCGGCGCGGGCCCGGGCGGCGAGCGCGCTCAGCGCGGGCCCCGCGAGGTCGGGGCGGAGCGGTGTGAGCAGTCCGAAGGCGCGGATCGCGGTCCAGCGGCGGGCCCAGTGGGAGTCCGTGCACCACTGGGTGAGCAGGCGCAGCACGACGGGCGCGTCGAGGAGCTGGGCGAGTGTGAGGGTGTTCGCCGCGGTGACGCGGGGGCCGAAGGCCTTCGAGACGGCCCAGCCGTCGATCAGCAGCGCCACCGCCGAGGGCAGGTCGGCGGTGGCGAGCAGCGCGGTGGCCGCGGCGGCCCGGGTCCGGACGACCGGGCGGCCGTCGCGGGCCAGCTCCTTCAGCCAGGCGACCAGCGCGGGCCGGGCCGACGGATGGCCCGTCCACACCTCGGTGAGCAGGACGCGCGGGGTGGTCTCCTTGCGGAAGTACGCCGTGAACTGCGGCACCGAGCCCCATTCGGTCGCCTCGTCCCGCACTTCCCCCACGGCCCGCGCCCGCTCCAGGCGGGTCTCGGCGGCGAGCCCGAACACCGGGATCTCCGGCGGCTGTTCGGGGTGCTGGAGTCGCTGGAAGTGCACGAACAGCTGGTCCGCGAGCTCGGCGGCGAGGACGTAGGGCGCCTGGTCGAAGACGGCGAGCGAGATGAGGAACGCCTTGTCCCGCAGGGTGGCTTCGGGGTCGCTCAGCCACTCCTGGCACTGCTGCTCGACCGCGGCCTGCCCGAAGTCCGCGAGCCGTGCCGCCGCTTCCTCGCTGCCGTCGTAACCGGCCACCTCCGCCGCGAACTTGGCGGCCTCGACGGGACGGTGGGCGCCACGGGAGAGGAAGTCGCGTACGGGGGAGAGGGCGAGGAGACCGTCGATGTCCCGGCGGCCGGTCAGGTGTGCGCGCAGCACGGCCGCCGCCTCCGGTGCCTCCCAGCGGGACGGAGTGACTCCCAGCAGGAACGGGGTGTTCTCGACGGTCACCACCAGATACCCGTCGACCTTCTTGAGCTGGTCGCGGGCCACGTTCAGATGGGTGTCCCGCAGCGGCCGGTTGCGGCTCAGCGACAGGTCGCGCAGGACGTGACCGCCCGGGGCGGTGAGCTGCGCGCCCAGGGCCGCGGGGCTCGTCTCCGAGGAGAGGGCGTGCACGGCGGGGACGCCCAGGCGGCGCAGCAGCATGCGGGCGGCCGCGTACCGGCCGCTGGAGTGGGGGCCCGCGAGGACGAGGACGCGTTCCTCGCGCAGCCGGGCCAGGGCGGCCGTGAACACCGGGGTCTCGACGAAGACCGCGGCCAGCGTGTCGAGCTGCTGCCCGGGGATCTCTCCGGAGGCGTAGGCCGCCGAGGCCGCCGGGCCGTGGTGGTGGATCTCCGTCTTGCCGCCCATGAACACATCACGGGCGACACCGCCGGAGACGCCGTGCTGGGCGCCTCCGACCAGGCTGCCGCCGAAGGACGCGGCCTCGCCGAGAATGAATCCCGGGGTGTGCGCGACGAGTTCGCGCTGCGCGGCCCGGGCCTCCTGGGTCCGCTCCACGGGTTCGTCGCCGTGGTCGTTGCCGTGCTCGCCGCCGTCGGCGTGGCGCGGTTCGGCGGTCCGGTGCGGCTCCCTCGGCTCTGCCGGTGGTACGTCGTCGGGGGCCGGCGCCGCGGGCGGGGGCACCGTCACGCCGACTCACCCCCGGACCCGCCCAGGTGGACGTCTCCGGTGACCTGGCCGCCGGAGACGCCGTGCTGGTCGCCGCCGACGAGGCTGCCGCCGAAGGTGGGGGAGCCGCCGTTGAACTGGAAGACGACGCCGCCGGGAGGGGCGGCGGGACTGGCGGCACTGGCAGGGCCGGCAGGTCCGGGGGAAGCGGGCGGTTCCGCGCCCGGCGCCGGGCTCTCCCCCGAGTCACCCGGCGCCGGGGCTCCCCCCTTTTCACTGTGGTCGTCGGTGCCGTGCGGTACCGGGCCGTGCAGCCAGGCCCGCAGCGCTCCGTTCTTGCTGTCCACCGTCACCGGGTGGAAGTCCTCCGCCGGGATGCCGGGGTGGCCGTGGCGCACGATCCCCGTGTGCACGCCCTCCGAGACGCACAGGGCGAAGTCGTTCGCCCGCTCGCGCAGGGCCGCGCGCAGCAGCTGGGCGTCGAGGAGGCGGCAGGCGTGGTTCAGGTCGGAGCCGACCCAGCCGTCGTGGTCGTCGATGGCGACGTAGCCCGTGGCGACGACGCCGCGCAGGCGGATCTGGGCGGAGCTGGATGCCATGCGGTTGACCGCGCGCAGCTGGACGGGGACCTCGGTGAGGAGGGCGCGGAGGAGGGCGGTGACCGAGGCGTTGGCGTCGATCAGTTCCATGACGGAGTCGCCGCGGTCGGCGCGGAGCCTCAGGCGTTCGTCGATGCCGGCGCTTTCCAGGGTGCGGTCGGTGATGTCGTACAACATCCGCCGCAGATAGGCCTGTTCGACGTCGTCCCGGTCGCTGTACTTCTCGATGTCGAGCAGAAGGATGGTCCGGCTCACGGGGTCGGTCATGGTCGCCTTTCGGTGGGGGCCTTGCGCCTGGCAAGCAGGGTGGCGGCCACGGGGGGCGATGTGTGAGGGCGGATGTCCCACTTGAAGTGTGACGGGGTGCACAGAACTCTGCGGGGGTCACTTGGGCCACGGGTTTCGCCCCCGCCGCCCCTACCCGTCCCATCCCCAGGGGCTCCGCCCCCAGACCCCCGGGGTGGTTCGTCGGCTGCGGGCCGGTGGGGGCCGTTTGCGCAGTTCCCCGCGCCCCTTAAGGGGCGCGGGGAACTGCGCAATCTTTTAGGGGCACCCCCACCCACCCGCACCCGACACACAACCGAACGGGGTCGAAGAGGCGGAGCTCAGCCTCGGGCGATCTGGCGTAGTACATCCATCCGTACGATCACCATCGCCCGCCGCCCCGTCACGACCGCCCCCCGCTCCCGCAGCTCCTTCAGCAACCGTTGGACCATCTCCCGCGACGCCCCCACCGACCCCGCCAGCTCCTGCTTGCTCAGGGGGACGGAGAGTTCGATGCCCTCGGCGGTGCGGCGGCCGTTGGTGCGGGCGAGGTCGAGGAGGAGGGCGGCGAAGCGTTCGCGGACGCTCATGGAGGCGAATTCCAGGCGGCGGCGGTCGGCGGCGCGCGTCCGGTCGGAGGTGAGGCCGAGGAGGGCGAAGGAGACGCCGGGGGAGCGGGCGAGGAAGGCCGTGAAGTGTTCGCGGACGACTGCGACAGTGCGGACGGGTTCCAGCGCGGTGACCGTGGCCGAGCGGGGGCGGCCCGTCAGTGCCGCCGACTCGCCGATGATGTCGCCCGGTCCGCGCAGCGCGAGCAGCGCCTCGTAACCGTTGGCGGCCGCCGCGGTCACCTTCGTCCAGCCGTGCGTGACGATCAGCACGTGCGAGGACGGCTCGCTCTGGTGCAGGAGCACCATCCGGGGGGCGAAGGAGAGCTCGTGGCCGAGGGAGAGGAGCGCGGAGCGGTCCTCGCTCTCCAGGCGGGCCAGGAACGGCACCCGGTCGTCCAGGCCCTCGTCCCCAGGTAAGTGTGCGGCCGTCATGAAGTCCCCCGTCCCCCGTACCCCGTGCCCCGGGGCTAGTCGCTCATCGCCCGTAGCCCGATGATTCGGCGACCCTCCCGACGGGCCCGAGGCCCTCCGATCGGCACCGCGACCGAACAACGTACTGAACGGATCATGGCCAGCGCCGCGAAACCGCACATATTCACAGAGTGACCGGCTGGAGCGGCCGAAGAGAAGCGTGACAAGTCCGGCGTGTCGGGCCCCACGGCATTTGTTTTGACCGAAGTCGTTGAGGTAGGTACGCTCAGACCTTGTGCCTGGGGTGTGCCCTGGCTCCCGTGCGTGCCTTCAACCGCACAGGGGGAGCCGTAGGCGGCCACCGTATTCTGCGCTCTTTCCGCCTCGCGGCGGGAGTCTGCAGCTTCGACACACCCGACCGCGTGGGTCGGCGACGTTCCAGGTTAGCTTCACCATCGGCACACAGAAACCGGAGAAGTAGTGCCTACGATCCAGCAGCTGGTCCGGAAGGGCCGGCAGGACAAGGTCGAGAAGAACAAGACGCCCGCACTCGAGGGTTCCCCTCAGCGTCGCGGCGTCTGCACGCGTGTGTTCACGACCACCCCGAAGAAGCCGAACTCGGCCCTGCGTAAGGTCGCGCGTGTGCGTCTGACCAGCGGGATCGAAGTCACCGCTTACATTCCGGGTGAGGGACACAACCTGCAGGAGCACTCCATCGTGCTCGTGCGTGGTGGCCGTGTGAAGGACCTGCCGGGTGTTCGCTACAAGATCATCCGAGGTTCGCTTGACACGCAGGGTGTCAAGAACCGCAAGCAGGCCCGCAGCCGCTACGGCGCCAAGAAGGAGAAGTAGAAATGCCTCGTAAGGGCCCCGCCCCGAAGCGCCCGGTCATCATCGACCCGGTCTACGGTTCCCCTCTGGTGACCTCCCTGATCAACAAGGTGCTGCTGAACGGCAAGCGCTCCACCGCCGAGCGCATCGTCTACGGCGCCATGGAGGGCCTGCGCGAGAAGACCGGCAACGACCCGGTCATCACGCTCAAGCGCGCTCTGGAGAACATCAAGCCGACCCTCGAGGTCAAGTCCCGCCGCGTCGGCGGTGCGACGTACCAGGTTCCGATCGAGGTCAAGCCCGGTCGCGCCAACACGCTCGCGCTGCGCTGGCTCGTCGGTTACTCCCGCGCCCGTCGCGAGAAGACCATGACCGAGCGTCTGCTCAACGAGCTTCTCGACGCCTCCAACGGCCTCGGTGCCGCTGTGAAGAAGCGCGAGGACACCCACAAGATGGCCGAGTCCAACAAGGCCTTCGCGCACTACCGCTGGTAGTCGCTACCCCCATCGAGACCGAGAGAAGACCGAAGCCTTATGGCTACCACTTCACTTGACCTGGCCAAGGTCCGCAACATCGGGATCATGGCCCACATCGACGCGGGCAAGACGACCACCACCGAGCGGATCCTCTTCTACACCGGCGTCAGCTACAAGATCGGTGAGGTCCACGACGGCGCCGCCACCATGGACTGGATGGAGCAGGAGCAGGAGCGTGGCATCACGATCACCTCTGCTGCCACCACCTGTCACTGGCCGCTTGAGGACAACGACTACACGATCAACATCATCGACACCCCCGGGCACGTCGACTTCACGGTCGAGGTGGAGCGTTCGCTCCGCGTCCTCGACGGTGCCGTCACGGTGTTCGACGGTGTCGCCGGTGTCGAGCCGCAGTCCGAGACGGTGTGGCGTCAGGCCGACCGTTACGGCGTGCCGCGCATCTGCTTCGTGAACAAGCTTGACCGTACCGGCGCGGAGTTCCACCGCTGCGTCGACATGATCAAGGACCGCCTCGGTGCGCAGCCGCTCGTCATGCAGCTGCCGATCGGCGCCGAGATGGACTTCAAGGGCGTTGTGGACCTGGTCCGCATGAAGGCGCTCGTGTGGTCCGCCGAGGCCGCCAAGGGCGAGATGTACGACGTCGTCGACATCCCGGCCACGCACACGGAGGCTGCCGAGGAGTACCGCGGCAAGCTGATCGAGGGCGTCGCCGAGAACGACGAAGAGATCATGGAGCTGTACCTGGAGGGCCAGGAGCCCACCGAGGAGCAGCTGTACGCCGCGATCCGTCGCATCACCATCGCGTCCGGCAAGTCCACCGACACCACGGTCACCCCGGTGTTCTGTGGCACCGCGTTCAAGAACAAGGGCGTTCAGCCCCTGCTCGACGCGGTCGTGCGCTACCTCCCGACCCCGCTTGACGTCGAGGCCATCGAGGGCCACGACGTGAAGGACCCCGAGGTCGTGGTCAAGCGCAAGCCGTCCGTGGACGAGCCGCTGTCCGCGCTCGCGTTCAAGATCATGAGCGACCCGCACCTGGGCAAGCTCACCTTCGTCCGGGTCTACTCGGGCCGCCTGGAGTCCGGCACTGCCGTGCTGAACTCCGTCAAGGGCAAGAAGGAGCGCATCGGCAAGATCTACCGCATGCACGCGAACAAGCGTGAGGAGATCGAGGCGGTGGGCGCCGGCGACATCGTCGCCGTGATGGGCCTGAAGCAGACCACCACCGGTGAGACGCTTTCGGACGACAAGAACCCGGTCATCCTGGAGTCCATGGACTTCCCGGCGCCGGTCATTCAGGTCGCCATCGAGCCCAAGTCCAAGGGTGACCAGGAGAAGCTGGGTGTAGCCATCCAGCGTCTCGCGGAGGAGGACCCCTCCTTCCAGGTTCACTCGGACGAGGAGACCGGCCAGACCATCATCGGTGGTATGGGCGAACTGCACCTTGAGGTGCTGGTCGACCGTATGCGCCGTGAGTTCAAGGTCGAGGCCAACGTCGGCAAGCCGCAGGTCGCGTACCGCGAGACGATCCGCAAGGCCGTCGAGCGTCACGACTACACGCACAAGAAGCAGACCGGTGGTACCGGTCAGTTCGCCAAGGTGCAGATCGCGATCGAGCCGATCACCGAGACCGACGGTCCGGCGTACGAGTTCGTGAACAAGGTCACCGGTGGCCGTATCCCGAGGGAGTACATCCCTTCGGTCGACGCGGGTGCGCAGGAGGCCATGCAGTTCGGCATCCTGGCGGGCTACGAGATGACGGGCGTTCGCGTCATTCTTCTCGACGGTGGCTACCACGAGGTCGACTCCTCCGAGCTCGCGTTCAAGATCGCCGGTTCGCAGGCCTTCAAGGAGGCCGCGCGCAAGGCTTCTCCCGTGCTTCTTGAGCCGATGATGGCCGTCGAGGTCACCACGCCCGAGGACTACATGGGTGAGGTCATCGGCGACATCAACTCCCGCCGTGGCCAGATCCAGGCCATGGAGGAGCGGATGGGTGCCCGGATCGTCAAGGGTCTGGTGCCGCTCTCGGAGATGTTCGGCTACGTCGGCGACCTCCGCAGCAAGACCTCGGGTCGCGCAAGCTACTCGATGCAGTTCGACTCCTACGCCGAGGTTCCCCGGAACGTCGCCGAGGAGATCATCGCGAAGGCCAAGGGCGAGTAACACACCCCGTTTACACGCTTTAGGCTTGACACCGACCGCCGGGGATGACCCGGGAGGGAAAACCCCGGCGGGCGGCATCCCAGCAAAGATCACCTGGCGCCGATGAGTAAGGCGTACCAGAACCACTCCACAGGAGGACCCAGTGGCGAAGGCGAAGTTCGAGCGGACTAAGCCGCACGTCAACATCGGCACCATCGGTCACATCGACCACGGTAAGACGACCCTCACGGCCGCCATTACCAAGGTGCTGCACGACGCGTACCCGGACCTGAACGAGGCCTCGGCCTTCGACCAGATCGACAAGGCTCCTGAGGAGCGCCAGCGCGGTATCACGATCTCGATCGCGCACGTCGAGTACCAGACCGAGACGCGTCACTACGCCCACGTCGACTGCCCCGGTCACGCGGACTACATCAAGAACATGATCACGGGTGCGGCGCAGATGGACGGCGCCATCCTCGTGGTTGCCGCCACCGACGGCCCGATGCCGCAGACCAAGGAGCACGTGCTCCTGGCCCGCCAGGTCGGCGTTCCCTACATCGTTGTCGCCCTGAACAAGGCCGACATGGTGGACGACGAGGAGATCCTGGAGCTCGTCGAGCTCGAGGTCCGTGAGCTCCTCTCCGAGTACGAGTTCCCGGGCGACGACCTGCCGGTCGTCAAGGTCTCGGCGCTCAAGGCGCTCGAGGGCGACAAGGAGTGGGGCCAGTCGGTCCTGGACCTGATGGCCGCCGTCGACGAGGCGATCCCCACCCCGGCGCGTGACGTCGACAAGCCGTTCCTCATGCCCGTCGAGGACGTCTTCACGATCACCGGTCGCGGTACGGTCGTCACCGGCCGTATCGAGCGTGGTGTCCTGAAGGTCAACGAGACCGTTGACATCATCGGCATCAAGCAGGAGAAGACCACCACCACGGTCACCGGCATCGAGATGTTCCGCAAGCTGCTCGACGAGGGCCAGGCCGGTGAGAACGTCGGTCTGCTCCTCCGTGGCATCAAGCGCGAGGACGTCGAGCGCGGCCAGGTCATCATCAAGCCCGGTTCGGTCACGCCGCACACCGAGTTCGAGGCCCAGGCCTACATCCTGTCCAAGGACGAGGGTGGCCGCCACACGCCGTTCTTCAACAACTACCGTCCGCAGTTCTACTTCCGTACGACTGACGTGACCGGTGTTGTGACCCTCCCCGAGGGCACGGAGATGGTCATGCCGGGCGACAACACTGAGATGACCGTTTCGCTCATCCAGCCCGTCGCCATGGAAGAGGGCCTGAAGTTCGCCATCCGTGAGGGTGGCCGGACCGTGGGCGCCGGCCAGGTCACCAAGATCAACAAGTAGTTCTTGTTGGCTTGACAGCCTGGTAGCTCCATAGAGCTCCTGAAGGGGCCCGTACGACTTCGGTCGTACGGGCCCCTTTGCCATGCCCGGAGCCGCGAGGCCCCCGCCCGGCGGTACCTCCGAAACTATTCGACGCCGACGACCCATTCCCCCCACGTGTCCCTCCCTCCACTATTTGTCATGCCGCTGAGCAAATTCGTACGCCGTCGGGGCGAGGGGTGAGGCATGTCTGGAGACGTCAGCCGCAGAACCGTTCTCGGTGCCGGGATCGCGGCGCTGCCGGTGTTGTCGGGGGTGGCGTGGGCGGCGGATTCGGGGCCGCGTGCCACCGACCCCGGCGCGTACATCTCCTTCACCGGTGGGGCCTTCTCGCTCGTGGGCGCCCCGGTGGTGGTCTCCCCGGAGGATCACCCCGGAGTCGTACGGGTGGCAGGGGATCTCCGGGACGACATCGAGCGGGTGACGGGCGTGCGGCCCGGTGACGCGATGGCGCGGGAGGTCGTCCTGGTCGGGACGATCGGGCGCAGCGCGCTGATCGACGGGCTCGTCGCCTCCGGGAAGCTGGACGTCGCAGGGGTGCGCGGGAAGTGGGAGACCTCGCTGCAGACCGTCGTGGAGCGGCCGATCCCCGGGGTCGAGCGGGCCTTCGTCGTCGCGGGCAGCGACCCGCGCGGCACGATCTTCGGGGCGTACGACGTCTCGTACGGCATCGGGGTCTCGCCCTGGTACTGGTGGGACGACGTGCGCCCGGTCCACCGCGACGCGCTCTACGTGCTGCCGGGGCGGCACACCCAGGGCACGCCGGCGGTGAAGTACCGCGGGATCTTCATCAACGACGAGAACCCGGCGCTGGGCACCTGGGCGCCCGCGTACTTCGGCCCCGGCAAGGCCCCCGGCCACGACGGCGGTTTCACCGCGGACTTCTACGCCAAGGTCTTCGAGGTGCTGCTGCGTCTGAAGGCGAACTATCTGTGGCCGGCGGTGTGGGGCCGTGCCTTCGCCGAGGACGACCCCGAGAACCACGTTCGTGCCAAGGAGTATGGAATTGTCATGGGCACGTCTCACGAGGCGCCCATGATGCGGGGCATCGAGGAGTGGAACCGGCACGCGGTACCCGCCGTGCGCGACAGCGGGGGAGCCGTCGTGACGCCGGGACACGACCCGTACGGCGGTACGGGGGAGTGGTCGTTCCGCCGCAACGCCGACGCGATCAAGGCGTACTGGCGCGAGGGCATCAGGCGGATGGCCGACCAGGACTTCGAGGGCGTCGTCACGCTGGGGATGCGCGGCAACGGCGACACGAGCCTGCCGGACGGCGACGGCGTCGAGCTGATGCGGGAGATCATCGACGCGCAGCGGGAGATCATCGCCGAGGTCACCGGCCGTGATCCGGCCTCGGTCCCGCAGGTGTGGACGCTCTACAAGGAGGTCCAGCGGTACTGGGACCGGGGGCTTCGGGCGCCGGAGGACGTCACGGTCGTCCTCACCGACGACAACTGGGGCAACATCCGCAAGCATCCCGACCCTGCCGAGCCCGCGCGGACCGGCGGCTACGGCCTGTACTACCACTTCGACTACGTCGGGGCCGGCCGCAACTACAAGTGGGTGGACACGACCTCCCTCCCGAACCTGTGGGACCAGCTCCACCAGGCCGTCGCATACGGGAACCACGGGCTGTGGGTCACGAATGTGGGAGACCTCAAGGGCAATGAGCTGCCCACCGAGTTCTTTCTCGACTACGCCTGGAATCCGGACCGTTGGGGCCTGTCGTCGCTCGGCGAGTGGGAACGCCGGTACGCCCGGCAGAACTTCGGCCCGGCGCAGGCCTCGGAGATCGCGGACGTACTGGCGACATACGGGCAACTCCAGTCGCGACGGAAGCCCGAGCTGCTCAACCGCCGTATCACGGGGAGCGGTTCGGACATCGTGTACGACGACCAGGCCACCCCCTTCTACGGCCGCGAGCTGGAGCGGGTGACGGACGAGTGGCGGGAGCTCGCGGCGCGGGCCGGGCGGATCGCGCGGCGGTTGCCGGAGTCGGCGCAGGACGCGTGGTTCGAGCTCGTCGGGTACGAGGTGCTGGCGACGGCGAATCTGTACGAGCTGCGGGAGGCGGAGTTCACGAACCTGCGGTACGCCGAGCAGGGCCGGGCGGCGACGAACGACCTGGCGGCAGCGGCGGAGGCCGGCCTGGAGAAGGACCTGGCCCTTGCCGAGCGCTTCAACTCCCAGGTGGCGGGCGGGAAATGGCGCGGCTTCCAGACGCAGCCGCACATCGACTACGGGGATGTGGAGCGGTACGGGGCGAACGCGGGGTGGCAGCAGCCGGAGCTGAACAACGTGGCACTGCCCGATGTGCTGTTCCCCGCCGTGCGGCGCATCTCGCTTCCGGACGCGGCCGGGCTGGGGGTGGCCGTCGACGGCTCCCTGGACGAGACGGTCGTGCTGAACCCCTACCGGACGGGATCGGCGCCGTACATCGAGGTGTTCAACCGGGGCCGCGACGCCTTCGACTACCGGATCGAGGTGTCGGTGCCGTGGATCACCGTGGACCGCCCGCGGGGGAGGGTCTCGGACCAGGTACGCGCCGTGGTGAAAGCGGACTGGTCGCGGGCGCCCCTGGGCCGTACGGAGGCGGAGATCACCGTGCGCGGCGCCGGTGCCGCCGTGGCCGTACCGGTGATCGCCGAGCATCCGTCGCCGCGTGGCCTGCGGGGATTCGTGGAGGCGGGCGGGTACGTCGCGGTGGACGCGGACCATTACGAGCGGGCCGTGGGCACCTGGCAGCGGATCGAACGGATCGGCCGTACGGGGGCGGGGATGACACCGTTCCCGGTCACGGCGGCCCGTCAGACGCCGGGGCGTGCGGCCTCGCCCCGCCTGGAGTACGAGGTGAGCGTGCTGACGCCGGGTGCGGTGACCGTCTGGGCGTACGTGTCCCCGCGCAACCCGGCGCTCGCGACCGGTGGCCTGCGCTACGCGCTCTCCTTCGACGACGCCGAGCCGCAGACGGTCGACATCCACGCGGCCACCGGCGCGGACGACGGCCTGATGAACAAGCAGTGGGCGCGCCACACCTCGGACAACGTGAACGTGACGTCGACGAGGCACACGATCGCGGCGCCCGGCGTGCACCGCCTGACGTTCTGGACGGTCGACCCGACCGTGGTGCTCCAGCGCCTGGTGATCGACACCGGCGGACTGACACCGACGTACCTGGGCCCGCCGGAGAGCCACCGCGTCAGCTGAGACCCCCACGCCCTTCGCGCACTTCTACGAGAGGACCGCACATGAAGAACCTCCGCCTGCCCGCAGTCGCCCTGATGGGCGCCGCTCTGCTGGTCACGGGCGTCGCGCAGCCGGCGTCGGCGCACGCGTCGCAGCCCGCCCCGCTCCGGGCACTCGCCGACCGGGCGGACGTCCGGATCGGCACCGCCGTGAACATGACGGCGCTGGCCGACGACACCACGTACCGCCGTACGACCGCCCGCGAGTTCAGCTCGGTGACGGCCGAGAACGTCATGAAATGGGAGTCGGTCGAACCCCAGCGCGGGACGTACGACTGGTCGGAGGCGGACGCGCTGGTGCGCTTCGCGCGGGACCACGGTCAGGCCGTACGCGGGCACACCCTGCTCTGGCACAACCAGCTGCCGGGCTGGCTGACGGCGGGCGTCGCGGACGGGTCGATCGACGCGGCGGAACTGAAAGGGATTCTGCACGACCACATCACCACCGAGGTGAAGCACTTCAAAGGCAAGATCTACCAGTGGGACGTGGTGAACGAGGTCTTCAACGACGACGGCACCCTGCGGAACTCGATCTGGCTCCAGCAGCTCGGCCCGTCATACATAGCCGACGCCTTCCGCTGGGCCCACGCGGCCGACCCGAAGGCGAAGCTCTTCCTGAACGACTACAACGTCGAGGGGATCAACGCGAAGTCGACGGCGTACTACGACCTGGCGAGCCGGCTGCGCGCCGAGGGCGTACCGGTGCAAGGGTTCGGCATCCAGGGCCACTTGGGCATTCAGTACGGCTTCCCGGGCGATGTCTCCGACAACCTCGCCCGCTTCGCCGGCCTGGGCGTGCAGACGGCCTTCACGGAGGTGGACGTGCGGATGGTCCTGCCCGTGGACGCCGAGAAGCTGGCGACCCAGGCGACGTACTTCCGCGGTCTCCTGGACGCCTGCCTCGGCTCGCGCAGCTGCACGTCCTTCACCGTCTGGGGCTACACCGACAAGTACTCGTGGGTGCCGGGCGTCTTCACGGGGCAGGGCGCGGCGACCCTGATGGACGAGGACTTCGTGACGAAGCCGGCGTACGCGGCGGTGCGGGAGGGCCTGGCGTCCGGACGGTGACCGGTCACCAGGCGATCGGCAGGGAGAGGGGGCCGCGGATCATCGTGCGCTGCCGGAAGGGGACCTCGTCGGCGGGTACGGCGAGGCGGAGGTCCGGGCAGCGCGCCAACAGGGTGTCGAACAGCATCTCGATCTGCATACGGCACAGGACGGCGCCCGTGCAGTAGTGCGGCCCGTTGCCGAACGCCACATGGGCGCCGGCGTCCCGGTCGAAGTCGATGAGGTCGGGGTCGGGGAAGACGTCCGGATCGCGATTGGCGGCCAGGTAGGAGACGTAGACCGGGTCGCCCGCGCGGATGCGGATGCCCTGGATCACGACGTCCTCCAGGGCGACGCGGGGCAGGCCGACGGCGGCGCGGTGGGGGATGTAGCGAAGGAGTTCGTCGATGGCGGCGGGGCGCGCTGCGGGGTCGTTGCGCATGCGTTCCATCAGGTCGGGACGGGTCAGCAGGAGGTAGAACATCTGGCCGCTGTTGTTGGTGAGCGCCTCGCCGCCGATCTGGAGCGGGCCGGCGACGCTGACCGCCTCCTCCTCCTTGAGCTCACCGCTCTTCACCGCGCCGCCGAGCAACGACAGGACGTCGTCCCCGTCGCCGTCCTGCCGGTCGCGGATGGCCTGTCCGATCCACCCGAACAGGTTCTTCTTTGCGCGCTCGGAGGCCTCGGCGCCGCCCGCGGTGGAGATGATCTCCCGCGTCCAGGTGTGCACCTTCTGCCGCTCGTCGGCGGGTACGCCCATGACCTCGCAGACGACGGAGATCGGGAACGGTTCGAGGACCCGCTCCACCAGATCGGCGGGCGGCCCGTCCTGCACCATTGCGTCGACCAGCTCGTCGAGGATCTCCTGGGCGCGGGAGCGCAGCCGCTTCACCGCGCCCACGGTGTACGCGGTCGAGGCGGCACGGCGCAGCCGGTTGTGGTCGGGCTGGTCGGCCCACGCCAGCGCCCCGGGCCGCGGCGCGAAGTGCGGCGCCAGCCGGGTGAACTGCCGGACGGACGCCTCCTTCCGGCTGAACCGCGGATCGTTCGTGATCATCTTCACGTCGTCGTACCGCGTCGCCAGCCACGCCCAGCTCTCGTCCCCGTGCGGAAGCCGGATCCGGGTCAGCGGCCCTTCCTTCATCAGCTCCGCGAGCACCGGTTCGAACTCGGTCCCGCGCAGCTGCCCGGCGGGCCAGTCATGAACGGGCGGAAGGGGCGGCTCGGCCAGGGTGGTGGTCTCTTCTGCCATGGGTCCACCATCGGGCGCGGGGCGTGAGCTGTCGCGGGGGAGTGCTCCAGACGGAGGTCGGGGCTCAGCCCTCGGGGTAGTGCGGCAGGTCTGAGGTCGAGATCGTCCAGTCGGCGATGGTGACGTCTTCGCCGTACACGAAGTCCTTGCGGGTGGCGTAGCGAGGGCCGTCAGGAGTGGAAAGGATGTCGGTGAGGACGGCACCCGTGGCGGTGCGTGGGTCGCAGATGGCGTAGGTCGGGACACCGAGCAGCGGATAGTCGCGCATCTTGCCCACCCAGTCGTTCTCGGGGTTGGACCGGGAGACCACTTCGATGGCGGCGATGAGCGTACGGGGATCGATGGAGCCCTCGACGTTCAAGTCGGCCCACGCGATGACCATCACATCAGGGTGACGCAGTGGGAGTTCAGAACCCCAGACAGGTGATCTGGACGACGTAGACACGTTCGCTGCGTACGACGACCTGATACGCGAACATGCCGCCAGGGACGATGATGTTGCCGCCTTTCGGGTCGAAGCCCTCGTGGGCCCGGCCGTGGACGTGGACAGCCTCGGCGGCTCTGACCAGCTCGTCGGCTTTTCGTTCCACCTTGGCGAGGAAGTCAGCAGGAGCCGTGCGGGCCGGTTTCTTCCGCGCCGAAGGCGTACTCCCACTTTCGGCTCACGTGCGGACCGCCCGCATGGATTCGTCCAGGACGGCGCTCAACTCTCGCAGGGCTTCGCGTGCAACAGCCGGGTCTTCGTGCTCCAGGTTGCCCTTCGCGCTGGTGTAGCGGGCGGACAGATCAGGGCGGCGGGCGATCCCGATCTCCCTGGCCCAGATCAGGACCCAGCTCTGCACAGGACTCAGGGACTGCCGATCGACCGCCTTGGCGAAGGCTTCGTCCTTCTCGGTTTGCATCTCGTCCAAGCGACTGGGGGCGACCACGGCGAGGGCCGCGCGCAGGGCGTCGGGCGTCTGCTCGGGGCGGGGAATCAGCTCGTGGCCATGGTCGGACCGTGTGCGCATGGTGTCCTCAAGGGGCCCCGATCAGGGTATCGGGCCATGGCGGCACAGCCCGGTGCCGGTGGTGAACGCTCATGTCAGGCGGCCTCCAGGAGATCGGATCGGCAGCCGCTCCCGCGTGCGGGACAGATAGCCGTGCGCCTCCAGCTCCCGCAGGGCCACCGCGATCCTCGTCTCGCCCTCGGGGAAACGGGCGGCGAGCGTCTTGATGTCCACGCGGGCCTCGGCGGGCAGCGACTGGATTCTGCGCCGACAGCTTGAACGCCTTCTGGAAGTGGCTCAGTTGCCGAACGTCGAATTCCACGTGATGCCGACGGCGCGTGCGGATCAACCGGGAACAGGAGGGCGGATCCAGGTGCTGAAGTTCGGAGACGAGACGGGCATGGGACGGACCGACGACGAGTTTGGCGGTCGCCCGGTTTCCGACCCGAGGCAGCTCCGGATCCTCGAACTGCGACCCGCAAGACCCCTGTCGGGGAGGCTTCCGAGCTGGTGTGGTTCAAGAGCAGCTACAGCGACAGCAGCAACGGCAACGACTGCGTCGAAATAGCCCCCCCACCTCCATCCACCTCCGCGACTCCAAGAACCCCCAGGGCCCCCGCCTCGCCTTCGTCACGTACGCCTTCGAGGCCTGACTCCTCGTCAACTGAACTTGCCTCGCCTGTGGTTGATGCCATGGGCGGGGTCTCTCTTTGTTCGGTGCGGAGTTGGAATCGTTGTTGTGGCGCACGTCACTGCACATGTAAAGGTCGCGGAGAGTGGCCACCCAAACGGGGCGCATGTCGAAGTTTTGAGTGAAATTCGACGATGGCCACAACGAGTTGGCTACTTTCAGGCGTTGCCCCTGTCCGGCGCGCAGGATTTTATGCGTTGCCTGTGAAGAGCCTGGGTGGCTACAGTCCCGACGTCTTCATTCGAACGGGGTTTTGAACGGGGAGGCCAGTCCTCGTCCCGCCGTGGAGACGCTGCGTAACACGACCAATTCCAGGGGGAATTATGTCTGCATTCGGCAGGAACCTGACTCGCCTCGCCGTAGCCGCCTCAGCCGTTGCCGCGATGGGAGTTGCCGTGCCGAGCACCCCGGCAGCCGCCGCTTCCGCGACGGTCTGCGGCACGGGGTACGAGTTCACCGACGCCAAGGCGCTGCCCAACGCCACCACGCGCTACGCGACGCTCTTCTTCTACATGAAGGGCAACAGCGCCTGCGCGATCCTCGACAACAACACGGGGGGCTCCGCCAACTACATGGACCTGCAGATGTGGCCGGGTGACAACAAGGCGGCCGGTGACCGCGACCACGGCAACTTCTCGGAGTACGCGGGCCCGGTGTACAGCAGCACCCTCGCGACCGGAGGCCGCTGCGTCGGCATCTCCGCGCTGATGAAGAACGAGGCGGGCACCTCCAACCTCGTCAACTGGAAGGGCGGCTACGTCTTCGCCGTCGACAACAGCTCGTCCGACTGCGCCTGACCAGCTGCCCCCCTGCGCCGAGTCACCTGACCAGCTGACCCGGCGCTCGGTATCGCGGATCCGAACTCTCAAGTAAATCGGGGAACTTCAGCCTTGAGACCCAGGCGAAAACTTCACAGACCTTTGGTCGTCATAGCGGCGTGCACCGCGTTGAGCGGTGGCCTGCTGAGTGCCGTTCCGGCGTTCGGTGCGCCGGACGCCGGAACCGACTCGAAACCCACGTCCGGCCACAACACGCAACCCGGCTCGGCCGCCGCAGCACCGGGTCCGTCAGGATCCGGCCGGGTCAAGGATCCGGGCAAGAAGCTCGGCACCGGGTGGAAGTCCTCACCCGACCGGGCCGTCACGGCCGCCGCCGACGCCGACGGCCTGCACATTCTCGTGGCGGACTCGAAGGAAGCGTACGCGTGGAAGACCGCCGCGATCCTTGCCGAGCCCGGGATGCCGGCCGATTCCTGGATCGGCAACCAGTGCCTGATGGACCGGGATCACGCGGCCGTCGTCTACGCGCCGCGTACGTTCACGAACAAGCCCGACCTGTTCCAGGGCGGGGCATTCACGGCGATCGTCAACACCAGCACGGGAGCGGTCACCAAGCTCGGGTTCACCGCCTCGCTGGCGTACTTCGACCCGACCTGTAACACCTCCGCCCACACGGCCGCCTTCACCGCGTACCGGGACATGAACGACCCGGCCGCGGTGAAGACCCGTGTGGTCACCGTGAACACGGCGGGCAAACAGCTGACCCAGGCATCGGTGCACGGCGAGGTCACCTCGGCCGCGCCGGTCACCGGCGGTGCCGTCGGCGCGATCGGCCGCGATCTGGTGCGACTCGGCGACACCGGCAAGAGCAGGACCGGGAAGACCAGCAAGGTGACGTCCGTCGACGCGGTCGCTTTCGACATCCGGCCGCTCGACGCCCGTGGCAAGGAAATCGCCTTCGTCGAGCGCGGCAACAAGAAGCACACGGCGAAGATCTGGCGCGGTCACGGCAGGCCGGCCACGGTCGCCTCCGGCGCTCCCGGCGCGCTCGACCTCGCCCCCGGCGCTCCCGGCAAGGCGTATCTGATCGGGAAGACGACCGGTGTCGTGCACACGAAGGGCACGGGCATCACCCCGCTCGACGCGCCCGCCGACTCCGATGTCTCCACGCAGGGCCGGCTCGCCGTCGACCCTGTGCTCATGCCCGGGATGAGGGCAGGCCTGGAGCGCATCGCAAACGCCGGCCGCGGCTTCACCAAGGCCTCGCAGACCAAGCACGGCAAGGCGGCGGCCGAGTCCGCCGTGCCGCCCAAGACGTTGGCGAAGACGGCGCCGACCACCATCACCTCCACCGCCACCACCACGGGCACCGAGGTGACCCAGCAGGTGGCGCCGCAGGCGGCGGCGGGTACCGAGGAGTCCTCGCCCGCCCTGGGCGGCAGCACCAAGCCGGTCACGGAGACCGCGCCGGGTGGGCTGGACACCCAGATGGAACGCACAGCCCTCACCACCGCCACGGCCTCGGACCCGGCGCACGAGCCGACCGACCCGGACCGCTGGTGCTCGATCTCCCGCAACGACGTCGGCGCGCAGGCGCTCCAGCCGACCTCGAACCAGGTCGAGTGGGCCGCCGACATGGCCGTACGCGGCAACCTCACCTCCGGGTGGATCCGACAGGGCGGCTACCGGGACCAGGCCGGTCTCGGAACCGTCGACCCGCAGGGCTTCTTCCCCCGGCCGACGCTGGACGGCAAAACCGGCGCCCAGATCCCGGTCAACGTGCTGCTCGGCATCCTGTCCCAGGAATCGAACCTGTGGCAGGCCGAGTCCGGCGCGGTCCCGGGCCAGATGGGCAGCCCGCTCGCCGCGGTGGACGGCTACTACGGCCACAAGACCGGCGGCACGGTCGCCGACTTCTGGAACATCCACTGGGACAAGTCCGACTGCGGCTACGGCGTGGGCCAGGTCACCGACGGCATGCGCATGGCAGGCCACGAGAAGGACCACGAGACGGCGCTCTCCCCGGCGAAGCAGAAGATCGTCGCTGTCGACTACGCGAGCAACATCGCCGCGTCGATGAAGATCCTCGCCGACAAGTGGAACGAGGTGCACAAGGCCGGGCAGACGATCACCGTCAACAACGACGACCCGTCGAAGGTGGAGAACTGGTTCACCGCCGTCTGGAACTACAACCTCGGTTTCAACCCCCCCGGTGCCAACGGCGCCTCGTGGGGCCTGGGCTGGTACAACAACCCGGCCAACCCCGTGTACAAGAACGACAACCCGTTCATGGACACCACCGTCGATTCCAACGCCAACCACGACGCGGCACACCCGCAGGACTGGCCGTACGAGGAGAAGGTGATGGGCTGGGCCGCCTGGTCCACGGACACCGGATTCTCCTACGCCACCTCCGGGCGCCAGGACTGGGCGGGCGAGTCCGGGTTCTCCTCGGTGGGCTTCCGCCCCGCCTGGTGGATCAACAACATCCAGCGTTCCTGGGTCTCCCCGCCGAAGAGCACCTTCTGCAACAGCAACAACAACTGTGACCCGAGCAGTCCCCCGGACTGCCCGGACGCCGACTGCTACAAGAAGTACTGGTGGAACCAGTCGAACGCGACGTGGAAGGACGACTGCTCCAGTACCTGCGGCAACGAGAACATCAAGTACCAGTCACTCGTGGCAGAGCCGGGCCGCGGCTACCGGCTGAAGAACGGCACCCCGGTGTGCAGCGGGGCCCCGTCGGGCGCCACGGTCGTCGCCTCCGTACCGAACGGCACCCCGACCTGGAGCGACTGCGGCGCGGTCAAATCCGACGGCACCTTCCGCTTCACGTTCTACGCGGACGTCCAGGGACAGTACGAGGCCAAGGCCGACCTGCACCAGATAGGCGGCGGCTACGGCGGTCACTTCTGGTACACGCACAGCCGCGACACCGACCATCTGGGCGGCACCACCTCCGGCCCGCTGACGGTCCGCGGCACGTGGATCCCGAACGGCAGCTTCGACCTCGCCCAGGTCTGGGTGCACGTCCCCGACACCGGAGCGCAGGAGAAGCGCGCCCACTACGAGATCAGCGGTGCCGTCGGCGGTCCCTACGACCGGTATGTCAACCAGGACGGCAACAACAACAAGTGGGTCTCGCTGGGCGCCTTCAAGTTCAACAGCACCCCGAGCGTGTCCCTGTCCAACTACTCGCCCACCGGGACCGCGGACAAGGACGTCGCCTACGGCGCCATCGCCTTCCAGCCGGTGAAGGGCACGTTCGTCCACCGCACCCTGACGGCGGCCTCGGTCTTCGACCCCAACCAGGAGCTCAACTCCAACTGGCCGGTCACCGAACTCAACACGCCCATCCGGTCGGAGAAGTCGCTCTACGACTGGGCGACCGAGCTCTCCCACGGGACGGACGGCGGCCCGCTGTGGGATGGCGCCGCCAGCAACTCCGTGTCGTCGGAGGGGCTGACGGGGTGGCCCCGGTGCACAGACGAAGTGAACAAGGACGAGTGCGTGGGTCCCAAGACCTATGACGCGGGCAAACAGTGGTACCAGGACGTCAAGGCCGGCGGGTACACGCCGAACGCCGACGGATCGGTGCCGTCGATGTCCATTCCGATGTGGATGGGCATGTCCAACACCCGTCCGAACCCGTCGGCCTCTCCTGACCAGGCGTACCAGGACGCGAACAGCTACAAGATCAAGAGCGATGTCGACGTGACGTTCGTGAAGGACGACACGGGACACATCATCCCGGGCAGCGAGAGCGCGAGCTACGACGCCCGGGTCGGCAACGCCCACCTGCCCGTCTTCGTCACCCAGCTCATCAAGGGGATCTCGGCGGACTACAACATCCCTGCCCCCGACCTGACCTACACGACCCCCGACGCCCTGGAGTACGGGCGTACCTACACCGCGGATCCGCTCGTGGACGGGGACACGCCGGGGCAGGCGTACTTCCCGCACTTCAGGGGCGCGCGTCTGAACTCGGACAACACCTGCGTGGACTTCCGTGCCGTGGGTGGAGGCGTCCACGGATACCGCGCCATGGTCGGCCACAAGTCCATCAACGACAACGTCAAGGCCTGGCTCGACAAGGTCAACGCCAGCCCTGACACCAACTTCTCGGTGCGCCGGGCGGCGGGGGACATCTACTCGATGTTCTTCAAGAACTCCGGCGAGTGGAACAACAACATGTGGGGCAGCATGATCGGCAACGCGCCGCCGATCTGGCACGACATCGCCGCCGCGTTCTGCGCGGACGGCTCCGTGAAGCCGACGCACCTGCAGGCGAACAATGACGCGGATCCGAGCAATGGCCTCGTGTGGCAGAGCTACATGCCCGATCTCTACGTCTACATCGACGGAAAGATGACGGACGACCTCGGCCGTCCGGCCAGCGGCCGGGTGCACGTGGGGGACTGGAAGAACTTCTCCAACTTCCCCGCCAGCGCTCCCAACGGCAACGGGTTCGCCAGCTGCGATGCCTTCCACAGAGGAAGCGGCGGTAACCCGTGGAGCGTGGACGCACCTGTCCCGGTCTTCGGCGACGGTCCCGGAAACCGGCCGTCGAGCGTCGTCCACTGTGACGATTCGAGCGTCAAGTTCACGACCAACCTGACGCAGTGACCAAGGATGATTGAATGACAGGGGGCCGGGCCACAGGCCCGGCCCCCTGTGTCCGTTCCGGGCAATGCCTCGGTGAGACAGAAAGGTGCGTCGTGGGAGCGGGATTCCTGTTCATATTCGTCCCGCTGTTCCTGTACCTGACCCCCATGACCCTGCTGTGCGTGAAAATCGCCGACAGGAACTCGTGGAAAATGGGACTCGTATTCGCGAGCGGCCTGATATTCCTCCCCGCCGTGCTGGTCACGGGCTGGATCCTCGTGGGGACCGGAGCCCTGTGATGCGAAAGGCCGAAGACGCGTGACTGTCATAGTCGTCGCACTGGCAGTGGCACTCATGGCCACTTCGTACGTATGGCCGTTCGTACCGTTGGTCATCTACCCGATGCGCAGATGGCGAGGATTCTGGGCCGCGCTCTACTGCGGTGCGCTCGGTGCGGTCTGCGCGGTGGAGTTCCGCGACTTCCACTACATGGTCGGCGATTTCTTCGAGATCTCCGTAGCCGTCTCGGTACTCAGAGCGATCGTCGAAGCGTCCGGGCTCGCGGAGCCGGCTCGCAGAAAGCGGCAAGAGTCCCGGGCCCGCGCCCCGCGGTGAGCGAGCGCTCCAGACCGAGGTCGGGGCTCAGTCCTCCACGAAGACCTCGGACGCGGATGCGGCGGTGATGGCCCGATCCAGCCAGAGGTCCAGCATGTCGAGGTCGTCGCAGGACGCGATGCGCTCACGGTCCTCGTCCGAGACGTCGATCCCACGGCGGTCCAGGACTCGCAGTATGGCTCCGGCCTTTCCTTCGGCCCTTCCTTCGGCTCTGCCTTCATCCCGGATTTCCTCGGCCAGAGGGGACTGGAAGAAGGAGAGGTCGACGGCCATGAGATGCCTCCACAGATCTGCGCCCGGAGCTTTTCCCAGGCCCTGTGCGATGAGTTCGATGAAGATGTCCGCGCTGTTCTCGTCGCGTTCCTTCAGGTCGCTGTGGTGCAAGACCGCTGACAGAACCGTCAGAGGGATGTCGCGACCGGCCGCTTCGCGGCTCACCGGGACGTGGTGGACCGCGTTCCGGTGAGAGCCCCTTCCGGTGCTTCCGGAACTTCCGGTACGAGGAGCAGCTCCGCCCAGACCGTCTTGCGGGGCGCCGGGCCGGACGTCACGCCCCAGTGATCCGCCAGCGCCTCGACCAGCACAAGCCCGCGCCCGGACTCGCCCTCGGGGAAAGCCCGTTGAACCTCGGGGAGTTGGTCACCCCGCGTGTCGGTCACCTCGACGCGGAGGGTGCTCTCCGTCGCCGTAAGGCTGAGGTGGAAGTCCCTTCCCGATACGCGCCCATGCGTCGCCGCATTGGCCGCCAGCTCCGCGACGACGTGCGCCGCGTCCTCGAACGGCAGCCTCCATGCCCGGAGTTGCTCGGTCGCCAACAGCCGAGCCAGCCGGGCCCCGCGCGCAGTGGCGGAGAGTTGGACGGTGAACTCACGTGCGGCGACGGTGGTTTCGGCGTTCATGTGACTCAGCGTGGCCGAAGCTGCCTACGCTGAGCAGTGATGATGCCTGTGCGTACGGTGACTGTCCTGCCGTTGTCCGGTTCTGTCTTGGCTGTCCTGGGGGTCGTACGGGTACGGGTGCGCGTTGGAGGTGGGTGGTGATGAGCAGCGAGGGCGCGGACGAGCCAGGGTGGGATGTCAGTCCGGAGGACGAAATCGCTCCGGTGGTGGAGTCGACCGGGCGCCAGGTGAGGCTCTGGCGGGAGGCGGCGGGGATGCGGGTCGCCGACTTCGGGCGGGCCATCGGGTACGGGGAGGATCAGGTCCGGAAGGTGGAGCGAGGGGCGCGGATTCCTCGGGCGGACTTTCTGGAGCGGGCGGATGAGGTGCTGAACGCGGGCGGGCATCTCAAGGCCTTCAAGGAGGACATGGAGAAGGCTCGGTATCCGAAGAAGGTGCGCGAGCTGAAGATGTTGGAGGAGCGGGCGGTTGAGCTTCAGCTGTACAGCAACCACAACCTGCACGGTCTGCTCCAGACGCCCGAGTACGCGCGGGCTCTGCTCGGGACGTGGCGGCCCAAGCTGTCGCTGGACGAGCTGGAGCGCGCGGTGGCTGCTCGTACGGCGCGCCGGTCCATCTTCGAGCGTGAGCCCGCCCCTGAACTCAGCTTCGTTCAGGAAGAGGTGACGCTCGAACGCCCCGTCGGAGGGACAATGATCCTGCGCCGACAGCTTGAACGCCTGCTGGAAGTGGCTCAGTTGCCGAACGTCGAATTCCAGGTGATGCCGACGGCGCGTGCGGATCACCCGGGAACAGGAGGGCGGATCCAGGTGCTGAAGTTCGGAGACGGGACGGGCGTGGGACGGACCGACGACGAGTTTGGCGGTCGCCCGGTTTCCGACCCGAGGCAGCTCCGGATCCTCGAACTGCGGTATGGCATCATCCGGGTCCAGGCTCTCTCGCCAGGGGAGTCTCTGGCCTTCATTGAGCGAAAGCTGGGAGACGCATGACCCGCGAGACCCCTGTCGGGGAGGCTTCCGAGCTGGTGTGGTTCAAGAGCAGCTATAGCGACAGCAGCAACCCCAGCGACTGTGTCGAAGTGGCGCTGGGGTGGCTCAGGAGCAGCTACAGCGACAGCAGCGAAGCCGGCGACTGCGTCGAGATAGCCCCCACCCCCACCACCATCCACCTCCGCGACTCCAAGAACCCCCAAGGCCCCTGCCTCACAGTCACCCCCACCACATGGGCGGCCTTCCTGCCGTACGCCTCCACGAACTAACTGCGGTCCCCTGCCCCTCCTGTAAATTCGCTGATGCGTACGACAGTTGGTGATGCAGGCGTGACGGGGGTTGCGGCATGGCGGGGAATCGGCCGGGGGACTGGCATGTCCTGGATCTGGACAAGGACCCCACCCCAGGCGACCCGGACCGGGTGCGGCATCTGGCCAAGAACCTGCATGACTTCGCCGACGATGTCTCGGATGCCCTTCGCCTGATCAAGGGGATGGCGGACGAGGACACGGTCCTGAAGTGGGCGGGGAAGTCGGCGAAGGCGTTCCAGGACGAGTTCTCCGGTGTGCCCAAGCAGCTGAAGAAGCTGAAGAAGTCGTATGAGATGGCGGGGGACGCGCTCGCCGACTACTGGCCGAAGCTGGAGCGTGCCCAGGCCCTGGCGGACAAGGCGCTCGCGAAGGGGCGGGAGGCGCAGTCGGATCTCTCCTCCGCCAAGTCCCGTCTGTCGTCGGCCGATTCGTGGGTGACGAAGGCCAACAAGGAAGCGGACAAGTACAAGGACGATCCGACCGGCAGCAAGGACACGGAGAAGCCGGACGAGGCGAAGGTGCGTGCCGCCACGCGGGATGCGCAGCACGCCAAGTCGGCCCAGACGTCCGCCCAGTCGGATGTGACGTCCGCGAACAGCGCGCTGGACGCGGCGAAGAAGATGGCCGAGGACGCCCGCAAGATGCGGGAGGAGGCGGCCGGCACCGCGAAGACGAAGATCGATGAAGCGTCCGATGCCGGGATCCACAATCGGAAGTGGTGGGAGGAGGTCGGGGACTGGTTCTCCGACAACTGGGACACCATCGTCGCCGTGTGCAAGGTCGTCGTCGCGGTCGTCGGGATCATCGCGATGATCATCGGAGGGCCGATCCTCGGCGCGATCGTGCTGGTCGCCGCGCTCGTCGTCCTCGCCGACACGCTATACAAATACTCCAAGGGCCAAGCCTCCCTATGGGATGTCGGCTTCGCCGCGCTCGACTGCATACCCGGTATGAAGGGCCTGACCACCCTGGGCGGCCTGGCCAAGGGCCTTAAGGGCGGCTTGGCCGCGATGAAGGGCCTCAAGGGCGGCCTGAAGGGCTTGGGCCTGGCGCTTCGCGGACTTGCGAAGAACGGCAAGGGCTCGATTGCCGACGGGCTGAAGGGCGCCTACAACCGGGCCAAGAACGTGGTCCGTTCCAAGGGCAGTGACCCGGTGGACATGGCCACCGGCGCGATGTTCCTGCCGGAGACCGATGTCTCGCTGCCCGCAAGCCTGCCGCTGGCCTTCACTCGACGGGCAGCCTCCGACTACCGCACCGGCTGGTGGTTCGGCCCCACCTGGGCCTCCACCGTCGACCAGCGCCTCGAAATCGACGAGGACGGCGTCGTGTTCGTCACCGAGGACGGGCTGCTCCTCGCTTACGCCCACCCCACCGACACGCAGCACCGGGTTCTTCCGGAGGCCGGCCCCCGCCACGGGCTGATCCGACTCGACAACGGCGGCTACCTCGTCGACGATCCCTTCACCGGGGTCACCCGACGCTTCGGGGCCCCCGTCGACGGCCTCGCCCTGCTGGAGCGGATATCCGACCGCAACGGCGACACGATCGACTTCGCCTACGCCTCTGACGGGACCCCGCTCACCATCCGGCATTCCGGCGGTTACCAGCTCAAGCTGACTGTTGCCGACGGCCGTGTCACGGCCCTCCACCTGGCTGGGGCGGGAGTGGAGGGATCGGACCTGGCACTGCGCCGGTACGAGTACTCCGACGACTGTCTCACCACGGTCTTCAACACCACAGGTCATGCCATGCGGTTCACCTACGACGAGCGATACCGCATCACGTCCTGGACCGACCGCAACGGCCGCAGCTACTCCTACGCGTACGACACGGCGGACCGCTGCGTGGCGGAGGGTGGCGAGGCCGGGCACATCAGCCTCACCCTGGACTACGACGGCACCGACCCGGCCTGGCCCGGTGCCCGGATCACCACCGTCACCACTGCCGAGGGCGCCGTCAGCAAGTTCGTCGTCAACGACAGCTGCCAGGTCGTCGCGGAAATCGACCCGCTCGGTGGCACTACCCGCACCACCTGGGACGAACACCACCATCTGACGTCCTGGACGGACCAACTGGGCCACACCACGGGCAAGTCCTACGATGCCTTCGGCCGTCTGCTGGAGGTCACACGTCCGGACGGCGCGACGGTCCGTCTCACGTATGACGCCCAGGGCAGCCCGGTCGCCATCACCCGCCCGGACGGGCACGTCCAACGCCGGGAGTACGACGCTCGCGGCAACTGCGTCACGATCGTCAAGCCCGGTGGCGCCACGACTCGTTACACCTACGACGACGCCGGTCATCTGTCCTCGGTCACCGACCCCACGGGATACGTCACCCGCGTGCGATGCGACCCGGCCGGTCTGGCCGAGTACGTCACGGACCCCCTGGGCGGTGTCACGCGCTACACCCTCGACGCCTTCGGCAGGGTGGCAGGGGTCACCGATCCCCTGGGCAACACGACCCGTATGGAATGGGGCGCGGACGGCGAATTGCTGCGGCGCACCGGCCCGGACGGGGAGGCGGAGGTCTGGACGTATGACGCCGAGGGCAACCGGACCAGCCACACCGATGCCATGGGGGCCGTGACGCGGTTCGAGTACACCCATTTCAACCTGCTCGCGGCGCGGACCGGACCCGACGATGTCCGCCACTCCTTCGAGTACGACCCCTCGCTGCGTCTGCTCGGCGTGAGCCGCCCGGACGGGAAGCGCTGGAGCTATCGGTACGACGACGCGGGGCGGCTCGTATCGGAGACCGATTTCGACGGCCGCACGCAGACCTACGGCCATGACGCCAAGAGCCAGGTCGTCCTGCGCGTCAACGCCCTTGGTCAGACGGTCCGCATCACGAGGGACGTGTTCGGGCGCATGATCGGCAAGGACGCCGACGGCGCGGTCAGCACGTACACCTATGACCTGGATGACCGGCTCTGCGCGGCCGAGGGACCGGACGCGACCGTGACGCTGCGGCGGGATCTGCACGGGCGTCTGGTCTCCGAGACCGTCAACGGCCGGACCATCAGCTTCACTCACGATGCCGCAGGGCGGCCGCTGAGCCGCACCACCCCCACCGGTGCGACGAGCACATGGGGCTACGACGGTCGTGGTGACCTTGCCCGGCTGCACACCGCGGGCCGCACCCTCGACTTCGGTTATGACGCGGCGGGGCGTCTCCTGTCACTCGACGTGGACGACGCTCTGTCGCTGACGCGTGCGTACGACGGCCTCGGGAGAGTCGTCGCGCAGGCGGTCACCACCGGCGAGGGCCGCACGCTCCGCGACCGCTCCTACCGCTACCGCGCGGACGGACACCTCATCGGCATCGTCGGCCCGAACGGTGAGAGCCGGAGCTTCGACCTGGACGCGGCCGGTCGTACCACGGCCGTCCGGGCAGAGGGATGGACAGAGTCCTACGCCTACGACGAAGACGGTGGTCAGACGACCGCCGCCTGGCCGGGCCGACACCCCGGCCAGGCCGCTGTGGGCCAACGCCACACCGAGGGTGCCCGGCTGCTCCGGGCCGGCGACACCCGCTACTCCTACGACGACCAGGGGCGGGCGGTACGCCGCCACCGCACCCGCCTCTCGCGTAAGCCCGAGACCTGGACGTACACCTGGGACGCGGAGGACCGGCTCGTTTCCGTCCGCACCCCCGACGGCACACTGTGGCGCTACCGGTACGACCCGATGGGGCGCCGCATCGCCAAACAGCGGATCGGCGCGGACGGCACCACCGTGGTGGAGCAGACTGATTTCACCTGGGACGGCACCACCCTCTGCGAGCAGCTCACCACCGACTCCGCACACCCGCACGCCGTGGCGCTGTCCTGGGACCACGACGGGCACCGGCCCATAGCCCAGACCGAAAGGCTCCTCACCGCCTCGCGTGAGGAGATCAACGCGCGGTTCTTCGCCATCGCCACCGATCTTGCGGGTGCTCCAACCGAACTGGTCGGCGAGGACGGCAGTATCGCCTGGCAGGCGCGCAGCACCCTGTGGGGTGTGACCGCCTGGAACAGCGGGAGCAGCGCCTATACGCCACTGCGTTTCCCGGGGCAGTACTACGACCCGGAGACGGGTCTGCACTACAACGTTCACCGCTACTACGACCCCGAGACGGCTCGCTACGCCACTCCCGACCCGCTGGGACTGGGCCCTTCCCCCAACCCCTTCCTCTACGTCCTCGACCCGCTGCTTGCGGCCGACCTGCTTGGCCTCTATGAGATCGGGAAACCGGACGCCGCGAGCCAGGCGGGCAATCTGCCGATGCTCGCCGACAAGATCGCCGCGCACGGTGACATCAAGAATCGAGGGATTCCTGGCGTCGACGACCTGGACGTCCCGGAGCACTTGGAGGACCTGATGACCAACACGCCGGGAATCCGTATGCGGAGTACCACGTCGGGCAACGCCCGTTTCGCCTGGTGGGACGACGCGACCGGGACGATGCTGATCCGCGAAGGGGACAATGGAACCTTCATGCAGCCCGATGACGGCTACGAGTACTTCCTGAAACAGCTGAAGGAGTGAATGGGTTGGCGGGCGAAGCGGAGCGCGGCCGGGCACGGCGCGGCAGGAAGCGTGCACCGTACGACGTCTTCTGGGCAGCGCCGGAAACCAGGGCCGTGTGGGCCGAGTTGCCCGAGCGGGCCCTTGAGGCGATCGCCGAACGGGACGCGGAGCGGCTGGAGTTGGAGCGGTCGCGGGTCGCGCCGCAGCTACGGGCGACGATGACGGCTCCCGTGTACTCGGTGGCGGACCGCTTCGCCTCCTGGGAACGCGTGGTGTGCCGGATGGAACCGGGCTGGTCGAGCGAGGACTTCTATCCCATCAGCGCCTACGACAACGACCTCGACTCCCGGGACACGCTGGAGGAGTTGATGCGGGCTCTCCCCGCGGCGCTGCGCGAAGGTGCCCTGGGACGACTGCTGGCACGGCTGGACGCGCGCTTTCGCGCAGCGAGCACCCCTGACCCGGAACGCTCGCTGCGCCCCTGGGTACGTCCGACGAAGGACAAGCCCGAGGCCGAGCTCGGGGAGTGGTGGAAGCGCAAGCCGGTGCGCGAGCCCTGGGACTGAGCGGTGAGGGCCGGTGTGCCGTATGGCCGCTGATCTGCAAAGTGGGAGTCCGCTATGACGTCCGCATACAACTGGGAAAGCGGCGAGGGTCTGCTGGGCATCGACGACCCCGCCGATTGGGACGCCGCGTTCGAGCGTGGCGAGCAGCGTCTCGGTACGGCGGTGATCGGGTTGGCCTTCAACTGTTCGCTGGAGGACGCTTCGCCCCGGATTGTCAGGGCGATGCATCTGCCGGACGCCGGTCAGCGGGGGTTCGCGTTCACCGCAGCAGGGCACGCGGCCCGGCTCAATGGGGAGTTGACCCCGGAACTGTTCGCGGCCCTGCGAGCCGAGGGGCCCGGCGGTGTCGCCGAGCACCCCATCAGAGACACGCTGGGGTTCGTACCGTTTCGGAAGCTGCCGCCGTGGTTCAAGCGGCGGTGGGTGCTTGTGACTGTGCGCAACAAGCTGGAGAGCTGGTGGCTGCGGTCTGGGGAAACGGTCGAAGACGCCTGGCGGGCCCTGCGCCGACGTAGCTGACATCGGGAGAGGCGAACATGGTGTCCGGGTGGAACTGGGACGGCGACGAGAGCTTGCTGCGCTTCGACGACCCCGTCGAGTGGGACGCGGCGTACGAACGCGGCGAGGGCCCACTGGGCTCCGCCGCGATCGGGCTGGCCTTCAACTGCCCTCTGGCCGAGGCCTCGCCGCGGATTGTCCGGGCGATGCAATTGCCGGACGTCGCTCAGCGTGGCTTCGCGTTCACCGCGGCGGGCATCGCGGCGCGGCTCAACGGTGAGCTGACGCCGGAGCTGTACGCCGCGCTGCGGGCGGAGGGCCCCGGTCGCATGAGCATCGCCGTGAACGCCATCGACGACACCCTCGACTACGTGCCGTTCCGGCAGCTGCCGCTGTGGCTCAAGTGCTGGAAGGTCGTGTCGAAGGTGCAGGACAAGCTGGAGACCTGGCGGCTGGAGTCCTCGTACGCGGTCAGTGACGCCTGGCAGGCCCTGCGCCGCCGCTCCCGAGCCGGTCGCCCGCGCCGGCCCCTTTGACGCCAGGCCGGACTGCCACCCGCCGTGACCACCCGCCGTCACCGCCCCCGCACCGTTGCCATGCCGTGATCATCACCCCCGCGGAAGCACAGCCTCCGGTCGTACCCTCACCCTCTGAATGCCCCACGGCATGTTCACGCCACGGCCAGGGGGAGCCCGTATGCGTAGATCCACTCCGTTCGCCCAGGCCCTCGGGGGCGCCGCGCTGCTGTGTGCCGCGGTCGGGATGGTGCTCGGGATCGCGCGGTACGGGGCCGGGACGCCGCGGCTGGACGCCCTGATCCCGCTCGCCCTGGCCGCTGTCCTCGCCGGTGGCTGGGTGCTCGCCGTGCGCGTGGCTCCGCCGATGGAGGTGCTGGTGGCGGCGGGGGCGCTGGCCGGGGTGCCCGCCGCTCTCGGGCCCATCCGGCGTGACTGGGGATACGTCGCCGGGGCCTATCTCCTGATGTGGGCGCCGTACGCCGCCGCGCGGGTCGCGTACGGCACCGACTACGGCAAGAGCGGTTCGCTTGCCGCGAGCGCCCTGTGTGCCCTCACCCTGCTCTACGCCGTCGTCGGCTCCCTGTACGGCATCGGCCTGCTCGGCAGGCAACTCGGCGCTGCCCAGCGACTGTTGCGGGAGGACGCCGCCGCGGGGCGCGTCCACGTCGTACGGGTACGGAACGCCTGCGCCGTCCAGGAGAACTACCGCAGCCCCGCCCGCACCGGCGTCGGCAAGACCGACATCTCCGTCTCGCGCTGGCTGGAACTGGAGGCGGACGGCGCGGGCGCTGTCCGGCCGGTGCGGCTGAGGGCGATGGAGGGCGTCAACTTCAAGATCGCCACGGGGGAGAGGCATCTCTCCCAGGCCGCCTCCCAGCTGGCCGGGCACGAGGGCTGGCTGTGCTGGCCCACCCGGTGGAAGGAGATCGCGGCCACCGACCGGCGGGTGATCGTCCCCGCCGCGTTCGTCACCGACAGCGGGCATGTGGTGTGGGGGTGCATGTACGAGGAGGACTGGCGGCCCTGGCTGCGCGGCGAAGCCGCTGGCGCGGGCGACACCGAGCCGGGTCTCGCCGCCGTACACACCACCGAGCCGGGCCGCGCGGCCGTGCCCGCGCCGCGGCCCTCCCGGGTCACGGCCGCGTACCGTGGGTTCCTGCTGGTCCTCCTGGCCGCGCTGCTCGCCACCGTTCCGCACCTGCTCGGCCTGGTGCCGGTGCTCGCCGCGGCGGGGCCGGCCGCGCTGTCGGGCTTCCTGACCTTCTTCGGCGCCGCGATCCTGTCGGGCAGCGGCACGGACGGCGGGCCGGACGTATGGGCCGTGCGCGAGGAGCTGCACCCCTCGCTGCGCTGAGCACCCCGTGCCGACGCGCGGCGGACAGGGTTTGACGTGCGTCACCTTCGGGGTACGATCCTCGGCTCGATTGGCCAGGCCCCTGTCGCATATGGCAGACTGTCGGAGTTGCTCGGTCGAGTGCCGATGCTGCGCGCCTCCCGTCGGGGGGACCGGAAGCGAGTCCCACAGTACTCGTCGCCTCAACTGCCGTAAGGCAGCGCTGGGGCGGACGTACGGGAATCTTCCGGGAAGTGTCAGCGGGGTGCAGGCCAGGCGCCCGGTGGGTGTTCCAGCCCCCGGTCCAGCGGTTGCTTTCGGGCGAGCCGCGTCCCTCGTAGGGAAATCCGTTACGGATATCTGTGCGGCAGGAGCGCGACACACCCGACCGCGTGGGTCGGAGACCAGGACGCGAACCCCCGGGTTCCAGAGCGTTTTCACGAGACAAAGGACTACTGAGTAGCCATGGCGGGACAGAAGATCCGCATCCGGCTCAAGGCCTACGACCACGAGGTCATCGACTCCTCGGCGAAGAAGATCGTCGAGACGGTGACCCGCACTGGTGCGTCGGTCGCAGGCCCGGTGCCGCTGCCCACTGAGAAGAACGTGTACTGCGTCATCAAGTCGCCGCACAAGTACAAGGACTCGCGCGAGCACTTCGAGATGCGCACGCACAAGCGCCTGATCGACATTCTCGACCCGACGCCCAAGACCGTTGACTCTTTGATGCGACTCGACCTCCCGGCCGGTGTCGACATCGAGATCAAGCTCTAGGGATCGGTGATCTGAGAATGGCTAAGCAGATCAAGGGCATCCTGGGCGAGAAGCTCGGCATGACGCAGGTGTGGGACGAGAACAACCGTGTTGTTCCCGTCACCGTCGTCAAGGCCGGACCCAACGTCGTCACCCAGGTCCGTACGAACGACACCGACGGCTACGAGTCGGTCCAGATCGCCTTCGGCGAGATCGACCCTCGCAAGGTGAACAAGCCCCTCAAGGGCCACTTCGCCAAGGCCGATGTCACCCCCCGTCGTCACCTCGTCGAGATCCGTACCGCTGACGCCAGCGAGTACACCCTCGGCCAGGAGATCACCGCCGAGACCTTCGAGGCCGGCGTCAAGGTGGACGTGACCGGCAAGAGCAAGGGCAAGGGCTTCGCCGGTGTCATGAAGCGTCACAACTTCAAGGGCCTCGGCGCCGGTCACGGCACCCAGCGCAAGCACCGCTCTCCCGGCTCCATCGGTGGCTGCGCCACCCCGGGCCGCGTGTTCAAGGGCCTCCGCATGGCGGGTCGCATGGGCAACGAGCGGGTCACCACCCAGAACCTGACCGTTCACGCCGTTGACGCGGAGAAGGGCCTGCTCCTTATCAAGGGCGCGGTTCCTGGTCCGAACGGCGGCCTCGTCCTGGTCCGCACCGCGGTCAAGGGGGCCTAAGGACTATGAGCACCATTGACATTCTGTCGCCCTCCGGCGACACCGCTGGGACCGTTGAGCTCCCGGCCGAGATCTTCGATGTAGAGAAGATCAGCATCCCGCTGCTTCACCAGGTCGTCGTTGCGCAGCTGGCCGCTGCCCGTCAGGGCACGCACAAGGTCAAGCGTCGTGGCGAGGTCCGCGGTGGCGGTAAGAAGCCTTACCGCCAGAAGGGCACCGGCCGCGCGCGCCAGGGTTCGACCCGTGCGCCGCAGTTCGCCGGCGGTGGCGTCGTCCACGGCCCCACGCCGCGTGACTACTCGCAGCGGACCCCGAAGAAGATGAAGGCCGCGGCCCTGCGCCACGCCCTCACCGACCGGGCCCGCAACGCTCGCATCCACGTCATCACCGGCGTGATCGAGGGCGAGACCCCCTCCACCAAGGCCGCGAAGAGCTTCCTCGGCAAGGTCAGCGAGCGCAAGAACGTGCTCCTGGTCATCGAGCGCTCCGACGAGGCCGCGCTGCTTTCCGCGCGCAACCTGCCCCAGGTCCACATCCTGGAGCCGGGCCAGCTGAACACGTACGACGTTCTCGTCTCGGACGACGTGGTCTTCACCCAGGCCGCTTTCGAGTCCTTCGTGTCTGGCCCCAAGGCCGCTGACACCGAAGGGAGCGAAGCCTGATGGCTACGCGTCACCCGAGCATCGCCTCGAAGGCCGCCAAGGCCAAGAAGGTCGCGCGCGTCGCCAAGGCGAAGCGCCACGAGGCCGAAGGCAAGAACACCGTAGAGACGCCGCTGAGCAAGAGCTTCACGGATCCCCGTGACGTCCTCCTCAAGCCGGTCGTCTCCGAGAAGAGCTACGCGCTTCTCGACGAGGGCAAGTACACCTTCGTCGTGGACCCGCGGGCCAACAAGACCCAGATCAAGCAGGCCGTCCAGGCGGTCTTCTCGGTCAAGGTCACCGGAGTGAACACGATCAACCGTCAGGGCAAGCGCAAGCGGACCAAGACGGGCTTCGGCAAGCGTGCTGACAGCAAGCGCGCGATCGTGACCCTCGCTGAGGGCGACCGTATCGACATCTTCGGCCAGGCCTCCTAACGGAGCGCCCTGGTCCGAATATCGGACGAGGACTGAGAAATGGGAATCCGCAAGTACAAGCCGACTACGCCGGGCCGTCGTGGCTCCAGCGTCGCCGACTTCGTCGAGGTCACGCGGTCCACGCCGGAGAAGTCGCTGGTCCGCCCGCTGCACAGCAAGGGCGGCCGTAACAACGCCGGTCGTGTGACCGTTCGCCACCAGGGTGGCGGACACAAGCGCGCCTACCGAGTGATCGACTTCCGTCGTCACGACAAGGACGGCGTGCCGGCGAAGGTCGCGCACATCGAGTACGACCCCAACCGCACCGCGCGCATCGCGCTGCTGCACTACGCGGACGGCGAGAAGCGCTACATCCTCGCCCCCCGCAACCTGTCGCAGGGTGACCGCGTCGAGAACGGTCCTGGGGCCGACATCAAGCCGGGCAACAACCTGGCGCTCCGCAACATCCCGGTCGGTACCACGATCCACGCGATCGAGATCCGTCCCGGTGGCGGCGCCAAGTTCGCCCGCTCCGCCGGTGCCTCGGTGCAGCTGCTCGCGAAGGAGGGCACCATGGCCCACCTCCGCATGCCTTCCGGTGAGATCCGCCTGGTCGACCAGCGCTGCCGCGCCACGGTCGGCGAGGTCGGCAACGCCGAGCAGAGCAACATCAACTGGGGTAAGGCCGGCCGCAAGCGCTGGCTGGGCGTTCGCCCGACCGTCCGCGGTGTGGCGATGAACCCGGTTGACCACCCGCACGGTGGTGGTGAGGGCAAGACCTCCGGTGGTCGCCACCCGGTCTCCCCGTGGGGTCAGAAGGAAGGTCGTACTCGTTCGCCGAAGAAGGCTTCGAACAAGTACATCGTCCGCCGCCGCAAGACGAACAAGAAGCGCTAGGAGCGGGTTTAGATGCCGCGCAGTCTCAAGAAGGGGCCCTTCGTCGACGACCACCTCATCAAGAAGGTGGACGTACAGAACGAAGCCGGCACCAAGAACGTCATCAAGACCTGGTCCCGTCGCTCGATGATCATCCCGGCCATGCTCGGCCACACGATCGCGGTGCACAACGGCAAGACCCACATTCCGGTGTTTGTCACCGAGTCGATGGTCGGCCACAAGCTCGGCGAGTTCTCGCCGACGCGCACCTTCCGGGGTCACGTCAAGGACGACCGGAAGTCGAAGCGCCGCTAACGCGGGGTGGAATGACCATGACAGACACTGGAAGGACAACCATGGAAGCCAGGGCCCAGGCGCGGTACATCCGCGTTACGCCCATGAAGGCCCGCCGCGTGGTGGACCTTATCCGTGGCATGGATGCCACGGAGGCTCAGGCGGTCCTGCGTTTCGCCCCGCAGGCCGCGAGCGTGCCGGTCGGCAAGGTGCTTGACAGCGCCATTGCCAACGCCGCGCACAACTACGACCACACCGACGCCGACAGCCTCTTCATCTCCGAGGCGTACGTCGACGAGGGTCCGACCCTGAAGCGGTTCCGGCCGCGCGCCCAGGGCCGTGCCTACCGGATCCGCAAGCGGACCAGCCACATCACCGTGGTCGTCAGCAGCAAGGAAGGAACCCGGTAATGGGCCAGAAGGTTAACCCGCATGGGTTCCGGCTCGGTGTCACGACCGACTTCAAGTCGCGTTGGTACGCCGACAAGCTGTACAAGGACTACGTCAAGGAAGACGTCGCCATCCGTCGGATGATGACGTCCGGCATGGAGCGCGCCGGCATCTCGAAGGTTGAGATCGAGCGCACCCGTGACCGTGTGCGTGTGGACATCCACACCGCGCGTCCCGGCATCGTCATCGGCCGCCGTGGCGCCGAGGCCGACCGCATCCGCGGTGACCTCGAGAAGCTCACGGGCAAGCAGGTCCAGCTGAACATCCTCGAGGTCAAGAACCCCGAGACCGACGCTCAGCTGGTTGCTCAGGCCGTTGCCGAGCAGCTGTCCTCCCGCGTCTCCTTCCGCCGTGCCATGCGCAAGAGCATGCAGTCGGCGATGAAGGCGGGCGCCAAGGGCATCAAGATCCAGTGTGGTGGCCGTCTCGGCGGCGCCGAGATGTCCCGCTCGGAGTTCTACCGCGAGGGCCGTGTGCCCCTGCACACGCTCCGCGCGAACGTCGACTACGGCTTCTTCGAGGCCAAGACGACCTTCGGCCGTATCGGTGTGAAGGTCTGGATCTACAAGGGCGACGTCAAGAACATCGCCGAGGTCCGCGCCGAGAACGCTGCTGCCCGCGCCGGCAACCGCCCGGCCCGTGGCGGCGCTGACCGCCCGGCCGGCCGTGGTGGCCGTGGTGGCGAGCGTGGCGGTCGCGGTCGTAAGCCGCAGCAGGCTCCCGCTGCCGAGGCCCCCAAGGCCGAGGCTCCGGCGGCTGCCGCTCCGGCTGAGAGCACCGGAACGGAGGCCTGACCGACATGCTGATCCCCCGTAGGGTCAAGCACCGCAAGCAGCACCACCCCAAGCGCCGTGGTCAGGCCAAGGGCGGTACGCAGGTTTCGTTCGGCGAGTACGGCATTCAGGCCCTCACGCCGGCGTACGTGACGAACCGTCAGATCGAGGCCGCCCGTATCGCGATGACCCGCCACATCAAGCGTGGCGGCAAGGTCTGGATCAACATCTATCCGGACCGCCCGCTCACGAAGAAGCCTGCCGAGACCCGCATGGGTTCCGGTAAGGGTTCTCCCGAGTGGTGGATCGCGAACGTGCACCCGGGCCGGGTCATGTTCGAACTGTCCTACCCCAACGAGAAGATCGCCCGTGAGGCCCTCACTCGCGCAGCCCACAAGCTGCCGATGAAGTGCCGGATCGTCAAGCGCGAGGCAGGTGAAGCGTGATGTCGGCCGGTACCAAGGCGTCCGAGCTGCGCGAACTGGGTGACGAGGAGCTTCTTGCGAAGCTCCGCGAAGCCAAGGAAGAGCTGTTCAACCTCCGCTTCCAGGCGGCGACCGGTCAGCTCGAGAACCACGGTCGGCTCAAGGCCGTCCGCAAGGACATCGCGCGGATCTACACCCTGATGCGTGAGCGCGAGCTGGGCATCGAAACGGTGGAGAGCGCCTGATGAGTGAGAGCAACGTGACTGAGACCGCTGAGGCCCGTGGCTTCCGCAAGACCCGTGAGGGTCTCGTCGTCAGCGACAAGATGGACAAGACCGTCGTCGTCGCCGTCGAGGACCGCGTGAAGCACGCGCTGTACGGCAAGGTCATCCGCCGTACCAGCAAGCTCAAGGCCCACGACGAGCAGAACGCCGCCGGCGTCGGCGACCGCGTCCTCCTCATGGAGACGCGTCCGCTGTCCTCGACGAAGCGCTGGCGCATCGTCGAGATCCTCGAGAAGGCCAAGTAATTACCTGAGGGGTATCCCTCAGGTTCGTTCCGCCAGGCTCGGGGCGGGGCGCCGTAAGGCACCCCGCCCCGGGAACCGGCAGACAATCAGGAGATAGACGTGATCCAGCAGGAGTCGCGACTGCGTGTCGCCGACAACACTGGTGCGAAGGAAATCCTTTGCATCCGTGTGCTCGGTGGCTCCGGTCGCCGCTACGCGGGCATCGGTGACGTCATCGTCGCCACCGTCAAGGACGCGATCCCCGGCGGCAACGTGAAGAAGGGTGACGTCATCAAGGCGGTCATCGTTCGCACCGTCAAGGAGCGCCGCCGTCCGGACGGCTCGTACATCCGCTTCGACGAGAACGCCGCTGTCATTCTCAAGAACGACGGCGACCCTCGTGGCACCCGTATCTTCGGCCCTGTCGGCCGTGAGCTGCGCGAGAAGAAGTTCATGAAGATCATCTCGCTCGCGCCGGAGGTGCTGTAAGCATGAAGATCAAGAAGGGTGACACGGTTCAGGTCATCACCGGCAAGGACAAGGGCAAGCAGGGCAAGGTCATTGCCGCTTACCCGCGCGACGAGCGCGTCCTGGTCGAGGGTGTCAACCGGGTCAAGAAGCACACCAAGGCCGGCCCGACCGCCAAGGGTTCGCAGGCCGGTGGCATCGTCACGACCGAGGCCCCGATTCACGTGAGCAACGTTCAGCTCGTCGTGGAGAAGGACGGCAACAAGGTCGTCACGCGTGTCGGTTACCGCTTCGACGACGAGGGCAACAAGATCCGCGTTGCCAAGCGGACGGGTGAGGACATCTGATGGCTACCACCACCACTCCGCGTCTCAAGACGAAGTACCGCGAGGAGATCGCGGGCAAGCTGCTTGAGGAGTTCTCGTACGAGAACGTCATGCAGGTTCCCGGTCTCGTCAAGATCGTGGTCAACATGGGTGTCGGCGACGCCGCCCGTGACTCGAAGCTCATGGACGGTGCCGTCCGTGACCTGACCACGATCACCGGTCAGAAGCCGGCCGTCACCAAGGCCCGCAAGTCCATCGCGCAGTTCAAGCTGCGTGAGGGTCAGCCGATCGGTGCCCACGTCACGCTCCGTGGCGACCGCATGTGGGAGTTCCTGGACCGCACCCTGTCGCTCGCGCTTCCGCGCATCCGCGACTTCCGTGGTCTGTCCCCCAAGCAGTTCGACGGCCGTGGCAACTACACCTTCGGTCTCACGGAGCAGGTCATGTTCCACGAGATCGACCAGGACAAGATCGACCGTACCCGGGGCATGGACATCACCGTGGTGACCACGGCGACCAACGACGCTGAGGGCCGCGCCCTTCTCCGTCACCTCGGCTTCCCCTTCAAGGAGGCGTAAGCGAGATGGCGAAGAAGGCTCTGATTGCCAAGGCTGCTCGTAAGCCCAAGTTCGGCGTTCGTGGCTACACGCGCTGCCAGCGCTGCGGTCGTCCGCACTCCGTGTACCGCAAGTTCGGCCTGTGCCGCGTCTGCCTTCGTGAGATGGCTCACCGTGGCGAGCTGCCGGGCGTGACCAAGAGCTCCTGGTAGTCCCCGCTTTCAGGGATTCCAGGGCTCTCGGTAAGCAAAGGGTTCGGTCAGGTGCCCTGCTCTCCATGGCTTAGGCTAGGAGGGTTGGGCGCCTGCCGCCCCAATCGACTTACTACGCCGTAGGTCCCCGCACCGCACCCGTCCCGCCACTGAGTGGGGAGAGGGATGGCGCATACAGGAAACCCCGGCGAGAGAGGCCGAAGGCCAATTCATGACCATGACTGATCCGATCGCAGACATGCTTACGCGTCTGCGTAACGCGAACTCGGCGTACCACGACACCGTGGGAATGCCGCACAGCAAGATCAAGTCGCACATCGCGGAGATCCTCCAGCAGGAGGGCTTCATCACGGGCTGGAAGGTCGAGGACGCCGAGGTCGGCAAGAACCTCGTCCTCGAGCTGAAGTTCGGCCCGAACCGTGAGCGCTCCATCGCGGGCATCAAGCGGATCTCCAAGCCCGGTCTCCGGGTTTACGCGAAGTCCACCTCCCTGCCCAAGGTGCTGGGCGGCCTCGGCGTGGCGATCATCTCCACGTCGCACGGTCTCCTCACCGACAAGCAGGCCGGCAAGAAGGGCGTAGGCGGAGAAGTTCTCGCCTACGTCTGGTAGCGGAAGGGAACGGAGGAAACAGCTATGTCGCGTATTGGCAAGCTCCCCATCACGGTTCCCGCCGGCGTGGACGTCACCATCGACGGCCGTACGGTCTCGGTGAAGGGCCCCAAGGGCACCCTCTCCCACACCGTCGCGGCGCCGATCGAGGTCGCCAAGGGTGAGGACGGCGTTCTGAACGTCACCCGCCCGAACGACGAGCGTCAGAACAAGGCCCTGCACGGCCTGTCCCGCACGCTGGTGGCGAACATGATCACCGGCGTGACCCAGGGTTACGTGAAGAAGCTCGAGATCAGCGGTGTCGGTTACCGCGTCCTGGCGAAGGGCTCCAACCTGGAGTTCTCGCTCGGCTACAGCCACTCGATCACTGTCGAGGCCCCCGAGGGGATCTCCTTCAAGGTCGAGAACCCGACGCGGTTCTCGGTCGAGGGCATCGACAAGCAGAAGGTCGGAGAGGTTGCGGCCAACATCCGCAAGCTGCGCAAGCCCGACCCGTACAAGGCCAAGGGCGTCAAGTACGAAGGCGAAGTCATCCGCCGCAAGGTCGGAAAGGCGGGTAAGTAAGCCATGGCATACGGTGTCAAGATTGCTAAGGGCGACGCTTACAAGCGTGCTGCCATCAAGCGTCGTCACATCCGGATCCGTAAGCACATCTCGGGTACGGCTGAGCGTCCGCGCCTGGTCGTGACGCGCTCGAACCGCCACATCGTGGCCCAGGTCATCGACGACGTTAAGGGTCACACCCTGGCGTCGGCGTCGACCCTGGACACGACGGTCCGCGGTAGCGAGGGCGACAAGTCCGCGCAGGCCAAGTCGGTCGGCGCCCTGGTCGCCGAGCGCGCCAAGGCCGCCGGTGTCGAGGCTGTCGTATTCGACCGTGGTGGCAACCAGTACGCCGGGCGCATCGCCGCCCTGGCGGACGCCGCCCGCGAAGCCGGACTCAAGTTCTGAGCCGCTTCCGTAGCTAGCGGAAACAGAGAGAGGTAATCCAATGGCTGGACCCCAGCGCCGTGGAAGCGGTGCCGGTGGCGGCGAGCGGCGGGACCGGAAGGGCCGTGACGGCGGCGCTGCTGCCGCCGAGAAGACCGCGTACGTTGAGCGCGTTGTCGCGATCAACCGCGTCGCCAAGGTTGTAAAGGGTGGTCGTCGCTTCAGCTTCACCGCGCTGGTCGTGGTGGGCGACGGTGACGGCACCGTGGGTGTCGGTTACGGCAAGGCCAAGGAGGTGCCGGCCGCCATCGCCAAGGGTGTTGAGGAGGCCAAGAAGCACTTCTTCAAGGTCCCCCGTATCCAGGGCACCATCCCGCACCCGATCACGGGCGAGAAGGCCGCGGGCGTCGTCCTGCTCAAGCCTGCTTCCCCCGGTACCGGCGTTATCGCCGGTGGCCCGGTGCGTGCGGTGCTCGAGTGCGCCGGCGTTCACGACATCCTGTCGAAGTCGCTCGGCTCGTCCAACGCGATCAACATCGTGCACGCGACCGTGGCGGCCCTCAAGGGCCTGCAGCGTCCCGAGGAGATCGCGGCTCGCCGTGGTCTGCCCCTCGAGGACGTCGCCCCCGCGGCTCTGCTGCGTGCGCGTGCGGGAGCGGGTGCGTAATCATGGCTCAGCTCAAGATCACGCAGACGAAGTCGTACATCGGCAGCAAGCAGAACCACCGCGACACCCTGCGTTCGCTCGGGCTCAAGCGCCTGAACGACGTGGTCGTCAAGGAGGACCGCCCCGAGTTCCGCGGAATGGTGCACACCGTCCGCCACCTCGTGACGGTTGAGGAGGTCGACTGATCATGGCGGAGAACAACCCGCTCAAGATCCACAACCTCCGTCCCGCCCCGGGCGCCAAGACCGCGAAGACCCGTGTGGGTCGCGGTGAGGCGTCGAAGGGTAAGACGGCCGGTCGTGGTACCAAGGGCACGAAGGCTCGTTACCAGGTTCCGGAGCGCTTCGAGGGTGGCCAGATGCCCCTCCACATGCGTCTCCCGAAGCTCAAGGGCTTCAAGAACCCCTTCAAGGTCGAGTTCCAGGTCGTGAACCTGGACAAGCTCGCCTCGCTGTACCCCGAGGGTGGCGAGGTCACCGTTGAGGGCCTGGTCGCCAAGGGTGCCGTTCGCAAGAACAGCCTCGTCAAGGTCCTCGGCCAGGGCGAGATCTCCGTGGCGCTGCAGGTGACGGTCGACGCCGTCTCCGGCTCCGCCAAGGAGAAGATCACCGCCGCCGGCGGTACCGTCACCGAGCTCGTCTGAATTCAGACGTCTCGATGACATGAGCGATCCCGACCGGGGATGCCCCACAAAAGGGGCATCCCCGGTTGGTCGTTCCAAGGGGGGCAGTGTCGCCGGTAAGGTGGCCTGCACTGCAAATTTTCGTCCAGGGTGGCCCAAGGGAACTCCGGGCGGCCTTTGACTGTTGGTTAGCTGTCCCTTATCCGTCGAACCTCAAGACCGTCACCTCTGACGCAGTAGCGCGGGGGTCGCAGGAGGCACCGTGCTCACCGCGTTCGCCCGGGCGTTCAGGACGCCCGACCTGCGCAAGAAGCTGCTCTTCACGCTCGCCATCATCGTGGTGTACCGGGTCGGTACCCACATTCCGATCCCTGGCGTCGACTACAAGAACGTCCAGACCTGTATCGACGCGGCGTCGAAGGGCAACCAGGGTCTGTTCGGTCTGGTCAACATGTTCAGTGGTGGCGCGCTGCTGCAGATCACGATCTTCGCGCTCGGCATCATGCCGTACATCACGGCGAGCATCATTCTGCAGCTGCTGACCGTGGTGATCCCACGCCTCGAAGCCCTCAAGAAGGAGGGCCAGGCCGGCACCGCGAAGATCACGCAGTACACGCGTTATCTGACGGTGGCGCTGGCCATCCTCCAGGGCACGGGCCTGGTCGCGACCGCGCGCAGCGGCGCGCTCTTCAGCAGCTGCCCCGTGGGCAACCAGATCGTCCCCGACCAGTCGATCTTCCAGACCGTCACCATGGTCGTCACCATGACCGCCGGTACGTGTGTCGTCATGTGGCTCGGCGAGCTCATCACCGACCGCGGCATCGGCAACGGCATGTCGATCCTGATGTTCATCTCGATCGCCGCGACGTTCCCGTCCGCGCTGTGGGCCATCAAGGAGCAGGGTTCGCTGGCCGGCGGCTGGATCGAGTTCGGCGCGACCATCGCCGTCGGTTTCGTCATGGTCGGCCTGGTGGTCTTCGTCGAGCAGGCTCAGCGCCGCATCCCCGTCCAGTACGCGAAGCGCATGATCGGCCGCCGGTCTTACGGCGGTACGTCCACCTACATCCCGTTGAAGGTGAATCAGGCGGGTGTGATTCCCGTCATCTTCGCGTCATCGCTGCTCTACATTCCGGCGCTGATCGCCCAGTTCTCCAAGGACACTTCCGGTTGGAAAACCTGGGTTGAGCAGAATCTGACCAAGAGCAACCACCCGATTTACCTCAGCTTGTACTTTTTGCTGATCGTGTTCTTCGCGTTCTTCTATGTGGCGATCTCCTTCAACCCCGAGGAAGTCGCCGACAACATGAAGAAGTATGGTGGCTTCATCCCGGGCATCCGGGCTGGCCGACCGACCGCTGAGTACCTCAGCTACGTACTCAACAGGATCACCTGGCCGGGGTCGCTGTATCTGGGTCTGATCGCTCTCGTACCGACGATGGCGTTGGTTGGCTTCGGGGCAAGCCAGAACTTCCCGTTCGGTGGTACCAGCATCCTGATCATCGTGGGTGTCGGTCTGGAGACGGTGAAGCAGATCGAGAGCCAGCTTCAGCAGCGCAATTACGAAGGGTTCCTCCGCTGATGCGAATCGTCCTCGTCGGGCCGCCCGGTGCCGGCAAGGGAACGCAGGCCGCGTTCCTCGCCAAGAACCTGTCGATCCCGCACATCTCCACGGGCGACCTGTTCCGCGCCAACATCAGCCAGCAGACGGAACTCGGCAAACTGGCGAAGTCCTACATGGACAAGGGCGAGCTGGTCCCGGACGAGGTCACCATCGCGATGGCCAAGGACCGCATGGAGCAGCCCGACGCGGAGCACGGCTTCCTGCTCGACGGCTTTCCGCGCAACGTCTCGCAGGCCGAGGCGCTGGACGAGATGCTCAGTGCCGAGGCCATGAAGCTGGACGGGGTTCTGGACCTGGAGGTCCCCGAGGACGAGGTGGTCAGGCGTATCGCCGGCCGCCGCATCTGCCGCAACGACTCGGCGCACGTCTTCCACGTGACGTACAAGCCGGCCAAGACCGAAGGCGTCTGCGACGTCTGCGGCGGCGAGCTGTACCAGCGGGACGACGACTCCGAGGAAACCGTCCGCACGCGCCTTGAGGTCTACCACACGCAGACCGAGCCGATCATCGACTACTACAAGGCCCAGGGCCTGGTGGTCACGATCTCGGCCCTCGGCAAGGTGGACGAGGTCACGGGGCGTGCGATGGAGGCGCTCAAGCGCGAGGACGACGGCAAGTAGCAAGTAGTCGTCATGACGGTTCGGCCGCGGTGCCCCTCACGGGCACCGCGGCCGAAGTGTTTTGTACGTAACCAACTGTGCAGGGGACCGGCCGACGGAGACGTCGGTGCCGGTCGTCGCCGCCATGCGCGCGACCACGGAATGACTCCAGCCGCCTCTTCCACGACGACGGCGACGTGTTCTCGGTGTGTGACACGTCGGCCGACGGGTACGGGGTGTCCGGTTCTCTGTGGGGCAGCAACAGCGCCGGCATTACGTCGCGGCTGTGGACCATCGACGACGGTGGCGACTCCGGCTGTGACAAGAAGGGCGAGAACATCGGCCAACTCTCCAGCTACCAGATGGAGGTCTGGTGGCAGATGCCACGGGCGTGGCGGCGCATCCGGATCAGTCGCCGCCTCGCGAGCTGATCGCGGCGGGGAAGGTTGCCGTCTCGGCGTATTACGCGATGAAGCTCGTGAAGCAGCCGAACGGGAACGCGATCGGCACCTACGAGTGGCGGTTGCTCAACACGGCCACCGAGCGATGCGAGAAGACCGACTAGCCGCACCGGCTTCTACGTGATCGATGTCGCCTCCGGCAAGGTGGACTTCGCCAAGTTGCCGGCTGAGAAGGGCGGGCAGCAGGCCCCCGCCGACGGGCGTCAGGACTTCTATTGGAGCCGTGACGGGGAGCTGGTGTGGGGAGCCGCGAACACCAAGGCGGGCAGGATCTTCTACGACGTGACCGGCAAGAAGATGCCGGCGCCGGATCAGGAGGCGAGTCCGTCCTACCCGGAGGCGATCCGGTCCCCCGACGGAAACCTGGTGGCCGGCGCCTTCGTGGGGGAGGGCGATAAGATCGTCTCCGAAATACGCAATGTGAAGACCGGCAAGCGGGCCGCGGTAGTCCCCGGACAGCAGTTGCTCGCGTGGGCCGACAACAGTCACCTCATCGCTTGGCGGTGCGATCCTGAGCGCTGCGCCCCCGGCAAGGGTGAGTTCCGCAAGCAGCTGCTCCTGGTCGGCCTGGACGGCAGGACCACTCGGCTGTCCGGCTTCCGGACGGCGAAGCTGACCGACGAGGGTCGCTGGTTCCCCGGTACTCACCCGGCGCTGACCGGGGTGCGGCCGCGTCCGGGGTGACCTCGTGCTGCACTCCGCCGGGGCCGTACTGTTGTGGTGTACAAAACCGGACTCGCACCCGTGAGAAGGCAGAGCTGATGGTGCAGATCAAGACCCCCGAGCAGATCGCCAAGATGCGTGAGGCGGGGCTGGTCGTCGCGGCCATCCATGCGGCCACGCGTGAGGCGGCCGTGCCGGGGGCGACGACGAAGGACCTGGACGATGTCGCCCGGAAGGTGCTCGCCGAGCACGGGGCGAAGTCGAACTTCCTGGGGTACGGCGGGTTTCCCGCCACCATCTGCACGTCGGCCAATGAGGTCGTCGTCCATGGCATCCCGGACGAGAAGACCGTTCTGAAGGACGGCGACATCATCTCCATCGACGCCGGCGCGATCGTGGACGGCTGGCACGGTGATGCCGCTTACACCGCGTTCGTCGGCTCCGGTCACGCTCCGGAGCTGATCGAGCTCTCCCGGGTGACCGAGGAATCGATGTGGGCCGGCATCGCGGCCATGAAGCTCGGCAACCGCCTGGTCGACGTCTCCCGCGCCATCGAGACGTACATCCGTCGGCAGCCGAAGCCCGGCGGCGGCAAGTACGGGATCATCGAGGACTACGGCGGCCACGGCATCGGCACCGAGATGCACATGGACCCGCACCTCCTGAACTACGTCGAGCGCAAGCGCGGCAAGGGCCCGAAGCTGGTCCCCGGCTTCTGCCTCGCCATCGAGCCGATGGTGTCCCTGGGCACCCCGAAGACCGATGTGCTTGAGGACGACTGGACAGTCATCACGACCGACGGCACCTGGTCCTCGCACTGGGAGCACTCGGTCGCCCTGACGGCGGAGGGCCCGCTGGTTCTGACGGCGCCTGATGGTGGCAAGGCCAAGCTGGCGGAGTACGGAATCACTGCCGCCCCCGATCCGCTCGCGTGAAGACAGCCCTCGCCGCGACCGCCGGTCGGAGAGAGGGGCGTGGGGAATCGGTCGACTGGACAGTCATCACGACCGACGGCACCTGGTCCTCGCACTGGGAGCACTCGGTCGCCCTGACGGCGGAGGGCCCGCTGGTTCTGACGGCGCCTGATGGCGGCAAGGCCAAGCCGGCGGAGTACGCAATCACCGCGGCGCCGGACCCTCTGGCTTAAGGATCTCCATTGCAGGGCATTCTTTCTCGATTCGTCTTTCCGAGGGCCCTGACGTAGACTGACTCGTCGGCTCTCGTGCACCCGCATGTCTGCATGCAAGCGTGCGAAGTCGATCAAGGTAGTCGATTCGAAGGGCGAAGCGTGGCCAAGAAGCAAGGTGCCATCGAGATCGAGGGCACTGTCGTCGAGTCTCTGCCGAACGCCATGTTCAAGGTTGAGCTCCAGAACGGCCACCAGGTCCTGGCACACATCAGCGGCAAGATGCGTATGCACTACATCCGCATCCTCCCTGACGACCGGGTCGTGGTGGAGCTGTCTCCGTACGACCTGACGCGTGGCCGGATCGTCTACCGGTACAAGTAGATCTTGCCTTTACTCCGTGTTCCCGGTTCCGGGACGCGGGGGGTGGCACTGACCCGGAGAACCTCACCTAATGAAGGTCAAGCCGAGCGTCAAGAAGATCTGCGACAAGTGCAGGGTGATCCGCCGTCACGGCCGGGTCATGGTCATTTGCGAAAACCCGCGCCACAAGCAGCGCCAGGGCTGACGCACGACCGCACCTTCTGCACCCGCAGATACTTCGCGCGACGCAAGCAGTACATGTTCATACGCAGAATCCAGGGCTGAATCTCATTAGCCCTGACACCCCCGGTCGGAGGCCGGGGACCCGGTTCGTACCGAATCTTCCGAAGAGGAGACGACGGCGGGCGGGATTCGGTTCTGCGGAAGACCTCCGAACGACAACTGGAGCCATTGAATGGCACGCGTTTCCGGTGTTGACATCCCGCGTGAAAAGCGTGTGGAGGTCGCCCTCACCTACGTGTTCGGCATCGGCCGGACCCTTTCCCAGCAGACGCTGGCCGAGACCGGTGTGAACCCGAACACCCGCGTTCGCGACCTCTCCGAGGAGGAGCTGGTCAAGATCCGCGAGTACGTGGACGCCAACCTGAAGACCGAGGGTGACCTCCGTCGCGAGATTCAGGCCGACATCCGCCGCAAGGTTGAGATCGGCTGCTACCAGGGTCTGCGCCACCGTCGTGGCCTGCCCGTCCACGGTCAGCGCACCAGCACGAACGCTCGTACCCGCAAGGGCCCGCGTCGCGCCATCGCCGGCAAGAAGAAGCCGGGCAAGAAGTAGTCCTCAGCGGACAACGCTTCACCAGCGGTCTTCGCTGTAGGACCGACCACCTCCCCGTAGGAGTAATAGATGCCCCCCAAGGGTCGTCAGGGCGCCGCCAAGAAGGTGCGCCGCAAGGAAAAGAAGAACGTCGCTCACGGGCACGCTCACATCAAGAGCACGTTCAACAACACGATCGTCTCGATCACGGACCCCTCGGGCAACGTGATCTCCTGGGCCTCCGCCGGCCACGTCGGCTTCAAGGGCTCGCGCAAGTCCACCCCCTTCGCCGCGCAGATGGCCGCCGAGTCGGCCGCCCGCCGCGCGCAGGAGCACGGCATGCGCAAGGTTGACGTCTTCGTCAAGGGTCCCGGCTCCGGCCGTGAGACCGCGATCCGTTCCCTCCAGGCCACGGGCCTCGAGGTCGGTTCGATCCAGGACGTCACCCCCACGCCGCACAACGGCTGCCGTCCGCCCAAGCGCCGTCGCGTCTGACGCACGGCCACGGGCTGGTGGTTTGAGGTTTTCGGGCGGTACGGCTCCGCAAAAGGGCCGTATCGCCCGTACCCTTGCAGTACTCAAGGACATCAAATAGTGGGTGTCCATGACTGAAGGATTCACTTCATGCTGATCGCTCAGCGTCCCTCGTTGACCGAAGAGGTCGTCGACGAATTCCGCTCCCGGTTCGTGATCGAGCCGCTGGAGCCGGGCTTCGGCTACACCCTCGGCAACTCCCTGCGTCGCACGCTCCTCTCCTCGATCCCCGGTGCGGCTGTCACCAGCATCCGGATCGACGGCGTTCTGCACGAGTTCACCACCGTGCCGGGCGTCAAGGAGGACGTCACCGACCTGATCCTCAACATCAAGCAGCTCGTCGTCTCCTCGGAGCACGACGAGCCGGTCGTGATGTACCTGCGCAAGCAGGGTCCGGGTCTGGTCACCGCCGCCGACATCGCGCCCCCGGCCGGTGTCGAGGTGCACAACCCCGACCTCGTCCTCGCCACGCTCAACGGCAAGGGCAAGCTGGAGATGGAGCTGACCGTCGAGCGCGGTCGCGGTTACGTCTCCGCCGTTCAGAACAAGCAGGTGGGCCAGGAGATCGGCCGTATCCCGGTCGACTCCATCTACTCGCCCGTTCTGAAGGTCACGTACAAGGTCGAGGCGACCCGTGTCGAGCAGCGCACCGACTTCGACAAGCTGATCGTCGACGTCGAGACCAAGCAGGCCATGCGTCCGCGTGACGCCATGGCTTCCGCGGGCAAGACGCTGGTCGAGCTCTTCGGACTCGCCCGCGAGCTCAACATCGACGCCGAGGGCATCGACATGGGCCCGTCCCCCACGGACGCCGCCCTCGCCGCTGATCTCGCCCTGCCGATCGAGGAGCTCGAGCTCACCGTTCGGTCGTACAACTGCCTCAAGCGTGAGGGCATCCACTCCGTGGGTGAGCTCGTTGCCCGCTCCGAGGCTGACCTGCTCGACATCCGCAACTTCGGTGCGAAGTCGATCGACGAGGTCAAGGCCAAGCTCGCCGGGATGGGCCTTGCGCTCAAGGACTCCCCGCCCGGATTCGACCCGACCGCTGCCGCCGACGCCTTTGGTGCCGACGACGACGCGGACGCCGGGTTCGTCGAGACCGAGCAGTACTAAGAGCTCGGGACCGACTGCCGGTTTTTGGCTGCGGGACCGTTGTGGCTGGTCGCGCCCACGCGACGGAGTCGCATATCGACACCGCCCCGCGCCCCTTACGGGGCGCGGGTCTCCGACGGGTGATCGCCCGCTCGGACACTGACCTCGGTACCTGATACGGCCGGGGCAGACACCTAGGAGAAACACCATGCCGAAGCCCACCAAGGGTGCCCGTATGGGCGGCAGCGCCGCGCACGAGAAGCTGCTCCTCGCGAACCTCGCGAAGTCGCTCTTCGAGCACGGCCGCATCACCACCACCGAGGCGAAGGCCCGTCGCCTGCGCCCGTACGCGGAGCGTCTGGTCACCAAGGCGAAGAAGGGTGACCTTCACAACCGCCGTCAGGTGCTCGCGGTGATCACGGACAAGAGCATCGTGCACACGCTCTTCACCGAGATCGGCCCCCGCTACGAGAACCGCCCGGGTGGCTACACCCGTATCACCAAGATCGGTAACCGTCGTGGCGACAACGCGCCCATGGCTGTCATCGAGCTGGTGGAGGCCCTGACCGTGGCCCAGCAGGCCACCGGTGAGGCCGAGGCGGCCACCAAGCGTGCCGCCAAGGACGCCGAGGTCAAGGCTGAGGCTCCGGCCGAGGTCGTCGAGGACGCCAAGGTCGAGGACGCCGCTGAGGCTCCCGCCGAGGAGTCGAAGGACGCCTGAGGCACTGCCTTGCTGTGAGCGGGTCCGTCCCTTCGGGGGCGGGCCCGCTTTCGCGTATTCGAAGTGGTTGCGGTGCTGAGAGGATCTAGGTGTGAGTGACGAAGCACAGCCCGGTTTCGTGCGGGTGCGGATGGATCTGTCGTACGACGGGACCGCGTTCTCCGGGTGGGCCAAGCAGGCCAGCGGGCGCAGGACCGTACAGGGGGAGATCGAGGACGCGCTGCGGACGGTCACCCGGTCGAAGGACACCACGTACGAGCTGACCGTCGCCGGGCGCACCGACGCCGGTGTGCACGCGCGCGGGCAGGTGGCGCATGTCGATCTGCCCGAGGAGCTGTGGGCCGAGCACGAGGAGAAGCTGCTCAAGCGGATGGCCGGACGGCTGCCGAAGGACGTGCGGATCTGGTCGCTGAGGGAAGCCCCCAGCGGGTTCAACGCGCGGTTCTCCGCGGTCTGGCGGCGGTATGCGTACCGGGTGACGGACAACGCCGGGGGAGTGGATCCGCTGCTGCGCAATCACATCCTCTGGCACGACTGGCCACTTGACGTCGACGCCATGAACGAGGCCGCCCAACGGCTCGTCGGACACCACGACTTCGCCGCCTACTGCAAGAGGCGCGAGGGCGCCACGACCATTCGTACGCTCCAGGAGCTGAGCCTGGTGCGGGATGAGGACGGGATCATCACCGCGACCGTTCGCGCCGATGCCTTCTGCCACAACATGGTGCGGTCGCTGATCGGGGCGCTGTTGTTCGTGGGGGACGGGCACCGCGGGCCGGACTGGCCCGGGAAGGTGCTGGGCGCCGGCATACGGGATTCGGCTGTTCATGTCGTACGGCCGCACGGGCTGACGCTGGAGGAAGTCGGCTACCCGGCCGACGAGTTGCTGGCCGCGCGGAACAAGGAAGCGCGGAACAAGCGGACGCTGCCGGGGGCGGGCTGCTGCTGAGTGCGGGATGATTTAGGGTATTTCCGTACTTATACGGCACTTCGGGTAAGCGTTCCAGTAGTTCGGGTTAAGTGTGGATCTTTACGGCCGCGTCACCGCGGCGGCCGTGGAAGCCCGACCTAGATTTCCCCGAGCGTCGCCTCGTCCGGTGCGAGGCGGGCGGTCTGTGGAGATCCGTATGAGTTCAGTCGAGGCCGCCCGTGTGGTGGGCCCCGGGACAAGACGGCAGCCAACCCTGCGGCCCACGGCGAGCGCGCCGACGTCGCCGGGTCTGCTGCCCGCGCCCCCGTCGGACGTCGAAAAATACGCCTACGCCAAGCGCCGCTTGCCGGTGCTGGCCGTCAGTTCGCTGGTCAGCATCGGCTGTCTGATGCTGAGTCAGTTCAGACTGGCCTCCTCCACCCCCCTGTTGTGGATGTTCACCCCGTTGCTGACGTTCACGCTGCTCTACTACGTGATCTCGCTCCGGGTGAACCTGTTCACTCGCGATTTCGACCTCGCGCAGCATGGGCGGCTCGTCCGCGGCTGGCGCCCGGCGGCCTATCCCGCGGTCGATGTCTTCCTGCCGGTGTGCGGTGAGCCGATCGAGGTGCTGCACAACACCTGGACGCATGTGCGGGCGCTCGCGGACCGCTATCCGGGCGTCTGCAAGCCGTTCGTCCTGGACGATTCGGCCAGCCCCGAACTGCGCGCCATGGCCGCCGACTTCGGCTTCCGCTATGACACCCGTACCAACCGCGGCTGGTTCAAGAAGGCCGGGAATCTGCACTTCGGATTCAGCTGCACGGACGGCGCGTACATCCTCATCCTCGACGCCGACTTCGCGCCCCGCGCGGATCTGCTGGAGGAACTGCTCCCGTACATGGAGGCGGACGAGCGGCTCGCGATCGTCCAGTCCCCGCAGTACTTCCGGGTACTCGACGCGCAGAACTGGATCGAGCGCGGGGCGGGTGCGGTCCAGGAGCTGTTCTACCGGGCCGTTCAGGTCTCCCGGCAGGACCGCGACGGGGCGATCTGCGTCGGCAGCTGTGCCGTCTACCGGCGTGCGGCGCTGGAGGAGAACGGCGGCACCACTCTGATCGAGCACTCGGAGGATGTGCACACCGGCTTCGACCTGCGCCGCCTCGGCTGGGACCTGCGCTATGTGCCGGTCGCGCTGTCGGCCGGGGTGTGCCCGGACAACGCCGATGCCTTCTTCAACCAGCAGTACCGCTGGTGCGCCGGCTCGATGAGCCTGCTGGGCAGCGCGAAGTTCTGGCAGACCAGGCTCAGGTTGTCCAGCAGGCTCTGCTATCTGTCGGGCTTCTTCTACTACATCCACACGGCGCTGTTCACCTTCGCGGCGCCGGTGGTCCCGATCGTGCTGCTGCTGGCGTTCCCGGACAAGCCCAGTGTCGAGACCCTCTGGCTGGTGCTGCCCAGCGTCCTCTACACCACGATCGTGTTCCCGTTGTGGCACCGGGTTCCCTACCGCCTGGAGGCGTGGGCGGCCCGCATGATGTACGGCTGGGCGCACGTCTTCGCGATCTGGGACATCCTGCGCGGCCAGCGCATGAGCTGGCAGGCCACCGGCGCCTCGGCCACCAAGAAGAGCCGGGCCCGAAGGCGCTGGATCGGCCTGTGGCTGTGGGGCGGCGGAACTTCACTGCTGTGGGTGGGCGCCGCGGCCTGGCGCATGCTCACGCTCTCCGCTCCCGATTTCGGCCTCCTTCTGTCCTCGGGACTCTTCTACGCCCTGATCGTCGGGCGGGTCCTGCTGCAGCCTCGTTCGATCGGAGCCAACTGATGCGCCTCGCCCGTGCCACCGCCGCCATGCTCGTGCCCCTCACCGCCGCCACGCTCGCGGTGACGGCCTGCGCCCCGGGCTCCACCGCCCACAGGGCCGACGCCTCGGCGGCGGCCGCGCCCCAGGAGCTGACGTACGACGTACGCCCGTTGCTCAAGCCGGCGAAGAAGTACTTCGGGGTCTCCCGGGCCGAAGCCCCGCACTCCATGAAGCCGGTGGACGACTACGCCAAGATGGTCGGCAAAAGGCCGAACCTCATCGCGTACTACGCCGCCTGGGGCGACGGATTCGACGCCACGGGCGTGCGCAACGCCTGGAACTCCGGCGCGCTGTCCGTCGTGTCCTGGGAGCCGCAGAGTCTTTCCCTCACCAAAATCGCCGACGGCAAGTCCGACGACTACATCGAGAAGTACGCGAAGGCGACGCGCCGCCTGAACCTTCCGACCGTGATCAGCTTCGCGGACGAGATGAACGGCGACTGGGAGAAGTGGGGGATCACCGAGACCACGCCACGGGAGTACGTCAGGGCGTGGCGGCACATCCACGACATCTTCGAGGACGTCGGCGCGACCAACGTGATCTGGGCCTGGTCGCCGAACATCATCGAACCGGGCAGCCACACGGACCTGAGCCCCTTCTACCCGGGCGACAACTACGTCGACTGGGTCGGCCTGATCGGATACTTCACCGACTGGGACCCGCACACGTTCGATGGCCTGTTCGGGCCGACCACCACAGAGGTGCGCAGGTACAGCAAGAAGCCGATGATCGTCCTGGAGACGGGCGCCATGCCCGGCCAGCGCAGGGCCAGCCATGTGCGTGCCCTGTTCGACGGCGTCTCGGCCGCCCCCGACATCATCGGATTCGCCTGGTTCGACTACAACAAGCGCTCCGACTGGCGGCTGTCGGTGAATCCGGACGGCCTCGCCGAGTTCAGGCGCCTCGCCGCGGACCGTCTCTACGGCTTCGACGTGCGGGGGGTTCGATGACGTCCACCGAGCGGGCCCATGTGGTCCACCCGGCAGGACCGCAATCCGGTGAACGGACGGTCCCGTATCGCGTCCCGGTGGTCCCCGAGGCGGCCTGGAGCATGGCGGGCTGCAGCCGGCGCACCTGGATCAGCCGGGCGATCCTGCTGTGCATCCTGGCTTTTCAGGCGACGCTGTCGCTGCGGCTGCACAACACCGCGTTCCAGGACGAGGCGCTGTACCTCAGCTCCGGTCATGCGCAGATCGCCCATCTGCTGCACGGCACACCGATGCCGATGAACTACGGGCAGTTCTTCTCGGGCTCTCCACTGCTGTATCCGGTGGTGGCCGCGGTGGTCGACGCCAAGTTCGGACTGGAAGGCGCCCGCCTGCTGAGCCTGTTCTTCATGCTCGGCGCCAACACGTTCGTATATGCCATGACCCGGCGGCTGTTCAGCGAGCGGCCGGCGCTCGCCGCGTCCGCGCTCTACGCGGTGATCCCGTCCACGATCATGCTCGGCTATTTCGCCACCTACGACGCGGCGGCGATCTTCCTGCTCGCCCTGGCGGCCTGGATCATCGTACGGACCGACCGGGCACCTCTCGCGGCCGTGCTCCCGGCCGCACCGGTCGCGGTCCTCGCGGTCGCCACCAAGTACGCCGCCGGGCTCTTTCTGCCGACGCTGGTCGTGCTCGCCGCAGTCGTCGCCTGGCCGCACCGCGGCAGGTCGAGCCTCGTACGTGCCGTGCTGCTCGTGATCGGTGTGGCCGTTCCGGTCGTCGCCGGGCTCTACTACAGCGACGTACTCGAAGGTGTGCGCAAGACCACCACCGCACGGGTGCACGGCACCGACGGGCCGGGGGCCCTGCTGTGGCTGAGCGCTGTCTGGGGCGGTCTGATGTTCCTGACCGCGTGCTTCGGCGCCGTCGCGTACGCCCGCCGGGGCCGGATGAACGAATCGCCGCAGGCAGAGCGACTCGGCGACCCGGGCAGACGCTGGCGTGTCCTGCTGGGTCTGCTGCTCTGTGGCACAGCGCTGCTGGCCCCGGCCTACCAGATCCACCTGGCCGCCACCATCTCGCTCAACAAGCACGTGGGATTCGGCCTGCTGTTCGCCGCGCCCATGGCCGGTGTCGGACTGACCCGGCTCGTGGGCGCGCACTTCCGGTTTCCCCAACTCGCCTGTGTCCTGTGGGTCGCCACGCTCTGTGTGGGGCTGACCAAGTCGACCGAGTGGTTCGGCTCAAGGCCCGATATGAGCCGGCTCAACGCGGTGCTCAGGGAACACGTCACCCCGGGCGCGGGTCACTACCTCGCCGAGACGCCGGAGGTGCCCGTGTACTACATGCACGACATCACCGACGCGACCCGGTGGTCGTCGCTCTACTACATCGACTACAAGGACGCCCATGGAACCATGCACCAAGGCGTGGACGGCTATCGCAAGGCGCTCGCCGACGGCTGGTTCGATCTGGTCGTGCTCGATGGGGTCGCCATGCGGCGGATGAACCCCGTCATCACCGAGGCCGTGCGAAGCAGTGGCAAGTACCGCCTGCTGGCGGCCGTGCCGTACGGCGACAACGATGACAGCTTCCGGGTGTGGGTGAAGCGATGACCTCCTCCACCGCGGATCTCGCCGTCCGCCCGCCGTGTGCCGCCGGGACAGCAGCCGCCGACCGGCCGGCACGGGAACGGTGGGCCGCGCTCCTCGTCTTCCTGCTGCCCATGGCCGTCGCGATGGCCTGGGTCCTGCCCAGCATCGGCCATCGCCAGCTGTGGCGCGACGAACACTGCACCTGGTGGGCGTCCTCGATCGGGTACCCGGACCTGGGCTTTCTGATCGAGCACATCGACGTGGTCTTCACGCCCTTCTACGCCTCCATGCACGTCTGGATCGCACTCGTCGGCACCTCGCCGACCGCCCTGCGACTGCCCGAGGGGCTCGCCATGGCGGCGTCGGCGGGGCTGCTGGGACTCATCGGGCGGCAGCTGTTCACGCGCCGCGCGGGGCTGCTGGCGGGCCTGCTGTTCGCCCTGGTCCCGACGGTCACGCGGTACGGGCAGGAGGCGCGCCCCTACGCCTTCGCGGTGTTCTTCTCCCTGCTCGCGACGCTTCTGCTGCTGCGTGCTCTGGAGCGGCCGACGCTCAGGATCTGGACGCTCTACACGCTGGCGGTCGCCCTGACCGGGCTCAGCCACCTGGTGGCTCTCAGCGTGGTGGCGGCCCATGGCGTGGCGGTCCTGAGGGCCAGACGCGGTGGTCACCACTTCGCGCACTGGGCGTTCGGCTGCGCGGTGGTGATGGGCACGTCGATGCTCCTCCCGATGGTCGCCAAGGGCTCGGGGCAGGCCGGCCAGATCGCATGGAACGAAGCGAGCCTTCTGGACGTGGCCACGTACCCGAGGGATTTGTTCGGGTCCTGGTTCGCCGGCGTGGTGGTGATGGCGCTCGGCGTCGTCGGGCTGCTGATGGCCGGTCACAAGGCGCTGATGCCGGCGGTCTGGGCGGCGCTGCCGCCGGCTTTGACCTTCCTCACGTCCGACCGGCTCCATCTTTTCCTGCCCAGGTATCTGCTGTTCACCATCCCGGCCTGGCTGCTGCTCGCGGCGGCCGGTGCCGACCGATGTGCGGAGGGGCTGATCCGCCTGGGGTGGACGGGGCGCCGGGGGCGGGCGGCGGGCTGGGTGCTGGTGACCGGAGCCGTGGCCGGATTCGCGTTCCAGGTGTTCCCCGCGGTCGCGACGGCCCGTCAGGACCTCCCGGGAGAGCCCGACTACGCGGGCGCGGGACGCATCGTGAGGGCTGGAGAGCGCCCCGGTGACGGAATTGTCTACGACGGCGAGTTCAGCGAGCGCAAGGCCATGGCGTACGAGCTGCGCGGGGGTGCCCGTCCCAAGGATGTCCTGATGAGGCTGACGCCTCAGGAGATCGGCTGGTACTCGGCGGCCGAGTGCGATGTGCCCGCGGACTGCCTGGCCGGCTATCGGCGCCTCTGGCGGGTGTCGACCCCGACGGGCGGTGCGCACTCCGTGATGAGAGCGCGCACGGCCGCGGCGCTGGCCCAGCAGTTCAGGGTCGTGCGCACCGAGCGGCTGCACCATCTGACGGTCGAGCTCCTGGAGAGCCGCAGTCGCTGACCCGTGCGCAACCGGTGTACCAAGTGTGAAACCTATTAGTTACCTGTAATTTCCACGCAGATGAGTCACATGTCGGGACTTACCGGGCGTAAGTCGCTAGTTGACTCTTACATCATTCTTACCCCTCGGATAGCATTTCGTCTCCCGGCCAATAGTTCGATATGGGGTGGCTGGGTCAGGTGGGGGTCATCGGGTCACTTCCGGCCCGGGGGTAGGTTTTGCATGAGTTCAGTTGGGCCTGTCCGCACGGGTGGGCGCCGCACTACGCGGCAGAGCGGCAGGCGAAGAGCTGGGCGCGGCGGACAGGTTTCCCTGGGATTGCTGCCGCTGCCGCCCAGCGAGGCTGAGAAGTACTCGTACGCCAAGCGGCATCTGTGGATTCTGACGATCAGTTCGCTGGTCAGCTTCCTGTGTCTGATCGTGAGTCAGTTCAAGCTGGCCCAGTCGACGCCGGTGCTGTGGATCTACACGCCGCTGCTCGTCTTCACGGTGATCTATTACCTGATCTCGCTGCGGGTGAACGGCTTCACGCGGGACTTCGACATCAAGCACCACCGGCGTCTGGTGGCGAACTGGCGGCCCGAGGTCTATCCCTCGGTCGACGTCTTCCTGCCGGTGTGCGGTGAGCCCATCGAGGTGCTGCACAACACCTGGACGCATGTGCGGGCGATGGCCGACCGGTATCCGGGTGTCTGTGTGCCGTTCGTGCTCGACGACGGGGCCAGCTCCGAGCTGGAGGCGATGGCCCATGACTTCGGGTTCCGTTACGGCACCCGGGAGAACCGCGGCTGGTTCAAGAAGGCGGGCAATCTGCACTTCGGCTTCGGCCAGTCGGACGGGGAGTTCTGCCTCATCCTCGACGCCGACTTCACGCCGCGCGCCGACCTGCTCGAAGAGCTGCTGCCGTACATGGCCGAGGACCCGCGCGTCGGGATCGTCCAGTCGCCGCAGTACTTCCGCGTCCTGGACTCGCAGAACTGGATCGAGCGCGGTGCGGGCGCCGTGCAGGAGCTGTTCTACCGTTCCGTCCAGGTGTCCCGGCAGGGCAGCGACGGCGCGATATGCGTCGGCTCCTGTGCCATCTACCGGCGGGCCGCCCTGGACACCAACGGCGGTACGACGCTGATCGAGCACTCCGAGGATGTCCACACGGGCTTCGATCTGCGCGGCCTGGGCTGGGACCTGCGGTATGTGCCGGTCGCCGTGTCCACCGGGGTGTGCCCGGACAGCGCGGGCGCCTTCTTCAACCAGCAGTACCGCTGGTGCTCGGGCTCGATGAGCCTGCTCGGCAGCAAGAAGTTCTGGCAGCGGAAGATCAAGCTGTCCAGCCGCCTCTGCTACATGTCGGGCTTCTTCTACTACATCCACACGGCGCTGTTCACCTTCGCGGCGCCGGTGATCCCGATCGTGCTGCTGCTGATGATGCCGGAGAAGCTCAAGGTCGAGCATCTGCTCCTGGTGATACCCAGCATCGTCTACACCACGATCATCTTCCCGATGTGGCACCGGGCCCCCTACCGGCTGGAGGCCTGGGCGGCCCGCATGATGTACGGCTGGGCCCATGTCTTCGCGATCTGGGACATCCTCCGCAAGAACCGCATGGGCTGGCAGCCGACCGGCTCCTCCGGCGCCAAGAAGAACAAGACCCGGCGCTTCTGGATCGGCATGTGGGTGTGGAGTGGCGGCACCGCCCTGATCTGGGTGGGCGCCGGGGCGTGGCGGATGTTCACCATGAACGCCCCCGACTTCGCCCTGATCCTGTCCTCCGGACTCTTCTACGCCCTCGTCGTGGGCCGGGTTCTGGTCCAGCCCCGAGCCGAGGCGGCCGCCTGATGCTGTTCACCCGTGCACGGTCCGCCGTGCTCGCGCTCTCCGCGCTGCTCATGCTCAGCGGCTGCTCGCTGCTCGGCGACGACGCCGACGCGTCGGCCTCTTCCGGGGGCGCGAAGTCGAAGCCCTCGGCGAGCGCCGAGTCGGACGTTCCCTACGACGTCGTCCCGCTGCTCAAGCCGGCGAAGAAGTACTACGGGGCGGCCGTCGCGGGCGCCCCCACCTCGATGAAGAACGTCGACGCGTACAAGAAGATGACCGGCAAGCAGCCGAACCTGATCGAGTACTACGCCGGGTGGGGCGACGGCTTCGACGCCAGCGGGGTCCGCAAGGCCTGGGGCGAGGGCGCCCTGACGCTGATGTCCTGGGAGCCCTTCGACGTCTCGTTCACCGACATCGCGGCCGGCAAGTCGGACGCGTACATCAAGAAGTACGCGACGGCGGTCCGGAAGCTGAACCTGCCCGTCGTGATCGACTTCGCCGACGAGATGAACGGCCACTGGGAGAAGTGGGGCACCCAGAACGTCACGCCCCAGCAGTACGTGGCCGCCTGGCGGCACATCCACGACGTGTTCCTCGACGCCGGGGCCTCGAATGTGATCTGGGCCTGGGCGCCCAACATCATCAACCCGGTCAAGAGCGTCAAGCTGAAGCCGTACTACCCGGGCGACAGCTATGTCGACTGGGTCGGCCTCGTCGGCTACTTCACGATCGGCGAGGACAACGCCTTCGAGAGTGTCTTCGGTCCGTCCCGGGACCAGATCCGCACCTTCACCAAGAAGCCCATGCTGCTCCTGGAGACCGGGTCCATGCCCGGCGAGCGGCGCCGCGCCGACATCCGCAACCTCTTCGCGGGTGTGGAGGCCGACGACAACATGATCGGTTTCATCTGGTTCAACCACCGCAAGCGTGCCGACTGGCGGCTGGAGGCGAGCCCGCTGGCCCTTGAGGAGTTCAAGCGCCTCGCCGCGAACGACCTCTTCGGTTTCGACGTACGGAAGTCGCGATGAACGCCGGACAGAACCACTACACGCCGCAGCCCTACGACCCGTACGGCGCGGACGACGAGGACGGCTCGTGGTTCAACTCCGAGGGGCAGCCGGCCGCGTACCAGCAGCAGTACCAGGGGCAGCACCAAGGGCAGTATCAGGAACAGCAGCAGTACCAGGGACAGCAGCAGTACACCCCGGGCATCCCCGAGCAGCGGCACAGTGACCAGCCCACGTACGCGCTGCGCACCGTCGAGCAGGTGCCCGTCGAACCCGCCTACACGATTCCCGAGACGCCGGACGCCGGGTGGGACGACACTCCCAGCCGGCGGCGCTCCTGGGTGAGCCGCGGGGTGCTGCTGTTCGTCCTGGCGATCCAGGCCGTGCTGTCGCTGCGGCTGTCCAACTCCGCCTTCCAGGACGAGGCCCTGTACCTGGCGGCCGGGCACAACATCATCGACCACCTGATGAACGGCGCACCGCTGCACAGCGATTACGCGTCGTACTTCTCTGGCTCGCCGATGCTGTACCCGGTGGCGGCCGCGGGCGTCGACGGATACTTCGGGCTGTCCGGGGCGCGGCTGCTCAGCCTGCTGTGCATGCTGGGCGCCACCAGCCTGCTGTACTCCTTCACCCGGCGCATGTTCAACGAGCGCGTCGCGCTGGTGGCCGCCGCCCTGTTCGCGGTCACCCAGCCGACGATCGTGCTGGGCTGGTTCGCCACCTACGACGCGCCCGCGATCTTCCTTCTCGCGCTGGCCGCCTGGATCGTCGTACGCACCAACCGGGCGCCCGCGGTCGCCGTGCTGCTCGCGGCACCCGTGATGGTCCTCGCCGTCGCGGTGAAGTACGCGTCCGCGCTGTACGTGCCCACGCTGATCGTGCTCGCCGCGCTGACGGCCTGGCACCACCGCGGCTGGCGCTCCCTGCTGCGGGCGGCCCTGCTGACCGTGGGCACCGGTGTGCTCGCCGGCGTCGGTCTGATGTACACCAACGTCCTGGCGGGCGTGAAGCAGACCACCACCAACCGCGCGCACGGCACCGAGGCCGCCAGGGATCTCCTGGAGAAGTCGGGGGAGTGGGGCGGGCTGATGTTCGCCACGGCCTGCGCGGGAGCGTACTTCTACGCGCGGCGGGGCCGGATGAACGAGTCCCCGCGCTCGTACGGGCTGCACGGGCCGGGATGGCGCTGGCGCACGCTGCTCGGGCTGCTGCTGACCGGTACGGCGTTGCTGGCCCCGGTGTACCAGGTCCATCTGCAGACCTCCGTCTCGCTCTACAAGCACCTGGACTTCGGTCTGCTCTTCGCCGCTCCGATGGCGGGGATCGGCGTCATCCGCCTGGTCGGCAAACACTTCCGCTACCCCCAGCTGGGCATCCTGATCTGGGTCAGCGCGCTGTGCCTCGGCGTCTCGCAGTCGGAGTGGCGCTTCGGCCTGTGGCCGGACTCGGCGCCGCTCGTCAAGGCGATCGAGCCGTACATGAAGCCCAAGGGCAAGTATCTGGGCGCCACGTACGAGGTTCCCGTCTACTACCTGCGGGACAAGACGGAGCACTCGCAGTGGACCTCGACGTACGGCATCGGGTACGCGGACAAGAAGGGCGTCGTCCACCACGGCAACGAGGGTTACCGACTCGCGCTGAAGGACGGCTACTTCGACCTCGTCGTCCTGGACGGCATCGCCACCCCGGAGTTCGACAAGTACCTGGAGCGACAGGTGCGCGCGAGCGGGCACTACCGCCTGGTCGGCGAGATCCCGTTCAAGCTCAGCTCGGGCGGCAAGGGCACGTACAAGATCTGGACGAAGACGTCCTGAGCGCCGCTCACCTCTCACCTTTTCGTTGCTGATTCCCGTAGGAAAGGCCGTGCTCATGCGGCTCACAGTCATAGGCACCGGCTATCTCGGTGCCACCCACGCCGCCTGTATGGCGGAGCTCGGCCACAACGTGCTCGGCGTCGACGTCGACCCCGACAAGGTGGCCGCGCTGGCCGCCGGGCGGGTGCCGTTCCACGAGCCCGGGCTCGGCGAGCTCGTGCGGAAGCATCTCGCCTCGGGGCGGCTGCGCTTCACCACCTCCTGTGAGGAGGCGGCGGCTTTCGGCCAGGTGCACTTCGTGTGTGTCGGGACCCCGCAGCGCAAGGACTCCGAGGGTGCCGACCTCACGTACGTGGACGCGGCGTTCGCGGCGATCGCCGAGCACGCGTCTCAGGGCGCACTGCTCGTCGGGAAGTCCACCGTGCCCGTGGGGACCGCCCGGCGGCTCGCGGACGCGCACGCCGTGGAGGTCGCCTGGAACCCGGAGTTCCTGCGCGAGGGCTTCGCCGTCCAGGACACGCTGCGGCCGGACCGGCTGGTGTTCGGGGTCGAGTCGGAGCGGGCGGAAGCGATCCTCCGAGAGGTGTACGCCCCCGTCCTCGCCGCCGGGACCCCGCTCGTCACCGCCGACTTCCCGACCGCCGAACTGGTCAAGACGGCGGCCAACGCCTTCCTCGCCACGAAGATCTCGTTCATCAACGCGATGGCGGAGGTGTGCGAGGCGGCGGGCGGTGATGTCTCCGTACTGGCGGAGGCCCTGGGGCACGACGAGCGGATCGGCGGCAAGTTCCTGCGTGCCGGTGTCGGCTTCGGCGGCGGCTGTCTGCCCAAGGACATCCGCGCCTTCGCCCACCGCGCCGGCGAACTGGGCGTCTCGCTCGGCTTCCTGCGCGAGGTCGACGCGATCAACATGCGGCGCCGGGACAAGGTGGTCGCCCTGGCGCGCGAGCTGTGCGGAGGCGGGGTGCTGGGCGCGCGGATCGCCGTCCTGGGCGCCGCGTTCAAGCCGGACTCGGACGACATCCGCGACTCGCCCGCGCTGAACGTGGCCGCACGGCTGAAACTCGACGGTGCCGACGTCACGGTCTACGACCCCGAGGCGATGGATAACGCCCGCAAGGCGTTTCCGCTCCTCGGGTACGCGGTCTCGGCCGAGGAGGCGCTGCGCGGGGCCGACCTCGTGCTGCATCTGACCGAGTGGCCGCAGTTCCGTGCGCTGGACCCCGGGCGGCTCGCCTCGTTGGTCTCCCGTCCGCGGATCGTGGACGGCAGAGGCGTGCTCGACGCGGACCGCTGGACCGCGGCGGGCTGGCAGTTCCGGGCGCTGGGAAAGCCCGCGCCCGCAGGGGAGGGGCCCTTTGGGGAGGGCTCTTTTGGGGAGGGAACACAGAGATGACGGACGAGAGCTACGCCGGGGTGCCGGTCACCGTGGTGATGCCGACGTACAACGAGGCCGCGAATCTGCCCCGGATGGCTGAGGCGGTCCTTCAACTGCCGCTCGCCGGGCTCCACTTGAAGATCGTGGACGACTCCAGTCCGGACGGCACCGGGCGGATCGCCGAGGAGCTCGCCGAGAAGTACAACGCCGACGGACAGCGCCGGATGAGCGTGCTGCACCGGACCGAGAAGGACGGTCTGGGGCGGGCGTACACGGCCGGGATGAGCGCCGCGCTCGACGAGGGCGCCGAGTACGTCGTGCAGATGGACGCCGACGGCAGCCACCCCGTGGACGCCGTCCCCCGGATGCTCGGCACGGCCGTGGCCACCGGCGTGGGGCTCGTCATCGGCAGCCGGTACGTCGAGGGCGGCTCGCTCGACGAGGACTGGGGCGCGCACCGGGTGCTGCTCTCGCGCTTCGCGAACGGGTACGCGCGCGCCGTGCTCGGCACCAAGATCCGGGACATCACCGCCGGGTTCAACCTGTGGTCGGCTTCGACCCTGCGCGATGTCGACCTGGCCACGCTGGACAGCGCGGGCTACAGCTTCCAGGTCGAACTCAAGTACAAGGCCGTACGCGCCGGACACAGCGCGGTGGAGATCCCGATCCGCTTCGAGGAGCGGACCGAGGGGGTCTCCAAGATGACACTGCGTACGCAGCTGGAGTCGGCGGTCGTGCCGATCCGGCTGCGGCTGAAGCACAAGTAGCGGGCTCCCGCGTCGGCGGTGGCCCGGCTACTCGTTGGCCGCCGCCGACGCCTGGGCCTCGCCCCGCCGGCGGATCTGCCGGAAGGCGAACTCGGCGAGGTCGTCGCCGGTCGTGAAGACCTTGGTGTCCTTGGTCGTCACGTCCTTGCCGTTGGTGAAACCGGCGAGCGTGAAGTAGGCGTAACGGCCGTAGGAGTTGGTGGTCGAGCGGCAGACCGCCGCGTCGCAGAAGGACTTGACGTTGTTGCCGGACAGCGAGCTGATGATGCTCTTCTTGTCCGCGTCGCCCTTGGCCCTGGTCGCCTGGGCCTCGGTGTCGAAGACGGCCACGCCGACCGTCACCGCGACGCCGTCCCTGGTGTAGGTGACACGCAGGACGCGCGTGCAGTCGTTCTTGGTGAGGACCCGGGGCAGGGTGCCCTTCGCGGCCGAGGTGCAGCTCTTCGTGTCGGCCGTCGGACCCTTGCGGTAGACGCGGTCACCCATCGTGAGCTGCGTACCGGGGAAGAGGATGTCCGGGCTGAGCGCCGCCGTGTCCTTCTCCGCGCTGGATATGAAGTCCTTGGGGTCCAGCGGCGGAGGGGCCGAGGTCGGCGCGAACGACGGGGCCGGAGCGGTGGTCTCGCTCGGGATGTTCGCGGTCGCCGGCAGGTTGGAGGGCTGGTTCGAGGCCTGGCTGTCCCCGTTCGCGGACACGACGGCCACGGCGACGGCCGCGCCGACCGCGACCGTGGCCAGCGCTCCGCCGCCTATGAACAGCACTCTGCGGCGCTTGTTGCGTGACTCGGACGCCTCGGCGAGTGCCGCCCAGTCGGGAGTCCGATCGGTGTTCTGGCTGCCCCACTGAGGCTGCTGAGAACCCGGCTTCCAGGGATCCCACGGGGGCTGCCCCTGCCCACCCTGCCCATAACTCATGCGCCGCATCTTAGACGGGCGTCGGGGGGTGCCGTTCCGCTTCACCGTGCACTTGAGCCCCTAGCGTGACCTGCATGAACGAGGGCAAAAGTGACATCTGTGGGTGGTTCGTGCGGCAGGCGTCCTGGCATGCGTGGGCGGTGCTGGCCGTGGTGCTGTACGTGCCGGTGGTGAACGTCGCGCGCGCCGGCTCGGACGGCGGGATGGACAACGCGATCGTCGTCCGGGCGGCCCGGACCTGGCTGGACGGGGGCTCGCCCTACGCCGACCCGCACTTCCTCTATCTGCCGGGCGCGGTGCTCGCGGCCGTCCCGCAGGCGCTGCTGCCGCTGTCCGTACTGCGGGTGCTGGTCCCGCTGACGGTGACCGGGCTGCTGGCGGCGGGCTGGGCCTGTGCGCTCCGGGTCCATGAGATCTCCTGCCGCAGCCGCTTCGCCGTGCTCGGCCTGACCGGGCTCGCGCTGGGCTTCGCACCCTTCGGCCACCTGGTGACGCTCGGCAACTGGACGGTGACGGCGGCGGCCGCGCTGCCGCTGGGGCTGCTGTGCGCGGTGCGCGGGCGCTGGGTCCTGGCGGGGGCGGTGATCGGTGCAGCGATCGTCCTGAAGCCGCTGCTCGCGCCGGTGGCGCTGCTCTTCGTCCTCGCCCGGCGGTGGCGGGGGCTGGCCGCCCTGGTGCTGGTCCCCGCGGTGGCCTCCGGCGGGGCGGCCCTGCTGATGCCCGACCCTGCGGGATTCGTCACACGGACGCTGCCGTTCCTGCTGCGGGGGCACGACAATTTCGTACGGATGTACGAGGCATCGCCGGGGGCGGTGCTGGCCCGGCTCGGGGTGCCGCAGGGGGCGGCGGCCTCGATCGCCTTCGCGGCCGCCGGCGCGGGGGTCTGGTGCGCGTACCGGCGCTGGAGCCGTACCGATCCCGGGCCGCTGCGGCTCGCCGAGACCGCCGCGACGCTGATGCTCTCGGCGTTCCTGGTGTCCCGGCCCTCGTACGACCACTATCTGCTCGTCGTCCTGCCCCTGCTGCTCGCGGGTGTGCCGCACCCGGGTTCCGTGGCCCGCGGCCCCTGGTTCTGGCTCGCCCTGCTGCCGCAGGTGCCGGGTTTCAGCTGGCCCTGGCTGGAGCCGGTGACGCGCCGGGCCTTCCGGGACTGCCTTACTCTTTGTGTACTGGCCGCCGCGGTGGCGACAGCCCGGCGCCCGGCGCCGGACGGACCCGCACCGGCACCCCAGCCAGTCACGGACCGCGAGGCCCGCGTTTTGACCCGTACGGGGAAGCGCGGGTAAGCTCGCAGTTCGTTATGTGTATTGGCTTGCTCATTCTCACGTGAGGGGCCCTTACACCGGTCCACCGGGGCCGATGACCAGCGACCAGCGTGCGGTATGCGTCACCGCCATGCGGTCAGGGCTGTCGTGATCGTCCGTGGTGGCCATGTCAGGACCCACTCACTGAAGAAGCGAAGGCTACGACCGTGCGTACGTTCAGCCCCAAGCCCGGCGACATCACTCGCCAGTGGTACGTCATCGACGCCCAGGATGTCGTCCTGGGTCGTCTCGCGACCACTGCCGCGAACATCCTGCGGGGCAAGCACAAGCCGATTTTTGCCCCCCACGTCGACGCTGGTGACTTCGTCATCATCATCAACGCGGACAAGGTGCACCTGTCCGGCAACAAGAAGACCCAGAAGATGGCTTACCGCCACTCCGGCTACCCGGGTGGTCTGCGCTCCGTCCGTTACGACGAGCTGCTGGCCAAGAACCCCGAGAAGGCCGTCGAGAAGGCCATCAAGGGCATGATCCCCAAGAACACCCTGGGCCGTCAGGTGCTCTCGAAGCTGAAGGTCTACTCGGGCGACCAGCACCCCCACGCTGCCCAGCAGCCGGTGCCGTTCGAGATCACCCAGGTCGCGCAGTAGTTCCGGCCACCCCCTAAGACGAAAAAGAATCTGAGGAGAATCGTGGCCGAGACCACCGTTGAGCAGCCGGTCGAAGAGACTGAGACCGAGCTTGTCGACATCGAGAGCTACACCAGCGAGTCCGAGGTGCCCGTCGAGGGCGAGTACACCTCTGAGTCGCTCGCGGGCCGCTTCGGTGACCCGCAGCCGGCCGCCGGCCTGGGCCGTCGCAAGAACGCCATCGCCCGCGTCCGGATCGTCCCGGGCACCGGCAAGTGGAAGATCAACGGTCGCACCCTTGAGGACTACTTCCCCAACAAGGTGCACCAGCAGGAAGTCAACGAGCCCTTCAAGGTGCTCGAGCTCGACGGCCGCTACGACGTCATCGCCCGCATCTCGGGTGGCGGCGTCTCCGGTCAGGCCGGTGCCCTGCGCCTCGGCGTGGCCCGCGCCCTGAACGAGGCCGACGTGGACAACAACCGCGGCGCCCTCAAGAAGGCCGGCTTCCTCAAGCGCGACGACCGTGCGGTCGAGCGCAAGAAGGCCGGTCTCAAGAAGGCCCGCAAGGCCCCGCAGTACAGCAAGCGTTAATCTTCGCTGCCTGCTCGTACGCGTCGCAGTACGCGTAGTACGTCCGATCGCCCCGGCGGCACGCCACAGTGCCGCCGGGGCGTTCGTTTATCACAGACATGGGCGTATAACGGCACAAGGTGCTCAAAGGCTCGTGTGATCGGATGACTTCCGAACTCTGAAGCTTCCTCAGGAGGACAAGTGGGACGACTCTTCGGCACGGACGGCGTGCGCGGTGTCGCCAACGCGGATCTGACGGCCGAGCTCGCGCTCGGGCTCTCCGTGGCGGCGGCGCACGTACTGGCCGAGGCGGGCTCGTTCGAGGGCCACCGGCCGGTCGCGGTGGTCGGACGGGACCCGCGCGCGTCCGGGGAGTTCCTGGAGGCCGCCGTGGTCGCGGGCCTGGCCAGCGCGGGCGTGGACGTCCTGCGGGTCGGTGTGCTGCCCACCCCGGCGGTGGCGTATCTCACCGGCGTGCTCGGCGCCGACCTCGGCGTGATGCTCTCGGCCAGCCACAACGCCATGCCGGACAACGGCGTCAAGTTCCTCGCACGCGGCGGGCACAAGCTCGACGACGAGCTGGAGGAGCGGATCGAGGCCGTCTACGACGAGCACCGCACCGGCGCTCCCTGGGACCGCCCCACCGGCTCGGGAGTCGGGCGCGTGCGCTCCTACACCGAAGGGTTCGACCAGTACGTCGCCCACCTCATCGGCGTGCTCCCGAACCGTCTAGACGGTCTGAAGATCGTCCTCGACGAGGCGCACGGCGCCGCCGCCCGGGTGTCGCCCGAGGCCTTCTCGCGCGCCGGTGCCGAGATCATCACGATCGGCGCGGAGCCCGACGGCCTGAACATCAACGACGGCTGCGGCTCCACCCACCTCGGCCTCCTGAGGGCCGCCGTCCTCGAACACGGCGCCGACCTCGGCATCGCGCACGACGGCGACGCCGACCGCTGCCTCGCCGTGGACCACACGGGCGCCGAGATCGACGGCGACCAGATCATGGCCGTACTCGCGCTGGCGATGCGGGAGCGTTCCGCACTGCGCTCCGACACCGTTGTCGCGACTGTCATGTCCAATCTGGGCTTCAAGCTGGCCATGGAGCGCGAGGGAGTCTCCGTCATCCAGACCGCGGTCGGTGACCGTTACGTCCTGGAGGAGATGAAGGAGCACGGCTACGCGCTCGGCGGCGAGCAGTCCGGGCACGTGATCATTCTCGACCACGCCACCACCGGCGACGGCACGCTGACGGGCCTGCTGCTGGCGGCCCGGGTCGCCCAGACCGGGCGTACGCTCCAGGACCTCGCGTCCGTCATGGAGCGGCTGCCGCAGGTGCTGATCAATGTGCCCGACGTCGACAAGTCGCGGGTGGGGACGTCTGCGGAGCTGGCTGCGGCGGTGGCTGACGCCGAGCGGGAACTTGGGTCTACGGGGCGGGTGTTGCTGCGGTCTTCCGGGACGGAGCCGCTGGTTCGGGTCATGGTCGAGGCTGCGGATATTGACCATGCGCGGTCGGTGGCGGGGCGGTTGGCTGATGCGGTGAAGTCTGCGCTGGGGTAGTGCCGGGGCCGCCGGGTAGGGGTGGGGGTTCTGTGTGTTGCGGGCTGCGGGAGCGTCGTGGCTTGTCGCGCAGTTCCCCGCGCCCCTAAAAGATTGCGCCGTTCCCCGCGCCCCTAAAAGATTGCGGCGTTCCCCGCGCCCCTAAAAGATTGCGGCGTTCCCCGCGCCCCTAAAGACTGCGCCGTTCCCCGCGCCCCTAAACGGGCACGCTTGTCCGTTGTCTGGCCCAGAACCACTTCTGGAGCAGCAGGGTGAGGGTGCCCGCCAGGATGATGCCGCCCAGGTTGGCCAGGAGCTGCCAAGTGGAGCCCCACATCTGGGAGTAGTCCTTGTAGCTGAAGGCCACGGCGGCGTTCGCGGCGGCCGGGACGGTTGTCACCGAGATCGCCACGCCGATCAGCGCGCCCGACTTCGCGGACGTGAGGGACAGGGTGCCGGCGATGCCCGCCAGGAAGGCCACGACGAACGACATCCAGTCGGGGTTCCAGATGAAGGCCGTGTTCGGCCGGGCCGCCTCCACCATCGACTGCTCGAACAGCCCGAACTGGTCCAGCAGCCAACTGAAGCCCGCCGTCAGCACCATCGCCACCGCGAAACCGGCGAGCAGCGCCCACAGTGAGCGCCACACCAGGTGCGGGGCCCGCCGCACCAGCGCCGTGGAGATCCCCGCGAGCGGGCCGAACTCCGGGCCCACGGCCATCGCGCCGACGATCAGGATCGCGTTGTCGAGCATCACACCGCAGGCCGCGAGCATCGTCGCGACCGCCAGCAGTGCCACATAGGTGACACTGAGCGTCGACTCCTCGTGCGAGGCGTCCGCCAGGTGCTCCCACAGCACCGCGTCCGCGCCCTCGCCCGGCGCCTCGGCCTCCGCCTTGTCGGCGCGCTTCGACAGCGACAGGTCGATGTCCTCGACGGCGATCGAACCGGTCTTGTCGAGCTCCAACTCCCTGAGACCGCCGATGAGTTCGTCGCCCGCCTCGCGCGCGACGTCGCACATCACGACGTCCCCCGCGGGGTTGCGGGCGGCGCCCGGCAGGACCACGAGGTGGGTGGTGCCGACCGTCTTCTCGATGAGGCGTACGACGTCATCGGTGCGGTCGGCGGGCGTGATCAGGCGCAGGTGCAGCATGGGCGCAGAATAGTCGTACGGGATTACAGCTTGCGCAGGCTCAGCCGCTGCACCTTGTGGTCCGGGCCCTTGCGCACGACGAGGGTCGCCCGGCCGCGGGTCGGGGCCACGTTCTCCAGCAGGTTCGGCTTGTTGATGGTCCGCCAGGTCGTGCGGGCGTAGTCGAGCGCCTCCTCCTCGGAGACCTGGGTGTACCTGCGGAAGTACGAGTCGGGCTTCTGGAAGGCCGTCGCGCGCAGCTTGCGGAAACGGTTGAGGTACCAGGCCTCGATGTCCTCGGCGCGGGCGTCGACGTACACGCTGAAGTCGAAGTAGTCCGCGAGGCCGACGCGGGTGCGGCCGTCCTTGCCGGGCAGGGCGGGCTGCAGCACGTTCAGGCCCTCGACGATGAGGATGTCGGGGCGACGGACCGTGAGCTTCTGGTCAGGCACGATGTCGTAGATGAGGTGCGAGTAGACGGGGGCCGTCACCTCGTCCTTGCCCGCCTTGATGTCGGCGACGAACCGGGTCAGGGCGCGGCGGTCGTACGACTCGGGGAAACCCTTGCGCGACATCAGGCCGCGCGCCTCCAGCTCCTTGGTGGGGAGCAGGAAACCGTCCGTGGTGACCCGCTCGACGCGCGGGTGCTCGGGCCAGCGCGAGAGCAGGGCCTGGAGGAGGCGGGCGACGGTGGACTTGCCGACGGCCACGGACCCGGCGACCCCTATGACGAACGGGGTGCCGGCCTGGGAGCCCTTCTCGCCGAGAAAGGTGTTGAGGGCGCCTCTGAGTCCGTCGGTGGCACCGACGTACAGATTGAGCAGTCTGGACAGCGGCAGATAGATGTCCCGCACCTCGTCGAGGTCGATGACATCGCCCAGACCGCGCAGCTTCTCGACCTCCTCGGCGTTCAGCGGGAGCGGCGTCTTTTCGCGCAGCGCGCTCCACTCGGCACGGGTGAGGTCGACGTAGGGAGTCGCCTCCGGCTTGGGCCGGTGGGCGCTCCGCTGCAACGGGGAGACCGGAGAGATCACAGTCCATTGTTACGGGAGTATGGACGGGATGGGGCGTGGGGTCCGTCACGCGGGGTACTCGGTGACCTCCGCCGAGGGTGGCTGGAATTTCCGATATCGGGCACGCGGTGCCGGGTTCGGGCGGGCCTCGGACCGTAGGCTGCGGCCCATGTGCGGAATCGTGGGATACGTGGGGTCGCAGTCGGCGCTTGACGTGGTGATGGCCGGACTGAAGCGGCTGGAGTACCGGGGATACGACTCGGCGGGCGTCGCCGTGCCGGCGGACGGGGGGCTCGCCGCCGCGAAGAAGGCCGGCAAGCTCGTCAACCTGGAGAAGGAGCTCGTCGACCGGCCGCTGCCGACCGGGACGACGGGCATCGGACACACCCGCTGGGCCACCCACGGGGGCCCCACCGATGCGAACGCGCATCCGCATCTGGACAACGCGGGCCGGGTCGCCGTCGTCCACAACGGCATCATCGAGAACTTCGCCCTGCTGCGCGCCGAGTTGGCCGAGCGCGGGCACGAGCTGGCCTCCGAGACGGACACCGAGGTGGTCGCGCATCTGCTCGCCGAGGAGTTCTCCTCGTGCGCGGACCTGGCGGAGGCGATGCGGCTGGTGTGCCGGCGGCTGGAGGGCGCGTTCACGCTGGTCGCGGTGCATGCCGACGATCCGGACGTGGTGGTCGGGGCGCGCCGGAACTCGCCGCTCGTGGTCGGCGTCGGAGACGGCGAGGCCTTTCTCGCCTCGGACGTCGCCGCGTTCATCGCCCACACGCGCTCCGCGATCGAGCTGGGCCAGGACCAGGTGGTGGAGCTGCGCCGGGACGGCGTGACGGTCACCGGCTTCGACGGCCGGCCCGCCGACGTGCGCTCGTACCACGTGGACTGGGACGTCTCGGCGGCCGAAAAGGCCGGCTATGACTACTTCATGCTCAAGGAGATCGCCGAGCAGCCCAAGGCGGTCGCCGATACGCTGCTGGGGCGCATCGACGCGTCCGGCCTGCTGACGCTGGACGAGGTACGGATCCCGGTCCATGAGCTGCGCGAGATCGACAAGGTCGTCATCGTGGCCTGCGGGACCGCCTTCCACGCCGGGCTGATCGCCAAGTACGCCATCGAGCACTGGACGCGGATCCCGTGCGAGGTGGAGCTGGCGAGCGAGTTCCGCTACCGGGACCCGATTCTCGACACCCGGTCGCTGGTGATCGCCATCTCGCAGTCCGGCGAGACCATGGACACGCTGATGGCGCTGCGGCACGCCCGCGAGCAGGGCTCCAAGGTGCTGGCGATCTGCAACACGAACGGCTCGACCATCCCTCGCGAGTCGGACGCGGTGCTGTACACCCACGCGGGCCCCGAGGTCGCCGTCGCCTCGACGAAGGCGTTCCTGACGCAGCTGGTCGCCTGCTATCTGGTCGCCCTGTACCTGGGCCAGGTGCGCGGCACCAAGTGGGGCGACGAGATCCTGGCCGTGATCCGGGACCTGTCCCACATCTCCGGCGAGGTTGAGCGGGTCCTGGAGACCATGGAGCCGGTACGGGAGCTGGCGCGCTCCCTCGCCGACAAAAAGACCGTGCTGTTCCTGGGCCGGCACGTCGGCTATCCCGTCGCGCTCGAAGGCGCCCTGAAGCTCAAGGAGCTGGCGTACATGCACGCCGAGGGCTTCGCGGCGGGCGAGCTGAAGCACGGGCCGATCGCGCTGATCGAGGACGACCTGCCGGTGGTCGTCGTCGTTCCTTCGCCTCGGGGGCGGTCCGTCCTCCACGACAAGATCGTGTCCAACATCCAGGAGATCCGGGCGCGGGGTGCGCGCACGATCGTCATCGCGGAGGAGGGCGACGAGGCGGTCGTTCCCTACGCCGACCATCTGATCCGGATCCCGGCCACGCCGACGCTGCTCCAGCCGCTGGTGGCGACCGTTCCGTTGCAGGTGTTCGCTTGTGAACTGGCTACGGCTCGGGGGAACGAGGTGGATCAGCCTCGGAACCTGGCGAAGTCGGTGACGGTGGAGTGAGTTTTCAGGGCTGCGAGCCGCCCGCGGCGTAGAGGGTGAGTGATTGGCGGTTCCGTGCCGGCCCCGGCAGTCGCGACCAGGCCTTTCCGAGGTCATGCATGGCACACATCTGCCAATCCCCGCTGCCTCCATGATTCGGGTCACAGGCCGAGTGCGGGTGCGGGGCGGCGCTGTGTCTGTACGATGCGAGGCCTCAACAGGCCTGGCCGGGGGGAGAGTTCGGCCGGGCCTCTCGACCTTTTCACTGTGGGGGATTCCATGCGTATACGCGCCGCTGCCGTCGTTCTTTCCAGCGCCGTCGTGCTTTCCGCGCTCGCCCTTCCGGCCGTCGCCCAGGCGTCGGAGCGTGCGGACGGGGCGACGAAGCTCAGATCCTTCGCCTCGAAGACCGTGTCGCCGAAGGACTCGCTGGGTGCCACCAAGTTCTCGGACGCGGTCATCAACGGCGGCAAGGACATCGTCCTCGGCGTGACCGCCAAGAAGTCCGTCACCGTCACGTACACCGCCTCCAACGACAGCGGCATCGCCCTCACCGAGGCCTTCCTGTGGCAGGGCACCGACAGCTCGAACGTGGACGACATCACCGGCTCCCTGGGGACGGACGACGACGCCACCTGCACGGAATCGACGACCCAGCAGGGCGTCTACAGCTGCAAGGCCGTCTTCAACATCGACCCCGCGCACGACTTCGCGGACGGCAACGGCGTCGCGGGCACCTGGAAACTGTTCCTCGGCGCCTGGGACCTCTACGCGAACGCCAGCTACAACGACGACGTCACCACCACCAAGCTCAAGCGCGCCGCCACGCTGACCGTCGACGCCTCCCCGGAGCCGGTGAAGAAGGGCAAGACCATCACGGTCACCGGCAAGCTGAGCCGCGCCAACTGGACCACGGGCCGGTACGCGGGCTACGCGACCCAGCCGGTGCTGCTGCAGTTCCGCAAGAAGGGAAGCGACACGTACACCACCCTCAAGACGGTCACGTCCAGCAGCACCGGCACCCTGAAGACCACCACCACGGCCGGCGTCGACGGCTACTACCGCTTCAGCTTCGCCGGCACCACCACCACAGGCTCTGTGAAGGCGACCGGTGACTTTGTCGACGTCCAGTAGCCAGGGCGGAATCAGCCGCGCCTGCGGCGGCGGTACAGCCGCCACGTCAGGAAGAGGCACGGCAGCTCCATCACCCACAGGCCGATGACGGCCGCGGAGTCAGGGTGTGCCGCACCGGCCTCGTCGAGGGTGACGAGCACGCTGAGCAGGCCCCATACCGCGGCCACCGAGCCGACGAGCCAGAGCGCGAGGGTCCAGCCCCAGTGCGCCTTGCCCTGGGAGCGCGGAGCGGACGTGGGTGCCTCCGGCCGCGGGATGCGGGACGGGTCCCGCTGCGGCATCCGCACCACCGCCGCGGGCGGCACGGCAGCGTCCACCGCCGCGATCCGCTCGGGCGTCACGCTCTTGTAGAGGGTCGGCTCGATGGTGACCGAGAAGCCGTCGTACCCGGTCAGCGTGCGGGCTCCGTCCGGGCGGGCGGTCATCGCCGCGCAGGCGTCGTACCGGACGGTGACCGGGCCGCGCGGCGTCGTCAGGGACACCCCCTCCGCCCCGATCGTCAGTGTGACGCGCTCGTCCTCCAGCGAACGGTGCCGGGTCCCCGTCAGCGCGTGCGTCGAGTACTGCGGGGCGAGGAAGAAACCCGCCCAGTCGGCGCCCCGGCCCGGTACCTGGAGCAGCCCGGTCGACCACATCTCGCGGGCGACCTCGCGCAGATCCTCGACGGTCAGCGCGCGCAGCTCGGCCCGGTGCTCGTCCGGGCTGAGGATGGGATGGCCCAGGAGCAGGCTGAGGGCGTACGAGGGCAGTGACACGGCGGCGAGTTCCGGGGTGTCGTACATCTTCAGGGCCTTGGTGCGCGCCGAATCGAGCTCGGCCTGCTCGATGCGGCCCGCGCGCAGCCGGGCGAGGACGTCGACGAAACCGCCGACCACCGCGTCCTGCTTCTTGGGCAGCGCGTCGGCGTACGCCGTGAGGGTGGCGAAGTCGGCGTCGCGCGGGGTGTAGTCGGCCTCGGCCGAGTACGAGTAGCCGCCCTCCTGGCGCAGGTCCTGGAAGAGGGCGCGGCCCAGGACGTCGGCGAAGACGGCGCCCGCGGTGGAGCGGCGCAGCACCGCGTTGAAGACGACGTGGCCGTCGTCGCCGTGGATGTAGGCGGGGGTGACCGGCAGCGCGTTCGAGGCGGCGGGCGCCGGGATGCGTGTACCGGCCGGCAGCGTCAGATCGAGTCCCTCAGGCACGGAGTCGCTGGTGATCCACAGCACCGCGTTGTCCCGGGTGAAGCGCGTCTGGGCCCAGTGCCGCACCTCGTCCGGGGTCAGCCGCCAGGTGCCCAGCTCGCTGTAGCTGGACAGGCCGTAGCCCTGGGCGCCGTAACGCCACAGCGGCATCTGGTGGTTGGGCCCGCCACTGCGGCCGGCCGCCTCCGTCCGCAGGATCTCCTTCTCGGTCTCCAGCCGGTCCAGCGGCAGGTCGCGCAGGGCCGCGCAGACGCTGTTGAGGTAGGCGACCACCTCGTCCTCGCTGCCCGTGACGTGGAAGAGGGTGTACGCGTTCGCCGTCGCGCCGTTGTAGTGCAGGTCGGACAGGCCCAGCCGGTGCAGCGCGAGGTGCTCGACGAGGTGGGTGATGCCGGCGGTGGCCAGGGTCTCGTCGGCGCGGCCCACGCGGAAGAAGAGCCCGGCGGTGATCTCGCCCTGCTTGGGTGTGTAAAGGGTGGGGATGCCCTGGGTGGTGGTGTGGCCGACGAGCCCCGCCAACTTGGCTACGGGGTTGGTGATTTCGGTGGTCATCGCGACTCCCCCCAGGCTGCCGACAGTGCGGCCTTGCGGTACTTGACGAAGGCGGCCGCCGGGTCGGGCGTGTACTGCCACGGGAACTCGGCGGCCCGGTCCTCGAGTTCGAGGAAGTGCGGGATCGCGTCCTGGTGGTGGCCGCCGAGCGAGAAGGCGAGGGCGAACGCGCTGTGCGCGCCGATGCCGTGGAAGCCGGGCCGGTAGTCTTTGTGCAGCACGGACACCTGGGCCGCGAACCGCAGATCGTCACGGACGGGCACACCCCGCATGTACGCGGTGGCCTCCATGCCTCCGTCACCCAGGAGCTCCAGCCAGTGCTCCAGATGCGCGATGGCCACCAGGGCACCGGAGTGCGAGCCGTCCGGGGCCGCTGCCGCACACTCGCGGGCGAAGCCGTGCGCCGCCTCCCAGGAGCCGCTCCACTTGGGGCACAGGTTCTGCAGCAGCTGCATCTGCGCCGGGTAGTGGTGCGGGTGGTGGGCGGCCAGCCGGTCGTAGCGGCGCCGGGCCTCGGCCTGCCCGAGCTCCAGACCGCGCGCGGTGGTCACACGCACCGTCCAGGCGTGCGCGTACGAGGGGTGCTCCGCGCACACCTCGATCAGCAGCTGCTCGGCCCGCCGCAGCCATTCGTGGAAGCGGTCGAACTGGTCCCGCGAGACATGCTGGGCTCGGGCGCCGCTGCGGATGTCCCAGCCGATGTGGAGATACCGGTCGGCGAGCAGCGTACGGGGCAGCGGGTCGCCGGGCAGGGCGGCCACGGCCTGCTCCAGATACCGCTCCACTCCGTCGATGCCGGCCAGCAGGCCCGACGCGAAGGAACGCTGCGCCTCCGTGCCGAGGCCCGCGAAGAACGCCGCCGTGGCGGGCCAGTCGCCGTGCGCCGCCGCGGTGCGTAGCGGGACGAGTTCGGGCAGGGTGTCGAACGGGTCGAAACGAGGCGGCGCGGATATGCCTGGTGCTCCGCTCACGCCGCCGGTTGTGCTGGTCATGCCTCCGCCCCCATGGCGTACTTGGAAGTGTCGCGCACCGGCAGGCCCCCCGTGCCTGTGCGCTCGATGTGAAGTCGCCGCAGGCTAACAGGGGGGTGAGACATTCCCGGTGGCTGGACCGGGGCCCGTGCCGCGCCCCATAGGCTGCGAGGCATGAGCATCATCGGGGTCGGTATCGACGTGGCCGAGATCGACCGGTTCCGGGCGTCGCTGGAGCGCACACCCGGACTGGCCGAACGGGTCTTTGTGGAGCAGGAGTTGCATCTGCCGAGCGGGGAGCGCAGAGGCATCGCGTCGCTGGCCGCCCGGTTCGCCGCGAAGGAGGCGCTCGCCAAGGCGCTCGGCGCCCCGGCCGGTCTGCACTGGACCGACGCCGAGGTCTATGTCGAGGACAGCGGGCAGCCGCGGCTGCGGGTGAAGGGCACGGTGGCGGCCCGGGCGGCCGAACTGGGCGTGCGGTCGTGGCATGTGTCGCTGAGCCATGACGCGGGGGTGGCTTCGGCCGTGGTGGTGGCGGAGGGGTAGCCGCCGCGTCGGGGGAATCGCTCGTCGCGGGTGGTTCGTCGGCCGCGGGATGTCTGTGGTTGCTCGCGCAGTTCCCCGCGCCGCTTGCGGGGCGCTGATGCGAGACTCGGGCCTATGCGTACTGCCTACAGCGTGGAGACGGTAAGGGCGGCCGAGCGGGAGCTGATGGCGCGGCTCCCCGAAGGGGCGTTGATGCAGCGCGCCGCCGCCGGACTGGCCGCGGCCTGCGCCGATGTGCTGGGGCGGGTGTACGGCAGCCGGATCGTGCTGCTGATCGGCAGCGGCGACAACGGGGGCGACGCGCTGTACGCGGGGGCCCGGCTGGCCCGGCGCGGGGCCGGTGTCACCGCCGTACTGCTCGCCCCCGAACGGACGCATGCCGGGGGGCTGGCCGCGCTGCGGCGGGCGGGCGGCAGCCTGGTCACCCCTAGTGCCGCCGAGCAGATCGTCCGCCGTGCCGACCTCGTCGTCGACGGCATCGTCGGGATCGGCGGCAAGGGCGGGCTGCGGCCGGACGCCGCGGCGCTGGCCGCCTGGGCCGAGCAGTCGCGTGCGGCCGTCGTCGCCGTCGACCTGCCGAGTGGCATTGAGGCGGACACCGGGGAGGTCCTCGGCGCGGCGGTCCGCGCCGACCTGACCGTCACCTTCGGCACGCACAAGCCGGGACTGCTCATCGATCCGGCGCGTGAGTACGCCGGTTCCGTACGCCTCGTCGACATCGGTCTCGAACTGCCGGACCAGGCCGAACTGGAGGCGCTCCAGCACGCGGATGTCGCGGCGCGGCTGCCGGTGCCGGGGGCGGCGAGCGACAAGTACCGGCGCGGTGTCGTCGGGATCGCCGCCGGGTCCGCGCGCTATCCCGGGGCGGCGGTGCTCGCCGTGTCCGGTGCGCTGCGGGGTGGGGCGGGGGCCGTGCGGTACGTGGGGCCCGCCGGGGACGCGGTGATCGCCGCCTTCCCCGAGACGTTGGTGTCCGACAAGGGGCCTGGGAAGGCGGGGCGGGTCCAGGCGTGGGTCGTCGGGCCCGGGGCCGGGGACGACGCGTCGGCGGTCGACGAGGTGCTGGCCGCGGAGGTGCCGGTGCTGGTGGACGCGGACGGGTTGCGGCTCGCGGAGCGGGGGGCCGTGCGGGCGCGGAGTGCGCCCACGCTGATGACTCCGCATGCCGGGGAGGCGGCGGCGTTGCTCGGGGTTTCGCGAGCGGTGGTGGAGGGGGCTCGGCTTGCCTCTGTGCGGGAGCTTGCGGGGCTGTACGGGGCGACGGTGTTGCTCAAGGGGGCGACGACGCTGGTGGCTGATGCGGGGGGTGGGGTGGTGCGGGTGAATTCGACGGGGACGGCTTGGCTGGCGACCGCGGGGAGTGGGGACGTGCTGTCGGGGCTTGCCGGGTCGTTGTTGGCGGCCGGGTTGTCCGCGGTGGATGCGGGGAGTGTTGCTGCGTACGTTCACGGTCTTGCCGGGCGGTTCGCGGCCGACGGGGCGCCTGCGGGGGCCCATGACGTGGCTTCGGCGATCCCGGACGCGTGGCGGGACATCCGCGACTGAGGCCCACCAGCGTTTCTCGCCCCCGCCGCCCCTACCCGTCCCATCCCTGGGGCTCCGCCCCAGACCCCCAAAAGATTGCGCAGTTCCCCGCGCCCCTTAAGGGGCGCGGGGAACTGCGCGAACGGCCCCCACCGGCCCGCAGCCGACAAACAACCCACGGGGTCTGGGGCGGAGCCCCAGAAGGATGGGACGGGTAGGGGCGGCGGGGGCGAGAGAACGGTCCGGGCGAATGGGGGACCCCTTCCGCGCGGCTCACTCGGGGGCGGGGGCGGGTTGCGTTGGCTGGTCGCATGATGATCAGACGAATGGTGTGGTGGGGCCGGAGTGCGGCGGTGGTGCTCGCGCTGCTGGCGGTGTTGCCCGGGGAGAGCGCCTTGGCCGTGGGTGGGCCGCCCGCCCCCGGACCGGGGAGCGAACTGGTGCCGGGCGTGGCGCCGGGTCCGCATCAGCCGTGGCAGATCGATACCCCGGACCAGATGCTCGCGCCCAGGGTGTACACACCCACCGCTGAAGAGGATGCCGTCGAGCCGCCCAGCGCCCCCGCCGGCACGGACGCGCTCATCGAGTACGTACCGCTCAGCGACGCCGCCGCAGGCACGGCGGTGACATGCAGCAAGCGGACGGGACCGTATCAGCGGCAGGTCGAGCAGTGGCTGAAGCTGAAGGTGGACGGGAAACAGTCCGCTGCCGATTGTCTTGCCATCCGTACGTTCCAGACGCGGTACAAGATCAAGCCGAACATCGGCTTCGCCGGACCCGTCACCTGGGCCCGCATGCAGCTGCTCTCCGCGATGAAGAACCCGAACGCCGCCGGGAAGTGTCCCGTCCGGTCGTACCGGATCGCCTGCGTGGACCTGAAACGACAGCTCACCTGGGTGCAGAAGGGGAAGAAGGTGGTGTGGGGGCCGGTGCCCATGCGCAGCGGGCGGGCCGGGTACCGGACCCGTACCGGCTGGTTCAAGATCTACTGGAAGCACAAGAACCACTGGTCGACCCTCTACAACAGCCCCATGCCGTACAGCCAGTTCTTCAGCGGCGGACAGGCCTTCCATGCCATCTACGGCAGCATCTACAACCCCAACGGCTCGTGGGGCTGCGTCAATCTGCGGCTCGCCGACGCCCGCACGCTGTGGAGCGTCCTCAAGACGGGCGACCACGTCTACGTGTGGGGCCGTAGAGCCGGCACCTGATGCCGGACGGTCGGATGAGGTCCTGCGGGGTCCTGCGGGGTCCTAGCGGTACCGGCGCCGGGGTGCTGTCAGGCCCCTCTGAGACACTGGGGGCGCGATGAACGAGACAGCACCCCTGCGCGCCCGCGCCGAGATCGACCTGGCAGCCCTGCGGGCCAACGTGCGGACCCTGCGCGCCCACGCGCCGTCCGCGGCCCTGATGGCCGTGGTCAAGTCCGACGCGTACGGCCACGGGGCGGTGCCGTGTGCCCGAGCGGCGCGCGAGGCCGGCGCCACCTGGCTCGGCACCGCCACCCCCGAGGAGGCCCTCGCGCTGCGGGCGGCCGGACTGCCGGGGCGGATCATGTGCTGGCTCTGGACACCGGGCGGGCCGTGGGCACAGGCCATCGAGGCCGACCTCGACGTCTCGGTCAGCGGGATGTGGGCACTGCGGGAGGTCGTGGCAGCCGCTCAGGCGGTCGGCGCGCCCGCCCGCGTCCAGCTCAAGGCCGACACGGGCCTCGGGCGCAACGGCTGCCGGCCCGACGACTGGCCGGAGCTCGTCGGGGAGGCCCTGAGCGCCGAGGCCCGCGGGCTCATCACCGTCACCGGCCTCTGGTCGCACTTCGCCTGCGCCGACGAGCCCGGTCACCCCTCGATCCAGGCCCAACTCACCCGCTTCCGCGAGATGGTGGCGTACGCCGAGGAGCAGGGCGTCCGCCCCGAGGTGCGGCACATCGCCAACTCGCCCGCCACGCTGACCCTCCCCGAGAGCCACTTCGACCTCGTACGCACCGGCATCGCGGTCTACGGCATCTCGCCCAGCCCCGAGCTCGGCACCCCGGCCGACTTCGGACTGCGCCCGGTGATGACGCTGACCGCGTCGCTCGCGCTGGTGAAGCACGTCCCGGGCGGCCACGGCGTCAGCTACGGGCATCACTACACCACGCCCGGCGCCACCACCCTCGGCCTCGTGCCCGTCGGCTACGCGGACGGCATCCCGCGCCACGCCTCCGGCACCGGACCCGTCCTGGTCGGCGGCAAGTGGCGTACGGTCGCGGGCCGGGTCGCGATGGACCAGTTCGTCGTCGATCTGGGCGGGGACGAGCCCCCGGCCGGGACGGAGGCGGTCCTGTTCGGACCGGGCGACCGCGGCGAGCCGACCGCCGAGGACTGGGGCCGGGCGGCGGGCACGATCGCGTACGAAATCGTCACCCGGATCGGAACCCGCGTTCCCCGCGTCTACGTGAATGTGAACGAGGAACAAGACGGGTAGTACCGAATAACCGAGCAGGACCCGGCGAAGAGCTGACAGCGAAGCGAAGAGGAGCGGGACGTGAGCGAGAGCAGCGCGGAGGCCGTCGCGAGTGCGGCCTCGGCGGCCGCCGCCTCCGCCGGGAACTGGCGCAGGGCCGGTGTCGCCGGCGCCGCGATAGGCGTCGTGGCAGCGGGCGCCGCCGCCGGAGTCGCCATAGAGCGCCTCACGGTCGGCCGCGGCATGCGCAGGAAGGCCCGCCTCGCGCTCGACTCCACGGGCCCCTACGGCTCGCTGCGCGGCACCCCCGGCAAGGCGTACGCCGACGACGGCACCGAGCTGTACTACGAGGTCGACGACGCCGAGCCGGAGGCCCCCCTCGCCCCGCGCCGTCGCCGGCTCTTCGGCCGCAAGGCGCCGGCCCCCGTCACCGTCGTCTTCAGCCACGGCTACTGCCTCAACCAGGACTCCTGGCACTTCCAGCGCGCCGCGCTGCGCGGTGTCGTGCGCACCGTCCACTGGGACCAGCGCAGCCACGGGCGGTCCGGGCGGGGCGTCGCCCAGCTCAAGGACGGGACGCCGGTCGCCATCGACGAGCTCGGCCGCGACCTGAAGGCCGTCATCGACGCGGCCGTGCCCGAGGGCCCCATCGTGCTGGTGGGCCATTCGATGGGCGGGATGACCGTCATGGCCCTCGCCGACCAGTACCCCGAGCTGATCCGCGACCGGGTCGTCGCCATCGCCCTCGTCGGTACGTCGTCGGGGCGGCTCGGCGAGGTCAACTTCGGGCTGCCCGTCGCGGGCGTCAACGCGGTGCGGCGCGTGCTCCCCGGCGTACTGCGGGCGCTCGGGCAGCAGGCCGCCCTGGTGGAGCGGGGGCGGCGGGCCACCGCCGACCTGTTCGCCGGGGTCATCAAGCGGTACTCGTTCGCCACCCGGGACGTCGACCCGGCGGTCGAGCGGTTCGCCGAGCGGATGATCGAGGGCACCCCGATCGATGTCGTCGCCGAGTTCTACCCGGCGTTCACCGAGCACGACAAGACCGCGGCGCTCACCCACTTCACCGACCTGCCCGTCCTCGTCCTCGCCGGGGTCAAGGACCTGGTGACCCCGAGCGAGCACAGCGAGGCCATCGCCGACCTGCTGCCGGACGCCGAGCTGGTGCTCGTCGCCGACGCCGGGCACCTCGTCATGCTGGAGCACCCCGAGGTCGTCATAGACCGTCTCGCCGACCTCCTCATGCGCGCGGGAGCCGTCCCGGCAGGAGCTACCGTGGGTGGCTATGGAAGCACCAGCAGCACCGCACAACCAGGCTGAGCCCGCGCAGAACGGGGTCAGCGCGCAGATCACCGTCAACTCCCCCGAACAGATGCGGGAGTTGGGCCGCCGGCTCGCCAAGCTGCTGCGCGCGGGCGACCTCGTGATGCTGAACGGAGAGCTCGGCGCGGGCAAGACCACGCTGACCCGCGGGCTCGGCGAGGGGCTCGGCGTGCGCGGCGCGGTCACCTCCCCGACCTTCGTCATCGCCCGCGTGCACCCCTCCCTCGGGGACGGTCCGCCGCTCGTCCACGTGGACGCGTACCGCCTCGGCGGGGGGCTCGACGAAATGGAGGACCTCGACCTCGACGTCTCGCTCTCCGACTCGGTGATCGTCGTGGAGTGGGGCGAGGGCAAGGTCGAGGAGCTGACCGACGACCGACTGCACGTGGTCATCCACCGGGCCGTCGGGGACACCACGGACGAGGTACGGCATGTGACGGTCACCGGCCTGGGGGAGCGCTGGGTGACGGTGGACCTGAGCGTGCTCTCGGCCTGACCGGCACCGTTTTGATCGTGTCGGCGCGCCCGTCGTTCGTAGATTTGCTTAACGTTCCGACAAGACGTCGGCAAGATATTGCGTTCGGCGTCCCGGCCGTGTTCACATGGACACCAGTCCGTAGTTAGGTCTACCTAACCACGCTTGCCCCCGAAGACCCAGGAGGCGTCCATGTCGGCTTCAGAACGTCGTGACGTGCCGGTGGCGCCGCCGGTTCCGGGTGGGGTGGCCGGGGTGTCGATGCGGGAGCTGCTGGCGGCGTGTGCGGCCGCCGACGCGGTGTCTTTGCCGCCGCGGGTGCCTCCGGCGGAGGTGGCGGTAGTCGAGGAGCCCCGCAAGGCTGCGTGAGCGCTCCGCTGGGGGGTTCGTTTTCGTCTGCGGGTTCGGTGGGGGCTGGGCGCGCCCACTCGGCGGAGCCGCATATCGACACAGCATCGCGCGCCTATAAAGATTGCGCCGTTCCCCGCGCCCCTAAAGGGGCACGGTCCTGAAGGCCCGCTTCCAAGTCCCGCTACTGGATGACCTCGACCTTTACGCCGATTGTTGCGAACTCCCACATCGCGGTGCCGTCCTTGCGGGACTCGCGGATGCCGCCGAGTTTCTTGGTGGAGTCGGGGGAGGCCGTGGAGCCGTTCATCGCCGCGCTGAAGCCGATCGCTACGCCGTCGACCAGCGTGAACCGTACGACGTGCTCGATCTGCATGCCATCCGATCCGGTGACCGCGCTGGAGCGGGTGGTGACGGCGTAGGTGCCGACGGCAGGGTCGATCGTGCCCGGGGTGACCTTGAAGGTGTGCTGGACCTTGTTGTCCGCGCCGACCAGCCATACGCGGTCGTCGTCGGTGGAGTAGACGACCCGCTCGCCCGTGCCGGACTGGCTGGGCAGTGCCGCCGGGTTCTTCTTGTCACGGGGGGCCTTCGAGACGGATGCCTTGGGCGAGGCGCTCGCGTGCGGCTTGCCCAGGGTGTCCGGCACGCTCGCGGACGCCTGGTAGGCGAGGAAGCTGACTGCGGCGATCGCCGCCACGGTGAGCCCGGCCACGAATCCCGAGCTGCTCCTAGCCACCTTGTGTGCCCACCTCTCGTACTGCGTACGTCTTTGCTGTTGACGGTAGCAGCCGGGGAGCAGCACTCCCGGGCGGCCGTACGTCCGGCTCGGGCGCCGTAGGCTGTTTGCGTGCTCTTGCTCGCTCTGGATACCGCCACCCCCGCAGTGACCGTCGCCCTGCACGACGGCACGTCCGTCATCGCCTCGTCGATCCAGGTGGACGCGCGCCGGCACGGAGAGCTGCTGCTGCCGGCCGTGGACCGGGTGCTCGCCGAGGCAGGCCTCAAGCTGGACGCCGTCACCGGCATCGTCGTGGGCGTCGGCCCCGGCCCGTACACGGGGCTGCGTGTCGGCCTCATGACCGCCGACACCTTCGGGCTCGTGCTCGGGGTGCCCGTGCACGGCCTGTGCACCCTCGACGGGCTCGCCTACGCCGCCGAGGTCGAGGGCCCCTTCGTCGTCGCCACGGACGCACGGCGCAAGGAGGTCTACTGGGCGCGGTACGCCGACTGCCGTACGCGCGTGTCGGAGGCCGCCGTGGACCGGCCCGCCGAGATCGCCGACGCCGTGGCGGGACTGCCGGCCGTCGGCGCGGGCGCGCTGCTCTACCCCGACACCTTCCCGGACGCCCGCGCGCCCGAGCACGTCGCGGCGGCCGCGCTCGCCTGCCTCGCCGCGGAGAAGCTCGCCGCGGGCGAGGAGCTGGAGGCCCCCCGGCCGCTCTATCTGCGCCGCCCGGACGCCCAGGTGCCCAAGAACTACAAGGTGGTCACCCCCAAGTGACCGTCGAACTGCGCGAGATGCGCTGGTGGGACATCGATCCCGTACTGGTGCTGGAGAAGGACCTCTTTCCCGAGGACGCCTGGTCGCGGGGGATGTTCTGGTCCGAGCTGGCCCACGCGCGCGGGCCGGAGGCGACACGGCGCTATGTCGTGGCCATGGAGGGGGAGCGGCTCGTCGGGTACGCCGGACTCGCCGCCGCCGGGGACCTGGGCGACGTACAGACCATCGCCGTGCGCCGCGAGCAGTGGGGCACGGGGCTCGGCGCCCGGCTGCTCACCGAGCTGCTGCGGGCGGCGACCGCGTTCGAGTGCGCCGAGGTGATGCTCGAATGCCGGGTGGACAACGTCCGCGCGCAGAAGCTGTACGAGCGCTTCGGCTTCGAGCCCATCGGCTTCCGGCGCGGCTACTACCAGCCGGGGAACATCGATGCCCTGGTGATGCGCCTGACCGACCCATCGAGTTCAGTACAAGGAACAGAGAGCACAGAGAGCAATGGCTGACGAACCGCTCGTCCTCGGCATCGAGACCTCCTGCGACGAGACCGGCGTCGGCATCGTCCGCGGCCACACCCTGCTCGCGGACGCGATCGCCTCCAGCGTCGACGAGCACGCGCGTTTCGGCGGGGTCGTGCCCGAGGTCGCCTCCCGCGCCCACCTGGAAGCGATGGTGCCGACCATCGACCGGGCGCTGAAGGAGGCGGGGGTGAGCGCGAAGGACCTGGACGGGGTCGCGGTCACCGCCGGGCCCGGGCTCGCCGGTGCGCTGCTCGTCGGGGTCTCCGCGGCGAAGGCGTACGCGTACGCGCTGGGCAAGCCGCTGTACGGGGTCAACCACCTCGCCTCCCACATCTGCGTGGACCAGCTGGAACACGGGGCGCTGCCGGAGCCGACGATGGCCCTCCTCGTGTCGGGCGGGCACTCCTCGCTGCTCCTGTCCACGGACATCACCTCCGACGTACGGCCGATGGGCGCGACCATCGACGACGCGGCGGGCGAGGCCTTCGACAAGATCGCCCGCGTGCTGAACCTGGGCTTCCCGGGCGGCCCGGTCATCGACCGGTACGCGAAGGAGGGCGACCCGAAGGCGATCGCGTTCCCGCGCGGGCTCACCGGGCCGCGCGACGCGGCGTACGACTTCTCCTTCTCCGGTCTGAAGACCGCCGTGGCCCGCTGGATCGAGGCCAAGCGGGCGGCGGGGGAGGAGGTGCCGGTGCGCGATGTGGCCGCGTCCTTCCAGGAGGCCGTGGTGGACGTGCTCACCCGCAAGGCCGTACGGGCCTGCAAGGACCAGGGCGTCGACCACCTCATGATCGGCGGCGGCGTGGCCGCCAACTCCAGGCTGCGCGTGCTCGCCCAGGAGCGCTGCGAGGCCGCCGGGATCCGGCTGCGGGTGCCGCGGCCGAAGCTGTGCACGGACAACGGTGCGATGGTCGCGGCCCTCGGCGCGGAGATGGTGGCGCGGAACCGGGCCGCCTCCGACTGGGATCTGTCGGCGGACTCGTCGCTGCCCGTGACGGAGACTCACGTCCCCGGTCACGGGCATAGCCACGACCACGTACACGAGGTCAGCAAGGAGAACCTGTACTCTTGACCCCTCCCCTATCCGAAGACAGGGGATTCCTGGCTCACGCCGCCTCACGAGCACAGCGGCCCGTCAGGTCTTCTGCGATCAGCACCAGCCGGGTTGAGACCAGCCCGGTTGGCTAGAACCTAGCGCGCCAGGGATGCTCGCGTCGCAGAATCACGAAAGAGGTTGAGGCAATGACCGTCGCCCTCATGTGGGAGGCGCGGGCCGTTCCCGGGCGGGGCGAGGAACTGCTCGCCTGGGCGCGGGCGCAGGAGCAGGAGCTCGCGGTCCCGCCGCTGCGCCGGGAGCTCTTCAGGGCTCCTCAGGACCGCGTGCTCGTCATCACCTGGTGGGACGCGGCGTACGACGCCGAGCTGCCCGAACTTCCCGAGCCGGCCGCGGAGTTGGTGACCCGTGCGGTCCATCGGTGGCGGTTCGAGTCGGTCTCCTGACGCCGTCGTTCCCGGCCGGGCTTCACGCCGAGCTCGCTTTTCCGGAAGACTCCTGCAAAGTTTCGCTGGTGCGGCCGGCACGGTAGGGGGAGTCTTGGACATGTCGACGGAGGTGGGCGCAGTGGCCCGGGAGAGCATCAAGAACAAGGTGACGATCACCGAGATCGCCCGGCAGGCCGGGGTCTCGGTGCCCACCGTGTCGCGTGTCGTCAATGGCCGCTCCGATGTGTCGCCGGAGACCCGGGCCCGGGTCGAGGACCTGCTGCGGTACCACGGCTACCAGCGCAAATCGTCCGCGCCTGGGGACCGGGCCGCCCTCATCGACCTTGTTTTCAACGATCTGGACAGCCCCTGGGCCGTGGAGATCATCCGGGGCGTCGAGGAGGTCGCGCACGCGTCGGGTGTGGGCACGGTGGTCTCCGCGATCCACGGCGCCTCGGGCTCGGCCCGGCAGTGGATGACCAATCTGCGCGCCCGCGCCTCGGACGGCGTGATCCTGGTGACCTCCGTCCTCGAACCCCGGCTGCACGAGGAGCTGCGGCGCCTCGGAGTACCGCTCGTCGTCATCGACCCGGCGGGGTCGCCGTCCCTGGACGCGCCCACCGTCGGCGCCACCAACTGGGCCGGCGGCATGGCCGCGACGGAGCATCTGCTCGGCCTCGGCCACCGCCGGATCGGCTTCATCGCCGGGCCGGTGCGGTTGCTGTGCTCGCGGGCGCGGCTCGATGGGTACCGGGCGGCGCTGGAGGGGGCCGGTGTCGACGTCGACGACGCGCTGATCGTGCCGGGCGACTTCTATCACCAGGCGGGGTTCGACGGCTGCAACACCCTGCTCGACCTGGGGGAGCCGCCCACCGCGGTGTTCGCCTCGAGTGACCAGATGGCGTTGGGGGCGATCGAGGCGTTGCGGCGGCGGGGGTTGCGTGTGCCGGAGGACATGAGCGTGGTGGGGTTCGACGACCTCCCCGAGGTCCGGTGGTCGGCACCGCCGCTCACGACCGTGCGGCAGCCGCTGGCGGACATGGGGAAGCTGGCGACGCGAACGGTTCTGCGGCTGGCGTTGGGGGAGGAGCCGGCGTCTCCTCGGGTTGAGCTGGCGACCGAGTTGGTTGTGCGGGCGAGTACGGCACCCCGGGGTTGAGTCGGGGCGGCTGAGGCTTGTTCTTCGGCTGCGGGCCGGTGGGGGCTGGTCGCGCCCCGCGGCGGAGCCGCAAATGTCACAGCCCCGCGCCCCTGAAAGACGGGGCGGTGGCGGCTTGTTCGTTTGGCTGCGGGCCGGTGGGGGTTGCTCGCGCAGTTCCCCGCGCCCCTGAAGGCTCGGGGCTGCGCCCCGTCGCCCCCGGCCAGCCCCCGTCTTTTGGCTTTTATTTAGGGGCGCGGGGAACTGCGCGACCAGCCCCCACCGTCCCGCAGCCAACGAACCACCCGATATTTGTCAGGAGCGTTGACATACCTGACGCACACCCGTAATTTCCGAGCGCACTCCACCGATAATTTTCGGCCCTCTTCCGGAAGGTGCGCGATGCGAGCGTTGGGCAACACCTACACCCCCCTCAACCGCCGGAGGTTCCTGGCGGCGTCCGCGGCGGCCGGCCTGGGCGCGGCCGCCCTGAGCGCGTGCGGCTCCTCGGACAGCGACGGCGGTTCGGGTAAGAAGACGATCGAGTGGTGGAACATCACCACGACCCAGCCCGCGAAGAAGCTGTGGGCCCAGCGCGCCAAGGAGTTCGAGGCCGCGCACCCGGACGTCAAGATCAAGGTCGTGACGCTGGAGAACGAGGCGTACAAGTCGAAGATGACCGCGCAGATCGCCTCGGGCAAGCTGCCGGACATCTTCCACACCTGGGGCGGCGGCGTCCTCAAGCAGCAGCTCGACGCGGGACTGGTCGAGGACCTGACGGACAAGGTCGCCTCGTGGACCGGCAACTACGTACCCGCCTCGATGGCGGCCTACAAGTTCGACGACAAGCTGTACGCCGTCCCCTTCGACATCGGCGCCGTCGGCTTCTGGTACAACAAGGCGCTCTTCAAGAAGGCCGGTATCACCACCCCGCCCACCACCTGGTCGGGCTACCTCGACGCCATCCGCGCCCTGAAGGCCAAGGGCATCACGCCCATCGCCCTGGCCGGCAAGGAGAAGTGGCCCGGCATGTACTACTGGGCGTACCTCTCGATGCGCGTCGCCGGTCTAGAGGCGATGCAGAAGGCCTCCGACGACGCCGACTTCACCGGCGACGACTTCGTCAAGGCCGGCCAGCACCTCAAGGACCTCGTCGCGCTCCAGCCCTTCCAGAAGGGGTTCCTCGGCGGGGCCTACTCCGACCCCAATGGCGAGGCGGCCCTGATGGGCAACGGCAAGGCGGCCATGGAGCTGATGGGCCAGTGGGCGCCGATCGTCGAGGCCGACTCCGGCAAGGGCATCGGCAAGGACCTCGGCTTCTTCTCCTTCCCCGCGGTCGAGGGCGGAAAGGGCGCACTCACCGAGGTGTTCGGCGGAGGCGGCGGTCACGCGCTGCGCAAGGGCGCGCCGCAGGAGGCGCTGGACTTCCTGAAGTTCTTTGCGGAGAAGGAGTTCGCCGAGAAGCTCATCAAGGAGACCGGCCTGATACCGGTCTCCAAGGACCTGACCGGTGCGCTCACCGACCCCAACCTCACCGCCGTCTCCCAGATGCTGACCAAGGCCACCGGCTTCCAGCTCTACCTCGACCAGGCGTACGCCCCCGCCGTCGGCCAGGAGATCAACGACAGCGTCGCCGCGCTCATCGCGGGCTCCAAGTCGCCCGAGCAGGTGACGCGTTCGGTCACCCAGGTCGCCAAGAGCGAGAAGAGCTAGCGCCGCCGATGACCCACTCGACTTCGACCTCCGCGACCCACTCTGCGGGTTCGGCGCCGTACGTGAGCGACGTCGGCAAGTACGACGACCAGGACCCGGCCGCTTTTGGTCCACGGCGGCGCAGGTCGCCGCTGCGCCGGGTGCGTGACTGGCTGTCGGCCGTCGTGTTCACGGTCCCCGCCCTTGCCCTGTTCGGCATGCTCGTACTGGTGCCGATGGGCTACGCGATCTACGTCAGCTTCTTCAACTGGGGCGGATTCGGCTCGCCTTCGGACAGCATCGGCTTCGACAACTACACCCGGCTCTTCAAGGACCCCGTGTTCATAGGGGACTTGGGGCGCGGCGCGCTGCTCATCGGATTCTCCATCCTCGTGCAGCTGCCGTTCGCGCTCGCCATGGCCGTGCTGCTGAACCAGAAGCTGCGCGGCCGGGCCGTGTACCGGATGCTGTTCTTCGCCCCGTACATCCTGTCCGAGGTCATCACCGGCGTGCTGTTCAGCATGATCTTCGCGCCGGGGGAGGGGCTCGCCGACAAGGTCCTCGACAAGGTGGGCCTGGAGGGCCTGGGCGGGGACTGGTTCGCCGGGCAGAGCTCCGTTCTGCCGACCCTCTTCCTCGTCATGACGTGGAAGTACTTCGGCTTCCACATGATGCTCTACCTGGCCGGACTCCAGGGCATTCCGGCCGAGTTGCACGAGGCGGCGCGCATCGACGGCGCCGGCACCTGGCAGCGCTTCCGGCACATCACGCTGCCGCTGCTCGCGCCGACCCTCCGGATCAGCGCGTTCCTCTCCGTCGTCTACTCCATCCAGCTCTTCGACCTGGTCTGGGTCATCACCACCGGCGGCCCCGACCACGCCTCCGAGACCATGGCGATCAGCATGGTCCAGTACGGCTTCAAGCGCTATCAGATGGGCTACGCCAGCGCCATCAGCGTCGTGATGTTCCTGATCAGCCTGGTCTTCGCCCTCGCCTACCAGCGCTTCGTACTGCGCCGGGACACCGAAGGAGCCATCACCACCATGCGAGGAAACCGATGAGCGCTGCGACGGGGACGCCGGTGAGCGCCACGACGGGGACACCGAAGGAGGTGCTGCGGCGCCGGCGGCTGCGCACCCTTCCCATGTACGTGATCCTCTGGGTGGTCGGCGTCTTCATGGTCACCCCTCTCCTCTACGCCCTGATCTCCGGCTTCAAGTCCACCGACCAGCTCTCCTCCAACCCGTTCGGGCTGCCCTCGCCGTGGGTGACCTCGAACTACACCTCGCTGCTCGGCTCGGGCTCGTTCTGGAAGTCCATCGGCAGCAGCACGGTGATCGCGGTGGGCGCCGCCCTGCTCACGGTGTCGGTGGCGGCCCTGGCCGCCTTCGCGCTGGCCCGATTCGCCTTCCGTGGGCGGGAGTTCATGTTCACCCTGTTCACGATGGGGCTGATGTTCCCGTTCGCGGTGGCGATCCTGCCGCTGTTCATCCTGCTGCGCACCTTCGGGCTGCTCGACAACCCATGGGGCGTGATCCTGCCCGAGGCGGCCTTCGGACTGCCGGTGACGATCATCATCCTGCGCGGCTTCTTCCGCGAGATCCCGGGGGAGTTGGAGGAGGCGGCGACGCTCGACGGCTGCACCCGCTTCGACTTCTTCTGGCGCATCCTGCTGCCGCTGGCCCGGCCCGCGCTCGGCACGGTCTCCGTCCTCGCCATCGTGAGCAGCTGGAACCAGTTCCTGCTGCCGCTGCTGGTCTTCAGTGAGCCCACCTGGTGGACGATCCCGGTCGGCATCCAGCAGTTCCAGGGCCAGTACGCCGCCGATGTGGCCCGCATCTTCGCCTACCTGGTGCTCGCCATGGTGCCCGCCCTCGCCTTCTACGCGGTCGCCGAGCGGCAGCTGATCGGCGGCATCACGCTCGGCGCGACCAAGGGCTGACCCGTCTCAGGGGCCCAATCCCCCTATCCACGTGAGGAGTTACATGACCGACCCCTGGCAGGACCCCGCTCTGCCCGCAGCCGTCCGCGCCGCCGACCTGCTCGCCCGTATGACCCCACAGGAGAAGATCGCCCAGCTCTACAGCGTCTGGCCCGGCTCGAACGAGACCCCGGGCGGGGACATGGCCCCGCACCAGCACGCCCTGTCGGAGGACCTGGACCTCGCCGAACTGCTTCCGCACGGCCTCGGCCAGCTCACCCGGCCGTTCGGCACCGCGCCCGTCGAGCCCGCCGAGGGCGCCGCCCGGCTGGCGAAGTTCCAGGAGCACATCCGCGCCGCGAACCGCTTCCGGCTGCCCGCCGTCGCCCACGAGGAGTGCCTCACCGGCCTCACCGCCTGGCAGGCGACGATCTTCCCGACCCCGCTCGCCTGGGGCGCGAGTTTCGATCCCGCCCTGGTGAAGGAGATGGCGTCGTCGATCGGCGTCACCATGCGGTCCGTCGGCATCCACCAGGGCCTGGCCCCCGTCCTGGACGTCGTACGGGACGCACGCTGGGGTCGTACGGAGGAGTCGATCGGCGAGGACCCCTACCTCGTGGCGACCATCGGCACCGCCTACGTCCAGGGGCTGGAGTCCGCGGGCGTCGTCGCCACGCTCAAGCACTTCGCCGCGTACTCGGCCTCGCGCGGCGCCCGCAACCACGCGCCCGTGTCGATCGGCCCGCGCGAACTGGCGGACGTCATCCTGCCTCCGTTCGAGATGGCCCTGCGGGAGGGCGGTGCGCGGTCGGTGATGGCGGCGTACAACGACGTCGACGGACTGCCCGCGCACGCGCATCGCGGACTGCTCAGCCAACTCCTGCGTGGGCAGTGGAAGTTCACCGGCACGGTCGTCGCCGACTACTTCGCCGTGTCCCTCCTGGAGTCGGCGCACGGGCTCGCCGACTCCCCGGCGGGAGCGGCGGCGCTCGCGCTCGCGGCAGGCGTGGACGTGGAGCTGCCGGCCGTACGGTGCTACGGGTCCGGGCCGCTCGACGAGGATCTGGTGGACCGGGCCGCGCTGCGCGTCCTGACGCAGAAGTGCGAACTGGGACTGCTGGACCCCGACTGGGAGTCCCCGGCCGCCGAGGGGACAGTCGACTTCGATCCGCCTCATATGCGGGAGATCGCACGGCAGTTGGCGGAGGAGTCGGTGGTCCTGCTGGCCAACGGTGACGGCGCGCTGCCCCTCGCGCCCGAGGTGCGGCGGATCGCCGTCCTCGGCCCGCTCGCCGACGACCCGGCGGCCATGCTCGGCTGCTACACCTTCCCCCGCCATGTCCTCCTCGACCACCCCGACGTCCCGATGGGCGTCGCCGTACCGACGCTGCTCGACGCACTGCGCGCCGAGCTGCCGGACGCCGAGTTCGGAGAGGACCCGGCGGCGGCCGACGTGTGTGTGGTCGCGGTCGGCGACCGGTCCGGGTTGTTCGGGCGCGGCACCTCGGGGGAGGGGTGCGACGCGGCCGACCTCGAACTGCCCGAGGGGCAGGGCGAGTTGGTGGACAAGGCGCTGGCCGCCGGGACGCCCGTCGTGCTCGTGGTGTTCTCCGGGCGGCCGTACGCGCTGGGGCGCTGGGCCGACCGGGCCGCCGCGGTGGTGCAGGCCTTCTTCCCCGGCCAGGACGGCGCCGCCGCGGTCGCGGGCATCCTGTCCGGGCGGGTCAACCCGTCGGGGCGGCTCCCGGTGAGCGTGCCGCGCGACCCGGCCGGACAGCCGTACACCTATCTCGCCCCGCCGCTCGGGCAGATCAGCGGGGCGAGCAACCTCGACCCGACGCCGCTGTTCCCGTTCGGGCACGGGCTGTCCTACACGTCGTACGCCTGGCAGGCGCCGACGGTCGACGACGCCGCGTTCGCGACGGACGGCGAGACGACGCTGCGGCTGACCGTCCGCAACACGGGGGAGCGGGCCGGTACGGAGGTCGTCCAGCTCTATCTGCACGACCCGGTCGGCAAGGTGGCGCGACCGGTGGCCCGGCTGATCGGCTACGCGCGGGTGCCGCTGGAGGCGGGGGCGTCGGCGGAGGTGCACTTCACGGTCCCGGCGGACCTGGCGGCGTACACCGGACCCGACGGCGACCGGATCGTCGAACCGGGGGCGCTGGAGCTGCGGTTGGGGGTGTCCAGTGCCGAGGGCGATGTGCGCTACGCGGTGCCGGTGACGCTGACCGGGCCCGAGCGGGTGACGGGGCCGGGCCGGCGGATGCGATGCGAGGTGCGGGTCAAGTGATGTGCGAATCTTTCGCGGCGCATGCCGAATTTTCCGGGAGGTGTATGGCGTCAATTGGGGGTTCGGCGTGCCGCTGCGCGAGGCTACGATCGCGCCCATGAACCCCGTGAAGCCGCTGAGCGCGCGGTCGACGCAGACCGCGACGCTCGCCGAGATCGCCCGCGAGGCCGGCGTGTCGGCTCCGACTGTTTCGAAGGTACTCAACGGCCGCGCCGACGTGGCCCCGGCGACCCGCACTCGCGTCGAGGAGCTGCTGCGCTCGTACGGCTACCGGCGGCGCAGGGCCGAGGCGACCCGGTCACCCCTCATCGACCTGGTCTTCCACGAGCTGGAGAGCGCCTGGGCGATGGAGGTGATCCGGGGCGTCGAGAACGTCGCCCGGGACGAGGGGCTGAGCGTGGTCCTCTCCGAGAGCGCGGGGCGGCTGACCCCCGGCCGCACCTGGGCCGACCAGGTCGCCGCGCGCCGCCCGTACGGGGTGATCCTCGTGCTGTCCGGGCTCGACGAGTCCGGACGGGCGCTGCTGACCAGCAGGTCCATCCCGTTCGTGGTGATGGACCCGGCAGGCGACCCGGGCGACGACGTGCCGTCGATCGGCGCCACCAACTGGCACGGAGGGCTGGCCGCGACCCGCCATCTCGTCGAGCTGGGGCACACCCGGATCGGCGCGATCAGCGGGCCTTCGCGGATGATGTGCAGCCGCGCCCGGGTCGACGGCTATCGCGCCGCGCTGGAGACGGCGGGGCTGCCGGTCGACCCGGCGCTGATCCGGCCGGGCAACTTCCACCACGAGAGCGGGTACCGGGCGGGGCTCGAACTGCTGCGCTCGCCGGACCGGCCCACCGCCGTCTTCGCGGGCAACGACCTCCAGGCGCTCGGCCTGTACGAGGCCGCGCGAGAGCTGGGGCTGCGCGTTCCCGAGGACCTGAGCGTCGTCGGGTTCGACGATCTGCCGGTGGCGCGCTGGGTCGGGCCGCCGCTGACGACCGTACGGCAGCCGCTGACGGAGATGGCGGAGGCGGCGGCGCGGCTGGTGCTCGAACTGGGGCGTGAGCAGGGGGCGTCGGCGGCGACAAGAGTGGAACTGGCCACAAGCCTCGTGGTGCGCAGCAGCACCGGCGCGCCCCCGGCGTAGGGGCACGGCGATACGGCCGTGACGGATGTCTTGACGAGGGGTGGGAGCGGTCCCACACTGCTCCGAAGTCAATCGGTTGCACGACCGAAACTTTCGGAGGCACCCGCAATGAGAACCTCCAGAACCTCGTTACGCCCGCGAACCCCCAGAGCCTCGTTACGCTCGCGCCTCACCGCCCTGCTCACGGGCGCCGCGGCCGTGGGCGCCCTGCTCGCGGCCGGTACGACGGCGCACGCCGCGGACACCCCGCTCCGCGACCTCGCCGCCGCCAAGGGCAAGGTCATCGGCACCGCCGTCACCGGCTCCAAACTCACCGGGACGTACGGCGACATCGCCGGGGCCCAGTTCAACTCGCTGACCCCGGGCAACGCCATGAAGTGGGGCTCCGTCGAGCCCACCAGGGGCACCTACAACTGGACCGAGGCCGACCAGATCGTCGCCTTCGCGCAGGCCCACAACCAGCAGGTGCGCGGCCACACCCTGGTCTGGCACAGCCAGAACCCGAGCTGGCTGACGAACGGCACCTGGACGTCTGCCGAGCTGAGCACCCTGCTCCAGGACCACATCACCACCGAAGTCACCCGCTACAAAGGCAAGCTGGCCGCCTGGGACGTGGTCAACGAGCCCTTCAACGAGGACGGCACCTACCGCTCGACCCTCTGGTACAACGGCCTCGGCGCCGACTACATCGCCAACGCCCTGACCTGGGCCCACGCGGCCGACCCGAGCGCCAAGCTCTACATCAACGACTACAACGTCGAGGGCGTCAACGCGAAGAGCACCGCCCTCTACAACCTGGTCAAGTCGCTGAAGGACCGCGGCGTCCCCATCGACGGGGTCGGCCTCCAGGCCCACCTCATCCTCGGCCAGGTGCCGTCCACGCTCCAGCAGAACATCCAGCGCTTCGCCGACCTCGGCGTCGACGTCGCGATCACCGAGCTGGACATCCGGATGCAACTCCCGTCCGACAGCACCAAGCTGGCGCAGCAGGCCGCCGACTACAAGGCCGTGTTCGACGCGTGCGTGGCCGTGTCCCGCTGCTACGGCGTCACCGTCTGGGGCTTCACGGACTCCGACTCCTGGATCCCGGACGTCTTCTCGGGATACGGCGCGGCGACACCGTACGACGAGAACTACGCGCCGAAACCGGCGTACTACGCGATCGCGACCTCGCTCGGCGGGACGACCACACCTCCGACGACGGGCGCGTGCACGGCGACGTACAGCGTCACGAACCAGTGGAACACAGGGTTCACGGGTCAGGTGAAGATCGCCTGTTCCGGGGCCGCGCTGTCGTCGTGGAAGGCGAGCTGGACCTACGGCGCGGGCCAGCAGATCACGCAGGCCTGGAACGCGACCTGTACACAATCGGGTGCGGCCGTGAGCTGCGTCAACGCCTCCTACAACGGGACGGTCGCGGACGGCGGCTCGGTGACGTTCGGGTTCAACGCGTCATGGAGCGGCAGCAATCCGGTGCCGACAGTGACGCTGGGCTGAGGCCCGCCTGAGAAGTGTGAGATTTTCCGAAGGAAACCCGAGAAGTGGTTCCTGCTCGTAATAATTCGGACTTACGTTCCTCCGCGTGACTTCTGAAGACGAGCACAGGGATGACGAAGAGGGCGCCGCGAGACGCGGCGGCCGCCGGCACAGCCTGCTGAAGGCCGCCGGCGTCGTGCTCGCCGGCGCCCTCGTGCTCTCCGCCGCGGGGGCGGGCTGGGCGTACTGGCATCTGAACCACAACATCAAGAGCGTCGACATCAACAGCGCGCTCGGCGACGACCGTCCGGCGAAGGCGGTGACGACGCCGACCGCGTCCGCGTCCGCCTCGGCCTCCGTCGCTCCGCTGCCGAGCGGCGCCGTGAACATCCTCGTCCTCGGCTCCGACTCCCGCAGCGGCAAGGCGAACGCCAAGCTCGGCGGCGGCAACAGCTCCGGCGCCCGTTCGGACACGGCGATGGTCGTCCACATCGACGAGGGCCGCACCAAGGCGACCGTGGTGAGCATTCCCCGGGACACCCTGGTGACCCGCCCGTCGTGCCCCACGTCGTCGGGCGGCACGACATCGGTGGCGTACAACGCGATGTTCAACAGCGCCTATTCGGTGGGCGGTCCGGTCTGCGCGGTGAAGACGGTCGAGTCGATGACCAACGTGCGCATGGACCACTACATCGAGATCGACTTCTCCGGTTTCGCGAAGCTCGTGGACGCGCTCGGCGGCGTCACCGTCACCACGGACGAGGACATCGACGACGACAAGAGCCATCTGCACCTGAAGGCCGGGAAACACCACCTGGGCGGCACCAAGGCGCTGGCGCTGGCCCGCACCCGCCACGGCATAGGCGACGGCAGTGACCTGGGGCGCATAGGTCTCCAACAGAAGCTGGTCAAAGCGCTGTTGAAGCAGATCTCGTCGACCGACCTGCTGACCAGTCCCACCAAGCTGTACGGCGTCGCGGACGCCGTGACCGGCAGTCTGACGACGGACACGGGTCTCGACTCGCTCGGTGAGCTGATGAAGTTGGGGCAGAGCCTGAAGGGGCTGTCGTCCGACGAGGTCAAGACGGTCATGATGCCGGTGGTGACGGCTCCCTCGGACCCCAACCGGGTGGTGGCGAACGAGCCGGAGGCGAGCGAGTTGTGGGCCTCGCTGAAGTGAGCGTGCGTGAAGTGGGCGACCGTACAGCCAAACCCTGAGCCGGGGGGTCTCGTGCGGTGATCATGTCGCCGTAACGGGATCTCGTTGGGCACGGCCGACGGTGCGGCGGCCGCCACCGCCGCCGACCACTCCGTGCACAGCCAGGACGCGGAGGAGGGCCCCAAGGTGACGGTCTCCGCCCTCCTGACAGCGGAACGGCGCAACGACGGCCTCCTCGAAGAGGCCGTCAGCACCCTGTCCCTCGACTCCGCGGTCACGTCGGTCAGCTGGGCGGTGCTGCCCGGCGCCGATGACGAGAACGGGGGGTCGGAGGGGCGGCCGTTCTCGTTCCGGGGGCGGCCGTGGAGGCGGTAGAGGTCGTCTGGGTTGCCACTGCGACCTGCGGAAACGAACCTCGCGGAAGAAAATTCCAAGAAATCCGGAGACGGTGTCGATTCAGGCGTCTCCCGATCGACGCATGGGTGAGAGGCAGGGAGAAGCCCCGCCTCCGGGACACACGAGACACACGAAACACGAGGAGTCACCATGCCGCGCTACCTGTCGCTGATCCAGATCGACGAGGCCACCGCCCCCGCCGAGGGCCCCAGCCCCGAGCTGATGCAGCGGATGGGCGAGCTGCTGGAGGAGATCACCAAGGCGGGCGTCATGCTCGCCACCGACGGGCTGACGCCGTCCGCCCAGGGCAAGCGGGTGCACTGGGAGGGCGGGCAGCTGTCCGTCACCGACGGGCCCTTCACCGAGTCCAAGGAGGTCGTCGGCGGCTACGCCCTCATGCAGTGCAAGGACATGGCCGAGGCCATCGAGTGGACCAAGCGGTTCCTGAAGGTGCACGAGGAGCACTGGACGGTGACCTGCGAGGTGCGGGAGATCGCGGAGGGCTGAGCGGTTCCTTGGCCTAGGGCCGCCGTGGGTGTCTGATGGTGGGTTGTGGAACCACAGCCCACCGTCACCCCAGCCGATGCCACCGCGGCCGATGCCACCGCCTCCGGCGACGTCGTCGAGACGATCTTCCGCATCGAGTCGCCCCGCATCATCGCCGGCGTGGCCCGGATCGTCCGTGACGTCGGTATCGCCGAGGAGCTCGCGCAGGACGCCCTGGTCGCGGCCCTTGAGCAGTGGCCGCGTGATGGTGTGCCGGACAATCCGGGCGCCTGGCTGACGGCCACGGCCAAGCATCGCGCGATCGATCTCGTACGCCGCCGGGAGCGGTACGCGCGCAAGCTGGAGGAGATCGGGCGGGACCTCGACACGACCACCCCGCTCGAGGAGCCCGCCGACCCGGACGACATCGACGACGACCTGCTGCGGCTCGTCTTCACCGCCTGCCACCCCGTCCTGTCCGCCGAGGCCCGCATCGCGCTCACCCTGCGGCTGCTGGGCGGCCTGACCACCCCCGAGATCGCCCGCACCTTCCTCGCCCCCGAGGCGACGATCGCCCAGCGCATCGTGCGCGCCAAGCGGACGCTGGCGACGAAGGGGGTCGCCTTCGAGGTCCCGTCCGGCCCGGAGCGTGAAGCCCGGCTCGGGTCGGTCCTCGAAGTCATCTACCTGATCTTCAACGAGGGTTACGCCGCCACCGCGGGCGACGACCTGCTGCGCCCCGCCCTGTGCGAGGACGCGCTCCGACTGGCCCGGGTGCTCGCCGAGTTGATGCCCAAGGAGCCCGAAGTACACGGGCTGGCCGCCCTGTTGGAGCTCCAGGAGTCCCGCGCGGCAGCCCGCACCGGCCCCTCCGGCGAACCGGTGCTGCTCAAGGACCAGAACCGCCGCCGCTGGAACCGCCTGCTCATCCGCCGGGGCTTCGCCGCGCTGGGCCGCTCCAACGCCGTCGCCACGGCGGGCCCCGGCCCGTACGCCCTCCAGGCCGCCATCGCCGCGTGCCACGCGCAGGCCTACGCGTACGAGGACACGGACTGGGCGCAGATCGCCACCCTGTACGGGCTGCTGGCGGCCCGCTCCCCTTCCCCGGTCGTCGAGCTGAACCGCGCCGTCGCCGTCTCGATGGCCGAGGGCCCGGAACCCGCCCTCGCCCTCGTCGACACCCTCGCCACCGAACCCGCCCTGCGCGACTATCACTTGCTGCCCAGCGTCCGCGGGGACCTGCTGGCCCGGCTGGGGCGTACGGCGGAGGCGCGCGCGGAGTTCGAGCGGGCGGCCGCGCTGACCCGCAACGAGCCGGAGAAGGAGCTGCTGCGGGCGCGGGTCCGTGACCTGGACGCGTCCTGACCGCACGCGGCATCCGGGATCCGTGGTCACGCCAACAACTCTGTTCCCTTGCTGAGCGGGCGGGGTTTACAGTGGCGCAGCTGCCGTAACGGGTGCGACGCCTTCCGTTCGCACCGAAGACCGCCGGGGGACACGGTCCGACAGCTCATCGCTACCTGTGGGGGGTACATCCATGCGTGTTTTCAGGGGTTCGTCCGCGCGCCGCAGACTCGTCGCGCTCACCGCCGTCACGGCCCTCGCCGCCGGTACCGCGACGGCGCTGGCGCCGGGCGCGGCGGCCGATGTCGTCGGGTGGCCGGCGACCGACGGCAGGATCGCCGTGGTCAATGACGGCATCATGTCGATGGACGTCACGGGCAACGACGAGAAGCGTGTCTCGGGCGGCTCCGACGACGAGTCACCCGCGTGGTCGCCCGACGGCAGCCGCGTGGTCTTCGAGTCGGCCGGAGCAGTGCAGACCATCAGTGTCAACGGCACCACCAGGACGACGGTGTACGACGGGACCTACAGCGGCGCCTCGCCCTCGCACCCGACGTACTGGACCTACGGCCGCGAGATCGTCTACTCCGCGGCCAAGAAGCTCTACTCCGTCCCGGCCGATGGCGGCACCCCGGTCCGGCTGTTGTCCAGCGGCGGCTGCGACTCCCTGCCGAGCGGCGACGCGACCGGCAAGCTCTTGGTCTTCCAGCGCAACGGCGCCGGGTGCACCACGGCCACGCCGTCGGCCGTGCTCTACAACGCCACCACCAAGACGCAGACCACGCTCGCCGCGGGCGGCGGCTCGCCCGCCCTCTCGCCCGACGGCACCAAGGTCGCGTTCATCCGCTCCGTCGACGGGCACGGCCAACTGTTCTCGGTCAACACCGACGGCACAGGGGAGCGCCGCCTGACCAACGACACCGGCGACTACGACACCCCCTCCTGGGCGCCCGCGAGCAACCGGCTCGTCGTGCACTTCAATCGGCCCACCAGCGGCGGCCGTCAGGAGAGCAACGTCGTCATGACGATCACCGCGGACGCGGTGACGGAGGGCGAGCCCTTCCCGTGGGGCGGCCGCTCGCCCGCCTGGCAGCCGCTGCGCAAGAACACCGTCGTCCGGGTCTGGGGCGCCGACGTCTACGGGTCCAACATCGCCGCGTCCCGCTGGACCTGGAACACGGTCGGCCAGAGCGAGGGCGGCCTGATGAACGCCTCGTCCGCCGTGCTGGTCTCCAAGGACAGCCAGGCGTACGCGCTGACGGCCCCCGCGCTCGCGGGCAAGAAGCACGGTCCGGTCCTGCTGACGCCGGCGACCTCGGTCTCCTCGGCCGTGCAGGCGGAGCTGAAGCGCGTCCTCAAGCCCGGCGCGACGGTCTACCTCGTCGGCGGCACGTCGATCCTCAGCAGCGCCGTCGCCTCCAAGGTCACCTCGCTCGGCTTCACCCCGAAGCGGCTGGCCGGCACCTCGCGCTACTCGACCTCGGTCGCCGTCGCCAAGTCCATCACCAGCGCGCCGCAGTACGTGTTCCTCGCCACCGGCACGGACTACCACTCGGCGCTCGCGTCCGCGTCCGCCGCGGGCTCCCTCGGGACCGGCGGCAAGGCCGTCGTCGTCCTGAACGACGGGAACTCGCTGACCTCGTCGGTGAAGTCGTACCTGAACGGCCTCGACCCGGACACCACCTACATGATCCCGGTCGGCGCCTCGGCGAAGTACGCGCTGACGCACACGGCGTTCTCCAACTGGCCCTCGACGTACACCTATTACCCGGTGACGGCCTCCACCAATGAGGGCACCGCGGCGGCGCTCGCCAAGATGTGGTGGTACTCGCCGAGCAGCGTGGCGCTCGCCTACACGGACAGCTGGCGCGGTGGCACCAGCGCCGCCTCCGCGATGAACGTGTTCGGCCCGCTGTTGTGGACCGACCTCGGCACGCTCTCCACCGAGACCAAGTCCTACCTGGTCAGGGGCGCCGCGAGCATCAACGGCGTGGCGGTCTTCGGCGGCACCGGCTCGGTGTCGACGACGGCGCTGAACTCCGCGGGCGCGGCGGTCAGCGCGAGCAGCGCCGAGTGGACGTACTGGCCGGACTACAACGGAGTCCCGGCGGCCACGAGTTCGTTCTCCTCGACCGGTCCGTGCGCGGTCTCGCAGCCGGCCCGCACGGGCGCCGCACTCCGGCCCACCGTCGAGCCGAACCTCGCCCAGCTGGGCACCGAGGCCAGGCGGTAGCCCACGGTCAGACCGGTCGCGGGTGCCCCACCAGCATGGTCGGGGCACCCGCCACCCGCGTCAGGAACACGGTCGCCGCATGCGGCCCCTGGGGCTTCACCTTCCGCCGCAGCTCCTCCGGCTCGACGGCCGACCCCCGCTTCTTCACCGTCAGCACGCCGACCCCTCGCTCCCGCAGCAGCGCCTTCAACTTCTTCACGCCGAAGGGAAGTTGGTCGGTGATCTCGTACGCGGTGGCATACGGCGTCGGCCGCAGTTCGTCCGCGGTGATGTACGCGATGGTCTCGTCGACCAGCCCGCCCCCCAGCTCCTCGGCCACCTCCGCGACCAGATGCGCGCGAATGACGGCGCCGTCGGGCTCGTACAGATAACGCCCGACCGGTCGCACGGCGGGATCCGGCAGCCCCCGCCCGCGCAGCACCCGCGGGCCCGGCAGCAGTGTGGCCCGCACCAGGCCGGGCTCCGTGCCGAACCACAGCACGGCTTCCTTCACGTCGCCGCCGTCGGAGATCCACTCGGCCTCCGCCTCGGCGGGGATCGCCTCGTGGGGGATGCCGGGGGCGATCTTCAGGGCGGCCAGGGGTGCCGCGAGCGCTGTTCCGATCGCCCAGGACAGTGGCGGCGAGTACGCCTCGGGGTCGAAGATCCGGCCACGTCCGCCGCGCCGCGCGGGGTCCACGAAGACCGCGTCGTACGTCGCCGTGTCCACCTCGGTGACATCCGCCTCGCGCACCTCGATGAGGTCGGCGAGACCGAGGGCGTCGGCGTTCGCGCGGGCGACCGCCACGGTCAGCGGGTCGCGGTCGACGGCGAGGACGCGGATCCCGGCGCGGGCCAGCGCGATCGCGTCGCCGCCGATGCCGCAGCAGAGGTCGGCGACCGAGCGGACGCCCCTCTCCTGGAGCCGCTGCGCGCGGTGCGTCGCGACGGTCGTACGGGTCGACTGCTCGACCCCGTTCGGGGTGAAGAACATCCGCTCCGCGTCCTCGGCCCCGAACTTCGCCACCGCCCGCTGCCGCAGCCGCGCCTGTCCGAGCGCCGCCGAGACCAGCTCGGCCGGGTGCTCGCGGCGCAGCCGGGTGGCGACGGCCAGCTCCTGTGCCGGTTCGGTGCCGCGCACCTCGTCGAGCAGGGCGTGGCCCTCGGGCGTGAGGAGGGAGGCGAAGGAGACGTCGTTCACCGGGCCATTGTGGGCCAGTCGGTGGACCGTGCGCTTCCGGCCGCGGTGTCGGGGCCCCACAGGGGCCAGGGCCTGGGAGGATCCGACACCATGCGACAAGTACGACAAAATTACAAAAATGGGGCGAAGGGGATGGGTCTTCGCGGCGGAATCGCCCTGCTCGCCCTCACCGCCGTCGTCTCCGGCTGTGCGGACGACGGCTCCGGCGGTGTGTGGCCGGCCCATGGTCAGCAGCCGCTGAAGGCGCCCCCCGCCCGTGCCCTCGACGCGTACGCCTCCAAGCTCCGCCTCGCGCAGGCCCAGCGGGTCGCCGCGGCCAAGCGCTGGGGGCTGGCCGAGACGCCGCTGACGGCCCCGCCCGCACCCGCCAGGAAGCCGGTGATCAAGGCACGCAAGGGGTTCGAGGTCGACGGTCAGGAGGAACTGGGGCTGCCCCCGGTCTTCACGACCATCCCCACCAAGAACAGGGTCGTCTTCCTCACCATCGACGACGGCGCGGAGAAGGACCCGCGGTTCCTGCGGATGATGAGCGAACTGAAGATCCCGTACACCGCGTTCCTCAGCAACTACCTGGTCAAGGACAACTACCGGTACTTCCGCAAGATGCGCGACCGGGGCATCACCCTCAACAACCACACGCTGACCCACCCCTACCTGCCCGGACTCTCCTACGCGGAGCAGAAGGACGAGATCTGTGGCATGCAGCGTGTGATGAGGAAGCAGTTCGGCAGGCGTCCGACGGTCTTCCGGCCCCCGTACGGCAACTACAACAAGGACACCCTGCGCGCCGCGAAGGCCTGCGGCATCAAGTACGCGCCAATCTGGGACGAGGAAGTCTTCGTCGACCACTGGGAGTACCGCGAGTGGGACCGCGACCTGCACCCCGGCGACATCGTCCTCAGCCACTTCCGGGGCCGGAACGACTGGAAGGGCACCATGCCCGACATGGTCCGCCGCTTCATGAAGAAAGTGACGGCCGAGGGGTACGCGGTGGCCCGCCTGGAGGACTACCTGTGAGGCACCGGGTGCGCGCCCTGGCCGCCGGGCTGCTCGCGGCCGCGCTGCTCACCGGCTGTGCCCAGTCCGTCGACCCGATCGAACGGCTGGGCAAGAAGGCGGCGCAGAAGGTACGGCCGCACGAGTCGGCGTACCGCCGCTGGGGGCTCGCCGCCCCGCTCGCGCGGCCGCCGAGACCACCCGCCAGGACCACCGCGCGCACCGCGGGCCCGGGGCTGCCGCCCGTCGTGGACCATGTCCGCACCCGCGACAAGGTGGTCTTCCTGACGTACGACGACGGTGCCGAACGCGATCCCCGGTTCGTCGACATGGTCCGTGAACTGCGGCTGCCGGTCAGCATGTTTCTCACGAACAGTGTCGTCGGGCCGGGGTACGGGCACTTCGCGCAGCTGGGCGAGGTCGGCGCCAGCGTCCAGAATCACACCCTCGACCACGCCTCCCTGCGCGGCCTGCCCTACGCCGGCCAGCGCGCCGAGATCTGCGGCCAGCGGGACAAGCTCAAACAGCGCTTCGGCATCCGGCCCCGGCTGCTGCGCCCCCCGTACGGCGCCTACGACTCCACCACCCTGCGCGCCGCCGCCGACTGCGGGGTCGCGGCGGTCGTCCTCGGCCGCCCGGCCGACGCCCACCCGCTGCGGCCCGGCGACATCCTCTCCGGGTTCAGGGAACCCAACCTCACGGACGCGACACTCAGACTCCTCAAGCGCATCCAGGCGGAGGGCTTCACGCCGGCGCGCCTGGAGAGCTACCTGTAGCCACTCGACAGGTACTCGGTGCGGGCCGGCATCAATCAGCCCGTCCGGTGTTTGAGGGCAAGGCCGTTCAGGCCGATAAGGGGGGTCGGGGGGCGCAGCCCCCAGGGCACGCCCACACCCACGCACGGCTCCCGGAATCCCACGCCACGCCGCAGGCCTTTGGCACTCCGCTTGACCGAGTGCTAATCGCAGTCATAGTCTCAGGTCTGGCACTCCCCCCTGGAGAGTGCCAATAGCGACGGGCAGGTCCGGCACCCGCGACGACGGATCGACCTGGTCGCCACCTCAGACAGTTAACCCCGTGAGATCTCCGAAGGGGGAGGTCGGATCGTGACGACCGCCAGCTCCAAGGTTGCCATCAAGCCGCTCGAGGACCGCATTGTGGTCCAGCCGCTCGACGCCGAGCAGACCACGGCCTCTGGCCTGGTCATTCCGGACACCGCGAAGGAGAAGCCCCAGGAGGGCGTCGTCCTTGCCGTGGGTCCGGGCCGTTTCGAGGACGGTAACCGTCTTCCGCTCGACGTCACCGTCGGCGACATCGTGCTGTACAGCAAGTACGGCGGCACCGAGGTGAAGTACAACGGCGAGGAGTACCTCGTCCTCTCGGCTCGCGACGTGCTCGCGATCATCGAGAAGTAATTCTCCTCAGTTTTGCAGTGAGCTGCGCCCCTGGCCCCCGCGACCTTCAACAAGCCGGGTGCTGGGGGCGCAGTTCGTTCTCCCAAAGATTTCCGAGAGGGCTGAATCGCTCCCATGGCGAAGATCCTGAAGTTCGACGAGGACGCCCGTCGCGCCCTTGAGCGCGGCGTCAACAAGCTTGCCGACACGGTCAAGGTGACGATCGGCCCCAAGGGCCGCAACGTCGTCATCGACAAGAAGTTCGGCGCCCCCACCATCACCAACGACGGCGTCACCATCGCCCGCGAGGTCGAGCTCGACGACCCGTACGAGAACCTCGGCGCCCAGCTGGTGAAGGAGGTGGCGACCAAGACCAACGACATCGCGGGTGACGGTACGACCACCGCCACCGTGCTCGCCCAGGCGCTGGTGCGCGAGGGCCTGCGGAACGTTGCCGCGGGTGCCTCCCCGGCCGCCCTGAAGAAGGGCATCGACGCCGCCGTCAAGGCCGTGTCGGACGAGCTCCTCGCCACCGCGCGCCCGATCGACGAGAAGTCCGACATCGCGGCCGTCGCCGGTCTGTCCGCCCAGGACCCGCAGGTCGGCGAGCTCATCGCCGAGGCGATGGACAAGGTCGGCAAGGACGGTGTCATCACCGTCGAGGAGTCCAACACCTTCGGTCTGGAGCTGGACTTCACCGAGGGCATGGCCTTCGACAAGGGCTACCTGTCGCCGTACATGGTCTCCGACCAGGAGCGTATGGAGGCCGTCCTCGACGACCCGTACATCCTCATCCACCAGGGCAAGATCAGCTCCATCCAGGACCTGCTGCCGCTGCTGGAGAAGGTCATCCAGTCCAACGCCTCCAAGCCGCTGCTGATCATCGCCGAGGACGTCGAGGGCGAGGCCCTGTCGACCCTGGTCGTGAACAAGATCCGCGGCACGTTCAACGCCGTCGCCGTGAAGGCCCCCGGCTTCGGTGACCGCCGCAAGGCGATGCTGGGCGACCTCGCCACCCTCACCGGCGGTCAGGTCATCGCCGAGGAGGTCGGCCTCAAGCTCGACCAGGTCGGCCTGGACGTGCTGGGCACCGCCCGCCGCGTGACCGTCACCAAGGACGACACCACGGTCGTCGACGGTGGCGGCGACCACGAGGCCGTGCTGGGCCGCGTGAACCAGATCAAGGCCGAGATCGAGAACACCGACTCCGACTGGGACCGCGAGAAGCTCCAGGAGCGCCTCGCGAAGCTGGCCGGCGGCGTGTGCGTGATCAAGGTCGGCGCCGCCACCGAGGTGGAGCTCAAGGAGAAGAAGCACCGTCTGGAGGACGCCATCTCCGCGACCCGCGCCGCGGTCGAGGAGGGCATCGTCTCCGGTGGTGGCTCCGCGCTCGTCCACGCCGTCAAGGTCCTCGAGGGCAACCTCGGCAAGACCGGCGACGAGGCCACGGGTGTCGCGGTCGTCCGCAAGGCCGCCGTCGAGCCGCTGCGCTGGATCGCCGAGAACGCCGGCCTGGAGGGTTACGTCATCACCTCCAAGGTCGCCGAGCTCGACAAGGGCCAGGGCTTCAACGCCGCCACCGGCGAGTACGGCGACCTGGTGAAGGCCGGCGTCATCGACCCGGTCAAGGTCACCCGCTCCGCCCTGGAGAACGCCGCCTCCATCGCCTCCCTGCTCCTCACGACCGAGACCCTGGTCGTCGAGAAGCCGGCCGAGGAAGAGGCCGAGGCCGGTCACGGCCACGGTCACGGCCACTCCCACTGAAGTTCGTAGCTGACACCGAAGGCCCGGTCCCCCTGGTGGGGGAGCCGGGCCTTCGTGCTGCGGAGTTGCCGGAGTCCGTCAGAGTTCAAGCTGGTCCAGAACGCCGAGCTGGCTCATCAGCCCCAGCTGGTCGTACTGCCACCAGCCCTCGGCGATCTTGCCGTCGTCCTGGCACCGGAAGACGGTCGTGCCGGTCATGGTGACCTGCTTGCCGGTCGCCGCGATCCCGCGGAAGTCGCCCGTGTGGGTGGCGTTCCAGGTCCAGCGCGTGCAGACGCGATCGGCCTCGGTGAGCTGGTCGTCGACGGTGAAGGCGAAGTCGAACGCGCCACGCCACATCCCGATCTCGCGCCGTATCGCGTCGAGCCCGATGGTGTCCTGCTCGTTGGCGGGATCGTGGTCGTGGTAGTTCTCCGCGATCAGGTTGTTGAGCGGTGACAGCTCACCCTTGGCGGCTATCGTCTCGAAGAACTTGCGGATGTTGGCCGAGTACAACTGCTCGTCCCGGACCACGTCCAGGTCCGTGAACGTCGGGATCTCGTCGCAGAGAGCCACCAAATCCTGGAAGATCCTGTCCGTCTCGGGAAGGTTCGAGTTCAGCATCGCGTCTTCGTACGACGGGAACTCCACGATCTCTATGTAGTGGGTCGCGTCGGACCGGTCCTTGCCGATCACATTGTGCGTCGCGGTCCGCTTGCCCTTGGTCTGTTCGACCCATGTGTCCATCAGCTGGTTCATCTCGTCGAACCGGCTGGTCTTGCAGTCGATGAGCTGTACGAATGTCATGGCGCCGCCTCCGGCCCCCTGGGTCCGGTTGAACACCCTCATTTTCCCACCGGAGGGACGACACCACCTATTGAACGGCGGCCCTTGTCGAGAGCCGTACGTCCACCGTCACTGAGGGCCGTACTTCCGCCCCGTCTTCGACGTGATCCCGCCCAGCAGCGACCGCGGGGCCAGCTTCACCACACCCATCAGCGCCTTGTAGCGCGGGTCGGGGATCGACAGCGACTTGCCGCGGGCCAGATCCGCGAGCGCCGCCGCGACCAGCTTGTCCGCGTCGAGCCACATCCAGTTCGGGATGTTGTCCGTGCCCATTCCGGCCCGCTGGTGGAACTCGGTGCGCACGAAACCGGGGGCCAGCGCCATCAGCCGTACGCCGCTGCCCGCCAGATCCCTGGCCGCGCCCTGCGTGAACTGCACGACCCACGCCTTGGACGCCCCGTACGTACCCCGCGGCACGAACGCGGCCACCGACGCGACATTGACGACCCCGCCCCGGCCGCGCTCCCGCATCGATTCGGTCGCCGCCGACGTCAGCCGGAGCACCGCCTCGCAGTGCACCTTGAGCATCTTCAGCTCGTCGGCCATCGATACGTCGAGGTAGCGGCCCTTGTTGCCGAAGCCCGCGTTGTTGACCAGCAGGTCGACGGGGTTCTTGCGGTCGCCCAGTCGCCCGGCCACCGCTTCGATGCCGTCGTCGGTCGCCAGATCCGCCGTCAGCACCTCCGCCTCGATGCCGTGCCGGTCGTGCAGTTCGGTGGCCTGCTCGCGCAGCCGCTTCGTATCGCGCGCCACCAGAACGAGGTTGTGCCCATCAGCCGCCAGACGCCGCGCGAAGGCCGCGCCGATGCCCGCGGTCGATCCCGTAATCAGAGCCGTTGTCATGGCGCAAGGTTAGTGACCTGGCCAGGCGTCCGGCGCCCCCCGCCATCCAACGCCCGGCCAAGCTCCACGAGTTCCGCGCACCGTGGTTTTCAGGGGCCTAGCCGGCGTACTTCGCCACGTACTTCTCCGCCGTGGCCAGCGACTCCGGATGCAGCGCCTCGCCCGCCGCCAACAGCCTTGGCAGCAGCTCCCGTTCGGTCGTGACGGCGCGGAACTGGAGGGCGACCGTGACGTCGTGGCCGGGCCGGTGCACGATCTCGATCGGGTCGCCGGAGCGGATCTCGCCGGGCTCGATCACCCGCAGATACGCGCCGGGCGCGCCCTTCTGGGTGAAGCGCTTCACCCAGCCCTTCTCCCCGACGTGCCCCTGGAAGGTCTGACAGGGGATGCGCCCGCAGGTGACCTCCAGGACAACCTCGGAGCCGACGCGCCAGCGCTCGCCGATCCGCGCGCCGGACACATCGAGCCCCTGCGTCGTGAGGTTCTCGCCGAACACGCCGTTCGGCAGCGTGCGGCCGAGCTCGCGCTCCCAGTCGTCGAGGTCCTCGCGCGCCACCGCGTACACGGCCTGGTGGTCCCCGCCGTGATGCCGCATGTCGCACACCGCGTCCCCGGCGAGGCCGCTCGCGCCGACCCCCTTGGGCCCGGGCGCGGTCACCCGGACGGGGCCGTCCACCGGCTGCTTGTCGATGCCGGTCACGCCCTCCGGCTGGTCCGTGTACTCGACGGCCCGCGCATGGCCCAGATTCAGCGACAGAAGCTTCATGACAACAACGCTAGGCGACGGCGGTCAAAGCGTCGACGCAATATCCGGCGCCACCCCCAAGACTCGCTTATGCTCGGCATATGATCGAGGCCCGTCATCTCCGCGTTCTGCGCGCCGTCGCCGCCACCGGCTCCTTCTCGGCGGCGGGGCGCGAGCTGGGCTGCACCCAGCCCGCCGTCAGCCAGCAGATGAAGGCACTGGAGTCGTCCGTCGGCACCCCGCTGCTGATCCGCACAGGGCGCGAGATGCGCCTGACCCAGGCGGGTGAGGCACTGGTCCGGCATGCGGCGGGCATCCTCTCCGGGCTCACGGCCGCCGAGGAGGAGGTCGCCGCGATCGCGGGCCTGCGCGCGGGCCGGGTCCGGCTCGTCTCCTTCCCCAGCGGCAGCTCCACGCTCGTCCCGACAGCCCTCGCCGCGCTGCGCGCCGCGCACCCCGGCACCCGTGTCTCCCTGGAGGAGGCCGAACCGCCCGAGTCCGTCGAGAAGCTCCGGGCCGGCGACTGCGACATCGCGCTCGCCTTCCGGTACGAGGGAGCGGCGGGCGCCGAGGAGTGGGACGACCTGGTCGTACGGCCGCTGCTGACGGACCGGCTCGTCGGGCTCGTGCCCGAGGGGCACCGTCTCGCCCGGGCGGGGTCGGTCGCGATCGGCGAGTTCGCCGGAGAGCCGTGGATCGCCGGGTGCCCGCGCTGCCGCGGACAGCTGATCGAGGTCTGCCGGAGCGCGGGCTTCGAGCCTCGTATCGACTTCGCCACCGACGACTACCCGGCCGTGGTCGGCCTCGTCGGCGCGGGGCTGGGGGTGGCCGTCCTGCCGGAGCTCGCCATCGAGTCCGTACGTCCCAAGGGGGCACGCACGGTGACGGTGGAGCCCTCGGTGCGACGGGAGATCGTCGCGCTCACGCTGCCTGATCTGGCCCAGGTGCCGGCAGTGGCGGCAACGCTGGACCGGCTGGCCCGGGCCGCGGCGCGGTAGCCGGGAAAAGGCGGCAGCGGGGAAGGCGGGAAAGGCGGCAGCGGGGAAAGTAGCGGCACGCGCGCGCGTGCCCATCGTGCAGAAACGTTCCTTCAGTTGTTCGAAGCGTGACCGCTTCCGGTGGCCGCCGCCGAGACCAGCCGGTTGCGCGCCCGGCCCATGAGTTCTTCGCGCTCGTCCTCGGTCAGCCCGCCCCACACGCCGTACGGCTCACGCACCGCCAGTGCGTGCGCCGCGCACTCCGCGCGTACCGGGCATCTCATGCAGACCTCTTTGGCCGAGTTCTCACGAGCGCTCCGTGCCGCACCGCGCTCGCCCTCCGGGTGGAAGAAGAGCGAGCTGTCGACCCCGCGGCAGGCCGCGAGGAGCTGCCAGTCCCAGAGGTCCGCGTTCGGACCGGGAAGGCGGGAGAAATCTGCCATTGCGTGTCCCCTTGTTACCGTTCTGGGATGCTCTGTGCCCACCGACCGTACATCTACGATCTAAGGAGATGAAAATATGACTCATTGCGAATCTAGCCGCAGACACCAGCAAAGGGGAAGAAATCGGGCTAAATGGGGCATAGGTTGTGATGAAACGTTGAGGGTCCGTTGTGCATGTCTGCACCGTGTCCGCACCCTCACGTAGAGTGCCGAAGATGACCGACTGCCCCGTAACTCTTTCGAGTGACCATCGTTGAGAGTGCGGAGGCGGTTGAAGGAACAAGCGCTCGGGCAGGCGGCAGTATCCGTCGGCGAGTGTCAACCGCACAGGTGACGATTCGTACCCAGCCTGGAGGCTCAAGGTGACGCGCATCAGCTGCGGAGGGCGGCCATGACATCCGTCCTCGTCTGCGACGACTCCCCGCTTGCCCGAGAGGCGCTCCGCCGCGCGGTCGCGACCGTGCCCGGCGTCGAGCGTGTGACGACGGCGGCCAACGGCGAGGAAGTCCTCCGCCGCTGGGGTGCCGACCGTTCGGACCTGATTCTGATGGACGTACGCATGCCCGGACTGGGCGGCGTGGAGACAGTCAGGCGGCTGCTGTCCGCCGACCCCGGTGCGCGCATCATCATGCTCACCGTCGCCGAGGACCTGGACGGCGTGGCGCTTGCCGTCGCCGCCGGTGCCCGCGGCTATCTGCACAAGGACGCCTCCCGCGCGGAGCTGCGGGCGACCGTCACACAGGCGCTCGCCGACCCCACCTGGCGGCTCGCGCCGCGCAGACTGCGCTCGGCCGAGATGGGCGCCGCGCCCACGCTCACAGCGCGTGAGATCCAGGTGCTGGAAGGCATGAGTCACGGCCGCTCCAACGCGGAGATCGGCCGTGAGCTGTTCCTCTCCGAGGACACCGTCAAGACCCACGCCCGGCGGCTGTTCAAGAAGCTCGGCGCCTCGGACCGCGCGCACGCCGTGGCGCTCGGTTTCCGGTGGGGTCTGGTTCGCTAGGTGAGCCGCCTCGAGGGTATGACGGAAGTAGCCCCTGCCCGCCTCATGGCGGGTGGGGCCGGGCCCTCAGGGCGATCCTCTTCGGTGCCCGATCCCCGTTTCCCGGCGGATGCCGCATCCTTGAGGTGTGGAGTCTCTCGGGGACGAGTCGGTCGAGCGGAAGGGGAGGGCGCAGGAGATGAGTTCCGGCGCACCTGCTCATAACGCTTCGGTGCACAACTACGGACGCGGTGCCACGGATCGGACGACGCCAAGGCACCATGGACCGATGCGCGACGACGGGACGACGGTGATCGGTGCGCTCGTCCATCGCGCGGTCGACGGCGACGAGCAGGCCACACACGACCTGCTCGCCCATGTACATCCGCTGGCTTTGCGCTACTGCCGCACCCGTCTGTCCCGACTTCCGGGTGACGCGCGGCACTTCGTGGAGGACCTGGCGCAGGAGGTCTGCGTCGCGGTGCTCCTGGCGCTGCCGCGCTACAAGGACACCGGGCGTCCCTTCGAGGCGTTCGTCTTCGCCATCGCCGCGCACAAGGTCGCCGACCTGCAGCGCGCCGCGATGCGCCACCCGGGCTCGACGGCCGTCCCCTCGGACGAGATGCCCGAGCGCCCGGACGACTCACTCGGCCCCGAGGAGCGTGCCCTCCTCAGCAGCGACGCCGAATGGGCCAAGAAGCTCCTGGCCAACCTCCCCGACAACCAGCGCGAGCTGCTGTTGCTACGCATCGCGGTGGGCCTCACGGCCGAGGAGACGGGCCAGATGTTGGGAATGTCACCAGGGGCCGTACGGGTGGCACAACACAGGGCACTGAGCCGCTTGCGGGCACTGGCGGAGCAGTAGGGGTTCGCCCCGCCGGGGGTGACTGTGTCGCTCAACCGGGGCCACGGTGTCGCTCGGTGGGGTGGCTTTCTCTCCCGCCAGGGGCGGCGGTGTCGCTCGGTCGGATGTTTGCGCCTCTCCGGGGGCGGCTGCCTCTTTCGCGGGGGCGGGGCGTCTCTTCCGCCGCCGGCTGGGTTCCCGTCCGCTGTGGGTGGCTCTGTTTCGGCCGTCGGCTGGGTTCCCGTCCGTCGTGGGCGGGTCCGTCTTGGCCGCAAGCTGGGTTTCCGGTCCGTTGTGGCCGGCTCCGTCGCCGTCGCAAGGCGGGTTTTCCCTCCACCAGGGGCCGGGTTTCCCTACGCCGCGAGGCGGGCTTCTCTCCACCTTCCGAGGCCGGGTTTCTCCCCCCGCGGCGCGGGATTCTCGCCCGTCGCCGCGAGGCGAGTTTCCTTCCCGCCGTGACGGCGGGAGGCGAGACGGCGCATTGCGGCGGTGCCGAGCTCAGCTCGGCCGGGACGGCTTTTCTTCCCCGTGCTTCTCCCTGCTTCTCCGCTCTTCTCCGTCGCGGCAGAGGTAAAGCCGGGCGGCCGCAGGGCCGCGCTGCGAGCCCCGTCGCCCCGCCAGGGACTGGGTTTCCCGGCAATCTGGAAGCCTCAACGGCGAGCGCTGAACAGGGGCGAATCCAGCCCCGTACGAACATACGAAGCCCAACCGCACCCTCAACCGTGGAATGAGAGAGCCATGCTTCCCGTTAGCATGGACATCCGCACCGATCAAGGCCATTTGGGGAAGGTGTCATGACTGCCAACGTCGACGGAGTGCCCGCCAAATTCGCGACACTCGGGCTGACCTACGACGACGTGCTGCTGCTGCCGGGCGCGTCGGACATGGCGCCCGACCAGATCGACACCGCCTCGTACATCTCGAAGCACGTACGGGTGAACATCCCGCTGCTGTCCGCCGCCATGGACAAGGTCACCGAGTCCCGCATGGCGATCGCGATGGCCCGCCAGGGCGGCGTCGGCGTACTGCACCGCAACCTGTCCATCGAGGACCAGGCCAACCAGGTCGACCTGGTGAAGCGCTCCGAGTCCGGCATGGTGACGGACCCGATCACCGTGCACCCGGACGCCACGCTCGCCGAGGCCGACGCGATCTGCGCCAAGTTCCGCATCTCCGGTGTCCCGGTGACGGACGGCAACCACAAGCTGCTCGGCATCGTCACCAACCGTGACATGGCCTTCGAGACCGACCGCTCGCGCCAGGTCCGCGAGGTCATGACGCCGATGCCGCTGGTCACCGGCAAGGTCGGCATCTCCGGCACGGACGCCATGCAGCTGCTGCGCCGCCACAAGATCGAGAAGCTTCCGCTGGTCGACGACGCGGGTGTCCTCAAGGGCCTCATCACGGTCAAGGACTTCGTGAAGGCCGAGAAGTACCCGAACGCCGCCAAGGACGCCGAGGGCCGCCTCCTCGTCGGCGCGGCGGTCGGTGTCGCCGGTGACGCCTTCGAGCGCGCCCAGGCCCTCATCGAGGCGGGCGTCGACTTCATCGTCGTCGACACCGCGCACGGCCACTCCCGCCTGGTCGGCGACATGGTCGCCAAGATCAAGTCGAACTCCTCCGGCGTCGACGTCATCGGCGGCAACATCGCCACCCGTGACGGCGCCCAGGCGCTCATCGACGCGGGCGTCGACGGCATCAAGGTCGGCGTCGGCCCCGGCTCCATCTGTACGACCCGCGTGGTCGCCGGCATCGGCGTACCGCAGGTAACGGCCATCTACGAAGCGTCGCTCGCCGCCAAGGCGGCCGGTGTCCCGGTCATCGGCGACGGTGGCCTCCAGTACTCCGGCGACATCGCCAAGGCGCTCGTCGCGGGCGCCGACACGGTGATGCTCGGTTCGCTGCTCGCGGGCTGCGAGGAGTCCCCGGGCGAGCTGATGTTCATCAACGGCAAGCAGTTCAAGTCGTACCGCGGCATGGGCTCCCTGGGCGCCATGCAGTCCCGTGGCGAGCAGCGCTCCTTCTCCAAGGACCGCTACTTCCAGGAGGGCGTCGCGTCCGACGAGAAGCTCGTCCCCGAGGGCATCGAGGGCCAGGTCCCCTACCGCGGTCCGCTCTCCGCGGTCGTCCACCAGCTGGTCGGCGGTCTGCGCCAGTCGATGTTCTACGTCGGCGGCCGCACCGTTCCCGAGCTCCAGGAGAACGGCCGGTTCGTCCGGATCACCTCGGCGGGCCTCAAGGAGAGCCACCCGCACGACATCCAGATGACGGTCGAGGCGCCGAACTACAGCCGCAACAAGTAGTCGTCATCGTGCTCCACGCGTGCGTGGAGCACGTCCAAGGGCGGTCCCGGAGGCTCCGGGGCCGCCCTTGTCGTAGGCGTCGGGGATACTGGGAGGCGCAGAAGCGAAGAGGGAAAGGCCACACACGTGACTGAGATCGAGATCGGGCGCGGCAAGCGCGGCCGCCGGGCGTATGCCTTCGACGACATCGCCGTCGTTCCGAGCCGCCGTACGCGAGACCCGAAGGAGGTCTCGATCGCCTGGCAGATCGACGCCTACCGCTTCGAGCTGCCGTTCCTGGCCGCCCCGATGGACTCGGTCGTCTCACCGGCCACCGCGATCCGCATCGGCGAGCTGGGCGGCCTGGGCGTCCTCAACCTCGAAGGCCTGTGGACGAGGTACGAGGACCCGCAGCCGCTGCTCGACGAGATCGCCGAGCTGGATGTGGACGCCGCGACCCGCCGCCTCCAGGAGATCTACGCGGCTCCCATCAAGGAGGAGCTGATCGGGCAGCGCATCAAGGAGGTGCGCGACTCCGGCGTCGTCACCGCCGCGGCCCTGTCCCCGCAGCGCACGGCGCAGTTCTCCAAGGCCGTCGTGGACGCGGGCGTGGACATCTTCGTCATCCGCGGTACGACGGTGTCCGCGGAGCATGTCTCGGGCGCCTCCGAGCCGCTGAACCTGAAGCAGTTCATCTACGAGCTGGACGTCCCGGTGATCGTCGGCGGCTGCGCCACGTACACCGCGGCCCTGCACCTGATGCGCACCGGCGCGGCCGGTGTCCTCGTCGGCTTCGGCGGCGGCGCCGCGCACACCACGCGCAACGTGCTGGGGATCCAGGTCCCGATGGCCACCGCCGTCGCGGACGTGGCCGCGGCCCGCCGCGACTACATGGACGAGTCCGGCGGCCGGTACGTGCACGTGATCGCCGACGGCGGCGTCGGCTGGTCCGGCGACCTCCCCAAGGCCATCGCCTGCGGCGCCGACTCCGTGATGATGGGCTCCCCGCTGGCCCGTGCCACGGACGCGCCCGGCAAGGGCCACCACTGGGGCATGGAGGCGGTCAACGAGGAGCTGCCGCGCGGCAAGAAGGTCGACCTCGGCACCGTCGGCACCATCGAGGAGATCCTCACCGGCCCGTCGCACATCCCGGACGGCTCGATGAACATCTTCGGCGCCCTCCGCCGCGCCATGGCCACGACCGGCTACAGCGAGCTCAAGGAGTTCCAGCGCGTCGAGGTGACGGTCGCGGACTCCCAGCACAAGCGCTAGCTCGTACGGCAGTTCGTAGGCGCGAAAGTTCGTAGCGCACGAAGGGCCCGTCCACCACATGGGTGGGCGGGCCCTTTCTCATGCCGTTTCCGGCTACTGACCGGCCTTCCGGGCGCTCGAGAACGCCACGTACGCGGCGATCGCGAAGAAGACGAACGTCAGCGGGTCGGCCTCGGCCTTCCAGGCTTCCTGGACCACGTCGAAGTGGTCGAAGAACAGCTCGTTGAAGCCGATGCCGACCTCCTTGGAGCCGATCATGGCCTCGCCGATCAGCTGGCCGAGGTAGACCGAGCCGGCGGACAGCACCACGCTGACGATCGGCAGGATCGGGTTGCGGCCGCCGAAGCGGCCCGCGGCGAGGCCGATCAGGAAGCCGACGCCGACGGCGGCCCAGCCGATCTCGTGCTTGGTGAGGCCGATGATGGCGCCGTAGACGCCCGCCGCGACCAGGGCGGCACCGACGGCGGCGGCGAGGCCGAGCCCGAGGTTGTTGCGCACCGGAGCGGCCGGGGCGACGGGGGCCATCGGGAAGCCGGGCTGGGGCGCGCCCAGCGGGGCGCCCTGCTGCGGGAAGCCGGCCTGGTCGGCACCCTGCCCCGGGGCGGGCGGCTGGCCGGGCTGGCCGGCGTACGGGTTCTGGCCCGCGTACGGGTTGTCGACCGGTGGACCGGACGGCGGCGGAGTCGACTGACTCATGTGGTTCCCCCCAGGGAATGTGTGCGCACTTGTGATGTGCGCCAGGGACGTGAGCGCACATCTGAGGGCGCCCGGGACGCGGGCGCACTTGTGTGCGAGAGCTGCCGCACATTAGCAGGCCGGAGTGACAGCCCGTGAGGAGATTTCGGGGAGGTCAGAGCCGGTGCGCCGCCCCGGTCGGGGTCGCCCCCCGGGTGTCCAGCAGCAGCTGGGCCTTCACGGACAGTCCTTGCAGGTCGTACGTGCGGTGCTGCTGGAGCAGGATCGTGAGGTCGGCGTCGGCCGCGGCCTCGTAGAGGGAATCCGCGCGCGGGACGGGGCGCCCGAGGACGCTCCAGGCCGGGATGTGCGGGTCGTGATAGCTGACGGACGCGCCGAGTTCCATCAGGCGCAGCGCGATCTCGTGGGCGGGGGTGCCCTGTTGGTCGGCGAGATCGGGCTTGTAGGTGACGCCGAGGAGGAGCACGCGCGCGGCGCGGGCCGATTTCCCGTGCTCGTTGAGGAGCGTGGCGGCGCGCTGGATGACGTACCGCGGCATGTGGCTGTTGACCTGCTGGGCCAGTTCGACCATCCGGAGTGAGCGGGTCGTGTGGCCGGTCAGGTCCTGGGGGATGCCGTGGCCGCCCACACCGGGGCCCGGCCGGAACGTCTGGAAGCCGAACGGCTTGGTCTCGGCGCAGCGGATGACGTCCCACAGGTCGACGCCCAGGTCGTGGCAGAGCACTGCCATCTCGTTGACGAGGGCGATGTTGACGTGCCGGTAGTTGGTCTCCAGGAGCTGCACTGTTTCCGCTTCGCGTGGTCCACGCGCGCGTACCACCTTGTCGGTGAGGCGCCCGTAGAAGGCGGCGGCCGACTCGGTGCACGCGGGGGTCAGACCGCCGATGACCTTCGGAGTGTTGGCGGGACCGAAGTCGCGGTTGCCGGGATCTACCCGACTGGGTGAGTACGCGAGGTGGAAATCGCGCCCCGCTCGCAGCCCGGAGCCCTCTTCGAGGAGCGGGCGGAGGAACTCCTCCGTGGTGCCGGGGTGCACGGGTGATTCCAGGATCACCGTGGTGTGCGGACGCAGCTGCGCGGCCAGGGTGCGGGCGGCGGCCTCCACTTGGCTGAGGTCGAGGCCGCCGTCGGCGCCCCGTGGGGTCGGTGCGCAGATGACCGCGGTGCGTACGCGGCCGAGCTCGGCCGGGTTGCCGGCGGGCCGGAAGCCCCCCGAGAGCATCCGGCGCAGTTCGGCGGGGGTGAGGGAGCCGCCTTCCGGCCCTGTTTTGTAGCCGAGCGTGGGGATGCCTGCGGCGACGGCGGCCTGGGCCAGCGGCAGGCCGAGATGACCGAGTCCGATGACGGCGAGATCTGCGGGCATGGCGTGGGCCGTCCTTCCCAATAACCGAAGCGGGACAGGTGCGCAAGCCCTGTGGACAGGATGGGCGAGCGCAATGTCAGACTAGGAGTAAATATGACCGATTTGCGGGATTGTTCGGCCGTGATTCCTTGCGCGTCGCCGAGAGTTGTCCACAGGCTGCGGGCGGGCGGTGGCCGATGTCGGGCTAGGAGGTCAGACTTTGGGCATGGGGGATGTGAGCCGGGCGTCGCCCGACAGGTGCGGCCAGCGCGACATATAGCGGGAGGCAGCGGTGAGGACAGCGACACTGGGGCCGGCGGAGCGCGCCGAGTCACTGGCGGGAATGGCCGAGCACGAGCTGGATGTGCTGGTCGTCGGCGCGGGCGTGGTCGGCGCGGGTACCGCACTCGACGCCGTGACACGCGGTCTGTCCACGGGTCTGGTCGAGGCGCGTGACTGGGCGTCGGGCACTTCGAGCAGGTCCAGCAAGCTGATCCACGGAGGACTGCGCTATCTGGAGATGCTCGACTTCGCGCTGGTGCGCGAGGCCCTGAAGGAACGCGGTCTGCTCCTCGAACGGCTCGCACCGCACCTGGTGAAGCCCGTCCCCTTCCTCTACCCGCTCCAGCACAAGGGCTGGGAGCGGCTGTACGCGGGCTCGGGCGTCGCCCTCTACGACGCCATGTCGATTTCGAGCGGCCACGGCCGCGGACTGCCCACACACCGTCACCTGACCCGCGGCCACGCCCTGCGCGTCGCCCCCGCGTTGAAGAAGGACGCGCTGGTCGGCGCCTTGCAGTACTACGACGCGCAGATGGACGACGCCCGTTATGTGGCGACCTTGGTGCGTACGGCGGCCGCGTACGGCGCGAAGGTCGCCAACCGCGCGCGCGTGACCGGATTCCTGCGCGAGGGCGAACGCGTTGTCGGTGCCAGGGTGCAGGATGTCGAAGGCGGCGGGGAGTACGAGATCCGCGCCAAGCAGGTCGTCAACGCCACCGGCGTGTGGACCGACGACACCCAAGGGATGGTGGGGGAGCGCGGGCAGTTCCACGTACGGGCGTCCAAGGGCATCCACCTGGTCGTACCGAAGGACCGGATCCACTCCTCCACAGGTCTGATCCTGCGCACCGAGAAGTCCGTGCTGTTCGTGATCCCGTGGGGGCGCCACTGGATCATCGGCACCACCGACACCGACTGGGACCTCGACAAGGCCCACCCTGCGGCGTCCAGCGCGGACATCGACTATCTGCTGGAGCATGTGAACTCGGTGCTCTCGGTGCCGCTCACCCGCGACGACGTCCAGGGCGTGTACGCGGGGCTGCGCCCGCTGCTCGCCGGCGAGTCGGACGCCACCAGCAAGCTGTCGCGCGAGCACACCGTGGCCCATCCGGTGCCGGGGCTCGTGGTCGTGGCGGGCGGCAAGTACACGACGTACCGGGTGATGGCCAAGGACGCGGTGGACGAGGCGGTGCACGGCCTCGACCAGCGGGTCGCCGAGTGCGTCACCGAGGACATACCGCTCCTGGGTGCCGAGGGATACCGGGCGCTGTGGAACGCGCGAGCGCGGATCGCGCAGCGCACCGGGATCCATGTGGTGCGCGTGGAGCACCTGTTGAACCGGTACGGGGCGCTGGCCGAGGAGCTCTTCGACCTCATCACCGAGAACGCGTCACTGGGCGAGCCCCTGCCGGCCGCCGATGACTATCTCAAGGCCGAGATCGTCTACGCCGCCTCGCACGAGGGCGCCCGCCACCTGGACGACGTACTGACCCGGCGCACCCGCATCTCGATCGAGACCTTCGACCGGGGCACGCGCAGCGCCCGCGACGCCGCCGAGCTGATGGCACCGGTCCTCGGCTGGGACAAGGACCAGATCGAGCGCGAGGTGGAGCACTACGAGAAGCGGGTCGAGGCCGAGCGGGAGTCCCAGCGCCAGCCGGACGACCTGACTGCGGACGCGGCGCGGCTGGGAGCGCCGGACATCGTGCCGCTGTAGATCCGTGGGGTGCGGTGCCAGGTGCCACGGGCTGGACGGCGTGCGCCGGCGAGGTGCTCCACGGGCCCTGTCATGGGCCCTGTCGACAGATCCTGTCGATGGCTCCTGTCGACGGGTGCGCCGACAGGACCCGCTCGGCACATCCCGCCGGGCCGCCCGGCGGGATGTCACCCGAACGAGTGTCGCGTTCCGGGATCTTCGTTCGGAACCCGCACGTTCTACGTGGTGCGGGGGCAGAACTCGGCAGCGAGCAGCGCGGGTTCGAGGTCGGGGTCTGCCATCGCATCCGTGTTCACCCGGAAGGTGAGGACACGACGACCGTCGACGGTGGCCGCGGTGCGCACGTAGCTGCCGGAGATCCGGCCGTTGTGCCCCCACACCGTGGTGCCGCACGGCAGCTTCACAGGGAACAGCCCCATGCCGTACTCGCCCTGTGCGGTACGGGTGTTGAGCATCTCGCGCAGCCAGTGCGAGGGCAGCAGGTCGCCGCCCAGCAGGGCGGAGTAGAAGCGGTTGAGGTCGGCGAGCGTGCTGACCAGCTCACCCGCCGCGCCGGCCACGCGCGGGTCGAGTTCGGTGACGTCCGAGCCGTCGGCGGTGTACGAGCGGCCGTGCGGCGAGGGCAGCGAGGTGCGGGCGCCCGGGAAGGAGGTGCCGGTCAGACGGAGAGGAGCGATGATCCGGCGCTCGGCCTCGGTGGCGTACGAGTGGCCGGTGACCTGCTCGACGACCATGCCGAGCAATACGTAGTTGGTGTTGGAGTAGGCGAAGCGGCCGCGGTCGGCCGGGGGGTGGGTGAGTGCGATGCGTATGGCCTGAAGCGGGGTGACGGGGACCAGGCCCTTGGTGTCCGCGGTGAAGTCGTACAGGCCGCTGGTGTGGCTGAGCAGGGCGCGCAGCGTCAGCCGGCGGCCGTCGTTGCCCGCGCCGCGCACCAGGCCGGGGAGGTGATCGTCCACGGAGTCGGAGAGGGACAGCCAGTGTTCGGCGGCGAGTTGCAGGACCACCGTCGCGATGAACGTCTTGGTGATGCTGCCCGCGCGGAAGTGGTCGGAGCGGGCGATTCCGGATCCGGCGCGGGCGAAGCGTGAGCCGGAGTCGTCACGCGCCAGCATGGCCGCGGCCGGAGCCTTGCCGCGGGTGACGAGGCGGGTGAGGGCGGCGTCCGTGGACGGCGATGTGAGGGCCTGTGAGGCCGTTGGGGTCGCGGAGACGGGAGAGGGGACGGAGGACGGGGCCGGGGCCAACAAGCCGCTCGGGGCCAGGCCGAGCAGCGCCAGAGACACTGGTATGGCCAGAAGTGTCCGAGGTGTCCTGGGCGGAGGCATGGCGGGTCCTTCCTTGTCGCGGCCCATCATGGGGGACGGAGCTGTGCGGGCAGCGGCCAGTACCGGCCGGAAGGGCCCCCTGGGCGTGGAGTACTTGTCGGGTGAGGGACAATGGAGGCTCTGTCAGGGCGGGTTGCATGAGGGGACGCATGTCGGAGGCGGAGCGGGCGGGAGCATCCCGTCAGGACAAGAGCGAACGTCTCCTCGCCGGGCGATACCGGCTGGGGGATGTTCTCGGCCGCGGCGGCATGGGCACGGTGTGGCGGGCCAAGGACGAAACCCTTGGCCGCACGGTCGCCGTGAAGGAGCTGCGGTTCCCGTCGAGCATCGACGAGGACGAGAAGCGGCGGCTGATCACGCGCACGCTGCGGGAGGCCAAGGCGATCGCGCGGGTCCGCAACAACGGCGCGGTGACGGTCTTCGACGTGGTCGACGAGGACAACCGGCCGTGGATCGTGATGGAGCTCGTCGAGGGCAAGTCGCTCGCCGAGGTCATCCGCGAGGACGGCCTGCTCACGCCGAAGCGCGCCGCCGAGGTCGGCCTGGCGATACTCGACGTGCTGCGTTCGGCGCACCGTGAGGGCATCCTGCACCGGGACGTGAAGCCGTCCAACGTGCTGATGTCCGACGACGGCCGGGTGGTGCTGACCGACTTCGGTATCGCGCAGGTCGAGGGCGACCCGTCCATCACGTCGACCGGCATGCTCGTCGGCGCGCCCTCGTACATCTCGCCGGAGCGGGCGCGCGGGCACAAGCCCGGTCCCGCGGCCGACCTGTGGTCGCTGGGCGGGCTGCTGTACGCGTCGGTGGAGGGCGTGCCTCCGTACGACAAGGGTTCCGCGATCGCGACGCTCACCGCGGTGATGACCGAGCCGGTGGAGCAGCCGAAGAACGCGGGGCCGCTGGAGAACGTGATTTACGGGCTGCTCGCCAAGGACCCCGAGCAGCGGCTCGACGACGCGGGCGCCCGGGCGATGCTCAACAAGGTGCTGCACACACCCGAGCCCCGGGAGACGGTGCCGGAGCCGGCGGACGCGACCAAGGTCGTGGCGTTGCCGCCGGTGCCCGACGAGGGCCCGGGCAAGGGGAGTTCGGGCGGCTCCGGGGCCAAGCGGGGCGAGGAGGCGGCGGATCGTCTTCGCGGGGCGCTGCGTTCCGTGCGGAAGGCCGCCTCGGTGGCTGGGGCTGCCACGGCGGCGGCCACCGCGGCGGCCACGGCGCGCGCGAAAGCTGTCGGCACGGAGGGTTCCGGGTCGGCGGCGGGCGACGGGGCGGCTTCCGCGGGTGCGGGTGCGGGTGCGGGTTCCGGTGTGGCCGGTGTGCCCAAAGCTGCGTCGCCTTCGGCGCCGGTGCCTCCCTCGCCGTCCGCGCCGCCTGTGTCGCCCGGGTTGCGGAAGGCTGCCGGTGCTGGTGTGGCTGCCGCCGGGACGGGTGCCGGCGCGGGTGCGGCTTCCTCCGGGAAGGCGGAGGTTCGTGACAGTACGTCGGTGAACTCCAGTTCGGCGGGTGCTGCTTCTGGAGCTTCTGGTGCCGCGGGTTCCGTGGGTGCTGGTGGGGCGGGCGGGCGAGCCGCGGGATCCGGGTGGCCGGTGGCTCCGGAGCGGCCGCCGCGGCCGGCGCCCCGGGCGCCGTTGACGGATGTGGTGCCGAAGCGGACGCTGGTGATCATCGCGCTGGTCGTGGTGCTGGCCGTGCTCGGGACCGTGCTGGCGCTCACGCTCGGTGGCGGGGACGACGACAACGGGTCGAAGGGCAGCAAGAGCGGCGGCACCAAGGCGGCCGCCTCCAGTGGGGCTACCACGGGAAGCGGCGGCAAGGACAGCGGCAGCGACGGCGACCACACGGACAGCGGTGCCAAGACGGGCTCCACCGCGGGTTCCGACCTGGGGGAGACAGCGAACGCCACGTCGGGCGCGAGCGCCAGTGCGAGCGCGTCGAGCGGGACGGACAGCGGCGGCAAGGAGTCGGGCTCGTCGGGCTCCACCGCGGTGTCGACGTACAAGGGCGGTCAGGGATTCTCGATCGGGCTGCCGAAGGGGTGGGAGTACCAGTCCACGGACAGCGCGGGAGCCCGGTTCACCGGCCCCGACGGGCAGAGGCTTCTGGTCGGCTGGACGACGACGCCCAAGGACGACCCCGTCGCGGACTGGGAGAACCAGGAGCGGTACATGACGCGCTCGCAGTACAAGCGGGTGCGCATAGAGAAGGTGGACTATCGCGGCTGGAACACGGCCGACTGGGAGTTCACCTACACGGAGAGCGGCACGAAGTACCGGTCGATCGACCGCGGGTTCGTCGTCAACTCCCACCAGGGATACGCGCTGATGTACACCGCGAAAGCGGCCAAGTGGGACAGTGAGCTGCGCAAGGACACATGGAAGACACTGACCACGACGTTCCAGCCGAAGTCGTGACGTACCGCTCGCCGATGTGACGTTCCGCCACGCATGGGGGCCCTGAGATCTCGCATCCCCACTTTGTGGATTGCCTCCGGCACGTATCGTGAGTGGTTGCGGACCGTACGAAGCCGTAACGGGACGCAAGGCGAACGGAATTGACCAACCCGTCGGCCGGGGGAGGCATCGTGGACGACTATGCGGGACGAGTACTCGCCGACCGCTACCGCCTGCCGCTGCCGCCGTCCGACGAGTACGAACTCGCCGAGACCCGGGCCTTCGACACCTACAGCGGGCAGGAAGTCCTGGTACGGCAGGTGCCGTTGCCGGAGGTCGTCGAGGCCGAGGTGCTCGACGCGGACGGGCTGCCCGAAGGGTTCGTGGCACGGGACGGCGGGGTGCGGCGGGCGTCCGCGCGGACCACGCGACGGCCCACCGAGCCGGCCGTGCGGCGGGCGATCGAGGCCGCTCAGGCCGCCGCGCAGATCCCCGACCATCCCCGGCTCGACCAGGTCTTCGACGTGTTCGCCGAGGGCGGGTCGCTGTGGATAGTGAGCGAGTTGGTGCCCGCGAGGCCGCTGGCCGCGCTGCTCGCCGAGAAGCCGCTGAGCCCCTATCGGGCCGCCGAGGTCGCCTCCGACGTCCTCACCGCGCTGCGCGTGCTGCACGCACACGGCTGGGTGCACCGGAACATCACCGCGCGCACCGTGCTCGTCTGCGACGACGGCCGCGTCATGCTGACCGGCCTGGCGGCGGGGGCCGCGGAAGAGGCGCTGTGCGGGTACGACCCGGTGCCGGTCCGGGAGGACATGGAGGCTGAGCCCGGGGCCGGAGCCGGGGCCGGTTCCGGTTCCGGTGGACACACCGGGCGGGCGGGGCACGGCGGTTCACCCGGTGCGGGCGGTGCCCCGCGCGGCGCCGGCGCCGTCACCGGTGGGGGCGGTGCCCCGCGCGGCGCCGGCGCCGTCACCGGTGGGGCTGTGCCTGGTACGCCCGGCGGGTCCAGCGGTTCCGGTGTGCGTGGTCCGGGTGGGGTCGGGTTCGGCGGCGGTTCGCCCGGCGTGGCCGTGGCGGCCACCGCGCCCGGAGCCGACCCCGAAGCCGCGCGGCGGGCCGCGATCGAGGCTCGGGCGGAGCAGGGGACGCCCGTATCGGGGACGCCCGCCGGCGGTGCGCCCGGCGCAGGACCGCGTGCGCTCGAAGCGGGCGGGGCAGGGGGCGCGGGGGGTGCGGAGGCCGACATTCGCGCGGCGCGCGCCGGCGCCATCGCCGCGTATCGCGCCGGGGCGCGTGCCGCTGCCCGCGTACAGGAAGAACAACGGGGCAACCAGGTCGCGCTGCCCGCGCCCCGGCCCTCGACACCGTCCGAACAGGCCGGGACGGCCGGACAGTCCGCCACCCCGGCACCCCCCGGCCAGATAGCCGACCCGTACGGAGTGGGGGGCGGCGCGACCTGGCACGGCGCCCAGCCGCGTACCGGCACCGTCGGCGGTGGCACCGGCCAGGGGCGCGCGGCGCTTCCCGGGGGCGCGAACGGCGCGGCGGCCGCGGGGTACGGCACTCCCGCGCTCGCGCCCGGGCAGCAGTTCTTCCCTGCCGGGCGTGGTGGCGGACCCGGCTCCCAGGTTTCTGCCCGCACGCCTGACCACATCCGAGCTCCTGGCCACGACCAGACTCATCAAACCCATCAAACCCATCAAACCCCTCATACCGCCACCAATGCCCAGGGCCAGGGCGGTCGTTGGGACGAGCTCGTCGCCGGTGCGCCGCCGCGCCGGGGGCCCAGCACGGCGCTCGCCGCGGAGCGGGCCCGGCAGGCGCGGATGGCTGTGGTGGGGCCGGTGACCGAGCGGTGGGCGCCGGAGCAGGCCGGGCCGGTGCACGAGAACTGGCAGCTGGCGGCGCCGATCGGGCCCCAGACCGACCTGTGGGCATTGGGGGCGCTGCTCTTCCGGGCCGTGCAGGGGCACGCGCCCTATCCGGAGGAGAACACCGCCGAGCTGGTGCAGTTGGTGTGCGCGGAGCCGCCCGCGTTCGCCGAGGAGTGCGGGCCGCTGCGGCCCGTCGTGGAGTCGCTGCTGCGCCAGGACCCCACCGAGCGGCTCGACTTCGAGGAGTTGCGCGGCTGGCTGCGTTCCCTCGTGCGGTCCGCGCCGGAGCCCGAGGCGGGCGCGCATGTCGTCGCCGCGCCCCCCGTCGACCCGAGCCGGCTGCCGATCGTACGGCGCCGGGGCGAGCTCGTCCGCAGGCGCCGCGCCGGGCTGCCCGCGACCAGCCCGCACGCCCGCCACAAGCGTGCCAAGCAGGACAAGCCGGCCAGGCAGGCAAGGCCGGCGAGATCGGCCAAGCCCCGCCGCCTGGGCCGGAATCTGCTCCTGCTGGTCCTGCTCCTGCTGGCCGCGGCGATCACGTACGCCATGGTCTTCATGCCGAAGGCCGAGTCGAGCAGCGGCAATGGCAGCGGTACGGACGGCGAGCGGACGGGCGCCGCCGGAGGTGTCAGCCCCGCCCCCGACACCAGCGGGGACGGCAAGGCGAGCAGTGAGCCGCGGCCGGACCAGACCTCGCCCGGCGCGGACAAGAGCCCCTCGGGTTCGTCCAGTTCGACGAAGTCGCAGACCGGCGACCCCGATGTCGCCCAGGGGTTCAAGCTCCGCAAGGACGCCGAGGGCTTCAGCGTCGCGGTGGCCGACGGCTGGGACCGTACGCCGAAGAACGGCAGAGGCCAGGTCGTGTACTCCCACGGGGACTTCGAGCTCATCGTCGTACCCGGCCGGGACAGCACGTCGACGTACGGCAGCGATCCGATGACGTACCAACGGGAGAGCGAGAAGGAACTGCAGCCGTTCCGGGACTCGACCTGGGCCACGTCCAGTGGGATGCGGCGGATCGAGGTGGGCGGACGGACCATGGCCGAGGGGCAGTTCACCTGGCAGGACTCCGCGGGACGCTCGCTCTATGTGCGCAACCTCGCGATCGTCGTCGGCGGGCGCTACCACGTGGTGCAGGTGCGCGGCCCGGAGGCCGAACGGGACGAGGTGACACGGCTGTACGAGCAGGCGTCGGCGACGTATCAGGTCACCGGCTGACCGGGCCTCAGCCCCTCACCCGGCCCATGTGGCCCTGAACGCCGAACGGTTCCCTTCCGTACCCGGAAGGGATAACCGTCACAGTGCGGTCTCCGTACGACCGCGCCGGTTCCCTGTGCGGGGGGCCGCTCCTTAGTCTGACCCCTGTCAAGAACATTGCGGGGAAACGTGAATCAGATGCAGGGCCTGCTCCTCGCGGGCCGCTACCGGCTTGTCGACATCATCGGCAGTGGTGGCATGGGCCGGGTGTGGCGCGCGCACGACGAGGTGCTGCACCGCGCGGTCGCGGTCAAGGAGCTGACCGCCGCGCTGTACGTCGCCGAGAGCGACCTGGCCCGGCTGCTCGCGCGTACCCACGCCGAGGCGCGGGCCGCCGCCCGGATCAACCACTCGGCCGTCGTCACCGTGCACGATGTCCTGGAGCACGACAACCGGCCGTGGATCGTCATGGAGCTGGTCGAGGGCAACTCGCTGGCCGACGAGGTCAAGGAGCGGGAGCGTCTTGAACCGGTCGAGGCGGCGCGGATCGGGCTGTGGGTGCTGCGCGCGCTGCGGGCCGCGCACGCCGCCGGGGTCCTGCACCGGGACGTGAAGCCCGGGAACGTACTTCTCTCCGCCGACCGGCGCGTGCTGCTCACCGACTTCGGGATCGCGCAGGTCGAGGGCGATACGACGATCACGCGCACCGGCGAGATCGTCGGCTCGGTCGACTATCTGGCGCCCGAGCGGGTGCGCGGCCACGACCCCGGGCCCGCCTCCGACCTGTGGGCCCTCGGCGCCACGCTGTACACGGCGGTGGAGGGGCGGTCGCCGTTCCGGCGCACCTCGCCGCTGACCACCATGCAGGCCGTGGTCGACGAGGAGCCCGCGCCGCCGCGACAGGCCGGCCCGCTGGAGCCCGTCATCACCGCGCTGCTGCGCAAGGATCCCGCCCAGCGCCCCAGCGCGTCGGAGGCCGAGCAGATGCTCGCCGAGGCGGCGGAGGGGCGACGCCCGAAGGCCGCGCAGGCGTATGTGCCGACGGAGCACATGGAGGGCGGTGGAGGCGACGCGGCGACCACCTCCGTACGCCCGCCCCAGACCCCGGTCGTGACCCTGCACCAGCCGCTGCCCGCGCCCGCCTCCGCCGCGCCCAGGAAGCGGGGTCGGGGCCGCAGGGCCGTCCTCGTGATTGTCATGGCTGCGCTCGTCGGCGGTGGCAGCGCCGCGGCCATGCGGTACGCGGACGGCTGGCGCAAGGACACCACCGCGTCGACCGGCACCGTGGGCGGAAAGGGCAGCTCGGGTGGGACGAGCGGGACGGGTGGGAAGAGCGCGACGCAGACGCCCGCCGGTGCCGTCCCCGACAACTGGCACCGGGTCGACGACGTCGAGGGCTTCAGCCTCGCTCTGCCCAAGGGCTGGGAGCGGCAGGCCAACGGCACCCAGGTCGACTACACACCCGACGGCGGCGAGCACTTCGTCCGCATCGCCGTGGACGACTCGCCCGACTTCGACAACCCGTACATGCACCAGCTGGACCTGGAGCAGCAGTTGACGAAGCTGAGCGAGTACCAGCGGGTGAGCCTCCAGGCCAACACCTTCCGGGACTGCCACGGTTCGCTGTGGGACTTCACCTGGACAGCGCTGCCGAAGCAGACGCCGTTCCCGGGGCCGCGCCGGGCCATCGAGCAGACGTATCTCGCGCGGGACGGCGTCGAGTACGCGATCTACATGTCGGCGCCGGCGGCGGACTGGGACACCGCGCGTCAGCAGTTCGACGCGATACTGCGCGGCTGGCGCCCCCCGGCCTCCTAGCAGCCCGGCCTCCTGGCAGCCCTGTCGCCCGAAGCCCCCAACTAGGCCGGTTGCCGCCCGGAGGGTCCTCGTCCGGTGCGGCATGATGGGGCCCATGGGGACCGAGGGGGAGAACGTCCGTGTGATCGCGGGCCGGTACCGGCTGGAGGCCAGGATCGGGCGGGGCGGCATGGGCGTCGTATGGCGCGCCGCCGACCAACTGCTCGGCCGCCGGGTCGCGGTGAAGGAACTCGCGGTCGACGACTCGCTCTCGGAGGACGAGGCCCGGCTGCAACGGGACCGCACCCTGCGGGAGGCCCGCGCCGTCGCGCAGCTGCGGCATCCGCACATCATCGTCGTGCACGACGTGGTCGTGGACGACGACCGCCCGTACATCGTGATGGAGTTGATCGACGGCGGCTCGCTCGCCGAGCGGATCTCCGCCGACGGCCCGGTCGACGCGCGTGAGGCCGCCCGTATCGGCATCGGCCTCCTCGGCGCGCTGCGCCGCGCGCACGACGCGGGCGTCCTGCACCGGGACCTCAAACCCGCCAACGTCCTGATGGAGGCGGGCACCGACCGCGTGGTCCTCACCGACTTCGGCATCGCCCAGGTCGCGGGCGCGACGACGCTCACCGAGAGCGGGGCGTTCGTCGGCTCGCCCGAGTACACCGCACCCGAGCGGATGTCCGGGGTCAGGACGGGCCCCGAGTCCGACCTGTGGTCGCTCGGCGCGCTGCTGTGCACCGTGCTGAGCGGTGAATCACCGTTCCGCCGCGACTCGTTGGGCGGCATCCTGCACGCCGTCGTCGTCGACGAGATTCGTCCACCCGCCCAGGCCACGCCGCTGCTGCCCGTCGTACGGGGGCTGTTGGAGCGCGACCCCGAACGGCGGCTCGACGCGGCGGAGGCGGAGCGCATGCTGCGCGCCTTCCGGGACACGGGCCGTACGCCACGGCTGCTGACCCCGTACACGCCCACGCAGCGGGACGTACCGAAGCGGAAGCCCGCACCGCCTCCGCCGTCGTCCTCGGCCTCGACCTCGTCCGCGCCCTCCACGGTGGAGGAACGATCCGCGAAGCACTCCACGCGCGGCATCCTCGTCACCGCCGCGCTGGTCGCCGCGATGGCCGGGGCGGGCGTGTCGGCCGCGGCGCTGCTGATGAACGACGGTGGGGGCGGGGGCGGTACGCCGTCCTCGTCGAGCACGTCTTCGTCCAGGTCTACGTCTACGTCGACATCCAGGGCTACGGCGGGAGGTGCGTCGGGGTCCTCCTCGACGTCCGCGAGCCCCGGGCCCACCGTCACCGTGACCCGGCAGCAGACTCCGACCGCCACCGCGCGTACGGCGCCCTCCGGTTACCGCGTCGCCGACGACCCGTACGGGTTCTCGCTCGCCGTGCCCCGCGACTTCACGCGGGATCCGCAAGGCGAGCGGGTCTTCTACATGTCACCGGGGGAGACCTTCCGCCTCGGCATCAAGGTGACCGATCCCGAGACGGGCGGCCCGCTCGGGGTGATGCAGCGGGCGGACGCCAAGGGCCCGTCCACGAACCCGGGTTACCGCGACGGCACGGTCACGCAGACCGCGCACAACGGACAGACCGCCGCGCTCTGGGAGTTCACCTGGAACGGCTTCACCAAGGCGGAGGGCGCGCGGCACACGTACGACCTCTGCTGGGAGGAGGGCGGCCGGATGTACGACGTGTGGGTGTCGGCGCCCGTCGGGAAGGTGACGGAGGCGAAGGAGTACTTCGACGTGGCGGTGGATACCTTCGTACGCACATAAAATTCGTACGTATATAAAACCCCCATAAGCGGCGAGGTGCGTCACGGGTGTGTGACCACGAAGGAATGGGGCTGGATGACGGAGCGCCTGCCGCGATAGAGATGGACTTATGAGCAACAACGGGGGAGTCCCTTACGGATCCGACGAGCCAACGAGTTTTGGTCTGCAACCGCCGCGTCCGGCGGTGCCGGGGCAGCAGCCGGGTGGTCCCGGACAGCCTCCCGCGGTCCCGTACCCGGGGAATCCGTACGCCGCGCCCACTCAGGTCGTACCGCAGCAGCAGGCGCTGACGGATGCCCAGGTGGACGCTCAGGAGCCGGGCGCCGGGCGGTTGATCGCCGGGCGCTACCGGCTTCTCTCCAAGCTCGGCCACGGCGGCATGGGCACGGTCTGGCGGGCCAAGGATGAGACGGTGGACCGCGAGGTCGCCGTCAAGGAGCCGCGCGTTCCGGACCATCTTCCCGATCGCGAACGCGCCAACGCCTTCGAGCGAATGCGTCGCGAGGCACGGGCGGCGGCGCGGCTCGACCACCCGGCGGTCGTGAACGTCCACGATGTCGCCGTCGTGGACGGACAGCCCTGGATCGTCATGGAGCTGGTGCAGGGCCGCTCGCTCGGCGACGCCCTCCAGGAGGGCACGCTCGGCGTACGCGAGGCCGCGCGTGTCGGTCTGGAGGTGCTCGGCGCCCTGGAGGCCGCGCACGCGGCGGGCATCCTGCACCGTGACGTCAAGCCCGACAACGTCCTGCTCGGCCGCTACGACCGCGTCGTCCTCACCGACTTCGGCATCGCCCAGATCGAGGGCGAGACGAACCTGACGGACACCGGCGGCTTCGTCGGCTCACCCGAATACATCGCTCCCGAGAGAGTGTTGGGCCAGCGCCCCGGCCCGGCGTCCGACCTCTGGTCGCTCGGCGTGGTGCTCTACACGGCCACCGAAGGCGTCTCCCCCTTCCGCCGCAGCAACACGCCCGCCACCCTCCAGTCGGTCCTCAACTCCACGCCCGCGCCGCCCGGTTCGGCCGGCGGCCCGCTCGCCGAGGCCATCAACGGCCTCCTGGACAAGGACCCCTCCCGCCGCCCCGGCGCGGGCCAGGTCCGCAGCCTCCTGGAGGACGCCGCGAAGCCGCCCGCCCCGGCGCCTACGCAGGTCGTGCGGATCGAGGGGCCGGGCGGCAAGGGCCTCCGTGTCGGTCGTAAGGCCCTGTTCGGGCTCGGCGCAGCGGTTGTCGCGGCGGCGGTGGCGGCGTACCTGGTGATCGCGGACCCGTTCGCGGGCCCGCTGCCGGACGGCTGGAAGAAGCACCACGTGCAGGATGTCGCCGCGACGCTGGCGGCGCCCGCGTCCTACAAGCCCTCCACGCCGGACCGGTCGACGGACAAGGGTCACTGGGTCACATACACCGACCCGAGCGGCAGCATCTGGATCGGCCTGACCCGCGCCAAGAAGTCCGAGGACACCAGCAAGACCATCAAGGACTCCGCGGCGGCCGAAATGTACGCCGACAACGACAAGTTCAAGGCTGACGGCGAGTACGACCTCGGCATGCCCGAGAATCCGAAGACGACGCCGGACGACAACACGACGTACAAGGGCAACAAGTCCGCCGAGAACACAGTGACCTACACGACCACCGACAGCCAGAACCCCCGCCTCCGCGAGCTGAAGATCTTCTACTACGAGTCCAAGGCGGGCGACATGTACAAGCTCACGATCAGCTACCCGGGCCAGGGCGACTTCACGGCACGGGGCCGTGAAGTCGCCAGGACGGCGATCGCGAACCTGGACATCGACAAGCTGTGAGGCGAGCCTCCGGGCTCAGGTCCAGGTCAGGTCCGGGCTCAGGTCCGGGCTCAGGTACGGGCTCAAGTCCGGGCTCAGGTTCGGCCTCAGGCGAGCTTGGCGGCCTGGGCCTTGATGATGTCGGCGGGGATTTCGTAGTCGCCGGCGCCGCCCTCGCCCGAGAAGGCTGCCAGGCTGAAGGCGTAGTACGTGGCGACCGTGCTGCCATGGCGTACGACTTCGCAGTGCACGACGACGTCGTCACCGTCCGCGTCACCGGTCACCGCGAACGCCAGTGACTCGTCGCCGGTCCCGGACGCCTTCTCGGCCTCGACCTTGGTGAACTTCTCGGTGTCGTCCTTCGCCCCGCCCTTCGGCGTGGCCGTGAACCCGCTCGCGCACCCCTTGATCGCGTCGGAGACCGAGGACATGGTCTTCTGGGCGCCCTCACCCTCGTACGACGAGAGCGAGACGATCGTCACCGTCTGCCCGAGGGCGCCGGTGATGTTCTTCATCGCCTCCTCGAACTCCTTGTCCGTCATGTCCTCCAAGCTCTTGGTGGAGGACGCGCTGGGCGAGGCGGCCTGCTCCGAGACCATACGGTTGACGAACGCGGCCGAGTCGCCGGGCGCGAACCCGGTGAGGACGTACGCGAGCGGCTCGCACTTCTCGTCAACGACCGTGACGTCGTCCTTGGAGGACGCGAACCCGGCGGTCTGGTCCGCCGCTCCGACCTTGTACCCGTCGACGTCACCCGTCGCGATGATCCGGCTCTTCAACTCGGTGGCGCTCAGGGCCTTCGCGGCGGCCGTCGACTTGTCGGAGCCGGCGGCCTTGTCGCTGTCGCCCGAGTCGGATCCGCTGTCGGAGCAGCCGGTGGCCAGGGCGAGCGAGAGGGCCGAGGCGGCCACTGCGATGCCGGTGCGCGACAGCGCGAATCTCTTCATTTTTAAGGAGGTTCCTTCGATGCTCGTGAGGTGAAGGGACTATGAGGCTCAGGTCAAGGGAACGTCAAGTTCTTAAAATCCTGACGCCCGGCTTGACCGGATCCGCGGCACATGGCCTGTGGATGAGCTGTGAGCTCACGGGCGACGAACGGCCGAGCTGGCAGCGGTTGTTAAGGTCCAGCTCTCGCCAACTCGGCATAGAGGAGGGCCCTGTGGCGCGCCTGGACGATCCTGGCCGGAGTCCGTTCGAGCTCACTCGTCGTGAGGAGCCGTGGGTCGTCTTCGCCCCGGAGGGTGACGCGGTGCTTGCGCGGCAGTTGGCTGTACTGGAGCAGCGGCGGGGAGGTCTGGTCGTTCACCTGCCGGCAGAGGAACTGACCACCCCCGAGAGCCTGTTCCTGGCCTTCGCCCGCTCGCTCGAGTTCCCCGGCTACTTCGGCCACAACTGGGACGCCCTGGTCGACTGCCTGGACGACCTGCACGGCTCCTGGCACGGGAACCGTGACCTCGCGGTCGTCGTCGACGATGCCGACCTCCTGCTCGACGTCGACCACCTGCCGCTCTTCGTCTCCGTGCTCTGCCAGGCCGCCGCCCGCGCCAACTCCTCTGTGGACGCCGACGGCGACTCCCGGGACGACAGACCGGCGATCGCCCAGCACTTCGTCTTCGTGTGCCGCGATGTCCCGCCGGGGGAGTTCGCCTCCCGGCTCGTGCGGCCGGACGTGGATGTCGAGTCGTCCGGTACGTACGTGACGGTGTCAGTGGCCCAGTAGGCCACCAGTAGGAGGGATGGCGTCGTATGACCTACGGAAGCCGCCCGGGCAACCTCCCGGGCTTCATGAACGACCCGAACGACGATGACGGCAGCCAGGTCGTGAAACTGGACCACGCCGAGAGCCGTGAGCTGGAGGCCCTGAGCCTGAACAGGTTTCCGCCCACCGTGAGCGCCGGCCTCGACTGGGACTCGGCCGTGTACGACGAGCGGCGAAGCTGGGGCGACGAGGACGACTGGGCGAAGATCGCGGCGGATCTGCTCACTCCCTACGTGTCGGAAGGCAGGCGCGTCGCCGTCTTCTGGGGAGACCTCAGAGTCCCGACGGTGACCATTCCGGCCGAGACTGCGGTACGCCACGCACGGAAACTCCTGAGCATGGAGCCCCACTTCTGGATCTACCCGCTGGGCGGCCCGGTCCTCATCGAGTGCCTGATGGACGGCCAGGTGACGGTCGCGCCGATTCCGTCTGGCTGATCAATCCAGAGTCGGGGACGCGGGAACCCGGACGGCGGCCTGAAGGCAGTGAACGACCCGCCGATGTGTGTCCCCGACCTGGTCCGTGGCATCCACCTGGATCAGGAGCTCCTCGATCTCGGCCATGGCCCGACGGGTGAAGAGGGCGAGTATCCCTGCCTTCTGACTGGAGTTGGACAGCGGAAAGGACGGCCCGAGCGCACGCAGCGAGTAGTCCTCCCCGTGCACCAGCCCCGCCTCGCCCAGTACGGAGACGGCGTCGTCCCGGGACATCCAGGCCGACGCGGCCACCCGGGCACCGGGCTGCGGGTCGCCCCGGAGGACGACCCGGTACTTCGGATCGTGAAACTGCGCCGCCGCCCCCGTCCCGTTGACCAGCCGGACCATCCAGGCGAGCGGTTCGGTGAGCTCGGACACCGCAACGACGTATCCCACCCAGCCGATCATCGGCCTTACGGCAGAGGCGTATTGGGCCCGCGCGAAGATGAGCCCGGCGGTGACGGTGGTGGCGGTGGTGGCGGACTGGACATCGAGCAGTTCGAGCTTCCAGGGCCAGGAGTCCCGGGCCGAAGCCGGTACGTTGACCCGCACGACGCTCCACACGAGCACCAACGCGGCCAGACCGAGAAGGATGACCGGAACCTTGAAAAGCGCCGTGTTCCGAAGCACCCGCCGCTGAGGTTCGTTGTCCATGCCTCTCCTGCCCCCTGGGGAGAACACTGACGCGCGAGCGTCGATGGTAGGGGGCGGGGGGTGGGTGCGAAAGGGGGCGGTCGGTGCGGGTGCTTTTCCATCGGTCAGTGGGGTCTGCTTCTGCGCCGCGGTTGAGCGAGTAGTTCAGGAAAGTGGGGTCAGGCTTTGAGCGAAGCGGATGTCGGATTCGGTGTGTGAGCTCGTCAGCATTCCGTTCTTTGTCGAGGGGGTGAGTAAAGGGGACCTGGTCTCCTACTCCGCGGGAGGCGCCGGCGAGTTCGAGTTCGAAGAACTCCTGTCTGTCCGGGGTCATTCGACATTGCGCATCATCTTCTTCGACGAATACCGTTCGGTGATGACCATCGTTGAGGCGGGACTGAATAGCGAACTCTGGGACTATGAAGAGTCCTGTGTCGCTCAAGGCCATCGCATGTGACGTCAGGAAAGGCCCTGATCCGAATCCCGCAAGGTGGTTATCAGGGCGTCGATCTGGCGTCGGCCGGTGGTGAGGACGACCTCCGGTTCGTCGCTTTCGCGGAGGAGGATCGTTCCGGCGGGGGTGGTGGCGAGGTAGACGCAGGAGGCCCCCGACTCGCTGTAGGTGGACTTCTGCCAGTTGAGTTTGGTCATGGAGTGTCGGTCCTCAGGTGTCCTTGGCGATGCGGTGGATGAGGTCTCGGGATGCTGTGGGTTTGAGGGTCGCCCGCTCCATGCGGTCCAAGACCAGTCGGTACGTCTCCAACTTCCCGGCGGCGTCGATGAGTTCGCTGCCGTGGCTCGTATCCAACTGCGCGGTGTCAAGGGCGGTTACCGGGCCGTGCGCGTAGTCGAGCCCGTGACCTGCGGTCGGGAACGAGGTTCCGTCGAAGGGGATGACGCGAAGGGTGACGTGCGGTTGTTCGCTGATCTCGATGAGGTGGCGGAGCTGGCCCCGGGTCACCTCGCGGCCACCGAACTGCATGCGCAGGGCGGCCACGTGGATGATCGCGGTGTACTGCACCGGATGGTCTCGGAAGAGGATGACCTGGCGTTTGATGCGGTGCGAGACGCGGTGTTCGATCTCGTGAGGGCGTAGCGCCGGGACGGCTTCGCCGAAGAGGGCACGGGCGTGGTCGGGTGTCTGGAGCAGGCCGGGAATGTTGATGACCTGGGCGACGCGCAGCGCGGTGGCGTGGTGTTCCATCTCGGCCACGTCCAGGTGGGGCGAGGGCAGGGTGTCGCGGTACTCCTCCCACCAGCCGCGCGTGCGGTCGGCGGCCATGTCCGCGAGGGCGTCGACCAGTGGCTGGTCGGTGCAGTCGTAGATGTGGGCGAGGGTGCGCACGCGGTCGGCGCTCACGCCGAATCGGTTGGCCTCGATGTTGCTCATCTGGCCTTGAGTCGTGCCCAGGGCGCGAGCCGCCTCTGCCGCAGTCATGCCCGCACGTTCGCGCAGCCGGCGCAGCTCGACGCCGATGCGGAGGCGGCGCGCTGACGGTGCGCTCCTCGGTGCCATGTCCTAGCTCCGTTCCGTACACCTGGCGTGGTGGTCACTCACACGAGGTAAATGCCTGAAGGTTTTGCCCTTCTATGCAAAACCTTCAGCATCCGCAGTCTACGGTGAGTCCCAAGCCGCCCAACTGGCCCCACCGGTAAGCCGGAAGCGCACCGCGCTGCCCGCCAACAAGCAAGCTCGCGGCATGCCACCGCCCAGTCGGGCCCTGTAGGGCGAACCCAAATCCCCCCACCGCAGGAGGCGTTCATGGTCACCGTATCCCCGCCGAAGTCCGATGCGTCCGCATCGTGGGCGTACGCCCTCCAGTTGCCGCACGACCGACTCGCCCCGCGCATCGCCCGAGTCACCCTCCGAGCCGTCCTCGCCGGACATGGCCTGACCCAACTCACCGACACCGCCGAACTGTTGACCTCCGAACTCGTCACGAACGCCTACCGGCACTCCACCGGCCCCGCGACCCTCCGCCTCCGCGCCCTCGGCGGCGTCCGCCTGAGGCTGAGCGTCTGGGATGCCAACCCGCACATCCCGCCCCCTTTCGACAAGCGCCCGGGCCCGCTCCACCCCGTCCCGGCCGAGGCGGACGGCGGACGTGGACTGTTCCTCGTATGTCACTACGCGGACGCATGGGGCGGCTACCCGCTTGGCGACGACCTCTTCGGGCGGGGCGGGAAGCTGTTGTGGTGCGAGGTCGAGGCGCCGGCTGCCGACCGTATGGCTGCGGAGTGAGGGCCGCCGAGCAGCGGGCGGCGGAATCTTCATGGCGCTACCGTGGAGGCAGCGACACGCCCTGTAATCGGTGGAGGACCGCGGTGACCATCATGAGCGAGCGCCCGGCGGCCATAGACGCTCCTCCAACCGGAGCCTTTGAGGACATGCTCCGGATTGTCGAGGAGCTGGACACACCTGACGGCTACAAGGCCGAACTCATCCGGGGGAAGATCGTCGTGTCGCCGTGGTCGAAGCTGCGCTACAAGAGGGTGATGAAGTCGCTGCGCCTGCAGCTTGAGCCTCACGCGCCGGTGGGGCACGACGTTGACGTGGCGCCTTTTCTCTTCACCTTTCCGGGGGCGGAGCGGGGATTCGGCCCCGACCTCCACGTAGCGGACGAAGCCGCTTTCGACGCCGAAGGTCGGCACGCCGACGGAGCGGCACTCTCCCTGGTCGCTGAGTTGACCTCCGCGTCCACCAAGGACGCCGACTGGCTCGACAAGGTGGACACCTATGGGCGCGTCGTGCCCGTCTACCTCATGCTCGACATGCAGGTGGAGGAGATCACCGCGTTCTGGGACCCGTCGGGGAAGGGATACCGGTCGCGGACCACCGTCCCCTTCGGGAAGCCCCTCCACGTACCCGCACCCTTCGACTTCGAGCTCGACACCTCCGGGTTCGCCGCCCGCCCGGACGGTGAGGCCCAGCAGGACGCCAAGAAGAACGCCGAGAAGGATGTCCAGGAGTGATCAACCCGTGATCGTCGGGCGAACAACGCCCTGATCAGCGCATTCGTTGCCAGCGATCACTGGCGCCGTGTGTGCGGTCGGTGAAAGCCGATTACCGACGGGTACCCAAAGCCGCCGGTCGGGCATACCCTGCGGCTCATGACGGACTCGCAGGCCGCGGAGCAGGCCAAGGAAGACGCCGGTACGGACGCCCCCGGCACGGACGCCACGGATGTCACGGATGTCACGGACGCCACGGGCGACACCACCGGCGCTGCCGCCAAGGTCGGTACCAACCCCCTGGCCCCCGCCCCCGCAGGGGCCCGGACCGCCGTCGACGTGGTCACCCCCGAGCTGGTCGCGCAGCTCACCAAGGGTGTGGTCGGTTCCGGGCGGACCGCCAATCACACGCCGTTCACCGGCGAGAAGCTGGCCGATCTGCCCGAGTCCACCCCCGAGGACGTGGCCAAGGCCTTCGAGCGGGCCCGCGCCGCCCAGGTCGCCTGGGGTGCCACCCCGGTGCGGCAGCGCGCCGCCGTACTCCTCCGCTTCCACGACCTCGTGCTCGCCCGCCAGGCCGAGGTGCTCGACCTCATCCAGCTGGAGACCGGCAAGGCCCGGCTGCACGCGCACGAGGAAGTGCAGGCCGTGGTCGTCGCCGCGCGGCACTACGGGCGCAAGGCACCCTCGTACCTCCGTCCCAAGCGGCACACCGGCGCCGTCCCGACCCTCACCAAGGTCACCGAGCTGCGCCACCCGCGCGGGGTCGTCGGCCAGATCGCGCCCTGGAACTACCCCCTCGAACTGTCCGTCGGCGACGCGCTGCCCGCCTTCGTCGCCGGCAACGCCGTCGTCATGAAGCCCGACACCGAGACCTGCCTCACCGCCCTCTGGGCGCGTGACCTGCTCGTCGAGGCCGGGCTGCCCGCCGAGGTGTTCCAAGTCGTCATCGGGGACGGGCCTGTTGTCGGCCCCGAGGTCGTCAAGCACGCCGACTACGTCTCCTTCACCGGCTCCACCCGGACCGGGCGTGAGGTCGCGCAGGGCGCCGCCGCCCGGCTCGTCGGTGTCTCCCTCGAACTCGGCGGCAAGAACGCCATGGTGGTCCTTGAGGACGCCGACATCGACAAGGCCGCCGCGGGCGCCGTCCGCGCGTGTTTCTCCTCCGCCGGTCAACTCTGCATCTCCATCGAGCGGTTGTACGTCCACGAGTCGATCGCCGACGCGTTCGCGGAGCGGTTCGCCGCCCGTACCAAGGCCATGCGGCTCGGCACGTCGCTCGCGTACGGCGCCGACATGGGCTCGCTCGTCGGGGAGCGGCAGCTGGAGACCGTGACGCGGCATGTGGAGGAGGCCGTGGCGAAGGGGGCCAAGGTGGTCGCGGGTGGTGTGGCTCGCCCGGACATCGGGCCCTACTTCTTCGAGCCCACCATCCTCGACGGCGTCGAAGCCCCCATGGCCGTCTGCGCCGAGGAGACCTTCGGGCCCGTCGTCTCCCTCTACCGGTTCAAGACCGAGGACGAGGTGGTCGAACTCGCCAACTCCACGCCGTACGGCCTCAATTCGTCCGTCTGGACCAAGGACGGGCGGAGGGGGCGCGCCGTCGCGGCCCGGCTGCGCACCGGGACGGTGAACGTCAACGAGGGGTACGCGCCCGCGTACGGCAGCGTCCAGTCGCCCATGGGCGGCATGAAGGACTCCGGCCTCGGCCGCCGGCACGGCTCCGAGGGCATCCTCAAGTACACCGAGGCGCAGACCGTCGCCCAGCAGCGGCTGCTGCCGATGGCGCCGTCGCTCGGCATGGACGACGAGGGGTACGCGGCCTTCATGAGCCGGAGCCTCAAGGTCATGAAGGCGTTGCGCCTCCGCTAGGTCTCAACCCCGTTCTCAACGAGGAGAGCAGCACGTGTCACAGGAGAACTCCGTCCAGAACCAGCCGGACGAAGGGCCGCGCGAAGCGGCGCACGAGGCAGCCCCTGAAGCAGCCCCTGAAGCAGCCCCTGAAGCAGCTCCCGAAGCGGCCTACGACTATGACGTCATCGTCGTCGGCTCCGGCTTCGGCGGCTCCGTCACCGCCCTGCGGCTGACGGAGAAGGGCTACCGCGTCGGCGTCCTCGAAGCGGGCCGCCGCTTCACCCGTGACGCGCTGCCCAAGAACTCCTGGGACATCAAGAACTACCTCTGGGCCCCGAAGCTCGGCATGTACGGCATCCAGCGCATCCATCTGCTGGGCAATGTGATGGTGCTGGCGGGCGCCGGCGTCGGCGGCGGTTCCCTGAACTACGCCAACACCCTCTACGTACCGCCGAAGCCCTTCTTCGAGGACCCGCAGTGGAAGGACATCACCGACTGGGAAGGGGAGTTGAAGCCGTACTACGACCAGGCCCGGCGCATGCTGGGCGTGCGGCTCAACCCGACCATGACGCCGTCGGACGTCCATCTCAAGGCGGCCGCCGAGCGGATGGGCGTCGGCGACACCTTCCACATGGCGCCGGTGGGCGTCTTCTTCGGGGACGGGGAGGACGCCGACGGAAGCGCGAAGGCCAAGGCCGGCGAGGAGGTCGCCGACCCGTACTTCGGTGGCGCCGGTCCCGCCCGCAAGGCCTGCACCGAGTGCGGCGAGTGCATGACCGGCTGCCGCCACGGCGCGAAGAACACCCTCAACGAGAACTATCTCCACCTCGCCGAGAAGGCGGGCGCCGTCGTCCACCCCATGACGACCGTCGTGTCCGTCACCGACGACTCGCAGGGCGGGTACGCGGTCCAGACCCTCCCCACGGACGAGAAGCGCAAGGCCGCCGGGCGGACGTTCAAGGCTCGGAGGGTCGTCATCGCCGCCGGAACGTACGGCACCCAGACGCTCCTGCACCGCATGAAGGCAGGCGGTCAACTCCCGTACATCTCACCCAAGTTGGGCGAGCTCACCCGCACCAACTCCGAGGCCCTCGTGGGCGCGCAGACCGACAACCGCCGCTACCGCAGGGCCACCGGTGAGCCGAAGGTCGACTTCACGCGCGGAGTCGCCATCACGTCCTCGATCCACCCCGACGAGAACACCCACATCGAGCCGGTCCGCTACGGCAAGGGATCCAACTCGATGGGCGGCCTGTCCATCCTCCAAGTCCCGTACGCGGAGGGCTCGTCGAGGGTGGTGGGCTGGCTGGCCAACGCCGCGAGGCATCCGCTGCTGGTGCTCCGCTCACTCTCCAACCGCAAGTGGTCCGAGCGGACCATCATCGGATTGGTGATGCAGTCCCTCGACAACTCACTGACGACCCATCTGAAGCCGAAGGGCGCGGGGAAAGGGCTGCTGACGGCACGTCAGGGTCACGGTTCCCCCAACCCCAAGCAGATCAGGGCCGCTTCGGAGGCCGCCTCCGCGATCGCCGCCGAGATCAACGGCTTCGCTGGGAGCAACGTCGGTGAGCTGATGGGTACGCCGCTGACCGCGCACTTCCTGGGCGGCTGCCCCATCGGCGCCAGTGCCGAGGACGGGGTCATCGACCCGTACCACCGGCTGTACGGCCACCCGGGCATCTCCGTCGTCGACGGCGCCGCGGTCTCCGCCAACCTCGGCGTCAACCCGTCGCTCACCATCACCGCCCAGGCGGAGCGCGCGATGTCGTACTGGCCCAACAAGGGCGAGGCCGACCCGCGCCCGGCGCCGGGCGCGGCGTACGAGCGCCTCGCGCCGGTCGAGCCGCAGCACCCGGCCGTCCCCGCGGACGCCTTCGGTGCGCTGAAGCTGCCGTTCCTGGGGATGCCGACGGTGCCGCCGAAGTCGTAGTCGTAACCCGGCCGCCGAAGTCGTCACCCCGCGGCACCTGTTAATCCCCGTACGGACAAAGAAAGTAACCCCCCGTACAGACAGAGAAAGAAGGACCTGCGCCCCCCTCCGAGCGCAGGTCCTTCTTCTCTTACGAGGCGTGATGCCTACGTGGACTGTCTCCGGCCGCCTTACGCGGTCGCGTCACCCGACTTGCGGCGACGAACGACGAACACCGCACCGGCACCGGCGACGACGGCGAGACCGCCGGTGAGGCCGATCAGCGGCAGGGCGGAGCTGGAGCCGGTCTCGGCGAGGCTGCCGTCGACCTCCGGCGTGTTGCCCTTGTCGGCGGGCTTGTCCGAGACCGGAGCCTCGCCGCCTTCCTGCGGCTTGGTGCCGTCGGTGTCCGTGCCGGCGGCGACGATCTGGAACTTGTACGCGACCTCGCCGATGCCCGTGCACTCCGCGTCGGCGTCGCCGTAGATGCTGGCGCCGAGGGAGAAGCCGGCGCCGACCGGGGCGCTGGACTTCACGTTGATACGGAGCGGGATGTCGACCTCGTAGTCGGGCTTGAGCTCGTCGGTGTAGCCGACGAAGCCGACCGCGTAACCCTCGGAGTCGACGTCCTCCCAGACCTTGTCGTCCGGGTTGTAGGCCTGGAGCTGGACCTTCTTGCTCTGGAAGAGGTCCTCACCCGCCTGGTCGGAGGACGCGCCGGCGAAGAAGCCGAGGTCGCTCAGGTTGGAGTCGGAGTTGTTGAGCACGTTCAGGGAGAACTTGTGCCAGCCGCTGCCCGCCGCGATCTTGCCGGGCAGACCCGTGATGGACACGTCGACCTTGGTGTCCTCGCACGCGGAGGGCTCCGGGTCCGGAGACTCGGACTCCTCGGGCGCGGAGGTGCTCGGCGCCGGGGTGGAGGCGGAGGCGGACGCGCTCGCGGAGTCGCTCGGGGCCGGAGCGGTCTCGCTCGCGGACTCGGACACGGACGCGGAGGCGGTCGCCTCGGGGGTGGTCTCGGGCGCGGTCGGCGTCGCCGACTCGCTCGGAGACTCGGATTCGGGCGCGGACGCACTCGCGACCGGGGTGGCCGTCTCGTCGGCGAACGCGGCCGGCGCCGACAGCAGCGCCAGCGGGGCTATGGCAGCCGTCGCGGCCGCGACGGCCATGGCACGGCGAAGCTTCATGAAGACCTCGGAAGTCCAGGTGCGCCGCGGCATCGCGGCGCTCGAGTGTGTTGTGAGGCCTCCGCGTGTGGGGCGCGGGTGTGGCCGGTGGTTCAGCAGGTGTGACCCATGGATGCTGTGAATGGTTGTCCGTCCTCTCACAGAATTTTTATGTGGGCTGAGTCACACCCAGGTGCTGCTTGTGCAAGGGCTTTCGATCCACTTAGAAATGTCCCTCGTGTCTGACAAGCAGCCCGAGCAGCCCGAGCAGTCCGAAGGGCCGGGGGAACCCGAGCCGCCCTCTGTCCCTGACGACGTGTGGGAGCGCTTCGCGCGCGACACCGAACGCGACATCCGTACGTCGGCGCCGAAGGAGCCGTCCGCGCGGGCGCGCATGGTGACCGAGCGGCTGCGGCAGGAGGAAGCGCGGGGCGCTCAGCCGGAGAGCTGGCGGGCGGCCCCCGCATGGCGCGAAATGAACGGTCGCGCGGCTCGGCGCCGCCGCCTGTGGGCGATCATCGGCGTACCGCTCGCGGCAGCCGTCGCGGTGGTGGCGATGAAGCCGTCGCTGCTGCCCGGCGATCCCTTCGGCACGTCGTCCGACGGGCCCACGGCCGCCGCCACGCTGCCCGCCGAAACCGCACCCCCGACCGCTGCGCCCTCCTCCGTGGCGCCCGACACACCCACCCTGGACAGGCCGTTCGCCGGATCGCCCGCCGAGCGCTGGGCCGACGGCGCGGCCGGCATCGTCGTACCCGAGGTCACGCCGGTCGGTTCACTCACGCGGGCCCAGGTGGCCACCGCCCTGCGGCAGACGAAGACCCTTCTCGTCGACGCGAACCTCAACCCCACGACCCTGCGCGGCGAACGCCCCGAGGCCGCACTCGGCACGCTCGACCCGAAGCAGCCCAAGATGCTCGACGATGCGCGGAGCTGGCTGCGCGAGCCCGGCAAGGGGCATGATCCGCTGTCGCTGTTCAGCCGGTTCGATCCCGAGGAGACGCGGCTGGTCGGCGATGTGGTCAAGACCCGCGGCCGTATGACGTTCAAGGCGGGCGAGCACGCGTCCGTCGCCATCCACGTCGACTACACCTTCGTCTATCCGGTGGCCCCCGCCGACCAGGGCTCGGACCAGAGCTCGGACCAGGGCTCTGACGGCGGTTCGACCGAGGTGACCCGCACCATCGTGCGCCGCGTCCTCGACCTGGAGGTCTCCGACCCGACGAAGTACCGGGTCACCCCCGGCAAGTTGTCGGTCGTCCGGTACGACGAGGATCTCGCCAACTCGGCCTGCGCCGTCTACGACGGCTTCCTGCACCCGCAGTTCCCCTCGGCCGCCCCCACCGGAGCGGCCCCGACCGGTCCGACCACCGACCCGTACGACCGGAGCCGCGACATCCAGCATTCCGGGACCTGCGGCACGGTGTCCCGCACCTGAATCGTTCGGCGAGGAGCGAGAGCGAGCGAGGGCATGACGAAGGGCCCCGCAGGACGGATCTGCGGGGCCCTTCTTTCGTCAGCACCGACGTCAGGGCAGCGCCGGTGCCTGGGGGCGGCGCCGGGGGGTTGCGCCGCTGGTTCGGGTGGCCTCCGGTCGTGCGCCCCGGCGCACAGGGGCGCGCACGTGGTGTCGACCATTGGCAGTGAACTTGGGCTGTTCTCGCATCGTGCTGGATGGGCGACGGCCTCCGCAACCGTCGCGACCACCTCTGAACAGATTCCGCCGGTCGGCCCCGGGCGTCCCCGGAGCCGGCCGTTCTCTTGAGTGACCGGGCTGCTGTCCCCTGCCGTCCGGTCACACCCTGGAGCGAGGTCCCACGACGCACAGCACGATCTGTACGTCTCATCGCTCCAGCGGAGCCAGCCACGCGTGGTTCTTTCGGGCCCGCCCCTGGCTGACACGGACACCGGGACCAACGAAGCCCGCGGGGGCCCGGTCACGCGCCGTACGGGTGAGACGGGATGCGTACGTGCGTACGCCATGCACGTTCCGCACGGGGTTCAGATGCGGCCGCGGCACAGCTCCAGCAGCGTCATGGCCAGCGCGGTGCCCGGCTTGCCCAGCGCGTCGCTGAAGTGGCCGAGGACCTCCATCTCGCGGGACAGGTTCACGCGACGGCCACCGGACTCGATCCGGGCCTTCTGGATCACCGCCGAGACGGCCATCCGTTCCTGTACGAGGCCGATGATGCGGTCGTCGAGGGCGTCGATGCGTTCGCGGGCGCCGGTGATCACGTCGGCGGCCTCGTCGGTGCGGGCGCCGGTCTTGTCGAGTACGTCGGCCATGGTGGGGCTCCTCTGGTTTCTCGGAAGGGGTGCCCCGGAGCGGCAGGGCCCGGAAACGGCAGACGCCCCGGGCCTTGTCGGCCCGGGGCGCCTGGGAAGTCGCTTGTCAGTTGCTCAAGCAGCACGACCATGGCAGCCGGTGGGCCGGTTGCCATAGGTAAACAGGAAGGTCGTGTGCGTGAGCATGGGGGCAGTATGCCCGGGTGGGCGTGCCGGGACCAGGTTGGTTCGGATGGTGAGACTCGGGTGCCCAGCCATGCGTTTCTCCGCCCCTTCGACCCCGGGATGGGTTGTGGGTCGGGTGCGGGTGGGTGGGGGCTGGTCCAAAAGATTGCGCAGTTCCCCGCGCCCCTTAAAGGCGGGGGCGGGCGGGGGATCGCGGGGCGAAGCCCCGCGCCTCAGGGGCGCGGGGAACTGCGCGAGCAACCCCCACCGGCCCGCAGCCGACGAACTACGCAGGGGGGCCTGGGGGCGCAGCCCCCAGGTACGGGATGGGACGGGTAGGGGCGGCGGGGGCGAAAAACCTCGGCGTAGGCACGTCCGTGCCAGCCCCCGGTAGAATCGGCAACACAGACCCCTCGCTCACCGCCGGAAGGCAACCCGTGTCATCAGCGACCCCCGCTGCCGCCACCCCCGACACCGTCCTGGTCGTCGACTTCGGTGCGCAGTACGCCCAGCTCATCGCCCGCCGAGTCCGCGAGGCCCGGGTGTACAGCGAGATCGTGCCGAGCACCATGCCGGTCGCGGAGATGCTCGCCAAGAACCCGGCGGCGATCATCCTCTCCGGCGGCCCCTCGTCGGTGTACGCGGAGAGCGCCCCCCGCCTCGACCGCGAGCTCTTCGAGTCCGGCGTCCCCGTCTTCGGCATGTGCTACGGCTTCCAGCTGATGGCGACGACCCTCGGCGGCACCGTCGACAACACGGGCGCCCGCGAGTACGGCCGTACGCCGCTGCATGTCTCCAGGTCGTCCTCCACCCTCTTCGAGGGCACCCCGGACGAGCAGTCGGTGTGGATGTCCCACGGCGACGCCTGCTCCGCCGCCCCCGAGGGCTTCACCGTCACGGCCTCCACGGACGTCGTCCCGGTCGCGGCCTTCGAGAACGACGAGAAGAAGCTGTACGGGGTCCAGTACCACCCCGAGGTCATGCACTCCACGCACGGCCAGCAGGTGCTGGAGCACTTCCTGTACCGGGGCGCGGGCCTCAAGCCCAACTGGACCACCGGCAACGTCATCGACGAGCAGGTCGCCCTCATCCGCGAGCAGGTCGGCACCAAGCGCGCCATCTGCGGCCTCTCCGGCGGCGTGGACTCCGCTGTCGCCGCCGCCCTTGTCGCCAAGGCCATCGGCTCCCAGCTCACCTGCGTGTACGTCGACCACGGTCTGATGCGCAAGGGCGAGAGCGAGCAGGTCGAGAAGGACTTCGTGGCCGCGACCGGCGTACAGCTGAAGGTCGTGGACGCGGAGGAGCGCTTCCTCACCGCGCTGGCCGGGGTCTCCGACCCCGAGGAGAAGCGGAAGATCATCGGCCGGGAGTTCATCCGGGTCTTCGAGCAGGCGCAGGCGGAGATCATCGCCGAGGCCGCGGAGGGCGAGGACGTCGCCTTCCTCGTCCAGGGCACCCTCTACCCGGACGTGGTCGAGTCCGGTGGCGGCACCGGCACCGCCAACATCAAGTCCCACCACAACGTGGGCGGCCTCCCCGAGGACCTCGAGTTCGAGCTCGTCGAGCCGCTGCGCAAGCTGTTCAAGGACGAGGTCCGGATGGTCGGCCAGGAGCTCGGCCTGCCGGACGAGATCGTCCAGCGCCAGCCTTTCCCGGGCCCCGGCCTCGGCATCCGCATCGTCGGTGAAGTGACCAAGGAGCGGCTCGACCTGCTCCGCGACGCCGACGCCATCGCCCGCGAGGAGCTGACGGCCGCCGGTCTCGACCGTGACATCTGGCAGTGCCCGGTGGTCCTGCTCGCGGACGTCCGCAGCGTGGGCGTCCAGGGCGACGGCCGGACGTACGGCCACCCGATCGTGCTCCGTCCGGTGTCGAGCGAGGACGCCATGACGGCCGACTGGTCGCGGCTGCCGTACGAGGTGCTCGCCAAGATCTCGACCCGCATCACGAACGAGGTCGCGGACGTCAACCGGGTTGTCCTCGACGTGACGTCGAAGCCGCCGGGCACCATCGAGTGGGAGTAGTCCCCACGCTTCAGGTCCGCCTGAGAGTCCGCACCGGCTCTCCGGGCTGCCAGATCTCGACGACCAGATACGTGTCGTCCTCGACGTAGGTCCGTACGACCTCCGTCAGCTCGGTGCGGAAGAGGTGGAACGGCTCCGGCGGTTCCACCTCTTTCACGTACGCGGCCTTCGTGGCTGAGTCCTCGACCTCGATGGCCCGCCCGCTGATCCGGACATCGCCTCCCGCCATCTCCGTGCCCGGCCCTGGGTTGGCCTGGAGCGCGAAGCGCGGGTCGCGGCGCAGGTCGAGCGCCTTGAGAGAGTTCGGCATCATGCCGAGCCAGAGCTCGCCGTGCAGGAAACGGACTTCGAGGCCGGTGGTCCGCGGTGAACCGTCCTTGCGGAGGGTCGCGAGGACATGGTGGGTGAAGGTTCCGAAGCGGTCCTCGACCTTCTTGGCGAGGTCCGGTTCGGCGGTGGTGAAGGCTGCCCAGTTCGACGTCATACGGGAAGTGTGGCGTGGATACCCGACACCTACTGTCTGGTTTCCTGGGCCGCGGTCACCTCGGTTCAGACTGCCGCGTGGACACGGCGGGCGAGTCTCCGGCGGCGGACGACCTCCAGATACAGGAAGCCCACGAACATGGCTTCCAAGGCGGCGAAGCCGGCGAGCGCCGCCCGCCAACTGGAGACGAGAAGGAACAGACCCGCGAAGAGGGCGCAGGCAGTCATGATCACCAACCGGGCTCGCACGCTCAGATCCTCGGCGAGGGCGTCGAGCTCGATCCGATCCCTGAGCAACCGGACCGCCGGTGCCGCCTCCGGCAGCGGTCTGAGGGTGCCGGGGCGCAGTCCGGGGACCGAGGCGGAGTCGGGCGGTCGCGTGTCGGCGTGCTCGGTGCGTACGAGGTGGATCTGTAGCGCCCGGCCCACCCCGTGCGCCTCCGCGTACCGGAATCCGTGCTGCTCGGCGACGTACGCGAGCACGGCGAGCCGGCGCGGGGAGCCGCCGACATCGCTGAGGACGACGAAGTCCCGCTCCGCGAGCTGCCGGAGCAGGGCGAGGATCCGCCGCTCTGCGCGGTTCATGCGTGCCTCCTGGGTTTCACCGGGTCGTCGCAGGCATCGACTCATCCAGGCAGACAAGTGACCCCTGGCCACGGTTGTGCTCATCTCTTCACCGAACTGCTCTGTTCTCCTGCGCTGACCGGGGGTAACTTCCGCTCCGTACCGAATCCGCCAGTGCTGGAGGACACATGCACGGGCCCACCCCGCCGCTGCCCCTGCCCACCGACCAGCTGCGGTTCGCCATGCCGCCGATGCACGAGTCGCCGGAGGACGAGCGGCGGCATCGCAAGGAACGGCTGGCCGGAGCGCTGCGGCTCTTCGGGCGGCTCGGATTCGAGGACGGGGTCTCCGGGCACATCACGGCGCGCGACCCCGAATACAGCGACTGCTTCTGGGTGAACCCCTTCGGGATGCCGTTCAAGCACGTCACCGTGAGCGACCTGGTCATGGCCAACGAGGACGGGCAGGTGATCGAGGGCCGCTACCACGTGAACCAGGCGGCGTTCACCGTGCACGCCCAGGTGCACGCCGCCCGCCCCGATGTCGTCGCCGTCGTCCACTGCCACTCCGTGCACGGCCGCGCCCTGTCCGCGCTCGGCGACCTGCTCGACCCGATCACCCAGGAGAGCTGCGCCTTCTACGAGGACCACGCGCTGTACGACGTGTACAGCGGCGTCGCCGTCGACGCCGAGGAGGGCCGCCGGATCGCCACCGCGCTCGACACCCGCAAGGCGCTGGTGCTGCGCAACCATGGGCTGCTGACGGTCGGCGACTCCGTGGACGCCGCCGCCTGGTGGTTCCTGTCCATGGAGCGGTCGAGCCAGGTCCAGCTCACCGCGAAGGCCGCCGGGCGACCGATCCTCATCGACCACAAGCAGGCGGTCGCGACCCGCGAACAGCTCGGCGGCGACCTGGTGGCGTGGATCAACTACCAGCCGCTGTGGCAGGACATCAGCCGCAGCGAACCGGATCTGCTGTCCTGAGGGGCTGTCCTGAGGGCTAGAAGCCGCGCAGTACCGCCGCCTTCGTCGCCGCGAACTCCTCGTCCGTCAGTACGCCGTCGCGGTGCAGTTCGCCCAACTCCCGCAGACGGCGCAGGAGTACGTCGTGATGGTCGGACTGCGGTGGCACGGCGGACGCGAGCTGGGGGCGGTCCACGTACTCGCCGGTGCGGATGGACGGATGCGGCAGGCGCGCGGTCACCGCGGCGGCGACCAGCGCCGTGAGGAGATCGCGGCGGGCGCTGCCCCACAGGTCGAGGGCGTACGGGTCCTTCTCGGGCGGCAGTTTGGAGAACACCGTCTCGCGCGTCACAAAGCGCAGAAAGCCGTCCTCGTAACCGGAGTTGGGCAGCCACTCGACCTGTACGAGGTCGCCCACGGCGATGATCCGCGGCCCCGTCGCCCGCTTGACCCGGTCGGAGGTGTCCGCCCAGTCGATCCGCACCTGTGTACCGTCGAACGAGACCGTGCCGTCGCTGGAACGGACCGACACGGGGACGGGCGGCCCGGCGAGGAGGTAGGTCTTCGCGGGTTCCTTGGGAATCTGGTCCAGGAGCAGCGCGCGGCGGATCTCCTCGGCGACGTACTCCGCGACCCCGGAACGGTCGATGTCGACGTGGAGTTTGTAGGGGTCCGCCGACTCGGGCAGCCGGCCGCCGGTCGCCTGCAACAGCGGGTCGGCGCCCTCGCGGAGCCTGAGGCGCAGACGGCCGCGCTTGCGTTCGGGTTCGTAGACGATGCCTGAAACCGCCTCCAGGGGGATGGCGATCTCTCCGTACGTCTGCCGGAACAGCGGCACGGAGCGGTGGAGTCCCGGCGTGATCCTGACCGTGCTGCCGTCGAAGGCCCAGGTCCCGTCGCGCTGGATGATCTCGGCCATAGGGAAATTCTCGCAGCCGGGTCAACACGGGGTAAGCGCACTTCACCCGCCTGACCAGACCTGGCGGATGCGGGCGGTGATTCGTACGGCACAATTCGCTGTCATCGCGAGGCAGTTGTAAGGCAGTTGTACGGCAGTCAGGCGTACGGAACGTCTGGCCGCACGGTGTTTTCTGGCGCGGGGAAGGCGGCAGCGGGCGTGGCGGTGCAGGAGGCGAGACACGGCGAGGGGCGCGGTGCCGGGCAGGGCGCGGGGCCGGGTAGGGGCCAGGGTGCGCACGAGGGTGGCTGCACGTGCGGGGACTGCCCGCACGGGGCACGTGCGGGGCACCGGCGTGCGGTCGCCGAATTCCTCGCGAAACGCGACGAGTTGGCGTCCGGACAGGGGCTGCCCGCCGGCGTCGCACACTCGGCGTCCGCGTCCCGGCAGTGGGTCTCCGACGAGCTGACACAGTCCGCGGACCTTGTCGCCGAGCGCGGGCGGGTCGACGGCGAGGCGTGGCTGGGGCGGCTCTGGCGGTACACCGCGTGCGCCGTCTGGGGCGGCGCTGTGACCCTGCTGCTGGTGCAGGCGCTCACCGCGATCGGGGCGGGGTGGACGGCCGCGCGGACGGCCGGGCTGCTCGCCGCGCTGGTCCTGGCCGGACTGCTGACCGGGGCGGCCTGGCTGCACCGGGCCCGTGGTGGGGCCCTCGCCCCGGTCATCGGCGAGGACAACCGGCTCTCCACCTCCCGTGCGGTGGCCGCCGGCTGGGTCCTGTTCGTGGTGTACGCGGTGCTCGTGCTGGTCGGGCAGCTCGCGGCGGCCTCCGCGCATCGCTCGCGCGACGAGCTGATCGCGGGGCTCGAACTTGCCCGGGGTGCCGGTGTGGTGACCGTCGTCGCCGTGGTGTGCGGGATTGCGGTGCTGGTGCGGAGGGTGGTGGGGCTGCGGGTGCTGGGGCAGCGCCTGCAGAAGGTACGCGCGGACCGGCCGCGCGCCGCCGATCTGCTGACCGACGACTCCGGGCGGGGCAGCTTCGCCGACATCCAGTACGTCGTGATCTGCGCCGTCGCCCTTGTCTTCGCGGCGGTACGGCTGGCTCGGCGGCCCTCGCAGCTGCCGGATCTGCCGTGGGGGCTGGCGCTGCTGGTACTGGTGTCGGCCGCGACGTACCTCGCCGGGAAGTACGCCGAGGGCGGGCGTCCTGTGATCCTCTCCGTCGTCCGCTCCCGCGAGGCGGGGGACCTGGACGCGCCGATCCGCACCGGCGACGACATCGAGATCCGGGGCGCCGGGTTCGTGCCGCCCGGCGCGACGACGGCCGACCGGTTGTCACGGATGGTCGTCCGGATCGGGGCGGTGCACGTGCATGTGCCGTTGGTGCCGGTGGCCGGGGGGTTCAGCAACCCTACGGATGCGGTGCTGACGGTGCCTGTGCCGGTGGATGTGGAGCCGGGGCGGGTGGAGGTGCAGGTGGTCACGGCGGCCGGGGTCGAGACGAACCGGTGCGTGATCGATGTGACGGACTGACGTGCCGGGTGTGGGTGTGGGGGCGGGTGCGGGTGCGTTGTGGGGCGGGGCCGTACCGGTACGTCCAGCCCGTCGCCGGTGGGCATTACTGCCTGCTGCCATGGCATGAACTTGTCCATAACCCCGTAAGCGACGGGCTGGACGTACCGGCACGGCCCCTTCGGTGAGTCGCCGACTGCGAGTGCCTGTCGGTTGGGGGTGGGTGGGGGCTGTGCGTCGGCTGCGCCGCCGTCCCGGGTGAGGGGGCGTCGTGCGTTGCCGGGTGCGCCGCCGTCTCGGTTGGGGGTGGGTGGGGCCCCGTGCGTTGCCGTGTCGGCAGGGGGTGGCTCGCGAAGTTGCCCGTGATCCTTCGGGCTCGCTTGGTGGCTGGGCGGTGCCGCCTGCTTTTGCTTTTAGGGGCGCGGGGAACTGCGCGACCAGCCCCCACTGCCCCGCAGACGACGAACAACCCCGGTCTTTTCAGGGGCGCGGGGAACTGCGCAATCTTTTGGGGGTCTGGGGGCGGAGCCCCCGGGAAGGGATGGGACGGGTAGGGGCGGCGGGGGCGAAGAACGTCTTTGGGGTGGTTGGGCCGAAGCCAGGAAAAAACGGGCTCCGAGGATTGAGCGGAGGTCGGCTGTCGTACGTATGGTCTGTTTGAGGGGTCAACGGCACGCGGGTGAGAGGCGGCGGAGAGCGATGACTCACGGTATGCGGACGGACACTCACTCCCCCTACCTCGACGAGGGGGGCGACTGGCGGGACACCGCCACCCGCTACGCCCTGCTACCCCTCCGCGTCTTCCTCGGCGTCACCTTCATCTACGCCGGCCTGGACAAACTCACCAACAGCGCCTTCATGCACGACTCAGGATCGGGCTCGATCGGGGACCTGATGCGCAGCGTGCGCAACTCCTCGGCGATCCCGGCACTGGTCGACCTGGCCCTGAAGAACCCCGTCGGCTTCGGCTACGCCATCGCCCTCGGCGAACTGGCCGTCGGCATCGGCACCCTGCTCGGCCTGCTGGCCCGCCTCGCCGCACTGGGCGGAGCACTCATCTCCCTCAGCCTGTGGCTGACGGTGAGTTGGGCCTCCGACCCGTACTACTACGGCAATGACCTCGCCTATCTGATGGCATGGCTTCCTCTCGTCCTCGCGGGTGCCTCGGTCTTCTCCCTGGACGCGGCCCTGCGCGCCCGGCGCGGCCAGCGCGCCGGGGGCTATCGCTAGGGCCTGTCCGGCGGATCATGCCGCAGACGCCTGGGCTTATGAGGCGCCGCTGCTCTCCTGCGACCTGATCCGCCGGACAGGCCCTAGACGCTGACGTCGGGTCGGCTGGGTTCGGCGCGGCGTCTGCGGACGGCGTGGGTGACGAGTGCCACCGCGCCTGCCAGACAGAGGCCGCCCGTGACGACGGGGATCACCACGAACCACGGGGTGTCCCAGGCGTCCCCCGCGTCACCGGCGTAGATGACGCCCGTGAGGGTGAGGAAGAAGCCCGCGACCAGCTTTCCCGGCTGGAACTCATGACGTAGCACGGGTCACCTCCGCCTGTCCCACGCCGACCTGGAGGTCGAGCTCGAGGGTGCCGCCGTTCTTGTCGCCTGTCGTGGGCGACAGGGTCACCTGCTTGTGCTTGCCCGGTTCCACGTCCACGTCCTTCTTGCCGTCGCCCGGCAGCTGGATGTCTCCGACGCCCACCTCGATGTTCAGCTTCACGGTCGCGTCGTTGGGGATGATCACCTTCAGCTGGCCCGCACCCACCTCCGCGTTCGTCTTCACCGTCTGGCCCTTGGTGAGGTTCAGGTGGGTGAGGTCCAGAGTGCCGACGCCCGTGCCGAGGTCGTAGCTCTTCTGTACGTCGGCCGTGGCCGTGGGCGTCCAATCCGTCCGTATCCAGTGGGTGCTGATGTCCTTCGGGAGGGCCGCGGAGGCGGCGAGCAGGGCCGCCGTGAGTACGGCGAGGAAGATCAAGCCCGCGCCCGTGCGTCCCAGGAACGAGCTGATCGCTATGCCCAGGCCGAACACGATCAGCGCGCAGGCCAGGCCGGTCTGCAGGCTGGTGCCGAGCGCGTGGTCGTTCCAGGTGAGACCGGTGCCGAGGCCGCCCGCGAGGAGCGCGAACAGGAAGACCCGGCCGCCGATCCAGCGGGGGCCGCGCGGCTTCGGCTCGCGCGTGGTGCGTATGTCCGGGCGGGACGTGCCGCGGGCGATGTTGACCGCTGCCGCGACATCCCGGTCCCGCGCGTCCTGCGGGCCCCACAGATAGCCGGTGCCGCCCACATGCGATCCGTCCTTGACGATCGGGTCGCGCCACCAGGAGGGGTAGGAGGCGGGCACGGGCGGCGCCTGCGCCTCGGGCGGGGCGTCGGCGACGGCCTGGGCGGCGAGGGGGTCGGGGTCGGGGGTGCCGCGCTGCTGCGACCAGTACCCCGCGCCCGCCAGGAGGAGGGAGAGGACGACGGCGAAGGTCAGCACCCCTCCGTTCTTGAGCATGGAGAGGAACACTCCGCAGCCGACGAGCGCGAAGAGAACGGCCGTCAGTGCCTGGCCGTCCACGCGGCCGGTGAGCAGCTTGCGTACCTGGTTCTCCTCCTCGTCGTCGTACGGGACGAACAGCCACACGAAGCCGTAGAAGATGAGGCCGATGCCGCCGGTCGCGGCGAGCACCGCGAGGACGATCCGGAAGATCACCGGGTCCATGTCGCACTGCCGGCCGAGACCGGCGCACACCCCGCCCAGGATCTTCTGCCGAGGGTCGCGCCGGAACTTGCGCGGGACGTCGGGCTGGAGCGGGGCGGTGGGCTCGGCCGGGTCCTCGTGCGCGCGCGGCTCCTCACCTTTGGCACCCTCGGCAGGGCCCGGTGCGGGCGGCACGGCGTCCCGCGGCCCGGTGCCCGGTGGTGGGGCGCCCGGGCCGGGGCCGGGGTCCGGCTCCGCTGCCGCGTGCTGCTGATCTGTCATGCGTCCATGGTGACGGGCGGGAAGGCGTGACGGCAGTCGGGATGACCCTGGCCGAACCCTGATATCGGCCCTGATGGGGGTGGAGGGGGGATGGAGACGGGGAGGGGAACTGTCGATCGTCGGCTTCCCGCGGATCCCTCGCCGGAATTTCGAAGATCAGGGGCGTCTCGGGGGTCGACCCTGATGCCCGGGCCCGCCAGGCGTGTGAACATCGATGGCATGCCGGAAGCCGCAGTCATGCCCCTCGACGACCCGCGGCCCCCGCGCAAGCTCTACCGCAGCAGCGACGGACGCTGGCTCGGGGGCGTGGCGCGAGGGCTCGCCGGGCATCTCGGGCTGCCGGTGATCTGGGTGCGGCTCGTGTTCGTCGGACTGTTCATGGCGGACGGGCTGGGGGCGCTGCTGTATGCCGCGTTCTGGTTCTTCGTGCCGCTCGGCGTCGGCGGCGTCGGCTCCGGGCGTACGCCGGCCTTCACCACGGAGACCGCTCCGGACGGCCGCCGCAGACTCGTGGCCCGCAAGCCGGACAAGGGCCAGATCGTCGCGCTGCTGCTCATGGTCGTCGTGGCCATGGTCTTCGTCGGCAATGTGAACCTCGGCGGGGGAGCCAAGGCGTATCTGTGGCCGACGGTCCTCGTCGGCGCGGGCGTCGCCCTGGTCTGGCGCCAGGCGGACAACGCGCGGCGGGCCCGCTGGGTGGAGGTCGGCCGCCGCCGCCGTACGATCACGCTGCTGCGTTCCGCCGCGGGCGTGCTGCTGGTCACCGCGGGCGTCTCCGGGATATTCGTCCTCCAGGGCTCCGCCGCCCACCTCGGCTCCGTCCTGCAAGCGGCGCTCGCCGTGCTCGTCGGTATAGCGCTCCTCGCCGGCCCCTACCTCGTCCGCATGACCCAGGACCTCTCCGAGGAGCGCCTCATGCGTATCCGCGCCCAGGAGCGGGCCGAGGTCGCCGCCCACGTCCACGACTCCGTGCTGCACACCCTGACCCTGATCCAGCGCAACGCGGACAATGGCAACGAGGTACGGCGGCTGGCCCGAGCCCAGGAGCGCGACCTGCGCGCCTGGCTCTACAAGCCGGAGGGTACGGGCAAGGACGAGGCCGACGAGCCCGACACCCTCGCCGAGGCGGTCCGGCGGTATGCCGCTGAGGTCGAGGACAAGCACGGTGTCCCCCTGGAGGTCGTCATCGTCGGCGACTGCCCGCTCGACGAGGGCCTGACCGCACAGATGCAGGCCGCGCGGGAAGCGATGGTGAACGCGGCCAAGTACGGTGGCGAGGGCGGCGCCGTACAGGTCTACGCCGAAGTCGAGGGCAGGACGGTCTTCGTGTCCGTCCGCGACCGCGGCCCCGGCTTCGATTTCGACGCGATACCCGCCGACCGCATGGGCGTTAGAGAATCGATCATCGGCCGCATGGAGCGCAACGGCGGCACGGCGCGACTGCGCGCGGTGCCGGACGGCGGCACGGAGGTCGAGCTGGAGATGGAGAGGGCGGAGAAGACGTCATGAGCGACGCGAACGGGCCTGTGGAGTCCGGCAGTTCTGCTGAGGAGACCCCTTCGGCCGCCGCATCCGGAGAGGCCGCGGGCGCGGCCGATTCGGCCGGCGCCGGAGGCGGGCGTCGGGTGCGCGTCGTGCTCGTCGACGACCACCGAATGTTCCGTACGGGCGTGCGGGCCGAGATCGGGCAGACCGAGCGGACCGGCGTCGAGGTGGTCGGCGAGGCAGCCGACGTCGACCAGGCGGTCACGGTCATCACGGCCACCCGGCCCGAGGTCGTCCTGCTCGACGTCCATCTGCCGGGCGGCGGCGGCGTCGAAGTGCTGCGCCGCTGTGCCCCGTTGATGGCCGACGCCGAGCAGCCGGTCCGCTTCCTCGCGCTGTCCGTGTCGGACGCGGCGGAGGACGTCATCGGGGTGATCCGCGGCGGCGCCCGGGGGTACGTCACCAAGACGATCACCGGCACGGACCTCGTGGACTCCGTCTTCCGAGTCCAGGACGGCGACGCGGTCTTCTCGCCCCGCCTCGCCGGGTTCGTCCTGGACGCGTTCGCCTCGACCGACGCCCCGCCCGTCGATGAAGACCTCGACCGCCTCACCCAGCGCGAGCGCGAGGTCCTGCGCCTCATCGCCCGCGGGTACGCGTACAAGGAGATCGCCAAGCAGCTGTTCATCTCCGTCAAGACGGTGGAGTCCCATGTCTCGGCGGTCCTCAGGAAGCTCCAGCTCTCGAACCGGCACGAGCTGACCCGCTGGGCCACGGCACGACGGCTCGTCTAGCCGCTCACGCCACCCGAGTGGCCCCCGCGAACGGCATCTCGTCGATCGGCGCCACGCGCACCGGCGCCGTCGGGTTCGGGGCGTGGATCATCATGCCGTTGCCCACGTAGATGCCGACGTGGCTGATGCCGGAGTAGAAGAACACCAGGTCGCCCGGGAGGAGTTCGGAGCGCGAGACGCGGCGTCCGGCATCGATCTGGGCGTAGGTCGTCCGGGGCAGCGACATGCCCGCCGAGCGGTACGCGGCCTGCGTGAGGCCCGAGCAGTCGAAGGCGTCGGGGCCCGTGGCGCCCCAGACATAGGGGCTGCCGAGTTTCGCGTAGGCGTAGGAAACGGCCGCTGCCGCACGGGAGTTGGGGGCCGCGACGGTACCGGACGACGACACCGGGTCCAGGTCCCGGGCCGACGAGCGCGAGGCGCGCTGCCCACCGCCACCGGCCCCGCCGGTCTCCCCGAGCCGCGCGCGCTGGTCGGGGCTGAGCTGGGACAACAGCAGCCGTGCCGCGTCGAGTTTTCCGTTGATCGTCTTCTTGTGCCGCTTCAGCTCGGCCTGCCGCGACTTGAGCGAGGCGAGTTCCACGTGCGCGGCGCCGCGCAACTGCTCGATCTCCCGCAGCTGTTTGCGTACGCGGCCCACGGCTGCCGCCTGCCGGCTGCCCGCCCGCTCGGCGAACGCGGCCCCGTCCAGGTACTGGTCGGGATCGTCGGAGAGCGCGAGCTGCAGCGCGGGGTCGAGGCCGCCGCTGCGGTACTGCGCCGCCGCTATCGAACCCAGTGCGTCCCGCGCCGAGTTGAGCCGGTCCTCCTTGCGTGCGGCCTCGTCGCGCAGCGTGTTCAGCCGCTCCTCCGCCTTGTCGGCCTTCTCCTTGGCGCCGTTGTACTTCTCGGTGGCGACCTCCGCCTCCTCGTACAACTTGTCGACCTTGGCCTTCACCTGTGCCGGAGACAGCTGCGGTTCGGCGTGCCCGGTCCCGTCGAAGCCGGTCGCCGTCGCCGCGCCCGCGAGGGCGATCGTGGCGGCTGTGCGGGCCGTGTTTCCGCCGAGCGAGCGCGGTTTGGGCTTGCGGTGCGCTGCCACGAGGGCCCACATCCTTCGGTACGACCGCGAGGGGAGCGCGGTTTAGGTGACGCGTCCGGCGGCGGCCCACACAGGGGGAGCGAGCCGCCGCCGGACCTTCTCGGCGGTGGTGGCCGGCTGCCGCCCCTGGCCCGGGCGGCGGTGGGGAGCCGGTCACCTGGTGGAGGACGCTAAACCTGGGAGTGAGGCGTTGGTAACGCCATGTGCGGAACTGTCGCCACTGGATCGGCCAGTGACCGTATGTGACCGTGATCCCCGCCTGGCGTCGCCGACTTCACGCAGTGCGATGACCGATGCCGCGAATCCGGGGAAACCGGGGTTGCCCGGGTGCTAGGGGTTACAAGGGGTGGGCCGGTGACAAGGGGGACTCGGGCGTCCGATTAGGCTCCGGCGTCATGGACGTACTCATCCATCTCTTCGTCGGCCTGCACATCATCGGCATCGCCTCGCTTCTCGGCGGCTTCCTCACCCAGATGAAGGCGATGGGCCAGGGCACCGCCCGCTTCGTCCCCGCGATGCTGCATGGCGCGCTGACCATGCTGGTCACGGGCGTCGTACTGGTCGGCCTCAACCAGGCCGACGACAACACGGTCAACACCATCAAGATCGGCGTGAAGCTGGCCCTGCTGATCGTGATCCTCGGGCTCGTCTATGTGAAGCGGGACGACGAGAAGGTGGACAAGGGCCTCTTCGGGCTCGTCGGGCTGCTGACCACCGCGAACATCTTCATCGCGGTGCTCTGGACCTGATGGCCACGGCGGACGACCGCACGGCTCCCGCCGCGACGGCCAGCCACGCCGCCACCGCGATCCACAGCAGCACCTGCCCCGGCCCCTTGAGCCAGGGGACGTCGAGGGCGGTCGCGACCGACAGGGTCGCCACCGCCGTCATCCCCATCGGGAAGACGGACGCCCAGCGCCGTACGTCGTGCTGGGGTCTACGCCACACCAGCTCCGCGACGGCGAGGACGCAGTACCAGGCGAGGTCGAGCACCAGCAGCGCGACGGTCACGGCGCGCAGGACGCCCTGGTCGTCGTTGTTCCACAGGTACGGGTTCACGTGGCGCGCGGCGATGAGCTTGGCCCCGGTCAGCGCCGAGATGGCGAGCGCGCCGCCCGCGACCCAGTGGTCCCCGGCGCCCCGGGCCACCTCCCTGAGGTCGAAGTGCGCGAGCGCCACCCCGTAGAGGGCGATCCCGAGCCAGAACAGCACCAGCGCCGTATGCGCGAGCCACTCCGGGCCCACGGCCGCGGCGAGCGTGGCGCCCAGCACCGCGAGCCCCTGCGTGGCCACACACACGAGGAACACGACTCCCGTCATACGGCGCTTCCAGTGCCGTATGACGTTGAGGAGCAGCACCGGCCAGAGGACGGCCGACAGCGCGAGCAGGGCCTCGGCCGGCCCCTGCCACCCCAGTGCTGACAGCCCCGTACCGAGCACGGTGGTCGCCGCGACGGCGGTGAGCCCGGCCGGTGTGCCCGCCTCCTCCACCCACCGCTCCCGCTCCCGCACCAGCCGGACGACGAAGTCCGCGGCGAGCGCGAGCCAGCCGGCGGACGTCAGGGCCAGCGCGATGCGGGACAGGGTCTCGTAGCCGGTCAGATGCAGCCCGACCGAGATGATGCCGGTGGCCATGACGGCGGCACCGGCGGCGGGCGGCCGCTGGGCCCACCAGGTGCGGAGCGGGGAGACGGCTGCTGGCATGGGGCCGATGCTAGGGATCTTCGGGCCGGTTGCCCGCGGGGCACGCGCGCGCGTGGCCGATGACAAGCCTCACGCGCGCGTGGCCCGCAAGAACGCGTTACGCAGGACGCACCACGCTGTGGATGATCGAGGTCCCGCCGTAGTAGATCGACTCCTCGCGGACGTACGCACCCGGCTTCGGCGCGTGGATCATCATGCCGTTGCCGATGTAGAGACCCACATGGCTGACGTCGTCGTAGAAGAAGACCAGGTCGCCGGGCTGGGCGTCGGAGAGGGAGACCGTCGTGCCTGCGTTCACCTGGTCGGTTGTGACGCGCGGCAGTGTGACGCCGGCGGCCTTCCAGGCGGCCTGGGTGAGTCCGGAGCAGTCGTACGAGCCGGGGCCCGTCGCGCCCCAGACGTACGGCTTGCCGATCTGGGCGCGGGCGAAGGCGATGGCCTTGGCGGCCTTGGTGGCGTACGAGGAGTCGGTGGTGGTCGAGCTCGACGAACCGGTCGAGGTGCTCGACGACGACTCCTGCTGGGCCGCCTTCTCGGCCGCCGCCTTCGCCGCGGCCGCCTGCTGCTGTGCCAGCTCGGCCGCTTTGCGGTCGGCCTCCTCCTGCTTCTTCTTCTCGATCGCCGCGAGCCGCGCCTTCTCCTGGGCGGTCAGATCCGAGAGCAGTTCGCGGGCCGCGGAGAGCTTCTTCTGAACGTCTGCCTTGGACGTCTTGAGCGCGCTCTGCGAGGTGGTCAGCGTCTGCAGGCTCTTGGAGGCCTCCGCGCGCTTCTTCGTGGTGGCGGCCTGCTCCGTGATGTAGTCGTCGACGGCCGCCTTCTGGCGGGTGGTCAGACGGCTCATCAGCTGGGTCTGGTCGAAGTAGTCCTGCGGGTCGTCGGCGAGCAGGAGGGTCGCGGTGTCGGGGGCGGAGGCCCCGGTGCGGTACTGCGCCGCCGCGAACGAACCCAGCTCCTCGCGCGAGGTGTTGAGCTTCTCGGTGCGCTTGGCGACGTCGTCGAGGAGCCTGTCGACCTTCTTGCGCTGCTTGGAGGTCTTCTCCTTCGCCGCGTTGTACTTCTCGGTGGCCGACTCGGCCTGGTGGTAAAGGTCGTTGACCTTCTTCTCGACTTCTTCGAGGCTCGGCCTGGGCTCGGCCGAGGGCGCGGCGTTCGCCGTCTGGGAGAGCAGGGCCACCGAGGTGAGCGCCGCCGTCGCCAGGGCGGCGGGGGTCCGTATGCCTGCTACGCGCGTACCCGTAGGACGCGGTGTGCGATGCGACGCCAAGAGAGGCGACTCCTTCCGTCATCCGCCTACCGAGTTAGCTGTCGGGTTCGGGCGGGTGGTTCCGGAAGGTTTGCCCTACGGTCCTTGCCCCACAAGGCAGGTGGACCGATTCACCCCAAGGTCGGTTGGGTCCCCGGCTCCGGCTGCCGCGAGGGCGCGCCGAACTCGGCGGAGGCCGCACGGCCCGGCGATGTTCGCCGGTGCGGGTCGAACGGCCTGCCCGGCACGCTAGCCAACTCGTGTGGCCCGTGTGAAGTTTGATGTGCGATATGCCCGATACATTTTCGTGACCTTTGCCCTGGGCGTCACCCCGCGCGGTCAATCCGGAGTGATCTGTGGTGACTTGTCAGGAGTGGCGTCGTCCGCCCCGTTCCGGGCGCTACCTTCCAGCCAGTCACGGTCGGATGCCGTGGGGGTGGGTAAAGGGGGGTATGGCCATGAGGAAGCGCAAGGCATTCGTCGTCGCCACGGGAGTCGCTCTCGCAGTCACGGGAGCCGTCGCGCCCGCGAGCGCCACCGGCGGGCACGCCGCGGGCAAGCCCGTCGTCCGCGTCATCGCGACGGGCCTCGACAATCCGCGCCAGCTCTCGTACGACAACGGGCAGCTGTACGTCGCCGAGGCCGGCCGGGGCGGCAAGAAGTGCCTCGGCGGCGGGCCTGAGAGCGACGAGACCTGCATCGGCACCACGGCCGCCGTAACCAAGGTCTTCTGGGACGGCGGCGCCTGGAAGCACTACCGGGTGGTGGACGGGCTGCCCTCGGGCGCCGCCAAGGACGGTGGCTTCGCGACCGGCCTGGACGGCGTCTCCGCACTGAACGGCAGCGTCTGGGGCGTCGAGACCTGGGCCCCGCCCGAGGCCGGGGTGCCCACGGGCCCGCCCTGGAACAAGCTCGGCAAGCTGCTCTGCGTCGCCCCCGGCAAGGCGACGATCGCCGCCGACATCTCCGCCGTCGAGCTCAGGTACAACCCGCACAAGACGGCCGTCGACTCCAACCCGTACGCCGTTCTCGCGCTCGCGGACGGCCGCAAGATCGTCGCCGACGCGGCCGGGAACGACCTGGTGGCCGTCTCGCCCGACGGCAAGGCCCGCCCGTTCACCGTCTTCCCGGACCACGACAAGCACGAGTCGGTCCCGACCTCGCTGGCCCTCGGCCCCGACGGCAGCCTCTATGCAGGCGAGCTGAACGGCGAGGCCACCAAGCCCACCGCCCGCGTCTGGAAGGTCGACCCGGCCACCGGAAAGATCCTCGGCTGGAAGAGCGGCTTCGGATCGATCACCGGCATCGCCTTCAACCGGAGCGGCGATCTGTACGTCAGCCAACTGTTCGCGAGCCTGGTGACCAAGGTCGCACACGGGAAACGTACGAATGTGCGGGTGCCGTTCCCGGCGGGCGTGGCCGTGGACCCGTACGACGGCAAGGTCTATGTCTCGGCCTGGTCGATCGCCGACCGTAACGGAACGGTGCTGGAGGGCAAGAAGACGCCGGGCGGACAGCTCTGGAAGATCCTGGGCTTCTGAGCCGCGTCACCACTTCCGGTCGAGTTTTCAGGGTGGCGGCGGGCTGTCAGTGGGGCGGCCTAGACTCGGAGAGCGATGAGCAGCCTCTTTGATGACAGCTTCCTGGCGGACCTCAAGCCCTCACGGGCCCACGAGGAAGAGCCCCCGCCGCCGCCCGAGGACGATCACGTACCGGAGCCCGTTCCGGACGATCTGTTCGGCGGGAAGTTCGACGTGCCGCCGGACCGGGACGCGTACTACCGCGACGGCGCGCCCCGGCCCGCCGTGGACGCGGCGGCGCTGCTGGACGGGCTGAACGAGAACCAGCGGGCGGCCGTGGTGCACTCCGGCGCCCCGCTGCTCATCGTGGCCGGCGCGGGCTCCGGCAAGACCCGTGTGCTCACGCACCGGATCGCGTATCTGCTGGCCGAGCGCAATGTCCACCCCGGCCAGATCCTCGCGATCACCTTCACCAACAAGGCCGCGGGCGAGATGAAGGAGCGCGTCGAGCACCTCGTCGGCCCGCGCGCGGGTGCGATGTGGGTGATGACCTTCCACAGCGCGTGTGTGCGGATCCTGCGCCGCGAGAGCAAGAAGCTCGGCTTCACCTCCTCCTTCTCGATCTACGACGCCGCCGACAGCAAGCGCCTGATGGCCCTGGTCTGCCGCGACCTGGACCTCGACCCCAAGCGCTTCCCGCCGAAGTCGTTCAGCGCCAAGATCTCGAACCTGAAGAACGAGCTGATCGACGAGGAGGACTTCGCGGGCCAGGCCGCCGACGGCTTCGAGAAGACCCTCGCCCAGGCCTACGCGATGTACCAGTCGCGGCTGCGCGAGGCCAACGCGCTCGACTTCGACGACCTGATCATGACGACGGTCAATCTGCTGCGCGCCTTCCCGGACGTCGCCGAGCACTACCGCCGCCGCTTCCGCCACGTCATGGTCGACGAGTACCAGGACACCAACCACGCGCAGTACGCCCTGGTCAGGGAGCTGGTGGGGCCCGCCGACAGCGACCCCGGCGAGCTGTGCGTGGTGGGTGACGCCGACCAGTCGATCTACGCCTTCCGCGGCGCGACCATCCGCAACATCCTCCAGTTCGAGGAGGACTACTCGGACGCGACGACGATCCTGCTGGAGCAGAACTACCGCTCCACGCAGACGATCCTGTCCGCGGCCAACGCGGTCATCGAGCGCAACGAGTCCCGCCGCCCCAAGAACCTGTGGACCAACGCGGGCGCCGGTTCGAACATCACGGGCTATGTCGCCGACACCGAGCACGACGAGGCCCAGTTCGTCGCGGACGAGATAGACCGTCTCACCGACGCGGGCGAGGCCAAGGCGGGCGACGTCGCCGTCTTCTACCGTACGAACGCGCAGTCCCGTGTCTTCGAAGAGATCTTCATCCGCGTCGGCCTGCCCTACAAGGTCGTCGGCGGCGTCCGCTTCTACGAGCGCAAGGAGGTCCGGGACGTCCTCGCGTATCTGCGCGTGCTGTCGAACCCGGAGGACTCAGTCCCGCTGCGCCGCATCCTCAATGTCCCCAAGCGCGGCATCGGCGAGCGCGCCGAAGCGATGATCGACGCGCTGTCGCAGCGCGAGAAGATCAGCTTCGCGCAGGCCCTGCGCCGCGTCGACGAGGCGTACGGGATGGCGGCGCGCTCGACGAACGCGGTCAAGCGGTTCAACACGCTCATGGAGGACCTCCGTACGATCGTGGAATCGGGCGCCGGCCCGGCCACCGTGCTGGAGGCTGTCCTCGAACGCACCGGCTATCTCGCCGAGTTGCAGGCCTCGACCGACCCGCAGGACGAGACCCGCATCGAGAACCTCCAGGAACTCGCCGCCGTGGCCCTGGAGTTCGAGCAGGAGTCCGGCGAGGGCGAGGCAGCGGGCGAGGCCGCGGCGTCCGGCGGGCTCTCCGCGTTCCTGGAGCGGGTCGCGCTCGTCGCCGACTCCGACCAGATCCCGGACGAGGAGGACGGCAACGGCGTCATCACCCTGATGACCCTGCACACCGCCAAGGGCCTCGAATTCCCCGTGGTCTTCCTGACCGGCATGGAGGACGGCGTCTTCCCGCACATGCGTGCGCTGGGACAGGTCAAGGAACTGGAGGAGGAGCGGCGCCTGGCGTACGTCGGCATCACCCGCGCGCGGGAACGGCTGTATCTCACCCGGTCGTCCATGCGCAGCGCGTGGGGGCAGCCCTCGTACAACCCGCCGTCGCGCTTCCTGGAGGAGATCCCGGAGGCCCACCTGGACTGGAAGCGCACGGGTGCCATGGCTCCCGTGTCGTCGGGTCCGGCCTCGGGCATCGCGGCGTCCCTGTCGTCCTCGCGCTCGCGGTCCGCCGCCTCGGGGGCCTCCGGGTTCGCGACGCGCCGCGGTGCCTCCGAGAAGCCGGTGGTCTCGCTGGCGGTCGGGGACCGTGTCACACACGACCAGTTCGGCCTCGGAACCGTCGTCGGCGTGAAGGGGACGGGCGCGAACGCGGAGGCGACGGTCGACTTCGGGGAGCCGAAGCCGAAGCGGCTGCTGCTGCGGTATGCGCCGGTGGAGAAGCTGTAGAGCGGTAGGCGTGGGCGGGGCCCGGCAGTTGTTACGTCGGGTCCCAGGCGCAGGCGATGACCCCGGTTGTCATGCCGGTGGTTGTTACTTCGAGGGTTGTTACGGCGAGGGTGGTTACGTCGGGTCCAGGCCGTGGCTGCGCAGCCACGGCAGCGGGTCGATCGCCGAGCCGCCGGCCGGGCGGACCTCGAAGTGCAGGTGCGGGCCGGTGGAGTTGCCGGAGTTCCCGGAGAAGGCGATGGGGTCACCGGCCTTGACGGTCGTGCCCGACGCGACCTTGTAGCTGGAGAGGTGGCAGTACCAGGTCTCCGTGCCGTCCTTGGCGGTGACGATCGCCATGTTCCCGTACGCACTGTTCCACTGCGTGCGGACGGTCCCGTCGGTCGCGGCCATCACCGTCGTACCGTACGAGACCGGGAAGTCGATGCCCGTGTGCACGGACATCCAGTTGATGCCCGCCTGGCCGAAGTAGGCGCTGAGCCCCTTCTGCGTGACCGGCAGCGCGAACTTCGGCCGCAGCCGCTCCTTGCGGGCGGCTTCCGCCGCCGCCTTCTGCTTCTCGGCCGCCTGCTGGGCCTTGAGGTCGATACGTTCCTGCGTCCGGCTGGCCCGGTCGGCGAAGTCGTCGGCGCCCGCGGAGAGACTCTGCAGCTGGGTGTCCAACTTGTTGTTGGCGGCGGACGGTTTCACCGAGGTCGCGTCGGCCGCGCTGGCCGAGGTGTCCTTGCTGTCACTCCCGCCGATGCTGCCGACGGAGGCCGCGGCGATCCCCGCGACGCCCATCACGCAGACCGAGGGCACGGCGACGGTCAGCAGAGCGGAACGTTTCGCGGGAGTACGGCGACGGGAGCGGGACGACGCGGACCGCGAAGCGGCGCGCGGGGCCGGGATGACCTCTTCCATGTCGTCGAGCAGCGGCGTCTCGTGCTCGTCGCCGGTGTCGTCCGCGTCGGCGGAGGTCTCGAACTCGTCGTCCGCGGCGGCGGGTTGCTCGTACGGGAGCTGCTCGAACGTGGCGGTCGCCTGCTGGTCGAAGGACTCGGGCGCGAGCGGCTCGGCCTGGTGCTCATACGACTCGGCCTGCGGATGCTGCTGTTCGTACGCGTCCTGCGGATGCTGGTGCTCGTACGCGTCGGGCTGCGGGTGGTCGTACGGCTCGTAAGTGCCGTGGCCGCCGACGGTGTTCCACTGCGTCGCGTCGTACGCGCCCGTCTCCTGGGGCGGCGCACTCCACTGCTGGGTGTGGTCGAGCGGCTGATCGGGCTGGAGCCAGGCGGTCGCGTCCCACTGGCCTGAGGCGTCAGGGCCCGGATGCTGCGCGGGGATGTGGGCGAGCTGCTGGTAACCGGGCGCCCACGTGGTCGTTTCGTAGCTGCCGGTGTCGTACGCGGCCTGGTGCTGCGCGGCGTACGGGTCGTAGTTCAACGTCTGGTGACTGCCGGTGCTCCACTGCGTGGCGTCGTACGAACCCGTGCCGCCGTCCTGGCCCGTCATGTCACCGAAGAGGGGGTCGGTCGCGAAGCTCGTGGTCGCGTAACTGCCCGTGGCGCCCGCGCCGGTGTCAAAACCGGTGGTGGTGTAGCCGTCGTACGTGGTGAAGTCGCCGTACTGGACTTCCTGCCCGCCGTACGACGCGTAGAGCGCTGAGGCGGCATCGGAAGCCGGAGCCGGGGGAGTTGCGGTCCCCGACGGGTGACGGTCGTTCACCAACTTCTCTTTCGCCTCGACAACAGGGGCTGGTAGAGCAGTGCGGCTGGCAGAGCAGTGCGGTGACTGTACCCGGCGGTACGCGGGCGGGACAATCTTCGGCAGGTTTCCCTCCCGCAGGAAACGGGCATTCGGCCGTGTTTCGGGGGAGGGCAGGCACGGCTTTGGCCTGGCGTTCGAAGAGTGTTCGAAGCTGGGAGGGTGTCGGGCGGCTGTACGGCGGCTGTTACGCCACTGTCAGACCGTCGGTCTGGGTGCCGGAGTCGACTCCTGGCTCCTCCATGTCGAGCGCCTGCCGTATCCCTGCCGCTACGGCGGGATGCACGGGCAGGGCGAGATGGCCGACGCCACTCACACGTACGTTCTGTGCGAGCAGGTCCGGGTGGTCGACGCAGGCCGTCTCCAGCGGGTCCATCAGATGGTCGAGATCGCTCCAGAAGCTGACGAAGTGCGTACGGCAGCCCGGCGCGGGCTGGCGCAGTTCCTCGATGACCTCGGAACCCGGGCGCATCTGGCGGACGATCGGGTGCGCGTTCATCAACGGGGCGACGCGGGTGCCCGAGTGCGGGGTGCCGAGCGTGACGAGGGTGCGTACATGGAGGTCTCCGCCGAGGCACTGCACGTAGTAGCGCGCGATCAGTCCGCCGAGGCTGTGTCCGACGATGTCCACCCGGTCGTGACCGGTGCGCTCACATATCTCCTCTATGTGGCGGCCGAGCAGTTCCGCGGCGGTACGGATGTCGCAGGTCAGCGGCGAGTAGTTGAGCGACTCGACGTGCTGCCTGCCGTGCTGGGCGAGGTTGCGGCGCAGCAGGACGAAGACCGAGCGGTTGTCGATGAAGCCGTGCAGCAGGACGACCGGGGGCTTGGCCTCGGTGGGCAGCCGGGCGGCGTCGGGCGAGGGGAGGGCGGGGGCGGTGCGGCGCTCCGGGGTGATGCCCGAGGGGTAGAGGAGGAGGTGCCCGGCGAGGATCGCGAGCTCCAGCGCCGTCGCCTTCAGGAGGGTCACCGAGAGTCCGGCCAGTCCGGCCAGTCTGCTCGGAAACAGCCGCTGACAGAGGGGGAGAAAGGGCGACGCTGCCCTGGTGACCTTCATGGCCGACCTCCAGTCGGCACGCGGAGGACCGCTCTGTCCCCCGTGTGCCCTCGTGGAAAGCCACGGTGGCGGTGACGGCGGTGGCCGACGGTGCGTGTGCGGCGTGTGAGGTGCCGGTTACGCTACGGGGTTGCCCTGCCGGGGGGTGTGAGGGGTGCGATGGGTGGCGCGACGGCACGAGGGGCGCGACCGTCGCGGATTCCCGTCGTTCCGTAGTTCCAAGTTCCATCGTCCTCGTGCCGGCGTGGCTCCCCGCTGTCGTGCCGTTGCCGATGTGCCTTACCACCACGGTGTCCCGCTGACGGTGCGGTGGTGCGGCCACCTGGTCGCGGCTCTCCTTGCGCAGGCTCCGACTGTGGCCCCTGTGCCACAGATCCATGCGGCACGTGTGCCGCAGGATGTGGAGCGTGCGCGGTTAACTTGTCCCAGTGTGTGATTTCCCCCTCGGTCTCCACCGCGAAACTGCCGGTTGCGGGATGCTGGCGATAACGTTCGTTCACTTCCCCGGCGGGTTGGGTGCGGGATGCCTGTGCTGACTGGTGTATCCGGTGTGGTGGGCAGCGGAATATGCGATATGTGTCGGTAGTTGGTAGTTGGCCATCAGTAGTCGGTAGTTAGCGGTTCGTGGTCGCCGGTTAGCGGACCGTAGTCGGTTGCTGGCGGTCAGTAGTCAAGTAGTCGGTAGTCAGTTGTCAGTGGCCATGTGTCGGTAGTCGGTACAGGTTGATGTAGTCGGTTCATGGAGGCAGTGATGGGTGTGGCAGCCGGTCCGATCCGCGTGGTGGTGGCCAAGCCGGGGCTCGACGGCCACGATCGGGGGGCCAAGGTGATCGCGCGGGCGCTGCGCGACGCCGGCATGGAGGTCATCTACACCGGCCTCCATCAGACCCCCGAGCAGATCGTCGACACCGCGATCCAGGAGGACGCCGACGCGATCGGTCTCTCGATTCTCTCCGGCGCCCACAACACGCTCTTCGCGGCCGTCATCGAGCTCCTCAAGGAGCGCGACGCGGAGGACATCAAGGTCTTCGGCGGCGGCATCATCCCTGAGGCGGACATCGCGCCCCTCAAGGAGAAGGGCGTCGCGGAGATCTTCACGCCCGGGGCGACGACTGTGTCGATCGTGGACTGGGTACGGGCGAATGTCAGGCAGCCGGCAGGCGCGTAGCGCCTCCGGCGGGGGCGCGGGTGATTCTTTCGCCCCCGCCGCCCCTACCCGTCCCATCCCTGGGGGCTGCGCCCCCAGACCCCCGCTAAAAGATTGCGCAGTTCCCCGCGCCCCTAAAAGACAAAAGACCGGGGGCGAGCCGGGGGTGGGGCGACGGGGGCGACGGGGCGCAGCCCCGAGCCTTCAGGGGCGCGGGGAACTGCGCGAGCAACCCCCACCGGCCCGCAGCCAAACGAACAACCGCCACCCACCCCCACCCACGGGGTCGAAGGGGCGGAGCGCCTGGGGATGGGACGGGTAGGGGCGGCGGGGGCGAAAACCGCCTCATGGCGCCGCAAGCTCTGATGCCATGGTCGCGCGCAACCGCAGTGTGGTGACGAGGCGTTGGAATGCCTCGGCCCAGTAGCTGCCGGCTCCTGGCGCGGTGTTCTCCGACTCGTCGGGCACAGAGGTCAGCCCATCGAGCCGCACAGCCTCCCCCGGATCGAGACACCGCTCGGCCAACCCCATCACCCCACTGAAGCTCCACGGATAACTCCCGGCATCCCGCGCGATATCGAGCGCGTCGACCACGGCCCGCCCCAAAGGCCCCGCCCAGGGAACCGCGCACACCCCGAGCAACTGAAACGACTCGGACAACCCATGCGTCCCGATGAACCCCGCCACCCACTCGGCCCGCTCCCCGGCCCTCAACGTGGACAGCAGCTTCGACCGTTCCGCAAGGGACACCGCCCCCGGCCCGCCGGCCTCCGGCGCGGAGGGTGCCCCGAGGAGCACCCTGGACCACCCGGGATCACGCTGCCGCACCGCCGCCCGGCACCACGCGGCATGCAACTCGCCCTGCCAGTCGTCCGCCACGGGCAATGCCACGATCTCCTCCGGCGTACGGCCCCCGAGCCGCCCCGGCCACGTCCCGAGCGGCGCCGCTTCGACCAACTGGCCCAGCCACCAGGACCGTTCGCCCCGCCCCGCTGGAGGCTTCGGCGCCACACCGTCCCGCTCCATGCCCGCGTCGCACTCGTGCGGTGCCTCTACGACGATCGTGGGCGTGCCCCGCATACGGTCGACGGCCACGCACGAACCGGCCCGGGCCGCCATCCGCGCGGCGAGCGCGGAACCCGGCAGCGCGGACAACAACTCCGCCGCCGTCGCCCGTACATTGCGGCTCCGGTCGCTCAGCGCCCGTTCCAGGAACGGCTCGTCCGCCGCGCACAGCCCCGACCGCAGCGAGTCGAGGAACATCAGCCGGTCCTCGGCCCGCTCCGTCGCCCAGGTCGTGGTGAGCAACTCACGTGCGGCGTCGGGCTCCTTGGCCCGTATCGCCGAAAGCAGCGCGACCCGCTCGGCGAACAGCCCCTCCTGCCAAAGCTGTTGTACGCGCTCGGCCTCCTCCGGTCCCGGGAGCGCGGCCCCGCCGCCCGGTGCGGAGCGCAGCGCGAACCGCCACTCCTGGTTCAGCCGCGCCAGCCAGAACGCCCGTGGCCCCGCGAAGGCCAGGGCCGCCGGCCGTAGATCCGTACGTCCCCGGGCCGCGTCGAGCAGCGCGGGCAGGGCCTGCGGGGGTGGCGCGAATCCGCGCGCGTTCGCGAGCGTGAGCCACTGGGGGAGCAGCTCCATGAGGTCCGGCGCCGTCCCCCGGCGGCCACCGCCTCCCGTGCCGGGCCGGTCCGCCAGCAGCATCGCCAGCCTGCGGGCCGCCGCGGGCGGCAGGGCCGGCCGGGGATCCCGCGCCGCGGGCTCCGGACGGGCCGCCGCCCGGGCGGGCCGTACTCCGGCCCGCCGCCGCAGCGTCTCCACTGCGGCCGCGTCCAGCAACGCCACCGGAGCCTCCCGTCCCGGCCCCCACCCCGGAGGCGTACGCCGCTCGGTCCCGAGCAACGCCACGGTGACGAGCTCCTCCCAGGAGCCGCCGGCGGGCGCGCCCGCGGAGGCCGAGGTCGTGTTCATGAGCGTCCTTTCCGTACGGAGATGGTGGTCATGGAGGTAGTAGTCACGGAGGTAGTCGTCGTAAAGGTGGTGGTCACGAACATGGTGTGGGTGGTCGGGGCGGCCGGCGTGGTCAGCACAGCGGCACCGCTTCCCCCGCGCCCTCCGGCCAGGCCGTCAGTGGAGTGAAGCCGCGGTGGCCGCACTCGCCGAAGACCGTGACGGGGGCGCCGCCGGAGAGGGCGACGAGCCGCCACAGGTCGGGGCGGGATCGCGCGGAGTGCGTGAGCGGGAGGGCCAAGCCGCCCTCGGCATCCGCAAGTTGCCAGGTGTCGCCGTCCGGGGTGGGGACGACCCGGTCCAGGGTGACCGGGCAGGAGTCCAGCCAGGGGTCGGCCCGCAGGGCCTCTCCGTAGCGGGCGGCCGCCTGGGGTGTGGTCAGACCCGGTGGCCGTATCGCCACGGGCGAGGGAGGCGTGAACTGCTTGCCCAGCGCGGCCCGCAGCTGTCCGGCGCCCGGGTACGAGGACACCTCCGCCTCGAAGGCCAGCCCCACGGGCAGTGCCAGCTCCGGTGCGCGGCCGGCCGCGCCGTAGGAGAGGAGCAGGACCGTACGGCCGGACTGTGTGCCGTACAGCCAGATTCTGCGCGTCGTGAGACGGGCGTCCGCCGTGTCGTACTGGGCGAGGACCAGCCAGCTGTCCCGCAGCGGCGGGCCGTCCGCCGAGCCGGACAGCCCGACCCGTGAACGGACCGTCGCGGCAAGGTCGTCCGACAGCCGCTCGCGCCGCAGCCAGCCCTGGTCGAGGAGGTGGAGCAGCGCGCACTCCTCCAGCAGTCGCACCGGCCAGCCCGGACCGGACGACGGGATCGCCCCCAACTCCCTTACCCGCGCGGCCAGACCGGGTGCCTGCGCGTCGACCATTCGGGCCGCCGTCTCCTCCCACAGCCCGTATCCCTCTCGCTCGGCCGAGGCGAGGCCGCCGCGCAGCAGATCCGCCAGCCGCTGCTCCAGCTCCGCCGCCCCCGCGGTGATCCGCTCGGCCCGCCGCTCCGCCCTGCGCCGGGCCGCCTCCGGGTCACCCGACGGCGCGGCTCCAGATGCCCCGCCCGCCGTCGTCCTCGCCTGTGCGCGCTTCCTTCTCCCCTCTATCCACTGCTCCGCCCAGTCCGGCGCCGGCCCCGGCGGCACCGAGCCGTCCGCGCCCGCCCAGAGCAGCAGCAGCCCCAGCGCGTGCTTGCACGGGAACTTGCGGCTGGGGCAACTGCACTTGTAAGCGGGCCCGGTGGAGTCCGCGATGTCGATGACCGTCTGATACGGCTTGCTGCCACTTCCCCTGCACAGTCCCCACACCGTCCCCTCGTCAGAACTGCCTGCCTCGGACCACGGTCCGGCCGCGCCGAGTTTGCTCCCCGCCTTGCGTGACGCGGCGTCAGGCGCCAGTGCCAGCACCTGATCCGCCGTCCAGCGCACCGCCTGCTGAGTCATGTCATCGAAGGTAGATCCCGCCACTGACAATCGGCCCTCGCGAGCACATTTGCGCAGGTCAGAGCACATTGTCAGTGGCGTGGTGCACGGTGGTACCAGATCCGAACCGGCCGAGCTGGAGGGGGACCGAGCCATGTCCGTGTCCGTTGAACCGACGTCCGTCGATATGCCTGCGGGAGAGCGCGCGGGAGCGACCGCGGACGAGCCGGGCGAGGCGCTGCGACCGCACGCCGAGCATGCCTTCGCCGCCGAACTCGCCGCGCTGGCAGCGCAGGACGACCGGACCCGCCCGGCCCGCTGGCGGCTGTCGCCGTGGGCGGTCGCGACCTATCTGCTGGGCGGCACCTTGCCGGACGGCACGGTGATCACACCCAAGTACGTGGGACCGCGCCGCATCGTCGAGGTCGCCGTCACCACGCTCGCCACCGACCGGGCGCTGCTTCTGCTCGGTGTGCCAGGCACCGCCAAGACCTGGGTGTCCGAGCACCTGGCCGCCGCGGTCAGCGGCGACTCGACGCTGCTCGTGCAGGGCACGGCCGGCACGCCGGAGGAGGCGATCCGGTACGGCTGGAACTACGCGCAGCTGCTCGCGCACGGACCCAGCCGGGACGCCCTCGTGCCCAGCCCCGTCATGCGCGCCATGGCCGAGGGCATGACGGCCCGCGTCGAGGAGCTGACGCGCATCCCGGCCGACGTACAGGACACGCTGATCACGATCCTGTCGGAAAAGACGCTGCCGATACCGGAGTTGGGCTCGGAAGTGCAGGCCGTCCGCGGCTTCAACCTCATCGCCACGGCCAACGACCGCGACCGCGGGGTCAACGAACTGTCGAGCGCGCTGCGCCGCCGCTTCAACACGGTGGTGCTGCCGCCACCGGAGAGCGCCGACGCCGAGGTCGACATCGTCTCGCGCCGCGTCGACCAGATCGGCCGCTCCCTCGACCTGCCCGCCGCGCCCGACGGCATCGACGAGATCCGCCGCGTCGTCACCGTCTTCCGCGAGCTGCGGGACGGGATCACGGCCGACGGGCGTACGAAGCTGAAGTCGCCCAGCGGCACCCTGTCCACCGCCGAGGCCATCTCCGTCGTCACCAACGGCCTTGCCCTGGCCGCCCACTTCGGCGACGGCGTCCTGCGGGCGAGCGACGTCGCGGCCGGCATCCTCGGCGCCGTCGTCCGCGATCCGGCGGCCGACCGCGTCATCTGGCAGGAGTACCTGGAGGCGGTCGTCCGCGAGCGGGACGGCTGGAAGGACTTCTACCGGGCCTGCCGGGAGGTGAGCGCATGACGGTCTTCACCGCAGGGCCGTTGCTGCTGGGGGTGCGGCATCACGGCCCCGGGTCGGCGCGGGCGGTGCGGGCCGCGTTGGAGGCGGCGGCTCCCCGGGTCGTGCTGATCGAGGGACCCCCGGAGGCGGACGCACTGATCCCGCTCGCCGCCGACAAGGAGATGCGGCCCCCGGTCGCCCTCCTCGCCCATGTCGTGGACGAGCCCGGCCGCTCCGCCTTCTGGCCGCTGGCCGAGTTCTCACCGGAGTGGGTGGCGATCCGGTGGGCCCTGGACCACGGCCTGCCGGCTCGCTTCATCGACCTTCCGGCGACCCACACACTGGCGTGGGGCAAGGAGGAGCCGCCGCCCGAACCCGACCGGCCCCCTGGCGAACCCGACCTGCCCGCTGACGAGCCCAACCTGTCCGCTGACGAGCCCGACCTGTCCGCGGACGAGGCAGTGCGGATCGACCCCCTCGGTGTACTCGCCGAGACGGCCGGTTACGACGATCCCGAGCGCTGGTGGGAGGACGTGGTCGAGCACCGAAGCGGGGCGGGGAGCGATCCGTTCGCGCCGTTCGCCGTGCTCGAAGAGGCGATGGGGGCGCTGCGGGAGGCGTACGGGGTCGGGGGACACGACCGGGACCTGGTCCGGGAGGCGCACATGCGGCTCCAGCTGCGGGCGGCGCAGCGGGAGTTCGGTGACGAGGTGGCCGTGGTGTGCGGGGCCTGGCACGTGCCCGCGCTGCGGCAGAAGACCACGGCCGGCGCCGACCGGGCGCTGCTCAAGGGGCTGCCCAAGGCGAAGACCGACATGACGTGGGTGCCCTGGACGCACCGGCGGCTGGCCCGGATCAGCGGGTACGGCGCGGGCATCGACTCGCCGGGTTGGTACGGGCATCTGTTCGCCGCCCCCGACCGCCCCGTCGAGCGCTGGATGACCAAGGTGGCCCGGCTGCTGCGCGACGAGGACCGGATGGTGTCGTCCGCGCATGTCATCGAGGCGGTGCGGCTGGCCGACACGCTCGCCGCGATGCGCGGCCGCCCGTTGCCGGGACTGACCGAGACCACCGATGCCGTACGGGCCGTGATGTGCGAGGGCTCGGACGTGCCGCTGGCGCTCGTGCGGGACCGGCTCGTGGTGGGCGATGTGCTGGGGGAGGTGCCGGAGTCCGCCCCCGCGGTGCCGTTGCAGCGCGACCTGGCTCGGCTTCAGCGCCGGCTGCGGCTGAAACCGGAGGCGCTGGAGCGGGAGTTGGAGCTCGACCTGCGCAAGGAGACCGACGCCGAGCGCAGCAGGCTGCTGCACCGGCTGCGGCTCCTCGGCGTCGGGTGGGGCGAGCCCTCCGTGTCGCGGAGCAGCACCGGCACCTTCCGGGAGACCTGGCGGCTGCGCTGGGAGCCGGAGCTGTCGGTGCGGGTCGCCGAGGCGGGCGTGTGGGGCACGACGGTACTCGCCGCCGCGACGGCCAAGGCCGAGACGGACGCCGTCGCCGCACCCTCGCTGGCCGATGTCACGGCACTGGCCGAGCGCTGTCTGCTCGCCGAACTCCCGGACGCGTTGCCGGTCGTGATGCGGGTCCTCGCCGACCGGGCCGCCCTCGACGCGGACGTCGGCCACCTCGCCCAGGCTCTGCCCGCCCTGGTCCGCTCCCTGCGGTACGGCGATGTGCGCGGCACGGACACCCATGCCCTGACCGGCGTCGCGGTGGGCCTCGCCGAGCGGATCTTCGTCGGCCTCCCCCCGGCCTGCGCGGCCCTCGACTCCGAGGCCGCCGAGGACATGCGCAGCCATGTGGACGCGGTGCAGGGGGCCGTGGGACTGCTGGGGGAGACGTCCACGACGTCACCCGGTGGCGTACAGCCGTCCGGCGACGGACCGGCGTCCCGCGGTATACGCGGCCGCTGGCACTCCGTGCTCCGGGTGCTGGCCGGGCGCGACACCGTGCCGGGGGTGATTCGCGGGCGGGCCGTACGACTGCTGCTGGACGAGGGCGAGTTGGCGCAGGACGAGGCAGCGCGGCTCATGGGGCTTGTGCTGTCGCCGGGGACGGAACCCGGGGACGCGGCCGCGTGGATCGAGGGCTTCGTCGGGGGCGGCTCCGGCGGCGGGATGCTGCTGGTGCACGACGAGCGGTTGCTCGGCCTGGTGGACGCGTGGCTGACCGGGGTGCCGGCGGTGGCGTTCACCGATGTGCTGCCGCTGCTGCGGCGGACGTTCTCGGCGTACGAGGCGGGCGTGCGCAGGACGCTGGGCGAGCTCGTCCGGCGTGGGCCGGGAGCGCCGGGGCGCACCGCGGCCGCCACCTCCGGGATACCCGGGTTCGCCCCCGACCTCGACCGCGAGCGCGCGGACGCCGTACTGCCGGTGCTGAGCCTGCTGCTGGGGCTGGACGAGTCCGACGACGGCACCTCCGAGGACAGCGCCGCTGACGAGGACAACGCTGACGACAACAACGCCGGCGACAACAACCTTGTGGAGGTGGCCCGATGACCGCAGCGCCGGTGGACACGCCGGGCACGGCCCGTGCGGCCGATGTGAGCGACGAGCGGCTCCGGCGCTGGCGGCTCGTGCTCGGCGGTGACGAGGCGGACGGCACCGGATGCGTGCTCGCCGGGCAGGACGCCGCGATGGACGGGGCGCTCAGCGCGCTGTACGGGAAGGGGGGCAAGGGGCAGCCGGGGCGGGACCGTTCGGCGGGGCTCGGGGCGTCGGCGCCCTCGGTCGCGCGCTGGCTCGGGGACATCCGGACGTACTTCCCGTCGTCCGTCGTCCAGGTCATGCAGCGCGACGCCATCGACCGGCTCGGGCTGTCCACCCTCCTTCTGGAGCCCGAGATGCTGGAGGCGGTGGAGGCCGACGTCCACCTGGTGGGCACGCTCCTCTCCCTCAACAAGGCCATGCCGGAGACGACGAAGGAGACCGCGCGGGCCGTCGTGCGCAAGGTCGTCGAGGATCTGGAGAAGCGGCTCGCCACCCGCACCCGGGCCACGCTCACCGGCGCCCTGGACCGCAGCGCCCGGATCAGCAGACCGCGCCACCACGACATCGACTGGAACCGCACGATCGCGGCGAACCTGAAGCACTACCTGCCCGAGTACCGCACGATCGTGCCCGAGCGGCTGATCGGGTACGGGCGCGCCTCGCAGTCCGTGAAGAAGGAGGTCATCCTCTGCATTGACCAGTCGGGGTCGATGGCGGCGTCCGTCGTCTACGCCTCCGTGTTCGGCGCCGTCCTCGCGTCGATGCGGTCCATCTCCACCCGGCTCGTGGTCTTCGACACGGCGGTCGTCGACCTCACCGACCAGCTCGACGACCCGGTCGACGTCCTCTTCGGCACCCAGCTCGGCGGCGGCACGGACATCAACAGGGCGCTGGCGTACTGCCAGTCGCAGATCACCCGGCCCGCCGACACGGTGGTCGTGCTCATCAGCGATCTCTACGAAGGGGGCATACGGAACGAGATGCTGAAGCGGGTCGCGGCGATGAAGGCGTCCGGGGTGCAGTTCGTGACGCTGCTCGCGCTGTCCGACGAGGGGGCGCCCGCGTACGACCGTGAGCACGCGGCGGCGCTCGCGGCCCTGGACGCACCGGCGTTCGCCTGTACGCCCGATCTGTTTCCCGAGGTGATGGCGGCGGCGATCGAGAAGCGTCCGCTGCCGATACCGGACACCAGGTGAGGGGAATGGCAAACCCGGACATGAATACCCATCGGTAACAGGGGACTTGCGCAACCTCGGGAGCCCCGTGCGAGGATCGACGCGGCCTCAGAGCCTTCACCCACCAACCCTCACCCGCCACCCTCACCCACCGTTGCGCACCATCCCCCGCCCTCACCCGCCTTCGCCCTGGAGGACCCTCCCCCTTGACCCTGTCAGCCGCACTGCCCGGTGCCGCTCTGCGCGTGATGCGTACGGCGGCGGGACGGCGTGCGCTGCAGGTGGTGCTGCTGGTGGGTGGGTTGTTCGCGCTCGGGTTCCTCTGCGGTGAGCAGGCGCACGCGGCGGACGGGGCGGTGCCGACTCCGACGCAGGTGGTTCAGTCGGCGCAGAGCTCGGTGACGAGTTCCGTCGAGAAGGGGACTTCAGCCCCTGAGGACGGTTCTGCCGCGCTGAGCGCCGCCGCGCCCGTCACCGACACCTCAAAGCAACTCACCGACACCGCCGAGCCTGCCACCGACACCGCCAGGCGCGTCACCGACACCGTCCGGCATGTCGTACGGCCTGTCGGTGATCTGGTGGAGACGGTCACCGACGAGCTGCCGGAAACCCCGCCCGAGATGCTTCCGTCCCTGCCCGAGTTCCCGGATCCGTCAGGCCTGCCGGGCCTGCCCGCGCTTCCGGCCGCGGGTGGGCAGGCTCCGCCCGCCGTCGGCGGTTCGGTGCCGCAGGGGCCTGCCGGGGCGACGGAGCAGTCGCACGCGGCGGCGGCCGAACGCGGTGCGCTGCGGCGCGCGTCCATGGAGGCCGCCCCCGCGTACGGGCCGAGCGGCGTCCGCACGGACACCGGTGCCGGTGTCGACGTGCGCCGCGGTCACGACGGCGTACGGGCTGGACAGGCCCCCGCCCGCCAGGCGCCCCCTGGCGACCCGACCGGCGCACTGGTCAACCAGGCCGCGGTCGACAGCGGAGCGCCACGGCACGGCGATCCGCATGCCGTCACTTCTGACCACCGGGCGCCGCTGCGGCTCGCGCCCGGTGCCTCCGCGGTGATGACCGCGGACGAGACCCGGGACAGGTACCGGGACATTCCCGTTTTCCCCGGCTAGGGCAGCCCTTCCCCCGCTGAACGACCTGCCGCGCGGGGGCGGAACAGGTCTGCCCGCCGTCCGGACACCTCTCCGGTCCCTGGACGGATGCCCCGGAATTCGCTGGAAAGCATCGCGAATTCCCGGAATGTCCCGAACTCTCGGAATCCCGAAGGATCTGACGTACCCATGAACAAGAACATCCGCCGTTCCATCGTCATAGCCGCCGGTGTCACCGGCGCGTGGGCGCTCGGCTCGGCTGTCGCCAGCGCGGACGAGCTGCCCGCGTCCTCCCTCTCCGTGTCCGACGTGACCGCCGACGTCACGGACACGGTCGGCTCGGTCACCGGCACCGTCGACGGCGTCGTCGGGAACGCGACGAGCGACGTGCAGAGCACGGTCTCCGGCGTCACCGATGGCGTCACTGACGGCGTCACCGACGGCTCGGCCGTCGACGGCGCGACCTCGACCGTGACCGGCACCGCCGCCAAGGCCCAGGCGCAGGCGCAGTCCACCGCCGACGCCGCCGGAGCCCAGGCCAAGAAGACGGCCACGGCTCCCACGAAGACCGCCGACCACGCCCGCCGCTACGTCGACGCCGAGGTCTCCTCCGTGACCCCTCTCTCGCAGGCCAAGGCCGCCGTCGCCGCCACCGCGGAGCACAGCACCGGCAAGGCCCGGGAGACAGTCGCCGACGTCAGCGCCCCGCAGGACGAGATCGACTACCTGTTCGGCCCCCTCGCGGCCTTCGCGCCGGAGCTGGAGGAGGCCCTCGCCGGAGCGCAGAGCAAGCTCGCGGCCGCCCAGCGCACCGCCGCCGCCGTGCCGTCCGCGGCGCAGACCAAGGTCCAGCAGACCGTCGCCACGGCAGGAAAGACGGCAGGAAACGCGGCGGGCGACACGGTGACCGGCGCCCGCGGGACCGCCACCGGCGCCCCCGCCCAGGTCCAGGGCGCCGTCGGCACCGCCACCGGCCTCGCGATCCCGGTCGTCGACGAGACCGCCGCCGCCGTCCTGCCGCCCGTCGCCGCCACCGCCGTCCACGGCGTCACCCCGGTCGTGGACCACACCGTCGGAAACGTGACGGCACTGGCGTACGGCGCCGTCGGTGACGTGCGGCCGTACGCCGGAGGCCTCGTCGGGCAGGTCGCCGACGACACCGCCGCCGCCGTCCTGCCGCCCGTCGCCGCCACCGCCGTGCACGGTGTCGTTCCGGTCGCCGGGCAGGCCGTCGGGGACGCGGGCGCGCTGGCGTACGGCGTGGCGGGTGACGTCCAGCCCTTCGCGGGCGGTGTCGGGGGCGACGCGGGAACGCTCGCGTACGGAGTCACGGGCCAGGTCGGCCCCTTCGCACATGGCGTGACCGACCAGGTGCAGCCCTTCGCCGGTGGCGTGGCCGGCGCGGTGCAGCCGGTGGTGCAGACCGTGGTCGACCAGGTCCAGCCCGTCACCTACGGCGTCGGCCACAGCGCCAACAACCTGGCGTACGGCGTGGCCGGCGACGTCCAGCCGTTCGCGGGCGGAGTCGTGGGCGAGGTCGACCCGTTCGCTCACGGTGTCGTCGGCCAGGTCTCCCCGTTCACGCAGGACCTGACCGGAACCGTCGAGGCGACCGGCGGCCCCCTCGCGGGCAACGCCGTCGGCGGCGTCCAGGGCGTGGCCGGCTCGGTCGCGCCGAGCTACCTGCACGGCGCCCAGTACGGCACGTACAGCGTCTGACGCCCACCCCCTGGCCGTACGACGACGGACGACGTACGACGACGACCGGCGAAGCCGACGTACGGCATCCGACCGACCCCGCGGGGGGCGACGCACCCGGACGGCCGAAACCCATCGGTCCGTCCGGTCGAAACCTCGCGGAAGGGCCGGGTGGTCCCCATTGGGGTGGGGACCGCCCGCCCTGGGCCCCTTCGGGGCCGTTCGACGGGCCTCACCAGGCAAACCCCAGCCTGGTGAGGCCCGCTCTGTGACAGGTATCACCGCTCATCTGTGAGCTGCGATTTAGGGACGCGCGGCCAGCGGCGATAACCTGCGAGACGGACATGCCGCGCGCTCGGACACCGTGTGCGCCACCCTTGTGACAGCGGACGTCACGTTGCCCTTCGCGGCACGCCCACGCATCCAACGAACCGCGAGATCACTGATAGGGACGGACGCGCGTGGACCTGTTCGAGTACCAGGCGAGGGACCTCTTCGCCAAGCACGGTGTACCGGTGCTGGCCGGTGAAGTCATTGACACGCCTGAGGCAGCCCGCGAGGCGACCGAGCGTCTTGGCGGCAAGTCCGTCGTCAAGGCCCAGGTGAAGGTCGGAGGCCGCGGCAAGGCCGGTGGCGTGAAGCTCGCCGCCACCCCGGACGAGGCCGTCGCCCGCGCGACGGACATCCTCGGTATGGACATCAAGGGCCACACGGTCCACAAGGTGATGATCGCCGAGACCGCGCCCGAGATCGTCGAGGAGTACTACGTCTCGTACCTCCTCGACCGCACCAACCGCACCTTCCTCGCCATGGCGTCCGTCCAGGGCGGCGTGGAGATCGAGGTCGTAGCGGAGGAGAACCCCGAGGCCCTCGCGAAGGTCCCGGTCGACGCCAACGAAGGTGTCTCGATCGAGAAGGCCCGCGAGATCGTCGCCCAGGCGAAGTTCCCGGCCGAGGTGGCCGAGCAGGTCGCCGAGATCCTGGTGACGCTGTGGGACACCTTCATCAAGGAGGACGCCCTCCTCGTCGAGGTCAACCCGCTGGCCAAGGTCGCCTCCGGCAAGGTCATCGCCCTTGACGGCAAGGTGTCCCTGGACGAGAACGCCGAGTTCCGTCAGCCGGAGCACGAGGCGCTGGTCGACCACGCCGCCGCCAACCCGCTCGAGGCGGCGGCCAAGGCCAAGAACCTCAACTACGTCAAGCTCGACGGCGAGGTCGGCATCATCGGCAACGGCGCGGGTCTCGTCATGAGCACCCTCGACGTCGTCGCGTACGCCGGTGAGAACCACGGCGGCGTGAAGCCGGCCAACTTCCTCGACATCGGCGGCGGCGCCTCCGCCGCGGTCATGGCGAACGGCCTGGAGATCATCCTCGGCGACCCGGACGTCAAGTCCGTCTTCGTCAACGTCTTCGGTGGCATCACCGCCTGTGACGAGGTCGCCAACGGCATCGTCCAGGCGCTCCAGCTGCTCAAGGACAAGGGCGAGGAAGTCACCAAGCCGCTGGTCGTGCGTCTGGACGGCAACAACGCCGAGCTGGGTCGCAAGATCCTGTCGGACGCCAACCACCCGCTCGTGCAGCGCGTGGACACCATGGACGGCGCGGCCGACAAGGCCGCCGAGCTGGCCGCGGCCAAGTAAGGGACGAGGGAAAACCAAGCCATGGCTATCTTCCTCAACAAGGACAGCAAGGTCATCGTCCAGGGCATGACCGGTGCCACGGGCATGAAGCACACCAAGCTCATGCTGGCCGACGGCACGAACATCGTCGGCGGTGTCAACCCGCGCAAGGCGGGCACGTCCGTCGACATCGACGGCACCGAGATCCCCGTCTTCGGCACGGTCGCCGAGGCGATGGAGCAGACCGGCGCCAACGTGTCCGTCCTCTTCGTGCCGCCGGCCTTCGCGAAGGCCGCCGTCGTCGAGGCGATCGACGCGGAGATCCCCCTCGCGGTCGTCATCACCGAGGGCATCGCCGTCCACGACTCCGCCGCCTTCTGGGCGTACGCGAAGTCGAAGGGCAACAAGACCCGCATCATCGGCCCGAACTGCCCCGGTCTCATCACCCCGGGCCAGTCCAACGCCGGCATCATCCCGGGCGACATCACGAAGCCGGGCCGCATCGGCCTGGTCTCGAAGTCCGGCACGCTGACGTACCAGATGATGTACGAGCTCCGTGACATCGGCTTCTCGTCGGCCGTCGGCATCGGTGGCGACCCGGTCATCGGTACGACGCACATCGACGCGCTCGCCGCGTTCGAGGCCGACCCCGACACCGATCTGATCGTCATGATCGGTGAGATCGGCGGCGACGCCGAGGAGCGTGCGGCGGACTTCATCGCGAAGAACGTGACGAAGCCGGTCGTCGGCTACGTCGCCGGCTTCACCGCGCCCGAGGGCAAGACCATGGGCCACGCCGGCGCCATCGTCTCCGGCTCCTCCGGCACGGCTGCCGCGAAGAAGGAGGCCCTCGAGGCCGCCGGCGTCAAGGTCGGCAAGACGCCGACCGAGACGGCGAAGCTGGCGCGCGAGCTTCTCGCGGGCTGAGTGCCCTAGCGCGCTTTAGCTGAACGCCGGTGGGCCCGCACCCCTTGTTGGGGTGCGGGCCCACCGGCGTTGGCACACAGAAGCATCGGTACGGGCCTCGGCGCCCTCGGCGGCCTCAGCGGATCTCCGGGACCAGCCTTTCCGGGCCGTTGACCGTCTCCGACTTCAGCTTGGCGTGGAGTTTCAGCTCTGCCTGGGACAGGGTGCCCGGGGCGGCCCGAGGGGGTACGCCCTGTACCGTTTCGCCCGGGGCCAGCGGCGCCTCGTAGTGGTCCGGGGCCGTTCGGAGCGTCAGCGTCGTGGCGCCGATGAGGAGGACCGTGAAGGCGATGGCCGCGCGGGTCCAGTGCCGGGCGCGACGTTCGCCGTCCCAGCGGACCGTGCGGGGCTTCGCCGCCCGCAGCCGCTCGATGCTCGCGAGTTCGGCGAGCCGCCGGTGCAGCTCCTGAGGCGCCGCCAGCTCCGGCAGACGCGCCGCGACGGCCTCACGCGCGTGCAGCAGCCGGCCCGCCGCCGCGGGCGTGCTCGCCTCCGTCTCGGCCGCGGTCTCCGGCAGATCGAGCCCGACCCCGTCGTACAGCAGCAGCGTGCGCCGGTACACGGGCGGCAGTTTCAGGAGTACGTCGAGCAGCGCGCGGTCGGCGGCGCCCGCGGGCGGCGCCTCCGGGTGCCGGTGCCGCAGGCGCATCCGGTGCCAGGGGGAGAGCGCGTACTCGTACGCCGTCGCCCGCACCCACCCGGCCGGATCCCGGTCCACGGCCACCTCGGGCCAGCGGTGCCAGGCCAGTTCAAACGCCTTCTCCACGGACTCCCGCGCCAGCTCACGCCGCCCGGTGAGCAGATACGTCTGCCGTACGAGGGCGGGGGCGCAGAACGCGTACAGGGCGTCGAAGGCCTGAGTGGGCGTCAATGAAGGAACCGGGAGCGCGGGTTCCAGGCCCTCGGGCGGCTGCTCCGCGGTGCGTTCGGGGTGATCGGGGTGATCGGCGTGAGGTGTCGCGTCGGCGCCCACCAGTGCGGGAACGGCCTGCTCGTGACGATCGGTCACCTCGGCCCCGGTGTGGGCCGGCTCGGTCAGCAGCTGTGCGTACGCTTCCCGTGTGCTGCCGCGCGGTGTCGTACGGCCGGTCTCCCAGGAGCGCACCGTCTCGCGGGTGACGCCCACCCGGGCGGCGACGTCGGCCCGGGTCAGCGACTTGGCCTTGCGCAGACGACGGAGCTCATGGGGGGCCGGCATCGGGGTGGCGGGGCCCTGCGTCATGTCGCACCCCACAGGGCGCCCCCTCGTACGAAAAAGTGCATAGCTGCATATTGAGCGACACATCCATAGTTCGCCTGTTACGACGAGAAAGTGCGTGTCGTTGGGAACATGACGGTCGTGACCCAAATGACCGACCGCAGGCTGTCGTTGTTGCCCCTGCTCACCCGGATGCGCGACCGGTCCCCCGGACTGGCCGCCAGTCTCCTGGGCGGCGCCCTCGCGGCGGGGCTCGGACTCGGCTCGTTCGCCGTCCTCGTCATGGTGCTGTGGATCAGCTCGCCGTACCCGGACAGCGGACCGGGCGGGGCGCTGCACATGGCCGCGGCCCTCTGGCTCCTCGCCCACGGGGTGGAGCTGATCCGCACCGATACGTTGTCGGGCCTGCCCATGCCGGTGGGCGTGACACCGCTGCTCCTGCTCGTGCTGCCGGTGTGGCTGCTGCACCGGGCGGCGCGCGACGCGGCCGACGCCGAATCCGAGGCGCCGCCGCGTACCGCGTGGGCCGGGGTCGTCGCGGGCTATCTGTCCGTCGGAGCGGCCGCCGCGCTGTACGCCTCGGGCGGCGGGTTGCGCCCCTCCTGGGCGTGGACCGCCGTATGCCTGCCGCTGCTTGCCGGGGGCGCGGCCGGGGTGGGGGTGTGGACGGCGTACGGGCGTCCGCGGGGGCCGATGCCGGCGTGGGGACGGCGGTTCGCCGAGGCCCCGCCGCTGCGTCTGCTCTCCGGCGTACGTCGTTTCGTCGCCGGCGAAGACGCCCGGCTTCTCGGGGGTGCGGTGCGGGCCGCCGGGGCCGGGGCGGCGGCGCTGGTCGGGGGAGGGGCTTTGCTGGTGGCGGTGTCGCTGGTGTGGCACGGGGGGACGGCTCGCGACTCGTTCCTCCAGCTCACCGACGTGTGGTCGGGGCGATTCGCCGTCCTGCTGCTCTGCCTGGCCCTGGTGCCGAACGCGGCGGTGTGGGGAGCGGCGTACGGGCTCGGGCCCGGGGTCGTGCTCGGGGCGGGGCATGTCGCGGGGCCACTGTCGGCGTCCGCGCCGGGGCCGCTGCTGCCCGCGTTTCCGCTGCTGGCGGCGGTGCCGGGGGTGGGGGTGCCGTTGAGTTGGGCGAGCGGGGTGGTGCCGGTGGCCGCGGGGGTGACGGTGGCGTGGTTCGCGGTGGCTGCGGCCGTGCCCGGGGGTGGGGCCGCGGGGCGGGACGCGGCCTGGTCCCGGCGGCGGACGGTTGCCGCCGTCGCGCTGGCCGCCGGGTTGTGCGGCGTCGGGCTCGCGCTGCTCGCCGCGTTGGCCGGGGGGCCGTTGGGGGTGGCTGCGCTGGCTCATTTCGGGCCGGTGTGGTGGCAGGTGGGGGCTGCGACGGTGGTGTGGACCGGGGTGGTGGGGATTCCTGTGGCGGTGGGGGTGCGGGGGTGGAGGCTTCGGGAAGCTCGGGGTGGAGGAGCGCGGGGTCCCTTGTCGCGGCTCTCGTGGTTGTCGCGGTCGCGGTCGCGGGGGGCCGGGGCTGGTCTGCCGTCAACGCCGCCGCCGGTTGCCGCGCAGCCTCAGGCTCAGCCTCAGCCGCTTGCCGAGGTGCCGGACCCCCTGCTTGAACCCTTTGAACCGTACGAGTTCCTCCCCGTCGACCCCACGGTTTCCCCCTGGCGCGAGGACGCCTCCCGAGAGGCCCGCTGGGCGGCCCTGAAGGAGGCCTCCACTCCTCCGGAGCCAACGGATCCGACCTGAGGACGGTCCTGGGTGAGTTCCTCGCCCCCGCCGCCCCTGCCCGTCCCGTCCCTGGGGGCTGCGCCCCCAGACCCCCGCTAAAAGATTGCGCAGTTCCCCGCGCCCCTTAAGGGCGGCCGCGGGTGGGTGGGGGATCGCGGGGCGCAGCCCCGCGCCGTCAGGGGTGCGGGGAACTGCGCGACCAGCCCCCACCCACCCGCAGCCAAGGAACGCACCTACGGGGTCTGGGGCGGAGCCCCAGGAACGGGATCAGCCCTGCGTCCCCAGCAAGCCGCGCAGCTCCTTCGGCAGGAGGTCGTTGCAGGACTGCTTCGCCGCGTTCGTGAGGGCGTCATTCGTACAGGAGTAGTAGTCGCTGTAGACGAGGTGTGCCGTAAAGGTCGCCGCGACCATGACGATGGCGAGCGACGCGGTGACAAGCCCGCTCACCGCGGCGGTCGTCTGGGGACGCACATTCGGATCGGGCGCCGGCGCATCCGGGTCCGGAGTCCGGGGCTTGGCCCGGAGCGCACTGCCACCCCAGTACAGAGCGAGTGCACCGAGCAGCAACGCCACATACGGCCAGTTGAAGAGGGCGAAGAAGAACGCCCACATGCCGGAGAGCAGGGCATAGCGCGCACGCCGCTGCGCCGGGTCCGTCGGGTCCCAGCGCATCCCGGTCCCCGGCCCTCCCGGACCACCGCCGGACCCTTCCGGACCACCCGGACCCTGCGGAGCCCCCGGCCGGTCACCGAAACGGCCGCCGGTCGAAGGCCCGGGCTGCCGGTCGCTCCACTGGCTGCCCCATGGGGACTGCCCGTTCTGGCCGGCCCCGCCGTTCTCGTCCGCACCCTGCCCGCTCGCGGGCCGCCTCGGCTGCCACGGCCGGTCGGGAGTTCCCTCGGGCGGCGGCGCGAACGGATTGTCGTCCGAGTCGGGAGCGTCGGGACCCGTCCCGCCCGATGAACCGTTTCCACCCGCCGAGCCGTGTCCGCCCACGGGGCCACGTCCGCCTGCGGAGCCGTTCCCGCCCGTCGGCACGTCCCCGCTCGACCGCGGCGGGGTAGGCGAAGGGCGCTGCTCGCGCAGCAGGAGCGGAGGGAGTCGGAGACTGCGGTCCGGCATCAGGTGTGCGTCTTCCCCTTGGTGGTTCTGGCGGGCGGCGTTGTCCACACAGCATCGTGCTCGCGACGCGCGCCCCGAGCTTCTGCACTCCGGGCTCACACCCTGAGCGTCATACTCCGGGCTCGCACCCCGAGCAACGTGCCCCGAGACTTGCGCCCCGAGCGTCGTACCCAGGGCTCGCACCCCGAGCACCCCGCTCCGGACTCGCGTCCCAGGGATTCCTGCCCAGGGCTCGCGCCCCAAGCGTGCGTACCCGTCCCTGGTCAACGTCCTGCGCACGCAGGGCGTTCCCCGTGCTGGACGGTGTTCCCGGGTGGATCCTCCCCAGACGCTACCTTCCGGCCACGCCCCCGTCCCGTGGGGGCCGCCCGGTGTGCCGGTATCGTTGCTGACGGTCGGCCGGTTCGTAGACTTCCCCGTATCCCGGGGCGCGAAGCATTCGTACGACCGTACAAACGCTCCCCCGAGAAAGGGCCCCGCCGTGGCCAAGACCAAGCGCCTCGTCGTGCTGGTCTCCGGATCAGGTACGAATCTGCAGGCATTGCTCGATGCCATCGCGCAGGACGGACCCGAGGGCTACGGGGCCGAGATCGTGGCCGTGGGCGCCGATCGCGACGGCATCGAAGGGCTCGCGCGTGCCGAGCGGGCCGGGATCGCCACCTTCGTCCGACGCGTCAAGGACTACGACAGCCGGGACGAGTGGGACCGCGCGCTCACCGAGGCCGTCGCCGCCCACGAGCCCGACCTCGTCGTCTCCGCGGGGTTCATGAAGATCGTGGGGAAGGAATTCCTCGCCAGGTTCGGGGGGCGGTTCGTCAACACACATCCCGCCCTGTTGCCCAGTTTCCCGGGGGCCCACGGCGTACGCGACGCGCTCGCGTACGGCGCGCGGGTCACCGGATGCACCGTCCACTTCGTCGACGACGGCGTCGACACCGGACCGATCATCGCTCAGGGCGTGGTGGAGATCCGGGACGAGGACGACGAGAGCGCTCTGCACGAGCGCATCAAGGAAGTCGAGCGAAGGCTGCTCGTCGATGTCGTGGGGCGGCTCGCCCGCAACGGCTATCGCATTGAGGGACGAAAGGTAGTTATCCAGTGACCGCCGACATCACTGTCACGGCCGAGAGCAACCAGCGGGCCATTCGTCGCGCGCTCGTCAGCGTCTACGACAAGACCGGGCTGGAGGACCTGGCTCGCGGGCTGCACGACGCCGGTGTCGAGCTCGTCTCCACCGGGTCCACCGCCGCGAAGATCGCCGCGACCGGGGTCCCCGTCACCAAGGTCGAGGAGCTGACCGGCTTCCCCGAGTGCCTGGACGGCCGCGTCAAGACCCTGCACCCGAAGGTCCACGCGGGCATCCTCGCCGACCTGCGGCTCGACAGCCACCGTCAGCAGCTCGTCGAGCTCGGCGTCGAGCCGTTCGACCTCGTCGTCGTGAACCTCTACCCGTTCCGCGAGACCGTCGCCTCGGGCGCGTCGCCCGACGAGTGCGTCGAGCAGATCGACATCGGCGGTCCTTCGATGGTCCGTGCCGCCGCCAAGAACCACCCGTCCGTGGCCGTCGTCACCAGCCCGGCGCGGTACGGCGACGTCCTCGCCGCCGTCAGGACCGGTGGCTTCGACCTGCGCACCCGCAAGCGGCTGGCCGCCGAGGCCTTCCAGCACACCGCCGCGTACGACGTGGCCGTCGCCTCCTGGTTCGCGGACGACTACGCGGCCGCCGACGAGAGCGGCTTCCCCGACTTCCTCGGCCACACCTACGAGCGCAAGAACACCCTGCGCTACGGCGAGAACCCGCACCAGGGCGCCGCGCTCTACGTCGACGGCACGGGCGGCCTGGCCGAGGCCGAGCAGTTGCACGGCAAGGAGATGTCGTACAACAACTACACGGACACGGATGCCGCGCGCCGTGCCGCGTACGACCACGAGGACCCCTGCGTCGCGATCATCAAGCACGCCAACCCGTGCGGGATCGCGGTCGCGTCGAACGTCGCCGAGGCGCACCGCAAGGCGCACGCCTGTGACCCGCTGTCCGCGTTCGGGGGTGTCATCGCCGTCAACCGGCCGGTGACGAGGGAGATGGCGGAGCAGGTCTCCGAGATCTTCACCGAGGTCATCGTCGCGCCCGAGTACGAGGACGGCGCCCTCGAAGCCCTCACCAAGAAGAAGAACATCCGTGTGCTGCGCGCCCACAGGGCGCCCGCGAACCCGGTCGAGGTCAAGCAGATCGACGGCGGCGCGCTGCTCCAGGTCACCGACCGCCTCCAGGCCGACGGCGACAACCCGCACAGCTGGACCCTCGCGACCGGCGATGCCCTGAACGAGGGCGAGCTCGACGAGCTGGCCTTCGCCTGGCGGGCCTGCCGCGCCGTCAAGTCCAACGCGATTCTCCTCGCCAAGGACGGCGCCTCGGTCGGCGTCGGCATGGGCCAGGTCAACCGCGTCGACTCCGCGAAGCTCGCGGTCGAGCGGGCGGGCGCCGAGCGCGCCCGTGACTCGTACGCCGCCTCGGACGCGTTCTTCCCGTTCCCCGACGGATTCGAGATTCTCGCCGAGGCGGGCGTCAAGGCCGTGGTTCAGCCCGGCGGTTCGGTCCGTGACGAGCTGGTCGTGGAGGCCGCGAAGAAGGCGGGCGTCACGATGTACTTCACGGGCACCCGCCACTTCTTCCACTGATCGCACCCGGTCGCACCCGATCGCGTCATCGCCGTGGCCTCTGGCCCTCCCCCGGGGGAGGGCCAGAGGCCACGGCGGCTTGGCGGGCCGCCGCTTCCGTCGTTCGCGATCGCATTGATCCAGTACGTGGGGGCCCACGACGATGCTGCACAAGGCCGGTCTCCCCGCGCACGCGCGGCTACGGAATTCAGCGTAGGCAGACGCACCAGGGCCGTGCCCCCCTTTACAGGTGAGACACGGCCCTTGGAGCGCATGGCGTGAACTGCTCAGTAACGCCGGACTGTTCGGTGGTGCGAGGCTGATCAGTAACGCGGGCGCGCGAACCAGGCGGTGCCGCTCGGCACGACCGGAGCCGCCGTGATGATGGCCGCGAACGTCACCCAGATCAGCGGGAAGATGACCGCGGTGGCGAGGCCGGAGTCCAGGCCGACGAACAGCGAGATCAGGCCGATGACGCCGCCGAGGGCGCCGTAGACGACCGTGGTGATCCGGACGCCCTGGCCGCCCTTGCCGAACTTCACGCCGAGGGTGATCGAGAGGGTCGCCAGGGCAGCGGCGATCAGGCCGATGACCACCAGGACGCCCGACGCGATGCCGGCACCGTCACCGAACGCGCCGAACGGATCGTCGGACGACGAGCTGTAGCTGTCCGCCGCGTTGGAGACGTCGTTGGCAATGGCGGCGAAGTAGAACCAGCCCAGAGCCGCCAGGATCTGCACCGCGGAGATGAGGAACAGGAAGACGCGGGCCGTGACCAGAAGTCCTGGCATCGTCTGCGGAAGCATCTGGTTGCCGCCGGGGTAGCCGGGGTACGCCGGCTGCTGCGGGTAGCCGTAGCCCTGCGGGGGTACGCCGGGCGGAGCGGCGGGGTAGCCGTAACCGGGAGCGGCCGGCGGAGCGGCGGGGGGCTGCTGGGGCGGCTGCCCGTAAGGGTTGTTCGGGTCGCCGAAACTCATGGCGGGTTTTCCTCCGTTGCCTGGTGCGGGGACGACGCGGCACGGTTCGGAGGAATTTCTACAGAGCGGTCCGTCCCCCCGGTACTGCCCGCGGCACTGTCTACTCATCGTTCTTTAGCCGACTCTTACTTGTCCAGCCGCATTCCTTATGTGTTGTGCAAGTGCAACATCACTGATCATGGCCGGATACGGGTGGACCGGTGCCCGCGAGGACATCGAACCGTCGTCGGCGAGGACGTCGAACCGGTGCCGGACGGCGGCTGGGGGGCGGCCGGGGAGTGGCAGGGGGGCCGGATTGGAACCAGGGCCGGGTCATCCGGGAGGATGGGGCCATGACCGCCCAGATTCTCGATGGCAAGGCCACCGCAGCCGCGATCAAGTCCGATCTGACCGCCCGCGTGGCGGCCCTGAAGGAGAAGGGCGTCACGCCCGGCCTGGGGACCGTCCTGGTCGGTGACGACCCCGGCAGCCAGAAGTACGTCGCCGGCAAGCACCGCGACTGCGCCCAGGTCGGCATCGCCTCCATCCAGCGTGAACTGCCCGCGACCGCCACGCAGGAGGAGATCGAGGCGGTGGTCCGTGAGCTGAACGAGGACCCCGCCTGCACCGGCTACATCGTCCAGCTGCCGCTCCCCAAGGGCATCGACGAGAACCGCATCCTGGAGCTGATGGACCCGGACAAGGACGCGGACGGACTGCACCCGATGAACCTCGGCCGTCTCGTGCTGAACGAGCCGGCCCCGCTGCCCTGCACGCCCAACGGTGTCCTCACCCTCCTGCGCCGCTACGGCGTGGAGATCAAGGGCGCCGAGGTCGTGGTCGTCGGCCGTGGAGTGACCATCGGGCGCCCGATGCCGCTGCTGCTCACCCGGCGCAGCGAGAACGCCACGGTGACCCAGTGCCACACCGGCACCCGTGACCTCTCCTCCCACCTCAAGCGCGCCGACATCATCGTGGCCGCGGCGGGCTCCGCGCACCTCATCCGCGCCGAGGACGTGAAGCCGGGCGCCGCCGTCCTCGACGTAGGTGTCTCGCGCAGCGCCGAGGGCAAGATCGTCGGCGACGTCCACCCGGACGTCGCCGAGGTCGCCGCGTGGATCTCCCCGAACCCCGGCGGCGTCGGCCCGATGACCCGCGCCCAGCTGCTCGTCAACGTGGTGGAAGCGGCGGAGCGCAGTGTCGGCTGAAGGCGGCTCCAAGAATGGTGAGACGCGGGACGCCGAGTCGGCCCTTCGGGATGCCGAGTCGGCCGTACGGGACGCTGTGAGCGCCTCCGGCGGCGAGCCCACCGCGCGGGACGCGGTCAGCGCGCCCGACGCCGAGGGGAAGCCGCGGCGCACCACGCGACGCTTCCCGCTGTTCACCAGGGACACGGCGCGGCCCGAGGGCGGCGGCCGGGCGGCGCCCGGGGACGCCCCGGCGCCCGCGCGCCAGTGGCCCATCCTCACCGTGCTGTCGGCCGTCGGGCTCGGTCTGCTGCTGACCGCGCTCGACGTGTTCCGGTACGGCACGATCCTGATCGGCGCCGCGCTGCTGGCCGGCGCCGTGATGCGCTGGATACTGCCCGACGTGGGCATGCTGGCGGTCCGCTCCCGCTTCACCGACATGCTCACGTACGGGGTGCTCGGCGTGGCCATCGTGCTGCTCGCGTTGATGGCGCAGCCCAATCCGTTGCTGGTGATCCCGTTCCTGGACGACACGCTGCACTTCACGGTGCGCTGAGCGCTTGAGAGCTGAGCGCTTGAGCGCTCAGCCCGGAACTCGGAGCGGCGCGCGCTGCGGGCCGCGCGTTGCGTCGGACATGGATGCGGCCCGTCCCCTCCCCCGAGTAAGGACGGGCCGCGACAGGGCGGGTGTTCCGCCCGGGGCCAACACTTGTGCACAGGAACAGGCTGTTCAACAGCTGGCAGTTCGCTGTGGCACGGAAGTGACCATTCCGCTACGGAGTCCGCGCCGTGCGACGGGAACCGGGCGCGTGCCGCCCCTGACGCAGTCCATCGCCCCTGGGGAACCGTCCGCGCCTCGGTGTCGTCCCTCCGCTGAGAGAGCGCCGAGGGAGGTCATCGATGAGTGCGTGGCAGCCGCTGCCGGAGCAACTTCCGACGGAGGTAAGCCACTTCGTCGAGCAGTTGCGGCGGCTCAAGGACAGCACCGGCCTCAGCCTGGTCGCCCTGGGTGCGCGCACCGCGTACAGCAAGTCCTCCTGGCAGCGCTACCTCAACGCGACCCAGCCGCCGCCCCGGCAGGCGGTCGTCGCGCTCTGCCGGGTCGCGGGTCTCGGGGGCGCGGACACCGAACGGTTCAGCGTGCGCTGGGAGTTGGCGGTGCGGGTGTGGCCGCGGGTGCCGGTGAGCGTGGGCCCGTCCGGTGACCCGTCGGGCGACCCGTCCGCAGGCTCGTCCGCCGACGCGTCGGTCGACCCGTCTGCCGACCCGTCGGCCGGTCCTTCCGCCCGTCCTTACGTCCGTCCTTCCTTCGGCGAGCCCATCCCTGATATGTACGAGGACGACCCCACGCTTCCTTGGTGGGACGTGCCCGAGGTGCCGGAGCCCAAGCCCGCCACGGGGCGTCTGCTCCTCTACGCCGCTCTGTTCCTGCTCGCTCTTCTCCTGGTCGCCCTGGCCGGGGCCGTCACCCTCGGGTGAGCTGATCACTCTCGTGGTTCCTGAGGTCGTTCGTGTGTTCCCGTTGTGTCGATGTCTTGACAAGTTCAAGGATTTGCACTGATCCATCACAACAGCCGGGATAACGTGGGCAATCGGGACGGTCCGGTACGTCCCGTGCGAGGTCAGAGGTTCGACCGGTCGTACACGATGCCGGTGGGACACTGGACCGCAGCCCAACGGGCGTGCAACGGTGCATGCCCCGGCCCGAATGCTCCCGTGCGCCCCCATCCCGGGAACTGAGATCCTGGCCGAGTGCATCCCTGTGGGTAGCCAGAACGGGGACTCGGCGGAGGGGCGCGCCACGCGCGGGGAGAACAGTCAGGCACGTACGGGGGGAATGCAATGAGGGGGGAGAAGCAATGCCTCGTTGGAGGGCCTTGCCGGATGAACTCGATCCGCAGGTCAGGGAGTTCGCCAGTCAGCTGCGCCGACTCGTCGACCGGAGCGGGCTGAGCATCGCCGCCGTGGCCGACCGCACGGGCTACAGCAAGACGTCCTGGGAGCGTTACCTCAACGGCCGGCTGCTCGCGCCCAAGGGTGCGATCGTCGCCCTGGCCGAGGTGACCGGGACCAATCCCATCCACCTCACCACGATGTGGGAGCTCGCCGAGCGCGCCTGGAGCCGCTCGGAGATGCGCCACGACATGACCATGGAAGCGATCCGGATCTCCCAGGCGCGCGCCGCGCTCGGGGAGTTCGGGCCGACTCCGGCGAAGGGGAGCAACGGGCAACAGGCCGCCCGCAAGGGCAGCAGTGCGACCGCGATGCCCGGGGTCGCCGGGCCCGCCGGAGTGGCCCCGACGTTCCCGCCGTCGGCGCCGTCCGTGCCGGCGCAGCCGTCCGGGCCCGACGCGGGGGAGTCGTCGTCATACGGGGCTTCGCCGTTCGGGGGTGGCTCGCGCGGCGGTGCCGGTGCCGGTGCCGGCTCCGGTTACGGCGGGTCCTCGTCCGGCGGGTCTTCGTCCGGCGAGTCTTCGTCCGGTGGGGCCGGGCGGGGCGGCAGTTGGGGAGCTGCCGCCCCGCCGTCCGACGGGGCCGGGCAGTTCGGTCCTGCGGCGCTGGTCGGGCCGGTCCGGCCGGCGGGGGGTCCCCCGCAGGACGCCCGGCCGGCTGGTGCGGGGGCCGGGGGCGGGGCACGGCGCGGACGGCGGCTCACGATGTTCCTCGCGGGGATCGTCGGGGCGCTCGTGGTGATAGCCGTGGCCGTCTACCTCACCAGCGGCGGGGACAAGAAGAACGCGAGCGACACGCCCACAACGCCCACGACCTCCGCCAGCACCAACCCCGACCTGCCGGCCGGGGTGAAGTGCAGCGGCGCGGACTGCACGGGCAAGGACCCGGAGAACATGGGCTGCGGCGGGGAGTTGGCCAAGACCACCACCAGCGTCACCGTCGGTACGACCCTCGTGGAAGTGCGCTACAGCAAGACCTGCGGTGCCGCCTGGGCCCGCATCACCCAGGCCGCGCCCGGCGACCGGGTCGAAGTGTCCTCCGGTACCGCCGCCAAGCAGACCGGGGCGGTCGACACGGACACCGACGCGTACACCCCGATGGTCGCGGTCAAGGACGCCGGCGACGCAACGGCGTGCGCGACGCTGAAGTCGGGCCAGAAGGGCTGCACGAAGTAGCGGTTGGTGGGGGCAGGCGTTCAAGGATTGCGCAGTTCCCCGCGCCCCTGACGGCGCGGGGCTTCGCCCCGCGATCCCCCGCCCGCCCTGGTTCGTTTGACTGCGGCTGGGTGGGGGTTGCCCGCGCAGTTCCCCGCGCCCCTAAAAGCATGGGGTTGTGCCCCGGGCTTTTAGGGGCGCGGGGAACTGCGCGCCCAGCCCCCACCCACCCGCAGCCGACAGTTGAGGGGCGCGGGGAACGGCGCAATCTTTCAGCGGGGTCTGGGGGCGCAGCCCCCAGGAAGGGATGGGTCGGGTAGGGGCGGCGGGGGCGAAAAAGGTCCTCCCGGAGGGTTCTGTGGGGTGGGCCACACGGACCCGGACACCTGGGGTCCCGGATGCGCGATAGCCTGACGGCGGATCTCTCTTGACGCCGAGAGATCGATCATCGGTACCTTTGATCGATCATTGCGGCGGCCGCAGGGGAAGATCCTGCACCCGGGGCAGGGACGCCCCACCGCCAGCTGTCATACGGAGAACGCCATGACCCGCACTCCCGTGAACGTCACCGTCACCGGCGCGGCCGGCCAGATCGGTTACGCCCTGCTCTTCCGCATCGCCTCCGGCCAGCTGCTCGGCGCGGACGTGCCGGTCAAGCTGCGCCTCCTGGAGATCACGCCGGCGCTGAAGGCCGCCGAGGGCACCGCGATGGAGCTCGACGACTGCGCCTTCCCGCTCCTCGCGGGCATCGACATCACCGACGACCCGAACGTCGCCTTCGACGGCACGAACGTCGGCCTCCTCGTCGGCGCCCGCCCCCGTACCAAGGGCATGGAGCGCGGCGACCTGCTGTCCGCCAACGGCGGCATCTTCAAGCCGCAGGGCAAGGCCATCAACGACAACGCCGCGGACGACGTCAAGATCCTCGTCGTCGGCAACCCGGCGAACACCAACGCGCTGATCGCCCAGGCCGCCGCCCCGGACGTACCGGCCGAGCGCTTCACCGCCATGACCCGCCTCGACCACAACCGCGCGCTGACCCAGCTCGCGAAGAAGACGGGCACCACGGTCGCCGACATCCAGCGCCTGACGATCTGGGGCAACCACTCGGCCACCCAGTACCCGGACATCTTCCACGCCACGGTCGCCGGCAAGAACGCCGCCGAGACCGTGAACGACGAGAAGTGGCTGGCCGAGGACTTCATCCCGACCGTCGCCAAGCGCGGCGCCGCGATCATCGAGGCCCGTGGCGCGTCCTCCGCCGCGTCGGCCGCCAACGCCGCCATCGACCACGTCTACACCTGGGTCAACGGCACCGCCGAGGGTGACTGGACCTCCATGGGTATCCCGTCGGACGGCTCGTACGGCGTCCCGGAGGGCCTGATCTCCTCCTTCCCGGTCACCACGAAGGACGGCGTCTACGAGATCGTCCAGGGCCTGGACATCAACGAGTTCTCCCGCGCCCGCATCGACGCGTCGGTGAAGGAGCTCGAGGAGGAGCGCGAGGCGGTCCGCAGCCTCGGCCTCATCTGAGCCAACTCATCGTGTTCCTGATGCCCGGGTGGCTTGCACCGCCCGGGCATCAGCACGTCACGTCGAAGAGCCGCTTCTCGAACCAGTGGGCGGCGTAGACGTTGTCGTCGTAGCGCGGGATCTCGGTGTATCCCGCCGCCCGGTACATGGCCTGCGCCTCCGTGAGTGCGGCGTGTGTGTCGAGCCGTACGACCTCGCACCCGCGCTCGACGGCCTGTCGCTCAAGGCCGTCGAGGATCCGCCGCGCGAGGCCCAGCCGCCGGGCCGCGGGGTGCACCCACACATGCCGGATCTCGCCCACCCCGGGTTCGAGGCGGCGCAGTGCCCCGCAGCCCACGGGGCGCCCTTCCTCGTACGCGACCAGGAAGGCACCCGCGTCCCCCGACACCTCATGGGGCCGTACGAGGGCGGCGGGGTCGAAGCCTTCCGGGAACCGTTCATCGATGTCCGCGGCGTACGCGGCGAGGCAGTCCCGCGCGTGGCGGGAGGCGCCGTCGACGAGCTCGACGGTGATCGAGGCCAGCCGCAGCAGCCGCTCGGCGACGGCCACTGCGGCGGTGAGTTCCTCGCGCCGGCCCGCGTCGAGACCGCTCAGCAGTCCTTCGGCCAGCGCGTTGGCCCGCCGGTTCTGCTCCTTGACCTCGGCAAGCCCGGCCGGTGTGAGCTCCGCGATCCGCAGCCGGCTGTCGGTGGGATGCACACGCACCCGTACGAGCCCCTGCGTCTCCAGCGCCCGGATCATCCGGCTCAAGTACCCGGCGTCCAGGCCGAGTCGGCTCCGCAGCTCCCGCAGCGAGGCGCCGTCGTCCCCGATCTCGAACAGAAGCCGTGCCTCGCCGAGGGGCCGGTCCTGGCCGAGGTAGTGGTCGTCGAGGACTCCGATGCGCCGGGTGAAGTAGCGATTGAACCGGCGAAGGGCCTTCACATGGTTCGCTGACACTGGCTCCATATTCCTTTGACTTTAGTCAAAGGACTGGGAAGCGTCCATGAGGTGTCCTGCGATCTCCCGCAGCGCATGCGTGGCCCGGCGCTGCAACCCCGGCCCGAACGTGATGCGCGTGGCACCTCGCTCACCGAGCTCGGAGAGATGTCCGGCGAGCTGCCCGCTGAGCTGTTCGGCGGGTGAGGGGCTGTGGGGCCGGGCGAACACGTTGATCGGCCCCTGGATCCCCGACCGCAGGAGGGGGAGTACACCGACCGGGGCGCCGATCGGATAGACGCAGTCGGCGCCGGCGGCGACGTACAACGCGGCCCGCTCGATCACCCGTTCCGGGTTGGAGTCCCCGTACTCGAAGACGTCGATGCGGGCGTTGACGAAGAGCTGGTCACCGGCGGCGGACCGTACCTCGGCCAGCCAGTCGGCGTGCTGGGCCGCAACCTTGAGGACACCCCCGTTGGAGTCCTCAAGGTTGCAGCCCACCGCCCCGGTCTCAAGGAGCCGCTCCACCAGCTCCTTGGGGGCGAGCCCGTACCCACCCTCAACGTCCGCGGACACGGGCACGTCGACGGCCCGGACGATCCGCGCGACCGCCGCGAACATCTCGTCGGCGGGCGTGGCCCCGTCCTCGTACCCGAGCGAGGCGGCGACCCCCGCGCTGGGCGTGGCGAGCGCCGGGAACCCGGCGTCCGCGAACACCTGTGCGCTCGCGGCGTCCCAGGGTCCGGGCAGGACCAGCGGGTCGCCCGGGAGGCGGCCCCGGTGCAGCGCGCGGAAGGTCTCGGCCTTGTTTACCGCGGCGTGCGTCCCGGCACGATCCGTGTGCACCATTCCGCGTTCTTCCGTGTTCACCATTCCGTGCTCACCATTCCGTGCTTCCCGGGGCGATCCGTCGGGTGACCATCAGCCGATTCCATCCGTTGATGACGGTGATCAGCCCGATGAGATGGGCGAGTTGGGTGTCGTCGAAATGCTGGGCCGCGTGCTCGTACACCTCGTCCGGCACGAAGCCGTCCGTGAGCACGGTGACGGCCTCGGTCAGCGCGAACGCCGCCCGCTCACGCTCGCTGTAGATGCCCTCGGCCTCCTCCCAGGCGTCGAGGAGCTGGATCCGGTCCTCGTCGACCCCGTGCTTGCGGGCGAGCTCCAGATGCATGTCGAGGCAGAACGCGCAGTGGTTGACCTGCGAGGCGCGGATCATGACCAGCTCGGCGAGAGCCGGGTCCCCGAGCCCTCTCTTCGCGGCGGCACTGAGCCCTTGCATCGCGGTCCGCACCCCGGCGTCCAGGTGAGTCGTGCGCTTCGTGTGCTCCGTGCCCTGGGTGGCCGTCACTTGTACTGCCCGGCCCGGTAGTGCCCGGGCACCAGACGGCAGGTCACGCCGAACCGGTTCCACGCGTTGATCACCGTGATCGCGGCGATCAGCTGGGCCAGCTCGGCCTCTTCGAAGTGCTCGGCGGCGTGCTCGTACACCTCGTCCGGCACGAAACCGTCCGTCAGGACCGTGACCGCCTCGGTCAGCGCGAGCGCCGCGAGCTCCTTCTCCGTGTAGAAGTGCTTCGACTCCTCCCACGCACTGAGCTGCACGATCCGCTCGACGCTCTCGCCCGCCGCGAGCGCGTCCTTGGTGTGCATGTCGAGGCAGAACGCGCAGTGGTTGAGCTGCGAGGCGCGGATCCTCACCAGCTCCAGGAGTACGGGGTCCACGCCCCGCCGGGCCGCCGCGTCGAGCTTGATCATCGCCTTGTAGACGTCGGGGGCGAGCTTGGCCCATTGCAGACGGGGGCTGTGCTCGGGGGCGTACTTCGTGGTCTCGTCGGTCATGTCGGTCTTCGTGCGCTCGTCGGTGTGGGTGGTCATGTGATCGACTCTAGGAGCCGGGTAGCCCAGGGGTATGGTCCATTTCCATGGCAGATACTTGGGCCACTTTGGGGGCCGACGGGGTCGACTTCCATCTTGAGCTGACCGGGTCCGGCGTCCGCAAAGGGCTGACGGACGCGCTCCGTGAGGCGGTGCGCAGCGGGCGGCTGGCCCCCGGAACCCGCCTCCCGTCCTCCCGCTCGCTCGCCGCCGACCTGGGCATCGCCCGCAACACGGTCGCCGACGCGTACGCCGATCTCGTCGCCGAGGGCTGGCTCACCGCGCGCCAGGGCTCGGGCACGAGGGTGGCCGAGCGGACGGTCGTGCGGCCGGTCCCGGAGGCGGCGCCGCGCGGCAGACGCGAGCAGGGGCTCCCCGCGTACAGCCTCGTCCCCGGCAGCCCGGACCTCGCCTCCTTCCCGCGCATCGCGTGGCTCAAGTCGGCCCGCCGCGCGCTGACCGCCGCGCCGTACGACGCCCTCGGCTACGGCGATCCGCGCGGCCGCCCCGAACTGCGCGCCGCCCTCGCGGGCTACCTCGCCCGGGCCCGGGGCGTACGGGCCGACCCGGACCGCATCGTGATCTGCTCCGGTATCTCGGACGGACTGACGCTGCTCGGCGCGGTGCTGCGGGCGCGGGGGCTGCGGTCCCTCGCGGTGGAGTCGTACGGGCTGGACGTCCACTGGAACCTGCTGCATCGCTCGGGGTTGCGTACGACGCCGCTCCCTTTCGATGAACTCGGCACGCGTACGGGCGACTTGGCGGGCCTGCGAGCGGTCCTGCTGACCCCCGCGCACCAGTTCCCCATGGGGGTGCCGCTCCATCCGGACCGCCGGGCCGCCGTCGTGGACTGGGCCCGGCGTACCGGTGGGCTGATCCTGGAGGACGACTACGACGGTGAGTTCCGCTACGACCGTCAGCCGGTCGGAGCGCTGCAGGGCCTGGACCCCGACCGTGTGGTCTACCTGGGCACCGCCAGTAAGTCCCTGGCCCCCGGGCTGCGTCTGGGCTGGCTGGTGCTGCCGACGTCGTTCGCGGCCGAGGTCACGTCGCTGAAGGGCGGGGGAGGGTGGTCCACCGGGGCCATGGATCAGCTGACCCTCGCCGAATTCATCACGTCCGGCGCATACGACCGCCATGTCCGTGCCGCCCGGCTCCGCTATCGCCGTCGCCGGGACGCCCTCGTGGCCGCCCTCGCCGCGCGTGCGCCCGCCGTTCACGCCACGGGTATCGCGGCCGGACTCCACGCGGTCCTCCAACTCCCGGCGGGCACCGAACAGTCGGTGGTGCGTGCGGCGGCCTGGCAGGGCCTGTCCCTCCAAGGCCTGTCCCGCTACCGACACCCCGACGCCGTCCCCGACTCCCTCGACGCCCTGGTCGTGGGCTACGGCACACCACCGGACCACGCCTGGTCGGGAGCCCTGGACGCCTTGTGCCGAGCACTCCCTTGACCCCGCGAGCGTTTCTCGCCCCCGCCGCCCCTACCCGTCCCATCCTTCTGGGGCTCCGCCCCAGACCCCGTGGGTGGGTTCGTCGGCTGCGGGTGGGTGGGGGCTGGTCGCGCAGTTCCCCGCGCCCCTGAAAGGGGCGGGGGGAAACTGCGCAATCTTTTAGCGGGGGTCTGGGGCGCAGCAGCCCCCAGGGATGGGACGGGTAGGGGCGGCGGGGGCGAAGAAACCTCACGTCCCCTCGCCCGGTGCCTCCCCGAACCGTGCCAACGCCAACGCCCCCACCACAGCCACCACAAACCCAAGAACCGCCAGCCACTCCAGCCCCTCCCGCGTACGGTCCCCCAGCCACACCACCCCCACCACCGCAGGCCCAATGGTCTCCCCGATGACCAACCCGGCGGTAGCCGTCGTCACCGACCCCCGCTGCAACGCCGAGGTAAGCAGCAAGAACGCCGCCCCTCCACCGATCAGCAGCGCATACGTCGCCGGATTGCCCAGCAACGCCCCCGGATCAAGGTCGTCAATGAGCCGCACCGACACCTCGACCACCCCGAACCCGAACCCGGCCCCCAGCCCCAGCGCAAGCGGCCGCCCCCGCTCGGGCAACCGCCCACCCACGAGACCCAGCAGCAGCACGGCGACGGCGGTCGCCAACATCGCGTACTTCAACTCAGCGGACCCGACCTGTTCCCCTTCCGTGCCGGACGCCAGCCCCAGCATCGCGAGCCCCGCGCACACCACCCCCACCGCACCCCACTCGACCCGGCTCAGCCGCACCTTCAGCAGCCGCGAGGCAACCACCGCGGTCACCGCGAGACTCGCGGCGAGCGCCGCCCCGACCGCGTAGATCGGAATGGATCGCAGCGCGGCGATCTGCAGCAGAAACCCGACCCCGTCGAGTGCGAGCCCCGCCAGATACCGCCACTGCCGCAGTGCCCGCAGCAGCAGCGCCGCGTCGCCGCCCGTCCCGCTGTCGGCCGCCGCGCGCGCGGCCATCGCCTGCAACACCGTCGCCGTACCGAAACAGACCGACGCACCAAGGGCGCACATCATTCCAAAGAGCACGAAGTGACTGTAGGGGACGGTGTATCGCGGGGGGTCACTGCGCACCTGCCGAAAGCGATCTCTAATGTGATCGCCTGCGGTAAGCGAATGAACTGACATGAGCTGAACCGCACTGAATCGATCTCAACACCGGTCTCAACACCGATCTCAACTGAACTGAACTGATCAGCGGGGGAACGGACATGGCGGACACTCGACGGCAACTGCGCTCGGGCACGGTCGTCCTCGGCGGCATGGGACTCCTCGCGGCGGCGCTCACCGCCTGCTCCTCGGACGCCGACAAACGCTGCGTCGACCGCGACAGCTACAACCTCACCAAGGGCTACAGGACCGTCGCCGACAAGAACTGCAAGTCCACCAAGACGTCGGTCAACGGCGCCTGGTACTACGGCGGCAAGAAGAAGAGCGGCTGGGTCGACGGCGGCTCCTTCACCAAGCCCAGCAAGGGATCCGGCAGCTCCGGCGGCAGCCACAAGAGCGTCGACCGCGGCGGCTTCGGCAGCGGCAAGGGCAGCTCGGGCGGCTGACCCCACGACGCCCCGGATCTGTAGCCCCAGGACGTCCCCGGACCCGTAGGCCCAGGACGCGATCGGACCCGTACGCCATGGAACGCCGCACCATCACCCCCCGCCCCGGCTGGCAGCAGACCGTCGAGGAACAGGGCCTCATCTACCCGCTCACCCTCCCCCAGTCTCGGCTTCGCTCGACCGGGGGGACCCCCATCCCCGACGACTCCCTGCGCCCCTACTGGGACGAGAGCGCGTACTACGTCTTCTCGCTCCCCGAGGTCGAGGCGCTGGAGGAGGTCGTCGAGGAACTGCACCGCATGTGCCTGGCGGCGGCCGGGCACATCGTCACCGCGCACCGCTTCGCCGACCTCGGCATCACCGACCCGCGCGTCGCGGAACTCGTCGCCGAGGCCTGGCACCGCCGTGCCGAACTCCCCTCCGTCTACGGCCGTTTCGATCTCCGCTACGACGGTACGGGCCCCGCGAAACTCCTTGAGTACAACGCCGACACTCCCACATCGCTGGTCGAGGCCGCGTCGCCCCAGTGGTTCTGGATGGAGGACCGCTTCCCGGGCGCCGACCAGTGGAACTCCCTCCACGAACGCCTCGTCGCCACCTGGAAGAAGCAGGCAGCCCTCCTGCCACCCGGCAGCCCCCTCTACTTCGCGCACTCCGCCGCCGACGAACTCGGCGAGGACCTGATGACGGTCGCCTATCTCAAGGAGACCGCCGAACAGGCCGGCCTCGACACCGACTGGATCTCGATGGAGGAGATCGGCTGGGACCCGCTCTCCGGCCGCTTCGTCGACAACCAACTCCGCTTCATCCGCAGCTGCTTCAAGCTCTACCCCTGGGAGTGGCTCACCACCGACCGCTTCGCCGACCACGTCCTGGACACCCTCGACAACGGCGGCGGCACGGGTACGACCCTGTGGATCGAGCCCGCCTGGAAGATGCTCCTCTCCAACAAGGCCCTCCTCGCCATCCTCTGGGAGCTCTACCCGGACCACCCGAACCTCCTCCCGGCCTACCTCGACGGCCCACGCGAACTGGCCTCCACCAAGGGATACGTCTCCAAGCCACTCCTCGGCCGCGAGGGCGCCGGGGTGACGGTCCACGAGCCGGGCGCAGCCTCTGCCGCACCCGTCGAAGAGCCCTGCTGCTACCAGGAACTGGCGCCCCTTCCCTCCTTCGACGGCAACCGTGTCGTCCTCGGCGCCTGGGTCGTCGAGGACGAGTCGGCGGGCCTCGGCATCCGCGAGTCCTCCGGCCTGATCACCGACGAGTACGCCCGCTTCCTGCCCCACGTGATCCTCTAGCCACCGGGTTCGGCATTCCCTACGCCCCCAGTACGCCGCGGAGTTGGGCCAGCCCCCAGTCCAGGTCCTCCTTGCTGATGACCAGGGGCGGGGCGATCCGGACCGTGACACCGTGGGTGTCCTTGACGAGGACGCCCCGGTCCATCAGCTTCTCGGAGATCTCCCTGCCCGAGCCGTACGCCGGAGCGATGTCGACGCCCGCCCACAGCCCGCGCCCGCGCACCTCCGTGACATGGCCCGTGGCTGCCAACAGACCCAGCTCGTGGTGCAGATGCTCGCCGAGCTCCGCGGCCCGCCGCTGGTACGCGCCCGACCGCAGCATCGCGATCACCTCCAGCGCCACCGCACAGGCCAGCGGATTCCCCCCGAACGTCGACCCGTGCTCCCCGGGCCGGAACACCCCGAGCACGTCGCGGTCGGCCACCACCGCCGACACGGGTACGACCCCTCCTCCCAGCGCCTTGCCCAGCACATACACATCCGGCACGACCCCCTCGTGCTCACACGCGAAGGTCTTCCCCGTCCTGCCGAGCCCCGACTGGATCTCGTCGGCGATGAACAGGACGTTCCGCTCGCGGGTCAGCTCCCGCACCCCCGCCAGATATCCGGGCGGCGGCACCAGCACCCCCGCCTCGCCCTGGATCGGCTCCAACAGCACGGCGACCGTCTCCTCGGTGACGGCCTCCCGCACCGCCGCCAGATCCCCGTACGGCACGATGTCGAAGCCCGGTGTGTACGGCCCGAAGTCCGCCCGCGCCTCCGGGTCCGTGGAGAAGCTGATGATCGTCGTCGTACGGCCGTGGAAGTTGTCGCTCGCCACGACGATCCTCGCCCTCCCGTCCGGGACGCCCTTGACCCGGTACCCCCACTTCCGGGCCGTCTTCACCGCGGTCTCCACCGCCTCCGCGCCCGTGTTCATCGGCAGCACCATGTCCTTGCCGCACAGCGACGCCAGCTCCCGGCAGAAGTCCGCGAACCGGTCGTGATGGAACGCCCGCGACGTCAGCGTCACCCGCTCCAGCTGCGCTTTCGCCGCGTCGATCAGCCGCCGGTTGCCGTGTCCGAAATTAAGCGCCGAGTATCCGGCCAGCAGGTCGAGGAAACGGCGCCCCTCGACATCGGTCATCCAGGCCCCGTCCGCCGTCGCCACGACGACCGGCAGCGGGTGGTAGTTGTGCGCGCTGTGCGCCTCGGCCGAGGCGATGAACGCCTCCGTCGTCTCCGTAGCGGTCACGGGATCTCCGTTCCTTGACGAGCGGCACCAGGGGAGTGGTGGGTGAGTTTGTGGCCTATTTCCTATCGTCGCTCGCATGGTGGACTGGGGAACCCGGCGATCCGGCGCGCCCGGTAGGCTGACGGCGGGGCCGTGACTGGCGCGCTGGGATGGGACCGACCATCGGGGAGCGGCCCCAGCAACTGTGTGCCGTGCGCCTGGGCCGACCCGTGAACGCTGAACGCCACGTCCGGAGGCCGTCATGCCAGAGCCCCTCTCCACCGAGTCCACCGCCTTCCGCAGCGCCCTCGACGTGATCCGGGCCGTGGAGCCCCGCGTCGCCGACGCCATCGGCCAGGAACTCGCCGACCAGCGCGACATGCTCAAGCTGATCGCGTCCGAGAACTACGCCTCCCCGGCGACCCTCCTGGCCATGGGCAACTGGTTCAGCGACAAGTACGCCGAGGGCACCGTCGGCCGCCGCTTCTACGCCGGCTGTCGCAACGTCGACACCGTCGAGGCCCTCGCCGCCGAGCACGCCCGCGAACTCTTCGGCGCCGAGCACGCCTACGCCCAGCCGCACTCCGGCATCGACGCCAACCTGGTCGCCTTCTGGGCCGTCCTCGCCCAGCGCGTCGAGGCCCCCGCCCTGGAGCGAGCCGGCGTCCGCAACGTCAACGACCTCACCGAGGCCGACTGGGCCCAGCTCCGCAGCGACCTCGGCAACCAGCGCATGCTCGGCATGTCCCTGGACGCCGGCGGCCACCTCACCCACGGATTCCGCCCGAACATCTCCGGCAAGATGTTCGACCAGCGCTCCTACGGCACCGACCCCACCACCGGCCTCATCGACTACGAGGCCCTGCGCACCTCCGCCCGTGATTTCAAGCCGCTGATCATCGTCGCCGGCTACTCCGCCTACCCCCGCCTGGTGAACTTCCGCATCATGCGGGAGATCGCCGACGAGGTCGGCGCGACCCTCATGGTCGACATGGCCCACTTCGCCGGTCTCGTCGCCGGCAAGGTTCTCACCGGCGACTTCGACCCGGTCCCGCACGCCCAGATCGTCACCACCACCACGCACAAGTCGCTCCGCGGCCCGCGCGGCGGCATGGTGCTGTGCGACGAGACCCTCGCCGAGCAGGTCGACCGCGGCTGCCCGATGGTCCTCGGTGGCCCCCTCCCGCATGTCATGGCCGCCAAGGCCGTCGCGCTCGCCGAGGCCCGCCGCCCCGAGTTCCGCGACTACGCCCAGGCCGTCGTCGACAACTCCCGCGCCCTCGCCGAGGGCCTGATGCGCCGCGGCGCAACCCTGGTCACCGGCGGCACCGACAACCACCTCAACCTGATCGACGTCGCCTCCTCCTACGGCCTCACCGGCCGCCAGGCCGAGTCCGCACTGCTCGACTCGGGCATCGTCACCAACCGCAACGCCATCCCCGCCGACCCCAACGGCGCCTGGTACACCTCCGGCATCCGCATCGGCACGCCCGCGCTGACCACTCGTGGTCTGGGCACGACCGAGATGGACGAAATCGCCGGCCTGATCGACCGCGTCCTCACCGCCGCCGAGCCCGGCAGGACCGCCAAGGGCAGCCCGTCCAAGGCCCAGCACGTCCTGGACCCGAAGATCTCGGACGAGATCGCCCACCGCGCCACCGACCTGCTCACCGGCTTCCCGCTCTACCCGGAGATCGACCTCGGCTGACGCACCCCACCGGGGTCCGCTCGCCAGGCCCTCGGGTCCTGAGGTGCCTTGGGGCGTCCTGAGGTTTCTTGGATCCTCGGGCTCCCAGGCGCTCGGGTCCTCAGCTCCCTACAGGTCGATCAGTTCCTGTCGTGGTTCCCGCGGCGGTCCGGCAGTCTCATGCCGGGCCGCCGCGCGGCGTATCAGAAGAGTGCCGCCGGCACCGATCACCAGGCCCATGGCGAGCCCGGACAACGCCCACCCCGCTCCGTCCGTCAGACCCTGCTCCCCGGCCGTCCCCGAGCCGCTCGCGGAGCCGAACAGTTCCCCGCGCTGCGCCAACTCGTCGAACACCGAGCGCGGCGCGCGATGCCAGCGGATGTCGTCGTCCTCCACGCCGGGCGAGGGATCCGACCGCACCCAGGGCGTGCCGTCCGCCGCGAGGAAAACCTGGTCCTGGCGCTCGATGGCGACATCGCCGCCGGGCGGTCTGCTCGTCTGCGGCCAGCCTCCGACACCGGTCAGCCCCCAGACCACCGTGGCCCGAACCTTCGGGAAGCGGCCCGCCTCCCAGGCCGTGGGCACTCTCTCCGTCCCCGTGTACATGGGTGCCAGCAATCGCCAGAGCCGCACGAAGTCCCCGCCACCCGAGTGCAGGGCGACCGTCCGCCCCGAGTTACCGGCCACGACCAGGGCCAGATCCGGCATGTCACGCCGAGCGTCCTGCTCCGACGCCTGCGCGCGAGACGCCCCGAGCGCGGTCAGCACCAGCACGGCGAGCACCACCACGGTAAGCACTGCCGGCCGAACCTTCACCTGTCTGACCCGGATCCCCATCCGTCCCCCTCCCGCGTCCGTGTCCCTGCATCCCCGTGTCGCTGCATCCCCGCGCCCCCCGGCCCTCTGTCCTTCTGTGTCCCGTCATTCGTCCCGCAACTCCTGCCGAGGCTCCGCCTCGCGCTCGCGCCGGCCCAGAAACTGAGCCCCCGCCGCCCCGGCAACCAGGGGCCGCAGCAGCAGGGCCAGCACCGCTCCGGCGGCCGCCCCCGGTATCGCCCACCACCAGTCGGTGCCGTCATCGGTCGCCGCCGCGGCCGTGGTGCGGAGCCGCTCGGCCGGTGTGGGCGTGGGCGCAGGAGCGGTGTAGGTGTCCTCCGTGGTCTGCCAGGGCGCCGGATAAATGGCCCCTGCACCCTCACCCGACGACTTGCCCATCACGCCGAGCTTCTTGAACAGGGCCCGCACCTGGGCCGGTTGCCCGGCCCTGTGCCAGTAGCCGTTCATCGACTGCGGCACCTGGGTCGCCGTGTGTATCCAGACCTCCTTGCTTCCCGGTGTGTCCGGGTAGACGCGGTCGACGCGCCAGGGCGACACGTCGTGGATCAGCCACGTGACATTGATCTGCCGGCCGCTGCCCACGCCCAGCCCCGGCGGCTCCTCGCGTATACCCGAGCCCGGATCGCCCAGCAGGCGCATCAACTTCCCGTACTCCTCGTCCGAGTAGTACAACGCCGTGCTCTCCGCGCTCTCCGGCGAGACCACCAGCACACTCGTCGGGCCGCCCGCCATCGCGGACGGTGCACCCAGCAACACCGCCGCGAAGGCCACCGTCAACGCCCCCATCACCGCCACCAGCTCACGAAGCCTGTGCATCCGAACCCCCAGCCCGCCGGTCGATCCACGCGCGGTCCGCCCGCACGCCGTGTGTCACTTCTGGTACACCGCTCGACCCGCCGGGGTTCCCACTCACTGCCGACCAAATTTCCGGCCGGTTCAGCGACTTCACCTCCGCGACTTCTGCTGCTTCTGCGACCGCTGCTTCTTCAACTGCTATTTCCGCTGGTTCTGTTGGTTCAGTTGGTTCCCTTGGTTCAGCGACTTCGCTATCTCCGCCGCCCGCGCCTTCGACGCCACCCCCTCAAGGCGCAGGGTCACGTCACCCCCATGCATCCACAGCAGCGTGGGCCCCGCGGTCCGCTCGGAGCGGGTGAAGCGGTCGCCGTTCGCGTCGATGAGCCAGAAGCTCAGCAGATGCGGCTTCGGAAACCAGAGCGCTTGCTTGCCGTAGTCCTCGGCTTCCCCCAGCGGCACCCATTCCGGCGGTTCCCGCACCGTCTTGGAGAAGCCGACGTCGAGGCTCGCCGGATACTCGTCCAGCCGGACCGTGTGCCCGTGCCCGTGCCCGTGCCCGTGCCCATGCCCATCCCCGCGCCAGCACAGGCTCATCAGGAGCCGCCCCTTCGGCTCGCGCGTCACCGTCACCGCGTCCGGCACCCCGAGGGCGTCGGGCACGAGAGGCGCGAACCCGGCCCGCCGCCCGGCCTGCGCGAGTGTCAGCGAAGGGCCGCACCCCGGCACCCGGGCTCCGGACGAGGGCACCGCCGACGGGTCGTACCGCACCTCGACCCCGCCGAAGCCGAACCAGTCGACGACCGCGGCGCGCACCGGAGGCGTGAGCACGAGGACCGTCAGCACACCGCACAGGCCCGCGGCCAGCGCGCGCCAGCGCAGCCGCGCCCAGCGGCGCACCGACCGGAACCGCTCGCCGGGTCCCGGCGGCTCGGGCACCGGGGCAGGGAGCCGCTCGGCGAGTATCTGCTCCAGCACCCGCTCGACCATCGACTCGCTCCCGAGCGCCCCGGGCTGGTGCAGCGACCGCCCGAGCGCCCGCAACTCCTCCGGCAGCCGCGAGACGCCCTCACGGGCACGCCGGCCCCGGTCACCGGAAGGCTCCGTGCCCTCCGTGCCCTCCGCGTTTCCGGTGCCCCCGCCCTCGTACGACTCACTCATGCTCATCACCTCCTTCCCGGGATTCCTGATGATCACCGGGCTCGAAGCCCGGCAGCAGGCGGCCCAGCTTGCGCAGGGCGCGGTTGAGGCGGGATTTCACCGTGCCGCGTGGCCAGCCCAGGGCCTGGGCCGTCTCCGGTTCGTCCATCTCCAGGAGATAGCGGTACGTGACGACGAGGCGGTGCTCCTCGCTCAGCTGCTCCAGGGCGGCCAGCAGTGCTGCGCGGCGCTCTATCTCCAGCGCCGCGACCGCCGGGTCCGCCGATTCCGGTATCAGCGGCTCCGCCTCGGCGAAGGCGGCCTCCCGGCCGGCCAGCGTCCGCTGGCGCACCGCCGTCCGCACTGTGTTCCTCGTCTCATTGGCGACGATCGACAGCAGCCACGGCTTGAACGCCGCGCCGTCCCGAAAGCGCCCCAGCGAGCAGTACGCCTTGATGAAGGCCTGCTGCACCACGTCCTCCGCGTCCGCACCTGCCCCGAGCGCCCTGGCCGCCCTGATCGCGATGCCCGTGTGAGCACGGACCAGCTCCGCGTACGCCTCCGGCTCACCGGCGCGTACGCGTGCGATCACCACGGCCTCGTCGACGACGATGCGGCCCCCCTCCCGCGTCCTCACACTCTTGCTACACCGCCCGCGGCCGATCGGTTCCCACCTGTGTCACATCTGTTCCGACCAGTTCCGGACCGGGCCCCGGCACCTGAGAGAATGGTGAACATGGCCTCTGACAGTCCTCGCGTGCTCTCCGGAATCCAGCCCACAGCAGGCTCGTTCCACCTCGGCAACTACCTCGGTGCCGTCCGTCAGTGGGTGGCGTTGCAGGAGTCCCACGACGCGTTTTACATGGTCGTCGACCTGCACGCGATCACCATTCCGCAGGACCCCGCGGACCTGCGTGCCAACACCCGGCTCGCCACCGCGCAGCTGCTCGCCGCCGGTCTCGACCCGGAGCGCTGCACGCTGTTCGTGCAGAGCCACGTTCCCGAGCACGCGCAGCTCGCCTGGGTCATGAACTGCCTCACCGGCTTCGGCGAGGCGAGCCGCATGACCCAGTTCAAGGACAAGTCCGCCAGGCACGGCTCCGACCGCGCCTCCGTCGGCCTCTTCACGTACCCGATCCTGCAGGTCGCGGACATCCTGCTGTACCAGGCCAACGAGGTCCCGGTCGGCGAGGACCAGCGTCAGCACGTCGAGCTGACTCGCGATCTCGCCGAGCGCTTCAACGGCCGCTTCGGCCAGACGTTCACGGTCCCGAAGCCGTACATCCTCAAGGAGACGGCGAAGATCTTCGATCTCCAGGACCCGTCGATCAAGATGAGCAAGTCGGCGTCGACTCCGAAGGGCCTCATCAACCTGCTCGACGATCCGAAGACGACCGCCAAGAAGGTCAAGAGCGCGGTCACCGACACGGACACCGTCATCAGGTATGACACGGCGGAGAAACCGGGTATCAGCAACCTGTTGACCATCTACTCGACCCTCACCGGAACCGGTATCGCGGAACTGGAGCAGAAGTACACCGGCAAGGGCTACGGTGCGCTCAAGACGGACCTCGCCGAGGTCATGGTCGACTTCGTGACGCCGTTCCGGGAGCGCACCCAGCAGTATCTGGACGACCCGGAGACGCTCGACTCGATCCTGGCCAAGGGCGCCGAGAAGGCGCGTGCCGTCGCGGCGGAGACGCTCTCCCAGACGTACGACAGGGTCGGCTTCCTGCCCGCCAAGCACTGACCGCCGAGACCACTGCCGTGCTGACAGCCGACACGCTGTCGTACGGCAGCGGTACGGCAGCTTTTACCACAGCCTGTTCGGCATTCAGTACGAGACGAGCGCGACACTCGTACGGCAGCCGACAACGGGCCGCATCGCCGTACAGTCGAAAGCCGAACAGACCGGGCAGCCACCCCTGCCCGCGCGGAAGACCGAGCCACCGGACCATCGAACAACGACAGGAGACGACGTGGGGACCGTAACGATCGGCGTGTCGATCGCGGTCCCGGAGCCTCACGGCAGCCTGCTCCAGGAGCGGCGCGCGGGCTTCGGCGACCCCGCGGCTTCCGGCATCCCCACGCACGTCACGCTGCTGCCGCCGACGGAGGTCGACGACTCGGCGCTGCCCGCGATCGAGGCGCATCTCGTCGAGGTCGCGGCCACCGGGCGCCCCTTCCCGATGCGGCTGTCCGGCACGGGCACCTTCCGCCCGCTGTCGCCCGTCGTGTTCGTCCAGGTCGTCGAGGGCGCCGAGGCCTGCACCTGGCTGCAGAAGCAGGTCCGGGACGCGTCCGGGCCCGTCGCGCGCGACCTGCACTTCCCGTACCACCCGCACGTCACGGTGGCGCACGGCATCGACGACGAGGCGATGGACCGCGCCTACGAGGAGCTGTCCGCGTACGAGGCCGAGTGGCCCTGCACCGGATTCGCGCTCTACGAGCAGGGCGCGGACGGGGTCTGGCGCAAGCTTCTCGAGTTCGCCTTCGGTGGCGCGGTGGTGCCCCCACAGGCGGGCGCGCCCGAGCGGGACACCACACTGCCGGCTCGCTAGTACGACCGTCCGCGCGGCCTCTGCGTACGACCGTCTACGCGGCTGTTCGTACGACCGCCGACTCGACCCTTCCGCACGACCCCGTCCGCGGTACGTCAGATCGGCAGCCGGCGGAACACCGGTCGCGGTACGTGCCGCAGCGCCGACATCACCAGCCGCAGTGAACCCGGCGCCCACACCGTTTCCGACCGGCGCCGCAGCCCCGTCTCCACGGCCGTCGCGACCGCCTCCGGGGTGGTGGCCAGCGGTGCCTGCGGCAGGCCCGCGGTCATCTTCGTACGGACGAATCCGGGGCGTACGACCATCACGTGCACGCCCGTGCCGTGCAGCGCGTCGCCGAGGCCCTGTGCGAAGGCGTCCAGGCCCGCCTTGCTGGAGCCGTAGATGAAGTTGGAGCGGCGGGCGCGCTCGCCGGCGACCGACGAGAGCACCACCAGGGAGCCGTGGCCCTGCGTCTGGAGCGCCCGCGCGCACACCAGGCCGGCCGACACCGCGCCCGTGTAGTTGGTCTGCGCGACCCGTACGGCCTTCAGGGGCTCCTTCTCGTCCTGCGCCTGGTTGCCGAGCACCCCGAACGCCAGCAGCACCATGTCGATGTCGCCCTCGGCGAAGACCTTGCCGAGCACGGTCTCGTGGGACTCGGAGTCGAGGGCGTCGAAGGGGACGGTACGGGCGTCCGCGCCCATCTCGCGCAACTGCTCGGCGGCACGCTCCAGGGCGGGCGACGGGCGTCCCGCGAGCCACACCGTGCGGGTGCGCCGGACGATCAGGCGGCGCGCCGTGGCCAGCGCGATCTCGGACGTGCCGCCGAGGATCAGCAGGGACTGGGGCATACCGAAGGCGTCCTTCATGACAGCTCCTCCTTCATAAGGGCTCCTGGAGCCGACTTCACGACAGCTCATGGAGCCGACTAGAGACCGAGGCGGCGGGACAGGTCCGAGGTGAAGACTCCCCGGGGGTCCAACTCCTGCCGCAGGGAACGGAATTCACCGAGCCGCGGATACATCTCGGCCAGCAGCTCGGGCCGCAGCCGCGCGTCCTTGGCGAGGTACACCCGGCCGTCGGCCCCCGCCACCTCCGCGTCCAGCTCGTCGAGGAAGGCGCCGAGGCCCGGCAGGTTCGCGGGGATGTCCAGGGCGAGGGTCCAGCCGGGCATCGGGAAGGACAGCCAGCCCGGATCGCCCTCTCCGAAGCGCTTCAGGACGGCGAGGAAGGACGGGCAGCGGTGCTGCGAGATCTTCCCGACGATCCGCCTGAGCGCCTCTTCCTGCCCGTAGCCGACGACGAACTGGTATTGGACGAAGCCGCCCCGCCCGTAGATCCGGTTCCAGTGCGGCACCCCGTCGAGGGGGTGGAAGAAGGTGGAGATCTTCTGCAGTTCACCGGCACGCGCGCGTGGTGCCTTTCGGTACCAGAGCTCATTGAAGAGGCCCACGGTCGTACGCCCCAGGAGCCCCTCCGGCACGAAGGCGGGCGCGGACGGGAACTGCGCGGGGCGGAACGCCAAGGGGTGTCTACGCGCGCGTGGCGGCAGCGCGTCCAAAGAGGCGTGCTCCCCGCGGGTCAGCACCGAGCGCCCCATCGACGCTCCGCGCGCGAGCAGGTCGATCCAGGCGACCGAGTACCGGTAGTGGTGGTCCGTGGCGGTGAGGCGGGCCATCAAGTCGTCCAGGTCCGCCGCGCGTTCGGTGTCGACGGACATCAGGGAGGTCTCGACGGGCTGGAGCCGGACGGTCGCCGTGAGGATCACGCCGGTCAGGCCCATGCCGCCCGCCGTGGCGTCGAACAGGGGCGTGCCGCGGCCCACCGTGCGGATCCCGCCGTCCGCCGTCAGCAGCTCGAAGGAGAGGACGTGCCGGGCGAACGAGCCCGACACATGGTGGTTCTTGCCGTGGATGTCCGCGCCGATCGCGCCGCCGACAGTCACATAGCGGGTCCCGGGGGTGACCGGCACGAACCAGCCCAGCGGCAGCAGCACTTCCATCAGCCGGTGCAGTGAGACGCCCGCGTCGCACAGCACGGTTCCGCCGTCCGCGTCGATCGCGTGGATCCGGTCGAGGCCCGTCATGTCGAGCACGGCCCCGCCCGCGTTCTGCGCGGCGTCCCCGTAGGCCCGCCCGAGCCCCCGGGGGATGCCTCCACGCGTCCCGCACTCCCGGACGGCGGCCACCGCCTCCTCGTAGGTGCGCGGGCGGACCAGACGGGCGGTGGTCGGGGCGGTGCGGCCCCAACCGGTGACGGAGACGGCGTCGGCAGGCATGACCGTGACCGTAGCGCCGGTAAGGGTGCATAACGTCGCAATCTACCCAGCCCTCACGGGTCCTCACCGAAATGGGTGATTAATGGGATGTCGTCATAGATTGCCGTAATTCTGCGACCACTCCCTAGAAGAGTGAGATCACATGGACGACATTGACGACCATGACCGCATGGACCGACGGCTTGACGACGTCGGCCACCGACTTGATGGCATGGACCGCCAACTTGACGACATGGATCGCCGACTGCTGTCGGCCCTCCACGAGTGGGGCACGGATCCGCGCGTCGCGGCTGTCGCGCGCGCCCTGTCCTGGAGCGGGGAGCACGGCGCGCTGTGGCTCGCGGCGGGGCTCGCCGGGGCGGCCGTCGACCGTGAGCGGCGCGGCGCGTGGGTGCGCGCGACGGCGCTCACCACCACCGCGCACCTCACGAGCATGGCGGTGAAACGGATCGTGCGCCGTCCGCGCCCCGCGCACGTCGTGCCGCTGGTGCGCACGGCCGGACGGCACTCCTTCCCGAGCTCGCACGCCACCTCGGCGGCGGCTGCCGCGGTCGCGTACGGCGCGCTCGGCGTGCGCGTCGTCCCCCCGCTCGCCGTCGCGATGTGCGTCTCGCGGATGGTCGTCGGCGTCCACTACCCCTCGGACGTCGCCGCGGGTGCCGCCCTGGGCGCCCTCACGGCCCGTCTGGGCGCCCGCTGGATGGGGGTCGGACATGACTGAGCGCACGGCGCTCCTGGAGCGCACACCGGCCGCTCCCGCGCCCGCGGTGAGCCTCACCGGCCTGGTCCGTGGCCTGGTCAGGACCGCGCGCCCCCGCCAGTGGGTGAAGAACGTGCTGGTCGTGGCCGCTCCCGCCGCCGCGGGCCAGCTCTTCGCCCGGAACGCGCTCACCCAACTGGCACTCGTCTTCGCGCTGTTCACGGCCTGCGCCTCCGCCGTGTACCTGATCAACGACGCCCGGGACGCCGCCGCCGACCGCGCCCATCCGGTCAAGCGCCACCGCCCGGTCGCCGCCGGCCAGGTGCCCGTCCCGGTCGCGTACGCCGTCGGGGGCGCCCTCGCGCTCCTCGCGCCCACCGCCGCCGCCTGGTTCTGCTCGCCGGCCGTCGCCGCGCTGCTCACCGCGTACGTCGGCATGCAACTGGCGTACTGCGTCAGCCTGAAGCACGTCCTGGTCGTCGACCTCGTCGTCGTCACGACCGGGTTCCTGATGCGCGCGATGATCGGCGGTCTCGCCCTCGGCATCCCGCTCTCGCGCTGGTTCCTGATCACCACTGGCTTCGGGGCGCTGTTCATGGTCTCGGCGAAGCGTTACTCCGAGGCCGTGCAGATGGCCGGGAAGGCGGGCGCCACGCGCGCGTTGCTCACCGAATACACCACCGGCTATCTGCGTTTCGTCTGGCAGCTCGCCGCCGGGGTCTCCGTCCTCGGCTACTGCCTGTGGGCCCTGGAGGAGGGCGGCGTGCCCAGCACCGGCGTGCTGCCCTGGCGGCAGTTGTCGATGATCGCCTTCATCCTGGCCATCCTGCGGTACGCCGTCTTCGCCGACCGCGGCACCGCGGGCGAGCCCGAGGACGTGGTCCTGCGCGACCGCGCGCTCGCGCTCATCGGGCTGGTGTGGCTGGCGATGTACGGCCTCGCGGTGGCGAACTGGTGAGCGTCGCCCAGGAACCGGTTGCCCCAGGGGCGGTTGCCCAGGAACCGGTTGCCCGGCAACCGGTTTCGCGCAGCCGGTTCGCCCGAATCCCGCTCGCTCGCAGCCCGTTCGCCCGGAGCCCGCTCGCCCACAGCCGGTTCGCCCGGAGTCCGCTTGCCCAGGAACTCCTCGGCTTCGCCACCGCCGGAATCCTCGCCTACGCCGCCGACCTCGGCCTCTTCGTGTGGCTGCGCGGCCCAGTGGGCCTCGACCCGCTCACCGCGAAGGCGCTGAGCTTCGTGGCGGGGTGTTCGGTGGCATACGCGGGCAACGCGCTCGGCACCTACCGGCACACGACCACACGCGGCCCGCGCCAGTACGTGATCTTCTTCGCGGTGAACATCGCGGGCGCCCTCGTCCAGCTGCTGTGCATCGTCCTCAGCCACTACGGCCTCGGGTTCACCTCGCAGCGCGCGGACACGGTCTCGGGCGCCGGAATCGGAATGGCGCTCGCCACTGTCCTGCGTTTTTGGGGTACCCGGACATTGGTGTTCCGAGGCGTTCGAGGTGGTCGGGGCGAGGGCAGAGTCGGGTCATGGACTGGCTGAAAAGGCTTCCCGGCGTGGGCCCCCTGGTCACCCGCCTGATGGCCACGCACGCGTGGCAGTCGTACGAGCGTCTGGACCGGGTGAAGTGGACCCGGCTCGCGGCGGCGATGACCTTCATCAGCTTCGTGGCGCTCTTCCCGCTTCTGACCGTCGCCGCCGCGATCGCGGCCGCCACGCTGAGCACCAGCCAGCAGCAGGACCTCCAGGACAAGCTCGCCGAACAGGTGCCGGGCATCTCCGACCAGCTGGACATCAACGGCCTCGTCCAGAACGCCGGCACGATCGGTGTCATCGCGGGTGCCGTCCTGCTGGTCACCGGCATCGGCTGGGTCGGCTCGATGCGGGAGTGTCTGCGCGCGGTCTGGGAGCTGCCCGACAGCGAGGAGAACGCCCTCCTGCGCAAGGTCAAGGACGCCGGCGTACTCGTCGGACTCGGCGGCGCCGTGCTCCTCACCATCGCGGTCTCCACCCTCGCGTCCACGACGGTCGGCTGGACGGCCCGGCATCTCGGCATCGACGAGAACGGCTGGGGAAGTGTGCTGCTCCAGGCCGCCGCGTTCACCGTCGCCGTACTCGCCGACTTCCTGCTCCTGCTGTACGTCCTCACCCTGCTGCCCGGCGTCCAGCCGACGCGGCGTCGGCTGATCGTCGCCGCGCTGATCGGCGCCGCCGGGTTCGAGCTGCTCAAGCTGCTGCTCAGCGGCTATATGAGGGGCGTCGCGTCGAAGAGCATGTACGGCGCCTTCGGGGTGCCGATCGCACTGCTGCTGTGGATCAACTTCACCGCGAAGCTGCTGCTCTACTGCGCCGCCTGGACGGCGACGGGGGGCGATGAATCCGCGGATCCCTCGGAGACACCGGAGACACCGGGGGATCCGGAGGACTTGGAGCACTTGGAAGAGTCGGAGGAGTCGGAGCAGTCGAAGGAGCCGGAAGGGCCGGAGGAGTCGAAGGGCTCTGCTGTCAGCGGCGGCGGCGCATCAGGTCCGGCAGCGGCCACCGGCGGTTGATCAGGAAGGCGCCGGCCGCCAGCAGCACGAGGATGCCGCCGGTGATGGCCAGCGCGATGCCGATGCCGCTCGAACCGCCCTGCGCGTCGGAGGCGGCGGCCACCGGCTTCGTGGACGCGTTGTCCTTGCCCGAACCGCCCGACGGCTTCGTGCCCGGCTGCGCGCTCGTCTCCACGCCCTTCGGCGGCACCAGCTCACCCACCGGCTCGACCTTGCCCGCGGCCTTGAAGCCCCAGTCGAAGAGCCGCGCGGTCTCCTTGTAGACCTCGTTGTGCTCGTTCTTCTCCGGGTTCATCACCGTGACGAGCAGCACCTTGCCGTCGCGTTCGGCGACGCCGGTGAAGGTGGCGCCCGCGTTGGTGGTGTTGCCGTTCTTGACGCCCGCGATGCCCTGGTAGGTGGAGACGTCGCTGTCGCCCGTCAGCAGGCGGTTGGTGTTCTGGATCTCGAAGGACTCCCGGGTCTTCTTGCCCTTCTTGTTCTTCGTGGTCTCGCCCGGGAACTTCGCCCGCACCGTCGAGCAGTACTCCCGGAAGTCCTTCTTCTGCAGCCCGGAGCGGGCGAACAGCGTCAGGTCGTACGCCGACGACACCTGGCCCTTCGCGTCGTAGCCGTCCGGGCTGACCACGTGCGTGTCGAGGGCCTGGAGCTCCTCGGCGTGCGCCTGCATGTCCTTGACCGTCTGGTCGACGCCCTCGTTCATCGCGGACAGCACGTGCACGGCGTCGTTGCCGGAGCGCAGGAAGACGCCGAGCCACAGGTCGTGGACCGTGTAGGTCTCGTCCTCCTTTATCCCCACCATGCTGGAGCCCGCGCCGATGCCCGCCAGGTCGGAGGAGGCCACCTTGTGCTCGGTGCTCGCCGGGAACTTCGGCAGCAGGGTGTCGGCGAACAGCATCTTCAGGGTGCTCGCCGGGGGCAGCCGCCAGTGCGCGTTGTGGGCGGCCAGGATGTCGCCGGACTCCGCGTCCGAGACGATCCAGGAGCGTGCGGTGAGGTCCTTGGGCAGTACGGGGGCGCCGGCGCCGAGGCTCACCTGGGTTCCGGCCTCGCCCAGCCGTTCGCCGCCGACGGTCGACATGTTCGCCGGGGGTGTGGCCGACGGGGTCGGGGTCGCTGTCGCTGTGGGGCTCGCGTCCGCGAACGCGGGTACGGGCGCGGTGAGCGAAAGGGCCAACAGGGTGGCGGAAGTGACCAGCAAGGATCGCTTGACGGTCTTTTTGGTGGCGGGCACGGTCGAGAAAGTACAGGCATCGGGTCGGGAAGTCCCATCAGCCTTGAGGGGAGTCTCCTCGCCCTCCACACCCCCGCGCCGGGTCCCGGCCGGCGACGGCGATACTGAACCCATGAAGCTCAGCCGCCCCGTGTCCTGGTTCCTGCTCGCCTTCGGGGTGTGGAGCTGGGTCATTTGGGTCACTTTCATCAAGAATTTGTTCAAGGACGGCAGCGGGCTCGCGTTCGACGACGCGGGCGATCCGACGGCGTACCTCTGGGTGCATCTGACACTCGCCGTCGTCTCCTTTGTCTTGGGGACGGTCGTCGGGTGGATCGGGTTGCGCGGGGTGCGCGCTTTGCGCCAGACGTCATAACGGGGGATACGGCGCCATGGTCATCGTTTTCGTGCTGGTGGGCGTGGCCGCGCTGGCCGTGCTCGGGGGGCTGCACTGGTATGCCTGGCGGCGGCTGGTGCGGGACACGACGGCCGGGCCGGGGGTGGTCCGGCGCGTGGGTACGGTGGTTTTTGTCGCCGGGCCGCTGTTGATGTTCGGCGCTGTCGCGAGTGAGCGCGGTGGGGCGCCTTTCTGGGTTCAGCGGGTGCTGGCCTGGCCCGGGTTTCTGTGGATGGCGCTGGCGATCTATCTGGTGCTGGCGCTGGTGGTGGGGGAGCTCGTACGGCCGGTGGTGCGGCGGGTTGCCGGGCGGCGTGCGGTGAGTGGGGGTTCCGCGCCCGCCGTTGTCGTGGGGGCGGGGCCGCGCCGGGGTATCCGTCCTCGGTCCGGCGCGGAATCGGTCGGCATTCAAGGAGCCGGCGTTGACGCGCCATCCGCTGCGGGCGGACACCCCGGCACGGCCCCTTCTGTTGAATCGGCGGGTGCGGGCCGTCTCCCATCGGTGGAGCAGTCCGCCCGGCCTCTCCCATCGGCGGAGGGGTCCGCCCGGCCTCTCTCATCGGCGGAGGGGTCCTCCCGGCGGCTCTTCGTCTCCCGGGTGGTGGGTGGGGCCGCTGCGGCTGCCGCTGTGGGGACTGTGGGGTACGGGACGTACGGGGTGCTGCGGGGGCCTCGGGTGAAGCGGGTCACCGTGCCGCTGGCCAAGTTGCCGCGCTCTGCGCATGGGTACCGGATCGCTGTGGTCAGTGACATTCATCTGGGGCCTGTGCTCGGGCGTGGCTTCGCGCAGAAGGTCGTCGACACCATTAACTCGACGCAGCCCGATCTCATTGCCGTGGTCGGGGATCTGGTCGACGGCAGCGTGAAGGATCTGGGGCCGGCGGCCGCGCCTCTTGCCCGTCTTCGGGCGCGGCACGGGGCGTTCTTCGTGACCGGTAATCACGAGTATTTCTCCGGGGCCGAGCAATGGGTCCGGGAAGTGCGGGAGCTGGGGATCCATCCTCTGGAGAACGCGCGTACCGAGGTGGCCGGATTCGATCTCGCCGGCGTGAATGACGTACAAGGAGAGAGTGAGGGGCAGGGGCCCGACTTCGGGAAAGCCCTGGGGGATCGCGATGCCTCACGCGCGTGCGTGCTTCTCGCGCATCAGCCGGTGCAGATTCATGAGGCCGTGAGGTACGGGGTCGATCTTCAGCTGTCGGGGCACACCCATGGTGGGCAGCTGTGGCCGGGGAATTTCATCGCCGAGGCCGCCAATCCGACGCTCGCGGGGCTGGAGCGGTACGGGGACACCCAGTTGTACGTCTCCCGGGGTGCGGGGGCCTGGGGGCCGCCGACGCGGGTGGGTGCCCCCTCGGACATCACCGTCGTGGAGCTGGCCTCCAGGGAAGCTTGAGCGTGGGGGACTGGGCCGGGGTCACGCCTCGTACTCGGTGAGATCGATGGAGTGGACGTGCAGCGGAAAGCCGTACACCGGGTGTGCCGTCTCGCGTTCCGGTTTCATGCCGAGTTTGCGGATGATGTTCTCGGAGGCGTCGTCGCCCATCCGGCTGATGCTGATGACGCGGTCGAGGCCACGGTCCTGGAGCGCGAACTCCAGCGTGGCCTGGGCGGCTTCGGACGCGTAGCCCTGGCCCCAGAACGGTGAGCCGAGCCGCCAGCTGATCGCCACGGCGGGCAGTACCTCCGGCAGGAACTCGGGCACGGACAGGCCCACGACGCCGGCCAGCTCGCCGGAGGCCAGCAGTTCCACGGCGAAGAGGCCGAAGCCCTCCTCGTCCCATTCCTCTTCCCAGCGCTCGATGTCCTCCGCCGTCTGGTCCAGGTCGCGGAGCGAGCCGTCGTCGATCCAGCGCATGACCTGGGGGTCCGCGTTGATGTCCGCCATGGGGGCGAGGTCGTCGTCGTACCAGCGGCGGAGGAGGAGACGGGGGGTGTGGATCTCGGTCATGACGCCCATCCTGCCTGATGGTTGCGACAGAGGCCCGACGGCTGGTGAGGGTTGGGGAGACGGCCTCCGGAGAAGCCTGAGAGGTAGCTGTGAAACAGGCTGGAAATGATCGTTTCGATCACCTCGGACCACTCTTCCGGAAGCTCTTCCCTCACCTGAAACTCCTGTGGTTAGGTGATCCGCGTCACTAGGGGAGTGACGTGCGGTGGGCCTGGGGAGGGGCACCGATGCGATCGGTTCGCATACGGATTCTCGCGACGCTGCTTGTGCTGGCGGGCGTGGGTGTGGGCGGCTGGCAGTTGCTGCCCACGCAGGAGAACAGCGGCAAGACGATCACGGTCGGTACGACGGACGCCGTCACGTCGCTCGACCCGGCAGGCGCGTACGACGCCGGATCATGGGCGCTGTTCAGCAATGTGTTCCAGTCGCTGCTGACGTTCGAGCCGGGCGGCGCGGTCCCCGTGCCGGACGCGGCGAAGAGCTGCGGCTTCGTGGGCACCGGGCTGCGCACTTATCGCTGTACGTTGCGGGACGACCTCACGTTTCCGAGTGGGCGCAAGATGACCGCCGAGGACGTGAAGTTCTCCTTCGAGCGGGTGAAGCGCATCAACGACGAGGTGGGACCCGCGCCCCTCCTCGCCACGCTCGGCTCGGTCGACGCTAAGGGCCTCACGGTCACCTTCCATCTGTCCTCGCCCGACGCCACCTTCCCGTTCAAGGTGGCCACCGGCGCCGGTTCGATCGTCGACCACACCCGTTACCCCAAGCGCGCCGTGCGCACCGACACCGGCGCCGACGGCACCGGACTGTACGTACTGAAGACGTATACGAAGAACAAGCGGGCCGTCCTCGCGCCCAACCCGCACTACGTAGGCGCCGTCAAGGAGACCGGCCGGCCCATCGTGCTGCGCTACTACGCCGACTCGCAGGCGCTGGAAGCCGGCTGGAAGGCGAAGAAGTTCGATGTCGCCGCCCGTCAGCTGCCTCCCGCGCTGCTCGCCGGACTCTCGCCGAGCGACCCGAATCAGCGGGTCACGGAGGTCGACAGCGCCGAGACCCGCAACCTCGTCCTCAACGTGCGGGCGAACGCGCCGCTGCACGACCGGCGGGTGCGGCAGGCCATCGCCGCGCTCATCAACCGCGAGGAACTGGTCAGCCAGACGTACAAGGGGACGACCGATCCGTTGTACGGGCTGATTCCGGCGGGCATCACGGGGCACGCGACGTCGTTCTTCGACGACTACCCCAAGCCGGACGCCAAGAAGGCGCGGGCGCTGCTGACCGAGGCCGGGGTGTCGCTTCCGGTGCGGTTCACCTACGGGTACGCGGAAGGTCGGGGCGCCGCGGCGCAGGAGGCCGCCGAGCTCAAGCGGCAGTTGGAGGCGAGCGGGCTGTTCAAGGTGGCGACCAAGGGCTACGAGTGGACCGCCTTCCAGAAGCAGTACGCCGAGGGCAGGCTGGACGCGTGGGCCGTCGGCTGGGTCGCCGACTATCCCGACCCGGACACCTTCAGCGCCCCGCTCGTCGGCACCGGCAACAGCATGAAGAACGGCTACAGCAGCAAGGCCGTCGACCGGCTGATTCTGGACACTCAGCAGGATGAGGACCGCAGCCTCGCGACCGACTCCTTCCGGCAGTTGCAGGAAGTCGTGGCTCAGGATGTTCCGCTGATTCCCCTGTGGCAGCGCAAGGAGTATGTACTCAGCAGTGAGGACGTCGGGGGCGGTCAGTACCTGTCGGACGGGACCGGTGTCTTCCGCCTCTGGCGGCTGAGCTGGATATGACAACTGACGTGATCCCGCGGGGCGGACATCCACCCCAGTGACATCGCGCTCTCGCCCAACGCAGCACCATGTGTCGGAGGTGTGTGCGGGGTGAGGAGCAGACGTGGTGAGACGCAACTCATTCCGGCTGCCCAGGCATCCGGCGTCCGTCGGTCTCGCCCGGCGCCGGGTACGGGACCATCTGGCCGACTGGGGTCACAGCGCCGACGATCCGGCCCTTGCGGATGTCGTGCTTCTCGTCTCCGAGCTGGCGACCAATGCCGTGCGCCACGGACCCCTTTTTGAGCGGGAGTTCGAGGTCGCGGTGACCGCCCTCGCCGACGGCTCATGCTTCATCGAGGTCTCCGACGGGGGTGTGGCCGAGCCCCGGGTGCGGCCGGTCGCCGACTGGGAGGAGACCGGCCGCGGGCTCCATCTCGTGGAGAACATCGCCGTGGCGTGGGGGGTGTGGGGCCGGGGGCGGTACGGGAAGACGGTGTGGGCGCTGGTGGCCGCCACCGGGTCCTCCTAAGCGGCTGTTACGGGTGCGGTGTGGAGCCGTACGCCGTCAGGAAGCGGTCGCGGAACGCGCTCATCTTCCAGACCGGGGCGTTGTGCTCGGGCTGCAGGCCGTCCGTCCAGTTCCAGTCGGCGATCTTGTCGAGGACCTTCGGGTCCTTGGCGACGATCGACACCGGCACGTCACGGCTGGCGTTGTTGCCGCTGACCCGGGCCATCGGCTGGTGGTCGCCGAGGAAGATCAGCACGGTGTTCTTGTTGCCGTACTTCACCAGGTAGTCGATGAGGCTGGTCACCGAGTACTGGATGGACTTGCCGTACTCCTCCTTGGACTTGGTGGAGTCGGTGACGATGTCCGCGGGCTTCTTGCCGGCCTTCTCGATGGCGTCGTAGACCGAGCCGTCGCCGACCTGGTCCTGGGGGACCGTCTTGGGGATCGGTGCCCAGGGCTGGTGGCTGGAGGTCAGGATGATCGTCGACATCAGCGGCTTGTCGTGCTTCTTGCTGTGCTCCAGACGCTCGAACGCGGTCAGCGCGTACTGGTCGGGCATGGTCGACCAGCTGAACTTCGGTCCCTTGTAGCCGAGATCGCGGGAGTCGTAGACCTTGTCGATGCCGTAGAACTTCGACTCCGGCCAGGCCTTCTGCACACCCGGCATGATGCCGACCGTGTCCCAGGCGCCCGTCTTCTTGAAGGCGCCGGGGAGGGTCAGGTGGTCGCCCGCGGTCACGGTGCGGTAGCGCTGCTGGTTGTTGACCCACAGGCCCGACAGGAACGTGGAGTGACCGAGCCAGCTGCTTCCGCCGTACGTCGCCGAGGTCAGCCATCCGCTCTTCGCCGCGAACCCGGCCTTGGTCAGCTTCTCGTTCTCGGAGGTGAGGGTCGCGTCGACGCCCGGCGCCATGACCGCGTCCTCGATCGCGCTGCGGCCGTAGCTCTCGATGAACGTGATCATCATGTCCTTGCCGCGCAGCCCCGTCAGCAGCTGGTCCGGCGGGGTGTTGGCGAACGCGTCCTTCTTGGCGACCTTCGCGAACGCCGCCTCGTCGCGAAGGGTGTTCCGCACCCGCACAGCACGGTCCTGGACGACCAGCGTCGTGTGCTCGGAGGCGATCGGTACGCCGGAGAACTGCACGCCGAGCGCCGCGCAGGTGACCCAGACGATGGCCATCACCAGCGTCGTACGCGTCGCCAGGTCGGTGTTCCGGGCCACCAGGTTGCCCAGCCGGACGACCGACAGCGTCATGAGGACGAGCACCGCGATCACGAGGACCACGACCAGCACCACGATGCCGAGCGCGCCCTTCTTGCCCATCGTGTCCTGGAGGTACGCCTGCGCGTCGCTGAACAGCGTCCAGTCGAGGACGACGTTGAATCCGCGCCCGAGGTATTCGTTGAAGCCGATGTCGAGGAAGTTCAGGACCGTCAGCGCGCCGAGACACAGCCCGGCGAGCGCCGCCACGGCGATCCGCGGCTTGCGCGGCAGGACGATCATCACGGCCGCGCCGAAGATCGCCTCCACCGGGACACGGAAGAACTCGGCGGGACGGAAGGTGTCGATCTTGCTCGGCATGAGCAGCGCGAACAGCACGAGCGCGGCGGCCAGCACGGTGGTGGTCCACGCCAGGGTGCGGGCCGCGACCGGGTACCTTTCGCGCCAGCCACGCCAGCGCCGTCGACCTCGGGTGGGGGCGGGGGCCGACGTGGGGGCCGGGGTGACTGCGGCCGGGGCTTCGGTGACTTCGGCGGGGGCTTCGCTGTCATCCGAGGCGGCGGCCGGGGCTTCGGTTTCGGCGGAGGCGGAGGCGGAGGCGGGTGCGGCGGGGGCTTCGGCTTCGGCGGTGGTGGCTTCGGCTGGGGCTTCAGCTTCGGCGGCGGTGGCGGTGGCCTCGACCGGGGTCTCACTGTCACCCGAGGCAGTCTCGGCCGGGGTCTCGCCGTCAGCCGAGGCGGCCTCGGCCGGGGTCCCGTCGTCACCTGGGAGGGGTTCGGTCGGGGCCGCCGTGCTGGCGCCCGAGGTGGGCCTCTCCGCGGTGGCCTCCGGCAGTGGCTCCGGCGAGGGCTCCGGCCCGGGACCCTCCTCCGGAGGCTTCTCGTCCGTGTTCGGCAGCTGTCGAGAGCTCGTGTTGAACGACAACCCGGCGGTCCTTCCGTGCGAAGCCCGGTGGTGGCACGGCGGACCAGGCTGGGGAGGTCGGGGCCGCCTTCACTTGTGCTGTACGGCGCCGTGGCGGCCCGTGTTCAATCCTCCGGGTCTGCTTATGCCCAAGTCCGTCCCAAGTCCGTTCTAGCAGGTCACGGCGCCGGAAAGGGGGCGTCAGCGCGCCGGGAGCGTCACCGTGACCGCCAGCCCCTCGCCCGGCGCAGTCCGCACCGCCACCTTGCCCCCGTGCGCCGTCACCACGCCCTGCACGATCGCCATGCCGAGCCCGCTGCCCGCGCCGCCGCCCGCCCGGAAGAACCGGTCGAAGATGCGCGCCGCGTCGTCCTCCGCGAGCCCGGGACCCTCGTCCGCGACACACAGCCGTACGACGCCGTCCTCGCGCTCCAGACCGAGCCGCACCGGCACTTCGGCGGGCGTGTGGGTGCGTACGTTGCCCACGAGGTTGCCGAGCACCTGCCGCAGCCCCGACTCGTCGGCGTGCAGCAACAGCGTGCCTTCGGCGCCCACGGTCACCGGGCGCCCCGGCTGCTGGGCCCGCAGGTCCGCGGCCGCGTCCCGTACCAGTCGGCTCAAGTCGACGTTCCTGAAGCGGAGTTCGGGGCGCTGGTCGAGCCGGGCCAGGGTGAGCAGCTCGTCCACGAGCCGGCCCATGCGGTCGGCCTCCGCGTTCATCCGGTCCCAGGCCCGCGTGCGCTCGGCGGGATCGGTCAGCATGCCCTTCTCGTACAACTGGAGATAGCCGCGTATCGCCGACAGCGGTGTGCGCAGCTCGTGCGAGGCGTCGCCGACGAACCGGCGCAGCTGGGCCGCGCTGCGCTCGCGCGTCCGGTACGCCGACTCGACCTGGTGGAGCATGGAGTTGAGGGCGAGCCGCAGCTGTTCGACCTCCTGGGTCGGATGGTGGCTGGAGGGCACGCGCCGGGTCAGATCGCCCTCGGCGATCGCCGACGAGGTCTCCACCATGGCCTCCAGCGGCCGCATCCGGCGGCGCACACTGAACATTGTCAGGCAGGCCAGCAGCGCCAACAGTAGGGTGCCGAAGGCCAGATCGAGCTTGAGCGCCTTCGCGATGCCCTTGTGCAGCCCGTCGGTCGAGGTGGCGAGCAGGACGTACGTTCCGTCGGCGAAGCGTGCTCCGGTCGCCCGGTAGGAGGCGCCGTGCACCGTCACGTCGTGCGGGTCGCGGTCGGCGACGAGCGCGTGCGGATCGTGCACCGCCTCCGCCAGGGCGAGCTGGCTGCCGGTCGGCTTGAAGCCGCTGAAGCCGCCGATGGTGAGGGCCTTCCCGTTCCGGTCGACCGCCGCGAAGATCGAGTCCGGCCTCGGTGACTCGTCCGCGGAGGCAATGAGCCGGTCGCGTACGAACGCCACCGCGCTCAGCGAGTCGATCTCCCGCATGGTGAGCCGTGAACTGCCCAGCGAGTCCCGCGTCTTGATCAGTTCCGTGTCGACTTGGTCGACCAGATAGTGCCGCATGCCCATCAGGCTCACCGCGGTCGCCATGACGATGCCCAGGGCCAGCAGCCCCACGTTCGCGAGCGTCAGGCCGCCGCGCAGCGAGTGGATGCCGTGCCGGAAGCGAGGGAGCCGGAGCCGCGGCCTCCGGCGGGCCCCGGTCTTCGTACCCGCCGCCGCCGGGAAGGCGTCGCGGGCCGCGCTGTCCGTGCGCACCACCGAAATCCTCATGTGAGCCCGTATCCGACGCCCCGCCGGGTCTGTATCACCGGCGGTCCCAGCGGTTCGAGCTTGCGCCTCAGATAGCTGATGTACGTCTCCACGACGGTCGACTCGGCCGGGTGCTCGTACTGCCATACATGGCGCAGGAGTTGCTCCTTGGGCACGATCCGTCCGCCGTTGCGGACCAGGAAGCGCAGCAGGGCGTACTCGGTGGGGGTGAGCTCGACCGTGCGGCCCGCGCGGTGGACGCAGTACGTCGTCTCGTCCAGCTCCAGGTCGCCGTAGCGCAGGGGCGGGCGCTGCGGCAGGACGTCGTCGGGGCGGGTGCGGCGCAGGACGGCCGTGATCCGGGCGACGACCTCGTCGATGTTGAACGGCTTGGTGATGTAGTCGTCGCCGAAGCCGAGCGCGCCCACGATCTCGGCGGGCGCGTCCCGCGCGGTGAGGAAGACGATCGCCAAGTCCGGCTGGCGCTGCCGCAGTTCATGGCCGAGCGCCCGGCCGTCGCCGTCCGGCAGCATCACGTCGAGCAGCGCCGCGTCGGGGCGGGTGCGCTCGGCGAGCGTGAGCGCCTGGCGGACGGTGCCCGCGGTCATCACCTCGAAACGGTGGTAGCGCAGGGCGATGGCGAGGACGTCCGCGATGCTCGGCTCGTCCTCGACGACGAGGACGGTGGCCCCCTCGTGAGCGGTCATGTCCCCAGTATCCGTACACCTGCCCCGACATGGGGCGCTCTCGCTTGGGAGTTCCTTGAGAGTCATGGGCGGGCCGTGTCACCGCGCACGGTGCTCGGTCGATGGTTGCTCCAGGACCTGGGGGACCAACCGATCGACTGAAGGAGCGTTGAGCGTGGCGACATTGGCACGGTGGTGCTATCGGCACCGGCTGGTGGTCCTGTTGCTGTGGGTGGGGGCGCTGTTCGGACTGGGCTTCGCGGCATCCACCGCGGGCACGGACTACGCGACCGACTTCTCTCTGCCGAACACGGACTCCAAGCGCGCGTACGACCTGATGGAGAAGGCGTTCCCGGAGAGAGCGGGGGACACCGACACGGTGGTGTGGAAGGTCGACGGGGGAACGGTCCGCGACCAGTCCGTACGGTCCCGGATCCAGCCCGCGCTCGATGAGATCGGGAAGATGACGGGCGTCGGCGGCGTCACCAGCCCGTACTCGGGTGAGCAGGGCGCGGCGCAGATCAGCTCCGACGGGAAGATCGCGTACGCCCAGATCACCTTCGCCGACCAGGCCAACACCGTTCCCAAGGACCTGGTGCAGAACGTCGTCGACACCGCGCAGAACGCCGAACGCACCGGCCTCCAGGTCGAGTTGGGCGGCCAGGCGATCCAGAAGGTGCAGGAACCGCCCACCGGCCTCGCCGAGATGATCGGCATCCTGGCCGCGGCGGTCGTCCTGTTCCTCGCCTTCGGATCCCTCTTCGCGATGCTGCTCCCGATCGGCATCGCCATCTTCGGCGTCGGCACCGGTCTGTTCTCCACGCAGCTGATCAGCCATGTCACGTCCGTGCCCGACCTGGCGCCGCTGCTGGCCACGCTGATCGGCCTCGGCGTCGGCATCGACTACGCGCTGTTCATCGTCACCCGGCACCGGCGCGGCATCCTGCGCGGCATGGCGCCGGAGGAGTCGGCGGTCGTCGCCCTCGACACCTCTGGGCGGGCCGTGCTGTTCGCGGGCGGCACGGTGTGCATCGCGCTCGCCGGGATGCTCGTGACGAACCTGCGCTTCCTGGACGGCGTGGTCATCGGCACCTCGCTCACCGTCATCTTCAGCGTGCTCGCGGCGATCACCCTGCTGCCGGCGCTCCTCGGACTCCTCGGCACCCGGGTGCTCAGCCGCCGCCAGCGGCGCAGACTGGCCGCCAACGGGCCGGAGAAGGAGCGGACGAGCGGCGCCGCGGCACGGTGGTCGGCGAGCGTCCAGCGGCGTCCGCGGACGATCGCGATCCTCGCCCTGGCCGTCATGGCGGTCCTCGCGCTGCCCGTCCTCGGGCTGCGGCTGGGCGCCACCGACCAGGGCAACGACGACGCCTCGACGACGACCAGAAAGGCGTACGACCTGCTCGCCGAGGGCTTCGGGCCCGGTTTCAACGGCCCCCTGCAGGTGGTCACGTCCGGCGGCGACACCGACGCGCTGGTGAAGGGCATCGGCGACACGGCCGGAGTGGCCCGGGTCGCCGCGCTGCCGCCCGCGCGGGGCGTGACGGTGATCCAGGTGGTGCCGACGACCTCGCCGCAGTCGGAGAAGACCGACCAGCTCATCGACAGGCTGCGGGACCGGGTGATCCCGGACGCGGGGGCGCAGGCCCACGTCGGTGGCGTGACGGCCGTCTCCAAGGACTTCTCGTCCATCACCGGTGACCGGCTGCCCTACTTCGTCGGCACGATCATCGGCCTGGGCTTCCTGCTCCTGATGGTCGCCTTCCGCTCCCTCGTGGTGCCGCTGACGGCCGCGCTGATGAACCTGATCGCGGCAGCCGCGTCGTTCGGCGTACTCGTCGCGATCTTCCAGTGGGGCTGGGGCCTGGACCTGCTCGGCCTCGGCAAGGAGGGGCCGATCAACTCCTTCCTGCCCGTCATCATGCTGTCCCTCCTCTTCGGCCTCTCGATGGACTACCAGGTGTTCCTGGTGAGCCGGATGCACGAGGAGTGGGTGCACACCAAGGACAACGCGCGCGCCGTCCGCGTCGGCCTCGCGGAGACCAGCCGCGTCATCAACTCCGCCGCCCTGATCATGGTCTGTGTCTTCCTGGCCTTCGTCCTGAGCGGCGACTCGGGCGCCGCGATGGCGGGCGTCGGCCTGGCGGCCGCGGTCGCCCTGGACGCGTTCATTCTCCGTACGGCCCTGGTGCCGGCCGCGATGCATCTTCTCGGCAAGTCCAACTGGTGGCTGCCGGCCGGGCTGGAGAAGCGGTTGCCGCATCTGGCGGTGGAGGCGCGCGAATCGGTGTCCGAGGAGGCTGCCCCCGCGGGCGGCGCGACGGTGGTGCACGGCTTCGTCCGCGACCCGGAGGGCGCGCCGGTCGACGGCGCGGTCCTCACCCTGCTCTCCGGCGGCGGCCGCCAGCTGGACCGGGTGACGTCGCTGGCCGACGGCTCGTACATCGTCTCGGTGCCGGGGCCGGGGACGTATTTGCTGGCGGCGACGGCTGACACGTTTGGGGCCCGGGCCCGGCATGTGGTGGTGACCGATGAACCACTGGTGTACGACGTGGAGTTGGCGGAGGGGGAGGTGGACGCGGTCAACTGAGGCCGGGGACCGGGCAATTGAGGCCCGCCAGGTCGACTGAGGCCGGCCAGGGCGACTGAGGCCGGGCAGGTCAACTGGGGCCGGGCAGGTGAGGGGCGTCCGCCGGGCGGGCGCCCTAAGCCTCCTTCTTGGCAGGCTTGGCCGGCTTGGCCGCTCTGGCTGCCTTGGCCGTCTTCGCGGTCTTGGCCGTCTTGGCCTTCTTCGCAGGGTCGGGCAGAGCGTTCGTCATCCCCGGCAGGAAGTCCGTGAACAGCTCGTGCACCTCGTGGACCAGGGGCCGCAGGACACGGAAGCGGGCGAGGGATACGCCGCGCGCGGTGAGGCGTGCGCCGCGCTCGGCGAGCCGGTAGCTGCGCTCGCGCCCCTCGGTCCGGTCGAAGATCCAGTACAGGACGAGGCCCATCTGCGAGAGCCACATCAACTCGGGCAGCGTGTCCCGGAGTTCCTCGGGCACCTTGGTCTTCGCCCCGGCCAGCACCTCCCGGTGGACGCTGATGGCCTCCACGCGCGCGTGCTCCGACTCGGCGGAGAAGGGGCTGAGCGGGCTGTCCGGGTCGGCGGCATTCTTGAAGAACTGCACCGCGAACTCGTGGTACGGCGTGGCGATGTCCAGCCACACCTTCAGCACCCCGCCCAGCCGGGCCTCCAGGTCCGTCTCGCGGTCCAGTACCTCCCGGATCGCCACCTGGTGCTCGGTGGCGAGCCGGTCGTAGAAGCCCTGGATCAGGTGCTCCTTGCCGGCGAAGTAGTAGTACGCGTTGCCGACGGAGACCCCGGCCTCCTGGGCGATGGCCCGCATGGTCGTCTTGTCGTATCCCCGCTCCTGGAACAGCCGCAGAGCCGTCTCCAGGATCAGGGCACGGGTCTGCTCGCTCTTGGCCGGGCTCTTGGCGGGGGCCGAGGCGGAACTGGCCTGGCCTGGGGTGTCCTGGCCGGGACCGTCCGGGGCGGGACCGTCCTGAGCGCGGCTGTGGTGAGCGGGACTGTCTTTCGGTGCTGGCACGGGGACGAGCCTAACGAGTGGCGCAGGTGCCGCTGTCGCAGGCAGGAGGTTGGTACGTCCATCCCGAGCTCGGGTCGTACACCCAGCCGTCGCCCCGCTGATAGACGCCCCCGCCCCACCCCTCGCGGGACTGGGTCTCGCGCCACTTGGCGGCGGTGAGCATCGCACCCTTCGCGAGACGTGCGCCGGCCGGGGTGCTCAGCCGATGGGCGAGAGGCCGGTGTTCGCGCAACGCCCAGAGGGTGACGACCCAGGCGGCGGCCCCGCGGTAGACCTGGCCTCCGTCCCCCACGACGGTGATGTCCTCAAGGGTGGCCCCATGATCGAGCGAGGGAAAGAGCGCCCGCGCCTCGCTGGACCCGGCGGGTACCAGCCGGAGCGGCACCAGTTGCGGCTGCTTGGCGAGCCAGCCCCGCAGGAAGGTGCACAGTGAGCACTGGGCGTCGTAGAGCACGGTGAGCCCGAGGACCGGGACGCGCGCGGCGTCCCGGTCCCGGGTGGCTGAGGCGCCGGCCATCGGACTCACGCCCCGGCCGCGGGTGCGATCCAGTCGGTCGGCGCGACGGGCGGCTGCTGCTCCCGCTCCATCACTCCCCGCCGCCGGATCTTGTTGAGGACGTACACGTTCCCCAGGTGCATGACCCCGAGGACGAGCAGCACCACCCCGAGCTTGGTCGACAGGGCCTCGAAGATCTCGCGGGCGTTGCCGATCTCGTCGTCCTGGTGCAGATAGAGCGCGACGAAGCCCAGGTTGACGAGGTAGAAGCCCACCACCAGCAGGTGGTTGACGGCGTCGGCGAGCTTCTCGTTGCCGTGCAGCACATCGGCCAGGAAGATCCGCCCGTTGTGGCTCAGCGTGCGCGCCACCCAGATGGTCAGCGCGATGCTGACCAGCAGATAGATGACGTACGCGACGACTGTGAGGTCCATGTCCCCACCCCTTCTTGAACGCGTTCAAAACGCTGTCAGGAAGGAATGTAGACCTGTGTTTGAACACGTTCAAGTCGGGGGTGGGTGTCCTGGATCACGCCGTGGGCGAGTCTTGGGTTATGCCTTGGGTTATGTCTTGGGCCACGCCGTGGGTCACGCCTACGCCCTTGCGGCGCGGGCCAGTTCGGGCCGCTTGCTGTAGTCGGTGAGGCCGATGACGTTGCCCCAGGGGTCGGCGATCTCGACCGTCCACCCGGTGGCGACGGGGAAGGGTGCGTCGAGAGGCTGAACGCCCACCGCGGCGAGGGCGTCCGCCGCGGCCCGCGCGTCCCGCACCTCCAGCCACACCCGCGGCGAGGCCCACGGCGGCGGCCGGTGACTCAACTCATCGTCCAGCCGCAGCAGCACGCCGGGCGTCTCCTTGCCCACCTTCAACAGGGCGATCCCGGCCTCGTCGAGCCGGAACGCCACGGGGAAGCCGGCCCGCTCGTAGAAAGCCACGCCCTCGTTGAGATCCCCGACGGGCAGGAGCACGTTGTCGAACCCGAGCAGCTCGTATGACACGTCATCTGACATGTCGTCAGGTTAGCTGCGGACCGGAAGGAGATGAGGAGGGACTGACCGCGGGCCGAACATGTGATCACCCGTTGAGGTGAAGCGCCTCGCATTCCTCCTGGGTACGCCGAATCGACAGGCGAGACTCCGCCGCATGGGAGCAACCACGAGCGCCGCATCCGGGAACGGCCTCGACGACGAGCCGGCGTACCGCTGGCCGATCCCGCCCCCCTGAGGGCTGGACCGCGGACGACCTCGACCGGATTCCGGGCCTCCCGCCGCACACGGAGTTGATCGACGGGGGTCTCGTCTTCAGGAGTCGGCAGTCCCGGTTCCACATGCGCTGTATGCGCCTGCTTGAGCGCAGCCTTCTGGAACAGGTGCCGGAGCACTTGGATGTCGACAGGGAATTCACCATCAAGCTGGACCGGAAGAACCGGCCCGAGCCCGACATCCTGGTGATTCCGGTGGAGGCGGACCTGGGCCCCGACCAGACCTGGCTCAAGCCGGATGACGTACCTTTCGCGGTCGAAGTCGTCTCCCCCGACTCCCGCGAGCGTGACCGCGAGGTGAAGCCCCGCAAGTACGCCCAGGCCGGGGTCCCCCACTTCTGGCGGGTCGAGAAGGACGACGACAAGGGCCTGCCCGTCGTCTAGGTCTACGAACTCGACCCCGCAACCAAGTCGTACGGCCTCACGGGCATCTTCCACGACCGGCTCAAGGTCACCGCCCCCTTCGAGATCGAGATCGACCTGACGGCCATCAATCGGCGGCGAGGCGGTTCGGAGCCGGCCTAGGAGCCGTCGCGGGGGCGGCCGGCCACAGTGCGACAGAGCCACCGCCCGTGTCACCCAACTCACCCATCCAACCCCCGTACCTCAACGAGGAGTTACGGTCATGCCCGAAATCGCCCCGAGGACTCTCGCCGACTTCCCGCTCGACCCTCCCGATGTCGCCTGGGAGTACGCCCTCCGGATTCCCCACTCGCCCCTCGGGCCCGGCATCGTCCGTGCCCACGTGCGTGCCGTACTCGGCCGGTACCGCGTACCCGAGGTCGTCCTGGACAACGTCGAACTCGTCGCATCCGAGCTGGTCACCAACTCTCTTGCCTGTACGTGGGATCCGGTGGGAGTGCGGCTCGGGCGTGCGGGCGGACGGTTACGGCTCAGCGTGTGGGACAGCAATCCGTTTCCGCCGCGGGAGAGCCCGGGGGTGGTGGCGGACCTGGACGCCGAGAGCGGACGTGGGCTCTGGCTGCTGCGGGAGTATGCCGATGACTGGGGCCACTACCGGATGCTCAACGGACGTCGCATGAGCGGCGGGAAGGAGGTGTGGGCGGAGTGGCGGGCGCCGTGCGGGTGAGCGGGGTCAGAGAGAGGAGATCTCGATCCTGCCCGTGAAGCGGCCGCCCACCTGCGCCGCGAGCCACTCGATGCGAGCCGTGTGGTCCTCGCTCGGTACGTGGACGTAGACCGTGTGGTCGCTGGACGGCTCGCCCTGGTAGATGTCCCGGGAGTTCAGCGCGAGGGTCAGGTAGGCGTACTTCTGGGAGATGTACTCCAGGCCGGCTTCGGGGACTTCGGGCCAGGCGTTCAGGTCCCAGCGGACGGCTGCGGGGCTCGGGCCCAACGCCGCGATGAAGGGTTCGGCCACGTCCAGGGGGTTGCACCAGTCGTAGACCTTGATGGGCAGACAGTCCGCCGGGTCGTCGCCCGCCTCCGACGAGCCGTGTTCCTTTCCGGCCGACGCCCACCATTCGAGGTCGGGGAGTACGTGACGTACCCGCGTCAGGACCTCCGGCGAGTGGATCACGGCCTCGAAGTCGACCTCCGCGTGATGGAGGTCGGCGATGTCCAGCAGGGTGCCCACGGCGCGCAGCGCTTCGGTGAGGTCGGGGGTGGTGAGGATCGCCGCCGCACGGGAGTTGCTCATGCCCGAACGATAAGGCGGGAGGGCGGATCCGGGCGCGGTGACTGATTGTCAGTGGCGGCTCGTACTGTCGTCGGCATGGGAATGGTGACGTTCGTCGACGAGACGACCAGTGGGGACCGGGGCGCGGGCTGGGGGATCGAGATCGCCGAGGAGCGGCTCGCGTTGCGCGAGTTGATCCGGCGGCGGGTCTTCCAGGAGGTCGCCGAGTACAACGCGCGTACGCCGGGGGTGTTCCAGGGACTCGTGCAGCCCAGGGACGCCGAGCGCGTGCTGAACGGGTACGCGTTGCGGACGCCGCGGCGGATAGATCCGGAGGTCCAGACCGAGCTGGCGCTCAAAGCTTTTGCCGGTAATGGGTTCCTTGTGCTTGTCGGGGATCGGCAAGTGACCGAGCTCGATGAGGAGATCGAGCTGGTGCTGGGGACCGAGGTCACGTTTCTGAAGCTTGTCGCGCTGGTGGGTGGCTGATGATCACGTCACCTTCCGAGTACGCACAGCTGGTGCGTGACCTCCTCGCTCTGATCGCCGCCGACGATGCCCAAGAACTTGTCGCCGACGAACTCGTCCCCAAGCTCCTCGCGTTCGCCGAGATGGTCGACGACCACTGGGACTGGGAGGGCCGCCGCGTCGTCGACGCGCTGCGTGACGCGGACGCCCCGTTCCGGGCAGCCGTCGTGCACCACCTCAGTGCCCGGTACCACGAGTTGGAGCCGGGCACGGCCACCCGGCGTCGCATCGTGCGGTTGCTCGGCTGGTTCCGGGGCGAGGAGTTGGCCGAAGGGCAGCCGCGCGACACCCGGTCCGAGCTGATCCTCCTGGCCGCCGAGCAGGACGTGCAGCACAACACCGAGCAACTGGTCCGGCTGGCGGAACTCGAACTCGCCGACGGACACGAGCTCCCGGGCGACTTCGTCGCTGTGATCCGCCGCTCGCGGCTGGTGCTGTGGAACGGCGCCGGCAGGCTGGGCCCGCTCGCCGACCGGCTCACCACTCCCGCCGTCAACCCCGGCGAGGCCTGGTCGGACCGGGCCCTGAAGGAGTCGGCCGAGCTCGGCGGGGACTGGCAGCGCCTGCTCGCCCACGCGGCCACCGCCAACGCCGCCCGTCCCTCCGCGAAGTGGGAGCGGACCGGCCGGACGCTTGTCGACGCCCTCGGCCCGCATGAGGTGCGCGAGCGGCTGCTGCCCTGGCTGCGGCTGGTGGGCAAGCTCCGTACGCGCCCGTTGCTCACCTCCTACGGCCCGAACCCGAACGACACGTTCGACCCGTACAACGCCAACGCACTCCGCGGGCTCGCCTGGCTGCTCTCCTTCCTGCCCGCGCACGCCGAAACCGCCCGCGCCCTCGGCTCCCTCGTCGAGACGGCGCTGCGCAAGGTCGCGGGTCTCGGACCGGTGAACCCCAAGGTCGCCAACGCCGGGGTCTTCGCCCTGGCAAGGATCGAGAGCGAGGCAGCCCTCGCCGAACTGGCCCGTCTCGCCACCCGCGTCACGTACAAGGGCACCCTGAAACTGCTCAACTCCGCACTGGACGCCCGCGCCGAGGCGATGCACCTCAGCCGCGAGGAGATCGAGGAACTAGCCGTCCCCGCCTACGGCCTCACCGAGGTCGGCCGCGCCGAGCACCGGTTCGGGGAGATCACCGCCCTGATCGACGTCCAGGGACCCAGAGTGGTGCTCAGCTGGCGCAACGTCGCCGGGAAGGCAGTCAAGAGTGTCCCCGCCGCCGTGAAGCGCGACCATGCCGACGAGCTCAAGGAGCTCAAGGCCGCGGTCAAGGACATCGACAAGATGCTGTCGGCGCAGAGCGAGCGGCTCGACCGGCAGTTCCTCGCGCGGCGGACCTGGGCGTACGGCACCTGGCGCGAGCGCTACCTGGACCATCCGCTGGTCGGCACGCTCGCCCGCCGCCTCCTGTGGACCGTCGACGGTACGCCCGTCGGGTTCGCCGACGGCGAGCTGCGCACCCTCACGGACGACCCGGTGAACTCCGGTGCGGAAGTCGAGCTCTGGCACCCCGTCGGCCGCGAACCCGCCGAGGTCGTCGCCTGGCGCGACTGGCTGGAGCGGCACGCCGTCACCCAGCCCTTCAAGCAGGCCCACCGCGAGGTGTATCTGCTCACCGACGCCGAGCGCACCACGGGCACCTACTCCAACCGGTTCGCGGCGCACATCCTGCGCCAGCACCAGTTCCACTCCCTCGCCGCGGTCAGGGGCTGGCGCAACAAGCTCCGGCTGTGCGTCGACGACTCGGCGCCGCCGGCCACCCGCGAGCTGCCCCAGTGGGGCCTGCGCGCCGAGTACTGGATCGAGGGCGACGGCGAGCACTACGGCGAGGACACCACCGAGTCCGGCAGCTATCTGCGGCTGCGCACCGACCAGGTGCGGTTCTATCCCATCGACGCTCCGGAGAACTCGGCGCACTGCTACGGCGGCGAGTACAGCATGTGGCTGCGGAACGGGGAGGACCCGGTCGAGCCCCTGCCCCTCACCGAGATCCCGCCCCTCGCCCTCTCCGAAGTCCTGCGTGACGTCGACCTGTTCGTCGGAGTCGCGAGCGTCGGCAACGACCCGACCTGGCAGGACGGCGGCCCCGGCGGCCGTTTCCAGGAGTACTGGACGTCGTACGGCTTCGGCGAGCTGAACCAGAGTGCCGAGACGCGGCGCGTGCTCCTCGACCGCCTGATACCCCGGCTCGCGATAGCCGACCGCTGCACGCTCGAAGGACGCTTCCTGCACGTCAAGGGCGAGCGCCACACGTACAAGATCCACCTCGGCTCGGGCAACATCCTGATGAGCCCGAACGATCAGTACCTGTGCATCGTTCCGAAGGCGGGCGCCGCCACCCCGGGGACCGGTTATCTGCCGTTCGAGGGCGATCGGGTGCTGGCGGTGATCCTGAGCAAGGCGATGATGCTGGCGGCCGACACGAAGATCACTGACCCGACGATTCTGAGTCAGCTGTGATCAGGAGGTCTGCTTCGGGCGACCCGCTTCGAGGATCTCGGTCACGTCGAGGGTGACCTTGGCGCCGATGGAGTCGGGGAGGGTGACCGACTGGCCTGGGGCGTAGACCTGGTGGGTGCTGTACTCGTTGGCCCCCGGGTCGGTGAGGACATGGAGGCGCTGGTGCTTGCGGTCGACTACGACGTAGATCGGCACCATGGCGTTGGCGTACGCCGTGACCTTGGTTTGCAGGTCGGCTTTCCAGTTGCTGGAGGTGACCTCAAGGACCAGGCGGAAGGATGCCGGCTCGTAGCAGTTGTTCTCGACGTAGTGCTCTTCGATGTCGGTGTCGACGATGGCGAGGTCGGGGATGGCGTAATCCTCGGTGCCGGTGGGCAGCCACAAGCCGATGCCCTGGAGCACCTCCGCCTCGTCTCCATCGACGCCGGCCGCGATGAAGGGGCGCATGAGCTTGGTCAGCGCGCGGGCGTGGGGGGCGTCCCGGGGCGGGGCCGCGAGGATCTGGCCTCCGATGATCTCGAAGCGGTAGCCCGGGTTGCGGTCCACGAGACGGTTCGCCTCGGCGATCAGCTGACGGTCGCCGTGGGGCCGTTCGGCGGATGCTGCGGACATCACGTGCCTCCTCTGGGCTGTTGTCGAGAGCATCATCGTTGGCCGGACATCCCCCAGGAGTCGTGGCCGATCCCCTTCACCCGATCGTGGCCCGGTACGCGAGTGGGCCCCGCTCCCAAAGGGAAACGGGGCCCACAGCGACGTACAGCAGGAAAAGACGTCAGAAGCGCCGAGTGATCAGCGCCCGCTTCACTTCCTGGATCGCCTTGGTGACCTCGATACCGCGCGGGCAGGCGTCCGTGCAGTTGAACGTCGTGCGGCAGCGCCACACGCCGTCCTTGTCGTTGAGGATCTCCAGGCGCTGCTCACCGGCTTCGTCACGGCTGTCGAAGATGAAGCGGTGGGCGTTGACGATGGCGGCAGGACCGAAGTACTGGCCGTCGTTCCAGAAGACCGGGCACGAGGACGTGCACGCCGCGCAGAGGATGCACTTCGTGGTGTCGTCGAAGCGCTCGCGGTCCTCGGCCGTCTGGAGACGCTCGCGCGTCGGCTCGTTCGTGTCCTTGGTGATGAGGAAGGGCATGACGTCGCGGTACGCCTGGAAGAACGGGTCCATGTCGACCACGAGGTCCTTCAGGACCGTCAGGCCCTTGATGGCCTCGACCGTGATCGGCTTCTCAGGGCTGAGGTCCTTGATCAGGGTCTTGCACGCCAGGCGGTTCTTGCCGTTGATCCGCATGGCGTCCGAGCCGCAGATGCCGTGCGCGCAGGAGCGACGGAACGTCAGAGTGCCGTCCTGGTCCCACTTGATCTTGTGGAGGGCGTCGAGGACACGCTCCTTGGGGTCGATCTCCAGCTGGAAGTCTTCCCAGGCCGCCTCCGCCGAGACTTCGGAGTTGAAGCGGCGGATGCGGAAGGTGACCGTGATGTACGGGGAGTCGGCGAAGCCCGCCTCGGGCTTCGCGTCTTCCTTGTCCAGAGTCGGGGTAGCCATCAGTACTTACGCTCCATCGGCTGGTAGCGGGTCTGGACGACCGGCTTGTAGTCGAGACGGATGGACTCGGTGCCGTCGTCGCCGACCTCGCGGTACGCCATGGTGTGGCGCATGAAGTTGACGTCGTCGCGGCTCGGGTAGTCCTCGCGGTAGTGACCGCCGCGGGACTCCTTGCGAGCCAGGGCCGACACCGCCATGACCTCGGCCAGGTCGAGCAGGTTGCCCAGCTCGATGGCCTCAAGGAGGTCGGTGTTGAACCGCTTGCCCTTGTCCTGGATCGAGACGTTCCGGTAGCGCTCGCGCAGCTCCGCGATCTTCTCGACCGCCGTCTTGATCGTCTGCTCGGTGCGGAACACCATGACGTTGGCGTCCATGCACTCCTGCAGCTCCCGGCGGATCTCGGCGACCCGCTCGGTACCCGTGGAGCTGCGCAGGTGCTCGACCTGCGAGACGACCTGCGACGCCGGGTCCTCGGGCAGCTCGACGTAGTCGGCCTTCGCCGAGTACTCGGCGGCCGCGATGCCCGCACGACGCCCGAAGACGTTGATGTCCAGGAGGGAGTTCGTGCCGAGACGGTTCGCGCCGTGCACGGATACGCAGGCGACCTCACCGGCGGCGTACAGGCCGGGGACCACCGTCGTGTTGTCCGACAGCACCTCACCCTGGACGTTCGTCGGGATGCCGCCCATCGCGTAGTGCGCGGTGGGCTGGATCGGGATCGGGTCCGTGTAGGGCTCGATGCCGAGGTAGGTGCGCGCGAACTCCGTGATGTCCGGGAGCTTGGCGTCCAGCTGCTCCGGCGGGAGGTGCGTGAGGTCGAGGTAGACGTGGTCGCCCTCGGGACCGCAGCCGCGGCCCTCACGGATCTCCGTGTAGATGGAGCGCGAGACGACGTCACGGGACGCGAGGTCCTTCATGACCGGCGCGTACTTCTCCATGAAGCGCTCGCCGTCCTTGTTGCGGAGGATGCCGCCCTCACCGCGGGCGCCCTCCGTCAGCAGGATGCCCATGCGCCAGATGCCGGTCGGGTGGAACTGGAAGAACTCCATGTCCTCCAGCGGCAGCCCGCGACGGTAGACCGCCGCCTGGCCGTCACCCGTCAGCGTGTGCGCGTTGGACGTCACCTTGAAGAACTTGCCGGTGCCGCCGGACGCGTAGATCACGGCCTTCGCCTGGAAGACGTGGATCTCGCCGGTCGCGAGCTCGTACGCGACGACGCCCGCCGACTTCTTGACGCCGTCGACCTCGGTGATGAGCTGGTCGAGGACGTAGAACTCGTTGTAGAACTCCACACCCTCCTTGACGCAGTTCTGGTACAGCGTCTGGAGGATCATGTGGCCGGTGCGGTCCGCGGCGTAGCAGGACCGGCGGACCGGGGCCTCGCCGTGGTTGCGGGAGTGACCGCCGAACCGGCGCTGGTCGATCGTCCCGTCGGGCGTCCGGTTGAAGGGCAGGCCCATCTTCTCCAGGTCGAGGACCGAGTCGATGGCCTCCTTCGCCAGGATCTCGGCGGCGTCCTGGTCGACCAGGTAGTCACCGCCCTTGACGGTGTCGAAGGTGTGCCACTCCCAGTTGTCCTCCTCCACGTTGGCCAGCGCGGCGGCCATGCCGCCCTGCGCGGCGCCCGTGTGGGAGCGGGTGGGGTAGAGCTTCGTCAGCACGGCGGTGCGGCTGCGCTTCGTCGCCTCGATGGCGGCGCGCATGCCGGCGCCGCCGGCGCCGACGATGACGGTGTCGTACTTGTGGATCTTCATGAGTGGTTGCCTCAGCCCCGTGCCTAGCGGATGTTCGGGTCGAAGGTGAAGATCACCAGCGTGCCCAGCAGAATCGTGAACACCGTGGCGGTGTACAGCAGGCCCTTCAGCCACAGGCGCGTGTTCGCGCGCTCCGCGTAGTCGTTGATGACCGTACGCAGGCCGTTGGCGCCGTGCAGCATGGCGAGCCACAGCATCGCGAGGTCCCAGGCCTGCCACCAGGGGGACGCCCAGCGGCCGGCCACGAAGGCGAAGCCGATCTTGGAGACGCCGCCGTCCAGGACGAGCTGGATGAGCAGGTGGCCGATGACCAGGACGACCAGGACGATGCCGGACAGGCGCATGAAGAGCCAGCCGTACATCTCGAAGTTGCCGCGGGTCGACTTCGGGGTCTTCTTGGTGCGCTTGCGCGGGGCCTCGATGAGGGGGGCCGGGTTGTCGACGCTGTACGACGAGAACTCGCCCGCGCCCTCGACCGGTCCGATGCCGGAGGCGGCGGTTTCAGTGGTGGACATCTGCGTCAGCTCCCGAAGACTTCGCGGAATGCGTGACCGAGGACGGGGTACAGGGCCCCGATCATCAGCACGACCCAGATACCTACGACGGACCAGAGCATCTGCTTCTGGTAGCGCGGTCCCTTCGACCAGAAGTCGACGGCGATGACACGCAGGCCGTTGAGCGCGTGGAAGAGGATGGCGGCGACGAGGCCGTACTCCAGCAGCGCGACGATCGGCGTCTTGTACGTGGACACGACCTTGTCGTAGTCCTCGGGGGAGACACGGACGAGAGCGGTGTCCAGCACGTGTACGAACAGGAAGAAGAAGATGAGGACGCCGGTGACTCGATGAGCCACCCAGGACCACATTCCTTCCCGGCCGCGGTACAGCGTTCCAGCCGGCACGGAAAACCCTCCGGGAGCGGGGATTGGGGCCGCGCCGGCTTCGGTGTCGGACGGGCCCGGCCGGGTACGGTCCACCGGCCCCGGCCATCGTAGCGACGACTTGTCGGAACGCTTACAGCGGCCCTATCTATGTGATCAAACTGGCAATCAATCAGGCACGTTCGGGCTATTACGGGCGCGGTGGATGGGCGGGTGCGGGTTCGTAGTGGTTGCTCGCGCAGTTCCTCGCGCCTCTAAAGGGGCGCGTAGGCGCGTCGCACCAGACGGGCCAGGCGGCCCTTCGCCAGGCGGCGCAGCTCCTCCGCCGTGATGATCCGTTCCTCCTCCGGATCGTTTGTCAATCGTGATCGGATGCCGGCGAGTACCTGGTCCAGGGCTTCCGCCGGGGCGAAGTCGTCCAGGCAGATCACGAACACATGCCCGAAGCGGCTTTCGTACGCGGCGTGCGCGGCGCTCAGTGCGGTGTGGGCTGCGGAGTACGCGCCGTCCGGGAGCAGCGTGAGGGACTCGCCGGCCAGCGCCTCGGCGACATCGGCGGGGGTCAGGTCGTACGCCGCCTCGTCGGCCGCGGCGAGCAGCGCGTCCAGGTCCGGGTAGGGCCGGTGGTCGGCCAGGCGGTGGGCCCAGCGCAGGCTGCGGCAGCAGGTGAGGAGGGTGCGCGCGACCGCGTCGGCGGGCGCGGAGTTGAACCGCTCCAGGCGGGCCGGGGACGGCGCCGCGCTCTTCTGCTCGGGGAGGGCGACCTGGCCGGGGAGGCGTGGGAGACGGTGCGAAGGCAGCGTGGGTCCTCGGCGGTGGGATGTGGGATCCGGATCCGGTGACGCCTGGATGAGCATCTCGCGGACTCGGTACGTGTGATTCGGCAGGGGAAGAAGTGAGAGTTGTGCCGCTCACGCTATCGAGGAGTGTCAGGAGCTGTCCGACGGATGCCCGAATTTCACCCGCACGGGAGAGTTTCAGAACGTGTGGTGGACGGTGAAGGTGGGGACGGGGGCTTAGGTTCGCCGAGGGATGTGCGGCAGCTGTGCGGCACATGTACGACCTGAAGTGGACCTCGAACGGCGAAGTCAGGGGCGTGATGCGGTGAGCACGGGAAGGCGGCGGGCGTCCGGGCGGCGCAGGCCGTGGGCGGTGATGGCCGTGGCGGGCGTGGCTGCGGCGGGGGCCGCCACAGCGGTGGCCGTCGCGGTGTGGCCCTCCGGCGACGACGGCGCGCCGACGGGGGCGCGGGTGCCGTCGGCCGCCACGTCGGCGACCTCGCCCGCCGGCTCACCCAAGGCCACTCCCTCTTCCTCCCCCTCGCCGACCCGGACGTACCCGCTGTCCCGGACCCCGCGCACCATTCCCGCCGTACGTCAGCACACCCCGGCCCGGGGTCCCGGCTGGCGCCCCGCGGCCGGCGCCCGCGTGGTCGTGGACGACGCGAGCCTCGCCGACGAGGGGCGGCTGCTCGCCGGGGAGCTCAAGCTGACGTACGCGGGGCAGACGGATGCCAGGGACGGCGATGTCGAGCTCGGCCTCGACGACGGGACCGCGGGACCGGAGTCGTACACCCTGACCGTCAAGAACCGGCGGGTCACCATCACCGCCCCCGACGACGCGGGCGTCTTCTACGGCACGCGCACCCTCAAGCAGGAGGTGCACGGGGCCTCCACGGCGCCCGAGGGCGTCGTACGCGACCGGCCCGCCAAGCCGCAGCGCGGGTTCATGCTCGACATCGCGCGCAAGCACTTCACGGCGGGCTGGATCGAGGACCGGGTCCGGGAGCTGGGCGACCTGAAATTCAACCAGCTCGGGCTGCACTTCTCCGACGACCAGGGCTTCCGTATCCAGTCGGACACGCACCCCGAGATCGTGTCGCAGCCGCACCTCAGCAAGGCCGAGGTCCGCAAGATCATCGCCCTGGCGGCCGCCCGGCACATCACCGTCGTCCCCGAGATCGACTCGCCCGGCCATCTGGGCGCTGTCCTCGCCGCGCACCCCGAACTCCAGTTGCGCAATGTGTCGGGGGTCGCCACACGCGGGGCCGTCGACATCTCCAAGCCCGCCGCCGCGGACCTGATCGACGACCTGCTCGACGAGTACGCGCAGCTTTTTCCCGGCGCCTACTGGCATATCGGCGGCGACGAGTACCAGGCGCTGACGGTGGCGAACCCACAGGCGTCGTTCCCGCAGCTGGCCACCGCGGCCAAGAACACCTACGGCGCGGGCGCGACCGTCGCCGACCTGGCGACCGGCTGGCTCAACGACCGCGCCGAGGTGGTGCGCGGGCACGACCGGACCCCGCGGGCGTGGAACGACGGGTTCTTCCGCGGGGGCACGGTCCAGGCCGACGGCGCTCTGCAGGTGGCGTACTGGACGGGCAAGGAGATCGGGGCCCGGCCGCCGGTCGAGTATCTGAGCGCGGGGCGCAAGCTCATCAACTACAACGACGAGTTCCTCTATTACGTCCTCGGGCAGCCGCAGACCTTCGTCTATCCGACCGGGCAGCGCATCTACGAGCAGTGGACCCCGCTCGTCCTGCGCGGCACGGCGGCGGTCCCCGCGAAGTACGACGGGCAGATCCTCGGCGGGACCTTCGCCGTCTGGTGCGATCGCTCGGGCGCGCAGACCCAGGAGCAGGTGGCGGCGGGGATCCGTATGCCGCTGCGCGCGACGGTGCAGAAGCTGTGGGATCCGCGCAAACCGGCGCTGTCCTGGGCGGACTTCAGGGGGCTTGCGGACCAGCTGGGCTGAAGGCGGGTGGATCTGCCGGGCTGAATGGGCTGGACGGGCGGGTGCGCAGAACCGTATGTTCCGCGTGCCGAGCGTGAGGCCCTGGGGAGGGGCGCGCCCGGCTTTCCGTTCCTGAACCCGTGGGGGGTCCCTCAGCCATGCTCTGCACTCATTGCCGGCGCGTCGAAGCGACGGCTGGGGACGGCCTCTGCGACGTCTGTATCGTCGCGACGGCCGACCTCCGGCCGGGGAGCTCGTCGGGGACCCCCGCCCAACTGCGCTCGCCCGTCGGCCTCGGGCAGGCCACGGTCGTCATGCTCGTCGTGTCGGCGGCGGCCGGGCTCTTCGCCCTGTACGCGATCCTCCCGTCGTACGACATCCTCAGCGCCGTTTCCGACGGTGCGTACCAGGAGACCTCCGGCGAGAAGCTGGACGACGCGGACCGGCTCCTCACCCTCGCGGGCCGGCTGCAGTTCATCCTGGAGATCGCCACCGCCGTCGTCTTCATCTGCTGGTTCCACCGGGTGCGGGTGAACGCCGAGGTGTTCGGGCCGCAGGACCAGCGGATGCGCCGCGGCTGGGCGATCTGGGGCTGGTTCGTGCCGGTGGCGAACCTGTGGATCCCGCGCCGGATCGCCGCCGACGTCTGGGACGCGAGCGCGCCGCTGCCGACGCTGTCCCTGGAGGACGGGTCGCGGATGCCCTCGTCGCCGCACTACCTCCTCAACTCCTGGTGGTCCCTCTGGGCGGCCGCCGCCGTCACCGACCGGCTGTCCAGCCAGTCCATACGGCGCGCCGAGGCGCCGGCCGAACTACGGTCGGCCCTCGGCCTGATGGGGGTCTCCGAGGTCCTGTGGATCACGTCCTCCGTCCTCGCGGTCATGTTCGTACGGCGCCTCACCCGCATGCAGAACGAGAAGGCCCTGCGCGGCCCCGCCGCCCGCGTGGCCGTCTGAGGCGGACGCACCCGTCCGGCATGGACGTACCCGTCTGGCGCGGACCGATTCGTCCGTTTCCCTGGCCAACTCCCGCACCCCTGTGGTGTATTCGGCGCGAGCCGCCGAACCGAGACACCGGGGGGAACGGGCATGGGCTACTGGGGGTACTACGTGGTGGGCAGAAGCGAGCGGCCGCTCGCGGAGCTGGACGCGCTGGCGGGCGCCCGGGGCATGGAGCGGCGCACCCTGGCGCCCGGCGGGTGGCAGGTGTGGGAGTGCCCGGGCGGCGACGGCGACATCGGGAAGATGAGCACGCTCGCCCGGGAGACCGGCGCGCCCGCGCTCTTCGGGTACGTCATGGACAGCGACTGCGTGGCCGTCGAGGCGGCCGCGCCGCACAGCGGTGTGTGGACGGCGTGTCTGGCGCGGGAGGCGATGGCCGGGTACGTCGGCGGCGAGGACGAACTCGGCGTCGACGACTACTTCCTCGAACCGGCCGACGCCGCCGACCGGGCCGTCGCCTGGGCCGCCGAAGCCGGGCACACCGTGGCCGCCCAGCCCCTCCTCGACGTACTGAACGCGGACCCCGACCCGTTGGCCGAAAACCTCTTCTTCCGGCTGCTCGACCGGCTCGGCGTGGTGCCGCTGTGACACTCCTGGACCGTTGCACGCAGTAAGGGGAAGTGCGGGCTCCGTTAGGGAAGAGGCGCCCTGTCGAGGGATTTTTAGGGAGACGTGATGAGCCTGGTGGAACTGATCGCTCAGGCCGACGAGCGAGGTCTGGCGGCGAGCGGTCTGGCTTGTTTGGATCGGTGCCTCCCTCTGCTGGGCGGCGACGACGACATCCTGCGGCCCCTGTGGGCGAGCCTGGCGGAAGGGAGCGCGTGGGGCGAACGCCTGGAGCAGGCGCGCGCCAAGCTGGACGCCGACGTCCCCGAGCCGGCCGTGACCGACGAGGACAAGGCCGCCGTACTCACCCGCCGCATGCTCGACGCCGTCCCCGCCGAGCTCACTGCCGTCGAACTGCGCCTCTGGGCCGACGCCTGTTCCGTCGCCGCCCTCCAGGTCCACCGGCACCTCGACCACGCCGACGACGCCGAGTCCTGTGTGACGGCCCGTCGCGAGGGCCGTACGGACGGCATGTCGCCGCTCGTCGCCGCCGAACTGCGCCGCCAGGTCGCCATCCTGGAGCTGCTCGCGGGCCGCGGCGCGGGCGGACTCAGGCCGGCCCTGGACCTGTCGACGGAGGGGCGGCGGGTGCTGAGGGCCGTGGTGTCCCGGAGGGCGCGGGGTAAGGCGTAAACCAGATGGGCTGAGGGGTTCCTGTGAGCGTCCTGGGAGGGAGATGGCGGTCCTGAGCCGGTGTCGCGAACTCTCCTGCTGACGCGTGACGAATCCCGCCCGGAGCACGCTCTTCCGAGTGTGAACGCAACTCAAGCAACCAGACCCTCAGCCGCGACCAAGCCCGTGCGCTGGGCCGCGGACGCGGTCGCGACGATGCGTGAGGGCGCCCGGCTGCGCCTCGACTACTCGGCGCAGAGCTTGTGGCGCCTCGACCGGATGATCGAGGAGATACGCCGGGACGGGGCGCCGTACGACGCCGTCGGGACCGTGCTGCGCGGCTTCGGCGCGTACGCCGGTGAGGTCGTCGCGCGGCACACGGGCGCGGAGTGGTGGGAGACCGGCGGCGAGCACTGGCTGCGCACCCCCGACGGACGCCTGTGGGACCCGGTGGAGGAGGCCCGCCGCTGTTACGCGGGTGACGGTTCGCTGCGGTTGTTGTGCCGGGAGGCCATGCGCTGACCGTTCTTGGCCGAAATTACCGGCTCTTAAGGTACGCGACCGTTCCCAAACGGTGGGCTCCGGAGTGAACATGGGGGCAATTGCCGGACCCGGGAGGCCTCGTGGCCGAGAACCGCCGTTGGTGGGCGCTGGTTGTCATCGCGCTCGCGCAGCTGATGGTCATCCTCGACATGACCATCGTGAACATCGCCCTGCCGTCCGCCCAGACCGACCTGAACATGTCGGACGGGAACCGGCAGTGGGTGATCACGGCGTACACGCTGGCCTTCGGCGGACTGCTGCTGCTCGGCGGCCGGGTCGGCGACCTCGCCGGGCGCAAACTCGCCTTCATGACCGGGCTGTTGGGATTCGCCGCCGCGTCCGCGCTGGGAGGTGCGGCGACCGGCTCCGGGATGCTGTTCGGGGCGCGCGCCCTCCAAGGCGTGTTCGCGGCGCTGCTCGCCCCCGCCGCCCTGGCGCTGCTCACCACGACGTTCACCGATCCCAGGGAACGCGGCAAGGCCTTCGGTGTGTTCGGCGCGATCGTCGGCGCGGGCGCGGCGATCGGGCTGCTCGCGGGCGGCCTCCTCACCGAGTACCTGGACTGGCGCTGGTGCCTGTACGTCAATGTCCCGATCGCGATCGTCGCGTTCGCCGGAGCGTGGGTGCTGCTCGACAGCGGCGGCCGCCGCGAGGACGCGCGCCTCGACGTGCCGGGCGCGCTGCTCGGCTCGGCCGGAATGCTCTCGCTGGTGTACGGCTTCTCCGAGGCGGAGTCGCGGAGTTGGGGCGACGCTCTGGTCCTCGGGCTGCTCGCCGCCGGGGTCGTCCTGCTCGGCCTCTTCGGGCTGTGGCAGACCCGGGCACGGGTGCCGCTGCTGCCGATGTCGGTGGTGAAGGACCGGCAGCGCGTGGGGGCGTTCCTGACCATCCTCTTCGTCACGATCGGGATGTTCGGCGTCTTCCTCTTCCTCACGTACTACTTCCAGCGCGTCCTCGGGTACTCGCCGCTGAAGACCGGGCTCGCCTATCTCCCCATCACCGTCGGCATGATCACCGGCTCGACGCAGATCGCGGCCCGGCTGCTCCACCGGGTCCCGCCGCGCACCCTGATCGTCCCCGGACTGCTGCTGGCCGCCGGCGCGCTGGCGATCATCGCGCAGGTCGGCGTGGAGCCCGCGTACGCCTCCCACGTCCTGCCCGGCATGCTGATGCTCGGCCTCGGCATGGGCACCGCGATGATGACGTGCGTCTCCCTGGCCACCGGAAGCGTCGCCCCGCGGGACTCGGGCGCGGCCTCCGCCACCTTCAACACCGCCCAGCAGGTGGGCGGTTCGATCGGTACGGCGCTGCTGAACACGATCGCCGCGAGCGTGACGACCCGCTACGCGACCGCGCACGCCGGGCCCGGTGTCGACCGCCGCGCCCTGGCCTCCCGCGCCGCCGTCCACGGCTTCAACGTCGCCACCTGGTGGGCCATGGGCTCGCTGCTGCTGGCGGCGCTGATCGCCGCGCTCGTGGTGGACGCGCACCGGGTGCCGGTGCCGGAGGAGCGGGCGGCACCGGTGCCGGAGCCGGTGGAGAGCACCAGCTGACTCCGCGGACCCCGGAAACGCGTAACGGCCGGGGCCTTGTGCCACCGCACAAGGTCCCGGCCGTGTGGCCCTCCCGCCGCAGCGGTCCCGGGGGGAGTCGGAGCGGCCCGGCGGGAGGGCCGGAGGGGGTGTGGACGCTTTCCGGCCGTGGCCGAAACCACCCACACCCCTCCAGCGCACCCGGCGCCGGGGCTGTCACACTTACGGCGCCAGCGTCTGCCCCAGGTGCGCCCCCGTCGGCGTACCGAGCTGCGTCTTGCTGTAGACCGCGCCCTGGGTCAGGCCGAGCCCCGTGCTGTTGCTGGGCACGTACAGCAGGATGCCGTCGCCGCCGTCCTCGCCCTCGGTGCCGAGGATCAGGTCGGTGCGCCCGTACCCGGACAGGTCGGTCAGGGAGACGGCCGAGCCCAGCTTGTCGTCGGTCTCGGTGTTGCCGGGGACGCCCGAGGTGTCCTGCGAGACAGCGATCGCGCCGGAGCCGGTGAGGCCCGTGGAACTGCCCTTCAGGAGCAGGGCGGTGCCCGCGTTGGAGCGATTGACCGAGTCCCGCGTGATGTCCTCGTTCGGGGCGCCCGCGACGACGTCCGCGTAACCGTCGAGGTTGTAGTCGCCGACGGAGACGGAAGACCCCAGTGCGTCGCCGGACTCGTTGCTGCCCGGAACACCCGTGGTGTCCTGCTGGATCGTCGTCATACCGGTGGTCGTGAAGCCGGTGGCGGTGCCGGGGACCATGGTGACCTGGCCGCCGGAGACGGCGCCGGACTCGGAGGTGTACGGCTGACCGATGACGAGGTCGTCGTAGCCGTTGCCGTTCACGTCACCGGCAGCGATCGAACGGCCGCCCTTGACGCTGAGGGTGGACACCTTCGTGAGGCCCGACGCGCCGCCCTTGAACCAGGTGACCCGGCCGATGCCGCCCGCGTCACGGTAGTTGAGGGCCACGTCCGCGTAGCCGTCCCGGTTGAAGTCGCCGGTGGTGGCGTCGGCGTACGCGATCGCGCTCGTCGAGGCGGTGAGGGTGCCGGTCTGGGTGGCGCCGCCGGTCAGGCGGACGTTCCAGCTGCCGCCGTTGCCGGTGCCCGCGGCGAAGACGTCCGCCTTGCCGTCCGCGTTGAAGTCGCCGGCCGTGACGGCCGAGCCGAGCTTGGCGCCGGCCGCGGTGACCGTCGAAGTGGCATACGAGAAACCGGTGTTGAGCGCCGGACCGTACAGGACCGTCACGGAACCCCGGTCCGTGTTGCCACTGGTGTCGTCCTCGCCGGGTGCGCCGACCGCGAGGTCCGCGTAGCCGTCGCCGTTGACATCGCCCCACGCGGTGGCGGCGCCCCAGTTGTCGCCCGCCTCGGAGGAGCCGGGGACGCCCGCGCTGTTCTGGGTGAGCGACACCTTCGACGCGGGGACCGGGCCGTTCAGGCCGCCCGGGACCAGGGTCACGCTGCCGACGCCGCCCGATGCCTTGGGCGTACCGGCGACGAGGTCGCTGACGCCGTCACGGTTGAAGTCGGCCGTCGGGATCGCGGAGTTCTTGCCGGCGCTCGCCGCGTACCGGCGGATCTCGGCGAGCTTCGGGTAGAGGTTGGCGCCGGGGCAGGCGGTCGCGTTGGTGTCGCGGTGGCCGAAGACCGTCGGGAGCGTGATCGACGTGCCCTTGTCGACGAGGTTGCCGTCCTGGCCCTTGGCGCTGCCGGACACCAGCGTGACCTTGCCGTTCGGGTCGACGCCGTACATGCCGAACTTCCAGGCGACGATCCGGGATATCGCCTCCAGGCCGGCCCGGCTCGGCTTGGCGGTCTCGTAGTTGCCTATGTACGAGATGCCGACCGTGTTGGTGTTGAAGCCGACGTCGTGCGCGCCGATCACCGGGAGGTCCATGCCGCCGCTGCGGCCCTCGAAGATCTGGCCGCACCTGTCGACGACGAAGTTGTAGCCGATGTCGAAGAAGCCGCGGGAGAAGTGCTCCTGCTGGATGGTGCGCAGCCGGGCCCGGGACTCACCGCAGGACAGCTTGTTGTCGCTGTCGACGCCCGTGTGGTGGACGACGGCCGCCTTGATCTCGGTGCCGTACTCGGGGGTGCCGTCGTAGTCGGTGGACGCGCCCCACTCCGCCTGCGTGATGACCGGCGGCTTGACGACCGTCGAGGGGCGGGGAGCCGGGACGGTGTCCGAGGGGGAGGGCGTCGGGCTCGGGGGCTCCGTGGTGGCCGGTGCCGTGTCGGTGGGCGACGCGGTGTCGGTCGGGACCGGCGAGTCGGTCGGCGTCGCCGTGTCCGTGGTCGCCGGGTCGGTCGGTGCCGGCGAGTCGGTGGTCGCCGGGTCGGTCGGCGTCGCCGTGTCCGTGGCCGCGGGGGTCGTCTCCTCCACCGGGAGGGTGTACGCGGCGGGCTCCGTGCCGTGCCCCTTGGTGACGGGGTCGGTGCCGGGGTCGAGCAGCCTGACGTCCATCCCGCCCGGCTGGCCCTTCGCCGCCGTGCCGTCGGCGCCGATCACGCGCACCTGGACGCCGTCCGCGTCGCCGGTCCACACGGACGCGGTGCCGCCGCGCGTTCCGGCCCGCTCGGCTTCCTTGCCATCCGCCGAGAACGGGTCGTCCGGCAGCTTCTGCCAGCCCGACCACTTGCCGGTCTCCAGCGCGCGGTAGCGCACCTCGGGCGTGCCCTTCGGCTTCGCGTCCGGGTCGCTCCAGGTCAGCAGGACGGCGCTGAAGCGGTCGGTGGCCTGCTGGGGAAGCCCCTTGCGGCCCGACCCCTCGTCCTTGAGTTTCAGTGTGTGCGTTGCGGCCTTGCGTGAACCGGCCGCCTTGTCCGCCGGATCCGACGACGGATTCGCGACGGCGTACGTGACGATGCCCGCGCCTCCGAGTACGACCGCCCCTACCGTGATCCACGCCCTCCGCTTCAGACTCAGCGGTTTGTACGCATGGGTCGTCCTGCGACTCAACTGCCCCACCCCTAGAAATGGTTAACAAGAGCCCCACCCGTCACAGGGGGGCCTGCTTACCAAGCGCACAGCAAACGCAAAACATCACGTCAGGCGGATGCGCTGTACATCACGCCCGGGTTGCGCGGGATCACGTCCGGTCCGCAGTAGGCGCCGCTCTCCGTCACGACTCCGCCGGGCCCGCCGTTGAGCGTCAGGACCGTCCCGTCGCCCGCGTTCTCGCCGTCGCCGCCGAGCGCGAGGTCCGGCGTGCCGTCGCCCGTCACGCGCAGGCCGCGCCGTACGTCGTGGCACCGATCCACGGTCGCGCCTCGAAGTCGACCTCGAGTTCACCGGTGTCGGCAATCCCGAGCAGCTGCCCAACGACTCGCGACGTCGGGACAGCCCTTGGTTCCGGCGGGCCACCGAGGGCTGGAGGTGCCACAGGAAACATGCAGGCAGCACACAGAAGGCGGTTCTCGCGGCGTCTTAGGATGAGCGCGTTCATGACTGGCATGAGCATGAGTAGACGTGGGAGTGCGGGACCAAGTGGACCGTGCAGGGGGTGTGAGCAGCGCATCCATGGCGTCGGCCGAGCGGCTGGCGGCGGAGCTGCTCTCGTTGAAGAAGGATTCCGGGCTCAGCTTTGCCCGGCTCAGTGAGCGGACCCATTACGCGAAGTCGTCGTGGGAACGGTGGGTGAACGGCAAGCAGTTCCCGCCCCGGGCGGCCGTGGAGAGCATCGCCCGGCTGTGCGAGACGGATCCGGAGCCGTTCCTGGACCTGTGGGACCGGGCGGACGAGGAACGGTTGACGCCGGCCGCCGAGAGCTCGACCGAGAGCTCGACGGAGACTCCGGCCGACGGCCACGCGGACGTTGCAGAAACCATTCCGCGCCCCCTCTGGCGCCGCCCCGTCTTCTGGGCCCCGGCCGCACTCGCGCTGACCCTGGCCTTCGGCGCCGTCGCCCTGGCCTTCGCCGCCGGGACGTTCGGGGAGGCGAAGCCGCAGGCCGCGGCGCGCCCGGTGGAGACCGCCGGCCCGGCAACCGGCTGCACGGGCAAGGCCTGTGAGGGCAAGGACCCGAAGAAGATGAACTGCGGAGCCGACGCGGTCACCGTACGCACCGGAGCGATCCCCAAGGACCTGGTGATCGAACTCCGCTACAGCAGGGCCTGCAAGGCGGCGTGGGGCCGCATCTCCTTCGCGGAGGTCGGTGCCACCGTCGTCATCAACAACTCGGACGGCGCGGCCGCCGCGGATGTCGTGCACTTCGACAGGGACGTGTACTCGCCCCTGATCGCCGCCCCCGACCACGGCTCCGTATGGGTCTGCGCGGCGCTGCCCAAGGACGGCCCGCACAGTTGCACGGGGCGTTTCATCCCGAGCCAGGAGGAGCACTGATCCCGGGCTCCGATCTCATGGCGGGCGCTCACAGCTTCGGGAACGAGATCCGGATCCGATAGCGCTTCTCCAGCTCGTGGATCTTCTTCGGGAGTTCCGACCGCACCTTCGCGATCTCCGCGGCGTGTGCGGCCCGGAACTCCCGGCTGAGCTGTTTGCGCAGGGGTTCCCGGACGGCTTCCACGGGCTTCATGCAGGTGGCGTATACGCCGGCCAGCTTGCGGCTTCCGGCGGAGTCGCCGACTTGCTGGCGCTTGTCGACCAGCGCGAAGAAGGCGTTTTCGTCCTTGGCATCCAGATCGTGTTCGGCGACGCAGTCCGCGAAGCCGCGGTAGGCCCGCCGCACCTCGGTTTCGTGGCCGAGAGACGAGACCTGTCGCATCCACTCGGACTGCAGCGGGGCGTAGACCCCCTGGAAGTCCCGTGCGACGGCGCGTCCTTCGGTCAGGCACCCCTGGAGTACCGGGCTCGGTGTGGCGGGCGCGTCGCCCGGGTGCGCCGTGGGCGGCGCACCGGGGACGAGGTGGCCATCGTCGAAGCCATGGACCCGGAGGAATGCCAGGTCGGGCAGATCGCTGGAGCGGATGAACAGGGGAGGCGGCGCATCCGGCACGGTCTCGCCGTGCTTCCGTGCACAGCCGTTGATCGCCCAGGCGGCGGCCAACCTGCCGAGGGCATCCAGGCCTTGTGTCCCACGGGACTCCTCGCCGGTCACTGGCAGCACCATGGAGGTGACGTCTGCCGGCACGGCGTACGACACAGCCGCGGGACGCACCGAAGTCGCCCCCCGCGGCGCCTCCGGTGCGTCCCCCGGGCTCGAACACCCGCTCATGGCGGGGAGAATGATGATGGCCAGCAGGGCGAGGAGCGGACGGCCGCGGCCGTGCGCGCATCGAGCGGTGCGAGACATGGTTCGCGGTACCTCCAGGACGTTTCAGGATGTCGAGGGACTGTCCGCGGGCGCCGCCAGGTGCGGAGCCCACGGACAGCCGCGATGTCAGTGCGTGATGACGACGGTGTCGCCGCTCTCGTTCCAGCTGGTGACACCGAACGCACGGCCGCTGGTGAGGTCGGAGACCAGGACGATCGAGCCGAGGGAGTACGAACCGTCGTAGATGTAGTGGTATCCGGACGCGCCCTCGGTCCACGCGCCGGAGGAGTTCTTGTACCACCCCTCGTACCACTCGGCGCCCCGGCCGTCGTTGTCGTGGGCGTAGGTGAGGTTCAGGTCCCGGCAGCCGCTGGCCGCCTTGTACGCCACCGTGTAGGGCGAGTACAGGCCGGTCGTGAGGGTGGTGGAGACGCACCCGGAGGCGGACGCCGTCGGGGCGGCGGCGAGCAGTGAGGCCGTGGCGACACCGGCAGCCGCGAGAGCGGCCAGGGACTTCTTCATCGGTTGCTCCTGAAGGAAGGCGAGCGGTGCGATCGGCCTGGTCAGGCCGTGCGGACGGAAGACTGACATGCGCCCCGCGACCCTGTATTGGACGAAATCGAGCAGCGGTGATCTTCCGTTCGGTTCAGCTCAGCCGGCCATCCACACACTCGTGTTCGCCCTGGCGGCCAGGAACCGGCCCGGAGGCATCCCCGTCATCGCCTTGAACTCGCGGGTGAGATGCGACTGGTCGTACAGCCCGCACGCGAGGGCGGCGTCGCTGGGCCTGCTGCCCGCGCTCAGCATCCGGATCGCGCGGTTCAGCCGCAGCACCCGGGCGAGCCGTTTGGGGGTGAGCCCGATCTGCTCGCGGAACCGGGTCTCCAGGTGCTTCAGCCCCCATCCCGTCCTGGCGGCCAGCTCGCTGATGCGGATCGTTCCGGCGGTACGGGTGAGGGTGTCCCACGCGTTCAGGACGGGCGCCGACGGCGTACGGGACGCGCCCGCGGCGGCCGTCCAGCCCAGCAGGGCGCGGTCCAGTATCGCGAAGCGTTCCTGCCACTCGGGCGCGGCTTCCAGGGCCTCGCCGAGACGGCGGAAGCGCGGTCCGAGCACCTCGGCGGGGTCGGTCACGGTGTCCGCCAGTTCACCGAGGGCGGTGTCGCCGAGGAGACGGTGGGCGGCCCATGGGGCGAGGGTGATCTCCACACCCTGGAGATCGCCCGCGTGCCCGATGACGCGGGCGCGGCTGTGCAGACCGGACACCACCGAGCGGTGCCGGGAGTCGGCCGGGGCCGTGTCGCCGTGCCGGCCCGGGTGGCCGACCCGTAGCTCACCCCCGAAACCGATCAGCAGGGACACCGTCCCCCTCGGCACCACCAGCCGCTGCTGCGGCACCCCACCGGTCAACCGGAACCCGCGATAGCTGCCGATGCCCGGCCGCAGCCGAGTATCGGGTCGTGCGTAGATCCTGTCGCAGTTGCCCTGTTGGCACACTCGACGTCTCACGTTCGTCCCCCTTGGACCCGGGACCGTCCCGGGGCCGATTTCCACTCTCGAAGGGGCGGCGGGGGTGTGCCAGAGCCGCCGTCGTCCCAGGGACGCCGAGGGACGTCCCTCGGCTCTGAGCTGCGAGGATGCGGTGGCACTGCGGCGTCGCAGGGACGCGCGCGCTGAGGCCTCGGTCCGTGCCGGGGTGGTGGCGTCGGGTCGCCTGGCGATGGCGTTTGCCCTGAATGTCCGTACGATCGCGACCGCGCCCCGAGCTCATGTATAACCGGGCCCCTTCATACGGCACGGGAGATCCAGGACATGAGAGCTTGCTTGGGACGCGCGGCGTTGGCCGGTGTCCCGCTGTGCGTGGTGCTGGTCGGCTGTTCCGCCGGGGGCGGGGCGGGGGAGTCGGCGAAGGGCGCGGATTCGGTGGATTCCGCGGTCCGGGCGACCCCTGACGCGAAGAGGGAGCGGCTGCCCGCGGCGCCCAGGACGCCCGGGGAATTCCTCGGGCGTGCCGGGAAGGCGATGGACGCCGAGAGCGGGTGGACCTTCGCGGTGAAGGGGAACGAGGGGCTCGTACTGCAGGGGCAGACGAGTGCCGCTTCCTATACGTCCACGGTGCGGCGGACCCGGGATCCCGAAGCCCTTCACTCGACGGGGACCATCGTCAGCAAGGAGGCGGGCAAGCCCGAAGAGGTCTTTGTCGTCGGGGGAGTCGGCTATGTGAGGGAGGGCGGGGCGGGCGCCGGGTGGAAGAAGGGGCCCGTCTCCGACCCGGACATCGCCAACAAGGTGGAGGACCCTGTGGACGCCCTTGAGGCGTTCGAGAGTTACGCCAAGGCGGGCGAAGGGGCCGTCGAGGTGGTCAAGGCGGATGGCAATGTGCGGCTGCAAGTGCAGGTCAGATCAAGGCGGTTGGCCGAGGTCAAGAACCGTCCCGCCGTCGAGAAGGCGGCACGGGAACTGGAACCCACCCTCGCGCAGCTCCGCAAGGCCGGGGTCACTGCGGGCGAGGAACAGATTCTGCTGAACCGTCTCGACGAGGTGCTCGTCCTCGACGCGAAGACCTTCCGGATCACCTCCCACCGTTTCGAGTGCAGCTTCCTGATCCCTTACCAGGGGCGGACCATCGCCTACAGCCAGAATGTGCGTGAGGAGAACCGCGGGGTGTTCGACGGGGGCATCCGCCTTCCGGCGGGCGTGAGTTGACCGTGGCGTACGGCGAAGAGAGCGTTCACCGTCCCGGTGAGGCGTGGCGTACGAAGTGCCGAGCCCTGGGCGCGCCCCGAACTCCCAAGGGGGCGCGCCCACCGGCCTCAGGTCAGAGAACCTGAAGCGCGAGCTTCCCGCTCGGCGCCACCGTGACGCGCTGCGCGGTCCACGTGCCGTCGGCCGACGGGCCCACGACGACCGCCCCACCGTCCGGGACCTGCGCGATCTGCGGCTCGGCGGACTCCAGCAGCGTGCTCGGCGCGCCACCCTCCAGCGGAGTGGCCAGCAGCGGTCCGCCGGGGCCCGGAGCCGTCCCGTACGGCGGCCGGTAGGACGTGAGCAGCCACTCGCCGGCCAGGCCGACGAACGCGGTGCCGGTCGACGACTGCGGCACGGTCACCGCGGTCTGCGCGCCGGCCGGGTCGTCGCGCCGTACGACCCGGGCCTGGGCCGCGCCCTCGTGGTAGACGGCGATGTGCGTGGGGGAGAGCGCCGCCTGGAGCCGGAGCGGGTCGTCGTCCGTGGCGTGGGTGCTGACCTCGGTGATCGCGCCGGTGGTGAGGTCGAGCACCCCGATGGCCGTCGCGTGCCGGAACCGGATGAGCGCGGAGTTGTCGTCCCCCGCGAGCACCGTCTGCTCCTTGTGGAAGAACTGGCTTCCGGGCGGGTCCACCGGAAGGTCGCTGACGATCGCTCCGGTGTCCGACACCCGCAGGACGTGCAGGCGGACGGCCTGCCACACCTCGTTGTACTCCTGCGTGATCAGCGTGGAGCCGAAGGCGGCGGCGACGTACTGCCCGTCGGGCACGGTGACGTCGATCGCCGCGCCGGTCGCCGGGTTCAGCAACCGGGCCTGTCCGCCGGCGTACTGCTCCGAGGCGAGGACGGTGTCGCTGCCGGTGCCGTAGTACCCGTACTCGCCCGGAAGCGCGCCGCTGTAGGTGTCGAGCGTCCGCTCGGTCCCGTCGTAGCCGCGCCAGGTGTACGGGCCGGGCGAGCCGTCGGCGTTGGCGCGGCGGTGCAGACAGCCGGAGTCTCCGGCGGCGTAGAGCGAGTCCTGCACGTACTGGACCGCTTGGGTGGGCTTCGAGGCGACAGCGGTGCGCGCACTGACGGTGTCGGCCGACGCGCTCGCGTGGGGTGCGACGGCGATCACGGTCGCGGCGGCCAGAGCGAGTACCGCCAGCGGGTGCCTCAGGGGCATGCGGACCTCCAAATGGTGTGCGGGAGTGGGCAGTTGGCACCGGTGATAACACGCCGCACTGTCGCACTTCCATTCGAATGGCATTTCTCGCACATGCCGCATCGGCTATCAAACCGCTCGCTCGGGAAATGCGGGCGGACGCTTGAATTGGGTGAATGGTTGTACGAACTCGAGAAACTCTTCGCATGACACATGTCACTCCAGCCACATGTGATGTCCCACGTCCTTGTTCCGCTGGGACTGGTGGACCGGGACGTGACCGCGCCCCGGACGCATGGCGACCAGGGGGTGGGGACTCATGGCGGAACAGGCATCGGCCGAGCTGCGGATGCGGCGGCACGCGGAGCTGTTCGTGCGGCAGGCCACCGCGCGCAACCGGCTGCCACTGGACTACTCCGTGAACAGCCTGCGGGTGGTCGACTTCATCGTCGACGGCCTGCGGAAGGGAAGCCCCGACCGCGGCAGCGTCCAGCAGGTGCTGTTCGGGCTCGGCGCCTACGCAGGCGAGGTGCTCGTGCGGCGCGCCGGGGCCCAGTGGGTCGAGTTCGACGCCGGTCAGCGGGAGCTGTTCGGCCAGCCCGTCGGCGTACGGATGCCCGACGGACGCGCGTGGAACCCGCTCGGCAAGGTCGTGAAGCGCTTCGAGGCGGGCGAGCTGGAGTCCGTACGGACCTTGTATCTGCAACTGCATGGGCGAACGGCCCCGCGGCCCGCCTGTGAGAGCCGGTCCGCGTGAGGCGGCAAGGGTTCCTGATGCACTGTGACATTTCTGTGAGGCCCGACGCTGATGACCATGGGGGCGGCGACACGGCAGACCGTGTCGATCGGTGTTGATTTCGGGCGAACTCGGTGCGAACGAGGACAGTGTTGGGCCAGGGAGGGGAACCCCGCCGCGTGCAAGCGTACGACGGGGAGCTGGGCGTGGCCGTCGCGCGGGCGCAGGAGGGTGACGAGGCCGCCTTCGCGGTCGCGTACCGGATCGTGCAGCCCGGACTGCTCGGGTATCTGCGCGGAATCGTCGGCGACGACGCGGAGGACGTGGCGTCCGACGCGTGGCTGGAGATCGCGCGGGACCTCGGACGCTTCCGGGGTGACGGGGCGGGGTTCCGCGGCTGGACCGCGACCATCGCCCGGCACCGGGCGCTGGACCATCTTCGGCGGCTGAAGGTACGGCCCCGGGGGACCGCGATCGAACAGGACGTACTGGAGCTGCCCGGCAGACACAGCACGCACGACCAGGCGCTGGAGACCCTCTCCACGGAGTACGCCCTGGAGCTGGTCGCGCGGCTGCCGCGCGACCAGGCCGAGGCCGTGCTGCTGCGGGTGGTGGTCGGCCTCGACGGGCCGGCGGCGGCGCGGGTGCTGGGCAAGCGCCCGGGCGCGGTGCGCACCGCCTCGCACCGCGGGCTGAAGAACCTCGCGCGGCTGCTCCGCGCCGAGGGTGTGACGGATGAAGGACCCCAGACGCTGGGGGAGTCGAGATGAACGGCAAGAAGTCGACGAACGGCAGGAAGCCGTCGGGCAGAGAGGGAACCGGACATGGGTGAACGAGACAGCGACGGCGGGAACTCCGGCCGTCGGGTCGCGCACCCGTCGGGTTCCGCGAGTGAAGAGCCCGCCCTGGAGGTGCTGCTCGCCGCCGTGATGCGCGGCGGGGCGCACGACGCCGAGGCCGAGGCGCAGGCCGTCGCGGCCTTCCGTACCGCGCGGGACGGCGGCGCGCACGCCGCGCGCACCCGGCGGCGGGACGACTGGCGGCCGCGCGAGCAGCGGCGGGTGGGCCGCTCGCTGAAGGCCACGCTCGCCGTGCTGCTGGCGAGCGTGACGCTGGGCGGGGTCGCCGTCGCGGCCATCGGTTCGTCGTCCGACGACGACACGGACGACCGGGGCGGGAGCAGGAACCAGCCGTCCAGCAGCGCCCCCGACCGGTCCGCCGTCGAGCCCACGGGGCCCGCGGGTTCCGGTTCCTCCGCCCCCGCGCAGGCCGGCCCTTCCGCCCGCCCCTCCGAGGCTCAGGACACCGAGGCCCACTGCCGCGCGTACGAGAACGTCAAGGGCCGGGGCAGTGCCCTGAACTCGACGGCCTGGCAGCGGCTGATCACCGCCGCGGGCGGCGAGGGCAACGTCGCGGCGTACTGCGCCGAGCAGTTGGGTGAGGACACCGAGCCCACGGACACGAACACGAAGAAGGCGGACAGCACGCCGAGCCCGGCCGCCACGTCCGCGGCCACCTCGCCGTCGTCACCGACGCCGAAGCCGACGAAGTCCAGGGGCAAGCAGTAGAGAAGTCGAAGCGACGAGAGTTCCGAGGGCCCTTCGGGGCCCTTCCGCGTACCCGCTGGGACCCTTCGGCGTACCCGACGTACGCCCGCCCCTCCTCGCCGATGGCAACGGCCGGGGCCGCCACCCCCCACAGGAGAGGCCCCGGCCGTCGCGCGGCACGGGCCGCGCGGCGGCCCGTACTCTCTACAGCGCCACGGCTGCGTTTTGTGTCACACCTCGCTCCGTCACGAGGTAGTTGCATGTTGTACGGACATGGACGGGGAGCGGTTTCACGTCGTAACGTGCCATTCGCGCCGGGTGCGGAAGATGCATGACCACCGCAACCACTTGCGGTCTCGGGACCGCAACCATCGATTGACGAACCACGGCGGCGAGGACCCGGTCCGCGAAAGCGGCGCCGGCTGAGGCGCAGGGAGAGGCGCGCGCGGGTGCTGGGGGACGACGCGGAGCTGACCGCCGCGGTGCTTGCTGCACAGGACGGGGACGAGACCGCGTTCCGGACTGTGTACCGCGCGGTGCACCCACGGCTGCTCGGATACGTACGGACGCTGGTCGGCGACCCGGACGCGGAGGACGTCACGTCCGAGGCCTGGCTGCAGATCGCCCGTGACCTGGAGCGGTTCAGCGGCGACGCGGACCGGTTCCGCGGCTGGGCCGCCCGGATCGCCCGCAATCGCGCCCTCGACCACATACGGATGCGCGGGCGCCGCCCCGCGATAGGCGGCGACGAGACCGAACTGACCGGCAAGGCCGCCGAGTCCGACACCGCGGGTGAGGCGATCGAGGCGCTGGCCACCGACAGCACCCTCTCGCTCATCGCCCAGCTCCCGCAGGACCAGGCGGAGGCCGTGGTGCTCCGTGTGGTCGTCGGCCTCGACGCCAAGACCGCGGCCGAGACCCTGGGCAAGCGCCCCGGCGCGGTCCGCACGGCGGCGCACCGAGGTCTGAAGCGGCTCGCGGAGCTGCTCGGCGAGGATCCGGAATCCGCCGGCGCGCTCGGCGCCGTTCCCCCACAAAGAGGATCGCGCATACGCGCGGTGACGTCCGCGGGTGTGACGCATACGCGTTCGCGGACGCAGAAGGACATGTGATGGCCGACGAGCAGTACAGGTGGCTGGACCGCGATGCCGCGGAGCGTTTGTTGCGCGGAGAGCCGCTGGAAGCCGTCGACGCCGACACCCGCGACCAGGCGGACCGACTCGCCGACGCCCTTGGTGCACTGGCCGCCGAAACGGCGCTGACCAGCACCGAACTCCCCGGCGAGGCCGCCGCGTTGGCCGAGTTCCGCAGAGCGCGCACGGGCAAGAACGGCGAGCAGGCGCAGCTCGGCCGACGCGGTCTGACGCGTCCCGCCGCCCATGCCTCCGACGCCGGTCTGGTACGTCTCGGACGCCCGGTGCCGGGTGGTCGCCGGGCCCGTTGGGGTCGCCCCACGCGCTTCGGGATCGCCGCGGCGCTGGCCGCCGGGATGATCGGCGGGGTCGCCGTCGCGGCCGGAACCGGAGTGCTGCCGACTCCGTTCCGTAACGACAGACCGGGCCCCGCTGCCTCGGTCACGGCCGCCGGAACACCGGAACGGCCGCTCGTCTCGCCGTCGCCCGGAGCCTCCAAGACCGACGGCTCCCAGTCCCCGATGCCCGACGGCAGCACGAGCGGCCCGGCCGACGAGGGCTCCGCGAGCGACGAGGCATCCGGTGGCACCGCCGCGAGCGGGCAGCCGGGCTCGGGCAAGACGGGGGACGCGGATCGCTCGGCCGCGTGGTGGACCAGGACCCGCTCGTACTGCCGCGACGTCCTCGACGGCAAGGACCTGGCGGCCGGCCGCCGGCGCGTCCTGGAGGACGCCGCGGGCGGCGGCAGCCGGGTGAAGTCGTACTGCCACGGAATCCTGGGGCAGACCCAAGGCGGCTCCGGCGACGGCCAGAGCGGCAACGGGGACACGAACGGCGGCAACCAGGGGTCGGGGCAGGGCTCGGACCAGAGCGATCAAAGTGATCAGGGGGGCCAGGGTGGTGACGACGACGGCAACCACATACTGCCGGGCGGCAACGACCACCGCGGCAACGGCGGCATCCTCACCCCGTCGCCCTCAGCGTCGGCCCTGAGCCCGCTGCTGCCGAGGAAGACGGTCGCGACTCCGACGCCGTCCCCGACGTACAGCGCTCTGGCGCTGCTCACCGGCCACTGAACCGCGCACAGCACCTCTCCGGCCTGTCTCTGACGCGGCTCTGACCTGCGGTTTCGTATTTCTTGGAACTTTCTTCGGCCCGGGTGTGACGTTTTCGGCCGCCGTGACGCAGTAAGGGGTGAGCCGACTGGTCATCGGCCGTCGCGCTGAGCCGGGGTTCCCCCCGTACCCATGGCTCGGTGCACATTGGCGCGGGCGGGACACGTTCCCCCGGTCCCGCCCGCGCCCCACTCTCCCGCTCCGCTCTCCTTCTCCGCTCCGCGCCGGGTCCGTCACCAGTAGACGACGACCTTGTCACCCGTGCGGACCTGCGCGAACAGCGCCGCGATCTTCCCCTCGTCCCGGACGTTGACGCAGCCGTGCGAGGCGCCGTAGTAGCCGCGGGCCGCGAAGTCCGAGGAGAAGTGGACCGCCTGGCCGCCGCTGAAGAACATCGCGTACGGCATGGACGTGTGGTAGATCGTCGACACGTGGTAGCGCGACTTGAAGTAGACGCTGAACACACCTTCGCGGGTCGGCGTGTACTGCGAGCCGAACCGCACGTCCATCGTCGAGACCGTCTTCCCGTCGATCATCCAGCGCAGCGTGCGGCTCGTCTTGCTGACGCACAGCACGCGGCCCGTCATACAGCGCGGGTCCGGCTGCGCGGCCGGCTGCCCGCCATACGGGTACAGCTCCCACTGGGCCGGCTTGTGCGTCATCTTCTTCAGCCGCTCCCAGGTGACGGCGTCCAGTTCGCCGGTCTGCGGCAGCCCGCGCTTGCCCTGGAAGCCCTTTACGGCGGAGGCCGTCGCGGAGTCGTACGTCCCCGTCGGCGCGGTGATGAGCCAGGCGACCTGGTGCAGCCGGGCCTGCACCTCGCGGACGTCCGTGCCCTTGTCGCCGGAGGACCACAGGACCTTGGCGGCGGCGGGGGCGGGCTTGTCGTCCTTGTCCTTGGCCGTCGTCGTGGGCGTGGGGCTGGTCGAACCGTCGGTCCGCACGGCCGGCGGAGCCTTCCCGTCGGCGTCCACGGCCTGTGCCGTACAGCCGCTCACCGCGGCGAGAACCGCGAGGGCGGCCAGCGATCTCTTCATACCTGCAGTAGTACCTGTCGTACGCATCCGGACCCCCGTTGTGCCGTTGTGTCACCTGAGATGCTCCCCGGGCGTGACCGGTTGCGAACCAGGCGGCATGGTGGAGAGCGAAACAGTGAACAGGTCCGCGGAACAGGTCGGTGAACCGGTCTGTGAGCAAGGTCCCAGGATGGGCCACTCCACCGGGCGCACGGCCGCCGCTACAGTCCGTCGCGAGAGTCGGATCCTACTAGTGAGTAGCTTCAGCGGGAGGCACAGCAATGGCGCGCGAATCCGAGTCTGGTCTGCCCATCGAGCCGGTCTACGGGCCGGAGACCCTGGAGGGCTGGGACCCGGCTGAGCAGCTGGGCGCGCCGGGCTCGTACCCCTTCACCCGCGGCGTCTACCCGTCGATGTACACGGGCCGTCCGTGGACGATGCGGCAGTACGCCGGCTTCGGTACGGCCGTGGAGTCGAACGCCCGCTACAAGCAGCTGATCGCCAACGGCACCCACGGTCTGTCGGTCGCCTTCGACCTGCCCACCCAGATGGGCCACGACTCCGATGCCGCGATCGCGCACGGTGAGGTCGGCAAGGTCGGCGTGGCGATCGACTCGGTCGAGGACATGCGGATCCTGTTCGGCGGGATTCCGCTGGACAAGGTCTCGACGTCGATGACGATCAACGCGCCCGCGGCGCTGCTCCTGCTGATGTACCAACTGGTCGGCGAGGAGCAGGGCGTCCCGGCGGACCAGCTGACGGGCACGATCCAGAACGACGTACTCAAGGAGTACATCGCACGGGGCACGTACATCTTCCCGCCCAAGCCCTCCCTCCGGCTGATCGCGGACATCTTCAAGTACTGCAATACCGAGATCCCGAAGTGGAACACGATCTCGATCTCCGGCTACCACATGGCGGAGGCGGGCGCGTCCCCCGCACAGGAGATCGCGTTCACGCTCGCCGACGGCATCGAGTACGTGCGGACGGCGGTAGCGGCCGGGATGGACGTCGACGACTTCGCCCCCCGCCTCTCCTTCTTCTTCGTCGCCCGTACGACGATCCTGGAGGAGGTCGCCAAGTTCCGCGCGGCCCGCCGCATCTGGGCCCGGGTGATGAAGGACGAGTTCGGCGCCAAGAACCCCAAGTCGCTGATGCTGCGCTTCCACACGCAGACGGCGGGCGTGCAGCTGACGGCGCAGCAGCCCGAGGTGAACCTGGTGCGCGTCGCCGTCCAGGGCCTGGGAGCGGTGCTCGGCGGCACGCAGTCCCTGCACACCAACTCCTTCGACGAGGCGATCGCGCTCCCGACGGACAAGAGCGCCCGCCTGGCCCTCCGTACCCAGCAGGTTCTGGCCTACGAGACCGATGTCACCGCCACGGTGGACCCCTTCGCGGGCTCGTACGTCATCGAGAAGATGACCGACGACGTCGAGGCGGCGACCCTCGAACTCATGGACAGGGTCGAGGAGTTGGGCGGCGCGGTCAACGCCATCGAGCACGGCTTCCAGAAGTCCGAGATCGAGCGCAGCGCCTACCGCATCGCCCAGGAGACCGACTCCGGCGAGCGGGTGGTCGTGGGCGTCAACCGCTTCCAGCTCGACGAGGAGGAGCCGTACGAGCCCCTCCGCGTCGACCCGGCCATCGAGGCCCAGCAGGCCGAACGCCTCGCGAAGCTCCGCGCGGAGCGGGACCAGTCGGCGGTGGACGCCGCGCTGGCCGACCTGAAGAAGGCGGCGGAGGGCACGGACAACGTGCTGTATCCGATGAAGGACGCGCTGCGGGCCCGGGCGACGGTGGGCGAGGTGTGCAATGCGCTGCGGGGGGTCTGGGGGACGTATGTGCCGTCGGACGCCTTCTGAGCAGCGCTTTTGAGGGAACCCGGGGGCGGGCCGAGGCGTCTTAGGGAGACATGGCGGCCCGTTGCTTCGGGGAGGTTCGGATGGAGTTCGGACGGGAAAGGCCGGGTCGGAGGATCGAGCGCCCGACGAGGAAGATCGAGCAGGTTCGTCCGCCGTTGGAGCCGCCCGGCGACCGGTCCATCGACAACGAGATCATCCTGTCGAAGCCCCTCCTGGGCGGGATGCGCGAGAAGCCAGGGCTGGACCTCAAGGGGCTGGCCGTCGACGTCGGTCCGCTCGCCAACGAGAAGCAGGTCCTCGACAACGCGCTGGCCGTGATCGAGGGCATGGAGCCTCCGCTGACCATCGAGAGGGTCAACGAGAAGACCAAGCACCTCGCGATCACGTTCCATGAAATCGGTGCGGGCGAGGACTCGGTCATCGCCCTGACGTGTCCCCTGGAGCCCGGGGGCGCCACCGTCTACGACGCGGCATCGGTGGTCATCACGGCCCTGCACGGGGACATCGACGCAGCCTTGCTGCAGGGGGTCCACGCCGACCTCAAGAGCGACAACAGCCTGGCGGCCGGCGCGGCCCGGTGCGTGATCGGCGGCTTCCTCATCCACATGATGCCGACGTCGGTGATCGGCAAGACCGTCACGATGCTGAGTGACGCGGTCCGGGGCATGCGCGAGAAGGCCGAGCAGAAGGAGCTGGAGGCGGAGGCGGCCAAGGACTTCATGCAGACGCAGGGGATCGCGGAATGGCTGCGCCACCGTGAGATCGACAAGAACCAGCCGCTCACGTACGAGCCGATGGAGCCGCTCGAGGACCATGTCGGGCTCTACGCCCCGCCAACCGAGCTCTACGAGAAGTCGACGGAGCTCCCTGACGAGTCGATCGACCTCCCGGGCTTCGACGACGGTCCCTCCTTCGATCTGTGAGCCGCATGCTCACCCGCCGATCGCCCGTCTCGCCGGGCGACACCCCAAGAGGGAGTGTCGTACTCCCGTGCGACACTCGCTTTCATGCTCGGTGTCATTGATCTCCCCACCTATCTCGCAGGCCTCGTCCTGATCGTCCTGCTCCCCGGTCCGAACTCCCTCTACGTGCTGTCGGTCGCCGCCCGCCGGGGTGTGCGCGCCGGGTACACGGCCGCCGCCGGAGTCTGGTGCGGCGACACCGTGCTGATGACCCTCTCCGCGGCAGGAGTCGCCTCGCTGTTGCAGGCGAACGCGGTGCTGTTCGGGATCGTGAAGTACGCCGGAGCCGGGTATCTGACGTGGCTGGCGGTCGGGATGCTGCGGGCGGCGTGGGAGATGTGGCGGACCCGGCGGGAGCGGGTCGCGGAGGCCGTGGAGTCCGAGGCGGCCGCCGAGGAGCGGCCCTACCGGCGCGCCTTCGTGATCAGCCTGTTCAACCCGAAGGCGATCCTGTTCTTCGTCGCCTTCTTCGTGCAGTTCGTGGACCCGGGGTATGCCTACCCGGCCCTCTCCTTCGTCGTCCTCGGCGCCTTCGCCCAGCTCGCGAGCTTCCTGTACCTGACCGCGCTGATATTCAGCGGCACGAAGCTGGCGGCGGCCTTCCGCAGGCGCAAGCGCCTCTCCGCGGGGGCCACGACCGCCGCGGGCGCCCTCTTCCTCGGCTTCGCCGTGAAGCTCACGCTCGCGAGCGCCGCCTAGCCGGGCTGGGTGTGGCGGAGGCCGACGCCCGTCGCGTACTCCGTCAGCCCCTCCGTCGTCTCGCCCGCCCAGCCGACGTAACCGTCCGGTCGTACGAGGAAGACCCCGCTCCCGTACGCCTCCCGCGAGGGAATCCGCAGCGTGCGGACGGCGGAGAGCGACGGTAGGCTCGTGCCCGAGCTTGTGCCCGTGCCCGCGCCCGCGCCCGTGCCGACCGTCAGCAGGGTCCAGTGCGGCCCCCGGAACGTGTCGAAGAGGCGTGCGCCGTCGTGGGCGCCGTCGGGTGCGCGATCGCCCGCCCGGAGCGAGGCCTCCGACAGGCCCGTACGGGTCTCCACCGCGAGTGAGGAACTCCGGTAGCCGAGGCCGAGCTGCCGCGTGGCGGTGCCGCGGCGGGCCTCGCCCCGGTGGACCCGGGTGGAGAGGCCGAGCATGTCCGCGGCGACGGGCAGCCGCTCCTCCTCGTAGGAGTCGAGGAGGGACTCGGGAGCCCCGTCGCGCAGCACCGCGCCGAGCTTCCAGCCGAGGTTGTACGCGTCCTGGACGCTGGTGTTGAGGCCCTGGCCCCCGGCGGGGGAGTGGACGTGCGCCGCGTCCCCGGCGAGGAACACCCGCCCGGCGCGGAAGCGGTCCGCCAGCGCGGCCCGCGGCCGGAAGTCCGAGGCCCAGCGCACCTCCGTCAGGGCGTCGGGGGACAGGTGCGAGCGGGCGGCGACGACCTTGCGGATGCCGTCGAGGGAGAGGTCGACGTCGGTACCCTCCGCGAACTGGGCCGCGATCTGGAAGTCCGCCGTCCCCGCCAGTGGGCAGATCGCGAGGAAGCCCTCGCTGTCGGACGGCGGGAAGACATGCCAGTTGTCGCGGTCGAGCCCGGTGATCCGGACGTCCGCCACCAGCATCGGGTTCGGGGCCATGGTCATATCGGCCTCCCCGGCCATACCGATCCCGAGCGCGCGGCGCACCGCCGAGCGGCCCCCGTCGGCGGCGACGGCGTACCGGGCGCGGACGGGCGCGCCGGAGGCGAACTCCACGGTCACACCGTCCTCGTCCTGCGCGAGACCGACGACCTCCCGCCCGAACTCGACCCGCCCTCCGAGCTCCGCCAGCCGCGCGAACAGGATCTCCTGCGTACGCCACTGCGGCACCATCCACGGCTGCGCGTACGGCGAGTCGTCGCCGGCCTCGGCCGGGTCGAACATCCGGTGTTCACCGACCCGCTCGCCGTCCCGCCAGATCATCCCGACCGGGTAGTCACCGCCCGCCGCGCGGATCGCGTCCAGCACCCCGAGGTCGTCGAAGACCTCCATCGTGCGTGGCTGGATCCCCTTGCCGCGCGACCCGGGGAACAGCCTGTCGGCCCGCTCCACGACGAGCGCGGCCACCCCGCGCCGGGCCAGGTCGATGCCGAGGGCGAGGCCGGTCGGGCCCGCGCCGACGATCAGGACGTCCGTGTCCACAGTCATCGCTCACTCTCTCCTTAACGCTGTTAAGTGCCGTCGCTCATGAGCGTGCCCTTAACGCTGTTAAGGTGTCAAGTGTGAGTACGGAACGACGAGCGCCCCTCGACCGCAAACGGGTCGCGGACACCGCCCTGAAGCTGCTGAACGAGGCAGGCCTGGAGGGCCTGACCCTGCGCGCCATCGCCAAGGAGCTGGACGTCAAGGCGCCGGCTCTGTACTGGCACTTCAAGGACAAGCAGGCGCTGCTCGACGAGATGGCGACGGAGATGTACCGGCGGATGGTCGCGGGCCAGGAGCCCGCCCTCGACACCACCTGGCAGGAACGGCTCCTGACGTCCGCCCGCGGACTGCGCACCGCGCTGCTGAGCTACCGCGACGGCGCCAAGGTCTTCAGCGGCTCACGCTTCACCGGCACCCTGCACGCCGTCGAGATGGAGCGGACCCTGCGGCTGTTCACGGAGGCCGGGTTCACGCTGGCTCAGGCGGTGCGGGCCACGTCGACCGCGTACCTCTACACACTCGGCTTCGTCACCGAGGAACAGGGCGTCCAGCCCCTGCCGGGCGAGCGCCGCGAGGGGTACGACACCGAGCAACGCGCCCGCCTGATGGCCGACTTTCCCTTGTCGGCCCAGGCGGGCGCGGAGATCTTCGCCGACTACGACCGGCACTTCGAGGAGGGGCTGGCTCTGGTGGTCGCGGGGATCGAAGGGCGGTACGGGGTCGGCTGAGCGGCGAGTCCGACGACGGCGCCGGTGTCTGTGGGGGCGTGTTCGGTTCGGCCCAGACCTGTCGGCCGCGGTGTCGTGCACTTCGATGCGTACGGCTCCGTTCGCAGGCCGGAGGAAACGGGTCTCGAGGTCCCGGCGCGAGTGCCGTGAGCGTGCCGTACGGCATTGGCCATCAACTCGGAGAGCGCGACGAGCGCCGCATCCTCGATGTCGGCCGCTCCCCAGCCGGCCAGGCTCTTCCGCAAGGCCGTACGGAGGGGCTGCCGGGAGATGCTGTCGGCAGCATCCAGGCGGGGCCCCTCGGTACGGTCGGTCAGCCGATGTGGTTGGCCGACCGGCGGGCGCCGCGGATCGCGCGGGTGAGGACGGGCGGCAGCAGGTCGGCGGCGATGCGACGGGTGCGGCTGCGGCCTCGGGCGGTGGACGTGTCCGGCCTGGTGGGGGCTCGGTCCGCGGTGGGTTCGGCCCCGTTCGCGTACCGCGACGGCGAGAACGCCGGTGCCCGCATGCCCTTCTTGGACTTGAGGCGGACTATGCGGTGTCCGGCTGCCTGCTGGACGCTCAGATGGCAGTCCTCGCGTTCGCGCACCGCCGCCAGCAGCTCCTCCTGGACGGGGCCGGGATCGTCCCAGGTCCCGTACAGCTTCTGCGTGCTCAGGCAGATCGGGCGCAGACCCCTGGTGAGCACCGCCTCCCAGGCGGCCACGGAGACGCCGGGCGTGTGTTCCGAGCGGAAGTCGTCCAGGACGACGACTCCGCCGGGCAGCAGCGCGTCGCGGGCGGCGCCGATGTCGCCGTACACGTGCTCGTAGAGGTGCGAGGCATCGATGTGGACGAACCGGCAGGTCCCGGCGGCGACCTCCGCCGGCACCACGCTGCTGGGGCCCTGGAGTACGCGGGGCAGCTCATCGTGGAAGGAGAGGTAGTTCTCCTCGAAGGCCTGTCGGGTGAGCGCGCCGTACGACTTTGTCGACTCCGCCTTGTTGGCGTCGTCCGGGGCGGAGCCCTCGAAGAGGTCGCACACCGTGTACCGCTCGGCGGCCTGGAGATGACGGCCGAGGAATATCGCGCTCTTGCCCATGTACACACCGACTTCCAGCAGATCACCCCGCATTCCCGATGACTCCTGGCGGTCCAGGAACCACTCGAAGAGCATCTGGTCGAGAACGGGAAACCAGCCGGGAACGTCGTCGAGCCGGCGGGGCGGGCGGGTGGCGCCTTGTGTGGCGGTCATGAGGAGAGAGCACTCCCTTGTGCGGACGAGGCCTGGCCGACAGGTCCAGGAACCTATGAGATGCCTATGGGCCGGTCAAGAGCTGTTCGGAGCCTGCCCGGAGAAGGAATGGCAAACCCGCGACAAGGTGAATGCCAGGCCAATTCCCGTCTTATGGGCGGGTGTTTTCAGGTGTCCGTCATGGGAGGCTTCATCGAGGGGACCCCGGGCCGCTTTCGGCCACCTCGCATGTCTCGCTATTCGGGCATGCGCGGGTTACGTGCATGTCATGTGCAGGCATGCCGCTTCCGTCGCCCCCGGGGGAACGCGGAACGGATACCTCACTTTCGTCTTTGCTTCCTTCTGGATTCACCTGACGTGGGCCGATAACCAGGAGTCGTCACTGGTGCTGCACATGCCAAGATCTTCCCCGTGGCTCCGGTGTCACATGTGGCAGGAGCTGCTCAGGAATCCCGTATGACGGAAATCCCGTCTGCGACGGAAATTGGGGGCACGTGTGAGCAGGACGAAGATCCGTACAGCTCTGGTGGCCGGCGCGGCGGTGGCCGCCGGCCTCTCCTTCGGTTCGACACAGGCTTCCGCCACGGCGCTCGACTACTTCACGTGGGTCAACAGCAAGAGCAATACCTGTATGTCCACCTACGCCGCCGGGACGACGAACAACACCGCGGCCATCGTCTACGACTGCAACGGCAGTTTCGAGCAGTTGTGGGAGCACGACAGCCAGGGCCGTCTGGTCAACGACAAGAGCGGCAAGTGCCTTTCCACCTACGCCGCGGGCACGGCCAACAACACGCTGGTCATCATCTACGACTGCAACAACGGCGACGAGCAGAGATGGAACTACTCATCCGGTCAGCTCGTCAACGCCAAGAGCGGCAAGTGCCTCTCCACCTACGCCGCCGGCACCGCGAACAGCACCAAGCTCGTCATCTACACCTGCAACGGTGAGAACGAGCAGTACTGGATCTGATCCATCGCGCGCGGCGGCCCGGGGTCACTTCCCCGGCCGCCCGTCACCGTGCCGGCCGTACCGCGAGCGCCCGCTTCAGCCGTGGCCCGAACGGTCTTTCCACGAAGTGGTGGATCAGCCAGGACAGGGCCAGCAGGCTCAGCACACTGAGCGTGAGTGTCGGATACGCGGGCAGGCCGAGGTCGCGGTGGAGCAGGCGGATGGCGAACCAGCCCAGGTGCTCGTGCACCAGGTAGAAGGGGTACGTCAGCGCCCCCGCCACCGTCAGCCAGTGCCAGTTCGCCCAGCGTGTCCAGCCCATGGCCACTGCCGCCACGGCGGCGAAGGCGAGGGTGACGATGAGCAGGATGACGTAGGGATCGCGGTGGAAGTCGCCCTGTGCGCCCGGGTGCCACAGTGCTGTCGTCGCCTGGTGCTGTCCCAGCAGCCAGGAGACACCGACGATGCCCCACAGCAGTGGGTCGCTCCCGAAGCGGTGCACGAGGTAGAGCGCCAGGCCGCCGATGAAGAAGGGGGCGTGCCCGGGCATCACCAGCTCGTCGGTCAGCGGGCTGCCGGCGACCCGGGCGAGGGCGCAGGCCAGGGTCCACCCACAGCAGAACAGCACCACCCGGCGGTAGGTGACGCCCCGCCGGACCACGCACAGCGCGAACAGCGCGTAGAAGCGGACCTCCGCCCACAGCGTCCAGCACACCCCCAGGACCCGGGGTACGCCCATCGGCTGTTGCAGCAGCGTCAGGTTGACGAGGAACGCGTCGAGGCCGAGCGGACGCAGGACGACCGGGAGCGCGCAGGCCGCCACGGTGACCAGGATCAGCGCGGTCCAGTACGCCGGGTAGAGACGGGCGACCCGGGAGCGGAAGAAGTCGCCCAGGGTCCGGCCCCAACTGCTCATGCAGATCACGAAGCCGCTGATGACGAAGAAGAACTGCACGCCGAGACAGCCGTAGACCGCCGCGAGCGACAGGCTCGGGAACAGCCGGCCGGGGGACTGGTGCCAGGAGCCGGCGATCGTCCCGCCCCTCCCGGCGAAGTGGTAGAGGCAGACGAACAGGGCGGCCAGCAGACGCAGTCCGTCCAGTGAGCGCAGCCGGTCCTCGCGGCCGGCCGGGGCGGGGGCGGGAGGAGTGCGAGAGGTGGCCGGCGGACGAAGCGTGGTGGTCGGCGTGAGGGGCGAGCCTGTCGCTGCCAACGTCTGGTCGGACGCGTTCATCGCGGGACCTTCTCAGCTGGGGGCGTGGGGGGCGCGACGTCACGGCGCAGGGGCGCGACGGGCCTGGGACGCATACCCGCAGATGTCTGGTTCTCTACACATGCCTGGCGGATGTCCCCAGGACGAAGGACCTCCCGGCGTGTCGACGCCGCGGCGGCACTCGGAGTCCCTATCGGGGGCGCCGAGCGGCCGGCGGGATCCGGGCAACGCGAAGCCCCCGTCCCGGAGTGGAGTGGGACGGGGGCGCGGCGATCGGCGGTACGGCGGTCCGGCGATCGTCGTCAGCGCTTGGCCCCCCGGCGCAGCGCACGCGCCGTGCGTGCGACGCGGCGTACGGTCGCGTTGCGCGGGATGAAGGCGAGTTGGGCCGGTACGGCGCCGGGCAGGGCCAGCGAAGTGAGGCGGCGGCGCTTGAAGTAGCGCCAGTTGTGCTGTGTCAGATGCTGGGAGAGGTAGCGCTCGGCGGCACCGCGCAGCCGCGGGTAGATCTTCGGCTGCATCGCGAAGCCCACGGCGCGCACGAGCTCGGTCAGGCCCGCCACATCCATGCCGTGCCGCTGCTCGGCGACCGCCGCCTCGTCCGTCAGCTCGGGCAGCAGGGCGTCCACGATCGTCACGGGGATGCGGTTGCTGTTCTCGTACGGCGTGAGACGGTCGAGGAGCGACCCGGTGCCGATGCGGGCGACCGGCAGGCCGTACAGCGCGGACGCCGTGAGCAGCGCGGTGGAGAAGCAGCCGACGACCAGGGCGGGGCGCATCCGCTGGTAGAGCACCTCGGCGAGGACCGGGGTGTCGAGCACCGTGAGGTCGGCGCCGAGCTTCTCGGCCTCCTTCTCCAGCAGGCGCGACCAGCGGGCCGGGGCCGAGGGGTGCGGCTTGAACACCACGCGGGTGTGGCCGAGGGCGAGGGCGCCCTTCAGCATCCGTACGTGGAGGTTCTCCTCCTCCTCGGCGGTGAGGATGTCCAGCGCGGAGAGGTACTGGCCGAGGAGAAGTGCCGGTTCGTCGATGGCGGGCAACGTGTCGCCGGTGTCCACGAGTTCGGCGAGCACCTTCACGAACGCGTCCGTCGGCACGATCTCCGGCTCGACGTCGAACTCCGTGAGGAGCAGGGGCGTGAGGCCGGGGACCAGGTCCAGGTGGAGCAGGCGGGTCACCCGGGTGCCGACCAGCGGGTCGATCTTGTTGCGGGTGGGGCCGTAGCTCATCAGGCCGTCCGCGTAGACGGTGACGGGCGCGCCGGTGAAGATCTGCGCGACGCCGAGCGCCGGGTTCACCTGGATCGACTCGACGGCCAGCTCGATGTCGTCGTCGCCGAGGTTCCAGGCGAGCCGCAGATGCCGCTCCCACAGGGGTACGTCGTCGAGCCGCGGGGCCCAACCGCCGGGGTGGAAGGGGGAGATGGTCTCGTTCCAGGAGATCACGTCGTCGAAGCGGCCGCGCAGCTGCTCGAAGCCGGGCATGTCGTCCACGCCGGACGTCGTCTCGGGTGTCGCCGCGTTGTTGGAGACGAGCAGGATGCGCCGGTCGGCGGGCGCGAAACACTCGGTGTCCAGGGCGGCGGCGAGCGTGGCCGTTCCGTACAGCGTGGACGCCAGGAAGATCTGGGTGGTCACGCGGCCACCCCCGTGGCGGCGGGACGGCGGCGCAGCCGGCGCAGCCGGGTGGCGCGCTGGATGTCCATCGAGTCGAGGGCGTCGTCGAGCACGTCCTGCGGCATACGCCGCAGGGCGACGGCGCTCATGGACTTGAGTTTCCGTGCCACCGCTGGCTCGAACCTTTCGATGGATCCCAGGTGATGGGAAATAATCGCGCAATATGTGCGCACGGCTTTGGGCAGGAGTTTTTCCGCGTCACGATCCTCGGCGGTTTCCGCCACGACCTGATCGAACGCGCGAATGAAATCGAGCTGGCGTACGTCGCCGATCTGGGTGAGAGAGGAGGCTACGCCACGCCGGTAGAACACGCCGAGCAGCCCCACCGTGGCGAAGGATTCCGCCTCCCGGTGCAGTTTCCAGATCCACGGCCGGTCCTCGGCCGTACGCAGTCCATGGGTGAAGTGCAGGAGTCCGCGGTCGACCAGCCGGCGGTGGTAGATGCCCGCCCAGGCGTAGGCGTAGTCGACGGAGGTGGACCGGTCGGCGGGCAGGATCGCGTCGCGTGGATTCATCACCACACCCCGCCGGCCCTGCGGAACACGGTGGATGGTGCGGGCGCGGGCGGTGCACTGGACATGGTCCGTACGGACGAAGTCGCAGCCCAAGTCCTCGATGGAGCCCAGGAGTTGCTCGTAATAGCCGGGGGCGAGCCAGTCGTCCCCGTCGAGGAACGTGAGGTACTCGCCGCGTGCCGCGTCGATGCCTGTGTTGCGCGCGGTCGCCAGTCCTCCATTCTTCTCATGTCTGACATACACCGCGCCCGGGAGCTCGCGCTCCGCGCGCGCGAGGATGTCCGGTGTCTCGTCGCGCGAACAGTCGTCGACGAGAATGAATTCGAAGTCCGCCCGCGCGTTCGCACGCAGGCTCTTCAGAGTGTCGGGCGCGTATTGCTGCACGTTGTAGAACGGCACGATGACGGAGAGCTTGACCACCCACGTGACGTTAGGCGGCGGCCCGGCATTCGTCTTGACCGGCGGCTTGATGCCAGGTGAACGGCGCGTGGCGAAGCTGTGAACCAGGCTTTTTTCCTGTGCGTAAGCGGCCCGATTCGCCATTCGTCGACGTGCTGTTAACCCTTTGTTGCATTCAGGTTGGGCCGCAACTCCACATCGCTTTCTAGCGTCTTGGACGTGCCAGCAAGTACCACGAAGTCCCTGCGGGTCGCCGTCCTGGCGGACTCCGATACCCGGTGGAAATGGGGTTCGCTCACCGCGAACCGTATCTCTCCTGTCGAATCGGACATCCACCTCGACGGATACCTCCTGCGCGGCCGTGCCACCCCCACCGCCCGCCAGCTCGAAGAAGTCGGCGTCCGCGCGGATTCCCTCCGCGAGGTCACCGCCGTCGAATTCCTGCGCGACATGGCGAAGGAGCAGTACGACGTCCTGGTCCTCGCCCTCGTCGGCGGCGCCGTCCAGGCGATGCTGCACGGGCTGGCCCGCGCCTGGGACGGGCGGACGAAGCGGCCCGTGGTCGTCACCGGCTATGTCGGCGTCGTCTACGAGAAGCTCGCCGACGGGCTGCTGCTGCGGCACGGCGCGGACCTCGTCCTCGCCAACTCCCGCCAAGACGCGGACCGTTTCCGGGCCGTGTACGAGGGGGTCGGCGCCGACGCCGGGTCGGTGACCGAGGTCGCGCTGCCCTTCCTGGGCGGCACGGCGTACCCCGCCGGGGGGCACGACCCGTACACGGTCGTCTTCGCCGCCCAGCCCTCCGTACCGGAGAGCCGCAAGGACCGCACGTATCTGCTGAACCGGCTGATCCGGCACGCACGGCTGCACCCGGACCGCGAGGTCCTGCTGAAGCTGCGCTCCAAGCCGGGCGAACACACCACGCACATCGAGGAGCTGCCCTACCAGAAGCTGGTGCAGAAGGCCGACCCGCCCGCCAACTTCCGCCTGGTCTACGGGCACATGGGCGAGGTCCTCGACCGCACCGACCTGCTGGTCACCATCAGCTCCACGGCGGCCCTGGAGTCCCTGCACCGCCGTATCCCCACCGTCGTCCTGAGCGACCTCGGGGTGCGCGAGGCGCTCGGCAACCACCACTTCGTGGGCTCCGGCTGCCTCGCCTCCTGGGACCAGCTCGACGACGGGTACCGGCCGGTGTCCGACGTGGCGTGGGTGGCCCGGCAGGGCGTCGCCGCCGACGGGTCGTACGAGACGGCCTTCGACGTGGCGCGGTTCCGCATCAGCGAACTGCTGGAGGCGCCCGGACTCCCGGCCCTCGCCCCCTACTACACGCCCGTCACCGCGCCCGGCTATCTGCCCGGCATCCTCGCCCGCCACCACCTCGGCCCGGACGGCAGCCCGCTGCCCGGCGCGCCCGCGGCGGACAAGGAGCCCAGCCCCGTACGGCAGATCGTGCGCCGGGCGGCCCGCGGCGCCTACCGCCACGGCGTCCAGCGCGTGGCGCCGGTGATCCGGCGGATGGGGGAGCTGTGAGCGCCGCCGCCCAGGGCCCCGGCGGTCCCGACACCCCCGGAAGCCCCCGCCCCCCACGCCTTTCTCGCCTTCCTCGTCAAGGAGAACAGCGCATGACCAACCCGGAAGCGGGCCAAGCGGCGCCGGTGCGCCGCGTGCTCGCGGTGATCCCCGCGCGCGGCGGCTCCAAGGGCGTGCCCGCGAAGAACCTCCTCCCCGTCGGCGGTGTGCCGCTGGTGGCCCGCGCGGTGCGCGAGTGCCGCGCCACCCGGCTCGTCACGGACGTCGTGGTCTCCACGGACGACCAGGCGATCGCCGCCGCCGCCCGTGAGGCCGGCGCCGAGGTCGTGCTGCGCCCCGCTGCCATCGCTGGCGACACCGCCACCTCCGAGGCCGCCGTCCTGCATGCCATGGACGCCCACGAGGCGCTGCACGGCTCCCCGGTCGACGTGGTCCTGCTGGTCCAGTGCACCAGCCCGTTCATCGTCCGCGAGGACATCGACGGGGTCGCGGGCGCGGTCGTGGAGAACGGCGCCGACACCGCGCTGACGGTGGCGCCGTTCCACGGGTTCATCTGGCGGGACGCGGACGACGACCCGGCGGTCGTCGACACCGCGCGCACCTCCGAGGTCGGGGGCTCGACCAAGGTCGCCAACTCCACCGCCACGGACGGCGGTTACGGCGTCAACCACGACAAGTCGTTCCGCCCGCGCCGCCAGGACCGCCCCCAGGACCTGCTGGAGACCGGCGCCGCGTACGCCATGGACGCGGCGGGCCTGCGCGAGCACCAGCACCGCTTCTTCGGTCGTACGGAGCTGGTGCGCACCGACCCGGCCCGCGTGCTGGAGATCGACGACCCGCACGACCTCGCCCGTGCCCGGGCCCTCGCGCCGCTCTTCGACGCGAACCGGCCCGGCGCCCTCCCGACCGCCGCCGACATCGACGCGGTCGTCCTCGACTTCGACGGCACCCAGACCGACGACAGGGTGCTGATCGACTCCGAGGGACGGGAGTTCGTCTCCGTGCACCGCGGAGACGGACTCGGTATCGCCGCCCTCCGCAAGAGCGGGCTGACGATGCTGATCCTGTCCTCGGAACAGAACCCGGTGGTCGCCGCCCGGGCCCGGAAGCTCAAGCTCCCGGTCCTGCACGGCATCGACCGCAAGGACCTCGCACTGAAGCAGTGGTGCGAGGAGCAGGGCATCGCGCCTGAGCGCGTGCTCTACGTCGGCAACGACGTCAACGACCTCCCGTGCTTCGCCCTCGTGGGCTGGCCCGTGGCGGTCGCGAGCGCCCACGACGTCGTGCGCGGCGCCGCACGCGCGGTCACCACCGTCCCCGGTGGCGACGGCGCGATCCGAGAGATCGCCAGCTGGATCCTCGGCCCTTCTCTCGACTCCCTCGACAAGTAAGGAACGTCTCCATCATGAGCACCAACTCCCGTCTGCGCACGTTCGGTTCGAAGACCGCCGGCCCGGGCCACCCCGTCTACGTCGTCGGCGAGATCGGCATCAACCACAACGGCGAGCTCGAGAACGCCTTCAAGCTGATCGACGCCGCCGCCGAGGCCGGCTGCGACGCCGTCAAGTTCCAGAAGCGCACCCCGGAGATCTGCACCCCGCGCGACCAGTGGGACATCGAGCGCGACACCCCCTGGGGCCGCATGACCTACATCGACTACCGCCACCGTGTGGAGTTCGGTGAGGACGAGTACCGCCAGATCGACGAGTACTCCAAGGAGAAGGGCATCGACTGGTTCGCCTCCCCGTGGGACACCGAGGCCGTCGCCTTCCTGGAGAAGTTCGACGTCCCGGCCCACAAGGTCGCGTCCGCGTCCCTCACGGACGACGAGCTCCTGCGCTCGCTCCGCGCCACCGGCCGCACGGTCATCCTCTCCACCGGCATGTCGACCCCGAAGCAGATCCGCCACGCGGTCGAGGTCCTCGGCTCGGACAACATCCTGCTCTGCCACGCCACTTCGACGTACCCGGCGAAGGCGGACGAGCTGAACCTCCGCGTCATCAACACCCTCCAGGGTGAGTACCCGAACGTTCCGATCGGCTACTCCGGCCACGAGACGGGCCTGCAGACCACGCTCGCCGCGGTCGCCCTCGGCGCCACCTTCGTCGAGCGTCACATCACCCTCGACCGCGCCATGTGGGGCTCCGACCAGGCCGCCTCGGTCGAGCCGCAGGGCCTGACCCGCCTGGTCCGCGACATCCGCACCATCGAGGCCTCCCTCGGTGACGGCGTCAAGAAGGTCTACGAGTCCGAGCTCGGCCCCATGAAGAAGCTGCGCCGCGTCACGGGCGTCGTCGCCGAGGCGGAGATCGCCGCGGCCGCGGGCGAGCCGGTCGCGGTCTGAACGCCCTGAATTCCTTACGACGGGACGGTCGTACGTCGATGAGCCCCCGCGCCGGTTCCGCCGGCTCCCACACTCTCGCCTTCGTCGAGAGTCCGGTACAGCTGCTCAACGTGCTGGAGTGGGCGCACACCCACGCCCACAGTGCGACGGCGCCCGGTGCGGGACCCTCCGGGGCCGCCGAGCCGGCGTCCGGCGCGGGGTCCTCGGGGACGTATGACCCGGCGTCCGGCGCGGGGTTCACCCTCGTCGTCCTCTCGCCCAACGACCCGATGACCCGCGGCCAGCTGCGCCGTATGGCGGAGCTGGCCCGCGACGAGGGTCACCAGGTCCGCTGGGAGGAGGCGCGCGGCGGCACCACGGCCCCCTTCCACACCATCGGGGGACTGGCCCCGCTGCTGCGCAAGGCCCGGCGCATCGTCATGGGGGACCCGTTCTCCCGCTACGTACAGCTCCTGCTGACGATCACCAAGGCTCAGGACCTGGTCGTCGTCGACGACGGCACGGCGACGATGGAGTTCGTCGCCCAGCTCGCCCGCGGTGAGCGTCTGGTGCGCTGGCACCGGCGCGGTGGCCGCCCCGGTGCGCGCGACGTGCTCTTCGCGCCGGTCTCGGCCTCGGCCCGCCGCCGTCTCACCCCGACCGGCCGCCGTACCGTCGAGGTCTTCTCCTCCATGCCGATCGACTCGGCCCCGGACGGCGTCCGCATCACCGCCAACGACTTCTCCTGGACCCGCGCCCGCTTCGGCCCGCCCCGCATCACCAAGGGCGCCGACCTGGTCGGCACCTCGCTCGTCGAGACGGGCGTGGTCGACCCGGACCGCTACCTGGCGGCGGTCAAGAGCCTCGCGGGGGCGCACGGCGCGACCCGCTACTTCGCCCACCGTCGCGAGAGCACCGACAAGCTGCACCGGCTGGCCGTCGAGACGGGCCTCGAAATCGTCCGCCCCGACCTGCCCCTGGAGCTGATCGCCCGCCGCGGCCCCATCGGCCGTACGATCCTGAGCTTCCCGTCGACGGTCGTCCACACCCTCCCGCTGGCCCTGGTCGGCACCGAGGTCCGCGTCGCCGTCTGCGACATCGACCCGACCTGGCTGACCGAAAACGCCTCTCCGCGGGCGCAGGGGTTCCTGTCGGGCGTCACGGGAACGGCCCGGGACGTGACCCGGCTGTCGGCGGTCACGGCGGTCTAGACACCGCCGGATCGTCCGAGTCATTCAAGAGCCCGGCGGCCCGCCGGGCTCTTCGTGTGTCTCCGCCCCGGTCTTCGCGCATCCTCCACAGGCCGCGCACCGAACAGACATACGTTGTTCGTCACTCGGCCACAGATCGCGCGTGGGACCGACATGATCCGGCCATTGAATCTCCCCGCGTGGCGCCGTCCGGCCGCCGCGCTCTGATTCCGTTTCCGGAACGGGGGGACCGCACGTGGCGTCCGCGCAAGAGGAGTCCGACAGACCGGAGTCCGGCAGACCGGAGTCCGGCAGACAGGGGACCGGTACTGCGGTCGCCGACCGGCCGGAGTCCGAAAGACCCGTTCCCCGGCGGCTGAACTCGGCCCGAGGTCTCGGTGACCGGATCTTCCGGTATCAGCTGACGGCCACCGGTGTCGCCGTCCTCGCCGTCATGGCGGGGGTAGGGCTCTTCCTGCTCCTGAGGGCCGGTCAGGCGCTGCGCGCCAGGGGCTTCGCCTTCCTCACCACCGCCGAATGGCAGCCGGACGTCCACAACTTCGGTATCGCGGCCGTCATGACCGGCACCGTTCTGATCGCCCTCGTCGCAGTGTCGATCTCCATGCCGCTGGCCGTCGGAACCGCCCTGTTCATCACCGACGTGGCTCCACCCAGACTGCGCCGCACCCTGGTGACGATGGTCGACCTGATGGCGGCCGTCCCCTCCGTGGTGTACGGGCTGTGGGGCCTGTTCTTCTTCCAGCAGCATGTGATCGGCCTGTCGCGCTGGCTGTCCACCTGGTTCGGCTGGATCCCCCTGTTCACCGTGGACGGCGCCCAGCCGGGCGAGCCGCTGGCCTCCGAGAGCGTCTACACGGCTTCCACCTTCGTCGCCGGAATCGTCGTCGCCCTGATGGTGGCGCCGATCCAGTGCTCGGTCATGCGCGAGGTCTTCTCGCAGGCCCCGGCCGGCGAACGCGAGGGCGCGTACGCGCTCGGCGCGACCCGCTGGGGAATGATCCGCGCGGTCGTCCTGCCGTACGGCAAGGGCGGCATCATCGGCGGCACGATGCTGGGGCTCGGCCGGGCGCTCGGCGAGACCATCGCGGTCTACCTGATCATCTCGCCGGTGTTCGTCATCCAGCCGCACATCCTGCAGACCGGCTCGAACTCGGTCTCCTCGCTGATCGCCCTGCACTACGGCGACGCCTCGCCCTTCGGCATGTCGGCGCTGATGGCGGCGGGCCTGACGCTGTTCCTGCTCACCCTGGCGGTCAACTTCACCGCCTCCTCCGTTGTGGCCCGCTCCCGGTCCGGCGCAGAGAGCGAGGCATGAGATGACCGCCGTAACCGTCGTAGAAGAAACCACCGCCCCGGCCGCCCCGGCAGCCGAGGCCCTCGCACCCGAGCCCGCGCTGCCGCCCGACCGGCCGCGCCGTATCGGTGGCGTCAGCCGCTCCGGGGTGCTGTCCCTGTGCGGCGCCGCCGCCTCCGGATTCTGCGTCAGCGTCCTGCTGTTCGGTCAACTCGCCCCGTTCTCGGGCGGATTGGGCTTCACGGTCACCACCTATGTCGCCTTCCTGGCGATCTACGCGGTGCTCACCGGACTGGAGGAGGACGGCCAGGCCGTCCGCGACCGGGTGATGACGGTCGTGCTGTGGACGGCGGCCACGCTGCTGTTCTCGGCGCTCTTCCTCGTCGTCGGCTTCACGGCCTGGCGCGGCCGGGAGGCCCTGTCGCACGGCAACTTCTTCACCCAGGACATGCAGGCCTCGGGCCCCCTCGACCCGCTCACCCACGGCGGTATCGCGCACGCGATGCTCGGCACGCTCACCATGACCGCCATCGCGCTCGCGATCACCGTCCCGCTGGGCCTGGCCTGCGCGGTCTACCTGAACCAGATCCCGGGCCGCTTCTCCCGGTTCGTCCGCACCATCGTCGAGGCGATGACCGCGCTGCCGTCGATCGTCGCGGGCCTGATGGTGTACGCCACCTGGATCCTCGGCCTCGGCATGCAGAAGTCGGGCCTCGCGGCGGGCTTCGCGATCAGCGTGATGATGCTGCCGATCGTGATCCGCGCCGCCGACGTGGTGCTGAGGCTGGTGCCGGGAACCCTGACCGAAGCGGCCGAAGCGCTCGGGGCGCCCCGCTGGCGCACGGTCTGGCACGTCATCCTGCCCACCGCCCGCTCCGGACTCGCCACGGCCGTCATCCTCGGCACGGCGCGCGGTATCGGAGAGACCTCGCCCGTGCTGCTCACCGCCGGCTTCACGGCCGCGCTCAACGCCGATCCGACGAGCGGGCCGATGGTGTCGCTGCCGCTCGCGGTCTTCAACTTCGTCAAGTCGCCGGAGCCCGCGATGATCGCCCGCGGTTTCGGCGCGGCGGCCGTACTCATGGCTCTGGTCCTGGTGCTGTTCGTGATCGCCCGGGTGATCGGCGGCCGCGGCCCCGGCCACCAGACGAAGCGCCAGGCGCGCCGCACGGCCCGCGCCTCGCGCCGCGACGTGGCCCGCTTCGACGAACTGCACGCTCCCGGGCTGTCCCTGTTCGCCCCCACCACCGCTCCAGCCGCACCCACCGCCACCGGAGAGAACGACTGATGCGCAGCCACCTCACCACCGCTCTTCGGCGCCTGCGTGCCCTGGGCACACTCGGCGCGCTGCTCGGCGTGATCGCCGGGCTGCTGGCCGGACCCGCGGCGGCACCCGCCGCGGCCGACGGCTACACCCCGATCGCCGGGGCCGGCTCCACCTGGGCGGAGAACGCCGTCGACGAGTGGCGCCGCGCCGTCAACCAGTACGGCATGCGGATCAGCTACGCCGGCACCGGCTCCTCCGACGGCCGCCGCCAATTCCTCAGCGGCACAGTCGACTTCGCGGTCTCGGACATCCCGTTCCAGACCCACCCGACCGACGGCTCGGCCGCCGAACGGCCCGCGTCGGGGTCGTACGCCTACATGCCGATCGTGGCCGGCGGCACCGTCTTCATGTACCACCTGACCGTCAACGGCAAGCGGGTCACCAACCTGCGGCTCTCCGGCGACGTCGTCACCAAGATCTTCACCGGGGCGATCAAGACCTGGGACGACCCGGTGATCAAGGCCGACAACCCGGGCCTGCAACTGCCGCACCGCACCATCGTCCCCGTCGTCCGCTCCGACGGCTCGGGCTCCACCGCCCAGTTCACGATGTGGATGGCCAACCAGCACGCGTCGCTGTGGCAGGCGTACTGCCGCAAGGTCGGCCGCTCCGGGGCCTGCGGACAGACCTCGTACTACCCGACCGTGTCCGGCATGATCGCCCAGTCCGGCGACCTCGGCGTGGCGGGCTATGTCGCCCAGAACTACGGCGAGGGTGCGATCGGTTACGTCAACTACTCGTACGCGCTCAACGCCCACTATCCGGTCGCCAAGGTCCTCAACCACGCGGGCTACTACACCGAGCCGACCCCGCAGAACGTCGCCGTCTCGCTGCTCAAGGCGCGGATCAACACCGACAAGAGCTCCGCGGACTACCTCACCCAGAAGCTCGACGGCGTCTACAACGACAGCGACAAGCGCAACTACCCGCTGTCCAGCTACTCGTACATGATCCTGCCCCTGAAGGTGCAGGGCACCTTCACCAAGGCCAAGGGCAAGACGCTCGGCGCGTTCTCGTACTACTTCATGTGCCAGGGCCAGCAGCAGGCGCCCTCGCTCGGCTACTCGCCGCTGCCGATCAACCTGGTGAAGGCGGGCTTCGAGCAGATCCGCCGCATCCCGGGCGTGCAGGCCCAGAACATCAACATCAAGGGCTGCAACAACCCGACCTTCTCCTCCGACGGGCGCAACAAGCTCGCCGAGACCGCGCCCTACCCGGCGGCCTGCGACAAGAAGGGCGCCCCGCCCTGCACCACGGGCAGCGGCGGCGCCAAGGCCGGCGGCAGCTCCGGGGGTTCGGGCTCCACGGGCGGTACGAGCAGCGGCGGCACGTCGGGCGGATCCGTGAACGGCGGTACGAGCGGCGGGAGTTCGGGAGGCGGAGGCACCGGAATCGCGGGCGGCGGTACCGGCGGCAGCGCCCAGCCCGTGATCGACCCGGACACCGGGCAGACCCTGTCGCCCGGCTCCGGCGGCGGGGCCGGCTCGGGCTCGGGCTCCCCAGGCTCCGGCGGCGGCAGTGGCACCGCGGCGGACGGCACGATCGCCCTCGCCCAGCCGGTCGCCGTGGCCGGCAGCAGTGGCTGGACCAGTACGCAGACGCTGATGCTGCTCGCCGGGTTCATGGTGCTCGGGCTCGTGCTGCTGCCCGCCGCGGTCTCCCGGGCCATCGCCGGGCGCGCCGGCAGCGGCCAGGGCAACGGCGGCAAGGACAGCACGGACGGCAGTTCCCGGTGAACCGCCGAGGAACGACAGGCGAGTTGAACCACCCAGGAACGGCAGGCGAGTTGAACCGCCAAGGGAGGACGCGTGCCATGAACCGCGTACGACGCCTGCTGCTGCGTATCGTCGCCGGAGCCGCTGTCGGCGCGCTCGCCGGTCTCGGCGTGGCGCAGGCCGCGGCGCCCGCGACCGCCGCGAGCGGCGCGGATGCCACCGGCTCCGCCGTGACCGTCTCGGGGCGCGGCGAGTTCAAGGACATGAAGTTCACGGTCGGCCAGACCACCCGCCTCACCAGCCAGGCGGTCACGGTCTCCTGGTCAGGCGGCACCCCGACCACCTTCGCGGGTACGTCGTTCAACACCGACTTCGTACAGATCATGCAGTGCTGGGGCGACGACGACGGCACCGTGCCGGACAACCCGGGCCCCTCGCGCACCCAGTGCCAGTACGGTGCCTCGCCGACCACCGACCGGGGCAGCTGGCCCGGAAACGACTACGACGACACCCGCAAAATCACCTACAGCGCCGCCCCCACCAACTACGGGCAGGACGACCGCTACGGCGCCGGCGGCGCGTTCGGACAGGGCGAGGTGCCCTTCAAGTCCGTCGACGGCACGGTGATCACCACCGGCACCCAGAACAACGCCCTGTTCAACCACAACACCACCAACGAGGTCGACTTCGCGCGCACCGGCGCCGACGGCAGGGGCAAGGAGTTCTTCGAGGTACAGACCGCCAACGAGGCCCCGCACCTGGGCTGCGGCACCCCGGTCACCGAGAACGGCACCACCGCGCCCCGCTCCTGCTGGCTGGTGATCGTCCCGCAGGGCCACCTCGACCTCGACGGAACGCCGTACGCGGACACCAGCCAGGTCAACGCGGGCTCCCCGGTCTCCTCCACCAACTGGAAGAACCGCATCGCCGTCAAGCTCGACTTCAACCCGGTCGGCACCAACTGCGCCCTCGGCGCCGACGAGCGCGCCACCACCGGCAGCGAACTCGCCGCCGACGCCATGACCAGCTGGCAGGCGGCCCTGTGCCCGACCGGCACGGTGTACGGCTACACCGAGCTCGGTGAGCCCGACACCCGGGCCCGGCTCTCCAACGACGGCTCCTCCGGGCTCGCCTTCACCACCCGGGCGCTCGGCGCCGACACGGGCACGACGGCGCCCTCCGACACGACCGTGTACGCGCCCGTCGCGCTCTCCGGAGCCGTCATCGGCTTCACCGTCGAACGCAGACCCAAGGCCGGCGCCCCCGACTCCATCCGACAACTCGCCGGAACCAAGGTCGACTCCATCGACCTCACCCCGCGCCTGGTCGCCAAGCTGCTCACCGAGTCGTACCGCAACTCGCCCTGGGGGGCAGTGCTCGGGGACAACACCGCCACCGGATACGGCTGGGCGAAGAGCAACCCGGCGGGCCTGGCGAGCGACCCCGAATTCATCGCGCTCAACCCGGAGTTCGCCGATCTGTCGGTCTCCGAGACCCCGGCCACCGACACCGACCTGATCACCTCGCTCGGCCACAGCGACTCGGCCCGCGCACTGTGGCAGTGGATCCTCGCGGACAAGGAGGCCCGCGGCTTCCTCGCCGGTGTCTCCGACGACTGGGGCATGCGCGTCAACCCGTACTACAGCAGCAGCGCCGACCTGAACCCGACCGGCGCCGCCTTCGACCCCGCCACCACCGACGACTACCCCAAGAGCGACCCCTGGTGCACGGTCCCGCCGGGCACCGACGCCACCATCAAGCAGTGCATGACCGACTTCCACCCCTACGTGGAGGACATGCACTCCGGCGCCCTGCACACCCGGCGCGCCGACACACTGTGGAAGTCGAGCTGGGACGCGCTCGCCAACCCGCCCGCCTTCAAGAGCCCCGGTCCGCAGACGGTCGGCTCGCGGTTCGTGATCACCGTGACCGACGCGGCCTCCGCCGAGCGGTACGGCCTGCAGACCGCCCGGCTGCGCAACACCGCCGGAAAGTTCGTGGCACCGAGCACGGCGTCCCTGACCGCGGCCGCCACGAGCGCCACCGGCACCGGAGCCCCCGAGATCACCCCGGCCAAGGCCACCGCGAAGGGCGCCTACCCGCTCGCCGAGCTGGTCTACGCGGCCGTACGCCCCGCCAAGATCGATGCGGCCGCCCGCAAGGACTACGCCGCCCTGCTGCGGTACGCGGCCGGCGACGGGCAGACCAGCGGCGCCGACCCGGGCCGCCTCCCGGTCGGCTACGCCCCGCTCTCCACGGCCCTGCGCACCAAGGCGACCGACGCCGCCGACGCCCTCGTCCACTACACCGCGCCCTCCGCCTCCGCCTCCTCCTCCGACGGCAGCTCGGACGGCGGCTCCGACGGCGGATCGAGCGGCGGCGGCACGGGCGGCAGTGGCGGCAGCGACTCCCTCGGCTCCGGCGGAGGATCGGGCGGCAGCGTCTCCGGCGGCTCGATCGGAGGCTCCACGGGCGGCGACAGCAGTGCGACGCCGAGCGCGGCCACCAGCGCGACGCCGAGCGACAAGCCCTCCTACGACGGCGGCAAGGCCGTACAGACCACCGCGCTGGGCACCACGCCCGACGACCCGGCCAACTCACTGCGGTACGCGGTCCCGGTCGGTGCCGCGCTCGGCGCCGTGGCCGGCATCGGGGCGCCCTTCGCCGGCGGCCGCCGTCTCAGGCTGCCGCTGCGGATCCCGCTCCCCGGCGGCCGCGGCGTGACCATCCCCGCGCTCACCCTGCCGGAACGGCTGCGCAGGCTGCTGCCACCCGGCCGGGGCTGAGCCCCTTCCCGGAGCCGACGCCCGCACGGGCCGACGCTCCGGGCCGGAGCGCGGGCCACCAGTGCCCGGTGCTCCCCACAGACGGCCGCCCGCCCCGAAAGGCAGTCGGGGCGGACGGCCCGCACCACCCTGCCAGATCCGCCCCCGCGCTCTCGACTTCGCCCGAGCACGGGGGAGCCCAGACGCACCAACTCCCCAGGAGACTCTCGATGCGCAGAACGCGCCTGACGGCGGCCATGGTCGCCGCCGCCGTGGTGTCCGGCACCCTGGTTCTCGCGAGCCCGGCGTCCGCCGACCCCACCCCCGCCGGGACCTTCCGCCAGCTCGTCGGCGTGGGTTCCGACACCACCCAGGACGTGCTCAACGCCCTCGCCGGCGACGAGGTCAACGGCAAGAGCTACGCCACCACCGCGGTGAAGGCGGGTGACGCCGGCCTCGCCTCGTACGACGCGATCGAGCCCGTCACCGGCTCCACCACCTCGAACATCCAGACCCGCACGGGCGGCCCGTCCTTCCTGCGCCCCAACGGCTCCGGCAAGGGCCGTCTCGCCCTCAGCATGTCGCTGACCGGCGACAAGTTCCCCGACAGCTCCGGTGTCTCCATCAAGGGCCAGGTCGACTTCGCCCGCTCCTCCAGCGGTCCGAGCACCTCCGGCACCGCCTTCACCTACATCCCGTTCGCGCGGGACGCGGTCGGCGTGGCGGTCCGCGGCTCGGCCCTGAACACGCTCACGGTCGACCAGCTGCACGACATCTACTCGGGCTCGCTGACCGAGGTGAACGGCCAGACCGTGCACCCGCAGATCCCGCAGAGCGGCTCCGGCACCCGCAAGTTCTTCCTCGCCGCGATCGGCCTCACCGACGCCACGCTCTCCCCGAACGTCCCGGCCGTCCAGGAGAACCAGGCCAACGACGCCCTCACCCAGGACGGCGCCCTCGTGCCGTTCTCCGTGGGCAGCTGGATCGCCCAGATCAACGACGTCGCCCCCGACCACAGCACCACCGCGGCCGCCGCCGGCGCGCACCTGGCGAGCGTGCAGCTGCCCGGCGACACCGGCGCCACCAGCCCGGTGACCACGGTGAACGGCAAGCTCACCCCGGTCGGCGGCTACTACGAGAACGCCACCTTCGGCCGCGACGTCTACAACGTCGTCCCGAGCCGGGCGATCGACCCCACCGGCGTCTTCTTCGACAAGGCGCTCTACGACGTCTTCGTCACCAACGGCACGCATGAGGCGGCCCTCGCCTCCGACACCGCCGAGGCCGTCATCGCCTCGTTCGGCTTCATGAACGAGTCGTACAACGGCTCGGTCAACCCGGCCAAGCACGCCAAGCTCGGCGGCCTGGAGGAGTCGGGTGTCGACACCTCGGTGCCCGCCGCGCCCGTCCTGAAGGCGACCCGCGGCGACGCGAGCGTCAAGCTCAGCTGGACCGCTCCGGCCGCCACCGCTCTCCCGGTCACCGACTACCGCGTGACGCTGACCGGTTCGGACGGCGCCGTCGTGGCCACCAAGGACGTCCCGGCCACCAGCACGTCGTACTCGTTCACCGGTCTGGCCCTCGGCACCTACACGGCCACGGTCTCCGCCGCCAACCTCAACGGCAGCGGCGCCGCCGCCTCCTGGACCGGCATCGTCAAGTACACCACCACGACGAAGGCCACCACCGCGACGACCGCCTACGGCAAGACCCCGAAGGTCGTCGTCACCGTCGCCGACACGCACGGCGTCGTCCCGACCGGCACGGTCACCGTGAAGGAGGGCACCACCACCCTCGGCACGGGCACGCTCGACAGCACCGGCAAGGCCACCGTCAGCCTGTCCACCCACCTCAAGGTCGCCACGCACTCCCTCTCGGTGTCGTACGGGGGCAACGGCAAGCTCCTCACGTCGAAGACCACCGCCAGCCTGAAGATCACCAAGGCGACCCCGACCGTCAGCCCCACCGCGCCCGGCACGATCAGCCACACCAGCCAGGCCAAGGTCACCGTCAAGGTGTCCGCGACCGGCACCACGCCGGCCGGCACGGTCCGTATCTACGAGGGCTCCCACATCCTCGCCACCGGCACCCTGAGCGGCGGGAAGGTGACCATCACCCTCCCCAAGCTGGCCCGCGGCACGCACACCCTGCACGCGTACTACGTGGGCTCCTCGACGGTGAACTCGAAGAGCAGCGCGAACTTCACCATCAAGTCCACCTGACGCACGACCTGTCGGGGAGGCCGCGACGGCGGTCTCCCCGACGGTCCCCACCACTGACATCACCGACATCACCGACATCACCGATATCGCTGACATCACTGAAGGAGACGCGCCGCCGTGACGGTCGCCGTACAGACCACGCTCGCAACGCCCGCGCCGCGGCCGCGCGTTCTGGGTGTCACCGCCGTGCGGCACCTCGCCCGGGGCGGCCTGCTCACCCTGGCCGCCCTGCTGCTCGGCCTCACCGCGCAGCTGCTGCTCGTCAGCGGCATCCAGGAACGGGCCGCCCAGCACGCCGCGTTCGACGAACTCCGCGCCCAACTCGCCCTGGGCACCGCCCCGGTGGCACAGACCGACCAGCAGGGCGATCTGCTCGCGCCCGGCACACCGGTCGCGCTCATCGACATCCCCGCCGTCCATGTGCACCAGGTCGTCCTGGAGGGCACCGACTCCACCGTCCTCACCGACGGCCCCGGCCACCGCCGGGACACCCCGCTGCCCGGTCAGACCGGCACCAGCGTGCTGATGGGCCGCGCGGCGGCGTACGGCGGTCCCTTCGGCCGCCTCGACGAACTCGCCGCGGGCGACACGTTCACCGTGACCACCGGCCAGGGCAAGGCGAAGTACCAGGTCTTCGGCGTACGACGGGCCGGCGACCCGGCGCCCGCCACCTTGGCCGCCAACAAGGGCCGGCTGGTCCTGGTCACCGCCACCGGCCCGGGTTTCATGCCCGGCGGCGTCCTGCGCGTCGACGCCGACCTGATCTCCGCGCCCGCCCAGACCCCGGCGGCCGTCATCCGCTCGGGCACGCTCCCGGAGTCCGAGCAGCCGCTGGCCCGCCCCTCCGGCGTGCCGTGGCCGCTGGTGATGTGGCTCCAGGCGCTGCTGGCCGTCGCGGTCGCCGCCGTGTGGGCCTGGCACCGCTGGGGCCGCCACCAGACCTGGATCGTGTTCGCCCCCGTCGTCGCGGTCCTGGGTCTCCAGGTTGCCGTCCGCACCACCGAACTGCTGCCCAACCTGATGTGACCCCGCGGCCGAGTCCCGCCGTGAACCCCCCGACCGACCGACCGACCGACCCGACCCCGCCATGAGGTGCCCGACGTGACCGACGTGACCGATGCGACCGCCGCGCGTGACAGCGCCGCCACAGAGACCGCCCCGACCGAGCCGGAGGCGGCCGGCGTGGGTACCGCCCTGACCGACACCGCCGTCCTGCCGCCCGTCCCCGCCGGTGCGCCCCCGGTGTCCGGTCCGCCCGCGGCCCCCGCCACGCTCGAAGCCCGGGCCGTCTCCGCCTGGTTCGGCAGCCACCAGGTGCTGGAGCGGGTCTCCCTCACCATGCCCGCCGGGCAGGTCACCGCCCTGATCGGCCCGTCCGGCTGCGGCAAGTCGACGTTCCTGCGCACGCTCAACCGGATGCACGAGCTGATCCCCACGGCCGCGATGGGCGGCGAGGTGCTCTTCGACGGCGAGGACGTCTACGCCCCGCAACGCCGGCTGACGGACGCCCGGCGCCGTATCGGCATGGTCTTCCAGAAGCCCAACCCGTTCCCCGCCATGTCGATCTACGACAACGTCGTGGCGGGCCTGCGCCTGACGGGCACGCGTGTGAGCCGCCGCGAGAAGGACGAGCTGGTCGAGGAGAGCCTGACCCGGGCCGGCCTGTGGAAGGAGGTACGGGACCGGCTGCGGCAGCCCGGCGGCGCGCTCTCCGGCGGTCAGCAGCAGCGCCTGTGCATCGCCCGCGCCCTCGCCGTACGCCCCCGGGTGCTGCTGATGGACGAACCCTGCTCGGCGCTCGACCCCACGTCCACCCGGAGGGTCGAGGAGACCATCCACGAACTCGCGGGGCAGGTGACCGTCGTGATCGTCACCCACAACATGCAGCAGGCGGCCCGCGTCTCCCAGCAGTGCGCGTTCTTCCTCGCCGAACAGGGCACCCCGGGCGGCATCGTCGAGCACGGCCCCACCGAGCACATCTTCGGCACCCCCGAGGACCAGCGCACCGCGGACTATGTGGCGGGCCGCTTCGGCTGAGCGCCGGGCCTAGTCCGCCGTACGCCAGGTGAAGCCCGCGAAGCCGTCGGCCTCGTCCGGCGCCGCGCCGACCGGGGCCCCAACCGGCGCGGTCCCGGGTCCGGTGGGCTCGCGGCGGCGCAGCAGCCAGACCACCGTGCCCAGTGCCCAGCCCGCGAGGATCATCACCGCGAGACCGCCGAGGACCAGGGAAGCCGTCCCGAGCAGCCCGAACTTCGCCAGCATCCAGGGGATCTGGTCCTCCCCGCATCCGCATGCCTCCATGGCCGAAGAATGCCCGTCCACCGGCCGCCGGTCACGGTCCGTTTCGAAACAGCCGCATGGCGGTGATGGTTCCGGAATCCAGCGGGTGTGCTGTGAGACGGTGGACATGGAGTAGTACACGGTGGACATGACGTACGGGAATGGGCTCGGGCATTCCGGGCGTTCACCCTGCGGATCCGTGATGCGTGATCCGTGGGCGATCCCCGGCGGACCGGTTCAAGATCCAATCGCTCGGAAAGGCGGGCGAGTTTACCCATCCCCGTAGATACCTATGCGCCGCGCGGCCATATTTTCTTCCCCTAACGGGCTGAAGTTTTGTTGATCGTGGGTTAGTTGGCCGCCCGATCGCCCTACCCTTCAGAGGGTGAACCAACTGATGTCCCGAGAGTCCGAGGCCGATCTCCCCGGGGAACCGTCGCTCCCCGGCGCGCTGCCCGAGGCACTGCGCGCCGAACTCGTGGCGTTCCGACGTGACTTGCACATGCACCCGGAGCTCGGCAACCAGGAGTTCCGCACCACGGCGGCGCTCAAGGCGCGCCTGGAGCAGGCGGGCCTGAAGCCGCACGTCCTGGACACCGGGACCGGCCTCATCTGTGACATCGGCGACCGGGACGGCGCACGGCCCATGCTCGCGCTGCGCGCCGACATCGACGCACTGCCCATCCCGGACACGAAGACCGAGTGCGCCTACCGCTCGACCGTGCCCGACCGCGCCCACGCCTGCGGCCACGACATCCACACCACGGTCGTCCTCGGCGCCGGGCTCGTCCTCGCCGAGCTGCACCGCGAGGGGCAGCTGAAGCATCCCGTACGGCTGATTTTCCAGCCCGCGGAGGAGGTGCTGCCGGGCGGCGCCCCCGACGCGATCGAGTCGGGTGTCCTCGACGGTGTCGGGCGGATCGTCGGCGTGCACTGCGACCCGAAGGTGGATGCTGGGCGCATCGGTCTGCGGCACGGCGCCATCACCTCGGCGTGCGACCGGCTCGAAGTCTCACTCGACGGCGCGGGCGGTCACACCGCGCGCCCCCACCTCACCACCGACCTCGTCACGGCCGCCGCGCGGGTCGTCACCGACGTACCGGCGCTGGTCGCCCGGCGTGTCGACGCCCGCAGCGGCCTCGCGGTCACCTGGGGACGGATCGAGTCGGGGCACGCCTGCAATGTCATCCCGCAGCACGCCGAGCTGTCCGGGACCGTACGCTGCCTGGACCTCGACGCCTGGCGGGCCGCACCCGACCTGGTGCACGCGGCGATCGACGAGATCGCGAATCTCTACCGCGCCAAGTCCGAGATCAACTACATCCGGGGCGTCCCGCCGGTAGTCAACGACCCGGCCGTCACGGACCTCCTCCGCGACGCCATGACCGCCCGGCGCGGCGCGCACTCCATCGAGGACACCGAACAGAGCCTCGGCGGCGAGGACTTCTCCTGGTACCTGGAGCATGTGCCCGGCGCGATGGCCCGCCTCGGTGTACGGACGCCGGGCGACCGCACCACCCGTGACCTGCACCGGGGTGACTTCGACGCGGACGAGTACGCCATCACGGTGGGGGTCGAGATGTTCACGGCGGCGGCGCTGCTGGACGCGGCGGGCTGAGCGGCCGGACGCCACGTCGTGTGCGTGAGGTGGCCGGAGGATACCGATCGGTGGCTTGATTGATGCCCCGATTGGTACCTCTTCGTCCGCTTGCGTCACTGGTCCGTAACCGGTGGCGCGCAAACGTAACCCGGTGGCGGCACGGTTCGATAACGGCCCGGAGAAACCCCGTTCCCCTCCCCGTCTACGCGCGTTACTGTGCGCCGAAATCGCTGCGGTGACGGCGAATTGGGGATGCGGTCCGGTGACGGTGCCGTGGGGATGAAGGGTGCTTGTTGTGCGTCTGATCTCTCGGAGGACCAGGTTCTCCCAAGTCGCGGTGACCGCAGCGGTCGTCGCTCTCGCCGCGGCCGGCTGCGGCACCAGCAAGGACAGTGGAGGTTCCACCTCCTCCGACAGCTCCGGCAAGTACACGGGCAAGGGCATCGGCCTCGCGTACGACATCGGCGGCAAGGGCGACCAGTCCTTCAACGACGCCGCGTACGCCGGTTTCCAGAAGGCTGAGACGGAGTTCAAGATCGGCGGCCGTGACATCGAGCCGCAGGACGGCGAGTCCAACGCCGACAAGGTGCAGCGCCTGGAGCAGCTCGCCAAGGCGGGCTACAACCCGGTGATCGGTGTCGGCTTCGTCTACGCGCCGGCCGTCAAGGAGGTTGCGGCGAAGTACCCGAAGGTCACCTTCGGCATCATCGACGACGAGCAGGACAAGGCGTCGAACGTCGCCGACATGGTCTTCCACGAGGAGCAGGCCTCCTACCTGGCGGGTGTCGCTGCGGCCAAGACGACGAAGAAGGACCACATCGGCTTCATCGGCGGTGTGAACATTCCGCTGATCCACAAGTTCGAGGCGGGCTTCGTCCAGGGTGCCCAGTCGGTCAACCCGAAGATCAAGATCGAGAAGCAGTACCTGACCGAGACGGCTCAGGAGGGTGGCTTCTCCAGCCCTGACAAGGGCAAGGACGCGGCGGCCGGTCAGATCGAGGCCGGCGCCGACGTTCTCTACCACGCGGCCGGTCTCTCCGGCCAGGGCGTGATCTCCGAGGCTGCGGGCAAGAAGGTCTGGGCGATCGGTGTCGACTCCGACCAGTACTCGCAGTCGGCGCTCGCCAAGTACAAGGACTACATCCTCGGTTCGGCGCTGAAGAACGTCGGTGGCGCGGTCTACGACCTCGTGAAGTCCGTGTACGAGGGCAAGCCGAAGACTGGCGTGGTCCGCGGCGGTCTCGCCAACGACGGTGTCGGCTTCGCGGACACCAACCCGAAGTACAAGGCCATGACCGACGTCGTCGCCGCGGTCGACAAGGCCAAGCAGGACATCATCGACGGCAAGATCACCGTCAACACCAAGTGACCGCCTGAGCACCAGCCACACGGCCGCGGGAGTGAAGCTCTGGCTTCACTCCCGCGGCCGCGTGCGTCCGCCTGCGCCGGGTTCCTCGCCCCCGCCGCCCCTACCCGTCCCATCCCGTTCCTGGGGCTCCGCCCCAGACCCCGCAGGCCGGTTCTTTGTCCGCGGGCCGGTGGGGGCCGGCCGCGCAGTTCCCCGCGCCCCTGAAAGAACCCGAGGCGGGCCGGCGGCGACGGGGCGCAGCCCCGAGCCTTCAGGGGCGGGGCGGGGGCGGGGGCGACGGGGCGCAGCCCCGAGCCTTCAGGGGCGCGGGGAACTGCGCGACCAGCCCCCACCCACCCGCAGCCGACGAACAACCCACCCCGGGGTCTGGGGCGCAGCCCCAGGAACACCCCCTTGCCTCCCGCAAGCCCCCGGCCACTGTCCGTACGCTGTGGGCAGTCTGTGGCCACAGCTCGGTAACGGACCGGACAGAAGGGGTTTTCCGTCTGGTCTACGCGCGTTACGCTGCGGCGGAACCAGCGCCTGGTTTGGGCGCTTGCACAAAGGAGTCACGTTCCATGCGCCGGGTGTCCCGAATCGCGGTTGCGGGCGTTGCAACCGCATCCCTCGCTGTTGCCCTCTCCGCCTGTGGCGGCTCGTCCACCGATGCCTCGACCTCGTCGAGCGGCAGCGGTGCCAAGGGCATCGGCCTCGCCTACGACATCGGCGGCAAGGGCGACCAGTCCTTCAACGACGCCGCGTTCGCGGGTATCAAGAAGGCCGACACGGAGTTCAAGTACACCAGCCGTGACATCGAGCCGCAGGACGGCGAGTCGAACGCGGACAAGGTGCAGCGCCTGGAGAACCTTGCCAAGGCGGGCTACAACCCGGTGATCGGCGTCGGCTACGTCTACGCGCCGGCCGTCAAGGAGGTCGCGGCGAAGTACCCGAAGGTCACCTTCGGTGTCATCGACGACGAGCAGGACAAGGCGTCGAACATCGCCGACATGGTCTTCCACGAGGAGCAGGCCTCCTACCTGGCGGGCGTGGCCGCGGCCAAGGCCACCAAGAAGGACCACATCGGCTTCATCGGCGGCGTTAACATCCCGCTGATCCACAAGTTCGAGGCCGGTTACGTCCAGGGTGCCCAGTCGGTCAACCCGAAGATCAAGATCGAGAAGCAGTACCTGACCGAGACGGCTCAGGAGGGTGGCTTCTCCAGCCCCGACAAGGGCAAGGACGCCGCCGAGGGTCAGATCGAGAAGGGCGCCGACGTCGTCTACGCCGCCGCGGGCCTCTCCGGCCAGGGCGTCATCCAGACGGCTGCCGAGCACAAGATCTGGGCGATCGGTGTCGACTCCGACCAGTACAAGCAGGACGCGCTGGCCAAGTACAAGGACTACATCCTGACCTCGGCCACCAAGGACGTCGCCGGCGCGGTCTACAACCTCGCCAAGTCCGTGAAGGACGGCAAGCCCGAGACCGGTGTGGTCCGCGCGAGCCTCGCCACCGGCGGTGTCGGCCTGGCCGACTCGAACCCGGTCTTCAAGAACAACGCCGACCTCCAGGCCGCGCTGAAGAAGGCCGAGGCGGGCATCAAGGACGGCTCCATCACGGTCAAGACCTCCTGAACGAGACCTTGATCCCGGCCAGGGTCAGGGGCATGTCACCCGGCGCGGCACCCAGTGCATCACCAGGTGATAACCAGACGTCGAAACCATGGCCAAGGGCAACGCTGTAATGGCAGCGTTACGGCCACGGAACGGGGTGTGGGGAGGATGACTCCCCGCGCCCCGTTCGCGCGGCAGAATGCTCGGATCGGATCGAGGCGGATCAGCCTCGGTCGGGCCGAGCACTATTTAAAGCAGGGGCGCTACGCGCGTAGATAGGCCCCTTTTCCAAGGAGAGTGCGCCATCGACGCGTCCAGCAGCCCTCCGCTCACCGCGCAGTCGACCGCGGTCGAGCTGGCGGGGATCACCAAGCGTTTCCCCGGTGTGGTGGCCAACCACGACATCCACCTCAGTGTCCGGAAAGGCACCGTCCACGCCCTCGTCGGCGAGAACGGTGCGGGCAAGTCGACGCTGATGAAGATCCTCTACGGCATGCAGAAGCCGGACGAGGGCACGATCGTCATCGAAGGCGAGCAGGTCACCTTCTCCTCGCCCGGCGACGCCATCGTGCGCGGCATCGGCATGGTCCACCAGCACTTCATGCTCGCGGACAACCTCACGGTGCTGGAGAACGTGGTGCTCGGCAGCGAGAAGCTGCACGGCATCGGTGGCGGCGCCCGGAAGAAGATCAAGGAGATCTCCGACCGGTACGGGCTGAACGTCCGCCCGGACGTCCTGGTCGAGAACCTCGGTGTCGCCGAGCGTCAGCGCGTGGAGATCCTCAAGGTCCTCTTCCGCGGCGCCCGCACCCTGATCCTGGACGAGCCCACGGCCGTACTCGTACCGCAGGAGGTCGACGCACTCTTCGACAACCTGCGCGAGCTCAAGTCCGAGGGCCTCGCCGTCATCTTCATCTCGCACAAGCTGGGCGAGGTCCTGTCGGTCGCCGACGAGATCACGGTCATCCGACGCGGTACGACGGTGGGTACGGCCGTCCCCTCCAAGACCACCCCGCGTCAGCTCGCCGAGATGATGGTCGGCAGCGAACTGCCCACCCCGGAGACCGCCGAGTCGACGGTCACGGACAAGCCCGTCATCCAGGTCGAGGCCCTCACCGCCTACGCGAGCGGCGGCGCCTCCCTCGGCGAGTTCGACGAGCCGTCATCCACCGGTCTGCTCACGGAGACCACGGCCGAGACCGCCGCCACCGTGAAGCGCGTCCTCGACGACGTCACCTTCACCATCCACGCGGGCGAGGTCATGGGCATCGCCGGCGTCGAGGGCAACGGCCAGACCGAACTCATCGACGCGCTGATCGGTCTCAAGCGCGCCGACTCCGGCTCCATCTCCTTCCTCGGCGAGGAGATCACCGGCTGGGCCACCCGCAAGCGCCGCGAGCAGGGCATCGGCTACATCCCCGAGGACCGCCACCGCCACGGCCTGCTGCTGGAAGCCCCGCTCTGGGAGAACCGCATCCTCGGTCACGTCACCGAGAAGCCCAACGCGAAGGGCGTCTGGCTCGACATCAAGGGCGCCCAGGAGGACACGCGCCGGATCGTCGAGCAGTACGACGTCCGCACGCCCGGCATCGACGTCACCGCCGCCTCCCTGTCCGGCGGCAACCAGCAGAAGCTGATCGTCGGCCGCGAGATGAGCCACAAGCCGCGCTTCCTGATCGCCGCCCACCCCACCCGCGGTGTGGACGTCGGCGCGCAGGCCGCGATCTGGGACCAGATCCGCGAGGCCCGCCGCGAAGGCCTGGCCGTTCTGCTGATCTCGGCCGACCTGGACGAGCTGATCGGCCTGTCGGACACCCTCCGGGTGATCTACAACGGCAGGCTCGTGGCGGACGCCGACCCGGCGACCATCACCCCGGAGGAACTCGGCTCGGCCATGACCGGCGCCGCCTCCGGACACCTGGAGCACGTAGCGGAAAGCGCCGCCCCGGAGGACGAGGCCCGATGAAGAAGTTCGACAAGGAGCGGGTGCTCCTCGCGGTGGCCGGCCCGGTCATCGCCCTCGTCGCGGCGATCGCACTGACCTCGGTCGTGCTGCTCGCCTCGGGGAAGAATCCGTTCGAGCCGTACTCCCTGATGCTTCAGCAGGCGACGTACTCCGACGTCCAGGTGCTGATCGTCAACCAGGCGTCGATGTACTACATCGCCGCACTCGGCGTGGCCATCGGCTTCCGCATGAACCTGTTCAACATCGGCGTCGACGGCCAGTACCGCCTCGGCGCGATGATGACCGCGGTGGTCGGCGCGCACCTCGCGCTGCCGGGCTTCCTCCAGATCCCCGTGCTGATGATCGTCGCGATGGCCACCGGCGCCTTCTGGGCCGGTATCGCGGGCGTTCTGAAGGTCACCCGCGGTGTGAGCGAGGTCGTCTCGACGATCATGCTCAACGCGATCGCCACCAGCCTCATCGGCTATCTCACCGCCGAGAACATCTGGGGCCAGCAGGTCGGCAACAACAACACCACCGGCATCATGAAGAAGTCCGGCTGGTTCCCCGGCATCAACCTCGGCACGGACGTCGGCGAGCTCTACGGCATGGTCTTCATCGCGATCCTCGCGGGAGTCCTGTTCTGGATCGCCCTCAACCGCACCCGCTTCGGCTTCGACCTGCGCGCCACCGGCGCCTCCGAGTCCGCCGCCGCGGCCTCCGGTGTCGACGCCAAGCGCATGATCCTCACCGCGATGCTGATCTCCGGCGCGGTCGCGGGCTTCTCGGGCCTGCCGCTGCTCCTCGGCGACGCGCACACCTACAGCCTGAGCTTCCCGGCCGGCCTCGGCTTCGTCGCCATCGGCATCGCGCTGCTGGGCCGCAACAACCCGGGCGGCATCGCGCTCGCCGCCCTCCTGTGGGCCTTCCTCGACAAGGCGTCTCCCGCCCTCGACTACGCGACCCCGGTGGCGTACGACAAGGAGATCGCCACGATCATGCAGGGCCTGATCGTCTTCGCGGTCGTCATCTCGTACGAGGCCGTACGCGTCTGGGGCCTGCGCCGACAGCAGAAGCGGGTCGGTGAGGAACTGGCCGCGGCCGCCGCCAACAACAACTCCCCGAAGGAGGTGGCTGCCCGATGAGCACCGCGACCGTCGCCAAGCCGCAGGCGCAGCAGCCCGGCAAGGGCAGCCGCCGATTCTCGCTCCCGGTACTCCTGCTGATCATCGCGGGTGTACTGATCCTGACGTCGATCGTCCGCCTGATCACCGGCGCCGACGGCATCACCTCCACCGGACAGATGTCCACGGCGCTGCGTCTCGCGGTGCCGATCGGCCTCGCGGGCCTCGGCGGTCTGTGGTCCGAGCGCGCGGGCGTCGTCAACATCGGGCTTGAGGGCATGATGATCCTCGGCACTTGGTTCGGTGCCTGGGCGGGCTACCAGTGGGGCCCGTGGACCGGTGTCGCCTTCGGCATCATCGGCGGTGCCCTGGGCGCCGTCCTGCACGCCATCGCCACCGTGACCTTCAACGTCAACCACATCGTCTCCGGTGTGGCCATCAACATCCTGGCGCTCGGCACCACCCGCTACCTCTCCAAGTTCACCTTCGAGAACGCGCCGCAGGGCTCCTCCAAGCAGTCCCCGCCGATCGATTCGCTCGGCACCTTCGACATCCCGGGGCTGTCCAGCTGGCTCGACACGCTCAACCAGAAGCACTGGTTCCTGGTCTCGGACATCGCGGGTCTGCTCGGCGGACTGGTCACCGACCTGTCGCCGCTCACCGTCGTCGCGGTGGCCCTGGTCCCCGCCACCTGGTGGGTGCTGTGGCGCACGTCCTTCGGCCTGCGTCTGCGCTCCTGTGGTGAGAACCCGGTGGCCGCCGAATCCCTCGGCGTGAACGTCTACAAGTACAAGTATGTCGCCGTGATCATCTCGGGCGGCTTCGCCGGTCTCGGCGGTGCCTTCCTGTCGATCGTGGCGTCGAACGTGTACCTGGACGGCCAGACCGCGGGCCGCGGTTACATCGGTCTCGCCGCGATGATCTTCGGCAACTGGATGCCGGGCGGCCTCGCCCTCGGCGCGGGCCTGTTCGGCTACACCGACAGCCTCAACCTGCGCGGCGGCGCCACCAACGTGCACGCGCTGATCCTGCTGCTGGCGATCCTGCTGGTCTTCGGCGTGGCCTACCTGCTGTGGAAGAAGCGCACCGTCCCGGCGCTGATCACGGCCGCGGTCTCGGCGCTGATGTTCGTCTGGTACCTCACCACGGACGAGGTCCCGCAGCAGTTCGTGAGCGCCACGCCGTACGTCGTGACCCTGCTCGTCCTCTCGCTGTCCGCACAGCATCTGCGGATGCCGAAGGCCGACGGCCTGCCGTACCGGAAGGGACAGGGCAAGTGACGTCCGCCGACGCGGGTTCCGCGACCGTCGACTGGGAGGCGCTGAGGGAGGTGGCGCGTGCGGCCATGTCCCGCGCGTACGCCCCCTACTCGCAGTACCCGGTCGGTGTCGCGGCCCTCGTCGACGACGGCCGGACCGTCTCCGGCTGCAACGTCGAGAACGCCTCGTACGGGCTCGGGCTGTGCGCCGAGTGCGGCCTGGTCTCCCAGCTGCAGAACACCGGGGGCGGCCGTCTGACGCACTTCACCTGCGTCGACGGACGGGGCGAGATCCTCGTCCCGTGCGGGCGCTGCCGCCAGCTGCTCTTCGAGTTCGGCGGCCCCGACCTGCTCCTGGAGACCCCGGCCGGAATCCTGCCGCTCTCCGAGATGCTGCCGCAGGCCTTCGGGCCGGACCATCTCACCAAGTAACGCCGTGCGGCCCCTCCTGATCCACTGTGTTCAGGGAGGGGCCGCTCATCTTTCGGAAGGAAAGCCATGGCCATGGACGCTGTCTCCGTCATCCGCGCCAAGCGGGACCGCGCTGAACTCAGCGACGAGCAGATCGACTGGGTCATCGACGCGTACACCCGCGGCGAGGTCGCCGACTACCAGATGGCCGCCCTCAACATGGCGATCCTGCTCAACGGCATGAACCGCCGTGAGATCGCCCGCTGGACCGCCGCCATGATCGCCTCCGGCGAGCGCATGGACTTCTCGTCCCTGTCCCGCCCGACCGCCGACAAGCACTCCACGGGCGGCGTCGGCGACAAGATCACGCTCCCGCTGGCGCCCCTCGTGGCCGCCTGCGGCGCGGCGGTCCCGCAGCTGTCGGGCCGTGGCCTCGGCCACACCGGCGGCACGCTGGACAAGCTGGAGTCGATCCCCGGCTGGCGCGCGCTCCTGTCGAACGAGGAGATGCTGCACGTCCTCGACACCACGGGCGCGGTGATCTGCGCGGCGGGCGACGGCCTGGCCCCCGCGGACAAGAAGCTGTACGCGCTGCGGGACGTGACCGGCACGGTCGAGGCGATCCCGCTGATCGCCTCCTCCATCATGTCCAAGAAGATCGCCGAGGGCACGGGCTCCCTGGTCCTGGACGTGAAGGTCGGCTCCGGCGCCTTCATGAAGACCATCGAGGACGCCCGCGAACTGGCCTCCACGATGGTGGGCCTGGGCACGGACCACGGCGTGAAGACGGTCGCGCTGCTGACCGACATGTCGACCCCGCTGGGCCTGACGGCCGGCAACGCCCTCGAAGTACGGGAGTCCGTCGAGGTGCTGGCGGGCGGCGGCCCCTCCGACGTCGTCGACCTCACCATCGCCCTCGCGCGCGAGATGCTCGACGCGGCGGGCGTGAAGGACGCCGACCCGGCGAAGGCACTCGCCGACGGCTCCGCGATGGACGTGTGGCGCCGCATGATCGCCGCGCAGGGCGGCGACCCGGACGCCGAACTGCCCACCGCGCGCGAGCAGCACGTGGTGACGGCTTCCTCGTCGGGTGTCCTGACCCGCCTGGACGCGTACGACATCGGCATCGCCGCCTGGCGCCTCGGCGCCGGACGCGCCCGCAAGGAGGACCCGGTGCAGGCCGGAGCGGGCGTCGAACTGCACGCCAAGCCGGGCGACACGGTGACGGCGGGCCAGCCCCTCCTCACCCTCCACACGGACACCCCGGAGCGCTTCGAGTACGCCCTCCAGGCGGTCGAGGGTTCGTACGACGTCGCGGCCGCGGGCACGGACTTCAAGGCGAGCCCGATCGTGCTGGACCGGATCGCCTGATCCGGAGCCGTACGGACAGGACGCATGACTCATGACGCATGGCTCATGACTCATGGCTCATGACGCATGACAGGGACCGGCGCTTTCACGGCGCCGGTCCCTCGCGCGTTGGCGACGCGTTCAGCCCAGCACGGCAGCGATGACCACCAGCACGGGCACGGCCAGCATCGTCGACAGCAGGATCGACTCCCGGGCCAGGGTCTCGCCGACCCGGTAGCGCGAGGCGTAGGTGAACAGGTTCTGCGCGGCGGGCAGGGCCGAGGTGACCACGACGTCGAGCAGGGGCGCACCCCGCAGCCCGAACACGCCGACGGCCAGCGCCCAGGCGGCCAGCGGCTGGCCCACCGACTTCAGCACGACGGAGAGCAGCACCGGGTACCGGTCGGATCCGCGCCCCGGCAGGCTGCTGCCGCACAGCGAGATGCCGAACGCCAGCAGCACCGCGGGCACCGACATGCCCCCGATCAGCTTGAGCGGGTCGAGGATCGGCCCCGGCACGGTCAGACCGGTCGCCGACACCGCGACCCCGCTGAGCGAGCCGACGGCGATGGGATTGCGCAACGGCGTAATCAGCCGCTGCCACAGCGGGCGCCTCTCGCCCTTCGTGGACAGGTCCAGGACCGTGAGGGCGATGGGCGTGACCATGATCTGCTGGAACAGCAGCACGGGCGCCACCAGCGAGGCGTCACCGAGCACATACACGGCGATCGGGATGCCCAGGTTGCCCGAGTTGACGTAACTGGAGCACAGCGCGCCGATCGTCGTCCGCCCCACGCCCCAGCCGCGTACGACACCCACCGCGACGAAGACCCCGGCCGCCGCGGCCGTACTCATCGCGGTGACCAGGAGCCGGCTGGAGAAGATCACCGACAGGTCGGCCTGTGCGAGCGTCGTGAACAGCAGCGCGGGCGACGCCACATGGAAGGCGAGCTTCGTCAGCACCTCCCGCCCGTTGTCCCCGAGATAGCCGCGCCGCCCGATGACGTAACCGACCCCGATGACGACGGCGATGACGGCGAATCCGGTCAGCACACCCTGCACGGAGCCTCCTCGTCCTGGGCGCGGATGAAGCCGTCAGGTATCGCGGGAGGTGCTGATTCGTGTGGCATACACCCAACCCAACCGGGAAGGCCGGGCGCAGGTCAATGTGATCCTGGTGATCCTGGAGGGACTGGTGATTCTGGAGGTACCAGTGATCCTGTACGGACGTTGGCCACGCCCCCGATGAGTTCCGCGCCCCCGGCCGGTCTACTGACTGTGGACGCCACGACACCCGACGTACCCGACATACTCGTACTGCCCGGACCCGTCACCCGTGACGAGGTGCCGCGGCTCTGCGACGACGTGCGGGCGCGGCTGGAGACGACCGGGGCCGGGTTCGTCGTCTGCGATGTCGCGGGGATCGGGCCGCCCGGTCTCGCCGCCGTCGACGTACTGGCGAGACTGGAGCTGGCGGCACGGAGGGCCGGAGGCCGGATACGCCTGCGGAACCCGGACCCGGCACTGCGCGCCCTACTGGACCTGGTCGGTCTCCGCTTCGAGCCGGAGGGGCAGGCCGAAGAGCGGGAACCAGCGGGCGGTGTCCAGGAAGCAGTGGAACCCGGTGATGCGGCCCTTTGAGATCTCCAGCACCTGGACGGCCCACGGGATGTAGCCGCCCGCTTCCTCGTCCGGCTTGTACTGGGCGAATCCCGGCAGACCATTGACCTCGACCGGCACCAGGCGGGAGCCCGCGCAGGCGGCGCCGAGTGTCGTCATGAAGCCGGTGATGTCGTCCGTGCCGCGCAGCCACAGGTCGAACGGCGGCATCGTCATGATCGCGTCCTCGTGGAGCAGCGCGGTCAGCGCCGTCATGTCGTACCCCTCGAACGCGGCGACATAGCGCTCCAGGAGCTTCTGCTGCTCCTCGTCGAGCGGGTCGGAGGTGGCGGCCTCCGTGCCGTCGCTCTCCGCGAGGGTGGCGCGGGCCCGCTGCAGCGCACTGTTCACCGACGCGACCGAGGTGCCCAGCAGCTCGGCCACCTCGCTCGCCTTCCAGGCGAGGACTTCGCGCAGGATGAGCACGGCGCGCTGCTTGGGCGGCAGTTGCTGCAGGGCGGCCATGAAGGCGAGGCGCACCGACTCCTTCGCGACCGCCGCCTCGGCCGGGTCGGTGACCGTGGGCAGCACGCGGGCGTCGGGCATCGGCTCCAGCCAGGTGTTGTCCGGGCGGGGGGTGAGGGCGGCCTGGGCCAGCGGGGAGGGAGCGGTGAGGTCCATGGGGCGAGCCCTTTTGTTTCCCGCGTTCAACATGTCCAGACACACGTTCGTCGCGATCCGGTACAGCCAGGACCGCATGGACGAGCGGCCCTCGAACTTGTCGTAGCTGCGCCAGGCGCGGACCATCGTGTCCTGCACCGCGTCCTCGGCCTCGAAGGACGAGCCGAGCATCCGGTAGCAGTACCCGGTCAGTTCGACCCGGTGCTTCTCCAGCCGTACATCCAGGTCTGTCGTCGTCGCCGTACCGTCGCTCATAGCCAACCCACCCCTGTGGCTCTTTCCGCCTTCACGCCAGCACTCCGGAAGCTACCGCAGCCCACTGACAATGGCGCCCCGAGTAACAAAATCCGCAGGTCAGACGGTTGTCACCGACCAGTTCCTTCGCCCCCGCCGCCCCTACCCGTCCCATCCTTCTGGGGCTCCGCCCCAGACCCCGTAGGCCGGTTCTTTGACTGCGGGTGGGTCGGGGCTGGTCGCGCAGTTCCCCGCGCCCCTAAAAGGGGCGCGGGGAACTGCGCAATCTTTTAGGGCGGTCTGGGGGCGCAGCCCCCAGGAAGGGATGGGACGGGTAGGGGCGGTGGGGGCGAAAACCTCCCAGCCGGAACCGATCGTGCCGGAGCCCGCGTCTTGGGGGGCGTGCAGCGTCAAGGCTCAGACGGCGGCAGCGCCGTGACCCGCGTCCGTGTGGCAGGAGGTGTCCTCCTCGTCGCACACCTCGCGCTCGTCGCCTGGATCACACTGCGCCCCCTGGACGTCCCCTGGGTGAGCGCCGCCAACCTGCGGCCGTTCGCCGGCATCAGAGCCGACCTCGCGCTGGGCCCACAGGAGGCGGCCCGCCGCATCGCAGAGGGTCTGGGCCTCCTCGCCCCGCTGGGCGTCCTGCTCCCCATGGCGGGCGGCAAGCTCGCCGCCTCCCCCCTCGGCTCCCTCCTCCGCACGGTCGCCGCGGGCGCCCTGCTCTCACTGGGCATCGAACTCCTGCAGACCGGCGTCCCCGGCCAGGTGGTGGACGTCGACTCACTGCTGCTCAACACGGTCGGCGTGGCCCTCGCACACCTGGCGATCGTGCCCGCCCTCAGGGCCGGGCTACGCCGCCGGGCCGAGACCCGACGCCGCGCGGCCCTCCCCCGGGAGGACGCGGCTCAGGGTCGGACCCCGACGATTCCCAGGGTCGGGATCGCACCGTAGAGCGACGCTTGGCCCACTTCGTCCCCGTAGCGTTGAAGACATCGAAGACGACATCGAAGACGACACCGCAGACAACATCGACATCGGCGAAGACCGCGATGACGAACGCGATGACGAATGCGATGAAGGCATCGATCAAGTCAACTCAGCCGGACTCACCGGCCTTCAACCACGGTTCGCGAAGGAGCCACCATGACCGCCCTTGCCCGCCCCACCAACGGCCGCATGATCGGCGGAGTGTGCGCAGCGCTGGCACGGCGCTTCGGCACCTCCGCGACCACGATGCGCGTGATCTTCGTGATCTCCTGCCTGCTCCCGGGCCCGCAGTTCCTGCTGTACATAGCCCTGTGGATCCTGTTCCCGTCCGAGGACAAGGCCCGCACGGCCTGGTAAGGCACGGCTCCGGCTCCCGCAGCTGAACGCGCCGGTGGGGCGCACCCCAACCAGGGTGCGCCCCACCGGCGTTCGTCGGACAGAGGCCTCAGCCGAGCGGCAGCCCGTTCACCGGCAGACCGTGCGTCGGCAGCCCCTGCAGCGGCAGCCCGCCGAGCAGCCCGGCCACGGGCGCGGCCGGCCCGTCGGCGAGCAGCTTCGTGGCGGCCGGCTGGGCCGCGGCCACACCCGTGCCGAGCGCGCCCTGGCCCGCGGCGAGCGCCTCACCGGCACCGGGCAGCGCCTTGGCGACGTTCTCCGCCGGCAGCGTGTGGGTGACGGTGTCCAGCGCAGTGGAGGTGTCCGGCACCGCCGGCGCGGCGTTCGCGGCACCCGCGCCAACGGCGGCGAAGGCGGCACCGAGAGCGGCGACACCGAGGGTCTTGGCAGCAGACTGCTTCATTTTGAATGCGTCCTTGGATCCGTGAGACGGGGAGGTGAGCGGTCCAAAACCGTAAACATGCAAAGCCACCCTCCGCAAACATCAAAAAGCGGTCGAGTCATGGAGAATGAGTGAAGACCCGACCGCTTCCCGACCCCTCCGATCAGGCGTGATCCCCCATGGAGCCGCTGGTGGAAGCGGTCTGCTGGAACAGCCATTCGGACTTCAGCTCGGCATATCCAGGCTTGATGACGTCATTGATCATCGCCAGTCGTTCATCGAAAGGAATGAATGCTGACTTCATAGCATTGACCGAGAACCACTGCATGTCGTCGAGCGTGTAATCGAATGCCTCGACAAGGTGCTCGAATTCGCGACTCATACTGGTCCCCGACATGAGCCGATTATCCGTATTCACGGTCGCCCGGAAATGCAGCCGCCGCAGCAGCCCGATCGGATGGGCGGCATAGGAGTCGGCGGCGCCGGTCTGGAGGTTCGAGCTGGGGCACAGCTCCAGCGGGATGCGCTTGTCGCGCACGTAGGAGGCGAGCCGGCCGAGCTTCACCGAGCCGTCCTCGAGGACCTGGATGTCGTCGATGATCCGCACGCCGTGGCCGAGCCGGTCGGCGCCGCACCACTGGAGCGCCTGCCAGATGGACGGCAGCCCGAAGGCCTCACCGGCGTGGATGGTGAAGTGGTTGTTCTCGCGCTTGAGGTACTCGAACGCGTCGAGGTGCCGGGTGGGCGGGAAGCCGGCCTCGGCACCGGCGATGTCGAAGCCGACGACACCCAAGTCCCGGTACCGGTTGGCGAGTTCCGCGATCTCCAGGGCGCGCGCCGCGTGCCGCATGGCGGTGAGCAGTGCACCGATCCGGATCCGGTGGCCGCTCTCCCGGGCCCGCCGTTCCCCTTCCCTGAAGCCCTCGTTGACCGCCTCGACGACCTCTTCGAGGGTGAGCCCGGCTTCCAGGTGCTGCTCGGGGGCGTACCGGACCTCGGCGTAGACGACACCGTCCTCGGCGAGGTCCTCGGCGCACTCGGCGGCGACCCGGACGAGGGCGTCACGGGTCTGCATGACGGCACAGGTGTGGGCGAACGTCTCCAGGTACCGCTCCAGGGAACCGGAGTCCGCGGCCTCGCGGAACCAGATGCCGAGCTTGTCGGGATCTGTCTCGGGGAGGCTGGAGTAGCCCGTTTCCTGGGCGAGTTCGACGATCGTCCCGGGGCGCAGGCCCCCGTCGAGGTGATCGTGCAGCAGGACCTTGGGTGCCCGGCGGATCTGTTCCGAGCTCGGGGTGTTCGGGATCTGGCTCGTCATTTTCGCACTGTACGCCCTACGCGCGTAGATCTCCTGTTGGACGGATCCGTCGATATGTAACGGTGACCGTGCGGACGGGTGGCGTACACCGACGCTTCTGACACTGTTCTGTCATGGCACAGCAAGCGACGCCGGTTCGCAGGGCCCGGCTGGGGAGGGCGCTCGGCCCGGAGCCGACGACGGTCAACGGAGTGGTTCTGCTGCTCCCGGGCGGCGAGGAGACCTCCGCCCGAAGACCGTCCCCCATGATGGCAACCGCCTCCGTACGCGCGTTGGGGCGCCGCCTCACCCGCGCGGGACACGCGGAAGGCCTGGTCACCCACGTGGTGCACTACCGGTTCCGGGGCTGGAACGGCAGCGAGGCGCATCTGGCGCGCGACGCGTCGTGGGCCGCCGACGAGGTCGTACGCCGCTACGGAGACGTTCCGATATGCCTGGCCGGAGTGGACATGGGCGGCCGGGCGGCGCTGCGCGCGGGCGGTCACACGGCTGTCAACTCCGTACTGGCGCTGGCCCCTTGGCTGCCCGAGGAGGACATGGCGGCGCCACCCGAACCGGTGAAACAGCTGGCCGGGCGACGGGTCCTGATCGTGCACGGCACGAACGACGAGCGCACCGACCCGGAGTTGTCCTTCCGGCTCGCGGCGCGGGCGAAGAAGGCGAACCGGGACATCTGCCGGTTCGAGGTTCACTCCGACGGACATGGGCTGTATCAGCACCGGAGCGAAGTGCATGCGCTGGCGGAGGACTTCGTGATGGGCACGTTGTTTGGCAGGACTCTGTCCCGCCCGCTTGAGGATGCGCTTGCGGCTCCGCCGCCGTTGGGGTTGCGGATGCCGCTCGCCTCTGGGTTCGGGAAAGCTTTGCGTCGGTAGGTTGTGTGTTGTCTGCGGGTGAGTGGGGGTTTGTCGCGCAGTTCCCCGCGCCCCTGAAGGGGCGCTCCTGGCACCGTCAGTCCGGGAGCAGATGCCCCCTCCTGGACAGTAGGAACCTCTTGAAGGCAGCTACTGGTGGGGTGTCCGGGTGGCCGTCCAGCCACGCCACGCCGATTTCGCGTGCTGCTCGCGGGGCCGTGACCGTGAGCTCCACAACTCCTGGTCGGGCGACGGCCGGCGGGGGCAGGAGGGCGACTCCGAGGCCGGCGGCCACGAGGCCTCGTAGGGTCTCGGCCTCCTCGCCCTCGAAGGCGATGCGGGGCTTGAAGCCTGCCTCCTGGCAGAGATCGTCGGTGATGCGGCGCATGCCGTAGCCGGGTTCCAGGGTCACGAAGGTCTCGTCGGCGGCTTCGGCCAGGCGGATGCGTTTGCGGGCGGCGAGGCGGTGGTCGGCCGGTACGACGAGGCGGAGTTTCTGCTCGTCGAGGCGGCGGCCCACCAGGTCGGGTGCGTCCGGCACGGGCGAGGTGAGGCACAGGTCCAACTCGCCCGAGCGGAGCCGCTCCAGCATCGCCTCGCCGTAGTTCTGGACGAGGCTGAAGCGGACCCGGGGGTGATCGGCGCGGAAGGCGCGGATCAGGCCGGGGACGGTCTCCGAACCCATGGTGTGCAGAAAGCCGAACGCGACCTTGCCGGTGGCCGGGTCGGCGTCGGCGCGTACCTCGTCGGCGGCGCGCTCGATCTCGGCGAGGGCACGCTCGACGGAGGAGAGGAACGTACGCCCCGCGGCCGTGAGCGAGACGGTCCGCCCTCTGCGTGCGAACAGGTCGACGCCCAGGTCCTGTTCGAGGCGGACCATGGCCCGCGACAGCGTGGACTGCGGGACCTGCATCTCCTGCGCGGCCCGCGTGACGTGCTCGGTGCGGGCGACGCCGGCGAAGTACGCGAGGCGCGGGGCTAGCAACCTCGACATGCGCGCGCTGTCTTCTGTGTCACTGGACGGTGACAGGTGAGCTTCTGACCTCTGCTGATGCACCATGGGAACGATTATGGCGATTCCATGCATTGGACGGATGAGCGGTGGGGTCCTTAGGTTCGAGACATGCCTTCCGCCAGTACCGAGGCGTCCACCACCGTGGGCGCCGTCCCGTCCGTTTCCGCCGCCGCTTCCACCGCCATCAGCGATGCCGACTCCCGTATGACCCCGGGCGGGCCTGGCTACCGCCGGATGAGTTTCGCCCTCTTCCTCGCGGGTGTCGCGACCTTCGCGCTTCTTTACTCCACGCAGGCCCTCCTGCCGCTCGTTTCCTCGGACTTCGGGGTCAGCGCGAGCGAGGCGAGCTGGACGGTGTCGGCCGCGACGGGTGCGCTGGCGCTCTTCGTCCTCCCGATGAGCGCGCTGTCGGAGCGTTTCGGACGGCGTACGTTGATGACGGCGTCCCTGGTGATCGCCGTGACCGTCGGTCTGCTGGTCCCCTTCGCCCCGTCGATCGGCGCGCTGGTCGCGCTGCGGGCGGTGCAGGGCGCGGCGCTGGCCGGGCTTCCGGCGTCGGCGACGGCGTATCTGGCGGAGGAGGTCCGCCCCAAGGCCCTGATCACGGCGATCGGTCTCTTCGTCGCGGGCAACAGCGTCGGCGGGATGAGCGGTCGGGTCATCACCGGCTGGGTCGCGCAGGAGTGGGGCTGGCGGGTGGCCCTCGGCACGATCGGGCTGATCGCGGTGGCTTGCGCGGTGGCCTTCCGGCTTCTCCTCCCGGCGCCCCGGCACTTCACGCCGGGCTCGCTGCGGCCGCGGGTGCTGGCCCGGACGGTCCGCGGCCACCTCGCGAATCCGCTGCTGTGCCGGCTGTACGCGATCGGTGCGCTGTTCATGATGGTGTTCGGCGGGGTCTACACGGTCATCGGCTACCGGCTGACCGAGGCTCCGTTCTCACTTCCCCAGGGCATCATCGGCTCGGTCTTCCTGGTCTATCTCGTCGGTACGGTGTCGGCGTCGACGGCGGGCCGGCTGGTCGCCCGTCTGGGCCGCCGCGGCTCCCTCTACCTGGCGGGCGGCACGACGACCTCGGGCCTGCTGCTCTCGCTGGCCGATTCGCTGATCCTGGTCCTGCTCGGTCTGGTCCTGATCACCGCGGGCTTCTTCGCGGGGCACGCGGTCGCTTCTTCCTCGGTGAGTCACACGGCGCAGGAGGGGCGGGCGCAGGCGTCGGCGCTGTATCAGTCGGCGTACTACGTCGGGTCCAGTGCCGGCAGCACGCTCGGGGCGGTGGCGTTCCACTCGGGGGGCTGGGCGGGCACGGTGACGCTCGGTCTGCTCGCGGTCCTCGGCGTCGTGTCCATCACGGTGTTCGGCTCCCACGCGGCCCGAGCCCAGTCCCGCCGCAACCCGGCCCTGGCCCACTGACAGCGTTCTTCGCCCCCGCCGCCCCTACCCGTCCCATCCCTGGGGGCTGCGCCCCCAGACCCCCGCTAAAAGATTGCGCAGTTCCCCGCGCCCCTAAAAGGGGCGCGGGGAACTGCGCGAACGGCTCCCACCGGCCCGCAGCCGAAACACAACCCACGGGGTCGAAGGGGCAGAGCCCCTGGGATGGGACGGGTAGGGGCGGCGGGGGCGAAAAAGGCTACGAGCCGTCCACCGACGTCGATGGCGGGGACTTCGTGGCAGGGGCGGAGCGGACCTCGGGGGTGCACTCGTAGCTGCGGAGGGGGGACGGGGCGGGGCCGCCGAGGATGACGGAGCCGTCGTCGCGGGCCGCGGCAGAGTCGGAGAAGGTGCAGATGATCTGGGCCAGGGCGGCGGACGTGAGGTTCTCGGGCGGGGTGCTCAGCCGGAGGGTGTCCTCGGGGTCCTTGTCGCTGGGCCCGCTGACCGTCATGCCGCCACGCACGTTCGTCGTGTACCCACCCTGCCGCTCCGTGGCGGAGGGCGTCTCGGCGAGCTCGTCGAGAAGCCCCTGAGCCACCAGAACCCGCCGCGCCGCCTCCGCCGTACCGTCCGGAATACGCACCGAGCGGTCGACGGTCACGAGCTGCGCGGAACACAGCAGGAAGACCTGGACGGGAACGCCCCGGGAGGACTGGGTGGAGATGTCCGGGCCCGAGAGGGCGCAGGGGACGAGGGAGGGCGCCGGGCCGAAGTCCGTCGGTACCTGGGTGGAACGGATGCCGCAGCCCGCGAGCAGCACGGCGAGCAGCGGGACGGCCAGCCAGGGCCGTACACCCCGTGGACGGAGAGGTCGTGCGATGGTCATCCGGCGGTGCCCCCCGTGCAGTTCCCGTTCCCGTTCTCGTCGCGCGCGTCGTCGGCGATCAGTTCCGACGCGTCCTGAGGCAGCCGCAGCGTGAAGACCGCGCCCCCCTTCGGCGTGTTGGCCGCCGTGATCTCGCCGCCGTGGATGTGCGCGTTCTCCAGGGCGATGGACAGGCCGAGGCCGCTGCCCTCGGAGCGGGGGCGGGACGCGCTCGCCTTGTAGAAGCGGTCGAAGACGTGCGGGAGGACGTCCTCGGGGATGCCGGGACCGTGGTCCTGGACCTCGATGACCAGGGCGTCGGCCTCCTGGCGCACCGAGACCCGTACCGGCGAACCGCCGTGCTTGAGCGCGTTGCCGATCAGGTTCGCCAGGATCACGTCCAGGCGGCGCGGGTCGAGGCGCACCATGACGCCGCGCTCGGCGTCCAGGTCCACCGCGTCCAGCCAGGCGCGAGCGTCGATGCATGCGGTGATCTGGTCGGCGATGTCCACGTCGTCGAGGACGAGACGGGCGGTGCCCGCGTCGAAGCGGGTGACCTCCATCAGGTTCTCGACCAGGTCGTTGAGGCGGCGGGTCTCGCTGACGACCAGGCGTACGGCCGGCTCGATCATCGGGTCGACGCTGCCGGTCTCCGCGTCCAGTTCCTCTTCCAGGATCTCCGTCACGGCGGTGATCGCGGTCAGTGGCGTACGGAGTTCGTGCGACATGTCGGCGACGAAGCGACGGGATGCCTCGTCCCTCGCGCTCATGTCGGCCACGCGTTTTTCGAGGGCCTCCGCCGTGTGGTTGAACGTACGGGAGAGGTCGGCGAGTTCGTCCGTACCCGATACCCGCAGCCGGGTGTCCAGCTTGCCCTCGCCGAGGCGGCGGGCCGCGATGCCGAGGCGGTGGACCGGCTTGAGGACCGTGGTCGCGGCGGCCTGCGCGAGCAGCGCCGAGCCGATCAGGGCGAGGCCGGTCGCGATACCGAGTGACCAGGCAAGGGAGTTGAGGTCTTTGGCCTCCGGCTCCAGGGACTTGAGCATGTAACCGGTCGTCGTGCCGCCGATCACCTTCGCGCCGCCCACCAGGTACGGCTTGTCGTGGTCGGTGATCCGCTGCCAGTACAGGTGGTACGCCGACTTGTTGTTGGAGGTGAGCGGCTGCTTCCTGTTCACCGCCTTCTGGAGGGACTTGGGTACGTCCTCCAGCGTGAAGGTGTCCAGCGCGGAGTTGCCGACGACGGTCTTGCCGTTGGGGTCCTGGGCGACCAGGAGCACGCTGAAGCGCTGGCTGCTGTTGGCCATCTGACCGGCCGTGCGCTGGAGTTCGTCCTGCGCGGGATTCTCCGGCAGCATGCTCGCGTGGTTGCGCATCTCCTGCTGGAAGTCGCGCAGCACCGCGTCCTGCGTACGCGTCAGCACGGCCTCGCGGTTGAGCCAGTACGCGATGCCCGACGCCGAGACGGCGGCCGTGAGGGCGACGAGGCCGAACACCACGACCAGCCGCAGCCGCAGGCTGGTGAAGCGCAGACCGGACAGGATCGCCTTGCGCGCCGCGGCCCAGCCGCGGAGCTTGTCGTGCGGTTTGGTCACTGAGGATTGTCCAGCCGGTAGCCGACGCCGCGCACCGTGCGGATCAGGGTGGGCGAGGACGGCACGTCCTCGACCTTCGCGCGCAGGCGCTGCACACAGGCGTCGACCAGACGCGAGTCGCCGAGGTAGTCGTGCTCCCACACCAGACGCAGCAACTGCTGGCGGGACAGCGCCTGTCCGGGCCGGCGGCTCAGCTCCAGGAGCAACCGCAGCTCGGTGGGTGTCAGTTGCAGATCCTCGCCGTTCTTGGTGACCGTCATCGCGGCACGGTCGATGACCAGCGAGCCGAACGTCGCCGAGTCGTTCGCCTCGCGCTCACCGCGCCGCAGCACGGCACGGATCCGGGCGTCGAGCACCCGGCCCTGCACGGGCTTGACGACATAGTCGTCGGCGCCGGACTCGAGCCCGACCACGACGTCGATGTCGTCGCTGCGCGCGGTCAGCAGAATGATCGGCAGCTGGTCGGTGCGCCGGATGCGCCGGCACACCTCGAATCCGTCGATGCCGGGCAGCATCACGTCGAGGACGATCAGATCGGGCCGCTGCTCGCGCAACAGCTTCAGACCGTCCTCACCGGTGGCAGCGGTGGCCACGCGGTGTCCCTGGCGCGTCAGTGAGAGCTCCAGGGCCGTCCGGATGGCGTCGTCGTCCTCGATCAGCAACAGGGAAGGCACGGACGTCATTCTGGCCCATGTCATGGCCGGGTATCGACCGTTGGAGCGCTCCCACCCATCTCTCGCACAGAAGGAGGGCCCCTCCCGCACGGAAGTGGGGCCCCGAGTGGTCATCTGCGTAGTCGTATCGCTCTTCTCTGTGATCGTGCTGTGGCGCGCCCGCGGATGGGCCCTGTGACAGGTCTGTGACAGTCGGCGGACACGGCCATGAAGTGGCCCAGGCAAGCTTTTCGACACAAGCAAGGAAGCACCGCGGAACAAGCAGAACAAGCACAGCACGCAGAACGAACCGAAGAACCGGGACTCCACGACGGGGGGCGCGAGATGAACACGCTGCACAGCACCAGCACTAGCGCAGTTGCAGTTGTCACGCGGCTCCACGACGTCACCCGGGGCACGGAGAAGTCCGGTGCCGTGAGCGGGCGGGGGTGCGCTCGCGGCGCCGGGCGTCAGCACACCGCGTACATGACGGTGGTTGACGCACACACGGGGGAAAACGGTACGGGGGACCGGGCTCACGGGGGAGCCGCGTACGGGGAGGTCACGGGGGAGCGTCGCTCGGTGTCGGAGGCGGAGTTCACCGCCTACGTCCAGGAGCGCCGCGCCTCCCTGTACGCAACCGCCTACCACCTGACCGGTGACCGCTTCGAGGCCGAAGACCTGCTGCAGAGCGCGCTGTTCTCGACGTACAAGGCGTGGGACCGGATCAGCGACAAGGCCGCGGTCGGGGGCTACCTCCGCCGCACCATGACCAATCTGCACATCAGCGCGTGGCGCCGCCGCAAGCTGAACGAGTACCCGACCGAGGAACTGCCGGAGACGCCCGGTGACACGGACGCGATGCGCGGCACCGAGCTGCGCGCCGTGCTGTGGCAGGCGCTCGCCCGGCTGCCCGAACTCCAGCGCACGATGCTGGTCCTTCGTTACTACGAGGGCCGCACCGACCCGGAGATCGCGGAGATCCTCGACATCAGTGTCGGCACGGTGAAGTCGAGCATCTGGCGGTCGTTGCGCCGGATGCGCGAGGACGAGGTCCTCAGCTTCGGACGTGACGAGGAGGAGTCCTTCGGGGAGCTTGTCGCCTGAAGGTCTGGGGGGAACGGGGCAACAAGGGGAATGCAGTACAGGCAGTACCGGCAGTACCGCTAATACGGGGGAGCAGTACCGGGGGGAACCAACGGGGTCACGGGGGACCTTGGGGGAGCACGGGGGAAACGAGAAAGGTCCAGGCGGACGGGGGGTCCGCCTGGACCTTTCTCGTTGTCTGCCTACCCGGCTACGCCGCCGTGGTGCGCGGAGCCGCGCGGCGTCCGGCGGCCGCTGCGGTCAGGCGGCCCAGGGCCTCGTCCTTGTCGCAGGGGTGGGCGCCCAGGGAGGCCTGACGGGCCACGATGGAGCGCTCGGCGCGCATCAGTCGCCAGCCGCGGCGCAGCAGGAAGGGCACCGACTTGCGGCCCTCCTTCAGATCCCGCAGGAAGCGGCGGCGGAACGTGGTGACCGGGCCGCGCGACAGACACAGCGCGTCGGCCAGCACCCCCAACTCGCGGCAGCGCTCGACGATCTCGGCGGCGAAGATGCCCTCCGCGATGAACAGCGGGGTCCGCTCGATGCGCAGCGACTCCGTGCCGGTACGGGCGCTCAGCGAGATGTCGTACACGGGGATGGTCGTACGCCCCGTACGGCACAGCTCCTCGATCGCGGCGACCGCCGTGTCGGCGTCCCAGGACAGCGGGTGGTCCCAGTCGATGTCCGCGCTGCCCTCCACCTGCGGCAGCGTCGGGTCCGTGCCCTCCTTGTAGAAGTCGTCGAGGCGGAGCACGGGCAGCCCGGAATCGGCCGCGAGAAGGGACTTTCCAGAGCCGGAGGGGCCGCAGAGCAGCACCACGCGGGTGGGTATCGGGGGATGGGAACCCAATTCTCTGTACCTTCTGTGAATCGACCAGGTTTCGCCACTCATCGGACGCGTCCAGGACATTATCCCCTCCTTCGGGACCTGCCCTGGGGCCACGCGGTCCGCCGGCGCTGATCTGTCCGCGACTGGCGCTGATATGTCTGTTGACCCGCACAGGCGAATCCGCCGCCCGAACGGCCCTGAAGTCGGGCCGGTTCAACTACTCTGCGTGTCACTCCAGTTGCCCTCCGCTCCCCGAAGACTCCGAAGAGGAAAACCTGATGGCGCGACACGCAGCCCAGCTGACCACCATGGCCCGCACGACCGCGCGCATCGCCGCCGCGGTCGGTGTGGTCGCTGCCGGTGCGGCCACGGCCGCTCCGGCCGTCGCGGACACGGACCCCGTCCTGGACGTCATGCGCACCCGGCCCACCTCGATGGGCAACATCGACCCGCAGGCGGGCCTCCAGGCCCTCACCGGCACAGTGGGTTACGTCACCGGTCCCATCGAGGCCCTCAAGCCCAATCCGCTGGCGGGCACCGGGGTCGACCCGCTCGACAACGGCGTCGGCACCCAGCTCGCCGACTTCAAGCCGCTCACCTCGCAGGCCCTGACGGGTCCGCTGGCGCAGGCGCCGTCGGTGGGCAGCATCCCGGTGCTGGGGCAGGCGGCGGGGCTGCTGCACTGAACCGGGCGGTGACATGAGAGAGCCGCGCTCCCCCTGGACGGAGGGGAAGCGCGGCTCTCCCGTGAACGGGGCCCCGGGGACACTGATCGGGGCCCCGAAACCTCAGTAGGACGACCCGGAAGCGCCCAGGGAACCCGTCGGGTGCCAGACCGTCTTCGTCTCAAGGAAGGCCGTGAGGCGCTCGATGCCGGGGGTCTCCGAATAATCCACAGGCTGTGGACGAAGAACGCGCTTCAGGTTGTCGGCCGCCGCGATCTCCAGCTCCTTCGCCAGCACGTCGTCGGCGCCGGCGAGGTCGATCGCGTTGACGTCCTGGTGTGCGGCGAGGGGTGCCGCGATCTCGGCGGTCTTGCCCGAGAGGACGTTGACGACTCCACCGGGCAGGTCGGAGGTCGCCAGCACCTCGCCCAGCGACAGCGCCGGGAGCGGGGACTTCTCGCTCGCGATCACGATCACCGTGTTGCCGGTGGCGATCACGGGGGCGATCACCGAGACCAGACCCAGGAACGACGACTCCTGAGGGGCGAGGACGGTGACGACGCCCGTCGGCTCCGGGGAGGACAGGTTGAAGAACGGGCCCGCCACCGGATTGCCGCCGCCCACGACCTGGGCGATCTTGTCGGTCCAGCCCGCGTACCAGACCCAGCGGTCGATCGCCGCGTCGACGACAGCGCCGGCCTTGGACTTCGACAGCCCCTCGGCGTCGGCGACCTCCCGTACGAACTGGTCCTTGCGGCCCTCCAGCATCTCGGCGACGCGGTAGAGGATCTGGCCGCGGTTGTACGCCGTCGCGCCGGACCAGCCGCCGAACGCCTTGCGGGCGGCGACCACCGCGTCACGGGCGTCCTTGCGGGAGGAGAGGGGCGCGTTGGCCAGCCACTTGCCCTTGGAGTCCGTCACCTCGTACACCCGGCCGCTCTCGCTGCGGGGGAACTTGCCCCCGACGTACAGCTTGTAGGTCTTGAAGACGCTCAGACGATTCTGCTCAGACATCGAGGTACGCCTCCAGGCCGTGGCGACCGCCCTCGCGGCCGAAGCCCGACTCCTTGTAACCGCCGAACGGCGAGGTCGGGTCGAACTTGTTGAACGTGTTGGACCAGATGACGCCCGCGCGGAGCTTGCTCGCGACGGCCAGGATCCGGGAGCCCTTCTCGGTCCAGATGCCGGCGGACAGGCCGTACTGGCTGTTGTTGGCCTTGGCGACGGCCTCGTCCGGGGTGCGGAAGGTGAGGACGGACAGCACCGGGCCGAAGATCTCGTCGCGGGCGATGGTGTGCGCCTGGGTGACGTTCGTGAAGAGCGTCGGGGCGAACCAGTAGCCGGAGGAGGGGAGTTCGCAGGCCGGGGACCAGCGCTCGGCGCCCTCGGCCTCGCCCGCCTCGACGAGCGAGGTGATACGGGACAGCTGCTCGGCGGAGTTGATCGCGCCGATGTCCGTGTTCTTGTCGAGCGGGTCGCCGAGGCGCAGGGTCGAGAGCCGCCGCTTGAGCGAGTCCAGCAACTCGTCGTGGATCGACTCCTGTACGAGGAGGCGGCTGCCCGCGCAGCAGACCTGGCCCTGGTTGAAGAAGATCCCGGTGACGATCCCCTCCACCGCCTGGTCGATGGGGGCGTCGTCGAAGACGATGTTCGCGCCCTTGCCGCCGAGTTCGAGGGTGACCTTCTTGTGCGTGCCCGCGACCTGGCGGGCGATCGCCTTGCCGACGGCGGTGGAGCCGGTGAACGCCACCTTGTTGACGTCGGGGTGCTCGACGAGCGCGGCGCCCGTGTCGCCGTATCCCGGAAGGATGTTGACGACGCCCTTGGGGAGGCCGGCCTGGCGGCAGATGTCCGCGAAGAACAGGGCGGAGAGGGGGGTCGTCTCGGCGGGCTTGAGGACGACCGTGTTGCCGGTGGCCAGGGCCGGGGCGATCTTCCACGCCAGCATCAGCAGGGGGAAGTTCCAGGGGATGACCTGGCCGGCGACGCCCAGCGGCCGCGGGTTCGCGCCGAAGCCCGCGTGGTCGAGCTTGTCCGCCCAGCCCGCGTAGTAGAAGAAGTGCGCGGCTACGAGGGGGAGGTCGGCGTCCCTCGTCTCCTTGATGGGCTTGCCGTTGTCCAGGGTCTCCAGGACGGCGAGCTCGCGGGAGCGCTCCTGGATGATCCGGGCGATGCGGAACAGGTACTTGGCGCGCTCGGAGCCGGGCAGCGCCGACCACTTCTCGAAGGCCTTGCGGGCGGCCTTGACGGCACGGTCGACGTCCTCGGCGCCCGCCTGGGCGACCTCGGAGAGGACCTCTTCGGTGGAGGGGGAGACGGTCTTGAAGACCTTGCCGTCGGCGGCCTCGGTGAACTCGCCGTCGATGAAGAGCCCGTAGGAGGGGGCGATGTCGACGACGGAGCGGGACTCGGGCGCCGGTGCGTACTCAAATGCGGAAGCCATGATGGATCAGTCCACCGTCACGTAGTCGGGGCCGGAGTAGCGGCCGGTGGCCAGCTTCTGACGCTGCATCAGCAGGTCGTTGAGGAGCGAGGACGCGCCGAAGCGGAACCAGTGGTTGTCCAGCCAGTCCTCGCCCGCCGTCTCGTTCACCACGACCAGGAACTTGATGGCGTCCTTGGTGGTGCGGATGCCGCCGGCCGGCTTCACGCCGACCTGGATGCCGGTCTGGGCGCGGAAGTCGCGGACCGCCTCCAGCATGAGGAGCGTGTTGGACGGGGTCGCGTTGACGGCGACCTTTCCGGTCGAGGTCTTGATGAAGTCCGCACCGGCCAGCATGCCGAGCCAGGAGGCCCGCCGGATGTTGTCGTACGTGGACAACTCGCCGGTCTCGAAGATGACCTTGAGGCGCGCCGCCCCGGAGGCCTGCTTCACGGCGACGATCTCGTCGTACACCTTCATGTAGTTGCCCGCGAGGAACGCCCCGCGGTCGATGACCATGTCGATCTCGTCGGCGCCCGCGGCGACGGCGTCGCGCACGTCGGCCAGCTTCACGTCCAGCGCGGCGCGGCCGGCCGGGAACGCGGTGGCGACGGAGGCGACCTTCACGCCGGAGCCGGCGACGGCGGCCTTGGCGGTGGCGACCATGTCGGGATAGACACAGACTGCGGCCGTGGTGGGCGTCGTGCGGTCGGTCGGGTCCGGGTGGACCGCCTTGGCGCCGAGTGCCCGGACCTTGCCCGGGGTGTCCGCGCCTTCCAGCGTCGTCAGGTCGACCATCGAGATGGCGAGGTCGATGGCGTACGCCTTCGCGGTGGTCTTGATGGAACGGGTGCCGAGCGAGGCGGCGCGCGCCTCCAGGCCGACCGCGTCTACGCCGGGGAGCCCGTGAAGGAAGCGGCGCAGCGTGCTGTCGGACGCGGTCACGTCCGTGAGTGCGTGTGCAGCGGGTGCAGTGGTGGGCATGGTCACCAGCCGAGCATATCTACGCGCGTAGCGGCTGTACACCCCCGGGGGTGCGGTGGGTTCTTTGGCTGCGGGTGGGTGGGGGCGCCCCTTAAGGGGCGCGGGGAACTGCGCGATCTTTTAGGCGCGCCCCCACCCACCCGCACCCGACGAACCGGCCCACGGGGTCTGGGGCGGAGCCCCAGAAGGAGCCCGCCGCGGGCGTCCGGCAGAATCGGGGCCATGACCACCCCGGATCACCAGCCACCCGTACCGGACGCCTCGCGACCCGAGTCGAAGGACCGGATCTACCGGTCTCCCGCCGGTATCGCGGGCGGCGCACTGCTGCTCGTCCTCGCGGGCTGGCTCGGCATCGACGCGCTGGCCTCGGGAGAGGGCCGCACCCCCTGGCTGGCACTCGCTTCGCTGATCCTCATCGTCCCGCTGGTTTCCGCCTTCACCCTGCGCCCCGCGGTCTACGCGAACGAGAACCGGCTGCGCATCCGCAACCCGTTCCGCGTCATCGCGCTGCCCTGGGGCCAGGTCGCCTCCCTGCGCTCGAGCTACTCCAACGAGGTCGTCGACACCTCCGGCAGGAAGTACCAGCTGTGGGCGGTCCCCGTCTCGCTGCGCGCCCGCAAGAAGGTGGCCAAGCAGCAGGCGCGGGGCGCCACGTCGGGCCCGGGCGGTGGCCGCGCGTCCTCGTTCGGCCGTTCGACCCCCGGCTCCGCCGCGTCGAGCCGCGCCCAGACCGACCAGATCATGGACGACCTGCGTGAGCTGGCCGAGGCCAGGGCTTCCGAGGAGAGCGCGCAGGGCGAGGTCAGTGTGCGATGGGCGTACGAGGTGATGGCGCCCGCGGCCGCGGGGGCGATCCTGCTGGCCATCTTGCTCGCGGTGGGCTGACGGGGCCCTCGTACGATTCACAGGCTTCTCGGCTAATTACGGGGGCAGCACCACACCTCCCGCCCGCCTGTCCGGGAAGCGACGCATCGATGAGTACGAGTCTTGAGGGGCCGCTGCGGCTGCCCGCCTCCGCCGTTCCCGACGGCTGCCGTTCCTGGGACGGCGAGTCGGCCCGGCGGTGGACGGAGGCGCTGCCGCCGCGCTGGGTGCCGATACGCGTCCTGTCGGTTCACCTCCTGAGCGTGCCCGCCCTCGCCTTGGCCTCGGCCTTCCTCTGGCTGTTCGGCGCGGACATGTCCCCGTACCTCGCCGCGCTGCTCGCACTCCACATGGTGTGGATGATGCAGCTGCCGGAGGTCGTTCTCGTCTCGACGCCCGCCCTGGTCGTCGCCCTGGCGGCCGAGCGGCCCGGGCTCCCGTGGGCGATTCCGCCGGCCGTGGCGCTGGCCCTGTCCTGGGCGTCCGCCCTCGTACGGCTGCGGGCCAGGACGCGGCAGCGCCGCGCGGCCCTGAACGCGGCCGACGGTGTGACCGCCCCGCTGCCGGGCGCGGCCAAGCGGCTGGAGCGCGGGACGTTCCTGCTGTGGGCCGGGCTCCTGCTGGCCGTGCTCGGCGCCGTCGTGCTCGCGCTCTCGGGTCTCCCGGACGCCGCCCAGGACCGGCAGGGCGTGCGGATGGGGGGCTGCTTCGTCCTCGGTCTGGGGCTGACCGTCGTCCTCTCCGGCCTGCTGGGCCGCCGAAGGGCCAGGCTCCTCCGCCGTACGTCCGTGCCCGTACTGCGTGTGCGGATCCGCGACAACGAGGACGTCTGCACGGAGGTGTACGCCGCCGACGACTGGAAGGCACGGCGACCGCTCTTCGTCGTCCCGCTGCGCGAGTTCACCGACGATCACGATCACGACCATGACGACGACATGGAAGACGAGGAGCTGGAAAGACTCCTCGACGAGCTCGAAGACGACGACCCGGCCCCCGGGCCCCTCCGCGAAGCCCTCCTCTACGGAGTCCCTTACGACGGCGCCGAGGTCCTTGTCGTCAGCGCTGCCGAGGAACCGGGCGAGCCCCCGGTCGTCGAGTGGTCGACCGGAGTCGTGCGGCCCCTCTCGGAGGCGGCCGTGCGCCGTCGTACCGCCAAGGAGAAGGCCCTCGCGGCGCGCGATGCCGCGTACGAGGAGCGGAGTGCGGCGGCGAGCGCGGCGGTGCGGGAGAGTGCCGAGCCGGTACGGCGGTGGCGCGCGGGCTGGCCGGACTGGCTGTCCGCCGTCGCCATCGTCGTGTGGGGCGCGCACTTCTTCTGGGGCGAGACCGGACTGTGGCGGTACGGCATCGGCATCGCTCTCGGCGCCTTCGGCGTCTGGATGCTGCCCCCATGGGTCGCCTGGCGCATCACCGCGGACAGCGCGGGGCTGTGGTTCAACGGGCTGCGCCGCACGCACCACATCGCCTGGGACCACATACGGATCGTCCAGTGCAAGCGCAACCACCTGAAGATCGACAGCCACCGCGCGACCTTCCCGGAGTGGTCGGCCTTCGGCCCCCGCTGGCCCTGGCTGGAGCGGAAGATGGGCCTGATCCACCCGTACGAGAAGGCGGCCGCCCAGATCACCGCCATGTGGCAGGACCCGGCACTGCGGCCGGCCGGCGACAGCGGTGAGCGGGAGCTGGGCCGGCCGTTGTGGCCGGTGGCCGTGGTGGGCGGCCTCGTCTGGGTGGCGTTGCTCGTCCTGCTTCCGTAGCCAGGCCGGGGCCTGCCCCCGTCGTCAGGGCGCGCTCGGCCACACCAGAACCATGTACGCGCTGCAGTACGCCGAGCCCAGTACCGCGGCCGTGAGGGCGAGTGTCCGGAAGCGGCGGGAGGCGCGGGCGAGGTACAGGGCCGGCGGGAGCAGCAGGGGGAAGCCGGGGAGGAGGAAGCGGGCGCGGGGGAAGTACACGCCGCCGCTGCCCAGGACGATCAGGAGCAGGACCCCGGTGAAGACGAGCAGGGGGAGCGGCTGGCGGTCCCACGCGGAGAGGACGTACAGCGCCATCGACGCGAGCAGCGTCACGGTCACCATCACCAGGAACAGCTCGGGCGTCGAGTCGTCCGCCAGGACCTCCCGCAGCCGGCGCACGGTCTCCACGCCGCCGTCCCACTCGTTGTGCCACAGCCGCTGAACGGCGAAGTAGCCGTCCCAGCGGCCCAGGCGCAGGCCCACCCAGCCGACGTAGGCGAGCCAGCCGGCCGGGGCGAGGGCGGCGGCCGCGAGGGCGCGTGCCGTGAAGCCGCGGCGGAGGGAGAGCAGGGCCGTCACGGTGACCGCGGCCGCCACCGCGATGCCCGTCGGGCGGGTCAGCCCCGACAGCGCGGCCAGGGAACCCGCCCACAGCCAGCGGCCGGTGAGCACCGCGTACAGCGCCCACGCGGCGAACGCCGTGAACAGGGACTCCGTGTAGCCCATCCACTCGACCAGGCCCACCGGGAGCGCCGCCCACAGGACGGTCAGCAGCACGCCCACACGGCGGCCGTGCAGATGGCTGCCCACCGAGTGGATCCCCCACGCGGCGAGGAAGGAGCCCGCGACCGCGATCATCAGGCCCGTCGTCGCCCGGGTGCCCGGCGTCAGCACCGCGACCGTCTTGACCAGGAGGGGGTAGAGCGGGAAGAAGGCGAGGTTGTTCGCGTCGTAGGCGGTGCCCAGGTGGTGCGTGTAGCCGTGGTCGGCGATGCCCAGGTACCAGGCCGCGTCCCACTCCGTCGCCAGGATCGGCCAGAGGCCGTGGTGCTGCCGGTGGGCCCACAGGGTGAGCAGGAGCAGGCCGGTGACGCGTACGGCCGCGTAGGCCAGGAGCGCGGGGGCCGCGCGGCGCAGATGGGCCAGGAGTCTGGCGGCGGGGGTGGCGTCCCGCGGCGGGCGCCGGATGTTCGGGACGAGTCCGCTCGGGGCGTTCGCGGGTGGGGTGGATGTCGGCCGGGAAGCGGTCGAGGGCACGCGGCAGCTCCTGGGACTCGGTGTGCGCTACCGGTAACCGTTCCTCGGTCACGTGGTCGCGCACGGGAGCGCTGCGTCAACTGCCGTGCGGAAATCACCCGTAAGGGCGGCGGAGAAGGGTTCGCTCCGGGTGGGCCCGTCGCCGTCTGCTCGACGGCGATCGGCCCACCCGGGCGGTGTCAGCGTGTCAGCGGTTTCAGATGCCGGCCGCGGCCGACAGGTCCCGCTTGATCGCCGTCAGCAGCTCGGTGGCCTTCGCGTGGGCCGCCGGGAGGTCGTCGTGGGTGCCCACGGGCACCACGACCTCCAGGTAGCACTTCAGCTTCGGCTCCGTGCCGCTCGGGCGGACGATGACGCGGGCGCCGTCCAGCGTGTAGCGCAGACCGTCCGTCGGCGGGAGCTTGTCCGTGCCCTTGGTCAGGTCCTCGGACTTCGTGATCGCCAGACCCGCGAGCTCGGTGGGCGGCTGTTCGCGCAGCCGCCGCATGGCGTTCGCGATGACCGACAGGTCCTCGACGCGGACCGAGAGCTGGTCGGTGGCGTGCAGGCCGTACTCGACGGCGATGTCGTCGAGGAGGTCCAGGAGGGTGCGCCCCTCCTCCTTCAGTTCGGAGGCGAGCTCGGTGATGAGGAGGGCGGCGGTGATGCCGTCCTTGTCGCGTACGCCGTCCGGGTCGACGCAGTAGCCCAGCGCCTCCTCGTACCCGTAGCGCAGCCCCTCCACGCGGGCGATCCACTTGAAGCCGGTGAGGGTCTCCTCGTACGGCAGCCCCGCCTTCCCGGCGATCCGGCCGAGCAGGGAGGAGGACACGATCGACTCGGCGAACGTACCGCGCGCGCCCCGCCGGACCAGATGCTCGGCGAGCAGCGCGCCGACCTCGTCGCCGCGCAGCATCCGCCAGTCGGCGCCGGCCTTCACGGCCACGGCGCAACGGTCGGCGTCCGGGTCGTTGGCGATGATCAGGTCCGGGCCGGTCTCGCGGGCCTTCGCGAAGGCGAGGTCCATCGCGCCGGGCTCTTCCGGGTTGGGGAACGCGACGGTGGGGAAGTCCGGGTCGGGTTCGGCCTGTTCGGCGACGAGGACGGGGGCGGGGAACCCGGCCCGGGCGAACGCCGCGAGCAGCACGTCCTTGCCGACGCCGTGCATCGCCGTGTAGACGGTGCGGGCGGTGCGGGCGGAGCCCCGCGCCAGTACGGCGTCCGTACGGGCCAGGTAGGCCTCCAGGACGCCCTCGTCGAGGGTTTCCCAGCCGGAGTCCGGGCGCGGTACGTCGGCGAGTGCGCGCACCGCGTCGATCTCCGCCGCGATCTCGGCGTCCGCCGGGGGCACGATCTGCGAACCGTCGCCGAGGTAGACCTTGTAGCCGTTGTCGCGGGGCGGGTTGTGGCTGGCGGTGACCTCCACGCCGGCCGCCGCGCCGAGGTGCCTTATGGCGTAGGCGAGGACGGGGGTGGGGAGCGGGCGGGGGAGTACGGCTGCCCTGAGGCCGGCGCCGGTCATCACGGCCGCGGTGTCGCGGGCGAAGTCCGCGGACTTGTGGCGGGCGTCGTAGCCGATGACGACGAGGCCGTTCGTCTCGCCCTTGCTCTTCAGGTACGCGGCGAGGCCGGCGGCGGCGCGGATGACGACGGAGCGGTTCATGCGCATGGGGCCCGCGCCGAGTTCGCCTCTCAGGCCGGCGGTGCCGAACTGGAGGGTGCCGCTGAAGCGGGCGGCGAGCTCGGGCAGGGCCTCGGCGTCGATGAGCTTGGCGAGTTCGTCACGGGTTTCCGCGTCGGGGTCCTCGGCCAGCCACGCCTTGGCCCGTGCGATGAGTTCGTCCTGCACCTCGGGTGCACCTCTCTCTTCGTTCGTACGTTGCTGTGTACCCGGTTTTCCTCGCCCCCGCCGCCCCCACCCGTCCCATCCCCCAGGGGCTCTGCCCCTTCGACCCCGTTCGGTTGTGTGTTGGCTGCGGGTGGGTGGGGGCCGGTCCAAAAGATTGCGCAGTTCCCCGCGCCCCTAAAAGGGGCGCGGGGAACTGCGCAATCTTTTAGGGGGGTCTGGGGGGCGCAGCCCCCAGGAACGGATGGGACGGGTAGGGGCGGCGGGGGCGAGGAAAGTCCTACAGGCGGTCCAGGACCTTGGTCAGGAGTTCGCCCATGCGGGCGGCGGAGTCGCGGCCGGCCTGGAGGACCTCCTCGTGGTTGAGGGGCTCGCCCGTCATGCCGGCGGCGAGGTTGGTGACGAGGGAGATACCGAGCACCTCGGCACCGGCCTCACGCGCGGCGATGGCCTCAAGGGTGGTCGACATCCCGACGAGGTCCGCCCCGATGACCCGGGCCATCCGGATCTCGGCCGGCGTCTCGTAGTGCGGGCCGGGGAACTGCGCGTACACGCCCTCCTCCAGCGTCCCGTCGATCTCCTTGCACAGGGCGCGCAGGCGAGGGGAGTAGAGGTCCGTCAGGTCCACGAAGTTCGCGCCCACGATCGGCGACGTGGCCGTCAGGTTGATGTGGTCGCTGATCAGCACCGGCTGCCCGGGGCGCATGCCCTCGCGCAGACCGCCGCAGCCGTTGGTGAGCACGATGGTCTTGCAGCCCGCGGCGACGGCGGTACGCACGCCGTGCGCGACGGCGGCGACCCCGCGGCCCTCGTAGTAGTGGGTGCGGCCCAGGAAGACCAGGGCCCGCTTGTCGCCGATCTTGTACGAGCGGACCTTGCCGCCGTGGCCCTCCACCGCCGGCGGGGGGAACCCGGGCAGCTCGGTGACCTGGAACTCGGCGTCGGGGGAGCCGAGAGCGTCCACGGCCGGCGCCCAGCCGGAGCCCATCACGAGGGCGACGTCGTGGGTCTCGGCGCCCGTGAGTTCGCGCAGGCGCGAGGCGGCGGCGTCGGCGGCGGCGTAGGGGTCGCCCTGGATGTCGTCCGGAAGAAGAGATGCGTTCACGCGCATGAGCGTAGCTGGTCCAGGCCTACGCGCGTAGATGACAGAGCTCACGGTCTTGCGATCGTTGTCTTGTCGTTTCCAACAAAGGGGACCCTTGGTTGGAGACGGAGGATTCCCGGGGCGCCCCCACGGCGGGGGCATTCCGGCTTGCCGGCTTTCCCTCGGGTCCGTCCTGGCTCATGCCTGGTTCATGTCCGGTTCAGCAGGGGCGCTTGCGCAGCTCCATCACATAGTCGTGCGGTGCCCCCGCCGACTCCGCCGCGTCCGCGATCTCACCGAGGTACCGCGCGGAGGGCAGTCCGCCCTCGTACCCATTGAGTACGTACACCCACGCCGGCTCCTCTCCCTCCAGCGTGTGCACGCGTACGCGCATCCGGCGGTAGATGTCGAGGCCCACACCCTCCCAGCGGTCCATGGAGTCCTCGTCCAGGGGTGCGATGTCGTACAGCGTCACGAAGACCTGGGAGCGCGGTGCCTCGACGATCGTCGCGAGCGCGCCCTCCCAGCCCATGTGCTCGCCCCCGAAGGTCAGCCGCCAGCCGTTCAGCCAGCCCGTGGCGCGCAGCGGCGAGTGGGGAGCGCGGCGTGTCATGAGCCGCGGGTCGAGATTGCCGGCGTACGCGGCGTAGAGCGACATGGGGTCGAGGGTACGGCAGCGACACGTACGTCTCTTGCGTAACAGAAGGAGCTCGGATGCACGCCCGGTGCCCCCCTGGGCGGAAGCACCTTGAAGCGTGCGGGACAATGGAGTACGTGACTCGGATCGTGATCATTGGTGGCGGACCCGGCGGGTACGAGGCGGCGCTGGTCGCCGCGCAGCTCGGCGCGGAGGTGACCGTCGTCGACTGCGACGGTCTGGGCGGGGCGTCGGTGCTCACCGACTGCGTGCCGTCGAAGACCCTTATCGCTACGGCCGAGGTGATGACCACCTTCGACTCGTCGTACGAGGAACTGGGGATCATCGTCGCCGACGACACCCCGCCCATGGAGCAGGCCGCCCGGGTGGTAGGGGTCGACCTCGGCAAGGTCAACCGGCGTGTGAAGCGGCTCGCGCTCGCGCAGTCGCACGACATCACGGCCTCCGTGACCCGGGCCGGCGCGCGCGTCCTGCGCGGTCGCGGCCGGCTCGAAGGCATGCAGGGGCTGGACGGCTCGCGCAAGGTCGTCGTCCGTGCCGTGGACGGCACCGAGGAGACGCTCACCGCCGATGCCGTGCTCATCGCGACCGGCGGCCACCCGCGTGAGCTGCCCGACGCGCAGCCCGACGGCGAGCGGATCCTGAACTGGACCCAGGTCTACGACCTCGACGAGCTGCCCGAGGAACTCATCGTCGTCGGTTCCGGTGTCACCGGTGCCGAGTTCGCCGGTGCCTACCAGGCGCTCGGGTCGAAGGTGACCCTCGTCTCGTCCCGCGACCGCGTGCTGCCCGGAGAGGACCCGGACGCCGCCGCCGTCCTGGAGGACGTCTTCCGGCGCCGCGGCATGAACGTCATGGCCCGCTCCCGCGCCGAGTCCGCCAAGCGGGTCGGCGACCGCGTCGAGGTCACGCTCTCCGACGGCCGGGTCATCTCCGGTTCGCACTGCCTGATGGCCGTCGGCGCCATCCCGAACAGCAGCGGGATGGGTCTGGAGGAGGCCGGCGTCAAGGTCAGGGACTCCGGGCACATCTGGACCGACAAGGTCTCCAGGACCACCGCTCCCGGTGTGTACGCGGCCGGTGACGTGACCGGTGTCTTCGCCCTCGCGTCCGTCGCGGCGATGCAGGGACGTATCGCCATGTACCACTTCCTGGGCGACGCGGTGGCCCCGCTGAACCTCAAGACGGTCTCCTCGAACGTCTTCACCGACCCCGAGATCGCCACCGTCGGCTACTCGCAGGCCGACGTCGACGCGGGCAAGATCGACGCCCGGGTCGTCAAGCTGCCGCTGCTGCGCAACCCGCGCGCCAAGATGCAGGGCATCCGCGACGGCTTCGTCAAGATCTTCTGCCGTCCCGGCACCGGCATCGTCGTGGGTGGCGTGGTCGTCTCCCCGCGCGCTTCGGAGCTGATCCATCCGATCTCGATCGCGGTCGACAACAATCTGACGGTCGAACAGATCGCGAACGCGTTCACCGTGTATCCCTCCCTGTCGGGCTCGATCGCCGAGGTCGCCCGGCAGTTGCACACCCGGAAGGCCACGGGCGAAGGCTGACGGTTTCCGGCGACTCTCCGCTGGTCACAGGGAGTTGTCGACCATTCGTACGGCATAGGCGGCGCGAGTAGGCGCGTATACCACTTCGCGCCCTGCCATGCGAACAACTTCTGTTATTCGGCGCAAACTGCTGAAAGCAGACGGTCGTTGGGGTTACTGTCAGTTTCGTGTTCGCTGCAGAACGTCGCCAATTGATCCTCGAAATGGTGCGAGCGAATGGAGCCGTGTCGCTCCGTGAGCTCGCCCGCGTCGTCCAGACCTCCGAAGTGACCGTACGGCGGGACGTGCGCGCACTGGAGGCAGAAGGACTCCTCGACCGCCGGCATGGCGGTGCGGTATTGCCGGGCGGGTTTACGCGGGAGTCCGGCTTTCCGCAGAAATCGCATCTCGCGACCGCCGAGAAGACGGCCATCGCCGATCTCGCCGCGGGTCTCGTCGAAGAGGGCGAGGCCATTGTGGTGGGGGCGGGCACCACCACGCAGGAGCTGGCTCGCCGGCTCGCGCGGGTGCCCGGGCTGACCGTCGTCACCAACTCCCTTCTGGTGGCACAGGCGCTGGCCCATGCCAACCGCGTCGAGGTCGTGATGACCGGCGGCACCCTGCGCGGTTCCAACTACGCCCTGGTCGGCTCCGGCGCCGAGCAGTCCCTCCAGGGGCTGCGCGTCTCCCGGGCCTTCCTGTCGGGCAGTGGGCTCACCGCCGAGCGCGGGCTCTCCACGTCCAACATGCTGTCGGCCTCGGTCGACCGCGCGTTGGTGCAGGCCGCCGCGGAGGTCGTCGTCCTCGCCGACCACACCAAGCTCGGCACGGACACCATGTTCCAGACGGTGCCGACCGACTTGATCACCCGCCTGGTCACGGACGAGCCGCCCCCGCACGACGACCGCGCGGTCACCGAACTGCAGGCCTTGGCCGACCAGGGCGTACAGATCGCGGTGGCCGGGTCATCCGCATCCGGCGGCGCGGGAGGCGATCCCGTCCCGGCGGGGCGCCAGCCACGCCGGGACGTACCGCTCCCCGGGCCGCGCCGCGGCCAGGTGGTACCGGGTGCGGGGCCCCAGCTGCGCAGCGCTACGGTCCTGGGCGAACAGCCCCAGGGCGAGCGCGCACGGGTGGCGGACCTCCGCCGCCGCTGAGCCGGAGCCGCCGGCCGGAAACCCGCTGAGCTGAGGCCGGGCCGAGGCTGCCGTCGACACGCCGGGGCGTACAGCGCCCGCCTCCCGCGCACGCGGCAGCAGGGCGCTGCCCGTCCTGTCCGCCCTGCCCGCCTCTCGCGCACCGGGCCGCCACACCGCGCGAGGTCCGAACCGCCGCTGCGCGTTCCGCGCGGGGCTGCGCCGGGCGTCGGCACGTAGGGCGCGCCGCGCCCCGGGGTTCTCCGGGGGCCCGGGCGCCCCCGCTCTCTCCCGTGCGGTCGCGCCCACCATGGCATTCACCTGCCCACTTCTGCCTCGCGGCCGCGGTTCACCGTGCCGTCGGGGGCTGCCGAACGGCCTTCCCGGGCAGGGGGAAAGCCGTATCTTGATCTGGTACGCCCCTTTTCCCGTACGTGCCTTAGTTCGTTCTCGGTTCGTTCTTCAGTACGTCCCTCAGTACGTCCCTTGGCGGGAGCAGCGCCGGGAGAGTGTGCATGGAGATCAGCGGTGCGGACGGGCTGCGCGTGCTGCGGCTCGTCCGGGAGGCCGAAGAGGCCGGATCCGTCGAGGAGTTGCGGGAGCGCGCGCTGCTGGCGCTGATGGAGCTGATCCCCTGCGACGCGGGCCAGTGGTACCGGCTCTCGGCCGACTCCCTGACAACAGGCCTCGCCGCCCTCTCCCATCCCGAGGGTTCCTTCCACGAGGACCCGATGGTGATCTACAACCATCCCCTGGACCACCCGCTGACCGAAGTCATGCTCCAGACGCCGACCCCCGAGGCCTGGAAGGTCAGCGACGTGGCCGGGGACCGGCAGTGGCAGCGCACCCACTGCTTCAACCTGGACTTCCGGCCCTTCGGGATGCGCCGGCACCTCGTCGCCTCGGGCGGCTCGGACACCGCGATCGTCAAGGGGTACGCCCTCGTCCGCAGCGGCAGCGACTTCAACGAGAGGGAACGCGACCTCCTCGGCTTCGCGCAGCTCCAACTCGCGGCGGCGGAACGCCACCTGGCCGAGCGCGAGCGCCTGATCGCCCTCTCCGCCGTCGCCCTGGAACTGGTCGGCAGCCAGGGCCGCGGCGTCGCCGCCCTCGACGAGCACGGACACCCGTACGCCCTCAACGCGGCGGCCGCCGCCCTGCTGCCCCTTGTACGCGAGGACCCCCGCATGGCCGGGACCGTGCCCTTCGCCGTACGCCATGTCGAGGTACGGCCGCTGCCCACGACCGCGCCCGGGCTCCCCACGCTCCTGCTGCTCCGCGACCTCGCCCAAGGGCGCGCCGCCGCCCGGCTGTTCGGCGTGACCGAGCAGGAGCACCGGACCCTGGTGCACCTCGACAGCGGGCGTACGGCCACGGAGGCGGCGAACAGGATGGGGCTCTCGGCGGCGACCGTACGCGGCTATATCGCGTCCCTGCACCGGAAGCTGGAGGCCGGGCACACGGCGGCGCTGCTGCGGCGCGGCAGGGACCTGGGGCTGCTCGACGACTGACCGTCGGCACGGCCCTGACACGGCCCGCCCTCCGGCACGCGAGGACACGACATGTCGCGACCGGTCAGAATTGACGGATGGTCATCGGCCAGGTCCGGTCGCTTCACTGGACGCAGGACGTTCCGACCAGGGACGGGCTGCCAAGGGGGACCCTGATGACCGCGACGCCGTCACGCGCACACACCGTTGCCGAAGCCACCGCTTCGGGGGCCAGTACAGGCCGCAGGATCATGGCGGTCACGGCGGCGCTCGGCCCGCTGCTGTTCGCGGCCGCCATAGCGCTCATTCCGTACGGGACCGCCGACTCCAACAAGGAGATGATCAACCAGATCGCCGACCACCGGTCGCTCACCGAACTCACCGTCTGGGGCTGGGTACTGGGGACGATCGCTCTCGTGGCCGGCACGGTCGTCGTGGGGCTGCTGGCCATGCGGTACTCGCCGAAGCTCGGGCTGTGGGGGATGCTCCTGCTCGGCACCGGAGTGCTGGCGATATCCGTGACGCCGTCACTGGACGTGATCGCGCTCGGCGGGCTCCACAAGGGCGTGAGCCAGTCGGTGCTGGCCAAGATCGGGGACGGCACGTTCGAGCTGCCGGTGGTCGGTGTGCCGACCCTCTACTTCGTGTTCGCGCATGTCGTGGGCGCGATCCTGCTCGGGGTGGCGCTGCTGCGGGGCCGGGTGATCGCGCCCTGGGCGGCCTGGGTGCTGATCCTGTCGATGCCGCTCAACGTCGTCGGTTACGCGGGCGGCATCATGCCCGTCACCGTCCTCTCCTTCGTGATGATGGGCATCGCCTTCGGGGTGGCGGGCCTGGTCATCATCCGGCAGGGCATCGGCTGGGTGCGTACCGCATAGCCACGGGGGACGGGGGAAGAACGAAGCGCCCGGCGGACTGACTGCTCCAGTCCGCCGGGCGCTTCGGGTGTCACACAGAGAACTGAGTGATCAGTCCTTGATTTCGCAGATCGCGGCGCCGGAGGTGACGGACGCGCCGACCTCCGCGGACAGGCCCTTGATGGTGCCGGAACGGTGGGCGTTCAGCGGCTGTTCCATCTTCATGGCTTCCAGGACGACGATCAGGTCGCCTTCCTTGACTTCCTGACCTTCCTCGACGGCGACCTTGACGATGGTGCCCTGCATCGGCGAGGCGAGGGTGTCGCCGGAAGCGACCGGACCGGACTTCTTGGCCGCGCGGCGCTTGGGCTTGGCACCGGCGGCAAGCCCGGTACGGGCCAGCGACATGCCCAGCGAGACCGGCAGCGAGACCTCCAGACGCTTGCCGCCGACCTCGACGACCACCGTCTCGCGGCCCGGCTCCTCCTCGGCCTCGGTGTCCACGGAGGTCGTGAAGGCGGGGATCTCGTTGACGAACTCGGTCTCGATCCAGCGGGTGTGGACCGTGAACGGCGCGTCCGAGCCGCCCAGTTCGGGGGCGAAGGCCGGGTCGGTGACGACCGCGCGGTGGAAGGGGATGGCGGTGGCCATGCCCTCCACCTGGAACTCGGCCAGGGCGCGGGCGGCGCGCTGGAGGGCCTGTTCGCGGGTGGCGCCGGTGACGATCAGCTTGGCGAGCAGGGAGTCCCAGGCCGGGCCGATCACGCTGCCGGACTCCACACCCGCGTCCAGGCGGACCCCCGGGCCGGACGGCGGGGCGAAGGCGGTGACGGTGCCCGGGGCGGGCAGGAAGCCGCGGCCGGGGTCTTCGCCGTTGATGCGGAACTCGATGGAGTGGCCGCGCAGTTCGGGGTCGCCGTAGCCGAGTTCCTCGCCGTCGGCGATGCGGAACATTTCGCGGACCAGGTCGAGTCCGGCGACTTCCTCGGTGACGGGGTGTTCGACCTGCAGGCGGGTGTTGACCTCCAGGAAGGAGATCGTGCCGTCCATGCCGACGAGGAACTCCACCGTGCCCGCGCCGACGTAGCCGGCCTCCTTCAGGATGGCCTTGGAGGACGCGTACAGCTCGGCGACCTGCGCATCGGACAGGAAGGGGGCGGGGGCCTCCTCGACCAGCTTCTGGTGGCGGCGCTGCAGCGAGCAGTCACGGGTGGAGACGACGACGACGTTGCCGTGGGAGTCGGCCAGGCACTGGGTCTCCACGTGGCGGGGCTTGTCGAGGTAGCGCTCGACGAAGCACTCGCCCCGGCCGAACGCGGCAACGGCCTCGCGGACCGCGGACTCATACAGTTCGGGGACTTCTTCGAGGGTGCGGGCGACCTTCAGGCCGCGCCCGCCACCGCCGAACGCGGCCTTGATCGCGATCGGCAGGCCGTGCTGCTCGGCGAACGCGACGACTTCCTCCGCGCCGGAGACCGGGTCGGGGGTGCCCGCGACCAGCGGGGCGCCGGCGCGCTGGGCGATGTGCCGGGCGGCGACCTTGTCACCCAGGTCACGGATGGCCTGCGGGGGCGGGCCGATCCAGATCAGCCCGGCGTCGAGAACGGCCTGGGCGAAGTCGGCGTTCTCGGACAGGAAGCCGTACCCGGGGTGGATCGCGTCCGCCCCCGCATCCTTGGCGGCCTGCAGCACCTTGGCGATGTCCAGGTAACTGGTGGCCGGGGTGTCACCGCCCAACGCGAACGCCTCGTCCGCCGCACGGACATGCAGAGCGTCCCGGTCCGGTTCCGCATACACGGCAACGCTCGCGATCCCGGCATCCCGGCACGCCCGGGCCACGCGGACAGCGATTTCGCCACGGTTGGCGATGAGCACCTTGCGCACGATGGCTCCCTCCTTGAAACAAGCCGAGTTTAGGGACTGCCGACACGACCTTTCGACCCGTCCCCAGTGGTGAGCTTGCCCACACGGAGCGTGATGCGAGGCTCGCCGGACCCTCAAAATCCCTTGTCGCACCACGGCACGCAGGAATCCTTCCCTGAACCCTAGCCCTCCGATGTGGTCAAGGTCTCTGTCCCTCCGTGCTGCGCCCCACAACGATTCTTTGTGGAGTCCCTACGAATGGCCCAATGATTCTTTGCCCTTGGCAGAACACTTGTCCCGCGCTTTACCCGTTAGTAGCGTTCGGGATGTCTCGAACGTACTTGGGGTAACAGCACTCGGAAGTGGGTGGGGACCGGTGGTACGCAGACCGGTGGCGTGGGTGGCGGCGATCGTGCTCTTCGTGGAGGCGCTCGGCATCGGGTTGCTGAACTGGTTCCTCGGCGTCGTCGTCGACCGTCAGGACATGTCCCTGGCAGGTCTCGACTCGGACATGATGTCCGTCTCGTCGAAGGTCGGAGGGGTGGTCTTCGGCCTCTACTTCGCGGCGTGCGGCCTTGCCGCCCTGCTGGTCGGCCTGCGCGACCGCGCCCCGCGTGTCGTCGGCCGCGTCCTGCTCATCAGCGCCGCCGTGGTGCACGGCATGCTCGGCGCGTTCACGGTGGGCCTGGTGGGCTGGGGCGCGTTCGCCTTCATGATGGTGGTACTCGGGCTGATCGTGTTCACGCTGATGGCGTACGACCGCCGGGAGGCCGCCGGTCCCGCCGACGCCGCGCCCGGGGACGGCGAGGACCCCGAGGGCGGCAAGAACGGCGACACCGGAGGGGGAGCCCCGATCGCCGCTCCGCCGGCCCCGTCGGCGTCCTGATCGTTCTCCTGATCACTTCTCCGGCGGCGCCCACAACTCCGTGATGCCGATCCCCAGTTCGGCCAGCAGACGGCGCACCAGCGGCAGCGAGATCCCGATGACATTGCCGTGGTCGCCGTCGATGCCCTCGATGAACGGGGCCGAGCGGCCGTCGAGGGTGAACGCGCCCGCCACGTAGAGGGGTTCGCCCGAGGCGACGTACGCGGCGATCTCGGCGTCGGTCGGGTCGCCGAAGCGGACCACCGTGGAGGCGACCCCGGCGACATAGCGCTTGGCCGCCGTGTCGTAGACGCAGTGGCCCGTCTGCAGTGTGCCCGCCCGGCCGCGCATCGACTTCCAACGGGCGGTGGCCTCCTCCGCGTCGGCGGGCTTGCCGAGCGCCTCGCCGTCCAGGTCCAGCACCGAGTCGCAGCCGATCACCAGTGCGCCCTGGACCTCGGGCTTCGCCGCCACGACGGAGGCTTTCGCCTCGGCCAGCGCGAGCGCGAGTTCGGCGGGGGTGGGCGCGGTCACGGCGTCCTCGTCGACCCCGCTCACGATCACCTCGGGGGCGAGTCCGGCCTGCCGCAGCAGGTTGAGCCGGGCGGGGGACTGCGAGGCGAGCACGAGACGGCGGCGCGGCTGATCGGTCATGCGGTCAGGGTATCGGCGCCGATCGGCCCCGCCGTACCGCCGGATCACCCGACACGGGCCACCGGTTCACATGATGCCGAGCACGATCATCGCGAGCACCATGGCCAGGGCCATGAGAACGCCCAGGCGCCGCAACATGTCCTGCATGTCGCGGAGTTCCTTGGGGGGCTCGTTCTCCGGGTCGGACCACAGCATGTCTTCGATCGTGCGGCGGCGAGGGGGTCGCGCGCCTGAGTACGCGTACTCAACTTGCGCACGTCCTGTGTAAATGGGTCTGAGGTTTCTTTAGTGTCCGCGCGCCTGCTACGGTCATGAGGTCAGCTAAAGGAACTCTGGTCCCTTTTAGGGAGGGAACTGTCGTGTTCACCACCGCCTGGACCGCATCGCCCCAGCTCCCCAGCGAAGGCTTCACCCCCAACTGGTCGCGCGAGGGCTTCTGGCGCCAGTCGCTGCGCCAGGTCGCCCGCCTGACCGCGGGCGGCGACCGGCTCCGTGTCCGGCTCTCCCACACGTACGGCACCTCGCCGCTGCGGATCGCGGGCGCCACCGTGGCCCGTACGGGAGAAGGGGCCGCCGTCGAGGCGGACTCGGTGCGGCGGCTCACCTTCGAGGGGGTCGCCCATGCCGAGATCCCGGCACGCGGGCTCGTCGTCAGCGACCCGGTCGAACTCGCTCTGGAATCCCTGGAGTCGGTGACCGTCACCCTCCACTTCGACACCGCCACCGGGCCCGCGACCTTCCACGCGCAGGCCTTCGCGACCAGCTACCGCGGGGAGGGGAACCGCCTCGACGACATCGACGGGAGGGGCTTCGGCGAGGCCACCGAGTCCTGGTACGTCCTCTCGGCCGTCGAGGTCGACACGGGCGGCCGTACGGACGCCGTCGCGCTCTTCGGGGACTCCCTCACCGACGGCTTCGGCTCGACCCCGGGCGCGAACCGCCGCTGGTCCGACGCGCTCGCCGAACGCACCGGGCGGCCCGTGCTCAATACGGGCATCGGCGGGAATCTGCTGCTCAACGACTCGGCCTGGTACGGCGAGAAGGGCGTCCACCGCCTCGGGCGCGACGTCCTCGACCACCCCGGCGTGGACACCCTCGTGGTGCTCCAGGGCCTCAACGACATCGGCTTCAGCGAGACGGACGAACAGCCGACGTACAAGCCCGCGCCGGTGCTGGAGGCCGATGAACTCATCGACGGCTACCGGGAGTTGATACGGCAGGCGCGCGCGAGGGGGCTACGCGTGATCGGGTCCACCCTGCTGCCCTTCGGCGGCTCCGACCACTGGGGCGAGCACGCGGCGAAGGTGAGCCACGAGGTGAACGAGTGGATCCGCGGCTCGGGGGAGTGGGACGCCGTGGTGGACCTCGACCGCGTGCTGGCCGATCCGGGAGACCCGGACCGGCTGCACCCGGCGTACGACTTCGGCGATCACCTGCACCCGAACGACGCGGGGTACGCGGTGATGGCCGAAGCCCTGGCGGAACTGCTCTAGCCGGGCCAGTACGTGCGGCTCCAGGCCTTCGGGCCCGGGGCCGGTACGCGGCTCATGGCCACCCGGGCCGGGTCCGCCCAGGCGTCCGGCTCGTGCGGCGCGCCGGACGGGGTGGAGACCGCCGTCGCGGCGCGCGCCCTGACCACCGCCAGTGCGGCGGCCAGCTCCTCCGGGGTCGGATTGCCCCGTACGACCTTGATCGTCATGTCTGCTCCCAGGATCCGGGTCTACAGGGGTCTACAGCGGGATGTTGCCGTGCTTCTTCGGAGGCAGTGATTCCCGCTTCGTACGCAGTTGACGCAGACCGCGGACGACGTGGGAGCGGGTCTGGGACGGCATGATCACGCCGTCGATGTAGCCGCGCTCCGCCGCCGTGTACGGGTTCAGCAGCGTGTCCTCGTACTCCTGGATCAGCCGGGCCCGGGTCGCCTCCTGGTCCTCGGCGGCCGCGATGGTGCGGCGGTGCAGGATGTTCACCGCGCCCTGTGCGCCCATCACCGCGATCTGGGCCGTCGGCCAGGCCAGGTTGAGGTCGGCGCCGAGGTGCTTGGAGCCCATGACGTCGTACGCGCCGCCGAAGGCCTTGCGGGTGATGACGGTGATGAGGGGGACGGTGGCCTCGGCGTACGCGTAGATCAGCTTGGCGCCGCGGCGGATGATGCCGGTGTGCTCCTGGTCGACGCCCGGGAGGAAGCCGGGCACGTCCACGAAGGTGATGACGGGAACGTTGAAGGCGTCGCAGGTCCGCACGAAGCGGGCGGCCTTCTCGGAGGCGTCGATGTCGAGGCAGCCGGCGAACTGCATCGGCTGGTTGGCGACGATGCCGACGGGGTGACCCTCGACCCGTCCGAAGCCGGTGAGGATGTTCGGCGCGAACAGTGCCTGCGTCTCGAAGAACTCGGCGTCGTCCAGGACGTGTTCGATCACCGTGTGCATGTCGTACGGCTGGTTCGCGCTGTCCGGCACGATCGTGTCCAGCTCGCGGTCCTCGTCGGTGAGGGTGAGGTCCGCCTCCTCCGGGAACACCGGGGGCTCGCTGAGGTTGTTGGACGGCAGGTACGACAGCAACTGCTTGACGTACTCGATGGCGTCCTTCTCGTCACCCGCCATGTGATGGGCCACGCCCGACACCGCGTTGTGCGTACGGGCGCCGCCCAGCTCCTCGAAGCCGACGTCCTCGCCGGTGACCGTCTTGATGACGTCAGGGCCGGTGATGAACATGTGCGAGGTCTGGTCGACCATGACCGTGAAGTCGGTGATCGCGGGGGAGTACACGGCGCCGCCCGCGCAGGGCCCGACGACGAGCGAGATCTGCGGAATCACGCCGGACGCATGGGTGTTCCGGCGGAAGATCTCCCCATACATCCCGAGGGCGCTGACACCCTCCTGGATACGGGCGCCACCGGAGTCGTTGATACCGATGACCGGACAGCCGGTCTTCAGCGCGAAGTCCATCACCTTCATGATCTTCTGGCCGAAGACCTCGCCGAGGGCGCCGCCGAAGACGGTGAAGTCCTGCGAGAACACGGCGACGGGGCGGCCGTCGACCGTGCCGTAGCCGGTGACGACACCGTCGCCGTACGGGCGGTTGTTCTCCAGCCCGAAGTCGGTCGACCGGTGCTGTGCGAACTCGTCGAACTCGACGAAGGACCCTTCGTCCATCAGCAGCTCGATGCGCTCACGGGCCGTCAACTTGCCCTTGGCGTGCTGCTTTTCGACGGCGCGCTCCGAGCCGGCGTGCGTCGCTTCTTGGATGCGGCGCTGCAAGTCCGCGAGCTTGCCCGCGGTGGTGTGGATGTCGGGGTGTTGCAGCTGTTCCGGCTCGGACATCGGGATGCGGCTCCCTGCCTGATCTAAGGGGACGTGAGGGTGAGGTGCTCAGAAGGGGGGCTTGCTGGGGGCTTGCTACTCATCCGTAGCGTAGTGGCGTGCCTACTGTTCGGCAGTGCGGCGTTTACCACACCTAGGGTGGGTTGCATGACGCCGCGAGATGCTTCAGACGCGAACGACAATCGCTGGTCCGACCTGGACCGTCCGCCGCTGAACGCGGCCTCCTTGCGCAGAGCGCTGGTCCGTGAGGACGGGCTCTGGCGCGATATCGACGTGGTGCAGCGCACCGGGTCCACCAACTCCGACCTGGTCGCCCTGGCCACGGAGCAGAACGCCGACGAAGGGGTCGTCTTCGTCGCCGAGGAACAGAACGCCGGGCGCGGCCGCCTGGACCGCCAGTGGACGGCGCCCGCCCGCTCCGGCCTCTTCTTCTCCGTCCTGCTCAAGCCCACCCCGGTTCCCGTCGAGCGCTGGGGCTGGCTGCCGCTGCTCACCGGCGTGGCCGTCGCGACGGGGCTCTCGCGGGCCGCCGGCGTCGATACGGCACTCAAGTGGCCCAATGACCTGCTGGTGACCGTGGGCGGCGAGGAACGCAAGGCGGGCGGCATCCTCGCGGAACGGGCGGGCACCGACGCGGTGGTGGTCGGCATCGGCATCAACGTCACGCTCCGCGAGGACGAGCTCCCCGTTCCCGGGGCGGGGTCGCTGGCGCTCGCGGGGGCGGCGACCACTGACCGTGACACCGTGCTGCGTGCCGTGCTCCGCTCCCTGGAGCAGTGGTACGAGCGCTGGCGCGCCGCCGGGGGCGATCCCGCCGCGTCCGGCCTCCAGGACACCTACGCCGCCGGATGCGCGACGCTCGGCCGCGCGGTCCGGGCCGAGCTGCCCGGCGGGGGGTCCCTCACGGGGGAGGCGGTGGCGGTGGACGGTTCCGGCCGCCTGGTCATCGCCACGGAGGAGGGCGTACAGCAGCCGGTGGGCGCGGGGGACGTGATCCACCTCCGCCCGGCGTAGCCCCCGGTTTCTTCGCCCCCGCCGCCCCTGCCCGTCCCGTCCCGTTCCTGGGGGCTGCGCCCCTGCGGGCCGGTGGGGGTTGCTCGCGCAGTTCCCCGCGCCCCTGAACGGGGCGCGGGGAACTGCGCAATCTTGTGGACCAGCCCCCACCCACCCGCAGCCAAGGAACCGGCCCACGGGGTCTGGGGCGGAGCCCCAGAAGGATGGGACGGGCAGGGGCGGCGGGGGCGAAAAAACCTGGTTGCCTCGGCGCAGGCGTCAGGAGTGAGCCAGCGCACACCTGCCGTAGAGTTGACCGCGGTCGATACCTGACCGCGGCAGATCGGAAGGGCAGCAGGCGTGACCGTCGACGACACCGGCTCCGACACGGGTTCCCACCCCGCCCCCGACGGCGAGTCGCCCCGTACCGCCGGGTCGGTCACCGACGCGCCCCCCACCCGCCCGGACGCACGCCCCGACGCCGGCCCGGACAGCCGCTACGACCGCCGCCCCGACCCTCGCCCCGACGCGAACACCCGCCTGGACGCACACCCCGACCCGGACTCCGAAGAAGACCCGCTGGCGCTCCGCCTGGAAGGGCTCATCCTCGGCGCCGAACGCCGCTACACCCCGTTCCAGGCCGCCCGCAGCGCAGGCGTCTCCATGGAACTGGCCTCCCGCTTCTGGCGCGCCATGGGCTTCGCCGACATCGGCCAGGCCAAGGCGCTGACGGAAGCGGACGTCCTCGCCCTGCGCCGCCTCGCCGGTCTCGTCGAGGCGGGCCTGCTGAGCGAGGCCATGGCCGTGCAGGTGGCGCGCTCCACCGGCCAGACCACCGCCCGCCTGGCCGAGTGGCAGATCGATTCGTTCCTGGAGGGGCTGACCGAGCCCCCGGAACCGGGAATGACGCGCACCGAGGTGACGTACCCCCTGATCGAGCTGCTCCTGCCCGAGCTGGAGGAGTTCCTCGTCTACGTCTGGCGGCGCCAGCTCGCCGCCGCGACCGGACGGGTCGTACAGGCGGCGGACGACGCCGAAATGGTCGACCGCCGTCTCGCCGTCGGCTTCGCGGACCTGGTCGGGTTCACGCGGCTGACCCGCCGCATGGAGGAAGAGGAGCTCGGCGAGCTCGTCGAGGCCTTCGAGACCACGGCCGCGGACCTGGTGGCCGCGCACGGGGGCCGTCTCATCAAGACCCTGGGCGACGAGGTCCTGTACTCGGCGGACGACGCCGGTATCGCCGCCGAGATCGCGCTGCGCCTGATCGAGACCATGGCGAACGACGAGACGATGCCGGAACTGCGCGTCGGCATCGCCTTCGGCACGGTCACCACTCGAATGGGTGATGTGTTCGGTACGACCGTGAACCTGGCGAGCCGCCTCACCTCGATAGCGCCACGCGACGCGGTCCTGGTGGACGGCGCCTTCGCGGAGGAACTGATCCACACCGGTGACGCCCCCGCCTCCGAGGCGGAGGCCGCCGAAGCCGCGGCCGCCGCGGAGAAGGAGGGCGAGGAACCGCCCTCCTACCGCTTCGCCCTCCAGCCGATGTGGCAGCGCCCGGTCCGCGGCCTCGGCGTGATCGAACCCTGGCTGCTCGCCCGCAGGGACGCCGAGGCCTAGGTTTCCTGTCGTCTGCCCAGACTTTCCAGCCGTCCAGCCGTCCAGCTGTCTAGCGGAGGCCCAGCGGCGCCGTCAGGTCGTTCACGCAGATCCCGACGATCGGCACGCACACGCCCGGTGCGCCGGGTCCCGGGGCCGGGGCGTGGGTGGTCGCGCCGGGGGCGGGATGCGTCGCGGCGGGCGTGGTCTCGGCCGGGGGCGGTGGCGTGGCCATGGGAGCGGTGGGAATGCCGGTCGCGTCCGGCGCCGGGGCCGCGGGGGCGCTTCTGTGAGCCGACGGGATCGACGCGGGGCCCGCGGTCGTCGGAGGCGTCGTCGGTGCGAGGCTCACGCCCGGCGTCGGCGTCGAGCCGGCCCCGCCCATGACCGCCGTCGCCGTGGCGGCCACCGGACGTGTGGCGGAGGGCACGGCCTCGACGGTGGTGACGGTGTCGCCGGCCGCGTCCGTGACGGTCGCCCCGGTCGGCTCGGCCTCCGCGCTCCCCCCACCCCCGATCATCGACTCCGGCGTCATCCGTACGAGGCTCAACACCCCGGCGGCGAGCGCGAGTCCACCCACGGCGAACAGCACCCGCCGCGGCCGGGGCCTGCGATGCCGCCCCCTGACGGGGCGCTGCCAGAGGGGAGCGGGGGTCGCGCCGTCGGAGCGTGATGCGGACGCGGCGGGCACCGGTTCCGCGGCGCTCGTGGCCCACGCGGGCGCCGGACCGCTTGCGGGAGTGCGCTCGGCGGATGTGGCGGGCATAGGCGTAGGTGCAGGCCTGCTCGGCGTGCGGCGCCTTGCCGCCCCGTCGTAGGCGGCTGACCCGCTCGCGGACGGCGAAGTCGCCGTTGCCGGGCCGGCCCCTGCGTCCCCGCCGGTCGGAGTGGCGAGTCGCTCGCTGCCGCTGCCGCTGCCGCTGCCGTTGCCGCTGGCGGCCGGTCCGGTGAGTCGGTCGTCGCCGGTCGTCGTGAGATCCGCCCATGTGCCGTCCACCGCCTTGGGCTCCGTCGACGCGCCCCCTTGGGGTGTGCGTCGCGGCTCCGGCCGGGTCTTCGTGGCCTGCGTCGTCTGTCGGTTCGTCATGGTCGTCCCTCCCCAATGTGCCCGCGCCCCCCGAACGCGCTGCGGCGGTGCGCAGGTTATGTGCGGTTTGGGGGTGGCGGAATGGAGTTGGGCGGGATGTCACCCGAACGGGGATGTGCGGGGCGAGGGGACGGGTTTCGTCGGGCGGCGTCGGCTGCGATGATCGGAGGCGTCGGAAGTTAACCCGCGTTAACCAGTCATCGGGAGGGTGTCATGGCGGAGCAAGGGGACGAGCGGCGGTTCGGGGAGTTCGTCGCCGTACGGCGGCACGAGTACGTCGCGGAGCTCGCCCTCGACCGGCCCAAGGCCATGAACGCGGTGTCCACGGACATGGCCCGGTCGATCGCCGCCGCCTGCGGGGCGCTCGCCGCCGACCGTGACGTACGGGTGGTCGTGCTGACCTCCACCCACGAGCGTGCCTTCTGTGTCGGTGCCGACCTGAAGGAGCGCAACTCCTTCACCGACGCCGATCTGGTGCGGCAGCGCCCGGTGGCGCGGGCCGCGTACACCGGTGTTCTGGAGCTGCCGATGCCGACCGTCGCCGCCGTGCACGGCTTCGCGCTGGGCGGCGGGTTCGAGCTGGCGCTGTCGTGCGACCTGATCGTGGCCGACCGTACGGCGGTCGTCGGGTTGCCCGAGGTGTCCGTCGGGGTGATCCCGGGAGGGGGTGGTACGCAGCTGCTGCCCCGCCGGGTCGGTGCCGCTCGCGCGGCCGAGCTCATCTTCTCGGCGCGGCGTCTGGAGGCCGCCGAGGCTCGGGAGTTGGGTCTCGTGGACGAGCTGGTGGAGGAGGGCGAGGACCGGGCGGAGGCCCTCGCTCTCGGTGCCCGCATCGCCGCGAACTCGCCCGTCGGGCTGCGGGCGGCCAAGCGTGCGCTGCGGCTTGGGCAGGGGCTCGATCTGCGTGCGGGTCTTGAGGTCGAGGATGCCGCCTGGCGTTCCGTGGCCTTCTCGGGGGACCGGGCGGAGGGGGTGGCGGCGTTCAACGAGAAGCGTGCGCCGCGGTGGCCTGGGGAGTAGGCGTTCTTCGCCCCCGCCGCCCCTACCCGTCCCATCCTTGGGGGCTGCGCCCCCAGACCCCCCTAAAGATTGCGCCGTTCCCCGCGCCCCTTAACAGTTGGCTGCGGGTGGGTGGGGGTTGCTCGCGCAGTTCCCCGCGCCCCTTAAGGGGCGCGGGGAACTGCGCAATCTTTTAGGGGCGCGGGGAACTGCGCGGCCAGCCCCCACCCACCCGCAGCCGAGACGCAACCTCACCCGAACCACCGCCTCGGACCCCTGTTCGCCGCATCAATGTCCCGAAATGCCACAGTTTTACCTAGCCTGGAGTGATGGGTGAGGACAGACGGCTGAGGGCTGTGGTGGAGCTGTCGCAGGGGATGGCGGCGGCGCGCACCCCGCGCGAGTCGTGGCGGGCCGCCGCGCTCGGCGCGTGTCATGCGCTGGCCGGAAGCTTCGCCGCGCTCTCCGTGTGGGAGCGCGAACTGGGCCGGCTGCGGGTGCTCGCCAATGTCGGCGAGCGGGCCCCGGACGAGGACGAGTTCCCGGACGGGGAGGCCTACCCGGTGCACCAGTTCCCGGAGATCACCGAGTTTCTGCACGAGCGGTGGGCGGGCGGCGGTGAGCCCAACGCCTGGGTGGAGACGGCGGACGGCCCGGCGGGAGGCGGTGCCGGGTACTGCCATCAGCGTGTTGCCGCGCTGCGCCGGCGAGGGCGCGGCTGCTGCGTCGTCGCGCCGATCGTGCTGCACGGCCGCGCGTGGGGCGAGCTGTATGTGGCCCGGCCGACCGGTGCCCCGGTCTTCGAGCGGGCCGACGCCGACTTCGCGACCGTCCTCGCCTCCGTGGTCGCGGCCGGGATCGCCCAGACCGAGCGCCTGGAGGAGGCCCGGCGCCTCGCGTTCACCGACGCGCTCACCGGGCTCGCCAACCGCCGTGCCGTGGACGTACGCCTCGACGAGGCCGTCGAGCGGCACAAGAAGGACGCGGTCGTCGTAAGTCTCGTCGTCTGCGACCTCAACGGGCTCAAGCGCGTCAACGACACCCAGGGGCACGCGGTCGGCGACCGGCTGCTCGAACGGTTCGGGTCGGTGCTGTCCCTGTGCGGGGCCATGCTTCCGGGCACCCTCGCCGCGCGTCTCGGCGGTGACGAGTTCTGTCTGCTGGCGGTGGGCCCGGCGGCGGACGAGGTCGTCCGTATCGCCGATGAACTCTGTCGCCGCGCCGCCGAGTTGGAGCTGGGGGAAGGCGTGGCGTGCGGGGTCGCCTCGACCGAGGATCCGATCGGGCCCGTGCGGTCCGCCCGCCGGCTGTTCCGGCTGGCCGACGCCGCGCAGTACCAGGCCAAGGCCGTGCGTGCGGCGAAGCCCGTGGTCGCCGGGCGCGAGGGCCCCGACGACCCGGTCGTACGCCTCGCGGACGCGCCGTCGCCCACGGAAGGGGAGCGCCGCCGCTTCCGTGGACGACATGAGCTCAGCCCGTGAGGGGCGTCGGACGCCGTGCGCGCCGCCCGTGACGGACGCGGAGTGGGCGCCCTGTGTGACGTACGTCGAAGTAAGGGGTAAACCGGCCACCCACTAGTGACATCATCGAATTCACTGCGTACGCTCCTGAATATGGATATGCACACTGTGGTGGTGGGGACGTCCGGGGTGACCGCGTCCGACGTTCTCGCCGTGGCGCGCGACGGCGCCCGGATCGAACTCTCCGACGAGGCGGTGGCGGCCCTCGCCGCGGCCCGCGAGATCGTGGACGCGCTGGCGGCCAAGCCGGAGCCCGTCTACGGCGTCTCCACCGGTTTCGGCGCCCTCGCGACCCGGCACATCAGCCCGGAGCTGCGCGCCCAGCTGCAGCGCAACATCGTCCGCTCGCACGCGGCCGGGATGGGCCCGCGCGTGGAGCGCGAGGTTGTTCGCGCGCTGATGTTCCTGCGGCTCAAGACCGTCTGCTCGGGGCACACGGGCGTACGGCCCGAGGTCGCGCAGACCATGGCGGACATCCTCAACGCCGGGATCACCCCGGTCGTCCACGAGTACGGCTCCCTCGGCTGCTCCGGGGACCTGGCGCCGCTGTCCCACTGTGCGCTCACGCTCATGGGCGAGGGCGACGCCGAGGGCCCGGACGGTGTCGTACGGCCCGCGGGCGAGCTGCTCGCCGAGGCCGGCATCGCGCCCGTCGAGCTCCGCGAGAAGGAGGGCCTCGCCCTTCTCAACGGCACCGACGGCATGCTCGGCATGCTGGTCATGGCCCTCGCCGACCTGGAGCAGCTCTACAAGTCCGCCGATGTGACGGCCGCGCTCTCCCTCGAAGCCCTCCTCGGGACGGACAAGGTCCTCGCCCCCGAGCTGCACGCCATCCGCCCGCACCCCGGGCAGAGCGCCGCGGCCGCCAACATGCTGGCCGTGCTGAAGGGTTCGGAGCTCACCGGGCACCACCAGGACGGCGCCCCGCGCGTCCAGGACGCCTACTCCGTGCGCTGCGCCCCGCAGGTCGCCGGCGCCGGCCGCGACACCCTCGCCCACGCGCGCACGGTCGCCGAGCGCGAACTCGCCTCCGCCGTCGACAACCCGGTCGTCCTCCCCGACGGCCGCGTCGAGTCGAACGGCAACTTCCACGGCGCCCCGGTCGCGTACGTCCTCGACTTCCTCGCCATCGCGGCCGCCGACCTCGGCTCCATCGCCGAGCGCCGCACCGACCGGCTGCTCGACAAGAACCGCTCGCACGGCCTGCCGCCGTTCCTCGCGGACGACGCCGGTGTCGACTCGGGTCTGATGATCGCCCAGTACACGCAGGCCGCGCTGGTCAGCGAGATGAAGCGGCTCGCCGTACCGGCGTCCGCGGACTCCATCCCGTCCTCCGCGATGCAGGAGGACCACGTGTCGATGGGGTGGTCGGCCGCGCGCAAGCTGCGTACCGCCGTCGACAACCTCACCCGGATCGTCGCCATCGAGCTGTACGCCGCCACCCGCGCGATCGAGCTGCGCGAGGGTCTGACCCCCGCCCCGGCGTCGCAGGCGGTCATCGACGCCGTCCGCGCGGCCGGTGTCCAGGGCCCCGGCCCGGACCGCTTCCTCTCCCCGGACCTGGAGGCGGCGGACGCCTTCGTGCGCGGCGGCCACGTGGTCGCGGCGGTGGAGCCGGTGACCGGACCGCTGGCCTGAGCGGAGCACCTCCGGGCCGCCGCTGTCACAGCGGCGGCCCGGAGTGTGCTACTGTCTCATTGATACGTTTTTGGTACCCATTTACTTTGTGCGCCTGATCGGAATCCTCCGCAGGCGCGTTTTGTTTTACCGGCATCTCCGGCTTTCCCGGTGCATCTCCGGATGGGACCCTCACCTATTCAGGAGAAAAACTATGGCTACTGGCACCGTGAAGTGGTTCAACGCGGAAAAGGGCTTCGGCTTCATCGAGCAGGACGGCGGCGGCCCCGACGTCTTCGCCCACTACTCCAACATCGCCAGCTCCGGCTTCCGTGAGCTGCTGGAGGGCCAGAAGGTCTCGTTCGACGTCGCCCAGGGCCAGAAGGGCCTGCAGGCGGAGAACATCATCCCCGCCTGATTTCGGGGACGCGCTTTTCCAGAGCCGGGGCCCCGCACCTTCGGGTGCGGGCCCCGGCTCGTGCTGTGACTGCTCATGAATGTGGTGAGCGCTGTGCGTGCAGTCCGTGGGGCCCAGGAAGGAAATCCAGATCCAGCATGACTCGATCCGAACGTCCCGTCCGTAAGCGGCCGGCAAACGCGCGCGGCGCCCAGACCGGCGGCTCCGCGAAGACCGGCGGCTCCGCGAGGAGCGCGGGCCGGAACACCGGCCGGGGCGCCGGCAAGGGCGGTGCCCGCAAGGTCGCGCCGCCGCAGGAGTTCTCGCTGCCCGAGACCATTACGCCCGCGCTGCCCGCCGTCGAGTCCTTCGACGCGCTGGACATGCCCGCCGCGCTGACGAAGACCCTCACCGCCCAGGGTGTCACCGAGCCCTTCCCGATCCAGGGCGCGACCCTGCCCAACTCCCTCGCCGGGCGCGACGTTCTCGGCCGGGGCCGTACCGGCTCCGGCAAGACGCTCGCCTTCGGGCTCGCCCTGCTGGCGCGCACCGCGGGCCGCCGCGCCGACTCCAAGGCGCCGCTCGCCCTCGTCCTGGTCCCCACGCGTGAGCTCGCGCAGCAGGTCAACGACGCGCTGACGCCGTACGCGACCGCCGTGAACCTGCGCGTGGCCACGGCCGTCGGCGGTATGTCGATCAGCCGGCAGTCCGGCACGCTGCGCCGCGGCGCCGAGGTGCTGGTGGCCACCCCCGGGCGGCTCAAGGACCTCATCGAGCGGGGCGACTGCCGCCTCGACCAGGTCGCGATCACGGTGCTCGACGAGGCCGACCAGATGGCCGACATGGGCTTCATGCCGCAGGTCGTGGCGCTGCTCCAGCAGGTCGAACCGGGCGGTCAGCGACTGCTGTTCTCGGCGACGCTGGACAAGAACATCGACCGTCTCGTGCGGATGTTCCTGACGGACCCCGTGGTGCACTCGGTCGACCCCTCCGCGGGCGCGGTGACCACCATGGAGCACCACGTGCTGCATGTCGCCGACGAGACCGACAAGAAGGCCGTCGCCCTGCGGATCGCGGCCCGCGACGGCCGCGTCATCCTCTTCGTCGACACCAAGCGCGGCGCCGACCGCTTCACCAAGCGGCTCCTCGCCAACGGCGTACGGGCGTCCGCGCTGCACGGCGGGCGCAGCCAGCCGCAGCGCAACCGCACCCTCGACCAGTTCAAGAACGGTCAGGTCACCGCGCTGGTGGCCACCAACGTGGCGGCCCGCGGCATCCACATCGACGACCTCGACCTCGTGGTCAACGTCGACCCGCCGACCGACCACAAGGACTACCTGCACCGCGGCGGCCGTACCGCCCGCGCCGGTGAGTCCGGCAGCGTCGTCACCCTCGTACTGCCCGAGCAGAAGCGCGAGATGACCCGCCTCATGGCGGACGCCGGCATCAGCCCGCGCACCGCCCGCGTCAAGTCCAGCGACGAGGAACTCACCCGCATCACCGGCGCCCGCGAGCCCTCCGGCGTCCCGGTCGTCATCGAGGTCCCCCAGCCCGCCGAACAGCCGAAGCGCACCAGCAAGCCCCGCCGCGCGACCGGCGGCGGCGCCAGGCGCCCGTCGGTCTCGGGTACGGGCACGGGCGGCGGCACGGAGTCCCAGGGCCGTCAGCAGCAGCGGTCCCGTCGCGGCGCGAACCCGGCCGGCACGACGAACGGCGGCACCGCCGCTCGCCGCTCCAGCACCACCGGCGGCACCAACGCCCGCCGCAGCGACACCGGCGCAGCGAGCCGCAGGCGCCGAGCAGCCTAGCGAGACCCAGCCACAGCCCCGCGCCCCGAAAAGGGGCGCGGGGCTGTGACATGTGCGGCTCCGCCGCGTGGGCGCGACCAGCCACGACGGACCCGCACCCGGCCAACAACCCGGCAGGGCCCCGCCCCGTCACAGGTGGCCGAAAAACCCCGGATCCACCGAGTCGAGCTTCAACGCGAAATCCCGGTGCAGACTCAGGAGTTCCGCAAGCGGCACCGCCCGCCGGCTCGTCGAGTGAAGGTCCCGCCGAGCCTCCGCCGACCACAGGAACGGCACGACCGACAACCCCTGCGTCCCCGTCAGCGCACCGGACTCGGCCCGCCACCCGGGCCACCGCAGGGTGTCGTAGAACGCCTCCGTACCCTCGGTGAGAAGCCAGTTGAGCCAGGCCCCATGGCCCACCTCAAGGGCATCCCACCGCAGCGAGTCCGGCGCGAAGTACACCATCTCGCCAGGACGTCCGGGACGGCCCGCCGCCTCGGGGTCGGGCCCGTTCAGCACGAAGACCCCGCCGAGCACGTCATGGCCGACCACAAGCCCGTTGAAGGGCCGCCAGGCCGGATCGAACCGCTCGGGGAACCCGTTGACCTCGGCGAGGCTCGGCAGGCCCGTGGCCCCGCTCGGCAGCCCCGTCGGCACACCGGCGCCCGGGCTGCCGTAGATCCGCAGCCACCCGCTGTCCAGCACCACACCACCGCAGTTGAGCACCATGCCGCCCAGCCAGGAGCGCGCGGTGATCTGCAGCTGGAGCAGGGTCGAGCGGCCCTCGGCCGGGTCGCCGGGCAGTACCTCCATGGACACCCCGCTGGAGGCGAGTGCCTCGGACAGCAGCGGCCAGGCAGGTTCCTCGACGTCGGTCAGCTCGGTCAGGTCACGCATGGGTTCCCCGTGGATTCTGGGTATGCCGGGTCGGACGTACCGACCTCAGTAGGCCATCGTGCGCTCCCGGCGCACCGAATAGGTCACGAACCCGGCGCCCACGCCGAGGAAGAGGGTGCCGCCGACGACGTACGGCGTCGTGTCGACGCTTCCGGTGTCAGCGAGCTGAGTGTCGTCGCCACCCGACTCCGTGCTCGACTCCGTTGACGCCTGTACCGCGTTGGTGGTCGTCGTCGCGGAAGTCGAGGTGTTCGCGGTAGTCGCGGACGTCGACGCCGAGACGCTCGGGGTGGGTTTGTCCTGGGTCGCGTTGGCGCTCGGGACGAACCACAGGGCCCCCAGGAGGGTCCCTGCTGCGGTGGCGGTCAACAACGATCGACGTGCGGCGGACACGAAATATCGATCCCCTTGTGGCGCTGGCGAATTGGCCGTGTGGGGCGATGCTAATGAAAGGCGCGGGTCGTGGGAAAGTCGCGCAACCTGTGGGTCGTACGCTCCGTCCCATGAGTACTCCTGAGACATCACAGTTTGTACGGCTTCGGGTCGAACTGGTGCTGGAAGTCGACGACGCCGACGCCGTCACCAAGGCCGCGCTGCGCCGGATCGCCGACGACACGGCCATGCCCGGCGACGAACGGACGCACGCCGAGAACGCAGTGACGGAAGACACTGCCGAGGCCCTCGCCTATCTCATCGATCCGTTCGACCTGGTCAGCGAGGTGCCGGGGATCGAGCTCGCGCAGGCCTCCTGGAGCAGCGAGCCCATTGACTACGACCCCGATTCGCCGGATTGGGACCTCGACGAGGATGATGCTGACGAGGACGACGAGGAAGACGTACTCGGCTGACGCGGCTTGGGGAAATCGTGACCCCGGGTGGCAACCGCCGTCCGGGGTTTCGTCGTCTCAGGAGACGCACTGACCACCTCCGCACCGCTCGGTCCACCTGCCTGGACGTGGTGTGCCCCACACATCCAAGGGATGTGGAACGGGACGAAACGGTCGTAGCGTTGATTGTTCTTACGGGGCTCTCGTGTCTTTTGGGGATTCGGCGACGATGGAGAAGCGTGTGATGACGGACAGTAAGCGGCGCAAGGGCCTGATGGCCGCGTCCGCACTGCTCGGCGGGGTGCTGGTGCTCTCTGCGTGCAGCGGAGGCGACGACAAGGCCAGTGGCTCGGATGCCGGCGACAGCACGTCGCAGGCCAAGGTCGACGAGGCCGCGGCCAAGAAGACCTCCGAGGCCCTGATCAAGATCACGCCCAAGGACGGCTCCGACAACGCCTCCATCAACAACGCCGCGGCGGTCACCGTGAGCAAGGGCACGCTCACGTCCGTCACCATGCAGACCGCGTCCGGCACCGCCGTCGCCGGCCAGATATCCGCCGACAAGAAGAGCTGGAAGCCCTCCGGCCAGCTCGAGCGCGCCACCACGTACAAGGTCACGGCCGAGGCCAAGGACTCCGAGGGCCGCGCCGCCCACGAGAACGCGTCGTTCACCACGGTCTCCCCGGCCAACAGCTTCATAGGCAACTTCACGCCGGAGGACGGCTCCACCGTCGGCGTCGGCATGCCGGTCTCGATCAACTTCAACAAGGCGATCACGAACAAGGCCGCCGTGCAGAAGGGGATCACCGTCTCCTCGACCAGCGGCCAGGAGGTCGTCGGCCACTGGTTCAGCGCCAACCGCCTGGACTTCCGCCCCGACGACTACTGGACCGGCGGCTCCACCGTCACCCTCAAGCTCAACCTCGACGGCGTCGAGGGCGCGAGCGGGGTCTACGGCGTGCAGCAGAAGACGGTCACTTTCAAGATCGGCCGCAACCAGGTCTCCATCGTCGACGCCAAGACCAAGACGATGAAGGTCACCCAGGACGGCAAGACCATCAAGACCATCCCGATCTCCGCCGGTTCGCCCGAGAACACGACGTACGAGGGCCAGATGGTGATCTCCGAGAAGTTCAAGGAGACCCGGATGAACGGCGCGACGGTCGGCTTCACCGACGACGACGGCAAGGGCGAGTACGACATCAAGGACGTACCCCACGCCATGCGTCTGTCGAACTCCGGCACCTTCGTGCACGGCAACTACTGGGGCGCCAAGTCCATCTTCGGCGCGGTGAACACCAGCCACGGCTGTGTCGGCCTGTCCGACACCAAGGGCGCCAACGACGCGAGCACGCCTGCCGCGTGGTTCTACAACCACTCGCTGATCGGTGACGTCGTGGTCGTCAAGAACACCGGCGACAAGACCATCGCCCCGGACAACGGCCTCAACGGCTGGAACCTGGACTGGGCGGCCTGGAAGGCCGGTTCGGCGGTCTGATTTCGCATCAGCCCCGCTTCACCTCCGCATCAGCCTCGCTTCCGACGGCGGCGGTCCCCTTCACGGGGGGCCGCCGCCGTCGCGTTTGTGCGGGTTGCTATGCGGAGCACAGCAACCCGAGGCTGCGCACAGTTCAATCAACTGGTAAACCACAGCCTTCTCATCGTTCTCTTATTTCGGCCTTATCCCATCATCACGCGCCGTACCTAGCTTGCGGCCCATGTTCTTCACCTACCTGAGGCGCGAACTGCGCCGCCGCAGAAAGGCGGCCCTCGTCGTCGCCTCCGGGCTCGCCCTGGGCATCGCCCTGGTCATCGTGGTCAGTTCCGTGTCCTCGGGCATGGAGAAAGCCCAGGGCAAGGTGCTTCAGTCGCTGTACGGGCTGGGTACCGACATGACCGTCACCAAGGCCGCGGCGCCCGCCGCGAGCAGCAGCGACCGCCCGCGCTTCAACTTCGACGCGCAGGACAACGGCGACGACTCGGAGCAGAGCAGCGACCGCGTCATGGTCCAGGGCTTCCAGACCCTGGCCTCCTCGACCGTCACCAAGGTCAACACCCAGAAGGGCGTCGCGGACTCCGTCGGCGGGCTGAGCCTCCAGGTCATCAAGGTCAACGGCTCGTTCACGCGGGGCCAGTTCCAGCAGAACCAGAACAGCGGCAGCGGCGACCAGCAGGGCCGCCAGGGCGGCGTCCAGCCCTCGCCCGAGGGCACCGTCAAGGGCGGCGGCGCCAACTTCGACGTCAACAACTACTCGGTCTACGGCACCGATGTCACCAAGCCGGCCCTCGGCCCGCTGACCTCGTCGAAGATCACCAGCGGTCGTACGTTCAAGACGTCGGAGACCAACGCCAAGGTCGTCGTCGCCGACAAGTCGTACGCCAAGGAGAAGAAGCTCAAGCTCGGCAGCACCGTCACCATCAAGAGCGTCAAGTACAAGGTCATCGGCATCGCGACGCCGGACAGCGGTGACGCGGCGGCCAACCTCTACATCCCGCTCAAGCAGGCCCAGACGATCAGTGACTCCAAGAACAAGGTCACCACGATCTACGTCAAGGCGTCCGACTCGCAGCAGATCAGCAGCGTCAAGAGCACCATCCAGAAGAACATCTCGGGTACGACCGTGACGACCTCCGCGGACCTCGCGGACACCGTCTCCGGATCCCTGTCGACCGCCTCCAGCCTCGCCTCGAACGTGGGCAAGTGGCTCTCCATCGCGGTGCTCGTGGCCGCGTTCCTGGTGGCCGGTCTGCTCACCTCCTCGGCCGTCTCCCGCCGCGTGCGCGAGTTCGGCACCCTCAAGGCGCTCGGCTGGAAGTCGGGCCGGGTGACCCGCCAGGTCGTCGGTGAGGCCATCGTCAACGGTCTGGTCGGCGGCGCGCTCGGTATCGGGCTCGGCCTCGCGGGCGCCTACATCGTCACCGAGATCAGCCCCACCCTGTCGGCCCAGGTGGGGAGTTCGGGCGGTGGCGCGGCCGGCGGTCCCGGCGGGGGCGGCTTCGGCGGTCCCGCACGGCAGACCGCGTCCAAGGCCCTCGACGTCGCGCTCACCGCGCCCGTCAGCCTCAACACCATCGCCGTCGCGGTCGCCCTCGCCGTCGCGGGCGGTCTGATCGCCGGTGCCTTCGGCGGCTGGCGTGCCTCCCGGCTGCGGCCCGCGGACGCCCTGCGCCGCGTCGAATAAGCCCAGCCCCCTTCCGCAAAACAGGAGTTGCACGATGTACGAACTCAGAGGCGTCACCAAGCGCTATACGCGGGGCAAGGATACGGTCGATGCGCTCGCCGGTATCGATCTGACCATCGGGGACGGCGACCGGCTCGTCATCCAGGGCCCCACCGGTGGCGGAAAATCGACCCTTCTCCAGATGCTCGGCGGGCTCGACCGTCCCACCGCGGGCAGTGTCGAACTCGACGGCACGGACATGGCGAAGCTTTCCGAGGCCAAGCTCACCAAAGTGCGCAGTGAGAACATCGGTTTCGTCTTTCAGAGCTTCAACCTGATTCCCACGCTCACCGCGCAGGAGAACGTGGAGACCGCCCTCGTACCCCTCAAGGTGAAGGCGAAGGAACGGCGCGAACGGGCCGCCGCCGCACTGGAGTCGGTGGGCCTGGCCGAGCGGCTCGGGCATCTGCCCGCCGAGCTCTCCGGCGGCCAGCAGCAGCGCGTCGCCATCGCCCGCGCCCTGGTCAAGCAGCCGAAGGTGCTGCTCGCCGACGAGCCGACCGGCAACCTCGACGAATCCATGCGCGACGAGATCATGGACGTACTGGAAGCCATGTGGAAGGAGCACGGGCTCACTTTCATCATGGTCACGCACGATTCCGCGATCGCGAAGAAGGCCCCGAGGCTTGCGACGATCCGCAAGGGCAAGATCACCGTCAAGGAGAACGCGGGCGCATAAAGGAGCATAAAAGGGGGAGCGCGGGAGCGTAGCGGAACAACTCCGTCAACTCTTCACTGCCACCTCTCTATTGAGCGGTCGATCACCCCCCGGGCATACTTGCGTATTCCGGGGGGTGTGCGCGCATGCGTACGGGACGTCCCCTGGCCGGACGAATGGGGAATTCGCCCGGACCTCATCTCCAGGGGGAGACTTGCGCAAACAAGTGAAAAGAGCGTGCGCGGCGACCATCGCCACGGCGGCTGCCGTGGCACTGGCGGCGGGAATGACCAGCCCGGCGTCCGCGAAGGCAGAGCACGCGAGCAGCGCTTCCGCGGCCAAGGCGGCGGGGCTCACGGCCCGGCACCACATCACGCTGATCACCGGTGACCGGGTGGCCGTCGACGCGAAGGGCCGCGTCGTCGGCATCGAGCGCGCCAAGGGCCGCGCCCACATACCCGTGATGGTCCGCAAGGCGGACGGCCACACCCTCGTGGTGCCGGCCGACGCCCAGCGCCTGATAGCCACCGGCAAGCTCGACCAGCGGCTGTTCGACGTCACCGAGCTGAACAAGGCGGCGACCCGCAAGGCCCAGAAGCAGGGCCTGAAGCTGATCGTCGGTTACAAGGGAGCCGCGACGGCCGCCAAGGCCGACGTCCGCGAGGCGGGCACACTCCGCCGGACCCTGAAGTCGCTGAACGCGGACGCGGTGCTCACGCCGAAGCAGGACGCGGCGGAGCTCTGGTCGGCGGTCACCAACGGCGGCAGTACGGCCTCCGGCATCGCGCACGTCTGGCTGGACGGCGTCCGCAAGGCGAGCCTCGACAAGTCGGTGCCGCAGATCGGTGCTCCCAAGGCGTGGGCGGCCGGTTACGACGGCAAGGGCGTCAAGATCGCCGTCCTCGACACCGGCGTCGACGCGACCCACCCGGACCTCAAGAACCAGGTGATCGCCGCCAAGAACTTCTCCACCTCCGCCGACGCGACCGACAAGTTCGGCCACGGCACGCACGTCGCCTCGATCGCGGCGGGCACGGGTGCGAAGTCGGGCGGCAAGTACAAGGGAGTCGCGCCCGGCGCGAAGATCCTGAGCGGCAAGGTCCTCAGCGACGACGGCTACGGAGACGACTCCTCCATCCTCGCGGGCATGGAGTGGGCCGCCGACCAGGGCGCCGACGTCGTCAACCTCAGCCTGGGCGGCGGTGACACCCCGGAGATCGACCCGCTGGAAGCCGAGGTCAACAAGCTCTCCGAGGAGAAGGGCATCCTCTTCGCGATCGCCGCCGGCAACGACGGCGACTTCGGCGAGCAGACGATCGGCTCCCCGGGCAGCGCGGCCGACGCGCTCACCGTCGGCGCGGTCGACGACAACGACAAGCTGGCCTCCTTCTCCAGCCGCGGCCCCGGCCTCGACGGCGCCATCAAGCCCGATGTGACCGCACCCGGCGTGGACATCACGGCGGCCGCGGCCCCGGGCAGCCTCATCGACAAGGAAGTCGGCGAGAAGCCCCCGGGCTATCTCACGATCTCCGGTACGTCGATGGCGACCCCGCATGTCGCGGGCGCGGCGGCGATCCTCAAGCAGGAGCACCCGGACTGGACGTTCGCCGAGCTCAAGGGCGCGCTGACCGGCTCCGCCAAGGGCGGCAAGTACACGCCGTTCCAGCAGGGTTCCGGCCGGATCGCCGTCGACAAGGCGATCAAGCAGTCCGTGATCGCCGACCCGAACTCGGTGAGCTTCGGCATCCAGCAGTGGCCGCACACCGACGACAAGCCGGCGACCAAGCAGCTCACCTACCGCAACCTCGGCAAGACCGACGTCACGCTGACCCTCTCGGCGACCGCCACCAACCCCAAGGGCCAGGCGGCTCCTTCGGGCTTCTTCACGCTCGGCGCGAAGACGGTCAAGGTCCCGGCAGGCGGCAAGGCCTCGGTCGACGTCACCGTCAACACCAAGCTGGGCGGCACCACGGACGGCGCGTACTCGGCGTACGTGACGGCCACGGGCGGCGGCCAGTCGGTACGGACCGCTGCCGCGGTACAGCGTGAGGTGGAGTCGTACGACGTCAAGCTGAAGTACCTCGTGCGCGACGGTGAGCAGCCCATCCACCTCACCGACCTCTACGCCTACGCGGGGCTCGGCAACGGACGGGACTACTTCTCGCAGGGCACCGCGAGCACCGAGACCATCCGCGTGCCCAAGGGCACCTACATCCTCAACTCCCAGCTGGTCAAGGACCTCACCTCGGTCGACGGCGGAGTGGACTGGCTCGTCCAGCCCAAGCTGACCGTCACCAAGAACCAGACGGTGACCATCGACCAGCGCACCGCCAAGTCCGCCGACATCACGGTGCCGGACGCCGGGGCGAAGCCGCTGTCGGCGATGGTCTCGTACATGTACGACCCCGCCGGCGTCGGTATGGGCCTCGGCCTGGACTCCTTCGCGGCCCTGCGGGTGGCGCACGTCGGCCCCGCGGTCACCTCCGGCCTCTCCCAGAGCTGGTCGGGTATGTGGGCCAAGGGCGACGACGCCGAGTACGACGTGTTCACCGGCGGCAAGGTCACCAAGCTGCAGGGCGCGCACGTCAAGCACTACAAGGCGAGCGAACTGGCCACGGTCAAGACCAACATGGGGGCCGCGGCCTCCGGCAAGACGGGCGCCGTGAGCGCGTACGGCTACCTGCCCGACGACTTCTCCTTCGGGCTCGCCGTCGAGCAGAAGCTGCCGGGTACCCGCACGCTGCATGTGTCCACCGGTGACAAGGTCCAGTGGAGCTTCGACTTCGAGCAGTACGCCGGCAAGGACGCCGACGGCTTCCCGATCACCGAGGCCTTCTACACCCTGGGCGAGCCGCAGACCTTCAAGGCGGGCGACAGCTACACGAAGACGTTCAACACCGGTGTCTTCGGCCCGAAGATCAGCAGCCTCTACGGCGTCTACCGCAACGGCAAGTACATCAGCGGGTATCTCCCGATATTCGCCGACGGCCAGTCGCACGCCGGTTCGTCCGTCTACACCTCGGTGAAGACGACTCTGTACCGCAACGGCACCAAGATCGCCGAGAACGATGACGCGCTGGACGGCAGCGGCCAGTTCAAGGTGCCGGACGCGGACGCGGCCTACAAGCTGACCACGTCCATCAAGCGTTCCGTAAAGGTGGCCGCGGCCTCCACACGGATCGACGCGAGCTGGACGTTCCACTCCAAGAAGGTCGACGACGCGAAGCTGCCCATCTCCACGGCCCGCTTCGGCGCGTCCCTCGGCCTGGACAGCCGTGGCCCCGCCGACCAGAAGGTCACCATCCCGGTGACCGTCCAGGGCGCGGCCGCGGGCACCAACCTCAAGTCCCTGGCCGTGTACGTGTCGTACGACTACGGCCAGACGTGGACCAAGCTCGACGTCAAGAACGGCAAGATCACCTTCAAGAACCCGGCGAAGGGCAAGGGCATCTCGTTCCACGCCAAGATCGCCGACAAGAAGGGGAACAAGTCGACGATCTCGATCTACAACGCGTACTACGGGAAGTGAGCCAGTACAGGGAGTGAGCCCATAGCGAACGGCCCGCCGGAAGGAAAGCTTCCGGCGGGCCGTCCGTGTTTGGTTGGGGCCATGACCGTTTCGACTGTCGAATACATCCGGTACCGGATTCCCGAGCAGCAGTCGGCGGAGTTCCTGGCCGCCTACACCCGGGCCGCCGCCCAGCTCGCCGCGGCCCCGCAGTGCGTCGACTACGAACTCGCGCGCTGCGAGGAGGACTTCGAGCACTTCACCCTGCGGATCACGTGGACCTCGACCGAGGACCATCTGGAGGGCTTCCGGAAGTCGCCGCTCTTCCCCGACTTCCTCGCCGAGATCCGCCCCTACATCGGCAGCATCGAGGAGATGCGCCACTACAAGCCGACGGCGGTGCGTGGCACGGGCGCGTCCGTCCCCACCCTCTACGCCTGGGCGGGCGGCGCCGAGGCCTTCACCCGCCTCACAGAGGCGTTCTACGACAAGGTCCTCAAGGACGACCTCCTCGCGCCCCTCTTCGCCGACCTGGCCCCCGAACATGCCGCCCATGTCGCGCTCTGGCTCGGCGAGGTCTTCGGTGGCCCCGCCGCGTACTCCGAGTCGCAGGGGGGTCACGGCCACATGGTCGTCAAGCACATGGGCAAGGGCATCACCGAGGCCCAGCGCCGCCGCTGGGTGAACCTGCTCCAAGACGCAGCCGACGACGCCGGCCTCCCCACCGACGCCGAGTTCCGCTCCGCGTTCGTCGCGTACGCGGAGTGGGGCACGCGGCTGGCTGTCTACTTCTCCGGCCCGAACGCGGTGGCTCCGGGGGAGCAGCCGGTACCGAGGTGGACGTGGGGGGCAGCACCGCCGTACCAGCCGTGAGGGGTACGTTCGCTGTTTTCGCCCCCGCCGCCCCTACCCGTCCCATCCCTGGGGGCTGCGCCCCCAGACCCCCCTAAAAGACTGCGCAGTTCCCCGCGCCCCTAAAAGGGGCGCGGGGAACTGCGCAATCTTGTGGACCAGCCCCCACCCACCCGCAGCCAAAGAACCGGCCCACGGGGTCTGGGGCGGAGCCCCAGAAGGATGGGACGGGTAGGGGCGGCGGGGGCGAAGAAACCCTACTGAGGGGACGTCGCGCCGGCGCGGGTCGCATCCGTGCCCCAGCTGGCGAGCAGCCGGAGGGCGTCCGCCGAGGCGGAGCCCGGCTCGGCGTGATACGTGATCAGGGCCAGCTCGCTGTCGTCGGTCAGCCGGAACGACTCGAACTGGAGCGCAAGGTCACCCACCAGAGGATGCCGCAACCGCTTCACCCCATGGCTCTTCTCCTTCACGTCATGCGTCGCCCACAACCGCCGAAAGTCCTCACTCTTCACGGACAGCTCCCCCACCAGCGCGGACAGCCGAGGATCGTCCGGATGGCACCCCGCGTCCATCCGCAACGCACACACGATGTCGATCGCCTTCTGCTCCCAGTCCACAAACAGATCGCGGTACTCGGGCTTGAGAAACACCATCCGCGCCCAGTTCCGCTCCTGCGGAGCCAGCTCCGACCAGTCCCCGAACACGGCCGCGGCCATCCGGTTCCACACGAGGATGTCCGACCGCTGCCCCGTGATGTATGCGGGGACGCCGTCCAACGTGTCCAGCAGCTGCCGCAAGGCACCCCGTACGTGCTGCGGCCGAGACGTCTGCTTCTTCTTGTGCTGCTTGGGCTTCGCGAGGTGGGTGAGATGCGCGTGCTCGGCGTCGGAGAGCCGCAGCGCGCGGGCGATCGCGTCCAGCACCTCCGCCGACACGTTCCGCCCGTTCCCCTGCTCAAGGCGCGTGTAGTACGCGACGGACACCCCGGCCAGCTGCGCCAGCTCCTCGCGGCGCAGCCCGGGCACCCGGCGGTGCCGCCCGAAGTCCGGCAGCCCCACGTCCTCCGGCTTCAGCCGGGCCCGGCGGGTGCGCAGGAACTCGCTGAGCTCGGCACGCCGGTCCAGCGGCAGCCCGGGCTCGCCCGCGGGGCCCTGGGAGGGCAGTTCATCCATACGACCAGTATTCACGGTCGTACGCAGAGAAGCCTGCCCCCGTCAGTAGTAGGACCAGCGGACGTACGCAGAGCCGTGGCCTGGGTGAATCCTGTGACATGGGGCAGGCTGAACGCTGTGCCCGACCGAAGCGACCGAAGGCAGCCGGGCACAGCACAGACCACTCCTGAGGAGAACCCCCGGCATGACCACTGTTGCTGCGTACGCCGCTCCCGCCGCCAAGGCTCCGCTGGAGCGCACCACCATCGAGCGTCGCGAGGTCGGCGAGTTCGACGTCCTGATCGACATCAAGTTCGCCGGTATCTGCCACTCCGACATCCACCAGGCCCGCGAGGGCTGGGGCGAGGCCATCTTCCCGATGGTGCCGGGCCACGAGATCGCCGGCATCGTCTCCGAGGTCGGCCCCGGCGTCACCAGGTTCCAGGTCGGCGACCGCGTGGGCGTCGGCTGCATGGTCGACTCCTGCCGCGAGTGCGAGAACTGCAAGGCGGGCCTGGAGCAGTACTGCACCGGCGGCAATGTGGGGACGTACAACGCCGTCGGCAAGGACGGCGAGCCCACCTACGGCGGCTACTCCGAGAAGATCGTCGTCGACGAGAACTTCACCGTCCGCATCCCCGACGGCCTCTCCCTCGACGTGGCCGCGCCGCTGCTCTGCGCCGGCATCACCACGTACTCCCCGCTCAAGCACTGGAACGCCGGCCCCGGCAAGAAGGTCGCCGTCCTCGGCATGGGCGGTCTCGGCCACATGGGCGTCAAGATCGCGCACGCGCTGGGCGCCGAGGTGACCGTCCTCTCCCAGTCCCTGCGCAAGCAGGAGGACGGCCTGAAGCTGGGCGCCGACCACTACTACGCCACCAGCGACCCGGCGACCTTCAAGGAACTGCGCGGCACCTTCGACCTGATCCTGTCGACCGTGTCCGCCCCGCTCGACCTGGACGCCTACCTGTCCCTGCTCAGGACCGACGGCGCGTTCGTGAACGTGGGCGCGCCCGAGGAGCCCGTCTCCCTCAACCTCTTCTCGGTGATCGGCGGCCGCAAGACCCTCGCGGGCTCCGGCATCGGCGGCATCCAGGAGACCCAGGAGATGCTCGACTTCTGCGCCGCGCACGGCTTGGGCGCCGAGATCGAGCTGATCGGCGCGTCCGAGATCAACGACGCGTACGAGCGGGTGCTGGCGAGCGACGTCCGCTACCGCTTCGTGATCGACACCGCCACGATCTAGTACCACCGCAACGATCCAGCCAGTACTTCTGGCGTGGACGGGCGCCGACCGGTCGTACGACCGGTCGGCGCCTTCGGTGTTTCCAGGGCCCGTAATTCGGGGTGCGGGCCACCAGGCCGGCGGCGCAGACGGTGACGTCCGAGGTGGCCCAGAAGGCAAGGAACCCTCCGACGGCGGGCTCAGTGAACGGAGAGGCCGCCGTCGACGAAGATCGACTGTCCGGTGACGTAGGCGGAGGCGCGGCTCGCCAGGAACACCGCCGCGCCCTCGAAATCCTCGGCCAGACCATTGCGCCCGACCATCGTGCGCGCGGCCAGCGCCGCCACCTTCTCCGGATCGGACGACAGCCGCGCGTTGAGCGGCGTCATCACGAACCCCGGCACCAGCGTGTTGCACGTGACGCCGTACGGCGACCAGGCCTCGGCCTGCGAACGGGCCAGCGACTCCAACGCCCCCTTGGAGACACCGTAGGCGCCGCTCTGGACGAACGCCCGATGCGCCTGCTGGGAGGTGATGTGGATGATCCGCCCGAAGCCCCGTTCGGCCATACCGGGCCCGAACCGCTGGCCCAGCAGGTAAGGCGCCTCCAGGTTCACCGCCATGGTGGTGTCCCACACCTCGTCGCCCAACTCGCCCATCGGCGGACGCAAGTTGATACCGGCGGAGTTGACGAGGATGTCGGGCTCCCCGAATGCCCCGGCTGCCTCCTCGGCCGCCGCACGCACGCCGTCCCGCGTGCTCAGATCGGCGCTCACCCAGCCCGCCCGACAGCCGTCCGCCGCCAACTCGCCGACCGTAGCCGCCAGTTCCGCCTCCTTGCGCGCCACGACCACGACACTCGCCCCCGCACGCGCCAGGGCCCCGGCGATGGCGCGTCCGATGCCGGAACTGCCACCGGTCACCACGGCGACTCGTCCGTCCAGCGAGAACAGTTCGGAGAGATAGGTCTGCGAGATCATTCCCGCACCCTAGAGGGGGAGTGTCGGCGAGAGCGGTCGGGGGCTCCCGGGGCGGGCGTTCCTGGGCGACGGGAGCGAGAGTCACCTCTTCGGCGGCGGGAGGGAGAGCCGCCCGGTGCAGTGCTCGGCGAAGTGGGGCTCCGGCCAGCTGGTGATCGGTCCGGTGGTGGCCGAGTACATCTCCAGGAGCGAGAGGTACCCGCTGCGGCACCGACCACGCCAGCCGCACAGAGCAGGCCGACTTGATCCGCCGCGACAGCCCCTGGTGAAACAGACACGCCCCGTCGTCGCGGGTCATGCGTGCGGCAGAGGCTGCTCCGTCCAAACGGTCTTGCCGTCGTGGCTGTAGCGGGTGCCCCACCGCTCCGTGACCTGCGCGACCAGGAAGAGCCCGCGGCCGCCCTCGTCCGTGCTGAGGGCCCGTCGGAGGTGAGGGGAAGTGTGGCTGGTGTCGGACACCTCACAGATCAGGCAGTGCGTACGGATGAGGCGCAGGGTGACGGGGCCGGCCGCGTACCGGTAGGCGTTGGTGACGAGCTCGCTGGCGACCAGCTCGGTGGTGAAGGCCAGGTCCGACAGCCCCCATTCGGTCAGTTTCGCCGTGGTCAGCTCCCTGGCACGGGCAGCGGAGGTCGCTTCCAAGGGCAGCTGCCATGTGGCGACATTCTGTGGGGGCAGCACCCGGGTACGGGCGATGAGCAGCGCGATGTCGTCGATGGGGAGGTGCTCCTTGGGCAGCAGCGCTTCGACCACGGCATGGCAGGTGCTGTCCAGGGGATCGGCGGAGTGGGTGAGGCATTCGTGCAGGTGCTCCAGCGCGGCGTCGATGTCGCCGTTGCGCGCCTCCAGAAGACCGTTGGTGTAGAGCGTGAGCAGGCTTCCCTCGGGGAGGTCGAGGTCGTACGTCTCGAACGGCAGTCCGCCCAGTCCGAGCGGTGGGCCTGCGGGCAGGTCGAGCATGGTCACCTGGCCGTCCGGCGTGGTCACCATCGGTGCCGGGTGGCCGGCGCGCGCCAGGGAGCAGTGCTGGGAGACCGGATCGTAGACCGCGTAGACGCAGGTGGCCCCCAGCATCTGCTCGATCACCGACCCATTGCCGTCGGTGTTCGCCTCCAGCTCGGTGGCCAGCAGACTGACCAGATCGTCCAGCCCCGCCACCACCTCGTCCGGTTCCAGGTCGAGGCTGGCCAGGGTGCGCACGGCGGCGCGCAGGCGGCCCATCGAGGCCGCAGCGTGGATCCCGTGGCCGACCACGTCTCCCACAACGAGGGCGACCCGGGCCCCTGACAACGGGATCACGTCGAACCAGTCACCGCCGATGCCCGGTTCACTGCTCGCTGGGAGGTATCGGCAGGCCACCTCGACGGCCGGCAGGTCGGACGCCGCGCTCGGCAGCAGACTGCGCTGCAGAGTCAGGGCGGCGCTCTGCTGCTGGGTGAAGCGGCGCGCGTTGTCTATGCAGACGGCCGCACGCGAGGAGAGCTCCTGGGCCACGGCGGCATCGTCGTCCTCAAAAGGCTCCGAATGGCCCGATCGCCACAGGCTCACTACGCCCAGTACCAGACCGCGCGCAACCAGAGGCGCCGCGATCAGCGAATGAACTCCGAGACCCAAGGCGATCTCGACCCGCCGCCGGTCCATGGCGTACCACTCGGGGCGGAGGGACAGCAGTCCTTCAAGAATAGGGCGACGCTCGACCAGGCACCGCGCCTGCGGAGATTCCGGAAGCAGCGGGACCACATCGCCTTCCTGGAACGGGATGCGGGGTTCTGGGGGTGAGAGGGCAGCTCGGAGCAGCGGACCCGACGCACCGGAAACTGGATCGTCACCCAGTGTCACTGGCTTGAGGAGATCCACCGAGCAGTAGTCGGCCAGGCCGTGGACGGCCACCTCGGCCAGTTCCCGAGCGGTCTGTGTCACGTCCAGCGAGGTTCCGATCCGGGCGCTTGCCTCGTTCAGCAGGGCGAGCCTGCGTTGGGCCCGGTGGCGGTCGGTCACGTCCTCGATCGTCTCGGCCACGCCGAGAATCCGGCCCGAGGGGTCTTCCATCCGGAACGCCGAGACGGACACAATCCGTTCCCGACGTGGATCGTGGCGTGCCCGGGCGGACTGCTCCGTGAAGATCAACGGCTCGCCGGTCTCCAGGACGTGCCGTACCCGCTCCTCGGTCGGACCCGCGTCCTCGTCGACCATGAATTCGCGAGGGCGACGGCCCACCGGCGCCTCGGCCGGGACACCGCTTGCCTTCTCGACCGCACGGTTGACCCGAATCACTCTGCTGTCCGGGCCGTAAGTGACCAGACCGATCGGGGACCGGCGGTAGAGGCCGTCCAGCAGCGCACGGTCCCGCTGCCAGGCAATGACCTCCGCGGCGGGGGCTCCGACCAGGACCCACTCCCGACCGTCCCCGTCCCGAGTGATCGCGCGGGCCCGGAAACCCATCTCCACCCGGCGTCCGTCGCGGTGTCGGACGGGCAGGACCCCGAACCAGCCCCCCGTCCTCACGGCGTCCACGACGACGGACCGCACGACAGGCAGGTCAAGGGCGTCCACCAGGAGGTCCTGCCACGCCCGTCCGATCACTTCCTTGGCCGGATAGCCCAGCAGCTCCTGTGCACGTGCGCTCCAGCCGACCACGGTGCCTTGATCGTCGAGCACGGCCGAGGCGCCACGTCTGAGGGCGAACGGATCCTCCGGACTCTCGCTGAAATGCATCGACGGCATCGCCATAGCCACCACCTTGCCTACATGACTCCGATGTTCCTCCCCGCGGTCTCCGTTCGCGACCCTCCCGTTTCTTTCGGCCCGGCAGTCCGGCAGGAGTGGCATGGCGACGCTCAGCCTGCATCGAATGGGGGTGGCCACGTTCGCTGCCTCAGCAAGACGACCCGGCCGTGGAACCGCGTCGATGACGATCGGTGCCACGGCCGGCCGGGCTGTACTCGGGCTGGTTCGGCCACTGCTCCGATGCCTCCGGCACCGACGCGATGCCCGGCGCGCAGGACGCCCCCCAGTCGGTTTCGAACGGGGTACTCAGCTTGACCCCCTACCCGGCGGGCCTGTACTGCCATGTGCCCCATCGGCCGCAGCCGGCTGTTGAATGAAGCGGTCCGTCATCCCCGTAGGTGGGCAAGGAGTTCGTCTCCAAGCGGGTATGTGCGTTCCTGGGGCAGCAGTCGGGCGGCGGAGTCCAGGTCTTGGGCGCTGATGAGGGCATGCACCTCACGGGCGAGCGGGGTCACGTCGCGGATGGAGACCGTCCACTCGTCCGCGTAGCGTCGTACGGCCTCGCCGGAGAGGCCGAGTTGCAGGGACCGGTACGGCAGGGGCTGCAGGTGCAGGTCGCGCTCGGGGTCCCACTGGACGCGAGCGGGCGCACGCTTCAACTGGCGCTGCCAGGTGGCTCGGTCGGGATGGACACCGCGGACGTGGCTCGACAGGCACGCGTGCCGCAACGCCCACTCGAAACCCTCGCGGCTGATCTCGACTGCCAGGACGGTCTCCTGCCCTGGCTTGGTGCCCCAGCCGCAGCGGTACATCATCCACAGGAACGACGGCTTGATCCACGTCATCCTGTCCCGTTTCCACGCGGCGGGGAAACGGCCCTCGCGGACGGCGGGCAGGCCGATTTCCGGGGAGTACGCCTGGTAGACAGTGATCGTGGATTCCGCGTAGGCCGCGCGGATCCTGCGTTGCGGTTCTTCCATGGCGTACAGCGTGAGGTCGGCCCGTTCAGGCGGCCACTGATTTCCGGCCGCCGTTCACGGCTACGGAGTGCGCCCGCCGCAGCACCGTGCGGGTTGCCGGTGCCACGGCCGCTCTCCCCAGCTCCCTGGGCTTACGCGGGCTGCTTGTCCCAACCCGCAGTACCCGTCCGGGTTTTTGCTGCCCGAAAGGTACTGCTGGTGCTTGCTCTCGCTTGATCAGGGTGAGGGGTTCGCGGCCGTGGTCTCCGCCGCTCAGCGCTCCGCGAAACGGGGCTCCGGCCATGTGGTGATCGGCTTGCCGGAAGCCGAGTAGATCTCCAGGAGCGAGAGGTACCCGCCCTCCGTGAACACCATCACTCCGGCGTCTTCCGGGAAGACGTACCAGGCGTCCGCAGCTGGATTGCCGTGGACCGGAGCCGACGGCGCCTGCGTACGGTCCACCACAAGGTCGACGGTCACGCAGCCGCAACCGCACGTGCCCGCCGGCTGCGTATGCGGGATCTGAGCGCGCAGCGCGCTGCTCACCGGATCAGAGCCGGTCAGCAGCGCCTTCAACGTCCTCGTCGCGTCCTGCGAGAGAGACTCAGCCATCCGCCTTGGCCACGCCGATCGGGCACGAAACGCCCGTGCCGCCGATCCCGCAGTAACCCGCCGGGTTCTTGTCGAGGTACTGCTGGTGGTACCCCTCCGCCGGATAGAAGGTGCGCCCCTCAGCGGGGAGCAGCTCCGTCGTGATCGTGCCGTAGCCCGAGCCCGTGAGGACCTTCTGGTAGGCCTCGCGGGAGGCGGTCGCCGTCGCGGCCTGGGCCGCAGTGTGGGTGTAGATGGCGGAGCGGTACTGGGTGCCCACGTCGTTGCCCTGGCGGAAGCCCTGGGTCGGGTTGTGGGACTCCCAGAAGACCTGGAGGAGCCGCTCGTACGACACCACGGACGGGTCGTAGACCACGCGGACCGCCTCCGTGTGGCCGGTCAGGCCCGAGCAGGCCTCTTCGTACGTGGGGTGCTCGGTGAAGCCGCCCTGGTAGCCGACCAGGGTCGTGTACACGCCCGCCGGGAGCTGCCAGAACTTGCGCTCGGCGCCCCAGAAGCAGCCCATGCCGAAGTCGGCGATCTCCAGGCCCTCGGGGTAGGGGCCGAGGAGCGGGGTGCCGAGGACCGTGTGGCGGTCGGGGACCGTGAAGGTCGGCTCGGGGCGGCCGCGCAGAGCCTGCTCGGGGGTCGGGAGCTGCGGTGTACGGCTGTGCAGGAACATGCGGTCTCCACGGGGTTACTGGGGGCACGGGGCCGGGGGGTGGGGTCCGTGCTGTTCAACGTAGGAAACCCGGCCGGAATTCCGGCGGCTTGATCATGCGGGCGCACCACGGCGGAGGCGAACCGCGCGGAGGCGCCCGCGCAGGGCCGACCCGCACTGGAGCGGCCTGCGGCGGGCGGTGCCCCGCCTCAGTGCGACAGCGTCGCCGGGCTCCCACCGTTCGCCTCGTACCCCGCCACCGCCAGCGCCCGGTATATCGCGTAGTCGGCCGCCGGGTCCGCGGTGAGGGTCCAGGGCAGCGCGCCCACGTGGCCGTCCACGTGCACCAGCTGGTTCATCGCCTCCGACCAGCGCTCGCTACGGACGAGGAAGAAGACCAGGAGGTGCCGGACATGGGCCAGCATCGGGTCGTCGGGGCGGGCCGCGTGGACCGCGAAGAGCGCGCCGTGGACCGCCTTCGTCACGACCTCGCTCTGGTAGAAGCTGCGGACCAGGTTCACCTCGGGGAGGTGCTCGAAGACCGCGAAGAGGGGCATCGCGGCGAGGAGGGAGCCTTGGGGGGCGCGCGCTGCCGCCGCCTCCGCGAAGGAGTACGCCACCTCCCGCGAGCCGTGCCACTTCTCGCACCAGTAGTGCAGGGCCGCCAGATGCGCTCCCATGTGGGACGGCGCGCGGTCCAGGATCTTCAGCCAGAGCTTCTCGAACTCCGGCTGGGGGTAGGCGAGTCCGCGGGCCACCGACAGTTCGATGATGTACGGGACCGGGTCACCGGGGGAGAGGAGGGCCGCCTCGCCGCAAGCCGCCCGCGCCTCCTCCATGATGATCCGGAACTCGTCCGTCCCCGGCGTCGACGTACGCCACGCCTGCTGCACCAGGAACTCCGCGTGCACCGCCGCGCTGCCCGCATCCTTGGGCTTCTCGGCCCGCCACACCCGCAGCCACTGCCCGCCCGGGGTCTCGCTGACCCCGCCGGGGCGCTGCTGGAGCTCCAGCGACGCGGCGCCCGCGAAGGCCTGCACACGCTGCCAGCGCCGCTCGCCCTCCACTTCCGTGCCCGCGAGCAGCTGCGAGGCGGCGCGGTAGTCCTGTGTGCGCTGCACCAGGTCCAGCACGTCCAGCAGGTCGTGGTCCGGGCCCGGCATGCGGATGTCCAGCTCCTCCTGCCGCAGAAACCCGTAGTTCGCCGGGTCCGCGGCGTCCGGGTCGCCGGGCGCGACCTGCTGAATACCGGCGCGCCTGCGCATCAGCACCGGCAGCAGAACCAGGCTGAACATGGCCAGCGCCATCAGGACCCAGAGAATCTCCATGCCTCAAGCGAACCAGACGGGTCCGACAATTGGCCAACCCGGTCGGACTCAGGCCGGTTCCGGCGGGCCGGAGGCCCTCGCGAAGGGCGTACGCCGTCATCAACCTCGCGGGCGCACTACGCTCGGGACCCATGAGCGACAGGCACATCAGTCAGCACTTCGAGACCCTCGCGATCCACGCGGGCAACACCGCCGATCCCCTCACCGGCGCGGTCGTCCCGCCGATCTACCAGGTCTCGACCTACAAGCAGGACGGCGTCGGCGGACTGCGCGGCGGTTACGAGTACAGCCGCAGCGCCAACCCCACCAGGACGGCCCTGGAAGAGAACCTCGCCGCCCTTGAGGGCGGCCGCCGCGGCCTCGCGTTCGCGTCCGGACTGGCGGCCGAGGACTGCCTGTTGCGTACGCTGCTCAGCCCCGGCGACCACGTGGTGATCCCCAACGACGCGTACGGCGGCACGTTCCGCCTCTTCGCGAAGGTCGTCTCCCGGTGGGGCGTGGAGTGGTCCGTGGCCGACACCAGCGACCCCGACTCCGTACGAGCCGCCCTCACCCCGAAGACCAAGGCAGTCTGGGTCGAGACGCCCTCCAACCCCCTCCTCGGCATCACCGACATCGCCGCGGTCGCGCAGATCGCGCGCGAGGCGGGCGCCAAGCTCGTCGTCGACAACACCTTCGCGACCCCCTACCTCCAGCAGCCGCTCGCGCTCGGCGCGGACGTCGTCGTGCACTCCCTGACCAAGTACATGGGCGGCCACTCGGACGTCGTGGGCGGTGCCCTGATCGTCGGCGACCAGGAGCTCGGCGAGGAGCTGGCGTACCACCAGAACGCGATGGGCGCGGTCGCCGGGCCCTTCGACTCCTGGCTGGTGCTGCGCGGCACCAAGACGCTCTCCGTGCGCATGGACCGGCACAGCGAGAACGCCGGCAAGGTCGCCGAGATGCTCACCCGTCACGCGCGCGTGACGCGCGTTCTCTACCCGGGCCTCCCGGAGCACCCGGGTCACGAGGTCGCCGCCAAGCAGATGAAGGCGTTCGGCGGCATGGTCTCCTTCCAGGTCGAGGGCGGCGAGGAGGCGGCCGTCGAGGTCTGCAACCGCGCCAAGGTGTTCACGCTCGGCGAGTCTCTGGGCGGTGTCGAGTCCCTGATCGAGCACCCGGGACGCATGACACACGCGTCGGCGGCCGGTTCGGCGCTCGAGGTCCCCGCCGACCTCGTACGTCTCTCCGTAGGCATCGAGAACGTCGACGACCTGCTCCAGGACCTCCAGCAGGCCCTCGGCTAGGCATCAGGAAGCAGGCCGCCCGGCAGGCCAGGCCTACCAGCCCGTCAGCGGTGGAGTCGTCTCCGACGGCGGCTCCACCCACGGACGGGCCATCGACGCCCAGACGATGAAGGCGACGGCCGCGGCGAACAGCAGCAGCCACATCAGGCGCCGCGCCACCGTCCTGCGGCGCAGCATGCGCCCGCCACGGCGTACGACGTCCGCGTACAGGTCGGGCGGCACCGGGGGCGGCGCCTGCTCCAGCATCCGCCGTACGGCCGCCTCGCGCTCGGGCCGGTTCACGGAAGATCACCTCGCACCGGGAGCACCGGGAGCACCGGGAGCACCGGGAGCACCGGGAGCACCGGGCGCGCCGGACAAGCGGTCCGGCTTGGTTCCGCTGCCGGGGGTCCGGGGGGTGTCCCCCGAGAGGGCGCAGTCATGAAGGTGCCACCTCCACCCTGGTCGGTGCCGGGCCCCGCGGCGGGTGCAGCAGCGTCGCCATCGCACGGGCGCAGATCGCCCGGACCCGTTCCGTGGGGAGCCCGAGCAGGGCCGCCGTCTGTTCCTCGGCGACCCCCTCGTACAGCCTGAGGACCAGAATCAGCCGCTCCTGGGGTGTGAGCCGCGCCAGGACGGTGTCGGCGGAGGGGCGGAACCGCAGCCGCCCGAAGCTCCCGTACTGGTGCCAGGCCGCGCGCGCGAAGCGGACGGCCAGCTGCTGGCGCGCGCAGTCGTACGGGTCCTCGCCGCGCAGCCGGTCCCAGGAGGCGTACGTGTGGGCGAGGGCCAGCGTCAGCAGGCGCCGGGCACGCGGGTTGGCGTTCCGGGGCTCCGCCGTGAGCAGCGTGGCGGCATGCAGCAGCCGCCCGGCCGCGCCCGCGACGAACGCCTCGAACTCCCGGGCCCGGCGGGCGCCTTGGGACGCATGCCGTTCTCGCACCGCGCCTCCCGCCTGACGGCGACCCTGAGGGAAACGGAGCCCCGGCCGCGTACGACATGCCGCACCGCGTACGACAAGGACCCGGTCTCATATGAGGCCAGGCGCCGCCTTCCGGTCAAGAGTCCGGCGCACATGCACGCGCGCGTGGGGAGACAGGGGGAGGGTTTACGTCGCACGCGGAGGCCGGGGGAAAGATCTCCGCGCGCGTGCGGAACCGGCAGCGAGCCGCATGGCGAGCCGTGCCCGCGCGATGGGCCGCCCGCGCCGGATGGCCTACGCGCGCGTGGAGGTCCTGGGATGTCACCCGCGCGCCTGGGGACCGCGATCCTGGAAATCACCCACCCGCGCGTGGAGACACGGGAAGGCGCCCGCGCGCTCCGGAGATCGCCCACCCGTGCGTGGAGCCCGGGGCAACCGCCTTCGCGCGGTCGGGGCCTCGGGAAGTGGCCCACGCGCGCGTGGAGACCGCGGACACGGTGAAGTGCCCCGCGGAAGTTCAGGAAGTCGGCTCCGGCTCCGACACCGGCATGCCCTGCGCGGCCTGGCGGGCGGAAAGGGCACTGTTGAAGCGCGTGAGGAGCGTGCAGAACGCCTCGCGCTCCTCCGGCGCCCAGTCGTGTGTCAGCTCGGCCATCAACTGACGCCTGGAGGAGCGCACTTCGTCGAGCCGGGACTGCCCGCGCGGCGACAGCTGGAGCACCACCGCGCGCCCGTCCTCGGGGTGCGACGTGCGCTTGACGAGCCCGGTGTCGACCAGCGGGGCCACTTGCCGGGTGACCGTCGAGGAGTCGATGCCCATGCTCGCGGCGAGCGCCTTGACGCCCATCGGGCCTTCCTTGTCGAGGCGGTTGAGCAGCAGGTACGCGGCACGGTCCATGGAGTTGCGCACCTGCCCCACCCCGCCGAGCCGGGTCTGTTCGGCACGACGCGCGAACACCGCGACCTCGTGCTGCAGCGTGTCGAGAAGACCGGTGTCACCGACGGTCGTCATGTCCATCGACATTTCTGGTGTTGTGGGCATGGCCGGGGGCTCAATTCATGCGTGGGGAGCTGGGTTGGGGGACAGGGTACGCGGCTGGGAGGCGGGTCGTACCGGCGCTGCGCAAACCGGTCTCGGAGCGTGGTCACACCAGGAGGGGACCCGCGTGAACTGCGAGACTGGTGGTCATGAGCTACAGCACGGCTGACTCCTTTCCCAGCGTGACTCTCGACGACGTACGTGGCGCGCAGAAGATGCTCACGGGTGTGGCGCGGGTGACCGCGATGGAGGGCAGCAGGTATCTGACCCAGCTGGTGGGCGCACCGGTCCACTTCAAGTGCGAGAACCTCCAGCGCACGGGTTCGTTCAAGCTGCGCGGCGCGTATGTGCGGATCGCGGGGCTGCTTCCCGAGGAGCGCGCCGCGGGTGTCGTCGCCGCGAGCGCCGGAAACCACGCGCAGGGCGTCGCCCTGGCCTCCGCGCTGCTCGGCGTGCGTTCCACGGTGTTCATGCCCACCGGCGCCCCGCTGCCGAAGATCGCGGCCACACGCGACTACGGCGCCGAGGTGAGGCTGCACGGACAGGTGGTCGACGAGACGCTGGCCGCCGCGCAGGAGTACGCGGCCGAGACGGGCGCGGTGTTCATCCACCCCTTCGACCACCCCGACATCATCGCGGGCCAGGGCACGGTCGGCCTGGAGATCCTGGAGCAGTGCCCCGAGGTGCGCACCATCGTCGTCGGGATCGGCGGCGGCGGGCTGGCCGCGGGCGTCGCGCTCGCGGTGAAGTCGCTGCGTCCGGATGTCCGGATCGTCGGTGTGCAGGCGGAAGGGGCGGCGGCGTACCCGCCGTCGCTGGTGGCCGGGCGCCCGGTGTCGATCGAGAACCCGGCGACGATGGCCGACGGCATCAAGGTCGGACGGCCCGGCGATGTGCCGTTCCGCCTTGTCGAGGAGCTGGTGGACGAGGTGCGCACGGTCTCCGAGGACAATCTGTCCAGCGCTCTGCTGCTCTGTCTGGAGCGCGCCAAGCTGGTCGTCGAACCGGCCGGCGCGAGCCCCGTCGCGGCCCTGCTGCGCGAGCCCGGGGCCTTCGAGGGCCCGGTGGTGGCTCTGCTCTCGGGCGGGAACGTGGACCCGTTGCTGATGCAGCGCATCCTGCGGCACGGCATGGCGGCGGGTGGCCGCTACCTTGCGGTGACGCTGCGGCTGACCGACCGTCCCGGCGCCCTGGCCACACTTCTCGGGGTGTTGTCAGTGGCGGACGCTAACGTCCTCGATGTGAGCCACGTACGGACCGATCCACGGCTCGGGCTCACGGAGGTGGAGGTCGAGCTGCACCTGGAGACGAAGGGGCCCGAGCACTGCGCCGAGGTGAACCTGGCGCTGCGCGAGGCGGGTTACACGGTCATCGACTGAGGTCAGGGCCACTGTCAGTCCCGGGTGGAAAAATCTGTTGAGCAACGCGATACATCGCGTTACGGTGTGTCTCTTGCTGCTCATTGCGTGAAAATCCCCAACGACGTGGAGAACTCACATGCCAGGCGCCATCTATGCCGAAGGCTTGGTGAAGACCTTCGGTGACGTAAGGGCTCTGGACGGCGTCGATCTCGATGTCCCGGAAGGCACCGTGCTGGGCCTGCTCGGGCCGAACGGCGCGGGAAAGACTACCGCTGTCCGCTGCCTGACAACCCTGCTGCGCCCCGACAGCGGCACGGCGGTCGTCGCGGGCATCGACGTACTCAAACACCCCGACGCGGTCCGGCGCAGGGTTGGCCTCTCCGGACAGTTCGCCGCGGTCGACGAGTACCTGACCGGCCGCGAGAACCTGCAAATGGTCGGCCAGCTCTACCAGATGAAGGCGAAGGCCGCGAAGGTGCGGGCGGACGAGCTCCTGGAGCAGTTCCACCTCGCCGACGCCGCCGACCGCACCGCGAAGACGTACTCGGGCGGTATGCGCCGCCGGCTCGACCTGGCGGCCGCCTTGGTCGTCTCGCCCCCGGTGATGTTCATGGACGAGCCGACGACCGGCCTCGACCCGCGCAACCGCCAGCAGTTGTGGGACGTCATCAAGCAACTGGTCTCCGGCGGTACGACGCTGCTGCTGACCACCCAGTACCTGGAAGAGGCCGACCATCTCGCGCACGACATCTGCGTCGTCGACCACGGCCGCGTCATAGCCCGCGGCACCGCCGACCAGCTGAAGGCGCAGACCGGCGGCGAGCGTGTCGAGGTCGTCGTGCACGAGCGCGAGCACATAGAGACGGCTTCCGAGGTGTTGCGCGGCTTCGGCAAGGGCGAGACCAAGGTCGAGGAGCACACCCGCAAGCTCACCGTGCCCGTCACCGGCGGCGCCAAGCTCCTCGCGGAGGTCATCCGCGAACTGGACACCCGCGGCATCGAGATCGACGACATCGGCCTGCGTCGCCCCACCCTGGACGACGTCTTCCTCTCGCTCACGGGCCACATGGCCGAGGAGCGGGAAGAGGGCAACGGAGTGGCGGGCGGCAGCAAGGGTCCCAAGCGCCAGAAGGAGGCCGGCAAGTGAGTGCCGTGACCGATGCCGTGCAGATCGCGGCGCCCTCGAACCCGTTCAGCCAGTCCATCCGCGACTCGCTGGTCGTCGCCAAGCGCAATCTGATCCGGATGTCCCGGATCCCGGAGATGGTGATCTTCGGACTGATCCAGCCGATCATGTTCGTGGTGCTGTTCAGCTATGTCTTCGGCGGCTCCATGAAGATCGGCGGCAGCACCAGCCCCGAGGACTACCGCAACTTCCTGATGGCCGGCATCTTCGCGCAGACCGTCACCTTCGCCACCGCGGGCGCCGGAGCGGGCATCGCCGACGACATGCACAAGGGCCTCATCGACCGCTTCCGCTCGCTGCCCATGGCGCGCGGCGCGGTGCTGACCGGGCGCACACTCGCGGACCTCGTACAGACCGCGCTGACCCTGCTGGTCCTCGCGGTGGTCGCCCTGCTCGTCGGCTGGCGCGTGGGCTCCGACGGCGACACCAACGCGGGCAAGGTCCTCGGAGCCTTCGGCCTGCTGCTCCTGTCCGGGTACGCGTTCACCTGGATCGGCGCGCTCATCGGCCTGTCCGTGCGTACGCCGGAGGCGGCCACGTCCGGCGGGCTGATCTGGCTCTTCCCGGTCACGTTCATCTCGAACGCGTTCGTGGACTCCAGCAACATGACGCCATGGCTGCGGCACATCGCGGACTGGAACCCGTTCAGTGCCACGGTGCAGGCCTGCCGGGTGCTCTTCGGCAACCCGGGGCAGTCGAAGTCGGACGCCTGGCCCATGCAGCACTCGATCTGGGCCTCGGTGATCTACTCGGTTCTGATCACGCTGATATTCAGGACGCTGGCGGTGCGCAAGTACCGCTCGGCGACGGCGTGAGGACGATGACCGGCCGATCGTGACCTGGGTATGACGATGCCCCCGGCCGCGCGGCCGGGGGCATCGTCATAGTCGCTGGTCCTGGGCTCAGCCCTGGTACGGCTCGGCCTTGAGGATCTTCACCGAGGCGAACTTGCCGTTGGGCAGTTCGTACTGGGCGTCCTCGCCGACCTTCTTGCCGTTCACACCGGAGCCCAGCGGGGACTGCGGGGAGTACGTCTCGATGTCGGAGCTGGCGTACTCGCGCGAGGCCAGCAGGAAGTCCAGGGTGTCGTCCTCGTCGCCGTCGAAGGCGATGGTGACGACCATGCCCGGCGCGACCATGCCGTCCGCCGCGGGAGCCTCGCCGACCTTGGCGTTCTCCAGGAGCTGGGTCAGCTGGCGCACACGGAGCTCCTGCTTGCCCTGCTCTTCCTTGGCTGCGTGGTACCCGCCGTTCTCGCGCAGGTCGCCCTCTTCGCGCGCGGCCGCGATCTTGCCGGCGATCTCCGTGCGCGCAGGACCAGACAGGTACTCCAGCTCGGCCCTGAGCTGGTTGTACGCCTCCTGGGTCAGCCAGGTGACGCTCTCACTGGTCTGGGTCACAGGTGCTCCTCGTAGGTACTGGGAATACAAAGCATCGCCCTACCCAGAAGAATGTTCCTCCACAGGTGGGCGAAACCACGAGCCTAACAATTCAGTGGCTCAGAGGGGAGGACATAAGTCATCAGAATTACGTCAATGCAGGTCAGGGGCTAGGTGCTGAGGGTGATGTCAGCCCATGTCCGTTCCCGTTCCGTGTTTGCGCGATTCCGCTCAGTCCGCGTGGCAGCCGAGCAGCTCCGCCGTGGAGCCCCGGGCCGTCGTACGCAGGGTAACCACCTTGTCGATACGAGAGGAGCGCTGGTCGAAGCGGAAGTCCGCGCGGCCCACCTCGGTGCCGTCGGCACTCTGGGAGCGGACCGTGCAGTAACCGCTCGCATCCGTGTCCTTGCGCACCTCCAGGTGCGCCTCGACCGCGCTGTCGGAGACGGCCTTGAAGGTGATGACCTGGGCGCTGATCTTGTTGCCGCCGACGTAGTAGTAGGCGAACCAGCCCACCAGCACGAGCAGGGCCACTCCCAGCACACTGCCGACGACCTTGAGCTTCCGGTCGGCGCGTTCGTCCGCGGAGCGGCCGTACCGGCCCTCGGGCAGTTGCACCGTACTCATGATCGTCCTCTCCGCGAGGTCCACGAGGCAGGACCCCGGAATTATTCGCCCCCCGATTCCGTCACTATAGAAGCCGCCCATCAAGCCGATTGACGCCGGGCGCCGACTTGCCGATGGCCGACTTACTGAGGATTGAGTCTTGACTGACCAGCTGCGACTGATGGCCGTGCACGCCCACCCCGACGACGAGTCGAGCAAGGGCGCGGCCACCATGGCGAAGTACGTGTCCGAGGGGGTGGACGTGCTGGTCGTGACCTGCACGGGCGGGGAGCGCGGCTCCATCCTCAATCCGAAGCTTCAGGGCGACAAGTACATCGAGGAGCACATCCACGAGGTACGCAAGAAGGAGATGGACGAGGCCCGCGAGATCCTCGGCATCAAGCAGGAGTGGCTCGGCTTCGTGGACTCCGGCCTGCCCGAGGGCGACCCGCTGCCGCCGCTCCCCGAGGGCTGCTTCGCCCTTGAGGACGTGGACAAGGCGGCCGGCGAGCTGGTCAGGCAGATCCGCTCGTTCCGCCCGCATGTGATCACCACGTATGACGAGAACGGTGGTTATCCGCACCCCGACCACATCATGACCCACAAGATCTCGATGGTGGCGTTCGAGGGCGCGGTGGACGCCGAGAAGTACCCGGAGTCGGAGTTCGGCCCGGCGTACCAGCCGCAGAAGCTCTACTACAACCAGGGCTTCAACCGCCCGCGCACCGAGGCGCTGCACAACGCCATGCTGGACCGCGGCCTGGAGTCGCCGTACGGGGAGTGGCTGAAGCGCTGGTCGGAGTTCGAGCGCACCGAGCGCACGCTGACCACGCACATCCCGTGCGCCGAGTTCTACGAGATCCGCGACAAGGCGCTGATCGCGCACGCCACGCAGATCGACCCCGAGGGCGGCTGGTTCAAGGTCCCCATGGAGGTCCAGAAGGAGGTCTGGCCGACCGAGGAGTACGAGCTCGTGAAGTCCCTCGTCGATACCTCCCTCCCCGAGGACGACCTCTTTGCGGGCATCCGCGACAATGCCTGACATGAGCGCAAGCCTGGCACTGACACAGCTCGTCCCCCTCGCCAAGGAGGTCGACCAGAACAAGGTCACCCCCGGCGTCCTCGGCTTCATCGTCTTCGCGGTGATGGCCCTGGCGGTATGGGGCCTGATGAAGTCCATGAGCAAGCACATGGGCAAGGTCACCTTCGAGGAGGACCCCGAGGACGACGCGGCGGCCTCCGGCAAGGGCGCCGGTGCGGGTTCCGGTCCCGCCGCGGCCTCCGCCTCCGGCGGGAATGCCTCACCCGCCAAGGGCTGAGCCACCGCGCGACGAACGGCTCGTCCGTACGAGCCGTTCATTGGTGCGCACGTCTGTCGGCGTGCCTCAGCGCGAGTGGTCCGCCAGCGACAGCAGCAGGTGCGCGGACTCCGGCCGCAGATGGTCGGAGTGCGCGCCCGCCGGGCCGCTGCCACGGACGTACACCTCGCTCGCGTCGACGCTGACGAAGCGGTGGTCGAGGACGTCGTGCGGATACGGCTCCTCGACGCCCCGCATCGTGATGGCGGACACCGGCGCGGGCGCGGTGCCGATCCCCGCGTACCCGATGCCCGCCCGCTTCTCGGCCCGCAGATGCCAGAAGCCGGTGGCGCGGTCGTGCTGGGAGTAGGTCGCCACGACGGGGCCGCGCAGGGGGGCCTCGGCGAGGGCGGTGAAGGTGGCGGTGAACGCGTCGCGCGGCGCCGCCATCTGCAACAGCAGCATCGAGTCGACGGTGAAGGGCCGGCCGGGCTGTACGGGCGTGCTCCAGCCGAGCGTGGCGCCCGGTGCGTCGGCCGCCCACTGCACCGCCTCGCAGAGGAAACGGCAGCCGAACGAGTGCCCGACGAGGTGCAGATACTGGCCGTCGCGGTTGGCGAGGACGCCGGACGCGGACGGATCGGCGCGATGCGCGTCCAGGTAACCGAGCAGCCGGCCGATGACCCGGGCCGCGTGGCCGTCCGTGCTCATGGCGTGCGCCCGGTCGCGGATGCGCCGGTAGCCGCCGAGCGACGGGAGCGAACGGGACGGCCAGCGGACCAGCACGGTCCAGGGCCGCCAGGGCGTGAGCTCCGGGTACAGCGCCCGGCGGCGCTCGTGCTGGCTCGTCGCCAGCGCCAGCAGCCGCTGCACCGCCGACAGCGCCGAGTCCGGCCTGGTCTGCCAGCCGTGTACGTAGACCAGCAGATCCGTGGCCCAGTCCGGCGGCTCCAGCTCCTCGGCGAAGTGGTCGAGCAGCCGGTCGGCCGGGACGGGACGGGGGCCGCGCGCAGTCGCTTCCAGGGGCCAGCCGTCGGAGTCGAGGTCGACGGTGTGTACGGCGGCAGCGGGAGCGGGGGCGCTCATACGGCGACCTCCTGGCCGGTGTCGGCGGTCGGCAGGGCGGCGCGCTCCAGTCGGGTGTCCATGCCGCAGTGCAGGGCGTAGGCGAAACCGAGCGGGTTGCGCAGCTCGTCCGCGAAGCGGCGGGCGACGGCGTGGGCGACCGAGCCCGCGGTCTCGGCGCCGCGCAGATAGCGGCTCAGGAACTCCAGCGCGTACTCGGCCGCGAAAACCTGCGGCATCTCGATCTGCGGGCCCAGCACGCCTCGGGCACCGGCATGGATCAGCGCGCGACCGAGAAAGGCGAGGTCGCCGCCGCCCTCGGGTATTCCGGCGTGGCAGGCGTTGAGGACGACGAACGGCTGGAAGGGGCTGTCGTCGCCGAAGCCGCGCCGCCGCTCCCGTACGGTCTGTGCGTCGATGGTCGTCTGGTCGGTCAACTTCAGGGCCAGGATGGCTGGTTGGGAGCCGTTGGACACGAAGTGGCCGTGGCACCAGAAGTACATGAGCTGCTCGCACAGGCCGCCGTCCGCCAGCGCCCGCACCAGCTCCGCGCGGGTGGTGCGCTCCACGAAAGAGGTGTCCTTGGCCAGCACCGCAGCCACCTCTGCGGCCCGTGTGAGGCCCTTGCGGTCGACGCGGGTGTCGTGATTGAGGCTGACCGAGGGGACGGCGGGCGCCTCGCGACGGCCGCCGAGCCAGGGGTAGGCGCCGCCGGTCTGCTCGATCTGATGACGGTGGCCGAGGAAGAGCGGGAACAGGGCGTCCGGGCCCGAGACCGGACGCGTCACCGGCACGTCCTCGGGACGCAGGCACACCATCGGCCACGGCACGTGGAGCTCCGAGTCGAAGCGGACCCGCAGCCCCTCGCGGGCCGCCAGCGCTTCCGCCAGATAGTCCCGGAACCGCTCGACGCGCGGATCGTTGCCGCCGAGGAGCGTGCCGAACAGCAACTCGGAGCCGACGAGGGCGAGTTCGTCGACGATGTCGTACAACTCGCCCGTCGGCCGGTCGCGCAGATCCACGAGCGCGGCGTACGGGCGTTCCGGACCACCGGGCGCGGGGCGGCCGTCCGTCGCCAACGGCTGGTGGTCGACGAGGAGTTCCTTCCACAGCCGGCACAGCCGCGCCGCCCCCTCCCGCACCTCGGCGGGCCGCACGGAGAGGTCCACCCGGTGCTCGGTCCCGTACAGAGACGGCACAGCAGGCCCGTACAACCGCGCTCTGATCCGGTCACCGGCCAGCACATCGAGGCATACGGTGATGTCGGGACCCTGCGTCAGCTCGTCGGGCAGGGTCCTGAAGCCGTTACTGGGGTCCTGGACGATCCGGACCCGGAGTTCTGTGCTCATCGTGCCCCTACCGCCCCCGCCGTGCCGCTGCGTGCGGGGCCGCGAACTCGCCCGGGGCGTCCGTGTCGAGGATCTCCAGCTCCGTCTCGACCTGCTGGAGGACCGTTCCGGTGCGTTCGAGGGCGATGGTGAAGCGGATGACGTGGACGCCCGGGCGGTGCGCGGTGAAGTCGAACTCGGCGCCGTGTTCCTGGTGTTCGGAGGGACGGAGGAGGGCAGTGGGGGGGTCGGCCGAGGCGGGGGTGAGAGGGGTGGCGACGGCGGTGAGCCAGGGGGGATCGCTCTCGGGCACGGCCCAGGGGTGGTCGTCGTCCGGGACCACGCGCAGGAGGAGGCGGGCGGTCGCGGCGACGGAGGGGGTGTTGTCGAGGAGGGTGAGGTGCACTTGGCAGTGGGGGGTGGAGGGGAGGGCTGCCTTCGCTGGAACGGGAAGCGGGACCGGCGGCATCCTCGTGTCTTCGGCACGGACGCCGACGATGTCACGGGCCCGGAGCGGGATGACGGGGTCTTGCCAGGGGAACAGAACCGGCGGAACGGCGTGATGGTCGCTCGCGGACGCCGTCTGCCAGAACTCTTCGAGGGCTTCCTCGATGAGGTCACGGCCCTTGGTGTCCCGCCGCAGCTGCCACGGGGGAGCCGTCGGATCGACGACCCCTTCCCTCTGCAAGGCACGGATAGAGGCCGTCCAGGCGAGGCCGGCTTGGTCGTTCAGTTGGTTGAAGAGCTGCTGGGCCGCACGCAGGGAGTTGTCCGCGGCGAGTCCCGGACGGCGCAGGGCCAGCTCCAGGACGCTCCAGGCCTGCCCGAGTGGGCAACCGGACGCTTCGAACAGGCTTACGCATGTGGACAGTTTGTCCCACGGCCGTGCGTCTGGGGCCAGCAGAGCCAGCCGGTGCTGGGTCCATGCCGTGCCCAAGTCGTCCGCACACTCCCGGAAGTGGTCGGAGGCGGCCATCAGTGCCACGCGCGCGTCATCCGCTTGTCCTCTGCGGGCATGGACCAGACCCAAGTAATGGCAGGTCCAGCCCATACCGCGGATGTCCTCGGTCTCTTCGTGCGCGGTGAGGGCGCGCTGCGCGGTATCGAGAGCCAGGTCGGTGCGGCCGCGCAGCAGGTGAAGCCGGATCCTCTCGGTGGCCGCCCAGTTCTCGCCGCCTTCGTCCCCGGCGGAACGTAGCGTCTGTATGGCTTGGCCCAGTGAGTGCTCCGCCCGGTGCGTCTGTCCTATCAGCAGACAGGCGCGTGCCAGGTGCAGCAGTGCCCAGCCGCGCCCACGGGGGCAACCTGCCCTTCGGTGCAGTTCGGCGGCCTCCAGCAGGAACCTCTCCGACTCCGCGGGCCTGCCCTGGTCGCACAGTGACGCGCCGCGGACGACCGCGTGCCACGCCGCGTCGACCCCCTCCGGAGGCGGTGCCTGGTCGAGCGTCGCCAGAGCATCGGCCAGCTGGCCTGTGCAGTACGAGGCGGCGGCTGCCTCGTACGCGACGTTCTCCGGGGTGTCGTGCTGGAGCAGCACCCAGGCTTGCCGGGACAGGCCCAGACGGCGGACGGCCGAGCCCAGGGGGCGGCGCGTGGCACTCTCCGAGATCCGGTGGAGAGCGACGAGCCGGTGGGCGTCGCCGCGCACGGCGAGCAGGGTGGCCAGCGCGTTGATGAGCCCCTCTTCCTCGTGCGAGGCGGGGCGCCCCTTGGGCAGCAGGGCCATGAACTCGTCGACGTGCTCGGCGAGTTCGTCCGGTGTCAGCCACACCACGTGCTGGTCGTGCTGCGGCGGCTGGTCCCGGCCGTCGAGCAGTCCCGCCGTGTCCCAGGCGGCGTCGCGCGCAGCAGCCAGCAGGTCGGCGGGCACCCGAACCTTCAACCTGGACAGCTCGTACCTCGACATGAGCGGCGGCACGGCGTCGACGAGCGGCGACGGGAGGGTGAATGCTCCCTCGCGTACCTCGTGCACCAGCCCGTACCTTGCCAGCCCGTCCAGGATCCGTTGCGCGTCGGCCTGCCTGCCGTTCTCCCAGAGCAGGGCCTCGACGCTGCGGAGGGTGAAGGGTCCGCCGGGCCCCCACACCGCAAGCCGCTGCAGCAAGTCCTTCTCGGCCACGTCGAGTCGGTCCCATGCGAGGGCGAATAGTGCTGCCGGCGTGTTGACGGGGAGGCGCGGTGGAGTGAACGGCGGCCTCAGGATCAATCCGGCGATCCGCAGCAGGGCGGGTAGTCCCTGCGCGGCGGAGACGAATTCGTTTTCGGCGGAGCGGATGCCGTCCTCGGGTTCCGGGCGGGACACGTGCTTGACCAGCTGTAGGGCGTCCTGAGCGTCGAGAGGTCGTACGGCGTGCTGGTATGTGTTCGCGTCTTCCCAGCGTGCATGGTGCCGGGAGGTGATGATCACTTGGTTCCCGCCGGGGCCGAGTGCCTGCACCAGAGAGAGGCCGTATTCCGGTCCTACGTCGTCGAGAACGATGACCGAGCCCCGGATGTTCTCCGCGCACTGCCGCCGCAGCCTCTCGGAGAACGCCCGGTCATCCTCCATGAGGGCCGCCGCCACGATCTCCCGCCGAGGGGCCGCGTGCTCGGCGAGGAGCCGGAGTATCGCCGTCTCGGCGCTGGGAGTGTCACCCACGGAGATCCAGTGCACCCGTCGTCCCCTGGACCCGGCCACCGCACGGGCCACCCCGGCCGCCAGCGCCGACTTGCCGACACCGGCCGGCCCGTGCAGGACCACCACCTTTGAACGTGATGTCGGAGGCCTGCCGAAAGACAGCTGTTCGTCGAGGAGCGCAACCTCCCCGTCACGCCCCACGAACGGCACCGGAGGCTCCGGCACAGGCCCAGGGCCCCGCAGTACGTCACCCATCGCAGCCCCCAATTCGCCCACTGCGCACGGCAGTTACCGGTCGCGGCCGTACGGCACCGGAAACAGCTCCACGTTCCCAGGTAGCCGCCCCCGCGACCACCGGAACGCGGGCCTTCACTCCCGTCCGGCTCCGACCGCCACCCCCATCACATCCCGGGCATGCCGCCCCGGCACCATCCCCAACCGCCAGGCCTGCCACCCCGCGTCCAGGTCCACCCCCCGCTCCAGCAACAGCTGATACGCCTCGATGTAGTCGTCCAGCTTCGCGTCCCGGGACGCATGGCCGGTGCGGGAGAGCTGGGCGAGTTCCTCCTGGGCCACCGCCGCGCCGACCTCGTAGCCGCCCGGGGCGGCGTACGGCAGGAGCGTGCACCTCAGGAACTTGGCCCAGTCCTCGCCCCGGTGGTCGCCGTACGACGTGAAGAGGGCGATCGCCTCCTCGCAGAGGGTCAGGGCCTGTTGGGTACGGGCGTTTCCGGCGTCCACGACCGCGAGCTCCAGGCAGGTCCATGCCTCGCCGTGGGCGACGCCGATGCGCTGGAAGTCGGCGCGGGCGTCGACCAGGAGCTGGCGGGCGAAGCCGGAGTTGCGCAAGGAGCCGGTCTGGGCCGCGCGCTGGTCGCGGGTGACGCGGGCCGAGTGGTGGCGGGCGCACGCCAAGCCGTACACGTCGCGCATCCGCGAGAACATCGTCCTCGACCGTTCCAGTTCGCGCACCGCCTGGTCCAGGTTGCCCGTCTCCTCCAAGGCCTGGCCCAGGTAGTAGACCGTCCATGCCTCCCCGCGCGCGTCCTCGTTCTCGCGGTGGCGGGAGGCCGCCTGGCGCAGGCCGGCGACGGCGGTGGACGGGTCGCCGTCGACGAGGCGGGCGCGGGCCAGCTGGGTGAGGGCCCAGGCCTCGCCGCGGGCGTCGCGGGTGCGGCCGTACAGGTCGAGGGCCTCGCGCAGCTCGCGTTCCGCGCGCGGTACGTCGCCCATGCGCAGGCCCAGCTGGCCGAGCTGGAAGTGGGCCCAGGCCTCGCCGTGCACGGACTCGCCCTCGCGGTGCAGGACCAGGGCCTGGGTGAGGAGTTCCAGGGCCCGGGCGAGCCGGGACCGGTCGCGCTCGACCGCCGCGAGCGCGTGCATCGTCCAGGCGCGGTCGGCCGCCAGGTCGGGGGAGGCCTGGAGGTCCATGGCCTCCTGGAGCTTGGCCGCCGCCTCGGTGAGGTTTCCCTGGTGGTGGAGGGTGATGCCGAGGGAGCAGAGAGCCCTTGCGGCGCCCGCGTCGTGGTGGGCCTCGAAGTAGAGGTCCACCACCGAGGTGAGGGTCGTGCGGGCCTTGTCCAGTTCGCCCAGCTGGCGGGCCGCGATGCCCGTGCGCCACTGGACCGAGCGGACCAGCAGGCCCTGGTCGACGGCCTGTGTCAATTCGCTGATCTCGCCCAGGCGGTAGAGGTCGCCGCGCAGGAGGCAGTAGTCGCACAGGGCGCCCAGCAGGTTCAGTACGGCTGCCTGGTTGACGCCCTCCGCCTGCCGCAGTGCCGCCGTGATGAAGCTCGACTCGTCGTCCAGCCAGCGGAGCGCGGCATCCAGAGACGTGAAGCCGTGCGGCCCGACTGTGCTTGATTGAAAAGACGTATCCGCGCGTGTCGACGTCTTGCCGTCCACCAGGCGGATCACCGAGTCCGCCAGCTCCGCGTAGTTCACGATCAGGCGTTCCTGTGCCGCCGTACGCTCGGACGGCTCCTCCTCGTCCAGGAGGCGGGCCCCGGCGAAGGCCCGTACGAGATCGTGCAGGCGGTAGCGGCTGCCGCGGACGTGGTCGATGAGGCCCGCCCGGGAGAGGGCGGTCAGGTGGCGGGTGGCCTCCGGCTCGTCCGTGGCCAGCAAGGACGCCGCCGCGGCCGTACCCAGCGAGGCGCGGCCCGCGAGGGCCAGGCGGCGCAGGAGCCGTCGTGCCATGTCCGACTGGTCCGTGTAGCGCAGCCAGAGGACTCGCTCGACCGGTTCCACCGGGCCGTAAGCCGCCAGGTCGGAGGCCAGTTGGCGCGGGGTACGGGGGCCGAGGGAGGAACCCGCGATGCGCAGGGCCAGGGGCAGTCCGCCGCACAACTCCCGTACACGGTCGGAGGATTCGGCGTCGTAGGGGCCCGAGGCGTCCTGCGCCGACGCGTTCAGCAGCTCCTCGGCGCCGCCCGCGTCCAGCGCCTCGACGGCCATCTGGTGCACCCAGGCGGGGAGGTCGGCGGGCAGGTCGAGCGGTTTGCGGGCGGTGACCAGGACCAGGCTCTCGGAGCGCTCGGGGACGAGCACCCGCACCTGCTCGGCGTCCGACGCGTCGTCGAGGACGATCGTGACCGGCAGCCCGGTCAGATGCTGGTGGTACAGCTCGCTCAGCCGCCTGACCTGCTGGTCCTGGGAGGAACGCTCGCGGAAGAGGAGCTGTTCGCGGGGTGCGCCGAGGCGGTTGAGGAGGTGGAGCAGTGCGTCGCGGGTGGTCAGCGGCGGGTCGTCCGGGCTGTCGCCGCGCAGGTCCACCACGCACGCGCCCCGGAACTGGTCCTTGAGATCGTGCGCCGCCCGGATCGCCAGCGTGCTGCGGCCGGAGCCGGGCGCGCCGTGCAGTACCACGACTGTCGGCTTCGTCTCCGTGCTCGCCCGTGCCGCGTGCACCCACTGCGTGACCCGCGACATCTCGGCCCGGCGGCCCGTGAACGGGCCTTCCGGCTCGGGAAGTTGGCCGAAGGACTGCTCCAGGACACTGCGCCGCCGCGCCGCCGCGCTCTTGTCGGTGCGCCGCAGCTGGGGTGCGCCCTGCTTCGCGCCCGTGGAGGCGCTGAGCACCCGCTGCTGGTCGAGGAACGGACGGATGCCGCGCACCTCCAGCGCCGTCAGCCACTGCAGGCGCAACTGCTCGGCGCCGCCGGGCTGGCCCAGGGCGCCGGCGCGGCGGCTCGCGGCCGGCAGGTGCGAGGCCGTCACCTTGAGCACGGTGGCCGCCGCGCCCACCACCGCCACCGTGGCGCCCGCGCCGAACGCCGTCCCCGCGCCCGTACCGAGCACCAGGTCCGCGGCGACGGCCGCGACCGCCGCAACGGCCGTGACCAGTAAGGACGTTCCGGCGCCCTCCTTGGCGTAGCGCTGTCCGAACGTCAGCCGTTCCGCATCCGCCTCGTCGAGGGCCCGCGTATAGGCCCCGTACTCCTCGGCGGCCGTCTCTCCCATGGCGTCGAGCGCGGCCCGTGCCCTCGACAGCAGCACAGCCCCGTCGAGGCGTCCCCCCGAGCGCCGTACCTCTTCCTCCACGGCCCGGGCCAACAGCCGCTCGGCCTCCGCCCGATGGCTGTCCCGCATGTCACGTCCCCCTCCGGCAGCAACTCCCTTGCTTATGAGTGTCCTTCGTGCGGGTCGTGAAGGCGAGAGGCCCGGCGATCATTCGGGCAGGGCCGCCCCGGTCATTCACGCACCGCGTGCCCCTTGGACAGCGCGAGGAACACGCACGCGCAGGCGAGCGCCGCCTCCGCCACCGCGCAGGCCAGGGCCTGGACGAGAGGGGCGCCCGGCTGCGCGGTGGTTATGTCGAACCAGGCGTCGAGCACCGCGACCGAGGCCGTCGCCGACGCGGTCAGCCGGGCGTGCGGGCTGCCGCGCAGGCCCAGCGCGGCGGTGGCCGCGCAGCCCGCCGCCATCAGCACGTCGAGTCCCACCCAGGCCACCTGCCAGTTCCGGACCTCGGCGCTCGCCGGGAGTGTACGCACGAGGAGCACCATCCACGGCACGAGCGCCACGGCGGTGGCGCCGAGCAGCACGAGAGCCCACTTGGTCCGCATCCCGGCGCGATGCGTTCCGGCACGATTCGTTCGCATGCCTCCACGATAGAACCGCAGAGGAAATTCTGCAAAGGAAATTTTGCAGAACTCACTCTGTGGAATGAAGCGTGCCGGGGATACTGGTCGCATGCCCGACCCCGAGCTGACCAGCCTCGAACGCACCGCCCTGTACAAGTCCCTCGGCAACCCCCTGCGCCGCCGCATCCTCGACTACCTGGGCCGGCACGGCGAGGCGAACTCCACCGTGCTCGCCAGGGAGCTCGGCGAGAGCTCCGGCACGACCAGCTACCACCTGCGCAAGCTCGCCGAGCAGCACCTCATCGAGGAGATCCCGGAGAAGTCGGGCGGCCGTGAACGCTGGTGGCGGGCCCTCCCGTTCAGCCACACCGCACCCGATCCGGCCACGATGCGCCCCGAGGAGTACGCCGCCGCCGAGGGCGTGGCACGCCTGAAGATCGAGATGGACACCGAGCTCTATCTCCGGGCCCACAAGGAGTACGCGGGGCCCGAGGGCTGGTCCCAGGTCCAGCGCTCCGGCAACTGGATGACCAGGGACGAACTCGTCGACTTCGTACGCGAGTACCGCGCGCTCCTGGACCGGTACGGCCACCGTCGTGAAGATGCCCCCGAAGGGGCACGCCAGGTGTACCTGCGCTTCTACGCCGTCCCGGACGCCGTGGGGGAGTGGAAGAGCGAACCGACCGGCCCATGAGACGTCCCCGTATCTGCTCCAGCACGCCGACAACCCCGTCGACTGGTGGCCCTGGTCGGCCGAGGCCTTCGACGAGGCCCGCAAGAGCAATAAACCGGTCCTGCTCAGCGTCGGCTACAGCAGCTGTCACTGGTGCCACGTCATGGCGCACGAGTCCTTCGAGGACGAGGCGACCGCCGTGTATCTGAACGAGCACTTCGTCAACGTCAAGGTCGACCGCGAGGAACGCCCGGACGTCGACGCCGTCTACATGGAGGCCGTGCAGGCGGCGACCGGGCAGGGCGGCTGGCCCATGACCGTGTTCCTCACGCCGGACGCCGAGCCCTTCTACTTCGGTACGTACTTCCCGCCCGAGCCCCGCCACGGCATGCCCTCCTTCCCGCAGGTCCTGGAGGGCGTGCACAGCGCCTGGACCGGCCGGCGGGACGAGGTCGCCGAGGTCGCGGGGAAGATCGTGCGGGATCTCGCCGAGCGGGAGATGAGTTTCGGGGACGACCAGGTACCGGGCGAGGAGGAGCTCGCCGGAGCGCTGCTCGGGCTCACCCGGGAGTACGACGCCTCGCGCGGCGGATTCGGCGGGGCGCCCAAGTTCCCGCCGTCCATGGTCATCGAGTTCCTGCTGTGCCACCACGCGCGGACCGGCTCCGAGGGTGCCCTCCAGATGGCCGCCGACACCTGCGAGCGGATGGCGCGCGGCGGCATCTACGACCAGCTCGGCGGTGGCTTCGCCCGCTACTCCGTCGACCGCGAGTGGATCGTGCCGCACTTCAAGAAAGTACCTGTCTAAGGTCCATCACTTCCGTACCATTTCCCCTGAGAACAGAGGGGGTTGTGGTGCGCGAGGATCACGCGACGCTCGTCGGGTTGGGGCTCAGCCCTGAGGAGCTGGAAACCCTGGGATTGGACAAGCCTGCGACGGCGGACCCGTCCGGCCTCATGGATGCCTACCTGCGACGCAGCAACAAGAAGGAAGACCTGGCCACGCTGCGGGGGCATCTGCGAGACGTGGTGCGCTGGGCGCAAGCGAACGGGCTTCAGATCCGGCACGTCTGGTTTGAACAACTCTCGGCTTCCAAGACCTACGTACGGCGCAGGGAGTTCGAGAAGGCCACACAAGCGATCATGGACGGCAAGTCCAAGACGCTTGGTGTGTGGAAGACGGACCGCTTCGACCGGCGCGGCATGGGGGCGGTGGGCCGGATGCTCGACGAGTTCGACCGCCGGCAATCGCGGCTCGTCTCCGTTTCCGAAGGGCTGGACTCATCACAGGGCGGCCGCATGGTCTTCGCGATCCTGAGCGAACGCGCCAGGGAGGAAGCGAAGGACATAGCGAAGCGCGTGAAGATCGGCCATGACTCGCACAAGGCGGAAGGCCGCAGGGGAACGGGCAGGCCCCCGTTCGGCCTCTACAGCGCCCCCGGAAGCGGCAAGGTCGAACCCCATCCCGACGAGTACGGCACAGCTCGCAGGCTGGCGGATCTCTTGCTCGACAAGAAGACGACGAAGGACACGGCCCACCAACTCAATGAGGAGGGGTACCGCACCCGGAGCGGTGCCACCTGGTCGCCCACGGCGGTGAGCAAGCTGGCTCAGTCCCCGCTCTTCGCGGGCATGGTCCCGGTCCGGCGGCGCAAGACAGACGAGCACGGTAACCCCTTGGACAGTTGGGAGGGGTACGGCGAGCCCCTGCGCGACGAGAAGGGCGAAGTCGTCATGTGCGGCAAGGGGGTTGTGACGCCGGGCGAGTGGTTCAAGATCAAGGCCCTCATCGCCGAACGGACCGATGAACGGTGGGCGAAGGGGAAGCCGGAAGCGAAGTACCTGGGGACGGGGAGCTACCGATGCGGGCGGATGCGGGACAAGAAGGGCACGGGGGAGCTTGAACCGTGTGGTGGCTCGATGAGCCACCGTGGCGGACGCTACCGGTGTGAGGTCCGGCAGACGCGGGGCAAGTCGATCTGCGAGGGAGTGGTGACCCTCGCCGACCGCATCGACCACGCGGTTGGACAGGCTTGGATCCACCACATCACGGCCCTTGAGCCGGGTGACCCGGTGGTCATCGAGATAGCCCGCCGGTGGCTCGCCTTCGCGGACCCCGAAACGCAGGCGAAGAAGGAAGAGGCCCAGAAGGCCCTTGAGGCCGCCCAGCGGCGTGTGAGGAAGCTCGAAGACGACTTCTACGTGTACGGGAAGATGGACGAAGAGCGCTTCGAGGAGCTGAGCGAAGGGCAGCGCGCCGTTATCGAGAGCACCGCCGCGACCCTTGAGGCGTTGGACGCGGAGGCAGACCTCTCGCCCCTCGTCCAGATCGACACCCTGCGTGAGGCATGGGAAGCGGCGGACATGGCGGACAAACGGATGCTCCTGAAGTGCGCCCTCGGAAAGAAGGGCATCACGGTCAAGCCCGCCGCACGGCAGGGGGATCACACCCCGATCTTGGAACGGCTTGAGTTCGACTGGCTGTCGAAGAAGGACACAACCATCAAGAAGTGAGTTCGAAGCGCAAGGCCGGGCCTTCGGGCCCGGCCTTTTGCATTGCCCCGATGGGCAATCTGCTCACCAGTCTCCGAGTGAGGGCGTCTACACGCCCGGCGTGATCGTGCTGGGACTGCGCGGATGGGCCTGCTGCCCCTCTACGTGGTGACGAAGCGACGGAATGACGTTTAGTTCTGTTCCATGCATAGAACTAAAAACACTATCTATAAGGGCTAACCCGGATTCAAGGTCACCTCGTCACTTCGTCACCGCTCGCGCTTCCTGCCGCTCACCCGCTGCCCCGGCTGTCTGTTCGGGGCTTCTTTGTGACTGGGAGGCCCGCCGTGTACTACCACTCCACCGACCTCGTGGCAGGCGAGATAGCCGCGCTCGTCGGAACCCCGGACGAACTCACGGAGCACATTCCCCCCCGCTGTCGCCCAGGCGTTCGCGGACTGGGATGCCGCCCGCTACATGCAGGGAGATAGCGGCCCTGTCGTTGTGCGGTCCGGTTTCGCCCGTGGCCCGTTCCGACTCGTAGGAAATCCTTTCCGGCCCTTGTATGAGTTCCCGTCCACGCTGCGTAAGGACGTGCTCCGTTCGCGGCTCATCATTCGTCGCCGTGAGGCCCGGCCTGTGTCATGGAAGACGTTCCCGGCATTGTCGCGTTGCGCGACAGCGACCGGCCGGACACCATCGTCACGATGTCAGCCGCGCAGTGGGCTGACGGCCGCTGTGAAGGCCGGAGAGTACGACGTGATCGCCTGAGAGTAGGTCCTGTGCCGAAGTGCCCCCGCTGTGATGCCGAGTGCCCCACGGATCCGGAGAACGGGTTGCCGTGGTGCGCCCGGTGCGGGGCGTTCTTCGGGCTCACCCTCCCCGCCTGCCGGGGTCTGTGGTGGTGGCGCAGTGCCGACATTCGTCAGCCGGTCCGGCCGCGCGAGCACTGAGCCGGCACCCCTCCGCCCCGTTCGTGCGCTGCCCCTGTGGCGCATGGGCGGGGCGGAGGTGGGTGCGCAAGGATGGGGGTATGCCCAACCGACTCGCGCAGGCCACGTCCCCGTATCTCCTTCAGCACGCGGACAACCCCGTTGACTGGTGGCCATGGGAGACCGACGCGTTCGAAAAGGCCCGGCGGCGCGACGTCCCCGTGTTCTTGAGTGTCGGCTACAGCGCGTGCCACTGGTGTCACGTGATGGCGCACGAGTCCTTCGAGGACCACGACACGGCTGCGTACATGAACGAGCACTTCGTGTCCGTCAAGGTGGACCGTGAAGAGCGTCCCGATGTGGACGCTGTGTACATGGAGGCGGTTCAAGCCGCCACCGGGCAGGGCGGCTGGCCTATGTCCGTGTTCATGACGCCGGACGGGGAGCCCTTCTACTTCGGCACGTACTTCCCGCCCGAGGCTCGCCATGGCATGCCGTCCTTCCGCCAGGTGCTCGAAGGCGTGCACAACGCCTGGACGAGCCGACGGGACGAGGTGGGAGAAGTCGCGGGGAAGATCACGCGGGACCTCGCCGGGCGGGAGCTGAGCACCGGGGACGCCGGGACGCCCACCGAGGAGACCCAGGCCCTGGCCCTCCTCCAACTGACCCGGGACATCGATCCCGCGAGCGGCTGGTTCAAGGGAGACACCAAGTTCCCGCCGTCGATGGTGATCGAGTTCCTGTTGCGCCACCACGCGCGGGCCGGCTCCGTGGCCGCGCTGGAGATGGCAGAAGGGCTGTGCGGCGCGATGGCCCGTTCGAGCCTGTACGACCAGGTGGGAGGCGGGTTCCACCGGTACGTACTGACGCCGAGGGCTGGTGGACCTCTGGTACCCCACTTCGAGAAGATGCTGTACGACAACGCCCTGCTGTGCAGGGTGTACGCCCACCTCTGGCGTGCCACCGGCTCCGAGCTCGCCCGCCGTGTCGCCCTCGAAACCGCGGACTTCATGGTGCGTGAACTCCGTACCAACGAGGGCGGGTTCGCCTCCGCCCTCGACGCCGACAGCGACGACGGGACCGGCAGGCACGTCGAGGGCGCGTACTACGTGTGGACGCCGGCGCAGCTCCGCGAAGTGCTCGGCGAGGAGGACGCCGGGCTCGCCGCCCATTACTTCGGGGTGACGGAGAAGGGCACCTTCGAAGAGGGGGCCTCCGTCCTCCAGCTTCCGCAGCACGAGGGCGTTTTCGACGCCGACCGGATCGCCTCGATCCACACACGGCTGCTCGCCGCGCGTGCCGAGCGGCCCGCCCCCGGCCGCGACGACAAGGTGGTCGCCGCCTGGAACGGGCTCGCCGTCGCCGCCCTCGCGGAGACCGGCGCCTACTTCGAGCGCCCCGACCTCGTGGACGCCGCGATCGGCGCCGCCGACCTCCTCGTACGGCTGCACATGGACGATCGCGCACGGCTGTCCCGCACCAGCAAGGACGGTCAAGTCGGGTCGAACGCAGGGGTGTTGGAGGACTACGCGGATGTCGCCGAGGGGTTCCTCGCACTCGCGTCCGTCACGGGGGAAGGGGTCTGGCTGGAATTCGCCGGGTTCCTGCTCGACCACGTGATCGTGCAGTTCACGGATGCCGAGTCGGGCGCGCTGTACGACACGGCGGGCGACGCCGAGCAGTTGATCCGCCGACCGCAGGATCCGACGGACAACGCCACGCCCTCCGGCTGGAGTGCGGCGGCCGGGGCGCTGCTGAGCTATGCCGCACAGACCGGCGCCCAACCCCATCGCACAGCCGCCGAGCGGGCGTTGGGCGTGGTGAAGGCGCTCGGGCCGCGCGCGCCCCGCTTCATCGGCTGGGGTCTGGCGGTGGCCGAGGCGCTCCTGGACGGGCCGCGTGAGGTCGCGATCGTGGGGCCGGGCGACGATCCGGCCACAAAGGCCCTGCACCGTACGGCACTTCTGGCCACCGCGCCGGGTGCTGTCGTCGCCGTGGGAGCGCCGGAGAGCGATGAGCTGCCGCTGCTTTCCGGTCGACCGTTGGTGAACGGGAAACCGGCCGCGTATGTCTGCCGTAACTTCACTTGTGACACCCCGACGACCGATCCCGACCGGCTCGGCACGGCGCTGAGCGGCTGAAACGGCCGTTCCCCAACCGGCCCAAACGCCACCAGTGTTCAGATTGTTCAGTTAGTCGACCGAGCGTGATGAAACACGCTCTTCACCAGAGCAACCCGCGTGCTTCACAGTTCACCCATAGTCTCTGCAACCTGACGCGACAGGTGTGACTCACCGTCGTGACTGGGGGCTTTTGGGGATCTGGGGGGATCTGTGCTCACGTCTGTCTTCATCGCTGCCGTTTCGCTGGCCTTGTTCTGGATGGCAGCCTTCACTTTGTGGTGGCAGATGCACGCGTGGCGTACGCCCGAGGTGCTTGCTTCCACCCGGTTCAGCAGTCCGGACGGCGGTGAGAGCCTGTCCTTCTCGCTGCTGCTGCCCGCGCGGCACGAGCAGGCCGTGCTCGACCACACCATCCAGCGGCTGCTGGAATCCAGCCACACCGACTTCGAGATCATCGTGATCGTCGGCCACGACGACCCGGAGACCACCGCGGTGGCCCGGAGCGCCGAGGAGCGCGACCCGCGCGTCCGTGTCGTCGTCGACCATCACGAGAAGAAGAACAAGCCGAAGGCCATGAACACGGCTCTGCCGCACTGTCGCGGCGATGTGGTCGGGGTCTTCGACGCCGAGGACCAGGTCCATCCCGAGCTGCTCGCCCACGTCGACCACGCGTTCCGCACCACGGACGCCGATGTCGTCCAGGGCGGTGTCCAGCTCATCAACTTCAACTCCAGCTGGTACAGCCTGCGCAACTGCCTGGAGTACTTCTTCTGGTTCCGCTCCCGGCTGCATCTGCACGCGCAGAAGGGATTCATCCCGCTCGGCGGCAACACCGTCTTCGTGCGGACGAACGTCCTGCGGGAAGCCGACGGCTGGGACCCCAACTGCCTTGCCGAGGACTGCGACCTGGGTGTGCGGCTCTCCAGTGTCGGCAAGAAAGTCGTCGTCGCGTACGACTCCGACATGGTGACCCGGGAGGAGACCCCGGGCTCGCTGATGTCGCTGATGAAGCAGCGCACCCGGTGGAACCAGGGCTTCCTCCAGGTCTACCGGAAGAAGGACTGGAAGCAACTCCCCGGCTTCGGGCAGCGGTTGCTCGCCCGCTACACACTGATGACGCCGTACCTCCAGGCCATCTCCGGTGTGGTCATCCCGCTCAACGTGGCCATCGCGCTCTTCCTCGACGTGCCCGTCGGCGTCGCGTTCATCACCTTCCTGCCGGCCGTGACCGCCCTGGTCACCTTCGTCTTCGAGCTCGTCGGACTGCATGACTTCGGCAAGCAGTACGGGCTTCGAGTCCGCTTCATCCACTACCTGAAGCTCATTGCCGGCGGTCCCTTCTACCAGGTGCTGCTGGCGGGCGCGGCCGTGCGTGCCGTATGGCGCGAGCAACGGGGCCGCAATGACTGGGAGTTGACCAGTCATGTCGGCGCGCATCTCACCGAAGTGATCCGAGAGGACGTTCCTGCGTGACCTCCACTCTTCCCGCGGCGACCACCACCACGGTCCCCGCGCAGCGGCCCCGTGCGCCCAAAATCGTCCCCAACCCCACTCCGGTGCTGCGTTTTCGCAGCTCGCGCTCGGATCTGATCCTGTGCGCGGTGCTCCTCGCGGCGATCCTCGTCGTCCAGGGCTGGAACATCGCCGACTACCCCACCCTCAGCGACGACGAGGGCACCTATCTCGCCCAGGCGTGGGCCGTGCAGCAGGGCAAGGGCATGGCCCACTACACGTACTGGTACGACCACCCGCCGCTCGGCTGGATCCAGATAGCCGCGCTGACCTGGATCCCCGCGCACCTCAGCCCGTCGCTGATGACCGTCGGCTCGATGCGGGTCGCGATGCTGCTGATCAGTGCCATCAGCGCGGTCCTCGTCTACGTCCTCGCACGCCGTCTCTCGCTGCCGCAGTGGGCGGCCGGGCTCGCGATGCTGCTCTTCGGGCTCTCGCCGCTGTCGGTCGTCCTCCAGCGCGAGATCTTCCTGGACAACATCGCGGTGATGTGGATGCTGCTGGCGTTCTGCCTGGCGGCCTCGCCGAGCCGTCATCTCTGGCACCACTTCGGTGCGGGCATCGCGGCCGCCGCGGCCGTGCTCACCAAGGAGACGATGCTCGTCATCCTGCCCGCACTGCTGGTCACCATGTGGCGCCACGGCCACCGTGACACCCGCAAGTTCGCGCTCACCGGAGCCATCACAGCCTGTGCCCTGATCGGCATGGCGTATCCGCTCTTCGCCCTGCTCAAGGGCGAGTTGTTCCCGGGCTCCGGCCATGTGTCGCTGTGGGACGGCATCGCCTACCAGATGAGCCGCCCCGGCTCCGGCTTCATCCTCGACCAGGGCACCGGCTCGTACGGCGTCCTGCACTCCTGGCTGTACTACGACCGCGTGCTGCCCCTCGGCGGCCTCGTCGGCGCCCTGCTGCTCCTGGTCACCTGGCGCTGGTCGGTGACCGCGCGCGCTCTCGCCGGACCCGCGTTCACCGTGGCGATCCTCGCCCTGGTGGCGCTGCGGCCGAGCGGCTATCTGCCCGCGATGTACGTCATCCAGGCGCTGCCGTTCCTCGCCCTCGTCCTCGCCGGCGGCACCGCCAGCGTCGCGCACGCGGTGCTGCGCAGGTGGCGCAGCGAGGAGGAGAAGCCGTACGTCACCTGGTCGCGCCGCGGGCTGGCGGCCGTGCTCGTGGTGGCGGCGGGCGCCTATGTCGTGCCCCGCTGGTACGACGGCGACCACACCGCCATGACCACCGACGCCAACGCCCCCTACCGGGCGGCCTCCGCGTGGCTGAAGACCGAGGTGAAGGATCCCAGGAGCACCCGGGTCCTCGTCGACGACGCGCTCTGGCTCGACCTCGTCCACGACGGATACCAGCCCGGCCTCGGCGTCATCTGGTTCTACAAGGCCGACCTCGACCCCGCGGTGACCAAGACGATGCCGCGCGGCTGGCGCGACCTCGACTACGTCGTCGCCTCCCCGACGGTACGGCGCGACGCGGTCGACCTGCCCAACGTCAAGGCCGCGATCGAGCACTCGACGCCGGTCGCCACCTTCGGCAAGGGCGCGGACCGCATCGAGATCCGGCACATCAACGACACCACCACCACGGCCAGTTCCGGAGGCAGTCGATGACCAGCTTCGAAAGCTTCGAAAGCACTGTCCCGGACGAGCTGGGCGATCCGGCCATACGCGCCGCCACCGCGAGTGAGCCGAAGGGGTGCGCCGGTGTCGAGAGGGCGAACGCGCGGAGGCCCGAAGGGTTGAGCACGATCGCCCTCTCGACACCGGCTGGAACGCCCCGGAGGCGAACCGAGCGCGAAAATACAGTGCCGGAGCCGGGCGCCGTCACCATCGTCGTCCCGACGTTCAACGAGTCCGCGAACATCCGCGAGCTGCTGCACCAGATCACGGAGGCGGTGCCGTCCCACCTGCCCTGCGAGGTCGTCTTCGTGGACGACTCCACGGACGACACCCCTCAGGTGATCTCCCAGGCCGCGCAGGACTGCCCGTTCCCCGTCACCGTGCTGCACCGCGACGAACCCGTGGGCGGGCTCGGCGGCGCGGTCGTGGAGGGGCTGAAGGCGGCGAGCTCCGACTGGATCGTCGTCATGGACGGCGACTGCCAGCATCCGCCGTCCCTGGTACCGGAGTTGGTCGCCTCCGGTGAGCGCGCGCACGCCGGGCTCGTCGTCGCCAGCCGTTACATCAAGGGCGGCAGCCGCGAAGGGCTCGCGGGCGGCTACCGCATCGCCGTCTCGCGCGGCGCGACCTGGCTGACCAAGACGCTCTTCCCGCGCAAGCTGCGCGGCATCAGCGACCCGATGAGCGGGTTCTTCGCGATCCGCCGCAGCGCGGTCACCGCGGACGTCCTCCAGCCGCTCGGCTACAAGATCCTCCTCGAACTCGCCGTGCGCAGCCGCCCCCGTCAGGTCACCGAGGTGCCCTTCGTCTTCCAGGACCGGTTCGCGGGCGAGTCCAAGTCGACCGCGCAGGAGGGCTTCCGGTTCCTGCGCCACCTCGTCGGGCTGCGCACCGCCTCGCCGGTCGCCCGCATGGTGGTCTTCGGACTGATCGGCGCCACCGGCTTCGTACCGAACCTGCTCGGCCTGTACGCGCTCACCGCCGCCGGCATGCACTACGTACCGGCGGAGATCCTCGCCAACCAGCTCGGGGTGGCCTGGAACTTCCTGCTCATCGAGCATCTCCTCTTCCGCGAACGCCGGGGGCACCGGCACTGGTGGGACCGTGCCGGCCGGTTCGCGCTGCTCGCCAACGCCGATCTGGTGCTGCGCATTCCGCTGATCGCGCTCTTCGTCGACCGCTTCGGGATGGGCGCACTCTCCGCCACCGCACTGGCCCTGGTGACGACCTTCGTCCTGCGCTTCGCGGGGACCGAAGCGCTGGTCTATCTGCCGCGCCGCAGCGGCAAGCACGCGGGCGGGAGCCGCGGCCGCACAACAAGGAGAACCCTGTGACCTACCGGGTACGACCAAGGCGGAGAACCTCACTACTGGCCGTGGCGGGCCTGGCCGCCGGACTGCTGCTCGTCTCGCCGCAGCCCGCGTCCGCCGCCAACCTCGTCACCAACCCCGGCTTCGAGACCGCCGGCAGCGACGACATGCCGTACTGCTGGGAGAAGTCGGGCTGGGGCGACAACGACTTCACCTTCTCGACCGTCGCCGACGCCCACTCCGGCAGCAAGGCCATGAAGGTCTCGCTGACCCGGCGCGCCGACGGCGACCGCAAGGCGCTGATCACGGAGTCCGCCACCTGCGCGCCGACGGTCACCGCGGGCAAGCAGTACGACCTCGGGCTCTGGTACAAGACGACGACTCCCGACGCCGCCATCACGCTCTTCCGGCACGACACGACGGCCGGCTGGCAGTACTGGACCGACCTCAAGACCCTGGACATGGCGGGCAGTTACACCCAGGCGAGCGTCCGGACCCCTGCCGTTCCGGCGGGCACGGACCGCATCACCTGGGGTGTCTCGGTGTACGGCACGGGCTCCGCGACCACCGACGACTACACGATGGAACAGGTCTCCGACCCGATCCCGCCGGCCACCTGCACCGGCACGGCCGACGAGTGCGCCAACGGCAAGTGGACGGTGCTGCCCACGCAGAACCCGGTCCGCTCCATGCACTCCGTCGTCCTCAACAACGGCAAGGTCCTGCTGATCGCCGGGTCCGGCAACAGCGAGGAGAACTTCGACGCGGGCACGTTCACCAGCGCGGTCTACGACCCGGTGAACGGCACGTACAAGACGATCCCCACGCCCAAGGACATGTTCTGCTCCGGTCACGTCCAGCTCGCCGACGGGCGGGTGCTGGTGATGAGCGGCAACAAGGCGTTCCCGGTCGCGGGCGGGCACGGGTACGAGGGGTACAAGGACTCGTACATCTTCGACCCGGTCACCGAGACGTACAGCAAGACCAACGACCTGAACGACGGCCACTGGTATCCGTCCGCCACCGAGCTGGGCAACGGTGACATCATCTCGTTCGGCGGGCTGCGCGAGGACTCCTCCGGCTCGGTGACCGCCGAGCGCTGGTCGGCCTCGGAGCAGCAGTGGCTGCCGCTGTGGAAGGTCAACCAGACCTGGTCGTTCTGGGGTCTGTACCCGTCGATGATCCTGATGCAGGACGGCCGCCTCTTCTACTCGGGCAGCCATGTCTTCGGCAACGGCACCCCGGGCACCGGTTCCGCGATCTACGACTACGACGCCAACACGACGACGGCGATCCCGGGACTCCAGAACAAGGACGAACGCGACCAGTCCGCCAGCGTGCTGCTGCCCCCGGCCCAGGACCAGAAGGTGCTGACGCTCGGCGGCGGCAACATCGACTCCAACCCGGACGCCAACCGGCTGACCGACATCATCGACCTCAAGGCCGCCAACCCGGCGTACACCGTCGGCCCGCAGATCCCGCAGGGCACGGTGGACCTGGGCAACGGCAAGGTGGCCGAGACCGGCAACCAGGGCAAGATGTACGTCTCCGCCGTACTGCTGCCCGACGGCAAGGTCCTGGAGACGGGCGGCGGTCTGCACAACCGTGCCAACCCCGTCTACGAGGCGTCGATCTTCGACCCGGCGTCCTCGACGTTCGACCCGGTGGCCGCCGACCCGGAGGCCCGCGGCTACCACTCCTCCGCGTTCCTGCTGCCCGACGGCCGGGTGATGGCGACCGGCGACAACCCGGGCAACGGCACCTGGAACCACAACGTGTCCATCTACACCCCGCCCTACCTGCTCAAGGGCACCCGCCCGGCGATCACTTCGGTGATCGACAACGAGTGGGTGTACGGGGACACGCAGCGGATCACGGTGGACCGGCCCATCGTGAAGGCGGAGCTGATCCGGCCCGCCGCGGTGACGCACTCCTCCGACCCGAACCAGCGGTACGTCGATCTGCCGCTGTCCGTCGACGGCAACAACGTCGACCTGAACGTGACGAGCAACCCCAACCTGGCACCGCCCGGCTGGTACATGCTCTTCGCGGTCGACGCCAACGGCGTGCCGTCGGTGGCCAAGTGGGTGCACCTCCAGGGCCCGTCCGCGCTGGCCACGGACACCGCGTCGGCGCATGTCCACTCCTTCGCCGACTCCCTGGAGGGCACGGTCACGAAGGCGGGCAAGAAGCGCGCCGGGCAGAAGGTGAGCACCACGATCTCCGGCTGCGACCGCCACTACGGGACGGTCAACGTCTGCGTGCCGACCGTCTTCCCGGACGGCGTGAAGAAGACGACGGCCTCCCGCTGCGCCTGGCTGAAGAAGAACGACTACGGGCGCCTGAAGGTCAACGGCAAGGACGATCCCCTGGGTCTCGACCCCAGCAAGGACGGACTGGCCTGCGGGGCGAAGGATCTGGTGAAGCGTAAGTGACCTTCAAGGGGCTGCTGACTGGTGCGGGTACGGCCTGGACCTGAGTCAGCTCCCGAACTCGGCGAGGGCGTGCTCCACGATGGCCTCAAGGCGGTCGTGGTGCGCGCCCTTCCAGTACGCGCGCCCGCAGTCCCCGCACTGGGCGAACACGTCGTACGACCGCTGTGTGCCGCCCTCCAACTGGTGCGCGACCTGTTCCTTCGTGGCCTCCCCGAGCAGGCCGTTGCACGCCGTACAGCGCGTCCAGGGCTTCAGCTCGGGCGCGAACCGGCCCAGTACGTCACGGAGTTGGTCGTCGGGCCGGGTGCTGTAGACGAACGCGCCCGCCCACAGCTCGCGGCGGCGCAGCAGTCCGCGGTCGCGGCTGAGCATGACGCGCCGCTCGGCCGCCGAGCGGGCGGCGAGGGCCGGGTCGCCGATGTCCGTCGACTCGTACGCCGTGTCGACGCCCAGCAGCCGCAGCCGGCGGGCGAGGGTGCCGAGGTGGACGTCGAGGAGGAAGCGGAGCGGGGCGCCGGGGACCTGCTGAGGGCGCTCGACCGCGCGCACCTCCACCGACTCGCCGGCCGCCGGGATGTGCGAGAACGGCACCTGACGGCCGTCCACGACCAGGGCGCCGGCCTCCGTCAGCGGGACGCCGAGCGACTCGACGACATGGCCGAGGGTCGAGACGCCGTCGGTGACGAGGGCGGTGGCGCCCCGGCGGCGGTCGTTCGGGACGAACACCGTCAGCTCGGGGGCGAAGTCGACGTGGATCTCGGGTCCGTTCACCGGGTCAGGATGCCACGGGGCAGGGCCCCTGCCTCAGGGCTTTTCGGTGGGGAGGCCGTGTTCCAGGACGTCCATGGTGCGGTCGATGAGGTTCAGGAAGTCGTCCTGGTGGCCGTTCTCGGCCCAGTACAGGGAGGTCTCCATCAGGCCGCCGATGAAGGACATCGCGTAGACCCGCACCTCCAGGCTCTCCGGGTCCCGGCCGGTGCGCTCGCCGATGGCCTGGCAGAGCATGCTGCCGGTGACCGACATGCTCTCCATCATCCGAGAGCGCACCGCCGGGACCTGGGCCAGCAGATGGGTCCGCAGCCGGGCCACCTCGGCGTCCTCCTCGATGCCGACCTGGGCGGCCTTCCGCATCACATACCGGATGGTGTCCGGCCAGGGCTCGTCGGCGGGCCGGGCCCGCACCTCCTCCATGATGAGCGGGTCGAACTCGTCCGTGAGGACGATGTCCTCCTTGGTGGGGAAGTAGCGGAAGACGGTCGACGGCGACACCTCGGCGCGCTCGGCGATCTGCTCGATCGTCGTCGCGTCGTACCCCTGCTCCATGACCAGTCCGTAGGTCGCGGTGCGGATGGCCTCGCGGGTCTTGATCTTCTTCCGCTCGCGGAGTCCCAGCTGGGGGCGGTCGGCGGGGGTGGAGGTTCGTGCGGCCGTCATGATGCTTATTCTCCGGCATCCGCCGGAACCGTGGCCATGGCCGGGTCCTCGTCCTCCTCAGTGGCGTGCGCGACCGGAGTGTTGGGGAGGAACGCGGCGGCCAGCAGGGCGGTGACGAGGGCCGCGATGCCGCACACCACCAGGACCAGGCTCATGCCGTGGACGTACGCGCTGTTCGCGGAGGCCACGAGATCGGCCGAGCCCGCCTTCTGGGCGACGATGTGCGCCGCGACCACGGACTGCCCGGCGGTGTCGGCCGCCTTCGCGGGCAGACCGGTGACGTCGAGGCGGTCGCGGAAGGTGCTCGCCAGCAGGCTGCCGAGGAGGGCGATGCCGATCGCGCTGCCGACCTGGCGCATCGTCATGAGGAGCCCGGAGCCGCTGCCCGCCCGGTCGCGGGGCAGGGCGCCGAGGGCGCCGTCCATCGCGGGGACGACCGAGAAACCGAAGCCGAAGCCGGTGATCGACAGCCACAGCGCGGTGAAGCCGTAGCCCGAGTCGACCGTCGTACGGCTGCCGAGCAGTGCGGCGAAGGCCAGCACCACCAGTCCCGCGCTGACCACCGCACGGGAACCGAACCGGGCGACGACGGGTTGGGCGGCCCGGGCCGCGACGATCAGACCGCCCATCATCGGCAGCAGCCGGACGCCGGTGCCGAGGGCGTCGTGGCCGAGCACCGCCTGGAGGTACGGCGGCAGCACGAACAGCAGGCCGGACAGGACGAACATCACCAGGGTCGCCGCGAGGGTGTTGAACAGGAACCCGCGGTGGCTGAGCAGTGTCATGTCGAGCATGGGGCGTTCCACGCGACGCTCGCGCAGCACCAGGGCGGCGATCAGGACCACGGCCGCGCCGAGCATGCCCACGATCAGCGGGTCGCCCCAGCCGCGGCCGGGTGCCTCGATGATCGCGTAGATGAGGGCGCCGAGCCCGGCCGCGGTGAGCGCGGTGGAGAGGGTGTCGACCTTGGGGGAGGCGGGGTCGCGGGTCTCGGGCAGCAGGAACACGCAGGCGGCGATGCCGATCGCGGCCATCGGGACGTTGACCAGGAAGACCGAGCCCCACCAGAAGTGGTTGAGCAGCCAGCCGCCGATGATCGGGCCGAGCGGCAGACCGAGCGACGAGGCGGCCGAGATGATGCCGACGGCCTTGGTGCGCTCGTCGGGTCCGAAGAGCGAGGGCAGCACGGACAGGGCGAGCGGCATGACCAGCGCGGCGCCGACGCCCATCACCGTGCGGGCCGCGATGACCCAGTTCACGTCGCCGGCCAGGGAGCCCATCACGGAACCGGCGAGGAAGATGCCGAGTCCGACGACCAGCATCCGCCGCCGCCCGAACCGGTCGCCGAGCAGTCCCGCCGGGAGCATGAGGGCCGCGAAGACGATCACATACGCGTCCGCCATCCACTGCTGCTGGCCGGTGGTGGCGCCGAGCCGGCCCGCCATCGTCGGCAGGGCCACGTTGAGGATCGTTGTGTCGAAGCCGAGCGTGAGCATGCTCGCGACCAGGGCCCCGAGGGCCCACCAGCGGCGGGGGTCGCGCCGTACGGCATCGTCCTGAGTGACAGTAACCATGAAATGAGAGTAGCTCTCAAAAGATGGTGTCTGTCAATGGGGAGGCGCTTTCAAGACATGGCAAAGGGCCGCGGCTCGTAAGCCGCGGCCCTGGAAAGAAGCTGGTGGGAGGGGGTTATCCGTGCTGGTAGGCCACCAGCGAGATCCCGACGTAGTGCACGACGAACGCCGCGAGGGTGAGCGAGTGGAAGACCTCGTGGAAGCCGAACCAGTGCGGTGACGGGTTGGGGCGCTTGATCCCGTAGATCACGCCGCCCGCGCTGTAGAGCAGACCGCCGACGATCACCAGGACGAGGACGGCGATGCCGCCCGTGCGCATGAAGTCCGGGAGGAAGAAGACCGCCGCCCAGCCCATCGCTATGTAGCAGGGGGTGTAGAGCCAGCGCGGGGCGCCGACCCAGAACACCCGGAAGGCGATGCCGGCCGCCGCCGCGGCCCAGATGCTCCACAGGAGCCACTGTCCCTTGGCCCCCGGGAGCAGCAGCATCGTCAGCGGGGTGTAGGTGCCCGCGATGATCAGGAAGATGTTCGCGTGGTCGAGTCTGCGCAGTACGCCGTCCATGCGCGGGCTCCAGTTGCCGCGGTGGTAGAGCGCGCTCACCCCGAACAGCAGGCAGGCCGTCAGGGCGAAGATCCCGCACGCGATGCGGCCGCGGGTCGAGGACGCGAGCGCGGTGAGCACCAGGCCGGAGATGAGCACGGCCGGAAACATGCCGAGATGCAGCCAGCCGCGCAGCTTGGGCTTGACCGGATGCGGCTGGGGGAGCGCGCCGGGACCGCGGCCGGCGGCCGGCTCGTCCGGGGGCGCGTCGGGGACGGACGCAGTCATAGGCGGAATCCTACCTACGGAACCGTAAGTTACGTGTCAGTACGGCGCACTGAACAGCCAAGAGTGGCCATGCTCTCACGAGTGTCGCGCAAGGCGGCGCTAGCGCAAAGAATCCTTCAGCTGAACCCAACGTGGACGCAAAGAATCACGGATACACGTGGTGATGCTCACTCCGCTCAGCTGTGAAGCCCTCTGGACATATGGGCGGACCCGTCGGATGATCATATGAGTGCGGTTGGCACCGGATGAGCGCCAGAGATCCACCTTCGTGAAGCATCCGGGTCACGGCCCCCACGGGGCACAACAACAAAACCCTTCATTTAGGAGCAATCGTGGCGCGCGACATCGCGGCTCCCATCACGGTCCCCACCCAGCACAAGGAACTGATCTCGTGGGTCAACGAGATCGTCGAACTGACCCAGCCGGACAGCGTGGTCTGGTGTGACGGATCCGAGGCCGAATACGAGCGACTGAGCGAGGAGCTCGTCCTCAAGGGCACCTTCAAGAAGCTCGATCCGATCAAGCGCCCCAACTCGTACTACGCCGCTTCCGACCCGACCGATGTCGCGCGGGTCGAGGACCGGACGTTCATCTGCTCCGAGAAGGAGGAGGACGCGGGCCCGACCAACCACTGGAAGGCCCCCGCCGAGATGCGGGAGATCTTCACCGGTGAGCAGGGCGTCTTCCGTGGCTCGATGAAGGGCCGGACGATGTACGTCGTCCCGTTCTGCATGGGCCCCCTCGGCTCGGACCTCTCCGCGATAGGCGTCGAGATCACCGACTCCGCCTACGTCGCCGTGTCCATGCGCACCATGACCCGCATGGGACAGCCCGTCCTCGACGAGCTCGGCACCGACGGCTTCTTCGTGCGTGCCGTGCACACGCTCGGAGCGCCGCTGGCCGAGGGCGAGGCGGATGTGCCGTGGCCGTGCAACTCCACGAAGTACATCTCGCACTTCCCCGAGACCCGCGAGATCTGGTCGTACGGCTCGGGCTACGGCGGCAACGCGCTGCTCGGCAAGAAGTGCTACGCCCTGCGCATCGCCTCCGTCATGGCGCGCGACGAGGGCTGGCTCGCCGAGCACATGCTGATCCTCAAGCTCACGCCGCCGCAGGGTGGGTCGAAGTACGTCGCCGCCGCCTTCCCGAGCGCCTGCGGCAAGACGAACCTCGCCATGCTGGAGCCCACCGTCTCCGGCTGGACCGTCGAGACGATCGGTGACGACATCGCGTGGATGCGGTTCGGCGAGGACGGCCAGCTGTACGCGATCAACCCCGAGGCCGGTTTCTTCGGCGTAGCGCCCGGCACCGGTGAGCACACCAACGCCAACGCGATGAAGACGCTGTGGGGCAACTCCGTCTTCACCAACGTCGCGCTGACCGACGACAACGACATCTGGTGGGAGGGCATGACGGAGGAGACTCCGGCCCACCTGACCGACTGGAAGGGCAACGACTGGACGCCGGAGTCCGGTACGCCCGCCGCGCACCCCAACGCCCGCTTCACCGTGCCCGCCTCGCAGTGCCCGATCATCGCGCCCGAGTGGGAGGACCCCAAGGGCGTGCCGATCTCGGCGATCCTCTTCGGCGGCCGTCGTGCCACCGCGGTCCCGCTGGTGACCGAGTCCTTCGACTGGAACCACGGTGTCTTCCTCGGGGCGAACGTCGCCTCCGAGAAGACCGCCGCCGCCGAGGGCAAGGTCGGCGAGCTGCGCCGCGACCCGTTCGCCATGCTGCCGTTCTGCGGCTACAACATGGGCGACTACATGGGTCACTGGATCGACGTCGCCAAGGACAAGGACCAGGCGAAGCTCCCGAAGATCTACTACGTGAACTGGTTCCGCAAGAACGACGCGGGCAAGTTCGTGTGGCCGGGCTTCGGTGAGAACAGCCGTGTCCTGAAGTGGATCGTGGACCGCCTGGACGGCCGTGCCGAGGGCGTCGAGACCCCGATCGGCATCCTGCCGGCCAAGGGCGCCCTCGACACCAAGGGTCTCGAACTGTCCGAGTCCGACCTGGACTTCCTCCTCACGGTCGACAAGGACGTGTGGCGGGAGGAGGCCGCGCTGGTGCCCGAGCACCTCAACACCTTCGGCGATCACACGCCGACGGAGCTGTGGGACGAGTACCGCGCGCTGGTGCAGCGCCTGGGCTAGCCCCAACCAAACTCCGCGGCCGGTCCGACTTGCCCTGACCTGCGATGTCATCACGACCGGCCGCGGTGGCCCGGGTGCCGGGAGGCTTCTCGCCCCCGCCGCCCCTACCCGTCCCATCCCTGGGGGCTGCGCCCCCAGACCTCCGCTGAAAAGATTGCGCCGTTCCCCGCGCCCCTTGACGGCCGGTGCCGCGGCGGCTGTGAAAATCGCTGTCCGGTTGTCGGAGCACGGTGATAGACACTCGGCGTGGAAAAGGCTCTGGAGTTCCCTGCCCTGCTGCGGCTGATCGACGAACGGTCGGTCGCGTTCCGGGCCGTGGTCGCCGCCGCGCCCAGCCTTGAGGTGCGGGTGCCGACCTGCCCCGAGTGGACGCTGCTGGATCTGGTGCAGCACCTGGGCGGGGTGCACCGTAAATGGGCCGCCACCGTCGCCGCGGGGCCTGCCGACGCTCCCCCGGCCGGGACCTCTTCGGAGCACGCCTCGGCCGCGCCCCGGGAGCGCGAGGCCCTGCTGGCCTGGTCGGCCGAGTCCACGGAGCAATTGCTGAGCGCGCTGCGGGAGTCCGGCCCGGATCGCGGCTGCTGGACGTGGTGGGGTGGGTCGCAGTCGCCGCAGACCAGCGGTGCCGTCGCCCGGCACCAGGTCCAGGAGGCCGCGGTGCACACCTACGACGCCCAGACCGCCCTGGGTTCCGCGCAGCCGCTGCCGGACGAGGCGGCACTCGACGGTGTCGACGAGTTCCTGTCCACCTGCTGCGCAGGGCCGTACACCTGGCCGTACGAGCCCTGTGCCGTCGACTACCACGCCGCCGAGGGCCGAACCTGGCGCCTCTCGCTCTCCGCCGACGGCGTGCGGGCCACCACGCTGCCCGCCACCGCTGCCGGCGAGGACCCGGACGGGGCCGACGCCTGCCTCCGGGGCACAGCAAGCGAGCTGGTTCTGGCCTTGTACGGCCGTCTTCCGGTGGACTCCCTGAAGCTCGACGGCGACCGACGCCACTTCGACCTGCTCATAGCCTGGGACCCGGATGCGTAGGGCGTGACGGTCAACTGGTCGCTCGCGCAGTTCCCCGCGTCCCTTCAGGGGCGCGGGGAACTGCGCGGACGTACGTAATCCCGCTCCTCATTTCCGTCATCACCTCTGCCGCGCGCGGCATTTCGCGGGACACTCGGGACATCCTGCAACGAACCCCCGAAACGAGGTGAGCGGGGTGCGGACACCCGTCAGTGACCCCATGAAGATCGGCCCGTACCGCATCGTGGGGCGGCTGGGCTCCGGTGGCATGGGATGGGTGTATCTCGGCCGTTCGCCGGCCGGGCGCGAGGTCGCGGTGAAGGTGGTGCGACCCGAGCTCGCGGCGGAGGGCGAGTTCAGAGAGCGCTTCGCGCGCGAGGTCGCGGCGGCGCGGGTGGTCAGCGGTGCGTACACCGCGGCCGTGATAGACGCCGACACCGAGGCCGACCTGCCCTGGCTGGCCACCATGTACGTGCCCGGACCGTCGCTCGCCGAAGCCGTCCGCACGGACGGCCCGCTCCCCGAGCCGCAGGTACGACGGCTCGGCGCGGGCCTGGTCGAGGCGCTCCAGGCCATCCACGCGGCCCGCGTGGTGCACCGGGACCTGAAACCGGCGAACGTGCTCCTCGCCTCCGACGGACCCCGCGTCATCGACTTCGGGATCTCCCGCGTCGACGGCGCCCCCGGACTCACCCAGGCCGGCATCGTGGTCGGCACCCCGCCGTTCATGTCCCCCGAGCAGATCAAGGGAGCACAGGCGGGCCCGCCGAGCGACGTCTTCTCCCTCGGCGGAGTCCTGGTGTACGCCCTCACGGGCCGCGCGCCGCACGGCAGCGGGGAGGCCGTGCGCTACCGGGTCGTCCTCGCCGCACCCGAACTCGACGGCGTACCCGAGGCCATGCGGGAGCTGATCGCCCACTGTCTGGCCAAGCGTCCCGAGGACCGGCCCCAACTGGGCGAACTGCTGGCCGAGTTGCTGGAGCAGACCCCCAAGTCGGCGTCCTGGCCGCCACCCACCGTGGCCCACAGCATCAAGGTGCGCACCCATGAGCTGGCGAACCGCCGCAAGCAGGGCATCAGCGAGTCCGTGCCCTCCTGTCTGCTGCTGCACGCCCAGGCGCTGCTGGACGCGGGGCTGACCGACGCGATGGTCGCCGAGGCGGTGGGCCGTGGCGACGCCTGAGTCCGTTCCCAGCCGGGGGTCCCTCGGTGGGCGGGGCCACGAGATCCTCGAAGTAGGCACGCACTGGCGGCAGTTGGTGCAGAACTGGGTCGGCCGGCGGAATTACCACACCGTGACCGACACCGTTTCCGTGTCCATGCAATTCGATCTGGAGGAAACGGGACGGATGGTCACGGTGAGATTCATGACCACCAAACGGCTTCTTGTCGCCTTTGCGACCGACGGCCATTATCTGCGCCAGGATCAACTGGCCGTCGCCGCGGCGGCGTCGAACGCATGGAATACCGAACAACTGAATCCCATGTTGTCCGTCTGGGATGTACGAGGACCACGGCCCTGTCTCGCCGGGGTCTGCGATCTCCCGCTGACCTGCCGTATGACACAAGCGGATTTCGATGCTTTGGCCAGTGATTGGGTGGAACGGGCGCGACAGATGTTCATCCGCTGCCACCAGGTATTCAAGTTGTAGAAGTGAAACCCGTCGTGTGCCCCGAACCCCTTCCGGGCGCACGCCGGTTGCCCCCACTATGGGCGAGTGCCTTTCAGGGCCACGGGGGTGTGCCTTTAGGTCACGGGGGGTTGCCCATGCGGCGTTCGCTGTTTCTCACGGTGCTTTTCGGAATGGCGGTCGCGCCGGCTTCCGCGGGGGCGGTGGCGTCGGCCGACGATTTGTGCGGCGACACCTTCAAGGAGCGGCTCCAATGCTGGTCCCAGACGATCGACAAGGGTGCCGTCCATGTCACGCTCGACGGCCAGGTGCAGTTCGACAGCGATGCGCGGGACCGTCAGAACCGCAGGGACGTCGAGCGCACCGTATGGAACAAGCGCGACAACCTCGTCGTCGAGGTGCCGGCGGGCGCGCAGACCGGTGAGGGCGGAACGGTGCTGCTCCTGCTGGCGAAGACCGGCTGGGTGGCCGAGAACGCACAGATCGCCAAGCTGCCGCCCGAGGCCGTGAAGGATCTGCAGAGCGTCAACGCCTGCCCCAAGGCCCTGAAGAATCCCAAGGACCTGTGCACCCGGCTCGCCACCGGCCCGCTGCCGGGCCGTGAGCTGATCGCCGCGAACCCGGGCGCCTACCGGCCCCTCCACGCGTACTCCGTCGCGGCCAAAGACGGCAAGGGCAACGGCAATGGCAACACCCCCTCCTCGCCCCCGACGTCCATCAAGCCTCACTCCTCCAAGCCATCCCACGAAGGTTCCTCCGGCAAGGGCTGGGACGGTCTGACCCAGCTCCTCGCCGGCCTGTGCGTCGTGCTCGTCGTCCTGCTCGCCGTCCTCCTGTTCCTGATCCGCCGTTCCTCCAGCGCGGCGGGCACCCTGTCCCGCCGCGCGCTCGCCGCGCCGGGCGTCGGCGCCGTGCCCGTCACCGCCGCGCGCACCCACGCGCCCGACGAGACGACCACCCGCCTCAGGGTGACGCCGACACCCCGGTACGGGCGGCGGGTCGGCAACGTACCGGGGCCGGCGCGCTCCGCCGTCGTACGCACCGAACTGCACCCGCAGGGCTATGTCGAGCTGGACCGCGTGCTGTACCGGGCGGTGTGGGCGGAGCCTGGGCGGCCGCCACCGGCTCCCGGCGGACTCGTCGACGTCACCGACGCGCGCGAGCGGGACTCCGACGTCCTGTACGCGTTCCCGCCGACCACCGGACGGCACGCCAAAGGCACCCGGCCCTGAGCCCCGAGACGCTCCGAGACGCCCTGAACTGCCCTGAGACCAGGAGAAACAGAGATGCACAGCGAATACCCGCCCACGATGCCGGCGGAGTACGCCGACATCGAGTTCGAGAACAACGCACAGCGGCTGCCGCTCGTGCTCTGTCTCGACACGTCGAGCTCCATGGCGGGACAGCCCATCCAGGCGCTCAACAACGCGCTGATGGAGTGGACCCGGGAGCTGCACGACGACGTCAGCCTCAGCTACAGCGTCGAGGTCGCCGTGGTCACCTTCGGCGGCCAGGGCGTCGTCGCCTGGCGCGGACCCCAACTCCTCGCACCGCGCGCCCCGGTGAGCCCCTTCGTGCCCGCGCACACCTTCCAGCCGCCGCAGTTGACCGCCGCCGGCGTGACGCTGATGACGGAGGCGCTGGAGCTGTCGATGCACATCGTCGCGGCCCGCAAGGCCGAGCTGCGGGCCTCCGGACTCCAGTACTACCGGCCGCAGATCTGCCTGGTCACGGATGGTCTGCCGACCGACGGAACCGGCCATCTCACCGACTCCTGGCACCGGTTGATCCCGGTCCTCGCCGACGAGCAGCGCGCCCGCCGCTTCCGGCTGTACGCGATAGGCGTCGGCGGCATCACCGACATGGGCGAACAGGTGCTCCAGGCGTTCGCGCCGAAGTTCAACGCCCGGTTGCAGGGATTCCCGTTCCGCGAGCTGCTCCAGATGATGTCCGCGAGCGCGAACGCCGAGCAGAAGGGCGCGGGTGACGAGGTCTTCGAGAAGATCTTCAGCCAGTTCAAGACCCAGCGCCCGGCCTGGGAATCCTGACCGATGGCCGGAGTGGAGAAGCTGGAGTCACCGTGGCGGATCCACGGCATGAGCGTCGAGGGCTATCGCCACCGCCGCCAGGGACTGCCCTGCCAGGACGCCTGCGCGTACACGGCGTCGCCGTCCGTGGCGGTCCTCGCGGTGGCGGACGGGGCGGGCAGCAGGCCGCGTTCCGAGGAGGGTTCGCGGCTCGCCGTGGAACTGGCCGCGGAGCACTTCGCCCGCCGGGCAGCCGCCGCGGCGGACTGCCATCCCGGTGAGGCCGTGCACGAGCTGCTCGAAGACGCCTTCCACGACGTGAGCAAGGTGTTCCTGGACCGGACCGGGGCCGACGCCGCGGACTTCGCGACCACGCTCACCGTCGTAGTGCTCGCCCCGGGCTGGCTGGGCCATCTCACCGTGGGCGACGGCTTCGTCGTACTCCGGGCGGGTGTGGAGGACGGGGAGCGGCAGTTCCATCTGCTGCCGCAGACGCGGGCGGCCAGCGAGTACAGCAACGAGACGGTCTTCCTCACCTCGGCGGACGCGTCCCGCTGGGTGCACACCGACTGTGTGTCCGACGACGGGATCGACGGGGTGCTGCTGTCCACCGACGGACTCGTGCAGGCCGCGCTCAACCGTGCCGGAAGCGGCGCGCCGTCCCCGAACACCTCGTTCGTCGACGCAGTGTTCCGCTCCCTCGACGCTCCCGGGCCCGTGAGCGACAACGCCCACGAGGGTCTCGCGACCCTGCTGAGGTCGGACCGCCTCACCGCTCTGAACGCCGACGACAAGACGCTGCTGCGGGCCGTGCGCAAGGCGCGGCCATGAGCGGCCTCACGGTGTTCCTGGACGGCAAGCCCGTCACCCTCGCGGAGCTTCCGCTCAAGGGCGGCGGCCAGGCGGCCGTCTTCCCGGTCGTCGGCGACGAGACGATCGTCGTCAAGCTCTACCGCGAACCGCCCGGCCTCGAACAGGAGCGGCGGCTGATGCGGATGCTGACCATGTCACCGCTGGCCGCCCGCCCCACCGACGTCTCCCAGCCGCCCGAACTGGCCTGGCCCACCGCCATCGCCCGCGGCCCGCAGGGGGAGTTCCTCGGCTACGCCATGCGCCGCTTCGGCGAACCCGACCACGTCCAGCTGATCGGCCTGTTCACCCGCGCCCAGCGCCTCAAGCTCTTCGCCGACCGGGCCGACTGGCGCTTCCTGCTCGGCGTCGCCTGGAACCTCGCGTTCATGACCGCCCGTATGCACTACGACAACCTCGTCATCGGCGACTTCTCCAGCAGCAACGTGGTGGTCGACGCCAACGGCTTCGTCACCTTCCTCGACTGCGACTCGATCGCCTTCAACGATCCGGTGTCCGGGGAACTCTTCCCCTGTCTGATGCACACCACCGACTACTCGTCCCCCGAGCGCCAGGCCGGCGGCCCCGCCACCCGCGCCACCGACGACTTCGCCCTCGCCGTCCTCGTCTACCAGCTGCTGACCGCGGGCAACCACCCCTTCGGCGGCGTCCCGCACGACAGCGCCTCCGAGTCGACCGTCAAGGACAACATCGCCGCCAGCTGTTCCTACGTCGTCCGCCCCGAGCGGGTCGTCATCCCGCGCGGCACCATCGACCCCTCCGTGCTGCCCCCCGAACTCCTCACCCTGGCCCGCGCCGCCTTCGGCCCCGGTGTGCACGCCCCCGCCGCCCGCCCCCCGGCGGAGGCCTGGCTGCGCGCCCTCAACAAGGAGCGCTCCCTCGTACGGGTCTGCCAGAACCGCCCGCTGCACGCGTACGGCTCCCATCTGACGTCCTGCCCGTGGTGCACACGGGCGGCGGTGACGGGGCACGACGTGTTCAACGGGCCGGTACCGGTGCCCGTGCCGGACGTGCCGCCGCAGGGGACGACGGGCGGGGCGTGGTCCAAGGCGCTGAAGATAGCCCTGGTGATCGCGGTGCTGGTGATCCTGGTGATCATCGCGGTCCAGGGGAGCGGGGGCGGCTGAGCTGCTAGTGCGACCGTCCCCGGTCCTCCAGATACCGCGTGTGCGACTCCTGCCGCCGCGCCTCGGTCTCCCGCAGCGAGACGGCCAGCCGGTCCGACTCCTCGTGCAGCAGGGTGAGTTGGCGCTCCAGATGGCGCTCCGGCGGTTCGGTGCCAGGGGTCAGCCGGGTCCACCACCTGGTCCGTACGAAGGTGTCGACGGCCTCCGGAATGTCCTGCCGTACGGCACGGGACAGCGTGTGCACGCCCTCCGGGTCCTGGGCGAGCACCTCGGCGACCCAGCCGGGATCCAGCAGGGCGGCGACGAGTTCGGTCAGCTCGGTGAGCCGGCCGCCGGCCGCCGGGGGCAGTTCGACGCCGCCCAGATACTCCCGCAGCTTGCCGAAGTCGACGCGTAGTTCCTCCAGTTGGGCCGACGGGTCCGGGAAGTCCGGCAGCGGCGGGCGCTCCGGCGGGGCGATCAGGGCGCCCGCGCCGTACAGTCCGGCGACGACGACGGGCCAGTACGCGCCCGCGACCCCCGTGAAGGTCAGCGCGAGGCCGACGAGCCCGCAGGCGCTGCCGGTGAGGTTCTTGCGGGATTCGAGATACCTCAGCGGGCTCTTACTGGTAGCCACGGATCTCCTCGAAGGCGCCGTCGAGCGAGCCCTTCTGGGCGTCGAAGAGACGGCCGCCGGTCAGGTCGGCGATGTGCTGGAGCTCGCCGCGGTCGGAGTCGCCGAACAGGATCGGGAAGACGGGTATCTGCCGCTGCCCGCCCGGCAGCCGGTCGTAGAAGCCGTCGAAGGCGGCCGGACTCGCACCCGAGGTGTTCTCGCCGTCCGTCATCAGCACGATCGACGTGAACGTGTCGTCGTCGGCGCCCAGATGCTCGTACGCCTTCTCCAGCGACGTATAGATCGCGGTGTGGCCCTCGGCGCTCAGCGCGCGGGTGTCCTCGCGGATGCCGTCCAGTCCGGCCTTCGGGTCCTCGGGCCGCACCACATGCGTGCGGACGCTCTTGACCGCCGATCCGAACGGCATCAGCGTCACCTCCTCGCGGTCGCGGAAGTCGCCCGTCAGATCGGTGAGCGCCTTCTTCAGCCGGCTGAGACGGTCGCCGCCCATCGAGCCCGAGGTGTCGAGAACGTATACGGTCCTGGACGGCCGGCGGAGCTTGTTCTCGTACGAGTCGAGGAGCCGGTCGGCGACGGACCGGCTGCCGGGGAAGGGGAGTTCGCGGCGCCTTCCCGTGTCGAGGCCCGCCGCCGGAGGCACCGAGGCGACGACCGGACGGCGATGCGTGTCACGGGTGATCTCGCCCTGCACCTTCGGCGTCCGCAGAGCCTCGGTGAGGCGGCGGACGGTCTCGCGGGTGTCCTTCGACGTCGACGCGAGAGAGGAGAGCGGATAGTCGGCGGTCACGACACCGTCGCGGGGCCGGATCACCGTCAGGCCCTTCATGCCCTTGAGGACCGACTCGTAGTTGAGCAGCGCGTCCACCGTGCCGCGGCGCTCGTACGCCGTCGCCAGCCAGCCCGAGGACCCCGACGTCAGCTTCTGTCCCTTGAAGAACTCCCGCAGCTTCGGTGTCGCCTTGTCCACGTCCGCGTCGGTGAGCGCCGACTGGGCGCCGGACAGACCCGAGGCGACCGAGACCAGCGTGGAGAAACCGGAGTTGGAACGGGCCGGATCGGTCATGCCGTACGTCAGTTTCCCGTCCGCGACCGCCTGCTCCACCTGGGACCAGGTGACGTCGTCCGGCTTCCATCCCAGTGCGCCCACGGTCGCCCGCTTGACCCCGATGGCCACCGGGCTCGACATTACCGGGGTCTCGGACACGACCTTCTTCGCCGCTTCGGGGCGCAGATGCAGGTAGTCGTTGGACGACAGCCACAGCGCGTCGTACGCGCCGTCGGCCTTGCCCCGCGCGACCAGGTCGACGGCGGCGAGGGTGCCGATGTAGGTGGGCTTCACGGTGATGCCGGTGTCCTGGCGAATCCGGTCCAGCACCGGCTTCATGTCGCTGAGTTCGCTGGAGGCGAGGATGCGGAGGGTGCCGGGTTCGGGGGCGGCGTTGCCCTCGGGCTTCTTCTCCTCCTGTGCCGTGCACGCCGTGACGGCGAGCAGCGCCACGACGGCGCATGCCGTAGGTCGTCTCATGCGAGCCCGCCTTCCAGGGCGCCCTGCGACCGGCTGCGCTCCAAGTACGCGCTCGCGTGCTGGAGTTCCGCGGTCAGGGACTCCACCGTGGTCGCCATGACCTCGGTCGCCTGGACCTTGTACGTGTCGATCGCGTCGAGGGTGCGGTAGATCTGCTGGAAGGCGGTGCGGAGGGTCTCGGCGCCGACGGCCGGGTCGGCGGCGATGCGCTGGATCTCGCCGCTCTGCGTGGCGAGCATCTCGGCGTTGCCGCGAATGAGGTCCTCCGTGGTGCCGCGCAGGGCGTTGACCTGGTCGACGACCTTGCGCTGGTTGTCGAGGGCGGAGGCGAGCATGACCGAGATGCGCAGGGCCGAGACCGTGGTGGTGGCGGCGCGGTCGACGCCCTTGATGAGCTCTTCGTTGTTGCGCCGGACCACGTCCATGGCCAGGTAACCCTGGGCGCAGACGGCGAGCTGGGTGAGCAGGTCCTGGTGCTTCTGGCGGACGGGGAAGAGGACGTCGGCGCGGAGGGTGTCGGCCTGGGAGGCATCGGCCGCCTCCGTCGTGGCGATGTGCTCCTCGACCGCCGTGTCCAGGGCCTGGGTCAGGACGACGTACTCCTGGAGCTTGCCCATCGTCTCCCAGAGTCGGACGCGCTCGGTCTGGAGCGCCGCGTTGTCCCGGCGGAGCTCGTCCTGGCCGCCGCGCAGGGAGCCCACGATCTTGTTCAACGTGCCTTGCGCCGAGGCGTACTTGGCGACGTGGTCGCGCAGCTTGTTGCCGCCGGGCAGCCTGGACAGGAACTTCCGGCCCTTGCTCGCGGGCAGGTCGCGCGGGTCCAGGTCCTCGACCACACGGCGGAGTTCGACGAGCGAGCCCGCGACCTGCGACTGGGCGTCGTCGCCCTTGGCGGGCAGGCTGCGGATCGTCCGCTCCAGCATGCGGTTGGACTGGGCGGCGGCGCCTCGCATCTCGCTCGCGCCCAGACCGGCGATCTCCCCGACCTTGCCGGCGAATTCGGGCGAGCGGGCGTCGAGGGCGGCGAGCCCGCCGACGTACTCGGCGGCGCGCCGCGCCATGTCGTCCCGCACGGCCGGGTCGACCGGGACGAGCCCGCCGGCCTTCTCACGGGGCACGGCGGCGACGGCCTCGGGCGGCGTGAGGGTGAAGGTGTCTTCGGTTGTCACGTGCTGTTCCCCCTAGTTCCCGGCCCGGCGCGCCATCTCGTGCAGCACCTTGGAGGCGGGCACGGGCGCCTGCCGGACGCCGGTCAGCTTCTGGTTGAGATAGGCGGTGTGGCCGGTGGTCGCCGCCGTGAACTCGGCGGTCGCACCCTGCGGCCGGAACCCGTGCCGGACGGCGAGCCTGCGCAACGTCGGGTCGCTGCTGAGGAGTTCACCCAGCGCGCGGCCCTGAGGCGTGAGCGGTACGACGGTGTGGTCGCTGTTGGCCGTGGTGTCCGGGTAGAGGACGGTGAGGTCGCCGGTGTCCTGGCCCTCGGCGAGCAGCGCGGCGACCTGCGACTCGTAGACGAGGACGAGCGGGTTGCCCGCCCCGCTGATGAAGTCGCGGAACTCCGCGTCCGTGCTGGTCTGCTGGGCCCCCTGGACGCTGACGAGCTTGCGCATGAGGGGCGCGGTGCGCTCGACGGCGGCGGTGTCGGCGGCCACGCGTCCGCCGTCGGCGACGTACGAGGCGGCGGCGAGGTAGAGGGCGCCCGAGTTGGAGGTGTCCGGGTCGGTGGTGGCGATGTAGAGGGTGCCGGTCAACTCGCCGTGCTGGTCGGCCCCCTTGAGCTGCTGCCACGTCCGGTCGTGCCGGGCCGCGTCGAGGTAGGCGGCCATCTTCAGCGTGCCGGTGTTCCTGTCGACGGTGGCGAGGCCGTTGGCGGCGAGTACCTGGGCCGCGCTGCGATGAGCCACGACAACGAGCGGCGAGTAGAAGGGCCGGGGGAGGGGCTGCCGTACGTGGTACTTGTCGGCGAGCTCGTCGGCCGGCGCCTGGCTGGACGGGAAGGCGAAGTCGTAGCCCTTGAGGTCGAGCCCCTCCATGGCCCAGGACCCGGAGGTCTCCGTCTTCACGGTGTAGCCCTTGGCAGCGAGGGCCTTCACCACGTCGGGATCGGCGAAGAACTCCGCCTTCTCCGATCCGATCACTCCTTGCACGGTCTTCGTTGCCGTGCCCTTGTCCTGACCATCGCGGCCTGCGACAACGGCTGCTACCACGCCGCCGATCAGCAGGACCGCCAGGACGATCCCTGCGATGCGTCTCACAGCGGGGAGCTTGCTCCCGGACTCCAACATTCCCCGGCGCACGGGGTGAACGGCGGGTGTCGGAGGGGTCCCGGTACGCAACCGGAGGCGGCGCCTCCCATCACTCCAGGTCGACCGGCGGTGTGTGGCACCCGGTCCGCACGACGCTGTGGGTGCGCGCGGACCGGGGCCGTACGGGGGAGCCGTGGGCTCGGGGAGCCCGGGGGCTCAGTGGGACGCGAGTGCGCGGGAGCCGGCGGCGGACGCGTGGGCGTCCATCTGTTCGGCCGCCAGAATCGCGGCCGCCGTGTCCGCGCGGGACGCCGCGACGACGAGGGCGCGGCCGGCGAGGGCGTGTGCCCGCTGGTGGAGAGTCACGAGCTGCGGCTCGTGGACGGCGGCCGAGGGACGGACCGGGGTGACGCCCTCCCGCAGCCGGGCCACCTGCTGCGCGAGCCGCTCTGCGGCCGTGTCCAGCGCGGGAGAGGGCGCGAGTGAGCGGATCTCGTCCGTCACGGCGAGCAGTGCCGCGAGGTGGCCGGCGAGCTGGATGTCCAGCTCCTCCTCGCGCGACCGGTGGGGGAAGTCGGAGGGGGCGGTGCCGGCCATCGTGTGGACCGACTTGGTGCGGATCGGTTCGTACATTGGGATGGCCTCCTGTGCTGACAGGAAACCATCCTAGCTTAGATTTCGTCTAAAGTTGAGCCTGGTCGCAGAACTGGCCGCCCCGCGCACACAGGGTGAGGGTCACGGCTGGCTGTAGCCGTCCAGGAAGTTCCCGATCCGGGTCACCGCGTCGGTCAGATCTCCGACCGTCGGCAGCGTGACCACCCGGAAGTGGTCCGCCTCGGGCCAGTTGAAGCCCGTCCCCTGGACGACCATGATCTTCTCGCGGCGCAGCAGGTCGAGGACCATCCGCCGGTCGTCCTTGATCTTGAAGACCTTCGGGTCCAGGCGCGGGAAGAGGTACAGCGCCCCCTTCGGCTTCACGCAGCTCACGCCAGGGATCTGCGTCAGCAGCTCGTAGGCGACATCCCGCTGCTCCTTCAGCCGCCCGCCCGGCAGTACCAGGTCGTTGATCGTCTGGCGCCCGCTGAGCGCGGCGACCACCCCGTGCTGGCCCGGCATGTTCGCGCACAGCCGCATGTTCGCGAGGATCGTCAGGCCCTCGATATAGGAGTCCGCATGCGCGCGCGGGCCGGAGATCGCCATCCAGCCGACCCGGTAGCCCGCCACCCGGTACGCCTTCGACATGCCGTTGAAGGTGAGGGTGAGCAGGTCAGGGGCGATCGAGGCGGTCGACGTGTGGGTGGCACCGTCGTAAAGGATCTTGTCGTAGATCTCGTCGGAGCAGACCAGCAGGTTGTGGCGGCGGGCGATGTCGGTCAGCCCGCGCAGCATGGCGTCGTCGTACACCGCACCCGTCGGATTGTTCGGGTTGATGATCACGATGGCCTTGGTGCGGTCGGTGACCTTCCGCTCCACGTCCGCGAGGTCGGGCATCCAGTCGGACTGCTCGTCGCAGCGGTAGTGGACGGCCGTACCGCCGGAGAGCGACACGGCGGCGGTCCACAGCGGATAGTCCGGCGACGGTACGAGCACCTCGTCGCCGTCGTCCAGCAGGCCCTGCATCGCCATGACGATGAGCTCGGAGACGCCGTTGCCGATGAAGACGTGCTCGACGTCCGTCTCGATGCCGAGGGTCTGGTTGTGCATGACCACTGCCCGGCGGGCCGCGAGCAGGCCCTTCGCGTCGCCGTAGCCGTGCGCCGACGAGACGTTGCGGAGGATGTCCTCAAGGATCTCGGGCGGGCACTCGAAGCCGAAGGCGGCCGGGTTGCCCGTGTTGAGCTTGAGGATGCGGTGTCCGGCCGCCTCAAGCCGCATCGCCTCCTCAAGAACCGGACCCCGGATCTCGTAGCAGACGTTGGCGAGCTTCGTGGACTGGATCACCTGCATGTCCGTGAGCTTACGGCCGCGTAACGCTCGGCGGGGCGTGTTTTCCACCACGTGAGACGTGCCGGTTCCGTCAGTTTTGTCCGCTCATTACGTCGCAAGCCCTTGCGGTCTCTACAATGCGCGCCCATGTCCAGGCAGCACGGCGAACCCGACGCCCGGCCGAGGGTGTACCTCCCGCAGAGCGACGGCGAGGCGCCCCCGGCCTATGAGTCGTACATGGACCCCGCTGAGGCGCATGGCTGGCAGAAGGGCTACGAAGACGGTGCCGAGGGTGGTGACGGCGACGACACCATCGAGCAGGCAGCCGTCCCCGGCGGGTACGAAATCCTCCCGGGCGAGCCCTCGGGCGACCCCGAGGGCCGCCACGAGCGGCTGCTGCGCCGGCGCCGTGCCCGGCTGCTGCGCCGGCTCGCCGTGGCCGGCGGGGCGGCGTGCGTCGTCCTTCTCGCCGTCCTGATCTCGGGTGCGTTCGACTCCGGGTCGTCCAACGGATCGGGCGGCACGACCGGGGGGACGGCCCCGCCCCCGAGGCTCGCCACGGGAGCCGCCGCACCCACGGAGGGTTCCGCCTCGACCGGGGGAACCTCCTCGGCGAGCGAGCCCACGACGTCGCCCCGCGCGTCCGAGAGCGCGGGAAGCGCTTCCGCCTCCCCGGGCGCGTCCGCGTCCGCGAGCGCCTCGACGGGCCCCGCGTCCACGGCTCCCGCGACCGCCACCACCACGGCCGGGGCCGAGGCCGGGGCCGGCCCCGGCAACTCCAACGGCCACGGCCAGGGATCCACAAAGCGGCCCAAGTAGCCGCCGGTTCCCCGCGACCGGGCCGACGCTCTTTCAGATCGCCGGCAGGGCACTCGAACAAGCCGCCCCCTAGGCCAAAAACAACTCCTTGCCCCCCAATCCCCCTCCCCTCACAATGCGCATGACAAAACTGAAGGTGACCGGAAGATCTCCTGTCACCCAAGTCGCAAGAGGGGACCCCCACATGAGAAAGCCTCTCGTTGCCGCGCTCTTCGCTCTGGTGATCGCCGGAGCGGGCGCGGCACCCGCGGTCGCGGCACCCGCGCCCGAGTCGGCAGCCGCGTCGACGTCCGCGTCGGCATCCGCGGTCAAGGCGGACACCAAGGCGGCGGCGACGCCGACCCTCCAGGCCGTCAACCTCGCCGGGACCGTCGCGCTCAGCAACTGCTCCGGCTCCGTCATACGCTTCCCGAACTCCCTGGACACCGCCCCGGCGCTGGTGCTCTCCAACGGTCACTGCCTGGAGACCGGCTTCCCGGACCCCGGTGAGGTGATCGTCGGCCAGTCGTCCAGCCGCACCTTCGGCCTGCTCAACTCGGCCGGCACCCGGGTCGCCACGCTGCGCGCCAGCAAGGTCGCGTACTCGACGATGACTGACACGGACGTCACGATCTACCAGCTCACCAGCACCTACGCGACGATCAAGAGCTCGTACGGCATCAGCCCGCTGACCGTGCAGGACACGCACCCGACCGCCGGCACCGCCATCACCGTCGCCTCCGGCTACTGGAAGCGGCTCTACAACTGCAACATCGACGGGTTCGTGTACCGCCTCAAGGAGGGCGACTGGACCTGGAAGGACTCGATCCGCTACACCTCCGCCTGCAACACCATCGGCGGCACCTCGGGCTCGCCCGTCATCGACCAGTCCACCGGCAAGGTCGTCGCCGTCAACAACACCGGCAACGAGGACGGCGAGACCTGCACCGTGGACAACCCCTGCGAGGTGGACGCGAGCGGCAACGTCACCATCCACCAGGGCATCAACTACGCCGAGGAGACCTACCAGATCCCGGCCTGCTTCACGACCGGCAACGTGCTCAACCTGAGCGCGAGCGGGTGCACCCTGCCCAAGCCGTAACTCCTGTGCGGCGGCGGGCGGTCACCGCGGAGTCCGGCGGACCGCCCGCCCCGCCAGTACGTCCGTCCTGCGCCCGTCCTCGATCACGAAGCGGCCGTCGACGATGACGTGCGGGATACCGGCCGGGAGCGTGCGCGGCGCCTCGAAGGTCGAACCCGCGGCGACCGTGGCCGGGTCGAAGAGGACCAGATCGGCACGGTAGCCCTCACGGACCAGGCCGCGGTCGGGCAGCCGCAGCCGGGCGGCGGGGCGGCCGGTGAGATGGGCGACGCACTCCTCCAGCGAGAGGACGCCCAACTCCCGTACGTAGTGGCCGAGATACCGGGGGAAGGTGCCGTACGCCCGCGGGTGCGGTTTGTCGCCCCGCAGGATGCCGTCGGAGCCGCCCGTGTGCACGGGGTGGCGCATGATCTGCCGGACGTTCTCCTCGTGGCCCACGTGCTGGAGGATCGTCGGACCCAGGCCGTCCTCGACGAGCAGACGGCGGGCGGTCACCCAGGGGGCCTCGCCGCACCGGTCGGCGGAGTCCTGGACCGTCCTGCCGACGTAGGGCGCGAGCGCCGGGTCGCCGACGCCCGAGATCTCGATCGTGTCCCACTCGATGGGCACGCCGTGACAGCCGTCCGCGCCGACGACCTCCATGTGGTGCCGGATCCGCTCGGCCGTCGTGTCGTCCTCCAGGCGGGCCAGGATCGCCTCCGGACCGCCCTCGCTCGCCCAGCTCGGCAGCATCGCCACGAGGGTCGTGCAGCCAGGGGTGTACGGATAGGTGTCGAGGGTGATGTCCGCGCCCTCCGCCAGCGCTTTGTCCAGGAGGGCGAGCAGATCCGGGGCCTTCCCCTTGTTCACGCCGAAGTTCATGGTGGCGTGGGCGAGGTGGAGCGGGCAGCCGGCGTCGCGGGTGAGGGCCACCATCTCCTCGTACGCCTCCAGGGCGCCCGCCCCGTACGAGCGGTGGTGCGGGCAGTAGTAGCCACCGTGCGCGGCGACCACCCTGCACAGCTCGGTGAGTTCGGCGTCCTTGGCGTACATCCCGGGGGTGTACGTCAGCCCGGACGACATGCCGACGGCGCCCTCCCGCAGGCCGTCCGCGACCAACTGCCGCATCCGGTCCAGCTCCTGGGGCGTCGCCTCGCGGTCCTCCCAGCCGACGGCGAGCATGCGCACGGTGCCCTGCGGGACGAGATACGCGGCGTTCACGGCGATGCCCTCGCCGTCGAAGCCGTGGTCGAGGCGGTCCAGGTACTCCCCGACCGACCGCCAGCTGAAGTCGATGTCGTCGCCGTCGCCGTTCCAGCCGGTGATCGCCCTGCGGACCTCGGCGAGCGTACGGTCGTCCACCGGTGCGTACGACAGGCCGTCCTGGCCGAGGACTTCGAGGGTCACCCCCTGCGCCGCCTTCGCGCTGTGGTCCGGGTCCCTCAGCAGCGCGAGGTCGCTGTGCGCGTGCATGTCGATGAAACCGGGGGCGAGGGCGAGCCCGTCGGCGTCCAGCTCCCGGCGTGCGGTGGGGCGCTGGCAGCCCGCCGCCGCGGCCTCCTTGACGATCGAGACGATCCTGCCGCCGCCGACCACCACATCGGCGCGGTACGAGGGTGCGCCGGAACCGTCCACGACGTCCGCGTCACGGATGACGAGCTCTTCCACGCCAGGCCTCCTAGAAGAACGTGCGGATGTAGTCCACGACCGTGCCGTCCGCCTCGGCCACGGGAATCAGCTGCCATTTGTCGAAGGACGTGCACGGGTGGGAGAGGCCCATGCCGAGCCAGTCGCCGACCTGGAGGTCCGCCTCCTCGGTGGTGCCGAGCCAGGCGTGCTGGTCGGAGAGGCCGGTGACGCTGATGCCCGTCGCGGGGCGCTCGGCGCCCTCCCGGCGGACTACCTGGGCGAACGGCAGGTCCAGGTCGTACGCCGCGTCCCGCTTGCCCGCGTTGGCGAAGGCCTGCTCGGGGGAGGGGCGGGAGACGACCTGGGCCCAGAGCCGGAAGGCGGGGTGGAGGGCGCCCTCCTCAGGGACGCGGGTGAAGGGCGTGAGCTTGCGGTAGTGGCCGTCGTCGTGCGAGACGTACGCGCCGGAGCGCAGCAACTTCAGTACGGGAACGGAGAGTTCGGGGATCTCCGCGAAGACGTCGGCGACCGCGTCGAACCAGGCGCTGCCGCCCGCGCTGACCACGATCTCCTCAAGGCCCGTGAACCGGCCCGCCTTGTCGAAGTCCGCCGCAAGGGAGGTCAGCCGGCGCAGCCAGTCGTGGACGCGCTCGGGGGTCGCCCCCGGGACCTCGCCCTCGTAGCCCGCCACACCGACCAGGCGGAGCGTCTGCGCCCCGGCCACCGCGTCCGCGACCGCCGCGCACTCCGCCTCCGTACGGACGCCGGTGCGGGCGCCCTCACCGGCGGCGAGTTCGACGACGACGTCCACGGGGCGGGAGGTCCCGCGCAGCGCGGCGTCCATCAGCTCGACGCCGCGTACGGAGTCGACGTAACAGATGAAGCGGAAGTTCTCGTCCGCCGTCAGCTCGGCGGCGATCCAGCTCAGGGCCGCCGTGTCGACGAGCTCGTTGGCGAGGAAGATCCGGTCGATCCCGAACCGCCTCGCCACGCGCACCTGGTGGGGGACCGCGAGCGTGATGCCCCAGGCGCCGTGCTCGATCTGCTTCCAGAACAGCTGCGGGGCCATCGAGGTCTTGCCGTGCGGGGCGAAGGCGAGGCCGTGGCGGGCCGCGTACGTCTCCATCAGTTCGAGGTTGTGCGTCAGACGCTCGGCGGAGAGGGCGAGTACGGGGGTGGTGAAGCCGTCCGTGAAGAGGTTGCGGCGCTGGGCGGCCAGCTCGCCGACGGTGAGGCCCTCGGCGTCCAGAGGGAGGCCCTTGAAGCGGTGGTCGACGCGGTCCGCCGTGAGAGCGGCCAGCTGTGCTGCGGCGGTGTCGGCGCCCATGGGGCCTCCTTGGTGAAGTGCCGGCGATGAAGTGCGTGGCGATAAGTGTGTTGCGTTGAGGTGCGCTGCCCGCATGCTGGCCGTGCGTTGCACTGTCTGCAACGGTCATTGCGCATGTCGCTTACTGCTGTCTAACATCCCAGCCAACGCAGGGTCAACGGTGCCGTTGGCCCCAAGAGCGAGGAGCCCCAGCCATCGTGACCCCCCACTTTGTCGATGTCGGCACGCTTGATGTCGTCGCGCTCGGCGAGTCCATGGTCACGTTCCTGCCGTCCCGCCCGGGGCGCCTCGCCGACGTGCCGTCGTTCGAGCGGGGGATCGGCGGGGCGGAGTCGAACGTGGCGTGCGTGCTCGCCTCGGCCGGGCACAGCGTGCGGTGGGTCGGCCGGGTCGGCGCCGACGGGTTCGGCGACCACCTCGTCGAGGCGATCGCCGCGTACGGCGTCGACACCTCCGCCGTGCGACGGGACCCGGCGCGTCCGACGGGCATCTACTTCCGCACGGCGGGCGACCGGGCGACCGACGCCCACGAGGTCGCGTACTACCGGGCCGGATCCGCCGCCTCCGCGATGGCGGTGGAGAACGTGGACCTGGACACCGTCCGCGCGGGACGCGTGCTGCATCTGTCCGGGATCACCGCCGCGCTCTCCGAGGACTGTCTCGCCCTGATGCGCGAGCTCACCGCGCGCCGGCCCGGCCGCCCGCTGGTCTCCTTCGACGTCAACCACCGCCCGGGGCTGTGGCGTGACACCGCGGGACCGCACGTCCTGCTCGACCTCGCGCGCGGCGCCGACATCGTGTTCGTCGGCGAGGACGAGGCCGAAGCGGCGTGGGGGGTCACCGGCGGCCCGGCCGCTCTCCGTGCCGCGCTGCCCGAACCCCGGGCCCTGGTCGTGAAGCAGGGGTCCCGGGGCGCCACCCTCTTCGACGGCGACACGGTCATCTTCGCCCCCGCCCTGCACACCGACGTCGTGGCCCCGGTCGGCGCCGGCGACGCCTTCGCCGCCGGGTTCCTCTCCGCCACCCTGCGGGGGCTGCCCGCCAGGGACCGGCTGCGGCACGGGCACCTGATGGCCGCCGCCGCCCTCACCGTGCCCGGTGACCTCGCCGAACCTCCCGCCCGCGACCACGCCGACCGGCTGGCCGCCCTGGACGAGGACGCGTGGGGGAGACTTCGACTCGGCCCCGGCTGGACCGAAGCCGTCACGCGGGCCGACGAGGAGGTACGTACGCCATGAGCCAGACCGTCGACCGAGCGCTGAGCATCCTGCCGCTGCTCGCCGAGGGGCCCGCCGACCTCGGGCAGGTCGCCGACCGCCTCGGCGTCCACAAGTCCACGGCGCTCCGCCTCCTGCGCACGCTCCACGAGCACGGCCTCGTCTACCGCCAGTCCGACCAGCGTTACCGCCTCGGCGCCCGCCTCTTCGCCCTCGCCCAGGAGGCCGTCGAGAACCTGGACGTCCGGGAGATCGCCCACCCCCACCTCGTACGCCTCAACGAGCAGTGCGGGCACACCGTCCACCTCGCCGTGTACGAGGAGAACGAGGTCCTCTACATCGACAAGGTGGAGAGCCGGTATCCGGTGCGGATGTACTCGCGGATCGGGAAGCCGGTCGCCATCACCGTCGCGGCGGTGGCGAAGCTGCTGCTCGCCGATCTGCCCGAGGCCGAGCGCCGCGTGCTCGCCGAGAAGCTCGACTACCCCATGTACACGGCCCGTTCGATCCCGAGCGCCCCCGCCTTCCTCAAGGAGCTGGCGACGGTGCGCGAACAGGGCTGGGCCACCGACCTCGGTGGCCACGAGGAGTCCATCAACTGCGTCGCCGCCCCCATCCGTGGCGCCGACGGACGCGTCGCCGCCGCCATGTCGGTCTCCGCGCCCAACGTCGTCGTCACCGCCGACGAACTCCTCACGCTGCTCCCGCTGGTGCGCCGCACGGCGGACGCCATCAGCCGCGACTACTCCGGCAAGTCCCCCACGAAGGAAGACCCGAAGAAATGAGCACTCCATGACGGACAAGATCGCGCTCACGCCCAAGACCCACACCACGCCGCCCGCCAAGTTCTCGCACGGCGTGAAGAAGGGGAACATCCTCCAGGTCGCGGGACAGGTCGGCTTCCTGCCCGCGGAGGAGGGCAAGCCGCCCACGCCCGCCGGTCCGACGCTGCGCGAGCAGACCCTCCAGACCCTCGCCAACGTCCGGGCGATCCTCGAAGAGGGCGGCGCCACCTGGGACGACGCGATGATGATCCGCGTTTACCTGACCGATACCGGGCACTTCGCCGAGTTGAATGAGATTTATGACCGATACTTCGAGGAGCAGGGCCTCACGCAAGTTCCCGCCGCGCGGACAACGGTGTATGTCGGTCTGCCCAAGGGCCTGTTGGTCGAGATCGATGCCCTGGCAGTGCTCGACTGACTGATCGGGGCTCGAACCCGTGACCTTTCCGCGGTTGTTCCGTTGATCTGATCAGCGGAACCACTTGGAGGGGAGCATGGGCGAGAGGGCGACACGCCACCGTGGCAGCCATACGCGTCTTGCTCTGACGCCTGCGCAGGAGGCCTGCCTCGATGAGCAGGCCCACGCCGCGAGGGCGTTGTGGAACCTGCTGCACGAGCTGTTCACCGTTTCCGGCGCCCGCCTCTCGCCTACATGGACGGTGAGATCCGTTGGGCGCGAGCCAATGTTGACTGGCTTTCGGCGCTTCCGGCTCAAGCGGCGCAGGCTGTATTGAAGGCGTACCACCGTGCGTGGGTGAACTGCTGGGAGAGCAGGACGGAAGCGCCGTCCTACAAGTCCCGCTCCCGTGCGGTGCTGGCGGTGGACATCCCGCAGGGACGGGATCTGCACGTGACGCGCGTGCACAGGCGGTGGGGGATGGTGAACATTCCGAAGCTCGGGCGAGTGCGGTTCCGCTGGACGAGGGACCTGCCCGGGGTGACCAGGGGCGGCCCTGCAGGCCGGATCACCGGGGCGCGTCTGGTCAAGGACGCGCTTGGCTGGCACATCGCGTTCCGCACCGAGAGCGAGGGGCGGGTGCCCGCATCCAGGAACGGGGCCGACTCGCACGTCGGCATCGACCGGGGTATAGCCGTTCCCCTCGCTCTCTCCGACGGCAGGGCTTACGAGCACGGGCCGTGGCTGACCAAGGAGGAAGATGCTCGGCTGCTGCGCGTTCAGCGGGAGGCCGCGCACCGAAAGCAGTACAGGAAGCCCGGCGTGAGGGTCTCGAAGAGGCTGCGCGCTGTGTACGACCGGATCAAGGACCTGCGTGCGAGAGCCAAGCGGCGGGTGCTCGACTGGCAGCACAAGACCACGACTGCTATCGCCGAGGAATACGCGCTGGTATCAGTGGAACAGCTCAGCGTTGTGAACATGGTCAAGTCCGCAAGGGGAAACCCCGACTCGCCGGGTGCCAAGGTGGCACAGAAGCCGGGGCTCAACCGCAGGATCGCGGGCGAGGCGTGGGGGCGTACCGTCGAACTGCTGGCGTACAAGCTCGACGATCGTGGCAGTGTTCTGGTCAGGGTGCCCGCGCCCGGAACGTCATTGCGCTGTTCCGAGTGCGGGGCTGTCACGCCTGGTAGCCGCGAGTCTCAGGCACGGTTCGCATGCCGAAACCCCGAGTGCGGCTGGTCTGGTAACGCCGACTTCAACGCGAGTCGCAACATCGACCAGGCGGGTCTCGTACTCGCCGCGGCTGCCGGGAGGGCAGTCGTCAGGCAGACCTGAGCGCTGTCGAACTTCCCGGAGTGATCCAGGGGAGAATCTCTCGCCCTGCGCGGGAGAGAGCTCCAAAACACCTACTTCGAGGCTCTGTCTTCGCCTCGCACGTCAACGACGGCGCCCGCGCGCGGAGCGCGCCAATGGATGCAGCTGGATGGTCGCCAAGTACTTCGGCATCAGCGAGCGCGACACCCTCAAGACCTGGACCGTCCTGGAGACGGTGCTGTCGGTGGTGGGCTTCGCGGTCGCGGCGGTGCTGAGCCTCTTCGTTTAGGCACACCGGTATTCAGCCGTCCCACTGCACGGTTTTCGAACCGCAACCGGGGCTGGCTGTCGCTGACACAGGATCGTCGACCATACTTCGCGCTGTGGAGCAGCGCATAGGTTCGAAGAGTCAGCCCCTGGACGCCGCCGCGGTCAACCCGGCATACATCCCCGGGCTCACGTCACCCGTGCCCGCGGAGCCGGAAGGCGCGGAGCCGCAAGGCGCGGTGGTCGAGGACGCCGACGTCGAGGAAGCCGTCTCCGAGGAGACGGCTTCCGAGCAGGAGGAGACCGAGACCGAGGACGAGACCGGGGGTGACACCGAGGTCGAGGCAGAAGCTGAAGCCGAGGCCGAAGCCGAACCGGAGGCCGACCCCGACGGTCCGGTCTTCGAGGCCTCCGACCGGCGCGCCTCGATCAAGGCCGACCACAGCGGCGTACACCTGCGTCTGGACGACCAGGCGGCGGAGTTCCGCTGGGAGGAGATCGGCGCCGTCGAGACGGAGTCCCCGCGCTTCGGGAAGCGGATCACCATCACGGTGCACACGCCGGACCGCCGCTGGTACCCGATCGAGATCGAGGCCAAGTCCCGCTCCCGCTTCCAGGAGTGGGAGAACCAGCTGGACGCGGTACTGGACGCCTACTTCGACGAAGACGCGGAGGAAAGCGCCCCGTAAGGGGCGCGGGGAACTGCGCGACCAGCCACAACCGGCCCGCAGTTCCCCGACTACCGATTCACCCCAGTCCTAACTGCAGTACTGGGCCGCCTTACCAATGGACCGGTACATACAGTCCGCGTTCTCCAGCAGCTGCAGCACGGCATCCCGGTTCCGTGAGGTCTCCCGCTCGATGACCTCGTCGGGCGGGTAGAAGCCGCCGCCGGAGCTGGACGTCGGGTACATCTCGAAGGTGTAGTCGAAGATCTTCTGGGAGCCCCAGAGATAGTCGTCGATCGAGCCGTCGGTGATGTACAGGTCGCTGGACTGCTCGGCGGTGTACCCGTTGCTGGCGGCCATCTTCTGGCCGACGGCCTTGAACGCGGCGGCGTCGTCCGCGGTCATGCCGGTCGCGGTGTCGGCGGTGGTGTACCCGAAGGGCCACAGCACGAGCTCGCTGTAGGTGTGGAAGTCGATCCCGGCCTTGATCTGCTGCGCGCCGCCGACGACCCGGCTGCGCACGAAGTCCGCGACCACCTTGACCTCGGGCGCCGACTCGGCGGACGTACCGCGGTAGGTCTCGGAGGACGTGGAGCCCGAGGAACCGCCGCAGCAGCCCCACTTGTAGTTCCAGTTCCGGTTGAGGTCCGTACCGACGTACGAGGAACCGGAGTTGGGCTGACGGTTCTTGCGCCACGAGCGGTACGAGCCCGTCGCGATGTCGTACTCGCCGCCGTCGGGGTTGAGGTCCGGGACGATCCAGATCTCGCGGTTGTTCACCATGCTGGTGACGCGGGAGTCGGAGCCGTAGCCCGCGCCGAGTTCGCGCAGCAGGTACAGCGCCATCTCGACGGTCAGGTGCTCACGGGCGTGCTGGTGGAAGGTGAGGAGGACCTCGGGCTCGGCCTCATCGGTCGCGACGTTGTCGCTGACCTTGATGGCGACGATGTCCCGGCCCTGGTACGACTTGCCGATCACCTTCTTGCTCATGATGCTCGGGTACGCCGCGAGACGCTGGTCGATCTCCGTGTTCATCTCGGCGTAGTTGTGGTACTTCGAGTCCGCCGTCGGGAAGTCGAGGATCCGTACGTCGTCGGCGCTGCTCGCCCGGTTCGGTGCCGAGCCCAACAGTGAGACGTCATAGCCCTGTTGGCGCAGCTTCTTGATCTGGTCCGCGCGGCCGGATACGACGACGGTCTCCTCGTCGGCCTCGTCCACGGTGACCCCGGCCTGCTGGATCGCCGTACGGGTCAGTGGAGTTGTGCTCTGGTGGATCTCGTACTGCTTGATGTCGTCGGACGAGGGCGCGGGGGCCTTCACTCCGCTCGCCGTGGCGTCGGTGGCCGTGGCGGTGAGGGGAGCCGCGAGGGCGAGGGCCGCGAGGACGGCGAGAGCGGCGGTGCGCCGCCCGCTTCTGCCTTTGCCGTCCGGGCTGCCGGCGCCGCTGCCGCGTATGCGAAGTCGCATGAAGTCTCCTTGTTTCTCCAGGAATTCCGGGATCTCCGGAATGTGGGGAGTGGAGCGGGGGGTGGTTCATGGCGACGTGCCTGGTGCGGGTGTGGCGCTCATCGTGAGGCCATGGCATGAGCAGGTCAAGACACGACAAAGAGCCGATGGCGGGATCCGGCCGAAAATCGGCCGGGCGGCGGCATGCGCGCTTGTGCCGCTCTTCCCTTTACGCTTTCTTGAACCGCATGACGGAGACCACTGGGAAGTCCGGGCAGTCAGTGTCAGGGGAGGCCGTCTCCCGCCCCCACAAGTCCAGTTGGAAGTACATCGGCCCCGGCATCGTCGTCGCCGCGACCGGCGTCGGCGCCGGTGACCTCGTCGCCACCCTCATCGCGGGCAGCAACTTCGGATACACCCTGCTCTGGGCCGCCGTCATCGGCTGCGTCGTCAAGATCTCGCTGGCCGAGGCAGCCGGCCGCTGGCATCTGTCCACCGGCCGCACCCTCTTCGACGGCTGGGCGAGTCTGGGCCGGTGGACCACGTACTTCTTCGTCGTCTACGTGGTCGTCTGGGGCTTCGTCTACGGCGCGGCGGCGATGTCGTCGAGCGCGCTGCCGCTCCAGGCGCTGTTCCCCGACGTCTTCCCGGCCGACTGGTCGATCAAGCCATGGGCGGTCATCTGCGGGCTGGTCGGCCTCGTCTTCGTCTGGTTCAACAAGTACGAGGTCTTCGAGAAGGTCATGACCGTGCTGGTGGGCGTGATGTTCGTGGTCACGGTCTATCTGGCGATCCGCGTCACCCCGAACCTCGGCCACGCCTTCGCGGGTCTGCTTCCCGTCCTCCCCGACGAGAAGGACGCGGTCCTCAACACGCTCGGCCTGATCGGCGGGGTCGGCGGCACCATCACCCTTGCCGCGTATGGCTATTGGGTCAACGCGAAGGGCTGGACGAACACCGGCTGGATGAAGGTGATGCGGCTCGACAACCGGGTCGCGTACGCCACCACCGGCATCTTCGTCATCGCCATGCTCTTCGTCGGCGCGGAGCTGCTCCACTCCGCGAATGTGGCGATCGCGAGCGGCGACCAGGGCCTCATCCAGCTCGGCGACATCCTGGAGGCGGAGTACGGCACGGCGACCGCCAAGTTCTTCCTGATCGGCTTCTTCGCGACCTCCTTCACCTCACTCATCGGCGTCTGGCACGGCGTGAGCCTGATGTTCGCCGACTTCGTGGAGCGCTATCGGTCGCGGGGCCGGGCCACGGGCGAGGAGGTCGCCTCGGGTGCGCGCGAGAAGTCCTGGCCCTTCCGCGCCTACCTCCTCTGGCTGACCTTCCCGCCCATCGTGCTCCTCTTCCAGGGCCAGCCGTTCCGCCTGGTCATCCTGTACGGCGTCCTGGGCGCGGCCTTCCTCCCCTTCCTCGCCCTCACCCTGATCTGGCTCCTCAACTCCTCCCGCACCCCGAGGGAATGGCGAAACGGCCTCCTGAGCAACGCCATGCTTGCCATCGCCGGACTGCTCTTCCTGGTCCTGTGCGTGAAACAGATCTGGGACCAGCCGTGGTCGGAGTTCTTCCAGATCCGGCGGCAGTCACCGGTCACTTCAACAGCGTCCGCCACTTCCCGCTGACCGCGATCGTCCTCAGCTCCTTCATGGTCAGCGCGGGGGTGGTGCGGGTCGCGTCGGTCTCCTGGCTGCCGGAGTTGAAGGCGCTGACGACCACTCGCATACCGTCGGTCCTGATGGTGTCGACGGTCCACATCACGACCCCCGAGCCGCCCTTCTCGCCGGGCTCCTGGCGTGTCGTGACCTTGGTGCCGTCGGCCAGGGTCTCCGCGTCGGAGCCGAAGAGCTGGTCCTCGACGTCGGACATGTCGGACTGCACATTGATCTGGACCATGCTTCGGCCCTTGCCGTCGTCGACGACCACGTACGCGTACTCGCTCTCCTGGCTGCCCTTCGCCTTCACCTGGACGCTCTTGGGGAGCAGCGCGACGAGAGCGGACTCGACCGCCTTGCCGTCGGCTTGAGGGCGCTCGTTCGGCATCCGGGTGTCCTTCGGGCTCTCGGGGATGGTGTCGACGGCCGTGCGCCATGCCTTGGCCGTGACCACGTTCTTCAACTGGGCCGGAGACAGCGGGGGGTTGGCCCTGGTGACGGGCGAGCCCTTCTCCGCGGCGGCGTTCCACTCGTTCACGCTGATCTGCTGCCCCTGCGGGGTGACGAGCTGCGCGTACCAGGTCTTGGTGTCCTCGCGGTGGTCCGGGTACTCGTACCCCTGGTAGATCATGAGCGTGGAGCCGTCGGTAAGTCGGGCCGTCGTGCAGGAGTCGTACGCCACCAGGTTCTTGTCCGGGCAGGTGGTCAACTCATCGGCCTTGCCGCTCAGGTCGATCCGGCCCATCCCGACCTCGACGGCAGCCTTTCCGTGGCCGTCGTCGTAGACGAGATGGACGTACGGGCCGACGGGGGCGTCGGTCGGGCGGGCCTCCTCCTTGCTGAACTCACCCTCGGGGAGCAGCCCTTTGAGGATCTTGAGGAGCTCCGGACCCGACACCCCGTTCGTGTCGGCGTCGGCGTCAGTGCCGGCGTCGACGCCGGACCGTACCTTCGGCGGGCCCGCGGCAGCCTGCCCTTCCCCGCCGTCCGCCCCGGGCACCAGCAGCGCCCCGCCCACACCCACCAGGGCGAGCCCGGCCACGCTTCCGGTGACCGCCATCCGGCGGCGCAGCCGGAGCCTTCGGCCGCGCGCCTCCCCAGCGGCGGCCAGCGCCCGCCGGTCGGTCTCGAAGCCGCCGCCCGCGTGCCGCAGGGCTTCGCCGAGCTGGTCCTCGAAGCGGGAGTCCTCGGCGGGGGAGTCGTCGACATGCATGGCAAACCACCGTTTCAGAAGGCCGGAAGGGGGAGCGGGAAGAAGGCAAGGAGAAGACGGGAAGCAGAGCGGAAGCGATCAGGGCGTCGCGTGTTCGCTGAGGCTGTCGCCCAGCAGGGCCCGCAGCTTGGCCAGCGCGCGGACGCAGCGGGTGCGGACGGCGGCCGAGCTGGTGTGCAGCACGTCGGCCGTCTCCTCGATGCTGCGGTCCTCCCAGTAGCGCAGGACGACCACGGCCCGGTCCTTGGCGGGCAGCCGGCGCAGCGCCTCGACCAGGGTGAGCCGCAGGGGCGTGTCACGGGCGGCGCTGCCCGGGTCGGGGACCTCCGGGAGCACGTCGGTCGCCCGCTCCTTGCTGCTGCGCAGCCGCTGATGGGCGAGGAACGTACGGGTGAGCACGGTCTGCGCGTACGCCACCGGGTTGTCACTCCGGGACACCCGTCCCCAGCTGACGTACATCCTGCCGAGCGCCTCCTGTACGAGGTCCTCGGCGAGATGGGTGTCGCCGCCGGTGAGCAGACAGGCCGAGCGGTACAGATGTCCCGCGCGGGCCGCCGCGAACTCCGCGTAGCCGTCCACACGGATCTGTCTCATGTGCTGCCCCCGGCCTTCCCGACGTCGTCACTTCATTGATGCACTGGACCCCCGGAAATGTTTCACCCCGCTCGCCGCGGATGCGGCAAGCGGGGTGAAGGAGGAGCTGAGCCGTCCTACAGCGCGTGCACGTGCGGACCCACCGAGTTCGACCAGGCGTTGCCCGCCGACGCGTCCCAGTTGGTCGACCAGGTCATCGCGCCGCGCAGGGTCGGGTAGGTCTTGGACGGCTTGAAGGAGCCGCAGTTGGTGCCCTTGGCGAGGCAGTCGAGGGCGTTGTTGACGATCGTCGGGGAGACGTAGCCGCTGCCCGCGCCGCTGGTGGAGGCGGGGAGGCCGAGGCCCACCTGGGACGGGTCGAGGCCGCCCTCCAGCTGGATGCAGGCGAGGGCGGTCAGGAAGTCGACCGAGCCCTGCGAGTACACCTTGCCGTCGCAGCCGAGCATCGAACCGCTGTTGTAGTACTGCATGTTGACGACGGTGAGGATGTCCTTGATGTTCAGGGCCGTCTGGAAGTACGTGTTCGACGTGGACTGCATGTCGATGGTCTGCGGGGCCATCGTGATGACGAGGGACGACCCGGCCTTCGACGAGAGGGACCGCAGGGCCTGTGACATGTACGTCGCGTTGAGGCCGTTCTCCAGGTCGATGTCGACGCCGTCGAAGCCGTACGTCTGCATCAGGGAGTAGACGGAGTTGGCGAAGTTGGTCGCGGACGCCGAGTCGCTCACCGACACCGTGCCGTTCTGGCCGCCGATGGAGATGATGACCTTCTTGCCGGCGGCCTGCTTGGCCTTGATGTCCGCCTTGAACTGGTCGACGGTGTAGCCGCCGAGCCCGGCCGAGTCGAGGGTGAAGCTCACCGCGCCGGGTGTTGAGGTCGCGTCCGCGAAGGCCACCGCGATGATGTCGTACTGGGACTGCACGGCGGCGATCGTCTGGACCGTCGCGCCGTTGTTGAAGTTCTGCCAGTAGCCGGTCACGGCGTGCGCGGGAACCGTCCCGCCGCCCCCACCACCGCTTGACGCGGTCGTCGTCCCGGTGACCGCCGTCGACTTCGCCGACTCACCGGCCGAGTTGGTCGCCGTGACCTGGAAGGAGTACGAGGTCGAGGCGGTCAGACCGGTGACCGTCGCCGAAGTCCCCGTCACCGACTGGACCTTGGTGCCGCCCTGGTAGACGTTGTAGCCGGTCGCACCCGAGACCGTGTTCCAGGAGAGCGAGACGGACGACGACGTCGTGGAGGAGACGGCCAGACCGGCCGGGGTCGCGGGGACGGTCGGGGCCGGGTCGGTGCCACCGCCGCCGTCGGGGCCGTACACCGACAGGTCGTCCGCGTAGTAGGCGGCCTGCGCGTACCAGCCGTGCGTGTACACCGTCACCGAGGTCGTCGACGCGCCCGTGGTGAAGGTGGTCGTCAGCTGCTTCCAGGAGGACGAGTCGGGCGTCCAGGTCGACACGTCCGTCGTGCCCGTGCCCGTCGCACCGAGGTAGGCGTACCCGCCCTGCACCCAGGCGCTCAGCGTGTACGTCGAGCTGGGCTTGACCGCGACGGACTGGGTGCACTGGGCGTTGTCCTGCCCGGCGGGCGTGGCCTTCAGCGCGGCCGAGCCGCCGTGCACCGGTGAGGAGACGGTCGTACCGCTGCTCGCGGAACACGTCCAGTTGCTCAGGCCCGACTCGTAGCCGCCGTTCTTGGCGTTGTTGATGTCCGCGGCCTGGGCCTGGCCCGCCAGGCCGGTGAGGGAGAGGACGGATGCGGTGACGATGGCGGCGAGGGCTCCGGCCCATCTCCGTTTGGGCATACGTGTGACGCGGTCCACTGGTCCTCCGGGAGGGGTGGGAGAGGTGAGGGAGGGAGGGGAGGGATGCGGAACGGTGGCCACCGTTGGATGTACAAGTTGGTCCAGACCAATTCGGTTGTCAAGACCTCTGGAGCACTCAACCTCCTTGCCGGGGTGTCGAGTTGTGGCATATTCGCCTCACTCTCCGTTGATCACGCCCCCACCTTCCGTGAGTTGATCTCGGAGATTCGGTGTTGAGCGGGGCATGCCGTGGATATGGTGCTGATGCAAGAGGACGTCACAGTGACGATCTGTGGCCATCTGTGACGGTCCATGGCGAAACAGGGACGATCTGAGGCGGTGGTTGACCACCCCGCCGCAGCGAACGGGGTGTGTGCAGCGTGCCGACCGCGATAGCCGTCACCAGTCCCGACCTGGTGCTCCCACCGCATGACCGGCAGACCCCGCCGGCGGTCGTCCAGCCGCTCGACACCCTTGAAAGCTCCCTCACCGGGATGCACGCGCTCATCGAGCAGCACGGCTATGTCATCTCGCTCTATCCGTCCTCCGTCTCCGGTGACGTGACACGGCGGCTGCACACCGTCCGCTCCGTTCTGGAGAGCGACCGCATCGCCCTGCTCGGCATCGACCTCCCGCCGCTCGGACTCGCCCTGCTCGCCCAGCAGTTGCGGCAGCTGTCGGTCTGCGACTTCAGCCCCGGGGTGCTCGCGTCCTCCGCCCGGCTGCTCGCCCACTACATCTACGCCGGCGCCCTGCTCGGCTCGGTCGCCAAGCTCGACCGGGTCCCGGTGTCCCTGAAGTCCCACGCCAAGTCCTGGGTGCCGGGCGCCCAGTTCGCCGTACTGGCCAATCCGCGACCTCAGCTCATCAAGGTCGGCCAGGAGGAGCTGCCCGGGCCCGAGTTCGGCACCCGGCTGCTCGTCGCCGCGGGCCAGCCGCCCTCCGACTGGGTCACCGCCGAGCTCGCGCCCGCCTGGCGGGCCCAGGGCGTCGCGACCGTCCCGCTCCCGGAGGAGTCGGCCCGCTGGTGGGGCACGTCGCGGCTCGCCGAGTTCGCCGCGGGGCTGTACGACGTCTCGGTGCTCTACCAGCTCGTCTCGTCCGTACGCCGGGAGGAGTGCCACTGGTGCGGCCTCGAACTCATCGGGGACCGCTGCGGGTTCTGCGCCGCGCCACTTCCGCCACCACCGTCGTCGAACGAGCTTCCGACCACCGTCACCCGGGCAGTCTCCTCAGTACGCGCCCTGCCCCGGGGCGCCACATAGGCCACCTACGCGCAGCTGAACAACAAGCAGCACAACAAGCTGAACAGCCGGCTGAACAACACCAGGCACGACCGCTCGACCCCGCCGTCCCCGCCCCACGAACGAGGTTGTCCGCGTCATGAACTCACGCCAGCGCCGCGGCGTCATCCTGCTGGTCCTCTCGGCCCTGTGCGCCCTGGGCGCCTTCGCCGGAGTGCTCTCGGTGATCCGTGACGTGAACTCCAAGGTCGGCCCGGAGGTGGCGGCGTACCGTCTGAAGGGCGACATCGCGCCCTACAAGGAGCTGTCGGCCGACCAGTTCGAGAAGATCTCGATGCCCAAGCGCTGGCTGTCGTCCACCGCCGTCACCAGCCTCTCCCAGATCCGCGGCAAGATCGCCGTCACCCAGCTGGAGAAGGGCTCCCTGCTGCAGACCGACATGATCGTGGACCGGCCCGAACTGGCCGCGGGGCAGCAGGAGATCGCGATCATGATCGACGCGGCGACGGGCGTCGCGGGCAAGATCAACCCCGGTTCGCGGGTCAACATCTACGCCACCTTCAAGGCCGAGAACAACAAGGGCGTCGACCAGTCCAAGGTCATCGTCGAGAACGCCCGCGTCATCGACGTCGGCAAGCTCACCGCGCTCGACCCCGGCCAGTCCAGCTCCGACCGACGCAACAGCGCCACCCAGGCCGTCCCCATCACCTTCGCGCTCGACACCGCCGACGCCCAACGCGTGGCGTACGCCGAGTCGTTCGCCGAACACGTCCGGCTCGCCCTGGTCGCGGGCGGCTCCGACACGGCCGTCGCACCCGGCGACCGTACGTACACCCTCGACGAGGACAAGTAGGAGGCCGCGCATGAGGTCCACGCCTACGGGGCGGTGCCGATGGCCGCGTACGGGGCCGACGCGTACGGGGCTGTGCCGATGACCATCCGCATCCTCCCCGCCGTCGGCGACATCGACTCGGCCCGCGCGCTCACCACCCTGCTGAGCCAGCTCGCCGACGCCGAACCGGCCCCGCCCGTTCCCGACTCGACGGCACTGCTGGACACGCTGGCGAGGCTGGCCGCCGAGTCCCTGGACGAACTGCCCGAGGTGGTCCTGGTCCATGAACGCATAGGCCCGGTACCGGCGTTGGACCTGATCCGCGACCTGGTCATGCGCTTCCCGGCGGTCGGTGTCGTCCTCATCACCGCCGACACCAGCACCGGCGTCCTCACCGGCGCCATGGACTCCGGCGCCCGCGGCATCATCGGCCTGCCCCTGGGCTACGACGCCCTCGCCGAACGCGTCCAGGCCGCCGCCGCGTGGTCCCTCGGCATGCGCCGCCACCTCGTCAGCGGCACGACCGAGCTGTACGCGGGCCCCGGCGGCACCGTCGTCACGGTGACCGGCGCGAAGGGCGGCGTCGGCGCGACGGTGACGGCGGTCCAACTCGCCCTGGCGGCCGGGGCGTCGGGCCGCTCGGTGGCGCTGGTGGACCTCGATCTCCAGTCCGGGGACGTCGCGTCGTACCTCGACGTGCAGTTCCGCAGGTCGATCGCCGACCTCGCGGGCATCAGCGACATCAACCCCCGGGTGCTCCAGGACGCCGTCTACACCCACGACAGCGGCATCGGCCTGCTGCTGGCCCCCGGCGAGGGCGAACGCGGCGAGGAGGTCACCGACCGGGTGGCCCGCCAGGTGCTGTCCGCCCTGCGCTCCCGCCACGACGTGGTGGTCGTCGACTGCGGCTCCCAGATGAACTCCGCGACCGCCGCCGCCGTGGAGATGGCCGACCAGGCGCTGCTCCTGGTCACCCCGGACGTCGTCGCCGTCCGCGCCGCCAAGCGCATGGTCCGTATGTGGGACCGCCTCCAGATCCGCAAGGCGGAGGAGACGACGACGGTCGTGAACCGTTTCGCGCGGGGTACGGAGATCCAGCCCTCCCTCGTCGAACGCGTCACCGGCACCAAGGTCGCCCGCTCCGCGGTCCCCGCCGCCTTCAAGGAACTCCAGTCGGTCGTCGACGCGGGCCGCCTCCAGGACCTCGACACCCGCTCGACGGTGAAACAGGCGTTGTGGGCGCTGGCGGGCGAGCTGGGACTCGTGGTCGCCCAGGAAGGCGGGGGCGGCGGCCGCCGTCGCAAGGCATCGTCGGACCGGGGAGCGCTGGCGTTGCGTCGCCGGGGCGGCGACCGGGGAGCGGTGACCCTCGAATTCGCGGGCATGTTCCCGCTCCTCCTGGTCGTGATGTCGATCCTCTGGCAGTGCGTGCTGTACGGCTACACGTACTCGTTGGCCGGAAACGCGGCGGACGAGGCGGCCCGCGCGGCCACAGCGGCGTACGCCGTCGACGGCGACGTCGCGGGAGCGTGCGCGTCGGCGGGGGACAAGCACCTGCCCGGCGCCTGGAAGGGCGCCACGATCAACTGCGGCGCCGCGGGTTCCGTGATGAAGGCCAGCGTCGAGGTGGACGTACCGCTGTTCTTCCCGGGGTTCGACGCGGGGTGGCATGTGAGCGGGGAAGCGGGGGCGGCGCTGGAGGGGGACGGCGGATGACCCGGTCGCCGAAGCCGACCCGCGAGCCCCGGCCGCCGCGAAACCGCCGCTGGGACGACCGCGGCGTCTCCATCCTGGAGTTCGCCGGATTCCTGCCCATCCTCCTGGTCATCGGAATGGCCGCGATCCAGCTCGGCCTGGTGGGCTACGGCATCAATCAGGCGGGCTCCGGAGCGCGAGCCGCCGCACGGGTCGCCTCGCAGGGCGGCGACGGCGCGGCGGCCGGACAGGCGGCGGTGAGCGGCTGGCTCGACCCGGCCGTGTCGGCGCCCGAGGGCGCGGACGTCACCACCGCGACCGTCACCGTCAAAGTCCCCTCCGTCATCCCCCTCTTCGGCGCCGTGACCGTAGTCCGCCACGCCACCATGCCCACCGACGACTGACCGGGAGGAGCCGAAGCCATGAGCCTGCGTTCCCGTATCGCCGCCCCCGACGAGGGGGGACCGGCCCGTGAGGACGGACACCTCGTCGCCGTCTACCGGGCCAAGCTCCTCGAAGAGATCGACCTCGCCGAGATGTCGAGCCTGGCGGCAGCCGAACGCCGCGTACGCCTGGAGCGCGTCCTCGGCCACATCATCAGCCGCGAGGGCCCGGTCCTCTCCTCCGCGGAACGCTCCCAGCTGATCCGCCGGGTCGTGGACGAAGCCCTCGGGCTCGGCGTCCTCGAACCCCTCCTCGCCGACGCGTCGATCACCGAGATCATGGTCAACGGGCCGGACTCGATCTTCGTGGAGCGAGCCGGCCGCGTGGAACAGCTCCCCCTGCGCTTCGCCTCCAACGAACAGCTCATGCAGACCATCGAACGCATCGTCTCGACGGTCAACCGTCGCGTCGACGAGTCGAACCCGATGGTCGACGCCCGCCTCCCCACCGGCGAGCGCGTCAACGTCATCATCCCGCCGCTCGCACTCACCGGCCCGACGCTCACGATCCGCCGCTTCCCCCGCGCGTACACGCTCCCCGAGCTCATCGGCCTCGGCTCCCTCGACGAGCAGATGCTCATGCTCCTCGCCGCCTTCGTCCGGGCCCGCTTCAACGTCATCGTCAGCGGCGGAACGGGCTCTGGCAAAACGACGCTCCTCAACGCCCTCTCCGGGCTCATCCCGTCCCACGAACGCATCATCACCATCGAGGACTCGGCCGAACTCCAGCTCCAGCAGGAGCACGTCATCCGCCTGGAATCCCGCCCCCCGAACGTGGAGGGCAAGGGCCAGATCACCATCCGCGACCTGGTCCGCAACTCCCTGCGCATGCGCCCCGACCGCATCATCGTCGGCGAGGTCCGCGGCGGCGAGACCCTCGACATGCTCCAGGCCATGTCGACCGGCCACGACGGCTCCCTGGCCACCGTCCACTCGAACTCCGCCGAGGACGCCCTGATGCGGCTCCAGACCCTCGGCTCGATGTCCGAGGTCCAGATCCCCTTCGAGGCCCTCAAGGACCAGATCAACTCCGCGGTCGACGTCGTCGTCCAGCTCTCCCGGCACGCCGACGGATCCCGCAAGGTCACGGAGATCGCGCTGCTCGTCTCGCACGGCCGCGAACAGTTCCGCGTCACACCCGTCACCCGCTTCGTGCCCCGCCCCGTCGGCCCGGACCGTGTCGTCCGCGGCCACTTCGAGCACCTTCCCGTCCCCCGCCAGATCGCGGAGAAGCTGTACGTCGCCAACGAACCGCTGCCGCCCGCCTTCGGCGTCGCGGAGGCCATAGACGTACTCGACACGAGGCAGGCCATCGGATGACGCCCCGCACCTCCGAGCCCCGCACTTCGACGCGCCCCACGTCCGAGTCCTTCACCTCCGAGTCCTTCACCTCCGAGTCCCTCACCTCCGAAGGGAGGCAGCCATGAACAACCCGGCCCTCCTCGCCCTGGGCGCCACCGTCCTCGGCGGCACACTCGCCGTCGCGGGCGTCCACGCGTACGCCTCGGGGCGCGCCCAGCGCCAGGCCCTCGTCGACCGCCTCTCCGGCGGCGGGCCCCTGCGCACGGCGGCCGGCCGCGTACGCCGCTTCGCGGGCATCGACCGCCGACTGCGCCGCACCCGCCTCGGCCGCACGATCCATCTGCGGCTGTCGGCTACGGGACTCGATGTGACGGCGGGGGAGTTCTTCACCTACGTCACGGCGGTGGTCGTGGCGCTGTGGCTGATCGCGGCCGCGACGCTGGCCCCCTTCTTCGGCCCGATCGCCGGGATCCTGGGCGTCTGGAGCGCGGCCATCTTCCTCAACTGGCAGCGCCAGAAACGCATCGAGGCGTTCATCAGCCAACTCCCCGACGTGGCCCGCCTGCTGGCGAACGCGACGGCGGCGGGACTGGCCCTACGGACGGCCCTGGCCATGGCGGCGGAGGAGCTGGAGGCCCCGGCGGGCGAGGAACTGGCCCACGTGGCCGACCAGTTGACCATGGGCCGCACGGTGGACGACGCCCTCTCCGAACTCTCCGAACGCCTCCCGTCCCGCGAGCTGATCGTCCTCGTCACGACCCTCGTCCTGGCCAACAAGGCGGGCGGCTCGGTCGTGAGTTCCCTGCGCAATCTCACCCAGACGCTGGAAGACCGCAAGGAGACCCGCCGCGAGGTCCGCACGATGCTCTCCGAGGTGAACGCGACGGCCTTCACAGTCCCGTTCCTGGGCATCGGCTCCCTGGTGCTGATCAACTCCTCGAACGAGGGAGCCCTGGCCCGCGTCACCGGCTCCCCGCTCGGCCAGGGCCTGGTCCTGCTGGCCCTCGGCCTCTACACCGTCGGCTTCTTCGTCATCCGCCGGCTCGGCAAGATCGAAGTATGAGGGAGGGGTTACGTTGCTGCCGTTGCTGCTCGCCGTCCTGATGGGCGCGGCTGTCGCGGGCGTCCTCCTGGGCATCCGCATGATCCGCGCCGACGCCAAACTCCCCAGCGACCTCCAGCTCGCCCTGGAGGTCGGCGGCTCCCGCGTCTCCAAGGCGGACTCGGCCGTCGACCGCCTAGGCATGCGCTTCGCTCCCACGGTCCTGCGCCTGATGGGCCCCCGCAACGTGGACGCCAAACGCCGCCGCATCGACATGGCGGGCAACCCGGGCGGGCTGACGCTGAACCGCTACGCCGCCCGCCGAGCGGTGTACGGCATCTTCGGCGTCGTACTCGCCTTCATCTTCCTCTCCAACGGCCAACTCCTCTTCTCCGCCCTAGCGTTCGCCTTCGGCCTGCTCGCCGCCGACGCCGCCATCTGGCAGGCCGTCCGGGAACGCAAGGAGGTCATCGACCGCACACTGCCGGACTTCCTGGACGTGCTGGCGGTCGTGGTCTCGGCGGGCCTCGGCTTCCGCCAGGCCCTGGACCGGGTCGCCGAGAAGTACGAGGGCCCCTGGGCGGACGAACTGCGCATCACCCTCCGCCAGATGGACATGGGCGTCAGCCGCCGCCAGGCCTTCGACGAGCTCCGCAAGCGGAACTCCTCCGAGCAGGTGGCCCAGTTCGTGTCGGCCCTGCAACAGGGCGAGGAGCTCGGCTCCCCGATCGCCGAGACCCTCATCCAACTGGCCACGGACATGCGCAGAACGGACGCCCAGAACGCCCGCCGCCGCGCCGCGAAGACCATCCCCAAGGCGACCATGGTGACCCTCGTCTTCATGCTCCCGGCCACGATGATCCTGATCGCGACGGGAATGTTCCTGGGCTCGGGAACGAACTTCGGCTCGATCCTGGGCCGATGATGAGAGGCCGCGGAATCCACTGGCCGTGGCTGTCCCGGCCGCCACGGCTGCGGCGCCCGCCTCAGCGGCCGCGGTACGGGTGGGCACAGCGGCACCCTGCAAGCACAGGCGAGCGCCACCACCCCGACGGTCACGCAGGCGCCGGACACCCGGGAACACAGGCCAGCGCAGGCTGGCCCCAGGGCGGCGACGCCGGATACCTGGCGGACGACGCTCCCGCCCCCGGCAGCGTCCGCCTCCAGCTCAACGCGCTCCAGGCCCTCTGCCGCCAGGCCTTCGCGGTCCGCCTCGCGGCCATCGCCGTAGGCGCGCCCTTCGCGATGTCGAACGCGACGGACGGCCCACCCCGCTACGCGGTCCTCGCCGCGGCCGTCCTCGGTGTCATGGGCTCGTACGCCATGCTCAGGGACTGGGACCGCTTCGGCCCCCGCCTCCTCGCCCACCCGACCCTGATGGCGGTGGACCTGACCTTCGGCGCGATCCTGCTCCTGACCGCATCCCCGGCGTCCCCCCTCGCCTACGCAACGGTCTGCACCCCCCTCCTCGCGGGCCTGCTGTACGGCTGGCGAGGCTCCGGAGTCTTCACCGGCATACAGCTGATCGTGCTCCTGACGGTGTTCAGGGCATGGGACCACCGCCCAGGGGCAGGCGCGAACACCCTCCTCATCGCGGGCTTCTGCATCGGCGCCGGCATCATCGGCGTAACCCTGCGCAACCTGATGTTCCGCTTCGGCACGGCCAGCCAGGCCCTGTCCGAGGCGAACTCCCGTCTGGCCGTAGCGGAGGCCGTGGAGTCCGAACGGGCCCGCCTGGCCCGCGAGATGCACGACTCGGTGGCGAAGACGCTGCACGGCCTGGCTCTGGCGGCGGAGGCACTGGCCGCGTCGGCGGACGAGCAGGACCCGCACACCCTCAAACGTCAGGCGACGGTGGTGGCGGGCGCGGCGCGCAGAGCGGCGACGGAGTCCCGAGCCCTGCTCTCGGACCTGCGGCGCCACACGGACCTCACGAGCCCCCACGGGGATGTGCTCTCCGAACTGGCGGCCTGTGCGGGGGAGTTCGAGTCCCGCACACACCTCCCCACGACCCTGATCCACGAGGGCGACCACCCCACTGTCCCCCGCACCACGGCCCACCACGTCTTGGCGATCGTGTCCGAGGCCCTGGAGAACGCCCACCGTCACGCAGGCGCGACACAGGTCACGGTGGAACTGAACGTCTCCGACACCGAGTTCACGGTGAGGATCCAGGACGACGGCGTGGGCCTCCCACCCGAAGTGACCCTGACCGACGCGACGAAAACCGGCCACTTCGGCCTGCTGGGCATGACGGAACGAGCCGCCTCCTTGGGCGGACACATCCACCTGAACCCGTCCCCCCAAGGCGGCGCCGAGGTAGCCGTCTCGGTCCCCTTGGCCCACCCCCGCGCACCCTCCACTCCCCACGCTCCCCACACCCCCCAAGAGGAGGCCGCACATGCCTGACCAGGCACTTACCGGCCCGCCCCTGCGTGTACTCGTGGCCGACGACAACCCGGTCGTCCGGGCCGGCCTGACCGCGCTGCTCGGCGGCCACCCGGACATCGAGGTAGTCGCAGCGGCGGCGGACGGCGAGGAAGCCGTGGCCTCGGCCGTCCGCCTCACCCCGGACGTCGTCCTCCTCGACGTCCGCATGCCCGGCACCGACGGCCTGACCGCCTTGCCCGAACTGGCCCGCCTGGCCCCCGTGATGATGCTGACGTACAGCCGTGAACCCGAGGTCGTGGCGGAGGCCCTGCGCCGAGGTGCGTCCGGCTACCTGGTCCACGGCGAGTTCACGGCCGCCGAACTGATCACGGCGGTGCGCGCCCTGCGCCACGGGCGGCCAACTGTCATGAATTCACTCGGAGTTTCGTACGAACCGAACGAAACCTCTTCGCATCTGCAACCATTTATGGCACAGTCGTCAAAGGCTCGACCCGTACACGCGGCGGGACTCCACCGCCGCACCCCCAACCAGCCCGACTTCGGCCTGAGTTCAAGGGAGGTGGAGGTGATGGACCTCATCGCGGCCGGCATGAACAACCGCCAAATCGCCGCCACCTGCTTCATCAGCGAGAAGACCGTCAAGAACCACATCAACCGCATCTTCGCAAAGCTGCACAGTTCCTCACGCAGTGAAGCGATCGCCCACTGGCTGGGCACGACCCGCGAGGGGTGGAGCCGGTGACTCCGCCTACGAGAACGAGAAGTTGGGTCCCTGGGCCCACCCGGAGTGAGGGTGTTCTCACGTACGGTGCTCGGGTTGGTGGTGGCGTCGGGTGGGAGGGTTGTGACGATGAGCGGGTTCAGTGGGTGGAAGCGGACTGTTGTCTCTCGGATGCGGGGGCGTGGGCGGGACGCGGGGGCGGGGTTCGTGGAGTATGCGGGGCTGATGATCATCATTGCGGGGATCTTCACGTTGATCGACGGGCTCGGACTGGACGGCCTCATCTCCAACGCGATCCTCAATGCCGTGAACGACGTGATCGGCGGCTGACCTTCGCGCACCTGGCGAACGACCGAGGGCAGACCCTCCCCATCTACATATGGCTGACGGGGATCCTGCTCTTCGCCGCGTTCGCCTTCTTCGCATTCGCCCAAGCAGCGTCCGCCCGCAATGGAGCTCAATCCGCGGCGGACGCTGCGGCGTTGGCGGCCGCGCAGGACTCCCGCGACGAGTTGATGACGGGCCTGGCGGGGGCCATCGGCAAGGACGATCAATGGTTGGACTGGCTCGATGGCGACCTGTTCAAGGGCGCGGGAGCTACGGCGGCGGCCGAGCAGCTGGCCGCCGAGAACGACTCGACGGTTCAGGGCGGCGCTGAGCTCACCACCGTGAGTGGGTTTCCGGGCTATCGGGTGGCGATCGAAACCAATTACACCGTCGGTGACTCGATCATCCCTGGCACGGAGGCCCAGCACGCCAAGGCCCATGCCACGGCCGTCATCGAGCCGCGCTGCACCTTTGCCCAGGACGCGGACCCCAAGAAGCTCGTGGAGCTGAACTGCGGTGGCGATCCCGTCGACATCGATCCCGAAGATTTCAATTCGGACGACCTTCCTGACGCGTCCGTGCTGTTCTCTGTGCATCTGGCCGAGTGAGAGGAAGCCGTACCGATGGATCTCCGGCGCACCATGAAGGGCCGCAGGGCGCTGTCCACAGTGGCGATCACTACTGCGTTGCTTTTCGCCGTGGCCGGCTGCGGCGGGGGCGACGAGGACAACTCTGGCAATGGCTCGTCCTCGACTCCTTCTGCGCGTGCTAGTGCAACAGGTGAGAGGGATTCAAAGGCACCTGAAACGAACACGGTTCTGGCCGAGGTCAAGGGGGAGAACGGCATCACACTTTCGGTCTCGTCCGCCAAGCGCGACGAAGGCGGTTTCGTCACCGTCGAGGGGACGGTGACGAACAGCACGGGTTCCGCGCTGGCCATGGGCAACTGGCGGGGTGACGAGCGCGAGTTGGCGAAGAACGGCGGCTCCATGGCAGGAGCCAGCCTGGTCGACCAAACGGGCAAGAAGAAGTACCTGGTCCTCCGTGACACCGAAGGCCGGTGTCTCTGCACGAGGTTCGACGGTGGCATCCGCGAGGGCCAAACCACCCAATGGTTCGCCCAATTCCCCGCCCCGCCCTCCGACACCACCAAGGTCGACTTCCAAGTCGGCTCCATGCCCCCCGCCTCGATCGAAATCTCCGAGGGCTGACCCATGGCCCAACCCCGCCGCACCACCACGACAACGCTCACAGCCGTAGTCGTACTGCTCACCCTCGGCTTCCCCGGCGCACCGGCGTACGCGGACGACGACCCGAGCGCACCCCCGGGCAGCGTGACGACATCCCCGCCCCCGGAAGTCGACGCCACCAGCCCCGGCCTCAAACTCGCCGACGGCGCCACCCTCGCCCCCGCCAAGGTCCTGGACATCAAGTCGGTGGTGGAGGACCTGGGCGGCGAGGAGCGCCGCGAGGACACCAACTCGGATGTGACGTTCGCGCTGCAAGCAGAGGTGCTGTTCCCCAAGGACAGCTCGAAGCTGAACCCGGACGCCCGTTCCCGTATCCAGGCGATCGCGGACGAGATCAAGGCCCAGAACGCGACGACCGTCCGAGTCTTCGGCTTCACCGACAACCTCGGCTCGTACGCCCACGGCCTGACCCTCTCCAAGAAGCGCGCGGAGGCGGTCCACGACCAACTGGCCTCCGCCCTCGGCTCGACGGACATCACCTTCGAGGTACGCGGCTACAGCGAGGACTACCCCATCGCCGACAACACCTCGGAGCAGGGCCGCAGGAAGAACCGCCGGGTGGAGGTGACGTTCCCTCGCGGGGCGTCGAGCGGCGGTACGCAGAGCTGAGACCCAGGGGTAGGGTCTCAAAACTCGCTGCGTGATCTCAGCGAGAATTGCACGGCGGCGGCACTTATGCTGCCGCCGTCCAGGCCCCAAGATGCCGCCCGCACGGCAGCGTGGGCTGTTGCGACGTGGGACGTGGTCAGGTGGCGGGCCGGGCGTAGCGCGGGTCTTGGTTGCCGGAGTAGACCACGGTCATGGTCAGGCGGACCGGCTGAGCGGTCGGGTTTCGGTACACGTGGGCTCGGTCGCCCCGGATGCGTACGGACCCGCCTTCCGCGACGTGGAACGCGGCCCCGCCGACTTCCACGACCAGTTCTCCTTCGTGCAGGTGGATCAACTCGCGGGTGCCGGTGGGATGGGCGTGCGAGCTGATCTCGTCGTTCGGCGCGATGACGAAATCCCACAGCTCGACGAACGGCGCTTGTCCATCGTTGATGAGCAGCCTCGCCTCGCTGGCACGGCCGGCTCGCCGTACGTCGATGTCGGCGGCGGTGGTCACCCGGCCGAGATCTTCCGGCGGCTCGACGAGCTCTCCGATGGAGATCCCGAGTGTGGCGCAGATGCGGGCGACCGTCGCGATGCTGGGATTGGTCTGACCGGTTTCGATCTGCTGGAGCATGCCGCGGCTCACACCGCTGCGGGAGGCGAGGTCTTCCAAGCGCCAGCCGCGCTCTCTTCTTCCCGCCCGCAGATTCGCCGCCAACGTCGCACTGACCGCCTCTGCTGGATCCGTTGACAACGCGATGCCTCCATGTCCAAGATGCTGTATCTGCACTCCAGGATACTGTATCTGAGGAGAATCAAGCATGCCGAGCCAGAACCCATCCACCCATCAGGATGTCCAGTTCTGCCTGGAGGGGATCGGTGTAGCCCGACCCGGCTGGAAGACGCTTGTCGTCGCCGCGACAGCCGACACCCCAGCCGACCCGCACGACGTCTGGGCACTCTGGAGCGACCTGGGCAACTGGCCGTCCTGGTCGCCGTTGCACCAGGCCACCGAGTGGACCGGACCGCCCGGATTCGCAGCGGGCGCGACCTTCGACCAGACTCTCCGCCTCGGTTTTCCTGCCGGGACCACCACCGACCACGTCACCGTCGACATCGCCGAGTCCGCCCACCGTGCCTCCTGGTCCGGCGACGCCAACGGCGTGCGGTCCTGCCATCTGTGGACCTTCACCGCGCGAGCCGGCGGGGGAACCCGGATCGGCAATACCGAGGTATTCGACGGCACAGTCATCGGACTCACCAAGCCGATGCTCGCCTCACGCTGGCGCCGCCAGTTCCAGCAAGCCGTCGACGCACTCGCAAGCATGGCGGCACCAGTCCGACGTTGAGACCGTCGCCGGGGCGCCGGGTTCGCGGGCAGCTACCGCTGACCTTCATCGTCGACGAAGCGCTGCGGCAGGTCGGCCGGCTCGACGACCCTGTCATCCCGGATCACTTCCGTACGCACGACAAGGTCGAGGCCGATCTGGTGCTGGAGGCCTGCGACGGGCGCATAGCGGCTCCTTCGTCGGCGGGTCGTGCTCAATCCGGGCACGCAGAGCTGCACCTTGGACGACAGGGTCCACGTGCTGCCCGTGAGCGCACTCTGGGCCGCTGGGGATCTGGCAGCAAAGTGAGACTGATCTTGCAGGTCGGCTCGTGAGACAGGAGGCGGCCGCGCAGGTCAGCGCATCGCTCCATGCCGCGGATCGCGAGATCCTGATATGTAGGCGTTTTTGTCAAGTGGGCAGGAGCGTATGGGCTCGTCGGTGCGGGCCGGCCTGGGGGTTGGTGTGGCGATCCTGTCCGGGCTCGTCCGAAGGCCCTCCAGGTGGTGTGGGGGTGATTGGCGGATCTGTTCCACTGGGGAAGCCGAAAGCGGCAGGTGGACGGGGCTGGGCGTGGAACAAATCTGCCAATCACTGGGCTTGTGGCGCTTGTTGGAGTCCCCGAGCCCTGGGCCTTCGTCATCCTTGGTTGGCTGCACCACGCCACGGGACGTGACCGCGGTAACCCGCCGGGCGAGGTATGCGACGGCAAACGGTGTAGCCGCAGTCGATCGTCTGTGATGACCGAGAGTTGGTCGTCGATCGCTCGATGCGTGCTGCTTCGTCACATGGCGTGCGGGTCAATCCGGCCTAATTCGCTTAAACCCTGCGGTGGTTGGTGCGATCTTGTCGGAGACCCGCCTGGTGTCCTCAGACGCCCCTTGGATAGCGTTGGTTCGCTTGAGTTACCCCCCACACCAACGGGAGCACAGAGTGAACCGCCCCGCCCGGCTCGTGACAGCCGCGCTCACTGCATCCGCAGCCCTACTGCTGACCGCCTGTGGCTCGGGGGGAGGCGACGATTCGTCCTCGGACAAGATCAAGGGGGCGGACCAAGGAGGCGGGAAGGCTTCGGCTTCGGCCAGCGCTTCGGCCTCGTCGGACGGGGTGAAGCGGCCGGAGATCTCGCTCCCTTCGACCTTCACGATGAACTTCGAGGGCTGGACGAACAGTGACTCGAAGCTGCAGGCGATCTTGGATGACGGCAAGGAAGAGCTGCGGGCGAACCACGCGGCCATCATCGAAGCCGACGCTGACGCCGACTACGTGACCTTCTACAACGAGGGTGTCGCCCTGGAAACCTCCCGCAAGTGGATCAAGGGCTATGTGAAGACCGACGACAGCCTGATCGGCACGGTCCGAGTCTTCGACTCCCAGGTCCGCCTGAACAGCACCGGGTTGGGCGTGCTCTTCTACTGCGTGGACGAAGGCAAGGCGTCCACCAAGAACCGTAAGACGGGGAAGGAGGAAGGCACGCCTGACGGCACGAGCCCCTACCTTCAGTACCGCACCACGCTGGAGAAGAGCTCTCGGGGCGTGTGGCAGACCAGGTCGGTGGAGACCGAGCGGGGAGCGTGCGGGCAGTGAGGGGGGCAGGCAGGTGCCTCTGCCTGTTGCCCGCGACGGTCATCGCGCTTCTGACGTCTGCCACCGGTGCGTACGGCTACGGCGAAGGCGACGACGCGGCACCCACCAAGCCTCCGCAGGGCCCTTCGGGCGGGTCCTCGGGCAACATGCTCACTGCGGAAGCCGGCGCCACCCGCATCAAGGTCACGCAGGAAAGCGGCAGTACATCCGGCAGCTCCCCCAAGGCGCTTGCCCCGGTGGATCCCAACTGGCAGCCCCCGGCGTGCTGGTACGAGCCGGTAGCGACGCCCCAGCAGCTGAAGAACGGCGTGGACCAGCTCAAGAAGGGCGGGGATCTGGTGCGCGTCACTCCCTCGCTCAGCTGGGGCGAGGAGCTGATGGTGAGCCACTACGAGAAGGGCCAGGCTTCGGCCGGCAGTGGGGACGGCTACAAGAACTACAACCTGGGCAAGGACGGCATGTTCTGGCGCGGGGTGATCAACAAGAACATGACGAACGACATCGATGCCTACGACTGCGAACGCACCCTGTTCTGGCAGAACGCCAACACTCTCCCCGATGACAAGCACGCCCCCACGCCCGACGTCCTCGCCGCCTACGCCTACGACAAGATCAAGGTCCCCGAGACCGAGGTCGAGCTGAAGCCCGCGACCAAGTCCACCGTGAACCTGCCCACTTGGGTGTGGCTGGACAAGGGCACCTTCAAAGAGGTCAAGGTCCGCGCCGAGCTGGCGGACGCGGGAGTGTGGGCGGAGACCACCGCGAAGCCGGTTGCGCTGCACCTGAATCCCGGGACGGACGACGCCGAGACCTCCCCGGCCTCCGGCGACTGCAAGATCAACGACGACGGCTCCATCGGCACCCCGTACACCAAGGGCGACGCCGACAAGACTCCGCCGTGCGGCATCACCTACCAGCGGGCGACGAACGGCAAGCCGTACCAGCTGACGGCGTCGATCACTTGGCAGATCTCCTGGGAGGGGTCCGGCGGGGCGAAGGGCGACCTTCCGGACGGCACCTTCGAGACCACCCAGAACATGAACGTGCAGGAGATCCAGTCCATCAACCGTTGATCGCTGCCTTTCCAGCGGTGGGTGGCCAGAACACCATCGGATCAGAAACGGGGGGAACTCCACCGCCGCCCCCCGCCTCTGTCTGGTCCTGCCGAGGGCAGGACCGGTTGACGCGGAGCAAGTGTTGGGCGGTCGCGGGGCTGCGGTCAGAGCAAGTGGTCTGCCTTGCCGGCCTTGGGGAGTCGTCCGGGACCCAGAGCCGAGCCCGCCCTCAGTCCCCTCGCCGGAACTTGCTGAAGGCGCGGCGGCGAGGGGCATCGGGCGCCACGTTCAGGGTGCCCGCGTTGTCCAGGTGGGTGCGATGGCCGGAGGCTGCGAGGGCCAGGTCGAGTTCGGCCGCTTCTTGGGCGGAGCGAAGCTGCCTGACCGAGAACATGAGCCTGGACGCCCAGCCGAAATGGCCCTCCGCGCACAAGGCGAGCAGGACCTCGCGGATGACGGGCAATGTTCGCGTCGCGGCCACGAAGTGCGCGTGCCGGGAAACCCAGAGGCGTGGCAGCCCGGGCGCGCCCATCTCCTTGAAGGCGGCCACCAGCTTGCTGTCGGGACATCGTTCGAGGTACCGGGTCACGGTCAGATCCGCCTCGGCCGAGAGACCCGCCAGGAACAGGTCACGCGCATACCCTGGCAACCGGCCGTGATTGCCGGGATCTTCGGCGACGGCGTTCAGGATCTCGTCGTCGTACGAGGACAGCCCGCGGCGGTGCAGAGCCAGGATCACCTGGGCAGGTGTCCGTCCGGCCTTTGCCTCGGGCGTGGCGATTCCGGCGATGACGTGACCGATGTCTTCGCGCGCCCGCGCCGTGTCCAGCTCTTGCAGCAGGGCGGCCACCGCCTCCGGCGGGTACCAGAGCCCGATGTCGGTGAGGAGGCTCTGCGCCTGCCCGGCGAGTCCCCCGGCGAGCAGGTCGTCCACCAGGCGCACTACGTCACCGGGCTGCCGGTGCACGGCGAGCAGCTCCAGCACGCCCGGCTCGAGGTGGTACGACTTCCGTACGGCCTCCGCCAGGGCCGGCACCAGCTCCTCGACGGGGCAGCGCTGCATGGCCCAGACCTGTAGGTCCCGGTGCGGCGATGAGCCCACGGCCAGCGTCCCCAGGAGCAGGTACTCGGCGGCCTGGTCCAGCGCGTTCTGGAAGTCGGACGGGGAAGCCTCGGCGCGCCACTCTTCCAGCACTTGGCCCAAGCGGCCGGTCTGGGCGACCCGCTCCATCAGACGTCGCCCGCCCGCCTCCCACTTGCCGGACTCCGGCGCACTGAGGACTCTCGTCAGTTCCTTCGCCGGCCGCTGGGCGGCGTGCGAGAGGACCACGGAGGCGGCCTCGTCCAGACGGGCGTCGTGCAGGACGTGCTCCCACCCCATGACCAGGGTCAGGGATCGACGCGGCAGCACCGACTCGAATGCCTTCCATGCGGAGGCGGTCAGCTCGGAGGCGGACCCGTGTGTGGAGGCGGGTCCGTATTCCGTCATACCGAGTTTGCGGAGCAGTGGGGGCAGACCGGTGGGTGGGCGGGCGTCGAAGGCCGTGAACAGGATCCTCCTGGCGTCCTCGGCACGACCTCGCGCGAGCAGTGTCTGCACGACCTTGGCCATGGTGGCGACCGGGCTGCGCTGTCCCACGCTGTCCAGGGCCCAGCCTCGCGGAGCGCTCTCGTCGTCCAGCCGGCTCAGCAGGAGGACCAGATCGGCGGCGCCACGACGGCGGGTCGCGGTGAAGAGCAACCTGTGGGCGGCGTCCTGCAGACCGAAGCCGAACAGGACGTACAGGATGTCCGTCACGTCGGTGATCGGCCGGAACTCGGCCGCCACGTCCGCGGCGAGCATGACGTCATCACGGAGACCGGCACCGTTCAGCTTCCCCACGAGCCGTCCCAGGGAGTCCGGATCGCAGGTCTCCGCGGCGACGACGACGGTCATCCGTGCCTCGTCGGCGAGTCCCGCTTCGCGCAGTGCCTCCACCAGCAGGCGCACCGCTCCGGCCTTCCTGGACAGGACGGCGCCGCGCAGGAGCTCCGGCATATCGTCCCTCCGGCCCCCGCGCAGCGCGCGTACCGCGTCGATGGTCTGGGCCGACGGGCGGCCGGTTCCGAGAGCGGCGAGCGCGCGGTCGGCGGCGATGTCGAGCCCCGCCGTGCGCAAGGACGTGACCAGGGCCGCGATGTCGGCCAGCGGACGCAGTTCGACCGCGTGCAGGGTGAGGTGTTCGGCGGTCTTCGGGATTCCGGCGGCGTTCAGTTCGCCGACGAGGGAGACCACTACGTCGACCGGGCGTTGTTCGCTCACCAGGGGGAGCAGGGCGTCCACGTCCCGGGTCCGACCGTTCCGCACCAGGGACACGACGAGGGCGCTCAGCTGTACGGCGGGAAGACTGTGGGCGGCGGCGTTCCGCAGGGTCTGCGCGGCCTCGGTCGCCTCGTTCTCGTAGAGCGTGCTGATCAGCACGGGAAGGTCCCCGGAGGGGCGAAGGGTGGCCGCGATCCCGAGCAGTGCCCGCAACTCCGCGGCTTCCCCGGTGGCATGCAGGGTCAGGACGAGGTCGGAGAACGCTTCGGCCGGGCGTCCTGCCGCCACGGCCTGCCGCAGTTGCCGGAGGAGGGTGTCCGCCCCGCCCTCGCGCAGCGCCCGCAGCAGCAGCGGCAGGTCGGCCGCGGGACGCCGCAGCGCAGCCGACTCCGTCACCGCATGGCAGTCCAGACCGGCGGCGGAGATCGCGAGGAGTACGGGCACCACGTCGAAGGCCGATCGGTACGGGTCCAGGGCCACGGCGGACACCAAGCTGTGGATCTCGGTCCCGGCCCCGGCTTCACACAGGGCCTGGAGCACCGCGGGCAGATCGTCGTCCGGCCGTTGGCCGAGGACCAGCGCGACCAGCCGCCTCGCCTGCGAGGGCAGCTCCGCGCGACGCAGGGCCGCGTACGCGGTGGCCACCGCCCGCGGTGAACGACGTGTGGCGACCGTGGCCAGCAGATGCCCCGCCTCGACGTCGTGGCCGCTCCTGGACAACGCCGAGACCAGCGGGGGCAGTTCGTCCGGCGGGCGGAGTCTGGTCCACACGGCGAGCGCCGTCCTGGCCTCCCTGTCCAGCCACCGGGCGGCGAGTTCGCGGACCAGCCGGACGAAGTCCGTGAACCCGCGCCTCCGGACGGCGGCCTGCAGCAGGACGAGCGAGGCGGCACCGCCGTCGGACGCGTCCTGGTGCAACAGACGTACGAGGTCGGTCAGCCGGGGCACGGAGAGGCATCCGGCCGCGGTGTCGAGGACGAGAGCCGCGTCAGAGTCGGCGCCGCTGTCGAGCAGGGCCTGAACCAGCCGGGCCACCTCGGCCGGGCCCCGGGCCGCCGCACGGGCCAGTACCCCGAGGGCGTCCTCGCCGCGGCCGTCGGTCCGCAGGTCCGCCAGGCAGCGCAGGAGACTTGCCGTCGGCCGGGCGGCGATCGCGGTCAACAGCCGCCCGTGATCGGCCGTGCCGCTTCCCGCGGCCTCCAGCGCGGCCACCAGGCCGGGCAGCAGCCGCGCCGGATGGTGCAGGCCGCAGTGCGTCAGCACCCGCTCCGCACCGCGCATCAGCCCGGCCGACCGCAACGCCGCCAGCAGGGGAGGCAACGCGTCGGTCGCTTCCCGTACGGCCGCGTACAGAAGCTGCCCGGCCTCTTGTCCGAGGCCATGGCCATGAAGGCTCTCCACCAGTTTCACGGTGGCGGGTGCGTCGTACGTTCTCGCGGCGCGGGTCAGTACGTCGTGCACGTCGTCCGCGGCCATGCCGAGGAACAGCTCGTCCGGAAGACGGCTCCGCAACGCGGTCTCAAGGACGCGCTGTTCGATTTCGGGGCGCCCGGCACGGTGCAGCGCCCGCCGCAGCTCGCACCACGCGGGCCCGGGCCGGAGCAGCGCGCACGCGTCCCAGATCTGTTCCTGGACCGGCGCGGGCACCACGTCCGCCAGCTGCACGACATCACGGGCCGGACCCGTGGCGGCGAAGTCGAGCAGCGGCTCCGTCTCGTGGTGGAGCTGGAACCGGTAGAGGGCCCGGGCGAGCCGGACACCCGGCTCCACCTCGGGCTCGGCGACGGCGGACATGGTGTCGGACACCACGGCAGCGGCAGCCACGGGCCCGGCGGAGGCACCCGGCGAGGGGTGCGGCACGGGCTCGGCCCCGACGCCGGGCAGTGGGTCGACGATCGGGAACTCGCCCTGGTCCCCGGCCGCGTACACCACCACGCGCAACTGCTGCAGATGGCTCATCTTGCCGTAGCCGCGGTGCAGATCCTCGATGCGGTCCTGGACGTTCTCCTTGAAGCCGCCCAGGTCCAGCGCGCCCGGATGGCGCAGCAGTACGTCCCGCACCGCACGCGAGAAGAGGCTGAAGGACTCGCCGGGCCGGGTGCCGCAGTCGACTCCGTCGCGGACCTGGTCGCCCGGGGTCACGAACCGGGCCAGCTGGCCGGGGGAGCAGGCGTACACGTACGCGACCTTGCGCCGCAGCTCACGGTCGACCTTGCGGCGTCCCCAGCTCGTGAGGCCCGTGAGGCCCTGGGAGTCCCGCTCGATTCCCTCCCGGCAGGCGTCGACCAGGATCACGATGTGTTCGGCGAGCGATCTCTCCAGGTCACGCTTCCAGTCGATGGCGACACAGCCCTGCTCGAAGGGTTCGAGCTCCAGATGCGCGTCCTCGGGAACGAAGTAGTCCTGTCCCTCGGCGTGCACGCCATGGCCGCTGAAGCAGGCGAGCAGTGAGTCGCCGGCCCGGGCCCTCCTGAGGAAACGGCCCATCTCGACATTGACGAAGGTGGTGCCGACCTGCCGCTTGGGTCTCGGGATGCTCACTTCGAAGCCGCGCCGTTCGAGCGCCTCGCCGAGTGCGGCCATGTCGTCCGGGATGAAGGGCAGGGGCGCGATCCCGGGCGCGTCGTAGTCGCTCGCTCCGATCAGGAGCGCTCTCTTTCGTGCCATCGGGGCCGGACCGCGGCTACTGCCGGGAGACCAGTGGGACGGCCCGTGTGTCCGTCACGGCTGTCCCGCCCCCGGACCCGACGTCGTGCTCGCTCAACTTTCCCCCCACGCACGGAACTTCACACGAACAGCGCAGTGGTCCTCAGCGTATCCCGTCGGCCGGTTCGCCGGATCCTGGTTGACTGGGCACACCCTTTTGTGCCCCTGCCTACGAGACGACATCGGCGAGGTCCGTCATGCGAAAGATCATCCTGATGATGTCGGTGTCTCTTGACGGATACATCGAGGGCCCGAACCGCGAGATCGACTGGCATCAGGTCGACGCCGAGCTGCACGGACACTTCAACAGGGAGATCCGGAAGCTGGGCGCCCTGCTACAGGGCCGGGTGACGTACGAGCTGCTGGCCGGGTACTGGCCGACGGCCGACAAGGACCCGGAGAGCACGCCCGAGGTGGTCGAGTTCGCCGAGATCTGGCGGAACATCCCCAAGGTGGTGTTCTCGCGGACGCTGCACCACGCCGATGGGCACACCACCATCGTGCGGGAGGTCGTGCCCGAGGAGATCCGGGCCCTGAAGGAGCAGCCCGGCGGGGATCTGGGGCTCGGCGGGGCCGATCTCGCCGCCGAGTTCATGCGGCACGATCTCGTCGATGAGTTCTGGGTGTACGTCCATCCCGTGCTGATCGGACGTGGCAAGCCGCTCTTCCCGGAGACGGACGCCCTGACGCGGCTCCGGCTCGTCGAGGCCCGGGTCTTCGGCAACGGTGTCGCGCAGCTGCGGTACGCGCGTGCCGGCAACGGGGTCGAGGAGTGAACGGGGCTGAGGAGTAAAGAAGTTGTCCGGCGGGCGGCCGGTCGGTAGGAAGGCCCTATGACTGCTCTCGGCGTTGTGTTCCGGCCCCAACTGCCTCCCGAGCGACTGCGCGCCCTCGCGCGTGCGGCGGAGGACTCCGGCCTCGAAGAGCTGTGGCTGTGGGAGGACTGCTTCCTCGAAGGGGGGATCTCCGCCGCGGCGGCCGCGCTCGCCTGGACCGAACGGCTGAAGGTCGGGGTGGGACTCCTGCCCGTTCCGCTGCGCAACGTCGCCGTCACCGCGATGGAGGCCGCCACGCTGCACCGGCTGTTCCCGGGGCGGGCCACCGTGGGCGTGGGCCACGGCGTACAGGACTGGATGGGGCAGGTCGGGGCGCGGGCCGAGTCACCCGTGACGTTGCTGCGCGAACACCTCGACGCGTTGCGCGCGCTGCTGCGGGGCGAGCGGGTCACCGTCAGCGGACGGTACGTGAAGCTCGACGAGGTCGCCCTCGACTGGCCGCCGGCCGGGGCTCCCGAGGTCCTCACCGGCGCCACCGGGCCCCGTACGCTCCGGCTGTCCGGCGAAGCCGCCGACGGCACCATCCTCACCGCCTCCACCGCGCCCGAGGGCGTACGGCGGGCCCGCCAACTCATCGACGAGGGGCGGGAGGCGGCGGGCAGGACCGACCGGCATCGCGTGGTCGTCTACCTCCACACCACCACCGGGCCCGACGCCGCCGCCCGGCTGCGCGCCGAGATCGAGGCCAACGGCGAGGATCCGGTCCCGGAGCACGGCGTCGCCGGTGACGCGGGTGCCGTCGCCAAGGCCGTCCAGCGCCTCGTGGACGCCGGGGCCGACACCGTCGTCCTCCAGCCCACCGCCGACGAACCGGATCCCGAGGGGTTCGTACGGTTCGTGGCTGAAGAGGTGCGTCCCCTGGTCCCCTGAAGCTGGTGGACGGTGAGTGTCAGTGGGCGGTGCCAGACTCGGTGAGCATGGATGAGGACGTACGTCTGAGGGATGTGGCCGAAGCCGACCTGGAGCCGTTCTACCAGCACCAGCTGGACCCGGAGGCGGTGCGGCGTTCGAGGTTCCCCTCCCGGGAACGCGAGGCCTTCATGACCCACTGGGTCACGCGGGTCCTCGGCAACAGCACCGGCTTCGTGCAGACGGTCACCGTCGACGGCGAACCGGCCGGGAACATCGTCGCCTGGTGGGAGGACGGGCAGCGCTTCATCGGGTACTGGTTCGGCCGTCCCTACTGGGGCCGCGGCATCGGCACCCGGGCCCTCGCCCTCTTTCTGCCCGCCGAGAAGAAACGGCCCCTGTACGCCGAGGTGTTCACCGGCAACACCGCCTCGATACGCCTCCTGGAACGGCACGGCTTCGAGCGCTCCGGGACGGTACACCACGGGGACGAGGAGCACGTCATGCTCGTACTCAACTCATGACCACGCCTGCCCTCCCCACCCCCTGGCGCCTCCCCTTCGACCTCGCCTGGGAGGCCTTCGGCGCCGGCAGCCGCCCCATCGGCGCCGTACTCCTCGACGGGGACGGCGAGGTCGTCGCCACCGGACGCAACCGCAGCCAGGAATCCACCGCCCCGCCCGGCCAACTGGTCGGCACCGCGATCGCCCACGCCGAGATCAACGCCCTCGCACAGCTGCCCGCCGGCCGCCGCTACGAGAACCTCCGGCTCTACACCACGCTCGAACCCTGCCTGCTGTGCAGCAGCGCCCTCATCCACACCCACGTCCGCCATGTGCTGTACGCCGCCCCGGACACGTACTGGACGGGCATCGAGGACGTCCCGCGCGTCGGAGGGCAGATCGGCGCGCGCTGGGCCCGCCGCGAGGGCCCAGCCGACGCCCCGCTCGCCGCGTTCAGCGTGCTGCTGATGAACATCTGGGCCGCGCTCCACTCCCCGCCCGAGCTCGGCAACCAGGGCGGTGACGGCTCGGCCGCGCCGGCACGGCGGTGCCTGACCGTCGACGGTCTCCTCGACGCCCCGACGGCGGAGGCCGCGTACCGCCTGGTGTTCCCGTATCTGCCCCAGCGCCCCGATCACCGGCAGCCTCGGCGACCCGGACCCGATCACCCGGGCCGGTGATCCCCCGTCCCCCCGTCGATCAGCTCCCGCACGATGTCCATGTGCCCCGCGTGCCGCGCCGTCTCCTCGATCATGTGGATCAGGACCCAGCGCAGGGAGACCGTCCTGCCGTCCCACGACGTGCCCAGGTCGTCGAGCGACAGTTCGGAGATGGTGCGGTCGGCGGCGGCGCGGGCGCGGCCGTAGAACTCGACGATCCGGGCCGTCGTCTCGCCGGGCCCCGCGCTCATGTCCTCCCCGGCGAACGGGTCGAACCACAAGGGCTCGACCTCCCTCCCGAAGGTCGAGCAGAACCAGCTGTACTCGACGGACGCGAGATGCTTCACCAGGCCCAGCAGACTTGTGCCCGACGGGGTCATCACCCGTCGTACCTGTTCGTCGTCGAGGCCGTCCAGCTTCCACAGCACCGCGTCCCGATGCCGGTGGAGGCTCGCGTGCAGAATCTCCTTCTCGCTCCCGGTGTACGGCACCTGGACAACCCTTGGATTCGTCGTCATGGGCGGAACGTAGCAGCGGGCACCGACAATGCCCGCCGAAGGCACATGCCGGCCGAAGGGAAATGCCTCGCCTCCCCTCGGCGGGAGTTGAGAAGATCCGCCCATGGCCACCACCCGCACCTTCGAAGACCTCGTCGCCGAAGCCGAGGCCGTGTCCGTCGACGGCTGGGACTTCTCGTGGTTCGAGGGCCGGGCCACCGAGGAGCGGCCCTCGTGGGGGTACGCGCGGGCGATGGGGGAGCGGCTGGCCCGCGCGTCCGCCGCGCTCGACATCCAGACCGGCGGCGGCGAAGTCCTCGGCTCCGCCCCGCGGTTGCCTCCGCTCACCGTCGCCACGGAGGGCTGGCCGGCGAATGTCGCCAGGGCCACCGCTCTGCTCCACCCGCGCGGCGCCGTGGTCGTCGCCTCCCCGGAGGACGCGCCGCTGCCGTTCGCGGACGAGGCGTTCGACCTGGTCACCAGTCGGCACCCGGTCCATACGGACTGGCACGAGGTCGCCCGCGTACTGCGCCCGGGCGGCCGCTACTTCTCCCAGCAGGTCGGTCCGGCGAGCGTCTTCGAGCTCGTGGAGTACTTCCTGGGCCCGCAGCCGGAGGAGGCCAGGAACGGCCGCCACCCCGACCGCGCCCGCGCCGCCGCCGAAGCCGCCGGGCTCGACGTCGTCGACCTCCGCTCGGAGCGGCTCCGTATCGAGTTCCACGACATCGGAGCCGTCGTCCACTTCCTGCGCAAGGTGATCTGGATGGTCCCCGGCTTCACCGTCGACGAGTACCGGCCCCGGCTCCGCGCCCTGCACGAGCGGATCGAGGCGAAGGGCCCGTTCGTCGCCCACAGCACCCGCTTCCTGATCGAGGCGAGCAAGCCACGGAACGATTGACCGAAAACACCCCAATGGGGCGCCCTCTGTGTGAGATGGCCGTCCGTATGACGGACGTGTGCCAGATGTCATGGCGCACATCTTCACGGGGTTTCCACATCGTTATCGAGATCCACTCGCCTGGGCTGTTCACCTCACGTAAGTTCGGACCAAGGTAATTCGCGTGAGCAAAGCTGCGCGTGTGGCACCGCGCAGTGGAGGGGGCTGCGCGGTGCTGCGTCCGTTTTCTGACGTGGCGTCACGCGCCGTGGACGGTCACCCGCACCCCGCGCCGCACACCCCAGCGCTCCATCGCCCCGGCCTCCGCCTCCAGGACCCGGCGGGCGCGCGGGCGTGGCAGCCCCACCCGGCCCGGACGCATCGTCCGCACCGCCAGGACCCGCGACTTCCGGTCCAGATAGGCGACGTCGATCGCGAACCGCATCCCCAGGGTGTGCACCGAGCTCGCCGGTCCCAGCAGAAGCGCGCCCTCGATTCCGTCGCGGCCCAGCAGTCCGCGCCGCCGGGCGCGCGCCGAGCCGGCGACTTCCAGTGGCACCGGATCGGGCGTCCCGGGGGTGGTGAACGTGGCCATGGCTGCGAAGTTAGCGGCGGCGTCAAGCGGACGTTCGGCGCGCGGGTCACCCGCCTGGAGTACGTCCGGGCGGGTCGGCGAGGAAAAACTCAATCGGGCGCAAACCCATCAGATCTCTCCAGATCCTCCGCGATTCCCTTGGAATCAGCTGTGATTCAGCCATGATCAGGGCCTGAATCGGCGCTTCCACGCCCATCGGGGCGTTGTCGGGCGACTCCGGAGAGTAGTTGTGGCACGCCGATGCACGCAGCATCACTTACGAAGGGTTATGGTGGAAACCCCCCCTCGGGCCGGTCCGTCTCCCCCCCACGGACCGGCCCGTTTTTTCTGCCCGCACGCGGTGGCCCGACGGGCGCCCCCGTGCGCCCCCAGCCCCACGGGCCCCGACCGGCACCGGCCCCGGTGACTCAGCGCCGACCGGCGGCCGGTGGTGATGGCCGGGTCACCGGCCGGTCTCAGCTCCGGCCGGCCCAGATGTTCGTGCCCGGCGTCGACACCGCGAACGTGTCGATCTCCTCCAGCTCCTCGTCCGTGAGCTTCGGCGCCGCCAGCGCCGCCACGTTCTCCTCCAGCTGCGCCACGCTGGACGCGCCGATGAGCGCGGAGGTCATCCGCTCGTCGCGCAGCACCCAGGTGAGCGCGAGCTGGGCGAGGGACTGACCGCGGCGGGCCGCGATGTCGTTCAGCCCGTTCAGCCGCCGTACGACCTCCTCGCTCAGCAGGTCCGGGTCCAGCGACTTGCCCTGCGTGGCGCGCGAACCCTCCGGGATGCCCTTGAGGTACTTGCCCGTCAGCAGGCCCTGCGCGAGCGGCACGAAGGAGATGCAGCCCATTCCGGCCGCCTCCAGCGTGTCGAGCAGGGCGTCGTCCTCGGTCCAGCGGTTGATCATCGAGTACGAGGGCTGGTGGATCAGCGGACGTACGCCCATCTCGGTGAGGATCCGCGCCGCCTCGGCGGTCTGCTCGCTGCTGTACGACGACACACCCACGTACAGCGCCTTGCCCTGCTGGACGGCGGACGCGAGCGCGCCCATCGTCTCCTCCAGCGGAGTGTGCGGGTCGAAGCGGTGCGAGTAGAAGATGTCCACGTAGTCGACGCCCATCCGCTTCAGCGAGGCGTCCAGGGACGACAGCAGGTACTTGCGGGAGCCCCACTCGCCGTACGGGCCGGGGTGCATGAGGTAGCCCGCCTTGGTCGAGATGAGCAGTTCGTCCCGGTACGGCGCGAAGTCCTGCTTCAGCAGCTTGCCGAAGTTGAGCTCCGCGGAGCCGGCCGGCGGGCCGTAGTTGTTCGCGAGGTCGAAGTGCGTGACGCCCAGGTCGAAGGCGCGGCGCAGGATCGCGCGCTGGGAGTCCAGCGAGCGGTCGTCGCCGAAGTTGTGCCACAGGCCGAGCGAGACGGCGGGCAGCTTGAGACCGCTGCGGCCCGTACGCCGGTATTCCATCGAGTCGTACCGCTCCGTTGTGGCGCGGTATACAGGCATGTCGTTCATGCACAGGAAACTACGACAGGCCGCTGACACCCCATAGCAACGCCCTGGTTTTCCGGGGGTAGGCTTCGCCTCCGGGGGACCGCCATACGGACAGGAACTGCCCTCCGCGGCACCTGTCTGATCCGCACGGAGGGGCTGACAACACGTGACCTTGCGCGACAACCTGCGCCGTCTGCTGGTCAGGTTCTATGCACGCAGGGTGGAAGGCCACCTCGACCACGACCAGGTGCCCAAGCACATCGGGGTCATCATGGACGGCAACCGGCGCTGGGCGAAGGCGGCGGGTTCCACCACCGTCCAGGGACACCAGGCCGGCGGCGAGAAGATCGAGGAGTTCCTCGGCTGGTGCTCCGAGACCGATGTCGAGGTCGTCACCCTGTGGCTGTTGTCCACGGACAACTTCGACCGCCCGGCGGAAGAGCTCGTCCCGCTGCTCGGCATCATCGAGGGCGTCGTCCGCACCCTCGCCGCCGACGGCCGCTGGCGGGTGCACCACGTGGGCACGCCGGACATCCTGCCCGCGCAGATGCAGACGGTCCTCAAGGAGGCCGAGGAGTCCACGGCGCACGTCGACGGGATACTCGTCAACGTCGCCATCGGCTACGGCGGCCGCCAGGAGATCGCCGACGCCGTCCGCTCGATGCTCCTCGACGCCCATGAGAAGGGCACCTCGATCGAGGACCTCGCCGACGCCGTGGACGTCGACCTCATCGGCAAGCACCTCTACACCGGCGACCAGCCCGACCCCGACCTCGTGATCCGCACCAGCGGCGAGCAGCGGCTGTCCGGATTCATGCTCTGGCAGACGGCCCACTCCGAGTACTACTTCTGCGAAGTCTTCTGGCCGGCGTTCCGCAAGGTCGACTTCCTGCGTGCCCTGCGCGACTACGCGGCGCGACACCGCCGTTACGGTGGCTGACCCCACCGGCACCCCGGGACCGTACGTCATCAGGAGTTAACGAACGCGCCGTCATATGCCGTGGCATGGCGTGGCGTGTTCGAGGGCATAAGCCTTCCAGGTCGATGCCCGAACCACGGGCGTCGGATCTCAGCGGACGGCACGGGGCCGTCCGCCCGGGAGGCCCTTTGCACCAGCCCGACCGTGCGGTCAGTACGGACGAGACGGAGGGCCGGTTCTCGGCCCGCGCATCGCGGCCAGAACCGGTCCAGCTCCTCTCCGTCGCTCCCCGACCTCATCCGAGGGGGTACGTCCTTCCGTGGTGACCAGCACAAAGCGCCGTATGCCAGACCGGCGCACCTATGTTCTCGACACCAGCGTCCTGCTGGCCGATCCCAATGCCCTGAACCGCTTCGACGAGCACGAGGTCGTGCTTCCGATCGTCGTGGTCACGGAGCTGGAGGCCAAGCGGCACCATCCCGAACTCGGCTACTTCGCCCGGCAGGCACTGCGCCTGCTCGACGAATTCCGGGTGCGGTTCGGCCGCCTCGATGCCCCCATCCCGATCGGGGACCTCGGCGGGACCGTACGCGTCGAGCTCAATCACTCGGACCCCAGCGTGCTGCCCAGCGGCTACCGCCTGGGGGACAACGACTCCCGCATCCTCGCGGTCGCCCGCAATCTGCAGGCCGAGGGGTACGACGTCACGGTCGTGTCGAAGGACCTGCCGCTCAGGATCAAGGCCTCGTCGGTCGGACTCCTCGCCGAGGAGTACCGCGCCGAGCTCGCCATCACGGGCTCCTCCGGCTGGACCGGAATGTCCGAACTGACCCTCTCGGGCGAGCAGGTGGACGTCCTCTTCGACGTCGGCCACGCCTATGTCCCCGAGGTGTCCGAACTGCCGGTGCACACGGGCCTGACGATCCAGTCGGAGCGCGGCAAGGCGCTCGGGCGCGTGACGTCCGAGGGCAACGTCCGTCTCGTACGCGGTGACCGGGAGGCCTTCGGCATCAAGGGCCGCAGCGCGGAACAGCGCATCGCGCTGGATCTGCTGCTCGACCCCGACATCGGGATCGTGTCGATGGGCGGCCGGGCCGGCACCGGCAAGTCGGCGCTCGCGCTCTGTGCGGGTCTGGAGGCCGTGCTCGAACGGCGTCAGCACCAGAAGGTGATGGTCTTCCGGCCGCTGTACGCGGTGGGCGGCCAGGAGCTCGGCTATCTGCCGGGCTCCGAGTCCGAGAAGATGAGTCCCTGGGCGCAGGCGGTCTTCGACACGCTCTCCGCGGTCACCAGCCGCGAGGTCATCGAAGAGGTCACCGCGCGCGGCATGCTGGAGGTTCTGCCGCTCACCCACATCCGCGGCCGCTCCCTCCATGACGCCTTCGTGATCGTGGACGAGGCACAGTCGCTGGAAAGGAATGTGCTGCTGACCGTTCTGTCCCGAATCGGCGCCAATTCACGGGTTGTTCTCACCCATGACGTGGCACAAAGGGACAATCTGCGCGTCGGCCGATATGACGGAGTCGTCGCCGTGGTGGAGAAGTTGAAGGGCCATCCGCTCTTTGCGCACGTCACCCTCAACCGGTCCGAGAGGTCCCAGATTGCCGCCCTTGTGACCGAAATGCTGGAGGACGGTCACATCTGACCCCACTCACCCCACCTGTTCAAAGGATGGCGGATACACGCTAGTTGGCGCCGTCCGGCAAAAGGCGAAGAGCCTAGCCGGGCGGCGTCTCGCTGTGCGCTCGTTTCCGGAAAACAGCTGAGGCAAACAGGGTGTGAGCTTTCACACGCACATGAGAATTGCCTTGCGGTGTCGGGTTACGGCAGAGTCTCACTCCTGTCAGGCCCCGCATACGACACATCTGTACCCCCAGCGGTATGGCACCACAGGAACCTCAGAACTCCATAAAGCCGTCGTATGCCGCCCGAGCACCACGCGGCGCTCCCCTCGCGGGAGTTGCCCACCGGGCCCGTGCCTCCCGTGACCCCGCAGTTGGGAGGCCAGCGCCAAGGGGCACGATTGCGTCCGCGAGGGTCACCTACAGCGGGCGATGCTGGAAGGAAACCGTGTGAGCCGGATTTCGGTCCGGGGATTCGCAGTGGCCTCGGCCACCGCGGTCACCGCCGTCGGAAGTGTCGTCGGAGTTGCCTCGGGCAGCACTGCCCAGCCGAACGACGCTGAGGCGACGGCAAGTGACGCAACCCTCCTCGCGGACATACCTGCGGGCCAGCAGGCCCAGGTGCAGACCGCGTCCCTGACGCAGCAGGCCGACGCACAGGCCATCGCCGCGGACGCGAGCGCCAAGAAGGACGCGGAGGAGGCTGCCCGCAAGCAGGCAGCCGAGGACGCTGTCGCAAAGCAGAAGGCCGCGGAGAAGGCCGAGAAGGAAGCCAAGGCGCGCAAGGCGGCCGAGGAAGCGGCCAGCCGCTCCGCGACGCGTGATGCCTCCAGCTTCTCCGTGCAGTCCTCGTACACCGTCGCGCAGATCCAGGCGATGGCTCGCCAGATGGTGCCGAGCGGCCAGTTCGCCTGCTTCAGCAACATCGTGAACCACGAGTCGAGCTGGAACTACAAGGCGGTCAACGCCTCCTCCGGCGCCTACGGTCTCTTCCAGGCCCTGCCCGGCTCCAAGATGTCGTCCGTCGGCTCCGACTGGCAGACGAACCCGGCCACCCAGATCAAGTGGGGCCTCAACTACATGAACAGCCGGTACGGCAGCCCCTGTGAGGCCTGGTCGTTCTGGCAGGCCAACAGCTGGTACTGAGCCCCACGCCGTACGCCGGCCGCTCAACCTTCTGAAGCCCCTCCCCGTCCTAGGGGGAGGGGCTTCGGCCATGTACGGTCGGATCCGACGACTCCAGGGGGGAGTGGTGGGGAGCAACGGGGGAGAAGGACGGATCATGTCGCGAGTGCCAGGGTGGCTCGGCCGGCTGGGCGCCGGACTGACCGAGCTGGGGGAGCGGTTGGACGAGCGCCGCGCCGAGGTGGAGATGGAGTCGCAGGGCTCCCTCGACTCCGATGGGACACCGATGCCGTCCGCGTCGGCGTCCGTGTCTGCGTCTGCCTCCGCGGCTGCGTCAGCGTTTGCGGCTGACGGTCATCCCGACATCAGTGCTGAAAGCCGTACCGACAGTCGTCCCGAAAGCATTTCCGACCGGCGTCCCGAGAGCCGTTCCGAGAGCCGTTCCGGGAGTCTGCCCGAGGACGCGCCCACCCCTTCCGCCGCGCACGCCCATGTCCTGACGGCCGAGCGTCCCGATCCCGCCCTCGCCGTGCCGTGGGGTGTGCGGGTCGCGGCCGAGGCCGGCTGGCGGCTGCTCGTACTCGCGGGCACCGTCTGGGTGTTGATGCGGGTCATCAGCGCCGTACAACTGGTGGTGCTGGCCTTCGTGGCCGCGCTGCTCATCACCGCGCTGCTGCAGCCGACGGTGGCCCGTCTGACGCGTTACGGGGTGCCGCGCGGGCTCGCCACCGCGCTCACCGCGATCCTCGGCTTCGTCATCATGGGGCTGGTCGGCTGGTTCGTGGTCTGGCAGGTCCAGGAGAACATCGACAACCTCTCCAACCAAATCCAGGACGGCATCGACGAGTTGCGCAAGTGGCTCCTCAACAGCCCGTTCCATGTGACGGACAAGCAGATCAACGAGATCGCCAAGAACCTGCGCGCCGCGATCGGTGCGAACACGGATCAGATCACGTCGGCCGGCCTGGAGGGCGTGACGGTCATCGTGGAAGCCCTGACCGGCATCCTTCTCACGATGTTCTCGACCCTCTTCCTTCTCTACGACGGCAAGCGGATCTGGGAGTGGACGCTCAAGCTCGTTCCGGCCGCTGCCCGGCAGGGGGTCGCGGGGGCGGGGCCGAGGGCGTGGCGGACGCTGACGGCGTATGTGCGGGGCACGGTGATAGTCGCTCTGATCGACGCGATCTTCATCGGCCTGGGCATCTACTTCCTCGAAGTCCCCATGGCCGTTCCGCTGGCCGTCTTCATCTTCCTCGGCGCGTTCATTCCACTGGTGGGTGCGGTGATTTCCGGTGCGCTGGCGGTGGTGGTCGCCCTCGTCACGCAGGGTGTGTTCACGGCGGTGATGACGCTGGTCGTGGTTCTCGCCGTGCAGCAGATCGAGGGGCACATCCTGCAGCCGTTCATCCTCGGGCGTGCGGTGCGGGTGCATCCTCTGGCCGTGGTCCTGTCCGTCGCCGCGGGTGGGATGATCGCCGGCATCGGCGGTGCGGTGGTCGCGGTTCCGCTGGTCGCCGTCACCAACACGGTGGTCGTCTACCTGCGTTCCTACGCCCGCGAGGCCGGCCTCCGCCAGGCCCCGGAGCCCCGCGGCGCCACAGCCCTGGACGCGTCCCCGGCCCACCGACCCATCCCGTAGCCCGGGTTTCTTCGCCCCCGCCGCCCCTACCCGTCCCATCCCGTTCCTGGGGCTCCGCCCCAGACCCCGGGGTGGGTTCTTCGGCTGCGGGCCGGTGGGGGCTGGTCGCGCAGTTCCCCGCGCCCCTAAAAGACAAAAGACCCGGGGGCAGAGCCTGGGGTTGGGCGGACGGTGGGCGTACGGGGGCTCAGCCCCGAGCCTTCAGGGGCGCGGGGAACTGCGCGACCAGCCCCCACCGGCCCGCAGACGAAACACAACCCCCGGGGTCGAAGGGGCGGAGCCCCTGGGGGATGGGACGGGTAGGGGCGGCGGGGGCGAAAAACCCTACTCGGCCAGGATCGCCTCGGCGTCCAGTGTCGTCCCGACCGCCTGGATCACCGACGCGATCTTGAACGCCTCCTGGATCGTCTCCCGGTCGACACCCGCCTTGCGCAGCACCTGCTCATGGGAGTCAAGACACTGCCCACACCCGTTCACCGCGGAAACGGCCAGCGACCACAGCTCGAAGTCGACCTTCTCCACACCCGGGTTGCCGATGACGTTCATCCGCAGACCAGCCCGCAGCGTCCCGTACTCCGGGTCGGACAGCAGATGCCGCGTCCGGTAGAAGACGTTGTTCATCGCCATGATCGCGGCGGCCGACTTGGCGGCCGTGTACGCCTCGTCCGACAACTGAGCCTTCGCCTCAGGCGCCAGCTCGCGCAGCACCCGCGGAGAACGCGAAGCGATCGCGCAGGCGAGGACCGTCCCCCACAGCTGCTGCGGCGGAAGGTCGGAGTTGCCGATGACCGAGCCCAGGTTGAGGCGCAGGTCCTTCGCGTAGTCCGGTAGGGCGGACTTCAGTTCGTCGAGGGACATGGAGGGTTACTCACCCGCCAGCAGCGCGACCGGGTCGAGGGTGGTCTCGCCCTTGGTCCAGTTGCACGGGCACAGCTCGTCCGTCTGCAGGGCGTCCAGGACCCGCAGGACCTCCTTGGGGTTACGGCCGACGGAGCCGGCGGTCACCATGGAGAACTGGATCTCGTTGTTCTGGTCGACGATGAACACGGCACGCTTGGCGAAGCCGTCCTCGCCCTCGATGCCGAGGTCCCGCATGAGCTCGTGCTTCGAGTCGGCCATCATCGGGAAGGGCAGGTCACGCAGGTCGTCGTGGTCCTTGCGCCAGGCGTGGTGCACGAACTCGGAGTCGCCGGAGAAGCCGAGCACCTGGGCGTCACGGTCGGCGAACTCGTCGTTCAGCTTGCCGAACGCCGCGATCTCGGTCGGACACACGAAGGTGAAGTCCTTGGGCCACGCAAAGACGATCTTCCACTTGCCCTCGTAGGTCTTGTGGTTGATCTGCTCGAACTCCTTGCCCTTCTCCAGCGAGACACAGGCAGTCAGATCGAACGGGGGGAACTGGTCACCAACAGTGAGCACGCGCTCTCCTTGTAGCGAGGGATCACCCTTTTTGGGGGTGTTTCCCAGGGGTTGGACGCCGCTGATGGTGGCACAGGCTGCATTGATTAGGGAAATAGCTACACTCGGTCCTGTTGATCGGACTCGATTATCAGTGACTATGAGTAAGAGGTGCGGCCATGGCCAGCCCCATCGGCAAGGCGAGCTCCAAGGGGAACGGCCGGCGTCAGCCCAGCCTCGCCCAGCTGCGCGCCTTCGCTGCCGTGGCCGAGCATCTGCACTTCCGTGACGCGGCCGCCGCGATCGGCATGAGCCAGCCCGCGCTGTCCGGCGCGGTCTCGACGCTGGAGGACACCCTCGGCGTGACCCTGCTGGAGCGTACGACCCGCAAGGTGCTGCTCTCACCCGCAGGCGAGCGTCTCGCCGTACGGGCGAAGGCCGTGCTGACGGCGGTCGGCGCGCTCATGGAGGAGGCCGAAACCGTCCGCGCGCCGTTCACCGGGGCCCTGCGCCTCGGTGTCATCCCCACCGTCGCGCCCTACCTCCTGCCCACCGTCCTCAAGCTCGTCCACGACCGCTACCCGGACCTCGACCTCCAGGTCCACGAGGAGCAGACGGCCACTCTGCTGGAGGGGCTGTCCGTCGGCCGCCTCGATCTGCTCCTCCTCGCCGTGCCGCTCGGCATGCCCGGCGTCGTCGAACTCCCGTTGTTCGACGAGGACTTCGTGCTGGTCACGCCGCTGGACCACTGGCTCGGGGGCAGGGAGGGAATTCCCCGGGAAGCGCTGCGCGAGCTCAACCTCCTCCTGCTCGACGAGGGGCACTGCCTGCGGGACCAAGCCCTGGACATCTGCCGGGAGGCCGGACGCGCGGACGCGCCCGTCACCACCACCGCCGCCGGTCTCTCCACTCTCGTCCAACTCGTCGCCGGCGGCCTCGGCGTGACCCTCCTCCCGCGTACCGCCGTCAAGGTCGAGACGACCCGCAGCAACCAGCTCCTCACCGGATACTTCGCGGATCCGGCGCCCACGCGGCGCATTGCGCTGGCGATGCGCTCCGGTGCGGCGCGCGGGGCGGAGTACGAGGAGTTGGCCGCGGCGCTGCGCGAGGCCCTGCGTCCGCTGCCCGTACGGGTGTGGGGACCCGAGGTCTGAACCACCTCAACTGGCTTGCACAGTCGGTCATTTGGGCGACCGATCAAGCCTCTGGAGGGGCGGGAGAATTCAACTTCCGTCAGGTAGTGCGACTCTCGCTGAAATATGCGCCCGGACTGATACACATACCCCCTCAGTGTGACGCATCAGGCGTCTGTACGAGGCTCCAGAGGCTCAAGGGGAGTGATGTCGACCAGTCGGGATTCCCTTGGCCGGGTCGGATACGACCTGCTGTCACGCGCGCTGGACGAGTGCCATCGCGAGAAGGTGACCGGGGGACTGCGGATCTCCGGGAAGCCCGGGGGAGTCTTCCACTTCCGCGACGGACTGGTTGTCGCCGTCGAGAGCCCCGGTGCCCCGGGGCCCGAGGCACGGATGCTGCGCACCGGCCGGATCGGCGGTGAGCAGTGGGCGGAACTGCTCCGGGAGGGCGAGGGCAAGCGCTGGCCGGAGACCGAACTGGTCGCTCACGGCTACGCGGGGGCCGCCCAGCTGAGGGTCGTCTGCATGATGGCGCTCCAGGACGCCGCCTTCGCCGTCGTCGCGGGCCGGGTGGACGACTGCGAACGGCTCGCCGTGTCCCAGCCGTTCGCGCCGGTCGCCGTGGGGGAGGCGCCGGGGCGGCTGCTGCAGGAGGCGGCCCGCAAGCTGGCCGCCGTCGCCGCGCTGCCGTACCCCGTACGTCCCGACCGTGAACGGCCCGCGCCCATAGCCGGGGCGGACCTCCGGAGCATCCGACTCTCCGCCGCGCAACGGGAGTTACTGGCGCACGCCGACGGCCGGCGCACCGCCCGCGACATCGCCTTCGCGACCGGCCGCGCCGTCTACACCGTGACGGTCGGCATGGCCCGCATGATCGGCGAGGGCCTCCTGGAATCGACGGACGAGACCGATCCGAGCGCCCCGATCACTGTTCGCCTCCCGCCCACGGGCGCCTTGCAGCGCCGGCCACCGTCCGCGCCCCGTCCGGCGGATCGCGGCGCGGGACCGGCAGGGGAGCCGCCCGAGGTGGACGGCGCGGAGGGGCGGTCCCTCTCCGTGACGGAGGCCGAGGAACTCGCGAAGATCCCGGAACTCGCGGAACTCGCGGACCTCGCGAAACAGGTGGAGCCCGAGGAGCCCGAGGAGATCGAGGTACTCGCGGAGCCCAACGAATCAGAGGAGTCCGTCCTCCGGCCCGCAGGACAGACCCCCCGCCTGGCTCCCGAAGTGATCTCGGCGCTGGCCTCCGCGGTGGGCGCGGGGGCCGGTGCCGCCAAGGGCGCGGACGCGACTCTCACCCGTCGGTCCGAGGCCGAGACCGCGGCCCCCACCACCGCCCGGTCCGACGCCCCCACCACGCCACCACCCCCCACCCCCTCCGAGCTGCCCCGGCGTGAACCCGGGGCGAGCGGGATCACCGAAACTCTCGCCCCGGAACGAGCCGGGGCGAGTTGGAAAGGGTTCTTCCGTCTGCGTAACCGGATCTGGACCCCGGATTCCGGTACCTGAAGTTTCCGGGGAACCGCGAAGTGGATCAGCGCTCTTCTGCGCGAGAACGAGCAAGTGCGATCAGGCATCAGGGAGTTCAGCACATGGATCATGAGGCACTGGCGATGGAAATGAGAGGCCTGCGGGAGCAGGTGACCGGAATTACCGACACGGCGCTGGCGGCAGCCGACGGACTGCTCATCGCGGCGGACACCGCGGACACCATCGACCCGGAGGGGCTCGCCGCGATCGCCGCCGCGGGCCTGGGCATCGCCCGGCGCGCGGCCGAGGCCACGGGCCGGGGCACGTTCCGGCAGACGGTGACCTACGGGAGCCAGGGCTGCGCCGCCTTCTACGCGGTCGGCGACACCGCGTTGATGGTGGTCCTGGGCGACGAGGGCATCGACCTCGACCGGCTGCACGAGGAGACCCGGCCCGCGCTGGGACGCATCGGAACGATCCTCACCGCGTCCGAAGGGGCCTGACGGAATGGCGACGAAGCGGATGACACCCGGGTTCTCGGATCAGGTCCTGAGCCTGGTCAAGGCGCTGCGCACTGACGCACCGGACTGTGTGGCCTCGGGCGCGGTCGACATGGCGACCGGAATGCTGCTGGCCTACGAGACCGTGGACAACCACCCGCCCGAGGTCCTGGACCTGCTCGCGGGCGCGACCCTCGACCTGTTCCAGGGGCGTACGGTCGCGATGATCGAGGACGTCTTCAAGGAGCGCCGCGGCGTCAGCAGCGATCAGCACTTCTTCCAGGAGATCCTGGTGAACAGCGACAACCTGACCCACCTGTTCGTGCGCATGAACGACCACCAGGATGTCGTCGCGGTGGTCGTCTGTCGCAAGTCGGTGAACGTGGGCATGCTGTTCGCCCAGGTCAGGCGGGTGGTGCGGGAGTACACGGTCTGAGCGGGGCCGGGCGTGACGTGGCGGCTCCCTCCCCGCCCGGGGAACCTCCCCGCTGGGGGAAGGAGCCGCCCCACGCGTCCGGCCGGTGCCGGCTACTCGGTACGCAGTCCGTCCGGCCGCATCAGGCGGATCAGCGGCGGCAGGCTGAGCAGCGTCACCAGCACCACGACCCCCGCGCCGATGCCCGTCATAGACAGGACGCTCACCCAGTCCACGCCCACCGAGGTGCTGGTCATCTTCAGCAGGACCGTGCCCAGGGTCAGGCCGACGACCGACGCCAGCAGCAGGCCCAGCGCGATCGGGATCGCGGTCTGCCACAGCACGGACAGGCTCAGCGTGCGGCGCCGGGTGCCGAAGGCGACCAGCGACGAGAGCAGCTTCTTGCGCTCGCGCAGTTGCTCCAGCTGGGAGACCAGGAGGCTCGCGCCGATGAGGATCAGGACGCAGGTCGCGCCGACGGACAGGCCGGTGCGGATGGAGGTGAAGCGCGCGGACTGCGTGGTCGCGGTCCAGGTGTCGGGGTCCGCGAGCGGGTCGATCCTCGCCGCGCTGTTGCGTACGTACTCACGCACGTCCGGCACCGACTCGTCGAGCTGGAGGAAGACGGTCCCGGTCAGGGTCGACGCGGCCTTCTCGGGCAGCGCGCCGGGGGTGAAGAGGAAGCCCCCGCGCTCATCGCCCGACGGGTCCTCGCGCGAGTCCGCCGTCCTGATGCTCTTCGGCACCGTCCAGGCGAGCTCCTTGCCCTTTTCGGAGGTGCCGTAGGACGGGTCGATGTAGAGCTTGGTGCCGGGCTCGTCCATGTTCGACGTGTACGAGTCCCACCTGGCGTTCTCCACGGCGAAGATGTCGCCGTCCTTGCAGGAGGGCAGCTTGGCCGCCTCGCGCAGGGCCGCGCAGTCGCCGACGGTCATGGCCGCCTGGCGCTCGGGTTCGTTGCGCCCGTCGCCCACGTCACCCCTGAACAGCGCCGTCGTGTGCGTGACGCCCTTGGTCCCGGACATCTGCTGGACGACCTTGTTCATGGGGATGCCGTCCGGCACCGTGACCGACATCTGCGCACGCGACAGGTCGTTCTTGCTCGCCTTGGTGTAGTCGCCGTCGACCCCGGCGAACAGCATCTGCAGGGCGATCGCGCCGGCCACCGCCACCGCGATGCCGTTGACCATGCGGGCCGCGGTGCCGCTGCTCAACTGGAGTCTGCGAATGGCCAGTTGCCAGGCCACTCCGCCGGAGTTCAGCCGGTTGACGACCGCCTCGACGACCCAGGGCAGCAGCGCGGTGATGCCGACGAGGAGCAGCATGACGCCGCCGATGACCAGGAACTGGTTGAAGTTCCCGTTGGTGCGCCCCTGCCCGATCATCGGGTAGAGCATCGCGAGGCCGCCCAGCGGCAGCAGCAGCCGCCACCACAGCCGGCGGCGCGAGGGCCGGGCCGTGCGGACCACCCCGAGCGGCTCGATGACGACACCGCGGAGCGCGAAGAGCGTCACCGCGACGGCGGCGGCCGGTACGGCCACGGCGACCAGGGCCGCCAGCGCCGGCGCCGGATTGAGGTCGCTGGGGAACACGCTCATCCTGAACAAGGTGATCATCCCGGCGACTTGACGCCCGATCAGGAAGAACCCGGCGCCGAACACCAGCCCGACCACCGCTCCGGCCAGCGCCTCACCGGCCGCGATCCGCCGGGTCATCCGCCCGTCCGCGCCGACCAGCCGGAGCGCCGCCAGCCTGCGGTCGCGCCGCTCGCCGCCGAAGCGTACGGCCGCGGCGATGAAGACGCCGACCGGCATCAGCAGCACCACGAAGACGATCAGCACGAGCAGGAGCAGGACGGGGTCCATCGCCTCCCCGGACTGGTCCCTGGACCCGAACGAGTCGATGCGCTCGATCCGGCCGGTCGTCTTTGTGGTCGCCTTCAGATCCTTGATGCCCGCGTAGAAGGCGAGTTCGTGCGGGTCGGTGAGGCCGGCGTCGGCGATCGTCCCGGCGACGCGGTAGGGCAGCCGCTCGCGCAGCAGCTTGCCGTCGGAGGACTTCAGCAGCCGGTCGAGGGCGGGCGAGACCACCATCTCGCCGACCGCGGGGAACTTCTCCACCCCGGGCGGCAGGGGCGCCTGCGCGCCTTCGGGCTCCAACACCCGCCCGCGCACGTCCTGTTCATGGAAGGTGGTGTCCGCGGTGCCGACGAGCAGCGTACGGTCCGACTTCTTGTGGACCACCGAGGTGTACGTCATGTCGTTGCGGGAGCGTTCGCGGTCGCCCCGGTTCGCCAAGGCGTTGGGTATCGCCGTGGTGAGCAGCAGCAGCGCCACCCCGAGGCCGACCCCGACGGCCGTGAGCAGCACGCGCACCCAGGCCTCACGGCCGCCGGTCACCGCGAACTTGGCACCCATGCCGAGGTCACGGGCCCACTGCCGTGCACTCATACGATCCGCTCCATGTCGCGCGACTTGCCGTCCCGTACGACGATCTCGCGGTCCGAGTACGCGGCGACCCGCGCCTCGTGCGTGACGAGCACGACGGCGGCGTTGGTCGAACGGGCCGCGTCGGTCAGCAGCTGCATCACCCGCTCGCCGTTGAGCGAGTCGAGCGCGCCGGTCGGCTCGTCCGCGAACAGCACGCGCGGGCTGGTGACCAGCGAACGGGCCACGGCCACGCGCTGCCCCTGACCGCCGGAGACCTCGCCGGGCCGCTTGCCCTTGAGATCGTCGACCTCCAGCTGCTCCATCCACGACAGGGCGGTGCGCTCGGCCTCTTTGCGCCCCGTCCCGTTCAGCCGCAGCGGCAGCGCGACATTCTCGACACAGGTCAACTCGGGAACGAGCTGCCCGAACTGGAAGACGAACCCGAACTCGGAGCGCCGCAACGCACTGCGCTGCGCGTCGTTCATGGTCGCCATCTCACGGCCGTCGTACGTGATCGAGCCCGAGTCGGGCGTCACGATCCCGGCGAGGCAGTGCAGCAGCGTCGACTTGCCCGAGCCGGAGGGGCCCATCACGGCGACGACCTCGCCGGGGTGGATGGAGAACTCGGCGCCGTCCAGGGCGCTCGTCGGCCCGTACGTCTTGCGCAGTTCGCTGGCGGCGAGCAGGGAACCGGGGGGAGGAGCCATCGACGTCATCGGGCCGTCACCGCCTCGGCGAGCTTGTCGAGACGTGCGGCGGTGAGCTCCAGCCAGCGCAGATCGGCCTCCAGGTGGAAGAGGGCGTGGTCGCAGATCAACTGGTCGGCGAGGTCGCCCTTGCGCTTGCGGTCGGTCAGGATGCGCATCATGCGGAGATGCTCCGAGCGTTGCGTGTCGAGGATCTCGCTCGCGTTGCGGTGCGTGAGCAGTGCGAGGACGACCTTCGTGTAGAGGGTCGACTGCAGATACGGTTCGGGCTTCTCCGGCGTCGCGAGCCAGCGCTGTACGTCGGTGATCCCGGCCTCGGTGATCGCGTACCGCTTGCGCTCGGGCCCGCCGCCCGCCTCTATCCCGTCGACCTCGACGAGCCCGTTCTTGAGCAGCCGCGACATCGTCGAGTAGACCTGGCCGTAGTGCAGCGGCCGATCATGACCGAACTTTTCGTCGAAGGCCCGCTTCAGGTCGTAACCGTGACGGGGCCCGGACTCCAGGAGCCCTAGGAGCGTGTGACCGATGGACATGCCAAGCACTCTACACACGGCGTATACATGGTGTGTATACCCGCCGTGCATAGGTCAGTGAGAGAGGCCGACCTTCCGCAGGTCAACCCCGATTGTCACGGTTCTGTCACCGGTTTCCTCGCCCCCGCCGCCCCTACCCGTCCCACCCCTGGGGGCTGCGCCCCCAGACCCCCCTAAAAGATTGCGCAGTTCCCCGCGCCCCTAAAGACAAAAGACCGGGGGCGGGCCGGGGGCGAGCCGTCAGGGGCGCGGGGAACTGCGCGAGCAACCCCCACCGGCCCGCAGCTGAACGAACCAGTGCGGGCCGGGGATCGGGGGGGGCGCAGCCCCGCGTCTTCAGGGGCGCGGGGCTGTGACATTTGCGGCTCCGCCGCGGGGCGCGACCAGCCCCCACCCACCCGCACCCGACACACAACCGAACGGGGGTCGAAGGGGCAGAGCCCCTGGGGATGGGACGGGTAGGGGCGGCGGGGGCGAGGTAACCCAAGTGCGATCACTTTCCGCATCCCGGCAACCTTCCACCCCTCTCGCTCGTCGGTTTCGTTGGGGCAGCTGCGCAGCGCGTGCTGATTCTCACGTCCGGAAAAGACCGGATCGGCGGCCCTTTGTCATAGCGCGCGGTGTTAGCTTTCTGAGCTGACCTGAGCGACGAACCTGTGTGCCACACGAGAGTGAAGCGGAGCGGATCGACCCATGGGACGAGCGGAAGAGAGACGAGCGCGGCAGGCGCAGGGCCGCCGCGCGGCGCCCAAGCGCTCGTCCGGATCGGCATCCGGAGCGGCGTCCGGAGCGACGGCAGGGGGGAAGAAAGCCCCCCGCAGCGGTATACGCAGGTTCGTCAACTGGAAGACGATCCTCGGGACGTTCCTCGGCTGCTGCCTCCTCGGCATGGGCGCCTTCATCGTGCTCTACATGGTCGTCGACATACCCAAGGGCAACGCCGCCGCCAGGCAGCAGAGCAACATCTACCAGTACAGCGACGGCAAACTGCTCGCCCGCACCGGCACCGTCAACCGCGAGATCGTGGACCTGGACAAGGTGCCCAAGGACGTCCAGAAGACCTTCGTCGCCGCCGAGAACAAGTCGTTCTACAAGGACGCGGGCGTCGACCTCAAGGGCACGGCCCGCGGTCTGATCAACACCCTCTCCGGCAAGGGCAAGCAGGGTGGTTCGACGATCACCCAGCAGTACGTCAAGAACTACTACCTCAACCAGGACCAGACCGTCACGCGCAAGCTGAAGGAACTGGTCATCTCGCTGAAGGTGGACCGCCAGACGTCCAAGGACGACATCCTCGCGGGCTACATCAACACCAGCTACTACGGCGAGGGCGCGTACGGCATCCAGGCCGCGGCCCAGGCGTACTACGGCGTCGACGCGAGCGAACTCAAGGTCGAGCAGGGCGCGTACCTCGCCTCGCTGCTTCAGGCCCCGAGCCAGTACGACTGGGCGGTCGCCACGGACACCGGCAAGCGACTGGTCAAGGCCCGCTGGGCCTACACCCTCGACAACATGGTCGAGGAGGGCTGGCTGGACTCCGCCAAGCGCGCGGACATGAAGTTCCCGGAGCCGAAGGCCCCCAAGGGCGCGCCCGGCATGGAGGGCCAGACCGGCTACTTGGTGAAGGCGGCCGACAGCGCGCTGGCGAAGCAGCTCGTCGCCCAGGGCACCGCCACCAACCTGGACGACGCCCAGAACATGGTCGACGCGGGCGGCTGGACCATCACGCTCAACATCGACAAGAAGAAGCAGGCGCTGCTGGAGAAGACCGTCAAGGCGCAGCTGACCAGCAAGCTGAACCCGAAGAAGCGCAAGGTCGACGGCGACATCCAGGCCGGTGCCGTCTCCGTCGACCCCAAGACGGGCAAGGTCCTGGCGATGTACGGCGGTCAGAACTACCTCGACCACTACATCAACAACGCGACCCGCCCCGACTATCAGGTCGCGTCGACCTTCAAGCCCCTGATCCTCGCGGCGGCCCTCGACGAGCAGGCCAAGACGCAGAGCGGCAAGACGATCACGGCGAACACGGTCTACGACGGTACGAACCGCCGTCCCGTCGTGGGCAGTGACATCGCCTTCGCGCCGCCGAACGAGGACGAGCGCAGCTACGGCAACGTCACCGTCCAGACCGCGGTGAACAAGTCCATCAACTCCGTCTTCGCGCAGATGGGCGTCGACGTCGGCATGGACGAGGTCCTCAAGGTCGCGGGCAAGCTCGGCATGGACACCGAGAAGCTGGAGTCGGTGCCCGCGCAGACCCTCGGCTCCATGGGCGCGAGCCCGCTGCAGATGGCCGGCGTGTACGCGACGCTCGACAACCACGGCAAGAAGGTCACCCCTGCCATCCTGGCGAAGGTCGAGCACAAGGACCGTACGGTCAAGATCCCGGACGCGATCGGCGACCAGGTCATCAGCGAAGAGGCCGCCGACACGGTCACCTCGGTGCTGACCGGCGTGGTCGACGACGGTACGGCCCGGGTCTCCGTGCGGGACAACCCCGCCCGCGACGGCCAGCAGGTCGCCGGCAAGACGGGTACGTCCGACAACAACAAGTCGGCCTGGTTCACCGGCTACACGCCGAACCTGGTCACGTCGGTCGGTCTGTTCGGCGAGGGCGCGGTAGGGACCAGCAAGGCGGGCCAGCAGGTGTCGATGAAGGGCGCCACGGGCCTCGTGGCGGAGAGCGGCCGTGTCAACGGTGGTGGGTTCCCGGCTCAGATCTGGGCCGAGTACACCTTCGGCGCGATGGGCAAGGTCACCAAGTTCGACCTGAACACCACGTCGGGCGCGGCGGTGCAGCCCACCACCCTGACGCCCACGCCCACGCGGACGCGGAGCAGCACCCCGACGTCGTCCCCGACCACCGAGGAACCGACCACCGAGCCGCCGACGACCTCCAGCCCGCCGACCCCGACGGACGAGCCGACGACGACCGAGCCGACCACCACGAAGCCGACGACTGCGACGGCGACGCCGACCGACGGGATCCCGGACAACCCACTGGATCCGAACAGTCAGTAGGACATGGTCAGTAGTGCACGCCAAGGGCGCCCGGTGATCCACCGGGCGCCCTTGGCGTCTCTGTCCTACCCGTCTCATCCATCAAGCGCGCACGGCACGCACGGCGCCGCGCTCAGCCCCGGTTCAGCTCGAACCAGACCACCTTGCCCGTGCTCAGCCGCGTCGCGCCCCACCGTCTGGCCAGTTTGTTCACCAGATAGAGCCCGCGTCCGCCCTCGTCCGTGGCGCGCGCCTGCCGCAGCCGCGGCAGTTGCGGTACGTCGTCGCCGACCTCGCAGCGCAGTACGTCCGTGCGCAGCAGCCGCAGTGTGACCGGGCGGGACGCATAGCGGACGGCGTTCGTCACGACCTCGCTGACCAGCAGCTCCACGGAGTCGGTCATGTCCTCCAGGCCCCAGCGGGACAGCGCGCGCCGGGCCAGCCGGCGGGCCCGCCCGGGGGCGGCGTCCTCCGGTTCGAGGAACCAGTACGCGACATCGCTCGGCGCGATCCCGTCGAAGCGCGCGGCGAGCAGCGCGATGTCGTCGTCCCGGTCGCCCGGGCCGAGCATGTCGAGCACCTCGTCGCACAGCGCTTCGAGCGGCGGCGGATGGTCGGGTCCGGTCAGTGCGGCGGTCGCGGCGAGCTTCTCCCGCAACTGCTCTATCCCGGTCCACACGTCGCGCAGGCGGGACTCGACGAGCCCGTCGGTGTAGAGGAGCAGGGTGGCTCCGGCGGGTGCGTCCAGTTCTACGGCCTCGAAGTCGACGCCGCCCACACCGATGGGGGCACCCGGCGGCACCCGCAGCACCTCGGCCCGCCCGCCCAGGTGCAGCAGGACCGGCGGGGGATGGCCCGCGTTGGCGATGGTGATGCGGTGCGAGACCGGGTCGTAGACGGCGTACAGGCACGTCGCCATGCGGTCGGTGCCGAGCCGCTGCGCCTGCTCGTCGAGGTGGTGCAGCACCTCCTGCGGCGGCAGATCGAGCCCGGCGAGGGTCTGCGCGGTCGTCCGCAGCTGGCCCATGATGGCCGCCGACGTCATGGAGTGACCCATCACGTCACCGACGACGAGGGCGACGCGGCTGCCCGGCAGCGGGATCGCGTCGTACCAGTCGCCGCCGACGCGCGCGGTCTCGGCGGCCGGAAGGTACCGGCTGGCCAGCCGTACACCCGTCGGCCGCGGCAGCGTCTCGGGCAGCATCGTGCGCTGCAACTCGTCGGCGATGTACGCCTCACGCCCGTACAGCACCGCCTTGTCGATGCCGAGAGCGCTGTGCGTGGCGAGCTGGGCGGCGACCAGCAGATCGTCGGCCTCGAAGGCGAGGCGCTCCGGGCGGCGCAGGAACAGCGCCGCGCCGATCACCCGGCGGCGGCCGCGCAGCGGCGCCAGGATCGCGCGCTGCCCGCCCGGCACGACCAGGTCGTCGCCGAGCAGCTCGGGCAGCGCGGCCCGGGCGGCGGGCGCGTCCGCGAACACCGGCCGTACACCGCGCAGTACCTCGGCGAGGGCGCCACCGGGGCGCACCTCGCACAACTCGGCCGTCATCGACTGCAGTTCGCTGGGCTCGGGCCGCAGCGCGGGCATGAAGCCGCCGTCGGTGTCCCGGTCCTCCGGGATCCGGTCGGTGCGCCGCAGCCGCAGCACGAGGGGCCCGGTGGGCCGCTCGTCGCCGACCGGCAGCGGGTCGCGCAGATAGACGAGGATCGCGTCCGAGAAGGTCGGCACGGTGGCCCGGCACAGGCCCATCACGATCTCGTCGAGGTCGATGCCCCGGGCGATCCGCCGGGTCGCGGCGCCCACGAAGCGCAGCCGGTCGCCGTCGCGCCGCATCGGCATCGGACCGCCCTGCGGCAGCTGCCCCTGCCCGGTGCGCCGCTCCTTGCCGCCGCTCCGCGTCGGCCGGTCCTGCTCGGCGGCGGGCTGGGCCGGGATGGCCTCGGACGTGGGACGCGGGCGGTGCGGATCGGACTCGGCGGCCGAGGGCTGGGAGTGCTCGGGGCCGGGGGAGGCGGGCGGCGGTGTGGGCGCGCCGGTGCCGGAGGGCGAGGGCGAGCCCGCGCCGGTGTCGGCGGAGCCCTTGGCGCAGGGCACGGCCGTACCCGGTCCGGCCGGGGCGTCGCCGTTGCGTGCCTGAACGGGTAACGCGGCGGTTCCCGGCGTGAGGGACGGCTGCTCCGGGGTACGCAGGAGCGCCCCGCGAGGGTCCGCGGGGGCGGGCGTCCTGCCGGCGCCGGGCTGCCGGCGCTCGTGCGAGGTGGGGTGCTCCGTCACGCGTGTCGAATCCATCCGTCCGGGGCTGCGCGCCATGCGTGCAGTTCGTCCCGCAGCCCCGATACCCGGAATGTGTGCCCCGGGAACGGAATCTGCGCGTCGTCAGGGCCGGGTACGGCTCGCGCCGACCTGAACGCCTTCGCCGACGGCGTCGCCGGCGCGGACGCCGTGGCGAGCCCGCGCGGCCTGCCCGGCCGTCTGCAGGCCGTACCGCCGTGGCTCTCGTACCCCTCGCTCACGTCCTGCCGCCCCTCGGTGACGTATGGTCAAGCCCGGCTCATACTGCGGGAGTTGTTGCTGCCGTGCGCCCTTGCGGAAGACGATCCTACGGTTGTACCACGGGGGCGCATCAAGGGTCTCATGAGGACACGTGCGCGGGCGTACGGTCCCAGTCATCCGGCAGAGCGGGAACCGGCCACGACGGATCCGGGCGCCAGTGCTGCCAGCCGTCCGAGAACGGCGCGCCCCAGGCACGGACCGCATCCACCGCCGACCATCCCGCTTCCCTTACCCGTGCGGCCAGTTGAGCATCCATCAGACCGGCCCGCTGCGCCATGGCGAACTCGTCCTCGTCGAGCCAGCGCCAAGTCCGGTCCGGGTGCACGGAGATGTCCAGGAAGTGATCCTCGGAGTCCACTCCGCCCTCCCAACGGGCCAGCGGCGCCTCAAGGTTCACGTACCAGTTCTTGAAACGCCAGCCCGGCTCCCAGAACAGCCACACCGACCAGGGATCGCCGGGCCGCGCCAACTTCAGTACACCGGTGCCGAACCAGCGGCCGCGCTGCACCGTGCGCGGCTTGGTGTAGCGCGACTCCAGCGGCTCCCCGTGCACGGGCGTGCCGTCGGCGAGGACCGGCTTCACACACTCCGTGCCCGGGGCCAGCCACACCGCGAGCAGCTCCTCGTCGTCCCGTACGACGGTCACGGGACGGCAGATGTGGACGTGCTCGCCGGCGTTCTCCCGGTACCGCCACAGGACCTGACTCCCGGGGGCCCAGCGCGCCGTCGACCCGTCCGCTTCCACTCGTCTCACCGCTCCACCGTCTGCCATGACCAGATATTAGGTGCCCAGGGCATACGACGCTGCGGCGCGCGTCACGGTTCTCGCCACCCGGCACAGGACGTTACGGGGGCGTCATCAGGCGTTTCTCGGGAGACGCAGGGTGTTACGGATGCGTCATCCGCAGGACATCCAGCGCCTCGTCCAGCTGCTCAAGGGTCAGATCGCCCCGCTCCACGTACCCGGACTCCAGGACGACTTGGCGAATGGTCTTCCGCTCCGCCAGCGCCTTCTTGGCGACCTTGGCGGCCTCCTCGTACCCGATGTACTTGTTGAGCGGCGTCACCACGGACGGCGACGACTCGGCGTACTCGCGGGCCCGTTCGCGGTGCGCGACGATCCCGTCGACGGTGCGGTCGGCGAGCAGCCGCGAGACATTGGCGAGCAGTCGGACGGACTCCAGGACGTTCTTCGCGATGACGGGCAGCATGACGTTGAGTTCGAAGTTCCCGGCCGCTCCGGCCGTGGCGACGGTGGCGTCGTTCCCGGTCACCTGGGCGGCGACCATGAGCACGGCCTCGGGGATGACCGGATTCACCTTCCCCGGCATGATCGAGGACCCCGGCTGAAGATCCGGGAGGCTGATCTCGGCCAGTCCGGTGCGCGGCCCGGAAGCCATCCACCGCAGGTCGTTCGCGATCTTCGTCAGCCCGACGGCGATGGTCCTGAGTTGCCCGCTGGTCTCGACGATGCCGTCGCGCGCCCCCTGCGCCTCGAAGTGGTCGCGGGCTTCGGTGAGCGGCAGCCCGGTGTCCCGGGCCACTTCCGCGATGACGGCGGCGGAGAACCCGGGCGGGGTGTTGATCCCGGTCCCCACGGCCGTTCCCCCGAGCGGCAGTTCGGCGAGCCGGGGCAGCGAGGCGTTCAGCCGCTCGACCCCGTACCGCACCTGGGCCGCGTACCCCCCGAACTCCTGTCCCAGTGTCACCGGCGTCGCGTCCATGAGATGCGTACGCCCGGACTTCACCACATCGGCGAACTCCTCGGACTTGCGTGCGAGCGAGGCCGCGAGGTGCTCCAGCGCGGGGACGAGATCGCGGGTGACGGCGGCGGTGGCGGCGATGTGGATCGAGGAGGGGAAGACGTCGTTCGACGACTGCGACGCGTTCACATGGTCATTGGGATGTACGTCCCTGCCGAGCCGCTCGGTCGCGAGCGTGGCGATGACCTCGTTGGTGTTCATGTTGGAGGACGTGCCGGACCCCGTCTGGAAGACGTCGACCGGAAAGTGCGTGTCCCAGCGCCCCTCGGCGACCTCAGCGGCCGCCTCCTGGATCGCCTCCGCGACATCCTTGCCGATCACACCCAGCTCGCCGTTCACCTTCGCGGCCGCCGCCTTGATGCGGGCGAGGGCCTCGATGTGGGCGCGCTCCAGGTGCTGTCCGGAGATCGGGAAGTTCTCCACGGCCCGTTGCGTCTGGGCCCGCCACTTCGCGTCCGCGGGCACCCTGACCTCACCCATGGAGTCGTGCTCGATGCGGAACGGGACTTCAGCCTGGCCATCTGCCATGGACGACACCTCCACTGGTGACAGCATCGCCGACGGGTCCCGTGTTCCCGCGGCAGGCGACGGAAACGGAGTGTCCCGTACGCCGGCCTGCGGGGTCCGGCGGTCAGCGCCGCGGAACGCCGAACAGGCCGGTGCACGCGGGCTTCCCGCCGACCTTGGCGCACGCCTCCGCTCCGCGCGGGTTCGACGCGGCCAGCATCGGGCTGCTGTAGCCGTCCGACTTGTCGCCCGGGTAGGTGGCGGACAGTTCGTCCTGACCCGACCTGATCGAGATCTCCCGCGCGCCGCCGGCCCGGGTGCGCACCTCGGACCAGACCGTGGCGCAGGACGGCGAGAAGCGCAGCAGGACGACTTGGGCGGCCTTGGCGACGGTGCTCTCCGTACGCGCGTCACGGCCGCAGGTCTCGGAGGTCGGGAACTCCCCCTGGCAGCTGCTGCCGCGGCAGGCCGCGGCCGCCCGGGGGGCCGCCGCCTCGTCGGGGTCGATGATGTCCGCCGCGCCGGCGGTGACCGCCACCGTGGCGGCCACCGCTGCGAGGGCGACAACGGCCCGGTTCGGCTGCCGGACACGGCGCAGCCGCCGGGCGCGGACGGGTGCGGGTGCCGGTGCCGGCGGTACGGGTGCGACCGTGCTCGGCGGCTGCTGCCGCGGCGCGGTCGCCGCCCTGGCCTGGGCCCGGACCGCGGCGTCCCACAGGGAGACCAGCGGACCGGGGTCGGTGTCCGCGAGCCGGCCGAGCGCCTCGACCGCCTGGCGCGGCGGGAACTGGTCGCCGTTCAGATAGCGGTGCCAGGTCGACTTGCTGAACGGGGTGGCGGTGGCCAGCGCGGCCAGACTCAGCCCCGTCCGCTGCTTGAGGGTGCGCAGCCGCTCCACCAGGAGCTGCCCTGCGTCGTCCGACGAGTCGGGCAGCGGCTGCCTCTTGACCGTCACGTGGCTCTCCATCTTGCTCCCTCGCCGTGCCGGGTTACCGCCCTGATGTGTTCCCGCGTGCGACGCCGGGCCACACCACGATCGCCGGAATATGAAGGGGAGTTGACCTGCTGTTTCGCCGCGGGGAGGCGGTGTGATCGGCTGATCGACGGGTCGTACGTCAGGTTGTGCGACCGGTGGTACCTCCTGACGGGGGGCTGCCCCGCCCCGTCAGGAGGTACCGGGTGTCATGAGCGGCGGAGCGCTCCTCAGCACCAGCGAACGGCGCTGCGGTTCCTCAGGTAGCGGGCGGAGACGTAGCCCTTGCGGTGGGCGAGCTTGAACCAGCGCTGGTTGCCCAGGACGCTGGAGCCCAGCTTCTTGCAGGAGATGGCCACGACGCGGCCGATGGGCTGCGAGCCGATGACCCGGTAGCCGGTACCCGGACCGGACCGGACGTTCAGCCGCAGGTGGTGGGTCGCCACACGACCCCAGGTGTGCGTCAGCACGCGGTGCCGGGCGTGCGTGGTGACGTGGTGCCGGGCGTGCGTGGTGACGTGGTGCCGGGCGTGGTGGCGCAGGTGGCTTGCCGCGTGGTGCCGGACGTGGGTCTTCGGCTTGGTGTGCCGCGTGCCGGGCCGGCCGGGAACGGCGGACTGCGGGGCGGTCGGGTACCAGCTCGGCGTCGAGGTCTGCGAGGGCGTTGTGCTCCAGCCGGGAGCGTGCGGAGCCGGTCCGGCGGAGGCGACGGCCGCCGCCGGGAAGATGGCGACAGCCGCGATGGCGGCCACGAGGCCGTTGCGCAGTGTGCGTCGAATCATGGGACTTCCCTCCGAGTTGACCTTCGGATCACAGGCTGTGATCCAGTCAGCACGGAGCTTTTCCGGCAAAGCGCACAAAGATGCCGTCCCGCTTGTTCCTGGGACGAAGTGGGACAGCGGGGAGATGTCCCGGGACGCAGCACCATCGCTGGGTGGTGTGTCGGCTGCGGACCGGTGGGGGCCGTTCGCGCCCCGCGGCGGAGCCGCAAATGTCACAGCCCCGCGCCCCTGACGGCGCGGGGCTTCGCCCCGCGATCCCCCGCCCGCCCTGGTTCGTTCGGCTGCGGGCCGGTGGGGGTTGCTCGCGCAGTTCCCCGCGCCCCTTTTAGGGGCGCGGGGAACTGCGCAATCTTTTAGCGGGGGTCTGGGGGCGCAGCCCCCAGGGATGGGACGGGTAGGGGCGGCGGGGGCGCTGCATCCATCAGCGGCTCCGCCGCGGGCCGTCCCCGGGCGCCCCGAAGGTGCTACGCCAGCCCGGGCCCCCGCACCGGAATCGACGTGAACGTCGGCGCCGGCGCCGGGTCCTGGAAGAAGTCGTTGCCCTTGTCGTCGACGACGATGAACGCCGGGAAGTCCTCGACCTCGATCTTCCAGACGGCCTCCATGCCGAGCTCCTCGTACTCGACGACCTCGACCTTCTTGATGCAGTCCTGGGCGAGCCGCGCGGCGGGCCCGCCGATGGAGCCGAGGTAGAAGCCGCCATGCGCGTCACACGCGTTGGTGACCTGCGCCGACCGGTTCCCCTTCGCCAGCATCACCTTGGAGCCACCCGCCGCCTGGAACTGCTCGACGTAGGAGTCCATACGGCCGGCGGTCGTCGGCCCGAAGGACCCGGACGCGTACCCCTCGGGCGTCTTCGCCGGACCGGCGTAGTACACCGGGTGGTCCTTCAGGTACTGCGGCATCTCCTCGCCCGCGTCCAGCCGCTCCTTGATCTTGGCGTGCGCGATGTCACGGGCCACGACGAGCGGGCCGGAGAGCGAGAGCCGGGTCTTGACCGGGTACTTGGTCAGCTCGGCGAGGATGTCGTCCATCGGCTGGTTGAGGTCGATGCGCACGACGTCCCCCGCCTCGTCGAGGTGCTCGTCCGTGGTGTCGGGGAGGAAGCGCGCGGGGTCGGTCTCCAGCTGCTCCAGGAACACACCCTCGGCGGTGATCTTCGCGACGGCCTGCCGGTCGGCGGAGCAGGACACGGCGATCGCGACAGGGCAGGAGGCGCCGTGCCGGGGCAGCCGGACGACCCGTACGTCGTGGCAGAAGTACTTGCCGCCGAACTGCGCACCGATCCCGATCTTCTGCGTCAGCTCGAAGACCTTCTCCTCCAGCTCCTTGTCCCGGAAGCCGTGGCCCAGCTCGGAGCCCTCGGCCGGGATCTCGTCCAGGTAGTGCGCGGAGGCGTACTTCGCGGTCTTCAGGGCGTACTCGGCGGACGTACCGCCGACGACGATCGCCAGGTGGTACGGCGGGCAGGCGGCCGTACCGAGCGAGCGGATCTTCTCCTCCAGGAACTTCATCATGGAGGCCTCGTTCAGAACGGCCTTCGTCTCCTGGTACAGGAAGCTCTTGTTCGCGGACCCGCCGCCCTTGGCCATGAAGAGGAACTTGTAGGCGCCGCCGTCGGTCGCGTACAGCTCGATCTGCGCCGGCAGGTTCGAGCCGGTGTTCTTCTCCTCCCACATGGTGAGGGGAGCCATCTGCGAGTAGCGCAGGTTGAGGTTCTTGTAGGCGTCGTAGATGCCACGGCTCAGGGCCGCCTCGTCGCCGCCCTCCGTGAGCACGTTCTGCCCGCGCTTGCCCATGACGATGGCGGTGCCGGTGTCCTGGCACATGGGGAGGACGCCCGCGGCCGCGATGTTCGCGTTCTTCAGGAGGTCCAGCGCCACGAACTTGTCGTTGCTCGACGCCTCGGGGTCGTCGATGATGCGCCGCAGCTGGGCCAGGTGGGCGGGCCGCAGATAGTGCTGGATGTCATGAATGGCCTCCGCGGCGAGCTGGCGCAGCGCCTCCGGCTCGACCTTGAGGAACGTGCGCCCGTCGGCCTCGAAGGTGGAGACACCCTCGGAGGTCACCAACCGGTACGGGGTGGTGTCCTCTCCCTGGGGGAGCAGATCGGTGTACGCGAACTCAGGCATCTAGCCCATTCCTCACTCGGCAGACGACGGCGTGCCTCCGTTGGCAGCGCGTCCTCAAGCGTAGAGCGCGCCTCCGGAGCCGGGCCTGTGAGGTAAGGCTCAGTTCCAGGCGGGTGACGTCCGCATCGGCCAAGCGGTGCGAACGAAGCGTGTCAGCGCGGTCACTACCGATGGTTCGTCCAGATTGTGCGTACGTGCCCTGCGCTCGCGCACGAGAGGACGATCACATGAGGTTCGGATTCCACGGCCGGTCCGTAGCGAGACGGGTCGCAACGATCGGCGTGGCAGCAGTGCTCTGGGCGGGACTCTCCTCGGGGGCATGGCAGGACCACGCACACGCGGGCGGACGAGCACCCGAACCCGGCACCGCGGTCGCCTGGGGGAACGACGACTCGGGCCGGCTCGGCCGCGGGGTCGGTTCCGGGGTGAGCACCACCCCGGTCACCGTCTGCGGCGGCGCCTCCTGCGCCGGACCCTTGGACGGTGTGGTCGCGGTCGAGGCCGGAGCCGGCCACGGCGTGGCCTTGCGCGACGACGGCACGGTCTGGACCTGGGGATCCAACCAGTACGGTCAGCTGGGCGACGGCACCACCGACCCGCGGACCACGCCCGCCCGGGTGGGTTCTCTCACGGATGTGACCGCCATCGCCGCGGGCGACAACCACAGCCTCGCGCTCCGGCGGGACGGCACCGTCTGGGCGTGGGGCCGCAACAACGCGGGCCAGCTGGGCGACGACAGCACCACGGACCGGCACTCGCCCGTCCAGGTGGCCTGTCTCTTTTCGCCCGAGGCCGGATGCAGTGACCCCGTTCTGGCCGGTGTGACCGCCATTGCCGCGGGCGCCGAGCACAGCCTCGCACTGTTCGCGGGGGGTTATGTAGGTGCCTGGGGAAGCAACACATTCGGTCAGCTGGGCAACGGCACGACCGACTCGAGCCCCTTCCCGGTCCTCGCGGCGGGCGTGCCCAGCTCGGTGAAGGCCATCGCGGCGGGATCCGATCACAGCGTGGCGGTGCGCCTGGACGGCGGCGCGGTCTACGGCTGGGGACGCAACGCCAAGGGCCAGCTGGGCGACGGCACCACCACCGACACCGACTGGCCGGTCCAGGTGTGCGCCGTGGGCACGAGTGCGGGCTGCACCACCTTCCTCAGCGGGGTGAACAGCGTCGAGGCCGGCGGGTCCCACACCCTGGCCGTCCTGACCGATGGCAGCGTGCGCAGTTGGGGATACAACGGCTCCGGTCAGCTGGGCGACGGCACCACCACGGACAGGCCCACGCCCGTCCGGGTCTGCGGGTCGGGAACTGCCGCGGGATGCACCACGTACCTCGGCGGCGTGAACCAGGTCTCCGCGGGCGCCTTCTTCAGCCTGACCCGGCAGACCGACGGCACCGCCCGCGCCTGGGGCTTGAATGGCTCCGGTCAGCTCGGCGACGGCACGACGACGACCAGGACCGCCCCGGTCAGGGTCTGCGCGAGCGGGCAGACCACGCCGTGCGGCCGCTTGCTGGAGGGTGCGGGCGCCGTCGCGGCGGGTTCCGACTTCAGCCTGGCGATCGCTCTGCCGCGCGCCGACGTGCGGGTCGCGATCAGCGCGGACGAACCCGTGGCGAGCGGTGAGGACCTGACCTACACCATCACGGTCCGCAACGACGGGCCGACCGCCGCGGACAACGTGACGGTCACCAGCACACTGCCCGCCCAGAGCGGGTTCGTCAGCGCCACACCGAGCAGGGGCAGCTGCACCGGCCCGCCCACCGGGACCTCCGGCACCGTGACCTGCGTGCTCGGCCGGGTCGGCGCCAACGTGCAGGCCACCGCGAGCATCAGGGTCACGGTCACCGCCCCGGCCGGGAGCATGATCACCAAGACCGCGGCGGTGAGCAGCAGCACTCCCGACCCCAAGCAGGTCAACAACACCGCGACCCTCCGGACGCCGGTGAGCTGATGCGCACGAGAGGACGATCGATGGGAAGTACTGCGCGTGGCCGGTCCGCCCTGAGGCGGGCCATGGCCGCGGGACTTGCCGCACTGCTGTGGGCGGGGACGTCCCCGGGGGAGGCCACGGCGGGCAGTGCGGCCGAGCCCGGCAACGTGATGGCCTGGGGGTCCAATGGCACGGGGGAGTTGGGCACCGGCACCACCCTGACCAATGGCACCACACCGGGGACGGTGTGCGGCAGTGCTCCGTGCCCGAAGCCCCTGGACGACGTGGTCGCCGTCGAGGGAGGGGAGTCCTTCAGTGTGGCCCTCCGTGCGGACGGCACCGTCTGGGCCTGGGGCGCGAACACCAGCGGCCAGCTCGGCGACGGCACCTTCACCTCGCGGAGCGCACCTGTCCGGGTCGCGTCCCTCACGAATGTGACCGCCATCGCCTCGGGCAGCAACCACACCCTCGCGCTGCGCTCGGACGGCACGGTCTGGTCCTGGGGCTACAACCCCGACGGCGAGCTGGGCAACGGCACCACCACCAGCAGCGGCGTTCCGGTCCAAGTCTGCGCCGAGAACACCGGGGCGGGCTGCACCAGCTTCCTCACCGGTGTGACCGCCATTGCCGCAGGCCATACGCACAGCCTCGCCGTGGTCGCGGGAGGCGGTGTACGCGGCTGGGGAGGCAACGTCCACGGCCAGCTCGGTGACGGCACCACCCAGCAGCGGCTCGTACCGGTCTCCACCGCGCTGACCAGCGGAGTGCGGAGCCTCGCCGCCGGCCTCTTCTGGAGCCTGGCGGCGATGACGGACGGCACGGTCCGCGCCTGGGGCGACAACTTCTACGGCACCCTGGGAGACGGTACGACCACCGAAAGGCCGACGCCCGTGCGGGTCTGTGCGGTGGGAACGGCCGCGGGCTGCACCTCCTACCTCACAGGTGTGGCCTCGGTCGCCGGAGGCGAGGACCACAGCCTGGCGGTGCTGTCCAACGGCGGTGTCCGCGCGTGGGGCCACAACGACTCCGGCCAGCTGGGAGACGGTACGACCACCGACCGGCCGACGCCCGTGCGGGTCTGCGCGACGGGAACGAGTGCGGGCTGCACCACGTTCCTCGGCGGAGCGACCGCCGCCGACGTCGGCTTCCGCTTCAGCGTGACCCGGCAGGCCGACGGCACTGCCCGGGCCTGGGGCGCCAACGGCGGCAGGCTCGGAGATGGCACCCAGACGAACCGGAGCACACCGGTCCGCGTGTGCGCCTCCGGGCAGACCGCGCCGTGCAGCCGCCTGCTGGACGGTGTCGGCGCCGTCGCCGCGGGGTTCTTCCACACCCTGGCCGTCGTGCGGCCCCGCGCCGATCTGCGGGTCACGATCACCTCGGACGCACCCGTCGCGAACAACGAGGACCTGACCTACACGATCACGGTCCGCAATGATGGGCCGGCTGCCGCTGACGACGTGGTGCTTGACGACAGCCTTCCCGGCGAGGGCCGGTTCGTCAGCGCCACGCCCAGCAGGGGAAGCTGCGGCAAAGTCCCGCCCGTCGCCTCCTCCGACACCGTGACCTGCGCGCTGGGCCGTATCGGCGTCAATGCGCAGGCCGCCGTCACCATCAAGGTCACGGTCAGGGCCACGACGGGAACCACGATCGGCAACACGGTGACAGCTACGAGCAGTACACCTGACCCGAACCAGGCCAACAACACCGTCACTCTCGCGACGACGGTGAGCTGAAGACTGGAACGCGGACTAGTCGCGATCTATCGCGTTTGGGTACGCTGCTGCCGTGGACCTTCAGAAGCGCTCCAACCCGACCGCGCCCACTTCGGCGATGCCGACCGAGCTCCGTGCCTCCGACGCCGATCGCGACCGGATCGCGGACATCCTGCGTGACGCTCTCGCCGAGGGCCGCCTCACCCCGGAGGAGCACGCCGAGCGGGTGGAGGGGGTGCTGGCCACGAAGACGGTGGGCGAACTCGACCAGTTCATACGCGACCTGCCCGCCGCCCACCCGGGCCGCGCGACCTCCGCGTACACGTCCGCGCCCAACCGTCCCACCGCGGGCTCGATCCCGGTGGAGGCCGACGAGAACGTGGTGGCGGTCTTCAGCGCGGCCGCCCGCAAGGGCCGCTGGCGCGCCGGGCGCCGTATTCACGCCTACTCGGTCTTCGGCAATATCGAGATAGACCTCAGCGAGGCGATCTTCGAGTACCAGCACGTCGTGATCAAGGCGATCTCGGTCTTCGGCAACGTGGAGATCCGGGTCCCGGAGAACGTCTCGCTGCGCGGCAACGGCGGAGCGGTGCTGGGCAACTTCGAAGTGGCCACGCTGGATTCGGCCGATCCCCACGCACCGGTCGTCTACGTCGACGGACTCGCCGTACTCGGAAATGTCGAGGCAGCGCCCAAGCGCGGCAAGCTGATCGCGGACATTCTCGACCGGGTGACGGACCGTGTGACCGAGCGTGTGGCCGACCGGGTGGACCGGGGTTTGCGCAAACACCTGGACCGTTGACGCTTGTGAATTCGGCGGCGCCGACAGCGAATTGGTCCAGTTGTACGAGCCCTTGCCGCGTACGAGAATCACCGGGCTTCGGAACTCAGTGCATAGGCGCGCGCACAGCGGGTAGGCCTTGCTGCATCGTCTCTTGGAGGGCGCTGTGGAACTTTCCGCGGTGCCCGGCACGCTCGCGAAGCCGTCGTCAGGAGTAGACCGTGCTGCAACCGCCGCATCAGTCCCTGCAGGTAGCTGCCGTTCCGGCCCAGCGGGCGCCAGTGCGGGACAGGGATCAGGAAGCCCCATGGCACACGGAGGCGGTGTGCCGGCGAGACGAAGCCGGCCTGTTCTTCGCCCCTTCCAAGGAACCCACCGCGGCCCGGCTCTCCCGTGAGGAGGCGGCGAAGCGCGTTTGCGCCCGTTGCCCGGTGATGGTCGAGTGCCGCGAACACGCACTGCTGCAACCCGAGCCGTACGGCGTCTGGGGCGGCCTCACCGCCGCCGAACGCCGAGTGGTCCTCGCCAGGCGCCGCCGCCGCGACCTCGAACTCCAGAAGGCCACCCGGGGGACGATAGCGGCAGCCGGCTAACCGCCAAGCACAAAAGAGGGGCGCCCCTCCGCACAGGGGGCGCCCCTCTTTCCGTGGACACTCGTCAGGCAAGAGCTCCTTCAGGCATGCGTCCCTTCAGGCGCCCCTTCAGGGGCGCGGGGAACTGCGCGACCAGCCACATCCAACCCGCAGCTACCCACGGTCCGCAGTTACCTGGCATACCCGACGGAGTTACTTGGCCCGGTCGAAGTCAATCGCGCTATAAGCCCGCAGCTTGCTCAACCGGTGCTCCGACGTAATCTGCCGCACCGTACCCGACTTGGACCGCATGACGATCGACTCAGTCGTGGCGGTCTCCGCCCGATACCGCACCCCACGCAACAGCTCACCATCGGTGATCCCGGTGGCGACGAAGAACACGTTCTCGCCGGAGACCAGGTCGTTCGTGGTCAGTACGCGGTCCAGATCGTGACCGGCGTCGATGGCGCGCTGCCGCTCCTCGTCGTCCTTGGGCCACAGCTTGCCCTGGATGGTGCCGCCGAGGCACTTGACCGCACAGGCCGAGATGATGCCCTCGGGCGTGCCGCCGATGCCGAGCAGCAGGTCGATGCCGGTGCCCTCGCGCAGGGCCAGGATCGAGCCGGCGACATCGCCGTCGGAGATCAGTTTGATGCGCGCGCCGGTCTCCCGGATCTCCTTGATGATCCCGTCGTGACGCGGCCGGTCGAGGATGACGACCGTGACGTCCTCGGGCGTGGAGCGCTTGGCCTTGGCGACCCGCCGGATGTTCACGGAGACGGGCGCGTTGATGTCGACGAAGTCGGCGGCCTCGGGGCCGGTGACCAGCTTGTCCATGTAGAAGACCGCGGACGGGTCGAACATGGTGCCGCGGTCGGCGGCGGCGAGCACGGCGATCGCGTTGCTCATGCCCTTGGCGGTGAGCGTGGTCCCGTCGATCGGGTCGACGGCGATGTCGCACTCGGGACCGGTCCCGTCGCCCACGCGCTCCCCGTTGAAGAGCATCGGGGCCTCGTCCTTCTCGCCCTCACCGATGACGACGATGCCGTTCATCGAGACGGTGGAGACGAGGGTCCGCATGGCCCGCACGGCGGCGCCGTCGGCGCCGTTCTTGTCGCCGCGGCCGACCCAGCGGCCCGCGGCCATCGCGGCGGCCTCGGTGACGCGGACCAGTTCCAGGGCGAGATTTCGGTCGGGGGCCTCGGAGGGGACCTCGAGTTCGGACGGCAGTTGATGATTCTCGGTCATCGAGACGCACCTTTCTGATACGACGACGGCCGGATGAGGGTGATGGCCCCGACTCTATCGTTAGGCCGACAAAATGAGCAGGGGACCCTACGGATGAGCAGGCCGGGGCACCTGCGACGATAGGTCCGTGGCAGGTACGAAAGGCAAGCAGTCGGTCCGGGACATGATCCTCTCCTTGGCCCTTATCGGGCTCATGGCGGGCATCATCTACATCTTCATCCCGCACGACGACTCAGCGCCTCCCCTCAAGCGCGTCGACTACCAGGTCGAGCTGCTCACGGCGCGCCGCGCGGCGAGTTATCCCGTGGCGGCGCCCGAGGGCCTGCCCAAGACGTGGAAGGCGACGTCGGTGCGGTACGACGGCTCGGAGTTCGACACCTGGCACCTGGGCTTCCATGCCCCGGACGGCCAGTATGTGGCGATCGAGCAGTCCACGCAGAAGTCGGCCGTGTTCATCGACACGGCCAGCCAGGGCGCCGAGGAGACGAAGGTCACCCAGCGCATCGGCGACCAGACGTGGCAGCGGTACACGGGGGGTCGCTACGACGCTCTCGTGCTCAAGAGCAAAGGCTCCACGACGGTGGTGACCGGAACGGCGTCGTTCGGCCAGCTGGCGAAGATGGCCGGGGCCCTGAAGACGTCCTGAGCTTGCAGCAGGCGTACGCCTTGGTGCGTACGTACGAGAAGGGCCCCCGGCGCCATTGCCGGGGGCCCTTCTCGTACGCGTGCGTGCTGGACGTGCTGGTCGCGCGGGATCAGACGGTGGTGACGACCTCGTCGAACGCCAGGCGCGGGGAGCGCGGGAACCAGGCGTCCTCGCCCGGCTTGCCGATGTTGACGACCATCAGCGGGGTGTGGTCGCCGTCCAGGAACTCCTTCTGGACGCCCGCGAAGTCGAGACCGGTCATCGGACCGGCGGCGAGGCCGGCGGCGCGGACGCCGATGATGAAGTAGGCGGCCTGGAGGGCGGCGTTCAGGGAGGCGGCACCCTCACGGGCCGGACGCTCGGAGAAGAAGAGGTCCTTGGCGGCCGGGAAGTGCGGGAAGAGGGTCGGGAGCTCCTCGTGGAACTCGTTGTCCGCGGAGAGGATCGCGACCAGCGGGGCGGTGGCGGTCTTCGGCTGGTTGCCCTCGGCCATGTGCTTCACCAGGCGCTCGCGGGCCTCGGCGGAACGGACCAGGGTGATGCGCAGCGGCGACTGGTTGAAGGCGGTCGGGCCGTACTTGACCAGGTCGTAGATCGCCTGCACCTGCTCGTCGGTCACCGGCTCGTCGGTGAACGTGTTCGCGGTGCGGGCCTCGCGGAACAGCAGGTCCTGGGCGGTGGGGTCAAGAACGAGAGACATGAAAAACCTTCTCGGGACGAGCGGGGATCCGGGGGGATCGGCTTGAGGTCTCGACAGTACGACAGGAAGGTTTAAGCTTCAACCAAAAGTGGCGCAACGTGATCCACTTCACATGTGCTTCAACTTTCAAGGATCGGCTGCTCGGCTGGCTACTCGGAGCCGCCCGAGCCGCCCGAGCCGCCCTCGGTCTCGTCTCCCTCTTCCGCGAGTGCCGCGTCCAGCCGCTTGCGCGCGCCCTCCAGCCACCGCCGGCACACCTTTGCCAGCTCCTCGCCCCGCTCCCAGAGGGCGAGGGACTCCTCCAGGCTCGTACCGCCCGCCTCCAGACGGCGTACGACCTCGATGAGCTCGTCCCGCGCCTGCTCGTACCCGAGCGCTTCGTCCACCTTGCTGGTCATGCGCCCACCCTATGCATCGACTCGTACCGTGAATTCACCCTCGGCGACCCGCGCCCGCAACTCCTCGCCCGCCGCCACCTCGTCCGGCCCCCGGACCACGTGACCGTCGCCCTTCTGCAGTACCGCGTACCCCCGCTGGAGGGTCGCCGCGGGGGAGAGGGCCACCACGCGCGCGTGGGTGTGCGTCAGCTCCGAGTCGGCGCGGTCGAGGAGGTGCCCGAGGGTGCGCCGGCCGCGGTCCAGCAGGGCGGCGACCTGGTCCGCCCGCTCGTCGACCATGCGGTGCGGATCCTCTATCGAGGGGCGGGCCAGCGCATGCGCGAGGCCGCGCTCCTCCCGCTCGATGAAGGACTGGACGCTGCGCCGCGCCCGGTCCCGCAGGAACCGCACCCGTTCGTACTCCTCGCCGACGTCCGGCACGACCTTCTTGGCGGCGTCGGTCGGTGTGGACGCGCGCAGGTCGGCCACGTGGTCGAGCAGCGGGTTGTCGGGCTCGTGCCCGATGGCCGACACGACGGGCGTACGGCACGCGGCCACGGCTCGTACGAGCTGCTCGTCGGAGAACGGCAGCAGGTCCTCCACGCTGCCGCCGCCCCGCGCCACGATGATCACGTCGACATCGTCCCGCGCGTCCAGGTCCTTCACAGCCTGCACGACCTGCGGCACCGCGTGCACGCCCTGCACCGCGACGTTGCGGACCTCGAAGCGGACGGCCGGCCAGCGGTGGCGCGCGTTCTCCAGCACGTCCCGCTCGGCCGCGGATGCCCTGCCGCACACCAGCCCGATCAGCTGCGGCAGGAAGGGCAGCTGCTTCTTGCGCTCGGCGGCGAACAATCCCTCACTGGCCAGCGACTTCTTCAACTGCTCAAGACGGGCGAGGAGTTCCCCGACTCCCACCGGCTTGATCTCGGCGGCTCGCAGCGACAGCTGCCCCCGTGGCGCGTACCACTCTGGCTTCGCGTGGACGACGACACGGGCGCCCTCGCTGACCACGTCGGCCACGGCGTCGAACACCTGCCGATAGCAGGTCACGCTCACGGAGATGTCGTACGACGGATCCCGCAGCGTCAGGAACACGACGCCGGCTCCCGGCCGCCGCGACAGCTGAGTGATCTGCCCCTCGACCCAAACCGCGCCGAGCCGGTCGATCCATCCCCCGATGAGCCGCGACACCTCGCCGACGGGCAGCGGGGCGTCCGCGGACGTGTTGAGAGCCATGCGTCCGAGACTAACGGCCCCGACTGACAACACCTCCGCTGCTGCGACGAGGACTGAGTGCAGCGGGCTCGCTTTCTTCGCCCCCGCCGCCCCTACCCGTCCCATCCCGTTCCTGGGGGCTGCGCCCCCAGACCCCCCTAAAAGATTGCGCCGTTCCCCGCGCCCCTTAAACGGTCGACTGCGGGTGGGTGGGGGCTGGGCGCGCAGTTCCCCGCGCCCCTAAAAGACAAAAGCACCCGGGGCGGGCCGGGGGCGACGGGGCGCAGCCCCGAGCCGTCAGGGGCGCGGGGCTGTGACATTTGCGGCTCCGCCGCGGGGCGCGACCAGCCCCCACGCACCCGCACCCGACACACAACCGAACGGGGTCTGGGGCGGAGCCCCAGAAGGATGGGACGGGTAGGGGCGGCGGGGGCGAAAACCGCTTCGGTCCAGCCTGACCCCGGTCACCTAGCCAACCCCCTCGATCCCCCGCCCCCGCTGCCCCACCAACACCCCAAACCCCACCACCAGCCACATCACCCCCACCACCTGCGCAGTCCCGGACGCCTCGACCATCACCGCAACAGTGATCACCGCGCCGACGACGGGCACCAGAACATGCCGCCACCACACCACCACCCCACCCCGACGCCGCACGGCAAACCAGCCCACCACGCTCGCGTGCAGCAACGTGAACGCGGTCAGCGCACCGATGTCGACGACCGACACCAGCTTGTCGAGGCCGTCGTCGCGCCGCGCAGCCCACACCGCGGCGACCAGCGTGATGACAGCCGCGCACAGCAGCGCGGCCCGCGGCACCCCGGAGTCCGTCCGCGCCAGCGCCCGCGGCAGCCGCCGGTCGCGGGCCATCGCGAAGACGAGACGCCCCGCCGCGGCCTGCCCGGCGAGCGCCGCGAACGCCGCACCGATCGCCTTGCTCACCGCCACCAGGTTGTGCAGCCACGAACCGACCGAGGAGTCCACGGCGTCGTAGAAAGCCGGCCCCTGCTTGCCGGGATCGGCGGCGAGCTGCGCGGACGACAGCGGCTCCAGCAGCGCCACCAGATACGTCTGGGCGACGAACAGCACACCCGCCAACGCCAGACAGAACAGCACCGCCCGGGCCACCTTCTCCGAGCCTCCCGTGACCTCCTCCGCGAACGTGGCGATCGCGTCGAAGCCCAGATATGACAGCACGGCGACCGAGACGCCGCCGATCACCGCCGACAGCGCGAACGCGCCCTGCGTGCCGTCGCCGGACAGCGGGGACAGCCAGTCGCGGTGGGCCCCGTCGCGCGCGAGCATGACGGTCGCCGACACGATGAAGACAAGAAGGACCACGATTTCCATGGCGAGCACCAGGAAGCCGACCCGGGCGGCGGCCCGTACGCCCCAGAGGTTCAGGAGTGTCGTGACGACGACCGCGAGCACCGTCCACACCCACCGGGAGACGTCCGGCACCAGGGAGTTCATGGCGATCCCCGAGAAGAGGTACGCCACCGCCGGGATGAGCAGATAGTCCAGCATCGCCATCCACCCGGCGATGAATCCGGCCCCTCGTCCAAGACCCACGCGCGCGTAGGCGAACACCGAACCCGCCTGAGGGACCACGCGGACCATCTGGGCGTAGCTGAAAGCGGTGAAAGCCATGCCGATCGTGGCGACGACGTAGACCAGCGCCACCGCACCGTGCGACTTGGCGTCGAGGGTCCCGAAGACTCCGACCGGCGCCATGGGGGCGATGAACAGCAGCCCGTAGACGACCAGATCCCGGAAGCCGAGGCTGCGCCGCAGTCCGTGTTCCGGGTCGGCCGTGCGGGCTGTGTCCACTGCGGGCTCCGTGCCGGACATCGTGCCTCCCGAGGGTCGCGCCTGGCCCCACCCCTCCCAGCTCCCCGCCCGGATCCTCACAGTGTTCCCAAGGAGGCGATCTTTGACCCGCCGGGCGCGGCCTTACGATGGGGTGCATGACTGCTTCGCCTGGCCGCCGTGTCCTGCTCGCCGCCCCCCGGGGCTACTGCGCGGGCGTGGACCGTGCCGTGATCGCCGTCGAGAAGGCCCTTGAGCAGTACGGGGCCCCGATCTATGTCCGGCACGAGATCGTTCACAACAAGTACGTCGTGCAGACCCTGGAGAAGAAGGGCGCGATCTTCGTCGAGCGCACGGCGGAGGTCCCCGAGGGGTCCATCGTCATGTTCTCGGCGCACGGCGTCGCCCCGGTCGTCCACGACGAGGCCGCCGCGGGCAAGCTCGCCACCATCGACGCGACCTGCCCGCTGGTCACCAAGGTGCACAAGGAAGCGGTCCGGTTCGCGAACGAGGACTTCGACATCCTCCTGATCGGGCACGAGGGCCACGAGGAGGTCATCGGCACCTCCGGCGAGGCGCCCGACCACATCACCCTCGTGGACGGCCCCGGGGACGTCGCCAAGGTCGAGGTCCGCGACCCCTCCAGGGTCGTCTGGCTCTCCCAGACCACGCTGTCGGTCGACGAGACCATGGAGACGGTCGACGCGCTGAAGGAGAAGTTCCCGCAGCTCATCTCCCCGCCGAGCGACGACATCTGCTACGCCACGCAGAACCGTCAGCTGGCCGTGAAGCAGATGGGCGAGGAAGCGGACCTCGTCATCGTGGTCGGCTCGAAGAACTCCTCCAACTCCGTACGTCTCGTCGAGGTCGCCAAGCTCGCGGGCGCGCGCGCCGCGTTCCTCGTGGACTTCGCCGACGAGATCGAGGAGGCGTGGCTGGACGGCGTGACGACGGTCGGCGTCACCTCGGGTGCGTCCGTCCCGGAGGTCCTGGTCGAGCAGGTCCTGGAGTGGCTGTCGCAGCGTGGTTTCGAGGACGTCGAGATCGTCAAGGCGGCCGAGGAGTCCATCACCTTCTCGCTGCCGAAGGAGCTGCGCCGCGATCTGCGCGCGGAGGCGGCGGCACTGGTCGCGGAGCGCACCGGCGAGAAGTGAGGGCCCGGGGGCCGTGTGGCACCCGAGCCCGAGAAGTGACTGTCAGTCGTACGACGTAACGTAGGGCCATGCAGATCTTCGGTGTGGACATCGGCGGTTCAGGGATCAAGGGTGCTCCCGTGGACCTGGACCGCGGCGACTTGGCAGAGGAGCGCTACAAAGTGCTCACCCCGCAGCCGGCGACGCCCGACGCGGTGGCCGACGGCGTGAAGGAGGTCGTCGGTCACTTCGGCTGGACGGGCCCGGTCGGGATCACCTTCCCCGGTGTGGTCACCGGCGGCGCCACCATCCGTACTGCTGCCAATGTCGACAAGGCCTGGATCGACACCGACGCGCGCGCCCTGCTCGGCGAGCGGCTGGGCGGCCTCCCGGTGACCGTGCTGAACGACGCGGACGCGGCGGGCGTCGCCGAGATGCAATTCGGTGCCGGACGCGACCGTCAGGGCACGGTCATCCTCCTCACCTTCGGCACGGGCATCGGCAGCGCCCTCTTCCACGACGGTGTCCTCGTCCCGAACACGGAGCTGGGCCATCTGGAGCTCGCCGGCCACGAGGCCGAGAAGCGCGCCTCCACCAAGGCCAAGGAGGACCACGAGCTCACCTGGGAGCGCTGGGCGCACCGCGTGCAGAAGTACCTCGCCCACGTCGAGATGCTCTTCTCCCCGGAGCTCTTCATCATCGGCGGCGGAGTCAGCCGCAAGTCCGACCGATTCCTGCACCTCATCGAGGACATCAAGGCGGAGATCGTCCCGGCGCAGCTGCAGAACAACGCGGGGATCGTGGGAGCGGCGATGAGAGCGGCGAAGTCGGCGGCGTAGGGCTGCGCTTCGGGAGTGGAGTGCGGGCCGTCGCCGTCCGCCGGGTGCCCCGGCTCACCGACTGCCCCGGATCGCCGACTGCCGTCCCAGCTCGCCGGCTGTCGTCCCGGAGTCGGGCTATCCGGCCGGCCGGGACGGCCGGCCGGGCGGGAGATCCCGCCGCGCGGCGGCGGCCTGGGCGCGTCGCTGGGCGGCCCGGCGGCTCATCAGCCGTACCTTGCGGACGGTCACGATCAGACCGGCGACCAGCGTCCCCCCGTACAACCACCCCGCCTGCAGGGCGAGCGCGGTGACCAGCCCCATCGCGTGGCCGCCGACCCCGCCCCCGCTGTCGTCGGCGACCGGCAGCAGCCCGAAGGCGAAGGCGATCGGTACGACGACGGGCGCGGTCACCAGGTCCCCCCGCCGCACCCACACCGCGGTCAGCGCGCACACCGGCAGGAACAGCACCCCGTACACCGTCGGCGACGCCCCGAACAGCAACTGGTCGAGGCAGCCGAGCGCGAACATCGACGCACCGCAGAACAGCCCGCTGCCCAGCCCGGTGAGCCGGGGGTTCGGCATCCGCCGCACCGCCTGGACCAGCGGCGGCGCGGGCCGCCGAGCCGCAGGGGCGCCCCGCCGCACATCGCCGTCCGAGCCCCGCCCGGCTTGTGCCGGAACGGGCATGCCGCGTCGCGGTCGGTACTGAGGGGGACGCGTCCTGTGTTGCTCCACTGGACCAACTTAGGTCGGTTTATGTGTCGAATAGCCCTTCAGACACGCCGAGACACGCCGATAGGCAGACCTTGGCCAAGCGTTCGATACGTCGCCGGTGCGGGCCCGGGCACGCCGTAGACTGGTGGATCGGCCCGCGCATCAGCCATGCCGGTCACCGGTCATGGCAGCCATGAAGGACCCGGGCCGCGCAGCCCCAGTCCTCACATCCTCAACATCCTCACGTACGGGAAGTCGCAACGTGTCGCTCACGATCGGAATCGTCGGTCTGCCCAATGTCGGCAAGTCGACCATGTTCAACGCCCTGACCAAGAACGACGTGCTCGCGGCCAACTACCCGTTCGCCACGATCGAGCCGAACGTGGGCGTGGTCGGCGTCCCCGACGCGCGGCTGACGAAGCTGGCCGAGATCTTCGGCTCGCAGAAGATCCTCCCCGCCACCGTCGACTTCGTCGACATCGCGGGCATCGTGAAGGGCGCGTCCGAGGGCGAGGGCCTGGGCAACAAGTTCCTCGCGAACATCCGCGAGTCCGACGCCATCTGCCAGGTCATCCGTGCCTTCAAGGACGAGAACGTCGTGCACGTCGACGGCAAGGTCTCGCCCAAGGACGACATCGAGACGATCAACACCGAGCTGATCCTCGCGGACCTCCAGACGATCGAGAAGGTCCTGCCGCGCCTCCAGCGGGAATCGCGCATCAAGAAGGACATCGGCCCGAAGGTCGCGGCGGTCGAGGCGGCGCAGGCGATCCTGGAGAGGGGCGACACGCTCTTCTCCGCGGGCATCGTCCAGGGATCCGGCAACGAGGAACTGCTGCACGACCTGCACCTGCTCACCACCAAGCCGTTCCTGTACGTCTTCAACGTGGACGAGGACGAGCTGGTCGACGACGCCTTCAAGGCCGAGCAGAGCGCCCTGGTCGCCCCCGCGGAGGCGATCTTCCTCAACGCCAAGCTGGAGGCGGACCTCGCCGAGCTCGACGAGGAGGAAGCCATGGAGCTCCTGGAGTCGGTCGGCGTCGAGGAGCCCGGCATGACGACCCTGGCCCGCGTCGGCTTCAACACCCTCGGCCTCCAGACGTACCTGACGGCCGGCCCCAAGGAATCCCGCGCCTGGACCATCAAGAAGGGCGCGACCGCCCCCGAGGCCGCCGGTGTCATCCACACCGACTTCCAGAAGGGCTTCATCAAGGCCGAGGTCATCTCCTTCGCGGACCTCGTCGAGACGGGCTCGGTCGCCGAGGCCCGCGCCAAGGGCAAGGCCCGCATGGAGGGCAAGGACTACGTCATGCAGGACGGCGACGTGGTGGAGTTCCGCTTCAACGTGTGACCGGTTCGTTGCTTTGAGCTAGGTCGTTCGTCGAGTTCGCAGGTGTCAAGGGGTCGACTCTTTCGGGAGTCGGCCCCTTGCTGCTTCCCGCGCTGGGGTGTGCCGGGTTTTCTGATCCTCCGTCAATACCGTGCTCGTCTCGGCCGAGGACTATGCGGCGCTGCGCGAGGGCTCGTACCTGTTGCTCTCGCCTGCAGATGCACGGCGACTGCTCAAGGCCTCAGGGATCAGGGCCGGGAGGACTTCACGGCCTCCCGGCTCAAGAACGATCGCAAGATGCTCGCTCGGGTCAACAAGCTCATCGAAGACGTCAAACGTGACCCCTCCGCCGGGATCCGTCGGCGGCCGGGTGGTGAACGGGGTGAAGGACCTCGTGCAGACCCCTAGGCATACCGACTAGTCGGTACTAGCCTCTGGCCACGCTCTCGGAGCCGGGCGCACCTTGTCCCCCGTCGAACCGACGCAAACACCCGGTTTCCGCGTATCCCCCAGGAGGAGCCGTATGTCCGCCACTCCGACGGCGTTCGACGCCGACAGACCCGCGCCCGATGCGCCCGCCGTGGACGCCCGCACCCCGCTTACCTGGCTGTACCGCCGAGATCTGGCGGACTACCCGCCCACCGGTCGCCGTATGACGTATCTCGCGATCGTGGTCATCACCACCGTCGTCCTCTACTACATGCTGTACATCCAGTACGCGGTGGCGACGTCGATCATCACGCACTTCGACATGACGTACCGCTACTTCGTCTGGGTCTCGGTGATCGGCAACGCGATCGGGGCCTTCGCCTCGCTCGTGGCCGGTCTGGCGGATCGCTGGGGCCGGGCGAATCTGGTGGTTTACGGGTTGCTGATCGCCGCGCTGCTGGTCTTCTTCGGGCTGCCGAACGCGGCGAACAAGACCACCTATCTGGTGCTCTTCGCGCTCGTCAGCTTCATCGAGGGCATCGTGCTGGTCGCCACCCCCGCGCTGATCAGGGACTTCTCCCCACAGCTCGGCCGTGCCACCGCGATGGGGTACTGGACGATGGGCCCGGTCATCGGCTCTCTGGTGGTCACCACCGTCACCAGCAACACCCTCGACAGCGCCACCTGGCAGGACGAGCTGCGCTATTCGGCGATCGCCGGGTTCGTCGTCTTCGTCGTCGCGATCTTCGCGCTGCGCGAGCTGTCCCCGGCGTTGCGCGACCAGACCATGGTGTCGCTGCGGGACCGGGCGCTGGTCGAGGCGCGCGCCAAGGGGCTGGACACCGAGGCGGTGCGCCGCGGCGAGTGGCGGCAGATGATGCGCCTGGACGTGCTGGGCTCGGCCTTCGCCATCGCCGTGTTCCTGCTGCTGTACTACGCGGCGGTCGGCAACTTCGTCGTCTACTTCGCGACCACCTTCGGCTACAGCGAGCAGCGCACCAACGCGCTGGCCAACTGGTACTGGGGGGCGAACGCCATCGCCCTGGTCCTGGTCGGCCTGCTCTCGGACCGGCTGAAGGTGCGCAAACCCTTCATGATCGTCGGCGCGGTCGGCTCCGTCGTGGTGACCGCGATCTTCGCCACCCGCGCCACTCACCTGACGACCGACTACTACACCTTCGCCTGGCTGTTCATCGGCATCGGCGTCTTCAGCGGCATCGCCTACGCACCCTGGATGGCGAGCTTCACCGAGACCGTGGAGAAGCACAACCCGGCGGCGACCGCGGCGGGCCTGGCGGTGTGGGGCTGGACGGTGCGCATCGTGGTCGCCGTCTCCGCGGCCTTCATCCCGGTGCTGGTCACCTCAGTGACCCCGCTCGTGGAGCACGGCGCCGAGGTCAAGGCCGCCTCGGTGCAGGCGGCGCCCGCGCTGGCCATCGTCAACGCGCACCCTCAGCTCTTCGCCGAGCTGAACAAGTACACCCCGACCACGGTGCCGCCCGCGCTGGGCGCCCGCGCCGTCAAGGAGGTCGGCGCGGAGAACCTGGGCGTCGTGCAGAAGGTGGCGCCGCAGCTGAAGCTGCTGCAGGAGTACGGCGCCAAGGTCCAGAAGGCGTCGAAGGACGGACCCGGCGAGTGGCGCAACTGGTGGTGGATCTGCGTCGGCGGCCAGGTGCTCTTCCTGCCCTTCGTCTTCGTGATGGCGGGTCGCTGGAGCCCGAAGAGGGCGCGTGAGGACGCCGAGGCGCACCAGATCGCGGTCGACCGAGAACTGGCCGCCCTCGCCGCCGCCAAGGAATGACCGGACGCGGAGCCGGCCGGCCGTGGACGGGCCGGCCGGCTCCGCGGTCGTGTGTGTCGATCAGCCCGAGTCGGCCGAGAACACCAGCCGGGTCGGCCGGATCAGGCGGTGGCGCAGGTGGCACCGCTGAGGGTGAAGGTGGTCGGGGCGGTGTTGGTGGAGCCCTTGCCGGCGATGAAGCCCACGGTGACCGAGCCGCCGGCGGGAATGGTGGAGGTGTAGGAGGCGGGGGTGACGCTGACGGTGCCGCCGCTCTGTGTGGGCGTACCTCCCCACATGTTCGTGACGGTCTGGCCGTCGGCGAAGGCGAAGGCGAGCTTCCAGCCGCTGATGGCGGTGGTGCCGGTGTTGCCGATGCTGATCTCGCCCTGGAAGCCGCCCGGCCACTCGCCCACGATGCGGTAGCCGACGGAGCAGCTCCCGCTGGGAGTGCTGCCGGTGGTGACGTTCACCGTGGCCGAGCGGGCCGAGCGGTTTCCGGCGGCGTCGTGGGCGTAGGCGGCGAACGTGTACGTGGTGTCGGCGGTGAGGCCGGGCACGGTGACGGCGTTGGTGGTGGAGGTGGCGATCTTGGTCTCGGAGCTGCCGCTGACGCGGACGATGTCGTAGCCGGTGACGCCGACGTCGTCGGTGGCGGCGGTCCAGGTGAGGGTGGCGGAGGTGGCCGTCACGGAGGAGGCGGTCGGGGTGCCGGGGGTGGTCGGGGCCTGGGTGTCGCCCGAGCTGCCGCCGGAGTAGACGGTGGCTTCCTTGGCGGTCTGGGCGATGCCGTTGGCGCCGTTGAAGACACGCCGGCCCCAGGAACTGAGCTGCGTGGGATCGAAGTTGATCGCCAGGTCGAGGATCGGGTCGGTGTTGCCGCTCCAGGACCAGGCCAGATAGCCGAGCTTGAGCTGCTGGGCCGTGGCCATCATGGTGTCCTCGTCCGGGTCGCCGTACTGGTCGGCAGGGCCTCCGAACTCGCCGATGAGGATGGGCAGTTTGGCGTTGACGAAGGCGTTCAGGTAGTCGGTGATCTCCTGGGGCGTGTCGAAGACGCTGTACATGTGGATCGAGAAGATCAGGTTGCCGGTGGGGTCGGCGTCGTACACGGACTGGGCGTTGGCGCGCATGACGCCCTGCCAGTCCTGGCCCCAGTTGGGCGCGTCCACCATGATCGTGTGCGCGAGCCCGGCGTCGCGCAGCTTCTTGACCGCGGCGATGGTGGGGGCGGTCCAGCCTTCAGGATTCGTGTTGCCCCAGGGCTCGTTGCCGATGTTGATCACGATGTAGTTCTCTTGCCCGGCCAGCACGTCCTTCAGGCCGATCCAGTAGTCGGCCGCCTCGTCGAGCGTGCCGGCCGCGGTGTCCTCGCCGTAGCCGGTGGTGTCGTGCACCTCCAGCACGCAGATGAGCCGGTTGGCCTTGCACTGTGAGATGACGTTGGCCACGTCCGCCGCGCTGTTCGCGCTCCAGCGGTGGCCGTCGGCGAGGACGACACGGACCGTGTTGGCGCCCAGCGCCTTGATGTCGGCCAGCGACTGCGTCGTCTTGCCCTGGTACCAGGTGTGGGCGTGATTGACGCCACGCATGATGAAGTCGTTGCCGTTGCCTTCGAGCAGGCGGCCGTCGCTGATGTGGAGGCCGGCGGCGAGGGCGCCGGGTGACGGGGACTGCTGCGGTGACTGTGACTGCGCCTGGGCCGGGGTCGGGCCGACGGTGCCGAGGACGATGAGTCCCAGGAGGGTGATCAGCCCGGTCAGCAGAGCGGTGACGGGGCTCGTTCGTGTCGTGCTTCTTGCTGTTCTCACTGCGCCTCCAAAGAGTGAGCGCCATGAGCGCCAAGAGACCTGAGCGTCAGAAGAAACATGGGAGCGCTCCCATGAACCCACCTTGCCAGGGGCACGTCAAGGGATCGCGTGCGCTCCGGGGTCGTCGAAGGGTGCGGCGTATTTGGCGTGACGGCGACGAAGATGTTGTCGCCGACCAGCCGAGCTCCCAGTCCAGGCCGGTGCCGGAGATCCCGTAGGTGTGACCGGCGTCCACCCGCCAGAACTGGGAGCAGTCGTCAGCGTTCCGCTGCGACGTCTAGTCCCAGTTCGTGTGCAGGTGCCACCACTCCGTCAGGAGAGCGAGGCGCTTGCGGACCTCCTGGGGGGTGTCGGCGGTGACGAGGGCGTCGGCCGCCGAGTGGGTCGCGTACTCCAGGCCCGTGCACTCGGTGCCGGGTTCCAGGCGCACGGTGAGGTCCACGCCGGGCACCGGGCACGGTTCGGCGGGCGGGGCGAAGCTGCCGTGGCCGGGCGGGAAGAGAACCCAGCCGGTGAGGGATTCGGGCCCGGCGGGCTGGTCGGTGAGGGTGAGCGCACTGCCGCACTGGGCGCGCAGCCCCTCCTTGGCCAGGTGGACGCCGAAGGACCGCTCGTAGGCCTCGGCGATCAGAGCGCCGCCCGCCCGGCTGGCGATCTCGCACACGACGGGGCTGCCGTCGGCGCCGAGCCATGCCTCCAGGTGGAAGGCGAGCGGCTGCGCGGCGGGCGGCAGCGCGGCGACGACCTCGGCGGCCAGCCCGCGCAGCAGGGGCGTACGGTCGTCGTCCGCGCCGAGCAGCACGCTGCTGAGCTGGGTCTGGCCCTGCAGATGCTCGGCGACTCCGCTGTTGTACTGGGACGGCCAGCAGTGCAGGATCCGGCCGCCCCGCATGATGCCGTCCACGTGGAAGAAGTCGCCGTGGACGAAGCCCTCGGCCATCCACTGGCCCGGCAGGAAGGGCACCTCGGAGGTGCTCTGCCTCGCCAGGAACGCGTCCAGGTCCGCCCGGTCGCGCAGGATGCTCACGCCCTCCGCGCCGGCCCCGGTCCGCGGTTTCACGACCACGGGACCGTCCTCGGCGTCGAGGAAGTCGAGCAGGTCCAGCGGGCCGTCGACCGCGGCGAAGGACGGCACGCGCAGTCCGGCGTCCCGCAGCAGCCGCTTCATGACCACCTTGTCCCGGTAGGCGGTGGCGCCGGCGGTGTCCTGTCCCGGGACGCCCAGGCGATCACGCAGCCGGGCCGCCCGCAGTACGTCGTCCTCACTCGTGCTCGCCACCAGCCCGACACCGTACGTCCGGGCCGCCTCCTCGGCGACGAGCTCGGTGGACCACGCGTAGTAGTCGTCCACCAGCCGGTGCTCGGGGAAGTGCTCCGCGAGCACGTCCTCCGAACCGGCCACCGCCTTGTGCGTGGTGACCAGGACGACGGTGTCGGCGGCGTTGTCCAGCCAGTCCTGGAGGGGGCGCTTGGCCAACGGCTGGCGGGAGTACAGAAGGACCTTGGGCATGTCGGGGGCATCCTTGGACGGGAGTTCCGGCCCGTGGGGCCGGCGGAGCGGTCGGGGTTTCAGGGAACGAGGGACGCGCGGGGCGCGGCCACGGGGCGTACGGCACCGCGCAGGTGCACCAGGGCGTCGCCCGGCGCCCCGGCCAGGGCGTGCTCGACGGCGGCGACCACCATGTGGTGGTCGCCGAGCCGGAGCCGTTCGCGGCGGGAGCAGACCAGCCAGGCCAGACAGTCGTCGAGCAGCGGAACGCCGTGCGGACCGGTGTGCCAGCGGGTGGGCGCCGCGAACCGGTCGGCGCCGGAGGCGGCGAACCGCTCGGCGACGTCGGCCTGTTCGGCGCTCAGCACCTGGATCCCGAACCACTCGCAGTCCCGGATTCTGGCCCAGGTGGACGAGGTCTCGGCCAGGCAGAAGGAGACGAGGGCCGGATCGGCGCTGACCGAGGTGAAGGACGTGATGGTCACCCCGGCCGGCCCCGCGGTACCGGCCGCGGTCAGCACCGCCACCCCGGAGGCGTGCGCGCGCAGCGCCGAGCGCAGGGCCGCTCCCTCGACGGTCACGCCCGCACCTCAGCCGCACGGCGGGCGGAGGCGAACGCGGGCCGGGGCAGCCCGAGGTTGGCGCGCAGGCTGGTGCCCTCGTAGTCGGTACGGAACAGTCCGCGCCGCTGGAGCTCCGGCACCAGCAGATCGACGATGGCGTCGAGGCCGTCCGGCAGATAGTCGGGCATGATGTTGAAGCCGTCGGCGGCCTCGTTGACGAACCAGTCCTCCAGCTCGTCCGCGATGGACTCGGGAGTGCCGAGCAGGAACCGGTGGCCGCGCCCGGCCGCCACCGACAGATACAGCTCGCGGATGGTCAGCCCCTCCCGCCTGGCCTGCTCGTAGATCAGCTGCTGCTTGCTGGTGGAGCCCTCCGTGGGCGGCAGTTCGGGCAGCGGGCCGTCCAGCGGGTGTCCGGAGATGTCGACGTCGCCCAGCTGACCGGTCAGCAGCCCGAGCCCGACCACCGGGTCGACCAGGTCCTGGAGGACGGCGTACTTGTCCTCGGCCTCCGCCCGGGTGCGGCCGACCACGATGAACGCGCCGGGCAGGATCTTCACGTCGTCCGGGTTCCGGCCGTGCTCGGCGACCTGCTTCTTCATGCCCCGGTAGAACGTCTGCGCCTGGTCCAGCGTCTGCTGCGCCGTGAACACCACTTCGGCCCAGCGGCCGGCGAAGTCCTGGCCGTCGGCGGAGGAACCGGCCTGCACGATCACCGGGTAACCCTGCGGCGGGCGGGCGACGTTGAGCGGGCCGCGCACCGAGAAGTGCTCGCCCTTGTGGTGCAGGATGTGCAGCTTGGCCGGGTCGAAGAAACGGCCCGACTCCTTGTCGTACGAGAACGCGTCGTCCTCCCAGCTGTCCCACAGCCCGGTGACCACGTCCATGAACTCACGGGCCCGGCGGTAGCGGGCGGCGTGGTCCGGCTGCTTGTCCAGGTTGAAGTTCTGGGCCTCGGCGTCGGTGACCGAGGTGACCACGTTCCAGCCCGAGCGGCCGGAGCTCAGGAAGTCCAGCGAGGCGAACTTCCGCGCGATGTTGAAGGGTTCGTTGTACGTCGTGGAGGCGGTGGCTGTGAGCCCGATGTGCGTGGTGTGCACGGCGAGGGCGGACAGCAGGGTCAGCGGCTCGAAGTGGACCATGCGGCCCTGCCGGCTCAGCTCCTCGGCGTCCCGGTAGGTGGTGCGTACCCCGGCGCCGTCCGAGAGGAAGACCATGTCGAACTTGCCTCGTTCGGCGGTCTGCACCAACGAGCGGTAGTAGTCGAAGTCCAGGCCCCCGTCGGGGCGTGCGTGGGGGTGCCGCCAGGCGGCGACATGGTGGCCGGGCGCGGGGAGGAAGGCGCCGAGTTTCATGAGACGGCGGTGCGCGCTCACGGTGGTGGTCTCCGATCGGACGTAGGGCGGTGGGACGCGGTGGTTCGGTGAGTGGCCGGGTGGGATCCGTGGCGGATCGTCAGCCGAGGATCCGTACGGGCTCGCCGGCGAGGTAGGCCTGGATGTCCTCGACGGCCTGGCCGTAGTAGCGCTCGTAGTTGGCCCGGGACACATAGCCGAGGTGCGGGGTGGCGAGCAGGCGCGGAGCGGTGCGCATCGGGTGGCCGGCGGGCAGGGGCTCTACGTCGAAGACGTCGATGCCGGCGCCGGCGATCCGGCCCTCGTGCAGCGCGGCGAGCAGCGCGTCCTGGTCGACGATCGCGGCCCGGGAGGTGTTGACGAGGTAGGCGGACGGCTTGAGCAGCGCGAACTCGGCCGCGCCGAGCAGCCCGCGGGTCCGGTCGCCGAGCTTCAGGTGCACGGAGACGAAGTCGCTGTCCGCGAGCAACTCCTCCTTGGAAGCGGCCAGGTGGACCCCGACCTCCTCAGCGCGCTCCTTGGTGAGGTTCTGGCTCCAGGCGGTGACCTCCATGCCGAAGGCGAGTCCGACCCGTGCCACCAGGCCGCCGATCCGGCCCAGGCCGAGCAGGCCGAGCCGGCGGCCGTGCAGATCGGCGCCGACGGTGGACTGCCAGGGGCCCCCGTCGCGCAGGGCCCCGCTCTCCTGGACGAGGCCGCGGGCGAGGCCCAGGAGCAGGGCCCAGGTCAGCTCGACCGGCGGGGTCGAGGAGCTCTGGGTGCCGCACACGGTGACGCCGTTCGCCCGCGCCGCCGCATAGTCGATCACGGAGTTGCGCATGCCCGCGGCGATCAGCAGCTTCAGCCGGGGCAGGCGGTTCAGCAGTGAGGCCGGGAAGGGCACCCGCTCCCGCAGCGTGACCACGAAGTCGAAGTCGGCGATGGCCTCGGCGAGTTCGTCCTCGGTCGCGAAGTGCCCCGTGAAGGTGACGACCTCGACCCGGTCGCTCACCGGTGACCAGTCGCCGAAGGCGGTGGCGACGTTCTGGAAGTCGTCGAGTACGGCACAGCGGAATTGCATGTCGGTTCTCCTTACGGAATGTCGTCGGCGTGGACGGCCTGGGCGCCCAGTCCGGGGGCGTCCGGCAGCACGATCCTGCCCCGGTCGATCACCACGCCGGAGAACGGGTCGTCGCACAGGTCGAGATGGCCGTCGAGGTCCAGATGGTCGGCGAGCGGCGCCAGTTGGGCCATCGCCGTCACCCCGAGGGCGCTCTCGGTCTTGCAGCCCAGCATCACACCCAGGCCGGCCTGCCGGGCCAGCGTGATCATGTCGAGCGCGGCGCGCAGTCCGCCGCACTTGGTGAGCTTGATGTTCACGGCCGATGCCCGGCCGCGCAGCGGCAGTACGTCCTCGGGCAGCACGCAGTCCTCGTCGGCGACCACCGGTATCGGCGCATTGCGGTGCACATGGCCCAGGCCGGCCGGATTCCCCCGGGCGACGGGCTGTTCGAGCAGCTCGACCCCGTGCCGGGCCAGCTCGTGGGCCACCTCCACGGCCCGCTCGGGGCTCCAGGAGCCGTTGCCGTCGACCCAGATGCGACCGCCGTAGACCGAGCGGAGCACTCCGGCGCGGCTGCCGTCGTCGTCCGGTGTCAGCTTGAGCTTCAGGATCGGCCAGGCGCCGAACTCCCTTCCCTTGCGGAGAAGTTCGTCGTCGCTTCCGGCGCCGATGGACAGTGCGCTCGGGGCGAGCGGCAGTCCGGCGAGCCCCAGCATCCGGTGCAGGGGCTGGCCGGCGGCCTTGCCGAGCAGGTCGTGCAGCGCGAGATCGACCGCCGCGGCGACGGCCGGACGCACCCCGGCGGCGCGCAGCGTGTCGAGGACCCGGCGCAGGTCGTACGGCGTCGCGTCGGCGAGCAGCGGTGCGCAGGCGTCCAGTTCGGCGGGATCGGCGGCGAGCGCGGCCCCGTATCCGGTCAGCCCCGACCAGTCCAGGCGCAGCACGCTCTGGCGTACGTGCGTGGTCACGCCGGTGTTGCTGGCGAAGGGCTCGCTCAGGGTGATCTCGATTTGGCGGTGCCCGGTGTGCATTGGTGTCCCGGCGACGTTCCGCGGTTTCGTGTCCGTCATGCCAGTGCCTCCTCGAAGGCCGCGACCAGTGCGGAGGCCTGGCGCAGGGTCAGTTCGCGGAAGCCGTCCGGCTCGACGGGAACGGCCGGTTCGCGGCTCGCTCCGTCGTGCGGCACTCCGCTGCCGTCCCGGAACCGGTTGAGCACATACGCGGACAGGGTGTCCCGGTGCCCGGCCAGCCAGCCCAGCGCCGTCTCGTAGGCCTGGTCGCCGGGCGCGGACAGGGTGGTCTTGAACAGGCCCGCCAGCACCTCCGCGTCCCCGGCCGAGGTACCGGGCGGGCAGAGCATGAAGACGGGGGCGGGCAGCAGCACGAAGCACAGCGGGTGCGCCTCGGCGAAGTCCCGCACCAGCGGGCCCGTGATGCCGCGCATCGCACGGGCGGTGGACTTGCGGCCGAAGTAGCCGCCGCGGCGTGGCGGACAGCCGGCCATCGCCCGGGCCCCCCAGTGCAGATGGACCCGGAAACCGCCGTCCGTGAGACCGGGCGCCCGCGAGAGAACCGTCACCGGCTCCGGTACGTCCGCACGCTGCCGTACGTCGGGATAGTCCACGCCGAACAGCGCCGACAGCACGGTCGTCAACAGGTGCGACATCACCGGAAGGACCGGCGGGAGCGCGCTCAGCGTGTCGAAGAACCAGTGGGGTTCGGTCAGCGCCCGCAGGGGCAGGAGGGCGGCCTCGGCGAGCTCGCGGGCGGAGCCGAACCGGTGGCCGTCGAGCAGGTAGCCCGTGCCGTCGGGGCGCAGCTCGCAGCGGCCCACCCGGCCGTCGAGCCGGGCCGCGTGGCTGATCAGCTCGGCGAACGCCCGGCGCGGGTTCTCCTTGCGGCCCGCCTCCGCGAGCAGGACGCAGAGCATGTCGGTCACCAGCGGAGCGTGTGCCAGCAGCCGGGTCGCCTCCAGTTCGAAGCGGTATCCGGTGAGCGCGCGCATCCGCCGCCAGTGCACCTCGACCAGCGGAGTCAGCTCGCCGTCCACGTCGGCCCGCACCAGGGGGCAGAACAGCGGGCGGGAGCGGTCCCGGCGGACGAAGGCCCGGCCGTCCCAGGTGTGCAGCGGCAGCGGCCGGCGTCGGCCCCCTTCGACCAGCGAACCGGGCAGATAGACGTCGTCGCCGCCGGCCTCCTCGGCCTCGGTCTGGGTGAAGCCGTAGATGAGCGGGAAGCCGTGGCCGCCGCCGCAGACGGCGGTGTTGAAGTCCATCGGGCCGGACCGGCCCAGCGCGATGTCCTCCCAGTTGCCCAGGTGGCCGCTGCGCGGCGGCAGCAGACCCGGTTCGGCGTGCACCGCGTCGAGCAGCGTACCCACGCGCACGTCACGGGTTCCGAGGTGAACCGGAGCGAACACACCGCCCCGCTCGGTGAGTGCCTCGGCGGCCGGCGACAGGCCCAGCTCGTGCAGCAGACGGGCGCTCACCGGGCCTGCTCCGGTGCGGCGTCCGGCCCGGTCGCCGGGGTGAGGCGGCCCAGCAGATAGGGCATGGTGCCGCCGGCCAGCAGGACGTCCCACTCGCCCGCGGAGTGCACATCGGCGCGGGCGGTGAACGTGACGCCCTCCGCGCGGACGTCGACCAGGCCGCTCTGCCGGGCCCGGTCCAGGGAGAGGTCGAACTCCTCCCGGCCGGTCAGCCCGAGCGAGGGCCAGGACGCGCCCTCGGGCAGCAGCAGAGGCAGGATGCCCATCGCGCAGAGATTGGCGCGGTGGATGCGTTCGAAGCTCTCCGCGAGCACCGCGCGCACTCCGAGCAGCCACGGACCCTTCGCCGCCCAGTCGCGCGACGAGCCCATGCCGTAACTGCGGCCGGCGAGCACGATCAAGGGGGTGCCGTCGGCGGCGTACCGCTCGGCAGCGTCGTAGACCGGCAGCCGCTCGCCGCTCGGCAGATGCGCGGTCTGCCCGCCGCCGTCCCCGTCGCCGAGCAGCCGGTTGACGAGGCGCGGGTTGGCGAAGGTGCCGCGCGCCATCACCTCGTGGTTGCCGCGGCGTGACCCGTACGAGTTGAAGTCCCGCACCCCGTGCTCGCGCAGATGCCGTCCGGCCGGAGAGTCGGCGCGGATGGCGCCCACGGGGGAGATGTGGTCGGTGCTGACGTCGTCGCCGAGGGCGAGCAGCACCCGGGCGCCGGTGAGCGGGCCGGAGCGGGGGCGCGCGCCGACGTAGGCGGGCGGGCGGATGTAGGTGGACGCCTGGTCCCAGGGGAAGACGTCCGAGCCGGACGCGGGGAGCGCGCTCCACTGGTCACCGGCCGGTGCTCCGGCGGGCGCGGCCGCCGTGTCGCCGGCGCTCGCGGTCTCGGCCGCGAACACCTCCGGGGTGACGTACTCCGCCTCCAGCGCCGCGAGTTCGGCGGCATCCGGCCACAGGTCGCGCAGGTGCACGGGTTTGCCGTCGTGGTCGGTGCCCAGGGGCTCCGTCTCCAGATCGGCGCGGACGTGGCCCGTCAGGGCCAGGGCGACCACGAGCGCGGGGGAGGCCAGATAGCCGGCCCGCGCCTGGGCGTGCACCCGGGCCTCGAAGTTGCGGTTGCCGCTGAGGACCGCGCACACCGTCAGATCCGCGTGCTCCACCGTCTCGCCGACTCCGTCGGCCAGCGGTCCGCTGCCGCCGTTGCAGGTCATGCAGCCGTAGCCGGCGACATGGAACCCCAGCTTCTCCAGGTCGGCGAGCAGGCCGGCGGCGCGAAGGTAGCGGGTGACGGTACGCGAGCCGGGGGACAGGCTCGTGCGGACGTGGGCGGGCACGGTGAGACCGCGCTCCACGGCCCGGCGGGCCAGCAGACCGGCCGCCAGCATGGCCTTCGGGTTGGAGGTGCTGGTGCAGGAGGTGATCGACGCGATGACGATGTCGCCGTCGCTCAGCCCGTTCGCGGTCCGGGGCGGACGCGATGTGAGATCGGCGAAGGATCCGGGGAGTTCGGCCAGGGAGATGTGCTGGTCCGGGCGGCTCGGGCCGGCGAGACCGGTGCGCACCGAGCCGAGGTCGAAGTCGATCACCCGCCCGAAGCGCGGCCCCGTGCCGGCTGTGTCCGTACCGTCGGCGTCCGTGCCGTCCGCGAACAGCCCTTGCGCGCGGCAGTACTCGGCGACGAGCCGGACGTCGTCCTCGGCGCGCCCGGTCTGCCGCAGATAGCGCAGGGTTTCGCCGTCCACAGGGAAGAAGGCGCTCATGGCTCCGTACTCGGGTGCCATGTTGGCGATGGTGCAGCGGTCGGCGGCGGTGAGTGCGGCCACGCCGGGACCGGTGAACTCCAGCAGCAGTCCCCGGACGTTCTCCTCGCGCAGCCGCCGGGTGAGGGCGAGGACGAGGTCGGTGGGGGAGGTCCCCGGCCGCGGGGTGCCGGTGAGCCGGACGCCGACGAGGGGCGGGACGCGCATCGGCTGGGCCAGGCCGAGCATCAGGGTCTCCGCCTCCAGGCCGCCCACGCCCCAGCCCAGCACACCGAGGCCGTTGACCATGGTGGTGTGGCTGTCGGTGCCGATCACTGTGTCGGGGCGGAGCAGGCCGTCTGGGCCCGATGCCACCACCGTCGCCAGCCGCTCCAGGTTCACCTGGTGGACGATGCCGCGGCCCGGCGGGATCACGCGCAGCCCGTCGAACGCCGACTCGGCCCACTTCAGGAACGTGTACCGCTCGCGGTTGCGGTCCCACTCCAGCGCCTCGTTGAGGGCCAGGGCGTCCGGCCGGCCCGCCCAGTCCGTCTGGACCGAGTGGTCGACCACCACGTCGACGGGCAGCGCCGGGTTGACCCGTCCGGGCCGGGACACCTGGTCGCGCAGCGCCGCCAGGTCCACGAGCAGGGGGATGCCGGTGTAGTCCTGCATCAGGATCCGGGCCGGGCGGAACACCATCTCCACGTCCGGTGTCTGACCGGCGGCCAGCCGCTTGCCCAGCACCGCGGCCGTCTGCGGCTCGCCGTCGCGCAGCAGCGACTCCAGCAGCACCCGGCCGCTGTACGGCACGTCGGCCAGGGCGAATCCGGCGCCCGCGGCGAAGGCGGGCAGGTCGTACCACGTGGCCTCGCGGCCCGCGAGCCGCCCACTGCTGATCATGAACAGTCTTTCTCTCTCGTCGCCGTGGCCGTTGCCGTGTTCGTTGCCGTGCTCGTCGTCGTGCACCAGCTCACCGCTTCCGTTCCGTTGTCCCGGTCATCCGGCGCACACCACCACGAACCGCAGCCGTGCCGCCGCCGCCAGGCTTCGGGCCACCGCCTGCTGGCCGCTGTCGCCGGTGGTGACGACACAGGCGCCGCTGCTGTCGGCGGTGTGCCCGGCGGCGAGGAGCGAGCCGGGCTCCCGCAGCCAGTGGACGGCCTCCACCCCGTCGAGGGCGGCGGCCTCCTCCGCGCCGTAGCAGCGCTCCAGCAGTCCGGGGGCGCGCGGTGTGACGAACCGGACGGCGGCCGTGCGGACCGCCCGTGGGCGCACCTCGTCCAGCACCCGCTCGCCGCACACCTGGCGCACCCAGAGCTCGTCGAGGTCCAGCCCGAGGGCCAGCCCGGCCAGTTCGACGATCCGGTCGCCGCCGGGCCGCAGATGCGTCCCGACCACGCGGGGACCGGCGGGCGTCGCGACGATCTTCGTGTGGGTGGGACCGTCCTCGACGCCCAGCGCGTCCAGCACCAGGGGCACGTACTCCTCGAACGCCGTACGCAGTCCGTCGTCGATCGAGGCCGGCAGACAGTGCCCGGTCCGCACCCCCGTCACCGGGTCGGTGAAGGCCTGCGCGACGGACACGATCCGGTGCAGCCCCCGCTCGGAGAACGTCTGGACGCCGAACTCCGCGCCGTCCAGGTACTCCTCGGCCATCATCCGGCTCCCGGGCGGCAGCGTGTCCGGGAGGCCTGCCGCCGAACGGACGACACGGACGCCGGCGCCGCCCGTGCCCTCGACCGGTTTGAGCACGAGCGGGAACCCGTGCACCGCGGCGAACGCCGCCACGTCCGCGGCGTCCCGCACCTCGCTCGCCGCGGTGCCGTCCAGGCCCGCCTCCCGCAACCGGTCACGCATCAGCGGCCGATGCCGGCTCCGGCGTACGACGTCGGCCGGGTGGAAGCGCAGCCCGAGCTCGTCCGCGACGGCGGCCGCGTACTCCTGGGCCTCCTCGCCGAAACCGCCGACGGCGTCCACCGGGTCGTGCGCGTGTACCGTGCGTGCCGCCGCCGTCCACTCCTCGACGCGGGCGGTACCGGGCAGGGCGACGATCCGCTCGTAGCGCGACAGGTCCCCGAGCCGCCGTACGTCGGACACGTCCGCGAGCAGGCTCAGCCGCGCCCCCAGCCGGTGTGCCGTGGCGTGCTGCGGCTCCGCACCCCCGGCGAGCAGCAGATGACCGCTCACCCGGCCGCTCCCGGGTACACCAGGCCGCGCGGCCCCACATAGTCGAGCAGCGGCCTGATCAGTACGTTGTTGGCGTGCTGTTCGAGCGCCTGGGCGACCCAGCCCGCGGTCCGGCCGATCACGAACAGGGGCACCGCCAGGTCGTCGGGCAGCCCGAGCAGCCGGTAGGCGAGCCCCGCGTACAGGTCGACGTTGGGTGCCACGCCGTGCCGGCCGTAGGGGCGCATCGCGGCGGCGACCGCGTCCAGGATGTCCAGTCCGCGCCGGTCCCCGCGCTCCTCGCTCAACTCCACTACGGTGGCCCGCAGATGGCGGACCCGGGGATCCTCCGTGCGGTAGACCCGGTGGCCGAAGCCCATCACCGGGCGGCCCCGGCCCTGGAGTTCGGCGACATAGCGCTCCGCGTTGCCGGGCTCGCCCACCTCGTCGATCAGGCGCACCGCCCGTTCAGCGGCCCCGCCGTGCACCGAGCCCGCGAACGCGGCGACGGCCGCGGTGAGCGCGGCCGTCATCCCGGACCGGCAGCCCACGGCGATGCGCGCGGTGAACGCCGAGGCGTTGGCGCTGTGGTCGGCGTGGACGATGAACCCCTTGTCGACGAACCGCACGGCCGCGGGGGAGGGCCGCTCGCCGAGCAGCGCGGTCAGGAACGCCTCGGCGTACGAGGTCTCGTCGGCCGGCACCGTGAACTCCCGCCCGCTGCGGAAGGCGTGGTGCGCCGCGACCAGCATCGGCACACGGGCGATCAGGGCCGTTCCGGCCGCGAGTGCCTCGCCGTACGTCTCGTCGGCCGTCGTGTCGCGCGCCGGGCCGAACGAGCCGAGTGCGGAGACCAGGGTGCGCAGCGCCTCCATCGGATGGGCGTGCGCGAGCGAGCGGGCCAGGTCGACCACGGGCGTGGGCAGTTCACGCTGGGCCCGGAGCTCCTTGGCGAACGCCTCCCGGGCCGACTCGTCCGGGAGGTCACCGCGTACGAGGAGATGGGCGACCTCCTCGAAGGAGGCCCGGCCGGCCAGGTCGTGGATGCTGTAGCCGCGGTATTCGAGGGCGCCCTCCGCACCGTCGATCCGGGTGACGGAGGTGCGGTCGAAGACCACGCCCTCCAGGCCCCGGTGGACCGTGACCGTGGTGTGTTCCCCGGCGGTAGCGGCGGTAGCGGCGGTAGCGGCGGAAGGGGCGGGCCGGGCCGCCGCGTCGGCCGCTGCGTGGCCGTCGGCCTCGGCGAACGCGCGGATGGCGGCCACGGTCCGCAGCTCCAGCGTGAGTTCGTCGTCGACGGGCACGCCGTAGGCCTTTTCCAGGGCGACCATCAGCGAGACGTGGCCGAGGGAGTCCCACTCCTTGATCGACTGGTATTCCAGGCCGGGGGTGACCCGTTCCGGCGCGATCCCCAGCGTGCGGGCGATCAGCTGGTCGACGCTGCTCATGTTTCCTCTCCGGCTGTGCTCGGTAGTGGTGGGCGCCCGGCAACGGGCGCGGGATGACGGCGGGGTCAGGCGACGGCGGCGGTCCGGGAGTCGAGCCATTGGCGCAGCGCGCCGCGGTCGACCTTGCCGTTGGCGTTGACCGGCAGCTCGTCGACCGTGTGCACGGACTTCGGCACCATGTAGACCGGCAGCGCGGCAGCCGCCGCGTCGGACAGGGCCGACAGGTCGTCGGCACCGGTGACGACCGCGGTGATCGTGGCCTCGTCCGGCCACATCAGGCAGACCGCGTCCGTGCAGCCGTGCCGGCGCAGAACGGCCTCGATCTCGCCCAGTTCGACTCGGTGTCCGCCGACCTTCACCTGCTGGTCGTTGCGGCCGAGGCAGACCAGCCCGTCTCCCTGGCGGCGCACCAGGTCGCCGGTCCGGTAGTAGGTGCGGCCGGCGTGCTCGAAGAACCGTTCGGCGGTCAGGTGCGGGGCCTGCCAGTACCCGGGTGTGGTCTGGGGACCGGCGACGCACAGCTCCCCGGTCTCCCCGGGGGCGACCGGCGCCAGCTCCTGGTCCACGATCAGGCCGTGCAGGCCCGGGTAGAGCTGTCCGATCGGCACGTTGTCGTGAACGCACTCCGCCGGACTGGTCGCCGGCTCCCAGCGGTGCACGGAGCAGGCGATGGTGAGTTCCGTCGGACCGTACAGGTTCTCGACGACCGAGCCGGGCGCCGCGGCCTGCCAGGCCTCCGCGGAGGCGCGGGGCAGTGCCTCCCCGCAGAAGAGGCTCCAGCGAAGGGACGGCATCGTGCCCGGGGCGAGGACACCGCGCCGGCGCATGACGGCCGCCACCGACGGCACCGAGAACCACACCGTGACGCCGTTGCGCTCCAGGTACTTGAAGGGCGCGAGGAGCTCGATCGGTTCCATGGCGCACACCCGCGCCCCGTGCTCCCACGCCATGAACAGGTCGAACACGGACAGGTCGAAGGTCTGGTCGAAGGTCTGGGAGAACCGGTCGTCCGGGGTGATGCCGTACCGGTCCTGGTTGGTGTCCAGGAACGCCCGGACGTTCGCGTGGGTGATGGGCACGCCCTTGGGGGTGCCGGTGCTGCCCGAGGTGAACAGCAGGTAGGCCAGGTCGTCGGGGGCGGCTTCGGGCAGTTCGCGCAGCTCGGGCGCCGCGGCGAGGTCGGCGGCGCGCAGGACCGGGCCGCCCGCCGGGCCGTCCCAGCTCCCGTCGCCCGGCAGCAGCAGCGCGGGCCGCCGCTTCAGCCCTGAGAGCAGTTCGGGGAGTTGGGCGGCGGACGCGTCGTCGACGATCAGGGCGTCCAGGTCGGCACGCTCCAGCATGGCGCGGGTGCGGGCGATCGGGAACTTCCGGTTCAGCGGTACGAACGCGGCGCCGGCGCACAGTGCCGCGAGCGTGCCGAAGTACCCGGCCTCGCTGCGGTACGCGAAGACGCCGACGCGTCGGGGCCGTCCGCCGCACGCCTCGACGAGCCGTGCCGCCCAGCGCCGGGCGACGGACGCGGCCTCGGCATAGGTGTACGCGCGGCGGCCGAGGGTCAGTGCGACGTGGTCGGGACGGGCGGCCGCATGCTGGAGGAAGCCTGTACCGAGAGGTCGGTTCGAGGCGGTGGGGGTCATGAGTTCCTGTTCCGTGGTGTGTGCGGGGGCAGGGGTGAGCTCCCGGCCTGCCGCCGGGTCGGTGGAGGGCGGCTGCCGGGTCACGGACGGGGGCGGTGTTCCCGGTCGGTCCGGTCGGTTCGGTTCGGTCGCGTGTCCGGCGCTTCGCCCGCCGTCAGGTCTCGGCGGGTGCCTGGGCCGGGGCTTCCACGCGTGCGCCCGCGGTCAGCGCGACCCGCTCGGCGGTGACGCCGGCTGCCACGAAGACCACGGCCGCGGCGATCCAGCCGGCGGTACCGGAGCCGAGCAGCAGACCGGTGACGACGAGGGGCCCGAGGACCCGCTGGCCGTTCACGCTCAGGTTGAACACCGACAGATAGCGTCCGCGCTCCTCGGGCGGGGCGAGTGCGATCGACAGGTCCCACACCGCCGAGTTGGCGATGACCTCGCCGAGGGACAGCGCGACCACCGCCGCGGCCAGCCAGGCCACCGAGGTCCAGCCGGGCGAGGCGCCGGACGCGGCGAAGCACAGACTGCCCACCGCCAGCACCGCTCCGGTCCAGGTCAGCATGCGGCTGGTGCGGCGCAGACCGTCGGCGAACCGGCTGACCGGGATCTGCAGCACCACCACGAGCACGGTGTTCGCGGCGAACAGCACCGACACCGTGGCCCGGGGCGCGTCCGTGTGGTCCAGCACCCACACGGGCATGGCGACCAGCAGCAGCGCGTCGAAGAACGACAGCAGGAAGTTGAGCCCGGTCAGTGCCAGATAGCGGGAGTCCGGGACCACCGGTCGCCCGCGTGTCTTCTCCGCCCGGGCCGCCCGCGCCTTCTCCGGCACCCGCAGCACCAGGACCGCTCCGCCGAAGAACGCGCAGGCGATCACGCCCAGGGTGATCCGGTAGGCGGTCGCCGTGTCGAAGGTCAGAGCGGCGCCGGCCGCCATCGCGCCGACGCCGAGCCCGCAGTTGCGGACGACGTTGACGACGGCGAGCAGCCTGGTGCGCTCCTGTTGCTCGGGGAGCGCGCTCGCGACCAGGGCCTGGAGCACCGGCGGCCCGGCCCGGTCGCAGGCCACCGCGCACAGGGTCACTGCCATGAACTGCCAGAAGGAGGTGACGAAGGCGTACGACCCGCAGCAGACCCCGCGGCCCACGTAGACGCCGGCGAGCACCCGCCGTGCCCCGTAGCGGTCGGCGAGCACACCGCCGTACAACGACACCGCCAGGGCGATTCCGCCCGCGGTGGCGAGCCCCGCGGCCACCTGGTTGGGAGTGAGTCCGACCTGCCGCGTGTAGAACGCCATGGAGCTCGCCATGAAGAGCCCGATGCCGAGCGACTGCACGAGCGCGGCCGTGGCCAGCCTGCGACCGCTCGCGGTCAGTTTCATCCCACTCCGTCCCGAGCTCGAATGCCGAGCGAACCCTGCTGATGGAAAGGTGAGCGGAATAGGGAATGGGAAGTTCGTTAACAACGGGGATTCCGTTGCATGTTGAAGTTTCCCTGCCCCCGTCCGCTCACGAAGTGCGGCTCGGGAAAGACCGTAGACCAGCCCGCCGGGGGCGTCGCGTTTTCGCGCACACTGCGATTTCCGTGCGGAAATCCCATTCTGCTTGTTTTGCGAATGCCGGGGCGCCGCACGGCGGGGACCACCCGGTCAGCGTGCGGTCGGGACGCTCACGCGCAGTCCGTAGTGGTGTTCGGGGCGGCCCGCGGCCCCGTACTTGAGAGTGAGCAGGACACTGCCCCGCTTCTCCATGTGCTTGAGGTAGCGCTGCGCGGTGGAGCGGCTCACCCCGGCCTGCTCGGCCACCTCCTGCGCCGAGAGCGGCTCCTGTGCCTCGCGCAGGATCTGGCGGATCAGCTCGGAGGTCGGCCCGGAGAACCCGGTGGACGCGGAGACGGGCACGGCCGACGCGGCCTGCGCGCCGAAGACGCTGTCCATGCCCTCCTGCTCCAGTTCGTCCGCTTCGTCGAACATGCCGTGCAGGGCGGCATAGCCCTCCAGTTTGCGGCGCAGGGCGGGAAAGCCGAACGGCTTCACCAGGTACTGCAGGACTCCCGAACGCTGCGCCGCGCGCACGGACGCGGCGTCCCGGGCCGCCGACACCATGATCACGTCGATCGGCCGGTCCTGCTGCCGCAGCCGCTGCACCAGGCGCAGTCCCGTCTCGTCGGGCAGGTACTGGTCGAGGAGTAACAGGTCGACGCCGCCCCGCTCGACCGCGGCCAGCGCCTCGCCGGCCGAGTGGGCGCGCCCGGCCACCCGGAAGCCCGGGACCCGGGAGACGTACGCGGCGTTGATCTCGGCCACGTGGAAGTCGTCGTCCACGATGAGTACGTTGATCACCGCACGGTCCTCTCCCCGGGGCCGAGGGCCCGGGGCAGTCGTACGGTGAACACGGCGCCGCCGCCCGCGCGTTCGGTCACGCTCGTGGTGCCCTCGTACCGGTCGGTGATCCGTCGCACCTGGGCGAGTCCCGCACCCCGGCCGCCGCGCGGCTCCTTCGTGGACCAGCCCTCCAGGAACATCAGCTCGCGTGCCCCGGCCGGAACGCCGGGCCCGTTGTCGCCGACCCGCAGCACCGCGCTGTCGCCCTCCGCCCACACGTCGACGTCGACGCGCGGCTCAGGGGCGGGGTGGGCGGCGACCGCGTCCAGCGCGTTGTCGATCAGATTGCCCAGCACCATCATCAGGTCGTGCGGCACGAGCGCGCGGTGCGGCAGATGGCAGTTCGGGCCGATCCGCAGGGCCACGCCCCGCTCCGCGGCGACCGCGCTCTTGCCGACCAGAAGCGCGCTGAGGAGCGGTTCGCGCAGCCGCTGGGCCTGCAATGTGATGCGGGTGGTCCGGGCCCGCGTCACTTCCGCGATGAACTCGCTCGCCCTTTCGTACATTCCCATTTCCAGCAGGCCCGCGATGGTATGCAGGCAGTTGGCGAACTCATGATGTTGAGCGCGCGCTGTTTCGCTGGGAACTCGGATGGTTTTCAACCCTATCCCCCGTGTACGTCGTATACCCCGTAGATCAAGATCCTTTTCTGTCTATCATGGGCAAAATGAGCAGAACAATCTACTCCTGGTAAAGCTTTGCGCGCGAGTTTCGGACATTTCAGGCCCTACGCGGTGCCGCTCTCCAGCAGTTCCTTGAGCTTCAGTTCGTCCCTCAGGATCTCCTTGCGTGCCTTGGGGCTGACCACCAGCGGAACCAGCAGCTTGCCCATGCCCTGGCCCTCGAAATCGAGGTCGATCGTCAGGCGTGACCGTTCGCCGTCGCCGAGCGGCTCGATCGTGCCCTGGACCTCGCTTCGCACGGGGCCGCCGGAGCCCCGCAGGTGCCAGCTGTGCGGAGGGTCGATGTCGGTGACCTCCATGGTCATCGGGAACTCCCGGCTGCCCAGGCGCCGGGTCACGACCACACGGGACCCCACGCTCAGCGGAAGCTCGTCGAGCGGCCGCACGGATACGACGCTCTCCTGCCACTCCATGAGGTGGGTGGGGTCCATCACGTAGGAGTAGATGTCCTCGGGTCGGCGAGAGATGTCGACGCTTTCCTTGACAGCGGACATGATGCCCGCCTCCTTTATCGGCTTCTGTCACCAATGATCCCACCGCCGTCGACTGTCAGTGCCGCGTGGAAGGATGCGCGCATCGGGGCGGTGCGGACGGCGCATGAGGGGTGTCATGGCGGGTGTGGCGGAGGCGGGCGGACAACCGCAGGCCGGACAGCCCCCGGTCGGGCGGAAGGCGAGGCAGCTGCTCACGGAAGGCGCGCGGCTGCACGAGGCCGCACGCACCGTGCTCGCCGATCACGCCCGCGCCCTCGAAGCGGTGCGTACGGCACTGGCGCCGCTCCAGGCCGAACTCGTCGCCCAGGAACTGGAGTCCATCCCCGTCGCACGGCTGAAGGACGTCACCGAGGGGCGGCTGCGCCTCGGGGCCGTCGAGGCGGCCGGGCTCGGCTCGGTGCGCGCGGTGTACGAGGCGAGCCGCTACGAACTGCGGCAGATCCCGGGGGTCGGTGCCCAGACCGCCGACCAGGCGCTCGCCGCCGCGCGCCAGATCGCCCGCGCGGTCGAGGAGACCGTCTCCGTGCGCCTGGACGTGGACCGGCCCGAGCCCCGCACCACGGCCCTGGTCGTCGCGCTCCGCAAGCTTGTCGAAGCAGGGCCCGAGCTGCGGCGGGCGGTGGACGCCGCCCAGCGGCTCGACGAGCGGCTCGGCGCGCTGCTGCCCGAGGCCCGTCCCACCGCCGGCTGGCTGCGGCTGGCGTTCACCCGGCGGCACCGGCGGCAGAGCGCGTTCACGGCGGTCCTCGGCATCCGCGAGCTGACGGCCGACGCGGCCACCCGTGACGTACGCCTGCTGCTCGCGCAGGCTTCCACGGACCTGCTGCGCGAACCGGCCTCCGACATCGAGGCCTGGGTCGACTTCGAGCTGAACTCCACGGAGTACTACAGCCAGCTCGCCGAGATCTCCGAGCACCGGGCGGACGTCGAGGCCGCCGAGGGCTTCCTCCCGTCGGAGGTCGCCGAACGGGTCCATGGGCAGTCCCTCGACGACACCCACCGCCGGGTCTCACTGCGCGGCTACCAGTCCTTCGGCGCCCGATTCGCCCTGGCCCAGCGCCGGGTCGTCCTCGGCGACGAGATGGGGCTCGGCAAGACCGTGCAGGCCATCGCGGTGCTCGCCCACCTCGCGGGGGAGGGGCACAGCCACTTCCTGGTGGTGTGCCCGGCCAGCGTGCTGATCAACTGGACCCGCGAGATCCGCTCGCGCAGCACCCTGCGCGCCCTGCCGGTGCACGGCGCCGACCGGCAGGACGCGTACGCCGAGTGGCGGGAGCGCGGCGGCGTCGCGATCACCACGTACGACGTACTGCACACCCTGCCCACGCCGAACGGAAGCGCCCTGTCCAAGGCGAGCGGAAACGGCCTGTCCAAGGCGAACGGCACGAAGCCCGGGACCTCCGGCGACCCGGCACCCGGAATGCTGGTCGTCGACGAGGCCCACTACGTGAAGAACCCGGACACCCGTCGCTCCAAGGCCGTCGCGGCCTGGACCGACCGCTGTGACCGGGTCCTCTTCCTCACGGGTACGCCCATGGAGAACCGCGTCGAGGAGTTCCGCACCCTCGTCCGCTACCTCCAGCCCGCCCTCGTGCCCACGATCCACCACGGCACCGCGGTCGCCGGCCCGCACGCCTTCCGCGCCTCCGTCGCCCCCGCCTATCTGCGCCGCAACCAGCGGGACGTCCTCACCGAACTCCCCGCGCTGCTCCAGGTCGACGAGTGGGAGGAGTTCAGCGCGGCCGACCAGGAGGCCTACCGGAAGGCGGTCGAGGCCGGGAACTTCATGGCGATGCGCAGGGCCGCCTACGCCGACGCGGAGCGGTCCGCGAAGCTCCAGCGGCTGCGCGAGCTGGTGTCCGAGGCGGCCGAGAACGGACTGAAGGTGGTGGTGTTCTCGTACTTCCGCGATGTGCTCGCCACCGTCCAGGAAGCCCTGGGCGCCACCGTCCGCAAGGACCGGGCGAGGCGCGTGTTCGGGCCGATATCCGGCGCCGTGCCCGCCGCCCACCGGCAGCGTCTCGTCGACGAGTTCGCGGCGGCCGACGGGCACGCGGTGCTGCTCTGCCAGATCGAGGCCGGCGGCGTCGGCCTCAATCTGCAGGCGGCGTCCGTGGTCGTCCTGTGCGAGCCGCAGGTCAAGCCGACCCTGGAGCATCAGGCCGTGGCCCGCGCCCACCGCATGGGCCAGGTCCGCACGGTCCAGGTGCACCGCCTCCTCGCCACGGACAGCGTGGACGACCGGCTGCTGCGCATCCTGCGGAACAAGGACCGGCTCTTCGACACCTACGCCCGCCGCAGCGACATGGCGGAGGCGAGCCCGGACGCGGTCGACGTCTCGGACGGCCAGCTCGCCCGCCGCATCGTGGAGGAGGAACAGCGGCGGCTGGCCGCCCAGGGCTGAGCGCGCCTCAGATCCCGCGCACCCACGCCACCGTGAACGGCGTCTCGGGAGTCCCCGGCCCCATCGGCCCGCCCTTGTCGAACTGGGAACGGACGACGAGGGTACGGCCGTCGCGGCGGACGAGCGTCGTCGGGATCTGGAGCGCGGTGTCGGTGAAGCTCCGCTCCAGCCGGGCCGAGGTGCCGTCCGCCGACAGCCGCCAACGGGTGATCGTATTGGTCCTGTTGAGAGCGGCCCACAGCGTGCCGCCGACGAGCTCCAGACCGTCACCGTTCACCAAGTCGCCGCCGGACAGGGCGACTTGGCGTACGTCGCCGGTGGTCAGGTCGATCCGGTAGAGGGTGCCCGACGTCATGTCGACGGTCAGCAGGCAGTGCGCCGCGGCAACGATGCCGTTCAGGGTGAACGCGCCGGACGGGTGCGGGGCCACGACGGCGCCGAGGTCATAGGCGGTGGTGAGCGAGGAGCGGCCGCCGTGCGCGGCCACCCGCGCCAGCTCGGCCGGTGTCACCCGGTAGATGACGCCCCGCAGGCTGTCCGTCAGATACGCGCTGCCGTCCGCGGTGATCGCCAGGTCGTTGACGAGGAGCGGCGCGTCACCGGGAACGTCGAAACGGGCCAGCAGGGTGCGGGTGCGCAGGTCGTACACATCGACCCCGGACGTCGAGTCGATCACCCAGAGGCGGCCGGCCCGGTCGGCCTTCAGCCCGTTGGCGGTGGTCCGGCCGTCCGCGCCCGCGGGCAGGAAGACCTCGGCCGTACGGCGGCCGGGCACGGCCCGGTAGACGGCACCGGTGGCGTACGAACCCACGTACAGATCGCCGGTACGCGGGTCCGCCGCGATGCCCTCGGGGTAGACGCGGTCGCCGGGGAGTTCGAAAGCGGTGGAGATAGCGGTGGAGATACGGGGTGCCGCGGTCGCGGGCGGTGCGCCCACGACGGCCGCCGTGACGGTCAGTGCGGCGGCGGTCAGGAAGGAGCGGCGCTGGATCGAACGGGACACGACGGTGCCTCTCGGTCGGCTTCTCGCACATCAAGGACGAGTACGAACTTAAGTTAGAGCTCTAATCATCGTCAATGTAATTATGGGCGAGTGAGGGCTCATCATCGTATGGCCCATACAGTGCGCCGCGCAGACCGCCGCTACCATGCGGAAATGACGTCCATGCCCGTGTCCGAGCGCCTCGGCTCCCACCTCAAGCGGGCCGAGCAGGCTCTCAACGCGACCAAGACCGCGGTCCTGAAACCGGCGGGCGTGACCGTCCCCCAGTACTCGGCGCTGCTCCATCTCAGCGCGAACCCCGGTATCTCGGCCGCCGCCCTGGCCCGCCTCTGCGCGGTCACGCCCCCGACCATGAACACGGTCCTGAACAACCTCCAGGACCGCGGCCTCATCGAGCGCACCCCGCACGAATGGCACAGGAACGTCCTGGAGACGCGCCTCACCGACGAGGGCCGCACCGTCATGGCCGACGCGGACGCCCGCGCCGTACGGGTGGAACGCGCCCTGGCCGCCGAGTTCACGGACGAGGAGCGCGACGCGCTGGTCGGCCTGCTGGGCCGGTGCGTCGCACTCCTGGAGAAGGAACGGCCCTAGGCCCTGGCGCCCCCCCACCTACAACCGAGCCAACCCCGTTTTCACCCCCGCCCCGCACAACGGCACCACAGCACTCCGAGCCCCCAGCACCCCCTCACGAACAGCCGCCCAACAAGCCACCCCCGTCGACTCCACGTACAACCCCTGGGACGCCAGATCCGCCTGCGCATGACGAATCTGGTCCTCCGTCACCGTCAGGAACATGCCCCCGGACTCCCGCACCGCCCGCAGAATCTGCCGAGCCCGTGCCGGCCGGGCAATCGCGATGCCCTCGGCGAACGTGGGCGCCATGGGCGTGACGCCCACGAGGTCGTCCGCGCCCTCGGCCCAGGCGTGGGCCAGCGGAGCGACCGCCGCGGACTGGACGGCGTAGAGGGCGGGCCGCCGGTCGATGAGGCCGGCCGAGTGCAGTTCGGCCACGGCGAGTGCGGCACCGAGGAGCAGCGTGCCGTTGCCGACGGGGACGACGATGACGTCGGGGAGGCGTCCGCCGAGGTCCTCCCAGAGTTCGTGGACATAGGTCTTCGTTCCGTGCAGGAAGTACGGGTTGAAGACATGCGAGGCGTAGAACACGCCCTCCTCGTCGGCCGCCGAGCGCGCCGCCGCAGCCGTCGCCTCACGGTCGCCCTCGATCACACGCAGCCGCGCCCCGTGCGCCTCGATCTGCTCCAGCTTCTTCGGCGAGGTGCCCTCGGGGACGTACACCGTGCACGGCAGCGCGGCCCGCGCACAGTACGCGGCGATCGCCGTGCCCGCGTTGCCGCTGCTGTCGGCGAGCACCTGGCGGGGCTTCAGCCGCAGGGCGAGTTCGGCCAGCAGCACCGCCCCGCGGTCCTTGAACGACAGCGTCGGCATGAGGAAGTCGAGCTTCGCGGAGATGCCGTCCCGGAGGGGGACCAGCGGGGTGCGGCCTTCGCCCAGGCTGACGGAGGGTGACGCCAGCGGCAGGCACTCCGCGTACCGCCAGAGTGAATTCACCCGCCCGGCAAGGGACTTGAGGGACGCGGGCGTCGGCGCGAAGTCCAGGTCGAGCGGGCCGCGACAGACCGGACAGCACCAGGCGAGCGAGCCGGCCGGGACGCGGGTGCCGTCCGTGGGGCAGAAACAATCCGGCAGTGGTGTCATGTGCGCAGGTTAGATGCGCCGATTGGTGACGTTATGTCACGACTGGCGCAGGGCACCAGTGTGACCGGCATACGGTCGATGAGACCGCCGGTGAGCGCGCCACGCGTGCCCGCGACCGTATCGCGCCGAGTGCGGCCATGAACTCCCGTGTGCGGTACGCCGCTTCCGTCGCTGCACACCCGTCACGCCCCGCAGTTGGCGCGCACACTCCCGCCCACCCGCAGTCGCCGACGCACGGCCCCACCCCGGCGGCGGACACCTGCTCGCCGCTCACCGAGCCGTCAGGCCGTTGACCGCCCGAACGAACGGTTGTCTCCGTGACCCCCATGACGCTCCTGCCCGTGTCGCGTTTACGATGCGCGCAGTCGTACGGAAGTCGTATGCCAGTTCTGCACAGCCCCGCTGGGACTAGGAGCAAGGTACTCGTGGCCACACCCCCGCCGCCCGGGCCGCAGCAGCCCGAGGGTCAGTACCCGCCTCCAGGGATGCCACCGACCGCTCCCGGGGTGCCGCCGGGCACTCCGGGGATGCCGCCGGGCGCGTACCCGTACCCGCAGCAGACGCCCTATCCGGCGCCCTATCCGGCGCCGTACCAGCCCTGGGGCCAGGGCTACTCCCCGTACAACAGCCCGGCGCCCGTCAACGGTCTCGCGATCTCCGCGCTCGTGCTCGGCATCCTCTGCTTCCTGCCCGCCGTCGGGCTGGTGCTCGGGATCGTCGCGCTCAAGCAGATCAAGAAGCGGGGCGAGCGCGGCAAGGGGATGGCGGTGGGCGGCATGGTCATGTCGTCGATCGGTGTCGTGCTGCTCGCGGTCATGGTCGCCACCGGCGGCGCCGGCGACTTCTGGGACGGCTTCCGGGACGCGGCGAACGACTCGGGGAGCTCGGGCTCCGCCTTCTCGCTCAGCAAGGGCGAGTGCTTCGACGCGCCGGGCGGCTCGCTGGAGGGCGTGGCGTACGACGTCGACAAGGTGCCGTGCGCGGGCAAGCACGACGCCGAGGTGTTCGCCGACTTCAAGATGAGCGGCGGCGACAGTTACCCGGGCGACAGCGCGGTCACCGACGACGCCGACAAGAAGTGCTACGCGCTGGCGGACACGTACGCGATGGACGCCTGGGCCGTCCCGGAGAACGTCGACGTGTACTACTTCACGCCGACCTCGCAGAGTTGGCGCCTCGGTGACCGCGAGGTCACCTGTCTGTTCGGGAACACGGACGCGAAGGGCAGCCTGAGCGGCTCGTTGCGCAACGACGGCACGACCCTCGACGTGGACCAGCTCGCGTATCTGGAAGCCGCGCACGGCATCAACGCGGCGATGGACGCGGCGCCCGACGAGGAGTACGTCGAGGACGATCTGCCGGGGCACAAGAAGTGGGCGGCCAAGATGTCGGACGCGCTCACGGAGCAGGCAGGCGCGCTGCGCCGGCACACGTTCGCTCCCGCCGCCGGGAAGCGGGTCGCGGTCCTGGTCAAGGACATGGAGCTGTCCCAGAAGGAGTGGGCGCAGGCGGCGAAGGCGCAGGACGCGGACACCTTCTACGCCCACTACGAGAAGGGCATGAAGCTCATCGACCCCAAGAAGACGGTCACCACACGCAAGGCTCTGGGGCTCGCCACGACGCCGCCCGCGTACGACGAGTTCGGCGGCGGCGACAGTGGCGGCGAAGGCGGCACCGGCGCGGAGGTGTGACGGCGGCTATAGCGGGGAGAAAGTGCCTGCGTAAAGCCCTCGGGGGCCACAAGTCATCACATCGAGTGATTCTCTGGCCTTTGCTTGCATGGCACAACCCACGGTTGCCACGCTGTTGCTGTCTGTACAACCTGATGGGAGCGGCTAAGTGACTTTCGGTGAGCAGCCGGCGTACCTGCGCGTCGCGGGCGATCTCCGCAAGAAGATCGTCGACGGTTCGCTGCCACCGCACACCCGCCTTCCGTCCCAGGCCAGGATCCGCGAGGAGTACGGCGTCTCGGACACGGTCGCCCTGGAGGCGCGCAAGGTGCTGATGGCCGAGGGGCTGGTCGAGGGCCGCTCCGGGTCGGGCACCTATGTGCGGGAGCGGCCGGTGCCGCGCCGGGTGGCCCGCTCCGGGTACCGGCCGGACAGCGGTGCGACCCCGTTCCGTCAGGAGCAGGCGGACATCTCCGCGCGCGGCACCTGGGAGTCGCGCAGCCGGCAGGTCGAGGCGAGCGGCGCGATCGCCGAGCGCCTGTCCCTCCAGCCCGGCGACCGCGTGATGTGCACGAACTACGTCTACCGGGACGGGGGCGAGGCCATGATGCTCTCCACGTCCTGGGAACCCCTCGCCGTCACCGGCCGTACGCCGGTGATGCTCCCCGAGGAGGGCCCGCTCGGCGGCATGGGCGTCGTCGAGCGCATGGCGGCCATCGACGTGATCGTGGACAACGTCACGGAGGAAGTGGGAGCGCGCCCAGGCCTCGCCGAGGAACTCCTCGCACTGGGCGGCGTACCCGGGCATGTCGTCGTCGTCATCCAGCGGACCTTCTACGCGTCGGGGCGCCCGGTCGAGACGGCCGACGTCGTCGTACCGGCGGACCGGTACCGGATCGCGTATCACCTGCCGGTGAAGTAACCGCCGGCAGCCGGGGCGGCGGCGCCGGCGGCGCCCAAGTGGACCGCGCGTGAACCCGGTTGGAATCTGGCCTTTCTCAAGTGCCCGGCCCGCGCCGGACTTCGCGCTGCTCGTGGGGCGCACGGGGAGCGGTCGACAGCGCGTTCGATGGCGTGCGAAGCCTCCGCTCCTGGCTGGTTGCGTACCTCTTTGTGAAAAGTCGTATTCGCTGCGTAAAGGTTAGGCGTAGGCTCGGGCATATGCGGATTGCGGTTTCCTTAGAGGGCGGGGTAGGGCGGGGGCCCGGGGCGGGAAGTGGAGGGGCGCGATGAACGACGGCACGATCACTCTTCCCTGGCTCGTCATACGGCAGGACGACAACGGCAATCGCTATCGCGTGGGCAGGTATGCGACCCGCGCCGAGGCCCAGAAGATCGCGGACAGCCTCGACCATCGCGGGCACAAGCAGCTGTACTGGGTCGAGCGGATCGGCCAGAACGGCCAGAACGTGCAGAACGGAAGCAAGTGAGCCACAGGCCCGCGGGGCTCCCGTAGGCTCCGCCGCATGACCGAACGGATCGTGGTGGTCGGAGCCGCCCTGCTGAGCGGCGGACGCCTGCTTGCCGCCCGTCGCAGCGCGCCTCCCGAGCTGGCCGGACGCTGGGAACTGCCGGGCGGCAAGGTCGAGCCGGGGGAGGCCCCCGAGCATGCCCTCGTACGGGAGCTGCGCGAGGAACTCGGCGTCGAGGCGGAGCCCCTGGAGCGGGTCCCCGGTGAGTGGCCGCTGAAGCCGGGGTATGTCCTGCGGGTGTGGACCGCACGGCTGCGCTCCGGCTCCGGCGAACCCCGGGCCCTGGAGGACCACGACGAACTGCGGTGGCTCACCCCCGACGAGATCTGGGACGTGGACTGGCTGGACCAGGACGTACCGGCGGTGAAGGGTGCGCTGCTGAGGCTGGACGCGGGGGAGTAGCCGGCCAGGCGTTGGGTCGCCCTGCGGGCGGCGTGGGGGTTGTTTGTTGGCTGCCGGCCGGTGGGGGCTGGTCGCGCCCCGCGGCGGAGCCGCAGATGTCACAGCCCCGCGCCCCTAAAAGCAAAAGCACGGGGCTGCGCCCCGCGATCCTCCAGACTCGCTCGATGACGGGGAGAGCCCGTGGGGCGCACGGAGGTCTGGTGGGGCGTAGGGGTGGGGCGGGTTGAAGGTTGCGTACGCCGTTCGTGCCACAGTGCGCCTTCGCGTGCGGTAAGGCATCCCGGATATCGGGTATGTGCCCATTAACCCCACGAAACCGGACATGGGTTCCTGGCCTGGGAAGTGATCGGCGTGATCGACACCGAAGGCGACTGCGCCGAGTGGACCTTTCCCGCGGAGCCGGGTGCCGTCCGCACCGCTCGTGCCGTCGTCAGGGGCCAGCTGCGCACCTGGGAGCTGGATTCCCTCGGTGACATCGCCGCGTTGCTGGTGAGCGAGCTGGTGACGAACTCCCTGCGGCATGCCGCGGGCCCCATCGGCGTACGGCTGGTGCTTCCCGCCGGGGTGCCGGACGCCCTGCTGGTGGAGGTCTCCGACCCGCTGCCGGATCCGCCGCGCGAACGGACCGCCACCGCCGACGACGAGAGCGGCCGCGGACTCCAGCTCGTGGCCAGCTCGTCCCGGCGCTGGGGCACCCGTCCCGGGGGCGACGGAAAGACGGTCTGGTTCGAGCTGGCGGTGCCTGGTTGACGGCTCGTCGGCCGGGGGGCGCGCGGCCGACTGGTTCAGGCCACTGGCGCCGACGGAACTCTTTGATTCGACGGGGCGCCACCTGGTTAGAAGACTGGGAGTATGTCGCGGCCGGTCCAAAAACCATCGGGACCGTGCTGTGATCGTGAACACCGTGTTGTGCGGCGCCGTAGTGCTGGATACTGCGGGCAGCCGCCCCCGGTGACCGGTGCCGGACGCGGTGAGCTGGAGGGGACGGTTCGCGTGAGCGAGATACCAGCGAAGGCCACGGAGTCCGAGGACCCGTCGGACCGCGCGAGGGCTGAGGCGGCGGGCGATTCCGCGCGCACGGTGCCCGGCGAGGATACGGGTGGGGCCACGGGCGACGCGATGTGGCAGAGCAGTCCGCCCGGTTCGATCTACGACTACATCAAGGTCGCCTCGTTCTCCATCGGCGCCGACGGGCTCGTCGACCAGTGGAGTCTGCGAGCCGAGCAGCTCTTCGGCATCTCCCCCGAGCGGGCTGTCGGCATGGACCCGATCGAGGCGTTCGTCGCCCCCGACCGGCGTGAGTTCGGGCAGCGCAAGATGGCGGAGATCCTGGACGGGCGCGAGTGGACCGGTGTGGTCCCCTTCCGGATGCCGGCCCCCGAGGGCGGCGGCGAGGGCGCCGAGGGGCTCGCCGAGGTCTATGTGATGCCCACCACTACGGAGGACGGCGAGCGGGCCGCCGTATGCATCGTCGTGGATGTCCGCACACTGCGCCGGATCGAGACGGACCTCGCCGCCTCGCAGTCGATTTTCGGTCAATCTCCGTTCGGCTTCCTGCTGATCGACACGGATCTGCGGGTCCGGCGCGCCAACCAGCGGTTCGCCTCGATTTTCGGCGGCGGCGTCGACGACCACCGTGGCAAGGGCGTTCACGACTATCTGCCGCGCTCGGAGGCCGAGCGTGTCTCCGCCACCCTGCGCCGCGTCCTGGAGACCGGCGACTCCATCACGGACATGCACGTCACCGGCTATCTGCCCGGCTCCGACGAACGCCGCCACTGGTCCATCAACCTCTACCGTGTGCACAGCGGAAGCGGCCGCCCCATCGGTATCGCCTGGCTCGGAACCGACATCACCTCCCGCCGCGCCGCAGCCCGTGAGGCGGCCGCGGCCCGGCGCAATCTCGCCCTTCTGAACGAGGCTGGTGCCCGCATAGGCAACTCCCTCGACCTGGAGACCACCGCACGCGAACTGCTCGACGTGGTGGTCCCCGGCTTCTGCGACCTGGCCACGGTGGACCTCTACCAGGGACTGCTGGCCGGCGACGAGACCCCGCCGGGGCTGGCCGACGGCAGCGCCGAACTCCGCAGGGTCGCCTTCGCGAGTGCCGTCTCCGACGCGCCCCTCGCCGGCGGACCGGCACCGGTGGCCGTGGGCGCGGTCCACCACTACCCGTTCAACTCGCCCTGCGCGGACGCCCTGCGCACCGCACGGCCCCAGCACATCCCCGCCGAAGAGGTCGGCCTCATCCAGTCCACCCTCGCGGTCCCGATGGTCGCCCACGACACCGTCGTCGGGCTCGCCCAGTTCTCCCGTACGAAGGGCAGCGAGCCGTTCGGGGAACGCGACCGCGCGCTCGCGGTGGAACTGGCCGCGCGAGCCGCCGTCTGCATCGACAACGCGCGTCTGTACCGCCGCGAGCACGAACGCGCGCTGATCCTGCAGAGGTCCCTCCTCCCACCGGGCGACCCGGAGGCCTCCGGCCTGGACATCGCCTGCCGCTACCTGCCGGGCAATGCGGCGACGGAGGTGGGCGGCGACTGGTTCGACGTCATCGAACTGCCCGGCCACCGCACGGCGTTGGTGGTGGGCGACGTGATGGGCCGCGGTCTGCGCGCCGCGGTGGCGATGGGTGAACTCCGTACGGCCGTACGGACGCTGGCCCTGCTCGACCTCGAACCCGCCGAAGTGCTCTCCGCGCTGGACGAGATCGCGCGCGGTCTTGGCACCCCCGGCGGGGTCCAGCAGGCCACTCGCGCGGCCCGGCAGCCGCGCGACGCGGATCTGTCGGAGGTGTACCTCGCGACCTGTGTGTACGCGGTCTACGACGCGGTGACCAGACGCTGCACCTTCGCCAACGCGGGCCATCTGCCGCCGGTGCTGGTGGAGCCCGGCGAGAGCGCGCTGATGCTCGACGTGCCGCCGGGGATGCCGCTCGGGGTGGGCGGCGAGCCCTTCGAGGAGGTTGAGGTCGAACTACCCGAAGGCTCACTGTTGGCGCTCTACACGGATGGACTGGTCGAATCCCGCGACCATCCCCTCGACGAAGGCCTGCAAGCCTTCGTAGGTGCCCTCACCGATCCCTCCAGCCCCCTGGAGGACGTCTGCGACCACGTCCTCAACACCCTCGACACCCACCACGGCGAGGACGACATCGCTCTGCTGATGGCACGTGTCCAGGGGCTGCCCGCCGATTCCGTCGGCGACTGGACCCTGCCGCGCGAGCCGCGCAGCGTCGGGCGCGCCCGTGAATACGCCCGTACGCAGCTGGTGTCCTGGGGCCTGGAGCCCCTCGTCGACACGGCGGAGCTCCTGGTCAGCGAGCTGGTGACCAACGCGCTGCGCTACGGCGAGGGCGAGATCAGGCTTCGGCTCCTTCTCGACCGGACGCTCGTCTGCGAGGTCTGGGACGCGGGGCTTGTTCAGCCGCGGCGGCGGCGGGCGCGTGACACCGACGAAGGGGGGCGGGGGTTGCAGCTCGTGGGCCTGTTGTCCGCGGCGTGGGGCTCACGACGGACCCCGCGGGGCAAGACGGTGTGGTTCGAACTCCCGTTGCCGGACGGGGAGACGGGGTTGGTGGATCCGGCGGAGGCGTTGCTGAGCCTGTTCTGATTTTCGCCCCCGCCGCCCCTGCCCGTCCCATCCCTGGGGCTCCGCCCCAGACCCCGGGGGCCGGTTCTTTGGCTGCGGGTGGGTGGGGGCTGGTCCAAAAGATTGCGCAGTTCCCCGCGCCCTTTCAGGGGCGGGGAACTGCGCAATCTTTAGGGGGGTCTGGGGGCGCAGCCCCCAGGGATGGGACGGGCAGGGGCGGCGGGGGCGAGAACTCGTCGTCGGGTCAGGTGGGGGACGTCGCCCGGGCGGATCGTGTTCGGGGGCCGCCGAAGCTTGCGGGGCCGCCTCCGACACCGAGGAGGATCCCGCCCAGCACGGCACCCCCACCCCGGCCCCCTCATGCCCCCCGAACTGATTGCCGAAGGCCCGCACATCCCGCTCGGCAAGCTCCCGAGCCTGACGGGCAAGAACATCGGCCCGCTGGACTTCGAGGAGAAGCGGAGCCAGGGCGACATGACGTTCCGCTTCCGCCAACCGCGTACGCGCCTCGCACCCCACCGCCCCCCGATGCGTCGTGATGAATCCCCCCGCGACGGCGACCGCACCGCGGGCGGGCAGCAGCGCGTGGTCGAGGAGGCCGCCGGCGCCCTCGGAGGAAGGGACGCCGTCGGACGTCGAGGCGAGCGCCGTGCCCGCCTCGGCAACGAGCCGCAGGACGTCCACAGGGTCGTACGGCCCGGCCGCCGTCAACCGGCGTACGTCGGCGAGGAGCGCCTCGGCGTGCGCGACATGCCCGGGCAGCGCACCGACACCCGCGGTCAGCAGCCGGCGGCGGGCCTCCGCGAGACCGGCCTCCACTGCGGTGAGCGCGGCGGGCAACTGCCCGGCGGCCGAGGCCAGTTCGCCCGCCAGCCGGTCGACACCGTTCACGAGGAGGCCCGCCTGGTCCACGGCCCCCTCCGCCGCGCGCAGATACGCGATGGCCTTGCCGACGTCGCCCCGGTCGAGGGACTGCCGCGCCTGGTTGAGATGGATCGTGGCGAACACGAGCCGGTCCTTGGCCTGTTCGACGTGGCCCGTGACCGGGAGGGACGCGGAAGGGGCGTACCGCTTGTGGAGGTCGCCGAGCGTCGTCTCCGTGGCCGGGGTGCGTGCGGCGAGCTCACGGAAGCGGGACTCCGCGTACTCCAGCGCGGTCGCCGCATTCCGCTCCAGGGCGCGCAGTTGGTCGAACCCGGCCGCCTCCGAGTCCAGCCGCCGCCCTGCCTCCGTGCAGCGAAGGACGATCTCCTCCAGCATGCCCCGGCTGTCCGCCGGGGCCGCTTCGTCGAGCCGCTGCCGCAGCCGGAAGGCCTCCGCCAGCTCGGACTTCGCGTACGCCAGCGCCTGCGCGTACGGCTTGACGGCTTCGTCTCCGAACTGGGCGGTGGCACAGCCGAGTTCCTCGGCACTGGTCCGGACCCAGTCGTCGGTGGCGACCAGTAACTTCCGGGCATTCCCGTCGAGTTCATGGACCGGTACGGGCATGGCGTGCGCGAAGCCGCCGCCCGGGGTCGTACGCGTCCTCGCCCGCCGCTTGCGCCGCCCGTACCCGTACGCCGCCAGTGCCGCCGCCGCGCCCACCGCGACGAGGGGCAGTACGAGATCTCCGGTGGCCGTCCCGTCCTGACCCGGGCCGCCCGCCGCCTCCTGCGCCCCCGCCTCATCGGTGACCCGCACGTTCCGCGCGAGGGTCGCCGGATCCCCGCCCCCCGCCCTTGCCAGGGGCAGCACCAACCACCCCACCGCCACCAGCCCCCCGAGCACGGCATGCGCCACCCGCACGGCTATGTGGGACGTGGCTCGGCGCGACCGGTTTCGGGTCTGGGGCAACGTCACATTTGGGAGCGTATGGCCCCTTGCACGCCGACGCGACCGGGGTACGCCGAGGCGGGGACGCCTAAGGTACGGGGGGATACGGGGGCGTACGGGAGGGGCGCGGGGGATGGATACGGGACGGACGGAATCCGAGGCGGAGGACGGCGCGGGAAGCCCGGGACCGGGAACGGAGTCCCACGCGGCCCAGGCCGAAGCGGCGGCCGACGCGGGAACAGCGCGGCCCGAGAGCACGGGCGAGCACGGCACGGCCGAAGTACACCGGCCCGCCCCAGAGGTCGCCGGCCCGGCCGGAGCGGACCGGACGGGCGACCCCGCACCACCGGCAGGTGCCCCCGGAGTGCTGACAGGCGAGGTCCCGCAGTCAGCCGGTCGCCCCGGAGTGCTGACAGGCGAGGGCGCGCAGTCAGCCGGTCGCCCCGGAGTGCCGGCAGGCGAGGGCGCGCAGTCAGCCGGTCGCCCCGAAGCGCCGACCGGCAACCCCGCGGAGCTGTCAGGCCGCCCCGAAGCGTCGGCAGATGCCCCCGCACCGTCCCCGAACGCCGCCGAGACGCCCCCGCGCCGTGCCACCCCCGCCTGGATCCGGCGCCTCGCCCGGGCCTGGCGTCACCCCTACCTCCGGTGGCCCAAACGCGTCGCCGTGACGCTCCTCCTCGTCCTTCTCCTCCCGACCCTCGCCGCCGGGATCGCCCTCCGGGTGAACTACGCCGGGGACCTGGCGCCCGGTACGCAGACCAGGAACCGTGACGCGATCTGGCTGGGGCATGCCTGGGTGGACGGGCGGAAGGGGGACGCGGACGTCAAGGCGCTGGCGGCGCGGCTGCGGAGTACCGGGATCCGGGATCTGTATGTGCACGCGGGCCCGCTGGAGCACGACGGGACGCTGCCCGTGACGGCGTACCCGTCGGCCGGCTGGCTGATCGCGGCCGTGCACCGTCAGCTGGACGGCGTGCGCGTCCAGGCCTGGCTCGGTGACGAGCTGGCGAGCGAGGGGCCGGTCGGGCTGCGGCTGGAGCGGGACGCGACCCGGGCCGCCGTCGTGCGCTCCACCCGCCAGATCCTCGCGGCCGGCTTCGACGGCGTCCACTTCGACCTGGAACCCCTCCACTCGGGCAACCGCGACTACCTCTCCCTCCTCGACGACCTGCACCGGGTCACCAAGGCCCGCGGTGTCCCCCTCTCCGTCGCCGCCCACCAGATCGACCCGCTCCCGGCGGCCAACTCCGTCCGCGGCGCCCTCACCGGACACCCCAAGTGGTGGTCCCAGTCCTACTTCGGCCAGGTCGCCCGCCGTGTCGACCAGATCGCGGTCATGTCGTACGACACGGCCATGCCACTGGAGAGCCTGTACGGCGGCTACGTCGCCCAGCAGACCTCCCTCGCCCTCGAAGTCACCCCGAAATCAACCGACTTGCTGATGGGCCTGCCCTTCTTCCACGAGGACGACATGAGTCACCACGGGTCCGCCGAGACGGTCGCGGCAGCCGTACGCGGCACCCGCCTCGGCCTCTCCCGCACGGACCGCCGCCGCGAACACTTCGGCGTGGCCCTGTACGTCGACTTCGCCGCGACGGAGTCCGACTGGACGGCGTACCGCGAAGGATGGGTCCGATGACGCTGCGCTTCCAGGACCACTACGAGTACAACCTTCAACAGACGGTCATGTGTCTGGAGAACCCGAGTTCGCGCGTGCCATGATCTGGGCACGCACCGTACTCGGCGCGCACCGGAAATTGGGGGACTGATGCACTGGTATCTGGTGGCGTTCGCCGTGCTGGCCGTGACCGGCCTCGCGGGGTTCGGGATCGCCGCGATCACGACCGGCTGGTTGCCGTTGTGGGCGCGCCGCCGTGTGCTGCGGCCCAAGGTGTGGGGCTACGGCTCGGTGCTGTCGGCCGCCGGCATGTCCCTGTTCATGTTCCTCGGGCCGTTCCGCGGGCCCGACGCCGAGATGACGCCCTTCGTGATGACCGGGTTGGCCCTTTTCCTCGCGGGCACCGTGCTTCAGGTGGCCGGGCAGCGCCCCGGCCGTCCCGCAAGTCCCGCAAGCCAATGAACCCGGACTGGCACCTGGCGCTGGGCCTCGTCGCGGGCGTGCTCCTGGGGCTGGGCGCCGCCGTCGGGATCGCCGCCGTGCGCACCGGCTGGCTGCCGAGGCGGGCGCGCGGCCGTGTCGTCAGGGCGCGGCTGTGGGGCCGGGCGACGCTGGTGGTGACGGCGTCCCTCGGGCTTCAGCCGCTGGCCCTGGCCCTGTTCGGCCCCGGCCCCGTCCAGTTCGCCGCCTCCCTCGTGTGCGGCGTCGGGATCATCACCAGCGTCGTCATGCGGCAGCGCGCGATGCGCGACCGCCGACGCTCCGGCCCCGCTACGACTCCCGGTCGCGCCGCCTGATCTTCGACCCCAGCCACACCAGCGGGTCGTACTTGCGGTCAACCGCCCTTTCCTTCAAGGGAATCAGGGCATTGTCGGTGATCTTGATGCCCTCGGGGCAGACCTCCGTGCAGCACTTGGTGATGTTGCAGTAGCCGAGGCCGTGTTCGTCCTGGGCGGTGCGCTTGCGGTCCAGGCCCGACTCCGCCGCCGCGTCCAGCGGATGCATGTCCAGTTCCGCCACCCGCATCAGGAAGCGCGGGCCCGCGAACGCCGGTTTGTTCTCGTCGTGGTCGCGGACGACATGGCAGGTGTCCTGGCACAGGAAGCACTCGATGCACTTGCGGAACTCCTGCGAGCGGTCCACGTCCTCCTGCCGCATCCGGTACTCGCCGGGGCCCAGCTCGGCAGGAGGGACGAAGGCGGGTACCTCCCTCGCCTTGGCGTAGTTGAAGCCCACGTCCGTGACGAGATCACGTACGACGGGGAAGGCACGCAGCGGTGTGACGGTGATCGTCTCCTCCCGCGTGAACACCGACATCCGCGTCATGCACATCAGCCGCGGCCGCCCGTTGATCTCCGCCGAACACGAACCGCACTTGCCCGCCTTGCAGTTCCAGCGCACGGCGAGGTCGGGGGCCTGGGTCGCCTGGAGCCGGTGGATGATGTCCAGCACCACCTCACCGTCGTTCACCTCGACCGCGAAGTCCTTCAGGCCGCCGCCCTTGATGTCCCCGCGCCACACCTTGAAGCGGGCCTCATAGCTGCTCACTCGTACAGCTCCTCTTCGGCGAGGTACTTGACCAGCTCCTCCTTCTCGAAGAGGGCGAGCAGGTCGGGGCGAATGGGTTCGGTGGTCTCGCGTACGAGATCGATCTGGCCCGCCACGGGGTCGGTGGCCGCCAGCCCGCCCGTCGGGTCGGTCAGTTGGCACAGCAGGTTGATCCGGCGCCAGGACCGCTCCATCGCCGGGTGGTCCTCGCGGGTGTGGCCGCCCCGGGACTCCGTACGCTCCAGGGCCGCCCGCGCCACGCACTCGCTGACCAGCAGCATGTTCCGCAGGTCGAGGGCGAGATGCCAGCCGGGGTTGAACTGCCGGTGGCCCTCCACGCCCGCCCGGCGCGCCCGGAGCCGCAGGTCCGCGAGCTTCTCCAGCGCCTGCTCCATCTCCGCCTCGCGGCGGATGATGCCGACCAGGTCGTTCATCGCCTGCTGGAGTTCCTGGTGCAGGGTGTACGGATTCTCGGGCGGGCGCCCGTTCTCCTGGCCCGCCTCGGGTCCCTCCGCCGAGAAGGGCCGCAGCGCCTCCGCGGCGGCCGTGTCGACCTGGATGTCGTCCACGGCGGGGCGGGCCCCGTCGAGCCCGGCCGCGTACTCCGCCGCGTGCAGCCCGGCCCGCCGCCCGAAGACCAGCAGGTCGGAGAGGGAATTGCCGCCGAGCCGGTTGGAGCCGTGCATACCGCCCGCGACCTCGCCGGCCGCGAAGAGCCCGGGGACGCCGCGTGCCGCCGCCGTGTCCGACTCGACCGCGATACCGCCCATGACGTAGTGGCAGGTGGGGCCCACCTCCATCGCCTCCGCCGTGATGTCGACGTCCGCCAGCTCCTTGAACTGGTGGTACATGGACGGCAGCCGGCGCCGGATCACCTCCGCGGGCATCCGCGTCGACACGTCGAGGAAGACCCCGCCGTGGGGCGAGCCACGGCCCGCCTTCACCTCGGAGTTGATGGCGCGCGCGACCTCGTCGCGGGGCAGCAGTTCAGGGGGGCGGCGGTTGTGGTCCGGGTCTTCGTACCAGCGGTCGCCCTCCTCCTCGGACTGCGCGTACTTCTCCTTGAAGACGTCCGGGATGTAGTCGAACATGAACCGCTTGCCGTCGGAGTTCCTGAGCACTCCGCCGTCGCCGCGCACCGACTCGGTGACGAGGATGCCCTTCACCGACGGCGGCCAGACCATGCCCGTCGGGTGGAACTGCACGAACTCCATGTTCAGCAGCGGCGCTCCGGCCAGTATCGCGAGGGCGTGCCCGTCGCCCGTGTACTCCCACGAGTTCGACGTCACCTTGAAGGACTTGCCGATACCGCCCGTGGCGATCACGACGGAGGGCGCTTCGAGGGTGAAGAAACGGCCGGACTCGCGCTCGTAGCAGAAGACCCCGGAGACGCGATCACCGTCCTTCAGGACCCGGGTGACGGTGCACTCCTGAAACACCTTGAGCCGGCTCTCGTAGTCACCGGTCTCCTTCATGTCCTCCTGCTGGAGCGACACGATCTTCTGCTGGAGGGTCCGGATCAGTTCGAGCCCGGTCCGGTCGCCGACGTGCGCGAGCCGCGGATACTCATGTCCGCCGAAGTTGCGCTGCGAGATCCGCCCGTCCTTCGTACGGTCGAAGAGGGCGCCCCAGGTCTCCAGCTCCCATACGCGGTCGGGGGCTTCCTGGGCGTGCAGTTCGGCCATCCGCCACTGGTTGAGGAACTTCCCGCCGCGCATGGTGTCGCGGAAGTGGACCTGCCAGTTGTCGTGGGAGTTGACGTTGGCCATCGCCGCGGCGATGCCGCCCTCGGCCATCACCGTGTGCGCCTTGCCGAACAGTGACTTGCAGATCACGGCCGTACGGGCGCCCCGTTCGCGCGCCTCGATGGCGGCGCGCAGTCCGGCGCCCCCGGCACCGACCACGACGACGTCCCACTCCTGCCGGTCGACCACGGACATCACAAGGCCCCACTCATCTAGAAGAAGCGCGGATCGTCGAAGGCGCCGGACGCGACCAGATACACGTAGAAGTCGGCGAGTGCCACACTCACCAACGACGCCCAGGCGAGCAGCATGTGATGGGCGTTCAGCTTGCCGACCCACTGCCACATCCGGTAGCGCACCGGATGCTTGGAGAAGTGCTTCAGCTTCCCGCCGACGATGTGCCGGCAGGAGTGGCAGGAGAGGGTGTACGCCCAGATCAGCGTGATGTTGACCAGGAACACCACGGTGCCCAGGCCCATGTGGCCCCAGCGGTAGTGCTCGTCGCGGAAGGAGAGCACCGTGTCGTACGTGAGGATCCCCGCGACGACGATGGCCGCGTAGAAGAAGTACCGGTGGATGTTCTGCAGGATCAGCGGGAAGCGGGTCTCGCCGGTGTACTTCTTGTGCGGCTCAGGCACCGCGCAGGCCGGGGGCGACATCCAGAAGCCGCGGTAGTAGGCCTTGCGGTAGTAGTAGCAGGTCAGGCGGAAGCCGAGCGGGAAGATCAGGATGATGACCGCCGGGGAGATGGCCCACCAGCTGCCGAAGAGGTCCGCGTTGGGGCCGGCGTGCATCGTCCCGCACCGCTCCGCCAGACAGGGCGAGTAGAACGGCGAGACGTACGGCGCGGCGTAGTAGTGCGCGTCGGCGAACGCCCGCCACGTCGAATAGACGACGAACGCCAGCAGACCGGCGGCGGTGGCGGCGGGGGCCAGCCACCACCGGTCGGTCCGCAGATGCGGGGCGGCGATCGCGGCGCGCGTACCGGTGTGTACACCGCCGCTGTTCAGATGGGGTTCCGTACCAGTGGCCAAGGGAGAGCTCCGGTCGGTTCGGGTCAGGGGGCGTGCCGGTCGCGGGCGCCGAGGCCCTCGTCGTCCGAGTCCGTCCACAGGGCGTCGTTGTACGGGGTGTCGGGGATGCGCACGAGGTCGGGGGGCTTTGGCGAGGTGGCACCGGGGGCCGTCTCACGCAGCAGCGCGACGCTCTCGCGCAGATGGTCGGCGTCGGCACGGACGCGGCGCATCTCGAGTCCGCCGCTGCCGATCTCCTGTTCCAGGCGGCCCACTGACCGGTTCAGGTCGTCGAGGCAGCGCTGCACTGACATCAGGTCGTCTTGCACGGACATGACGTGACCTCACTTCCGCGGGCCGTCGGGCCCCTGGGTGGCAACGTTCATGCGCCTGCGAGTGTTGCGCGTCACACCTGCCGGTGTGAAGGGACGTGCACCGATTGGCGGGCGTGCGCTGGGGGCGCCGGCCTCTGGGGATTGCGCCCCCGGACCCCTGCTTCGGCCTGAACGGCCTCGTCCTTACACGTCGGACGGGCCGATCCGAGCCGGCCGGCGTTGCGCCGCACGGGTGGGCTTGCCCTCACTCCTCGCGTGTCGCCACTGACAGGCGAACCCTTTCCTCTTCAGTGGGTCCGTAGATCTGATCAGCTCCATATATCCGCAAATATACCGCCAAATGTGATCAGAACCCCTGTTCACCCGCGGAGCGGCTCGTCCCGGAGGTTGCAGTGATGTCCCACGACGGCGTCGGACTGCGCGCGGTGATGCGCTCGGTCGCGTTCCTCACCGCTGGCGCGCTCGCGGTACCCGCCCTCACCGCGTGCAGCTCGGAGGACGCGGTGAGCAAGCCCGTCGCCGGGCAGGACATCGCGCCCGCGTCCCGCGACCTGGTCGCCGACGGCGGCACCCTGCGCTGGGCCGTGGACGCCGTACCGGAGACCCTGAACACGTTCCAGGCCGACGCCGACGCCGCGACCTCGCGGGTTGTCGGCGCCGTACTGCCGTCGATGTACCGGCTCGACCGGAACGGGCGCCCGCAGATCAACCCCGACTACCTGGAGTCCGCGAAGGTCATCGAGACCGAGCCCAGGCAGGTCGTGCTGTACAAGCTCAACCAGCAGGCGGTCTGGAGCGACGGCCGCGAGATCGGCGCCGCCGACTTCGCCGCCCAGTGGCGCGCCCTGTCCGGCAAGGACAGCGCGTACTGGACGGCCCGCAACGCCGGCTACGACCGCATCGAGAAGATCGAGCGCGGGAAGAACAACCTGGAGGTCCGCGTCACCTTCAGCCGGCCCTACGCCGACTGGAAGTCGCTGTTCTCGCCGCTGTACCCGAAGGACGTCATGGGCACCCCGGACAACTTCAACGACGGGGCGAGAAGGAAACTGAAGGTCACCGCGGGACCCTTCGCGCTGGAGAAGGTGAACCGCAAGGACGGCGAGGTCAGCCTCACCCGCAACCCGCGCTGGTGGGGCCGCCCCACCAAGCTCGCCCAGATCGATCTGGTCGCCGTCCCGCGCGACCAGCGGGCCACCGCGCTCGCCGCCGGCAAACTGGACCTGGCCGAGATCGCCCCCTCCGAGGCCGAGCGGATCACGCTCGCCGGCCAGGACAAGGGCAGCACCCCTCTCCAGGGCCCCGGCGCCACGATCACACCCGCAAAGGCGCTGCGCTCCTGGGCCCGCGCGTACGGCTCCGACGAGAACGCCGCCGACGAGGAGTCCCAGGCCCGCAAGAAGCGGCGCAAGGCGATCGCGAAGTACGCGGGCCAGCAGTCGGCCCTGAGCGGTTTCGTGGTCCGCAAGTCCCTCGAACCCGTCTACACCCAGCTCGCCCTCAACGGCTCCGGCGGCCCGCTCGCCGACGAACGCGTCCGCCGCGCCGTGGCCCGCGCCCTCGACCGCCAGGAGCTCGCCCAGGTGGTCCTCAAGCCGCTGGGCCTGCCCGCGGTGCCGGTCGGCAGCCACCTCGCCCTCTCCGGCCAGCAGGCGTACGCCGACAACAGCGGCGCCCTCGGTGGCCAGGACACCGCCGAGGCCCAGGCGCTGCTCGCCGACGCCGGGTGGGTGCCCGGCGGGCCGGTCACGGAGCAGAAGAAGGGCGACGCGGCCGGGTCCCGGGGCAAGGCGGCCGGCTCCCCGGGCAGCAAGGCGCACTCCGGGGACGGCTCCGGCGACGACGGGCAGTACATCGTCGGTGAGGACAACAAGCCCGGCGAGGCCGACCGGGAGAAGAAGAAGGACCCCAAGGACCACACCGGGCAGCACCACAAGAAGCACTCCGGGCAGCACGCGGACGAGCAGGCCGGCGAGCACCTCGACGGGAAGCAGTACTCCCGCCAGGGCGGGGCACCGGGGGCGTACGCGCCCAAGGGCACGGCCGCCCCGGCGGGCGCCGCGGCGGGCGCGCTCGCCAAGGACGGCAAGCCGCTGACGCTCCGCTTCGTCCTGCCCTCCGGCCCCGGCGCGGAGCCCCTGCGCGCCGTCGCCGACCGCATCGCACAGATGCTCCAGCGCATCGGCATCCGTACGGAGATGAACAAGGTCTCGGACGACAGCTACTTCAAGGACCACATCGCCTCGGGCCAGTACGACCTGGCGCTGTACTCGTGGCCCGCCTCCGCCTTCCCGGCCACCGACGCCCGCCCGATCTTCGCCAAGCCGGTGCCGGCCGCCGACGGCTCCCTGAGCGTCGAGCAGAACTACACCCGCGTCGGCACCGACCAGGTCGACCAGCTCTTCGCCCAGGCCATTTCCACGCTCGACGAGGACGAGGAGCGCGACCTCGTCCGCAAGGCCGACGCCCGGATCTGGGCCGCCGCCGGCTCGATCCCCCTCTACCAGCGCCCCCAGCTCACCGCCGCCCGCGCCAACCTCGCCAACACCGGCGCCTTCGGCTTCCAGACCCCCATCTACGAGGACATGGGCTTCCTGAAGAAGGGCGCGAAGGTCTCGGCGAGCCCCAGCGCCCCGTAAGGGGCGCGGGGCTGTGGCACTGTGCGGCTCCGCCGCGTGGGCGCGACAAGCCCCCACCGGCCCGCGCTGTGAGAACCGGCCCCCCGGAGGTCCTGCGGAGGCCCCCTCCGCCGGGGCCACGTACCATGGGGTAAGGCCGAGGCGTGTTTAGCCCGGCAGGGCCTCCGCGGAGGCCGTCCACTCACTCCGGGAGAAGCGCCTCAATATGGCCACGCGCCACGACATCCGCAACGTCGCCATCGTCGCCCACGTCGACCATGGCAAGACCACCCTGGTCGATGCCATGCTCAAGCAGGCCGGTGCCTTCGCCGCGCACGCCGCCGAGTCGCTCGACGACCGCATGATGGACAGCAATGACCTGGAGCGTGAGAAGGGCATCACGATCCTGGCCAAGAACACGGCCGTGAAGTACCACCCCAAGGATGGCGGCGACGTCATCACGATCAACATCATCGACACCCCCGGCCACGCCGACTTCGGCGGCGAGGTCGAGCGCGGTCTGTCGATGGTGGACGCGGTCGTCCTCCTCGTCGACGCCTCCGAGGGCCCGCTGCCCCAGACCCGCTTCGTGCTGCGCAAGGCGCTGCAGGCCCGCCTGCCCGTCATCCTGTGCATCAACAAGACGGACCGCCCCGACTCGCGCATCGACGAGGTCGTGAACGAGGCGTACGACCTCTTCCTCGACCTCGACGCCGACGAGGAGCAGATCGAGTTCCCGATCGTCTACGCGTGTGCGCGTGACGGCGTCGCCTCGCTGACCAAGCCGGAAGACGGCACCGTCCCGGCCGACAGCGACAGCCTGGAGCCGTTCTTCTCCACGATCCTCGCGCACGTCCCGGCCCCGTCGTACGACGAGGAGGCCCCGCTCCAGGCGCACGTCACCAACCTGGACGCCGACAACTTCCTCGGCCGTATCGCGCTGCTCCGCGTCGAGCAGGGCGAGCTGCGCAAGGGCCAGACGGTCGCGTGGATCAAGCGTGACGGCACCATCAGCAACGTACGCATCACCGAGCTGCTGATGACCGAGGCGCTCACCCGCAAGCCCGCCGAGAAGGCCGGCCCCGGTGACATCTGTGCCGTCGCCGGTATCCCGGAGATCATGATCGGCGAGACCCTCGCCGACCCCGAGAACCCGATCGCGCTGCCGCTGATCACGGTCGACGAGCCCGCGATCTCCATGACCATCGGTACGAACACCTCGCCGCTGGTCGGCCGCGGTGGCACCGGCAAGGGCGCGGAGAACAAGGCCGCGGTCAAGGACCGCAAGGTCACCGCCCGCCAGGTCAAGGACCGCCTCGACCGCGAGCTGGTCGGTAACGTCTCCCTGCGTGTGCTCGACACCGAGCGCCCGGACGCCTGGGAGGTCCAGGGCCGTGGTGAGCTCGCGCTCGCCATCCTGGTCGAGCAGATGCGCCGCGAGGGCTTCGAGCTGACGATCGGCAAGCCGCAGGTCGTCACGCAGCAGATCGACGGCAAGACCCACGAGCCGGTCGAGCGCATGACGATCGACGTGCCCGAGGAGCACATGGGCGCGGTCACGCAGCTCATGGGCGTCCGCAAGGGCCGCATGGACAACATGTCCAACCACGGCTCGGGCTGGGTCCGCCTGGAGTTCGTCGTTCCCTCCCGTGGCCTCATCGGCTTCCGGACCGAGTTCCTGACCGGGACGCGCGGCACGGGCATCGCCCACTCCATCCACGAGGGCCACGAGCCGTGGTTCGGCACGCTGACGACCCGTAACAACGGTTCGCTGGTCGCCGACCGCGCGGGCGCCGTCACCGCGTTCGCGATGACGAACCTCCAGGAGCGCGGTGTGCTGTTCACCGACCCCGGCACCGAGGTGTACGAGGGCATGATCGTCGGCGAGAACTCCCGCGCCGACGACATGGACGTGAACATCACCAAGGAGAAGAAGCTCACTAACATGCGCTCCGCCGCCGCCGACTCGTTCGAGGCGATCGTCCCGCCGCGCAAGCTCTCCCTGGAGCAGTCGCTTGAGTTCTGCCGCGACGACGAGTGCGTCGAGGTGACCCCGGAGGCCGTTCGCATCCGCAAGGTCGTCCTCGACCAGAAGGAGCGCGGTCGCTCCGCCAGCCGCGCCAAGCACGGCTGATCGACTGTGCAGTCCGGCTGAGCGATCGGCCGACTGAGCCCGGGTGCCCCCATTGATGGGGGCACCCGGGCTTTTTTCAACCCGTTTTACGCACCTCGTGTCCGAAATGCGGAACCTCCCGCCCGATACGCATGTAACACGTCCGTTTCGCGGGCTTCTCCCTCAGATCATTTTGTCCAGATTTTGGAAGATGTACGCGTGAGCTGTGATGGAACCGAGACCTAAAGGCAGTGGTCGGTATCTGGCTCATGTCAGATAGTTAGCCGCGTAACGCTCGGGTCAATGGGTCATGCGCTGTGGGGACAGCGCCGACTCACGAGCACAGTGGGGTGTTTGACCCTCCGTCAGGGGTGTCGGAGGTCAATCAGAGGCCCCTCCTGTCCGTGCACCGGTTGAGTCATGAGGAGGCACCAGATGCCAACTACGCGTGTTCACCTGCGAGTTGTCGCACGCCGCGCCCTTGCGCACAGCGACCGCTAGGCATACGTCTCTCCTGATCCGCATGGTCCGAACGTGGCCGCCCACACCCTGTGGCGGCTGCGGAATCGGCGTACCCATGAAATGGACGAACCATGACGAGTCCGATCGAGATCGAGGGCGCGGAAGCCTCCACCGAGGTCGACGAGCAGACGAAGCAGAAGCGTTCCGCCGAGCCGGAGCTGCTGGAGGGCCGATCGCCCGGCCAGCTGATGTGGCGCCGGTTCAAGCGCGATCGCAGCGGTGTCGTCTCCGCGTACATCGTGATCTTCTTCTTCCTGATCGCCGCCCTCGCTCCGCTGATCTCGAAGCTGTACGGCAAGAACCCGTACACGCTCTACGGGCAGGACAACCCGCTGCTCCTGAACGACTTCAACATGCCGTCGGGTCCCAACGGCGGCATCACCTCGGAGTACTGGTTCGGGATCGAACCCACCCTGGGGCGCGATGTGTTCATGCAGCTCCTGTACGGCATGCGCACCTCGCTGTACACGGCGCTCGCGGCGACGATCGCGATGGTGTTCATGGGGGTGCTGATCGGTCTGGTCGGCGGCTACTTCGGCGGCAAGGTCGACTACTGGCTCGGCCGGCTCACGGACTTCCTGCTCGCCTTCCCGCAGCAGCTGTTCATGATCGCGGCGATGCCGGTGATCACCGTGGCGTTCGTCGCTCCTGACGAGGAGACGCCCACCTACATCCACGCGCTCGCGATCATCGGAGTCCTGTGGTTCCTCGGCTGGATGGGCCTCGCCCGGCTCATCCGGGCGGTCACGCTCTCGCTGCGCGAGCGGGAGTTCGTGGAGGCCGCGAAGGTCGCGGGCGCCTCGCCGTGGCGGATCATCCGCAAGGAACTGCTGCCCAACCTCGTCACACCGATCCTGGTGCAGGGCACGTACATGCTGCCCAGCACCATTCTGTCGGTCGCGTTTCTCTCCTTCGTCGGTGTCGGCTACACCGAACCGACCCCCGACTGGGGCCGGATGTTCGCCATCGGGTCGGACATCTACGAACAGGACCCGGTCTACATGTTCTTCCCGGGTGTCGCCATGGTCGTCTTCGTCGTGGCGTTCAACCTCCTCGGTGACTCGGTCCGGGATGCCTTCGATCCCAAGACGGGCCGCTGACTCCGAGTACGGGGGGTGTCGCTGCCACCCGGGAGCCGGCGACGACCGGCCGTGCACTGCCAAGCAGCACCAGTGGATCACTGATCACAACTCACAGGCAGGTGGACTCGACTCCATGAGCATCCTCAGTTCCCGCAGAGCGCGGACCGCCGTCGTCGCGGTCGCGGCCGGCGCCCTCGCGCTGGCAGGCTGCAGCAGCAGTGACAACGGCAACTCCACGAACAAGAGCAAGGACAAGAAGGAGGCCGCGGCCCAGTCCGCGGCGGTCAAGATCGGCACCGCGGCGGACTCGACGGGGCCTGCCGAAGAGGTCACGGGCGCCAAGCCCGGCGGCACGGTACAGGTGTACGAGGAGGACGACTTCTCGCACCTCGACCCGGGCCAGATCTACGTCAGCGACGCCGGCCTGCTCTCCAAGCTCATCTTCCGCGGCCTGACCACGTACAAGGAGGACGCCAAGGGCGGCCTCACCGTGATCGGTGACCTCGCGACCGACGCCGGCAAGATGTCGGACGGCGGCAAGACGTGGACGTACACGCTGAAGGACGGCGTCAAGGACGAGACCGGTCATGTGATCGACTCGAACGACATCCGGCACACCTTCGAGCGGCTCTACGACCCGTTCATCACCGACGGTCCGTCCTACATCCAGCAGTGGCTGTCCGGTGCCGGCACCACGTACCGCAAGGCCTACGCGGGTCCGTTCAAGGGCAAGCACCTGCCGGACACCGTCCTCGCGACCCCGGACGACAAGACCGTCGTCTTCCACTTCTCGGCCGCGCAGCCCGACCTGCCGCAGGCGCTGGCGATGGCCGGCTACTCCGTCGTCCCCGAGAAGACGGACACCAAGGCCAAGTACGACACCAAGCCCGTCGCCGTCGGCCCGTACAAGGTCGCGGAGTTCAAGGCCGGCAAGAGCGTCAAGCTGGTCAAGAACACCAACTGGGACGCGAAGACGGACGCCATGCGCCACCAGTACGTCGACGGCTTCAACATCGACATCAACCACGACGACGAGGACCAGACCAAGACGATCCTCGCCGACCGCGGTGACGCCAAGAACGCCATCATGATGACCGGTCAGGTCGCCACCACCCAGGTGCAGAAGGTGGTCTCCGACCCGGCGGCGATGAAGCGCACGATCCAGGGCTACGCCCCGTACGTGTGGCAGATGAACTTCAACATGGACCGCCTCAAGGACAAGAAGATCCGCGACGCGATCACCTACGCCATGCCGTCCACCGCGGTGTACAAGGCGGATGGTGGCGCGTACGGCGGTGAGGTCGCCAACAGCCTGATGTCGCCCACCACTCCGGGCTACCAGAAGGACTACGACCCCTTCGACCGGGCCAAGCACCCCAACGGTGACATCGCCAAGGCGAAGAAGCTGATCGAGGAAGCCGGCGCCAAGGGCAAGAAGATCGTCTACGCCTACGCCAACATCCCGGTCCGCCAGCAGCAGGCCGTGCTCGTCGAGAACGCCCTCACCAAGATCGGCCTCGACGTCCAGAAGAAGGAAGTCGACGCCGCCACCTGGTACGAGCAGATCGGCAAGGTCGACAACGGCTTCGACATCTACATGACCGGCTGGGGCCAGGACTGGTCCTCCGCCTCCACCGTCTTCCCGCCGCTGTACGACGGCACGCAGATCCAGGACGGCGCGTCGAACTACTCGCACATCAACGACGACCACGTGAACTCGGAGATCGTCCGCATCCAGAAGATCACGGACACCGCCGAGGCCACCAAGGCCTGGACCGCGCTCAACCAGTACATCAGCGAGAAGGTCAACCCGGCGTCGCCGATCTACTACACCAAGGTGTTCCAGATCGCCGGCACCAACGTGGGCGGCCTGCGCTACTCCACGGTGACGAGCTACACCGACCCGACCCGGGTCTTCCTCAAGAGCTGACCACCCTCCCGGGGCGCACTCCAGCGAGTGCGCCCCGGGCGCTCCTGTCCCTGGCCGCCGTCCTGAGAGCAGCGTTCCGCCATGCTTCGATTCATCCTTCGCCGGACGTTCGGCGCGATGCTCATCCTCCTGCTGATCAGCGCCTTCACGTTCTTCATGTACTACGCGATCCCCCAGGACCCGGCCACCCTCGCGTGCGGCAAGAACTGCACACCGGACGCGCTGGCGATCATCCACAAGAACCTGGGGCTCGACGAGTCGATCCCGGTGCAGTACTGGAAGTTCCTCTCCGGCATCTTCGTCGGACGGGACTTCGCCGTGGGCCACTGCCCGGCCCCCTGCTTCGGTGTCTCCTTCCGTGACCAGCAGATGGTCTGGGCCACGATCATGGACCGCTTCCCGCTGACGCTGTCCCTCACGATCGGCGGCCTGATCGTCTTCCTCATCGTCGGCCTCGGCACCGGCATGATCGCCGCCCGCTACCGGGGAACCTGGCTCGACAAGGTCTTCAGCTCCATCTCGCTGGTGCTGAGCTCGTTCCAGATCTACTTCCTCGGCCCGATCATGCTCGGCATCTTCGTGTACAGCACCGGCTGGCTGGACAAGCCCAAGTACGTGCCGTTCACGGAGAATCCGGCGCAGTGGTTCATGGGACTGCTGATCCCCTGGGTCGTCATGTCCGTGATCTTCACCGCCAACTACACGCGCATGGCCCGCTCGACGATGATCGAGCAGCTCCAGGAGGAACATGTGCGCGCGGCCCGCGCGAAGGGCATGACCGGCAGATACGTCTTCTTCCGGTACGCCTGGCGCGGCTCGCTCATCCCGATCCTCACCATCCTCGGCATGGACCTCTCCGCGCTGCTCGGCGGCGCCGTCGTCACCGAGTTCACCTTCGGTCTCGCGGGCATCGGCCGGCTCGCCGTGGACTCGGTCGTCGGCAAGGACCTGCCGAAACTCATGGGCGTGATGCTCTTCAGTGCCGCCTTCATTCTCCTGCTCAACGTGATCGTGGATGCCCTGTACGCCGTGATCGACCCGCGTGTGCGGCTGTCCTAGTGCTTGAGGAGACCTCTCAGTGACCACACTCACCAAGCCCGAGGACGGCGCGGCGCCGGCCGGCTCCGACGCGTTCCTCTCGGTCCGTGACCTCCAGGTGCGGTTCTCCACGGAGGACGGCGTCGTCAAGGCGGTCGACGGGCTCTCCTTCGACCTGGAACGCGGTACGACACTCGGCATCGTCGGCGAGTCCGGGTCCGGGAAGTCCGTCACCAACCTGACCATTCTGGGCCTGCACTCCCCGCTGAACACCACGATCGAGGGCGAGATCGTCCTCGACGGCAAGGAACTCATCACCGCCACCGAGACCGAGCTGGAGCGGCTGCGCGGCAACAAGATGGCGATGATCTTCCAGGACGCGCTGACCGCGCTGTCGCCGTACCACACCGTGGGCCGGCAGATCGGCGAGCCGTTCCGCAAGCACACCGGGGCGTCCAAGAAGGAGGCGCGGGACCGGGCCATCGAGATGCTGGGGAAGGTCGGCATCCCGCACCCCCAACAGCGCGTGGACGACTATCCGCACCAGTTCTCCGGCGGTATGCGCCAGCGCGCGATGATCGCGATGTCCCTGGTCTGCAACCCGGACCTCTTGATCGCCGACGAGCCGACGACGGCCCTCGACGTCACCGTCCAGGCGCAGATCCTGGACCTGCTGAAGGACCTCCAGCAGGAGTTCGGCTCCGCGATCATCATGATCACCCATGACCTCGGTGTGGTTGCCAACATGGCGGACGACCTGCTCGTGATGTACGCGGGGCGGGCGGTGGAGCGCGGCACGGTCCGCGAGGTGCTCAAGAGTCCGCAACACCCGTACACCTGGGGCCTGCTGGCCTCCATGCCGCGCCTGTCGGCGGACGTGGACGAGCCGCTGACCCCCATTCCGGGCACACCCCCGTCGCTGCTGAACCCTCCCTCGGGATGCCCGTTCCATCCGCGGTGCGCCTTCCGGAGCGAGGTCGAGGGCTCCGACCGGTGTGTGGACATCCGGCCCGAACTGCCGGTGGGGCGCGGCGCCGCCTGCCACCTCACGCCGGACCAGAAGAGCCGCATCTTCACCGAAACGATTCGGCCCAGGCTGGGCTGAGGGGACTGACTGTGAGCGACGCTGTGAGCGACGAGAAGACCGCGGTCGCGGCCGACGTGATCCCCGGGCAGCGGGACGCGGACCCGGCCGAACCGCTGATGCGGGTGCGCGACCTGAAGAAGTACTTCCCGGTGAAGGGCGGCTTCCCGATCCGCCGCACGATCGGCGACGTGCAGGCCGTGGACGGCGTCTCCTTCGACGTCTTCGCCGGTGAAAGCCTGGGCCTGGTCGGCGAGTCGGGCTGCGGCAAGTCCACGACGGGACGGCTGCTGACCCGTCTCCTGGAGCCCACGCAGGGCACGATCTCGTACCAGGGCAAGGACATCAGCCGCTCCACCCGGCGCCAGCTGGCCCCGATCCGCTCCGAGATCCAGATGATCTTCCAGGACCCGTACGCCTCACTGAACCCCCGCCAGACGGTCGGCACCATCATCTCCTCGCCGATGGAGATCAACGGCGTCAATCCGCCCGGCGGCCGCGAGGCCCGCGTACGCGAACTCCTGGAGACCGTCGGCCTCAACCCCGAGCACTACAACCGCTTCCCGCACGAGTTCTCCGGCGGTCAGCGTCAACGCATCGGCGTGGCCAGGGCGTTGGCGCTCTCGCCGAAGCTGATCGTGGCGGACGAACCGGTCTCCGCGCTCGACGTCTCCATCCAGGCGCAGGTGGTCAACCTGCTCCAGGAGGTCCAGCGGGAGATGGGCATCGCGTTCGTCTTCATCGCCCACGACCTCGCGATCGTCCGCCACTTCTCGCAGCGCGTGGCGGTCATGTACCTCGGCAAGATCGTGGAGATCGCCGACCGTACGTCGCTGTACACCGGACCGCGCCACCCCTACACCCACGCGCTGATGTCGGCCGTTCCCGACGCGGACATCGACGCCGAGAAGAAGGAACGCATCCGCCTCCAGGGCGATGTGCCGTCCCCGATCTCGCCGCCCTCCGGCTGCCGCTTCCGTACGCGCTGCTGGAAGGCGCAGGACAAGTGCGCACAGGAGGAACCGCCACTGATCCGGCTGTCGGGCAACGCCGAGGGGCATTTGACGGCCTGTCACTTCCCCGAGGACCCGACGATCGAGGCGCGGGCCGAGGACATCGTGCTGGACCCGGCGCTGGCGGCGCTGGAGGGCAACGACGACTAGGACCACCTCTCTGGACCCGGCATCAGTGTCCCGCCGAAGCCGGGTCCTGGGTGGCACGTCAAACGACGGCGCCTGGCAGAAGGAAGGCGCCTGACGGAACGAAGGCACCTGACAGATCGCGGTCAGGGAGGCTATGCTCCCCGCGATGATGACTCCCTCTGTTCAGAGATTGGGGGCCCCGTCCACGCAAGGTGAGTGCTGATGCTCACTCAGACCGCGTACGGGGACTCCTCCCTTTCCTGCTGGCGCCTTTCCTTCTGGCCGCGCGTGCGAGAGTTCGCCGTGCCGCCGTCCATGATCGAGACTGCGACCGCCCGCCGCTCTGCCGGGGACTGGGCAGGGGCGTGCGCCGCCGCAGGCATCGACGTCGACTTCAACCTGCGTTCCGTGGCGCGCACTCATGGCCACGACCTCGTAGCCCAAGTCCGGGCCGATCTGCGCCACTTGGCTCCCGACCTGCTGCGCTGGCACATGCCGAGGATCGCTCCTGACGGGCTGCTGCGGCCCGGTCTGACCATCGCTCTGGCTCGGTACGAGTACGAGTACGAGCACGACGCCGCGGGGCGCGACGGTGCGCGCCCGGTGCACCTTGTGGTCCGGACTCCGCCGGCCTGGGCGGACGGCGGGCAGCGGATCAGCCTCGCGCTGTGGGACGGATCCCTCGACGGATCCGCCTTCGGGGCAGGCATCGACCGGCATCCGCATCCTCATCCCCATCCCAGCCCGCGGTTCCGCCTCGACCTGCACCGCCACTTGTGGGACGCGCGCAGGGCCGGGGAGCTGCGGGTTCGCTCCGGGGCCGACCGGCCGCCCGCCGACGGACATTCCGCGGAACCGGACCCGCTGGGGTTGGTGCCGCGGGGGCGCAGCTGTGCCGTCGACCGGTGGGCGGCCGAGGCGGGGATCCTGCTCCGCGCCGAGGGGCGGACGACCGGTGCCGTGGCCGTGCGGTTCGGGGGCCGGCACCGGCTGCTGCTGGACCTCGCCGGGGACGGGGACGGCCTCGGGCCGCCCGCCCTGCGGATTGCGGCAGCGCCCACGGACGGCACCTTCTCCGCGCTGCCGGTGCTGCCCGACGCCGCGACCTGGGTGCTGCCCGACCTGGAACTGATCCGCACCGGTGCGATCGAGGCCGGTCAGCTGCACCCGCTGGTCGCCTCGGCGCTCGTACCGGATCGTTCGCCGGCCGGTTCCTCCTGGACTCCGGACCGGCCGGACCGGGCGGGACAACCGCGCATCGTGGAGTGCCGGGGAGCCCAGCACCGGATCGCCCTGGTCGACGGGGTACTGGCGCCACTGGACCACGACCCGGACGAGATCCGCCGGGAGGAACTGCTGGTCGCACTGACCGGTACTCCGCTGCCGTGCCTGCGGGCCATCGACGAGGCGCACCGCCGTCCGGACTGCCTCACCGGTGTCCGTGAACGCCTGCACCACGGCGACATCGCCGGTGCGCTGGCCGTCGTCGAAGGCCTGCTGGGCCCCGACGCGGTGCTGCGCGGCGGCGCTCTGCGGGACGAACTGGAGGCCGCCGCGCTGCGGCGGATCACCTACGGACTGTTCAGGGCGGGCCTGGTCGGACCCGGACCTCGATCCGGCCGTCTCACCCCGGGCCCGAGCCGTCCTCCCGGCCACCGCACACACCCGCGCCATATGTCCCCTCGCTGACCGGCTCTCGCTGACCCGGCTCTCGCCGACCGCGCTCTCGCTGACGGGGGACGTCTGTCCCGCACCCACTTGGCCATCCCCTGGGCCGACTTGGCCCACTACGAAACCAAAGGTGATGAAACATGCCCGCTTGCACCCCGTACGCCACTGCCGACACCCCCTCCGACCAGGTTCACGCCTCACAACTCGACGTCGCCGCCGAGTTGTTGACCCTGCTGCGCGATGCCACCACCGAACCGCGCCCCGACATCCAGCTGGAGGCCCTGACTCTGGCCGTGGCCGCCGACCTGCCCGTGCTTCTGTGGGGTGAGCCGGGGATCGGCAAGACCGCGGCCCTGACACAGCTCGCCGCGGCGCTGGACCTTCCGCTGACCACGGTGATCGCCAGTGTGCACGAGCCGTCCGACTTCTCCGGGCTGCCCATCGTCGGCGACGACCCCGCGGAACAGGGCGTCCCGATGGCCCCGCCGGACTGGGCCGTACGACTGGTGCGGGCCGGCCGGGGGCTGCTGTTCCTGGACGAGCTGTCCACCGCGCCACCGGCGGTTCAAGCCGCGCTGCTCCGCCTCGTGCTGGAGCGGCGGATCGGCGCCCTGCGACTGCCGCCGGGCGTCCGGATCGTGGCCGCCGCCAATCCGCGGTCCTCGGCGGCCGACGGCTGGGAGCTGAGCCCGCCGCTGGCCAACCGGTTCGTCCACCTCCAGTGGACCCACGACCACGACGTCGTCGTACGCGGCCTCGGCGGGACCTGGCCCCGGGCCACACTGCCGCGACTCGACCCGGCGAGGCTGCCGGAGGCCGTGGACTTCGCCCGTCGTGCCGTGTGCGGGCTCCTCACCGGCCGCCCCAAGCTGGTGCACCAACTGCCCAGCAGTGAGACGCGCCGGGGCGGCCCCTGGCCGTCACCCCGAAGCTGGGAGATGACCCTGAGCCTGATCGCCTTCGCGACCGCGGCCGGCTCCTCCCGGGAAGTGCTTTCCCTGCTGGTCAGGGGCACTGTGGGGGACGGTCCGGGGCTGGAACTGCTGGCAAGCCTCGACCGGATGGACCTCCCGGACCCGGAGACACTGCTCGCCGACCCGGCCGGTGCCGCCCTGCCCGAGCGGGGGGATCTGCGCCAGGCCGTGCTCGACGGGGTGGTGGCCGCGGTCCGGCGGCGCCCGGAGAAGTCCCGCTGGGACGCGGCCTGGGCACTCCTGGTCCGGGCGGTGGAGACCGGAGCCCCGGACCTGGTGGTCGTCCCCGCGACCACACTCGCCTCGCTGCGGCAGGAGGACTGGGACGTTCCGGCATCGATCGAGCGGCTCGCCGGAGCGGTGTCCGTGTCCCGGCGGGCGGACCAGGCGGCAGACCGAGTGGCGGCCCGCGCCGCCGCCGTCGCCGCGAAGGCCGGCCGATGACCGCGGACGTGCCGATGGCCGCGGATGCACCGATGGCCACAGGGACACCGATGACCCCGCACGCACCGGAGACCCCTCACGTACCGATGAGCCCGCACGCACCGATGACTCCGGACGCATCCCGACCACTGGACCTCGGCAAACTCTTCGCCGCCCGGCTTCAGGCCGCCCGTGCCCGGCCCTACTTGGCGACGGCGCTGTTCGCCCTGCACACCGTGGAGTCGCGGCGGGTGCCGACGATGGCCGTCGACCGGCATTGGCGTTGTTATGTCTCGCCGGGGTTCGTGGACCGGACGCCGGTGGAGGAACTCGCCGGCGTATGGGTGCACGAGGTGTCGCACCTGCTGCGCGACCACCACGGGCGCAGCGACCGGTTCGCGCGGCAGCACGGGCTGACCGGTCCGGCGGAACGGCTGCGGATGAACATCGCCGCGGATTGCGAGATCAACGACGACGTGTTCGGCGACGGGCTGGTCCGGCCCGAAGGCGCGGTCCAGCCGGGGTCCTTGGGGCTGCCCGCGGGGGAGCTCATGGAGGACTACCTGCGCCAGTTCCGGCTCGGGCCGCATACGCAGAGCCTCGCCTGGCTGGACTGCGGCAGCGGCGCCGACGGACTGGAACGGGAGTGGGACCTCGGACCGGACGGCGCGCACGGCCTCAGCGCGCAGGAGCGGGACGCCGTGCGGTTCCGGGTGGCCCAGGGCATCACCGCCCGTCCGGGGAGCACCCCGAAGGCGTGGCAGCGGTGGGCGGAGGACGCGTTCCACCCGCCGCAGCCGTGGCGGGAGTTGCTGGGAGCGGCGGTCCGCTCGGCGGCCTCAGGCCCCGGCGCTGGCGAGGACTACATCTACGGCCGCCCGTCGCGGCGCTCGGCCGGCGTACCCGGTGTCGTCCTGCCGAGCCTCCGCCGCAGGCCGCCCCGGGTCTCTGTCGTCATCGACACCTCCGGGTCGGTAAGTGACACGGAACTGGGCAGCGCGCTCCTGGAGGTCTCCGCGATCTCCCGTGCCGTGGGCGGCCGTCGCGACCTGATCACCGTGGTGCCGTGCGACGCGGCGGCCCGCATCGCGCACCCGCTGTGCCGTGCCGAGGGCATCCCCCTGCTGGGCGGCGGGGGTACGGATCTCCGCACGGGCTTCGCCAAAGCCCTTCGGGCGCGGCCCCGCCCCGACGTCATCGTGGTCCTGACCGACGGCCAGACACCCTGGCCGGAGACGCGGCCACCGTGCCGGACGGTGGTGGGTCTGTTCCCCCGGCGGCGGGAAGACCCGTCGGACGGCGAGGACGACCCCGACTACGAACCGGACACGCCGCCCCCGTGGGCACGCGTGGTGGTCATCGGGTGAGCTGCCGCTGGGCGACGGTGACGATTTCGGGGGCGGAGGGGGTGAGCGGCCCCCGCCCCCAGTCCCCGAACTGCTCCCGCACGACGAGCCCGGCCTCGCCGAGGAACCCGGACAGGGCATCCGCGCCCAGGAATCGCAGCGTGCTGCGACTGACCCGCGGTCGCTGCCACGCCGGGTGGTCGAAGGTCTCGGTGAACGTCACGCGGTCTCCGAGCACGGGCGACTCGACCTCGTGCCAGACGCGTACGACATCGCCGTGCGCGTCGGTCACTTCGCGCACGCGCTCCGGGGTCCAGGACTCCCAGGCGCGGGCGGCGGGGTTCCGCGTCTCGAAGACGAACCGCCCTTCGTCGCTGAGGGCGTCCCGCACGGAGGCGAGAGCCATGCGCAACTCCTCGTTCCCGACGAGCACTTGAAAAGCGTGCCCGGTCATCACGACGAGGTCGAACTCCCGCTGCCAGCGGGCACAGCCGAGATCCCCGAGCACCCACTCGACGCCGGCTTCCCGGCGCCGCGCCCGCACCAGCATGGCCGCGGCGGGATCCAGCCCGCACAGCCGCCCCTGGTGCCCGGCCTCCCGGGCCCGCCCCAACAGCCGCCCCGTACCGCACCCGACATCGAGCACGGAACGCGCGGACATCACCAGGTCCAGGTAGAAGTCGTCGCTCGGTCCCCATGGATTGAGGGCGTCGTACAGGGCGGCGAGCGGGACATCACTGAACGAACGGTCAGCCATCGCAGCAGTCTCTCAGTCCGGGGGCCCGCTCGAACCCATGATCGGGAAGGAATTCGGGAAGGAAACAACCAAGGTGAAGGGATGGGGAGTTGAGGAGCGACAACCTCGATGTCGGGACGGTGACGCCGGTGCTCTTCGACGTGGACGGCGTACTGATCGACACCGCGGACGCGCACGGCCGGGTCTGGCGGGCCTGGGCGCGGCTGCACGGCCTGGACCCCGATGCCGTCTGGCGGGCCACACAGGGCAGGCGCCGGACGGACACACTGCGCCGGGTCGCCCCGGATCTCGACCCCGTCGAGGAACACCGGGTGCTGGACCGGTTGATGGCCGCCGAGGAGCCCGGCTTCCGCGCCTTCGACGGCGCGGCCTCCCTGCTGCACGCCCTGCCACCGCACTTGTGGGCCGTCGTCACCTCCAGCCGCGCGACCCCCACGGCGGCCCGCCTCGCCCGTACGGGACTGCCCGTGCCTGAGGTGAGGGTGTGCGCCGAGGACGTCTCCGAGGGCAAGCCCTCGCCGGAGGGGTATCTCACGGCTGCCGCGCGGCTCGCCGTCGACCCGGCCCGGTGCGTGGTGGTCGAGGACTCGCCCGCGGGCATCGAGGCGGGCCTCGCGGCCGGCTGCACCGTGTACGCCGTGGCCTCCACGCACAGCCCCGCCGAACTCGCCCGCGCCCACGTCTGTTTCCCCTCGCTGAGCGAGGCGGCCCGTGAACTGACCCCCGCGCACCGGTCTTGGGCTCCGACCTAGACCCCGTTCGGTTCTGTGTCGGGTGCGGGTGGGTGGGGGTTGCTCGCGCAGTTCCCCGCGCCCCTGAAAGCATCGGTGCCGCCTGCCTTTCAGGGGCGCGGGGAACTGCGCGACCAGCCCCCACCGGTCCGCTGGCAAATGAACCACCCCCGTCTTCAGGGGGTCTGGGGGCGCAGCCCCCAGGAACGGGAACTCACGGAGGCCGCGAGGAAATGCTGCACCACATCGAGCTGTGGGTACCCGACTTGGGACGGGCGGTGGAGGCGTGGGGCTGGTTGCTGGAGGAGCTCGGGTACGCCCCGTACCAGGACTGGCCGGACGGCCGGAGCTGGCGTCTGGGGGAGACGTACCTGGTGGTCGAGCAGTCGCCTGCGCTGGTGGGAGAGCGTCATGACCGGCTGCGGCCCGGGCTCAATCATCTCGCCTTCCACATCGCGAGCCGCACGGAACTCGACGCGCTGGTCGAGGAGGCGCCGGCGTACGGCTGGACGCTGCTGTTCCCGGACCGGCATCCGTACGCGGGCGGGACCGAGCACTGCGCCGCGTATCTGGAGAACGCGGACGGGTTCGAGGTGGAGCTGGTGGCGAGGGACGAGTGACGCGAGGTCAGCGGACGATCCGGCCGCGCAGCACGATGCGCCGGGGGTGGCGCAGGGTGCCGGGCTCCAGGCGGGGGTCGGCGTCGTAGACCGTGATGTCGGCGAGGGCGCCCTCCGTCAGGGTGGGCAGGCCCAGGAAGGTGCGGGCGGTCCAGCTGGCGGCGCCGACCGCGGTCTCGGGCGGGAGCCCGGCCGCGATGAGGTGTTCGACCTCGGTGGCGACATTGCCGAACGGCGCGGAGTCCGTGCCGGCGAGGACGGTGACACCGGCGTCGTACGCCTCGCGGACGCGGCGGATCATCGTGCGGTGGCCCTCGTGCCAGAGCCGGCCCCGGGCGTTGTCTTTGATGCGGGGTGCGCTGCGGGCGAAGGCGGTGAGGGTGGGAACGTACGACGTCCCGTGCGCGGCCATCAGCCCCACGCTCTCCTCCGGCATGCCCATCCCGTGCTCGATCGAGTCGACGCCGGCGCGCGCCGCGCCCAGCACACCCTCCGCCGACTGGCAGTGCGCGGCGACCCGCCCACCCGCCGCGTGCACGCCGTCGACGACCGCGCGCAGCAGCTCGCAGGGCACCGGCGCCGCCTCGAAGTCCCAGTCGCCCAGGAGCTTGCACCACCCGTCGTGGGCCTTCGCCTCCGCCACCGCCAGGGCGACGAGGTCATCGGTCACCGTGTGGAACCCGGCGCTCTTCGAGAGCCCCGCCCAGGCCAGCCAGCGCCCCGCCGTGATCATGCGCGGAGAGTCCGGCGCGTCCCGCAGCGCTGCGGGTACCTCGCCCAGCAGCCCGGGGAAGCGCAGGGCCGTGGTCCCCGCGTCGCGGTGGGCGGCGATCTGCTCGGCGAAGACGTCCGGGTCGAAGACGAGGGAGTCGCCGGCGGCCCCCGGGTGCGTGTGTACGTCGACCAGGCCCGGGAGTAGGAAACCGCCGTCGGCGACGGTGGCGGCGGGGGCGGCGGGGCGCTGGAAGGTGATCCGGTCGCCGAGTGTCCAGAGGTCGCGTACGACGCCGTCGGGCAGGACGGTGCCGCGCAGGTGGAGGGCCATGGAGGGAGAGTCTGACTCTCCCGCGCGGGCGTCGACAACCCCGTACGGAAGGCGGGTTCTTAATCGCTCGACATCGAACGGACGGCCGGGGATGCTTCACCCCGATGACTCGAACCGACACGCCTTCCGCCTGGGACGAACGCACCCAGCTGACCACCTTCCTCGACTACGCCCGCGCCACGGCGCGCGCCAAGTGCGAGGGCGTCTCCCCGGAGGATGCCCGCAAGGCCCCGCTGCCGGGCTCCCCGCTGATGACCCTCTGCGGACTGATCAGCCACCTCCGCTGGGTCGAATACTCGTGGTTCCAGGTGGTGTTCCTCGGTGAGAAGGACGAGGGGCCCTGGACGGACGAGGACCCCGACCGCGAGATGCGTATCGCCGTCGACATCCCGCTGGCCGACCTCCTGTCCGAGTACGAGGAACAGGCCGCCCGCTACCGCGAGTTGGTCGCTGAGCACTCCCTGGACGACAAGGCCGAGCGCCCCATCCGCGACGGCCGCCATGTCGACCTGCGCTGGATCCTGCTCCACCTCATCGAGGAGACGGCCCGCCACAACGGCCACCTCGACATCCTGCGCGAACTGGCCGACGGCCGGACCGGGGCCTAGAACATGGGAGAACAAGGGCCGTTGAACCCCACCATCCGCACCCTCACCTTCGACTGCACCGGCGACCCGTACGATCTCGGGCTGTTCTGGAGCGAGTTGCTCGGCCGGCCGCTCGCCGACGACGACAAGCCCGGTGACCCGGAAGCGGTGATCGTGGACCCGTCCGGCGGGCCGACCCTCCTCTTCGTGCACGTCCCGGAGGAGAAGGCGGCCAAGAACCGCGTCCACCTCGACCTCCAGCCGCACGGACGCACCCGCGCGGCCGAGGTCGAGCGGGCGCTCGGGCTCGGGGCCCGGCAGATCGCGGACCACACGCGTCCGGACGGTGGCGGGTGGGTCGTCCTGGCGGACCCGGAAGGCAATGAATTCTGCGTGGAGCGCGGGGAGTTGGGTTAGTGGCGGCCGGTCTGCGCCTGGAGAGGGTGACGCCGGACAACGTCGACGCGGCCATCGCGCTGAAGGTGCGGCCGGAGCAGGAACGGTTCGTGTCCCCGGTGGTGAAGTCACTGGCCGAGGCCTATGTGCACCCCGAGACCGCCTGGCCCCGCCTGATCTTCGACGGCGAGGAACTCGTCGGGTTCGTGATGGCCTTCTTCGACATCCGCTTCGACCCCGACAACCCCGACGACCGCCCCCGCTCCGGCCTCTGGCGACTCAACATCGCCGACGGCCGGCAGGGGTGCGGCTACGGCCGGTTCGCCGTCGAGGCCGTCTGCGAGGAGATCCGCAGGCGCGGCAGCCAGTCCCGGGTCACCGTGACCTGGGGCGAGGGCGAGGGCGGACCCGAGGAGTTCTATCTGCGGCTCGGGTTCCGGCGTACGGGGGAGATGAGCGGGGATCAGGTGGTGGGGGAGCTGGACTTGGACCGGGCCTGAAGATGAAAGGGGCCTCGTAGTCCTCGCCCACCCGTGAGGCGGCTTCGATCGGCCGCCGCGTAGTCGAGGTCGACCGTCGCGAAGGGTGGGGCGCCGTAAGGCAGTTGATTGGCGGGGGCGTCGGGCCTTCAGACGCGCCGTTCGTTCCCTGCCTTTCCGTAACGACGGAAGTCGCCGGTCTCCACCGTCCACGGGCCGAACAGCACGGCGTTGCCGTCCATACCTTGAGGGTAGCGAGACGAGCGCCCGCTCTCTGTTGCCAAGGCGGAGGCCTTGCCATGAGCGATCGGCAGACATGTGCCACCAGCGGCCCCGATCATGCCCGCTCACAGCCCCTCGGATCCGGCACGGATCCGCCCATCGCTGATCCGGGCCGCTGCGGCAGGGCGGGAAACAGGTTGGGGATCTCTCGTAACATCGCGGCCGGCCCGAGCGTGTCCTAGGCAGCAGCAAGTGGGCAGCACGGGAACGTGCCTGACGGACGGGGGAACGGGGATGCCGGCGCAGCCGGAGGAATTCGACGTGTTCTACGCCGCCACCGCCAAACGCCTGGTCGCCCTGGTCTACGCGATGACCGGAGACCTGGGCGAGGCGGAGGACGCGGTGCAGGAGGCGTATGTACGCGCATGGCAGCGCTGGGACCGCCTCACGCGTGAGGGGGACCCGCTGCCGTGGGTCCGCACGGTGGCGATGCGGCTCGCGATCAGCACCTGGCGGCGCACCCGGGGACGGCTGCGCGCGCACTTCCGGCACGGCCCGCAGACGGACGTGCCGGAACTCTCCGGCGACCGGGTGGCGTTGGTGGCCGCCCTGCGGGAGCTGACCCCCGACCAGCGGCAGGCGGTCGTGCTCCACCATCTCCTCGATCTGCCGGTGGAGCAGGTCGCCCGGGAGACCGGCGCCTCCAACGGCGCCGTCCGCACCCGGCTCAGCCGGGCCCGCAGGATCCTCGGCGAACGGCTCGCCGAGGTCGATCCCACATTCACCGGCGAGGGGGTGGCCAGCCATGGCTGAGGTCGAGGAACTGCTGGATGAGATCACGGTACGGATGCCCTCCGGGGCCCAGCTGCGTGCCAGGGGCGACCGGCGGCTCGCCCGGCGGCGGGCGACCGCCGTGGCCGCGGCGGTCGTCGCGGTGGCGGGCGCGGTGACCTGGGCGGTGCTGCCGGGCAACGGTCCGGCGGAGGAGACCCGGCCGGCGAAGGCGCCCACAGCGACCGCCTCACCGTCGTCCGAGCTGGGCGACACGCCGTACAAGAAGAACGGCGTGGTGGACCTGCTGGCCGCCAAGAAGCTGCCGCTGTACGGGCAATGGCACTGGCAGCGGGACGACGAGTCGGACGATGCCCTGTCCATGGGCTCGCTGGGCGACTGCGCGGCGGTGGAGCAGGTCCTCAAGACGTCGAGCGGACCCTGGCGCTACAGCACCGCCTACCACGGGGACCGCGGGGCCAGGGCGGGCCACGACTACACCGAGTACGACGCCGGGCAGGACGGCACCGCCGCACTCGCCACCGCCCTCTCCAGCCTGCGCGAGGCCGCCTCCGGTTGCGGCGCGACCTCGCACGTGACGACCACGGGCGCCGGGGGCCGGACCGTCGACACCTACACGGGCACCGGCGAGAACAACCGCCAACTGCGGATCGTCGTCGAACACGGCCCCCGCTGGCTCTCGGTGGTCGAGGAGTACGGCGGCGCGCCGCGCGCCTGATGCCGGCCGTGGACAGACGAAGGCCCGTGCGTCCCGAAGGGTGCACGGGCCTTCCTTCCCCGGGAGCCGGGATCGTCATATGGCTCGGGTCAATGGGCCGACGTTTCCGGTCCCGTGCGGCGGCGCCCCGACGAATTGGGGTGTGTCAGGGCGTCGCCGGGGGTCCTACAGAGACTTGCGGGCCGCAGGTACCGCCAGGTCCGCCGTGGTCTCCGGGTAGTGGCAGGCCGTCAGATGGCCGTCCTTGTTGCCCTCGACCTGGACCAGCGGCGGAGCCTCCGTCGCGCACTTCTCCGTCGCCTTCCAGCAGCGGGTGCGGAAGCGGCAGCCCGACGGCGGGTTGAGCGGGGAGGGCACGTCGCCGGTGAGGAGGATGCGCTCGCGGGCCGGAACGTCGTCCGCCGTGGCCTCGGGGACGGCGGACAGCAGCGCGCGCGTGTAGGGGTGGCGCGGGTTCTCGTACAGGTCCTCGCGGTCGGCGATCTCCACGATCTTGCCGAGGTACATGACCGCCACGCGCTGCGAGAAGTGGCGGACGATGGCGAGGTCGTGGGCGATGAAGACGAACGCGATGCCCAGGTCCCGCTGGAGGTCCTGGAGGAGGTTCACGACCTGGGCCTGGATCGAGACGTCCAGCGCCGAGACCGGCTCGTCCGCCACGATCAGCTTCGGCGAGAGCGCCAACGCCCTTGCCACGCCGATGCGCTGGCGCTGACCGCCGGAGAACTCGTGCGGGAAGCGGTTGTAGTGCTCGGGGTTGAGGCCGACCGTCTCCAGGAGTTCGCGTACGCGGTTCTCCTGGCCGCCGGGCGGGTTGATCCCGTTGATCTCCATCGGGCCCGAGATGATCTTGCCGACCGTCTGACGCGGGTTCAGCGACGCGTACGGGTCCTGGAAGATCATCTGGATCTCGGAGCGGATCGGCGCCAGCTGCTTGCGGCCCGCGTGCGTGATGTCCTGGCCGCGGTAGCTGATCTTGCCGCCGGTGGGCTCCAGGAGGCGCGTGATCAGCCGGCCCGTCGTCGACTTGCCGCAGCCGGACTCGCCGACCAGACCCAGGCTCTCGCCCTCGGCGACCTGGAAGTCGAGGCCGTCCACGGCCTGGACCGCACCGATCTTCCGCTTGAAGGGGAAGCCTCCCATCACCGGGAAGTGCTTGGTCAGTCCGGTGACGTCCAGGAGGGGGTTCGTGTTGCTCATGATCGTGAAATCCCGTCTCAGTTACGTCAGTGCGACCGGGTCGCGGCGTAGTCGGCGAAGAACTCGTGGCGCTGGTCCGCCGTGAGGTGACAGGCGGCACCGCGCCCGTCCGTGATCGTCAGCAGCGGCTGCTCGGTGGAGCAGAGACCGCCCTCGATCTTCTCCGTGAAGGTGCACCGCGGGTGGAAGCGGCAGCCGGTCGGCGGGTTCAGCAGCGACGGAGGAGAACCGGGGATCGGGTTCAGCGGTACGTCCACCGGACCGTCCAGGCTCGGCATCGAGCCCAGCAGACCCCAGGTGTACGGGTGCTGCGGCTCGCGCAGCACCTCCTTCTTGGTGCCGCGCTCCACGCACCGGCCGCCGTACATCACCAGCACGTCGTCCGCGATGTCGGCGATGACACCCAGGTCGTGGGTGATGAAGATGATCGCCGTGCCGAACTCCTGCTGGAGGTCCTTCAGCAGGTCCATGATCTGGGCCTGCACCGTCACGTCGAGCGCCGTCGTCGGCTCGTCCGCGATCAGCAGCTCCGGGTCGCAGACCAGCGCCATCGCGATCATCGCGCGCTGGCGCATACCGCCGGAGAACTGGTGCGGGTAGTCGTCCACACGGACGTCCGGCTGCGGGATGCCGACGCGCTTGAGCATCTCGATCGCCCGCTCCCGGGCCTCCTTCTTGGAGGCGCCGGTGTGCTTGCGGTACGTCTCACCGATCTGCTTGCCGATGGTGTGGTACGGCGACAGCGAGGCCAGCGCGTCCTGGAAGATCATCGACATCTTGTTGCCGCGCAGCTGCTCCAGCTCCCGCTCGGAGGCGGTCAGCAGCTCCTTGCCGTCGAGCAGGATCTCGCCGTCGATGGCGGTGCGGTCGCGGTCGTGCAGGCCGAGGATCGTCAGGTTCGTGACGGACTTGCCCGAGCCCGACTCGCCCACGATGCCGAGCGTCTTGCCCTTGGCCAGGTCGAAGGTGAGACCGTCGACGGCCTTGACGACGCCGTCTTCGGTGGAGAAGTGGACCTTCAGATCCCTGACGGACAGGAAGGGCTGCTGATCGGTGCTCGTCACGGGGACGCTCCTGAGGGGGGTGATGCCGGGGGTAGCTGTCGGGGGCGGGGTGCCCGGGGTCAGGCGAGCCGGATCCGCGGGTCGATGAGGGCGTAGACGGCGTCGACGGCGATGTTGGCGAGCACGATCGCGCCGGCCGACAGGACGGTGACGCCGAGCAGCATGGGCAGGTCGCTCTTGACCACGGAGTCCACCGCGAGGCGGCCGACGCCCTGCATGCTGAAGGTCGACTCGGTGATGATCGCGCCGCCGACCAGGGTGCCCAGGTCGATGCCGAAGACCGTGACGATCGGGCCCATCGCACCGCGCCAGGCGAACCGGAAGAAGACGTTCGCACGGGACAGGCCCTTGGCGCGGGCGGTGCGGACGTAGTCCTCGCTGAGCTGCTCGACCAGCTGGGAGCGCGTCATACGGGTGTAGTTGGCGGTGAAGATGATCGCCAGGGTCAGCCAGGGCAGCAGCAGCCCGGAGAACCAGGCGACCGGGTCCTCGGTGAGCGGCGTGTACGACGGCTGCGCGAACAGGCCCAGCTTCGAGACGAAGAAGAACATCGCGATGTAGCCGACGAAGTAGATCTGCAGCGAGGAGCCGAACAGCGAGGCCGAGCTGGCGAACTTGTCCAGGAACTTGCCCTGCTTGAGGGCGGCCAGCATGCCCGCGCCGACGCCGAAGATCAGGAAGACGACGGCCGCGCCGAGGGCGAGCGAGAGGGTCGTCGGCAGGCGGTCCAGGATCGTGCCGAGAACGGGCTCGCGGTTGGCGAAGGAGTAGCCGAGGCAGGGGGCGTTGCAGTTCCCGAAGCTCCCGTAGTCGCGTCCGACGAAGACACCCTTGAGCCAGTCCCAGTACTGCACCGGGATCGGGTGGTCGATGCCCAGGTTGTGCCGGATCTGCGCGAGCATGTCGGGCGTGCAGTTCTTGCCGCAGGACATCATCGCCGGGTCACGCGGGATGGCGTAGAAGAGCCAGAAGGTGATGGCGCTGATGATCAGCAGGATGACCAGTGCGCCGAGGACTCGGCGAATGAGGAAGCGGGACATGGGGGGCGTGACTTTCCGGACGGGGCGCCGTCGCCGGGGGCGTGAAAGGAGGAGGAGCCGGAGGGGGCGGCCGGGCGAACGGCCGCCCCCAGGGTCGTACGGCTTAGCTCATCGCGTAGAGCTTGCAGAGCGCGACGCAGGTGTTGCCGCTGTCGTAGATGACGTTTCCGACCTTGGATCCGTACATCCAGTTGCGGATGGAGTGGTAGTCCGGGACCACGGCGGCGGTCTCCATGATCTGGCGGTCGATGTTGCCCCAGGCCTTGTTGGCCGCGGCGACGTCCGTGATCTTGGCGGCCGCGTCGATCGCCTTGTTGATCGTCGGGTCGTTCAGCTGGGCGTAGTTGCTGCGGCCGTCGCCGATGTTCTTGCCGCTCCAGCACGGGAAGAAGACCGAGTAACCGTTCGGCCAGTCCGGGCTCCAGCCGGCGGCGAACAGGTCGTAGTCGTTGTCGATCTTGCCGATCTGGGTGTAGAAGGTCGACTTGTCGACCTGCTTGTTGACGACCGTGAAGCCGGCCGCCTCCAGAGCGTTCTTGATCGCGACGGCCTGCTTCTGCGCGTTGTCCGAGGCCTGGTAGGCGATGACCAGCTTCTGGCCCTCCTTGCCGGCTTCCTTCAGCAGGGCCTTGGCCTTGGCCGCGTCGCCGCCGGGCTTCGTGGTCACGCCGTACAGGTCGAACTTCTGGTAGCCCGGGGTCACCGGCGAGAGGATGGTGGAGGCCAGCTCGCTGGTGGAGGCGCCGCCGCGGATCGTCTGCAGCTGCTGGTGCGGCCAGGCCCAGTTGATGGCCTGACGGACCTTGACGTCCGTGATGCGGGTCGTGTTGATCGGCCAGTAGTAGGTGACCGTGTCGACCTCGGTGAGCACGCGCTTCTTGAGCTTGGCGTTGGTCAGGACCGAGGCGATGCGCTCCGGGGCGACCTCGTTGAAGATCGACATCGCGTACTGGTCGTTGCCCGAGTCCGCGACGTAGCGGTCGGTCGAGGCCAGCGGCTCGAAGCCGAACTGGAAGACGTACTTGTCCGGGTAGTTGTTGCGGATCGAGTCGGTCTTCGGGTCCCAGTGCTCGTTGCGCACGTAGGTGAGCGACTTGCCGATGCTGCGGGCGCCGATCTTGTACGGGCCGCAGGAGAAGGGCTTCTTGTCGTACTTCTCCTTGGTGTCGTGCTTCTTGTTCACCAGGGAGTAAGCACGCATGGCCAGCGTGAAGTTGAAGTCGGTGCGCGCCTCGGTGAGGCTGAACGTGATGGTCTTGCCGTCGACCGCGATGGAGTCCAGGGACTTGCCGTCGTAAGGGCCCTTGTACTTGTCGCCGCCGACCAGCCACTGCTGGACGTAGCGGGGACCCTCGGTGACGAAGGTGGCGAAGAGGCGCTCGAAGGTGTGGCGCAGGTCGGCCTCGGAGATGTCCGTGCCGTCCTCCCACTTCAGACCGTCCTTCAGGGTGAAGGTCCAGGTCTTGCCGCCGTCCTTCATCGTGCCCGCGTCCGTGGCCGCGTCGCCGACCAGGGTGGCGCCGCCCTTGTCGTCGATCTTGTAGCCGGTGAGGCCACGCAGGATCGGGACGGTGATGGCGCCCTCGGTGGAGACGTAGATCTGCGCCGGGTCCAGGTGGTCCATGTCGAACTGGTCGAGCGAGTAGATCGTCCCGCCCTTGACCGCTCCCGTGACCTCCGGCGCCGGGCCGGTCGAGTCGGCCTTGGTGCCGACCGGGATCTCCTGGGTCTTGGAGCCGCTGACCTTGGGGACCTTGCGGGTCGACTTGTTGTCGCTGCCGCCGCCACAGGCGGTCAGGAGGGACGACGAGGCCGCGACCACGCCGGTCGCGATCAGGAAGTTTCTACGGGAGAAAGACATGGATAAGCCTGCCTTATATGGACGATCGGGACGGATGAAGCCGGCCGGACGACATTGAACTGGCCGGGTGGAACGGGGTGGCTACCGCTTGGACTTCGGGTCGAGCGCGTCGCGCACCGAGTCGCCGAGCAGGTTGAAGGCGAGGACGAAGATCACCATCGAGAGGCCCGGGAAGAGCATGAAGGTGAGGTCCTCGGTGTAGAACTGCGCGCCGCGCTGGATCATGACGCCCCAGTCCGGGGTCGGGTCGATGATGCCGACGCCGAGGAAGGACAGACCCGCTTCCGCGGTCACGTAGGCCGGCAGCATGAGAGTGGACTGGATGATGATCGGTGTCCACAGGTTGGGCAGCAGTTCCTTGAACACGATGCGCCGCGGGGAGGCGCCGGTGACCTTGGCCGCCTCGATGTACTCCCGCTCACGCAGACCGAGTACCTGGCCGCGCAGCAGTCGGGCGATGGAGGCCCAGCCGAAGGCGGAGAGGACGAGGATCAGGGAGACGGCCCGCAGAGAAGTGGGGATGTTGTCGTCAGGGGCGACGAACAGCCCGTACACCACCGGCATGAAGGCGATGAAGAACAGCGTGGACGGGAACGACAGGACGATGTCGATGATCCGGCCGACGAAATAGTCGGTCTTGCCGCCCAGGTAGCCCGCGGTGATGCCGATGATCACGCCGACGACGGTGGTCAGCAGGGTGGCGGCCACGGCGAGGCCCAGTGAGGTCCGGATGCCGTACAGCAGGTACGTGAAGACGTCCCGGCCCAGCTGCGGCTCGATGCCGAACCAGAACTCCGAGCTCATCCCGCCGTTCGGACCCGAGGGGTAGGAGAAGGCGTCGAGGAGTTCCGGCCGCTGGCTCGCGTACGTGGTGTACGGGTCCTTGCCGTACAGCTTCGATATCAGCGGGGCGCAGATCGCGATCGCGAAGAAGAAGATCACGATATAGGCCGATATGACGCCCGTGCGGTCGCGTTTGAACCGCTTCCAGGCGAGTCGTCCAGGGGAGCGACTCTCCGAGCCCTTGGGGGTGGAAGACGGAGCCGAGGTTTTCTCGGTCTCGTCGGTCACCTCAAGCGGGGCGGCCGCGGAAGGAGTAGGGGGGGTCATGGTGCTCCAGGCCCGAAGGACGTCAAGGGCTCCGCAGGGCGCTCCCTACGGGCTACGCCGGACTTTTTCAACGCAATTCATTCAAGGTCAATAAATTCTCGACCCCCTTGGGTTTCTCTTTACCTTCTTTGCCTGGACTTGACCTTAGCGTAACTACGCGTGTAGCGCACTGTGGCCGTTCCGTGTCCAGAATCGGGCCAACTGCGCTAAACGGGCAAGGAGTTCGATAAGCGGACGCCGGAGTCTCGGAATGCGTACATCTGGTGCACGAAATCCAACGGTTCCGCATCGAACGACGAAGATCCATTGCGCTGATCATCCGGAGTGGCCGCGTCCGGATGCATCCGAGTGGTGCCGTCACCCGGAAGGGTGGGGTGAATGTGCGATGCGCCCTGTATGCGCCGATATTGGGCGCTAAAGGCACAGCGCAATCTTGAGGAGGCACTCCATGCGTGGAGCCACGCACGCCAGATGGGCCGCATGCGCGGCGGCAGTAGCCCTCGCGGCAACCGCCTGCGGGGGCGGAGGGGGCGGCGGCGGTGGTGGTGGCAACGGCTCCGGGGTGCTCACTTCCTCCTGGGGCGACCCGCAGAACCCGCTGGAGCCGGCCAACACCAATGAGGTGCAGGGCGGCAAGGTCCTCGACATGATCTTCCGCGGTCTGAAGCGGTACGACGCCAAGACCGGCGCGGCCGAGAACATGCTGGCCGACAAGATCGACACCTCGGACTCGCAGAACTTCACCATCACCGTCAAGGACGGCTGGAAGTTCAGCAACGGCGAGGCCGTCACCGCGAAGTCCTTCGTCGACGCGTGGAACTACGGGGCCAGCCTCAAGAACAACCAGAAGAACGCGTACTTCTTCGGGTACATCGAGGGCTACGACAAGGTCCACCCGGAGGACGGCAGCCAGCAGACCGCCGACACCCTCTCCGGGCTCGCGGTGACCGGCACGAACACCTTCACCGTCAAGCTCAACCAGAAGTTCTCGACGTTCCCCGACACCCTCGGCTACGTGGCCTACGCGCCGCTGCCCGCCGCGTTCTTCGACGACCACGCGGCCTGGGTCAAGAAGCCCGTCGGCAACGGCCCGTACACCATCGACACCTACACCAAGGGCTCGGGGATGTCCCTCAAGAAGTGGGACGGCTACCCCGGCGACGACAAGGCCCAGAACGGCGGCGTGACCCTCAAGGTCTACACCGACAACAACACCGCCTACACCGACCTGCTGGCCGGCAACCTCGACCTCGTCGACGACGTGCCCGCCTCTCAGCTGAAGAACGTGAAGAGCGACCTCGGCGGTCGCTACATCAATACACCGGCCGGGATCATCCAGACGCTGGCTTTCCCGTTCTATGACGAGAAGTGGGACACCAGCGGGGCGGTGAAGGTCCGCCAGGGCCTGTCCATGGCGATCAACCGCGCGCAGATCACCGACACGATCTTCCAGAAGACCCGCACCCCGGCCACCGACTGGACCTCACCGGTGCTCGGTACGGACGGCGGCTTCCAGGACGGGCTGTGCGGCGACTCCTGCGAGTACAACCCGACCCAGGCCAAGAAGCTGATCGAGGAGGGCGGCGGTCTGCCCGGCGGACAGATCAAGATCTCGTACAACGCGGACACCGGCTCCCACAAGGAGTGGATCGACGCCGTCTGCAACTCCATCAACAACGCGCTCGGCAACGACAAGGCCTGCGTCGGCAACCCGATCGGCACCTTCGCCGACTTCCGCAACCAGATCGGCCAGCACAAGATGCCCGGCCCGTTCCGGGCCGGCTGGCAGATGGACTACCCGCTGATCCAGAACTTCCTGCAGCCGCTCTACTACACGAACGCCTCCTCCAACGACGGCAAGTGGTCCAACAAGGACTTCGACAACCTCGTCGACCAGGCGAACGCGGAGACCGACACGGCCAAGGCCATCAAGCTCTTCCAGCAGGCCGAAGGGGTCGTCCGGGACAACATGGCCGCCATCCCGCTCTGGTACCAGAACGGCAGCGCCGGCTACTCGGAGAACATCTCCAACGTGGCGCTCAACCAGTTCAGCGTCCCCGTCTACAACGAGATCAAGGTCAGCTGAACCGTCCACGGGGCGAGCGCGCTTCTTTCGAGACGAACCCCGGCGCTCGCCCCGTACTACCTCCGGAGCCCCCTCATGGGACGGTACGTAATCCGGCGTCTGCTGCAGATGATCCCGGTCTTCATCGGCGCCACACTGCTGATCTTCCTGATGGTGAACGTGATGGGCGACCCCATCGCGGGCCTGTGCGGCGACAAGCAGTGCGACCCCGCGACGGCCGCCCAGCTGCGCAAGGAGTTCGGCCTCGACAAGCCCGTGTGGCAGCAGTACCTCACCTACCTGGGCCACATCTTCACCGGCGACTTCGGCACCGCCTTCAACGGGCAGCCGGTCACCGAGCTGATGGCCTCCGCCTTCCCGGTCACCATCCGGCTGACGATCGTCGCGATCCTCTTCGAGATCGTCATCGGCATCACGCTCGGCGTCATCACCGGCCTGCGCCGCGGCCGGCCGGTCGACACGGGCGTGCTGCTGCTCACCCTGGTCGTCATCTCGGTGCCGATCTTCGTCACCGGTCTGCTGCTCCAGCTGGTGCTCGGCGTCAAATGGCACTGGATCGACCCCTCGGTCTCCGGGGATGCCACGTTCGGCGAACTGATCGTGCCGGGCCTGGTGCTGGCCTCGGTCTCCCTCGCCTACGTGACCCGGCTGACCCGGACCTCCATCGCGGAGAACAAGCGGTCCGACTACGTCCGTACCGCCATCGCCAAGGGCCTGCCCCGGCGCCGGGTGATCACCAAGCATCTGCTGCGCAACTCGCTGATCCCCGTGGTCACCTTCATCGGCACCGACATCGGCGCGCTGATGGGCGGCGCGATCGTCACCGAGCGGATCTTCAACATCCACGGCGTCGGCTTCCAGCTCTACCAGGGGATCCTCCGGCAGAACACCCAGACCGTGGTCGGCTTCGTGACCATCCTCGTCCTCGTCTTCCTGGTCGCCAACCTGCTCGTCGACCTCCTCTACGCCGTACTCGACCCGAGGATCCGCTATGCCTGAGCAGCCGCCGTACGAGCCGGACGGGCCTGGGGGGCCTGGGGGGCCTGGGGGATCCCGTGGTCCTGGGGTGCCTGAGAGGCCGGTGGGGCCTCCCCCGGACGACCTCGCCATCGCGCCGACCGGCTTTGGGGGCACCATGGACCTCGGCACCAGCGAGGCCGAGACCCTGGAGAAGACCCCCGGCGGACCGGAAGGCACGGGTCCGCAGGAGAAGCCGCGATCGCTCTGGTCCGACGCCTGGCGCGACCTGCGCCGCAACCCCGTCTTCATCCTCTCCGGGCTCGTCATTCTCTTCCTGGTCGTCATCTCCCTCTGGCCCTCCCTGATCGCCTCCGGGAACCCGCTCCAGTGCGACCTCGCCAAGGCCCAGGAGGGCTCGCAGCCCGGACACCCCTTCGGCTTCGACGGCCAGGGCTGCGACGTCTACACGCGGACGGTGTACGGAACCCGCGTCTCGATCAGCGTCGGCGTCTGCGCCACCCTCGGTGTCGCGATCCTCGGCTCGGTGCTCGGCATGCTCGCCGGGTTCTTCGGCGGGCTGGGGGACTCGTTCCTGTCCCGCATCACCGACATCTTCTTCGCGATCCCCGTGGTCCTCGGCGGTCTGGTCCTCCTCTCCGTGGTGACCAGCAATACGATCTGGCCGGTCATCGGGTTCATGGTGCTGCTCGGCTGGCCGCAGATCTCCCGCATCGCGCGCGGCTCCGTCATCACCACCAAGCAGAACGACTACGTCCAGGCCGCCCGCGCCCTCGGCGCCTCCAACTCCCGGCTGATGCTGCGGCACATCACGCCCAACGCCGTCGCGCCGGTCATCGTCGTCGCCACCATCGCGCTCGGCACGTACATCTCGCTGGAGGCGACGCTCTCCTACCTCGGCGTCGGCCTGAAGCCCCCGACGGTCAGCTGGGGCATCGACATCTCCTCGGCCTCCGCCTACATCCGCAACGCCCCGCACATGCTGCTGTGGCCCGCCGGCGCCCTCGCGATCACCGTCCTGGCGTTCATCATGCTCGGCGACGCGGTGCGCGACGCCCTCGACCCGAAGCTGAGGTGACCGCGGTGCTGCTCGAAGTGCGCGATCTGCACGTGGAGTTCCGGACCCGGGACGGGGTCGCCAAGGCCGTCAACGGCGTCAACTACAGCGTGGACGAGGGCGAGACGCTCGCCGTGCTCGGCGAGTCCGGTTCCGGCAAGTCGGTGACCGCGCAGGCCGTGATGGGCATCCTCGACATGCCGCCCGGCAGGATCACCGGCGGCGAGATCCTCTTCCAGGGCAAGGACCTGCTGAAGCTCAAGGAGGACGAGCGGCGCAAGGTGCGCGGCGCCGAGATGGCGATGATCTTCCAGGACGCGCTGTCCTCCCTGAACCCCGTGCTCAGCGTCGGCGACCAGCTCGGCGAGATGTTCACCGCGCACCGCGGGATGTCGAGGAAGGACGCCCGGGCCAAGGCGATCGAGCTGATGGACCGGGTACGGATCCCGGCCGCCGCCGACCGGGTGCGCGACTATCCGCACCAGTTCTCCGGCGGGATGCGCCAGCGCATCATGATCGCCATGGCGCTGGCGCTCGAACCCGCGCTGATCATCGCCGACGAACCGACCACCGCGCTCGACGTCACCGTCCAGGCCCAGGTCATGGACCTCCTCGCCGAGTTGCAGCGCGAGCTCCACATGGGGCTCATCCTCATCACCCACGACCTCGGCGTGGTCGCGGACGTCGCCGACCACATCGCGGTGATGTACGCGGGCAGGATCATCGAGTCGGCGCCGGTCCACGACATCTACAAGGCCCCGGCGCACCCCTATACCAAGGGGCTCCTGGAGTCGATCCCGCGGCTCGATCAGAAGGGCAAGGAGCTCTACGCGATCAAGGGCCTGCCACCGAACCTGATGCACATCCCGCCGGGCTGCGCCTTCAACCCGCGCTGCCCGATGGCCCAGGACATCTGCCGGAGCGAGGTGCCGCCGCTCGCGGAGGTGGACGGTCCGGAAGGGGTCCGCAGGAGCGCCTGCTTCTTCTGGAGGGAGACGCTCGATGCCGCGAGCGACCGGGGCGCCGGTGACGGGGGCGCGAACGCGGGGGGAGAGTCCGATGCCTGAGACGATTCTCGAGGTCAGTGGCCTGTTCAAGTACTACCCCCTCACCCAGGGCATCCTCTTCAAGAAGCAGATCGGCGCGGTCAAGGCCGTCGACGGCGTCGACTTCCACCTCGACCGCGGTGAGACCCTCGGCATCGTCGGCGAGTCCGGCTGCGGCAAGTCCACGGTCGCCAAGATGCTGGTCAACCTGGAGAAGCCGACCGCCGGGACGATCAAGTACAAGGGCGAGGACATCACCCGGCTGTCCGCCAAGGCCCTCAAGGCGGTACGCCGCAACATCCAGATGGTCTTCCAGGACCCGTACACCTCGCTCAACCCGCGCATGACCGTCGGCGACATCATCGGGGAGCCGTACGAGATCCATTCCGAGGTCGCGCCCAAGGGCGACCGCCGGCGGAAGGTCCAGGACCTGCTCGACGTGGTCGGGCTCAACCCGGAGTACATCAACCGCTACCCGCACCAGTTCTCCGGCGGCCAGCGCCAGCGCATCGGCATCGCGCGCGGGCTGGCGCTGCGCCCCGAGATCATCGTCGCCGACGAACCGGTCTCCGCGCTCGACGTCTCCGTGCAGGCCCAGGTGATCAACCTGCTGGACCGGCTCCAGGACGAGTTCGACCTGAGTTTCGTCTTCATCGCGCACGACCTGTCGATCGTGCGGCACATCTCCGACCGGGTCGGCGTGATGTACCTCGGGCGGATCGTGGAGACCGGCAAGGACGCCGAGATCTACGACCACCCGACGCACCCCTACACCCAGGCGCTGCTCTCCGCCGTGCCCGTGCCCGACCCGGAGGCCAGGGAGCACCGGGAGCGGATCATCCTCACCGGCGATGTGCCCTCTCCGGCGAACATCCCCTCCGGATGCCGCTTCCGCACCCGCTGCTGGAAGGCGCAGGAGCGGTGCACGCTGGAGGTGCCGCTGCTCGCGGTGCCCGCGGAATTCCGGCTCAGCGAGGGCCCGGCCGCGCACGACTCGGCCTGTCACTTCGCGGAGGAGAAGCAGGTGGTGCCGCCGGAGGAGCCACCAGACGATCATGTTGACGGGGTGAAATAGCCGTACATATGTGCACCAACTGCGTTAACACGCAGGCAACTTAGCCGACCCGATCTCGATATACGGACGCGTCAATCTGAACAACGTACGGCCGTGCGGGTGCCGTAAACGGACCGGGGCGCGCCATGTCGCCCCGGTCCGTTGCCGTTCCGGCTACGCCAGGCCCAGCGACCGCTTCAGGAAGTCCACCTGGAGCAGCAGCAGGTTCTCGGCGACCTGCTCCTGCGGGGTCATGTGCGTGACACCGGACAGCGGCAGCACCTCGTGCGGGCGGCCCGCGGCCAGCAGCGCCGAGGAGAGCCGCAGGGCGTGCGCCACCACCACGTTGTCGTCGGCGAGGCCGTGCACGATCATCAGCGGCCGGTGCGGCTCGGCGGGCGCGGAGAGCCCGTCGTCGGTGATCAGTGAACTCCTGGCGTACGTCGCCGGGGCCGCCGCCGGGTCACCGAGGTACCGCTCCGTGTAGTGGGTGTCGTACAGCCGCCAGTCCGCGACCGGGGCGCCCGCGATGCCCGCGTGGAAGACGTCGGGGCGGCGCAGCACGGCGAGCCCCGCGAGCCAGCCGCCGTAGGACCAGCCGCGGATCGCCACCCGGGAGAGGTCCAGCGGGAAGGTCCCGGCGAGGCCGTGCAGCGCGTCGACCTGGTCGTCGAGGGAGAGCGTGAAGTCGTCGCGGACCGCCTTCTCCCAGGCGGGGGAGCGGCCGGGGGTGCCCCGTCCGTCGGCGACGATCACCGCGAAGCCCTGGTCGGCGAACCACTGCGAGGTGAGGTGCGCGTTGTGCGCGGCCAGCACCCGGGGGCCGTGCGGACCGCCGTAGGGGTCCATGAGGACCGGTAGGGGATTGTCGCCGTCGTAGTCAGTAGGCATAAGCACGGCGCATGGGATTTTCCGTGCGCCCCCCTGCGTGAGCGTCACGCGCGGGGACAAACCGGGATGTTCGGCGTACGACAGTACAGTCGCCGCCCGCTTCCCCTCGCGCAGCACCTGCACCTGGGCGCCCGGCTGGTCGAGCACCGACGAGACGAGCACGGTCACGCCTCCGGCGCGCACCGCCGAGTGCACGCCGGGCTCGTGCGAGACGCGCTCCATGCCGAGCTCGTTGACGCGGTACACATGCACCTCGCCGGTCTCCGGGGTCGCCGCGGCCTCGCCGGCCGACGCCGCGATCAGCACATCGTCGTCCGAGACGTCGAGCACCGCGCGCACATGCAACTGCGGCCCCGTCAGCGGGCGTTCACCGAAGGCGAGCACCCGGGCGCCGCCCTCGTCGGCGATCCGCACGAGCTGCCCGCCGGGGCTCCAGCACGGCACGCCGGCGAAAAGATCCAGCCATTGTGGATCTTCGTCCGCGTGCACCATCCGGGTCGTCCCGGTGTCCGGGTTCACCGCCAGGAACAGCTGGCTGCGCTGGTCCCGCGCCTGCACCAGAATCAGCGGAGCACCCGCCGCTGACCAGTGCACATGCGCCAGATACGGGTAGCGCGCGCGGTCCCACACGACCTCCGTGCGCACCCCGTCGAGGGCGATGACGAAGAGCCGTACGTCCGCGTTGGCGCTGCCCGCCACCGGGTACGCGACCCGCTGCGGATCGCTCTCCGGACGCGCCGGATCGGAGATCCACCAACGCTGTACGGGCGTGTCGTCGACCCGCGCGACGAGCAGCCGGTCGCTCTCCGGCGACCACCAGAAGCCGCGCGAACGCCCCATCTCCTCGGCCGCGATGAACTCAGCCAATCCATAGGAAACCGACGCCGGATCCGCCGCGGGCTCCGGCTCCGCGAGCGCCCGGTCGTCCCCGCCCTCGGCGCCGACGACCCGCAGGGCGCCCCCGGCGACGTACGCGACGAGCCGTCCGTCGGGCGAGGGGCGCGGGTCGATCACCGGTCCGGGGACGCGGAGTTCACGTGCCGTGCCGGCCCGCAGCTCCGCCGTGAAAAGCCGCCCTGACAAGGCAAAAGAGGCCAACTCGACCGCCGTGTCGGTGGCGTAGCCGACGATCCCGGCACCGCCCTCGCGGCTGCGCTCGCGGCGCGCCCGCTCCTCCGGTGGCAGATGCTCGGTGGCGCCGCCGAGCAGCGCCGCCGGGTCGGCCGCGACGCGCTCCGCGCCCTGAGCCACATCGAGAACCCACAGCTGATGGGCGCGGTCCGTACCGGAGCCGGACCGCAGGAACACGACTCGGGAACCGTCGGGAGACACGGTGAACGCACGCGGCGCGCCGGAGGTGAACCGCTGCGTGCGGGCGTACCGGCGCGGGAAGGAGAGGGGCTCGGTCGTCATGCCCCGACCATATTGGCCATGCGCCCCCTTGTGCGGCCGTGCGCCGATCGATGCGCGCGTACGGATAGTTATGATCACTAGCGCTGCGTGGGTATCAACCTGCTGGCTGTTGTATGGATTTACCGACCCGTGTCCAACCCCCCATACCGGACCCCAAGTCCCTGGGACCTTTGGAGGTGAGCCGCCGTGGCACTCTCGATTTCGGCGGTGGTGCTGCTGGCGATCATCGTCTTTCTCCTGATCAAGAAGTCAGGACTGAAGGGCGGGCACGCGGTCGTGTGTGTCCTGTTGGGCTTCTATCTCGCCTCCTCGACGGTCGCTCCCACCATCAGCGAGCTGACCACCAACATCGCGGGGATGATCGGCAGCATCAAGTTCTGAGCGGCGGCCTCGTAGGGTGGTTCCATGACGGAACTGCCCGACCGGCGTCTGCTCCTGGTGCACGCGCACCCGGACGACGAGTCGATCAACAACGGCGCGACCATGGCCAAGTACGCGGCCGAGGGCGCCCATGTGACGCTGGTGACCTGCACCCTCGGCGAGGAGGGCGAGGTCATCCCGCCCGAGCTCGCGCATCTGGAGCCCCACCGCGAGGGCGGGCTCGGCCCGTACCGGACCGGTGAGCTGAGCGCCGCCATGAAGGAGCTGGGCGTCACCGACCACCGGTTCCTCGGCGGGCCCGGGCGCTACCGCGACTCCGGGATGATGGGCCTGGAGCAGAACCACCGCGCGGGCGCCTTCTGGGCCGCCGACGTCGACGCGGCCGCCGCGGACCTCGTGGCGGTGATCCGCGAGGTGCGCCCCCAGGTCCTCGTCACCTACGACCCCGACGGCGGCTACGGCCACCCCGACCACATCCAGGCCCACCGCGTCGCCATGCGCGCCGCCGAGCTGGCCGCCGAAGCGGGGCAGCCGATCGCCAAGATCTACTGGAACCGGGTGCCGCGCACGGTCGCCGAGGAAGCGTTCGCGCGCCTGTGCGAGGCCCTTCCCGACCTGCCCTTCGGCGAAGCCGCCGCCATCGACGACGTACCCGGCGTGGTCGACGAGTCGGTCATCACCACCGAGATCGACGGCACCGCGTACGCCGCCGCCAAGGCGGCCGCGATGCGCGCGCACGCCACGCAGATCGAGGTGGCCGAGCCGTACTTCGCGCTCTCGAACGAGCTCGCGCAGCCGATCTTCACCACCGAGTACTACGAGTTGGTACGCGGGGACCGAGGCCAGAGCGGCGAGCGCGGCGGGGCGGCGCCCGAGACGGACCTGTTCGAAGGGGTGTCCCTGTGACGAGCAACAACGGCGGCGGGAGCATGCTCGCCCAGCCCCTGACCCGGCCCTCGGGCGGGCGGATCGCCGCCTACCTGGGACTCTTCGTACTCGGCGTGGTGGTCGGGGCCGCCGGGGCGCTGGTGCAATCCGGCTGGTTCCCGGGCGGGTTGCTGCTCGCGCTCGCGGGTGCGGCCGGGCTCTTCCTGGGCGGTTCGCGGGCGACCGGCACCCGGGCCGGGGCCGTCGCGCCCGCGGCCGGCTGGATGGTCGCCGTCGTGCTGCTCACCGCCAGCCGCCCGGAGGGAGACTTCCTCTTCGGCGCGGGACTCGTCTCCTACCTCTTCCTGCTCGGCGGGATGGCAGTTGCTGTGATGTGCGCCACCCTTGGGCAGGGGCGGCAACCGGACCGTTCCGACGTCCGACTTGGCAAGTGACGTACCACTTCGCCGTATCCAACAGGTGCGGGTCCCGTGGGGGTTTCCTTCCCGGGCGAGGTTTGCGCGCCGGACATGGCCAGTATGGTGGTGCGCGCCGCCGAGCTGCCCGAGATGAGGTCGAGTAAACGGGCGGCGGAGCCAACCGGGAGAACCTGCCTTGAGTCGTGAAACTGACAGTTCGTCCTCCGGGCCCAACGGGCGCGGTGGAGCCGCGTACCCGTCGGGGACGCCGCCGTACGGGACCCCCATGGCTTCCGAAAGCGGCGCCGACGCGGGCCGTTCGGCCACCGGCAACCCGCCGGAGGAGCGCAAGACCGAGACCACGCTGACGACCCGGATCCGGATCAACATCCCCGGGTCGCGGCCCATCCCGCCCGTCGTCGTCCGCACGCCGGTCGCAGACGCGGACGGGTCCGCTGTGTCCGCCGAGGGTGCCGACGGCGTGGGCACCCGCGCGGAGGCGTCGCCGGGCGTGAGTTCGCCCATAGGCGCGGCCACCGCGACGGCCACCTCACCCTCCACGGCCCCGTCCGCGGACGGCCCCGCCGGGGCACCCGCCACGGCCGAGGAGAAGACGAGCGACTGGTTCGCGCCGCGCAAGTCCGGTGCGCCCAAGGGCGGGCCGGGAGGCGGCTCCACCAACGGTGCGGGCCTGCCGGGCGGTTCGGGCCCCGCGGGCGGGGCCGGCTCCCCGGGGACACAGGGCGGACGTCCTGGTGCCCCGGGCGGTGCGCGCCCGAGCTCCGCGAACGGTGCCGGTCCGCTGGGCGCCCCCGGTGGTGCCCGGCCCGGTGGCGCGAACGGGCCCCGCCCCGGCGGCGGCGGTACGAACGGTGCCGGGCTGCCCGGTGCCACCGGCGCCGGACCCGTGGCCCCGGGCCATGGCGGCGGCACCGGCTCCTTCGACGTCTCCGCGGCGCTGAGCAGCACGGGCTCCTTCCCCGCCGTGGGATCGTCCGCCGGGTCGCCCGCCGGCTCCGGCAACGGCGGCGAACGGCGCCGTGACGACCTGCCGTACTTCTCCGAGGGCGGGCCCGCGGGCCCGACGGGTGGTCCGGTCACCGGGGACGGCCCGCTGGTGCCGCCGGCCGGTCCGGGAGTGGCACCCGGCAGCCTGGCCGCGGGTCCGGGTACGGGCCCGGGCGCCGGGTATCCCGGCGGCGGTCCCGGTGGTCCGGGCGGCATGAGCGGTCCTGGCGGTCCGGGCGCCCATGTCACCCCGCGCGGCGGTCTCAGCGGCGGTCTCAGTGACGACACCGCGATCCTCACGCCGCAGAAGCCCGCGCCCGAGCCGGGCGCAGGCGGCTACGGCGGCCCCGGGGACAATGTCTCCGGCCACACCCTGACCAGCGGTATCCCCGTCGTACCGCCCGCCCAGAACTCCCCGTTCGGGCCGGGCGCGCACACCGACGGCCCGCTGCCGCACACCCCGCCGAAGCTGCCCGAGCCGGTCCAGAAGCCCGCGGCCTCGTCGAAGCCGGCCAAGAAGAAGGGCCGCAGCAAGCTGACGCTGCTGGTCGTCGGCGTGGTCGTCATCGGTGGCGGTGCCTACGGCGCCGGGCTCCTGATGAACCACTCGGACGTGCCCAAGGGCACCACCGTGCTCGGCGTCGACATCGGCGGCGGCACCCGCGACGAGGCCGTCAAGAAGCTCGACGACGCCTTCGGCAGCAGTACGAACAAGGCGCTCAAGCTGTCGGTCGACGGCGACACCGTCTCGCTCAAGCCGGACCAGGCCGGGCTCCAGTTCGATACCCAGGCCACCGTCCGCACTGCCGCGGGCAGCGACTACAACCCCGTGTCGGTGATCGGCTCGCTGTTCGGCCAGGAACGCGTCGTCGAGCCCGAGATGCCGGTCGACGAGGAGAAGCTCCAGGCGGCCCTCGAGGGCGTCGCGGGCGGCTCCGGTTCGGCGAGCGACGGCACGATCAAGTTCGTGGCGGGCAAGGCCGTCGCCGTGTACGGCAAGGCGGGCAAGGGCATCGACGTCAGCGCCTCGACGACGCAGGCCGTCGAGGACGCGTACCGCGCCCAGGTGGAGTCCGGTACGACCACGCCGGTGAAGGTCGCCACCACGACCCGGCAGCCGACGATCTCGAAGACCGAGGTCGACCGGATGATGAAGGCCTTCGCCAAGCCGGCGATGTCCGCGAACGTCACGGTCCGCACGGACGCCGTGCACACGATCTCCTTCAGCCCGCAGAACTCCATCTGGCAGTTCCTGAGCGTGCGCGCGGTCGACGGCAAGCTCGTCCAGCACTACGACCTCGCCACCCTCAAGAAGCTGTACGGCGGCGCCTTCGACGGCGTCACGATCACCAAGGGCGACGGCAGCAAGAAGGCCGTGAGCCCGCAGGACGTGGCCTCGGCCCTCGGCCAGGCACTGCTCGGCAAGACGGCCGCCGACCGCATCGTGACCATCTCCACCAACCCCAGCTAGCGAACGCGCTTCGGGAGGGCGCCCGGCCATGGATTCCATGGCCGGGCGCCCTCTTGTCGTACGCCAAGATCCGATGGAACGTGGCATCGAGCGAGCCGGGGCGAGTGGGCCGCATGGGGTGGGAGTTCACGGACGATCGCGGAGTCACCGTGCGGACGGCCGGGCGGTGTGGGAGGCGGCCGCCCGGTTCGCGCCCGATCTCGTCCTGGCCGACAACCGCGGGAATGCCGTGACCGGGCGGGAGTTGGAGGCCCTGCCGGGCCGGCGCGCGCTCACCGCCGCGGCGGTGGTGGAGCCGTGGAACCCGGAACCAGGGGTAGCCGCGCGTGGAGGGCGTCGGCGTATGACATCTGTCATCCGGGAGTCAGGACACGCTGCACTGCCGGGCGCACCCCCTCCGCCGCCACGATGGAGCACATGACAACGACTACACGGACCACGGGGACCACGGGGGCCACCACCTCGGTGGTCGGGTTCGCCTCGGTGACCAAGAGCTACGGGAGCGTCCGGGCCGTGGACGGGCTGACGCTCGACCTGCACCCGGGCGAGACGGTCGCCCTGCTGGGTCCCAACGGCGCGGGCAAGTCGACCACGCTGGACCTGCTCCTCGGCCTCAAGCACGCCGACAGCGGCACGGTGAGCGTCTTCGGCACCAGCCCGCGCGAGGCGATCGTCCGCGGCCGGGTGGGCGCCATGCTGCAGAGCGGCGGCCTGATGGACGAGGTCACGGTCGCCGAGCTGGTGAAGCTCGGCTGCGATCTGCACCCCAAGCCGTACCGCGCCACCGACGTGCTGGCCCGCGCCGGCATCACCCAGATCGCCGACCGCAAGGTCAACAAGCTCTCCGGCGGCCAGGAACAGCGCGTCCGCTTCGCCCTCGCCACGGCCGGCGACAGCGATCTGATCGTCCTCGACGAGCCCACCACGGGCATGGACGTCTCCGCCCGCCAGGCCTTCTGGGCCACCATGCGCGAGCAGGCCGACCAGGGCCGTACGGTCCTGTTCGCCACGCACTACCTGGAGGAGGCCGACGCGATCGCCGACCGCGTGCTGGTCCTGCACCGGGGACGCCTGCTGGCCGACGGCACCGCCGCCGAGATCAAGGCGAAGGCCGGCGCCCGCCGCATCGCCTTCGACCTGGAGGGCCCGATCGACGAGGCCGCGCTGCGCGCACTGCCCTTCCTGACGTCCGTCACGGTGTCCAACAACGGCTCCGCCGCGGGGTCCGGCCAGACCGTCCGCATCCAGTCCTCCGACGCCGACGCGACCGTCCACGCGGTGTACGGGCTCGGCGTCTACCCGCGCAATCTCGAAGTGGCCGGACTCGGCCTGGAGCAGGCCTTCGTCGCCATCACGGAGGCCGAGGAGGCCAAGCAGTCATGAACAGTCTGATCAAGCTGGAACTCACCCGCGCCCTGCGCAACCGCAAGTTCCTGTTCTTCTCGGTGATCTACCCCTCGGCCCTGTTCCTGCTGATCGCGGGCAACGCCGACAGCACCACCAAGGTCGACGGCACCGGCCTCACCGTCCCGACGTACATGATGGTCTCGATGGCCTCCTTCGGCGCCCTGACCGCCGTCCTGATGGGCAACAGCGAGCGCATCGCCAAGGAGCGCGAGAGCGGCTGGGTACGGCAGCTCAGGCTGACCACCCTGCCCGGGCGCGGCTACGTCCTCGCCAAGACCGCGAGCGCCGCCGTCGTCAGCCTGCCGTCCATCGTCATCGTCTTCGTGGTCGCCGCAACCGTGAAGGACGTCCACCTGGACGCCTGGCAGTGGCTCGCGCTCACCGGCGCGATCTGGGCGGGATCCCTCATTTTCGCCGCGCTCGGCGTGGCCATCGGTTACCTCGCCAGCGGTGACGCGGTCCGTCCGATCACGATGATCACGTACTTCGGTCTGTCGATGCTCGGCGGCCTGTGGATGCCCAGCACGACCTTCCCCGACTGGTTGCAGAACATCGCGAAGTGGCTGCCCACGCACGCGTACGCTGCCCTCGGGCAGGCCATCGAACTGGGCGACGCCCCGCACGCGAAGGACCTCGCCATCCTCGCCGTCTACTTCGCTCTCTTCGCGGGCGGCGCGGCCTGGCTGTACCGGAAGGACACGCTGAAGGCGTGAACGCCATGACGGAAGCCCCGCTGCCCGACGAGACCCGGCCGGTGCCGCTGATGCGGATGGGGGAGTCCCCCCGCAACATCCGCGAGGCACTGCGCAAGGCGATCTGGATCGTCATCTGGCTGGTGTTCCTCAGCTCGCCGGTCCACGACCTGGTCTCCGGTCACCACACGACCGCCGCCACGGTGGCCGGCTGGCTGGGCCTGACGGTCTTCGTCGGGATCTATCTGACGCTGGTCTTCCGGAACATGGGCAGGGCGTTCGCCGCCACCGCGGTCGTCGCCGGCCTGGTCATCGGCCTCGGCGCCCTCGCCGCCGTGCTGAGTCTCACCCTCGGCCCGTCCTGGCTGGGCCTGTTCGTGTACGTCTCCGTCGCCTGCGGGACGACGTTCTCGCTCCGCGTGGCGTACTGGACGATCCCGCTGACCGCCGCCGTGATGCTGCTCGTCGGCCTGCACGGCGGCGAGGGAGACGCGCGCAACCTCGTCCTCCTCGTCGTCCTCATCGGTTACGCGATGACAGGCGTACGGCAACTGGTGCGTACGACGGTGGAGTTGCGCAAGGCGCGGGCGACCGTCGCCCAACTCGCCGCGAACGAGGAGCGCTTGCGCCTGGCCAGGGACCTGCACGACCTCCTCGGCCACTCCCTCTCGCTGATCACGCTGAAGAGCGAACTGGCCGGCCGGATGCTCCCCGACCACCCCGACAAGGCGGCCCAGCAGGTCGCCGACATCGAACAGGTCAGCCGCCAGGCCCTCGTCGACGTCCGCGAGGCGGTCACCGGCTACCGAAGGCCCCGGCTGGCCGGCGAACTCGCGGGCGCCCAGGTCGCGTTGACCGCGGCGGGCGTCACCGCCGACCTGCCGGCCGAACCGGACCTCGACGGCGTCCCCGAGGAGAGCGAGTCCGCTCTGGCCTGGGCACTGCGCGAGGCGATCACCAATGTCGTACGGCACAGCGGGGCCCGGCGCTGCGCGGTGGAGCTCGTCCGACGCCAGACGCTCGACGGGCCCGTGCTCGAACTGTCCGTGGAGGACGACGGTTCGGGCGGCTCCGGCACCCCGGGGAACGGCCTGACCGGGCTGATGGAACGGCTGGAGAAGGTGGGGGGATCGCTGGAGGCGGGAAAGGTGCGGCACGGATTCCGCTTGACCGCCCGAGTACCGACGGGAGCCCCGGCCGAGCCGTCCGGCCACCCCGTAGGATCCGGGGCATGAGCCGCACGATCAAGGTCCTGCTCGCCGAGGACCAGTCGATGGTCCGCGAGGCGCTGGCCGCGCTGCTGGGCCTCGAACCGGACATCGAGGTGGTCGCCCAGGTGGCGCGCGGGGACGAGGTGCTGGCCGCGGCGCGCGAGCACGACGTCGACGTCGCGCTCCTCGACATCGAGATGCCGGGGCAGACGGGTATCGAGGCGGCGGCCGAACTCCACAAGGAGTTCCCCGGCCTCAAGCTGGTCATCCTCACGACCTTCGGCCGTCCCGGCTATCTGCGCAGCGCGATGGAGGCCGGCGCCGCCGCCTTCCTCGTCAAGGACGCGCCGGCCGCCCAACTCGCCGAAGCCGTACGGAAGGTACTGGCCGGCGAGCGTGTCATCGACCCCACGTTGGCGGCCGCCGCCCTGGCCGAGGGAGCCAACCCCCTCACCGACCGCGAACGCGAGGTCCTCCGCGCGGCGGCCGACGGCTCCACCAACGCCGAACTGGCCACCGCCCTCCACCTCTCCCAGGGCACCGTCCGCAACTACCTCTCCACCGCCATCCAGAAACTCGCCGTCCGCAACCGAGCGGAAGCGGTCCGCACGGCGCGGGAGAAAGGCTGGCTGTAGCCGCCCAACGTTCCTCGCCCCCGCCGCCCCTACCCGTCCCATCCCCCAGGGGCTCCGCCCCTTCGACCCCGGGGTAGTTCTTCGGCTGCGGGTGGGTGGGGGCTGGTCGCGCCCCGCGGCGGAGCCGCAAATGTCACAGCCCCGCGCCCCTGACGGCTCGGGGCTGCGCCCCGTCGCCCCGAGCCGTCAGGGGCGCGGGGAACTGCGCAATCTTTTAGGGGGGTCTGGGGGCGCAACCCCCAGGGATGGGACGGGGTAGGGGCGGCGGGGGCGAGGAAAGGTTGTCAGTTGAGCATGGCGCGGGCGGCGTGGGCCTGTTGGCGTACTCGGGTGGCGGCCGGTTCGTCGACGGCGGCCACTACGTCGGCGTACGCGTCGAGTTCGGCGGCACCGGAGAGGAAATCACCGCGCTGAACAAGGAGTTGAGCGCGTTCGTAGCGCAGCCGCGCCGGGTGCGACGGCAGCAGCAGGGACAACTCGACGGCCCACAGCGCCACATCCGACCGCTCGGGACGGGTGGCGGCCCAGGCACGGATGTTGTTCAGGATGCGCAGGACGACATCGAGCGGATCGGCGGGGGACAGCATCGACGGGTCGAGCGGCGCGCCCGTCGCCCCCGCGACGAGCAGCTCCGCGTCGGAGCCGGTCAGCACCCGCCCCCCGTCGAAGGGATCGGCGAGCACCTGCTGCTCGGTGGGCCCGAAGCCGACGACGAAGTGCCCGGGCAGAGCGACCCCGTACACCGGCGCACCGGCCCGCCGAGCGACCTCCATCCACACCACGGAGAGCAGGATGGGCAGCCCGCGCCGCCGCCTCAGCACCTCGTGCAGGAGAGAGGACTCCAGCCGCTGGTAGTCGCTCGGCGTCCCCCGGAAACCGCAGCGCCCGCCGAGCAGTTCGGCGAGCGCGACCGCCCAGGACCGCGGCCCGCCCGGACGGAACGGCAACTGCCCGGCCAGCCGGTCCAGCTCGATCTGCGCCGCGTCCATCCCGGCCTCGTCCAGCGTGCCGTCCGCCGCGGCTCCGACCAGCAGACACAGCACCGCCAGATCGGGCCGCTCGGCCCGCGCCTCGTCGGCGAACCGCTGCCGCACCTCGGCGGCGCGCTCCGGTTCCGGTGGCTGAGGGACACGCATAGCTGGCTCGTGCCCCTTCACGCCGATCGATACGGGTCGCCGAAGCCGAAACCGCCATCGGCCGCCCCGGAGGCGGCGCCGGCGTCCGGGACCCACCGGTAGTGGTGGTACGCGTGATGAGCCCCGAAGCCCATCCCCGCGTACATCGCCCGCGCCCCCGTGTTGTCCTCCTCCACCTGGAGCCAGGCGGCCGAGGCGCCCTCGTCCAGGGCCCGGCGGGCCAGGGCGGCCATGACGGTGGTGGCGAGGCCCTGGCGGCGGTGGGCGGGGTCGACCTCGACGGCGGCGAAACCGGCCCAGCGGCCGTCCACCACGCAGCGTCCGATCGCGGCCGGAGGCTCCCCCTCCGCACCGGGCACCGTCGCGAACCACACCGAGGGCCCGCTGCCCAGCACCTTCAGGGCCACGGCGCTCAGCCCCTTCCTCTGGTACCGGTCCAGCCACGTGTCGTCCGCCTCGCGGGAGAGCACGACCCCCGGCGCCTCCCGGTCCCCGACCGGCGCGAGCGAGCCGATCCACAGCTCGGCCGTCACCTCACGTACCCAGCCGCGCGCCTCCAGCTCCGCGCACAGCAGCTCCTGCGTGCCCTCCGCCCCGGTCGCGGTCTGGATGTACGCGGGCAGGTCACGGGCCGCGTACCAGTCCCGTACGCGGGTCAGTGCCTCGTCCAGCGGCACACCGGGGTCACCGAGCGGCAGAACGGAGTTGGCGCGCCGGGTGAACCCGGAGGCCGCCCGCAGCTCCCACTCGCCGAGCCGCTCGCTCTCCACCGGCCGCCAGGCCCGCGCCGAGACCCGCACCAGCTCCTCGTACGAGGCCGCCGGGCCCCGCCGACGCGCCGGAGCGGACGGTACGACCTTGCCCGCGACCAGCGAGGATTCCGCGATCTGGACACACTCACCGGTTCGCCGTGTGATCTGCAGCACACCATTGTCCCATGATGTGAGAACACCGACCGTGTCGGTGAACTTCTCACCCTCGGCGGCATCTTTGACCATCCGCCGAACAGAGACACGTTTGCCCACGTCAGCAGCGGTGATACGGACCTCAAGGTGGCCGGACGCAGAGATTTCCACAGGTCAGTTCACCCCTCCTGTTCGGATCATGCCCAAGAACGGAGATACTAGGGGCGGGCATCGACGACGCCGCGCTCCCGCGCGCCAGGCGGCGGGAGCCTACGAAGGCCCGCCAGCGCCCTATCGAGGAGGAACGACAGCGTGACCTACGTCATCGCGCAGCCTTGTGTCGACGTCAAGGACAAGGCGTGCATCGAGGAGTGCCCGGTCGACTGCATCTACGAGGGCTCCCGGTCCTTGTACATCCACCCGGACGAATGCGTCGACTGTGGAGCCTGTGAGCCGGTGTGCCCGGTCGAGGCGATCTTCTACGAAGACGACACTCCGGAAGAGTGGAAGGACTACTACAAGGCGAACGTCGAGTTCTTCGACGAGCTCGGCTCGCCCGGCGGCGCCAGCAAGCTCGGCCTGATCGAGCGCGACCACCCCTTCATCGCAGCGCTGCCGCCGCAGAACCAGTAAAGCGGCCCGCATACACGCGCCGCCTCGGTCCCGTACGGCCTGATCGCTTCGATCGGCTTACGGGACCGAGGCGTTTGCCGTACCGGCGAGTACAGAGAAAGTGAGCCAGATCCCGTGTCCGCAGTCTCCGACCGGCTTCCCACCTTCCCCTGGGACAAGCTGGAGCCCTACAAGGCGACGGCCGCCGCTCACCCGGGTGGCATCGTCGACCTGTCCGTCGGCACCCCGGTCGACCCGGTGCCCGAGCTGATCCAGAAAGCTCTGGTCGCGGCCGCGGACTCGCCGGGCTATCCCACGGTGTGGGGCACACCCGAGCTGCGGGACGCGATCACGGGCTGGGTGGAGCGACGGCTCGGCGCGCGGGACATCACCCACCGCCACGTACTCCCGATCGTCGGCTCCAAGGAACTGGTCGCCTGGCTGCCCACCCAGCTGGGCCTGGGCCCGGGCGACAAGGTCGCCTACCCGAGGCTCGCGTACCCGACGTACGAGGTCGGCGCACGCCTGGCCCGCGCGGACTACGTCGTCTACGACGACCCGACGGAGCTGGACCCGACGGACGTGAAGCTCCTGTGGCTGAACTCCCCGTCCAACCCGACGGGCCGGGTCCTCTCGAAGGACGAGCTCACCCGGACCGTGGCGTGGGCCCGCGAGCACGGCATCCTGCTCTTCTCCGACGAGTGCTACATCGAGCTGGGCTGGGAGGCCGACCCGGTCTCGGTCATGCACCCGGACGTGAACGGCGGCTCCTACGACGGCATCGTCTCGGTCCACTCGCTCTCCAAGCGCTCGAACCTGGCCGGCTACCGCGCCGCGTTCCTCGCGGGCGACCCCGCCGTACTCGGCGACCTCCTCCAGATCCGCAAGCACGGCGGCATGATGACGTCCGCGCCGACCCAGGCCGCCGCGGTCGCCGCCCTCTCGGACGACACCCACGTCCGCGAACAGCGCGAGCGCTACGCCGCCCGCCGCACCGCCCTCCGCGACGCCCTCCTGAAGCACGGCTTCCGCATCGAGCACAGCGAGGCCAGCCTCTACCTGTGGGCCACCCGCGACGAGTCCTGCTGGGCCACGGTGTCCCACCTCGCGGACCTCGGCATCCTCGTCGCCCCGGGCGACTTCTACGGCGAGGCGGGCGAGAACTTCGTCCGCGTGGCCCTGACGGCAACGGACGAGCGCGTGGCGGCGGCAGTGGACCGCCTGGCGTAAGCAACAGCGCCCCGTAAGGGGCGCGGGGCTGTGACACTATGCGGCTCCGCCGCGTGGGCGCGCCCAGCCCAAGACGACCCGCAGCCGACAAACCGACATGCGCGAGGGGTCCAGGGAAGCCCCTGGACCCCTCGCGCATAAAGCGGCTGTCGTAACAGCCCCGGCGGCTAGCCGAGCGGCAGCCCCTTCAGCGGCAGCCCGCCCTTGGTGACCGCGTCGGTCGGAAGACCACCCTTGGTCACCTGGTCGGTGGGCAGACCACCCTTGGTCACCTGGTCGGTGGGCAGACCACCCTTGGTCACCGCGTCCGTCGGAAGACCACCACCCGTGGCGGTCTTCGCGGTGTCACCGAGCAGACCCCCGGCCTGCCCCGCCGTGTCCCCGGCCACCTTCTGCGCGGCCGGCGTCGCCGTCTTGGCGACCTTGCCACCGGTCTTGCCCGCGGCCGGCACCGCCTTCTTGACCGCGTTGCCACCGGCGGTGCCCGCGAGCCCGGTGACGTTCTGCGTCGCACCGTCGACCGTGTTGCCGACCTGCGCCCCGTCCAGGGCGGTCAGCCCGCCGAGGTTGGGTGTGGCCGGCAGTTCGGCCGCCGCGCTGGCGGAGCCGGCCGCACCGACCCCGGCTGCCGCTCCCGCTGCGACGAGCAGCGCGGCACGGGCGATCCGGCGGGTCAGGGGGAGGGACATGATGCTCCTTAGACGGGAGAGAACGGTGAAGTGTCCGACCGCGCCCGAGAGTTGACCGGCTGGCTGCCGACCGTCCGACGGTTGATCGTTCCGGGCTCGGACGCAGTGACTACCGCTCGAAGCCCACGAAGGTTGCGGTGGCCCAACGTAAAGAGTTGGCAATGCGTCGCATTATCATCTGCGGATAAAAACGGGCAAAAGGTACCCGGTCGGAAAGTCTGCCGAATCCTTATGGCCCTTTGTTTTCAAGGGAATCGGCGGATGCGGGAGTGAGTGCGCGAAAACCTGCGCACATCGTCGACTCCGCGTGACGCGGCTCCCCCTGAAGGGTGAGGGCCCGTACTACTGCCCGGTGACGATTCGGACCTCGGCGGCGGAGTTCCCCGCGGCCGAGCCCCCCTTCGCGTCGGACGTGCGCCACTCGCTGTCGGCGCTCCCGGCGGTCCACTCCCGCCCTGCGTACGACACCCGTTCGATGTGCAGCGCGGACGAGTTGGCCACGGCCCAGTGCGCCAGCTCCCAGCCGCGCTGCCGCACACCGCGCTTGGCGGTGGCCTCCTTGCGCACGGGGACGGTCACTGTGCCGCTCCCGCCGGTGGAGGAGGCGGAGGGGGTCGAGGAGGCGGCGGACGGCGAGGCGGAGGTGCCCTCGGCGCTCACGGCGGCTCCGGCGTCCTGGAGCACGTCACGCCCGAAGTCCCGTACGAGCGCCGCGCGCACCGAGTCCGCTCCGCCGGCCGGGGTCGCGTCCGGGCGCCCCTCACACGTCAGCGTGGCCGCCGCGCGGCCGGTCAGGGCGGCGGCGAGCAGCGTGGCGTCCGGCTCGTGCTTCGCGTACGCCTCCGGATAGCCGCTGCGCTGCACGCGCTGCGCGGCGACGGTCAGCGGCAGCTTCGTATAGCCGGACACCTTGGCCAAGTGCTCGTAGAAGATGCCCGCCGCGTACGTCGGGTCCATGATCTGCTTCCTCGTGCCCCAGCCCTGCGACGGCCGCTGCTGGAAGAGGCCGAGCGAGTCGCGGTCGCCGTGCTGGATGTTGCGCAGCCCCGACTCCTGGAGCGCGGTCGCGAGGGCGATGGTGACGGCGCGCTCGGGCAGGCCGCGGGAGGTGCCGACCGCCGAGATCGTCGCCGCGTTCACCGCCTGCTCCGGCGTGAACTCGTACGACGCACCGTCGCCCTTGCCGGAGACGACCTCGCATCTCGGTGCGCCCGTGCCTCCCGTGAGGTACTGCACGGTGAGATAGCCCGCGACCGCGAGCAGGACTACGACGGCCGCTCCGAAACGCAGGAGGCGGCCACGCCGGACGGGAGTGGGGGACGGCTCTGACACGTCGTACAAGGTACTGGAGGCCTCTGTCGGCGCTCTGTGGGGCTGTGGACAACGGGAGGGCGGCCCGGGGTGCCCGGCCACGGATGAGACGGGATGGCCCAGGGCGCTAGGGTCGACGGCATGGCCGACACCCCGCTTGACCTCGCCCTCGACGCTGCCGAGCTGACCGCGCGGCTCGTCGACTTCCCCTCCGTGAGCGGCAACGAGAAGCCGCTCGCGGACGCCATCGAGACCGCCCTGCGCGCCCTGCCGCACCTGACGGTCGACCGGTACGGCAACAACGTCGTGGCGCGTACGAACCTGGGCCGCGCCGAGCGCGTCATCCTCGCCGGCCACATCGACACGGTCCCGATCGCCGACAACGTCCCCTCCCGCCTCGACGAGGACGGCGTGCTGTGGGGCTGCGGCACCTGCGACATGAAGTCCGGCGTCGCCGTGCAGCTGCGCATCGCGGCCACGGTCCCCGAACCCAACCGCGACCTCACCTTCGTCTTCTACGACAACGAAGAGGTGGCGGCCCATCTCAACGGCCTGAAGCATGTGGCCGAGGCCCACCCCGACTGGCTGGAGGGCGACTTCGCGATCCTCCTGGAGCCGACGGACGGGCAGGTCGAGGGCGGCTGCCAGGGCACGCTCCGGGTGTTCCTGAAGACCAAGGGGGAGCGCGCGCACTCCGCGCGCGCGTGGATGGGCTCCAACGCGATCCACGCGGCCGCCCCGATCCTGGCCAGGCTCGCCGCCTACGAGCCGCGCACGCCGGTCGTCGACGGCCTCCAGTTCCACGAGGGCCTCAACGCCGTCCGCATCGAGGGCGGCGTGGCCACCAACGTCATCCCCGACGCCTGCACGGTCGTCGTCAACTTCCGTTACGCGCCGGACCGTAGCGAGGAGGAGGCGGAAGCCTTCGTCCGCGACTACTTCGCGGACTGCGGTGTGGACGAGTTCATCGTCGACGACCACTCCGGCGGGGCCCGTCCCGGCCTGAACCACCCCGCCGCGGCGGCCTTCCTGGCCGCCGTCGGCGGCGAGGCCCGCCCCAAGTTCGGCTGGACGGACGTCGCCCGCTTCAGCGCGCTCGGAGTGCCGGCGGTGAACTACAGCCCGGGCAACCCGATTCTGGCCCACAAGGTGGACGAGCGGGTCAAGGCGTCGCTGATCCCGGAGGCCGAGGAGCGGCTGCGCGGCTGGCTGACCGCCTGAGGCGTATCTCCGGGCGGTTCATGGCGGACATCCTCGCGTCCCCCCTCCGTAACCCGCGTAGATCTACGCTGGGGTGGAACGACCGCAAGCGGAGGGAGCGCACATGGCTACTGGCAACCCCGAGGGCAAGAAGCGGCCACCGGAGGAGCAGCGACTGGGGCCCGTGCTGCGCAGGCGGGATCAGGTGCAGTCGAGCACCACGGATCAGCGGTTGCTGGACGCGGGCGGGCCTTCCGACTGGGTGCACACCGACCCCTGGCGGGTCCTGCGCATCCAGTCGGAGTTCATCGAGGGCTTCGGCACGCTGGCCGAACTCCCGCCCGCGATCAGTGTGTTCGGCTCGGCGCGTACGCCGGTGGACTCGCCCGAGTACGAGGCCGGAGTCGCCCTCGGCCGAGGCCTGGTCGAAGCCGGCTTCGCCGTCATCACCGGCGGTGGCCCCGGCGCCATGGAGGCCGCCAACAAGGGTGCCTGCGAGGCGAAGGGCATCTCCGTCGGCCTCGGCATCGAGCTGCCCTTCGAGCAAGGCCTCAACCCGTACGTCGACATCGGCCTCAACTTCCGCTACTTCTTCGTCCGGAAGATGATGTTCGTCAAGTACGCGCAGGGTTTCGTGGTTCTGCCCGGCGGCCTCGGAACCCTCGACGAACTCTTCGAGGCCCTCACCCTCGTCCAGACCCAGAAGGTCACCCGCTTCCCGATCGTCCTCTTCGGCACGGCGTACTGGGGCGGCCTCGTCGACTGGCTCAAGAACACCCTCATCGCCCAGGGCAAGGCCTCCGAGAAGGACCTCCTCCTGTTCCACCTCACCGATGAGGTGGAGGAGGCGGTGGCCCTGGTCTCGAAGGAGGCGGGCCGCCGCTAGCTGAACGGGGCGTTGCTCGCCCCCGCCGCGTCTGGCTCCGCCCCAGAGCCCGTGGGGTTGTGTGTCGGGTGCGGGTGGGTGGGGGCTGGTCGCGCCCCGCGGCGGAGCCGCAAATGTCACAGCCCCGCGCCCCTGAAGGCGCGGGGCTGCGCCCCGCGATCCCGCGCCCGCCCCCCCCGTTTTTCAGGGGCGCGGGGAACTGCGCAATCTTTTAGGGGGGTCTGGGGGCGCAGCCCCCAGGGATGGGACGGGTAGGGGCGGCGGGGGCGAAGGACTCTCTACGCCAGGCCCCGGCGGGCTACCGCCGGTGGGCGGTGGCCCGCGATGGACGTCACCATGTCGAGGACCTGACGGGTCTCCGCGACCTCGTGGACGCGGTAGACCTGAGCCCCGAGCCACGCGGACACGGCGGTCGTCGCCAGCGTCCCCACCACCCGCTCCTTCACCGGCTTGTCGAGCGTCTCGCCGACGAAGTCCTTGTTGGAGAGGGAGACCAGCACGGGCCACCCCGTAGCCACCATCTCCCCCAGCCGCCGCGTCGCCTCCAGACTGTGCCGGGTGTTCTTCCCGAAGTCGTGCCCGGGGTCGATCAACACGGACTCCCGGGGCACGCCCAACGACACCGCCCGCTCGGCCAGCCCGAGCGTCACCCGCAAGATGTCGTCCATGACATCGTCGTACGCGACCCGATGCGGACGCGTCCGCGGCTCGGACTCACCGGCGTGGGTGCACACCAGCCCCACCCCATACCGTGCGGCCACCTCCGCGAGCCGCGGATCGACCCCGCCCCACGCGTCGTTGAGCAGATCCGCTCCGGCCTCGCAGACCGCCTCACCGACCTCGTGCCGCCAGGTGTCGACGCTGATGATCACGTCGGGGAAGCGCCGCCGCACCTCGGCGACGAAACCGACCGTCCGCCGCGCCTCCTCCTCGGCGGACACCTCTTCCCCCGGCCCGGCCTTGACCCCACCGATGTCGATGATGGCGGCACCCTCTGACACCGCCTGCTCCACGCGGGCGAGGGCGGGCTCGTCGCGGAAGGTGGCCCCCTGGTCGTAGAAGGAGTCCGGGGTCCGGTTCACGATCGCCATGATGACCGGCTCGCGCGGGTCGAATTCGTGCCTGCCCAGCCTGAGCATCCCCTGTGACCTCTCCCAGTAAATCCCGCTGATAAGCCGCCTGCGACCTTAACTGTCAGACTCGCATGGCACGATCGGACCCTGGCGGTTTCAGAGCCAGACAGCTTCAGTACCCGTCAGACAGCTTCAGTAGCTTCAGTACTTTCGCGCCGGCGTGAAACGCGCCGGCACCAGAGCGTGGGGACCTCAGCGATGTTCATGTTCTTGTTCCTGGTCGTCGCGCTCGCCGTCGTGGTCGCCGCGGTGACACTGTCCGTGGTGGGCGGCGGCGAGAGCGCCCCCCTTCCCGAGGCCGTGCCCGAGCGGCTGGCGGACCCCCTGCCCTACGACCGGCCGGTGAACCGGGGCGACGTGGAGGCGCTGCGCTTCCCCCTCGCCCTGCGGGGCTACCGCATGGCGGACGTCGACGACGCGCTCGGCCGTCTCGGCGCCGAGATCGCCGAGCGCGACGCCCGGATCGTCGACCTGGAGACCGCGCTCGCCGGCGCCAGGGCGGCCACGGCCACCACCTCGCTGCGGAAGCCCGCCGAGGAGGACCACCAGTGAGCGACGCGCTCGCCGGCCCGGACGGCGCGCTGCGCTGCCCCTGGGCGCTGTCGACCGAGGACTACGTGGCGTACCACGACGAGGAGTGGGGCCGCCCGGTCCACGGCGACGACGCACTGTACGAGCGGCTCTGCCTGGAGGCCTTCCAGTCGGGCCTGTCCTGGATCACCATCCTGCGCCGCCGCCAGGGTTTCCGCACCGCCTTCGCCGGCTTCGAGATCGCCAAGGTCGCGACCTTCACGGACGCCGACAAGGAGCGCCTGCTCACCGACGCAGGCATCATCCGCAACCGCGCCAAGATCGAGGCGACCGTCGCCAACGCACGCGTGCTGGCCGACTGGGCCCCGGGCGAGCTCGACGAACTGATCTGGTCCTTCGCCCCGGACCCCGCCAGCCGCCCGGCCCCGAAGCACCTCTCCGAAGTCCCGGCCGTCACCGACGAGTCGACCGCCCTCTCCAAGACGCTGAAGAAACGCGGCATCCGCTTCGTGGGCCCGACAACGGCCTACGCCCTGATGCAGGCCTGCGGCTTGGTGAACGACCACTTGGAAGACTGCGCTGCGCGCAGTTTTTAGGGGCGCGGGGCCGTGACACCATGCGGCTCCGCCGCGTGGGCGCGACCAGCCGCGTACGACCCGCAGTTCCCCACCAGCCGTCACCTCCCCAGATACTTCGGCTTCTCCTTGTTGACGAACGCCTGCACAGCGATCGTGTGGTCCTCGGACGCCCCGGCCCGCGCCTGCAACTCGTCCTCCTTCTCCAGCGTCTCGTCCAGAGAATGAGTGATCCCGTACGCCAAGGACTCCTTCAGCGCGGCATACGCGACCGTCGGCCCCGAGGCCAATGCCCGCGCCACCTTCTCCGCCTCCCCGCGCAGCTCGGCCGAGGGAACAAGCCGGTTCGCGATGCCGAGGTCGTAGGCCTCCTGCGCGGTGATGCTGCGCGGAAACAGCAGCAGATCGGCTGCCCGGCTCGGGCCGATGACCCGCGGCAGCGTCCAGGAGATCCCCGAGTCGGCGGTCAGCGCCACCCCGGCGAACGACGTGTTGAAGGCAGCCGTATCCGCCACGATCCGGTAATCGGCGGCGAGTGCGAAGCCGAAGCCCGCACCGGCCGCGACGCCGTTCACCGCGGCGACCACGGGCTTCGCGGCCCCGGTCAGGGCCCGCACGATGGGGTTGTAGTGCTCGCGCACGGTGCTCATCGTGTGGCCCGACCCCGACTGCTTGTCGGCGGCCAGCAGCCCGATGTGCTCCTTGAGGTCCTGTCCGACACAGAACGCCCGGTCACCGGCGGCGGTCAGCAGGATCGCCCGTACGTCCCCGTCCGCGGCGGCAGCCTCTGCCGCGTCCCGGAAGGCGACCTTGGTCGCGATGTTCATCGCGTTCATCGCCTCGGGGCGGTTCAGCGTGATCGTCGCGAGTCCGTCGCTCACCTCGTAGAGCACGGTGTCGGCCATGGTGGGTCCCCTCCGGTGTGCGGCTCCGTCGTACCGGCCGGTACGTCTGTGTCCGATGACAGCATGGCGGAGATCACCGGCGGTGGGCGCGGGCCCCACATGTGACCTGCGTCAAAGAAATCCGTGCCGGCGAAGTCGATGCGGCGGCGCAGTATCGCAGTCACATCGCCGAATTGAGTGGTTTTGCTCAAGCGCGTTGCGCAAGCGATGCCGACTGATGTTGGTCATCGGGTCCTGAGATGCGGGATAATGGCCTGGAAGCAATGTGTTCGATGCCGGTGACGTGTGTCCTATGAGGGGACGTGCGTGCCCTTCAAGGGGCCGTCGGCGACGATGAGCTGGTTTCAGGAAGGGGAACGAGCATGGCGGCCATGAAGCCGCGGACGGGCGATGGCCCGCTCGAGGTGACCAAGGAGGGGCGGGGCATCGTCATGCGCGTTCCGCTCGAAGGCGGCGGTCGGCTCGTCGTCGAGCTGACCCCGGACGAGGCTGACGCGCTCGGCGACGCCCTCAAGAAGGTCGTCGGCTGACGCGGAACGCGACCATACCTTTCAGCTGCCCCGGCATCGTATTCGGTGCCGGGGCAGTGGTGTGTCAGGGGTACGTCATCGACGTACCCCGCATCATCGGTACAGGTCAGACCCCGTGTAAGGCGGCCTGGGTCAGCGCTTGACCGCGCACAGCAGGCCGTCGCCCACCGGCAGCAGCGAGGGCACCAGCTCCTGGCTCTCGCGCACCGCGCGCAGCAGTTCGCGCAGCCGGCCGACCTCCGCGGGCTGCGGGCCCGAGTCCACCGTGCGGCCGTCCGCGAAGACGCCCTCGAAGACCACGAGCCCGCCCGGTCGCAGCAGGCGCAACGATTCAGCGAGATAGTCCAGGCACTCCAGACGGTCGCCGTCGCAGAAGACGAGGTCGTAGCCGGCGTCCGCGAGCCGGGGCAGGACGTCCAGCGCGCGACCGGGGATGAAACGGGCGCGGTTGCTGGCGAAACCGGCCGCGCGGAAGGCCTGGCGGGCGAACTGCTGGCGCTCCGGCTCCGGATCCACGGTGGTCAGTACCCCGTCCGGCCGCATGCCGTGCAGCAGATGAATCCCGGAGACGCCGGTCCCGGTCCCGATCTCCGCGACCGATTTCGCGTCCACGGTGGCGGCGAGCAACCGCAGCGCGGCGCCCGTGCCGGGCGACACCGAGCGCAGCCCTGCCTCCCGGGCCCGGTCCCGGGCCCAGCGCAGTGCTTCGTCCTCGGCGACAAAGGCGTCGGCGAACGCCCAGCTCGTCTGCCGGTTGCCGGTAATGACCCTCTCCTGTCCCCGTGGTTGCCTGGGCGTGACTGTATCCGTTGGTGCCGGGAACCCGCAGATGGGACCAGGCGTTTAGAGGGGTGGGGAAACAGAGCGGGGGAAGAGGATGGATCAGTACGTGGGGCAGGGCGCGGTGCGGGGCGGTGAGCAAGTGCTGACGCGACCATATGAGCGCGTATCAATTTCTCGTAAAACCGCTTATCCGGAGCTAACGGGCGAGGTGGCTATGGTAGGGGCTCCACTGGACACCACCAGAGCCGACAGGGGAGGTGCGGCTGCGCCTGTGGATCGAGGAGGGGTGCTGCGGCGCCTGCTCAGATCGGCGGGTGAGCCGAAATCCGTGACCGAGATCGCTGACAAGTTCCATGCTGCTGCCCCAGCGCAGACCGCGACGTTCACCACCGACGCGGAGTCGCAGGCGTGGACTCCGCCCACCTGGGAGGAGATCGTCAGCACGCACAGCGGCCGGGTCTACCGTCTCGCCTACCGCCTGACGGGCAACCAGCACGACGCCGAGGACCTCACCCAGGAAGTCTTCGTCCGCGTCTTCCGCTCGCTGTCCACGTACACGCCCGGCACCTTCGAGGGCTGGCTGCACCGCATCACCACGAACCTCTTCCTGGACATGGTGCGCCGCAAGCAGCGCATCCGCTTCGACGCCCTCGGTGACGACGCGGCCGAGCGCCTGCCCAGCCGCGAGCCGTCCCCGCAGCAGGTCTTCAACGACGCGCACTTCGACGCGGACGTCCAGCAGGCGCTGGACACCCTCGCGCCCGAGTTCCGCGCCGCCGTCGTCCTGTGCGACATCGAAGGACTGTCGTACGAGGAGATCGCCGCGACCCTGGGCGTCAAGCTCGGCACGGTCCGCAGCCGGATCCACCGCGGCCGCTCCCAGCTGCGCAAGGCCCTGGCCCACCGGTCTCCCGAGGCCCGCGCCGAGCGCCGCTCGTTCGCGGTCCGTGTACCCGTGCTGGGGGGAGGGGGCGCGACCGCGTGAGTGGATCCCGGCCCAACTCTGCCGAGCGGCCCATCACTGAGCAGCACCTCGGCGACCTACTCTCCGCCCTCGTGGACGGCGAGCTCGGTCATGAGTCGCGCGAGCGCGTCCTGGCCCACCTCGCCACCTGTGCGAAGTGCAAGGCCGAGGCGAACGCCCAGCGCCGACTGAAGAACGTGTTCGCGGAAATGGCCCCTCCGCCGCCCTCGGAGAGCTTCCTGGCCCGCCTCCAGGGGCTTCCCGGGGGAGGTGACTCCGACAGCGGTGGTTCGCGGCTGGGCGGGGGAGGATTCGGCGGCACACTCCCCGGCGGCTCAGCCGGCCCCGGCGTCACCGGAATCTTCGGAGTGAGAGGCGAACCCTTCGGGTACGTCCCCACCGGACCGCACGCCAACGTACTGCCCCCCTCCCAGGGGAGCGGCTTCCGCATCCATGACGTCAGCCGTCACGAGGCCGAGCGATCGGCCTCGCGCGGGCTGCGGTTCGCCTTCGCCGCCGCCGGTGCGGTGTCGCTGGCCGCGGTCGCGCTCGGCGGGGTGTCGACCGGAGTGCCGGGCGACACCGCGGACGCGCGCGGCGGTTCCGGCGCCGGAAGCAATGTGACGCCGATGCGTTCGCAGGGCACGGGGGCCTCCACATCCCCCGAGTCGCAGCGTCGCCGGTCCGTCGGCCCGCTGCTCGCCCAGGGCGAGCGGGCGCTCGGTGACGGTCCCGTGGCGCCGACCGAGGTGTCCGCGCCGCTGCTGCCCGGAGTCCCCGCTCCGGCGAACGCCGGCCAGGACGCCATGCACACGCTGACGACACCGGTGGTCGCCGGTGCCGCCGCGATGTCCCCGCTCATACGTCCGCTCACCGATGCCCAGCCGCTCGCACTGACCTCGTGGTCCCAGGCCCCGGATGTCACGACTCCGGGCCTGCTGGCCGCCCCCGCCGCCACCCCGTCCCCCTCTTCCTCCCCGTCCCCCACCTCCCCCTCCTCCCGTACCGTCCGCTGACCCCGCCCTCTGCGCGGCGGCCTGTGAACCTGGTTGAATCCAGGGTGGGCCGCGTCCGCAGGAGGAATCCCGGACGCGGAGTCGACAATCTGCAACAACCGTCGGCGAGTTGTGCCGCGGGCCAGGTGTGGGGAGAGCATGAACGAGGGGAAGCCCACGAAGGCGAAGTGGTGGAGCCGGCCCCGTGCGCAGAGCACGGGGCCCGACACCACCACGGATCACCTCAGGGAACCGGGCCCTTCGGGCACCCCGGGCATGGGCGCACCCGAGGGTGCGTCCGCGGGCGACTTCGAGCTGGCGCGCCCGGCGACGGTTCAGCTGGGGAGTGCGCTCCCGGCCCCCACGCAGGTCGCGGAAGACGCGAGCGCGTACGCCGACGCCCCCGCCGACAGCTCCGGCCGCTCCGATCGACCCAAGCCTCTGCACGACCCCGACCCCTACGGCACCCCGCCGTACGGTCAGCCCGGCCCCTGGGCGCCAGCCCCGCCGGTCCAGCACCCGGCGGCCACGCCCGCGCACGGGACGCACGTCCCGGCAGGCACACCGGCCCAGGCCCCGCCCTTCGATGCCCCGGCCCAGGCCGGTGCCACGCAGCAGACCGCCGGACACGGCACCCATGTGCCTCCGGCCCAGGCCCCGTCCCCGGCCCCGTACGCAGCCACCCCGCACGAAACCCCCGTACACAGCCCCCAGCCCCGTAACCCCTGGCAGAACTACGACCCCTGGGCCACCCCTGGCCCCCTCCAGCAGAACGGCGCGGTCGTCGCGAGCGTGGCGCAGCGGCGTACGCGGGCGAGGAAGGGGCTGGTGCTCGGGGCCGTGGTGCTGGCGCTGGTGTCCGGGGGCGTGGGAGGCGCCGTAGGGGCGTATCTGGAGCGGAACGGGGGGATGGGCGACGTCGAGCTGCCGCAGGCCGCCAAGGAGGCGCCGGGGCGGGCTCCGGACAGCGTGGCGGGGATCGCCGCGCACGCGCTGCCCAGCGTCGTCACCCTGCATGTGCGCGGGTCCCAGGAGGAAGGCACCGGCACCGGCTTCGTGCTCGACAGCCAGGGGCACATCCTCACCAACAACCACGTGATCGAACCGGCCGGAAGCGGCGGCGAGATATCCGTGACGTTCAGCGGCGGCGAGACCGCCAAGGCCTCGGTCGTCGGGCACGACAGCGGGTACGACCTCGCCGTCGTGAAGGTGTCGGGCGTCAGCGGACTCGAACCCATGCCGCTCGGCAACTCCGACAACGTCCAGGTCGGCGACCCCGTCGTCGCCATCGGCGCCCCCTTCGACCTGGCCAACACGGTCACCTCCGGCATCATCAGCGCCAAGGAGCGGCCCATCACGGCGGGCGGGGAGAAGGGCGACGGGAGCGACGTCTCGTACGTCGACGCCCTGCAGACCGACGCGCCCATCAACCCCGGCAACTCCGGCGGGCCCCTCCTGGACTCCAAGGCCCGTGTCATCGGCATCAACAGCGCCATCCGCTCCGCCGACAGCGGCTCGGATCTGGAGAGCGGTCAGGCCGGCTCCATCGGGCTCGGCTTCGCCATCCCCATCAACCAGGGCAAGCGCGTCGCCGAGGAGCTCATCAACACCGGCAAGGCCACCCACCCCGTGATCGGGGTCACACTCGACATGGACTACACGGGCGACGGCGCCCGGGTCGGCGCCAAGGGCAACGGCGGCGGCCCGCCGGTCACCGCCGGCGGTCCCGGCGCCGAGGCCGGCATCAAGGCGGGCGACATCATCACCCAGGTCGACGGCGAGCGCGTCCACTCGGGTGAGGAACTCATCGTGAAGACCCGCGCCCACCGCCCCGGCGACCGGCTCCAGCTGACCCTCCAGCGGGGCGGCACGGAAAAGAAGGTCACCCTGGTCCTCGGCTCCGCCGACGGCGACTGACATGAACTTCACAGCTGGGCGCAATCTCCCAGCTCCGGACGGCAAACATCGCGGAAAACCACCCACGTACAGGAACCCGGAAGCCCCTGGACAGTTCCGGACGGACAGGATCGACGGGTACCGTTGGACCCGGCCCGGACCACGGAAGACTCCCGAGGGCCGCGGACCGAGGACATCGCAAGGAGCTACCAGGTGTTCAATGACATAGGACCACTCGAGCTGGTGACGCTCGTTGTCCTCGCCGTGCTCGTCTTCGGCCCCGAGAAGCTCCCGAAGATGATCCAGGACGTCACGCGCACCATCCGCAAGATCCGTGAGTTCTCGGAGAGCGCCAAGGCGGACATCCGCGACGAACTCGGCCCGGGTTTCAAGGACTTCGAGTTCGAGGACCTCAACCCCAAGACGTTCATCCGCAAGCAGCTGGACAACGACGAGCTGGGGCTCAAGGAGATCCGCAACGGCTTCGACCTGAAGAAGGAGATGGCCGAGGTCACGGACGCGGTCCACGGCCGCGAGTCCGACACCTCGTCGTCGTCTTCTTCTTCGTCCTCCTCCACCACGGGTTCGGCCGGCGGCTCCGTCGACATGACGAAGAAGCGCGAGAAGCTCGACCCGGACGAGCGCCCGCCCTACGACGCCGACGCCACCTGAGCCGTACGACGCCGTCTCGCCGTCGTATGGCACCGTCTCCCCGTCGTACGGTGCCTCTGAAGCCGTACGCCGTCATACGAGCCGTCTCACTGCCCCGCGCGGCCTGAAATCCGGCGCGTTCGCGTCCCACGCGCCGGGCGGTTTCGCTGCTGCTCGGAGCGGTGTGGCTATGCTGCCCAGTTGTTGTGCGGACTGATAAGGACGCCCGAGGGGGGCGGGCCGCCCGGTCCGACGAGAGCGAGGAGGCGTCCGGGCAGATGGAGACGACAAGTCGGGTAGGCGCGCAGGCGCCGGCCGCGGAGGGCGGACAACAGGTCCCCTCCGCCCGGCGCACGGTCGACGGCTACCTGCTGGCGCCCTTCCCTTGGTACGGCCTCGACGAGGCCTTCACGGGGCCGCGCTGGCTGATGCAGGTCGGTACCTCGGCGGACGGTGCCGTCGAGCACGGTTCGATCGGGCACGGCGACGAGCCCTCGGTGCGCGGTGAGTCGACCGAGGACAAGGAACGCTTCGCGGTGGTCGTCACCGTCGCGGCCAGCCCCGTACGCCGCAGCGCGGACGGTACGGGTCTGCTGGAGGCCACCTCGGTGTCCTCCGCGGCCTGGCTGGCCGGTGTGGGGCTGCTGGCCTTCACCTGGCCCGGCCAGATGGACCACACCCTGCGGGACGACTGGCTGGACCAGCAGACCGAGACCGCGTGGGTTCTGGCCGACGATCTGGACGGCGCGGACTGGTCCTCGCTGTCCCTTCCCGTGGACGGTGTCCCCACGCCCTTCCACTACCGCGAGTCCGAGTTCGGGTGGGTTCTCGCGGGTTCCACGCAGGAGGGCGTCCATGTGGGCGCGTATGGGCGGGGGATGAGTGCTTATGGGCTGGGGTTCGCCATGATCAAGGACATCGGCGCGTACGCCTAGGCGGCGGGCAACGCGGGAAGGGGGCGCCGTCCTGGTGGATGGCGCCCCCTTCGTTGTGCGAGGCCGTTGAACTGCGGGTGGTTCGTTGGCCGCGGGCCGGTGGGGGCTGCTCGCGCAGTTCCCCGCGCCCCTAAAAGATGCGCCGTTCCCCGCGCCCCTTATAGGGCGCCACTTACCCGGCGTCTAGAACCGTCTAGAACTTGTTCCTCGGGGTGATGCCCAGCGACATGCCCGACAGGCCCCGGGCGCGGCCGCCCAGCTTGCCCGCGATGGCGCGGAGGGCGGAGCCGGCCGGGGAGTCCGGGTCTGTCAGGACGACCGGCTTGCCCTCGTCGCCGCCCTCGCGGAGGCGGACGTCGATGGGGATGGAGCCGAGGACCGGGACGGTGGCGCCGGTGGTGCGGGTGAGGCCGTCGGCGACGGTCTGGCCGCCGCCCGTGCCGAAGACGTCGACCATCTCGTCGCAGTGCGGGCAGGGCAGGCCGGACATGTTCTCGACCACGCCGACGATCTTCTGGTGGGTCTGGACGGCGATGGAGCCCGCGCGCTCGGCGACCTCCGCAGCGGCCTGCTGGGGGGTCGTCACCACCAGGATCTCCGCGTTCGGGACCAGCTGGGCCACCGAGATCGCGATGTCGCCCGTGCCCGGCGGAAGGTCGAGCAGGAGCACGTCCAGGTCGCCCCAGAACACGTCCGCCAGGAACTGCTGGAGGGCGCGGTGGAGCATCGGGCCGCGCCAGACCACCGGGGCGTTGCCCGGGGTGAACATGCCGATGGAGATGACCTTCACGCCGTGCGCCGACGGCGGCATGATCATGTTCTCGACCTGGGTCGGACGGCCGTCCGCGCCGAGCATGCGGGGCACCGAGTGACCGTAGATGTCGGCGTCGACGACACCGACCTTGAGGCCGTCGGCCGCCATCGCCGCCGCCAGGTTCACGGTCACCGAGGACTTGCCGACGCCGCCCTTGCCGGAGGCGACCGCGTACACGCGGGTGAGGGAGCCCGGCCTGGCGAAGGGCACCTCGCGCTCGGCCTGGCCGCCGCGCAGCGCGGTCGTCAGCTCCTTGCGCTGCTCGTCGCTCATCACGTCCAGGGTCACGTCGACGCGCGTGACGCCCTCGACCTTCGAGACCGCCTCCGTCACGTTCTTCGTGATGGTCTCGCGCATCGGGCAGCCGGTGACGGTCAGATATACGGTGACCGCGACCGCACCATCCGCACCGATCTCCACCGATTTGACCATCCCCAGCTCGGTGATGGGTCGCTGGATCTCGGGGTCGTTCACCGTCGCCAGTGCTTCGCGCACCGCGTCTTCCGTAGCCATAAGGACGATGGTACGGCGCCCGGCGGGGGGCCCGGAAAGCCCCGTCAGCGGTCTTCTACGTCACGTCCGCGCGGGCGATCCGCCGGAACTGTCGGGAATACCACCTGACCGTCGCGCCGGTGCTCCTCCATCTCCTTGATCAGGTCCTGCAACTCGGAGCGGATCCAGTCCCGGGTGGCGACCTCGCCCAGGCCGACACGCAGCGAGGCGATCTCGCGGGTGAGGTACTCGGTGTCCGCGATGGACCGCTCGTTCTGCTTGCGGTCCTGTTCGAGATTGACCCGGTCACGGTCGTCCTGGCGGTTCTGCGCGAGCAGGATCAGCGGGGCGGCGTACGAGGCCTGGAGCGACAGCATCAGCGTCAGGAAGATGAACGGATAGTTGTCGAAGCGCAGGCCGCCCGGCGCGAAGATGTTCCACACCACCCACAGGATGATGACGACCGTCATCCAGACGATGAACCGTCCGGTGCCCAGGAAGCGGGCGATCCGCTCCGACAGCCGCCCGAAGGCCTCCGGGTCCCACTCGGGCACCAGTCTGCGCCGGGGCGGCATCGGCTGGTCGAGCCGGGTGCGCGGTCTGGTGGTCGCGGTGGCCCCGGTGGCGGCCCGTTCGCGGGCGTCGGCGCGTCCGCCCACCCGCTCGCGGCCGTCCCGTCCCTCACGCCCGTCGCGCTCAGGCGCCATGGGGAGCCTCCTCTTCGAGGTGGAACTCCGTCTCGCGCCAGTCCTCGGGCAGCATGTGGTCCAGTACGTCGTCCACGGTCACCGCGCCGAGCAGCGAGCCGCTCTCGTCGACGACCGGCGCCGCGACCATGTCGTACGTCGCGAAGAACCCGACGACGACGGGCAGTGCGGCCTCCGGGTCCAGCGGCTGGAGGTCGTCGTCGACGAGCGCGCCGACCAGCGTGAACGGCGGGTCGCGCAGAAGCCGCTGGAAGTGGACGGTGCCCAGGTACTTGCCGGTCGGTGTCTCGTCCGGCGGGCGGCACACGTACACCTGGGCGGCGAGCGCGGGGGAGAGGTCGGGGTTGCGGACCCGGGCGAGCGCGTCGGCGACCGTCGCGTCGGGCCGCAGCACGATCGGCTCCGTGGTCATGAGACCGCCGGCGGTCTTCTCCTCGTACGCCATCAGCCGCCGTACGTCGGCCGCCTCGTCGGGCTGCATCAGCGTCAGCAGCCGCTCCACGTCCGCGGCGGGCAGTTCGGCGAGCAGGTCGGCCGCGTCGTCCGGGTCCATCGCCTCCAGGACGTCGGCCGCGCGTTCCTCCTTGAGCTTGCCGAGGATCTCGATCTGATCGTCCTCGGGGAGTTCTTCGAGGACATCGGCGAGGCGGTCGTCGTCGAGCGCGGCGGCGACCTCTCCGCGCCGTTTCGGGGAGAGGTGGTGCAGTACGTTCGCGAGGTCGGCCGGGCGCAGCTGCTCGAAGGTGGCGAGCAGGCTTTCGGCGCCCTGTCCGTGCTCCTCCAGCGAGAACCCGGTGACGGCGGACCAGCTGACGGTCAGGGTCTCGCCCTTGGCGCGCCGGAAGGCCCCGGCGCGCCCCTTGCGCACGAAGACCTTGCCGATCTCCCAGTCCCTGCGGGCCGGCAGCTGCTGGATCGACACGTCGAGCACGGTCACCTCCTCGTCCGTCTCGACGAGGTGTACGCGCCGGTCGAGCAGTTCGCCGAAGACGAGCCGCTCGGTGGGCCGCTGCTCGAACCGGCGCACGTTCAGTACGCCGGTGGTGATGACCTGGCCGGACTCGATGCCGGTCACCCGGGTCATGGGCAGGAAGATCCGGCGGCGCGTGGACAGCTCGACGACGAGGCCGAGCAGCCGGGGCGGCTGCCGCCGGACGCGCAGCATGGCGACGAGGTCCCGCACCCGGCCCACCTGGTCGCCGTTCGGGTCGAAGACGGCGACACCGGCGAGGTGCGAGACGAAGATCCGGGGGGCGCTTGCGGCCATGCCCGCGCCTCCGTTCCGTTCTGTCCTGCCGTGTCCTGGCCTGTCCGCTCGGGTGGGCTTCAGGCTAGCCCGTCCCGGTCGGATACGCCCTGGTGAGCGGTCCGGACGGACTGCCTCCGCCGGGCGCGGGCGGCACCGGTACGCTGCCGTACGCCGCCAAGGACCCCCGCACGAAAGGCAGCCCCACCTGTGACTGCAATTCCCCTGGGCCGAACCCGCAGGGCCGCACTGGTGAGCGCGATGTGCGCACTGGTCGTGACGGGGGCGGGGCTGACGGGGTGCAGTAGCGAGGATCCGGACGCGGGCACGAACGGGGTGGGGAAGCTGCCCGCCGCCACCATCCAGGCGAAGACGAAGAAGGCGGCCGAGGCCGCGGACACGGTACGGCTCTCCGGAACCGTCGTGACCAACGGGACCACGTACACCCTCGACATGCGCCTCAAAGCCGACGGCGGCTCCGGCTCGGTCACCTCGAAGGGGGCGACCTTCCGGCTGCTGCGGGTCGGCAAGCACCTTTTCCTGAAGGCCAACGCCGAGTTCTGGACCCACCAGGACGGCAAGAGCGACAACAGCTCGGCGGACACCGCGGCCGCCAAGAAGCTGGAGGGCATGTATGTGAAGGTCCCGACGGGCGACCCCGCCTACAAGCGCTTCAGCGGCTTCACCGACAAGGACGTCCTCCTGGACGGTCTGCTGACCCTGCATGGCAGCCTCGCCACGGACGGCCATCACGTGCAGTCCGGCGTCCGCACCATCCGCATCACCGCCGGCAAGGGCTCCGGCGGCTCCCTCGACGTCTCCCTGAACGGAACCCCGTACCCCCTCCTGCTGGTCCGGGCGGGCAACGCCGGAACCCTCCGGCTCACCGACTGGGGCAAGGACTTCGCCCTGGAGGAGCCCGGCAAGAAGGAGACGGTGGACTACGGCCAGCAGCTGCCCACGTCCTAGACGGCCGTGGCCGTCTCAGTGGCGCTTGCGCTTCTTCTTGAGGAGGAGGCGGGGCAGGGCCGCCGGGATCGGCTGCCGGGTGGTCGCCGGGGTCGGCAGCGGCGGCTCGGCGAGCGAGCCGTCGGGCAGTTCGGCGATGGCGCCCGACGGCTCCAGGCGCAGCACCCGGCACTCACGGGCCCAGCGCTCGGGCATGGCCTCGCCGTCGGGCGCGTTCAGGCGCTTGCCCTTGAGCTCGGCGACGGCGGCCTCCCACTCCGGGGAGGCGGGGGTCAGCTCCACGACCTTCGCGGACCAGGAGACGAGACGTCCGCCCTTGTCCTTGCTGCGTACGGTGACGACCGCGCCGCCCCCGTCGACCAGACCTGGCAGCGGCTGCTCGCCGGGCCCGTCCCCGATCAGACAGGCCGCGCCGTCGTGCCACACGTGCCACAGGGCGCGCGAGGGCAGCTCCTGCCCCTGGGTACCGGCCGTCGGTTCCCCGGCGCCCCGTACCCAGATCAGCCCGGACTTCTTCGTGGCCTCCTCGACGAGGGCCTGGTCCATCAAAAGGGGCGCCGCGAAGCGGCTCGTTGAGGGGTGGTGGTCGGGCGAGGGGCTGGCCTGTTCCGTCATACGGCCAAGACTATCCAGCCCGTGTTCACAGCCAGCCGTTGCGCTTCAGGATGCGGTGGATCGAGAGGCAGAGGCCGACCGTGATGCCCATGACGACCGGGTATCCGTAGCGCGCGTGCAGCTCCGGCATGTACTTGAAGTTCATGCCGTAGACGCCGCAGACCATCGTCGGTACGGCGATGATCGCGGCCCAGGACGTGATCTTGCGCATGTCCTCGTTCTGCGCGACGGAGGCCTGGGCGAGGTTGGCCTGGAGGATGGAGTTGAGCAGCTCGTCGAAGCCGAGGACCTGCTCCTGCACCCGGGCGAGGTGGTCGGCGACGTCCCGGAAGTACTTCTGGATGTCGGGGTCGATCAGCCGCATCGGCCGCTCGCTCAGCAGCTGCATGGGGCGCAGCAGCGGCGACACCGCCCGCTTGAACTCCAGTACCTCGCGCTTGAGTTGGTAGATCTGACCGGCGTCGGTGCCGCGCGGCGTGCCCTTGCGGCCCGGCGAGAACACCTCGGTCTCGACCTCGTCGATGTCGTCCTGCACGGCGTCCGCGACCGCGATGTACCCGTCGACGACGTGGTCGGCGATCGCGTGCAGCACGGCGGAGGGGCCCTTGGCGAGCAGCTCCGGGTCGTCCTGGAGCCGGTGGCGCAGCGCCCGCAGCGAGCCCTGCCCGCCGTGCCGGACGGTGATGAAGAAGTCCCGTCCGGTGAAGCACATGACCTCGCCGGTCTCCACGACCTCGCTGGTGGCGGTCAGTTGGTCGTGCTCCACGTAGTGGATGGTCTTGAAGACGGTGAACAGGGAGTCGTCGTAGCGCTCCAGCTTGGGCCGCTGGTGGGCCTGGACGGCGTCCTCGACGGCCAGCGGGTGCAGCCCGAACTCCCGGGCGATACCGGCGAATTCGGCCTCGGTCGGCTCGTGCAGACCGATCCACACGAAGCCGCCGTCGCGGTGCACCTGACGCATCGCCTCGTGCGGCGTCAGCGGCTCGCGGGTCTCGACACGGGCGCCGTCCCGGTAGACGGCGCAGTCGACCACGGCCGACGGGGTCCCGGGGTCACGGGTGGTGTCGTACGAGCCGCTGTCCTTGCTGCGCAGCGAGGGGCGGGGGCGGACCGCGGCACGCAGGTCACGGATCATCGACATGGCAGGCTCCTTCTCGCAACGGAGGCGGCCGGCGACGGTTGAAACTACCCGGAATGGGGACGTCCTGACTGCGGATGTTTGGTACGTCCACAAAGCGGGGAGCACCGCACCGTCGCGGTGGCAGCTTCGCTACTGATTCAGATCAGACAGATCAGGCGGAAACGAAGCGCTCTTCCGTGGTGCACCGGGACAACGCTGACACGTATGCACACGTTTGCGGGAGGCAGTAGCCAGCAAGACCCAAGAAGCGGAACCAGCTACAGAACTCAGCGACCGGAAGAGCGGGTGGTACTGCACGGTCGACTTCGGTCCATTGCAGCCCCACCTCCTCCGGTCGGTCCCCCGTGAGGGACGAGCCATCCCCCGAAGGGGAGTCTGTCTCCCTCCAAAGGGGAGCCAGATCAGTCTCAGTGCGTCGGAGCTTGAGAGCGACGCTTCTGCGTGCTGCCCCGACCAGCGGCCAAGACTATCAGCGCACTGAAGCGTCAAGCCGCCGCTTTGCCCGTTGTTGACCGCGGGGTGCGGTGCGCTCCTTGGGAATTGACGCAGCCTATGCTCGGCGCATGGCTGATGTTCTTCCACTGGTCGAGGCCCGTTTGCGCTCCGCGCTGGGCGAACCCGACGCGCGGGCCGCGGTCACCTTTCTCGGCACCGACCGCATCGAAGTGTTGCGCTTCACGGACGGCGACATCGTCCGCTACGCGACGCTCGGCATGTCCGCCCAGCCGATGGCGGACCCCACGGTGGTCCTCGCCGACCCGGTGAAGGGTCCGCGCGCCGAGCTCATCCTCTCGGTGCGCGCGGGCGTCGTCGACACCGACAAGGTGCTCAGGCCGCTCGCCGTGCTCGGCGCGTCCCCGCAGGTCGAGGGCCTGGTGGTGTCTTCGGGTGCCTCGCTCGACGTGGGCGAACCCCTGTGGCCCGGCGCGCCGTTCACCTCCGTCCTGGTCGCGGAGTCCGGCGGCCTGGTGGAGGACCTGGAGCTGGACGCCCCCGCCGATCCCGTACGTTTCCTGCCGCTGCTCCCGATGACGCCCAACGAGGCCGCGTGGAAGCGCGTGCACGGCGCGGGTGCCCTCCAGGAGCGCTGGCTGAACGGCGGAACGGACCTGCGCGATCCACTGCGCAAGTCCGTTCCCCTGGACTGAGCCGGGCTCAGAACCCTGGCCTGAACGGGTCAGTTGGCGAACACGGCGACACTGTCCTCGGTGGCGTGCCGGGGCTGAAGCTCCTCGGCGATGGGGGTCCCCCCGCTCGAGCGCAGCCGAGAGTGGGGGAGGGTGAGCGCGTTCCGCCGTACGAAGACCACCACGGCGCCGAGCACCGCAGTGACGGCCGCGACCACGAACGGGATGTGGATGTTGCTCCACTCCTCGATCTTCGGCGCGAAGTACGGGGCCGCCGCCGCGGCGAACCAGCGCACGAAGTTGTAGCCGGCGCTCGCCACCGGGCGCGGTGCGTCCGACACGCCCAGCGCCAGCTCGGTGTAGACCGTGTTGTTCACGCCGATGAACGCACCGGACAGGATCGTGCAGACGACGGCGGTGGTGTGGCTGCCGTACCCGAGCACGAGGACATCGGCGGCGAGCAGCACCAGCGAACCGCCGAGCACCTTGAGCGAGCCGAACCGCGCTTGCAGACGCGGGGCCACGAGCACCGAGAAGACCGCCAGCAGCACACCCCACGCGAAGAACACGGCACCCGACTTGTACGGGGTCATGTTCAGCACGAACGGGGTGAAGGCCAGCACGGTGAAGAACGTGTAGTTGTAGAAGAACGACGAGACGGCCGCCGAGGCGAGTCCGCCGTGGCCGAGCGCCTTGACCGGGTCGAGCAGGGACGTCTTCTTCGCGGGCCTCGGCTGCTCCTTCAGGAACGCCGTGATGCACAGGAAGCCGACCGCCATCAGGAACGCGGTGCCGAAGAACGGGTAGCGCCAGCTGGCGTCACCGAGCAGCGCGCCCAGCAGCGGCCCGCACGCCATGCCGAGGCCGAGCGCCGACTCGTACAGCAGGATCGCCGCGGCGCTGCCGCCGGCCGCCGCGCCGACGATGACCGCGAGGGCGGTCGAGACGAAGAGGGCGTTGCCGAGGCCCCAGCCGGCCCGGAAGCCGACGAGTTCGCCGACCGAGCCGGAGGTGCCCGCGAGCCCCGCGAAGACCACGACGAGCGCCAGGCCGAGCAGCAGGGTCTTCTTGCCGCCGATGCGGCTGGAGACGAAGCCGGTCACCAGCATCGCGACGGCGGTGATCAGGAAGTACGAGGTGAAGAGCAGCGAGACCTGGCTCGGTGTGGCGTCCAGGCCCTTGGCGATGGACGGCAGGATCGGGTCGACGAGCCCGATGCCCATGAAGGCGACGACGGACGCCCCCGCGGTTGCCCAGACGGCCTTCGGCTGACGCAGGATGCCGCCGGCTCCGGCGGCTCCGTCCTCGAACGGGTCGGCTTCGGTCGGCCCTCCTGTACTGACTCCTGGGGTGGTGCGCATACGTGGTCCTCGCAGTCCTCGACGAGATCGTTGCTGTATGCACATAATAAGTTAGCCGACCTAATTAATGCAAGTGCCATCTAGTTCTCAGGTGTGACAGGCACACGCCGGACGGGTGATCGTCCTTGACGCGGCGAAGGACGGGGAGGACCGTTGAGCCCTATGAGGGGCGAACCCAGTTGCCCGAAGTGTGGTGGCCGGGTCAGGGCTCCCGGCATCTTTGCCGACTCCTGGCAGTGCGATGTGCACGGGACCGTGCATCCACTGCAGCCCGTGATCCCGCCCAGCGTCGAGGCCCTCGGTGTGGTCGTGCATCACGCCCGGGTACCGGTGTGGATGCCGTGGCCGCTGCCGGTCGGCTGGCTGTTCACCGGTGCGACGTTCGCCGGTGACGACCGCAGCGGCGGGCGCGCGACCGCCGTCGCCTGCTCGGGTCCCGGCCCGCTCGGTGGCGTGGGGGAGCTGATCCTCGTCGCCGAAGAGCTCGGCGTCGGCCTCGGCGCGCGGTACGCGGGCCTCGACGGGCCCGACCCCGGCCCGCACATGAGTGTCGAGAAACCGCCCCAGGCGAAGGTCCTCGCGGCCGGCCGTCCGACCCCGCTCTGGCATGTCGCCGACACCCCCGACGACCGCGCCGTCTTCGCGGGCGAGGCGCTCGGGCTGTGGCTGTGGGCGGTCGTGTGGCCCGAGCAGTCCGGGCTGCTGATGTACGACGAGCTGGTGCTGACGGATCTGCGGGACGCGGGGGCGGAGATGGATCTGCTGCCGTGCGGGGCGTTGTCGCCGCGGATTCTTGAGCCGTAGCGCTCCGCTGGGCCGGGCGGTGTGGGCGGTGGGGTGTCTGGAGGTGCTGGGTGTGTGCGGGGCGCTCACAGTGAGCTCGTAGGGGGTTCGTAGGGGGCGCTCGGTCATTTCAGGTGTGACAGGGGAGCGTGGAATTCCCGTTATCCTTGGGTGTCCCCTTCCGTACCGTCACCGCCTGGAGTCCGCGTAGTGCGCATCGATCTGCACGCCCACTCCACCGCTTCCGACGGTACGGACACCCCGGCCGAGCTGGTGCGGAACGCTGCCGCCGCCGGTCTGGACGTCGTCGCGCTGACCGACCACGACACCACCCGGGGATACGCCGAGGCGATCGACGCGCTGCCCGAGGGGCTCACCCTCGTCACCGGCGCCGAGCTCTCCTGCCGTATCGACGGCATCAGCATGCACATGCTGGCCTACCTGTTCGACCCCGAGGAGCCCACGCTGCTCGCCGAGCGCGAGCTGGTGCGGGACGACCGCGTGCCGCGCGCCCGGGGCATGATCGCCAAGCTCCAGGAACTCGGCGTGCCGATCACCTGGGAGCAGGTGGCGCGCATCGCGGGCGACGGATCGGTGGGGCGGCCGCATGTCGCGTCCGCGCTGGTCGAGCTGGGCGTCGTGGACAGCGTCTCCGACGCGTTCACCGAGGAGTGGCTGGCCGACGGCGGCCGCGCCTACGTTCCCAAGCACGAGACCGACCCGTTCGAGGCCATCCGGCTGATCAAGGGCGCGGGCGGCGTCGCCGTCTTCGCGCACCCGGCCGCCGCCAAGCGGGGCCGGACCGTGCCGGAGTCCGTGATAGCGGAGCTGTCCGCCGCCGGGCTCGACGGCATCGAGGTCGACCACATGGACCACGAGCCGGCCACCCGGGCGCGGCTGCGCGGACTCGCGGCCGACCTGGGGCTGCTCGCCACGGGATCCTCCGACTACCACGGCAGCCGCAAGACATGCGTGCTCGGGGAGTACACGACGGACCCCGAGGTGTACGGGGAGATCACCCGGCGGGCCACCGGGGCGTTCCCGGTGCCGGGCGCCGGCGGAGCCCCGCGCGCCTAGTACCGCCGCCGCGTACTTACTTCTGCCGCGCACGTCCCGGATCCGGGGCGTGCCGTTCGTTTCGCCGCGTTCCGCCATGTTCCACCATGGTCCGCGGCTTCTCCCGCGTTCTGCCGCGTCCAGTCCCGCCGCGCGCGCCGACCGCCTGCCCACAGCGGTAACCCCCGCTTTCACCACCCTCCGCAAGGCCATTCACCGTGTTCGACGTCGCCGTCTTCGGCTCCCTGTTCCTCACCCTTTTCGTCATCATGGATCCCCCCGGGATCACCCCGATCTTCCTCGCCCTCACCGCCGGACGCCCCGCCAAGGTGCAGAAGCGGATGGCCTTCCAGGCCGTCTGCGTGGCGGGTGGCGTGATCGTCGTCTTCGGGCTGCTCGGGCACCAGATCCTGAACTACCTGCATGTCTCCGTGCCCGCGCTGATGATCGCGGGCGGGCTGCTGCTCCTGCTGATCGCCCTCGACCTGCTGACCGGCAAGACGGACGAGCCGAAGCAGACCAAGGACGTCAACGTCGCTCTCGTACCGCTGGGCATGCCGCTGCTCGCGGGCCCGGGCGCGATCGTGTCCGTGATCCTGGCGGTGCAGAAGGCCGACACGGTCGCCACCCAGGTGTCGGTGTGGACCGCGATCCTCGCCATCCATGTCGTGCTGTGGGTGGTCATGCGCTACTCGCTGCTGATCATCCGCGTCATCAAGGACGGCGGTGTCGTGCTGGTGACCCGCCTCGCGGGCATGATGCTCTCCGCGATCGCCGTGCAGCAGATCATCAACGGGGTCACGCAGGTGATCCAGAGCAGCTGACCGGCCCCCATGTACACACGCAGAGCCCCGCACGGCATCCGTAGCCGTGCGGGGCTCTGAAGTATGAATCCGGAGTGCGACTCTGGAAGTCAAAGCCAGAGTCGGTCCGAAGTCTGAAGATGTGTCCGCGGTGTTATGAGGCGGACGAGTCGGCCGGGCGGATCCACAGTCGCTGCCCGATGGCGGCGGCCTGCTGAACGATCCCGTTGACGGAGGCGGCGTCTACAACGGTGCTGTCCACGGGCGTACCGTCGACATCGTCGAGTCGCATGATTTCGAAGCGCATGGGCTTCTCCCTTCGTCTGGTCATCCTCCTGAGGAGAACTACTGGTGGTGGCTGCGTGAGGCGTCGGTGCCCCCGCTTCCGTCGTATTCAACGGGGTGCGTGTTACAAACATTCCCTACGCTAAGGAAATTTTTCGAGAACCTAATTACCCACTGGTAAGTGATGTGGCGGAGACTGAACGGGGCCAGTTGTGTTCGCAGCGTGACCGCCGGGACAATGGAAGTGATGAACGACGACCTCGCGGCGCTCGGCGCCCGCATCGACCGCACGAACGAGCTGCTGCAGCGCATGCTCGCCGAGGTGGCGAAGACGCCCTCGACCCATGCGATCTTCGTCGATGCCGGATATCTGTACGCGGCGGCGGGGCGGCTGGTCGCCGGGACGGAGGACCGCCGCTCCTTCGACCTGGACACCGAAGGCCTCATCGAGGCGCTCATCGACCGGGCCCGCACGATCTTCGCGGACAGCCGGCTGCTGCGCGTCTACTGGTACGACGGCGCACGGCGCCGCATCCACACCGCGGAACAGCAGGCGATCGCCGAACTCCCCGACGTGAAGGTCCGGTTGGGCAACCTGAACGCCAACAACCAGCAAAAAGGCGTCGATTCACTCATCCGCTCCGACCTGGAGTCCCTCGCCCGGCACCGCGCCATCAGCGACGCCGCGCTGCTCGGCGGCGACGAGGACCTGGTGTCGGCGGTCGAGGCGGCGCAGGGGTACGGGGCGCGGGTCCACCTGTGGGGCATCGAGGCGCCCGAGGGCCGCAATCAGGCCGAGCCGCTGCTCTGGGAAGTCGACAGCCAGCGGACCTTCGACCTCGACTTCTTCAAGCCGTACGTGTCACGGCGGACCGGCCTCTCCTACGACGCGACGGCCGCGGCCCGGCCCACACGGGAGGACGTGCGCTTCGTGGGCGCGCAGGTCGCCGCGAAGTGGCTGGCCGCGCGGGGCCGCGAATCGCTCGTGGAACTGCTGCCCGGGCACCCCTACCTCCCCGGCTCGGTCGACCAGGATCTGCTGGTCGAGGCCGAGGGGCTGCTCCAGTACTCCCTGCGGGGACAGGCGGATCTGCGCCGCGCGCTCCGGGACGGCTTCTGGGATCACTTGCAGGCGCAGTACTAGTCGCCTGAGCTGCCTGGTCGCCTAGCCGCTTAGCCGGCCACGCCGTCCCAGAAGTCGGCGAAGGCGCGGGCCGTCTCCAGCGGCTGATCCGTGTTGGGAGAGTGCTCGGCTTGCGCTACGAGCGTGCGCCGGGCCTCCAGCCGTACGGCCATCTCGTCCAGCAGGGCCACCGGCCAGGTGTCGTCGTGCTCGCCGGAGAGCACGTGCTTCGGCAGCGGGACGGCGGCCAGTTCGGCGACGCGGTCGGGTTCGGTGCACAGCTGGCGGCCCGTGGCGATGAGCTGGGCGGGGCTGTTGCCCAGCCAGCGGCGCCGCAGGTCGGCGCGGTCGTCGAGCCCCGAGTCGAGTCCGCCGGTCTCGGTCTCCTCCGGCGTCTCCATCGCCTGGATCGCGTCCCACACCTCGGCCATGCTCATCACGGCGAGCGCGTCCCGCAGCAGCTTGACGCGCTGCTGCTGGGTGCTGGAGATCTGGGCGGGGCCCGAGGCCATCAGAGTGAGTGAGAGGAAGGGCGACGGGTCGATCAGCACGGCGGCCCGGGAGATCAGGCCGCCGAGGGAGTGCCCCACGAGGTGCACGGGCGCCCCGACCGCGGCGGCCTGTGCCAGCACGTCCCGCGCCAACTCCTCCTGCGCGTACGCCGCTTCGTCGTCCTTCGGCCCCTCGGTCTCGAACTGGCCGCGTCCGTCCACGGCCACCGTCCGATACCCCGCCGCCGCCAACGGTTCGTGCAGCGCGATGAAGTCCTCCTTGCTCCCGGTGAAGCCCGGCAGCAACAACGCGGTGCCCTTCAGCGGTCCCTCCGGCTCCGCGTCCAGCACGGCGAACTCGCCACGGGCGGTCGACAGCCGACGGGCACGGACTCCGGCGGGCGGGACGAAGGTAGGGGGCCTACTCATGTCCCAGAGGCTATAGGGCGGAGCGTTTCCTCGCCCCCGCCGCCCCTACCCGTCCCATCCCGTTCCTGGGGGCTTCGCCCCCAGACCCCCCAAAAGATTGCGCCGTTCCCCGCGCCCCTGAACGACGGGGGTGGTTCGTCGGGTGCGGGTGGGTGGGGGCTGGTCGCGCAGCCCCGCGCCCCTAACGGCTCGGGGCTGCGCCCCGTCGCCCCCTGCCCGCCCCCGGTCTTTTGTCTTTAGGGGCGCGGGGAACTGCGCGACCAGCCCCCCACCCACCCGCAGCCGAAACACAACCGAACGGGGTCGAAGGGGCGGAGCCCCTGGGGATGGGACGGGTAGGGGCGGCGGGGGCGAAAACCAATGGCCCGGCCCCACGGAAAGTGGGACCGGGCCATCAGGGTCAGGCAGGGAGATCAGCTCTCCGCAGGCTCCGCGGCAGCCACCACAGCCTTGCGGGTGCGACGACGCACCGGCTTGGCCTCGGCCTCCTCGGCGACGGCCTGAGCGGGAATCGCGGGCTCGGCGGCGGCGACGGCCTTGCGGGTCCGGCGCCGTACAGGCTTGGCTTCCGCGGCCTCAGCCTCGACGGCCTCGGCGGTGTCCACAACGACGGCGGCCTTGGCCCGCGTACGTCGCGGCTTCACCGGAGCCTCAGCGGCCTCCTCGGCCACGTCGGCAACAGCCACCGCAGCCTTACGAGTACGCCGCGCCTTGACCGGAGCCTCAGCGACACCCTCAGCCGTGTCGACGACAGCCTCGGCGGCCTTGCGGGTGCGACGACGCACCGGCTTGGCCTCGGCCTCCTCGGCGACGGCCTGAGCGGGAATCGCGGGCTCGGCGGCGGCGACGGCCTTGCGGGTCCGGCGCCGTACAGGCTTGGTTTCCGCGGCCTCAGCCTCGACGGCCTCGGCGGTGTCCACAGCGGCAACGGCGGCGGTCGTGGCCTTGGCCCGCGTACGACGCGGCTTGGCCGGAGCCTCAGCGGCCTCGACAGCCTCAACCGTCTCGACGACGGCCTCCGCTGCCTTACGGGTACGGCGACGCGGCTTGGCCGGAGCCTCAACCACGGCCTCAGCGGTCTCCACGGGGGCGGCAGCCACCGTCTCGACCGTCTCGACGACGGCCTCGGCAGCCTTGCGCGTCCGGCGACGACGCGGCTTGGCCGGCTCGTCGGTGACACCCTCGGCCGTCGCCACGGAGGCTTCCGTGGCCTCGGCCACCGGAGTCACCGTCGGCTCGACGACCGCCGCGCTCGCGACAGCGTCCGCCGCCCCGGTGCGCGTACGGCGACGACGCCGCGGCGTACGGGCCTCTACGGTCTCGTTGCCCTCGGCGGAGGCGGACTCGGTCGTCGCCTCCGGAGCCGGAGACCCGGACGTCTCGTCCAACGGCGCCCCGTTGCGCGTACGGCGGCGGCGACGCGGCGTACGCGCCGGGCGCTCACGCTCGCGCTCACGCTCGGCGGACGGTGCGGACGGAGCCGACGAACGGCCACCGCGACCGCGCGGAGCGCCACGGCCACCGGTCTCGCCGAGGTCCTCGACCTCCTCGGCCGCGAGCCCGGCGCGGGTGCGCTCGGAACGCGGGAGGACGCCCTTGGTGCCGGCGGGAATGCTCAGCTCTTCGAAGAGGTGCGGGGACGTGGAGTACGTCTCCGGCGGGTCGTTGAAGTTGAGTTCCAGCGCCTTGTTGATGAGCTGCCAGCGCGGGATGTCGTCCCAGTCGACGAGGGTGATCGCGATGCCCTTGGCGCCCGCGCGGCCCGTACGGCCGATGCGGTGCAGGTACGTCTTCTCGTCCTCGGGGGACTGGTAGTTGATGACGTGGGTGACACCCTCGACGTCGATACCGCGGGCCGCGACGTCGGTGCAGACGAGGACGTCGACCTTGCCGTTGCGGAAGGCGCGCAGCGCCTGCTCGCGGGCGCCCTGGCCGAGGTCGCCGTGGACCGCGCCGGAGGCGAAGCCGCGCTGCTGGAGCTGGTCGGCGAGGTCGGCCGCCGTGCGCTTGGTGCGGCAGAAGACCATGGCCAGTCCGCGACCGTCGGCCTGCAGTATGCGGGCGACCATCTCGGGCTTGTCCATGTTGTGCGCGCGGTAGACGAACTGCGCGGTGTTGGCGACCGTCACGCCCTCGTCGTCCGGCGCGGTGGCGCGGATGTGCGTGGGCTGCGACATGTAGCGGCGCGCGAGACCGATGACCGCGCCCGGCATGGTCGCCGAGAACAGCATCGTCTGACGGCGGGCCGGCAGCATGTTCATGATCTTCTCGACGTCGGGCAGGAAGCCCAGGTCGAGCATCTCGTCGGCCTCGTCGAGGACAAGTGCCTTGATGTGCTTGAGGTTGAGCTTCTTCTGGCCCGCGAGGTCCAGCAGACGGCCCGGGGTGCCGACGATGACGTCGACGCCCTTCTTGAGAGCCTCGACCTGCGGCTCGTACGCCCGGCCGCCGTAAATGGCGAGAACGCGTACGTTGCGGACCTTGCCCGCGGTCAGCAGGTCGTTCGTCACCTGGGTGCACAGCTCGCGCGTCGGGACGACGACGAGGGCCTGCGGGGCGTCGGTGAGCTGCTCGGGCTTGGCCCGGCCCGCCTCGACGTCCGCGGGAACGGTGACGCGCTCAAGGAGCGGAAGGCCGAAGCCCAGCGTCTTGCCGGTGCCGGTCTTGGCCTGGCCGATGACGTCGGTGCCCGACAGGGCAACGGGGAGCGTCATCTCCTGGATGGGGAAGGGACTGATGATGCCGACGGCCTCAAGGGCCTCGGCCGTCTCGGGAAGGATGCCGAGATCGCGGAAAGTCGTAGTCAGGGTGCTGCCTCTTCTGTGTGCGCGGTGCGAGGCGAGCGCGGGGGTCGTGTCGGGACCGTGCCGGGGGGACGTCGGCCGCTCTTGACCAGCGGGCCGGGTGGCATGGGACCACTGCCGACGCTCGAGCGCTCGTACCGCTGAGGGTCCCTCCGTATCGTCCGTACGCAATGTGCCGTACGGACGAGGAGGGCTGTCGGGTCGGAGCCGATCGGGCCACCGACCGGGCATCCTCATTCGTGCGGCCCGTCGAATACTCGCCGGGCGCATTACCACCATACCCCGGAATCGCGCATATGCGATGGCCGATTTGGTCACGTAGTGGTCGTCACACTGATTGACCAGGGACTTCCCTGTTGCGGTGAGCGGGCTATTGTGCGCTTCATGACGACGCCTGACAACGCCGCTGACACCCCCGCCGAGGCCCCCGACGACACCGCTCCCGCGGCCACCGGAGTCGCCGCCCAGGACTGGGACACGGCTTCCGCGGACCCCCAGTACCGCGCCGCGGTCGTGGACCTGCTCGGAGCGCTCGCGTACGGCGAGCTCGCGGCGTTCGAGCGGCTCGCGGAGGACGCCAAGCTGGCGCCCACGCTCAGCGACAAGGCGGAGCTGGCGAAGATGGCGTCGGCCGAGTTCCACCACTTCGAGCGGCTGCGGGACCGGCTCGCGGCGGTCGGCGCGGAGCCGACGCAGGCGATGGAGCCGTTCGTCGCCGCGCTCGACGGCTTCCACAAGCAGACGGCCCCCTCGGACTGGCTGGAGGGGCTCGTCAAGGCGTATGTCGGCGACTCCATCGCCAGTGACTTCTACCGCGAGGTCGCCGCGCGGCTCGACTCGGACACCCGTGGGCTCGTCCTCGCGGTCCTCGACGACACCGGGCACGCCGGCTTCGCCATCGAGAAGGTGCGCGCCGCGATCGACGCGGACCCGCGTGTGGGCGGTCGGCTCGCGCTGTGGGCGCGCCGTCTGATGGGCGAGGCCCTGTCCCAGTCGCAGCGCGTGGTCGCCGACCGCGATGCCCTGTCGACGATGCTCGTGGGCGGCGTCGCGGACGGCTTCGACCTCGCGGAGGTCGGCCGGATGTTCTCGCGGATCACCGAGGCGCACACCAAGCGGATGGCTGCGCTGGGCTTGGCGGCCTGAGCTCCCGCGGGGAGTTCGTACGTGCGGGTTGTGGTGGGCTGATCGCGCCGTTCCCCGCGCCCCTTATGGGGCGCCTCAGTCACGGGGCGCCTCAGTCACGGGGCTTGCGGAACGGGCTACGCCGTCGCCGAGCGGCGGCGAAATCGCTCCGCCGGGCGGAGCAGCAGAGACAGCAGCGCCGCGGCGACCGCCGCCGCGCCGAGCATGATCACCAGGAAGTGGCCGGATCCCAGCGCGGTGTGGGTCAGAAAGGCGCCGAACAGGCCCCCGGCCACACCGGTCGACAGGACCAGATTGCGGGCCGGAAGCCGGTGGGGGAGGCGGTACGCCGCCGCCCACGCGAGCGCGAGACCGAGCATCGCGGAGCCGAGAGCTTCCAAGAACATGGTGGGGGTCCCTCCCGCACGGCCGGTGCAAATCGGTCGTAGCCGGTCTTACCCGTGACGTGCGGAATGCAATCCTCCTCTGTGCTCGATCTGTACTCCATCTGTGTACGAGCGCGGCATCCGGCCAGGCATGCGGCAGGCGTCCGGCAGGCCGGGCGGCAGGCATGCGAAGGGGCCCGGTGACATGGTCACCGGGCCCCTTCGAGCTTCCGCTCGCCGAACTACAGCGCGCTGAATCCCACCTTGCGCTGAGTGGGCTCGCCGAGCTCCACGTACGCCAGGCGGTCGGCCGGAACCAGGACCTTGCGGCCGTGGTCGTCCACGAGGCTCAGCAGCTGCGACTTGCCTGCCAGTGCCTCGGACACCGCGCGCTCGACCTCTTCCGGGGTCTGACCGCTCTCCAGAACGATCTCGCGGGGCGCGTGCTGCACGCCGATCTTGACCTCCACGGCTTTGTCCCTCCGACGGTCAGTCATGTGCGCGTTCGTACGCGCCGTACGCAGCACACATTAGCCCGGTGAGGGGACGTACACGCTCCGCCCGAGAACGCCAGGAGCGAACAGTGGGTGGGAACAAAGTGGCGGTCAGCGATGTGCCGGTGACCTGCCCCTCGTACGTCCGCGGTGATCTGCGCCGTCCTCAGTGGAGATCCGCGCCGTCGGTGGTGGTGATCCGTACCGTCGTCAGTGGTTGTCCGTGCCGTGCAGCGGGAAGCCCGCGATGCCCCGCCAGGCCAGCGAGGTCAGCAGCTGGACCGCCTGGTCGCGCGGGACGCTGCGGTCGCTGTGCAGCCAGGAGCGGGCCACCACCTGGGCCAGGCCGCCGAGGCCGGAGGCGAGGAGCATCGACTCGGCGCGCGAGAGGCCGGTGTCCTCCGCGATGACGTCGCAGATCGCCTCGGCGCACTCGTGCGTCACCTTGTCGACGCGCTCGCGGACCGCGGGCTCGTTGGTCAGGTCCGACTCGAAGACCAGCCGGAAGGCGCCGCCGTCGTCCTCGACGTACGCGAAGTAGGCGTCCATCGTCGCGCGGACGCGCAGCTTGTTGTCGGAGGTCGAGGCGAGCGCCGTGCGCACCGCCTGGAGCAGGGACGCGCAGTGCTGGTCGAGCAGGGCGAGGTACAGGTCGAGCTTGCCCGGGAAGTGCTGGTAGAGAACCGGCTTGCTGACGCCCGCGCGCTCGGCGATGTCGTCCATGGCGGCCGAGTGATACCCCTGCGCAACGAATACTTCCTGGGCGGCGCCGAGGAGCTGGTTGCGTCGGGCACGGCGCGGCAGGCGAGTGCCCCGCGGGCGTGCTGCCTCTGTCTGCTCGATGGCTGTCACGCCGCCTCCCAAAATTGTCCACATGCGGTGTGCGCCGCGCGGCCATCGTACTTTTCGGTAACCCTGGTGTGCGCGGTGCGAGCGCAGAATTTCACGGACCGGACGCGGGCGATAGGGGTACAAACCATTGTGAACGGGGCGAGGTGGGCGCGGCACCGCCCCGACTGCCCTGGTCAGCGGCGTCCCGGCACCGGCAGTCGCCCTCGTTTGTCACTGGTGTGCGTTCCCGTCGATCACCGGTAGTCGTCCTCGTTGATGCGTACGATCCTGGCCTGTTCGGCGAGGTCCGCCTCGTTGGCGTTGAAGGGATCGCCGACGGGCTGCGGATCGTCCTCGTCGGCGGGGTCCGGCTCGGTGACCTGCTCGGCGGCCGCGGCTTCGGGGGCCTCCGTGGCGAGGATGTCCCGGAACTGGTCGTTGAAGGTCTCGGGGTCTGTCGGATCGAGTGTCATGGCTCCTCTTCCCGAGCGGTGCGAGTGCGCTCCTGATGTACGACGAGTGCCCTCGTCTGAAGCCTAGGAGACGCGCGTTCCAGGCGCTATGCGATCCGGTCACCACTTGTGACGGCGAACACATGAACCACTGCGTGATCGTCTCGTAACATTGCCGCATGTCTTCGACCGAGCTGCCGCCCGCGCTGGCCACCACCGTCACGCCGAAGGCCAGTGCCGTCAGGGTCGCGGCGGGGGAGCGGCTGAGATCGGTGGGCCTGCCGGGGATCACACTTTCGGTGCGGTCGAGACCGCCGGCGCGTGCCGGACTGCCGCCCGCGTTGTACGTGCACGGCCTGGGCGGTTCCTCGCAGAACTGGTCCTCCCTGATGACGCAGCTCGACGGGCTCGTGGACAGCGAGGCCCTCGACCTGCCCGGCTTCGGCGACTCGCCGCCGCCGGACGACGGGAACTACTCGGTCACGGGGCACGCGCGCGCGGTCATCCGTTATCTCGACGCGGCCTCGCGCGGACCCGTGCACCTCTTCGGGAACTCGCTGGGCGGTGCCGTCGCGACACGCGTCGCGGCCGTACGCCCCGATCTGGTCCGTACGCTCACGCTGGTCTCGCCCGCGCTGCCGGAGATCCGGGCGCAGCGCACCGCGTGGCCGACCGCGCTGCTCTCGGTGCCCGGCGTGGCGCGGCTGTTCACCAGGCTCACCAAGGACTGGAGCGCCGAGCAGCGCGTCCGCGGGGTCATGGCGCTCTGTTACGGCGATCCCAACAGGGTGACGCCCGAGGCGTTCCGCGATGCGGTCGAGGAGCTGGAGCGGCGGCTCGCCCTCCCCTACTTCTGGGACGCCATGACGCGCTCGTCGCGCGGCCTCGTGGACGCGTACACGCTGGGCGGCCAGCACGGACTGTGGCGCCAGGCCGAGCGGGTGCTCGCGCCGACGCTCCTCGTCTACGGCGGCCGCGACCAGCTCGTCGGCTACCGCATGGCGCAGCGCGCGGCCCGCTCCTTCCGTGACTCCCGGCTGCTGTCGCTGCCGGAGGCGGGGCACGTCGCGATGATGGAGTACCCGGACGTGGTGGCCACGGCGTTCCGTGAACTCCTCGCGGACACCGACGAGTTGACCTCGTCGGCCGCCGTCGGTGCGGGGAGCTGAGGCGGCGCGTGGGACGTCACAGTCGTCGGGGGCGGGCCGGCAAGACCGACACCTCGGAGATACCCAGGGTTCCCGCACCGGGCGCGGCTCCGGCGCCGGAACCCACTCGCTCGCGTCGCGCGGCGCCTCCGCCCGCGGGCGCCCAGGGCACCCAGGGATCCCAAGGCCCGCAGGGTGCCTTGGGGCCGTATCCGCCGGTGGGCGGGGCTCCGTCTCGGGGGGTGCCGCGTTTTCCTGACGGGACACCGGCGCATGGTGTGCCGCGTTCCCCGGACGGGACTCCCGCGCACGGGGTGCCCCGTTTCGCCGACGGGACACCGGCGCACGGCATCCCGCGTATGGCCGATGGCACTCCCGCGCGCGGGGTGCCGCGTTTCCCGGACGGGACTCCGGCCCACGGGGTGCCCCGTTTTGCCGATGGGACTCCGGCCCATGGTGTGCCCCGTCTCCCCGACGGGACTCCCGCCCATGGCGTCCCTCGTGTGCGTGGTGGTCATCCCGAGCAGCGTGAACCGGGCGGTGGCTGGGGCGAGTTCAGGGCCGGTGGTGTGCCTCAGGGGGCGCCCCCGGGTGCGCCTCCCGGGCCCCGGATCCCTCGTCAGCGCCAGGAGACCGTGCCGGGGCCCCGGCAGTCCTACGTCGACGCCTTCGAGCTCGATGAGGACGACGACGTCTTCGCGCGCCGCGACACGGCACTCCGTGACACGGCGTTCCCCGACACCGCACCGCATCGCGCCGACCCCTACGGTTCCGTCACCGACTGGGACACGGAGGCCGACGAGAAGCCGCTGCCGGAGGTCGAGGAGCCGGCGAAGGGCAAGGGCGGCAAGGGGCGGGCGTTCACCGGGATCGCGGCGGCCGCCGTCACCACCGTGCTGGCCGTCGTCGTGGCCGGACAGGTCGCCACTGGGCGGGAGGACGCCGGTGTGCGTGCGCAGTCCGCAGGCGGCAGCGACCGGGAGACCGGCGACTCCGCCTCGCGCGGGGACAACCGGCCGACCCAGTCGGGGACGCCGAGTGCGACGGCCGCGACGACACTGACGTACGACCAGAAGATGGGCAAGAAGTACGCGCTCGGCGCGAAGCTCAAGGGGTCGGGGAAGTTCGGCGCGGTCCCCGGCTTCGACAAGGCGCCGGGCAAGGGTCGCAAGTACACCTATCGCGTCGACGTGGAGCAGGGCCTCGGCCTCGACGGCGCCCTCTTCGCGCAGGCCGTGCAGAAGACCCTGAACGACGACCGGAGTTGGGCCCACAACGGCGGCCGCACCTTCGAGCGGATCTCTTCCGGCAAGCCCGACTTCGTGATCACGCTCGCGAGCCCGGGCACCACCGCCACCTGGTGCGCCAAGTCGGGGCTCGACACGACGGAGGACAACGTGTCGTGCGACTCGGCGTCGACCGAGCGCGTCATGATCAACGCGTACCGCTGGGCCCAGGGCTCCAAGACCTACGGTGACAAGATTCACGCGTACCGGCAGATGCTGATCAACCACGAGGTCGGCCACCGTCTCGGATACGGGCACGTCACCTGCGACAAGGACGGCGAACTCGCCCCCGTCATGCAGCAGCAGACCAAGTTCCTCGACCACGACGGGATCCACTGCCTGGCCAACCCCTGGCCGTATCCCGGGAGTTGACAGGCGCCCCACAGGTCACGTTGACATGCGCCGAAAGTTCGTTCATATTTCTCCGCATGTCGCCTCGTCACGTCTCCGCCCGCGCCGCTCTTGAGCTGGCGCTGTTCGGCGTGACCGCGCTCTGCGTGGCCGATATTCACTGTTGCTGACGCCCGCCCCTGGCGAGTGCGTCGCTTTCTCCCGTGTTGTCCGTTCGCCGTGTTCCGGCGTGCGGATCTCTCCTGGATTCTGCCGGTCTCTGCCGCCGATCACATCGGTCTCTCTCCGGTCGGATGTCGACGCCTGACGCCTTGGGCGAGCTCTGCTCTCTTCCGTCTCACTCTGCGTCAATCCGTCTCACCATTCGAGAGGTCGTCTTCCGATGCGTCAACCGTCCCTCATAGCGCGCCGCGTGGCCGCGGCATCCGTCAGCCTGGTCGTGGCAGCGGGTGCCGCCGCCTGCGGGCCGAAGGACAACGATGCCAAGGGCGCCGGTGGCGACTCCAAGCCGCGGAAGGGAGGCACGCTGACGGTCCTCAACGCCAACCCGCAGGAGGACTTCGACCCGGCGCGCCTCTACACCTCCGGCGGCGGCAACGTCCCCTCCCTCGTCTTCCGTACGCTCACCACGCGCAACCGCGAGAGCGGGGCCGCCGGCGCCGAGGTCGTCCCCGACCTCGCCACGGACACCGGCCGCCCGAGCAAGAACGCGACCGTGTGGACGTACACCCTGAAGAAGGGCCTCAAGTACGAGGACGGCAGCGCGATCACCTCCGCCGACATCAAGTACGGCATCGAGCGCTCCTTCGCCGCCGAACTCTCCGGCGGCGCCCCCTACTTGAGGGACTGGCTGATCGGCGGCGCCGACTACCAGGGCCCGTACAAGGACAAGAAGGGCCTCGACTCGATCGAGACGCCGGACGACCTGACCATCGTCTTCCATCTCAACAAGCCCGAGGGCGAGTTCCCCTACCTGGCTACGCAGACGCAGTTCGCGCCCGTCCCGAAGGCCAAGGACAACGGCACGAAGTACGAGGAGCACCCGGTCTCCTCGGGTCCGTACAAGGTCGTCAAGAACGAGAACGACGGTGAGCGGCTCACCCTGGAGCGCAACACGTACTGGTCCTCGTCGACCGACGCCGAGCGGAAGGCCTACCCGGACAAGATCGACGTGCGGTCGGGTCTGGACTCGTCCGTGATCAACCAGCGGCTGTCCGCGTCTCAGGGAGCGGACGCCACGGCCGTGACGACGGACACCAACCTGGGGCCTGCCGAACTCGCCAAGGTCTCCGGTGACAAGGAACTCGCCTCACGCGTCGGCACCGGACACTTCGGCTACACCAACTACATCGCCTTCAACCCGAAGGTGAAGCCGTTCAACAATCCGAAGGTGCGGCAGGCGATCTCGTACGCCATCGACCGTACGTCGGTGATCAACGCGGCCGGCGGGTCCTCGCTGGCCGAGGCCGCGACCACCTATCTGCCGAACCAGAAGTCCTTCGGCTACACGCCGTACGACCTCTTCCCGGCGGGCAAGTCCGGCAACCCGGAGAAGGCCAAGGAGCTGCTGAAGGAGGCCGGTTACCAGAACGGGCTCACCATCACGCTCACGCATTCCAACGACAAGGACTTCGAGACCAGCCCGGAGATCGCGACCTCGATCCAGGACGCGCTCAAGAAGGCCGGGATCACCGTCAAGCTCCAGGGCCTGGAGATCAACGACTACAAGGACAAGATCCACAGCGTCAAGACCGAGCCGGGCTTCTTCCTCGCCCACTGGGGTGCCGACTGGCCCTCGGGCGGTCCCTTCCTGGCCCCGATCTTCGACGGACGGCAGATCGTCAAGGACGGCGCCAACTTCAACACCGGCTTCCTCAATGACAAGTCGGTCAATGCCGAGATTGACGCGATCAACAAGTTGACCAATCTTGACGAGGCCGCCAAGCGCTGGGGTGCACTGGACAAGAAGATCGGCGAGCAGGCCCTGACCGTTCCCCTGTTCCACCCGGTCTACAAGCGCCTGTACGGCAGTGCCGTCAAGAACATCGTGATCAGCGACTGGACCGGCGTGCTGGACATCTCCCAGGTCGCGGTGAAGTAGCACCGTGAGCGAGGCAATCGTCGCCTCTCAGGCCCCCGGCTCGGACACCGCGTCCGTGCCGGGGGCCTCGGGGGCTCGTCAGTTCTGGCGGCGGCTGCGTGCGCAGCGTGCCGCCCTCGTCGCGGCGGGCGTCGTCGCGCTGCTCGTCCTGGTCGCGCTCGCCGCACCGCTGTTCACGGCGATCGAGGGCCAGGATCCGACCACCTACCATCCGGGGCTCGTCGACTCCGCGCGCGGCGGCGTGCCGGTCGGCTCGCTCGGCGGCATCAGCGGGGACCACTGGCTCGGCGTCGAACCGCAGACGGGCCGCGACCTCTTCGCCCGGCTCGTGTACGGCGCCCGGGTCTCCCTCGGAGTCGCGTTCGCGGCCACGCTGGTGCAGGTCTTCATCGGGATCGTGGTCGGTGTCGCGGCCGGCCTGGGCAATCGATGGGTTGATCAACTGTTGAGCCGTGTCACGGACATCATCATCGCCATGCCGTTGATGATCATGTCCCTCGCGCTGCTCGCGATCGTCCCCAGCAGCTTTCCGCGGCCTGTCCTCGTCGCGCTCATCATCGGCCTGGTGGCCTGGGGCTCGATCGCGAAGATCGTGCGCGCCCACACGTTGACGCTCAAGGAGCTCGACTACGTGGCCGCCGCCCGGCTCAGTGGCTGGGGCTCCTGGCGGGTCGCCCGCCGCGAACTGCTGCCCGCGCTGGGCGCACCCGTCATCACGTACGCGGCCCTGCTCGTCCCCACGAACATCAGCGTCGAGGCGGCGCTCAGCTTCCTCGGCGTCGGCGTGAAGCCGCCCACCCCGTCCTGGGGACAGATGCTCACCGCGGCCGACGTCTGGTACCAGGCGGCGCCGCAGTACCTGCTGCTGCCGGCGGGTGCGCTGTTCCTCACCGTGCTGGCGCTGACCGTCCTCGGGGACGGAGTGCGCACGGCCCTCGACCCGCGCGCGGCCTCACGGCTGCGCGTCGGCACGGGACGCAAGCGGGAGGCCAAGGCATGAGCGGCTTCAAGGGGTTGAGCAGCTCCCAGGCATGGAGCGGCTTGAAGGGGTTGAGCGGTTCCCTGGGTGGCAGCGGGTTCCTGGGCTTCGCCGTACGGCGCCTGGTCGGTGCCGTCGTCACCCTGCTCGCGATCTCCGTGATCATCTACCTCGTCTTCTACGTCGCCCCCGGCAACGTCGCGCAGATCACCTGCGGCCCGCGCTGCTCGCCCGCCCAGGTGCACCAGGTCACCGAGCAGCTGAAGCTCGACGACCCGCTGTACCTGCGCTACTGGCACTTCCTGCAGGGCATCTTCGCCGGCCAGGACTACTCGACGGGTACGTCGGTGCAGCACTGCGGCGCACCCTGCCTCGGCCTCTCGTACCAGAGCGACCAGCAGGTCACCCAGCTGATCTGGGCGAAGCTGCCGGTCACCCTGTCGCTGGTGTTCGGCGCGATGGTGCTGTGGCTCGTCATCGGCGTCGGCACCGGTGTGCTGTCCGCGTGGCGGCGCGGCCGGATCAGCGAGCGGGTGCTGACCGGCATCACGCTCGCCGGCACGGCCACGCCCGTCTTCGTCATCGGCCTGGTGCTGATGATCATTGTGTGCGGGCAGCTGCAATGGCTGCCGTTCCCGCAGTACGTGCCCTTCGCCGAGGACCCCGAGCAGTGGGCGTGGAACCTGCTGCTGCCCTGGCTGTCCCTCGCGTTGATCGAGGCCGCCAAGTACGCCCGCCTGACGAGGGCCTCCATGCTGGAGACGCTCGCCGAGGACCATGTGCGCACCTTCCGCGCGTACGGCGTGGGGGAGCGCTCGATCATCGGGCGGCACGCCCTGCGGGGCGCCGTCGCGCCGGTCATCGCGCTGAACGCCAACGACTTCGGGTCGGCGATCGGCGGCGCCGTCCTCACGGAGACGATGTTCGGACTGCCCGGTATCGGGCGCGAACTCGTGCACGCGGTGAATGTCGTCGACCTGCCGGTGGTCGTCGGCATGGTCCTGGTCACCGGCTTCTTCGTGGTCCTTGCCAACGCCGTCGCGGACGTGCTGTACGCGGTGGCCGACCGAAGGGTGGTACTGACATGAGCGACTCCTCTTCGGCGCCGTTGGTCGAAGTGAGGGACCTCTTGGTCGAGTTCGGCGACCTGCGTGCCGTCGACGGGCTCTCCTTCACCCTGGAGAAGGGCGCCGCACTCGGTCTGGTCGGCGAATCCGGCTCGGGCAAGTCGACCGTGGCGTCCGCCCTGCTGGCGCTGCACCGGGGTACGGGGGCGCGCGTGGGTGGTGCGGTGCGTGTGGCCGGCGTGGACGTGCGGGCGGCCTCCGACGACGCACTGCGGGCGCTGCGCGGCGGGAAGGCCGCCATGGTCTTCCAGGATCCGCTGTCGTCCCTCGACCCGTACTACGCGGTCGGCGACCAGATCGCCGAGGTGTACCGGGTGCATGTGAAGGCGTCCCGGCGAGCCGCACGCGCGCGTGCCGTCGAGGTGCTCGACCGTGTCGGCATCCCGGACGCCGCGCGCAGGGCGCGCTCCCGCCCGCACGAGTTCAGCGGCGGTATGCGCCAACGCGCCCTCATCGCCATGGCCCTGGCCTGTGAGCCGGAGCTGCTGATCGCCGACGAGCCGACCACCGCCCTCGACGTGACCGTCCAGGCCCAGATCCTCGACCTCCTGCACACCCTGCGTGAGGAGACCGGGATGGGCCTGCTGCTGGTCACACATGACGTCGGGGTCGCCGCCGAGAGCGTGGACGAGATCCTCGTCATGCGCCACGGGCGCGCGGTCGAACACGGGCCGGTCGCGGCCGTCCTCGGCGCGCCGCGGGAGACGTACACGCAGGAGCTGCTGGGTGCGGTCCCGCGCGTGGACGCGCCGCGCGGCTCGGAAGGTGACGCACCCGTGTCGGACGAGGTCGTTCTCGAAGCGGTGGATCTGCGGCGTGAATTCGGGCGCGGCAAGCGGCGGTTCGCGGCCGTGGACGACGTGTCGCTGGCCATTCACCGGGGCGAGACCCTCGGCATCGTGGGGGAGAGCGGCAGCGGGAAGACGACGCTGGGCCGGATGCTCGTGGGGCTCCTGGAGCCCACGACCGGCGCGGTCCGGTACGAGGGGCGCGCGCAGTCCGGTGTGAGCCCCTCCGTGCAGATGGTCTTCCAGGACCCGGTCTCTTCCCTCAACCCCCGTCGCACCATCGGCGAGTCCATCGCCGACCCGTTGCGGGCGCGCGGAGAGCTGGACGGGGGGCGGATCAGGGGGCGCGTGCGGGAGTTGCTGGAGCGCGTGGGGCTCGACGCTGCGCACTACGACCGCTACCCGCACGAGTTCAGCGGAGGGCAGCGCCAGCGCGTCGGCATCGCGCGGGCACTGGCCGCCGAACCGCGCGTCATCGTGTGCGACGAGCCGGTCTCCGCACTCGACGTCACGACTCAGGCCCAGGTGGTCGCCCTGCTCGGCGAGTTGCAGCGGGAACTCGGGCTCGCGCTGGTGTTCGTGGCGCACGATCTCGCGGTCGTACGCCAGGTCAGCGACCGGGTGGCCGTGATGCGGCGCGGGCGGATCGTCGAGTACGGGCCCGCCGACGAGGTGTACGAGTCCCCGCGTGACCCGTACACGAAGCAGCTGCTGGCCGCCGTACCGGCACTCGATCCGGAGGTCGCGGCACGGCGCCGCACCGCCCGCAGGGAGCTGGCTCCGGCGTGAGGGGGAGGGTCGGCCTCGGCCTAACGAAACGTAACTGCTTGATCCCCTAGCGCGACGGAACGCGGTCCGTACGGGAAAGTTACGACCGTTCACCCCTTTTGGTGGCGCGATGGACAACCGTCCGTCGCGGCACCGTCATGTCCGCATACGTTCGTCCCGCTGCGAGCCGCCGGGTCAACGGCGGCTCCCCAGACGGGAGATCGGGGGTGGACTCGTGCGCATCGGACTGCTGACGGAGGGTGGCTATCCGTATGTGAGCGGTGACGCCAGGCTCTGGTGCGACCGGCTCGTGCGCGGGCTCGGGCAGCATGAGTTCGACATCTACGCGCTCAGCCGCAGCGAGCGGCAGGAGGACGAGGGCTGGATCCAGCTGCCGCCGCAGGTCAGCCGGGTGCGGACTGCACCGTTGTGGACGGCCGAGGACGACGGGGTGGTCTACGGGCGGCGGGCGCGCCGACGGTTCGCGGACGCGTACGGGGAGCTGGCCGCGGCGGTGTGCGGGGGGCCGGCGGCGACCGGGGGCTCGGGAACGGCCGGCGGCTCGGCGGCCTCCGACGGTGTTGAGGCGGACCGTTTCGGCAACGCGCTGTACGGGCTCGCCGAACTCGCCCGGGACGAGGGCGGCCTGGTCGGCGCACTGCGGTCCGAGGGCGCCGTGCGCGCCCTGGAGCGCGCCTGTCGCGCGCCCGGCGCACTCCGCACCGCGCGCACGGCGCGCGTGCCCGACCTGCTCGCCGTCGCCGCCCACATCGAACGAGCCCTGCGCCCCCTCTCACTCGACTGGTACGAGGACGACGGGCTCGACTCGGTCGACCTGTGCCACGCCGCGGCCGGCGGCGCGGCGGCGCTGCCCGGCCTCCTCGCCCGGCACTTCTCCGGGGTGCCGCTGCTGGTCACGGAGTACGGGGTCCAGCTGCGGGCGCACTACCTGGCCTCCGCTTCCGTCGGGGAGCCCCCCGCCGTACGGGCGCTGCTCGCCGCGTTCCACGGCAGGCTCGCCGCCGAGGTCTACCGCGCGGCCACCCTCATCACGCCCGGCAACACACACGCCCGTCGCTGGCAGGAGCGCTGTGGCGCCGACCGCGCCAAACTGCGCACCGTCTACCCCGGCATGGAGGCGTCCCGCTTCGCCGAGGTGGGGGAGAGCGCGGAGGGCAGCAGGTGCGCGGACCCGGACACGCTCGTGTGGGTCGGCCGCATCGAACCGGCCAAGGACCTGATCTCGCTGCTGCACTCCTTCGCGGAGATCCGCAAGGAGGAACCGAAGGCCCGGTTGCGGATCGTCGGGGCGCCCGCCGACGGGCCGGAGGGCGCGACCTACCTCTCCCACTGCAGGGCGTTGGCCGCACAGCTCTTCCCCGACGAGGCGGAGGGCGTGCACGCGGTCGGCGACAACCCGGTGTCCTTCGAGGAGATCGGCGGCCCGGAGGTCCCGAGCCTCGCGGAGGCATACGCCTCCGGAGCGGTGATCGTCCTGTCCAGCGTCATCGAGGGCTTCCCCATCAGTCTCGTCGAGGCCATGTTCTGCGGCCGCGCCACGGTCTCCACGGATGTGGGCGCGGTCGTCGAAGTCATCGGCGGTACGGGCCTCGTCGTGCCGCCACGCAATCCGCGGGCGCTCGCCGAGGCGTGCGTGTCGCTGCTGCGCGACCCCGAGCGCCGTGAGCGCCTGGGCGCGGCCGGCCGCGCACGCGCCCTCGAACTCTTCACCGTCGAGCAGAACGTCGCGGCATTTCACGGCATTTACCTGGAGATCGTCTCGCACTCTCCCGTACGGCGGGTGGTCGTGGACGACGAGGGCGAGCCGTTGCCCTTCGGAGTCCCTGCCGAGGCCCACGTGCCCGGCCGCTGGGCCGAGACCCGCCTCATGGCCTCGGGCCGACCGCGCTGGGCGGCCGGTGCGCCGGTACGGGCGACGGTTCCCGTACCCGCGGGGGAGGGCGCGTGATGAGCGAACCGGGCGCACCGGGCGGCCTGAACGGGCTGGACGACCTGGGCGAACTGGACCGGCCCGGAACACCGGCGAGCCCCGGGGCCTGGGACCAGCAGTCGCAGGAGTGGCTTGTCTCGGGGGCGGGGGAGACGGACGTACGGGCGGGGAGCGCGCGGGAAGGGGCAGCCGGCGCCGACGGGACCGCGGGCGGCTCCGGCGGCTCTGGCGAGACAGCCGGAGGTTCTGCCGGTCCTCGTGCGGGGCTCTTCGCACCCCGTGGGGCGCGCGAGAGCGCGGCGCGCGCCGGCACGAGTGGCGACGGTGGCCTGGGTGCGGGGGACGGCGTGGGTGGTACGAGCGGCGCGGGCGGACCGGGTACGGGGAGCGGCGCGCGCAGCTTGGGTGCCGGGGACCGCCTGGGCGCCGGAAGTGGCGCGGGCGCGGGTGGTGGCACGGGAGGTGCTGACGGCGCGCGCAAGGCCACGGCCACCGGGCGGCGCGGTGCCGTGGACCCCGTGAAAGCCCTGATGCACCGGCACCGCGAGCTCTGCGAACGGGCCGTGGACCCGCTGGAGATCGCGGCGGGCCTGGAGGCACACGGGGTGACCGACCGGACCGCCGCGCGGTTCCGGCACCGGGACGTGTTCTCGCTCGCCGAGGAGATGTACGCGCGCGTGCCCCGCGACGGGGAGCCCGCGCCCCGCGCGGTGACCTCGGCGCGCCCCGGCGCGCGCGCCGACTGGGCGGCGCTCGCTCTGCTGCCGGGCGCCCTCTGCGGGGCGGCCGTGGCCGGGCTGCGGCTCACCGACGGACAGCCGCGCCTCGCGGTCGCCGCGGTCGGTGCCCTCGCCGTGGCGCTCGGCCTGCGTGTCGCTCTCCGTCGTGGCCCGCTGAGCACCGGCCACCGCACCACGAGCGCCACGCGCGCGTGGACGTGCTGGCTCATCGCGTACGCCCTCCTCGGCGACGGACTGCTGAGCGCCGGCCTCGACGGCGGTCCCGACGGCCCCTGGCCGCTGGCCACCGCACCCCTGCTGGCCCTCGCCCTGGCCTGCGCCCCGGCCTCCTGGTGCGCCCACCTCTTCGCGGTACGCGCGAGCCGCCGGCTGACCGCGAGCCGTGGCCTGGAGGAGTTCGCCTCTTCCGTACAGCCCCTGCTCCTCGGGGCGTTCGGCCTGTTCCTGTGCGCCCTCGGCGCGCTGCTCGCGCTGTGCGGAGCGGCGCTGGGCGAGCCCACCGCGTACGCAGGAGCCGGTGCTCTCGGTGCGCTGCTCCTGCTCGCCCGGCTGCTGACAGCGCGCGGCTTCACCCACGCCCCGGCCGTCGTGCTCGCCGTCGCGGGCGCTGTCGAGGCGACCGCCCTCACCACGGTCTTCGCGGGCCGCCTCCCCGGCTGCTCGTTCCTGGCCACCCCCGTCGAGACCGTCGTCGACGCCTGGGGACCGGGCGCCGTACCGGCCCTGGTGTGCGGCGCGGCCACCCTCGTCCTCCTCGTCCACTCGACACGCACCCTGACCCGGGCCTCGGCCCACGCCCTGCCCTGCGGGGCGACATGAGCCGCGCACCGAGCCCCGGCCCACGGACCGATCGGAGCGCCGGCTCCCCGACCGGTCCGGGCCTTGGCGCGCCCAACGGCCCGAGCTGTGGTCCACATGCTCGGCCGGTCCAGGTCGCACAGCGTCAAGCCTGGGCCGCACGCCATCGAGCTGAGGCCGCACGGCCTCAGGTCCCGGGCAAGCCGCTGCGACTCCAGGGCGAGCAGCCCGACGTCCCGGACCCATGGCCTCAGATGCCGTGGGCGGCGACCCGAAACCCGACCCACGGCGTCCCCCACCACCGTGAGCCGCGCCCCGTGCCCGGGGCAGCACCCCGGGCACGGGCCCCTTACTCCCGCGGGGCCGACACCGCGGGCCCTCTCCCGACCTACGGCATCACCTCGAAGGAGAACGCCAGATGATCACCTCCCGAACCGGAGAGTCCGCCCCGGGAGCCGCCCGATGAGGGTCCTGCTGATCGGAGCCAACGGATACCTCGGCCGTTTCGTGGCCGACCGCCTGCTCGCCGACCCGGCCGTGCAGCTCACCGCGCTCGGCCGGGGCGACGACGCCGACGTACGGTTCGACCTCGCCTCGGGCAGCCCCGGCGCGCTCACCCGCTTCCTGGACGCGGTACACCCCGGAGTCGTCATCAACTGCGCGGGCGCCACCCGCGGCGGCGCCCGCGAACTGACCCGGCACAACACCGTCGCCGTCGCCACCGTCTGCGAGGCCCTGCGCCGCAGCGGCTGTGGGGCACGGCTCGTCCAGATCGGCTGCGGCGCCGAGTACGGGCCCAGCCAGCCCGGCTCCTCCACAGCCGAGGACGCCGTGCCGCGCCCGGGCGGCCCGTACGGCGTGAGCAAGCTCGCCGCCACCGAACTGGTCCTCGGCTCCGGCCTGGACGCCGTCGTGCTCCGCGTCTTCTCGCCCGCCGGTCCCGGCACCCCCGCCGGATCCCCGCTCGGCCGCCTCGCCGAGGCCCTGCGCCGCGCCATGCAGTCCGGCGACGGCGAACTCAAACTCGGCGGACTCGGCGTTCAACGCGACTTCATCGACGTCCGCGATGTCGCCCGCGCCGTCCACGCCGCCTCGCTCTCCGCCGCACAAGGTGTGATCAACATCGGCTCGGGCCGCGCCGTGCGCCTTCGCGACGCCGCCGCCGTCCTCGCCCGCGTGGCCGGTTACGGCGGTGCCCTGCACGAACTCGACGGCCCGCCCGGACCCATGAGGTCATCCATCGGCCACCCTCGCGGCGAACCGGACCACGCGGCCCCGGTCGCCTACCCCTACCCGGACGGCTGCGGCAGCTGGCAGCAGGCCGATGTGCGCACCGCGCGCGACCGGCTCGGCTGGCGGCCCCGGATCAACCTCGAGGAATCCCTCGCCGACATCTGGATGGAGGCGGCATGCCGTATCTGACCAGCACCGCAGCGGGCACCGCGAGCACCGACTTAGGCCTCGGGTTCGGCATCCCCGGTTATGCGCACCCCCTTGTCGCCCCTGTGGAGTGGGGCGAGCTGACCCGCCCCGGCACCCCCTTGCACTGGGTCGTCCTGAACGTGGCCAAGGGCCCCGGCACGCGCCCCGACCCGCACTGCCTGGAGGCCGCGGGACGGCTGCGCAACGCGGGGGTCCGGATCCTTGGGCACCTGGACACCACCTATGGCGCGCGCGCCTTCGGTGAACTGATCTCCGACGCCCACCGCTATCTCGACTGGTACCGGGTCGACGGATTCCTCCTCGACCGCTGCCCCACCGAGCGCGCCGCGCTCCCCGACGTCCGCCGCACGGCCACCACGCTCCGCGCGCTCCTCGACGACGCGCACATCGTGCTGGGCCACGGCGGCCACCCCTACCCCGGGTATGCCGAGAGCGCCGACCAGTTGGTGACGTTCTCCGGCTCCTGGAGCGACTACCGCTGGTCGCAGGTCGCCGAGTGGACCGCCGACTATCCGCCCGAGCGCTTCTGCCACTTCGTGCACAGTGTGCCGCGCGGTCATCTGGAGGAGGCGCTGCGCATCGCCCGCTGGCAAGGCGCCTCGACGATCTACTTCACCGACCGCACGGACCAGGGCGGCCGGGCCGACCCCTGGGCGACGATGCCCGGGTACTGGGACGAAATCGTCTCGCGGATCGGAACGGGTGTCTCGGAATGAAGAAGGGCGTGGCAGTGTTACGGGGAGAACAACTGTAGTGATTGACCGACCAACGGAGTCCCCGTGTCGCTGCCACCCCTGGTCGAGCCAGCTTCTGAGCTCACCGTAGACGAGGTCCGTAGGTACTCCCGCCACCTGATCATCCCCGACGTGGGCATGGACGGGCAGAAGCGGCTGAAGAACGCCAAGGTGCTGTGTGTGGGCGCCGGCGGCCTCGGATCGCCGGCGCTGATGTACCTCGCCGCCGCGGGCGTGGGCACGCTCGGCATCGTGGAGTTCGACGAGGTCGACGAGTCGAACCTGCAGCGCCAGATCATCCACAGCCAGGCGGACATCGGCCGCTCCAAGGCCGCGTCGGCGCGCGACTCCGTGCTGGGCATCAACCCGTACGTGAACGTTGTCCTTCACGAAGAGCGGCTCGAGGCCGAGAACGTGATGGACATCTTCAGCCAGTACGACCTGATCGTCGACGGCACGGACAACTTCGCGACCCGATACCTGGTCAACGACGCGGCCGTGCTGCTGAACAAGCCGTACGTCTGGGGCTCGATCTACCGCTTCGATGGCCAGGCCTCCGTCTTCTGGTCCGAGCACGGCCCCTGCTACCGCTGCCTCTACCCGGAGCCCCCGCCGCCGGGCATGGTCCCCTCCTGCGCCGAGGGCGGCGTCCTGGGTGTGCTCTGCGCGTCCATCGGCTCCATCCAGGTCAACGAGGCGATCAAGCTCCTCGCGGGCATCGGTGAGCCGCTCGTCGGCCGCCTGATGATCTACGACGCCCTGGAGATGCAGTACCGCCAGGTCAAGGTCCGCAAGGACCCGAACTGCGCGGTCTGCGGCGAGAACCCCACCGTCACCGAGCTCATCGACTACGAGGCCTTCTGCGGCGTCGTGTCCGAGGAGGCCCAGGAGGCGGCCGCCGGTTCGACGATCACTCCCAAGCAGCTCAAGGAGTGGATCGACGACGGCGAGAACATCGAGATCATCGACGTCCGCGAGATCAACGAGTACGAGATCGTCTCGATCCCCGGCGCCAAGCTGATCCCGAAGAACGAGTTCCTCATGGGCACCGCCCTGGAGACCCTTCCGCAGGACAAGAAGATCGTCCTGCACTGCAAGACGGGTGTCCGCAGTGCGGAGGTCCTCGCCGTCCTGAAGTCCGCGGGCTTCTCGGACGCCGTGCACGTCGGCGGCGGCGTGATCGGCTGGGTCCACCAGATCGAGCCGGACAAGCCGGTGTACTAGGCGTACGCCTTCTTCGGTGAGGGGGCTCGGCACTCGGTGTGCCGGGCCCCTTTCCGCTGTCCGCGGCGCGACCCGCGCGGGCCGGGGCAGGTGCCGCCGGCCCGCAGGGGCTACGACGCGCAGACCTTGCCGTCCTTCGGCACCGTCCCCTCCAGCAGATAGCTGTTCACGGTCGAGTCGACGCAGTCGCTCCCACTCCCGTACGCCCCATGGCCCTCGCCCTTCCAGGTGAGCTCCACGCCGACGCCCTTGCCCAGCTCGTCGGCCATCTTGCGGGCGCCCTCGTACGGCGTCGCAGGGTCCCCGGTGTTGCCGACGACCAGGACGGGTTCGGCTCCCGGGGCGCTGACCTCCGGGTTGTCGTACTGACCGGCCACCGGCCAGTCGTGACACCAGCCCGCCGTGTCCCAGCCCATGAAGTCCCCGAATACGGGCGAGATCTTCTCGAACTCGGGCAGCAGCTTCTTCGTCTCCGCGGGCGTCGGCCGCTGCTTGTCGTCCAAGCACGATATGACCCGTTGCGAATGCGTCGTCGTGCCGTAGTGTCCCGAGGAGTTGCGGTCGTTGTAGCCGTCGGCGAGATCCAGCAGCTCCGAACCGTCTCCGTCCTCGGCCGCCTTGAGGGCGCTGGTCAGGCGCGGCCAGCCCTCCTTGCTGTACAGCGGCAGGACGATGCCGGTGAGCGCGAGCGTCTGGGTGAGCTTGCGCCCGCTGGTCGTCGGCAGCGGCTTCGTGTCGATCCGGTTCAGCAGGTCCACGATCTTCTGGGAGCCCTGCTTCGGGTCCTGGCCCGTGGACTTGAGGTAGTCGTCCAGGGCCCGCTGGAAGCCCAGGGTCTGGTTCTTGGCGTGGCCGACCGTGTCGGCGCTCGGGTCGACGACGGCGTCCAGCACCAGGCGTCCCACGTTCTTGGGGAACAAGTGGGCGTACACCCCGCCGAGTTCGGTGCCGTACGAGATGCCGAAGTAGTGCATCTTCCGGTCGCCGAGGACTTGGCGCATCAGGTCCATGTCGCGGGCCGTGTCTGTCGTCGAGACGTGTGACAGCAGCTTCCCCGCGGCCTTCTCACAGCCCTTGCCGAAGTCGGCGGCGTCCTTGAAGTAGGCCGCTTCCTCAGCCGCGTCGTCGGGTGTGGCGTCCACCGACTCGGCGGTCTGGATCGCCTTGTCGCTGCGGCAGCGCACGCCCTCGCTGGCGGCCACGCCGCGCGGGTCCCAGCTCACCAGGTCGTACCGCTCGTGCAGCTGGCCGACGACACTCTCGTACGCGGGCATCGTGGAGACGCCCGAGCCACCGGGGCCGCCGAAGTTGAACAGAAGGGAGCCGATGCGCTTGCTCTGGCCGCCGGTCGCCTTCGAGCGGATCAGCGCGAGGCCGATCGTCCCGCCTTCCGGCTTCGCGTAGTCCAGCGGCACCTTCAGCGTCGCGCACTGCCAGCCGCTGCCTGGCGCGGGGGAGTCCGAAGTGCCCTTGCAGCGGCCCCAGTCGAGCCTCTGTGAGGTGAGTGAGGCGGGCAGTCCCGATGCAGTGCCGGAAGACGGCGCGGCGGCCGACGGCGTATCGCTGTTCTTCCCGTCGTTCTTGCCGTCCCCCGACGAGCCGCTGCCGCAGCCCGCCACCAGCAACGCGGCGGCGGCCGCGGCCGTCCACCGTGCGAAACGTGTCATGAGCTCCCCCTCGCCCGTGATCCGCCCGAAGTCGCGGATCACATGCAAGCCATATTAGGCGTCCGCGCTCAGCGACCACCGAGCCCTGTGGATAACTCTTTGACCTGCAGTTTTCTAAGAGCAGACGGTTCCGGCCGACGGTACGGTCCCCTCCAGCAGATAGCCGTTCACGGCGCCTTGCACGCACTTGTTCTTGCTGTCGTACGCCCCGTGCCCCTGGCCCTTGTACGTCAGCTCGACGCCGACTCCCTTGCCCAGCGCGTCCACCATCTTCTTCGCACCCTCGTACGGGGTTGCCGGGTCGCCGGTGTTCCCGACGACGAGGATCGGGGCCGCACCCGCGGCGCCGACGTCCGGGTGGTCGGCGGCGCCCGCCACGGCCCAGTCGGTGCAGCTGACCATGCCCCAGGCCAGATAGTCACCGAACGTCGGCGAGGCGGCCCGGAACTCCGGAAGCTTCGACTCCACGTAGTCGGAGCTGTAACGCGGCTTGTCGTCCGCGCAGTTGATGGAGACGTTCGCCGCGGTGATGTTGCTGTACTGGCCGTTCTCGCTGCGCCCGTTCATCGAGTCCGAGAGCAGCATCAGCACCCTGCCGTCACCGTCGTACGCCTGTTGCAGGCCCTCCGTCAGGTACTCCCAGAAGTCCTTGGAGTACAGGGCCTGCGCGATGCCGTTGGTCGCGGCGGTCTGGGTGAGCTCGCGGGGGAAGACGCCGGGGATCGGCTTGCTGTCGAGGTCCTTCAGGAGGGTGGCGATGCGGTCCTTGACGTCCTGCGGGGTGTCGCCGATCGGGCACGGGTCCTTTTTCGAGGTGCAGTCCTCGGCGAAGTTGTCGAGCGCGAGCTGGAAGCCCTTGGCCTGCCCGAGTGAGCTCTGCTCGGGGTTCTGCGTCGGGTCGACGACCGCGTCGAAGACCGCGCGTCCCACGTTCTTGGGGAACAAGTGGGCGTAGACGCCGCCCAGTTCGGTGCCGTACGAGATGCCGAAGTAGTGCAGCTTGTCGTCGCCGAGTACCTGCCGCATCAGATCCATGTCGCGGGCCGCGTCGATGGTGCGTACGTGGGGGAGCGCCTTCCCGGAGTGCTTCTCGCAGGCCGCGTTGAACGTCTTGGTGTTCGTCAGGAGCCTCTGCTGCTCGGCGGTGTTGTCCGGGGTGGCGTCCTGCTGGAAGTACTTGTCGAGCTGACTGTCGTCCTCGCACTTCACGCCCGCGCTGCGGCCGACCCCGCGCGGATCGAAGCTCACCAGGTCGTAGCGGGTGCGCAGGGTGGCGTAGTCCTCGCCGAAGGCGGGCAGTGTGGTGACGCCCGAGCCGCCCGGGCCGCCGAAGTTGAAGAGGAGCGAGCCGATGCGCTTGCTCGGGTCGCCGCTCGACTTCGCCCGGATCAGCGCGAGCCCGATCGTGTGGCCCTTGGGCTCGGCCCAGTCGAGGGGCGCCTTCAAGGTGGCGCACTGCCACTCCGTACCGCCCGGCAGGGGTGAGGGGGCGTTGCCTCCGCCCTCGGACTCGGACGGCGCCGGGCACTCCTTCCAGTTCAGCTTCTGGGCCGTCAGATCCTCGTCCTTGGAGCCGTCGCTGCAACCCGTCATCAAGGAGGACAGCAGGACGGCGGTGACGGTCAGGGCAGCGGCGCGCAGCTGGGGAGGGTTCGGCATGACCCCATCCTGCGGGCGTGCGGGGCGAGGCGCTCGGGGCGCGAGCCGTGCGGGTGAGGGTCCGCTGTGGGGCGTACGGGACCGTCCACGCAGGCCGGCGCCGAGGGGCGTACGAGCCGGCCCCCGTACGCCTGCCTAGAGCGCGCCCTTGCGCGTCAGGTGGTTGAAGAACAGCCACCCCGGCAGCACAGGAATCCACAGGGTCAGCAGCCGGTACAGCAGCACCGCGGGCGCGGCGACCTCCTTGGGGAGGCCGACGGCGATCAGACCGACGGTGAGGGTCGCCTCGACCGCGCCGACGCCTCCGGGGGTGGGTGCCGCCGAGCCCAGCGCGTTACCGGCGAGGAAGACGACGGCGACGCTGGCGAGGCTGAGCGTGGTGGTCTCCTCGTGACCGAACGCGCGGATCGACGCGTCCAGGCACATCACGAAGCAGGCGGTCAACAGCAGCATTCCGCCGATGCCGGTGACCAGCTTCTGCGGCCGCTGCAGAACATCGAGCATGCGCGGCACCACACCGGCGAACAGCGACCTCACGCGCGTGACGACGAATTTGCGCAGGAACGGCACCGACGTCATCACGAGAACCAGCACCGCGACCGTCAGCAGACCCGCGATGACCGTGCGGGACGGCGACAGGGACGGCGTCTTCTCGGTGCCGGTCAGATAGCCGAACGAGAGCAGCATGAGGATGTGGCAGCCGAGCCCGAACAGCTGCGACGCGCCGACGCTCGCCACCGCGAGCCCCGGCCGCACCCCGGAGCGCTGCAGGAAGCGTGTGTTGAGGGCGACACCACCGACCGCGGCGGGTGCCACGATCTTCACGAACGAGCCGGCGACCTGAGCCGCAACGGTCCGCAGGAACGGCACCCGTTCGGGCACGAAGCCGAGCAGGCTCATCGCCGCCGCGAAGTAGCTCAGCGCCGAGAACAGCACGGCCGCGGCGACCCAGCCCCACTCGGCGTTGTCGAAGAGGGTCCCGAACTCGATGTGGGTGAGCTGCGTCAGCAGGAAGTACGCGCCGATCGCGCCGGCGATGAAACTGATCAGCGTGCGCGGCCGGACGCGCTCCAGGCGGGCCGGTTCGACCGGCGCCTGCGGCCTGATCAGCAGCACCTGGTGGCGGATCTGGGTGAGCAGATCCTCCTCGCGCGCCTCGTCCAGAGCCTCGTCGATCGCCCGCTTCTCGGCCCGCTGTTCGGCGCGTACCGCCTTCTTGCCGGGCTTTTCGAGTACGGGAGTGGTGGCTTTCTTGGCTTCCTCGGCGCGGGCGAGCTTGTCCTGCCGGGAGGCCTCCAGGACCGCCTCGCGCTCGCGGTGCGCGCGCTCCCTGGCCAGTTTCCGCAGCGTCGCGCGCGTGGCGCGCGTCAGCGCGATCGGCTGAAGCAGCGGCAGACAGTCGGCGACGGCGTCCGGGCCGAGCACGCCGACCGCCGACTCCACGGCCCGCTCCGCGCCGACGCGAAGCCCGAGCGTGGTGACCATCTGGGCGATGTCCATGCGCAGGAGCAGATCACCGGCCGCGATCTCGCCGCCCCGCAGATCGGTGAGGATCACCGTGCCGGAACGATCCACCAAAATCGCGTCACCGGCGAGTCTGCGGTGCGCGATGCGCCGGGACTGGAGTGCCTGCACCTGGTGCCAGGTGTCGCGCAGCAGATCGTCGGTGACGAGCTCGTCGGGCAGCGAGTCGAGGGTGTGGCCACCGGTGTGCTCGTAGACGAGCATCACGGCGTCCGGGCCGAGCTCCGAGGTAGCGATCAGTTTGGGCGCGTTGGCCCCGGCCGCGATGGCCGCGTACGCGAGGAGCGCCTCCTGCTCCAGAGCCTGGCGCAGCGACTGGAGGCTGCGGCGCGTGGTGATGCCGCGCAGCGTCAGCCGGCGCCACACGCGGTAGAAGAAGCCCTGTGCCTGCTGCTCGCGGTCGACCACGGTGACGTCCAGCGGCGGGCCGTCCTCCAGCGTGACGAAGTAGCGCCGGCCGCGGTCGCCGTTCTCCGTGGCCTCCGGTGCCTCCTCGCGGGCCGCGCTCACCGGGTGGAAGCCGACATGCCGCAGGCCCGCCATCAGCGTCCGTCCGGTGGGCCGTACGTTCGGCGAGCCGACCGCGTACAGCGTCCCGTACGCGACGGTCCAGCCGATCAGCACCGTCAGGATGATCGAGAACGGTGTCGTATAGCCGGTGACCAGCATGGAGAAGGCGTCGAGGAGCAGCACCACCCAGAGCACCGCGCGCCAGCGTGGTCTGCGGGACATGCCGACGGCCGTCATGTACGCGATGACCGGTGCGAGATAGCCGTGCACGGGGTCGGTGAGGGCGTGGATGTCACCCGGCGAGGGCTGGGTGAGGGCCTCCTGGATGGAGCCCGGGGCGGCCTTCGCGACCCAGAGGTCCGTGGCCAGTGTCACCCCGTGCGCCAGGACCGCGGCGAGGACGCCGTCGGCGATGCGCAGCCCGTCCCGCTTGATCAGCCGCTCGATAGCGAAGGCAACGGGCACCAGAAGGATCGCGATGCTGGACGCCAGCCCCGCGATCTTGATCAGCAGATCGGGTGCCTGGCCCGTGCCCTTGTTGATGTCCTGTTCGAGCCCGGAGGTGGTGCCGTGCGCGAACGCCGCGATGGCGAGGAGCAGGACGATCGCGAGGAAGCCGACCAGGAGCCGCATCAGGTCGGACGGACGGTGCACGCGCGCGGGGAGCAGCGGTTCGTCGCCCTCGACCTCGTCGGTGTGGGCTTCGTCGGCGCAGTCGGTGTCCTTCTTGACCTGCTGCTTCTCTTCTTCGTACGTCTGAGGAGCGGTCTCTTCGGCCGTCTTGGAGGCGGACTCGTTCGCCTTCTCGGCTGTGTTCTTCTCGTCTCTCTCGTCGACGCCGCCGGTGTCCGGGCGTGACGAGGCCTCGGAGGTGCTCTCCGCGTCTTCGGGGTGCACGCCCTGCTGCCTCATCGTCTCTTCTTGGTCTCGTATCACCAGTCACCGCCCGCACGATGGTGGCATGCCCCACCGACACACGGGGGCATCAGGGTGCAAACGCGGGGGCGCACAGTCTGCCCCAAGCGTCGCCGCGGGGCGAGGGATACGCATAGTCGTCACCGAGTCACATTGTCGGTGGGGTGGGGCAGGATGGATCGGATGAGCGAGGAGAACCTTCCGGCGGATGCCCTGCCGGAGTACGCGGAGCGGGTCCTTGAGGTCGCCGAGCTGATCCCGCGCGGGCACGTCATGACGTACGGCGACGTCGCCGAATGGCTGGAGGAGGGCGGACCGCGCCAGGTGGGCCGGGTGATGGCCCTCTACGGAGGATCGGTTCCGTGGTGGCGTGTCATACGCGCGGACGGCGTGCTGCTCCCCGGCCACGAACTGCGGGCGCTGGCTCACTACCGCGACGAGGGCACGCCTCTGAAGGAGGCGAGCAGAGCCTCCGAGGGGCATCTGCCGCGCGTCGACATGAGACGGGCGCGATGGGACGGCGGCGAGCGCGCGGAAGGTCACACCTGACAGCTTCCGGCATCGGACGGGCGGAAGGGGAACCTGTGGCCCGTACGAGGGAAACGAGGCACATCCGTGACATGCCGTACGTTCGTGGAGCGAGGGACGCACGTGGTGTGAGGGAAGAAGGGGAAGCCCTCCATCCACGAAGCTCACCGGCGTAGCGTCGTCGGCGCGCATCCCCCTCACCTCGCGGCCACCGCCCTCCAGAAGCGGTGGTCCACCCATCCGTCACCCGACCACCATGCCTCCACGTCGGCGCTCCGCGCCGGCAGTGACAGATTGCACAACCACCAGGACCGGCGAACCACGTGAGCTCCTCCTCTTCCACCAGGCGCCTGACGCACCCCCAGGTGCGCCAGGGGACCCGCGGCGCGTACCGACTGGTGCGTACGCCGCCGGCCCGGGTGGATCCCCCTCGTCTGGACGCAGGGCAGCGCGCGGTGGTTGACCACGGGAGCGGCCCGCTGCTCGTTCTCGCAGGTCCGGGCACCGGCAAGACGACCACGCTCGTCGAGTCCGTGGCCGCCCGGATCGCACGGGACGGCGACCCGGAACGGATCCTGGTGCTGACGTTCAGCAGAAGGGCGGCCGTCGAACTGCGCGACCGTATGGCGCTGCGCATAGGGGCCGCCCGCGCGCCCCAGGCCACCACCTTCCACTCCTTCTGCTACGCCCTGGTCCGCGCCCACCAGGACAGCGACCTGTTCGTCGAGCCGCTGAGGCTGCTGTCCGGCCCCGAGCAGGACGTGGCGGTGCGCGAGCTGCTCGCAGGCCAGCCCGACCTGGAGCGGCTCGGTCTCGCTCATGTGCGCTGGCCCGACGAACTGCGCGCCTGCCTGACCACCCGCGGTTTCGCCGATGAGGTTCGCGCGGTCCTCGCCCGCAGCCGTGAACTGGGCCTGAGCCCCGACGCCCTGGATGCCTTCGCCCGGCGCATCGGCCGCCCCGACTGGGGTGCGGCGGCGGCCTTCCTCGCCGAGTACCTCGACGTCCTCGATATGCAAGGAGTGCTCGACTACGCGGAACTCGTCCACCGCGCGGTGCTCCTCGCCCGGCGCCCCGACGTCGCCGAGCGCCTCGCCGCCCAGTACGACGCCGTCTACGTGGACGAGTACCAGGACACCGATCCCGCACAGGTGCGGCTGCTGCGCGCCCTCGCGGGCGGCGGGCGCACGCTTGTCGCCTTCGGCGACCCCGACCAGTCGATCTACGCCTTCCGGGGCGCCGATGTGAACGGCATCCTGGAATTCCCCGACGCCTTCCCGCGCGCGGACGGCCGCCGGGCGCCGGTCGAGGTACTCAGGACGTCCCGCCGCTCGGGAGCCGCCCTGCTGGCCGCCACCCGCCTGCTCACCCAGCGGATGCCGCTGACCCGCCTCCCGGCGGAGAAGGTGCGCGCCCACCGCGAGCTGTCCCCGGTACGGGACGGGGGCGGCGCCGAGGTCTACACGTACCCGACGTCCGGTACGGAGCTCGACAACATCGCGGACATTCTGCGCCGCGCCCACCTGGAGGACGGCGTCCCCTGGGGCGACATGGCCGTCCTGGTGCGCGCGGGCTCCCGCACGATCCCGACGATCCGACGGGCGCTCACCGCGGCTGGGGTGCCGCTCGACATCGACGGCGACGATCTGCCGCTGCGCCACGAGCCCGCGGTCGCGCCACTGCTGACGGCGTTGCGGGCGGTGGCGCGGGCAGAGTCGGGTGCGGACGTGGCCTCCGGTGGCGACAGCGACGTAGTTGTCGATGTCCCTGAAGACACCGATGTACGTGACGACGCAGACGCATCCGAAGACACCGACGTACGTGACGACGCAGACGTACGCGAAGGCGCAGACGTATCCGAAGGCGTACCCGAAGACGCAGACGTATCCGAAGACGCCGATGTACCTGAAGACGCTGACTCGCAGGTCGCGCCCTGGCTCGACACCGAAACCGCGCTCACCCTCCTCGCCTCGCCCCTCGCGAGCATGGACGCCGCCGACCTGCGGCGCCTGGGCCGCGCGCTGCGTGAGGAGGAGCGCGCCGCCGGCAATCTCGTACCGCCGCCGTCCGACGACCTGCTCGCCCGCGCGCTGGCCGAGCCGGAGCGGCTCGTCGCGCACGACCCGGCGTACGCCCGGGGAGCCCAGCGCCTCGGCGCGCTGCTGCGCAAGGCACGGGAGCGCCTCGCGGGCGGCGGGACGGCCGAGGAGGCGCTCTGGGACCTGTGGGAGGGCACACCCTGGCCGCAGCGCCTGGAGCGGGCCGCACGGCGCGGTGGTGCGGCCGGGCGAAACGCCGACCGGGACCTCGACGCCGTGTGCGCGCTGTTCGCGACCGCGGCGCGCGCCGAGGAGCGCACCGGGGGCCGTGGCGCCCTCAACTTCCTGGAGGAGATCGAGGCGGAGGACATCGCCGCCGACACGCTCACCCGCAGGGCCGTACGCCCCGACGCCGTACGCCTGATGACCGCGCACCGTTCCAAGGGCCTGGAGTGGCGCCTTGTCGTCGTCGCGGGCGTCCAGGAGGGCCTGTGGCCGGATCTGCGCCGCCGCGGCTCCCTGCTGGAGGCGGACCGCATCGGGCGCGACGGGCTCGCCGAACCCCTCACGCCCGGAGCGCTCCTCTCCGAAGAGCGCCGTTTGTTCTACGTGGCCGCCACGCGCGCGCGTGAACGCCTCGTCGTCACCGCCGTGAAGGCCCCCGCCGACGACGGCGACCAGCCCTCCCGCTTCCTCACCGAACTCGGTGTCGAACCCAAGGACGTGACCGGCCGTCCACGCCGCCCCCTGTCCGTCGCCGCGCTGGTCGCCGAGCTGCGCGCCACGACCGTCGACCCGCGCGTCTCGGACCCCCTTCGACAGGCCGCGGCCCGCCGCCTCGCCCGGCTGGCCGCGCTCGCCGACGAGGACGGCCGCCCTCTGGTCCCCTCCGCGCACCCGTACCGCTGGTGGGGCATGTACGAGCCGACCGAGAGCAAGGTCCCGCTGCGCAACCGCGACCAGCCCGTCGTGCTCTCCGGAAGCGCCCTCGACCAGCTCGCCAACACCTGCGCCCTGCAGTGGTTCCTGGGCCGCGAGGTGAAGGCCGACGCGCCCGCGACGGCCGCCCAGGGCTTCGGCAACGTGGTGCACGTCCTCGCCGACGAGGTCGCGTCCGGACACACCCCCGCCGACCTCGCCGTCCTCATGGAGCGCCTCGACTCCGTGTGGAACGCCCTCGCCTTCGACGCGCCCTGGAAGTCGGCTCAGGAGAAGGAGCACGCGCGCGTGGCGCTCGAACGCTTCCTGAAGTGGCACGTCGACTCCAGTGGAGCCCGCGCCGGACGTACGCCGGTGGCCAGCGAGCACGACTTCGACGTGACCCTCGAAGCGGGTTCCTACGAAGTACGCATCCGCGGCTCCATGGACCGCGTCGAGGCGGACACCGAAGGCCGCGCCTACGTGGTCGACTTCAAGACCGGCAAACAGGCGCCGAGCGCCGCCGAGGTGACACACCACCCGCAGCTCGCCGTCTACCAGCTCGCCGTCCGCGAAGGCGCGGTCGACGACGCCTTCGAGGGCGTACGCCCCGAGCCGGGCGGTGCCGAACTCGTCCAGCTGCGCCAGGGCGCCGCGAAGAAGAACGGCGGCGAGACCCTGCCCAAGGTGCAGGCCCAGGCACCGCTGGAGGGCGAGTGGGTCGGCGACCTCCTGGCCACCGCAGCCGGCAAGGTCCTCGACGAACGATTCTCGCCGACCGCGGGACAACACTGCACACACTGCGCGTTCCGGGCGTCGTGCAGCGCTCGGCCTGAGGGGCGGCACGTGGTCGAGTGACGGGTCCCGAAGGGCGCCAGTCGCCGAGCGGGTGTCCCCAGAGGACGGCACGGAGGCGAGTGATGTACGGCACCACGTGTGCTGACCAGCGGTTCTCTCGCCCCGGCGGCCGATGTGGCCCCCACTGTCAGTGGGCGCAGCTAGCCTCTCTGACGTGCCCGCCCGTATCACCGATCCCGAGCAGCTCAAGGAGCTCCTCGGCATCCCGTTCACCCCGGAGCAGACGGCCTGCATCACCGCACCGCCCGCCCCGCAGGTGATCGTGGCCGGAGCCGGTTCGGGCAAGACCACGGTGATGGCGGCACGCGTGGTGTGGCTGGTCGGCACCGGACAGGTCGCCCCCGAGCAGGTCCTCGGCCTGACGTTCACCAACAAGGCGGCGGGCGAACTCGCCGAGCGCGTCCGCAAGGCGCTCATCAAGGCGGGCGTCACGGATCCGGATGTCATCGACCCGGACAACCCGCCGGGCGAGCCCGTCATCTCCACGTACCACGCCTTCGCGGGCCGGCTGCTGACCGACCACGGGCTGCGTATCGGACTCGAACCGACGTCCCGTCTGCTCGCCGACGCCACCCGCTACCAGCTCGCCGCACGCGTGCTGCGCGAGGCCCCGGGACCGTACCCGGCGCTGACCCGCTCCTTCCCCGACCTGGTCGGCGACCTCCTCACGCTCGACTCCGAGCTCGCCGAACACCTCGTACGCCCCGAGGACCTGCGCGCGTACGACGCCGAGCTGCTGCGCTCCCTGGAGGGCACCAGACTCACCAACGCCGATCTGCGCAAGGTCCCCGAGGCCGCCGCGGCCCGGCGCGAGCTCGCCGAGCTGGTGGGCCGCTACCGGGCGGCCAAGCGCGAGCGCGACCTCCTCGATTTCGGCGACCAGATCGCCCTCTCGGCCACCCTGGCCCGCACCCGCCCCGAGGTCGGAGAGATCCTGCGGGACGAGTTCCGCGTGGTCCTGCTGGACGAGTACCAGGACACTTCGGTCGCCCAACGCGTCCTGCTCGCCGGACTCTTCGGCGGCGGCACCGGTCATCCCGTGACCGCGGTCGGCGACCCCTGCCAGGCCATCTACGGCTGGCGCGGCGCTTCCGTCGCCAACCTCGACGACTTCCCCGAGCACTTCGCGCACCCCGACGGCCGCCTCGCGAGCCGCCAGGCGCTCAGCGAGAACCGTCGCAGTGGCGGCCGCCTCCTCGACCTCGCCAACGGCCTCGCGGAGCCTCTGCGCGCCATGCACGCGGGCGTGGAGGCCCTCCGCCCGGCCCCCGGGGCCGAGCGCGACGGCCTGGTCCGCTGCGCGCTGCTGCGCACCCACGCCGAGGAGATCGACTGGCTCGCCGACTCCATCGCCCATCTCGTACGCACCGGAAAGGCGCCCGGCGAGATCGCGGTCCTGTGCCGTACGGCCACCGACTTCGCCGAGATCCAGGGCGCGCTCGTCGCCCGCGACATCCCCGTCGAGGTGGTGGGCCTCTCCGGGCTGCTGCACCTCCCCGAGGTCGCCGACCTCGTCGCCGTCTGCGAGGTGCTCCAGGACCCCGGCGCCAACGCCTCCCTGGTCCGGCTGCTCACCGGCCCGCGCTGGCGGATCGGCCCGCGCGATCTCGCCCTCCTGGGGCGGCGTGCCCGCCTTCTCGTGTCCCACGCGCGCGTGGGAGCCGACGACGACCCGGACCGCCGGCTCGCCGCAGCCGTCGAGGGGGTCGACCCGGCCGAGGCGATATCGCTCGCGGACGCCCTCGACACATTCCTGGAGCTGCCCATCGAGGCCGAAGGGGACGACGACGGGCTGCCCTTCTCGCCGGACGCACGGGTGCGGTTCGCGCGGCTCGCCGCCGAGCTGCGCGAGCTGCGCCGCTCGCTCGCCGACCCCCTGATGGACGTCCTGCACCGGGTGCTCGCCGTCACAGGCCTGGAGGTCGAGCTGTCCGCGTCCCCGCACGCCCTGGCCGCCCGCCGACGCGAGACCCTGTCGAACTTCCTGGACATCGCCGCGTCCTTCGCCGCGGGCGACGGCGAGGCGACCCTGCTGGCCTTCCTCGGCTTCCTGCGCACCGCCGCGCAGTACGAGAAGGGCCTCGACAACGCCCTGCCCGGCGGCGAGAACACCGTCAAGGTCCTGACCGCGCACAAGTCCAAGGGCCTGGAGTGGGACGTCGTCGCGGCCCCCGGCCTCGTCAACGGCACCTTCCCCAGCAGCCAGGGCCGCGAGAAATGGACCGCCCAGGGCAAGGTCCTGCCACACGAGCTGCGCGGCGACGCCGACACACTCCCCGACATCGACGCCTGGGACGCCAAGGGGATCAAGGCCTTCCACGAGGCCATGAAGGACCACCAGCACACCGAGGAACTCCGTCTCGGCTACGTCACCTTCACCCGCCCCCGCTCGCTGCTGCTCGGCTCCGGCCACTGGTGGGGCCCCTCCCAGAAGCGGCCGCGCGGCCCCTCGGACTTCCTGCACGCCCTGTACGAGCACTGCGCGGCGGGACACGGCGAGATCGAGGTCTGGGCGGACGAACCCGCGGAGGACGAGGAGAACCCCGCCCTGCACGAGGCAGCCGCCGACCACGCGTGGCCGCTCCCGCTCGACGACGCGGCACTCGCCCGCCGCCGCGCGGCCGCGGAGACCGTACTCGCGCACCTGGAGCGGGTGGCGTCGCACGAGGAGGCCCACCCCGGGGCGGAAGGGCGCCGAGCCGGGGCCGCCCACGGCCCGGCCTCCTTCGACGACCCGGATTGGCCACCTCCCCCGGAGGACGACGAACCGCCCTACGACGAGGACGGTTTCCCGGACCACGAGGACGGCTTCGCGGACCACGCCGAGTCGTCGGACTTCCCCGACGACGACTCTTCCGACTGGGACGCGTGGACCACGGCCCGGCCGACGCGCCCCGTATCGGTGCACCACGCGCGCGTGCCGCTCGCCGGAGAGCCGGACGGCGACCTGCCGGGGCCGACGATCCCGCACGCACGTCGGCACCCCGCCGAAGCGGAGCTCACCCCGGAAGAAGCCCGCACTCTCGCCTCCTGGGACCGCGATCTGGACGCCCTGACCGGAGAGCTCCTGCGCGCCCGCGCGAGCGTCACGGACGTACCCCTGCCGTCGTCGCTCACCGCGTCGCAGCTGCTGCGCCTGGCCGCCGACCCGGACGGCTTCGCGCAGGAGCTGGCACGCCCCATGCCGCGCCCCCCGCAGCCCGCCGCGCGCCAGGGCACCCGCTTCCACGCCTGGGTGGAGTCGCGCTTCGAAGAGCTGCGGCTGCCCATGCTGGAGCCGGAGGAGCTGCCCGGCAGCGAGGCCGAGATCGCCGACGAGCGAGACCTGGAGACCCTCAAGGACGCCTTCGAGCGCACTCCGTACGCGCACCGCACTCCCCACCGCGTCGAGACGCCGTTCCAGCTCGCCATCGCCGGACGCGTCGTACGCGGCCGTATCGACGCCGTCTACAGGGAAGGCGAGGGCGACGGGACGACGTACGAGATCGTCGACTGGAAGACCAACCGCGGACGCACCGCCGACCCCCTCCAGCTCGCGCTCTACCGTCTCGCCTGGGCCGAGCAGCAAGGTGTGCCCCTGGAGTCCGTCAAGGCGGCGTTCCTGTACGTCCGCAGCGGCGAGGTCGTGCGACCGGACCACCTCCCGGACCGTGCCGCACTGGAGAGGCTGCTCATCGAAGACCCAGCGGGCCCACAGGAACAGGCTCCGGGGGAACCGCCGGACGAACACGCCTCTGTGGGCGGATAGGCTCATAAGCATGAGCAAGCCCGTTGACAACGCCGTCAGCACCGTCCGCACATACATCCAGAACCACCGCACGGCCTTCCTCGACGACCTCGCGGAGTGGCTGCGCATCCCTTCGGTGTCGGCTCAGCCCGACCACGCCGCGGACGTGGCGCGCAGCGCCGACTGGCTTGCCGCCAAGCTGCGGGAGACCGGTTTCCCGACCACCGAGGTCTGGGCGACCGCGGGCGCGCCGGCCGTCTTCGCCGAGTGGCCCTCCGACGACCCTGAAGCCCCGACGGTCCTCGTCTACGGGCACCACGACGTGCAGCCCGCCGCCCGCGAGGACGGCTGGGACACCGAGCCCTTCGAGCCGGTGATCCGCGAAAACCGCCTCTACGCGCGCGGGGCCGCCGACGACAAGGGCCAGGTGTTCTTTCACACACTCGGGGTCCGCGCCCACCTCGCCGCCACCGGGCGCACCGCCCCGGCCGTACACCTCAAGCTGCTGATCGAGGGCGAGGAGGAGTCCGGCTCGCCGCACTTCCGTGACCTCGTCGAAGAGCGAGCGCAGCGGCTCGCCGCCGACGCCGTGATCGTCTCCGACACCGGCATGTGGTCCGAGGACACCCCCACGGTGTGCACCGGCATGCGCGGCCTCGCCGAGTGCGAGATCGAGCTGCACGGCCCCGAGCAGGACATCCACTCCGGCTCCTTCGGCGGCGCCGTGCCCAACCCGGCGACCGCCGCCGCCCGCCTGGTCGCCGCGCTGCACGACGAGCACGCGCGCGTGGCCGTACCCGGCTTCTACGAAGGCATCACCGAACTCACCGACCGGGAGCGCGAGCTCTTCGCCGAGCTGCCCTTCGACGAGGAGCGGTGGCTGCGCACGGCCAAGTCGACGGCCACCCACGGAGAGGCCGGACACACCACCCTGGAGCGCATCTGGGCCCGTCCGACCGCCGAGGTCAACGGCATCGGCGGTGGCTACCAGGGCCCTGGCAGCAAGACGATCATCCCGTCCTCGGCCATGGTGAAGCTCTCCTTCCGGCTGGTCGCCGGCCAGGATCCGGACCACATCGAGAAGGCCGTACGCGCCTGGGTCGCCGAGCAGCTGCCCGCGGGCATCCGGCACGAGATCACGTTCGGAGCGGCCACGCGCCCGTGTCTCACACCCCTGGACCACCCGGCTCTGCAGTCCGTCGCACGCGCCATGAGCCGCGCCTTCGAGCAGTCGATCCGCTTCACCCGCGAGGGCGGCTCGGGACCCGCCGCCGACCTCCAGGAAGTCCTCGGCGCCCCGGTGCTCTTCCTGGGCATCTCCGTCCCCTCCGACGGCTGGCACGCCCCCAACGAGAAGGTCGAACTCGATCTCCTCATGAAGGGCGTCGAAACCACCGCCTACCTGTGGGGCGATCTGGCCGAGAACTGGCGCGAGGCACACTGAAGAAGCCGATTCACGTGCTGAAGAGCGCCCCGCACACCCGCCCTGCCGTACGTCCTGCTGAACCGCCCGCCGAAATAACCGTTCCACCGGGGGAGTTGGAAGCACCCGTGACCACCTGGACCGACCGTACCGCCGAACGTCCCATCTCGCTCACCGCCCCGAGCGGCATCGACCGGGCCGCCCACCACCGGCTCGACGAGGCCTGGCTCGCGGCGGCCTGGAGTCACCCCACGACCCGTGTCTTCGTGGTCTCCGGCGGTCAGGTGCTCATCGACGAGACGGCGGACGGCACCACCGAGCTCGTGATGACCCCCTCCTTCGAGGCCCCGCTCACCGAGGCGCACCGCTACTTCCTGGGCACGGACGACGATGGTGTGAGCTATTTCGCACTTCAGAAGGACGCGCTTCCCGGCCGCATCGACCAGTCCGCACGCCCGGCAGGTCTGCGCGAGGCAGGACTGCTGCTGTCTCCCCGTGACGCGGGCCTGATGGTCCACGCGGTCGCCCTGGAGAACTGGCAGCGACTGCACCGCTTCTGCTCGCGCTGCGGCGAGCGCACGGTCATTGCGGCCGCCGGGCACATCCGCCGCTGCCCCGCCTGCGGCGCCGAGCACTACCCGCGCACCGACCCGGCCGTGATCATGGCGGTCACGGACGACGAGGACCGCATCCTGCTCGGCCGCCAGGTGCACTGGCCCGAAGGCCGCTTCTCCACGCTCGCCGGCTTTGTCGAGCCCGGCGAGTCCATCGAGCAGTCCGTGCGCCGCGAGGTCTTCGAGGAGGCGGGCGTCACGGTTGGCGAGGTCGAGTACGTGGCCAGCCAGCCGTGGCCCTTCCCCTCCAGCCTCATGCTGGGCTTCATGGCCCGAGCGACCTCGTCCGAGATCAACGTCGACGGCGAGGAAATCCACGAGGCCCGCTGGTTCTCCCGAGAAGACCTGCGGGCCGCCTTCGAGTCCGGGGAGGTCCTGCCTCCCTACGGAATCTCGATCGCGGCCCGCCTCATCGAGCTCTGGTACGGCAAGCCCCTGCCGACGCGGGCAGTGGCCTGACGTCCTCAGACGCCGATCTTCTGCTTCACCTGAGCCAGCGAAGGGTTCGTGAGCGTCGAACCGTCCGGGAAGAGAACGGTGGGAACCGTCTGGTTTCCGCCGTTCGCCTTCTCCACGAACGCCGCGGACTGCGGGTCCTGCTCGATGTTGATCTCGTTGTACGTGATGCCCTCGCGGTCCATCTGGCTCTTCAGCCGGCGGCAGTAGCCGCACCACGTGGTGCTGTACATCGTCACAGTGCCCTGCATGTCGTTTGCGCTCCTTCACGGCTTCGGGGTGCGTGGTCGCTGCCAGTGGAACGTATGTGACCTGGCCCCCATTCCCGGAGGGGGTATCCCGAGGTGTCCCGCAGGACGTGACGCCTGCCGCATTAGTACGACTACGAGGGCCTCCCTGTGGACAACCGGCTCATCCGTCTCCGGCGACCTGGCAGCATGGCGGGGTGACAGCAGCAACGCACTCCACCCTCTTCCCGCAGGTTCCGGACACGGCCGACGCGGTGCTCGACGGGCTCGACCCCGAGCAGCGCGAGGTCGCCACCGCCCTGCACGGTCCGGTGTGCGTGCTGGCCGGCGCCGGTACGGGCAAGACGCGGGCGATCACCCACCGCATCGCCTACGGGGTGCGCGCCGGGGTCCTGCAGCCCTCCAGTGTGCTGGCCGTCACCTTCACCAACCGCGCCGCGGGCGAGATGCGAGGCCGCCTCCGCCAGCTCGGCGCCGGCGGCGTCCAGGCCCGCACCTTCCACTCCGCCGCGCTGCGCCAGCTCCAGTACTTCTGGCCGAAAGCAGTCGGTGGGAGCCTGCCCCGGCTCGTCGACCGCAAGATCCAGCTCGTCGCCGACGCGGCGGCCGCCTGCCGCATCCGCCTCGACCGGGGGGAACTGCGGGACGTCACGGCGGAGATCGAGTGGTCCAAGGTCACCCAGACCATCCCCGCCGACTACGCGGCCGCCGCCGCCAAGGCCGGCCGCGAAGTCCCCCGCGCCCCGGCCGAGATCGCCCAGTTGTACGGGGCGTATGAGGACCTCAAGCGCGACCGCGCGGTCATCGACTTCGAGGACGTCCTGTTGCTGACGGTCGCGATCCTCCAGGACCGTCACGACATCGCGGAGCAGGTCCGCTCCCAGTACCAGCACTTCGTGGTCGACGAGTACCAGGACGTCAGCCCGCTCCAGCAGCGCCTCCTGGAACTGTGGCTCGGCGAGCGCGACAGCCTCTGCGTCGTCGGTGACGCCAGCCAGACGATCTATTCGTTCACCGGTGCAACTCCCGACCACCTTCTCGACTTCCGCACCCGTCACCCCGGAGCCACCGTCGTCAAGCTCGTCCGCGACTACCGCTCCTCGCCCCAGGTCGTCCACCTCGCCAACGGCCTGCTCGCCCAGGCCCGCGGCCGCGCCGCCGAGCACCGCCTGGAGCTGATCTCCCAGCGCGCCCCGGGCCCCGAGCCCGTCTACGCCGAGTACACGGACGAGCCCGCCGAGGCCGAGGGCGCCGCCCGACGCATCCGTGACCTCATCGCCTCCGGCGTCCCCGCGGGCGAGATCGCGATCCTCTTCCGTACGAACTCCCAGTCCGAGATCTACGAACAGGCCCTCGCCGACGCCGGAGTGCCCTACCAGCTGCGCGGCGCCGAGCGGTTCTTCGACCGCCCGGAGGTGCGCAAGGCGGGCGCCGCCCTGCGCGCAGCCGCCCGCTTCGGGGGCAACGACTCGCTGCTGGACGACGTCGTCGACCTGCCCTCGCAGGTCCGTGCCGTGCTGTCCGGCGAAGGGTGGACCAGCCAGCCCCCCGCAGGCTCCGGCGCGGTCCGAGAGCGCTGGGAGTCGCTGGCCGCCCTCGTGTCCCTCGCGCAGGACTTCGCCGCCGCCAAGGCGGGCGCCACCCTCGGCGACCTGGTCGCGGAGCTCGACGAGCGGGCCAGTGCCCAGCACGCTCCGACTGTGCAGGGCGTCACCCTCGCCTCCCTCCACTCCGCCAAGGGGCTGGAGTGGGACGTCGTCTTCCTGGTCGGTGTCGCCGAGGGCATGATGCCGATCACCTACGCAAAGACCGACGAACAGATCGAGGAGGAGCGCCGCCTCCTGTACGTCGGTGTCACCCGGGCCAGAGAGCACCTCTTCGTCTCCTGGGCGCTGTCCCGCTCACCCGGTGGCAGAGCCAACCGCCGGCCCAGCCGCTTCCTCGACGGGCTGCGCCCGGGCTCCGTCGCCACCGCGGGACGGAGCAGCGGCGGCGGTACGGGAGGCGTCGAGCGCGGTGTCGGCAGCAGCGGTGGCACGGCGGTACGGCGTACGAGTCGGACCCCGGCCCGCTGCCGGGTCTGCGGTCGTATCCTCGCCGACGCCGGCGAGATGAAACTGATGCGCTGTGAGGACTGCCCCTCCGACATGGACGAGGGTCTCTACGAGCGGTTGCGTGAGTGGCGGGCGGTGCAGGCGCAGCGCAGCGGGCAGCCCGCGTTCTGCGTCTTCACCGACAAGACACTGATGGCGATCGCCGAGACCGTGCCCGACGACGAGGGCGAGCTAGCGCGGATCCCCGGGGTCGGCGTGCGCAAGCTCAACCGCTTCGGAGCCGACGTTCTGGCCATCTGTACAGGTCAAGAGCTTGGAGGCGACGACGAAAGTGACTGATACAAACTCGTCGAAAAAATAGTTTGCGCATGCCCCAGCAATCCCCATAGGTTCTTAACACGGAAGCGGCGGCCTTCTCCAAGGCCCTGGTTCCGTGCTGTACTTAATAACCGTCGGACTGGTTCACCCCAGTCCCCATAGACGCCGAGAGGAGGCGATTCCAGTGATCAGCATCAACACCAGCTCCATCAGCACCGTCAAAATGACCGATCGCTCGGTCGTCTCCACGTGCCTGCTCGGCGTCTCGAACCTGGGCACCGGTCTGTCCGGCATTCCTGCCGTCCGGCCGGCGTCCTCCGTGTCTCTCGCGGGTCTTCCCATCCGTGAGCGCAATGAGCGACCGACCCAGGCACTGGAAGCGGCAGTAGGGGCAGAGGCGCATGCCTATGCCTTTGCGGCAGCCGGTGCCGGATCCCTGAAGCAGACGAAGCAGCACCACACGATGTGGGCCTTCCGTGGGCCTGAACCCTGGAGTGATCCAGCCTGATTCTCGATCAGGCCGGCGCCTTCAGGGCCGCGGAACCCCACCCGGGATCCGCGGCCCTTCTGTTTGTCCCCGACCGGGGACAGCAGAGCGAAGGGGCCTCGGGACAAGAAAAGAACCCGGTACCAGCCGCCAACCGGCCAACCCGGCCGGCACGACCAGACGAGGAAGACGAACCGTGCAACTCGAAGCGCACGCCCCGTCCGTACCGCCTTCCGAAACGATCCCCCCGCCCGGCCTCACGGAGGACTCCACCTTGATCCCGCTCACTGCGCTCACCGCGCTCGACGACGCCATCGAGAACCTCGGCGTACCCGTCCCCTGCCGCTCCTACGACCCGGAGGTCTTCTTCGCCGAGTCGCCGGCCGATGTCGAGTACGCCAAGTCCCTCTGCCGCACCTGCCCGCTGATCGAGGCCTGCCTCGCCGGAGCCAAGGAGCGGCGTGAGCCCTGGGGCGTCTGGGGTGGCGAGCTCTTCGTCCAGGGAGTTGTCGTGGCCCGCAAGCGGCCGCGTGGCCGCCCGCGCAAGAACCCGGTTGCGGCATGAACGCCCGAGGAACGATCGACCGCCCCCTGACGAACGACCCCAAGAAGCAGGCCCCGATGAAGCCGTCCGCCGGCGAGCCCGCAGGCTCCGCGATCCCAGACTTCACCACCACCGGCGCGAACGACTCGCGTCAGAACAGGACCCGAGAGATGCAACTCATCCCAGAAGCCCTGGCTCGTGCGCATATGCACGAGCGACTGCACCAGGCTGAGCAGGAACGTCGGGCCGTGCGCCTGGCGACCGCCCGCCGCATGCAGCGCCGGGCCGAGCGCGCCTCGATGCGAGCTCGGCGCGCGCTGGCCATGGCGGTCATGCAGTAGCCGACGGCAGTCGCAGCAATAGCAGGCAGTGATTCCCCGCGGGGGCCGGTCCGAACGGACCGGCCCCCGCGGTGCGTTGTGCCGGGCGAACCGCCGATCACGGCGATATCGTCGCCGAGTGACGAGTCTTCCCGGGGACAGTGACAGCACCGGCACCGCACCGCGGCCCGAGGCGGGCGAGGGCCAGCAGATCGTGTGCGCCCGCTGCGGCACCCCGGCTGACGGTCCCCAGCTGACCTGGACCTGTTCCGTCGAGAACGGCACCCGCAACTACTTCTGCGACAACTGCGCCCGCACCAACCTCAGAGCGATCGAGGGCCGCCTGGACTCGGCGTGGTGGTAGGCCCGCTCACGCCTCCGCCGCCGCATCCTCCTCGTCCAGCAGCTCCTCGTCGGGCACGAACCCCGGCAACCACTCCTCCAGTTCGTCGCGCAGGCGGACCGTCGCGCCGAGTTGGCACAGGACGCCAATGGTGCTCAGGGTCACGCGGTGTATCAGGAGGTAGGCCGGGGGCAGGTTGAGCCGTTTGCCCAGTTGGTGGGCGGGGGAGCGGGGGTCGGCCACTCGGGCGGCCTGGCTGCGCATCCAGCCGCGGGTGAAGGTGAACTCGTCGGCCTGGGCCGGTTCGATGATCGGCAGGAGGTAGTCCAGGACCGCGTCCGGTTCGAGGTCTATCGACTCCTTGACGAAGCCCTCCTCGCAGAGCAGCTCGTAGACCGCCTCCGCCTCGCCGTCGAGGGTCATTCGGAGGGAGTCGCCGATCGGCAGGGGCAGACCGCCGGGCAGCCGGTCGACCGTGCCGAAGTCCAGGACGCCCAGACGCCAGCCGTTCTTCTCGTCCGGCAGAAGACGGAAGTTGCCCGGGTGCGGATCGGCGTGGAGCAGGCCGGTGCGGGCGGGGCCCGAGAAGAGGAAGCGGGCCAGCAACTGGCCGGCGCGGTCCCGCTGCTCCTGGGTTCCGTCGGCGATCACTTCCGACAGCGGTATCCCGTCGATCCATTCGGTCACCAGGACCTGGTCGCACTGGTGGACCACCGCCGGGACAAGGACATCCGGGTCGCCCGCGAACTCCTCCGCATGCGCCTTCTGGGCCTGCGCCTCCAGTCCGTAGTCGAGCTCCTCGGACACCCGGTCGCGCAGTTCCGCGATGAGCGGCTTGATGTCCATACCGGGGATCAGAGGGCCGAGAAGTCTGGCGAATCGGCTGAGCTGGGTCAGATCGGACAGCAGGGCCTCGCCCGCCCCGGGGTACTGCACCTTGACGGCGACCTCGCGCCCGTCATGCCACACCGCCCGGTGCACCTGGCCGATCGAGGCCGCCGCGGACGGCTTGTCCTCGAACTCCACGAACAGCTCGGACCAGTCCTCGCCGAGCCGCTCCTCCAGCACCGAGTGGACAGTGCGCGTCGGCATGGGAGGCGCCGCTTCCTGGAGCTTCGTCAGCGCCGCACGATACGGCCCCGCGACCTCCTCGGGCAGCGCCGACTCGAAGACGGACATCGCCTGCCCGAACTTCATGGCGCCGCCCTTGAGCTCGCCCAGCACCTTGAACAACTGCTCCGCCGTGCGCTGCTGGAGCTCGCGGCCCACGATCTCCGCCGACTTCCCGCCGATCCGTTTGCCGAGCCCCCAGGTTGCCCGTCCGGCGAAGCCGAGCGGTAGCGCGGCGAGTTTGGCAGTACGGGTGACCGCCTTCCGGGGAAGATCAGACATGCGCCCTCCAAGTCCCAGACAGCCGTGCCGCGTACGGCTGTTGCCCCGCCATTGTCGCGTGCGGCCCGCCGTCCTCCGAGGCCCGCTCCCCCTTACCTTTCTCCGCCGTGCCGCACGGGCATGCTGGATGCGGCCAGACGGGTCTGGCGTGCCAGTCGAAGCCCGGGACTGATGCCTCCCAGCGTGCCCCCGCGCTGGAGGGCAATTCGCCGTCCAGGAAGGCAAGTGCGTGACCCGCGGCCACTCCGGCGACGCCGGCCGCCAGAGTGAGGTCGCACGCCGGTACCCGGCGCTGCTGCCCTGAGCGCCACTGCGCGACCAGACGAGGCCATGTCGGATCCCGGTCGGCGCGTCCCTCGTCCAGGCATCCCGCGCAGCCGGTGTCGCCGGGCAGGACCAAGGGGCCGACCACCCCGGTGCCTTCGACGACACCCGCGTAGAGATGTGGCGTCCCCGAGGCGATCAGGGCTTCGGCGGCGGCCGGATCGGGCGCGTGGACGGCGAGACCGTCCCGGGGAGTGAGGATCACCAGCGACAGTCCCCGCACCGCCCCCGTCTCTTCACCCTTCTCTTCCTCCTTCTCCTTCTTCTCCTTCGAGGATGTCCGGGGCGGACGCTCGGGTGCGGCTCGGCGCACCGCCCGGCGGGCGGCCTCCTCCCGGCGCTCACCGATGGAGTCGGCGGGCAGCCCGCCCGGTGCCACGTCCCACGGCTCGACGCGGCCGATGTCGCGCACATCGATCTCGCCCACGCCCGCGCCCGCGAGCAGTGAGGCCAGGATCACTCCCACCCGGCCCGCGCCCCTCACCTGTACGCGCAGTGAGCGGCGGGCGGCCAGGCGTTTGATGGCGTCGCCCGGTTCGGGTGCGACGAGGGAGAGGGAGGCGAGGTCGGGGAGCAGCCGGTCCAGGACCTCCTTCTTCTTGCGCAAGGCGTCCGCGGCCGGGCCACCTCCGGTCGAGTCGTCCAGCAGGCCGGACCGGGCCAGGCGTTCCACCAGCCCGTCGACATGACCGTCGGGCAGCCCCATCTTGCGTCCCTCTTCGCGTAGGTGCGGCAGCCCGCGTGTGCCGTCGAGCAGGTCGAGGAAACTGCCCGTCGCCGTGTCCATCGGGCCCAGCACCATGGCGTGCGCGGGTGCCATCCCGAACTGCACGGTGTTGAGATCCCGCCAGCCGCGCCGCAGCGCGGGCTTCACCATCGGATGCATGACCTACCCCCGTAGCCCGTAGAACGTCCCCGTGTGTCGGCGGGTGTGCGTCCTGCTCCGCCGACCGAATGCCAGCATGCCTGTCCGGGCCGATCGGTGCCGAAAGTTGTCCACAGGTGGCACCGTTCGTCGTACAAATCAAGCGCACGGAGTGCGGATCGGCATCGAACCGTCCCGGGGGCGGGACTTCCCCCATGTGCAGCGGGTAACGTCGGGGCGTGCCCGCCGACCCACTGCACCGCGCCGGAAAACCACAGCGCAGCACGACGAGCCCGCCGCCAAGCGGCTCGGGGGCGAGCGCGATCGAGGTCCGCAGGAGCGCGCGACGGCGCAGAACGGTCTCCGCGTACCGCGAGGGCGATCGCACCGTCGTGCTCATCCCCGCCCGGATGTCCGAGGCGGAGGAGCAGCGCTGGGTGACCGTCATGCTCGACAAACTGGCCGCCCAGGAGAACAAAAGGGTGCTCGGCGACGCCGAGTTGGCCGAACGGGCGGAGCGCTTGTCGGGCCAGTACTTCGACGGTCGGGCCCGGCCCACTTCCGTGCGCTGGGTCACCAACCAGAACACGCGCTGGGGCTCGTGCACCCCGTCCGAGGGCAGCATCCGTCTGTCGCACCGGTTGCAGGGCATGCCCGAGTACGTCGTCGACTACGTCCTCGTCCACGAACTGGCCCACCTGTTGGTGCCTGGACACGGGCCGCGCTTCTGGCGGCTGCTCGAGGCGTATCCGCGTACCGAGCGTGCTCGCGGCTACCTCGAAGGGGTGGTCGCCGCCGACCGACTGCCCCATCTGCCCGCCGCCCGCGACGAGTAGCGGGGGTCCGCCCTCGATGAGAGGGCGATTGTGTACCGGGTCTGTACCGGCTTCGTCCACTCCCAGGGTTTGCCGTTAGCCTGACGCGACGCACTCGCATCGGGATGGGGGACGGTCGTTACGCATGGCCAGGGAATTCCAACGCGGCCACAAGGCCAAGATCAGTGACCTCACCGCGGGCACCGATCTGTACGTAGGTGTGCAGATCACCGGCCCCGGACTGACCTTCGACATCAGTTGCTTCGGTCTTGACGCCGACGAACGGCTGTCGGACGACCAGTACTTCGTCTTCTTCAACCAGCCGAAGACCCCGGAGGAGTCGATCCAGCTCCTCGGGGCCCAGTCGGGCGACACGGAGTCCTTCCGCGTCACGCTCGACCGCATCCCGGCGCAGATCCACAAACTGTCGTTCACGGCGACCATCGACGGCGCCGGACAGATGTCGCAGATCGCTCCCGGATATCTCCGTATCGTCGCGGGTGGCGAGGAGGTGGCCCGGTACTCGTTCAGCGGCGCGGAGTTCTCCACGGAACGTGCCGTGATGCTGGGCGACTTCTACCTGAAGGACGTCTGGCGGTTCGCCGCCGTGGGACAGGGCTTCGACGGCGGCCTCGAGGCGCTGCTGAAGAACTTCGGCGGCGAGGTCGCCGACGAGCAGCCCGCCGCGCAGCAGCCGCAGGCCGGTGCCGCGCCGTCCTTCGCCCCGCCGGCCCAGGCCACCGCGCCGCCCGCTTTCGGCGGCCCGGCCGCTCCGGCCCCCGCGCCGCAGCCCGCCGCGCAGGGCTTCGCGCCGCCCCCAGGAGTCACGCCCCCCGTCGCGCCGGCGCCCGCGCCCTCGGTGCACGCCGCGCCGACCATCATCGCGCCCCTGCACACCCCGCCGGGCGGCACCGTGCATCCGCCGGGCCCCGCGCCGTACGCGCAGCCGCCCGGGCAGCCCGGTCCGCCGCCGGGCTACGGCCAGCAGCCTCCCGGCCAGACGGCTCCGATGCCGCCCGGTTACGGCCAGCAGGCGCCGACCGCGCCTCCCGGTTACGGTCAGCAGGCGCCTCCCGCGCCTCCTGGTTATGGCCAGCAGGCCCCGGCCGCGCCCCCCGGTTACGGTCAGCAGCCGCAGTACGGTCAGGTCCCGGGGCAGGCGCCCGGACAGTTCCCCGGCCAGCCCGGTGCGCCCTCCCCGTACGGTGCTCCCCAGGGCGCCCCGCAGGGCGGTGCCGGTGTGGCCGCCGCGCTGGGGGCCTTCAAGGAGACGCCCACCGGCCAGCGGTGGACCCAGCAGAACAAGAAGCTCATCAGGGTCGACCTCGGCATCGGTGGTCAGCCCGTGCTGGCCCGCCAGGGCAGCATGGTGCTCTACCAGGGCAAGGTCGACTTCAGCTACAAGGGCGCCGGATTCGCCGGCCGGATCGTGGGCAACTCGACCGGCCAGGAGATGCAGCTGATGCGCTGTACCGGCCAGGGCCAGGTGTTCCTCGCCGAGAACTCCACCCATGTGCACCCCATCGAGCTCCAGGGCGACGCGATCTGTGTCTCCGCGGAGAACGTGCTCGCCTTCGACGAGTCGCTCCAGTACGAGGTGCGCCGTATCGAGGGACACGGCATTCCCGGAGGCGCCCTGTTCACGATGCAGTTCCAGGGGACCGGCACCATCGTCGTGAAGACCCACGGTGCCCCCGTCGTGCTGCCCGTGACGCCCACGACCTTCGCCGACTGCAACGCGGTCGTCGCCTGGTCCGCGGCCGCACAGGTGATCGTCTCCAGCCAGGTGCGGATGCGCCGGAACGCCTATCCCGGCGACACCGGTGAGAGCGTGAACCTCCAGTTCCGCGCCGCGCCCGGCAGTTTTGTCGTCGTCCAGCCGTACGAGGTCTGAGGGAGCCCGTCATGAACCAGCCACTCGCGGGCTTCGCCCCGGCACCCGTCACCACCCGCATGGAGAACCACGGCAATCACATGCTGAAGGTCGCCATGCAGACCGGAAACGACCTCCTCGCGCGCGTGGGGTCGATGGTCGCCTACGAAGGGTTCGTCCAGTACGAGCCCAACCCGCCCGCCGTACGCCAGATCGCGCGCGACTGGGTCACCGGCGAGGGCGCGCCCCTCATGAAGTGCTCCGGTGACGGCCTGCTCTACCTCGCCGACTACGGGGCGAACGTCGTCGTCATCAACCTCAATGGGGACGCGATTTCCGTCAACGCGACGAACCTGCTCGCCTTCGACGCGCACCTCACGTGGGGCGTCGAGCGGGTGAAGGGGCTCGCCAAATTCGCCGGACAGGGGCTCTGGAACACCAAGATCTCCGGCCAGGGCTGGGTCGCGCTGACCTCCCGGGGCAAGCCGATCGTCGTCGACTGCGGCGGTGGTGAGGACGAGACGTACGTCGACCCGGACGCGCTCGTCGCCTGGTCCCCGAACCTCAAGGTGAAGGGCAAGCGCAGCTTCAAGGCGCAGTCGCTGATCGGACGCGGCAGCGGCGAGGCGTACCAGATGGCGTTCTCCGGGCAGGGCATCGTCGTCGTCCAGCCCAGCGAGGACAGCACCGACCGCCTCCGGATCCGGGGCTGAGGGGGAGCAGGACACCATGCAGAGCCCGCTTTTCGGCTACAACGAGCAGCAGACCCAGGAGCGCTACAGCCTGCAGAACTCGCAGATGCTGCGCGTCGTCCTGGAGGGTCACGACGACATCCTCGCGCGCAAGGGCACCATGGTCGCGTACCAGGGGCTCGTCGAGTTCGACGCCGAGTACCAGAACACCACTCAGCAGCGCTCGCGTGCGTACACCGGCGAGGGCCTGGACCTGATGCGCTGTCACGGGCAGGGGACGGTCTACCTCGCCAACCTCGGCCAGCACGTGCACGTCGTGGAGGTGGACCAGGACGGTCTCACCGTCGACAGCAGCTACGTCCTGGCGATGGACTCCGGGCTGCACTACGAGGCCATCGCCGTCGACAGTCAGTACGGCATCTCCGGCTCCGGCAAGTACCAGCTCAACATCACCGGTCGCGGCAAGGTCGCGCTGATGACCTCCGGGATGCCGCTGCTGATGCAGGTCACGCCGGACCGGTACGTCAACTGCGACGCCGACGCGATCGTCGCGTGGTCCACCAGCCTGCGCGTGCAGATGCAGGCCCAGACGCACTCCTCCGGGGTGTGGCGGCGCCGCGGCAACACCGGTGAGGGCTGGGAGCTGAGCTTCATGGGCAACGGATTCGCGCTCATCCAGCCCAGTGAACTGCTGCCGCCGCAGAACGCCGTGATCGGCCAGGGGCTGCGTGCGCAGTACGGCATGGGCCAGCAGGGTGCGCACGCGCAGAACCAGGGCAACGTCTGGAGCTGAGAGGCTGCCCGCGCCCCTGACGGGGCCCGGCAGTACCGGCACCTGTGTAAGGGGCGACCGCGATGGCAGTCGCCCCTTACGCGTTCAGAGCCGGGCCCCTGCTCAGAGCCTGGCGCGAGTGGCTTCCAGCAGCCGTACGACCGAGTCGTCGGCCACGTCCGCCACCTTGTCGTACGCGAACCAGCGCAGGTCGAGGGACTCGTCGCTGATGGCCTCCACGGCGTCGGCCGGGGCCAGCGCGGCGTACTGGACGTCCAGATGCCAGTTGCACGGCGCCGGGATGGCGTGCCGGTCCAGACGTACAGGACCGCCCGGCAGCAGTGTCAGGCCCGGGATCCCGGACTCCTCGGTCGCCTCGCGCAGGGCCGCCGCGGCCAGCGTCGCGTCGTCCGGCTCGCAGTGGCCGCCCATCTGCAGCCACATCCGGAGCTTGCGGTGCAGCGTCAGCAGGACGCGGCCGCGCTCCGGGTCGATCACCAGCGCGCTCGCCGTGACATGCCCGGACGTGCAGGACTTCCAGGTGCCGTCGGGGTGCTCCGAGAGGTGTTCCAGGTAGACCTGGCGCAGCTCTTCCTGGTCCTCGTAGTTCTTCAGTACGAGGACCGCGTCGTCGTGGAGGCTCACTCGGTGTCGTCGCCCTTGTCGTCGTCCTTGGGGGAGTCGTCCTTCGTGAGGTTCGGCTTCTCGGCGGAACCGGAGCCGCTCGCCGCCTCGCCGAGCATCTTGTCGATCTCGGAGAAGTCCAGCTGCTCGCGGTGCACGAAGCCGTCCGGGTCGTCCAGGTCGGACGCGGTCGGCAGCATGTCCGGGTGAGCCCACAGGCCGTCACGGCCGTCGACACCGCGCGCGTCGGTCAGCGAGGCCCACAGGCGTGAGGCGTCCCGCAGCCGGCGGGGGCGCAGCTCCAGGCCGATCAGCGTGGCGAAGGTCTGCTCGGCGGGACCGCCCGTGGCACGGCGGCGGCGCAGCGTCTCGCGCAGCGCGTCCGCGGACGACAGGCGCGGCTTGGCGGCCGCGTGAACCACCGCGTCCACCCAGCCCTCGACGAGCGCGAGAGCCGTCTCCAGGCGGGCCAGAGCGGCCTTCTGCTCCGGCGTGTCCTCCGGCTGGAACATGCCCTGCTGGAGTGCCTGCTGCAGCTCCTCCGGGTTCTGCGGGTCGAACTGGCCGACCACGTCCTCCAGCTTCGCGGTGTCGACCTTGATCCCGCGCGCGTAGCCCTCGACCGCGCCGAACAGATGCGAGCGCAGCCACGGCACGTGGGCGAAGAGGCGCTGGTGGGCGGCCTCGCGCAGGGCGAGGTAGAGCCGCACCTCCTCCTGGGGGACGCCCAGGTCCTTGCCGAACGACTCGATGTTCAGCGGCAGCAGCGCGGCCTTGCCGGCCGGGCCGAGCGGCAGGCCGATGTCGGTCGAGCCGACGACCTCGCCCGCGAGCACGCCCACGGCCTGCCCGATCTGCGTACCGAACATGGCGCCGCCCATGGAGCGCATCATGCCGATGAGCGGGCCCGCCATGGCCTGCATCTCCTCCGGCAGGACGTCGCCCATGGCTGCGCCGACGCGCTCGGCGACCGGGTCGACGAGCTCCTTCCACACGGGAAGGGTCGCCTCGACCCACTCCGCGCGGCTCCACGCCACGGCGGAGCCGGCACCGGACGGCAGAGACGTCGCGTCGTCCAGCCACAGGTCGGCCAGACGCACGGCCTGCTCGACCGCGGTGCGCTCGGCGGGGCCGACGCTCGCGTCCTTGGTGCCGTCAGGGGTGCCCTGGGAGACCGTCTGGCGGGCGATCTGCTTGGCCATGTCCCAGTTCACCGGACCGCCCTCGTACGAGAGCATCTGGCCCAGCTGCTGGAACGCGGCGCCCAGGTCGTTGGGGTTCATGGAACCGAACATGGCTGCGAGCGGATTGTCGGCTCCGGGACCACCGGCTCCGGGCAGCCCGAAACCGAACGGTCCCTGACCACCACCGCTCTGCTGGTCCTTCTCCTTGCCCTCGTCGCCGTTCTCCGGCTCCTCCGGCGGAAGGCCGAATCCGAATGGGGTGTCACTCACGGGATTCCTCGGCTGGTAAGGCCGCCGGTTCGTTCCGACGGCGACTGCCCGACAACACCACCCAGCGTAGACACCACAGCCCGATCGGGCCTCGATGCTTCGCCGACTCTTGGCCTGCGGCAGGATGGATGCCACCTGGTACGTACGCGTCACGCGCGTCCGTTACTGAAGACAACCGCTGGAGACGCCCGGTGAGTTCCCCAGATCCGCAGGTTCGCGCAGCGCGAAACCACTCAACCAGCTCGCTCCCGCGCGGGCCCGTCGTCGCGGTCACCGGCGCCGCGTCGGGCGTGGGCGCGCTGCTCACCGAGCGGCTGGCCGCCAGCGAGGAGATCAAGCAGGTCATCGCCATCGACGAGCGGCGTGGCGAGTGCGCGGACGCGACGTGGCACATCCTGGATGTGCGGGACCCTGCGATCGCCGAGAAGCTGCGTGGGGCCGATGTCGTGGTGCATCTGGCGCTCGACCTCGACCTGGAGACGGACGCGGCGGCCCGGACGGCGTACAACGTCCGGGGGACCCAGACCGTGCTCACCGCCGCCGCCGCGGCCGGGGTCCATCGGGTGGTGCTGTGCACCTCGGCCATGGTCTACGGGGCGCTGCCCGACAACGAACTGCCCCTCTCCGAAGACGCCGAATTGCGGGCGACGGCCGAGGCCACGGGGGTCGGTGACCTGCTGGAGATCGAGCGGCTGGCGCGGCGCGCGCCGCGGGCTCATCCGGGACTTAATGTCACCGTTGTGCGGCCCGCTGTGCTCGTCGGGGGTACCGATACCGCTCTGACCAGGTATTTCGAGTCGCCTCGGCTGCTGGTGGTGGCGGGGTCCCGGCCCGCCTGGCAGTTCTGCCACGTCGAGGATCTGTGCAGTGCTCTGGAGTACGCCGTCGTCGAGAAGGTGGAGGGGGAGCTGGCCGTCGGGTGCGACGGGTGGCTGGAGCAGGAGGAGGTCGAGGAGCTGAGCGGGATTCGGCGGATGGAGCTGCCGTCCGCGGTCGCTCTCGGGGCCGCGGCCCGGCTTCACCGGATTGGGCTCACTCCTTCGCCTGCCGGGGATCTGGCGTACACGATGTATCCCTGGGTGGTGAGTGGGAGCCGGCTGCATGACGCCGGGTGGCGGCCGCAGTGGACCAATGAGGAGGTTCTCGCGGAGCTGCTGGAGGAGGTTGCCGGGCGGCATACGGTGGCTGGGCGGCGGCTGGGGCGGAAGGATGCGACTGCGGCGGGGGCTGCGGGGGCGACGGTGGCTTTGCTGGGTGCGGCTGCGGTGGTTCGGCGGGCTCGGAAGGCTCGGCGGCGGATCTGAGTGCGGGTGGGGCCGGACGGGGGGTTTCGCCCCCGCCGCCCCTACCCGTCCCATCCCCCAGGGGCTCCGCCCCTTCGACCCCGACCGGGCAGTTCGTCGGCTGCGGGTGGGTGGGGGCTGGGCGCGCAGTTCCCCGCGCCCCTTTCTGGGGGCTGCGCCCTCCAGACCCCCGCGTCCTTTCCTGGGGGCTGCGCCCTCCAGACCCCCGCTTCAGCCTGAACGGCCTCCTTGTAGGAGGCTCCAAAGGTCTATGTGTCCGTGCCGGGGGAAAGGTCTATTTCCTGTTGTCAGTGGGGTGGGGCACGATGGGTTCATGGCACCCATGAACGATCATCCCGGTGAGCAGGCGGCGCAGGACGCGATCAAGTTGATCGGTATTCGTGAGACGCCGCTCTCGCTGGACGAGGTCTTCAAGGCTGTGGGGGACGACGCCGCCGGGGGGACCGCGCTGTTTGTGGGGAGTGTGCGGAATCACGACGGGGGTGCTGACGTCGATGAGCTCGGATATTCGTGTCATCCCAGTGCCGAGGCGGAGATGCGGCGGATCGCCGAGAAGGTGGTCGCCGAGTATCCGGTGCGGGCGTTGGCCGCTGTTCACCGGGTGGGTGAGCTGGCCGTCGGGGATCTCGCGGTCGTCGTCGCCGTGTCGTGCCCGCATCGGGGTGAGGCGTTCGAAGCCTGTCGCAAGCTCATCGATGACCTGAAGCACGAAGTGCCCATCTGGAAGCACCAGAAGTTCTCCGATGGTACGGAGGAGTGGGTCGGCGCTTGTTGAGCCCCATCCGGCCTCCGGTTGCGTAACCAGGGCCCTGCCGTGAGCGTTAACGATGCGGATGGTTAATCTGCTGATCAGTCAGTTGCGGTCGCTCATGGGGTTGGGAGGTCGACATGGCGGCGCTTGCCTGGTTGCTGATTCCGCTTATGGCTGCGATCGGTGCCGGACTGTGGGGCAGTTGGGCCGGCCGGAATCGCAAGGCGGCGGGAGACGGCGTCGAGCTCGCGGGCTACACGCGCTTCCGTGAAGCCATGGAGAAGGCCGAGGCGAGAGAGAAGTCCCACTCCGACGCCGTCTGAGGCTCCTGTGCCCCGGCCCCGTACGCGCGGCCCCGGCCGACCCCGTACGGACGGCCCCGAGGGTGCGCTGACAGCACCGTCCCGTACTGTCGTTCCATGCCACGCCGCACCGCGACGATGCTCGCCTCCACTCTGATCCTGATCGCGCTCCTGTGCGCGGGAGTGTTCATCAAAGTGCCCTACTCGGAGATGTCACCGGGCCCCACGGTGAACACGCTGGGCGATCACGACGGCGAGCCGGTGCTGCAGATCACCGGGCACAAGACGTATCCGACCACCGGGCACCTGAACATGACCACGGTCCGGGTCACCAGCGCCGACTACAACATGAATCTTGTCGAGGCGGTCTATGGGTGGCTCGCGCACGACAACAAGGTCGTGCCGCACGACACGCTCTACCCGGACGGCAAGACCGAGGAGCAGTCGACGCAGGAGAACGCCGAGGAGTTCAGCCAGTCCCAGGAGAGCGCCAAGGTGGCCGCTCTGAAGGAGCTGGACATCCCGGTGAAGTCCTGGGTGATCGTCTCCACCGTGCTCAAGGACTCCCCGTCCGAAGGCAGGCTGCACGCCGGAGACGTCATCAAGGCCGTCGACGGTACGAAGGTGAAGGCGCCCGACGACGTCGCGAAGCTGGTCACCAAGCACAAGCCGGGCGACAAGGTCGTCTTCACGATCGTGCCCGCCAAGGAGCAGGCCGCCGCCGAGAAGGAGAACAAGACGGCGACCGCGACCAAGGACGTGACCATCACGACGACCAAGTCCGACGACAGCGGTACTGATCGGGCGATCGTCGGGATCTCGGCCGGGACCGACCACACGTTCCCGTTCGCCATCGACATCAAGCTCGCCGACGTCGGCGGACCGAGCGCGGGCCTGATGTTCGCGCTCGGCATCGTGGACAAGATCACCCCGGGGAACCTCACCGGCGGCAAGTTCGTGGCCGGCACCGGCACCATCGACGACGACGGCAAGGTCGGCCCCATCGGTGGCATCGAGATGAAGACGGTCGGCGCGCGTGAGAAGGGCGCCCAGTACTTCCTGACGCCCAAGGACAACTGTGCGGCCGCCGCGAAGGACACCCCCGAGGGGCTCACGCTCGTCAAGGTCAACACCATCGACGACGCGATGAGCGCACTCAAGGACATCAGCTCGGGCAAGACGGCCGACCTCCCGAAGTGCACCACCAAGGGCTGACGGCGTCGGCTCCGAGTCCGTACGTCGATGGGGGCGCGCCCGACACCGGGTGCGCCCCCATCGACGTAGAAGAAAGCCTCGTACGAGAGATCAGTCCGCGAAGGTCGCCGACAGTGCCTCCGCCAGGCCCGGCACCAGGTTCGACCCCGTGAGCACCTCCGTCGGCGCGTCCTTCTCGCGCAGGCGGAGCGCCGAGTCGCGGGTGCCGTCGCGCAGGACGCCGACCGTCATGCGGACCTCCTGGCGGTCGGGGTGCTCGGCGACCCACTTCGTGAGCTTCTTGCCGCTCAGGCCCGCCGGGACGGACGCCTCCGCGGACGGCGGCAGCATCAGCCGCTCCACCGTGAGCGCGCAGCCGACCACGGCGTCCGGCCAGGCGATGGTGCCGAGGAACTCGTCCAGCGGCTTGTCGGCAGGGATCTCGTCCTGCTCGATGGGGGTGAGACCGGTGGTCTCCGGCTCGTCCTGCAGGCCGAGCTGGGCCGCGAGGCCGGGTTCCTGGGCCCGCAGTCGCGCGGTGTCTACGAGGGCGAAAAGGCGAGCGGGCTGGTCCCAGCCGAGGCCGGAGGCGTACTCGTCGATCTCGAGTACGGCCCGGGTGAGCGGGCTCGCTGCCATGGGAGTGTTGGACATGGTCACAATCCTGCCTCGTTAGTACCCGGAACCGGGAACCGAGTAAAGCGTGAGTAAGTTGCATAGATGAGGCTCCACGATCACGGAGCCTTGCGGACGGTCCACCATCACGGGGGCCTGACGGATCAACAGCGACTTCGAGGTGCGCACCTTGGCTTTCCAGATGCCGGACCGCGGCGGAGGCCCGACGGGGCCACGGATCAGAGTGGGCCGACCGTCCCGGCATGTCCGGACCCTGCTCATGACGCTGGGCGTACTGGCCGTGCTGGCCATGGCCTTCGTCATGTTCGCCGGGTTCTGGACGGACTGGCTCTGGTACCGGTCGGTTCACTATTCGTCCGTCTTCACCACCACTCTGTGGACCAAGATCGGACTCTTCTTCGTCTTCGGCCTGCTGATGGCGGCCTCGGTCGGCGTGAACATCTGGCTGGCGCACCGGCTGCGACCGCCGCTGAGCGCCATGTCGACGGAGCAGCAGAGCCTCGACCGGTACCGGATGGGCATCGCGCCCTACAAGAAGTGGCTGCTGCTCGCCATCACCTCCCTGGTCGGGCTGATCGCCGGCGCATCAGCCTCGGGCCAGTGGCGTACGTGGCTGATGTGGGTGAACGGGGTTCCCTTCCACCAGAAGGACCCCCAGTTCCACCTCGACGTCTCCTTCTTCGCCTTCGACCTGCCCTGGTACCGCTTCCTGCTCGGCTTCGGCTTCGCCGCCGCCGTGCTCTCGCTGATCGCCGCCGCGCTCACGCACTACCTGTACGGCGGGCTGCGGATCACCAGCCCGGGGGCGCGCGCCACGGCTGCGGCCACCGGTCATCTCTCCGTGCTCCTCGGCATCTTCGTCGCGCTGAAGGCGGTCGCCTACTGGCTCGACCGGTACGGACTCGCGGTGAAGTCCAGCGACTTCAAGGCGACCGGCAACTGGACGGGCCTCAGGTACGTCGACGCCCACGCGTATCTGCCCGCCAAGACGATCCTGTTCTGCATCGCCGTCATCTGCGCGCTCCTGTTCTTCGCCACCCTGTGGCGGCGCACCTGGCAGCTGCCCGTCATCGGCTTCGGCCTGATGGTGCTCTCGGCGATCCTCATCGGCGGTCTGTACCCGGCGATCGTGCAGAAGTTCCAGGTCCAGCCGAACGAGCAGGCCAAGGAAGCGCCGTACGTCGAGAAGAACCTCAAGGCGACCCGCGAGGCGTACGGGATCGACGGCACCCAGGTCTCGGAGTACGCGGGCACCAGCGACACCAAGGACACGACCAAGCTGCGCGAGGACGCCGACACCACGGCGAGCATCCGACTGCTGGACCCGAACATCGTCTCGCCGACGTTCCAGCAGCTGCAGCAGATGAAGAACTACTACGCGTTCCCGACCAATCTGGACGTCGACCGGTACAGCAAGGACGGCAAGGACCAGGACACGGTCATCGGTCTGCGCGAGCTGAACCTCAACGGCATTCCGAAGAACAACTGGATCAACGACCACTTCCGCTACACCCACGGATACGGCGTCGTCGCCGCCAAGGGCACCACGGCGACCTCCGGCGGCCGGCCCGTCTTCACCGAGTCCGACCTGCCGTCCAACGGCGACCTCGGGACGTACGAGCAGCGGGTCTACTACGGCGAGAAGACCACCCAGTACTCGATCGTCGGCGGTCCCCAGAAGGAGATCGACTACTCCGACGACAACGGTGAGAAGACCACCAGCTACAAGGGCAACAGCGGGATCAGCCTCTCCAGCCCGATCAACCGGGCCGCGTACGCCGTGGCGTTCGGTGAGCCGCAGATCCTCTACTCGGGCGCGATCGGCGAGGGTTCCCGGATCCTCTACAACCGCACCCCCAAGGACCGCGTCGAGGCCGTGGCCCCCTGGCTGACCATCGACGGCGACGCCTACCCGGCCGTGGTGGACGGGAAGATCCAGTGGATCGTCGACGCCTACACCACGACCAACGGCTACCCGTACGCCTCCCGCACCACCCTGGGCGACACGACCGCCGACTCGCTCACCGCGACGAACAACCAGCGCGCGGTGGTGGCCCAGCAGAACCAGGTCAACTACATCCGCAACTCGGTGAAGGCGACCGTCGACGCGTACACCGGCGAGGTCAAGCTCTACCAGTGGGACACCAAGGACCCGGTCCTCAAGACCTGGATGAAGGCGTTCCCGCACACGGTGCAGCCGAAGACGGCGATCTCGCAGTCGCTCATGGACCATCTGCGGTACCCGCAGGACCTGTTCAAGGTCCAGCGCGAGTTGCTCACCCGCTACCACGTGAAGGACGCGCAGACGTTCCTCAGCGGCAGCGAGGTGTGGCAGGTCCCGGACGACCCGACCAACAAGTCGGGCAACGCGGTGCCGCCGTACTACCTGAGCATGAAGATGCCCGACCAGAAGGCCCAGACGTTCTCGCTGACGACGACGTTCACGCCGAACGGCCGCGACAACCTGAGCGCCTTCATGTCGGTCAACGCCGAGGCGGGCACCAGTGATTACGGCAAGATCAGAATCCTGAAACTGCCGACAAGTGAACCCGTCGACGGACCCAAACAGGTCCAGAGCCAGTTCAACTCCGAACAGGACATCGCCGAGTCGATCAGACTCCTCAAGGGCGGCGACTCGGACATCGAGTACGGCAATCTGATGACGATCCCGCTCGACGGAGGACTGCTCTACGTGGAGCCCGTCTACGTACGCGGCAATCAGCTCAAGTACCCACTGCTGCGCAAGGTGCTGGTGACCTACGGAGGCAAGACCGCCTTCGAGAACACGCTCGACGCGGCGCTCAACAAGGTCTTGGGAGAGGACGGTTCGACCGCCCAGCCACCGGGCGACGGGACCGCGAATCCGCCCACGTCGAGCAATCCGACGGTCCAACAGGCGCTGAACGACGCCCAGAAGGCCTTCGATCAGGGCCAGGAAGCCCTGAAGAAGGGCGACTGGAAGGCGTACGGCGTCGCACAGAAGGATCTTGAGGACGCGCTGAAGCGGGCCGAGGAGGCGCAGGCCAAGGCCGACAAGACCAGCGGCAGCAGTGACAGCAGTGGCAGTGGCGGTAGCAAGAGCAGCGACAAGAGCAGTAGTCCCAGCAGTACTCCCAGTAGCAGCCCGAGCAGCGACAAGAGCTCCGGCAGCGGCTGAGTCAGGGACCCCCTCCGCGCCGTGGTACGGTTGCAACACAACGGCGCGGGGTGGAGCAGCTCGGTAGCTCGCTGGGCTCATAACCCAGAGGTCGCAGGTTCAAATCCTGTCCCCGCTACTAAAGTCGAAGGCCCGGATCCTGATCATGGATCCGGGCCTTCGGCGTGTGTGTCCCGGGTCCTCGGTATGTGTGTCCGGGTCTTCGGGGTGTGCGTCCGGGGTTTTCGGGGTGTGCGAACGCCTCGCCGAGGCGCCCGTGGTGACCTGGCGACTCTTGTGAAGTGCTGCGCCATGCGGGGGGAGTTGGGAAATCTGTGTTTGACTTGTCTCTCTGTGGGCATGTCGACAAAACGCTGAAGTGACCTCACTGGCTGCGGTATACCAGGTGTACCCAGGTTGCAGGTGGTGCGACGATGGACGTTATGGGGGACAAGGCAACTCTGTTGGATACAGGGCGGTTTGCGCAGTCTGCCGACTTTGCGCGGCCAGCGGATTTCACGCAGCCTTCCGACCGGGACGAAACCGGCGAGGCTGCCGAGGAAGCACGCCAGCGGCTCGCCGCCGAAGCCGGCGACGTCGAGGCGATGAGCGTCCTCGGCGCCATGCTGCTGCGCCGCGGTGATCTCGACGGAGCCGAGCCTCAGCTGCGTGCTGCGACCGCCGAAGGCGATCGCGCCGCCGCCAACAACCTGGGTGTCCTCCTGCACCAGCGCGGGTACGCCGACGACGCCGCCGGATGGTGGCGGATCGCCGCCGTCGCGGGCTCCGCGGCCGCCGCGCACGCGCTCGGGCGCTACCACCGCGAGCGCGGCGACGAGCCCGCAGCCGAGTACTGGCTGCGTCAGTCCGCCGAGCAGGGGCACGCCCTCGGCGCGTACGCGCTCGCCGATCTGCTGGAGCACCGCAGTGACGTGGGCGCCGAGCAGTGGATGCGGGCCGCCGCCGAGCGCGGGCACCGTGAGGCCGCCTACCGGCTGGCGCGTGCGCTTGATCGCAAGGCCGTGGACGCGGGTGAGATCGGCGGCGACAACGGTGTCATCGGTGTGATCGGTGCCGCCGGCGAAGAGGCCGAGCAGTGGTATCGGCAGGCCGCCGCGCGCGGGCACCGGCGGGCCGCGCTGCATCTCGGGGCGATTCTGGAGAAGCGTGGCGAGCTGAGAGAGGCCGGGCGCTGGTATCTCACGTCCGCCAAGGACGGGGAGGCGCGTGCCGCTTGTGCGCTCGGATTCCTGCTGCGGGACGCGGGGGACACCGAGAGTGCGGCCGTGTGGTGGCTGCGGGCCGCCCAGGACGGTGACGGTAACGCCGCCAACGCGCTGGGGGCGCTGCACGCCGAGCGCGGTGAGACGCAGACCGCGGAGCGGTGGTACCGGGCAGCGATGGACGCGGGCGATGTGAACGGGGCGTACAACCTCGGGCTGCTCTGCGCCGAGCAGGGGCGGACCGTGCAGGCCGAGCAGTGGTACCGGCGGGCCGCGTACGCGGGGCACCGGGAGGCGGCGAACGCGCTGGCCATTCTGCTGCTTCAGGTCGGGGACTCGGCCGGGGCCCAGCCGTGGTTCTCCAAGGCCGCGGAGGCGGGGAGCGTCGACGCCGCTTTCAATCTCGGGATTCTGCATGCCGGGCGGGGGACCGAGGAGGACGACGCGGCCGCGCTGCGGTGGTACGAGCGGGCCGCCGCTGACGGGCACACCGAGGCCGCGCTCCAGGTCGCCATCGCGCGGCTGCGGGAGGGGGACGAGCGGGGGGCTGAGCAGCATCTGCGGTGTGCGGCGGGGGGTGGCAGTGCCGAGGCCGCGTACCGGCTTGCGGCGGTGCTTGATGCCCGGAGGCCGCCGGCGCCCGCGCATGAGCTGGGGGAGCCGGCGCAGGAGAAGAGCGAGTGCGAGGAGTGGTACGAGCGGGCGGCGTCCCAGGGGCATCGGCGGGCGCAGGTGCGGGTCGGGATGCTGGCCGCTGCGCGGGGCGATGTGGTGGAGGCGGCTCGGTGGTACCGGGAGGCCGCGGAGGCCGGGTCTCGGAACGGGGCGTTCAATCTTGGGCTGCTGTTGGCTCGGGAGGGGAGTGAGCCTGAGGCGGCGCTGTGGTGGGCTCGGGCCGCTGATGCGGGGCATGGGCGGGCGGCGCTTCGGCTGGCGCTTGTGTATGCGCGGCGGGGGGAGTTGGCGGAGGGGCAGCGGTGGGCTGACCGGGCCGTTTCTCTTGGGCCTGCGGAGGTTTCTGAGCGGGCGGCTCGGTTGCGGGACGCTCTGCGGGAGGAGCTGTCCGCGTGACGGGGGCTTTGGGGTGGGTGGGGGCGGGCGCGGGGTTTTCTCGCCCCCGCCGCCCCTACCCGTCCCATCCCGTTCCTGGGGCTCTGCCCCAGACCCCGCTCCGTTGTGTGTCGGGTGCGGGTCGGTGGGGGCTTGTCGCGCAGTTCCCCGCGCCCCTGTCTGGGGCTCGGTTAAGGGATTTGCGCTGGTCCACACGGTTGACGTAGTGTTCAGTTTGTCGACGCGGGGTGGAGCAGCTCGGTAGCTCGCTGGGCTCATAACCCAGAGGTCGCAGGTTCAAATCCTGTCCCCGCTACTGAAACCGAAGGCCCGGATCCTGATCATGGATCCGGGCCTTCGGTGTTTGTTGGCGTTCGGTGGTTTTGGTGGTAGCGAAAAGCCCCGGCACCCTCAGGTGCCGGGGCTTTTCGTGGAGTTTTTATGCCGCCGCGCAGTTCGGGCAGACGCCGCGGTACGTCACCTCGACGTCCGAGACCGTGAAGCCGAAGCGCTCCGAGTCCGGGAGGTCGGCGAGGGGGTTGCCGCTCGGGTGGACGTCGCGGATCGCGCCGCACCGGGCGCAGACCAGGTGCTGGTGCGGGCGGTGTGCGTTCGGGTCGTAGCGCTTGGCGCGCTTGTCCGTGGCCACTTCCAGCACCTCGCCGAGCGAGACCAGCTCACCCAGCGTGTTGTAGACGGTCGCCCGGGAGATCTCGGGCAGCTTGGCGACGGCCCGGGCATGCACCTCGTCGGCCGTCAGATGGACGTGATCGCCGTCCAGGACCTCGGCCACGACACGCCGCTGCGCGGTCATTCGCCATCCGCGTCCGCGCAGTCGTTCCAACAGGTCACTCATACAGACCAGCCTAACAGCAAGGTGACCAGATCCCGAACAGGTGTGAATTTGGAAGCCTACTTGACTTAGACATTGTCCATTGTAGGATCGAGTTCGATATTGGGTGATGGGCAGGACTGGGCAGGGATGACGCAGGAGGCGCACGTGACGCAGGGACCGCTTACGACGGAGGCCGGCGCGCCGGTGGCCGACAACCAGAACAGCGAGACCGCGGGCGTCGGCGGGCCCGTCCTCGTTCAGGACCAGCTGCTGCTGGAGAAGCTCGCGCACTTCAACCGTGAGCGCATTCCGGAGCGTGTCGTGCACGCACGGGGCGCCGGTGCGTACGGCACCTTCACGCTGACCCGTGACGTCTCGCACTGGACCCGTGCCGCGTTCCTCTCCGAGGTCGGCAAGCAGACCGAGACCTTCCTGCGCTTCTCGACCGTCGCCGGCAACCTCGGCTCCGCCGACGCCGTGCGCGACCCCCGCGGCTGGGCGCTGAAGTTCTACACCGAGGAGGGCAACTATGACCTCGTCGGCAACAACACCCCGGTGTTCTTCATCAAGGACGCCATCAAGTTCCCCGACTTCATCCACACGCAGAAGCGCGACCCGTACACCGGGTCGCAGGAAGCCGACAACGTGTGGGATTTCTGGGGGCTGTCCCCCGAGTCCACGCATCAGGTGACCTGGCTCTTCGGTGACCGCGGGATTCCTGCCTCGTATCGGCACCTCAACGGGTACGGCTCGCACACGTACCAGTGGAACAATGAGGCCGGCGAGGTCTTCTGGGTCAAGTACCACTTCAAGACCGACCAGGGCATCAAGAACCTCACCCAGGGCGAGGCCAACAAGCTCGCCGGTGAGGACCCCGACTCCCACCAGCGTGACCTGCGCGAGGCCATCGAACGCGGTGACTTCCCGTCCTGGACCGTGCAGGTGCAGATCATGCCGGCGGCCGAGGCGGCCACGTACCGCTTCAACCCGTTCGACCTCACCAAGGTGTGGCCGCACGAGGACTACCCGCCGGTCGAGATCGGGAAGCTTGAGCTCAACCGCAACCCGGAGAACGTCTTCGCCGAGGTCGAGCAGAGCATCTTCTCGCCCGCTCACTTCGTGCCGGGTATCGGGCCCTCGCCCGACAAGATGCTCCAGGGGCGGCTCTTCGCCTATGGCGACGCCCACCGCTACCGCGTCGGCATCAACGCCGACCATCTGCCGGTGAACCGGCCGCACGCCATCGAGGCGCGCACCAACTCGCGTGACGGCTTCCTGTACGACGGGCGCCACAAGGGTGCGAAGAACTACGAGCCCAACAGCTTCGGCGGTCCCTTCGAGACGGGCAGGCCGCTGTGGCAGCCGGTCGCGGTCACTGGACACACCGGTGACATCGCCGCCCCCGTCCACTCCGAGGACGACGACTTCGTGCAGGCGGGCAACCTCTACCGGCTGATGTCCGAGGACGAGAAGGGGCGTCTGATCGAGAACCTGGCGGGCTTCATCGCCAAGGTCTCCCGTGACGACATCGCCGAGCGCGCGATCGACAACTTCCGCCGGGCGGACGGCGACTTCGGCAAGCGGCTGGACGCCGCGGTCCAGGCCCTGCGCGGCTGACAACCAGCACTGGAACGCTTGTCGTGGGTGGCGGGCCGGGTCCCTTTCGGGGTCCGGCCCGCTTGCGTGTGGGTGTGGGTGTGGGTGTGCGGAGGGCTTACGCCGGTACGTGCTGCCGTACCGGGGCCCAGCAGCGGATGATGTCGCGGACCGAGACGATGCCGACCGGGCCGTTGCCGTCGAGCACGATCAGGTGGCGGAAGCCGCCGTGCGACATCGCCGTCGCGGCCTCCTCCAGGGTCCAGGCGGGAGCGGCGAAGACGACGTCGGTGGTCGTGTGGGTGCCTGCGGTCTCGGTGTCCGGGTTCTGGCCCAGGGCGAGCGAGTTGAGGATGTCGCGCTCGGTGATGATTCCCAGGCCGCTGGAGTCCTCGTCGTGGACGACGGCCGCGCCTACGCGGCGTGCGGACATCAGGCGGGCCGCCTGGCGGAGGGTGTGTGCCGGGCCGATGGTGAGGACCACCGTGCTCATGGCGTCGCGGACGAGCATGGACGGAGCCACCTCCTACGAATCCGCTGGGCTTGGCCCACGGGGTGGGCTTGCGCACGGATTCACAAGTTCACAAGTGGGGGGACTCTCAGAGTCGCAGTTAAAGGGAGGGTCAACAAGGGGGCGCGTGCGGTGAGTTCGGGGGCGCCCGGAGGTGCCCCGGGAACCCCAGCTCAATACCGCTGGTTCAGGTAACCCAGCAGTTCGTCGTGGAGGATGCCGTTCGACGCGGCCGCGTTGCCGCTGTGCGGGCCCGGGCGGCCGTCCAGGCCGGTGAAGGAGCCGCCGGCCTCGGTCACCACGATCGCGGTCGCCGCCATGTCCCAGAGCGAGAGCTCGGGCTCCGCGCAGATGTCCACCGAGCCCTCGGCGACCATCATGTACGGCCAGAAGTCGCCGTATCCGCGGGTGCGCCAGACGGCCTTCGTGAGGTCGAGGAAGCCGTCGAGGCGGCCCTGGTCCTCCCAGCCGGACAGGGACGAGTACGCGAAGGACGCGTCGGCCATGCGGGAGACCTTGGAGACCTGGAGACGCGAGGCCGAGGAGAGGCTGCGGCCGGTGAACGCGCCGTGGCCCTTCGCGGCCCACCAGCGGCGGCTCAGCGCGGGCGCCGAGACCACGCCGACGACGGGCTGGTAGCCGCCCTCGCCCGCCTCCATCAGGGAGATCAGCGTGGCCCAGACGGGGACGCCGCGTACGTAGTTCTTGGTGCCGTCGATCGGGTCGATGACCCAGCGGCGGGGGCCCGTGCCCTCGATGCCGTACTCCTCGCCGAGGATCGCGTCCCGTGGCCTCGCCCGCTGGAGCTGGCCGCGGATGAGCTCCTCGGCGGCCTTGTCCGCCTCGCTCACCGGCGTCATGTCCGGCTTGGTCTCGACCTTCAGGTCGAGTGCCTTGAACCGGGCCATCGTCGCGGCGTCGGCGGCGTCCGCGAGGACGTGGGCGAGACGCAGGTCATCGTGGTAGTCGGGCATGAGCGAACCGTATCTGCCCGTTCTGGGATCGGGCCACAGGGGCCCGGGATCATCCCGGTTTCGGTTCCGCCCGGTTTCGGTTCCGGGTTTTGGCTGCTGCTCTCCGTTTCCGGCCTTTCCGGCTGCGGGCCGTCGTGGGTTCGCCTGCGGATCGTTGTGGGGCGGGGCCGGGTCGGAGGTATCCGTCCTCGGTCCGGCCCGGAATCGGTCGCGTTTCAAGGGGACGGTGTTGACGCGCCGGCCGCCGCGGGCGGACACCTCCGACCCGGCCCCTTCTCGTCGTTCACGGGTGTCCCTTGTCGGGGGCTCGCGTTCCGGATTGGGTGCGTGCGAGCAGTTGTTCGCGCCCCTTGGGGCCGCCGCGAACCCTTGACAGTGCCTCTGCGCGCGTCAAATCTGAGCTGCAGAGCCGCTCGCCCCAGGGAGGCGATGATGCCTGCAGCGCGGGAATCCCTCTTGGACGCCGCATATACGGCGCTCGTGCGTCGTGCTTGGTCTGCCGTACGGATGGTCGATGTGGCCGCCGTGGCCGGAGTGTCACGTCAGACGCTCTACAACGAGTTCGGGAGTAAGGAGGGGCTCGCGCGTGCCCTTGTACGGCGGGAGGCCGATGCCTATCTCGCGGGGGTCGATCGGGCACTGGCCACTCATGCGGATGCGCGGGAGCGGCTGGTCGCCACCGCTGAGTGGACCGCGTCGGCCGCGCGGAGCAACGTCTTGGTGCGGGCGATGCTGACGGGGTGCTGGAGTGAGCGGCTGCCCTCGCCGACGTTGTCGGCGGTGCCCTCGTCGTCCGCGGTGCCCGCGCAGCGACGGGCCGACGGGCCGTTGCCCTCGCCCTCCGACTTCGTGGCGCTGGTGCGGGACCGGGCCGTTGCCACGCTCTCCGGCTCCAAGGCGGACACGTCCGAGCTGGTCCGCTCCTGCGAGCTTGTCGTGCGTATCGCCTTGTCCTGTGTGTCGGCGCCGCCCGGTGAGGGCGGGGTCACGGATCTGGTGAAGGCCGCGTTGACCCCGTCCCACCGGCTCGGCGTCCAGAGCTAGCGGGCACTTCTTCTTGAGCCGGGTGACGGTTACTTCTTCTTCAGCCAGCCGACCTTCGTGAAGTCCTCGTCGGCGAGCCCGTTCGCGCCGTAGTTGGCGAGGTTCGAGCGGACGGCGAGGACCTGCGGCCGCTGGTAGAGCGGGATGGAGTGGCCGAGGGCCCAGATCTTCTTGTCGGCCTCGTTGTAGAGCTTGGCCTGCTCGGTGGTGTCGGTGGTCTCGCCCGCCTTCTTCAGCAGGGCGTCGATCTCCGGTGAGCCGACCGAGCCGTAGTTCTCGTACAGGTTCTTGCCGGACGTCTCGCGGTAGATGGGGTACGCCTCGGAGCGGAAGATCTGGTCGACCCAGCGGAAGCTGGCGAGGTCGAAGTTGCCGATGGTGACGTACTTCGAGAAGTAGTCGTTGCTCGGCACCTTCTTGATCGACACCTTGATCCCGACGGCCGCGAGCTGCGCCTGCACCAGCTCCGCCTGGTCCTCCTGGGCGGAGGTGCTGCCCGCGCTGAGGGTGTAGGCGAGGGTGAGCTGCTTGCCGTCCTTGGCGCGTGTGTCGCCCTTCAGCTTCCAGCCGGCCGCGTCGAGGAGCTTGCCCGCCGCCTCGACGTCGTATGTGCCGTACGTACCGGAGTTGTCCTGGTAGCCGGCCTGGTTGGGCATGAAGAAGTGGCTGCCGTACGTCTTCAGCTGGACCGGGAGGTCCTTGCCGAAGGCGGTGGCGATGGACTTGCGGTCGATGGCGTGCTGGATCGCCTGGCGGACCCGGACGTCCTTGAGCGGGCCGCGCGCGCCGTTCAGGGTGATGTGCACCTCGTCCCAGCGGGCGCCGGTGCGGATGTCCGTGTCGGCGGCCTTCGCCAGGCGCTTGTAGTCCTCGGGGAGGATCGCGGAGGCGTAGTCGATCTCCTTGTTGAGGTACGCGTCCGTCCAGGCCGTGTAGTCCAGCGCGCGGAAGACGATCGAGTCCAGCTTGGGCTTCGTGCCCCACCAGTTGGGGTCCGGGACCGCGGTGATCGTCTGGGCCGTTTTGTCGTAGGAAGAGATCTTGAAGGCTGCGCCCGTGACCGGGATCTTCTCCGTCCAGCCCTTGTTGAACTTGGCGGGGGTGTCGATGCCCGCGGCGGGGAGCAGAGGGTCGAAGAGGCGCTTCCAGTCGGCGTACGGAGAGGAGAAGGTGACCTTGACCTGGTGGGCGTCGGCGCCCTGCCCGACCGCGCTGATCTGGTCGTAGCCGGAGGTGTTGGCGGCCTCGTACTCCTTGTTCGTGCCGTTGCTCGCCTTCCACAGGGCGCTGAAGTCGCGCCAGCTCAGCGACTTGCCGTCGGACCACTTGGCCTTGGGGTTGAGCTTGTAGACCACGACCTGGGGGCTGGTGGAGGTCACCGAGGCGGAGAGCAGGAAGTTCTCGTCGGGGTGGACCTGGCCCTGTGCGTCGGCGGAGAAGAGGTTCGGCTCGACGAGTTCGTTGATCTCGGCGGCGTCGCCCTGGTTGCCGTTGGCGGTGTAGCGGTTGAAGTCCGCGATGTACTGGGAGATCGCGAGCTTGAGGGTGCCGCCCTGCTGGATGTCGCTGAGCGGGTGGGCGTTGATCTGCTGGCTGCCGGCCGGGGCCGCGCTCTTCTGCGCCTGCGGCTTGTCGTCGTCGGACGAACCGCAGCCGGTCACCAGCAACGCGGAGGCCGCGGTGGCGGCGACCAGGGCTGCGGCGGGGGTTCTGCGCATGTCGGTGTCCTTTGTGGGGTGTCCTCGGTGGCCGGCGGGAGCCGGTGGTCATAGGTGAATGCGCCGAACGTAGAACGGCTACGGCAGTCGTGGGAGTGGTTCTGGACTGCTGACATGTTCTCTTCATGTTGTGGCAACAGCAGGCCGGAAGGATGCGTGATGTGCCTGCCTATCTGGCCAAACGCCTCGGCTATTACGCCGTCTTGCTGCTGGCCGCCATCTGCCTCTCTTACCTGCTGACCTCGCTCGCGCTCGACCCCCGCGCGTACTACGAGGGCCGGCAGCCGCCCATCTCGCCGAGCGCGGTGAACCACCACCTCATCGCGATCGGCGTCAACGACCACGAGTCGCTGCTCACCCGCTTCCTGCGCTGGGCGGGGCATGCGGTCCGCGGCGACCTGGGCGAGACGATCGACGGCACGTCCGTCAACGCGGAGTTCGGGCGGCGCATCGGGGTCAGCCTGCGGCTGCTGCTCGCGGGGAGCGTGCTCGGTACGGTCGCCGGTGTGCTGATCGGGGCCTGGACCGCTGTGCGCCAGTACCGCTTCAGCGACCGGGCCGTGACGCTGGCGTCCTTCGCGCTGCTCTCGACTCCCGTGTTCCTGCTGGCGATTCTGCTCAAGACCGGGGCGATCTGGTTCAACCAGACGACGGGGACGGATCTGATCAAGTTCACGGGAGAGAAGAGCCCGGGGCTGACGGGTGGGTTCGGGGCCGTCCTGAAGGACCGGGCGGTGCACCTGCTGCTGCCCACCCTCTCCGTCGCCCTCTTCGCCATCGCGAGCTACAGCCGCTACCAGCGCAACACCATGCTCGACGTCCTCGGCTCCGACTATCTGCGCACCGCGCGGGCGAAGGGCCTCGGCCGTCGGGCGGTGCTGCTGAGGCACGGTCTGCGGACGGCGCTGATCCCCATGTCGACGTACTTCTCGTACGGCTTCCTCGCGCTCTTCACCGGCGCCATCTTCACGGAGACGATCTTCGGCTGGCACGGCATGGGGGAGTGGTTCATCTCCTCGATCGGCAAGAACGACGTCAACTCGGTTGTCGCCGTCAATCTCTTCGCGGCAGTCACCGTGCTGCTGTCCGGCTTCCTCGCGGACGTGCTGCACGCCGCGCTCGACCCGCGCATCCGGCAGGCGTCATGACGATCACCCCTGTCGTGGAGACGATCGAGGCCGCCGTACGTCCGGTCGGGCGCGGGACCGTCGTCCTGCGCCGCTTCGTACGCAATCGGGGCGCCCTCGCCGGAGCCGTCGTCCTGGTGCTGCTGTTCCTGCTGGCCTTCGTCGGGCCGTACGTCACCCCGTGGTCGTACAGCCACATCGACTACACCGCGCTGCGGTCGGGGCCGAGCGCCGACCACTGGTGGGGGACCAACCGGATCGGGCAGGACGTGTTCGCGCAGACCGTGCGGGGGCTGCAGAAGTCGTTGCTGATCGGGCTGTTGGTGGCGGTCTTCTCGACCGGGCTCGCCTCGCTCGTCGGCGCCTGTGCCGGGTACTTCGGGGGCTGGACCGACCGGGCGCTGATGTTCTTCGTCGACTTGCTGCTGGTCTTTCCGTCGTTCCTCATCATCGCGGCCGTCTCGCCGCAGATGCCCAGCGGCGGCTGGGTCGTCCTCGCGGCCCTGCTCGCCGTCTTCGGGTGGATGATCACCGCGCGCGTGGTGCGGTCGATGACGCTGTCCCTGAAGGAGCGCGAATTCGTGCGCGCGGCACGGTTCATGGGGGTCGGGCCGTTCCGGATCATCTGGCGGCATGTGCTGCCGAACGTCGCCTCCTTCCTCATCATCGACGCGACCATCGCCGTCGGTGGGGCCGTGATGAGCGAGACCGCACTGTCGTACTTCGGGTTCGGCGTCCAGTCCCCCGACGTGTCGCTCGGCACGCTGATCGCCTCGGGGACCGGTGCGGCGGTGACGTACCCCTGGATGTTCTTCTACGCGGCCGGGCTGCTGGTCGTGTTCGTACTGGCGGTGAATCTGGTGGGGGACGGGTTGCGGGACGCGTTGGATCCGACGGCGCGCACCAGGAAGAAGAAGGAGACGTCCCGGTGAACCCGGTGCTCGAAGTGACCGGTCTCGACGTCGACTTCGACGGCAGACCCGCCGTCCGCGACGTGAGCCTCTCGCTGGCGCGGGGTGAAGTCCTCGGCCTGGTGGGCGAGTCGGGGTCGGGGAAGTCCGCCACCGCGCTCGCCGTGCTCGGGCTGCTGCCGGACAACGCGGCCGTACGAGGGTCCGTACGGCTCGACGGGCAGGAGCTGATCGGCGTCGGTGAACGGGAGTTGACCCGGATCCGGGGACGGCGGATCTCGATGGTCTTCCAGGATCCGTTGTCCGCCTTCACGCCCGTGTACCGGATCGGCGAGCAGATCGCGGAGGCCGTACGAGCCCATCAGGACGTGTCCCGGGAACGTGCCCGGGAACGCGCGGGCGAACTGCTCGACCTCGTCGGCATCCCCGCGTCCCGGGCGCGGGCCTTCCCGCACGAGTTCTCCGGCGGAATGCGCCAGCGCGCGATGATCGCCATGGCGATGGCCAACGAGCCGGACGTCATCCTCGCCGACGAACCGACCACCGCCCTCGACGTCACCATCCAGGCCCAGGTGCTCGACGTGCTGCGCACCGCCCAGCGGGAGACCGGCGCCGCGCTGCTGCTGGTCAGCCACGACCTCGGTGTGATCGCCGGGATGGCGGACCGGGTGGCGGTCATGTACGAGGGGCGGGTGGTCGAGGCGGGGACGGCGGTCGATGTCTTCGGGCGGCCCCAGGGGCCGTACACGCGCAAGCTCCTCGGCGCCGTGCCCCGACTGGACGACGCGCGGCCCCGGGGGGAAGTCCCGGCCGGTGAGCCCGTGTTGAAGGTGCGCGGGCTCACCAAGACCTTCCCCCTGCTCAAGGGCGGCGCGTTCAAGCGGCGGGTCGGGAGTGTGTACGCCGTCGACGGCGTCGACCTCGACATCCGGCGCGGGGAGACCCTGGCCCTCGTCGGGGAGTCGGGGTCCGGGAAGTCGACGACCCTGTTCGAGCTGCTCGAACTCGCCGCGCCCGAGGGCGGATCGGTCGAGCTGTTCGGGCAGCGGATCGGGGACCTGACCAAGGAGGAGGTGAAGGCGGTCCGCAGGCGTGTGCAGATCGTCTTCCAGGACCCGATGGCCTCCCTCGACCCGCGCATGCCGGTCGGCGACATCATCGCCGAGCCGCTGCGCACCCAGGGCGCCGACCGGGCCACCGTCGCCCGGCGCGTGCCCGAACTGCTCACCCAGGTCGGGCTCGAACCGGGGCACGCGGAGCGCTTCCCGCACGAGTTCTCCGGCGGTCAGCGCCAGCGGGTCGGTATCGCGCGGGCGCTGTCGGTCGAGCCGGAACTGCTCGTGCTCGACGAGCCCGTGTCGGCGCTCGACGTCTCCGTGCAGGCGGGTGTCCTTGAACTGCTGGACCGGCTGAAGGCGGAACTGGGGCTCGCCTATCTCTTCGTCTCGCACGACCTGTCCGTCGTCCGGCACATCGCGGACCGGGTCAGCGTCGTCTACCTCGGGCGGACCGTGGAGTCCGGGCCGGTCGAGGAGGTCTTCGAGCGGCCCCGGCACCCGTACACCCAGGCCCTGCTGTCCGCCGTACCGCTGCCCGATCCGGAGCGCGAGCGGGAGCGGCAGCGCACGCGGATCCTGCTGGCCGGGGACCCGCCGAGCCCGACCGAGCGGCACGAGGGGTGCCGGTTCCGGGCGCGCTGCCCGCTGTACGCCGAACTCGCCGAGGAGGAGCGCAAGCGGTGCGCCCATGATGTGCCCGTCCTCGAAGGGGACGGCGCGGCCTGCCACTTCCCGCGGGTACGGGAGGTGATCTAGGGAGTTCGCCGGCCAGGGCCTTGTCCGAAAGACAGGCCCTAGTGGGCCGAGCCCGACAACTGGAGGCCGATGACTCCGATGATGACGAAGCTGATCGAGACGATCTTGAGTGTCGAGACCAGGTCGCCGAGGAAGATCATGCCGTAGATGGCCGTGCCCGCCGCGCCGATGCCGGTCCACACCGCGTACGCCGGGCCGACGTCGAGCTTCCTGAGCGCGAGGGTCAGCAGGCCGAAGCTGCCGAGCGCGAAGACGCAGAACGCGACCGTCGGCCAGAATCTGGTGAAGCCGTGCGAGAGCTTCAGGCAGACGGCGAAGCCGGTTTCGAGGAGCCCCGCCACAACGACCAGCAGCCACGCCATGTCTTGACCTCCCGCGTCCGCACGTCGACTGCTTCGTCTGGCTTTTCTGGCTTGGATCCGGCTTGGTGTGATTATGCATTTACCGACCGGAGAAGCACTTACCGACGGGCCGCGTACGCAAACAACGCGGAGGTCAGGAGGCGAAGGGACGCCTCCCTCCCGCGGGGATCAGTCGCCTTCCTTGCGCTCGCGCGTGGCCAGCAGCCTGCGCAGGGAGTACAGCCGCTGCGGGTCCGCGTGACCGTCCGCCACCCACTGGTCCAGGGCGCAGTCCGGCTCGTCGTGGCTGCACGCGCGCGGACAGCCCTCGGTGCCGGGTTCGAGGTCGGGGAAGGCCTTGATGACACGGGACGGGTCCACGTGGTGCAGCCCGAAGGAGCGGACGCCCGGGGTGTCGATGACCCAGCCGGACTCGCCGGGCAGCGGGATCGCGCGTGCCGACGTGGTGGTGTGCCGACCGCGTCCGGTGACGGCGTTGACGACTCCGGTGCTGCGCCGCCGCTCCAGGGACACGAGCGCGTTGACCAGGGTCGTCTTGCCCACACCCGAGTGGCCGACGAACGCCGTGATCTTGCCGTCCAGCTGCTTGCGTACGCGCTCGATCGCTTCGCCGCTCTCCAGCTCCTCGCGGCTGGTCACGACGTAGGGGACGCCCAACGCCCCGTACAGCTCCAGGAGTTCGTCCGGGGAGGCCAGGTCCGACTTGGTGAGGACCAGGAGCGGGGTGAGGCCGCCGTCGTAGGCCGCGACCAGGCACCGGTCGATCAGGCGCGGGCGCGGCTCGGGGTCCGCGAGGGCGGTGACGATGGCGAGCTGGTCGGCGTTGGCGACGACCACGCGCTCGTACGGATCGTCGTCGTCGGCCGTGCGGCGCAGGACCGAGGTGCGCGGCTTGATGCGGACGATGCGGGCGAGGGTGTCCTTCTCGCCGGACAGGTCGCCGACGATGGCGACACGGTCGCCGACGATCGCGGCCTTGCGGCCCAGCTCGCGGGCCTTCATCGCCATCACGAGGCGATCCTCGACCAGGCAGGTCAGACGGCCCCGGTCGACGGTGACGACCATGCCCTCGACCGCCTCCTCGTGCTTGGGGCGGATGTTCGTACGAGGCCGGTTGCCCTTGCGGTTGGGGCGCTGGCGGATGTCGTCCTCGTCGGTGTGCTTGCCGTAACGGCGCATGATCCCGGTCCGCCCGTCAGTTCCCGAGCATTCCGGTCCACATGTCCGGGAAGTCCGGCAGGGTCTTCGCCGTCGTCGCCACGTTCTCGATCTGCACGCCTTCCACCGCCAGCCCGATGATCGCGCCGGCCGTGGCCATGCGGTGGTCGTCGTACGTGTGGAAGACGCCGCCGTGCAGCGGGCGCGGGCGGATGTGCAGGCCGTCGGCGGTCTCGGTGACGTCGCCGCCGAGCTCGTTGATCTCCTTGGTGAGCGCGGCCAGCCGGTCCGTCTCGTGCAGGCGCAGATGGGCCACGCCCCGCAGGGTCGAGGGGGAGTCCGCGAGGGCGGCGACCGCCGCGATGCCCGGGGTCAGCTCGCCGACCTCGCTCAGGTCCACGTCGATGCCGTGGACAGCGCCCGAACCGGTGAACTCCAGGCCGCTCTCGGTCAGTTCGCAGGAACCGCCCATCTCGGTGAAGATCTCCCGCAGCTTGTCACCGGGCTGGGTGGTGCGCGCGGGCCAGTCCGGGATGACGACCGTGCCGCCGGTCACCAGGGCCGCCGCCAGGAACGGCTGCGCGTTCGACAGGTCCGGCTCGATGATCAGGTCGCGGCCGAGCAGGGCGCCCGGCGTGACCCGCCAGACGTTCGGCTCGCCGCCCGACTCCGGGGTGTCCACCTGGGCGCCGACCGCGCGCAGCATGTCGACCGTCATCCGGATGTGCGGCATGGAGGGGAGCGCCGAACCGATGTGGCGGACCTCGACGCCCTGGTTGAAGCGCGGACCGGAGAGGAGCAGGGCCGATACGAACTGCGAGGACGACGAGGCGTCGATCTCCACCGGGCCGCCGTCCAGGGCGCCGCCGCCGTGCACGGTCAGCGGCAGCGCGCCACGGCTGTCGTCGTCGATACGGGCGCCGAGCAGGCGCAGCGCGTCGATCACGCCGTTCAGCGGGCGCTCGTACGACCGCGGGTCGCCGTCGAAGCGGATGGGGCCGTCCGCGAGGGCGGCGACCGGGGGCAGGAAGCGCATCACGGTGCCGGCGTTGCCGACGTCGACCGCGGCCGGGCCGTGCAGGCCCGAGGGGATGACCCGCCAGGCCTCGCCCGAGGCGTCCGGGCCCGCGGCGACCGTGGAGCTGGACGCCACCGTCTCCTCGATGCCGACGCCCATCGCGCGCAGGGCGCCCGCCATCAGCAGCGTGTCGCGGGAGCGCAGCGGACGGCGCAGCCAGCCCGGCTCGGAGGCCAGCGCGGCGAGGACGAGGGCGCGGTTGGTGACCGACTTGGACCCCGGCACGTGGACCGTCGCGTCGACGGCTCCGCTTGCGTGCGGGGCGGGCCAGAGGGCGGTGTGGGCGGGGTTCGCGGTCATGGGCTCCACTTTAGTGGGGGTTCGCTCCGCGGCTCGCTGCGCCGGCTCTGGCCGTTGAATGCGGGTCGTTTTGCGGCTGCGGGTGCGTTGTGGCTGGTCGCGCCCCGCGGCGGAGCCGCAAATGTCACAGCCCCGCGCCCCTGAAGACAGGGGCGCGTCCCTGAAGCGGTTCTCGAAAGTTAGACCTGCAACAGCCAGCGGCCGCCGCCTATCAGCGAACACAGTGACACTGCGTGGAAAAGGAACAGCCACAGGCCCGCCGGGACGTGCGTCAGTCGCGACAGCTGGTCCGCGTCCGAGTCGCCCGCGCCGCCCCGGCTGCGCTTGGCCTGGAGTTCGAAGGCCGGACGGACGCCGCCGAGCAGGAGGAACCACACCACGGCGTAGGCGAAGGCGGCCTGCACCTGGGGGCCGGCGAGCCAGGACACCAGCAGGAACATGCCGCCGGTGAGGACCACGGTGAGCGCGCCGTACGCGTTGCGGATCATCACCAGCATGACCATGAGCAGGGCCGTGGCCAGCCACAGCAGCAGCGTGATGCGGCCCTCGCCGAGCAGCGCGGCGCCGCCGAGGCCGAGCAGCGGCGGAGCGGTGTAGCCCGCGGCGGCGGTGAGGATCATGCCGAGGCCGGTGGGCTTGCCGCGGCTGACGGTGAGGCCGCTGGTGTCGGAGTGCAGCCGGATGCCGCTGAGACTGCGTCCGGTCATCAGCGCGATCAGACCGTGGCCGCCCTCGTGCGCGATGGTGATGGCGTTGCGGGAGACGCGCCAGACGCCGTGCGGGACGATCACCGCCAGTGCCGCGACCAGGGTGGCGATCACCACCCACAGATCGGGGTCCGGCTGGGTGCCGGAGACCTGGTCCCAGAGCGAGGCCAGCGAGGTGGATGCGGTGCTGTCCATTGTCTGCGGTGGCTCCCTCAGCTGTCGCGGAATCTGGCAGTGTGGCACGTATGTGCGGACGGTATGCATCGAGTCGTAGGCCCGAGGATCTCGCAGGAATCTTTGAGATCGAGAAGTGGGAACCCGAGGAGACCCTGGCACCCGATTTCAACGTGGCCCCGACCAAGGAGGTCTACGCGGTCCTGGACCGTCCCGTTAAGGACGCCGAAGACCCGCGCCCGGTTCGCCAGCTGCGCAAGCTCAAGTGGGGGCTCGTCCCGTCCTGGGCCAAGACGCCCGAGGGCGGTGCCCGGATGATCAACGCACGCGCCGAGACCGTGCACGAGAAGCCCTCGTACCGTCGCGCCTTCACCGCCCGGCGCTGCATCCTCCCCGCCGACGGCTACTACGAGTGGGTCACCGGCGCCGCCGAGCGCGATCTGGAGGTCGAGGGCAGGAAGAAGCGGCCGCGCAAGCAGCCGTACTTCGTGACTCCGGCGGACGGTTCGGTCTTCGCGATGGCCGGGCTGTACGAGTTCTGGCGCGACAAGACGCTCCCCGACGACCATCCGCAGGCATGGTGGGTGACGTGCTCGGTCATCACGACCGACGCGGAGACCTCGCCGCTGGCGATCGCGCCCGCCGAGGGCCCGCACGCCCTGGCCGACATCCACCCCCGGATGCCCCTGATGCTCACCCCGGACCGCTGGGACGCCTGGCTCGACCCGGCCCGCACCGACGTCGACGGCCTGCGCGAGCTGCTCGCGGCGCCGCCCGCCGGGCTGATGCGCGCGTACCCCGTCTCCACGGCGGTCAGCAACGTCCGCAACAACGGGCCGGAGCTGCTGAAGGAGCTGGAGGGGCCCGAAGAGGGCACACTCTTCTGACGTGACGAATGACGTGACGGATGACACGACGGAGAGCGTCGAGACGGATGCCGGTACCGCCCGCGTCACCTGGCACCGGGCGAAGAAGGCGCGGCTCGTCCTCGCCGTCAGCCATGGTGCGGGCGGTGGCATCGAGGCGCGGGACCTTCAGGCGCTGGCGGAGGTGCTGCCCGGCCAGGGGGTGAGCGTCGCGCTCGTCGAGCAGCCCTGGCGGGTGGCCGGCAAGAAGGTGGCGCCCGCGCCGAAGACGCTGGACGTGGGGTGGCGGGGGGTGTGGCCGGTGCTGGAGAAGCCGGGGCTGCCCGTCGTCTCCGGCGGTCGCAGCGCCGGTGCCCGCGTCGCCTGTCGTACGGCGACGGAGCTCGGCGCCGCCGCCGTGCTCGCGCTCGCCTTCCCGCTGCACCCGCCGGGCAAGCCCGAGAAGTCCCGCGCCGACGAACTGCTCGGCTCCGGGGTGCCCACACTCGTCGTCCAGGGCGGAAACGATGCGTTCGGGAAGCCGGAGGAGTTCCCGAAGGGCTCGTACGAGCTGATCGAGGTGCCGTACGGCGATCACGGCTTCGCCGTCCTGAAGCGGGCGCCGCTCGATCAGACCGACGCGCTGAAGATCATCACGGACGGCGTCGTGCAGTGGACCGCGTCACTCGGGTGACACCCGGGAATGTTGCCCGACGGACGACTGTTGTGCCGAGCAGACAGCACGGACCGTGCTGGACCGTTCGTACGAGAGGAAGTCCGCCGCATGGGTTCGACCATCTGCCCGAGCCGCAGCAGCCGCGCTGACCTGGACTGGACGGTGCTGCACGCAGGCAAGAACGCCCCTATTCGGGCGGCGGGTGGGCCTGATGTTCGTCTATCCTCCGATTCCAGTGGGACCGGTCTCGGTCTCACGACGACGCTGGAGGAGGTGGGTCCGGTACCTGGGACCGACGCAGGGACCGATCACGGCCAGGCGGAGCAGCCCGAGGGCCAGGGCACGAGCACGGAGTCGTCCGCCGAGCGCACCGCGCGCTTCGAGCGGGACGCGCTCGAATTCCTCGACCAGATGTACTCGGCCGCCCTGCGCATGACGCGCAACCCGGCCGACGCCGAGGACCTGGTGCAGGAGACGTATGCGAAGGCGTACGCGTCCTTCCACCAGTTCCGCGAGGGCACCAACCTCAAGGCATGGCTGTATCGCATTCTCACCAACACCTTCATCAACTCGTACCGCAAGAAGCAGCGTGAACCCCAGCGCTCCGCGGCCGAGGAGATCGAGGACTGGCAGCTCGCGCGCGCCGAGTCGCACATGTCGACGGGTCTGCGCTCCGCCGAGTCGCAGGCGCTCGACCACCTGCCCGACTCGGACGTGAAGCAGGCGCTGCAGGCGATCCCCGAGGAATTCCGCATCGCGGTCTATCTCGCCGACGTAGAGGGCTTTGCGTACAAGGAGATCGCGGACATCATGGGGACACCCATCGGTACGGTGATGTCCCGGCTGCACCGGGGCCGCCGTCAACTGCGCGGCATGCTCGAGGACTACGCGCGTGACCGCGGGCTGGTTCCGGCCGGTGCCGGAGAGTCGAACGAAGCGAAAGGCTCGGGCTCATGAGCTGCGGAGAGCCGCACGAGACGGATTGCAGTGAGGTACTCGACCACCTTTACGAGTTCCTCGACCATGAGATGCCGGACGCGGACTGCACCAAGTTCGAGGTGCACTTCGAGGAGTGCTCCCCCTGCCTCGAGAAGTACGGCCTGGAGCAGGCCGTGAAGAAGCTGGTCAAGCGCTGCTGCGGCCAGGACGACGTGCCGACCGATCTGCGCGCCAAGGTCATGGGCCGTATCGATCTGATCCGCTCCGGGCAGGTCGTGCCGGAGCACGATGTGACGGCGACGCCCCAGGAGTCGTAAGACACCCTGGCGAGTCGTAAGACCACCGGGTGAGTCGTAGGACCATCCGGACGTAGATCGTCCGTTTATCACCCGAACGTGCTAATCCGCGGGCTCTGAGCCCGCGGATTCAGCCATACCCGTCCCCGTGCCGCCCCCGCCGTTCTAGGCTCCGGAGCCTGAAGTCGGGGAGGGGACGAGGATGGGGTCGGTTCCGGCGTGGGCCCGTGTGTACGTGGCCTGTGCCGTCCTCGCCGCCCTGGCCTGCATGGCCCCCCTGCCGCACCTCCACGTTCCGTGGTGGGCCGTCGCGCTGCTCGCCGTGCTGTACGCCGGGTGCGAGCGGATCACGCTGCCGCGTGGGACGAGGGGAGCGGGCGCGCCCGGCCGTGACGCCCGTGACGCTCCGAAGGGCATGGGCACCTTCCTCCCCGTGCTGCTGGCCGGGGCCTTTCTGCTGCCGCCTCCCGCCGCCGCGCTCGTCGCGCTGCCGGGGGCGCTGCTCGCCCGGGTCGAACAACGGCCGCGGTGGCTGCGCCGGGTCTGGCGCGCGGCCCAGCTCGCCGTCGCGATCTGGGCGACCTCCCGGGTGCACTGGGCGCTGGGCGGCCGGGACGCGGTGGTCGCGCCCCACTTCCCGTACGCGCTCGTGCCCGCCGGCGCCGGAGTGCTCACGTTCTGCCTCGTGCTGGCCGTCCTCGACGGGGGGATCCTGGCGCTCGCCGACCGGGTGCCGGTGCGCGCCGCCTGGCGCGGGCTCTTCGCCCGCTCCCTCGCACCCGTCGCCGTGCACGGGCTCGCGGGGCTGATGATGGCGGTGCTGTGGCGCAGTCCGTACGGGCCTGTCGCCGCGTTGCTCGTGCTGTTGCCGATGTACGTGTCCTCCTGGGTGTTCGCGCAGTACCACCGGGAGCGGGCCGCCCACCAGGCCACGATTCGCGCGCTCGTCCAGGCCGTCGACATCAAGGACGGATACACCCGAGGGCACAGCGAGCGGGTCGGGCAGGCGTCGATGATGATCGCGCGGGAACTCGGCATGGACGACGAGCGCGTGGAAGTGCTGCGGTTCGCCGGGATCCTGCATGACGTGGGCAAACTCGGTGTGCCCACGCGGCTGTTGCGCAAGGACGGGCCGCTGACGCCCGAGGAACGGCGGGTCATCGAGCTGCATCCCGAGTACGGGCACGAGATGGTGCGCGGCATCGGTTTTCTGGGGGAGGCCCGGTCGGCGATCCTGCACCACCATGAGCGGCTGGACGGCAGCGGGTATCCGTACGGGCTGGTGGGGGCGCAGATCCCGGAGTTCGCGCGGGTGGTGGCTGTCGCCGACGCGTTCGACGCGATGACGTCCACGCGGTCTTACCGGAGGGCTCGGCCGGTGCCCGCGGCGCTGGAGGAACTTGAGCGGTGCTCGGGGGCGCAGTTCGATCCGGGGATGGTGGGGGCCCTTGTGCGGGCCTTGGACCGATACGGCTGGCATCCCGCCGTGACCGCAGATGTTCACCCGCCCGCTCCGGCCGTTTCCAGCACGCCACAAGGGGACCTGCAGAACCTTGGCGGGCGGAGGGCGCCATGAGTGCCCTCACCTCCCGGTTTGTCGCCCGCCCCGGCCGTTTCCCGTGGCATCCAAGGCTCCTCGACCCCCTCACCCTCGTCAGTGCCCTCACCCTCCTCCTCACCCTCGTCGCCCTCGCCGACACCCTCTGGCACGGCCTCGACGAACGCGGTACCGCCCTCGCCTTCGGCATCCTCATCGCGGTCGGCGAACTCACCCGCTGGTCCGGTGCCGAAGAGCGGGAGTCGGCTCCGCTCGGGGCCGCGGCGGCACTGTCGTACGCACTGCTCGGGGAGCAGGCCGGACGGCCCACCCATCACGGGGTTCTCCAGGTGGTCGCGGTCGTCGCCGCGGCGGCCCTGCTGGGATGCGTGCCGCATGTGGCCAGGGGGCGGGGGCCGACCGTCGACCACCTCACACGGCGCGTTCTCACCGTCGCCTTCGCCGCCGTCTGCTTCCAACCGCTCTACAACCAGGGCCGGTTGCTGGAGTGGGGCGGCCCGGCGTACGCGCTGCTGCTGGTCGCGCTGCTCGTGCTCACCGCGCTGTGCGACGCCGTGCTCGCGGCGGCGCTGGCGCACGCGCGCACCCGGTGGCCGTTCGGGCCGCTGCTGTGGGACGAGCTGCGGGCCACGCTCGGCATCGGGTCGGCCGTGTGCGCGACCGGGGCCGTGATGTCGCTCGCCGTGGCGGTCGTGGGGCTGTGGGCGCTGCCCGTGTTCTCGCTGCCCCTGCTGCTCACCCAGCTGTCCTTCCGGCGGTACGCGGCCGTGCGCGTCACCTATCGGCAGACCATCGCCTCCCTCGCGCGGGCGACCGAGATCGCCGGATACACGCCCGCGGGGCACGCGCGACGGGTGGCCGCCCTCAGCAGGGCCGTCGGGCGGGAGCTGGGCCTCTCCGAGCCCGATCTGACCGTTCTGGAGTACGCGGCACTGATGCACGACATCGGGCAGCTCAGCCTCGTCGATCCCGTCCCCGCCGGGGCCACCTCCACGCTCGCCGCCGACGAACAGCGGCGGATAGCCCTCCTCGGCGGCGCCGTCGTACGCCAGACCGGGGTGGATGCCGAGGTCGCCGTGGTGGTGGAGCGGCAGGCGGACCCGTACCGGGAGCAGCCGGTCACCGCACGGATCGTCCGGGCCGTGAACGCATACGAGGAGCTGGCCCGGGAAGCAGGGCCGGGAGGGACCCTGACCGCACTGGAGAAGCTGCGCCTGGCCACCGCCCGCGACTATCAGCCGGAGGTCGTGGAGTCGCTGGCCAGGGTGCTGTTGCGGGGTGGCCTTACCCTGCCCCAGGCTGGGTAACCCATGGGTAATGAGCGCCCGTCCGACGGTACGTGGTTGGATGCGAGGAAGAGGGTGTTCGGGGGCACGGGCCAGCCCGGGGCTGCACTGTCTTCAAGGGACTCTTCAAAGGACCGGCAGGCGGGAATCGCAAGGAACTGGCAGGCGGGAATCGTGAGGATCTTCGGCAAGGGACGACACCGGCCCTCCGCCTCATGGCGGCAGGCCACCGACCGTGCGTTCACGCTGATCGGCGACGGCCGGTACGAGGACGCGGGAGCGCTGCTGACACGCGCCGCGGACCTGGAGCCGTGGCTGTCCGAGTCCTGGTTCAACCTGGCCCTGCTGCACAAGTTCCGGCACGACTGGGAGCAGGCCCGGGCGGCCGGTCTCCGCGCCGTCGCACTGCTCGACCGGGAGACCGGCGCACCTGACTGGTGGAACGTGGGCATCGCGGCCACCGCCCTGCAGGACTGGCCGCTGGCCCGGCGCGCCTGGCAGGCGTACGGGCTGCGGGTGCCCGGCGGCGCCGCCGTCTCCGGGGAGCCGGTGGGCATGGACCTGGGCAGTGCGGCCGTACGGCTGTCTCCGGAGGGCGAGGCCGAGGTGGTGTGGGGGCGCAGGCTGGACCCCGCGCGCGTCGAGGTGCTGTCCATTCCGCTGCCGTCGTCCGGGCGGCGCTGGGGCGAGGTCGTACTGCACGACGGGGTGCCCCACGGGGAGCGGACGACCGCGGCCGGGCACGCCTATCCCGTGTTCGACGAGATCGAGCTGTGGGCGCCGTCACCGGTGCCTACCTGGGTGGTCCTCCTTGAGGCGGCCACCGAGGACGACCGGGACGCGCTGGAGCAGCTGGCCGCCGATGCCGGGTTCGCCGCGGAGGACTGGTCTTCGTCGGTGCGGTTGCTGTGCCGGATGTGTTCCGAGTCGCGGATGCCGTCCGATGAGGGGGACGGTGAGCATCTGGATCCGCATGATCACAGTGAGCCCGGGCATCCTGGGCCGCTGGGGCACCGTACGGACGGGCAGCTGTGGGTGCCTGAGCGGGAGTGTGGGGTGGCTGCGCCGGCTGGGCTGGTGCGGGGGTTGTTGGACGGGTGGGTTGCCGACAGTCCGGATTCCCGGGACTGGCGGGATTTGGAAGAGGTCTGCTAGGCGCTCGTTGTTCGTCGGCTGCGGGTTCGTCGTGGCTGGTCGCGCAGTTCCCCGCGCCCGTTACGGGGCGCGTTGCCCCTACCCCGACGTGGGAAGGGCGCCGAATGGTCCCCTTACCCTGTATGAGCACCACACCCCTGGTTTCGAGGAAGGCGTACGTCGGTCATGGCGCAGCAGGACACCGATCAGCAGCACGTGGGCGTGCTCCCCGTGGACGACGAGGGCTTCGTCATCGACACCGAGGACGGCGAGGAGCGTGAGGCGGCCTACCGTGAGCGTGGGACCTCGCGGCCGATCACGGTCGTCGGGAACCCGGTGCTGCACAAGGAGTGCAAGGACGTCACCGAGTTCGGGGACGAGCTGGACCAGCTGGTCGCCGACATGTTCGCCAGCCAGCGCACCGCCGAGGGCGTGGGCCTGGCCGCGAACCAGATCGGCGTCGACCTGAAGGTCTTCGTCTACGACTGCATGGACGACGAGGGCAAGCAGCACGTGGGCGTCGTCTGCAACCCCGTGCTCGTCGAGCTGCCCGCCGAGCAGCGCCGCCTGGACGACAGCAACGAGGGCTGCCTCTCGGTGCCGACCGCGTACGCGCCGCTGGCCCGCCCCGACTACGCCGAGGTCACCGGGCAGGACGAGAAGGGCAACCCGATCAAGGTGCGTGGCACCGGCTACTTCGCGCGCTGCCTCCAGCACGAGACGGACCACCTGTACGGCTACCTGTACATCGACCGGCTCTCCAAGCGCGAGCGCAAGGACGCGCTGCGGCAGATGGCCGAGAACGAGCCCCGCTACGCGATCGTCGCGAACGACTGACTTAGCACAGCGGCCGTCGTCACGCACGGCAGTGACAGAAAATGACAGGTGGGGTTGGCGACCTCTCGTGAGCCCCGTTCGTTGATCTCCTCGTACGGCGTCTGGACAGGTACCCCCTGACCAGGCGCCGTTCGCGTGTACGTCGCACGTTCGATCCCTTGTGCTCCTCTAGTGATCCATATTCAGTCACACAAGGGGAGGTTCTCGGCATCATGGGGTAGTGAACGATGCAAATCCGTTCCCAGAACGGTCAGTTGTGGTGCTGAATGGGAAGTGCGGGGATACGCAACGGCGCACGCCCGGCACAGCGGGAGGGGTGTAGCGCCAACAGGCGGCTGAGAGGGGTTTGTTCGTGCATGCTTTCTCACAGAGCACTTCATCGACACCAACAGCGGTCGCGGTACCACCGGCGCTCTCTCTCCCGGTGATCGAGGCAGCGTTTCCCCGCCAACTGCATCCGTATTGGCCCCGGCTCCAGGAGAAGACCAGGACCTGGCTGCTCGAAAAGCGGCTCATGCCGGCGGACAAGGTCGAAGAATATGCCGATGGCCTGTGCTACACCGACCTCATGGCGGGCTACTACATTGGCGCCCCCGACGAGGTCATGCAGGCGATAGCGGACTACAGCGCGTGGTTCTTCGTCTGGGACGACCGCCACGACCGCGATGTCATCCACGGCCGGACGGACGCCTGGCGGAGGCTCAGGTTCCAGTTGCACGCGGCCCTCGACTCTCCAAGGAGTCATCTGCACCACCGGGATCCCCTGGTCGCGGCGTTCGCGGACACCATGGTGCGCCTGTACTCGTTCCTCAGCAAGAAGTGGAACGAACGGTTCGCGCTCCACTTCCACGCGGTGATCGAGGCGTACGACCGGGAATTCCGGAACCGTTCCTCGGGCACCGTCCCCACGGTCGAGGAGTATCTCGAACTCCGCAGGCTGACGTTCGCGCACTGGATCTGGACCGACCTCCTGGAACCGAGCGCGGGGTATGAACTCCCCGCCGTGGTACGGAATCACCCCGCATATCGGAGGGCGGCACTGCTCAGCCAGGAATTCGCCGCATGGTACAACGATCTGTGCTCGCTCCCCAAGGAAATAGCGGGCGACGAATTCCACAATCTCGGAATCAGCCTCATTCACCATGAAGGGCTGACTCTCGAAGAATCCGTCGTAGAAGTACGACGACGGGTCGAGGAATGCATCAACGAATTCCTCGTCGCCGAACTGGACGTATTACGGCTCGCCGACACCCTCGCGGACGGGACCGTCCGGGGAAATGCGGCGAGCATCGCCGTGACGGCGTGCCTCGGCAATATGCGGAACTGGTTCAGCTCCGTGTACTGGTTCCACCACGAGTCGGGCCGGTACATGGTCGACAACTGGGACGACCGCGCCACACCCCCGTACGTCAACAATGAAGCGGCAGGTGAGAAATGACCGTCGAGTCTGTGCGGCCCGAGGTACCTCAGAGGCTGGAGCCGCTGTCCACCCCGCCCCTCGCGGGGGGCGGAGTACCCGGCCTCGGTCACGGCTGGAAACTGGTCCGCGACCCGCTGGGCTTCCTGGCCCAGCTGCGCGACCACGGCGACGTCGTCCGGCTCAAGCTGGGCCCCAAGACGGTGTACGCCGTCACCACCCCCGAGCTCACCGGAGCGCTGGCACTCAGCCCCGACTACGAGATCGGCGGCCCGCTGTGGGAGTCCCTCGAAGGGCTGCTCGGCAAGAAAGGGGTCGCGACGGCCAACGGGCCGCGGCACCGGCGTCAGCGGCGGACGATCCAGCCGGCGTTCCGGGCCGACATCATCCATGAGTACGGGTCGATCATGGAGGAGGAGGCGCGCGCGTTCGCGGCGCGCATGGTGCCGGGGAAGACGATCGACTGCACATCGGAGTCGTTCCGCGTCGCCGTCCGCATCGCGTCCCGCTGTCTGCTGCGCGGCCAGTTCATGGACGAGCGGGCCGAGCGGCTGAGCATCGCGCTCGGCGACGTGTTCCGCGGCATGTACCGGCGCATGGTCATCCCGGCCGGGCCGCTCTATCGGCTGCCGCTTCCGTCCCATCGTCAATTCGACCGCGCATTGGCCGATTTGCATGACATCGTCGACGAGATCATCGACGAGCGGCGGGCATCTGGTCAAAAGCCGGACGATTTGCTGACGGCATTGCTGGAAGCGAAGGACGACAACGGCGCCCCCATCGACGAACAGGAGATCCACGACCAAGTCGTCGCGATACTCACCCCCGGCAGCGAAACCATCGCGTCCACGATCATGTGGCTTCTGCAAGCACTCACCGAACACCCGGAACAGGCGGACAAGGTGAGCAAGGAGGTCGAATCCGTCACGGGCGGCCGACCCGTCGGATTCGACGACGTCCGGAGGCTGTCGCACACGAACAATGTCGTCGTCGAGACGCTGCGTTTGCGCCCCGCCGTATGGATATTGACGCGGCGCGCGGTGACCGAAACCGACCTGGGCGGCTATCGCATTCCGGCCGGTGCCGACATCGTCTACAGCCCGTACGCGATCCAGCGCGATCCCCAGTCGTACCAGCAGCACCTGGATTTCGACCCCGACCGCTGGCTTCCGGAACGGTCCAAGGACATAGGGAAGTACGCGATGCGCCCGTTCAGCTTGGGCAACCGGAAGTGTCCGAGTGACCACTTCTCGATGGCCCAGCTCAGCCTGATCACGGCGACTGTGGCGTCCAGGTGGCGCTTCGAGCAGGTGTCCGGCTCCAACGACGCACCCCACGTCGGCATCACCCTGCGGCCGCACGAACTGCTGCTCAAGGCAGAACCCCGCTAGCACCTCTCCGGCGTGCCGCGCCGGAAAGGCCCTGGCCCCGCGCGTCTACTGGCGCGCGTTCAGGCAGCCCGCGGGCCCCTGAACGTGCGCCGGTACGCCTGCGGGGTCGTCCCCAGACTCCGGACGAACTGGTGGCGCAGCGCGGCCGCGTTCCCGAACCCGGTGCGGCCCGCGACCGCGTCCATCGTCTCGTCCGTGGACTCCAGCAACTCCTGTGCCAGCAACACCCGTTGGCGCAGGATCCAGCGGTACGGCGTGGTGCCGGTCTCCTGCTGGAAGCGGCGCGCGAAGGTGCGCGGGGACATATGGGCACGGGCCGCGAGCTGCTCGACGGTCACCTCCTCGTCGAGGTGCTGCTGCATCCACACCAGCACCTCGCCGACCGTGTCGCAGGGGGAGCGGGGCAGCGGGCGCTCGATGTACTGGGCCTGGCCGCCGTCGCGGTGCGGCGGTACGACCATGCGGCGGGCGATGGCGTTGGCGACCTCCGGGCCGTGCTCCTTGCGCACCAGGTGCAGGCAGGCGTCGATTCCGGCCGCGGTGCCCGCCGAGGTGATCACCGGGTCCTCGTCGACGTACAGCACGTCCGGCTCGACGATCGCCCGCGGATACTGCCGGGCCAGCGCCTCCGCGTGATGCCAGTGCACCGCGCAGCGCCGCCCGTCGAGCAGCCCGGCCGCGCCCAGCACGAAGGCGCCGGAGCAGACGCTGAGCACCCGGGCACCGCGCTCGACGGCCCGGCGCAGCGCGTCGAGCAGCGCGGGCGGGTAGTCGCGCACGGCGTAGGTGTCCCCGGCCGGCACGACGACGAGGTCGGCCTCGTCGAGCCGGTCGAGGCCGTGCGGCGTGGAGACGGTGAACCCGGAGACATGGGTGCCGAGGGTCGGGCCCTCGGCCGAGGCGATCGCGAAGTCGTACACGGGCAGCCCCTCGTCGCTGCGGTCGAGGCCGAACACCTCGCAGACGACGCCGAGTTCGAAGGGATGCACACCGTCGAGCAGCACTGCGGCCACGTTCTTCAGCATGTTCTCCAGTGTGCCTCGGAAGTGGCAGTAATTCGAGGGTGTGCGGCAGTCCTGCCACTGCCGGTAAGGAGTCATCGGCGCGACAGTGGTGTTCATGGAGACGCTGATGAACAACCTTGACAACCGCGACTACCTCGTCGGACTGCTGACCGTCCTCGGGATCTTCGTGGTCCTGGCCCTGCCGGCGCTGGTCGGCCTGGCTCACGAGCGGCGCGTCGACCGTCAGCTAGGGCTTCGCGACCACCACGGTGACCGTCCACTCCTGAAGGCCCTTGCACGAGATCCGGGCCGGGTCGCTCGGGCACAGCGGTCGGGACGACGTCAGGTGGGCCGTGCCGGCCGAGACCGCCTTGAAGGCGGCGGACGCGTCGCCCGCCTGAAGGACGATGCCGCTGTTCGTGGCTTCTAGGCCGCCGCCGTCGGCCTTGACCGGCGACCAGGGCTTGCTGGTCGTGCCGTCGAGGCTGATGCGGAGCACCTCGCCCGTCGTCAGGCAGAAGGTGTGGCCGGTGTCGGCGGCGCCGAGCTCCGCCTTCGCCTCCGTACAGCCCTTACGGGACGTTGTGGGGGACGGCGACACGGTGCCGCTGCCGCCCGCGTCGTCCCCGCTCTGGGTGCCGCAGCCCGCGAGCAGAAGCGTTACGGCGGCGAGGGGTGCCGCCGCGAGGGCGAGGGTCCGGCGGTGGATCGTACGGTGCAAGCGCATGGGGGGCCTCCTTGCGACTTGGACGTGCCACCCGCCGATCAGGATCCCGTCGTGATCCTTTTTCTCGATCCTTTTTCTCGATACTTTCGGATCCCCCTCCGGGCGCGGAAAGGCCCTGACCGCCGTGGCGGCCAGGGCCTCCGTGTGTCAGCTGGTCGTGACGGCGGTGTCGTCGACGACGAAGCTGGTCTGGAGCGAGGAGTCCTCGACACCGCTGAACTTCAGGGTGACGGTGGACCCGGCGAACGAGGACAGGTCGAACGTCTTCTGGGCGTAGCCCGAGGCGGCGTTGAGGTTCGAGTACGTCGCCAGAGTGGTCGAACCGGCGGTGACCGTCAGCTTGTCGTACTGACTGCTGGTGGTCGTCTCCGCCGTGTCGATGTGGAGGTAGAAGGTGAAGCTGGCCTTGCAGCCGGACGGGATGGTCACCGACTGGGAGAGCGTGTCGGTGTGGGTGGAGCCGTAGCCGTCCAGCCAGGCCTTGTACGAGCCGGCGTGGGCGGCCTCACTGCTGGAGCTGGTGATGACACCGCTGGTGGCGGTCCAGGTGGTGTTGCCCGACTCGAAGCCCGGGTTGCCGAGCAGCTGCGCCGAGGTGCAGGTGCCGCCGCCGGAGGTGCTGACGGTCCAGGTGAAGGAGGCCGAGCCGGAGGCACCCGTGCTGTCGGTCGCGGTGACGGTGGTGCTGTAGGTGCCCGCCGTGCTCGCGGTGCCGGAGATCAGGCCGGTGGAGCTGCTGATGGACAGCCCGGTCGGCAGGCCGCTCGCGCTGTAGGTGAGAGTCGCGCCCGCGCTGTCGCTGGCCGAGATCTGCAGGCTGACCGAGCCGCCGGTGGCGGTGGACTGGCTGCCCGGGTTGGTGACCGTCACCGTGTTGCCGGTGCTGGTGCCCGAGGTGAAGGCGGCGGTGCCGTTGGGGGTGCCCCAGCCGGTCGGGCCGTCGTAGCCGGTGGCCGCGGTGCAGAAGTACGAGGTGGAGCAGGAGCCGTTGTTGCCGCTGGTCACGTCGTACAGGTTCGAGGTGTGCGAGTACGGGTACTTCGCCGGGTAGTCGCTGGATCCCGGGGTGCCCGCGAGGGCGTACACACCCGCGATGATCGGCGCCGAGGCGCTCGTACCGCCGTAGACCGCCCAGCCGGAGCCGCCATAGGTGTCGTAGACGGCCACGCCGGTGGCGGGGTCGGCGACCGCGGAGACGTCGGACTCCATGCGCTTGGTGCAGCCGGTGTCGGTCTGCCAGCTCGGCTTGGCGTCGTACGCGGAGCAGCCCGAGCCGGTGCCCTCGGTGCTGCTGGTCTTCCAGACCGACTCGCTCCAGCCACGGGTGGTGGAGGACGTGGACAGCGCGGTGCCGCCGACGGCGGTCACGTACTGGGACGTGGCCGGGTACTCGGCGCCGTAGCCCGAGTCACCCGAGGAGACGGTGATGGCGACGCCCGGGTGCTTGAAGTACGAGGTGTCCTCGCTGGTCTGGGAGGAGGACTCGGAGCCGCCCCAGCTGTTGGAGACGAACTTCGCGCCCAGGGCCACGGCCTCGTTCTCGGCGGTGCCGAGGTCGGAGTCGGTCGCCGAGTTGGCCTCGACCAGGATGATGTTGCAGTTCGGGCAGACCGCGCTGACCATGTCGATGTCGAGCGCTTCCTCGCCCGCCCAGCCGGTGTCGTTCGTCGGCAGCGAGGTGGTCGAGCCGGTCTGGCTGACCTGCTTGAAGCAGCCGTTGGCGACCGTGCAGGCCGACAGGCCGAACTGCGAACGGTAAGTGGCCAGGTCGGAGGCCGCGTTGGGGTCGTTGTACGCGTCGACCACGGCGACGGTCAGGCCGGAGCCGCCGGTCGAGGGCAGGTTGTAGGCGCTGTGCAGGTTGGCCGGGCTGAGGCCGGACACCGCGGCGGCGGCGTTCGGGGAGACGGCGGCGGCCAGTTTCTGCGCGATGTCGGTACGCCGCTGCGCGAAGCAGGACATCTGGCCGGCCTTGGTGGCCTCGGCGCACAGGTGCTTGGTCGCGACCTTCTGGCCGGCCTTGCCCGTCGAGTGGACCGCCTGTCGGGCGGGATCGGTGAGGGCCTTCGCGTTCTGACTGGTGCGGGAGACGTGTGCGGCGGGCGCCGGCTGCGCGTCCGCGGGCGGGGCCGCGGCGAATCCGGCGATGCCGAGGGCGAGGGCCGGGAGGGCGGCGGTCAGAAGTCTTCGCAGGCTCCGGGCGGGTCTGTTCGGGGGTATCTCGCGCATGGGGGGTGCTGCCTCCATCGGTTTGAGGCCGGTGCCGCGAGGGCCTGGGTGGGGCCGTACGCGACGCCATGGCCGGGAGTGGGGTTCTCGGCGCACAAGTGGCAGGCCCGTGACGCGCGTAGCGTCGAGACAGCGGAGCAGCCGCCAGGGACCGTTCTGGGCTGTCGTGGGCATGACACTTTGATCGTCCTGTGACGCCGTGGTGTACGTGACGCGGCGGGACGGCCAGAACGTAGCCGGGTCCGATGCCGTGCGAACAGGCGTGCCGGAAGAACTTTGCCGCCCCATGGCCGCTCCATGGACCGCGCATAGCCGCCTCATGGGCGGGACGCGACGACGCCGGGCCGCACAAGCGGCCCGGCGTCGTCGGTGATGCGCCGTCAGAGTCCCTGCGGGACAGGCGGTCTAGAAGTCCTCGTCGAGGTCGACCGTGCCCTCCACCGCGACCTGGTACGCGGACGGACGCCGCTCGAAGAAGTTGGTCAGCTCCTGAACACCCTGGAGCTCCATGAAGGAGAAGGGGTTCTCGGAGCCGTACACCGGCGCGAAGCCCAGCCGCTGGAGGCGCTGGTCGGCGACGCACTCCAGGTACTGCCGCATCGAGTCGGTGTTCATGCCCGGCAGACCGTCACCGCACAGATCGCGGCCGAACTGCAGCTCCGCGTCGACGGCCTCCCGGATCATGTCGGTGACCTGCTGCTGAAGCCGGTCGTCGAAGAGCTCCGGCTCCTCCTTGCGGACCGTGTCGACCACCTCGAAGGCGAAGGACATGTGCATCGTCTCGTCGCGGAACACCCAGTTGGTGCCCGTCGCCAGGCCGTGCAGCAGACCCCGGCTGCGGAACCAGTAGACGTACGCGAAGGCGCCGTAGAAGAACAGGCCCTCGATGCACGCGGCGAAGCAGATCAGGTTGAGCAGGAAGCGGCGGCGGTCGGCCTGGGTCTCCAGGCGGTCCAGCTTCTCGACCTCGTTGATCCACTTGAAGCAGAACTCGGCCTTCTCACGGATGGAGGGGATGTTCTCGACGGCGTCGAAGGCGGCGGCGCGGTCGTCCGGGTCGGGGAGATAGGTGTCCAGCAGGGTCAGATAGAACTGGACGTGGACCGCTTCCTCGAAGAGCTGCCGGGAGAGATACAGGCGCGCCTCGGGGGAGTTGATGTGCTTGTACAGCGTCAGCACGAGGTTGTTCGCCACGATCGAGTCGCCCGTCGCGAAGAACGCGACCAGCCGTCCGATCATGTGCTGCTCGCCCTGCGAGAGCTTCGCGAGGTCGGCGACGTCCGAGTGGAGGTCGACCTCCTCGACGGTCCAGGTGTTCTTGATCGCGTCCCGGTAGCGCTCGTAGAAGTCCGGGTAGCGCATGGGGCGGAGGGTGAGTTCGAAGCCCGGGTCGAGGAGGTTCTTCTCGGTCTTTTCGGGGGCGGTCGTCATTACTGGCAGGCCTCGCAGGACTCGGGGTTCTCAAGGGAGCAGGCGACGGCGTCGGGGTCGGCCGCCTGCTGGACGGGGATGGTCTTCTCGGGCTGTGCCTGTGCCTGGGCGGCGCGGGCGATGCGGGTCGCCGGGCGCGAGCGCAGGTAGTACGTCGTCTTCAGGCCCGACTTCCAGGCGTAGGCGTACATCGAGGAGAGCTTGCCGATGGTCGGCGTCTCCAGGAACAGGTTCAGCGACTGGGCCTGGTCGAGGAACGGGGTGCGGGCGGCGGCCATGTCGATGAGGCCGCGCTGCGGGATCTCCCAGGCCGTGCGGTACAGGTCGCGGACGTCCTGCGGTACCCAGGTGAAGCCCTGCACCGAGCCGTTGGACTCGCGCAGCGCCTCGCGGGTCTGCGCGTCCCACACGCCGAGCTTCTTCAGCTCGGCCACCAGGTAGGAGTTGACCTGGAGGAACTCGCCGGAGAGCGTCTCGCGCTTGAAGAGGTTCGAGACCTGCGGCTCGATGCACTCGTACACGCCCGCGATGGAGGCGATCGTGGCGGTGGGCGCGATGGCGAGGAGGAGCGAGTTGCGCATGCCTACGGCGGCGATACGTTCGCGCAGGGCCGCCCAGCGCTCCGGCCAGTTCAGCTCCACGTCGAAGTGGTCGGGGTGGAGGACTCCGCGGGCCGTACGGGTCTTCTCCCAGGCAGGAAGCGGGCCGTTGCGCTCGGCGAGGTCCGCGGAGGCTTCGTACGCGGCGAGCATGATGCGCTCGGCGATACGGGTGGAGAGGGCCTTGGCCTCGGGGGAGTCGAAGGGGACGCGCAACTTGAAGAAGACGTCCTGGAGGCCCATCGCGCCGAGGCCGACCGGGCGCCACTTCGCGTTGGAGCGGCCCGCCTGCTCGGTCGGGTAGAAGTTGATGTCGACGACGCGGTCGAGGAAGGTGACGGCCGTGCGGACCGTCTCGTCCAGGCGGTCCCAGTCGATGTCGTCGCCGATGACGAACGCGCCCAGGTTCACCGAGCCCAGGTTGCAGACCGCCGTCTCGCCGTCGTCCGTGACCTCCAGGATCTCGGTGCACAGGTTCGAGGAGTGGACGGTGTGGCCCGGCTCCGCCGTCTGGTTGGCGGTGCGGTTGGCGGCGTCCTTGAAGGTCATCCAGCCGTTGCCGGTCTGCGCGAGGGTGCGCATCATGCGGCCGTACAGATCGCGGGCCGGGATGGTCTTCTTGGCGAGGCCCGCCTCCTCCGCCTTGCGGTACGCGGCGTCGAACGCGTCGCCCCACAGGTCGACCAGTTCGGGCACGTCGGCCGGGGAGAAGAGGGACCAGACGCCGTCCTCGTTCACCCGGCGCATGAACTCGTCCGGGATCCAGTGCGCGAGGTTCAGGTTGTGCGTACGGCGGGCGTCCTCGCCGGTGTTGTCGCGCAGCTCCAGGAACTCCTCGATGTCGGAGTGCCAGGTCTCCAGGTAGACCGCGGCCGCACCCTTGCGCCGGCCGCCCTGGTTCACGGCGGCGACCGAGGCGTCCAGCGTCTTCAGGAACGGGACGATGCCGTTGGAGTGGCCGTTCGTGCCGCGGATCAGCGAACCGCGCGAACGGATACGGGAGTACGACAGGCCGATGCCGCCCGCGTGCTTCGAGAGGCGGGCGACCTGGTGGTAGCGGTCGTAGATGGAGTCCAGCTCGTCCAGCGGGGAGTCGAGGAGGTAGCAGGACGACATCTGGGGGTGCCGGGTGCCGGAGTTGAAGAGCGTGGGGGAGGAGGGAAGGTAGTCGAGGCGGCTCATCAGGCTGTAGAGCGCCGCTACTTCGTCGAGGGCCCTGGTGGTGTCGTCCTCGGCGAGGCCCGATGCCACGCGGAGCATGAAGTGCTGGGGCGTCTCGACGACCTTGCGGGTGATCGGGTGCCGCAGGAGGTAACGGCTGTGCAGGGTACGCAGGCCGAAGTAGCCGAAGCGGTCGTCGCCTTCGGTGTCGATCAGGGCGTCGAGGCGAGCCGTGTGCAGCCGGACGAACTCGGCGGTGCGGTCGGCGATCAGGCCCTCGCGGTGGCCCGTGGTGATCGACTCGGAGAAGGTCGTGACGCCCTGGGAGGCGGCCTCGGCCGCGATGCTGATCGTCAGCAGCCTGGCTGCCAGCTTCGAGTAGGCGGGGTCCTCGGAGATGAGGCCCGCGGCGGCCTCCGTGGCCAGTTCGCGCAGTTCCGTGTCGTCCGCGCGGGCGGAGCGGCCGCGCAGCGCGGCGGCGGCGACCCGGCCGGGGTCGGCGTCGGGGAGGTCGGCGGTGAGGTCGGTCAGGGTACGCAGCAGCGTGGTACCGGGACCGTCGTTCTCCACCGGGGCCTGCGGCACGGAAACTGAAGCCGGATCGGCTGGCGCGATGGTCACTTGGGGCTCTCCCTCGCTCGGCACGGGGCCAGGGGAAAGCGGCGGGGCACACGAGCGCGCACGGCGTCGCGTCCACCGGCCCATTCCACGAGGCCCGGACGTCGTCGGCGCCCGGACCGGGTGGCCGGGGCGCGCTGTCGGCAGGTCCTCGGACTGACGCGAGTATGTGCACGCGGGTACGCGAACACACACAAGTACACCGTTGCGGGACAGTTCCGGATTCGCACCGGATTCCCCTGCGGCGACAGCGAGCATGAGCATACATCTTGTGCTGGGCTGCGGGAGCACCACCACATGTTGTGTCGCGTCGGTGTCAGGGAGTGCTACTTCGGCTACGGGTGGGTGGGGGCTGGTCCAAAAGAATGCGCGGTTCCCCGCGCCCCTCAAGGGGCGCGGGGAACCGCGCAATACCCGGGGAAGCTAGTGGGTCGCCTCCGCTGTCGCCGGCGGCAGCTTCGCCGCGTTCGGGGCGCTCGCGTCCGCCGTGTAGTCCTCAGGGGACGTCTCGTCCACGCCGTCGGGGGCGTTGAAGGCCCGGAAGGCGAAGGTGAGGACGATGGTCACGACCGCGTTGAGGACGAACGCCGTGAAGCCGATGTAGCCGATCTCCCCGATGCCGGGGATCTCCTTCGAGTTGCCGCCGAAGTGATCCTGGGTGGGGGAGGCGATCCCGTACGCGGCGAGCGTGCCGTAGAGCATGCCCACGGCCCAGCCGGCGAGGAGCGCCCAGCGGTGGAACCAGCGGGTGAACAGGCCGCCCACCAGGGCGGGGAACGTCTGGAGGATCCAGATGCCGCCGAGGAGCTGGAAGTTGATCGCGACGGTCTTGTCCATCGTCAGGACGAAGACCAGCGCGCCCACCTTCACCAGGAGCGAGACCAGCTTGGAGACCTTGGTCTCCTGCTGCGGGGTCGCGTCCGGCTTGATGAAGTCCTTGTAGATGTTGCGGGTGAAAAGGTTCGCGGCGGCGATGGACATGATCGCCGCGGGGACGAGCGCACCGATGCCGATCGCGGCGAAGGCCACGCCCGCGAACCAGTCCGGGAACATGGTCTCGAAGAGCTGGGGGATGGCGAGTTGGCCGTTCGTGACCTTCACCCCGGCCGCGATCGCCATGAAGCCGAGGAGGGCCAGCAGGCCCAGCATCAGGGAGTAGAGCGGGAGGATCGTGGTGTTGCGGCGGATGACGTTGCGGCTGCGGCTCGACAGCGTCGCCGTGATCGAGTGCGGGTACATGAAGAGCGCGAGTGCTGAGCCCAGGGCGAGGGTGGCGTACGTCCACTGGTTCGCCTCGGCGGGGACGATTCCGCCGGCGCCCGCCGCCGTGTACTTGTCGTTCGCCGCCTTGAAGATCTCGTCGAAGCCGCCCAGCTTGATCGGGATGTAGATGATGGCCACCGCGATCACGATGTAGATCAGGGTGTCCTTCACGAACGCGATCAGCGCCGGGGCGCGCAGGCCCGAGGAGTAGGTGTAGGCCGCCAGCACGCCGAAGGCGATGAGGAGCGGGAGGTCCTTCACGAACCAGTTCGTGTTCTCGCCGCCGCCCACGCCCATCACGTCCAGCACGGCCTGGATGCCGACCAGTTGGAGCGCGATGTACGGCATGGTGGCCAGGATGCCGGTGACGGCCACGGCGAGGGACAGGCCCTTGGAGCCGAAGCGGCCGCGCACGAAGTCCGACGTCGTCACGTATCCGTGCTTGTGGGAGACCGACCACAGGCGGGGGAGGAACGTGAAGATCAGCGGGTAGACCAGGATCGTGTACGGCACCGCGAAGAAGCCGGCCGCGCCCGCCGCGTAGATGGCGGCCGGAACGGCGACGAAGGTGTACGCCGTGTAGAGGTCGCCGCCGAGCAGGAACCAGGTGATCCAGGTGCCGAACGACCGTCCGCCCAGGCCCCATTCGTCGAGGCTGTGCTCGTCGTCCGCCTTGCGCCAGCGCGCGGCCAGGAAGCCCATGACCGTGACGGCCAGGAAGAAGAAGATGAAGACGGCGAGTGCCACGCCGTTCACGCCGTCCTTCATGCTTCGACACCGCCCTTCGCGGCGGCGCGGGCCCGCTGGTCACGCTGCCACAGCTGGTACGCGGTCATCGTGAGGGCGGTCGAGATGATGACCCACAGCATCTGGTACCAGTAGAAGAACGGGATGCCTATGAAGGCCGGGTCCGTCTTCGCGTACGAGCCGACCCACAGCATCGCCACGAACGGCGCGAACAGACAGAGCGCGATCACTACGCGGACCGGCGTCACTGCCGGTGGCTTCACTTCAGGCACATCTGACATACGGCGGCTCCGTCCCCTCACTGATCACCTGTGTAACGCGCAGGCAATCTAGGCGACGGTTCCGCCTTTATGGAACCCCCGTCCGGATAGCGGATGTGGAGGGTTCGTGTGGGCAGCCGGTGATGGCCTCAGCAGCAGCGGAACCCCTGGCGTGGGTCCCGCTCCTGACGGTCCGTCCGCCATCGTTCGAACTCACGGCGCGAGGGTACGGGTGTGTCCGGATCGTCCTTCCGCAGGTGGGTGACATGGCGGTCGTAGGCGGATTCATCGGTCAACTCCCTTACGTACCAGCGAATTCCGCGCATTCCCCTTCCCGCGCGGCTAACCGCCCGTTTCAGCGCCGACCGCATCGCGCTCCGCCTCCTCCGCTTCCTCCTCCTTCTCCTCCCTGGTCGGGATCAGCCCGGCCGGAGCGACGATCTTCGACTCCACGTACGGCGTCTCGCTGAGCGTGGACAGCGCCGGGCGGCGTATGTGCCGGACGCACACCCGGGCCGCGTCCGCGATCACGACGACGACGAGGACGGCGAGAATGGCCGAAAGGATGCCGTCCACCGTGGAGTTGGTGACGACGGTGTGCATGTCGTCCATGCTCTTCGCGGGTGGCAGGACCTTTCCCGCGTCGATGCCGTCCTGGTAGATCGAGCGCTGCTTGAAGAAGCCCACGCGCGGGTCGCTGGAGAACACCTTCTGGTAGCTGGCCGTGAGGGTGACCGTGGCGTCCCAGAGGAGTGGAACACCGGTGATCCAGGCCCACTTGAGGCGGCCCGACTTCACGAGCAGGGTCGTGCAGACGGCCAGGGCGACCGCCGCGAGCAGCTGGTTCGAGATGCCGAAGATCGGGAAGAGCTGGTTGATGCCGCCGAGCGGTTCATGCACGCCGACCCAGAGGAAATAGCCCCACAGAGCGGACACGATGGCGCTGGTGATGACGAGTCCGGGTTTCCAGCTCACGTTCTTGAAGGGGCGGTAGACGTTGCCCAGCATGTCCTGGAGCATGAACCGGCCCACGCGGGTGCCCGCGTCGAGCGCGGTCAGGATGAACAGGGCCTCGAACATGATCGCGAAGTGGTACCAGAAGGCCCGCAGACTTCCCCCGGTGACCTTGGAGAAGATCTCCGAGACGCCGACGGCGAGAGTGGGCGCGCCGCCGGTGCGGGAGAGCAGGGTTTGCTCCTCGACCTGGTGGGCGGCTTGCGCGAGGTCCGCCGGGGAGATCGTGTAGCCGAAGCCCGCGACCGCGTGCGACGCCGACTCGACCGTGGTGCCGATGACTCCGGCCGGCGCGTTCATCGCGAAGTACAGGCCCGGGTCGATGATGCACGCGGCGACGAGGGCCATGACGGCGACCGACGACTCCATCAGCATGGAGCCGTACCCGATCATCCGGACCTGCGTCTCCTTCTGGATCATCTTGGGTGTTGTGCCCGATGAGATCAGCGAGTGGAAGCCCGAGAGCGCACCACAGGCGATCGTGATGAAGACGAAGGGGAAGAGCGAGCCCGCGAAGACCGGCCCGTTGCCGTGTCGCGCGAAGCTGGTGACCGCGTCCATTTTCAGCGTCGGCAGCGCGATCACGACGCCCAGCGCGAGCAGCGCGATCGTGCCGATCTTCATGAAGGTGGAGAGGTAGTCGCGGGGGGCGAGGAGCATCCAGACCGGGAGGATGGATGCGATGAAGCCGTACGCCACCAGCCAGATCACCAGGGTGGAGGGGGCGAGGGTGAAGGTGCCGGCCCAGGAGGACTCGGCGACCCAGCGTCCGGCGACGAGGGCGAGCAGGAGGAGCGCGACGCCGATCAGCGACACCTCGGCGACTCGTCCCGGCCGCAGTACCCGCAGGTAGAAGCCCATGAGCAGGGCGATCGGGATGGTCATCCCGATCGAGAAGGTGCCCCACGGCGACTGCGCCAGCGCGTTCACGACCACCAGCGCGAGCACACCGAGCAGGATGATCATGATGGCGAAGGTGGCGAGCAGGGCCGCGGCGCCGCCGAACGGGCCGATCTCCTCGCGGGCCATCTGCCCGAGCGAGCGTCCGTCCCGGCGGGTGGAGAAGAACAGCACCACCATGTCCTGGACCGCGCCCGCGAAGATCACGCCGACGATGATCCAGATGGTGCCGGGCAAGTAGCCCATCTGCGCGGCCAGCACGGGTCCGACCAGCGGCCCCGCGCCCGCGATCGCCGCGAAGTGGTGACCGAGCAGCACGCGCCGGTCCGTCGGGTGGAAGTCGATGCCGTTGTTCAGCCGCTCCGCGGGGGTGGCCCGGGTCTTGTCGACCTTGAGCACCTTGTACGCGATGAACTTGGCGTAGAAGCGATAGGCGATGGCGTACGTGCCGAGGGCCGCGGCCACCATCCAGGCGGCCGAGACGTTCTCGCCGCGGGCGAGCGCGAGCACGGACCAGCCCGCGCCGCCGACCAGCGCGACGAGGGTCCAGGTGACGATGGTGCGGGGAGTTGCCTTGCGAGCGGATGCTATTCCAGGGCTTTCAGGGCTTTCGGTGCGCACGGGTCGTCCTCCCGTCCATGGGTGACGGGAGGACCGTAGAGCAGGAAGAGGAGCTGCGCTACACCACGTGCACTACCTCAAGTGGCTTATTTCTGAGGGCACTTGAGTGCGGCGGCCCACCAGGGGCCCCTCTAGTCCTGCGGGCGCTTGAGCCTCGCCACGAACTTGTACCGGTCACCCCGGTACACCGAGCGCACCCACTCCACCGGCTCGCCCTGCCGGTCCAGCGAATGCCGGGAGAGCATCAGCATGGGCAGGCCGACGTCGGTGCCGAGCAGTCCGGCCTCGCGCGGGGTGGCCAGCGAGGTCTCGATGGTCTCCTCGGCCTCGGCCAGATGGACGTCGTACACCTCGGCGAGCGCGGTGTAGAGGGAGGTGTACTTGACGAGAGACCTGCGCAGCGCAGGGAAGCGCTTGGCGGACAGATGGGTCGTCTCGATGGCCATCGGCTCGCCGCTCGCGAGGCGCAGCCGCTCGATGCGCAGCACCCGGCCGCCGGCCGAGATGTCGAGCAGCCCGGCGAGGGTCTCGTCGGCGGTGATGTAGCCGATGTCCAGGAGCTGCGAGGTGGGTTCGAGGCCCTGGGCGCGCATGTCCTCGGTGTACGAGGTGAGTTGCAGTGCCTGGGAGACCTTGGGCTTGGCCACGAAGGTGCCCTTGCCCTGGATACGCTCCAGGCGGCCCTCGACGACCAGTTCCTGAAGGGCCTGCCGCACGGTGGTGCGCGAGGTGTCGAACTCGGCGGCGAGGGTGCGCTCGGGCGGTACCGGCGTGCCGGGCGGCAGTGTCTCCGTCATGTCGAGCAGGTGCTTCTTCAGGCGGTAGTACTTGGGCACGCGCGCGGTACGGATGGGCGCCCCACCCTCGTTCTCCGCACTGCTGACGTCGGTGCTCATGCTCTGCCTTCCCGGCTCCGGATGCCGAAGCGACCGACATCCCTATCGGCCACGGCTCACATCGTGGCACGGCTTCGTGTGCGAGTGTCCCCCCGCACGCTCCGTGATCCCCTCTATATACCGTCGCCGTACCCGTTGGTCTAGTCCACCGCGCGGAGACGAGTCGCACATGGTGCGTGAACTGGGCTGTCCGTTATGCCACTTACCTAATTAAAGGTCCTTTCATATGTAGGTCCCATAACGGACGGTCGGAGTGCCTGTGAACGCCTTGACACCCTTCTAGGTCTAGGCCAAGCTCCCCGTACTGGTCTACACCATTGGTCCAGTCCCGGCCCCACGGGCGGTACGCGTCGTATGTCACCGCAGGGAGCAGGGGGGTTTATGGCATCCCTGAGGAGGGTGGCGTGAAGCGCAAGCTGATAGCCGCGATCGGTATCGCGGGCATGATGGTCTCCATCGCGGCGTGCGGGAGTGACGACAAGTCCGGGGGGTCGGACAAGGGCGCGGACGCCAAGGAGCTGACCGTCTGGCTCACCGTCGACGCGCAGAACAACTGGCCCGAGCTGGTCAAGGCCGCCGACACGGCGATCAAGGCGAAGCACCCCGGCATCAAGATCAACCACGAGTACTACGGCTGGCCGGACAAGAACACCAAGCTCGACGCGGTCCTCGCCACCGACAAGGCCCCCGACGTGGTCGAGATGGGCAACACCGAGATGCTCGGCTACATGGTCAAGGGCGCCTTCGCTCCCCTCGACGCCACCAAGTTCGAGCAGTCGGACGCCTGGCTCGACGGCCTCAAGGCCTCGGTCACCTACGACGGCAAGACCTACGGCGTCCCGTACTACGCCGGTGGCCGCGTCGGCAACTGGCGCAAGGACCTCGCCGCTTCGGTCGGCGTGAAGTCCGCCCCGAAGACGTACAAGGAGCTCACCTCCGCTCTGGACAAGATCCAGAAGAAGGAGGGCGACAAGTTCAGCGCCTGGTACCAGCCCACCCGTGACTGGTACGCGGCCATGTCCTTCGTCTACGACGCCGGCGGCTCCATCGCGAAGGAAGACGGCGGCCAGTGGAAGGCCAACCTCTCCTCGCCCGAGTCCATCAAGGGCCTCACCGAGTTCAAGAACGTCGTCGACACGTACATGCACGGCGACAAGACCAAGGACGAGTCCGACCGTTACATCGTCTACGGCCAGGGCAAGTCCGCCATGATCTTCGGCGCGGCCTGGGAGGGCGCGACCTCCGAGGACCCGAAGAACGACAAGACCGGCAAGCTCAAGGGCAACCTCGAGAACTTCGTGATGCCCGGCCCGTCCGGCAAGAACCTCCCCGTCTTCCTCGGCGGCTCCGACCTCGCCGTACCGGTGAAGTCCAAGGCGCAGGCCGTCGCCGCCGAGTGGATCAACGCGTTCACCGGCGCCAAGGGCCAGAAGGGCCTGATGGGCAAGGGCAACCTGCCCAACAACAAGACCGACCTCGCCACCCTGAAGAACGACCCGGCGACGGCGGTCCCGGCCACGGCGGCCGAGTCCAACTGGTTCGTCCCGATGGCGCCGGGCTGGGGCCAGGTCGAGAAGGCCCAGGTCCTGCAGACCATGCTGCAGAGCATCGGCACCGGCAAGAAGTCGGTCGCGGACGCCGCGAAGGAAGCGGACGCCGCGATCGACAAGGTCATCAACACCAAGTGACCTGAGAGCAGGGCCCCGTCGGTCCTCCCTCGCGGAGGCGCGGGGCCCTGCTCCCCGTACGACCGGGGGGTGAGCCTCCCGTACGACCCGGTCGCGGGCGGGGCTTGCTTCCCGTACGACCCGTACGACCTGAGGTACCGCTGAGGAGCGCGCGGATGAGTGCCGCTGAAACGACCACTGCCAAAGTGCCGCCTGCGCGGCAGTCGCCACCACCATCGGCCGCGCGGGAGCAGCCACGGAGAAAGCGGACGAACGGCGGGGCAGCCGTCCCCTGGGCCCTGCTCGCCCCTTGTCTGCTGATTCTCGGACTGGTCCTCGGCTATCCGCTCGTCCGTCTGGTCACGCTGTCCTTCCAGAAGTTCGGGCAGTCCCAGCTCTGGGGCTTCCAGCCGGCCGAGTCGGTCGGCTTCGACAACTTCAGCAAGGTGCTGGGGGACAGCGAGTTCTGGGCGGTGGTCGTCCGGACGATCGTCTTCGCGGGCGGCTCCGTCATCTTCACGATGGTCATCGGCATGCTGATCGCGCTGCTCCTCCAGCGGGTCTCCGGCTGGGTGAAGACACTCATCAACATCGTGCTCGTGGCCAGCTGGGGCATGCCCATCATCGTGGCCACCACGGTCTTCAAGTGGCTCTTCGACTCCGACTACGGCGTCTTCAACGCGCTGCTCAGCAAGTTGCCGGGCGTCGACATGGTCGGCCACAACTGGTTCGCCAGCGGCACCCAGGGCCTGGCCGTGATCATGCTCCTGGTGGTGTGGGGCGCGGTGCCGTTCGTCGTCATCACGCTCAGCGCGGGACTCACACAGGTGCCGGCGGAGCTGGAGGAGGCGGCACGCCTCGACGGCGCGGGCGCCTGGGGCGTCTTCCGTTACGTCACGCTGCCGATCCTCAAGCCGATCATCGTGATGCTCACGACCCTCTCCGTCATCTGGGACATGGGCGTCTTCCCCCAGGTCTTCGTCATGCGGGGCGGCCACCCGGAGGCCGAGTTCCAGCTGCTCACCACGTACTCGTACGACCGTGCGTTCGTGGTCAACGACTACGCGCAGGGATCGGCGATCGCCCTGCTGACCGTGCTCCTGCTGCTGGGCGTGGTCGCCGTGTACATGCGTCAGATGCTGAAGATCGGAGAGGTCGAGTGAGCGCGATCACCACCTCGCGGCGTACGTCCTCCGGACCCCGCAAGTCCTCCGGACCCCGCAAGTCCAAGCTCGGCTGGAACCTGCTCGGCCTGCTCGTCTTCGCCACCGCGGGTTTCCCCGTCTACTGGATGTTCAACACGGCCTTCAAGCCGGCCAAGGACGCCATCGACTCGGATCCGAGCCTGTTCCCCACGGCGGTGACGCTCGACAACTTCCGCCGCGCGCTGGACATCGCCGACTTCTGGGGCCCGGTGGGCCGCAGCCTGATCGTGTCCCTGTCGGTGGTCGTGATCGGCATGGTGGTGGGGCTGCTGGCCGCGCTGGCCATCTCCCGCTTCGCCTTCCGCGGCCGGAAGATCGTGATCGTCGGCATCCTGGCGGTCCAGATGGTCCCGCTGGTCGCCATGATCATCCCGATCTTCCTGCTGCTGAACGACCTCGACCAGTACGACAAGCTCTCCGGTCTGATCATCACGTATCTGACCTTCATCCTCCCCTTCACGGTGTGGACGCTGCGCGGCTTCATCGTCAACATCCCGAAGGAGCTGGAGGAGGCGGCGATGGTCGACGGCTGCAGCCGCACGGGCGCCTTCGTCCGCGTGGTCTTCCCGCTGCTGGCACCCGGCATGGTCGCCACGTCCGTATACGGCTTCATCCAGGCGTGGAACGAATACCTCTACGCCCTCATGCTGTTGAGCCAGAAGAACCAGACCGCCACCGTCTGGCTCGGCAACTTCACCACCAAGCACGGCACCGAGTACGCCCCGATGATGGCCGGTTCCACGATGATGGCCGTGCCGATCGTCGTCCTGTTCCTCATCGTCCAGCGCAAGATGGCCGCGGGGCTGACCGCGGGCGCCGTGAAGGGATAACGCCACCCGATGACGACACTCGCCAGTGGGACGGACACCATCACGCGCGACGCGCTCACCGTCCTCCAACCCGGTTTCACCGGAACCACGGCCCCCGACTGGCTGCTCCGCCGCCTCGGTGAAGGCCTCGCCTCGGTCGGCCTGTTCGGCCGCAACATCGACTCGCCCGAGCAGCTGGCCGCCCTGACGGCCCAGTTGCGCGCCGAACGCGACGACGTGCTCGTCGCGATCGACGAGGAGGGCGGTGACGTCACCCGCCTGGAGGTGCGTACGGGGTCCTCGTTCCCCGGCAATCACGCGCTGGGAGCGGTGGACGACGTCTCGCTGACGGAGGAAGTGGCCGCCGAACTGGGCCGCCGCCTCGCCGCCTGCGGCGTCAACCTCAACTGGGCCCCGTCCGCCGACGTGAACTCCAACCCCGACAACCCCGTCATCGGCGTACGGTCCTTCGGCGCCGACACCGACCTGGTGGCCAGGCACACGGCCGCCTACGTCACCGGGCTCCAGTCCGCGGGGGTCGCCGCCTGCACCAAGCACTTCCCGGGGCACGGCGACACGGCCGTCGACTCGCACCACGCGCTGCCGCGCATCGACGCCGGCCTGTCGGTACTGGAGTCCCGCGAACTCGCCCCGTTCCGCGCCGCGATCGCCGCGGGGACGCGCGCCGTGATGAGCGCGCACATCCTCGTCCCGGCGCTGGACCCCGACCGCCCGGCCACCCTCTCCCGCCGCATCCTCACAGGCCTGCTCCGCGAGGAACTCGGCTACGACGGTCTCATCGTCACCGACGGCATGGAGATGCAGGCCATCGCCGCGACGTACGGCATCGAGCGGGGCAGCGTCCTCGCCATCGCGGCCGGCGCGGACGCGATCTGCGTGGGCGGCGGCCTCGCGGACGACGACACGGTACGCCGCCTCCGCGACGCCCTCGTCTCAGCCGTCCGCACCGGCGAACTCCCCGAGGAGCGCCTCGCGGACGCGGCGAACCGGGTACGGGCGCTGGCACGTTGGACGGCGGCAGGCGGGGGTGCGGGTGCGGATACGAGCGTGGGTGCGGGTGATCGTGCGGGTGATCGTGCCGACGTCGGCCTGGTCGCCGCCCGTCGCGCGCTCACGGTGACCCACGCCGAGACGTACGCCCCGCTCACCGAGGCCCCGTACGTCGCCGCGCTCACCCCCGTCGCGAACATCGCCGTCGGTGACGAGACCCCCTGGGGCGTGGCGGCGGAACTGGCCCGTCTGCTCCCCGGCACGGAGACCGGCAGCTTCACCGGTGAGAGCGCGGGCGCCCTGGCCCTCGCCGCCGCGGGCACCCGCCGGATCGTCGCCGTCGTCCGCGACGAACACCGCCACCCCTGGATGGCGGCCGCCCTCGACACCCTCCTCGCCGCCCGCCCCGACACGGTCGTGGTCGAGATGGGCGTACCGCAGTCCCCGCCCCGGGGCACCCTGCACATTGCCACCCATGGCGCGGCACGCGTGTGCGGCCGGGCGGCGGCGGAGGTCATCGCGGGGGAGTAGCGCGGCAGCGATCACGTGATCACCTGACCACCTGACCACCTGAACGAAAAGGTGCCGGGCCTCCCTGGGGGAGACCCGGCACCTTTGTGCGGTCGGTATGCGTCCGTGACGATCCGTGCCCGTGCCGCTAAATCCCCTGCCAGTCCGGCTTGTTGGCGAACGTGTGCCGGAAGTAGTCCGCGAGCTTCAGCTTGGAGGCCGCCGCCTCGTCGACGACGACGGTCGCGTGCGGGTGGAGCTGCAACGCCGACGCCGGGCACACCGCGGCCACCGGCCCCTCGACCGTCGCGGCCACCGCGTCCGCCTTGCCCTCGCCGGTGGCGAGCAGCACCAGGTGCCGTGCCTCCAGGATCGTGCCGATGCCCTGGGTGATGACGTGGTGCGGCACCTGCTCGATGTCGCCCTCGAAGAACCGCGCGTTGTCCACCCGGGTCTGTTCGGTCAGCGTCTTGATCCGGGTCCGCGAGGCGAGCGAGGAGCACGGCTCGTTGAACCCGATGTGCCCGTCCGTCCCGATCCCGAGCAGCTGGAGATCGACCCCGCCGGCCTCCGCGAGCGCCTTGTCGTACGCCTCGCACGCGGCCCGCACGTCCTCCGCGGTGCCGTCCGGCCCGATGAACGCGTCCATGCCCAGCCCCAGCGGCTCAAGCACTTCGCGCCGCAGCACCGACCGATACGACTCGGGATGCTCGGCCGGCAGCCCCACGTATTCGTCGAGCTGTGCGATCCGCGCGCCGGAGGCATCCACGGCACCGGAGCTCACCTTGGCCGTCAGCGCCTGGTAGATGGGCAGCGGAGTCGAGCCGGTGGCCACGCCGAGCAGGGCGTCGGGCTTGCGTCGGAGGAGCTCCGCCATGGCCTCGGCGATCAGCTCGCCGCCCGCCTTGGCGTCCGGGACGATGACAACTTCCACGCTGGGCCTGCCGATCTGGAGAGGGGACTCAGGGACTCAAGGACTCAGGGGACTCACTGGATCCCGAAAAGGGACACATGTGGTATAGACCAATCTAGCAGAGCCCCTCCTTATCGTCGCCCGAAGTCCCCGCGATGGCCCCCGCGCCACTGAAGGCGCCCGCCTCACATGAGCGAACCCCCCGTCGCGTCCACCCAGCTCCCCGTGATCCACCGCCCGTCGTCCGACGCCAGGAACGCCACCACGTCCGCCACATCCGCCGGCGCCCCGACCCGGCCCAGCGCCGATATCGCCGAGGCCTGCGCCCATCCGTCCTCGGTCCCGTGCAGGAACTCGGCAGTGTTGTCGGTGTCGATGATGCCCGGGGCCACCGAGTTCACGGTGATCCCCCGGGGGCCCAGCACCTTGGACAGATCCCGGGTGAAGACGTCCAGGGCGCCCTTCGTCATCGCGTACGCCATCTTGTCCGGCATCACGGCGTTGCGGGCGAGGCCCGAGGAGATGTTGATGACGCGCCCGCCGTCCCGCAGGCGCGAGGCGCCGAGCCGGGTGATGAAGTGCGGTGCCCTCACGTTCACCGCGAACACCTTGTCGTACTCCGTCTCATCGATCTCGTGGAACGAACGCGACGTACCGATCCCCGCGTTGTTCACCAGGATGTCCAGCCCGTCCGCCTGTCGGTCGAAGGACTCCCACAGGGCCTCCGCGTCGCCCGGCAGCCCCAGCTCCACCCCGATCGTGAACGCCGATCCGCCTGCCGCCTCGATCGCGGCGACCGTCTCCTTCGCGGCTGCCTCATTGCTGCCGTAGTGCACGGCCACCCGTGCGCCGTCCCGTCCGAGCCGCTCGGCGATGCCCCGCCCGATGCCCCTGCCGCCGCCCGTGACGAGTGCCGTCCTGCCGGTGAGCACGCCCATGCCGACGCCCCCTTCGCATTTCACTAGTGGTCGCTACAGAAAAAACCGTACAACAGCCCACCGACATTTCTCTAGCAGCCGCTATAAAATCCACCCCATGGTGAGCAGGCAGCAGACCGAGCCGGGGACCGCGGCACCCGAGGACGCCAAGGTCCTGACCAAGCAGCGCGGCCGTCCCCGCTCCTTCGACCGTGAGACCGCGCTGGAGAAGGCGATCCTCGCGTTCTGGGAGCACGGGTATGAGGCGACCTCCGTCTCCGACCTCACCCGCGTCATGGGCATCGGCGCCCCGAGCCTGTACGCGGCGTTCGGTGACAAGCGGTCGCTCTTCGACGAGGTGGTCCGCGAGTACGGCACGAAGTACGGCTCGTTCGGTGAGCGCGCGCTGGCCGAGGAGCCCACCGCGCGCGGCGCGGTCGAGCGGATGCTGCGCGAGGCGGCCGTCGAGTACACCGACCCGGGCCACCCGCACGGCTGCCTGGTCATCCACGCGGCCACCAACTGCACCTCGCCCGAGGTCGAGGAGTCCCTGCGCGAGCGGCGCAACGCCAACATCGCCGTCTTCGAGAGCCGCATAAAGGCGGGTATCGCCGCGGGTGAGCTGCCCGCGGGCACGGACGCGGCGGCCCTCGCCCGGTACACCGGGGCGATCATCCAGGGCATGTCCCAGCAGGCCCGCGACGGCGCCACCCGGGAAGAACTGGAGGCGCTGGCGGAGCTCGCCATGGCCGTCTGGCCCCGCTCGGCGGTCAATCCGGTCCGTTCATCCGTCAATCCGGCCCGTTCATGAACCGAAGCGGGTTAGTCTGCGTGATGGATGCTGTTGGATGTTGGATAAGCCGACAACAATAAACATCCCCCAGCGCGTGGCTAGGCATGGACAGATGACGCATGGACGCAGGACCATGGTCTAGTCCACAATGCTTGGGATCGCCATGGCTGGGATCACCATGCTTGAGTAAATGCCAAGTAACTGAACAAGCCTCCGTCTTCCCCGCACAGGAAGGCGGACCGAGGAACCGGCGCTCTCTGCCCTGACTGCTCCGGCTCCTCTCTTCGGCCATCGGGACCGCACACCCCGCGGCCGTTGTTGCTCCGGGCTGCGGTGCCGGGAGGGTTGAGGGTCCCTCCCAGGCGCCGCGGCCCGCGGGTGTTTCCGGGCCCGTGCGAAGCCTCCGCGGGACCCGTGCGAGTGGCTGATTTCGGGGCCTGTCGTATCCGCCGGGTACGCTCGCACACGTGCCCTCCATGAACGACCTCGTACGCCAGCACACCGCCCTCGGTGACTCCGATCTCGAGTGGCTGCATCTGCTGGTCTCGGAGTGGCAGCTGCTCTCCGACCTCTCCTTCGCCGACCTCGTCCTGTGGGTGCCCACGCGCGACGGCACCCGCTATGTGTCCGTGGCCCAGATGCGGCCCAACACCGGCCCCACCTCGTACCAGGACGACATGGTCGGCCACCTCGTCCCACGCGGTCGCCGCCCCATGCTGGACGCCGCGCTCGACGAGGGCCGGATCGTGCGCGAGGGCGACCCGGAGTGGCGCGAGGAGGTTCCGGTACGGGTCGAGTCCATTCCCGTACGACGTGAGGGGCGCGTCCTCGGGGTCATCGCGCGCAACACCAACCTGCTCACCGTGCGTACCCCGAGCCGCCTTGAGCTGACGTACCTCCAGAGCGCCTCCGACCTCGCCCAGATGATCGCGGCGGGCTCCTTCCCGTTCCCGAACCAGCAGGTCGACATGGACGCCTCGCCGCGGGTGGGCGACGGACTGATCCGCCTCGACGCGGACGGCATCGTCCAGTACGCCTCCCCGAACGCGCTGTCGGCGTACCACCGCCTCGGCCTCGCCGCCGACCTCGTGGGCCACAACCTCGGCGTGACCACCGCCGAACTCGCCCCGTCGCGCGGCCCGGTGGACGAGGCGCTGTCCAAGGTCGCCAGCGGCTGGGCGCCCCGCGAGTTCGAGATCGAGAGCGGTGACGGAGTGATCCAGCTGCGCGCGATCCCGCTCAAGCCCAAGGGCACCCGCGTGGGTTCACTGGTGCTGCTGCGCGACGTCACCGAACTGCGGCGCCGCGAGCGTGAGTTGATCACCAAGGACGCGACCATCCGGGAGATTCATCACCGGGTGAAGAACAACCTCCAGACGGTGGCGGCCCTGCTGCGGCTCCAGGCCCGGCGCATCGACTCGGACAAGGGCCGGGAGGCCCTGGAGGAAGCCGTACGCCGGGTCGGATCGATCGCGATCGTGCACGAGACGCTCTCCCAGAACCTGGACGAGCGTGTGGAGTTCGACGAGATCGCCGACCGGGTGCTCGCCATGGTCGCCGAGATCTCGCCCGGCAAGGTCACCGGCCGGCGCACCGGCCGCTTCGGCATCCTGGACGCCGAGGTCGCGACCCCGCTCTCCATGGTCCTCACGGAGATCCTGCAGAACGCCCTGGAGCACGGCTTCCGTGAGGGCGACCGGGGCACCGTCGAGGTCTCCGCGGTGCGCGGCGGCACCACCAAGGACGCCCGCCTCCTGGTCACCGTCCAGGACGACGGCGTCGGACTTCCGGAAGGATTCGATCCGCACCGCTCGGGCAACCTCGGTCTGCAGATCGTACGGACGCTGGTGGAGGGCGAGTTGGGCGGCACCTTCGACATGGTGGCCGCTCCGGAGCGCGGGACCCAGGTGATCCTGGACATCCCGGTGCGGGCTCAGAAGTAGTCGGCACCCGTACGCGGCCGACGTCCACAAGTAATCCACAGACGTGCACAGCTAATCCACGCGGACGCAAACAGCAATGAGCCCCGGACCACTGGGTGGTCCGGGGCTCATGCTCACGTTGCTATGCGCATCGGGGGTACTGCGCGCTGCGGCTCGGGGGCGGGAGATGCGTACTCGCTGTACGCGCCGCCAAGCTCAGGCTCGTGCGGGGTGGGGTGTCAGGCGGTGGCCTGACGGGCCCGGTTGCGGGCGGCGCGACGCTTCATGGCACGGCGCTCGTCCTCGCTGAGGCCACCCCAGACGCCTGAGTCCTGGCCGGACTCGAGCGCCCACTGCAGGCACTGCTCCATGACGGGGCAGCGGCGGCAGACGGCCTTGGCTTCCTCGATCTGCAGCAGCGCAGGACCGGTGTTGCCGATGGGGAAGAAGAGCTCGGGGTCTTCCTCGCGGCAAACGGCGTTGTGACGCCAGTCCATGGCTGCTACCTCTCCTTGGTATTACATGCAAGTTGCTTGTGAATGTGAACGCTTTCACGAATCCCTCAACAAGTGAAGGGCCGACTGTCAGATGACCTGACGTGGTCCTGTGATTTGAGGAGGGGTTCTGGCTCTCTGTGGGGCCGATGTTGCGGGCCGTCCCGATCGCCACGTAGAGACTCGCAAACCTCAGCGGCGGATACAACCCCTTCTGGAAAGTTTTTTTTGATTCCTCGGTGTCGACTAGGTCACAGCCGTACTTCCATGGGGTGGACCCTGGTCTAAACGTTCGAGTGAAAGGACTTTGAGCCCTTCCGCTCACACAATCACACGCAGTGCACGGCGTACGCCTGTGAACGTCACGCTGGTGCGCAGTCCGAGGTGGTCGCCGTCCATCTGGAGGGGGAGCGGCACCTTCGAATGCAAGGTGAAGTCCGTCAGATCGTGCAGGGACACCGCATGCTTGCCATGGGGTCCGCGCTCGGGGGACGAAGTGAGCAACTGCGTGGCATACCGGGCAACCGCGGGCGTCGACATGCGGCTGAGACCGAGTACGTCGAGCCCGGTATCGAACGAGGCCTTAGGTGAGGCGTACACCGGACGATTGCCGAGAAACGTCCACGGCGAGGTGTTGCAGATTATGGACAGGACCAGATCGGTGACCGGGTCCGCGCCGGGGCGCTCCAGCGTGATCGTTCCGTGCCGGCGGTGAGGTTCGTCCAAAAACTGGCGTACCGCTTGGCGGAGATACAGCGCATGCGTGGAGCGTCTGCCGCGCTCGCGCTGCTGCTCGACCCGGCCGATCACGCCCGCGTCGAAGCCGAGGCCGGCGCAGAAGGTGAACCAGCGGGAGGGCACGGCTTCGTCCTCCGTGCCGGGTGTGCCCGCGGCGAGGCCGAGGCCGATCGTGCGTTCGCGCTCCTCGCGCAGCGCGTCCAGCAGCGCGCCGGTGGCCTCCACGGCGTCGTTGGGCAGGCCGAGGGCGCGCGCGAAGACGTTGGTGGAGCCGCCGGGGACCACGGCGAGGCGGGGCAGGCGCTCCGGGTCGGGGCCGTGGTGGAGCAGACCGTTCACGACCTCGTTGACCGTGCCGTCGCCGCCGAGGGCCACGACCAGGTCGATGTCCTTGCTCTCCGCGGCCTGCCGGCCGAGGTCCCGGGCGTGCCCGCGGTACTCGGTGGTGACCGCCTCCAGCTTCATCTCGCTGGCCAGTGCGTGGATCAGTACGTCACGCGTACGCGCACTTGTGGTGGTTGCTGCCGGATTGACCACGAGAAGTGCACGCATGTGATGCAGCGTACCTACTGGGTGGTACTGATCCCAGGCCGAGGTAGGGATCAGGTAAGAGCTCGGGGCGTGACGCTGCGCACGTGGAGCGGCCGGCTCCGGAACGTGCCCCGGCGCCCACGCCGCCCGGAAGGCGGCCCCCGGGCCCATCGGCCGCCGGTGGCCGACGGCTACTCTTCAGGGGTGAGCCCTGAGCAGAATCCCACCCCTGACGCCCCCGCCGCAGAACCCCGCCCCGGGCGGCTGACCGCCGCGGCGGCGCTGGCCGCGCTGGAGGGGCTCGCGCTCGTCGCCGGCGGCGTCTACATCCTCGTCCTCGGCTTCACGGGTGACCCCGTCGACCGCCGGCAGGCCGTCACGGGCGGCGTCACGCTGATCGTGCTCGCCCTGCTGCCGCTGCTGGCCGCGCGCGGCTTGCTGCTGCGCCGCGGCTGGAGCCGGGGCCCGGCCGTCATCACCCAGATCATGGCGCTGCCGGTGGCCTACAACCTGCTCCAGGCCGACAGCATCGCGATCCCCGCCGGCATCGCCCTGGCGGTCGTCGCGGTCGCGGCCCTCGTACTGCTCGTGAACCCGGCAACGACGCGGGCCCTCGGAATCCGAGGGCCCGGCGGCGATGTGCAGGATCAGAAGTAACCGAGAGTCACCGGTCTCACTCCTCCACGAGCAGCTTCTCGCGCAGCTGGGCCAGCGTGCGGGCCAGCAGGCGCGACACGTGCATCTGCGAGATGCCGACCTCCTGCGCGATCTGCGACTGCGTCATGTTGCCGAAGAAGCGGAGTAGCAGGATCCGCTTCTCCCGCGGCGGCAGATCCTCCAGGAGCGGCTTGAGGGACTCGCGGTACTCGACGCCCTCCAGGGCCTCGTCCTCGGCGCCGAGGGTGTCCGCGACGGCCGGGGACTCGTCGTCCGTGTCGGGGACGTCCAGGGACAGCGTGGAGTACGCGTTGGCGGACTCCAGACCCTCCAGGACCTCCTCCTCCGAGATCCCCAGCTTCTCGGCCAGCTCATGGACGGTCGGAGAGCGGCCGTGCAGCTGCGAGAGCTCCGCGGTCGCCGTGGTGAGCGCCAGCCGCAGCTCCTGAAGACGGCGGGGTACCCGCACCGCCCAGCCCTTGTCGCGGAAGTGACGCTTGATCTCACCGACGACGGTCGGGGTCGCGTACGTCGAGAACTCGACGCCGCGCTCCGGATCGAAGCGGTCGACCGACTTGATCAGGCCGATGGTGGCGACCTGGGTGAGGTCGTCCAGCGGCTCGCCGCGGTTGCGGAAGCGGCGCGCGAGGTGCTCGACGAGCGGGAGGTGCATGCGGACCAGCTGGTTGCGCAGCTCCGCGTACTCGGCGCTGCCCTCCTTCAGCTTGCGCAGCTCGATGAACATCGCCCGCGCCCCGCTGCGGTCCTGGGGGTCGTGCTGGATGTGCTGGGCGCTCGGCCCGTGCTGCGCGCCCTGCACGCTCTGCGCCCCTGGCTTGTCGTGTCGCTCGTGCTCGCTCATAGTCCCGCCCGTCACCAGCCGCCGCCCTTCCGAGGACGTGCTCAGCGCGGCACCCTCCGGATCCCGTTGCCCGTCGCTCTGGCCGGAGAGCTTCTCCCGTTCGTCCTCGTCGTCCGGCGCTGCCTCTGAAGGCGCTTCGGCGGCCGCCGAGGATGTGCTGTCCTCCGGGTGCGGCCGGGCCTGCTCGGGGATGCCGTCGACGCCGTCCGCCGTGCGCCGCGGCCCGCCGAGGCCGTCGACGCGCTCGGCGGGAAGCTCCCGTGTGCCGCGCTCTTCGTCCCGCACCGGCCCGTCCCCGTTCCTCACGCCGGCCCGGGTCCCGCGCCGCGCTGTTTGTAGAGGCTGATGTAAACGGTCTTGTCCTCGGCGACGGTCGAGTCGACCTTGCCGGCGAGGGCCGAGAGGACGGTCCACGCGAAGGTGTCCCTGGCGGGGGCGTGACCGTCTGTGGTCGGGGCCGAGACCGTGACCTCCAGCGAGTCGTCGATGAGCCGGAAGACACAGCTGAGCACCGAGCCGGGGACGGCCTGTTGCAGCAGGATCGCGCAGGCCTCGTCGACCGCGATGCGCAGGTCCTCGATCTCGTCGAGGGTGAAGTCCAAACGGGCCGCAAGCCCGGCCGTGGCCGTGCGCAGCACCGACAGGTAGGCACCCGCGGCCGGCAGCCGGACTTCCACGAAGTCCTTCGTCGCGGGCTCGCCTGCGATCTGGGACACCCTCACCTCCATGGTGGTACAAGCTCTTTCGAGCTCCAACGGGGCCGAGGGTCGCCCCCCGGGGTAACGCGCTACGTGGTTCAGCGGTGACGCTACCGCGCTCTCAGGTTTCCTGTCCCGGGGACCCCGCCCCTTGCTGTCACTCATAGTAAGCCTATGAGTACGGACAGTGGCTAGGGGTCTGCGGGCCCAAATAGGAAGAGCGCGCGCCGGGTTGACGTACCCAGGCGTCAGACGGTCGAACCGTCCGGACCGAGGGTCGCACGCGTACGTGATCCACGGGTCCTCTTCAGTATGCCGCCGCCGGATGCCATCGAGGCGTCATATGTGTACATGCGTCATACGAGTACGTGGTCGACGAAGCACCAGCGCCAGCTCTCCCCGGGCTCGAAGGTGCGCATGACCGGGTGTCCGGTGTCCTTGTGGTGCTCCGTCGCGTGCCGCAGCGGAGAGGAGTCGCAGCAACCCAGGTGCCCGCACTCCAGACACAGGCGAAGCTGCACCGGGTGCGTGCCGGCCGCAAGGCACTCCACGCAGGTCTCGCTCAGGGGCTCGGGTTCGGGGTGCGGCAGCGCGTCGGCGTGCGTGCACTGTTTCATGATTGCCAGGTTACGTCGGGTGTGCGGGAAGCCGCGCGAAAACGAGGGCGGGCGGAAGACGATGCACGTTTTGCCACTGCTGTTGCTGGTCGCGGGCAGTGCGGCGGTCGCCGGGGCCGCCCGCCGCACCCCGGTCCCCGCACCGCTGCTGCTCGTCGCCGCGGGCCTGCTGATCTCGTACGTCCCCGGGGTGCCCGCGTACGAACTCGACCCCGAGGTCGTGCTCCCGCTGGTGCTGCCCCCGCTGCTGTACACGGCGGCCACCGACAGCTCGTACCTCGATCTGCGGGCGCAACTGCGGCCCGTCGCGCTGCTGTCGGTCGGGTACGTCCTTTTCGCGACCCTCGTGGTCGGATGGGCCGCCTATCTGATCGTGCCGAGCCTGCCGCTGCCCGCGGCGCTGGTCCTGGGCGCGGTGGTGGCGCCGCCGGACGCGGTCGCGGCGACGGCGGTGGCGCGCCGGGTGGGGCTGCCCTCGCGGATCACCACGATCCTTCAGGGTGAGTCCCTGGTGAACGACGCGACCGCGATCACCGCCTACAAGGTGGCGCTCGCCGCGGCGGTCGGCGAGGGCGCGACCTGGGCGGGCGGCATCCGCGAGTTCCTGCTCGCGGCGGTCGGCGGTGTGCTCGTCGGGCTCGTCCTGATGATCCCCATCCACTGGCTGCGCACCCACATGAAGGAGGCGCTTCTCCAGAACACCCTCTCCCTGCTGATCCCCTTTGTCGCGTACGGGATCGCCGAGCAGCTGAACGCCTCCGGGGTGCTCGCGGTGGTGGTCGTCGCGCTCTACCTCGGACACCGTTCCTGGGAGGTGGACTTCGCGACCCGGCTCCAGGAGGAGGCGGTGTGGAAGATGGTCGCCTTCGTCCTGGAGTCGGCGGTGTTCGCACTGATCGGACTGCAACTGCCGGTCGTTCTCAAGGGGCTTGGGGAGTACTCGATCGGTCGTGCCGCCTGGTACGCGGTGGCCCTCTTCCTCGTTGTGGTCGCGGCCAGGTTCGCGTGGGTGTACCCGGGGACGTTTCTGCCGCGTCTGCTGTCGGCGCGGATCCGGGAGCGCGAGCCCGACCCCACCTGGAAGGGGCCGTTCATCATCAGCTGGGCCGGCATGCGGGGCGTGGTCTCGCTCGCCATCGCCTTCTCCATCCCGCTCACCGTGCACGGCGGCGGGGCCTTTCCCGATCGCAATCTGATCCTCTTCCTGACCTTCACGACGGTCATCGGGACCCTGGTCGTGCAGGGGCTGACGCTGCCCCCGCTGATCCGTCTGCTGAAGCTGCCGGGGCGCGATCAGCAGGCCGAGACGCTCGCCGAGGCCAACGCCCAGGCGCAGGCCTCCAGGGTCGCCGAAGAACGCCTCGACGAACTCCTCACCGACGAGCGCAACGCCCTGCCCCCGCCCCTCGCCGAGCGCCTGCGCACGGTCCTGGAGCGGCGCCGCAACGCCGTCTGGGAGCGCCTCGGCGCGGTCAACCCGGTGACCGGCGAGACCGCCGACGACACCTACCGGCGGCTCTCCCGCGAGATGATCGGCGCCGAGCGCGAGGTCTTCGTCAAGCTCCGGGACCACCGCTACATCGACGACGAGATGCTGCGCACGCTGCTGCGCCGACTGGACCTGGAGGAGGCGGCGGCCTATCGGGAGGCGGCCTGAGCGCCGCTTCGGGAGAGGCCGTTTCGGGAGAGGCCCCTTCAGGACAGCGGTGCTTCAGGAGAGCGGTGCTCCCGTGATCACCGCCGCCACCGTCGTCCCGCGCGGGAACGCGCCCTCCTGCGCGAGGGCGACAAGTCCGTACAGCATCTTGGCGACATAGAGACGTTCGACGGGCAGCCCGTGGCGGTGCTCGAAGTCCTCCGCGAAGACTTCGAGTTCGGGGGTGGTGCGGGCGTAGCCGCCGAAGTGGAAGCGGTCGTCGAGGGACCAGATGCCGCGACGGGCACCGAAGGCGGCCTGTTGGAGGGCCTGTATGTCGGCGCTCAGGAAGCCGCCCTTGAGAACCGGAATGCCGAGGGCGCGCTGGTCGGGGGCGAGTCCGGCGGCCAGGCCCGCGAGGGTGCCGCCGGTGCCGCAGGCGAGGGCGACGATGTCGGCGTGGCCGCGCAGCTCCGCGCCGAGCCCCTGACAGCCGCGTACGGCAAGGGAGTTGCTGCCGCCCTCGGGCACGACGTACGCGTCCTCGGCGCCCACCGCACGCAGGATCCCGGCCAGCGTCCCCGGTTCCGCTTTGCGGCGGTACGTCGATCTGTCGACGAAGTGCAGTCGCATGCCGTCCGCCGCGCAGCGGGCGAGCGAGGGGTTGAGGGGGCGGTCGGCCAGCTCCTGGCCGCGGATCACGCCGAGGGTGGACAGACCGAGGAGGCGGCCCGCGGCGGCCGTGGCGCGCAGATGGTTCGAGTACGCCCCGCCGAAGGTGACCACCGTGCGGCCCGCCGCCGCCTCCAGGTTCGGGGTCAGCTTCCGCCATTTGTTGCCGACCAGCTCCGGGTGGATCAGATCGTCCCGTTTGAGCAGCAGCCGGACGCCGTGGCGCGCGAAGCGCTCGTCCGCGGCCTCCCGCAGCGGCGACGGAAGTCGCGGCCGCAGGCCGGCGGGGCCGAGCGCTTCGGGGACGTCGGGGACGTCGGGGCTGGTCACCCCACCATTGTCGGACATTCGTCCGGGGGGTGGGCGCTTACGGGGGCGCGCCGGATGCCCGTCCGAGGGGCACGCTACGGATGTCCGCTACAGGGGCACGCCGCGGATGCCCGCTCTCGTCACTTCAGACGGTCGCCGACGCGTTCCCGCAGGGAGTCCATCGTGAATCCTCTCGGGTCCACCTTTCCGGGCTGCCATTCGAGGTGGCCGATGACCGAGCGTTCCGTCCAGCCGTGATGGCGGCAGATCGCCGCGGAGACCTTCTCGATGGTCTCCAGCTGCGCCTCGGGCCAGGGGTCCTCGCCGTCGCCGAGGTTCTCGCACTCGAAGCCGTAGAAGTGGCGGTTGCCGTCGGTGTTCGCCTCGTTGTCGGGCGGAAGTCTCTTCTCCGCGATCACCGCGCGCAGGACGTCGTCGTCGCCCAGGCCCGCGTGGTTGGCCCGGCCGTAGCCGACGATGTGGAGGACGCCGTCCTTGGTGATGACGCCGTGGCACAGCGGTCCGGGCAGGTGCGTGTAACCCTCGCGGCAGATCTCGACAGTGCGCTCGCTGCCCGAGGTCGCCGTGTGGTGGATCATCACGCCGTACACCGGACCCCAGGGGCCCTTGTGATTGCGGTTGTGATGCTCCCAGTCGCCGACCTCGACGACGGTGATGCCTTCCTCCCTGAGCCGGTCCAGGAAAATGCCCGCGGACATGGGTGGGGCCATGACCGCCTCCTTCGCGCTGCGCGGCGGCCACCTCTCGTGGCCGTCTCGTACCGCAGCTTGTACCCGCAACCGGGCGCCCGGGCCTACTCGTTCGCACAGCGTGCGAGCCGATCCGGACAGGAGGGGAGGAAGCGGTCAGGAGTGGAGGAACGTGTCCCCGTGCGTCGCTATGTGGCTCTCCAAGGCCTGCAGGGCCTGTTGTGTCGCCTCGGGGGAGCCGGTGCCCCGCCGCTCCGCGTAGTACGCGGCGCCCAGTTTCTTGAGGAGGTCGCCGCCGGCGCGCTGCGCCTGCACCTCGTCGATCTTCTGCTTGCCCTGCGTGAGGCCGCGCTGCGCCTGCTCTTTGGCACGGTCCAGGAAGCCTGCCACTGCCGTCTCCTGTCGTTGTCCGCTGTCATCGTCCGCGGTCGTTGTCTGCGGTCGTTGTCCGTCGTGGGATCAAACGGATGGCCGGATCTTGGAGTTCCCGCCCGCGTCGTTCGACGGGTCGGCAGGGCACGGCCCGGCCGTTCGGCAGGTCGACAAAACGCCCCCCTCTGCCCACTCCTCGGTGATCCATTCCCCCTCATTCGTGTAATAGCACCGGCACGCTCCGTGATGGAAGGCTGATCCCGCGAATCAGTGCACGACTGGGAGGGCAATTTTCATGTCGGTAGGCGAAGAGGTCCGCGCGGAGCAGGGCAAGCCGCAGCAGAGTCTCGGCACATCCGCCGCGCGGAACCTGGCCACCACCACCAAGTCCGCACCCCAGATGCAGGAGATCAGCTCCCGCTGGCTGCTGCGCATGCTTCCGTGGGTGAACGTGCAAGGTGGCACGTACCGAGTGAACCGGCGGCTCAGTTACTCCGTGGGCGATGGCCGCGTGACGTTCGTGAAGACCGGGGACCGCGTCCAGGTCATCCCCGCGGAGCTCGGCGAGCTGTCCGTACTGCGGTCGTACGAGGATCAGGAGGTGCTCGGCGAACTCGCCCAGCGCTGCCAGCAGCGGGAGTTCGCACCGGGGGACGTGCTCGCCTCGTTCGGCAGCCAGGCCGACGAGGTGTTCCTGCTCGCACACGGCAAGGTCGAGAAGATCGGCACGGGTCCCTACGGGGACGACGCGGTGCTCGGCGTCCTCGCCGACGGCGCGTACTTCGGGGAGCAGGCGCTCATCGACCCGGAGGCCATCTGGGAGTACACGGCCCGCGCGGTCACCGCGGTCACCGTGCTCACGCTGCCCCGCCAGGACCTCGAACAGGTCGCGGAGCGCGCCGAGTCCCTGCGCGACCACCTCAGGGCGCTGCGCGCGATTCCGGAGCAGCGCGCCAACAAGTACGGCGAGAAGGAGATCGACCTCGCGGCCGGCCACACCGGAGAGCCGGACATCCCCGGCACCTTCGTCGACTACGAGGCCGCACCGCGCGAGTACGAACTGAGCATCGCCCAGACCGTACTGCGCCTGCACACGCGCGTGGCCGACCTCTACAACCAGCCGATGAACCAGACCGAGCAGCAGTTGCGGCTCACCGTGGAGGCGTTGAAGGAGCGCCAGGAGCACGAGCTCATCAACAACCGGGAGTTCGGACTGCTCAACAACTGCGAGTACGACCAGCGGCTCCAGCCGCACGACGGTGTGCCCAGCCCCGACGACCTCGACGAACTGCTCAGCCGCAGGCGCGGCACCAAGCTGTTCCTCGCCCACCCGCGCGCGATCTCCGCGTTCGGCCGCGAGTGCAACAAGCGCGGACTCGTCCCCGAGAGCGTCGAGATCGCGGGCAACCGCATCCCGACCTGGCGCGGAGTCCCGATCTACCCGTGCAACAAGATCCCGGTCAGCGACACCCGTACGACCTCGATCATCGCCATGCGTACCGGCGAGGCCGAGCAGGGCGTGATCGGGCTCCAGCAGGCGGGCATCCCGGACGAGATCGAGCCGAGCCTGTCGGTGCGCTTCATGGGCATCAACGAACAGGCGATCATCTCCTACCTGGTGACGGCGTACTACTCGGCCGCGGTGCTCGTGCCGGACGCCCTCGGAATCCTGGAGAACGTCGAGATCGGCCGCTGGCGGTGACCTTCCGCGAGCCGGCGGTCGCCGATTTCCCGTCCTCCGGGGCGGGTACACCGAGGGGGTACGCGCCCAGCGGCCGCGGAAGCGCCACCCTCCGCAGACTCTCCGAGGCAAGCCCATGGGTGAGTTCATGACGGAGACCACGCAGAGCCCGACCGAGATCCTGGAAAGTCGGAGCCCCATCGGGAGGCCCATGGAGCCCAGGGAAAGGCAGGGGCCGGCGAGCCCGGGCTGGGTGACCCCCCGCTCGAACGAAGCCGAGGGCGGGGGAGGGCAGGAAGCGGCGGGCATCCTGGAGCGCGCGCGGGCGTCCGTCGACCCCGAGCTGCGCAGGGCCATCGATTCGCTGCCCGGCTCGATGCGCCGGATCGCGCTCTACCACTTCGGCTGGGAGCACGCGGACGGTACTCCCGCGGCGGGCAACGCGGGCAAGGCGATCCGGCCCGCGCTCGTCCTGGCCGCCGTCCGGGCGCTCGGCGGACAGCAGACGACGGCCGTACGGGCGGCCGCCGCCGTGGAGTTGATCCACAACTTCACCCTGCTGCACGACGACGTCATGGACCGCGACACCACCCGCAGGCACCGCCCCACCGCGTGGACCGTGTTCGGCGACGCCGACGCGATCCTCGCCGGGGACGCCCTGCAGGCGCTGGCCCAGCGGCTGCTCGCCGAGGACCCGCACCCGGCGTCCTCGGCGCCGCCGCCCGGCTCGCGGCCTGTGTCGTCGAGCTGTGCGCGGGGCAGCACGCGGACACGGCCATGGAGAAGATGGGCCCCGACGAGGTCACCCTCGACGAGGTGCTCGCCATGGCCGAGGCGAAGACGGGTGCGCTGCTCGGCTGCGCGTGCGCGCTCGGGGCGCTGTACGCGGGGGCGGGGGATGAGGACGTCGAGGCCCTCGACGCGTTCGGCCGGGAGGCCGGGCTCGCGTTCCAGCTGATCGACGACGTGATCGGGATCTGGGGGGACCCGAGCCGCACCGGCAAGCCGGCCGGGGCGGATCTCATCGCCCGCAAGAAGTCGCTGCCTGTGGTCGCCGCGCTGGCCTCGGGTACCGCGGCGGCGGCCGAGCTCGCCGAGCTGTACGAGGTGCCCTACGAAGGAGGGGGCGCGGGGGAGCTGGAGCGCACCGTGCTGGCTGTCGAGCGGGCGGGTGGGCGTGACTGGGCGCAGGTCCAGGCGGCCGACCGGATGTCGCGGGCGATGCACGAGCTGGCCCGGGCGGTTCCTGAGCCGGAATCGGCGGGTGGGCTGCTTGCGCTGGCGGAGTTTGTGACGCGGCGCAACAACTGACTCCGTCGGTTGGGCGGTTGGTGGACCCCGGAGCTTCGGGACCGTACGGCACCTGACCTCCGTACGGCACCGGGCTTCGGCTGGGGCGGGTCCCGCACATCCCCACGGTGTGCGGGGCCCGTTCTTTTCGCCCCCGCCGCCCCTACCCGTCCCATCCCCCAGGGGCTCTGCCCCTTCGACCCCGTTTGGTTGTGTGTTGGGTGCGGCGGGGTGGGGGCTGGGCGCGCAGTTCCCCGCGCCCCTGGGTGGGTGGGGGTGGGGTTGTGTGTTGGGTGCGGCGGGGTGGGGGCTGGGCGCGCAGTTCCCCGCGCCCCTGGCGGCTCGGGGCTGCGCCCCCTCGCCCCCGATTCGTCCGGGCCGCCCAGCTAGGCTGCCAACGGCCATACGATCAACGTCAGTTGAGGCGAAGGGGCGGGGCATGGGTATGGTGATCCGGGCGGCGGGTGAGGGTGACAGAGGGGTGGTTGTGCGGTTGCTGGACGAGGCCTTTCAGGGGGATCCGGTGAGTGGCTGGGTCTTTCCGGACGAGGGGCATCGGCGGGCGACGCATCACAAGCTGATGGCCGCCTTTCTCGATGTTGTGCTGGCGGAGGGGCGCGTCGACCTGGCCGAGGACGGGACGGCGTGTGCGCTGTGGCTGGCCGTTCCCGCTGAGGAGCACGCAGACGTCGACGGGCCCGTGCAGTTGCGGGAGGCCGTCGACCCGGACAACGAACGTGTTGAGCTGATCGGCCGGCTGACCGCGGACATTCACCCCGTGGGCCGCGCCCACGAGTACCTGTGGATGATCGCCGTGGCACCGGAGCGCCAGGGCGAGGGGCTCGGCACCGCGCTCATCCAGTCGGTCCTGGACCGCTGCGACCGTGAGGGTCTGCCCGCGTATCTGGAGGCGAGCAACGCCCGCAGCCGCAAGCTGTACGAGCGCCTCGGCTTCGGCCTTGTCGAGCGTCCGCTCGACCTGCCGGACGGCCCGCAGATGTGGCCCATGTGGCGCGAGCCCAGGGCGGGGCAGGAAGACACCCCCTGAGCGCTGGGGTGCTCGTGCCGACGTACCGCAGGAAGCGCTGAACCCTCTGGCGCCCTACCCTGAAGGCATGGGCACCGATGAGCATGTCTGTCCCGCTTGCGGGCAGCCGGTCGCCACGGTTGTGCGGCGCTACAAGACGCTGGGCGCGTGGGTCCCCCGGTGGGTGGCCGGCCCTTGCTGGAACCCGAAGTGCGAGGCGTACGCCGGCGAGGCCGAGTACGTGCCCCGAGATCAGCCGGAGGAGCCGGCCCCCACGGAAAAATCCTGACGGAGTGCCGCGCGGCCGTGTAGAGAAAAGCGGTCCGGCTCCGACGTCCCCTGTGAGAGCTGCCCGGCACGGGCGGTCCGAGCCGAGGAAGCGAAGGAACGGACTCATGAAGTACCTCGTGATGGTGCAGGGCACACAGGCCGACTACGAGGGCATGCGTGGCAAGGCGTCCGCGCAGGCCCCGGCCTGGAGCGAGCAGGAACTGCAGGCCATGTACGCGTACATGGGCGCGATCAACGACGACCTCTCCGAGTCCGGGGAACTGGTCGACGGGCAGGGGCTGGCCGAGCCCGCGCGGACCCGGCTCGTCGCCCTCGGCCAGGACGGCAAGACCGTGATCACCGACGGGCCCTACAGCGAGACCAAGGAGCTGATGGCCGGCTACTGGGTCCTGGAGTGCGCGAGCCTGGAGCGGGTCACCGAGATCGCCGAGCGTGTCGCCCGGTGCCCCGGCCCCGAGGGGCTCATCGACTACCCGGTGGTCATCCGGCCCATCCTGGACGGCGCCGGAGAGATCTGCGCGGAGGTCTGATCCGAGGGTAGCGGTATGAGGGCCACGAGCGAGGTCGAGGATCTGCTGCGCCTGCACGCGCCGCAGGTCCTCGGCGCGCTCGTACGCCGGTACGGGCACTTCGACGCCGCCGAGGACGCCGTACAGGAGGCGCTGCTCGCGGCGGCCGGGCAGTGGCCCCTCAAGGGCGTGCCCGACAATCCGCGCGGCTGGCTGATCAGGGTCGCCTCGCGGCGGCTCGTGGACTTTCTGCGGGCGGAGGAGGCGCGGCGGCTGCGGGAGGAGCGGGTGGCGGCGCTGACGCCCCGGGACGCCTTCACGGCGCCGCCGCCGGGGGCGGACCGTGCGCCGTCGGAGGACGACACGCTGTCCCTCCTCTTCCTCTGCTGCCGTCCGGAGCTGACCCCGCCCGCGCAGATCGCGCTCACCCTGCGGGCCGTCGGCGGTCTGACCACCGCGGAGATCGCGCGGGCGTATCTCGTGCCCGAGGCGACGATGGCGCAGAGAATCAGCCGGGCCAAGCAGCGTGTCAAAGGGGTGTCCTTCGGGCGCCCGGACCACTGGGAGGAGCGGCTGCCCGCTGTCCTCCACACCCTGTACCTGATCTTCAACGAGGGCTATACGGCCACGTCCGGAGCGGCGCTCCAGCGCGCCGAACTCGCTGGGGAGGCGATCCGGCTGACCCGTATGGTCCACCGGCTGCTGCCCGAGGACCGCGAGGTGACGGGCCTGCTGGCGCTGATGCTGCTGACCGACGCCCGGCACGCCGCGCGGACCGGCCCGCACGGCGAGCTGGTGCCGCTCGACGAGCAGGACCGCGGCCTGTGGGACAAGGCGGCGGTCGAGGAGGGCGTGGCGCTGGTGACGGCGGCGCTGTCGCGGGGGCGGGCGGGCCCCTACCAGCTGCGTGCCGCCATCGCCGCCGTGCACGACGAGGCGCCCTCGGCGGCGGAGACGGACTGGCGCGAGATCCTCGGCCTGTACGACGTGCTGGTCCGCCTGGTCCCGGGTCCCGTCGAACGCCTCAACCGGGCGGTGGCGGTGGCCATGGTGCACGGGCCGCGGGCAGGGCTGGCCGAACTCGGCCTGCTGGAGGACGAGCAGGCGGCCGGACACCGCCTGGACGCGGTCCGCGGACACCTGCTGGAACGCGCCGGCGACACGGCGGCGGCCCGGGCGGCCTACGAGTCGGCGGCCCGCAAGACGCTCAGCCTCCCCGAACAACGCTATTTGCACGCGCGGGCCGCACGCCTGAAGCCGTAGCGTTCGCGCTATGTCCGAACCTCTGCTGCACCTCACCGAGCGCTCCCTCTGGGAAGCGGCCCGTGCGTCCGGCACCTTCGAGATGTCCACCCGTGGCCGCACCCTCCAGGAGGAGGGCTTCATCCACTGCTCCCTGCGTCACCAACTCGCGGGCGTGGCCGCCTTCTTGTACGGCTCCTCCACCGGCCCCGACGACCTGGTGGTCCTCGTCATCGACGCCGAACGGCTCGGGGTGCCGGTGCGGTTCGAGGCGATGAAGCCCGGGGGCGAGGAGTTCCCGCACATCTACGGGCCGATTCCGGTGGAGGCCGTCGTGGACGTGGAGAACTGGGACCAGAGCGGAGTGACGTCGGAGTGACCGCGGCGGGGAGACGGCGCCGGTTATGGCGATGGGTGCTGGCGGTGTGGACGGTGACCGTGGTCGTGGGCGGTGGCCTCACCCTCTGGCTCCAGGACTCGGCCGAGCCGCAGCGGCCGTCCGGCTGGGAGGAGAACGAGGAGAACAACGATTCCCCGGCGCCACTCCTGCGCTATGACCTGCCGTCGTCCTGCCCGAGCATCAAGGAGGGGGAGGACGGTCTCTGCTTCATTCGCCACCGTCTCTAGGGCCTGACCCGAGTGACACGCCTCAGCGGAGGCTGCCCGTCCCCGGATCCCGTGGTGTCAGGCAGTACGTGCCGCCCGCCGGGTCCCGCATCACCGCCCAGCGCGCGCCGCGGGTGACCAGCGAAGCGCCCAGGTCTTCGTGCCTTGCCCGAACCGCCTCGATGTCCGAGCAGGCGATGTCGAGGTGGGCGGAGGTGGGGCGGTCGGTGCCGAGGCGTTGCAGGAGGATGCGGAAGGGGAGCGCGGCGGGGGGCTTGACCAGGTGGAACTCCGGGAGCGCGCCGGGGTGGGAGGCCCAGCCGGTGAGCTCGCTCCAGAAGGTGATCTCGGTGTCGTACACGGACGGTGCCAGGTCGATGCTCACCTGGTCGAGCCGGCTGGCAGCACCGCTCGGTCCCTCGACGACGGGCGGCCGCGTCGACTCCCCGTGCCAGGGCACCGCGCAGAACAACTGACCGCCGGGGGACCGCAGTACGGCCCACCCCTCGTGGTCGGCGACGACCTCGGCGCCCAGCCGCAGCGCCGACTCCACCAGCGCCGGTACGTCCTCGACGGCGAGGTCGAGATGCGCGCCGCCGTCCCCCGCCCCGACGCCCTGCGCCTTCACGCACGCGTCGGCGCCGTCGTGCAGCAGGGTCACGAACTCGTCCTGGTCGCCGCGGGGTTCGGACAGCCGCGTCCCCGTGACCGCGGTCCAGAAGTCGGTGGCCGGGCCGAACTCCTTCATGGGGCGGTCGATGAAGGCGTAGGTCCACCGGATCGGTTCAGCGGTCATCGGGGGCGCTCCCAGTCAGACGGTCGGTACGGCTCGTACCGTCTCCTGCCCGATCAGCCCGCGCAACGAGGTTTTCACGCTCGCGACGAAGGCGTCCCGCGCGCCGGGGGAGAGGACGTCCAGGGACAGATACGGGTTGAGGTCCTCCAGCTCTACGAGGAGCAGCTCACCGCCGGGCGCCCGGCAGGCGTCCACGCGCTGGATCCCGTACGCGATGTCGTTCCAGTCGACGAACCGCCGCGCGAACTCCAGGTCCTCGTCGGTCGGGTCGTACGGCTCCAGGGCCCACCGCTCGTCCGGGCGGGGCGCGTACAGGGCGTACTGGAAGGTGTGGTCGACGAAGTAGAAGGACACCTCGTAGCGGAAGTCGATGCGCGGCTGGACCAGGACATCGCCGTACGCCAGCTCGGTGAGCCGCGCGCGGGGCACGAACTCCAGGCCGATCGAGTCCGCCCCCAGCTTCGGCTTCACCACGTACTGGTCCGCCTCGGGCAGCAGCCCCAGGTCCTGCGCGCGGTCGACCGTGGGAATGACCGGGTACCCGGCGGCGGTCAGCTCCAGCAGGTAGTGCTTCCCCGCCATGTCGCCCTTGCCCGACAACTGGTTGTACACGCGCACACCGGCCGCGACCGCGCGCTCGCGGAACGCGTCGTACTCCGCCTGGTAGTTCAGCACCGGCCCGCTGTTGCGTACGACCACCGCGTCGAAGCCGTCCATCAGCCCGGCCGCGTCCAGCGGATGGCACACGGCGACGTCGAACTCCTCGCGCAGCCGTGAGGTGAGGAAGATGTCCTCGTCGCAGTACCGGCGCCCCTTGGCCGGATAGGCCAGGTCACTGACGTAGAGGATGCGAGGGCGTGCGGACGGCATGGGTGGCTCCCGGTGGTGGTGATCAGCCGATGATAGTTCCGGCGCACCGGGGGAGACGGATGCCGTCGGCGGGACGGTCAGCCGCCGGAGGGCTGGTTGAAGCGCAGCATGTTGCCCGCCGGGTCGCGGAAGGCGCAGTCGCGGACGCCGTAGGGCTGGTCCATGGGTTCCTGGAGGACTTCGGCGCCGGAGGCGCGGACGCGTTCGAAGAGTGCGTCGCAGTCGGCGGTGGAGAAGATGACGCCGCGCAGCATGCCCTTGGCCAGCAGCTCGGCCATGGCCTGCCGGTCCGCGGGGGAGGCGTCCGGGTTCGCCCCCGGGGGCTCCAGGACGATCTCCACGTCCGGCTGGAGCGGCGAGCCGACCGTGACCCAGCGCATCCCCTCGAACCCGACGTCGTTGCGGACCTCCAGGCCCAGCACGTCCTGGTAGAACGCGAGTGCCTTGTCGTGGTCGTCGACGGCGATGAAGCACTGGGAGAGTTTCACGTCCATGGTGCTCACCCTAGAGGCGCGTCCCCGGTTCCGCTTCCGGGTTGCGGTGGCGGGCCGGGCGGGTCAGATGCCGGGCGATGCAGGACGGGATGGGGGCGCCGTGGTCGTGCGGGCGGGCCCGGTACGCGCTCGGGGTCTCGCCGACCAGTTCCGTGAAGCGGGAGCTGAAGGAGCCGAGCGACGTACACCCCACGGCGAAGCACACCTCCGTGACCGTCAGGTCGCCGCGGCGCAGCAGGGCCTTGGCGCGCTCGATCCTGCGGGTCATGAGATAGGTGTACGGCGTCTCGCCGAAGGCCGCGCGGAAACTCCGCTGGAAGTGGCCCGGCGACATCAGCGCGCTGCGCGCGAGCGTGGACATGTCCAGCGGCTCCGCGTACTCACGGTCCATACGGTCGCGGGCCCGGCGCAGCCGGACCAGGTCCTCCAGGGTCACCACACAAGAATGGCACGGGCCACTGACAGCCGTCCCGCACACCAGCGCACCGGGTGCGGCACGGTTAGGCGGTGTGCTGCTGGAAGCGATCGCTAGCGTCGGGTGGGTTCGACGGTTCCGTCGCCGCGGCGCGGTGTCGTTGCCCAGGAGGGGAGCCAGGCTGTCTCGGGGAGTGGTGGCAGGCTTCCGAAGTGGTTGATGATGGCCCGCAGTCCTGGGTGTGGATTCGCTCGGGGGAGGATGAGCGAGAGCGGGTAGGCGAGAGTCGGATTCACGATCGGGATGCGGCGCAGGTCGTGGTTCGTCGGCCAGATGTACCGGTCGCGCGAGCCTACGAAGGTTGCCACGTCCGCGGAGTCCGCGAGGATGTCGAGGAGTACCTCGTTGCCGAAGTTCGGGCCCGCGGCGTCGATGCGGAGGTCGAAGTCGGTGGCGAGCTGATCGTAGAACTCCGCCCATTCGCTTCGCGGCGCGATACCCGGCACCCAGATCCGGTGCCGGCGCAGCTGGGACGGTGTCAGTGTTCGTGCGGAGGCGAGCGGGTGCCTCGGGCCGACGAGGAGTTCCAGCGGGGAGTGGAACGCGTGGATCATCTGCACGTCGCGCGGCAGTGCGGCCGGGTCGGTGACCGAGCGGAACGAGGCGTCGATGTCGCCTGCCTGGACGGCGGCGACCGCAAGGCGCGGGTCGTCGACCCTGAGGGTCACCACGTCGAGGTCGGTTTCGGGATGCGACCGCCAATAGTCGTGCAGGACGACGGCCTGCGCGGATCGCAGGCCGAGAACGTCGATCCGAAGGGCCCGCGAGCCCGGTCTGATCGCGGTGATGGCGCGATCGACACCCGTGACGATGCTCCGGGCGTGCGGGAGGAAGGCCTGGCCGTCGAGTGTCAGCTCGACCCCTCGGGCGGTGCGGGTGAACAGCCGGACGTCGAGTTCGCGCTCAAGGGTTGCGATCCGCTTCGACACGGCCTGTTGCGTCACGCCGAGCTCGTCGGCCGCGTGCTGCAACTGTCCGAGCTCGGCCGCGCGGACGAACGATCGCACGGCCTCGGTATCCATTGATCCAGCGTAAACGTGCCCAACTGATGGTTGTGGCTCGCCCGGGAGCCGGTTGTTTGATCCCGCGCCGGTGCGGGCGGTGTGATGCAGAGCCCCGAACATCGGTTGGCACGAGGGAGTCGCATGCGCGCGCGGTTGGGGCGCGGTTTCGGTTGGCTGTGGTCGGCCTACGCCGTCAGTACCTATGGCACATGGATCGCCTTCGGCGCGTTCCCGCTGATCGCGGTTCGAGTGCTGCACTCGCCGGCGTTCGCCGTGTCGCTCCTGGAGGCGGCCGGGCTCGCCGTCGCGGCGATGGTCGCGTTCTCGCTGGGGCCGTGGGTCGGGCACCGGGCCAAGCGTCCGGTGATGATCGCGATGGACCTGATCCGGTTCGCCGCGATGGCAAGTGTCCCGATCGCGTACGTCCTCGGCGTGCTTTCCTACGGCCAGCTGCTGGTCGTCTCGGTCGTCTCCGGGACCGCGGGCATCGCCTTCACGGCCGCGTCCGGCGCGTATCTGAAGTATCTCGTCCCCAGCGATCACCTCCTCGTGGCGAACGGGAGATTCGAGGGCACGAGCTGGGTGGCGACCGCGGCGGGCCCGCCACTCGGCGGTGCACTCATCGGGTTGCTCGGTCCGGTCGTCACGGTCATGGCCGACGCCCTCAGCTACCTGCTGTCCGCGCTCGGGGTCCTCCGCATCCGCGGGGGCGACGTCGCGGCACCCCGCGACCGGGCCACCAGGTGGCGCGGAGCCGACCTTCTCGGCGGCTGGCGGTTCATCCTCCGCGACCGCGCACTGAGGCGCCTGTTCCTCAACTCAATCCTGGTCAGCGGCCTCATCATGGCCACCGTCCCGCTCCTGTCCGTCCTCCTGCTGGGCCAGTACCACTTCCCGGCCTGGCAGTACGGTCTGGCCTTCGGCATTCCGGCACTCGGCGGCTTCGTGGGCGCCCGCCTCTCCGCGCGCCTCGTGACCCGCTACGGCCGGCACCGGGTCATGAGCGTCTCCGGCTGGCTGCGATCGCTCTTCCCGCTCGGCCTCACGTTCGTCCGTCCCGGCATCCCCGGACTGCTCACCGTGATCATCGTCGAGGGCCTGCTGATCACCAGCATGGGCGTCTTCAATCCGATCTACGCAACAGAACGCCTGCAACGGACTCCCGCGGATCGCACCGCCCAAGTCCTCAGTACCTGGAGCGCCATCAGCAAACTCCTGCAAGCCGCCCTGATGGTGATCTGGGGCATTCTCGCCACACTCACCAGCCCGCTCGCCGCGATCACCATGTCCGGCGTTCTCCTGCTCGCCACTCCGCTCCTGCTGCCCAAGCGGATACATCTGGAGAACAAGACCGCACCCGGACCGTCATGGACGCCGAGTTCGACGGCCTGCGGACCGGGTGCGGGCAGGTAGACCAGGCGACGGAAAAAATCGCAGGTCAAGCGGCATGATCGAAGATCAGGCCTTCTTGGTCTCCCAGAAGATCTTGTCGATCTGGGCGATGTAGTCCAGCGCCTTCTGGCCCGTCGCCGGGTCCGTGGACGCCTTGGCGGCCGAGAGGGCCTTCAGGGCGTCGTTGACCAGCTGGTGCAGCTCCGGGTACTTCTCGAAGTGCGGGGGCTTGAAGTAGTCGCTCCAGAGCACCGAGACGTGGTGCTTGGCGAGCTCGGCGCGCTGCTCCTTGATGACCGTGGCGCGAGCCTGGAAGTGCGGGTCGTCGTTGCCGGCCATCTTTTCCTGGACGGCCTTCACCGACTCCGCCTCGATGCGGGCCTGGGCCGGGTCGTACACACCGCAGGGCAGGTCGCAGTGTGCGCTGACCTTGACCTTGGGGGCAAACAGGCGGGAGAGCATTGAGCTGTCCTTCCTCGTGATCGTCTTCTCAGGTGGGACATTACTCCGTAGGAGACGTCTTTTCGCGAGTGCCCCCATGGGCTTAGGACAAAAGTCCAGGGTGAAACTGGGACTCGTGGAGGATAGGACCGGGGAGGTGCCGGTGATGCCGGAGCTGTCGCAGGAGACCGAGCGTGGGAGGGCCGTCTTGCCGTTTGGGGCGGCCGAGGTGACGGGACCGTCCATGGTGCCCACGCTCCAGCACGGGGATCGGCTCGTCGTGCAGTGGGGGGCGCGGGTCCGGCCCGGGGACGTGGTCGTTCTGCGCCATCCGTTCCAGCAGGATCTGCTGGTCGTGAAGCGGGTCGCCGAGCGGCGGGACGGGGGGTGGTGGGTGCTCGGGGACAACGCGTTCGCCGGGGGCGACAGCACTGACTACGGAACCGTGCCCCAGGAGCTCGTCCTGGGGAAGGTACGGCTGCGGTACCGGCCCCTGAAGGACGGTCAGCGGTCGCCGGCCGCCGTCGTGCGGTGGGTGTTCGGGGCCGCCAGGCCCGTGCTGTCCGACCGGTCCGCCTCCAAGCGCTTGCGGGCGCGGTAGGCCGCCACGTTGGCGCGGGTCGCGCAGCGGTCCGAGCAGTAGCGCCGGGAACGGTTCGTCGAGGTGTCCAGGTAGGCGTTGCGGCAGGGCGCTGCCTGGCACAGGCCCAGCCGGTCGACGCCGTACTCGGTGAGGTGGAAGGCGAGACCCATCGCGGCGATCGCCGCGTAGCCCGCCGTCACGTTCGACGGATGGTCCGCCAGGTGCATGTGCCACAGGGGGCGCCCGTCGTCGTCCCGGTGGTCGTGCCCGGAGATCTGCGGGCTCACCGGGAACTCCAGCAGGAGTGAGTTCAGCAGGTCCACGGCGAGGGTCTCGTCGCCGCCGTCCGCCGACTCGAAGACCGCCCGCAGCCGGGCTCGTACGGAACGGAAACGGGTGACGTCCGCGTCCGTGGCGCGGCGGGCCGCCTGGGCGTTGCCCCCGAAGAGGTCGCGGATGGCCTCGACCGAGGTCAGTGAGTCCTTGCCCCGGGCCGGCTCCTCGCTGTTGACGAGACGGACAGCGTAATCCGAGTAATAGGCCAGTTCCACTTGTAGTCCTTACGGGGGCGCTCTATCGTCGTGACTGCGGTCAGGTAACAGATGATCGTGCTTCCAGGGTATTACGAGGCGTGGCGAAGAAGGGGCTTCCATGACCACGACGACCGGAACGAGCACCACGACCGGACCCGACTGGCTCGCCTGGCAGGAGAGCTGGGACCGGCAGCAGGAGTGGTACATGCCGGACCGCGAGGAGCGTTTCCGGGTGATGCTCGACATGGTCGAGGCCCTGGTCGGGCCCGAGCCGCGCGTCCTCGACCTCGCCTGCGGCACCGGCACCATCACGGCCCGGCTGCTCGCCCGCTTCCCGAAGGCCGTCAGCACCGGCGTCGACCTCGACCCCGCGCTGCTCACCATCGCCGAGGGCACCTTCGACGGCGACGACCGGGTCTCCTTCGTCACGGCCGACCTCAAGGACCCGCAGTGGACCACGCTGCTGCCGTACGACTCGTACGACGCCGTCCTGACCGCCACGGCCCTGCACTGGCTGCACAGCGAACCCCTCGCGGCCCTCTACGGTCAGGTCGCGGAACTCGTCCGCGACGGCGGTGTCTTCATGAACGCCGACCACATGATCGACGAGTCGACGCCCAGGATCAACGCGGCCGAGCGCGCCCAGCGCCACGCCCGCATGGATCAGGCCAAGTCGGACGGCGCCCTCGACTGGGCCGAATGGTGGGAGGTGGCCGCGAAGGACCCCGCCCTCGCCGCGCCCACCGCCCGCCGTTTCGAGATCTACGGCGAGCACGCCGACGGTGACATGCCGTCCGCCGACTGGCACGCGCGCGTACTGCGCGAGAAGGGCTTCGGAGAGGCCCGTCCGGTGTGGCGCTCCCCCTCGGACGCGCTGGTGCTCGCGGTCAAGTAGCCACGGGGGTACGCGTTTTCGGAGGCGGTACGGAATTTCCGTACCGCCTCTTCTGCAACCCCCCGGGCATCCCGCCGCACTGGAAGGGTGAGACGGCCCGCGCCCGCGGGCCGGGGAAGGGGGCGGGATGACGCGCGGCGAGGAAGCCGCTCTGCACGCCTTCGTGGAGGGCAGACGCACGGCGCTGTTCCGCAGCGCCTATCTGCTGTGCGGCAACCGCGACGAGGCGGAGGATCTCGTTCAGACGACCCTGGTGAAGGTCGTCCTCGGCGCGCGCCGGCACGGACGCCTCGACAACCTTGAGGCCTACGCGCGCAAAACGCTGGTCAACACCTTCATCTCCGCCCGCCGCCGGTTCTGGCGGCGCGAACAGGCGTACGGCGAAGTGCCGGACGTGGCGGGGCGGTCGGTCGACAGCGACACCGGACTCATGGTGCGGGCCGCCCTCGCGGAACTCGCGCCCAAGCAGCGGGCCGTGCTGGTGCTGCGCTACTGGGACGACCTGAGCGTGGCCGCCACTGCTCAGCTGCTCGGGATGCGGGAGAGCACGGTCAAGAGCCATACGGCCAGGGGACTCGCGGCGCTCAGGGCCGCGGTGCGGGAGGAATACGCATGAATCAGCGGGAAGTTGAGGCGGAACACGTCAAGGAGCTGCTCGGGCGGGCCGTGGACACCGTGCGCGCACCGGGAAGCCGCGGCAGCGAGGCCGTCTTCGCGCAGGCCTCGCGGGTACGGCTGCGGCGGCGCGCGGCGGCCACGGGTGTCGCGGCGGCGGCCGTCGCGGCGGGTCTGGTCCTCGGGCCGGGGCTGCTGAGCGACGGCCAGGGGGTGCGCGTGGCCGGCGCGCCCACCGCGGGGGACTTCACCACCAGGGCGGGCAAGTTCGAGGAGCTGCTGCCCGCCGGGACCGGCAAGATCAGCGAGGTCTCGCTGATGCGCCTGGTCAAGCAGGCGCCGAAGGCCCCGCTGCGCAAACCCGTCGGGCCGTACGACGGTGACTACGCCGTCCACCGGGACGGCGGCGTCGGATACATCTCGGTGACTCTGGCCACCCGCAAGGAGGCTCAGGCCAAGTCGGGCGGCAAGGGCATCGAGGACCCGTGCAAGGACGCCCCCAAGGACGGGCGGGTGGGCTGCACCTCCCAGAAGCTGTCCAACGGCAACCTCCTGGGCATCTGGCAGGAGGGCGAAGCGGATGCCGGCTCGTATCCGACCTGGGGCCCGACGTTCAGCGCCGTCCTGAAGCTGACGGACGGCAGGGTGCTGCATGTGCGGGACACCGGCGGCTTCCTGGGCAAGGGCCAGTTGGGCCCGCTGCTCAAGACGCCGCCGCTGACCCGGGACCAGCTGCACAAGCTGATCCTGAACCCGAAGCTGCTGCCGTAGCGGGCAGGGCATGAAGAAGGGGCGGTACGGGAATCCCGTACCGCCCCTTCCTCAGTGGCTCAGATGGCTCACAGCACCTTGGACAGGAACGACTTCGTCCGCTCGTGCTGCGGGTCCGTCAGGACGTCGCGCGGGTTGCCGGACTCGACCACCACACCGCCGTCCATGAAGACCAGCGAGTCGCCCACCTCGCGGGCGAAGCCCATCTCGTGCGTGACGACGATCATCGTCATACCCGACTCGGCGAGGTCGCGCATGACGTCGAGGACGTCACCGACCAGCTCCGGGTCGAGCGCCGAGGTCGGCTCGTCGAAGAGCATCAGCTTCGGGTCCATGGCCAGCGCACGGGCGATGGCCACGCGCTGCTGCTGGCCGCCGGAGAGCTGCGAGGGGTAGTTCTTCGCCTTGTCGGCCAGGCCTACGCGCTCCAGCAGCTGGCCCGCGCGCTCCCGCGCCTGGGACTTGCTGACGCCCTTGACCTGGACCGGCGCCTCCATGACGTTGTCCAGCGCCGTCATGTGCGGGAACAGGTTGAAGCGCTGGAAGACCATGCCGATGTCCCGGCGCTTCAGCGCGACCTCGCTGTCCTTGAGCTCGTACAGCTTGTCGCCCTTCTGGCGGTAGCCGACCAGCTCACCGTCGACGTACAGGCGACCGGCGTTGATCTTCTCCAGGTGGTTGATGCACCGCAGGAAGGTCGACTTGCCGGAGCCGGACGGGCCGATGAGGCAGAACACCTCGCCGGTGTTCACCTGAAGGTCGATGCCCTTGAGGACCTCGACGCTGCCGAAGGACTTGTGGACGCCCTCGGACTTCACCATCGCGGTCATCACACGGCTCCCCTCGGGCTGCCCTTCGAGAACAGGTTGGCCCTGATCTTCTGGAAGACGGTCGGCGGCAGGCTGCGGCTGGAACCCTTCGCGTAGTAGCGCTCCAGGTAGTACTGGAAGACGCTGAACACGCTGGTCATGGCCAGGTACCAGATCGAGGCGACGAAGAGCATCTCCATCACAGCGTACGAGGTGGAACCGATGGCCGACGTGGAGCGCAGCAGCTCGTTGTACGTGACCGCGTACACCAGCGACGAGGTCTTCAGCATGTTGATGAACTCGTTGCCGGTCGGCGGCACGATCACACGCATCGCCTGCGGGATCACGATCCGGCGCAGGGTCTTGGTGTGGCTCATGCCCAGGGCGTGCGACGCCTCCGTCTGGCCCTCGTCGACGGCCAGCAGGCCGGCGCGGCAGATCTCCGCCATGTACGCGGCCTCGTTCAGGCCGAGGCCCAGGAGGGCGCACATGAACGGGGTCATGACGTCCGTCATCTCGTTCTTGTAGATCGGACCGAGGTTCAGGACGGGGAAGATCAGCGCCAGGTTGAACCAGAGCAGCAGCTGGACGTAGACCGGGGTGCCGCGGAAGAACCAGATGTACAGCCAGGCGACGGTGCTGGTCACCGGATTCTTCGAGAGGCGCATCACCGCGAGGAGGATGCCCAGCACCACGCCCACGATCATGGCGAGCACGCTGATCAGCAGCGTACGGCCCGCGCCCTTGACGACACTGGACTCGAAGAGCTGGTCGCCGACCGTGTGCCACTGGATGTCGCCCTGCGAGAACGCGTAGATGAGCGCGACGAGGAGCGCGACGACGATGATGCCGCTGACCCACCGGCCGTAGTGCGGCACCGGGATCGCCTTGATGGCCTCCGGGTTGGTCCCGGACGCCGAGGTCTTGGAGACCGGGCCTCCCGGAGGCGGGGTGTCCTCGGGGGACTTGTCGAGATTGTCAGTCACGTGACTGCCCTTCAGTGGTGCGCCGGCTCACTTGCCGCCGTTGATCGCGGACTGCTCGATCGCGCCGGACTCCGCGCCCCACTTCTCGAGGACCTTCTGGTACGAACCGTCCTTGATGATCGCGTCGACGGCTTCCTTCAGCACGTCACGCAGCTCGGTGTTCTGCTTGTCGAGGATGATGCCGAACGGGCCGGCGTCGTACTGCTTGTTGATCACCTCGTAGGCGTTGCCGCCGTCGGCCTTGCGGGCCAGGTCCAGGGCGACCGGGTAGTCGTTGATGCCGGCTACCGCGCCGCCGGACTTCACGCGGGTCTGGGCCTCGGTGTCGTTGTCGAACGACTCGATGTTGATGGCCTTCTTGCCATCGGTCGTGCACTTCTTCGACTGGTCCTTGAGCGCCTGCTCGTAGGTGGTGCCCCGCTGCACGGCAGCGGTCTTGCCACACAGGTCCTCGATGCCCGTGATCTTCTCCGGGTTGCCCTTCTTGACGTAGATGGCAGTACCGGCGGTGAAGTAGTCGACGAAGTCGACGCCCTCGCCGAGCTTCTTGCCCTTGTCGTCCAGGCCCTCCTGGCGCTGCTTGTTGTCCGTGATGGACGACATCGCGATGTCGTAGCGGCCCGAGTTCACGGCGGTGATCAGACCGTCGAAGGAGCCGGAGGTGAACTGGAACTTCACGCCGAGCTGCTTGCTGAGCGCGTCGGCCAGGTCCGGGTCGACGCCGACGATCTTGCCGCCCTCGGTCGACTCCATCGGGGCGTACTCGGCGTTCGTGCCGACCTTGATGACGCCCGCGTCCTGGATCTTCTTCGGAAGCTTGGAGAACAGGGGAGCGCTGTTGGCGTTGGAGGACTCGGTGGAGCTGCTGCCTCCACCGTTCGTCTGGTCACCGCAGCCGGTGAGGATCAGGGCGCCCGCGACCGCGATCGCGCCGACCGCTGCTGTCCGGGTGCGCATGGCGGTCGTACGACGGGTGGTGCCTGCGGTCATTTGGGGTTCCTCCGGCGGATGAGGGAGTAGCCGATAGGTCGACGAGAACACACACCTTCGGGTGTCGCGACCTTGTGTGATGACGGCATCTTGCCATTCGGACCAGGGCATTCAGGGGACTCGCTATGTCAAAATCGGATAACGGGTGACCCCCGAACCGCTACCAGCCGGTACATCAAGGCCGGACCTTATGCGGGAATCCTTCCTTCCGGCCGGAAGATCTTCGGCGCATCTCAGGATGCGAGCGGCCGCTACTCCGCACCTGCGGCGACATGTGGGCAAGTCGCGGACTTGTCCACATATTCGGCTATGAGTCATGTCACCGGCGTGTGACCTTGGCGTTATGGACTCGTCGTCGACACCATCCGTCCGGTAAGAAGGTTCTTTACACCCCTCATCCGGGGCTCAGGGCGCGTGTGCGGCGCGCCCGTCGCGCAAACGCCCGTACGCAACCACGGCGGCTGGGCTTGCGCGGTGCCCGCCCACCCCTCAACCAGGAGTGGTCACCCTCAAACAATGAAGACTTAAGGGGTAAAACAAAGTGGCAGCGGAGATCGTCAATCCTCGCAGCGACAGCAGTACGGATCAGGAAGGCGGGGCCGAGCCCCTCGATTCCTTCGATCCGGCATTCGCGCTGCACCGCGGCGGCAAGATGGCCGTGCAGGCCACCGTGCCCGTCCGCAACAAGGACGACCTGTCCCTGGCGTACACGCCCGGCGTCGCGAAGGTGTGCAGCGCGATCGCCGAGCAGCCGGAGCTCGTCCACGACTACACGTGGAAGTCGTCCGTCGTGGCCGTGGTCACGGACGGAACGGCTGTTCTGGGCCTGGGTGACATCGGCCCCGAGGCCTCCCTTCCGGTCATGGAAGGCAAGGCCATCCTGTTCAAGCAGTTCGGCGGAGTCGACGCGGTGCCGATCGCGCTCGCCTGCACGGGCGTCGACGAGATCGTCGAGACCGTGGCCCGGCTGGCGCCCTCGTTCGGGGGCGTGAACCTGGAGGACATCTCGGCACCGCGGTGCTTCGAGATCGAGCGGAAGCTCCAGGAGCGCCTGGACATTCCCGTCTTCCATGACGACCAGCACGGGACCGCGGTCGTCACGCTGGCGGCCCTGCGGAACGCCGCGAAGCTGACCGGGCGGTCGCTGGGCGACCTGCGCGCGGTCATCTCCGGCGCGGGTGCGGCCGGCGTCGCCATCGCCAAGTTCCTGCTGGAGGCGGGGCTCGGGGATGTCGCCGTCACGGACCGCAAGGGCATCGTGTCCAAGGACCGGGACGACCTGACGGACGTCAAGCGGGAGCTGGCCGAGATCACCAACAAGGCGGGGCTCTCGGGCTCGCTGGAGTCGGCCCTCGCCGGCGCCGACGTCTTCATCGGGGTCTCCGGCGGTACGGTGCCGGAGCCGGCGGTGGCTTCCATGGCGGAGGGTGCCTTCGTCTTCGCGATGGCCAACCCGAATCCCGAGGTGCATCCCGACGTCGCCCACAAGTACGCGGCCGTCGTCGCGACCGGGCGGTCGGACTTCCCGAACCAGATCAACAACGTGCTGGCGTTCCCCGGGATCTTCGCGGGGGCGCTGCAGGTTCGGGCCTCTCGGATCACTGAAGGGATGAAGATCGCGGCGGCTGAGGCGTTGGCTGCGGTGGTCGGGGACGACCTTGCCGCGGACTATGTGATTCCTTCGCCGTTCGATGAGCGGGTGGCGCCGGCGGTTACTGCGGCGGTGGCTGCGGCTGCTCGGGCCGAGGGTGTCGCCCGACGCTGACGCGGTGTCTCTTGTGGCCCCGCCGGGATTGCTTCCCGGTGGGGCCATTTTTTGCTTTCGGGGGCGTCCGGGTGGGTGGTTTTTCGCCCCCGCCGCCCCTACCCGTCCCATCCCCAGGGGCTCTGCCGCTTCGACCCCGTTCGGTTGTTTGTCGGGTGCGGGGTTGTGGGGGCTGGTCGCGCAGTTCCCCGCGCCCCTTGGGTGGGTGGGGGTGGGGGTTGTTTGTTGGGTGCGGGGCCGTGCGGGCTGGGCGCGCCGTTCCCCGCGCCCCTTAAAGGCGCCTGGGGTGGGCCGGCGGTTGTTCAGGGGCGCGGGGAACTGCGCAATCTTTTAGGGGGGTCTGGGGGCGCAGCCGCCAGGGGCGGGACGTGTGTCACAGGGGGACCTGGTTCCGTCGGGCGGGGGCGGAGCCTATCGTCGGGGGCATGTTCGCTGCCTATGCCGCCCGAATCGACCGTGACCAGCCGCTGAACGGCCTGGAGTTGGGGGAGCGTCCGGCCCCGGAGAAGAGGCCGGGCTGGACGACCGTGAACGTACGGGCCGCCTCGCTCAACCATCATGACCTGTGGTCGCTGCGCGGAGTCGGCCTGGCTGAGGACAAGCTGCCGATGATCCTCGGCTGCGACGCCGCCGGAATCGACGAGGACGGCAACGAGGTCGTCCTGCACTCCGTCATCGGACAGACCGGCCACGGGGTCGGCCCCAAGGAACCCCGGTCCATCCTCACCGAGCGCTACCAGGGCACCTTCGCCGAGCAGGTCTCCGTACCGACGTGGAATGTGCTCCCGAAGCCCAAGGAACTGTCCTTCGAAGAGGCCGCCTGTCTGCCCACCGCCTGGCTGACGGCGTACCGCATGCTGTTCACCAACGCGGGGGTACGGCCTGGCGACTCCGTTCTCGTGCAGGGCGCGGGAGGCGGCGTGGCCACCGCCGCGATCGCGCTCGGGAAGGCCGCCGGGCTGCGGGTGTTCGCCACCAGTCGCGACGAGGCCAAGCGGAAGAGGGCTGTCGAGCTGGGGGCCGTGGAGGCGTTCGAATCGGGCGCGCGGCTCCCGCAGCGGGTCGACGCCGTCATCGAGACGGTGGGTGCCGCCACCTGGTCGCACTCCATCAAGTCCCTGCGGCCCGGCGGCACGCTGGTCATCTCGGGTGCGACCAGCGGTGACCGGCCGTCCCATGCCGAGCTGACCCGTGTCTTCTTCCTCGAACTCAAGATCGTCGGCTCCACGATGGGCACCAAGGACGAGTTGGAGGACCTGCTGTCCTTCTGCGCCGCCACGGGTGTACGGCCCGTCATTGACGAGGTACTTCCGCTTGACCGGGCCCGCGAGGGGTTCGAACGGATGGAGACGGGTGATCAGTTCGGGAAGATCGTGCTTACTGTCGGCTGACGGTTGTCGTAGTCGCTCGCTTACTCGTTTTTCGGTTAGTTGTCTTTCGGTTACTCGTCTCTCAGTGCGGCGGGCTCGGGGTTCCGGGCCCGCCGTTTGTGTTCCGTGCGAGCGCTCGACGTCTGTCAACTTTGGTTGACGTAGGTGGGGTGTCAATGTAGGTTGACAGCATGACCGAAGCAACGGATCTTGCCGAGCGCGCGGGTGATCGTGATCCGCGGGTCGGGCTGCGGGCCGTCTCCGCGCTGCGGAGGTTGCTGGAGCAGTTGGAAGCGGTGCAGGTGCGCAGTGCGCGCAATCAGGGCTGGTCGTGGCAGGAGATTGCCGCGGAACTCGGAGTGAGCAGGCAGGCCGTCCACAAGAAGTACGGGAGGCAGTGATGTTCGAGCGGTTCACGAAGGATGCGCGGGCCGTGGTCGAGGGTGCGGTCGGACACTCGGAGCGGGCGGGGGCCGAGACCGTCGGGGAGGAGCACCTGTTGCTCGCGCTCCTCGACCGGGAGGGCAGCCGGGGTTCGTTCGTTCTGGCCTCGCTCGGGGTGGCCGGTCGTCGGGACTCGGTGGAGCGGGACCTTGCCGAGGCGCGGCGTCGTGGGGGGCTCTCCCGTGCCGATGTGGATGCGCTCTCCGGGCTTGGTATCGATCTGGCGGAGATCGTCTTCCGGGTTGAGGAAGCGCACGGGGAGGGGGCGTTGGAGTCCGGGAGGAGGGGAGGGGGCGGTCGGTGGTCTCGGCGTCGGCCCTTTGCTCAGGGGGCCAAGGATGTGCTGACGCAGGCTCTTCGAGTGGCTCTCGCGCACCGGGATCGGTTCATCGGGGATGAGCATCTGCTCATGGCGCTCACCGCGCGGGGTGGTGTTGTCGCGGAGGTGCTTGCCGATCATGGGGTTACGTATGCGGCGGTGACGCGGGTGCTGTACGGCGACGGGGGTGTGGCCAAGGCGGGGTGAGTTTCAGGGGGGTGGGTGCGGCTCAGGGGTTTTCGCCCCCGCCGCCCCTACCCGTCCCATCCTCAGGGGCTCTGCCCCTTCGACCCCGTTCGGTTGTTTGTCGGGTGCGGGGTTGTGGGGGCTGGTCGCGCAGTTCCCCGCGCCCCTTGGGTGGGTGGGGGTGGGGGTTGTTTGTTGGGTGCGGGGCCGTGCGGGCTGGGTGCGCCGTTCTCCGCGCCCCTTTCTGGGGGCTGCGCCCCCAGGTCCCGCTGTGGCCTGAACGGGCTCGTTCTCGAACGTCGGCCGGGGGAACAGTGGCCGTTTCGCGATGTCGAGGAACTTAGCTCCGGGTCGATCCGCTGCGCAGTGCCGCGGCGATGTGTGCTGCTGCTGTTGACAAGTGGCGGCGGGTTTCGCGCAGTTGGTCTTCTGTCACGCCGTGGTCGCGGGCCGCGTCGCGGATGTCGTCGCGGAAGCGGTCCAGGAGGCGGTCGAGGTCGCGGGCGGGGTTGCCGGTGGAGTCCTCGTGGGCCCAGGAGGGTTCGTAGTCGGCGGGGAAGTCCTCGGGGGTGACCGTGTACTCCGGGTCCGTGGTCGAACCGGCTGCTGTGGCGGTGCGGCCGAAGCCGAAGTCCTTGCCGAAGTCCTTGCCCAGGTCCTTTCCGAAGTTCTTTCCGAAGTCGCCGAATTCCTTGGCCAGTTCGGTCAGTCCCTCGCGCACGCCCGTCGGCCAGTCACCCCGGGCGAAGTGGTCCTGGACCTGGTCCTGGACCCGCTTGGCCATGCGCTGCATTTCCTCCTGGGCCTGGGCGCGGGCCTTCTCCTGGGCTTCCTTGGCCTGGCGGCGGGCGCGCTGGGCCTCGTCGCGGGCGCGGCGGCTCTCGTCCTTCGCGCGGCGGGCCTGTTCCTTCCACTCCTGCCGGACGCGCCGCATCTCCTCCTTCGCCGCCCGCCACGACTCCTTGTCGCGATAGTCCTCGAAGCCACCGAACTCGCCCGGTGCGGCTTCGTGTTCCTTCGCGCCGGCGCCGCCCTTGGCGCCCCGCCGGGCCTCCGTGGCCGCGGCGCGCATCTCGCGGCGCAGGTCGCCAGCCGCGCCCCGTACGTCGGCGCGGATCTCGGCGGCGAGCTCCGACACGGAGTCGCGGATCTCCAGCTCCAGATCGGCCAGTTCGCCGCTGCGGTCGGCCAGTTCGGCGCGGCCCGCGTCCGTGATCGCGTACACCTTGCGGCCGCCCTCGGTGGTGTGCGTGACGAGTCCCTCGGCCTCCAGCTTGGCCAGTCGGGGGTAGACGGTGCCCGCCGACGGCGCGTACAGACCCTGGAAGCGCTCCTCCAGGAGCCGGATCACCTCGTATCCGTGGCGCGGCGCCTCGTCCAGCAGCTTGAGGAGGTAGAGGCGCAGGCGTCCATGAGCGAAGACGGGGGGCATCTCAGAGAACCTTCCTGTCGGTCGCGCCCTCGGTAGCGGCCTCGGTTGAGTCGGCGGTCGAGTTGTCGGTCGATTCGGACGTTGATTCGGACGTCGATTCGTCGCGGGGGCTGTCGGTCGTGGCGGCTTCCTGCGGTTCGGGGGCTTCGTCGTACGGCTCGTCCTCCGTCGGTGGCCTGCGGAGGAGGGCGATGGAGCCGGAGGCTGTCATCGCCTTCAACTTGCCGTTGCCCGCGCCCAGCCGGCCGGTGATCTTCTTGGCGCCCCACTGCCCGCTGATCCGGAGGTCCTCGAAGGCGCTGGAGACGGTGCCGCTCGCGGTGTTCGCCTCCACCTCCGCGTCCGCCGGGTGGGGGAGGCGGATGGCGATCTCGCCCGAGACGTTCGACAGCTGGACGTCGGTCGGGATGCCCGTGGTGTCCAGGTCCACGATCATCGAGCCGGTCACCGACTCGGCCCGCACGGAGGAGCCCGAGCCCTCGACGACGGTCAGGTCGCCGGAGACGGAGTTGAAGCGGAGGTCGCCGGTGACGGCCTGGGCCTCCAGGTTCCCGGACACCGTGTTCACCTGTACGGGACCGGCGACGCGGACGAGTGTCGTGTCGCCGGTGACGCCCTTGACGTCCACGCGTGCGTCCATCCCGGAGACCACGGCGGCGGCGCCGACCACGCCGACCTCGACCCGGGTGCCGGTGGGAACGGCCAGGGAGACCACCACGGAACGGCGCCAGCCCTTGCGGTCGAGCCACTTGAGGAAGCCCTTCCAGGGCAGGTCCTCATACGCCACCGTGAGGGTGCCGTCCTTCTGGGTCACCTGGAGCGGCGGGCCCTCCAGATCGGACACTTCCAGCCGGGCGGAACCTTCGTCGGTGCCCACGATGTTCACCGTTCCATTGACGACACGTACGTGCAGCGCCGTCACGGGGTCGTCGAAGGTGAGCTTTTTCGGCTCTGCGACGGACCACTCGGACATGGTGCAGACCTCCTCGACCGGACCGGACCCCCACGTGAGCCCGAACTCGACGCGCCATATCGCGTCTTCCATCAATCACGATATATCGCGGATGTCGAAAGTCAAGACACCCGTTCTGGGGATCATGGAGGGATTGAAGTGGGTAAATCGTCCTAAAGTGTGACTATGTCGACTGCCTCCGGCGAGCCCTCCGACGACCTCCCGGCCAAGGCCCCCGGCGCCCTGCTCCTGTGCCGGGCGCACCCCGAGTCCGTCGGTCCCGCCGCCCAGCTGCTGCGCGAGCGGATGCTGCTCACCGGGGCCGGTCCCGAGTGGAGCGTGCTGGTTCCCGAGGGCAAGCCCTGGCAGCACGGCGTGGAGCCCGTGGACCGCGTGCTCACCGGCTGGGCCGGCGCCCTCGCCGTCAGTGCCCCCTGGCCCGTACTCGCCCTCTGGTGGGACCCCGATCGCAGTGGTTTCACCCTCGCCTCGGGGTTCCGCCGCACCGTCGGCTACGAATGGCTGGCGAACGGTACCCCCGTCGGCGAGGACGAGGCGATGCGCACCTTCGCCGCGCGGCTCGGTCTCGATCCCGTGCTCGACATGCAGTCCCTGGAGCAGTTGACGAAGGCCGACCCCGGTGCGGACTCGCGTGCGCGGCTGCGGGGGCTGATCGCCGTTCTCGCGCGCGCGGGGGTGATGCTTCCGGCCGGGCTCAGTCCGGGTGAGTCCGCCGACCGGCTTCGTGACGTGGCGCGGATTCAGCCGGGGGCCGAGCAGGTCGAGTGGACGGGGTGGCGGGCCGCCGTGCGGGCAGAGCTTGACGTCGTGGAGGGCAGTGCGGTGGGGGTCTGGGTGCGGGGGTCGAAGGCTCGGGCCCTTGCCACGGCTGAGCTGGCCGCCGGGGTTCCGCTCACTGTGTGGGGTGTGCGGCGGCGTAGTGGTGGGTGGATCGCTGCCGGGGTGCTGCTGGTGATCCATGGTGCGCTCGGGGTCGCGTACGACCGGCTGCGCGCCTTCGACTGAAGGCCGGGCGGAGGCCCGGCGCCTGGAGGGCGCCGAGTCCTACTCCTCGTCGTCCTCGTCGTCGTCCAGGCGGGCCAGCCACGTCGCCAACCGCTCCACCGGCACCTCGAAGTCCGGGTTGAGGTCGACAAACGTGCGCAGCTGCTCGGCGAGCCACTCGAAGGTGACCTCTTCCTCGCCGCGCCGCTTCTCCAGTTCCTCGATGCCACGGTCGGTGAAGTACATGGATGGTGCTCCGTCGGTGAAAGTGAAGTGGAACGCTGGGGAAAAGGATAAGTGGGTGCGCGGGGTGCGCGGAGGTCCTCTGTCGTGGGCGCCCCCCGGCGGCTAGCCTGCAAGGCCGGCGGGACCACGGGGGCGTGGGGGAACGGGGGATGTCATGGGTGACGCAGTGTCCCGGATCGCACGGATCGAGATGCCGGACGGGACGCCGGTGTGGGCGCGGATCTCGGGGGCCGACGAGCTGGAGGGTTCCGGCGGGCTGTCGTTCACGGACACCGGGTTCGGGGAGCGGGTCGAGGCGCAGGTCGAGAGCCTGCAGTCGGTGATCACCGGTGTCGCGCGCTCGCTGGCCGCGCCGTTGCGTGCGGTGCGGCCCGACGAGGTGAGTGTCGAGTTCGGGATCGAGCTGACGGCGAAGGCGGGCAAGGTGGTCGGCCTGCTGGCCGATGGTGAGGCCAAGGCCGGTATCACCGTCACTCTCACCTGGAACGGCGGTCCACCGGACCTCGACCCTCCCGAGGGCTACGCGCAGGCGCAGCCGGCGCCCGGCGCGCACACCGGCGCCCCGGCGCACGGCGGCTCCGGTGACGCCTCCGTCGGGGGCGGGGCATGACGGAGGGGTACGCCCGGGGCGCACCGGGCGGCCCGCAGAACGCTCACCGTGCGCTGCGTGATCTCGTCAGGGCGGCGACCGTACGCATCCATCGCGCGGGGGCCGGGTATGCCCTGGACGAGCCCGGCACGTTCCTCGGGAGTGGGTTTTTTGTCGCCCCCAACTGGGTTCTGACCTGCGCGCATGTGGCACTGAGCGGGGAGGGGGGCGAGGTGACCGTGGTCTACGAGACGGATCAGGGCCGCGGTACATCCGCCGTCGCGGCCGAGGTCGCGACCGTCCTCCCGGAGCACGTCGAGCGGGCCGTGCGGGGCAGCTGGCCGGCCCCCGACCTGGCGCTCGTGCGGCTGCGCGAGCCCGTGGTCCACGACTGCGCCTATGTCACCGAGCGCCCGGCGGCGTACTACGGAGAGGCGGTCGTCTTCTACTCCGGCTGGTCCGTGGTCGGCGGCGAGCTGCGCCGGCTGACCGGGACCTGCACGGTCCAGGGCACCCTCGGCTCGTCGGACGACGAGCAGATCCGGCTGGGCGGCGACATACTGCCGCCCGGCGTCTCGGGCGGGCCGGTGGTCGATCCCGTACGCGGGGAGGTCGTCGGCGTCCTGAAATCGCAGGTGGACAGGGGGATCGGCGGAACGTGCACGGGGGTGGAGCAGTTACGTGCCCTGCCGGTGCCGGCCAGTGCGGTGCGGGCCGAGCACGACGACAGCTACCAGGCCGTCTTCCACGGCCACGACCGCTACCACCGGGACCGGCAGCGCCATCCCGACACCACCCGCAGCACCTGGACCGACGTCCAGAGCCGGCTCGGCGCGCGGCCCGGACGTGCCCTCAGCCCGGAGGAGCGGACCCAGCTGCTCGGCAGGCTCGCCGACCTTCCGCCCCCTGTCAGCACGCGCGTTCTGCTCGACATCCTCGAACTGCTCCTCGGCGGCCCGGCCGCGATCCCGCATCCCGCGCCGCGTGGCTGGCGCGACGGTCTGGGCGCGCTGTACGAGAGCTCGCACCAGGGCGCCATGCTGGACCTCGTCCTCGCCTACACGATGCTGGTCCTGTCCGCCGACCGCCCCTTCGGCACCCCGGGGACCCGGGGCGCGGAGCAGGCGTTGTGGCAGTGGGTGCGGAACGCGGCGGAGGGCATCGACCCCACACACCGCGGCCGCTTCGCACAGCAGTGGACGGACCTGCTCCGGCGGCGGCAGGACCCCGGCACCCCGCCCGCGGAGGCTCCGGGGGAGGACGGGCCGGACCCCGCGGCGGCGACAGCCTCCGGGGCGCCGTCGGCCCCGGCCGCGCCGGCCGGGTCGTCGACGGGAACACCGGTCACCTCGTCCGGTTCCGGACAGCTCACGGTGGCGACCTTGAGCTCCTTGGTACGCATGAAGGTCCGGCAGACGCACGGCCCCGACCGCGGGCCCGGCCCGTCCGCCTTGATCGAACTCGCACAGCGGGGCTGGGAGCCGGACCGCTGCGACTGGCGGGTCTGCGTGGTACGGCCCGACGGAGAAGTCGAACGCCTCCACGAGGCCGAGCGCACGCCCCTGGCCGAGCTGCCCGGTCCGCTGGCCGCCCCCCTGGCGGAGGCGTTCCGCCGTTGCGATCAGCCAGGACGGCCCGCCGCCCTCCAGGTCGCGCTGCTCCATCCGCTGCTCGGACTGGCCGTGGACGAGTGGCGGCTGGGCCCGGGCGAGCCTCCGATCGGCGTGCAGCGCCCCGTCTACGTGCGCTTCGCGGGCCGTGAACAGCCCTTGGAGCAGGACGAGTTCTGGCCGTTCGGCGCGGAGCGGCCAGCGGCCGAGGCGGAGTCCCAGGAGCGTGTGGCCCGCTGGAAGTGGATTCACGAGCACGAGGCCAAGGCCGAAGTCCTGGACTGCGACGACGGATTGCGGATACCCGTCCCGCTCGTGGAGGTGCTGCGGGGACTGCCCTACCGGACGGTCCCGGTGCTCTGCCGCTATGGCGACCACCGCTTCGAGGACGACCCGATGGCGCTCGTGCGGATCGTGCACGGCGGCTACGGCGTCGCCCTGTGGCGGCGCTGGCACGGCCGGCCCGAGGCGGTGTGCGGGGAGTTCCACCGGCAGGTGGGCGACACCGTGGCGGGCCCGGGCAACGTGGTGCGGCTTCCCGAGCTCGTCCACGCATTGCGGGCGGGGCTGCACGAGGGCCGGACGGAGGCGTTCTGGGCCGATGGAATCGCCCTGCTCTATGACGATCCGGGCCGGCCGCTGCCCGGTACCGGGGACCTGTTGGAGGCGCCATGACCGGATCGCCCGGTGATCTGTCGTACGACACGCGTGCGACGCCCAAGTGGCCTGTTATGAGCCTGTCTTGGGACCTTACGAGGCCCTCCGAGGATCGATACCGTGATGCAGGTTCGGACGGCTGCCGTGGTGGACGAGTGACGACGAGGACTGGGCAATGACCGAATCCAGCGAGTGGCTCATCTACCGAGGTGCCGGTGAACCCCACGACGGCATAGACCGCCTCCCGGCCCCGCCTCCCTGGCGCGACTTCGCGAGCCGGGACGCGGCCGGGAGGGGTGCGGACGGTTCCCAGGACCGGCGGCTGGGCGCGCACCGGCACCTGGCCGAGCTGCACCGGCCGGGCGCCGAGGAACTGGAGATGATCAACGCGGCGCTGTATCTGCGCCGGCCCCTGCTCGTCACCGGCAGCCCGGGTGCGGGCAAGAGCACGCTCGCGCACTCGGTGGCGTACGAACTGGGACTGGGCAACGTACTGCGCTGGCCGATCGTCAGCCGGTCCACGCTCCAGGACGGGCTGTACCACTACGACGCGATCGCCCGGCTCCAGGATGTGCAGATCGCCGCGCCGCAGGGCACCGATCCCGCCACTCCCGGGGCCCCCGGCTCCGTCGAGGGCATCGGCAGCTACATCCGGCTCGGCCCCCTCGGCACCGCGCTGCTGCCGTCCGACACCCCGCGCGTGCTGCTCATCGACGAGCTGGACAAGAGCGACATCGACCTGCCGAACGACCTGCTCAACGTGCTGGAGGAGGGCGAGTTCGCCATCCCCGAGCTGGAGCGCGTCGCCGACCGGCTGCCCGGCGGCGTGGCCGAGGTGCTCACCGCCGACGGCACCAAGGCGCGGGTGCGTGACGGCCGGGTGCGCTGCCGCGCCTTCCCGTTCGTGGTGCTCACCAGCAACGGGGAGCGCGACTTCCCGGCTCCGCTGATGCGCCGCTGCATCCACCTGGAACTGGGGCGCCCCGACCACAAGCGGCTCGCCACCTTCGTACGCGCCCATCTCGGTGATGAGGCCGCGCGGGCCGGAGACGATCTCATCACCCACTTCCTGGAGCGCTCGCGCAGTGAACTGGTCGCCGCGGACCAGCTGTTGAACGCCATCTACCTCACCGACGCGGCCGCCCCGCCCAGTCGCGACCGTCTCGCGGACCTCCTCATCCAGCGACTCGACCGCCCGAGGTGACGCGCTGATGCCTGACGCCGCGGCGCGCCACGGGCCCGACCCCGACCCCGTCGAACCCTCCGGGAGCCATCGGACAGCTTCCGGCGGCGACCGGACACGTTCCGGCGGTGACCGGATCCGTTCCGGCGGTGACCCGATCGCCGAACTCATCGCCGGGATGCGGCAGATCGGGCTCGATCCCGACGCCGAGCAGCTCTGCGACACCCTCTGGCTGGCCCGCTGGGCGCGCCCGACGGACGCCGTCGAGGGTGATGAGGCGGAGCGGGGGAGTGTGCCGCCGTCCGGAGCGCCGCTGACCGGACGTGACCCGGTACCCGAGCGTCCGGACCCGCGGGGCGCCGCTCCGGTGCCGTCCGGCGACCTGCCCGGGCCGCCGCCGGTCGAGGGGGCGGACCGGCGTGTCGCCCTGTACCCGGTGCCGCGGGACGGCGCGCCACGCGGCCATGGGCAGGGCCGGGTGACGGTGCTGCCGATCGGGGTGCCCGCCGCGCCCGCGTTCCCCGCCCCGCTCGAACTCCAGCGCGCCTTACGGCCGTTGCAGGGGTACCGGACCGGCGCCCCGCCCCTGCGCACGACTCTCGACGAGACGGCCACCGCGGAGCTGAGTGCCCGGGCGGGCGGTCTGGTCCTGCCTGTGTTCCGCGGAGTGACCCGGGCCGACGCGGCGCTCCAGCTGGTGATGGACGCCTCCTCGTCGATGCGGGTGTGGGACCGGATGTTCGCCGAACTGGAGCAGGTCTTCGGCCAGTTGGGCGCCTTCTGGGACATCGAGGTCAGCCATCTGCACCAGGGCCCGGACGGCGAGCCCGCCGTCAGCCGCAGCCCCGAGCCGCGCGCGGCCCCGCTGCACTCCGCCGACCGGCTGAGCGACCCCACCGGCCGCCGGATCACCCTCCTCGTCAGCGACTGCGCGGGCCCCCTGTGGCACAGCGGCCACGCCCACCGGCTGCTGTACCACCTGTCCCGTCAGGGCCCCGCCGCCGTGATCCAGCCGCTGCCGCAGCGCATGTGGAACCGCACCCGACTGCCCGTGTCGTACGGCGAGTTGACGCGCGGCGAGGCCCTCGCGGGCGCGGCCACGCTGAAGGTCCGGCTGCCGGCCGGCACCCCGCCGGAGGCGCACGCGGGTGCGCTTCCCGTGCCCGTACTGCCTCCCGAGCCCGCCGCGCTCGGCGCCTGGGCGCGGCTGCTGTCCGGGGCGGGCGCCGGTCCCGTGGCCGGTGCGGTCGGCTGGGTGCGCCACAACCATCCGCCCGCCCCGGCCGCCCGCCCCGGGCGCAGGCTGTCCGCGCTCGAACTGGTCAGCCGGTTCCGCTCCAACGCCTCCAAGACGGCGGGACGCCTGGCCGGCTATCTGGCGGCGGCACCCCTCAGCCTCCCCGTGATGCAGCTCGTCCAGCGCACCATGCTGCCCGACTCCGGACCTTCCGAACTGGCCGAGGTCCTGCTCAGCGGCCTGGTGTCACGCGCCAAAGAGGAGGCCTACGGGGCGGACGGCGCCCAGTGGTACGAGTTCGCGCCCGGTGTGCAGGAGGCCCTCCTGTCGCCGCTGGGCCGCGACGAGGCCATGCTGGTGCTCAAGCACTGCTCGGAGTACATCGAGTACCGCTTCGGCAAGGGCGGCCCCAACTTCCCGGCCCTGGCGCTCGCGCAGCTCGGCGACGGCGGCTCGGGGCGGCCGTACGCGCCCGGTGCCGCCGGTGCCGCATACCCGGGCGAGAACGGCGACAACGGCGGGGCCACGCTGGTCCCGCAGCCCTTCGCCGAGGTCGCCGCGCGTGTCCTGGAACGCTTCATGCCGCTGCCGGAACAGTTCGCGCTGTACGGCGGCCGGGGGATCGACGATCCGCCCGACGAGCGGCCGACCCATGCGGCGGTCATCCGGGCCCGCTCCCTGGTCGGGCAGTTCGACACCGACGGCATGGTGCAGGACCTCATCGACGCCGTACAGCTGCTGCGCGGCGCGACCGAGCACGAACAGCCCGCGGGCGCCGACCCCGAGCTGTGGGCCGAGTACGCCAACTGCGTGCTGCGGCTGTGGGAGGTGCAGGGCGGCGCCGAGCTGCTGCGCGAGGCGGAGGCGGCCGCCGAGCGCGCCGTCGCCCACCCCAGGGCACTGCGCGAACGAGCCGTACTGGCACGGGTGTTGCACGCCGCCGCCACCGACCGCAGGCGCCGTGGCGACCGGCGCGGCGCGCTCGACCTGCTGCAACGCGCCGACCGCGAGTACGCGGTGGCCTGCGCCGCGCCCGACCTGGACGACCGGGAGGAAGCCCTGCGGCTCACCCTGGAGCGAGTGCGGGCGCTGGAGGCACAGTGGCGGCTCGGCGGCGACAGCGCGCTGCTCCAGGGTGCGGTCGGCATGCTGGAGGCCTTCGCCGACGCCTGGCCCGACCGGCGGCAGCGTCCGCCCGAACTCCCGCTGGCCCACGGCCGCGTCCTGCTGCGCCTGTCGGGCGCCACGGCCGACCACGAACAGGCCCGGCTGTACGCCGAACAGGGCGCGCACTCCCTGCGCGCCGCCCTGGAACCCGGCTCCGGGCCGGTGCTCCCCACGGCGGGTGAACCCTCCCGCGTCCGGATCCTCCTCGACCTCGTCGACGCGCTCCTGAAGTCGGGCGGCGCGCTGGACGACGCCCAGGCACACGTCGACGAGGCGCTGGGCCTGACGCGTGAACAGGGCCTGCGCGCCCAGCTGTTGGTGCGCGCCGGGCGCATCGGCGTGGCGCGGTACGCCGAGTCGGGCGACCCGCGCGAACTCCAGGACGCCGCCGCACGGTTCGAGCAGGCCGCCCGGGGCGTGCCCAGGGATGCCCCCGCGCACGCGGACGTCCTCGCCGAATGGGGTGAGGCGCTGCTGCGCCGGGCGGTGCCGGCCAACGGTCCCGGTTCGCGCGAGTCGCTCTCCCAGGCCATCCGGGTGCTGCGCGACTGCCGTACCGAAACCCCCGCGGGCAGCGGCGAGCTGGCGTACCGCCTGCTGCTGCTCGGCCGCGCCCTGATGCTGCGCTACCGCGCCCGGGGCGACCGGGTGGATCTGCGGGAGGCCGAGCACCTGTTCGGGCTCGCGGCGCTGGAGGCCGGTGAACCGCTGACGGCCGCGCGCTGCTGGCTGGAGCTCGGGCAGGCGCAGTTCGAGGCGTACCAGAGCCTGGGCAGGCCCGCGCGGCTCGACGAGGCGGTCGACGCCTTCCGCGCCGCGGCCGAATCGGCCCGCGCGGCCGAGGAGGAGGCGGAGACGGACCGGCGGCGCCAGGAGGCCATGGAGCTGGGTGCGCAGGCGCATCACTGGCGGGGTATGTCCTACGAGGCGGCGGCACGCCCGCGTGCCGCACGCGAGGCCTACCGGGCCGCCCGGGCCGAGTGGTCCAGGCTGCCGGACGGCGCCGTGAGCACGGGCGAGCCGACGGCCCGGCAGACGGCGCAGCGGCTGGCAGAGCTGGAGTGAGGGAGCGCCTCCCGGCGGCCGCCGGGGCGGAGTGAGGGAAAAGGGGGAGGACATGGGTGCACGGGACGACGCACTGAATGCCGACATCGCCGCGGGGCGGCTGCCGGATCTGCTGGAGCTGGACCTCGCGGACCTCAGGACGGTTCAGCACCCGGTGCTGACCGAGGTGCTGGAGGAGTTGCGGGAACAGGCGGGGCAGCCGAGCGAGATGCTCTGGGGGTTCAACAACTCCTTCTGAATAGTCAATGTGAATGGTCAATTCTTCATCGCAAGGCGTCAGTTCCGGTCTGACTTGTCGTTGAACCGGACAAGTTCGATCGTGCCGCGTTTGTGTCGGGCCCCCGCCCGGGAATGCCGCCCCGTACGGGCAGGGGGCCGTGGCGCGGACCGTACCGTGGGATCACGGGGCCTTACAGCATGGGGGTGCCGGAGTGTCTGAAGAGGTGACCCCGACGACCTCCGCCACCTCCGCGACCTTCGTCCGATTGCCCGAACAGCCCCTTCCCTTCCGGCAGTTCATCGTCAAGATGCACGGCCGCTGCAACCTCGCCTGCCGCTACTGCTACCTCTACGAGGGCCCCGACCACACCTGGCGCACCCGCCCGGCCGCCGCCCCGCCCGGCGTCCTCGACCGGACCGCGACACGGATCGGCGAGCACGCGCGCGCCCACGGCACGACGGCGCTCTCCCTCGTCCTGCACGGCGGAGAGCCACTGCTCGCGGGCGCGGACACTCTCGCCCGCTTCACCACTCTCGTACGCGACCGGGTTCCGGATTCCTGCACGGTCCACACCACCGTCCAGACCAACGCCACCCAGCTCACCGAGCAGCGGCTCGCCGTCCTGGCCCGGCACGGCATCCGCGTCGGCATCAGCCTGGACGGCGGCCTGCCCGCGCACAACGCGCTGCGCACCGACCGCGCCGGGCGCCCGTCCTGGCCCGCCGCCTCGCGTGGCGCGCGGCTGATCGCCGACAGCTTCCCGGAGGCGTACGCCGGGATCCTCACGGTCGTCGACCCCACGACGGACCCGGTCGAGCTGTACGAGTCCCTGCTGGCCCTGCGGCCACCGGCGATCGACCTGCTGCTGCCGCACGGCAACTGGTCGGCGCCGCCGCCGTACGGAGACGGCACGGGTGCCCCGTACGGGGACTGGCTCTGTGCCGTCTTCGACCGCTGGTGGGGGGCCGGGCGGCGGGAGACGCGGGTCCGGCTCTTCGAAGCTTGCGTCGCTCTGCTGTTCGGGCTGCCCGCCGCCACCGAGTCGCTGGGCCTCGCGCCCTTCGACGCCGTGGTCGTGGAGACCGACGGGTCGATCGAGCAGGTCGACTCCCTGAAGTCCTGTTACGAGGGGGCGGCGGAGACCGGCCTCGACGTCTTCCGGCACAGCTTCGACGAGGCACTGCGCCACCCCGGTGTCGTGGCCCGGCAGACGGGCGCCGCCTCGCTGGCCGCACGCTGCCGGACCTGCCCGCTGCTCTCCGTCTGCGGCGGCGGCCACTACGCCCACCGCTACCGGGCCGAGAACGGCTTCGCCAACCCTTCCGTCTACTGCGCCGACCTCCAGCGCTTCATCCGCCATGTGGCGGACCGGCTCGCCGGGGTCGCCCCCGTCTCCGCCTCTTTCGAAGGAGGCACCCCGTGATCCTGCCGGTGGTCCCGGACCGGGCCCTGACCGAACTCGGCCGCACCGAAGGCGGCCCCGAGACCCTGGGGCTCCTCGTACGCGACCAGCACACGCGGCGGCTGCTGCTGCTCCGCGCGGTGCTCGACGCCGTGGCGGCGGCCGACCCGACGGTGTGCTCCGCCGCCGCCCGGGTCCGGCTCGGGGAGGACTGGGCGCTGCTGGAGGAGGCGGACCGGATGGAGCCGCCCGTCCGGCCGGCGGCCTGGGCGGACGAGAGCGGTGCGGCACCCGAGGCCGCGTACGGCGGTTCGCCGGCACCGACGCCGCCGGCCGGCACGGGCGCCGGACCTCCGCTCTCGCCGGTCCGCGCCCTCGTCCTGCACCCCTTCGTCGGGCCCTGGGCCCGGCACTGTCTGCGCGGCCTCCGCACGGAACCCGGGCCGCGCACCGAGCGGGAGGCCCGGGAACTGGGCCGCGACCTCGCCCACTTCGGGGCGCTCGCCGCCGTGGCCGCCGTCCGGGCCGGAGTGTCCTTCGCGGTACGGCTGACCGCGCGCGACGGAGTGCTGACGCTGCCCTCGCTCGGCGCACTGCACACGGCCGCGCCCGGGGACGCCCCGGTCGACGTCGTGCACCGCCGGCAGAGCCTGACCTTGCGGCAGCGCGGCGCGAAGGACGTCGTCGTCCACCTGCAGAGCGGCGGCATCGGCGCCTGGTCCGAGGCCGCCGCCTGGACACCCGCGCACGCCCTGCCCGGGCTGCTGCCCGGCTCCGGCCCCGTACCGCTGGACGACCTCGACCCGTACCGCACCACGCGCGGCGGTCCCCGCCACCACGAGCTCAGCGGACCCGTCACCCTGGACGACGCCGAGCGCAAACGCTGGCTGCAGTCGTGGTCGGGCGTCGCGTCCGTGCTCGGGCTCGGCGGCGAGCACCGCCTCACGGAGGCCGTCGCGCTGCTGCGCTGTCTGGTCCCGCTGTCCGCGCCGCCCGGTTCGACGCCCGGCGGCCGGACCACCGGCAGTTGCAGCGGCACCCGGCGGGAGGCCTTCGGTGCCGTCCTCAGCAGCACCCCGGCCACCGCCACGACCTTCGCGGCCACCCTGGTGCACGAACTGCAGCACACCAAACTGGCCGCGCTCAGTGACATGCTCACGCTCCATCACGCGGGAGCGGGGGCACGCTACTTCGCACCCTGGCGGCCCGACCCACGCCCGTACGACGGCCTGTTGCAGGGCGCGTACTCCCACCTCGCGCTGGCGGACTTCTTCCAGCGCAGCGCCCTCGCCACCACCCATCCGGCCCGGCGGGACGCCGCCTGGGCCCAGCACGCGCGCTACCGGGAGCAGGTCGGCGCCGTCCTGCCGAGCCTCGTCGGATCGGGCGACCTCACCGCGCAGGGGCGGCGGTTCGTCGACCAGATGGTCGCGGTGTACGAACGGCTGGCCGACCATCCCGCGCCGCGCGGGCAGGCGGCGCGCGCCCAGGCGTACGTACGCGCCTCCCGCGCGCTGTGGACGCAGCGCCACGCGCCGGGCGAATGAGGCCCGCGCGCGCCCACCGGAAGCACGACGCACGCCCGCCGAACGCGCTGTGCGCCCGCTGAACGCGCCACGCCACCCGCGCGATTGAGCCATCCTCGCCGAAAGTCGCGGGTTCCCGGACGCGGGGCGATCGGTGCGCCAAGATCGTCGCTTGAGCAGGATGAAAAGGAACCGTGGAGCAAGCGACTGGTAGCCGTCAGCGCCTTTCGCCGGACCTCGCACCGGTTCTAAAATCACGTGCGGGGAGGCCGCTGCATGTCTGGAGCTCGTACGCCGGTCGGGCCAACCGAGAGGGGGGCCGCGAAGCAGACCGTCACGATCAGCTTCGCCGGTTTCAACCGGGCCTGGGCGGCCTGGATCGGGGACCGTCTGGAGCGGCGTGGCCATCGCGTCGTGTACCAGCGCTGGGATTCCCCGGCCGAAGTGCCGCTCGTGGACCTGCTGCGCGACCTGATGCTCGCCCAGGGCCGGATCCTGATCATCGTCAGTGAGTGGTACTTCCAGCTGGGCCCGCGCACCCACGACGAGTGGAACAGCGCGCTGCGCGAGGTCATCGCCCCCGACCCGACCCGTTTCGCGGCCGTCTCCGTCACCACCGTCCCGGTGCCGACCGCCACCACCGTGCTCGGCGCGGTCGAGCTGAACAACATGGGCGCCGACGAAGCCGAGCGGCGTGTCCTGGACCGCCTCGACCTGCCCGCCGACCCCCTCCCGGAGTCCGCCGAAGGCACCCGCCGGGGCCCCCGCTTCCCGGCCGCCATGCCCGAGGTGTGGGGCGGAGTGCCCCGCCGCAACACCCGCTTCACCGGCCGCGAGCCCCTGCTGAACGACGCCTACCACCTGCTCCAGGGCGCCGAGTCGGGCGCCGGCGTGGTCACCCTGCACGGCATGTCGGGCGTGGGCAAGACACAGCTCGCCGCGGAGTACGTGTACCGCTTCGGTTCCGAGTACGACGTGGTGTGGTGGGTCAACTCGGAGAAGCGCGTCACCTACCGACGCCGACTGGCCGAACTGGCACCGCAGTTGGGCCTCTCGACAGGCGCCGAGTACGGCGAGCGGCTGCGCGCCGTGCGGGACTCGCTGCGGCGCGGCGACCCGTACGCCCGCTGGCTGCTGATCCTGGACGGCGCGGACGAGCCGGACCAGATCTACGACCTCGTCCCCACCGGACCCGGCCATGTCCTGATCACCTCGCGCAACCCCGAGTGGAGCGAGCACAACAGCAAGCTGCTGGAAGTGCCGGTCTACGACCGCGACGAGTCGGTCGCCTTCATCCGCCGCCGGGCGCCCCGCCTCAGCGAGCCCGAGGCCGACCAGCTCGCCGAAGCGCTGGAGGACCTGCCGCTGCTGCTCGACCAGACGGCGGGCTGGCTCAACGACTCGGATCTGTCCGTCCAGGAGTACATCGGCCTCCTGGAGGGCGGCATCGACCAGGACGTCGTCAAGATCTCCGCCGACTTCCCGGTCGCCTTCCAGACCGCCTGGTCGATACTGCTGAACAAGCTCCGCGACACCGTCCCGGAGTCCGTCGACCTGCTCCGCCTGTGCACCTTCTTCGCGCCGGGCTTCATCCCCGTACGCCTCCTGAAGGAGATGCCGCACGACGAGCTGCCCGAACAGATCGCGGGGCTGCTCAACGACCCGCTCCTGTGGAACAAGGCGATCAACCAGCTCCGCCAGTACTCGGTCGTCCGCCTGGAGTCCCACGAGACCGCCACCGACGAGATCACGTCCTCCGGTGAGTCCCTCTACCTCCACCGCATGGTCCACCAGATCGTCCGCAAGGACATGCCCGACGAGGACCGCGCCGAGTTCATCGAGGTGGTCCGCCGGGCGCTGGCCGCGGCCGATCCGCGGCGGCCCACGGACACCCGGCTGTGGACCGGCTACGCGGAGATCGTGCCGCATCTGAAGTACGCCGACGTACTGCAGAGCAAGGACCCGGCGGTGCAGTCGCTGGTCTTCAACTGCCTGCGCTACATGTACATTTCCGGCGAGTACCGCGCGGGCATCAAGCTCGGCGAACGCGCCCTGAAGGCCTGGCGGAAGCTGCTCGGCGAGAACCACCCCAGGATCTGGGAGCTGACCCACCACTACGCCAACCTGCTGCGCGCGGTCGGCGACTACCAGCGCACCGAGACCATCGAGCGCGCCGCCGTCGACCATCTGCGCGAGCAGCGCGGCGAGCACGACCTGGACTACTCGCGCGCGGTCGGCGGCCTCGCCGCCGACCTGCGCGGCCTGGCCCGCTACGACGAGGCGCTGGAGCTCTCCCAGCAGCTCCTCGTCACCTACCGCGGCCTCCTCGGCGAACAGGACTCGCGCACCCTGGGAGCCCAGAACAACCTGGCGGTGTCGCTGCGGCTGCTCGGCCGCTACGGGGAGGCGCTGAACGCCGACCGGCAGACCATGGAGGCACGCCGCCTGCTGCTGCGGGCCCGGCATCCCTGGACGCTCAACTCGGAGAACTCCTACGCCACGGACCTGCGTCTGCTGGGCCGCTACACCGAGGCCACGTCGATCCAGACGAAGAACGTGCGGGAGAACCGCATCGTCATGGGTGAGGACCGGCCGCAGACCCTGGACGCCGAGCACAATCTGGCCCTGTGCCGCTACCGCAGCGGCGACCGTGCCACGGCGGGGCCGATGCTCGCCCGCGTACTGGAGCGCTGCGAGCGCGTGCTGGGCGAAGCGGACCCGCAGACGCTGAGGTTCGCGACCAGCACCAGCTGCTTCGCGCGGGAGCACGGTGACATCGACCAGGCGCGGGAGCTCGGCGAGTCCGTCGTCGCCCGCTACGAAGTGATGCTCGCCGAGGGGCATCCCTACATCGCCGGTGTCCGCGCCAACCATGCCCTGGTGCTGCGCAGCGTCGGCGAACGGGACCACGCCCATGTCCTCATCGAACAGTCGCTGGCCGACATGACCGAGGCGGTGGGGGAGCGCCACCCCTGGACGCTGGGCTGCGCCATCAACGCCGCCGCCCTGCGCAACCTCGTCGGCGACCCCGAGGGGGCGGCCGCGCTCAGCAAGCAGGCGGTCGCCCGGGCCACCGAGGCAGTCGGCCGCACCCACCCGCTGACCCTGTCCGCCCGCGTCGCCCTCGCCGCCGACCTGCGCGGCCTGCGGGACCGTCAGCAGGCCGAGAAGGTCGAGCAGGAGGCCCTCTCCGACCTCGCCGCCACCCTGGGCGAACAGCACGTCCACACCATCTCGGCGCGCTCCCGCAACCGGCCCTACTGGGACTTCGAACCCCAGTCGACCTGAGAATTCCCCGCCTGTGGCTGAGGCCCGGTCCCCTTTTCCAAGGGGGCCGGGCCTCAGCCGTACGCATTGTCGACTCCCGGAAGTGTGGGGCAAGCACTTTCAAGTTGTCGCGGTACGGCGGACTCCGGACGTTCACTGCTGAACGGGAGAACACCGCAGTGCCGAAGGGAGATGCTGTGCCGCACGAAGATGAGCCGGCCAAGCGGAATGTGGCGCTGGTCGAGCGGATGTATGAGCTCTTCAACACCGGAGACCTGAGCCTCCTGAAGGAAGAAGTCTTCGCGGCGGACCTCGTGTGGACGTTGCCCGGACGCAATCCGGTGGGCGGGGTCAAACAGGGGCCGGACGAGGTCATCGCCTTTTTCGGCGGCCTCGTGAACTCGGGGATCAAGGTCGACATCGTTCGGATCGACGCATGGGGCGACGACACCGTGGTCGAGGTGCACCGCGGATACGGAGAGTCCCGGGGCGCCACCCTCGACGCGCTGAACTGCACCCACTACCGCATTCGCGACGGGCGTATCGCGGAAGTCCAGGTCTATATGAGCGACCAGTACGCGGCCGACAACTTCTTCTGGGCCGCCTACGACCTCGCCCCCATTCCGGACAGGTGGGCCAAGTAGCAGGCCCGCACCCATAGGTCGGAACGCAGACAGGAGACACACATGCCCATCATCGAGCTGACCCTGGTCGAGGGATTCGCCGACGACGAGCAGAAGTCGGATGTGATCACCAAGCTCGCCGACGTAGTCGTCAATGTCTTCGGTGAGATCACCAAGCCGAACATCTTCTCCCTCATCCGGGAAGTGAAGCCCGGCTCCTGGTCCATCGGCGGTGTCGTCGCGGACCAGGAGATGGTGGCCGGCGGCAAGGCCATCTCCAACCAGCAGATAGCCAACCGGCTCGACGAGGCGCGCGTGATCGCCGCCTATGAGGCGCTGGCCAGCGGCGACCGTGCCGAGATCGACAAGTACTGGGATGCCGACATGACGTGGCTGGTCCCGGGCGAGGCGCCGGTCTCGGGCCTCAAGCAGGGGCTCGACACCTTCCTCGCCTTCATGGGGGAGGTGGGCGCGCTCGCCGACAACTCCTTCGCCATGGAGCGTACGAACACCCTGGTCAAGGGCGACATCAGCGTCGACCTGACGCACAACACCGCCACCCGGGCCGGTGACTCGTCCCGCAAGCTCGACATCGACGTGGTGCACGTCATGCGCTGGCGGGACGGCAAGATCGTCGAGGGTCGTGGATCGATCTTCGGCACCGGGACCACCGAGTACAACGAGTTCTTCGCCTGAGCGGCGCGGCCGCACTCGCGGGGCGCGGGCGGCCGGACGGTGGGCCGGGAGGGACATCCCTCCCGGCCCACCGCCGCGTGTGGTCAGCACCGCCGCCGCCGCCGGTGTTCAGCGGCTCCGGGGGACGACCTGGGGGCCCACCGTGCCGTAGACCCACTGGGCTGTGGAGTCGATGAAGTCCAGCGGGAAGCCGCGGCTGAACCCGGTCGGCGCCTCCAGCCTGGCCAGTTGCTCGGCGGAGAGCGAGACCCCGGTCGCGGCCAGGTTGTCGGTGAGCTGGTCGACGGTGCGCACGCCCACGATCGGATGGACGGCCGTGGAGCGGGCCCGGGTCCAGGCGATCGCCACCTGCGAGGGCGTGGCGCCCACCTCGTCCGCGACCTCGGCGACGGCCTCCGCCACGGCACGGTCGCGCGGGCTGAGGTCCTGCGCGGACATCCGGGTCCTGCCCGTGGGCCGGCCGTTCGGGCGCGTGTACTTGCCGGAGAGGGCGCCGCTCGCCAGCGGGCCCCACCCCGCGACGGACAGCCCGGTCGCCTCGGCCATGGGCAGCAGCTCGCGCTCGATGTCACGGTTGAGGAGGTTGTACGGCACCTGGATCGCCGAGAAGGGAGTCCAGCCGTGCTGTGCGGCCAGTGTGTTGGCCCGCGCCACCACCCAGGCGGGGGTGTCGGAGATACCGAGGTAGAGGACCTTGCCCGAGCGCACGACGTCGTCGAGGGCGCGCATCGTCTCTTCGAGCGGGGTGTTCCGGTCCCAGATGTGCACCCAGTAGAGGTCGATGTAGTCGGTCCGCAGCCGGCGAAGGCTGGTTTCCAGCGAGAGTTTCAGATTCTTCCGGTGATTTCCGGAGGCATTCGGGTCGGACGCGTCACGGTAGAGCGTGTACTTGGTGGACAGCACAAAGCGGTCACGGTCCTTCTGGAGTAACTCGCCGAGAATCTCCTCGCTCTCCCCTTCGCCGTAATTGACCGCGGTGTCGATGACATTTCCGCCGGCCTGCGCATAGGTTTCGACGATGCGTGCGTATTCCTTGTGCGCGGTGTCGTCGCGGTCCCGCCCGTGGAACGTCATGGCGCCGAGGAACAGTTCGGACACCCGTAGCCCCGTCTGCCCCAGCAGTTGATAGAGCATGTCTGTCCTCCTCAGTAGAACTCGGCCGCATGCTAGGCGGCTGAACTGCCGCGACACGCGTAGCGCCGCGGGAGGAGACGGCACTGTGTCAGGTCGTACCGCCCGATGGACCCTTGGGGACCCCGGGGGAGTACGCCGACGCACCACTCGTCGCGGCCTCGCGCGCGGGCGTCCTCAGGAAGCACCGGGCACGACTTGACGCAGTTCCCGCCCGGGCGCCGTGACCGGCGACGGCCTCGAATTTCCGGTGCTAGCAATAGGAGCGGGCGATATCGCCTTCGTATGCCGGACAACCGGAAGGATGCATAGCATGCGCATCGGCGTATTGGGCACCGGAATGGTCGGAAAGGCCATAGCTACTCGCCTGGTGGAAGTCGGACATGAAGTGCGTCTGGGCTCGCGGACCGCGGACAACGAGAGTCTGCTGAAGTGGGTCGAGGAGAACGGTGAGGCGGCGAGCGGCGGTACGTTCGCCGACGCCGCCGCTTTCGGCTCCGTCGTCGTGAACGCCACTCGCGGCATCATCTCGCTCGACGTGCTGGAAGCCGCCGGTGAGGACAACCTGGACGGCAAGATCATCATGGATGTCGCGAACCCGTTGGTGATCACCAGCGAGACGGAACCGCCCTCGCTCGGCATTCTCAACGACGACAGCCTCGGCGAACGCATTCAGCGCCGCTATCCGTCGGCGCGGGTGGTGAAGACCCTCAACACCATGAACTGCGACATCATGGTGAACCCGAAAGTGCTGTCCGGTCACCACAATGTCTTCGTCAGCGGAGACGACCGGTCCGCGAAGGACCAGGTCGCGTCTCTGCTGGGCCAGTTCGGCTGGGCCGAGGACACCATTTTCGACCTCGGCGACATCACCACGGCCCGCGGCCCGGAGATGTTCGTCGCTCTCTATTCCCGGATGTTCCTGAAGATCCGGCACCTGCATTTCAACATCTCGGTCGTCTGGGACCCGAACGTGGAGCCGTTGCTGCCCGAGGGGGTGTAACGGAAGGCGGCCCCGTCCCACCGGGCAGAGTTCAGAATTCGAGGAGCGTATGACAGCCGTGAAATCGGTAATCGACCGGCGCTGGGGTGTCTTCACCCTGCTGGCCATAGCGCAGTTCGTGGTAATCCTGGACATCAGCGTCGTCAACATCGCACTGCCGTCGATGCAAGCCCCGCTGGGGTTCACCCAGGACGGTCTGCAGTGGGTTGTCGACGCCTACATGCTGACATTCGGCGGCTTCCTGCTCCTGGGCGGGCGGGCGGCCGACCTGTTCGGCCGCAAGAGGATCTTCCTGGCGGGCCTGACCCTGTTCGGCCTCGCCTCCTTCGCCTGCGGAATGTCGGACACCAGCACCCAGCTCATCGCGGCGCGCGCGGCGCAGGGCCTGGGCGGTGCGCTGATGTCGCCCGCGGCCCTCTCCCTGGTCGTCGTGACCTTCCCGGAGGACCGGGAGCGCAACAGGGCGATGGGCCTGTGGGGTGCCGTCGCCGCCGCCGGTGGTGCGACCGGCGTGGTGCTCGGCGGTGTGATCACCGACGCCCTGGGCTGGGAGTGGGTCTTCTGGATCAACGTGCCCCTCACGCTGGGCGCCGCGCTGGTCGGCGTACGGCTGCTCACCGAGACCGAACGCACCGGCGACGTACGTCACTTCGACGCGCTGGGCGCGATCACCGTGACCGCCGGCCTGTCGGCGCTGATCTACGGATTCGTGCGGATCGGCGAGCACGGCTGGGACGGGCGCGCCGGTATCGCGCTGGCCGCCGCCGCGGTGCTGCTCACCGTCTTCGTGATCACCGAGCTCAACGTGCCCGAACCCGTCGTCGACTTCAGCATCTTCAAGGTGCGCGGGCTCACCGCCGCGAACGTCATCATGCTGATGTTCTCCGCGGGCGCGGTGGCGATGACCTTCTTCGTCACGATCTATGTGCAACGGGTGCTGAACTACGGTCCGATCGCCGCCGGTCTGTGCTTCTTGCCCATCGCGGTGGGCCAGGTGATCACCTCCCAGGTGGTCGTCGGCCGGCTGATGGGGCGGATGCACATCTTCACCGTCCTGGTCATCGGTCTCGGCCTGACCGCCGCGTCCTTCCTGTGGTTCGCGCAGCTGTCGACGGACGGATCGTTCCTCAAGAGCATCCTCGGGCCGGGACTCCTGCTCGCGGTCGGCAGCGGGTTCGCCTTCACGGCGCTCGTGGTGTCGTCCGTCTCGGGTGTCGAGCCGGAGCGCTCCGGTATCGCCGGCGGCATGATCAACATGTGCCAGCAGATCGGTGGTGCCCTGGGTCTCGCCATCCTCGCCTCCGTGGCGACCTGGCGGACCAACCGGATCGCCGACGGCCCGGTGGACGACTCCGCGCTCACCGCCGGCTTCCGGCTGGGCTTCCTCGTGGCCGCCGCGCTGATCGCCCTGGGCGCGGTCGTCGGCTGGCTGGCGACGCGTACGCGACCGGCCACGGCCGGATCGGCAGCCGGCTCTTCCGCCGCCGCGCAGAGCGCGCCCGTGCGTGAGGTCATCGAGCCCTCGCTGGACGAGCCGCACGCCACGGGGGCCACCTCCTAGCCCGTCCACGAGACACGTCCATACGTCCGCACCGGGCGGAACACCACGGTGTTCCGCCCGGTGCGGACGTTTCCCTGCGGGGGCTGCCTACTCGTCGCCCGACTCCAGGGCGCTCACCACCCACTCCAGGGCGCCCATGGCCTTGGCCGTGCCGAGGCCGTCCATGTAGTCGCGCGCGTGGACGATCAGGCCGTGCCGGACCCGCAGGACCAGGATGCTCGGCACGGAAAAGGTCTTCCCCGTCGTGGAGATCGTCCCCTCGAAGAGCCGCTCCGCGGTGAGGAGTTCGGGGTCCCGGCCCTCGTGGACGGCGACCTCGACGACCTTCTCCGTCCGCGCGGGGCTCTGCTCCCAGGCGGCCCGGTAGCCGGCCCGGACCTCTTCGCGGCCGTGGTAGTCGGTGACTCCGGGGAACAGGAACGGGAACTCGTGGACGGCGTCGACCGCGTACAGCTCGGCGACGGCGTCCGGGTCCGCCTCGACGATCGCCTGGTGGTAGGCGGCCAGAACCTCGCGGGGGCTCAGGTGCGCGCTCGGGGTGTCGGGCATGGCTGGGGATCCTTTCGGTCGGCACACAGTCGACTTCATCCTTGGCCGCGGGCGCCGCCCGGAGCGGGCTCCCGCACAACGGCGGGCGTACCTCGCCAAGTCGGCGCGCACACAGGCTGACCTTCGCCCGAACCGCGCTCCGGCCGCCGTACGCCCCCGTCCGGCTCGTCGGCGCGCGGGGCAAATGGCCTATTTACGGAAGTGTTTCCGGCCACTTGCCGATATGGGCCCATCACCTCATGCACTCCTGGTCGCTTCGAACTCCCAGAACGTAGACATGAGTTCGACGGTTCGCGGACCGAACCGAACGAGAGGACATCCCCATGAGCAAGCGCATCCTCGTCGTCCTGTCCGAATACGGGTACTGGGGCGAAGAGTTGATCGGCCCTCTGGAGACCTTCGACAAGGCCGGGTATCACGTCAGCTTCGCCACGCCGACCGGAAAGCGTCCCGTGGCCCTGCCGCCGAGCATGGACCCCGACTACATCGACCCGCCCCTCGGCCGCTCGGTCACGACGCCCGAGATGGCCGACAAGGTCCGGGCGATCGACACCTCGGCCCGCCTCGACGACCCGCTCGACCTGTCGTCCTGGCTGCCCGACCGGCCCTACCGCAGCAAGCCGTACTTCCTGCGCGACTGGGAGGCGTACAACACCCGCCTGGAGCAGATCCGCGAGCAGATCGCGAGCCGCTACGACGCGCTGCTCATCGTCGGCGGCAGCGGCCCGATCGTGGACCTCGCCAACAACTGGCGGGTGCACGACCTGATCCTCGCCTTCCGCGCGCTCGACCTGCCGATCGCCGCCGAGTGCTACGGGGTGACCGCGCTGGCCTTCGCCCGTGACCAGGAGGACCGCGTCTCCATCATCCGCGGCAAGCACGTCACCGGGCACTGCATCGAGTACGACTACAAGGACGGCACCGGCTTCATGGGCACCGACTTCGTGATCGGCCCGCCGCCGTACCCGCTGGAGTACATCCTGCGGGACGCGACAGGCCCTGACGGCGCCTTCCACGGCAACTTCGGGAAGACGACGTCGGTCATCGTCGACTACCCGTTCATCACCGGGCGTTCGACCCCCGACTCCTACCTCACCGGCGAGAAGGTCGTCGAGGTGCTGGAGAACGGCCTGCGGCAGTGGGGCTTCCGGGCCGCCGACTGACGCGCGCGCCAATGACATGCACGCCAACTGTCGTGCACGCCAACTGACGTACACCGCACCGAAGTTCACATCGAGAGGTGGACGCATCATGGTCAGCAGGCCCGCGCGGGTCGCGATCCTGGAACAGCTGCGGGCCGACGGGGTCCGGTACATGTTCGGCAACCCCGGCACGGTCGAGCAGGGCTTTCTCGACGAGTTGCGCAACTTCCCCGAGCTCGAATACGTCCTCGCGCTGCAGGAGGCCACGGCCGTCGGCATGGCGGACGGCCATGCGCGGGCCACCCGCACGCCCACCGTCTGCCAGCTGCACACCGGAGTCGGCCTCGGCAACGGCATCGGCATGCTCTACCAGGCCATGCGCGGCCATGCCCCGCTGGTCGTGCTCGCCGGCGAGTCGGGTCTGCGCTACGAGGCCATGCAGGCGCAGATGGCCGCCGACCTGGTCGGCATGGCGGAGCCGGTCACCAAGTGGGCCACCCGGGTGGTGGACCCGGAGTCCACCCTGCGGATCCTGCGCCGTGCGTTCAAGGTGGCGGGCACACCCCCGTACGGCCCCGTCCTGGTGGTGCTGCCCGCCGATGTGATGGACCGGGACACCGCCGAGGCGGCCGTGCCGACGTCGTACCCCGTCACGCGGAGCACGCCCGACGCGGCGGCCCTCGACCGGGCGGCGGAACTCCTCGCCGGTGCCGAGCACCCGATCGTCGTCGCCGGCGACGGTGTCCACTTCGCCCAGGCCGCGGAGGAGCTTGGGCGACTGGCGGAGGTGTGGGGCGCCGAGGTGTGGGGCGCGGACTGGGCAGAGGTCAATCTGCCGGCCGAACACCCCGCCTACGCGGGTCAGTTGGGCCATATGTTCGGCGAGTCCAGCCGACGCGTCACCGGGGCGGCCGACGCCGTGCTCATCGTGGGGACGTACGCGCTGCCCGAGGTCTATCCGGTCCTCGACGGCGTCTTCGCCGAGGGCACCCCGGTCGTCCACATCGACCTGGACAGCGACGCGATCGCCAAGAACTTCCCCGTCGACCTGGGCCTGGTGGCCGATCCCCGCCGGGCACTCGCCGGGCTCACCGCGGCACTTCAGGCGCGGATGAGTGAGGAGAGCCGGGTCCGCGCGTTCGAGTGGCTGCGGCGCAGGTCCGTCGAACGGGCGCGGGAGATCGAGGAGGCCAGGCAGGTGGACGAGGCGACGACCGCCCCGAACGCCCTGCCGACCACGGCCTTCCTGCGGGAGCTGGCACGCCAACTCCCCGAGGACGCCGTGGTGTTCGACGAGGCACTCACCGCCTCGCCCGACGTCTCACGGCATCTGCCGCCGAACCGCCCCGGCCACTGGTTCCAGACACGCGGCGGCTCCCTGGGCGTCGGCATCCCCGGCGCGCTCGGCGCCCAGCTCGCGTTCCCAGGCCGTACGGTCGTGGGCTTCACCGGCGACGGCGGGTCCATGTACACCATCCAGGCGCTGTGGACGGCGGCCCGGCACGGCATCGGCGCCAAGTTCGTGATCTGCAACAACAGCAGCTACAAGCTCCTCGAACTCAACATCGAGGAGTACTGGAAGTCGCAGGCGATCGCCGCCCACGAGCAGCCGGAGATCTTCGACCTCTCGCGGCCCGCCATCGACTTCGTCGGCCTCGCCCGCTCGCTCGGCGTACCCGCCGTGCGCGTCGAGAAGCCCGACCAGGTTCAGGCCGCGGTCGCCGAGGCGCTGAGCACCGAGGGTCCGTTCCTGATCGACCTGGTCACCGGCAGGGGGAGGGAATAGCCGTGCGGCTTTCCGGCCACAAGATCGCTGTCCTGATGGAGAGCGACTTCTACGAGCCCGAGATTCTCTACTACCAGTTCCGCTTCCCGGAGGAGGGCGCCGAGGTCCACTTCCTGTCCCGGCTCTGGGGCCAGGACTCCATGACCTTCCAGGGGCACGAGCACCGGATGCCCTTCGAAGTCTCCGAGTCCTTCGAGGACATCGACGAGTTCGCCCTCAAGGAGTTCTCCGCCGTGATCGTTCCCTCGGGGATGGTCTCCGACCGGCTCCGCTACACCGAGGACCCCGCCGAACTGCCGCCCGCGTCGGCGTTCCTGCGCCGCGCCTTCCAGGACCCGGCCATCGTCAAGGGCATCATCTGCCACGGCATGTGGCTGACCGCGCCGCTGCCCTCCCTGGTGCGCGGACGGCGCGCGGTGGTCCACAACAACCTGCTCGGCGATCTGCGCAACATGGGCGGCGAGTACGTGGATGAGGACGTCGTCGTCCATGACGACCTGGTCACCGCGCGCACCGGCCAGCACTGCCATCTGTTCGCCCGCACCATCATCGACCTCATCGCGGACAAGGAGAGGCCGGCGGTCCCAGGACCCCGCGCACCGGTGAGGAGCCGGTCATGACCGCCGTCGTGCCGTCGCGGGCCCACCCGACGACCGAGGAGCGCATCCCCATCAGGGACGTCCGCCCCCAGGTGCGCGGCGGCGCGGTGCCCGCCAAGGCGGTGCGCGGCGAGACCCTCACCATCAGCGCCGTCGTCTTCCGCGAGGGCGCCGGGGAGGTCGGCGCCAACGTGGTCCTGTACGACGCGGCCGGACGGCGGGGCCCCTGGACACCGATGGCCCTCGTCGACGCCGACGCCGACCGCTGGGAGGCCACGGTCGTCGTCGGCCCCGGCCGCCCGGGGCTGTGGACGTACACCGTCGAGGCCTGGGCCGACCCGGTCGCCACCTGGCGCCGCGACGCGCACCTGAGGATTCCCGCCGGGGTCGATGTCGAGCTGACGCTCGCGGAGGGGGCCCTGCTGCACGAGCGGGCCGCCCTCGGCATCCCGGACAAGGACCGCCGGGAGGCGGTGACGGCAGTGGCCGGGGCGCTCCGCGACGAAGCGAGCCCCTCCCTGCGCCGGCTCGAAGCGACCACCGGACGTGCGGTGGTCGCCGCGCTGGAACGCCATCCACTGCGTGAACTGGTCACCGTCTCCCGGCCGTTGCCCCTGCTCGTCGAGCGGCGGCGGGCGCTCGTCGGCTCCTGGTACGAGATGTTCCCGCGCTCGGAGGGCGCGGTGCTCCGGCCCGGTGAGCCGCCCGTCAGCGGCACCTTCGAGACGGCCGCGCGACGGCTGCCCGCCCTCGCGGAGATGGGGTTCGACGTGGTGTACCTGCCACCGGTGCACCCCATCGGGCACACCCACCGCAAGGGCCCGGACAACACGCTCACCGCCGGGCCCCACGACGTGGGCTCGCCCTGGGCCATCGGCTCGGCCGAGGGCGGGCACGACGCCGTGCACCCGGACCTCGGCACGCTGGACGACTTCCGCCGGTTCGTCGCCAGGGCGGGGGAACTGGGCCTGGAAGTCGCCCTCGACTTCGCGTTGCAGTGCTCGCCCGACCACCCCTGGACGGCCGGGCACCCCGAGTGGTTCACCCGGCGCGCGGACGGCACACTCGCCACCGCCGAGAACCCGCCGAAGAAGTACGAGGACATCCATCCCCTTTCCTTCGAGACGGACTTCGAAGGCCTGGTCGAGGAAACGCTGCGGCTGCTGCGCCACTGGATGGACCAGGGCGTACGCATCTTCCGCGTCGACAACCCGCACACCAAGCCGGTCTCCTTCTGGGAGCGGGTCATCGGCGACATCGGCCTGACCGACCCCGATGTGGTGTTCCTGGCCGAGGCGTTCACCCGCCGCGCCATGGTGCACGCCCTCGCCCAGGCCGGCTTCCAGCAGTCGTACACCTACTTCACCTGGAAGAACGACAAACGGGAGCTGACCGAGTACGCGAGCGAACTCGCCCTGGGCAGCGCCGACTTCCTGCGCCCCAACCTCTTCGTCAACACCCCGGACATCCTGCACGGCTACCTCCAGGACGGCGGCAGGCCCGCCTTCGAGACCCGGGCCGTGCTCGCCGCGACCCTCGCGCCCACCTGGGGGATCTACGCCGGGTACGAACTGTGCGAGAACGAGGCCCTGGCGGCGGGCACCGAGGACTACCGGCACTCCGAGAAGTACGAACTCCGCCCGCGCGACTGGGCGGCGGCCGAGGCAGCGGGCACCAGCATCGCCCCGCTGATCACCCGCCTCAACCAGCTGCGCCGCGCCCACCCCGCCCTCCAGGAACTGCGCAACCTGCGCTTCCACCACACCGACCACGGCCAAGTGCTCGCCTATTCCAAGCAGTTGGTACGGCCGGACGGTTCCGCCGACACGGTCCTCGCCGTCGTCAACCTCGACCCGCACCACACCGGCGAGACCACGGTCACCTTCGACCTGGCCGCGCTCGGCCTGCCCGAGGACGGCTCGCTGAAGGTGCGCGACGAACTCACCGGCGAGATCCACACCTGGGGCCGCCACACCTACGTACGGCTGGAACCCGGGGTGGCGCCCGCGCACCTGCTGGTTCCGCTCGGGCCCCGGGAGGCGTCATGACTGTCGCCGTCGCGGAACCCGTGCTCGAACCGCTGCTGCCGGTACTGACCCCCTGGCTGCGCACCCGCCGCTGGTACGGCGACGCGGGCGGCCCTCTGGACGGCATACGGCCCGTCGTGGTCTCGGTCGTCCACGACGACGCGCCCGTCCTGGTCCACGCGGTGCTCCGCACCCGGCACCGGAACGGCGCCGAGCAGCTCTACCAGCTGCTCCTCGGGCTGTGCCCCGAGCTGCCGGAGCGGCTCGCGGGCGCGGCCATCGCCACCGTGCCGGAGGGACGCTGGCAGGGCTGGACGGTGTACGAGGCGACGGAGGACCCCGCGCTGATGGGGGTGCTGCTGCGCTCCCTGGCCGCGCGGGAGCCACGGGGCGGACCTCGTCTGGAACCGACCTCTCCGCACCCGCTGCCCGTCGGTCTCGTCCCCCGCCTGCTGACCGCCGACCAGAGCAACAGCGCGGTGGTGTACGGCGACCGGCTGCTGTTCAAGATCTACCGGCGCCCCGAGCCAGGACCTCACCTGGAGGTGGAGGCCCTGCGCGCCCTCACCGAGCGGCACTGCACCCGCACACCCGCGCTGCACGGGACGCTGTACACCGACGCCCCCGGCGGCGAGGGCCTGGTGCTGGGCCTCTTCGAGGAGTTCCTGCCCGTCGAGGCGGACGGCTGGGAGACCGCCGTACGACAGGTCGGCGACTGCGTCGAAGGAACCGGCACCACCGTCCCCGCCATCGGCGGCTTCACCGTGCGGGCACGCGCCCTCGGCCAGGCCGTCGCCGAGGTGCACACCGTGCTCGCCGACGCCTTCCCGCGGACCCGGGTCACACCGGGGGAGGCCGCCGAGGAGGCCCGGCTCATGAACCGCCGCCTCAGCCTGGCCGTCGACGAGGTGCCCGCCCTCGACCGCTACCGCTCCAGGATCAGCGCGCTCTACGACGACTACGCACGCCACGCCGGACGCGGCTGCCCCGTCTTCGCGCAGCGCGTCCATGGCGATCTGCACCTCGGGCAGGCGCTGCCTACGGCGGACGGCTGGCGGCTGATCGACTTCGAGGGGGAGCCGGAGCGCTCCGCTGCCGAGCGCGCCGCTCCCCAGCACGTCCTGCGGGATGTCGCGGGCATGCTGCGCTCCTTCGACTACGCCGCGCGGGCCGGGCTTGCCGCCGTACGCCGGTCCGTCGAGCCGGCTCCCGGGCTCCGGCTGCGGCACATCCGGCGTGCGGACGCCTGGACGGTGCGCAACCGGCGTGCGTTCATTGCCGGTTACGCCGAGGCCGGGGGTGCCGATCCGTGGTGTCATCCGGTGCCGATGCGGGCGTTCGAGGCGGACAAGGCGGTGTACGAGGCCGTGTACGAGGCCCGGCACCGGCCGGACTGGCTGAGCATCCCGCTCGGGGCTGTGCATCGGCTGGCGGCGGTGCGGGGCTGAGGTGGGTGGCTTCTTCGCCCCCGCCGCCCCTACCCGTCCCATCCCTGGGGGCTGCGCCCCCAGTTCCCCGCGCCCCTAAAAGAACCCGGGGCGGGCGGGGGATTGCGGGGCGCAGCCCCGCTTCTAGGGGCGCGGGGAACTGCGCGACCAGCCCCCACCGGCCCGCAGACAACCAACTACCCGGAGAGGACCCCACCGTTGCTGCAGACACGGCACGCTCAAACCCTCGTGCGCCCCGGACTTCCGGACGCCCGGCTGGCCGACGCCGAGCTGGAGAGGCTGCTCGCCGGGGCCCACCACGCCCCGCACGCGGTCCTCGGGGCGCACGCGGCGGCGGACGGCTCCGGCGTCGTCGTGCGCGTGCTCCGGCCCCTCGCCAGGGCCGTCACGGTGGTCACGGACGAGGGCGTGCGGGTCGAACTGGCCCACCAGTCGGGCGGGTTGTTCACCGGAGCGCTGCTGGGCGGGAAGGTGACCGGGTACCGGCTGCTCGTGACGTACGGGGAGCGGCAGGAGGAGCACGACGACGGCTACCGGTTCCTGCCCACTCTCGGCGAACTGGACCTGCACCTGATCTCGGAGGGCCGCCACGAGGAGCTGTGGCGGGTCCTCGGCGCACACGTCCGGACTCTGGACGGCAGCACGGGCACCGCCTTCGCCGTCTGGGCGCCGCACGCCCAAGGGGTGCGTGTCATCGGCGACTTCAACGGCTGGAACGGCGTCGCGCACCCGATGCGCTCGCTCGGGTCCAGCGGGATCTGGGAGCTGTTCGTGCCCGGGGTCGGCGCCGGCACCCGGTACAAGTACGAGATCCGCACCCGGGCGGGGCAGCTGGTCCAGAAGGCCGACCCGCTGGCCCGCGCCGCCGAGTGCCCGCCCGCCACCGCGTCCGTCGTCCACACCTCGGCGTACGAGTGGACGGACACGGAGTGGATGGCGCACCGTGGCGGCCGGCACTGCCGGGCGAGCCCGATGTCCGTGTACGAGGTGCACCTGCCGTCGTGGCGCCCGGGCCTGTCCTACCGGCAGCTCGCCGGAGAACTCCCGGGCTATGTGAGCGACTTGGGATTCACCCACGTGGAGTTCATGCCGGTGATGGAGCATCCTTTCGGCGGCTCCTGGGGATATCAGGTCTCCGGGTTCTATGCCCCCACTGCCAGGATGGGGGATCCCGACGACTTCCGGTATCTGGTCGATTCCCTGCACGCCGCCGGTATCGGTGTGATCGCCGACTGGGTTCCCGCGCATTTCCCACGCGACGAATTCGCGCTCGCCCGCTTCGACGGAGAGCACCTTTACGAACCCGGCGACCCGCGTCGCGCACATCATCCGGACTGGGGGACCCTGGAATTCGACTACGGTCGCCGAGAGGTCCGTAATTTCTTGGTGGCCAATGCCGTCTACTGGTGTTCCGAGTTCCACATCGACGCGCTGCGGGTGGACGCGGTGGCCTCCATGCTCTACCTCGACTACTCCCGCCCCGAGGGGGGCTGGAGCCCCAACGAGCGAGGTGGCAGGGAGAACCTGGCCGCTGTCGCCTTCCTCCAGGAGCTGACCGACACCGTCCGCCGCAGGGTGCCGGGCGCGCTCACCATCGCCGAGGAGTCCACCGCATGGCCGGGTGTGACCCGGCCCACTTTCGAGGTCGGCCCCGATGGATTCGGCGGACTCGGCTTCGACCTGAAGTGGAACCTCGGCTGGATGCACGACACGCTCGACTATCTGGAACGCGACCCGGTGCACCGCGCCTATCACCACGACGACATGACGTTCGCCATGGTCTATGCGTACAGCGAGAACTATCTGCTCCCGCTCTCCCACGACGAAGTCGTGCACGGCAAACGAGCCATGGTGGCCAAAATGCCGGGGGACTGGTGGCAGCGGAGGGCGAATCTACGCGCGTGCCTGGCATTCATGTGGGCCCACCCCGGAAAACAACTCCTCTTTATGGGACAGGAGTTCGGGCAGGGCGCGGAGTTCGACCATGACGCGGGACCGCAGTGGTGGGTACTGGACGAGGGCTGGCCGGGGCACCACGACCACCGGGGCATCCGTTCCCTGGTGCGTGACCTCAACCGGATCTACGCCGGGACCCCGGCCCTGTGGGAACTCGACACCTCGCCGGCCGGCTTCGCCTGGATCGACGGCTCCCACGCCGAGGCCAACGTCCTGTCGTTCGTGCGCTACGACGCCGACGGGCGCCCGCTGGTGGTCGTCTGCAACTTCTCGCCGGTCGTCCGCACCGGGTACCGCGTCGGGCTGCCGGAGGGCGGTGCCTGGCGGGAGGTACTCAACAGCGACGCCGCCGCGTACGGCGGCAGCGACGTACGCAACGGCGGCGTCGTCCGGGCGGAGGCTACGGCCTGGCACGGGCAGGCCTGGAGTGCGGCGCTCACGCTGCCGCCGCTGGGGGTGTGCTGGCTGCGGCCCTGCTCCCTTGAGGGCGGAGAGGCGGCCACGCGGGAGGAAGCGTGAGATGTGCCGTGCCGGTGAGGGGATGGACCTATCGGCGGTCGTCGGCGAGGGTGGCCTGGAGATGGGCGGTGCGGGCCACCCCGGCCGAGGAGAGCGCCATGTCGTAGGCCTTGAGCGCTTCATGGATGTCGTTGCCGTGGCGCTGCCACAGATCGCCGATGTAGCGCCAGTTGAGGGTGGCCTCATGGGACGGAGGGAAGTGCCGCAGCTGGCGGGCTGCTGCCTTCAGGTACTTCAGTGCGCGGTCCGGTTCCTGTTTGAGGAAGTAGATCTCGGCGAGCGTCGCCCGCGCGGACGTGGACAGCACCCGGGGCTCCGTGCCGAGCAGCCCCAGCGCGCGCTCCGCGTGGGCCACCGCCTCGTCCCAGTGGCCGAGAGCCTTCTCCGCATCGGCGAGGGAGATCTCGCACCGGGCGAGATCGTCGGCGTTGCCGACCTCGGCCAGGGACTGCTGGGCGGCTTCGAGCAGCTCCTTGGCCCGGTCCGGGTCGGGGAGGTCGCTCTGCAGCAGCAGGTACCCGAAGTTCATCTTGAGCTGGGCGACATGGCGCTGGTTGTCGCCCTCGGCCATCATGGCCAGGGCCCGCTCCACCAGGGCGAGTGCCTCGGGCAGCTTGCCGCGGGAGTTGGCGACGAGCCCCGCGTTCCAGTAGACGGCGCCCCGTGCGGCGTACGAGCCCTCGGCTTCGGAGGCCGGGATGAGGCGTTCACCGAGCAGATGGGCCCGGGTGAGGTCGCCCCGCATGTAGTAGGAGGCCATCAGCGAGGAGCCGAGCTGGATGTGATCCATCGTCACATCGAGTCCGAGCGAGTCGAGTTCGGCCAAGGCCCGCTCGCCGATCTCGATGCTGACCGTGATGTCGCCGGAGTTCCGGTAGCAGCGGCACAGGGCGACGGCGATGCGGCACCAGTCGTCCGAGCCGGCGGCGAGCGAGGGCTCGCGGAACAGGTCCTCGAGGATCGGGATCGCGGCTTCCAGCCGGCCCAGCTTCTCCAGTGCGGTGGCCTGCCCGACGAGGGCGCGGCGGATCATCGAGGTGTCCAGGGCCGCGCGATGGGCCAGGACCTCGCTGAAGGTCTGGAGGGCTTCTCCGTTGGCGCCGTTGCGCAGCGCCATCTCGCCGAACGCCACCTTGATGTGGGTCTCGCCCAGCTCGTGCGCGTCGCGTCCCGTGCGGAGATATTCCACGGAAGATCCGAGTTTGTTGGCGATGGTGGAGAGCACCGACTCCGACGGGGTGCGCTTCCCCGATTCGATCAAGGAGATGTAGCTGATCGATACGTCCTGCGAGGCCAGGTCCTGCTGCTTCAGCCCGTGCCTCGCGCGGAGTGCCCTTATCCGATCGCCAAGACCTGTGGGGGCGTCCGCCTCGGTGTGCTCCACCTGGACTCCTTCCGCACTCATGACAGTCCAGATTACAAACCTAAGTTACCAGCTTGACTGGTCGATGTCAAAGAGTCAACCCACGGCCTTCCGGTTAACGCGAAGCAATTAATCCCCATCTCTCCCGTCTGGACCCGGGGTTCACCTTCGAAGTGGATGTCGATATTCCGATTTCAAAGGCAAGATCTTCCTTTACCAAAACAAGACTTGACTGATTGAGTAATGTAAACTTGACTCGTGAAGTCAATTCACCGCGGGACTCGAAAGGTGAAGTAATGAAGGGACGGATCTTTCTGCTCATCGCGGCCTTGGCTTTCGTTGGTGGGGTACTTGCCACCGGCCTTGCCGTAGCTTCATCCGGGCCGACCAGCCAACCTGCTTCCGTGACGCCATCCGCCTCGGAAAATGGTCCTGGTGTTTGCTGCTGAAGACGTGCGAAAAGGCCTGGTCGATATTCTCGCCACGCCGAAGGAACTCGCCTACGCCGACGGGGCGTTGAAGTTCCTCGGTGTCGACCTGGTGATGGCAGGTGACTGTGCCGGTACGGGAGTCGTGCGCAGCCACTCTTGTCGAGGAACTGCGCACCGTACGGGACGAGGTGTTCCACCCCGGTCACGTCCGAGGCATGTCCTGATGCCTCGGACGGACGTCCTGACCGCTCGCTGATCAGGGCTCCAGGTCACGGGACCGGCCGCAGGACCGATTGCTGGACGGATCGGTGAACCGGTCGGTGAACAGGGAGTGCCCCTTCGAAGCCCGCGGGCGTCGGAGGGGCACTTCGTCGTCCTCGTACGGGAAGTGGCACGCCGCCACATGTGGGTTGGACGCGGTCGCGCCGAGCGGCTCGGGCGTCTCCTGCTCGCACAGCTCACGCGCCCGCGGGCCCGACGCCTGGTACACCGGGCAGCGCGTACGGAATCTGCAGCCGGTGGTGCGGCGGCCCGCGCCCGGCGGATCCCCGGGCAGGATGATCCGCTCGCGGGTGCGCTCCGCGCGGGGGTCGGGCAGTGGCACCGCCGACAACAGGGCCTTGGTGTAGGGGTGCCGGGGCCTGCTGAAGACCTCCGTGACGTCCCCCGACTCGACCGTGCGGCCGCCGTACATCACCACCATCCGGTCGGCGATCTGCCGGACCACCGCGAGATCGTGCGAGACGAAGAGGCAGGCCGGGCCGAGCTCCCGCTTGAGGCGGCGCAGCAGGTCGAGGATCCCCGCCTGCACGGAGACGTCGAGCGCGGAGACCGGCTCGTCCAGGAGCAGCAGGTCCGGCTCGACGGCCAGCGCACGGGCGATGGCGATGCGCTGCCGCTGGCCGCCGGAGAACTCGGGCGGATGGCGCCGGGCGGCGGCGGGGTCGAGCCCCACCTGGCGGAGCAACTCCGGTATACGCGCGTCGATGTGCTCCTTGGCGGCCCGCTGGGCCTGGAGCGGTTCGGCGATGATGGCGCCCACCGTCATCCGCGGATCCAGGCTGGCCATGGGGTCCTGCAGGACGAGCTGCACGCGACCGCGCAGCCTCCGGATCTCGGCCCGGCCCAGGGTGGCCGTGTCGCGGCCGAGTACCTCGATCCGGCCCGCCTCGGGCGCCGCGAGCGCGATCACCTGCGCCAGGATCGTGGACTTGCCGGCCCCGGACTCCCCGACCAGCCCGACCGTCTCGCCCCGGCGGATGTCGAGATCCGCCCGCTCGACGGCGTGCGGCGCGTCGTCGTCCGCGGAGCGCCACCCCCGCGGCCGTACGGCCGACCGGCGGGGGAGCGGATAGCTCTTGGCGAGACCTGTGATCCGCAGGACCGGCTCCGCCCCGGCCGCCGTACGCCCGGGTCGCCCGGCCTGCGCGGACGCGGGGAACAACTCGGCCGCGGTGTATTTCGCGAGGGCGTCGGAGTGGAGGCAGGCGGCCACATGGGCTTGGGGGGAGGGGAGTTGGGGCCGGGACCTTCCTGCGGGGCGATTGCTTACGCTCGTCGGCGTCGGTACGGGCGCCGGGGCTGAGGCTGGAGCCTTGCGGGGCGCGGATGGGGGTCCGTCTCCGGAGTCATGCTTGCCGTTGCCGTTGCCGTTGCCGTTGCCGTTGCCGTTGCCGGGGGCCGGCTCCGCGTCACGGTCGCCTCCGTAGGCGGCGGCCAGGGTTTCCGAGCCGCCCTCACCCAGCTCGATCAACCGGGGCTCCCCCCGCTCGCACTCCTCGTCCGCCAGCGGGCAGCGCGGTGCGAAGGAGCAGCCCGGGCCCGTCCTGCCAGGGGCGGGCGGGGTGCCGGGGACCGGCGTGAGTGTGCCGACGCCGTCGAGTCTCGGTACCGAGCCGATCAGGCCCAGGGTGTACGGCATCCGGGGGTGGGCGAAGAGCTCGTCCACCGGGGCCGACTCGACGATGCGGCCGGCGTACATGACCGCGACCCGGTCGGCCGTTCCCGCGATCACGCCCAGGTCGTGGCTGACCAGGAGGAGCGCGGCGCCGGTCGCCTTGCGGGCCGTTTTGAGCGCGTCGAGGACCTGCGCCTGCACGGTGACGTCGAGGGCGCTGGTGGGCTCGTCGGCGACGATGACGTCGGGGCGGTTGGCGATGGCCATGGCGATCATGGCCCGTTGGCGCAGGCCGCCGGAGAGTTCGTGCGGGTACGCGCGCGCGGCGCGGTCCGGCTCGGGCACCCCCACGCTCTCCAGGAGCTCGACGGCGCGCCGGCGTGCCGGCTCCCGTCCCGGGCGCGGCCGTTGGTGGATGCGCAGCGCCTCGCCGATCTGGTCCCCGATCCGCCGGACCGGAGTGAAGGCGGTGAGCGGATCCTGGAAGACCATGGCGATCCGGCGCCCGCGCTGCCGCGCGAGCTCCCGCGCGGGCAGCCCCACCAGCTCGGTGCCGAGCAGCCGGACCGAGCCGCTGACCACCGCGCCGGGCGGCGGCAGCCCGAGCACGGAGAGTGCGGTGACGGACTTGCCCGCTCCCGACTCCCCGACGAGCCCGAGGACCTCGCCCGCGCGCAGGGTGAGGTCCACGCCGCGTACGACGGGGAGGGGCGCGGTCCGTCGGCCGCCCTGGAACGACACGTGCAGGTCCCGTACTTCGAGGATCGCGCTCCCGGTCATACGCGCAGCTCCGCCCGGACGGCCACCGGGTCGAGCGCGTCGCGCAGCGCCTCGCCGACCAGGTTCACGGCGAGGACGAAGCAGAGCAGCAGCCCGGTGGGGAAGAAGAACATCCACGGATAGGTGAGCGCCACATCCGTACTGTCGGCGATGAGCGTGCCCAGGGACACGTCCGGCGGCTGCACCCCGAAGCCGAAGTACGACAGACCGGTCTCGCTGATCACCGCGCCGGCCACCGCGATCGTGGCGTGGGTGATGAGGAACGACGCCATGTGGGGGAGGAGATGGCGTCGGATGATCAGGAAGGGTCCGACTCCCATGTGGCGGGCGGCGGTGACGTACGGACGTTCCTTGAGGGAGAGCGTCATGGCCCGCACCGCCCGCGCGGTGAGCATCCAGCCGAGGGCGGCGAGCAGTCCCACGTACGCCATCCAGCCCGCCCCGCGCAGCGACGGCGCGACGACGACCAGGACCAGGAAGCCGGGGAGCACGAGGAGCAGGTCTACCAGGAACATCAGGAGCCGGTCCGTCCAGCCGCCGAAGTAGCCCGCGCAGGTGCCGACCGCGGCGGCGAGCCCCGTACTGAACAGGGCGACGAAGAGCCCGATGAGCAGTGACTTCTGCAGCCCGCGCACCGTCTGCGCGAAGACGTCCTGGCCGATCCGGTTGGTGCCGAACCAGTGCCGGGCGTCCGGTGCGCCGCGCAGCGCGGTGTAGTCGACGTCGGTGTGGCTCCACGGGGTGAGGTGCGGGCCGACGAAGGCCAGCAGGAAGAGGGCCAGGATCAGCACCGCCCCCGTGAGGGCGCGTGGTGAGCGGGCCAGCCCGCGCAGCCCCTGCATCACCCGCGCCGCACCCTCGGGTCGAGCACGACGAGCAGGAGATCGGCGATCAGGCCGGCGAGCAGCACCGTCACGGCGGCGAACAGGTTGACCGCCACCACCGAGTTGACGTCGCCCTTCTGCGCCGCGTCCATGAACCAGCTGCCCATGCCGGGCCAGCCGAAGATCTGCTCGGCGAAGACCGAGCCGGTGAACAGGGTCAGGAACCCGAACGAGAAGAACGTGGTCATCGGGATGAGCGAGGTCCGCAGTCCGTGCCGCAGCAGCGCGCGCCCCGGGGTGAGCCCCTTGGCCTGGGCCGTCCGCAGATGGTCGGAGCCGAGGACATCGAGGGTCGCGCCGCGCTGGTAGCGGCTGTAGGAGGCGACGGAACCGAGGGCGACGGTGGTCGCCGGGAGCACCAAATGGGAGGCCCTGTCCCGGAGTTGGGACAGCAGACCGCCGGTGTGGCCGGGGGTGCGCTCGCCGGTGTAGCGGATGACCGTGTGCCCCACCGCCTGGTTGAGCTGGAGGGCGCTGTCCTTGCACAGCAGCGCCAGCACGAAGGTGGGCACGGACAGGACGAGGAAGCAGAAGACGGTCAGCGCCCGGTCCGGGAGCCGGCCCCGGCGCACGGCGGCCCAGACCCCCGCGAGGACGCCGAGACCGGTTCCGACGAGTGTGCCGACGAGCAGCAGCCGTGCCGAGACCCCCACCCGCCGGCCGAACTCGGCGTTGACCGACTCGCCGTCGATGGTGCGTCCCAGGTCGCCGTGGAGGACCCGCCAGGACCAGTGCGCGAACCGGTCGACGACGGGCGTGCGGTCGTCGAGTCCCAGCGTGGTGAGTTCTCGGTCGACGGAGGCCGCCGGCGGACGCGGTTGACGGTCCTGGAAATAGGCGCGCGGACTGAGGGCGGTGGAGCTGACGAGGTACGAGAGAAGGGTGGAGACCAACAGCAGGATCGCGCAGTGGATGAGACGCTGGGACAGGCGCCTGACCATGTGACTCCTCATGGCTCAGGAAGGTCGTCGGTTCATCGGCGTGACGCACGCCAATGCTATGGTCTCGGCACGTAAATCGGAGATCAGTTCGGTTAGTTGACGCACTGTCAATCAGGGAGCTGGTGTGGCGCGTTTGCGGCGGTCCTGGGTCGCGTCCGGTCTCGTGATGCTGGCGCTGGTCTCCGGATGTACGTCGTCCGGCGGCGCACACCCGGACGGGGGAACCCCCACGAAGGCCGTCGAGTACGGCTCCCAGGACATCAACTCCCACCCCGTGAACCAGCTGAAGCAGGGCGGCACCCTCACCCTCGCGAACCCGCAGTGGGCCACCCAGTACAACTTCAACCAGACCGACGGCGCCATCGACCAGGTCGAGCAGATCGACGGCCTGGTGGAACCCGTCCTCTTCCGGCTGGACGCGAAGGGTGTCCCGCAGGCCGACCCGGACTACGTCACCTCGGCCGAACTCTCCTCCACCTCCCCGCAGACCGTCACCTACCGCCTGAACCCGAAGGCGCACTGGTCGGACGGAAAGCCGCTCTCCGTAAGGGACTTCGCGGCGCAGTGGCAGGCGCTCGGACGAGGCGACGACCGGTTCGGCATCGCGGACCCGTCCGGATACGACCGGATCAAGGACGTACGCCAGGGCGCGGACGCGCACGAGGTGAAGGTCGTCTTCAGCACCCCGTACGCCGACTGGCAGCGGCTGTTCACCCCGCTCTTCCCGGCCTCGGCCACCGCGACTCCGGACCGGTTCAACAAGGGCTGGATCAACCGGGTCCCCGTCACCGCGGGCCCCTTCAAGATCGAGTCGATCGACCGCACGGCGCAGACCGTCACCGCCGTGCCCGACCCCGGATGGTGGGGCACCCCGCCGCGACTCGACAAGGTGATCTTCCGTACGCTGCTGCCCGACGCCGCCCAGCAGGCGTACCTCAACGGCGAGATCGACGCGGTCAACGCGGCCACGACGGAGGACTACGCGAAGCTGAAGGACGCCAAGGACAGCGAGATCAGGACCGGTTCCGCCTGGGACGATGTCCATGTCTCCCTCAACGGGGTGGGCGGTCCCCTGGCGGACATCGACGTCCGGCACGCGGTCCAACGAGCCGTGAAACGCGAGGCGTTGGCGCAGGTCGCCGCCGAGGGGCTGCCCGTCGGCGTCCCGCTGCTCGGCAACCACATCTTCATGACCAACCAGCCCGGGTACGTCGACCACTCCTCGCCGTGGGGGACGTACGACCTGGACGAGGCACGGCGCCTGCTGGACCGGGCGGGCTGGAAGAGCCAGGGCGACAAGCCGCGGGTCAAGGACGGCAAGGAGCTGCGGCTGCGGTTCGTGCTGAGCAACGCCACCAACCGCCTCGGCCTGGACCTCGCCCAGCTCATCCAGCAGATGCTCGCCCAGGCCGGCGTCGCCGTGGACATCACCAAGGTGCCGGCCAACGACTACGCCTCGAAGTACGTGTTCAAGGGCAACTTCGACATGGTGATCTTCCGCTTCACCGGACTCACCTATCCCGGGTCGACGGTGTCGATCTACCAGCAGCCGAAGGGCGAGCAGGCCTTCCTGAACTACGGCCGGGTTTCGGACGCCAAGCTGGACGGCCTGCTCAAGGAGGCCGCCGGAACCCTCGACCGCACCCGTGCCACCGAGCTCTACAACCAGGCCGACGCCGAGATCTGGCGGCTCGGCCACGACATCGAGCTCTATCAGCGCCCCCAGGTGATGGCGGTGCGCAAGGGCCTCGCCAACTACGGGGTTCCGGGCCTCGGCGACATCGACTTCGCCAAGGTCGGCTGGGAACGGTAGGCCTCCGGCGGCTGACACCTCCCTCGCCCTCCTCGGTCACCGGGAGGCGTCCTTCGTGTCGGCCTTCTCCGGCTTCTCGGGCTTCTCCGGCAGGGCGGCGAGGAGGACCACGCTGCGGCCGTGGGCGTGCAGCGTGTGGCCGTCGACCGGCTTCTCCTTGCCGGCGGGCACGATGTCGTGCGGTCCCCGGTGCGCCGTGTCCAGGACGCGGTGCCACCGGTGGCCACGGATCCGGGGCAGTTCGAAGTCCAGGCCCAGGTGGTACATGTTCAGGATCAGATGCAGATCGGGATCGTCCTCGAACCCGCCGAGCGTGCAGGCCAGGACACGGGCGTTGGTGTCCTCCCAGCCGGGCTGCTCAAGCCGGGTGCCGTGCCAGGTGACGTCGGGCAGCCCCCGGGTGTTGAGGTGCCCGTTGAAGAACCGCGGTTCGCGGAAGGTGCGGTAGCGCCCGCGCAGCTGGATGAGGCGGCGGGTGAAGTCCTTGGTCTCCTGCTCCTTCTCCGCCTGGTCCCAGTCCAGCCAGGACGTCGGGTTGTCCTGGCAGTACGCGTTGTTGTTGCCGCCCTGGCTGTTGCGGAACTCGTCGCCGGCCAGCAGCATCGGCACACCGCGGCTCAGCAGCAGCACGGACATGAGGTTCTTGATCTGCCGCACTCGGAGCCGCTCGACGTCGTGCTCCTCGCTGGGGCCCTCCACTCCGCAGTTCCAGCTGAAGTTCTCGTTCGCGCCGTCGGCCTCGGCCTCCCCGTTGGCGTAGTTGTGCTTGTGTTCGTACGACACCAGGTCGTTGAGGGTGAAGCCGTCGTGGCAGGTGATGAAGTTGATGCTGTTGGTGGGCAGTTCGTTCTGCGGCCCGAAGAGGTCCTCCGAGCCGCCGAGCCGCTTGGCGACCTCCCCGACGAGCCCGGCGTCACCGCGCACGAACCGGCGTACGTCGTCCCGGAACGGGCCGTTCCACTGCGCCCAGCGCTTCCCGGGGAAGCGGCCCACCTGGTACAGCCCGCCGCCGTCCCAGGGCTCCGCGATGATCTTCGTCTCGGCGAGCACCTTGGACAGCTCGATCGCCCACAGGACGGGCGGCACGGCCATCTCGTACCCCTTGTCGCCGCGGGAGAGCTCCGAGGCGAGGTCGAAGCGGAAGCCGTCGACGTGGTGCTCGGTGACCCAGTACTCCAGGCATTCGACGATGAACTTGGCCACGAAGGGATGGTTGGCGTTGACCGCGTTGCCGCAGCCCGTGAAGTCCATGTAGTGACTGCGGTCCTGCGGCCACAGGTGGTAGTACGCCTCATTGGCCTGGCCGCGGAAGCTGATCGTCGGGCCGAACTCGTTGCCCTCGCTGGTGTGGTTGAAGACGACGTCGAGGATGACTTCGATGCCCGCCTGGTGGAAGGCCTTCACCATGTCCCTGAACTCGCTGATGTGCGTGTTCAGATGGGGCGAGGTGCAGTAACCGGTGTGCGGGGCGAAGAAGCCGTACGGGTCGTAGCCCCAGTAGTTGGGCAGCTTGCTGCCGTCCGGCCCGGTGCGCAGGATCTGCGTCTCGTCGAAGTCGAAGACGGGCAGTAACTCGACCGCGGTGATGCCGAGTTCCTTGAGGTACGGGATCTTCTCGACCACCCCGGAGAACGTGCCGGGGCTCGCCACCCGCGCGGTGGGCGACGCGGTCATGCCGCGCACATGCAGCTCGTACAGCACGGTGTCCGCCATCGGGAGCCGCAGCGGCCGGTCGCCCTCCCAGTCGTAGTCGTCGAGGTCGACGACCAGACTGCGCATGGAGTGCGCGACGTTGTCCTCCAGACCGATGGCGTACGTACGCTCCCAGCGGCTGTTGATGTTGGCGCGGGCGTACGGGTCGAGCAGGACCTTGCGGTGGTCGAAGCGGGTGCCCGACTTGCTCGTGTCACGCGGCCCGTCCATGCGGTACGCGTAGACCTGTCCCGCGCCGACGCCCCTGACATGGCAGTGCCAGAAGTGGAAGCTGCGGTGGGTCTCCGCGTGCAGCTGGATGGTCCGGGAGGGCTCGGGGTCGTCGCAGTGGTCGAAGAGCAGCAGGTCGACACGTGTCGCGTGCTCGGAAAAGACGGAGAAGTTGACGCCGTCCGCGTCCACGGTGCTGCCCAGCGGCTGCGGGCGTCCTGCGGTGATGTCCGGCGCCTCGGTCATGGTCTCTCCCCGGTCTCATGACGGGGATGCAGTGTCATCCCCGGTCATTTGCCTCGCTGATGTGCGGATGATCGGTGGCGCCGGTCCCTCTGGTCTCTTCGGTCTCTCTGATCCGTGCGGCCGTCCGGCCGTCTGCTCGCCTGCCCTCAGGCGAGGGCGCGGTCCGGCGCGGGCTGCCGTGTGCCGGGCCCGCCGAACAGCGCCTGGACGCAGGCCTCGGCGACGTCGTGTTCGGTGCGCCGGCCGGGGCGTACGACGCTGTAGGGCAGCCCCGAGGCGCGTACGGCGTCCTCGCCGGCCGGACGGCGTCCGGCCGGCCGTTCCTGGGTGTGCGGCGGGCTGTCCGGCCGGCTGACGAGAACGAACCGCGGGCCGCCGGACACGGCGCCCCTCAGCAGGGTGTCGAGCGTGTTGACCACCCCGGATTCCAGGGCGCTCGGCTCCATCACGTAGACGACCGCCCCACAGCCGTGCAGCGGGGTGCGCAGGGTCTCGGGTTCGCGCACGTCACCGAGGAAGAACTGGGCGAGGGGCGGCAGATGACGTCGGGCGCGCAGGGTGGCGCGGCCGATGACGCGGACGGTCTCGCCCCGCGCCATCAGCTTGCGCGTGACGAGCCGGCCGACTCCGCCGGTGCCGCCGATGACGGCGATCGGACTCTTCACGGAACTCTCCTGACGAGTGACGGGGCTTCATATCCACTGCAAGATGTCGTCCGAGCTGGTGAGTTGTGTTCCGGTGGGCACCTTGGACAGGGCGGGAACGCGCAGCCGCGGATAGACGCTGACCCCGGAGAGCCGGGTCCCCGGCCACAGGTACGCGCCGTCACCGACGGCCGTGTGCTGTTCGAGCCGGACGGGTGTGCGGCGGTCCGACTGCACCTGGGCCATCGGGCCGACGTACGAGTCGCTGATGCGCGCGTACGGGCCGATGACGGCGCCGTCTCCGACGACGGTCCGGTCGAGCCGCGCGCCCTCGGCGACATCGACGCCGTCGCCGATGTCCGTGTACCGGAGGTGGACGTCGGTGCCGATCTCCGCATGGCGGCCGATGCGCACTCCGGGGCCGAGGACGACGCTGCCCTCGGCGATCTTCTGGGCGAGGGTCGTGCCGGTCGCGCTGTCCTTGGTCCGCAGGCTCGTCTCGTGGATCCAGTACCGCGGATCGGCGCTGAGCGGATCGCCCAGCGCGCGGTTCACGTACGGATACAGGCCGTTCAAGGCCTCGCCGAGGGTGCCGAGATAGTCGCCGATGCTGCCCAGGTCGCCCAGGCGCGCGATGGGTCCGACCGCCACCCGCTGATCGTGCCCGGCCAGCCAGGGCAGCAGATCGTGGCCCCAGTCCAGGCGCTGCTGGGCGAGGCGGATCAGCTCGGGGGTGCGGGCGGCGAGCCGCAGCCGCGCGCAGTCGATCAGATACATCCCGGCGTTGGTGGGCAGGGTGTGCGGTCTGTGCGAGGGCCCGGTGTGGGGGAACTCCTCGTGGATACAGGCGAGTTGGGGCTTCTCCAGGAAGCCGGACACCAGTCCGTCCGCCGTGGTCCGCATGACACCGTACTTCCCCGCGATCTCCTCGGGTGTGCGGGAGACGGCGGCCACCGTGACCACCGCGTCGGCCGTTTCATGGGTGGCGCGCAGCTCGTCGAGCGAGAAGTCGAACAGTGAGTCAACCGGCATGACAAGCGCGGACCCCGTGAGGTTCCACTGTTCGAGGTTGTGCAGCGTGGCGGCTCCTGACCCCACGTTGTACTGGTCGAAGCGGGCCCGTGAGTAGTCGATCTCGACGCCGTACCGCTCGCCGTGGCCCAGTACGAGCTTGATCTGGCTGCGGTTCTCCGCCCCCTGGGCGACCACGTAGAAACAGCGAATGCCCTGGTCACGGCAGGTCTCGACGATCCACTCGATGAGGGGTCTGCCGGCGAACGGGATGAGTGCCTTGCTGCGGATGTAGTCGGCGGACTGCAGGGTGATGGGCTTCGCCCGTTCCCCCCGGCCGCCGGCCAGGATGATGCCGACTGTGCTGTCGTCCCCCATCGCTGTCCTGTCTTCTCGACCGACTTCCCGACAGGTCAATTTCAACAGCCGCAGTCATGTTCAGTCAAGTTAACTGTAAATAAGGTGAGTGACCTCCGGATACGCCGAAGGGCCCGGCCCCGAGTCCTGATGACTCGGCGCCGGGCCCTTCGTACGTACAACCCGTCAGACTCTGTACAGACAGCCCGTCAGGCTTCGAACACCTCACGCACCAGCTGCTCCTGCTCCGCCTGGTGCCGCTTCGCGGAACCCACGGCCGGGGACGAGCCGGCCGGGCGGGAGATGCGGCGCAGGCGCTCGCCGTGCGGGATGTCGGCGCCGACCGCCAGGTCCAGGTGGTCGATCAGGTTGAGGGCGATGAAGGGCCACGCGCCCTGGTTCGCCGGCTCCTCCTGGGCCCACAGGTACTTCTCGGCGTTCGGGTACTTGGCGATCTCCGCCTGGAGCTCCGCACCCGCCAGCGGGTACAGGCGCTCGATGCGGATGATGGCTGTGTCCGTGACACCGCGCTTCTTCCGCTCGGCCTCGAGGTCGTAGTACAGCTTGCCGGCGCAGAAGACGACCTTGCGGACCGCCGAGGCGTCGACGATCGTGTCGTCGCCGATGACCGGACGGAACGCGCCCGTCGTGAACTCCTCCGTCTTCGAGGCCGCGGCCTTGAGGCGCAGCATCGACTTCGGGGTGAAGACCACCAGCGGCTTGTGGTGCGGGTTGTGCACCTGCCACCGCAGGAGGTGGAAGTAGTTCGACGGGAGCGTCGGCTGGGCGACCGTCATGTTGTTCTGCGCGCACAGCTGGAGGAAGCGCTCGATGCGGGCCGAGGAGTGGTCCGGGCCCTGGCCCTCGTAGCCGTGCGGGAGGAGCAGGGTGACGCCGGACGTCTGGCCCCACTTCTGCTCGGCGGCCGAGATGTACTCGTCGACGACCGTCTGCGCGCCGTTGACGAAGTCGCCGAACTGCGCCTCCCACATCACGAGGGACTCGGGACGGGCCAGCGAGTAGCCGTACTCGAAGCCCATGACCGCGTACTCGGAGAGCAGCGAGTCGTAGACGTTCAGGCGGGCCTGCTCGTCGGAGAGGTACTGGAGCGGGGTGTAGTCCTCGCCCGTGACCCGGTCGATCAGCACCGCGTGGCGCTGGCCGAAGGTGCCGCGGCGGGAGTCCTGGCCCGACAGACGGACGGGGGTGCCCTCAAGCAGCAGCGAGCCGATGGCGAGAGTCTCGCCCATGCCCCAGTCGATCGTGTCGTCCTCGATCATCGACGCCCGGCGCTGGAGCTGCGGCAGCAGCCGCGGGTGCACGGTGACGTGGTCGGGGATGTTGACCTGGGACTCGGCGATCCGCTTCACGACCTCCTGGGAGACCGCGGTCTGCACGGCCACCGGGAACTCGGGCTGCGCGTCGGGAACGTGCACCTCGGCCGGAGCCGAGACGGCCTCGCGGACCTCGGTGAAGACCTTCTCCAGCTGGCCCTGGAAGTCCTGCAGCGCCTGCTCGGCCTCTTCCAGGGTGATGTCGCCGCGACCGATCAGGGACTCGGTGTAGAGCTTGCGCACCGAGCGCTTCTTGTCGATCAGGTCGTACATCAGCGGCTGCGTGAACGCCGGGTTGTCCGACTCGTTGTGACCGCGACGGCGGTAGCAGATGAGGTCGATCACGACGTCCTTGTTGAACGCCTGACGGAACTCGAAGGCCAGACGGGCGACGCGGACGACGGCCTCGGGGTCGTCGCCGTTCACGTGGAAGATCGGCGCCTCGATCATGCGGGCCACGTCGGTGGCGTACATGGAGGAGCGCGACGACTCCGGGGCGGCGGTGAAGCCGACCTGGTTGTTGATGACGATGTGGACCGTGCCGCCCGTGCGGTAGCCGCGCAGCTGCGACATGTTGAGCGTCTCGGCGACCACACCCTGGCCCGCGAAGGCCGCGTCACCGTGCAGGGCGACCGGCAGGACGGTGAAGTCCGTGCCGCCCTTGTTGATGATGTCCTGCTTGGCGCGGGTGATGCCCTCGATGACCGGGTCGACCGTCTCCAGGTGGGACGGGTTGGCGGCCAGCGAGACCTTGATCTGCTCGCCGTCCAGACCGGTGAAGGTGCCGGTGGCGCCCAGGTGGTACTTCACATCGCCGGAGCCGTGCATCGACTTCGGGTCGAGGTTGCCCTCGAACTCGCGGAAGATCTGCGCGTACGACTTGCCGACGATGTTGGCGAGGACGTTCAGCCGGCCGCGGTGGGCCATGCCGATGACGACCTCGTCGAGGCGCGACTCGGCCGCGCTGTCGATGACGGCGTCCAGCAGCGGGATGACGGACTCGCCGCCCTCCAGGCTGAAGCGCTTCTGGCCGACGTACTTCGTCTGCAGGAAGGTCTCGAAGGCCTCCGCCGCGTTCAGCCGGCGCAGGATGCGCAGCTGCTCCTCGCGCTCCGGCTTGGAGTGTGAGCGCTCGATCCGGTCCTGGATCCACTTGCGCTGCTTCGGGTCCTGGATGTGCATGAACTCGACGCCGGTGGTGCGGCAGTACGAGTCGCGCAGCACGCCGAGGATGTCGCGCAGCTTCATCAGGGACTTGCCCGCGAAACCGCCGACCGCGAACTCGCGCTCCAGGTCCCACAGGGTGAGCCCGTGCTCGGTGATGTCCAGGTCGGGGTGCTTGCGCTGGCGGTACTCCAGCGGGTCGGTGTCGGCCATGACGTGGCCGCGGACCCGGTAGGAGTGGATCAGCTCGAAGACCCGGGCGGCCTTCGTGACGTCGTCGTCGTGGCTGGCGTCGATGTCCTTGAGCCAGCGGACCGGCTCGTACGGAATCCGCAGCGACTCGAAGATCTCGTCGAAGAAGCCGCCCTCGCCGAGCAGCAGGTTCGCGACGATGCGCAGGAACTCGCCGGAGGCGGCGCCCTGGATCACCCGGTGGTCGTAGGTCGACGTGAGCGTCATGACCTTCGAGATGCCGAGCTTGTTCAGGGTGTCCTGGGAGGTGCCCTGGAACTCCGCCGGGTAGTCCATGGAGCCGACGCCCATGATCACCGACTGGCCGGGCATCAGACGCGGGACCGAGTGGACGGTGCCGAGGCCGCCGGGGTTGGTCAGGGAGACCGTGACACCGGTGAAGTCGTCCATCGTCAGCTTGCCGTCACGGGCGCGGCGGACGATGTCCTCGTAGGCCTGCCAGAACTCGAAGAAGTTCAGCGTCTCGGCCTTCTTGATGCCCGCGACGACCAGCTGGCGGTCGCCGTTGGGCTTCACCAGGTCGATGGCGAGGCCGAAGTTGACGTGCTCCGGCTTGACCAGGGTCGGCTTGCCGTCCTTCTCCTGGAAGGAGTAGTTCATCGACGGCATGGCCTTGATGGCCTGCACCATCGCGTAGCCGATGAGGTGGGTGAAGGAGATCTTCCCGCCCCGGGCGCGCTTCAGGTGGTTGTTGATGACGATGCGGTTGTCGAAGAGCAGCTTCACCGGGACCGCGCGGACGGACGTGGCCGTCGGCACCTCGATCGAGGCGTTCATATTCTTCGCGACCGCGGCGGCGGGGCCGCGCAGCGTCACGAACTCGGGACCGGCAAGGGCCGGGGCCTGGGTCGCGGGCGCGGCCTGCGGCTTGGCGGCGGCCGGAGCGGCCTTCGCGGGAGCCGGGGCAGCGGCCGGGGCCGGAGCAGCGGCGGCGGGCTTCGGGGCCACCGGAGCCGGCGCGGCGGCCGGGGGAGCGGCCTGAACCGGAGCCGGGGGAGCCGCGGGCGCCGCAGGGGCGGCCGGCGCGGCCGGGGCCGCCGGGGTGGTCCCTGCGGCCCCCGCGGCCGCAGTACCCGCCGGAGCCGAGGCGGCAGCCGCCCCGGGCTTGTAATCGGCGAAGAAGTCCCACCAGGCGCGGTCTACCGAATTCGGGTCCTGGAGGTACTGCTGATAGATCTCGTCGACGAGCCACTCATTGGCGCCGAACGCAGCCGTGGGATTCTTCCCGGCTTGGTCGGTGTCGGTCGAGATGCTCGAGTTACTGGGGGACTGTGGCGACACGGCGGCAACCGCCCTCTTCCGCTTCACAAGGTGATGGACAGCGGGAATAAAGGCTACGCCTCCCTGGCCGAGAAGGTCAGGCCGGGCCGGTCCAACGTCGTGTAAGTCACATCGGAAACCGTGTTTCGGCTGTGGAAATGGCGGGAAACAAGCGTGGTTCCGCATTGGAATGGGCACGTCGATCCGGGGTCGCGGCACGACTCACGCGGCCCACTGCCTGATGGGAGCCTGATCACACGTGTCCGCCAGTGGCGACACTGATGGATCTTGTGGCTCCGGTTCGAACTTTACGTCAACTTGGCAGAGAAGGAAGCCCCGGAAGGATGACCTGGATCCGGCAACCCCGCTGGGATTCGGCCACACCGATCCGGCCGCCGTGCAGATCGACCGCCCAGCGCGCGATGGCCAGGCCCAGCCCCGTACCGCCGTCGCTGCCGGGACCGTGCGGCGAGGGCACCCCGCCCCGGTTGAACCGCTCGAAGACCCGGTGCCACTCCGACTTCGGAATGCCGGGCCCCTCGTCCAGGACCTCCAGGGCCAGTGACTCCGGGTAGGAGCCCCGCCGTGCCTTCACCGTCACCCGGCCGTGTGGCGGGCTGTGCTTGACCGCGTTGTCGATGAGATTGGCGACGACCTGGTGGATCCGCTCCGGGTCCGCGAGCGCCGTCAGCTCGGGCGGGGACACGTCGAGGTGCAGATGGACGTCGGTGCGGGTGTGGCTGCCGGAGCCCGAGGCGATGCCCGCGCGCGCGGAGGCGACCATGTTGGCCTCCTTGAGCACGCCGGAGAGATAGGGCCAGATCTCGAAACGCCTCGTATGCAGCGGTACGACGCCGTTGTCCAGCCTGGACAGGTCGAGAAGGGTCTCCACGAGCCGCCCGAGCCGCTCCGTCTGCTTCAGGGCCGTACGCATCGTCTCGGGGTCGGCGGCGGAGACACCGTCCACAACGTTCTCCAGGACCGCGCGCAGGCCCGCGATGGGGGTGCGCAGCTCGTGCGAGACATTCGCCACGAGCTCCTTGCGCTGGCGGTCCTGGGCTTCCAGCTCGTCGGCCATCAGGTTGATCGTCTCGGCCAGGTCGCCCAGCTCGTCGCGGCGGCTGTCGCTCACCCGGCGCGTGTAGTCGCCGTGCGAGATGGACCGGGCCACCGCGTTCATCTCGTCCAGCGGGGCGGTGAGCGAATGGGCCACGAACTGCGTTATCAGCAGTGTGGCGATCATCGAGAAGACCGTGATGAAGCGCAGCTCCGTCTCGGTGCGCACCGCGATCATCAGCAGACCGGTGGTGATGAAGACCGAGACGACGACCAGGAACCCGAGCTTCGTCTTGATCGAGAAGGGACGTACGCCGCCCCAGGGGTTGTCGTTCTTGCGTTCCCCGAACCCGCTCATCACATCAGCCCCCTCAGAGCCCTCTGTCTGCTCCCGGGCCGGGTGCACGGCGGGAGAGCAGACACAGGCTCTCACGAAGGCCCCGGCGAAGGCCCGGCTCAGGGAGTCGGGGTCTCCAGCGCATAGCCCACGCCGTGGACCGTGCGGATCCGCTCGGCGCCGATCTTCCGGCGCAGTGCCTTGATGTGGCTGTCCACGGTCCGGGTACCGGAGGCGTCCGCCCAGTCCCACACCTCGGCGAGCAGCTGCTCGCGCGAGAGCACGGCACGCGGGGTGTTCGCGAGGCAGACCAGCAGGTCGAACTCGGTGGGGGTGAGGTGCACGTCCTCGCTCCGCACCCGCACCCGGCGCTGCGCGTGGTCGATCTCCAGCTCGCCGAGCCGCAGGATCCCGCTGCGCGGCGTCGAGGCGGCCACGACGGCACGCTCCACCCGGCGCAGCAGGACGTGCACGCGCGCGGCCAGCTCACGCATCGAGAACGGCTTGGTCATGTAGTCGTCGGCGCCGACGCCGAGCCCGACCAGCATGTCGGTCTCGTCGTCGCGCGCGGTGAGCATCAGCACCGGCACCGGGCGCTGGGCCTGCACGCGGCGGCAGACCTCCAGGCCGTCGAAGCCGGGCAGCATGATGTCGAGGATCAGCAGATCGGGCTGCCAGGCCTCGGCGGTGTCGACGGCGGCCGGACCGTCGCCCGCGGTTTGCACCAGGAATCCCTCGGCGCGCAGGCGGGCCGCGATGGCGTCGACGATTGTCGGGTCGTCCTCGACCACCAGTACCCGCCGCTGAGCGCCCGGCGTCGCCGCCGTGCCGTTGTGGGAGGTGTGTGTCTGCTCCATCGCCCGCCCCTGAGGTGTGCTTTCCGGAATCCGTGGGGTGATCCCATGACTGCGCTTGACGCTTGAATGATCTGCGTCAGGCAAGCAGGGTACGGGCAGTCACCGTGCCTCGGCTATCCAGGCCCGATTGCGAGATGTACGACGTCCGGAACGCCCCGGGCAACCGGGATCTGTTCGGTACGCACCCGCTGGAACCCGGCATTCCGCAAGGTTTCTTCAAATTCCGGAGAGGGCTGCGCGGACCACACCGCGAGTACCCCGCCGGGCCTCAACGCCCTTGCGCAGCTTGCCAGTCCGGCCTTCGTGTAGAGGCCCTCATTGCCGTCCGTGACCGTCCAGCCGGGCCCGTTGTCGATGTCGAGGCAGAGCGCGTCGTACGTGTCGGAGATCTCATTGACGTAGGCGACCAGATCAGTCCTGACGATTTCCGTACGCGGGTCGGCGAGCGCCCCGGCGGAGAGCACGGACAGCGGTCCGTCGCGATGCCAGTCGATGATGGCCGGCTCGCGTTCGACCACCGTGATGCGCCCCCACCGGGGGTCCGCGGCGGCGTGCGCGAGTGAGAACCCGACGCCGAGCCCCCCGATCAGCAGGCTCGGCGCCGGGCGCCCGTCCAGCGCGTCGTACGCGGCGTCGACGAGCAGCCGCTCCGAGCGGCCGTCGGAGGTGTCCATCAGGAAGCACCCGTTGGCGATGATCTGCAGCAGCGCGCCGTGGCGCCGCAGCACGACCTCGCCGTACGGGCCCTCCCGGCGATCGATGACTACAGGGATGTCGTACGAGGCAGTCATGGTTCCCATCCTGGCAGTTACGCCAGGACAGGCCACCGGTTTACGACTTCAGAGCTGGATCCCGTGCCCGCAGGGGAACACCGGATCCACCGTGTCGTTGGGCACGTCCGGCCGGGAGGCCTCCACCGCCGCCATGGAGCGCGGCAGTTCGAACGGCAGGCGTCCCTGGGCCCGCGCCCGTCCGAAGGCGACGTCGAGGAGGGCCGCGTCGCTCGCGCCGTAGTCGGCGACCAGGGCGGCCGCCTTCGCGGCGATCTCGGGGAGGACGGCGGGCCGCTCCAGGTTGACGCACACCAGCGTGGGCGTCGTGTCGAGCAGCCGCAGGATCTCCTTCAACTCCTCCTCGGGGAAGGCGAGCGAACCCGCGTGGAAGAACGACTCGAAGGTGCCGGGCCGTTGCTCGTAGGGGGTGCCCAACCGCAGTACGGCCACGTCCGCTTCGGCCGGGTCGGCGACGACATTGCCGTACGCCGCCGCCGTCTGCTCGCTCACGCCCTGGACGTAGAGGTTCGGGCGGCCGGCCAGCGGCAGCAGGGTGCGGTTGGCCAGGACGGTGAGGGAGCGGCGCTGGGCGGCCTCACCAAGGGCGGTGAATTCACTCGCGCCCACGATCTCCTCGGCCTTGTCCACGTCGACGTACGGGTTCTCGAAGAGCCCGAGGGCGAACTTCTCGCGCAGCAGCCGCCGTACGGACGCGTCGATCCGCTCCTCGGAGATACGGCCGGAGCGGACCAGGTCCACGATCAGCTCCGGGCACTGCTCGCCGCCGAACTGGTCGGTGCCCGCGTCCAGCGCCTTCGCCGCGCGCTCGGCGACGCTCAGGTGCTCGACCCCCCACGCGCGGGCGGCGGCCGGTTCGCCGAGGATCTCGGCGTCGTTGAGCAGGCCCCAGTCGGTGCAGACGATCCCCTCGAAGCCGAGGCGCTCGCGCAGCAGGCCGGTCAGGACGTCCTTGTTGAAGCCGAAGCCGACCTCCTCCCAGTCGGTGCCGACGGGCTGGCCGTAGTACGGCATCATCTGCGAACAGCCGGCTTCGATCGCGGCCTTGAAGGGTTCCAGGTGGTAGTCGCGCAGGCCGCCCGGGTAGACCTGCTCCTTGCCGTGCGGGAAGTGCGGGTCCTCGCCGTCCTTCTGCGGGCCGCCGCCCGGGAAGTGCTTGACCATGGCGGCGACGGACTCCGGGCCGAGCTGTGGGCCTTGGAGGCCGCGGATGTACGCCCGTACCAACTCGCTCGAGAGATCAGCGCTGGAACCGAACGTGCCCGACTGCCGTGACCAGCGAGGCTCCGTCGCCAGGTCGATCTGCGGGTGCAGCGCGACCCGGAAGCCGACCGCCAGGTACTCGCGGCGGACCGTGTCCGCGAACCGCTCCACCAGCTCCGCGTCCCCGATTGCGGCCAGACCCAGCGGCTCGGGCCAAGCCGAGAAGTCCCCGGCCAGGAAAGAGGCGCCCGGGTTTTCGGTGAACGCGTGGCGCGGGTCGGTGGAGAGGGTGAGCGGGATGCCGAGCCGGGTGCTCGCGGCGAGCCCCTGGACGCGATTGACCCACGTGGCCATCTCGCGGGCGCTGCCCTGGCCGATCAGGTTGAAGTGGGTCAACTGCCGTTCGGCGACCAGCTCGGTGGTGCCGCACTGGAGGAACGTGCCCTCTTCGGCGAGGGTTCCGCCGGGGCCCATGCTGAGCATCGTGTGGAAGAGCTGGCCCGCCTTCTCCTCCAGGGTCATCCGGGCGAGCAGGTCTTCGACACGCTCGTCGACGGGGCGGTGCGGATCGCGGTAGGTGGGCGTGGTCATCCCGGGTTCCTTGCTTCCTTCGTACGGGGGCTACTTGACGGAGCGGACGAACTGGACGGCGAGGGCGCCCAGTACGGCGGCGACCGCGCCGAAGAGGAACAGCGCGCCGTAGTTGCCGCCGCCGCCGATCGCGAGGAAGGCGGGGGCGACCATGGGGACGAGGGACTGGGGGAGGGCGTTGCCGATGTTCAGCACGCCCATGTCCTTGGCGGACTCCTCGGGGTTGGGGAGGACCGCGGCGGCGAGCGCCATGTCGACAGAGAGATAAAGGCCCTCACCGAAGCCGAAGACGACCAGGGCGACGACGTACATGCCGAAGGACTGCGCCGAGGCGATGATCCCGAGGCCGGCGGCCATGACGAGCGAGGAGCCGAGGACGTACGGCTTGCGGCGGCCCGACCGGTCGGAGAGCTGGCCGCCGAGCAGCGAGCCGCACACGATCGCGCCGACCATGGCGAGGGAGCCGACGAGGACCTTGCCGGAGACGTCGTCGTCGCTGTAGCCGAGGCGGTCCATCAGGAAGTAGACCTGGTAGCTGGTCACGCAGGAGGCGCCGGTGAAGACCAGGAAGCGCCCGGCGAAGTTCCACGCGAAGTCGGGGTGCCTGCGCGGGTTGACCCAGAAGCTGCGCAGGAACTCCTTGACGCTGTAGGGCTCGAAGGCTCCGGCCCGGGCCGGACGGTCCTTCATCACGGCGGCGAGGCAGCCGACGGAGACGAGGCCGATGACGCCGGGGACGACGAAGGCGAGGGCCATCGAGCCGCTGAACGCCTGGGCCAGCGCGGAACCGCAGATGATCGCGAACGGTGTCGCCATGCCGATCATCCCGGAGACGCGGCCCATCTGCTGCTGGGGGATCAGGTCCGGGATGCAGGAGGTCAGCGCGGCCAGGGCGGCGTTGATGCCGAGCTGTGCGAGCGCCCAGCCGAACATCAGCGTCAGGACGCTGGAGCCGAGCGCGACGACCACGAGGCCGCCGAGACCCGCCAGCATGCCGCCGATCAACCAGGGCCGGCGGCGGCCGAATCGGCCCGTCGTGCGGTCGGACAGGGCACCGAAGACCGGGTTGGCGAGCATCGCGAGCAGGGCGCCGAGGGCCAGCACCTGGCCGAGCGCGGTGCTGCGGTCGTCCTCCGGGACGATCTGGCTGACCCGCAGGGCGAGGGTGACCATCACCGGGGTGAGGACGGCGAGATAGGCGCCGAACTGGGCGAAGGCGAGTCCGAGGACGAGCTTGGCGGGGGCGTTCTCCGTGGTCGCGGGGGCCTCGGGGCAAGGCGTGTCCTGCGCGGGGAGCTCGGGCGAGCGGGCACCGAGCGAGGCGTCTGGCGTGACGGCCATGGCGGCTCTCCATGGGGACGTGGGCGGCTTCCTTGCCGCACCGGCGCCCCTAGGGAAACAGCAAAACCGAGTAGGTACTAGGTTTTGCGCGCGTGGCCAGAATCACGCTGCACATGGCTTGAAAAAGGGTCCTGGCTTACTCGTGTAATCACCGGTCCGCGGCGCCCGGAAAAGGGTTCCGCACGCGGGCTATGGTGGCGGGCATGGCGCAGAACGAGAGGTCGGGCGAGAGGTCACCGGAGCGGAAGGCCGCGTCCGCGGGCAGGGGTACGTACGCCGTGGGCGACGAGCGCCGCTCGCGGATCCTCGACACCGCCGTGGAGCACTTCGCCCAATGGGGCTTCCACGCCTCCTCGCTGGCCCGCATCGCCAAGGACGTCGGCATCACCCAAGGCGGGCTGCTGCACCACTTCCGCAGCAAGGAGGACCTGCTCGTGCAGGTTCTCGCACGCGCCGACGAGAACGACAAGGAGAAGTTCTTCTCCCACGAGTTCGTCTCGGCCGTCGAGTGCTACGCGTGCCTGGTCCGGCTCGCCGAGTACAACAGCACACGGTTGGGCCGGACGCGCATGTTCAACGTCCTCGCCGCCGAGGCCGGCGACCCCGGACACCCGGCGCACGCGTACTTCACCCGGCGGTACACGGACATCGTCGAGCACATGTCCGACCCGCTCCGGCAGGCCGTCGAGAGCGGGGAACTGAAGCCCGGCACCGACATCGTGGCGGTGTCGCAGGAGACCGCCGCCGTCATGGACGGCCTCCAGGTCCAGTGGGTGCTCGACCCGAAGGGCTTCGACATGGTCGGACGCTTCCGCGCGTACGCCGACCGGCTCCTGCGGTCGATCACCGTCGACGGACGGGGACTTCCCGCGGACGTCCGAGGCCCTGCGGACGTCTGACGAACTGCGGACGCCTGACGACCTTCTGAGGTTGTCTCTGGAATTCCTATGAATACCCCCGTGCGTGGCGTCGGTCATAGACAGCGACGCGTGGGACACGAAGGGTGGGGTGCAACGGAAGGAGCGCCTCACCGTGGACCGGAGCACCACCGTTCAGGCCGACGTCACGCTCACCGACCCGGAGACGGGTGCGCCCCTGCTGGACGGGGTGCCGCAACAGCGCGGCGGCTCCGGCACCGGGCCCGTCCACCGGGCGACGACGGCACCGGCTCCGGACGCGACGGCCGAACCGGACACCACCGGCGCTCCCGCGGCCCCGCGCGCCCTCGCCCGGCTCCGTGCCGTCCGCCCCTGGCGCCTGTTCCCCACCCCCACCGGGACCCCCTTCACCTTCGGGTACGCGGCTGTCCTCGTCGTCACCTCGTTCGTCGCCGACCACGCCGACCCCTCCGTCGTGCACGCGCTGCACCAGGGATCCAGCACGGACGTCGCCCACCTCGTACAGAACCCGGTGCTGGTGCTGATCGCGAGCGCGCTGTGGATCGCGGGCGGCATCACCTCGCCGTACGCGATCGGGTTCCTCCTCGTCCTCACCGCGCTGGAGCGGCGGATAGGCGGGCTGCGGACGGCCGGTGTCTTCCTGCTCGGCCATGTGGTCGCGACCCTGGCCACCGAAGTGCCGGTCGGGCTCTCGGTGCTGGCCGGCCATCTGCCCGACAGCTCCCTGCACCGCCTCGACTACGGCATCAGCTTCGGTGTCGCCGCGAGCATCGGCGCCCTCGCGGGACTGCTGTCGCCGTGGCTGCGCTGGCCGGTCCTGACCGGCTTCGGCGCGATGCTCGCCGGTGACCTGCTCACCTTCGCGGACCCGATGACGGAGTGGGGGCACCTGATGTCTCTGGCCATCGGGATCTCGACATGGCCGCTGGTACGGCGCTGGCGGGCGGTGCGCGGCGCTTCCCGGACGGTGCGGACCGCCGGCCGGGAGGCCGGTCACGGGGCGGCGGCGCCCTGCCTGGGAACCACGGCCCCGTAACCGCTCCCGCCGGTCAGCCGCTCCGGGCCGCCGTGAGGCGCCGGGCCAGCTCCGGGATGCCAAGTAGCTTCTCCTGCACGGCGGTTGCCCCGTGGAGCCGGTTCGTGAGCTGGTAGGGGTCGGCGCGCAGGTCGTAGTACTCGCGGAAGGTGACCTCGCCGCTGTTCGCACCACCGGAGTCCGCGCCACCGAAGTCCGTGCCCGCGTTGATCGCGCCGGAGGGTAGCCGGCCGTCCCGGTCGAGGCGGAGGCGGTAGTACTCCGTGTACTGCTCGGTCTTCCCGACATACGTCGCCCAGCTGTGGATCGGCTGCTTGTCCTGGCGGTTCCACCACCACTCGGCGAGCAGATGATCGCGGTCGTTCGTGCCGAGCAGCGAGTGCCCGTCGTGCGGGGTGTCCGGTTTGACCCCGGCCGCGTCGAGCAGCGTGGGCGCGATGTCGATGTGGCCGACGAGCCGGTCGTCGGTCCTGGCCTTGCCGAGCCCGCCACCCGGCCAGGACAGGTAGAACGGCACCTCCAGGCTCGGCCGGTACGGCACCGACTTGCGCAGCCAGCCGTGGTCGCCCCAGAGGAGGCCGTGGTCACTCGTGTACAGCACCAGGGTGTTGTCGAGCTGCCCCAGCGCGCGCAACTTGTCGCGGAAGTCCCGCATCGCGTCGTCGACGGACAGCAGGGTGCGCAACTGCCGTGCCCGCAGGGCCTGTCCGTCGGCGAGCGAGTGCTGCGCCGCGCCGCCGCGCAGGAACGGCGGCTTGTCGCTCTTGTCGTCCTCGAAGACGGACGGCCGCCCCTCCCACTCCGGGACCTGGACCCCCTCGTACTTCTTCTCCGGGATGTTCAGCTCGTGCGCCGCTCGCGTGGCGACATACGCGAACCACGGGCGCTCGTCGCCCCGGGACCGCTCCATGAAGGCGAGGGTGCGGTTCTTGATGACGGTGGTGTTGTAGCCGGGGATGTTCCGGACGGTCCCGTTGTCGTTGTAGTGGCCGTTGTAGTACCGGACCGGCTCCTGGAGCAGCCACTCGTCGAAGTGCGGCGGATTCTCGCCCGTACGCCAGTAGTTGAGGTACTTCCCGAACAGGCCCGTGCGGTACCCGGCCTCGTACAACTGCCGCTGCACGGTGGTGTTCTGGTCGAGGCGCTCGGGGTGGCGGGTGTCGAGGACGCCGTGGTTGTGGGCGTAACGGCCCGACATGATCGACGCCCGCGACGGCGCGCAGAGGGGGGTGTTGGCGTGCGCCCGCTCGAAGGTCACGCCGTGTTCGCCGAGCCAGTCGAGGGTCTGCGGGGTCGCCCACTCGGTCTGCTTGGGCTGGTCGTCGGTGACCACGACGAGGATGTTGGGGCTGCCCGGGGGTGGCGTGCGCCTTGGTGCTGCTGGTGTCGGTGATGCCTGGGGCGTTTTGGCCGGGGCCCGGCTGACGGCCGGCGCCACGGTGCGCGTCACCGGCGCCTTGCCCTCCGTCGCGCCCCCGTTCGCGCCCGTCGTCGCCCTGACCGCGGCCACACCGACGCCCGCCGCCACCACGGCCCCGGCCCCGGCGATCACCCCGCGGCGTCCGGGCCGCCCCCGCTGCTCGTCGCGCATATCGTCCCCCATGTTCCCGTTCGCCCCGCCTTGCCGTCCCCGTTGGCTGTGAATGCGCTTGCAGTTTGCAGGCGTTGCCTGTGAATGCCGTTGCGGTCGTGTAGCAGTGCCGCTGCGAAGCCATGGCGATCCCCGGCCGGACGCCCGCCGGTGTGGACCCTCTGGCAGGAACAAACGCTTCCGGCGACGTGCGTGGGTGGCGTGCGGGGCAATGAGTGGTGACGTGCGCTTCCGTGCGCTCTGCCCCGCACGGACGGGGACCGCAAGGCTGTCTGGCCCGAGCGGGCGCCCGATGCGGGCGGCCACCGGTCGAGGGGGACGGAGAGGCCGTGGACGAGGGGGTAAGGATCGAGGTCGGGCGGGATGTGGCGGGACAGATAGCCGTCGGACACCACCTCATCCAGCTTTCGGGTGCGCACTCGTCGGTGACTCTGATCCAGCGGGAACAGCTGCCTCGTCCCGTTCCGCGGGAAGACATGACGCTGCTGCCCAGACCTGCCCAGGACATCATCGGGCGGGAGGAGGAGGCGGCCGATGTCGTCCGGGCCGTGGCGGGGGGCGGCCCCGTGCAGCTCTACGGGGCGGCCGGCATCGGCAAGAGCACGCTGCTGCGACGCGTGGCCCACCGGCCGGCCGAGGACGGCGAGCGGGTGGTCTACCTGCACGCCACGGGCCGCGAGTCCGGGGACGCCGTATGCCCGCGTTCGCCGGGACCGTGCACCGCTTCCTGCTCGGGCGGCTGGTCACCAGTGCCGTAGCCGCGGCCGGAGACGAGCTGGCTCAGGAATTCACGCGGCGTCCCGGAACTTGACGAGAGGGAGGCCTCGCGGCTTCACCGCGGCGCGGGAGCGCCGTGATCACCCCTCCGCCCGGCGACGAAAGTCGCAGGCCGAAGCCCTGGTACCGGGCGATCGCTGTGAGCGAACGCCACCCGGGGAACAATCGGAGGCTCACGTGCATTGAGTCGGCATAGCTCAACTTGACTGCCTAAGGGGAGATCATGGCATCCACGTCCACACCGCTCACCCTGCCCGTGCTGCCACTTGACGACGAGGTCGTGCTGCCCGGGATGGTGGTTCCGCTCGATCTGAACGACACCGATGTACGCGCCGCGGTGGAGGCCGCCCAGGCCGCCGCCCGTTCGACACCGGGCAAGCCGCAGGTCCTGCTGGTGCCACGCATCGACGGGACGTACGCGGGCACGGGTGTGCTCGGCACCGTCGAGCAGGTCGGCCGCCTGGCCGACGGCGACCCGGGCGCGCTGATCCGCGGGCGTGGGCGCGTGAAGGTCGGCGCGGGGACGACCGGTCCCGGTGCCGCACTGTGGGTGGAGGGCACCCGGGTCGCCGAGACGGTGCCCGACCCGTTGCCCGGCCGGGTCGCCGACCTGGTCAAGGAGTACAAGGCCCTCGCCACCAGCTGGCTGCGCAAGCGCGGCGCCTGGCAGGTCGTGGACCGCGTGGCGCAGATTGATGACGTTTCCGCCCTTGCCGACAATTCCGGTTACTCCCCGTTCCTGTCCATCGAGCAGAAGGTGGAGCTGCTGGAGACCGCCGACCCGGTCGCCCGCCTGAAGCTCGCCACCGAGCAGCTCCGTGAGCACCTCGCCGAGCAGGACGTCGCCGAGTCCATTGCCAAGGATGTCCAGGAAGGCGTCGACAAGCAGCAGCGCGAGTTCCTGCTGCGCCGCCAGCTGGAGGCCGTACGCAAGGAGCTGCGCGAGCTCAACGGCGACTCCTCGGACGGTGAGGAGTCCGACGACTACCGCTCCCGCGTCGAGGCCGCCGACCTCCCCGAGAAGGTCCGCGAGGCCGCGCTCAAGGAGGTCGAGAAACTGGAGCGGTCCAGTGACCAGTCGCCCGAGGGCAGCTGGATCCGGACCTGGCTCGACACGGTGCTCGAACTGCCGTGGAACGAGCGGACCGAGGACGAGTACGACATCCAGGGCGCCCAGGCGATCCTCGACGCCGAGCACGCCGGTCTCGAGGACGTGAAGGAGCGCATCACCGAGTACCTCGCCGTGCGCAAGCGGCGCTCCGAGCGCGGGCTCGGCGTGGTCGGCGGGCGGCGCGGCGGTGCCGTGCTCGCGCTCGTCGGTCCGCCCGGTGTCGGCAAGACGTCGCTCGGCGAGTCCGTCGCGCACGCCATGGGCCGCAAGTTCGTCCGCGTCGCCCTCGGTGGCGTACGGGACGAGGCGGAGATCCGCGGACACCGGCGTACGTACGTCGGCGCGCTGCCCGGCCGTATCGTCCGCGCCATCAAGGAGGCCGGGTCCATGAACCCGGTGGTCCTGCTCGACGAGATCGACAAGGTGGGCTCCGACTTCCGCGGCGACCCGGCCGCGGCGCTGCTCGAAGTCCTCGACCCCGCCCAGAACCACACCTTCCGCGACCACTACCTGGAGGTCGAACTCGACCTCAGCGACGTGGTGTTCCTGGCCACGGCCAACGTGCTCGAAGCCATCCCGGAGGCCCTGCTCGACCGTATGGAGCTGGTCCGCCTCGACGGCTACACCGAGGACGAGAAGGTCGTCATCGCCCGTGACCACCTGCTTCCGCGCCAGCTGGAGCGGGCCGGTCTGGCGAAGGACGAGGTCACGCTCGACGAGAGCGCGCTGCGCAAGCTCGCCGGCGAGTACACGCGGGAAGCGGGCGTGCGCACCCTGGAGCGGGCCGTAGCGCGGCTGCTCCGCAAGGTCGCGGCGCAGCACGAACTCGGTGAGCGGGAGCTGCCGTTCACGGTGACCGACGCGGACCTGCGCGGGCTCATCGGGCGGCCGCACCACGTGCCCGAGTCCGCCCAGGACCCGGCCGAGCGCCGTACGGCCGTCCCCGGTGTCGCCACCGGGCTCGCGGTCACCGGCGCGGGCGGCGACGTCCTCTTCGTGGAGGCGTCGCTGGCCGACCCGGAGACGGGCGCGGCGGGTCTGACCCTGACGGGCCAGCTGGGCGACGTGATGAAGGAGTCCGCGCAGATCGCACTCTCCTTCCTCCGCTCGCACGGGGCCGAACTGGAGCTGCCGGTCGGTGACCTCAAGGACCGGGGTGTGCACATCCACTTCCCGGCGGGCGCGGTCCCGAAGGACGGTCCGAGCGCGGGCGTCACGATGACGACGGCGCTGGCCTCGCTCCTGTCCGGCCGTCTGGTCCGCACGGACGTGGCGATGACGGGCGAGGTCTCGCTGACCGGGCGTGTCCTGCCCATCGGCGGCGTGAAGCAGAAGCTGCTCGCCGCGCACCGCGCGGGTGTCACGACGGTCATCATCCCGAAGCGCAACGAGCCCGACCTGGACGACGTCCCGGCCGAGGTCCTGGAGAAGCTCGACGTCCACGCCGTCACGGACGTCCGCCAGGTCCTGGAGCTGGCACTGTCGCCGGCGACGAACGGTGCGCAGCAGGAGTTTCCGGTCGCGGCGTGACGCCCACCGGAAAGGGAAGGCCCGGGTCCCGTGAGGGAGGCCCGGGCCTTCGCCGTACGCGCGTGCCTTCCGCTTCCCGTCAGCCGTTGGCGAGTGCCTGTACGCGGTCCAGGGCGCCGTTGAACTTGTCGTGGTCACCGACGGTCGGTCCGGACGACGTGTACTGCCACATCGTGTAGTACGACCACCCGGCCGGCAGGGTCCCCGGATCGGAGGCGTACCGCGCGATCCACAGCGGGTTGGCGGAGGCGAAGCCGCTGTAGTTGCCGGTGCAGGAGCTCCACCAGCTGGTGGCCGTGTAGATCACGGCGTCGCGCCCGGTGCGTGCCTTGTACTGGGTGAGGAAGCTGCTGATCCAGCTGACCATGGCGCTCTGCGACTTGCCGTAGCAGGAGGCTCCGTACGGGTTCCACTCGATGTCGAGCGCGCCGGGCAGCGTCTTGCCGTCACCGGACCAGCCGCCGCCGTGGTCGACGAAGTAGTTGGCCTGCGTGGCGCCGCTCGTGGTGTCGGGGGTGGCGAAGTGGTACGAGCCGCGGATCATCCCGACGTTGTATGAGCCGTTGTACTGCTGGGCGAAGTACGGGTTCGTGTAGTACGTGCCCTCGGTCGCCTTCGTGTAGGCCCACTTGACCCCGCTGCTCCACAGGGTCGACCAGGCGACGTTGCCCTGATAGCCGGACACGTCCACACCTTCGGTCTGCGTGGCGTCACCGCTGGTCGGCGTACCGTCCTGGCCGTCGTGGGCGACAACGCCCATGCCCATGCGGGCGGAGCCGCGGGCGGGGACGTCGGCGGCGGAGGAGGGGAGAGTGAACAGGAGGGAGAAGGCGGTGAGCAGAATTCCTACCGCGAGCGGGCGCAGGCGGTGGGCCGTTCCGGATCTGTGCACGGGCATGTGCGTGCCTCCGAAGGGCTCGGTGGAGCTCGGTGGGGGGAATGCTCGGGCACGCGTGCCGTAGTGGGGGGTCAGGTCCTCGTCGACCTGGGATGGCGTGCGCATGCCAGTAACTGCCTGGTAAAGAAGCTAGGCGCGGAGAAGACGGTGTGGGAAGAGGGCCCGGAGGCTGCCGTTGGTCTACGCCTGCGAAATACTGTCGGAGCTGCGGTAACGGCGAATTTTGGCGGAAACTTTCAGGACCGGGAAACCGGGTGAGGGGCTGACGTGCACGAGGACGGGAACGACGGCCGACGTCCGGTCGAATCCGACGTGTCGGGACACGGTGCGGACCAGCCTGCCGCGCACGGTGGCGGGGACCACGAGTTCCTCTCCCTGGAACGCGAGTTGACCGTGTTCCTGCGACGCGCCCGCGCCAACCAGGGGGAGATGGCTCGCGAGGTCCATCCGGACCTGGAGTCCGCCGCCTACGGACTCCTCGTACGCCTCGAGGAGTACGGCCGCCAGCGCGCCACGGAACTCGCCGCCTACATCGGCGTCGGCAAGGCCACCATGTCCCGCCAGCTGCGCGCCCTGGAAGACCTCGGCCTCGTGGCCCGCGAACCCGACCCCGCGGACGGCCGCGCCTGGCTCGTCCACCTCACGGAGGAGGGCCGCAGCCGAGTCACCCGCGTCCGCGAGGCCCGCCGCGCACGCTACGTCAGCCAGCTCGCCCACTGGGACCAGGACGAGGTGGCGGAGTTGGCGCGGCTGCTGCATCAGCTGAATCTGGGTATGGAGAAGTAGGCCGGGAGGGCTTGCGCAAGGCCACTGTGGAGCGCCGTCGGGACGGCTACTCTGACGCCTCCGGGGGACGGGGGTCGACGGATGGCTGGAGTGATCCGGCGGTGCGCGCGGGCAGTTGCCGTACCGCTGTTGCTCGTCGTGGCGGTGTCGGCGCCCGTGGTGACGCATCTGCTGTGGGTGAGCACGGCGGGGCGGGTGTACGAACACTCGGTATCCCGTGAGAACGAGCAGACCGGCGCCACGCAGGACGACAAGGAGCGCGAACGGGCGAGGGCCGCGGCCGAGAAGAAGTACCGCGCCAAGGGCCGTCCGCGGCGGACCGGCAGCACCCGCCTGAAGGTCACCCCGAAACCCGCATCGGTCGCCCATGGGTGGTGGGTGACGGCGAAGCACACGCTGGAGCTGCGTTCGGCGGACCCACTGGTCGAGGATCTGCGGGTCGACTCCCAGGACCTGGGCGACTGGCTGCCGTTCGAGCTCACCGCTGGAGCCAAGGACTGCTGGGAGGGGAGCTTCTCGTCCTCGGACGATGACGATCGCCTCGACCAGGAATCGCCGGAGTCGAAGGTCCGGGCCATCGACTACTCCAGCATGAGCTGGTACGAGGACCCCGACTGCAACCACGGCCGAACCGTGATCACTCTCCATGTCGACGGTCACTGGCTGGGGGAACGCGGCCTGTACGACCGGTGGACCTTCACAGTCGAGGCACCCGAGGAAACGATCCTCGCCATCAAGGGCGCGACCACGCTGCGCCAGAGCGCCCACAGCGCCGAACTGCTGCTCCCGGCGAAGACGGCCACCGTGCTGATCACGCTGGTGGGCCCCGACTCCGGCCTATCGGGCGACCGGAGTGCCACGGAGGTTCTCACCGACGCGCTGGAGGGCCAGCAGTCCGCTCAGCGGGAGGCGTTTTGGCTGCTGTTCGCGGTGACATCGGTGATGGGTTGCTTGGTGGTGCCCCACGTGAGGAGCTGGGCACCGTCCGCCACTCGGCTCCGCTGGACCGTGGCGGCGGTGGCGGGCGGTGTGCTGACCGGGGCGACGCTGGTGTACGCGCTCAGCGAGACCTTCGTATCGCTGTGGCCGTGGTGGGTCGATAGAGGTCGAGGAGTGTTCCTCGCCGTCTGGTGGTGGACGCTGCTGCCGTTCCTGCTGGCGGCCTTCGTGGTGCGGGCGGCCACCGGACGCGCGCCTCGCGTGCAGGAGCTGCTGCCGTCGCTGGTGCCGAGTGTCCTGCTTCTGGCGCCCGTGGGTGTCCTCATCGTCACGGGGCGGACGCCGATGCCTCTGGTGACGGTCGCGGTGACGGCCGTGGTGACGGCCTCGGTGGCGTACGCCCTGTGGCGTGGGGCGCTGGGACCGGCGGGGCGGCGATGGGCCGTCGTCGCGGCTGCCTGTGTCTGGTTGGCCGGTCTGGTCGCCGGACCTGGGACGGGCCTGCCCGCCACCACGAGCTCGCCGCACTTCGACACCTGGAACGCGGCGAACACCTGTGCCCTGGCTGTCCTGTTCTGCAGTTGGGTCGCACTCCTCTGGCACATTCTGCGGGCCGCGGACTGGGCCAAATGGCAGCTTCGGGCGCTGGCGGTGCTGATGGGGTTGGCCCTACCCAGGATGGCATTCGATCAGAGCTCGGCATACGTGTGGGTAAGGGATGACAGCGGCCCATGGTCGGCCGTCGGCGTCTATCCCCGCTTCGCCGCCAACTGGCCCCTCTCGACGATCCTGCCCCTGGGCCTCCCCGTTGCCCTCATACTCCTGCATTCGTACCGGGGAACGGACGGAAGATGGCCCCCGTACGTCCGCACGATCGTCCTGGGACTGGGCGTGGCAGCGGTGGGTACGGGCCTGGACCAGTTCCAGTTCGTCATGTTCGAAGAGGACGCCCAGCGAAGCGGCTTCTACATCGCGGTGGCCATCGCCGCCATGGGCTTCGCATGGCTGCTGCCGCCGGCCGCCGAGGCCGGGGCCGTCCGGCTGCACAACAAGAGCCCCGCTGCGCACAACCGGCGTATGCACGCTCTGTTGAAGGACCAGACCCTGGCCGCGAGCCGTCGGGAGTTCCTCACGGCGTCGCGCACCGCTCTGGCGCAAGGCGAGCTCACCGCCAGCCAGTGGAGCGACAGATGGCGCGCACTGCGCGCGCTCGGCCGCCGAGACAGGGCGCCACAGCGCTCGGTCGCGCTGCGGCTGTCGGCCCTCGGCACCTCCGGCGGCCGTGCGGCCTGGAGCAACGGCACGGCCGCGGCCCTCCTGCTCACCGTGCTCAGCCTCCCGTGGATCGTGTACACGCTGCCGTCCCTGCTCGCCGCGACTCAGGCCGCGAGCGAGATCGACGAGTGGCTCCATGTCCTGCACTGGTGGTTCTACGGCTTCGTCTACGGCTACGCCTACTCCTGGCTCCGAGGCGGCACTCCCATCGGCAAGGCGATGTGCCTGCTGGCCGTCGTCCTCCCGTCAGAGCTCGCCCAACTCCTCTACCGGGACCGGGATCTGGGAAGCCTCGGCGTCTCCGCACTCCTGACCACGGGCAACTGCCTGGCCGTCTTCCTGATCCTCGGCCTGGCCTGGGAAGCCCGGCTGGTCCGGGCGGCCGGCCTGCGCTGGGGACAGATCCGCAACTTCCGGTCGCTGTCCGCGACCGCGGTCCCGGCGACCACCGTGCTCGTGGCCGCGGCCACCGCACTGGCGACCGCCATGGTGGGTGTGTGGGTCGCACCGGACAACGGCCCGGCTTCCGAGACACCCGAGAACCGGCCATCCGTCAGCGGCAGTCCGACGCCCGGTCCATGACGGCGGCTCACAACTCCACGAACACCACCGTCGCATCGTCATGCGTCTTGCTCCGCCGCAAATACACCCGCGCCTCCGCGTCCGCCGCCTCCAGCCCCCGTACGCGGTCCACGAGCCCCTGGCCGCCCTCCTTCCGTACGAGGGTGAACAGGTCGGTCCAGTCGCCCTCCCGGAACTTCTCCACCCAGCGGGTGGCGCCGTCGGTGAGGGCGGCCAGGGCGCGGACGGAGGTGCGCGGCAATACGCCCGTCACCGCGCGCCCGGCCACCGAGGGATCGGCCGCCGCGGTGAAGAAGCCGCCCTCCTTGTTGCGGACGGTCGCGTCGGCGACGGCGTCCGTGGTGAGGGAGGTGCGGGGGAGGCGGGAGAGGCGGTCGTCGAGGAGGGGGGTCACCTCGCCCGTGGGGGACTCCAGCAACAGGGCCGAGTCCGAGAGGACCAAGTACTCGACCTCGGTCGCGGACCACCTCGCGAGGACCACGGTTGCCTGGGGTGTGCGTGGGTGAGAAAGGTCACAGGTGTCGGCGTGGGCCTCGGCCACCCGGCGAATGGCGTCGGACAGGATCTCCGGCAGCGTCAGATCCCGGCGGGAAAGGGACAGTTCGGTCAGGGCTCCGCCCAGGCGCGCGGAGAACCAGGCAACGGAATGCAGACAGCCGTCGTCGCCCTGAGGGGGTGTCACGCCGTCCAGGGCGACCAGGGAACCCCCCTGTCCTGAGGCGGGAAGTCCGACCGATGCGAAGTCCTCATTGGGGCGGTCCGGGTCGCCGGGCTCCGAAAAGAGTTCAGTGCGCATCCGGCCAGTCTGCACGAGCCCTTCACAAGGCCCACGAAAGGCTGGCATCGGTCGCCGAACCAGTGCGGACCAGCAGCTCAGGCGCCGGGTTTGGCATGGAATGATCGACTCCGGTGGAGCGTGGCGGCGAATACTGTCAAAGCGCGTCGCCGACGTCCAACCGGCCCGCCGGTCAAGGCCGTCGCACACGCCCGAGGAACTTGCCCGGCAACTCCCCTCCGGGGTTCACTCCTTCGGGTGGCGGGCCGGATGATGCGGGACCACTGCCCACCGGCACTGGGAGGGTCGGGGGCCGACGGGGGTCCCGCTGCTTGAGCGAACCGCTTGAGCGAAGTCGAAAAAGCTCGGGGGTGGGCGGACACCCCCGTTGACGGGACGTCACCCGGGCCCATGGGTACACGAGTCAGGAATGCGAGCACCGGTGCAGAAGACGCGGCCGAGGCGCACAGGCAAGCAGACGGCCTCCAGCTCGACTGAGGGCGGTTCCACCGGCGACGCCGCCGACTCCGCGGGCCGGGGCCGCCCCGCCCACGTACGCAACCGGCTGATCGTCGCCGTGGCGGTCGTCGCGGCAGCCATCGCCGGCGCCGGAACCCCCACGGTGCTGGCCGCCTCGGGGCAACTGAACGACTCCCAGAACCTGGTGACGCTCGCGCAGCGGACCCAGCAGGCACTGGTCCTCGCGCACTCGCTGGCCGACGAGCGGGACGAAGTCACCTCGTACATCGCCGCGGGGCGGTCCAAGGCCAAGGCCCCCTCCGAGCAGCGCGGCGCCCGCGTCGACCGGGAGGTCGAGGAGTTGCGGGCGGACGAGGACGCCCCCGCCACCCTGCTGAAGGACCTCGACTCCATCACCTCCCTGCGCAGAGCGGCGCTCACCGGAAAGAGCACCGCTCTCGAAGCGCACCAGGCGTACTCCGCCGCCATCACCGAACTGCATGCCCTCGCCGAGGATCTGGCCGACCAGCTACCGCCCCGCGCGGGCACCGGCGCGCACGCCCTCGCCGAGCTGGACTCCGCCGTCCAGCAGTCCGCCGCCGCCCGCGGACTGCTTCTCGCGGCCCTCAACATCCCGCGCACCACCCAGACCGTCATCGACCCGCTCACCGGTCTGGCGACCACCACCAGCACTTCCACGGCCGCCGGCACCAAGCAGCGCGACGCGCTCAGCGCCGCCGCCCAGCAGGCCCGCCTGCGCTCGGACGCGGCCCTCGCCGACTTCCACGAGACGGCGCCCAAGGCCGCCACGTCCTCGTACGACTCCACGGTCACCGGGCCCGACGTCACGACCGCCGACAAATACCTCGCGAGCCTCACCGACCAGCCGAAGCTCTCCGACGCCGAGCTCGACACCAGCACCAAGAAGCTGGACGCGGCCCTGTCCGCCCGGATCGAGCTGATGCGCGGCGCCGAGGCCTCCCTCAACGACCACCGCACCAAGGACCTCGCACAGCTGCGGGACGACGATGTCACCGCGCTGGAGATCCGGATCGCCCTCATCGGCACGCTGCTGCTGGTCGCGGTCGGCGTCTCGATGGCCATGGCCCGCAGCCTCACCCGCCCGCTGGCCGTCCTGCGGATCGGCTCGGCCCGCCTCGCCGCCGACCCGGGCACCGAGGAACCGGTCAAGTTCACCGGCCGCAACGACGAGTTCGCCCAGGTCGTCCGCTCCGTCAACGCGCTGCACACGCACGCCGCCACGCTCCACGAGCGGATCACCACCCTGGAGGGCGACCGCAAGCACCTCATCGGCCAGCGCCGGCTGATGGCCGACGAGCGCGACAAGCTCCGTACCGAACTCGCCGACGCCACCGCCCACCTGGAGCAGATGCGCGGCAGCATCCACGGCACCTTCGTCAACCTGGCGCTGCGCACCCTCGGCCTGGTCGAACGCCAACTCGGCGTCATCGAGGGCCTGGAGGAGCGGGAGCAGGACCCGGACCGCCTCGCCACGCTCTTCAAGCTCGACCACTTCGCGACCGTCATGCGGCGCCACAGCGAGAACCTGCTCGTCCTCGCGGGCGCCGAACACGTCCAGCACCACGCGGGTCCCGTCCCGCTCGTCGACGTCGTACGGGCCGCGGTCAGCGAGATCGAGCGGTACGAGCGGGTCCGGATCGCCGCGCTGCCGCCGCACGCGCACCTCGCCGGTTTCGCCGCCGACGACATCAGCCACCTCGTGGCCGAACTCCTGGAGAACGCCTCGTCGTTCTCGCCGCCCGACCACCCCGTCGAGGTCTCCGGCTGGCTCCTGGAGAGCGGCGAGGTGATGCTCTCCGTGCAGGACCAGGGCATCGGCATGACCGACGAGCGGATGAGCCAGCTCAACTCCCGCCTCGCGGACTTCGATCCGGAGGACGCGTACGACCTGGAGAGCGGCGAAGGCCTCGGGCTCGGCCTGTACGTGGTGGCCCGGCTCGCCCACCGGCACGGTGTGCGCGTGCAGTTGCGCGAGCAGAAGCAGGGTGGCGTGACCGCCGTGGTCGTCCTCCCGAAGACGATGCTCGCCGCCGCGCCCGCCGTCACCCTCCCCCCGGCCACCCGCCTCGTCGGCGGCGCCGCCACGGTGACGCTGCCCGGAGCCGACGCCGAAGCCAACTCCAACGTCCTGTACGGCCGTTCGGCCCTCGCCGCGTCGGCGTCGGATCCGGCGGGGGACGAGGACCCGCTGATCGCGGCAGCCGAGGAAGCCGTACGGGACGCCGCCGCTGAGCCTGTGCCCGAGCCCGAGCGGGAAACGGCACCCGGGCCGTATCCGGCGTCCGAGCCCGAGGCAGCCGTGCCGGCCCTGACCATCCCGGCCCCGCGCGAACCCGAGCCGACGCCGATGCCGACGCCGGAGCGGACGCCCGAGACCACGATGGAGCTCCTGCTCCCGGACCTCGCGGCGGCAGAGGCGCCCCGCGCATTCCCGGAGCCGCCGGCGGAAGAGGCGGCCCCCGAGTTCACGGAATCGGAACCGCAGGCAGAGGAATCGGCTCGCGCTTTCACGGAGCCCGAACCCCAGCCCACCCGGGCTGCCCCCGAAACCACCGAGGCCACTCCCGCACCCACCCCGGAAGCGGACCTCCCCGCCCAGACCACCACCGACCCCTACGCCATCGGCCCCGACACCCACGAACGTGTCCCGGACCAGCGCCCCCGGCTGACCGACAAGGGCCTGCCCAAGCGGACGCCGAAGATCTCCACGCCCGCGCCCGCTCCGCGACCGCGCACGGGCGGCGTGGACGCCGATGCCCTGCGCCGCAGGCTCGGCGGTTTCCACCGGGGCGCGATGGAGGGCCGCCGGGACGTGGAGGCGGAGATCGCTGAACAGACGGCGGAAGTGAACGCGCCGCACCAGCTCAACGCACAGGACGTAGAAGCATCGGGGGGCACCGTCGAGGAGGCAAGCAGTTGACCGCGCCCAGTACCTTCGGCCTGAGCAGTGAAGCCCGCAATCTGCACTGGCTGTTGACGAATCTCGTCGAGGAGGTGCCGGGCCTCCTGTCGGTCGCGGTCGTCTCCTCCGACGGCCTGCTGCTGCTCTCCTCCGACCCCGGCAGAAACGCGGAAGCGCGAGCGGGGACGGAGGCGGACCGCCCCACGGGCCCCAAGGGCTCCGCCGCCGACCTCGCCACCATCGTCTCCGGCATCGGCAGCCTCACCATCGGCGCCGCCAAGCTGATGGACGGCGGTGGCGTCAAGCAGACGATGGTCGCGATGGACGAGGGCAGCCTCTTCGTCATGTCCATCAGCGACGGCTCGCTGCTCGGTGTGCACGGCTCCCCGGACTGCGACATGAGCGTGGTGGCGTACCACATGGCGCTCTTCGTCGGCCGGGCCGGACATGTGCTGACCCCCGAACTCCGCAGCGAGCTCCGAAAATCGCTGGAGTCCGAACCGATGGGGAGTGGCCGATGAGCACGCCCAGCAAGCTTCCCGTCCGCGGCGGCGACCGCAAACCCGCCCGCGTACGCCCCTACTCGCTCACCGGCGGCCGTACCCGCTTCGGCCACGTCCTCCTCGTGGAGACGTTCGTGGCGGCGCTGGAGGCCCCCGAGGAGCGCAAGGAACTGCCGAAAGGTTCCCTCGGAACCCGGGTGATGCCCGAGATGCGGGCCATCGTCGAACTCTGCCGCCGGATGCGGACGGTGGCCGAGATCGCCGCGCTCCTCAGGATGCCGCTCGGTGTGGTCCGCGTGCTCCTGAGCGACCTGGCGGACCAGGGAAAGATCCGCGTGTACGGAACAGGTCACGGCCCGGGACAGCCGGACCGCGCACTGCTGGAAAGGGTGCTGAATGGACTCCGTCGTCTCTGAGGGCGCGCCGAGAACCGCCTTCCCCGCCACGGCGCCGATACCCGCGGCCCCCGTGCCGCTGCCCGAGACCGACGAGAACCTCCAGGCCTGGCAGACGGACCGCACGCGCGCCCCGATCGCCACGAAGATCGTGGTGGCGGGCGGCTTCGGCGTCGGCAAGACCACCCTCGTCACCGCCGTCTCGGAGATCACGCCCCTCCAGACGGAGGCGCTGATGACCCAGGCCAGCGAGGACACCGACGACCTCACCGCGACCCCGGAGAAGCTGACCACCACCGTGGCCATGGACTTCGGCCGCATCACGCTCGACGACGACCTGGTGCTCTACCTCTTCGGTACGCCGGGCCAGCAGCGGTTCTGGTTCATGTGGGACGACCTGGTGCGCGGCGCGATCGGCGCGGTGGTCCTCGCCGACACCCGCCGCCTGTCGGACTGCTTCCCTGCGCTCGACTACTTCGAGAGCTGCGGACTGCCGTACGTCGTCGCCGTCAACCACTTCGACGGCAGTGAGCGGTTCGAGCCGGAGGACGTACGCGAGGCCCTCACGGTGCCCCCGCACATACCTGTCATGATCATGGATGCCAGGCGCCGGATCTCGGTTGTCGAGAGCCTGCTCGCGCTGGTGGGGCACGCGCTCGACGTGAGCCCCGAATAAGTCGTACGCAGAGTTAGGACGCGCATGCGGAAGATACTCGTCGTCGGAGCCGGCCAGTCCGGTCTCCAGCTCGCCCTCGGACTCCAGTCGCACGGGTACGAGGTCACCCTGATGTCGAACCGGACGGCGGACGAGATCCGTACCGGCCGTGTCATGTCGACACAGTGCATGTTCGACACGGCACTCCAGCACGAGCGCGATCTCCAGCTGAACTTCTGGGAGTCCCAGGCCCCGAAGATCGAAGGAGTCGGCATCTCGGTCGCCGTGCCGGGTTCGTTCGACCCGGGCCCCTCGCAGCGGGCGATCGACTGGGTGGGCAAGCTCGACGGGTACGCCCAGTCCGTGGACCAGCGCGTGAAGATGGCCGGCTGGATGGAGACGTTCGCCCAGCGCGGCGGCCAGCTGGTCATCCACGGCGCGGCGGTCTCCGACCTGGACTACTTCTCCCGTACGTACGACCTGGTGCTCGTGTCGGCGGGCAAGGGCGAGCTGGTCTCCATGTTCGGCCGCGACGCCTCCCGTTCGCCGTACAGCGAGCCGCAGCGGGCGCTGGCGGTCTCCTACGTCCACGGTCTGGGCCCGCGCCCGGAACACCCGGACTTCGACGCGGTCCGCTGCAACCTGGTCCCCGGCGTCGGCGAGCTCTTCATCATGCCGACCCTCACCACGTCCGGCCGTGCGGACATCCTCTTCTGGGAGGGCATACCCGGCGGCCCGCTCGACGTCTTCAACGGCGTCAAGGACCCGGCCGAACACCTCTCCCTGACCCTGGAACTCATGGAGCGGTTCACGCCGTGGGAGCACGCGCGGGCCACGAAGGCCGAACTGACCGACGCGCAGGGCACGCTGGCCGGACGCTACGCGCCCACGATCCGCAATCCGATCGGTCGCCTGCCCGGGGGCGGCCTGGTCCTCGGCGTCGCCGACGTGGTCGTGGCGAACGACCCGATCACCGGTCAGGGCTCCAACTCGGCCTCCAAGTGCGCCGCCGCGTATCTCGCCTCGATCGTCGAGCAGGGCGACAAGCCCTTCGACGAGGAGTGGATGCAGGCCACGTTCGACCGCTACTGGGAGACCGCGCAGCACGTCACCAAGTGGACGAACGCGATGCTCGGCGTGCCGCCGGAGCATGTCCTCAACCTGATCGGTGCGGCGGGGCAACTGCCGCCGGTCGCTCACCGGTTCGTCAATGGGTTCGACAACCCGGCGGACTTCGAGAACTTCTTCTATGAGCCGGAGAAGACCGAGGCGTACTTGGCTTCTGTTACCGGGGCCTGATCTCGTAATCCGGGTGCGGGCCGGTGGGGCCGTTCGCGCAGTTCCCCGCGCCCCTTACGGGGCGCTGCTGTACCCCTGGCTCGATCCATCTGTTGCCCCTTGGGGGAGCCTCGGCGGTGTGTAGTGCCGCAGGGGCTTCTCACCAGGATCCGGGCGTACCGCGCCCAGCAGCGGATTCGCGGCGATCGGGGAGACCTTGATCTTCGCGCCCGGCCTCGGGGCCTGCACCACCATCCCGTCGCCCGCGTACAGGGCGACGTGGGTGGCCTCGGGGAAATACACCACCAGATCCCCGGGGCGCAGTTCGCTCAGGGGGATTCTCGGGAGCTCGGCCCACTGTTCCTGGCTGGTGCGGGGGACAGGGTGCCCGGCGCGCTGCCAGGCCTGTGAGGTGAGGCCCGAGCAGTCGTACGACTTCGGGCCCTCCGCACCCCAGGCGTACGGCTTCCCGATCTGCCGCACGGCGTACCGGAGGGCTTCCGCGCCCTCCCGCGAGGGCGGCCGCTCGCTGCTCAGGGCGCCCGAGGCCATGAACTTCTTCTGCGCCTCGGCCGCCCCCGACTTCTCGAACTTGTCCAGCTCGGCGAGCTGGTCGACGGTCAGCGAGGCGAGCAGCCGCTCGACGCCGTCGAGCCGCTTGCGTACGTCGTCCCGCTCCTTCTTCTGCCGTTCGGCGAGGGCGAGTTGACCGTCGAGCGCCTTGCGGGCCGCGCGCGCGAGCGCGTCGGTCTTCTTCTCGCTGCCGGCCACCCGCTGCACGGTCTCGGCCCGCTCCAGCGACAGCTGCCCGATCAGGTGCCCCTCGTCGAGGGCGTGCTGCGGATCACGGGCGAGCAGCAGTCGTACGTACGAGGAGATCTCGCCGCTGCTCTGGTACTGCTGCCGGGCGAGCCGCCCCGCGGCGCCACGGCTGTCGTGCAGGGAGAGGCGGGCCTTGGCGAGGCCGGTGTCGAGCCGGGTGACTTCGGCGCGCTGCTTCTTCAGCTTCTCCGCGGTCGCGTTGTACTTCTCGGTGGCGCGCTCGGTGTCCCGGTACAGCCGCTGAAGGTCCGTCAGCAGCGAGGCGGCGGAGCGCTGTCCGGGCTCAGCGACGGCCGCACCGGCCTCGGGAGCGGGATCCGGGACGGCCACCGCGGGCGACGGCGCGAGCAACGCCCCGGCCGCAACCGCCGCCGTACAGACCAGACGCAGAAGCCTTCGTGACACGTCATCACCTCCGGTGCCGGGGTGGCGGATCCACCTCGCACCGGCAGGATCGGGCAGCCGCGTCCCGAGCGCGCGCCCGGCTGATCGCTTCGGCCCAAGAAGGTCACTCGTCGGCGTGGGGCTCCGGCGTGGCGTCACCCTTGCTCTCGGGCTTCGACCAGGGCCAGGCCGGCCCGCGCCCCGGCTTCCCCTCGGGGTCGTACTCGTACTTCCAGCCCTGGTGCAGCCCGAGGCGCTTGCTCCGGCTGGACTGCACACGCCGGTAGACGAGCACGGTCGGCGGACCGCCGTCCGCGTCCGGCACCGGGATCCGGTACGTCTTCGGCGGATGACCGGTGATCCCGAGCAGGACCGGCAGTACGCGCCCGTCCAGCGGGCCGCCGAAAAAGGGAGTGTCTTGGCTCTTCACCGCACCAGTGTCACAAACCCGACGGTCGCAGCCGTCACAGCAGGCGCGCCGCGTCCCCGATCACCGGCAGCACCCGGCGGGCCAGCGCCGCCACGGCCCCGTCCGCCGTCTCCAGCGCGAGTGCGGCCTTCACCACCGCCGCGGCCTGCGGATCCCGTCCCGCGCTCGCCGCGAGCGCCGCCACGAACTGCTCGACGAGCCAGTCCCGCAGCTCGTCCAGCGGCGGTTCCTTGTCCTCGTCGAGCCAGATCAGCGAGGCGGCCTCCACGGCGGTGATCCACATCCGCACCGTCATCCGCAGCCGGGGCCCGGGGTCCTCGACCGCCAGATGATCGAGAATGTGCTCGGCGGCGGCCCGCCGTACGCCGTCCACTATGGCGGTGGTCCGGGACGTCTCGATGACACTTCCGCCCTGCAGCAGCGCGCTGAACCCGGCGTCGTGCTGATCCACGAACGCGAGATACCGGTCGAGAGCCCGGGACAGCCGCTCGGTGAGCGGTCCCTCCGGGGGCTCCGCGAAGCAGTGCTCCAGCTCCTCGGCGGCGGAGCGCAGCGCGGCCTCGTACAGCTGCTGCTTCCCGCCCGGGAAGTACCGGTACACCAGGGGCCGCGACACCCCCGCCGCCTCCGCCACGTCATCCAGCGACACCTCCTCGGGCACCCGCTGCGCGAAGAGCGACAGCGCCGCCTCCAGCAGCTGACTGCGCCGCTCCTCGACGCTCAGCCGTCGGTACGCGCGGGGAGCAGCCTCGGAGGTCATATCGGCAGCGTAACCGGGTATTCGCCCCCGCCGCCCCTACCCGTCCCATCCTCAGGGGCTCCGCCCCTTCGACCCCGGGTGCGGGTGGGTGGGGGCTGGTCCAAAAGATTGCGCAGTTCCCCGCGCCCCTTTTAGGGGCGCGGGGAACTGCGCAATCTTTTCGGGGGGTCTGGGGGCGCAGCCCCCAGGAACGGGATGGGACGGGTAGGGGCGGCGGGGGCGAAAACCCCTCAGGCCAGCAACCCCGACGACTTCCACAGCCGCCGCCCCGCCCCCCGCAACACCCCGATGTCATCCAGGAAATCCGTCAACCGCTTCGCCCCGCTCTGCATCACATCCCGCCGATGCCCACTCGCCTTCACCTGCGCCATCGCCTCCCGCCTGTCGAGCCCGACATTCGTGTAGACCTCGGGATTGATGAACGCGACCGAGAAGACCCGCGCGAACTCACCCGACGTGACCCGGGTGAACTCCTGCGACCACCTCGGCGCGGTCACCATCTGCCGCCGCAGCTCCTCCCGCGCGTAGCGCACATGCCGAGCCTCCTCCACGACGTGAATGCGCGTGACCCCCCGTATCAGGGTCTGCACCCGCTCGTCCGGAAACGTCAGCCGCTGCATCCAGTCCAGAACCTCCTCGCCGAGCAGCGTCGCCGTGAAGGACCCGGGCGTCGTCGAGATGGTCTTGAAGAGCCGACCGAGGTTCAGGTGTGCCCGGCTCACCGGGTAGTACGGCGTCCCGCTGCGCGAGATCAGCCGGGCGAACATCTTGGAGTGCCGGCACTCGTCCTCGATCTCGGTCAGCGCGTACCGGACGTGCGCGCTCGTGGCCGGCTTGTCGTAGATGTGCCGTACCAGCAGCTGCATCAGGATGATCTCGAACCAGATGCCCAGGGACGCGAGCGCGGCGGCCTCGTGCTGCGACAGCGCGATCCGCTGCTCCTCGCTCATCCGCCGCCACATCGGGGTGCCGTACAGCGACACCAGCTCCGGCGGCCAGAACCACTTGCCCTCCTCGAAGGGCGCGTCCCAGTCCAGCTCCTTGTCCGGATCGAAGGAGTGCTTGGCGGAAGAGCCGAGGAGCCGCTCGGCCACCTGCTCACGGTCCTTGAGCAGCCCGAGTGCGTCGCGGAGTCCTTCGCGGAGACCTTCGCGTCCGTCTTCCGTCACCGTCGTCATGACTGTTTCCACCTCGTCGTACGCGATCTGCAAGGGTTACCGGCGGTCACATCTTATGAGACTGCTTGTCAGCAAGACCGTCAATCCCTTGCGCGCGACTTGTTGACGACGCGTCTACCCCGTGTGAGCCTGCGATGTATGCCGACGTATGAGCTGTACGCCAAGGACTCGGGAGACCCCCTCTGGCAAGTACCGGCCTCCGGGGCGGCGCGCTTCAGCTGGGAGTACGACGACGGTCGTGACCGGCTGCTCGCCCTGTACCAGAAGGGCAAGGACAAGCAGTGGGACGGCCAGAAGAGGATCGACTGGGACCTGGAAGTGGACCCGTACGATCCGCTCGGCACCCCCGACGAGGCGATGACCCTCTACGGAACCCGACACTGGGCGAAGATGACCGACCGGGACAAGGGCGAACTGCGCAAGCACTACGCGTCCTGGCAGTTCAGTCAGTTCCTGCACGGCGAACAAGGGGCCATGGTCTGCGCGGCGCGCATCGTCGAATCGGTCCCCGACCTCGACGCCAAGTTCTACTCGGCCACCCAGACCATGGACGAGGCCCGCCACGCCGAGATCTACTCCCGCTTCCTGCACGAGAAGATCGGAATGCTCTACCCGATCAACGACAACCTGCAGTCCCTCCTCGGCGACACCCTCCGCGACTCCCGCTGGGACATGCCGTACCTGGGCATGCAGGTCCTGATCGAGGGCCTGGCCCTGGCGGCCTTCGGCATGATCAGGGACACCACCGACAAGCCGCTCCCGAAGCAGATCCTGGCGTACGTGATGCAGGACGAGGCGAGGCATGTCGCCTTCGGCCGCATGGCCCTGCGCGACTACTACCGGCAGCTCTCCGACGCCGAACTCCGCGAACGCGAGGAATTCGTCATCGAGGGCTGCTACTTGATGCGGGACCGGCTCCGCGGGATCGAAGTCCTGGAGAACTTCGGCATCCCGAAGGCCGAGGCCGAGGAGTACAGCGAACAGTCCGAATTCCTGCACCTCTTCCGCCAGTTGCTCTTCAGCCGCATCGTCCCCTGCGTCAAGGACATCGGCCTCTGGGGCAAACGCCTCCAACAGGCCTACGTCGACATGGGCGTCTTCGACATGGGCAACTCCAACCTCGACCTGCTGATGGCCCAGGACGAGGAGATCGCGGAGCAGCTGGACGCGGAACGGTTCGCGCTGGAGGAGAAGGAACGGGTGGCGGAGGTGAATGAAATGATCGACGGGGGCGCGGAGTCCTAGGGTTTTCGCCCCCGCCGCCCCTACCCGTCCCATCCCGTTCCTGGGGCTCCGCCCCAGACCCCGTGGGCCGGTTCTTTGGCTGCGGGTGGGTGGGGGCTGGTCGCGCAGTTCCCCGCGCCCCTAAAAGACCCCGGGGCGGGCGGGGGATTGCGGGGCGCGGCCCCGCTCTTTAGGGCGCGGGGAACTGCGCGAGCAACCCCCACCGGCCCGCAGCCGACTGTTAAGGGGCGCGGGGAACTGCGCAATCTTTTAGGGGGGTCTGGGGGCGCAGCCCCCAGGAACGGATGGGACGGGTAGGGGCGGGGGGGGCGAAGAATCCCCTACGCCCCCGCCGGGAACGACGTCCGCAAGGTGAACGCATGCTCCGTAGGCCCGTGTTCGCGCAAATGGAGAAGGCGGGACTCGGCCTCCGCCACCGTGGGGCGGTGGCCGGACGGGACCCACCACAGCACGGTCATCGCCTCCTCCAGGCGTTCGAACCACTCACGCCGCCGCGCCAGCAGCTCGCGGTGCTGTCCCTGGTACATGAACGCCGTCAGCGTGTTCGTGTCCCGCCAGGTGGACATGTTGATGATCAGCCAGTCGTCGCCGAGGACGGGCACGTCCGTCGCGTTGCCGGAGTCGCTCTGGAGGCGCCAGACGAATCCGTCGGCCGCGTCCGCGACGGCGTTCACGGGGTCGAGGGCCTCGACGAAGTCCTTCAACTGAGGGGAGTCCAGAGGGGCTTTGAGGCGGCCGATGTTGGCCTGGGCGAGCTCGTACGCGGCGGGAGGCGTCATGAACCGAACGATAGGTCGGGGACGCGCGCCGGTCCCAGCCCCGTCTCATCAAGTGAGCATTGTCCGTCTCTCACAGCACACCCGCCGCCCGGGTGAGTACCTGTGAACCGTTGTCTTACGGAAGGGAAACCGCCCCCTGACCGACCCGCCCGTAGCGTCACCGAGCATGACGGGGAACGTAAAGACCACCCTTCGCCTTCCCACCCTTCGCCTTCCGGCCCTTCCCGGCTGGCACTCCATCCGCGGCCGTATGGCCATCGTGCTGGCCGTCCCGACCTGCCTGCTTCTCGCCCTGACGGGACTCGGCGTCGCCGACCGCGCCGCCGACTGGTCCGCCGCGCGCGCGACCGAGGCGCACGTCGGTGTCCTGCTGCGGGTGCAGGATCTCGTACGTGAGCTCCAGCGCGAACGCGGCCTGACCAATGGGTTATTGGGCGGGGCCGAGGGCTACCGGGACGATGTGCGGCGGCAGCGGGGGCGTACCGACGACGCCCGCTCCGCACTGCGAGCGGCGCTCTCCGAGGAGAGCGGTGATCTGCCGGGAGCCTCCGCCTCCGCCCTCCGCGACGCCCAGCTGCCGCTCGCCGACCTCGCCACCCTCCGTGCCGACGTCGACTCCGGCGCCGCCGACCGCACCGCCACCCTGACCTCCTACACCAAGGCCGTCACCGCCCTCATCGACGCCGAGTCCGCCGGGGCGCCGCAAGGAGACCGCCGTATCGGCGACGGCGTCCAGGCCCTCCAGGCCCTGGCCCGCGCCACCGAGGCCGTCGCCCTCGAACGCGGCTCCCTCAACGGCGTGTTCGCGGCCAAGCGGTTCCGCTCCGGCGAGTACCTCGACTTCACCGAGATCCGCGCCACCCGGGTCGCCGGGCTCGGCCAGTTCCGCCAACTCGCCACGCACGCACAGGAGTCCGCCCTCGACACCGCCTTCAAGTCGACCGCGGCACGCCGTGTCACCTCCTACGAACGGCAGGCCGAGGGCGGTGCCGACGGCTCGGCCCTCGCCGTCCCGCCGTCCCGTTGGTGGGCCGACATGACGACCCTCGTCGACGATCTGCACGGCGTGCAGAAGCGGGTCGGTGCCGATGTGGGCGCCCGGGCCGCCGAGACCGGCGACGCGGCCACCCGGCAACTTGTCGGCTTCCTCGGGCTCGGTGCGCTGATCGTCGCCGTGGCCGCGGCGCTCGCGGTCATCTCCGCCCGCTCCATCACCCGCCCTCTGGGCGCCCTCGCCGACGAGGCGGACGCCGTCGCGGGGACCAGGCTGCCCGTCGCGGTCAAACGCATCCAGGAGGACGGCCCGGACACCCCGGACATCCCGATCGCCACCGAACCGGCGAAACCCCGGGCGGCGGCGGACCACGGCGCGCGGGAGATCACCCGGCTCGCCGCCGCCCTGCGCAACGTCGAGCGCACCGCCGTCGGCCTCGCCGCCGAACAGGCCGTCCTGCGCCGCAACAGCACCGAGTCCCTGGCCGGTCTGGGCCGCCGCAACCAGGCGCTCCTCGGCCGCCAGCTCGGCCTGATCACCACCCTGGAGAGCCAGGAACTCGACCCGGACGCCCTCGCCGAACTCTTCGAGCTCGACCATCTGGCCACCCGGATGCGCCGTAACGCCGAGTCCCTCCTGGTCCTCGCCGGTGAGGAGTCACCCGCCCGCTCCTGGCCCGGCACCGTCGCCGTCGCCGATGTGGTGCGGTCGGCGGTCTCGGAGGTCGAGCAGTACCAGCGGGTGGCCGCCGTGGACGTCGAACAGTGCGGCATCCGCGGCCACGCGGTCGCCGAACTCTCCCATATGCTCGCCGAGTTGGTGGAGAACGCACTGATGTTCAGCCCGCCCGGGCAGCCCGTCGAGATCTACGGCTGGCGGGACGGCGCCGAGTACTGTCTCGCGGTCGTCGACCAGGGGATCGGCATGACCGAGGAACGGATGACGCAGGTCAACGCCCTGCTGTCCGGCAACGGCGGTTCCTTCCTCGCCGCCCCCACCCACCGCCGCGTTCCCGGCTCCGCGCGGACACAGGGGATGCCCACCCTCGGCCACCACGTCGTCGGCGCGCTCGCCGCCCGCCTCGGCGCCCAGGTCGAGCTGCGCCCCACCCGGGGTACGGGCGTCACCGCGTACATCGCCCTGCCGGCCGCGCTCGTCGCGCAGTCGTCAACCGCCACCGTTGGAGGCGGCGTCGTATGACGCGTTCAGCACCACCTCCATCACCGCCTTCGCGATCGGTGCCGCGTCCCCGCCCCCGCTGATGTCCCCGCGGCGCGCCGCCGCGTCCTCGACGACGACGGCGACCGCGACCGCGGGTTCCATCGCGTCGTCGGCCTGGGCCCAGGAGATGAACCAGGCGTACGGCAGACCGGAGTTGTCGACGCCGTGCTGGGCGGTGCCGGTCTTGCCGCCGACGGTGGCGCCCGGGATGGCGGCGATGCTGCCGGTGCCCTCCGTCACGACGTCGGTCATCAGCTCACGCATGCGTAGTGCCGTCGACGGGTTCATCGCCTGGTGGAGCGTGCTCGGACCGTGCGAGGCCACCGTGCTGTCGTCCCTCGTGGTCGTCCGCTCCACCAGGTACGGCGACTTCACCGAACCGCCGCCCGCCACGGCCGCCGCGATCATCGCCATCTGAAGGGGGGTCGCCCGGGTGTTGAACTGCCCGATGGAGGAGAGCGCCAGCTGCGCCTTGTCGAGCCGGGTGTCGAAGTTGCTGGGCGCGACCGAGAACGGGATCCTCAGCTTCCGGTCGTTGAAGCCGAAGTTCGCCGTCGTGTTCGTCATGCCGTCAAGGCCCACGTCCACGCCGAGCTTCGCGAAGACCGTGTTGCAGGACCACTCGAAGGCGTACCGCAGCGAGGCGTCCTCGCAGCCCTCGGTCTCGTTCGTCAGCCGTGTGGTGGTGCCGGGCAGCCGGTACGGGTTCGGGGACGAGGTCGGCTCGTCGACATCCGTCACCACCCCCGCCTCCAGTGCCGCCGCGGCCGTCACCACCTTGAACGTCGACCCCGGCGGATACGTCTGCCGGATCGCCCGGTTGAGCATCGGCTTGTCGGCCTCCCCGTTCAGCCGCTCCCACGCCCGCGTCACCGCCGAGCCCGTCCCGGACAGCTCCGCGGGGTCGTACGACGGTGTCGAGACCAGGGCGAGGATCTTCCCCGTGGCCGGCTGAATCGCGGCGACCGCGCCCCGGCGCGAGCCGAGTCCCTCGAACGCCGCCTCCTGCGCGTCCGGGTCGATCGTGGTGACGACCTTGCCGCCGGGGTTCTCGGCGTGGGTGATGTCGTTCCACAGGGGGAGCGGGGCGAGCATCGGGTCGGCGCCGGAGAGGATGTCGTCCTCGGCGTTCTCCAGGAACGTCGTGCCGTACAGCTGCGAGGCGAAGCCCGTGACGGGCGCGTACAACGGGCCGTCCTTGTAGGTCCGTTCAAAGCGGAGCTGCTCGCCCGTGTCCTCGGAGCCGGTGACCGTCTCGCCGCCGACGACGATGTCACCGCGCGGCTGGCCGTAACGGGCGATCGTCTGACGGCGGTTGGCGGGATTGTCGTCGTACGACGGGGCCTGGAAGACCTGGACGCGAGTGGCGTTGACCAGGAGGGCCACCAGCAGCACGGCACACAGTCCTGCGGCCCGGCGGATGTACTTGGTCATGGCGAGACCTCCCGGTCACTCACGGCGCGGCCGTCCCGTCGTACTGACTGCGGGCCGAGTCGCTGATCCGGATCAGCAGCGCCACGATGATCCAGTTGGTGACGACCGAGGAGCCGCCCTGCGCGAGGAACGGCATCGCCATCCCGGTCAGCGGGATCAGGCCGGTCACCCCGCCCGCGATCACGAAGACCTGGAGCGCCACGATCGACGCGAGGCCGATCGCGAGGAGCCGCCCGAAGGGGTCGCGCAGGGCGAGGCCCGCCCGGTAGCCGCGCTCCACGAGAAGGGCGTAGAGCAGGAAGATCGCCGACAGGCCGGCCAGGCCGAGCTCCTCGCCCGCGGTCGCCAGGATGAAGTCCGACTTGGCGGCGAAGCCGATGAGGGTCGAGTGGCCGAGCCCGAGGCCGGTGCCGAGCATCCCGCCCGCGGCGAACGCGAAGAGGGACTGGGCGATCTGGTTGGGTCCCTGGCCCGCGTCGATCGACGCGAAAGGGTGCAGCCAGTCCTGCACCCGGCTGTGGACGTGCGGTTCGAGCCGGCCGACGGCCATCGCGCCCACACAGGCCAGCAGCAGCCCGACCGCGATCCAGCCGGTGCGGCCCGTGGCGACGTACAGCAGAATCACGAACAGGCCGAAGAACAGCAGCGATGTCCCCAGGTCCCGCTCCAGCACCAGCACCAGCACGCTCAGCAGCCAGATCGCGACGATCGGCCCGAGCACGCGGCCGGTGGGCAGCTGGAGCCGGGTGAACTTCCAGATGTGCCGGCCCGTGTACGCGAGCGCGTTGCGGTTGGCGGCCAGATATCCGGCGAAGAAGACCGCGAGGAGCACCTTCGCGAACTCGCCGGGCTGGATGGAGAATCCGGCGATCCGGATCCAGATGCGGGCGCCGTTCACCGCCGGGAAGAGGATCGGCAGGATCAGCAGCGCCAGGGCGGTGACGACGGAGATGTATGTGTAGCGCTGCAGGACGCGGTGGTCGCGCAGGCAGAGCACGGCCGCGATGAACAGCGCGACCCCGAGCGTCGACCACATGAGCTGGATGGGGGCCGCCTGGTCGCCCGGGGTGTCCAGGTCGAGCCGGTAGATCAGCACCAGGCCCAGGCCGTTGAGGAGTACGGCGATGGGGAGCAGCAGCGGATCGGCGTACGGCGCCCGCAGCCGTACCGCGAGGTGCGCGAGGAGCGCGAGCACGCCGAGCCCGGCGCCGTAACCGGCGGCGCCGGGCGGGACGGTGCCGTTCTGCGCGAACCCGACAGCGCAGTAGCCGCACACGCAGAGCAGGACGGCGAGGACGATGAGGGTGAACTCGATGCCACGGCGCCTGGGCAGGCGTACAGCGGGTGTGGACGGGTCCGCTGCCACGGTCGTTCCGGGCATTCCGGGCTGACTCATGTGCGGAACGTAGCAAGCGAGGAACCTGATGTCCCGTTATGTGATGACAAACGGGCTGATCCGGTATATCTGCCGGGGAAGTCGGCGCCGTCGGTTCAGCACCAGCGGGGAGAGCCGAAGGTCTCGATGAAGCGCGCGGGGGCCCAGGCCCAGGTGCCGTCGGTGAGCAGGTACCAGAGGGAGCCGCCGCCCACCGACTCGCCCCAGGTCTTGCAGTAGATGTAGACGATCTCGCCGTTCCTCGCGACACGGATCAGCCGGCTGCCGCGATGCGGGGCGTTGCGCAGGGCCAGCCCGCCGTTCACGTCGACCCGGCCCCTGACCGTGCCGTCGTTGTCGCGACCGTCACCCTGTTCGTCACCGAATCCGTTGTCCGTGCCGCGGCTGTCGCCGTTCCCGGGGACCCATTCGTCGTCGGCGAGGGCGGGGGTGGCGCCGGCGAGTGCGACGAGGCTGCCGGCGGCGAGGGCTATACCGAGACGGGTGTACGTGGACCGCAGGGACATGAGGGCTCCTCTGGGAAGGGTGCGAACCTGACTAATCGCCACATTAAGAGTGGGGTCGGGTGAGCGCAGGTCGCGCTGAGCCATCGGGGACGCGAAGGCGCCCAGGGTCCTTTGGGCGGTGGTTCAGGCCGCTCAGGACGGTCCTTCGGGGAGGCCGGACTGAGGGAGCGTCAGGGTCGCCAGCGCGCCGCCCCCGGCAGCATCGCCGAACGTCAGCCGCGCGCCGAGTACCTCCGACTGGCCGAGCGCGATCGTCAGTCCGAGTCCGTGCCCCTTCGAACCGCCCTCCGTACGGAAGCGCTGCGGCCCGTGCTCCAGGAGGTACTCCGGATAGCCGGCGCCGTGGTCCCGCACGGTGACGACCGGGCCGTCGACCGTCAGCACCACGGGTCCCTCGCCGTGCTTGTGCGCGTTCGCCACCAGATTCCCGAGCACCCGCTCCAGCCGGCGCCGGTCGGTCTCGACCCGCGCGTCCCGTACGACCCGGACCTCGGTGTCGGTCCCCGATGCCCGCACCACCCGCTCGGCCAGCGGAGCGAGCTGCTCCGAGTCCAGTTCGAGGCGTTCGCTCCGGGCGTCCAGGCGGGAGATCTCCAGCAGGTCCTCGGTCAGCGTGCGCAGCGCGGCCACCCGGTCGCGCACCAGCTCGGTCGGGCGCCCCGGCGGCAGCAGCTCGGCCGCCGCGTGCAGCCCGGTCAGCGGGGTGCGCAGCTCGTGCGCCACGTCCGCGGTGAACCGCTGCTCGCTCAGCAGCTTGCTCTGCAACGAGGACGCCATGGTGTCGAGGGCCCCGGCGACCGCGGCCACCTCGTCCTGCGGGCGCGTCGGATCCTGCGCGCGGGGGTCGTTGACGCGCGCGTCCAGGTCGCCCGCGCTGATCCGCCGCGCCACCTGCGCCGTCCCGTGCAGCCGCCGCGTCACCCGGGTCACCGCGAACGAGCCCACCAGCAGCGTCGCGCCGATCGCCAGCGCCGACGACCACACGATCGCCCGGTCCAGCGCGTCGATGGTGTGGGCACCCTGCGCGTAGTCGTACTGCACGGCCAGCGCGCGTCCGCCGCCCGCGGGTCCGGCCGCCCACATCGTGGGGTGCTTGTCCTGGTCGCCGACCATCGTGCCGCGCTTCCCGGCCGCGGCCAGCGCGCGCAGCGGGGCCGGCAGCCCGGGCAGATCGACGCCCGCGTCCGGCGGCAGCCGGTCGCCCGCCTCGTACCTCGCCGTCACATCCGTGAGCCGGTCGAGCGCCCGGTCGCGGGCGTCGCCGACGGTCTGGTCGGTCACCGAGACATGGACGAGGACACCGAGGAGCGCGGCGAGGCCGCAGCACATCACCGTGATGAAGGCGGCCGCCTTCCAGGTGAGGGTGGCGGTCCAGTGCGGGAGACGCCGCAGGGTCCTTCTCATGAGCCGCTCGCCGAGGGCGACAGCGTGGGGGAGGCCGAGGGCGTGGGCGTCGGCGTGAGGGAGGCCGACGGGGTGGGTGTCGGGGTGGGCGTCACGGAGCCGACGCGGATGATCTCGTCGCGCGTCGCCAGCATCGCGTTCTGGTGCGGGTCCCACGTCCAGACCGTACGGAACTCGTACCCCGGCAGCGTCGAGGGCGAGCGGATGATCACGTCACGGCCCGCCAGCTCCACGCTGACCACGCTGTCCGAGGTACCCATGACCTGCACCAGCTTGTGATGCGTGAACGTGTACACACGCACCGCCAACTGGTGCTCGGGAAAGCGGATGCCGAGCACCAGGTCGTCCTTCCCGTCACCGGTGAGATCGCGGTAGTACGCCTGGAGGATCGGGCACTTCTTGCCGAGCGCGCCCTTCTTGCCGCAGTCCTTGAGCTGCTGGACCGTTTCCGCATACATGGCGTGCGAGCCGCTGTACTCGTCCGGGTGCGCGGCCACCTCGGCGCGTACGACGACGACCGGGTCCACCTTGTGGATGTCGTCGCCCGGCGCAGTGATGCCCTTGACGGTCTCGGTGTCCGCCTCGCCGTAGTCGAGGGCGGGCGTCGAGGCAGGCGGCAGCTGGGGCCACAGCTTGGTCGGGCCGACGGCGGTGGGCGTCGCACCCGCGCCCCGCAGGTCGCCGGAGTCGCCGCAGCCCGCCAGGACCGCCACCAGCACGGCGGTGACGGCGGCGCCGAGGGGTACGCGCGCGAGGCGGCTGGGGGTCACGGCACTCCTGCGTCAGGGCCGCCCCCGTCCGGCAGGCGGTACCGCTGCTGCGCGAGGTCGGCGTAGAGAATGTTGGAGAGAATGATGTGGTGAGTGATGCGGTGAGTGATGTTGTCGGCGCGGTGAACCGTCCACGAGGGGCCCGCCACAGCTGATCAGGCGCAGCTCTGGACGATCGGTTGTCCCGCATACCTTATTCGTAGGGAAGTCCTTTTTATCCACCTGCTGGATTTCGTGCGAGCGGGCGACGCGGTGACGTCAGGGCTCCGCGAGTTCCTCCAGAAGGCGGGCCGTGGCGAGCCCGGCCCGCAGATACTCCACGAACAGCTCGTTGTGCAGCGCCCACGGGGAGCGCCGGGTCCGTATCAGCCGTATCGCGTCCTCGGTGGTGTGCCCCGCGAGGACGAGCGCATGCGCGACGACCAGTCCCGAACGGTTGTACCCATGATGGCAGCGGACGAGAACCCGGCGCCCGTCCTCCAGGGCATCGTCGGCGGCCCGTGCGAGACGGATGACACCCGCGAGCTGCGTACCGTCGAGGGGCCCGTCCGGGATGGGCCACACGTGGTGCTCGACGCCCGGGTCCGGACCGTGCCCCGGCAGCCGCAACAGCGTCAGGACCAGGTCGAACTCATCCCGCACGACAGCGAACTCCGGCTCACCGGAGCGTCCGGCGAACACGTGCCCGCCCATCCACAGACCGGGCACGATCTCGCTCCACGGGCTGTCCGGAGCCGGAACATCGGGTTGCTTCCTGCGGGTCCGCAACGGCGCCTCCCAGCCGACTCCCCCAACTCCTCCCAAAGGTAACCGGGTTCTTGCCCCTGGAGCACCCCGCCTGTTCCCATGGTCATGGGGTGATGGTGCATGAACGGACTGCGCGTCATACCGACCTGGCGCCACGGACAGGAGCGTCTGTACGTGTGCCTGACCGACGGGAGGAACGTCGCCTGGTACGACCGTGAGACGGCCCGGGTCAATCTGCTCAGCGAGGACCGGCGCGAGGAGGTACTTACTGCACTCGGCCCCTTCCTCACCGGCCCGGTGACGGTGGGACCGCCCCCCGTCCCGACCCCGGCGGAGCTGGCCCGCCTGACCCTCCACCCGGACGACGATCTCGCGCCCAACCGCCCGGGCGAGGCGCTGGTCATCGACCTCGACCGCGATCCCGGCCCGGCGCACCGGCTGCGTCCCGATCCGCGGCGCCGCGCACTCGCCGCCGAACAGGCGGTCGGCGAAGCCCTCGACCGACTGGAGGGCGCGGGCTGGCACACCCTGCACTCCCTCCCGCTCCCCGGCGGCGACCGCATCCACCATCTGCTCATCGGCCCCGGCGGTCTCTTCTCCGTCCGCGCCCTCCATGCCCGCAAGCAGCGTGTCCTCGTGGCCGACCCGATGGTCACGGTCGGCCGCCATGAGCCGCGCCCGCTGCTCCGCCACGTCCGCACCGACGCCGACCGCGCCTCCTACGCCCTCACCGCCGAGGTCCATCCCGTCCTCGCCGTGGCCGGCCCCGCCAACCTCGACGTCCTCGCACCCCCACGCGAGGTCCGCATCCTCCAGGACACCGACCTCGCGTCCCTGGCCCGCCTCGGGGGCGTCCTGAAACCGGCGGACGTGGAGGCGCTGCACGCGATGGCCCGGGACCGGCATACGTGGCTACGGGTCTGAGGGCGCCGAGCGGTTTTCGCCCCCGCCGCCCCTACCCGTCCCATCCCCAGGGGCTCTGCCCCTTCGACCCCGTTCGGTTGTGTGTCGGGTGCGGGTGGATGGGGGCTGGTCCAAAAGATTGCGCAGTTCCCCGCGCCCCTGAAAGGGGCGCGGGGAACTGCGCGAGCAACCCCCACAGGCCCGCAGCCGAACTCTCTTGAGGGGCGCGGGGAACTGCGCAATCTTTTAGGGGGGTCTGGGGGCGCAGCCCCCAGGAACGGATGGGACGGGTAGGGGCGGCGGGGGCGAAAAAAGCGGGCCCCGCTCATGGCAGCGGACCCGCGCGCCCGGGATCGAACAGGGGTGCCAGAAGATCCCCGTAGCGCTGGAGGCGGGGTGCGATGTCCGGAGCGAGGAAGCGGAGTTGGGCGGGGCGGGCACAAGAGCCGACCTCGTCCCAGGTGACCGGCGTGGAAACGCCGGGCTCGGGCCGAGCCCGGAGGGTGTACGGCGTCGCCGTGGTCTTGCGCGCAGCGTTCTGGCTGAAGTCGACGAAGACCTTCCCGGCCCGCAGGTCTTTGGTCATACGATGCGTGACCCGCCCGGACAACACCCGCTCGGCCTCGACGGCAAGCTCCTTCGCATACGCACTGACCTCGCCCGACGGAGTCGCCTCCAGCGCGGCCAGCAAATGCAACCCCTTCGCCCCGGACGTCTTCGCGTACGCCTCGATCCCGTCCCGCCCCAACCGCTCCCGCAGCCACAACGCCACCTCACAACACTCGACCACCGTCGCCGGCGCCCCGGGATCGAGGTCGAACACCATCCGGTCGGCGACACCGGGCGTGTCGATCGTCCACTGCGGCGTGTGGAACTCCGTCACGAGGTTCGCCGCCCACATCAGCGAGGCCAGATCCTGGACCAGGACCATGCGCGCGGGCCCCTCCGAGCGGGGGACCTCGGCGGTCCTGACCCAGGTGGGCGTACCGGGCGGCACGTTCTTGGTGAAGAAGACCTGCCCGTCGGGCCCGTCCGGGTAGCGGAGGAAGGAGACGGGCCGGTCGCGGAGGTGCGGGAGCAGAGCGTCCGCCACCGTGGCGTAGTAGTGCAGGACCTCGCCCTTGGTGAAGCCGGTGGCCGGATAGAGAACCTTCTCCAGATTGCTGAGCGCGAGCCTTCGCCCCTCCACCTCGGTGATAGGCGTCATACGATGAGAATCCCATGAAAACGGGTGATATCGGATAAGGGTGATCGATTCACCGATCGACTCGGACTCGCGTCAGAAGGGTGCTGCACGTGCGATCCATATGGAACGGCGCCATCTCGTTCGGCCTGGTCAGCATCCCCATCAAGCTCGTGAACGCCACGGAGAGCCACTCGATCTCCTTCCGCCAGATCCATCTCGACGACGGCGGCCGCGTCCGCTACCGCAAGGTCTGCGAACTGGAGGACCGCGAGGTCTCGACCCCGGAGATCGGCAAGGCGTACGAGGACGCGGACGGCACACTGATCCCGATCACGGACGAGGACCTGTCCTCGCTGCCGATCCCTACGGCCAGGACCATCGAGATCGTGGCGTTCGTACCGGCCGACCGGATCGACCCGCTCCAGATGGACACGGCGTACTACCTGTCCGCGAACGGCGTCCCCGCCGCCAAGCCGTACGTCCTGCTGCGCGAGGCCCTGAAGCGCAGCCAGAAGGTCGCCGTCGCGAAGTTCGCGCTGCGCGGGCGGGAACGGCTCGGCATGCTGCGCGTGGTCGACGACGTCATCGCCATGCACGGGCTGCTCTGGCCGGACGAGATCCGCGCCACCGACGAGGTCGCCCCGGACACGAGCGTCACCGTCCGCGAGAAGGAACTGGACCTGGCGGACGCCCTGATGGACACCCTCGGCGAGGTCGACCTCGCCGACCTGCACGACGACTACCGCGAGGCCGTCGAGGAACTCATCGCCGCCAAGGCCTCCGGCGTCGAGGCCCCCGCCGCCCCGGCGGGGGAGCGGACCGGAGGCAAGGTGCTCGACCTGATGGCCGCCCTGGAGAAGAGCGTCCGCGCCGCGAAGGAGTCGCGCGGCGAGGAAACGGGCCAGGAAACCACGGAGGTCACCCCCCTCCCGACCCGCAAGTCCGCGCGTACGGCCCCCAAGGAGGTCGCCGGCAAGAAGTCCACATCCGCGGAGAAGAAGACGACGGCGAAGAAGACCACGACGAAGCAGTCGACCACCAAGAAGACCGCCGCCAAGAAAACCACCCCGAAGAAGGCCACCCCACGAAAGCGCGCGTCCGCCTGAGGGGGGCTCCGCCCCAGACCCCGGCCCCTAAAAGACAAAAGACAAAGACGGAGGCTGGCCGGGGCGGGACGGGGGGCGATGGGGCGCAGCCCCGAGCCGTTAGGGGCGCGGGGAACTGCGCAATCTTTTGGACCAGCCCCCACCCACCCGCACCCGACCCACAACCGAACGGGGTCGAAGGGGCAGAGCCCCTGGGGATGGGACGGGTAGGGGCGGCGGGGGCGAAAACCCCGTAGGCCCCCGAAGTCACCCGGTCCGTCGAAGCGCCAGCACGGCGTTGTGCCCCCCGAACCCGAAGGAATTGCTGAGGGCGAGATCCCCCACCACCGGCAGCACCCGAGGGCTCTTGGTCACCACGTCGAGCGAAATGGCATCGTCCTGGTCCTCGCAGCCAATGGTCGGCGGAATGAGCCCATGGTGAAGCGTGAGCACCGTGGCGACAGCCTCCACACCGCCCGCCGCACCCTGCAGATGCCCGAGATGCCCCTTGAGCGCGGTCACCGGCACGTCCCCGCCGAGCACGGCACGCAGGGCGCTCGCCTCGGCGAGATCGCCGTCGGTGGTCGCGGTGGCGTGCGCGTTCACGTGCACGACATCCACGACGTGTCCGCCCGCGTCCCGTACGGCCCGCCGCAGCGCAAGCGCGACACCCCTGCCGGAGGGATCGGGCGCGGCCATGTGGTGGGCGTCGGCGGACAGCCCCCAGCCGGCGGCCTCGCAGTAGACGCGTGCGCCGCGGGCCCGCGCATGCTCCTCGGACTCAAGGAGCAGGAAGCCCGCCCCCTCCCCGTTCACGAAGCCGTCGCGGTCCTTGGCGAAGGGCCGGGACGGGCTGGTGGACCCCAGTTCGTGGGTGGACAGCGCGCGCATCGCGGCGAACGAGGCCATGATCGCCGGGGTGACCACGGCTTCGGCGCCACCGGCGAGGGCCACGTCGACATGCCCGTACCGGATGCGGTCGATGGCCTGTCCGATGGCCTCGGTGCCGGAGGCGCAGGCGCTGGTCACGGTGCGGGCCTCGCCGGTGATCCGCAGCGCGAGCGACACCTGGGAGGCGGCCTGCGAGGGCACGGTCATCGGCGTGGTCAGGGGCGACACGGCACGCGGCCCCTTGTCCCGCAGCTTCCGGTCGCCGCCGACGAGCACGGAGGCGTCGCCGAGGATGGCACCGACGCTGACGCCGACACGCTCGGGGTCGAGCCCGCTCTCGACGGTTCCGGCCACGTCGAACCCGCCGTCCTGCCAGGCCTGGCGCGCGGCGAGCACCGCGAACTGCGCGGCCCGGTTCATCCGCCGCGCCTGCTGCCTCGGCAGCAGCCCGGCGGGATCCACGGGAACGCTCCCCGCGATCCGTACGGGCAGTTCGGCGAACTCCTCGCCCTCCAATTCCCGTATCCCGCAGCGGCCCTCCACCAGCCCCTGCCAGAGTTCGTCCACTCCCATCCCGAGCGGGGTGACGGCCCCGAGCCCGGTGACGACGACCCGTCGGGGCGCGGCGCCGCCGGTGACCGAACGCCGCGGCCGCGGGAGATGCCGTACGACATGTCCCTGCTCCACCGCGTTTGCGACGCGCTCGCGCAGCCCGGCGTCCGAGACGGGCTCCTCGGCCCGGCTCTCCAGGTCCCGGTGCCAGTGGCCCCACCTGCGGGTGTACGACTCCTCGACGGCCCGGGGGTCGACGGCGCGCAGCGAGGTGACGCGGTCGCCGTCCCGGAATTCCACCGTAGTGAGATCGGCGGGGGCGATCTCGGGAATTCCGGCGACATCCATCCGCCGGCAGCCCACGGTCACCCGGTGGCCGCGCTCGAATACTTCGTCGTGATCAATTCCGCCGAGTGGCGGTCGCAAGGTTATTCGAATGGTGTGCGGGGTCTCGGGGAGGGTGTGCATCACCACGTGCCATTTGTCTTCCGCCACATCCTGTTCCGAGAGGGCGAGAAGATCACCGGGAATCACTTCGGCGACGGTGACGGCGTGGGGCTGTACGGGAACGTCGGACGAATTGCGCATGGGGCAAGAGCCTTCGGTGCATGGGGGTGGGGGGAATGCCAGGCTCAACTGTCGACGACAAATCGCCAGTTGCCTAGGTTTTCCCACCACTGAGTGCGCAACGTCACGGAAGGCGTCGCCCCAATTCCCGCTCCGGGAAAGTGAGTCCGGCCGGTGCGATGTCCTTACGGAAATCGATCGATTCGAGTTGCCGGGCCTGGGCTTTTCGTTCCTTGCCACAACCCGTGCATCAGTACCGCGGCCGGTATCAGCGGCGCGGCCAGGGGCGCCCGTCCAGGCGCTCGATGTCGCGGTTCAGGCGGCCGAGATATGCGGCGAACTCGGCCACCTCCTCGGGCGCCCAGTTCTCCATCACCTTCTCCAGGCCGTCCAGGTTCTCGGTGCGGTCGGAGGCCAGCCGGCGCTGGCCCTCGGCGGTGATGGCGAACTTGCGGGCGATGCCGCCCTCGGGGTCCGGGATGCGCTCGACGATCCCGGACCGCAGCATGGCGGCGGTCTGCCGGTTGAGCGTGGAGGTGTCCAGGCCGAAGGCGTCGCTGAGCTGACCGATGGACATCGGGCCGTCCACCTGGATGCGGCTGAGCAGCAGGTACGCGCTGCGGTCGAGCCGCCGGTCGCCCTCCCGCATACGCGGTGTCAGCAGGTGCATGTACCGCCCGAGCAGCATGGTCTCGAACTCGATCAGATCAAGGGGCTTGTCCACGCGAGGTTCCTTCGGCTCCTGGTCGGCCACCCCCTTCCCTCATGGGGAGACCGCCTATCTGTCAGGTATACCACGCGTGTGTATGATGCAATTGCCGTGCATGATGCACATCAATTGCATGATGCACATGACTCTGATCGCCCTGAGGGAGTACCCGTGGACAGTTCCAAGCCCGAGACCGGCTCCGGCCGGGTCGTAGGCATCCTTGCCTTCGCGGGCATCGTGGCCGCGATCACGCAGACCTTGGTGGTGCCGCTGATCGGGGAACTGCCGACCCTGCTCGACACCAGCGCCTCGAACGCCTCGTGGGTGATCACCGCCACGCTGCTGGCGGCCGCGGTGATGACGCCCGTCGCCGGTCGCCTCGGTGACATGTACGGCAAGAGGCGCATGCTGCTGGCCTCCCTCGTCCCGCTCATCCTCGGCTCGGTGGTCTGCGCCCTGTCCTCCTCGGTGATCCCGATGATCGCCGGACGTGGTCTGCAGGGCATGGGCATGGGCGTGGTGCCGCTGGGCATCAGCCTGCTGCGCGACGTGGTGCCGGCGGAGAAGCTGGGCACGTCCATCGCGCTGATGAGTGCGTCCATGGGTGTGGGCGGCGCGCTCGGCCTGCCGTTCTCCGCGGCGATCGCCGAGAACGCCAGCTGGCGGGTGCTGTTCTGGGTCGTCGCCGCGCTCAGCCTCGCGGTCGGCACGCTGATCTACTTCTTCGTGCCCGCGGGCCGCGAGAACACCGCGTCGAGCGGCTTCGACCTCCTGGGCGCACTGGGTCTCGGCACCGCGCTGATCTGTCTGCTCCTCGCCGTCTCCAAGGGCGCCGACTGGGGCTGGGGCAGCGGCACCACGCTCGGCCTGTTCGCCGCCGCCGTCATCGTGCTGCTGGCCTGGGGCTGGTGGGAGCTGCGCATCACCGACCCGCTGGTCGACCTCCGCGTGACCGCCCGTCCGCAGGTGCTGACGACGAACGCCGCCTCGATCCTGATCGGCTTCGCGATGTACGCCCAGGCGCTGGTGATCCCCCAGCTGCTCCAGCTGCCCGAGGCCACCGGCTACGGTCTCGGCGAGTCGATGCTGGCCATGGGCCTGTGGATGGCCCCGGCGGGCCTGATGATGATGCTGATCTCGCCGGTCGGCGCCAAGCTGTCGGCCGCGAAGGGCCCCAAGGTCACCCTGATCGTCGGCGCCCTGATCATCGCCCTCGGCTACGGCATCTCCCTGCCGCTGATCAGCTCCGGCTCCCCCTGGGGCCTGCTGCTCGTGACCATCGTCTGCAACTCGGGTGTCGGCTTCGCCTACGGCTCGATGCCGGCCCTCATCATGGGCGCGGTGCCCCAGTCGGAGACCGCCTCGGCCAACAGCTTCAACACGCTGATGCGCTCCATCGGCAGTTCCGTGGCCGCCGCCGTGATCGGCGTGGTGCTGGCCCAGATGACGACCAAGTTCGGCCCCTACACCTTCGCCTCCGAGAGCGGCTTCCGCGTCGCCATGCTGATCGGCTGCGGCGTGGGCCTCGCGGCGGCGGCCGTCGCCTCGCTCATCCCCGTACGCCCGGCGACCGCCGCCGCGCCGGGGTCGGCCACCGCGCCGGACTCCGAGCCGGAGACGTCCGGGGCGAAGGCGTAACCGGCTGAGGTTCGCTGACACCTGATCAGGGGCGGTCCCACGGGGGACCGCCCCTGACGCTTTCGACACGCTTCCGTCGTGCAGGGCGCCGCTCATTCCTCGTGGTGGAGCGTGCCGTCCTCGTCCATGGTCGGATGCATCTTCATCGGGCCGTAGTCGTCCAGGTCGGAGGGGCGGGGCGGCTCCGGCCCGTCGGGGCCGAACCGGGCCATCCGCTCGATACGGCAGATCCTGAACAGGCTGTCGTCCACGCGGACTTCATCGGCGTGCCGGGCGGCCCTGAACTTCTCGGCGGCCCGCGCGTACCGCCCTCGCTTCGCCTCGCCGAACTCGTACAGCAGAGGCCACATCTCGTTCATCCCGTCGTAGAGCATCCGCCGCGCGTCGTGCGGGGTCGGCATCAGCGCGCCGCGCGGCTGCCACCCGCGCGCGCCGTGTTCCACGACGCCGAAGCCGACGGGAAGGAGCACGACGTCCGGGTGGCTCGTGATCGCCCGCTCGGAGTCCGCGCGCACCCCGGCGGGAAACCGTGCGCCGGTGTACGCGAACTCCCGCATCGCCATCTTCAAGGCGCCCGCCATGAGCCCTTCGTCCTCACCGGGCGCGAAGACGAACCCCACATCGCGCTCGGGCGTCGTATGCCGGCCCTCCCAGGACAGTTCGGCGGGCTCCAGGTCGGTGGGCCGAGGCGGTTCGAGCCCGTCCGGCCCGCTGCGCGCGAACTCGTCGCCGCGTACGACGCGGTAGCGCACGCCGAGCACGCTCAACTCGTCCACCGGCTCACGTTCGAGCACCGCCACCGCCGCCAGCAGCTCACGCCGTACGCCGGGATCGTCGGTGTCGTCCTTGGCCCTGAACCACAGCAGGGAGTTCAGACCGTCCCGGACCTGCTGCGGCATGCCGTTGGTCAGCGGCTGCAACACCCGCCACTCCGGGCCGGCTTCGGCGTCCTGCGCGGCAAGTCCGAAGACCGGGCCGCGCAGCGCGAAGTGCGGATACCGCCGGGAGGCGTCCACAGCATCGGCCTCGGCCACCCAGGCGGCCGGATCGTCCCGCCCGACCAGCCCCGCGTGCAGCTTGTCCAGATGTTGCTTCCAGTCATCGGCCATGCGCGCATTGTTGTGCTCGCCCGGCAGGCGCCCGCCCTGAATATCCCAAGTGATCAAACTCGGGCACGTTCGGCCCGGCCCCTTGGCATGAGAGGGCGCTGCTCGGACAGGACGGGCGCGCTCCTTACTGCGAGAAGTCCACCCCCTGCGCCAACGCCACCCGCCCCGAGTAGTTCACGGTGTTGGTCGCTCGCCGCATGTACGCCCGCCAGGCGTCGGAGCCGGACTCGCGGCCCCCGCCCGTCTCCTTCTCGCCGCCGAACGCGCCGCCGATCTCCGCCCCCGACGTACCGATGTTGACGTTCACGATCCCGCAGTCCGCGCCGTCGACGGCCAGGAACCGTTCGGCCTCGTGCTGGTCGGCGGTGAAGATCCCGGACGACAGGCCCTGCGGTACGTCGTTGTGCAGCCGGATCGCCTCGTCGAGGTCGCGGTAGGTGAGGACGTACAGGATGGGCGCGAAGGTCTCCTCGCGGACGACGGCGGTCTGCGCGGGCATGCGTACGAGCGCGGGGCGGACGTAGTAGCCGCCCGGTGCCGCTTCGGCGAGTTGCCGCTCGCCGCCCGCGCACAGGGTGCCGCCTTCCTCGACGGCGCGGTCGAGGGCCGAGCTCATCCTGGCGTACGAGGCTTCGCTCACCAGCGGCCCGACCAGGGTCGACTCCTGGAACGGATCGCCGATCGGCAGCCGTCCGTAGGCGGCGGTGAGCCGCTCCACGACGGCGTCGGCGACGTCGTCGTGCACGATCAGCCGGCGCAGCGTGGTGCACCGCTGCCCCGCCGTGCCCGCGGCGGCGAACACGGCGGCGTTCACGGTGAGATCGAGGTCCGCCGAGGGAGTCACCACGGCCGCGTTGTTCCCGCCGAGTTCCAGGATGCTGCGGCCGAACCGGGCGGCCACCCGGGGCCCCACCGCACGCCCCATCCGAGTCGAACCGGTCGCGCTGACCAGCGGCACCAGCGGCGAATCGACGAGCCGCTCGCCGATATCGGCCCCACCGAGCACGACCTGATTGAGGTGAGCCGGGGCACCCGTCTCGGCGATGGCGCGGTCGAGCAGGGCGGCACAGGCCAGCGCGGTCAGCGGGGTGAGCTCGGAGGGCTTCCAGACCACGGTGTCACCGCAGACCAGGGCCACCGCGGCGTTCCACGCCCACACGGCCACCGGGAAGTTGAACGCGGAGATCACGCCGACCACGCCCAGCGGGTGCCAGGTCTCCATCAGCCGGTGCCCTGGACGCTCGGAGGGCATCGTGCGGCCGTAGAGCTGCCGGGACAGACCGACCGCGAAGTCGCAGATGTCGATCATCTCCTGCACCTCGCCGAGCGCCTCGGAGCGGATCTTCCCGGCCTCGACGGTGACCAGGTCGGCGAGGTGCTCCTTGTGCTCGCCGAGCAGCTCCCCGAACCGCTTGACCAGCGCGCCCCGCACCGGCGCCGGTACGCTCCGCCACCCGAGAAACGCCGCGTGCGCCGCCTCGACGGCCCGATCGACACCCTCCAGGGTGTCGGCGCGCAGCCCGAACAGCTCCGCACCGGTGATCGGCGTACGAGCGGCCAGGGCATCGCCCTTGACGGCGCCGAGCTCGACTCCACAGCGCGCCAGCGCGGCCTCGGCCCTGGCCCGGACGTCGTCGGTCCTGCTGACTGTCGTAACCATGGTGACTCCTCATCAGCTCTTGGGCGTTTCCCGGCACTTCTCATGGGTTCCCCGGCAACTCTGTCAGTTGTTCGGTCAGGTGCCGGCACTCTGCCTGTCGGCCGCGCGATACGGTCGGCCGGTGAGCGGAGAACACGATGGGGGAGGCGGCACAGAGTTCGAGCGCGTCCTGGAGACGCAGCTCAACCGCGACGGCTACCAGGACCTGATCTACCGTGCCAGTTCCACCGGTGACGTGTAATGGGAGCACTTCGTGCTCAACAGCGCCCGCACGGACGGCTCCTGGACCGACACGAAGATCTTCACCTGCTGGAAGACCCGCACCCGGATCATCGCGCCGGGCGACGTCACCGGCGACTACCTGCCCGACATCCTGTCCGTCGACTCCGGCGGCACCCTGTGGATCTACCCGGGCAAGGGCAACGGCACCTTCGGCTCCCGCTTCTCGGTCCGCACCGGCTGGAACCAGTACAACTCCGTACGCGGCCACGGCGACTTCACCGGTGACGGCAAGGCCGACCTGATCGCCCGCAACAAGACCACTGGCGACCTGTACCTGTACAAGGGCACCGGCAAGACCGGCTCCGAGGCCTTCTCCAGCCGCATCAAGGTCCGCAGCGCCTGGACCGGCTACAACGCCTTCGACGCGGTCGGCGACATCACCCGCGACGGCCTGGCCGACTTCCTGGCCCGCACCCCCGGCGGCACGCTGTACCTGTACCCGGGTACCGCAAAGGCCACCAGCGAGATCTTCGGCACCCGAGTCTCGGTCGGCAACGGTTTCCAGTACTACGACATCTGGGGCTGAAACCGCAGGTGAGCAAGGCTCACCGCCGGGTAACGGCCATGCACAGTGCCCATCGCCGCACGCGATGGGCACTGTGCGTTGTGCATCCCCTGCCCGAGCAGGGGATGGGGACAACGTCCCATCGCTTGAATCGGGCGCGGCTCTATCGCAGGTCTATCGCGAGGAGTGCTCAACAACGACAAAGAAGCGACAAAGAGCGGGACCCGGCAAGACTGGTTCCCGCTCCCTCATGTCGGCATCCGCCCCGGTCAGCACTTGATTTCTTTCTGCTGATCCCGAGCGAGTGCCCCCGGCAGGATTCGAACCTGCGCACACGGCTCCGGAGATTGCGGCACGGATCCCGTCACAAGACTGATGCTGTCGCCGGCGGCGCGACTGGACCGATCTTTTCGCCGAGATGTTTTCGGCGTCTCATCGGACAGGTCGTTAGGGGATCCTCGGAAGAACCTTCTCGGCGATGTTGAGGAGAACGCTGTCGTTCGGGAGGGCTCCGGACGTGCTCCACACGGTGATCTCGCAGTAGCCGCCTCGGTCATTACGGTCCAGGGCTACGGACAGCGTCCTGGCCAGGGGGCCTTGTTCGACCGGTCCGCCGGAACCGCCACTCCCGAGATTGATCTCGAACTTCATGGTGTGATCCGAGGAGAGGACCGCGGGCCGACCGAGAACCTTAAGCGTCTTGATGTCCGTCTCGTCCCCGAACTTCATCAGCTTCACGTACTGGTCGATCGACAGCTCGTTGTAAGTGGCCGACACATTCACGGTGTACGTGTCGAACGTGACCTCGGCCTCCGGTTGGGCGACCTTCCCATCAGTCAGAGGAGCGGTGTTGTTGGTGCCGGAAACAGTGGTCGCGGTCTCTCCAGGCGTTCCAAGGAGCTTGGCCAGGTCTGGCCGGTAGAGCGCCTTGCACAGCTCTTCACCGGTCACAGGCTTGGGCGTGTCCTTGTAGGCCTTCGGAAGCTCCTCGTGTGCCCCGTCCGAACACGAGGCGGCCTGCGGGGCGTTGTCGTCGGACGGCATGAAGCGTGGGCCCACCCACACCGAGGCCGCGAGTGCCCCGAACACGGCCACGGCCGCGATGGCCTGGCGCCACGGGTTGTGCTCCTTCTCCGGAGTGTCCGGGCTGGGACGCGGCCCGGTTCCGGCCTGGGCCTGGAGCTGGGCGGCAGCATCGACTGCCGCCCCGTCTGCGGAGGCTGTCGGACTCGGGTTCCGGCGTGCGCGCAGGGCCCGGATCACCGCGTAGACGCGTATTGCGGTGAACACGAGGAACACCACGCCGAGACCGGCCGCGACCCGATCGTGATCGCGGACGGCGAGATACATGATGCGTACGCCGAGAACCGACCCGACCGCGATGAGCAGGGGCTCGCGGACCCAGAACGGCAGGAGACGGAGCAGGAAACCGAGCATCCGGCGATCTCACCAGGACAAGATCACATTCGCCATGATGGAAGCCACAGTTCCGGACACGTACAGGGCCTGCCGAAGCAAGAGACACCAAGCCGACGATCCCGAGATCAGCTATCGGGACGACAGCGGGTGCAAGGGCTGAGCCAAAGCTGCCTGATGTTCTGGACCACTCCACTGCCCTGAGCTCGGACACCCACGGCACGCCCGTGACCCGCCGTCCGCTACCGGCCTTTAGGTCCCTGAACCCACTCGCTGCTCACTCGCGATCAGTGCGTAACAACGACAAAGAGCCGGACCCAGTAGGACTGGGTCCGGCTCTTAATGTCTGGCACTTTGGCTGGTCAGCAGGTTGATCGCGCTGGTCCGGCTTCTGTGCCCCGGCAGGATTCGAACCTGCGCACACGGCTCCGGAGAGAATGCGCCGATCGTGTGAGAAGTGCCGTCTGACCTGCGCGGAAGCTGGTCGGGGATCTCAAAGCATCCCGTAGTGTGTCGGAGGTGTGTCGCGCGAGAGGGCCGGTACCGCGCCCCGAGCCCTGGCCAGCTTCCGCAACCTGGGCATCAGTACGTTCCGCCTGGCCGGACGAGCCAACATCGCCCACGCCCGCCGCGATCTCCTCAACCACAACGACGCCTTCGCCGTCTACGGCATCTGATCAACCACTACGAAGTCGGCACAACGGAACAACGCCGGGGCCGTGGTCCTTGCGGGGGTTTTCAGCGGGGTCTTGTGAACGGCCGGCGTCCGGCGATCTTCCGCCCGGCGACCTGCTCGGGCCCGGTGTGGCCCTTGGGCATGGTCAGCGCGATCACCGGCTGCCGCCCTTCCGTGCCGAGGGGACGGATGCGGGCGAAGGCACCGGCCAGCAGGTCCCTGAAGCTGCCTACGTCAGTGCCGTCGTGGAGGAACGGCTGATAGCCGAGCCCGGTGAAGTACGCGCGTACCTCGTTCCTGGTGAGGGAGGCCAGAAGGGAAGGGCCTCCCATCTTCAGTCCGTTGGCCAGCACCACGGGCAGGACCGCTCCGTGGCTGCTGCCGGTCAGGGCCCGGCGCGAGCTGGCCTGCCTCCGGTGTGGCGGAGGCCGGGGATGAGCGGGGTGATCTCCCCGCCGAAGCTCTCCGGCTGTGGGAACCGGCCGTTGAGGGCCCGCAGTTCGGGCATCGACCAACCCTGCCCCGGCCGGTCAGGTGCAGGGTGTTGTTGAGATAGGCGTGCGCGAGCGCAGACGGACCGGCGTGCCCCGCCCCGTGTAGGACCAGAAGTTCGCTGCCCGCCGGGCGCCACGCGGTCAGCGGGCCGAGGTGGGCAAGCATGCGGACATACCCCCAGTGCCCACGCGGTTCTTCCTTGACGTCCGTGGGCCTGCTGCTCTGCCGGGCGCACGAGAAAGGCTCACTGCGCGCGGTGGAGCTGGCCAGCTCGGTCGGCTACGGCGAGGGCTCGCAGCTCATCGTTGCCGGCCGGCTGCTGAACAAGTCGTCCGCCGCGCTGAAGTAACCGGGCTTTCCGACGGGACCGCGACGGGCCACGGAGTCCGCATCGGACTCCGTGGCCCGTCGTGTGCAGTTGGCGGGTTACAACTGCGGCTGCGGCATCCGCTGCCAGCTGAACGGGCCGTAGGTTGTGTCGGTGACGGCGTAGTTGGCGTTCGGGTCGGCGGTCAGTTTCAGCCATTCCAGCGGGGTGGTGCTGCCGTGCACGACGATCCGGTGGAAGTTCGAGACGTTGTAGTACGGGTGCTCGTTCCACGCGTTGTTACCCGGGTCGTGGGCACACACGCTGGCGCCGGTGGCCGGGTCTGTCTCGCCGGTGCACGTCGCCGTCGGCGACAGCGGGTTGTCCGAGCGGTACAGGTGCGAGTCACCGTTGAGCATCAGCACCGGGCGGCCGAACTCGGTCGTCTTCGCTGCGACCTCGCTGATGATCGGCTCGTAGTTCGTCAGGTGGTCCTTGGTCTTGCCGTCGAGGTCCCACATGTCGGCCTGCACCGAGATCACCACGGCCTTGGCGTGCTTGGCCCGCGCGTCGGCGAAGGCGGCATCGAGCCAGCGGACGTCGGCCGCGGTCCGGTTGGTCCGCTCGTCGGTCTGCGCCCGAGTCGCGGCCGGCGCCTTGTACCAGGGGTCGGCGTCGTTGTTCGAGCCGCCCGGCGCGTTGACGGTCACGAAGACGATGTCGTTCTGAGCCCACATCACGTTCTCGACGTACTGCGCGTCGGCCGGGTGGCTCGGGTCGTAGGCGGTGGCCTGGGACACCACGTTCAGTGTCCCGCTGCCGAGGGTGTGGCCGGGCTGCGCGAAGAAGTCCTGCCGTACTTTGGCGAGATTGTCGAGCGGGTTGCCACAGTGGTAGTTGACGCAGTCCGCCGGGTTGGTCGACAGGCCGCTTGTGCCGATGTAGTTGATCGCACCGGAGGCCGAGTCGTAGAAGCCGCCGCCCTGACCGGGCGAGGTGAGGCTCGACGCCTTGTGGCAGTCGGCCCACTCGTTGTCACCCGGGGTGTAGACGAGCGGCTTCGTGAAGGTCTGCCACGCGGACGCGATCGAGGCGTCGTAGTCCTCGGTGCAGAACTCCTTGCCCGAGTGGATGTCGCCCACGTGGATGACGTCGCTGACCGTCGGGTCACTGTTGATGGTGCCGATGAACGCCGGGGTCTTCTGGAGCTGCGAGGTGTCGGCGGTCTGGCCCGCGGGCGCGTACGCCGTCTTGCCGTACGGCGAGTCTCCGAACACGGCGAGCGTCAGTGGGCTGCTGGCTGCCGATGCCGTGGTGACCGACACTACGGAAGAGGCAAGGCCGACGGCGACGAGCGTGATGAGCCCGCGCTTTAGCGTGCGTCCCAACAATGTGTCCCTCTTTCAGGTCCGGTTGAGGGGGGCGCTCCAGTGAACTGGATCACAGGGAGTGCGACATGGCATCAATGGCGGCCTAGAAATGACGAGCAAGCGAAATTCCGGCCCCGCCCGCAGGCCGGTTCACTCCCTGCGTGGCCCAGTCGCTGGAGCGATCCGGCTGGCTTGGCTATCGGGCTGTGCCGATGGTGGGCATTCCGAGGTCAACTTGGCCGGTGATCCGGGTCAGCCGCAGCGCGTCGGCGCGCTTGTCCCGCAAGCAGCGTCCTTGTAGATCTGCACGGCCCCGGCGTTGTTCCGTTGTGCCGACTTCGTAGTGGTTGATCAGATGCCGTAGACGGCGAAGGCGTCGTTGTGGTTGAGGAGATCGCGGCGGGCATGGGCGTTGTTGGCTCGTCCGGCCAGGCGGAACGTACTGATGCCCAGGTTGCGGAAGCTGGCCAGGGCTCGGGGCGCGGTACCGGCCCTCATGGGTGCGAGTTGTCCTCGTGGCGGCGCGCGCCAGCGCTGTGCGCGGGCCTTGATCCGGTAGGGGCAGTTTCGCGTCCTGCGGTTTGCGTCTCGTGAGCCAGAGCAGATGGGAAGTCGCCTCCGGCTCCTGCGCCTGTTGAGTGGTCGGCTTCGCCGACGGGCTGCAACACCCCGGGTGTTGCAGCCCGTCTGTGACCGGACAGCCCGGACACCAGCACTGCGAGCTGTCCGGGCCGTTTATGCAGGTGAAAGGCATAACCAGACAGCCGGACAGGTGGGACAGCGGAGAGTCGCGAGAGGGACCGCACTCTCGGATGCGGGCCCGCAGGCGCTGTGCTCGGCACCACGGCTGGCCTCACCGTTGCTGCCTAGTACGACTGGTCGGACGACTCCAGCGGCCTCTTCATGGTCGGCGTGGGGATGGCCATGATGGGGAGCCTCGTCGTGACCGCCGTCGTTTCCTCCGTGATCGCCTCTGCGAAACGAGACGGATGACGGATCGGAGCTTGACGGCACGCTGCGCCGCCCTCGACAGTTACTGCTGGTTTGGTGCGGCCACTGCTCCGTTACCGCCAGAGACACGAAATGTCCTGGAGGAATATCCCCTCTGGGGCGTTTTTGCTGGTGACGGCCGGCAGGACTGAACCTGCGGCCAAGCGCTTAAAAAGTCTGTGAATGAGACCGGAACTGAGACCAACGGCAGTATCGATCGGCGTTCGCCACCGGGCGTACTACTCGGGGTGGCCCCAGGCGCAGGGGGCATACAACCGTGACGAATAATGCGCGGGTGACGACGAGTTCAGTGCCGTATGCGGATGTTCCCGCTCGCCCCTGGGTGTCCGCCGATGCCAGGCGGTGGGCGGACGTCCGGGTGCCCGCGTGGGCGCGGCCGGTGGGGCCGGCTGTGGTGCTGCTGGTGGCGGTGGTCATGGCGGCGGTGATGTTCTCGCCCGACTCGATGTGCACGGTGGCAGCGCCCTGTGGGGCGGACTGGCTCGATGCGGCCGGATCGATGTTCTTCCTGCCGCACCTGGTGTGGTTGTTTGTGCTACCGGAACTCGCGCTCGTGTCCGCTCCGTTGCTGCTGATCTGGATGAGCAATCCCGATATTTGGCTGGGTGGGCCGGCCGAGAAGATCGCGGACGCCGTCGTTGTGGCGGGGCTGTGCTGGGGCTGGGCGGCCGTCGTGGCGCGGCTGCGGGCGCGCGGCCGCCAACGCTCGCTCGTGCTCGACGCGGCCGGCGGCATCACGGTGCCTGCCCCGGCGACGGACGACGTCCGCCCTTGGCGCCGGGGCCTGGTCCGCGGCATTGTGGGGGCGATCCTGTGCGCGGTGGCCGGTGCCCTGATTGCGACCGTCGTCGTGGACGACCGGGCAGACGACCGCCTGGCTCGTACGGCCACGTCGGAGAACGCCCGAGTCGTGGCCTACAACACTGACGACTACACCGTCACTGTCCGCCTCTCCGATAACACACGACACAGGTTCGACGCGCAGGGCAGCTATCGGGTTGGTAGTAGCGTGCCGGTGCTGATGCACGGCGATTGGATGCGGCTCGCCACTGAGCCCTACGGCGACCGCACCGGCCGTCAGGCGCTGGCACTCGTCCTCGCCGGGCTCGGTGTCACCGTGCTTGGCTCGGGCCTGCTCTCCCGCCGCCGGGCGGTGGCGCTGCACCGCGCCCCGGTCCCGGTACTGCGCGTCCTGACCCGTCACGATCAGGGGCGTACGGAGATATTCGCCGCCGACGACACCGCCACCCTGCGTCCGGTGCTGAGCTACGAGCCCCACACCGGTACCCGCACGGCACTGCGCCAAGCCCTGCTCTACGGTGCACCTCGCGAGGGCGGTGAGTTGATTCTGGCGAGCGCAACGGAGTCCGGGCAGTGGCTCGTCGAGGGGACCGCGTCCCCGATACGGCACGGTTCTCCCGACGGCACGGGCAAGCCCGGGGTATACCGTCCCGGCACAGCACGCACAGCACGCACAGCACGCACAGCACGCACAGCACGCACAGCACGCACAGCACGCACAGCACGCACGGCCGCACACCGCAGGGCCGCTGAGGCCCGCGTCCAAAACGCCCTCGCCGCGATGACCCCTGCCACCGGACCGGTCCGGTGGCAGGCAGGTCCGGTGGCGCGCTCCGTCGGAGCGGCGTTGATCGTCGTGACCATCATGCTGCTGGGGACGCTCTTCACGGGTTCCCCTACGTGGTGGCAGCTGCCCTTCTGGTCGGTAGGTGGTTTGTACTGGGTGAGCGTCTGCCTCCGGATGATGATCTGGCGGATCACCGCCGACTCCAATGGACTGCACGTTCGCGGCCTGTGGCGTACTGCCCATCTCCCGTGGGCGGATGTCATCGGCGCTGTCTACACCCCCGAAGGTGAGCTGATCGTCCGTTGCCGCACCAATGTCGACGACACCCCCGTCGGCAGTGTCGGCTTCCCGCCGCTGGAGCGACGGCTGCGCCGCCCAGGCCGTGCTGAGCGTGCCGCCGCCGAGATCACCGCGATGGTCCGCGAGCCGGGCCTGCGGCCGAAAAACGACGCCGGATGCACATGAGCGACCCCCGCTCCGACCAGCGGCTTTGCGGCTTCGGGCGCGCTTGGTGTTGAGTGCCGTGGCGCACCGCGCTTCCCCGTGAGTCCCCGTCCGTTCTGGCACGAGAGTGGCACGGCCCGCAGACCGCGCCACAGTCCCTCGATGCGAACGGTGCTGGGGTTCTTCGCACTGGCCAGGACTCTCCATACCTACGCTTCGACATCAACTCTGGGCAGTGACATCCGGGATTCGGCCAGTGGCCACCCAGGATCTGATGACCGGCTCCGCGGGCGATCCGAAGACGCCCGCCAGCAGGACGTGTACCAGGAGTTTGACGGCCGTTGTGAACAATGCGGGGGAGGACTCCTGGTTGTAGCCCGCCCGGTCGATCACCAGCTGGCCGGCTGGTAGGGCCCCGGCGTTGAGGTTTGCCCACAGGCCCATCGCCGCAGCGTGATCCAGCCTTGCGGGCAGGCCCGGCAGCAGCGCACCGGGCAGCAGCCCCTGCTGTGGAGTAGGCCGGGCCGTCTCCCAGCACCTGACCCGCCAGGCAATCCGGTCGCCCTCTCCCGGCACGAACTCGCCACCCACCAGAGCCCTGAACTGCAGACGGCCATAGTTCTGTTGCAGTTCCAGAACCGCGCGGGATCGGACGCCCGTGGTGGCCGGGCGTGCGAGGTCCAGCCCGCTGGACTGTCTCCTGCCCAGGAGTTTGAACTCATGGCGGTCGTCGTCGACTGCCGCGCTTCGGCCGGACGTTCTCACCACAAACACGCAGTACTCCCCCTGTTTCGCGCAAGACCGGAACCAGCGACGCAAGCGCGCGATGAACGGACCCAGCTACCGGCCGAACAAGCGACCCAAGAACCTCGGTGAGAAGCCGGCGAAAAGCTAAGCCGCTTCCTCGGATCACGGCTCATCTTCCCCTGCCGTCCCGATGACGTCAGGCTCGTCCCCAGCCGGGCGGAAGCAGGTCCCAGGAGTCACGACCGAGCCATTCGCCGAAGGTCACAGGCCGGGCGCCGCCGGCATGGTCGAGGGACAGCGGGATGATCAGGTCGCTTGTCGCCCGTCCGTCCCACCAAAGCGTCCCGGCGAACGGGCCCGTGATCACCAAAAGCGTGGCGAATCCGCAACCGTGCTCCTTCGCGACGAAAGACCCCGCTGTCTTCCGCTCGTTGAAGTCCCAATACTCGGTGTTCCAGCCATTCATGGACTCCGAGAACGCGTCCTCATCTGCGTAGTCCTCAGCCCGAGGCAGGCGCCGATAGAACTCGTCGTCGGCATCCTCGTAGGTGTCGGGGTGGGGGAAGGGCAGGGGCAGGAGGTCACGTCGCTTCGTGCTGTTACCCGCCCACCACCAGCCGTTCTCCGTCTTCTCAAGCTGTTCGACCGCCCCGCCCGAACTCACCTGCAGCAAGTAGTGGCGATACTCGCTGGGGAAGGTGACTCCAAGTTCGGCCTCGGCTTCGATCACCTCGGCCTCGGTCAGCGGACGTGGCACGGCGGGACGGTTCATGGCCCGAGGCTAGACGACGGCCTTTCGTGCCGCCGCTGAGTCCCTGCGTCTCAAGCGCCACAGAAGCGCCTCGCACAGCTTTGCGATCGACGCCCGTCCCGCGGGCTCAACCTGAGCAGTCGACCGCTGAGCCGAGGCCCAGGGGATGGTGAATTACAACGACACGACCCCTGGAGGATATCGCCGTCGTTCACACGTCGGACAGAACCTAAGGCTTGTCCCGTAACGATCTTGGAGTAGGGAAAGGCAAGGTCGTCTGCAGGGGGCTTGCTCGCCTATCCGGCGAGGGCCAGGTTGTGCAGGCGGGCGATGCCGAGCATGGCGTGATGGACGCCGTCTCCTTTGAGGCGGCAGTCGCGGAGGATCTTCCAGCTCTTCATGCGGGCGAAGGTGTGCTCGACACGGGCCCTGACCTGCTTGTGCGATCGGTTGTGCTCCTCCTTCCATGTCTGGAGTTCCTCGCCTTTGCGGCGCCGGTGTGGAATGAGCAGGCCGGTCCCTTGATAGCCGCCGTCGGCGATGGTCATGGTGTTGCCGACGGCGGCCTTGGCGCCGGATTCCTCCCAGCCGCGGGAGTCGTGGCGGTTGCCCGGCAGGGGCCGGCCGACCACGACGACCAGGCGGGTGTCAGCGTCGATGACGACCTGATGGGCCGTGGAATAGCGATAGTTCTTCGACTGCTCCGCCACTGTGTGGTCGCGGGTGGGCACCAGGGTGCCGTCCACGATCAGCACGGTGTTCTTCCGGAACCGCTGGCGCGGCCGCATTGCGAGGAGTGGCCCAAGGTGGGCAATGATCCGGTCCGCTGCCGACTTCGAAACCCCGAATAGTGGTGCAAGTTGCCGCAGCGTCAGGTTCGTTCGCCAGTACGCAGCGAGCAGGAGCACCCGGTCGGCCAGAGGAAGACCCCAGGGTCGGCCCGTGCGGGCATCGTCGACGCCTTCACGCCGGAGTGCGTTCACCAGTTTGGTGAAGGATCTCGGGCTGAGCCCACTGAACGGGCCTATCCAGGACGGTTCCGCTGCAGTGATCACTTGAGGCACGCGGCGAGGATCTCACCACAAGCGAGTGACACAGGTCAGTCCTGTGAGCCTCTCTCCACGAGCAGGGCCCGCAGCCGCCTCACCTCAGCGATCAGGCGGGGTACGTCCTGACGCGCCCATGCGATGAAGTCGAGATCCGCATCCAACTGCTGGTCCGGACCGAGGATTTGCCGAGCGCCGACGATCCGGTTGACATAGATCTCGTCATCTTCCTCGCCGTGGTCAGGATCGACCTGGATGAAGCTCTCGCCACCTGTTGCTCCGCGCGTCTCCAGCCAGGGCACCCAAGGCCCCGGCGATGCGGCTGCAGCGCGCTCGGCCATCGCATCAAGGTCGGTTTCGGAGAGTGCCTCGTCCGTGGACATGCCCAGATCATTCATCCCAGTCAACCCGCAGTCCATAGCCCGGAACTGACACCTCAACAGTCACTCCCGTTACGGGACAGCCCTTAACCGTGCCCGGCTACGACGGCGTTTTCGACATGATCGCCTCCGTCACCGGTCAACCCACCACCAGGCATCACCGACCGGTGGACGGTACGTAGACAGCAATTGAGACCGCTGGCTCCTGCAAGGAGCGTGCCCGGCCTCATCATCGGCGATCGTGGCAGCGACAAAGTCCCCGACTACGTGCTCAGCAGCGTCATGAAGCACGCGGTCAAGAGTCACCGGATCTCAGTCAGTCCATACCACGAACACGATCTACCCAGCAACGACGATCAGCACAACCACGTCTACCTGACCCACGACCAACTGGAGACGCTGGCCGAACATGCAGGCCGCTACCAGACGTTCGTCACGACGCTCGGGTACACCGGCATCCGGTGGGGTGAGGCCATCGCCATCAAGGTCGGCCGCACGCAGCTGGACGACCGACGGATACGCATCCTCCAGGCGTACTCGGACATCGACGGGCACCTCGAACTCGGGCCGGTGAAGAACCACGAGAAGCGCTCTGTGCCGCTCCCGCGGTCGTTCGCAGAGGAGTTGCGGCCCCTGGTTGTCGGACGTCCCCGGGACGCCCTGCTCTTCACTGCTCCGGAGGGCGGACCGATGCGGTACCCGAACTTCCGGCGTCGGGACTGGGAGAAGGCGGTGAAGTCGGCCGGCCTGGAAGGGCTCGACCTCACATCACACAAATTGCGTCACACGGCCGCCTCGCTGGCGATCAGCGCGGGTGCGGACGTCAAGGTCGTCCAGTTGATGTTGGGCCACAAATCTGCGGCCATGACGTTGGACGTGTACGGCATTTGTGGCCGGACCGATTGGACGAGGTGGCCGATGTGCTCGACGCGGGCCGTTCTGCCGCTCTGATAAAGCTGAGAGCGGTAATCGCGCCCGTCGGGTGACCAAATCCAGGTGTACTAAATGTGTACTGGCCCCGGGGGTCAGCCCCGGGGCCAGTCTCATGATCTAGCCCGTGACCTGCACGAACTGTCGTGTGCCCCCGGCAGGATTCGAACCTGCGACACCCGCTTTAGGAGTTCGATCCGAGTCTGCTCCGGCTACTGCCGTCGACTGGCGCGGCAGCCGGACAGAGACGCTGATGTACGCCTCTGTCTGGCGTCGTTGATGTCAACTGTGGATGTCAGAACTCAGTTTGCTGACGCCTGCCTACGGTTCTGAAATTCCTCGTACTTGGCTGTGAAGACGTAGATGTAGTTCAGTAGAGCCTCGGCAAGAGACAACGCATCCGCTGCGTCTTTCCGGCTCACCGATTCCTCGCTGAAGTGGGCGCCTTGGTTGCCTAGCACTCTCAACGCCTGTGCCCAGTCGAAGAGGCGGCCCTCGATCTTCCCGTTATCGCGGAGTTCCTGGAGTGCCTGGAAGAGGGCCTTCTTCTGCGTTCCCTGCTCGATGCACATGCCTTCCAGCGTACGGCGGACCATGACGGCAGCTGCCGTGTACAGGTTGGCATCGAAGCATGCACGCGCTTCCACTATCTCGCGCGCTATCGATGCTGGGATGCCCGGAGCAAGTGCGGTGACCTGGGGCCACAATCGTTGAGGCTCGTTCGAGTTGTCAGAATCTACGGGCTCGTTCCAGAGCTGGGGTTGTCCGCACGCCAGGCAACCCCAGAGCTTGAAGTCAGCTGGGCGGCCAGCTTGGTCTGGTGACCCGTTGCGGCGTATGACCCATTCGTCAAAAAGGGATTTTTCATCGCACTGTGGACACTCAAGTAACCGCATTTTTTGGCCCATGCATACCCCCGGATTCGACGGTGGACGACTGCCGAGCCTAGCGTGCAGGAGGTCGGTGTAGCGGTTAGGGCGGGAGCTGCCATGGGGCGAGACATCGGGGCCCGTAAGCTTGCCGCGCGCACGCCCAACGGCGGCAGATCGCCGATGCCGTGACGGCCGTACGGGCGGCACAGAACCTCTCGCCCGAGATCGTCGGCGCCATGCCCGTAGTGAAGCAACTCGTGTCCGACCTGCTGACCATGACCCGGCCACCCGCCGAAGACCTGCGGGTACTGGCAGCCGAGGTCGGCGTACACGAAGCAGCAGTCTGAAGTATGGGTCGGCGTCCGGGCTGTCCGCACCGTTGGCGAAGTGGATGTCAAAGGCCCCGGACCATGATCGGTCCGGGGCCTTTTGGCTTTTGCCCCCGGCAGGATTCGAACCTGCGACACCCGCTTTAGGAGTTCTGCCAGCTGAACGGGGCGCCTGGGCGCCAAGCCCGTGGCAGGGCACGGCGAGTGTTCTGGGAGGTGCTCAGGACCGGGTCAGTGTGCTGACGTTGCCGTCAGAAACTGCCGTCGCTCTTCATCTCGTCGGTGGCTGCGTTGACTCGCTCGGTGGATTCGACCCCCGCGCCGAGGTGGTCAAGGCGGGTCTCCTGCCAGGGTTCGGCCTGAAGCCGACTTGCGGGCCCGGGCGGCGGCCTGCACCGTCAGCCGGCCTCGGTCAGTCCGTGCGGTGCTGCGGTTCGGACTGCCCGGAGCCGCTCTTGGTGAGAGCCGTGCGCGCGGCCTGCAGCAGTTCTTCGGAGATCGGGTTGCCCCGGGTGGCGCGGGCGAGGGCGAGGGCACCGACCATGGTGCAGAGCTGGGCCATGCCGTCGTCGTCGCCGGTGGCCAGCCGAGCGGCGCGGTTCCGTACCCCGTTGATGTAGACGTGCTGGGCGCGGGCGGCCTGCTCGGGCGCGCGCCCCAGGTCGGCGGCGAATCCGGAGACAGGGCAGCCGTCCGCGGGGTGATCACGGTGCCAGGCCGAGAGGTAGTCCTCGATCAGGGTCCGCCGGGCGGCCTCGTGCTCCGCGGCGTGCTCCTCGAGCGCCACCGTCGAGTGTGCCGCCTGCTCGGCGAAGGCGTGGGCGATGGCCTCGTCGACCAGATCCTCCTTGGAAGCGAACTGCTTGTGAAACCCGCCATGGGTGAGCCCGGCGGCCTTCATCAGTTCGGCGACGCTGACCGCGGTGCCTTTCTCGCGGAACATCCGGGAGGCGGTGGCTACGACGCGCTGCCGGTTCTCCTGTGCTTGCGCCTGGGACACGCGGCCCACGGAATCACTCTCCTCGAATAGATGTCACTTGCCATCTATCCTAGCCGCCGTTTAAATTGCTGGCGACATCTATTTGATGCCGATGAGATCACTCGGCAGGTCGGGCAAGGCCTTGCACTGCCTCCCACCGTCTGAGGCCGCCAGCCTCCGCCCGCAATCGCAGAACCACCGACGGCACTGGAGACCCCTGTGGCATCACCACCCACCCCCACCGACTCCTCGACGCCCGCGGGGTCCACGCCACCCGAGCCGCCTGCCCGGCGACGAAGCGTTTCCGAGGCGGTCCACCGTCGGCGCTGGGCCATCCTGACCGTGCTCTCGTGCAGCCTTCTGGTGGTGATGCTGGACAACTCGATACTCAACGTGGCGATGAAGACCATCGCCCAGCCCGCTCCCACCGGACTCGGCTCCACCCAGAGCCAGCTGGAGTGGGCGGTCGACTCCTACACACTCGTCTTCGCCGGACTGCTCTTCACCGCGGGCCTGCTCGGTGACCGGCTCGGCCGCAAGAAGGTGCTGCTCTTCGGCATGCTGGTGTTCGGCGCGGGATCCGCGCTGTCCGCGCTGTCGGACTCCTCCGGGCAGCTCATCGCCTTCCGCGCCGTGATGGGCTTCGGCGGCGCCTTCATCCTGCCCGCCACCCTCGCGATCATCATGAACGTCTTCGAGCGCGACGAGCAGCCCAAGGCCATCGGCATCTGGACCGGTGTGGTCGGTTTCGCCATCGCCGCCGGCCCGATCGCCGGCGGCGTCCTGCTGGAGCACTTCTGGTGGGGCTCGGTCTTCCTGGTCAACGTGCCGATCGTGGTCGCCGCGATGGCCGCGATGGTGGCGATCGTCCCCGACTCCAGGGACCCCAGGCCCGGCAGGCTCGACCCGTTCGGCGTGCTGCTGTCGATCGCCGGTCTGGCGCTGCTGGTCTACGGCATCATCAAGGGCGGCCAGTTGGGCGACTTCACCCGGCCCGAGTCCTGGACGACGATCCTCGGCGGCCTGGCGGTCCTCGCCGGCTTCGTGGTGTACGAGGCCCGCAGCGACCATCCGGCCCTCGACGTCACCTACTTCCGCAACCGGCGGTTCTCCGCGTCCGTGGCCGCCATCGGCCTGGTCTTCTTCGCCCTCATGGGCGTCACGTTCTTCAGCGTCTTCTACAACCAGAGCGTGCGCGGCTACAGCGTCCTGCAGTCCGGACTGCTCGTGCTGCCGCTGGCCGCCTCCCAGATGTTCTTCGCCCCGCGGGCCCGGCTGGTCGTGGGCCGCTTCGGCGCCCGAGCCGTGTGCGCCACCGGCCTCGTCCTGACCGCCGTGGCCTTCGCAGGCTTCCTGCTGCTCGGCCAGGACACCCCCATCTGGGTGCTGGAGGTGCTGTTCTTCCTGATGGGCACGGGGATGGCCCATGTGATGCCGCCCGCCACCGTCATGATCATGTCGTCGCTGCCGCGGGAGAAGGCCGGCTCCGGATCCGCGGTCAACAACACCTTCCGGCAGGTCGGCGGGGCCATGGGCGTCGCCGTGCTGGGGTCGCTGCTGTCCACCACCTACCGCGACGGCATCGACGGCCACCTGGACGTACTGCCCACCTCCGACCGGCACGCCGCAGGTGAATCCGTCCAGGCGACCCTTACCGTCGCCGAGAAGCTGGGACCGGCCGGCAGGGCACTGGTGCAGCCCGCGCACGACGCCTTCATCCACGCCATGCACATCAGCGCGATGGGGTCCGCAGCCGTCGCCCTGGTCGGCGCGGTCGTCGTGCTGGTCTTCCTGCCTGGCAAGGACGCCGCTGCGGCCGCCAGCGGTGCTAAGTCCCAGCGCCAGACCGTCTGAGCCCGACGGTGATCACGAACCATCCCCGCGAGACATGGAGGCGACCGCCTGCCAGGGACGTCCCCGCAGTGTCGTCGCCGAAACCGCCGTCATCGAGACGGTACTGCGGCTGCTCGAAGAGACCGCCACGACGTGTGAAATCGCCACACGGACCCACAGTGGCATCGCAGGGGCCAATGCCTTGCTGACGGCTGGGCTGACGCTCTGATCACACCTCAACTCAGATATTTTCCATTAATTTCGAAGGAGATCGCCCGATGGTTGCCAACAACCTTGTTCTTATCCCCGGTGCCGGCGGCGTGGGCCGCACGGTCTTCGAGCACCTGCGTGCTCAGGACGTGCCAGTGCGTTTCATGGTCCGCCGCGATGACGAGCGGGCCGCTGAACTGCGGGCACTGGGCGCAGAGGTCGTCATCGGTGACCTGGCCCGGCCCGAGACGGTAGCGGCCGCGCTGCAGGGCGTGGCGCGGATGTACTTCGGGATGCGCGTGTCGCCGGACCATCTGCTGGCGGCGACCGTGGTGGCTTCCGTTGCGAAGGAGTACGGGAAGCTAGAGGCCCTGGTCGACCTGTCGCAGATGACGGTGTCGCAGATGACCGCCACCAGCACGGAGGAGTCCCACCAACAGCGGCTGCACTGGCTGGCGGAGCAGGTGTTCGACTGGTCGGGTCTGCCGGTGGTGCACATCCGGCCGACGGCTTTCCTGGACACTCCGCTGTTCACCACGATGGCGGCGCGGTCGATTCAGGAGAACGGCACGATCGCGGTGCCGTTCGGCACCGGACGCACCTCGCCGGTCGCCGTGGACGACGTCGCCCGGGTCATCGCCACTGTGCTCCGCGACCCGGCTCCCCACATCGGGCAGGTCTACGAGCTGACCGGGCCGCGCTCGGTCGACATGACGGAGCTGGCCGCGGAATTCTCTCGGGCGCTGGGCAGGCCGGTGTCCTATGTGGACATGCCCCCGGAGCGGTGGGAGGCCCACCTCCCGAAGCTGGGGATGCCCCCGCACCTCGAACAGCACGTCGCCACCATGGCCCGGCTGCACCGGGACAACCGTTACAACCGCACTGCCAACGGCGTCGAGCGCGTGACGGGCATCCCCGCCCAGTCCATCGAGGCGTTCGTAGCCGCCCGGAAGGACTTCTACCTGGGCTGAACCGACCTGCTTGTGCGCGTTCGGTGCCTGCCGCGGGAGGCGGTGTCCATCATTTGCGATTGGCTCCGGGAGCGGGCTTACCCGAGCTCGGGCGCGTCAGGGACGCCGTAGCCGTGGTCCATCGGCCGAAGCGTGTTGTGATGCCGAAGGATTCGGGTGTCAGTCAACCCGTATCGCGTAGCGGTCGCCTGCTTGCCACCTGTGGGTCGTTGCCGTCAAAACGCCCCGGACCATCCTGGCCCGGGGCGTTTCCCCTGGTCACGCTTGTGCCCCCGGCAGGATTCGAACCTGCGACACCCGCTTTAGGAGTTCGATCCGAGCGCCGCCCGACAAGGTCCTCACGCGATCGGACCGTACGTGCCTGGCCGCCCATGGATGCCTGCGTCCAGTGCTGTTGATGTCACCTGTGGATGTCAGCCGTAGCTAGCGCTTCTTGCGGATCCTGCGCTTCTTCGCCTTGGCTTCCTTCTCCTTGCGTTGGGCCACGCCGTACGCGGACCACGGCCCTTGATGGACCGGACACCGGGACGTGCCGGTCACCACCTTCCGCCGGCACCGCCCCCCTGACTTGTTCGGTGCGCCACACGTCGCCACGCCGCTGCCTCCTCCGGGTCTCGCCCCGCAGTTCCTGAAGCTTCTAGGAACCGTGGCCGGTCTCCTGCCGACAGACAAGGCGCAGACAGCCCCTGTTGGTGCACGTGGGCGCACTCCGGCGCGCTATCAGCTTGGGAAGCTGAGGTGATCTAGAGCTGGCCGCATGGCTGACCTGCGGGGGAGTGGTGCCGGTGTGCGCTCGGCCGCCGTCCGGGTGTCCGGTGTTCCCCGTGGTTCCCCGCAGGATCTGGCACGAATCTGGCACGCCTGCGTTGGTGCTGGCTGCCACCACAAGGCCGTTGTCAGCGCAGCTCGGCAATCGCCTTGTCATCGAGGCCATACGCGGTGAATTCGCTGTCGTCGATCCAGTCTGCTCCGACAGGGGGTTTGGAGGTCCGTGAGGTCGAAGGCGTCGCGGGCGTGTCGCCGACCGAGTTCACCTCTGCGAACGCACCGCGGCTCTGAACCTCCACGGAGGCACCGGCGCATCACCCGTCGCCCGCTGCACCAGGTGCGGACGCATCTGGACCGAGCAGAGCGCCGCTGCGGAGCTCTGTAAGCAGAGACACCCGACGTCGATCACTTGGATCACGTTGCCCCGGGCCATGTACTCGACCCAGCACTGATTGCCGAAGGCTGCCGCTTTCGCCCCTGGCGGCGGGAACGGGGCCTCGGCCGTGGCGCTAATGATCAGGATGATCTCCTTGCGCGCGTCGTCGGGGACGTCCCACAGCACGTCGGCGGCGCGTTTGATCAATTCCACTCGCATTGCGCACCCCGTGGCAGGAGCAGCGTTGCACGGCACCGCCCCCAGCCCGGATGGGCCTGCCTAACCAGGGTCTCTCGGCTCGTTCGGGGATGTACAGGGGCACAGCGAAGCCCCCGCACACGCTCGTGCGGGGGCTCACGCATACCCAACCGCACAACCTCAGCCGCGCGCCTCCGGAGCCCAGTGGGTCGGTCCCCCGCCGCGCCATTCGAGCAGCTCCGGGTCGTCGATCTTCGTATCAGCCTCGGGCAGGCCTGCGAGGCGTAGGAACTCCACCACGTCGAGCAGGTGGTACGCCGTGCCGACGTACTCATCGCGGATCGTCACCCGCCGTCCGCCGTCCGGCTGCGGCGGGTGAACGATCACGGGCGCTTGTCCGGACATACTCCCAGTGTGCTCTGGGTTATCCGCATATGGATCGAGCCCCCGCACTCGCTCGTGCGGGGGCTCAGTCGAGGATCCCTAGCTCGGTGTCCGGTCGGCAGAACGCGCACGCCTCCAAGCGCGCGTCCGTGAGCGCCATCCGAGCATCCTGCGCCGAGATGGGATGCGTGTTGTTGCTGGTCATCGTGCAGTCGTCGATGTGGAAGCAAGCCTCCTGCGGAGCGGTGGGCGTGCGCCGCTGCTCGACCATGAAGCCGGACGACTGACGCTCGCACCTGGCCGGCGCCGGGCCAAGCACGGGGCGCAACTCGGGCGGCCGACGGCGTGGAGACTGCGGAGGCCGCGCCGATTCCTGCCGGCCCTCAGCCACCGCGAGGGCTTGGCGTACAGCGTCCCGCTGGAGCCGCAGGTACGTGACGACGGTCTCTTCGTCGGCGAGCTGCGCTTCGAGGTGCGCCAAGATCACACGCAGGCGCGCAGGGACAGGCGGCAACTCGGTCACATGTTCGATTCAAACACCAGGCCCCCGCCTCGTCGAGCGCCCCGAGCGGGGGCGAGTTGGTCACCCCCAACACCGCTTTAGGAGAGAGGGTGGGGCGTCCTGTTGGTGACCTGCGGCTTCGCTGACCAAGCTAGCGCGCAGGTGGCGTCCCGCGACGTGGTGTAGCGCTGCGGAGTTGTCCGCGATCAGGCGTCGGCCACATGTTCGTTGCCGTCAGCGCTGCGGTCCCCGGCGTCCACGCGCACTTATGGCAAGCGCGATCTTGTCGCCTGGGCTGTGGTCGTGAGTAGTGCATTGTCGCCGTCACTCCCATCCTGGGTGGAGGAAGCCCGCTAATTGGCGGAGGTGATTTCCATGACTCAAGGTGACGCGGCTAGGCGTTTGAGTGATGCGGACGTGGCGATGCTCGACGCTCTGTTCACCCAGTCGCCCCTGGGATTGCGCCTGCTGGACACCGATCTGCGGGTGGTGCGGGCCGACTCGGCCGCAGCCTCCAAGCACGGCGTGGCAGTGGAGGACCTCGTCGGGCGCCGCTTCCCCGATTCCGCCCGGGGGGCCGCGGAACCCGAGGAGCTCGCCCTGCTCGTCCGCAGGGTGCTGGACAGCGGTGTCCCCGTAATGGGGCACGTCGTGCGGGGACGCCCCCCCACCGATCCAGGGCGCGAGCGTGCCTACGAGGTTTCTGCATTCCGTCTGCACGATCCGCGCGGGCAGGTGCTCGGTGTTGCCCTGATGGGCGTCGAAGTCACGGATCGTGAAAAGGCACGTGCTCATGCGGCCGTAATCGGTGCGGTGCGCGAGCGGGTGGGCCGGACCCTCGACGCGTTGGTGACCTGCGGGGACCTCGCTGACACCCTGGTGCCGGGGTTCGCGGACATCGCGGTCGTGGAGGTGGTGGATTCGATGGCGCGGGGCGATGAGCCCCCGCTCGCTCCGCTGCCGGCTCACGTGCCGCTGCGCCGGGTCGCCTTCCGTAGCAGCGCCGACGGCGATCCACCGCAGGCGTATCAGCCGGGGGACGTGCGCAGCCTGCCGGCGCCGACCCCATACACGCAGGCACTGTCGGATCTGCGCCCTCGGGTGGTCACCCTGCATCCGGGTTTGCCCTGGCTGGCGACCGACCCGGCCCGCGCGGACGCGATCCACGCGTCCGGCGCCCATTCGCTTCTTGCGGCGCCGCTGACGCTGCAGGGCACCGTGCTCGGCCTGGTCAGCCTCTATCGCACCGGGAAGTCGGATCCGTACGACGAGGGGGACGTCGAGGTCGTGCTCGCGGCGGCCAACCACACGGCCCTGTGCATCGAGAACGCCCGCCGCTACGCGCGAGAGCACACCATCGCCACGACCCTTCAGCGCGGGCTGCTTCCGCGCCGCCCTGTCTCGCACACCGCCCTGGAAACCGCCTTCATGCGCGCGACAGACGACCGGGGAGGAGGCTGGTACGACACCATTTCCCTGTCCAGCGCCCGCACCGCCCTGGTCGTCGGAAAAGTCAGCGGGGAGGGCATCAACGCCACCGCGACCATGGGACAGCTGCGCACCGTCATCCGCTCCCTCGCCGAGTCCGGCTTGGAACCCGACGAACTACTTGCCCGGCTGAACGACACCGCGACGCTCCTCGCGGAAGAACGCGCCTCCCTGCCTCCCAGGGACCCCCTGTACCGCGAGGCGCTCACCGCCAGCTGCGTCTACGCCGTCTACGACCCGCTGACGGAGACGTGCACGGTCGCCACGGCCGGCCACCCGGGCCCTGTCATCGCCTACCCCGACGGCACCGTAGCGCTTCCCGACATGCCGACGGGGCCACAGCTGGGAGGTGCCGAGGACATCCCGTTCGCCACCGCCACAGTCAAGATCCTGGAAGGCAGCGTCCTGGCCTTTTCCAGCCCCCCGATCCCAGTCACGGACGCCTCCGACGGCTCCGGCCCGCTCCAGCGCGCGCTGGCTCAAGGCGAACGTCCCATCCACGACCTGTGCGACGAGCTCCGGTACACGCATGATGCCGGGAGGGACTCCGTACTGCTCCTCGCACGCACCCGGCCCTTCCCGGCCGACCGCGTCGCCACCTGGCAACTCGACGACGACCCCACGGCCCCCGCCACAGCCCGCCGCCTCGCCCGCGCCCAGCTGAGGGCATGGAACGTCGACGAGGACGCGGCCTACAACACCGGACTCATCGTTAGTGAACTGGTCACCAACGTGGTCCGCTACGGAAGTCCGCCCCTGGAACTGCGCCTGATCAACGATCGCACCCTCACCTGCGAGGTCCGCGACACCAGCCCCGCCGCCCCACACCTGCGACACGCTCGCACCATCGACGAAGGCGGCCGCGGTCTGTTCATCATCGCCCAACTCGCCCACGTCTGGGGCACCCGTTACACAGCCGATGGCAAAACCATCTGGACCGAACAGGCACTCCCCTAACGGCGTTACTCACACGGCCCAAAGGCGACCCAGAAGCATCGGCCGCGAGATCGCCCCGTGCCGCGGGCCCCCCACGGGACTGTCCTGAATTTCGTGTAAGTCCTGGTGTGGCCCGTCTGGCATGAGGTGTGGCCTCTGCCGGGAAGGATCCACCATGGCGATCAAGGACGATGGCCCGCGCGAGAGCGTCGCGAACAGCGTGAGAACGGGTGCGGAGTTGGCGCGAGCGGCCCAGCTGGACCGGGACCTGGCCGAGCAGTTGATCGAACGGGCCCGCCGGGAGGGTGTGAACCTGGTCGGCGAGGGCGGCCTGCTGTCGGGTCTGGTCAAACTGGTCCTGGAGGGTGCCCTGGAGGCGGAGCTGACCGAGCACCTGGGCTACGAGAAGGGCGACAAGGCCGGTGCGGGCTCGGGCAATTCACGCAACGGCACGTCGAAGAAGACGGTGCTGACCGACGTCGGGCCGGTCGACATCGAGGTACCGCGCGACCGGGCCGGTTCGTTCACGCCGCAGGTGGTGCCCAAACACTCGCGTCGGATCAAGGGCTTCGACGCGGCGATCCTGTCGCTGTACGCGAAGGGTCTGACCACCGGGGAGATCCAGGCCCACCTGGCGGAGATCTACGACGTGGAGGTCTCCCGCGACCTGATCTCCCGGGCCACCGACAAGGTCGCCGGCGAACTGGACGCCTGGCGCAACCGTCCGCTGGACCGCACCTACGCGGTGATCATGATCGACGCGATCGTCATCAAGATCCGGGATGGAGCGGTCGCCAACCGGCCCGTCTACGTGGCCATCGGCATCAGCCTCGACGGCGAACGCGACGTGCTGGGCATGTGGGTGGGCACCGGCGGCGAGGGCGCCAAGGCGTGGATGACCTGGCTGGCCGAGCTGAAGAACCGCGGCGTGCAGGACGTGCTGATCGCCTGCTGCGACGGGCTGAAGGGGCTGCCGGACTCGATCCAGAACATCTGGCCGCTCGTGGACGTGCAGCTGTGCGTGGTCCATATGGTCCGCCACAGCCTCAAGTACGCCTCCACCAAGCACTGGGCACTCATCGCGAAGGAGCTGCGGTACGTCTACACCGCGCCAACCGCGGAGAGATCGCGGCGGCCGTACGGTGGATCGACAAGGCCTCGCTCCCTGTGGGGGAGTTGCAAGAGATCGCCCGTGTTCATGGGCTGATTGACGGGTTGGGGCGGAGGCTGGACGGCAAGCCTGCAGCCACCCAGACGTACCGGCGTCGGCGGGCGGTGGTCTTCAACGCGCTGGAATTTGCAGTGGAGTTGGAATACCTGACGTCCAACCCGCTTAGCCGGGTGCGCCGCAAGCGGGGCAAGCGTGCGGTGCAGGAGGTTGACCGCCGGGTGGTAGTCAATCCTCGGCAGGCTCGGGAGCTACTGACCGCGCTCACCTACGTGGGTGGCTACGACCGTGCGAGCGGCCGGCGGCTGCGGGCGTTCTTCGGGTGTCTGTACTACGCGGCCATGCGTCCGGGGGAGGCACTCGGGCTCCGCCGCTCCGACTGCACGTTTCCGGCGTCGGGCTGGGGACGTATCGAGCTGGCGGAGACGCGGCCCACGGCTGGGAAGGCGTGGACGGATTCCGGGGAAGCGCACGATCGGCGCGGCCTGAAGCAGCGGGCACAGGGCGAGGTGCGCATCGTGCCGATTCCGCCCCCGTTGGTGCGGCTGCTCCGCGAACACCTGAAGGAATTCGGTACGGCGGAGGACGGCCGGCTCTTCTCCAGCGAGCGGGGCAATGTGATCGCGGCCTCGTCGTACTCCCGGGCGTGGAAACAGGCTCGGGAACTGGCGCTCGTCCCGCACCAGGTGTCGTCAGTGCTGGCCTTCCGTCCGTACGACCTCCGTCACGCGGGCGTGTCTCAGTGGCTCAACTCCGGTGTACCCGCCCCGGAGGTAGCGGCCCGTGCCGGTCACTCGGTCGACGTCCTGCTGAAGATCTACGCCAAGTGCATCGACGGCCAGGAGCAGGAGATGAACGACCGGATCTTGAAAGGTCTGGGGGAGGAGGGCGACAGCGAAGACTGACTGACACAACCCACACGCCCCTCACGCGAGCCCCGGAGTGGTCCGGGGCTTTCGTCGTGTCGGAGGTGTGTCGGAAAGTTAAGCTCAAAGGGTCGCCAACCGGCCGTTGACCTGCCGGAAGGCTCGCCAAGATCATTACGTCGTCATTACGTGATCACTGGCAAACGGCTGCTTTCGGTGGCATCTGCCTGCACATACGCGAAGACCCCGTCCTCAGCTAAAGCGCTGATGGCGGGGTCTTTGGGCACCTCTTGCAAGGTGCCCCCGGCAGGATTCGAACCTGCGCACACGGCTCCGGAGGCCGTTGCTCTATCCCCTGAGCTACGGGGGCGTGTCGGGCGCGGTGTTCGCGGCGACGGGTAGAACCCTACCAGCTCTTTCGGGGGTGATTGCCACGGGTTTTGGTGCCGGGAGGGGCGGGTCGTGGGGAGTGTGTAGGAGCCGTCCCGGACGGCGGGCGGGCGCTCCGCACACGGTGGAACGGCCGTCTCGCGCGGGCCGGGCAGGGCGCGCCGTCCAAGGCGGACCGGGCGACCCGTAGTGGGCGGACCGGGCGCCCCCCCACGGGGTGGAAGTGGGGAAAAGCCGGACGCGGCGGTGGGTACGGACCTACTCTCGAGTTGTGCCAGGCGCGTCTGGTCGGGTGCTTGTTGTGGACGACAACAAGGTCATCCGGCAGCTGATCAGGGTCAACCTCGAACTGGAGGGTCTCGAGGTCGTGACCGCGGCCGACGGTGCCGAGTGCCTGGATGTCGTGCATCAGGTGCGGCCCGATGTCGTGACGCTCGATGTCGTCATGCCTCGGCTGGACGGGCTGCGGACCGCCGCCAGGCTCCGTGCCGATCCCCGGACCCGGAATCTTCCCCTCGCCATCGTGAGCGCCTGCACTCAGCACGAGGTCGAGAGCGGGCTCGATGTGGGTGTCGACGCCTTTCTCGCCAAGCCCTTCGAACCTGCCGAACTCGTGCGGCTCGTCAGGCAGTTGATGGAGCGGCGAGGGCGTGGCGGCAATGCGGGGGGCGGTGAGGGTGGCTCGCCGTCGTTCGAGAGTGCCTTCGGGGCCACCACCGAGGTCGAGGAAACCGAGCGCGCAGGCCGCGCCAGCCACTGACCGGTACTGACCGGCCGAGTCGGCACTGTCCGTCCTCGCCGGGCCACTGCCCCGGCCGCGCCAGCCACGGAGAAGCACGACGGTCACCGAGAAGCACGACGGTCACCGAGAAGTACCAAGCTCACCGAGACTCCGCCCGCCAACCCTCTGCCTGGCCCCGCCCGCCATCCCCCTACCCAGCCCGGCCCTGCAACGCCCGCAGGTCCGCCCCCCCACCGGCCATTCCCCCTCGCCCCCGGCCACGCGCGCGCCCACCCCAGCTCCACCCCCACCCCAGCTCCCACCCACCCCCGTCCACATCCCGGACCCTCCCCAAATCGACTCGCCTACCCACCCCCCTCCTCCCATACGCTTGTCCCGTGACCCCCGTCGAGCTCTCCCGTACCGTGCTGCGCGCGGTGCGTCGTGCTGTCGATGAGGGGGAGCTGAGTGTCGCTGTGCCGGCGCGTGCCGTGGTGACGCTGCCGGGGCCGGGTGGGTGTGGGGATTACGCCACGAACATCGCCCTTCAGCTGGCGCGGCCGGCCGGGCGGGGGCCCCTGGAGGTCGCCGAGATCCTGCGGCCGCACCTCAGCGGCGCCGCCGGTGTCGCGGACGTCGCGATCACCGGGCCCGGCTTCCTGAACATCAGCCTCGGCGCCGGGGCACCCGCCGCCCTCGTGCACCACGTCCTGACGCAAGGCGCGCGGTACGGGCACGGTGACACCCTCGCCGGGCGGGTCGTCGAGCTGCGTGTGCCGTACGACGCTCGTGCCGAGGTCGTTGCCGACACCCTCGTACGGATCGTCGCCACCCAGGGCGGCCGTGCCGAGGTGCGGCACGCCGAGCCGGTGAATCTGCGGCCCGTACCGGCGCCGGAGGACCCCGCGCCCCTAGGACCCGACGCCGCCCGCTGGGCCCTGCTCCACCCCGCACCCCACGACCGGCCCCGGATCACCGCCGACCACCTCGTCCAGCGCGAGAGCAACCCTCTCTTCCGCGTCCGGTACGCCCACGCCCGCACCCGGGCCCTCAGCCGCAACGCCGCCGCACTTGGATACGTCAGCGACCCCAGTCACGTATCCCATGAGTCTCAGGAGCTTGAGTCTCGGGAACTTGAGTCTCAGGAACACGATCTCCTTGCCGCCCTCGGCGACTACCCCCACGCCCTCCGTGTCGCCGCGAGCCACCGCACCCCCGACCGGCTCGCCCGGCACCTCGTCGTCACCGCCGACGCACTCCTCGCCTTTCAGCACGCCGTGCTGCCGCTCGGTGACGAGAAACCCTCGGCCGCCCACCGCGCCCGGCTCGCGCTCGCCGAAGCCGCCGGGACGGTGCTGGCCGGCGGCCTGTCCCTGCTCGGCATCAGTGCCCCTGACTATCTGTGAGAGAAGAATGAGCCGTTCCGCACACCCCGCCGGGCCCCGTCACGCCGATGTCCTCCACGAGGGCCACTACTCCGCGCCGCCCGCCGACCTCAACGCCCTCGATCCGAAGGTCTGGGCGCACACCGTCAGCCGTACGGAGGAGGGAGTCGTCAGCGTCGGGGGCATGGAAGTGACGCGGCTCGCCGAGGAGTTCGGCACTCCCGCGTACTTCCTCGACGAGGCCGACTTCCGGGCCCGCGCCCGTGCCTGGCGTACCGCCTTCGGGCACGACGCCGATGTCTTCTATGCCGGTAAGGCCTTCCTCTCGCGGGCCATCGTGCGATGGCTGCACGAGGAAGGGCTCAACCTGGACGTCTGTTCCGGTGGTGAGCTCTCCACCGCTCTGTCCGCCGGTATGCCCGCCGACCGGATCGCCTTCCACGGCAACAACAAGTCGGAAACCGAGATCCGTACGGCCATCGAGGTCGGCGTCGGGCATATCGTCCTCGACTCCTTCCAGGAGATCGTGCGCGTCGCCCACATCGCGCAGTCCCTCGGCAAGCGGCAGCGGGTGCAGATCCGGGTGACGGTCGGTGTCGAGGCGCACACCCACGAGTTCATCGCCACCGCGCACGAGGACCAGAAGTTCGGGATCGCCCTCGCCGACGGACAGGCCGCCGAGGCCGTGCGGCGGGCGCTCGCCCTCGACGGGCTCGAACTCGTCGGGATTCACAGCCACATCGGGTCGCAGATCTTCGACATGGCGGGCTTTGAAGTCGCCGCCCGGCGCGTTGTGTCGCTGCTCGCCGCCGTTCGTGACGAGCACGGTGTCGAGCTGCCCGAGATCGACCTCGGTGGCGGTCTCGGCATCGCGTACACCAGTGAGGACGATCCTCGTGAGCCGCACGAGATCGCCAAGGCGCTGGGCGAGATCGTGACGCGTGAGTGCGAGGCCGCCAAGCTGCGGACGCCTCGTATTTCCGTCGAGCCGGGGCGCGCCATCGTCGGCCCGACCGCCTTCACGCTCTACGAGGTCGGCACCATCAAGCCGCTCGACGGGCTGCGGACGTACGTCTCCGTGGACGGAGGCATGTCGGACAACATCCGCACCGCGCTGTACGACGCCGAGTACAGCGTCGCTCTCGTGTCGCGCACGAGCGACGCCGAGCCCATGCTCGTCCGCGTCGTCGGCAAGCACTGCGAGAGCGGCGACATCGTGGTCAAGGACGCGTTCCTGCCCGCCGACCTGGCCCCGGGCGACCTCATCGCCGTCCCGGCCACCGGTGCGTACTGCCGCTCCATGGCCAGCAATTACAACCACGCGCTGCGCCCGCCGGTCGTCGCCGTGAACGACGGCGAGGCACGGGTGATCGTCCGCCGTGAGACGGAGGAGGACCTCCTGCGTCTCGATGTCGGTTGACCGATAGGCCATGCCCCGAGTCATTCCATAGGCCAGCCTATGGAAGCCATGGAAGCCGTGGAATGACTCGGGTGGAAGATCTCCTGCGTCCGGCTACCAGAATAATGAAATAGATGTCTCACGATCCGGACGAAGGATAGAAACTCCCGTCCGGTGAGTGAGACTGGTCCAACCGAAGACGGTATGAGGAAACGAGGTCGGATGATGCGTACGCGTCCGCTGAAGGTGGCGCTGCTGGGCTGTGGGGTTGTCGGCTCAGAGGTGGCGCGCATCATGACGACGCACGCCGACGATCTCGCGGCCAGGATCGGCGCCCCGGTCGAGCTGGCCGGTGTCGCCGTCCGGCGGCCCTCCAAGGTCCGCGAGGGCATCCCGGCCGACCTCGTCACCACCGACGCCACCGCGCTCGTCAAACGCGGCGACATCGACGTGGTCGTCGAGGTCATCGGCGGCATCGAGCCCGCCCGTACGCTCATCACCACCGCCTTCGAGCACGGCGCCTCCGTCGTCTCCGCCAACAAGGCGCTCCTCGCCCAGGACGGCGCGGCCCTGCACGCCGCCGCCGAGGAGCACGGCAAGGACCTCTATTACGAGGCCGCCGTCGCCGGTGCCATCCCGCTGATCCGGCCGCTGCGCGAGTCCCTCGCCGGCGACAAGATCAACCGGGTGATGGGCATCGTCAACGGGACGACCAACTTCATCCTCGACAAGATGGACTCCACCGGCGCCGGGTATCAGGAGGCCCTCGACGAGGCCACCGCCCTGGGGTACGCGGAGGCCGACCCGACCGCCGACGTCGAAGGCTTCGACGCCGCCGCCAAGGCCGCGATCCTCGCCGGAATCGCCTTCCACACGCGCGTGCGCCTCGACGACGTGTACCGCGAGGGCATGACCGAGGTCACCTCCGCCGACTTCGCCTCGGCGAAGGAGATGGGCTGCACCATCAAGCTGCTCGCCATCTGTGAGCGGGCCGCGGACGGGGGCTCGGTCACCGCGCGCGTGCACCCGGCCATGATTCCGCTGAGCCACCCGCTCGCCTCCGTGCGCGGCGCGTACAACGCCGTGTTCGTCGAGTCGGATGCCTCCGGGCAGCTCATGTTCTACGGGCCGGGCGCCGGCGGCGCTCCCACCGCCTCCGCCGTCCTCGGCGACCTCGTGGCCGTCTGCCGCAACAAGCTCAGTGGCACGACCGGGCCCGGCGAGTCGGCGTACGCCGCCCTGCCCGTCTCGTCCATGGGCGAGGTCGTCACGCGCTACCACATCAGCCTCGATGTGGCGGACAAACCGGGTGTTCTCGCCCAGGTGGCCGCCGTCTTCGCCGAGCACGGCGTGTCCATCGATACGGTTCGTCAGCAGGGGAAGGCCGGCGAGGCCTCTCTCGTCGTCGTCACCCATCGAGCGTCCGACGCGTCCCTGAACGGGACCGTCGAGGCGCTGCGCAGCCTCGACACCGTGCGGGGTGTCGCCAGCATCATGCGGGTTGAAGGAGAGTAACCAGCAATGACCCACCAGTGGCGCGGAATCATCGAGGAGTACCGGGACCGGCTGCCGGTATCCGACAGCACGCCGGTCGTGACGCTCCGCGAGGGCGGTACGCCGCTCGTGCCCGCGCAGGTGCTCTCCGAGCGCACGGGCTGCGAGGTCCACCTCAAGGTGGAGGGCGCGAACCCCACCGGGTCCTTCAAGGACCGCGGTATGACCATGGCCATCAGCAAGGCCAAGGAGGAGGGCGCGAAGGCGGTCATCTGCGCCTCCACCGGCAATACGTCCGCCTCCGCCGCCGCGTACGCGGTGCGGGCCGGCATGGTTTCGGCCGTGCTCGTCCCGCAGGGCAAGATCGCGCTCGGCAAGATGGGCCAGGCGCTCATCCACGGCGCGAAGATCCTCCAGGTCGACGGCAATTTCGACGACTGTCTGACGCTGGCGCGCGCGCTGTCCGACAACTACCCGGTGGCGCTGGTCAATTCGGTCAACCCGGTACGCATCGAGGGCCAGAAGACCGCCGCGTTCGAGATCGTGGACATGCTCGGCGACGCGCCCGACATCCACGTCCTGCCGGTGGGCAACGCGGGCAACATCACCGCGTACTGGAAGGGCTACACGGAGTACGCCGCCGACGGCATCGCCACGCGGACCCCGCGCATGTGGGGCTTCCAGGCCTCCGGTTCCGCGCCCATCGTGCGCGGCGAGGTCGTCAAGGACCCGTCGACCATCGCCACCGCGATCCGCATCGGCAACCCGGCCTCGTGGAAGTTCGCGCTGGCCGCGCGGGACGAGTCGGGCGGTCTCATCGATGAGGTGACGGACCGTGAGATCCTGCGCGCCTACCGGCTGTTGGCCGCGCAGGAGGGTGTCTTCGTCGAGCCCGCCTCCGCCGCTTCCGTCGCCGGTCTCCTCAAGGCCGCCGAGCAGGGCAAGGTCGACCCGGGCCAGACGATCGTCTGCACGGTGACCGGCAATGGCCTCAAGGATCCCGACTGGGCCGTCGCGGGCGCCCCGCAGCCCGTCACGGTCCCCGTGGACGCGGCGACGGCGGCGGAGCGGCTCGGTCTGGCGTAAAGCCGTCGGAAAGCTGTTGGAAATCCGCCAGGGCCGGACCACACGCGGCCCGGCCCTGGCGGAAAGCCGCCTGGCGGGAATCCGCCAGAGGCAGCCGGACATGGTCACAGGCAGGCGGAAAGCGCCAGGAGCCGACGGCGAAAAGCGCCCGAAGCCGACGGAAACCGCCTGACGCGGGGCCCACCCCTACGGCAACCCGACAGGGGGTGCACGGGGGGCTTACGACACGCATCGTGCGCCTCCTGTGCGCCCTATGTCGCCACAGAACCTTCCTTCGATAGGCTGTACCGAACCCGCCCGCCGCATATGCCGCGGTGCCGCGCCGTCATTACGGCCTCCGGGTCTTCGTACGCATCGCAGTTCATCTCATCGAGTTCATCGAAGTTCATCGCAGTTCATCGAAAATCTCGTACATCACGCAGCTCAAGGAGAGTCTTCGAGCGATGGCCGGTCCAGCGTTCCGCGCCGCCGCCGTCCGGGTGCGCGTCCCCGCCACCAGCGCCAATCTCGGGCCGGGCTTCGACGCCTTCGGCCTGTCACTGGGGCTGTACGACGACGTGGTCGTCCGGGTGGCCGACTCCGGGCTGCACATCGACATCGCAGGTGAGGGCAGTGAAACGCTGCCCCGCGACGAGAGTCATCTCCTCGTACGCTCCCTGCGCACCGCCTTCGACCTGCTGGGCGGACAGCCGCGCGGCCTCGAGATCGTCTGCGCCAACCGCATCCCGCACGGACGGGGCCTCGGCTCCTCGTCGGCCGCCATCTGCGCCGGAATCGTCGCCGCGCGCGCCGTGACCATAGGCGGGGACACCAAGCTCGACGACACCGCGCTCCTGGAGCTCGCCACCGAGATCGAGGGACACCCCGACAATGTCGCGGCCTGTCTGCTCGGCGGTTTCACGCTCTCCTGGATGGAGGCCGGCGCTGCGCGGGCGATCAGGATGGATCCCGCCGATTCCATCGTTCCGGTGGTTTTCGTACCGGGGAAACCGGTTCTCACCGAGACCGCGCGCGGACTGCTGCCGCGCACCGTGCCGCATGTCGACGCCGCCGCCAACGCGGGCCGCGCCGCACTGCTCGTCGAGGCCCTGACCCGGCGCCCCGAGCTTCTGCTGCCCGCCACCGAGGACCGGCTGCACCAGGAATACCGCGCCCCGGCGATGCCCGAGAGTGCGGCCCTCGTGGAGCGGCTGCGTGCCGACGGCATCCCCGCGGTGATCTCCGGCGCGGGCCCCACAGTCCTCGCCCTGGCGGACCCGGCGTCGGCCGACAAAGTCGCCGATCTCGCAGGTCAGGGCTGGGCCGCCAACCGGCTGGACCTCGACGCCCAGGGGGCGTGCGTGCTTCCGCTCGCACCCGTCGGGGTCAATTAAGCGCGCACGGTTGCCGGATTTGGAGAGGGGGAATGTTTGTTGGATCCGGTAGTGTTAACCTCAAGTCTGCACCCGACCCCACCATGGCGAGGTGCTTCACGTCCCCGTCCGGGACAACCATTCTTCCGGGAGCCTCCCAAACTGCTTTGTGCGATGCATTGGGCGCTATGCGCTGAGCAGTGCTGAGCACGGCTCCGGAACCGGCGTGATCGAGCCGATGACACCGCAATTCAGTGCCTCGGTTCCGGAATCGTCATCACCAGTTATGTCTTCCGCCGCTTTGGCGGACAACCGCCCCGGCACGGTCCATACAAAGAGGACCAAATCCGGACAGCACAACCGGTCGCCGAGCCAGACAGGCCGACGTCCGCTCCAGGGAAGGACCCTTCGTGAGCGACACCACCGATCTGATGGGCGCACGTGTCGAGGAGACCGCTGCCGCGCCCGCCACGGACGCCTCCGCGCCTGCCACCGGTGCCGGGTCCCGGCGGCGCCGCGGTACCGGCCTCGAGGGCATGGTGCTGGCCGAGCTGCAGCAGGTCGCATCCGGCCTCGGCATCAGGGGCACCGCGCGTATGCGCAAGGGCCAGCTGATCGAGGTCATCAAGGAGGCGCAGGCGGGCGGGGGGGCCCCGGCCAAGGCCGAGGCCGCCACCGAGACCAAGCCGAAGCGCCGGGCCACCTCGAAGGCTCGTACGGGTGACGAGGCCGCGGCCCCGGCCGAGAAGAAGGCCGCCGCGAAGCCCGCCGCCGAGACGGCCGTGGCCCAGCAGCAGATCGAGATTCCCGGCCAGCCCGCCAGCGAGGACGCCCCCGCGGGCGAGCGTCGCCGTCGTCGGGCCGTCGCCGAGGCCGGCAGCCCCGAGACGGTCACCGCCGAGGCGAAGAGCGAGCCGAAGGCCGAGACTCCGGTCCAGGCGCAGGGCGACGCCGAGGGCGACGGCCGTCAGGGCCGCCGCGACCGCCGTGACCGCGACCGGGGCGGCCGTGACCGCGACCGCCGCGGCGGCAAGGGCGACGAGCAGCAGGGCGGCCAGGGTGGCGGCCCGCAGCGGCAGGAGCGCCAGGACCGTCAGCAGCAGGGCGGCGGCGGTCGTCAGGACCGCCAGGACCGTCAGCAGCGTGACAACGGCCCGCAGGACGACTTCGACGACGAGGGCGGCCGCCGTGGCCGCCGCGGGCGCTACCGCGACCGCCGTGGCCGTCGTGGCCGCGACGAGTTCGGTGCCGCCGGTGCGGGCGAGCCGCAGCTCGCCGACGACGATGTCCTGATCCCCGTCGCGGGCATCCTCGACATCCTCGACAACTACGCGTTCATCCGGACGTCGGGCTACCTGCCCGGTCCGAACGACGTGTACGTCTCCCTCGCCCAGGTCCGCAAGAACGGTCTGCGCAAGGGTGACCACGTCACCGGCGCGGTCCGGCAGCCGAAGGACGGCGAGCGCCGCGAGAAGTTCAACGCGCTGGTCCGCCTCGACTCCCAGAACGGCATGGCGCCCGAATCCGGGCGTGGACGCCCGGAGTTCAACAAGCTGACGCCGCTGTACCCGCAGGACCGGCTCCGTCTGGAGACCGACCCGGGCGTGCTGACCACCCGCATCATCGACCTCGTCGCGCCGATCGGTAAGGGCCAGCGCGGTCTGATCGTGGCCCCGCCGAAGACCGGCAAGACCATGATCATGCAGGCGATCGCCAACGCGATCACGCACAACAACCCCGAGTGCCACCTGATGGTCGTCCTGGTCGACGAGCGTCCGGAAGAGGTCACCGACATGCAGCGGTCGGTCAAGGGCGAGGTCATCTCCTCGACCTTCGACCGCCCGGCCGAGGACCACACCACGGTCGCCGAGCTCGCCATCGAGCGCGCCAAGCGTCTGGTGGAGCTGGGTCACGACGTCGTCGTGCTGCTCGACTCGATCACACGTCTGGGCCGTGCGTACAACCTCGCCGCCCCGGCCTCCGGCCGCATCCTGTCCGGTGGTGTCGACTCGACCGCGCTGTACCCGCCGAAGCGCTTCTTCGGTGCCGCGCGCAACATCGAGGACGGCGGTTCGCTGACCATCCTCGCGACCGCGCTCGTCGACACCGGGTCCCGCATGGACGAGGTCATCTTCGAGGAGTTCAAGGGCACCGGCAACGCGGAGCTCAAGCTCGACCGCAAGCTCGCCGACAAGCGCATCTTCCCGGCGGTGGACGTCGACGCGTCCGGCACCCGCAAGGAAGAGATCCTGCTCGGCAGCGACGAGCTCGCCGTCACCTGGAAGCTGCGTCGTGTGCTGCACGCGCTCGACCAGCAGCAGGCGATCGAGCTGCTCCTCGACAAGATGAAGCAGACGAAGTCGAACGCCGAGTTCCTGCTCCAGATCCAGAAGACGACTCCGGGTCAGGGCAACGGCAACGACTGACGTCAGCCGGGCAAGAAGTACAAAGGGCCGCCCCCGTCACGCACGTGACGGGGGCGGCCCTTTGCGCTGTCCGGGACAGGTGTACGATCGCGGTTCTTTGAAGTTTCTCAGCATGTTCGAAGCTTCCTCGAATCCTTGAAGCTCTTTCGAATTCGCCTGTCTCTGGGGGGACTTGAGTGGATACGTCCATGTCCGGGAACGGTCGTCACAGACGTCGGATACGCATCGCCGTGCCCGTCGCGGCAGCGGGCCTGGCGGCCGCGGTCGCCGGCGCGCTCCTGATGTCGTCCGCGAACGCCGCCACCGCCGCCACGCCGCCGACGCCGACCGTCAAGCCCAGCATCTCCGCGCCCACCCTGGCCGAGCTGGAGAAGCGCGTCGCGGGCGCCGTCGCCGGTGACGACACCGCGGGCCAGACGACCCAGAAGTCGTCGCTGAGCGCCAGCACGAACACGGCCAGTACCAGCACCGCGACGGTCGACCCGAAGATCATCGGCGGCACCACGACCACCATCACCACGGCCCCGTGGATGGCGCAGCTCTGGTACTACGACGACAAGGGCACCACCGACGAGAGCGACGACCTCGGCTTCTTCTGCGGCGGTTCCGTCGTGTCGCCGACGAAGATCCTCACCGCCTCGCACTGCGTCAAGGGCTACAACTGGTACAAGTACGGCGCCGTCCTCACCGGCACCGCCCAGCTGCCGACCACCGACAGCTCCGGCAACACCGACCTGCACGGCGGCACCGTCTCGCTGCCCCTGCGGCAGTGGAACCACCCGTCGTACAACGCGACGACCGTCGACAACGACATCGCGGTCATCACGCTGGACAAGCCCGTCACGGCCAAGCCGATCCGCATGACGACGTCCGGCGACACCGCCTCGTACGCGTCCGGCACCAACGCGACGCTCTACGGCTGGGGCCGCACCAGCTCCACCACGCAGGACATCTCCCAGACGCTGAAGACGGCCACGCTGCCGATCAAGTCCGACAGCACCTGCAACACCGCCATGAAGTCGGTCCTCGGTGAGGACGACTTCATCGAGGGCCACATGGTCTGCGCGGGCACCGCGGCGACCGGCAGCGACACCGGCACCACCACGGCCTGCAACGGTGACTCCGGCGGCCCGCTGATCGTGAAGGACTCGGCCGGCAACCCCCGGATCGTCGGCGTCGTCTCCTGGGGCGTCGAGGACTGCGTCGCGAAGGGCGCGTACGGCGTCTTCTCGAAGGTCAGCACGTACGTCGGTGCCGCGTACCCGCGCGTCGACGACGGCAACCTGAGCCGTGACCACAAGGCCGACCTGTGGGTGCGCAACTCGTCCACCAAGACGGGTTACGAGAAGGACTCCACGGGCACCGGGTTCGGCGCGCGCCAGTCGTGGGACAAGTGGGACGGCGTCAACGTCGTGCTGCAGGCCGACCTCAACCGGGACGGCGTCGAGGACCTCGTGATCCGCGACAGCGCCACCGGTGACGTCTACTGGTCGCACTACGGGTTCGCGAGCGGGAGCTGGTCCACCGACAAGATCTTCGGCAACTGGAAGACCCGCACCCGCATCATCGCTCCGGGCGACATCAACGGCGACTACCTGCCCGACCTGCTCTCGGTCGACTCCGGCGGCGTCCTGTGGCTCTACCCGGGCAAGGGCAACGGCACCTTCTCGGCGCGTGTCCAGGTCAGCTCCGGCTGGAACCAGTACAACACCGTGCGCGGCCACGGCGACTTCACCGGTGACGGCAAGGCCGACCTGCTCGCGCGCAACAAGAGCACCGGCGACCTGTACCTGTACAAGGGCACCGGCAAGTCCGGCACGGGCGCCTTCTCCAGCCGTATCAAGGTCCGCAGCGCCTGGACCGGCTACAACGCCTTCGACGCGGTCGGTGACATCACCGGCGACGGCAAGGCCGACTTCCTGGCCCGTACGCCCGGCGGCACGCTCTACCTGTACAAGGGCACCGGCAAGGCGACCAGCGAGATCTTCGCCACAAGGGTCTCCGTCGGTACCGATTTCAAGCAGTACGACATTTTCGGCTGAAATCGCAGGTGAGCGGGGTTTCCCCGGATTCACCGATCACGCAGCGTGCCCACCGCTCCACGCGGTGGGCACGCTGCGTTGTGCAACCCTTTGCCGAGTTTCCCCGTCTGACCGTACGGAGTGACCATGGAGCAATACGTGTCACGACCAGACGGGCCTAGCCCTGAAAGCAGGGGGTATCCGACCGCAGAGGGACTGAGGAGCACATGCCTGCCGAGAGCACGCCGGAACCTGGCATACCGGGGGAGTCCGGCACGAGCGCCGCGCGCCATCGCGGGAAGGGGCGCCGCCGCAAGGCCCGCAGCGCGCGCCACAAGGCCCTCCTCATCACGGCCTGGACCGCCGCGGGCATCGTCGTGCTCGGCGGCACGGGCGCCGGGATCCTGTACTTCAAGCTCAACAGCAACCTCAAGAGCGTCGACATCAACCAGGCCCTCGGCACCGACCGGCCGACGAAGGTCGACAACGGCTCCGAAAACATCCTGGTCCTGGGCTCCGACACCCGCTCCGGCACGAACAAGAAGCTGGGCGGCGGCACCGACGACGGCAGCGCCCGCTCCGACACCGCGATGATCGTGCACGTGTACCAGGGTCACAAGAAGGCCAGCGTGGTCTCCATACCCCGCGACACCCTCGTCGAGCGGCCCTCCTGCACCGACACCAAGGGCGTCACGCACGACGCGGCCTCCAGTGTCATGTTCAACTCCGCGTACTCCACCGGTGGCGCCGCCTGCGCGGTGAAGACCGTCGAGTCCATCACCGGTATCCGCATGGACCACTACATCGAGGTCGACTTCAGCGGCTTCGAGAAGCTCATCGACGACCTCGGCGGGGTGGACATCACCACCACCAAGGACATCTCCGACGCGGACAGCCACCTGAACCTGAAGGCCGGCACGCACACGCTCAACGGCCAGCAGGCGCTCGGCCTGGTCCGCACCCGGCACGGCGTCGGCGACGGCTCCGACCTCGGCCGCATCCAGCTCCAGCAGGCCTTCATCAAGGCCCTGGTCAACCAGGTCAAGCACATCGGGGTGCTGTCCAGCCCGACGAAGCTGGTCAAGCTCGCCAACACCGCGACCAAGGCCATCACCACCGACTCGGACATAGGCTCGGTCACCGACCTCGCGTCGTTCGCCGACGGCCTCAAGGGCATCAGCTCGTCGCACATGAACATGGTCACGATGCCGGTCCAGTACGACAGCGCGAACGCCAACCGCGTACTCGTCGACACCGCCAAGGCCGAGCTGGTCTGGAAGGCGCTGAAGAACGACCAGGCGATCCCGAAGGCGGCCACCAAGGGCACGGCCACAGGTACGGCGAAGGGCGTCGTCAGCTCGTCCTGAGCCCCCTGAAGCCGGTCGTGAGCCCCTTTGAGGGAGCTCGGGAATAGATCACAGCGGCCCCCGGTTTTGGGGGATGCGGCCAGTCCTGGCAGACTGGTACGTCGGCTCCGGTTCACGCACCCGCAATCCGCGGAGGCGACCCGGCGCCCTCCCGAAACTAGGAGACACCTTGAAGCGCGACATCCACCCCGAGTACGTCGAGACGCAGGTCAGCTGCACCTGTGGCGCGTCGTTCACCACCCGTAGCACGATCTCCAGCGGTTCCATCCGCGCCGAGGTCTGCTCCGAGTGCCACCCGTTCTACACGGGCAAGCAGAAGATCCTCGACACCGGTGGCCGCGTGGCCCGCTTCGAGGCCCGCTTCGGCAAGGCTGCCGCTGCCAAGAAGTAGCGAGCCCACAGCGCCGGTCTTCGGCGTCCCCGGCACGGGGGCGCTGGGACCGGCGCTTTGCGGTGCAGCCCCTATTCGTCTTACCTACGTCCCTGAGCCCACACTGGAGCTGGGGACAGTCCATTGGAGCCGGAGATGTTCGAGGCGGTCGAGGAACTGATCGGCGAGCACGCCGATCTGGAGAAGAAGCTCGCTGACCCGTCGGTGCACGCCGACCAGGCCAACGCGCGCAAGCTCAACAAGCGCTACGCCGAGCTGACCCCGATCGTCGCGACGTACCGCTCTTGGAAGCAGACCGGGGACGACATCGGGACCGCGAAGGAGTTCGCGGCCGACGACCCCGACTTCGTCGCCGAGGTCAAGGACCTGGAGAAGCAGCGCGAGGAGCTCACCGAGAAGCTCCGTCTGCTGCTGGTCCCGCGCGACCCCAGCGACGACAAGGACGTCATCCTGGAGGTCAAGGCGGGCGCCGGCGGCGACGAGTCCGCCCTGTTCGCGGGCGACCTGCTGCGTATGTACCTGCGCTATGCCGAGCGCGTCGGCTGGAAGACCGAGATCATCGACGCCACCGAGTCCGAGCTCGGCGGCTACAAGGACGTCCAGGTCGCCGTGAAGACCAAGGGCGGCCAGGGTGCCACCGAGCCCGGCCAGGGCGTCTGGGCGCGCCTGAAGTACGAGGGCGGTGTGCACCGCGTGCAGCGTGTGCCGTCGACCGAGTCGCAGGGCCGTATCCACACCTCCGCGGCCGGCGTCCTCGTCACGCCCGAGGCCGAGGAGGTCGACGTCGAGATCCACGCGAACGACCTGCGCATCGACGTCTACCGTTCGTCGGGCCCCGGCGGCCAGTCCGTCAACACGACCGACTCCGCGGTGCGCATCACGCACATTCCCACCGGAGTCGTCGCCTCCTGCCAGAACGAGAAGAGCCAGCTGCAGAACAAGGAGCAGGCGATGCGTATCCTGCGCTCCAGGCTCCTCGCGGCGGCGCAGGAGGAAGCGGAGCGGGAGGCCGCCGACGCCCGTCGCAGCCAGGTCCGTACTGTCGACCGATCCGAGAAGATCCGTACGTACAACTTCCCGGAGAATCGCATCTCGGACCACCGCGTGGGCTTCAAGGCGTACAACTTGGACCAGGTGCTCGACGGGGACCTCGACGCGGTCATCCAGGCCTGCGTCGACGCCGACTCGGCCGCCAAGCTCGCGGCCGCGTAAAGCCGAACACAGCCTCGTACGGCCGTACTTGTCAGGCCGTACGACAACAGCTCAGCCCCGGAGGACCAGCGTGAACCTGCTGCTCGCGGAAGTGGCCCAGGCCACCCAGCGGCTGGCCGACGCCGGCGTGCCCTCGCCGCGCAACGACGCGGAGGAGCTCGCCGCCTTCGTGCACGGCGTGAAGCGGGGCGAGCTGCACACCGTCAAGGACGCGGACTTCGACGCCCGTTACTGGGAGGTGACCGCGCGCCGCGAGGCCCGCGAGCCGCTCCAGCACATCACCGGCCATGCCTACTTCCGGTACCTGGAACTCCAGGTGGGGCCGGGGGTGTTCGTCCCGCGCCCGGAGACCGAGTCCGTCGTCGGCTGGGCCATAGACGCCGTCCGCGCGATGGATGTCGTCGAGCCGCTGATCGTCGATCTCTGTACCGGCTCGGGCGCCATCGCGCTCGCCCTCGCGCAGGAGGTCCCGCGCTCCCGTGTGCACGCCGTGGAGCTGTCCGAGGACGCCCTCCAGTGGACGCGCAAGAACGTCGAGGGGTCCAGGGTCGACCTGCGCCAGGGAGACGCCCTGGAGGCCTTCCCGGACCTCGACGGCCAAGTGGACCTGGTGATCTCCAACCCGCCGTACATCCCGCTCACGGAGTGGGAGTACGTCGCTCCGGAGGCCCGGGACTACGATCCCGAACTCGCCCTGTTCTCAGGGGAGGACGGACTCGACCTCATCCGCGGCATCGAGCGCACCGCGCACCGGCTGCTGCGCCCGGGCGGTGTCGTCGTCATCGAGCACGCCGACACCCAGGGCGGGCAGGTGCCGTGGATCTTCACCGAGGAGCGGGGCTGGGCCGACGCGGCCGACCACCCGGACCTCAACAACCGGCCGCGGTTCGCGACCGCACGCAAGGCGATGCCGTGAGCGCGCGCATCGTGATCCCCAGCCAGCAGTACGTGTACGAGGAGGCCCGCTAAATGGCACGGCGATACGACACCAATGACGCGACCGACCGCACCACCGGTCTGCGTGAGGCCGCGTCCGCCGTCCGCCGTGGCGAGCTGGTGGTCCTCCCGACCGACACCGTGTACGGCGTCGGCGCCGACGCGTTCTCCTCGGAGGCCGTCGCCGACCTCCTGGAGGCCAAGGGCCGGGGCCGCAACATGCCCACCCCTGTCCTCATCGGCTCCCCGAACACGCTGCACGGCCTGGTCACGGACTTCTCCGAGATGGCCTGGGAGCTCGTCGACGCGTTCTGGCCGGGCGCGCTCACCCTCGTCGCCAAGCACCAGCCGTCCCTCCAGTGGGACCTGGGGGACACCCGGGGCACCGTAGCCATCCGTATGCCGCTGCACCCGGTCGCCATCGAACTGCTGACGGAGGTCGGTCCGATGGCCGTCTCCTCCGCGAACCTCACGGGCCACCCGGCTCCCGAGGACTGTGACGCCGCGCAGGAGATGCTCGGCGACTCCATCTCGGTCTACCTGGACGGCGGCCCGACCCCGGGCATCGTGCCGTCCTCGATCGTCGACGTGACCGGCAAGGTGCCCGTGCTGCTGCGCGAGGGGGCACTGTCGGCGGAGGAGCTCCGGAAGGTCGTACCCGACCTCGAGGTGGCGAATTGACAGCCCCTGACGCGGGGCGTGGCATAGGCACGGGGATCACGGGGACCAGTGGGTTCTCCAGGGGGTCCTTCCGCATCCTCCACGTCAGCACCGGCAATGTGTGCCGCTCGCCGATCACCGAGCGGCTGACCCGGCACGCCCTGGCGGACCGGCTCGGCGACCCCCTGTGGGGCGGCCTGATCGTGGAGAGCGCGGGCACCTGGGGCCACGAGGGCGCGCCGATGGAGGCCAACGCCGAGACGGTCCTCGCCGACTTCGGCGCGGACCCCTCCGGCTTCGTCGGCCGCGAGCTCCTCGACGACCACGTCATCCGCGCCGACCTGGTCCTGACGGCCACCCGTGACCACCGCGCCCAGGTCATCTCCATGGGCCACTCGGCGGGCCTGCGCACCTTCACCCTGAAGGAGTTCACCCGCCTCGTACGAGCGATAGACCCGGCTACGCTGCCGCCGCTGGAGGACGGCGTGATCGAACGCGCGCGTGCGCTGGTGCGGGCCGCTGCCGCTCTACGCGGGTGGCTCCTGGCCCCCACGGCGGAAGCGGACGAGGTGTTCGACCCGTACGGGGCGCCGCTGCCGTTCTTCCGGTCGATCGGGGACGAGATCAACGAGGCCCTGGATCCGGTGGTGACCGCGCTGACCGGGGTGCGTGCGCGGGCCTAGAGGCCACCGCCGGGCTCTGATCGCACGGCACCCGGCGGTATCGGCTGTGACACCCGGCAGGACGTAACACCGGGCGTCACAACGGTCCCGGTTCTACATTGGACGTAGCGCGTCCCCGCCGAGGTCCGGAGTCCATCATGCCGGTCACACAAACGCTTGAAGCGGATGTCCTGCGTCGACAGGATCCCGAGCTCGCCGAGATCCTTCTCGGGGAACTGGACCGGCAGTCGACGACGCTGCAGTTGATCGCGGCCGAGAACTTCACCTCGCCGGCCGTGCTGGCCGCGCTGGGGTCGCCGCTGGCGAACAAGTACGCCGAGGGGTATCCGGGCGCCCGGCACCACGGCGGATGCGAGATCGTCGACGTCGCCGAGCGGGTCGCGATCGACCGGGCGAGGTCGCTCTTCGGTGCCGATCACGCCAATGTGCAGTCGCACTCCGGGTCTTCGGCCGTCCTCGCCGCGTACGCCGCCCTGCTGCGCCCCGGCGACACCGTGCTGGCGATGGGCCTGGCCTTCGGCGGTCACCTCACGCACGGGTCGCCCGCGAACTTCTCCGGACGCTGGTTCGACTTCGTCGGGTACGGGGTGGAGGCGGACACCGGGCTCATCGACTACGAGCAGGTGCGGGCCCTCGCGCGCACGCACCGGCCGAAGGCCGTCGTGTGCGGCTCCATCTCCTACCCCCGGCACATCGACTACGCAGCCTTCCGGGAGATCGCCGACGAGGTGGGCGCCTATCTCATCGCGGACGCCGCCCACCCCATCGGGCTGGTCGCGGGCGGCGCGGCGCCCAATCCGGTGCCGTACGCCGATGTCGTCTGCGCGACGACGCACAAGGTGCTGCGCGGGCCGCGCGGCGGAATGATCCTGTGCGGCGCCGAGCTGGCCGAGCGGGTCGACCGGGCCGTGTTCCCGTTCACCCAGGGCGGCGCGCAGATGCACACCATCGCCGCCAAGGCCGTCGCCTTCGGCGAGGCGGCAACTCCGGCCTTCAGGGCGTACGCCCATCAGGTGGTCGCCCATGCGCGGACGCTGGCGGCGGCGCTGGAGGCGGAGGGGCTCGCGATCACCACGGGCGGCACCGACACCCATCTGCTGACCGCCGATCCCGCGCCGCTCGGCGTCGACGGACGCACCGCCCGCGGGCGTCTCGCCGCCGCCGGAATGGTCCTCGACACCTGTGCGCTGCCCCACGGGGACGCCCGTGGCCTGCGGCTCGGTACGGCGGCGCTCACCACCCAGGGCATGGGCGACGCGGAGATGGAGCGGATCGCCGTACTGTTCGCGGGGGTGCTGCGGGACGACATCGACGGCAGACAAGCGCGTGAAGAAGTGCGGGAGCTGACCGGAAGATTTCCGCCCTATCCCGGCTAGAGAGGGGCAGGCGCGCCCCCGGGCTCAGCCACTCGTGCAACCATCGTCGCTACCCGGAAGTCCCCAACCATATGCGCGCATCGCTAGGGTGTGGGGCTGAGATGGCCAGCGAGACCTGTGGGGAAGCCTGTGCGTGAATACCTGCTGACGCTCTGCATCACGGCCGCGGTGACGTATCTGCTGACAGGGCCGGTACGTAAGTTCGCGATCGTGGCCGGAGCCATGCCGGAAATCCGTGCGCGCGATGTGCACCGGGAACCCACTCCGCGGCTCGGCGGCATCGCGATGTTCTTCGGGCTGTGCGCGGGCCTGCTGGTTGCCGACCACCTGAAGAACCTCAACGCGGTCTTCTCGAACTCCAACGAACCGCGCGCCCTGCTCTCCGGTGCGGCGCTGATCTGGCTGATCGGTGTCCTGGACGACAAGTTCGAGATCGACGCCCTGATCAAGCTGGGCGGTCAGATGATCGCCGCGGGTGTGATGGTCATGCAGGGTCTGACGATCCTGTGGCTGCCGATCCCCGGTGTCGGCCTGGTCGCGCTGACCCAGTGGCAGGGCACCCTCCTCACCGTCGCCCTCGTCGTGATCACCATCAACGCCGTGAACTTCGTGGACGGCCTCGACGGCCTCGCCGCCGGCATGGTGTGCATCGCGGCCGCCGCGTCCTTCCTGTACGCCTACCGGATCTGGTACTCGTACGGCATCGAGGCCGCGGCCCCGGCGACGCTGTTCGCGGCGGTCCTGATGGGCATGTGCCTGGGCTTCCTGCCGCACAACATGCATCCCGCGCGGATCTTCATGGGCGACTCCGGCTCGATGCTCATCGGGCTGGTGCTCTCCGCCGGCGCGATCTCCATCACAGGGCAGGTCGACCCCGACGCGATGAACCTGTTCTCCGGTTCGGAGCGCAACACCGTGCACCAGATGGTGCCCGTCTACATCCCGCTGCTGCTGCCGCTGACGATCATCGCGGTGCCGGCCGCCGACCTCGTGCTCGCCATCGTGCGGCGCACCTGGCGGGGCCAGTCGCCCTTCGCCGCGGACCGCGGCCATCTGCACCACCGTCTTCTCGAGGTCGGCCACTCGCACAGCCGGGCCGTCCTGATCATGTACTTCTGGTGCGCGACGATCGCCTTCGGCGCCCTCGCGTACTCGGTCAACTCAGGGGCCATGTGGAGCGTGCTCGTCATCGTGGCGCTCAGCGCGGTCGGTCTCGTGCTGCTCCTGCTGCCCCGCTTCACGCCGCGCGCCCCGCGCTGGGCCGAGCACCTGGTGCCGCCGCGCTACCGCCGGCGCAGGGGCGTCTCCGTGGCCGCCGCCGGTGCCGAGCCGTCCGTCACGCACGGGACGGCGGCTGCCGAGGAGTCGGAGGAGGCCCGCGAACACCGTGCCCCGGTCGCCGTGGGAGTCTCAGGAGTCAACGGAGCGACGGCAATTGGCCCCCGTTCGCGCTTCCTGGATCGGCGCAAAGCCGGGTCGTCGCGCTGACGCAAGGTAAGAATCTGACTAACGCGTTGCCAAGTCGTGGGGGTGCAAAGCTCCCCAATACCAGACAACTTGGCGCGCTGGGCGCACAGACGCGCAGCGTCACCCTCATGTGTGACAGCGAGCACACCTTCTAGGTAAAGACCGCATCAAATAGTTTGTGATACCGTTCACGAGAACCCGGGACAGAGCCGAAGGACCCTAGTGCGACGGTCCTTTGGCGTGAGGTTCCCTCTCAGCCCGGGACTACGCTCGTCCATGACGACACGCCCCCCTTAGCAAGCGGAGTTGCCGCCATGCCGTCCAATGACGTCCGGATTCTCCTTCAGGCCGCTGTGCCCACAGCTGCCGTCGGCGCGATTGCCGCCGTCGTCAGCGGCGTGGTCGCGGGCGGCAAGGGAGCCATCGGGGCGATCGTCGCGACGCTGGTCGTGATCCTCTTCATGGGAATCGGGCTCTACGTACTGCAGCGCACCGCCAAATCGCTTCCGCACCTGTTCCAGGCGATGGGCCTCATGCTCTACACGGCGCAGATTCTTCTGCTGTTCATCTTTGTCGCCGCGTTCAAGAACACGACGCTGTTCAATCCCAAGGCTTTCGCGATCTCGCTCGTCGCCACCACGCTCGCGTGGATCGGCGCACAGGCGCGTGCTCAGATGAAGGCCAAGATCCTTTACGTCGAACCCGACTCGAAGGGCGACAAGCCCGAAAAGACGGGGCACTCGTCGTGAGGGGTAGGGCCGGGATAAGTGCGCGTAAGAGATCCTGCTATCGTCCGGTGCCAACTGCGGCATCGCGGGCGCGGGCATCTGAGCTGACGCCTGCTCAATCGCGAGGCTTGATGCCCCACAGCCGCCCCCACATCCGTAACACCAGTCCAGTGCCGAACCGCGGCTGTGCGCCGCGCCGACACAACGAGGTTGCCGTACCTATGCGCCACGCTGAAGGAGCCCGCGGTGAGTGCTGACCCGACGCAGGTGCTCGCCTTCGAGACCGACTGCCACATCTTCGCCGACTGTGGCTTCCCCGCTCCCGGCCTGCACTCGTTCCTGTTCGAGCCCCTGTGGGGTGACGGCGACAGCAACGTGTACTTCAACAAGACGATGCTCCTGGCGCTGCTCGGCTCGATCATCATCGTCGGCTTCTTCTGGGCAGCCTTCCGTAAGCCGAAGGTCGTCCCGGGCAAGCTCCAGATGGTCGCCGAGGCGGGCTACGACTTCGTCCGACGCGGCGTCGTCTACGAGACGATCGGTAAGAGGGAAGGCGAGAAGTACGTACCGCTGGTCGTCTCTCTCTTCTTCTTCATCTGGATGATGAACCTCTGGTCGATCGTTCCGCTCGCCCAGTTCCCGGTCACGTCGATCATCGCGTACCCCATCGTCCTCGCGGCGATCGTCTACATCACCTGGGTCTCGCTGACGTTCAAGCGGCACGGATTCGTCGGCGCGTTCAAGAACTTCACCGGCTACGACAAGTCGCTGGGCCCGGTTCTCCCGCTGGCCATGTTCATCGAGCTCCTCTCGAACCTGATCGTCCGGCCGTTCACGCACGCCGTACGACTCTTCGCGAACATGTTCGCCGGCCACACGCTGCTGCTGCTCTTCACGATCGCCAGCTGGTACCTGCTCAACGGCATCGGGATTGCCTACGCGGGTGTCTCGTTCATCATGGTGATCATCATGACGGCCTTCGAGCTGTTCATCCAGGCTCTGCAGGCGTATGTGTTCGTGCTGCTGACCTGCACCTTCATCCAGGGCGCGCTCGCCGAGCACCACTGAGCACCGCCTCCCGAACCCCCCTTGGTGTCCGGCGGCCAACCCCCGCCGGTCCGTACAGATAAGGAAGAATCAGCATGGCTGCCACTGAGACCCTCGCTGCCGTCTCCGGTTCGCTCGGCTCCATCGGCTACGGCCTCGCCGCCATCGGTCCCGGCGTCGGCGTCGGCATCATCTTCGGCAACGGCACCCAGGCTCTTGCCCGTCAGCCCGAAGCTGCCGGCCTGATCCGTGCCAACCAGATCCTCGGCTTCGCCTTCTGTGAGGCGCTCGCCCTCATCGGTCTGGTCATGCCGTTCGTCTACGGCACCTGATCCACCCGATCAGCGACAGCCCACTAGACGAAAGGCACTGACATGAGCCAGCTGCTCATTCTGGCGGCCGAGAAGGAAAACCCTCTCGTCCCGCCGATCCCCGAGCTTGTCATCGGCCTGATCGCCTTCGTCATCGTCTTCGGCTTCCTCGCCAAGAAGCTCCTCCCGAACATCAACAAGGTTCTGGAGCAGCGCCGCGAGGCCATCGAGGGCGGTATCGAGAAGGCCGAGGCCGCTCAGACCGAGGCCCAGAGCGTTCTTGAGCAGTACAAGGCTCAGCTCGCCGAGGCCCGTCACGAGGCCGCGCGGCTGCGCCAGGAGGCGCAGGAGCAGGGCGCCACGCTCATCGCCGAGATGCGCGCGGAAGGCCAGCGGCAGCGTGAGGAAATCATCACCGCCGGTCACGCGCAGATCGAGGCGGACCGCAAGGCCGCGTCTCAGGCGCTGCGTCAGGACGTCGGCCACCTGGCCACCGACCTGGCCGGCAAGCTGGTCGGCGAGTCCCTTGAGGACCACGCCCGGCAGAGCCGCGTCATCGACCGCTTCCTCGAGGACCTCGAGGAGAAGGCCGAGGCGGCTCGATGACCACGCACGGAGCGAGCCGCGAGGCCAGTGCGGCGGCCCGTGAGCGTCTCGACGCGCTGACGGACTCGACGTCCGTGGACGCGGCGCAGCTCGCCGACGAGCTGGCCGCCGTCACCGCGCTGCTCGACCGCGAGGTGTCGCTGCGTCGGGTCCTCACCGACCCGGCGCAGCCGGGCGAGGCCAAGGCCGAGCTGGCCGGGCGCCTGTTCGGCGGTCAGGTCAGCGGGTCGACCGCCGACCTGGTGGCCGGTCTGGTGCGCTCCCGCTGGTCGCGCTCGCGTGACCTGGTGGACTCCATCGAGGAGCTGGCCGCCACCGCCGACCTCACGGCGGCGCAGCGGACGGGCGCCCTCGACAACGTCGAGGACGAGCTGTTCCGGTTCGGCCGGATCGTCTCTTCGAACACCGAGCTGCGCGCCGCGCTGACCGACCGCGCCGCCACCAAGGCGGCCAAGAGCGCGCTGCTGCACAGCCTGCTCGGCGGCCGGGCCAATGCGACGACCGAGCGTCTGGTGACGCGCCTGGTGTCCGCTCCGCGTGGACGTAGCCTGGAAGCGGGACTCGAGTCCCTGTCCAAGCTCGCCGCCGATCGCCGCAACCGCATGGTCGCCGTGGTCACCTCGGCGGTCGCGCTGAGCGACGGACAGAAGCAGCGCCTCGGCGCCGCTCTGGCGAAGCTCTACGGCCGTCAGATGCACCTCAACCTCGACGTGGACCCCGAGGTCCTCGGCGGGATCCGGGTGCAGGTGGGCGACGAGGTCATCAACGGCTCCATCGCGGACCGGCTTGAAGACGCCACCCGCCGCATGGCCGGCTAGCAGCAACTCAATACGTAGTACGTACATACGGCCCTCGTTGGGCCGTGCAGAGGATTCACCTCTCTTAGGGGGGAGTCCCCATCCCCCCAAGTGAAACTTCGGGCCCAACAAGGAGAGCAGGGAACCCAGATGGCGGAGCTCACGATCCGGCCGGAGGAGATCCGGGACGCGCTGGAGAACTTTGTCCAGTCGTACAAGCCGGACGCGGCCTCGCGCGAGGAGGTCGGTACGGTCACCGTCGCCGGCGACGGTATCGCCAAGATCGAGGGTCTCCCCTCGGCCATGGCGAACGAGCTGCTGAAGTTCGAGGACGGAACCCTCGGCCTCGCGCTGAACCTGGAAGAGCGCGAGATCGGTGCGGTCGTCCTCGGCGAGTTCAGCGGTATCGAAGAGGGCCAGCCGGTGCAGCGCACCGGTGAGGTGCTGTCCGTCGCCGTGGGCGAGGGCTACCTCGGCCGCGTCGTCGACCCGCTCGGCGCCCCGATCGACGGCCTCGGCGAGATCGAGACCACCGGCCGCCGCGCCCTCGAGCTGCAGGCCCCGGGCGTCATGGTCCGCAAGTCGGTGCACGAGCCGATGGAGACCGGCTACAAGGCCGTCGACGCGATGACCCCGATCGGCCGTGGCCAGCGTCAGCTGATCATCGGCGACCGTCAGACCGGCAAGACCGCGCTGGCCGTCGACACGATCATCAACCAGCGCGAGAACTGGCGCTCGGGCGACCCGAAGAAGCAGGTCCGCTGCATCTACGTCGCCATCGGTCAGAAGGGTTCGACCATCGCCTCCGTGCGTGGCGCCCTCGAAGAGGCCGGCGCGCTGGAGTACACGACCATCGTCGCCGCCCCGGCGTCCGACCCGGCCGGCTTCAAGTACCTTGCGCCGTACACCGGTTCGGCCATCGGCCAGCAGTGGATGTACGAGGGCAAGCACGTCCTCATCATCTTCGACGACCTCTCGAAGCAGGCCGACGCCTACCGCGCCGTGTCCCTGCTGCTGCGCCGCCCGCCGGGCCGCGAGGCCTACCCGGGTGACGTCTTCTACCTGCACTCCCGTCTGCTGGAGCGCTGCGCGAAGCTGTCCGACGACATGGGCGCCGGTTCGATGACGGGTCTGCCGATCGTCGAGACCAAGGCGAACGACGTGTCGGCGTTCATCCCGACCAACGTCATCTCCATCACCGACGGCCAGTGCTTCCTGGAGTCCGACCTGTTCAACGCCGGCCAGCGTCCGGCCCTGAACGTCGGTATCTCGGTCTCCCGCGTCGGCGGCTCGGCCCAGCACAAGGCGATGCGCCAGGTGTCCGGCCGTCTCCGCCTCGACCTCGCCCAGTACCGTGAGCTGGAGGCGTTCGCCGCCTTCGGTTCCGACCTGGACGCCGCGTCGAAGTCCCAGCTGGAGCGCGGTCAGCGTCTGGTCGAGCTGCTCAAGCAGCCTCAGTACCAGCCGATGCCGACCGAGGACCAGGTCGTCTCCGTGTGGGCCGGTACCACCGGCAAGATGGACGACGTACCGGTCTCCGACGTCCGCCGCTTCGAGAAGGAGCTCCTGGAGTACCTGCACCGCAAGGAGCAGGGCCTCATGACCTCCATCAAGGAGGGCGCGAAGATGTCGGACGACACCCTCACCGCCATCGCGGACGCCATCGCGGACTTCAAGAAGCAGTTCGAGACCTCGGACGGCAAGCTTCTCGGCGAAGACGTTCCGGCCGCGGCCAAGTGACGTAAGGAAGGGACCTGACTCATGGGAGCCCAGCTCCGGGTCTACAAGCGTCGCATCCGATCCGTCACCGCGACCAAGAAGATCACCAAGGCGATGGAGATGATCGCCGCCTCGCGTGTCGTCAAGGCGCAGCGCAAGGTGGCGGCCTCCACGCCGTACGCGACCGAGCTCACCCGCGCGGTCACGGCGGTCGGCACCGGCTCGAACACCAAGCACCCGCTGACCACGGAGGCGGAGACGGCGACCCGTTCCGCGGTGCTGCTCCTCACGAGCGACCGCGGACTGGCCGGCGCCTTCAACTCCAACGCCATCAAGGAGGCGGAGCTGCTGACCGCCCGCCTTGAGGCCGAGGGCAAGGAGGTCGACACGTACATCGTCGGCCGCCGCGGTCTGGCCCACTACAACTTCCGCGAGCGCAAGGTCGTGGAGTCGTGGTCGGGTTTCACCGACGAGCCCTCCTACGCGGACGCGAAGAAGGTCGCGGGTCCGCTGATCGAGGCCATCGAGAAGGAGACGGCTGAGGGTGGTGTGGACGAAATCCACATCGTCTACACCGAGTTCGTCTCGATGATGACGCAGACGGCGGTCGACGGCCGCCTGCTGCCGCTGCGCCTCGAAGAGGTTGCGGAGGAGGCGCCCAAGGGCGAGATCCTTCCGCTGTTCGAGTTCGAGCCGTCGGCGGAGGACGTCCTTGACGCCCTGCTGCCGCGGTACGTCGAGAGCCGTATCTACAACGCGCTGCTCCAGTCGGCTGCCTCCAAGCACGCCGCCACGCGCCGCGCGATGAAGTCGGCGACCGACAACGCGGGAGACCTGATCACCTCGCTCTCCCGTCTTGCCAATGCGGCCCGCCAGGCCGAAATCACCCAGGAAATCAGCGAGATCGTCGGTGGCTCCGCAGCCCTTGCCGACGCGACCGCGGGGAGTGACAAGTAATGACGACGACTTCTGAGACGGCCGTTGCCACGGGCCGCGTCGCCCGGGTCATCGGCCCGGTCGTCGACGTGGAGTTCCCCGTCGACGCGATGCCGGACATCTACAACGCCCTTCACGTCGAGGTGGCCGACCCGGCCAACGCCGGCGAGAAGAAGACGCTGACCCTGGAAGTCGCCCAGCACCTGGGTGACGGCCTGGTCCGCACGATCTCCATGCAGCCCACCGACGGTCTGGTCCGTCAGGCCGCGGTCACCGACACCGGTGCGGGTATCTCCGTCCCGGTCGGCGACTTCACCAAGGGCAAGGTGTTCAACACCCTCGGTGAGGTGCTGAACTCCGACGAGAAGTACGACGGCGAGCGCTGGTCCATCCACCGCAAGGCCCCGCGCTTCGACGAGCTCGAGTCGAAGACCGAGATGTTCGAGACCGGCGTCAAGGTCATCGACCTTCTCACCCCGTACGTCAAGGGTGGAAAGATCGGTCTGTTCGGTGGTGCCGGTGTCGGCAAGACGGTGCTCATCCAGGAGATGATCTACCGCGTCGCCAACAACCACGACGGTGTCTCCGTGTTCGCCGGTGTCGGCGAGCGCACCCGTGAGGGCAACGACCTCATCGAGGAGATGTCGGACTCGGGCGTCATCGACAAGACCGCCCTTGTCTTCGGCCAGATGGACGAGCCCCCGGGCACCCGTCTGCGCGTGGCCCTCGCGGGTCTGACCATGGCGGAGTACTTCCGCGATGTGCAGAAGCAGGACGTGCTGTTCTTCATCGACAACATCTTCCGCTTCACGCAGGCCGGTTCCGAGGTCTCGACCCTGCTCGGCCGTATGCCCTCCGCGGTGGGTTACCAGCCGAACCTGGCCGACGAGATGGGTCTCCTCCAGGAGCGCATCACCTCGACCCGTGGTCACTCGATCACCTCGATGCAGGCGATCTACGTCCCCGCGGACGACCTGACCGACCCGGCCCCGGCCACCACGTTCGCCCACCTCGACGCGACGACGGTTCTCTCCCGTCCGATCTCCGAGAAGGGCATCTACCCGGCCGTGGACCCGCTGGACTCCACGTCCCGCATCCTGGACCCCCGCTACATCGCGGCGGACCACTACGCGGCCGCGATGCGCGTCAAGTCGGTCCTGCAGAAGTACAAGGACCTTCAGGACATCATCGCGATCCTCGGTATCGACGAGCTGGGCGAGGAGGACAAGCTCACCGTCCACCGTGCCCGTCGCGTGGAGCGCTTCCTGTCCCAGAACACCCACGTCGCCAAGCAGTTCACCGGCGTCGACGGGTCGGACGTCCCGCTGGACGAGTCGATCGCGGCCTTCAACGCGATCATCGACGGCGAGTACGACCACTTCCCGGAGCAGGCGTTCTTCCTGTGCGGTGGCATTGAGGACCTCAAGGCCAACGCCAAGGAGCTCGGCGTCTCCTGAACCAGCGCTTTTGATCGAGCACTGCTTCGTTGAAGAGGGGCGGGTGCGTCCCGCCCCTCTTCGTACGCCTACTAGACTTTGACCCAACACCCGGCAGTAACGCCGGGTGGTGACCCGAGGAGCCCACCTTGGCTGCTGAGCTGCACGTCGAGCTCGTCGCCGCGGACCGCAGTGTCTGGTCCGGCGAGGCCACCCTGGTCGTCGCGCGTACCACGTCCGGCGACATCGGCGTCATGCCCGGTCACCAGCCGCTTCTCGGTGTGCTGGAGTCGGGCCCGGTGACCATCCGTACGAGTGATGGTGCAACGGTCGTCGCCGCGGTGCACGGCGGTTTCATCTCGTTCGCCGACAACAAGCTGTCGCTGCTGGCCGAGATCGCCGAGCTGTCGGACGAGATCGATGTCCAGCGCGTGGAGCGGGAGCTCGAGCGCGCGAAGGCGGAGGGCGATGCCTCCGCCGAGCGTCGCGCGGACGTCCGCCTGCGTGCGGTGGCAGCGCGCTGAAACCAGCGCGCACGGAATGATGTGACTCAGCCGCGGCCGGGACTGGAGATATCCAGACCGGGCCGCGGCTGAGGCGATGCGGGTGCTTTTTTCCGTTTCATTACCTGCTTTACCTAGGAGACGAGGAGGTCGGTGTCGATGGTCCTCGCTCTGACTGTGTGCGGGTTGGTAGTGGCGCTCGTGGTGGTGGGGCTGTTCGTCTTCGGCCTCCGCCGCCGGCTGATCCAGCGCTCCGGCGGAACGTTCGACTGCAGCCTGCGCTGGGACGTCCCCGAAAAAGGCGACCCCAACGGCAAAGGCTGGAGCTACGGGGTCGCCCGCTACAACGGCGACCGCATCGAGTGGTACCGCGTCTTCTCCTACGCCCCCCGACCGCGCCGCACGCTGGAGCGCTCGGCGATCGAGGTGGCGGGCCGCCGCGCCCCCGAGGGCGAGGAGGAGCTGGCGCTGCTCTCCGACGCGATCATCCTCGTCTGTCTCCACCGCGGGACACGCCTTGAGCTGGCGATGAGCGAAGACGCGCTGACCGGTTTTCTCGCGTGGCTGGAAGCAGCCCCGCCCGGTCAGCGCGTCAATGTCGCTTAGCGCTTAACGCTTAGCTCAGTCCGCTGTTGATGGCGCTCACGAGCTCGCCGCTGCTGGTGTCACCGCTGAACTCCCAGAAGAACGCGCCGCCCAGACCCTGGGTCTTGGCCCACGCCATCTTCGTACCGATGGTGGTCGGAGTGTCGTACGACCACCAGTTGCTGCCGCAGTGCGCGTACGCCGTGCCGGCGATGGTGCCGGTGGACGGGCAGGACGTCTTGAGGACCTTGTAGTCCTCGATGCCCTGCTCGTACGTGCCTGTGGCCGGGCCCGTGGCCGTGCCGCCCGGCGCGTCCTGGGTGACTCCGGTCCAGCCGCGTCCGTAGAAGCCGATGCCGATCAGCAGCTTGCTCGCGGGGACGCCGATCGCCTTGAACTTGGCCATCGCGTCGGCCGTGGTGAAGCCGGCCTTCGGGATGCCGCTGTACGAGGTGAGCGGGGAGTGCGGGGCGGTCGGGCCCTGCGCGTCCCAGGCGCCGAAGAAGTCGTACGTCATCACGTTGTACCAGTTGACGTACTGCGCGGCGCCCGCGTAGTCCGCGGCCTCGATCTTGCCGCCGGTGGAGCCGTCGGCGGTGGTGGCCGCGGTGACCAGGTTGCTGGAGCCGAACTTGGCGCGCAGCGCGGACATCACGTTCTTGAAGGCCGCCGAGCCGCTGGTGTCGCAGGACAGACCGCAGGCGTTCGGGTATTCCCAGTCGATGTCGATGCCGTCGAAGACGTCGGCCCAGCGCGGGTCCTCGACCAGGTCGTAGCAGGACTGGGCGAAGGCGGCGGGGTCGGCCGCGGCCTGTCCGAAGCCGCCGGACCAGGTCCAGCCGCCGAAGGACCACAGCACCTTGAGGTTCGGGTACTTGGCCTTCAGCTCACGCAGCTGGTTGAAGTTGCCGCGCAGCGGCTGGTCCCAGGTGTCGGCGACGCCGCTGACCGACTGGTCGGCGGTGAACGCCTTGTCGTAGTCGGCGTAGGAGTCGCCGATCGCGCACTTGCCGCCGGTGACGTTGCCGAAGGCGTAGTTGATGTGCGTGATCTTCGCGGCCGAGCCCGACGTCACCAGGTTCTTGACGTTGTAGTTGCGGCCGTAGATGCCCCACTCGGTGAAGTAGCCGAGCTTGACCGCGCCGCTCGTGGTCGGCGGGGTCGTGGTGCCGCCGGTGGTGTGCACGGCGACCGCGCCGCTGACCGGTCCGGTCTGGTCGGCGGTGTCACGGGCCTGGACGGTGTACGAGTAGTCGGTGCCGGCGGTGAGACCGGTGTCCGTGTACGAGGTCGTCGTCACGGTCGCGACCTTGGTGCCGCCGCGCAGGACGTCGTAGTTCTTGATGCCCTTGTCGTCGGTGGCCGCGCTCCAGTCGAGCTTCACCGAGGTGTCGGTGATCGAGGAGGCGGTGGGAGTGCCGGGCGCGGAGGGTGCGCTGTCGCCGGGGACGGTGGTGCCGCCGTCACAACTGCCGCCGTTCAGCAGACAGTTGGAGGGCGAGCCGGAGCCGGCGCCGTTGAAGCCGAAGGAGACGGAGGCGCCTGCGGCGAGGGTGCCGTTGTAGGACTTGTTCTTGGCGGTCCAGTGGGTGCCGGAGGACGTGACGTCCGCGTCCCACGCCGACGTCACCGACGTACCGGAGGGGAAGTCCCACTCGATCGTCCACGAACTGATCGCGGTGGTACCGGTGTTGGTGACGGTCCACTTGCCCTCGAAGCCTGTACCCCAGTCCGAGGTCTTGGCGTACGTGGCGGTGGCGCTGGTGGCCGCTTGGGCGGGGCTCGCGAGGCCGACCAGCGCGGCGAGCGGGAGGAGCAGGGTGGTGAGTCCTGCCACGGTTCGTTGTCTGGCTCTCTGCCGGAAGCGCATGGATGCCTCTCCTCGGGAGTCGTGGGTGTCGTGGGCATGGCTAAGCGCGGTGCGGTGAGAATAGAAAGGTCTGGACCATAGGTCAATAGGTCTGGACCAGTGGGTGGATGCCTGTGCTCCTGCTGTGTTAGACGTCCAACTCCCGTGCGAGAACGGCCGCTTGGACCCGGCTGCGCAGCTCCAGTTTCCCCAGCAGGCGGCTGACGTGGGTCTTCACCGTCGCCTCCGCCATGTCCAGACGGCCCGCGATCTCCGCGTTCGAGAGCCCCTCCCCGAGGCAGGACAGCACCTCCCGCTCCCGGCGGGTCAGCGCTTCCAGAACGGCCGGGTCGGCCGTCGGCTCCCGTACGGGCTTCGCCGCGAACTCGGCGATCAGCCGGCGCGTGACCGCCGGAGCGATCAGCCCCTCGCCGCGCGCCACCGTCCGCACCGCCTCCAGCAGGTCCTTCGCGTCGGTGTCCTTCAGCAGAAAGCCGGAGGCGCCCGCGCGCAGCGCCCCGAACACATACTCGTCGAGGTCGAAGGTGGTGAGCACCAGGACGTCGGCGAGCTGCTCGGCGACGACCTGACGGGTGGCGGAGACCCCGTCGAGCCGGGGCATCTGGACGTCCATCAGGACGAGATCCGGCCGGAGTCCACGGGCGAGCGCGACCGCCCGCTCCCCGTCCGCCGCCTCCCCGACCACCTCGATGTCGGGCGCGCTGCGCAGGATGAGGACGAGCCCGGCCCGTACGGCGGACTGGTCCTCGGCGACGAGCACGCGGATCATGCGTCTTCTCCTTGGGACAGGGGCAGGGCGGCGCGTACGGTCCAGACCTTGCCGGTGGGGGAGTCCTCGGGGCCGGCCTCGAAGGTGCCGCGCAGGAGGGCGACTCGCTCCCGCATGCCGACCAGCCCGGCGCCCGATCCCGGGGCCCGCGGCCCGTCCCGGTCGCCGTACGGACTACTCACCCGCACCGTGAGCGAGCCGTCCGGCTGGGCGAGCGTCACGGTGACCTGGCCCGGGGAGGCGTGCTTGAGGGCGTTGGTCAGGGACTCCTGGACGATGCGGTACGCGGCGAGCTCGACCGGAGCGGGCAGCCGGTCCTCGTGCGCCGTGTCGAGGGCGACGTCGAGTCCGTTGGCGCGGGCACCCGCCAGGAGCGCTTCGAGGCCGTCAAGGGTGGGCGCCGCGGCGGGCTCCTTGTCGCCGCTGTCGTCGCGCAGGATGCCGATGAGCCGGCGCATCTCGGCGAGGCCCTCGACGCTGTTCTCGCGGATGACGGCGAGGGCGTCCTGGGACGTTTTCGGGTCGTCGAGCGAGAGCGCGGCGGTCGAGTGGATGGCGATCGCGGACAGGTGGTTGGCGACCATGTCGTGCAACTCCCGTGCCATGCGCGCCCGTTCGGACGTGACCGCCTGGGTGCGGTCGACCTCGGCGAGCAGGGCGGTCTGTTCGGCACGTAGGCGCTCGGCGACGGCGGTGTCGCGATGGTTGCGGACGATCCAGCCGGTGGCGGCCGGGGTGAAGGTCACCAGGCCGGTGAACGCCCCGATCAGCAGTCCCTCCGGCTTGCGCCAGGCCGCGACGGGCCACACCGTGGCGATCACCGTGATCAGACCGGTGATCCAGGGGATGCGCCGGGCCGCACCGGGCGAGCCGTACAGGACGGCCGCGTACACGAGGTCCGTGAACATCACGACGGTGGCCAGGCTGCCGCGGGTGAGCAGGTCGGCGGTGAGGGCCGCGGTGCCGATGAGCAGGGCGGTGCGCGGCCGCGTACGGCGCATCAGCTCACAGCCGGCCATGACGACCAGCGGAACGAGGACCACCCACGTCTGGTCGACGAGGGAGACCGGGTCGTCCGGCGTACGGCTGTAGAGCCCGACGCCCCACAAGACGAGCCCGCCGAGCAGGCCGCCGACGGCGATGCGCACGTCGTCGCGGTGCGGGCGGGGGAGTCGGTAGGCCATGACTCCATCCAACATGGCGTACTGGCGGCTCGCCTTCTCCCCTGGAACGGTCCGTGACTACATCGAAGGATGCAGTCCCGCTTCGTCACCGCCGACGACGCATCGCGCCCGTGCGCACATGAGCCTGGAAAGGTGACCGAGAGGAGCGAACCGTGATCGTCGCACTGATCATCGCCTGTGAGGTCGGCTTCTGGGTAATGCTGGCCGCCGGCCTCGCCGTCCGCTACCTGCTGAAGCGGCGCCGCACCAGCGTGGCCCTGCTGCTGTGCGAGCCCCTGCTGGAAGTGGTGCTCTTCGTGGTGACGGCGATCGACCTGAAGAACGGCGCCGAGCCGAGCTGGGAACACGGCCTCGCCGCGCTCTACATCGGCTTCACGGTCGCGTACGGCCACTACACGATCCGCCGGCTCGACGGCTACGCGGCCCACCGCCTCGCGGGCGCCCCGCCCCCGCCGAAGCCGCCCCGCTACGGGATGGCGCGGGCGGGGCACGAAGGGAAGATCTGGCTCCGTACGGTCCTGGCGGCCGCGGTCGCCTGTGCTCTCCTCCAGGCCGCGATCTGGTACGTCGGCGACGGCAACACGGAGTCCCTGCGGGCCTTCCAGTGGGTGGCGCTGCGCGCGGCCGTGATCCACGGGTTGATCGCGCTGACCTATCTGATCTGGCCGAAGAAGGGGCCGACGGTGGGCCCCGAGCGGTCCCGGACGCTCACGAAGCTCTGAGTACGCAGGAGAAATGCGAAGGGGGTGCGCTTGGCAGTGGGCGAGGGGACCCTCTTCGCCGACTGGGCCCGCCTCACCGCGCAAGCCGCCGTCGCCCCTTACGGCGAAGGCGGCGAGGAGCACCGAGCCGTCCTCGCCGCCTGGGAAGCCGTCGGTGTGGCCGTCGGCGGTGGAACCTAGCGTTCGCCCCCCGGCACCCACAGCACGTCCCCGACGTCACCGTTCGCCGTGCGGGCCAGGATGAAGAGGAGGTCCGACAGGCGGTTGAGGTAGGTCGCGGTGAGGGGGTTCATCACCTCGCCGTGGGCCTCCATCGCCGCCCACGTCGAGCGCTCGGCCCGGCGGACCACCGTGCACGCCTGGTGCAGCAGCGCCGCCCCGGGGGTGCCGCCGGGGAGGATGAAGGAGCGGAGTTTCTCCAGGCGTTCGTTGAAGTGGTCGCAGTCCGCTTCGAGTTTGTCGATGTAGAACTGTTCCACTCGCAGGGGCGGGAACTGCGGGTTCTCGACCACCGGCGTCGACAGGTCGGCACCGACGTCGAACAGGTCGTTCTGGACGCGGGTGAGGACCTTGACGACCTCCTCGTCCAGGCCGCCGAGCGCGATCGCCGTGCCGATCACCGCGTTCGCCTCATTGGCGTCGGCGTACGCCGAGATCCGCAGGTCGGTCTTGGAGACTCGGCTCATGTCGCCGAGGGCGGTGGTGCCCTGGTCGCCGGTCCTGGTGTAGATGCGCGTCAGATTGACCATGAGCCCAGCGTAGTTACGCTCCGGCCTTCCGGAAGACCCGTGTGCCCACCGTCACGGCGAGCACGGTGAAGCCGAGGGCGACGAGGGCGCCGTACAGCATGTGGGCGGTGGCGTACGAGCCCACGTATGCGTCCCGCACCGCGTCCACCAGATAGCGGAGCGGCATGAAGTGCGAGAGCACGTCCAGCCAGCCGGGGGCCAGTGTCATCGGCAGCATCAGGCCGGACAGCAGCATGGACGGCATGGTCAGCGCGTTGATGGCGGGGCCGAACTCCTGCGGCGTACGGACCTTCATGGCCAGGGCGTACGAGAGGGAGGCGAGGGAGAGCGTCAGCAGGGCGACGAAGGCGAAGCCGATCAGGATGCCGGCGAGGGGGGCGCGCAGCCCCATCGCCACCGCCGCCAGTACCAGCAGTACCGCCTGGAAGACGAAGACGGCGGCGTCGCGCAGCACCCGCCCCAGCAGCAGGGCGAGGCGGCTCACGGGGGTGACCCGCATCCGCTCCACGATCCCCTGGTTCTTCTCGATGATGATCGTGAATCCGGCGAACGCGGCTCCGAACAGCCCGAGTTGGAGCAGCAGCCCAGGGACCAGGATCTGCCAGGAGCTGCCCCGGGAGCCGAGCGGGAGGCCGGTCAGCAGCGGGCCGAAGAAGAGAAGGTAGAGGAGCGGCATCAGGACGCCGAAGAGGAGCTGGAACTTGGAGCGCAGGGTCTGGCGGGCGTAGCGCCCGAAGATCAGGGCGGTGTCGTGCAGAAGCATGTCGTCGTACGTCCTATACGGCCACGGGGGTGGCGTCCGCCGGCGTCGGGCCGCGGCCGGTGATGGCGAGGAACGTGTCCTGGAGCGTGGCGTCGATCGAGCCGCCGTGCGCCAGTTTCAGTGCGCTCGGCGTGCCCTCGGCGACGACCACGCCCTTGTCGACGATCACCAGCCGGTCGGCGAGCGCGTCCGCCTCGTCGAGGTAGTGGGTGGTGAGGAAGACCGTGGTGCCGTGCTCGTCGCGCAGCCGGCGGACGAGGTCCCACAGGTCGGCGCGGCTGCCGGGGTCCAGGCCCGTCGTCGGCTCGTCGAGGAACAGCACCTGTGGCCGATGGGTGAGGCCCATCGCGATGTCGAGACGGCGGCGCCGGCCGCCGGAGAGTGCCGAGGTCCTGCGGTCCAACTCCTCGGTGAGGTCGAGTTCGCGCGCCAGCTCCCCGGCCCTCTCCATCGCCTGCGTCTTCGTCAGGCGATACAGCCGCCCCTGGGTGACCAGCTCCTCCCGCACGCTCACGTGTGGGTCGACGCCGCCCGACTGGGCGACATAGCCGCAGGCGCGGCGCACGCCGGCCGGGTCGGTGGCGAGGTCGTGGCCCGCGACGGTGGCCGCGCCGCCGGTGGGCGGCAGCAGGGTCGTGAGCATCCGGAGGGTGGTCGTCTTGCCCGCGCCGTTCGGGCCGAGGAAGCCGAGGATCTCGCCCGGCCGCACGGTGAGGTCGATACCGCGCACCGCCTCCACCGGGCCGCGCTTCGTCTGGAAGGTACGGGCCAGACCGGCCGTACTGATGATTGCCATGCCGTACAGAAAAACAGAGGCGATGAAATTTTGCAATGACACCAAGATTTCTGTGGCTCCAAAATTTCAGGAGGTGCACCGAAAGCTACGATGCGGGCATGGCTGAGGGACTCAGGGAGCGGAAGAAGCGGCAGACCCGGCAGTACATCTCGGATGTCGCCACCGGGCTGTTCCTGGAGCGGGGCTTCGACGCGGTGACGGTCGCGGAGGTCGCGGAGGCCGCGAACGTCTCCGTGAACACCGTCTACAACTACTTCCCGACGAAGGAGGACCTCTTCCTCGACCGCTCCCAGGGAATCGTCGAACGGCTCGCCCGCTGGGTGCGCGGCCGGGAGGAGGGTGAGTCGGCCGCCGCCGCCGTGCTGCGCGAACTGCGCGAGGAGGTCGAGGCGGTCTCGCCCCGGCTCGGTCTGATGGACGGTTATGCCCGCTTCATGGAGGTCATCCACGACGCTCCCGCGCTCCGCTCGCGGCTGTGGGCGATCGGCCAGGAGATCCTCGACAACCTGGAGGTGGCCCTGCGTGAGGAGACCGGCGCGCCCGACGACGACCCGCTGCCCGGGCTGATCGCCGGTCAGATCAACTGGGTGCACCAGACCGTGATGTCCGTCATCGGCCGGGAGATGATGACCGGTCGAAATCCGGACGAAGTATCACGCGAAGTGCTCGTTCTCCTCGACGACATGGAGGAGCTGTTGAGCGAGAAGGTCCTCAACTACGCCGTACGGGCGGTGGAATGACCCGTGCCGGTGTGATGTCCGTCCTATGAGACGTGACGCGCATTACTTACCGGTCACACAGCCCCTCGCGAACGCTATGGTCCGCCGAAGAGGTGTACTAAACAGCATGTAAGGGGAGTCGGAGTGGCACGCAAGCTCGCCGTCATCGGAGCCGGACTCATGGGGTCCGGTATCGCCCAGGTCTCCGCGCAGGCGGGCTGGGACGTCGTCCTGCGCGATGTCACCGACGAGGCGCTGACCCGTGGCGTCGACGGCATCAGGGCCTCGTACGACAAGTTCGTGAGCAAGGGCAGGCTCGAAGCCGCGGACGCCGACGAGGCGCTCGCGCGCATCACCGCCACCACCGACCTGGACGCGGTCGCCGACGCCGACATCGTCGTCGAGGCGGTCTTCGAGAAGCTCGAGGTCAAGCACGAGATCTTCCGGGCGCTCGACAAGATCGTCCGTGACGACGCCGTGCTCGCCTCGAACACCTCCGCCATCCCGATCACCAAGATCGCGGCCGCCACCGAACGCCCGGAGCGGGTCGTCGGCGTGCACTTCTTCTCGCCGGTGCCGATGATGCAGCTCGTCGAGCTGGTCCGCGGCTACAAGACGAGCGACGAAACGCTCGCCACCGCGCGGGAGTTCGCCGAGTCCGTCGGCAAGACCTGCATCGTCGTCAACCGGGACGTGGCGGGATTCGTGACCACCCGTCTCATCTCCGCGCTCGTCGTCGAGGCCACCAAACTGTACGAGTCCGGCGTGGCCACCGCCGAGGACATCGACCTCGCCTGCAAGCTGGGCTTCGGTCACGCCATGGGCCCGCTGGCCACGGCCGACCTGACGGGCGTCGACATCCTGCTGCACGCCGCGAGCAACATCTACACCGAGACCCAGGACGAGAAGTTCGCGCCGCCGGAGCTGATGCGCCGGATGGTTGACGCCGGTGACATCGGGCGCAAGAGCGGGCAGGGCTTCTACAAGCACTGAATCACCCACTGAAACCGCACGTGCCTCTGGAGTATCACTCCATGAGGTGAATTCGGTATCGGTTCGCTTACAGACGGCAACCTCTGCGCCCTTTCGGCAGTCAGACGGTGCACAACACAGAACGACAGCCAGAACGCGAACAGACAGACGCGGAGTACGAGACGCACTCTCGGGGAGCGCATATGTACATCAGGGGCGACCACGCCGAGCTGGTCGTCGGGGGCCGCCTCGACGTACGCAGCGCGGCGGACGCCCGTACGGTCCTGCACTCGGCCGTCGACGACGGAGCCGGCGACCTGGTGCTCGACCTGTCCGAACTGGACTCCTGGGATGCCACCGGGCTCGGTGTCATCATGGGGGCCCACCGACGGGCCGGGCGGTGCGGCCGACGGCTCGTGCTGCGCGGCGTACCACCGCAGATGCAACGCCTGCTGGTCGCCACCCGGCTGCACCGGATCCTGGCGATCGAGGGCGGCATCGGAGTGGAATCCCTGCCCCGGGTGTGAGACCCGGGGGCCTGCACCACCCCGGGGGTGAGACCTCGTACACGCGTCCTGACCGGCGTACGAAACGCACCACGCGCACAATCCTCACGAAGCTGTGACGTCTCGGACGGCGCGGTACCCCGACTGTTCGGAGATACTGTGCGAAGGTTTAGGGTTCGGCTGCCCGCCGACCGAAACCCTACGAGCGGGCACCGGACCAGAAGCGACAGCGCGGTGTGCAGCAAGGCCGGGAGGGGCTCGGCACACGACGCTTTTGGGGGGCTTGGAACATGGACCCGAACACCCGGGGACCCGAAGATTACGGCCATGACGACGACGGCCAGGCGCCTCGCTCGCGCCCGCCTCGCGATCCGCTCACGACCGACCTGGGCCAGCACACACCGGCGCTCGCCCGCACCGTCCAGCTCGTCTCGGGCGACTTCCTGCTGACGGTCAACCCCGTCGACGGCAGCGAGATCGAGAACTGCCCGCCGCACGAGCGGCCGCAGCGCCCGGTGAAGTTCAGCGCCGCCGAGCGCACCGAGCTGGCCCGCACGGCCCAGCCGCCCGTCCCGCCGGGACCCGCGCAGCCCCGGCTGCCGCTCCTGGAGCGCCAGGAGGAGCGCGAGCGGCTCGTACGCCTCCTCGCGCGCGGGCGCTCGGTACGGCTCACCGGACCCTCGGGATCGGGCCGCACCAGCCTCCTCGACGCCGTCGCCGACGACTGCGCGGACCTCGCCCCCGACGGCGTCGTACGCCTCTCCGGCTACCGGCGCACGGCGAGCGACCTGCTGCACGACCTCTTCGCCGCCGTCTACAGCGCACCCCTGTACCGCCCGGAACGGGACGAACTGCTCCAGCTCGTCCATGAGATCGGCGCGGTCGTCGTCCTCGACGACGTGGAGTTCGGCGGCAGCGCGCTCGACGAGCTGCTCGACGCCACCCCCGAGTGCGCCTTCCTCATCAGCACGACGCCCGACGTCGCCGCGCCGTCCGCCGACTCCCTCCTCGAAGAGGTGTTCCTCGGCGGACTCGACCGCAGCGGCGGCCTCGAACTCCTGGAGCGGGCCGTCGGCCGCGTCCTCACCGAGGACGAGTCGAACTGGGCCGGCGACCTCTGGTTCGAGTCCGAGGGCCTGCCCCTGCGCTTCATGCAGGCGGGAGCGCTGCTGCGGCAGCGCGACCAGCTGCGGGCCAGCGAGAGCGCCGTCGACGAGTTCGGCGTCTTCCAGAACATCCCCGTCGACGCGCCCTTCGACGCCGAGGACGGCGACGATCACGACGTACCGCTGCCGTCGCTCGCCGAAGGCGCCGCGCCCGCCGCGCTGCTCGCCTCCCGGCTGAGCGACTCGGCCCGCGCCACCCTGCGCTTCGCGGTCGCCCTCGGCGGCGAGGTGCCGCACCAGGCGCACCTGCCCGCGCTCGTGGGCGACACCCACGCCGACGCCGCCCTCACCGAACTGGCGAGCTGCGCGCTGGTCTCCCCGGTCGGCTCCCGCTACCGGCTCGCCGCCGGCGTGCAGGCCCAGCTGGAGGCCGCCGGATACGCGGACGGCCTTGAGGAGCAGGCGCTCGCCGCGGCGAAGCACTACACCTGGTGGGCCGGGCACCCCTCGGTCACCCCGGAGCGGGTCTGCGCCGAGGCCGACGCGCTGCTCGCCGCGCTCACCGTCCTGATGCCGCTCACCACGGCCCCGCTCGACGAGCAGGACGAGAGCGTCGCCGTAGAGCTGGCGCGCACGGCCGCGCCCGCGTTCGCCGCGGGGCTGCACTGGAGCGCCTGGGATCGCACCCTGCGCTCCGGCGCCGAGGCCTCCCGGCTCTCCGGCGAGGTCTCCGAACAGGCCTACTTCCACCACGAGTTGGGCATCCTCGCGCTCTGCGGCGGCCAGCTGGACCGGGCCCGCGCCGAGCTGGAGGCCTCCATCGGGCTGCGCGGCGCCCTCGCCGACAAGCGCGGCACCGTCGCGGGCCGCCGCGCCCTCGCGCTGGTCGCCGACCGCTCCGGAGCCACCCTGGCCGGCGGGCGCACGGCGGCGGGGGAGGAGGTGCCCGACGCGCGGCACGAGGAGTCGGCGTCGCCCCCCGGTGGCGTACCGGCCGCCTTCGTGATGGCCGAACCGCCCGGCGAACCCACCACGTTGGTCACCCACCGGGCCGAGCCCGGCGGCCCCGCGCCCAAGCGCGTCGGCGTCGCGGGCCGGCTGGTGAGCGGCACCCGGCGCAACCTGGTGGCCGCGGGCGCCGGCGCGCTCCTCGCCGCCGTGCTGGGCACCGTGGTGACGCTCGGCGCGACCTCGGACCACAGCAACGACACCCCGTCCGAGAAGGTCGGCGTCAATCCCTCGGCCAGCCAGGGCAGCGACGACGACAGCCTCGGCGCGGACAAGGCCAAGAAGGGCGGCGACTCCGACACGGGCACCGCGGCGACGCCCACGGATCCTGGTCCCGACGGTACGTACGGGACGTCGGACGACCCGACGCCGTCGGACACGGGCACGGGCAGCGGTACGCCGTCCGACGACCCGAGCGGCACGCATACGTCGGGTACGCCGTCGAAGTCGCCGTCCACTTCGCCCTCGAAGTCGGCGACGACCAAGCCCCCGTCGTCCACGACGAAGCCGCCGTCGAGTACGCCGACCACTTCGTCGCCCACGCCCACGACGACTCCGACGCCCACGGAGTCGCCCACCGCATCGACGGAGCCGACCACGTCGGACTCCGCCAGCGGCCCCGCGTCGAGCAGCGCCCCGGTGACTACGTCGGCCAGCGCCCCGGAGAGCAGCGTCACCAGCGCTCCGGCGAGCAGCACCGGTGCCACATCGCCGGGCGGCGCGGTGATCTGACCGTACGAAGCGGGAGGGCCGGGTCCACGACGTGGACCCGGCCCTCCCGCTGTAGTCGTCCCCGCGGTCAGAACAACCGCAGCTTGTCGTCCTCGATGCCGCGCATCGCGTTGTAGTCCAGGACCGCGCAGCCGATGCCGCGGTCGGTGGCGAGGACGCGGGCCTGCGGCTTGATCTCCTGGGCGGCGAAGATGCCGCGGACCGGCGCGAGGTGCGGGTCGCGGTTCAACAGCTCCAGATAGCGCGTGAGTTGCTCCACGCCGTCGATCTCACCGCGCCGCTTGATCTCCACGGCGACGGTCTGGCCGTCGGCGTCCCGGCACAGGATGTCGACCGGCCCGATGGCCGTCATGTACTCGCGGCGGATGAGCGAGTAGCCCTCGCCGAGCGTCTCGATGCGGTCGGCGAGGAGCTCTTGAAGGTGTGCTTCCACGCCGTCCTTGATCAGGCCGGGGTCCACGCCGAGTTCGTGCGAGGAGTCGTGGAGGATCTCCTCCATCGTGATGATGAGCTTCTCGCCCGCTTTGTTGATGACGGTCCAGGTGCCTTCGTCGTCGCCGGAACCCTCCTTCAGCGTGCAGGGCGGCGACATCCAGTTGAGGGGCTTGTAGGCCCGGTCGTCCGCGTGGATCGAGACGCTGCCGTCCGCCTTCACGAGGATGAGGCGGGGGGCCGACGGGAGATGGGCGGTGAGCCGGCCCGCGTAGTCCACGGAACAGCGGGCAATGACGAGACGCATGGTCGGCAACGCTACTCGACGGGCGGTGGTGCACGCGATTCGCCCGCCCGTCTCCCACCACCACCCTCAACCGAGGGCCCTCCGGTCCCGCCCCTTTCTTCCTGGAAGAACCCTGTTCGGTGGTGGCTGATTGTGTGCCCACTGGGAGTTCGCTATGTGCGCATTCTCCTGGTGCCGTCACCGTCCGTTGCTTACCGTATAAACGGGAGGTCGCGATGCGTGTACTCAGCGTGTTCGATATCGCGAATTCCCTATCCCTGTCCGGCAACCCCCGAGGTCTGGGGGTGCGAGAGGAGTACCCATGTCGCTCGACGTCTCACCGGCCCTACTCGAACAGGCCGAGCGAGGCGAGGTCGACGAAGCTGAATTCGTCGACTGCGTCCGGACCTCCCTGCCCTACGCATGGGAGATGATCAGCTCCCTGGTGGCCCAGCTGAAGGTGGACGGCGGCAACTTCGCCGACAACCAGACGCCTCCGCCGGACGAGCAGGCACGTGGCCAGCTGCTGCGTGCGCTGGCGAGTGACGCGATACGCGGCGCGCTGCAGCGGCACTTCGGAGTGCGGCTGGCCTTCCAGAACTGCCACCGGGTGGCGGTGTTCCCGCTGGACGCCTCAGTGGACGACACACTGGCACGCTTCACCTCGGTCCGCAGTCAGCTGCTGAACCAGTCGCCGGAGTTCCGGGACTGCTGACGCGGTGACGCAGCACTGCTTGCCGCTCCGTACGCGGGAGGTGCATTTGTACTGGGGCGGCAAGCTCCCCGCGCGTCACCTGAGGTGCGGCAGCACCTCGGCGCCGAGACGCCGTACGTTCTCCTCCGTCGCCGCCAGATCTCCCGAGCCCTCGACGAGCAGGGCGAAGCGTGAGATGCCGGTCCGCTCCGAAGTCGCCGCGAGTCGGTCGGCGCACAGCCGGGGGGTGCCCACCGGGTGCAGCCCGCAGAGCAGTTCGGTGTACGCCAGGGGGTCCCGCATCGAGCGGGTGCGGCCGTCGACCGTCACATGGGCGTCCAGCCCCTGCTTCAGCCAGCCCGGCATCGCCTTGAGGAGCGTCTCGGCGGCGTCGGTGCGACGGTCGGCGATCTGGCAGACGCCGGCGGACACATGGGCCGCCGCGAAGATCTCGTCCGCCGGGCGCCCGGCCGCGCGCGCGTACTGCCGCCACAGCGCGACCATTTCGGCCTTCTCCTCGTCCCCGATGTGCATCCCCAGGAGCATCGGCAGCCCGCGCTCGGCCGCGAGCCGCATGCTCGCCGGTGAGGTGCAGGCGACGACGACCTCGGGCCCCGGAGCGCCGCTCAGCGCCTCCGACGGCCGGGGGACGACGGGGACTTCACGGAAGCTGAACCGCTCCGAGGTGCCCCGCACCGACGGCTCGCGCAGCCAGCGCACCAGGAGATCGAGTGACTCCGGGAACCCCTTCTCGTACGCCTCCAGTCCTGAACCGAAAACCTCCAGGTCGACCCAGGGGCCGCCGCGTCCGACGCCCAGTGAGAACCGTCCGCCGGACGTCAGATGCAGCAGCGCGGCCTGCTCGCCGAGTGCCACGGGGTGGACCGTGGGCAGCACGCTGACCGCTGTGCCGACCCGGATCCGGCTGGTGCGGCCGAGCAGGAACGCGGCGAGGGTGATGGCCGACGGGCAGGTGCCGTACGGCACGAAGTGGTGCTCGCCCAGCCAAACCGAGTCGAGCCCCGCCTCCTCGGCGACCTCGGCGGACCGCACCGCCCGGTGCAGGGCCTCCCCCTGGCCCTGTCCCGGGAACTGGGCCGCCAGTACAAAACTTCCTACGTGCATCGCACTTCCTGCTTCCTCGGCTCCGACGCGGAGCTCCCCCACCCGGCATAACCGCATGACACGTGCCGAAGTCACGGGCTGGCGGAGAGATTTGCGGATTGTCTGCGAAATGGGCCGCACGGTGGGGGATCTGTACGGGTTGGTGGAGTACGCGTACCCCGGTGCGCGCCGCGTAGGCTGGAGATGGCCCCTGCTCCCTGTATAGCTCCGTGAGGTGTCCTGTGTCCCCGCGTCGCAACCGCCCGAAGGCCGCCGATGCGTCCGGCAGTAGTGCGGACGAGGAGCGGTCCGGCCGATATGGCGGCTGGCAGTCCACCGAGAGCTGGCAGGGCGAGGAGTGGAGCGTGCGCCATGTGGCGGGCGCGAGCGCCGAGGGCAAGACCTACCGGTGCCCCGGCTGCGACCAGATGATCCCCTCCGGTGTCCCGCACGTGGTGGCCTGGCCGGAGCACTCGGGCGTCGACGAGCGGCGCCACTGGCACAAGGCCTGCTGGAACGCGAAGGACCGCCGCACCTCTCGGGTGCAGCGGTCCCGTAACGCGCCCAGGTTCTAGGGCAGTTCCCCGGGGTCAGACGTCCCGGCGCTCCAGCAGCACGAACGCGCCGACGATCGCCGCCGCCGTCACCCCGGCGAGCAGACCGAGCTGCGCGCCGCCGTGGCCGCTCTCGGTGTCCAGCCGGAAGATCCTGGCGAGGGCGTTCGGAGCGTTGTACTCCTGCATCTTCTCGCCGATCGTGCGCATGCTGTCGGACATCATCAGGAACGCGGGCATGATCGCGGGCACCAGCACCACACCGAGCATCGTGGTGATCGCGCCCGCCGAGTGACGCAGCATCGAGCCCACCGCGAGCGCGAGGACGCCGAGCAGCGAGACGTACAGCGAGCCCATGATCACCGTGCCGCCCCAGGACACGTTCGAGGAGCTGCTGTGCATCCCCGAGGTGATCAGGCCGACGAAGCCGATCGCGAACGCCGACACGACGAACGCCACCGCGAAGAAGATGATCAGCTTCGCGGTGAGCACCCGGTGCCGCTGCGGCGAGGCCGTGAACGTCGTACGGATCATGCCCGTGCCGTACTCGGACGAGACGACCAGGACGCCCAGCGTGATCAGGCAGATCTGGCCGAGCATCAGCCCGAAGAAGGCCGGGATCGTGTACGGGACGTCGGTGAAGTCTTCGTTCGTGGTCTGCGCGGCGACCAGGAAGCCGATGCCGACCACCAGGAGCAGGAAGGTGCCGAGCGTCCACATCGTGGAGCGCACCGACTTGATCTTCGTCCACTCGGAGTTGAGCGCGTGACCGAGGTGGGTAGGGGTGACCGGGATCGGCGAGGTGTACGAAGTGCCGGGCGCCGCCTGCCAGTTGGGGGCAGCGACGGCCTGCTGCGGCATAGGGGGCTGGGGCGTGCTCATCGGGCGTCCTCGGGCTTGGTCAGGTCGGGGGCGGCGGCAGGCGCGGCGGCGGGTGCCGCGGGCGGCTGTGCGGGGGCCTGGGGCGCGGCCTGGGCGTACGGATTGACGTCCGCGGCACCCGGAGCCACGGGGGCGGCCGGAGCGCCGTAGAGGCCCGGCTGGCCCGCACCGGGGGCGGCGGGGGCGCCGTACGGGCCCGGCTGTCCCTGCGGCATCGCGAACGGCTGCCCGCCCTGCTGGGGCGGCGGCGGTGCGTACCAGCCCGGCTGGCCCTGGCCCGCCACCGGCATCTGCGGCGGCGGCATGGCACCCGGCGGCAGCTCCTGCTGGAGCCCGGCCTTCTGGTCGATGGTCGAGCGGTAGTCGACGGCGCCCTGCGTCATCCGCATGTACGCCTCCTCCAGCGAGGCCTGGTGCGGCGACAGCTCCCACAGGCGTACGTCGGCGGAGTGCGCGAGGTCGCTGATGCGGGGGAGCGGCAGACCCGTCACGCGCAGGGCGCCGTCCTGCTCGGGCAGCACCTGGCCGCCCGCCTCGGTCAGCGCGGCCGTGAGCTTCTCGCGCTGCTGCGGCTCGGTGTCCGGGGTGCGGACCCGGGCGAAGTCGGCCGAGTTGTGCGAGATGAAGTCCTTGATGGTCATGTCGGCGAGCAGCTGGCCGCGGCCGATCACGATCAGATGGTCGGCGGTCAGCGCCATCTCGCTCATCAGGTGCGAGGAGACGAAGACCGTACGGCCCTCCGCCGCGAGGGACTTCATGAGATTCCGGACCCAGAGGATGCCCTCGGGGTCGAGGCCGTTGACCGGCTCGTCGAAGAGCAGCACCTGGGGGTCGCCGAGGAGCGCGGCGGCGATGCCGAGGCGCTGGCCCATGCCGAGCGAGAAGCCCTTGGAGCGCTTCTTGGCCACGTCCTGGAGCCCGACGACGCCGAGCACCTCGTCCACCCGGCGGGCCGGGATGCCCGACAGCTGGGCCAGGCACAGCAGGTGGTTGCGGGCGTGCCGGCCACCGTGCACGGCCTTGGCGTCGAGGAGCGCGCCGACCTGGCGGGGCGCGTTCGGCAGCTTGCGATACGGGAAGCCGCCGATCGTCACCTGCCCCGAGGTGGGGTTGTCCAGGCCGAGGATCATGCGCATCGTCGTCGACTTGCCCGAGCCGTTGGGCCCGAGGAAGCCGGTGACGGCGCCCGGCCGCACCTGGAAGGAAAGGTTGTACACGGCCGTCTTGGCGCCGTAGCGCTTCGTCAGGCCGACTGCCTCGATCATGCTCCGCACCCATCGAAAGGTTCAGGACGTCGGGGCGCACGCCCCCGTAAGGGTTAGGAGGATATCGGGGCGCTGACGGTTCCACTCAAGAGAAAGTAAAACTGTGCAGGTCACATGGGGGAGAGATCGAGTAAGGACTCTTACCCGCATACCCACCTTTGTCAGGTACCCGTCGCGCCTGGTCAGGCCGGAAACGGAACCCTCAGGGCCGGTTCGGCAGCGAATCGTCCCGCGGAGGAAGGTCGTCGTACAGCTTCAGTTCCGAGTCGTCGGACTCGTAGGGCAGGAACTCCGGCTGCTCGGTGAGCCAGCCCTCCTCTCGGAAGATACGAGTGCCCCGGTGCCGCGTCGCCTCGGCGGAGCCCGCCCGGCGGACCCAGGTCTCGGGGTCCGGGCCGAGCAGTTCGCGCAGCGCGGTGGAGTCGGCGAGCAGTTCCCTGAGCAGGGTGGCCTGGTCCCCGCCGCCAGCGCGGGGGGAGCCGTTCGGGTCGGCCAGGACTCCATAGGCGCTGAAGTAGATGTACGCGGCGCCCAGTCGTTCCCCGGACGGCATGGTCATCGGGAACACGTCGCCCGGCAGCAGCGCCCGGCGGTATCCAGGGAACTCCGTGTCGTCCACGACCTTCAGCTGGGCCGCGTCCAGCCAGGTCACGACCAGCGGGGTTTCGGCCGCGGGGTCCATGTACGGCGCGGCGGCGACGTATCCCGCCGGGCTGATGTGGGCGGAGAGCCCCACCTTGATGCCGCGCACCCGCACCGGGATCATCGGCATCTCGTCGGGGACTCCGATGCGGTCGAACTTGTGGCTCACCTGGCCCGGTGCGGCGTTCGACCCCACCGAGACGACCGGGTAGCGGTCGCCGACCGATGCCTGGCCGAGCCGCTCCAGAGCCGCGTCCAGGGTCTCTTCCCCGGACGCGACGCTGCTCCGCACGGTCCAGGCGCCAAGGCGCCGCGGTTGCACGCCCAGCGCCAGCAGTTCCTTGCCGGAGAGCAGGACAGGTTCGTCGATGACGCGGCCCGGGTATGTCAGCGGCTGCAGCGCCGGGACGTCGGTGTAACCGAGTGCTTCGATGCTGCGGTCGGTCATGGAGAAGCCCTTCTGTGAGCTGGCCGGGAGTCGGGCGGACGACAGTCTGAGCCTCCCACAACGGCGTATACCCGCGACACCTGTCATCGGGCGCCGCAGGGCTGGGTGGGGGACACCGATGCGTTTACCGAGGCGCGGCCACCGGCCGCATCCCAGATTCCGTAAGTCTGTTCGCTGGTGGATAGCGGATCGCACACTGTCCGCCCTGCTGCTGCTCGCCCTGGCGGTTCTTCTGGTGTTCTCCGTGCTGCTCGCGGTGGGTTTTGTGCTGGCGGAGGACTCCTCCCGGCCCCTGGGGGAGCGCCTGTGGTCCCGTCAGCTGCTGGATGTGACCCTGGAGGTGCTGCGCGCCTGCGTGGGCACGGACAGCCTGTCCGTCGAGGGCGCGAACACCGCGCAGGAAGTACTGTCGACCGTCGCGTCGTTGACCGGCGCACTGGTCCCGGCGACCCTTCTGGGAATCGCGCTCATCAAGGTGTTCACGGTCCGGCCGGTCGTCTGGCGCAGGAAGGCCAGCATCGCGCTCGCCGCGATGTCGGACTCGCCGAACTACGCGCGCGATCACCAGGGCAGTGACAAAGCGGTGATCGCCGTACGCTTCTACAACCACGTACTGAACCTGGTCATGATGGAGGCGCGTGCGGAGGCCCATCTGCGCTTCCTGGAGAAGTCGCCGCACGCCGACACGCTGGTGATGTACAAGCAGCGGCTGAAGATTCTCGGCGAGGACGGCGGGTTGTGCGACGAGCGTGTGTGGTCCGTCGTGGAGCGCGCGGCCCCGTTCACCGTGTGGATACCCGTCGGCTCCGAGGTGCCCGAGCTTCCGCTCAGCTCGCTCCAAGGCAAGGACCTGCGGGGACTTCAGGGCGTACGCATCATGGTGCGCTTCACCGCCAAGGCGGTGGGGACCGGAGCGCAGCTCAGTGACGAGCGCTGGTTCAGGCTGGACGACTCGGATCTGGAACTGGGCAAGTTCGTGTCCGTGGAACCGGATCTCGACGTTCATGTGAGCAGGTGGAAGGGGTGGAGGGAGTTCGACGAACTCCAGCCCGACGCCCCGCCGGAGGACTCCGCGCCTCCCGCTTCCTGAGCGGTCACACGCCTGTCTTGAGCGGGCTCAGGCGTCCCGCTTCTTGAGCAGCGCGTAACCCCCGAGGAGCGCCAGCGCCACCCACAGCACCATGATCGCGAGGCCGCCCCAGGGACCGTACGGAGTGTCGTCGTTGACCGGGGTCACGACCCGCATGATCTTGCTGCCGGCCTGGTCGGGCAGATAGCGGCCGATCTTCTTGGTCGCGGAGACGGCGCCCAGAATGTTGGAGATCAGGAAGAAGAACGGCATCAGGATGCCGAGCGAGAGCATCGGACTGCGCAGCATCGCCGCGACACCCATCGAGAAGACGGCGATCAGCGTCATATAGAGCCCGCCGCCGATCACCGCGCGCAGCACACCGGGGTCACCGATCGACGCCTTGTGCGTGCCGAGCATGGCCTGGCCCAGGGAGAAGGCGATGAAGCTGGTGATCATGCCGACGACGAGGGCGAGGCTGGCCGCCACCGCGATCTTGCTGAAGAGGAACGTGCCGCGCTGGGGGACCGCGGCGAGCGAGGTGCGGATCATGCCGGTGCTGTACTCGTTGCCCACGACGAGCACCCCGAACACGATCATCGCGAGCTGGCCGAGGCTCATCCCCGCGAAGCTGATGAACGTCGGGTCGAAGGAGAGCTTGTCCCCCGCGCTCAGCTTGTCCCACTCGTTCCTGGACAGCAGCGAGATGAGGATGCCGAGAGCGATGGTGACCACCGCGGCGAGACTGAGCGTCCACACGGTGGACGAGACGGAGCGGATCTTGGTCCACTCGGACTTGAGGACCTGGGTGGCCGCCATGGTCAATCCCTCTTCCAGCCGTCGCCCCAGTGCGGGGCCGGCGGCGGGGGCTGCGGTTGCGACGTCTGCGGATGCGGTGTGTCCGCGTGCGCGTGGTACTCCACCGACTCCGCGGTCAGCTGCATGAACGCCTCCTCCAGGGAGGCCTGCTGGGGACTCAACTCGTGCAGCACGATCTGGTGCTGCGCGGCCAGCTCACCGATGTGCTCCGGCTTGCCGGCGTCGACTTCGAGCAGACCGCTGCCCGTCTCGACGACCGTGACGCCCGCGCCGTGCAGCACGTCGAGGAGCCGCTCGCGCTGGGGGGAGCGGACACGGACGTAACTGCGCGAGTTCTGCTCGATGAAGTCGGCCATGGAGGTGTCGGCGAGGAGCCTGCCCTGACCGATGACGACGAGGTGGTCGGCGGTCAGCGCCATCTCGCTCATGAGGTGGGACGAGACGAACACCGTGCGCCCTTGCGCCGCGAGGGACTTCATCAGGTTGCGGATCCAGTGGATGCCCTCGGGGTCGAGCCCGTTGACCGGCTCGTCGAACATCAGGATCCGCGGGTCGCCCAGCAGCGCGCCCGCGATACCGAGCCGCTGGCCCATGCCGAGCGAGAAGCCCTTGGCCTTCTTCCTTGCGACCGGGGTCAGACCGACGGTGTCCAGGACCTCGTGCACCCGCGCCTTCGGGATGCCGTTGCTCTGTGCGAGGCAGAGGAGATGGTTGAAGGCGCTGCGTCCGCCGTGCATGGCCTTGGCGTCGAGGAGGGCGCCGATGTACTTCAGCGGGTCCCTGAGGTGGTCGTAGTGCTTGCCGTCGATCCGTACGTCGCCCGCGGTGGGGCGGTCGAGGCCGAGCATCATCCGCATCGTCGTGGACTTTCCCGCGCCGTTGGGGCCGAGGAAGCCCGTGACGATGCCCGGTCTGACGGTGAAGGTGAGGTTGTTGACCGCCACCTTCTCGCCGTACCGCTTGGTCAGCCCCTCGAGCTCGATCATGCGGCCACGCTAAGTCGGACCTATGGGCCGCGCTACTTGAGCGGGGAGGGGGTGCCGCGTGTTCGCCGTGTTCGTCTGCCGCGCCGTCGTGGCTGGGCGCGCCCCACCCCGTGCCTACGACAACGGCCCGCACCCCGAGGAGGGGGTGCGGGCCGGAGCCTTGAGCAGGAACTACCAGGAACTACCGGGACTGCTGCGCCGGAACCCCACGCGAGATCGGCTCGTCCTCGGCCGGCGTGCTGGCGGCGGCCACCGCGGCGCCCGTGAGCGTCGCGAGCATCTCGCGGACGTTCGTGAGCTGGGCGTTGATCGAGTCGCGGCGGTTGGTGAGGGCCGCGAGCTCGCGCTCGGATTCCGAGCGGATGCGGTCGGCCTTGGCGTTCGCGTCGGCCACGATGTCCTCGGCCTGGCGCTGAGCCGTCTCCACCGTCTGGCGGGCGCGGCGCTCGGCGTCCGTGCGCAGCTTCTCGGCCTCCAGGCGGAGCTGCTCCGCGCGGTGCTCGATCTCCGCGAGACGCTTCTCGGCCTTGGCCTGACGGGACGCGAGGTCGCGCTCCGACTGCTCGCGGCGCTTGGCGAGGTTCGTCTCGAAGTCGGCGGCGGCCTGCGCGGCCTTGGCGCGGGTCTCCTCGAAGAGGGCGTCGGCCTCCTCGCGCTTCTGCTGCGCGTCCTTCTGCGCCTCCTGGCGCAGCTGCGAGGCGTCGCTCTTGGCCTTCTCGACGATCCGGACGCCCTCGTCCTCCGCCTTGGACTTGCGGTCCGCAGCGAACGATTCTGCGTCGTTGCGCACCTGCTGGGCCGCCGACTCGGCGAGCTCACGGTGCTGCTCGGAAGCGCGACGGGCCTCCTCGCGCAGGTCCTTCGCCTCCTCCTCGGCGAGGCGGAGGATCTTCTCGACGCGCGCGCCGAGACCCGCGTACGACGGCTCGGCGTCGCTTACCTGGGCCTGGGCGTTCTGCGTTTCGAGGTGGAGCTCCTCGATGCGCTTTTCGAGAGCAGTGATACGGGCCAGAGCGCTGTCACGGTCGGAGACGAGCTTCGAAATGCGTTCGTCCACCTGAGCGCGGTCGTACCCACGCCGCACAAGCTCGAAGCCGTAGGGGGAAGTGTCGCTCATGGGGTTCCTGTCGAATGAGACCGGTGAGGTGATAGGGGGAATCCTAGGGGCCAAAGCGGTGTGTCATCGAGCGGATACGTGTTTGATCTGGAGAATGACACTCCTTTTGGGTGGCTAGCTGTCGGAGGGCTTGCCAGAAGCTGTGCCAAAGGTCCCTGCTAAGCATGGAATCTGTGCTTCTGGCTAGCCCTCTGATGACTTGCCACTCGAACGTGTCGCGCCGACGGCAGCGCCCGCCTTGACTCCACCGTCCTTGTTTCCGGACGGGGCCTCAAAGGACTCCAACGCCTCCAGGACGTCCTGGACACGGGAGATCTCCGCGTTGATGTCCTCGCGGCGGCGCACCAGGACCTCCAGGTCCCGCTTGCCCTCCTCGACCGCCGCCTTCGCCTCGCGGATCGCCTCGGACCTGATCTGCTCGGCCTCGGTGACGAGCGAGCTCTTCTTCTGCTCGGCCTCCTTGAGGAGACCCTCGGCCTTCCTGACGGCGGCGATACGCACCTTGCTCGCCTCGGAACTGGCCTCCGAGATCAGGTCCTTCGCCTTCGCCTCGGCCTCGGCGAGCTGGTCCTCGGCCGCCTTGATGAGCGCGTCGCACCGGTCGCCCGCGTTCTTCATCGTCTCGGCCGACTCGCGGCGGGCCCGCTCGTGCAGCTCCTCGATCTCCGTGGTGATGCGGTCGCGCAGTTCCTCCGCGCGCTCCCTGATCGCCGTCGCGTCCCGGCGCGCGCCGACCAGCAGCTCGTCCGCGTCCGTACGGGCCCGCTCCACGAGGGAGTTGCCCTCCACGGTCGCCTCGGAGACGACCCGCTCGGCCTCGTTGCGGGCCGCGCCGACCATCGTGTCGGCCTGCGACTCGGCCTCGGCCGTCGTCTTCTGCGCGCTCTGCTGCGCCTCGGTGAGCAGCTTGTCGGCCTCGGACGCGGTCTCCGAGATGAGCGTGTCGACCTGCTCGGCCGCCTCGGAACGCCGCTTGTTGGCCTCCTGGCGCGCCTCGTCCAGCGTGTGCTCGGCCTCCTCGCGCGCCGACGACGTGAGCCGCTCGGCCTCCGCCGCCGCCTCGGCCTTGACGCGCTCCGCCTCGCTGCGCATCCGCTCGGCGTGCTGCTGCGCGGAGCCGACCGTCTCGGCCGCCTCGGCACGCAGCCGCTCCGCGTCGCCCGTCGCGTCCGAGATGAGCTGCTCGGCCTTGGCCACGGATTCGGCCCGTACGCGCTCGGCCTCGGTGGTGGTGTCATGGGCGAGCCGCTCGGCCTCCGCCGTCGCCTCGGTGATGAGGGTGTCCGCCTGCGTGGCCGCGTCCGAACGGATCCGGTTCGCGTCCTCCCGGGCGTCCGCACGGGTGCGCGAGGCGTCCTGCTCGGCGTTCGCGATGGCGTCCGACGCGTCGGTACGGACCCGCTGGGCGTGCGCGGCGGCGTCCGAGCGCAGCCGCTCGGACTCGGCGATCGCCTCCGAAACCGTGCGCTCCGCCAGCGACTTGGCGGCGTCCGTCTCCTCGGCCGCCTCCCGCCGGATGCGCGCCGCGTCCTCGGACGCCCGCTCCCGCTCCGCGTAGGCGTCGGCGCGGACCCGGTCCGCCTCCTCCTGCGCCTCGGTCCGCGTACGGTCCGCCACATGCTCGGCGGCGCTGCGGAGACCGGTGATCTCGTCCTGAGCCTGCTCGTGCAGCCCCGCCACGGAGTCGCGCACCTGCTGTGCGGTCTGCTCGGCGTTGGAGACCATCTCGGTCGCGCGCCGGTCGGCCTCCTCGACCACGCGTACGGCCTCGGCCTGGGCCTCCTCGACCCGGTTGCGCGCGGAAGCCAGCAGCTCCTCGCTCTGCTCGCGGGCCCGCTCGCGCTCCTGGTCGGCCTCCTGGCGTGCGGAGCCGAGAAGTTCCTCGGCCTCGCGGCGGCGCCGGGCGGCCTCCTCCTGGGCGGCGGCCAGCGTCTCGGCGCCCTCGGTCGCCAGGCGTTCGGCCGCGGCCTGCGCCTCCGCCCGAACCCGGTCGGCGCTGTCCTGGGCCTCCGACTTCAGCCGCTCGGCCTCCGCCGCCGCCTCCGAACGCAGCCGTACGGCGATGTTCTCGCCCTCGGCCCGGGACGCGGACGCGTCCGCCGCGGCTTCGTTGCGCAGCCGCTCGGCCTCGGCCTCGGCCTGCGCCTGGAGCGCACGGATCCGCTCGGCGGCCTCCGAACGCAGCCGATCCGTCTCCGCGGCGGCCTCGCGCCGGATGCGCTCGGCCTCCGCACGCGCGTCGGTCAGTGCCTCCTCGGCGGCGACGAGGCGCTCCTCCGCCTCCGTGTGCCGCCGGGTCAGTTCTTCGGCGGCCTCGGCCTGGCGGGCCGCTATGGCGCGCTCGGTGTCCTCGCGCAGCTGCTCGGCGGCCCGCTCGGCCTCCGCACTGATCGCCTCGGACTGCTCGACGGCCTCCGCGCGATGCCGCTCGGCCTCGGCGCGGGTGCGCTCCAGGGTCTCCTCGGCCTGCCGGCGCAGCGTCGTCGCGCGCTCGATGGCCTCGGTACGGACCTTCTCGCTGTCCGCCGTGGCCGCCGTGCGCAGCTCGTCCGCGTCCGCCTTCGCCTTGGCGAGCAGCTCCTCGGCGGTCTTGGCCGCCTCCTCGATCTGCTGGACGGCTTCGCGCCGGGCCTCGGCGCGGATGCGCTCGCCCTCCGCGACCGCGTCGGCGCGCAGCTGCTCGGCCTCGCCGCGCAGGCGGCGCGCCTCCTCCTGCAGCTCGACCGTCTTGGCCCGGTACTCCTTGGTGTCGTCCTTCGCCGTGCCCTTGAGCTGCTCGGCGATGTCGTGCGCCTCGGCGCGCAGCCGGTCCGCCTCGGCCTCCGCCTCGGTGCGGATCCGCTCGGCCTCCTCGGTGGCGGCCTTGGTGGTGTTCTTCGCTTCCTCGGACGCCTTGTTCAGCACGTCCTCGGCGGTACGGGCCGCCTTGGCGAGCTGGGAGGCGGTCTCCTCGGCGGTGAGGCTGCGGGCGTTCTCCTCGGCCTCCGCGACGATCTTCTCGGCCTTGGCGCGGGCGTCCGCGACGAGCTGCTCGGCCTCGGCCTTGGTGGTCTCGGCCTCCTGACTGGCCTCGGTGACCAGCCGGGCGACCTGCTCCTTCGCCGTACGCGTGCGCTGCTCGTTCACCGACTCCGCGCTCGCCAGGGCCTTGGCCGCGGCCTCCTTCGCCTCCGCGACGACCTTGTCCGCCGTGGACCGCGCCTCGCGCAGCGCCCCTTCGGCCTCGGTCATGCGCTGCTCGGCGGCCCGGCTCAGCTCGGTGGCCTGGCGGCGGGCGGTGTCCGACTCGGTCGCCGTGGAGCTGCGCAGCTGCTCGGCGTGGTCGGTGGCCTCCTGGGCCTGCGTGGACGCGGCGTTCAGCAGCCGCTCGGCGTCGGTGCGGGCGCGGCGCAGCAGTGCCTCGGCCTCCGCGCGGGCCGACTCGGCGTCGGCGGTGAGCCGCTGACGGGCCTCGGCGGCGACCCGCTCGGCCTCCGTGCGGGCGGCGGCCAGTGACTGGTCGGCCTCGGCGCGCGACTCCTCCAGCAGCCGGCGGGCCTGCGACTCGCTGCGGGCGCGCAGCTGCTCCGCCCACGCCACGTTCTCGTTGACGTGCGACTCGACGGTCTGCCGGCGCTCCGCCAGCTCCTGGTCGAGCTGCTGGCGCCGGGAGACCGCCTCCTGGTGCAGCTCCGCCTGGAGCCGGGCCGCCTGCTCGGCGTGCTCCTGAAGGATCCGCTGCGTCTGCGCACGGGCCTGGCTCAGCTCGCGCTCGGCGTCCGCGCGCAGCTGGTCGGCCTGGATCTGCGCATTACGCAACAGCTGCTCGGCCTGGTAACCGATGTCGCCGCCGTCATAGGCAGGACGGGTCGCCAGACTGCGCCGCGCCTCATGCAGCTTGGCGCGCAGCACCTCGACCTGATAGCCGAGGTCCTCGGCGTGCTGGACGGCCTTCTCCCGCTCGGTCTTCAGCCGCTCCATCTCGGCCTCGAACCGAGAGAGGTGGTCGACGTCAGCCGCCGGCTCTCGCTCCTGGCGTTCGTAGCCCCGCACTGCGCGGTCCCATCCGTCCCCTGGTCGCAAGTCACTCCAAACGAGCTCCGTCCATCCGCCGAACGGGGCCCCCGGGGAATGGTGTCAGATCAACGGCGGAGCATGGGCTGCTGCCCCGACGCTCGTCCCCCGAAACCTGGACCCCGGCCCTCGGTCCTGCTCGCTGGAAGGCGGCAGGACCTCGGCCGTCCCCGCGTAAAGGCGACGGCCGCCCCCAACCCTACCGGCCCAGATATACGGAGGTCAGTGCTCAGGTGACTCAACAGCCGCCGAAGTGACCAGTTCTGTCAGGACACCATGGCAATCCTTTGGATGAAGGAAGGTGATCCGGGACCCCATGGACCCGATCCGGGGCTCGTCGTAGAGCACCCGGACACCCTTGTTCCTGATGTCCGCGGCGTCGCCGTCGACATCCGCCGTGCCGAAGGCGATGTGGTGCACCCCCTCACCGTTCTTGGCCAGCCACTTCCCGACCGCGGAGTCCTCGCGGGTGGGTTCGAGCAGTTGGAGGTAGGAGGCACCGCCGTCGGACGTCTCGTTGATCTTGAGCATGGCCTCTCGAACGCCCTGCTCCTCGTTGACCTCGGAGTGGAAGACCTCGAAGCCGTACGTCGCACGGTAGAACTCGACAGTCTTGTCGAGGTCGAAACAGGCGATCCCGATGTGGTCGATTCGCGTCAGCATGGTGTTAGTGCAGCGCTCCGGAGGTGGTTACGCAACGTGCGCGCGATCACACTCCACGCCGGATGACGGGTGGCCTACCGCTCAGTACATTCAAGTAAACCCTCGTTCACTCCTCGGCTGTGCAGCCGGTAAGGGGATCGCACCTCATGTCTGGAACGAACAGCAGTACCTCGGTGATCGTCGCGGGCGCCCGAACGCCCATGGGGCGGTTGCTGGGTTCGCTGAAGTCCTTCTCCGGAGCCGACCTCGGCGGCTTCGCGATCAAGGCCGCCCTCGACCGTGCGGGCATCGGTGGCGACCAGGTGCAGTACGTGATCATGGGCCAGGTGCTCCAGGCCGGGGCAGGGCAGATCCCGGCACGCCAGGCCGCGGTCAAGGCCGGCATCCCGATGAGCGTCCCGGCACTCACCATCAACAAGGTGTGTCTGTCGGGCCTGGACGCCATCGCGCTCGCGGACCAGCTGATCCGCGCGGGCGAGTTCGACGTCGTGGTCGCGGGCGGCCAGGAGTCGATGACGAACGCGCCGCACCTGCTCCCCAAGTCCCGTGAGGGCTACAAGTACGGGGCGATCGAGATGCTCGACGCCATGGCGTACGACGGTCTGACGGACGCCTTCGAGAACATCGCCATGGGCGAGTCGACGGAGAAGCACAACAGCCGGCTGGGGATCCAGCGGCCCGAGCAGGACGAGATCGCGGCCCTGTCCCACCAGCGTGCGGCCGCCGCCCAGAAGAACGGCATCTTCGAGGCGGAGATCACTCCCATCGAGATTCCGCAGCGCAAGGGCGAGCCCGTCGTCTTCAGCAAGGACGAGGGCATCCGCGGCGAGACCACGGCCGAGTCGCTCGGCAAGCTGCGCCCCGCCTTCACCCGCGACGGCACGATCACGGCCGGTACGTCGTCGCAGATCTCGGACGGTGCCGCCGCCGTGGTCGTGATGAGCAAGGCCAAGGCGCTGGAGCTGGGCCTGGAGTGGATCGCCGAGATCGGCGCGCACGGGAACGTGGCCGGGCCGGACAACTCCCTCCAGTCGCAGCCGTCCAACGCGATCCTCCACGCGCTCAAGAAGGAAGGCATGGACGTCTCGGACCTCGACCTCATCGAGATCAACGAGGCCTTCGCGGCTGTCGCGGTCCAGTCAATGAAGGACCTCGGGGTGTCCACGGAAAAGGTGAACGTCAACGGCGGCGCCATTGCCCTGGGTCACCCGATCGGTATGTCGGGCGCCCGTCTCGTGCTGCACCTCGCCCTCGAACTCAAGCGGCGCGGCGGCGGCGTGGGCGCGGCCGCACTGTGCGGTGGCGGCGGGCAGGGTGACGCGCTGATCGTGCGGGTACCGAAGGCCTGAGAACGTCACCACCGATCACGGGTGACCTCCCATGTCCCTTCAAGACCCTTCATGACCCCTCGTGACCTCGTGACCTCGTGAACGGAGCTGTGATGCAGGACGTCTCCTCGCTGGTGGCCCAGGCCAGGGAAGGACGGCCGCGGGCCGTGGCCCGGCTGATCTCCCTGGTGGAGGGCGCGGCACCGCAGCTCCGTGAGGTCATGGCGGCGCTGGCACCGCTGGCCGGCAACGCGTATGTGGTCGGGCTCACCGGGTCCCCGGGCGTCGGCAAGTCGACCTCGACGTCGGCGCTGGTGACGGCGTATCGGCGGCAGGGCAAGCGGGTCGCGGTGCTGGCCGTCGACCCGTCCTCGCCGTTCTCCGGGGGCGCCCTGCTCGGCGACCGCGTGCGGATGTCCGAGCACGCGTCGGATCCTGGGGTGTACATCCGCTCGATGGCCACCCGGGGGCACCTGGGCGGCCTCGCGTGGGCGGCTCCCCAGGCGATCCGGGTCCTGGACGCGGCCGGCTGTGATGTCGTCCTGGTGGAGACGGTCGGTGTCGGCCAGTCCGAGGTCGAGATCGCCTCCCAGGCGGACACGTCCGTCGTCCTCCTCGCCCCCGGCATGGGCGACGGCATCCAGGCGGCCAAGGCCGGAATCCTGGAGATCGGCGACGTGTACGTCGTCAACAAGGCGGACCGGGACGGGGCCGACGCGACCGCCCGTGAGCTGAACCACATGCTCGGCCTCGGCGAATCCCGTGGCCCTGGCGACTGGCGGCCGCCGATCGTCAAGACGGTTGCCGCGCGGGGCGAGGGTATCGACGAGGTGGTCGAGGCGCTGGAGAAGCACCGGGCGTGGATGGAGGAGCACGGGGTGCTCACCGAGCGGCGTCTTGCCCGGGCGTCCCAGGAGGTCGAGACGATCGCGGTTACCGCGCTGCGGCAGCGGATCGGTGACCTGCATGGGGATCGGCGGCTCAGTGCGCTGGCAGAGCGGATCGTGGCGGGCGAGATGGATCCGTACCGCGCCGCGGACTCCCTGGTGGAGGGCCTGACAGAGGGCTGACCCAAGGGTCTTTCGCCCCCGCCGCCCCTACCCGTCCCATCCCCAGGGGCTCTGCCCCTTCGACCCCGGGGGTTGTGTGTCGGGTGCGGGTGGGTGGGGGTTGCTCGCGCAGTTCCCCCCGCCCCTGAAAAAACCCCGCCCGCCCCCCCGTTTTTCAGGGGCGCGGGGAACTGCGCAATCTTTTAGGGGGGTCTGGGGGCGCAGCCCCCAGGGATGGGACGGGTAGGGGCGGCGGGGGCGAAGGAAGTCGCTGGGCAACTTTCATTGGGCGCTGGTAAGTTGGGGCGCATGTTCCTTCACTTGGCGTAGGGGCCGACCAGGCCCGCGACGGATGCACAGCGAATCGGCTGTGTCGTCGCGGCACCCAGTCGTCCCCTTTTCCGCCTCGCTGTTGAGGAACCTTCACATGTCTGCGTCACCTTCGCGGCCCTCGTACGCCGCGCTCTTCCGCATGGCCCACACCCGCCGCACCTTCACCACCGCCCTCATCGGCAGACTGTCCTACGGCATCGTCTCGCTGGCCATGATGCTCACGGTGACCCGCGCGACCGGGTCGTACGCCGTGGCCGGCACGGTCATGGCGCTGTTCGGCGCGATGAGCGTGGCCCTGTCGCCCGCGCGGGCGGCCCTGATCGACCGGTACGGTCCGCGCCGTGCCCTCATCCCGATGGCCTCGCTCTACGCGACCCTGCTCGCAGCCTTCGCGGCGGCAGCCTGGCGCCCGGGAGCCCCGGTGACGGCCATCGGCGCGCTGGCCGTCGCGGCCGGCGCCTGCACGCCGCCCCTCGGCCCCACGATGCGTGCCGTATGGAGTGAGGTCATCGAGGACAAGCCGCTCTTGCAGCGGGCGTACAGCCTCGACGGTGTCGCGGAGGAGATCCTCTTCGTCTCGGGGCCGTTGCTGGTGGGCGTGGTGGTGCAGTTCGCGCCGCCGGCCGCCGGGGTCGTGCTCAGTGCCCTGCTGGTGTGGGCCGGAACCCTCGCGTTCGTGCTGTCACCGATCGTCGCCGGCGTACGCCCGGCCGCGGCGAAGTCCGCCGAACGCTCCCGGCGTCGGCTGCGGGGCGGGCGCGCGCTCGTGCAGTCCGTCGTCGTGGCGGCGGGTGTCGGTCTGTCCCTGGGAGCCATCGACCTGCTGGTCATGGCCTTCGCGCAGCAGCGCCATCACGGGGACGACGTCGTGGCCTGGGTGCTCGCCGCACTGTCGGTGGGCAGCGCGCTGGGCGGCCTGCTCAACGGCGCCGTCAACTGGCGTACGTCCACACGGGTCCGGCTGCCGCTGCTGGCCGGCGGCCTGGGCCTCGCCCTGTTCGCCGCGGGACTTGCTCCCGGCCTCGGCACCCTGACGGTCGCGGTGGCCTGCGCGGGCTTCTTCGTCGCCCCGGCCCTGACGACGTCCTACCTGATCGCCGACGAGGCGGCCCCGCCCGGCTTCCGTACCCAGGCGGGCGCCTGGGTAAACACCGCGGTGAACGCCGGAAGTTCGGGCGGCGCCGCCGGGGTGGGCTTCCTGGTCGGCCACGTGTCCCTGGGCCTGTGCTTCGCGATCTCGGGGGCGGCGGCCGTGTCGGCGGCGCTGATTGCCATTCGGGGCACAGGCGCGGCGGCGGTTCCGCGGGGAACCCCCAAGGACGCTGAGGAGCCTTCCCGAGTCTGATCGAAGGGGCACTGTTCGAACTCCGGCTCCCCGCGCCCCGAAAGGGGCGCGGGGCGGCGACATATGCGGCTCCGCCGCGTGGGCGCGACCAGCCACGAACAGCCCGCAGGTAACGGACGGCCCGCAGTCACCGGTCACCGAACCGGCTACGGCTTACCTCGTTGCCCCCGCAGATGCTCAGCGATCGGCCGCAACGACTTGTGCAGCTCCTCCAACGCCTCCGGCGACAGCAGATCGATGAAGTGCCTCCGCACAGACCCCACATGATGCGGCGCGACCTTCTTCATCGTCTCCATGCCGTGCTCCGTGAGCACGGCATACAGCCCCCGCCGGTCGGACTCGCAGTTCTCGCGGCGCACCAGATCCGCGTTTTCCATGCGGGTGATCTGGTGCGAGAGGCGGCTCTTGGACTGGAGGGTGGCGGACGCGAGGTCACTCATCCGCATCCGTACGCCCTCCGACTCGGAGAGGTTCACCAGGATCTCGTAGTCGTTCATGGTCAGCCCGAACGGCTGCAGGTCCCTTTCGAGCTGGTAGGCCAACAGCCTGTTGACCTCCAGGTGGGTGCGCCAGGCGCACTGCTCCGCATCGGTCAGCCAGCGCGTGGCCGTCTCGGTCTCCATAAATGAAGTCTACCTAAAATGTTGAAAGGCGAACTAGTGAGGGTGGTGTGACTGTGCGCACGCGTTCGATGTCACACTCCGCAGACTACCGCTCACAGCCCGAAGCGACGCTGGAGGTCCCCCAGCTGTCCGGGAAGGCGCGGTGCGCCGGCTTGCTGCCCCTGGTGACCAGGCACCCCGCCCGCGCCCGGCACTCCGGGCTCGCGTGGGACCGCCCCCATGGCCTGGTCTGCCATGAGGGTTTCGGTGGACTGGAGCAGCACCGTGCCGGCCCCTACGAACTCGAACTGGTGCTCCTCTCCAGAGGCCCCGCCGAGGCCCGTCATCGCACGTAGACCGCCCATTACACCTGTCATGTACCCGTGGTCGTAGTGATGGCAGGGGGAGGGGCAGTCGGCCCAGCCGACCAGGGCCTGTGGGTCCACCCGGATCGGGGGTTCCATGAACACCACCGGACCGTTAGATGCGGCTACGAACTTCCCGGTTCCGATCAGGGTCAGAAACCCCGGCACGATCGACTGCTTGAGGGCAAGACTTGGCTGAAAAGCGAGCAAGTTGCCCGAGCGAATGGTCAGATTGCCGTTGTCCAGATCGTAGGAATTCACATCGAAGGCCCGGTCGGCGAGGAGCATCTTGCCCGAGCCCTCCGCCACGACCCAGTCGCTCGCGTGCAGAGGCGAATGGAACGACGTACGGACGAGCCGGTCGAGCCGGCCGTGTCCGATGCCGTTGAATTGCATCGACCCGTAGTAGGCGATCATCTTGCCCTTCTGCAGGAACCACTGGCTCCCCTTGAGCTCCACGCAGAAGGTGTAGTTGTTGACGTTGTCGTCGACCGGCAGCGTCATCGGGTCGTGGATGACCGGGCCGCCCGGAGTCCCGTAAGCGCTCACAGCTTCTCCTCCGAGGCCTGGACGTACACCGCACCACTGCCGCTCAGCTCCAGCTGGAACGCCTCGCCCGAACCGCGGCCCACCATGTCGCGCCAGCCCAGCGCCGTGGACAGCTTGTTCCGTACGTCGCCGTGGTGCGCGACGTACGCCTGCGGGTCGACGTGGACCGGGCGCTGCGGGGTGATCGGGACCTCGAAAACACCCCCGTGCGCCATGACCGCGACCGCGCCCTGCCCCTTCAGGGTGGTCGTGAAGAGCCCCTGACCGGTCACCTGGCCGCGCACCATGCCCATGACGCCGCCCTGCGAGCCCAGGAACATCGTGCCCTGCTGGAGGGTGCCGTCGAAGGCGAGCAGCCGGTCCGCCTCGACGTACAAGGTGTCGCCGGTGAGATTGATCACCTGGACGTGATGGCCGCCGTGCCCGAAGAGCACCGTGCCGGAGCCCTCGACGGTCATCAGCGGGGTCGCCTCGTTCGCCAGGCGGCGGCCGATCATCGACATCACACCGCCCTGGCCGCCCTGGACGTTGGGCGTGAAGGAGACCTCGCCCTTGTAGGCGAGCATCGCGCCGCGCTGGCTGAACAGCCGCTGGCCCGGCAGCACCGTGGCCTCGACCATCTTCGAGTTCACTTCGCGAAAGGGCATGTCACACGTCCCCCGCGATCGTGTTGCGCTCACTGGGCTGTACGTAGACCAGGCCGTCGCCCTCGAAGCGGATCTGGAAGGCCTCGCCGCCGCCCTCACCCAGCAGCGTGCGGAACGTCACACCGGACTGGAAGGACTGGCGCACATTGCCCTGGTGCGCGATGTACGCGCCCGGGTCGACCGTCAGCGGGTACTGGGAGCTGACCCGCAGCACCACCGCAGGGCCGTCGGACGTGATCGCCGCCTGCCCGTGCCCCTCGACGGTGGTGGTGAACAGCCCGTTGCCCTGCGAGGCGCCCCGCAGCCCCGTGAAGGACGTGCCCGTGCGCAGGCCCGCGTCCGTCGCGAGCAGATTGCTCGACTCCACGTAGAGCTTGTCCCCCTGGAGACTGACGAGGTTTATCTCGGAGGCCCGGTCCGCGAACCAGCAGGTCCCGTGCCCCTTCACCTCCATCACCGTCATCTGCTCACCGGTGAGGCGCCGGGTCACCATCCCCCGTACCCCCTCGCCACCGCCGCTCAGCTTCTTGAAGGCCATCTGACCGTCGTACGCGACCATCGAGCCGTTCTTCGCCTTCACGGCGTCCCCGGTCATGTCGACGGCCAGCACCTTGCTGCCTTGAAGTCGAAACATCGCCACCTGGTGAAGGTAGCCGCCGGGCCGCTCCGCGGAACAGAGCCCGTGGGTGGACAGGCACCCTGATCGCACCCTTAGGGGGATCGTTTGCCACAATGGGCGATGCTTGTGCGTGCGTTCACAAACTGTGGACGTCTCTCCCACCGAAGGTGACCCGTGGACCTGAAGACAGCCTCCGCCCTCCGCCGCCTGCGTCTGGTCTCGGCCCCCGAAGCCGTTTCCTTCCTGCTGCTGCTCGTCTGCTCGGTGCTGAAGCGGACCACGGAATTCAACGCGGTGCCCGTCATGGGCGCGATCCACGGTGTCCTCTTCATCCTGTACGTGATCTTCTGGCTGGACGCCTGGAACCGCACCAAGTGGAGCACCGGCACCGGCCTCCTCTACTTCGTCCTCTCCGTCCTGCCCACCGGCGGCTTCTTCGCCGAGCGCAAGCTCAAGCGCGAGGCCGAGGACGCGGTCATCGCGTCCCGCGCCCGCCGCGAGGGCGTGGTGAAGACGTCATGATCGTCGCTTTCTCCGTGACGCCGCTGGGCGTCGGCGAGGACGTGGGGGAGTACGTCGCCGACGCCGTCCGAGTCGTCCGCGAGTCGGGTCTGCCGAACCGCACCGACGCGATGTTCACCTCGATCGAGGGCGAGTGGGACGAGGTGATGGACGTCGTCAAGCGCGCCGTCGCCGTCGTCGAGGAGCGCGCGCCGCGCGTCTCGGTCGTCCTGAAGGCCGACATCCGTCCCGGCGTGACGGACGGTCTGACCTCCAAGGTGGAGACGGTGGAGCGGCACCTGTCGGCCTGAGTCTCCGCGATCTCCGCGATCTCCGCAATCTCCGCGACGGAGACTCGAAAGTCTCCGCAGGCAGTGGAACCTCGAAACCCCGGTCCCCAGGGCCGGGGTTTTTCGTGCCGCGACATTTGAGCGATCGCTCAAACCTCGCTAGTCTCCTGTTCCGATCGATTGAGCAGTCGCTCAAAAAGCGTTGCTGAAGTGGGGGTTCGGGGATGGGGCTCTACGTAGAGGCGCATATACGCGTCGATCTCGGCGAGTTGTGGGCGCGGACGCAGGATCCCGCCCAACACCGGCGCTGGGACCTTCGCTTCACCGAGATCGACTACCTCCCGCGCGCGGAGGGCGAGCCGCAGCGCTTTCGCTATGCCACGCGCGTGCTGCCGTTCCTGACCGTCGCGGGCACCGGTGTCTCGGCCGGCGAGAAGGAACGTCCGGACGGCACCCGCACCTCCGCGCTGCGCTTCGCCTCACCGCATCCGCTCTCGCTGCTCGCCGAGGGCAGCGGCTATTGGCGGTACGTCCCGGGCGGCGACGGAGTGCGCTTCCTCACCGGGTACGACTACCGCCCGCGCTGGGGCCGCCCCGGAGCGGTGGCCGACCGGCTGCTCTTCCGTCCCTTCATGGGCTGGGCCACCGCCTGGTCCTTCGACCGGCTGAGGCTGTGGCTGGAACGGGGCATCACGCCGGAGCGGGCGCTGCGCAACTGGCTCGCCGAAACGACGGTCCGCGCCCTCGTGCTCCTGGCCGCCTGCTCGGGGCTGGTGTGCGGGGCGCTCGTGGACGCGGCGGGCCCGCTGGCGCCGCTCGCCCTGTTCGCGACCCCCGTGCTCGCCGTACTGGCCGCGCTGTCCGCCCTCTTCGTACCGCCGCTGCGGGGCACCCCGGCGGCCCGCCGCTGTCTGCGCACACCGCATGCCCACGCCCGCGCCCCCCGCCTCCTCGCCACCCTGGAGCTCCAGCGATGACCTCGATCTTCCGTACGGTGATGGGCGCGGACTTCGAACGTCTCCACCCCGAGCTGCAACGCCGCTTCTCCGTCGGCCTGTCGAGCGGCGAGGCGTGCACCGGGCGCGGTGTCATGGACCGGATCTGGCACGGGCGCGGCTTCGTGAAGCCGTTCCTGGCGCTGGGCACCACGCGCAACATCCTGGTCCCGCGTACGGGCCGGCACGTGCCCTTCACCATCGAGAACGTGCCGTACGCCGACGGCTTCGGGCGGGAGACGGTGACGTTCGTGCGCACCTTCGACCTGCCCGGCCGCTCGCGCCGCTTCGACGCCCAGATGGTGCTGAGCCCCAAGGGCGACCGCGTCCTCGATTACCTCGGCACGCACCAGCACCTCGCCAGCGACCTGTTCTTCCGCGCCGAACCCGACGGCTCCCTGCTGATCCGGTCCGGCGAACACCGTTTCCGTGAGGGCCCCGTGGATGTCCGGGTGCCCGAACTCGTCGGCGGCGAGGCCGAGGTGCGGGAGTCCTTCGACGACGCCACCGGACGCTTCCGCATCCAAGTCCGCGTAGTGAACCGCCGCTTCGGGCCGCTCTTCGGCTACTCGGGTTCCTTCCGGGCGACGTACACCGACATCCGTACGCGCGGTGTGCGCGCCGGTCTGCGGCCGGTGCGTGAGGAGGCGCGGGCGTGAGCGAGGCGACCAGGGAGAAGCTGCTTGAGGGGGCGCTGCGGACGCTCGTCGAGCAGGGGATCGCGAAGACCTCGGCCCGTTCGATCGCGGCGACGGCCGGGGTCAATCAGGCGCTGGTGTTCTACCACTTCGGGTCCGTGGACGAGTTGCTGTCGGCGGCGTGCCGGTACGGGGCCGAGCGGCGGGTCGCTCGCTACCGTGAGCGTCTCGCTGAGATCGGGAGCCTTGCCGAACTTCTCTCCTTCGGGCGGGAGATGCATGAGGCCGAGCGGGCGGAGGGGTATGTCGCCGTGCTGGGGCAACTCCTTGCCGGGACGCAGACGCATCCGCGTATCGCGCCTGCCACGGCGGCCGGACTCGACCTCTGGATCGCGGAGATCGAGAAGGTACTCACCCGGGTCCTGCCGGCGACGCCCCTCGGTGAATTCGCCGATCCGGTGGGGCTCGCCCGTGCGGTCGCGGCGTCCTTCGTCGGTATCCAGCTCTACGAGGGCGTCGACCCGGCCGGGGCCGCCTCCGCCCTCGCGTCCCTCGAACAACTCACCGTCCTCATCACGGCCCTCGATTCCCTCGGCCCGGTCGCCCAGCGAGCCATCCGCCACCACCTGCGCCGCACCACCCGCTGAACGCACGTGGGGTTCTTCGCCCCCGCCGCCCCTACCCGTCCCATCCCTGGGGGCTGCGCCCCCAGACGCCCCTAAAAGATTGCGCAGTTCCCCGCGCCCCTAAAAAGCACTCGGGGCTGGCCGGGGGATCGCGGGGCGCAGCCCCGCGCCTTCAGGGGCGCGGGGAACTGCGCGACCAGCCCCCACTCACCCGCAGCCAAGGAACCCACCCCCGGGGTCGAAGGGGCGGAGCCCCTGGGGGATGGGACGGGTAGGGGCGGCGGGGGCGAAGAACGTCGTCAGGCGTCCCCCGACGCCAGTGCTATCCCCAGTGGTGTGCGCTCGTACAGGACCTGGTGTCCGTAGCGGCGTGAGATGAGCAGGCCCGTGTCACGCAGGGCCGTGAGGTGGGCCGAGACCGAGGACGGTGCGAGACCGAGACGGTGCGCGAGGGCTGTCGTGGTGGCGGGTTCGTCCAGGGCTGTGAGGACGGTGGCCCGGCCGCGGCCGAGGAGTCGTACGAGGGCGTCGGACGTGTGGTGCGAAGGCTCGGCCCAGAGGCCGCCGATGCCACGGGCCGGATAGGCGAGGGTCGGCTGCCAGGGCGGATCGAAGGAGCTGACCACGTCCGGCCAGATGAAGACGCTCGGCATCAGGACCAGGCCCTGCCCCGCGAGCTCCCGTTCGTGCCGGCCCTTCCACTCGATGGTCAGCGTGTGGGACTGCCATCCGAACCGCCGGTCGATCTCCGGCAGCAGTCCGCCCAGACCGACCTCCGCGAGCCGCCGGGAGTGGAAGGCGACATCCGCCTCCAGCAGGGCACGCAGCCGCGGCCAGTCCGGTTCGAGGAGCGTGTGCCAGGCGGTCTCCATCAGGTCGGCCAGCCCTTGGACCATGCGTATCGGGTCCTTCAGCAGGGCCCGGCCCCGGGACGATTCGAGGGCGCCCGGGGTGTCCGCGAGCGACCTCGCGGTTTCCTCGCGGGCCGCCTCCGGGTCGGCCGCGCGGACCGCGGCGATCTCCTCCTCGAAGGTGGCCGCCGGACCGATCGGGGGCGGGCCGAGCCAGTCGGGGGAGTAGCCGGTCTGCGGCATCAGGAGCCACAGGGGCGCGAGGTCGAGTCCGGCGGCCGCCGTGCGGATACGGCGCAGCCAGTGCGCCTGGTAGCCGTGCCGCGCGGGGCGGTTGAGCGTGCGTACCGCCTCCTGCGTCTCCCACAGGGGCGACACCGCGAAGCGGCAGTTGAGGAGGTCGTCCTCCCCGAAGTGCAGAAGCGACGGCACACCCACCCCCTGGAATGACCGACGACGCCCGACGACGCCCGTAGACGCTCGGAGAGCAAAGATTCGGCTGTCGCCGAAACTCTACGGGGGCGGGCGAGCGCGCGTGCACCCTGCTGCACATGCCACAAGCCCCCGAAACCACCGGTTACCGCCCCCTCTTCGCCGTACGCGAGTTCCGTGCCGTCTTCGTCGCGCACGCGTTCTCGGTCCTCGGGCTCGTGGTCAGTGAGATCGCCCTGTCCGTCCTCGTCTACGACCTGACGGGCTCTCCGCTGATGAGCGCCCTGACGTTCGCGCTCGGCTTCCTTCCCTATCTCATCGGAGGGACCCTCCTCGCCGGCCTGGTGGACCGCTTCCCGGTCCGTCGGGTCCTGGTGGTGTGCGACCTGGTGTGCGCGGGGTGCGTGGGCGTGATGGTGGTGCCGGGCGCGCACATCGCGGTGCTGCTGTCCATGCGCTGCGCGCTCGCCATGGTCGCCCCGTTGTTCCAGGGGGCGCGGACGGCGACGCTCACCGATGTCCTCGGCGACGGAGAGCTGTTCGTGCTGGGCCGCTCCCTGCTGCGGATCGTCGCGCAGGGCGCGCTGCTCGCCGGGTTCGGGCTCGGCGGTGTGCTGCTCGGAGTCGTACCGCCGCGTGGTGCGCTGTTCATCACCGTGTGCACCTTCCTGGCCTCCGCCGCGCTGCTGCGGTTCGGTACCCGGCGGCGGCCCGCGCGGGCCCATCGAGGCCAGGCGCTGGTGCGGGACTCGCTCCGCGGCACCCGGCGGATCCTCGCCGACCGGCGCGTGCGCGTGCTGCTCCTGCTGTTCTGGGTGCCGCCGATGTTCGCCGTCGCGCCGGAGGCCCTGGCCGCGCCGTACGCCGATGGGCTCGGCACCGGATCGGCCGGGCTCGGCCTGCTGATGTGCGCGCTGCCGGTCGGCGCGATCGCGGGTGAGCTGTACGCGGGGTCGAGGCTGCGGCCCGCGACCCGTACCCGGCTCGCCCTGCCGCTCGTCTGCGTCACGTTGCTGCCGTACGCCGGGTACGCGCTGCGGCCCGGGCTCGCCGGGTCGCTGGTACTGCTGCTGCTCGCGGGCGCCGGATCGGCGTACTCGCTCGGGCTGGACCAGTGGTTCGTGGCGGCGGTGCCCGAGGAGGTGCGCGGGCGGGCCATGACCTTGAACACCGCCGGGCTGATGACCGTGCAGGGGGCGGGAATGGCGCTGTCGGGGGCCGTGGCGGAGTTCGCCGGGGTGCGGGCGACGGTCGCGGGCGCGGGGGTGCTCGGCACCGTCTGCTGTCTGCTCCTGGCGGTGGAGGCGCGGCGTACGGAAGGGGCCGGAGCCCCGGCCCCGCAGGGGTCGGCGACCGAAACGCGAGACGGGGCTGACCACGATGTGACCGGCCGGTAAGGTCTTTGGCGTGCCGAAGCCGCTCAGTCTTGCCTTCGATCCCATCGCCCGCGCCGACGAACACTGGAAGCAGCGCTGGGGATCCGTGCCGTCCATGGCCGCGATCACCTCGATCATGCGCGCGCACCAGATCCTGCTCGCCGAGGTGGACGCGGTCGTCAAGCCGTACGGACTGACCTTCGCGCGGTACGAGGCACTGGTGCTGCTCACCTTCTCCAAGGCGGGCGAGCTGCCGATGTCCAAGATCGGGGAGCGGCTCATGGTGCACCCGACGTCCGTCACGAACACCGTGGACCGGCTGGTGACGTCCGGGCTCGTCGACAAGCGGCCCAACCCCAACGACGGGCGCGGCACGCTCGCCTCCATCACCGAGAAGGGCCGCGAGGTCTGCGACGCGGCCACCCGTGACCTGATGGCGATGGACTTCGGGCTCGGTGCGTACGACGCCGAGGAGTGCGCTGAGATCTTCGCGATGCTGCGGCCGCTGCGGGTCGCAGCGCGGGACTTCGAGGACGAGTAGAGCCCCCACTTCCAGGGCGGGCGGAGTCTCGCTTCGAGGGCGAGTGGGGGCGGCCGAAGATCGTGCAAAAGGGGCCGTTACGCTCGTACGCATGAAGAAGAGCGTGCTGACCCGCTACCGCGTGATGGCCTACGTCACCGGTGTGCTGCTGGTCCTGCTGACCCTCGGCGTGATCGCCAAGTACCTGCTCGACATGGACGGTGCCGTGGACTTCACCCGCGTCGTCGCCATCGCGCACGGCTGGCTGTACGTCGTGTACCTGATCTTCGCCTTCGACCTGGGTTCCAAGGCGAAGTGGCCGGTCGGCAAGCAGCTGTGGGTGCTGCTGGCCGGGACGATCCCCACGGCCGCCTTCTTCGTGGAGCGCAAGATCTCCCGCGAGCTGGAGTCCAGGGTCACGGACGGCTCTCCCGCGGTCGCGAAGGCGTAACACTCACCGCCGTACGGCAACGTACGGCGGTTTGCCATCGACATTTACTAGGACGTCCTAGTAAATTCGGGGGTATGGACGCTGACGCCATCGAGGAGGGCCGCCGACGCTGGCAGGCCCGCTATGACGCTTCGCGCAAGCGCGAGGCCGACTTCACCACGCTCTCCGGTGACCCCGTGGAGCCCGTGTACGGGCCGCGGCCCGGGGACGAGTACGAGGGCTTCGAGCGGATCGGCTGGCCGGGCGAGTACCCCTTCACCCGCGGCCTCTATCCGACCGGCTACCGAGGGCGTACGTGGACCATCCGGCAGTTCGCCGGGTTCGGTAACGCCGAGCAGACCAACGAGCGCTACAAGATGATCCTCGCCAACGGCGGCGGTGGCCTCTCCGTGGCCTTCGACATGCCCACGCTCATGGGGCGCGACTCCGACGACCCGCGCTCGCTCGGCGAGGTCGGGCACTGCGGGGTCGCGATCGACTCGGCGGCCGACATGGAGGTCCTGTTCAAGGACATCCCGCTGGGCGACGTCACGACCTCGATGACCATCAGTGGTCCGGCCGTTCCCGTCTTCTGCATGTACCTGGTCGCGGCCGAGCGGCAGGGCGTCGACCCCGCCGTGCTGAACGGCACGCTCCAGACCGACATTTTCAAGGAGTACATCGCGCAGAAGGAGTGGCTCTTCCAGCCCGAGCCGCACCTTCGCCTCATCGGTGACCTGATGGAGCACTGCGCCGAGAAGATCCCCGCGTACAAGCCGCTGTCCGTCTCCGGGTACCACATCCGGGAGGCGGGCTCCACGGCCGCGCAGGAGCTGGCGTACACGCTGGCGGACGGTTTCGGGTACGTGGAGCTCGGGCTGTCGCGCGGACTCGACGTGGACGTCTTCGCGCCCGGTCTCTCCTTCTTCTTCGACGCGCACCTCGACTTCTTCGAGGAGATCGCCAAGTTCCGGGCGGCGCGGCGGATCTGGGCCCGCTGGATGCGGGACGTGTACGGCGCCCGGTCCGAGAAGGCGCAGTGGCTCCGCTTCCACACGCAGACGGCCGGTGTCTCACTGACCGCCCAGCAGCCCTACAACAACGTCGTCCGTACGGCGGTGGAGGCGCTCGCGGCGGTGCTGGGCGGCACGAACTCCCTCCACACCAACGCGCTGGACGAGACGCTCGCGCTGCCGTCCGAGCAGGCCGCGGAGATCGCCCTGCGTACGCAGCAGGTGCTGATGGAGGAGACCGGCGTCGCCAACGTGGCCGACCCGCTGGGTGGTTCCTGGTACGTGGAGCAGCTCACCGACCGGATCGAGGCCGACGCGGAGAAGATCTTCGAGCAGATCAAGGAGCGGGGGCTGCGGGCGCATCCCGACGGGCGGCACCCGATCGGGCCGGTCACTTCCGGGATTCTTCGGGGGATCGAGGACGGGTGGTTCACCGGGGAGATCGCGGAGTCGGCGTTCCAGTACCAGCGGGCGCTCGAGAAGGGCGACAAGCGGGTGGTGGGTGTCAATGTCCACCATGGGTCCGTGACCGGGGATCTGGAGATTCTTCGGGTCAGTCATGAGGTGGAGCGGGAGCAGGTGCGGGTGCTGGGGGGTCGTAAGGCGGGGCGGGACGAGAGGGCTGTGCGGGGGGCTCTCGAGGCGATGCTCGCTGCCGCGCGGGACGGGTCGAACATGATTGGGCCCATGCTGGACGCGGTGCGGGCCGAGGCGACGCTGGGTGAGATCTGTGACGTCCTGCGGGACGAGTGGGGCATCTACACGGAGCCGGCGGGCTTCTGAGCGCCTTTCCTCGCCCCCGCCGCCCCTACTCGTCCCATCCCGCTCCTGGGGCTCCGCCCCAGACCCCGTAGGCGTGTTCTTCGGCTGCGGGTGGGTGGGGGCTGGTCCAAAAGATTGCGCAGTTCCCCGCGCCCCTAAAAGGGACGCGGGGAACTGCGCAGTCTTTTAGGGGGTCTGGGGGCGCAGCCCCCAGGGATGGGACGGGGCGAAGGAACGCGGTCAGGCGTGGCTTGTTGTGCCTGTCAGGCCCAGGAGTAGTACTCGGGTGAGGCTGCGGACCCACTCCTCGTCCGCCGGCTCCGCGCTGACGAGGGTGCGATGAACCACGGCACCGGCGACCATGTCGAAGATGAGGTCGGCGGTGCGGGCGGCGGCGGCCGGGTCGGACTCCGAGGGGAGTTCGCCGCGGGCGGTGGCGCGGGCGCGGCCCTCCACAACGAGGCGTTTCTGGCGGTCGACGATCGACGTACGGATGCGTTCGCGGAGAGGTTCGTCGCGGGTGGACTCCGCCACCACCGCCATCAGCGCCGTCTTCGCCTCCGGACGGCCCAGAATCGCCGCGAACTGCAGCACCACGCCCTCGATGTCGGCGGCCAGACTGCCCCGGTCGGGAAGCTCCAGCTCGTCGAAGAGCACGGCCACCGCGTCGACCACGAGTTCGTTCTTGCCCGCCCAGCGGCGGTAGAGGGTCGTCTTGGCGACCCCGGCGCGGGTCGCCACGTCTCCCAACGTCAGCTTGGACCAGCCCAGTTCGACCAGTGCCGCGCGCGTCGCCTCCAGGATCGCGGCGTCCGCGGCGGCACTGCGCGGGCGCCCCGTACGGGGGGCGGAAGTGCGGCTCTGCATGTCAGTGACCATATCCGGCGACGGCGGGGGTCATGGGGAGGCTGTGGGGAGGCCGTTCAGAGGTCATTCGGCGGGCATTGCGTGACGATGACCGGCGGTTCTGTGAAGCCGTGAGGGAGATCACCGGGGAAGGGGCGTCAGCGGTGCCCGGAGACAGTTACGCTACGGGTCGTAGCGAAAGCTGGCGCACAGGAATGTGCGCGAGCGACAGCCGCAGCGACAACCACTGGCGCCGGGTGGGGACCCGGCGCCCAGCGAGACCGATCAAGACGTAACAGGCCTGGCTTTCACCACGCTTTTCACACGTGCGCGCGGAAGGGGGAGGATGTACTCATGCAGCCACGGAACATGTCCATGAGCGGAGTCGTCGACCTCGCCGCGGTGAAGGCGGCCCAGGAGGCCAAGGCGAAGGCGGAGCAGGCGCGCGCCGAAGCGGCCAGGCAGGGCGGCGGAGGCGGGGCCGTATCCCCCGCCAGCCTCGTCATCGACGTCGACGAGGCGGGTTTCGAGCACGAGGTCCTGCAGCGCTCCACCGAGGTCCCGGTCGTCATCGACTTCTGGGCCGAGTGGTGTGAGCCCTGCAAGCAGCTGAGCCCGGTGCTCGAACGGCTGGCCGTCGAGTACAACGGACGCTTCGTCCTCGCCAAGATCGACGTCGACGCCAACCAGATGCTGATGCAGCAGTTCGGGGTCCAGGGGATTCCGGCGGTGTTCGCCGTCGTCGCCGGACAGGCGCTGCCGCTCTTCCAGGGAGCGGCCGGCGAGGCCCAGATCCGGGGGACCCTCGACCAGCTCGTGCAGGTCGCCGAACAGCGCTTCGGCCTCACCGGCCTGACTGTCGACGCCGATGCCGAGCCCGGCAGCGCCCCGGAGGCGCCCGAGATGCCGGCGGGACCGTACGACGCGCTCCTCGAAGCCGCCGTGCAGGCCCTGGACGCGGGTGACTTGGGCGGTGCCGTCCAGGCGTACAAGAACGTACTGAGCGACGACCCGGGCAATACGGAGGCCAAACTGGGCCTCGCCCAGGCCGAGTTGCTCCAGCGTGTGCAGAGCGCCGATCCGCAGCAGGTGCGCAAGGACGCCGCCGAGAAGCCCGGTGACGTACAGGCGCAGATCGCCGCGGCCGACCTGGACCTCGTGGGCGGGCATGTCGAAGACGCGTTCGGACGGCTCATCGACGCGGTGGGGCGTACGGCGGGCGACGACCGTGATGCCGTACGGCTGCGGCTGCTCGAACTGTTCGAGGTGGTCGGGGCCGATGATCCGCGGGTGACCGCGGCGCGCCGGGCGCTGGCCAGGGCGCTGTTCTGACCTGTTCTTAAACGTCGGGGCTTGTGATGCCCAGGTGAAAGATTGGCCGCCAGAGCGACATGTGGCCGCGCTTTACCAAAACTTGGTAAACGCGGCCGCTGTTACTTGGAGTAAGTCCGGGGCATTGATCTGTCGGATTCCATCCAGAGATCAACCGTTTTACCCCCCGGGGTCATGCCACCCTGCGTCGCCGACCGATACCGGCGGGTCGTTGTTCGGTTATCCCCCCGTTACTAGCGAGTAACGAACCCCCTTGTGCGGGCGGCGAGAATGCACCACGATCGGCGACGCTCGGTCCATTCCCCCTACTCCGACAGCCAATCGGGTCAAGGGGTTTTGTGGGTCCCCACCGAGTAGGGCCGGCGGTAGTGTCGTCGGCTCTTGGACAGGGGGGTCTTTGCCCATCGGCAGAGCCTGTCCAGCAGGTTGTGCGTGATGTGTGTCAGGCGCGACCAGTGGTTGTCGCTCGGGGGTGATCGCCAGTGAATCGGGTGCTGTTCGCACCTCCGAGGACGGGCGCTCTCCTTCCCGAGGACGTAGCACTTCTCCCATCCCTGCCCGGCTGAGCCGCCGACATGGGGCAGTCAGGGCCAGGAGATGTACGTCCGAGAAGGAGGAAATATGGAGTCCCAGGTGCGTGGCGGGACCAGATGGAAGCGGTTCGCGGTCGTGATGGTGCCCAGCGTGGCCGCCACGGCAGCGATAGGTGTCGCCCTCGCGCAGGGCGCTCTGGCCGCGTCGTTCAGCGTTTCCGGTCAGTCGTTCAAGGTGACGGCGGACCGGCTCGACGGTACGGGCTTCGTCCAGTACGGAGCCATTGACTCGGGTTACAACCTCGACGGCAGCAAGACGGCTCACCCCGTCGCTGTCTCGGGTTTCAAGACCGCGTCGCTGACCAACATGTGCCAGTCGGTTGTCACCCCGAACATCCCGCTGCTCGGCTCTGTCAGCCTGACGCTGAAGGCGGGCGGCAACGGTACGCCGGTCGAGGCCGAGAACCTCTACGTCGATGTCGAGGACCTGGAGGCCAACGCGGTCTTCCACGGCATCGACATCGGTGTTGCGGCGGGCAGCGCGACCAAGGGTCCGGGCATCTCCAAGGGAGACACGGCCAACCCCTACGGCTTCGCCCAGCAGGCCGACTCGGCCACGCTGACCGATGTCAAGCAGACGGCGTGGGCGACCACCGCCGGCACGTTCAAGCTCAGCGGCCTGAAGATGTCAGTGTCCAAGGGCGTCAAGGAGTGCTACTAGGCACTCCAGGGGCGGGCGGGGGAGCCTAGGCTGCCTCGCCCGCCCCGCTCCTTCCCGCCGTACGCGTCCTTCTCCTACGCGTACTTCTCACAGCAAAGCCGTTCCAGGGAGCTGTTTTCCATGAGCGCCGAGACTCCTGCCGCGCCCGGCCAGAACGAGCACTACCTCACCGTGTTCCGGCGGAACTTCCGTACCTGGAGGGGCAGCCGTCCGTTCTGGGCCGGCCTGTTCATCCTGCTCGGCGGTTTCCCCATTGCCTACTTTCCGTACGCGCACCTCCAGGTCGGCCATCTGACGCTGGCCATGGCCACCACCGCCGGCGCGGGCTCCCTGATCATCGGCGTGCTGCTGGGCGTGCTGGGCATCAGTCTCTGGTTCCAGAAGCACGTACGGACCTTCGCGGGTGTGGCGGCGATCCTCCTCGCGCTGGTGTCCATTCCGGTGTCCAACCTCGGTGGCTTCCTGATGGGCTTCCTGCTCGCCATGATCGGCGGCGCGATGGCGGTCTCCTGGATGCCGGGCGAGCCCGACACGGATCCGTCCGGGTCGGGATACAAGACCGCGGGCGACAGCTCGAAGTCGCTGGACGCCCCGAACGCCCTGAACACCCCGAACACTCCGGACATCGCGAACACCCCGGACAGCCCGGCCCCCGAGGCCGCCCAGCCCGAGGCCGTGAACGGCGTGGACGAGCCGAACGACCTGTCAGGAACGAGCCCGGCGAACGGGGCGAACGGGAGGCACAGTGCCGGCTGACGAGGCGATCCATGGGACTGATGTGGACGAGTCCCGTGTGAGAACCGGGCCGCGCCACGCGGCCCCGAGGAAGCCGCTGTTCACCAGGTTCCACATGCCGGCCGGCAAGGCGATCGCACTGGCCGCGATGCCCACCGCGGTCCTCATGGGGATGGGGCTCACCCCGACCCTCGCCAACGCCGAGGACCACCCCACGTCCAAGAGTCTGACGGCCGACGAGTACCAGGCGTGCGTCGAGGCCGTGGACGGCACGGACGCGTCGAACTCGGCGTCGCCCTCCGCCTCCGCCTCTGTTTCCGACTCCGCCTCGCCGAGCGCGAGCGAGTCCGCCGACAAGGCCACGCCGACACCCTCGGCGTCCTCGGGCACGTCCTCTTCGTCGGATTCAGGTTCCGACGACACGGCCGAGCCCACACCGTCGGCGTCCTCGTCCTCCGCGAGCACGTCGAGCAAGTCGTCGGACAGCGGTACGTCCACGGCGACCCCCTCGGCGTCCGAGAGCAGCAGCAACGTGCTGGACACCATCGGCGACACGATCACCGGCATCCTCACGGGCGGCGACGACTCCTCGACGAGCTCCAGCCCCACGCCGTCCGCCACGGCGAGCGCGAGTGCGAGTGCGAGTGCGAGCGAGGACACGTCCTCCAGCGCCTCCGACACCGTCAAGGACACGACCGACAAGGTCACCGAGACGGTCAACGACACCGTGAAGGACACCACCGACACGGCGTCCAAGGCGGCCTCGGACACCACGGACACGGTGACGAAGGCGGCCGACGCGGCCACCGCGTCCCCGAGCCCCTCCGCGAGCTCCACGACGGACGCGTCGGACTGCCCGGTCGCGACCGACGACGAGGGCGGCGTCGACAACCCGGTGACCCTGCCCGACGACCCCTGGTACCTGAACGCCAGCTCGCTGCTGCTCAAGGGCGCCGACTACCAGGGCATCGTGAAGGTGAAGACGGCCAACGGATCGACCAAGAAGGTCCTGAAGTACGTCATCTCCGGCGGCACCGACATCGGCGATCTGCACCAGACGGTGAACGACAAGCAGTCCGGCAAGACCTACCACGTGCAGGCGGCCAGCGGCTCGACGTCCACCATCCGCGACGGCGACACGATCATGTACACGGAGAGCATCTCCGGCAACCTGTTCGGTCTGATCCCGATCACGTTCAGCCCGGACAACCCGCCGCCGCTGAACATCCCGCTGATCTACTTCACCAAGGTGAAGGTCGTCCAGGCCGGTCAGTTCGGCGGCACGCTGACCATCCCCGGGCTGCACTCCTACCAGGACTGAGCGCCCCCCAGACCCGTCCGGGAGCCGCAAATACTCCCCCAGTGCCTTAAGGGCCTGGGGGGGACCCCCAGAGGGCGCCCCCTGTTTGCAGGGGGCGCCCTCAGTGGCGTACGGGGACCGGAGGTCAGGCGTGGTCGCCCTCGCCCAGGTGGTGCACCCGGACCATGTTGGTGGTGCCGGGGACGCCGGGGGGCGAACCGGCGGTCATCACGACGACGTCGCCGTCGTTGAACACCTTGAGCTTCTGCAGCTCGCGGTCGACCAGATCGACCATCTCGTCGGTGCTGTTCACGAACGGCACGACGTGGGACTCGACGCCCCAGCTGAGCGTCAGCTGGTTGCGGGTGCCCTCGTCCGTGGTGAAGGCCAGGATCGGCTGGAGCGCGCGGTAGCGGGACAGCCGGCGGGCGGTGTCACCGGACTTGGTGAAGGCCACCAGTCCCTTGCCGCCGAGGAAGTCGGCGATCTCGCAGGCGGCGCGGGCGACCGAACCGCCCTGCGTGCGCGGCTTCTTGCCGGGAACCAGCGGCTGCAGACCCTTGGAGAGGAGCTCCTCCTCGGCCGCGACGACGATCTTCGACATCGTCTTCACGGTCTCGATCGGGTACGCGCCCACGCTCGACTCGGCCGACAGCATGACCGCGTCGGCGCCGTCCAGGATCGCGTTGGCGACGTCGGAGGCCTCGGCGCGCGTCGGGCGGGAGTTGGTGATCATCGACTCCATCATCTGGGTCGCGACGATCACCGGCTTGGCGTTGCGGCGGCACAGCTCCACGAGGCGCTTCTGCACCATCGGGACCTTCTCCAGCGGGTACTCCACGGCCAGGTCGCCACGGGCCACCATCACCGCGTCGAACGCCGCGACGACGCCCTCCATGTGCTCGACCGCCTGCGGCTTCTCCACCTTGGCGATGACGGGGACCCGGCGGCCCTCCTCGTCCATCACCTTGTGGACGTCGTTCACGTCGTTGGCGTCGCGCACGAAGGACAGGGCGACCATGTCGCAGCCCATCTTCAGGGCGAAGCGCAGGTCCTCGACGTCCTTCTCCGACAGCGCCGGCACGTTCACGGCCGCGCCGGGCAGGTTGATGCCCTTGTGGTCGGAGATCACACCGCCCTCGATGACGACCGTCTTGACCTGCGTACCGTCGACCTCGACGACCTTCAGCTCGACGTTGCCGTCGTTGATGAGGATCGGGTCGCCCTTGGAGACATCGCCGGGCAGACCCTTGTAGGTCGTGCCGCAGATGTGCTTGTCACCGGGCACGTCCTCGACGGTGATGGTGAACTCGTCACCACGCTCCAGCTCGACGGGACCCTCGGCGAAGGTCTCCAGGCGGATCTTCGGGCCCTGGAGGTCGGCGAGCACACCGATGGCCTTGCCGGTCTCGGCCGAGGCGGCCCGGACGCGGTCGTACCGCCCCTGGTGCTCTTCGTGCGTGCCGTGGCTGAAGTTGAAGCGGGCCACATTCATGCCGGCTTCGATCAGCGCGACGAGCTTCTCGTGGGAGTCGACCGCGGGGCCGAGAGTACAGACGATTTTCGAACGGCGCATGGGGCGATCCTATCGGTTTGTTTCGCTACGGAATATTCCGTCTGGTGGAAGATACAAATGGGCGGGTAGGTGCTCAGGCGTTGCTCTCCGCGAACTCAGGCATTGCTCTCTCCGACCAGCGCATACGTCTGTGTGGCGATCTCCAGTTCCTCGTCCGTCGGCACCACGGCGACCGCGACCCGCGCGTCCCGCGGCGAGATGAGCCGCGGCTCGTCACCGCGTACGGCGTTCAGGTCGCTGTCGACCGCGAGACCCAGTTCCTCCAGGCCGGCGATCGCGGCCTCGCGCACCGGGGCGGCGTTCTCGCCCACTCCGGCGGTGAAGGCGATGGCGTCCACCCGGCCGAGGACCGCGTAGTAGGCGCCGATGTACTTCTTCAGGCGGTGGATGTAGATGTCGAAGGCGAGACGCGCCCGCTCGTCACCCTCGTCGACACGACGGCGGATCTCGCGCATGTCGTTGTCGCCGCACAGACCGATCAGGCCGCTCTTCTTGTTGAGCAAAGTGTCGATCTCGTCTGTGGACATCCCGCCAACACGCATCAAATGGAAGATGACCGCGGGATCCATGTCACCGGAGCGGGTCCCCATCACGAGCCCCTCCAGCGGTGTGAGCCCCATGGAGGTGTCCACGCACCGGCCGCCGCGCACGGCCGACGCCGAAGCCCCGTTGCCCAGGTGCAGCACGATGACGTTCACGTCCTGTGGCGCCTTGCCCAGGAGCTCCGCGGTCGCCCGGGACACATAGGCGTGCGAGGTGCCGTGGAAGCCGTACCGGCGGATGCGGTGCTCGTCGGCGGTCTTCACGTCGATCGCGTAGCGCGCCGCCGACTCCGGCATCGTCGTGTGGAAGGCCGTGTCGAAGACGGCGACCTGTGGGAGGTCGGGGCGCAGCGCCATGGCGGTACGGATGCCCGTGAGGTTCGCCGGGTTGTGCAGCGGCGCCACCGGGATCAGCCGCTCGATCTCGGCGAGCACGGAGTCGTCGATGACGGTCGGGTCGGTGAAGGTCTTCCCGCCGTGCACGACCCGGTGGCCGATCGCCGCCAGCTCGGGAGAGTCCAGACCGAGCCCGTCCTTGGCCAGCTCCGCGGCGACGGCCTTGAGGGCGGCCTCGTGGTCGGCGATGGGGGCGATCTGCTCGCGGGACTCCCCGCCGGTCAGCGGGGTGTGCTTCAGCCGGGAGGTCTCCTCGCCGATCCGCTCGACGAGTCCCGCGGCCAGCCGGCTGCCGTCACGCATGTCGAGCAGCTGGTACTTCACCGACGACGAGCCGGAGTTGAGGACGAGGACGCGGGTGGCAAGGGGGGCCGAGCGAACCTCGTCGGGTAGGGCGGTGGCGGGAGACGGATGGGCGGTCACAGCTGGAAAGCCTTCTGGTCGGAGGTCTGGGCCTGGATCGCCGTGATGGCGACGGTGTTGACGATGTCCTGGACGAGCGCGCCCCGGGACAGGTCGTTGACGGGCTTGCGCAGACCCTGAAGGACCGGACCGACCGCGATCGCGCCGGCCGAGCGCTGCACGGCCTTGTAGGTGTTGTTGCCGGTGTTGAGGTCCGGGAAGATCAGCACGGACGCCTGCCCGGCGACCTCCGAGTCCGGCAGCTTGGTCGCCGCGACCGACGGCTCGACGGCGGCGTCGTACTGGATCGGCCCCTCGATCCGCAGATCGCCGCGGCGCAGCCGCACCAGCTCGGTCGCCTCGCGCACCTTGTCGACATCGGCGCCGGAACCGGACGTACCCGTCGAGTACGACAGCATCGCGATCCGCGGTTCGACGCCGAACTGCTCGGCCGTGGTCGCCGACTGGATGGCGATGTCGCAGAGCTGCTCGGCGTTCGGGTCCGGGTTCACGGCGCAGTCGCCGTAGACGAGGACCTTGTCGGCGAGGCACATGAAGAAGACGGACGAGACGATCTTCGAGTCAGGCCGGGTCTTGATGATCTCGAAGGCGGGCCGGATGGTGGCGGCCGTGGAGTGCACCGAACCCGACACCATGCCGTCGGCGAGGCCCTCCTGCACCATCAGCGTGCCGAAGTAGTTCACGTCGGCGACGACGTCGTGCGCCAGCTCCACGGTGACGCCCTTGTGGGCGCGCAGCTTGGAATACTTCTCGGCGAAGGAATCCCGCAGCGGAGAGGTCTGCGGGTCGATGAGCTGGGTGGCGCCGAGGTCGATGCCCAGGTCGGCGGCCTTCTTGCGGATCTGGTCGACCGGGCCGAGCAGCGTCAGCTCGCAGACCCCCCGGCGCAGCAGCACCTCGGCGGCGTGCAGGACGCGCTCCTCGGTGCCCTCGGGGAGGACGACACGGCGCTTGTCGGAGCGGGCCTGCTCCAGGAGCTTGTGCTCGAACATCATCGGCGTGACCCGGTCGCTGCTCGGCGCGGACACCCGCTTCAGCAGGTCACTGGTGTCCACATACCGCTCGAACAGGCCGAGCGCCGTCTCCGCCTTGCGGGGCGTGGCCGCGTTCAGCTTCCCCTCCAGGCCGAAGAGCTCGGTCGCGGTCGGGAACGAGTTCCCGGCCACGGAGACGACGGGGGTGCCCGGCGCGAGCCGGGCCGCGAGGGTGAGGATCTCGTCGCTGGGCCGCTCGTTCAGGGTGAGCAGCACACCGGCGATCGGGGGAGTGCCGGCGCTGTGTGCGGCGAGCGAGCCGACGACGAGGTCGGCACGGTCGCCCGGGGTGACCACGAGACACCCGGGGGTCAGCGCGTTCAGGAAGTTCGGCAGCATCGCGCCACCGAAGACGAAGTCCAGCGCGTCACGGGCCAGCCCCGCGTCGTCGCCGAGGAGCACCTTGCCGCCGAGGGCCTGGGTGATCTGCGCGACGGTGGGCGCGGAGAGCGCGGGCTCGTCCGGGAGGACGTAACAGGGCACGGGAAGACGGCTGTCCAGCCGCTCGAGTATCCCCGCGCGGTCGTCGGCGGCCACCCGGTTCACGATCATGGCGAGAACGTCGCAGCCGAGACCGTCGTAGGCGCGGTAGGCGTTGCGCGTCTCGGCGCGTACCGACTCGGCGGTCTGGCCCCGGCCGCCGACGACCGGGATGACCGAGGCGCCGAACTCGTTCGCCAGCCGGGCGTTGAGCGCCAGCTCGTCGGGGAACTGGGTGTCGGCGTAGTCGGTGCCGAGGACGAGGACGACGTCGTAGTCCCGCGCGACCGCGTGGAAGCGGTTCACCAGCGAGGAGACCAGCTCGTCCGCGCCCTGCTCGGCCTGGAGCGCGGACGCCTCGTGGTAGTCCATGCCGTACACCGTCGACGGGTCCTGCGCCAGCCGGTAGCGGGAGCGCAGCAGCTCGAAGAGGCGGTCCGGGCCGTCGTGCACGAGCGGACGGAACACCCCCACCCGGTCGACCTGGCGGGTCAGGAGCTCCATGACCCCCAGCTCGACGACCTGGCGGCCGTCGCCGCGGTCGATCCCGGTCACATACACGCTGCGCGTCACGCGTGCTCCATCCGTTTCGTCTCGTCTTTGCCTGCGGCGGTCTGCTTGGCTGCGGCGGTCTGCTTCGCGTTCGTCTTCGTCGCGAGGTGGTGATTCGGGGCGCGAAAAATGGCCCGCTGACGTGAGCAGAACCCTCTTGACAATACCTCTGCGGGTAGCTAAGGCGCCCGCCAGGGAGAACGCCCTGGTGGAGTGGGTGGGAGCGGCGGTGCCCTCTGGGCCGTGAAACAATCGGATTGGCTCACCGGTACCAACAGCGAGCAGGAGACACAGCACGATGCGCATCGGAGTTCTCACCGCAGGCGGCGACTGCCCAGGCCTGAACGCAGTGATCCGATCGGTCGTGCACCGAGCGGTCACCAACTTCGGGGACGAGGTCGTCGGCTTCGAGGACGGCTACGCCGGCCTGCTCGAAGGCCACTACCGCACCCTCGACCTGGACGCGGTCAGCGGCATCCTCGCCCGCGGCGGCACCATTCTCGGCTCCTCCCGCCTCCAGCGCGACCGGCTCCGCGAGGCCTGCGACAACGCGCAGGACATGGCCCGCGAATTCGGCATCGACGTGCTCATCCCGATCGGCGGCGAGGGCACGCTGACCGCAGCGCGCATGCTGTCGGACGCGGGCCTGCCGGTCGTCGGCGTCCCCAAGACGATCGACAACGACATCTCCTCGACGGACCGCACCTTCGGCTTCGACACCGCGGTGGGCGTGGCCACGGAGGCCATGGACCGCCTCAAGACGACGGCCGAATCCCACCAGCGCGTGATGGTCGTCGAGGTCATGGGCCGGCACGCCGGCTGGATCGCCCTGGAGTCAGGCATGGCCGCCGGCGCCCACGGCATCTGCCTGCCCGAGCGAGCCTTCGACCCGGCCGACCTGGTCAAGATGGTCGAGGAGCGCTTCGCCCGCGGCAAGAAGTTCGCGGTCATCTGCGTCGCCGAGGGCGCCCACCCCGCCCAGGGCACCATGGACTACGGCCACGGCGAGATCGACCAGTTCGGCCACGAGCGCTTCCAGGGCATCGGCGCCGCCCTCGCGTACGAGCTGGAGCGCCGCCTCGGCAAGGAGGCCAAGCCGGTCATCCTCGGCCACATCCAGCGCGGCGGCACGCCGACGGCGTACGACCGCGTACTCGCCACCCGCTTCGGCTGGCACGCCGTCGAGGCCGCGCACCGCGGTGAGTTCGGCAAGATGACGGCGCTGCGGGGCACGGACGTCATGATGGTGCCGCTGCACGAGGCGGTCACTGAGCTGAAGACGGTGCCGAAGGATCGGATGGACGAGGCGGAGTCGGTGTTCTAGCAGGCGACTACTAGTGCGTATCTGGTGCGTACTCGTACGTTTTCCAGTGCGTACTAGTACGTGCTTCTTTGGACCATTGACCAAAAGTGATCGACGATCCGGTCGAGGAAGTCCCGGCCGGACTCGCTGGAGTCGGCGGCGGCCGAGCCGCCGCCCCAGCTCAGGGTGGCGGCCATCTGTCCCTGGTAGTGCGTGTGCATCTCCCCCAGGACGTCCTCCAGGAGGTGCCGGTCCAGGGGCACCATCTTGACGACCGGCCGCACATACGCCTGCCAGCGCGTCGTCATCGCGCTGCGCAGCAGCTCCGCGAGCTTGTCGTCGCGCCCCGTCACCGTGATGAAGTCGGGCAGCGAGAGGTCGAGGACGTCGGCGAGCGCGGCCGACTGCCGTTCGTTGCCACGCCACTCATCGGACTCCTCCATCCGCTGGTACGCGAGGAGTTCGAGGCCTACGGTGCGTGCGACGTCCTCCGGGGCGAGGCCGCGGGCGACGCGGTGCTCGCGCAGGGTGCGGGGGGCGCCGATGAGTTCGCCAGGGGAGCACCACAGGACGCCGGCGAGGGCTGTGAGTTCCGGGCCGCTCGGGGCGGTGATGCCGCGTTCCCAGGCGGCGACGAGGTCGGGTGTGACGTACGGCAGCCCGTACGAGGCTCTCATTCCGTATGCGACGTGCTCGGGCCCCATTCCGAGCGCCGCGCGAAGTCTGCGGGCGGCGGGGGCGTTGAAGGGCGGGGTGGGCTGATGGGCTTGCGGTCGCTGCACGCGCACAAAGTATGGGTCCGGGGCAGCGGTGACTACGGTCTGTTCGGCCACAATTACAGATTGTAGGAACATACGGTTCCGGCCGCGGGTCGGTTCTTTGGCTGCGGGTGGGTGGGGGCTGGTCTAAAAGCGGGGTTGGGAACTGCTGGGGGTTGACTGAGTGCGAGTGTGTTTTGGTGTGTGCGAGTGAGTGCTGGGGTTCCCGGCCGGTGACTGGGTGCTGTCGTCCCGGGAGGGGAATCGGAGTTCGTCTGCCGAATGTGTGACCTTTCCGGGTGGGGCTCGTTGGGTGTGATGAGCGGGTTTTCGAGGGGCTGTGCGGGGGGTGTGGGGTGGGTGGGTTGCGGGAGCTTGCGGGGTCGTTTGTCGTGCCCGGTCCCTCGGGGGTGGCGGTCCGGACCCGTCTCAAGCAGCTCACGTCCGCGGATGAGAAGGTTCTCGCGCTGGTCGGCGGGCACCTCGGGTCGCTCGCCTCACGGGATCTGAAGGTGCGGTGCGCGGATGGGCTGGGGCATTCCGCGGAGACGTGGGCGGCCCGTAAGCGGGGTTTGACGCCTGTGTCGTCGTCCCGGTGGGCCGGTTCGCTCACCAAGGCCACGCACGACCAGTGGGCGCTCGCGCGGCGTGGCCAGCTCGCCCACATCCAGTCTCTTGAGGCGGGGATCCGTGCGATCGTGCACCGGCTGTCGCTGCCGGTCGGCCAGAAGGGCTCGAAGCAGGCGCCCGGCGGCTACCGCAGCAAGCGGGAGTGGCACGCCAAGACCCGCCGCCTGCACGTCCTGGAGGACCGGCTGGAGCGGGCGCGGGCCGACCGGGAGGCCGGGACCGTGCACGTCGTACGCGGCGGCAAGTGCCTGGCCCGCACCCGGCATCAGCTGCCCGCCGCGCAGCTCACCGAGGACGGGTGGCGCCGACGGTGGGAAGCCGAGCGCTGGTTCCTGCAGGCCGACGGCGAGTCCGGCAAGCGGTACGGCAACGAGACCATCCGCATCAGCCCGGACGGCGAGGTCAGCATCAAGCTCCCGGCGCCGCTCGCCGATCTGGCCAACGCCCCGCACGGCCGGTACGTCCTCGCCACGCAGGTGCGCTTCTTGCACCGCGGGCAGGAGTGGGCGGACCGGGTGGCGGCGAACCGGGCGGTCGCCTACCGCATCCACTACGACACCGGCCGCGACCGCTGGTACCTGACCGCCTCCTGGCAGATCCCGGTTGCGAAGACCATCCCGATGGCCGCCGCCCTCGCGCACGGTGTGGTCGGCGTCGACATGAACGCCGACCACCTCGCCGCCTGGCGCCTGGATGTCCACGGCAACCCGACCGGCCACCCGCACCGGTTCTTCTACGACCTCACGGGCACCGCGCCCCACCGTGACGCCCAGGTCCGCCACGCCCTGACCCGGCTGCTGCACTGGGCCAGATCCTGCGGGGTGAAGGCCATCGCGGTGGAGGATCTGGACTTCGGCGCGGAGAAGACCCGCGAGAAACACGGCCGGAGGAAGGGGTTCCGGCAGTTGATCTCCGGCATGCCCACCGGCAGGCTCCGCGCCCGGCTGACCTCGATGGCCGACCAGACCGGCATCGCGATCATCGCGGTGGACCCGGCCTACACCTCCCGATGGGGCGCCCAGCACTGGCAGAAACCCCTCACCAGCAACACCAGGAAGACCACTCGCCACGACGCTGCCGCCGTGGCGATCGGAAGGCGCGCCCAGGGACATCCGATCCGGCGACGGATGGCACCGCCCCCACACGACCGGAGTGATCGTGCAGGGCATCGGACCGTCCAGGCCCGACCGGGCGTCCTTGGGCGTGAGGGAACCCGCCCCCGCATTCCCGGACCACGGACACGATCCGTGCGCGCCGGATGCGGAGCGAACGCGGGCAACCAGAACGCCCAACACCGCTCGGGGCGTTCGGCTGAGCATGAGTTCTGGCAACAGGACTCACTCCCGCTCAGTCTCTAGGAACGGTCTGTGGCTCATGCGGGTAAAAGCGTTAAGCGGCATGGTCACACCAAGGCGTGGATCATGAGTTCCTTCTCAGGCGGGTGAGAAGTGAATGAGTGGTGAGTGGTGAGCGGCAGGGCGTTGAGTGGCGTCGAGCGGGGTCGAGTGGCGTCGCGGTCAGAGCCGGTCGTAGCGTCAAGTTCTCGGCCACGGGCGGCCGTCCAGGCGCTCCACATCCATGTTGAACCGCTTGAGATACGCGGCCAACACGGAGACCTCCTCCGGCTCCCAGCCCGCCATCACCTTCTCCAGGCCGCCGACGTTCTCGGCCCGCGCCGCCGCAAGGCTGCGCTCGCCCTCACTCGTGACGCGGAACCTGCGGGCGATGCCGCCGTCGGGGTCCGGGATGCGTTCGACCAGGCCGGTACGGAGCATGGCCGTGGTCTGGCGGTTGAGCGTGGACGTGTCCAGGCCGAAGGCCTCGCTGAGCCCGCCGATGGACATCGGGCCTTCCACGCTCAGCCGGCTGAGCAGGGTGTACGCGCTGCGGTCCAGGAGACCGCCGCCGCGCCGGGGCCGCGGGGTGGTCAGGCTGAGATGCCGCCCGAGCACCATCGTCTCGAACTCGATCAGGTGCGTGGGCTTGTCCATACAGGTCCCCCTTTTTCGCAGTAGTCACCCCTTGACCGCGCCGCCCAGCGCGAACCCGCCCCCCAACCGCCGGGCGATCAGCACGTACAGCAGCAGTACCGGCGTCGAGTAGATCACCGAGAACGCTGCCAGTTGCCCGTACACCACCATCCCCCGATTCCCGAAGAACTCATTGATGCTCACGGACGCCGGCATCTGGTCCGGTGTCAGCAGCAGCATGAACGGGACGAAGAAGTTCCCCCACATCATCACGAAGGAGAAGACCGTCACCACGGCCACGCCCGGTCCCATCAGCGGCAGCACGATCCGTACCAGTGACTGGAAGGACGACGCCCCGTCCGTCCAGGCCGCCTCCTCCAGTTCCTTCGGCACACCGTCCATGAAGTTTTTCATCAGCCAGATGGCGAAGGGAAGTTGAGAGGCCGCGAAGAAGAAGATCGTGCCCTGCATGGTGTCGATCAGGTTGACCCGCACGAACAGCGCGTACACCGGCACCATGATCGCCGTGATCGGCAGGCTCGTCGCGAAGAGGATCGTCAGGAGGAAAGGGCGGTTCAGGCGCGAGCGGAATCGGGACAGGGGATACGCCGCCAGTGCCGCGCACACCACCGTCAGCAGCGTTCCGCCCCCGCACAGGATCAGGCTGTTGAGCATCGGGGTGAAGGTGATGTCCGGCTTCAGTACGGCGTCGAAGTTGGCGAGGGTGACACCGTCCGGCACCTTCACCGTCAGGCCGGCGTGCGCGTCCAGGGCCGACAGAACCACCCAGGCGAGCGGCAGCGCGAACGCGGCCGCCAGGACCAGGAGTCCGGCATCCGCCGCCAGACGTCGCCCCGTACGGCGGGTCCTGAACGGCGTACCCCGAGTCGACAGGGCCATCTCACACCTCCGTTCGCAGCAGTCGCATATAGACCACCGAGAACAGCGAGCCGACCACCAGGAGGAGCAGTGCCACCGCCGTTCCGTAGCCGATCATGCTTTTCTGGAAGGCCTGTTCGTACATGAACAGGGGGAGGGTCTGGCTGCGATTTCCCGGGCCGCCGCGCGTCATCACCCAGATCAGGCCGAAGACGGACAGCGTCTGCAGCGTGTTGAGCATCAGATTCGTGCCGATGGAACGCCTGATCATCGGCAGCGTGATGTGCCACAGGCGCCGCCAGCCGCCCGCGCCGTCGACCTCCGCCGCCTCCGTGATCTCCTTCGGGATCTCGTTCAGGGCCGCCGAGTAGACCAGCATCGAGAACGCCGTACCCCGCCAGACGTTCGCGAACGACACCGCCAGGATCGGCAGCGTGAACATCCAGTTCTGGGAAGGGAGATGGAGCCAGTCCAGGATGGCGTTCAGTGTCCCCTCGCGGCGGAAGAAGGCGTACAGCAGAAAGCCCGCGACCACCTCCGGCAGGACCCACGCCGTGATCACGATCCCGCCGACCAGCGTGCGGACCGGCTTCGACGCGCGCTGCATCAGCGAGGCCAGCGCCAGGCCCAGCGTGTTCTGGCCGACCAGCGAGGACAGCACCGTGAAGACGAGGGTCAGCCAGACGGCGTTGCGGAACGCGTCGTCCCTGAACGCCGCGCGGAAGTTGTCGAGGCCGACGAAGGACGAGTGGGCCTGGCCCGTCAACTGGAGGTCGGTGAAGGCGATGTACGCGCAGTAGGCGATCGGGCCCGCGAGGAAGAGGAGCAGCAGGACGACGGCCGGGGCGAGGGGAAGCGCGCGGGTGAGGGAGCGCAGGAGGCCTCCCCGGCGGGGCGGGGCGATCTTCGTGCCCACCGGGCGGACCGGGGGAACCGGGGAGGACGCCGTCCGTGTGCCGACGCTCACTTCTTGATCACTTGGTTGTCGGTGGCCGTCTTCAGCTCCTCGTCGTAGCCGCTCGCCGCCTTGCCGACCGAGCTGTCGCCCGTCGTCACGCCCTCCATGGCCTCCTGGATGGCGGTCGAGACCTTCGGATACGCCGGGTACGCGGGCCGGTAGTGCGTGCTCGCGACCAGATCCGTGAAGAACTTGATGCCGGGCTGCGCCTTCACGTACGCGGGGTCGGCGGCGACGTCCTCGCGGACCGCGATGCCCGAGTTGGCGACGTACCACTTCTGGGCGTTGGCCTTGGTCTGCATCGTCTCGATGAACTTGAAAGCCAGGTCGGGGTTGTGGGCCTTGGCCGGGATCGACCAGGTCCAGCCGCCGGACATGCTCACCTTGCCGGGGGCCTGGCCGTGCTGGGTGGGCATATAGGCGAGGCCCAGCTTCTGCGACCACTCGGGCCATTCGTGCCCCGCGCCCTTCAGCCAGTCCTGCGGGAGCCAGCTGCCGTCGAGGTCGATGCCGAGCTTGCCCTTGGGCAGCAGCTCACCGCGGATCCTCGTCTGGATGTTGGGGTCGAGGGCGTCGGCGACGTCGAGGCCGAGCTTCTCCTTGTAGACGGTCTCCACGAAGGTGAGGGCGTCCTTGAAGCCCTGGCTCCCGGCGATCCACTTCTTGGTGGCGGTGTCGTACAGGGGGTCCGCGGTCCCGTCGCCCGTCCCGTACAGCAGCATCTCGAAGCCCTGCATGGTGGCGGCCTCGCCGGCGGGCTTGCCCGTGTAGACGTTCAGCGGTGTGACGCCGGGCACCTTCTCCTTGATGGTGCGGGCGGCGGCGAGGACGTCGTCCCACGTCTTCGGCTGCCAGTCACCGGGCAGGCCCGCCTTCTTGAAGATGTCCTTGTCGAACCAGAGCCCCCGGGTGTCCGTCCCGTCCGGGACGCCGTACGTCTTCCCGTCCTGGGCCTTGGCCGCCGCCTTGGCGGTGTCGATGAACCGGCCCCAGTCCTGCCACTTGTCGAGATACGGGTCGAGGGGCTTCAAATACCCGCTGGTGATGTCCGAGTTGATGAGGAACGTGTCCTCGTAGACCAGGTCGGGGGCCGTCTTGGGCGACCTCAGCATCTGCTGGAGTTTGACGTAGTACTCGGAGTCCGGGGCCTTGATCGGCACCAGCTCGACCTTCTTGCCGGGGTTCGCCTTCTCGAACTGTTTCTTGATGTCGGCCAGGTAGGTGTCCATGACCTTGATCGAGTTGTCCGTCGACTGCTTGAACGAGATCTTCACGGTGTCCGGATCACTTCCGGAACCCGAGCCGCACGCGGTGAGCGCGGTGGCGGTGAGCAGCGTTGCGAGGAGAAGTGGGGCGGCGGTGGGGCGCACGGGCACGACCTCCTACTGGCCTACGTCGTTGTGGCCGAGTCGAGTTGTCTGCCCGGTGAACGTAAGAGGAGTGGTCTAGTCAGGTCAATGACCTTGCAACGACCGGGAGTTGGCCGGGACTTGGTCGGTCTGGGGCGAAGGCGGCACGCGCAACCATCGACCACTGCCGCGAGTCCACCTCATACGGGTCGAGTAGTACGTCATCACGGTCGAGTGCATCATCACGGCAGGGGGCGGCGACATGACGTCGGACGACAAGGCACGTGGATTTGCTGAGCGTGTGCGCCGGTTCTTCTGGCTTCCGCGGGGGGCTTCGCGAGGCGCCGCGCCGATCATGCCGCTGGCACGGGTCTGGGTTGCCTGTGTCGCCGTCGCGGCGGGGGCCGCCGCCGTCGGCTGGGGGGACATGGTGGTGGTGCTGATCTTTGTGGGCACGGTGTCCGCATTGACCGACGACGTGACCGACGGGGTGCGGTACCGGTGGCCGGCCTTCAGCGTGGGGCTGCTGGCCGGGTGGGGTGCCGACAGGCTCGTACGGGCCGGGACCCCCGCTCCGGCTGATCCGGACTGGGCCGACTATCCGGGTCTCGCCGTCGGGAGTCTGGTGGCGTTCGTGATCTTTGCGGTGATCACTCGCCTGCCGGTTGCTCGCCGCTGGGGTTAGCCGCTCGCGTGAGGCGCGTGGGTCCCTCCGGGGTTACAGGAGGTGGTCTGCCCTTCCTGCCTTGATGTCGCGGATGAGGGTGCGGAGGGCTTCGCGGGTGTCGGTGAGGTAGTGGTCTTCCTGCCCGGCGATGGCGATGTAGGCGTTGCCTTCGAGGTCGGTGCCTATGCGGAAGCAGTTGGCGCCTTCGCCGCAGAAGGCCTCTTCCCAGATGATGTTGGCCGGCACGGGTTCTCCTACAGGTTGTCGGCGAGAGTGCGGATGAATTCGCGCGAGGGTTCCGGGGCGAGAGCGACGGACTGTGCGGCATCGAGCTGGGCCCGGTACTTGAGGAGCTGCGCCTCCGTGTCGATGAACTCCGGGCCGTGTGTGCTGTCGAGCTCCACCGTGTCGAGACGGGGGACGGCGGACTCGGCGTAAACGACGGACTGTCCGGCGCCGGGGAAGCTGCCCACCTTGAACGGGATGACGCGCACGGTCACGGCTTCGCGTTCGGACATGTGCAGCAGGTGCTCCAACTGACGTCGCGCCACGGCCGGTCCGCCGAACTCCATACGGAGAGCGGCCTCGTGGACGATGACGTCGAGCTCCGGGGGCGTGGGTCGGTCGAGTACCTGCTGGCGGTCGATCCGGTGCGCCACGCGCACGTCGACGTCGGATGCGGGGAGGCGAGGGATCACGGCCTCGAAGACGGCACGTGCGTGTTCCTCGGTCTGGAGCACGCCCGGCAGATGCACGGTGACAGCGATCCGCAGCCGCCTGGCGTGCCACTCCAGCTCGGCGATATCCAGGAACTCGTCCCGGAGTTGCCCCCGGTACGCTTCCCACCAGCCCTTCTCACGCCCGGCGGCCATGGCGGCGAGAGCCTCGACCAGACCCTGGTCCGCGCAACCGTAGTTGGCGGCGAGGGTGCGTACGCGTTCGGCGCTGATACCGGAGCGTCCCGACTCCATGTTGGGCACGTTGGTACGGGGGACGCCCAGCAGTCCGGCGGCGTGCTCCGTCGTCATCCCGGCCTCGACCCGCATCCTGCGCAACTCGGCGCCGAGCCGTCGCTGACGCTCCGTCGGTGCACTTCTCGGCGGCATGCGCCCCTCCCGTCCGGCTGTGTCAGCGGTCAGTCTGCCGTTGTGGTGTGCGATCGGTCCACCCGGACTTCGGCGGAGAGTAGTACACGTACTCCTCTCTTGCTCTACAGTCGGTGACGAGCCGTTTACGGTCCGACGTAGTCGGAAGCGCATCGCGCGAGCCTGCCCGCGTCCTCCTTCCCTGGGAGGGGCGGGCTCGTGCCAGGGAGACAGGCCACCGGTCGAGCCGCCGGTTCATGTCAGCGAAAACCCGGTAATTCCTAGGGAGTTGCTCATGTCCATCGCCGTTGCCGTCTCGGCCTGCCCCCTCTCCGCCGACGTGAAGGAGACACCACCGCCGTCCCCCGACACGCTCGCCTACAGCTTCACGCTGCCTGCCGGACCGTCGAGTTCACGCGTCGCCCGCGCGGCGACCCGGGTCGTCCTCCAGACGCACGGGCTTGACGACATGACGGATGCGACGGTGCAGGTGGTGGCCGAACTGGCCGCGTGCGCCAGCCGGTTCACGCCCGACGCCGAGGTGTACGTGTCGCTGCGGTACCGGGACGGTGCGGTGCGCGTGATCCTCTACGACGGGCACGCCCGGCACGTCCATCCCCGCCTTGCTGCGGCCTGCGATGCTCGGCGGCGGGCGGCGCTGCGAGTGTTGGGGTGCGTGGTGCGGGCTTGTGAGGGGGAGTGGGGGTTCGGGGAGGCCCGGGAGCCTGGGGGTGGGACTCGGATGTGGGCGGTTCTGCCGGAGAGGGGGGCTCGGGGGTATGTGGGGGTGGGGTGAGGGCGGGTTCTATTTCGGGGGCTCAGCCTGCGCGCGGGCTTGAGCAGCTTCGTCGGGGGCGTCGGCGCGGGTGTAGGCGTCGGCGGAGCGGTGCCAATGGGCGCGGGCCTTGGCCGGGTGGTGGACGGCCTCGTGGAGGCGGGCCAGGTTTGCGAAGGTCTGGCCTGTCCTGTACCAGTCCTCAAACGCCTTGTAGGCCTCCAGCGCCTCGTCGTACGCCTTGATCGCCTCGCTCACCCGGTCTGCCTGCCGCAGGGCGAGGCCGAGGTTGTTCCACGCGTCAGCCTCGCCATGGCGGTTCTTGACGGCCTGGAACAGGTCGCGGGCACGAGTGAGGGCCTCGATCGCCTCGCTCACCCGGTCTGCCTGCCGCAGGGTGACGCCGAGGTTGTTCCACGCGTTGGCCTCGCCGTGGCGGTTCTTGGCGGCTTGGTACAGGTCGCGGGCACGAGTGAGGGCCTCGATCGCCTCGCTCACCCGGTCTGCCTGCCGCAGGGCGAGGCCGAGGTTGTTCCACGCGTTGGCCTCGCCGTGGTGGTCCTTGGCGGCTTGGTACAGGTCGCGGGCACGAGTGAGGGCCTCGATCGCCTTCCCAGACCAGCCCACCTCGTCCAGGGCGTTGCTGAGGTTGTTCCACGCCATGGCCTCGCCGAGCCCGTCCCCGGCACGGTGGGCGGCCTGCTGGGCGATGCCGAAGATGGTGATCTTGTCGTCGAAGTAGCGCCGCCAGTCCAGGTACTCCGCCAGACACGTGGACAGCCCGACCGCCGCATTAGTGTGCCGCTCCTCCCGTGCCCACTGCGCCGCCGCCACCAGCCCGGTCCGCTCTCCGTCCAGCCACGCCAGCGCCTGCCGCCGGTCCCCGAACGGCGCCGGCTCCGGCATCCCCGGCAGCCACCGCAGCCGGGCATCGGCCGCATGTGCCCACCTCCAGTAGTGCTCCAGTACCCGCTCCCGCGCCGCCTCGCCCTCCTCCCGCAACCCCGCATTCCCCGCCACCACACCCGCACCGTACGCCCGCACCAGGTCATGCAACCGCCACCGCACAGCGGAACCCGAGCCCTCGCCATCGCGCACCGGTGTGACCAGGTGCGTCGCGGCGAGGCCGTCCAGCAGGGAGAGGGTGGTCCGCTCGTCGAGGTCGGACAGGGCCGCGACGGCCTCCGTTCCGGTTTCCGCGCCGGGGGCGAGGGCAAGCAGCCGCAGCAACCGTGCCTGGTCCGGCGGCAGTCGGCGGTACGAGGTCTCCAGCACAGGCCGCAGGACCAGTGAGCGGCCGTACAGGTCCGTGCCCGGGCTGCCGTTGTCGAGGACGGTCGTGGCGTCCCCGGTCTCCGCGATCTCGCTCACCAGCGAGGCGATGTCACGGTGGCGGCGCCGGCGGAGCATCGCGGCGGCGATCTGGAGGGCGAGGGGCAAGTGGCCACACAGGCCGGTCAGTTCGCGGAGCGCGGCCGGTTCGCGGGACGGGCGGTCGTCGCGCTCGTCGGCGTCGTGCAGGGCGCGCGTCACGAGGGCGGCGGACTCGTCCGGAGTGAGGGCTTCGAGGTCGATGAGGCGTACGGGGAGGGCGTACGGGCGGTCCCGGGAGGTGATCAGTACCCGGTGGTGGTCCGTGCCGGGCAGGAGGGGGAGGAACTGGGACGCGGCCGAGGCGTTGTCCAGGATCAGTAGCATCCGGTCCCGCCGCTCGGCGAGGAGGGCGCGGTAGGAGTCGTACTGGCGTGCCGTCGTCGGCGGGAGATCCGGACCTCGCACGCCGAGTGCGTCGAGCAGGGCCAGGACCGCCTGGTCCGCTGTGACCGGGTTGTCGTCGTAGCCGCGCAGGTCCACGAAGAGCGTCCCGCCGGGGAACCAGCCCTGCGTGCGCGCCTGGTGGCCCGCCTCGACCGCGAGTGCCGTCTTGCCGATGCCGCCCATGCCGGTGACGGCGAAGATGAGGAGGGGGAGCGCGGTCTCCTCGACCCCGGCGGGTGCGAGATGGGGGAGCAGGCGGCCCAACTCTGCGGAACGGCCGGTGAATCCGAGGGGCCGGGGCGGGAGCGTGCTGGTCGCGACCGGCACCGGGCCGTGGACGGTGCCCTTACCCTCGCGGGTGGTCGTCGTCCCGTCGTCGCTCGACCGACTTTCCGGTGACGGGACCGTGGAAGGTGCCGCCGCGAAGGTCGATGTGGTCGCCGCCGTAGGTGGCCCCGCCGTCACCGCCTCGTTGGGGACCCTCCTGGGGGTCACGGGGCTCGGGGACGCCGGCGGAGTCGCGGCGCGGCAGGTGCTTGCGGAGCACGGCGACGGCCACCGCCGCGGCCTGCTTGGCGGCCAGTTCCTGGGAGCCGGAGGCGTCGGCCTTGTGCTTCTCGGGGTTGGCGCGGTCGCTGATGCCCCGGATCACGAGGGTGTCCAACTGGCCCTTCAGGTAGGCGGCATGAGCCGCGCCGGAGCCCTCCATCTCGATGGCGCAGGCGTCGTTGTAGTGATGCCGGATGTGCGCGGCGAGCGCCGACTTGTCGTCGGCAAGGACGACGTCACCCACCGCGATCGGCTTGCGGTGCGCCCGTACGTCCGGCATGTCCCGCAGCGCCGAACGGGCCGCCTGTACCAGCCGGTGCGAGCCGTGCCAGACCTCGGGCCGCGCCTGGAAGCCCGCAGGGGTCTGTTTGCCGCCGTGGATGGCGTACACCTTCGTACCGACCACGACGTCACCGATCTCGATGTCGTCCTTGAGCCCGCCGGCCACCCCGACGAAGAGCAGCGCCTCCGGGGCGAGCCAGTCCACGATCCGCGTGGTGAGCGCGGCGGTGTTCAGGGCACCCTCGCCCAGCTCGGCGATCGCGACACTCCAGGACGTGCCGTCGAGTCTGCCCCGCTCCGCCCGGGTCCCGTCGGGGTGGACGAGCTCCTCGGTATCCGTCAGGTGGGCGCGTACGGCGTCGTACTCCACCGGGAGCGCCGTGAGGATGACGGCGATGGCTGCGGTGGGCTGTGGCACGGTCACGTGTTTAAGGTACTGCCAAGTCACCGCCAGTAGCGGGGTGTTGGAGACGGGGGAGGCGGGACTCAGTGCCGGAGCCGGAACAGGGCGTCACCGTCGGGCAGTTGCTGCTCGCCGAGTACCAGAGCGTCAAGGACGAGCAGAAGGCGCGGATCGGGTTTCGCGACAACCTGCTGTACGTCACGCTCGGGGTCGTGGCCGCCGTCATCGCCGCCGCTGCCCAGGCCGGGCAGGCGTCCATGCTGCTCGCTCTGCCGCCCGTGTGCGTGGTGCTCGGGTGGACCTACCTCGTCAACGACGAGAAGATCTCCGCGATCGGGGCGTACGTACGCGGCGAGCTGGGGCCGAAGCTGGCCGCCCTGGCCGATCCCGGAGGTGGGTTCGCCGCCTTCGGCTGGGAGACCGCCCACCGCGGCGACGGGCGGCGCGGTTCCAGGAAGGTCATTCAGTGCGTGGTGGACCTGACGGCGTTCTGTGCCGTCCCGCTGGCCGCGCTGGTGGTGTTCTGGGCGAGCGGGGAGGGCGGCGGACTACTCGTCGGGCTGTCGGTGGTGGAGGCGTTGGCGGTGGCGGGGCTCGGGGCGCAGGTCGTGGTGTACGCGAGGTAGGTCCGAACTCCCCGCTGACGCCGTACCGTTGACGGACTACTCGGCCCCGAGCGGGTCGGCAGTACGGACCGGTGCGGACGGTACGGGTGGGACGGGCGGGACGAGCACATGAACGTGGCGTTGCTGGCGGCCTTGGCCGAGGGCGCGGGCGGGGAGGCCGGGCGCCGGGCGGTCGAGGACCTGGCGGTGGCGGTGGCGCAAGGCGCGGGCACGTCCGCGCAGGCGCTCGCCGCAGCGGCGGGCCATCCCTCGCGGCGGGACGCGGTGCGGGCCTGGGGCGACAAGGTGGAGGAGCTGCTCGCCGCCGATCCGACGGTGGCACGTGCCGTCGTGGCGGCGATGGAGCGGCACACGCCGGGCAGCGGCACCTGGTACCGCGGCGATCACACCGACTTCCGGGGCGGGTTGTTCCTGCGCGAGGTGATCGGCTTACAGATCAACGTCCAGGTGACCGGTGCCGCCGCGCCCGAGGCCATGGCCTCCCTTCCGCCCAGGCCCGGCGGCTTCACCGGCCGGGACGACGAGACGGCCGCGCTGCTGCGCGCACTGGACCCGGCCGTACCCCGGTCGCCGGACTGCACGACGGTCCTCGTCGCCGCCGTGTCCGGCCTCGGCGGCATCGGGAAGACCGCGCTCGCCGTCCAAAGCGCGTACCTGGCTTGCGAGAGGGGCTGGTTCCCGGGCGGGACGCTCTTCGTGGACCTGCACGGCTACGACGAGGACCCCGTCACCGCCGACCAAGCCCTCCAGTCCCTGCTGCGGGCCCTTGGGGTCCCGCCGGAACACATCCCCGCCATGGTGGACGATCGCGTGGCTCTCTACCGCTCAGTACTCGCCGAGCGTGCGAGGAAGGCCGGAGCGGTGCTGGTGCTGGCCGACAACGCGTCGTCGCCGGACCAGGTGCGCCCTCTGCTGCCGGGTGACGCCCGGCACCGCGTCCTGGTCACGTCCCGGGACCGACTGCCCCAACTGGGCGCCCGGCTTGTCCCCTTGGACCAGCTCACACCCAAGGCCGCGTACGAACTCCTCGACCTCGCCCTGCGGATCGCCGACCCCGACGACAGTCGTGTCACGGATGACGCCACAGCGGCCGAGCGACTCTCGGCCCTCTGCGGGCACTTGCCGTTGGCCTTGCAGATCGCGGCCGCGCTGCTGGCGGAGGACCCGGAGAAGCCGGTCACGGAACTCGTCGACGAACTCGCCGTGTCCCACGACCGTCTCGCCCACCTCGACGACGGCGACCGCAGCGTCCGCGCCGCCTTCGACCTCTCCTACCGCCGCCTGCCCTCCGGCCAGGCCCGTCTGCTGCGTTTGCTCGCCCTCGCGCCGGGGCCGGAGGCGAGCGACGAGGTCGTCGCCGCGCTGAACGGGACCGATGCCCCTCCGGCGCGAGACCTGAAGGCACTGGCCCGGGCCCACCTCGTCGAGCGGGGGAGTGGGCGAGGACGGTGGCGGTTGCATGACTTGGTGCGGGCGTATGGGGCGGGTGTGGTGGCGGGGGATGTGAGGTTGAGGGGGGAGGGGGAGGCGGCGCGGGAGCGGCTGCTGGGGTACTACTACCGCTGTGCGGACGCGGCTGATGACCGGTTGCGGTGGCTGCCGGGGATGCCGGAGCCGGAGCGGTTCGGGGACCGGGGGCAGGCTTTGGCGTGGTTGGACGGGGAGCGGGCGGGGCTGGTGGCGGCGGTGCAGTGGGCGCGGGAGGAGCGGTATGCGCACGTGGCGGTGCGGTTGTCCGCGTGCCTGGCGGTGTACCTGAACTGGCGGCGGTACTTCGACGACAAGATCACGATCTCCCGTGTCGCCCAGCAGGCCGCTCACCGTGCCGGGGACGGGCTCGGCGAGGCCGTTGCGTGGGGCAGCCTTGGCAACGCTCTGCGGGCGGCGGGTCGGGTGGGGGAGGCGATTGAGGCCCACACCCGCGCCCGCGACCTGTACCAGGTGGCCGAGGACCGCCATCGGGAGGCCATCGCGTGGAACAACCTCGGTATAGCCCTGCGGGAGGCGGGCCGCACGGAGGGGGCGATTGAGGCCCATACCCGCGCCCGGGACCTGTACCATGCCGTCGAGGACCACCACCTGGAGGCCACAGCGTGGAACAACCTCGGCGCCGCCCTGCAGGAGGTGGGTCGGGTGGGGGAGGCGATTGAGGCCCACACCCGCGCGCGCGACCTGCATCATGCGGCCGAGGACCGCCGCGGCGAGGCCAGCGCGTGGAACAACGTCGGCCCCGCCCTGCAGGAGGCGGGCCGGACAGGGGAGGCTATCGAGGCGTTCGGCAAGGCCCTGGTGGCCTACGAGGAGTTTGAGGACTGGTACAACGTGGGCCAGGTCCTCGAAAACCTGGCCCACGCCCACGAGGACGCACACCGCCCGGCCGAGGCCCGCACCCACTGGCTCCGGGCCGCCGACGCCTTCACCCGCGCCGAAGCCCCCGACCGAGCCGCCCAAGCCCGCGCCTGGGCCGCCGAACTCAACGACACCCCACCAGGCACCCCCACCTAACGCCCCCGCTCAAACCCCCCGAACCCACCGATACTGCAACTCAGGCCTCCCCACCTGCCCATACTGCGGAGCCCGAGCCGCCCGCCCCGACTCCACCAAGTGCTCCAGATACCGCCGAGCCGTGATCCGGGAAATGCCGACCGCCTCGGCGACCCCCGCCGCCGTGAGCCCCTCCGCGCAGTCCCTCAGGGCGACGGTGACCCGTTCCAAAGTCGGCGCGCTCAAGCCCTTCGGGAGCGCGGCCGGCCCCGGAGCGCGCAAGGTCGCCAGCGCCCGATCCACCTCGTCCTGGCCGCTCGCCTCGCCCACCGAGGCGTGGAACTCGGCGTACCGCACCAGCCGGTCCCGCAAGGTGGCGAAGGTGAACGGCTTCAGGACGTACTGGACGACCCCCAGCGAGACCCCCTCCCGTACGACCGCCAGGTCCCGCGCGGACGTCACCGCGATCACGTCGGCGTGATACCCGGCGGCGCGCAGGGAGCGGGCGAGCTGGAGCCCGTGCACGTCCGGCAGGTGCAGGTCGAGCAGGAGCAGGTCCACGGGCGTACGGTCCAGGGCGCGGCGCGCCTCGGCTCCCGTGTGGGCCTTGCCGACCGCCGTGAAGCCGGGCACCCGGCCGACGTACATGACGTGCGCGTCGGCGGCGACCGGGTCGTCCTCGACGACGAGTACGCGGATGGGATCGGTCATGCGTCGCCTCCAGGCAAGGCGTGCTGGGCAGGCTTGGGCGGGGCCGGCTCGGACGGGGTGGGCTCGGGCTCGGCGACAGCGTCCCCCGCCGCGCCCGACGCGGAGGCCGGTGTCGCGGCTGGCGCCGAGGACACCGTAGGCAACGGCAGCCGCACCTCGAACTCCGCCCCGCCGCCGGTCGCCTCCCGCACGGTCAGCGTGCCCTCGTGGCGGCTCACCGCCTGCCGGGCGAGGGCGAGGCCCAGGCCGCGGCCGCCGGGTCCCGCCGGTTTCGTGGACCAGCCGCGCTGGAAGACCTGCTCGGCGTGGGCCGGGTCCACCCCGGTGCCGGTGTCGGCGACCCGGAGCACCAGGACGGACTCGTCGGTGAACGCCGTCACCGTGACCCGTGCGCGCACCGTTCCCTGTGCCGCGTCCACCGCGTTGTCGATCAGGTTGCCGAGGACGGTGACCAGGTCGCGGGCCGGAAGGCTCTCGGGGAGGAGTCCGTCGTCGATGGCGCTGTCGTCGGACACCACCAGCTCCACGCCCCGCTCGTTCGCCTGCGCGGCCTTGCCGAGCAGCAGCGCCGCGAGGACCGGTTCGCTGACCGCCGAGATCACCTGGTCGGTGAGCGTCTGCGCCAGTTCCAGCTCCGCCGTGGCGAAGTCGACGGCCTCCTCGGCGCGGCCCAGCTCGATGAGGGACACCACTGTGTGCAGGCGGTTCGCGGCCTCGTGCGCCTGTGAGCGCAGCGCCTGGGTGAAGCCGCGCTCCGAGTCCAACTCGCCCATCAGGGACTGGAGTTCGGTGACGTCGCGCAGGGTCACCACCGTGCCCCGGCGTTCGCCGCCGGTCACCGGTGAGGTGTTGACGATCACGACGCGCGACGCGGTGAGGTGCACCTCGTCGACCCGGGGCTCCGCCGACAGCAGCGCGCCGGTCAGCGGTGCGGGCAGGCCGAGTTCGGCCACCGAGCGGCCGACCACGTCGTCGGTCACGCCGAGCAGTTCCCGCCCGCCGTCGTTCATCAGCGCCACCCGGAACTGCCCGTCCAGCATCAGCAGCCCCTCGCGCACGGCGTGCAGCGCGGCCTGGTGGTAGTCGTGCATACGGCTGAGCTCGGCCGCGTTCAGCCCGTGCGTGGAGCGGCGCAGCCGGGCGTTGATGACGTACGTGCCGATGCCGCCCAGCGCCAGGGCGCCCGCAGCGACCCCTACGAGAGCCGATACCTGCTCCTGGACGCGTTTGGTGATCGCCTCGACCTTGATGCCCGCGCTGACCAGTCCGACGATGTGGCCGTTGTCGTAGACCGGGGTGACGGCACGCACGGACGCGCCGAGGCTGCCCGTGTACGTCTCCGTGAACGACGTGCCGTTCAGGGCGGGGCCGATGTGGCCGAGGAAGTGCTTGCCGATCAGCTTCTCGTCGGGGTGGGTCCAGCGGATGCCCTGCGGGTTCATGATCGTCACGAAGTCGATGCCGGTGTCCCGCTGGACCTGGAGGGCGTACGGCTGAAGGGTCTTCGTGGGGTTCGTGGTGCGGATCGCCTCGTGCACGGAGGGGGCGTCCGCGACCGAGCGGGCGACGGCCGTGGCCCGGCTGCGCGCCGCGTCCTCGGCCTGGCCGCGGTCGCTGACGTAGGTGAAGAGCGCGTACCCGGCGACGAGCACCGCGATCAGCACGGCCTGCATGCCGAAGAGCTGGCCGGCCAGGCTGCGGGGTCGCGGGACGCGGGGAAGGCGCATGTCGTTCAGTCTGCCTCTCCATATAAGTGTGAACTAAATGAACGGAAGGGTGACCGCCCTCACAAGCCGGGAGATAGTCACCGCATCCCCCGGGAGTCCACGCCTCCCGGATCCCCCCCGGACGTGAGCCGCACTCCGGGATTCCGCCGGTCGTGAGCCGCACGCCGGATGATGCCGACGACGTCGTCAAGGAGGGCAGCCGTGGCCAGCACCCCCAGAACCGCACCTGCCGCACCCGCTGTGAAGCGGGATCGCACCCATTACCTGTACATCGCTGTCATCGTCGCGGTGGCGCTCGGTATCGCCGTCGGACTGATCTGGCCCGACGCCGGGGTCGAGCTCAAGCCCCTCGGTACGGGCTTCGTGAGCCTGATCAAGATGATGATCTCGCCGATCATCTTCTGCACGATCGTGCTCGGAATCGGATCGGTCCGGAAGGCCGCCAAGGTCGGCGCGGTCGGCGGTATCGCGCTCGGCTACTTCATGGTGATGTCGCTCGTCGCGCTCACCATCGGTCTCGTCGTCGGCAACATCCTGCACCCGGGTGACGGGATGCACCTGACCGAAGCGATCAAGGCGACGGGGCACGACCAGGTGTCCGCCGACGCGCTGCCGCCGGTCGACTTCGTGCTGTCGATCATTCCGTTGACCTTCGTCTCCGCCTTCACCGAGGGCCAGGTCCTGCAGACCCTGCTCGTCGCGCTGCTCGCCGGGTTCGCGCTCCAGGCCATGGGGCCGGTCGGCCAGCCGGTGCTGCGCGGTGTCGAGCACATTCAGCGGCTCGTCTTCCGCATCCTCGCCATGGTGATGTGGGCCGCTCCGATCGGTGCCTTCGGTGCCATCGCCGCGGTGGTCGGTTCGGCCGGTGTGGACGCGCTCAAGAGCCTCGCCGTGCTGATGCTCGGCTTCTACGCGACCTGCTTCCTGTTCGTCTTCATCGTGCTCGCCGCGATGCTGCGCGCCTTCGCCGGGCTGAACATCTTCTCGCTGTTCAAGTACCTGGCCCGGGAGTTCCTGCTGATCCTGTCCACCTCCTCCTCCGAGTCCGCCCTTCCGCGGCTCATCGCGAAGATGGAGCACCTGGGCGTCAGCAAGCCGGTGGTCGGCATCACCGTCCCGACCGGCTACTCCTTCAACCTCGACGGCACCATGATCTACATGACCATGGCGTCGCTCTACATCGCCGACGCCATGGGCACCCCGATGTCCATCGGCGAGCAGATCCCGCTGCTGCTCTTCCTGCTCCTCGCCTCCAAGGGCGCGGCGGGTGTCAGCGGCGCCGGTCTGGCCACGCTGGCCGGTGGTCTCCAGTCGCACAAGCCCGCCCTGGTGGACGGCGTCGGCCTCATCGTCGGCATCGACCGCTTCATGAGCGAGGCGCGCGCCCTGACGAACTTCGCGGGCAACGCGGTGGCGACGGTCCTGATCGGCACGTGGACGAAGGAAATCGACAAGGATCGGGTGAGCCGGGTTCTCGCCGGTGAGCTGCCCTTCGACGAGAAGACGCTGCTGGACGACTATGACGAGAACGCCGCCGCTGAGCTGCCCGAGGTGCCTGAGCAGGGTGGCGAGAAGGAACTCGCCAAGGCGTAAGCGCGGGCGCCCGCCTGACGGGCGCCCCCTCTTGACCGGGCGCGCCTCCCTGAACGGGGCGCGCCCCCCAAGACGCCGAGCGGCTGGGCCACTCCCCCGTAGGCCTGGCCGCTCGGTGCATCACTGAAAAGCGGCTGAAGAAGCGGCTGAGGAACCAGCTGAGGAAGCTCAATCGCTCAGCTTCGCCACCAACTCGGTGGCACGAGAGGCGGGTACGCCCGCCGCGGTCAGCATGGTGACCGCGGCGGAGCGGCCCGCCTCTTCCGCTGCCAGCAGGCCGTCGTTCACCGCGTCCATGAGGGCGAACAGCGACTGCTCGTGTACGTACGCCAGCGCGCGCGGCGGCAGCGGGGACTCGAACACGCCCTGCTCCAGGCCGCGCCGGAGGATCTCCGCGCAGGCCTCGCGGACCGGCGCGAGGCGGTCGCGGATGCCCTGCATGGTGACGCTGCGCTGCGCGAGCGCGACCAGCAGCCGGTAGCGGTCGGCGATCTCCCAGATGGCCAGGGTCGATCGGGCGAGCGACTCCGCCGGGTCCTCGACGCCCTCGCGGCCCGCCGCGTGCGCCGCCGCGACCGTTTCGACCGCCTCGTCGGTCAGGGCGCCGACCAGGGCCTCGCGGTTCTGGAAGTGCCCGTACACCGTGCGCCGTACGACGCCCGCGGCCCGTGCGATCTGGTCCATGGACGCGTCGGGGTCGCGCAGCAGCTCTGCGAGTGCGACATCGAGGATGCGGCGGCGGTTCACATCCGCGCGGCTGGCGTTACCCGTGGTCATGGCTGCCATTCTGCCCGCCTTTCGCCGATGGCCGGTCTCCCGTCCACAAGGCCTCCGACGACTCCATTTGCACAGCACTGTGCAACGACGTACATTGCACATGGTTGAGCAATTGCACGCCACTGTGCAAGTCCTCCGTACACGTCGAATGAGGAAGGGCGACCGTAGCCATGCGTCTCGTCATGAACGAACCGGTCGAGAGGATGGACCGGCCCTATGCCCGGCGCTGGTGGGCGCTGCTGGTCCTCTGTCTGAGCCTGCTGATCATCGTGATGGCGAACACCGCCCTCACGGTCGCGGCCCCGGACATGACCCAGGACCTGGGCCTGTCCAGCGCCGACCTCCAGTGGGTCATCGACGGCTACACCGTCCCGTACGCCGCGCTGATGCTGCTGCTCGGCGCGATCGGCGACAAGTACAGCCGGCGCGGGGCGCTCATTCTGGGACTCGTGGTCTTCGGGGGAGGCGCCGTCGCGGGCTCGCTCGTCGGCAGTTCCACGGGGGTGATCGCGGCCCGTGCCGTCATGGGCGTCGGCGCCGCGCTGATCATGCCCGCCACGCTCTCCCTGCTCGCCGCGACCTTCCCGCGCGCGGAGCGGGCCAAGGCGATCGTGCTGTGGACCGCCACCGCCGGACTCGCGATCGCCGCCGGTCCGCTGGTCGCGGGCCTGCTCCTGGAGCGCCACGGCTGGTCGTCCACGTTCCTGATCAACGTGCCCATCGCCGCGCTCGCGATCATCGGCGCCCTCGTGCTCGTACCGCCGTCCAAGGCCGGGCACCAGCACCGCATCGATTACGTGGGCGGTCTGCTGTCCGTGGTCTGGATCGGCTCGCTGGTCTACATGATCATCGAAGGGCCGCACTTCGGCTGGGGCGTCAAGGCCGTGACCGCCGCGGTCGTCGCGGGTGTCGGCCTCGTGCTCTTCGTGGTGTGGGAGCTTCGCCACCCCCGCCCGGTCATCGACGTACGCCGTTTCGCGAACCGCCGTTTCGCCGGTTCCAACCTCGCCGTCGCGCTCTTCTTCCTGGCCGTCTTCGGTGCCTTCTACTACCTGACCCAGCACCTCCAATTCGTCCTCGGATACGACGCGTTGGACACCGGAGTGCGCATGCTGCCGCTCGCCGGGGCCGTCTTCGTCGGCTCGGCGCTCACCGGTCACCTCACCCCGCGCATCGGCATGAAGATCACGGTCACCGCGGGCATGGTCGGCGGCACGGCGGCGCTCGCACTGCTCACCCGGGTGGACGCGTCATCGTCGTACGGCGATTTCGTCCTGCCCCTCGTCATGCTGGGCCTCGCGATCGGGCTCGCGCTGTCGCCCTGCACGGATGCCATCATGGGCGCGTTCCCCGAGTCCGAACTGGGTGTCGGCGGCGCGGTGAACGACACCTCCCTGGAACTCGGCGGCTCGCTCGGTATCGCCATCCTCGGTTCGGTGCTGGCGAGTTCGTACTCCTCGCACCTCTCGGACGCGACCGCGGGCAGCAAGCTTTCGGCGGGTGCCCTGTCCACGGCGCAGGACTCGGTGGGCGCGGGGTACGTGGTCGCCCAGGGCATCGGTGACAAGGCCCGGCAGCTCGCCGAGCAGGCCGCGCGGACGGGGGATGTGGAGAAGGCCGCGCAGGTGAAGGCGCAGGCCGACCAACTCGCCCAGGGCGCCCACCAGATGGCCGACGCGGTCGGCTCGTCCTTCGCGGACGCGGTCGCGCACACCAGCCTCATCGGTGCGGTGATCCTGGGGGTGGGGACGGTGCTCGTGGCTGTGCTGCTGCCGCGGAACGGCCGTACGGCGGAGGCCGAGGCCGGCGCGACAGACACGTTCGCGCCCGAGGCCGACGCGTCGGCCTCCCCGGAAGCCGAAGAGTCCGAACCCGCCGGCATCGCCACGCGCTGACCGACCCCGGAACCGCGACCCTCGGTCCACCGTCTCGTAGAACATGCACTACCGTGCCGTGCCGGACTGACCGGCACGGCACGGCACGTTCTGCGGAGGAAACGGGAGCATGAAGATCGACTGGGACCGGCGCACGTGCGCGCGGCGCGGCCATGTGACGTACGCGCCGAACGAGTCGGAGCTGCGGGCGCGGCTGCGTGCCGGGACGAGCCTGGGCGAGGCATGGCGCTGTCTGCGCTGCGGTGACTTCGTGCTGGGCGACCCGCATGGTTCCGGCCCGGCGGACGAGGCTCCGCTGGTGCCGCGCGGCAAGGTGCTGCGCGATCTGTTCATCCTGCGCTTCCTGGCGATCGAGCGGGCCGTGCGCGGCGTGTTCATCGTGCTGGTGGCGGCCGCCGTGTGGAAGTTCAGCAACAGCCAGGACTCGGTGCGCCGGCTCTTCGACGAGTACCTCGACGTCCTTCGCCCGGTCTTCAGGCACTTCCACTACGACCTCGACCACTCGCCCGTGGTCGGCACCATCCAGAAGACCTTCGGCTACAAGCACTCCACGCTGACGCTGGTGGCCGTGCTGCTGCTGGCGTACGCCCTGATCGAGCTCGTCGAGGCGGGCGGCCTCTGGTACGCCAAGCGCTGGGCGGAGTACCTCACTGTTGTCGCCACCGCCGCGTTCCTGCCCCTGGAGATCTACGAACTCACCGAGCACGTCAGCTACTTGAAGATCGCCACCCTGGTCCTCAACATCCTGGCCGTGCTCTACATCGCCCTCGCCAAGCGGCTGTTCGGCCTGCGCGGCGGGCGCAAGGCGTTCGAGGAGGAGCGGCAGAGCGCGTCGCTGCTGGAGGTGGAGGAGTCGGCGGGAGTCGCGGCCCACGCGTAGACGACGGTCCGCCTCACGCGTACGGGTCGGTGATCTCCCGCAGCATCGTCAGCGCCTGTCTCAACTGGGTCATGCGCCGCTTGCCGAGGTGGGCCTCCCATTCCTTCTCGATCTCGGCGATCACGGCGCCGGCGACGGGCTGCGCCGCGCGTGCCCGCTCGGCGAGACATACCAGCCGGGCCCGCTTGTCGGTCGGGTCCGGCATCCGGCGCACATAGCCCGCCTTCTCCAGCTGGTCGACCAGGAAGCCCGCGGTCTGCTTGGTGACCTGCGCCTGCTCGGCGAGGTCCGTCAGCCGTGTGCCGTTCGGTCCGACGCGCTGGAGGACCCGGGCCTGGGCGGGCGTGAAATCGTCGAAACCGGCCTCGGCGAGGGCGGCGAAGACACGATTCTCCAGGGCCCGGTACGGGATGAACAGGAGCAGCCCCGTGTTGAGCTCGCTCTCCGCCACCATGGTCGCCACCCCTCGGGTATTGCTTGACAGTAGTCAGAATCTCTGACTACTTTGGTCAGAGAAGCTTACCACTTTGAGTAGGTGGTGATCCTATGGGTTCTACGGGTTCTATGGGTTCTATGGGTCCTGCGGGTGTCGTGCTGGGCGTGGACGAGTCCTGGCAGGTCGTCGACCGCGAGCGGGCGAGTCTGGTGGACCTGCTGGAGGGGCTGGGCCCGCAGGAGTGGGAGAAGCCCACGCAGTGCGGGGACTGGCGGGTGCGGGACGTCGCCGCGCATCTGACGATCGCCGCGCGCATCTCGTACGGGGCTGTCCTACGGGAATTCGTCCGCGCCCGCGGCAGCTTCGACCGCATGATCCACGACACCTCGGTCCGTGAGGGCGAGCTGCCCGTCACCGAGATCGTCGCGAACTTCCGTTCGACCATCGGCACCCGGCGCCTCGCCCCCGGCACGACCCGCCGTGAGCCTCTGCTCGACATCCTCGTGCACGGCCAGGACATCGCCCTCGCGCTCGGCCGGGAGCGCGCCATGCCCGTAGAGGCGGCCCGCGACGCCGCCGACCGGGTGTGGACCATGCGTTTCCCGCCCCGGCCCTGGCCGCTTCCGCGCCACCGGCTCGTCGCCACCGACGTGGAGTGGACGCGGGGTGAGGGCGAGGAGATCAGCGGCCCGGTCTCGGCGCTGCTGCTTCTGCTGACGGGGTGTACGGCGGCGGCCTCGCACCGGCTCAACGGGGCGGTTCCGCCGGGCAATTGAGCCGAGCCCACAGGACATGCGCCCGCGTCAGCGGGCCGGCCGGCGCCCGGGGGAGGCGCCACGGGGGAGCGAAGCGGCGGGTCCTGACGACGGGCCCGCCGCTTTGACCGTACGGAGCACCGGCGCGGATTCCAGCGTGCGGATGGCGTCGAGCGCGCCCAGCCGGCGGGTCAGATAGTCGTGCAGGGCGCCCGGGTCCGGGCACAGGGCCTGGGCGACCAGGTTGGTCGGGCCGGTGGTCGCCGCCACGAACGCCAACTCGTCGTGCCCGGCCAGGGCGTGGGCCACGCTGTCGAGGTGGGCCGGGGCGACCGACATCCACAGCAGGGCCTGCGCGGTCGCGCCCAACAGTGTGTCGTTCATGTCGACGTCGAAGAACAGGGCGCCACTTGCCTGGAGGCCCGCGAGCCGCCGGGCGACCGTCGCGGGGGACCAGCCGGTGGCCACGGCCAGCTCGGCATGGCTCGCGCGACCGTCGTGCGCGAGGGCGGTGAGGAGGGCGTGGTCGGCGTCGGCGAGCGGACGCGAATCGGCCGACTCACCTCGCCGCGGCTCCAGTTGACGCCGCTGCCGCTCGCTCAGCGCACCCGCCCTGCCCCGCCACGCCGTCGGGCCGCCGAGGTAGGTGTGCAGCAGGCAGTGCGCCGACACCGCGGTGATTCCGGCCGTGCGCGGGATGTCGTGCAGCAGCAGCGCGTGCCCGTCGGAAGCGTCGGCCGGTGTCTGGATCACGGCCAGGATCTCCGTGCCGCCCGACGCGAGCCGCACCCACGACGTGTCCGAGCGGCGGGCCAGGGCGTGCGCCAGATCCTGCGCGGTGTGCGGTCCCGCGGTCAGCCGCACCAGCCACTGGACGCGCCCCGCGTGCCGTGGCTCCGCCAGGCCGACCACCCGCAGCGACGCCTCCGCGCACAGCCGCCGGTAGCGCCGGGCGACGGTCTGCGTCGATACGCCCAGCACCGCACCGATCCGGCTGAAGGGCGCCCTCCCGTCGATGTGCAGCGCCTGCACCAGACCGCGGTCGATCTCGTCGAGCATGGATGAATCCCTCATCGAATGGCCGTCGGTGGAAAGTATCCACAGCTCGCCTCTCAGAAGTGGAAGGCCGACGGTCTGCCTCCGCACGCTCATGGGCGAACGCGCCACCGCACGGCGCCCGCCCCATCGACGTACCGGAGGAAGCCACCCATGGTGCCCTTGCCGAAGAAGGAACACCCGCACCGCTGGTCCGCCCTCGCCGTTCTGCTGGTCGCCGAGGCCATGAATCTGCTCGACGCCACGATCATGACCGTGGCCGCCCCGGCCATCCACGCCGACCTGGGCGGCCCGGTCTCGGACATCCAGTGGTACGGCGCCGCGTACACCCTGCCGTTCGCGGTGCTGCTGATCGCGGGCGGGCGGCTCGGTGACATCGCCGGGCGCAGAACCGTCTTCCGGATCGGCGTCGCCGGATTCGTCCTCGCCTCGCTGGCCTGCGCCTTCGCCCCCTCGGCGGGGCTGCTGATCGCCGCGCGCGCCGTCCAGGGCGCCGCCGCCGCGCTCGTCATCCCGCAGACGATCGGACTGATCCGCGTCATGTTCGACGGCGACGAACTCGCCCGGGCCATGGGGAGCATCGGCCCGGTCATGGGCCTGGCGGCCGTCTGCGGACCGGTGGCCGGCGGAGTGCTGACCCATGCCGCGTCGTGGCGCGCGGTGTTCTTCGTCAATGTGCCGCTGGGTGTCGCCGTGCTCCTCACGACACCGCTGCTCAGGGAGGACCGGCCGGCGCGCCGCCCACACCTCGACCTCGTCGGCACGGTGCTGGTGAGCGGCGCGGTCGGGCTGATCACGTACCCCTTGATCCAAGGCGCCGACTCAGGTGTGTACGCGCTGACTTGGGGACCCGGCCTCGCGCTCTTCGCGGCCTTCGTCCTCCACCAGCGTCACCGCGTCCGCCGCGAGCTGAGCCCTCTCGTCGAACCGAGCCTCTTCGGGAACCGGGGCTTCTCGGCCGCCCTGCTCTGCTCGGTGCTCTTCTTCGCCGTGGTGAGCGGACTGATGCTGGTGGTCGTGGTGCAGCTGCAACTCGGCCCGCACATCGGCGTGTTGGCCGCCGGCCTGACGCTGCTGCCCTGGTCCTGCGCGATGGGGATCTCCTCGTGGACGGCGGGCCGGCGTCTGGTGCCGCGCCATGGGGCCCGGGTGATGTACGCCGGTCTCGCCGCCCTGCTCGCCGGAGCGCTCGGCGCCATCGCGGCGTACGCCGGCGCGCCGGACACCGGTTACCCATGGCCGCTGCTCGCCGCGCTCGCCGTATGCGGCGTTGGCCAGGGGCTGTTCGCCGTGCCGTTCTTCACGACGGCCCTGCACCGGGTCCGCCCGCACGAGACCGGTTCGGCGGCCGGGCTGCTCAACGCGGTGCAGCAGCTCGGCTCCACCCTCGGGGTGGCGCTGCTCGGGAGTGTCTTCTTCCGGGGCGGAGCACAGGACGCGTTCTGGGTGGCGGCGGGGCTGCTCGTCGCGACCGGGGCGGCGGTGGTGTTCATGATGCCTGGACGGTCGGTCGCCCACCTCTCGGTGGGCAGCTGAGCCCGAGCACACAGCAGCCACACGTTCGGGGAGATACGTCCCAAATGCTTTGACCGGCCTACGTGTTCGGGCCCAGGCTGGGAGACCAGAGTGGTCGGCCGGACAGCTGGGCCGGACAGCGCGGAGGCGGAACATGGGCGAGACCGAGATCATCAGCAACGCGGAGTACAAGGCCCGGCTTGCCGCCGAGGGGCAGGGCTCGCCGCTGTCCCTTGAAGAGGTCGGCGAGTTGTTCAGCCAGTTCCTCGACGCGGTCGCGCGGCCCAAGCCCCAGGTCGCGGACGGCCGGAATCTCGCCGAGCGGATGCGCGCGCATCTGGGCACGGCACCCGGGGACCAGCCGGTGGTCAAGGCCGCGTATGCCTCCTACGACCTGCCCAATGTGCATCTGGCGGTGGAGCGCTGGTTCGCGGCCGAGGGGCGTTCCTACGAACTGATCGGCATGCGCGGCTCCTCCCATCACGGGGACCTGACGCTGGGCGACATTCTCGAATCGGCCGACCGGTACAACCGGTTCGTGATCGGCGCGGTCGACTACGCGCATCTGCCGATCTCTCCCGACCAGGAACTCGCCTGTGTCTCCTTCGGGTTCTACCTCGGCCAGGAGGGCGACGAGCGGTTCGCGGTGCTGCTGCGCGGCCCGGCGGACGAGTACGGCCGCAACAAGGTGGAGATCGAAGTCCTCGCCGAGAAGAAGGAGTTCGCGGACCGGCTGCTGGCGGAGATCGACGCGCTGGTCCGCGCGCACAACATCTTCCGCGGCCAGGTCCTCTCCTTCGAGGGCTCCGACTTCGGCCACGGCCTGGGCCCGTTCCGCTTCCACCGCCGCCCCGGTCTCTCCCGCGAGGAGATCGTGCTGCCGGACGGTCTCCTGGAACGCGTGGAGCGCCAGGTGGTCGGAGTGGCGCGCCGCCGCGAACGCCTGCGCGCCGCGGGCCAGCACCTGCGCCGCGGCCTTCTCCTCTACGGCCCGCCCGGCACCGGCAAGACCCACACGATCCGCTATCTCCTCTCCCACCTCCCGGAGTTCACGGTCGTGGTGCTGGCCGGGACGAGCATCGACGCCATCGGCCCCGCGTGCGCCCTGGCACGCATGCTTCAGCCCGCCCTCGTCGTCCTGGAGGACTGCGACCTGATCGCCGAGGCCCGCGACTACGGCGGCGGCGAACAGCCCCTGCTCTTCCAGGTGCTGAACGAGATGGACGGCCTCGGCGACGACGCCGACGTCGCCTTCCTGCTCACCACCAACCGCGCGGACCTGCTGGAGCCCGCCCTCGTCCAACGCCCCGGCCGCGTCGACCTCGCCGTCGAGATCCCCGTACCCGACGCCGAGGGCCGCGCCCGCCTCCTTGCCCTGTACGGCGCCTCCCTCGACCTCGGCAAGGACCTCACCGACGAGATCGTCGCCCGCACGACGGGCACGACGGCGTCCTTCACCAAGGAGCTCGTACGACGGGCCGTGCTGATCGCGGCCGAACGGGAGGCCGAGCGGACGGAGCCGGACGACCTCCGGGCCGCGGTGGATGAACTGCTGTCCGACCGGGACCGGTTGACGCGCCGGCTGCTGGGCGTGCGGGACCCCGAGGACTCTCTCGCAACAGGGGACGACGACTAGCCCCGGGGCCCGGCCTCCGCGTCCAGCCGTGCCAGCTCCTCCGCGTCCAGGACCAGGTCCGCGGCGCCCGCCGAGTCCCGGATGGTCTCCGGGCGGCTGGCGCCCGGGATCGGGATGACGGTCGGCGACCGGGTCGACAGCCAGGCCAGGCAGATCTGTTGGGGGCTGACGCCACGCTCGCGGGCCACCTCGTGGAAGGCGGCGAAGCGGTCGTCGGGCCGCACGCTCGACGGACCGCGCAGGGAGCTGCGGGAGATGCCGCCCAGCGGGCTCCACGGAAGGAAGGCGATGCCCAGTTCGGCGCAGAGCTGTAGCTCCGGCTCGCTGTCCAGAACCGCGGGGGAGTACTGGTTCTGGACCGAGACCAGACGGTCGCCGAGGATCGTGTGGGCCCGGCGGATCTGGTCGGTGGTGGTGTTGGAGATGCCGGCCAGGCGGATCTTGCCCGCGTCGAGGAGTTCGCGCAGGGCGCCGACCGAGTCCTCGAAGGGGACGGCGGGATCGGGCTTGTGCAGCTGGTAGAGGCCGATCGCCTCCACACCGAGCCGCTTCAAGGAAGCCTCCGCGGCCGACTTCAGGTGGGCCGGGGAACCCGTCACCGTCCAGCTGCCGTCGGCGGGTCTGCCGCGCCCGCCCTTCGTGGCGACTAGCACCTCGCTGGTATCACCGCCGTACGTGGCCAGGGCGCGGGCCACGAGCTGTTCGTTGTGGCCGGGCTCGGCGCCGGGCAGGTGGTACGAGTCCGCCGTGTCCAGGAGGGTCACGCCCGCGTCGAGGGCGGCGTGCACCGTGGCCAGGGCGCGCGCCTCGTCCGGGTGGCCCCCGATCGACAGCGGCATCGCTCCGAAGCCGATGGCGCCGACGCGGAGATCTCCAAGAAGCCTGTACCGCATGTCAGTTGTCCTTTCCGAGCGTCTCGGCCACGGCCTGGGGGAGCCATTGGCGGGCCTCGCCGAACGCGAAACCGAGCTGGGTGGCCCGCGCGTTGTCCATCCCGTACGAACGGGCGAAGGAGAACGGCGAGGCCTCTCCGACCTCGACACTCTGGAAGACCGTCTTGCCTTCCGGCACATGCACGGCAACGGCCTCGCACAACTCCTCGGTGGTGAGCACCCCGTGGGAGGCGGCGTTCACCGGGCCGGTGAAGTCGGCACCCGCAGTCCAGGCGAGGAAGTCCGCGATCTCCTCGACATGGATGTACGTGGCCGGGTGGTTCACGGCGGGGACCGCGATCGCCTCGCCGGTGCGGATGCGGTCGGTGTAGTGGTCGAGGCGGCCGGTGAAGTCGTCGGCCCCGCCCAGGACGTGGGCGACGCGGACGGCCACGTACGGGAATGCGGGGTCGGCCGTGAAGACCGCTTCGGCTTGCCGCTTGCCCTCGCCGTAGTGCGCGTCGAGGAACTCCGGGTCGCCCCAGGGGAGTTCGAGGTCGACGGCGACGGTACGGGGGTCCACGGCGTCCTCGCGCACGAGGGCCGCCGAGTCCTCGTACTCGTACACCTCGACGGTGGACGTCATGACGTACCGCCGTGTGCGTCCCGCGAATACCCGTCGCGCGATCTCCGCCTGCCTCGGCGTATAGCAGACCTGGTCGATGACCACATCGAAAGTCCGCGAACCCAGGGCCTTCTCCAGGGAATTCTCATCATTGCGGTCGGCGATGAGGTGAATTGCCCCCGCGGGCGGTGCCGACGAGCCGCGATTGATGACGGTGACCCGGTCTCCCGCGGCCATCAGCCGGTCTATCAGGCGCTTTCCGAAATACCGGCTTCCGCCGATGACGGCTACCTCACGCATGGCGCTCTCCCCCGATCCCATTCAATGAGCTGCGGCCTTGTGGTCATAATTCTCCCGACGTACGCAGGAGTTCTGAAGGGGGAGTCATGGGAGATCCGGCCGAGGCACCGAAGGAACCACGGCATCTGCGTGCCGCCGCCAACGAAACGTCGGTGGCCTTCGACGCGCTGGACCGGCAGATCCTGGAGCAGCTGCAGAGCGACGGCCGGATCAAGCTCAGCGAGCTGGGCCGCCGCGTCCGGCTGAGCCCGGCGGCCGTCGCCGAGCGCGTCCGCCGCCTGGAGTCCGCGGGCGCCATCACCGGCTACGGCGCCCACGTCTCCGCGTCCCGCCTCGGCTACGGCCTCCGGGCCTTCATCCGCGTCAACCCGCACGGCGGCTACACCCTGAAGCACCCCAGGACCCTGGAGCTGCTGGCCCGCCCCGAGATCATCGAGGTCCACCACGTCGTCGGCGAGGACTGCTGGATCCTCAAGGTCGCCGTCCAGGACACCATCCACCTGGAGGACGTCCTTGAGCAGACGTCCGCGCTGGGCCGTACGACGACCTCGATCGTCCTGTCGTCACCGGTGGAGCGGAAGCCGCTGCTGCCGCCGGCCTGATCGGAAAGGGACGGGCCTTAGGGGCCCGGCGCCCGGGTTTGCCTTGACGTCGGCGTCAAGGATTACCGTCAAGGCATGCGAATCGGCGAGCTGGCGGCGCAGGCGGGGACGACCACGCGGACTCTGCGCTACTACGAGTCGCGGGGGCTGCTTCCCGCGCGGCGGGGCGAGAACGGGTACCGGACGTACGACGAGGACGACCTGCGGCTGCTCCGGCAGATCAGGACGTTGCAGGACTTCGGGTTCGACCTGGAGGAGACGCGGCCCTTCGTGGAGTGTCTGCGGGCCGGGCACCCGGAGGGCGACTCGTGCCCCGCGTCGCTGGCGGTCTACCGCCGCAAGCTCGGCGAGCTCGACGCGCTGATCGACGAGCTGGTGTCGGTGCGCGCGAAGGTCGGCGAGCAGCTGGCGCGGGCGGAGCGGGCTCGGGACGAGCTGGCGGCCGACGCGGAGGTTCCGGGCGGCCCGGAACCCGTATGCGAACTGGGAGGGCTGACGCGGTGATCAAGGCGGCAGGTGTGGCCGAGGTGACGGACGCGGACTTCGCGACGGAGGTGATCGGGGCGGATCTGCCCGTGCTGGTGGAGTTCACCGCCGACTGGTGCCCGCCCTGCCGGCAGATGGGGCCGGTGCTCAGCGCACTGGCCTCCGAGGAGGGCGACCGGCTGAAGGTGGTCCAGCTGGACGTGGACACCAACCCGGAGACGACGAACGCGTACAAAGTGCTGTCGATGCCCACGTTCATGGTGTTCCAGGGCGGTGAGCCCGTGAAGGCGATGGTGGGGGCCCGGCCCAAGCGACGGCTGCTGGAGGAGCTGTCCGACGTGCTCTGACCTCACCGATACCCACCGGTATACAAGAAATCCCCCGAGCGATTGCGCTCGGGGGATTTCTTTGCGTATATTCAATGGTTCGCGACTTCAAGGGGATTGAGTCGCAAAGAAGTTCACTGGCCACATCATATCCGGGCGGGAGCGGAATTGTCAAACAGGGGCTCACACACAGAATTTCCCGACGATGAATTGCGCCATGAGCAGGAATTCATCGACGGGTTGTACGCGCGCGTGGACGCCCTGCGCGGTGTCACGGAGGCATCCGTCGGGGACGCGCTCGCGCAGGGCAGCACGCCCATGCAGGCACGCCTCGAACGGGACGTCCTGGTCGCCGAGCGCTCGGGCCTGCTCGCCGCGCTGAACGCCGTGGACGGTTCGCTCTGCTTCGGCCGCATCGACCTCACCACGGGTGTCAAACACCACATCGGCCGGATCGGCGTCCGCGCCGATGACATCGAGCACACCCCGATCCTCATCGACTGGCGGGCCCCGGTCGCCCGCCCCTTCTACCTGGCCACCGGCCACACCCCCATGGGCCTGCGCCGCCGCCGGCACATCACCACCGACGGCCGGCACGTCACCGACCTGCACGACGAGATCCTCGACCTCGGCGACCACGAACGCACCGGTCACGAGGACCCGACCGGCGACGCCGTGCTGCTCGCCGCGCTCAACTCCGCGCGCACCGGCCGCATGAGCGACATCGTGCAGACCATCCAGGCCGAGCAGGACCAGATCATCCGCGCCCCGCACCGGGGTGTACTGGTGGTGGAGGGCGGCCCCGGCACCGGCAAGACGGCTGTCGCCCTGCACCGGGCCGCGTACCTCCTCTACGAGTACCGGGAACTGCTGGCCAAGCGCGCCGTCCTCATCGTCGGCCCCAACCCGGCCTTCCTCGGCTACATCGGCGAGGTACTGCCCTCGCTCGGCGAGACGGGCGTCCTGCTCGCGACGGTCGGTGAGCTGTTCCCCGGCGTGAAGGCGACGGCGGCCGACACCCCCGAGGCAGCCGCCGTGAAGGGCCGCGCGGACATGGCCGAGGTACTGGCCTCGGTGGTCCGTGACCGCCAGGAGCTCCCCGACCCCGTGATCGCGATCGAGCACGACCGGGACATACTGATGCTCGACGCCGGGCTCGTCCAGGTCGCCCGCGAACGCACCCGCGAGGCCAAGCTGCCGCACAACGTGGCGCGCGAATACTTCGAGGGTCACATCCTCAACACCCTCACCGACATGCTCGCCGAACGCATCGGCACCGACCCCTTCGACGGCTCCAACCTCCTCGACGCCAGCGACATCACACAGATGCGCGACGAGCTGGCCGAGAACCCCGAAGTCTGGGGCGCGATCGACCAGCTGTGGCCGAGACTGACACCACAGCGGCTGGTCGCCGACTTCCTGGCCGGCCCGGAGGGCTACCTCCCGGACAAGGACGCCGAGGCGATCCGCCGTCCGGTCACCGGCGAGTGGACCACCGCGGACGTGCCGCTCCTCGACGAGGCCGCCGAGCTGCTCGGCGAGGACGACCGGGTGGCCAGGGCGCTGGCGGACCAGGAGCGCCGCACCCAGGTCGCCTACGCACAGGGCGTCCTGGACGTCTCCTACGCCTCTCGTACCTACGAGTTCGAGGACAAGGACGAGGAGGACTCCGAGGTCCTCTCCGCGCACAACATCATCGACGCCGAACGGATGGCCGAGCGGCACGAGGAGGAGGACCACCGCAGCGCCGCCGAGCGTGCCGCCGCCGACCGGACCTGGGCCTTCGGCCACATCATCGTCGACGAGGCGCAGGAACTGTCGCCCATGGCCTGGCGGCTGCTGATGCGGCGCAGTCCCACGCGGTCCATGACGCTCGTCGGTGATCCCGCGCAGACCGCGGAGGCGGCGGGGGTCGGATCGTGGGAGGAGATCCTCTCCCCGTATGTGGAGGACCGCTGGGACCACACGCGTCTCGCCGTCAACTACCGGACTCCGTCCGAGATCATGGATGTCGCGGCGGGGGTGGTGCGGGCGGAGCGGCCCGGGTTTGAGCCGCCTCGGTCCGTGCGGTCTACGGGGGTACGGCCGTGGGTGCGGGCCGCGGGGGACGACTTGCCCGGCGCCGTCGCCAAGGCCGTCGGCGAACTGGCTCCCGTCGAGGGGCGGCTTGCGGTGATTGCGCCTCGTGCGCTGCACGCTGCGCTGGCCTCGCGGCTGGAGGGGGTTACGGCGGGATCGGAGCCCGATCTGACCCGCGCCGTCGTCCTTCTCGACCCTCGGCAGGCGAAGGGGTTGGAGTTCGACTCCGTGCTGGTGGTCGAGCCGGCGTTGTACGGGACGAGTGACCTGTATGTGGCTCTGACTCGGGCTACTCAGGCGCTTGGGGTGCTCTATACCGGGGAGTTGCCGGATTCGCTGCGGGGGTCTGGGCCGGCGTAGGGGTTTTCGCCCCCGCCGCCCCTACCCGTCCCATCCCCCAGGGGCTCCGCCCCTTCGACCCCGGGGGTTGAACGTCGGCTGCGGGCCGGTGGGGGCTTGTCGCGCAGTTCCCCGCGCCCCTAAAAGCAAAAGCAAAAGCAAGAGCAACCCTCACCGCCCCGCCCCGACGAACCGGGGCGGGCGGGGGATCGGGGCGCAGCCCCGTGCCTCCAGGGGCGCGGGGGCCTGCAGCCGACGAACAAACCCTCACCCCCACCCACCTAAGGGGCGCGGGGGCCTGCAGCCGACGAACAACCCTCACCCCCACCCACCCAAGGGGCGCGGGGAACTGCGCGGCCAGCCCCCACCCACTCGCGCCTGACGCACTACCTGCCGGGGTTGAAGGGGCGGAGCCCCTGGGATGGGACGGGTAGGGGCGGCGGGGGCGGAGAACGTTTAGGCGGGGCGGAGCCAGAGGGTGGCGAGGGGTGGGAGGGTGAGTTGGATGCTGGTGGGGCGGCCGTGGGTGGGGTGGGGTTCGGGTTTGACGGGGTCCTGGTTGAGGACGTTGCTGCCGCCGTAGTGGGCGGCGTCGGTGTTCAGGATTTCGTGCCAGGCGGGGATGTCTTCGGGGACGCCGAGGCGGTAGCCGTGGCGGACGGCGGAGGAGAAGTTGGACACGGCCAGGAGCGGGGTGCCGTCGGCGTCGTGGCGGAGGAAGGCGAAGACGTTGTCCTCGGCGGCGTCGCCGGCGATCCAGGTGAAGCCGGTGGGGTCGGTGTCGCGTTGCCAGAGAGCGGGTTCGCGGGCGTAGACGGTGTTGAGGTCGCGGACGAGGTCGCGTATGCCCCGGTGGTCCGGCTCCGCTCCGTAGGCGGGGTCGAGGAGCCACCAGTCGGGGCCGTGTGCCTCGGACCATTCGGCGCCCTGGGCGAATTCCTGTCCCATGAAGAGGAGTTGTTTGCCGGGGTGGGCCCACATGAAGCCGAGGTAGGCGCGGGTGTTGGCGCGTTGCTGCCACCAGTCGCCGGGCATCTTCGACACGAGTGAGCGTTTGCCGTGAACGACCTCGTCGTGCGAGATGGGCAGGACGTAGTTCTCGCTGTAGGCGTACACCATCGAGAACGTCATCTCGTTGTGGTGGTACTGGCGGTGGATGGGGTCATGGGCCACATAGTCCAGCGAGTCGTGCATCCAGCCCATGTTCCACTTCAGCCCGAAGCCCAGCCCTCCGAAGCCTCCCGGGCCGATGTGGTGCGTGGCCCTGGTGACGCCGTCCCAGGCCGTGGACTCCTCCGCGATCGTGACCACGCCGGGGTTGCGGCGGTACACGGTGGCGTTCATCTCCTGGAGGAAGGCGACCGCGTCGAGGTTCTCGCGGCCCCCGTGTTCGTTGGGCACCCATTGGCCCGGCTCGCGGGAGTAGTCGAGGTAGAGCATCGAGGCGACGGCGTCGACGCGCAGGCCGTCGATGTGGAACTCCTCGCACCAGTACACGGCGTTGGCGACCAGGAAGTTGCGGACCTCGCGGCGTCCGTAGTCGAACTCCAGGGTGCCCCAGTCGGGGTGCGCGGCCCGCAGCGGGTCCTCGTGCTCGTAGAGCGGTCGGCCGTCGAACTCGGCCAGCGCCCAGTCGTCGCGCGGGAAGTGGGCCGGAACCCAGTCCATCAGGACACCGATGCCTGCCTGATGCAGCGCGTCCACCAGGTACTTGAAGTCGTCCGGCGTGCCAAGACGTGCCGTCGGGGCGTAGAAGCCCGTCACCTGGTAGCCCCAGGACCCGCCGAACGGATGCTCGGCCACCGGCATCAGCTCCACATGGGTGAAGCCCAAGTCGCTGACGTACGCAGGGAGTTGTTCTGCCAGTTGGCGATACGTCAGCCCGGGGCGCCAGGACGCCAGATGCACCTCGTAGACCGAGAACGGAGCCTCGTGCGCGGCCCGCACCCCCCTCCCGGTCATCCAGTCCTCGTCCCGCCACTCGTGGTGCGACGCGTGAACGATCGACGAAGTGCGGGGCGGAGCCTCGGTGCGCCGGGCCATCGGGTCGGCGCGCAGCGTGTGCGTGCCGTCGGGGCGGGTGATGTCGAACTTGTAGAGCTCGCCCTCGCCGATCGCGGGCACGAACAGTTCCCACACCCCGGAAGAGCCCAGCGACCGCATCGGATATCCCGTGCCGTCCCAGAAGTTGAAGGTGCCGGCGAGGCGCACGCCGCGTGCGTTCGGGGCCCACACCGCGAAGCGGGTTCCGGTCACACCCTGGTGCACCATCGGCTCCGCGCCGAGCGCACGCCACAACTGCTCGTGGCGGCCCTCGCCGAGCAGATGCAGATCGAACTCGCCCAGCGCGGGCAGGAAGCGGTACGCGTCCTCGGTCTCCTGCTCCGTCTCCTCGTACGCCACGACCAGCCGGTACGACGCCGGCACCGCGCGCAGCGGCAGCAGCCCCGAGAAGAACCCGTCCCCGTCGTCGTGCAGCTCGGCGCGCAGGTCGTCCGTCACGACGGTCACCCCGAGCGCGTACGGGCGAAAGGCCCGGAAGGCCACGCCGTCCTGCACCGGATGGGCTCCCAGCACCCCGTGCGGATTGTGATGCGTGCCGCTGAGCAGCCGCTCCCGGTCACCGGGGTCGACACCGGCGAAAACGGGGGCCAGAACAGGGTTGCTCGCAGTGGGCTTGCTCCCTGGAGCTTTCTTGCCCACGGCCTTCTTCCCCGTGGCAGCCTTCTTCCCTGCGATGGCCTTCTTCCCGGCAGCGGCCTTCTTGGCCGTCGTCTTCCCCTCGGCGGCCTTCTTCACCGCCGTCTTCTTCACTGCGGCCGGCTTCTTCGCACCAGTCTCACCAGTCGCACCGTTCTTCTTCGGACTGTCGTCGGACGGGGGGCGGGGCGTCACGGGCAGGGCCTCCTCGGCAGGGTGAGCTCGGGAACGGCAAGGGCGTTCAGGGGTTCGCGGCGAGCCGGCGTACAGCCGCGAGCGGCACCGGCAGCCAGTCGGGCCGGTGCCGGGCCTCGTACAGGACTTCGTAGACCGCCTTGTCCGTCTCGTAGGCGTGGAGCAGTACGGGGTCGGTGCGCGGGTCGACGCCGGCGACCTCGGCGTACCCGGTGCAGAACGCGGCCCGGCACGCATCCGCCCAGCCTGGTACCGGGGGGTGCTGCGAGTGGGCCGCGTAGTCGAAGGAGCGGAGCATGCCCGCGATGTCCCGCGCCGGAGGCTGTGGCATGCGGCGTTCGGCGAGCGACTTCGAGGGCTCGCCCTCGAAGTCGATGAGCGACCACTCCCCGGAGGGGGAGCGCAGGCACTGGCCGAGGTGCAGGTCGCCGTGGATGCGCTGCGCGGTCCAGGTGTGGCCCTCGGCCGCCAGGTCGGCCAGCGCCTCGAAGGCGGTGCGCAGGCCGGGAGCGTAGGGACGGAGCGCGGGCACCGCCTGTGCGGCCGCCTCCAGGCGCTCGGTCATGCCGTCGACGAGCGGCCCCATCTGCGCGCGGCCGAGCGTGGTCGTGGGCAGCGCACCGGCCAGCGCCGTGTGCACCTCGGCCGTGGCACGGCCCAGTTCCCGCGCCTCGCCGGTGAAGTCCTCGCCCTTGGCCAGTTGGCGCAGCGCCAGCTCCCAGCCGTCCGAAGCGCCCTGCACGAAGGGCTGGAGCACACCGAGTATGTACGTCTTCTCCTCGCCCAGGTCTGCGACCATCCACGCCACCGGGGCGGGCACCCGTATACAGCCCTCCCGGGACAGCACCAGCGGAAGCTCCAGATCCGGATTGGTCCCCGGCACGATCCTGCGCAACAGCTTCAGGATGAACGTATCGCCGTAGACGATGGACGAGTTGGACTGTTCCGACGTCACCACCCGTGGCACCAGATCGCCCCGGATCTCCCGGGCCTCCCGGAGTTCCCCGTCTCCCCGGCGCCGCTCACGCTCGAAGCGCAGCTCGCCGATGCGGGCCCGGGTGCGCAGGGCTTCCAGGAGTACGCCGGCGGGGCGCGGGTCGTACAGCGCCTCGTACACCGTGCGGCCGGCCAGCGGCCCCTCCTCCAGATGTCCGATCAGCGCGGGTGCGAGCCGTGGCGGCAGCACCTCGCGTACGCCGATCAGCAGCTGGTAGCAGTCCCCGGGGTGCGGGGCGGCTCCCCGGGCGGGGGTGAGTGGCTGGTGTGCGCGTACGAGCAGATGGAGCAGGCCCAACTTGGCTGTGGGCGGCAGCAGTTCCACCGCCGCCACCAGGGAGAATCCGGTCACCGGACGCCCTTTGCCCGCGAACCAGCGCTGTCGGGGCAGCCACTCCCGCAGCAGTGGATCGAGGGACGCGAGCAGCTCGGGGCGTGCGACGGGGGCCGTGACAGAGGGGGTTGCGGCTTCCGACATGGCGTCGCGTCCTTTCCCCAGGGGCCCGGAGACCGGGCGAGTCGGGGTGTGAGTGATGCGTGCCCAGGGCGGGGCGGGAGAAACCGCCCCGCCGTCCGGGTTCTAGACGGCGTCCTTCCGGAGCCGGAACCAGTAGAAGCCGTGACCCGCGAGCGTGAGCAAGTACGGAAGCTCACCGATGGCCGGGAATCGCACCCCGCCGATCAGCTCCACCGGATGTCTTCCGCTGAACGCCCGCAGGTCCAGTTCGGTGGGCTGGGCGAAGCGGGAGAAGTTGTGGACGCACAGGACGAGGTCGTCCCCTTCGTCCTCTGTCGAGGGGGCTTCGCGCAGGAACGCGATGACCGCCGGGTTGGAGGACTGGAGTTCCGTGTAGGAGCCGAGGCCGAATGCCTTGTTCTGTTTGCGGATCTCGATCATGCGGCGGGTCCAGTGCAGCAGCGACGACGGTGACGACATCGACGCCTCGACGTTGGTGACCTGGTAGCCGTAGACGGGGTCCATGATCGTGGGGAGGAAGAGGCGGCCGGGGTCGCAGGAGGAGAAGCCGGCGTTGCGGTCGGGGGTCCACTGCATGGGGGTGCGGACGGCGTCGCGGTCGCCGAGCCAGATGTTGTCGCCCATGCCGATCTCGTCGCCGTAGTAGAGGATCGGCGAGCCGGGCAGGGACAGCAGCAGGGCGGTGAAGAGTTCGATCTGGTTGCGGTCGTTGTCCAGCAGCGGGGCCAGGCGGCGGCGGATGCCGATGTTGGCGCGCATGCGCGGGTCCTTGGCGTACTCCGCGTACATGTAGTCGCGTTCCTCGTCGGTGACCATTTCCAGGGTCAGCTCGTCGTGGTTGCGCAGGAAGACGCCCCACTGGCAGCCGGACGGGATCGCCGGGGTCTTGGCCAGGATTTCCGACACCGGGTAGCGCGACTCACGTCGTACGGCCATGAAGATGCGCGGCATGACCGGGAAGTGGAACGCCATGTGGCACTCGTCGCCGCCCGAGGGGAAGTCGCCGAAGTAGTCGACCACGTCCTCCGGCCACTGGTTCGCCTCCGCCAGCAGCACCGTGTCGGGGTAGTGCGTGTCGATCTCCTTGCGCACCCGCTTGAGGAACTCGTGCGTTGCCGGAAGGTTTTCGCAGTTGGTTCCCTCGACCTGGTAGAGGTACGGCACCGCGTCCAGACGGAAGCCGTCGATGCCCAGGTCCAGCCAGAACCGCAGCGCGGAGATCATCTCCTCCTGCACGGACGGGTTCTCGTAGTTGAGGTCCGGCTGGTGCGAGAAGAAGCGGTGCCAGAAGTACTGCTTGCGGACCGGGTCGAAGGTCCAGTTGGAGGCCTCGGTGTCGACGAAGATGATCCGGGCGTCCTGGTACTGCTTGTCGTCGTCGGCCCAGACGTAGTAGTCGCCGTACGGGCCGTCCGGATTCGACCGCGACTCCTGGAACCACGGGTGCTGGTCGCTGGTGTGGTTCATCACGAAGTCGATGATCACCCGCATGCCGCGCTGGTGGGCGGCGTCCACGAACTCGACGAAGTCCGCCAGGTCACCGAACTCGGGCAGCACCGCGGTGTAGTCCGAGACGTCGTACCCGCCGTCCCGCAGGGGCGATTTGAAGAACGGCGGCAGCCACAGGCAGTCGATGCCCAGCCACTGCAGATAGTCCAGCTTCGCGGTGAGGCCCTTGAGGTCGCCGACACCGTCCCCGTTGCTGTCCTGGAAGGAGCGGACCAGGACCTCGTAGAAGACGGCGCGTTTGAACCATTCGGGATCGCGGTCCTTGGCCGGTGTGTCCTCGAACGTGTCCGGGACGGGCTCGTTGACGATCATGTTGTGGGTGACCCTCCGATCTGCGGTGAGGACGGTCGCAGGACGGTGAGGATGTGCGCGGGCCTATGCCCAGGCTCCAGACGCACATAGTTGGCCCTGCCCCAGTGGTAGGTCTCGCCGGTGAGCTCGTCGCGCACCGGCACGGACTCGTGCCAGTCCAGGCCGAGTTGCGGCATGTCCAACGAGACCGTGGCCTCCTGGGTGTGGTGAGGATCGAGGTTGGCCACCACCACAACCGTGTTCGAACCGCGTGCGTTCCGATCAGACTTCGAGTAGGCGATCACCGCCTCCTTGTCCGTGTGATGGAAATGGAGGTCGCGCAACTGACGCAGCGCGGGGCTGCGCCGCCTGATCGCGTTGAGCGCGCCCACCAATGGCGCGATGCTACGTCCGTCACGCTCCGCCGACTCCCAGTCGCGAGACCGCAGTTGGTACTTCTCGGAGTTCAGATACTCCTCGCTCCCGGCACGCAGCGGGGCGTTCTCACAGAGTTCATACCCGCTGTAGATCCCCCAGGTCGGCGACAGTGTCGCGGCCAGAACCGCCCGCAGTTCGAAGGCGGGCCGGCCGCCTCGCTGGAGGAACTCATGAAGGATGTCAGGGGTGTTGACGAAGAAGTTCGGCCGCATGTACGCGGCCGTCTCACCCGACAGCTCCGTCAAGTAGTCGGTCAGCTCCTCCTTGGTGTTGCGCCAGGTGAAGTAGGTGTACGACTGCTGGAAGCCGACCGCCGCGAGTGTGCGCATCATCGCGGGGCGGGTGAACGCCTCCGCCAGGAAGATCACGTCCGGGTCGGTGCGGTTGATGTCCGCGAGCACCTGCTCCCAGAACACCACCGGCTTGGTGTGCGGATTGTCGACGCGGAAGATGCGTACGCCGTGATCCATCCAGTACCGCAGCACGCGCAGCGTCTCCCGGACCAGGCCCGGCATGTCCTTGTCGAAGGCGATCGGATAGATGTCCTGGTACTTCTTCGGCGGGTTCTCGGCGTACGCGATCGTGCCGTCCGGGCGGTGGTGGAACCACTCGGGGTGCTTCTCCACCCACGGGTGGTCGGGGGAGCACTGGAGCGCGAAGTCGAGGGCGACTTCCAGGCCTTCGCGCGCTGCCCGGCGTACGAACGCGTCGAAGTCGTCGATCGTGCCCAGGTCCGGATGGACGGCGTCGTGCCCGCCCTCCGGGGAGCCGATCGCCCAGGGCACACCGACATCCGAACGGCTCGCCGACAGGCTGTTGTTGGGGCCCTTGCGGAAGGTCCTCCCGATGGGGTGGATCGGGGGCAGATAGACGACGTCGAAGCCCATCTCCGCGATGGCGGGCAGGCGTTCGGCGGCCGTGCGGAACGTGCCGTGCGGCGGCGGGACCGGCCGTCCGTTCTCCGACAGCCCGCTCTCGGGCTGCCCGTTCTCCGAGCGCGGGAAGAACTCGTACCAGGCGCCGTACAGTGCCCGCTCACGCTCCACCAGCAGCGTCAACGGCTCTGAGGACGTGACGAGTTCGCGCAGCGGATGGCGGGCGAGGATCTTGTCCACCTCGGGCGTGAGCGCGGCGGCGAGACGGGCCGCGGCGGGGCGGTCGAGGTCGCGCAGTGCTTCGGCGGCCTTGAGGATCGTGTCCCGGCGGCCCTTGCCCTTCGGCACCCCGGTGGCCGCCCGCTCGTGCAGCCGTGCGCCCTCCTCCAGGACCAGCTCGGTGTCGATGCCTGCCGGGATCTTGATCCCCGCGTGGTGCCGCCAGGTGGAGATCGGATCCCCCCAGGCCTCCACCCGGTACGTCCAGCGGCCCTCCTTCTCCGCGGACACCGTGGCGCCCCAGCGGTCGGTGCCGGGGGCCAGTTCGCGCATCGGGGTCCAGGGGCCGGCGCGGCCGTCCGGATCGTGCAGGACGACGTTCGCGGCGACCGCGTCATGGCCCTCGCGGAAGACCGTGGCCGAAACCTCGAAGCGCTCGCCGGCCACCGCCTTCGCGGGCCGTCGCCCGTGCTCGACGACCGGGCGGACGTCCAGGACGGGGATGCGCCCGACGGACGCCGTGAACGCCGTGGGCGCCGTGGATGACGCGTACGGCGTGGCGGACGACGTGGATGCCGTGGTGGTGACGGTGGCGGTGGTGGTGACGGCCGTGCTGGTGGCGCCGGTCGCGGCGGAGGGTTTCTCCGGGGTGCGGGAACCGGCGTCGGCCCTGCGTATGGGGGGTGTGTCGGGGGTGGTCGTCGGGGGTGGCGACGTGTGGGACGAGTGGTGCGTTGCGGGCATGACCGCTCCTGTCCGCGTCAACGTGGGTGGGCGGATGAGGGTGTCGGGAGATGGGGCCTGCGGGCGTACCGGAGGAGCCTTCCCACCCTATGCGGGTGGGCATTCCGGCACTTTGTTAACTACTCACGCGTATGTCTACACACAAGACCGGCCTCGTCCTGTGAGGTCGAGGCCGGTTGGTGTCCCCGGGGCCCGCTAGGGGTTCTCGACGTGCAGGAGCTTGTTCGGCGAACCGAGCCCCGCACCTGAAATCCTGCCCGAAACCGCCTGTTTCACCAGCGCTTTGGCCACCTGGGCCGGTGTCGCCTTGGGATGGTCGGCCAGATAGAGCGCGGCCGCGCCCGCGACGTGCGGGCTCGCCATCGACGTACCGGAATAGGTCGCCTTCCCCGTGTCACTCGCGTACGACGCCGAGGTGATCGCCACGCCGGGCGCGAACAGGTCGAGCGAGGAACCGGTGTTCGAGAAGCTCGCCCGTGCGTCCGTCTTGTCGCTCGCGCCGACCGTGAGGGCCTGCGTGACCCGGGCCGGGGAGTACAGACCGGCGGGAAGGCCGTCGTTGCCCGCCGCCACCGCGTAGGTCACGCCGGAGGCGATGGAGTTGCGTACGGCGGTGTCCAGTTGTGTGTTCGCGTACCCGCCCAGGCTCAGGTTCGCCACGGCCGGTTTCTTCGCGTGCCTGGTCACCCAGTCGATGCCCGCGATGACCTGCGCGGTGGTGCCGGAGCCGTCGTTGTCGAGGACGCGGACGGCGACGACCTTGGCCTTCTTGGCCACGCCGTACTTGGTGCCGACGATGGTCCCGGCGACGTGTGTGCCGTGCCCGTTGCCGTCCTTGGCCGTCTTGTCGTTGTCGACGAAGTCCCAGCCGTAGCTCGCCCGGCCGCCGAAGTCCTTGTGCGTGATGCGGATGCCGGTGTCGATGACGTACGTGGTCACGCCGGCGCCCGCCGATTCGGGCCAGGTGTAACCCTTGTCGAGCGGCAGGTCAGGCTGGTCGATCCGGTCCAGGCCCCACGAGGGTGGGTTCTTCTCGAAGTGGTCGAGCGTCACCCGGGTGTCCTGTACGACCGAGGCCACGCGGGAGTCCGCCGCGAGCCGCCGGGCCTGCTTCTCGTTGACCTTCACGGCGAAGCCGTTGAGGGCCGTGCCGTAGGTGTGGCTGATTCTCGCCCCGTACTTCTCGGCGATGCTCTTACCCGCCGACGACGGAGTCTGTGTGCCCCCTTTGAGCGTCACGATGTAACTCCCGCTGACGGAGCCGGGATCGCCGGCCCCGAGTATCTGCCCCTCCGGGGCGGCGTGCGCGGGCAGGGTGATGGCCGAAAGCACCGCGGCCGTCGCGACCGCGGTGACGCCCCCCGCCCAGCGCAGACGCCTCTGTCTCGTCTGTGCCATGACTTGAGTTCCCCTCCTCAACTCGGCGTACGGAGGCCGGAGCCGGCCGGTGCAGGCCGAGGCCCTGTCGTACGCCACCCGGCGAGCCTCTCGTGCGGGGTGAAGCACCACAAGGCCGCCCAGGAGGGCGGAATCGGCCATATCGGCCGTGGGGTACGGGTGAAGGTTGCGGCGAATTCCCGCCGAAGTCACATAGTCGGCCCGATCGGCTGCCAGGGCCCCGATGCGCCGTGTTGCGAGGGCACCCGCGCCGCTACCGTCGTGGGTGACGAAGGGCGCACACGGACGTGCGTCCCTCTGCCGCGTACGTCCTCCGTGAAGGTGGAAGCCCGTGAAGGCCATCCGCAGATTCACCGTACGACCCGTACTCCCCGAAGCCCTTCACCCGCTCAGCGACCTGGCGCGCAATCTCCGCTGGTCCTGGCATGCCGAGACCCGTGACCTGTTCCAGTCCGTCGACCCGGAGCGCTGGGCCGCGTCGGACGGCGACCCCGTACGCCTGCTCGGCAGCGTGTCGACGGGGCGTCTCGCGGAGCTCGGCGAGGACGGCGGCTTCCTGCGCCGTCTCGCCGCGGTCGCCGACGATCTGCGCGACTATGTGACCGGCGACCGCTGGTACCAGTCCCAGACCTCCGAACTCCCCGCCGCCATCGCCTACTTCTCACCCGAGTTCGGCATCACGGCCGCGCTGCCGCAGTACTCCGGGGGCCTCGGCATCCTCGCGGGCGACCATCTGAAGGCCGCCAGCGACCTGGGCGTCCCGCTGATCGGCGTGGGGCTGCTCTACCGGCACGGCTACTTCCGCCAGTCCCTGTCCCGCGACGGCTGGCAGCAGGAGCACTATCCGGTCCTGGACCCGAACGAACTCCCGCTGGTGCCCCTGCGCGAGAGCGACGGCACCCCGGCCCATGTCTCGCTGGCCCTCCCCGGCGGGCGGGCGCTGCGGGCCCGGATCTGGCTGGCCCAGGTCGGCCGTGTCCCGCTGCTCATGCTCGACTCCGACGTCGAGGAGAACGACCTCGGCGAACGCGGGGTGACCGACCGGCTGTACGGCGGCGGCAGCGAGCACCGCCTGTCGCAGGAGATGCTCCTCGGCATCGGAGGCGTGCGCGCGGTGCGGACGTACTGCCGTCTCACCGGCCACGCGGAGCCCGAGGTGTTCCACACGAACGAAGGGCACGCGGGCTTCCTGGGCCTGGAGCGGATCGCTGAACTCGCCGACCAGGGGCTGGACTTCGAGGCCGCGCTGGAGGCGGTCAGGGCCGGCACGGTCTTCACCACGCACACCCCCGTCCCGGCCGGCATCGACCGCTTCGACCGGGAGCTGGTCGCCCGCCACTTCGGACCGGACGCCGAACTCCCGCGCATCGACGTGGAACGCATCCTGGCCCTCGGCATGGAGACTTACCCCGGAGGCGAGCCGAACCTCTTCAACATGGCGGTGATGGGGCTCAGGCTGGGCCAGCGGGCGAACGGGGTCTCGCTGCTGCACGGCCAGGTCAGCCGGGAGATGTTCTCGGGCCTGTGGCCGGGCTTCGACCCCGAAGAGGTCCCGATCGCCTCGGTGACCAACGGTGTGCACGCACCGACCTGGGTCGCGCCGGAGGTGTTCCGCCTGGGCGCACGGCAGATCGGCGCGCCGCGCACCGAGGACGCGCTGACGGTCGGCGGCTCGGACCGCTGGGACGCGGTGGCGGCCATCGCGGACCAGGAGATCTGGGACCTGCGGCGTGTACTGCGGGAGCAGTTGGTGGCGGAGGTACGGGAGAGGCTGACCGCGTCCTGGCGCCAGCGCGGCGCCGGCACGGCCGAACTCGGCTGGATCGACGGGGTGCTGGACCCCGACGTCCTGACCATCGGCTTCGCCCGCAGGGTCCCCTCGTACAAGCGGCTGACCCTGATGCTGCGCGACCGTGACCGCCTCATGGACCTCCTCCTGCACGCCGAACGCCCGGTCCAGATCGTGGTCGCGGGCAAGGCCCACCCCGCGGACGACGGCGGCAAGCGCCTGGTCCAGGAGCTGGTCCGGTTCGCGGACGACCCGCGGGTCCGCCACCGGATCGTGTTCCTGCCGGACTACGGGATGGCGATGGCGCAGAAGCTGTACCCCGGCTGCGACATCTGGCTCAACAACCCGCTACGGCCCCTGGAGGCCTGCGGCACGTCCGGCATGAAGGCGGCGCTCAACGGCTGTCTGAATCTGTCGGTCCTGGACGGCTGGTGGGACGAGTGGTTCCAGCCCGACTTCGGCTGGGCGATCCCGACGGCGGACGGCACGGCGACCGACGACGACCGCCGCGACGACCTGGAGGCCGCGGCTCTCTACGAGCTGCTCGAACAGCGTGTGGCTCCCCGCTTCTACGAGCGCGGCCGGCACGGCCTGCCCGACCGCTGGATCGAGATGGTCCGCCAGACGCTGACCCACCTCGGTCCGAAGGTGCTGGCGGGCCGGATGGTCCGCGAGTACGTGGAGCGGCTCTACGCCCCCGCGGCCCAGGCCCACCGCTCGCTCACCGCGGACACGGCCCGCGAACTCGCCTCCTGGAAGTCCCGGGTCCGCGCCGCCTGGCCCCAGGTCACCGTCGACCACGTCGAGGCCTCCTCCGCCACGACGTCCGCCGAACTCGGCACGACCCTGTCGCTGCACGTCCGCGTCGGCCTCGGTGACCTCGCCCCCGACGATGTCGAGGTCCAGGCCGTCGCCGGGCGCGTCGACGCGGACGACCGGATCGCGGACGCGGTGTGCGTGGCGCTGAAACCGGCGGGCGGCCCGGACCTGGAGGGCCGCTGGGTCTACGAGGGCCCGCTCTCCCTGGACCGCACGGGCCCCTTCGGCTACACGGTCCGGATCCTGCCCACGCACCGTCTGCTGGCGTCCGGCGCCGAGCTGGGTCTGGTGGCGGTGCCGGCGGAGGAGAAGGGGGAGGAGGCGGGGGTTCTGATGCGGTGAGGGGGTCGAGGCTCTAGTCGTCCAGGCCCGCGCACAACCGGCGCAGAACCTTTCCGCACCTCTGGGCGTAGGCGTGCTGGAGTCCTCGGGTCGCCGGTCCGGCCGCGCGGGAGTACCACTTCGCCGCGCGGCTGAAGGCGGTGATCGTCAGCCAGACGGTGCCGTCGCCGGTGCGGTCGACGACGAAGGCTTCCTCGCCGCACTCCGGATGGCCGGAAAGCGTCCCGTAGGCCCAGGCCGTGCGGCGGGGTTCCTCGGCCGTCCAGACCACGCGGCAGGGCGCCTTGATCGGACCGAGGCCGACCGTGACGTCGACGCCGGGGGCCGCCTTGTCCGCGTCGCAGGTGATGCCGACGCCCATGGCTCGGTGCAGTTCCCAGGTCATGAGGGCGTCGGAGGCACGCCGGAAGACGGCCTCACCCTCGCCGATCCGGGCGCGCACATGCAGTCGATGGAAGCCCGGCGGGCAGCGGTCCTCGCGGGTCGCGCCCACGTCCTCGTACGTGTAGGGCATGGAGGACAGCGTAGGGCGGTACCCGGAGTTGCCCTCTCTCCGGGTACCGCCCCGTTCGACTACGCCGGAACTAGCTGACGTTCACCGCGGACCACGCCGCCGCGACCGCCGCGTACTCCGTGCTGCTGGAGCCGTACAGGGCCGACGCCGCGGAGAGCGTGCCCGTGCGGGCGGCCTTGTAGTTCGTCGACGACGTGAAGTAGGTCGTCAGCGCCTTGTACCAGATCTGCAGGGCCTTGTCGCGGCCGATGCCGGTGACCGTGGAGCCGTTGGACGTCGGGGAGTTGTAGCTGACCCCGTTGATCGTCTTGGCGCCGCTGCCCTCCGAGAGGAGGTAGAAGAAGTGGTTGGCGACACCCGACGAGTAGTGCACGTCGAGGTTGCCGACGCTGGAGGACCAGGAGTCGGCGGAGCCGCCGTCCTTGCTGGGCTTGTCCATGTAGCGCAGCGGGGTGCCGTCGCCGTTGATGTCGATCTTCTCGCCGATGAGGTAGTCACCGGGGTCCGAGGCGTTCGCCGCGTAGAACTCGACGCCGGTGCCGAAGATGTCGGAGGTCGCCTCGTTCAGACCGCCGGACTCACCGCTGTAGTCCAGGCCCGCGGTGTTGGAGGTGACGCCGTGGCTCATCTCGTGGCCGGCCACGTCCAGCGAGGTCAGCGGGTGGGTGTTGCTCTCGCCGTCGCCGTACGTCATGCAGAAGCAGCTGTCGTCCCAGAACGCGTTGACGTACGCGTTGCCGTAGTGGACGCGGGAGTAGGCCGCGACGCCGTTGTTCTTGATGCCGCTGCGGCCGAAGGTGTTCTTGTAGAAGTCCCAGGTCTCCTGGGCGCCGTACGCGGCGTCGACGGCCGCGGTCTGGTCGGTGGTGGAGCTGGAGGCCGCACCGGTGCCCCACGTGTCGTCCGCGTCGGTGAACAGCGTGCCCGCGGACGAGGTGCTGGTGTGCTTCTTGTTGTACGTCTTGTGGCTGCCGCGGGTTCCGTCGGTCAGCTGGTACGTCGAGCCCGACAGGGTGGTGTTGAGGCTCACCGTGCCCGAGTAGAGGCTCTTGCCGGTGCCGGTCTCGATGCCCTGGCGCTCGAAGAGCTTCTTGCCGGTCGCGGCGTCGGTGATGACGTGCAGCTGGCTCGGGGTGCCGTCGTCCTGGAGACCGCCGACGACCGTCTCGTAGGCGAGGACCGGCTTGCCGTCCGCGGCCCAGATCACCTTGCGGGAGCTGTCCGCGGCGGTCTTCTCGGAGCCGGCGGCCTTGGCGGCCGTCAGAGCCTGCTTCTCCGCCTTGTTGGCGGCGATGGCGGGCTTCAGGGACGCGACCTTGATGGTGGCCTTCGTCGCCTTGGTGACACCGGTGGTCTTGCCGGCCTTGGTCTCGTGGACGACGAGGTCGCCGCCGAGGACCGGAAGGCCGTTGTACGTGCGCTCGTAACGCGTGTGGACCGTGCCGTCGGCGTCCTTGATGACGTCCTTGACTACCAGCTTCTCCTTGGCGCCGAGGCCTATCTTCTTGGCGGTGTCCGTGGAGGCGGCCTGGGCCTTCTGGATGAGGGTGGTGCGCGCGGTGGGGGAGAGCAGCACCTGGGCGCCGGCGAGCGTGGTCTTGCCCGCCGGGGTCGCTTCGGTCTGGGCGGAAGCACCGGTGGTCATACCGGTGGCGAGCAGGGCTCCGGCCGCGACAGCGGTGGCGATGGCCAGAGTGGTGCGCTTGTGACGCGCGTAGAGGGGGGTCACGCAAGCTCCTTATGTGGGGGCGACCGGACGGCGTGGGGTAGCCGAACGGAAGGTTGTGAAGTTGCGGTGCGGGTGAGCCGTGCGGTGTGAAGAGTGCCATCAGGGGCGCGTACATGTCAGGAGCCCATAAAGACCTTGGCCGAAAATCGACCATCGGGTGAACAGTGGGGGGTGCGCGCGCGGAGTCGATCTTCGTCAAAGGTAGGTCAACGCAAACCCCTGACCGGGCAAAGAGGGCGCCGCCCCGGGGAGTTGAACCTCCGGGACGGCGCCCTGTCTTCGTGCGACCTTCCGATGCGGTTTACGGGAAGGTCAGTTTCCAGCTGTTGATGTAGCCGGTGTCCTGTGCCGCCTTGTCCTGGACCCTCAACTTCCAGGTACCGTTGGCGACTTCGGAGGACGCGTCGACCGTGTAGGTCGTCTGGACGTTGTCTGCCGAGTCGGAGGAGCTGAAGGCCTTCAGGTTGTACACCGAGCCGTCCGGGGCCACCAGATCGACGACGAGGTCACCGCGCCAGGTGTGGATGATGTCCACGGCGACCGCGAGGTTCGACGGCGCGTTGCCGGTGCGGCCGCTGACCGTGATCGACGACGTGACGGCCGCTCCGTTGTCCGGAATCGATACGTCGGTCGTGTTCTCGAACGACGTACCGCCACCGCCGCCGCCGGGGCGCGAACCGACGTTCACGGCGGCCCACGCGTTCTGCACGGCCGTGTACTCGGCGCTCGTGGTGCCGTACAGCTCACCCGCCGCCGCGAGCGTGCCGGTGCGGGCCGCCGCGTAGTTGGTGGTCGAGGTGAACTTGGTGGTGAGCGCCCGGTACCAGATCTGCAGCGCCTTGTCGCGGCCGATGCCGGTGACCGGAAGGCCGTCCGAGGTCGGCGAGTTGTAGCTGACGCCGTTGATGACCTTGGCGCCGCTGCCCTCGCTCAGCAGATAGAAGAAGTGGTTGGCGACACCCGACGAGTAGTGCACGTCGAGGTTGCCGACACCCGAGTACCAGGAGTCCGCCGAGCCGCCGTCCTTGCTGGGCTTGTCCATGTAGCGCAGCGGGGTGCCGTCGCCGTTGATGTCGATCTTCTCGCCGATGAGGTAGTCGCCCACGTCGGTGGAGTTCGCCGCGTAGAACTCGACGCCGGTGCCGAAGATGTCGGAGGTCGCCTCGTTGAGGCCGCCGGACTCACCCGAGTAGTTGAGGCCGGCGGTGTTCGCCGTGACACCGTGGCTCATCTCGTGGCCCGCGACGTCCAGCGAGGTCAGCGGGTCGGCGTTGCCGGACCCGTCGCCGTACGTCATGCAGAAGCAGCTGTCGTCCCAGAACGCGTTGACGTACGCGTTGCCGTAGTGGACGCGCGAGTACGCTCCCACGCCGTTGTTCTTGATGCCGCTGCGGCCGAAGGTGTTCTTGTAGAAGTCCCAGGTCTCGGCGGCGCCGTAGTGCGCGTCGGCGCCGGCGGTCGCGGCGTTCGACGTGGTGCTGTTGCCCCAGGTGTCGTTCGTCTGCGAGAACAGCGTGCCGGTGCCGGACGTCCCGTGGTTCAGGTTGTACGTCTTGTGGGCGCCGCGCGCGCTGTCGTTCAGCGTGAAGGTGGAGCCCGACTGCGTGGTCGTCAGGGTCACCTGGCCGCTGTACTGGGTGTTGCCGATACCGGTCTTGATGCCCTGCCACTCGAAGAGCTTCTTGCCGGTGGCCGCGTCGGTGATGACGTGCAGCTGGTTCGGGGTGCCGTCGTCCTGGAGACCGCCGACGACCGTCTCGTACGCCAGCACCGGCTTGCCGCTGCCCGCCCAGATCACCTTGCGGGGCGCGCGGTCCGCGTCGGTCTGCTTCGAACCGGCGGCCTTGGCGGCGGACAGGGCCTGCTTCTCCGCCTTGGCGGCGGCGATGGAAGGCTTGAGCGAGGAGACCTTGATGGTGGCCTTCGTCGCCTTGTAGACGTGCCCGGTCTTGCCGGACTTGGCGGTGTCGACCACCAGGTCGCCGCCGAGGACCGGGAGTCCGCCGTACGTCCGCTCGTAGCGGGTGTGGACGGTGCCGTCGTGGTCCTTGATGACATCGCGGGCCACCAGGCTCTCCTTGGCCCCGAGGCCCAGGTCCTTGGCGGTGGTCGCCTTGGCGGCGTTGGCGTCGCGTATCAGCTCGGCGCGCTGCGAGGGCGTGAGCTTCAGGGCGACCGCGCCCGGGTTGACCTTGCCCGCCCGAGGTGCCTTCTCCGAGGCGGCGCTCGCGGCGCCCGACTGGACGGCCGCGGTCAACAGGGCGGCGACGCCGACGAGGGCGACGCCCGCGATACGGCGCTGGGTGATGTGGGAGGTGCGTCTGTGGGGAGAACTGCTACTCAACACTGACTCCTTCTGCGTGGCCGCGGGTCGCGCGGCCAGGGGAGACCGGACGATGGGTGACCCGTCCGGGCAGAACAGGGCGGTACGCGGAACCAGGTGCATGGGGTCGTACGGCACGGCACAGCGGTAAGGCTGTGGGGTTGCTGTGAACTTGCCGTGGGAAGAGTGGCAGCAGATTGCGCTGTCTGTCAGGAGCGCATCAAGAAGTTGGCCGGAAATCGTCCGTTGTCCGGTTGGTCATGTTCGTTATACGAACTCTTCAACTACCGGCCAGAAACGGGCCGTTGAGGGTGAGGACAAATTTGCTCGGGCGACATGCCCCCGGAACCGACCCGCAATAGATCCGGCACGATCCTGCCGTGCACACCGGCGGTCCGCCGGACCGCCGCTCCCACGAGGGGAGTTGACGGCGCAGTGATCCCCTATCCCAACTGGCTGGATGCCGGCGACAACGCCTGGCAGCTCGTCGCGGCCACCCTGGTCGGCCTGATGAGCATCCCCGGTATCGCGATCCTCTACGGCGGTCTGGTCCAGCGCAAGTGGGTCGTGAACACCATGTTCATGGCCTTCACCGGCTTCTCGCTGGTGCTCGTCGGCTGGGTGCTCTGGGAGTTCAAGATGGGGTTCGGCGAACCCCTGAACTCCGACTGGCCCGGCATCCTCGGCGCGTTTGTGGGCCGCCCGGGCACCATCGTCGGCTCGGCGAGCGAACAGGCGCAGGCGTACATCCCGCTCGTCAACGGCAATGACCTGATGCCGAGCTTCCACTTCCCGCAGTCCACGCTCGCGTATTTCCACTTCGCCTTCGCGGCCATCACCCCACTGCTCTTCATGGGCAGCGTGGTCGGCCGGATGAACATCCGCGCGTGGCTGCTCTTCGTCCCCCTCTGGTCGACCCTGGTCTACACGGTCAACGCCTTCCTGCTGTGGGGCGGCGGCTGGTGGGCGGCCAAGGGCGCGCTCGACTACTCCGGCGGGTACGTCATCCATCTCGCCGCCGGCACCTCGGGGTTCGTGGCGGCCGCGGTCATCGGCCCCCGCCTGGCCCGCGACCGCGCGCACGGCGTCCCCAACAACCTCCCCATGGTCGCCGTCGGCGCGGGCATCCTGTGGCTCGGCTGGAACGGGTTCAACGGCGGCGACATGTACTTCGGCGGCCACAACGCCGCGGCCGCCGTCCTCAACACCAACCTCTGCACGGCGGTCGCGCTGCTGACCTGGGTGGTGTGGGACATGTTCGCGGGCCCGCAGCGCAAACCGACCTTCCTGGGCTCGGTCAACGGCATGATCGTGGGCCTGGTGGCGATCACCCCGGCGGCCGGATTCGTCACCGGCATCGGCGCGATCTACATCGGCATCATCGCGTCGTCCCTGGTGTGGCTGGCCTGGAACTACCTGTCCAAGGTGCCGCCGTTCAACAAGGTCGACGACGCGCTCGGCGTCGTCTACACCCACGGCATCGCGGGCCTCGCGGGCGGCATGCTCGTCGGGATCTTCGCCGACCCGGCGATGGCGGTCTACCTCAACAAGGACGGCTCCACCGCCTGGTCAACCAGCGGCTGGCTGTACGGCAACCTGGACCAGCTGTGGAAGCAGGCGGGCGCCGCGGGCACGGTCATCGTCTACGACGCCGTGATGACCTTCCTCATCCTGCGCGCGATTGGCCTGTTCGTGAAGTTGCGCGCCCCGGACGAGGTCCTGGAGGGCGGGGACCTCGCGGTGCACGACGAGGAGGCGTACCCGGCGGAGACGGCGGTGACGGGACTGGCTCCGGAGCCGGTCGCCGCCGCCGCGGTGACGCAGAAGGCCCCGGAGAAGGAACCGGCGGGCGATACGGACTCCGGCTGACTGATGGGGAGTTGAGGGCCCGTGAAGCTTGTCACCGCGGTCCTCCCTCCGCATCGGGTGCCTGACGTGATGCGGGCGCTCCAGTCCTTCGGGGTGCGCGGGGTGACCGTGACCGAAGTCCAGGGGTACACGCCGAAGAGGGTCCGTGTGGAGATCTATCGCGGCGCCGAATACCGGGTGGACCTCAGCCCTCGGCTCCGGCTCGATGTCCTCACACTGGACTTCGATGCCGCAGACCTTGTCCGTGTCATCCGTGCGGCGGGGGCCCGCGGTACGGGCGGAGGGGTTGTGTGGGTGACGCCGGTGGAGGAGGTGGTGCGCATTCGGACGCGGGAGCGGGGGCCGGACGCGGTGTGAGCGGTTACACCGTGATGACGACCTTCGCCCGGGTGTGCTCGATCTCCATGTACCGGATGGCGTCGGGTATCTCGCTCAGTGAGCCGTACGTCCGGTCGATGACCGGGGCGAGCTTGCCGGACTCGGCGAGTTCCCGCAGGGCCGCCAGGTTCTCCCCGGTCGGCTGGGCGAAGAACGTGAGGACCCGCTGTCCGACGAAGCGGGACAGCGCCTGGCCCTTGAGGGTGAGGCTCATCGGGCCGAAGAGGCTGCCGCCCTCGGACACGCCGCCGCCGGACAGTACGAGCGTGCCCGTGGGTGTCAGCGCGCGGCGCAGGTCGCTCAGTGAGCGATTGGCCACCAGGTCGAACACGACGTCGTACCGCGGGCCTTCGCGTGTGAAGTCCTCCTCGGCGTAGTCGATGACCCGGTCCGCGCCGAGCGAGCGGACCAGCTCCGCGTTCCTCGCGCTGCACACCGCGGTCACCTCCGCGCCGTACGACTTGGCGATCTGCACGGTGAGGGTGCCGACTCCTCCGGACGCGCCGTTGACCAGGAGGCGCTGCCCCGACGCCAGCCGCCCCACGTCGCGCAGCCCGATCAGGGCCGTGTTCCCGGCCAGTGGCAGCGCGGCCGCCTGCTCGAACGTCAGGCCGGCCGGCTTCGCCGACACCGCCGCCTCGGGCGCGCACACGTACTCGGCGAACGCCCCGTCGGCCTCGCCGAACACCTCGTCCCCGGGACGCAGTTGCCGCACGTCCGGGCCGACCGCTTCCACCCGCCCCGCGAAGTCCCGGCCCCGGATCCGCACCTTCGGCCGGACCGCGCCGAACGACAGCCGCGCCAGATATGGATCGCCCCGCATGAGGTGCCAGTCGTAGGCGTTGACCGACACCGCGTGCACCCGCACCAGTACCTCGCTGCCGACGGGCTCCGGCTTGTCGAACTCCCGCACCTCCAGCACGTCCGGAGAGCCGTACCGGTCCTGGGCGATCGCCTTCATCGGGTCTCCGTAACACATGCATTCGGGGCGGAAGCGGCGGGAGAGACCGACCGGTCCCAGCGGGCCGCCACTCCTCACGACGGTAATCGCGAGACCCGCTCACGGGAATCGGGGACAAGCCCTAGGGGCACCGCACGGGACTCTCCCCACACCCCCAGGGGGCGCCGAAACCGCTCAGCCCAGACCCAGTTCACGGCGCCAGCGCCACGCCAGCGTCAGACACGCCCGGCCCGCCGGCAGGGTTCCGGCGTGTTCGGCGTAACCGAGCACGTTGTCGGCGGTGAAGAGGATGCCCCGGTAGCCCTCCTGGGCCCGGGTGCCGACCACGAGGACGCCTTCCTCGTTGCGCTCGCCCATGCTCGCGAAGATTTCGTCCTCGGTGTACTCGCGCATCGTGTTGTGTCACAGGTCGAGGTCGGACCGCCACACGGGCAGTACGTCGGCGTGCGGCTGGAACTCCCCGGGCGGAGCGACGTGCGTGGTGTCCATGGCCGCGGCGACCTTGCCGGCCTCGCGCCGGTGCATGAAGAAGTACGCGTCGTCCTCCTCGGCCCGGACCGTCAGCGTGCTCACCCCCGGGAGCGCGGCTCTCCTGTCCAGCGCGAAAGGACTGCCGAGGCCCCGTCTGATCGGGCCCTGGAACGGCCCGGCCCCGCCCTTCAGCCGGCGCAGTGCCTCCTCGTAGGCAAGCGGCTCGGTGGTGTCCAGGCCGTCGAAGTAGCGGCCGAGCGCGAAAGTGAGGCCGAGCCCGCCCTCGGGGTGGTCAGCCGGTGCGGAGGCCACGTCGAGCAGGCGGTAGGACGGGCCGTTGAACCAGACGCCCGGCCGGTCGAAGGCTTCGATCGCGGCCGAGTAGGTCTCCGTGCGCCCGGGTCAGCCGCCCGAAGGCCGGCGCTCCCCGTGCCACGAATGCCACAGCGCCGCATACGCCCCCTCCGCCGCCACCAGCTCGTCGTGCGTGCCGAGTTCGGTCAGCCGGCCGTCCTCCATCACGGCCACCCGGTCGGCGTCGTGCGCGGTGTGCAGGCGGTGGGCGATGGCGATGACGGTGCGGCCTTCGAGTACGGCCGCCAGCGCGCGCTCCGTATGGCGGGCGGTCGTCGGATCCAGGAGTGCGGTGGCCTCGTCGAGGATCAGGGTGTGCGGATCGGCCAGGACCACCCGGGCCAGCGCGAGTTGCTGGGCCCGGGAACCGTCCACGGGGAAGCCTTCCGGGCCCAGTGCGGTGTCCAGGCCGTCCGGCAGCTCCTCGGCCAGGTCGTCGGCGCCGACCGCCGCGAGCGCCGCCCACAACTGGGCGTCCGTGGCGGCCGGTTCGGCGATCAGCAGATTGTCGCGGACCGTGCCCAGGAACACGTGGTGCTCCTGGGTGACCAGGACCACCTGCCGGCGCAGCTGCTCGGGGTCGAGCGCGACGATCGGCACCCGCCCGACCGTCACCGAGCCGGCGCCCGGTGCGTCGACGCCCGCCAGCAGCCTGCTCAGGGTGGTCTTCCCGGCGCCGGACGGGCCGACCACGGCCAGCCGCTCCCCGGGCCGCACGGTCAGGTCGACCCCGCGCAGCACCTCGCCCCCGCGGTCGTAGGAGTAGCGCACACCCCTCACGTCGATGCGGTCGTCCACCGGAGTGGGGGAGCCCGACGGAACGGCCTTCGGCGCCCGGCCGAGGCCCTCCACGCGGGCGAAGGAGGCGCTGCTGCTCTGGAGTTGCTCGACCTGGTTCAGGATCTGGTCGAGCGGCTCACCGAGCTGGCGCATGTACAGGGCCGCGGAGACCACGACACCCAGACTCATCGCACCCCGCGCGTGCAGGGCGCCGCCCACCAGCAGCACGCCGACCACGGGAAGGACGTACGAGATCTCCACGGCCGGGAAGAACACGCTGCGCAGGAACAGGGTCCACATCCGCTTCTGGCGGGAGGTCTCCAGGGCGTCCCGGCTCGCGGCGGTCCGGCGCTCCCGCAGCCCGAACGCCTCGATCGTGCGGGCGCCGGACGCGGTGGCCGCGAGGATCTCGGCGACCTCCGACGTGGCGGCGCCCTCGGCGAGATAGCCGGTGCGGGCCCGGCGCAGATACCAGCGCAGGGCGAACCGGATGCCGACCAGGCCGAGCACTCCGCAGCCGCCGAGCAGCGGGTCGATGACGAAGACCGCGCCGAGGATGAACAGCGCCTGGGCCGAGGAGATGAGCAGCTCGGGTCCCGCGTCGCGCAGAGTGTTGCCCACGACGGTGACGTCGGCGGTGCCGCGCGCGGTCAGATCGCCCGTGCCCGCCCGCTCCACGACCGAGGCCGGCAGCGTCAGCGCCCGCTCCACGAACTCCTCACGCACCCGCGCCAGCGTCCGCTCCCCGAAGCGGTGCCCCACATAACGGGCCCACCGCGCCAGCAGCAGCTGCGCCAGCGAGCACACCAGGATGACCAGCGCCAGCCGGTCCACGACGGCCACACCGCCCCCGGCCCGTACGTCGTCGATGATCCGCCCGAGCAGCCAGGGGCCGACCAGACCGGCCGCGGCGGCCAGCGCGTTGAGGCCGAGCACGGCGGCGAAGGCCCGCCCGTCCGCCCGGATCAGCCGCACCGCCGCCCGCCGTACCTCGGCGGGCTCGGCGACCGGCAGCTGCGCGCTCATCGGACGACCTCCTCGGAGTCCACGTCGCGGGCCACCAGCGCCCGGTATCCCGGCTCCCCGTCGAGGAGTTCGCGATGGCTGCCGCTCGCGGCGACCTTGCCGTCGACCAGGAAGTACACGGTGTCCGCCCGGTCCAGAAGGAGCGGCGAGGTGCTGGTGACGAGGGTCGTGCGGCCGGAGCGCGCCTCGCGCAGCCGGGCCGCCACGGCCGCCTCGGTGTGCGCGTCGAGCGCCGAGGTGGGCTCGACCGCGAGCAGCACCTCGGGGTCGGCGAGGAGCGCCCGCACCAGACGTACCCGCTGCCGCTGACCGCCGGAGAGACTGCGGCCCTGCGCGTCGACGGCCGAGTCGAGCCCGTCCGGCAGGCCGAGGACGATGTCGTCCGCCACGGCCGCGTGCACCGCCCGGGTGATGGCTTCGTCGTCGTGGTCCCGGCGTCCCGAGACCAGGTCGCGCAAGGGGCCCGCGAACAGGTCGGCCTCGTTGTCCGCGACCAGGATCCGCTCGCGCACTTGCGCCAGGGCGATCGCGTCGAGCCGTACGCCACCCCAGGTCACCGCCGACTCCGCGTACCTGCCGAGGCGGTCGACGACGGCCTCGGACTCCGCGGGACGGCCACCGGCCAGCGCGGTCAGCCGCCCCGGCACCACCCGGACACCCGAGTCCGGATCGTGCAGCACCGCCGGGGACGAGGGCGCGTCCAGCGCGTCGGCGCGATCGGCGGCGGGCTTCAGGGACAGGAACCGTGCAACGCGCCGGGCGGCGACCACGCCCCGGTTGAGCTGGTAGCCGCATTCGATGAAGAAGGCCACCGGCATCACGAGGACCGCGACATAGCCGTACACGGACACCAACTCGCCGACGGTGATGTCCCCTCGGGCGGCCAGCCGGGCCGCGAGCCAGGTCACGACGGCGAGGAACAGGCTCGGCAGCCCCACGCCCAGCGCCTGGATCCAGCTGGTCACCGCCCCGACCCGGTACCCCTGTTCCCGCAGCTCCTGTGAGTCACGCCGGAAGGCGTCGGCGAACAGCCCTTTGCCGCCCAGCCCGTTGAGGACGCGCAGGCCGCCCGCGAGGTCGGCGATCCGGGCCGTCAGCACGCCCTGCCGCTCGCGGTAACCCGTCTCGGTGCCCTGCAACCGTCCCATCAACGGGCCGACGAGTACGGCGATCAGCGGCACTCCGAGCAGGATCACCACGGACAGCTGGAGCGAGACCGACAGCAGCAGCGCGGCCACCACGGCGTAGGTGAAGAGTGCGGCGACGCCGGGGCCGACGGCGGTCAGCGACGTACTGATCGTCTGCACGTCACCGACCCCGATGGTGACGACTTCCCCGGCCCCGGCCTGCCGCGACAGCGCGGCACCCAGCCGGACCGACTGCTCGACCACGACCTTGACCGTACGGAAGTTGGCGTCCATCCGCAGCTTGGTCATGGTGCGGTGCCGCACCACGCCCAGCCAGGCGTTGAACACCCCGATGCCCAGCACGGCGGCGGTCCAGCCGGCCAGCGCGGTCTGGTCGCCCGGCTCCAGACCGTCGTCGATCGCACGGGACAGCAGATACGGCGGCAGCGCCGTGAGCGCCATCCAGACGCTGGCGATCAGCGCCCCGGCGACGGACCGGCCCGCCTGCCGCGTGACCAGCCACCACAGATACCGCCAGCCGCCACGACAGTCCGGCGTCCCCGGATCCTCGTACGCGTCGATCATCCGCCCCCCTCTCGCCTCTGTCCGCCGCTATACGAGGCTGTCGCGCCACGCCCGGTGCAGATCCGCGAACCTGCCGGTACCCGCGACGAGTTCGTCGGGTGTGCCGTCCTCGACGATCCGGCCGTGCTCCATCACCAGCACCCGGTCGGCGATCTCCACCGTCGACAGCCGGTGCGCGATGACCACCGCCGTACGGCCGCGCAGAACCGTCGACATCGCCCGCTGGACGGCCCGCTCGCCGGGGATGTCCAGGGAACTGGTCGCCTCGTCGAGGATGAGGACCGCCGGGTCGGCGAGCAACGCCCTCGCGAACGCCACCAGTTGGCGCTGGCCCGCCGAGATACGGCCACCCCGTTTGCGTACGTCCGTGTCGTAGCCGTCGGGCAGGGCGCTGATGAAGTCATGGGCGCCGATCGCCTTCGCCGCCTGCTGGATCTCCTCGCGGGACGCGTCGGGGCGGCCGATCGCGATGTTCTCGGCGACCGTGCCGGAGAACAGGAACGCCTCCTGGGTCACCATCACCACACCGCGCCGCAGTTCCGGCACGGAGAGATCGCGCAGATCCACGCCGTCGAGGAGGACCCGGCCGTCCGAGGGGTCGTAGAAGCGGGCCAGCAGCTTGGCCAGCGTCGACTTGCCCGCGCCCGTCGAGCCGACCACGGCCACCGTCTGCCCGGCGGGGAGCGTGAGCGAGAAGGCGGGGAGGATCTCGCCGCCGGTGCGGTACGCGAAGCGGACGTCGTCGAAGACGACCTCGCGGCCGGGGTGCTCCGACGCGAGAGCGGGCAGCTGCTTCGGCGCGGACGGCTCCGGCACGGACGGCGTCTGGGCCAGCAGGCCCGCGATCTTCTCCAGCGAAGCCGCCGCGGACTGGTACGAGTTGAGGAACATACCGAGCCGGTCGATCGGGTCGTACAGACGGCGCAGATAGAGCACCGCGGCGGCCAGCACACCCAGCGCCAGCGACCCCGAGGCCACCCGGTACGCGCCCCACAGCACGATCCCCGCGACCGCCGTGTTGGCGACCAGGCGGGAGCCGACGACATAGCGGGCCATCTCCAGCAGCGCGTCGCCGTTCGTCTTCTCGTGGCGCTGGTTGAGCACCCGGAAGTCCGCGTCGTTGGCGGCCTCACGGCGGAACGCGCGCACCGGGCGGATACCGTTCATCGTCTCCGCGAACTTCACGATCACGGCGGCGATCGCGGTCGACCGCCGGGCGAAGATACGGCCCGCGCGGCGCTGGTAGAGGCGGATGAGCAGATACAGCGGCACGAAGGACACCACCGCCACCGCACCGAGGCCCAGGTCCAGCCAGAGCAGCATCGCCGAGATGTAGACGAACGACAGGATGACCGTGACGAGCTCCTGCAGACCCTCGCTGAGCAGCTCGCGCAATGACTCGACGTCCGTCGTGGAGCGGGAGATCAGCCGGCCTGAGGTGTACCGCTCATGGAAGTCGATGCTCAGCGCCTGCGCATGGCGGAAGATCCGGCCGCGCAGATCGAGCAGCACGTCCTGGTTGACGCGGGCCGAGGCGATGATGAAGGCGTACTGGAGTCCGCCGGAGACCAGCGAACACAGCAGATACCCGACGCCCACCACGATGAGCGGGCCGTGGTCGTCGTGCCGGAACGCCGGTACGGCGCGGTCGAGGGCGTACGCCACGAGCAGCGGGCCCGCCTGCACCGCGGCCTGCTGGAGGAGCAGCAGGACGGTGGTCACGACCACCCGGGCCCTGAGCGGGGCGAGCAGGGAGCGCAGCAGCGCGGCGGTCGCGCCCGGGGGAGTGGGGAGCGTGTCGCGGTCGAAAGGGTCCGTGTACCGCTCGGGTTCCCGGCCCGGCCGGTCCTTGTCCGGTTCCCTGTCCGGCTCCTTGTTCGGCGCGGTGGTCGTGGGCGCCGCCGTCATCGGTCGTCCTCCTCTGCACCCGACATCAGATGGGCGTACTCGGCGTTCGTGCGCAGCAGTTCGTGGTGGGTGCCGACCGCGGCGATGCGGCCGCCGGAGAGCAGGGCCACGCGGTCGGCGAGCAGGACCGTGGACGGGCGGTGCGCCACGATCAGGGCGGTCGTCTCCGCGAGCACCCGGCGCAGGGCGGCCTCGACCGCGGCCTCCGTGTGCACGTCCAGGGCCGACAGCGGGTCGTCGAGCACGAGGAAGCGGGGGCGGCCGACCACCGCCCTCGCCAGCGCGAGACGCTGGCGCTGCCCGCCCGACAGGCTGAGGCCCTGCTCCCCGACCTGTGTCGCGGTGCCCTGCGGCAGCGCGTGCGCGAAGTCCGCCTGTGCGACGGCGAGGGCGCGGTCCAACTCGGCCTCGCCCGCGGTGTCTTCGGCGCCCATGAGGACGTTCTCGCCGACCGTCGCCGAGAAGAGGGTGGGCTCCTCGAAGGCCACGGCGACGAGTTCGCGCAGCGTGTCTCTGGACATCTGGGTGATGTCCTCGCCGTCCAGGGTGATGCGGCCCGATGTCACCTCGTGGAGGCGGGGGACGAGCGCGGTCAGGGTGGTTTTGCCCGTGCCGGTCGCGCCTACGAGGGCCATGCTTTCGCCGGGGCGGATGTGGAGGTCTATGCGGTCCAGGACGGGGGCGGTGTCCTTCGGGGCATCTGGATAGCGGAACCGGACGCTGTGGAACCGAAGCCCGTCGTCCCTGGACTTCTTCGCATCGGCGCCCGGCACAGCAATAGCGCCGGACCCAGCGGTCTCCGCCTCAGGAGCCGCGTCCATCACCTCGAAATACCGTTCCGTCGCCGTCCCCGCCTCCTGGCTCATCGCGAGGAGGAAGCCGATGGAGTCGACGGGCCAGCGCAGCGCGAGGGCCGTCGAGAGGAAGGCCACCAGCGTGCCGGCGGAGAGGTGGCCGTCGGCGACCTGGACCGTGCCGAGGACGAGGGCGGCGCCGATGGCGAGTTCGGGCAGGGTGACGATGACGGCCCAGATGGAGGCGAGGAGACGGGCCTTGACGAGTTCCGTGCCGCGCAGGGTCCCGGACAGCTCGCGGAAGGCGCGGGCCTGGCTGCGATGGCGGCCGAAGCCCTTGATGATACGGATGCCGAGCACGCTCTCCTCGACGACCGTCGTCAGATCACCGACCTGGTCCTGGGAGCGCCGGGCCACCTCCGAGTAGCGCCGCTCGAAGAGCCAGCAGACGATCATGACGGGGACGGCGGGAGCGAGCAGCACCAGCCCGAGCGTCCACTCCTGGGCCAGCATGATGGCCACGCCCACCAGGATCGTCACGGAGTTGACCAGCAGGAAGGTCAGCGGGAACGCCAGGAACATGCGCACCAGCATCAGGTCCGTGGTGCCCCGGGACAGCAGCTGACCGGAGGCCCAGCGGTCGTGGAAGGCGACCGGGAGGCGCTGCAGATGCCGGTACAGATCCGCCCGCATCGCCGCCTCGACCCCCGCCAGCGGCCGCGCCACCAGCCACCGCCGCAGCCCGAACAGCCCTGCCTCGGCCAGCCCGAGCAGCAGCAGATACAGCGCCCCGAGCCAGACGCCCGCCGGATCGTGGCCGGCCACCGGACCGTCCACCATCCACTTCAGGACGAGCGGGAACACCAGGCCCGTACAGGAGGCGACCACCGCGACCAAGGCCGCGCCGAACAGCCGCACCCGCACCGGCCGCACATACGGCCACAGGCGCAACAGGCTGCGTACGGTCGAACGGTCGACACGATCCTTGGTCACTGCATCTGTTGTGGGCATCATCGGCGAGCCTACGGTTCACCACTGACAGTGCCCACCGAGTTTTGGCCGGTCCTGAATCGTTCAACGATCTCATTGCAGGTCGATCAGCAGGTCGTACCGCGGCATCAACCGATCGGCTGATGCCGCTTCGAGCGCGATGGCCGATGTGCCGCCCGCCGCCTCCCCGGGACCCTCGGAGCATGTCAGTCATCGAAGTCAGCGGACTACGCAAGTCCTACGGCGGCCGGGCCGTCGTCGACGGTGTCTCCTTCGCCGTCGAGGAGGGCGAGATCTTCGGGATCCTCGGCCCGAACGGCGCCGGCAAGACCACCACCGTCGAATGCGTCGAGGGCCTGCGCGTCCCCGACGCGGGCCGCGTCCGGGTCTCCGGCCTCGACCCCGTCGCCGACCACGAGCAGGTCGCCCGCGTCCTCGGCGCCCAGCTCCAGGAGAGCGAGCTCCAGGCCAAGCTCACCGTCCGCGAGGCACTGGAGCTGTACGCCGCCTTCTACCCGAACCCCGCCGACTGGCAGCCCCTCGCCGAACGCCTCGGCCTGACCGCCAGGCTCACCACGCGCTTCGCGAAGCTCTCCGGCGGTCAGAAACAGCGCTTGTTCATCGCGCTCGCCCTCATCGGCAACCCCCGCGTCGTCGTCCTCGACGAACTGACCACCGGACTCGACCCGCGCGCCCGCCGCGACACCTGGCAGCTCATCGAGGACGTCCGGGCGAGCGGGGTCACCGTCCTGCTCGTCACGCACTTCATGGAGGAGGCGCAGCGCCTGTGCGACCGGATCGCCGTGATCGACAAGGGCCGGGTGGCCGCCCTGGACACCCCGGCAGGGCTGATCCGCCGTTCAGCAGGCTCCACCGTCATCAGCTTCACGCCCTCCGCCCCGCTGGACGAGGGTGACCTGAACGCGCTGCCCGCGCTCGCGTCGGTCGAGCACAAGGACGGCCGGATCACACTCTCCGGCACCGACGAGACCGTCAACGCGGTCATCACGCTGCTCGCCCGCAACCACATCACGGCCCACCAACTCCGCGTGTCCGACGCCACGCTGGACGACGCGTTCCTGGACCTGACGGAGGTCACCGCATGAACACCGCCGTCCTGCGCACCGAGTTGCGCCTCTTCCGCCGTGAACCGGGCGCCCTCTTCTGGATCCTGGCGTTCCCCACCCTGCTCCTGGTGATCCTGGGTTCCATCCCGGGCTTCCGCCAGCACGACGCCGACCTGGGCGGCCTGCGCACGGTCGACGTGTACGTCCCGGTGACCGTGCTGCTCGGCATGATCGTCGGCGCGCTCCAGTCGATGCCGCAGAACCTCACCGGCTACCGCGAGCGCGGCATCCTGCGCCGCATGTCCACCACCCCGGTCCGCCCGTCCGCCCTGCTCGCCGCCCAGATGCTGGTCTACGGCACGGCTGCCCTGGCCTCCGCCCTGTGTGCGCTGATCGTCGGCCGCCTCGCCTTCGACGTACGACTGCCCGAGCAGCCGTACGGCTATCTCCTCGCCCTGCTCCTCGCGATCCTGGCCGCGCTCGCGCTGGGCGCGGTGGTCTCCGCGCTGTCCCGGACGACGAAGATCGCGGGCGCCATCGGGTCGGCCGTGTTCTTCCCGATGATGTTCTGCGCGGGGGTGTGGATCCCGGTGCAGTCCATGCCGGACGTCATGGCGCGGATCGTCGGCTACACGCCGTTCGGCGCCGCCGCCGAGGCCCTGAACCGGGCGGCGGCCGGGCACTGGCCCGGCTGGGCGCACCTGGGCGTGCTGGTGGCCTGGACCGTGCTGCTGACGGCCGGCGCCTCGCGCTGGTTCCGCTGGGAGTAGGGGAGGCGGCCGTGCAGACTGGGGAGATGACCACCAGGGACCGGCAGATCGATCGGCGCTGGGAGCAGCTGCACACGTGGGGGCCGTACGGGCTGCTCGGTATCAGTGTCGTCCTCGCGCTCGCCTCCTCCGGTCTGTTCGACTACTCCACCGCCGAGTGGTACACCGGCTGGGCCCTGGCTGGTGCCGCGCTCGTCCTCCAGCTGTGGTGGCACGGCACCCGCTCCCGGCGTCCGGGCCGCGGCCGGACCCCGTCGCGGGCGGGCACGGTGTACTACGTTGTCCGCTGGGCCCTCGCCTTCGCCCTCACCTGGATCGACCCGTTCTTCGCGTTCTACGCCGCCTCCGGCTACATGGACGCCGACGAACTGATCCCGGGCGTGGTGCGGCAGCGGATCGGACTGCTCGCCAGCGCGGTCATCGTGGCCGGTGCGCAGGCCGGCGGGATGCCGTTCGGGAGCGCGCTCCAGTGGGTTCTCTTCGCCGCGCTCCTGGTCGCCAACTCCGGCCTGCAGATGGCGGTCGCCCATCTCACCACGCAGGAGACACAGCGCTCCCGCGAGCGCACCGAGACCATCGCCGAACTCGAACGCACCAACGCCGCCCTGCAGCAGGCCCTCGACGAGAACGCCGCCCTCCACGCCCAACTCCTCGTCCAGGCACGGGAAGCCGGGGTCGCCGACGAGCGCCGCCGTCTTGCCGCCGAAATCCACGACACGATCGCCCAGGGCCTGACCGGAATCATCGCCCAGCTCCAAGTCGTGGCGAGCGCACCCGACTTGACCATCGCCCGCACCCACCTCGAACGCGCCTCCGCCCTCGCCCGCCACAGCCTCGGCGAGGCCCGCCGCTCGGTGCACAACCTCGCTCCCGTCGCGCTGGCCGACGACGGCCTGCCGGAGGCGCTGAAGAAGACGGTCGCCGAATGGGCCGAACGGACGGGCATACGCGCCGAGTTCACCGTCACCGGCACCGCCGAGCAGCTCCACGAGGAGCTCGCGGCGACCCTCCTCAGGATCGTCCAGGAGGCCCTGTCGAACGCCGCCCGGCACGCCCGGGCCACCCGCCTCGGTGTCACCCTCTCCTTCCTGGGCGACGAGGTCATCCTCGACATCCGCGACGACGGCCGCGGCTTCGACCCGGACGCCCTCCCCGAACGCACCCGCACAGGCGGCTTCGGCCTCGACGGCATGCGCGCCCGCGCCGAACGCATCGCCGGCACCCTCACGATCGAGGCCGAGCCGGGTCACGGCACGGCGGTCTCGGCTCGCGTACCGTTGGTCCGCGATGACCGATGACGCGACCGCACACAAGGCGATCACCCTGCTGATCGTCGACGACCACCCCGTCGTACGGGACGGCCTGCGCGGCATGTTCGAGTCCGCGCCCGGATTCCGGGTCCTGGGCGAGGCCTCCAACGGCATCGAGGCCGTGGAACGGGCCGCCGCCCTCGACCCGGACGTGATCCTGATGGACCTGCGCATGCCCGGCGGCGGCGGAGTCGAGGCCATCGCCCGGCTGACCCGCCGCTCGGCCCGTGCGAAGGTACTGGTCCTGACGACCTACGACACCGACTCGGACACCCTCCCCGCGATCGAGGCGGGCGCGACCGGATATCTGTTGAAGGACGCCCCGCGCGACGAACTCTTCACCGCCGTCCGCGCGGCGGCGGAAGGCCGTACGGTGCTGTCTCCCGCCGTCGCCTCCCGCCTGGTCTCCGCGGTCCGCAGCCCCCAGGCTCCCGGCAACGAGCCGCTCTCCGCGCGCGAGCGCGAAGTGCTGGCCCTGGTCGCCAAGGGGACGTCGAACCGTGAGATCGCCCGCGTCCTGTTCATCAGCGAGGCCACGGTGAAGACCCACCTCACGCACCTGTACGCCAAGTTGGGCGTGAAGGACCGCGCGGCGGCGGTGGCGGTGGCGTACGACCGGGGGATCCTCGGCTGACCGCGCGACCGGCCGGTTACGCGGCCGGGTAGGGCAGCAGCCCGCCCGCGGTCTTCTCCCAGGCCGCCTTCAGCTCGGCGAGCAGCTCCGGCCGGTCCGGCGCGAGATCGGCCTGTTCACGGGCGTCGCGGGCGAGGTCGTAGAGATGGTCCTTGCCGTTCGCGTCCTGGTAGTACTTCCAGTCCCCGCGCCGCAGCGCCCGGTTGGCCCGCACCCGCCAGAACAGCTCCCGCTCCGGCAGCTTCTCGCCCCGCAGCAGATAGCCCGCGAGGCTGGTGCCGTCCAGCGGATACGCCGGGTCGGGCCGGGCGCCGCCCAGCTCCAGCAGGGTCGCGGTCCAGTCGGGCGAGAAGTTGGGCTCGTGACTGACCTGGTGACCGTCGATCCGGTCCGGCCAGCGCACGATGGCCGGCACCCGGATGCCGCCCTCCAGCAGCGAGGCCTTCTCACCGCTGAGCGGCCACAGGTACGAGAAGCGCTCACCGCCGTTGTCGCTGGCGAAGAACACCACGGTGTTCTCCTCCTGCCCGGAGCGGCGCAGGGCGGTGAGCACCTCACCGACGGCGGCGTCCAGGCTCTCCACCATCTGCGTGTACTTCTCCACCGAGCCGCCGTCGTTGTGCAGGAGCGCGGCGGTGACCTCGGCCTGACTCCCGGCGGCCCGGATCTTCGCGGCGATCCCGGCACCGGTCTCGGCGTCGTCCTCGCTGAGCCAAGGCCAGTGCGGGGTGGTGAAGTTGAGGTTGAGCAGCCACGGCTTGTCGTGCTTCCGGCCGACGTACTCCACGGCACGCTCGGTCAGGACCTCGGTGTAGTAGCGCAGGTCCTTGTAGGTCGCGTCCCCCTCGTAGAGGTCGTAGTCGCCGAGCTGACCGAGCTTGGAGAAGTACTCCAGCACGCCCCCGTGGTTGCCGAAGAACTCGTCCCAACCCGACTTCGTGGGGCTGTAGTCCGGCAGCCAGCCGCAGTGCCACTTGCCGATCAGCGCGGTCGAGTAGCCCGCCTTCTTCAGCAGTGAGGCGAGCGTGGGGTGGTTCGGGTCCAGACCCTGGGTCCTGTTCGCGATGGGCTCGGCGAGCCCGCCCTTCGTACGGCCCGGATAGCGGCCGGTGTACAGGCTGAACCGGGTCGGCGAGCAGGTGGCGGACCCGGAGTACGCGTCGGTGAACCGCACCCCCTGGCGCGCCAGCCGGTCCAGGTTCGGCGTCCTGATGTGCGGTGCGCCGTACGAGGAGAGGTCGGCCCAGCCGAGGTCGTCACCCAGGATGACCAGGAGGTTGGGGCGCCGGGCGGACGCGGGGGAGGCGGTACGGGCCTGGAACGGGCGCTCGGTGGGGGCGGCTTCGGCGGTGGTGGCTTCGGCGGTGGTGGCCGTGCCGGCGACGGCGGTCACGGCACCGCCACCAACCAGCCCACCGAAAGCCCGACGGGATATTTCGGACATGAGGGATCCTCGGAGAAGGAAGAGGGAGTGAGAGGGGGCGCGAGGAGCCTGCGGGCTCGGTCAGCGACAGATGGCGCTGGACTGCCGGCACAGGTCGACGTGGCGCCGCTCCACGAGCGCGACGAGCGCGCACGGGTGATCAGCGGAGGGCCTCATGACCATGGACGCTGCCAGCGAGAAGCCCCGCAGGTCAAGCCACCGTCCATGGTGTGGACGCCGGGCCACCTCGCCCCCGCCGCCCCTACCCGTCCCATCCCTGGGGGCTGCGCCCCCAGACCCCCCTAAAAGATTGCGCAGTTCCCCGCGCCCCTAAAAGGGGCGCGGGGAACTGCGTAATCTTTTGGACCAGCCCCCACCCACCCGCAGCCGGCTCACACTCCCTACCCCACCACCCGGAGCAGCAGCACAGCCCGCGCCGGCACGGTAACCGCCGCCCCCGCCCGGTGCACCACCCCCGGAGCCTCCCCCTGCTCCTCCCGGGACGTATCGACAACCACCTCGTACCGCTCGGCCCAAGGCATCCCCGGAAGAACGAAACTCACCGGCCGATCCCCGCCGTGCAGCACGGCGAGGAAGCTGTCGTCCACGACGGGCACCCCACGGGCGTCCCGCCCGGGAATGTCCCGCCCGGACAGATACATGCCCAGCGTCGCGGCGGGCGCGTACCAGTCCCGCTCCGTCATCTCCGTGCCCCGAGCGGTGAACCACGCCAAGTCCCGCAACCCGTCGGCCGAATGGGCCCGCCCGGAGAAGAAGGCACGGCGCCGCAGCACGGGATGCTCATGCCGCAGAGCGATCAGCCGGGACGTCAGCTCGAACAGCGCCCGCCACCCGGGATCGTCGAGATGCGACCAGTCGACCCAGCTGATCTCGTTGTCCTGGCAGTACGCGTTGTTGTTGCCGCGCTGAGTCCGCCCGAACTCGTCCCCGGCGACCAGCATCGGCACCCCGGTGGACAGCAGCAGCGTCGTCAGCAGATTCCTCAACTGCCGGCGCCGCAGCCCTCGTACGCGCTCGTCGCCCGTCTCCCCCTCCGCCCCGCAGTTCCACGCCCGGTTGTCGTCGGAACCGTCCCGGTTCCCTTCCCCGTTCGCCTCGTTGTGCTTGCGCTCGTACGACACGAGATCCCGCAGTGTGAAACCGTCATGCGCGGTCACGAAATTCACCGAGGCGTACGGCCGGCGACCGCCCCAGGCGTAGAGGTCGCTCGACCCCGACAGCCGGTACCCCAGATCCCGTACGTCCGGCAGCGCGCCCCGCCAGAAATCCCGTACGGCGTTCCGGTACCGGTCGTTCCACTCCGTCCACAGCGGGGGGAAGGACCCCACCTGATATCCCCCGGATCCCACGTCCCAGGGCTCCGCGATCAGCTTCACCCGACGCAGCACCGGATCCTGGGCGATGACGGCGAGGAACGGCGACAGCATGTCGACGTCGTGCATGGAGCGGGCGAGCGCCGCGGCGAGATCGAAGCGGAAACCGTCCACCCCCATCTCCGTCACCCAGTACCGCAGCGAGTCCGTGATCAGCCGCAGCACATGCGGCTGCACCACGTGCAAGGTGTTCCCGCACCCTGTGTAGTCCGCGTATCGCCGGGCGTCCGACTGCAGCCGGTAGTACCCCCGGTTGTCGATGCCGCGCAGCGACAGCATCGGTCCCAACTCGCCCGCCTCCGCGGTGTGGTTGTAGACCACGTCGAGGATGACCTCGATCCCCGCGGCGTGCAGCGCGCGCACCATCCGCTTGAACTCGCCGACCTGCTGCCCGGTCGTCCCGGACGCGGCGTATCCCGCGTGCGGCGCGAAGTAGCCGATCGAGTTGTAGCCCCAGTAGTTCTTCAGCCCCCGCCGCAGCAGATGGTCCTCGTGCGCGAACTGGTGCACCGGCAGCAGTTCCACGGCGGTCACGCCGAGCTTCACCAGGTGCTCGATCGCGGCCGGATGCGCCAGCCCGGCGTACGTGCCCCGCAACTCCTCCGGAATGCCCGGATGCAGTCGGGTGAACCCCCGCACATGCAGTTCGTAGATCACCGAGTCCGCCCACGGGGTCTTGGGGCGGTGGTCGTCCGACCAGTCGTCGTCATCGTGGACGACGACACCCTTGGGGACGTACGGCGCCGAGTCCCGGTCGTCGCGCACGGTGTCGGCGACCTGCTGCTGGGGCCAGTCCCGGACGTGCCCGTACACCTCGGGCGGCAGGCTGAAGTCACCGTCGACGGCGCGGGCGTACGGGTCGAGGAGCAGCTTCGCCGGGTTCCAGCGGGCGCCGGTCCACGGGTCCCAGCGGCCGTGCACGCGGTAGCCGTAACGGCGGCCGGGCAGTACGTCGGGGACGAAGCCGTGCCAGATCTCATGGGTGAGTTCGGTGAGCGGTACGCGGGTCTCGTGGATCTCACCGTCCCGCTCGTCGAAGAGACACAGGTCCACGGCTTCCGCGCCGCCCGCCCAGAGGGCGAAGTTGGTGCCCGCGACGCCGTCGGGGCCGACGCGGAAGCGCGAACCGAGCGGGGTCGGGGCGCCCGGCCACACGGACACGGCGGGCGCCGCCGGCCGCCGGGCCCCGGTGTCGTCGTGCGGCGCCCGGGCGCCGTTCAGCGCGGGAGCGGCCGACTGCGCGGGCAGCCCGCCGCCCACGGCACGCCCTTCCTGGACTGCCTCCTGCTCGGGTGCGCTCGACACCGGTTCAGCCTCCCGCGGCTCATGGAACGACCCGAAAAAGGGGCGTGCGGCGTCCCGGCCGCGGCTCCCCATCGCGTCGTCCTCCCCACTGTTCTGCCCAGAGCGTGCCTCGCACTCACGTTTCCCCAGAGGGGCACAGTCGTTGGGCCCGACGTGAAGCACGTACAGACGCGCGCGCGGCGCGCAGGGGCCGCGCTGGCCGCCGTACTGACCTGGGCCGGCCTGCTGGCCGGAGCGTCCGGCTGCACCTCGGACCCGATCGACGAGGTGTTCGGCAAACCACAGTCGCCCGAGGACGCCATCCGCGTCTGGCCGGGCGACGACAGCAAGGGCGTACGCCCCGACGAGCCGCTCAAGGTGCGGGTGCCCAGTGGGCGGCTGGAATCCGTGAAGGTCGTCAAGTCCCAGGACGCGCAGGATTCACGGGTGCCCGGGCACATCACCGACGACGGCCTGACCTGGAAACCCGACGATCCGCGGCTCGCCCTGGCGGCCAAGTACACCGTCGACGTGGTGGCTCTCGACGAGCACGGGCGGCGCTCGGCACGGCACACGACGTTCACGACGGCCGTCCCCGGCGAGCGGTTCATCGGATACGTCACTCCGGAGAACCGGTCCACCGTCGGCACCGGAATGATCGTCTCGCTCGAATTCAACCGGGAGATCGAGAACCGGGCCGCCGTCGAGCGCGCCATCCAGGTGACAGCGAAGCCCGCCGTCGAGATCCGGCCGCACTGGTTCGGCAAGGACCGCCTCGACTTCCGCCCGCGGAACTACTGGAAACCGGGGACGAAGGTCACGGTCGGACTGCGACTGCGCGACGTCGAGGCGGCACCGGGTGTGTACGGACTCCAGTCCAAGACCTTCTCGTTCACCGTCGGACGCAGCCAGGTCTCGCTCGTCGACGCCGCCGAGCACACCATGGAGGTACGCCGCGACGGTGACCTTCTCGCCACGGTGCCGATCACGGCGGGCGCTCCCAAGAGGACGACGTACAACGGGAAAATGGTCGTCATGGAGATGCTGGAGATGACGCGGATGAACAGCCGCACGGTCGGTTTCGGCGGCGAGTACAACATCCCGGACGTCCCCCACGCGATGCGGCTCACCGACTCCGGGACCTTCCTGCACGGCAACTACTGGGCGCCGGACGCCTTCGGCAACACCAATGTCAGCCACGGCTGTGTGGGGCTGAGGGACGTGAAGGGCGGCAGCTCGGACACCCCGGCGGGCTGGTTCTTCGACCGCAGCCTCGTCGGGGACGTCATCGAGGTCGTCAACAGCAAGGACAAAGAGGTCGCTCCCGACAACGGGCTCGGAGGATGGAACATGCGCTGGAAGCAGTGGAAAGCGGGTGGCACGGTGAAGTAGCCCGACATAGGGGTACGCGCATGATGTGCTCCAGTGGCACCCCGTACGGCCGAAGTTGGGACTGAACAGTGACATTCCCGGGGAGCCATCGCTCCAGGTCGTGTGATTAATTAGCGCGATACGCGCGTGGGACGCGCTGGAGTGCGGGCCTGATCAGGCCGTGCGAGGGGAGAACCATTTTGAACGGGCGACCGATATCGGGGGCGTCGGTTGGCGCGCGGACACACAAGGGCAAGGGAATCCTGGCACTCCTGCTGGGCGTCCTGCTGCTCGCCGTGACCGCCTGCGGCGGGGGAGGGGACTCGGACACCGGGTCCGGGGACGGCAAGGGCAGGAGTGCCGGCAGTTCCAGTACGGCGGACACCAAGGCCTCGCAGGCCGTGGTGACCATCGCCCCCAAGGACGGCGCCGCCGATGTGAAGACCAGCGGTGCCCTCAAGGTGTCCGCCGCCAAGGGCAAGCTGACCGAGGTCAAGGTCGAGGACACCAAGGGCAACGCGGTCGAGGGCAAGATCACGGACGGGGGCGCCACCTGGACGCCCTCGACCCACCTCGCCTCGGCCACCAAGTACAAGGTCCACGCGGTGGCCAAGGACTCCGACGGCCGTCAGGCGGCCGAGGAGTCGGCGTTCACCACCCTCACCCCCAAGAACACCTTCGTCGGCATCTACACGCCCGAGGACGGTTCCAAGGTCGGCGTGGGAATGCCCTTCTCGGTCCACTTCACGCGGGGCATCACGCACCCCGACGACGTCGAGAAGGCCATCAAGTTCAAGACCGAGCCCGCGGTCGACGTCCAGGGCCACTGGTTCGGCAACGACCGCCTCGACTTCCGTCCCGAGCAGTACTGGGCGGCCGGTACGAAGGTCACCGTCACCCTCGATCTCGACGGCGTCGAGGGCCGGCCCGGCGTCTACGGCAAGCAGGCCAAGACCGTGAGCTTCACGATCGGCCGCAGCCAGGTCACCACCGTCGACGCCAAGAAGCACACGATGGTCGTCAAGCGCGACGGCAAGGTCCTCAAGACCATCCCGATCACCACGGGCAAGCCGGGCTACGACACCTGGAACGGCCAGATGGTCATCAGCGAGCGCCTCAAGGTGACCCGCATGAACGGCGAGACGGTCGGCTACGGCGGCGAGTACGACATCAAGGACGTGCCGCACGCCCAGCGCCTGACCAACTCGGGCACCTTCATCCACGGCAACTACTGGGGCGGCGGCGCCTTCGGCAACTACAACGCCAGCCACGGCTGCATCGGCGTACGCGATGTGCGAGGCGGCTACGACAGCGATGTGCCGGCGGCCTGGTTCTACGACAACTCGATCATTGGTGACGTGGTGATCGTGAAGAACTCCAACGACAAGACGGTCGCCCCGGACAACGGCCTCAACGGCTGGAACATGTCCTGGGACAAGTGGATCGCCTAGATCCCCCCGCTTGACCGGTACGGATACAGATACGGATACGGGCCCGGTGTGCTGCTGTGACTGAGCACACCGGGCCCGTTCCCGTTAACGCGCACTAACCTGCTGCCATGACTGTGCATCTCGAAGTGGCCGAAGGCGTGGGCACCATCCGTCTGGACCGCCCGCCCATGAACGCGCTGGACGTCGCCACCCAGGACCGGCTCAAGGAGCTCGCCGAGGAGGCCACCGGCCGGGCGGACGTCCGCGCGGTGGTGCTGTACGGCGGGGAGAAGGTGTTCGCGGCGGGTGCGGACATCAAGGAGATGCAGGCGATGGACCACGCCGCGATGGTCGTACGGTCCCGGGCCCTGCAGGACTCTTTCACCGCCGTAGCCCGTATCCCCAAGCCTGTCGTCGCCGCCGTCACCGGCTACGCGCTCGGCGGAGGCTGCGAGTTGGCGCTGTGCGCCGACTTCCGCATCGCCGCGGACAACGCCAAGCTGGGCCAGCCGGAGATCCTGCTCGGCGTGATTCCCGGCGCCGGCGGCACCCAGCGCCTGTCCCGTCTGATCGGCCCCTCCAAGGCCAAGGACCTCATCTTCACCGGCCGCATGGTCAAGGCCGACGAGGCCCTGTCGCTCGGCCTGGTGGACCGGGTCGTCCCGGCCGACGAGGTGTACACCGCCGCACACGCCTGGGCCGCGAAGCTCGCGCAGGGCCCGGCGATCGCGCTGCGCGCGGCGAAGGAGTCGATCGACGCGGGCCTGGAGACGGACCTCGAGACCGGACTCGCCATTGAACGCAACTGGTTCGCGGGCCTGTTCGCGACGGAGGACCGTGAGCGGGGGATGAAGAGCTTCGTGGAGGAGGGCCCGGGAAAGGCGAAGTTCCTCTGAGTCACGAGCGGTTCCGCTGAGCCGAAAGTCACTCTCCAAGTTCCGCTGATCCACTTGTAGTTGACGCGATGTCTTACCCGGCGTCCCCCGAAGGGGCGGTTTATGTGAGGCTTAAGGCAACCTTAAGCCTGCCCTGTGGGGGACGTCCGGCGATTGCCGTCAACTGGGCAGTATGGCCAGGTCAGACGGGCTGCCCAAGCTGCCGAACTGCCTGTGGCATATGTCAACTGGATGGTGCGGAATGGGGCGTTCCGGGGGGCGTATTCCTTCGGAACGCCCACGAAGGCGGCTCTGGGCGGCCATGATGGGGGCATGGCGGGGCTGGAGGGTATCGAACAGCCGCGGCGGCACGGGAGTGCGACCGCGGCGCGCTGGACGCCTGCGGTCGAGGACGAACGGGCGCTCCAGGCACTGGAGTTGTTCGGCAATCCGACAGAGGCGGAGGTGCCGTTGCCGTCCCGCCCGGAGTCCGCGGCCACCGCGCGGCGGCTCACGCAGGTCGTGGTCCTGCGTCACTGGGGCCTGTCGCCGAAGATGACGGAGGACGCGGTCTTACTCGTCTCGGAGCTCGTCGGCAACGCCGTGCGCCACACCGGCGCGCGCGTCTTCGGACTCCGTATGCGCCGCCGCCGGGGCTGGATCCGTATCGAGGTCCGCGACCCCTCGCGGGGTCTCCCCTGTCTGATGCCGGTCCAGGAACTCGACCTGAGCGGCCGAGGCCTCTTCCTCGTGGACAAACTCTCCGACCGCTGGGGTGTGGATCTCCTGCCCCGAGGCAAGACCACCTGGTTCGAGATGAGAGTGGCCGACCGCTGACTCCACCTCTCCACCCCTCTCCATCCCCCGTACACGCGGAAACCCCGGCCGCTGAGCAGCCGGGGCTCCTGAGGCGCCGTGGAACGAATTGGGGTGTGAACCACGGCACCGGCGACAACCATGGCCCGGGTCAATGGGTGGAGGTCGCACCGCTGACTATCGCAGACGCGGGTGATTGATCCAAAAGCGGTTGGGGTTGAACCGGATGTCTCTGCATGAACTTCGCGCCCCCTGTATTTCCCGCGCACGCCCCACCCACCACCTCCGGTTGTACCCGGGATGTTCCTCGCCCCCGCCGCCCCTACCCGTCCCATCCCCAGGGGCTCCGCCCCTTCGACCCCGGGGGTTGCGTTTCGACTGCGGGCCGGTGGGGTCTTGTCGCGCAGTTCCCCGCGCCCCTAAAAGCAAAGGCGCGGGGCTGCGCCCCGCGACAGCCCAGGAACCGTTCGCCACACGGACATGCACCCGCACTCGCACCCGGCGACGCACGGCCGACGTACAGAAGGGGCCGTGTCGGTACGTCCAGCCCGTCGCTTACGTGGTTATGGGCAAGTTCATGCTGTGGCAGCAGGCAGTAATGCCCACCGGCGACGGGCTGGACGTACCGGTGCGGCCCCGACCCGCCCCCAACCGGCCCCGACCCACCCCCCGATCGGACCAATCGCCACTTTTAGCGTCAGCTCACCCTTAAATGGTGCGGGTGACCACGTCTGAAGAACGCGTCGCACGCCCGGCACCAGACCGCCGCGCGGCGCTGCGCTCGGGGATCGCGCTCGCCGCGGGGACGCTCGCCGCCGGCTGCTCCGCGGCAGGCGCCGTCGCGCACCCGGTACCCCCAGCGCCCCCGCACCCCCCGCCACAGGCACCACGTCCACGTCCCCGTCCACGCCCCCCTCGCACCACACCCCCCCGCTCCCACCCCCCACCGCTTCCGGCCCAGCCCCCCGTGATCGCCCACGGCCCCCGCACCCGCCCCCAAGCAGCCCTCACCTTCCACGGCCAGGGCGACCCAGCCATTGCCAAGGCACTTCTCGGCGAGGCCGAGAAGAACGGCGCCCGAGTCACCGTGCTCGCCGTCGGCACCTGGCTCGACGAGCACCCCGACCTCGCCCGCCGCATCCTCGACGGCGGCCACGACCTCGGCAACCACACCCAGCGCCACCTCGACATCAACGCGATGTCCGAGGCCGACGCGGTCGCGGAGATCCAGGGCTGCGCGGACCGCCTCAAGCGGCTCACCGGCTCGATCGGCACCTGGTTCCGGCCGTCCCGCACACCCCGCGCCTCACCCCTGGTCGAACGGCTCGCCCGCGACGCGGGCTACCCGCACACGCTCTCCTACGACGTCGACTCGCTCGACTTCACCTCGCCGGGAGCCGCCGCCGTCACCCGCAACATCATGGGCGAAATCCGCGCCGGATCGATCGTGAGCCTGCACTTCGGGTACGCGGACACGGTCGCCGCACTGCCCGCCGTCCTGGAAGAACTCGACCGCCGCGGCCTGCGCGCGGTCACCACCACGGAGCTGCTGAGCTGATGCAGATGCACCACACTCCCCTCAGGCGCGCACTGATCGCCGGCGCCGCCCTCGCCGCCCTCGCCGCGCTCCCGGGCTGCGGCGGTGAGCCCAAGGACCACGCGAACGAGGCCATCGGCACCAAGCCCGCCGCCGTCCAGCCCGCCCCGCCGAAGACGAAGACGATGAAGAAGCCGGTCCAGGGCCTGCCGGGCATGCCCGCCGTGCTCGACCCGACGGACGTCTACGCCGCCGACCGCCCGAACAGGCTCTCCCCGGTGGTCAAGGACTTCCCCTCCCGCGTCTACGTCCCCAACACCAACGACAACACCGTCTCGGTCATCGACCCGAAGACGTACGAGGTCATCGAGACGATCCCGGTCGGCGCCCAGCCCCAACACGTCGTCCCCTCCTGGGACATGAAGACGCTGTGGGTCAACAACGACAAGGGCAACACCCTCACCCCCATCGACCCGAAGACCGGCAAGGCGGGCAGAACGGTCGAGGTACACGACCCGTACAACCTCTATTTCACGCCCAACGGCAAGTACGCCATCGTCATGGCCTCCCTCGACCGCGAACTGGTCTTCCGTGACGCGCACACGATGAAGCGCGTCAAGACCGAACCGGTCAGCTGCTACGGCGTCAACCACGCCGACTTCTCCATGGACGGCCGCTACTTCATCGTCTCCTGCGAGTTCAGCGGCGAACTGCTGAAGGTCGACACCGAGAAGATGAAGGTGATCGGCCGGCAGAAGCTCCCGTTCGACGGCGCCATGCCGCAGGACGTGAAAATCTCCCCGGACGGCAAGAAGTTCTACATCGCCGACATGATGGCCAACGGCATGTGGGTCCTGGACGGCGACAAGTTCACCACGCCGACCCTGCTCCCCACCGGCAAGGGCTGCCACGGCCTGTACGTCAGCCGCGACTCGCGCGAGATGTACATCTCCAACCGAGGTGAAGGCACGATCTCCATCTTCGACTTCACCCAGAACAGGCTCACCAAGAAGTGGCACCTGCCCGACGGCGGCAGCCCCGACATGGGCGGCGTCTCCGCCGACGGCAAGGTGCTGTGGCTCTCCGGCCGCTACGACGCCGAGGTGTACGCCATCGACACCCGCACCGGCGTCCAGCTCGCCCGCATCCCGGTCGGCGACGGCCCGCACGGCCTCGCGGTGTACCCGCAGCCGGGCCGCTACTCGCTCGGCCACACGGGCATCTTCCGCTAGAAGCCCTGCGGGCAACCCCGGTTGACTGACACGCCGCCGTACGGGTGATGATCCCCGACCCGCCGCCGCGGAACCGAGATCGTGCTCCCCATGATCACAACTCGCCTGCGGCGGCGGGCCGCTGCCGCCGTCCTGTCCCTCGCGGCCGTCCTGGCAACGTCCGCCGCGACACCCGCCTCTCCGGCCACGGGGACGGCCACCAAGGGTGCGAAGGCCGCCGCGCCCACCTGTCCCCAGTTCACCGACCCGGTCCAGGCCGCCGCCGACCGCCGCGTGGACGTCGACCGCATCACCCCCGACCCGGTCTGGCGCAAGACCTGCGGCACGCTCTACCGCAGCGACAGCCGCGGCCCGGCGACCGTCTTCGAGCAGGGCTTCTACCCGAAGGACGTCGTCAACGGGCAGTACGACATCGAGCAGTACGTCCTGGTCAACCAGCCATCGCCGTATGTGTCGACGACGTACGACCACGACCTGTACAAGACCTGGTACAAGTCCGGCTTCAACTACTACATCGACGCGCCGGGCGGCGTGGACGTCAACAAGACCATCGGTGACACCCACAAGTGGGCCGACCAGGTCGAGGTCGCCTTCCCCGGCGGCGTCGCGCGCCAGTACATCATCGGCGTCTGCCCGGTCGACAAGAAGACCAAGACCGAGATCATGAGCGACTGCGAGAGCAACCCGAACTACGAGCCCTGGCACTGATCTCGGTCACCGGGCGATGAGCAGCGCCTCCGCCCCGACGGGACGGTAACCGGCCGCCTGGAACGCCCGCAGACTGCGGGCGTTCCCCGGCGACACCTGCGCCCAGACGGGCTCGCCGGCCAGCTGCCGTGCCGCCGACGCGAGTGCCCGCCCCAGCCCCCGATGCCGTACGCCTTCCTCCACCTCGACCGCGACCTCCAGACGCCCCGCGATCCCGCGCCCCAGGACGAGGACCCCGCCGTCCGCGGCCCACACCCGTACGTCGTCGCGCCGCTTGCGGGAACTGGCGACCCGGGGATGGTCGGGGTCGCCGATCTCGCTCAGGGGCAACAGGGGTTCGCCCGGGAGCGGAGCGGCGACGCTCATCAGGTCGATGGTGTCGTTCGACCGCCCGGTGCGTTCCATGAGCGCGGCGAGGAACCGTGGGTTCATGGTCGCCGCGAGCGCGTCGCAGTCCATGGCGGCCAGCGTCTCGCGCACCCATCCCTCGTCCTCGTCGGTGAAGACGACGGAGTGCGCCGTGAAGGAGAGGACACCGGCGTCGCGGGGGGAGTGCTGGCGTACGACGGTGGTGCGGCCGTCGGGCGGAGGAAAGACACCCCGGGCCGCCGCGTCCACAATGTCCCGCAGGGTGTCAGCCATGACCGTCACCGTTTCCCGCCGCTTGAGTCTCCACCCACTGGAAGGCCCAGACTCGCAGACATGATCGAAGACGGCACCGGACTTTTCACCATCGGCGAGCTGTCCCGCAGCACCGGCCTGTCCGTCCGTACCATCCGGTACTGGTCGGACGAGGGGGCCCTGCCCCCGGTGACCCGCTCCTCGGGCGGCTACCGCCTGTACGACGCCGCGTCCGTCGCCCGCCTGGAGCTGATCCGCACCCTGCGCGAACTGGGCCTGGGCCTGGACGACGTACGCAAGGTGCTGGCGGGCGAGACGACGGTCGCGGAGGTCGCGGCGACGCATGTGGCGGCGCTGGACGCGCAGATCCTCCCCCAGTGCCTTAAGGGCCTGGGGGGACCCCAGTTGCAGGTGACCCGTGCGGTGCTGTCGACCGTGGCGCGACGCGGCTCGACCGCGGAGGAGATGACCCTGATGAACAAACTGGCGCGGCTGTCGGCCGCGGAGCGGAAGCAGATCGCCGACGACTTCATGGAGGAGACCTTCGCGGGCCTCGACACCGCGGACCCCGACATCCGCACCCGGCTGCGGTTCGGCCTCGCTGAGCTGCCCGAGGACCCCACGCCCGAGCAGGTGGACGCCTGGGTGGAGCTGGCGGAGCTCTTGCAGGACCGGGGCTTTCGCGCGCGGATGCGCAACATGATCGAGTTCAACGCGGCGAACCGGGGGCCCGAGGTGCCGGCCGGTACGTCCCTGTGGTTCATGAGCCGTCTCGTGCAGCTCGCCGGCGAGGCGCTGGAGCGGGGCGTCGCCCCCGGGTCGCCCGAGGCCGAGGAGGTGCTGGCCGGGATCCTCGGGAACGCCGACCGGGCCGCCGTACTGGAACGCATCGAGTCCGCGTCACACAGTGAGATGGCCCGCTTCCGGGAGCTGAACGCCCTGGTCCGCGGCGTGGACCCGCTGTCGGCGCACCGTGAGGAGTTCGCCTGGGTGGTCGCCGCACTGCGGGCTCGGTCGGCCAGTTAATCTGACCCCCGTACACAAGGCAGTAACGCACGCAGTGATGCACGACGAAGGGGCGGACCGGTGGCGGACATCGAGGAAGCACGTAAGCAGTTCGAGCGGATCGACACGGACGGTGACGGTTCGATCACCGCGGCCGAGTTCAAGACCGCCCTCGCCCAGGGTGGCGACTGGAACGTCACCGAGTCGGTGGCGGAGGCCATCATCGCCAGCCGCGACCTGAACGGCGACAAGGTCCTCTCGTTCGACGAGTTCTGGGCCCACCTGAACAAGTAGCACCCACGAAGGGGCGCCCACCGGTGATCCGGCGGGCGCCCCTTCGTCATGCGGTGCGTGCGGAGCGGCCCCCGGGTGCCCGTCCGCGGTACTGCCCCGGCGCCACCCCGTACTCCCGCTTGAACGCCTTGGCGAAGGCGAACTCCGAGGTGTAGCCGGCGCGTTGGGCGATCAGGCGGAGGGGGACGGAGTCCTCGCGCAGGAGCCGGCCCGCGGTGACCATGCGCCACCAGGTCAGATACGTCAGCGGGGGCTCGCCCACCAGCGTGGCGAAGCGGCGGGCGAAGGCCGCGCGGGAGAGGCCGCCGTGGACGCCGAGTTCCTCGACCGTCCACGGGTGCGCCGGATCGCCGTGGATGGCGCGCAGTGCGGCCCCGACGGCCGGGTCGGCGAGCGCCGCGGCCCAGCCCGTCGGGTGCCCGGAAGCATGGCGCTCGGTCTGCCACCAGGCGCGCAGGATGTAGAGCAGCAGGGTGTCGAGCAGGGACGTGACGATCGTGTCCGAGCCGGGCTGCCGCTCCTCCAGCTCCATGCCGAGCAGTTCGACCGCCGCCCGCAGCGAGCGGTGGGCGCCGATGCGCGAGGGCAGGTGCACGACCTCCGGCAGCTCCGAGAGCAGCGGGTGGGCGCGGCCCCGGTCCAGGTGGTACGCGCCGCACAGCATCACCGTGACCGGGCCCGACTCCCGTACGGGTGGCGGAAGTTCGGGCCACGAGCCGTCCGGCAGCTGCCGTATCTCCTCCAGCGGTACGTCGAGACCGCTGGCCAGCGCGTATCCGCGGCCCCGGGACAGGAACGCCACATCACCGGGCCCCAGCGCCACCGGCTCGCCCTCCGCCGGGATCAGCAACGCCGAACCCTGCAACACCACATGGAACCCGGTGCTGTCCGAGTCCGGGAAGCTCATGCCCCACGGCGCGTACTTGTCATGGCGCTTGGAGTGCGGCAGCCCGGTGCGCATCGCCGCGATGGCGTCGCTGAGTACGTCCATGCCCGTACGGTAGCCGCTGCTCGCCACCGCGAGACGTACGGACAGGAAATCGAGATCGGCAGACATGGATCGTCTCGCACGACCCTCGTAGCGTCGACGGCATGTCAACCACCGCACGCACAGTGCTCTTTCATGAACTCGGCGGCCCCGACGTCCTGACGGTCGAGGAGGTCGAACTGCCCGCGCCAGGACCGGGCGAGGTGCTCGTCAAGGTCGCGGCGCTGGCGCTCAACCGCGCCGAGGCGCTCTTCCGTGCGGGCGCCTACTTCTACCAGCCGACGCTGCCGGGCTCCCGCAACGGCTACGAGGCGGCGGGCGAGGTCGAGGCCGTGGGCGAGGGTGTCACCGCGTTCACGCCGGGCGACCTCGTGATGTCGGCGGCCAACTTCAAGCTCAGCGAGCACGGCGTGTACGGCGACCGGATCCTGCTGCCCGAGAGCGCCCTCGTCCCGCGGCCCGCCGGGGTCGACGCGGTCACCGCGGCCGCCGTCTGGCTCACGTACACGACGGCGTACGGCGCCCTGATCGTGACCGCGGGCATGGCTCCCGGGGACCAGGTGCTGATCACCGGGGCGTCCAGCGGTGTCGGCACCGCCGCGATCCAGGCCGCCCGCCGCAGCGGCGCCGTCCCGATCGTCACGACCCGCAGCGATGCCAAGCGGCAGCAGCTGCTCGACCTGGGGGCTGAGCATGTCATCGTCAGCGAGCACGAGGACGTGATCAAGGAGACCAGGCGGCTGACCGGCGGGCAGGGCGCCGACATCGTCTTCGACGCGATCGGCGGCCCCGGCTTCCGCGCCCTGGGCGAGGCCACCGTCCCGAACGGAACCCTGGTCAGCTACGGCTGGCTGGACCCGCGCCCGATCGAACTGCCGATGAACTGGCCCCTCACCATCCACGGCTACAGCAACTTCGAGGTCACCGGGCCCGCGGACGCCCGTCGCCGTGCCGCGCACTACGTCAACGCGGGCCTCGCCGACGGCACCCTGCGCCCCGTCGTCGCCGAGGTCTTCGACGGCCTCGACCGCATCGGGGACGCCCACCGCCTGATGGAGTCCAACACGCACACCGGCAAGATCGTGGTGAAGCCCTGAAGTCCTGAGGCCCCCACGGCGGTCACCCGATTGCCGTACGCCTCGGAATAGCGGGCGCGGGCCCGGGGTTGGTGATCCCCATCAGGAGCATCAACCCTGGAAGGGCCTGTCCATCATGAAGATCGGCATCATCGGCGCGGGCAACATCGGCGGCAACCTCACCCGGCGGCTCACCGCCCTCGGGCACGACGTCTCCGTCGCCAACTCCCGCGGTCCCCACACGCTCACCGCGCTCGCCGAGGAGACCGGGGCGACAGCCGTCAAGGTCGAGGACGCTGCGCGCGGCGCCGAGGTCGTGGTCGTCACGGTCCCCCTGAAGGCGGTCCCGGACCTGCCGGACGGGTTCCTGGACGGAGCCGCCGAGGGCGTCGCCGTCATCGACACCGGCAACTACTACCCCCAGCAGCGCGACGGCAGGATCGCCGCGATCGAGGACGAGGGCCTCACCGAGAGCCGCTGGACGGCCCAGCAGATCGGCCACACGGTCATCAAGGCCTTCAACGGCACGTACGCCCAGGACATCCTGGACCGCCACCGTCCGGCCGGCGCCCCCGACCGCATGGCCCTCCCGGTCGCCGGGGACGACGAGGCCGCCAAGCGCGTCGTCCGCGCCCTCATCGACGACCTCGGCTTCGACACCGTCGACGCCGGCGGCCTCGACGACTCCTGGCGCCAGCAGCCCGACACCCCGGTGTACGGCCTCCAGGAAGGCCTCGACGCGGTGACGAAGGCCCTGGCCGAGGCCTCCCCGGAGCGCCCGGCGGGCTTCCGTGGCTGAGGCGGAGAGGATCTAGACGATCTCCAGGGGCCGGTGCGGCCCTGCGGGCAACTCGACCTTGACCGAGTCGCCGGGCCGCACCAGCCCGCCTTCCCGCACGACACTCATGACCCCGGACTTGTAGACGACGCCGCTCTCGCCCCTTCCCACCACCTGCTTGAGCAGCCCCTTCTGGAAGTTGTCGATCTGCGCGCACGGATTCCGCAACCCGGTGACCTCGACGACGGCCTCGTCCCCGATGTGCAGCAGCGCCCCGACCGGCAGCCCCAGCAGATCGACCCCACGGGTGGTGACGTTCTCCCCGAGCTCCCCGGGGGCGACGGCGAACCCGGCCTCCCGGAGCTCGTCGAAGAGTTCCTCATGTATGAGATGCACCTGCCGCAGATTCACCTGCGACGGATCCTTCTCCATCCGGAACCGGTGCTTGACCGTCGTCCCGGCGTGCACATCCCCCTCCACCCCGAGCCCGGCGAGCAGCGTGATGCTCTCCCGGTTCGGCTTGGTGAACGAGTACGTCCCGTTGCTGCTGACCGCCGTGACTGTCCCACCCATGTGCTGCTCCCCGCTCCGCTGATGGCGTCATCGCGCCAGTGACCAGCGAAATCGTAAGGCCCGCCCCGGAAAAGTCCCAGGGATCCTGACCTTCGCGACCGGGGAGCGGTCAGCCGTTGTCGGCCCACTCGACCAGTTTCGCCTTGCTCGCGAAGTCGGCGACGTCCTTGTCCAGCGGGTCGTCGGTGTACTGGTGGAAGCGCCACTTGGCCTTGATGCGCGGCTTGCCCGCCGTGACGTAGTCGGCGATCCACAGGCCGTCCCCGGCGTACGAGGTGGTGTCGACGTTCAGCCAGTAGTTCCGGTTCGTGTAGAGCACGACCCGGTGGTCCGGCCGGAGTTCCTTCACCGTCCGGATGAAGTGGTCCTTCTCCGCGTTGCTCGCGTGGGTGCCGTCGCCGGTCGTCTCCCAGTCGACGGCGAGCAGGTCGCCCGCTTGCTCCGGGGTCTTGCCGAGGAAGTACTCGGCCTGCGCGGTGATGTGGCCGGGCCAGAGGAAGTGGTAGAACCCGACGACGCATTCGGCGTCGCGGGCGGTCTTCACCTGGGCCGTGAGCTTGGGGTTCACATACGAACGCCCCTCCGTCGCCTTGATGAAGACGAAGGAGAGGCCGTCCGTGTCGTACGCCGACGACTGGTACGCGCTGACGTCGATGCCTCGCAACATGGGGGGCTCCCTGGTGTCGTGGGGGGCAGGGGGTACGCGGAGGTGCGATAGCTTCCGCTTTCCCTCGGCCGGCCGGTCCCACCCTCGGGCGGGCGTTCGACACCGGACACTCCCGCGACGTCAGCCCCGGCCGGCGACCGACCCCAGCACCGTGGCCGACTTCGCCGACCAGTCCGAGGTGATCACGCTCGCGTGGTCCGCGGCGAGGAGTGACAGCCGGGCCGCGACCTCCGCGTCCGTCGGGCTGGTCGAGGAGATGGCGGGGGAGACGCCCGCCGCGTCCGTCATGATCAGAAGGTAGTGACGGGTGTCGTACCAGGCCGTGTCGTAGCCGTTGTTGACGTACGTCGCCGCGTCGCCGTCGAAGACCACGAACCAGGGGCGGATGGAGCTGTCGTAGCGGCTGGTGCGCGGGTCGCCGGACGCGGCGCCCAGCACCGCCGGGAAGGCCTGTGCGGCGGAGATGGTCCCGGCCGCGTACAGGTCCCGGAGGTGATCCCCGTACTCCTCGTCCGTCCAGTAGGTGTCGAGCGGATTGGACTGCTCGACCGTGCCCGGTATCAGCTCGAAGATGACCTTGCCGGTCAGATCGTCCCGCGAGGGCCAGGCATTGGCCTGCGCGGCCGCGTCCAGCGTCGAGTACGAGGTGCCGAGCAGGTCGGACGGCTTGTAGACGATGTTCCCGAGCTTGGCGGCGACGAGTGCGTCGAACTCGTCCGGGCCGAGTGAACGGTCGTTGTTGAAGCCGTTCTTCATCTCCACCTTGAAGATGATCGGCCGGTGTGCCGGGTGTGCCTGGTGCCAGGCCGCGATGTTGTCCAGGCAGCTGCCGAGGTCCTGGTTGCGGTCCTTGCTGTACAGCTCGTCCGGGCTGTCGGCGTACTCGCAGTTGTTGTCGTTCCCGACCGGGTTGCTGTGACTCACTCGCCACCGCTTGCTCACGCCGTCGGTGTAGACGTCGAGTTCGAGCAGCGAGGCCCCCGAGTCCAACGCGTTCGCGAAGTACGTGTACTTGTCCTTCTCGTACGCGTTGTGCGTCCCGATCACCGTCGCGTCGGACACCTTCACCGCCGCCGCCTCGGCACTGCCCGGCATGCCCAGCAGCATCGCCGCCGCCCCGCACAACGCTGCCAGCCGTCTCACCGTACGCACGTGTCAACTCCCCTTTGCCGCCGCCCATTCGGCGGCAGCCTAGGGTGGGTGGATTACCGTGCGGTAGCCCTAAGAGGAACATCAACCTCCGCTGCGTGCACCGGAGTTCGCGGGGCTAATGCCCACGCCTCCAGAGGTTTGCCGCTCCTTCGGGCCCGGCCATCGCCAGGAGACCGCCGTGGGAACTGAACGCGAGCGTGGTGACCGCCTCGTCGGATTCCGTGATGGGGCGCCCGACATACCCCGGCTTCGAGGGGTCCGTCACGTCCCACAGGCGCACCCGGCGGTCCCGCCCCACCGCCGCGAGTAGCGTGCCGTCCGGGGTGAACGCGAGCGCCGTTGCCCCCTCGGCGCCCACCGTGAACGGCCGGCCTCTGTTCTTCGGGTGCCTGGGATCCGTGACATCCCACAGGCGTACGGTCCAGTCGGCGTCGGCGACGGCGAGCGTGTCGCCGTCGGAGGTGAACTGCGCCGCCCGCGGGGCGTGGGGGAGCCGGATCGTCCCGCCGCTCGCCGTTTCGCCCACCGGTGGAAGCGGACCCTCCTGCACCTGGACAATGTCACCCGACCCGAAGGCGGCCCATCTCACGCTGCTCCTGCCGCCGCTCACGGCCTCGACGTTTTGACCGAGGGACACGCTCCAGAGGCGCTTCCCTTCCTCGACGTCCCACGCTGTCAGCCCGCTCGCTTGCGCGGCCACGAACGTATGACCGTCCGCGGTGAAGTCCAGCGCCGAGACCGGGCCGGTCCCGATCATGCTCTGTGCCAACAGCTGCCCGGAAGGGCTCAGCCTCCACGCGTCGAGCGCGACGCCGCTCGCGGCCACCAGAGTGAGGCCGTCGGGCGAGAAGGCCAGCGCACTTACGGGGCCCGAGAACGGGAAGACGCGGGTGCCGACGGGCTGCCAGGTTTCCGTCCGCGGCGTCCCCGCTCCCCCCGGACCGATCTCTCTCCACGGCGACGGCAGTACGCCTGCGCCCTGGACCAGGCCGACCGTCAGGCCCATCACCCCGAGGATGCAGGCCGCGGCGAACCCGGGAACCCAGCCCGTCCACCCCGGTGCGGGGCGACGACGCTCGCTGCCCCGCATCCGCACCCGTACCCGCACCGGCAGCGGCCGGGTGCCCAGCGCCGCCATGAGCCGGGCACCGCGCCGCCCTGGTCGCGCTGTGCCCATGTCCGGCGGCGCCGTGCCCACGTCCGGCGGCAGCGCGGCGAGAGCCAGCACCAGGCGACCGAGCCGGCTGTCAGCGCGCACCATCGGAACCCCCGCTCTCCGGTGCCGGCAGGCCGAGCCGGTCGGACGGTTCCCGCGTGGTGGGCAGCGCCGTGTCGGGGCGCTGCTGGGCCCCGGGTTCGGCGAGGGGGATCGACTGGAAGAACCTGGCCACGATGAGCGGCGCGGCCAGCCCCGCCGCCAACGCCGCGGTCGCGTTGGGCAGTTGATCCGAGGTGCCCAGGGCCGCGGTCAGACCGAAGCCCGCGAAGAGTCTCAGCGCGATGGCGACCAGCACCACGGGACGGTCGGCGGGACTGCTCCACGGCCACCGCCACCGACGGCGCGGACCGGTGGGCCGCATCGATGCGGAGAGATTCAGCGCTTCGGCGACCCCGCTCCCCAGCAGTCCCCACAGCGCGGCTTCCAGGCCTGTCACTGCACAGAGGGTAGCGGAGGGCGACCGGCCGGTGTCACCAAGTGACCAAAGTGCCGGCGCCGGCCTCGCCTACGGCGTCAGCACTCGATGATGTTGACCGCCAGCCCGCCCCGGGCCGTCTCCTTGTACTTGACGCTCATGTCGGCGCCCGTCTCCTTCATGGTCTTGATGACCTTGTCGAGGGAGACCTTGTGGGAGCCGTCGCCGCGCATGGCCATCTTGGCCGCCGTGACGGCCTTGACCGCGGCCATGCCGTTGCGTTCGATGCAGGGGATCTGGACGAGGCCGCCGACCGGGTCGCAGGTCAGGCCGAGGTTGTGCTCCATGCCGATCTCGGCGGCGTTCTCGACCTGTTCGGGGCTGCCGCCGAGGACCTCGGCGAGGGCGCCGGCGGCCATCGAGCAGGCGGAGCCGACCTCGCCCTGGCAGCCGACCTCGGCGCCGGAGATGGAGGCGTTCTCCTTGAAGAGCATGCCGATCGCGCCCGCGGCGAGCAGGAAGCGGACCACGCCGTCCTCGTCGGCGCCCGGCACGAAGTTGATGTAGTAGTGCAGGACCGCCGGGATGATTCCGGCCGCGCCGTTCGTGGGGGCCGTCACCACACGGCCGCCCGCCGCGTTCTCCTCGTTCACCGCCATCGCGTAGAGCGTGATCCACTCCATCGCGTGGGCCAGCGGGTCGCCCTCGGCGCGCAGCTGGCGGGCCGAGACGGCGGCGCGGCGGCGGACCTTGAGGCCGCCGGGCAGGATGCCCTCGCGGGACATGCCGCGCGAGACGCACGCCTGCATCACGTGCCAGATCGCGAGGAGGCCCTCGCGGATCTCCTCCTCGGTGCGCCAGGCGCGCTCGTTCTCCAGCATCAGGGCGGAGATCGAGAGACCGGTCTCCTTCGTCAGCCGCAGCAGCTCGTCGCCCGAGCGGAAGGGGTACTTCAGGACCGTGTCGTCCAGCTTGATCCGGTCCTCGCCGACCGCGTCCTCGTCGACGACGAAGCCGCCGCCGACCGAGTAGTACGTCTTCTCCAGGAGCAGGGCGCCCTCGGCGTCGTACGCGAAGATCGTCATGCCGTTCGCGTGGTACGGGAGCGCCTTGCGGCGGTGCAGGATCAGGTCGTCGTCGAAGGAGAAGTCGATCTCGTGCTCGCCGAGCACGCGCAGACGCCCTGACGACTTGATCTCCTCGACCCGGCCGTCGGCCCCCTCCACGTCCACCGTCCGCGGCGAGGCGCCCTCCAGGCCGAGCAGCACCGCCTTCGGGGTGCCGTGGCCGTGGCCGGTCGCGCCCAGGGAGCCGTACAGCTCGGCGCGTACCGAGGCCACCGGGGCCAGCAGCTCCTCGTTGCGCAGCCGCCGGGCGAACATACGTGCCGCACGCATCGGGCCCACCGTGTGGGAGCTGGACGGGCCTATACCGATCGAGAACAGGTCGAAGACCGAGATGGCCACGGGGACTCCTTGGGGTTTCGGCGGACGCCGTTGTCTGCCGGGTGGTGCGGAGGGTGATACATGCGGCGGGGCACCGCGCCCACCTCACAGTGTGCGCGGCGCCCCGGACATTCGTGCGAAGTGTCGATGGTCGCACGAAACGGTCGTACGTCAAAAAGCGTACGGAACTACTTCAGGCCGGGGTACAGCGGGTGCTTGTCGGCCAGAGCGGACACCCGGACCTTGAGGGACTCCGCGTCGTAGGACGGCTTCAGCGTCTCGGCGATGACGTCCGCGACCTCGGTGAAGTCCTCGGCCGTGAAGCCGCGGGTGGCGAGGGCGGGCGTGCCGATGCGCAGGCCGGAGGTGACCATCGGAGGGCGCGGGTCGTTCGGGACGGCGTTGCGGTTGACCGTGATGCCGACCTCGTGGAGGCGGTCCTCGGCCTGCTGCCCGTCCAGCTCGGAGTTGCGCAGGTCGACCAGGACCAGGTGCACGTCGGTGCCACCGGACAGGACGTCCACGCCCACGGTCTTCACGTCGTCCTGGACCAGGCGCTCGGCCAGGATCCGCGCGCCGTCCAGCGTGCGCTGCTGGCGCTCCTTGAACTCGTCCGAGGCGGCGACCTTGAAGGAGACGGCCTTGGCGGCGATCACGTGCTCCAGCGGACCGCCCTGGAAGCCGGGGAAGACCGAGGAGTTCAGCTTCTTGGCGAACTCCTTCTTCGCCAGGATGATGCCGCCGCGCGGGCCGCCGAGCGTCTTGTGGGTGGTGGAGGTGACCACGTCCGCGTACTCCACCGGGTTCGGGTGGAGACCGGCCGCGACCAGGCCCGCGAAGTGCGCCATGTCGACCCACAGGAACGCGCCGACCTCGTCCGCGATCCGGCGGAACTCCGCGAAGTCCAGCTGGCGCGGGTACGCCGACCAGCCCGCGATGATCACCTTGGGCCGGTGCTCCTTGGCGAGCCGCTCGACCTCGGCCATGTCGACCAGGCCGGCTTCGTCCACGTGGTACGCGACCACGTTGAACTGCTTGCCGGAGAAGTTCAGCCGCATCCCGTGGGTCAGGTGGCCGCCGTGGGCCAGGTCCAGACCGAGGATGGTGTCACCGGGCTGCGCCATCGCGAAGAGCGCGGCCTGGTTGGCGGAGGCGCCCGAGTGCGGCTGCACGTTGGCGTACTCGGCGCCGAACAGGTCCTTGACCCGGTCGATCGCGATCTGCTCGGCGACGTCGACGTGCTCGCAGCCGCCGTAGTAGCGGCGGCCGGGGTAGCCCTCGGCGTACTTGTTGGTGAGGACCGAGCCCTGGGCCTCCATGACCGCGACCGGAGCGAAGTTCTCCGAGGCGATCATCTCCAGGGTGGACTGCTGGCGGTGCAGTTCGGCGTCGACGGCGGCGGCGACGTCCGGGTCCAGTTCGTGAAGGGGCGTGTTCAGAAGCGACATGCGGTGACTCCTCAGCCGGCGGTGAAGGCGGTGTACTCGTCGGCGGACATCAGGTCTTCCGGCTCGTCCGCGATGCGTACCTTGAACAGCCAGCCGCCCTCGAAGGGCGCGGAGTTCACCAGCGACGGGTCGTCGACCACGTCCTGGTTGGCCTCGACGACCTCGCCGGTGACCGGCGCGTACAGGTCGCTGACCGACTTGGTCGACTCCAGCTCGCCGCAGGACTCGCCCGCGGTCACCGTGTCACCGACCGCCGGAAGCTGGGCGTAGACGACATCGCCGAGCGCGTTGGCCGCGAACTCGGTGATGCCGACCGTCGAGACGCCGTTCTCGGCGACCGACAGCCACTCGTGCTCCTTGCTGAAGCGCAGCTGCTGGGGGTTGCTCATGGCCTGAATTCTCCTGTACGCGGGGGAGTGCTGATGAAGGGGGGGAGGGTTGGTGAGCTGGGCGGATGCGCCCAGTGTCACTTCTGGCGCTTGTAGAACGGCAGAGCCACGACCTCGTACGGCTCGTGGCTGCCTCGGATGTCCACGCCGACGCCGGCCGTGCCGGGCGCGCAGTGCGCGGCATCGACGTACGCCATCGCGATCGGCTTGCCCAGCGTCGGGGAGGGCGCGCCGGAGGTGACCTCGCCGATCACCGTGCCGCCGGCGACGACCTGGTACCCGGCGCGCGGGACGCGGCGGCCCTCGGCGATCAGGCCGACGAGGACGCGCGGAGGCTGCGAAGCGGCGCGCTCGGAGGCGGCCTCCAGGGCCGTACGCCCCACGAAGTCGCCGTCCTTCTCGAACTTCACGACCCGCCCGAGCCCCGCGTCGAAGGGGGTGAGCGAGGTGCTCAGCTCGTGCCCGTACAGCGGCATGCCCGCCTCGAGGCGGAGCGTGTCGCGGCAGGACAGACCGCAGGGGACGAGCCCGACGGGGGCGCCCGCGTCGGTCAGCGCCTGCCACAGCTTCTCGGCGTCGGCGGGCGCGACGAACAGCTCGAAGCCGTCCTCGCCGGTGTAGCCGGTGCGCGCGATGAGAGCCGGGACGCCCGCGACGGTGCCGGGCAGGCCCGCGTAGTACTTCAGGCCGTCGAGGTCGGCGTCGGTGAGCGACTTCAGGATGCCGGGGGACTCGGGGCCCTGCACGGCGATCAGCGCGTACGCGTCACGGTCGTCGCGCACCAGGGCATCGAAGCCCTCGGCTCGCTCGGTCAGCGCGTCCAGCACCACCTGGGCGTTGGAGGCGTTGGCGACGACCATGTACTCGTGCTCCTGGAGCCGGTACACGATCAGGTCGTCGAGGATGCCGCCGTCCGCCCGGCAGATCATGGTGTAGCGGGCGCGGCCCACCCCCACGGAGGCGATGTTGCCGACCAGCGCGTAGTTCAGGAGCGCGGCCGCCTCCGGGCCGGTGACGGTGATCTCGCCCATGTGCGAAAGGTCGAAGAGGCCGGCCTTCGTACGGACGGCGAGGTGCTCGTCGCGCTCGGAGCCGTAGCGCAGGGGCATGTCCCACCCTGCGAAGTCGGTCATCGTCGCGCCGAGCGAACGATGCAGGGCATCGAGCGCGGTGTGACGGGGTGCGTTGCTGCTCATCGGTGGGGCTCCCAAGGCATGACGGCGAGGTCGTTCCTCCCCATCTGTCATCGGAACCTGAGAGGTTCATCACGACCCCGCGAAACGGTGGTCCTGACTTGCACCTTGGGTGGAGCCACTGGTCAGCGGCCCGCTTTTCAGATGTGCCTCGCCCGCGCGGTAACGGTGCCTGAGAGATTCAAGGGAGGGACTTGCTCCTTCGGCGTCCCAGCACGACGTACGCAGTACGTCACTGGGAACTCTCCCGCGCGGATTCAAGCGGCCGGTATGCAGTTGGCGGGCACATCATTGCACGCGCCGTCCGATCACGGCAGCCCGCATCTGTAACCGGCCTGTGGCAGTCCGAGTACCGAAACAAGAAGCGCCGCGCATTACCTTCTCTTTACACTCGACGGGGATGGGACTCCACACCCCAAGGGGAGGACGATCACGGTGAACAGGACCACGGCGTACGCGACGACCTCGGGCATCGCGCTGCCCAAGCAGCCCGGCGCCCCGGCGCGGGAGGCCTGCGGGCCGCTTCCGACGGCCGTCGTCCGCGACCTCAGGGACCGCGCGGGACACAGCCCGCACGGACTGCACTTCGGGGCCTTCGACCTCGTCGTGGTCACCGGGCTGCCCGGCAGCGGCAAGTCGACCCTGATGCGCCGGGCCGTCACGGGCACACGCATCGACTCCCAGGACACCCGCGACCGCTGGGACGGCCGGATGGCGGCCTGGCTGCCGTACGCGGTCTACCGCCCCCTGGTCCGCCTCGCGCACTACGCGGGACTGCGCCGCGCCCTGCGCTCCGGCACCGGAGTCGTCGTGCACGACTGCGGTACGCAGGCCTGGGTGCGCCGCTGGCTCGCCCGCGAGGCCCGGCGCCGGGGCGGCGCGCTGCATCTGCTGCTGCTCGACGTCACCCCGGGCACGGCGCTGGACGGTCAGCGCGAGCGTGGGCGCGGCGTCTCGCGGTACGCGTTCGCACGCCACCGCGGCGCGGCCACCCGGCTGCTCCGCTCCGTGGAGAAGGGCGACCTGCCCGACGGCTGCGGCTCGGCGGTCCTCATCGACCGAGCGGCGGCGGACGTGCTGCGCCGGATCGACTTCGGCGACTGAACGGGCGTACGACGCCGGGAGGTCGTACGAAAGGGCGTACGGGACGGCGGTGCGAGCCCACTAACCTTGCCAGCCGGAGCACAGGTTCACAGGTTCACAGCAGGCGGTAGACAGATGGACTTCCCCGAATTCCCCGACTTCCCGGCGCCGGAGCACCCGCATCCCCATCCGCACGGCGGATGGCCCGGCAATGAACTGGAGGAGGTGCTGTCGGCCTCCCTCGGCGTGCCCTCGGCAGGGGCCCGCATCGTCGAGGTCCTCGGCCGCAGCTTCGTCTGGGTGCCCCTGCCGAACGGCGGCGGCCCCCAGAGCGGCCCGCTCGACCTGCCCACGCTGGAGATCGAGGGCCAGGCGTTCGTCCCTGTCTTCAGCTCCGAGGAGCAGTTCCGCCAGGTGACCGGCGGCCACATGTCGTACACGATCGCGCCCGCCGTCGAGTTCGCCCGCGGGCTGCCCCCGCAGGTCGGCATCGCGGTCAATCCGGACGGCGTGGTCGGCGTACCGCTGCCGCCGCTCGCCGTCGCCGAACTGTGCCGGGCCGGGCGGACCCCACTGGACGGGCCCGCGAGCGGCGGCCGGGTGCGGCTGTTCGAGCCCGACTGGCAGGAGGACCCGGTGGACTTCCTGTCCGCGGCCTCCGCCGAGTTCGCCGAGACCGGCGTCGTCCTGACCGCCCGCCGCTGCCTGGCCGCCATCGAGACCGCCGACCCGGTCATGTTCATCGGCGTCGAGCTGTCCTCATGGGAGGGCGACGCGCGCACGCTTCCACTGGACGCGCTGGGCCGCGCGCTGGGCCGGGTGCCTGTGGACCGCCCGGTGAACCTGATCTTCCTCGACGTGGCCCAGGACCCGGTAGGCGACTGGCTGCGCGCCCAAGTACGGCCCTTCTATCAGTACGGCCACTGAGGCGCCCCGATAGGGGCGCGGGGCTGCATCGATGTGCGGCTCCGCCGCGTGGGCGCGACCAGCCACAACCAACCCGCAGCCCGCAGACCACAGCAAGTCCCGAGCTATCAACGGTTCTCCCAGCGGAGCGCCTAAGCTGGTTTGATAACTCGGTCAAGGTGTTGTTCGCGAAGGGGCGGTAGAAGGTGAGCGCGTCGGGCACGGCTGCCGCGGGGCAGGTCGAGCACATGCTGCGCCAAGTGACGCCCGGGCGTTACGACGCCTACGAGGCGCTCCTTCGCGCCCTCGCGACCCCGTCGTCCGGCCAGGTCTGGATGCTGCTCTGGCACGGCCAGGCCGGCTCCCCGGACGCGCAGTACGGGAACATGGAGGTGGACGGCTTCGGGTACGCGCCCTGTGTCACCTCCGCCCAGGAGCTCTCGGCCAGCGGCTGGAACCGTTCGTACGAGGTCGTCGACGGCCTCGACGTCGCCCGCACGCTCTACCCCGACCACTTCGGCCTCTGGCTCAACCCGCACGCCCCCGGCGGCGGCGTCGGCATCCCCTGGCTGGATCTGCGCCGCATCGCCACGGGCCTGGAGCGCCAGCCCGCGGGCCCGCTCCGGCTCTCCGAACCCGGTATCGAGATCCCGCAGTTCTACGCGCTGATCACGCAGAACGCGCACCGCACCCCCGCCGTGCGCTCGCTGCGCCGCGCCTGGGTGCAGCCCGCGCTCGGGGCACCGTACCTGGCCATCGGTCTGGACGTGTACGACACTTCGCCGCCCGCCGTCGACTCGGTGCGCGCGATGATGCAGCAGTCCATCGGCGCGGTCCCGGACGGCCTGCCCGTCTCGACCGTCGCGATGTCCGACGAGTACGACCCGGTGGCGATCTGGCTGCGCGCCAACGCCCGGCCGTTCTACGACCGCGAGGCGCACGCGGCCCCGGCGCAGGCACCGATGGCGGGTGGCTACGGTTACCCGCAGCCGCGCTCATACTGATCCGGCGCGGCCCGGCCGACCGTCTGACCTGCGGGCGAGAAGACGTAAGGGCTTGTTGTCCCGTTTAGGGGCGACAAGGAAGGAAAGGGTGCCTCGTGGCCCTTTCCGACCCAACTGCCCCTCGTCCGTCTCGCGTTACCCACTGTTCGGATAACGGAATCCCCCTACAAGCATCACGGTTGCGCATACTTTCTCCATCAGGCCTGGCACGTGATCGTGGCGGCACTGAAGACTCGCCCATCAGACATGGGGTCATCGATCCTGTGAGCGAGTGCAAGTCGAACGATCAAGCCGGGTAACCAGGCCGCACCATCTGCGGCCATCTCCCGGCATGCAAGTGAACCAAGCCGCAGACAGCGGCAGGCGTAGGCCGGTCACCACCGGCGAGAGGGGTCGGGTCACTGTGACCGCACCGATCGAGACCACCGGGGCGGCATCGGAAGCACAGCCAGAGGCCGTGCTTGCCGGAGTCGACAAGGGGCAGATCGAGGGCCGTTCCCTGGGACAGATCGCCTGGACGCGCTTCAAGCGCGACAAGGTGGCGGTCGCCGGCGGTGTCATCGTCGTGCTGCTCGTCCTGCTGGCCGTGCTCGCCCGGCCCGTCCAGGCGATGTTCGGGCTGGACCCGAACGCCTTCCACCAGGATCTGATCGATCCCAACACCTCGCTGCCCAAGGGCGGCTTCGGCGGCATGAGCTGGGACCACCCGCTCGGTGTGGACCCGAAGTTCGGGCGCGACATCGCCACCCGCATCCTGGAGGGCTCCTGGGTGTCGCTGGTGGTCGCCTTCGGGGCGACGATCCTGTCCAACGTGATCGGCGCGATCCTGGGCGTCGTCGCGGGCTACTACGGCGGACGAGTCGACTCGATCATCAGCCGGCTGATGGACACCTTCCTCGCCTTCCCCCTCCTGCTCTTCGCGATCGCCATCTCCGCCACCCTGCAGGGCGGCGCCTTCGGCCTCGAAGGGCTCCCGCTCCACCTGTGCGTGCTGATCTTCGTCATCGGCTTCTTCAACTGGCCCTACCTGGGCCGGATCGTCCGAGGCCAGACCCTCGCCCTGCGCGAGCGGGAATTCGTGGACGCCTCCCGAGGCATGGGCGCCAGGGGCCCGTACATCCTGTTCCGGGAGCTGCTGCCCAACCTGGTCGGCCCGATCATCGTCTACTCGACGCTGCTCATCCCGACCAACATCCTCTTCGAGGCGTCCCTCAGCTTCCTCGGGGTCGGTATCCAGCCCCCGCAGGCGTCGTGGGGCGGCATGCTCAGGGAAGCGGTCACCTTCTACGAGGTCGACCCGCAGTTCATGATCGTGCCTGGTCTCGCCATCTTCGTGACCGTGCTGGCGTTCAATCTGCTCGGCGACGGTCTCCGCGACGCTCTCGACCCGCGCAGCCGCTGAGGCCGGCCGCATTCCGAGAGCCCATCAAGTTTCCGACAATGGAGGGGAACCCGCCCATCATGCGAAGGTCAGCGCTGGCCGCTGTTGCGGCCATCGGCTCCGCGAGCCTGCTTCTTGCAGGCTGCAGCAAGGCCGATGACAACTCGAACAAGAACGACAACACCAAATCAGCTGGGGCCAACGCAGCGACCAAGGATGTCGTCAACGCCTCCACGAAGAAGGGCGGGACGGTCACCTACGAACTGTCCGACGTCCCGGACTCCTTCGACCCCGGCAACACGTACTACGCGTACATGTACAACTTCAGCCGGCTGTACGCCCGCCCGCTGATGACGTTCCAGCCCGGCGCCGGCGAGAAGGGCAACACCCTCGTCCCGGACCTCGCCGCGAGCAAGGGCGTCCCGAGCGACGGCGGCAAGACCTGGACGTACAAGCTGCGTTCGGGCCTGAAGTACCAGGACGGTTCGGCGATCACGTCGAAGGACGTCAAGTACGCCGTCGAGCGTTCCAACTTCGCGCGTGACGTGCTCTCCCTCGGCCCGAACTACTTCCAGCAGTTCATGGCCGGCGGCGACAAGTACAAGGGCCCCTACAAGGACAAGAGCGCCAAGGGCCTGTCGTCGATCGAGACCCCCGACGACACCACGGTCGTGTTCCACCTGAAGACGGCCTTCCAGGAGTTCGACTACCTGGTCGCGGCGCCGCAGACGGCTCCGGTGCCCCAGGCGAAGGACACGGGCGTCGACTACGTCAAGAGCATCGTGTCCTCGGGCTCGTACAAGTTCCAGAGCTACTCCGAGGGCAAGCAGGCCGTCCTCGTGCGCAACGAGAACTGGGACGCCTCGACCGACCCGCTGCGCAAGCAGTACCCGGACAAGATCGTCGTCAACCTGAAGGTCAACGCCGAGACGATCGACAAGGACGTCCTGGCGGGCGACGCGATCGACCTCGGTGGTACGGGTGTCCAGGCCGCCACTCAGGCGCAGGTGCTGAGCTCGGCCGACAAGAAGGCCAACACGGACAACACCTACGGTGGCCGTCTCGTCTACATGGCGATCAACACCAAGGTCGCGCCGTTCAACAAGGTCGAGTGCCGCAAGGCCGTGCAGTTCGCGATCGACAAGGTCTCGGTGCAGACCGCCGAGGGCGGCCCGATCCGCGGTGACGTCGCCTCCACCGTTCTGCCGCCGGACATCCCGGGCTACGAGAAGTCGGACGTCTACGCGTCCACCGGCAACAAGGGTGACGCTGCCAAGGCCAAGGAGCAGCTGAAGGCCTGCGGCAAGTCGTCGATCACGACGAACATCTCCGCGCGCAGCGACCGCCCGCAGGAGATCGACGCGGCGACCGCGATCATCAACTCGCTGAAGGCGGCCGGCATCAACGCCAGCCTGAAGCAGTACCCGTCGGGCAAGTACTTCACCGACTACGCGGGCGTCCCGAAGTTCACCGAGAAGAACAACATCGGTCTGATCATGATGCAGTGGGGTGCCGACTGGCCGTCCGGCTACGGCTTCCTGCAGCAGATCCTGAACGGCAGCGCGATCGGCGCCTCGGGTAACACCAACCTGTCGCAGTACGACAACAAGGATGTCAACGCCCTCCTGGAGAAGGCGATCGGCACCGAGGACACCGCCGCGCGCAACAGCCTGTACACCCAGATCGACAAGCAGACCATGGACGACGCCGTCCTCGTCCCGCTGACCTACTTCAAGGTGCTGCTGGCCCGTCCGACGACCTACACCAACCTGGTGTCGACGGCGGCCTTCAGCGGTCAGTACGACTACCTCAACATCGGCACCACGAAGAAGTAGCAGCCCCGGAAGGCAGGTGAAGGCATTGGTGCCCGCGGGCTTCGCGGCCCGCGGGCACCAGCGCCGATCCCCGTGATCTCGTACATCCTCCGTCGGACGGTAGCGGCAGTGATCCTGCTGCTGGTCGTCTCCGCGGTCACCTTCGCCATCTTCTTCCTGCTGCCCCGCATGGCCGGCCAGACCGCCGACCAGCTGGCGCAGCAGTACATCGGTAAGAGCCCGTCGAAGGCCGACATCCTCGCGGTCAAGCACAACCTGGGTCTGGACCAGCCCGTTTACCTCCAGTACTGGCACTTCATCAAGGGGATCGTGGTCGGCGCCACCTACGACCTCGGCCCGACCACGGTGCACTGCGACGCACCGTGCTTCGGGTACTCCTTCAAGACCCACCAGGCGGTCTGGCCGGAGCTCACCGACCGTCTTCCGGTGACCGCTTCGCTGGCCGCCGGTGCCGCCGTACTGTGGCTGGTCTCGGGTGTGGCGGTCGGTGTCGTCTCCGCGCTGAAGCCGCGCTCGTTCTTCGACCGCACCTTCATGGGCGTCGCGCTCGCCGGTGTCTCGCTGCCCATGTTCTTCACGGGCAACCTGGCGATCCTGCTCTTCACCTACCAGTGGCCGATCTTCGGGCGCACCTACGTTCCGTTCACCGAGAACCCCGCGCAATGGGCCAACACGCTCTTCCCCGCGTGGTGTTCTCTCGCACTTCTGTACTCCGCCATCTACGCGCGGCTCACCCGCTCGGGCATGCTGGAGACGATGAACGAGGACTTCATCCGCACGGCCCGCGCCAAGGGCCTGCGCGAGCGCAACGTGGTGGTCCGGCACGGACTGCGCGCTGCCCTCACCCCGATCATCACCGTCTTCGGCATGGACCTCGGTCTGCTGCTCGGCGGTGCCGTGATCACCGAGACCGTGTTCTCGCTGCACGGCGTCGGCGAGTACGCGGTGGCCGGCATCACCGACAACGACCTGCCCAAGATCCTCGGCGTGACTCTGCTGGCCGCCTTCTTCGTCGTGATCGCAAATCTTTTGGTGGACGTGCTGTACGCCGCCGCCGACCCGCGGGTGAGGCTCTCGTGACCGAACTGTCCAAGACTGGCGCCGCGGTCGGCGAGCCCGTTTCCTCGCCCTCGGACGCCCCGAACGCCTTCCTCGAAGTGCGCGACCTCAAGGTGCACTTCCCGACCGACGACGGCCTGGTCAAGTCCGTCGACGGGCTCAGCTTCTCGCTGGAGAAGGGCAAGACCCTCTCCATCGTGGGTGAGTCGGGCTCCGGCAAGTCCGTCACCTCGCTGGCGATCATGGGCCTGCACCGGCTCGGCGCGCGCGGCAAGAACGTCCAGATGTCCGGCGAGATCTGGCTGGACGGCAAGGAACTGGTCAACGCCGACCCGGACGAGGTGCGCAAGCTCCGCGGCCGCGAGATGGCGATGATCTTCCAGGACCCGCTCTCGGCGATGCACCCGTACTACACGATCGGCAACCAGATCGTGGAGGCGTACCGCGTCCACCACAAGGTCGACAAGAAGACCGCGCGCAAGCGGGCCATCGAGATGCTCGACCGGGTCGGCATCCCCGAACCGGCCAAGCGCGCCGACAGCTACCCGCACGAGTTCTCCGGCGGTATGCGCCAGCGCGCGATGATCGCCATGGCGCTCGTCAACAACCCCGAGCTGCTCATCGCGGACGAGCCGACGACCGCCCTCGACGTGACCGTCCAGGCGCAGATCCTCGACCTCATCCGGGATCTGCAGAAGGAGTTCGGCTCCGCCGTCGTCCTCATCACCCACGACCTGGGTGTGGTCGCCGAGATCGCCGACGAGGTCCTGGTGATGTACGGCGGCCGGTGCGTGGAGCGCGGCACCGTCGACGCGATCTTCGAGCAGCCGCAGCACCCGTACACCTGGGGTCTGCTCGGTTCGATGCCGCGTATCGACCGGGAGACCTCCGACCGGCTCATCCCGGTCAAGGGCCAGCCGCCGAGCCTCATCAACGTCCCCTCGGGCTGCGCCTTCCACCCGCGCTGCCCGTACGCGGACCTGCCCAAGGGCGATGTCACCCGTACCGTGCGCCCCGAACTGCAGCTGGTCGGCAGCGGGCACTACACCGCCTGCCACCTCTCGCAGGAGGACCGTACGCGGATCTGGACCGAAGAGATTGCGCCGAAGCTGTGAGTGAGACGAAGAAGACGGACGCCGCCGACGCGGTGATCCCGCAGCAGGCAGCGGCACCCGAGGACCGCGCGGACTCCGCGAAGGGCTCGGACGAGCGCGAGGTCCTGCTCAGGGTCCAGGGGCTGAAGAAGCACTTCCCCATCCGGAAGGGCATCCTTCAGCGCCAGGTCGCCGCCGTGAAGGCGGTCGACGGCATCGACTTCGAGGTCCGCAAGGGCGAGACGCTCGGCGTCGTCGGCGAGTCCGGCTGCGGCAAGTCGACCATGGGCCGGGTCATCACCCGGCTCCAGGACCCGACCGGCGGCACCATCGAGTTCGAGGGCAAGGACATCACCTCGCTGAGCGCGGGAGGGATGCGCCCGCTGCGCCGGGACATCCAGATGATCTTCCAGGACCCGTACGGTTCGCTGAACCCGCGGCACACCATCGGCTCGATCGTCTCGGCGCCGTTCCGGCTCCAGGGCGTGGAGCCCGAGGGCGGCGTGAAGAAGGAGGTCCAGCGGCTCCTGGAGCTGGTGGGCCTGAGCCCCGAGCACTACAACCGCTACCCGCACGAGTTCTCCGGCGGCCAGCGCCAGCGCATCGGCATCGCCCGGGCGCTCGCCCTGAAGCCGAAGCTGGTCGTGGCGGACGAGCCGGTCTCGGCCCTCGACGTGTCGATCCAGGCGCAGGTCGTGAACCTGATGGACGACCTCCAGTCCGAGCTGGGCCTGACGTACGTGATCATCGCGCACGACCTCTCCGTCGTACGCCATGTCTCGGACCGCATCGCGGTGATGTACCTCGGCAAGATCGTCGAACTCGCCGACCGCAACTCGCTGTACGAGGCGCCGATGCACCCGTACACCAAGGCCCTGATGTCGGCCGTGCCGGTGCCGGACCCCAAGCGCCGGGGCGTCAAGAGCGAGCGCATCCTGCTCCGCGGCGACGTGCCCTCGCCGATCTCGCCGCCGAGCGGCTGCCGCTTCCACACGCGCTGCTGGAAGGCCACGCAGATCTGCAAGACCACCGAGCCCCCGCTCATCGAGCTGAAGCCCGGTCAGCAGGTCGCCTGCCACCACCCCGAGAACTTCGAGGACCAGGCTCCGCAGGACACGGTGCTGCTGTCGGCGGCGAAGGAGGCGGTGGAGCTGGTGGCCGCCGTGGACGCCACCGAGGTGTCGGGGGAGGCTCCGGCCGAGGTCTCGCAGACGCCCGCCGAAGAGGAAGCCTCCACCGAGCCGGAAGCCGAGACGGCGGCCGATGCAGAGGTGGAAGCCGAGCCGGAAGCCGAGACGGCGACCGAAGCAGAGGCGGAAGCAGAGGCGGAAGCCGAGCCCGAGACGGCGGCGGACGCCGAAGCCGAGCCCGAGGCGGAAGCCGATCGTCAGGAGTCAACCGGCAAGTAGGCCATGACGACTTGGCAAAGTCATGAACATGCCCGAACGGGAGAGTGCAGAGTCCTGCGTGTCCGTCTGATCGAAATTGATCGGTACACGTACGAAAGGGACGCTCATGGCACTCTCCCGTTCGGCACGTTTAGGGGCCCTCGCGACCGCGGCGGCCTCCTTCCTCGTCATCGCCGCCTCCTCCGCCCCCACCCCGGGCGCCGACGGCGTCGCAGACCCGTACTTCCCGCAGCTCGGCAACGGCGGCTTCGACGCCCGCCACTACGACCTCGACGTGGCGTACAACCCGGACACCGACCGCCTCGACGGCCGTACGACGATCACGGCCCGCGCCACCCAGAACCTCTCCGCCTTCGACCTGGACCTCCAGAAGCTGGACGTCGCGTTGGTCGAAGTGAACGGCAGACGCGCCGAGTTCACGCGGGACGGCGACGAGATCCACATCACCCCGCGCGGCACGCTGTCGAAGGACCGGACCTTCACCGTGACCGTCACCTACGGCGGTGTGCCCGAACCCCTCGGCGGCCCCATCATCTTCGGCTCCGACTACGGGTGGATGAAGACCCCCGACGGCGTCTTCGTCGCCTGCGAGCCCAACGCCGCCTCCACCTGGTTCCCGTCCAGCGACCACCCGTCCGACAAAGCCACGTACGACATCCGGATCAAGGCGCCGAAGGGCCTGACCGGCGTCTCCAACGGCCGCCTGATATCGACGTACGACAAGGACGGCCAGACCGTCACGCACTGGCGCGAGAACAAGCCCATGGCGACCTATCTCGCGACCGCGACCATCGGCACGTTCGACGTGAAGACCGGGACGACGCCCGCCGGGACGCCGATCTACGTCGCCATCGACCCGGTGCTCGCGAACAGCAACAGCGTCGACGTGTACGCCGTCACGGCCGAGGCGACCGACTACTGGTCGCAGGTCTTCGGCCCGTACCCCTTCGAGGAGACCGGCGCGATCGTCGACGACATGCCGCAGGCCGGCTTCTCGCTGGAGGTCCAGTCGAAGCCCGCGTACTCCGCCGTGCGCTCGGAGTCGACCATCGTGCACGAACTGGCCCACCAGTGGTTCGGCGACTCCGTCTCGGTGGACCGCTGGAAGGACATCTGGCTCAACGAGGGCTTCGCGACCTACGCCCAGTGGCTCTGGTCCGAGCACAAGGGGATCCGCTCGGCGCACGACTCCTTCGTCGCCGGCTACAACGCGCGGCCCGCGGACGCCGCCTTCTGGCAGATCACCGTCGCCGACCCGCAGCGCGACACGATGTTCGCCTCGGCGGTCTACCAGCGCGGCGCGATGACGCTCCAGATGCTGCGCGAACGCATCGGCGACACCGCCTTCTTCAAGCTGCTGCCCGCCTGGACGAAGCTGCACAAGTACGGCAACGCCAACACGGCCGAGTTCATCCAGCTCGCCGAGAAGATCTCCGGCCAACAGCTCGACGACCTGTTCCAGACCTGGATCTACACGACCGGCAAGCCGACGCTGTAGCCCACCCGACAGTCCCGACAGCCCACCGTGTAGGTCGTATCACCTGCCGTAGGCCTTGCTTTGTAAGGTTCACGCCCGTCGGCGGGTGAGAATGTACGGGTGCTTCAGGAACTGTTCAGCCCCTCCGTCCAGCATGTGCTCGACCTCGTGGGGATCTTCGTCTTCGCGATCTCCGGCGCGCTGCTGGCCGTCCGCAAGAACTTCGACGTCTTCGGCATCGCCGTACTCGCCGAGGTCACAGCGCTGGGCGGAGGGCTGTTCCGGGACCTGATGATCGGCGCCGTGCCCCCGGCCGCCTTCACCGACCTCGGCTACTTCACCACCCCGCTGCTCGCCGCCCTGCTGGTCTTCTTTCTCCACCCCCACGTGGAGCGGATCCAGGCGGGCGTCAACGTCTTCGACGCGGCCGGGCTCGGCCTCTTCTCTGTCGCGGGCACCACGAAGGCGTACGAGTACGGGCTCGGCCTGCCCCAGTCGGCCGCCCTCGGTCTCGTCACGGCGGTGGGCGGAGGTGTGCTGCGCGACGTCCTCGCCAACGAGGTGCCCTCGCTGCTGCGCTGGGACCGTGACCTGTACGCGGTGCCCGCGATGGTGGGCGCCACGATGGTCGTGCTGTGCATCCGCTACGACGCGCTGTCTCCGTTCACCAGCGGGCTCGCGGTCGTCACCGCATTCGTCCTGAGGCTGCTCGCGATGCGGTACCACTGGCGGGCGCCGCGCGCGTGGAACCGCCGGTCGACGGTCACTGAGGAAGAGACCCCGTAGATCCCGTAGTACGGGTGAATCCCGTAGTACTGGTGGATTCCGTGGATCCGGTGGAACCCGCGGCTCCCTTGGCGGCGCTGCCGCCGATCTGCCGGGTCAGCCAGCGGAACACCTCGGGGATCTGCGGCCGCCACAGCCCCATGTCATGGCCGCCCGCGCTGCGCGGCAGCAGCAGCACGTCCACGGTCGTCGGCGGCCGGGCGATCTGCTGGAGCGCCGCGCCCGCCTGGTAGCCGTCGCCGGACTCGCCGGAGAGGTAGAGGGCGAGGCGGGGCGGGGTGCGGTAGCCGCGCAGCAGCAGATAGGGGTTGTTCTCCCGGCGTAGTGCCGTGCTCCGCGCGGCGAGCGACTTCCGTTCGCCGATCGGGTCGTTGTAGCCGGACAGGCTCACCGCCGCCCGGTAGCGGTCGGGGTGCGCAACGGCGAGCTTCGTCGCGCAGTGCGCCCCCGCCGAGTAGCCGGCGGTCGCCCAGCCGTCCGGAGCGGCCTCGGCGCGGAAGTTGTCCGTCACCATCCTGGGCACGTCGAGGCTGAGCCAGCTGTCGGCGTTCACCGTGCCTGGGACGTTCGCGCAGCCCGTGTCCACCCGGGCCAGCAGCGTGGTGCGCGGCGCGACCAGGATGAACGGCGCGACCTCGCCGTCGCGCATCATCGGCAGCAGTTGCTTGTGCACCTTCAGCGAACCGAACCACGCCTTCGCCGAACCGGGATAGCCCGGCAGCAGCTCCACGACGGGGAACTTCCGGTGGCGGTAGGCGGCTTCGTGGTACTGCGGCGGCAGCCAGACATAGACCTCCGCGTTCACCCCCGACACCCGGCCCTTGACCTGGGTGACGCGCACCCCGCCCGCCTGGTGCATACCGGGACCGTCCGCCTGGGTGAACGTCTGGCGGACCTTCGGCAGCTGTTCGAGCGCGATCCCGCCGGTGCCGTCCTTGCCGAGGTCGGCGGCCCGCTGGACATGGTCGCCCGTGCCGAGCAGGTCCGCCCAGTTGTCGTACAGGCTGTTGGCGTTGTTGACGAGGACGAAGACGAGGGTGATCGCGGTGCCCTGGGCGAACAGCAGCATCAGCAGCCGGGCAGCGCTGCGCACGGGCGCGGGCCCGCGGACTCGGGACCAGAGGGCCAGGGGCAGGACGAGGGCGAGGGCGAACACCGCGATTGCGGTGAAGAGGAACGGCGTCCCGGTGAGGCTCATGTCAGTTCAGAGGCGAGACGAGGGCGATTGGTCACGGGTCATAACGGACACTTACCAGGAAATTGCCGAGTCCTCACCTGGGCTACTGGGAGATGTCATCTGGCCGAAACCGTCAAAGCTACCGCTTAGTAATCTCCTGTTGTACCGTTCACGTATGCCAGAAGCAGCTTCGGTACAGGCCGTACGGCCCACGATCGGCGACAGCGAGTTCGACCGGGACACCGCGGTCACCCTGCGCGAACCCGGTGTCTACGACATCGACCTCTCGGCCGGGTGGACGATCATCAACGCCGTCAACGGCGGCTATCTGCTGGCCGTCCTGGGCCGCGCCCTCGCGGACGCCCTGCCGCACAGTGATCCGTTCACGATCTCCGCGCACTACCTGACCGCGTCCCAGCCGGGCCCCGCGGTCGTCCGCACGGACGTCGTCCGCACCGGCCGGACCCTGTCGACCGGCCAGGCCTCCCTCTTCCAGTACGACGACGAGGGCCGCGAGGTCGAGCGGATCCGCGTCCTCGCCTCGTACGGCGATCTCGACACCCTGCCCGACGACGTCCGTACGACGGCGAAACCGCCCGCGATCCCGCCGATGGACCAGTGCTTCGGCCCGCAGGACGCACCCGCTCCCGTTCCCGGCAGCTCGGCGATCGCCGACCGGCTGTTCCTCAAGCTCGACCCGGCGACGCTGGGCTGGGCGCTCGGCGCGCCGTCCGGGAAGGGCGAGATGCGGTCCTGGTTCGGACTCGCCGACGGCCGCGACGCCGACCCCCTCTCGCTGCTCCTCGCGGTCGACGCGCTGCCGCCGACCGCCTTCGAGATCGGCCTGTCCGGCTGGGTGCCGACCGTCGAGCTGACCGTGCATGTGCGCACCCGTCCGGCGCCCGGCCCGCTGCGGGTGTCGATCACCACCCGCAACCTCGCCGGCGGCTTCCTGGAGGAGGACGCCGAGGTGTGGGACAGCGCGGACCGACTGGTCGCACAGTCCCGGCAGCTCGCACGCGCCCGGCTCGGCTGAGCGGCCGCCGGCCGAGGTAGGCCGCCAGCTGTGCGTAGGTGTCGGCTCCTTCGGGGGCCGGTACCACCGAGCCGAACGGCAGCTCCGGGTCGTCCTCTCGCTCCTCGGCGGGCAGTACGCGGTGGGCGATGGCGAGTGCGAACCCGGCGGGTTCCGGGTCGAGTTCGAGGGGCCGGCCGAGCGCCTCGGACAGGTCCCAGGTGTGGGTGACGGCCTCCATCACGCTGCATCCGATATGCGGCTACCGCCGCGTGGCCGCCAGTGCGTTGCGGCCGGGTGCCTCGCCCCGCGGCACGATCATCGGGGCGTCCAGCCGGGTGTCGTCGTGCGCGGGTCAGGCTCGGCTGAGCGGCAGCCGGCCGAGGTAGGCCGCCAGCTGTGCGTAGGTGTCGGCTCCTTCGGGGGTCGGTACCACCGAGCCGAACGGCAGCTCCGGGTCGTCCTCGCGCTCCCCTTCGGGCAGTACGCGGTGGGCGATGACGAGTGCGAACCCGGCGAGTTCCGGGTCGAGTTCGAGGGGCCGGCCGAGCGCCTCGGACAGGTCCCAGGTGTGGGTGACGGCCTCCATCACGCTGCATCCGATATGCGGCTACCGCCGCGTGGCCGCCAGTGCGTTGCGGCCGGGTGCCTCGCCCCGCGGCACGATCATCGGGGCGTCCAGCCGGGTGTCGTCGTGCGCGGGTCAGGCTCGGCTGAGCGGCAGCCGGCCGAGGTAGGCCGCCAGCTGTCCGTAGGTGTCGGCTCCTTCGGGGGTCGGTACCACCGAGCCGAACGGCAGCTCCGGGTCGTCCTCTCGCTCCTCGGCGGGCAGTACGCGGTGGGCGATGGCGAGTGCGAACCCGGCGAGTTCCGGGTCGAGTTCGAGGGGCCGGCCGAGCGCCTCGGACAGGTCCCAGGTGTGCGTGACGGCCTCCATCACATACCCCGCCAGTGCGTTGCGGCCGGGTGCCTCGCCCCACGGCACCATCACCAGGGCGTCCAGCCGGGCGTCGTCCGCCCAGGCCTTCAGCACCCGGGTCCGGACGTCGTCGTACGCGGCCGGCCAGCCGTCGTCCCCGACGCCCTCCGCGAAGGGGTGCACGGCGAGTCCGTCGCCGCCCTCACCGGTCACGGCGATCCGGAGGGTGCCGCCGACCATGTGCGACAGCAGGGTCCGTACGTCGTACTCGGTGCAGGGAGTGGGGCCGGCGAGTTGCTCCGGCCGGACGGTCTCGACCAGCGCGGCGATCTGCTCGGTGGCGCGGGCGTACAGGGGGCGGGGGTCCATGGCGTTCATGGCTGACCTCTTCCGTGTGTCGGTGTGCCCCTAGGTTCGCCGCATAACCTGACAGTTTCCGTCAACATTTGCGCGGACTTTCGGCGGGCGCGATCCTGGGGTCGTGAAGTCCGACCGCCTGCTCTCGATCCTGCTGCTCCTGCAAACCCGTGGCCGCGTCCCCGCCCACGAACTCGCCGACCGCCTGGAGGTGTCGGTGCGCACCATCTACCGGGACGTCGAGGCCCTGTCCGCCTCCGGTGTCCCGGTCTACGCCGAGCGCGGGCGGCACGGCGGCATCGAGCTGCTCGCCGGATTCCGTACGGACGTCACGGGGCTGACCGCCGACGAGTCCCGCGCGCTGTTCATCCTGGCCGCGCAGGGCGCGCACGCCGCGCTCGGCCTGGACGCGGCCCTCGGCTCGGCCCTGCGCAAGGTGATGGCCGCGCTGCCCGCGCCGCACCGGCCGGCCGCCGAGGTCACCAGCCGCCGCATCCTGGTCGACGCGACACGCTGGAAGGGCGGGCCACAACGGGCCGTCGACCTGGACGTGTTGCAGAACGCCGTCTTCACCGACCGCCGGCTGCGGCTGCGCTACCGGCACGGCGGGGACGCCGAGCCGCGCACGTACACCGTCGACCCGTACGGGCTCGTCTCCAAGGCCGGCGTCTGGTACCTGGTCGCCGACCGGCGTGGCAAGCCACAGCTCTTCCGCGCCGACCGGGTGGGCACGGCCACCCTGCTGCCGGACCCGGTGCGGCGGCGTCCGGGCGTCGAACTCGGCGACGCCTGGGAGGTGTTGCGGCGCCAGGTGGAGGAGCGTCCGGGCGGTCTCGAGGTCACAGTTCGGGTACAGCGCTCCCGCCTCGACATGTTCCTGCGCCTCAATGCCTCCGCCCTCTCGGAGTTGCCCGAGGACGACGGCACGAGCGAGTGGGTCGTCGCCCGGCTGTCGCACGGCTCCATCCGCGAAGCCCGCACCCTGCTGGCCTTCGGGGACACGGTGGAGGTCCTCGCGCCGGCGGAGGTACGGGAGGAGCTGGCGGGGACGGCCGCCGCCATCAGCGCTTTGTACGGGGACGGTTGAGGCCGGGCGGGAGCCGTTGATCCACAGCTAGCCACAGCTTCGGCACAGCGTGGCCCTACGTGGATCTGGTCCTCTGGCCCCCCGCTCATCCGGTCTTCATAAACCGGCTCCGTGACTTGACTGGGAGTTACCCTCATGAACCGTCGTGCACGACTTGTCCCCGTCGTCGCCCTGCTGGCGCTGTCGCCCCTGCTGGCGGCCTGCGGCTCGGACGACTCGTCGTCGTCCTCGAACAGCGGCAACTCCAGCCAGAACTGTCAGCAGCCGTCCGGAATGCCGAGCGGGGGCCCGTCCGGGCGCCCCAGCGGTGCGCCGTCCGGGATGCCGTCGCAGTCCGGCACCCCGTCCAACATGCCCACCGGGAAGGCCCCTTCCGGCAACCCCTCGGGCATGCCGAGCGGCGGTCCCGGCGGTGGCATGGGCGGCGGCCAGGGCGGCTGCGGCGGCGGCCCCGGCGGCGGCCGGCAGAGCGGCCAGCCGCAGCAGCAGGGCTGATCCAGGACGTCGTACGCGGACGGTGGTCGTGCGCGGACGATGGTCGTACGCGGGTGGGCGGCGCGCTCGGTGAACGGGCGCGCCGCCCACGCGTGTCATCCCGGCCGGTTGAGTTACCCCAGCCAGTTGAGTTACCCCAGCCAGTTGTGCCGGCCGATGCTGATCAGCCGCATCTGGCGGCTCGCCACACAGGCCACCCGCTCCCGCTCCTGATCGGACCCCTCCAGCGCTTCCAGGAACGCCGAGGCCGCCATCAGCATGTGGTCGACGTACAGGCCCGCGAGCATCAGCAGATCGTCGTCGCTCCACCCCGCCGACTCGGGGTGTTCCGCCAGCGCGACCTTCACCTCCTCGGCGAACCGGGCCAGTTGCTCCCTGATCGCCGCCCGCACCGGCTGGACACCGCCGTGCCGCTCGCGCGCGATGAAGCGGACGTGCGCCGGGTAAGTCGCGACATGGCGGGCGATCAGGTCGACGGCACGCGCGATGCGTTCGTCGCTGTCCCCGGCCGCGGACACCGTGTCCTCGATCATCGGGTGCAGGCTGCCGAGCGCCTCCTCGACGAGCGCCACGCCGAGGTCCGCCGTCGAGCGGAAGTGCCGGTAGAAGGCGGTCGGGGCGACACCGACGGCACGGGTGACCTCGCGCAGACCCAGGCTGCTCAGGCTCTGCTCCTCCAGGAGTCCCAACGCCGCGTCCAGGAGCGCCTGTCGGGTCTTCTGCTTCTGGGCCTGTCGGATGCCGAGAGTGTGACTCATGCCATGCAGTTAACAACTGTTCTCTGTAATTGGAAAGCCGGGGGACGCGCTAGACTCAAGAGTCAGTGAACAACTGTTACTACAACCGTTCACTGAGTCGTCAAGTCCCCGAAACAATCGGGCCTCACTGTCGAGGTCATGAATCCCGGGGACGGGACTTCGAGACTTCTTCGAGAGGCATCTCATGCTGTTCCTCGTCGCCGCCCTCCTCCTGCTGGGTGTCGTCATGGGCTCCGTGGCCCACGCGCCGCTGCCCGTCACCCTCGTCGCCGCCGCCGTCATCGGCATCTGGCTCGCCGTCTTCGCGATCCGCGAGCGCAACGCCCGCCGGCGCCACACCTCCACCAGCTGACCGTTCGTGCCCCACGTCCACCCACTGACCGTTGGGAGCTGACCCACCTCATGGAACTCACCGCCACCACCCCCACCCCCGTCACCAACACCCCCGTCACCGCCACTGCCACCCCCGCTCGCCGGGCCGCCGTGCGGGACGCCGACGGCATGGCCGTCGCCGCCTTCATCCTCGGCCTCGTCGGCCTGCTCGTCCTCAACGTCTTCCTGGGCCCCATCGCCATCGCCCTCGCCTCCGTCGCCCTCTGGCGCGGCACCGCCCGCCGCGGCCGTGCCTTCCTGGGCCTCGGCCTGGGCATCGCCGACCTGCTGGTGCTGGTCGCGTTCATGCAGTTCGACTCGACGATGTCCTGGAACTTCTAGGACTTTCGGCAGCGTGATGTCCTGGAACGTACGGGGCTGAGGGCCGGAACCGAGGCCGCGGAGCGGGGGCCCGTAGAATCAGGCCCACCATGGCTTACCTCGACCACGCCGCGACCACCCCCATGCTCCCCGAGGCGGTAGAGGCACTGACCGCCCAGCTGAGCATCACGGGCAACGCCTCCTCCCTCCACGCCGCCGGCCGCCGGGCCAGGCGGACGGTCGAGGAGGCCCGCGAAACCCTCGCGGACGCCCTCGGCGCACGCCCCAGCGAGGTGGTCTTCACCTCCGGCGGCACCGAGGCCGACAACCTCGCGGTGAAGGGCCTGTACTGGTCCCGCAGAGACGCCGACCCGGCCCGCACCCGCGTCCTCGCGAGCCCCGTCGAGCACCACGCCGTCCTCGACGCCGTGCACTGGCTCGGTGAACACGAGGGCGCCACCGTCGAGTACCTGCCCGTCGACTCCTGTGGCCGCGTTCACCCGGACGCCCTGCGCGAGGCCATCGCCCGCAACCCCGACGACGTCGCCCTCGCCACGGTCATGTGGGCCAACAACGAGATCGGCACGCTCATGCCGGTCCGTGAACTGGCCGACGTCGCCGCCGAGTTCGGCATCCCGCTGCACGCCGACGCCGTCCAGGCCTTCGGCCAGGTCCCCGTCGACTTCGCCGCCTCGGGGCTCGCCGCGATGACGGTCTCGGGCCACAAGATCGGCGGCCCGTACGGCATCGGCGCGCTGCTGCTGGGCCGCGAGTACAGCCCCGTACCCGTCCTGCACGGCGGCGGCCAGGAGCGCCATGTCCGCTCCGGCACGCTCGACGTCCCGGCCATCGCCTCCTTCGCGGTCGCGGGTCGTCTCGCCGCCGAGCAGCGTGAGTGGTTCGCCCGCGAGATCGGCGCCCTGCGCGACGACCTGGTCGTGGCCGTGCGCAAGGCCGTGCCCGACGCGATCCTCGGCGGCGACCCGGCGGCCGGCGGGAGGCTGCCCGCCAACGCGCACTTCACGTTCCCGGGCTGCGAGGGCGACTCCCTGCTGCTCCTGCTGGACGCCCAGGGCATCGAGTGCTCCACGGGCTCCGCGTGCACGGCGGGCGTGGCCCAGCCCAGCCACGTCCTGCTCGCCACCGGCACCGACCCCGACCTCGCCCGCGGCACCCTCCGCTTCTCCCTCGGTCACACCTCCACGGAGGCGGACGTCGAGGCGGTGGCGAAGGCGATCGGCCCGGCGGTGGAGCGGGCGCGCACCGCGGGACTGACGTAGCGTCGCACGCCCCTCGACTGCCGGCGCCCTCAAGGCCGCCAAGGCCAAGCCGTGGCGGTCGAGGCTCTAGTGTCGACACTCTGCCCTAATCTAGGGTTCCTCTTTGAATAGGGGGTCCAACTGTCGACAGTGCATGTCCGTTGGTGCACACTGCGGGCTGTGCGGGAATTCCGTACAGCACCGTTCCTGCCGACGGAGGGCCGCCGTATGACCGTCGCGCCACCGCGCGAACGCCTGCTCACCCGGCGGAAGTTGTCCGAGCGGACCCCCAGCGTTGTCGCGGCCGACCACCGGCGCCGCCCTCGACGCGGCTGCCGCCGGCACTTCCACTGCCGGCGGCAGCCGTCCCGTGAGGCCGGGCCGGCCGTCCGTCACCCTCTAGTCGTCCGCCACCAGCTAGCTGTCCGTCACCATGAGGGCGGCCATCATGCCCTCGTCCTCGTGCTGGAGCAGATGGCAGTGGAGCATGTACATGTACGTGTCGTCGGTGAAGTCGGTGAACTTCATCGCGATCTTGATGGAGCCGCCGCCGACCACCTCGAAGGTGTCGAACCAGCCGAGGTCGACGCCGGTGGGCTCCTCACCGTTGATCTCGATCAGCTGGAACGGCACGTCGTGCAGATGGAAGGAGTGCTCCAGCTGCGTACCGTTGCTGATCGTCCAGACCTCCTCGGCGTCCAGCGTGGTGCTGATCATCGCCATCGAGGACATGCTGGTGCCCACGGAGCCGTTGATCGTCATGGCGCCGCCCGTGCCCTGGCCGAGAGTGATCGTCCGCGCGGTGAAGTCGCTCGTGTCGTACCGGCTGATGGAGTTGAGCGTGCTCGGCAGGTCGTCGGGTGTGTCGGAGGCGTCCGGGGTCACGGTCAGGAAGTCGTATGTGCCGCTTCCGCCGCGGATCCAGCCGGTGGTGACGACTGCCTGAAGCGTGACCGCGTCCTCGAGGTCGAGGACGAACTCGGCGCGGGCGCCCGCCACCAGGCGGATGGTGGTCACCTCGGTGGCCTCGGTGAGGTAGCCCTGGTCGGTGGCGATCTGGGTGAGCGTGCCGCCGTCGCTGCGCTGGACGGTCATGATGTCGGCCGGCGAGGCGTTGAGGACGCGGAACCGGGTGCGGGTCTTGGTGGCGGTGAAGCCGAGGGTGGTCGAGTCGACGTTGGTGCCGTTGCACAGCACCGGATAGCTGAGGCCGGAGCTGAGATAGCCCGTGACGTCGTACTTGATGTCGCCGCTGCTGTCGGACGCCAGACACTGCAGGATGATCGGGATGTCGTCGACGCCGTACTCGCTCGGCAGCGCGGCCGAGGTGTCCGAGTCGTCCTCGACGATGATCATCCCGGCCAGTCCGTGCACTACCTGCTCGGCCGTGGTGCCCAGGGCGTGCGGGTGGTACCAGAGGGTCTTGGCCTCGTCCTTGACCTCGAAGGTGGGGGACCAGGTCACGCCGTCGGCGAAGGCGTTCTGTGGGCCGCCGTCCATCTCGGCCGGGATGTGGGCGCCGTGGAAGTGGACGGTGGTGTCGTCGCCCAGGGAGTTGGTGATGTTCAGCAGGACCGTGTCGCCGTTGGTCCACTTCATGGTCGGGCCGAGGAACGACTGGTTGTAGCCGGCCGTCGTACTGGAGACGCCGCTGATCACCTCGCTCGTGCCGGTCTGCGCTGTCAGGGTGTAGGTGGTGGTGCTGTCGGACGTGGTGCCCTCCAGCAGGTCCGGGATGGTCAGGGTGCCGTCCGCGGCGGCGGCCTTGTTGTTGTTGCCGCCGGTCAGCAGGGAGAAGGCCGCGCCCGCCGCGCCGACGGCCCCCAGCCCGACCCCGGCCATCCCGCCGAGGAACTTCCGCCGGTGCAGGCCCTTGCCGCCCCGGCCCTTGGCCCCCTTGGTGTGCTCGCCCTTGTCGCCCCGGCCGCTTCTCGCGTGGGTGCCCTTGCTCTGCTGTCCCGCGCCGGAGGCGGGATCTGTGGTGTGGGTCATGGCCGTGGAGCCTTGGCCTAAGGGCTATGTAAAGACTTAGGCGAAGTTAGGAGCGAGCCGGGGAGGCTGTGGATGCGCCATGGATCGCCGCGGCCGTCAACTCCCTTGAAAAAAAGCCAAGTTGGCGTGCCGCAGGTCACGTGCGGGGTGGAGGGGCGGATCGGGCGGGAGGCTCTCACCAATTGTTCACGATATTGAGAACATGTGATCTGCATCACATGGCCCCTTGCTGACGTGATGTGCCCGACCCCGTCATATCGCTAGGCGGAAGCGGTTTTCGCCTCCCGCACCAGGCGTATGTACCGGTCCCAGTCCCAGTACCGCCCGGGATCGGTGTGGTCCGTGCCCGGCACCTCCACGTGCCCGATGATGTGCTTCCGGTCGACGGGGATGCCGTACCGCCCGCATATCGCGGCGGTGAGCCGCGCGGAGGCGGCATACATCGCGTCCGTGAACGACGAGGCGCGCTCCACGAAGCCCTCGTGCTCGATGCCGACGCTCCGTTCGTTGTACTCCCGATTCCCCGCGTGGAACGCCACGTCCAGCTCGCGGATCATCTGCGTGATGTGCCCGTCCTTGCGGACGACGTAGTGGGCGGCGGCGCCGTGCCCCGGGTCCTGGAAGACCTTCACCGCGCTCGTGAAGCTGCCCTGAGTGACATGGATGATCACTCGGTCTATGCCGTAGTCGTCGGGCCGGTCCGCGCGCCGCCAGTTCGCCGCGGACGCCGCCACCCACTGGGCGCCCCGGAAGTCGACCGCACCCGCTACCCGGGGCTTCTCCACGCCCGGCAGCCTCCACCACAGGTGGCCCAGCTTGTCGCGCGCCAGGGCGGCCGTGCCCAGGGCCGCCGCCGCACCGCCGATGAGCAGCGTCCGGCGCCCCACCCGACGGTCCGCGTCCTTGGCGCCGGCCTTGCCCTTGCGGCTCTGCGGCTTCCCCTGCTTCCCCTTTTTCTCCCCCATGCGATCTTCAACGGATACTCGCGGGCTCCGGTTCCCGCCGCCCCGTACCCTGGAGGGGTTATGACTGACACCTCGCAGCGCCCCCTCCGCGTCCTTGCCGCCATGTCGGGCGGAGTCGACTCCGCCGTAGCCGCCGCCCGCGCGGCGGAAGCAGGCCACGACGTGACCGGCGTACACCTCGCCCTCTCGGCGAACCCGCAGTCGTTCCGGACCGGCGCGCGCGGCTGTTGCACCATCGAGGACTCGCGTGACGCCCGCCGCGCGGCGGACGTCATCGGCATCCCCTTCTACGTGTGGGACCTCGCCGAGCGCTTCCGGGAGGACGTGGTCGAGGACTTCATCGCCGAGTACGAGGCCGGGCGCACCCCGAATCCGTGCCTGCGCTGCAACGAGAAGATCAAGTTCGCGGCCCTGCTCGACAAGGCGCTCGCGCTCGGCTTCGACGCGGTCTGCACGGGCCACTACGCCAAGGTGATCGTGAACGACGACGGCACGCGCGAGCTGCACCGCGCGTCCGACATGGCCAAGGACCAGTCGTACGTCCTCGGGGTGCTCGACGACCGCCAGCTCGCCCACGCGCTGTTCCCGCTCGGCGACACGGTCACCACGAAGGACGAGATCCGCGCCGAGGCCGAGCGCCGGGGCCTGGCCGTCGCCAAGAAGCCCGACTCGCACGACATCTGCTTCATCGCCGACGGCGACACCCAGGGCTTCCTCGCGAACCGCCTCGGCAAGTCCGAGGGCGACATCGTCGACGAGTCCGGCGCGAAGCTGGGCACCCACGAGGGCGCGTTCGGCTTCACCATCGGCCAGCGCAAGGGCCTGCGCATCGGCACCCCGGCCGACGACGGCAAGCCGCGCTACGTCCTGGACATCTCGCCGGTGAACAACACGGTGACGGTGGGCCCGGCGGCGTCCCTCGACGTGAACGGACTGACGGCCATCAAGCCCCGCTGGTGCGGCGCCGCTCCGACCGGTCCGGGCACGTACACCGCCCAGCTCCGCGCCCACGGCGGCGAGACGACGGTCACCGCCGAACTCGTCGACGGCGGGCTGGAGGTCGCGTTCACCGAGCCGGTCCGCGGGGTCGCGCCCGGCCAGGCGATCGTCCTGTACGACGGCACGCGCGTGGTGGGCTCGGCGACGATCGCGACGACCACGCGCGCGACGGCCACCGTCTGACCGGCCCCGCCGCCGGCTGGTCGGCAGGCGGAGACCGGCGCAGCACCCGCTAGCCGCCCTGAGCGGCCCCCGAGAAGAACTCCGTCAGGAGGGGGGCCAGTACCTGGGGGTCCACCATGTGGGTCTGGCCGTCCAGCGTGCGATACGTCCCGTCGGGCGCCGTGTCCGCGACGGTCCGGGCCGCCTCACGCATCCACTCGGGGCTCGCCCCGCCGGCGACGGCCAGTACGGGCACGGTGAGCGAGGCCAGGCGGTCGCGGGGCACCAGGCCGTCGCCCATCGCGGCGTTGTCGTACGCCAGCGTGGGCGCGATCGCCTCCATACCCGGCCACGCGGGGGACCGGCGGGCGCCCGCGATCATTTCCGGGGGAGTGCCGGCGAGCGCCATGAACAGCTCGACGGCGTCCCCGTGCCGGTCCTGGCCGAGGAGCTCGGTCAGTCGTTCCGTGTACTCCCGGCGCTCCTTGCCGCCGCCCTCGTACACGGCGAACGGCGTCTCGTAGACGGCGACCCTGCCGACCGGCAGCCCACTGGCCGCCGCCTCCAGGACCAGCGCGCCGCCCGACGAGATGCCGTAGAGCGCCGCGCTGCCCCCGGACGCCTCGATCAGGGCCGCGATGTCCTCGACCTCGCGGGCCACCGCGAAGGGCGCGGTGTCGCCGCTGTCGCCGCGGCCCCGGCGGTCGTACGTGAGGGCGCCGAAGCGGTCGGAGAGGGCCGACGCCAGGGGCGCCAGCGTGGCGCCCGTGCACATGGCGCCGCCGACCAGGACGACCGCCGGGCCGTCACCGTAGCGTTCGTACGCGATGGGGGTGCCGTCGCGCGAGATGGTTTTCTTGTCCATGCCGGTGGAGACCGCCGGCGGACCCGGAACTCATCGGGTCACCCCACTTCTACTTCGTAGAAGCAGAGGTGGTCCTTGATCGGGGAGACGTCGGGTTTGGGGTCGGGGTACGACCAGACCAGGTCGGCCGCGTCCGGGAGCGACCAGTAGGACGCGGTGCCCTTGAAGGGGCAGTGGGTGTGGGTGTCGGAGGGCGTCAGCAGGTCCAGACGGACGTCCTCGGCCGGGAGGTAGTAGCGCACGGGACAGCCGGTCTCGCGCAGCACCAGGGGGCGGTCGCTCTCCGCCAGCACCTGGCCGCCGTGCACTACGCGTATGTGCTCAGTGCCCTGCTCGATGGTGATCGTGTGTCCTTCAGCCATACCTGAAAAAGCGCTCGCGGGGCCCTGGTTCTTCCCGCGTACGGTGGCGGCATGAATATCTGCGTCTTCCTCTCCGCCGCCGACCTCGACGACCGCTACACGCGCCCCGCGCGGGAGTTCGCGAAGCTGATCGGGAAGGGCGGCCACACGCTCGTGTGGGGCGGTTCGGACGTCGGTCTGATGAAGGTGGTCGCCGATGGCGTGCAGGAGGCAGGCGGGCGTCTCCTGGGCGTCTCCGTGGACTTCCTGGCGGCCAAGGCCCGCGCGGGCGCCGACGAGATGGTGATCGCCCGGGATCTCGCCGAGCGCAAAGCGCTGCTCCTGGAGAAGGCCGACGCGGTGGTGGTCATGGTCGGTGGGACGGGGACGCTCGACGAGGCGACCGAGATCCTGGAGCTGAAGAAGCACGGGAAGACGGACAAGCCGGTGGTGCTGCTCAACACGGCAGGCTTCTACGACGGCCTGAAGGTGCAGTTCCGGCGTATGGAGGACGAGGGTTTCCTGCCGCGCCCGCTCGCCGACCTGGTGTTCTTCGCGGAGGAGCCGGCGGCCGCGCTGGCCTACCTGGAGGAGAGCCACGGCCCTCGGTGATGCGAGCATGGCGGACATGGCTACACATGTGATCACCGGGGCGGGCTCCGGCATCGGCGCGGCCGTCGCCCGCCGCCTCCACGCGCGCGGCGACGAACTCGTGCTGCACGCGCGCGACGCCGGCCGCGCCAAGGAACTGGCGGCCGAGTTCCCCGGAGCGAGGACTCTGGTCGGCGACCTGGCGGACCCCGACAAGCTCTCCTGGGCGTTCTCGCACCAGTCGCTGCCCGACCGGGTCGACTCCCTCCTGCACATCGCGGGCGTGGTCGACCTGGGCCCGGTCGGCGAGCTGACCCCCAAGGCCTGGCGCCACCAGCTCAACGTCAACCTGATCGCCCCCGCCGAGCTGACCCGCCACTTCCTGCCCCAACTCCGCCTCGGCCAGGGCCACGTGCTCTTCGTCAACTCCGGCGCCGGCCTCAACGCCCACGCCGACTGGTCCGCGTACGCGGCTTCCAAGCACGGCCTGAAGGCCCTCGCGGACTCCCTGCGCCACGAGGAACACGCGAACGGCGTCCGCGTCACCTCCGTCTACCCCGGCCGCACCGCCAGCCCCATGCAGGCCAAGGTCCACCAGCAGGAGGGCAAGCAGTACGACGCCTCGAAGTGGATCGACCCGGAGTCGGTGGCGACCACGATCCTGATGGCCCTCGATCTGCCGCGGGACGCGGAGGTCAACGATCTGACGGTGCGACCGGGGCGCTGAGCTGCACCCCGGAGCGTTACGTAGGCTTTCGGGGTGAGCGAAAACAGCGAGTTCAGGTTCGGTTCCGCGACCGGTGTCGGATCCATGCCCGGCGGTGACGCGCGGGAGGCCGCCAAGACGGTCGTGGGGTCCTGCGAGGACTTCCCGTTCCTTGCGGAGCTGCCCGCGCGGGGGCCCGGCGCCGACATGATCGGGCGGACCGCCGGGATGCTGGTCGAGCTGTACGCGCGCGTGGAGCCCAGCGGCTGGCGGCTCGGGGACCGACCGGGGCGGGACACCAGGCGGGCCAGGTCGTGGCTCGGCGAAGACCTCGACGCGCTGGAGGAGTTCACGCAGGGGTACGAGGGTCCGCTCAAGGTGCAGGCCGTCGGTCCGTGGACCCTCGCCGCCGCGCTGGAGTTGCGGAACGGCGAGGTGGCCCTGGCCGACGCGGGCGCGTGCCGGGATCTCGCCGGATCGCTCGCCGAGGGGCTGCGCCTGCATCTCGACGAGGTCCGGCGGCGCGTCCCCGGTGCCCAGCTCGTCCTCCAGCTCGACGAACCCTCGCTCATCGCCGTGCTGCGCGGGCAGGTCAAGTCCGCCAGCGGCTACCGGACTCACCGCGCCGTGGACCGGCAGGTCGTCGAGGCCACGCTCCGCGACGTCATCGGGGTTCACGACGGCGGCCCGGTCGTGGTCCACTCGTGCGCACCGGACGTGCCGTTCGCCCTCCTGCGCCGGGCGGGCGCCGCGGCGATCTCGTTCGACTTCTCACTCCTCACCGAGCGTGACGACGACGCGATCGGGGAAGCCGTGGAAGGCGGTACGCGGCTCTTCGCCGGTGTCGTCCCCAGCGTGGACGGCCCGTTGTCAGACCCTGCCGGTAGCGTCATGGGTGTCAGGACGCTGTGGCGCAGGCTGGGGCTGCAACCGGGCCTTCTCGCGGAGGCGGTCACGGTCACTCCGTCGTGCGGGTTCGCGGGGGCTTCCCCCGACTTCGCGCGCAAGGCACTCGCCCACTGCGTCCGGGCGGCGAGATCCCTCGCGGACAACCCTGAGTAACGGGAGGACAACACGGTGGCCGGCGAAAAGCACGCAGAGACCGCCTCAGCTTCGCAATCCGTACCCGCCGAGGCATGGGAGAAGCACGCGCAGCTCGCTGAGCAGATCGAGGAGCACCGCTTCCGGTACTACGTGAACGACGCTCCCGTCGTCAGCGACGCGGAGTTCGACAAGCTGCTGCGTTCCCTCGAAGCGATCGAGGAGGAGCACCCCGAGCTGCGCACCCCCGACTCGCCGACCCAGAAGGTGGCCGGGGCGTACGAGACGGAGTTCACCTCCGTCCAGCACCGCGAGCGCATGCTCTCCCTCGACAACGCGTTCACCGACGAGCAGCTCGCCACCTGGGCCGAGCGGGTCGCCAAGGACGTGGGCACCTCCGACTACCACTTCCTGTGCGAGCTGAAGGTCGACGGCCTCGCGGTCAACCTCACCTACGAGCACGGCCGCCTCACCCGCGCGGCGACCCGCGGCGACGGCCGCACGGGCGAGGACATCACCCCCAATGTCCGTACGATCGGGGAGATTCCGGACCGTCTGAAGGGCGACCGCATCCCGGACCTCGTGGAGATCCGCGGCGAGGTCTACTTCCCGATGGAGAAGTTCGAGGAGCTCAACGCCCGCCTTTTGAAGGCCGGTGACAAGCCCTTCTCCAACCCGCGCAACGCGGCGGCGGGTTCACTGCGCCAGAAGAACCCGCGCGTCACCGCGACCCGCCCGCTGCACATGGTGGTGCACGGCATCGGCGCCCGCGAGGGCTTCGACATCGACCGCCTCTCCCAGGCGTACGACCTGCTGAGCGAGTGGGGTCTGCCGACCACGCAGTACGCCAAGGTGGTCGACGACCTCGACGGCGTGCGGGAGTTCATCGCGTACTACGGAGAGAACCGTCACTCCGTGGAGCACGAGATCGACGGCGTGGTCGTCAAGCTCGACGAGATCCCCCTCCAGGGACGGCTCGGCTCCACCTCGCGCGCGCCGCGCTGGGCGATCGCCTGGAAGTACGCGCCCGAGGAGGTCAACACCAAGCTGATCAACATCCGCGTCGGCGTGGGACGTACGGGCCGCGTCACGCCGTACGCGCAGGTCGAACCGGTCACGGTCGCCGGCTCGGAGGTCGAGTTCGCCACCCTGCACAACCAGGACGTGGTGAAGGCCAAGGGCGTCCTCATCGGGGACACGGTCGTGCTGCGCAAGGCCGGTGACGTCATTCCGGAGATCCTCGGCCCGGTCGTCGACCTGCGCGACGGCACCGAGCGGGAGTTCGTGATGCCCGCCGAGTGCCCCGAGTGCGGTACGGCGCTGCGGCCGATGAAGGAGGGCGACATCGACCTGCGCTGCCCGAACGCAAGGACGTGCCCGGCCCAGTTGCGCGAGCGGCTCTTCTACCTCGCGGGCCGCAAGGCGCTGGACATCGACCACTTCGGGTACGTGGCGGCCGCGGCCCTCACCAAGCCGCTGGAGCCGGCCGAGCCGCCGCTGGTGGACGAGGGCGACCTCTTCGACCTCACCATCGAGCGGCTGCTGCCCATCAAGGCGTACGTCCTCGACCAGGACAGCGGCCTGCCCAAGCGCGACCCGAAGACCGGCGAGGAGAAGATCGCCACGGTCTTCGCCAACCAGCAGGGCGAGCCGAAGAAGAACGCGCTTGCGATGCTGGACACCATCGCGGCCGCCAAGGACCGCCCGCTCGCCCGCATCCTGACGGGTCTGTCGATCCGTCATGTCGGGCCGGTCGCGGCGGAGGCGCTGGCGCGCGAGTTCCGCTCCATCGACCGGATCGAGCAGGCCACGGAGGAGGAGCTGACCGCGGTCGACGGCGTGGGCGGGATCGTCGCGAAAGCCCTGAAGGAATGGTTCGCCGAGGACTGGCACGGCGAGATCATCCGTAAGTGGCGGGCCGCCGGCGTTCGTATGCAGGATGAGGGCTCCGGCGAGGACGAGGGGCCGCGTCCGCTCGAAGGGCTCACCGTTGTCGTCACTGGCACGCTCGAACACCACACGCGGGACGGCGCGAAAGAGGCCCTGCAGAGCAGGGGAGCGAAAGTGACCGGTTCTGTTTCGAAGAAGACAGCTTTCGTTGTGGTGGGCGACAATCCTGGTTCGAAGTACGACAAGGCAATGCAGTTGAAGGTGCCGGTTCTGAACGAGGAGGGCTTCGCCGTCCTGCTCGAACAAGGGCCGGACGCGGCAGCGGAAGTCGCGCTTCCGATCGAGGAATAGCGGTTGAAGGCCACCCGTTCGGCGCATATCAGATGCATACGGGTGGCCGGGTCGCATTCGGGCAACCGTCGACGACCGCTGCCCGTGGAAGCCTTCTGCGGCCTACTGTTGAGCTGTGCGCCTGCCGTGCCCAGCTGCGGCTGGGGCATCCCCTGCTCTTGAAGAGTCTGGGGAAAGGCTTTTCAGACGCGGCGCCGTTGGCAGTTGTCGCCGGCAACGGACCGCGTGGCGTGGGCACCGCCGGCTGTGAGAGGGACGGGAATGGAACCGACCGAGAGCGCCGCCCCTGACTCACGCCTGCGCCTGCGCCGGATGACCGGCACGTGGCTGGCCGGCCTGCGGACGGTGCGGTCTTCGGAACACCCCGGCACTGGCGGACCCGGCTCCGCGCCCCTCACGGCACCCACCGCTCCCGGCGTCGGCAGGCTCACCGCGGAGCGTGCCACCGGACCGACCGGCCACGACGCCGAACGGCACATGTCCTGGCCCGCACTGCCCGCGGCGGTCGTCGCAATAGCCGGGTTCGTCCTGGGCGCCGGCTTCTACCGGGCGTTCAGCGGCGACCACGCGCTCTTCCCGTCCGGCGCCGTCGGCTGGTCGCTGGCCGTGCTGACCGGCATCATCGTCGGCCACCTGGTCGCCCTCGGCCGGGCCCGCTGGTGGGGCGGCACCGGCTCCGGCGCGGCGCTCACCCTCTCGGTCCTGCTGCTGTACGGCTGGGTGCCCGCCGGCATGGTCAGCCTGACCGTCGTCGTCCTGGTCGGCATCGCGCGCCGCAACCGCTGGCGCCAAGGCCTGCTGCACGGCGCGGCCGACATCCTCGGCATCGGCGCCGGAGCGCTGGTCCTCGCCGTGTTCGGGCGGTTCCCCACCGTCGAGACACCCTGGAACCCGGAGAGCTGGACGCTCTACGCCGCACCCGAGGTGGCTCTGGTCGCCGCCGCGTATCTCGCGGTCACCCGCGCCCTGCTCTGGTACCTGCACGCGCCACGCACCGGCGGCCTGCCCACCGTCGCCCGTACGGCGCTGGTCAGACAGGGGCTCGTCGCGGTCGCACTGCTCGGTATCGCGCCACTGATCTGTGTGGTCGCCATCGCGCAGCCCATACTGCTGCCGCTGTTCTCGATCCCGCTGATCGCCCTCGACTCCACGCTGTGGATCGCCCGTGCGCGGGCGGAGGAGCAGCTGCGCGATCCGCTGACCGGGCTGCCCAACCGGCAGTGGCTGCTGGAACGTACATGGACGGCTCTGGACGATGCCGAGCGCATCGGTGCGCGTTCCGCTCTGATGCTGATAGATATGGACCGATTCCGTTCCGTGAATGACACGTTGGGGCATCTCGCCGGGGACCGGCTGCTCCTTCAGATAGCCGACCGGCTGAGGCTGGCGCTGCCGCGCGGGGCGGAGGCCGCGCGGCTCGGCGGCGACGAGTTCGCCGTGTTACTGCCGGTCGCCGACTCCACGACGTCGGCCACGCGGGTCGCCCGCAATCTCGTCGCCGCGCTCGGCTCGCCGCTCGACCTCGACGGGCTCACCCTCGTCCTGGAGGCCAGCGCCGGGCTCGCCGTCTTCCCCGACCACGCGCTGGACGCGGAGGGGCTGCTGCGGCGGGCGGACGTGGCGATGTACCAGGCGAAGCGGGACCGTACGGGGGTGGAGGTGTACGAGTCCAAGCGGGACTCCAACACCCCGGACCGGCTCGGTCTGCTCGGCGATCTGCGCCGGGCCCTCGACGCCGGCGACGTCGAACTGCACTACCAGCCGAAGGTCCGCTTCGACGGACAGGTGGCCGGACTAGAGGCGCTGGTCCGCTGGGTGCATCCCGAGCGCGGGAAGGTACCGCCGGACGAGTTCATCGCCATCGCCGAGTCGTCCGGGCTGATGCCGCACCTCACCGAGTACGTGCTGGAGACGGCGCTCGGACAGGTCGCGCGCTGGCGGGCGCAGGGCCTGCACGTGCCGGTGGCCGTCAATGTCTCGCCGCGGGACGTCCACACGCCCGGGTTCGCCGGAGCGGTCGCCGCCCGGCTCGCCCGGCACGGGGTCCCCGCGGGGTCGTTGCAGCTGGAGATAACGGAACACGTCCTCCTGGAGGACCCGCAGCGGGCCGCGGACACCCTGGCCGGGCTGACCGGGCACGGGGTGAAGATGTCGCTGGACGACTTCGGTACGGGGTACTCGTCGCTGGTGCACCTGCGCCGGTTGCCGGTGAGCGAGCTGAAGATCGACCGGTCGTTCGTCGCGCGGCTCGCCGTGGACAACGAGGACGCGGAGATCGTGCGCTGCACCGTCGATCTCGCGCACTCGCTGGGGCTGCTGGTCGTCGCGGAGGGTGTCGAGGACGACGAGACGTGGGAGCGGTTGCGGGATCTGGGGTGTGACGCTGTGCAAGGGTGGCTGGTCGCCGCCGCGATGCCGCCCGACGAGGCCACTGCGTGGCTGCTGGCCCGTGGGTCCCGGGGGTGGCAGCGGCCGCGGGCCGCCTTGCCGGCCGCCGAGTAGCTTGACGGTTCGCTGTCGGGTGCGGGTGCGTGGGGGTTCCGCGTTGTTCTCCCACCCGCGCACCGCCCGTGGCGGTCACCAGACAAGTGGAGCTCTCCCGCGGGGGTTCCTCACCGCCGGCGTCCGCGCCTCGTCGATCGCGTCCCACCGCCCGCATCCCATCGGTTCGCGTCCCACCATCCGCATGCCGTCGTTCCTCCACGACTGACGTCCGCGCCTCGTCGTTCACGTCCCGGCGTCCGCGCCTGGTCGTTCGCGTCCGGCCGTCTGCGTCCTGGCGTCCGCGCCTGGTTGTTCGCGTCCCACCGTCTGCTTCCCACCGTCTGCATTCCGCCGTCCGCATCCCGCCGTCCGCATCGCGTCGTTCTTGCCGCGTCAGGAGCGGCGCCCCGGCAGGGGCGCGGGGAACTGCGCGGCCGGCCACACCCGGCCCGCAGGTTCGGACGGTGGTGTGGCCCCCCTACGGACAGCCGCCGGCGGCGATGAACCCCCGCAGGAGACCCGCACCTTGGCAGCGAAGTGTCACGGGCGGTGCGCGGGTGGGAGACCCCCCGGATGAAACCCGGGCGCAGGCACCACCCCCGGCGCCATAGGATTGGGCCCAAACCACACACACTCACCCCAGAGGATCGCTGCATGCCTGGCATCACGCGCGAGGAGGTCGCCCACCTCGCACGGCTGGCGCGTCTGGAGCTGAAGGGCGAAGAGCTCGACCACTTCGCAGGCCAGCTCGACGACATCATCGGCGCGGTCGCCCGCGTCAGCGAGGTCGCCGACCAAGACGTACCGCCGACCTCTCATCCGCTGCCGCTGACGAACGTCATGCGCGCGGACGAGGTCCGTCCGTCGCTCACCCCCGAGCAGGCGCTCTCCGGCGCCCCGGCCCAGGAGCAGCAGCGTTTCAAGGTGCCGCAGATCCTGGGGGAGGACTAATCACCATGACGGACACCAACGTCAACATCATCAAGCTCACCGCGGCCGAGATCGCAGGCAAGATCGCCGCCGGCGAGCTCACCGCCGTCGAGGTCACCGAGGCCCACCTCGCCCGGATCGAGGCCGTCGACGAGAAGGTGCACGCCTTCCTGCACGTCGACCGTGAGGGCGCCCTCGCCCAGGCCCGCGCCGTCGACGCGAAGCGCGCCAAGGGCGAGAAGCTCGGGCCGCTCGCCGGTGTGCCCCTCGCGCTCAAGGACATCTTCACCACCGAGGGGATCCCGACCACCGTCGGTTCGAAGATCCTCGAAGGCTGGATTCCGCCGTACGACGCGACCCTCACCAAGAAGCTGAAGGCCGCCGACGTCGTCATCCTCGGCAAGACCAACATGGACGAGTTCGCCATGGGGTCCTCCACCGAGAACAGCGCGTACGGCCCGACCGGCAACCCCTGGGACCTGACGAAGATCCCCGGCGGCTCCGGTGGCGGGTCCAGCGCCGCCCTCGCCTCCTTCCAGGCACCCCTCGCGATCGGCACCGACACGGGCGGCTCCATCCGCCAGCCCGCGGCCGTCACCGGCACGGTCGGCGTCAAGCCGACGTACGGCGCCGTCTCCCGTTACGGCATGGTGGCGTTCTCCAGCTCCCTGGACCAGGGCGGGCCCTGCGCCCGTACGGTCCTGGACGCCGCCCTCCTGCACGAGGTCATCGCCGGGCACGACCCGCTCGACTCGACCTCCATCGACGCCCCGGTCCCGCCGGTCGTCGAGGCCGCCCGCAACGGCAGCGTGGCGGGCATGCGCGTCGGCGTCGTCAAGCAGTTCCGCGGCGAGGGCTACCAGGCCGGTGTCGTGCAGCGCTTCGACGAGGCCGTCGCCGTACTCAAGGAGCTGGGCGCCGAGATCGTCGAGCTGGACTGCCCGTCCTTCGACCTGGCGCTCTCCGCGTACTACCTGATCGCCCCGTCCGAGTGTTCGAGCAACCTCGCCCGCTTCGACGGCCTGCGCTACGGCCTCCGTACCGGCGACGACGGCACCCGCTCCGCCGAGGACGTCACCGCCCTCACCCGTGAGGAAGGCTTCGGCCCCGAGGTCAAGCGCCGCATCATGCTCGGCACGTACGCGCTCAGCTCCGGTTACTACGACGCGTACTACGGCTCCGCGCAGAAGGTCCGTACGCTCATCACGCGCGACTTCGAGAAGTCGTTCGAGAAGGTCGACGTCATCGTCTCGCCGACCACGCCGACCACCGCCTTCCCGATCGGCGAGCGCGCCGACGACCCGATGGCGATGTACCTCGCGGACCTGTGCACCATCCCGACCAACCTGGCCGGCAACTCCGCGATGTCGCTGCCCTGCGGTCTCGCGCCGGAGGACAACCTCCCGGTCGGTCTGCAGATCATCGCCCCGGCGCTGAAGGACGACCGGCTGTACAAGGTCGGCGCCGCCGTCGAGGCCGCCTTCGTGGAAAAGTGGGGGCACCCGCTGCTCGAGGAGGCTCCGTCGTTGTGAGTAAGGCACTGTCCAAGGCCAAGGGCTTCAAGAAGTCCAAGTCCGGTACGTACCTGTCCATGGCGACCACCGCGTTCGGGGCCGTCAGCGTCGCCAAGCAGGTCAAGAAGGCCCGCTTCGAGCACGACACGCTGCGCCTCATCGACGCGGCCGTGTCCGCCGCCGCCATCGTCACCGGCCTCGCCATCCTCTACCGCGAGCTGAAGCGGTTGGGCGACGACGACGTCCTGCTGGGCTGAGAGGGAAGTTTTCACCGTGACCACCACGACCGACCTGGTGTCGTACGAGGACGCGCTGGCGTCGTACGACCCCGTCATGGGCCTCGAAGTCCACGTCGAACTCGGCACCAGGACCAAGATGTTCTGCGGGTGTTCGACCGAGCTGGGCGCCGAGCCCAACTCGCAGACCTGCCCGACCTGCCTCGGCATGCCCGGCTCGCTCCCGGTCGTCAACGCGACCGGCGTCGAGTCCGCCATCAAGATCGGTCTCGCGCTGCACTGCGAGATCGCCGAGTGGTGCCGCTTCGCCCGGAAGAACTACTTCTATCCGGACATGCCGAAGAACTTCCAGACCTCTCAGTACGACGAGCCGATCGCCTTCAACGGCTATCTCGACGTCCAGCTGGAGGACGGCGAGGTCTTCCGCGTGGAGATCGAGCGCGCCCACATGGAGGAGGACACCGGTAAGTCGCTGCACGTCGGCGGCGCGACCGGCCGTATCCACGGCGCGTCCCACTCGCTGCTCGACTACAACCGCGCGGGCATCCCGCTCATCGAGATCGTCACCAAGCCGATCGAGGGCGCGGGCGAGCGTGCTCCCGAGGTCGCCAAGGCGTACGTCGCCGAGCTGCGCGAGCTCATCAAGGCGCTCGGTGTCTCCGAGGCCCGCATGGAGCAGGGCCAGATGCGCTGCGACGTGAACCTGTCGCTGCGTCCGCACGGCCGCGAGAAGTTCGGCACGCGCTCCGAGACGAAGAACGTCAACTCGCTGCGCTCCGTGGAGCGTGCGGCCCGCTTCGAGATCCAGCGCCACGCCGCGGTGCTGAACTCCGGCGGCACGATCATCCAGGAGACCCGCCACTTCCACGAGGACACCGGGTCCACGACCTCGGGCCGCGTGAAGGAGGAGGCCGAGGACTACCGGTACTTCCCGGAGCCCGACCTGGTCCCCGTCGCCCCGTCCCGCGAGTGGGTCGAGGAGCTGCGCGCCGGTCTGCCCGAGCAGCCGCTGGCCCGCCGCAACCGGCTGCGCGAGGAGTGGGGCGTCAACGCCCACGACATGCAGTCGATCCTCAACGCCGGTGCCATCGACCCGATCGTCGCCACGATCGAGGCCGGCGCGGACGCCGCGTCCGCCCGCAAGTGGTGGATGGGCGAACTGGCCCGCAGCGCCAACGAGTCGGGCAAGGCCCTGGAGGACCTGCCGATCACCCCGGCGCAGGTCGCCCGGGTCGCCGAGCTCGTCGTCTCCGGCGATCTGAACGACAAGCTGGCCCGCCAGGTCATCGAAGGCGTTCTCGCGGGAGAAGGCACCCCGGACGAGGTCGTCGAGAAGCGCGGTCTGAAGGTCGTCTCGGACGAGGGCGCGCTGACCGCCGCCGTCGACGAGGCCATCGCCGGGAACCCGGGCATCGCCGACAAGATCCGCGGCGGCAAGATCCAGGCCGTCGGCGCGCTCGTCGGTGCGGTCATGAAGGCCACCAGGGGCCAGGCCGACGCGGCCCGCGTCAAGGAGCTCATCCTGGAGAAGCTGGGCGTCAGCGAGGGCTGAGGTCAGGGTTTTCCTACTCCCTAGGGGGATACATCGGTTGCGATGTATCCCCCTAGGTGCGTCAACAGCCGCACAGGAGTGCGCGCTACGCTCCCGCGCCATGGGTGGAAGCACAGACTCCGAGACGCGCGACGCCACAACGCAAGACTTTGAGACGCATGACGTGGAGGATCCGGCGCAGGAGGCGCGGCGGGCCCGCTGGACGGCGGTCGGGGCGGGAGCGCTGCTGGCCGTCGTCGGCCTCGCGGCGTCGGCGCTGCGCTCCACCGGTTCCCAGACCGCGCTCATACCCGTCTCCTACGCCTCGGGGGCCGCCCTGTGCGCCGGAGCGTCGGTGCTCGGGTCCCGGGGGCGCACCAGGCGGGCCCTGTGGCTGATGGTCGCCGGAGTGATGGTCATGGCGATGGGTGACCAGTTCGACTGAGCGATACCGCGCGGGGCGACAGAGTTCACGGGAATGTCCTGTGAGTTGGCTCGCACTCATGTGAATAAGCCCATGAATGAGGCAAACGATCACTTCCGGCTGTAAGAGTGATGTCGCATAAGTCATGCGTTCTTTGCGGGCGGTTCCCGGTAAAGATCCACAAAACACCCAGGGAGCTAGTCCGTGGCAGCCCTCGCACGTTGGTGTGTCCAGCACCGCCTCGTCGTCGTTCTGCTCTGGCTTCTCGCCCTCGGCGGTGTCACCTCCGCCGCTGCCGTCACGGGCTCCGCGTACTCGAACGACTACGAAGCCCCCGGCACCGAGTCGGGCCGCGCCACCCAGCTTCTGCGGGACGGCTTCCCGGGCCTCGGCGGCGACAGCGACACCGTCGTCTGGCACACCAGCCCCGGCACCGTGCGCTCCTCGGACGTCGAACAGACCATGACCCGGGCCCTGGACAAGATCTCGACCCTGCCCGGCGTGGCCTCCGTCGTCAGCCCCTACGAGGGCCAGGGCTCGGGCCAGATCAGCGCCGACGGACGTACGGCCTACGCCACCGTCACCTTCCACGACCAGGCCGAGAACATCGACAAGGGCGACGCGCAGGCCGTCGTGGACACCGCGAAGGCCGCCGAGGCCAAAGGGCTCCAAGTGGAGCTGGGCGGCAGCGCGATAGGGCTCACCAGGTCGTCGGGCGGGCACCTCTCCGAGATCGTCGGCGTGGTCGTCGCCGCCGTCGTCCTCTTCCTCGCCTTCGGCTCGCTCGCCGCCTCCCTGCTGCCCATCGCCACCGCCCTGGTCGGCGTCGGCACGGCGTACGCCGGAATCGTGCTCCTCGGACACGCCATGACCGTCGCCGACTTCGCGCCCATGCTCGGCATGCTGATCGGACTCGGCGTCGGCATCGACTACGCGCTGTTCATCGTGACCCGGCACCGGCGCGGGCTGAAACGAGGTCTCCCGGTGGCCGAGGCCGCGCGGAACGCCGTCGCCACCACAGGGCGCGCGGTCGTCTTCGCGGGCGCCACCGTCTGCATCGCCCTGCTCGGCATGCTCATCCTGCGGCTCGGCTTCCTGAACGGCGTGGCGATCGCCGCCTCCTTGACCGTCGTCCTCACCGTCGCGGCCGCCGTGACGCTGCTGCCCGCGCTGCTCTCCTTCATCGGTCCACGCGCGTTGAGCCGCCGCGAGCGGCGCAGGCTCTACGAGCACGGGCCCGAACCGGAGCTCCCGACCGGGTTCGCCGCCCGCTGGTCCGTCTTCGTGGAACGGCACCCCAAGCTGCTGGGCGCGGTCGCCGTCGTCGTCATGGCGCTGCTCGCGCTGCCCACGTTCTCGCTCCACCTCGGCACCTCCGACCAGGGCAACGATCCCAAGTCGGCGACCACGCGAGCGGCGTACGACCTGATCGCTGGGGGCACCTCCCGGTCGAGCGAAGCCGAGACTGGGGGAGGTTTCGGTGCCGGCGTGAACGGCCCCCTCACCCTCGTCACGAAGGTCGACGGCGCCGAGGACAAGCTCGCGCTCGACAACCTGGACGCCACACTCCGGGCGACCAAGGGCGTCGCGTCGGTGACCCCGGTGACGTACAACACTGGTGGCGACACCGCCTACCTCACCGTCGTCCCGTCCTCCGCGCCGCAGTCCCAGAAGACCAGCGATCTCGTGGGCAGGCTGCGGACGGACGTCCTGCCGCGGGCCGAGGCGGACACCGCGCTCGATGTGCACGTGGGCGGTGTGACGGCCAGCTACGACGACTTCGCGGACGTCATCGTCGGCAAACTCCCGCTCTTCGTGGGCGTCGTCATCGGCCTCGGCTGCATCCTCCTGCTGCTCGCCTTCCGTTCGATCGGCATCCCCCTGAAGGCCGCCGTCATGAACATCGCCGCCGTGGCCGCCGCCTTCGGAGTCGTCGTCGCGATCTTCCAGTGGGGCTGGGGCAGCGAACTGCTCGGCCTCGGCCGCGCGGGCCCGATCGAACCCTTCCTGCCCGTGATCATGGTGTCGGTCCTCTTCGGGCTCTCCATGGACTACCAGGTCTTCCTGGTCAGCCGGATGTACGAGGAATGGCTGGAAACCGGCGACAACCGGCGCGCCGTCCGGGTCGGCCTCGCCGAGACCAGCCGTGTGATCAACTCCGCCGCCGTCATCATGATCTCGGTCTTCCTCGCCTTCGTGCTCAGCGGCGACCGCGTCATCGCGATGTTCGGCATCGCCCTCGCCTCCGCCGTCGCCCTCGACGCCTTCGTCCTGCGTACGCTCCTGGTGCCCGCCCTCATGCACCTGCTGGGCGGCGCCAACTGGTGGCTGCCCCGCTGGCTCGACCAGCGGCTGCCGCGCATCAGCATCGAGCCGCCCGAATGCCGCGCCGCCCATGAGAGGCTGGCTGCGGTGACGGACTCCGAGGTGGCGGACGTACTGGCGAAGGAGCGGCAGCGGGATGTACGCGATATCTCTGGGTGACGACGGAGCGGAACTGCGGCCCCTGGAACCGTGGCACGCAGAGGAGTTCCTGGCGCATCTGGACCGGGGCAGGGAGTTCATCGGCCGGTTCATCCCCTTCGGGACGAAGGCGACGGACGTCGCGTCCACGCGGGTCATGCTCCAGAGGTACGCCGACATGCGCGCCGCCGACACCGGGTCCCTGCACGGTCTGTGGCTGGACGGGAAACTCGTGGGCGGGGTGCTCTTCCTGAACTTCGACGCGGAGCGCGGCAACAGCGAGGTCGGGTGCTGGCTGGAACCCGACGGCACCGGGCGCGGGCTCGTCACCCGTGCGATGCGGGTGCTCCTCGACTGGGCCTTCGAGGAGCGCGGGATCCACCGGATCGAGTGGATCGCCGCCTCCCGGAACGAGCCGAGCCTGAACGTGGCACGCCGGCTGGGCATGAGCCGGGACGGGGTGCGCCGGGAAAGCCACCTCTACCGGGGCGTACGGCACGATCTCGAGGTGTGGTCCCTCCTCGCCCCCGAATGGCGTGAGGCACGCGCGCGTGCCGCTCACAACGATCATTAAGGGACCTCTCAGAGAGCGTCCGTACCGTGCGGGGTATGGGAACCAAGACTGTTGACGAGGCCGGGGTCGAGACCGGCACCGAGGCGAAGAGCGACCAGGAGACGGTGGACGTCACCAAGACCGACGTCACCAAGGCCGACGAGGCGACGGAGACCGAATCGGACGCCTCGGCCGGCGCTCCTGACGACGACGAGGACGGCTACGACGAGGACGGGGCCGGGGACGACCAGTCCGAGGCGATCGCCGACAAGACCTCCGCGGGAGTCGGCCAGGGTGCCGCCGCGGTCGTCTCGGCCGCCCTGGGCCTGGTCTCGCTGACCGGCAGCTGGCTCGGCACCGTCGGGCAGGCCCGCGACTCGCTGTACGGGCAGCTGGAGACCGCGTCGACCGCCTCCGTCTCCACGCAGATCAAGCAGGTCTACGCCGACTCGTGGAACGTCAACGCGTTCGTCGCCGGCCTCTTCGCGCTGACGGCCCTGATCGTCGCCGTCGTCGTGCTGGCCCGGCCGGCGTTCGGGAACCCCGACCGGGTGCAGGCCCCGTGGATCAAGTCCGTCGCCTGGGCGGGTGTCTCGCTCGCGATCATCGGTCTGCTGCTGGCCGTCCTCAAGTACACCGACATCCTCATGTCCATGCCGTCCACCTGAGCACCTGCTGCCCGGGTTTCTGAGGGGCCTTAGGTCCGGCGTAAGACACTTACGCCGGACCTAAGGCCCTTCGCATGCGCAAGATGCGGAACTCTCCCGATGTGGCGCACCCCCCTGGGAGAAGAGAGTTGAGGCATCGCAAACGAGCGAGGCCGAAACCGACTCTTCACGAGGGGCACAAGATGTTCGAGTACGAGCTTCACCAGATCCGATCCGCCGAGCTGATCCGCGAGGCCCAGAACCACCGTCTGGTGCAGGAGGCCCTCCGCGGCCGCCGTGCCGCCCGCCGCGCCGCCGCGCGTGAGTCCGGGCAGAACGACACGGAGGGGCAGTCGCATAGCGACCGTCCCCGCCGGCACCGGTTCGCCCGCGCCGCATGAGCGGCGGGGCACGGGAGGACAGCCGCGCCACCGGCGGCCGTCCTCCCGTGACGGTGGAGAGCGGCCGTACGGGGGTCGGCCGCCTCCTGGAACACGAAGGCCGCCAGGCCGGAACAACGGCCGCTCTGCCGATAACCGGTGCCGCGCTGTCGGACCCCTGTGCGATGCTCGGGCCTGTGGAGACCAGGTCCGTCAGCCCGGTGTTCGTCGGACGCACCGACGAATTGGGGGTGTTGAACGAAGCGCTCGCGCGCGCCGCCGGTGGGGATACCCCGCCGGCGTCGAGCGCTGCGGGAGAGCCCCAGGCGTTGCTGCTCGGCGGCGAGGCCGGGGTCGGAAAGACCCGCCTGCTGGAGGAGTTCGCCGCCGCGGCCGCTCGCGAGGGTGCCGTCGTCGTGAGCGGCGGCTGCGTCGAGATCGGCGCCGACGGACTCCCCTTCGCACCGTTCTCCACCGCCCTGCGCGCGCTGCGCCGCATCCTCCCCGACGAACTCGCCGCCGCGGCCGCCGGACAGGAGGAGGAGCTGGCCCGGCTGCTGCCCGAGCTGGGCGAGGCACCCCGGGGACAGCGGTACGACGAGGAGGGCATGGCCCGCCTCTTCGAACTCACCGCCCGTCTCCTGGAGCGCGTCGCCGCGGACCGCACGGTCGTCGTCGCCCTCGAAGACCTGCACTGGGCCGACGCCTCCACCCGCCACCTGCTCGCCTACCTCTTCCGCACGCTGCGCACCGGCCGCCTGGTCGTCGTCGCCAGTTACCGCGCCGACGACATCCACCGCCGCCACCCGCTGCGGCCCCTCCTCGCCGAGCTCGACCGCCTCCGCACGGTCCGCCGCATCGAACTCAGCCGCTTCAGCCGCGCCGAAGTCGGCCGCCAGATCGCCGGAATCCTCGCCCACGAACCCGACCCGGCCCAGGTCGACGAGATCTTCGCCCGCTCCGACGGCAACGCCTTCTTCGTCGAGGAACTCGCCGTCGCCGCCCACGAAGGCTGTCGTACGGGACTCACGGACACCCTGCGCGACCTCCTCCTCGTACGGGTCGAAGGCCTCCCCGAGAGCGCCCAGCGCGTCGCCCGGATCGTCGCCGAGGGCGGCTCCACCGTCGAGTACCGGCTGCTGGCCGCCGTCGCCCGGCTCGCCGAGGACGACCTGATCGAGGCGCTGCGGGCCGCCGTCGGCGCCAACATCCTGCTCGCCTCGCCCGGCGGCGACGGCTACCGCTTCCGGCACTCCCTGGTCCGCGAAGCCGTCAGCGACGATCTGCTGCCCGGCGAGCGCTCCCGCTTCAACCGCCGCTACGCCGAGGCCCTGGAGGCCGACCCGACACTCGTACCGGCCGACGAGCGGACCACCCGCCTCGCCAGCTACTGGTACCACGCCCACGACGCCGCCAAGGCCCTGCCCGCCGTCCTCGACGCCTCCGTCGAGGCCCGCCGCCGCCACGCCCACTCCGAGCAACTGCGGCTCCTGGAGCGGGCGATGGAGCTGTGGGACATCGCCCCCGACGCCGTACGGGCCGAACTGCGCCCCATCGACTACGTGGAGGTCTATCCGCCCTGCGGCTGCGACCCCGCCACCACACCCCTGCGCTATGTCGACCTGATGGCCGAGGCCGCCGTCGCCGGCCGCCTGTGCGGGGAGCGCGAGCGCGCCCTGAAGATCACCAAGAAGGCGGGGCGCCTCCTGGAGGACGAGGGCGACCCGCTGCGCGCCGCCTGGTTCTGGCTCCAGCGCTCCCGGCTGACCCAGTTGCTGGTGCGCGGCGACGGCTGGAAGGAGCTCGCCACCGCCCAGGACCTGGTGCGCGGCCTCCCGCCGTCCGAGGTGCACGCCGAGGTGCTGTCCATGGTCGCCTCCTGGTGCATGCTGCACGAACCGGGCCCCGGCGCCCTCTCCGCCGCCGAGCGCGCCGTGGAGTACGCGCGCATGGTGGGCGCCCGCGACACCGAGCTGAACGCCCGGCTCACGCTCGGCGGCCTCATGGTCGACGCGGGGGACATCGAGGCGGGACTCGCGGAGATGTACGAGGTCAAGGAGCAGGTGAACCGGTCCGGCGCCGCCTATGTCGTCGGCCGCGTGCACATCAACCTCCCGTCCAACCTGGAGTCGGTCGGCCGCTCCCGCGAGGCCGTCACGGTCCTGCGGGAGGGCGTCGAACTCGCCCGCAGGAACGGTCTGCTGGACACCCAGGCATGGGTCTGGGGCAACCTCTCGGAGTCGCTCTACGCGCTCGGCCAGTGGGACGAGGCCGTCGAGGCCGGGCGGAACGCTCTGGGTATCGGGCTCGGCGGCAAGGCGTCCGGCGTCGGCGCCTCCCGCCTGGCACCCGTCGCCCTCGCCCGCGGCGACCTCGCCGAGGCGGGACGCCAACTGGCCGCAGCCCGCGGCCACTTCGGCACCCACAGCCCCATGCCCCAGCATTCCCTGCCGCTGACGTGCACAGCGATCGGCATAGCCGCCGACGAGGGCCGCCTCCTCGACGCCCGCGCCGAACTGCGGCAGACCCTGGACATGGGCTTCCCGCCCGGCACCCAGCGCTACGCCTGGCCCCTGCTGCGCGCCGCCGCCACCGCCGAGGCCGACGCCCGCGGGCTGCCCGTCGCCGAAGCGGCCCGCGCCGAGACCGTCGAACACATCCGCACCGCCGCGAAGTCGCTGGCGACCGGCGCGCCCATCTGGCTCGCGTACGAGCAGTGGGTGCGCGCCGAACTCCAGCGCGCCGAGGGCGTGACCACGCCGCACGACTGGTCCGAGGCGGTCACCGCCTTCGAACCCCTGGAGCGCCCCTACGACCTCGCCCGCGTCCGCCACCGTCTCGCCGAGGCCCTGCTGACCTCGGGCGCGGACGACGACGACCGCGACCGCGCCACGGAACTCCTCCGGCTGGCCCGGGCGACCGCCGACCACCTCGGCGCGCGCCCGCTCGCCGACGCCGTCGCGCTGCTCGCCCAGCGGGCCCGCCTGACCCTGACCCACACCCGCGAAGCGTCCGCCCTCGCCCCCGTCGACCCGGCGGCGGCGCTCGGCCTCACCAGCCGCGAGCGCGATGTCCTCCGCCTGGTCGCCGCCGGCCGCAGTAATCGCCAGATCGCGGAGGAACTCTTCATCTCCCCTAAGACGGCCAGCGTCCACGTCTCGAACATTCTGGCCAAGCTGGACGTCTCAGGACGGGGGGAGGCGGCGGCCCTGGCGCATCGGCTGCGGCTGTTCCCACCGGAGGCCCGCGCTGCCCAGGCGGCGGGCTGACGCCTACGCTGTAAGGGATCCGGGCCGAGGGAGGCGCCGTGTTCAACATGTTCGAGGAGCTCTTCGCACCAGGCCGCAAGCACACGAACGATGAACGCAAACGTCTGGAACTGACCCGAGTGGACCTGAACGACGGCGACCCGGGCCGCGGCCCCATAGACCTGTCCTCGGGCAAGGTGGTCGTACGACTGCCGAAGCCGGAGCCCGGGCAGGAGCGGGCGGGCACGGCCGGGGAACCCGTGGCCGAGCGTGCGCCGGAGTCCGGGCGTGTGCCCGAGTCCGGGCGTGAGTCCAAGTCCGAGCCCGACGCGTCCTGAGGCTCCGCGCGCCTGCTTCACCTCTGCTCCTACTTCACCTCCACCTCCAGAATCCTGTCGTCCCCCTTCTCAGGGCTCCCGCGGCCGTCTGTCTCACTCGTCGTCAGCCAGAGCTTGTCTCCGCCCGCCGACACGACCGTGCGCAGACGGCCGTACTTGCCCTTCAGGAAGGCCTCGGGGGCGGCGGAGGCCTTTGTGCCGTTCAAGGGGATGCGCCACAGGCGTTCGCCCTTGAGGCCGGCCATCCATATGGAGCCCTCGGCGTAGGCGATGCCGCTGGGGGAGGCGTCGTCGGTGGGCCACTGGGCGATCGGGTTGTGGTACTTGGGGTTGTCGCTCTTGCCCTCGACCACCGGCCAGCCGTAGTTGTCACCCGGCTTGATCTGGTTGAGCTCGTCCCAGGTGTCCTGGCCGAACTCGGAGGCCCACAGGCGCTGTTTGTCGTCCCAGGCGAGGCCCTGGACATTGCGATGCCCGTACGAGTAGACCACCGAGTCGCCGAAGGGATTGCCCGGCGCCGGCTCGCCGTCCGGTGTCATCCGCAGGATCTTTCCGCCCAGCGCCTTCTTGTCCTGGGCCAGCTCACGGTCACCGGTCTCACCCGCACCCGCGTACAGCATCTTGTCCGGGCCGAACGCGATCCGGCCGCCGTTGTGGATCATTCCCTTGGGGATGCCCTTGAAGATCGTGTCCGGTGCGCCCAGCTGCTCGCCGGGCGGCTTCTTCTCGTCGTACAGCATGCGGACGATGCGGTTGTCCGAGGCCGTCGTGAAGTAGGCGTAGATCATGTGGTCCGAGGCGTAGTCCGGGGAGAGCGCGATGCCCAGGAGGCCGCCCTCTCCCGCGGGAGCGACCCCGGGCACCTCGCCCATCACTGTCTTCTTGCCGGACTTCTCGTCGACCCGGGTGATCGTCCCCTTGTCCCGCGAGGACACCAGCAGTCCGCCCTCGGGCAGCGGCGCGAGGCCCCAAGGGGTGTCGAGGTCCTCGGTGACGGTGCGCAGGACCTTCACCGAGCCCTTGGCGGGCGGTGTCGCCTCGGCGGACTGCTGGGAGGAGGGCGACCCCGGCTCCGTACTCCTGGCGTTCGGGAACGCGCTCCCGCCGCCCGACGTTCCCCCGTCGCCGGAGGAACATCCGGCCGTCATCAGGAGCGCGGCCGCGGCCAACACGGCTGTCACTGCTCGACGTTGCACCATCAAGGTCCCTTCGATGCGGCGGTCCTACTGTTCATACACCGCTCGCGATCCGCGGGTTCCCGATCACGGACAAGCAATCCGCAAATCCCCGTACAGCCTCAGGACCCTTCTCAGTCCCAGGATCCCCGCGCCCCCGGCAGCCCCGCCACCTCCGCGAGGTCCTCCGCCGTCAGCCGCAGGCCGGCCGCGCCCGCGTTCTCCGTGACCCAGCGCTCCCGCTTGGCCCCCGGTACCGGGACCACGTGCGGACCCTGCGCCAGGACCCATGCGAGTGCCACCTGCGCGGGCGTGACCGCGTTCTCGTGGTCCCCGTGCCGCCGGGCGATGCGCCGCAGCCCTACGACTATGGGCTGGTTCGCGGCCATCATCTCGGCCGTGAAGCGGGGGTGGCGGGCGCGTACGTCGTCGGGTTCGAAGCCCTCGCCGGGGGTCAGCGTGCCGGTCAGGAAGCCGTTGCCGAGCGGCATCGCGGCCAGGAAGCCGACCCCGCGCGCCGCGCACCACGGCAGCAGCGCGTCCAGCGCCTCCGTCGACCACACCGACAGCTCGGCCTCCACGGCGCTCACCGGGAAGACCTGTTGCACCCGCTCCAGCTGCCGGATCGTTCCGTCATGCAGCCGGGCCCCCGAGCGGCGGGCGGACCGGGCGCCCACCGCGCACAGTCCGAGCGACCGCACTTTTCCGGCCGACACGAGGTCGGCCATCGCGCCCCAGGTCTCCTCGACCGGAACCTCCGGGTCCGCGCGGTGCAGCTGATAGAGGTCGATCACGTCCGTCTGGAGGCGCCGCAGCGACGCGTCGCACGCCCGCTTCACATAGCCGGGGCGCCCATTGGCCACAATGTGCTGCTCGCCCACCAGCAGGCCGACCTTGGTCGACACGAAGGCCTCGGAGCGCCGCTCCTTGAGCACCCGCCCCACCAGCAGCTCGTTGGTGAAGGGGCCGTACATGTCGGCCGTGTCGAGCAGCGTCGAACCCCGGTCGAGCGCCGTGTGCACCGCGCGGAGCGACTCCTCACCACGCTGCCGCGAACCCGTGTACGCCCAGCTCATCGGCATGCATCCGAGCCCGACCGCCCCCACATCTAGCGCCGCAGCCCCGATCGTCCTGCGCTCCACTTGGCCGCACCCTCCCTCATCTGGCACCCCAAACTAACCTCTGCGCGCGCGGGTGCTTCGCATAGCCTCCTGACCATGACTTCCGATGTGTGGCTTCCGTTTCACGCCGACGAGATCGACGGCCTCCCCGAGGGCCTCGACTACCTCTTCTGGGACGGCGACCAGCAGTTTCCCGCGGATCCGGCCGACTGCGTGTTCTACGTCGTGCCCTATATGAAGCCGCCGGCCGTCTCGCAGCGGCCGATGTCCGAAATGAGGTCGGTACGGGCCGTGCAGACCCTGTCCGCCGGTGTCGACCACGTCCAGCCGAGCCTCAAGTTCCTGCGCCCGGGCGTGCAGTTGTGCAACGCCCGCGGGGTGCACGAGGCGAGCACCGCCGAGCTCACCCTCACGCTGATCCTCGCCTCGCTGCGGGGCGTCCCCGGTTTCGTACGGGCCCAGGACAAGGAGGAGTGGCGCTCGGGGTTCTATCCGGCGCTGGCCGACAAGACCGTACTGATCGTCGGGTACGGGTCGATCGGGTCCGCGATCGAGGACCGGCTCGCGCCCTTCGAGCTCGCGCGGGTGGCGCGCGTCGCGCGCTCCGAGCGCACCACGGCGCGCGGTCCTGTGCATCCGCTCACGGAACTGCCTTCTCTGCTGCCCGAGGCCGACGTAGTGATCCTGTCGACGCCCCTCACGAACAGCACGCGTGGCCTGGTGAACGCCGGTTTCCTGTCCCGGATGAAGGACGGCGCGCTCCTCGTGAACGTCGCCCGCGGCCCCGTCGTCGACACCAAGGCGCTCCTCGCCGAGCTGGAGAGCGGGCGCATCACCGCGGCCCTCGACGTCACCGATCCCGAGCCGCTGCCCCAGGGACACCCCTTGTGGCACGCGCCCGGCGTGCTCATCAGCCCCCATGTCGGCGGGCCCACCTCGGCGTTCCTGCCGCGAGCCAAGCGGCTCCTGGTGGACCAGTTGAACCGTTTCGTGAACCGGGAGCCGCTGCGCAACGTGGTCCTCACTACCGGCGCTTGAGTCGCGTTCCGTCCGCGCCTCGTCCGCTTCCCGTTCGCTTCGAGCACCCTCCGCAGTTCCCCGAATGCGGGCAGTACCGACATCCTCCCTGGTCGTCACGGAGCGTAGAGGAACTATGTCCCTGAGTGACGAGACTGGTGTATCGTCCCGACAGGGGCTGCGCCGCGCACCGTTCGGCGCCGGGGACGGACATTTCAGACTGCGAGGGGGGCGACGGGCGATGCACGGCCTATGGAGCAACGATCCGACGCGGCGGGGCCGCCGACGACCCTGGCGCGCGGCCACGCGCAGACGCGGCCACAGCGGCCACGGCGGCCATCACCACCGCAGGCACAGCGGCCGCCGGAGGCATGCGCACCCAGCGCACGGGGACCAGCGGGACCCCGGGGTGCGGACAGGGTGGGCCCGGTGAGCTCCCCCGGAGCGCTGCTGACCCGTCGGCCGGCACTCGGCGGCGGGACGGGCCTGTTCTCGCAACTCGTACTGGCCCTGGTGTGCGCGGGATACGCCGTCGGTTCCGCGCTCGGCTGGGGCTCCGCGAGCCTCGCGCTGATCATGGGTGACTTCGGGCTGAGCGCCGCCGCCGGCGCCGCGGCGGTCTCCTGCTTCCGCTATGCCCGCAGTCGCCGCAGCCGCTTTCGACCCGCGTGGCTGCTGTTCGCGCTCTCCTCCGCCATGGCCTCGCTCGGCAACCTGGTGTGGGGGTGGTACGAGGTCGTCCTCGACCGCCCAGTGCCCAGCCCGAGCTGTGCCGACCTGTTCTTCCTGTGCTTCGCGCCACCCGCCATCGTAGGACTGCTCGTGCTCGCCAAGAGGCCCGTCACCAAGGCGGGTTGGGTGTGCCTCGCGCTGGACGCCTGGCTGATCGGCGGCTCGCTGCTCACGCTGTCCTGGAGCCTCGCGCTCGCCCAGGCCGCGAAGTTCGACGGGCCGAGCGTCGCGCACACCGCGCTGTCGCTGGCGTACCCGCTGCTGGACATCGCGCTGGTCAGCATGGTGCTCGCGCTCCATTTCCGACGCTCGTCGGTGAACAGATCGGCGGTGAACACGGCGATCGGGGCACTCGCCCTGACCGTGATGTGCGACGCCCTGTTCACCTCGCCCCTCCTGCACAACAACTACCACTCCGGTCAGCTCCTCGACGCGGGATGGTTCGCCGGCTCGCTGCTCCTCGCGTACGCCCCCTGGGTCGGCACCCGGCATGGGCAGCCGGACGACGACGGGCACGCGCGCGTGGTGCACGAACACATCCCGGGGCAGCGCCAAGAGGGGCAGCACCAAGACAGACAGCACGGACAGCAAGGGCAGCTCGGACAGCAAGTGCAACGGCAAGAGGGTCAGCAAGGGGAGCACGCGTACGTGCTCCCGCAGGGAGGAGGCCACAACCGGTACCCGGCCACGCGCCCGATCGCCGGTTCGCTGGCCGCGCTCACGCCCTACCTGGCCGCCGCCGTCTGCACGCTGGGCATCCTCTACAACGTCCTCAACGGGCGCAACGTGGACCGCGTGGTGCTCATCACCGCCGGCCTGGTCGTGCTCGCCCTCGTCGTGCGCCAGGGCATCATGCTGCTCGACAACATCACCCTCACCCAGGAGCTGGCCCAGAAGGAGAACCACTTCCGCTCCCTGGTGCAGGGCTCCAGCGATGTCATCATGATCGCCGCGCCCAACGGGATCCTGAGGTACGTCAGCCCGGCAGCCGCCGGGGTCTACGGACGCGACGCCGACGAACTCGTCGGCAATGAGCTCGCTTCGCTCATCCACCCCGAAGACCTTGGCTGCGTAGTTCACGAAGTACGACGTTTCTTGGCCGCCAGCCACACCGAGGAACCCACCACCCGGATCGAGTGCCGTTTCAGGTCCGGCGACGGCGGCTGGCTCAATGTGGAGTCCACCGTGAACCGGCACCAGGGCGGCCTCATCTTCAACAGCCGTGACGTGACCGAGCGGGTCCGCCTGCAGGCGCAGTTGCAGCACAACGCCGAGCACGACCCGCTCACCGACCTGCCCAACCGCGCGCTGTTCACCCAGCGCGTCCAGCAGGCCCTGTCCGGCCGCCGCTCCACCGACCGAGGTGCTGCTGCTCGTGGCACGGCCGTTCTCTTCATCGACCTCGACGGCTTCAAGGCCGTCAACGACACGATCGGGCACCAGGCCGGCGACGAGCTCCTCGTCCAGGCCGCCCGCAGACTCCAGGACTCGGTGCGGCACGGCGACACCGCCGCCCGCCTCGGCGGCGACGAGTTCGCGGCCCTGATCGTCGGCGACGGCACCCGCGACCGCAGCGCGCGTGAGCGCCACATCCTGGAGCTCGCCGACCGGCTCAGGGTCAGGCTCTCGCAGCCGTACGCCATCGACGGCAACGATGTCCGGGTCGCCGCGTCCATCGGCGTGGCCTTCGCCGAACCGGGCCTCGGCGCGGGTGAGCTGCAACGCAACGCCGACCTGGCCATGTACCGCGCCAAAGCGGCGGGCAAGGGACGCGTCGAGCTGTACGCGCCCCAGATGCAGCAGGACGTCGTACGGAAGGCGGAGCTGGCCACCCGGTTGCGCTCCGCCCTTCAGGACGGCGAGTTCACCCTGCTGCACCAGCCCGTGGTGTCCCTCGACAACGGCCGGATCACATCGGTCACCTCCAAGGCGCGCTGGCGCTCCTCCCAGGGCGTGCTGTTCACGCCCGCCGAGTTCCTGCGGGTCGCCGAGGACAGCGACAAGACCGCCGAGCTGGGCCGCTGGATGCTCGAAGAAGCCGTTCAGCAGGCCGCCCAGCGCGCCGCCGCGGGCGTCACCGTGCCCGTCGCCGTCCGGATGAACGCCCGGCGGCTGCTGGACCGCTCGATGCCCCTCGGCTCCGTGGAAGCCCTGCTGACCCGGCACGGGCTGCCCTCCGGTGCCCTGATCGTCGAGCTGTCCGACACCGACCCCCGGGTCTCCCTGGACGAGCTGGAGCGCCGGCTGAACGCGCTCAGGCGGCTCGGCGTCCGGGTCGCCCTGGACGGCTTCGGCAGCGGCTATGCCGCCATCACGGCCCTCAGAAGGCTCCCCGTCGACGTGCTCAAGCTCGACAGGGGTCTCGTCGAAGGGGTCGTCGAGTCCGCCCGGCTGCACAAGATCACCAGCGGGCTGCTGCGGATCGCCACCGACCTGGGGCTCCAGTCCGTGGCCGACGGGGTGGACCTTCCGGAGCAGGTCATCGCCCTGCGCGCGATGGGCTGCACGCACGGGCAGGGCATGGCCTTCTCCGGGCCGCTGGATGAGTACCGGCTGCGCCGGGCGCTGTCTTCCGGCCACTATCCGGTGCCGCACGGGCCGGTCGAGCCGGCGTTCGCGGGCGGCGGCTCAGGGGTGTATACGAGTGGTGTGCCCGCAGTTTTCGGGGGCGGTACGGCCCTCCGCTCACATAATGAGACTCCCGTCCCACCCACTTGACAGTCAGTGCGTGCCGGGGGGAGGGTCAATGCCATGCGCACCCGAATTCTCGTACTTGGAAAGCGCGTCGGCTGAAGCTGGTGACCACCGGACCGACCCGGAACACCCAGCGACCGCACCCGGCGCGCTCCCCTCGCTTGCCTCACGGCACGAGGGGTTTTTTGTTGCACAGGTGCCTGTCGAGCAACAACCGCACACCCGCACAAAACTCGCAAAAACCCTCAGCATCGAGAAGAGAATGCCGATGACCGAGCAGGCCACCGGGGCCCACCATCCGCAGCCGCGGCCCCGTTCCGGAGGACAGCAGTCCGCCCCCGAGCACGTCACGGGTGCGCAGTCCCTCATCCGCTCGCTTGAGGAGGTCGGGGCCGACACGGTATTCGGCATTCCCGGCGGTGCGATCCTCCCGGCCTACGACCCGCTGATGGACTCGAAGCGCGTGCGGCACGTGCTCGTCCGCCACGAGCAGGGCGCGGGTCACGCGGCCACCGGTTACGCGCAGGCCACCGGCAGGGTCGGTGTGTGCATGGCCACGAGCGGCCCGGGTGCCACCAACCTGGTGACGCCGATCGCCGACGCTCACATGGACTCCGTGCCCATGGTCGCGATCACCGGCCAGGTCGCGTCCAAGGCGATCGGCACGGACGCCTTCCAGGAGGCGGACATCGTCGGCATCACCATGCCGATCACCAAGCACAACTTCCTGGTGACCAAGGCCGAGGACATCCCGCGGACGATCGCGGAGGCCTTCCACATCGCCTCCACCGGCCGCCCGGGTCCCGTCCTCGTCGACATCGCCAAGGACGCCCTCCAGGCGCAGACCACCTTCCAGTGGCCGCCCACCCAGGACCTGCCCGGCTACCGCCCGGTGACCAAGCCGCACGCCAAGCAGATCCGCGAGGCCGCGAAGCTGATCACCCAGGCGAAGCGGCCCGTCCTCTACGTCGGCGGCGGCGTCCTCAAGGCGAAGGCCACCGCCGAGCTGAAGGTCCTCGCAGAACTCACCGGAGCGCCCGTCACCACCACCCTGATGGCGCTCGGCGCATTCCCCGACAGCCACCCGCTGCACGTGGGAATGCCGGGCATGCACGGTGCGGTCACCGCCGTCACCGCGCTACAGAAGGCCGACCTGATCGTCGCCCTCGGAGCCCGCTTCGACGACCGTGTCACCGGCAAGCTGGACAGCTTCGCGCCGTACGCCAAGATCGTGCACGCCGACATCGACCCGGCGGAGATCGGCAAGAACCGCGCCGCGGACGTGCCGATCGTCGGTGACGCCCGCGAGGTCATCGCCGACCTGGTCCAGGCCGTGCAGAAGGAGCACAGCGAGGGTCACGCCGGCGACTACACCGCCTGGTGGAACGATCTGAACCGCTGGCGCGAGACGTACCCCCTCGGCTATGACCAGCCGGAGAACGGCTCGCTCTCGCCGCAGCAGGTCATCGAGCGCATCGGGCAGCTCGCGCCCGAGGGCACGATCTTCGCGGCGGGCGTCGGCCAGCACCAGATGTGGGCCGCGCACTACGTCCAGTACGAGCAGCCCGCGACCTGGCTGAACTCCGGCGGCGCCGGAACGATGGGCTACGCGGTCCCGGCCGCGATGGGCGCCAAGGCGGGCCGGCCGGACCGTACGGTCTGGGCGATCGACGGTGACGGCTGCTTCCAGATGACCAATCAGGAGCTCACCACCTGCGCCCTGAACAACATCCCGATCAAGGTCGCCATCATCAACAACGGCGCCCTCGGGATGGTCCGCCAGTGGCAGACCCTCTTCTACAACCAGCGCTACTCCAACACCGTGCTGCACTCCGGGCCCGAGGACGTCAACCCGGAGGCCAGGGGCACCCGCGTCCCCGACTTCGTGAAGCTGTCGGAGGCCATGGGCTGCTACGCGATCCGCTGCGAGTCCGTGGACGACCTCGACAAGGTCATCGAAGAGGCGAACTCGATCAACGACCGCCCGGTCGTGATCGACTTCATCGTCCACGAGGACGCGATGGTGTGGCCGATGGTCGCCGCCGGCACCTCGAACGACGAGATCATGGCCGCCCGGGACGTCCGCCCCGACTTCGGCGACAACGAAGACGACTGAGAGCCGTAGGAAAAGGAACGAGACCCATGTCCAAGCACACGCTCTCCGTCCTGGTCGAGAACAAGCCCGGTGTCCTTGCCCGGATCACCGCCCTGTTCTCGCGGCGCGGCTTCAACATCGACTCGCTCGCGGTCGGTGTCACCGAGCACCCCGAGATCTCCCGCATCACCATCGTGGTGAACGTGATCGAGGCACTCCCGCTCGAACAGGTCACCAAGCAGCTCAACAAGCTCGTCAATGTCCTGAAGATCGTCGAGCTGGAGCCGTCCTCGGCGGTTCAGCGCGAACTCGTTCTGGTGAAGGTGCGCGCCGACAACGAGACGCGCTCCCAGATCGTCGAGATCGTCCAGCTGTTCCGCGCCAAGACCGTGGACGTCTCCCCGGAGGCCGTCACCATCGAGGCCACCGGCGGCAGCGACAAGCTGGAGGCCATGCTCAAGATGCTGGAGCCGTTCGGCATCAAGGAGCTCGTCCAGTCAGGCACGATCGCGATCGGACGCGGGGCGCGTTCGATCACGGACCGGTCGCTGCGCGCGCTGGACCGATCAGCCTGATCCTTGGTAGGGGCGGTCGGTGATCACCGACCGCCCGTATACCGAGACCCGAAAACTTCCCTTCCCCCGCCCGCCGTACGGTGGGACGCAACACCGCACACCAAGGAGAACCCCAGTGGCCGAGCTGTTCTACGACGACGACGCCGACCTGTCCATCATCCAGGGCCGCAAGGTCGCGGTCATCGGCTACGGCAGCCAGGGCCACGCCCACGCGCTGTCGCTGCGCGACTCGGGTGTCGACGTCCGCGTCGGTCTGCACGAGGGCTCCAAGTCCAAGGCGAAGGCCGAGGAGCAGGGCCTGCGCGTGGTGACGCCGTCGGAGGCCGCCGCCGAGGCCGACGTCATCATGATCCTGGTGCCGGACCCGATCCAGGCCCAGGTCTACGAGGAGTCCATCAAGGACAACCTGAAGGACGGCGACGCGCTGTTCTTCGGCCACGGCCTGAACATCCGATTCGGCTTCATCAAGCCCCCGGCCGGCATCGACGTCTGCATGGTCGCCCCCAAGGGCCCGGGCCACCTCGTCCGCCGCCAGTACGAGGAGGGTCGCGGCGTTCCCTGCATCGCGGCCGTCGAGCAGGACGCGACCGGTTCCGCGTTCCCGCTGGCGCTGTCGTACGCCAAGGGCATCGGCGGCACCCGCGCCGGCGTCATCAAGACGACCTTCACCGAGGAGACCGAGACCGACCTGTTCGGTGAGCAGGCCGTCCTCTGTGGTGGTACGGCCGCGCTGGTCAAGGCGGGCTTCGAGACGCTGACCGAGGCGGGTTACCAGCCGGAGATCGCCTACTTCGAGTGCCTGCACGAGCTGAAGCTCATCGTCGACCTCATGTACGAGGGCGGCCTGGAGAAGATGCGCTGGTCGGTCTCCGAGACCGCCGAGTGGGGCGACTACGTCACCGGTCCCCGCATCATCACGGACGCCACCAAGGCCGAGATGAAGAAGGTCCTCGCCGAGATCCAGGACGGGACGTTCGCCCGTGAGTGGATGGCCGAGTACCACGGCGGTCTGAAGAAGTACAACGAGTACAAGAGCCAGGACGAGAAGAGCCTCCTGGAGACCACCGGCAAGGAGCTCCGCAAGCTCATGTCGTGGGTGAACGACGAGGCGTAAGCCGTACGACGGGGGGCCGGGGCATGACGCCCCGGCCCCTTCGTCGAACCCCGGGTAACGCCGGTGAACTCGGCGTTGTCCATCCCGTCCAGCCACGGACGGGTGATCCTTCCGCAGCGGCGTAAGACGACCACCGCGACGCCACTACACTGCTGCACAACATACGCGTCAGGCCCACAGCGTCGTGCGTCTTCCACGCGGCTCAAGCGACCCCGAGGGGCCGCGACAACCCTCCACCGCCTGCGGCCGTCGGGACGGCCGTCCGCATTGGACCTGTGAGGACTCACGTGAGCTCGAAACCTGTCGTACTCATCGCTGAAGAGCTGTCGCCCGCGACCGTCGACGCCCTGGGCCCGGACTTCGAGATCCGGCACTGCAACGGCGCGGACCGCGCCGAGCTGCTGCCCGCGATCGCCGACGTCGACGCGATCCTGATCCGTTCGGCCACCAAGGTCGACGCCGAGGCAGTCGCCGCCGCCAAGAAGCTGAAGGTCGTCGCACGAGCCGGCGTCGGCCTGGACAACGTGGACGTCTCCGCCGCCACCAAGGCCGGCGTGATGGTCGTCAACGCCCCCACCTCCAACATCGTGACCGCGGCCGAGCTGGCCTGCGGTCTGCTGCTGGCCACCGCGCGCCACATCCCCCAGGCCAACACGGCGCTGAAGAACGGCGAGTGGAAGCGCTCGAAGTACACGGGCGTCGAGCTGGCCGAGAAGACCCTCGGTGTCGTCGGCCTCGGCCGCATCGGCGCCCTGGTCGCGCAGCGCATGTCGGCCTTCGGCATGAAGGTCGTCGCGTACGACCCCTACGTACAGCCCGCGCGCGCCGCGCAGATGGGCGTCAAGGTCCTCTCGCTCGACGAGCTGCTCGAGGTCTCCGACTTCATCACCGTGCACCTGCCGAAGACCCCCGAGACGGTCGGTCTCATCGGCGACGAGGCGCTGCACAAGGTCAAGCCGTCGGTGCGGATCGTCAACGCCGCGCGTGGCGGGATCGTCGACGAGGTGGCGCTGTACTCGGCGCTCAAGGAGGGCCGCGTCGCCGGCGCCGGCCTGGACGTGTACTCCAAGGAGCCCTGCACGGACTCCCCGCTCTTCGAGCTCGACGAGGTCGTCTGCACCCCGCACCTCGGCGCCTCCACGGACGAGGCGCAGGAGAAGGCCGGTATCTCCGTCGCCCGCTCGGTGCGCCTCGCCCTCGCCGGTGAGCTGGTCCCGGACGCGGTGAACGTCCAGGGCGGCGTCATCGCCGAGGACGTCAAGCCGGGCCTGCCGCTCGCCGAGCGCCTCGGCCGCATCTTCACCGCCCTCGCGGGCGAGGTCGCGGTCCGCCTCGACGTCGAGGTGTACGGCGAGATCACCCAGCACGACGTCAAGGTGCTCGAACTCTCCGCGCTCAAGGGCGTCTTCGAGGACGTCGTCGACGAGACGGTGTCGTACGTCAACGCCCCGCTGTTCGCGCAGGAGCGCGGCGTCGAGGTCCGTCTGACCACGTCGAGCGAGTCCCCGGACCACCGCAACGTCGTCACCGTGCGCGGCACGCTCAGCGACGGCCAGGAGGTCTCGGTCTCCGGCACGCTCGCCGGTCCCAAGCACCTCCAGAAGATCGTCGCGGTCGGCGACTACGACGTGGACCTGGCCCTCGCCGACCACATGGTCGTGCTGAGCTACGAGGACCGTCCCGGTGTCGTCGGCACCGTCGGCCGCATCTTCGGCGAGGCGGGCATCAACATCGCCGGCATGCAGGTCGCCCGCGCGGCCGTCGGCGGCGAGGCCCTCGCGGTCCTCACCGTCGACGACACGGTCCCGCAGGCCGTCCTGTCCGAGGTCGCCGAGGAGATCGGCGCCACGTCGGCGCGGTCGGTGAACCTCGTCTGAGGTTCCTTGCACGACGCCGTCCTGTACGACGGCTTCCTGTACGGCAGTTGAGGGCCGGGGCACCTTCGGGTGGCCCGGCCCTCGGTCGTACGGGATGTCACGTGGACGCTGTCGCCCCGGGCTCGACCAGGCCCTCGCGATAGGCGATGGCCACGGCCTCCGTGCGGCTCGCGGCCCCCAGCTTGGCCAGGATGTTGGACACGTGCACGCTCGCCGTCTTGCCCGTGATGAACAGCTCTTCGCCGATCTGACGGTTGGTCCGCCCTCGGGTGAGCAACCGCAGGACATCGCCCTCGCGGGCGGTCAGCACGGGAATCCGCTCCGCACCGGACGGCGCCCCGGCGAGCCGCCCGCGCCGGATGAGGGCGTCCAGGGCCTCGCGCAGCGGCACCGCACCGAGGCGCACGGCGGTGTCGTGGGCCTCGCGCGCCCGCTCGGCCGCCTCCTCACGGCGGTCCGCCGCCAACAGTGCCTCGGCCAGCCGTCGCCCGCAGCGCGCCAGCTCGTACGGATCGCCGTACCCGAACGCGGCGACGGCCTTCTCCCAGGCCGCCACGTCCGGCCCCGACCGCGCGCGCAGCCACTCCGCCTCGGCGCGGGCCAGCCATGCCAGCCCCTCCGGGCCCTGCCGGGAGCCGTCCTCGCCCTTGGCCGCCGTGGCCCGGGCCACCTCCACCAGCTCGGTGGCGGTGTCGGCCCAGCGGCGCGCCCCCGCCTCGTCGCCGGTCAGCCGCAGCTCCACGGTCGTGTCGGCGACCGCGGACAGGGCGAGCGCGGCGAGCCGCACACCGACGTCGGGCCGGTCGGTGGCCGTGTCGTTGGTGATCCTCGCGATGGTGCCGCGCATCCACTCGACGGCGCCCTCGGCGTCCCCTCGTACGGCGGCGTCGTCGGTCAGCACGATGCCCGCGACGAGGGTGGCCATCCAGTCGAACGGCCCGTCGAGGAGGGCGCGGGCACGGTCGGCGGCGTCCTGATCGCCGCGCGCCAGGGCGACATACAGGGCGGGCCCGATCGCGAACCCGCCCGCAGCGGGCAGCCGTTCGGCGTCCGCGGCGGCCGCTCGCGTGCACTCGTCCCAGCGGCCCAGCGTGTAGAGCACCAGGGACTGGAGGTAGCGCAGCTCCAGGGCGTACGGGGAGGAGAGGAGACCGGCGCGGCGGGCGCGGTCCAGGCCGTCGGTGAGCGAGGTCAGACACTCGTCGAGGTCACCGGATTCGTAGCACCCGACGGCCAGGCTGTAGAGCGCGCGCATCTCGACCGGGATGTTGCCGGCGCCCCGGGCCAGCTCGCGGGCCGCCCGCAGCCGGTCCCGGCCCTGCGGCGTACGCCGGTTCTGCGCTTCCAGGCCGACCAGGGAGATCATCAAGTCGGCCTGGGCGTCGGCCAGCCGGAGCTCCTCGGCAATGCGCAGCGCCTGCCGGGCGACCCGCTCGGCGTCCTCGTCCTGCCCCACGTACCGCGCCGCCATGACGTGGGTCGCCGCCGCCCACACCCAGGTGTACGACGGGGGGTCGGCGGGGATCATGGCGAGCGCCTCGCTGCTGTACGTGAAGGCGGCCGTCAGGTTGTCGATGCGCAGCAGGTTGCCCGCGAGCGTGTAGCGGACGCGGGCGGCGAGTTCGGAGTCCGCGTCCGAGCCGGCCCTGGCGAGGGCGGAGCGGGTGAGGTGGACCGCCCGGTGGGTCTCGCCGGCGCGCGCGGCGGCCGCGGAGGCGCGCAGGGTGAGGGTCACCGAGTCGCCGTCCTCCGGGCGGGCGGCGGCGTCCACCGCGGGCCACACCTCAAGTGCCGTCTCCAGGTGGCGCAGTTCCTCGGCGGGCGCGCCGACCCGCTGGGCGTGGTCGGCGGCTTCGAGTGAGGCTGTGAGCGCGTCGGCGAGATCGTGACTCTCGCGCGAGTGGTGGGCCCGCTCCGCCGCGCGCTCCGCCGAACGGCTGTGCCCGGCAAGGAGTCCGGCGAACGCCCCGTGCAGTCTGACCCGCTCGCCGGGCAGCAGATCGGCGTACACCGCCTCGCGGGTGAGGGCGTGCCGGAACGAGTACGTGGCGTCGTCGTCGGGGACCAGCAGCTGCCGGCCCACGGCCTCGCGCAGCGCGGACTCCAGCTCGTCCTCCGGCAGTTGTACGGCGTCCCGCAGCAGGTCGTGCTCGACGCGGCGCCCTGCGACGGCGGCCGTACGCAGCACCTGCTGGGCGGTCTCGGAGAGCTGCTCGATGCGGATGAGGAGGACGTCGGCCAGACCGCTCGGCATGGCGGGCGAGGCCGGGTCGAAGTCGCCGGGCAGGGCGGCGAGCAGCTCCTCCGCGTAGAAGGCGTTGCCCTCGGCGCGGTCGACGATACGGCGGACCGTGGCGTCCGGCAGCGGGTCCGTGCCCAACGCCCTTACGAGACGGGCCACTTCGGCGTCCGCCATCGGCCGCAGCTCCACCCGGTCGACGGCGGGCAGCCGGATCAGCTCGGCGAGGAGGGGACGCAAGGGGTGGCGGCGGTGCAGGTCGTCCGCGCGGTACGAGGCGAAGACCGCCAGGCGGTGGGCGGGGGCGCCGGGTCGCGGGCGCTGGAGGAGGCCGCGGCTGAGCAGGAAACGGAGCAGGTCCCGGGACGACTGGTCGGCCCAGTGGAGGTCTTCGAGGATCAGCAGGAGCGGGGTGATGTCGGCGAGGTCGGCGAGGAGGCCGGCCATGCCCTCGAAGAGTTGCAGTCGGCTGCCCGGGTCCGGCGCGTTGCCGGTGCCGCTGCCGAGGAGGCGGTCCACGGCCGGGTGCGCCGCGAAGGCGGGGGCGAACCGGTCGTCGGCGGCCAGGACGCCGAGGATCTCCGTGAACGGCAGGTACGGCAGGCCCACGTCGCCCAGGTCCACACAGTGACCGGTGAGGACCGTCATGCCGGTGGCCGCGGCCTGGGTGGCGGCTTCCGCCAGCGTGCGGGTCTTGCCGACGCCGGCGTCGCCCGCGACCAGGACGGCGCGGGGGTCGCCTGCCTGGGCCCGCTCCAGCACGCCGGTGAGCCGGGCGAGTTCGTCTTCCCGGCCGATGAACGGCGTACCGAATGTCTGTGCCACAGGGCCATCCTGGCATGCGGGACTGACAGGGTGGGCTTGTCCGTTGGCTGCGGGCCGGTGGGGGTTGCTCGCGCAGTTCCCCGCGCCCCTTAAGGGGCGCGGGGAACTGCGCAATCTTTTAAGCGGGGGTCTGGGGGCGCAGCCCCCTCAGACGAGGGACTCCGCGCCTTCCGGGGCCTCGGACTTGTGGACGTGGACCTTGCGGAGCGTCGTCGTGGCCAGGGCCGCCGCGGCCAGCAGCAGAATCACGCCCGCGACGGCCGCGGCCTGCATACCGCTGGTGAACGCCTCGCGCGCGGCCGTTGCCAGGGCCTGGCCCGCGTCGCCCGGCAGTTGGTGGGCGACGGCCAGGGCGCCGCCGAGGGTCTCGTGGGCCGCGGCCGGGGCGCCGGACGGGATGTCGTGGCGGTAGACCGCGGTGCCGATGGAGCCGAGGACGGCCATGCCCAGGGCGCCGCCGAACTCCGCGCCCGTCTCCAGCAGGGAGGAGGCGGCGCCCGCGTTGCCGACGGGGACGGTGCCCAGCGCCAGGTCCATCATCTGGGACATCACGGTGACGATTCCCGAGGCGAGGACGCCCGCGCCGGCCAGGACGAGCCACATCGAGTCGGTGCCGGCGAGCGCCAGCAGCCCGTAGCCGCACGCGGCGGTGACGAAGCCGCCGGAGACCACGTAGGCGCGGTGCACGCCCTTCTGCACGAGCTGCGCGGCGACCGGAGCGGCCACGCCGACCAGCACGGTGGGGAGCAGCGCCCACAGCGCGGCCTCCATGGAGCTCTTGCCGAGCACGGACTGGAGGTACTGGGTGGTGAAGTACGCCGAACCCAGCATCCCGAAGGAAGCGATGAGGTTGAGGACGACGGCGGGGGCGAAGCCGTGGCCGCGGAACAGGGCCGGGGAGATCAGCGGGGACTTCGCGGTGCGCTGGCGGTGGACGAAGAGGACGGCGAAGACCAGGCCGACGGTGATCGAGACGACGTACCGGACGTTCCAGCCCTCGGACGGGATCTCCTTGATGCCGTAGATGACGGGCAGGACCGCGGCCATCGACAGAGGCACGCTGAGCAGGTCGAAGCGGCCGGGCTCCGGGTTCTTGGACTCGGGCAGCAGGATCGGGCCGAGGACCAGCAGCAGCACCATCGCGGGCAGGTTGACCAGGAAGACCGAGCCCCACCAGAAGTACTCGACGAGGACGCCGCTCATCACCGAACCGAGCGCGATACCACCGGTCATGACGCCGGACCACATACCGATCGCCTTCGCGCGCTGACCGGGGTCCGTGAACATCGTGCGGATGATCGCCATCGTCGACGGCATCAGGGTCGCGCCGCCGATGCCGAGGAGCGCGCGGGCCGCGATCAGGGTCTCGGCGCTGTTGGCGTACGCCGCTATCACCGAGGCGGTGCCGAAGGCGGCGGCGCCGAAGAGGAGGAGCTTGCGGCGGCCGATGCGGTCGCCGAGCGAGCCCATCGTCATCAGCAGACCGGCGAGCACGAACGCGTAGATGTCGAAGATCCAGAGCTGCTGGGTGCCGCTCGGCTCCAGGTCCGCGCTGATCGCGGGGATCGCGAAGTAGAGGACCGAGACGTCCATCGAGACCAGGAGCAGCGGAAGCATCAGGACGCCGAGGGCGGTCCATTCGCGGCGGCCGGCGAGGGCGCCGGGGGCGGGGGTGGAGCTCGTCGGGTTCGTCGAGTTCTTCGTCATGGCAGGAACTGTACGAGCGTCTTAAACGCTTGTCTAGTACGAATGTGTAAGACGATTGATTAGGACGTCGGTCTGGGACGGTTGTATGGATCGGGGGTACGCTGGCTCGCATGGGACACCGTGAGGATTTGCTCGAAGGCGCCAAGCGCTGCCTGCTGGAAAAGGGGTTCGCGCGCACGACGGCGCGCGACATCGTGAAGGAGTCCGGGACGAACCTGGCGTCCATCGGCTACCACTACGGATCGAAGGACGCGCTGCTCGCGGCGGCGTACGTCGATCTGATCTCGAACGTCGGCGACACGTTCGAAGGCTTCGGCGGGGCCGCCGTGGCAGGGGAGCCGGGCTCCTTCGAACGTTTCCAGGAGGTCTGGGCGAACGTCACCAAGTCCTTCGTCGAGGCCCGCCCGATCTGGATGCTCACCTTCGAGGTGATCACCAACGCCGACCGGCTGCCCACGGTCCGCGAGCTCTTGGTGAAGGCCTCGGACGAGGGGCGCCGGGGGATCATCCCCCTGCTCATGGGCGGATCCGAGGCCGACGTCGACGACGAGACGCTGCGCTCGCTCGGCGGTTTCTACCAGACGCTGCTCAACGGGCTCTGCGTGCAGTGGCTTTTCGACGCGGGGTCCGCGACGACCGCGGAGCAGTTGACCGAAGGGCTGCGGCGGGTGATCGACGCGGCGGAGAAATCGGACGGGTGAGGCCTCAGGCCGGTACGAGTCCGAGCTTCTCCTGGGGGTCGGCCCGCAGGGTCAGGATGCCGGCCCGGACGGACGCGTCGAGTGCCGAGAGCGGTCGCTGAGCTTCGTCATCTCTCGTCCCCCGAAGGGGATTTCGCCTGCGGCCGGTCGGCGCCGTCGCCGTTTGCCGGGGTGCCCGCCCGCCGGTCCAGGCAGGCCGGGATCAGCGCCACCAGCATCAGTACGGCCGTTGCCGCGAACGCCCACGGATAGCCCGTCCACCCGGCGACCGCGCCGAAGCCGACCGCGCCGGCGCCCATGCCGCCGTCGTACGCGAGGTTCCACAGGGCAGTGACGGTGCTGTATCCGGACGCCGTGACCCGTGCGTACATCAGGGTCAGCGTGGCGTTCTGGGCGATGCCGAAGCCGATGCCGAAGACGGTCACCCCTGCGAGGACGGCGACCGGGCTGCCGGTCAGCGCCGTGATGAGCATGCCGAGGCAGGAGAGGAGCAGGGCGGGCAGCACGAGGCGCGCGGGGTCGTGCCGGTCGGCGTAACGGCCCGCCGTCCAGCGGGCCGCGGTCGACGCGGCGGGCTGGACGAAGAGGGCCACGGCGACGACTCCCGTGTGCCCGGCGGGGACGGCGAGCGGCAGGAAGGTGACGATGATCCCGGTCGCGAGCGCGGTGGTCGCGAACACGACGGCAGGGCGGACCAGGCCGCCGGTGCGCAGGCCGGCCACCACGCCCACCGGCCTCCCCGACGTCAACTCCCGTTCCGGCAGGCCCGGTACGGAGGCGATCGCGGCCAGCGCGGCGACACCCGCGGTCACGGCGACGGGCGTGTACCCCACGTGTGCGGCGAGCCACACGCCCACGGGCAGGGCGATCAGCGACGGTACGCCGGAGACGACGCCCACCAGTGCCAGGCCCTCACCGCGGCGCTCGGCCGGGATCAATGACGCGGTGAGCGCGCCGCCCGCCACGAGCGTGAGCGCGAAACCCAGGCCGCGGACCAGGCAGACCGCCGCGACCCACACCAGGTCGTGGGAGACGGTCAGGACGAGCGCGGGCACGCCGAGCAGACAGAGCCCGGCGACCAGCGCGACGCGGTAGCCATGGCGGGCGACGAAGCGGGGCGCGGCCAGTTCGCCGAGGACCGTGGAGAGCATCAGGGCGCCGGTGGCGAGGCCCGCGCCCGACGCCGTCGCGTAACGGGGGACGACCGACAGCAGCAGGAAGAAGCTCACCGAGGAGCCGATCATGCTCACGAAACGGAGCATCAGCGGGCGGGTGAGGAGGGGCGGCCGGGCGGCGGGCCCGGGCGCGGTGGGTGCAGTCGCTGGGGGCGTCGGGGGCGTCGGGGGCGTCGACGGAGTCGTCATGGGAACGAGGCTAGGCACCGGGAGGACCGCCGGTAAGCTCCAATTCCATGCCTCCGCAGTGGGCCGGTCTGTCGCCCGAGCTGCTCCTGTCCGTCGACCGGGGCAGCGGTGAGCAGCTGCGCGCGCAGCTCGAACGGCAGGTGCGCGACGCGATCCGCACCGGTCGGCTGGGCGCAGGCGAACGCCTCCCGTCCTCCCGTGAACTCGCCCGCGAGCTCGGCCTGTCGAGGGGCCTGGTCCAGGACTGCTACGCCCAACTCCAGGCGGAGGGCTACCTCGTGACGCGCGTCGGCTCCGCCACCCGGGTCGCGGCAGGCGCCCATGTGCCGCCCGCGCCCCCCTCCGCGCATCCGGCGGCCCCGCGCCTGATCGCCGACTTCCGGCACGGCGTACCGGACTTGGGCGGCTTCCCGCTCGCCGACTGGCTCTGGGCGCTGCGCGAGGCGGGCCGCGCCATGCCGACGACGGAGCTCGACTACGGTGATCCACGCGGCAGTTCGGCCCTGCGCGAGGTCATCGCCGGGTATCTGCGCCGGGTGCGTGCCGCCGCGGCCGACCCCGAGCGGATCGTGGTCTGTTCCGGCTACGCCCAGGGCCTCGGGCTCGCGTTGCGCAGCCTGGCGCGGAGCGGTGTGCGGGTCGTGGCGTACGAGGACCCGGGCGGGCCTGCCACCGCGACGGCCGCCGCGGAGGCCGTCGGACTCACGGCGGTGCCCGTCCCGGTCGACGACGACGGCATCGACGTACGGGCGCTCGACGCGACCGGAGCACGGGCCGTGATCGTCACGCCCGCGCACCAATGGCCCACCGGAGTCGTCCTCGCCCCCGACCGCCGGCTCGCTCTCATCGAGTGGGCCATGCGACGGGACGCGTACGTCATCGAGGACGACTACGACGCCGAGTTCCGCTACGACCGCGAGCCCGTGGGCGCGCTCCAGGGGCTCGCCGCGGACCGGGTCATCTCCATCGGCACCGTCAGCAAGTCCCTCGCCCCGGCGCTGCGCATCGGCTGGGTGCTCTGCCCGCCCGTGCTCACCGACCCGGTCACGGAGGCCAAGCGCCTCACCGACCGAGGCTCCCCGGCCCTCGACCAGCTCGCCCTCGCGAAGCTGATCGAGTCCGGCCGCTACGACCGCCATCTGCGCCGCATGCGCTCGCGCTACGCGACCCGGCGTACGGCTCTGGTCTCCGCCCTCGCCGCCCACGCCCCCGAGGTCCGGCTCACCGGCCTCGCCGCGGGGTTCCACGCCGTCGCCCACCTCGCGGCCTCCGCCGACGAACAGGCCGTCGTCATCGCGGCACGGGAACGGTCCGTCGGCCTCTACGGCATGAGCCCGTGCCGCTCCACGCACGCGACCACACCGGCCCAACTCCTGCTGGGCTTCGGCGATGTGGGGGAGAGGGCGATCGCCGAGGGCATCGCGGCGATCGGCGATCTGCTCGGCGGACCCGGAACTCCGGCAGTGCGCCGCGCGTCGTGAAGACCGTGCGGGTGATCGAGATGGACGGCACGCCGCTGGATGGGCTCGTGGACGCGGCGCCCTGCGGGGCTTGTTCGCCGGAGAGGTCGCCGAGGAGTGCGTCAGCGAACTGGAGGACCTGTACGAGGACGACGAGGGCGATGAGGGCGACGACGAGGACTGACTGACGTCCTTAGAGCCGCGCCCCCTTCAACGCCATGTGCAGCAGCAGCCGGTCCTCCCCGTCGTCCAGGTCCAGGCCGGTGAGCTGTTCGACGCGGGAGAGGCGGTAGTAGAGCGTCTGGCGGTGGATGCCCAACTCGGCTGCGGTGCGCCCCGCTTGGCCCGCGCGGTCGAGGAACACCTCGGCGGTGCGGGCGAGTTCGCGGTGGGTGGGGGTCAACAGGGCCCGTACAGCGGGGTCGTGGGCGGCCTCCGGGGGCAGGGACGTCAGGAGCCGGAAGGGCCCGATGGACGTCCACTCGGCGACCGGACCGAGGCGCGGCTCGGCCAGCACCGCGCGCGCCGCGGCGGACGCCTCCTGCCAGGCGGCGCCCAGCTCGGCCAGGCCGACGCGGGCCTCGGCGACCCCGGCCGCCGGCTTCGTTCCCGCGCCGGCCCCCTCCGCCTCCCGTACGAACCGCGAAGCCGCCGTCAGCGCCGGAGTCAGTACGTCCGCCGAGCGGAGCCGTACGAGCAGCGCGAGGCTCTGCCCGGCGGCACCCCACGGCACCGTGCACAGCGCCGTCGCCCCCGGCACCGTACGGGCTGAAGGGGCGTCGTCCGGGTCGGCCGAGGGCCAGGGGGCGACGCAGACGACGGTGTGCAGGCCGTCGCCGCGCGGGCCGAGCGCCGTGCGCAGTTCGGCGACCGCCATGTCGCGCTGCCAGCCGCGCTCGGCGGTGAGGACGGCGCGCAGCTCGCGGGTGAGGTCCGCGCCGGCCTGGGCCTCGTCCGCGAGCAGGGCGCCGATGCGGGAGGCGACCTCCATGGCGGCGGTCAGCTGGATGTCGGTGGGGCCGGGGTCGTCGTCGAGCAGCCAGACGTAGCCGAGGACGACACCCCGATGGCGTACGGGGAGACAGATCCGTCCCCGGTACACCCCCGCCTCCGGGGTCGGCGGGATACGGACCGGGCCGGTGGCGCGGGTGATGCCGAAGCCCTCGAACCAGGTGCGGACCGCCGTGGTGGAGCGGCGGGTGAGGATCGAGCGGGTGCGCACGGGGTCGAGGTCCGAGGGGTCGAGCTCACCCTCGCTGTCGTACGCGCCGAAGGCGATGAGCTCGAAGTCCCGGTTCTCCAGGGTCGCGGGCGCGCCGAGCAGCGCCGAGATCTCATCGACCAGCTCTTGGTAGTCGCCTCTGTATTCGCCGCTCACCCGGGCATTCTCCCTCATTTCCGCAAGGCCTTCATACATATGTCTGAGATCCAGGGCACGGATGCGTGACAGCTGTCGATGGCCGAGGATCGGAGGGATCCTTAGGTTTCACGGTGGTTCTCCGTGCCGTACCCGAATCGTCGGGATTCGGCCTCCTATTAGCCTTGTTGTGGAGGTGCCCCGTGCTGGGTCCCGTGATTCTCGCCGCGTCGCGCAGCGACAGGATGCGCCGCTTTGTGTCGGCGGCCCCCGGCACCAAGCAGGTGGTCGCCCGCTTCATCGCCGGTGAGACCGTCGACCAGGTCATCCCGATCGTCCAGGACGCCGTCGACAAGGGGCTGGAAGTCACCCTCGACGTCGTCGGCGAGGACATCACCACCCGCGAGCAGGCCTACGCCGCCCGGGACGCGTACCTGGAGCTCATCGAGCACCTCAAGGAGCTGGACCTCGGTACGAAGGCCGAGATGTCCATCAAGCTGTCCATGTTCGGGCAGGCGCTGGAGGACGGCCACGAGCTCGCCCTCGCCAATGTCCGCCCGGTCGTCGAGGCCGCCGCCGCCATCGGTACGACGGTCACGCTGGACGCCGAGGACCACACCACCCTCGACTCGATGTTCGCCATCCACGAAGAGCTGCGGAAGGACTTCCCGCAGACCGGCTGCGTCATCCAGGCCTACCTGTTCCGCACCGAGGCCGACGCCCGCCGCCTCGCCGACAGCGGCAGCCGCGTACGCCTGGTGAAGGGCGCCTACAAGGAGCCCGCCGAGGTCGCCTACCAGCAGAAGGCCGAGACCGACAAGGCGTACGTCCGCATCCTGAAGATCCTGATGGACGGCGAGGGCTACCCGATGATCGGGTCCCACGACCCGCGTCTCATCTCCATCGCACAGGAGCTCGCCCGCAAGGCCGGGCGCAAGCTGGACGAGTACGAGTTCCAGATGCTCTACGGCATCCGCAGCGAGGAACACCTGCGGCTCGCCGCCGAGGGCCACCGCATGCGCGTGTACACGGCGTACGGCACGGACTGGTACGGGTACTTCATGCGCCGCCTCGCGGAGAAGCCGGCCAACCTCCTCTTTTTCGCCCGCAGCATTCTGACCAGAGGCTGAGAGATGGCTGTCACTGGCATTTTCTGCCGGGGGTCCGGGGGTTGTCCCCCGGGCAAGCACAGCGCTCGCTCGATCATCAGCAAGGGCTGAGCCCGAACCACCGCTCACTCGTATAAGGAGTCACGGAAGACATGGACGCCGTAACCCAGGTCCCCACCCCCGTCAACGAGCCGGTGCAGGGCTACGCCCCCGGCTCTCCCGAGCGTGCCCGTCTGGAGGCCAAGCTCAAGGAGCTGGCCGAGAACCCGATCGACCTGCCGATGACCATCGGCGGCGAGCGGCGGATGGGCGGCGGCGAGCGTGTCGACGTCGTGCAGCCGCACAACCACAAGGCGCGCATCGGCACCTACGCCAACGCCACGCAGGCCGACGCCCAGGACGCCGTCGACGCCGCCCTGGCCGCCGCCCCCGCGTGGCGCGCGATGGCCTTCGACGACCGCGCCGCGATCATCCTGCGCGCCGCCGAGCTGCTGGCCGGACCCTGGCGCGAGACCCTCGCCGCGTCCACCATGCTCGGCCAGTCGAAGACCGCTCAGCAGGCCGAGATCGACACCCCGTGCGAGCTCGTCGACTTCTGGCGCTTCAACGTCAAGTACGCCCGTGACCTGCTCGCCGAGCAGCCCCCGGCCAACTCCCCGGGCGTCTGGAACCGTCTGGACCACCGTCCGCTGGAGGGCTTCGTATACGCGATCACGCCCTTCAACTTCACGGCGATCGCGGGCAACCTGCCCACCGCTCCGGCGCTCATGGGCAACGTCGTCGTGTGGAAGCCGTCCCCGACGCAGACCCACGCCGCCGTGCTGCTGATGCAGCTCCTGGAGGAGGCGGGCCTGCCCAAGGGCGTCATCAACCTCGTCACCGGTGACGGCATCGAGGTGTCCAAGGTGGCCCTGGAGCACCGGGACCTCGCGGGCATCCACTTCACCGGTTCGACCAAGACCTTCCAGTACCTGTGGAAGACGGTCGGCACCAACATCGAGAAGTACCGCTCGTACCCGCGCCTGGTCGGCGAGACCGGCGGCAAGGACTTCCTGGTGGCCCACCCGTCGGCCGACCGCGCGGTCCTGAAGACGGCGCTCACCCGCGGTTCCTTCGAGTACCAGGGCCAGAAGTGCTCCGCGACCTCGCGCGCGTACATCCCGGCCTCCATCTGGAACTCCGGTTTCAAGGAGGAGTTCGCGGCCGAGGTCGACTACCTGACCATGGGTGACGTCACCGACCTGTCGAACTTCATCGGCGCGGTCATCGACGAGCGCGCGTTCGCCAAGAACAAGGCGGCCATCGACCGCGCCAAGGCGGACGAGACCTGCACGATCGTCGCGGGCGGCTCGTACGACGACTCCGTCGGCTACTTCGTGCGCCCGACCGTCGTCGAGTGCTCGGACCCGGAGAACGAGATCTTCAAGACCGAGTACTTCGGTCCGTTCCTCGCCGTGCACGTCTACGAGGACGACCAGTACGACGAGATGCTGACCCAGATGGAGTCGGCCTCGGACTACGCGCTGACGGGCGCGGTCATCTCGAACGACCGCGCGGCGGCGGCGTACACGATGGACAAGCTCCGCTACGCGGCCGGCAACTTCTACATCAACGACAAGTCGACCGGCGCCGTCGTCGGCCAGCAGCCCTTCGGCGGCGGCCGTGCCTCCGGCACCAACGACAAGGCGGGCGCCCCGCAGAACCTGATGCGCTGGACGCTGACCCGCGCCATCAAGGAGACGCTGGTCCCGCCGACCGACTACGGCTACCCGCACATGGGCTGACACGCCCCCGCACACCCGGGCCGGGAAGCCTGACCCCCCGAGCAGGCTTCCCGGCCCGTTTCCACGTCGACGTCACCGGTAGTACGGGGACGTGGCGTCACCCGGGGAGCTCCGTCCGCTCCCACCACTCGTACACGCGCAGCCTGCCCTCGTGCGTGTCCGCGTGGCGTGGGGTCGCCCTGAAGTGTTCGTATCCGCCGCGCCACTCGATCTTCACATCCGTTCCAGCGGGCGGGATCGGGACGATCCGTGCGGGCAGATCATCCGGGCCGCCCTCAAGGAATGCCTTGGTGTTGTCGCTCATGACGTCCTCGTTCCCGCTGCCGGAGCCCGATGCCGCATACCGCGCGGAGGATCAGCCGTGTGGGCGATCCGCCGCTCAGCCGTGGGCCGTCGTCAGGTGCCGGTCGAGGAAGTCCCGCATGAGCCGTGCGATCTGGTCGGCGTGTGTCTCCAGGGCGAAGTGGCCCGTGGGCAGGAGATGGATTTCCGCCCCCGGGAGGTCGCGCCGGAAGGCGAGCGCGCCCGCCGGGACGAAGATCTCGTCGTGGCCGCCCCAGACCGCCAGCAGCGGGACCTGGCTGGTGCGGAAGTACTCCTGGAAGGCCGGGTAGAGGGCGAGGTTGGAGCCGTAGTCGGAGATCAGGTCGAGCTGGATCTCGGGCTGGCCGGGGCGGGCCATCAGGGCCGCGTCGTGCTCGTACGCGTCGGGGCTGACGAGCGTCGGGTCCGCGACGCCGTGCAGGTACTGCCACTTGATGCCGTCGGGGCTGCTGATCTCGCGGACGGGTGCCTCGGTCTCGGGCGTGCGCCCGGCGATCAGCGCCAGGACCGGCGCCCAGGCCTCGGCGCCCAGCCCCTCCTCGTACGCGTTGCCGTTCTGTGTGATCACCGCCGTCACCCGCTCCGGGTGCGCGAGCGCGAGGCGCAGGCCGATCGGGGCGCCGTAGTCCTGGATGTAGAGCGCGTACTCCTTCAGGCCGAGCAGCTCGGTGAACTCACCGGTGATCTCGGCCAGTTGGTCGAAGGTGTACGGGAACGCGGTGGCCGCGGGTGCCGCCGAGCGGCCGAATCCCAGGTGGTCGGGGGCGATCATGCGGATGGGGGTCCCCCCGCTCGAGCGAAGCCGAGAGTGGGGGAGGTCGGAGAGCAGCGGGATCAGGTCGCGGAACATGTGCGAGCTGGTGGGGAAGCCGTGCAGCAGGAGCAGCACGGGGGCGTCCGCGGGGCCCGCCTCCCGGTAGTGGATCTCGTGGCCGCGGACGGTGGTGGTGCGGTGGTGGATCCCGTGGGTGGTCATGAGCGGCTCGCTCCCCTAACCTTTGAAAACTCATTTAGTGGTTAGTCTCAGTTCAGCACGCTCGCCTGTAACTGGTCAAGTGACATTGAAGGGTTAGTGTGATGCCAGTTCGGGGAGGGGACTGTTGCCGCCGCGAGCCGTGTGAATACTGGGCCGATGGCCATCCGACTGCGTACCGCCCACACGGCGGACCTCGCCCCCGCCGACCTCCACGCCGTCCGCGACCTCCTGGACGACGCCTTCGAGGGGGGCTTCAGCGACGAGGACTGGGACCACGGGCTCGGCGGCATCCATGTCCTCGTGCACGACGAGCGGGGTCTCGCGGCCCACGGTTCGGTGATACAGCGGCGTGTCCTGCATCGCGGCCGCTCGCTGCGCGTCGGATACGTGGAGGCGGTCGGGGTACGTGCCGACGCGCGCCGTAGGGGGCTCGGCGGGCGCGTACTGGCCGAGCTGGAGCGGATCGTCGACGGGGCGTACGCGCTCGGGGCGCTCTCCGCGAGCGAGGACGGGGCCGCCCTGTACACGGCCCGGGGCTGGCAGGTCTGGCCGGGCCGGATCTGCGCGCTCGGCCCCGACGGCATCGTGCGGCTGGCGGAGGAGGAGGGCGCCACGTTCCTGCGTCCCGCCTCGGCCGGCCCTCTCGACCCGGCGCACGAACTGGTCTTCGACTGGCGTGACGGTGATGTGCTCTGACCGGTCAGCCTGAGGGACGGCCGGTAGCCCCTGAGGACGGCCGGTTGGCTAGAGGGACGCGTTCCTGACGATCATCTTGCCGGTGTTGCCGCCGCGCAGCATCGACAGGAACGCGTCCACGATCCGCTCGAACCCGTCGACGACCGTCTCGTCGAGCGCGAGCCGGCCGCTGAGCAGATGCGGTACGGCGAACGCGTCCAACTCCTCTTGTACGTCACGGTAGTCGCGCACGAGGAAGCCCTCGATCCGCAGGCTCTTCTCCACGACGTCGGCATGGTTGAAGAGGACCGGCGGCGTGTCCGGGGTGTTGTACTGGCCGACCGTGCCGACCCGCACCACCCGCCCGCGCTCACGCAACGCGCCGATGGCCGCGCCGAGTTGACCGCCGCCGACGTTGTCGACGAAGAGGTCGATGCCGTCCGGGGCGGCCTTGGCCAGCAGGTCGGCCACGGGTCCCGCGTGATAGTCGAACGCCTCGTCGTAACCGACGTGTTCCTTCAGGTACGCCACCTTCGCCGGGCTGCCCGCGCTGCCGACCAGCCGTCCGGCACCCAGCAGCCGCGCGAACCGTCCGGTCGCCGTACCGACCCCGCCCGCGGCCCCCGAGACGAACAGGTCGTCCCCTTCCCGGAGTCGGGCGATGCGCGTGAGGCCGACGTACGCGGTCAGACCGGTGCCGCCGAGCACGCTCAGATACGCGGACAGCGGTACGCCGTCGTAGTGCGGGAGGCGCCTGGTCTCCGCCGGGCGTACGACGGAGTGGGTGCGCCAGCCCGCGCGGTGGAAGACGATCTCCCCCTCGGGGAGCGCCGGGTCCCGGGACTCGATCACGCGGCCGAGGGTGCGGCCCTCCAGCGGGGCGTTCAACTCGAAGTCGCCGTCCATCATTTCGCGGTGGTAGGGGTCGACGGACCAGTACAGGTTCTCGACGAGAGCCGTGCCGGGGAGGGGCTCGGGCAGGGGTGACTCGGCGAAGCGGAAGTGGTCCGGGGCCGGGAAGCCGGACGGGCGGGCGGTCTGCTGGACGGTGAGCGCGATGGCGTTCGGGGAACTCATGGAACGGGACCGTAGGAAGGAATGCGGCGGCCGGGGAGAGGGTTGGGCTCATGGAACGGCCGCTTCCATGAGCCGTGTTCATAGCAGCAGGTGGGAAGCCCTTCATGACGACAGCCGGCCTTGCCCCGCGGGAGCCCCGATGACCACGGCCGACCTCTCCCCGCAGGAGCTGCGGACCCTGGTGGCCGTCGCCCGCGAGGGCGGCTTCTCCGCGGCGGCCGTCACGCTCGGCATGACACAGTCCGCGGTCTCGCACGCGGTGCGCGGCATCGAACGCAAGGTGGGCGTCGTGCTGTTCGCACGCGGGCGGCAAGGGGCGCGCCCCACGGCCGCGGGGGAGCGGGCGGTGGCGCACGCACGGCGGGTGCTGCGGATGCTGGACACACTCGTCGCGGAGGCGCGGGGTGCGGGCGCGGGCCCGGACGGCGGCGACACCGTCGCCGGGCCGCTGCGCATCGCCGCCTTCCGCAGCGCGGCGCTGCATCTGCTGCCGCCCGCACTGGAACGACTGGCGGCCCGGCACCCCGGTATCGAGCCGACCGTGCGCGTCGTACGGGAGATCGGGCCCGGCACGGCGGGGGAGGTGGCCGAGGGCCGGGCAGACGTCGGGATCGCCACTCTCGGCACGAGCTCGCCGGTGCCGCCGGAACTGATCGGCGACGTACTCCTGGAGGAGCCGTACGCCCTGGTGCACCCGGCCGGCCACCCGGACCCGCGCTCCCTCCCACTGGTCGACTGGACCGAGAACTGCTCGTCCTACACCCGGACTTGGTGGGCGGCACAGGACTGGATCCCCTGCGCCACGGTCCGCGCCGAGGACGACGGAGCGGTGCTCTCGATGGTGAGCAGTGGTCTCGGAATGGCCATCATGCCCGCGCTGTCCCTCACGAGTGCACCGCTCACCACCGAGATCACCGATCTCGGTCCGGAGCGCCCGACCCGCTCCATCGGCTACGTGACCACGCCGGAACTCGCCACGACGGTCGCCGTCCGCGCGCTGATCAGGGAGTTGCGGGCGCTGCATCCGCGGGTGGGGTGAGCGGCGCTCAACCTTTAGGGTGCTGATGTTGGTCAGCTCATCGGATCAGGGATCTGTGGAACTGGGGATCAGGGGGACGGGGACCGATGGACAACGCGACCGAGGTGTTCCAGCCACTGCAGGTGGACGATCCGCCCGTCGTGGCCGGTTACCGGCTCGCCGCCCGGCTCGGCGCGGGAGGCATGGGCCGGGTCTATCTGTCGCACACGCAGGGTGGCAGACCGGTGGCGATCAAGGTGGTGCGGCCGGAGCTGGCCGACGACCCGGCCTTCCGGCGGCGGTTCAGCCGGGAGATCAAGGCGGCCCAGCGCGTCCGGGGCGCGTACACCGCCGAATTGCTCGACGCCGACGCGGACGGCATACCGCCCTGGCTGGCCACGCTGTACGTGCCCGGGCCCTCCCTGGCGGAGGCCGTCGCCCGGCGCGGGCCGCTGCCGGTTCCGGCGGTGCTGTGGCTGATGGCGGGGGTGGCCGAGGCGCTCCAGGCCATCCATGGCGCGGGAATCGTGCACCGGGACCTGAAGCCGTCGAACGTGCTGCTCGCCGCCGACGGACCGCGGGTGATCGACTTCGGCATCTCGCTGGCCTCCGACCTCACCTCGAACACCGCCACGGGCTCCGCCGTCGGTACACCCCAGTTCATGGCTCCCGAGCAGGCGACCGCGGGTGAGGTCACGGCGGCGACCGATGTCTTCGCGCTCGGCCAGACCGCGGCGTTCGCGGCGCTGGGCGAGCCGCTGTACGGGGACGGCCCTTCGCCCACCGTGCTGTACCGGATCGTGCACTCGAAGCCCGACCTGTCCGTTCTGCCCGCGCAGCTCCGTCCGCTGATCGCCCGGTGCCTCGCCGCCGATCCGGAGGAGCGGGCCACCCCGGCGGAGATCGTCGAGTGGTGCCGGCAGCGGCTGGGCCCGGACGCCGACGCGGGCGCGGGGCCGGCTGTCTGGCGGGAGGTCACCGGGCCGGAGGTGAGGGTTCCGTCGGCGGTCCCCGATCCCACCCCGGTGCACACGCTGCCGTTGCTCGCGCCGCCGTCGCAGCCGACCCGGCCGGACGAACCGCGGGCCCGCCGGCGACGTACCGCGCTGATCGTCACCGCCGCGGTGACGGCGGGTGCGCTGCTGCTGACGGGCATGGCATGGAGGTTCATGGACGCGGCGGACCGGCTCCGCCACCGGGACGCGGCCGGCTCCTCGACGCCCGGTCGGACAGGGTCCGCAGGGCCCTCGGCGTCCTCACCGGCCTCCGCGCCGGCCTCTGGGAGCGGTAGCCGGACATCGGCGACATCGAGCCCCTCCCCGACCGCGTCCGAGTCGCCGCGGCCCGTCCCGCACCCCGGACAGTGGCTGGACGCGAAGAACTCACTGTCCTTCGGGGAGCCGACCCAGCGTAAGGACCGCAAGGGGGACATCCGCTTCGACTGCAAGGACGTCGGCTGCGCGCTGGACAGCGACACCAGCGTGTTCGTCCAGATCTTCGGCGATACGGGCACCACCCTCGATATGTGCCGACTCCTCCTCCACAGTGCCAAGAGCCACCGCCTCCCGCTGGCCGCGGCGGCGGCCGGCACCGAGATCTGTGTCAAGCACTCCTCCGGCGACATCGCACTGCTCGTGATCCAGGTGAAGTCGACCGCGGTGCCGAAGCTCGCCTTCACGACCATGGACATGACGGTCTGGCGGGCGGTCTAGCCAGTCGGAGGACAGCCGCCCCAGCCTCTCTCAAATGTGAGTGTCGCTCCCCCCGTTGACCCCCTCAGCCACCCGCGCCAGAGCCCCCCGCAGCCACCGATGCGCCGGATCCGTGTCCAGCCGTACGTGCCACGCCTGGCCCGACGCGACCGTCGGCAGGTCGAGCGGGATCTCCAGGACGGCGAGCGGCATCACGCGGGACGCCTCGGTCGCGACCTCCGACGGGACCAGGGCCAGCGCGTCCGTGCGGAGGGCGAAGAAGCAGGCGGCGGCGTACGTCGGGGCGGTGGCCAGGATGTCGCGGTGCAGGCCGAGTTCGGCGAGGCGTTCGTCGACCACGCTGTGCGTGCGGCCGCGCCGGGTCACCGTGAGGTGCGGCAGCGCGGCGAACCGTGCCGCGGTCAGCGGCCCGCGCGCGAACTCGGCGTCGGCGCGCGCGACGGCCACATAGCGGTGCTCGTGCAGCGCGCTGCTGCGCACGTCGTGCGGCAGCGGGTCCGGCAACTCGCCCACGTCCAGGTCGACATGCGTGCGTAGGTCCGCCGGATCCTCGTCGCCCTCCGGCAGCAGCCGCAGCCGTACCCCGGGAGCTTCCCGGGCCGCCAGCGCCAGCAGCGGGGCGCCGAGGGACATGGCGACCCCGTCGTTGGTGCGGATCCTGAACTCCCGTCGCAGGGTGGCAAGTTCCACCTCGCGCGGCGGCCGCAGCGCCGCCACCGCGGCCGCGAGCGCCGCCTGCACCCGGGGCTGCATCTCGTGCGCGCGCGGGGTGAGGGTCAGGCCCCGCCCCGACGGCACGAGGAGGGGGTCGCCGACCACCCGGCGCAGCCGGCCCAGGGTGCGGCTCATCGCCGAGGGGGACACGTTCAGTTCGGCCGCCGCGCCCGCGACACTGCCCGCGCGGAGCAGGGCGTCCAGGGCGGGCAGGAGGTTCATGTCGGGGAGTGGGGGTGCCACATCGGGCGACTGAGGCGACTGCTGCATGAGACGCAATTCTCCATGAATCAATCGGACCTTGTGTGCAGCAATGATGCACCCCGAACCTGGACCCATGTTGGATTCGCGCCAGCGCGGTACCGCGCTCCTGGTCGCGGGCTGCTTCTTCATGGAGATGCTGGACGGCACGATCGTGTCCACCGCCGCTCCGCGGATAGCCGCAGACCTGCACACGACCCCCGCCTCCGTGGGCCTGATCATCACGGCCTACCTCGTCACCCTCGCCGTCCTCATCCCCCTCTCCGGCTGGCTCACCGCCCGCTTCGGCCCCCGCCGCGTCTTCCTGGCCGCGATCGCGGTCTTCACCCTCGCCTCCCTGGCCTGCGCCTTCGCACCCAACCTCGGCGTGCTGGTCGCGATGCGTGTCGTCCAGGGCGCGGGCGGCGCGATGATGGTGCCGGTCGGCCGGCTCGTCGTCCTCGCCGGCACCGCCAAGCAGGATCTGCCGCGCGCGGTCGCGTACATCGTGTGGCCCGGGCTCGCCGCCCCGGTGCTCGCGCCGCTGCTCGGCGGCGTGATCACCACGTACGCCTCCTGGCACTGGATCTTCCTCCTGAACGTGCCCCTCGGCGCCCTCGCCCTCCTCGTCGCACGCCGCCTGATCGCGCCGGGCGCGCCGGGGGAGACGCCGCCGCTCGACCTCATCGGCGTCCTGCTCACCTGCACCGGCCTCGCGGCCCTGACCTGGACCGCGCACCTGGTCTCCGAGGCCCGGAGCACCCCGGTGGAGGCGGCGGTGACCGGGGCGATCGCCGTCGTCGTGCTCGCGGCGGCGGTACGGCATCTGCTGCGCACCGAGCACCCGCTGGTGAACCTCCGCACCCTGGACGTCCCGTCCTTCCGGGCCTCGGCGCTCGACGGCTCGCTCTACATGGCGGTCGTCAGCGCCATCCCCTTCCTTCTGCCCCTGCTCTTCCAGGAGGTCTTCGGGTGGAGCGCGGTGAAGTCGGGCGCGGTCGTGCTCTTCGTCTTCGTGGGCAACATCGGGATCAAGCCCGCGACGACGTATCTGATCAACCGGTTCGGTTTCCGGCCGCTGTTGATCGTCTCCACGCTGGGACTGGCCGTGGCGACCGCGGGCTGCGCGCTGTTCACCGCGGCGACGCCGGTCGCGGTGATCGCGGTCGTCGCGGCGCTCGGCGGTGTCGCCCGCTCGGTCGGCCTCACCGGTTACTCGACGATCGCCTTCAGCGAGACGCGGCCGGAGCGGCTGCGCGACGCCAACGCCCTCTTCGCGACCTCCCATCAACTGGCCGCGGGTCTGGGTGTCGCCATCGCGGCGGTCGCACTGCGCGGGGGCGCGGAGTTGACGGACGGTCCGCGCCCGGCGTACGCCGTCGCGTTTGTGGTGCTCGGCGCGCTCTGTCTGCTGCCGACGGTGGGCGCCCTGCGGCTGCATCCCGCGGCGGGTGACGCCGTACGAACTGTCGTCCCAGGTCAGGGGGGTGTGACCCAATCCACCGTCTCAGATAGTAGGAAGTCCGAGTAATTGTGGAGACAGATGCTCGCTCCTCCCTTAGCTTTGTAGGAGCCGAACGTCTCGCTCGACCAAGCGAATGGCGGTCGTGAGCCGGAGCCCCTTGGCAGGTAACCCCTGCGGCACCGCTCCCCGCCCCTTCCGGCGTCTCGTAAATCTCACCCCACTTCCGGCTGCCCTTCCCGGGCTTCTCCGGAGGCAAGGAGTCGATTCATCATGGCCGAGACGACCGTCCGCCGAGTCCGTCACATCTCCCGTTCGAGCGAGTCCGACCGCAAGAACGCCGCCGCCGCGCTCCAGCGCGCCCTCGACCGCAGGGACAACGGCGGCGCGACGGGCCACTGAGGCCCATGGGTCCGCTGACGGACCCACCCCCTACCGGGAGCCGCACCCGCACGGGGTGCGGCGCGAGGTTCCTGCCCCGCGCCGCACCTCGGAGTGCTCACGCCCCGCGCCGCACCTCGAAGTAGTCGATGCGCTTGCCGCTCTGCGCGAGCGCCGACACCTTGAGCCGCGGTGACGTGCCGGCCTCCGCCTCCACCGAGAGGAAGGAGAAGCCGGTGTACCGCACCCGCGACCACTCCACGGTGTCGTTGTTCTGCTGCTGCGACTTCGTCCAGTGGTAGGTGTCCACGGACTCGTGGCGGGTGACCTTCCCCTCGTAGCTGTCCTTGACCCCGGCGGGGAACCTGTACAGGCTCTTGCCCGCGCCGCCCGCCGTGACGTACACGATCCCGTCCCGCGTGGGATCGGTCGACGCGCCGACCGGCACCGGCTTGCCCACCGTGCCGCCCTTGATGGCGTCGGTCCGCTCGTACACGTGGTTGTGCCCGTTGATCACCAGGTCCACCTGGTGCTTGGCGAACAGCGGCAGCCAGGCGTCCCGAACACCCCCGTCGGAGGCGTGCGTCGACGTCGAGTAGGCACAGTGGTGGAAGAACACCACGACGAAGTCGACCTGCTTACGCAGTTCACCGAGCCGCTTGTCGAGCCAGGCCGTCTGCTTGCCGTCCGTGTAGCCCTTGTTGGCGGGGATCTCGTACGACACGTCGTTCGCGTCCAGCGCCACGATCCCGACATTGCCGTACGTGAACGAGTAGACGCCCGGCGCGTTCCGCGCGTCGAAGCCGTTGTCCGGAAGTGACCAGCGGGCCGACTGGCCGCCGTATCCGTTCGGCGAGTACCAGGCCTCCATGTCGTGGTTGCCGGTCGTCACCATCCACGGAACCGACTTCGCCACCGACTCGGTCTGCTTGAGGAACAGGTCCCAGGCGCCGGGGTCGTAGACGTCCGACTCCTTGCCCAGGCCGACCACGTCCGCGTAGCAGATGTCGCCCGCGTGCAGATGGAAGGACGGCTGCCGGCCGAGGAGCACCTTGTCGTTGGCGAGCGCGTCGGGGGTGACGCCCTGGTCGCCGAAGGCGGTGAACACGAACTTCTCGGGGCTCGCGGGCGCCGTGCGGAAGGAGCCGACCGTGGAGTGCCGCTCCCGGGACGCGGGATCGAATCCCTCGTGGCCGACGCCGTAGTAGTACGTCGTCCCGGGGCGCAGACCGTCGAGCGCCGCGTGCAGGTAGTACTGGTCCAGCGCGAGCCGCTGCCCCGCCAGCCCCGGCGTGTGCAGATCGCGGACCTCGGCCTCGATCTTCCGGCTCAGCCCCCAGGGCTTCAACCCCACCCGTACGTACGGCTTCTTGACCGCGAACGGCACCTGCCAGGAGATCCGCATCTGCGTCTTCGGGTCCGCGCCGAAGGCGAGGTGACGGCCGAAGGGCGTGACGACGGAACCGGGTACGCGGCTGGTGGCGGGGCTCGGCGTCGTGGTGGACGAGGGGGAGGGGGTCTTGGTGCCCGTGGCGCAGCCGGCCAGCAGCCCGCCGCCCGCGAACGCGCCCGCCGTGACCAGCGCGCGGCGCCGCGTGAGCTTCGTCCGCAGGTACTCGTACTGCTCCGCCATGGTCATGCGGCGCGCGAGCTGAGGCGGAATACCGACGTCGGGGGTGTCCATGGGGGGAAACTTCCCAGCAAGCCCCAACAGCCGCCATACGTACGGGTGAACGGCGGTCGAAGGGTAGGCGTGCTCCGGAGACGACATGTCCGTATGGCGGACATAGCGTGTCATCCCATGGGACAAGGAGTACGGTGCCGTCATGTCTCGCAGCATCAATCTCGCAGTGATCCCCGGTGACGGCATCGGCCAGGAGGTCGTGGCCCAGGGACTCAAGGTCCTCTCCGCCGTCCTTCCGCAGGATGTGAAGCTGGAGACCAAGGAGTTCGACTTCGGCGCCAAGCGGTACCACGCCACCGGTGAGACCCTCACCGAGGCGGACCTGGACGCCCTGAAGCAGCACGACGCGATCCTGCTCGGCGCGATCGGCGACCCCTCGGTTCCGTCCGGCGTCCTGGAGCGCGGCTTCCTGCTGAAGCTCCGCTTCGCCTTCGACCACCACGTCAACCTGCGGCCGTCGAAGCTCCTCCCGGGTGTCGCCACCCCGCTGGCAGGACAGCCCGAGATCGACTTCGTCGTGGTCCGCGAGGGCACCGAGGGTCCGTACACCGGCAATGGCGGCACCATCCGCAAGGGCACCCCGCACGAGGTCGCCACCGAGGTCTCCGTGAACACGGCGTTCGGTGTCGAGCGTGTCGTCCGGGACGCCTTCGCCCGTGCCCAGGCCCGTCCGCGCAAGAAGCTGACGCTGGTTCACAAGAACAACGTGCTGACCTTCGCGGGCCACCTCTGGACGAACATCTTCAACCAGGTGGCCAAGGAGTTCCCCGAGGTCACCACGGACTACATCCACGTGGACGCCGCGACGATCTACCTCGTCACGGACCCCGCGCGCTTCGACGTGATCGTCACCGACAACCTCTTCGGCGACATCATCACCGACCTCGCCGCGGCCGTCTCCGGCGGCATCGGCGTCGCCGCCTCCGGCAACATCAACCCGAGCGGCGAGTTCCCCTCGATGTTCGAGCCCGTGCACGGCTCGGCGCCCGACATCGCGGGCCAGGGCAAGGCCGACCCCAGCGCCACCGTCCTGTCCGTCGCCCTCCTGCTGCGCCACCTCGGCTACGAGCCCGAGGCCGCCCGCATCGAGGACGCCGTCGCCGCCGACCTCGCCGAGCGAGTGGGCCAGCCCGCCCGCTCCACCCAGGAAATCGGCGACGCCCTGGCCGTACGAGTAGCCGGCTGACCCGCCGCTCTCCGTACATCTGCGTAGAAGCCGCCGGGTCGCTGCCGCACCCGGCGGCTTTTCCTATGCCCTCGCCGGGTGCCACCATCAACCCGTGGGCAATCCCATGGGCCGTAAACACACCGTTTTCGTCCGCAGCCCCGTACGCGCGATAATCGAACACGGAGCCGCGGAATGAGGGAATGCTCGGACGTCCTAGCACTGGTCCTCCCTTGCAGTACCGAGTGCAGTACCGAGCAATGCGGCCCGTCACATACAACCGGTGAAGGACAACCACTCATGACGCAGCCCACGATCGAGCTCAAGCCCTCCGCCAGTCCGCTCTCCGACGCGGAGCGCGAGGCGATCCTGGCCAACCCCGGGTTCGGCCGCCACTTCACCGACCACATGGTGACGATCAAGTGGACGGAGGGCCGCGGCTGGCACGACGGCCAGCTCGTTCCGTACGGTCCGCTCTCCCTCGACCCGGCGAACATGACCCTGCACTACGCGCAGGAGATCTTCGAGGGCCTCAAGGCGTACCGGCAGGCCGACGGCTCGGTCGCCACCTTCCGCCCTGAGAAGAACGCCCGCCGCTTCCAGACCTCCGCCCGCCGGCTCGGCATGCCGGAGCTGCCGGTCGAGACGTTCATCGAGGCCTGTGACGTGCTGGTCCAGCAGGACCGCGACTGGGTCCCGGCGCACGGTGGCGAGGAGTCCCTGTACCTGCGCCCGTTCATGATCGCGACCGAGGTCGGCCTGGGCGTGAAGCCCGCCAACGAGTACCTCTTCCTCGTCATCGCCTCGCCGGCCGGCGCCTACTTCCCGGGCGGCGTCAAGCCCGTCTCCATCTGGGTCTCCGAGGACCACGTCCGCGCCGTGCCCGGCGGCATGGGCGACGCCAAGACCGGCGGCAACTACGCCGCGTCCCTGCTCGCCCAGGCCGAGGCCGCCGAGAAGGGCTGCGCCCAGGTCTGCTACCTCGACGCGGTCGAGCGCAAGTGGATCGAGGAACTCGGCGGCATGAACCTGTACTTCGTGTACGGGAACAAGATCATCACCCCGACTCTCACCGGTTCCATCCTGGAGGGCGTCACCCGTGACTCCCTCCTCACCCTCGCCCGCGACCTCGGTTACGAGGCCGAGGAGGGCCGTGTCTCCATCGACCAGTGGCAGCGCGACGCGGAGAACGGCACGCTGGCGGAGGTCTTCGCCTGCGGCACCGCCGCCGTCATCACCCCCGTCGGCACGGTCAAGCGCACCGGCGCCGAGTGGCAGCAGGCCGGTGGGGAGCCCGGCAAGGTCACGCTGCGGCTGCGCGAGGCGCTGCTCGACATCCAGCGCGGTGTCAGCGAGGACAAGCACGGCTGGATGCACCCGCTGACCTGACCGACCTGGACGGGGGCCGCGCTGGGGTTCTTCGCCCCCGCCGCCCCTACCCGTCCCATCCCTGGGGGCTGCGCCCCCAGACCCCCGCCAAAAGATTGCGCAGTTCCCCGCGCCCCTGAAAAACGGGGGGCGGGCGTGGGATCGCGGGGCGCAGCCCCGCCCCTTCAGGGGCGCGGGGAACTGCGCGGGCAACCCCCACCCACCGCAGACAAACGAACAACCCTCACCCACCCCCACCCAAGGGGCGCGGGGAACTGCGCGAGCAACCCCCACCGGCCCGCAGTCAAACGAACAACCCTCACCCACCCCCACCCAAGGGGCGCGGGGAACTGCGCGAGCAACCCCCACCGGCCCGCAGTCAAACGAACAACCCTCACCCACCCCCACCCAAGGGGCGCGGGGAACTGCGCGACCAGCCCCCACCGGCCCGCAGTCAAACAAGCAACCCCCCACCCCCGCAGTCGACCTAACGTCCGCTCTCCGCGCGAGCGAGTTCCTCCCGGGCCTGGGGGCCGACTGGCGTCTGCCGGGGTGTGAGCGCGAGGTACACCAGACCGCCGACCACGCCCGACAGCAGGAAGCTGCAGTCCACCCCGCCCGTCAGCGACAGCAGCGGACCCTCGTACGAGGGAAGGGACACCGCGAGGAGACCGGTGAACGCGCCGAGGGTCCACGCCACCACGGCCTGGATGTTCCAGCCGCCCCGGTACCAGTAGATGCCGCCCCGCGAGCGGCGGTTGAAGACCTGGAGGGCGTCCGGGTCGTAGACGCCGCGGCAGCGGGCGAAGCCGATGAGGGTGATGACGGCCCAGGGCGTGCCGATCGCGGTGAGCAGGAGCACGAAGGACGTCATCGCGGACTGCGCGTCCCACGCGTAATGGCCGACGAAGACGCAGACGGTGGCGACGACAGCGACGGTGCAGGTGGCCCGGGCACGTGAGGCGCGGGGCAGGATCGCGTCGAGGTCGAGGCCCATGGAGTAGAGCATCAGGCCCGCGTTGCCGACCGAGCCCGCGGAGGCGGCCAGCAGCAGCGGGACCAGGTACCAGGTGGGGGACGCGGCGACCAGCGGGCCCGCGTAGTCGAGGGCCGCGCGGGCCGCGTACGCCGTGAAGGTGCCGAAGAGCTGCGGGACCAGGAGACCGGCGATCAGGCCCAGCCACGTGGCGTGCAGAACCGTGCGGGAGGAGTGGCGCGACGGGGAGATGTAGCGGGTGTAGTCGCCAAGCAGGGTGATGAAGGCGATGGGGCCCGACAGGCCCGCCGCCACCGCCGCCAGCAGCCACGTCGGCCAGAAGGAGCCGAGCAGGTAGCCGCCGGTCTCCGGAAGCGCTGCGGTGGTGAAGTGCGGGGCGTACGCGATCACGCCGACGACCAGCAGGGCCGTCATGCCGATCGCCAGGACGCGGGACATGGCCAGCAGCACCCGGTAGCCGTACACCGCGCCCGCCACCGTCGCCACCGCCAGCAGCGCGTAGACGACGGCGTACGACAATCCGTTGTCCGGCAGCCCGAACAGCCGGCCGAGCACGCTCACCATCACATCGCCGCCGATCCACACGGTCAGCGCGGTGTAGCCGAGCGCGAGGAGCAGGCCGACGACCGAGCCGACCAGCCGTCCCCGTACGCCGAACTGGGCGCCGGAGGAGGTGGAGAGGTTCGTCGCGGTACGGAGTGACACCAGGGCGAGCGGCGCCGTCAGTGCCGTGCCGATCACCGTGCCCGCCACGATCGAGCTCACCGACGACCACCAGTCGAGCCCGAAGGACGGCGGCAGCCAGCCGAAGATGATCACGCCCAGGCAGAGGTTGGAGCCGAGCAGGATCGACATCAGATCGCGTGGCCCGCTGGTGCGCTCCTCGTCCGGGATGGTGTCGACTCCGCGCTGTTCGATCGGCATGGCTGGTCTCCTTCGACGGCCGCCTGAGAGTTCTGAGCGACGCTCTAAAAGTTAGAGCGACGTTCAATGTGACGTCTTCGAAGGTCGCCCGTCAATGTTTCCGTTTCATGAATCCTCCGTTTAGAGTGATGCTCTAAAGCGAGGAAGGCAAGGAGGTGTCGGGACGTGAGACTGACCCCCACGGAACGTGACCGGCTGCTGCTGTTCTCGGCCGCCGAACTGGCCCGGGCCCGCAAGGCGCGCGGCCTGAGGCTCAATGTGCCGGAGGCCACCGCGCTCATCGCGGACACCGTGTGCGAGGCCGCCCGCGACGGGCGCCGGCTCGCGCAGGCCATTGAGGCGGCCCGGTCCGTACTCGGCCCCGACGACGTCCTGCCGGGCGTCGCGGACGTCGTCACCGAGGTGCATGTCGAGGCCGTCTTCGACGACGGTTCGCGGCTCGCGGTGGTCTCCGACCCCATCGGCGGCGGGCTGGGGGACCAGGCGCCGGGCGCGCTGCTGCCCGGGCCCGCGCACACCGAGCCCGAGGCGGTCGTACGGCTGACGGTGACGAACACCGCGACCGTGCCCGTCTCCGTGACCTCCCACTTCCACTTCTTCGAGGCCAATCCGCGCCTGGACTTCGTACGGGAGAAGGCCTACGGGAGGCGGCTCGCCGTGCCCGCCGGTTCGTCCGTGCGCTTCGGGCCGGGGGAGAGCGTCGAGGTCGGGCTCGTGCCGATCGGCGGCGAGCGGATCGCCATCGGGTTCGCCGGTCTGGTCGACGGGCCGCTGGACGCGCCCGGAGCGAAGGAAGAAGCCCTGCGCAGGGCCGCCGCCTGCGGATATCTGGGAGCCGAGCCTCAGGGAGCAGACCGATGAGCAACGCCGAACCGATGAGCGGCGTCGATCCCTACGCCTACGCCGCCACCCACGGCCCCCGCGCCGGCGACCGCGTCCGCCTCGGCGACTCGGGGCTGACCATCCGCGTCGAGTCCGACGCCCAGAAGTACGGCGACGAGTTCCTCGCCGGCTTCGGCAAGACCGCCCGCGACGGGCTGCACCTCAAGGCCGCCGCCGTCCGTGAGACCTGCGACGTCGTCATCAGCAATGTCGTGGTGATCGACGCGGTCCAGGGGATCCGCAAGGTCTCCATCGGCATCCGCGAGGGGCGGATCTGCTCGATCGGGCGGGCCGGAAACCCCGACACCCTCGACGGAGTGGACGTGGTGGTCGGTACGGGGACCTCGATCGTCTCGGGCGAGGGGCTGATCGCCACCGCCGGAGCCGTCGACACCCACGTCCACCTGCTGTCGCCGCGCATCATGGAGGCCTCGCTCGCCTCCGGCGTGACCACGATCATCGGCCAGGAGTTCGGGCCCGTGTGGGGCGTCGGCGTCAACTCCCCCTGGGCGCTGCGCCACGCCTTCAGCGCCTTCGACGCCTGGCCGGTCAACATCGGCTTCCTGGGCCGGGGTTCGTCGTCCTCCGACGCGCCCCTGGTCGAGGCCCTCGCCGAGGGCGGCGCGAGCGGCTTCAAGGTCCACGAGGACATGGGCGCCCACACCCGCGCCCTCGACACCGCGTTGCGGGTCGCCGAGGAGCACGACGTCCAAGTCGCCCTGCACAGCGACGGGTTGAATGAGTGCCTGTCGGTCGAGGACACGCTGCGCGTCCTCGACGGGCGGACGATTCACGCCTTCCACATCGAGGGCTGCGGCGGCGGTCACGTGCCCAATGTCCTGAAAATGGCGGGAGTCGCGAACGTCATCGGCTCCTCCACCAACCCCACCCTGCCCTTCGGCCGCGACGCGGTCGCAGAGCACTACGGGATGATCGTCTCCGTCCACGACCTGAAGACCGATCTGCCCGGCGACGCGGCCATGGCCCGCGACCGGATCCGGGCCGGCACGATGGGCGCCGAGGACGTGCTGCACGACCTGGGCGCGATCGGCATCACCTCGTCGGACGCGCAGGGCATGGGCCGCGCGGGCGAGACCGTACGCCGCACCTTCGCGATGGCCGGAAAGATGAAGGCCGAGCTCGGCGCCCCCGAGGACCACGACAACGAACGCGTCCTGCGCTACATGGCCAAGCTCACCATCAACCCCGCCATCGCGCACGGCCTCGCCCACGAGGTCGGCTCCATCGAGGTCGGCAAGCTCGCCGACATCGTGCTCTGGCGGCCCGAGTACTTCGGCGCCAAACCGCAGCTCGTGCTGAAGTCCGGCTTCCCGGCGTACGGAGTTGTCGGCGACCCCAACGCGGCGACCGACACCTGCGAACCCCTCGTGCTGGGACCGCAGTTCGGGGCGCACGGCGCGACACCCGCCGAGATCTCGGTGGCCTTCGTCGCGCAGGCTGCGCTCGACCAGGGCAACGACCGCATGCCGACGCGCCGCCGGCGGGTCGCCGTGCGCGGCACCCGCGGGATCGGACCCGCCGACCTGCGGCTCAACTCCCGTACCGGAGCCGTCGATGTCGACCAGCGCACCGGACTGGTCACCCTCGACGGCGACCCGTTGCGCTCCGAGCCCGCCGACTCCGTATCCCTCAACCGCCTTTACTTCCTCTGATGTTCACCGCCCCTAAGGACCCCCCGATGTCTGCTGCCGCCGACGGCTTCCGCATGCCCGCCGAGTGGACCCCGCACGAGCGCACCTGGATGGCGTGGCCGGGCCCGAACCCCACCTTCGACAACCCGGACGACCTCGCGGAGTCGCGGGCGGCCTGGGCGGCAGTGGCCCGGACGATCCGCCGCTTCGAGCCGGTCACGGTCGTCTGCGGTCCCGGCCAGTCCCGGGAGGCCGCCGCACTCCTCGGCCCCGGCATCGACACCGTCGAGCGCGAACTCGACGACGCCTGGATGCGCGACATAGGCCCCACCTTCCTCACCAACGGGAAGGGTGAACTCGCCGCCGTGGACTGGACGTTCAACGGCTGGGGCGCCCAGGACTGGGCCCGCTGGGAGCACGACTCCAAGATCGGTGCGTACGTCGCCGACCTCGCGGGAGCGCGTACGTACGCCTCGAACCTGGTCAACGAGGGCGGTGCGATCCACGTCGACGGCGAGGGCACCGTGCTGCTCACCGAGACCGTGCAACTCGGCCCCGAGCGCAACCCCGACTGGACCCGCGAACAGGTCGAGGCGGAGATCCACGCCCAGCTCGGCACCCGCAAGGCGATCTGGCTGCCGCGCGGACTGACCGGCGACTATCCGCCGTACGGCTTCGGCACGCTCGGCCATGTCGACATCGTCGCCGCCTTCGCGCGCCCCGGCGTGATCGTCGCGCACTCCCAGCAGGACCCGGCGCACCCCGACCACGAGGTCAGCAAGGAGATCATCGGCCTGCTCAAGGGGCAGACCGACGCGCGCGGCCGCCGTCTGGAGGTCGTCGAGGTCCCGGCCCCGACCGTTCTGAAGGCCGACGGCCACTGGGCCGACTACTCCTACATCAACCACTACCTCTGCAACGGCGGCGTCGTGCTCTGCGGCTTCGACGACCCGCGCGACGAGATCGCGGCCGGGATCTTCCGGCGGCTGTTCCCGGAGCGGACGGTGACACTGGTGGACGCACGTACGATCTTTGCGGGTGGCGGCGGAATCCACTGCATCACCCAGCAGCAGCCGAAGATCTAGGGAGTCGGGCGATGGCCGGTGCGCGAAAGAACGCGCCCCCGCGGGAGGACGTGCTCGCCGCCGCCATGGACATGATCGCCGAGCGCGGTCTGGAGAAGCTCACCATGGCGGCGCTCGGCCGCGAGGTCGGCATGAGCAGCGGCCATCTCCTCTACTACTTCCACTCCAAGGACGAGCTGCTGCTGCAGACCCTGGAGTGGAGCGAGGGCCGGCTCGGCGCCGAGCGGAGCCGAGTGCTGGCCGCACGGGGAACCGCCCGCGAACGCCTCGACACGTACGTCGACCTGTACGTCCCCGACGGCCACCGCGACCCGCACTGGACGCTCTGGCTGGAGGTCTGGAACCGCTCGCAGAACGCCGACGACGACGCCCGTGAGCGACAGGTCGCCATCGAGGGCGCCTGGCACCGCGACCTGGTGGCGCTGATCGCCGAGGGTGTCTCGCACGGCGAGTTCCGCGCCGTCGACCCGGACCGTTTCGCCGCCCGGCTGCGCGCCCTGCTCGACGGCTTCTCCATCCATGTGGCGATCGGCCTGCGCGGCACCGACCGTGCCCAGATCCTGTCCCACGTAAGGGAGTTCCTGGACGAGTCGCTCGGCTGACAGCGGTGGCTTCCGGGGTTCGCGGACGGTCGATCAGCCGCCCGGGTTGTACGTAATCGAACGCATTGACCCGGGGTGCGTGGTGCGGTTGCATCCGGATGAGCCCCCGGTGCGGGACCGGGGGCCGACAGGATTCCGGGGGAAATCATGTCCACTGCTGCACGTGTGTCCTTAGGTGCCGCCATGGCGCTCGGGCTCGTCGGAGCCGCCGTCCCGACCACCATGGCGGCCCCGCACGCACCACGCGTCGAGCGGATCAGTACCGCCACCGGCGGACTTGAGGGCGACGGCGCGTCCGCCGCGCCCGCGATCAGCGCCAACGGCCGCTATGTGGCGTTCACTTCGGCCGCCGGCAACCTCGTGCGCGGGGACACGAACGGTGTCGCGGACGTCTTCGTACGCGACCTGCGGACCGGCCGCACCCAGCGCGTCGCCGAGGGCCCGGCCGACCACCCCGCGATCAGTGCGGACGGCCGCTACGTCGTCTTCGCCACCACCGCCGCACTCGCGAAGGGCGACGACAACGGCCTCGACGACATCTACCTCCACGACCGCAGAACACACCGAACCCAGCGCATCAGCGCCGGCCACCCGGACGCACCGCCTCGCTACCGGCTCAACTATTCGCCCGTGATCAGCGCGAACGGCCGGTTCGTGTCGTACACCACCTCGGCCCCGGACGCCGCGCCCGGCGACACCAACGGCCGGGACGACGCGATCGTCCTCGACCGCAGGACCGGCCGCACCGAGCTGATCCAGTACCGCACCGACGGCACCCTCGGCGAAAGCGACTCCGGGGCGACCTCGTTCAGTGCGGACGGCCGGTTCGTCGTCTTCGACACGGCGGATCAGCTGGACCCCTCGCACGACTACACCCACGCCCTGAACGTGTATGTGCGCGACCGGGCGAAAGGCACCACGGAGCAGGTGAGCCTGCCCACCCGCTTCGTCTACAAGAAGAGCTCGTGGGGCGGAACCGTCAGCGCCGACGGCCGACTGGTGGCCTTCTCCTCCAACGTGAACTCGCTCGTGCCCGGAGACACCGACTTCTTCACCGACGTGTTCGTCTTCGACCGCGACCGGCAGACCACCGTACGCGTGAGCACCGCCGCCGACGGGACCCCGCCCGACGGCCCGAGCCAGGGCGCGGTTCTGAGCGCCGACGGCCGCCGCGTCGCCTTCGTCTCCACCGCCGACAACCTGGTCCCCGGCGACACCAACGGCGTCGCCGACGTCTTCGTCAAGGACCTGCGGACGGGCGCCGTCGAGCGCGTGAGCACCGCCGCCGAGGGCACCCAGGCGGACGGCGCCGCGGGCACGGTGTCGCTCGGCCGGAACCGGGCCGCCTTCTCCTCCGCGGCCACGAACCTCGTCCCCGGCGACGGCAACGGGGTCGACGACATCTTCGTACGCGAACTGGAGGGGAACCGATGAGACCGTCGCTGTGGAGCGCCGCCGCCCTGGCCGCCGCGCTCACCCTGACCGTGACCCCCGCCCAGGCCGCGCCGGAGCGGACCGAGCGGGTGAGCACCGGCACCGGCGGTGTCCAGCTCACGGCCGCGTCCTCCGGCGGCACGGTCAGCGCCGACGGCCGGTACGCCGTGTTCATCTCGGCGGACCCCACGGGCGGCTACGACACCCGCGTGTACGTGAAGGACCTGCGCACCGGGACGCTGACCCAGGTGCCCGAGGACATGCTCTACACCACGCACGCGGTGCTCAGCGCGAACGGCCGCCGCGTCGCGTACTCCAACGGCAACCGCTACCCGAAGCCGTACGTCTACGATCGTGTGACCGGGGAGACACAGCAGCTGTGGCCGGCCCAACTGCCCGACACCGCCTCCTACGAACTGGGCGAGGCCGCCGCGATCAGCGCCGACGGCCGGCAGGTGGCGTACACGATCGGCAATCGGGCCGGTGACCAGTACGCCCGCGTGCTGTACGTCCGCGACCTGGCCACCGGCACCGACGAGCAGATCTCGCCGCTGCCACCCGAAGGCATGATCGTGGGCGCCTCGCTCAGCGCGGACGGCCGCACCGTCGCGTACGGCCTGCTCGTCCGCACCGGCCAGGGCGCCGTCGTCCAGGTCTACGTCAAGGACCGCGACACGGGCGAGACGCGCCGGGTGGACACGGGGACCTCGGCCGGTCTCGTCCAGCTCTCCGCCGACGCCAGCCGGGTCCTCTTCAACTCCCGGGCGGAAGACGGGACTTCGGCTACATACGTACGCGACCTGCGCACCGACCGGGTCCAGCGGATCGCCGACGGGGTCGCCGACGCGGCCGACAGCACCCTGCGGCACGTCCTGCTGACCGAGGACGACGGGCTGGTGCTGCTCGACCGGCGCACCGGCGAACGTCACACCGTCGGCCCGGCGGGCGCGACCGCCCTTCCGGGCGCGGTCACCCGGCGCGGCCGTGCCGTCGTCTTCAGCTCCACGGCAGACGACCTGGTGCCGGGGGACACCAACGGGGTCTCGGACGTGTTCCTCACCGTGCGCTGAACCAACACGCTGTTCGCATCCTGAGACACCCCGTGAGCACGGGGGCGGTATGTGCCAGACTGCCCCCGTGCTCTCGTTCGCCATGATTATTGGCAGCAGGCGCGCCGGTCCGCAGTGACCGCCACGTACCACCACGTACGGGCGGACACCGTCGTCCTCGACCCGCGCGCAGACCTCTCGCACCCGCGAGAGGTTTTTCGTTTTCCTGGCCCACCTCAAGCCGGGAAGAGAGCGCGAGGGAGTATTGGGGGACGGTGGAGCCGGTCATTCCGGTACAGACCGAGATCCGACATCAGGAGCCGAAACCATGACCGAAACCAGCGAGCTCGACGATTCGTTCCACGTCTTCGACACGACCCTGCGCGACGGCGCGCAGCGTGAGGGCATCAACCTCACCGTGGCGGACAAGCTGGCCATCGCACGGCACCTGGACGACTTCGGGGTGGGCTTCATCGAGGGCGGCTGGCCCGGCGCCAACCCGCGCGACACCGAGTTCTTCGCCCGCGCCCAGCAGGAGATCGACTTCAAGCACGCCCAGCTGGTGGCGTTCGGCTCCACCCGCCGCGCGGGAGCCAAGGCGAGCGAGGACCCGCAGGTCAAGGGGCTGCTGGAGTCCGGCGCCCCGGTGATCACGTTGGTGGCGAAGTCCCACGACCGCCATGTGGAACTCGCCCTGCGGACCACCCTCGAAGAGAACCTGGAGATGGTCCGCGACACAGTGTCCTACCTCCGCTCCCAAGGCCGCCGGGTCTTCGTCGACTGCGAGCACTTCTTCGACGGCTACCGCGCGAACCCCGAGTACGCGAAGGCCGTGGTCCGCGCGGCCTCGGACGCGGGCGCCGACGTGGTGGTGCTCTGCGACACGAACGGCGGCATGCTCCCGGCCCAGGTCCAGGCGGTCGTCGCCACGGTCCTCGCGGACACCGGCGCCCGGCTCGGCATCCACGCCCAGGACGACACGGGCTGCGCGGTCGCGAACACCCTGGCCGCGGTGGACGCGGGCGCGACCCACGTGCAGTGCACGGCCAACGGCTACGGCGAGCGGGTCGGCAACTCGAACCTGTTCCCCGTGGTGGCGGCCCTGGAGCTGAAGTACGGCAAGAAGGTGCTCCCCGAAGGCGCCCTGCGCGAGATGACGAGGATCTCGCACGCGATCGCCGAGGTCGTCAACCTCACCCCCGCCACGCACCAGCCGTACGTGGGCGTCTCCGCCTTCGCCCACAAGGGGGGCCTGCACGCCTCCGCGATCAAGGTCGATCCGGCCCTGTACCAGCACATCGAACCCGAGCAGGTCGGCAACACCATGCGGATGCTGGTCTCCGACATGGCGGGCCGCGCCTCCGTCGAGCTCAAGGGCAAAGAGCTCGGCATCGACATCAGCGGCGACCGCGAGCTGGTGGGCAGGGTCGTGGAACGCGTGAAGGAGCGCGAGCTCCAGGGCTACACGTACGAGGCGGCCGACGCGTCCTTCGAGCTCCTGCTCCGCGCGGAGGCCGAGGGCAAGGCCCGCTCGTACTTCCAGGTGGAGTCCTGGCGGGCCATCGTCGAGGACCGCCCCGACGGCACCCACGCCAACGAGGCCACGGTCAAACTCTTCGCCAAGGGCGAGCGCATCGTCGCCACCGCCGAGGGCAACGGCCCGGTCAACGCCCTCGACCGCGCGCTCCGGGTCGCCCTGGAGAAGATCTACCCCCAGCTCGCCAAGCTGGAGCTCGTCGACTACAAGGTCCGCATCCTTGAGGGCAAGCACGGCACCCAGTCCACGACGCGCGTCCTGATCTCCACCTCGGACGGCACCGGCGAGTGGTCGACGGTGGGCGTCGGCGAGAACGTCATCGCCGCGTCCTGGCAGGCGCTGGAGGACGCGTACACGTACGGGCTGCTGCGGGCCGGGGTGGAGCCCGCGGCGTAGCGGATCCGGCGACGCGTCAGCACGAGTCCTCGGCGAGTCTCTCGAACTCGCCGAGGCTCATGGCACGGTCGTCGGCCCAGACCTGGCCGGGCTTGAGCCGGTTCAGGTCGGCGGGCCGGAAGGTGACCGTGCCGGTGTACTCGTAGTTGTACTCGGCCTTCCCGAAGGCGAGTTCGTACGTGTACGCCGGCACCAGCCGCTGCTCCCCGGCCGCACGGCTGTGCCACTGCCGTGGCGGCGAGAAGAGCGGGAAGCCGGCGTCGGAGCCGTGCCGCTTGCCGGGGACCTCCCAGCCGGAGCGGTTGCGTACGGAATCGGAGCCGGTGTCCGCCGTGTCCGGCACGCCGGTGAGGCCGAGCCCCTGGACGAGGTCGTCGCCGCACGGCCGCAGCAGCGCCCGTGGGGCGCCGGACGCGTCCAGGTAGACCGCGGCCAAGGGGCGCAGCTCGGCTCCGCACCCGCTCAACAGCGCCAGCGCACCCACGACACCCGCTATCGCCGCCACGCGGCGCCGTCTCCGAGTCGTCGGACCGGCCACCGCCGCCTCGCGTCGTCGCATCCACGTCACCGCGCGCTCCTCAGCACTTGTCGTCGACAAGGTCGTCGAAGGCGTCCCGGCTCATCGCACGGCTGTCGGCCCAGACCTGGCCGGGCTTCAGCCGGTTCAGATCCTCGGTGGTGAAGTAGACCCAGACGTCGTACGGGGACCAGCCGGAGCGGGGGCCGGTGACATCGAGGGCATAGGTGCGGCCGGGCCGCAGCCGCTGCGGCCCGGTCGCCTCCGTGTGCCAGGCGGCGGGCGGTGAGAAGAGCGGGAACGTCGCCGTGGAGACCTCGACCTGCTCGCCGTAGTCCGGCCACCAGCCGGTGTCCTCGGTGGCCGGCTCACTGGCGTCCGCGTCGTCGGTGGGCCAACTGTGCAGTTCCGCCCGACTGCCGTGGTCCCCGCCGCACAGCCGCACGGTGGCGACCGGCGTGCCGTCCCCGTCCAGCCGGACGGCCGCGAGCGACAGCTGTGCCGGGCTGCACCCGCCGAGCAGCAGACACCCCGCGACCGCACCCACCGCAGCCACCCCCGTACGCCTCATGCCTCCACCCCTCCGCCGACGTGGCTACTGCAAGTGCCACTTCTGGTTGGCGGCTCCGGTGCACGACCAGATCTGTGCCCGCGCCCCGTTCGCCGACGAGTTGTCGGTCACGTCGAGGCATTTGTTCGCCGCCGTGTTCACCACATCACCGGTGGCGGAGTTGTACGACCACTGCTGTGCACCGGTTCCATTGCAGTCGTACAACTGGACTTTCGCGCCGTCGGCGGTCGAAGCCGACGTCACGTCAAGGCACTTGCCGAGCGCCCGCACCGTCCCGTCGGTCTGCACCGTCCACTGCTGCGCGGTCGACCCGTTGCAGTCGTAGAGCTGCACCGCCGTGCCGTTGGTGCTCGAACCCCCGGCCACATCAAGGCACTTGCTCGCGAGCCCCACGAATGCCCCGGTCTGGCTGCCGCCCCCGGCCTGCGTCCCCGACCAGGTGAAGGTGGCGGACGTCTTGCCGGGCAGGGAGTAAGTCGCGTGCTGCGAGCCCCAGTTGATGGTGACCGTCTTGGCGGTCGAAGCGTCGTTGTACGCGATGAGCGCTTTGCTGCCGTCAGGGTTGCGCCACGCCACGTTCGGCACGGCGGTGGACGCGGTGGAGGCGATCCGCTGGGCACCCGGCCGTACGAACTTCGTCAGGTGGCCCATGGTGTAGTACTCGATCGTGTAGTCGACGGTCCCGCTCGCGCCGTCCCCGTTGTGCACGGTGATCAGCCCGGTGCAGGTGCCGCAACCGCCGTTGTGCGGGCCCATGTTCTGGTCCACGGCAAGCGACCACTTCGTGACCGACTTCGCCCAGTTCCGGGTGTAGTCGATGATGTTGGACATGTCCTCGCGCTGCTGGTTGGCGATCCAGGTGCCGCCCGAGTGCTCGGTGCCGAAGGCGTCCAGCGTGGGGTACTGGTTGTGGACGGTGGTCTGCTTGGTGACGTCACCGCCGTAGCCGTGCCAGGCGATCCCACCGAAGTTCGGGTGCGAGCGGACCGCCGCGTCGTCGACGGTCGAGGCCGCGTAGGAGTCGTACACGTCCCAGTTCCAGTCGTGGGCAAGGACCTTGGTGGACAGCCCGGCCGCCTGGAGCTTCGGCAGCAGCTCGCTCTTCGTGAAGTACGCAAGGCCCGAGGCGTTCCAGCTCATCGACGGATAGCCGGAACAGCACGTCGGCTCGTTCTGGACGGTCACGTACGACACCGGAACGCCCTGATCCTTGTACGCCTGAAGGTACTTGACGAAGTAGTTCGCGTACGCCCCGTAGTCCTCGGACTTCAGCCAGCCCCCGTTGAGCGACCCGCTGTCCTTCATCCAGGCGGGCGCGGTCCACGGCGAGGCCATCACGGTCAGGGAGGGGTTCAGCTGGAGCGCCTGCTTGGTCAGCGGCACCACGTCGGCCAGGTCGTGCGCGATCGAGAACGACGCCAGGTTGGGGTCGGTCTGCCCGGCCGCCACGTCGTCGTACGAGTACCCGTACCGCGCCAGGTCCGACGCGCCCATCGGATTGCGCAGGAACGACAGCCCGATGCCGTCCGTCGGCGAGAACAGCTTCCGCATGGTCGCGTCCCGCGTGGCCTGCGTCAGCGCGCCACTGCTGTTCATCAGCCAGGCGGCGGTGTCGGTGAAGGAGGCGCCGCCGCCGGTGAAGGTCTGATAGCGGGTGTTCTCGTCGACGGTGATGTTCTCGCCGCTGCCACCGCTGCCGGACTGGAAGGCGAACGGGGTCTGCGCCTGGAGCCCGCGGACGACATGGCGCCCGCCGGTGTCGTCCGTGGTGGTGAGCCAGGCGGTCACTTGCTCACCGGCCGCGTGCGCGGGGGGTACGGCCGCGGTGAGGCCGGCCACGGAGAGCAGTCCGGCCAGTAACAGCCGGGCCGTGCGGGGGGTTCTCCTGGACATGAAAGCGTCGCCCTTCCTGACGAGACGTCTTGACGGGTCTGCGGGCCGTTAGTTAACTCACGGCGTGATCTAAGTCATGAGTGAACTGTGCGAACCAGAGTGAACCAGAGACCCGAGAGCCGAGGGAAGGTCCATGCCAAGAACCGCCCTGCTCGTCTCCACCGCCCTGTTGGCCGCGCTGCTGTCACCGGCCGTGTCCCAGGCGGCCGACGACCCCGCGCCTGTCCCCGTCGACCGTTTCGAAGGCGAGGTGCCCTTCGCCGGCCAGCCCGCCGAGGGCATCTTCACCTGGGGCAGCGACAACGACGACCCACCCCAACTCGCCCTGACCGCACGGTCGGACGCCCCCGAGGGCGCCGAGGTCCTCACCGGCACCTACGACATCAGCGGCTACGGCGGCTTCACCCACGACTTCGCCGCCGGCCAGCCCGCCCACGACTGGTCCGCGCACAAGGGCATCCGCTTCTGGTGGGACGGCCGGAACACCGGCAAGAAGACGGCGTTCGAGATCAAGGACGGCGGCGCCAACGGCGAGGCCTCCGAACTGTGGACGACGTCCTTCACCGACGACTTCAGCGGCTGGAAACAGATCGAGATCCCCTTCACCGACTTCACCTACCGCACGGACTACCAGCCCGTCGGCGGCATCGACCAAGTCCTCGGTCTCACCGGGATGTGGGGGTACGCGGTCACGCTCCCGGTCGGCGTCAAGGGCCAGTTCGCCATGGATGACGTCGAGTTGTACGGCAAGGCGGACCAGTCCCTGCGGGCGAGCGTCCGCACGGATGCCGCCGTCTACCCGGTGAAGGAGGGCGGCGCGGCCACGGTGCGGGTATCCGTCGCCACCACCGGCTCCGCCCCGATCGACGAGCCCGTGACCGTCGCGTACGAGAGCGCGGGCGGCACCGCCGAGTCCGGCAAGGACTACACACCGGTCAAGGGCGAGATCACCTTCCCGGCGGGCACGGCGTCCGGCGCCTCGCGCACGGTCCAGGTGTCCACGCTGAAGGACAAGTCCGCCGAACCGGCCGAGACGATCCCCCTCAAGCTCACGGTCACCGGCGCGAAGGCCCCCACCGAGACCCCGCAGGTCGTCATCGACGCCCACGGACTGCCGTACCTGGACGCGAAGCTGCCGCTCAAGAAGCGGGTCGCCGACCTCGTGTCGCGGATGTCACTGGAGGAGAAGGCCGGGCAGATGACCCAGGCCGAGCGCGGCGCGTTGACGGCGCAAGGCGACATCGCGACGTACGACCTCGGCTCGCTCCTCTCCGGCGGCGGTTCCACGCCCACCCCCAACACCCCCGGGGCCTGGGCGAAGATGATCGACGCCTTCCAACTCCGGGCGCAGGCAACACGGTTCCAGATCCCGCTGATCTACGGCGTGGACGCGGTGCACGGCCACAACAACCTCACCGGCGCGACGATCATGCCGCACAACATCGGCATCGGCGCGACCCGCGACCCCCGGCTCGCCGAGCGGACAGGAGCGGTGACGGCATCGGAAGTCCGCGCCACCGGCATCCCGTGGGACTTCGCCCCCTGCCTCTGTGTGACCCGCGACGAACGGTGGGGCCGCTCGTACGAGTCCTTCGGTGAGGACCCGGCGCTCGTCAAGTCCATGGAGACGATCATCCAAGGCCTCCAAGGCGCCCGCAGTGGCAAGGACCTGAAGGACGACGACAAGGTGCTCGCCACCGCCAAACACTTCGCCGGCGACGGCGGCACGGAGTACGGCTCGTCCACGACGGGCTCGTACACCATCGACCAAGGCATCACGAAGGTCACGCGCGAGCAGCTGGAGGCCATCCATCTCTCGCCCTACCAGACGGCGGTCGACCGCGGTATCGGCTCGGTCATGCCGTCCTACTCCTCGCTGGACATCCTCGGCGACGGGCAGGGCCCGGTGAAGATGCACGCCCGCGCGGACATGATCAACGGCGTGCTCAAGGACCGCATGGGCTTCGACGGCTTCGTCATCAGCGACTGGGCGGCCATCGACCAGATCCCCGGCGACTACGCGTCCGACGTCCGTACGTCCGTCAACGCCGGTCTCGACATGATCATGGTCCCGTACGCGTACAAGGACTTCCGTACGACACTGATCGACGAGGTGAAGGCGGGCAGGGTGAGCGAGAGCCGGGTGACCGACGCGGTCTCGCGCATCCTCACCCAGAAGTTCAAGCTGGGCCTCTTCGAGAAGCCGTACGCCGACACGAGTGGGGCGGCGGCAATCGGTTCACCCGCGCACCGGGCGGTGGCGCGCGAGGCGGCGGCCGAGTCCCAGGTCCTGCTGAAGAACTCGGCCGGCGTCCTGCCGCTGAAGAAGTCCCAGAAGGTGTACGTCGCCGGATCGAACGCCGACGACCTCGGCAACCAGACGGGCGGCTGGACGATCACGTGGCAGGGCGCGTCGGGCCCGGTCACCCAGGGCACGACGATCCTGGAGGGCATGCGAAGCGCGGGCGGTGACGTCACGTACTCGAAGGACGCCTCGGCACCTACGGCCGGCTACGACGTGGGCGTGGTGGTCGTCGGCGAGACCCCGTACGCCGAGGGCGTGGGCGACGTGGGCAACGGCAACGACCTGGAACTGACCGCGGCCGACAAGGAAGCCGTCGACAAGGTGTGCGCGGCCATGAAGTGTGCGGTGCTGATCGTTTCGGGCCGCCCGCAGCTGATCGGCGACCGTCTCGCCGGCATCGACGCGCTGGTCGCCTCCTGGCTGCCGGGAACGGAGGGCGACGGAGTGGCGGACGTGCTGTACGGCAAGCGGGCGTTCACCGGTCAGCTCCCGGTCACCTGGCCGAAGTCGGAGTCCCAGCTCCCGATCAACGTCGGTGACACGTCGTACGATCCGCAGTTCCCGTACGGCTGGGGCCTGACGACCCTCACCAAGGTGCCCGCAGGCGGCACGGCGACCCTGAAGACCCTCGCCAAGGCCGCCGAGGCCGCAGACCGCACCGGCTCCGCCGAAGCCGGCCGAGCCGCCGTGACCCAGGCCCGCCTCCTGGTCCAGCAGAAACTCGGCCAGACCCTCGCCCCCACCACCACCAAACCCTTCGCCAACGCCGACCACCTCCTACTGACCGGCCACTACGCCTCGGCGATCGCAAGCCTGACGGAGGCATACAGAGCCGCCTGAAGCCGTTCCTCGCCCCCGCCGCCCCTACCCGTCCCATCCTCCTGGGGCTCCGCCCCAGACCCCGTGGGTGAGTTCGTCGGCTGCGGGTGGGTGGGGGCTGGTCGCGCAGTTCGCCCCGCCGTCCCCCGCCCGCCCTGGTTCGTTCGGCTGCGGGTGGGTGGGGGTTGCTCGCGCAGTTCCCCGCGCCCCTAAAAGGGGCGCGGGGAACTGCGCAGTCTTTTAGGGGGGTCTGGGGGCGCAGCCCCCAGGGATGGGACGGGTAGGGGCGGCGGGGGCGAAATACCAGCCCCGAGCTCCCGTCAGCCCCAATGTCCAGATTTGCGCACCTTCGGGTAGCTTCGAAGACATGAAGGCCGTACTCACCCGAGGACTCCCAGGCCTGCTGATCGCACTGACGCTGGCCGCCCTGATGGCGCTTGCAACCCCCGCCCTCACCGCCCACGCGTCCACCGACATCTCCACCATCGCAGCAGCCCTCAGAAAGAGCCCGGTCTACGTAGACCCCGCCGCCGCAGCCCAGCTCTCCACCACGGACGCCGACGCCCTGGCCAAGAAGATCGAGCACGCGAACAAGCCCATCCTCATCGCAGTCCTCCCCGCAGACTTCCCCACCCAGAACCTCTTCCAGAACCTCCGCACCTCCACCGGCATCACAGGCCTGTACGCCATCAGACTCGGCACCCTCTTCGACGCCCGCGCCGACTCCGCCGTGATGCCCCGCACCGCCGTACAGAACCTCGTCACCAGCGTCCAGGGCGAGAACAACACGAACACCCAGCTGAACGACTTCACGAACCGCGCGATCATCAACATCGGCGGCTCGGCCCCGGCGAGCTGGAGCGGCGGCGGAGACACGGGAAGCGGCGTTTCCACGGGCGCCCTGATCGTGCTCGGGGCGGTGGTCGTCGCGGGCGGCGCGGGCGCGTACACCCTCGTACGCCGCGACCGCCGCCGTAAGGCGCGGGAACAACAGGAAGCACTGGACAAACTCCGCGTCGTGGTCGACGAGGACATCACGGCCTTCGGCGAGGAACTCGACCGCCTCGACTTCCACCCGGCCGAAGCGGGCGCCGACGACGCGATGCGGGCTGACTACGAGCGCGCGCTGGACGCGTATGAGCAGGCGAAGGGGTACATGGCCGCGGCCACGCGCCCCGAGGACGTACGGGCGGTCACGCAGTCCCTGGAGGACGGCCGTTTCTCGCTCACGATGCTCGCCGCGCGCCGCGAGAGCCGCCCGATCCCCGAGCGCCGCGCCCCCTGCTTCTTCGACCCGCGCCACGGCCCCTCCGTCGCCGACGCGACCTGGACGCCCGCCGGCGGCGCATCCCGCGAGGTCCCGGTCTGCGCGGCGGACCAGACCCGCCTCGCCGACGGCGCCGACCCGGCGATCCGCGAGGTCGAGACGGACTACGGCCGCCGCCCGTACTGGGACGCGGGCCCGGCGTACGGCCCCTGGGCGGGCGGCTACTTCGGCGGCGGCGTGCTGCCCGGCCTCCTCGTCGGCACGATGTTGGGCAGCATGATGTCCAGCCCCTCCTACGCGGCCGACTACGGCTCCGGATACGGCGACTTCGGCGCCGCCGGCTACGACGGCGGCGACGTCTCGGGCTCCGACTTCGACCCCGGCGACTTCGGCGGCGGCTTCGGGGACGGCGGAGGCGGCGACTTCGGCGGGGGAGGGGACTTCGGCGGAGGTTTCTGAGGGAGGGCGCCGGCGCCGGCCCTTCAGGACCGGAGGAAGTCCCTTATGGGGAGCGGTAGTTCAGTCACCGGGACCAGCAGTTGAGTTACCGGGACCAGCGGTTCCGTTACCGAGACCGGTAGTTCAGTTACCGGGATCGGTAGTTCGGTCGGCTTCGGACACCTCGGCGTCCGCGAGCCGGTCCATCAGCGCACCCGCGAGCCGCAACACCTCGCGCTCAGTCTCGCTCAGCGTGCCGAGCGCCGCGGCCAGCCAGACGTCCCGCTCGGCCATGTCCCGCTCCAGCGCGCGGCGCCCCTCCGCGGTGAGCGTGAGCACGGACTGGCGCCGGTCGGCGGTGCCGGGCTCCCGGGCGATCAGCCCGTCCGCCTCCAGCTCGGCGAAGACCCGGGTCAGCGACTGCGGCCGCTGCCGCTCGGCCGCCGCGACCTCGCCGGGGGTCGCCGGCCCGTGCCGCCGCAGATGCCCGAGCACCCCCAGCTGATTCGGGCTGAGCCCACCGTCGCCCCGCTCCTGCCGCAGCCGACGGTTGAGCCGCACGATGCCGCGGCGGATCTGGGCGGCGCGGGAGAGCTGGTCCATGAGGAGATCGTAAGCGATTACGTACGATTGCGACCTGTCATTGCGGCGCCTACCCGCTTACCATCGACATGGTGACCGTCAAACTCATACGCAATGCTTACGAAGCGTCGCTCACCATGACGGCCGTGCTGCTCTGCTGGGCCGTCGCCCTGTGGCTGGAGGGTGCCGCCGGACTGCACGCCGACGTCCTTGTCCTCGCGGTCGCCCTGACCCTCCCCCTGGCGAGCGTCCAGCGGACCGCGGACACCCGCGTACGGCTCATGTCCTTCGTGCTGCTGCCCGCCGTGGCCGGGGTCTCGATCCTGCTCGGCCACCTCGTGGCGGAGCACTACGCTGCCGGCGCCGCCGTCTTCACCCTCGGTATCTCCCTGCCGATCTGGATCCGCCGCTTCGGCCCGGCTGCGACGAAGGCGGGCACCCTGATGACGCTGCCGCTGATCGCCCTGCTCGTGGTGCCGGGCCCCGCGCTGCCGCCCAGGGCCCAGTCCGCGCTGGTGAGTTGGGGCTGGGCGGCGCTGATCGGGCTGCTGGCGTGCGGCTGTGTCCGGCTGGTCCAGGCGCTGGCCGACCACCTTGGCCCCTGGGGGCCCGAACCCGCACCGGACCGCCCCCGGCGTCCCTCCCGGCTGCGCCCCCGCCCGAGCGCACGCATGGCCGTGCAGATGGCGGCCGCCGTCGCCGCGGCCTTCGCCCTCGGACGGCTGCTCTTCGACCAGCACTGGCCGTGGATGGTCCTCACGGCGTATGTGGCGGCGAGCGGCAACCGAGGCCGAAATGACGTGGTGCGCAAGGGAGTTGAACGCCTCGTAGGTGCCTGCGCAGGAACGGTACTGGCCGCCGGAGTCGCCGTGGCCGGGATCACCGGCCGGACGTCCGTCGTCCTGATCTTCGTCGTCCTGGCCGTCGCCCTGTGGCTGCGCCCACTGAACTACGCGTACTGGGCGGCGGGCATGACCACCGCCCTCTCCCTCCTCCTCGGCTACTACGGCCAGGACGCACAGAGCCTCCTCCCGACCCGCCTCGAAGCGATCGCACTGGGCGCGGCACTGGCGGTGGCATCGGCATGGTGGCTTCTCCCGGTACCGGCGCCAAGACGTCAGGGCCCCAGCAGTTCATCCCCACGCCTCCCGGACACCGGCCACCGGCACGCGTAACGCTCACCGGCGGCATGCCACCAGCCGGGCGGCGAGGGCCAGCTGTCTCGACGGCGTAGAGGCCCCCCTCTTTACCGCTTTACCGTGTCAAGGCTGATCGCGCGGAGCCAGGTGGCGGGCGAGCACCTCCAGCGCGTCGGCGACCTCCTTGCGCTGCTCGGGCGTGCTGTCGCCCAGGGCTGCCTCCAGGGCGTCGTCGATGGTGGTGGCCCTGACCTCGGCGACGCGGGCGGAGACCTGCGGGGCCTGGCGGACGAGGAGGCGGCGGCGGTCGGCCGGGTCGGGGGCGGTGGTGACGGCACCGGTGTCCTTGAGGCGGGCGACGGCGGTGGAGACCTGGCTCTGCGGCAGGCCCGTACGGGCGGCGATCTCGCCCACGGCGGTGTCGGGGTGGGTGGCCACGTCGCTGGCCACGATGAGGACGGACCGCACGCTGCCGCCGTGACGCCCGGCGCCGCCTTCGGGCTCCGGCATCGCGGCTTCGCCGATCTTCATCAGGGCGCGTCCGAGGAGGAACAGCTCGACTCCATTCATGCCCCCAGATTACATCAGGATCGATGCATCAATCTTGATGCATCTAAAAAGATGGATTACTGTTCTGGCAGGCACCCGGACACCGCCGGGCGGAGGGAAGGGGCACGACCATGCGGAAGTGGCGAGCGAACCCGTGGGCGGTTCTGGTGGCGCTCTCGCTGGGGTTCTTCATGACCCTGCTGGATCTGACGATCGTGAACATCGCGATCCCGGACATGATGAGCGACCTCGGCACCTCGCTCGACCGGACCCTGTGGGTGGTCAGCGGCTACGCCCTGGCGCTGTCGGTGCTGACCATCACGGCCGGCCGGCTCGGTGATCTGCGCGGGCCGCGGACGCTGTTCGCGGCGGGCCTGGTGGTCTTCACGCTCGCCAGCGTCGCCTGCGGGCTCGCCCCCACCGCGACGGCACTGATCGCCGCCCGGGTCGTGCAGGGTCTGGGCGCGGCGCTGCTCACCCCGCAGACCATGACCCTCATCGTCGCCGTCTTCCCGGCCGAGCGCCGCGGCACCGCCATGGGAATCTGGGGCATGGTCGCCGGGCTGGCCACCCTGTCCGGGCCCACCCTGGGCGGTGTGCTGGTCTCCGCCGTGAACTGGCGCTGGATCTTCCTGGTCAACGTGCCGATCGGGGTGGCCGCGTTCGTCCTGACGTTCCTGGTGGTCCCCGACATCCGGCCCGCGCGGGCCCACCGCTTCGCCCTGACCGGCGTCCTGCTGTCCACGGCCGCCCTGTTCTGTCTGGCCTTCGGCCTCCAGGAAGGCGCGAACTACCAGTGGGGAGCGGGGATTTGGGCGCTGCTCACCGCCGGGGTCGCGCTGGGCGCCGGCTTCGTCCTGCACCAGCGGCGCCGCCAGGACCGCGAACCGCTCGTCCCGTTCGCGCTGTTCAGGGACCGCAACTTCACCGCGATGACTGCCCTGGTCGGCCTGGTCTCCGTTGCCATGCTCGGCATGGTCCTGCCGTTCAACCTCTATCTGCAGTCCGTGCTGCGCCTCAGCCCCATCAAGGCCGGTCTGGTGCTCGCCCCCTCGTCACTGGTGTCGATGACCGTCGGCCCCTTCGCCGGCCGGCTGGCGGACCGTATCGGCGGCAAGTACGTCCTGTTCACCGGGCTCGTCTGCTACGGCGCCGGGATCCTCGCCCTCACCCTGACCGCCGCGCCCACCACCGCCTGGTACGCCTTCGTCCCGGCCACCCTGGTCACCGGTCTTGGCGTCGGCTGCATCATCGCCCCCATGTCCACCGAGGCGATGCGGCACATCCCGCGCCACCTCGCCGGAGCCGCCTCCGGCGTCAACAACACCGTCCGCCAGATCGGTTCCGTGGCCGGTGCCGCCGCCGTCGGCGCCCTGGTGCAGAGCCGCCTCGCCGCCGAACTCGCCACCGGCAAGACCTACGCCGCCGCCTTCACCGCCACCCTGCACACCACCGCCGTCCTGCCGCTGGCCGTGCTGGCCGCCGGAATCCTGGCCTGCCTGCTGCTGCGCCGCCACACCGCAGGGCTGCCGGCTGCCGAGAGCGTCCCGGCAGCCGGGGGCCGGCCGCAGCCCGCGGTCTGCCGCTGATACGAGTCCCGCACGTCCCCGCAAGTTCCACACGTCCGCAAGTTCCACACGTCCCACAACACCGCGACGCCGAGCCCCAGATGTGCGGGGGCTCGGCGTCGTTTTCGGCGGCGTCCGTTGCAGACGGGAAGACGGGAAGGTGAGAACGGACACCGCGTCGAGGGGGCGGGAGGCTACTTCCCGGCGCGCTTCTTGTGGCCCGTCACCTTGGCGATCCAGGTGAGGAAGTCGGCCGGGTCGGTGTTCGACCCGTGACCCTCGTCCCAGTAGTAGAGGTGGTTGACGTCGTCGCCGAGGTTGTCGGCGGCGGCCGCGATGTTGGCGGAGACCGTCAGCGAGGTGTCGGAGTCCTTGGTGCCGAGGCGGATCCACCAGTGCTTCGAGCGGCCCGGGTTCTTCTTGGCGAAGTGGTACATCGGGTTCATCAGGTCGAGCTTCTCGGGGATGTCGCTGTCGAGACGCTTGCTGGTGACGCCCGTGGTGTCGTTCTTGAGGCTGTACGCCGTGAAGTGGCGGGTCTCGGTCGTGCCCGCGCCGAACTCGTTGTTCTCGCCCGCGGACAGGTCGAAGGCGTCGAAGGCCGGCGTGGTCTTCTTGCGCGCGCCCACGTGGGTGAGGAAGTCGGCCCAGGTGAAGGTGGCCTTCTCGCCGTCCCAGTCGATGAACGTGTTGGCGGCGAGGTAGGTCGTGCGGTCCGCGTCCGACAGGTCCGCCAGGTACCTGGTGGCCGACGGCTCCAGGTACTGCTTGACCATGTACTCGTCGTAGTTGCGGGCGTTGAGCGGACCGAAGCCGTTCAGACCGCGCAGCTTGAGGGACGCCTGGTACTCGGCGAACTGCGACTGCAGGTCCTTCGAGACCGTCTGGTCGACGACCTTGCCGGTGCTCGCGGTGACGTTGGTGCCCCAGTTCCACTCGTAGGCGCCGTCGGCGTGCTCCAGGTCGGTGATCGGGCACCAGGCGCCGGTCGCGAAGATCGCGTCGGACGCGTCGGCGGCGCCGAGCTCCGTGAGGTACTTGTCGTAGATCGGGCTGTCGCCGGACGCGCCGAGCAGGGAGGACAGCGCGCCACCGGCGCTGGTGCCCGTGGACACGATCCGGTCGGTGTCGCCGGGGATGACGCCCTTGTTGGCGCGGACATAGCGGACGGCGGCCTTCAGGTCGACGATCGCGGCGGGCGCGGTGCCGTAGTAGGTGCCGTCGCTGTCCTTGAGGGTACGACCGCGTGCACCCGGCTCCACGACGACGTAACCCGCCGCGAGGCCCAGCTTGCCGAGGTTGACCATGCCGCCCTGGGCGTTCACCATCGCGTTGCCGCCGGACTGGACCTCACCATTGCCGCTGCTGGCGGATGCCGAGGCGCTGGGGGAGGCGCTGGTACCGGTGGTGCCCGTGGGGCCGCCGGTCATGCTCGCGCCGCCCACGCCGGTGGCGTCCGCGACGGACGACGGCATGTAGCCGCCCACCGAGTTGGCGAAGACGATCGGAGCGTTGGTGGCGTCGACCGCGGTGCCGTCGACCTTGACCGGGACGCTGACGTTCAGGCTCTGGTACGCCTCGTCGACCGGGTTGGTGACGTAGGTGATGGCCTTCCAGAAGTGGTAGACCACTTCGTGGTCGGTGCCGCCGGCGTCCGTGATGGTCGTCGTCAGCTCCGTGTAGGCGTCCTTGTCGAAAGCGAGGGCGTCCGAGGTCTTCGATCCGGAGTTGCTCGACGCGTTCGCGCTCAAGGCGAAGCCGCCGGCTGCCACGACTCCGACGGTCGCGCCCATACCCATGACGACGGTCCTGCGCTTCACTGCCTTGTGCTTCACTGAGGTCTCTCCCCTTCGCGGCATGTCCGAACTGCCGTCGAGTCGACTGTGATACGCGCCGGACGCCCACGCAGTGGATGCAGGCCAGTGCAGTCAACGCGCTGACGGTCGGGGCTTCGGCCGGGACCGCAGCGCCGGTGCGGGTTCGTTGCCTACACGTGGCGCCCTACTCGATCTTGTGTTGCGAACGTAATTTGCCGCGCCAAACATTGTCAACAATTCTGTTAATTTCATTGTGAACACTCAAGGTCTCATAGCGGGCTCACAAGATCCGCCAGGGTTTCTGAGAGTGTCCGAGAAAGCCCGGGGATTCTTTGGGGCAGAAATTGACCTGGGCGGGCGCGTTCGGACATGCCAGAGCGCCCGCCCTCCTCGTACGGGGGAGTTGGAAGGCGGGCGCGCTCAGGGGGTGCCGGGTGCCGGCGAAAGGGAAGGCTCAGCCGGCGTTCTTGATCGCCGAGATGTCGAAGACCAGCTTGATCTTGTCCGAGACGAGGACGCCACCGGTCTCCAGCGCCGCGTTCCAGGTGAGGCCCCACTCGGAGCGCAGGATCTCCGACTTGCCCTCGAAGCCGACGCGCTCGTTGCCGAACGGGTCCTTCGCGGCGCCGTTGAACTCCAGGTCGATGGAGAGCGGCTTGGTGGTGCCCATGATCGACAGCTCGCCGGTGATCCGGTAGTCGTCGCCGCCCAGCGCCTCCGCCTTGGTGGAGCGGAACGTCATCGTCGGAAACTCGTCGATCTTGAAGAAGTCGGAGCTCTTCAGGTGACCGTCACGGTCGGCGGAACCGGTCTCGACGCTCTCCATCTTGACGTCGAGCGTGGCGGTGGACTTGGACGGGTCCGAGCCGTCCAGGTGCAGCGTGCCGTCGAACTCCTGGAAGCTGCCCTTGACGTTCGTCACCATCGCGTGACGCGCCACGAAGCCGATCGTCGAGTGCGAGGGGTCGATCGTGTAGTCGCCGCTCAGCGCGGCCAGGTCGGGGCTGACGGCTGCGGCCTCGGCGGTCGTGGCCGTGGCGTCGGCGGCGTCGCTCTTGCGGCTGAAGATACCCATGACGTTGCTCCTAAGGGACGGGTCGCGGATTCGTCCGGAAGCCGCGGCGTTGAGGATGTTGAATCTTCAACGAGGTCAACATGAAGCACCGTAGACCTATTCCATTCAAGTTTCAACATCATCCGCAGCGTGTTCACGACGTTACTTCGAGTCAATTCCGTCCGCCTTCCGGGCGGACGCGCGCAGACCTCGGGCACCCTCGCCGTGCACCGCTACGCTCGGTGTGGGTGGGCCGACGCCGGCCGCGGAGTCGCTGGAGATCGTCTGGAACCGGCCGGTACGCCGGCTGAGGGTCCTTATCACCCAGGGGATGGCATGGGCCACTCGTCAATGTGAGGCGGCTCTCAGCCGACTGCTTTGTGAGACCTCTACAAGCCAGAGGCCCTCTGAGCAGTCACATCGCCTGCATGCAGTCGTGGTTCTGTTCAGGGGTACCAGGAAAACGGGCCGGAGACTGTACGGAGTCGACGGCTCGCTTTCCTTGGTGGGCTTCGTAAGGTCACTACATGACCGTTTTGGACGAGGCTGGATCCGCAAGCGCCACAACTTCCGCCGGCGAACCCACGGACGCGCGCGGACGGGTGGCCGAACTGCACGCGATCCGTGCCGAGGCGCTGCGGGGCCCCAGTGAGAAGGCGACCGAGGCGCAGCACGCCAAGGGCAAGCTGACCGCCCGGGAGCGCATCGAGCTGCTGCTGGACGCGGGCTCGTTCCAGGAGGTCGAGCAGCTGCGCCGGCACCGGGCGACCGGATTCGGCCTGGAGGCCAAGAAGCCGTACACCGACGGTGTCATCACCGGCTGGGGCACGGTGGAGGGCCGTACGGTCTTCGTGTACGCGCACGACTTCCGCATCTTCGGCGGCGCCCTGGGCGAGGCCCACGCCACGAAGATCCACAAGATCATGGACATGGCCATCGCGGCCGGTGCGCCGCTGGTGTCCCTGAACGACGGCGCCGGCGCCCGTATCCAGGAGGGCGTCTCCGCCCTCGCCGGCTACGGCGGCATCTTCCAGCGCAACACGAAGGCGTCCGGCGTCATCCCGCAGATCTCGGTCATGCTCGGCCCGTGCGCCGGCGGCGCGGCCTACTCGCCCGCCCTCACGGACTTCGTGTTCATGGTCCGCGAGACCTCGCAGATGTTCATCACCGGGCCGGACGTGGTCAAGGCGGTGACGGGCGAGGAGATCACCCAGAACGGCCTGGGCGGCGCCGACGTCCACGCGGAGACGAGCGGCGTCTGCCACTTCGCCTATGACGACGAGGAGACCTGCATCGCCGAGGTGCGGTACCTCCTGTCGATGCTCCCGCAGAACAACCGCGAGAACCCGCCGCAGGTCGCGTCCGAGGACCCGGCGGACCGTCGCTCGGACATCCTGCTGGACCTGGTCCCCGCGGACGGCAACCGCCCGTACGACATGGCCAAGGTCATCGAGGAACTCGTCGACGACGGCGACTACCTGGAGGTCCACGAGCGCTGGGCCCGCAACATCATCTGCGCGCTGGCCCGCCTGGACGGCCAGGTCGTCGGCATCGTCGCCAACCAGCCGCAGACGCTGGCCGGTGTCCTGGACATCGAAGCGAGTGAAAAAGCTGCGCGCTTTGTCCAGATGTGTGACGCTTTTAACATTCCGATCATCACCCTCCTGGATGTCCCCGGATTCCTCCCGGGCGTCGACCAGGAGCACGGCGGGATCATCCGTCACGGCGCGAAGCTCCTCTACGCCTACTGCAACGCGACCGTGCCGAGGATCTCGCTCATCCTGCGCAAGGCGTACGGAGGTGCCTACATCGTCATGGACAGCCAGTCCATCGGGGCCGACCTCACCTACGCCTGGCCGACGAACGAGATCGCCGTGATGGGCGCGGAAGGTGCCGCCAACGTCATCTTCCGCCGTCAGATCGCCGAGGCAGCCGATCCCGAGGCGATGCGGGTGCGCATGGTCAAGGAGTACAAGGCCGAGCTGATGCACCCGTACTACGCGGCGGAGCGTGGCCTGGTCGACGACGTCATCGACCCGGCGGAAACCCGCGAGGTCCTGATCAAGTCGCTCGCGATGCTCCACACCAAGCATGCGGACCTGCCCTCGCGCAAGCACGGCAACCCCCCGCAGTAACCCTGCGGATCCTCCGCGGCAGCCCCGCGGAAACCTCTCTCACGGAGACTGAACCTATGAGCACCCCTGACATCCGCGTCGAGAAGGGCCACGCCGAGCCCGAGGAAGTCGCCGCCATCACGGCGATCCTCCTGGCCCGTGCCGCCGCCGCCCCCACTGATGCTCCGGCCCGCCACGGCCGCCACAAGGCCGGCTGGCGCCGGCTGGAGCGCGAGCCCGGCTTCCGGGCGCCGCACAGCTGGCACTGAGGCTTTTGACGCCGACAGCCCCGTTCTCCTGGTGGAGGGCGGGGCTGTGGTGTTGGGGTCACTCGAAGGTGACGTCTACGCCGGGGAAGTCGAGGGCATGGGGGTCGTCGGGCAGAAGGCAGTTGCGAAGAATGAGCTGCCTTACCTTGGGGGGATGAAACTTCGGTGTCCTCAGCCAGGCGGCGACGTCGATACCGTTGAGCACCAGGCTCACCCCAGGCAACGAGGCCACTGCTGGCAAGCCTTGAGGCAGGCAGACGTCCTTGGCGAACAGCGCCACCTGCTTAAGGGCGGGGGAGTCGGCGAGAGTGGCCAGGTTGGTGGTTTCCCTCACGTTCTGGATCGAGACGTAGAAAGCTTCCTGCTCCAAACGCAGGCTTCCGTCGAGATGAGGCGTGCCGCCGAGGTCAAGGAACAGATACCTCAGATCTCGCAGCTCTCCGAGTACCTCGATGTGCTTGAGGGGTATGTCGCCCACCAGGCCGAAAAAGGTCAGGCCGGGGTGGTGCCTGAGTACCGACAGGTCGGCCTCTCCGCGTGGTCCGAAAAGGGACAGGCTTGTCACTGTCTGCAACTCACCCAACGCTCCGAACTCCGTGAAGGGATAGGAGATCGACAGCCCGCCGATGCGTCCCAGCTTGGGCAGGCTTCGCCACTGGCCGGAGTGCGTGAGCGCGATGATTCGGTGTGCCAGCGGCAGTCGTGACAGAACCTGCTCGGCGTAGGCCTCGGCGTCGAAGGACCCCCAGGCTCGGATGAGTTCACCGATCACCTCGAATCGCTCGTCCCTCACATACCCGGCCAGCAGCCCCAACGCCTCCTCACCCCCGATCAACGCCACGGTCCGTACCGTCTGCGCGGCGGCCTTCTCCGAAAGCTCGCCGAGCGATCGAGGCATTCTGCGCAGCAGGCTCGGCCCCACCGCCGCCAGTGCGGGCGGGTCCGTCTTCCGGCGGGCCGGAAGCAGCTGTGTCACCGCCGCCTCCAGGCGCTCCCCGAGCTCGTCCGAAACGGAGGGCAGCGTCTCCAGACAGGAAGCCGCCAGCAACCGCAGCGTGCGCGCGTGCCGGGGGTCCCGCTCGGCCCGGTCGAGGATGCCGCCCAGCAACTCCTCCCGCTGGCGGCTGTTGGCATGCCCCGCGGTCATGATGATCGTCTCGCGCCAGAGGTCGAGGTGGGCCCGCTCGACCAGGTTGCCGATCTGGTCCTCTTCCGCGGCCTCCTCGGCGGCGAGGTACTCCTGGAAGGTCCGGTGTACGAAGTCGAGGCGTCCCTCGGCGGGAGCACGGAGCACTCCGGAACGGTCCCGTAGTTGTTCAAGTACCTGCGTGCCATCCATGAGATCCAGGTGGCGCATCGCGGTGAGCTTGGCCCCGACGTATTCGGCCGCCCTCTCCAGAGCGATCTCACTACGGTTGTTGTTGGAGAGCCGCCAGGCCAGATCCCGCAACACGACGAGCTTGTCCCCGAGACTGAGCTTGCTCTCCACCGCGCTCGGCACGTTCCGGTCCGCGTCCCGGTCGTGGACCAGCGTGCGGAGCGCGTTGCGGTACAACTCCATCCGGTCGCGGGGCAGTTGACTGCCCCGGGTGAGGTGCATGGCGCAGAGCATCGCCGCCAGCAGGGGAGTGCCGGCCAAAGACTGGAGATGCGCCCGGTCTTTGAGGCTGGTGAGCAAGGACTGTTCGTACCGGGGGAGTTCGTCGGCCCCGCAAGGCAACTCGTCGCCCAGTTCCCGTACCGCCTGATGCCATTGCCGTACGAACGCCGCCAGGTCCGGAGGTGTCATCCGGTCCAGATTCAAGGTGGCGAAGTCTTCCCGACGCAGCCAGTCCGCGCCGGCCGCCGCCGGACGGGAGGTGACGACCACCTGCACACCGCTGTACGTCGTCAGCAGCCTGCGCAGCCAGTCCCGTACCCCCCGCCGCTCCCGGTTGAGCAACTCGTCCACACCGTCGATCAGCAGGAGGGCCTTGCCGCCTTCGAGCTGCCGCTCCACCCAGCCCTTGGGCATGATGCCGGTCAGAGGTGAAGCGACCCCGTCGAGCATCGCCTCCGGCGTCGGCAGGGGGCGGTCGCTGTACTCTCGCAGCTTCACGAAGACCGGGGTAAGGCCGTTCCAGTCCGCCAGCTCTCCCGTGAAGGCCCCTCGGGCAGCCGTGACGGCCAGCCAGCGCAGCAGAGTCGTCTTCCCCGAGCCCGCCTCACCCCGCAGCAGGACCCGTGCGGCTCCGCCCAGCGCGGCCTCGACCCGCATTCCGGAGCCCTCGCCCCCCGCCTCCTCCCAGTCGCTCATGTCGGCCCGCAGCTGTGGCAGGGAGCGGGCGGTCCGGCGGCGGTGGGTGCCGTCGTCGCCCGTGGCCCGCAGGCTCACGTAGGCCACCGACAGCCGTACCTGCGCCGCCGCTCGGTCCGAGGCGCGGCGGAACAGCTCCACCTCGTCCAGGTCCTCGCTGACGAGTTCCAGGTACCGGCGGCGGAAGGCCGTGTCCTGGTCCATGCCGTCCGGTGCGAACAGTGAGCGGTCCGGGAGCCGTTCGAGGATGCGGGCCACCTCGCCGCCCAAAGTGGCCGTCCGGGCCAGCAGTTCGGCCAGTGCCCGTTCCTCGAAGACCGGAAGGCTTCGCACGATGCGGACGTAGTACTCGACGCACTCGGCGAAGAGCCGCTCGTAGAGGCGGGTTTCCGGCTCGCTCAGGCCGACCGGTGCCCTCACCGATCCCGTGATCCGGCGGATCAGTTCAGCCGGCTGGGCATCCGCGGCCAACAGCGCCTCGTCCGACAGATCCGCCCGCTCGAAGGTGTCGCACACCGCGTCGATCACGGCCGTGCGGCCCGACTCGTCCAGTGCCCGGAACTCGTGCTCCAGGAACGGCTCCACGCGGTCGAACACCGCGTCGGCGATCTGCTCGAACTGCCGCTTCACACTCCGCTGGAACTTCACCCCGGGAACCCTCACCCGGGCAAGCTCCTCGATCGGCAACCGGCGCTCCTGCTCCCGCCGTTTGCCCCCCAGCCACAGCTGCGCCGCCGTGTTCGCCACGGTCGTCCCCAGCCGTAACGCCGCCGTCTCCGCGAGCATCGAGCCCCTCCCCAGGTGATCCGGTGATCCAGCGATGCGACAAGGCATTGTGGCCCACGGGCAACGGCCCCCGCTTCTCCCTGGGGAGAAACGAGGGCCGCTGCCTCGGAAGTTCCGTACCGCTAGCGCAGGCGCGCCATCAACGCGTGCTCGACCAGCGTGATCAGCGTCGACTTCGCGTCCGCGCGGTGGCGGGCGTCCGTCGTGATGATCGGGGCGTCCGGACCGATCTGGAGCGCCTCGCGGACCTCTTCGGGGTTGTACGGCTGGTTGCCGTCGAAGCCGTTGAGGGCGATGACGAACGGGAGGCCCGAGTTCTCGAAGTAGTCGACCGCGGGGAAGCAGTCGGCGAGACGGCGGGTGTCCACCAGGACGACGGCGCCGATGGCGCCGCGGACCAGGTCGTCCCACATGAACCAGAAACGGTCCTGACCGGGGGTGCCGAACAGGTAGAGGATCAGGTCCTGGTCCAGGGTGATGCGGCCGAAGTCCATGGCGACGGTGGTCGTCGTCTTGTCTCCGGTGTGCGTGAGGTCGTCGATGCCCGCGGAAGCGGACGTCATGACGGCCTCGGTGCGCAGCGGGTTGATCTCCGAGACGGCGCCGACGAACGTGGTCTTGCCCACGCCGAAGCCGCCCGCCACCACGATCTTCGCGGACGTGGTGGAGCGGGAAGGCCCTCCGCTAGAGCTTGCGAAGTCCACTGAGCACCCTTTCGAGCAAAGTCACGGCTGGCTGGCCGCCGGCGCTCTCGTCGCCGCCCGGCTGATGAATGGCGACCAGGCCCGCCTCCGCCAAGTCGGCGACGAGGATCCTGGCCACGCCGAGGGGGATCGTGAGCAGCGCCGAGACTTCGGCGACCGACTTGATCTCTCGGCAGAGGTTGCAGATCCGCTGATGCTCGGGCAGCTGGCCCTGCATCTGGTGCGGCTGCGCGGTGGTGTGCACCAGTGCCTCGATGGCGAGCTGGTAGCGGGGCCTGGTGCGGCCGCCCGTCATGGCGTACGGGCGCACCAGGGGATTGTTCGACGATCCCGCGGGTGACGGCTCGGGTGAGCGTCGCTGCGGCTGCACAGGCTGGATGCGCGGTGCCGAGGGCTGGTCGTACGGCGAGGGACCGGGACCCTGGGGGCCCTGGGGCGCGTACGGCTGCTGCCTGTGGCTGGGCGCGGAGGGGAAGTTGTACCGGTTCGGGTTCTGCGAACCGTCACCCTGGCCGCCCTGCCCCTGGCCGGGGCCGTGCGACCAGTTGCCCGAAGACGAACCGCCTGGGGGTGTTGCCACTTTCTCCTCCTCCGACTGTGCCGGGCACCCATCACTGAGGGACCGCGTCCCGAAACCTTACGGCCCCGGGACGCCAAAACGCACCGTCTGTCTGTTAGTTGAGAAGGCTCCCCTGGAGCTCTGCTCGAAGGTCCGGGGTCAGGACCGTACCTGCACGGTCCACCAGAAGTGCCATCTCGTACCCAATGAGACCGATGTCCGCCTCCGGGTGTGCGAGGACGGCGAGCGATGAACCATCGGAAACGGACATGATGAAGAGGAATCCTCGCTCCATCTCCACAACCGTCTGGTTCACACTGCCTCCCTCGAAGATGCGGGAGGCCCCCGCGGTCAGCGAGGTAAGACCGGACGCGACGGCCGCCAACTGGTCGGCGCGGTCACGGGGAAAGCCTTCGGACATGGCCAGAAGGAGTCCGTCGGCGGAGACCACCACCGTGTGCGACACCCCGGGGGTGTTGTCCACGAAGTTGGTGATCAACCAGTTCAGGTTCTGTGCCGCCTGGCTCATCGGGCTCACACTAACGCTCCTGGTTGTAGGTGCTGTCAGGGCCGAAGCCCTGGCCGTTCGTGTCACTACCTGCATTGCGTCCCTGCTGGACGCCGCGGCGCAGGTTGCTCAGCCTGCCCCGGATGTCCTCAGGAGCGCGGGAGACCTGGGGGCCGCCCTGTGGGGTCTGCTCCGCGGTTCCCTCGACCAGGTTGGCCTTGGGTACCCGCCGCGGCAGACCGGACGAGGTGACCCCGCCCGCCTTGGGCTTCTTGAGCTGCTCGGCGCGCTGCCAGCGGTCGTCGTTGTTCGAACGCCAGTCGTCGGTGCCGTTGCCCGCGGACGGTGCCTGTGCCCCCTGGCCGCCCTGGATGAGGGGGCGCTGGCCGTTGCCGTTGGCGTTGCCGCCGGCGGTGGATCCGCGGCGGGGCAGCCCTGCGTCGGTCAACGCGTGGGCGGCGGAGGCAGCCGGTCCCGGACGGGTGAAGCCTACGCGGTCCTGCTCACTCACGTCAGCGGCCTGCGTGGATTCCGCTTCCGGAGCGTACCCGGACCGATACCCGCCCTGATACGCGTCCTGCTGCGGCCAGTCGTCCTGGTGGGACGGCTCTTCGAAGGCCGAGAACGTCTCCGAGGCAGCGCCCCGGGCTCCCGAGTGCTCCTCCTGGACCGGCTCCGCATAAGCGGGCTCCGGGTAGCCGCCACTGGACGGGAAGTATGACTCGTCATACGACTGCTGCTGCGGTTCGTCGTACGCCGTCTGCTGGTCGTACGACGCCTGCTGCTCCTGGAACGCACCCTGCCCGTTGCCGTACGCGGGGCCACCCTCGTAGGACGGCCGGCCGTTGTCGTACGCGGGCTGCTGGGCATCGAAGTCGTCCTGGTAGCCCTGGGGGCCTTCGATGGCCTCCTGGCCGTGCGTCTGGGCCTCCAGGGCCGCACGGCGCTCCTCACGCATCAGGGAGCGGCCCACGGGGTCCAGCTCGCGGATGTCGTCCGGGACGTCGTAGCGGCTGTCGTCGAAGCCGAGCTCCGCGGCCGTACGCATCGGCTGCTGGCCTCCGAAGTCTTCGCCCTGGAACGACTGCTGCTGCTGGGGGATGATCTGCGAGACGGTGAACTCGTCGCGCTGGAGCTGCTGTTCGCCGCCGCCACCACCGTGGGTGATCGCGTCGGGGAGCATGACCAGGGACGTCGTACCGGCCTGCTCGCCCGAGGGGCGCAGCTGGACGCGGATGCCGTGCCGGTCGGACAGCCGGCCGACCACGAACAGGCCCATGCGCTGCGAGATCGCGGCGTCCACGGTCGGCGGGTTGGCCAGCTTGTGGTTGATGTCCGCGAAGTCCTCGGCGGTGAGGCCGATGCCCTTGTCGTGGATCTCGACCATGATGCGGCCGTCGGGCAGCCGGGTCGCGGTGACGCGGACCTTGGTCTGCGGGGAGGAGAACGTGGTGGCGTTCTCCAGCAGCTCGGCCAGCAGGTGTACGAGGTCGGTGACCGCGCGGCCGTGGATCTCGGCCTCCGGGACGCCGGAGAGCTCGATGCGCTCGTACTGCTCCACCTCGGAGGAGGCGGCGCGCAGCACGTCGACCAGCGGGACCGGCTGGTCCCAGCGGCGGCCGGGCTCCTCGCCGGCGAGGACCAGGAGGTTCTCGCCGTTGCGGCGCATACGGGTCGCGAGGTGGTCCAGGCGGAAGAGGTTCTCCAGCTGGTCCGGGTCGGCCTCGTTGTTCTCCAGGTCGGTGATCAGGGTCAGCTGGCCCTCGATCAGCGACTGGTTGCGGCGCGACAGGTTGGTGAAGATCGCGTTGATGTTGCCTCGCAGGAGGGCCTGCTCGGCGGCGAGTCGTACGGCCTCGCGGTGGACCTGGTCGAAGGCGCGGGCGACTTCGCCGATCTCGTCCGTGGTGGTGATCGGGATGGGCTGTACGCGGGTGTCCACGCGGCCCGGGTCGGTACGCGAGAGCTGGTCGACCAGCATCGGCAGACGCTGCTCGGCGACGTTGAAGGCCGCGTTGCGCAGCTGGCGCATCGAGCGGCTCATCTGGCGGGCCACCATGCCGGCCAGGATGAACGCGGCGAGCAGGGCGACCACGACGGCGGCACCGGTGATGAAGGCGTCGGTCTTGGCGCTGTCGGAGATGGACGCGGCCTCGGACACGGCCTTGTCGGCGAGATCCGACTCGATCTGGCGGTAGGCGTTGTACTTGGCGGTGTTGACCACCCACCAGTTCTGCGCGGTGACGCCCTTCGCAGCGAGCCCCTGGACGGTGGTCGCGTCCGGGCTCGCCATCGTCGCGAGGTCCGTGACCATCGCGTTGTCGCCCGTCGGCGGCGGTACGTAGGTGGGGTCGGCCGCGGCGGCCGCCTTGGCCTGGGCCGTGAGGTGGGTCTTGATGTCCGCCTTGGCCGCCTCGAGCTTGTCCGCGTCGGCCTGTGTGCCACCACCGATGTACTCCTCGATGGCGATGCCTTCGAGGTAGGCGTACGAGGAGAGGGCGACGCGCTGGCTGGCGAAGCTGCTCAGACCGGGGCCGGGCTTGACCAGCAGGTGCATGCCGATGGAGCGCTGCAGCGACAGGGCGGCCTTGGAGAGCGAGATCGCGTAGACCGTACGGCCGTAGCTGGTGATGTTTCCGGTGCCCAGACCGAGCTCGTTGGCGAACTCCATCAGCGGGTGCTGGATGGCGACGTAGCCCTCTTCGGTCTTCACACCGGGAAGCTTTGTCGTGTAAGCCAGCTTGCGCAGGGAGTCCAGACCGGGCTCGACCTTGCGGAAGATGGCGAGGCGGCGCTCCAGGCCCGCCGTCTTGGGCATGTTCTGGGCGGCCTCGTCGAAGGCGTCCGCGGCCGAGTCCGTGTCCTTGCGGGCCGCGGTGACGGTGGCCTTGTCCTTGGCGGTCTGCGCGCTTCCCTTCAGCAGGGGAGCGGCGGTGACGTCCCGCTCGACGTACAGCTTGTCGCCGTACGTGAGAGCGGCCTGCACCAGACGGGCCGTCTTCTCGGCGTCCTGGGCTTCCTGCCAGGTGTCGATCGAGCCCTTCACCTGGAAGCCGCCCATGACAAGGCCGACCACCACGGGTATGAGCAGGATCGCGTTCAGCCTGGTCGGCACGCGCCAGTTGCGCGGGGAGAAACGACCGCCGCTCGACGCGGGCGCCGCCGTGGGCTCCGGGCCGGGCACCTGTGCGGGCGCCGCTCCGCGCGGCGGCGGGGTGAAGTTGCCCCGTGCCGACGGCTCGGGACCGTTCTTGCTTCGCCTCACTCGACCAACAACCTCTCGGCGTCGGCACCTACGTTGTGCCGCGGTGTCTCCAGCGCCCTTGACTACTGGGCAGTTCAGCGCATTCCAGCACGTCAGGCGGCGCCCTTCCAAACACTCGGAACCGATGATTCCGAGTGAGGTAAGCCCCAGATAAAACGGTCATAAAGCAGCGAGCCCCGCCAAAAGGCGGGGCTTTTGTGAGCACAGCGGTACCGGGTGACCGCGATGCGTGGCGGTGCCAGTGAAATTCTCTGTCGAAACGTTATGAACACTGTGGCCGACCGTGTCAAACGACACAGCCGGCTCCAATGCGTCTACGACAACTGCCTTATGGAACTGTCGACTTGGCTACTACCGCAGCCGTGCCATGAGCGCATGCTCGACGAGCGTGATCAGTGCGCTCTTCGCATCCGCACGGTGCCGGGCGTCCGTCGTGATGATCGGGGCGTCCGGACCGATCTGCAGTGCCTCGCGGACCTCTTCGGGGTTGTACGGCTGGTGCCCGTCGAAGCCGTTGAGGGCGATGACGAACGGCAGACCGCTGTTCTCGAAGTAGTCGACCGCCGGGAAGCAGTCGGCGAGACGGCGGGTGTCCACCAGGACCACGGCACCGATGGCGCCGCGGACCAGGTCGTCCCACATGAACCAGAAACGGTCCTGACCCGGCGTACCGAAGAGGTACAGGATCAGGTCCTGGTCGAGGGTGATACGGCCGAAGTCCATGGCCACCGTGGTGGTGGTCTTGTCCCCGGTGTGGGTGAGGTCGTCGATGCCCGCGGAAGCGGACGTCATGACGGCCTCGGTGCGCAGCGGGTTGATCTCGGAGACGGCACCCACGAATGTGGTCTTGCCGACGCCGAAGCCACCCGCCACGACGATCTTCGCGGAGGTGGTCGCCCGGCCTCCGTCAGAGCTTGCGAAGTCCACTGAGCACCCTTTCGAGCAAAGTCACGTCCGGCGCGCCGCCGTTGTTCTCATCGCCGCCAGGCTGGTGAATGGCGACGAGTCCGGCCTCCGCGAGGTCCGCGACGAGGATCCTGGCCACACCGAGCGGCATGGACAGGAGGGCCGACACCTCAGCCACCGACTTGACCTCACGGCAGAGGTGGCAGATCCGCTGGTGCTCGGGGAGCAGCCCCATCAGCTGCGCCGGGTCGGCCGTGGTGCTGATCAGTGCCTCTATGGCGAGCTGGTAGCGCGGCCGGGTCCGGCCGCCGGTCATCGCGTACGGACGTACCAGCGGCTGGTCGCCCTCATCCTCGTACGTATGTGCGTACGGATCATGAGAGGCGGTAGGCGGGGTCATGAATCCTCCGGGCGGGACAGCAAGTCGGTCATTCGTGCCGTCTGTTGGGGCCGGTGGGGGGATTGTGACGGCCGGACGGTGGTTTCGTGCAGTCGGTGGAACCAGGGCCGTCAGTGGAGCAGACTGCCTTGGAGCTCGGCGCGCAGGTCCGGCGTGAGGACGGCGCCCGCACGGTCGACGAGCAGCGCCATCTCATAGCCGACGAGGCCGATGTCGCACTCCGGGTGGGAGAGGACCGCCAGGGACGATCCGTCCGAGACGGACATCAGGAAGAGGAAGCCGCGCTCCATCTCGACGACGGTCTGGGCCACCGTGCCGCCCTCGAAGATCCGGGAGGCCCCGGCGGTCAGCGAGGTCAGCCCGGAGGCGACGGCCGCGAGCTGGTCGGCGCGGTCGCGCGGGAATCCTTCGGACATCGCCAGAAGGAGCCCGTCGGCGGACACGACGACGGTGTGGGACACCCCGGGGGTGTTGTCCACAAAGTTGGTGATCAACCAGTTGAGGTTCTGTGCCGCCTGGCTCATCGGGCTCAACTAACGCTCCTGCTGGTGAGTGGGGCTGGGGAAGCTGCCGGTCTGGCCGTTGCCGGCCTGTCGACCCTGCTGAATGCCCCTACGGAGATTGGTCAGCCGGCCGCGTACGTCATCAGGCGCACGCGAGACCTGCGGACCGGTTTGGTGCTGTTGCTGCTGTGCCGTGCCCGCGACGAGGTTGGCTCGCGGGACGCGGCGCGGCAGGCCTGAGGTGGTGACCCCGCCCGCCGACGGTTGACGGACGCGTTCTGCCTGTCGGACGAGGTCGTCGTTGGGCGTGCTGCGCCACGAAGCGGGGGCCGGTGCGGCAGCCGGCCGCTGCGGAGCCGAGGGAGCCTGCGGCTGCTGCTGCGCGGCCTGCGGGGCACCCTGGGAGCCGTTGTTCTGAGCGCCGCCGGCGGCGCCGTTCGCCTGAGCCTGACCGTGGAACCAGTTGGTCTCCAGCGTGTCGTACAGCGGCGTACGTCCGTCGCCGGGGCCCGCAGGCGGCAGCGCCTCGGGCTCCTGCGGACGCACCGGCCGCTGCTGCGGCGGCTGCGGGCGCTGCTGAGCGGGCTGGCGGGGAGCGCCGAAGTCGGCGTTGTCCCGCCCGGCGCCCGACTGCGGCCGCTCGAACTGGCCGGTGGACGACGGGTCCTGGCGGTTGCCGTACCCGGGCGTCGCGAACTGGCCGGTGGACGAGGGGTCCTGGCCGTAGCCCGGCCGGGCGAACTGGCCGGTGGACGAGGGGTCCTGGGAGGCGCCGTAGCCGGGGGTGGCGAACTGGCCCGTGGTGGACGGGCTCTGGCCGACGGGGGCCGGGTTCCCGGGACCGAACACGTCCGGGCGGACGTACTGGCCGGTGTTCTGGCCGTTGTTCTGCGGCGCGCCCGCACCGGGGCGCGGGGCGTCGAAGTCGGGACGGGCGAACTCGGACGTCGCGCCGGGGCCCTGACGGTCGTCGATCCGCGGCATGCGCGAAGTGGCGTCCGGCTCCTCGTGGCCACGCGGGGTGTCGAGGGACGAGCGCGGCACGGGCGGGAGCGCGTTGTCGTCGCTCCAGCTCGGCCTGCTCTGCTGCGGGCTGCCACCGGGAAGCTCGGCACGCGCACCACCGCGGCCCGGCAGCTGCGGCCTGCGACGGCTGCCCTTGCCCTTGCCGCCGGACGGCTGCTGGGCGGGCGGGGCCGCGGGACCGCTGTCACCGAAGTTGCCCTGGCTCTGACGCGCCCCGGGTCCGTCGCCGAACCCGCCCTGGCGTGCGCCGGGTCCGTCACCGAAGCCCTGCGGCGTACCGGTTCCGGTGGCCTGGAGGCCCTGCGGGGCACCCGGCGCGCTCTGCCCGAAGGCACCGGCACCGGCACCGGCCGGAGCCGGCCTGCCCTGCGGCGGATTGCCCGCACCCTGCGGTCCACGCGCGCCGCCCGGCAGTCCGGGACCACCCGGGTTGCTTCCGGGCAGTGCGGCCCGCGGACCCTGGCCGGCGCCGACCTGGCCGCGCTGCGGCGGGGCGCTGATGCGTCCGGCGCCACCGGCGGGGGCACCGGCACCGAGCGAGGGACCGCCCTGCGAGCCGTTGCCACGGCGGGCGGCGGCGGCACCGGCGGAGGCCTGCGAGGCGGCCGGACCGCTGAGGCCCGGGGCGCCCTGGCCCGGCTTGCCCGGAGCCTTCTTGCCGCCCTGGGCGACATCGACGGGGAGCATGACGAGCGCGGTCGTACCACCGGAGTCGGACGGCCGAAGCTGAATGCGGATGCCGTGGCGCTGCGACAGACGACCGACCACGAAGAGGCCCATGCGGCGGGAGACGGAGACGTCCACGGTGGGCGGCGAGGCGAGCCGCTCGTTGATCGCCGCGAGGTCCTCGGGGGAGAGGCCGATACCCGTGTCGTGGATCTCGATCAGCACCCGGCCGTCGGGCAGCGCGTGACCGGTGACCTTGACCTTGGTCTGCGGGGAGGAGAACGAGGTGGCGTTCTCGAGCAGCTCGGCGAGCAGGTGCACGAGGTCGTTGACGACCCGGCCGGCGACCTCGGTGGTCGGGACCGAGGCCAGCTCGATGCGCTCGTACTGCTCCACCTCGGAGGCGGCGGCGCGGAGCACGTCGACGAGCGGGACCGGGCGGGTCCAGCGGCGGCCGGGCTCTTCACCGGCGAGAACCAGAAGGTTTTCACCGTTACGGCGCATGCGGGTCGCGAGGTGGTCGAGCTTGAACAGGGACGACAGCTGGTCCGGGTCGGCCTCGCGGGACTCCAGCTCGGAGATGAGCGAGAGCTGACGCTGGATAAGACCCTGGGAGCGGCGCGAGAGGTTGGTGAACATCGCGTTGACGTTGCCTCGCAGGAGGGCCTGCTCGGCGGCGAGTCGTACGGCCTCGCGGTGCACGTCGTCGAAGGCCGCGGCCACCTGGCCGATCTCGTCCCGGGAGTGCACACCGACCGACTCGACGGAGGTGTCCACGTCCTGCGGGTCCGACTCCGACAGCTGCTTGACCAGCTCGGGCAGCCGGTCCTGGGCGACCTTGGTCGCGGTGTCCTGGAGGCGGCGCAGCGAGCGGATCATGGAGCGGGCCACGACGAAGGCGCCGACGAGCGAGACACCGAGGACGAGGAGGATCAGCGCACCCGAGAGGATCGCTTCGCTCTCGGACTCGTTGCGCAGCTCACGGGCCTTCTGCTCCATCTGGCCGAGCAGCGTGGTCTCGATGGTCCCCATCTTCTGGATCTTGGTGCTGTCGTCGTCGACCCAGTCCTTGTACGAGCGCTTGGTCTGCGTCTTGAGACCGTCCGAGTCGGCCAGTACGCGCCTGGCGTACTCGTCGGCCGACTTGATGGTCGGGCTGCTGCCCTTGTCGATGGGCTTCAGCAGCTCGGTGGCGGCGGCGGCGCCGTAAATGCTCTTGAAGCCGCTGATCTCCGACTCCTGGCTGTCCAGGGCGGAGAGCGCGTACTGCCGGTCGTTCTCCGACAGCGAGCCGAAGGTGTCCTTCGTCTCCGGCAGCGCGGCGGCGAGGACGGCCTGCTGGACGGAGGCGTACTCCTTGGCGGAGGAGAAGGCGGACAGCGCGCGGGTGCGCTGGATCATCTCCGGGTTGCTGGTGGCCTCGGCCATGTCCTGCGAGAGCGCGAGGAGGTTGGTGACGAGCCGGTGGTAGGCGTCGACCGTCTGCGTCGAGTTCTTGGGGTCGCTGTACGCGTCGCTGCGGATGGCGCCGAGCTTGTACAGGTCGGACGCGATACCGACCAGGCTCTCGCGGACACCGGAGAGCTGTCCGTTCGCGTTGGCGTCCTCGATCTCCTGGGTGCCCTTGAGGAAGTTCCTCTTGGCGATGTCCGTCTGGTCGCGGACTCCCTTGACCGTGTAGTCGCTGGCCTTGGCGCCGTTCGCGAGCGGACCCGCCGACAGGTCGCGTTCCTTCTGGAGCGCGGCGGCGAGCTCGGTCGCCTGCTTGGTCATGTCGGTCAGCAGCTTCATGTTGTCGAGCTGCTGAATGCTGTCCATGTTGTCGTTGATGCGCAGCGCACCGAGCGAGGTCGCGGCGACCACGGGGAGCGCAAGCAGCGAGACCAGACGCGTCGAAATGCGCCAGTTGCGCAGCGCTATTCGCGGGCCGGGGCCCGGGGGGCCCGCCGGCTTCGCGGCCGATGTGGCGGGAGCCTTGGCCTTCGCGCCGGAGCGTGCGGAGTGTTCACCGCTGCCGCCGACCTCTGCCGGTCCCGGGTTCTGGGCGTGCTGGGGCGAGGAGCCGGCTGCCATCGGGCCAGTCCCGCCGTGCGGCTCCGGCTCCGCCGAAGCGCTGCCATCCCTCTTGAAACGTCCCTGCACTAGCGTCGCAACCTCTGGACCAGGCGCCCCTCCGCGAAACGGATGGGACGGTGTCGGCGTCGTACAGGGGCGCAGATGCGCCCCCTGGTGGTCGTGAGTGACCGGCGCAGGTTTCCCCCTTCCCGCCGCCACTCGGCGCTGCGTTGCGCCCCTGCGCGCCGGTTCGATCCCGCGGCGGTCCGTGGAATTCCAGCACAGTGCCGGATCTCCAACAAGGGCCGAGTACCAGGCTGTGACCTCCGTGACAGCTTGTGAGTGGTGCGTTACGAGATGTAGAAAGTGATCTCATACATAACGGGCGTATGTGTACGAGGTGTTGGAGTGTGCAGGGTGTCCCAGTCGACATGATCAGGAGCGGAATGTTTGCTTCAGTGGAGCAATGTCCGTTTCGCCGGGTGGGGTTGAGGGCCTGAATTGACCGGTTTGCCTGCTAGTAAGTGAGGAAACTCACATGGCGATCATGGCCTCTTCACGTCTTCGCCAGGGAATCGCATGTTTAGCCTGACGCTTTACAGGGATGGCGAATCCGACAACCCGCGCCGACACGGGGGCCTTTGAGCCCGCCCGGCGCCGACGACGACAAGGTCGAGAACAACAGTGAAGACGACGATGATGTTCCGCAACATAGCGAACCCGCGACGCACCACGCTGGCGCACCTCGAGGACGCCGAAGCCCTGCAGACGCCGGAGCAGCCGGAGCACTCGCTCGACCTCCCCGCCCAGACCGCCAACCCCCGCCGGACCATCCTGATGGAAGCCCCGGTCGCCGCCTTCGTCGCCGAGTAGTACGCCGGGTAGTACGCAGACAGGCCGCGGCACACTCACCGTGCCGGTGGATATAACGCGAGGCGCGCCCCCCTTGCCGCGTTAGCCTGGAGCGTCAGACTCCAGCCAGCTCAGTGAGGGGCGCAAGGATCCCGTGCGCATCGCCAGGTTCTCCATCGACGGCAACGTCGCTTTCGGCGCGGTCGAGGGCGACAAGCCGGACGAGCTCGTCCTCGACATCATCAAGGGCATCCCGTTCGCGGACTTCGAGCTCTCCGGCACGAAAGTCCCCCTGAACAAGGTCCGGCTGCTGCCGCCGGTGCTCCCGAACAAGGTCGTGGCCTTCGGCCGCAACTACGCGGAGCACGCCAAGGAGCTCGGCAACGAGGTGCCCGACGCCCCGTTCGCCTTCTTCAAGCCGTCGACCTCCGTGATCGGCCCCGGCGACGAGATCCAGTACCCGTCCTTCTCGAACGAGCTGCACCACGAGGCCGAGCTCGCCGTGGTGATCGGCCGCATGTGCCGCGAGGTCCCGCGCGAGCGTGTCAAGGACGTCATCCTCGGCTACACCTGCGCCAACGACGTCACCGCGCGCGACGTCCAGAAGCGTGAGAAGCAGTGGGCCCGGGCCAAGGGCTTCGACAGCTCCTGCCCGCTCGGCCCCTGGGTGGAGACGGACCTCGACCCGAGCGACCTCACCATCCAGTGCACGGTCAACGGCCAGCAGCGCCAGCTCGGCCGCACCAGCGAGATGATCCACTCCATCGAGGATCTCATCGTCAACATCACCGAGGCCATGACGCTGCTCCCGGGCGACGTGATCCTCACCGGCACCCCGGCTGGGGTCGGCCCCCTGAACGTCGGCGACGAGGTCGCCGTCACCATCGAAGGCATCGGCACTCTCACCAACAAGGTGATCAAGCGTGGCTAACGCGAACGTCCGCGTACGTTTCTGTCCGTCCCCGACCGGCAACCCCCACGTGGGTCTGGTCCGCACGGCCCTGTTCAACTGGGCGTACGCCCGCCACACCGGCGGCACGTTCGTCTTCCGCATCGAGGACACCGACGCGGCCCGCGACTCCGAGGAGTCGTACGAGCAGCTCCTGGACTCGCTGCGCTGGCTGGGCTTCGACTGGGACGAGGGCCCCGAGATCGGCGGCCCGCACGCGCCGTACCGCCAGTCGCAGCGCATGGACCTCTACAAGGACGTCGCGCAGAAGCTCCTGGACGCCGGTCACGCGTACCACTGCTACTGCTCGACGGAGGAGCTGGACGCCCGCCGCGACGCCGCCCGCGCCGCCGGCAAGCCGTCCGGCTACGACGGCCACTGCCGCGAGCTGAGCGCCGAGCAGAAGACCGCGTACGAGGCCGAGGGCCGCACCCCCATCGTCCGCTTCCGGATGCCCGACGAGGCGATCACCTTCACGGACCTGGTCCGCGGCGAGATCACGTACCTCCCGGAGAACGTGCCGGACTACGGCATCGTCCGTGCGAACGGCGCCCCGCTCTACACCCTGGTGAACCCGGTCGACGACGCCCTGATGGAGATCACCCACGTCCTGCGCGGCGAGGACCTGCTCTCCTCCACCCCGCGGCAGATCGCCCTCTACAAGGCGCTGACCGAGCTGGGCATCGCCAAGGAGACCCCGGCCTTCGGCCACCTGCCGTACGTCATGGGCGAGGGCAACAAGAAGCTCTCCAAGCGCGATCCGGAGTCCTCGCTCAACCTCTACAGGGAGCGCGGGTTCCTTCCCGAGGGCCTGCTCAACTACCTGTCCCTCCTCGGCTGGTCGCTGTCGGCGGACCGCGACATCTTCGCCGTCGACGAGATGGTCGCCGCCTTCGACGTCGCGGACGTGAACCCCAACCCGGCCCGCTTCGACCTCAAGAAGGCCGAGTCGATCAACGGCGACCACATCCGCCTGCTCGACGTGAAGGACTTCACCGAGCGCTGCGCCCCCTGGCTGCGGGCCCCGTTCGCCCCCTGGGCGCCGGAGGACTTCGACGAGACCAAGTGGCAGGCGATCGCCCCGCACGCCCAGTCCCGTATGAAGGTCCTCTCCGAGATCACGGACAACGTCGACTTCCTGTTCCTGCCGGAGCCGGCCGTCGACGAGGCGTCCTGGACGAAGGCCATGAAGGAGGGCTCGGACGCCCTCCTCCGCACGGCCCGCGAGAAGCTGGACACGGCCGACTGGTCCTCGCCCGAGTCCCTCAAGGAGGCCGTCCTGGCCGCCGGCGAGGCGCACGGCCTCAAGCTCGGCAAGGCCCAGGCCCCGGTCCGCGTCGCCGTCACCGGCCGCACGGTCGGCCTGCCGCTCTTCGAGTCCCTGGAGATCCTGGGCAAGGAGAAGACGCTGGCCCGTATCGACGCGGCGCTGGCGAAGCTGAGCGCGTAACGCACGCACCCGTGAGGGGCGGCGGCCACCACGGCTGCCGCCCCTTCGGCGTTGTCCCGGCGCTGTCAGTGCCGCGGGCTACGGTTCTGGACGACTGAAGACCGTTCCGGAAAGGCGCCCGCTCATGCCGATGACCGCCCGTGACTACACCTGGCTGTTCACGCCCGGAAGCACGTTCACGTACGAATCCGGGGACACCGGCGTGATCCACATCGCGGACGGCGGCGAGCTGTGGCTGCCCACCGGCCGCGTCGTGGCCTGCGACCCGTTCGTCTGCCTGGGCCAGGGGGACAACGAGCCCTTCACGGTCGCCGTCGAGCCCGGCCGCTACCGGGTGGAGGCGGCGGTGGCGACCCTCACCCGGCCGGGCGTGACGCCGTCCGGCGATCCCCACCGGCGCGTGGCCGCCGCCCGTCTCGTCGTACGCGACGCGCCCACCGCCACCTGGGAGCTCGCCGTCCGGTCCGGCCAGGACCTCGCCGAGCTCGGCGACGACGAGTTCTACGGCTACGGAGTCGACGCCGGCACCGGCGCCTTCTACGACGCGGCGGCCGACGCCTCCTTCCCCGAGTGCGAGGGCGACGAAGGGCCGCTGTGGGACGCCTTCGAGAACAGCACGTGGGGGCCCGGCCCCCATCTCGTCACCGCCCCGGACACCGGGCACAACCTCGTCGCCTTCTCGTCGGGCTGGGGTGACGGTGTCTACCCCACCTGGATCGGCCGCACGGCGACCGGCGATGTCACCTGCTTCGTCACGGACTTCTTCGTCGCCCCGGATCCGGCCGCCGTCCCGGTGTGACAACCGTCAATCCGCCGACGCGCTCCCGGAGACCGCGTTACGGTCGGATCATGAGCATTCGCGCCGTGGTCTGGGATGTGGACGACACCCTCTTCGACTACACGGCCGCGGACCGGGCCGGAATGCGGGAACACCTGGCGGCCGAAGGCCTGCTCGACGGGTACGAGACCGTGGAGCAGGCCCTCACGCGCTGGCGGGAGGTGACCGACGCGCAGTGGGCGAGGTTCTCGGCGGGGGAGACGGACTGGCAGGGGCAACGCAGGGACCGTGTCAGGGCGTTCCTGGGAGAGCCGTTGAGCGACGCCGACGCCGACGCGTGGTTCGACCGGTATGTCGCGCACTACGAAGCCGCCTGGTCCCTCTTCCCGGACGTACTGCCCGCCCTGGACGCCCTCGTCGCCACCCACCGGCACGCGGTGCTGTCCAACTCCAGCCTCCTCGTCCAGGACCGCAAGCTGCGCGTCCTGGGCGTGCACGACCGCTTCGAGGCCGTCCTGTGCGCCGCCGAACTCGGCGTCTCCAAGCCCGCCGCGGAGGCCTTCCACGCCGCCTGCGAGGCCCTCGGCCTGCCCCCGCACCAGGTCGCGTACGTGGGCGATCATCCGGAGATCGACGGGCGCGGCGCCGCCGACGCGGGTCTGCTCTCCGTCTGGATCGACCGTGGCGGCGCTCACCCCGTCACCGACGGTGGACCGGCCGGCCCACGGCGGATCTCCTCGCTGGCCGAACTCCCCGCGATCCTCGGCGCGGATACCCGTTTTGGAGCGCCGTCCACCTTCGGGTAATGTTCTTCCTGCGCCGCCGGAGAGCGAACCGAAAGGTCCGGAAACCCGGAGGCGCAAGCTAAAACAAGATCCCCGCAAGGGATTGTGTTTCAGTGGCCTATGGTGTAATTGGCAGCACGACGGTTTCTGGTTCCGTTAGTCTAGGTTCGAGTCCTGGTAGGCCAGCTCGCAGAGCTTATCTGCATCGCAGAGAACCAACTCTGCAAGGCCCCCGTTGTGTAGCGGCCTAGCACGCCGCCCTCTCAAGGCGGTAGCGCCGGTTCGAATCCGGTCGGGGGTACAGATCCTTCCCAGGGGGACAGTCCGGGTCGCACCCGCTGACTCTCATGCAGGATCGCTAGGGCCCCCGTTGTGTAGCGGCCTAGCACGCCGCCCTCTCAAGGCGGTAGCGCCGGTTCGAATCCGGTCGGGGGTACTCGGTGGTCTAGACCATCATTGGGCTATGGTGTAATTGGCAACACGACGGTTTCTGGTTCCGTTGTTCTAGGTTCGAGTCCTGGTAGCCCAGCTGGATCGTCATGATCCTTGCCCCCGTTGTGTAGCGGCCTAGCACGCCGCCCTCTCAAGGCGGTAGCGCCGGTTCGAATCCGGTCGGGGGTACGTACAGTGAAGGCCCTCCACCTCGGTGGGGGGCCTTCGTCATGCCCGGCGCCGGCTACTCGAAGCCGTACCGCCGCGCTGTCTCCTCCTCCTGGGCCAGCCGGTGCAGCGACTGCAGGATCGGCTCGTTGATGATCGCCCCCAGGATCGCGAACTCGATCCGCTCCTCCTCCGACGGGTGCGTCTCCATGTTGTCCAGGTCGAGGACGGCCGTCCGGTGCATCAACTCGGCGTACGGCGCCATCAGTTCGGCACCCCAGCCGTAGCCGATCCGGCGGAACGCGGCCACCGAGACCACCAGTGAGCGGTACGCGGGGGAGATGGTCGAGAGCCGCTTGGCGTTCTCCCAGCCGAGCCGGTCCAGGAGCGTGTTGACCTCCTGGTGTGCGGCCTGGACGTACGCGTCGTCCTCGTCCGGCTCCGGCACCTGCGGCAGCGCCCACATCGCCGCGCCCAGGCGGATCGTGCGGCCCAGGGAGTCGTCGTCCACGTGCCCGAGCACCTCGCGGACCGTCGCCACCGGCACCCGGCCGACCTGGATCATCGCGCGCACCAGTCGCAGCCGGCGCAGATGCTCCTCGTCGTACTCGGCCGTGGTCGCGTTCACCTGGCGGCCCGGCGTCAACAGCCCTTCGCGCAGGTAGTACTTGATCGTCGCGATGGACACACCGCTGCGCTCGCTCAACTCGGCCAGCCGCATCTCTCGCGCCTCTCTTCGGGGTCTTGCGCCCCCACTTGGGAAGTGCCACTATCCAAGCATTGCTCAGAAGGATAGTGCCGCTATCCGATCGGAGATCCGGGGGGTCGTCATGTTCGCGAAACCGATACGGGGCCGCACCACCGCCGCAGTCGAAGGTGATGCGGTCGTGCTGCTGATCGGTATGCGGATCAACCACTTCTGGGCTGTGCATCACTGGCTGCCGGTGTTCGTCGCGATGTCGCGCATGCTGCGCGAACTGCAGAAGGACAAGAGCCGCGGACTGCTCAGCCATGTACTGCTGACGGCGTCCCAGCGCACGTACTACGTCGTCCAGTACTGGGAGTCCAAGGAGAAGCTCTACGCGTACGCGAGTTCGCCCGACATGCTCCACCACAAGGCCTGGGCGATCATCAACCGCAAGGAGCGGGCCGGAAAGGTGCGCGGACACGTCGGGCTGTGGCACGAGAGCTACATCGTGCCGGAGGGGGCGTACGAGTCGATCTACGCCGACATGCCGGCCTTCGGGCTCGCCGCGGCGCACGGTCAGGTGCCGCTGGAGAAGCGAGGCCGGCGGGCCAAGGACCGGTTCGCGTACCGGACGGCGAAGGTGGCCGAAGAGGCGAAGTGACCGGGGGGATCGGGGGAACGAAGGGGCCTGCCGCGGCGTTGAGGCAGGCCCCTTCGTCGACGTCCCTGAACGGTCAGCCGGTGCGGCGCAGGGCCTCGGAGAGGCGGGCGGCGGCGTCGATGACCGCCTGGGCGTGCATCCGGCCCGGGTGGCGCGTCAGGCGCTCGATCGGCCCGGAGACGGAGACGGCAGCCACCACACGGTTCGAGGGGCCGCGTACGGGCGCGGAAACGGACGCGACGCCCGGCTCGCGCTCGCCGATCGACTGGGCCCAGCCCCGGCGCCGTACGCCCGAGAGCGCGGTGGCCGTGAAGCGGGCGCCCTGGAGGCCCCGGTGCAGCCGCTCGGGCTCCTCCCAGGCCATCAGGATCTGGGCCGAGGAGCCGGCCTTCATGGTGAGCGTGGAGCCGACCGGGACCGTGTCCCGCAGGCCCGACAGGCGCTCGGCCGCGGCGACGCAGATGCGCATGTCGCCCTGGCGGCGGTAGAGCTGCGCGCTCTCGCCCGTGATGTCACGCAGGTGCGTGAGCACCGGGCCCGCCGTCGCGAGGAGGCGGTCCTCGCCGGCGGCCGCGGCCAGCTCGGCGAGGCGGGGGCCGAGAATGAACCGGCCCTGCATGTCACGCGCCACCATGCGGTGGTGTTCAAGTGCCACGGCGAGGCGATGTGCCGTGGGTCGTGCCAGTCCAGTCGCCGCGACCAGTCCCGCGAGGGTGGCCGGACCGGACTCCAGAGCGCTCAGGACAAGGGCTGCCTTGTCCAGAACGCCGACGCCGCTACTGTTGTCCATGCAACGATACTCGCGTCTCACTCTGTGAAACGCAAGTTCAATTTTCCGTGAAACGCGCAACCCTTGGATGCATAGGGGCCCGCGGACCAACGGGCCCGGCGGACGACGTCCGGTACTAGGGGTAACGAACGTTTGCCGCACCGGAAATCTCTAGTTGGGCCGGCGCCACACAGGCCGGCCGGAGGGAAAGCGATGGGTAGGACACTCGCGGAGAAGGTCTGGGACGACCATGTCGTCCGGCGCGCCGAGGGCGAGCCCGACCTCCTCTTCATCGATCTGCACCTGCTGCACGAGGTGACCAGCCCGCAGGCCTTCGACGGTCTGCGTCAGGCGGGGCGCCCGGTGCGCCGCCTCGACCTCACCATCGCCACCGAGGATCACAACACCCCGACCCTCGACATCGACAAGCCCATCGCGGACCCGGTCTCCCGGGTCCAGCTGGAGACGCTGCGCAAGAACGCCGCCGAGTTCGGTGTGCGCCTGCACTCGCTGGGCGACGTCGAGCAGGGCGTCGTCCACGTGGTGGGACCGCAGCTGGGCCTGACCCAGCCGGGCACCACCGTGGTCTGCGGTGACTCCCACACCTCCACGCACGGCGCCTTCGGCGCGCTGGCGTTCGGCATCGGCACCTCGCAGGTCGAGCATGTGCTGGCCACCCAGACGCTGCCGCTGGCCCGCCCGAAGACCATGGCCATCACGGTCGACGGTGATCTGCCCGACGGCGTCACCGCCAAGGACCTGATCCTGGCGATCATCGCCAAGATCGGTACGGGTGGCGGCCAGGGCTACATCCTGGAATACCGCGGCTCCGCCATCGAGAAGCTCTCGATGGAAGCCCGGATGACCATCTGCAACATGTCGATCGAGGCCGGCGCCCGCGCGGGCATGATCGCCCCCGACGAGACCACCTTCGCGTACCTGAAGGGCCGCGCCCACGCCCCCGAGGGCGAGGACTGGGACGCCGCCGTCGCGTACTGGAAGACCCTGAAGTCGGACGACGACGCGGAATTCGACGAGGAGGTCGTCATCGACGCCGCCTCCCTGTCGCCGTTCGTCACCTGGGGCACCAACCCCGGCCAGGGCGCGCCGCTTTCGGCGTCCGTCCCCGATCCGGCTTCGTACGAAGACGCTTCGGAGCGCCTGGCCGCCGAAAAGGCCCTGGAATACATGGGGTTGAGCGCCGGACAGCCGCTGCGCGACATCAAGGTCGACACCGTCTTCGTAGGTTCGTGCACCAACGGCCGCATCGAGGACCTGCGCGCCGCCGCCGCGATCGTCGAGGGCCGCAAAGTCGCCGACGGCGTACGGATGCTGGTGGTCCCCGGCTCCGCGCGGGTCGGTCTGCAGGCCGTCTCCGAGGGCCTGGACGTGGTCTTCAAGGAGGCCGGCGCCGAATGGCGGCACGCGGGCTGCTCGATGTGTCTGGGCATGAACCCCGACCAGCTGGCCCCCGGTGAGCGCTCCGCGTCCACCTCCAACCGCAACTTCGAGGGCAGGCAGGGCAAGGGCGGCCGTACGCACCTGGTCTCGCCGCAGGTCGCCGCCGCCACCGCCGTGCTGGGCCATCTGGCTTCGCCGGCCGACCTGTCCGACGCCGACGTCCGTACGCCCGCTGGAGTCTGATCAGCCATGGAAGCATTCACCACGCACACCGGCCGGGCCGTCCCGCTGCGCCGCAGCAACGTCGACACCGACCAGATCATCCCCGCCCACTGGCTCAAGAAGGTGACCAGGGACGGCTTCGAGGACGGGCTGTTCGAGGCCTGGCGCAAGGACGAGAACTTCATCCTCAACCAGCCCGAGCGCAAGGGAGCCACGGTTCTGGTCGCCGGTCCCGACTTCGGTACGGGCTCCTCGCGCGAGCACGCCGTCTGGGCGCTGCAGAACTACGGCTTCAAGGCCGTCATCTCCTCCCGCTTCGCGGACATCTTCCGGGGCAACTCGCTCAAGAACGGCCTGCTCACGGTGGTTCTGGAGCAGAAGATCGTGGACGCCCTCCAGGAGCTCACCGAGCAGGACCCCGAGGCCGAGATCACGGTCGACCTGGAGGCCCGCGAGGTGCGCGCCGAGGGCATCACCGCGGCCTTCGAGCTCGACGAGAACGCCCGCTGGCGGCTGCTGAACGGCCTGGACGACATCTCCATCACCCTCCAGAACGAGGGTGACATCGCGGCCTACGAGGCCAAGCGGCCGTCGTACAAGCCGAAGACGCTGCACGTCTGACGCAAGGCTGATTTCGGCCACGGCAACACCCCTCTGTACCCCCAATCGTGGACGGTTGGGGGTACAGCTGTGTCTGCCCTCGGACGGCTCCGGAACACCTCTTCGGAAGGGCCCAACTCCCCTATTTACAAAGGCGATTGCCTGGGTACGCGCATCTTGGCCCCGCGTCCTGCCGAGGTGCTCAGAACCCCCTCCAGGGACGGCAGTTAGACCCTGCGCAGGCGACAACTCGCCCCAGATGGCACAATCTGTGCATGGAACACGACGGCCAACTCGAGCTCTACGTGGCAGTCGCGGCCCAACTCAAGGAAGCGCACACAAGAGTGCGCGCACTGCAAGTCCCGGAGGGCGTACGGATGGCGCTGACCCGGAAGCTGCTGGTCATTACGGCCGTGGCCAAGCACGATCTCGCCGATGCGACAAGGCGTCTGGAGCGCTTCACCACTGACCTCGACGAGGGTCGATTCCTCGAAGAGGAACGCTGAGGAACTCCACGACAGTCCGAGTTCGTTGCGGCACAAGGGTGATTAGCCCGTTTCGTGTTTGATTTGCGGTATATATCTGCCTAACGTGCGAAAAAGCTTGAACGCATTCGTTCGGGCAATGTCTCCGAAGGGGAAGACGTGAACAAGGCGCAGCTCGTAGAAGCGATTGCCGACAAGGTCGGCGGGCGTCAGCAGGCCGCCGACGCGGTCGACGCCGTACTGGACGCCATCGTCCGTGCAGTTGTCAGCGGGGACCGGGTCTCGGTCACCGGCTTCGGTTCCTTCGAGAAGGTCGACCGTCCGGCTCGCTACGCCCGCAACCCGCAGACGGGTGAGCGCGTTCGGGTCAAGAAGACCTCTGTGCCACGCTTCCGCGCGGGCCAGGGCTTCAAGGACCTGGTGAGCGGCTCGAAGAAGCTCCCGCGGGGTGGCGAGGTCGCCGTCAAGAAGGCGCCCAAGGGCAGCCTGACCGGTGGCGCCGCGGCGACGGTCAAGAAGGCCGCGGCCAAGAAGGCCACCACCGCGAAGAAGGCCGTGGCCAAGAAGACGGTCGCGAAGAAGACGGTCGCGAAGAAGACCACCGCCGTCGCGAAGAAGACCACGGCGACGGCCAAGAAGACGACCGCCAAGAAGACCACGGCGACCGCCAAGAAGGTCGCGGCGAAGAAGACCACCGCCAAGAAGGCGACGGCCAAGAAGGCTCCGGCGAAGAAGGCGACGGCCAAGAAGGCCCCCGCCAAGAAGTCGACGGCTCGCAAGACCACCGCCAAGAAGGCCACCGCCCGCAAGTAGCAGGGGCGCAGGGGCAACTCACGCGCCGGGCCGGGCTCCCACTGGGAGCCCGGCCCGCGGCGTGTTCGTGGCCTTCACGGGGCCTTTCGCGGCCTCTAGAGGGTCTGCAAGGTGATCAAGGTGATCCGGAGCGCCTCGCCCTCACCCTCGGTCTCGATACGCACCCGCTGCCCGGGCCGCAGCAGCCGCAGCCCGCCGGCATCGAACGCCGCCCCGTCGAACGGCACCGGCGTGCCGTCGTCGAGCAGCACCTGTCCGCTGCGGGTCTCGGAGTCGTACGTGTACGAGGTCGCCTGCATGGGGCCAGCCTACTTACCCCGGCTGGCTGCAGCGCCCCTGAAAGGGGCGCGGGGCTGTGACATCGTGCGGCTCCGCCGCGTGGGCGCGACCAGCCACAACGGACCGGCAGCCGAAGAACCCACCCACCTACTGCCCGGGAATCAGCAACCGAGCCGCCGCAGCAGCCGTCCGAGGCCCCACCCCCAACGCCAGCGCCGCCCGCAGATCATCCCCCGTGTCCACGTCCTGCCGTACGGAATCCACGGCGTCGAGCCGGAGTTCCACGGCACCCGAGGCCCGATGCCGCAACCTGGAATCCGCACCGAAAGAGGGCAGCAATTCCTGCCCAGCCCCTGCGGTCAGCAGCGTCGTACCGATTGCGGCGGCATCGGGAAGAAATGCCCGCGGGAATTCACCGGCGGCATCAAGCACCCGGCCCAATTCCGCGGAGCGCAACGCGGGCAGATCGGCGTTCAGGGCGGCCACGGCGATTTCGGGAGTTAGGGAGCGTACAGCCGCCACTCCGTGCGCCAGCGCCGCGTTCAGGCCCCCTCCCGGCTCGTCCGTGACGATCCGCGCCCCGAGTGCGGCCAGCTCCCGGCCGGCCAGGGCGTCGTCCGTGACGACCGCCACATTCAGGACCGCGGCGCAGGCCAGCGCGGCCGCCACGGTGTCCTGCGCGAAGGCGAGGGCGAGCCCGGGGCGCAGTCCGTCGGCGGCCGTGTCCGCCAGCCTGCTCTTGGCGCGCGCCAGAGGTTTGAGGGGTATGACCAAAGTCCACCGCACCAGCGTTCCGCCCTCCCTTGTCGCGCCCCATTGTGACCCTGCGGCCCTGGCGGTCCGGAAGCCGGGGCGTACGGTGTTCTCGACAGACAGGCGGCCTGGGGCGACACTTGTGCGGCCCCCCAGGCCCTAGAGGAAGGTGTCCGCGTGCCCCGCCGCAGAATCGGCTTCTGGTACCGCTTCGCAGCGGTCCTCTGCAAACCACCACTGGTGGTTCTGATCAAGCGGGACTGGCGCGGAATGGAGAACATTCCGGTCGAGGGCGGATTTATCACCGCGGTGAACCACAATTCGCATGTGGACCCGTTCGCGTACGCGCACTATCAGTACAACACCGGGCGTGTTCCGCGATTCCTGGCGAAGGCGGGCCTTTTCCGGAAGGGATTCGTGGGGGCCGCGATGCGCGGCACCGGACAGATCCCCGTCTACCGCGAGAGCACCGACGCGCTGAGCGCCTTCCGGGCCGCGATCGACGCCGTGGAACGCGGCGAGTGCGTCGCGTTCTATCCCGAAGGCACCCTCACCCGCGATCCCGACGGCTGGCCGATGACCGGCAAGACCGGTGCCGCCCGCGTCGCGCTGCAGACCAAGTGCCCGGTGATTCCGGTCGCCCAGTGGGGCGCCAACGAACTGCTGCCGCCGTACGCCAAGAAGCCCAACCTCCTTCCGCGCAAGACCCACCACGTGCTCGCGGGCCCGCCGGTGGACCTCTCGCGCTTCTACGACAAGGAGATGAGCCCGGACCTCCTGAAGGAGGCCACCGAGGTCATCATGGCCGCCATCACCGCGCAGCTGGAGCAGATCCGCGGCGAGAGGGCGCCCGAGAAGCCGTACGACCCGCGTGAGGTGCGCATCGCGCAGCGCCGCAGGGCCGCGGCCAAGGAAAAAGCACAGGCACAGCAGGAAGAGGGGCAGGGCACGTGAGCAAGCCGGTCAAGGCGGCCGTCTTCGGGACCGGATCGTGGGGCACGGCGTTCGGCGTGGTGCTCGCCGACGCGGGGTGCGACGTCACGCTGTGGGGGCGTCGCGCCGAACTCGCCGCGGCGGTCAACTCCACCCGGACGAACCCGGACTACCTGCCGGGCGTCGAACTCCCCGAGAACCTGCGGGCCACGACCGACCCCGCCGAGGCCGCCGCGGACGCCGACTTCACCGTCCTCGCGGTGCCCTCGCAGACGCTGCGCGGGAACCTCGCGGAATGGGCACCGCTGCTCGCTCCCGACACCGTCCTGGTCTCCCTCATGAAGGGCGTCGAACTCGGCTCCACCATGCGGATGAGCGAGGTCATCGAGGACGTCGCCAAGGTCGGCGCGGACCGGATCGCCGTGGTCACCGGGCCCAACCTGGCGCGTGAGATCGCCGCGCGGATGCCGGCCGCCGCCGTGGTCGCCTGTCGCTCCGAAGCGGTCGCCCAGCGCCTCCAGTCCGCCTGCCACACGCCGTACTTCCGCCCGTACACCAACACCGACGTGGTGGGCTGCGAACTCGGCGGCGCCGTCAAGAACGTGATCGGTCTCGCCGTCGGCATCGCGGACGGCATGGGCCTCGGCGACAACGCCAAGGGCTCGCTCATCACACGCGGGCTCGCGGAGACCACCCGGCTCGGACTCGCCATGGGCGCCGACCCGATGACCTTCTCCGGACTCGCGGGCCTCGGCGACCTGGTCGCCACCTGCTCCTCGCCGCTCTCGCGCAACCACACCTTCGGCACCAACCTCGGCAAGGGCATGACCCTCCAGGAGACCATCGCGGTCACCAAGCAGACCGCCGAGGGCGTCAAGTCCTGTGAGTCCGTGCTGGATCTGGCCCGCAGGCACGGCGTCGACATGCCCATCACGGAGACGGTCGTCGCCATCGTGCACGACGGCAAGCCTCCGGTGGTCGCCGTCAAGGAACTGATGTCGCGCAGCGCGAAGCCCGAGCGCCGCTGAGCACGGGCGTGGTGCGAAGGCTCGTACGCCGCCCCGGAATCAACGCTGTGCGACCGCTCGTGCGACGCTGAGCAACGGCCGCGGTGGGGCGCTGACTCACCGCCGTACCACCGGGTACTCTCAACGCGATATGAGCACCGAGAACCTCCCCCAGAGCCCCGAGCAGCCGCCTCGCAAGCCGCGTGTGGCCCTCGTCTTCGGCGGCCGCAGCTCCGAACACGGGATCTCCGTGGTCACGGCCGGCGCCGTCCTGCGCGCCATCGACCGGACCAAGTACGACGTCCTGCCGATCGGTATCACCCAGGACGGCCGTTGGGCGCTCACCGCCGACGCGCCGGACCGGATGGCCATCATCGACCGGCAGCAGCCGAGCGTCGAGCAGCTCGCCGAGTCGAGCGAGGGCGGCGTGGTGCTTCCCGTCGACCCCGCCAACCGCGAAGTCGTCTACAGCGAACCGGGTTCCGTGCCCAAGGCCCTCGGCGAGGTGGACGTCGTCTTCCCCATGCTGCACGGCCCGTACGGCGAGGACGGCACCCTCCAGGGCCTCCTGGAGCTCTCCGGAGTCCCGTACGTCGGCTCGGGCGTGCTCGCCTCGGCCGTCGGCCAGGACAAGGACTACATGAAGCGGGTGTTCACCTCGTTCGGCCTGAAGGTGGGCCCGTACGTGGTGATCCGGCCGCGTGAGTGGCAGCAGGACGAGTCCGCCGCCCGGAAGAAGATCATCGACTTCGCGGGCGAGCACGGCTGGCCGCTGTTCGTGAAGCCCGCGCGCGCGGGGTCCTCGTTCGGCATCACCAAGGTCGACGACCTCTCGGGCCTCGACGAGGCGATCGCGGAGGCCCAGCGCCACGACCCGAAGATCATCGTGGAGGCGCTGCTGCGCGGCCGCGAGATCGAGTGCGGGGTCCTGGAGTTCGAGGACGGCCCGCGCGCCTCCGTGCCCGCGGAGATCCCGCCCGTGCAGTCCCACGCCTTCTACGACTTCGAGGCCAAGTACATCGACTCGGCCGACGGGATCGTGCCCGCGCCGCTCACGCCGGAGCAGACCGCCGAGGTGCGGCGACTGGCCGTCGAAGCCTTCGAGGCGGCCTCGTGCGAGGGCCTCGTCCGCGCGGACTTCTTCCTCACCGAGGACGGCGAGTTCGTGATCAACGAGATCAACACGATGCCGGGCTTCACGCCGATCTCCATGTACCCGCGGATGTGGCAGGAGACCGGCGTCAGCTACCCGGAGCTGGTGGACCGCCTGGTGCAGGCGGCGCTGCGGCGCTCGACGGGGCTGCGCTGAGCACCTCGTACGACGGTCGTGTCAGTTGGCGATCCCCTTGGGGATCGCCTTCTTGATGGAGGCGGCCAGGTCGACGAGCACGCCGGAGTTGTCAGTGCCCTTCGGTACCGTGACCTGGACATACGCGCTGCGGTTCGCGGTGGTGAGGCGGGTCGACCCGTCGTCCTGCGTCTCCATCAGCCAGTCGACGCCGTTCACGTTGCCGCCGGCCGCCTTGGGGTCGTTGCCGAGGGCCACCTTGGGGTCAATCATCTTCGGGGGTCGTTCGACACCGCAGCGCAGTATGATCGCCGGGCTTCCCCAGCCCGCGGTCAGCGCGGACCGGGGCTCGGGGTCCTCGCGGCTCAGACCGTCGACCTTCCGCGGCAGCACCTTGTCCAGGTTCTGGCACAGCTTGGTGACCTTCGCGTTCGGGCTCGGAACCGAGACCGAGGCGTTGTCGTCTGCTGAGGAGCAGCCCGCAATCGTGATCAGCAGTGCGACGGCGGGCAGCCCGAGCAGAACGGGGCGCCGGTGACGGAAGAAGTTCACCGGCCAAGGGTAGACGGGGGCTAGAGGTGAACGACCGGGCAGGTCAGGGTGCGGGTGATGCCGTCCACTTGCTGGACCTTCGCGACCACCATGCGGCCGAGTTCATCGACCGTGTCGGCCTGGGCACGCACGATCACGTCGTACGGTCCTGTCACGTCCTCGGCCTGGATCACCCCCGGGATCTTGCTGATCGTTTCGGCGACGGTCGACGCTTTGCCGACCTCCGTCTGGATCAGGATGTACGCCTGTACCACGGAACCTCCAGGGCGGCCACGAGGATCATGTGGGGAAAAGGAACGCCACGGTATCGCGTTGCCGCTCGCCGCGGGGAGACCCGCGGTGGCTGGGGCTTGCGCGCCGGGGTGCACAGACTGCACAAGTTGACGGTCAACTCGACCGTACCGAGTACGGAGACGGCTCGCGACCGGGCACGGGTAGCGACAGAGGGAGCACTACGATCATGAAAGGCACCGTGGGCGAGTTGGGGGAGTTCGGGCTCATCCGAGAGCTCACCTCACGTCTCACCACCACGCCGGCCGTCCGGGTCGGCCCCGGCGACGACGCCGCGGTGGTGGCCGCGCCGGACCGAAGGGTCGTGGCGAGCACCGACATCCTCCTGGAGGGACGGCACTTCCGCCGCGACTGGTCCACCGCGTACGACGTCGGGCGCAAGGCGGCCGCGCAGAACCTCGCGGACATCGCCGCCATGGGCGCCGTACCGACCGCGCTGCTGCTCGGCCTGGTCGTGCCGGCCGAACTCCCGGCCACCTGGCCGTCCGAGCTGATGGACGGGCTGCGTGACGAATGCCAGGTCGCGGGCGCGGCCGTGGTCGGCGGCGATGTCGTACGCGGCGACACCATCATGGTCTCGATCACCGCGCTCGGCGACCTGCGCAACCACGAGCCGGTCACCCGGGGCGGCGCCCAGCCCGGTGACGTCGTCGCCGTGACGGGCTGGCTGGGCTGGTCGGCGGCCGGGTACGCGGTCCTCTCGCGGGGCTTCCGCTCGCCGCGCGCCTTCGTCGAGGCCCACCGGCGGCCCGAACCGCCGTACCACGCGGGTCCGGCGGCCGCCGGGCTCGGCGCGACCTCGATGACGGACGTCAGCGACGGGCTGATCGCCGACCTCGGACACATCGCCGAGGCGAGCAAGGTGCGCATCGACGTCCGCTCCGGAGACATCGACATTCCCTCCCAGATGAACGACATCGGACAGGCCGTCGGCGTCGACCCGATCCAGTGGGTGCTCAGCGGCGGCGAGGACCACGCGATCGTGGCGACCTTCCCGCCGGACGTGAAGCTGCCCGCCCGCTGGAAGGTGATCGGCGAGGTGCTCAACCCCTCGGCGCTGCCCCAGGTCACGGTGGACGGGGCGCCCTGGACGAGCAAGGGCGGCTGGGACCACTTCGGGGACATCGAGTCGTGAGTGCACCGCCCACGGTCCTGACGGTCGCGGGCTCCGACTCCGGTGGCGGAGCCGGGATCCAGGCCGACCTGAAGACGATGCTCGCGCTCGGTGTGCACGGCATGAGCGTGATCACCGCCGTCACCGCGCAGAACTCCCTGGGCGTCCAGGGCGCTTGGGAGCTGCCGGTGGACGCGGTGCGCGCCCAGTACCGCAGCGTCGTCGACGACATCGGCGTCCAGGCCGTGAAGACCGGCATGCTGGCCTCGGCGGAACTCGTCGAGGCGGTCGCCGACTTGATCGGGGGTACGGACGCCCCGGCCGTCGTCGACCCGGTCGGCATCTCCAAGCACGGGGACGCGCTGCTCGCCGCCTCCGCGCTGGACTCCGTACGGACGAAACTGCTGCCGGTGGCGACCGTGGCGACACCCAACCTCGACGAGGTGGCCCAGCTCACAGGTGTACGGGTCGATTCTGAGGACGACTTCGGGCGGGCCGCGGCGGCCGTGCTGTCGTACGGGCCGAAGTGGGTGCTGATCAAGGGCGGTCATCTGCCCGGTGATGCCGTAGACCTGCTCACGGACGGCTCCGAGGAGCACTGGCTGCAGGCCCCGCGCCACGACAACCGGCACACGCACGGCACGGGCTGCACCCTGGCGTCGGCGATCGCTTCCGGGCTGGCGAAGGGGCAGTCCGTGCCGGAGGCGGTGGCGGCGGCCAAGGAGTACGTCACCGGGGCGATCGCGGCCGGGTTCGCGCTGGGGGGCGGGATCGGGCCGGTGGATCACGGCTGGCGGTTCAGGGCGGGCGCGTAAGCGTTTACGTGCGCGCGTGAGGGCAGCAAAAAACCGGCCCACCGTGAGGTGGACCGGTTCAGTGCAAGCGAACCAGCAGTGGCCGCGCGCTAGCGGTTGTCAGCGCGTGACCTTGCCGGCCTTGATGCACGAGGTGCAAGCGTTCACGCGCTTCGGCGTCCCGCCCACCACGGTACGAACGCGCTGGATGTTGGGGTTCCAGCGACGGGGCGTACGGCGGTGCGAGTGCGAGATGTTGTTGCCGAAGCCCGGCCCCTTGCCGCAGACGTCGCAGTTGGCAGCCACGGGTCACTCCAAAGACTTCAGATGCTCTTACGGTTGATCCCGGCATGCCGGAATCGAGATCTAGGATCTGAGTGGCGGTGCCAGGAGGAAGACCCGATCGAATCGGGCAACTGGAGCAGCATACAACGACTGCGTCCGGAGAACGAAACTACCATGGCTGCTCCGGGCACTGCCCAGGCCCTCCCCAGGGCCGCCTACCGGCAGTAACCCGTCCTGGGTCTACGCTGCGTCCCACGTCCAGCAGCTCAAGGAGGCGCAGGTGCCGCAGGTGCCGCAGACATTGGATGCTCTCGCGGTGCGCACCTGGTGCGGGCTGGCGCTGGAGGCGCTGGGACGGGCGCGCGAAGAGATCGACGCGATCAATGTCTACCCGGTGGCCGACGGAGACACCGGGACGAATCTGTATCTGACGGTGGAGTCGGCCGCCACGGCGGTCGAGGCCGTTTTCGCGGGCTACGAGACCGCGGCCGCTGCCGGTCAGGGGAGTGCGGCGACCGCGGACCACCTGAGCGCGGCCCTCGCGGCCACTGGGGGGCGTGACAACGCGTTCACGGAGGCCGGCCGGCCCACCCTCGCCGACGCGGTGCGGGCGATGGCGCACGGGGCGCTGATCGGGGCCCGTGGCAACTCCGGGACCATCCTCGCGCAGCTGCTGCGCGGCATGGCGCAGGTGCTGGCCGATGACAGTGAGGCGGCTCACGCCGATGGCCAGGGCCTGCGGCTCGCTCTGAGGCATGCCGCGGACTCCGCGCGCCAGGCCGTCGCCCACCCCGTCGAGGGCACGGTCCTCACGGTCGCCTCGGCCGCCGCCGACGCGGCCACCGGCGCCGAGGGCGACTGCGGCACGGTCGCCCGCGCGGCCTACGAGGGTGCACGAGCGGCCCTCGCGGCGACCCCCGGCCAGCTGGCCGTCCTGGAGCGCGCCGGTGTGGTCGACGCGGGCGGACGGGGACTGGTGGCCGTGCTGGCCGCGCTGGTGGAGACGTTCACCGGGGAGACGCCCGGGGTGCTCTCGGCCCAGGTGGAGGTCCACGCGCGCGTGGAGAAGACCTTGAGCATGAGCGACGTCATCGGCGCGGGCATCGGCGGAGTCCACGCCGATGTGTGCGGGGAAGGGCCGCCGGAGGAAGGCGGCCCCGCCTTCGAGGTCATCTACCTCCTGGAGGCGGATGACGCGGCCGTGGCCCGGTTGCGGGACCGGCTCGACAGCCTGGGGGACTCGCTCGTCGTGGTCGGCGGGGACGGGCTGTGGAACGTCCATGTGCACGCGGACGACGCGGGCGCCGCCGTGGAGGCGGGCGTCGAGGCCGGGCGGCCGTACCGGATCAGGATCACACACTTCGGGCTCGGGGACGTACACACCGGCGGCGCGGCCGGGCGTCCGCCCCGCGAGCGGGCACAGCGCGCCGTCGTGGCCGTGGTGCCCGGCGAGGGCCTGGCCGGGCTGTACACGGAGGCCGGGGCGACCACCGTGCTCGCGCGGCCCGGGGAGCCGCCCGCCAGCGGGGAGCTCGTCGAGGCCGTACGGCGGGCCCACGCGCGCGAGGTGGTGCTCCTGCCCAACGACGCCGAACTGCGCCACACCGCCGCCGCCGCTGCCGAGCAGGCCCGTACGGAGGGCGTGCGGGTCGCGCTGATCCCGACCCGGTCCGCCGTGCAGGGCATCGCCGCGCTCGCCGTCCACGAGCCGGAGCGCCGCTTCGACGAGGACGTCGTCGCCATGACCTCCGCGGCCGGCGCCACCCGCTACGCCGAGGTCGCCGTCGCCGAGCGGCAGTCCTGGACCATGGCCGGCATCTGCCAGGCCGGCGACGTCCTCGGCCTCATCGACGGCGATGTCGCCGTGATCGGCTCCGACATCACCCTCACCGCCGAAACCGTCCTCGACCGCATGCTCTCCGCCGGCGGCGAAATGGTCACTCTCGTCCTCGGCGACGAGGCCCCCGACGGCATCGCCGAACGCCTGGAAGCCCGGGTACGGGAGTCCTGGCTCGCCGTCGACACCATGGTCTACCGGGGTGGCCGCCAGGGCGCGCTGCTGCTGATCGGCGTGGAGTAGCCAGCGCCTCAACTGGCCGACCGCAAGGCTTCTTGGATGAACTCTCCCCGAACAAGCCGGAGTTGTCGCGTTCATACCCCCGCAAATTTGGCTTGATCGCGACGCACCCCGCGTGAGAGTCTACGTGAACACGTCATCTGCGGCGAGATGCGCTGATTCGGATGAGTGGTGTGCAGCCGCCCTTGATTTCCTCCAGATCGGAGAATTTCCGGAATGACAGCAAAGTCCAGACGTCGTCTCTCGGCTGTCGCCGCTGCTGCTGCGTGCTTGGTCCTGGGGACCGCCACGTCCGCCAGCGCAGGCACGGACTCGCCCGGTTCGGACGCGAGCAACGGTGACGGTTATGCGTACTTCGTGTCCAACGGCGACGATTTCAAAATCCATGACAGCCAGTGCGACGGCGGCACCGTCTGGGCTCAGCTGACGTGGTACAAGTCCGGGGACGGATGGCACTTCCGGACGATTCACAATACGTCCGGTTGTGGCACCACGGACACGAAGCACCCTTGGTCGGACATCCCCGAGGGTGCGGACGTGTGGGTGAGAGCCTGCGGCAGTGTGGACAGCGCCTATTCCAACAGCGGCGACGGCTACCTCGGCGCCGGTCACGACTGCGGCTCCACCGAAAGTGGCGTCGCCTGAGCCTGGCGTTTCGGGCCGTGCCCGTCCCTGGGGGCGCATCCCCCAGGGACGGGCACGCACGGGAAGGGGCGGGCGGGGGCGAAAGAAGCCTCCGGCCGCCCGGCGGCAACCGTCAGCGTTCCTGTCCCGCCTCCATCAGCTTCACCATGTTCCCCGCCTCAGCACACCGCGCCTCCGCGGTCTCCCCTTCCAACCCCGCGTAAGCGGAAAGCACCCCACGCGCGCGTGCCAAGGCCGCGGCGGCCCGCCCCAGATCGGCCTCCAGCCACCCAGCGGCGAGCTCGGCCCCGGTCCGAGCATCGAGCCCGTCACTCCCGAGGGAGCCGAACACGGAGATGGCCTTCGTGATGTGACCCAAGGCCTCCTCGAACGTGACCCGGGTGGAAGCCTCCTCCGCGTCGCTGGGCACGGAACGGGCCACGAGATCCCCGAACTGGCGATAGGTGTGGCCGAGTTCGGAGACGAGGCGAGGACGCGCGTCGGAGTCGTCCGGCGAACCGGAACCGGCGGGCGCACGGGACGGCGAGCCCGATCCGAGAGGTGCGCCCGCGATCGCGGACTCGCACTCCCGCACCGCCGCCCCCATCAACTCCCGCGCCCCGTCGAGCCCCCCGTCCGTACGAGCCGCCGCCCACGCCCGCGCTCGCAGCGCTCGGACCAGCCCATGGACGTTGCCGAGGCCACGCCAGAGATCGCCGGCACGGGCGTACGCCTGGTCGGCCTGGGCGGGCAGCCCGGCGTGCCCGAGGGCCTCGGCGGCGAGATGCGCGAGCATCGCGTGGTCGCGCTGCTCAGGCCAGTGCTGGGCGATGTCGGCGGCCCGCAGCCAGTGTTCGGCGGCCTCGCGGTGCTCACCGAGCTCGGTGAGACAGTCGCCGAGCCACCACCGCGTCTGCACGATCGCACCCTCACCGTGCATGTCGGCGGTCAGATCGGGCAGTGCCGACTCCAGCACCTCGGCGGCCTCCGCCCACCGCCCCTGACGGAGCAGGAAACCGCCGAGCTGGTGCCGGGCCCAGGCGCCGAGCGTGCCGGCCTGGCCCGCCTCGTCGGCCCAGTGCGCGGCCTCCATGGCGTGCTCCGAAGCGGGCCGCAACTGCCCACTGGTGCCGAGGATTTCAGCGAGCTGGAGGTGCAACTGGGCCTGGCCCATGGGTTCCAGGTACGCCCCTGCGTGGTCCAGCGCGGCGCGCGCCGCCCGTTCCGCCCTGTCCGTGTCGCCGAGGCGCAGGGCGATCCCGGCGAGCCGGGAGTCGTACTCGACGGCGAACCACGGCAGCCCGGCCGCCACGAACGTCTCCACGGCCAGCGAGAGCCGGTCCGTGGCCTCCTCGGCGTCCCCGGAACGCGCCGCGAGCTCCCCGAGCATCGCCTGCGCCTCCGCCGCCCGCGAGGCCAACGGGACGTCCGCCACATGCGGCTCGGCAAGCGCCAGCAACTCCCGCGCGGCCTCCTCGGCGGCGGCCACGACATCGCCCCCGGCCTCCGCGTAGCCCGCCGCCTCGGCCTCAGCCTCGGCGCCGGAGCCGCCCTCCGCCTCATCCACCCGGTGCATCAAGATCCGCGCCCGCCCCACCAGCACGGACGCCGTCTGGGACACCCCCGTCCCGCCTTCCTTGAAGAGGGCGAGCACCTTCTCGTACAGCTCCGAGGCGGCCGTCAGGGCCTCCTCCGTCGCGCCGCTCAGGGCGTGGATGTACGCGGCGCGGGAGCGGGCCGCCAGTGCCTCGCCGGGGTCGCCCGCCTCGGCGTACAGCTCGGCCGCGCGGTGGAAGAGCTCGATGCCCTCCGGGCCGCGCTCCATCGCCGCGTGGTCAGCGATCTCCGCGCGGTCGCGGAGATCCAGCTCGTGGCCCTCGGCGGCGCGCGAGACCGCGGCCCACGCCTCTACGGCCTCCGGACTGCGGAGGGCGGAGAGCCGCCGGGCCTCGGTGAGCAGCGCGGACAGGCCGGGCTCGCCGGAGGAGGTCACGGCGGCGGCTTCCGTGATGGCGCGCGGCAGAGGAGCGGGCGCCGTAGCGTGCTGCCCGGTGCGCGCCGGGCGTGTGGAGCGCACGCCCAGCGGGAGCCGGTCCACGAGCGCCGGCTGATCCATGCGCGCGCGGGCGCGCTCGCTGACATACGACGTGCCGTTGCGCGCGTCGAAGCGCGCGGCCAGCGAAAGCGCCTCCCCGCGCGCGTGGACGGCGAGCTCCCCCGAGGTCCACGCGCGCCCGGCGGGACCGGGCACCGCCTGGTCGCCGAGTCCGAGCCCGTTCAGCCGGTCCATCAGCAGCGCCGTGACGGCCATGAAGTCCAGCTTGCTGCGCGGGTCCCCGGAGTCCGTGAAGTAGGAGGGCCGCTCGGCGAGCAGCTCCAGGGCGCGCGCCTCGTTGCCGGAGAGCGCGCAGAACTCCACGTGGTCCGCGTACGCGCCGCGCATGCTCTCCATGGGGCGCACCAGCCGGAAGCCCCGCAGGTGATGGGCGCGCGCCTCGTCCACGCGTCCCAGGCGCAGCAGGGGCACCAGGGAGGAGGCGAGGACGGTGTGCGGCTCGTGGGCGCAGGTGTACTCGCCCTCCAGGACCGGTCCCCACAGCTCCAGCGCCTCCGCGTCCGCGCCGCGCACCGCCCGCCACCAGCCCTGGCTGTGCAGCTCGCAGGCGTGGCAGTCGGCCATGGTGTCCCGGTCGGCGGCCAGCCAGGCGGTGTACGCCCGCTCGGCGCGCTCCAGGTCGCCCAGGTGGGCGGCGACGCTGAACTCGGCGCCGCGCACGGCCCGTTCGGAGTGTCCGGCCAGCCGGTAGCGGTGCTCCATCTCGCCGAGCCACTTCTCTATGGAGGCGAGTGGAACGTGCGGCTGGTCGAGCATGCCGGCGGACATCCACTTGAAGACCCAGTGCAGCGAATGGATCTCATACTCGTCGAAGTCCTCGGGGCGCTCGTCCCACATGCGCAGCAGGCGCGCGAAGGGGACGAACATCTTGTCCTTCTCGGAGCTGTAGTTGTAGACCTTCAGCTGGTGTCCGAGCGCCTCGATGACGGCGAGCGGGATGTTCAGCTTCTCGGCCTCGACGAGCAGCTGCTCCGCGCGCGCGTTGCGGGCGGGCCCCTCCGGCTGCTCGTAGTTGTCCGCCATCGCCTGGCGCAGCGTGTCGAAGTCCATGGCCTGGCTCATCGGCGGTCGTCCTTCCCGGGGTCGTGGGTGGCCCACTCCAGGAGGCCGATGAACGCGCGGTTGAGGAGCGCGGAGTCGGCCGGCCGCAGGGGGCGCTGCGCCATGAGGAGGGCTTGCCCGTAGAGGGACTCGGTGGCGGTGCCTATCAGCTCCGGGTCACTGAGTGAACTGATCCTTCGGATCAGCGGGTTGAGGTGGTTGAGGACCAGACGCGCGCGTGGAGCGCTGCCCCGCAGCGAGCCGAGAATGCCCGCCCACAGGTCGTCGGCCTGCTCCTCCGCCTCCGCGCGTGCCTGCTCGTGGCGGGCCGCCCGGTCGTCCAGGTGCAGCGCCGGGACCGACAGCGGGTGGAAGGCGCGCAGGACCACATCGCAGCCCAGGGGGTCGAGTTTGGCCCGCGCGGCCGCCAGGAAGGCCGACAGGGCCAGTTCCTCGGCCGTGTCGACCGCGTCCAGGTGCGCCGTCACGGTGTCGGCGTCCAGCTCCGACACGACCGTTCCCGGACGCACCGACGGCAGCGCCTCGATCAGCTCGCTGTCGTACGTGTAGCCGCCGTTGATCACCCCGACGCCCTGTGCGGAGGCGATCGGCGCGACCTGCCGGTACTCCTCCACGGTCCGCGTGAAGTGGACCACCGGGTGCCGCTGCGCGAACTCCTCCAGGGACAGCCGCCCGTCGGTCGTCTCGAAGGGCAGCCACGGCAGCATCGTGCGCAGCATCTCCTTGTCGTGCCGCGCGAGGGACTTCACCCCCAGGTAGTGGACGGAGAGAAAGGCCGCCAGGCGGTCCGGGTCACCCGCCGCGAGCCCGGTCAGCCAGGAGCGGATCCTTTCGCCCAGCGCTTCCCGTACGGCCGCGAGCGTCTCGTCCTCGTACAGCGACTCCCGTGACGCGGTGGGCCGCAGGCTGTCCGTGTCCAGGACGCAGCGCACGAAGAACGCCCAGTCGGGCAGCAGCTGTTCGGCCCGCTCGGTGAGCAGCATGCCCTTCAGGTGCACGCGGTGGCCCGCTCGCTGGGCCGGGCTGACCGCGGACGGCAGGACGTACGCCACGCCCCGGATCCCGGCGAGCGGCACGTCCAGGTCGATCGAGTCCAGCGGCGTGAAACCGAACAGGTCGTGGCAGTGCCGTGCCAGCGCCACCCTCCGGGTGGCAGGGCTCGGATAAGGACGGTCCCAGGGCGCCGGAAGGTCCGCGATCACCTCGTCGCCGACGCGCACGTCGTACGGCAGCAGCGACCCGAAGTCCCGCGCCAGCGACCGGACCCGCTCCTCGCTCAGCCACTCGCCGGCCCCGGCGCGCGCCACCAGGTGCACGGTGGTGCCCGGTTCGGTGCGCGCCTCGTGCGGCAGCGTGCGCACGGTGTACGAGCCGTCGTCGGCCGCCGTCCACTCCACGGGCGCCGCGTCGGGCGTCCGCGCGCTGCGGCTGACGACCCGGATGCGCTCGGCGACGACGAAACACGCCAGCAACCCGATGCCGAACTGCCCCAGGAAGTCGGAGCGGGCCGACTCCAGACCGTCGTTCCGCTTGGAGCTGCGCCCGATCGTCGCGAGGAGGTTGTGCACGTCGGACTCGGTGAGCCCCACACCGGAGTCCTCCACCCGCAGGGCGCCGCCCTCGGCGTACAGGCGCACGGTGGCCGGGGCATCGGGCTGCTCGGCCCGGCGCGCGGTGATCGCGTCCACGGCGTTCTGCAGCAGCTCGCGCAGATAGACCTTGGGACTGGAGTAGAGGTGATGGGAGAGCAGGTCCACCAAACCGCGCAGGTCGACCTGGAACGAATGAGGTGACTGGGGTGCCTGTGATGGCTGTGAAGTCTGGGAGTCCATCGTCGCTGCGCCGGTGGGTGGGGGGACGGGCGACGGCGCGGGGTCGGGCGGTCCCGGCGGACGGTGACCGCGAAGAGGGCCGGAGCGGGTCATCCTAGGCCCGGAACGACCCGCCTGACCAGCGGATTTCCAGGACGTATACGGCATTGTCAGTGCGGTGGTGTGCAATGGATCTCGTGCCCGTGCTCGAAGAACCACTGAAGAAGGCGCTCGGTCCCGCCACCGCGAAGGTGATGGCCGAGCACCTCGGCCTGCACACCGTCGGCGATCTGCTGCACCACTATCCGCGCAGATACGAGGAGCGCGGGCAGCTCACCCACCTCGCCGACCTCCCCATGGACGAGCATGTGACGGTGGTCGCCCAGGTCGCCGACGCGCGCCTGCACACCTTCGCCTCGTCCAGGGCACCCCGCGGCAAGGGCCAGCGCCTCGAAGTCACCATCACGGACGGCAGCGGCCGCCTCCAGCTGGTCTTCTTCGGCAACGGCGTGCACAAGCCCCACAAGGACCTCCTGCCCGGCACGCGCGCGATGTTCTCCGGCAAGGTCTCCGTCTTCAACCACCGCCTCCAGCTGGCCCATCCGGCGTACGAGCTGCTGCGCGGCGACAGCGACGAAGCCGCCGAGAGCGTCGACTCCTGGGCGGGCGCCCTCATCCCGATCTACCCGGCCACCGCCAAGCTGGAGTCCTGGAAGATCGCCAAGTCCGTGCAGACGGTGCTGCCGAGCGCCCAGGAAGCCGTCGACCCCCTCCCCGACTCCCTCCGGGACGGCCGCGGCCTGGTCGCCCTCCCCGAAGCCCTCCTCAAGATCCACCGCCCGCACACCAAGGCCGACATCCACGACGCCCGCGCCCGCCTCAAGTGGGACGAGGCCTTCGTCCTCCAGGTCGCCCTGGCCCGCCGCCGCCATGCCGACGCCCAACTCCCGGCCGTGGCCCGCACCCCCAAGCCGGACGGCCTGCTCACCGCCTTCGACGCCAAGCTGCCCTTCACCCTCACCGAGGGCCAGCAGAAGGTCTCCAAGGAGATCTTCGACGACCTCGCCACCGAGCATCCGATGCACCGCCTGCTCCAGGGAGAGGTCGGATCGGGCAAGACGATGGTGGCCCTGCGCGCCATGCTCGCCGTCGTCGACGCGGGCGGGCAGGCCGCGATGCTCGCGCCCACCGAGGTGCTCGCCCAGCAGCACCACCGGTCGATCACGGAGATGATGGGGGAGTTGGCCGAGGGCGGCATGCTCGGCGGGGCCGAGCACTCCACCAAGGTCGTGCTGCTCACCGGATCCATGGGCGCGGCGGCGCGGCGGCAGGCGCTGCTCGATCTGGTCACCGGTGAGTCCGGCATCGTCATCGGCACGCATGCGCTGATCGAGGACAAGGTGCAGTTCCACGACCTGGGCCTGGTCGTGGTCGACGAGCAGCACCGCTTCGGCGTCGAGCAGCGCGACGCCCTGCGCGGCAAGGGCAAGCAGCCCCCGCACCTCCTGGTCATGACCGCCACGCCCATTCCGCGCACCGTCGCCATGACGGTCTTCGGCGACCTGGAGACCTCGGTCCTCGACCAGCTCCCCGCCGGACGTTCGCCCATCGCCAGCCATGTCGTCCCGGCCGCCGACAAGCCGCACTTCCTCACGCGCGCGTGGGAGCGCGTACGCGAGGAAGTGGAGAACGGCCATCAGGCGTACGTCGTCTGCCCCCGCATCGGAGACGAGGAGGACGACCCGAAGAAGACCAAGAAGAAGTCCCCCGAGGACGAGGCCGAGAAGCGCCCTCCCCTCGCCGTCCTGGACGTCGCCGAACAGCTCGCCAAGGGCCCTCTCCAAGGCCTCAAGGTCGAGGTCCTGCACGGCCGTATGCAACCCGACGACAAGGACGCCGTGATGCGCCGCTTCGCCGCGGGCGAGACGGACGTGCTGGTCGCGACGACCGTGATCGAGGTCGGGGTGAACGTGCCGAACGCCACGGCGATGGTGATCATGGACGCCGACCGGTTCGGCGTCTCCCAGCTCCACCAGCTGCGCGGCCGCGTCGGCCGAGGCTCCGCCGCCGGACTCTGCCTCCTGGTCAGCGAGATGGCGGAGGCGAGCCCGGCCCGCCAGCGGCTGACCGCGGTGGCGTCCACGCTCGACGGCTTCGAGCTCTCCCGCATCGACCTCGAACAGCGCCGCGAGGGCGACGTCCTCGGCCAGGCCCAGTCCGGCGTCCGCTCCTCGCTGCGCATGCTCGCCGTCATCGAGGACGAGGAGATCATCGCCGAGGCCCGTGAGGAGGCGGCGGCGGTGGTGGCCGCCGACCCGGACCTGGAGCGCCTGCCCGGCCTGCGGACGGCGCTGGACGCGCTGCTGGACGAGGAGAGGGAGCAGTACTTGGAAAAGGGCTGAGGATGCAGCGCCCCTGAAAGGGGCGCGGGGAACTGCGCGAGCAACCACGGCGAAGCCCGCAGCCGCCCACGACGCAAACCACCCCCACCTCCGCCTGCCAAACTGGATCCGTAACCACCCCCACGGACAAGGACCCCAGATGACCCGCGTGATCGCCGGCGCAGCCGGCGGACGCCGCCTAGCCGTCCCGCAGGGCACCCGCACCCGGCCCACCTCCGACCGGGCGCGCGAGGGCCTCTTCTCCACCTGGCAGTCCCTGCTCGGCGGCCCGCTGCACGGGGAGCGCGTGCTCGACCTGTACGCCGGTTCCGGTGCCGTCGGACTGGAGGCGCTCAGCCGCGGCGCCGGACACACCCTGCTCGTCGAGGCCGACGCCCGCGCGGCCAAGGTCATCCGCGAGAACGTCAAGTCGCTGGGTCTCCCCGGCGCCGAGGTCAGGTCGGGCAAAGCGGAACAGATCATCCAGGCGCCGGCGCCGGCAGACCCGTACGACCTGGTCTTCCTCGACCCTCCGTACGCCGTCTCGGACGACGATCTTCGGGAGATTCTGCTCACACTCCGCACGCAGGGCTGGCTCGCGGCCGAAGCCCTCGTCACCGTGGAGCGCAGCACCAGAGGCGGCGAATTCGGCTGGCCCGACGGCTTCGAAGCGATCAGGGCCCGTCGTTACGGCGAGGGGACGTTTTGGTACGGTCGCGCCGCCTCTACGTGCGAAGACGCACGATGACCGGACCGGAGAGCGAGGGACCACAGTTGCGCCGCGCCGTCTGTCCGGGGTCATTCGACCCCATCACCAATGGACACCTCGACATCATCGCCCGCGCTTCCAGGCTGTACGACGTCGTGCACGTCGTGGTGATGATCAATCAGTCGAAGCAGGGCCTGTTCACCGTCGACGAGCGGATCGAGCTGATCCGCGAGGTCACCGCCGAATACGGCAATATCCAGGTCGAGGCCTACCACGGCCTGCTCGTCGACTTCTGCAAGCAGCGCGACATCCCCGCCATCGTCAAGGGTCTCCGCGCGGTCAGCGACTTCGACTACGAACTCCAGATGGCCCAGATGAACAACGGCCTCTCGGGCGTCGAAACGCTGTTCATCCCGACCAGCCCCACCTACAGCTTCCTCTCCTCCTCGCTGGTCAAGGAGGTCGCCCAGTGGGGCGGCGACATCTCCCACCTGGTGCCACCGGTGGTCCTCGACGCGCTGAAGGAACGACTCGGCAAGGGCTGAGCCCCTGACAGTCCGTCACCCGGTGTCGGGCGGGGCAGGAGTGGTCGTACAGTCGACCCGTCCGTCTCCATCACAGCTGTAGAGAGTGGCGAGCACACGGTGGACGTGCAGAAGAAGCTCGATGAGATCGTCGGGGCGGTCGGCAGCGCCCGCTCCATGCCCATGTCGGCCTCGTGCGTGGTCAACCGCGCCGAGCTGCTCTCGATGCTCGAAGAGGTGCGCCAGGCGCTGCCCGGCTCCCTCGCCCAGGCCCAGGAGCTGATCGGCGGCCGTGAGGAAATGGTCGAGCAGGCCCGTCAGGAGGCCGAGCGGATCATCCAGACCGCGCACGCCGAGCGCGGCTCCCTGATCTCCGACACCGAGGTCGCCCGCCGCTCCCAGAACGAGGCCGACCGCATCCTCGCCGAGGCCCGCAAGGAGGCCGAGGAGGTCCGCGCGGAGGCCGACGACTACGTCGACTCCAAGCTCGCCAACTTCGAGGTCGTCCTCACCAAGACCCTCGGCTCCGTCGGCCGCGGCCGCGAGAAGCTCCTCGGCACCGGTCCCGGCATAGACGAGCAGGGATACGAGGACGAGGACGCCCCAGAGCGCAGCCACGACCCGGAGACCCTGCGCCGCAACGCCGACGAATACGTCGACGTGAAACTCGGCGCCTTCGAGGCCGTGCTCGCCAAGACCCTGGAGGCCGTCGGCCGCGGCCGGCAGAAGCTGCACGGCCGGATCGCCAGCGACGACCTGGGCGATCTGAGCGCCTTCGGCGAGGACGGGACACCCGGCCTGCACACCAGCGACTCCGACTACCTGGCCGGCCTCGCGGAGCTCTCGGACACCCCCGAGCAGCCCGCCCAGACCCCCGAGGTGCCCGCCCAGCCGTCGTACGGGCAGCAGGACGCCTACGCGTACCAGCAGCAGGCCGATCCATACGGGTATCAGCAGCAGTACGCCCAGCAGGACGCCTACGGCTACCAGCAGGCCGACCCGTACGCCGCCTACCCGCAGCAGCAGGGGTACGACCAGCAGCCGGCGTACGACCAGAGCGGGCAGCAGGCCTACGCCCAGCCGCAGGCGCACGCCATGGACCAGCAGACGCACGCCCTGGACGAGACCAGCCTCTTCGACACCAGCATGATCAGCGCGGAGCAGCTGCGGGCGTACGAGCAAGGGCGCGGCGGCCACTGATTCCGGTGGCCGCGGCCACCGGGGCCGGGGCGCACGCCGGTGCGCGGGATGGGCAGCGCACACCGGATTGGGCCGAGAGCGAAAGGTCCAGTATCCTGGCTCTTCGGTCGCGCGTACGTCCGCGATCAACGCTGCCCATGGAACACCAAGGGGTGGCAACCCCTTGAGCTTCGAAGATCGAAAGCAGGAATGGCTCTGAACACCCGCCTCGACCACCGCAACCCTCTCGTGTTCGACACACACGAGCTGGGGCGGCGTCCTGGCGCGCTGCAGCGCTTGACCCGCACGATTGACGCTCCCAAGGATCTCGGGATCCAGGGAGTCATCGGAGTGCCGGAAGGCGCCCCGGTGGAGCTCGAACTCCGCCTTGAGTCGGTCATGGAAGGGGTGCTTGTCACAGGCACCGCCCGTGCACAGGCCAAGGGGGAGTGCGTAAGGTGTCTGGAGCCGCTTGAGCAGCAGCTCGAAGCGGACTTCCAGGAGATGTTCTCGTACCCTGACGCCGACGACCGGGGCCGCGTGAAAGCGGAGCCGGTCGACGACGCCGAGGAAGACGAGGACAGGCTCTTCATCGAGGACGGTTTGTTCGACCTCGAATCCGTGCTGCGTGATGCGGTGGTGCTCGCACTGCCGATGCAGCCGGTGTGCCAGGACGACTGCCCCGGCCTGTGCTCCGAATGCGGAGTGCGGCTCGCGGACGACCCGGACCACCACCACGACGCCGTCGACATCCGTTGGGCGGCACTGCAGGGACTCGCTGGTTCATCCGGAGACGGCGAGAAGGACGAGTTGAGCGGCGACGCGCCTCTATCAGCGCCCGCCGACGAGAAGCAGGAGAAGTAGCCGTGGCTGTTCCGAAGCGGAAGATGTCGCGCAGCAACACGCGCCACCGCCGGTCGCAGTGGAAGGCTGCGGTCCCCACCCTGGTTGCGTGCGAGCGCTGCCACGAGCCCAAGCTGCAGCACATCGCGTGCCCCGCTTGCGGCACCTACAACAAGCGCCAGGTCCTCGAGGTCTGAGCGGCTGGTGAGAGGTCTGATGTCTGACGCCAAGGCGGACTCAAACGCCAAGAAAAAGGCGGACAACACAGCCTCGTCCCACACGCTTCTGGAAGGGCGGCTCGGGTACAAGCTCGAGTCCGCCCTTCTGGTGCGTGCGCTGACCCACCGTTCCTACGCGTACGAGAACGGCGGTCTGCCGACCAACGAGCGTCTGGAGTTCCTCGGGGACTCCGTGCTCGGCCTCGTGGTCACGGACACGCTGTACCGCACCCACCCCGACCTGCCCGAAGGCCAGCTGGCCAAGCTGCGGGCCGCGGTGGTCAATTCTCGTGCGCTGGCCGAGGTGGGCCGCGGGCTCGAACTCGGCTCCTTCATCCGGCTCGGCCGGGGCGAGGAAGGCACGGGAGGCCGGGACAAGGCTTCCATCCTCGCCGACACCCTTGAAGCGGTGATCGGCGCGGTCTATCTCGACCAGGGTCTGGAAGCGGCGGGCGAGCTCGTCCACCGGCTCTTCGACCCGCTGATCGAGAAGTCCTCGAATCTGGGCGCGGGCCTGGACTGGAAGACCAGTCTCCAGGAACTCACCGCGACCGAGGGGCTCGGCGTGCCCGAGTACCTGGTCTCGGAGACCGGCCCGGACCACGAGAAGACCTTTACTGCTGCCGCCCGCGTCGGAGGCGTCTCGTACGGCACCGGCACCGGCCGCAGCAAGAAGGAAGCGGAGCAGCAGGCCGCGGAGTCCGCGTGGCGTGCGATCCGCTCCGCCGCGGACGAACGCGCGAAGTCGGCCAAGGCCGCCGAACAGGCGGCTCAGGCCGCCGAACAGGCGGCCGAGGCCACCGAGGGGACCGCCGATACCCCCTCGGCCCCGACGAGCGACACGGCCACGGCCTGATTCCTTCACCAACGCACGAACCCCGTCGCAGCGCCCGCGCCGCGACGGGGTTCGTGCGTTGAGGGGCTCGACGCATACGGCCGACGCGTGCGGCAACTGGGGGAGCCGTACCGGAGGATGGGCCACGAGGCCACGGCGGTACGCTGCGGGCAAAGCCCTGTACCCCCGCCCCTCCGGAGGAGTCCCGTGCCCGAGTTGCCCGAGGTCGAAGTCGTGCGGCGGGGCCTGGAGCGCTGGGTCAGCGGGCGGGTCGTGAAGACGGTCGAGGTACGGCATCCGCGGGCCGTGCGGCGGCATCTGGCGGGGCCCGAAGGCTTCGCGAAGGCCCTGGCCGGGCAGCGCGTGGGAGAGGCCATGCGGCGCGGCAAGTATCTGTGGCTGCCGCTCGACGACTCCCCGTACTCCGTGCTCGCACACCTCGGCATGAGCGGCCAGCTCCTGGTGCAGCCGGAGGACGCCCCGGACGAGAAGCACCTGCGCATCCGCGTCCGCTTCGACGACGCCCTCGGCACCGAACTCCGCTTCGTCGACCAGCGCACCTTCGGCGGGCTCTCTCTGCACGAGAACACCCCCGACGGACTCCCGGACGTCATCGCACACATCGCACGCGACCCGCTCGACCCCCTCTTCGACGACGCCGCGTTCCCCACGGCCCTGCGCGCCCGCCGTACGACGATCAAGCGCGCCCTGCTCGACCAGTCACTGATCAGCGGGGTCGGCAACATCTACGCGGACGAGGCGCTCTGGCGCTCCAAGCTGCACTACGAACGCCCCACGGGCACCATGACCCGGCCGCGCACCGCCGAACTCCTCGGCCACATCCGCGACGTCATGAACGACGCCCTCGCCGCCGGCGGCACGAGCTTCGACAGCCTGTACGTCAACGTCAACGGGGAGTCGGGCTACTTCGACCGCTCGCTCGACGCGTACGGGCGCGAGGGGGAGCCCTGCCGGCGGTGCGGGACGCCGATGCGCCGCCGCGCCTGGATGAACCGGTCCAGCTACTTCTGCCCGAAGTGCCAGAGGGCGCCGCGCGTCACGCCGTAGTCCTGAGGAGTCGTCCTGAGGAGTCAGTCTTCGCGCGTCTCGTCGTAGCGCTCGCGGGCCTCCAGGACGTTGTCCATGTGGCCCTCGACGAAGGTGATGAGCGTCAGCAGACGCTCGGAGACCTCGCGGCCGAGGGGCGTGAGCCGGTAGTCGACGCGCGGCGGGTTGGTGGGCTGCGCTTCGCGGTGCACCAGACCGTCGCGCTCCAGCGCGTGCAGCGTCTGGGAGAGCATCTTCTCGCTGACGCCGTCGACCCGGCGGCGCAGCTCGTTGAAGCGGAACGTGCCCTCGTGCAGCGCTCCGAGCGTCAGCGCGCCCCAGCGCCCGGTGACGTGCTCCAGCGTGCCCCGGGACGGGCAGCTGCGCGCGAACACGTTGTACGCGAGGTCCTGACACTCACCGCTCTCGGCGGTCTGCGCGGTGGTCTCCATACACGGAGCATACTCGGGCGCAGCGCTAACCGACAGGTTGCACTAACTAGAAGTTAGTGCTTTCCTTTGGTTTGTCGTCCCCACCTTGAGGAGTTCCCGTCGTGAGCACCCCCGTCATCTCCATCGCCTACCACTCCGGCTACGGCCACACCGCCGTCCTCGCCGAAGCCGTCCGCTCCGGCGCCGTCGAGGCCGGTGCCCAGGTCCACCTGGTCAACGTCGACGAGATCACCGACGCGCAGTGGGAGCTGCTCGACGCCTCGGACGCGATCGTCTTCGGCTCCCCGACCTACATGGGCACCGCTTCGGGCGCCTTCCATGTCTTCGCCGAGGCGTCCTCGAAGCGCTGGTTCGGACAGGACTGGAAGGACAAGCTCGCCGCCGGGTTCACCAACTCCGGCTCCAAGAGCGGCGACAAGCTGCACACCCTGCAGTTCTTCCAGATCCTGGCCGCGCAGCACGGCATGAACTGGATCAACCTCGGTCTGCACCCCGGCTGGAACAGCAGCACCGCCTCCGAGCACGACCTCAACCGCCTCGGCGTCTTCGCCGGCGCCGCCGCCCAGACCAACGTCGACGAGGGCCCCGAGACCGTGCACAAGGCCGACATCGCCACCGCCGAGCACCTCGGCCGCCGGATCGCGGAGACGGCACGGGTGTTCGCGCTGGGGCGGGCGGCTGTGGCCGAGGTGGCCGCGTAAGCGTTTACGTAAACGTTTGCGTAAACGCTTACGTAAGCGTTTACGTGCGTGCGAATGAGCCGCTCACGAAAAGGCCGCTCACGAAAGAGCCGCTCACGAAAGAGCCGCTCACGAAAAAGCCGCGCTCCCCCTTTCCGGGTGGGCGCGGCTTTCGCTTGTTGAGTCGTGTTGAGCCGCGCCGAGGTGCGCGGCCCTCGGCCTAGTAGCCGAAGTCCTGCGTCCACCAGGGGCCGCCCGAGCCCAAGTGGGCTCCGACGCCGAGGGTCTTGAAGTCGCAGTTCAGGATGTTGGCGCGGTGGCCGGGGCTGTTCATCCAGGCTTCCATCACCGCCGCGGCGGTGGCCTGGCCGCGGGCTATGTTCTCGCCGCCCAGGTTGGTGATCCCGGCCTTCGCCGCCCGGTCCCAGGGGCTGAGCCCGCTCGGGTCGGTGTGGTCGAAGAAGTCGCGCGCGTCCATGTCCTCGCTGAAGGCCTGGGCCAGGTCCGACAGGGCACTGTTCGCCGATACGGCGCTGCAGCCGACCTTGGCCCGCTCCTCGTTGACGAGCTTCAGCACCTCGGCCTCGGCCGCGGTCTCGGCGGAGACCGTCACCGGGGCGTTGGTCTTCGGCGCCTTCGTGGCGGTCTTGGAGGGCTTCGGAGCCTTCGGGTCCTTCGTCTTGCTGGGTTTGGCGGTGGGCTCCTTCGTAGCCGTCGCCGTCGGCGCGGCGGACGACGTCGCGGGAGCGGCCGACCCCGAGGGCGAGGCGGAGCGGTCCGCGTCACGGCTCGTCGACGTGTCGTCGCGGGAGTCCGCGCTGCCGGACGTGCCACCCTGCTGGGTTTCCAGGCTGGAGGGGGAGCTCGCGGCCTGCACGCTGTCGGAGTTGCCGCTGCCGCCGCCGAGCGAGTAGTTGTCGCTGCCGGGCAGCACGCCGGCCGCGACGGCGACCGTACCCAGCGCCACCGCCGCGGAGACGCCGAGCAGACCCGTGCGTACGGGGGTGGCGCCCTTCCGCTTGCGGTGCGAGCGGGCAGCGGCTGTGGGCGGGAGGTCGGCGACTGCGGCGTAGCCGTACAGATTCTCCGGACCGTAGCTGTCCGTGTCGGGCCCGTACGTATCTGTGACCCCGGTGGCGCGGCCTGTGGCGGCGCGGCCGGCGGCCGAGCGTCGGTGGCGTCCCATCTCCTGGGCCTTCCTCGATCTTGCGGTCAGCGATCCTCAGCCGAACCTCACCCGAAAGAGTGAGTTTCATATGAGACTCATTGGGTCGGGACGGTACCCCATGCCGCAAGGGGAGGAAGTGCTCAGAGAGACATTGTCCGGTTAGCGTGCACCCATGAACGAGGTTGCACGGCTGGTCGTCTGGGTCCGCGGAGGGGTACAGGGCGTGGGTTTCCGCTGGTTCACGCGGGCCAAGGCGCTGGAGATCGGTGGGCTGAGTGGTTTTGCTCTCAATTTGGACGACGGACGGGTCCAGGTCGTCGCGGAGGGCTCTCGGGCCGAATGCCAGAGCCTGCTCGATTGGCTCCAGGGGGACGACACACCCGGGCGGGTAGACGGAGTCACTGAGATCTGGGACACGCCCCGGGGGATCTACGAAGGCTTCGCCATTCGCTGACGGCGACGGCGGCAATACCCCAGGCGGAAGCGGTATGGCATGCCACCGGCACCTGCCAGAAGCAGAAATGACCTGGTGGTTGCCAAGAACGGCTTGTCGTGGCAGGCTCCGCAGATAACGATGATCTCTACGCCCTGAGGGTCCCGCAGGAGTCGCAGCGCAGCTGTTCCAGAGCCGCGCGACAGCGGGTTGCCCGCCAATACAGGGCGTGATCGTGTTGACCGTCAAACTTTTTGGTGAGACGCTGAAAGCCCCGCGCACCTTAGCTGTTTGGCATGTGGAACGAGCACGACTCAGCAGCACGACATCAGCAGTGTCAAGCATCGCGGGTGCGATTCCCTCACGACCCACACCGCTTCGGTCGGTCACTCAGTGTGGAGGACCATCCATCATGGCAAAGGCGCTTCTCGGTTACGTCGGCGGTTCCGACCCGCGACTCATTGCCGAGATGCGACGGCTCCAGCAGCGCGTACAGGACCTCGAATCCGAGCTCGTACGGATTCAGGCTGAGAACGACGCGCTCGCGGCTGCCGCTTCTCACGACTCGCTTCTCGAGAGCATCGACGTACCCCAGGCGGAGCCTGCGCTCACCTGATCACTGCACCGCACAACGACAGCAGTGGTTGGGCTGCCCGTATCAACCGCTAAGTTGTCAGATTTGCAAGGGACGCCTCCTCGGCGTCCCTTCTTTCTTTCCCCCGCGCACTGTTCCACTCTCTTTAACGTCTGGTGTGCCCTGCACGTTCATGGGTGAAACCGCGCGTTCATGGAGTGAGACCGGCACGAAAGGTAGAGTCCGGCGGCGTGCACCTCAAGGCCCTGACCCTGCGCGGGTTCAAATCGTTCGCCTCGGCGACCACGCTGCGGTTCGAGCCGGGCATCACCTGTGTTGTGGGCCCCAATGGCTCGGGCAAGTCCAATGTCGTGGACGCCCTGAGCTGGGTCATGGGCGAGCAAGGGGCCAAGTCGCTGCGCGGCGGCAAGATGGAGGACGTCATCTTCGCCGGCACCACCGGGCGGCCGCCGCTCGGCCGGGCCGAGGTGTCGCTGACCATCGACAACTCCGACGGGGCGCTGCCCATCGAGTACGCCGAGGTCACCATCACGCGGATCATGTTCCGCAACGGCGGCAGCGAGTACCAGATCAACGGTGACACCTGCCGCCTCCTCGACATCCAGGAGCTGTTGTCCGACTCGGGCATCGGTCGCGAGATGCACGTCATCGTCGGCCAGGGCCAGCTCGACTCCGTCCTGCACGCCGACCCGATGGGCCGCCGCGCGTTCATCGAGGAGGCCGCGGGCGTCCTCAAGCACCGCAAGCGCAAGGAGAAGGCGCTGCGGAAGCTGGACGCGATGCAGGCGAACCTGGCCCGCGTCCAGGACCTCACCGACGAACTGCGCCGCCAGCTCAAGCCGCTGGGCCGGCAGGCCGCCGTCGCCCGCCGCGCCGCCGTCATCCAGGCCGACCTGCGCGACGCGCGTCTGCGCCTCCTCGCCGACGATCTCGTACGACTCCGGGGGGCGCTCCAGTCCGAGATCGCCGACGAGGCCGCGCTGAAGGAACGCAAGGAAGCCGCGGAGGCCGAGCTGAAGAAGGCGCTCCAGCGGGAGGCTCTCCTGGAGGACGAGGTGCGGCAGCTGACGCCGCGTCTCCAGCGGGCGCAGCAGACCTGGTACGAGCTCTCGCAGCTCGCCGAGCGGGTGCGCGGCACGATCTCGCTGGCCGACGCGCGCGTGAAGAGCGCCACTTCCGTGCCCGCCGAGGAACGGCGCGGGCGTGAGCCCGAGGACATGGAGCGCGAGGCCGCGCGGATCCGGGAGCAGGAGGCCGAGCTCGAAGCGGCCCTGGAGGCGGCCGAGCACGCCTTGGAGGACACCGTCGCGCACCGCGCCGAACTGGAGCGGGAGCTCGCCGTCGAGGAGCGCCGCCTCAAGGACGTGGCCCGCGCCATCGCCGACCGCCGCGAGGGCCTCGCCCGCCTCAACGGCCAGGTCAACGCCGCCCGTTCGCGCGCCGCCTCCGCACAGGCCGAGATCGACCGGCTCGCCTCCGCCCGTGACGAGGCACAGGAGCGGGCGGTCGCGGCCCAGGAGGAGTACGAGCAGCTGAAGGCCGAGGTCGACGGCCTCGACGCGGGCGACGCGGAGCTGACCGAGCAGCACGAGGCGGCCAAGCGGGCGTTGTCCGACGCCGAGTCCGCCCTGACGGCGGCCCGCGAGGCGGCCACGGCGGCGGAACGCAGCCGCGCCGCCACCCAGGCCCGCCACGAGGCCCTCGCCCTCGGGCTGCGCCGCAAGGACGGCACGGGAGCGCTGCTGGGAGCGAAGGACCGGCTGTCGGGGCTGCTGGGTCCCGCGGCCGAACTGCTCTCCGTCACCCCCGGCTTCGAGGTCGCCCTGGCCGCCGCGTTCGGTGCGGCTGCCGACGCCATCGCGGTCACCACCCCCGCCTCGGCGGCCGACGCCATCCGCCTCCTGCGCAAGCAGGACGCGGGACGGGCGGCGCTGTTGCTGGCGGGGGCGCCGGAGGAGCGGGACCGGGAGGCGCGCCCCGGCAGGGCGGACGGCGCTGGAAGGGACGCGCACGCCCCCTCCAGCGACGTGCGCGCGGGCGCGGGCGTGGAAACGAACGCCCCCTCGGGGGACGCGCACGCGGGTGCGGGAGTGGACCCGTACGGCGCCCCCGGTGACGTACACGCGGGCGTGGGCGCGGATGCGTACGCCCCCACCAGCGCCGTACCCCGTCAAGTCCGCCACGACGGCCCCCCGCACGCCGCCGACCTGGTCCGAGGCCCCGCCGAGCTCATGCCCGCCGTGCGGCGACTGCTGCGCGGCATCGTCGTCGTGGGCACCCTCGAAGACGCCGAGGATCTTGTCTACGCGCGGCCCGAACTCACCGCCGTCACCGCCGAGGGCGACCTGCTCGGCGCGCACTTCGCGCACGGCGGGTCGGCCGGGGCGCCCAGTCTGCTCGAAGTGCAGGCGTCCGTGGACGAGGCGGCGGCCGAGCTCGAAGAGCTCGCCGTACGGTGTGAGGAATTGACCGAGGCTCAGCACCTCGCCATCGAACTGCGCAGGGAACATGCCGCGCTCGTCGAGGAGTTGGGTGAGCGGCGGCGGGCCGCAGAGCGGGAGAAGTCGTCCGTGGCGCAGCAGCTCGGGCGGCTGGCCGGGCAGGCGCGGGGGGCTGCCGGGGAGGCCGAGCGGAGCACGGCCGCCACCGCGCGGGCGCAGGAGGCGCTCGACCGGGCCGTCGAGGAGGCCGAGGAGCTGGCCGAACGGCTCGCCGTGGCCGAGGAGATGCCCGTCGAGGAGGAGCCCGACACCTCCGTGCGCGACCGGCTCGCCGCCGACGGCGCCAACGCACGGCAGACCGAGATGGAGGCCCGGCTCCAGGTGCGTACGCACGAGGAGCGGGTCAAGGGACTCGCCGGGCGGGCCGACGGACTCGACCGGGCCGCACGGGCGGAACGTGAGGCACGCGCGCGTGCGGAGCAGCGCCGGGCCCGGCTGCGGCACGAAGCGGCGGTCGCCGAGGCCGTCGCCTCCGGCGCACGCCAGCTGCTCGCGCATGTCGAGGTCTCGCTGACCCGGGCCGAGGAGGAGCGGGCCGCCGCCGACAGCGCCAAGGCCCGCAGGGAGCAGGACCTCGTCGCCGCCCGCAACGAAGGCCGCGACCTCAAGGCGGAGCTCGACAAGCTCACGGACTCGGTGCACCGCGGCGAGGTACTCGGTGCCGAGAAGCGGATGCGCATAGAGCAGCTGGAGTCGAAGGCGCTGGAGGAGCTCGGTGTCGAACCGGCGGGGCTCGTCGCGGACTACGGTCCCGACCAGCTTGTGCCGCCGTCGCTCCCGGCCGAGGGCGAGGAACTGCCCGAGGACCCGGAGCATCCGCGCAATCAGCCCCGGCCGTTCCACCGCGCCGAGCAGGAGAAGCGGCTCAAGTCAGCCGAACGGGCGTATCAGCAGCTCGGCAAGGTCAACCCGCTCGCGCTGGAGGAGTTCGCCGCGCTGGAGGAGCGCCACAAGTTCCTCAGCGAGCAGCTGGAGGACCTCAAGAAGACGCGCGCCGACCTGCTTCAGGTGGTGAAGGAGGTCGACGAGCGCGTCGAACAGGTCTTCACCGAGGCCTACCGGGACACGGCCCTGCAGTTCGAGGGGGTCTTCAGCCGGCTGTTCCCGGGCGGGGAGGGGCGGCTGATCCTGACCGATCCCGACAACATGCTCACCACGGGTGTGGACGTCGAGGCCCGGCCTCCGGGCAAGAAGGTCAAGCGCCTGTCTCTGCTCTCCGGCGGGGAGAGGTCCCTCACCGCCGTCGCGCTCCTTGTGTCCATCTTCAAGGCGCGGCCCAGCCCGTTCTATGTGATGGACGAGGTCGAGGCCGCGCTCGACGACACCAACCTCCAGCGGCTGATCCGGATCATGCAGGAGCTCCAGGAGGCCTCGCAGCTGATCGTGATCACGCACCAGAAGCGCACGATGGAGGTCGCCGACGCGTTGTACGGCGTCTCCATGCAGGGCGACGGTGTGTCGAAGGTCATCAGTCAGCGGCTCCGCTAGATACGTGTAGCCCACACCGGTCATGACCTGGGCTTCTCGTTGAGTTCAAGTAGTGAACACACTCCTAGCGCCTCTGTGTCGAAAATTCACAGCAAGAGAACTGTTGACTTCGAAACTTGAAGGCATAGTCTCTGCAACGTTGCTTTTACCTTCAGGTGGTGGGTGGCGCGTTGGTATGCGCCACTTGAACCAGTACTGAAGGGCTTGCCCCCACACCCCCGGCAGCGAGGCCGGTGGCCCGAGGAGTTACACGTGACCAGCACCGCGCAGGCACCCAAGTCAGGAGCCAGGACGGCTCACCCCGAACATCTCGGGCATGTCATCTTCATCGCGGCGGCGGCCGCGATGGGCGGCTTCCTCTTCGGTTACGACAGTGCCGTGATCAACGGCGCCGTCGAAGCGATCCGCAGCCGCTACGACATCGGCTCGGCGGCGCTGGCGCAGGTCATCGCCATCGCGCTGATCGGCTGCGCCATCGGCGCGGCGACCGCGGGCCGCATAGCCGACCGCATCGGCCGTATCCGCTGCATGCAGATCTCCGCCGTCCTGTTCACGATCAGTGCCATCGGTTCCGCGCTGCCCTTCGCGCTGTGGGACCTCGCCTTCTGGCGCATCATCGGCGGTTTCGCCATCGGCATGGCCTCCGTCATCGGCCCCGCCTACATCGCCGAGGTCTCCCCGGCCGCCTACCGCGGTCGTCTCGGTTCCTTCCAGCAGGCCGCGATCGTCGTCGGCATCGCCATCTCGCAGCTGGTCAACTGGGGCATCCTGAACGCGGCCGGCGGCGACCAGCGCGGCGACGTCATGGGCCTCGAAGCCTGGCAGGTCATGCTCGGTGTCATGGTCGTCCCGGCCGTCCTCTACGGTCTGCTCTCCTTCGCGATCCCCGAGTCGCCGCGCTTCCTGATCTCTGTGGGCAAGGACGAGCGCGCCCGTGAGGTGCTCAAGGAGGTCGAGGGCGAGAAGGTCGACCTGGACGCCCGCGTCGTCGAGATCGAGCACGCCATGAAGAGCGAGCACAAGTCGACCTTCAAGGACCTGCTCGGCGGCAGCTTCTTCTTCAAGCCGATCGTCTGGGTCGGTATCGGCCTCTCGGTCTTCCAGCAGTTCGTCGGCATCAACGTCGCGTTCTACTACTCCTCGACGCTGTGGCAGTCGGTCGGCGTCGACCCGACGGACTCGTTCCTGTACTCGTTCACCACGTCGATCATCAACATCATCGGCACCGTGATCGCCATGATCTTCGTGGACCGGATCGGCCGTAAGCCGCTCGCGCTCATCGGCTCCGTCGGCATGGTCATCGGTCTCGGACTCGAGGCCTGGGCCTTCTCCTTCGACCTGGTGGACGGCAAGCTGCCGGCGACCCAGGGCTGGGTCGCCCTGATCGCCGCCCACGTCTTCGTCCTCTTCTTCGCCCTCTCCTGGGGCGTCGTGGTCTGGGTCTTCCTCGGCGAGATGTTCCCGAACAAGATCCGCGCCGCCGCGCTGGGCGTCGCCGCCTCCGCGCAGTGGATCGCCAACTGGGCCATCACCGCGAGCTTCCCGTCGCTGGCCGACTGGAACCTCTCCGCGACCTACGTGATCTACACGATCTTCGCCGCGCTCTCCATCCCCTTCGTGCTCAAGTTCGTGAAGGAGACCAAGGGCAAGGCCCTGGAGGAGATGGGCTAGTCCTGGGCTAGTCCTGCTCCGGAGCCCGCAGACAAGGCTCCCCGAAACGCGGGGAGAAGGGCCAAGTCCCCGCTGCCCCTCTCCTCGTACTCGTAAGAGACGTACCGCCCCGGCTCAGCCTCCGAGATTCTCGGCGTCGTTGAGCCGGGGCAGTACGTTTTCGCAGAACAGGTGCAGGCTGCGCCAGCCCTCGTCGACCGGCATCCCGCCGGACAGCGGATGCAGCACGTAGTTGTCCAGGCCCTGCGCCACGCACGCGTCGGGCGTGAGGATCCGGTAGACGCCCTCGGCGCGCAGTTCCTCGACCGTTGTGGCCGCCGACTTCACCGCCGAGCGGATGTCGCCGGACTGCCAGGAGGCGTACGTCCGTGCCTCGTGCAGGAAGTGCTTGCCGTACTCGGCCCACGCCCGGTCCGGGTCCTCGGCGATGTGCAGCAGCGGGGTCTCGGCGGCGGGCATCATGGTCCAGCCCTCGGTGTCGTACTCGATGAGCCGCTCCTTGTAGTACGCCTCCAGCTCAGGGAGGTGCGCGCTCGGGAAGAACGGCAGCCCGAGCCGGGCGGCGCGCCGGGCCGCGGCCTTGGACGAACCGCCGACCAGCAGCAGGGGGTGCGGGTCCGAGAACGGGCGCGGGGTGACCCGGACCGTGCGGCCCCGGTACGTGAACTCCTCGCCGGTCCACGCCTTCAGCACCGTCTCCAGGAGTTCGTCCTGGAGCCTGCCGCGCCGCTTCCAATCCACGTCGAAGAGGGCGTACTCCTCGGGCCGGTAGCCGATTCCGGCCACTGTCACCAGCCGTCCGCCGCTGAGCAGATCGAGTACGGCGATGTCCTCGGCGAGACGCAGCGGATCGTGCAGCGGGCCGATGACCGCCGATACGGTGACCGCGATGTGCCGGGTCGCCCCGAAGACCGCGCCCGCGAACGCGAACGGTGAGGGCAGCCAGTTGTTGGCGACGCCGTGGTGCTCCTCGGTCTGCACGGTGGTGAGGGAGCGGTCGTCGGCGTACGCGGCCATCTCAACGGCCGCCTTGTAGCGGGCACTCAGCGACGCGGGGGTGGCGTCGGGGTCAACGAGGTTGAAGCGTACGACCGTTACGGGCATGGGGAGCCCCCTTCGTGTGTGGAGGAGGACGGTAGCTGACGGTGCGTCAGACAGCCATAGCGGAGGACTCCTTGGGGGGCTCGGGCCGCTCGGGTGCGACCACCGCGGGCTGCGGCAGAACGGCGTACAGCAGGAAGGAGACCACGATCGTCGCCACCCGGCCGAGGCCGTACTCGCCGATGGGGTTGCCCGCCGCCAGCGGTCCGGTGAACCAGTCGGAGGTGGTGAACAGCAGCCCCGAGCCGAGCCCGACCGCCCAGGCGGCGACCGTGGCGGGCTGAAGCCGCCCGGGTACGAATAGGCGCTGGTGCGCGTGGTGTCGAGCAGGGACCCGGCGTCGTACACCTCGCGGCGCAGCATGTCCGCGCCGACGACGCCGACCCAGGCCGAGAAGGCGACGGTGAGCAGCGACAGGAAGGCGATGAACGCGCCCATGATGCTGGTCGCGACCGGCATCAGCACGCCGCCGAAGACCAGCGAGATCACGGCGTTCACCGGAACGGCCCAGTGCCGCGGCACTTTGAAGCCAAGCGTCTGCGCGGTGAAGCCCATGACGGCGCCCATCAGGACCATGGGGAGTAGGACGATGCCGGCGCCGCCGACGGAGTTGCGTACGATCGCCGCGGACGACGCCGTACGACACGATCGGCGCCGCGACGCCGACGATCAGGGCCTGCCAGAAGTTGAGCCCGGATGACACGGCCAGGGTGGCCCCCATGGTCAGCGACACGTTGATGTTGGCGACGGCGACGCTGGGGAGCGTTGTGACTCCGCCACTGAGGGGCTTCCCGGCCGACGCGCGGTCGGGCGGCGGGCCGGGCCGGCCCGTAGGACATGCAGCCCTCCGCGGACAACGAACGGTCGAGCGGGAGGTCACGCCATACTGGGGTTGTTATGGAAACCGTCATCCTTGCTGTAGTCATCGCCGTGGTCGTGATCGGCGCGCTCGGCGGGCTCGTCGTCGGCAGTCGCAAGCGGAAGCAGCTGCCCCCGCCGCCCCCCGTCGCCCCCGACATCACCGCCCCTCCGGCCGAGCCGCACGTCGGCGACGAGGCCGAGACGCCGCGCGACGAACCGCGCCGCACGATCGAGGAGGTGGATCTCCCCGAGGGCTCGGCGGCCGCGCCGGTCGCCGTCGAGGAACCCGAGCCTGTTGTCGAGGCTCCCGCCATCGAGATCCCGGAGCCGACCGCCGGGCGCCTCGTACGCCTGCGCGCCCGTCTCTCCCGCTCACAGAACGCGCTCGGCAAGGGGCTGCTCACGCTGCTCTCGCGCGAGCACCTCGACGAGGACACCTGGGAGGAGATCGAGGACACCCTCCTCACCGCCGACGTGGGCGTGCAGCCCACTCAGGAGCTGGTCGAGCGGCTGCGCGAGCGCGTGAAGGTGCTCGGCACGCGGACGCCCGACGAACTGCGCGGGCTGCTGCGCGAGGAACTGCTCCAGCTCCTCGTCCCCGAGTTCGACCGCGCGGTCAACACCGACTCGCCCCTCGACACTCCCGGCATCGTGATGGTCGTCGGTGTCAACGGCACCGGCAAGACCACCACCACCGGCAAGCTCGCGCGCGTGCTCGTCGCCGACGGCAAGAACGTGGTGCTCGGTGCCGCCGACACCTTCCGCGCCGCCGCCGCCGACCAGCTGCAGACCTGGGGCGAGCGCGTGGGCGCCCGCACCGTGCGCGGCCCCGAGGGCGGTGACCCCGCCTCGGTCGCCTTCGACGCGGTCAAGGAGGGCATCGAGGAGGGTGCCGACGTCGTCCTCATCGACACCGCGGGCCGGCTCCACACCAAGACCGGCCTCATGGACGAGCTCGGCAAGGTCAAGCGCGTCGTCGAGAAGCACGCGCCGCTGGACGAGATCCTGCTCGTACTCGACGCGACCACCGGCCAGAACGGCTTGGTCCAGGCGCGCGTCTTCGCCGAGGTGGTCGACATCACCGGCATCGTGCTGACCAAGCTCGACGGCACCGCCAAGGGCGGCATCGTCATCGCCGTGCAGCGCGAGCTGGGCGTGCCGGTCAAGCTGGTGGGTCTGGGCGAGGGCGCGGACGATCTGGCGCCCTTCGAGCCGGAGGCGTTCGTTGACGCCCTTATCGGCGAGTGAGCAGCTACAAAGACAGGTAGTAGGTGCTCACCTACGAAAATTCGTAGGTGGTCGAAGAAGCGCCCGCCCCCAAGGTGCAGTTGGGAGCGGGCGCTTCGTCATGCGGGCCCGTCGCGGTGCGGGTTACGCCCGCGACCGATGCGCCACGTACGCCAGTGTGCCCAGCAGCAGCCGTGCCTGCGGCGGCTTCGTCGCCGAGTCCAGCGCGGGGGAGCGCAGCCAGCGGACCGGGCCGAGGCCACCCCGGTCGGAGGGCGGGGCCGTGACATACGTACCGGGGCCCAGGCCGTGCAGGTCGAGGGACGCGTCGTCCCAGCCCATGCGGTAGAGCAGCTCGGGGAGCTCGGCCGCGGAGTCGGGGGCGACGAAGAAGTGGGCGCGGCCGTCCGGTGTGGCCGTGACCGGTCCGAGGGGGAGCCCCATCCGTTCGAGGCGGACGAGCGCGCGGCGCCCGGCGGGCTCGGCGACCTCGATCACGTCGAAGGCGCGGCCGACCGGCAGCATCACGGCGGCGCCCGGGAACTCGGACCAGGCCTCGGTCACGTCGTCGAGCGTGGCGCCGGCCGGGATCGCCGGAGCGAATTCCAGCGGATGCGCGCCCGGCGTGGGGCAACCGGCCTTGCCGCACGAGCACGACCCGGCGGCGGCCCGGGCGCCCGGGACCACGTCCCAGCCCCACAGTCCGGTGAACTCGGCCACGGCGGTGCACTCCGAGGAGCGGCCGCGGCGCCGCGAGCCGGGCCGGATTTCGCGCATTCCCCGACTGCTGCCGATCGTGAAGCCCATGCCCCCTCCAACGGGTCCGATGCACCAGTGGTTACGTAAGGAAAGCGGAACGTGACCCTCTGTGTTCCGACTTCCCCGTGCCGCGCCGTCCAGACGGCGCTTTGTGGTGCCCCGGGTGGTGCGCTCGGCTGCGCGCGCCCCGGCGCACACCGCTCCGCCCACTCCCGGCCGACATGTGTCAAGTGAATCGCGCGCAGGCGACCCGGAGTTCATTCGAAGGGGTGGCGAATGGTGGCGTTTCCGTAATCGCCATGGCTGGACGGGTGATCGTAGGATTACTTTGAGTACACGAGTCCTGGGGACGTGTGCACTCGTGGGTATGCCAAGGGCAACTCGGCTTCCCGTTCGAAGGGTGAGAACTGCCGGACGCGAGGCCGTATTTACCGGCATTCTGATAGGGCTTGGGCGCACGCAGCGTGCAAGTGGTCTCAGGGATGGGGGCGTTCCAGTGGGCGGCAACGGCGGAAGCGGGACGACCGCGACTAGCACGGACAAGCGCCCCAATGAGCTGCTCGGCTCGTGGTTCGTGCGCAGCGGCTGGTCGAAGGGTGAGCTGGCACGGCAAGTGAACCGCCGGGCGCGCCAGTTGGGGGCCAACCACATCTCCACGGACACCTCACGGGTGCGCCGCTGGCTGGACGGGGAGAACCCGCGCGAGCCGATCCCGCGGATCCTGTCCGAGCTGTTCTCCGAGCGGTTCGGCTGTGTCGTCGCCGTCGAGGACCTCGGCCTGCGCGCCGCCCATCAGTCACCGTCCGTGTCCGGGGTCGACCTGCCCTGGACGGGCCCGCAGACCGTGGCGCTGATCAGCGAGTACTCGCGCAGCGACCTGATGCTGGCGCGCCGCGGCTTCCTCGGCACGTCATTGGCCCTCTCCGCGGGCCCGTCCCTGATCGAGCCCATGCAGCGCTGGCTCGTGCCGTCGCCCGCAGCGCCCCATGAGGAGCCCGAGTCCCCGGCCGCCGCGCGCCGGGCCGGTCGGCTCTCCAAGCCCGAGCTGGACCTCCTGGAGTCCACCACGGTGATGTTCCGGCAGTGGGACGCCCAGTGCGGCGGCGGTCTGCGCCGCAAGGCGGTCGTCGGGCAGTTGCACGAGGTGACGGACCTGCTCCAGGAGCCGCAGCCCGCCGCGACCAGCAAACGCCTCTTCAAGGTCGCCGCCGAGCTGGCCGAGCTCGCGGGCTGGATGAGCTACGACGTGGGACTCCAGCCCACCGCGCAGAAGTACTTCGTGCTCGCCCTGCACGCCGCCAAGGAAGCGGGCGACAAGCCGCTCGGCTCGTACGTCCTGTCCAGCATGAGCCGCCAGATGATCCACCTCGGGCGCCCCGACGACGCCCTGGAACTCATCCACCTCGCGCAGTACGGAAGCCGTGACTGCGCGAGCCCGCGCACCCAGTCGATGCTGTATGCGATGGAGGCCCGCGCCTACGCCAACATGGGCCAGCCCGGAAAGTGCAAGCGAGCCGTCCGGATGGCCGAGGACACCTTCGCCGACGTACACGAGTGGGACGACCCGGACCCCGACTGGATCCGCTTCTTCTCGAAGGCCGAGCTGTACGGCGAGAACTCGCACTCCTACCGCGACCTGGCCTATGTCGCCGGCCGGAGCCCCACATACGCCTCCATGGCCGAGCCCCTCATGCAGGAGGCCGTAGACCTCTTCGGCAAGGACACGGAACACCAGCGTTCGTACGCACTCAACCTCATCGGCATGGCCACCGTGCACCTCCTGCAGCGCGAGCCCGAGCGGAGTGCGGTCCTGGCCAAGGAGGCGATGACGATCGCCAAGAAGGTGCGCTCGGAGCGCGTGAACACTCGTATCCGAAAGACGGTCGACACGGCGGCCCGCGACTTCGGTGACCTCGCCGAGGTCATCGACCTCACCGACCAGCTGCTGGTCGACCTGCCCGAGACCGCCGAAGCGGTCTGACCCCGGCCGCGCAAGCGGCCCCCGCCCAGTACCCCGGCCACGGCCGCCGTCCCGAACTGCCCGACTCGGCTCCCCCATGCCAGGTCATCGGACGACCGACCGTGGCCGGTTTCATTGCCTTCGAAGAAGGTTGCGCCACGATAACGATCGCCCGGCCCGGTATCAGGCAGTTCATGGACGCGTAACACGCAAGGCGCCTTCGTCACTGCGGCGAAACATCGAGGGGCTTCGACGGAAACCGCGCTGCGCCAATCTCATGGCGCATAACCGGCCCACCCCTCACGCCCACTCAAGGCTTCGCCCGCACGGGGCCGTACCAACGACGAGGAGACGCCGATGGCACCAGCCATCACCCTTGCCGCAGAGGCACCCAAGCTGTCTGCCGCCAACACAGGGTTCATGCTCATCTGTTCCGCCCTGGTGCTCATCATGACGCCCGGTCTGGCCTTCTTCTACGGAGGCATGGTCCGCGTCAAGAGCACCCTCAACATGCTGATGATGAGCTTCATCAGCATGGGGATCATCACCATCCTGTGGGTGCTGTACGGCTTCTCCCTCGCCTTCGGCACTGACCACGGCTCGATCATCGGCTGGACGTCGGACTGGGTCGGCCTCAGCAACATCGGTCTGACCGAGCTGTGGCCCGGGTACACCATCCCGGTCTTCGTCTTCATGGTCTTCCAGCTGATGTTCGCGATCATCACGCCGGCCCTGATAAGCGGCGCCCTCGCGGACCGCGTGAAGTTCACGGCGTGGTCGCTGTTCATCGCGCTGTGGGCCACGGTCGTCTACTTCCCGGTCGCCCACTGGGTCTGGGGCACCGGCGGCTGGGCCTTCGACCTCGGCGTGATCGACTTCGCAGGTGGTACGGCGGTCCACATCAACGCGGGTGCCGCGGCGCTCGGTGTGATCCTCGTCATCGGCAAGCGCGTCGGTTTCAAGAAGGACCCGATGCGCCCGCACAGCCTCCCGCTGGTCATGCTCGGCTGCGGTCTGCTGTGGTTCGGCTGGTTCGGCTTCAACGCCGGCTCGTGGCTCGGCAACGACGACGGTGTCGGCGCGCTGATGTTCGTCAACACGCAGATCGCCACCGCCGCTGCGATGCTCGCCTGGCTCGCCTACGAGAAGATCCGTCACGGCGCGTTCACCACCCTGGGTGCCGCCTCCGGCGCGGTCGCCGGTCTGGTCGCCATCACCCCGTCCGGTGGTGCGGTCTCCCCGCTCGGCGCGATCGCGGTCGGCGTCATCGCCGGTGTCGTGTGCGCCATGGCCGTCGGCCTGAAGTACAAGTTCGGCTACGACGACTCCCTCGACGTCGTCGGCGTCCACCTCGTCGGCGGTGTCATCGGCTCCCTGCTCATCGGCTTCTTCGCCAGCGGCAAGGGCCAGTCGACCGCGACGGGCGTCTTCTACGGCGACCACTCGTTCGACCAGCTGTGGAAGCAGTGCGCCGGTGTCTTCGCCGTCCTTGCCTACTCCCTCGTCGCCTCCGCGATCCTCGCCTTCCTGATCGACAAGACGATCGGTATGCGGGTCACCGAGGACGAAGAGATCGCGGGCATCGACCAGGCGGAGCACGCCGAGACCGCATACGACTTCAGCGGCGCCGGCGGCGGCGCGGCCCGCAGCGCCGGCCCGGCCCTCGCGGACGCTGAGACGAAGAAGGTGGACGCATGAAGCTCATCACCGCCGTCGTGAAGCCCCACCGGCTCGACGAGATCAAGGAGGCCCTGCAGGCCTTCGGGGTGCACGGTCTGACGGTCACCGAGGCCAGCGGCTACGGTCGGCAGCGGGGACACACCGAGGTCTACCGTGGGGCTGAGTACACGGTCGACCTGGTCCCCAAGATCCGCATCGAGGTGCTGGCCGAGGACGACGACGCCGAACAGCTGATCGACGTCGTCGTGAAGGCGGCCCGCACCGGCAAGATCGGTGACGGCAAGGTGTGGTCCATCCCGGTCGAGACGGCTGTCCGGGTCCGGACCGGCGAGCGCGGCCCGGACGCGCTCTAACCGGACCCGCTCAAAGAAGAAGAAAGACAGGAGTCGCTGGGTGACGAGTACGGACATGCGTACGGAAGCAGAGGACTCGGGACCCAGCGGCTACGCGGCGGCCCGGCTGCGCCTCCTCCAAGAGGGGGCGCGGTCCGGGCCGCCGCGCCGTGCTGCCCTCGCCGAACTGACCGACGACTGGCTGACCGGCCTGTTCACGGCCGGTTCCGAAGGGCTGCGCGGCGTCTCCCTCGTCGCCGTCGGCGGCTACGGCCGCGGTGAACTCTCCCCGCGCAGCGACCTCGACCTGCTGCTCCTGCACGACGGCAGCGACTCCGGCGCGGTCGCGGCCCTCGCCGACCGCATCTGGTACCCCGTCTGGGACCTGGGCCTGGCCCTCGACCACTCCGTCCGCACGCCCGCCGAGGCCCGCAAGACCGCTGGCGAGGACCTCAAGGTGCAGCTCGGCCTGCTGGACGCCCGGCATCTCGCGGGCGACCTCGGCCTCACCGCCGGATTGCGTACGGCCGTCCTCGCCGACTGGCGCAACCAGGCGCCGAAACGTCTCCCCGAACTCCAGGAGCTGTGCGCCGAGCGCGCCGAGCGCCAAGGCGAGTTGCAGTACCTCCTCGAACCGGACCTGAAGGAGGCGCGTGGCGGGTTGCGCGACGCCACCGCCCTACGCGCCGTCGCCGCCTCCTGGCTCGCGGACGCGCCCCGCGAGGGCCTCGCCGACGCGCGGCGCCGTCTTCTGGACGTCCGTGACGCGCTGCATCTCACCACCGGACGCGCCACCGACCGTCTCGCGCTCCAGGAGCAGGACCAGGTCGCCGCCGAGCTCGGACTGCTGGACGCCGACACGCTGCTGCGCCAGGTGTACGAGGCGGCGCGCGTCGTTTCGTACGCCAGTGATGTGACGTGGCGCGAGGTGGGGCGCGTGCTGCGTTCGCGCGCCGTGCGTCCGCGCCTGCGCGCCATGCTGGGCGGCGGCGCCAAGCCCGCCGCGGAGCGCTCACCGCTCGCCGAGGGCGTGGTCGAGATGGACGGCGAGGTGGTGCTCGCACGCGCCGCGCGCCCCGAGCGCGATCACGTACTCCCCCTCCGGGCCGCAGCCGCGGCGGCACAGGCGGGGCTCCCCCTGTCCCTGCACGCCGTACGGCGCATGGCCGCGGCCGCGCGCCCCCTGCCCACGCCCTGGCCCGCCGAGGCGCGCGAGCAGCTCGTCACACTCCTCGGCTCCGGCCGCCCGACCATCGAGGTCTGGGAGGCGCTGGAGGCCGAGGGCCTGATCACCCGGCTGCTTCCCGACTGGGAGCGGGTGCGCTGCCGCCCGCAGCGCAACGCCGTGCACATCTGGACCGTCGACCGCCACCTCATCGAGACGGCCGTCCGCGCCTCCGAACTGGCCCGCCGCGTCGGCCGCCCCGACCTCCTCCTCATCGCCTCCCTGCTGCACGACATCGGCAAGGGCTGGCCCGGCGACCACTCCGTCGCCGGCGAGATCATCGCGCGGGACGTGGCCGCCCGGATCGGCTTCGACCGCGCGGACGTGGCGGTGCTCGCGACCCTCGTACGCCACCATCTGCTGCTCATCGACACGGCGACCCGGCGCGACCTGGAGGACCCGGCCACCGTCCGCTCGGTCGCCGAGGCCGTCGGCTCGCAGGGCACCCTCGAACTGCTGCACGCGCTGACAGAAGCGGACGCGCTGGCCACCGGGCCCGCCGCCTGGTCCTCCTGGCGCGGCTCCCTCGTCGCCGACCTGGTCAAGCGGGTCTCGGCCGTGCTCGCCGGGGACGCCCCCGAGGAGCCCGAGGAAGCGGCACCCACGGCCGAGCAAGAGCGGCTCGCGATCGAGGCGTTCCGGACCGGCGGACCCGTACTGGCGCTGCGCGCCCAGACCGAATCCGTCGACGCCGACGCCGGCCCCACGTCGGACGACCCCGAGCCGCTGGGCGTCGAGCTCCTCATCGCCGTGCCCGACCAGCCCGGTGTGCTCCCCGCGGTCGCGGGCGTCCTCGCCATGCACCGGCTGACCGTCCGCACCGCCGAGCTGCGCGCGCTCGACCTGCCCGACGGTGTCGAGGGCTCGGTGCTGCTGCTCAACTGGCGGGTCGCCGCCGAGTACGGTTCCCTGCCGCAGGCCGCCCGGCTGCGCGCCGACCTCGTCCGCGCCCTCGACGGCTCGCTCGACATCACGGCCCGTCTCGCCGAACGGGACGCCGCCTACCCGCGCCGCCGCGGGACGATCGCGCCGCCGCCGCGTGTGACGGTCGCCTCGGCCGCCTCCCGCCACGCCACGGTCATCGAGGTCCGCGCCCACGACGCCCCCGGTCTGCTGCACCGCATCGGGCGGGCCCTGGAGGACGCGAACGTCCGGGTGCGCAGCATGCACGTCTCCACGCTCGGCGCGAACGCCGTGGACGCCTTCTACGTGACGGGCACGAAGGGCGCGCCCCTGCCGGGGGAGGAGGCGGCCTCCGTGGCGCGTGCGCTGGAGGAGACGCTGAGGGCGTGAGCCCCCGGCGCGTACGAGATTGCGGGCGCCCCGCGTACGGGATCCAAATCGCCCCGCGTACGGGATTCGGCGTGTGCCCCCGGCCTGTTGCCGGGGCTTCTCCCGGTCTCGTACGAACGCGGTGGAGACCCCACCGCACGCGGCCAGATACCCTGGAGGGCGATTCCCTTCGCCCCCGACCCCTGAGGACAGACGAGCGCCGTGTTCGATACTCTCTCCGATCGCCTCTCAGCGACGTTCAAGAACCTGCGGGGCAAGGGCCGGCTGTCCGAAGCTGACATCGACGCCACCGCACGCGAGATCCGTATCGCGCTGCTCGAAGCCGACGTGGCCCTGCCGGTCGTGCGGACCTTCATCAAGAACGTCAAGGAGCGCGCGCTCGGTTCGGACGTCTCCAAGGCGCTGAACCCGGCCCAGCAGGTCCTGAAGATCGTGAACGAGGAGCTCGTCACGATCCTCGGCGGCGAGACCCGCCGCCTCAGGTTCGCCAAGAACCCGCCCACCGTGATCATGCTCGCGGGTCTCCAGGGTGCCGGTAAGACCACGCTCGCCGGAAAGCTCGGCAAGTGGCTCAAGGACCAGGGCCACTCGCCGCTGCTGGTCGCCGCGGACCTCCAGCGCCCGAACGCCGTGAACCAGCTCAGCGTCGTCGCCGAGCGCGCCGGCGTGGCCGTCTACGCCCCCGAGCCGGGCAACGGCGTCGGCGACCCGGTCAAGGTCGCCAAGGACTCCATGGAGTTCGCGAAGACCAAGGTCCACGACATCGTGATCGTGGACACCGCGGGCCGCCTGGGCATCGACCAGGAGATGATGCAGCAGGCCGCGGACATCCGCGACGTCATCTCCCCGGACGAGATCCTCTTCGTCGTCGACGCGATGATCGGCCAGGACGCGGTCAACACCGCCGAGGCCTTCCGCGACGGCGTCGGCTTCGACGGCGTGGTGCTCTCCAAGCTCGACGGTGACGCCCGTGGTGGTGCGGCCCTGTCGATCGCCTCGGTCACCGGCAAGCCGATCATGTTCGCGTCGAACGGCGAGAAGCTCGACGACTTCGACGCCTTCCACCCGGACCGGATGGCCTCCCGCATCCTCGACATGGGTGACCTGCTCACCCTGATCGAGCAGGCGGAGAAGACGTTCAGCCAAGAAGAGGCCGAGAAGATGGCCTCCAAGCTGGCGTCCAAGAAGGGCCAGGACTTCACCCTGGACGACTTCCTGGCCCAGATGGAGCAGGTCCGGAAGATGGGCAGCATCAGCAAGCTGCTCGGCATGCTCCCGGGCATGGGTCAGATCAAGGACCAGATCAACAACCTCGACGAGCGTGACGTCGACCGTACGGCCGCGATCATCAAGTCGATGACCCCGGCCGAGCGCCAGGACGCGACGATCATCAACGGCTCGCGCCGCGCCCGTATCGCCAAGGGCTCCGGCGTCGAGGTCAGCGCCGTCAAGGGCCTGGTCGAGCGCTTCTTCGAGGCTCGCAAGATGATGTCCCGCATGGCCCAGGGCGGCGGAATGCCGGGGATGCCCGGGATGCCGGGCATGGGAGGCGGCCCCGGCCGCACCAAGAAGAAGACCAAGCAGGCCAAGGGCAAGCAGCGCTCCGGCAACCCGATGAAGCGCAAGCAGCAGGAGATCGAAGAGGCCCAGCGACGCGAGGCCGGCGCCCAGGGCGGCAACGCCTTCGGCCTGCCGCAGCAGGGCGGTCAGGACTTCGAGCTGCCGGACGAGTTCAAGAAGTTCATGGGCTGACGGTTTTTCTCGCACAGGACCGTGCTCGCGTACGTCACTGATGGCGTCGTACGTCGTTGGGGGCGCCCCTCGCCGGAGGGGCGCCCCCAACGCGTTCCCTGCGGGTGCTGGTGTGCGTTTCGTGTCGTAACGTCCAAATATGAGCAACCCTGCGCCGCCACGCAAGGACCCGGACCAGCCGTGGCGTACCGAGGGCACTCCGCCCGAGCCGACACCGCCGCCTTCCGGCAGGCGGAGGATGCCCGGCGGCTGGTGGAGTCTGGCTGTCGCCGCCCTGATCGTGTTCCTCGTCGCGAACCTGGTGCTGTCCTTCTTCAACGAGGGCAACGAGCCGACGATCTCGTACACGGAGTTCAGCAGGCAGGTCGACGACGGCAACGTCACCAAGATCTACTCCAAGGGTGACGCGATCCAGGGCCAGCTCAAGACCGCCCAGGAGAACCCGGGGGGCGAAGGGAAGTACACCAAGTTCAAGACCCAGCGTCCGTCCTTCGCGGACGACAACCTCTGGGAGAACCTGGACAAGCACAACGTCACGGTGACTGCCTCACCTGTGGTCCAGCAGCGCAGCACCCTCTACAACGTGCTGCTCTCGCTCGCCCCGATGCTTCTGCTGGTCGTCCTGTGGGTCTTCATCGCCCGGCGGATGCGTACGGGGCTCGGCGGCGCGGGCGGCATGCTCGGCCGCAAGGCGCCGCCGAAGCCGGTCGAACTGGTGCCAGGCGGCAAGCGCACGACCTTCGCGGACGTGGCCGGGATCGACGAGGTCGCGGGCGAACTGAACGACGTCGTGGACTTCCTCAAGAACCCGGACGCCTACCGCAGGATGGGTGCGAAGATGCCGCGCGGCGTGCTCCTGTCGGGCCCGCCCGGCACGGGAAAGACGCTGCTCGCGCGGGCGGTCGCGGGCGAGGCGGGCGTGCCGTTCTTCTCGGCCTCCGCCTCCGAGTTCATCGAGATGATCGTGGGTGTCGGCGCGTCCCGGGTCCGTGAGCTCTTCGCCGAGGCCCGCAAGGTGGCCCCCTCGATCATCTTCATCGACGAGATCGACACGATCGGGCGGGCCAGGGGCGGCGGCGCCGGCATGGGCGGCCACGACGAGCGCGAGCAGACGCTGAACCAGATCCTGACCGAGATGGACGGCTTCTCGGGCTCGGAGGGCGTGATCGTCATCGCGGCGACCAACCGGGCCGACGTCCTGGACCCCGCGCTCACCCGCCCCGGCCGCTTCGACCGCGTCGTCAGTGTCTCGCCGCCCGACCGAGGCGGCCGCGAGGCGATCCTGGAGATCCACACCCGCGAAATTCCGCTGTCCTCCGGAGTGGACCTCGCGCAGGTGGCCCGTACGACTCCGGGCATGACCGGTGCGGAACTCGCCAACCTCGCCAACGAGGCCGCCCTCCTCGCCGTCAAGCGCAAGCAGGAGCAGGTGACGCAGACGGACCTCTCCGAGGCGCTGGAAAAGGTGCAGCTCGGCGCCGAACGCTCCCTGGTCATGCCCGAGGACGAACGCCGCCGCACGGCCTACCACGAGAGCGGTCACGCCCTCCTCGGCATGCTGCAGCCGGGCGCCGACCCGGTCCGCAAGATCACCATCGTGCCGCGCGGGCGTGCCCTCGGCGTCACGCTCTCCACTCCGGACGCGGACCGGTACGCGTACACGGAGGAGTACCTTCGCGGGCGCATCATCGGCGCCCTGGGAGGCATGGCCGCCGAGCACGTCGTCTACGCGGTCGTCACGACCGGTTCCGAGAACGACCTGGAACAGGTCACCAACATTGTGCGCGGCATGGTCGCCCGCTGGGGCATGAGCGAACGCGTCGGCCGGCTTTCGGCTCTGCCCAGCGATGCGCAGCAGGCCTACGGGCTTTCCGCCGCTCCGGCGACGCTCGACTCGATCGACCACGAGATGCGGCGCATCGTCGACGAGTGCTACGAGGAGGCCTGCGAGAAGCTCCGCGACCATCGGGGGCAACTGGACGCCCTGGCGGAGGCGCTCCTGGCGAACGAGACGCTGGACGAAGCGGACGCGTACCGGATCGCGGGCGTCAAACGGTCGGCGTAGAGAGCGTTCCTTCGACCCCGTGGGGTTGTGTGTCGGGTGCGGGTGGGTGGGGGCTGGTCGCGCAGTTCCCCGCGCCCCTAAAAGACTGCGCAGCCCCCAGGGATGGGACGGGTAGGGGCGGCGGGGGCGAGCTACCCGTGGCTCAGCTGGTGCGGGCGATCAGGTATCGGAAGATGTTGGGCATCCATACGGTCCCGTCCCGCCGCAGATGGGGATGGAGCGCCTCCCGTAGCTCCTTGTCGACCTGGGCCTCGTCCGTGGCGTCGACCGCCGGGTCGAAGAAGCCCGTCGACAACAAGCCTCGCACCGCACTGTCGACATCGGCGTACCCGAACGGACAAGCGACCCGCCCCGACCCGTCAGGGCGGAGCCCGGCCCGGTGGGCGACCTCCTCGAGGTCGTCACGGCGGGCGGCCCGCCAACTCCCCGCCCCCCGCAGCGGATCCGCCAACTTGGTGGCGACCCGCAACACGGCGGACGTGGCGCAACGTTCGGGCGGCCCCCACCCGACCAGCACGACAGGCGCGCCCCGCTCGGCCAGCGGAGCAGCCGCGTCAAGGAGTTCCGCGAGCCGGTCCGAGTCCCGGGCCACACAGCCGATCGGCTCGAACGCGGTCACCAGGCTGTACGCCGGCGCCCCCGCGACGACCACATCCGCGGGGGACCCGTCCACGAGCCGGGCGTCCGCACGCGCACGCGTGCCCCACGCCGCCGGCAGCAGCCGTTCCCGCGCGAGGGCCAGCCGCTCGGGCGCGGAGGAGTCGACACCAGTGACCGCCGCACCCCGTGCGGCCGCCATCAGGAGGGCGAGCCCCGACCCACAGTCGAGGCCGAGCAGCCGCATCCCGCCGCCCACTTCGAGTCGCTCGTAGACGGCCTCGTAGAGCGGTACCAGCATCCGCTCCTGGATCTCGGCCCAGTCACGCGCGCGTGCAGACTGATCCACCCGGGGCGCCGCCCCCGAGTGAGGTAGCTGCTGCCGCACGAGCGTAGGTGTCATCGAAAGCGCCCCAATCCGCCGAGAGTTGCCGCTGTGCCCCGTTTCCCTGGCCCCCGTGCAGTGCGTGCGCACTCCCCCCGTATGTCAGGAAACTCCGCGCTCGACGTGGCGTCCAGGGGTTGCGGCGCCCTGCTTGTGCGCTCCCTGTGCGCGCCGCGAAAATTCACATTCCGGCAACGTGGGCCCGTACGATCGCCGCATGGCAAAGGCACCCGTTCTCACGCCCCAGGCTGACGATTTCCCGCGCTGGTACCAGGACCTGATCAACAAGGCCGAGCTGGCCGACAATGGGCCGGTGCGCGGCACCATGGTCATCAGGCCGTACGGGTACGGGCTGTGGGAGCGGATGCAGCAGGAGATGGACGCCCGCATCAAGGAGGCCGGCGCCCAGAACGCGTACTTCCCGCTCTTCATCCCGCAGTCGTATCTGGCGAAGGAGGCCGAGCACGTCGAGGGCTTCGCCCCCGAGCTCGCGGTCGTTACGCACGGCGGCGGCAAGGAGCTGGAGGAGCCGGTCGTCGTCCGCCCCACCTCCGAGATGATCATCAACGCCTCCTTCTCCAAGTGGGTGCAGAGCTACCGCGATCTGCCGCTGCTGATCAACCAGTGGGCGAACGTGGTCCGTTGGGAGATGCGCCCGCGCGTGTTCCTCCGTACGACTGAATTCCTCTGGCAGGAGGGCCACACCGCCCACGCCACGTACGAGGACGCCCGGGACTACGCCGCGTACATCCATAAGGAGGTGTACGAGGACTTCATGGTGAACGTCCTCGGCATCGACGTGGTGCTCGGCCGCAAGACCCCGAGCGAGCGGTTCGCCGGCGCCATCAACACCCTCACGCTCGAAGGCATGATGGGCGACGGCAAGGCCCTCCAGATGGGCACCAGCCACGAGCTCGGGCAGAACTTCGCCAAGGCCTTCCACACCCAGTACCTGTCCAAGGACGGCAAGCAGGAGCTCGTCTGGCAGACCTCCTGGGGGACGTCGACCCGCATGGTGGGTGGCCTGATCATGTCGCACGGCGATGACAATGGGTTGCGGGTGCCACCCCGGCTCGCCCCCGTGCAGGCCGTGGTCCTCGCGATCAAGGGCGACGATGCGGTTCTGGCCAAGGTCCGCGAAATCGGCGATCAACTGAAGGCGGCGGGCGTACGCGTCCAGGTGGACGACCGCACGGACACCCCCTTCGGGCGCCGCGCCGTCGACTGGGAGCTCAAGGGAGTACCCGTGCGCATCGAGGTCGGCCCCCGTGACCTGGAGAACGGCACCGCGATGCTCGCCCGGCGCATCCCCGGAGGCAAGGAGCCCGTCGCCATCGACGCTCTGGCCGGACTGCTTCCCACTGTCCTCGAAGAGGACCAGGCGCTGCTCCTGAAGCAGTCGCGTGAGCGCCGCGAGTCCCGTACGTCGGACGTGTCGACGATCGACGAGGCCGTCGAGGCGGCCACCGCCGGCGGCTGGGCGCGCCTTCCCTGGGCCGACCTCGGCGAAGAGGGCGAGGCCAAGCTGGCCGAGCACTCCGTGACCGTACGGTGTCTGGTCGCCGAGGACGGGTCGGTACCCGACGCCGACGACGCACCCGGTAACGTCGCCGTCGTCGCGCGCGCTTACTGAGTAGCCCTCAGGGCGGCCGAAACGCCTCTTGCGCATCTGATGACCACAGGTGCCCCGGTGCGCGGACATCGTCTACGCGCCGGGGCGTACGTGTGCCTACGTACCGCCTTGGTATGAGCTGTGAGGCTTCTCCGCAGATCAGCGCACCCGCCCTCGTCAGGACGCATCAGCGGCAACTGACGGGTACGTGCAAATTATTTGGGATGCCCCGGAATAGGAACACAGAGGCACCCCGGCTCGTTGTCATTACGTGAGCACGACACCACCTGTTCTCGCCGCAGAGCTGGCAGGGGCGTGGGCCGACATTCAGCGGCACCACCCCGAACTGCCCGATCTTGCCGCGCCAGAGTCCCTGATCGGAGAGTCGTCGTCCGCCTGCGGGCACGAACTCTCTTTCGAGCGACTGCTTCATGAGGCAGTCCACGGCATCGCCGCCGCCCGCGGAGTCCGCGACACCTCGCGCGCCGGCCGCTATCACAACCGCAGATTCCTCGCGATCGCCGAGGAGCTGGGCCTCGACCACCCCGAAGAACCGCATCCCAGCAGTGGCTTCTCCCTGGTCACGCTCAACCCTGAGGCGAAACGGCGCTATCGCCCGACCATCGAGCGGCTGCAGCGCGCGTTGAAGGCCCACTCGGCCGCCACCGCCGCCGACACCGCCCGCTCCTTCCGCGGCCCGGCCGCGCGCCACGGCTCCTCCGGAGGAGGCGTCCGCGTCAAGGCCGTCTGCGACTGTGGGCGCAATGTCCGCGTCGTCCCGTCGGTCCTGGCGCAGGCGCCGATCGTGTGCGGGGGGTGCGGAAAGCCGTTCCGGATCCCCGAGGTCGTCGGCGCGGGCGCGAGCTGAGAGTACGGCTGCTCGTGGCAGCCGTACTCAGCGGCACCTTGTGAGCGCCGGGCGGCGCGACGGACGCCCGGGGGCCGGCGCCGGGTGCTCATGAGGCATGGGCAGGCGCGCTCTGCCGGGTGAAGGCGACCCGCCAGGATGTGGCACAATGGCTAGCTGTACTCGACAGCCGCATAGGACCCCTCTCTCCTCCGGCTGACGCGTCCATCGGGCACTCGGGTACCGCAACCCCACGCGGCCATCTCGCCGTGCCCAACCACGTCAAGACCAGGAGACACCACTTCCGTGGCAGTCAAGATCAAGCTGAAGCGTCTGGGCAAGATCCGTTCGCCTCACTACCGCATCGTCGTCGCCGACTCCCGTACCCGCCGTGACGGCCGGGCCATCGAGGAGATCGGCCTGTACCACCCGGTACAGAACCCCTCGCGCATCGAGGTCGACTCGGACCGCGCGCAGTACTGGCTGGGTGTCGGCGCGCAGCCGACCGAGCCCGTTCTCGCGATCCTGAAGCTGACCGGCGACTGGCAGAAGTTCAAGGGCCTGCCCGCCCCGGCTCCGCTGCTCGTGGCCGAGCCGAAGGCCGCGCGCCCGCTGTTCGACGCCCTTGGTGGCGACGACGCGGGCAAGGGTGAGGCCATCACCCAGAAGAAGAAGGCTGAGAAGAAGGACGAGGCTGCCGCCGAGTCCGAGTCGACCGAGGCCTGAGCATGCTCGAGGAGGCTCTCGAGCACCTCGTGAAGGGCATCGTCGACAACCCCGACGATGTGCAGGTGGCCTCGCGCGACCTGCGCCGCGGGCGCGTTCTCGAGGTCCGGGTTCACCCCGACGACCTCGGCAAGGTGATCGGCCGCAACGGCCGCACCGCGCGCGCTCTGCGCACCGTCGTGGGCGCCATCGGCGGCCGCGGTGTCCGCGTCGACCTCGTCGACGTGGACCACGTCCGCTGACGTAACAGGCAGCACCGGCTCGGGCCGGGGAGGGCTTACGAGCCGTCCCCGGCCCGTAGTCGTCTACGAAGGCCGTAGTCGTCCACTACAAAGGCCCGTAGTCGTCCACGAACCAAAGTCGTAGGCACACGACAGGAGATCAAGCACAGTGCAGCTGGTAGTCGCTCGCGTCGGCCGCGCCCACGGCATCAAGGGCGAGGTCACCGTCGAGGTACGCACCGACGAGCCGGAACTCAGGCTCGGGCCCGGCGCCGTCCTGGCCACCGACCCCGCCTCCATCGGTCCGCTGACCATCGAGACCGGCCGCGTGCACAGCGGCCGTCTGCTGCTGCGCTTCGAAGGCGTACGTGACCGCAACGCCGCCGAGGCCCTGCGCAACACCCTGCTGATCGCCGAGGTCGACCCGGACGAGAAGCCCGAGGACCCGGACGAGTACTACGACCACCAGCTGATGGACCTGGACGTCGTCACGGTCGACGGCACCGAGGTCGGGCGGATCACCGAGATCTCGCATCTGCCCTCGCAGGACCTCTTCGTGGTCGAGCGGCCGGACGGGACCGAGGTGCTGATCCCCTTCGTGGAGGAGATCGTCACCGAGATCGACCTGGCGGAGCAGCGGGCGGTCATCGACCCGCCGCCGGGGCTGATCGACGATCGAGCCGAGATCGATTCGTCCGAGGACGACGCCTCCGGAGACGACGTCTGATGCGGCTCGACGTCGTCACGATCTTCCCCGAGTACCTGGAACCCCTGAACGTCTCGCTGGTCGGCAAGGCACGCGCGCGTGGACAGCTGAATGTGCACGTGCATGATCTTCGGGAGTGGACGTACGACCGCCACAACACGGTCGACGACACCCCGTACGGCGGCGGCCCCGGCATGGTCATGAAGACCGACCCCTGGGGTGACGCCCTGGACTCCCTCCTGGCCGACGGCTACGAGACGGGCTCCCACGGGCCCGTCCTGGTGGTCCCCACGCCCAGCGGGCGCCCCTTCACCCAGGAACTCGCCGTCGAGCTCTCCGAGCGCCCCTGGCTGGTCTTCACGCCGGCGCGCTACGAGGGCATCGACCGCCGCGTCATCGACGAGTACGCCACCCGGATGCCGGTCTACGAGGTGTCCATCGGCGACTACGTACTCGCCGGTGGTGAGGCCGCCGTGCTCGTCGTCACGGAGGCCGTGGCGCGGCTGCTGCCGGGTGTCCTCGGCAACGCCGAGTCCCACAGGGACGACTCGTTCGCCCCCGGGGCCATGGCCAACCTCCTGGAGGGGCCCGTCTACACCAAGCCCCCGGCGTGGCGCGGCCGCGGGATCCCCGACGTACTGCTCAGCGGCCACCACGGGAAGATCGCCCGCTGGCGCCGCGACGAGGCCCTGCGCCGTACGACGGCGAACCGGCCCGACCTCATCGAGCGCTGCGAGCCCTCGGCCTTCGACAAGAAGGACCGCGAGATGCTCTCGATCCTGGGCTGGGCCCCGGATCCGGAGGGGGCGCCCCATGGTCGATTTTGGCGCAGGCCAGAGGCCGTGGAAGAATAAGCCGCTGTTGTATGTCGTCCGGCGCGCGCCCCTGCCACAGGGGGACACGACGCCCGCCCCGACACGACAGCACCCTCTTGGAAAACTATCTCCCGTTGATGACCTGTGGCATCAGCGAAGAAAGCAGACGAAATGTCTCACCTGCTCGACTCCGTCGACAACGCGTCGCTGCGCAGCGACATCCCGGCCTTCCGCCCGGGTGACACCGTCAACGTCCACGTCCGCGTCATCGAGGGCAACCGCTCCCGTGTGCAGCAGTTCAAGGGCGTAGTCATCCGTCGCCAGGGCGCCGGTGTCCGCGAGACCTTCACGGTCCGCAAGGTCTCCTTCTCGGTCGGCGTCGAGCGCACCTTCCCGGTGCACACCCCGATCGTCGAGAAGATCGAGCTCGTCACCCGCGGTGACGTGCGTCGCGCGAAGCTGTACTACCTGCGTGACCTGCGCGGCAAGGCCGCGAAGATCAAGGAGAAGCGCGACAACTGAGCTCGCGCGGTCGTTCAAAGCGGGGCCGGATAACATCTGGCCCCGATGGACACCGAAGCACAGCCCGTGGAGCGCGACCGCTCCTCCCGCCCTTCCGAATCCGAGGAGATCTCGGACACAGAGGGGCAGGAGGGTCGGTCGCGTTTTGCGTTGGTCGACAGGGCCGCCGACTGGCTCCCGGGCGGGCGGATCACCCTGACCGTCCTGGTCTGCCTGGTTTTTCTGCTGCTCGTCAGCAGGTTCGTGATGCAGCCGTTCCAAATTCCCAGCGGCTCCATGGAGTCGGGATTGAGGATCGGGGACCGCGTTCTCGTAAATAAGTTGGCGTACCGTTTTGATGCTGAGCCGCAGCGGGGCGATGTCGTTGTGTTCGACGGCACTGGCTATTTCGGGAACGCCGACTACATCAAGCGCGTCGTCGGTGTAGGGGGAGACCACGTGGTCTGCTGCGACAAGGAGGGGAGGCTCGAAGTGAACGGCAGGTCGGTCGACGAGTCGACGTTTCTGTATCCGGGGGACAACCCGTCCGACGTGCCCTTCGACGTCGTTGTGCCCGACGGCACCCTCTTCGTCCTCGGTGACCACCGCGGCGACTCCAGCGACTCCCGCGACCACCTGGGTTCGCCCGGCGGCGGCATGATCCCCGTCTCCGACGTCATCGGCAGAGCCGACTGGATCGCCTGGCCCGCCGGCCACTGGACCCGGCTGACGCGTCCCGACGCCTACGCGCGCGTGCCCGCCGCGGACGGTGTCCATGGGTAACCGTGGCAAACCGCGCGGGGTCTCCAGCAGTGCCGCCGACAACCTGCTGCCCACCGGCACCCGGCGCGCCTCCGGGGGCGCGGCCCGGCCCAGCCGCGTCGAGCGGCGCAAGCTCGCCCGCAAGATCAAGCGGCGCAGGCGGCGCTCGGCGGTCAAGGAGATACCGCTCCTCGTCGGCGTCGCCGTACTGATAGCCCTGGTCCTCAAGACCTTCCTCGTCCAGGCCTTTGTGATCCCGTCGGGCTCGATGGAGAACACGATCCAGATCGGTGACCGCGTCCTGGTCGACAAGCTCACGCCCTGGTTCGGCTCCAAGCCACAGCGCGGTGACGTCGTCGTCTTCAAGGATCCCGGGGGCTGGCTCACCGCCGAGGAGACCAAGAAGAAGAGCGATCCCGTCGTCGTCAAGCAGGTCAAGGAAGGGCTGACCTTCATCGGCCTGCTGCCGTCCGACAACGAGAAGGACCTCATCAAGCGGGTCGTCGGCGTCGGCGGTGACACGGTCAAGTGCTGCGACACACAGGGCCGGGTGACCGTCAACGGCACGCCGCTGACCGAGCCCTACATTTACGCCGGTGACAAGCCGTCGGACTTCGCCTTCGAGGTGAAGGTGCCCGAGGGCCGTCTGTTCGTGCTGGGTGACCACCGGGGCAACTCCGCCGACTCCCGCTACCACCGCACCGACAAGTTCAGCGGCACCGTCTCCGAGAAGTCCGTCGTCGGCCGGGCCATGGTCATCGCCTGGCCCGTCGGTCACTGGATCCGCCTGAAGGAACCGGGCACTTACACGACCGTCGCCGACGCGCCCGCAGGGTCGACGTCCGCTCTCGGCGCGTCGCATAGGGTGGCCTCTGCGGATCCAGATGGATTGATCCCGCTCCCGACTCCTGCGGAACTCCCGCTCGTTATGGGAGTGGTGGGCCTGCGCCGAATACGGCGCAGGCGGCGGCACGGAGTGAGGAGTGGATGTGGGGGATGTGGCGGTCGGCGCACGGTCCGGACACGATGGTCCCGAAGGGCAGCCGGAGCGGCCCGACGATGCGGCTGCCCCGGCCGTAGAAGGCGCCTCAGGCTCCGGGAGTGAGGCCGCGGACGGCAGCGCTACGACCGAGCGCGCCGAGCAGGACCCGAAGAAGAAGCAGCGCTCCTTCTGGAAGGAGCTGCCGATCCTGATCGGCATCGCCCTGGTGCTCGCGCTGCTGATCAAGACCTTCCTGGTGCAGGCGTTCTCGATCCCCTCGGACTCGATGCAGAACACCCTCCAGCAGGGCGACCGTGTCCTGGTCGACAAGCTGACCCCGTGGTTCGGCTCCGAGCCGGAGCGCGGCGAGGTGGTCGTCTTCCACGACCCCGACGGCTGGCTTCGGGGCGAGCCCACGGCCAACCCGAACGCCCTGCAGACGGTGCTCAGCTGGATCGGCCTGATGCCGTCCGCCGAGGAGAAGGACCTCATCAAGCGGGTCATCGGCGTCGGCGGCGACACCATCCAGTGCAAGGGCACCGGCCCGCTGACCGTCAACGGCAAGGCGTTGAACGAGCCGTACGTGTACCCGGGGAACACCCCGTGCAGCGTTGACGAAGACGGCGGCCAGTTCAAGGTCAAGGTGCCCGAGGGCATGATCTGGGTGATGGGCGACCACCGTCAGAACTCGCGGGACTCGCGCTACAACCAGACGGACAAGCACAACGGCATGGTCCCCGTGAGCGAGGTCGTCGGGCGCGCCATCGTGAAGGCCTGGCCCATCAACCGCTGGGGCACCCTCCCGGTCCCGGACACCTTCGGCCAGTACGGCCTGAGCGACCAGGTGGCGGCCGCGGTCACCTCGCCGGCGTCCGTGGCGCTCGTGGGCGCGGTACCGCTGGTGCTGGTACGCCGGAAGCGGAAGGCGTCCAAGTAGCGCGCTGAAGCGTCCCCTTGGGGCCGGTCGGCTCGGATTCGTCCGGGCGGCCGGCCCCTCGGTCGTACGGGGTGCCCGGTGGCGTCGGGGGGCGCCGGTGGGCCGGGTGCGTTCCGGTGCCGGTGGCCGACGGTGTCCGTGATCAAACCGTGGGCTGACCGCGCACCGTACCCCCGGGTAAGGTGCGGACCCATGGGTGGCGAGAGCACTACACGTACGGCCCCGCGCAGCGGTGGCGCGAGCAAGGGCCCGGCGGGCGGGCGGATCGGACAGAGGCTGTCCGGGCTGGCCGTCGCGCTGGGCATTGTGCTGTTCATCGGAGGGTTCGCCTGGGGGGCCGTGGTCTACCGGCCCTACACCGTGCCCACCAGTTCGATGACGCCGACGATCGACGCGGGCGACCGGGTGCTGGCGCAGCGCATCGACGGCAGCGAGGTACGGCGCGGCGACGTCGTCGTCTTCCGCGACAAGACCTGGGTCACCAACGCGGCCGTGGTCAAGCGGGTGGTCGCCGTCGGCGGCGACACGGTGTCCTGCTGCACCAACGGCAAGCTGACCGTCAACGGCAAGCAGATCGACGAACCGTATCTGCCCAAGGGCAGCCTGGCCGAGATCACGAACATCCCGACCGTGAAGGTTCCCGAGGGACGTCTGTTCCTGCTCGGTGACGAACGTCAGGGCTCGCTGGACTCCAGCGCCCACCTCACGGACGCGGCCAGCGGCACGGTGTCGCGCAATGCGGTGAGCGCCAGGGTCGACGCCGTCGTCTGGCCCATGAACGGCATGCTGAAGCGGCCGACCGGCTGGGAGACGCTGGGCAGCCTCTCCCAGCCCGGTCCGCTGCGCCTGATGGCCGGCGCGGTGATCGCCGGTGCGGTGCTCGTCCTGGGCGGCGCGGCGTACGGTCCCATCGCGGGGCTCGTGGGCCGGCGCGGCCGGTCGCGGACGGAGCCTGCCGGTGCCCGCTGAGGTGCCGGATGAGCAGGACGAGTACCGGGGCGGGCTGCGGAAGGTCGCCCGAGTGGTGCTGCTCGACCCCGAAGAACGCATTCTGCTGCTCCACGGGCACGAGCCGGACGATCCCGCCGACGACTGGTGGTTCACGCCCGGCGGAGGCCTGGAGGGCGACGAGACCCGGGAGCAGGCCGCGTTGCGGGAGCTCACGGAGGAGACCGGAATCACCGAGGTCGAGCTGGGCCCGGTGCTGTGGCGGCGTGTGTGTTCCTTCCCGTTCGCCGGGCGCCGCTGGGACCAGGACGAGTGGTACTACCTGGCCCGTACGACCCAGACGGCCACGGTGGCCGCGGGGCTGACGGACCTTGAACGGCGCAGTGTCGCCGGAGCGCGCTGGTGGACGTGCCAGGAACTGACCGAGGCACATGAGACGGTGTATCCGACCAGACTCGCCGAGCTGCTGCGCAGGGTGCTCGACGAAGGTCCCCCGGCCACACCCGAGATCCTCGACACGGAAATCGTCTAGGGGCTCGCGGGGCTGGCGCACAATAGGGGGACGCACGGCTGAAGGGGAACATGCCATGAGCGCCGAGGACCTCGAGAAGTACGAGACCGAGATGGAGCTGAAGCTCTATCGGGAGTACCGCGATGTCGTCGGTCTGTTCAAATATGTGATCGAGACCGAACGGCGCTTCTACCTCACCAATGACTACGAGATGCAGGTGCACTCGGTCCAGGGCGAGGTGTTTTTCGAGGTGTCCATGGCGGACGCCTGGGTGTGGGACATGTACCGGCCCGCTCGCTTCGTCAAGCAGGTACGGGTACTCACGTTCAAGGACGTGAATATCGAGGAGCTGAACAAGAGCGATCTGGAGCTGCCGGGCGGCTGATGACGTGCGGCGATTGCTCGTGTGGGTGACGGAGTTTTCCACAATCACTCGCTTGTCCACCAAGATCCAATAGCAGATCGAAGTGGCCTCAGTGTTGGCGCCGGAGGTGGTGCCGACATGAGTACATCCAAGGCACGCAGTGCGCTCGGCAGGTACGGCGAGGATCTGGCCGCGCGGCGGCTGACCGAAACCGGGATGACGGTCCTGGCGCGTAACTGGCGCAGCGGCAGGACCGGAGAGATCGACATCGTGGCCCGCGACGGCGATGCGCTGGTCGTCTGCGAGGTCAAGACCCGCAAGGCGGGCGCCTTCGAGCACCCGATGGCGGCCGTCACGCCGGTCAAGGCCCAGCGGCTGCGAGGCCTGGCCGAACGCTGGGTCCAGGAACACGGCGGGGCACCACCCGGCGGCGTCCGCATCGACCTGATCGGCGTCCTCCTCCCCGACCGCGGCGCGCCCGTGGTCGAGCACGCGCGGGGGGTGGCCTGATGGGATTCGCGCGTACGTGCTCGGTGGCCCTGGTCGGCGTCGAGGGCGTGGTGGTCGAGGTCCAGGCCGACCTTGAGCCCGGCGTCGCGGCCTTCACCCTGGTCGGTCTCCCCGACAAGAGCCTGACGGAGAGCAAGGACCGGGTTCGGGCGGCGGTGGTGAACTCCGGCGCGACGTGGCCCCAGAAGAAGCTCACGGTGGGGCTGAGTCCGGCGTCGGTGCCGAAGGGCGGCAGCGGATTCGATCTTGCTGTCGCCTGTGCCGTGCTCGGTGCTTCGGAGCGGATCGATCCGCGGGTGCTCTCCGACATCGTGATGATCGGGGAGCTCGGACTCGATGGACGGGTACGGCCGGTGCGCGGCGTGCTGCCCGCGGTGCTGGCCGCGGCGGACGCGGGATACGAGCAGGTGGTGGTGCCCGAGTGCGCGGCGGCCGAGGCCTCGCTGGTGCCGGGGGTCTCTGTGCTGGGGGTCCGCAGTCTGCGCCAGCTGATCGCGGTGCTCACCGACGAGCCGGTACCCGAGGAGGAGCCGGACGAGCAGGGCCGCCCGGATCCGCTGATGGCGGGCCTGCGCATGCCCGGCACGGGCGCGGCCACCGGCATGCACGGCATGGGCGCCGCGCAGCACGACCAGGGGCATGACCTCGCCGACGTCGTCGGTCAGCACTCGGCACGGACCGCCGTGGAGGTCGCCGCGGCGGGCGGGCACCACTTGTTCCTGGAAGGGCCGCCGGGAGCGGGCAAGACGATGCTCGCCGAGCGGCTGCCGGCCATCCTGCCGCGGCTCAGCAGGGGCGAATCCCTGGAGGTCACCGCCGTCCACTCGGTCGCGGGCCTGCTGCCGCCGGGAAAACCTCTGGTGGACACCGCTCCGTACTGCGCCCCGCACCACTCGGCGACCATGCAGGCGCTCGTCGGAGGCGGCCAGGGCATCGCACGACCGGGAGCGGTGTCGCTCGCCCACCGTGGGGTGCTCTTCTTGGACGAGACACCGGAGTTCAGCAGCCAAGCCCTGGACGCGTTGCGCCAGCCCCTGGAAGCAGGGCATGTGGTGATCGCGCGCAGCGCGGGGGTCGTGCGGTTTCCGGCGAGGTTCCTGATGGTGCTCGCCGCGAATCCGTGCCCGTGCGGACGCTTCTCGCTCAGGGACGATTTCTGTGAGTGCCCGCCTTCTGCGATCCGCCGCTATCAGGCCCGGCTCTCCGGGCCGCTGCTCGACCGGGTCGACCTGAGGGTCGAAGTGGACCGGGTCACGCGCTCCCAGTTGACCGAGCGCGGCGCGCGCGGCGAGACCACCGAGACGGTCGCCGCCCGGGTGTGGGCCGCCAGAGAGCGGGCCACCGCCCGTCTCACGGGCACCCCTTGGCGGACGAACAGCGAAGTGCCGGGGCGGGAGCTGCGCAGCCGGTGGTACGCGTCGGCGGGCGCGATGGACGAGGCGGAGCGGAATCTGGAGCGAGGCGTCCTGACCGCCCGCGGCCTCGACCGCGTATTGCGTGTCGCCTGGACCGTCGCCGACCTCGTCGGGCACGACCGGCCGGATGCGACGGACGTCGCCCTCGCACTGCAACTGCGCACCGGGGTCCCGCGCGGGGTGCCGATGGCGATCGGCGCACTGTCGTGAGCCAGGACGACGAGCGGCTGCACCGGGCCTTTCTCACCCGCGTCGTCGAACCGGGGGACGAGGTCTGCGGGCGCTGGCTCCGCGAGGTCGGGGCCGCGGAGGCGGTCCGGCGGCTGGTCGGGGACGGCGAGCAACCGCGAGGGGTGACGGACAAGCGATGGGCGGGGTTACAGGCCCGGGCCGAGCGGGCCGACCCCGAGCGCGACCTCGCCAGGGCGCGGGACGCCGGGGTGCGCTTCATCTGCCCCGGTGAGCCGGAGTGGCCCGCGCAGCTCGACGATCTGGGGGACGCCCGGCCCACCGGGCTGTGGCTGCGGGGGCACCCCAGTCTGCGGATATGGGCGCTGCAGTCCGTCGCCGTCGTCGGGGCGCGGGCCTGCACCGAATACGGCGCCCATATGGCGGCCACCCTCGGCGCGGGGCTCGCGGAGCGGGGCTGGGTGGTGGTGTCGGGCGGTGCGTACGGCGTGGACGGTGCCGCGCACCGGGGCGCCCTCGGCGCGGGCGGCGCCACCGTCGCCGTGCTGGCCTGCGGCGTCGACCGGCCCTACCCGCGCGGACACACCCAGCTGATCACCAGGATCGCGCAGCAGGGGCTGGTGGTGGGGGAGTTGCCACCCGGTGACCATCCGACGCCAAGCAGATTCATCCTCAGAAACAGAGTCATCGCGGCGCTCACCCGGGGGACCGTGGTCGTCGAGGCGGCGTATCGCAGTGGTGCGCTGGTCACGGCTCGGGCGGCGGAGCGGCTCGGGCGGTTCACGATGGGGGTGCCGGGCCCCGCCACGAGTGGGCTGTCGGCGGGGGTGCACGAACTGCTGCGAGGGGAGGCGGTCCTGGTCTCCGATGCGGCGGATGTCGCCGAACTCGTGGGAGACATGGGCGAGCTCGCCCCCGACCGGCGCGGGCCTGTGCTGCCGCGAGACCTGCTGGACCCGGGTGCCGGGCGGGTGCTGGCCTCCCTGCCGGCACGCGGCCTGGCGGGGGCGCAGGAGATCGCCCGGGGCGCGGGCACCACCGAGGACGACGCGGTCGGGAGACTGTACGAACTCCGAGCACTTGGTTTCGTCGAACGACACGGCGATGGCTGGAAGTTGACACGCCAGGCGATGATCTCCGTCCGCGATGATCAGGGACGGCGCTGACCGAGCGTGTTCGGCCGTCCGGGCGAACGCCGACACCCTTGGGAATTCCCGCAGTTGGCGCCGCTCGGCGGTCACGCAGCGCGACCGCCCTGACGCGGGGAGACGCCGGGGGGAACGCCTCTGTGTGAGGGTGATCCCCCGTTCTTCGCGCACTGCGACTCTCCAGTCACGCTACGCTCACGAGGATTCCGGCTCAGACCGGCAATCTCGGCATCAGACCGACAGGTCACCCAGGTACCCCCAGTTCACGGCAGAACGGCACAAGGCGACGAATGCCCCAGCACACCTCCGGGTCCGACCGGGCGGCGATCCCGCCAGCCGCCCGCGACGGCGGCAGCGTGCGCCCGCCCGCTCCCTCGACGCTCGACGAGCTGTGGCGGTCGTACAAGACGACGGGTGACGAGCGGCTGCGGGAGCAGTTGATCCTGCACTATTCGCCGTTGGTGAAGTACGTCGCGGGGCGGGTGAGTGTGGGTCTGCCGGCCAATGTCGAGCAGGCGGACTTCGTGTCGTCGGGGGTGTTCGGGCTGATCGACGCGATCGAGAAGTTCGACATCGAGCGGGAGATCAAGTTCGAGACGTACGCGATCACCCGGATCCGGGGCGCGATGATCGACGAACTGCGGGCGCTGGACTGGATCCCGCGGTCGGTGCGGCAGAAGGCGCGCAATGTGGAGCGGGCGTACGCGACGCTGGAGGCGCGGCTGCGACGGACCCCGTCGGAGGGCGAGGTGGCCTCCGAGATGGGCATCGGGGTGGAGGAACTCCACGCGGTGTTCAGTCAGTTGTCGCTGGCGAACGTGGTGGCTCTGGAGGAGTTGCTGCATGTCGGCGGCGAGGGCGGTGGCCGGCTGAGTCTGATGGACACGCTGGAGGACACCGCGGCCGACAATCCGGTCGAGGTCGCCGAGGACCGGGAGCTGCGGAGGTTCCTGGCGCGGGCGATCAACACGCTGCCCGACCGGGAGAAGACCGTGGTCACGCTCTACTACTACGAAGGGCTCACGCTCGCGGAGATCGGCAATGTGCTGGGGGTGACCGAGAGCCGGGTGAGTCAGATCCACACCAAGTCGGTGCTCCAGCTGCGCGCCAAACTGGCGAGTTTCGGCCGCTGAGCCCGGCGGTGGCGCGTCGCTGAATCGTCCCTGCCGAGCGGGTGTTCCGGCGCGGCTTCCCTCGGTCGGGTGGGGGGAGAGGCTGCCGTCAGGGGCGGTCCGTCCGTACAGTGGTTGACGTGCCAAGGATTCGAGCGGCCTCCGTGGCCGAGCACCGGTCGATGCAGCGAGCCGCCCTGCTGGACGCGGCGCGGTCCCTGCTGTCCGAGGGCGGGACGGAGGCGCTGACCTTCCCGGCTCTCGCTGAGCGCACGGGGCTCGCGCGCTCTTCCGTGTACGAGTACTTCCGGTCGCGGGCGGCTGTCGTCCAGGAGCTGTGCGAGGTCGACTTTCCCGTCTGGGCGGCGGAGGTCTCCGCGGCGATGGAGCGGTCCTCCTCTCCGGAGGACAAGGTCGAGGCCTATGTCCGGCAGCAGCTGACGCTGGTCGGGGACCGGCGGCACCGCGCCGTGGTCGCCATCTCGGCGAGCGAGCTGGACGCCGGGGCCCGGGAGAAGATCCGTGCCGCCCACGGCGGGCTCGTGGCGATGATCGTCGAGGCGCTGGGGGAGATGGGGCACGCCGAGCCGCGGCTGGCCGCGATGCTTCTCCAGGGCGTGGTGGATGCGGCCGTGCGGCGCATTGAGCTGGGGGCGGCCGAGGATCCTTCGGCGATTACCGAAGCGGCTGTTGCCATGGCTCTGCGGGGCGTTCGGGGCTGAGCCCGGGTTTGCCGGGCACCCGGTGCCTGGGCTGAGCTCGGTCCTGTTGGGCACCCGGCGTCGGGGCTGAGCTCGGGGTGGGTCGCGCGGCCCGGCGCTGTACGGGGTGCCGCTCACTTTGGGACGGGCGCCGCCCCAGCGGCACGATTGCCCACAGTTGTGCGAGCGCGGCTGCCCAGGGTTGTGCGGGCGCGGCTGCGCACAGTTGTGCGGGCACGCCTGCCTAGGGTTGTGCGGGCACGGTTGCGCACAGTTGTGCGGGCGTGGCTGCCCAGGGTTGTGCGGGCGCGGCTGCCAGCAGTAACGCGGTCGCGCATGCCGCAGCTGCGCGGCGCGCATGCCCGCCGCCAGGACGGCTGGCCGTGACCGCAGGCAGGATGGCCGTGACCGCAGCCAGGACGACTGTGCCCGCAGCCGGAGCTACGGGTGCACAGCCGTCCGGCTCTCGGTCACCGGGAGCAAGCGGGACGGGCCCCTGCGCAGCAGCCACGGTGGGAGCAGGGACAGTGGGTCCAGGTAGGTTCTGCCTCTCAGCAGGCCCCAGTGCAGGCAGGACGTCGGGCAGTGGGTGGTGCCCGGTTCCACGGTGCCCAGGATCTCGCCCGTCAGTACCTCGTCGCCCTTCTTCACGGACGCCCGCACCGGTCCGTACGTCGTCCGCAGTGGTGGCGTCCCCGTGCTCGACAGTTCCACCGAGACGACCCCGCGCCCCGCGACCCGGCCCGCGAAGGACACGCGTCCCGGCGCGACCGCCCGTACCGCGGTGCCCGGGGCCGCCGCGAGGTCCACACCACGGTGGCCGCGGCCGTATGCCGTCGCCGGAGGCTCCCAGCCTCGTACGACCAAAGGGCGCAGACCCACCGGCCAGGTGCGGGCGACGGCCGGGACCGTCGGATCGGGGCCCGGTGGTTCCGCGGTTCCCGGCGGGGCGGGTGCCGCCGTCGCGGTCGTGCGGGCCAGGGCCGACGGGGTCAGCGCCCCCAGGACGGTCACGGTCATTCCCAGCAGCAGCCCCAGCCACGTACGCACACATCGTTTCGCTCGCATGCGAGAACCGTCCCGCATCGGTCGGATCATGGCCGGGATCTGTGGAATACCGGCTGGTTGTGGACAGCGGCGTCACCCTGCACCTCCCGGGTCCCGTACACTTCTCATGGCGATCCGGGTCACCGGGTCGACTTCGCACGCCCCGACATTCGGTCATCAAAAACCGGTGTCAGCGCCCCTCGGTCCCTCGTGGCAAGGCGCATCGCGGGCGTCAGGCGCGAGTGCCGTCCGGCACGCGCGGCACAACCGAGAACACCAAGGAGAACGGCCATGGCCGTCGTCACGATGCGGGAGCTGCTGGAAAGCGGCGTCCACTTCGGTCACCAGACCCGTCGCTGGAACCCGAAGATGAAGCGCTTCATCTTCACCGAGCGCAACGGCATCTACATCATCGACCTGCTCCAGTCGCTGTCGTACATCGACCGCGCCTACGAGTTCGTCAAGGAGACCGTCGCCCACGGCGGCACGGTCATGTTCGTCGGCACGAAGAAGCAGGCGCAGGAGGCCATCGCCGAGCAGGCGACCCGCGTCGGCATGCCCTACGTCAACCAGCGCTGGCTGGGCGGCATGCTCACCAACTTCTCGACCGTCTACAAGCGTCTGCAGCGCCTCAAGGAGCTCGAGCAGATCGACTTCGAGGACGTCGCCGCTTCGGGTCTCACCAAGAAGGAGCTTCTCGTGCTCTCGCGCGAGAAGGCCAAGCTGGAGAAGACCCTCGGTGGTATCCGCGAGATGCAGAAGGTGCCCAGCGCCGTCTGGATCGTGGACACCAAGAAGGAGCACATCGCGGTCGGCGAGGCCCGGAAGCTCAACATCCCGGTCGTCGCCATCCTCGACACCAACTGTGACCCCGACGAGGTCGACTACAAGATCCCGGGCAACGACGACGCGATCCGCTCCGTCACCCTGCTCACCCGCGTGATCGCCGACGCCGTCGCCGAGGGCCTCATCGCCCGCTCCGGCGCCGGCAAGGCCGAGGGTGACAAGGCCGCGGGCGAGCCGCTCGCCGCGTGGGAGCGCGACCTGCTCGAGGGCGAGAAGAAGGCCGACGAGGCCGAGGTCCAGACCTCCGCCGAGACGGAGAAGGTCGCCGACGCCGAGCAGGCCGAGGCTCCGGCCGCCGAGGCCGCCGCTGTCGAGGCCCCCGTCGCCGAGGCTCCGGCCGCGGACGCCGAGCAGGCCTGACCCCTCACCCCTTCGGGTTACGGACGGCGGGGGCCCACAAAGCCCCCGCCGTTCGGCCCGTAGATCTTCAGACTTCGAGAGAGATTCCAGGAATCATGGCGAACTACACCGCCGCCGACGTCAAGAAGCTCCGTGAGCTCACCGGCGCCGGCATGATGGACTGCAAGAAGGCGCTGGACGAGGCCGACGGCAACGTCGACAAGGCCGTCGAGGCGCTGCGCATCAAGGGCCAGAAGGGCGTCGCCAAGCGCGAGGGCCGCTCCGCCGAGAACGGCGCTGTGGTTTCCATCATCGCTGACGACAACACCTCCGGTGTCCTGGTCGAGCTGAAGTGCGAGACGGACTTCGTCGCCAAGGGCGAGAAGTTCCAGGCCGTCGCCAACCAGATCGCGCAGCACGTCGCCGCGACCTCCCCGGCCGACCTGGACGCCCTGCTCGGCTCCGAGATCGAGGCCGGCAAGACGGTTCAGGCGTTCGTCGACGAGGCCAACGCCAACCTGGGCGAGAAGATCGTCCTGGACCGCTTCGCCCAGTTCTCCGGCGCGTACGTCACCTCGTACATGCACCGCACCATGCCCGACCTGCCCCCGCAGATCGGTGTTCTGGTCGAGCTGGACAAGGCCGACGCCGACCTCGCCAAGGGCATCGCGCAGCACATCGCCGCCTTCGCGCCGAAGTACCTCTCCCGTGAGGACGTTCCGGCCGAGGTCGTCGAGACCGAGCGCCGCGTCGCCGAGGAGACCACCCGCGCCGAAGGCAAGCCCGAGGCCGCCCTCCCGAAGATCGTCGAGGGTCGCGTCAACGGCTTCTTCAAGGAGGCCACCCTCCTGGGCCAGCCGTACGCGCTCGACAACAAGAAGTCCGTTCAGAAGGTCCTGGACGAGGCCGGTGTCACCCTGAAGCGCTTCACGCGCATCAAGGTCGGCATCTGAGTCCGTACCGCGATCGACGCGCGACCCCTATAGGGTCGACAGCAGTCGTCCGCGTACGCCGGCAGCACGCACGCGCGTGTGCCGGACGACAGCAGATCTGACGAGGAGGCCATTGCCGAGCATGGGAGCCAACACCCCACCGGCAATGGCCTTCTTCGTATGTGCACCATGAGGAGATCTCCATGACCACCACCCAGGCCGACCAGGGCGAGAAGACCGACGACGGCAAAGGCTCCGGACGCTTTCTGCTGAAGCTTTCCGGCGAGGCGTTCGCCGGCGGCGGCGGACTGGGCGTCGACCCCGATGTGGTGCACAAGATCGCCCGCGAGATCGCGGCCGTCGTGCGCGGCGGTGCCCAGATCGCGGTCGTCATCGGCGGCGGCAACTTCTTCCGCGGCGCCGAGCTCCAGCAGCGCGGTATGGACCGGGCCCGTTCCGACTACATGGGCATGCTCGGCACGGTCATGAACTGCCTCGCCCTCCAGGATTTCCTGGAGAAGGAGGGCATCGACAGCCGTGTCCAGACCGCCATCACCATGGGCCAGGTCGCCGAGCCGTACATCCCGCTGCGCGCCGTGCGCCACCTGGAGAAGGGCCGTGTGGTCATCTTCGGCGCCGGTATGGGCATGCCGTACTTCTCCACCGACACCACCGCCGCCCAGCGCGCTCTGGAGATCGACGCCGAGGCCCTGCTGATGGGCAAGAACGGCGTGGACGGCGTCTACGACTCCGACCCGAAGACCAACCCCGAGGCCGTCAAGTTCGACGGGCTCAGCTACGGCGAGGTCATCACCCGGGACCTCAAGGTCGCCGACATGACGGCCATCACGCTGTGCCGGGACAACAAGCTGCCGATCCTGGTCTTCGAGCTCCTGGCGGAGGGCAATATCGCACGGGCCGTCAAGGGTGAGAAGATCGGCACACTCGTGGGCGACCAGAGCGGCCGGGCCTGACGGGGACCGCCCGGAGCGGGGACGAACCCCCGCCGAGGACGGACCCTGACCGGGGGATGGACAATGTCCTGCCGGTCCGGAACCGTGCAGGAATAAGACGCGACGCAGCCGGCCGCCGACCCCGACGAGGAAACAGCTGCCGGGCCTACTCAAGACACGCAGGAGCAAGTGGTGATCGAAGAGACCCTCCTCGAGGCCGAGGAGAAGATGGAGAAGGCCGTCGTGGTCGCCAAGGAGGACTTCGCCGCGATCCGCACCGGCCGTGCGCACCCGGCGATGTTCAACAAGATCGTGGCCGACTACTACGGCGCACTGACGCCGATCAACCAGCTGGCCTCGTTCTCGGTGCCGGAGCCGCGCATGGCCGTGGTGACCCCGTTCGACAAGAGCGCGATGCGCAACATCGAGCAGGCGATCCGCGACTCCGACCTGGGCGTCAACCCGAGCAACGACGGCAACATCATCCGGGTGGTGTTCCCGGAGCTGACCCAGGAGCGCCGCAAGGAGTTCATCAAGGTCGCCAAGACGAAGGGTGAGGACGCCAAGATCTCGATCCGCTCCGTCCGCCGCAAGGCGAAGGAGACCATCGACAAGCTGATCAAGGACGGCGAGGTCGGTGAGGACGAGGGCCGCCGTGCGGAGAAGGAACTCGACGACACCACGGCGAAGTACGCCGCCCAGGTGGACGAGCTCCTGAAGCACAAGGAAGCGGAGCTGCTCGAGGTCTGATGAACGACTCTTCCTGGGGGGCGCCGCCACAAGCCGGGTACTGGGGGCCGTCCGAGCAGGGGCCTGTCCAGGGGGCAGCCCCGGCGGGTCCCACGTACGATGCGCATGACGCGCAGCAGACTCGCCCCATGCCCATCGTGCCCGACGTACCCGCACACGGCGGGGACCAGGATGACGACCGGGGGGCCGCTCGGCTGAGCGGCCCCCTGTTCCGCGACAACCCACCACCAGCGGCGCCCTACGGGGATCCGTCGCACCTTCCGCAGAGCCCGCAGGAGCCCATGCCCAGCGCCACCCCCCAGCCCGCCCCCGCACCTCAGAAGAAGAGTGCGGGACGCGACCTGGGCGCGGCCATAGGAGTGGGCGTCGGGCTCGGTGCGGTGATCGTCGCGTCGTTGTTCATCGTCAAGGCCGTCTTCGTCGGAGTCATAGCGGTCGCCGTGGTGGTGGGGCTGTGGGAGCTCACTTCACGGCTGGAGGAGCGCAAGGGCATCAAGGCGCCCCTCGTGCCGCTGGCGCTCGGCGGGGCGGCCATGGTCGTCGCCGGATACGTCCGGGGTGCCGAGGGCGCGTGGGTCGCGATGGCTCTCACCGCGCTGGCCGTCCTGGTCTGGCGGATGACGGAGTCGCCGGAGGGCTACCTCAAGGACGTCACGGCGGGGGTCTTCGCGGCCTTCTACGTGCCGTTCCTGGCCACCTTCGTCGCCATGATGCTCACCGCCGACGACGGTCCGCGCCGCGTCCTGACGTTCCTGCTCCTGACGGTCGTCAGCGACACGGGCGCGTACGCGATCGGCTGGCGCTTCGGCAAGCACAAGCTGGCGCCGCGCATCAGCCCCGGCAAGACCCGCGAGGGTCTGTTCGGAGCGGTCAGCTTCGCGATGGCGGCGGGTGCGCTGTGCATGCAGTTCCTGATCGAGGACGGCGCCTGGTGGCAGGGTCTGATCCTCGGCCTCGCGGTCGCGGCCAGCGCCACGCTCGGCGATCTTGGCGAGTCCATGATCAAGCGGGATCTGGGCATCAAGGACATGGGCACGCTGCTGCCAGGGCATGGCGGCATCATGGACCGGCTGGACTCGCTGCTGCCCACGGCTCCGGTGGTGTGGCTGCTGCTGGTGATCTTCGTCGGCTCGGGTTGACGGACAGCAGGTACTCTGGAAGGGCTCGCGGCGTCAGACTGCGGGCCCTTTCGTACGTCCCCGCCACCGCGGGGGTGGTCCAGTGAGGTCTCCTGGCTTGGGTATGGCCCTGCCGTTGTCCCCGCCCGCGCGGGGTGCCAGGCCTCTGTAGTCATGAGGAGATGCCCGATCGTGGCACGTCCAGTCCCCGGCGAGCTCACCTTCGTCGCACCCCGCGGAGCCAAGAAGCCGCCGCGGCACCTCGCCGACCTCACGCCCGCCGAGCGCAAAGAGGCCGTCGCCGCGATCGGTGAGAAGCCGTTTCGCGCCAAGCAGCTGTCCCAGCACTACTTCGCGCGGCTCGCGCACGACCCCGCGGAGTGGACGGACATCCCGGCCGCCTCGCGCGGCAAGCTCCAGGAGGCGCTGCTTCCGGAGCTGATGACGGTCGTACGGCATCTGTCGACCGACCAGGAAACCACCCGCAAGACCCTGTGGCGGCTCTTCGACGGCACGCTCGTCGAGTCCGTGCTGATGCGGTACCCGGACCGGGTGACCATGTGCATCAGCTCGCAGGCCGGGTGCGGCATGAACTGCCCGTTCTGCGCGACCGGGCAGGCAGGCCTCGACCGGAACCTCTCCACGGGCGAGATCGTGCACCAGATCGTGGACGGAATGCGGGCCCTCAGGGACGGCGAGATCCCGGGTGGTCCGGCGCGGCTGAGCAACATCGTCTTCATGGGCATGGGCGAGCCGCTCGCCAACTACAAGCGGGTCGTGGGCGCCATCCGCGCGCTCACCGACCCCGAGCCCGACGGACTCGGGCTCTCGCAGCGCGGGATCACCGTGTCGACGGTCGGGCTGGTCCCCGCCATCCACCGGTTCTCCGACGAGGGCTTCAAGTGCCGCCTCGCCATCTCGCTGCACGCGCCGGACGACGAACTGCGCGACACCCTCGTCCCCGTGAACACACGGTGGAAGGTGCGCGAGGTGCTCGACGCCGGCTGGGAGTACGCCGCGAAGTCGGGGCGCCGGCTCTCCATCGAGTACGCCCTCATCCGGGACATCAACGACCAGGCGTGGCGCGGTGACCGGCTCGGCCGGCTCCTCAAGGGCAAGCCCGTGCACGTCAACCTCATCCCGCTGAACCCGACCCCGGGTTCGAAGTGGACCGCCTCGCGGCCCGAGGACGAGAAGGCGTTCGTCGAGGCGATCGCGGCCCACGGGGTGCCGGTGACCGTCCGGGACACCCGGGGCCAGGAGATCGACGGGGCGTGCGGTCAGCTCGCGGCCACCGAGCGGTAGTCTGACCCCCGTAGGTACATCTTCATATTCCGACAGGGGAGCGCCACAGCGCTGAGAGTGCGGCAGCCGGGACACCGGTGGGCCGCAGACCCTCAGAACCTTGCCCAGGTCATTCTGGGTAGGAAGTTCGGTCATTACTCGAGCTGTTGCGCCCTGCCCGGGAACTGTCAGAGGTTCCCGGGCAGGGCCGCGTCTCTTCCTGGTCAGCCAGGAGGAATTCAGTGAGCACCACCAAGACGTTCACGGCCGTCGTCGTCGGCCTGGGCCTCGTCACGCTCTCCGCGTGCGGGTCGTCCGACAGCAGCGGTTCGGCGGACTCGAAGACCGTCACGCTCGTCAGCCACGACTCGTGGGCCGTGTCCAAGAGCGTCCTCAAGGACTTCGAGAAGCAGTCCGGCTACACGGTCAAGGTCCTCAAGGACGGCGACGCCGGACAGGCCGTCAACAAGGCGATCCTCACCAAGGACAACCCCCAGGGCGACGTCTTCTTCGGCGTCGACAACACCCTGCTGTCGCGGGCGCTCGACAACGGGCTGTTCCAGTCGTACGAGGCCAAGGGCTCGGACCAGATCCTCCCGGAGTACCGGGTCGACCAGGACAAGCACCGCGTCACGCCCATCGACTCCGGCGACATCTGCGTCAACTACGACAAGGCCTACTTCAGCGAGCACAAGCTGACGCCGCCGCAGTCCTTCGACGACCTGATCAAGCCCGAGTACAAGAACCTGCTCGTCACCGAGAACGCGTCCACGTCCTCGCCGGGCCTCGGCTTCCTGCTCGGCACCGCCGCCAAGTACGGGGACGACGGATGGCAGGGCTACTGGAAGAAGCTCAAGGCCAACGGCGTGAAGGTCGTCGACGGCTGGGAGCAGGCCTACAACGACGAGTTCTCCGGGTCCGCCGGCGGCAAGAAGGCCAAGGCCGACCGGCCGCTCGTCGTCTCGTACGCCTCCTCGCCGCCCGCCGAGGTCATCTACGCCGACCCGAAGCCGGCCACCGCGCCCACCGGTGTCGCGACCGGCACCTGCTTCCGTCAGGTCGAGTACGCGGGGCTGCTCAGCAACGCCAAGAACACCAAGGGCGGTAAGGCGTTCATCGACTTCCTGGCCACCAAGGAGTTCCAGGAGGACATGCCGCTGAACATGTTCGTGTACCCGGTGGTCAAGGGCGCCACGGTGCCCGCCGAGTTCACGGAGTTCGGCCCGCAGGCCAAGGACCCGGAGACCCTGGCCCCCGCCAAGATCGCCGCCAACCGTGACCAGTGGGTCAAGTCGTGGACCTCGCTCGTACTGAAGTAGCCAAGGCGGCGCCGAAGAAGCGCGGGAGCGCGACGCGGCTGGGCCTCATGGCCCTGCCCGTCGCGTTCTTCGCCGTCTTCTTCGCCTATCCCGTCGCCGCGATCGTCGCGCGTGGCCTCAAGGTCGACGGGGCCTGGCAGCTCGGGCGGATCGGTGACGTGCTCGCGCAGTCCGGCATCCGGCATGTCCTGTGGTTCACCACCTGGCAGGCGCTCGCCTCGACGGCGCTCACGCTGCTGATCGCGCTCCCCGGCGCGTATGTCTTCGCGCGCTTCGATTTCAGGGGCAAGCAAGTCCTGCGGGCCGTGGTGACGGTGCCCTTCGTGCTGCCCACGGTCGTCGTCGGTACGGCGTTCCTGGCGCTGGTCGGCCGGGGCGGGATGCTGGACCAGCTGTGGGGCGTACGGCTGGACACCACCGTGTGGGCGATCCTGATCGCGCACGTCTTCTTCAACTACGCGGTCGTCGTACGGACGGTCGGCGGGCTCTGGTCGCAACTCGACCCACGCCAGGAGGAGGCCGCGCGGATGCTCGGCCTCTCCCGCTTCGCGGCCTGGCGCAAGGTGACGCTGCCGGCCCTGAGCCCGGCCGTGGCCGCCGCCGCGCTCATGGTCTTCCTCTTCACCTTCACCTCTTTCGGCGTGGTGCAGATCCTCGGCGGCCCCACCTTCTCCACCCTCGAAGTCGAGATCTACCGGCAGACTTCGGAGATCTTCGACCTCGCGACGGCGGCGGTGCTGACGATCATCCAGTTCGTGGCGGTGGGCGCGATCCTCGCCGTGCACGCCCGGACCGTACGCCGCCGGGAGACCGCCCTGCGCCTGGTCGCCCCGGAGACAACCGCCCGCCGGCCGCGCGGGGCCGGGCAGTGGGCGCTGCTCGCCGGAGTCCTGGCGTCCATCGCCGTACTGCTCGTGCTGCCGCTCGGTGTGCTCGTCCAGCGGTCCTTCGACACCCCCGATGGCTATGGGTTCGCGTACTACAAGGCCCTGACCTCCGAAGACGGCGGCATCTTCCTCGTCGCGCCGATCGAGGCGATCGGCAACTCCCTGGAGTACGCGCTCGCCGCCACCGCCATCGCCGTACTGATCGGCGGTCTGGCGGCCGCGGCCCTCACTCGCCGGAACACAGGCCGTCTCGTACGAGGCTTCGACGCGCTGCTGATGCTGCCGCTGGGCGTCTCCGCGGTGACCGTCGGCTTCGGGTTCCTGATCGCGCTCGACGAGCCGCCACTGGATCTGCGGTCCTCCTGGATCCTGGTGCCGCTCGCCCAGGCGCTGGTGGGCGCCCCCTTCGTCGTACGGACGATGCTGCCCGTGCTGCGGGCGGTGGACGGGCGGCTGCGCGAGGCGGCGGCCGTGCTCGGGGCGTCGCCGTGGCGGGTGTGGCGCGAGGTCGATCTGCCGATGGTGCGGCGGGCGCTGCTGGTCGCGGCCGGGTTCGCTTTCGCTGTGTCGCTCGGCGAGTTCGGGGCGACCGTCTTCATCGCGCGGCCCGACAACCCGACGCTGCCGGTCGCCGTGGCCCGGCTGCTCGGGCGTGCCGGTGACCTCAACTACGGCCAGGCGATGGCCCTTTCGACGATCTTGATGGTGGTGTGCGCGGTGGCGCTGCTGCTGTTGGAGCGCGTACGGACCGACCGGACCGGGGAGTTCTAGATGCTGCTGAGCCTCGAAGGCGCGACCGTACGCTTCGGCGGGCGGCCAGTGCTCGACGCCGTCGACCTCGATGTCGCCGAGCACGAGATCGTCTGTGTGCTCGGGCCCAGCGGCAGCGGCAAGTCCACGCTGCTGCGGGCGGTGGCCGGATTGCAGTCGCTCGACGCGGGCCGCGTGGTACTGGACGGACGCGACCAGACGGGGGTGCCCGCGCACAAGCGGGGCGTCGGTCTGATGTTCCAGGACCACCAGCTCTTCCCGCAGCGGGACGTGGGCGGCAATGTGGCCTTCGGGCTGCGGACGCGCGGGGAGTCGAAGGGCCAACAGGTCGCGCGGGTGCGGGAGTTGCTGGACCTCGTCGGGCTTCCGGGGGCTCATGGGCGCGCTGTCGCCTCCCTCTCCGGCGGCGAGCAGCAGCGCGTCGCGCTCGCCCGTGCCCTCGCGCCCCGCCCCCGCCTGCTGATGCTCGACGAACCGCTCGGCCAGCTGGACCGCTCGCTGCGCGAACGGCTGGTCGTCGAACTCCGGGAACTCTTCGGCGAGTTGGGAACGACCGTGCTCGCCGTCACGCACGACCAGGGCGAGGCCTTCGCGCTCGCCGACCGGGTCGTGGTGATGCGTGACGGACGGATCGCCCAGTCGGGTACGCCACTTGAGGTCTGGCAGCATCCCGTGGACGAGTTCGTGGCCCGCTTCCTCGGCTTCGACAACGTGGTCGACGCGACGGTGAGCGGGGAGGCCGCGGGCACCCCGTGGGGGAAGGTCCCGGTGCCGGAGGACGCCCCCCAGGGGCCGGTCACCCTCCTCGTGCGGCCCGCCGGCGTACGGCTCGTGGACGCGTCGGACGGGCTGCGCTGCACCGTCGCCGCACGCACGTTCAGGGGCACCCATGTCGCCGTACATCTGCAACCGGAGGGCGCGCCCCGGCTCGAAGCGGCGTGCGCGCTGCGGGACGCGCCGGAGCCCGGTGACGTGGTCGGCGTGGAGTTCGACGCAGCCGAAATTGTCGTACTCGGGGAGCCCCCGGCCGCATAAGGTGCGGATCATGACGCTTCTCGGACATGACCGCTACTGCGACGCGATCGAGCTTCAGGTGCGGCAGTTGAGGGATGTGGTGACCGCCGACGGCGCGGATCTGTCGGCCACCGTGCCGACCTGCCCCGACTGGTCGCTGGAGCAGCTCGTACGGCACACGGGCGGGGCGCTGCGCTGGGTCGAGTTCATCGTCCGTACGCGGGCGCAGGAAGTGGTTCCCGACAAGGGGGTTCACCTAGGCGAGGGACCGAAGGCCGAGGGCGACTCCGTGGCCCTGGACGCCTGGCTCGCCGAGACCGGCGAGATGGTCGTCGCCGCGCTGCGGGAGGCGGGGCCCGACACGAAGGTGTGGGCGTGGGCCGGGGAGCTCACCTCCGGGTTCTGGGCACGCCGGATGACGCACGAGCTGGCGATCCACCGCGCCGACGCGACGCTGGCCGCCGGGCTGCCTTACGAAGTCGACCCCGAGGTGGCCGCGGACGCGATCGACGAGTGGCTGGGGATCGTGGAGTACGTGCAGCGGACGCAGCCGCACGACGCTGCGGCGGAGCTGCGCGGGCCGGGCCGCAGCATCCATCTGCACGCCACCGACACCGGCCCCGGGCTGAATGCCGAGTGGGTCGTCGAGCTGGCTGAGGAGGGCGTCACCTGGCGCCGCGGCCACGAGAAGGCGACCGTCGCGCTGCGCGGCCCGCTCACGGACGTACTGCTGGGCTTCTATCGCCGACTGCCGCTGGACGGCGGGCGGTTGGAGGTGCTGGGGGAGCGGGAGCTGCTGGACTTCTGGCTGGAGCGCGCGACCTTCGGGTAGGCGCGGCCGCACAGGCGTGTGGCCCGCCCCCACATCTTCGGGGACGGGCCACACGTTTCGTACGGGTGTGCGTCAGCTGGACTTCGACGCGCCACGGCGGCGCATGCCGAAGAACACCGCTCCGCCACCGACCACGACGAGCGCGCCGGCGATACCGGCGATCATCGGGGTGTTGGAGTTCGCACCGGTCTCCGCGAGGTTGGAGTCACCAGCCGCGGGGGACGGGGAGTTGTCGCCCGTCGTCGCGGGAGCGGTGGTGCTCTCGGAGGCCGACGGGGTCGCCGAGCCCGAAGGCGTCTCCGACGGGGAAGGCGTCTCCGAAGGCTTCGGGGTCTCCGAAGGCGACGGCGTCTCCGTGGACTTGCAGGCCTCGGACGGCGCGGTCGTGTTCGGCGAGATGTCCTTGTCGACGATGTCGCCGGCCTTGATGTGGACGCGGTACTCGGCCTTGGGGGCCCAGTCCTCCGAGAACGTGACGGTGGCGCCCTCCTTGGTGCCCGTGACCGTCTGGGTGCCGACCAGCCTCTCGTCGGCGCCGTTCGACTCCAGGTAGACCGAGACGGTGGCCTCCTTGCCCGAGGCGTCGGTGTCGGTCACGGTGATGATGCCCTTCCCGCTGTCGTCGCAGGAGGCGACGGCCGAGAAGTCACGGATGTTGCAAGCAAGTGCGTTGCCGGCGACGCCGAGCGCGAGCGCGGCCGAGGCGGAGGCAACACCGAGGATTCGCACAGAACGTGCGGTACGGCGAGATATGGACACGATTGCCCTTCACAGATTGCGCAACTGCGGGGGGTGAGTGGGGGCCCTGCCGTGACAACTGCTGCGTCAACAGCGCCCCCAGGAGTCTCACAGGTTTATAAGCGCCGCCTAAGGGCTGTCAATGCATATGCCCTGCCCGGCCGTTGCCTTTGCCTGCCCATTAACCACCGAGGCGTTTGAGCGCTTCCGGGGCGTCCTCGATCCGGTCGACGAGGGCGATTCGGGACTCCATCGAGCGCTCCCGGGCCAGCGACTGGAGGAGCGGCCAGGTGGGGTGTTTTTCGGTCCAATGCGCCCGGTTCACCAGGACCATGGGGGTGGGTTCGCCCCGGGACTCGTAGTAGTTCGGGGTCGCGTTGTCGAATATCTCCTGTACGGTCCCGGCGGCGCCCGGCAGGAAGACGACACCCGCGTTCGAGCGGGCCAGCAGGCCGTCCTCGCGGGTCGCGTTGGCGAAGTACTTTGCTATGTGTCCGGCGAAGGCGTTCGGCGGCTCGTGCCCGTAGAACCAGGTGGGGATGCCGACCGAGGGGCCGCCGGCGGGCCAGCGCTCCCGTACGTCGAAGGCGGCGCGCGCCCAGTCCGTCACCGAGGGGGCGAACGACGGTGCCTTGGCGAGGAGTTGCAGCGCCTCGGTGAGCATCCCGTCGTCGAAGGGGGCCGCGTACGCGCCGAGGTTCGCCGCCTCCATCGCGCCCGGACCGCCGCCGGTGGCGACCGTGAAACCGGCGCGTGCCAGCTCACGGCCGAGGCGCGCCGCGCCCTTGTACGCCTCGGTGCCGCGCGCCATCGCGTGGCCGCCCATCACGCCCACCACCCGCGCGTCGACGAGGAGTTCGTCGAGCGCGTCCGAGACGGAGTCGTCGTGGATCGCGCGCAGCATCGACGCGAAGACGTCCCCGTCGGCCTTGGTCTGCTGGAACCAGGCGTACGCGCGGGCGTCCGGCGTCGCCGCATAGTCGGTGTCGAGCGAGTCGAAGAGCTCGGCGGGGGAGTAGAGCAGCCCCCGGTACGGGTCGAAGGGCAGCCCGGGCACGGGCGGGAAGACCAGCGCGCCCGCGGCCCTGACCTTCGCCGCCGCCTCGGGGGCCATCGAGCAGCCGAGGAAGACGGCGCCCGCGGTGTCCACCGACAGCAGCACCGCCGTACGGTCCGTCAGATCGACTGCCTGGACACGGTATTGGACGAGCGAGCCGCCCGCCGAGACGACCTCGTCGAACTCGGCGAGGGACTCGATCTCACGGTCACGGGAGGCGTGAAGGGGTGTCGGCTGCACCCGGCCATGCTAGGCGCGCCGCCCCGAGGCCGGCGCGCGGACCCCTGTACCGCGCGCCTGGCTGCCTCGGCCGTTGCCACGCGGGGGATCAGCCCTGGACAGCCGCCGGGTCCATCCACATGACCTCCCAGGTGTGGCCGTCCGGGTCGTCGAAGGCGCGGCCGTACATGAAGCCGTGGTCCTGCGTCTCGCCGGTCGCCGTGCCGCCCGCCGCGAGCGCGCCGTCGACCAGCTCGTCGACCTTCTCGCGGCTCTCCGCGCTCAGACACAGCAGCACCTCGCTGGTCTTCGTCGAGTCCGCGATCTGCTTCTTCGTGAAGTCCGCGTAGCGCTGCTTGCTCAGCATCATCGCGATGATCGTGTCGCTGATCACCACGCAGGCACAGTCGTCCGTCGTGAACTGCGGGTTGATCGAGTAGCCGAGCTCCGTGAAGAACTTCTTCGAGGTGTCGACGTCGGTCACGGGCAGGTTCACGAAGATCATCTGCTGGTACATGAAGGGTCTCCCGTCGGTGATGTGCCGTTCGGAGGGATAGACCGGGGGCCGGTGCCGAACTCATCGCTCGGCGCGGACCTTTTCCGTATCTCTCTCGTACGGGGTTCAGCGGATCGATTCGTCGGAGGATCAGCGGCCCAGGGGGAGCGCGGCCAGCTCGGCGACCGCCCAGGTCAGCGGGGCGAACAGGGAGAGCAGCGCGCCGACGCGCAGGGCCGCGGCGCCGCGGAGCAACGCGCTGGGCGCGCCGAGCCGCAGCAGCGCCGCCGTGGTGTCCGCGCGCGCCTGCTTCGCCTCGACGGCGGCGGTCGCCAGGGTCAGCAGCGTGCACCCGGCGACCAGCAGGGCGCCGAGGGTGGTCAGCGGGCCGAAGTCGGGGCGGGCGCCCGTGTACAGCGTCGCCATGGCGTACCCGCCCGACGCCACCGCGCACACCACGCCCAGCGGCTGCCCGATGCGCCGCGACTCCGCCTGCAGCACCCGCCCGGCGAGCAGCCGCAGCGCACCCGGCCGTACGGCCTGCAACAGCTGCCCGCACAGATACGTGATCGCCGGCCCCGCCAGCGCCAGGCCGACCGCCGTCAGCACCCAGCCGACCAGCACCCCGGCCGGACCGCCCACGAAACCGCCGGGCAGTTCGAGCCCGGGGGCCGCCGCGGCCGAACGGCTCGCGTACGTCTCCACGGCGAGGCCCGCGGCGAGCGAGGCCGCGCCCCAGGGGAGGCCGCCCGGGGTGGACTCGGGGGGCGGGAGCCGGCGGGGGTCCAGCTCGGGGGTGGGTTCGCCGGAGTGAGCGGACTCGTGGAGCGACGCGGATCCGTCGTACGGGGCCGGGAGACCGGAGTGATCGTGATCGGCCGCGTCGGCGCGGGCGCCGGAGCGCTCGCGCACGCCTCGGTTGGCGTCCTCGGAGGCGTACTCCTCCGCCGTCCAGTGGAAGTCGGGGCGGTCGTGGGCCGCCGTGTCCTCCTGGGACACGGGGAGGCCGTGCCCGGTGGGGGGACCCGCGTCCTCGATCCCCTCAGCCGCACCCGCCGTACCGGCCGTGGCAGCCGTGTCGACCACCGTGGACCTTCCACGACTGCCACCCGCGTGCCGCCCGCCCCGCCGGGTACCGCGTCCCGCCGCGTTGCCCAGCACGCTCTGCCGCGCCGCGATCCACGTACGGCCGTACGACCGTGTTCCTCCCTGTGGCTTTCCGCCGTGCGGGCGCAGGACGAGCGCCGCCGCCACCGAGGCCGCGACCGGCACCAGGGTCAGCAGGGTGAGGGCCGCGGGCAGCGGGAGGGGCTCGTCCGCGGCGAGGAACTCCGCCGCCGCGCCGTCGAAGGGCATACCCGTCAGGTCGCCGCGCAGATGGAGGAAGAAGAGCAGGGCGAGCAGGGAGCCCAGCGTGGTGGACAGGGCCGTGGTGACGGCGGCGACGGCCATCAGGCGGCCCGGGCCGAGGCCGATGGCGGAGAGGCCGGGGCGGGGGCGGGTGCCGGGGTCGGTGCGGGCGACCGCGACCGCGAAGTACACCGTGGCGGCGAGCGGGACGACGCACCAGGCGAGGCGCAGGACGCTGGCGGCCGAGGCGTCCGGATGCGCGATCGCGTACCCCAGCGTGCACAGCAGCAGGAACCCGGTGCCCGCCGAGGCGGCGGCGACCAGGAGCCGGCGGACCTGGACGAGGGGCTGCGCCCCGCGCGCTAGACGGAGAGCGAGCACGCGGCCCGGCCTTCCGCCTCGGCGACCGGGGGCAGGTGGACGGTGTTCACGCGCCGTCCGTCGAGCAGCGACACCGTGCGGTCGGCGAGCGCCGCGGTGTCCGCGTCGTGCGTGGCGAGGACGACCGTGATGCCGTGCGAGCGGGCCGCCGTGGTGAGCGTACGCAGCACATGGGCGCGGTCGGCGCGGTGCAGCGGGGCGGTGGGCTCGTCGGCGAAGAGCACGGTGGGGGCGGGGACCAGCGCGCGGGCGATGGCGACGCGCTGCCGCTCGGCCTGGAGCAGGGCGTGCGGGCGCTTACGGGCGCAGCCGCCGATGTCGAGGCGCTCCAGCCACTCCAGGGCGGTGGTCTTGGCGGTCCGGCGTCCGCAGCCGCGCAGCATCAGCGGCAGCGCCGCGTTCTCCCAGGCGTTCAGCTCGGGGAGCAGCACCGGGGCCGGGTCGATCCAGCCGAACCGGTCACGGCGCAGCCGTTCGCGGGTGAGCGGGCCCATGGTGTGCACGGGCGCGCTGTTGAACCAGACCTCGCCCTGCTGGGGCAGCAGCTGGCCCGACAGGCACCGCAGGAGAGTCGTCTTGCCGCTGCCGCGCGGGCCGCCGACGGCCAGGATCTCGCCCTCGCGGATGCCGAGCGAGACACCGCTGAGCGCGGGCGAGCCGTTGTGCTTGACGTGCAGGGCGCGTGCCCAGAGCACGTCGTTGTCCGGCGGGGCCACCATCGCGTACACCTCGTTCAGATCTGATTCACCGAGCCAAGTCCCCCAGACGGGGGAACGAAGGCAGGGCCGATCGGTCACTGGGCACGCTAGGTATTCGGCGGCGGGAGGCCGGACAGCACGCGGCCCCGGGCCGCCGTTTCTCACTCGAACGGACGGCACCGGGGCCGATGTTGATCAGTTGATCAGTTGCGCGGCGTTTACAGCTTCGTCCACGCCTCCGTCAGCACCTGACGGATGATCCCCTCGATCTCGTCGAAGGTCGACTGGTCGGAGATCAGCGGCGGCGACAGCTGGATGACCGGGTCACCGCGGTCGTCGGCGCGGCAGTAGAGGCCGTACTCGAAGAGCTTCTTGGAGACGAAGCCGTAGAGCACGCGCTCCGACTCCTCGTCCGTGAAGGTCTCCTTGGTGGCCTTGTCCTTCACCAGCTCGATGCCGTAGAAGAAGCCGTTGCCGCGGACGTCGCCGACGATCGGCAGGTCGTGCAGCTTCTGCAGGGTCTGCAGGAAGTTCGCCTCGTTGTCCAGCACGTGCTGGTTGAGGCCCTCGCGCTCGAAGATGTCGAGGTTGGTGAGCGCCACGGCCGCGGAGACCGGGTGCCCGCCGAAGGTGTAGCCGTGCAGGAAGGTGTTGTCGCCCTTGTAGAACGGCTCGGCGATGCGGTCCGAGACGATGGTGGCACCGATCGGGGAGTAGCCCGAGGTCATGCCCTTGGCGCAGGTGATGATGTCCGGGATGTAGTCGAACTTGTCACAGGCGAACATCGTGCCGAGGCGGCCGAAGGCGCAGATGACCTCGTCGGAGACGAGCAGCACGTTGTACTGGTCGCAGATCTCGCGCACGCGCTGGAAGTAGCCGGGCGGCGGCGGGAAGCAGCCACCGGCGTTCTGCACCGGCTCCAGGAACACGGCAGCGACGGTCTCGGGGCCCTCGAAGAGGATCTCCTGCTCGATCTGGTCGGCGGCCCAGCGGCCGAAGGCCTCGGGGTCGTCGCCGTGGATCGGGGCGCGGTAGATGTTGGTGTTCGGAACCTTGTGCGCGCCCGGGACGAGCGGCTCGAAGGGGGCCTTCAGACCCGGCAGGCCGGTGATGGACAGGGCGCCCTGCGGGGTGCCGTGGTAGGCGACCGCGCGCGAGATGACCTTGTACTTCGTGTGGTTGCCGGTGAGCTTGTGGTACTGCTTCGCCAGCTTCCACGCGGTCTCGACGGCCTCGCCGCCGCCCGTGGAGTAGAACACCTTGTTCAGGTCGCCCGGCGCATAGTGCGCGAGGCGCTCGGCGAGCTCGACGGCCTTGGGGTGGGCGTAGGACCAGATCGGGAAGAAGGCCAGCTCCTGCGCCTGCTTGAAGGCGGTCTCGGCCAGCTCCACGCGGCCGTGGCCGGCCTGGACCACGAACAGGCCCGCAAGACCGTCGAGGTAGCGCTTGCCCTTGTCGTCGTAGATGTAGGTGCCCTCACCACGGACGATGGTGGGAACGGGCGCGTTCTCGTACGAGGACATGCGGGTGAAGTGCATCCACAGGTGGTCGTACGCGGTCTTGCTGAGGTCCTTGGTGCTCACGGCTATCGGGTTCCCCACATGTAGGTCTGCTTCTTGAGCTTCAGGTAGACGAAGCTCTCGGTGGAGCGCACGCCGGGCAGAGCCCGGATGCGTTTGTTGATGACGTCCAGCAGGTGGTCGTCGTCCTCGCAGACGACTTCTACGAGGAGGTCGAACGAGCCCGCGGTCATCACCACGTACTCGACTTCCGACATGGCAGTCAGTGCTTCGGCCACCGGGTCGAGGTCGCCCTCGACATTGATGCCTACCATCGCCTGCCTGCGGAATCCCACGGTGAGCGGGTCCGTGACGGCGACGATCTGCATCACGCCCTGATCGAGCAGCTTCTGGACGCGCTGGCGCACGGCAGCCTCGGAAAGGCCGACGGCCTTGCCAATAGCGGCGTACGGGCGGCGCCCGTCCTGCTGGAGCTGCTCGATGATGGCGAGGGAGACGGCGTCCAGCTGGGGACTGCCGTTCCTGGACTCGCGGGAGTCCCTGGGGTCTGCGCTTCGACTGGCCACGAGCTCACTGTGCACGACGTCTCGACAGTTCCGCAAGGCCGTAGCGATGAAATTCGTTGTTTACGGGTACGTGTCTTGCGGATTTCGCAGTTCTGGGGCGACCAGGGGTGTTGAAAACGTGGAGGCACGGATTAGGGTGGGACCCTCAGGCATCTCAGGTAGTGGACACCTGATTCGTTGGACATCCGACAGGAGGGCCGGGCAGTGAGCACCGAGCTGCGTCGTCTGCGCAATTACATCGACGGAGAGTTCCGCGATGCCGCCGATGGACGGACCACGGAGGTGGTCAACCCCGCGACCGGCGAGGCGTACGCGACCGCGCCGCTCTCCGGACAGGCGGACGTCGACGCCGCGATGGCGGCCGCCGCCGAGGCCTTCCCGGCCTGGCGCGACCAGACCCCGTCCGAGCGCCAGAAGGCCCTGCTGAAGATCGCGGACGCGTTCGAGGAGCGGGCCGAGGAGCTCATCGCGGCCGAGGTGGAGAACACCGGCAAGCCGATCGGGCTGACCCGGTCCGAGGAAATCCCGCCGATGGTGGACCAGATCCGCTTCTTCGCGGGCGCCGCCCGCATGCTCGAGGGCCGCTCGGCCGGCGAGTACATGGAGGGCATGACCTCGATCATCCGCCGCGAGCCGATCGGCGTCTGTGCCCAGGTCGCGCCGTGGAACTACCCGATGATGATGGCCGTATGGAAGTTCGCCCCGGCGCTCGCCGCGGGCAACACGGTCGTCCTGAAGCCGTCGGACACCACCCCGGCCTCCACCGTCCTGATCGCCGACATCATCGGCGGCATCCTCCCCAAGGGCGTCTTCAACGTCATCACCGGCGACCGCGACACCGGCCGTCTGATGGTCGAGCACCCGACCCCGGCGATGGCCTCCATCACCGGCTCCGTCCGCGCGGGCATCTCGGTCGCCGAGTCGGCGTCCAAGGACGTCAAGCGCGTCCACCTGGAGCTGGGCGGCAAGGCGCCGGTCGTCGTCTTCGAGGACACCGACATCGCCAAGGCCGTCGAGGACATCTCGGTCGCGGGCTTCTTCAACGCCGGCCAGGACTGCACGGCCGCCACCCGCGTCCTCGTCCAGGAGTCCATCCACGACGAGTTCGTCGCCGCGCTGGCCAAGGCCGCCGCCGAGACGAAGACGGGCCAGCCGGACGACGAGGACGTCCTGTACGGGCCCCTCAACAACCCGAACCAGCTCAAGCAGGTCGCCGGCTTCATCGAGCGGCTGCCCGCCCACGCGAAGGTCGAGTCCGGTGGCCACCAGGTCGGCGAGAAGGGCTACTTCTACGCCCCGACCGTCGTCTCGGGCCTCAAGCAGGACGACGAGATCATCCAGAACGAGGTCTTCGGCCCGGTCATCACCGTCCAGTCCTTCTCGGACGAGGCCCAGGCCATCGAGTGGGCCAACGGCGTCGACTACGCCCTCGCCTCCTCGGTCTGGACGAAGGACCACGGCCGCGCGATGCGCCTGTCGAAGTCCCTCGACTTCGGCTGCGTGTGGATCAACACCCACATCCCGCTGGTCGCCGAGATGCCGCACGGCGGCTTCAAGAAGTCCGGCTACGGCAAGGACCTGTCGGCGTACGGCTTCGAGGACTACACGCGCATCAAGCACGTGATGACGTCCCTGGACAGCTGATCACCGCATGAACCGCGCGGCCCCGGACGGGAGTTGATCCCGTCCGGGGCCGCGGTGTTCCCCCTCCGCGGTGGTTCAGACGTTCTCGACGGTCATCCCTTCGACGGCGGACCGCGCGTGGACGCCGAGCTCAACTCCGCGCCCGTGCTCGGGGATCCACAGCTGATCGAGCGGCTGGTGGTCAACCTCGCGGACAGCGCCGTGCGGCACAACCACCGTGAGAGGGAGGGGAGTTGGGTCAGTCTGTGGACCGGGACGGACCGAGGGCGGCCCGTCCTGCGGATCGCCAACAGCGGTCGCGTCATCCCGTCCGATCAGGTGGCCGGGCTCTTCCAGCCGTTCCGCCGCCTGGGCGCCGAACGCGTCCGGGGGCGGGGGCGCGACGGTCTGGGCCTGGGCCTGTCCATCGTCGCAGCGGTCGCCGCCGCGCACGGCGGTTCGGTCGCGGCCCGGCCACGCCCCGAAGGAGGACTGAGCGTGACGGTCACCCTGCCGGCGACAGGGACGCGGGCCGACCGGGACGCACCGGCCGCCAGGGCGCCCCGTACGACCTGACCAGCCCTTCGGCCAACTGATCGACAGGGTGTCGGGTCGTGCGGCCACCGCTCGACGCAGCGTCCATTGTCCGTCCAGGGCGGGGCGCGGGATGCTGCCCGCGTGCCAGTGAATCGGAAGACCTCGTCCATGTCCCGCCGGTCCCTGCTGCACGCCCTCGGCGGTGGTGCCGCGCTCGGCGCCCTGGCGGGATGCGGGGTGCCCGCCGCGTATGTGTCCCCCGGCGACCGGGCCGGGGCCGACCTCTCCGCCGGCGACAAGCGGCTGACGTGGGCGAACTGGCCGTTGTACATCGACACCGACGACAACGACCCCTCGAAGCGGCCCACGCTGGAGGCCTTCGAGAAGCGCACCGGGATCTCCGTCGACTACGTCGAGGAGATCAACGACAACGACGAGTTCTTCGGCAAGATCAGCCCGTCCCTGATGAACCATCAGCAGACGGGCCGCGATCTGATCGTCATCAGCGACTGGATGTGCGCACGCTTCGTGCGCCTCGGCTGGGTCCAGGAGATGGACCGCGCCAAGCAGCCGAACGTCACCAAGTACCTCGACCCGCTGCTCCGCTCACCCGCCTTCGACCCCGGCCGCAAGTCCAGCGTGCCGTGGCAGTCGGGGATCACCGGCATCGCGTACAACCGCCGCAAGGTCGGCCGCGAGATCAAGCACGTCTCCGACCTGTGGGCCGACGACCTCAAGGGCCGGGTCACCCTGCTCTCCGGCCTGGACGAGGCGTTCGCGCTGCTCATGCAGGGCAACGGCGTCGACGTCACCAAGTGGACCGCGGACGACTTCCACAAGATCTGCGACCAGGTCGAGCAGCACGTGCACAGCGGCCAGATCCGCCGCTTCACGGGCAACGACTACATCAAGGACCTCTCCAGTGGCGACGTCCTGGCCTGTCAGGCGTACTCCGGTGACGTGATCCAGCTCCAGGCCGACAACCCCGACATCCACTTCGTCGTCCCCGAGGAGGGCGCCGAACTGTGGGCCGAGTCGCTGATGATCCCCAACCTGGCCCGCCACAAGGCCAACGCGGAGAAGCTCATCGACTACTACTACGAGCCCGAGGTCGCCGCCGAGCTCGCCGCCTGGGTCAACTACGTCTGCCCCGTCCCCGCCGCCCAGGACATCCTCGCCTCCTCCAAGGACAAGGACACCGCCGCCCTCGCCGAGGACCCGCTGATCTTCCCCGACGCCGGGATGCGCAAGCGGCTGGCGATCGCGCGTGACATCACGTCCGGCGAGCGTACGGAGTTCGCCAAGCGGTGGAACGCGATCGCTGGGCTTTAGGGGGCTTCTGCCGACGGTGTGCGCACACGACCGCATCTCCGGCGGCCGTGCTCGCCCCGGGCTGCGGCTGACGCGAGGCGCTGGACTTCGACGGCTCCCGGTACGTGGGTCTCGTCGGCCGGATCCTGGACGGCCTGCCGACCACCGACATGGGCCCGAACCGGGAACTCGGCCTGGCCCACCGCGGCCTGACGAACGATCCGGCCCGTCTGTACATCGCCTGCCGCGAACACGGCGGCTCCATGTGGCTGCACCCCCATGTCGCCCCCGTCCCGCACGCGTACCGGGTCGTCGATCCGCAGACCGGTGAGACCGTCGCCGAGGGCCGCTGGGAGGACGGCAAGCCCTTGATCCCGGACCCGGGCGGCGCCCCTCGCGTCCACATCTGCTTCGAAGGCTGAGCGGCCGGGGTGAGCAAAGGGTTTCCCGTCAGGATTGACGACCTGGTGACCGTGCGCCTGGCCGACGGTGCCGTCGTCGACGGAGACCTGTGTCCCTCCACCGGCACCGAGACCCACCGCTGTCTGTACCTCGCGTGACCGGGCGGTCGGTCCGGCTGCGGAAACAGCGCATCCATCCGGCTCAGGCCACCGGAAACCGGCTCAGGTCGATTCGCGGACGACGAGGCGGCACGGAACGGTGTGCAGGCCCGGCTCCGGCTCGGAGCCGATGGCGTCCAGCAGTCGCAGGGCGGCCTGACGGCCGATCTCGGAGAGATCCGTGTCGATCGTGGTGAGGGGCGGGCGGCAGGCCAGGGCCATGATGTCCCAGTTGTCGTAGCCCACGATCGCCACGCTGCCGGGGACGTCCAGCCCCTTCTCGCGCAGCGCGTCGGCGACGCCCCTGGCGATCTGGTCGTTGCCGCAGAAGAAGGCATCCGTGTCGGGCGCGGTCCGCAGGACCGCTTCGGCGGCGCGGCGGCCCCACGCCTCGCTCCACTCGCCGAAGTGGACCCGGCCGGTGGCGAGTTCCAGCGAGGAGCGTTCGAGCAACTCGACGGTGTGGCGGGCGCGGTCGCGGGCGGCGGCGTGGTGGGCCGGGCCGGTGACGTGTGCGATCCGGGTGCGGCCGGTCGCCAGCAGGTGCTCGATGGCCAACTGTGCTCCGCTTCGGTCGTCGGAGACCACGGAGATGTCGTCCGGGTCCGTGGACGGCGAGAGCGCGTAGACCGTCGGGATCGGTTCAATCCCCTTCAGGGGCGGCCGTGGGTCGGTGCGCCGGCCGGTCACGATGATGCCGTCCACCCGTCGGTCCATGAGGTTGCTCAGGTGGTGCTGTTCGCGGATGGCGTCACCGCGGGTGTCGCACAGCAGGACAGAGATCTTCCCGGCGCCGAGCGCGTCCTCGGCGCCGAGCAGGACGGGAGTGCTGAAGCGGCCGATGCCGTCGGTCGTCATCAGCCCGACGGTCCAGCTGCGGCCGGTGTGCAGGCTCTGCGCGTGCTGGTTGGGGCGGAAGTCGAGCGCCTCCACGGCGGTCAGGACCCGCTGCCGTGTCTCGGGCCGCATCCTGCCGCTGCCGTTCAGCGCTTTCGAGGCCGTCCCGACACTGACGCCGGCCAGCTTGGCAACGTCGGCGAGCTTTGCCCGCCCGGTCGGGGGAGAACCTGGAACGGCGGTCACGCGCAATCCTTTTCCTGGATGACATCGGCGACATACATCCTGACACCGTTCGCGACTGCTGGCCAGCCCTGACGGCGGCCCCCAAAATACTCGTGCGCACCCCTTGACTCACGCTCTGCGTCTTTCTACGTTTCCAAACAGAAAAACGTTTGCTCAAGCGGGTCCGAGAGGCGAAGCACCGCCTGTCCGAATCCTGGGACGCCGCGCCCTCCAGATGCGCCGGACCCTCGATCCGCTTTCCCCTCTAACTCTCCGGAGAGCCATGCCCCGCCCACGTTCCGTCGTGCCCTCTTCCACGTCCTCGGCCTCGTCCGAGCAGGGAGGCACCCCCATGGGCCCGGTCCGTCAGGGCCCGGGTGCCAAGGCCGAGCTCGCCCCTGCCACCGTCGAGGTGCGTGGCGGTTTCTGGGAAACCCGCCGTGAGGTGAACGCGCGTACCTCGATCCCGCAGGGCCCCGGGTTGCTGGAGTCGGCGGGGAATCTGCGGAACCTGGGGGTGGCGGCGGGGACGGCCGAGGGTGAGTTCCAGGGCGCGTACCCGTTCGTGGACTCGGACGTCTACAAATGGCTGGAGGCCGCGTCCTGGCAACTCGCCCAGCAGGCGCCTGAGGGGGACAGTCCGCTCGCGGCCGACGTGGAGCGCATCGTCTCCCTCGTCGCCGGCGCACAGCAGCCCGACGGATACCTCAACACCTGGTTCCAGCTGCTCAAGGGCGGCGAGCGCTACCGGGACCTGCGCTGGGGCCACGAGCTGTACTGCGCGGGCCATCTCATCCAGGCCGCCGTCGCCCACCACCGGGCCACCGGACGCGGCGAACTCCTCGACGTGGCCGTGAAGTTCGCCGACCACATCGACTCGGTCTTCGGCCTGCCCGGAAGCGGCAAGCCCATCGACGGCGTCGACGGCCACCCCGAGGTCGAGACCGCCCTGGTCGAGCTGTACCGGGAGACCGGTGAGCGCCGCTACCTGGACCTCGCCGGCTACTTCGTCGACCGCTTCGGCCACGGCCTGCTGGGCGGTGAGGCGTACTGCCAGGACCGCGTACCGCTGCGCGAGGCGACCAACGTCGAGGGCCACGCCGTACGCCAGCTGTACCTGCTGGCCGCTGCCACCGACCTGGCGACCGAGACCGGCGAGGCCGAACTCCGTGCGACCGCAGAGCGACTGTGGGCGGCGATGACCACCACCAAGACCCACATCACCGGAGGCCTCGGCGCCCACCACGACGAGGAGGACTTCGGCGATCCGTACGAGCTGCCGAACGAGCGCGCCTACTGCGAGACCTGCGCCGCCATCGCCTCGATCCAGTGGAGCTGGCGCATGGCCCTGCTCACCGGCGGGGCCCGCTACTCCGACCTGATCGAGCGCACCCTGTTCAACGGCTTCCTGGCAGGGGTGTCGCTGGACGGCGAGCGCTGGCTTTACGTCAACCCGCTCCAGGTCCGCGACGGCCACACCGACCCCGGCGGCGACCAGTCCGCTCGCCGCACCCGCTGGTTCCGCTGCGCCTGCTGCCCGCCGAACGCGATGCGGCTGCTGGCCTCCCTGGAGCACTACCTCGCCTCGAGCGACACCGGCGGCCTGCAGATCCACCAGTACGTCACCGGGCGCTACACCGGCGATCTCGGCGGGACCCCGGTCGTGGTGAGCGCCGAGACCGACTACCCCTGGCACGGCACGATCGCCCTCACGGTCGAGGAGACCCCGGCCGACCGGCCCTGGACTCTCTCGCTGCGCATCCCGCAGTGGTGCGGCGCGTACCGGATCCGCTCCGGGGACACGGTGTACGACCAGACCGACGCGCCCGTCAGCGACGGCTGGCTGCGGCTGGAGCGCACCTGGATGCCCGGCGACCGGGTCGTCCTCGAACTCGCGCTGGAACCCCGTCTCACCGCCGCGGATCCGCGCGTGGACGCCGTACGCGGCTGTGTGGCGATCGAGCGCGGACCGCTCGTGTACTGCCTGGAAGAAGTCGACCACCCCGGCGGCGGCCTGGACGACATGGTGCTCGACACCACCCGCCCGCTCGCCGTGAAGCACCGCCCCGACCTGCTCGGCGGCGTCACCACCGTCGTGGCCGCAGGGCACCGCCGGCACATCGCCGACGCGGGCTGGTGGCCGTACCGGACCGCCGGCACCGCCGACGCCCCACCGGCTGACGCGCCCCTCGAACTGACCGCGATCCCCTACTACGCGTGGGCCAACCGCCAGGACGGCAGCATGCGCGTCTGGCTTCCCACTTCCTGAGCCCCCTCATCCCCCTCATCCCTCTCCTCTCCTCTCCCTTCTCTCCTACCGCTCCCCATGAGCCGCCCAAGACAACGAGGTCACCCGTGAGAAGCTCCCGCCGCACCCTGATCGCCGCCATCGCCGCTGTCGGCGCGCTCACCTCCGTCGCCGCCTGTGGCGGCGGTCCGACTCCTCCGCCTCCGGGTCCGGCGACGCCGGCGGGACGTACACCTTCTGGGACCCGTACCCGCAGTTCGACGCATCCTCGGCGTGGGGCAAGCTCGTCACCAAGTGCGGCAGCGACGCCGGGGTCAAGATCAAGCGCACCGGCATGGACACCTCGGACCTCGGCAACAAGGCGCTGCTCGCTGCGCAGCAGGGCAACACGCCCGACGTGATGCTCGTGGACAACCCGGTCGTGTCCACGCTGGTGGAGGCGGGGATCCTCAACAAGACGAGCGACCTCGGCCTGGACACGAAGTCGATCCAGCAGAACATCCTCGGCGCGGGCACCATCGACGGCGCCTCCTACGGTGTGCCGATCGGCGCCAACACGCTCGCTCTCTACTACAACAAGAAGGTCCTCTCCGCCGCGGGCGTCGACCCGGCCTCGATCAAGGACTGGAACTCGCTGACGGCTGCCCTGAAGAAGGTGAAGGGCGCCGGCAAGAAGGGCATCACGTTCTCCGCGATCAACACGGAAGAGGGCAGCTTCCAGTTCCTGCCCTGGTTCTGGGGCGCCGGTGGTGACCTGACCAAGCTCAACTCGGCGAAGGGCGTGGCCGCGCTGACCCTGTGGAAGCAGTGGGTCGACGCCGGGTACGCGCCCAAGGACGTCCTGCAGAACACCCAGACCACCAGCTGGCAGGAGTTCGCCACCGGCGACTACGCGTTCAGCGAGAACGGCACCTGGCAGCTCGGCAACGCGGCGAAGGCCGGATTCGAGTACGGCGTCATCAGCATCCCGGGGCAGAGCGGCGGGTCGGCACCGGTACCGACCGGCGGCGAGTTCGTCACCGTCCCGGTGCAGAAGGACACCGCGCGCTACGACGTCACCAAGAAGATCGTCACCTGTCTGACCAGCTCAGCGAACCTGCTGTCCACGGACACGACGCTGGCGTACGTGGCCCCGACCGAGGCGGTGCAGGCCCAGCAGGTCAAGGCGAACCCCGAGCTCAAGCCGTGGGTCGACGCGGTGGCCGCGGCCCGCGGCCGCACCAGCGGGGGACTGGGCACCAAGTACCCGACCATCTCCCAGCCCATGTGGACCGCCGTCCAGGGTGCCCTGTCCGGCAGCAAGAGCCCGCAGGCCGCCCTGGATACCGCGCAGACGGCCGCGGGCAAGAACTGAGACGCCCGACGCGCTCGCGGCACGCGCCTGGGCCCTGTCTCCGGCACCCGCACGTCACCCGCAACCGCCCGGACACCGTCACCGCCCCGGGCAGGCCACCCCCATCCAGGAGTTCGCATGACCACCGCCCGCGTCGACCGCCGCTCACAGCGGTCCCCGGCCAGGTCCGGGGCGACCGGCACCGTCGACCGGACGGACGCCCCGGCTCTCCGGCGCCGCCAGCGCCGGAAGAGCCGGCTGACCGCTCTGGCGTTCCTCGCTCCCCTGGCCGTCTACCTCGCCGCGTTCTACGCCTATCCCCTCTACCGCAACCTCGACCTGAGCCTGCGCGACTACACCGTCCGCTCGTTCGTGGCGGGGGACGCGCCGTTCTCCGGGCTGGACAACTTCAGGACCGTCTTCGACGATCCCACGTTCGGCCCGGCACTGCGCCACACCATGATCTTCACCTTCGTGTCGATCGCGTTCCAGTACGTTGCCGGGCTCGCCCTCGCGGTCTTCTTCAACCGCCACTTCCGGCTGGCCGGCACCCTCAGGGCGCTGTTCCTGATCCCGTGGCTGCTGCCGCTGATCGTGTCGGCGTCGACCTGGTCGTGGATGTTCAACAGTGAGTCCGGCGTCCTCAACTACGCCCTCCACCTGGTCGGTGTGGCTCCGGTCGACTGGCTCACCTCGCCCGACTGGGCGCTGACCTCGGTGATCATCGCGAACGTCTGGATCGGCATACCGTTCAACCTGGTCATCCTCTACAGCGGACTGCAGAACATCCCCGGCGAGCTGTACGAGGCCGCGTCGCTGGACGGGGCGAGCGCCTGGCAGCAGTTCCGGCGGATCACCTTCCCGCTGCTGCGCCCGGTCTCGGCGATCACGCTGCTGCTCGGGCTCGTCTACACCCTCAAGGTGTTCGACCTGATCTGGATCATGACCAAGGGCGGCCCCGGCGACTCCTCGTCCACCCTGGCGACCTGGTCCTACCAACTCGGGTTCGGCACCCTGCTGCCGAAGTTCGGCCCCGGGGCCGCCGTCGGCAACATCCTCATCCTCATCGCCCTCGCCTTCGGGCTGCTGTACATCCGCGTCCAGAGGAGGCAGCAAGCATGACCGCCGCCCACAGCCCCGCCCGGCGCTCGCGCCTCTACACCGTCGTCGGCGTCCTGCTCACCGCCGTCATGCTGTTCCCGGTGTACTGGATGCTCAACGTGTCCCTCACCCCGCAGCAGGACATGCGCAAAAGCCCGCCCGACCTGCTGCCCCTGCATCCCACCTTCGAGGGCTACCGCGCCGTTCTGAACGACCAGATGCCCTACCTCGGCACCAGCCTGCTCATCGGGCTCGGCACGGTCGTCCTCACCCTCGTCCTCGCCGCTCCGGCCGGCTTCGCGCTGGCCAAACTGCGGCCCCGCGGCGGCGGCCTCCTCGGCCTCGTCCTGCTGGTCGCCCAGATGATCCCCGGCATCGTCATGGCGATGGGCTTCTACGGCATCTTCCTGGACCTCGGCCTGCTCAACTCCTGGTGGGGCCTGATCATCGCCGACTCCACCATTGCCGTGCCGTTCGGCGTCATGATCTTCACCGCGTTCATGTCGGGCATCCCCGGCGAGCTGATCGCCGCCTCCCGCATCGACGGCGCCGGCACCTTCCGCACCTTCTGGTCGATCGTCCTGCCGGTCAGCCGCAACGCGCTCGTCACCGTCTCGCTCTTCAGCTTCCTGTGGGCCTGGTCCGACTTCGTCTTCGCCAACACCCTTGACGGCGGCGGCGACTGGCGCCCCATCACCCTCGGTATCTACCACTACATCGGCAACAACAACCAGGAATGGAACGCGATCATGGCCACCGCCGTCGTCGCGTCCCTGCCTGCGGCGGTCCTCCTCGTCCTCGCCCAGCGCTACGTGGCCGCGGGCGTCACCGCGGGCGCGGTCAAAGACTGATCCACGATGCCCGCCGCCCCCGGCCCACCGGCCGGGCGGGGCCGAGCTCCGCCCTGCCCGTCACGAGAGTCCGAGTCCCCGCGCAACCGGTCGGCCCGCTCCGCGCCCCCCACCCCACACGTGTCACCGCCAGTCCCCATCCCACCCCTCAGGAGAGCCGCTGATGTCATACCTGAGCCCCCGTCACCGTTACAGAGTCCCTCTCGGCCGCGCCACCGCCGCCGCCGTGGCCACGGCCCTGGCCGCCACCGCCGTCGTCCTTACGGGCGCATCCGCCGAGGCCGCCCCCACGTCGTCGACCACGCTGGTCGTCAACGCCGCGCAGAACCTGCGGTCCGTCACCCACGTCGGCACGGGAAGCCTCTACGGTCTGGCCGGCGCGAGCACCCCCTCCGACAGCCTCGTACAGCCCCTGAAGCCCAACACCTTCATCCAGATGGCGCCGGGCGGCAGCCAGCTCCCCAACGGCGAGCCCGCTCCGGCGGGCGACTCCCTCGTGGTCGCCTCCAAGGCCGCGGCCGCGGGCGCCAAGGTCGTCGTACGGATGCCGGACTGGTATCCGAACTTCCCCTACAAGTGGGTGAGCTGGAGCGACTGGCTGTCGGCAGTCGACAAGCAGGTCGCTTCCGTGCAGTCCTCCAGTGCCACGAACATCGGCGCGTACGCGCTGTGGAACGAGCCCGACTGGACCTGGGACACCACCAACGCGGGCGCATTCAACACGGGTTGGGCGCGCACCTTCAAGGAGGTGCGTACCAAGGACACCACGACGCCGATCCAGGGGCCGAGTTACTCGGCGTGGAACCAGTCCTGGATGAGCTCGTTCCTCACCGACGCCAAGGCGAGCGGCACGGTCCCGGACGTCATCGCCTGGCACGAACTCCAGGGCAGCGCAGACATCGCCGCTCACGTCGCCGCCTATCGCGCTCTGGAAACCAGCCTCGGCATCAGCCCGCGCCCGATCGACATCGAGGAGTACGGCACCCCCGACGAGATGGGCAACTCCGGAGCCCTCATCGGCTATGCCGCCAAGTTCGAGCGGACCGGGGTGCGCGACGCCGAACTCGCCTTCTGGAACCACTATGGCACCCTCGGCGACACCCTGACCGACACCGGCGGCTCGCCCAACGGCTCGTACTGGACGTACAAGTGGTACGGCGACATGTCCGGCAACATGGTCGTCACCACACCTCCCGCACAGACCGGCATCGACGGCCTCGCCTCCCGCAACGGCGCGGGCAACCAGATCAGCGTCGTCGCCGGCGGCTGCACCGGCTCCTGCGCCATCACGGTCAACGGCCTGAGCTCCCTGTCGGCCTTCGGCAGCACGGTCCACGTCAAGCTGGAGTACTCCCCGAACACCGGCCGCACCACCGCCTCTTCCGGCCCGATCACCATCTCCGACACCGACTACACCGTCAGCGGCGGCTCCATCACCGTGCCCGTCACGATGAACGCCTCCGACGGCTACCACTTGGTCGTCACCCCCAGCGGTACCTCGACGTCGCTGGCCGGGCGCTACCAGATCACCAACAAGAACAGCGGGCTCGCCCTCGACACCGTGAACGCGGGCACTGCTCAGGGCACCTCGGTCGTCCAGGCCACGTCCACCACCGGCACCGACCAGAACTGGACCCTGGTGGCCGCGGGATCGGGCCTGTACAAGATCGTCAACGAGAAGAGCGGATTGCTGCTCGGCATCAACAACATGAGCACCAGCAATGGCGGAACGGCCCTGATCTGGGGTGACAACGGCACCGCCGACCATCTCTGGCAGGCCATACCGGCCCGTGACGGCTACTACAAGATCGCCAACTACAACAGCGGTCTGCTGCTGGGCGTCGACAGCATGAGCACGTCGTCGGGCGCCCAGGCCCTGCAGTGGTCCGACAATGGCACCGCCGACCACCTCTGGAAACTCACCTCTCGCTGAGGCAACCACCAACGGCCCCGAGCCCGCCGTCCATGGCGGGCTCGGGGCCGCTGTCCTGCCTGGCGGCCGACGTCCGCATCTCGTCAGGCGTGTTCGGCGTCAACCAGCGCCTCCAGGCCCACGGCCGAATTCCTCCGGTCAGCCGCGCCGCGGAGTCACGGCCGTTGCGGCTCCGGCGGTGGCGAGCCTGACGTGGGGAGGCTGGATGCCCTCGGACTGATCAGCCCCGTCGAGTCCACCGTGCCGTTCCAGGGCGATGTGCGGCAGTGGGTCGACCAGCTCGTCTCGCTCGTGCGCGACTACGGGATGAACGGTTTCGTCTACTGGCCCGACGCCGACCATCTGCGCCGGCTGACCCTGTTCGCGCTGGAGGTCGTGCCCGGGGTGCGGGCTGCGCTGGGCGGGTGAAGGGAGGGGGTGCGGGCGGGAGCGACTCGTCGTGATGGCCTATCAGACCGGTCTCGCGCACTCGTCGCCGTCCGCCCACCGACGGCGGACGAGGTGAACACGCAGGGGGCATGGACATCCCTGTCCATGCCCCTTGTCCATGCCCCTACGCAGGCCGGCTTACGGCGCGTCGACCACCGTGCCCGTCAGTGCCGGGTGGCCGGGAAGCGGCTCGGCGTTGTCGTCGGTCAGCGCGAGGCGTACCGACTCGGCCGGCTCGGCCAGCTGGTCCTTCACCGTCGGCACGGTGAAGTCGGCGGTGGTGGCCCCGGCCGGGATGTTCGTCCACACCCACAGGTTCGCCTGGGAGAGCGCGCGCTCAGGGTCGGGGCCGTCACCGGAGTAGTCCATCAGCCACTGCGGGTCCACGTCCTTGGTGGACAGCTCGGCGCCCTCGGTGACCGGAAGCACCTGGACCGGCTGACTGATCTCCACGTCGGCGGGCTCGGAGAGGGAGATCCGCCACGCCAGCGTCCCTCCCTCGGTCACCCGGTCCGTGACCGGCGTCACGGTGATCGAGGGCTCGGGGTCGTCGTTCACCGCGGTGACCCCACCCTGGTAGGAGCCGATGACGGCGCCGCGCACGGCCTTCGCGAGGAGGTCCTGCTGCTTGTCGTAGCCGTAGCGCGTGTTGCCCTTCACCACGACCGGTACGTCGATGGGGTTGCTGCCGGGCCGCACGGTGACCAGCTTGTCCTTGGCCTGTCCGGTGTCCGGGTCGAGGACGGAGAAGCGGACCTTGCCGCTGCCGTGCCCGGAGACCTGGACCGGGATGTGGTAGGTGCGGGTGCCCGAGTTGCCCTCCTTGACGGTGAGCCGGCCGATGTCGACGCGCGGCAGCGCCGCCGCCCTGACCGCCGGGGTACCGGGGGCCCAGCCCCAGGCGTCCATCAGCCAGGCCTTTCCGGACCCTGAACGCGGGGTCAGTTCAAGGGACTTGACGTGCCTCAGGTCGAGGCCGGCGCGGATGGCCGCGGTCAGCGGGACGCGCAGTTCGCGCGCCCAGTAGGAGGCGGTGCGCTCGGTGCCCGGCAGCCCGTCGATCCGGACCTGGCCGAGCTTGGCCCGGCGGCCGGAGGTGTCGGTGACGGCCACGTCCAGCTTGGTGCCGGTCGTGTTCGGCGGCACGAACACGCGCAGCGCGAGGCTCTTGGCGCCGGAGAGGGACACCGGAGCGGCGGGGCGGACCTTGGTCGCCGTGCCCGGCGCCGACCACTTCAGCGCGACCGCGCTGCGGCCGGCCTCCTTCTCGGTCTGCCACCACGCGAAGTGCGGCGACGATCCCTTGGTGCCGGGGCCCAGGCAGGCCACGGCCGGGTCGGGGTCGATCGCCGAGCAGAGCCTGCCGCCGGTCACCTTCACCGGTCCGTCGTCGGGCACGAACCCGGCCGTACGGTGGGCGCCGACCGCGTGGGTCAGCACCCGGGCCGGGTCGGCCGAGGGAGCGCGCCGGGCCGAGCCGTCCAGCAGCGGACGTACCCGGTCGTCACCACCGACGAACAGCCGGGCCGCGGCGGCGATGTAGGTGGCGCCCGCCTGGTGCTGCTGGTCGGCGGTCAGCCGGGTACGGGTGCCCGTGGAGCACACCGGGTCGGGCTGCTGTTCCGGGTCGTCCCAGAAGTCGTCGGAGGAGGGGGCCTTGGACTTGCCCGGCGTCCACTCGGTGTTGAAGAAGTTGTGGTTGGCGCCGACCACGTAGACGGCGCTGTGCAGGGCGGTGCCCCGGCTGATCCCGCGCGTCCCGTCGACGTACACCTCGCCCTGGAGGTCGGAGACGTCACCGTCACAGCCCGGGAGGATCGTCGTGGACGGCACGTCGGCGACCGGATTCTGGCCGAAGATCGTCGGTCCGATGAGGACGGTCCCGCGGATCTTCCAGCGCACCGGGCCCCGGTAACCGTCCTGCGCGGCGGGCGGCGGGTAGAGGCTGTCCATGGCGGCCCGGTTGACGCCCTCGCCGCCACGCGAGTGGCCGACGAGCAGGACGCGGGACAGGTCGGCCTTCGCCGCGTCGGGCACGGCCGCCGGGGCGGTGCCCGGGTGGGCGGCCCAGCCGGCCCACTGGGCGAGGTGCTGCCGCACCAGCGAGGAGCGCGCCTGCGCACCGCCGTCCTCGGCGTCCCCGTCCTGGCCGTTGATGCCGTTCGCGGAGATCGACACCGTCACATAGCCCTGGGAGGCCAGCAGTTTCTGGTCCTTCAGGTAGCCCTTGTAGCTCGGGATCGACTTCTTGCCGGCCGGGCAGGGCCATTGCCCGGTCACGTCGTCCTCGGACCCGCCCGGCTTGAAGCAGGTGGTGTGGCGGCCGTGCAGGAACAGCGCGAGCGGCCGCTTGCCGGTGGCGCCGGTGGGCGCGACCACGACGGCCCGCATCTCGACCGGCTGGGCGAAGCCGGGCAGCTTCACCGGGTCGAGGTCGTACTCGCCGGTGGCCGTGCGGTACGAGCCCGGCTTGCCCGGGTCCACGGAGTTCGCCGGGAGTTGGGCCGGGGGCTGTGCGGCCGCCAGGGAGTTCTTCCGCCCCTCGCCGGTGTTGTTGTCGGCGGGCGCGTCCAACCGGCGCCCGCCCGCGAGGACTTGAAGTTCCTTGAGCGGGGTGGCTTCGTTGAGGGCGAGCCGGAACGTACGGCCGTCCTTGGATGCCTTCGGCGCGCCGAGCAGCCGGCCGTCCGCGTGGAACTCGACACGGGCGTCGCCCATGGGCACGGCCCTGTCCGACCGCCAGACCAGCTCACGCGCGACGCCCTCCCCGGTGACGCGCCATCCCGGCGGCAGCACGCTGTCGGCGTTCGCCGTCAACGGCTGTGTCTGGGATGGCTGTTGGGCCTGGGCCAGTCCCGGTGAACCCGCCAGGGCCGCGAGCACGGCCAGGGCGGTGACACCTATTCGCCGGGTACGGTTCAAGGGTCCCCCTCCTCACACTTCGAGCGCGGGCGCCCCGTCGGTACCGGGAGCCCCTCACGCCTCGAAGGAAGGGAAACGCGACCTATGGGTTGCCTGTGCCGGGGGAGTTGGCCCGCGCAGGGCCGGAATCAGGTCACCGCCGGCTGACCGCGCGGGGCCCCTTCCTGCGCGCGAGGCATCGACTTCCGGCGGCTTTGCCATCTCTTTACAACCCGCTCGGCCGCTCCCTCGTCTCTCCGCTCGATCCATCACCCAGCCCGCCGGGTCACCGCGCGGGCGGACCGACGAAAGAGAGCGATTCATGCGCCGAACTGTCCTCAGCGCCATGGCACTTGCGTGCACCGCCGCGCTGGCGAGCACAGTGCCCGCGTACGCCGACGGGGCGACCCCGAGCCCGGCCGCCACGAGCCGTCCGACCTCCACCACCGCCCCGTCTCCGGTCCCGAGCGCCACCACCGACCCGTCCGCGGTCCCGTCCGAGGCCCCGAGCGCGGTCCCGAGCGCCGCACCGACCCGGGCCCCCGGGAGCCAGGTCTCCGTCGTGCCGAGCGGAGCGCCCGACACCGGTGTGGCGTCGACGGCGACGCGGTCCGGAGCCGATGGCGCACTGATCGGCGGGGGTGCCGCCGCGGCGTTCGCCGTCGGCGGTGCGGCGGTGTTTCTCGTACGTCGTCGCCGGGCGACCGGGGAATGACCTCGCCCTCCAGGCGTGCCTTCGTCGCCGCGGCGACGGCCGCGCTGGCCTCGTCGCTGGTGGGTTGCGGCGGCCACGCGGCCGGCCCGGCCGGTACCGCACGTTCCGGGAGCACGCCTGCGCCTTCGCGGTCCTCCGCCAAGGCGGCGCATGCGCTCGGGCGTTCGGTCCCGGTCAGGCTGCGGATCCCGGCGATCGGGGTCGACACCCCGGTCATCCAGCTGGGGCTGGCCTCGGACGGCAGCGTGCAGGTTCCCCCGATCACGGCGCACGACCGTGCGGGCTGGTACCGGCACTCGCCGACGCCGGGCCAGACCGGCCCGTCGGTGATCCTCGCCCATGTCACGGTCGGCGCCTACGGGGACGGGGTCTTCCGTCACCTCGCGCGGCTGCGCAAGGGCGACCGGATCATGACGCGCCTGGAGAACGGCACGACGGCGGAGTTCGCCGTCAACGCCGTACGGACGGTCGCCAAGGCGGACTTCCCGGTGGACGCGGTCTACGGGAACGTGGACCGTCCGGAGCTGCGTCTCATCACCTGCGGCGGCCCCCGTACCGGTGACGGCTACCTCGACAACGTGATCGTCTTCGCCGCGCTCAGCTCCGCGAGCCCCTGACCCACCCTCAGGATCCCGGGGATCCCGGGCCGATGGAACGTACGCCGACGGCCCGGGATCTTCCCCCACGAGTGCCCTCATGGCAGTGCCCCCACGGCACTGGCATCACGACGATGGAGAGTGTTGAAACGGTCCCGCGAGACGGCAGCGTCCGAGCTGTTCGCCGCCCTCTACCCGCGCCTCGCCGGCTGGTGCCGCCGGCTGGTCGACGACGACGAGACGGCGCATGAGATCGCCTCGGAGGCGTTCACCCGGCTCTGGGCCCGCTGGACATCCGTGGCGGAGCCCCGGGGGTTCCTCTACGTCACCGCCGCCAACCTCGTCCGGGACCACTGGCGGGGGCTCGAACGCGAACGCAGAGCCGTGCGCCGTGTCACCACCGAGGAAGCCGTCCGCCCGCCGGCCGAGCAGGCCGACCCGTCGGTACGGCTGCTCGTGCAGTCGCTGCCGGAACGACTGCGCGTTCCGATCCTGCTGCACTACTACGCTGACATGCCGATCCGGGAGGTGTCCGCGCTGACCGGGCGCAAGGAAGGAACCATCAAGGCCGACCTCCACGCGGCCCGCGAACTGCTCCGCGCCCACCTGGGGAGAAGCCTTGATCACACACTCTGACGACGGTCCGGAGTTCGAACCCGACGACCCTCTCGCCGTCATCCTGCGACCCACCTCCGACTACCTCGGCCCACCCCCCGGCCGATACGAAGCGATCCGCCGCGGCGCGGCCCGCCGCCGGCTGCTCCGCACCGCGGCCGGGGTCGGCCTGGCCTGCGCCGTCGCCGCCCTCGTCGCGCTGCCGCTCCGTCTGGCGACACCCGATACACCCACGTCTCCCGCGGTCCCTCTCGCCCCGCCGCCCGCGAGCAGTCCTTCGGCCCCGCCCTCCCCGTCGGCGTCGGCTTCGGCGTCACCCGGGCCCGTCAGCCCCCGCCCCACCAGGGCGACCCCGACCAGGGCGACCCCGACCAGGCCTCCGACCACTCCCTCCAGCACCACCGTGCCCAGCCGCGAGCCGTCGGCGACACCGAGCGCGCAATCCGCCGAGCCGTAGGACTCCGGGCCGGCCCAGGGTGATGGCCTCCGCGTCCTGCTTTCTATACAACAATGCGAATAGGGGAGTAGTTTCCTATCCATCACGTTGGGCAAGTTGAGGCAGGGAGGCGGTCGGACCGTGACGGTCAACGCATACCTTCGGTACGTCGCCCTGGGCGACAGCCAGACCGAAGGGCTGGGCGACGGCGACGACGTCCGCGGTCTACGGGGGTGCGCGGACCGGCTCGCCGAGCGGATCGCGCGGGACAGCCCGGACGTCCGGTACGCCAATCTCGCCGTACGAGGGCGGCTCGCCGGACAGGTGCGTGCCGAACAGCTCGCTCCGGCCCTCGCGCTGCGGCCGGACCTCGCCACGGTCGTCGCCGGGGTCAACGACCTGCTGCGACCCCGTGTCGACCTGGACGAGGTGGCCGGTCATCTGGAGGCGATGTTCGCCGCGCTCACCGCACAGGGCGCCCTCGTGGTGACGCTCACCTTCCCGGACATGGGCCGGATCACCCCGCTGGCGCGACCGGTCGCCCACCGGGTCTACGCGCTCAACGACCGCATCCGGGAAGCGGCCCGGCGCCACGGTGTGGTGGTGGTCGAAGCCTCCCAGCACCCCGTGATGACCGATCCCCGGCTGTGGAGCGCCGACCGGTTGCACGCCAGCCCGCTCGGCCATGCCCGCATCGCGGCCGCGGTGGCCGACGCGCTCGGCCTGCCGGGCAGCGACGACAGCTGGACGCTGCCCCTGCCTCCCGACGCGGGGGCGACCCATGGTCTGCGGGCCGTCGCCGCCGAACTGCGCTGGGCCGGCTCGTTCCTGGGGCCCTGGCTCGCCCGCCGGGTGCGCGGCCGGTCGTCCGGCGACGGCCGACGGGCCAAGCGGCCCGCTCTGCTCCCGGTGACCACGCTCGCCCGCCGCAGTGAGAGTCCGTCGGATGGTCGACTCATTGACTAATCAACCGGGTGTTAGGTTGGGCGAATGGCTCTGCGTAATGCGGTGATGGCCGCACTTCTGGAGGGTGAGGCGTCCGGGTACGACCTCGCGAAGGGGTTCGAGGCCTCGGTCGCCAACTTCTGGATGGCCACCCCCCAGCAGATCTACCGGGAGCTGGAGCGCATGGAGAGCGAGGGGCTCGTCTCCGCTCGCGTCGTGCAGCAGGAGCGCCGGCCCAACAAACGGCTCTTCTCGCTCACCGACGCCGGGCTCGACGCGATGCGTGCCTACACCGCCGAAGTCCCCAGCAGGCCGACGGCGATCCGGGACGAGCTGATGGTCAAGGTGCAGTGCGTCGACATCGGCGACGTCGAGGCCGTCCGGGCCGGGGTCGCCGAACGCGTGGAGCGGTCCACCGCCAAGCTGGCCCGCTACCGGCGCGCGCAGGAGCGCATGCTCGCCGGACGCACCGAGGAGGAGTACCTCTCCACCGCCGAGCGCATCGGCCCCTACCTCACCCTGCTCGGCGGCATGGCCCTGGAGCAGGCGAATATCAAGTGGGGCGAGACGGCCCTGAAGCGGCTCGCCCAGCGTGCCGAGACCCTGGGCGCCTCGGCACGCGGCTGAGTTCCACGGATCCCGGGGCGCAGGACGACCGGCAACCTCGTCCACCGCGTAACCCCGTAACCCCGTAACCCCGTACGGAAGGCTGCCCGGATACAGTTTTGAACATGTTCAAGTCTGGGCGTACGCTCCGGTCATGAGCGAAAGAGCCGCCCTGCTGAAGGGCATTCGCGCGTGGCTGGTCCTGTTCGTCGTCTGCCTGGTGCTCAGCGGCGCCACGGCCTTCCCCCTGGTGCACGAACTGCGCTGGACCGAGGACCTGTTGCGGTCCCTGTCCGTGCCCGAGCACCTGCCCGCCCTGATGGACTGGATCGAGCACGTACGCCACGGGCTCGACGCCGCCGACGCCGAGTACCCCTTCGTGCTGTACGGCACGGACTGGCTGGCGTTCGCGCATCTCGTGATCGCGGTCGCCTTCTACGGGCCGTACCGTGATCCGGTCCGCAACATCTGGGTCGTCGAGTTCGGCATGATCGCCTGCGCCGGCATCGTCCCGCTCGCGCTCATCTGCGGGCCGATCCGCGGAATTCCCTTCTGGTGGACCGTCGTCGACATGTCCTTCGGGATCTTCGGGGTGATCCCCCTGTACGTCGTACGGAAGAGGATCAAGCGACTGGAAGCGCTCACCCCGTATCCAGGCCCCGCCCCGGTTCCCGCTACTTGAGTGCCGCCATCGCGATCCGCTGGGCGACCGGGTTCATCGACTCGCCCTTCGCGTCGGTGGAGTTGACCGAGTAGACGAGGGTGCGGGACAGGTCACGGGTGGCCGCGACGACCGCGCTGTAGCCGTAGCGGGCGCCGGACTTGAGCCAGTAGACCTTCCCGCCGTACTCGAAGCGCTGGAGCCCGGCGCTCATGTCGGCGCCGTCGATGCCCGACGGCACGGTGAACATCTCCTCCAGCTGCGGTCCGGGAACCAGATCGCCCCGGAAGAGACGGGTGATCAGCCGTTCCAGGTCCGCCGTCGTGGAGATCATGTCGCCCGCCGCCCAGCGGTCCGCCTGGTTCCAGTCGGTGACGTCGACGAACGTCGTCGTTCCGTCCGCCTGCTTCACCGCCTGGTAGCCGTGGTTGTGCGGTCCGTGGATGCGCGGGTCGGTGCCGGGGAAGTACGAGTCGCGCATCCCGGCGGGCCGGAAGATCCGGTGCTCCGCCTCCTGCGCGTACGTGTGCCCGGTCACCTTCTCGATCAGCATGCCGAGGATCGTGTAGTTGATGTTCAGGTAGTCCTGCTGCTCGCCCGGGCAGAACTCCGGCCCCTTCGCCACCGCCGAGGCGACGACCTCCTTCGGCGTGAGCGTGTCGAAGCGGTGGGCGTACGCGTCCTCGAAGGAGTCGCCGAACCCGTCGCCCGCCTGGATCCCGCTGGTGTGGTTCAGCAACTGCCGTACGGTGATGGGCTTGAAGGCCGTCGACAGCAGTCCGGGCAGGTAGTGCTGCACGGGCGTGCTCAGGCCGACCCTGCCCTCCGCCGCGAGCTGGAGGACGACCGCCGCGGTGACCACCTTGGTGGTGGAACCGGCACGGAAACGGGCGTTCGGATCCGCCTTCGTGCCGCTCACCAGGTCGTGCACGCCCGCGCTGCCGCGCCAGCTGCCGTCGGTGCCCCCGACCCGTACCAGCGCGGCGGTCGCGTCCGCGTCCGGGAGCCCGGCGAGCGCGGCGCGCAGGGCCTCGGCGTCGGGTCCGGCGGTCCGCGCGGCCACCGCGGCCTTCTGGGCGGACGGTGCGGCGAACGCCGGTGCACTCAGCGCCGGCCCGGCGGCGAGACCGAGGGCGAGGGCGGCGACGAGGGCAACTGCGGGGCGGCGTACGGCCATTGAGCACTCCTGAGATCAGTTGATCGCTTGAACCGAATGACCGGTGTGCCGGTCGAAGTCGATGTTCATCCTCCGGCCGTACGAGATCGCCGGGATCGTCACTGGGGAGGGCGCCGTCCCCGGCATCGGCGCAAGGGTCGCCCCTAGGGGGCCGCGAAAAACTGTTATCGCCGAGCGGTCCCCGCCGTCTCCGAAGGTGAACCGTCCTGCGATACGGCCCCGTGCGCCACGGAGATGGCGGAGAAGGTACGTTCCGAGGGCGAAGTGACCATGGAGAGGACGTACGTGGACGGGCGGGAGTGGCGCTCCACCATCGCGGCCGCACAGGCCGGCGACCGGCGCGCCCTCGACGAGCTGGTCGCGGGCTGGCTGCCCCTCGTCTACAACATCGTCGGCCGCGCCCTGAACGGCCACGCGGACGTCGACGACGTCGTGCAGGAGACCATGCTGCGCGCCGTCGACAACCTCGGCTCGCTGCGCGATCCGGACAGCTTCCGGTCCTGGCTGGTCGCCATCGCGATGCGGCAGATACGTGACCGGGCGCGCCGCCGGACCTCCGAGACGCTCGACGACGGCGCGGGCGAACAGGCCGCCGATTTCGCCGAACTGACGGTACTGCGGCTCCAGTTGGAAGGGCAGCGGCGCGAGGTCGCGGAGGCGGTGCGCTGGCTCGACGACGAGGACCGCCAACTGCTGTCGCTGTGGTGGCTGGAGGTCGCCGGCGAGCTCACCCGGCGCGAACTGGCGGCGGCCGTCGGCATCAGCCGGCAGCACGCCGCCGTCCGCGTCCAGCGCATGAAGGAACGCCTGGAGACCGCGCGCGGCATCGTCCGGGCGCTCGACTCGTCCTGCCCGGACCTGCCCGAGGTGACCGCCCGCTGGTCCGGGCGCCCCGACTCGGTGTGGCGCAAACGCCTGGCCCGCCACATCAGGGGCTGCGCCTCCTGCTCAGGGGCGCGCGAGGCGGTCGTACCGGCCGAACGGCTCCTCGTCGGGATCGCGCTCGTCCCGGTGCCGGTCGGCTTCACGCTCTCGCTGGCCCTGGGCGGCAAGACGGCGGCGGCCGCGACCGGCGTCGGATGGTCCGCCAAGGTGATCAGCGCGCTCACCAAGCCCGCCGTGGCGGTGACGGCCGGCGCGACGATCGTGGCCGGCGGCGCCTACGTCGTGACGCGGCCTCCGGACAGACCGCCCGCGCGGGCAGCCGTCGCGCCCACGGCGGCGAGTACGGCCCGTCCGCCGACTCTGACGCCGTCGGCGACCCCGAGCCCCTCGCCGACGAAGACGAAGAAGGAGGCGAAGAAGCCGAAGGCGACGACGCAGCCGTACGGCACGGTCGTCGACGCCGTCGACAGCGTGCCCGCCGCGACCGCGCTTCCCGCCGCCTTGCCCCGGCGTGCCGAGAAGGGCATCACCGCGACGGGTGCGCCCGCCACGGGTATGACCCACCGCGGCGAGACGGTCACCCTCACCGGCCAGGGCTACTTCCGGATCCTCTGGCAGATCCTGCCCGGTGAGCGCCCCGGCAGCGTCGTGATGCCGACCTGGACCGGTCTGCGCGGCAAGCTCTTCCATGTCGCCTCAGGCGGCGGTCACCGCATGGACGACGTTCAGCCCGGCTCGACGGACGGCACGACCTGGATGGGCGGACCGGCCACCGGTATGTCCGTCCTGCCGTCCGGCACCCAGCAGATGTGGCAGGACGAGTACTTCTGGATCGACGGCACCGTCACCCTTCACCAGAACGAGCGCGGCGCCGACTACAACCTCTTCGTCTCGACCTCGGCATGGGACAAGGTGACCGAGGACATCCGTACGGGTCCCGCCCAGGGCGCCATCCGCTACGGCCTGGTCCGCGACAACGGCGAGGACACGGCCCCGGTACCGCAGTACCTGACCCGCTCCACGCCCACCGACCCGGCGACGGTCGCTCAACGCTCCCGCGTGTAGCGCTCCTGCGCGGCCATGACCTCGTCGCCGTGCTCGAAGGCCCAGGCACCGAAGGCGCCGATGGGGTCGAGCAACGACCGCCCGAGCCCGGTGAGTTCGTACTCGACCCGAGGTGGCGAACCACCGTACGCGCGCCGCAGCACGAGCCCGTTGAACTCCAGCCGCCGCAACGTCTCGGTCAGCACCTTCTGGCTGATGCCGCCGATGCGCTCGCGCAGCTCACCGTGGCGCACCGGGCCGTGCCGCAGGGCCCACAGCACAACGGAGTTCCAGGTGTTGGCCAGCAGATCGAAGGCGAGCCGGGCCCGGCAGTCGGCGAGGAAGTCTTCGGTCGTCACGTACCGAATGGTGCCCGAGCGGATTCCTACTGTCGTGCTGGATCCGGCGACAGAAGGGATACGAGGCTGATGAGGATCGGGATTCTCGGTACGGGGAGCATGGCGGACGCGCTCGGCACACGATGGGCGCGCGCGGGTCACGAAGTCCGCGTGGGCGGGCGGAACATGGAACGCGCGGCCGGGCTCGCCGGGCGGTTCGGCGGACGCGGCGGCGATCTGCGGGCGGCGGCCGAGTTCGGCGTCGACGCGGTGCTGATCGCGCTGCCGTACGCGGCCGTTGCCGAGGTCGTAGCGGGGCTCAAGGGCGCCCTGCGCGACCGGGTGCTGATCGACTGCGTCAATCCGGTGGGCCCGGGTTTCGTCCTGGAGACGGCGGGAGGCAGCTCCGCGGCCGAACGGCTCGCGGCCGCCGCCCCCGACGCGCAGGTGGTCAAGGCCTTCAACCTCTGCCACGAGGACGTCTGGCGGCTGACCCCACCGGTCTTCGACGGCCGCCCGCTCGCGGTCCCGCTGTGCGGCGACGACGAGGACGCGCTCGACGTCGTACGGCGACTCGTGCGCGACCTGGGCTGCGAGCCCCTCAACGCGGGGGAGCTGGCCAGGGCGGGACTGCTGGAGGCGACGGCGGCGCTGCTGATCGGCCTGTGGGTGGGGGAGGGGGCGGACGCCCAGGCGATCGCCCCGCCGAGGGAGTTCGCGGGCGAGCGCTGACGCCCGCGGCCGCTGGGCCACTCCTCGGAGCGCTGCCCGGGCCGGCACATGGTCCTTCCGCCCAGGCGACGCGAGAACGCCGTACCGTCGCCCGAGTCAGTCCTTGCGCAGGGCGCACAGCGCGTCGATGCGATTCGTCGTGATCGAGTCGACGCCCATGTCCAGGAGGCGCCGCATGGAGCGGCGGGTGTCCGGGGTCCACACGGACAGCAGATAGCCGTCGCGGTGTACGCGGGCGGCGAGCTCACGGTCGACCAGCCCGAAGCGGTAGTTGAGCCACCGCGGCCGTACGGCTTCGAGCAGCGCCGGCCGCGGTGGCGCGACGCTCGTCCAGGTCAGCGCGATCTCCGCGGCGGGGTCGGCGGCGCGCACCGCCAGCATGGCCGGGGCGCCCGCGCAGTAGTACACGCGCTCTTCCGCCCCGCACTCGCGGATGACGTCGACGATCCGGCGTACGGCCCTGCCGTCGGGTTCGCCCGGCAGGTCGACCATGATCCGGCTGTCCTCGGTCTCCTTGAGGGCCTCGACCAGCGTGGGCACCCCGCCGGCCGTGAGCCCGCGCACCTCGTCCGAGGAGAGCGAGCGCAGCGGCCGGTCCTGTTCCCACAGGCGCTTCAGCGTCTCGTCGTGCAGGAGAACGGGCACGCCGTCACGGGTCAGTCGTACGTCGATCTCGACCGCGTCCGCGCCCAGTTGGAGCGCGGAACGCAGCGAGTCGATCGTGTTCTCGCGGACACGATAGGGGGCGCCTCGATGGGCGACGGCGGTCACGATGCGCATGCCGCCCATTGTGGTGGTGCGACGTGTCAGGGCGCGAGCCAGGTCGAGGCGTACGTGTCGATCTCCCCGGCGAGCCTCGCCTTGCCGGCCTCGTCGAGGAACGACGCCTCGACCGCGTTCTTGGCGAGCGCGGCGAGACCCTGCTCGTCGAGGTCGAGGAGCCGGGCGGCGACCGCGTACTCGTTGTTGAGGTCGGTGCCGAACATCGGCGGGTCGTCGGAGTTGATGGTGACGGGCACCCCGGCCCGCACGAACTCCGTTATGGGGTGCTCGTCGAGGGTGCGGACCGCGCGGGTGGCGATGTTGGAGGTCGGGCAGACCTCCAGGGCGATGCGGTGCTCGGCTAGGTGGGCGAGCAGCTTCGGGTCCTGTGCGGAGCTCGTACCGTGCCCGATGCGCTCCGCGCGCAGGTCGTTCAGCGCGTCCCAGACCGTCTCCGGACCGGTCGTCTCACCGGCGTGCGGCACCGACCGCAGTCCGGCCGCGATCGCCCGGTCGAAGTACGGCTTGAACTGCGGCCGCGGTACGCCGATTTCGGGCCCGCCCAGCCCGAAGGAGACCAGCCCCTCCGGCCGCAGCCGGTCCTCGGTCGCGAGCCGCACGGTCTCCTCGGCGGCTTCGAGCCCGGCCTCGCCCGGAATGTCGAAGCACCACCGCAGTACGACTCCGAGCTCGGCCTCGGCCGCCTTGCGGGCGTCCTCGATCGCGTCCATGAAGGCGCGCTCGTCGATGCCGCGACGGGTGGAGGACCACGGGGTGATGGTCAGCTCGGCGTAACGCACCTGCTGCCGGGCCATGTCCCGTGCGACCTCGTACGTCAGCAGCCGTACGTCCTCCGGTGTGCGGATGAGGTCGACGACGGACAGATACACCTGGATGAAGTGGGCGAAGTCCGTGAACGTGAAGTAGTCCGCCAGGGCCTCGGGGTCGGTCGGCACCGCTGAGTCGGGGTGCCGGGCGGCCAGGGCGGACACGATGCGCGGGGAGGCGGAGCCGACGTGGTGCACGTGCAGTTCGGCCTTGGGAAGTCCGGCGATGAAGGCGTGCAGATCGCGGGCGTCTTCGCGTGCGGTGTGCTGGTCGGTCAAGGTTCCTCCCCGGGAACGGCGTCCCCGGACCGTGGTCGGCGGGACGCGGGTGATCGGCTGATCGGTGACTCAGGGATCATCGTAGGCGGCGGTCCGCGCGGCGCGGGCAGGGCGGGTCCGACGGCCGCCCTCGACGCCGCGGAGATCGCTCCGGCACGCACCTACGGCCGTAGCATGACGGAACGTACGACAGAGGGGACCCCGCGCATGTCCGACGACGCCCGAACGCCGGAAGCGCCACGCGACGCCGCCACGTGGGCTCCGCCGGACCAGGGGATTCCGGCTGCTCCGGCCGACGCGGTGCCCGCGGGGAGCGCTGCGCCGGGTGTCGATTCGGGGGACGCGGTGTCCAAGGTCCCCCTGGACAAGCCCTCCACCGACCGGAGCCCCGAGCCGAACCCCTGGGCTCCCCCCGTGGAAACGGCCCCCTCCGGCCGGGGCACCGCGCCCACGCCTCCCTCCGCGCACGACCAGCCCACGGTCACCGCGGTCCCCGGCGCGGGCACCCCCGGCCCTCAGCCCTGGGACAACCCTTTCGCACCCCCCTCGTCCGACGCCCCCTTCGCACCGCCCTCGCCCGGCACCCCCGCCCCGCAGCCGCAACCGCAGCCCTGGGGCAACCCCTTCGCGCCGCCCGAGGCCCGCACCCCCTACCCCCAGCCGCCCCCGGCGAGCCCGTCCCCCCGCCGCCCATTTCCCCCGATGGCCCCGGAGCGCTCCCGTACGGCTACGGCTACCCGCAGTACGCCACCGCCCCGCCGCAGGCGGCCTACCAAGGCGTCCCTGGCTACGGCTGGCCCGTGCTGCCGCCCGCGCCGAGCAATGGCATGGGCACCGCCGGTCTCGTGCTCGGCATCCTCGCGGCGGTCGTGTTCTGTTTGTGGCCGCTCGCGATCGTGCTGGGCATCCTCGGTGTGATCTTCGGCGTGATCGGCCGCCGCAAGGCACGCCGGGGCGAGGCGACGAACCCGGGGCAGGCGCTGGCCGGGATCATCTGCGGAGCGGTCGGTATCGCCCTGGGGATCGGGATGCTGGTCTTCCTCATCGTGGTCCCGGACGACAGCGGGAACGGCGGTTCGAGCGACGGCGACGGCTTCTCCACGTCCCTTGTGGGGGAGCAGCTGTAACCGCTGGTTCCTGGTGGAGCAGCAGTGAGACGGAGCGCCAGTAAGAAGCGCCAATAAGAGGGGAGCGCGGCCACAGCGAGCCGCCCCTCGCCTGAACGCCTGGCGGAGCCTGAACGCCTAGCGGAGCCGCCCCCGCGCCTCCATCAGTGCGAACCCCAGCAGATTTGGCCCCCGCCACCGCTCGGGGTCCGCCGCCCGCTCGTCGTCCGCCGCGAGCCCGATGCCCCACACACGGTCCAGGGGGCTGGCCTCGACCAGCACCCTCTCACCCGTGCCCAGCAGGAACTCCCGCAGATCGGCGTGCGCGGCGAATTTGTGGACGCTGCCCTCGACCACGATCCCGAACCGCTCGCGCTCCCATATGGCGTCGTCGAACCCGCGGACCAGCCGTCCGGCCTTCTTCGCGAGCGCGGGGTTGGGCGCGTCGATGGCGCTCCGCTCCGCTTCCTTGTCGCCGAAGAGCCGTGCCTTCGACGCCATCATCCAGTGCTCCGCCGTCGCGTACCCGACATCGTCGACTACGAACGGTGACGGCCACCACTGGCTGAGACAGCTCGCGCTCACCTGGCCGTCCGGTCGCGGGCGGTGCCCCCAGAAGTGCAGGTACTTGACCCTCGTCCCCGAGTCGACCGCGCTGACCAGCGCTTCCCAAGAATCGATCTTCCCCATGCATGCCACTGTGGCACGCACCACTGACATTCCGTCCCGCCTTTTCCAGGAGGACTCGACACCTGGTCGACAGATTCCGTCGCGTAACCAAAAGGCAACAACGGAATCACTTGTTGGAGTCCCTTTGCTCTGTCAGGATCGGCACTCAAATCGAGCTGGAGCTACGCCGACCCCCGCGCCAACGGGGAGGGCGGCGGAGGAGAGCGACATGCACAATCCGGGCCATCGCTTCCAGGCGCAGGACCGTCTCGCGGACGGCGCGCAGTACATCGCGGGCCGGCTGACCAAGGGCACCTCGGGCCGCACACACGCGGTCGTGAACCCCGCCACCGGCGACGAGGTCTACACGTACGAGCTCGCGAGCACCGCGGACGTCGACCTCGCCGTCGCGGCCGCACGCGCGGCCTTCCCCGGCTGGGCCGGCGCCACCCCCGGCGAGCGCTCCGACGCGCTGCACCGCTTCGCCGCCGTGCTCGCCGACCGCGCCGAGGAGTTCGCCCAGGCGGAGTCGCTCCAGTGCGGCAAGCCCCTCAAGCTGACGCGCGAGTTCGATGTGCCGGGCACCATCGACAACACCGCCTTCTTCGCGGGCGCGGCCCGGCATCTGCAGGGCCAGTCCGCGGGCGAGTACTCCGGCGACCACACCTCGTACGTACGCCGTGAGCCCATCGGCGTCGTCGGCTCCATCGCGCCCTGGAACTACCCCCTCCAGATGGCTGCCTGGAAGATCCTCCCGGCCATCGCGGCCGGCAACACGATCGTCCTGAAGCCCGCCGAGCTGACCCCGCTCACCTCGCTCCTGTTCGCCGAGGCGGCGACGGAGGCCGGGATCCCGGACGGGGTCATCAATATCGTCACGGGTCTGGGCAAGGAAGCCGGCGAGCACCTCGTCGGCCACCCCGACGTCGCGATGACCTCCTTCACCGGGTCCACCGCCGTCGGCAAGCGAGTCGCCGAGATCGCCACCTCGACCGTCAAGCGGCTCCACCTGGAGCTGGGCGGCAAGGCGCCTTTCCTCGTCTTCGACGACGCGGACCTGGACGCCGCCGTGAACGGCGCGGTCGCCGGTTCACTCATCAACACCGGGCAGGACTGCACGGCCGCCACGCGCGCGTACGTGCAGAGGCCTCTCTACGAAGCGTTCGTGTCGAAGACCGCCGCCCTGATGGCGAGTGTCCGCGTGGGTGATCCCTTCGCGCCGGACACCGACCTCGGCCCGCTGATCTCGCACGCACAGCGTGACCGTGTCGCCGGATTCGTCGACCGGGCCCGCGGCTACGCGCGCGTGGTGACCGGCGGAGAAGCCCCACAGGGTGATCTCAAGAGCGGTGCGTACTATGCGCCCACGCTCGTCGCCGACGCCGGGCAGGACAGTGAGATCGTGCAGGCCGAGATCTTCGGCCCGGTGCTCGTCGTGCTCCCCTTCGACACCGACGACGAGGGCATCGCGCTCGCCAACGACACCCCGTACGGACTCGCCGCCTCCGCCTGGAGCCGTGACGTCTACCGGGCGAACCGCGCGACCCGCGAGATCAAGGCGGGCTGCGTCTGGGTCAACGATCACATCCCGATCATCAGCGAGATGCCGCACGGCGGCTACAAGGCGTCCGGCTTCGGCAAGGACATGTCCGCCTACTCCTTCGAGGAGTACACGCAGGTCAAGCACGTCATGTTCGACAACACCGCGGTGGCCCGGAAGGACTGGCACCGCACGATCTTCGGGGACCGGCCCTAGCCGACGTTCGGCTACGGCCAAAGGCAGACCAGGCCGCGACCACGGCCGCGATCCTTCCGAAAGGGCACCAGAGCATGGAGCAGTACAAGCCCGAACGCCTGTCCCCGGCCACGCTGGCCGCCATGCAGCGCAGTTTCAGGAATGGCAGGGCCTCCCTCACGCGGCGTTCGCTGCTGCGTGCCTCCGCGGGCGGCGCGCTCGCCGTCGGCGGTCTCGGGGCGCTCAGCGGCTGCGGGATCCCCGCGGCCGGCAAGACCCAGGGCGGCGTCTCCGCCGAGGACCACTCGGCGAAGGAGAAGACGATCAACTTCTCCAACTGGACCGAGTACATGGACGTCGACGACAGCGGGAAGCACCACCCCACGCTCGACGCGTTCACCAAGCGGACCGGCATCTCGGTCAAGTACACCGAGGACATCAACGACAACAACGAGTTCTTCGGCAAGATAAAGCCGCAGCTCGCCGCGGGCCAGGACACCGGCCGCGACATCATCGTCCTCACCGACTGGCTGGCCGCCCGGCTGATCCGCCTGGGGTGGGCCCAGAAGCTGGACCCGTCCAACCTGCCGCACGCCTTCGCCAACCTGTCGGGCCAGTTCCGCACCCCCGACTGGGACCCGGGCCGCGCCTACTCGTACCCGTGGCAGGGCATCTCGACCGTCATCGCGTACAACAAGAAGGCGCTCGACGGCATCGAGGTGAAGTCGCTCTCCGACCTGCTCGACAACCCCAAGCTCAAGGGCCGTGTCGGCTTCCTGTCGGAGATGCGCGACAGCGTGGGCATGACGCTGCTCGACATGGGCAAGGACCCGGGGAAGTTCACCGACGACGACTTCGACGCGGCGATCGCCCGGATGCAGAAGGCCGTCGACAGCGGCCAGATCCGCCGCTTCTCCGGCAACGACTACACGGCCGACATCACCAAGGGCGACTTCGCGGCCTGCATCGCCTGGGCCGGTGACGTCGTCCAGCTCAAGGCGGACAGCCCGGACGTCGACTTCATCATCCCGGACAGCGGCTACCTGACCTCGTCCGACAACATGCTGATCCCCAACAAGGCGCGTCACAAGACGAACGCCGAGCGGCTCATGGACTACTACTACGAGCCCGGTCCGGCCGCGGAGCTCGCCGCCTACATCAACTACGTCTGTCCCGTCGACGGAGTGAAGGAAGAGCTGGCGAAGATCGACAAGTCGGCGGCGGACAACCCGCTGATCATTCCCGACAAGGCCATGCAGGCCAAGTCCCATGCCTTCCGCTCGCTGAGCGAGAAGGAAGAGACGGCCTACGAATCGAAGTTCGCGAAGCTCACAGGGGCGTGACGAAGATGACCACAGACAACAGCGGCGACGTCCGCCTCTCCGGAATCAGCAAGACGTACGGCTCGTTCACGGCCGTCCACCCGCTCGACCTCACCGTCCCGCAGGGCTCCTTCTTCGCCCTGCTCGGCGCCTCCGGCTGCGGCAAGACCACCACCCTGCGCATGATCGCGGGCCTGGAGGAACCTTCCGGCGGCACCGTCTTCCTCGGCGACCAGGAGGTCACGCACCTGCCGCCGTACAAGCGGCCGGTGAACACCGTCTTCCAGTCGTACGCCCTCTTCCCGCACCTCGACATCTTCGAGAACGTCGCCTTCGGTCTGCGCCGGCGGGGCATCAAGTCGGTGAAGAAGCAGGTCGAGGAGATGCTCGACCTCGTACAGCTCGGTGAGCAGGCCCGCAAGAAGCCGCACCAGCTCTCCGGTGGCCAGCAGCAGCGCGTCGCGGTCGCCCGTGCGCTGATCAACCACCCCAAGGTGCTGCTCCTCGACGAGCCGCTCGGCGCCCTCGACCTCAAGCTGCGCCGCCAGATGCAGCTGGAGCTCAAGCGGATCCAGACCGAGGTCGGCATCACGTTCATCCATGTCACGCACGACCAGGAGGAGGCCATGACCATGGCCGACACGGTCGCCGTGATGAACGCGGGCCGCGTCGAACAGCTCGGCTCGCCCGCCGACCTCTACGAGAACCCGAACACCACGTTCGTCGCCAACTTCCTCGGCACCTCCAACCTCATCGAGGCCGAGGTCGACGCGAAGAGCGGCGACGAGATAGCCCTCAAGGCGGGCGGCGGCAAGCTCCTGCTGCCCACGGCGCGATGTTCCGCGCCGACGACCACCGGCGGCAAGGTGCTGGTCGGCGTCCGCCCGGAGAAGATCTCCCTCACGCACGCGGACGACGCGGGCGAGATCCCGGCCGGCCGCAACCGCATCACCGGCAAGATCGCCGACTCCAGCTTCATCGGCGTCTCCACGCAGTACGTCATCGACAGCCCCGTCTGCCCCGAGTTCGAGGTCTACGCCCAGAACATCGACCGCGACGCGCGGCTGGTGCCCGGCGCCGACGTCGTCCTGCACTGGAACCCGGCCCACACCTTCGGTCTGGACGCCGCCCAGGACATCGACGCCGGTGTCGAGTCGGTCGAGGAAGAGGCCGCCTGATGTCGACGCTCACCGAGGCGCCCCCGCCTTTCGCCCCCGACGTGCCGGAGACGAAGCCGTCGCGAAAGCGGGGCCGCTGGACGCCGTACTGGCTGCTGCTGCCCGGCATTCTCTGGCTGGTCGTCTTCTTCGCGCTGCCGATGATCTACCAGGCCTCCACGTCGATCCAGACGGGCTCCCTGGAGAACGGCTACAAGGTCACCTGGCACTTCGCGACCTACTGGGACGCGCTGTCCGAGTACTGGCCGCAGTTCGTGCGCTCGGTGTTCTACGCGGCCGCCGCGACGATCCTGTGCCTGCTGCTGGGCTACCCGCTGGCGTATCTCATCGCCTTCCGCGCGGGCCGCTGGCGCAACCTGATCATGATCCTGGTGATCGCGCCGTTCTTCACCAGCTTCCTGATCCGCACGCTCGCCTGGAAGACGATCCTCGCGGACGGCGGCCCGGTCGTCGGCGCCCTCAACTCGCTGCACGTCCTGGACGTCACCAGCTGGCTCGGCTGGACCTCCGGCGACCGCGTCCTGGCCACACCGCTCGCGGTGGTCTGCGGTCTGACGTACAACTTCCTGCCGTTCATGATCCTGCCGCTCTACACCTCGCTCGAGCGCATCGACGGGCGGCTCCACGAGGCGGCGGGCGACCTGTACGCCAAGCCGTTCACGACCTTCCGGAAGGTCACCTTCCCGCTGTCGATGCCGGGTGTCGTCTCCGGCACGCTGCTGACCTTCATCCCGGCCGCCGGTGACTACGTGAACGCCGAACTGCTCGGCTCCACGGACACCCGCATGATCGGAAACGTCATCCAGACGCAGTTCCTGCGGGTGCTGGACTATCCGACGGCTGCGGCTCTCTCGTTCATCCTCATGGCCGCGATCCTCTTCATGGTCACCTTCTACATCCGCAAGTCCGGGACGGAGGATCTGGTTTAAATGGCCTTCGTCAACTGGTTCAAGCGTCATTTCGTCGTCATCGCGGGACTGCTGACTCTCGGATATCTGCTGCTGCCGAACGTCGTCGTCACGGTGTTCTCCTTCAACAAACCGAAGGGGCGCTTCAACTACGAATGGCAGCAGTTCTCCATAGACGCGTGGAAGGACCCGTGCGGCGTCGCCGACATGTGCGGCTCGCTGTCCATCAGCCTCCAGATCGCCTTCTGGGCGACGGTCGGCGCCACGGTGCTCGGCACGATGATCGCCTTCGCGCTCGTCCGCTACCGCTTCCGCGCGCGCGGTGCGGTGAACTCGCTGATCTTCCTGCCGATGGCGATGCCCGAGGTCGTCATGGCGGCCTCGCTGCTCACCCTGTTCCTCAACATGGGTGCTCAGCTCGGATTCTGGACGATCCTGATCGCCCACATCATGTTCTGCCTCAGCTTCGTCGTCACCGCCGTCAAAGCGCGTGTGATGTCGATGGACCCGCGCCTGGAGCAGGCGGCCCAGGACCTGTACGCCGGTCCCGCGCAGACCTTCCTCAGGGTCACCCTGCCCATCGCGGCCCCTGGAATCGCCGCGGGCGCGCTGCTTTCCTTCGCGCTCTCCTTCGACGATTTCATCATCACCAATTTCAACGCGGGCTCGACCGTCACCTTCCCCATGTTCGTCTGGGGTTCGGCACAGCGCGGAACACCCGTTCAGATCAACGTCATCGGCACGGCCATGTTCCTCATCGCCGTACTGTTCGTCCTGACCTCCATGGTCATCAACAATCGCCGCAACAAGCAAAAGGCGTAACCGCAAGAACCCTGTAGGGAGTTGAAATCATGGCCCCGAGCGCCATGAGCAGTTGGACAAAGTCTCTTTCCGACGCCCAGCCGGTGTCCTACTGGCTGGACGACCCCGGCAAACCCCGTCCCGAGCCCGCGCTCACCGGCGCCGAGACCTGCGACCTGCTGGTCGTCGGCGGCGGCTACAGCGGACTGTGGACCGCGCTGATCGCCAAGGAGCGCGACCCGGGGCGTGACGTGGTTCTCGTCGAAGGCCGTGAGGTGGGCTGGGCCGCCTCCGGCCGCAACGGCGGCTTCTGCGCCGCCTCCCTCACGCACGGTCTGGCCAACGGTCTGACCCGCTGGCCGGACGAGATCAAGAAACTGGAGGAGCTGGGCGCCCGCAACCTCGACGAGATCGAGGGGGCGGTCGCCCGCTACTCCCTCGACTGCGACTTCGAGCGCAGCGGCGAGATCGACGTGGCCACCGAGCCGCACCAGGCGGCCGAACTGCGCGAGTGGCACCAGGAGCTGGAACGCGAGGGCCTCGCGGACGGCGTCGAGTTCCTGGACACCGACGCGGTACGGGAACAAGTCGACTCACCGACCTTCCTCGCCGGGCTGCACGACCGCCGCGGCGTCGCCATGCTGCACCCCGCCAAGCTCGCCTGGGGCCTGAAGCGGGCGTGCGTGGAGCTCGGGGTACGGGTGTACGAGCACACGCCCGCGCTCCAGTTGAAGCCGTACGGCGCCGGCATGGCCGTACGCACTCCGTACGGCTCGATCCGGGCCCGCCGGGTCGCCCTCGGCACCAACATCTTCCCGAACCTGGTCAAGCGCGTGCGCTCGTACACCGTCCCGGTCTACGACTACGCGCTGATGACCGAGCCGCTCAGCGCCGACCAGCTGGCGTCCATCGGCTGGAAGAACCGCCAGGGCCTCGGGGACTCGGCGAACCAGTTCCACTACTTCCGGCTGTCCGCCGACAACCGGATCCTGTGGGGCGGCTACGACGCGATCTACCCGTACGGCGGCCGGATGCGCGCCGAGTACGACGACCGCCCGGAGACGTACGCCAAGCTCGCGGGGCACTTCTTCACCTGCTTCCCGCAGCTGGAGGGGCTTCGCTTCACCCACGCCTGGGGCGGCGCGATCGACACCTGCTCGCGCTTCTCGGCGTTCTTCGGCACGGCCCACCAGGGCAAGGTCGCGTACGCGGCGGGCTACACGGGCCTGGGCGTGGGCGCGACGCGCTTCGGTGCCGACGTGATGCTGGACCTGCTGGCAGGGGAGACCACGGAGCGCACGTCGCTCGAAATGGTCCGCAAGAAGCCGCTGCCGTTCCCGCCCGAGCCCTTCGCCTGGACCGGCATCGCGCTCACGAAGTGGTCGCTGGCACGGGCGGACTCGCACGGCGGCCGGCGCAATCTGTGGCTGAAGACGATGGACAAGCTGGGGCTCGGCTTCGACAGCTGAGCCGCCCCCACCGGGGCGTGCGTGCCGTTCCATGATCCACATGATCCAGAGGCGTGCGCCCCGCTCATTCAGTGTGACCTGGCTCACTACCAACAAGTAGCCGAACCCGCGTAATGCCCGGCCCGAACCTCCCTCTCCCCTGTGGCGCGACCAGCGTCGACACGAGAGAGGGAGGTTCCGCCATGACAGGGGCTAAGACGGCGGTCGAGTGGCTGGCATCCGTAGCTCCGGATCCCGAGGCCTGCCGGTGGGAGTGGGAGCGCAATCCCCTCGGGGTGGCGCTGCTGCCGGCGGGCAAGGCCTGGGACGTACTCATCCTGCCGGGCGAACTCGGCTATCCGACGCTCGACGTGCTGACCCGGGTGATCGACCAACCCGGGCCCGTGCTCGTCGACTTCGGGGACGCCCGGATGGGCTTCTTCGTGCCCGCGGGCACCGCGGCCCGGTGGCTCGGTACGGGGGTGCGTGCGGCGGGGAGCGGTACGTGGATCGTGGTGCCGTACCCGGGAAGGTCGTCCGGCGGGGTCCGCTGGCTGATCCCGCCCGACGGCTCGGGCACGCTCACCGATCCGGCACTGCTCGAACTGGCCATGCACGAGGCGGCGGCGGGTCTCGCCGGGAACGAGGACCGATAACCGTGACGGGGCAGGACCCCGGCACCTGTCACAGGTCTTGACAACAGGATTGGTCTGGACCAAGTTGGGCGCGCCCCACCCTCCTCATTCCCCCATGCCCGGAGGCAGTTGTGGATCGCACCGGACACGCCCGGCCGTTCTTGCGTCGCAGACTCATCGCCGTGTGCACGGCCACCGTTCTGGCCGTACCCGGCCTCGCCGCGCTCTCGTCGGCCGCCCGTGCGGCCGATGCGGACCTCGCCAGGAACGGCGGGTTCGAGTCGGGCCTGGACAGCTGGACCTGTACGGCGGCCAGTACCGTCAATTCACCTGTACGGAGCGGCAGTTCCGCGCTGAAGGCGACCCCGGCCGGCAGCGACTACGCGCAGTGCTCCCAGACGGTGACCGTCAAACCCGACTCCCAGTACACCCTCTCCGGCTACGTCCGGGGCAGCTATGTCTACCTAGGCGCGAGTGGCACCGGCACCACCGACGTCTCCACCTGGACCCAGTCCGCGACCGACTGGCAGCAGCTCACCACCACCTTCCGCACCGGCGCGTCCACCACCAAGGTCACGATCTACACGCACGGCTGGTACGGCACCGGCACCTACTACGCCGACGACCTCTCCCTGACCGGCCCCGGCGTCGACGCGGGCCAGCCCCCGGCCGCGCCCACCGGCCTGACGGCCGGCACGGTCACCTCCTCCAGCGTCGCCCTCTCCTGGTCCGCGGTGACCGGCGCGACGGGCTACGCCATCTACCGCGACGGCGTCAAAGTCCAGACAGCCACCGGGACTTCGGCGACCGTGAGCGGACTCTCGCCCTCGACGGCGTACTCCTTCCAGGTCGCCGCGACGAACGACGCGGGCGAGTCCGCCAAGTCGGCGACGGTGACCGCGACGACGTCAGCGGGCTCGGGCGGTTCGACCGGCCTCCCCACTCACGCCCTGGTCGGCTACCTCCACGCGAGCTTCGCGAACGGCGCCGGCTACACCCGCATGGCCGACGTGCCCGACAGCTGGGACGTCATCGACCTGGCCTTCGGTGAACCGACCTCCACCACCTCGGGCGACATCCGCTTCACCCGCTGCCCGGTCACCGAGTGCCCGACCGTCGAGAGCGACGCCGACTTCAAGGCGGCGATCAAGGCGAAGCAGGCGGCCGGCAAGAAGGTCCTGATCTCCATCGGCGGCCAGAACGGCCAGGTGCAGCTCACCACGACAGCCGCCCGAGACACCTTCGTCTCCTCGGTCTCGAACATCATCGACACCTACGGCCTGGACGGCCTGGACATCGACTTCGAGGGCCACTCGCTCTCCCTGGACGCGAGCGACACCAACTTCAAGAGCCCGACCACACCGGTGATCGTCAACCTCATCTCGGCACTGAAGACCCTGAAGGCCAAGTACGGTTCGAAGTTCGTCCTGACCATGGCCCCGGAGACCTTCTTCGTCCAGCTCGGCTACCAGTACTACGGCACGGGCAAGTGGGGCGGCCAGGACCCGCGCGCGGGCGCGTACCTCCCGGTCATCTACGCCCTGCGCGACGACCTGACCCTCCTGCACGTCCAGGACTACAACTCCGGCTCGATCATGGGCCTCGACAACCAGTACCACTCCATGGGAGGCGCCGACTTCCACATCGCCATGACCGACATGCTCCTGACCGGCTTCCCGGTGGCGGGCGACGCGAACAACGTCTTCCCGCCCCTGCGCCCCGACCAGATAGCCATCGGCATGCCGGCCTCGACGAACGCGGGCAACGGCTACGTATCACCGTCCGAGGTCGACAAGGCCCTGGACTGCCTGACCAAGAAGACCAACTGCGGCTCGTACGCCACCCACGGCACCTGGCCGGGACTGCGCGGCCTGATGACGTGGTCGGTCAACTGGGACCGGTACGGGAGCTGGGAGTTCGAGAAGAACTTCGACGGGTACTTCGGCTGAGACGTCAGGCGAGCACCGCTCTGAACACCCTTGCGAGCGCCATCGGCTGCTCGGCGCCGCCCAGGGCGCCGAGCAGCGACGGCAGGTCGAGGGACACCGACCGCACCCGTGCTGACGTGGTGCCGTCCCAGCGGCGTACGGCAACGCTCTCGCGTGCCGCCGACATCCCGCCGGGATGGAGCAGGACGCAGGTGGGCATGGAGTCGCCGGGCTGGCGGGACAGCGCCTGGGCGTAGAGAAAGGCCTGGTACAGGTCGGATGCCGCGAGCTTTCTGCTGTCGTAGAGCTTGTACTTGATGTCCACGGGACGCCTCAGCGGCTCACCGTCGAGGCTTCCTGAGATCAGCAGATCTGGGCGCACCTCGCTGTAGTGGCGCCCGGTCAGCTCGTCGCGCAGTACGCCACGGTGCCGCGATTGGTCCCGAACAGTGAACCCGGTGCCAGTCGCGGCCTCCCGCAGCAACCGCGTGGCGAAGGACTCGAACAGGACGTTCATGTCGATGAGGAACGCACGGGAGGCGAGCGGGCCGGGGGAGAACAGGTCCGCGATGCCGCCGCCGGACAACAGCAGCGCCGCCCAGCGGTGGGCCTCCCGGTAGTGGCTGTTGTGCCGGTGGTAGTCGAGCCCGGCCAGCGCTGTCCGCAGATCGCCGAGCCGGGTCGGGGCGACCTGGGCGAACCGGTCCGCCGCCCGCCGTGCCCTGGCGCGCACGGCGGGAGAGCGGGCGGTGCGTGCCGCCAGATCGACGGCGGCGCCGCACAGCCGGTTGTCGACGATGTCCGTGTCGTGCTCGTCGTAGCGGCAGGCCAGTCGGTCCAACCGCCCGTAATGACGGAGGACTTGACGATCAGCCAGCAGACGCCCGCGGACCGCCGGTAGATCGTCCTCGACCGTCACATAGTCACGGCGCACCCCGCGCGCGAGCAGCTGCTCGCACTGCTCCGTCACCAACAGCGCGACCATGTCCCTGAGGTGAGGAGCTCCGCCCCGCACCGTGCGTGCTGCGTCGAGCGCGGGCAGGCCGCGGCCCGCCGCGTACTCCAGCATGCGCAGGACGTCGAGCTCCTCGCCCACGTACTTGGGCAGCACGCGGATCTCGCAGGCGTCGAGTCGTACCACCCCGACGCTGGGACCGGCGGTCAACTCCAGCCGCCCGCCCGCGAGTTCACGCACCTGAAGGCGTGCGGCGAGCTGTTCGCCCGCGCAGAGTGACCGGTCGGCGGTGCTCAGCCGTACCCCTTCGACGACGCGCGTCTCGTACTCCCGCAGCGTGATCACGGATCCACCCGACTCCCCTCCGCTCTACTGCGCCGTCCCACCCTTGATCTGAAGCTCGGTGTAGAGCGCGGTCGTCAGTCCTTCGTCGCTGATGTCGCGCAGGGTGTGCGTCTCGGGGTCGATCAGGTCCTCACCGAGGAAGGCCGCGAGCAGCGAGTAGTCGTCGTACGCGTACTCCTGGAGGAGGGGCAGGATCTCGCCGCGGACGATCGCGGCGAGCGCGGCGGCCGAGTCGACCGGGGCGCCGTTCGGCAGGAAGAAAGCCTGGCCGATCTGCTTCTCGCGATCGAGGTGGGCGCGGATGCGCTGGTTGAGCGAGTCGAGCAGATCCGCGAGATGCAGCTGGTCCACGTGACAGCCCTGCAGTGGAGCGGAGTCGGGGAGCAGTTCGAGGAAGGCGAAACGGCGGCGGATCGCCGCGTCGAGCATGCGGATGGAACGGTCGGCGGTGTTCATGGTGCCGATGAGGTACACGTTGTCCGGCACGCTGAACTGCTCCTGGCTGAGCGGCAGCAGGACCGGATACCCCCTCTTGTCCTTCTCCAGCAGGGTGATCAACTCGCCGAAGATCTTGGGCAGATTGCCACGGTTCAGCTCGTCCACGACAACCAGATACGGATGGCCGGGGTCGGCGGCGGCCGCCGCGCACACCCGCTTGAACACGCCATCGGTGCGGTCCAGTACGAGACCGCCGGTGCCGCCCTTCACCGGGCGGAACCCCTCGACGAAGTCCTCGTACCCATAGCTGGGGTGGAAGGTCACCGTCGTCAGCCGTCCGGCCGCGGTCAGCGCGGCGAGAGTCGCCCCGAAGGCGGGCGTGCCGGGCTCAGCGTACGGATCCACGCCGGGGAGCTCGCCCGACAGTTCACCGAGCCAGCGGGTGGCGAAGCGCAGCGCCGTGTACGTCTTGCCGGTGCCCGGCGGCCCGAAGAGTACGGCCTGGCCACGTCGTTGCAGCGCTTCGGCGATCGGCCGCAGCTCGGTGTCGAGGGGCTGAGCGGCCACGGCGATCGCCGCCTCCGCCGGGTCGTCGGTGCCGTCGGGTGTCCGTCCGGCGTGCCGGATCCTGGCCCACAGCTGAGCGGGTACGTCCTTGACGGTGACGGTGGCCCAGGACCGCTCGGGCTCCTCCAGACGGCCCGCGTAGCTCTCGTCCCACTCCACGTCGACCGTGTGCCGGTAGGTGGCGCGATCCTCCCGCCAGGCGTATCCCTCCCCGGTCACCCGGCCGACGCCGAGGATCTCGCTGGTGCCGCGGTTGGCGACGACCAGATCGCCGGGCCGCAGACTCAGCAGCTTCCAGACCTCGTTGGCCTTCGCGGAGATCTTGGACTTGTAGCCGTTGTACTCGTCCGCGTACGCGGCGGTGAAACCGTCCAGGAACTCGTCCTTGTCCGCGTACGAGCGAAGGTCCGGTACGTCGTCCCAGCCCACCGCGATATAGCCGCCCGCCCGGCACTCCTCCCACAGTGAGCCGCCCTCGCCGGGGGCGATCTTCACGATCTGCTGCGTCCGGTTGGGGTCGGCCCACCAGTACAGGAACTCCATGACGAGGTCGTACGGCCAGCCGGGGAACCGTTCGTCGATGGTCTCCTTGAGCCGGGCCCGCAACGCGAACCGTTCCAGTCCGGACGCGGACTGTCCGGTCAGCCGTTGCAGGAAATGCCTCACGTGGTCGGTGCCGTAGACCGGGAGAGAGCAGTCCGGGGCGTACACCCGGAGTGTCTTGGCGACGAGGGAGGGGCCCGAGCGGATCGCGTCGATCGAGTCGATGTCCGCGATGCGGCCCTCGCGTGCGGCGACCACCGCGGCGACGATTCCGGCGCGCACCGCCCGCCAGGCCTCTTCCTCGTCCGCGTAGCGCGGATCGTGCCACCAGGAACCGTCCTGGCTGCGCTGGTAGATGAGGTGCTTCATCGCGGAGCCGCCGGCGATGCTGCCGAGCGCGTTGCTGCCGAACTCCAGCAGATAGCAGTACGGCTTCGTCTGCGAACTGTCCCCCTGGCCGAGGGCGTAGCGCTCCAGGGGCAGGGTGGGCCAGTCCTCCCAGGGGAAGTCGCGGCAGACTGCCTCCGCGGCCGCCTCCATGTCACGCAGCGTCGCCGTGTACCGGTCGCGGTCGAAGGCTGCGAGGGCGTCGTCGAGGGGCCAGGGGCGCAGTGCGGCTGCCTGGGTGGGAGAGACGGCACGCAGTACGCAACCGCACGGACCTACGAGCGGGCTCCCGGCGCCGTTCAGCAGGCCGATGGACCGGGCGAACCCGGTCCGTCCCGCCGTGTCGTCGGACGGCGCCGAGTCGATCAGCCGACGCCACAGCAGCCGGTCCGGATCGGGGAACCGGGGCAGGTCATGGGAATCCGTGAGGTGGAGGCAGGCCGGATCGTGATGGATCATGCGGCCGTGCGCGGGCAGGATCACTTCGCCCGGGGACGGAGTGAGTACGTAGTCGCGGCGCTCGAATGTGACGACGACCTGGTCCTGCTGGTCCAAGGTGACGACCACCGGCTCCCGCTCGCCCGCGGTGACGACCACGTGGTCCCGTCCGTCCGCCATCGCGCACCCCTCACCCCGCGCTCGCCGGCCGGCGACCGGCTACCCCTCCGCTGCCCCTCGACCGTAGCGCGCCACGACCAGCACCATCAGCCCAAGCAGGATCACGGACAGACACCAACTCGCCACCACATCCAGTGGCCAGTGGTAGCCGCGCCGGATCAGGCCGAAGGCCACGAGGGCGTTGAGGAGGAGGCAGGTGATGGTCAGCTCGCGGCGGGCGTATCCCGTGCGCAGCCAGGGGAGGAGGAGCAGGGTCGCCGCGCCGTAGGCCACGGCTGCCGTCGCGGTGTGGCCCGAGGGGTAGAAGCCCGTGCCCGGGCCCATGACCGGGGGGCCGGGGCGGGCGACGAGTTCCTTGAGGGGCACGATCAGTGCCGGGACGGCGGCCATCAGGACCGCCGCGGCCGTGGACGGCAGCCACCAGCGGTCCGTGCCTGCCCGGTGGGCGCGGACGGCGACGTATACGAGGACGACGGCGAGGACCGGGACGGCGACCGTGATGTTGCCGAGGTCGGCGAGGAGTTCGTAGAACCGGCTCGGACGGACGATCGAGCCGCTGAGGCGTTCGTCCGCGCGGGCGAGGGGGCCGTGGGCCTCGACCTGCCAGGTGATCAGCGCGAAGAGGAGGGCCGGAAGGCCGAGAAGGAGGAAGGTCGGCCGCCCCGGAACAGGGGGGGTAGTTCCGAGGCGGCCGTCCAGATCGGAATGCCGCGCGCCCCGGGGGGTTTGGGGCGGGCGACTGTCCGATCGGTGAGGAGATCCGGAGCCGGAAGCTCCGAGTGTGTGCGCGAGGGCACGACCAGGGCGAAGCTGGGGAGGCCTCGACCCGGTGTCACCCACAGTCCCCTGTGGGCGGGGTGTATCTCTCATCTGGGTAGAACCTACGGCAGGGGGTGGGGCTCCGACAGGCGGAAACGCGTCCCGTCATGCACCTCGCACACCTTCTTCACACGCTCTGACGACGGCCGCCCCACCACCGGAACCAAGCGGAATCCGCGGTGAGCGGCGGGCCCGGTTCCGGTGCTGGGGAGGGTGGGACGTCAGATGCGGGCGAAGGCCTGCTCGATGATGTCGAGGCCCTCGTTCAGGAGGTCCTCGCCGATGACCAGCGGGGGCAGGAAGCGGAGGACGTTGCCGTAGGTGCCACAGGTCAGGACCAGCAGGCCCTCCTGGTGGCAGGCCTTGGCGAGCGCGCCGGCGGCCTCGGCGTTCGGCTCCTTGGTGTCGCGGTCCTTGACCAGCTCGATCGCGATCATCGCGCCACGGCCGCGGACGTCGCCGATGATGTCGAACTTCTCGGCCATGGCACCGAGGCGGGCCTTCATGACCGTCTCGATGTTCTTCGCCTTGGCGTTGAGGTCGAGCTCCTTCATCGTCTCGATGGCGCCGAGCGCACCCGCGCAGGCCACCGGGTTGCCGCCGTAGGTGCCGCCCAGGCCGCCCGCGTGCGCGGCGTCCATGATCTCGGCGCGGCCGGTGACGGCGGCGAGCGGCAGACCGCCCGCGATGCCCTTGGCGGTGGTGATCAGGTCCGGGACGATGCCCTCGTCCTCGCAGGCGAACCACTGGCCGGTGCGGCAGAAGCCGGACTGGATCTCGTCCGCGACGAAGACGATGCCGTTGTCCTTGGCGAACTTGCTCATGGCCGGAAGGAAGCCCTTCGCGGGCTCGATGAAGCCGCCCTCACCGAGCAGCGGCTCGATGATGATCGCGGCGACGTTGTCCGCGCCGATCTGCTTGTTGATCATGTCGATGGCCTGGGCGGACGCCTCGGCACCGGCGTTCTCCGGGCCGGTCAGCCAGCGGTAGCCGTACGCCACCGGCACGCGGTAGACCTCGGGCGCGAACGGGCCGAAGCCGTTCTTGTACGGCATGTTCTTGGAGGTCAGCGCCATCGTCAGGTTCGTACGGCCGTGGTAGCCGTGGTCGAAGACGACGACGGCCTGGCGCTTGGTGTACGCACGGGCGATCTTGACGGCGTTCTCGACGGCCTCGGCGCCCGAGTTGAACAGGGCCGACTTCTTGGCGTGGTCACCCGGCGTGAGCTCGGCCAGCGCCTCGGCGACGGCGACGTAACCCTCGTACGGCGTGACCATGAAACAGGTGTGGGTGAAGTCCTGGAGCTGGGCGCTCGCCCGGCGTACGACGGCCTCGGCGGAGGCGCCGACGGACGTCACCGCGATGCCGGAGCCGAAGTCGATCAGGCGGTTGCCGTCGACGTCCTCGATGATGCCGCCGCCGGCGCGCGTGGTGAAGACGGGGAGCACCGAGCCCACACCGGCCGCCACCACGGCGGTACGGCGGGCCTGCAGCTCCTGCGACTTCGGGCCGGGGATGGCGGTGACGACGCGGCGCTCCTGCGGAAGTGCGGTCATGAGGGGCTCCCTGATGATCTGATCCTGCGCCCCGGACGGCCCCGGCGGACGGGGTGCTCCGGGCGGGGGTGTTTTCGGACGCTTGCCTTCTTTCTTCGCAGGCTAGGGCCGGAGGCGGGGGGTCGGCATGCTCCATGTGGGAGTCGTCGCGGAATTCGCTTGTCCGTGGTGGACATAGAGCGGCGGGAGCCCGGCGGTCGCGTATCGCCGCAGGCCCGGCCCGGTGAACGGTGAACTCGCCCTGCGGGGGCACTAGATTGGCCCACGGACGACGCACGGAGCGGCTGGTCAGGGGGCAAGGGCGATGGACAGCGACGGGACGCAGGACGCTCGGGGTACGCATGCCAATCCTGTGCCGCGTCCGGCGGGGCCACCGGACGTGCCGGGGCCGTCGGACAGGGCCCTGCCGCCGGGTGTGCCCACGGTGCCGGGCGCGCCGCCCCGGCCCGCGCGGGCACCTGGAGTGCCTCCGCTGCCGGACGGGTCTGCCTTTCTGGCGTGGGTGCGGGCTTCGCGGCCCGAGGCGGCGCTCGGGGTGTGGCGGTTCGGGCACCGGCCGCGGCCGGAGGAGGAGCCCGAGCAGATTCCGGCCCGGCAGCTGCTGAGCGGGGCGGTCATCGCCTTCCTGGTGGGGTGGCTGATCTGGTCGCTGCTCTGGAACGGGTATCTGGGCGGCTGGTGGGTGCTGCCGCTGGAGCTGTTCACGCCCGATTCCTGGCGGCACAGCGGCGACCAGGTCGGGAACGCGTTCCTTTGGTACGGCTACTACACGCTGATCGCCCTCGTCATCATGATCGGGGTCGGCCGGTTGGGCCGTTGGGGGGAAGTGTGGCGGCGTTATGGGCTGCCGGCCTGGCAGCGGGCCGCGCCCGTGAGCGAGCGCGCGCCCGCCCCCGAGGACGACCCCGCGCAGTGGAACGAGCTGCGCGCCGCCGGTGCGGGTGACGCCGCCGAACGGCTCGCCGTCGAGGCCCGCGCCGGGCTGATGCGCGATGTCGACCACGCCCGGATCGCGCGGGCCTGGCAGGGCGTACGGAGCGGGCGGCACAGTCTCGCCACGTTCACCGGAGCCGTCCTGAAGGACGGGGCCGCCGCCTGTGTGCATCCCTCGGGGGACCGGGACCTGCCCGGTCGGCTCGCGCGGCACGACCTCGTCACCGGACAGGTGCGGCTCGGGACGACCGCCGACGACCCGCGCAATCCGTACGCCTATCGCGGCACCGGACTCGCCCTCGGCCCCGACCTCCTGGGAACCTCGCTCCTCGCTGTCGGGCCTCCCGGCTCCGGCAAGACCGGCGGCGTCGTCTGGCCGCTCGCCGAGTCGCTGTGCCTGCACGCGCTCGCCGGGCGGGCCGCCGTCGTCGTGGTGGGTGCCGCGGGCGCCGGGCTCGGGCCCGTCGACGCGTACGACGTCGTCGTACGGATCGGGAATCCCGAATCCGTGTACGACCTCGACCTGTACGGCGGCACCACCGACCCCGACGAAGCCGCGGCCGTGCTCGCCGAGGCGCTCGTCGGAGACCTCGCCGATCCGCACCCCGGAGGCGACAGCCGCCGGTCGACCACCGTGCTCGCCCAGCTGCTGGGGCCCTTCAAGGCCGTCCACGGCCGCTTCCCGTCCGTGCCCGAGCTGCGGCAGCTCCTCGACGGCACACCCGGACCGCTCGGCGCGCTGCGCAAGGCCCTGGAGGACACCGGGCAGGAGTCGCTGCTACGGGAACTCGACGCACGGGAGCGGCAGTTGGGGCACCCCGGGGATGTCGGCAGCGTGCTGGCCGACCGGGTCGCCCTGCTCGACCGGCCCGCGTTCGCCGGATTCTTCGACACCTCCGGGCAGTCGCGGCCTTTCTCGCTGCGCGCCCTCGACCATCCGGTGCGCGTACGGATCGACCTGCCCGCGCGCGGGCACGCCGACGCCTCACGGATCCTCGCCCGGCTGGTGCTCGCGCAGTTCACGGCGAGTGTCGCCGTGCGGGAGGACCGGTCGCTGTTCGCCTGTCTGGTGCTCGACGACGCGACGGGGGTCGTCACACCCGAGGCCGTACGGGGGATTCAGCGGCTGCGCTCCGGGAACGCGGGGGCCGTGCTGACGCTCCGTACGCTCGACGACGCGCCCCGGCCGCTGCGCAGCCCGCTGCTCGGCTCCATCGGGTGCCGTATGGCGCTGTCCGGGCTCACCCCCTGGGACGGGCAGGACTTCGCCGAGGTCTGGGGCAAGGAGTGGACCGAGGCGCGGGACGTCACCGACCGGCAGATCATCGCGGAGACCCCGGCGGGCAAGGCGCTGCACGTGCTGCGACGGGTGATCACCGGCCGGGCTCCGACCGCCCGGGCCGTCACCGTGCGGCAGGTCGAGCGGGAGCGGTGGTCGGCGTCCGAGCTGGCGCACGGGGTCCCGCCGGGGCACGCGGTGCTGTCGCTGACCAATGTGAAGGGGGAGCACGCGCCGCCGTTGCTGGTGGATCTGCGGGGCTGAGCGGGACGTGACGTACGGGCCGGATGTACGGCGCTGAGCAGGACGTATGGGCATGAGGTCACCCGGTGACCGTACGGTGAGGCAGAATCGACACAGGTCGTTCATACGTCGCGGCCAAAAGATCACCAAGATCACACAGACATGAAGGCCTCATGCCCCCCACGCTCGCCTCGCTCGTCCACCACTCCGCGCTCAAGCTGACCGTGCGTGCGGGCGAGGACCGTCTGGACGTGCCCGTCCGCTGGGCGCACGTCAGCGAGCTCGCCGACCCCGTGCCCTACATGGAGGGCGGGGAGCTGCTGCTGATCACCGCGCTCAAGCTGGACGCGGAGGATCCCGAGGTCATGCGCCGCTATGTGAAGCGGCTGGTGGCAGCGGGGGTGGTCGGGCTCGGCTTCGCTGTCGGGGTCAACTACGACGAGATCCCGAAGGCGCTCGTCGACGCGGCGGAGGAGGAAGGGCTGCCCCTGCTGGAAGTGCCGCGGCGCACCCCCTTCATCGCCATCAGCAAGGCCGTCTCGGCCGCCATCGCCGCGGATCAGTACCGGGCCGTCACCGCAGGGTTCGCCGCGCAGCGCGAGCTCACCAAGCAGGCGCTGAACGACGGGCCCGAAGGGCTGCTCGCCTCGCTCGCCGGGCAGGTCGACGGGTGGGCGGCGCTGTACGACGCGTCCGGCGCCGTCGTCGCCACCGCGCCCGACTGGGCGGGGCGGCGGGCCGCACGGCTCACGCCGGATGTGGAACGGCTGCGGGAGCGGCCCGCGCCGGCCAGCTCCGTCGTGGGCGGCGAAGACCGCGAAGACCGGGTGGAACTGCACTCCCTCGGCACCGGGCGCCGGCCGCGCGCCGCGCTCGCCGTGGGGACGGCGGCCGCGCTGGGGACCGCCGAGCGGTACGCCGTGCACTCGGCGATCGCCCTGCTGACGCTCACCACGGAGCGGTCGCGGTCGTTGCACGCGGCCGAGCAGCGGATCGGTGCGGCTGTGCTGCGCATGCTGCTCGCCGGGGAGCCCGATCATGCCCGGACCGTCGCCGGGGAGCTGTACGGGGAACTGCTGGACGCTCCGTTCCGGCTGATCCTCGCCGAGTCGGCGTCCGCGTCGGCCGCGCGGGCGCATGCCGACGGGCACGCGCGCGTGGCCGCGACGGCACCCTCCGGTCCCGCCGTCGCCGTGCCCGACATCAACGGTGACCCGCTCGGCGGGCTCGCCGAGGTCGTCGAGTCCGCCGCCGCGCGCGCCGGTGAGTCCGTGCTGGTCGTGCCCGATGGGGAGCGGCTTGTCGTGCTCGCGGTGGACGGGGGTGCGGCGGTTTCCGCGTGCGGGGAGTACGCGGTGGCTCTGGAGGCCGCGCGGGCGGCCGTGCGGGAGCAGCCCGCCGGGGACGAGGACGAGCTGGTGGTGGGGCTGTCGGCGCCGGCCGGGCCGATCGCCGCGGCGGCGGCCTACAAGCAGGCCGAGCAGGCGTTGTCCGTGGCTCGGCGGCGGGGGCGGTTCCTTGTCGAGCATGAGGAGCTGGCCGCGGGGTCTGTGTTGCCGTTGCTGGCGGATGACGCTGTGCGGGCGTTTGCTGACGGGTTGCTGCGGGCGTTGCATGAGCATGACGCGACGGGGCGGGGGGACCTGGTGGCTTCGTTGCGGGCGTGGCTGTCCCGGCACGGTCAGTGGGATGCCGCCGCTGCCGATCTTGGTGTGCATCGGCACACGCTTCGGTATCGGATGCGGAGGGTCGAGGAGATCCTTGGGCGGTCGCTGGATGACCCGGACGTGCGGATGGAACTCTGGCTGGCGCTGAAGGCTACTTCCGCGGCGGGGGAGTAGGGGTTTCCTCGCCCCCGCCGCCCCTACCCGTCCCATCCTTCTGGGGCTCCGCCCCAGACCCCGTGGGTGGGTTCGTCGGCTGCGGGTGGGCGGGGGCTGGTCGCGCAGTTCCCCGCGCCCCTAAAGAAGCGGGGCTTCGCCCCGCCATCCCCCGCCCGCCCTGGTTCGTCGGCTGCGGGTGGGTGGGGGTTGCTCGCGCAGTTCCCCGCGCCCCTAAAAAGCGGGGGTCCGGGGGCGCAGCCCCCAGGGATGGGACGGGTAGGGGCGGCGGGGGCGAAGAGACCGGGGCTACCGTGCCAAAGCGGCGTACCCCCCGTACCGACTGCTACGACTCGGACAAACGCCTCACGGGCGCCGCGGGCCTACCGTTGAACAGGAAAACCACGAACAACACCCCCAACGCGGAAGGGCCGGGACTCGCACATGACTTCCACCCACGCTTTCTGGCTCGCCGGCCGCCAGGCCACCGGTGAGACCACGTTCGACGTCACCTCGCCGTGGGACGGTCGCCTCGTCGGCCAGGTCAGCGTGCCGACCGACGCGCAGGTCGAGGAGGCCGTGGCCGCCGCGTACGCCGTACGGGACGAGTTCGCCGCCACCCCGGCCCATGTCCGCGCCGCCGCCCTCGACCACGTGAGCAAGCGCCTGGCCGAGCGCACCGAAGAGATCGCGCAGCTCATCTCCGCCGAGAACGGCAAGCCGATCAAGTGGGCCCGCGGCGAGGTCGGCCGTGCGGTGTCCGTGTTCCGGTTCGCCGCGGAGGAAGCCCGCCGGTTCAACGGCGGCGAGGCGCAGCGCCTCGACACCGACCTCGGCGGCCAGGGGCGGCTCGCCCTCACCCGGCGGTTCCCGAAGGGTGTCGTCCTGGGCATCGCGCCGTTCAACTTCCCGCTGAACCTCTGCGCCCACAAGATCGCCCCGGCCATCGCCGCCGGTGCGCCGATCATCCTGAAGCCCGCGCCCGCGACCCCGCTGTCCGGCCTCATCATCGGCGACCTGCTCGCCGAGACCGAGCTGCCCGCCGGTTCGTGGAGCATCCTGCCCGTCGCCAACGAGCGGATGCCCGCCCTGGTGCAGGACGAGCGGCTGCCCGTCATCTCCTTCACCGGGTCCGAGAAGGTCGGTTACGCGATCATGGACTCGGTGCCGCGCAAGCACTGCACCCTGGAGCTGGGCGGCAACGGCGCGGCCGTCGTGCTCGCCGACTTCGCGAGCGACGAGGACCTGGACTGGGCCTCGACGCGCATCGCGACCTTCTCCAACTACCAGGGCGGCCAGTCCTGCATCTCCGTGCAGCGCGTGATCGCCGACGCCTCCGTCTACGAGCGCCTGCTGCCCCGTATCGTCGCCGCCGTCGAGGCCCAGGTCACCGGTGACCCGTCCGACGCCACGACGGACGTCGGCCCGCTGGTCAGCGAGGACGCCGCCAAGCGCGTCGAGTCGTGGGTCGACGAGGCCGTCCAGGCCGGTGCCGCGCTGCTCGCCGGCGGCAAGCGGGACGGTGCCTCCTACGCGCCGACCGTCCTCGCCGACGTGCCGGCCGACGTCACCGTCTCCTGCGAGGAGGTCTTCGGGCCCGTCCTCACCGTGCAGAAGGTGGACGGCGAGGCCGAGGCCTTCGCCGCCGTCAACTCCTCCAAGTACGGCCTCCAGGCGGGCGTGTTCACCCACGACCTCCAGGTCGCCTTCCGCGCCCACCGCGCGCTCGAGGTCGGCGGCGTCGTGGTCGGCGACGTGCCCTCCTACCGCGCCGACCAGATGCCGTACGGCGGTGTGAAGCAGTCCGGCGTCGGTCGCGAGGGCGTGAAGTTCGCGATGGACGACTACACCTACGAGCGGGTGCTGGTGCTCACGGGCCTCGCCCTCTGACCCCACTCCCACAGACCGACGGCCGGAGCCCACTGTGCGGGGGCTCCGGCCGTCGGCTTGTTCGAGTCTTCGAGTCTGTCCGAAAAGGCGCTATGGCTTGTGACAATCGTTTTCAGCTAAGGTCTCCCTGAAGGGGCCCGGCACCGATGCCTTCCGGTGCCGGGCCCCCGTGCCGGCCTCTCCGGACCCTCAACCGGAGAAGCCGACGTGCGCGAGCCGCAGCGGGCCGCGCAGCCTGAGGTGTACGTCGTGCACGGCGGCGACGGAGGCGATCTCCGCGCCGAGCGTGGTGTAGTCGTACGGTCCCTTCGTCCCGTTCAGGGTCAGCTCCGCGATCAACGGGCCACCGTCCAGGGAAAGTTCCACGACTCCCTCGCCGGCCGCCTCGACGGTGATCCCCGTGACGCCGTCGCCGAACTCGCAGTCCCGGAAGACGAGTTCGCCCGTCTCGCCGTCCACCGGCGTCACCGCGTCGCCCGACACCTTCGTACGGTCGACGATGACGATGTTCCGCTGCTCGTCGAAGTCGGCCGCGTTCAGGCCGCGTTCGCGGACGGGGCGGGGCGTGCCGGGCTCGCCGTCGAGTTCGACCGTCGCACGGAGCCGGACGTCCTCGCTGGAGGCGCCGGCGAGCACCTCGTACGCGCCCGGCTCCAGGCGGGGGCGGTCGAGTGCCACGTCCCAGAACTCGAAGGCGGAGAGCGGGAGCTCGAAGGTGAGTTCCGCCGAGGCGCCGGGGGCGAGGTGGACCCGGCGGTACGCCGCCAGTTCGCGGCGGGGGCGGGGCACGGACGGGTCGACCGCGCGGGTGTAGAGCTGGGCCACCTCGTCGGCTGCCGTCTCGCCGGTGTTGCTGACGGTGAAGGAGACCGCCAGCGCGCCCGCGCGCTGCTGGATGTGAAGATCTGCGTATGCGAACGACGTGTACGACAAGCCGTGTCCGAACGGGAACAGCGGCGTGCCCTCGAAGTACAGATACGTCTGGCGGCCCCCGATGACGTCGTAGTCGAGGAGGTCGGGCAGGTCCTCGTCGGCGGCGTACCAGGTCTGCGGGAGGCGGCCCGCGGGGGAGACGTCGCCGGCGAGGGCGCGGGCCAGGGCGGTGCCCGCCGCCTGGCCGCCGTGGGCGGTCCAGAGCGCGGCCGGGAGGTCGCCGGGATCCACCGCATACGGGTACGCGGAGACCAGCACCAGTGCCGTGTTCGGGTTCGCGTCGCGGGCGGCGCGCAGCAGGCGCTCCTGGTGTGCGGGGAGCCGGAGCGTGGTGCGGTCCTCCGTCTCGCGGCCGTTGATGTGCGGGTCGTTGCCCGCGACGACGAGGACGACATCGGCGGAGGCCGCCGCGCGGGCGACCGCGTCCTCCCCGCGCTCGGCGAACTCCAGCTCGAAGATTTCCGCGTTCTCGGCGGCAACCTTCACGCCGTCGGCGGCGACAGAGACGTACCTGCCCGTCCCTGCGTGCTTCAGGAGGTGACCGTTCTCGTGGGATTCGGAGGGTTCCAGGTGGAATGTCTCCTGGACGACCCAGCCGCCGGGCTGATCGGCGGAGGCACGGACATAGCCGTCGTCGGCGACCGAGAGATAGCGGCCGTCGGGCGCGCGCAGCGTCAGCACACCCTCGCCCCAGTCGATCAGTGCCAGTTCGGTGCCGGCCGCGTCGGCGGTCAGCGGGGGCAGGTCCGTGCGGCCCGCGAGAAGCGCCGGGTCCAGCGCGCCCTCGGCGCCGCGCACCTCGTCGGCCGCGTCGCCGACGGCGGGCACCGACAGATAGGTGCCGTACGACGTCCTCAGACGTACCCGGTCCACACCCTCCGCGAAGTCCACGCGCTCGGCGCCGAAGCGCTCGTACAGGCCCTCCAGGAGAGTCGAGCGGTGGATGAGCGTGCCGCTGTACCAGTCGAGCTTGCACTCGTCGGCGAGGAGACCGACGACGGCGATACGGGCGTCCTCGGAGAGCGGCAGCAGGCCGTCGTTCTTGAGGAGCACGATCGCCTGCTCCGCCGCCTCCTGGGCGAGGGTGCGGTGGGCCGGGGTGTCGAAGTCCTTGGCGGCCGTGATGTCCGCGTAGGGGTCCAGCTGCGGGTCGAACTCGCCCAGCTGGAAGCGGATCGCCAGTTGGCGGCGGACCGCCTCGTCGATGTCGGCCTCGCTCAGCAGTCCCTGGACCAGGGCGCCCTGGACGCGTTCGACGATCTTCGAGCTGTCCGTGCCGTGGTCGGTGAAGCTGTCGACGCCGGCGAGGATCGCGGCCGCGGTGGCCTCCTCGTGGGTGTCGAAGTAGTGCTCGGAGTCGACCAGGTTGGAGGGCGCGCCCGCGTCCGAGCAGACAAGGAGGTCCTGGTCGCTCCACGTACGCAGGTGCTCGCGCAGATAGGGCGAGACGTGGTTGGGGCGGCCGTTGACCAGGTTGTACGCGGGCATCACGCCGGCCACCGCGCCCGCCTCGACCGTTTCGCGGAAGGCGCGCAGATCGTACTCGTGCAGCACGCGCGGGCGGACCGAGGAGGACGAAGTGTCCCTGTTGGTCTCGTTGTTGTGCGCGAGCCAGTGCTTGAGGACCGGCGCCGTACGCCAGTACGCCGGGTGGTCGCCGCGCAGACCGCGCGTGTACGCGGTGGCGATGGCGGAGGTGAGCTTCGGGTCCTCCGAGTAGCCCTCCTCGTTGCGGCCCCAGAGCGGGTGGCGCAGCAGATTGACCGTGGGGGACCAGACGTTGAGGCCCACGCGGTCGTCGCGGGCGCGCATCGCGCGGGTCTCGGTCGAGACGGCCTCGCCGACACGGCGTACGAGGTCGTCGTTCCAGGTCGCGCCCAGGCCCACGGCCTGCGGGAAGACCGTTGCCGGGCCCATCCAGGCCACGCCGTGCAGCGCCTCCTGGCCGGTACGGAAGGCGGCGACGCCGAGCCGCTCGACGGCGGGCGCGAACTGGTGCAGGAACGCGATGCGCTCGTCGAGCGTGAGCCGTGCCAACAGGTCGTCGATGCGCTTCGCGAACGGCAGCCGCGCATCACGGAAAGGCGGCGTAGGCGGCGTTTGTGCGGTCACGTGGTGATCCCTTTGCGGTGGAGCGACGGGGCGCTTTCGAAGCGCTTCGATGCTCATTCGACCGAGGGGTGGGTGTCAAGACACCCCGGCGCAACAACTCCGTTTCCTCACCGTGATTTCAAGTGCCAGGCGGAGCCGCTCTGTTACGCGATACCTCCGAGGAATCTTGGAATCGACTCTTGTGCACCCCCGAGCGTTCACTTAACCTCGCAGCAACATCGAAGCGCTTCGACAGACGGACGGTCCTCCTCGGAGGGCGTCATCCTCCGACGACCGCTTCAGCTCAGCCAGTTCCACTCAAGACACCGCAGCCGACGGCTCCCCCGCCGGGTGTCCTGCTGTGCGCCATGAAGGGTTGACGCAATGACGCCGAACTCCGCCACCTCCGCTCCCAGCCGGAGAAGCTTCCTCGCCTCCACGGCGGTCGCCGCGGCCGCCGTGGCCGGCGGAATGCCGCTGCTCGCCGCCTGCGGCGGCGGGAACGACGGCAACAAGGAGGGCACCACCTCCGGGAAGGCTGCCCAGAAGATCCTTCCGACGTTCGTGGCGTCGAGCGTCGTGACGCCCGACCTTCCGTCGAAGAACGGGTCGGCGGCGGGGTTCACCCAGGCGATCGACCTGAACGCGCTGAAGACGTCCGTGCCGAAGAAGCTGGGCGGCGGCGCCGACCTCAAGATCATGTCGCCGTTCTGGGGCAGCCCGCCGGCCAACGACAACGCGTACTACACCGCCATGAACGACGCCATCGGCGTCAAGGTGACCTGGCAGAACCAGGACGGCAACACCTACGACGAGAAGCTGGGCGCGATCCTCGCCTCCAGCGACATCCCGGACGTGGTGGTCGTCCCGGGCTGGAACCTGAACGGCAAGATACCCAGCGCCATCAACGCCAAGTTCGCGGACCTCGGCCCCTACCTGTCCGGCGACAAGGTCAAGGACTACCCGAACCTCGCGGCCGTACCGACCGACGCCTGGCAGCGCTCCATCTTCGGCGGCCAGCTGCGCGCGATCCCGATGCCGGCCTCGTACGTCACGAACATCGCGCCCTTCTACCGCAAGGACATCTTCGCCAAGAAGGGCTACACCCTCCCCAAGACGCCCGACGAGTTCATCGCCTGGGCGAAGGAGGCCACCGACGCCAAGGCGAAGGTGTGGGCCTGCGACGACCTCAAGTGGACGGCCTTCAACATCTACGGCGTCCTCAACGGCAGCGACAAGGCGCTGTGGTGGGACCTGCGGGACGGCAAGCTGGTCAACCGCATCGAGACCGACGAGTACCTCGAAGCCCTGGAGTGGATGCGCAAGCTCTACGACGCCGACGTCGTCCACCCCGACGCCAAGGCCGTCAAGGGCGACGCGTCCAACCGCTTCACCGCCGGCCAGTCACTCGTCTTCAACGGCGACCTGTCCTACTGGTACGGCTCGACGGCCGAACAGCGCACCCAGAAGTCCGACTTCGAGATGGCCGCGTTCGACATCTTCGGCCCCGACGGCGGCGACCCCACGCTCTGGGCGACCCAGCCCGCCGGCATCTTCACCTTCGTCAGCAAGAAGGCGTCGAAGCAGCAGATCAAGGACTTCCTCGCGCTCGCCAACTACTGCGCCTCGCCGTACGGCACCAAGGAGTACATGCTCACGGTCTACGGCGTCGAGGGCACCGACTACACGCTGAAGAACGGCATGCCCACCAAGACCACCAAGGGCACCAACGAGGTCAACGGCGCCTACGACTACACCGGCGACCCGGCCGCCTACCTCGCCCACCCCGACCTGCCCGAGATCGCCAAGCTCCAGGTCGAGTGGCAGCAGCGCATGGGCGCCTTCACCAAGAAGTCCTCCTTCTACGGGCTCACCATCACCGAGCCCAACCGCTGGACCAACCTCGCCAACGACTTCGAGCAGCTGGAGGACGACATCGTCCGCGGCCGCAAGAAGATCAGCGACATGCAGCAGGCGGTGTCCGACTGGAAGAAGAAGGGCGGCGACGACCTGCGGGCCTGGTACAAGAAGCTGCTCGACGACAACGGCTCCACGGCCAAGTGACCCAGGGCTGAGGCAAGGAGAAGGCCGTGTCCCACAGCACGGTGCCTCGGAGCAGGGCCGAGGCGAAGACGAGTAAGAAGAGGTCGGGCGATTCGCCCGACGGGGCCGCCGCGAAGGCCGCCGGCAAGCGGGCCGGGAAGCGGGCCGGAAAGCTGAGCTTCCGGATCCGGTTCAGACGCGACCGCACCCTGATCCTGATGACGCTGCCGGCCATCGCGCTGATCCTCGTCTTCAATTACATACCGGTCCTCGGCAACGTCGTCGCCTTCCAGGACTACGACCCGTACCTGAGCGACAACGGTTTCGTCGCCATGTTCGAGAGTCCCTGGGTCGGCTTCGAGAACTTCCAGCGCATCTTCGAGGACTCGGCCTTCTGGCACGCGGTGCAGAACACCTTCGTGCTGTTCTTCCTCCAGCTCGTGCTGTACTTCCCGATCCCGATCCTGCTCGCGCTGCTCATCAACAGCGTGGTCAGGCCCCGGGTCCGGGCGGTCGCCCAGGCGATCATGTACCTCCCGCACTTCTTCTCCTGGGTCCTCGTCGTCACGGTCTTCCAGCAGATCTTCGGCGGCGCGGGCGTCATCGCGCAGACCCTGCGCCAACACGGGCACAAGGGCATCGACCTGATGACCGATCCAGGGATCTTCAAGTTCCTGGTGACGGCCGAGGGCGTCTGGAAGGACGCGGGCTGGGGCATCATCGTCTTCCTCGCGGCCCTGTCCTCCGTATCGAATGATCTGTACGAGGCCGCCGCCATGGACGGTGCCGGGCGCTGGCGGCGGATGTGGCACATCACGCTGCCCGCCCTGCGCCCGGTGATCGCCCTGCTGCTTGTCCTCCGTGTCGGGGACGCGCTGACGGTCGGCTTCGAGCAACTGCTGCTCCAGCGCGACTCGGTGGGCCCCGGAGCCTCCGAGGTCCTGGACACCTACGTCTGGTGGAACGGCATCCGTAACCAGGACTTCGGCTACGCCGCTGCCGCCGGACTCATCAAGGGCATCGTCGGCCTGGGGCTCGTGCTGACCGCCAACAAGGTCGCCCACCTCATGGGTGAGCAGGGGGTGTACAAGAAATGACCGCCGTCATCGACAAGCCCGCCAACAAGCCCGCCGACAGGCCGAGCCGCTGGGCGGCTCCGCCCCGCCCGCCCTGGGAGGAGGAGCCGTCGAAGCCCGGCCTCGCGGGCAAGGGCCTCGCCCTCACCCTGGCCGCCTTCGCGATCCTCTTCCCCCTGTGGATCGTCATCGTCACCAGCCTCCAGTCGAGGAAGACCATCGACGCGGCCGGCGGCCTGGTGGTGATCCCCAAGGGCATCACCTTCGTCGCCTACAAGGAACTGCTCAGCGGCGGCCAGGTCCAGCGCGCCGCGATGGTCAGCCTGGGGGTCACCCTGGTCGGCACGCTGTTCAGCATGGCGGTCTCGGTGCTGTGCGCGTACGGCCTGTCGCGGGTCGGATCGACCGGCCACCGCTGGTTCCTGATGCTGCTGCTCGCCACGATGTTCTTCGGCGCCGGTCTCATCCCGACCTATCTGCTGGTGCAGGCCCTGGGGCTGACCGACACCTATCTCGCGCTGATCCTTCCCAGCGCGGTGAGCGTCTTCAACATCCTGGTGCTGCGGTCGTTCTTCATGGGCATCTCGCCCGAACTCATCGACAGCGCCCGCATCGACGGCGCCGGCGACTGGCGCATCCTGTGGAAGATCGTGATGCCGCTCTCCCGCGCCGTGCTCGCGGTGATCTCCCTCTTCTACGCGGTCGGCTACTGGAGTGCCTGGTTCAACGCCTCCATCTACCTCACCGACCAGGACATGATGCCGCTGCAGAACGTCATGATCCAGCTGGTGCAGAAGCAGGAACGGCCGGTCGGTCTCGCCACGCAGATCAACACCGGGCAGCTGTCTCCGCTCGCCATCCAGATGGCCGTGATGGTGATGGCGCTGCTGCCGGTCGCGATCCTTTCGCCGTTCGTCCAGCGGCACTTCAAGAAGGGCATGCTCACCGGAGCCGTGAAGGGCTGACTGGCGTCAGCCGTCTGTCCTCCGGCCCGCTGCGGCCGCCTCTGCTCCGCCGCGGGCTCCTTCAGCTCCGCCGCGGTCGCCTTGCTCCTGATCAGCGGGTGGCCGCGGCGGCTCCGCTCCGCGGGGTGAGCCTCAAAACTCTGGTCGTCTGTGAGCTGCGGGTCCGTTGTGGCTGGTCGCGCAGTTCCCCGCGCCCCTAAAAGCAGGGCGTTTCCCCTCTCCTCTCTTTCTGAACGAGGTATGTCATGCGCACGCCCCGCCTGAGCAGACGAGCCGTTCTCGCCGGGACCGCGGCCGCTGCCGCGCTCACCGCTGTCCCCGCGCTGGGGTCCCAGGCGCAGGCCGCCGAAAGGGCCGTCGCCCCCTCCTACCGCTGGCGCAACGCCGTCATCGGTGGGACCGGCTTTGTCACCGGGGTGCTGTTCCACCCGGCCGTGCGCGGTCTCGCCTACGCCCGTACCGACATCGGCGGCGCCTACCGCTGGGACAACGGCACCGCCCAGTGGACTCCGCTCATCGACCACCTCGGCTGGGACGACTGGAACCTGATCGGCGTCGAGGCGCTCGCCGTCGACCCCGCGCACCCCGAGCGGCTGTACCTCGCCGTCGGCACCTACGCCCAGTCGTGGGCGAGCAACGGCGCCGTCCTGCGCTCCGACGACCGCGGCGCCACCTGGACCCGCACCGACCTGTCGGTGAAGCTCGGCGCCAACGAGGACGGGCGAGGGGCGGGGGAGCGACTCCTCGTCGACCCGCGCGACAGCGACACCCTGTGGCTGGGCACCCGGCACGACGGGCTGCTCAAGTCGACCGACCGCGGTGCCACGTGGGCGGCCGTCAGCGGCTTCCCGGCGACCGCGAGCTCGTCGGGGCAGGGCGTCACCTTCCTGGTCGCGGCCGGGCGCACCGTCTACGCCGGCTGGGGCGACGGCGACGGCACCTCGGGCACGGCGAACCTGTACCGCACGGCCGACGGCACGACCTGGGAGGCCGTACCCGGACAGCCGTCCGGCACCTCCGCCAAGGTCCCGCTCCGCGCCGCGTACGACACACACACCCGCGAGCTGTACGTGACGTACGGCAACGCGCCCGGGCCCAACGGCCAGTCCGACGGCAGCGTGCACAAGCTGCGCACCGCCACCGGCAAGTGGACCGATGTGAGCCCCGTGAAGCCGGGCGGCACGACGTCCGACGGATCGGCGGACACCTTCGCCTACGGGGGCGTGGCGACCGACGCCTGCCGTGCGGGCACCGTCGTCGTGTCGACCAACAACCGGTGGGCCGACGGCGACACCGTCTTCCGGTCCACCGACGGCGGCCGTACCTGGACGTCCCTCAAGGACGCGGCCGTGTTCGACGTATCCGAGACTCCTTTCCTCAACTGGGGCGGCGACAAGCCCAAGTTCGGCTGGTGGATCCAGGCCGTCGCCGTCGACCCGTACGACTCGAAGCACATCGTGTACGGGACCGGCGCGACCCTCTACGGCACCCGTGACCTCAAGAACTGGGCACCGCAGATCCGCGGCCTGGAGGAGACGGCCGTGCGCCAGCTGATCTCGCCCCCGGCCGGGGAGGCGCATCTGCTCAGCGGGCTCGGGGACATCGGCGTGATGTACCACGAGCGGCTCACGGCGTCTCCGTCGCGCGGCATGGCGGCGAACCCCGTGTTCGGGTCGGCGACGGGACTCGCGCAGGCCGCGGCCAAGCCGTCGTACGCCGTCCGGGCGGGCTGGGGCGACAACGGCAACGGCGCGTACTCCCACGACGGCGGGCAGACCTGGGCGCCCTTCGCGGGCCAGCCCGACATCGCCAAGAGCGCACCGGGGCCGATCGCCACCAGTGCCGACGGCGGTACGCTGCTGTGGTCCTTCGTGCACTGGGACGGCACGAAGTACGCAGCTCACCGCTCCACGGACAACGGCGCGACCTGGTCCGAGGTCTCCTCCTTCCCGAAGGGCGCCACGCCGGTCGCCGACCCGGCCGACCCGACGCTCTTCTACGCATACGACACCGACACAGGAACGCTATACGCCAGCACTGACAGTGGCCTCTCCTTCACCAAGCGTGCGGAGGGACTGCCGTCCGGCGACAGCCAGTTCAAGCTGGCCGCGGCGCCCGGGCGCTCCGGTGACCTGTGGCTCTCCGTCAAGTGGAACGGGCTCTACCGGTCCATCGACGGTGGCGCGGGCTTCGACAAGGTCGCCAGCTGCTGGGCCTCGTACACCCTTGGCTTCGGCAAGGCGGCCGACGGCGCGGACTACCCGGCGATCTACCAAGTCGGCGCGACGGAGACCATCACCGCCGTCTACCGCTCCGACGACGCGGCCAAGACCTGGGTCCGCATCAACGACGACGCCCACCAGTGGGGCTGGATCGGCGAGGTCATCACCGGCGACCCGCGGGTGTACGGCCGGGTGTACCTCGGCACGAACGGGCGCGGCATTCAGTACGGGGAGCCTGTCTGATGCTCACGGACAAGGGGCCGAGCCTGAGCGACGCCACCCGCGGCCGCATCCTCTTCGGCGGCGACTACAACCCCGAACAGTGGCCCGAGGAGACCTGGCACGAGGACGTACGCCTCATGAAGGAGGCGGGCGTCAACTCCGTCACCGTCGGCGTCTTCTCCTGGGCCAGGCTCGAACCCACCCCAGGGGCAAGGGAGTTCGGCTGGCTCGACCGGCTGATGGACCTGCTGCACGACAACGGCATCGGTGTCGTCCTGGCCACCCCCACCTCCTCGCCCCCGCCGTGGATGGGCCGGCTCCATCCGGAGACGTTGCCCCGCGACGAGGACGGCCGGATCGAGTGGTGGGGCGGACGCCAGCACTTCGCCCACTCCAGCGCCGTCTACCGGCGTTACGCCGCCGCCATCACCGAGGACCTCGCCGCGCGCTACGGCAGCCACCCCGCGCTCACGATGTGGCACATCAACAACGAGTACTGCACGTACGACTGGAGCGACACGGCGGCCGCCGCCTTCCGCCGCTGGCTCCAGGACAAGTACGACACACTCGACGCCCTCAACACCGCCTGGGGCACGGCATTCTGGAGCCAGGGCTACGACATCTGGGAGAGCGTCCTCCCGCCGCGCCACGCCCACTACATGAACAACCCCAGCCAGGTGCTCGACTTCAAGCGCTTCACCTCCGACGCGCTCATGGAGTGCTTCGTCGCCGAGCGGGACATCGTCGCCCGGCACACCCCGCACATACCGGTGACCAGCAACTTCATGCCGTTCTGGCAGGGCCAGGACGCCTGGGAGTGGGCCGGGCAGGAGGATGTCGTCTCGGTCGACATCTATCCGGACCCGCGCGATCCGTTCGGCGGCCAGTACTCCGCGCTGATCCACGACATGACCCGCTCCCAGGCCCGCGGCGGCCCCTGGATGATCATGGAACAGGCCGCGGGGCCGGTCAACTGGCGCGGCGTCAACCACCCCAAGCCGCCCGGCCTCAACCGTCTCTGGTCCCTCCAGGCCGTGGCCCGCGGCGCCGACGCCGTCTGCTACTTCCAGTGGCGCCAGTCCCGGCAGGGCGCGGAGAAGTTCCACTCCGGCATGGTCAGCCATGCGGGGGAGCGGGGCCGGACCTTCCAGGAGGTCAAGCGGATCGGCGCCGAACTCGCCCTGCTGAGCCCCCAAGTGGCGGACCGTCAGGTGCGCGGAGACGATGTCGCCGTACTGCTCGACTGGAACGCCTGGTGGGCGAGCCAGCAGGCCGGCCGGCTCTCCTCCGAGATCGACTACCCGGCCGTCGTACGCGCCTGGCACCGCGCCCTGTGGGAGGCGAACACCACCGCGTCCTTCGCCCACCCCGAGCACGACCTGTCCGCGTACAAGCTCGTCGTCGTACCGCAGTTGTATCTCCTGACCGACGCGGCGATCGACAACCTCGTGGCGTACGTACGCGGTGGCGGCACCCTCGTCTCCGGCTTCCTCACCGGTGTCGCCGACGAGGACGACCGGGTGCGGCCCGGCGGCATGGACGAGCGGCTCCGTGAACTCTTCGGCATCCGGACGCTCCACGAGTGGTGGCCGCTCGACGCCGACGAGAAGGCCGATGTCGAGGGCTTCCGCGGCACGCTGTGGTCCGAGGAGATCGAGGCGGCGGACGACGTCGACGCCGTCGTCCCGTACAAGGGCGGCGAGCTCGACGGTCTGCCCGCGGTGCTGCGCAAGGGGCGGGCCTGGTACTTCTCCACTCTGCCCGAGCCCGACGCGCTGCGGACGCTGATCGCCGGGATCGCCGAGGGCGCGGGCGTCCGGCCGCCGCTCGACGGCCTTCCGGCGGGCGTGGAGGCCGTACGCCGCGGTGATCTGCTGTTCCTGCTCCATCATGGGCGGGACACGGTCACCGTGCCCGTGCCCGGCCGCCATCGCGACCTGCTGACCGGCGAGGACGTCACCGGAGGCGTGGAGCTCGCGCGGTACGGGGTGGCCGTGCTGGAGGCGGCTCCATGAGCGAGCCCGTCCACGAGCCCACGCATGAGCCCACGCACGAGCCCGTCCGCGAGCCCATCCCTGAGCCTGTTCACGGCACCTGGGAGTCGATGCCCGCCGCCCGCTGGGAGGACGCCTACCTGAGCGGGAACGGCACGCACGGCGTCATGGTGTTCGGTGATCCGAACGACGACCGGGTTGTCGTCAACCATCACAGCCTGGTCCGCCCGAACGGCAGCGCGGACGCCCGTCCGCCCGCGCTCGCCCACCGGCTGCCGGAGATACAGGACCGGTTGCTGGCCGGGGACGTCACGGCGGGGGAGGAGTTCACCGACGGGCGGCCGCTGCTGTGGGTGCAGCCCTTCCACCCGGCGTTCCAGGTGCGGCTGTGCCGCGCGGCCACGGAGTGGCGCGCGTACCGGCGGGAGGTCGACTTCTCCACCGGGGTCGTCGGCGCCGAGCACGGCGGATGGCGCAGCGAGGTCTTCGTCTCACGCGCCGACGACGTCGTGGTCCAGTACGTCACCGAACCCGGCCTCACCGTCGACGTGACGCTCGACCACCGACTGCCGGGCGCACCCGGTGACTTGGCGGTGGGACACAGCGCCGTGCTCACCGCCGAGGGCGCCGTTCTGACCCTGCGCGCCCGCTACCCGGACAGCGACATGGCGTACACCGGAGTCACCCTCGCCGTGGTCACCGGCGGCCGGACCCGGACCGCGCTCGCCGGAGTACGGGTCGAGGGCGCTCGCTCGCTGCTCCTGCTCACCCGCGTACGGCGGCACACGGGCGAACTGGACGCCCTCGCCGAGGCTCGCGAGCTGAGGGCCCTGCTGCCCGACGCCTCCTCCGACGCCGACGCCGACGCCGAGGCCGACGTCGAGACCGAGACCGACGCCGTCGAGGCCGCGTACGCCCACCTCCTCGCCCGCCATACCGCCCTCCACCGCCCCGCCTACCTCCGAACCGCCCTGGATCTGCACGCCGACGACACCGAACGGGCGCTCCCCGGCTCGGAGTTGGTCCGTCTGCCCAAGAGCCCGGCGCTCCTGGAGCGGCTCTTCGCGGCCGGCCGCTACCACCTGCTGTCCGCCGCCGGGACGCTGCCGCCGCGGCTCACCGGACTGTGGACCGGCGACTGGGACACCGCCTGGTCCGGGGCGTTCACCACGGACGCCAACCTCAATCTCCAGACCGCGTCGGCCGCCGCGGCCGCGCTCCCCGAGGTCACCGAGGCCCATGCCGCCCTGATCCACGGCCAGTTGCCGCACTGGCGCGACAACGCCCGCGCGATCTTCGGCACGCGGGGAGTCGTGGCCCCCGCGCACACCGACGGCGAGTCCGGGCACATCTACCACCTCAGCCGCGAATACCCCCTGCACGCGTGGACCGCCGGCGCCGACTGGCTCCTGAAACCGCTCGTGGACCACGACGAGACCCGCGGCGCACGCGACCCGCGGCTGGCCGCCGCGCTCGCAGAAGTGGCCTACTTCTACGAGGACTTCCTCACCCGGACCGACGACGCCGGACACCTCGTGATCGTGCCGTCGTACTCCCCGGAGAACCGTCCCGCCCACGCGAGCTGGATCACCCTCAACGCCGCCATGGACCTCTCCGCGGCCCGCCATGCCCTGCGCGCGGCGGCCGACTACCACCCAGGACCCGACGCCGAGCGCTGGTGCGCGCTCGCCGACCGGCTGCCGCCGCACCGCGTCAACGCCGAGGGCGCGCTGGCCGAGTGGGCCTGGCCCGGCCTCGACGACACCTACGACCACCGCCACCTCAGCCACCTCTACGGCGTCTGGCCGCTCGACGAGATCAATCCGTACGACACCCCGGAACTGGCCTCGGCCGCCCATCGCGCGCTCGAACTGCGCGGCGCCGAGAACGACTCCGCGCACGGTCACCTCCACCACGCCCTGGTGGCCGCCCGGCTGAGGGACGCAGAGCGGGTCGCGGGAGCCCTGGACAACGTCCTGGCCGGGGACTTCTTCCACGTCTCCCTGATGAGCGGGCACTACCCGAAACGGCACGTCTACAACGCGGACGCCGCCCACACGCTCCCGGCCGTGCTCATCGAGATGCTGATCCAGTCCACCCCGGACCGGCTCGTACTCCTGCCCGCGCTTCCCGCCGCCTACCCGAGCGGCGAACTCCGCGGCATCCGCACGAGGTTCGGCGCCGAGGTCGACCTCACGTGGAGCCCGGACGGTGCCACGGCCGTGGTCCGGCCGGGCCGCACCTGCCGCATCGATCTCAGGACTTCCACCGGCGCGCGACCGCTCTCCCTGAGCGCCGGAGAAGACCGCGTCCTCACCCTGGGGCCGCGGTAACACCCCCTGATCCCCCACCCATGGAAGGGACACCATGGCACGTCGCACACTGAACAGGATCACCAAGGCCCTCATCGCCCCCGCGCTCGCGCTCGGTGCGACCATCGGCCTCGCCTCCGCCCCCGCCCAGGCAGCCGTCTGGAGCTCCTGCGACCAGTGGGGCAACACCACCCTCGACGGGTACACGCTCTACAACAACATCTGGGGCTCCGGCGCCGGCAGCCAGTGCATCTGGGCCAACTCCGGCACCAACTGGGGAGTGTGGGCCAACCACCCCGTCACGAGCGGCATCAAGTCGTACCCCAACTCCAAGAAGGTCGTCGGCAAGACGATCGCGTCGCTGTCGTCCCTCACCAGCACGTACAACGTGACCGTGCCGTCGTCCGGCGACTACAACACGTCGTACGACATCTGGGACACCGACTACGACTACGAGACCATGCTCTGGGTCAACTACAACGGGAACGTCGGCGCGCTCGGTACCTCCCAGGGCACCCTCACGCTCAACGGCAACACGTGGACCGTCTACAAGGGCAACAACGGCTCGAACGACGTCTTCTCGTTCCTGCGCTCCTCGGACTCCACGTCCGGCACCATCAACATCCTGCCGATCCTGAAGTGGATCGCGAACACCAAGGGCTGGATGTCGAGCAGCGAGACCATCGGTGACGTGCAGTTCGGCTTCGAGATCACCTCGTCCTCGGGCGGTCTCGACTTCGTCACCAACAACCTGACGGTCAGCAGCAGCTGACCGAACGGTAGCCGTGCAACCGAACGGCAGCCGCGCATGAGAGTGCGGCCGGTCCCTCCCCCGGGACCGGCCGCACTTCCCTTTTCCGCGCGGCTACTCCGCTACGGGCAGCCGCGCCCCGTCCCGCAGGAACAGCGGGATGCGGTCCAGCGGGGCGTCGACGGTCACGGCCGCGCCCCCTTCGTACGTCTCACCGGTCCACGCGTCCGTCCAGTGCGCGCCCGCCGGGAGGTACGCCGTACGGGCCGTCGCGCCCGCCGTCAGCACCGGTGCGACCAGCAGGTCCGGGCCGAAGAGATACGCGTCGTCCACCGACCAGGTGGCCTGGTCGTCCGGGAACTCCAGGAACAGCGGGCGCATCACCGGCAGCCCCTCCTCGTGGGCCTCCCGCATGACGTCCAGTACGTACGGCTTCAGGCGCTCGCGCAGCCGCAGGTACTTCTCCAGGATCGCGCCGGCCTCCTCGCCGTAGGACCAGACCTCGTTCGGACCGCCGGTCATGTCGGGGCCGAGCGGCATGCCCGGGTCGCGGAAGCCGTGCAGACGCATCAGTGGGGACAGCGCGCCGAACTGGAACCAGCGGACCATGACCTCCTGGTACGCGGGGTCGGTCGGGTCGCCGCCGTGGAAGCCGCCGATGTCGGTGTTCCACCAGGGGATGCCGGACAGCGCGGTGTTGAGGCCGGCGGCGATCTGGCGGCGCAGGGTCGCGAAGTCCGTGCCGATGTCGCCGGACCACAGGGCGGCGCCGTAGCGCTGACTGCCCGCCCACGCCGAGCGGTTGAGGGTGACGACCTCCGTCTCACCGGCGGCCAGCATGCCCTCGTAGAAGGTGCGGGCGTTCTCGCGCGGGTACATGTTGCCGACTTCGAGGCCGGGGCCCGCGTGATAGCGCAGGTTCTCCTGGAAGCCCGGCTTCAGTTCCGGCTCGCAGGCGTCCAGCCAGAAGGCCGTGATGCCGTACGCGTCGAGGTAGTTGTCCTTCACGCGCGACCACAGGAAGTCGCGTGCCTCGGGGTTCGTCGCGTCGTAGAAGGCCACCTGGACGGTGGACGCGACCCCCTTGTCGGGCCAGTCGGCATGCGCCATCGGGCCGTACTCGGTGCCGATGAAGTAGCCGCGCTGCTCCATGAGCTGGTGGTTCTCGGAGAGGGGCGAGACCGACGGCCACACGGACACGACCAGCTTGACGCCGAGTTCGGTGAGCTCCCGCTGCATGGCCGCCGGGTCGGGCCACTCCGCCGGGTCGAACTTCCACTCGCCCAGGTGGGTCCAGTGGAAGAAGTCGCAGACGATGACGGACAGCGGGAGGCCGCGGCGCTTGTACTCCCTTGCCACTTCGAGGAGTTCGTCCTGGGTGCGGTAGCGCAGCTTGCACTGCCAGAAGCCGGCCGCCCACTCGGGCAGCATCGGCGTACGGCCGGTGGCGGCGCTGTAGCGGCGCTGGGCGTCGGCGGGGGTGCCGGCCGTGATCCAGTAGTCGAGCTGGCGGGCCGAGTCGGCCACCCAGCGGGTGCCGTTGCCCGCGAGCTCGACGCGGCCGATGGCCGGGCTGTTCCACAGGAAGGTGTAGCCGCGGCTGGAGGTGAGCACCGGGACGGTGACCTCGGCGTTGCGCTGGACCAGGTCCAGGACCGCGCCCTTCTGGTCGAGGAGCCCGTGCTGGTGCTGCCCGAGGCCGTACAGCTTCTCGCCCTCGTACGCGGCGAACCGCTGTTCCAGGCGGTGGTGGCCGTTGCCGGCCGGGGTGTAGAGGCGCGAGCCGGGCCACCAGAAGTGGGCGCGTTCCTCGGCGAGCAGTTCACTCCCGTCGCTCGTCCTCAGGAAGCGGATGAGTCCCTCGGCGCTGACTTCGACGGTCAGCGCGCCGACCGTCAACTGGCCTTCGCCGTCGTGGAGTTTGACGGTGCTCTCGGTGGCCTGAGGCGCGTCGAGAAGCGCGCCGGGGAGGTCCTCGACGACCGGGCCCCCGAGCCGCGCGCGCACGCGGACCGCGTCCGGGCCCCACGGCTCGATACGGACGGTCTCCTGGCGGCCGCTCCACTCCAGCGCGCCGTCCCGCTCGCGGAACGTGCCGACGGTCGGGGAGGACTGCGCGAGGCTGACCGTGCTGTGACTGGTCTGGTTTTCGGCAGGCTGATTCACGTGGGGTGCTCCTGAAGGAAGGAGTGGCGACAGACCCGGCGCGGCTCTGACAGTGCCGGGGCAGGTTGGGGTGCCGGGCGCCCTGATGGCGTACGGCGTGAGGAAGAGTCAGAAGAAGGGGAAGGAGAAGGGGAAGTGACGGCGAGCGGGTGGGGAGTCAGGAAGCGGTCGGCGCCGGGCCCGTGCTCGCCCGTACCGTCAACTCGGGTGCGATGAGCACGACTTCGTCTTTTCCGTGCCCTTCGAGCTTGGCGATCAGGTGCTCCACGGCGTGCCGGCCCATCTCCTGCGCGGGGATGGCGACCGAGGACAGTCGCACCGAGGCCTGCGTGGCGACCTGGTCCGGGCAGATCGCGATCACCGACACGTCCTCGGGGACGGCGCGGCCCTGCTGGCGCAGCAGCGCGAGCAGCGGTTCGACCGCGGACTCGTTCTGCACGACGAAGCCCGTGGTGCTCGGGCGCTCGTCGAACACCCGGGCCAGGGTCAGGGACATCGCGTCGAAGCCGCCCTCGCAGGGGCGGTGCAGCACGCGCAGGCCCAACTCCCTTGAGCGGGACCGCAGTCCGTCGAGTGTGCGCTCGGCGAAACCGGTGTGCCGTTCGTAGACCGCGGGCGCCTCGCCGATGACAGCGATGTCACGGTGGCCGAGGGTCGCCAGATGCTCGGCACACAGCGCCCCCGTCGCACCGAAGTCGAGGTCGACGCAGGTCAGTCCGGAGGTGTCGGCGGGCAGGCCGATGAGCACGGACGGCTGGTCCGTTCCGCGCAGCAACGGCAGCCGCTCGTCGTCGAGTTCGACGTCCATGAGGATCATCGCGTCGGCGAGCCCGCTGCCGGTGACCCGGCGTACCGCGTCGGGACCCTCCTCGCCGGTGAGCAGCAGCACGTCGTACCCGTGGGTGCGGGCGTTGGTCGCCACCGCGATGGCGATCTCCATCATCACGGGGACGTACATGTCGGTACGGAGCGGAATCATCAGCGCGATGATGTTGGACCGGCTGCTCGCCAGGGCCCGGGCGCCCGCGTTCGGGTGGTAGCCGAGCTCCTGGATGCTCCGCTCGACCCGCTGCCGGGTACCCGCGGAGATGGACCGCTTGCCGCTGAGGACATAGCTCACCGTGCTCGCCGAGACTCCGGCGTGCTGGGCGACCTCGGCGAGGGTGACCATCCAGCTCTCCAAGCTTTGTGAAGCGCTTCGACAGTGCGCGTATTGCGGATAGGGCGAGTGAGGGTGGCTTGACACTAGCTCGGTGGAGAATCGGTGTCCATAGGTTGTCGAAGCGCTTCGACAACTAAATTCTTGAGTGCGTCACGGCAACCTCCCGGGCCTGCGGTGACCACTGAGGGGCGTACACAGACCGTCCCCCGGAAGGACCCCCGATGCAACACCGTCGACCGCGCCTGTCCAAGAAGGCGAAGATGCTCCTCGCAGGCTCGGTGGCGCTCGCAGCTGCCGCGTCCGTCACGATCGCCCAGGCGGGCGAGGACAGCAAGAAGTGCGGCGCCTTCGACACCGTCACGATGGGCAAGTACTACGTCAACAACAACCTCTGGGGGCAGGACGACGGCACGGGTACCCAGTGCGTCTGGGACACCTCGCGGTCCGGTGACACCATCGGCTGGGGCACGAGCTACACCTGGTCCAGCAAGGCCGGCAAGGAGAACAACGTCAAGTCGTACGCCAGTACGGTCCTTGGCTGGCACTGGGGCTGGAAGGCCGACAAGGCGGCCACCGAGCTGCCCATCCGGGTCGGCGACCGCAAGCCGGTCAAGACCAGCTGGAACTTCTCGGTCAGCTCCGGCCCGGGCACCATGAACGTCGCGTACGACCTGTGGCTGCACGCCAAGAACAACGCGGACTGGCAGGACCAGCCCACCGACGAAATCATGGTCTGGCTGAACCGGCAGGGCGGCGCGGGCCCGCTCGGCACCAAGTACGGCAGCGTCAGCCTCGACGGCGCCATGTGGGACATCTACCAGGGTGACATCGGCTGGAAGGTGTACTCCTTCGTCCGCCGCACGAACACCACGAACGCCTCTCTCGACCTGAACGACTTCACCCAGGCGCTGGTCCGCCGCAAGCTGCTGAGCAACGACAAGTACCTCTCCGGCATCGAGTCGGGCAGCGAGGTCTTCCGCGGCTCCGGCCGACTCGACACGAAGTCGTACTCGGTGGACATCGGCTGACCCCAGGGGGGCGCGCATTGGGCCGAACGCTGCGCGAGGACTGGTGGGGTCTTCCGGAATCAGGTAAATACGATCGAGTAGCACCGGTCAGTAACGATCGCTCCGAAGAACGGTGTACGACCCCAAGATCCCTATTCGCGGCGAGGTGAGCCTCATGTCCGCAACACCCCACCAGCCCACAGTCACCGAACGTGAGGCCCGTCAGGTCGCCGAGGCCGCGCGCGAGCAGGACTGGCGCAAGCCCAGCTTCGCCAAGGAGCTGTTCCTCGGCCGCTTCCGGCTCGACCTGATCCACCCGCACCCGCTCCCGCCCGACGAGGACGCGCAGCGCGGCGAGGAGTTCCTCGCCAAGCTGCGCGACTTCTGCGAGACGAAGATCGACTCGGCCCGTATCGAGCGCGAGGCCCTGATCCCCGACGCGGTCATCAACGGGCTCAAGGAGCTCGGCGCCTTCGGCATGAAGATCGACACCAAGTACGGCGGCCTCGGTCTCACCCAGGTGTACTACAACAAGGCGCTCGCCCTCGTCGGCTCCGCGAGCCCCGCGATCGGCGCACTCCTGTCCGCGCATCAGTCGATCGGCGTACCGCAGCCGCTGAAGCTCTTCGGCACCCAGGAGCAGAAGGACACCTTCCTGCCGCGCTGCGCCCGCACCGACATCTCCGCCTTCCTGCTGACCGAGCCGGACGTCGGCTCCGACCCGGCGCGGCTGGCCACGGCCGCCGTACCGGACGGCGACGACTACGTCCTCGATGGAGTGAAACTCTGGACGACCAACGGCGTCGTCGCGGACCTCCTCGTCGTCATGGCGCGCGTCCCGAAGTCCGAGGGCCACAAGGGCGGCATCACGGCGTTCGTGGTGGAGGCCGGCTCCGAGGGCGTCACCGTCGAGAACCGCAACGCCTTCATGGGCCTGCGGGGCCTGGAGAACGGCGTCACCCGCTTCCACCAGGTGCGCGTACCGGCCGCGAACCGTATCGGCCCCGAGGGCGCGGGCCTCAAGATCGCCCTGACCACCCTCAACACCGGCCGTCTCTCGCTGCCCGCCATGTGCGTGGGCGCGGGCAAGTGGTGTCTGAAGATCGCCCGCGAATGGTCGGCGGCGCGCGAGCAGTGGGGCAAGCCGGTCGCCTTCCACGAGGCCGTCGGCGCGAAGATCTCCTTCATCGCGGCCACGACCTTCGCCCTGGAGGCCGTCCTCGACCTGTCCTCCCAGATGGCCGACGAGAACCGCAACGACATCCGTATCGAGGCCGCCCTCGCCAAGCTGTACGGCTCCGAGATGGCCTGGCTGATGGCCGACGAACTGGTCCAGATCCGCGGAGGCCGAGGCTTCGAGACCGCCGAGTCGCTCGCGGCCCGCGGGGAGCGGGCGGTCCCCGCCGAGCAGATCCTGCGCGACCTGCGCATCAACCGCATCTTCGAGGGCTCCACGGAGATCATGCACCTGCTGATCGCCCGCGAGGCCGTCGACGCCCACCTGTCGGTCGCGGGCGACCTGATCGACCCGGACAAGTCCCTCTCGGACAAGGCGAAGGCGGGCGCGAACGCCGGTGTCTTCTACGCCAAGTGGCTGCCGAAGCTGGTGGCGGGACCGGGCCAGCTCCCGCGCTCGTACGGCGAGTTCAACCAGCAGGTGGACCTGTCCCCGCATCTGCGGTACGTCGAACGCAGCGCCCGCAAGCTCGCCCGCTCCACCTTCTACGCCATGTCCCGGTGGCAGGGCCGTATGGAGACCAAGCAGGGCTTCCTCGGCCGGATCGTCGACATCGGCGCCGAACTCTTCGCGATGAGCGCGGCCTGCGTCCGCGCCGAACACCTGCGCACCACCGAGGAGTACGGCCGCGAGGCCTACCAACTCGCCGACGCCTTCTGCCGTCAGTCCCGCATCCGCGTCGACGAGCTCTTCGATCGCCTGTGGACCAACACCGACGGCGTCGACCGCAACGTGGTCAAGGGCGTCCTGTCGGGCACCTATACATGGCTGGAGCAGGGCGTCATCGACCCCTCCGGCGAGGGCCCCTGGATCGCGGACGCGACGCCGGGGCCGGCCACGAAGGAGAACGTCCACCGACCCATTCGCTGACCCTTTCCCCAGGAATTCACCGCAGTCCCGTTCGCCATTCTGCCGCTTGCCGCACGGAAGTTGTGCGTCAACAATGAACGGAATGGCGAACGGGGACAGCGGATGCGCCAAGGAGTCGGGGAAGAAAACAGTCACGGCATTTCCGTACAGTTGACGCGCGCCCGCGGGGAGGCGTGGCGGCAGCTGAATGAGATGGATCTCGTACGGGCCTTGAATGAGATGGATCTCGTACGGGCCTTGCGGACCGTACGCGACAAGGTGCGGCCGCCGGCGCAGGAAATGCGCGAGGCCGCGCCGGAGACCTCCGGGGCACACCGCGACGCGCTCGCGGTCCTGCTGAACGACTGTGCGCTGTCCCTGGTCGACGAGGCGCCCAGGCCGCCCGTGGCCTCCTTCGACGCCGTACGGATCCGGAGAATCGACCTCCGCGACATCGACGGCCTGCTCGACGCCGGACGGCCGGGTGAACGGCCCGTCATTCAGCAGCTCTTCCGTGCCGCGCTCGACGTGGTCGAGGACCCCGTGCCGCGTGAAGTGATCAGAGCGAATCAACAGGGCGTCCAGATTCTCCAGCCGACCCATCGCTGGATACGAATGCTCGTGGACGCCGTTTAGAAATGCCCAGTTGTGCTCAGTTCTGGGGGAATTCCCATGGCAGGTAAAGGTCTGGACGCCCTCACCGGAAGGATCATGCGGGCCGGCGAGGGCAGGATGCTGCGCCGCCTGGAGCGCATCGCCGAACAGGTGGGCTCCCTGGGGGAGGAGTTCACGTCGCTGACCGACGAGGAACTCCAGGCGCTCACCCCGGAGTTCAAGGAGCGGTACGCGGGCGGCGAGAGCCTGGACGACCTGCTGCCGGAGGCCTTCGCCGCGATGCGCGAGGCGGCCCGGCGCGTCCTCGGCATGCGCCACTTCGACGTACAGATCATGGGCGGCGCGGCGCTCCACTCCGGCAACATCGCCGAGATGCAGACGGGGGAGGGCAAGACCCTGGTCGGCACGCTGCCCGTGTATCTGAACGCCCTGACCGGCAAGGGAGTTCACCTCGTCACGGTCAACGACTATCTGGCCGAGCGGGACGCCGAGTGGATGGGGCGCGCGTACCGGTTCATGGGGCTGACCGTCGGCGTGATCAAGACGCAGTCGACCCCGGCCGAGCGGCGCGCGCAGTACGCCTGCGACATCACCTACGGCACCAACACCGAGTTCGGCTTCGACTATCTGCGCGACAACATGGCGTGGTCGCAGGACGAACTGGTCCAGCGGGGGCACCACTTCGCGATCGTCGACGAGGCCGACTCGATCCTCATCGACGAGGCCCGCACCCCACTGATCATCTCGGGTCCGGCCGATCAGCCCACGCACTGGTACGAGGCCTTCGCCGCGTTCGCGCTGCGGATGAAGGGCGTGAGCGTACTGGAGGAGCAGTTCACCACGCCGGCGGACAAGGACCGTCTCGCCCAGCTGCGCACCCAGTACGACTACGAGTACGACCCGAAGAAGCGCACGGTCTCGGTCCTGGACCCGGGAGTGGAGTACGTCCAGGACCAGCTCGGCATCGACAGCCTCTACGAGTCCGACCACACCCCGCTCATCGGCCACCTCAACAACGCCCTCAAGGCCAAGGAGCACTTCAAGAAGGACAAGGACTACGTCGTCGTGGACGGCGAGGTGCTGATCGTCGACGAGCACACCGGCCGCATCCTCGCGGGCCGCCGCTACAACGAGGGCCTGCACCAGGCGATCGAGGCCAAGGAAGGCGTGACGATCAAGGACGAGAACCAGACGCTCGCCACGATCACCCTGCAGAACTTCTTCCGCCTCTACGAGAAGCTGGCCGGCATGACCGGCACCGCCATGACCGAGGCGGCCGAGTTCCACCAGATCTACAAGCTGCACGTCGTCCCGATCCCCACGAACCGGCCGATGGTCCGCCGCGACGACCCCGACCAGATCTACCGCACCGAGGAGGCGAAGTACGCCGCGATCCTCGCGGACATCGCCGAGAAGCACGAGCTGGGCCAGCCGGTCCTGGTGGGCACCACCTCCGTCGAGAAGTCCGAGGCGCTCTCCGCGCGGCTGCGGAGGCAGGGCATCCGGCACGAGGTGCTCAACGCCAAGAACCACCAGCGCGAGGCCCAGATCGTCGCGCAGGCCGGGCGCAGGGGAGCGGTCACCGTCGCCACCAACATGGCGGGCCGCGGCACCGACATCATGCTCGGCGGCAACCCGGACGCGATGGCACGGGCGGAGACCGGCGAGGACGCGGAGCCCGAGGAGCGCCAGAAGGTGCTCGAACGGGTCACCTCGGCGGTCGCCACGGAGCACGACGAGGTCAAGGAACTCGGCGGTCTCTACGTCCTCGGCACCGAGCGCCACGAGTCACGGCGCATCGACAACCAGCTGCGCGGCCGCTCCGGCCGCCAGGGCGATCCCGGTGCCTCCCGCTTCTACCTCTCGCTCCAGGACGACCTGATGCGGCTGTTCCGCGCCAACGTGGTCGACCGGGTGATGGCCATGGCGAACGTCCCCGACGACGTACCCATCGAGAACAAGATGGTGACCCGCGCCATCGCCTCCGCCCAGGCCCAGCTGGAGCAGCAGCACTTCGAGTCCCGCAAGGACGTCCTGAAGTTCGACGAGGTACTCAACCGCCAGCGCACCCTCATCTACGCCGAACGCCGCCGCGTCCTCGCGGGCGAGGACCTGAGCGAACAGATCGTCCACTTCATGGACGACACGGTCCGGGCGTACATCGAGCAGGAGACCGGCGAGGGCTTCCCCGAGGAATGGGATCTGGAGCGGCTGTGGGGCGCGCTCAAGCAGCTGTACCCGATGGGGATCACCGTCGAGGACCTGGAGGAGGAGGCCGGAGACCGCGCGAACCTCACCGCCGACGGCCTGGTCGAGGCGGTGACGGACGACATCCACGCCCGGTACGAGCAGCGCGAGGCCGAACTCGGCGCCGAGGCCCTGCGCGACCTGGAACGCCTGGTCGTCCTCTCCGTCCTCGACCGCAAATGGCGCGAGCACCTCTACGAGATGGACTACCTCCGCGACGGCATCGGGCTGCGCTGGACCCTCGGCCGGGAGCCGATCGTCGAGTACGAGCGCGAGGGCTTCGACATGTACGGCGCGATGACCGACGCCATCAAGGAGGAGTCCGTCGGCTACGTCTTCAACCTCGACGCCACGGTCCCGGGCGCCGAGACCCCCGAACGCCCAGGCCGTACCGACGGCCTCCACTTCACCGCACCGACGCTGGACACCGCCGAGGGCGTGGTCGAGGGCGACTTCACCCTGGCCGACGCGCCGCCGGACCAGCCCGAACTCGTACCGCCGCGGGACGCCCCCGTTCCGCCCCGCGCGCGCACCAAGGCCCGTAGGCAGCGTCGGCGCAGGCGTTAGCAGTACTTGTAACCGCTGCCCTTCGACGACCACGTGCACGAGTCGACCTTCGTACCGCTCGCCTTGTAGAGCTTCGCGGTGTCTCCGGTGTTGTTCCACACGTACCAGGAGCTGCCCCAGTACTTGTCGCTCGCGGTGTCGGAGCCACTGCCGGTGTGCACCTTCTTGGTGCTGCCGGCGCCGATCTTCACGTCACGGAAGGTGTACGTGTGGCCCGTGGCGTCCTTGATCTTCCAGTTCTTCAGGGAGACCGTCGACGACGTCGAGTTCTTGATCTTGACCCACTCGGCGTTCAGGCTCGCGTTGGAGCCGCCGTCCGAGCCGGGGCTGTCGTAGTACACCTCGTAGATGTAGACACTCCCGGCCGCCTGCGCCGGAGTGCTGAGAATCGTGCCCGTGAGAACCACGGCGCCCGCGAGCGCGGGCAGGGCAGCGCGTATCCGCATGAAGAAACCCCCCAGGGTGTCGTTCCCCGGCCGGTCATCCACCGGCCAGTGGTGAAGTGCTATCACATGATCTTCACGGAAGGTTCACGAAGGGGGGTTCTGGCCCAGCGGGCACCCCGAAGTGGTAACGCGGCAGGAAGTGGGGGCGCGCTGTCCTGCCGGGGACGCGTTGCGGCCACAATGGAGGGATGAGCGACAGTCCAGCCCCCCTCGCTGATCCGCATCTTGTCTTCGACCCCGTGGACGGAGTCCGGGATGTCGTGATCCTCGGCTCCACCGGCTCGATCGGCACCCAGGCCATCGACCTCGTGCTGCGCAACCCCGACCGGTTCCGGGTCACCGCGCTCTCCGCCGCCGGCGGCAGGGTCGGACTCCTCGCGGAGCAGGCCCACCGGCTGCGCGTGCGGACCGTCGCCGTCGCCCGCGAGGATGTCGTACCGGCGCTGCGCGAGGCCCTCGCGGCGCAGTACGCCCCCGGCGAGACGCTTCCCGAGATACTGGCCGGAGCGGACGCCGCCACCCAGCTCGCCGCCTCCGACTGCCACACCGTGCTCAACGGCATCACCGGCTCCATCGGCCTCGCCCCGACCCTCGCCGCCCTGGAGGCGGGCCGCACGCTCGCGCTCGCCAACAAGGAGTCGCTCATCGTCGGCGGCCCGCTGGTGAAGGCGCTGGCCAAGCCGGGCCAGATCATCCCCGTGGACTCCGAGCACGCCGCCCTGTTCCAGGCGCTGGCCTCCGGCACCCGCGCCGATGTGCGCAAGCTGGTCGTGACCGCCTCCGGTGGCCCCTTCCGCGGTCGTACGAAGGCGGAGCTGGCGGACGTCACACCCACCGACGCTCTCGCGCACCCCACCTGGGCCATGGGCCCGGTCATCACGATCAACTCCGCGACCCTGGTCAACAAGGGACTGGAAGTCATCGAGGCCCACCTCCTCTACGACATTCCCTTCGACCGCATTGAGGTGGTCGTGCATCCCCAGTCGTATGTCCACTCGATGGTGGAATTCACGGACGGATCGACGATCGCCCAGGCGACGCCCCCCGACATGCGCGGGCCGATCGCCATCGGGCTCGGCTGGCCCGAGCGCGTCCCGGACGCGGCCCCCGCGTTCGACTGGACGAAGGCGTCGAACTGGGAGTTCTTCCCGCTCGACAACGACGCGTTCCCGTCGGTCGGGCTCGCCCGGCACGTGGGGCAGCTCGCGGGTACGGCCCCGGCGGTGTTCAATGCCGCCAACGAGGAGTGCGTGGACGCGTTCCTGAACGGCACACTGCCGTTCAACGGGATCATGGAGACCGTCACACGGGTGGTCGAGGAACACGGCACACCGGATACGGGAACTTCCCTGACCGTCGCGAACGTCCTCGAAGCGGAGACCTGGGCGCGCGCCCGGGCCCGTGAACTGACGGTACGGACGACAACCGCGGAGGCTCGTGCATGACGACCCTGATGATGATCCTCGGCATAGTCGTCTTCGTGATCGGCCTGCTCATCTCGATCGCGTGGCACGAGCTGGGACATCTGTCGACGGCCAAGCTCTTCGGCATCCGCGTGCCGCAGTACATGGTCGGCTTCGGCCCGACCATCTGGTCACGCAAGAAGGGCGAGACCGAGTACGGGGTGAAGGCGGTCCCGCTCGGCGGCTACATCCGCATGATCGGAATGTTCCCGCCCGGTCCGGACGGCCGTATCGAGGCCCGCTCGACCTCCCCCTTCCGAGGCATGATCGAGGACGCCAGGTCGGCAGCCTTCGAGGAGCTCAAGCCCGGCGACGAGAGCCGCCTCTTCTACACGCGCAAGCCGTGGAAGCGCGTGATCGTGATGTTCGCCGGCCCCTTCATGAACCTCATCCTGGCCGTCGCGATCTTCCTCGGCGTGATGATGACGTTCGGCGTCCAGACCCAGACCACCACGGTCAGCGCGGTCTCGCCCTGCGTCATCCAGGCCAGCGAGAACCGCGACGAGTGCAAGAAGAGCGACCCCGTCGCACCCGCCCAGGCCGCCGGCCTCAAGGGCGGCGACAAGATCATCGCGTTCAACGGCAAGGAGGTCGCCGACTGGTCGGCCCTCCAGTCCGACATCCGCGCCAACCCCGGCAAGGCCGTCACGGTCACCGTGCTGCGCAAGGGCGAGCAGGTCGACCTGACCGCCCACCTGGTCAAGAACCAGGTCAGCAAGACCGACGGCAACGGCGGCTATGTCGAAGGTGACTACGTCTACGCCGGCTGGTTCGGCTTCACGCCCGCCACCGGCATCGTCCAGCAGTCCTTCTCGCAGTCCGTGGACCGCATGGGCGACATGATGCAGAACGGCGTCGAGTCGCTGGTCGCGCTCCCCGGCAAGGTCCCCGACCTGTGGAACGCGACCTTCGGGGACGCCCCGCGCAAGGCCGACTCCCCGATGGGCGTGGTCGGCGCGGCCCGCATCGGCGGTGACGTCTTCACGCTGGACATCCCCGCTTCCCAGCAGGTCGCGATGATGCTGCTTCTGGTAGCCGGCTTCAACCTGTCCCTCTTCCTCTTCAACATGCTCCCGCTGCTCCCGCTCGACGGCGGGCACATCGCGGGCGCCCTGTGGGAGTCGCTGCGGCGGAACACGGCGAAGGTCCTGAAGCGGCCCGACCCGGGCCCCTTCGACGTGGCGAAGCTGATGCCCATCGCGTACGTGGTGGCCGGAATCTTCGTCTGCTTCACGGTTCTGGTGCTCATCGCGGACGTGGTTAACCCGGTGAAAATCTCCTAGCAAGGCACTGTTCGCGGCGGCCGGGCACCCTGGGTGTCCGGCCGCCATCCATTGGGTGGGTTTAGAGGCGTGATGTGCTCGGGCGTATGCCCGTGCCGTAATCTCGAAGCCTGGAGCCCACGATTCCGGGACCTTGATCCACAACTTGGGGTTGCACAGCAGATGACTGCGATTTCTCTCGGCATGCCGTCCGTTCCGACCAAGCTGGCCGAGCGCCGGAAGAGCCGGCAGATCCAGGTCGGAACCGTGGCCGTGGGTGGAGACGCACCGGTGTCGGTGCAGTCGATGACGACGACGCGTACGTCGGACATCGGCGCCACGCTCCAGCAGATCGCCGAGCTGACCGCGTCCGGCTGCCAGATCGTGCGGGTGGCGTGCCCCACGCAGGACGACGCGGACGCGCTCGCGACGATCGCCCGCAAGTCCCAGATCCCCGTCATCGCGGACATCCACTTCCAGCCGAAGTACGTCTTCGCGGCGATCAAGGCCGGCTGTGCCGCCGTCCGCGTCAACCCCGGCAACATCAAGCAGTTCGACGACCAGGTCAAGGAGATCGCGCGGGCCGCGAAGGACACCGGCACCCCGATCCGGATCGGCGTGAACGCCGGCTCGCTCGACCGGCGACTGCTCCAGAAGTACGGCAAGGCGACCCCCGAGGCGCTCGTCGAGTCCGCCCTCTGGGAAGCCTCCCTCTTCGAGGAGCACGACTTCCGGGACATCAAGATCTCGGTCAAGCACAACGACCCGGTGGTCATGGTCAACGCCTACCGTCAGCTGGCGGCCGCGTGCGACTACCCGCTGCACCTCGGTGTGACGGAGGCGGGCCCCGCCTTCCAGGGCACGATCAAGTCGGCCGTCGCCTTCGGCGCGCTGCTCTCCGAGGGCATCGGCGACACGATCCGCGTCTCCCTGTCGGCACCTCCGGCCGAGGAGGTCAAGGTCGGCATGCAGATCCTGGAGTCGCTGAACCTCAAGCAGCGGCGCCTGGAAATCGTCTCCTGCCCGTCGTGCGGCCGTGCCCAGGTCGATGTGTACAAGCTGGCCGAAGAGGTCACCGCCGGGCTCGACGGCATGGAGGTCCCGCTCCGTGTCGCCGTCATGGGCTGCGTGGTGAACGGACCCGGCGAAGCGCGTGAGGCCGACCTCGGCGTCGCCTCCGGCAATGGAAAGGGGCAGATCTTCGTCAAGGGCGAGGTCATCAAGACCGTGCCCGAGTCGAAGATCGTCGAGACGCTGATCGAGGAAGCGCTGAAGCTCGCCGAGCAGATGGAAGCCGCGGGGGTGGCCTCCGGCGAGCCGTCGGTGTCGGTGGCCGGCTGAGGCGTCTTTCGCCCCCGCCGCCCCTACCCGTCCCATCCCGTTCCTGGGGGCTGCGCCCCCAGACCCCCTAAAGATTGCGCAGTTCCCCGCGCCCCTCAAGGGGCGCGGGGAACTGCGCAATCTTTAGGACCAGCCCCCACCCACCCGCACCCGGGGGCGAAGGGGCAGCGCCCCTGGGGATGGGCGTAGGGGCGGCGGGGGCGAACACCGCCCCGGACAACGGGCGGCGCGGCTCAATCTCGCCAGGTACAGTGCGGAGATCAGCAGACCGTATGGTGAGGCCCCCGCACGTGTTGACCCAGACCACCACCAGGGTCCTCGAACCGAGTGACCTGGACGCCGCGCTCGCCGTCCTCGACCGCGAGCCGGTCGCGAACGCGTTCGTCGCGTCCCGGGTGCAGATCGCGGGCCTCGACCCATGGCGGCTCGGCGGCGAGATGTGGGGCTGGTACGAGGACGGCATGCTCCAGTCCCTGTGCTACGCCGGCGCCAACCTGGTACCGATCTGCGCCACCCCGCGGGCCGTACGCGGCTTCGCCGACCGGGCCAGAAGAGCCGGCCGCCGCTGCTCCTCGATCGTCGGCCCCGCCGAACCCACCGCCCAGCTCTGGCGGCTGCTCGAACCGAGCTGGGGCCCCGCCCGCGAGGTCCGCGGCCACCAGCCACTGATGGTCACCGACCGGCTCCCCGCCGACATCGCCCCGGATCCGTACGTCCGCCGCATCCGCAAGGACGAGATGGAGACGATCATGCCGGCCTGCGTGGCCATGTTCACCGAGGAGGTCGGCGTCTCGCCGCTCGCCGGTGACGGCGGGCTGCTCTACCAGGCACGCGTGGCCGAACTCGTCGGCTCCGGACGCTCGTTCGCCCGCCTCGACCAGAACGGCAAGGTCGTCTTCAAGGCGGAGATCGGCGCCGCGACCACCCGGGCCTGCCAGATCCAGGGCGTCTGGGTCGCGCCCGAATACCGGGGACAAGGCCTGGCCGCCCCCGGCATGGCCGCCGTCCTGCGCTACGCCCTCGCCGACGTGGCCCCGATCGCCAGCCTCTACGTCAACGACTTCAACACGGCGGCCAGGTCGACGTATCGCAGGGTGGGCTTCCAGGAGATCGGCGCCTTCATGAGCGTCCTGTTCTGAACCGCGCCCCCGTAACGGGCGCGAGGCTGTGACCTGTGCGGCTCCGCCGCGTGGGCGCGACCAGCCACAACGGACCCGCACCAGAACGACAACCCCCACCCTCCCTGTAGAGTCCCCGCATGCCGCGCTTCCCCGGTCAGGGCCACCGCAACCCCGGCGACGTGGTCATCGGCCCCCTGGATCTCGCCGCCCGCGTCGACGAGGCGCTCGCCGTGCAGGCCATCGCCTTCGGGCTGGGGGCGGAAGAGGTCGCCGTACGCCGGCAGATCGTGCTGCGTCACCTCACCTACCCGGGCGCCCGCTCGCTCGGCGCGACGACGGCCGACGGACGGCTCGTCGGGTTCGTCTACGGCATGCCCAACGACCGTACGCACTGGTGGTCCACCGTCGTCGAGCCGTATCTGCGCAGCCGGGGCCACGACGGCTGGCTCGACAACTCCTTCGTGATCACCGAACTGCACGTCCACCCGCGCTACCAGAACCATGGCATCGGCCGCTCCCTGATCACCGGCATCACGGACAGCGCCGCCGAACCCCGCTCGATCCTCTCCGCGATCGACACGGACAGCCCGGCCCGCGGCCTCTACCACTCCCTCGGCTACGAGGACCTGGCCCGACAGGTCCTGTTCCCCAGCGCCCCCAAGCCGTACGCCGTGATGGGCGCCCCTTTGCCCCTGCGCCGCCGTTAACCGATTTCCACCGTCCCGTACCGCCCGGCTAACCTCCTGCCATCACCCTTCAGCAGCAGGAGTAAAGAATCATGGCCCAGGTCCAGCGCATGTCCCGGTTGATGGTCAAGACACTGCGCGACGACCCGGCGGACGCCGAGGTACTCAGCCACAAGCTGCTGGTGCGCGCCGGCTATGTGCGCCGCACAGCCGCCGGCGTGTGGTCCTGGCTGCCGCTCGGCAAGAAGGTCCTGGCCAATGTCGAGCGGATCGTCCGCGAGGAGATGGACGCCATGGGCGGCCAGGAGGTCTCGCTCCCCGCGCTGCTGCCGAAGGAGCCCTACGAGGCGACCGGCCGCTGGGAGGAGTACGGCCCCGAGCTGTTCCGCCTCAACGACCGCAAGGGCGGCGACTACCTCCTCGGCCCCACCCACGAGGAGATCTTCACCCTCCTGGTCAAGGACCAGTGCACGTCCTACAAGGACCTGCCCGTGATCCTCTACCAGATCCAGACCAAGTACCGCGACGAGGCCCGCCCCCGCGCCGGCATCCTGCGCGGCCGCGAGTTCCTGATGAAGGACTCGTACTCCTTCGACCTGGAGGACGAGGGCCTCGCCCAGTCGTACGCCCTGCACCGCGAGGCGTACCAGAAGATCTTCGCGCGCCTCGGCCTGGACTACCGCATCTGCGCCGCGACCGCGGGCGCCATGGGCGGCTCCAAGTCGGAGGAGTTCCTCGCCCCGGCCGCGGCCGGCGAGGACACCTTCGCCGACTGCCCGAACTGCGACTACGCCGCCAACACCGAGGCGATCACGTACCCGCTGCAGCCCGTGGACGCGGCCGGTGTGCCCGCCCTCGAAGAGATCCCGACCCCCGACACCCCCACCATCGAGACGCTCGCCGCCCACCTGGGCGTGCAGGCCTCCGAGACCCTCAAGAACCTCCTCATCAAGGTGGACGGCGAGATCGTCGCGATCGGCGTCCCCGGCGACCGCGAGGTCGACATGGGCAAGGTAGAGGCGCACTTCGCCCCGGCCCCCGTCGAACTCGTCACCGCCACGGACTTCGTGGGCCGCGACGACCTGGTCCGCGGCTACGTCGGCCCCCAGGGCCTGGAGAAGGTCCGCTACTTCGCCGACCCGCGCATCGCCCCCGGAACCGCCTGGATCACCGGCGCCAACAAGGAGGGCCTGCACGCGAAGAACGTCGTCGCGGGCCGTGACTTCGAGGTCGACGAGTACGTCGACTCCGTGGTCGTCCAGGAAGGCGACCCGTGCCCCTCCTGCGGCACCGGCCTCAAGCTGGACCGCGCCATCGAGATCGGCCACATCTTCCAGCTCGGCCGCAAGTACGCCGACGCCCTGAACCTCGATGTCCTCGGCCAGCAGGGCAAGCCGGTCCGCGTGACCATGGGCTCCTACGGCATCGGCGTCTCCCGCGCCGTCGCCGCCCTCGCCGAGCAGCACGCCGACGAGCAGGGCCTGGTCTGGCCCAAGGAGGTCGCCCCCGCCGACGTCCACGTCGTCGCCGCGGGCAAGGCCCTCCAGACCGAACTGGCCCTCGACGTCTCCGACAAGCTGGCCGCGGCCGGCGTCCGCGTCCTGGTCGACGACCGCGCCGGCGTCTCCCCGGGCGTGAAGTTCACCGACGCCGAGCTCATCGGCGTACCGCAGATCCTGGTGGCCGGCCGCCGTTCGGCCGAGGGTGTCCTGGAGCTCAAGGACCGCCGCACCGGCGAGCGCGAGGAGCTGACCGTCGACGAGGCGATCGCCCGCCTGACGGCCCAGTAGGCGGAGGTTCCCGTAGCCGAAGTGCTTGAAGTCTGCAATTAAAGACGTCTCTCAGAGACTTCTTCCGAGGCGTATGGGTGCCTCACAGACTTCTCTCAGGCTGCTCCCCGACCGTAGGACGTGACAGAGCGTCACTCGGGAGGGGAGCAGCCATGACAGGCAGCGAGCGGGGAGCCGCCGCGGCGGTCCGCAAAGGGGCACGGCGTACGGCGGCCGCGGCAGCGGCGGTGACACTGGCGGCGGCGGCCGGGGTGTTCGCCCTGGTGGGTTCGATGCAGGCGGCCGCGGACGCCGACACGACGGCGTCCGGCAGCACAGGTTCGACGAGTTCGAGTTCGAGCACGAGTTCAGGCACGAGTACGAGCTCTGGTTCGAGCAGCGACACGGACTCGTCGTCGTCTTCGTCCTCCTCGGGGAGCTCAGGGAGCTCAGGGGGCTCTTCCTCGTCGAACTCCTCCTCCGGCCTTCAGGCGTCGTCCGACGGACTGACCTCCTCCGGCAGCAGCGGCTCGGCCGACTCCACTTCGGGGGCGTCGTGATGAGCACGGCCTTCCGTCCCACGGCCGCCGCCGAGTGGCGTGCCCTCGGCACGAGCGTCCGGCTGGTCGTCACCGACCCGGCGCTGCTGGACCCCTGCAACCTGCTGCTCGCCCGGCAGCTGGCCGAGGTCGACGCCACGTGCAGCCGTTTCCGCCCGGACTCCGAGCTGGCGGCCCTCGACAGCGCCGCAGGGCGACCGGTCAAGGTCAGCCCGCTGCTGGCCGAGGCACTGGCCGTCGCGCTGCGCGCCGCCGAAGCGACGGACGGCGCCGTCGACCCGACCGTCGGCTCGGCGATGAACGCCCTCGGCTACGACCGTGACTTCCAGCTGCTCCACGAGGACGGCCGCCCCGTACGGCTGACCGTGCGCCCGATACCCGGCTGGCGTCAGATACGGCTGGACCGCGCGACCGGCACGGTTACCATCCCAGCCGGGGTCCGCCTCGACCTGGGCGCCACGGCCAAGGCGTGGGCCGCCGACAAGGCCGCCGCGATGCTCGCCCAGGCGGCGGGGTGCGGCGTCCTGGTGAGCCTCGGCGGCGACACGGCCGTCGCGGGCGAACCACCGGCGGGCGGCTGGCGCATCCGCGTCCAGGACGCCACGGGCCCGGTCGACGAGACCCCGGCACCGGGCTCGTACGCCACGGTCGGCGTCCGCAGCGGCGGCCTCGCGACCCCCGGCACCACCGCCCGCCGCTGGCGCCGCGGCACCCACGACCTCCACCACATCATCGACCCGCACACGGGCCTGCCCGCCGAGACGCCGTGGCGCACCGTCTCGGTCGCGGCGGCCACCTGCGCCGACGCCAACGCGGCGAGCACAGCGGCCCTGGTGAAGGGCAAGAACGCGACACGCTGGCTGACCCGGCTGGGCCTGCCGGCAAGGCTGGTGGCGCGAGACGGAACGGTCCTCACGACCCCGGGCTGGCCCACTTCGCGACCCATCGGGCCCGCACTTTCAGCCCGTCCGGCGTTTGAGGACGAGGCCGTTCAGGCCGAAGGGGGGTCTGGGGGCGCAGCCCCCAGGGATGGGACGGGTAGGGGCGGCGGGGGCGAACAAGCGCCGAAGGCGCGGGCCGTGACCACCGCGCCGACCTCGACCACCGCGCCGACCTCGACCACCACGCGGGCCGCGGCATGACCGACTCCTCCATCCTCTGGTACGCCAACAGAGCCACCGGCGCGGTCTCGCTCGTCCTGTTCACGGTCGTCGTCCTGCTCGGCACAGCGGTAAGACTCCGCGGCCGTCTCCCCGGCCTCCCCCGCTTCGGCACAGTGACCCTCCACCGCACCCTCTCCCTCTCCGCCACCACCTTCCTCGCCCTCCACATCACCGCGGCGATCGCCGACGGCTACGTCAACATCACCACCCTCGACACCGTCGTCCCCTTCGTCTCCGACTACCAGCCCCTCTGGCTGGGCCTCGGCACCGTCGCCCTGGACCTGCTGCTCGCGGTCCTGATCACCAGCCTGCTCCGCGCCCGTCTGGGCCACCGCACCTGGCGAGCGGTGCACTGGCTGGCGTACGCCTCCTGGCCGATCGCGCTGATCCACGGCATCGGTATCGGCACCGACGCCGGTGCCACCTGGATGCTCTGGCTGACGGTCTCCTGCGTGGCCGCCGTCCTCATGGCGTCCGGCATCCGCGTCACCCAGGCGGCCCGCGCCTCCCGGCGAACCCCGTCCGCACTGCTTCGTACCGCCGAGGGAGCCCGCTCATGACCATGACCTTCACGGACATCTACATGCCGCCGAGGCTGCTCGCCCCCGGCGGCACCCCGGCCGGCTTCACCACCCACCAGCAGCGGTACGGCCCCCTGTCCTACGGCAACCCGGCCCACCTGCTGCGCACGCTCGCCGAATCCGGGCTCACCGGCCGCGGCGGCGCCGCGTTCCCCACGTACCGCAAGCTGGCCGCGGTCGCGGAGGCAGGTCGCCGCACGGGCCGCGCCCCGGTCGTCGTGGCGAACGGCGCGGAGGGCGAGCCCGCGAGCGCGAAAGACAGGACGCTGCTGCGGCTGTCTCCCCATCTCGTCCTGGACGGGCTGCAGCTGGCGGCCGAGGCGGTCGGCGCGGGGGAGGCGTACCTCGCGGTCGAGGACGGCGCGACGCCGCTCGAAACGGCACTCACCGAGCGCCGGGACCCCCTGCCGGTGCGCACGGTACGCGTCCCGAAGCGCTTCCTCTCCGGCCAGTCCTCGGCCCTCACCCAGTACATCTCCGGGCATGCCGCGCTGCCCCGGCACCAGCGCCCCCCAGTGCGCGAACAGGGCGTGCACCGGGCGCCGACCCTCGTCCAGAACGTGGAGACGCTCGCCCACTTCGCCCTCATAGCCCGCTACGGCGCCGACTGGTTCCGCTCCGCGGGCACGCCGGCCGAACCGGGCAGCGCACTGTGCACGGTGCATGTGCCGGGCCGCGAGGTACGGGTCGTGGAGGCGCCCTTCGGGATGCCCCTGCACCGGCTGCTGCCACTGGACGGCATCGGCGCGGTCCTGATCGGCGGCTACCACGGCACATGGATCCCTGCCGTCGAGGCCGCGACCCGCCCGCTGAGCATGGCCGACCTCGGCGCGGGCGTCCTGGCGGCCCTGCCCGCCGACCGCTGCGGCCTCGCCGAAACCGCCCGCGTCCTGCGCTATCTGGCCCTCGAATCGGCAGGCCAGTGCGGCCCCTGCCTCAACGGCCTGCCCCGGATCGCCGCCGCCTTCCGGACCCTGGCGTCCCCGGGACCGCACGGCACCGCCCGCGAGGACGTCGCCCGCTGGGCCGGACTCGTGGAGGGCCGCGGCGCCTGCCACCACCCCGACGGCACGGTCCGGCTGGTCCGCAGCGCACTCACGACGTTCGCCGCCGAACTCGACGCCCATGCCTCCGGTCACTGCACGGCGACCGACCGCACCCCCCTGCTGCCCGTCCCCGGAAGCCGGAGCTGACATGAAAGCCGCCACCGCCACAGCCACCGCCGGTACCGATCCGCGACTCGACATCGACTGGACCGCCTGCCAGGGCCATGGCCTGTGCGCCGAACTCCTCCCCGAGCACATCGTGCTCGACGAGTGGGACTACCCCGTGCTCGACCGGGGCCCTGTCCCTCGTACGACCCTGAAGCGCGCCCGCAGAGCAGCGGCCGACTGCCCGGTGCTCGCCCTCAAACTCACCACGACGCAGGGGAGTTGATCCAGTAAGAGGGGAGTTGAGCCAGTAAGGGGGCGTCAGAGCCAGCCCGCGAACTCCAGCAGCAGCTCCGCGTCCTGCGGACGTCCGACCCGGCGCGCCCGGACCCCGGACTCGACCGCCCGGAACAGGGTCCAGCCCCGCAGCCGCTCCTGGTCGACCTCCAGGGACTCGGCGAGCCGCTTCACCCGCCGCCGGGTGATCGACGAGCCCGAGGGCGAGGCGATCAGATCCTCCACCCGGTCGCGGACCAGCCGGGCCAGGTCGAAGGCACACTCACCGACCACCGGATCGGGGCCCACGGCCAGCCAGGGCATCCGCTCGGCGGCGAGCACCTTGCTCTGCCGGAAGGTGCCGTGCAGCAGCCGCTCCTCGGGCGGGTCGGCGAGCAGCGCGTCGCGGGCCGCGAGCGCCGCCTCCACCAGGGGGCCGACCTCGGCGTCGGCACCGGCGCTCGCCCGCATCGCCTCGGCCTGCCGGCCGGTCCGCTCGGCGACGGTCTCGAACACATGGGCGGCGGGCGGCTCGACCCACAGCCGCCGCAGCGTGCCCGCCGCCTCCAGCAGCGCCTTCGCCTCGGGCAGCGACCGCACGGACATGTCCGGGTGCAGCCGCTCCAGCAGCAGTACGCCGTGGGTGTCGCCGGGATTGAGGAGCCGGACCGCGCCCCGTCCGTCCCAGTGGGCGAGCGCGGCCCGCTCGCTCTCCGGACGGGCCCGCTCGGGCGCCAGCTTCAGCACGGCGGGCGTCCCGTCGATCAGCCGCACCAGCACGACCAGGCTGCTGCGCCCGCCGGGCGCCTGCACCCGCTCCACGGTCAACTCGCGTAGATCCACGGCCTGTTGGGCCAGCTCGGGCAGCTTGTCCAGCCAGTCACCGGCTCCGCCGCCTCCGTTGTGCTGCGTCTCGCCGAGCGCCCGCACGAGGCGCTGCGGCGGTTCGAAAGCCATGCGCGAGTTGTTTCCTTCCAGGTCGCGTTACGTCTGCGAGGGTGCCGACGCGGAGGGGGTGGCCGCCCGTTCGGCGAGCCCAGGGAAGGCTACGCTCTCGCCGCGCCAGCGCACCGCCCGCACCGCCGCCTCCCGCAGCGCCTCGGCGGCCGTGCGCCGCTGGTCGCCGGTGGAGGCGCGTACGAGGTCGGAGTACACCCCGGCCACACGTTCCTCCAGCTCTGCCGCGAACCGTACGGCTGTGCCGGAGTCCTTCACGGCGAACGGCAACGCGTATGCCGCCGCCGAGGCCTCGGGCTTGCCGTCCAGGTCCCGCACGGCGCGCGCCAGCTCGTCCCGGCGCGCCCGGTGGGCGTCGTACGCCGCCCGCGCCTCGCCCTGTCTGCCGGCGCCGATCTTGCCGCCGACGATGCCGTATCCGTAGACGACGGCGTGCTCGGCACCCAGCGCGGCCTGCAGGGCCTTGAGCTCGGCTTCCTTGGCCGCGGCGGCCTTCTGGGCCTTCTTGGCGCTCAGGGTGCTCCTGGCGCCCTTGGTTTCCCTGGTCCCGCTCACTTGGCCCCCTCCGTCAGCAAAAACGCGTGTGCGGCCCCGGCCGCCGCAACGCTGGCCAGCAGCCTGGCCAGCTCTCCCGGGACCTCCAGCAAGGCCTTGGTGCGCTCGTCCGCGAGGGTGCGCTCGGCTGAGGCGAGGTCGATGAGGGCGTCCTTCTCCCGGACCGGTACGGAGGGGGAGGCGCTCGGGTGCGCCGACGCGGCCGACGCGGACGCCGAATCCGAGGGGGAGGGCGAGGCGGAGGGTGATGCGGGGTGCGATGCGGTCACCGAAGGGGATGCCGACGGGTCGCTCCCCGTACCCCCGAACGCCTGCGCGTGCCGTACGACCTCCGCGTGCAGGGGGCGCAGCCGCTCCGCCAGCGCCGGGTGCACGGCGATCACGGCGGTGTAGCGCCCGGCCAGGGTCTCGCTGTCGCGGGCCGCGCGGGCGCGTGCCCGGTCCGCGGCCGAGGGGCTGCCGGCCGTGGTGTCGGTGGACTGCTCGGGGGTGGAGCAGCCCGCGAGGGCGAGGGTGCCTGCGGCCGATGCGAGCAGGCTCCTTCGGCGCGGGCCCGGGGGGGTGCGCGACGGCAGGGTGAACGGCACGGCAGACGTCCTCGGAGGGCTCGTACGAAAGGGAGGGCGATACGCCCGTGATCACGGTACCCGCGCCCCACCCGATCACTCGCCAGCGCCTCTCCCGGGACACGGGTTTCGCCCCCGCCGCCCCTACCCGTCCCATCCGTGGGGGCTGTGCCCCCAGACCCCCGCTCAAAAGATTGCGCAGTTCCCCGCGCTCCTTTTAGGGGCGCGGGGAACCCCCACCGGCCCGCAGCCGACGAACAACCCGCGGCACCCTCACCCCGTCACGGTGGACGGCAACACCCCCCGCGACCGGATACCCTTTGACCTGACACACGACCTACCCACAACAGCACACGCGGCCGAGGAGTCACCCGGATGAGCACCACCCAGAGCGAGAGGCTGCGAGAACTGCTGGAACCGCTCGTCAGCTCTCAGGGACTCGATCTCGAGGAGATCGAGGTGGACTCGGTCGGGCGCAAGCGCGTGCTGCGTGTCGTCGTCGACTCGGACGAGGGTGCCGACCTGGACGCGATCGCCGATGTGAGCCGCGCGCTCTCGGCGAAGCTCGACGAGACGGACGCGATGGGCGCGGGTGAGTACACCCTCGAGGTCGGAACCCCCGGTGCCGAGCGCGAGCTCAAGGAGCACCGTCACTACGTACGCGCCACGGACCGGCTGGTGAAGTTCCAGCTGCAGGACGATGGCGAGCTGGTCGCGCGCATCCTGACGGTCGAGGACGACGGCATCGACGTCGAGGTGCCGGGCGTGAAGGGGCGCAAGCCCACCGCCAAGCGGCTCGCCTTCGCGGACATCGTCAAGGCGCGCGTCCAGGTCGAGTTCAGCCGCAAGAACAAGAACGAAGAGAACGCAGAGGAGGCGTAGCCGTGGACATCGACATGAGTGCCCTGCGGGGCTTGGTACGGGAGAAGGAGATCTCCTTCGACCTGCTGGTCGAGGCGATCGAGTCGGCCCTCCTCATCGCCTACCACCGCACCGAGGGAAGCCGCCGCCACGCGCGCGTGAAGCTCGACCGGGAGACCGGCCATGTGACCGTGTGGGCGAAGGAGGACCCCCAGGAGCTGGAGGAGGGGCAGGAGGCACGCGAGTTCGACGACACCCCGTCGGACTTCGGCCGGATCGCCGCCACCACCGCCAAGCAGGTCATCCTGCAGCGCCTGCGGGACGCGGAGGACGACGCGACGCTCGGTGAGTACGCCGGACGTGAGGGCGACATCGTCACCGGTGTGGTCCAGCAGGGGCGCGACCCCAAGAACGTGCTGGTCGACATCGGCAAGCTGGAGGCCATCCTGCCGGTGCAGGAGCAGGTCCCGGGTGAGAACTACGAGCACGGTCTCCGGCTGCGCTCGTACGTCGTTCGGGTGGCGAAGGGTGTCCGCGGTCCGTCCGTGACCCTCTCCCGTACGCACCCCAATCTGGTGAAGAAGCTCTTCGCGCTCGAGGTGCCGGAGATCGCCGACGGTTCCGTCGAGATCGCCGCCATCGCGCGTGAGGCCGGCCACCGTACGAAGATCGCCGTCCGGTCGACCCGCAGCGGCCTGAACGCCAAGGGCGCCTGCATCGGCCCCATGGGCGGGCGCGTGCGCCAGGTCATGGCCGAGCTGAACGGCGAGAAGATCGACATCGTCGACTGGTCGGACGACCCGGCCGAGATGGTCGCGAACGCGCTCTCCCCGGCCCGTGTCTCCAAGGTCGAGGTCGTCGACCTCGCGGCCCGCTCCGCGCGCGTGACGGTCCCCGACTACCAGCTGTCGCTGGCGATCGGCAAGGAAGGGCAGAACGCCCGCCTCGCCGCCCGCCTCACGGGCTGGCGGATCGACATCCGTCCGGACACCGAGCAGCCGTCCGAGGAGACCTCGCGGCGGTCCGGGGAATAGCAGCGGGAATAGATCTGAGCCGCAGGTGGCTTAGATCACGACAACAACCGTTCGATTCTTGCCCCAAAGGGGTGAGGTCGGTACGGGGAGGTAGACTAAAGAGTGTCTGGCCGGACGCGAGCCCGCGCATGCCCTGAGCGCACCTGTGTGGGGTGCCGGGAGCGAGCGGCCAAGAAGGATCTGCTGCGCATCGTGGCGGTCGAGGGTGAATGTGTCCCCGATCATCGCGGTACGCTGCCCGGCCGGGGTGCCTATGTGCACCCCGCCCTGGTCTGTCTCGACCTGGCGGTCCGCCGCCGGGCGATCCCACGGGCGCTGCGTGCCCCGGGAGCGCTCGACACAGCGGCGTTGCGCCTCTACGTCGAGCAGGCAACACCGTAAGAAGCGTCGTACGGAACCCCCGTGCGGCCCTGGTACCCCCGCGAGTTGGAAGTAGGTCGAGATTGCGATGAGCACTCGATGAGCACGCGATGAGTACGCCCATGAAGTAGCGACGGTCCGGACGCATCCCGGACCTAAAAGGAGCGAAGTGGCTAAGGTCCGGGTATACGAACTCGCCAAGGAGTTCGGGGTTGAGAGCAAGGTCGTCATGGCCAAGCTCCAAGAACTCGGTGAATTCGTCCGTTCGGCGTCCTCGACGATCGAGGCGCCCGTTGTACGCAAGCTGACTGACGCCCTCCAGCAGGGCAGCGGTGGCGGCAAGCCCGCCCCCGCGCGCAAGGCTGCCCCGGCCAAGCCGGGCGCCCCCTCTCCGGCTCAGGCGGCCCGTCCGGCTGCCCCGCGCCCGCCGGCCCCGAAGCCGGCCGTGGCCGAGACGCCCGCCGCGGCGGCTCCGGTCACCCCGGTGACTCCGGCGGCCGCTCCGGGCCCGCGTCCGGGTCCCAAGCCCGCGCCGAAGCCCGCTCCGGCGGCTCCGGCTCCGGTCGCAGCCGAGTTCACAGCGCCCCCGTCGGCTCCCGCGGCTCCGGCCGCAGGTCCCCGTCCGGGTTCCGCCCCGCGTCCCGGCGGCCAGGCTCCGCGTCCCGGTGCCCGTCCGGCCGGTCCCGGCCAGGGTGGCCAGGGCCGTGGTGACCGTCCCGAGCGCGGCGACCGTCAGGGCGCCCCGCGTCCCGGCGGCCAGGCTCCGCGTCCCGGCGCTCGTCCGGCCGGCCCGCGTCCGGGCAACAACCCGTTCACCTCTGGTGGCTCCACCGGCATGGCGCGCCCGCAGGCGCCCCGTCCGGGCGGTGCCCCGCGTCCCGGTGGCGCCGGTGCCCCCGGCGGTCCGCGTCCGCAGGGCGCGGGTCAGGACCGTGGTGACCGTGCTCCCCGTCCCCAGGGCGGTCCCGGCGGCGCTCCGCGTCCGCAGGGCGGTCCGGGCGGTGCCCGTCCGACCCCCGGCGGCATGCCTCGTCCGCAGGCTCCGCGTCCCGGTGGGGCCCCCGGTCCCGGCGGTAACCGTCCGAACCCCGGCATGATGCCGCAGCGTCCTGCTGCGGGCAGCCCGCGTCCCGGTGGTGGCCCTGGTGGCCGCGGTCCCGGTGGCGGCGGCGGTCGTCCCGGTGGTCCCGGTGGCGGCGGCGGTCGTCCGGGTGGCGGCGGCTTCGCCGGTCGTCCCGGTGGCGGCGGTGGCGGCTTCGCCGGTCGTCCGGCCGGTCCCGGTGGCGGCGGTGGCGGTTTCGCCGGTCGTCCCGGTGGTCCGGGCGGTGGCGGCGGCGGTCGTCCCGGCTTCGGCGGTCGTCCCGGTGGTCCGGGTGGCCGTGGTGGCACACAGGGCGCCTTCGGTCGCCCCGGCGGTCCCGCGCGTCGTGGTCGCAAGTCGAAGCGGCAGAGGCGCCAGGAGTACGAGGCCATGCAGGCCCCGTCGGTCGGCGGCGTGATGCTGCCTCGCGGCAACGGACAGTCCGTCCGCCTGTCGCGCGGTGCGTCCCTCACCGACTTCGCCGAGAAGATCGGCGCCAACCCGGCGTCGCTCGTCGGCGTGATGATGAACCTCGGCGAGATGGTCACTGCCACGCAGTCCGTCTCCGACGAGACGCTGAAGCTCCTCGCGGACGAGATGAACTTCGTCCTCGAGATCGTCAGCCCCGAGGAGGAGGACCGCGAGCTGCTCGAGTCCTTCGACATCGAGTTCGGCGAGGACGAGGGTGGCGAGGAGTTCCTCGTCGCGCGTCCGCCGGTCGTGACCGTCATGGGTCACGTCGACCACGGTAAGACCCGACTGCTGGACACCATCCGCAAGACGAATGTCGTCGCGGGCGAGGCCGGCGGTATCACGCAGCACATCGGTGCGTACCAGGTCGCGACTCAGGTCAACGACGAAGAGCGCAAGATCACCTTCATCGACACCCCGGGTCACGAGGCGTTCACCGCCATGCGTGCCCGTGGTGCGAAGTCGACCGACATCGCGATCCTCGTGGTGGCGGCCAACGACGGTGTGATGCCCCAGACGATCGAGGCGCTGAACCACGCCAAGGCGGCCGGTGTGCCGATCGTGGTCGCGGTCAACAAGATCGACGTCGAGGGCGCGGACCCGGTCAAGGTGCGCGGTCAGCTGACCGAGTTCGGTCTGGTGGCCGAGGAGTACGGCGGCGACACCATGTTCGTCGACATCTCCGCCAAGCAGGGTCTGCACATCGACTCCCTGCTGGAGGCCGTGGTCCTGACCGCGGACGCCTCGCTCGACCTGCGGGCCAACCCGGAGCAGGACGCGCAGGGTATTGCGATCGAGTCCCACCTCGACCGTGGCCGCGGTGCCGTCTCGACGGTCCTGGTCCAGCGCGGCACGCTGCGCATCGGCGACACGATGGTTGTCGGCGACGCGTACGGCCGTGTCCGGGCGATGCTCGACGACAACGGCAACAACGTCGAGGAAGCGGGTCCGTCGACCCCCGTCCTGGTCCTGGGTCTCACCAACGTCCCGGGTGCCGGCGACAACTTCCTGGTCGTCGACGAGGACCGCACGGCGCGTCAGATCGCCGAGAAGCGCGCGGCGCGTGAGCGCAACGCCAACTTCGCCCGCCGGGGTGTCCGGTTCTCCCTGGAGAACCTGGACGAGGCCCTCAAGGCCGGTCTGGTGCAGGAACTCAACCTCATCATCAAGGGCGACGCGTCCGGTTCGGTGGAGGCTCTCGAGTCCTCGCTGCTCCAGCTCGACGTCGGCGAAGAGGTCGACATCCGCGTGCTGCACCGCGGCGTGGGTGCGGTCACCGAGTCGGACATCGACCTGGCGACCGGCTCCGACGCGATCGTCATCGGCTTCAACGTCCGCGCTGCGGGCCGCGCGGCGCAGATGGCGGAGCGCGAGGGCGTCGACGTCCGGTACTACTCGGTGATCTACCAGGCCATCGAGGAGATCGAGGCGGCCCTCAAGGGCATGCTCAAGCCGGAGTACGAGGAGGTCGAGCTCGGCACGGCGGAGATCCGCGAGGTCTTCAAGTCGTCCAAGCTGGGCAACATCGCCGGTGTCCTGGTCCGCTCGGGCGAGGTCAAGCGCAACACGAAGGCTCGACTCGTCCGCGACGGCAAGGTCATCGCGGAGAGCCTCACCATCTCCGGTCTGCGTCGCTTCAAGGACGACGTCACCGAGATCCGCGAAGGCTTCGAGGGTGGTATCAACCTCGGAAACTTCAACGACATCAAGGTCGACGACGTCATCGCGACGTACGAGATGCGCGAGAAGCCGCGCTCGTAAAGCGGTTGTGTGAGCTGGCCGGCGGTGACTTGTCACCGCCGGCCAGCTCGCCGTTTGAAGGATTGCGCAGTTCCCCGCGCCCCTTAATGGGGCGCGGGGCTGTGTCGATATGCGGCTCCGCCGCGTGTGCGCGAACGGCCCCCACCGGCCCGCGGACGAAAAACCCCATCGAGCACCCCACCCGTTCGATGTACGGTTCTGATGTCCCTGCCAAGTGCATTGGCAGGCCATCTATCCCGTACCGGCGGGACATCCGGTTACACATGTATGTGGGGACACTGTCCTTCGATCTGCTCCTCGGCGACGTTCACTCGCTCAAGGAGAAACGCTCTCTCATCCGGCCGATAGTCGCTGAACTCCAGCGGAAGTACGCGGTGAGCGTGGCGGAGACGGGCAACCAGGACCTTCACCGCAGGGCCGAGATCGGCCTCGCGGTGGTCTCCGGGGACACCGAGCACCTCACCGACGTACTGGACCGGTGTGAACGGCTCGTCGCGGCGCGACCGGAGGTGGAGCTGCTGTCGGTACGGCGCAGGCTCCACAAAGACGAAGACTGACGAAACAAGCAAGGCGAAGAAGGAGACGGACCAGTGGCCGACAACGCGCGGGCGAAGAGGCTGGCGGACCTCATCCGAGAGGTGGTGGCCCAGAAGCTGCAGCGCGGGATCAAGGACCCGCGGCTCGGCACACACGTCACCATCACGGACACCCGGGTCACCGGGGACCTCCGGGAGGCGACCGTCTTCTACACGGTGTACGGGGACGACGAGGAGCGCGCGGCGGCCGCCGCGGGCCTGGAGAGCGCCAAGGGCGTGCTCCGCTCGGCGGTCGGCGCGGCGGCGGGCGTGAAGTTCACGCCGACGCTGACCTTCGTCGCGGACGCCCTGCCGGACACCGCCAAGACGATCGAGGACCTGCTCGACAAGGCGCGGGCCTCGGACGCGAAGGTGCGCGAGGTCTCGGCCGGCGCCTCCTTCGCGGGTGAAGCGGACCCGTACAAGAAGCCGGACGAGGACGACGACGAGACGGACGGCGACGCCGCAGAATGACCCAGAAGCACCAGACGCCCGACGGGCTTGTCATTGTCGACAAGCCGTCGGGCTTCACTTCGCACGACGTGGTCGCCAAGATGCGCGGGATCGCCAGGACCCGCCGCGTCGGACACGCCGGCACCCTCGACCCCATGGCGACGGGCGTGCTCGTCCTCGGCGTCGAGAAGGCGACCAAGCTCCTCGGGCACCTCGCGCTCACCGAGAAGGAGTACCTGGGAACCATCCGGCTGGGGCAGAACACCCTGACGGACGACGCCGAGGGTGACATCACGTCCTCCACCGATGCGTCCGGCGTGAAGCGTGACGCCATCGACGCCGGGATCGCCAAGCTGACCGGCCGCATCATGCAGGTGCCGTCCAAGGTCAGCGCCATCAAGATCGACGGCGTGCGCTCGTACAAGCGGGCGCGCGAGGGCGAGGAGTTCGAGATCCCGGCCCGCCCGGTGACCGTCTCGTCGTTCGCGGTGTACGACATCCGTGACGCCGTCGCCGAGGACGGCACGCCGGTGCTCGACCTGGTCGTCTCCGTCGTCTGCTCCTCCGGCACCTACATCCGGGCGCTCGCCCGGGATCTGGGCGCGGACCTGGGCGTCGGCGGTCATCTCACCGCCCTGCGCCGCACCCGCGTCGGCCCCTACAAGCTCGACTCCGCGCGCACCCTCGACCAGCTCCAGGAGGAGCTGACCGTGATGCCGATCGCGGAGGCCGCCGCGGCCGCGTTCCCGCGCTGGGACGTGGACGCCAAGCGGGCGCGGCTGCTGCTCAACGGCGTACGCCTGGAGATGCCCGACGTGTACGCGGGCAAGGGCGCCGTGGCCGTGTTCGACGCCGAGGGGCTGTTCCTGGCGCTGGTGGAGGAGCAGAAGGGGAAGGCGAAGAGCCTGGCCGTGTTCGGCTGACGTTCTTCGTCCTCCCGCTGCGTCCGACACGTACGGCGGTGCGGTGGTCCTGCGGGGCCCCGCCCGTGGAGCGGCGATCACGGGGTTTCGTGCCCGCCGCTCCACGGTCCCCCCTCGGTTCCCCCACACAGAGGTGTATCCATCCGCCGTCGGCTATTCACCCCTTCGGGCAGGCGCTCGGAGTGAACCGAGGGAGCGGAAGGGGGCGCGTTCGCCGCGCGATCTGTCCCGCTGATCACCCCGCGCCTACCGTCGAAGCAGGAGCACGGCGGGGAGGTTCGAGCATGGCGGGACGGGGCCCGCGGACCGGGGGCCGACAGGCACCCGACGACACCCGGGACACACGGGACGAGACCCTGGTACGCGTCTGCGACCTGGCGGGGCGCCCGCGCGGCACGGGCTTCGTCGCCGACCACCACGGCACGGTGATCACCAGCCACGAGGCGGTCGACGGCCTGGCCTGCCTCGTCCTGCACGCCCCCGGCGACCGCACCTGCGTGGTGAGCGCCGATGCCGTCACGCCGCTGCCCGACGCCGATCTGGCTCTCGTACGCACCGAAGGTCTCGGCCTCGACCCGCTCCCCGTCACCGTGCGGGACCGAGTCGCGAGCGGCACGTATGTACGGATCGCCGCGGGCGGCTGGCGCGAGGCGCGGGTGCTCGGCACGTCCGCCGTGACGTACACGGCGACCGACCGCTTCCATCTCCTGGACGACGCCCTGGAGTTGGCGATCGGCACGGCGGGCGTGGACGCGCTCCGGCTGGGCGGCGGGGCGGCCGGGGGACCGGTCCTCGACGCCTCGACCGGAGCGGTGGTGGGGGTGCTCGGCACCGCGCTGCACACCGGGTACCGATCGGCGGGGTTCGCCGTCCCCCTGCGGGGTGTCGAGGGGCCGCTCGTCGAGCTGCTGGACCGTAACGCGGCGACGGTGCCCGCCTACGGAGCCGATCTCAATCTGGCGGGGGTGCTGGAGCTCACCGCGACCTCGGTCGGCTCGGACGGGCCGGGCGCGGCCACGTCGGTGGGGTCCGGCGGCGCGCCCTCCGGACCGGTCGAACGGGCCGACGTCGTCAGGGAGTTCACCGCTTTCGAGACCGGCCCGGCCGCCGTCCTCGGGCTCGTCGGCCCACCCGGCAGCGGCCGTACGACGGAACTGGCGGCCCTCGCCGCCCGCCGCACCCGGGGCGCGGAACCGGCACCCGTGCTGTGGCTGCGCGGCGCCGACCTCCTCGCCGACGACACCTCCGTCGCGGACGCGGCGACACGGGCGCTGGAGCGGGCGGGGCGGATCGTGGCGGCCTCGGGGAAGGCTTCGGGCGAGGCCTCCGGGGTGTCCGCGGAGGCGGATGTGCTGCCTCCCGGCAGGTACGACGGTGAACTGGGCGACATCGGTCCTGAGTGGTTGGCCCGGCTGGCGCGGAACGCGGGGCGGCCGCTCCTGCTCCTCCTCGACGGTCCCGAGGAGATGCCGCCCGCCCTCGCCCACCGGCTGCCCGAGTGGACCGAGGGGACGGCCGCCTGGCTGCGGGAGACCGGGGCGCGGCTCGTCGTCGGATGCCGGGCCGAGTACTGGGAGCAGGCGGGGGCGGAGTTCCCGGGGGAGTCACTGCACCGGGCCGAGACCGGATCGGACCCGTTGATCCCGTCCTGCGTGTGGCTGGGGGATCTGAGCGAGGGGGAGGCCCGGCGGGCCCGGTTCCGCGCCGGGATCCCCGAGGACGCGCTCGCGGAGGCCGACGCACGGCACCCGCTGACGCTGCGGCTGTTCTCCGAGGTGCGGGCCGCGCTGCCGGACGCCCCGGCCGAGCGGCTCGGCCGCGACGAGGTCTTCGCCGCGTACCTGGACCTGATGTGCCTGCGTATCGCGGTCCGGCTCGCCGCCGCCGGCGGGCTGCGCGGCACGGTCGTACGGCGGCTCGCCGCCCAGGTCTCCGGCCAGGTGCACGAGGCCGCGCGACGCTGTCTGGGCCCCGGGCAGGGTGAGCTCGACCGCGCGTCCTTCGAAGCCGTCTTCCCGTGGGGCCCCGCGCCGGGCCACTGCCTCGCCGGTACCACCGGCTGGGCCTCCGCCGTCCTCACCGAGGGCCTCCTCGTGCCCGCCGGCAACGGCTACCGCTTCGCCCACGAGGAACTCGCCGACTGGATCCAGGGCACTCATCTGGACCTGGACCCGGCCCTGCACGCCCTGGTCCACCGGGGGCGGCCGGCTCCGGCGCCGCAGGGAAGGGCCCGGCGCTCCCGGTCCGCCGCCCGGTCCTCCCCGGAGCACCTCCTTCCCGTCCCCCGCCACCGCATCGGACCCGTCGTCGAGACTCTGCTCGTCCTGGCCCGTCAACAGGGCACCGCCGAGCTGGCCCTCCGGCTGGAGGACCTGGTCCATGCCCTCGACGACCTGCTGCCCAAGGCACCGGGACCGCTCGATGACCCCGCCTGGTGGGCCACCCACCTCTGCGCGGACGTCCTGCTGCGCGTGCCCGACGCGACGCCGTACATCGGTGTGCTGCGGCTGCTCGCCGAGCGGATCGTGCGGTGGCGGGAGCGGGGCAGGGCCGTACCGGGGGAGTTCGGGCCGCCCTTCTGGGAGGCGCTGCCGCTGCCGGAGACGGAGCGGTTCGACCTGCTGAGGCGCCTGGTGGTCGCGGACGGGGCACGGCACCCGGCGGACGAGGCAAGCGAGGCCGCCGACGCCGTCCCCCGCTGCCTGGACGCCGTGGCCCGGCTCCTCGCCGCCCGCCCCGCCGCCGTACAACCCCATCTCACGCAGTGGTTCGACGACGAGCGGCCCCTTCCCGCGACCCCGCACGCGACCGTGGCGACCGCCGCGCAGGCCTTGCTGTACGCGCATCGGCGGCGGGCGCTGGACGACCTCGCGGAGGCGCTGGTGGCCAGTGCGCACCGGCGCGGCGACGAGTTGCTCGCCGTGCTCGCCGAGGAGGAGCCGTCGGCCGTGTGCCGGGCGGTGGACCGGTGGGCGCACGACGAGCGGCCGGCGCGGCGGGTGGCGGCGGTGGCCTACGGGTTGCGGGCCGCGCCGTTCGTGCGGACCGAGGCCGACCTGGAGCTGCTGCGTTACGCGGCGCTCGCGTTGCTGGCCCGCCCCGCCGACTGCACGCTGCACGGCGGAGCGCTCGGTCTCCTCGTACGGGATCCGCGGACCCGCGCCCGGTATCTGCCGGGGGCCCTGGAGCGCTTCACGGCCGGTGACCCCCAGCTGCCCGCGAGCGCACTGGTCGCCGCGCTCACCACCCACCCGGACCCGGTGCTCGCCGCCTTCCGCACCCGGCTGCGGCAGTCGGGCCCCGACATGGGCGAGGTGTTGCGCACCCTCGCCGACGTCACCACGCCCGCCCTCGCCCGCAGCGTCGCCGCCATGGTGAGGGAGGCCGTCGAGCTGCGCCCCGAGGCCGCCGCGCACGTGGCCGCGTATGTGGATCGGCGCCTGGAATACGGGCCCACCACGCGCGCGGTGCTCTTTCCGCTGGTCAGCGGCCTGCTGGAGGGCTGTCCCACGCCGGTGCGGGCGGCGCTCGTGACGGTGCTCGCGGCGCCGGGCAGCCTTGCGTCACGGCCGTTGCGGCGCGAGCTGCTGGATCTGCTGCTCGCGCACGAGCGGGACCCGGCCGTCCTCGACACCCTCCTCAAGGCCGCCGCCGCCGGCGCGGACCGCAGGGGTGAGGAGCCCACGCGCGAGCTGGTGCACCGCGCGGGCCTCCTCCTCGTCCGTACCCCGGCCGGAGCCACGGGCTTCGACCGCGGTCTCGTCGACCTGGCCCGCCAAGTCCCGGGTTTCGCCGCCCTGGTGGCCCGCTGGCTGACCGGCGCGCCCGAGGAGTGGGCCGCGGTGGTCGGCCCGAGCACCCGCCGCATGATCGAGAACCTGGCCGGGGTGCGGGTGCCCGCCTGACCTGCTCCTCGTCCCCGTGCGACGCGGCATCGCCCGACGAGTCACTGCGCGATACGTCACACCACGATGCCGATGCAGGCCGAGCGCACGCGGCATGGCACCCTTAGAGCTGCGAATGAGGCAATCACGGACACGGGTTCGAGTTCGGATTCGGACAAGGAGCGGTCACAGTGCAGCGCTGGCGTGGCTTGGAGGACATCCCCGAGGACTGGGGGCGCAGCGTCGTCACCATCGGTTCCTACGACGGGGTGCACCGCGGACACCAGCTGATCATCAAGCATGCCGTGGACCGCGCCCGTGAACTGGGCGTGCCCTCCGTGGTCGTCACCTTCGACCCGCACCCGAGCGAGGTCGTGCGCCCCGGCAGCCACCCTCCGCTGCTCGCCCCGCACCACCGCCGCGCCGAGCTCTGTGCCGACCTGGGTGTGGACGCGCTGCTCATCCTCCCCTTCACCACCGAGTTCTCGAAGCTGTCGCCCGCCGACTTCGTCGTGAAGGTCCTCGTCGACAAGCTGCACGCCAAGGCCGTCGTCGAGGGCCCCAACTTCCGCTTCGGCCACAAGGCCGCGGGCAATGTCGCCTTCCTGCGCGAGCAGGGCGAGACCTACGACTTCGAGGTCGAGGTCGTGGACCTGTATGTGTCGGGCGAGGCCGGCGGTGGCGAGCCCTTCTCCTCGACCCTCACCCGGCGGCTCGTCGCCGAGGGCGATGTCGAGGGCGCGCGCGAGATCCTCGGGCGTCCGCACCGCGTCGAGGGCATCGTCGTACGCGGCGCCCAGCGCGGCCGCGAGCTCGGCTTCCCGACGGCCAACGTCGAGACCCTCCCGCACACCGCCATCCCCGCGGACGGCGTCTACGCCGGCTGGCTGCACGTCGAGGGCGAGGCGATGCCCGCGGCGATCTCCGTCGGCACGAACCCGCAGTTCGACGGCACCGAGCGCACCGTCGAGGCGTACGCGATCGACCGCGTCGGCCTCGACCTGTACGGCCTGCACGTCGCCGTCGACTTCCTCGCGTACGTCCGCGGCATGGCCAAGTTCGACTCCATCGAGGCGCTGCTGGAGGCCATCGCCGACGACGTGAAGCGGTCTCGCGAGCTGATCGAGGCGTACGACGGGGAGTAGCTCTCCCGGTGTACGCGGATGGGGGGCGGCCGGTGCTGAAAGGCACCGGCCGCCCCCCATCGCCGTCATGAGTGAGCGGCCGTCGCCCGCGCCCAATGGCACGCCACCTGCGTCCCGCCGCCCCCGCCGAGCACCTCCAGGTCCTGGCCCCGGCACGCGTCGGCCACGCCCGCCCGCTCCGCCTCCCCGCTCGCGAGGATCTGACAGCGCGCGTGGAAGCGGCAGCCGGACGGGATGCGGGAGGGGTCCGGGGGTTCGCCGGTGAGTACGACAGGATCGCCCGGTGCCTCCGGGAGGACGGACAACAGGGCCTGGGTGTACGGGTGTCGGGGAGCCGTCAGGACCTGTTCGACCTCGCCGGTCTCCACGATCCGGCCGAGGTACATCACCGCGACCCGGTCCGCGATGTTCCAGGCCAGGCCCAGATCGTGGGTCACCACCAGGGCGGACAGGCCGAGTTCGGTGCGCAGCCGCAGGAGCAGAGCGAGGATCTCGCCGCGTACCGAGGCGTCGAGGGAGGCCACCGGCTCGTCGGCGACGATGAGTTCGGGCTCCAGGACGAGCGCGCCCGCGATGACGACACGCTGACGCTGGCCGCCGGACAGTTCGTGCGGGTAGCGCAGGAAGAACCGCTCCGGAGGGCGCAGCCCGGCCCGGGAGAGGGCTTCGGCGACCGCCGCCCGCTCGTCGCCGCCGTACCGGTGGATGCGCAGTCCCTCGGCCACCGCGTCGTACACCGTGTGCCGGGGGTTGAGCGAGCCGCTGGGGTCCTGGAGGACGAGCTGGACGCGCTTGCGGTAGGCCTTGAGGGCACGCGTGGAGTAGTCGAGCGGCTTGCCGTCGAAGGTGACGTGGCCGCCGGTCGGCGGGACGAGACCGAGGAGGGAGCGGGCCAGCGTCGTCTTGCCGCAGCCCGACTCGCCGACCAGCGCGACGATCTCGCCGGGCCGGATGTCGAGGTCGACGCCGTCGACGGCCCGGGCCCTGGCGGCGCCGTGGCGTCCGGGAAAGGCGATGTGCAGGCCTTGCGCGCTGAGGAGGGGAGCGGCCGTCAGGGGGGTGGTCGTCGTCATGGGGTGCTGCTCCTGGCTTCTTCCGCCGGGGTGCTCGGATCGGGGACCGCGGCGCCGGCGTGTACACAGGCCGCCCACCGTCCCGCGCCCGCCTCTCGCAGTGCCTGGTCCTGCGTCGCGCAGGCGTCCAGCGACACCGGACACCGGGGATGGAACGTACAGCCCGCCGGGAGCGCCGACGGATCCGGCGGATCGCCCGGCAGCCCGCGCGGCGCGAACCGCGACGCCGTGTCGCCGACGCGCGGGAAGGCGGCCGACAGGGCCTTGCCGTACGGGTGCCGGGCGTTCTCGTACACCTGCTGGGCGGGCCCTTCCTCGACCACGCGCCCCGCGTACATCACCGCGAGCCGGTCGCAGGTGTCGGCCAGGACCGCCAGGTCGTGGCTGATCATGACGAGGCCCAACTCCTGCTCGCTGACGAGCTGTTCGATCAGGCGGAGGATCTGTGCCTGGATCATCACGTCGAGCGCGGTGGTCGGTTCGTCGGCGATGACGAGCTGGGGGTCGCAGGCCAACGCCATGGCGATCATGACGCGTTGGCGCTGGCCGCCGGAGAGTTCGTGCGGGTAGGCGTCCGCGCGGGCGGCGGGCAGGCCGACGTGTTCGAGCAGCTCGCCCGTCTTCTTCCGCGCGCCCGCCGGGGTCGCCTTCTTGTGCAGCAGGATCGGCTCGGCGATCTGGTCACCGATGCGGTGCACGGCGTTCAGGGAGTGCATCGCGCCCTGGAAGACGATCGAGGCGCCCGCCCAGCGGACCGCGCGCACCCGGCCCCACTTCATCTTCAGCACGTCCTCGCCGTCGAGCAGGATCTCCCCGCTCGTGCGCGTGCCCGCGGGCAGCAGTCGCAGCAGCGCGAGCGCCAGCGTGGACTTCCCGCAGCCGGACTCGCCCGCGATGCCGAGCTTCTGGCCCGCGTCGAGCGAGAGGTCCACGCCGCGTACGGCGGCGGCCCCTCCGGCGTACGTCACTTCGAGGTTCCTGACTTCCAGGAGCCGCTGCCTGGCCGGAGTGCTCAACGGGCCACCCCCAGCTTGGGGTTGAGTACCGACTCGACCGCGCGCCCGCACAGCGTGAACGCCAGCGCCACCACCGCGATCGCGACACCCGGAGGCACCAGATACCACCACTTGCCCGCGCTGACCGCGCCCGCCTCCCGCGCGTCCTGGAGCAGCCCGCCCCACGACACGACCGTCGGATCGCCGAGCCCGAGGAACGCGAGCGTCGCCTCGGCGAGGATCGCGGAGGAGATGATCAGGGTCGTCTGCGCCAGTACCAGCGGCATCACATTGGGCAGGACATGCCGGGACATGATGTGCCAGTGCCCGCCGCCGAGCGCCTTCGCGCGTTCGATGTACGGCCGTGACTCCACGGCGAGGGTCTGCGCGCGCACCAGCCGGGCCGTCGTCGGCCAGGTCGTGACGCCGATCGCCAGGATGATCGTGCCGAGCGAACGGGTCATCACGGTCGCCAGCGCGATGGCGAGGACCAGAGTCGGCATGACCAGGAACCAGTCCGTGATCCGCATCATCACGGTCGCGTACCAGCCGCGGAAGTGTCCGGCGGTGATCCCGATGAGCGCCCCGATCGCGACCGACAGCACGGCCGCCAGCAGCCCGACGAGCAGGGAGACCCGCGCGCCCCACACGACCAGGCCGAGCAGATCGCGCCCGAACTGATCCGTCCCCAGCGGGAACTCGGCACTCGGGCTCTCCATCGGATCGCCCGGCGCGTTCGTCACGCTCTGCACGTCGGAGCCGACGGTCAGCGGCGCGGTCAGCGCGATGAGCGCGAAGAGGCCGAGGGCGGCGAGCCCGAAGACGCCTGCCCGGTGGGTGCGGTACTGCTTCCAGAAGCGGGCGGCGGAGTGGCGGCGACGCTGCCGGGCGAGAGCGCGGGGGCCCTTCGCGGTCGCCGGCGCGGCCGGCTCGGCCGCCGTGGATTCGGTTGTCATCGGCCCGTCCGACTCGGTCGTGGTCATCGGCCCACCCGTGGATCCAGCAGCGGATAGATCAGATCGGCCAGCGTGTTCATCACGATCACCGCCGCCGCGAAGACGAAGAACAGCCCCTGCACCAGCGGCAGATCGGGCACGCTCAGCGCCTGGTAGAAGAGCCCGCCGAGACCCGGCCAGGAGAAGACGGTCTCGACGAGGATCACACCGGCCACCGTCCGGCCGAGGTTGATGAAGATCAGCGTGACGGTCGGCAGCAGCGCGTTGGGGACGGCATGGCGCCGCCGTACGAGATCGTCCCGCAGGCCCTTCGCCCGCGCGGTCGTCAGATAGTCGCTGCCCATCTCGTCGAGCAGCGCCGAACGCGTGACGAGCAGGGTCTGCCCGTACTCGACGGCGACCAGCGTCACCACCGGAAGGATCAGATGGTGGGCGACATCGAGGACGTACGCGAAGCCCTCCTTGCCCCCCGTCTCCATGCCGCCGGTCGGGAAGAGGCCCGGGATCGGGCCCATGCCCACGGAGAAGACGATGATGAGCAGCAGTCCCAGCCAGAAGGACGGGATGGAGTAAAGGGTCAGCGCCAGACCGGTGTTGAGCCGGTCGCTCAGCCCGCCGTTGCGCCACGCGGAGCGCGTACCGATGAAGATGCCGAGCGCGGTGTAGAGGACGAACGCCGTGCCGGTGAGCAGCAGGGTGTTCGGCAGCGCCTCGGTGATCTTGTCGATGACGGGGGCACGGAACTGGTACGACGTGCCGAGATCGCCGGTGAGCGCCTTGCCGCAGTAGTCGGTGAACTGCTCCCACATCGGCAGGTCGAGCCCGAACTCCTTGCGGTAGTTGGCGAGTTGCTCGGCGGACACCTGGCGGCCGCCCGTCATGTACTTGACCGGGTCGCCGGGGATCAGACGGAAGAGAAAGAAGCTGGTGACGAGGACGGCGAGCAGCGAGACGGCCGCGCCGCCCAACTTGCCCGCCACATAGCGCGGATACGCGGTCCGGCCGCGCGCCCGCGGCCCGCGGACCGACGGCCCGGCCTCGGCCGGACCGTCGGTCGCCTCGACCAGCGAGGGTGTTGCCTCAGCGGTCATGAACTACTCATTCGCTCGTACGTTCATGGGGTTCCCCTTGGCGGGAGCGTGGGCGTGCGCTACTCACGGTCCTCGGCCGTCGAGCGGCGGCGCATCGCGAAGAACACCCCGGCGCCCGCGAGGACGACGACGCCCGCGACGATGCCGATGATGACGCCCGTCGAGCTCGAACCGTCGGAGGACGCACCGGAGGACCCCGCCGGAACCGCCGACCACCAGCTCCAGTAACCGTCCTGGCCGTAGATGTTGCCCGCGGCCTTCGGCATCGTCTCGATCGACTTGATCTGGTCGGTGCGGTAGGCCTCGACCGCGTTCGGGTACGCCATGACGTTCATGTACCCGGTGTCGTACAGCCGCGACTCCATCTGCTTGACAATGTCCGTCCGCTTGGCGGTGTCGTACTCGGCGAGCTGCTGGTCGTACAGCTCGTCGTACTTCTTGTCGCAGACGAAGTTGTCCGTCGCGCCCGTGTCCTTGGGGGTGGCGGGCAGGGCCGCGCAGGTGTGGATGGACAGGACGAAGTCGGGGTCCGGGTTGACGGACCAGCCGTCGAACGCGAGGTCGTACGTGCCCGCCAGCCAGGGGTCGGTCACGTTGTCCAGACAGTTGAGGGTGACACCGATGCCGAGCTTGCCGAACCACTCCTTCAGGTACTGTCCTACCGCCTTGTCGTTCGGGTCGGTGGCGTGGCAGAGGATCCGGTAGTTGATCGGCTTGCCGTTCTTCTCGACGCGCTTGCCGTCACCGTTCTTCTTGTAGCCCGCCTGGTCGAGGAGTTGGGCCGCCTTCGCCGGGTCGTACGACAGCGTCTGGTTCGCCGAAGGCTTCCAGAAGTACGTGGAGAAGCGCGGCGGAATGTACCCCTCGCCCTCGACGGCGTGGCCCTGGAAGACCTTGTTGATCAGCGTCTCCCGGTCGATCGCCATGAACAGCGCCTGGCGCACCTTCTGGTTCAGCAGCGACTCGGCGCCGTCACCGAAGTGCTTGCCATTCTTGGCCTGGGCGCCGGGGTTGGTGGCCAGGGCGTAGAAGCGGCGGCCGGGGGCGTCGTTGACCTTGATGTTCTTCTCGGTCTTGAGGGCGGCCGACTGAGCCGGCGTCAGACCGGAGACGAAGGACACCTCGCCCTTCTGCAGCGCCGCGACGGCCGCGTCACCGTCCTTGTAGTACTTGAAGAGCAGCTCGTCAAACTTGGGGGCGCCGCGCCAGAAGCTCTTGTTGGGCTTGAGGCGGACGTAGCTGTCGGCCTTGTAGTCCGTCAGGATGAACGGCCCGTTGCCGACGACCGGGAAGCTCTTGTCGTTGTTGAACTTCGTGAAGTCCCCGACCTTCTCCCAGACATGCTTGGGCACGATCGGCACATCGAGCGCGGCCATCGTCGCCTGCGGCTTCTTCAGCTCGATGACGAGCTGGGTGGGGCTGGGAGCCGAGACCTTCCTGAAGTTGGCGACGAAGCTGCCGTTGGCCGTCGCCGCGCCCTCGTCGGTCATCATCTTGTTGAACGTCCACGCCGCGTCCTCGGCGGTGGCCTGCTGACCGTCCGACCACTTGGAGTCGGAGCGGATCGTGTAGGTCCAGGTGAGCTTGTCGGCGGACGGTTCCCACTTGGTGGCGAGGCCCGGGATCGCGTGGTTGTCCGCCGGGTCGTAATTGGTCAGGTACTCGTACATGAGCCGGTGAATGCTCGTACTGACAAGCCGCGACGCCAGGAACGGACTCAGCGAGTCGACGCTCTGCGCCACAGCGACCGTGAGGACCTTCTTGCCCTCCTTGGCCTGGGCCTGCTGCGGCGCCGGGTTGAGCGGGGTCGCGAGACCGGCGGTGAGGGTGAGCGCGGCGGCGCCCGCGGCGGCGATGAGCCGGGAAAGACGGGGGCGCGGACGCCCTCTGTGGTGGTGATCTTGTGTGTTCATGGGTCGGTGACCTCGCGTCATCGCTTGCACAGAGATGGCTGGTTGAACGACTTGATCGGGTGACGCCGGCGGGGTTGATGTGTGTGTCTATCAGCGGCGGTCTCCGCACGTCAACGGCGCATGCACCCCATGTGGCCTGCGGAAATAACGAGTTGACGGCCATTTTTCGCTCATTGGTCCATACCGGTGAAGCACCCCAGGTGAAGGCCTGACGGCTCGAAACGCACCTGGACGCGCGAAGGCCCGCACCGTCTCGGGACGGTGCGGGCCTTCGCGGGAATCGGCCTCTCGGATTGAGCCGATCGGGTTACTGCTGAGGGGGTGCCGGCGGGGGAGGAGTCTGGCCCGGGTGGGGCTGATAGGGCTGCCCCGGCTGGAACGGCTGCCCGGGCTGCGCCTGCGGAGGCTGCGGCTGCTGGGGGTATGCCTGACCGGGCTGCGGATAGGGCTGACCCGGCTGCTGGGGGTAGGGCTGTCCCGGCTGGGCGTACGGCTGTCCGGGCTGCGGCTGCTGGGGCTGCTGCGGGACCTGGTCAGGAATCGGCTGCCCGGGGACCGGCTGACCCGGCATGTACTGCTGACCCGGCATCGGCGGGGCGGCCACCGGCGGCGGGTTGCCGTCGTTCGTCCACAGCCCGTGCGACTGCTGGTGCCGTGCGATGTCCTCGGCCACCATCGCGGAGAGGTTGAAGTACGCCTCTCGCACCTTGGGCCGCATCATGTCGAGGTCGACCTCGGCGCCCGCGGCCAGGTGCTCGTCGAACGGCACGACCACGACACCGCGGCAACGGGTCTCGAAGTGGCTGACGATGTCCTCCACCTTGATCATCTTGCCGGTCTCACGCACTCCGGAGATGACGGTGATGGACCGCGAGACCAGATCCGCGTACCCGTGCGCCGACAGCCAGTCCAGCGTCGTACTGGCGCTGCTCGCACCGTCGACCGACGGCGTCGAGATGATGATGAGCTGGTCGGCGAGGTCGAGCACACCGCGCATGGCGCTGTACAGCAGACCCGTACCGGAGTCGGTCAGGATGATCGGGTACTGCTTGCCCAGAACGTCGATCGCGCGCCGGTAGTCCTCGTCGTTGAAGGTCGTGGACACGGCCGGGTCGACGTCGTTGGCGATGATCTCCAGACCCGACGGGGCCTGGGAGGTGAACCGCCGGATGTCCATGTACGAGTTGAGGTACGGGATCGCCTGGACGAGGTCACGGATGGTGGCGCCGGTCTCGCGGCGCACACGGCGGCCGAGCGTACCGGCGTCCGGGTTGGCGTCGATCGCGAGGATCTTGTCCTGCCGCTCGGTGGCGAGCGTCGCGCCGAGCGCGGTGGTGGTGGTCGTCTTGCCCACGCCACCCTTGAGGCTGATCACGGCGATCCGGTAGCACGACAGCACCGGCGTCCGGATCAGATCCAGCTTCCGCTGCCGCTCGGCCTCCTCCTTCTTCCCGCCGAGCTTGAACCGGCCACCGCCCGCCGCGGGCCGACCGCTCTTCGCCTTCTGCTTCTTGTTGTTGAGCAGCCGGTCGGAGGACAGCTCCACCGCGGCGGTGTACCCGAGCGGGGCGGCACCGGGGTTGATGGGCTGGCGCTGGTCGTGCTGCACGGGCTGCGGCCAGGCGGACCCGGTGCGGGGGTCGACGGGAGCCGCGGGCTGCTGCTGCACGGGCTGGGGGCCCGGCTGCGGCTGCGCTTGCGGCTGTGGCTGAGCCTGCTGCGGGTACGGCGGAGGCACCTGCGCGGGGGCCGGGGGCTGCTGGGGGAAGGCGTAACCCGGCTGCGGTGCCGGGGCGTTGGGCGCCTGCGGCGGGAAACCGTATCCCTGCTGCGGGGCGGGGGGCTGCGGCGCCGCGGGGTTCGCCGGGGGCGTCGCCGACTGGGGGAAGCCGTAACCGGGCCCCGGAGCAGAGGGGTTGGGCGAAGGCTGCGCTTGGGAGGGAGCCGGAGCCGGGGCGCTCTGCTGCTGGGGGAATCCGTAACCGGAACCCTGTGCGGGTGGGGTGACCGGGGCAGGGGCAGGGGCAGGGGCAGGGGTCGGAGTCGGTGCAGGGATGTTGGGCTGCGGGAATCCGTAGCTGCCCTGCGGGGTGACGCTCGGAGCCGGGGTGCTGGGGTGCGGGAAGCCGTAACTTCCCTGCGGTGCCGGTGCGTCGGTGTGCGGGGCGGGAGCGGGTGCTTCGGTGGCCGGAACGGGGGCCTGCGTCGGGGCCGGCGTGCCGGGCTGCGGGAATCCGTAGCCGCCCTGCGGGGTGGGGCCCGGAGTCGGAGCACCAGGCTGCGGGTAGCCGTAACTCCCCTGCGGTGCCGGTGCCGGAGCGTCGGTGCGCGGGGCCGGAACCGGAACCGGGTTCTCGAAGGCGGGCGGGGGCGATGACACGGGCCCCTGAGCCGGATCCGTCGAGACAGGCGCGCTGGGGGAGGAGGGCCATGCCGGAGGCGTGGGGGGCTGGAAAGGCTGGCCGGGCTGCGGTGCGGGCAGTTGGAAGGGCTGGCCCGGCTGCGGTGCGGGCGGCTGGAACGGCTGGCCCGGCGCCACCACCGGCGGCTGAGCCTGTGCCGGAATCTGCGCCTGGACGGGATCGGCAGCCGCTGGCTCCGTGGATGCGGGCCACTGGGCCGCGGGAGCGGGCGCCGCGGGCTGATACGCGGGCGGCAACGGCGGCAGCCCACCCTGCGGCAGCGGCGGCGGAGCCCAGGCCGGGGGCGCGTCCTGCACGACCTCGGGTTCGTCCGACCCGGCCTCGGGCACCGCGTCCTGAGGCTCGTCGCCCTGGGGCTCGGCATCCTCCGGCTCAGAGTCGTGCACGGCGGCCTGCGGCGGCACCGCATCGCTGACGTCGTCCCGCGGCTCGGCATCGCTGACCTCGGCGGCCGCGTCGACGTCGTCCGCGCGGCGCAGCTCCACGACGTCGGCGACGTGCTCCTCCCCGGAGGCATCGCTCAACTCATCGGCGGAATCCGCGGCTGGGGAGGCCACTTCAGCCCCGGTCTCTTCCCGTCCCGCGGCTACTACGTCATCACCGTCGGAGGAGCTCTCCACCGACTGCGCCCCGGCCTCGACCGCAGACTCGACCTCGACCTCGACCTCGACCACAGACTCGGACTCGACCACGGCTTCGCCCTCAGGCTCAGCCGGCGCCTCCGTAACCTCCGGAGCCCCCGAGGCCGCAGCCGCCCGCTCCGCGACCTCCCGCTTCAGGGCGACAGCGGAGATCCGCATGGTCGCGCCACTCTCCAGGTCCCCGTTCCCGGACTCCGCCTCTTCGGAAGCGGCGACCGGCGCGACCGGCGCGACCGGAGGGGCCCACTGGGCCTGAAACCCACTCACGGGAAAGTTCGGCAGAGCCGTAGGACTGCCCGCATCGGCGACCGGTGCCACGACCGGCGCCACGGCCGGAGTCTCCGGCTCCGTCACGTCCGGCGTAGCCGCCACCGGTTCGAACCCGCTGCCCACAGGCAACTTGGGCACCGCGACGGGACTGCCGGCCGCAGGCACGGGAGGCAGCACAGGGCTGACCGGAACCGAAGCCTCCGGAGCGGCAGGCGTTTCCGAAGCCGAGCCAGCCGACACAGCCGGGGGCTCCGAAGGAGCAGCCGCTTCCGAAGTCCCCGACGCCGCCCCGGATTCCGAGGACCCGACTCCCGAATCCGCCGAATCCGCCGAGTTCCCCGAATCCCCTGAACTCCCCGACGCGTTCTGCGTGTACCAGGCGGGCGGCGCGTAGTCGATGGTGAACTCGCCCGTCGTCTCGACGGCGGACTCCGCGTCGGACTGGTCATCGCCGGGTGTGGCCCAGCCCCCGCGGATCCCGTCCCGATCGCTGTTCACAATTCCTCCTGATGTGGTCGAGCACCCTCAAGCCGTGCCGGGGCGACCGTTCTTCTGTCGTCCGTAGACGCCCGTAGTCGTCCGAAGTCGTTCGAGGTCGTCCGAATTGACCCGGCTCCCCCTGGAACGCGGCCGACCCGTCCACGGGTTCTGGCGTCGCGCCCGGTCCCAGCCTAATCACCATGACTGTCACTGCGGCAGGCCTGTCCACCCCACCGCGACTGCCCGCTACGTCACACCCTGCCCAGAAGTGGCGTACGCACGCCCACTATTGACCACCAAAGCGGACAAACAAAGCTATCGAGACAGTCGCGTTGCCCCCTGCATGTACACGATCAACGAGCGGGCATAGTAGGGGGCTCCCCCGAGACCGAACGGCCTTCACTGAAAGGACTCCCGCGCGTGAGCTTCGGCCCGCCTCCTTCTCCGTACACCCAATCCGCGTTGGCGGCGGACACCGACCGAAGACAGCGCCGCATGAGACTGTTCGGCGCCGTGGCCGCCGTACTCGTCGTGGTGTTGTGCGTGGGCGGGTGGCTTCTGATGTACGGGACCGGCGACAACACCCCGGCGAACAGCAAGCCGACGGCTGCTCCGCAGGCTCCCGACGACATCAGGGAGACGGTCGAGAAGCTCCCGAGCACGCCCGAGGGCGAACTCCTCGTCGAGTACAGCGAGGACAAGCTGCCGGACGACGAGACCCGGTACGCCCCCGGCACCTGGGCGACCGACAAGATCTTCGCCAAGGGCATCAGGAACCGCCTCATGGGCTTCAAGCTGGCCGACGGCGAGACGGCGTGGACCCTCAAGCTGGACGGCCACATCTGCGCGACCACCAAGCACGTCACCGCGGACGGCCGCACCGCCGTCGTCGTCCAGCCCGCCAAGCGCAAGGGCACCAAGGACGAGAGCATGTGTGACGAGGTGGTCTTCGTCGACCTCGACACCGGCAAGAAGCTGTGGACGGCGACGATGCCGGACGCGAAGACCGCGTACGTGACGAACACGAACCTGACCATGGCGCGCGGCACGGTCGCGGTGGCGTGGGGCAACGGGTCCGTGGCCTACGGCATGAGCGACGGCAAGCAGCTGTGGAAGAGCACCACTGTCTCCGCCTGTGAGGACACGGGCTTCGCGGGCGGCCGCAGCCTTCTTGTCCTGCTCCGCTGCGGCGAGGAGTCCACGCACGCGTACCGGGTGCAGAAGCTCGATCCCGCCACCGGAAAGCCGCAATGGACGTACAAGCTCAAGGACGGGCTCACGGGCGTCTACATGCCCTCCTCGGACCCGCCGGTGCTCGCCGTCGGGGCCGGTGACTACGGCGTGACCGACCTGATCACCCTCGACGACCAGGGCCGGTACGCCACCACGATCTCCATGCAGGGCGGACGCTTCGACCCGATGTGCGGCAGCTCGTCCGACGGCACGGAGTACTTCGGCGTGATGGAGAACTGCTACGCGATGGTCGTCGGGGACGGCAAGATCTTCGTCGCGAGCAAGGCGGACGGCGACATCGGCCAGCCGGAGAACTGGATCGCCGGGTTCGACGCGAAGACGGGCAAGACCCTGCGGAAGTTCGACGGACGGTCCCTGCAGCCGCTCTGGCCCGTGAAGGTGAGCGGGGGCAAGCTCCTGGCCTACCGGCCGAGCTCCGACAACGTCGGACCGGCCGCCATCGTGAGCATCGATCCCGCCACGGGCAAGCAGACGCCGTTCCTCTTCTTCAACCTGCCGGACGACGCCACCCGCATGGAAACCCCCGAATGGTCCGACATCCTCGTCGAACACGGCACGGCGTTCTTCTCGCCCCGCCAGCTCTCGGCGCCCTCCGGGCACCCGGACGACCCGGTACTGGCCGCGGTGGCCATCGGAAGCTTCCACTGACACGACACACGCAATAAGGGGCCGACGCGGAGAACTGTCCGCGTCGGCCCCTTACCGTTCCCGCTCTGCTGCCGTCTCCGTTGCCGTCTCCGTCGTGCCTACTCCGCCACGAGCCCGCCATTGTGCGGCGCCGGCTCCAGATCGAACTCCCCGTCCCGGGCCCCCAGCACGAAGGCCCGCCACTCGGCCTCCGTGTACCGCAGGACCGTGTCCGGGTCGAGGGACGAACGCATGGCCACCGCGCCCTCGGGCAGATAAGCGATCTCGACCCGCTCCTCGTGCTCCTCCGTGCCCGGCGCGCTGTGCCATTCGACGCCCGAGATGTCGAGGGCGTAGAGCTCGTCCTTCTCCCGCTCCTTGCGCGCCTTGACGTCCTTGTCCGTTTCCTCGGCCATGTTCCGGCGGCCCCTTCCCCACGTACGAATGACCTGTGCGGTCACACTAGTGGCCAGGTCGGTGGCCTTCGGCAGGTTCGGAGACCCGGGCGGACGCGTCCGCCCAGGCTGGTACGCTGTGTGACGGCCGTTTGTGTACGCACCCCTGGAGCTCACCGCTCTGGAGGCCGCGCCCAGCGGATCCCCGCCTCCCGAGTAACGGAAGCTCCCCTGAGATGTGGACCAGGGGCACTCGGTGGCTACTCAGAGACTACGAGGAGTACGCGTGTCGCTCGACGCCGCTACGAAGAAGCAGATCATCAGCGAGTTCGGTCAGAAGGAGGGCGACACCGGCTCCCCCGAGGTCCAGGTCGCCATGCTCTCGCGCCGCATCTCGGACCTGACCGAGCACCTCAAGACCCACAAGCACGACCACCACTCCCGTCGTGGTCTGCTGATCCTGGTCGGTCAGCGCCGCCGGCTGCTGCAGTACCTGGCCAAGAAGGACATCCAGCGCTTCCGTGCGCTGGTCGACCGCCTGGGCATCCGCCGCGGTGCGGCGGGCGCCAAGTAAGACGCCGTGAAGGGAGCGGTTCCCACTTCTTGGGAGCCGCTCCTTTTGCTGTACGTGCTGCTGTCAGTGCTCTGTACGTGCGGAGTGTCACTGACGCTTTGTACTGTGGTAGCACAACGCAATACGCAGGACGCAGCACGTACGACACAGCGTGACGACGCCGTACCCGCCGGGTAGGGCACCGTCACGACAACGAACGAGGAGACGCGCACCTCGCCGCCGCCGGTCCTCGGTAGTGGCCCCCGGGGGATTGCGAACCCGGGTGCTTCGATCGAAGACCGGCCCGCACCAGAAGGAGCGCCTCTCCGCCACCGTCCCCCTGCCACACGGGCAGGACGGGACGAAGACGAGGAGAAAACGCTAGTGGAGAACGAGACCCACTACGCCGAGGCCGTTATCGACAACGGTTCCTTCGGCACCCGCACCATCCGCTTCGAGACGGGCCGCCTGGCCAAGCAGGCCGCAGGTTCCGCCGTGGCGTACCTGGACGACGACACCATGGTGCTGTCGGCCACCACCGCCTCCAAGAAGCCCAAGGACCAGCTCGACTTCTTCCCCCTCACGGTGGACGTCGAGGAGCGGATGTACGCCGCCGGCAAGATCCCCGGCAGCTTCTTCCGCCGCGAGGGCCGTCCCTCCGAGGACGCCATCCTCACCTGTCGCCTCATCGACCGTCCGCTGCGCCCGTCCTTCAAGAAGGGCCTGCGCAACGAGATCCAGGTCGTCGCGACGATCATGGCGCTCAACCCCGACCACCTGTACGACGTCGTGGCGATCAACGCCGCGTCCGCGTCCACGCAGCTGGCCGGTCTGCCCTTCTCCGGCCCGGTCGGCGGCGTCCGCGTCGCGCTGATCAACGGCCAGTGGGTCGCGTTCCCGACGCACACCGAGCTCGAGGACGCCGTCTTCGACATGGTCGTCGCGGGCCGCGCCCTGGAGGACGGCGACGTCGCGATCATGATGGTCGAGGCCGAGGCCACCGACAAGACCATCCAGCTGGTCGCGGGCGGCGCCGAGGCGCCGACCGAGGAGGTCGTCGCCGCCGGTCTGGACGCCGCAAAGCCCTTCATCAAGGTGCTCTGCAAGGCCCAGGCCGACCTCGCCGCCAAGGCCGCCAAGCCGACCGGCGAGTTCCCGGTCTTCCTCGACTACCAGGACGACGTCCTGGAGGCCCTGACCGCCGCGGTCAAGAGCGAGCTGTCCCAGGCGCTCACCATCGCCGGCAAGCAGGACCGCGAGGCCGAGCTGGACCGCGTCAAGGAGATCGCCGCCGAGAAGCTCCTCCCGGCCTTCGAGGGCCGCGAGAAGGAGATCTCCGCCGCCTACCGCGCGCTGACCAAGAAGCTGGTCCGCGAGCGCGTCATCAAGGACAAGGTCCGCATCGACGGCCGCGGCGTCACGGACATCCGTACGCTGGCCGCCGAGGTCGAGGCCATCCCGCGCGTGCACGGCTCGGCGCTGTTCGAGCGTGGCGAGACTCAGATCCTGGGCGTCACCACCCTCAACATGCTCCGTATGGAGCAGCAGCTGGACACCCTTTCCCCGGTGACCCGCAAGCGCTACATGCACAACTACAACTTCCCGCCGTACTCCGTCGGTGAGACCGGCCGCGTCGGCTCCCCGAAGCGCCGCGAGATCGGCCACGGCGCGCTCGCCGAGCGCGCGATCGTGCCGGTCCTGCCGTCCCGCGAGGAGTTCCCCTACGCGATCCGTCAGGTGTCCGAGGCCCTCGGCTCCAACGGCTCGACGTCCATGGGCTCGGTCTGCGCCTCCACCATGTCGCTGCTGAACGCCGGTGTGCCGCTGAAGGCCCCCGTCGCCGGTATCGCCATGGGTCTGATCTCCCAGGAGATCGACGGCCAGACGCACTACGTCGCCCTCACCGACATCCTCGGTGCGGAGGACGCGTTCGGTGACATGGACTTCAAGGTCGCCGGCACCAAGGAGTTCGTGACCGCCCTCCAGCTCGACACCAAGCTGGACGGCATCCCGGCCTCCGTCCTGGCCGCGGCCCTCAAGCAGGCCCGCGACGCCCGCCTCCACATCCTCGACGTGATGATGGAAGCGATCGACACGCCGGACGAGATGTCCCCCAACGCCCCGCGGATCATCACCGTCAAGATCCCCGTGGACAAGATCGGTGAGGTCATCGGCCCCAAGGGCAAGATGATCAACCAGATCCAGGAGGACACCGGCGCCGACATCACGATCGAGGACGACGGCACCATCTACATCGGTGCCGCCCAGGGTTCGCAGGCCGAGGCCGCGCGCGCCACGATCAACTCGATCGCCAACCCGACCATGCCGGAGGTCGGCGAGCGCTACCTGGGCACCGTCGTGAAGACGACGACCTTCGGTGCGTTCGTGTCGCTGCTCCCGGGCAAGGACGGTCTGCTGCACATCTCGCAGATCCGCAAGCTCGCCGGCGGCAAGCGCGTGGAGAACGTCGAGGACGTACTCGGTGTGGGCGCCAAGGTCCAGGTCGAGATCGCCGAGATCGACTCCCGCGGCAAGCTCTCCCTGATCCCCGTGATCGAGGGCGAAGAGGGCGACGACAAGAAGGACGACACCGACAAGTGACGTCTCGTAGCTCCACGGCGACGGCCCGCACCTCTTCGGAGGCGCGGGCCGTCGCCCGTACCCAAACCCTCGTCAAGGGCCAGAACGGCATCGGTACGGTCCGCAAGACCACCCTCCCGGGCGGCCTGCGCATCGTCACCGAGACCCTGCCCTCGGTCCGCTCCGCGACCTTCGGCATCTGGGCGCACGTCGGCTCCCGCGACGAGACGCCGACCCTGAACGGCGCGACGCACTACCTGGAGCACCTGCTCTTCAAGGGCACGCAGCGCAGGTCCGCCCTGGACATCTCCTCCGCCATCGATGCGGTCGGCGGCGAGATGAACGCGTTCACGGCGAAGGAGTACACGTGCTACTACGCGCGCGTGCTCGACAACGACCTGCCGCTCGCCATCGACGTCGTCTGCGACATGCTGACCGGCTCACTCATCGTCGAGGAGGACGTCAACGTCGAGCGCGGCGCGATCCTCGAAGAGATCGCGATGACCGAGGACGACCCGGGCGACTGTGTGCACGACCTGTTCGCGCACACCATGCTCGGCGACACCCCCCTCGGCCGCCCGGTCCTCGGCACGGTCGACACGGTCAACGGCCTCACCGCCGACCGCATCCGCCGCTTCTACAAGAAGCACTACGACCCGACACACCTGGTCGTGGCCTGCGCGGGCAACGTCGACCACAACAAGGTCGTACGCCAGGTCCGCGCCGCCTTCGAGAAGGCGGGCGCCTTCAAGGAGGCCGTCGCCGAGCCGATCGCCCCGCGCGACGGCAGCCGCGCCATCCGCACCGCGGGCCGCGTCGAACTGCTCGGCCGCAAGACCGAGCAGGCCCACATCGTCCTCGGCATGCCGGGCCTGGCCCGCACCGACGAGCGCCGCTGGGCCCTGGGCGTCCTGAACACCGCCCTCGGCGGCGGCATGTCCTCCCGCCTCTTCCAGGAGGTCCGCGAGAAGCGCGGCCTGGCCTACAGCGTGTACTCGTACACCTCGGGCTTCGCCGACTGCGGCCTCTTCGGCGTGTACGCCGGCTGCCGTCCCAGCCAGGTCCACGACGTGCTCAAGCTCTGCCGCGACGAGCTCGACCAGGTCGCCGAGCACAGCCTCTCGGATGACGAGATCGGCCGCGCCATCGGCCAGCTCCAGGGGTCCACCGTCCTCGGCCTGGAGGACACCAGTGCGCTGATGAACCGTATCGGCAAGAGCGAGCTGTGCTGGGGCGAGCAGATGTCCGTCGACGACATGCTGACCCGGATAGCGTCGGTCACCCCGGACGAGGTCCGCGAGGTCGCCCGCGACATCCTGGGACAGCGGCCCTCGCTGTCGGTGATCGGCCCGCTCAAGGACAAGCAGGCGTCGCGGCTGCACGACGCGGTCGCGTAACTCCTTTCTCCGCAAGGTCTCTGCAAGGTCTCTGTAAGGAACGAAGCAATGAGCAAGCTGCGCGTGGCGGTCCTCGGTGCCAAGGGCCGCATCGGAGCCGAGGCGGTACGAGCCGTCGTGGCCGCCGAGGACATGGAGCTGGTGGCCGCGCTCGGCCGGGGCGACAAACTGGAGACGCTGGTCGACGCGGGCGCCCAGGTCGTCGTCGAACTGACCACGCCGGCCTCCGTCATGGGCAACCTCGACTTCTGCGTGCGCCACGGCATCCACGCGGTGGTCGGTACGACGGGCTGGACCGACGAGCGTCTGGCGCAGCTCAACACCTCGCTGGCAGCGTCCCCGGAGACAGGCGTGCTCATCGCGCCCAACTTCTCCATCGGGGCCGTACTGACCATGAAGTTCGCCGAGGTGGCCGCGCCGTACTTCGAGTCCGTCGAGGTCGTCGAACTGCACCACCCGAACAAGGTGGACGCCCCCAGCGGCACCGCCACCCGCACCGCTCAGCTCATCGCGGCGGCCCGGGAGCGCGCGGGCAGCGCCCCGCAGCCCGACGCCACGGTGACGGGCCTGGACGGCGCCCGTGGCGCGAACGTCGACGGGGTGCCGGTGCACGCGGTCCGCCTGCGCGGTCTGCTGGCCCACCAGGAGGTCCTGCTCGGCGGCGAGGGCGAGACCCTCACCATCCGCCACGACTCCCTCCACCACAGCAGCTTCATGCCGGGCATCCTGCTCGGCGTACGCCGAGTGGTGACCACGCCGGGCCTCACCTTCGGCCTGGAACACTTCCTGGACCTCGGCTGAGCCGAGGCACGGACACAGATAGCTGGCAGACATGCGCGCGAAGATCACCTACGCCGTCACGGCCGCCGTCCTGGTCGTCTATTTCGTCCTGGTCGGCAGCCGCGGCGTGCTGCTCATCCAGAACGGCACCCTGATCACCGTCACCTTCGGTGTCGCGGTGCTGATCCTGCCGGTCATCGGCATCTGGTTCCTCTGGAAGAACACCCAGTTCGTCCGGAAGGCCAACCGGCTCGCCGCCGAGCTCGATGCCGAAGGCGGCCTGCCCGTCGACGAGTTGAGGCGCACCGCCGGTGGCCGCATCGACCGTGACTCCGCCGACGAGGTCTTCGCCAAGCGCAAGGCGGAGACCGAGGACGCCCCGGACGACTGGCGCAGCTGGTTCCGCCTCGCGATCGCCTATCACGACGCCCGCGACACCCCGCGCGCCCGCAAGGCGATGCAGCGGGCCATCGCTCTGCGCGAGGGCAGGCCGCTGGAGGCCTGAGGGCACCCGAGGGCCGTACGCGCTCAAGTGGTGACACGGAAGGGGCCGGTCCGCGTGATGCGGACCGGCCCCTTTCCTGTGCGTGGGAGGCGTACGGGCCTCAGCTCCGCCGGTACTCGTCCGCCCACACCTCGATGGCGTCCGCGGCCCGGTCGAAGGCTTCCGTACGGGCCAGGAAGTCGGCGTTGTGCGTGGTCAGCAGCGGCGGCACGGCGTCAAGCGCGCGATCCTTGCGTACGAGGACCAGCGCCTGTCCCTGAACGGTGCGCGGCAGGCCCAGCCAGCGGACCGGCTGCTGCACCGTCCGCACCGTGACGACCTGCTCCCACGGCGTCGTACGGGTGAGGAAGAAGCCGACCCGGCGCAGCCCACGCGCGCTCACCCACACGCCCACGCGCAGCAGCCGCAGCGCGCACAGTATGGCCGCCAGGGCCCCGGCCAGACAGGACGCCGCCGCGGTCAGGGTCCCGGTGAGCGCGATGACCACCGCGGCCACGAGCACGTACGAGGCGAGCAGCAGGACGAGCGCTGCCGCGCCCACCCGCCACGGTCCGGGCCGGTAGGGACGCCGCCAGCGGTCACGGTCGTCGAACGGCAGCGCGAGACCGTCCGCCGCCTCGTCAAAGGCGCGGTCCGCCGTCAGGAAGGGCAGGGGCACGACTGAACCTCACTCAATCCATGCATGGGCTGTGCCCGGTGAGGCTATCGAGACGTGTGTCTGCTCACCACCCTTGGGGGTCCGGAAGGGTCAGCGGCCGTCCGACGCCTCGGAATGCTGCGTCTTCGCAGGTGACTGATCCTGTGACAGGGCGGGCATGCCGAGGATCAAGGATCCGGCGAGCCCGGCGACCACGGTGAGCCCTATGAGCCACCGGCCGGCTATCTGCCCGGCGGACGCACGCTCGCGCGGCGGCGGTGCGACATTGCTGCGGAACTGGTCGGCTTCGGCGATGAAGGCGAACGGGACGGGCTCGCGCCGACGGAACATGGGGGCTGCTTCTCCTCAGGAGACTCGTAGCGATGGATCTATGGGCCTATGGACCCGTGGATCTGGTGTCTGGTGACGGCGGCTCGAACGAAATCGCCGTCACCAATACAGACGAGCGAATGCCCCAAGAGGTGCCCGGAATCACCGAATTCGCAGAAGTTCGCCGACGAATGTCGCGGCAAGGTACCGAACGCCCCGTTGTCAGTGCCGGGCCGTAGAGTGGGCGCCGCCCGAGCCTGTGATGGGAAGGACCCTGCGCACCGTGACCGACACCCCCGCCGACGACCTCAAGCCCAGCTTCCGCAGCGATGTCACCGTCGAGCTGATCAAGCACACGGCGTCCGACGCCGATGTGCTGTTCGCCGCCCGTGTCTCCACCGCCGGGGAGCAGTCCCTGGACGAGCTGAAGAAGGACCCGGAGCGTTCCAAGGGCCTGATCAACTACCTGATGCGGGACCGGCACGGCAGCCCCTTCGAGCACAACTCGATGACGTTCTTCATCAGTGCCCCGATCTTCGTCTTCCGCGAGTTCATGCGGCACCGCGTGGGCTGGTCGTACAACGAGGAATCGGGTCGGTACAGGGAGCTCGAGCCCGTCTTCTACGTCCCGGACGAGTCCCGCAAGCTGGTCCAGGAGGGCCGCCCCGGCAAGTACGTCTTCGTGGAGGGCACCCAGGCCCAGCAGGAGCTCACGGGCCGTGTGATGGAGGACTCATACCGACAGGCGTACGAGGCGTACCAGGAGATGCTCGCCGCCGGTGTAGCCCGCGAGGTCGCCCGTGCGGTCCTGCCGGTCGGCCTCTTCTCCTCGATGTACGCCACGTGCAACGCACGCTCGCTGATGCACTTCCTCGGCCTGCGCACCCAGCATGAGCTGGCCAAAGTCCCGTCCTTCCCGCAGCGCGAGATCGAGATGGTCGGGGAGAAGATGGAAGCGGAGTGGGCCAAGCTCATGCCGCTCACGTACGCGGCCTTCAACGGCAACGGGCGCGTGGCGCCCTAGCGCGCTTCCGCACGCCTTCCGGCACTGATGTACGGATCAGCCGAGCGAAGTGTCCGTATTGCGGCATTTCGAGAAGTTCATCTAGCCTGATCAAACGGACCCGGCACTGCTTGAACCCCCGAGCAGGCAGTGCCGGGCTCCACATTTGTCGTGCTTTGTCGTGTCCCCCGAGGGCAGACCACGTGTTGAGCAGCGAGTAGCGTGTTACCCATGGCTCCGACCTCCACTCCGCAGACCCCCTTCGGGCGGGTCCTCACCGCCATGGTCACGCCCTTCACGGCGGACGGCGCACTCGACCTCGACGGCGCTCAGCGGCTCGCTACCCACCTGGTGGACGCAGGCAACGACGGCCTGATCATCAACGGCACCACCGGTGAGTCCCCGACCACCAGCGACGCGGAGAAATCGGATCTCGTACGAGCCGTACTGGAGGCGGTGGGCGACCGAGCCCACATCGTCGCCGGCGTCGGTACGAACGACACCCACCACAGCATCGAACTGGCCCGCGCCGCCGAGAAGACCGGCGCGCACGGCCTGCTGACCGTGACGCCGTACTACAACAAGCCCCCGCAGGAGGGCCTCTACCGGCACTTCACGGCCATCGCCGACGCGACCGAACTGCCGGTGATGCTCTACGACATCCCCGGCCGCAGCGGCGTACCGATCAGCACCGAAACACTGGTGCGGCTCGCCGACCACCCGCGTATCGTCGCGAACAAGGACGCCAAGGGAGACCTCGGCCGGGCCAGCTGGGCCATCGCCCGCTCCGGCCTCGCCTGGTACTCCGGCGACGACATGCTGAACCTGCCGCTGCTCTCCGTGGGTGCGGTCGGCTTCGTCTCCGTCGTGGGCCATGTCGTCACCCCGGAGCTGCGTGCCATGCTCGACGCGTATGTCTCGGGTGACGTGCAGAAGGCGACCGAGATCCACCAGAAGCTGCTCCCCGTCTTCACCGGCATGTTCCGCACCCAGGGCGTCATGACGACCAAGGCCGCGCTCGCCCTCCAGGGCCTGCCCGCCGGACCGCTGCGCGCCCCGATGGTCGAGCTGTCGCCCGAGGAGACCGCCCAGCTCAAGATCGATCTTGCCGCCGGCGGGGTAGAGCTCTAGCCACAGACTTCACAACTGAATACGTAAGACCCCGCAGGCCACCGGCCTGCACCCCACACAGACAACTGCTACTGCACGAACGTCACGCGCGCCACGTGCCTTGCCAGGTACGTGGCGCGCGTGGTGAGGAGAGTCTTTTGAGTCATCCGCATCCTGAACTCGGCGCACCGCCGGTGCTTCCGAAGGGTGGCCTGCGGGTCACCCCGCTCGGCGGCCTCGGTGAAATCGGCCGAAACATGACCGTCTTCGAGTACGGCGGTCGCTTGTTGATCGTCGACTGCGGAGTGCTCTTCCCAGAGGAGGAGCAGCCCGGAATCGACCTGATCCTGCCGGACTTCACGTCCATCAGGGACCGCCTCGACGACATCGAGGGCATCGTCCTCACGCATGGCCACGAGGACCACATCGGCGGTGTCCCGTTCCTTCTCCGCGAGAAGCCGGACATCCCGCTGATCGGCTCCAAGCTGACCCTCGCCCTGATCGAGGCGAAGCTCCAGGAGCACCGCATCCGGCCGTACACGCTTGAGGTGGCCGAGGGTCATCGCGAGCGCATCGGCCCCTTCGACTGCGAGTTCGTCGCGGTCAACCACTCCATCCCGGACGCCCTCGCGGTCGCCATCCGCACCCCTGCGGGCATGGTGGTCCACACCGGCGACTTCAAGATGGACCAGCTCCCGCTGGACCGCCGCCTCACGGACCTGCACGCCTTCGCACGGCTGAGCGAGGAGGGCATCGACCTCCTTCTCTCGGACTCCACGAACGCCGAGGTCCCGGGCTTCGTCCCGCCCGAGCGCGACATCTCGAACGTGCTGCGCCAGGTCTTCGCCGGCGCACACAAGCGGATCATCGTGGCGAGCTTCGCCAGCCACGTCCACCGCATCCAGCAGATCCTGGACGCGGCTCATGAGTACGGCCGCCGGGTCGCCTTCGTCGGCCGCTCGATGGTCCGCAACATGGGCATCGCACGGGATCTCGGCTACCTCAAGGTCCCGCCGGGCCTGGTGGTCGACGTCAAGACGCTGGACGACCTCCCGGACCACCAGATCGTGCTCGTCTGCACGGGTTCCCAGGGCGAGCCGATGGCGGCCCTGTCGAGGATGGCCAACCGCGACCACCAGATCCGGATCGTCCAGGGCGACACGGTGATCCTGGCGTCGTCCCTGATCCCCGGCAACGAGAACGCGGTCTACCGCGTCATCAACGGCCTGACCCGCTGGGGCGCGAACGTCGTCCACAAGGGCAACGCCAAGGTGCACGTCTCCGGCCACGCCTCCGCGGGCGAGCTCCTGTACTTCTACAACATCTGCAAGCCGCGGAACCTGATGCCGGTCCACGGCGAATGGCGCCACCTTCGGGCCAACGCCGAGCTCGGCGCCCTCACTGGCGTCCCGCACGACCGCATCGTCATCGCCGAGGACGGCGTCGTCGTCGACCTCATCGAGGGCAAGGCCAAGATCTCCGGCAAGGTCCAGGCGGGATACGTGTATGTCGACGGCCTCTCGGTCGGCGACGTCGGCGAGCCCGCGCTCAAGGACCGCAAGATCCTCGGTGACGAGGGCATCATCTCGGTCTTCGTGGTGATGGACTCCAGCACCGGCAAGATCACCGGCGGCCCGCACGTCCAGGCCCGGGGTTCCGGCATCGACGACTCCGCCTTCGGGGACGTCATCCCGAGGGTCAGGGAAGTCCTGGAGAAGTCGGCCCAGGACGGCGTCGTCGAGCCCCACCAGATGCAGCAGCTCATCCGCCGCACGCTGGGCAAGTGGGTCTCGGACAACTACCGCCGACGCCCGATGATCCTCCCGGTCGTCGTCGAGGTCTGACCCCTCGCACGCGCCAACTCCGGAGCGGGGAGCCTCGATTTGCATCGAGGCTCCCCGCTCCAGTACGTTTACGTCTCCACCTGAACGGGAACCCAGCACAACCGTGTGCCTGGACCACCCCGAGCGGGACGGAAATTCCGACTCAGAATCTCTGATAAAGTCGGAGCCGCCGGAAAGGGAAACGCGAAAGCGGAAACCTGGAAAGCACCGAGGAAAATCGGACCGGAAACGATCTGATAGAGTCGGAAACGCAAGAACGAAACAAAAACAAAGCAAGACCGAAGGGAAGCGCCCGGAGGAAAGCCCGAGAGGGTGAGTACAAAGGAAGCGTCCGTTCCTTGAGAACTCAACAGCGTGCCAAAAATCAACGCCAGATATGTTGATACCCCGTCTCCGGCCGATCGGCTGGGGCGAGGTTCCTTTGAAAAAGTCCTGCCGGGCACTGCCTGGTAGGCGCACAGCGAGGACGCTGTGAACCTTCCGATTATTCCTCGGGAGGTTCCGCTCTCGTGGTGTCCACCCGATTACGGGTAAACATTCACGGAGAGTTTGATCCTGGCTCAGGACGAACGCTGGCGGCGTGCTTAACACATGCAAGTCGAACGATGAAGCCCTTCGGGGTGGATTAGTGGCGAACGGGTGAGTAACACGTGGGCAATCTGCCCTTCACTCTGGGACAAGCCCTGGAAACGGGGTCTAATACCGGATAACACTCCTGCCCGCATGGGTGGGGGTTAAAAGCTCCGGCGGTGAAGGATGAGCCCGCGGCCTATCAGCTTGTTGGTGAGGTAGTGGCTCACCAAGGCGACGACGGGTAGCCGGCCTGAGAGGGCGACCGGCCACACTGGGACTGAGACACGGCCCAGACTCCTACGGGAGGCAGCAGTGGGGAATATTGCACAATGGGCGAAAGCCTGATGCAGCGACGCCGCGTGAGGGATGACGGCCTTCGGGTTGTAAACCTCTTTCAGCAGGGAAGAAGCGAGAGTGACGGTACCTGCAGAAGAAGCGCCGGCTAACTACGTGCCAGCAGCCGCGGTAATACGTAGGGCGCAAGCGTTGTCCGGAATTATTGGGCGTAAAGAGCTCGTAGGCGGCTTGTCACGTCGGGTGTGAAAGCCCGGGGCTTAACCCCGGGTCTGCATTCGATACGGGCTAGCTAGAGTGTGGTAGGGGAGATCGGAATTCCTGGTGTAGCGGTGAAATGCGCAGATATCAGGAGGAACACCGGTGGCGAAGGCGGATCTCTGGGCCATTACTGACGCTGAGGAGCGAAAGCGTGGGGAGCGAACAGGATTAGATACCCTGGTAGTCCACGCCGTAAACGGTGGGAACTAGGTGTTGGCGACATTCCACGTCGTCGGTGCCGCAGCTAACGCATTAAGTTCCCCGCCTGGGGAGTACGGCCGCAAGGCTAAAACTCAAAGGAATTGACGGGGGCCCGCACAAGCAGCGGAGCATGTGGCTTAATTCGACGCAACGCGAAGAACCTTACCAAGGCTTGACATACACCGGAAACGGCCAGAGATGGTCGCCCCCTTGTGGTCGGTGTACAGGTGGTGCATGGCTGTCGTCAGCTCGTGTCGTGAGATGTTGGGTTAAGTCCCGCAACGAGCGCAACCCTTGTTCTGTGTTGCCAGCATGCCCTTCGGGGTGATGGGGACTCACAGGAGACTGCCGGGGTCAACTCGGAGGAAGGTGGGGACGACGTCAAGTCATCATGCCCCTTATGTCTTGGGCTGCACACGTGCTACAATGGCAGGTACAAAGAGCTGCGAAGCCGCGAGGCGGAGCGAATCTCAAAAAGCCTGTCTCAGTTCGGATTGGGGTCTGCAACTCGACCCCATGAAGTCGGAGTTGCTAGTAATCGCAGATCAGCATTGCTGCGGTGAATACGTTCCCGGGCCTTGTACACACCGCCCGTCACGTCACGAAAGTCGGTAACACCCGAAGCCGGTGGCCCAACCCCTTGTGGGAGGGAGCTGTCGAAGGTGGGACTGGCGATTGGGACGAAGTCGTAACAAGGTAGCCGTACCGGAAGGTGCGGCTGGATCACCTCCTTTCTAAGGAGCACTTCTTACCGATCCCTTCGGGGTGAGGTCAGAGGCCAGTACATCGGCGAATGTCCGGTGCTGGTTGCTCATGGGTGGAACGTTGATTATTCGGCACCGTCAGTCATCTCGGGCTGTGAGTACTGTCCTTCGGGGCGTGGAAAGCTGATCATGAGTGGCGAGGGTGTCGGGCACGCTGTTGGGTGTCTGAAGGTACGGCCGATACGGCTGCCTTCAGTGCCGGCCCCAGTGAACTCCGGTGGTAACCGGGGGTGATGGGTGGTTGGTCGTTGTTTGAGAACTGCACAGTGGACGCGAGCATCTGTGGCCAAGTTTTTAAGGGCGCACGGTGGATGCCTTGGCACCAGGAACCGATGAAGGACGTGGGAGGCCACGATAGTCCCCGGGGAGCCGTCAACCAGGCTTTGATCCGGGGGTTTCCGAATGGGGAAACCCGGCAGTCGTCATGGGCTGTCACCCATACCTGAACACATAGGGTATGTGGAGGGAACGCGGGGAAGTGAAACATCTCAGTACCCGCAGGAAGAGAAAACAACCGTGATTCCGGGAGTAGTGGCGAGCGAAACTGGATGAGGCCAAACCATATGCGTGTGAGACCCGGCAGGGGTTGCGCATGTGGGGTTGTGGGATCTCTCTTTCACAGTCTGCCGGCTGTGAGGCGAGTCAGAAACCGTTGATGTAGGCGAAGGACATGCGAAAGGTCCGGCGTAGAGGGTAAGACCCCCGTAGTCGAAACATCAACGGCTCGTTTGAGAGACACCCAAGTAGCACGGGGCCCGAGAAATCCCGTGTGAATCTGGCGGGACCACCCGCTAAGCCTAAATATTCCCTGGTGACCGATAGCGGATAGTACCGTGAGGGAATGGTGAAAAGTACCGCGGGAGCGGAGTGAAATAGTACCTGAAACCGTGTGCCTACAAGCCGTGGGAGCGTCGGATATGTGCTTGCACATATCTCGTGACTGCGTGCCTTTTGAAGAATGAGCCTGCGAGTTTGCGGTGCGTTGCGAGGTTAACCCGTGTGGGGAAGCCGTAGCGAAAGCGAGTCCGAATAGGGCGATTCAGTAGCGCGCTCAAGACCCGAAGCGGAGTGATCTAGCCATGGGCAGGTTGAAGCGGCTGTAAGAGGTCGTGGAGGACCGAACCCACCAGGGTTGAAAACCTGGGGGATGACCTGTGGTTAGGGGTGAAAGGCCAATCAAACTCCGTGATAGCTGGTTCTCCCCGAAATGCATTTAGGTGCAGCGTCGTGTGTTTCTTGCCGGAGGTAGAGCACTGGATAGGCGATGGGCCCTACCGGGTTACTGACCTTAGCCAAACTCCGAATGCCGGTAAGTGAGAGCGCGGCAGTGAGACTGTGGGGGATAAGCTCCATGGTCGAGAGGGAAACAGCCCAGAGCATCGACTAAGGCCCCTAAGCGTACGCTAAGTGGGAAAGGATGTGGAGTCGCACAGACAACCAGGAGGTTGGCTTAGAAGCAGCCACCCTTGAAAGAGTGCGTAATAGCTCACTGGTCTAGTGATTCCGCGCCGACAATGTAGCGGGGCTCAAGCGTACCGCCGAAGTCGTGTCATTGCAGCAATAGGGCCAACGCCCGCTGTGATGGGTAGGGGAGCGTCGTGTGCCGGGTGAAGCCGCGCCGGAAGGCAGTGGTGGACGGTTCACGAGTGAGAATGCAGGCATGAGTAGCGATACACACGTGAGAAACGTGTGCGCCGATTGACTAAGGGTTCCTGGGTCAAGCTGATCTGCCCAGGGTAAGTCGGGACCTAAGGCGAGGCCGACAGGCGTAGTCGATGGATAACCGGTTGATATTCCGGTACCCGCTGTGAAGCGTCAAACATTGAACCAGGCGATGCTAAGTCCGTGAAGCCGCCCCGGAGCCTTCGGGCAAAGGGGAGTGGTGGAGCCGACGGACCAGACCTGCAGTAGGTGAGTGATGGGGTGACGCAGGAAGGTAGTCCATCCCGGGCGGTGGTTGTCCCGGGGTAAGGGTGTAGGCCGTGCGATAGGCAAATCCGTCGCACATGAGGCTGAGACCTGATGCCGAGCCGATTGTGGTGAAGTGGATGATCCTATGCTGTCGAGAAAAGCCTCTAGCGAGTTTCATGGCGGCCCGTACCCTAAACCGACTCAGGTGGTCAGGTAGAGAATACCGAGGCGTTCGGGTGAACTATGGTTAAGGAACTCGGCAAAATGCCCCCGTAACTTCGGGAGAAGGGGGGCCATCACCGGTGAGAGGACTTGCTCCTTGAGCTGGGGGTGGCCGCAGAGACCAGCGAGAAGCGACTGTTTACTAAAAACACAGGTCCGTGCGAAGCCGTAAGGCGATGTATACGGACTGACGCCTGCCCGGTGCTGGAACGTTAAGGGGACCGGTTAGTCACTCTTCGGGGTGGCGAAGCTGAGAACTTAAGCGCCAGTAAACGGCGGTGGTAACTATAACCATCCTAAGGTAGCGAAATTCCTTGTCGGGTAAGTTCCGACCTGCACGAATGGCGTAACGACTTCTCGACTGTCTCAACCATAGGCCCGGTGAAATTGCACTACGAGTAAAGATGCTCGTTTCGCGCAGCAGGACGGAAAGACCCCGGGACCTTTACTACAGTTTGATATTGGTGTTCGGTTCGGCTTGTGTAGGATAGCTGGGAGACTTTGAAGCAGGCACGCCAGTGTTTGTGGAGTCGTCGTTGAAATACCAGTCTGGTCGTGCTGGATGTCTAACCTGGGTCCGTGATCCGGATCAGGGACAGTGTCTGATGGGTAGTTTAACTGGGGCGGTTGCCTCCTAAAGAGTAACGGAGGCGCCCAAAGGTTCCCTCAGCCTGGTTGGTAATCAGGTGTTGAGTGTAAGTGCACAAGGGAGCTTGACTGTGAGACCGACGGGTCGAGCAGGGACGAAAGTCGGGACTAGTGATCCGGCGGTGGCTTGTGGAAGCGCCGTCGCTCAACGGATAAAAGGTACCCCGGGGATAACAGGCTGATCTTCCCCAAGAGTCCATATCGACGGGATGGTTTGGCACCTCGATGTCGGCTCGTCGCATCCTGGGGCTGGAGTCGGTCCCAAGGGTTGGGCTGTTCGCCCATTAAAGCGGTACGCGAGCTGGGTTTAGAACGTCGTGAGACAGTTCGGTCCCTATCCGCTGTGCGCGTAGGAATATTGAGAAGGGCTGTCCCTAGTACGAGAGGACCGGGACGGACGAACCTCTGGTGTGCCAGTTGTCCTGCCAAGGGCATGGCTGGTTGGCTACGTTCGGGAGGGATAACCGCTGAAAGCATCTAAGCGGGAAGCCTGCTTCGAGATGAGTATTCCCACCTCCTTGAGAGGGTAAGGCTCCCAGTAGACGACTGGGTTGATAGGCCAGATCTGGAAGCCCGGTAACGGGTGGAGGTGACTGGTACTAATAGGCCGAGGGCTTGTCCTCAGTTGCTCGCGTCCACTGTGTTGGTTCTGAAACCACGAACAACCGTCGTAGCTATGCCACGGCTCCGGTTGACAGTTTCATAGTGTTTCGGTGGTCATAGCGTGAGGGAAACGCCCGGTTACATTCCGAACCCGGAAGCTAAGCCTCACAGCGCCGATGGTACTGCAGGGGGGACCCTGTGGGAGAGTAGGACGCCGCCGAACTATTATTAATAGAGCTGGTCCCTGAACTTCGGTTCAGGGACCAGCTCTTTTTTGTTTTGCGTCACTTGTAGTTCACGTTGCGCGACAAACATCCGCAGCATGGGTACTGCTGCAATGCTCAGGGCCGCGGGTGTCGGAGCCGGTGACGAGGTCATCGTGCCGGCGTTCGGGAACGTCGAGGTCGCCGAGGCCGTGACGCAGGCCGGTGCGACGGTTGTCTTCGCCGACATAGACCCGGCGACCTACTGCCTGGACGCGAGTGCGGTCGACTTCGCCGCAACTCCCCGGACGGCGGCTCTGGTTGTCGTACACCGCTTCGGGCGGACGGCAGACATGGTGCGGCTGCGGGAGGTTGGGCAGCGGCTCGGCCTCCTGCTGCTGGAGCAGGGTGAGTCCGAGGCGCCGTACGACGAGATCGCGCAGCGCAGGGAGCGGGCCGCGTATCTGGACGGGCGGCTCAGCGGTGTGTGGACGCCCGATGGCGGTGATGGCCACACGTACCAGCAGTACGTCGTGCGGGTGCCGGGCAACGGGCGGCCGGACCGGGACGCCTTCGCACGGGCCGTACGGGCTCGGGGAGTTGAGTGCCGGGTGCCGGTGAAGACGCCGGTGCACCGCATACCCGCGTTCCGTCGGGACGTGCATCTTCCGGAGACCGAGCGGGCCGCGGACGAGACCCTTGCGCTTCCCGTGGACGCGTCGTTGACGAAGCGGGAGATGCATCGGATCGTCTCCGCGTGCAACGCGCTGGGCGGATTGCTGCAGCCCGCCTTCTGATTCAGCCGGATTCAGCGGGACGGGTTGGGAGCACGCTTCTGTTCGGGGTATGATCTATTTCGTTGCCGCGAGGGAAACCTCGAGAAGGCGACTGGCCCCCCTAGCTCAGTCGGCAGAGCGTCTCCATGGTAAGGAGAAGGTCAACGGTTCGATTCCGTTGGGGGGCTCAAGCAAGAAAAGGCCTCCGCCCTTACAGGCGGGGGCCTTTCTCGTACCCCGAATGAAGCCCGGCCTCAGTTCTTCTGGAGGCCGGGAACGCGCATCGCCAGAATCGCCATGTCGTCGGACGGGGCGTCGGAGGCGAAGCGCTCGACCGCGCGCATGATGCGGGCGGCGACCGCGCCCGCCGTCAGGCCCGTGCAGGTGGTGAGGACGTCCGTGAGGCCGTCGTCGCCGAGCATGCGGGTGCCCTCGCGGCGCTCCGTGACGCCGTCCGTGACGCACAGCAGGACGTCGCCCGGGTCCAGCGTGATCGTCTGCTCGTACAGCTCCAGGTCTTCCATGACGCCGAGCAGCGGCTGCGGTTCGGCGGCCGGTTCGACCGTGCCGTCCTGGCGCAGGCGCAGCGGGAGCGGGTGGCCGGCGCAGACCACCTTCAGTACGGCGCTGCCGTCCTCCTGGGGCCACAACTCGCCGTACAGGAGCGTCAGGAAGCGGCTGCGGGCGCCCTCGTCGAGGATCGCGGAGTTCAGGCGCTCCAGGACGGCCGGGCCACCGTAGCCCTCGCGGGCCAGGAGCCTGAGCGCGTGCCGGGCCAGGCCCGTGACCGCGGCCGCCTCCGGGCCCGTACCGCACACGTCGCCGATGGCGAAGCCGTACGCGCCGTCGCGGATCGGGAAGAGGTCGTAGAAGTCGCCGCCGACCTCGTTGCCCTCGCCGGCCGCGCGGTAGATGACCTCGACCTCGACGCCGTCGATGTGCGGGAGCTCCGGGGGCAGGAGGCTGCGCTGGAGGGACTGGCTGATGGCCATGCGCTCCGAGTACAGGCGGGCGTTGTCGAGTGCCAGGGCGGCCCTGCGGGACAGGTCCTCGGCCAGTTCCAGGATTTCCTGGCGGAAGTGTTCGTCCGACGGCTTGCCGAGCGTCAGCATGCCGATGACGCGGTTGCGGGCCACGAGGGGGAGTACGACCGTCTCGCCGCCGACTGCCGCGGCCGTCGCCAGTGTCGTACCGATGCCGGAACTCACCGAAGTGGGCTCGCCGAGGCCCAGGCTGCGCATGGACGTGCGCAGGGCCGCCTGGTGGGCCGCTTCGGCGGGTGCCGACCAGACGCGGGCGCCCGGGGTGGGGACCGGGTCCGGCGGGGCGATCTTCGAGAGCAACGCCTTGAGGCCGTCGATGCGTTCCTCGTCCTCGTGCAGGACGTACGAGAGATACGGGTCCGAGGCCTGGTCGGCGATTGTGTAGACGGCGCACCAGGTGGCCAGGGTCGGGACCGTCATCTGGGCCATCAGGGCCAGGGTCTGGTCGCGGTCCAGAGTGCCGGCGAGGAGGTCGGAGGCCTCGACGAGGAAGGACAGCGAGCCGCGGCGCAGGCGTTCCAGCTCGCCCAGACGGGCCGATTCCACCGCCAGGGCGATGCGGTCGGCGGCGAACTGGAGGCGCAGGGCCTCCTCGTTGGAGTATCTGCCGGGCGACTCGGCCGCGACGCCGAGCGAGCCGGTGAGGCGGCCCTCGACCTTCAGCGGGACCGTGACGACCGAGCGCATGCCGGTGCCGCTCAGCAGGGGGACGGCGCCGGGGACCACCATCAGGTCCTCGTGCACGGCGGGCATGCGGGCCGAGCCGTAGCGGCCGGGGCCCGCCTCGACGGGGACGCGGGCGAAGCGCTGGCGGGCGGAGGGGAGGCCCGTCGAGGCTCGTACCTCCAACTCCGTTTCGTCGTCGGTCGCCAGGAGCAGGAAGGCGGAGTCGCCGTCGAGCATGTCGCGGGCGCGCTCCACCGTGCGCTGGAGGAGGCCGTCCAGGTCGTCGGGGGCCGGGGAGCCGATGAAGACCTCGAAGGGGTCGGAGGCCTGGCCTTCGGAGCTGGTGGTCGTGTCGGTGGCCGAGATGCGCAACGGGGTCTGCAGGACGGCGCGTTCGTGGTCGCGTACGAGGAGGCAGACCGTGGAGGGTTCGCCGCCCGTGTCGCGTACCCGAAGGTGTGAGGCGTAGACGGGGGTGACGCGGCCGGTGGCGGCGCGGATGCCGTACGTGCCCTCCCAGCGGGAGAGTTGGAGCGCCTCGACGATGCCGGTGCTGGTGCCGGGGGTGTGCGGCCAGGCCGCGAGGTCGGTGAGCGGCTTGCCGGTGACCTGCTCGGCGGCGTAACCGAAGAGTTCTTCCGCGTCCTCGTTCCAGGCGTTGATGGCGCCGACCCGGTCGATCTGGACGACCGCGACGCGGACGCGGCCGTCGGCGAGCGGGAGGAGGTCGGCGGGGAGGGAAGGGCCGGCGGTGCGAGTGCCCACCGGGCGCTCGGGGAGGTCGATCTGGAACCAGACCTGCTTGTGGGTGGGCGTGTACTCGACGCCCCAGCGGCCGGCCAGGGCTGCGCACAACTGGAGGCCGCGGCCGCCCTCGCGGTCGGGGCTGCCCATATTCACAGCCGTCGCCTGGAGTGGAATTTCACGTTCCGGGTAGCGGTCAGCCACCTCGATGCGTACGCCGTCGTCGCTGCGCAGACACAGGACGTCCGCGGAGGTGCCCGCATGCACGACAGCATTGGTGACCAGTTCGCTGGTGAGGACTACGGCGTCGTCGACGACGTCGGCGAAGCCCCAGCCCTGGAGGGTGTCGCGGACGAAGGAGCGGGCGGTCGCGACGGATCGCCCCAGGGGCTCGAAACTGGCGGCCGCGCGCGCGGTGATCACAGAACTCCTCGTCCGGTTGTCGGCGTGCAGCGCTCCGTGGCCGACTTGCTCCTGCCGGGGCAGGGCGTGGTTCCCCGTCGGCCGGGGATCCTGGGACGATCCCCCAGGATGCAGTCCGGTGGTCATGGTGCGGCGCCCCTCCGATGCCTGCCCGCTCGTGCTCGTGCCACCGCCCAGGCCGGACGGGACCGGCGCCGCTGGACAGCCGCATGCAAGGTTACTTACCTTCGCCGTCCATGCGGATGCCGGTCGCCTGTGTTTCCGCCCAGAGGTGTGCGGACGATGTGCGAAGCTGCCGAACTGTTATGGCCTGGTTCAGCCGGGGTGAAACACTGGGCAAGCTCCAGGAGAAGGTCCGGGCAGGCTGAACGCCTTCCAGCACGCAGAGCAGAAGTACCCGAGTACGCCGAGCAGTAATGGTCGACCCTTGCGGGAGGGACACAGTGGAGTCTGGCGCAGCGACGCGGGGCAATAAGACGCGCGCGAAAGGCGGACAGTCCCTGGACAACGGGCGCACACCGCGCAATGGCACCACTGAGGTGGACACGGCGGCCCTGAACCGGCTGCTCGTGGCTTTGGTGTCGATGCGGGACGGCAACTTCCGTAAGCGGCTCACGGTTTCCGGCGACGGCGTGATGTCCGAGATTGCGGCGGTTTTCAATGAAGTGGCCGACCGTAATCTGCATCTGACGGGTGAGCTGTCGCGTGTACGGCGCATGGTCGGGCGTGAGGGAAAGCTCACGGAGCGGCTGGAGACGGGCGCCTGTGAGGGCTCGTGGGCAGCGGCGATCGACGCCTCCAACGCGCTCGTCGACGATCTCGTACGGCCTGTCTCCGAGGTCGGCCGGGTGCTGTCCGCGGTCGCGGAGGGCGACTTGTCGCCGCGCATGGAGCTGCGGGCGCAGGCGCCGGACGGCAACGGGCATCCGCTGCGCGGGGAGTTCCTCAAGGTCGGGCGGACGGTCAACAATCTGGTCGACCAGCTGTCGACGTTCACCGACGAGGTCACGCGGGTGGCCAGCGAGGTGGGTACCGAGGGCAAGCTGGGCGGGCAGGCCCGGGTGCGCGGGATGTCCGGTTCGTGGAAGGACCTCACGGATTCGGTCAACACCATGGCGTACCGGCTGACGGCCCAGGTGCGTGACATCGCTCTGGTGACGACGGCGGTCGCCAAGGGTGACTTGTCCCGGAAGGTCACGGTTCACGTGGCCGGCGAGATGCTGGAGCTCAAGAACACCGTCAACACGATGGTGGACCAGCTGTCCTCCTTCTCCTCCGAGGTGACGCGTGTCGCGCGCGAGGTGGGCACCGAGGGTGAGCTGGGCGGCCAGGCGCAGGTGCCGGGTGTGGCCGGTGTGTGGAAGGACCTCACCGATTCGGTGAACCTGATGGCCGGCAACCTCACGGCCCAGGTGCGCGGGATCGCTCAGGTGACGACGGCGGTCGCCAGCGGTGATCTGTCGCAGAAGGTCACGGTCAGCGCGCGCGGGGAAGTCGCGCAACTGGCCGAGACCATCAACCAGATGACCGAGACGCTGCGGACGTTCGCGGACGAGGTCACGCGTGTGGCCAACGAGGTCGGCGGCGAGGGGCGGCTCGGCGGGCAGGCCAACGTGCCGGGCGCGGCGGGGACGTGGAAGGACCTGACGGACTCCGTCAACACGGTCTTCCGGAACCTGACGACCCAGGTGCGCGACATCGCGGCGGTGACCACGGCCGTGGCCAACGGTGACCTTTCCCAGAAGGTCAGCGTCGAGGTCGCCGGCGAGATGCTGGAGCTGAAGAACACCGTCAACACGATGGTCGACCAGCTGTCGTCGTTCGGTGTCGAGGTCACGCGCGTGGCGCGCGAGGTCGGTGTCGAGGGTGAGCTGGGCGGCCAGGCGCAGGTCCCGGGTGTGGCCGGTACCTGGAAGGACCTCACCGACTCCGTCAACACGGCGTTCCAGAACCTGACGGGTCAGGTGCGCAACATCGCGCAGGTGACGACGGCGGTCGCCAACGGTGATCTGTCGCAGAAGGTCACGGTCGATGTCTCCGGCGAGATGCTCCAGCTGAAGAACACCGTGAACACGATGGTGGATCAGTTGTCGAGCTTCGCCGACCAGGTGACGCGGATGGCCCGGGACGTGGGCACGGAGGGCCGCCTCGGCGGTCAGGCCCGCGTGGACGGTGTGAGCGGCACCTGGAAGGAACTCACCGACTCCGTCAACTTCATGGCGGGGAACCTGACTTCGCAGGTACGTCAGATCGCCCAGGTCACCACGGCGGTGGCCCGCGGCGATCTCTCGCAGAAGATCGATGTCGACGCGCGCGGCGAGATCCTGGAACTGAAGAACACCATCAACACGATGGTCGACCAGCTTTCCGCCTTCGCGGACCAGGTGACCCGGGTGGCCCGCGAGGTGGGTACGGAGGGCCGTCTCGGCGGTCAGGCGCAGGTGCCCGGCGTCGCCGGTGTGTGGCGCGACCTGACGGACTCCGTGAACAGCATGGCGGGCAACCTGACCGCTCAGGTGCGCAACGTCGCGCAGGTCTCCACGGCGGTGGCCCGAGGCGACCTGTCGCAGAAGATCGACGTGGACGCGCGCGGGGAGATCCTGGAGCTGAAGAACACCATCAACACGATGGTGGACCAGCTGTCGAGCTTCGCGGACCAGGTGACGCGGGTGGCCCGCGAGGTGGGCACCGAGGGCATCCTCGGCGGTCAGGCCGAGGTGCAGGGTGTCTCCGGCACCTGGAAAGACCTCACGCAGTCCGTGAACTTCATGGCGAACAACCTGACCATCCAGGTGCGCAACATCTCCGAAGTGACCACCGCGGTCGCCAAGGGTGATCTGTCCAAAAAGATCACCGTCGACGCGAAGGGCGAGATCCTCGAACTCGTCACCACCGTCAACACGATGGTCGACCAGCTGTCGAACTTCGCCGAGCAGGTGAACCGGGTGGCCCGCGAGGTGGGCACCGACGGCAACCTGGGCGGGCAGGCGCGGGTGCCCGGTGTCACAGGCATCTGGAAGGACCTGACCGACAACGTCAACCTGATGGCCAACAACCTGACCAGCCAGGTGCGGAACATCTCCCAGGTCGCGACGGCGGTGGCCAACGGCGACCTCACCAAGAAGGTCACCGTCGAGGCCAGTGGCGAGGTCGCCCAGCTCGCCGACACCGTCAACACGATGGTGAAGACGCTGAGTTCGTTCGCCGACCAGGTCACCCGGGTGGCCCGCGAGGTGGGCACGGACGGCATCCTCGGCGGGCAGGCGCGCGTGCCGGGCGTGTCCGGTACGTGGAAGGACCTCACCGAGTCCGTGAACGGGATGGCGTCCAACCTGACCGGCCAGGTGCGCAACATCGCGATGGTCACGACGGCCATCGCCAAGGGTGACCTGACGAAGAAGATCGACATTGACGCGCGCGGCGAGATCCTGGAGCTCAAGACCACCATCAACACGATGGTCGACCAGCTCTCGTCCTTCGCGGAGGAGGTCACCCGAGTCGCCCGCGAGGTGGGCACCGAGGGGCAGCTCGGCGGCCAGGCACGCGTGCGTGACGTCGACGGCACCTGGCGAGACCTCACCGAGTCGGTGAACGAGATGGCCGGGAACCTGACCCGGCAGGTGCGTGCCATCGCGCGCGTGGCGACCGCGGTGACCCGCGGCGACCTGAACCTGAAGATCGACGTGGACGCCTCCGGCGAGATCCAGGAACTTCAGGACTACATCAACAAAATGATCGCCAACCTGCGCGACACCACCATCGCCAACAAGGAGCAGGACTGGCTCAAGGGCAACCTCGCCCGCATCTCGGCCTTGATGCAGGGGCGCCGCGACCTCGACGACGTGGCCTCGCTGATCATGAGCGAGCTGACACCCGTCGTCTCCGCGCAGCACGGCGCGTTCTTCCTCTCGATGCCGCTGGTCGACGGCAAGGAGGCGGTCGCCGAGCACGAGGACGCGTACGAGCTGCGCATGCTCGGGTCGTACGGCTACTCGATGGGATCCATGCCGACGTCGTTCCGGCCCGGTGAGGCGCTGATCGGGACGGCCGCCCAGGAGAAGCGCACGATCCTCGTGGAGAACGCGCCGAGCGGCTATCTGAAGATCTCGTCCGGGCTCGGCGAGGCGCCCCCGGCGCAGGTGATCGTGCTTCCGGTGCTCTTCGAAGGGACCGTGCTCGGCGTCATCGAACTGGCGTCCTTCACACCGTTCACACAGATCCAGAAGGACTTCCTCAACCAGATCGCCGAGATGATCGCGACGAGCGTCAACACCATCTCCGTCAACACCAAGACGGAGGTGCTGCTCAGGCAGTCGCAGGAGCTCACCGAACAACTCCGCGAGCGGTCGGCCGAGTTGGAGAACCGGCAGAAGGCGCTCCAGGACTCCAACGCGGAGCTGGAGGAGAAGGCCGAGCTGCTGGCTCAGCAGAACCGTGACATCGAGGTCAAGAACACCGAGATCGAAGAGGCCCGGCAGGTCCTGGAGGAGCGCGCCGAACAGCTCGCGGTCTCCATGCGCTACAAGAGCGAGTTCCTGGCGAACATGTCGCACGAGCTGCGCACACCGCTCAACTCCCTGCTGATCCTCGCCAAGTTGCTCGCCGACAACGCGGACACGAACCTCACCCCGAAGCAGGTCGAGTTCGCCGAGACGATCCATGGCGCGGGCTCCGACCTGCTCCAGCTGATCAACGACATCCTCGATCTGTCGAAGGTCGAGGCGGGCAAGATGGACGTGTCGCCGACACGCATCGCGCTGGTCCAACTCGTCGACTACGTAGAGGCCACTTTCCGTCCGCTGACCGCGGAGAAGGGCCTCGATTTCTCCGTACGGGTCTCGCCGGAACTGCCCGCCACGCTGCACACCGACGAACAGCGCCTCCTCCAGGTGCTGCGCAACCTGCTCTCGAACGCGGTGAAGTTCACCGACTCCGGAGCGGTCGAATTGGTGATCCGGCCCGCCGGGGCGGACGTTCCGGTGGCGATCCGGGAACAGCTCCTGGAGGCCGGTTCACTGCGGGACGCGGACGCCGATCTGATCGCGTTCTCCGTGACGGACACCGGCATCGGCATCGCGGCCAGCAAGATGCGGGTCATTTTCGAGGCCTTCAAGCAGGCGGACGGCACGACAAGCAGGAAGTACGGCGGTACGGGGCTGGGGCTGTCCATCTCGCGGGAGATCGCGCGGCTCCTGGGCGGCGAGATCCACGCGCAGAGCGAGCCGGGACGCGGTTCCACGTTCACGCTGTATTTGCCGCTGCACCCCAGCGAACTGCCGCCCCAGGGCTACGGGCAGCTTGCGCCGGCGCTGGAGGCCGGGGAGTTGCTGGCCTCCGAGGCCGAGCTGTCCGGGGTCGGCATCGAGACTCCGGCCGAGGTGAAGTCGTACCAGGAGACCCAGAACGGGCCCGCCGCACTCTTCAGGAGGCGACGCAGGGCGGTGTCAGCGGTCGACCAGCGAACCGCGCTGCCGGGCCAGCCGAACGGCGCCGGGGGCGCGGCTCAGGAGCCGTGGGCGGCTCCGGGCCAGCAGGACGCGGCGCCGCAGCCTCGCCGCGGCATCCGGTTCGAGGGCGAGAAGGTGCTGATCGTCGACGACGACATCCGCAATGTGTTCGCGCTGACGAGCGTCCTTGAGCAGCACGGCCTTTCGGTGCTGTACGCCGAGAACGGCCGCGAGGGCATCGAAGTCCTGGAGCAGCACGACGATGTGACGGTCGTCCTGATGGACATCATGATGCCCGAGATGGACGGATATGCAACGACGGCGGCGATTCGGCGTATGCCGCAGTTCGCCGGGCTGCCGATCATCGCGCTCACGGCGAAGGCCATGAAGGGCGACAGGGAGAAGGCAATTGAGTCAGGTGCTTCCGACTACGTGACGAAACCGGTCGATCCCGATCACCTGCTCTCTGTGATGGAGCAGTGGATGCGTGAGGGGTGACAGACTCATGTCCGGCGAGTCCGGTCGCGACGCGATGTCGATGACCGGAACGCCGGGCCGTGCACGCCGAACCGGCGGTGCGGCAGGCCGGACCGCGCATAACTGACTGTGGCCGAAGCCGTGTAGAAGTACGGGATTCGGGGAACCTTCTGGTCTCCCGCTACGTTTCTGCTACGTGCACAGTGACATCGCGGTGACAGGGTGTGGCGACAGGCGGGGTGCGGCTACCATGACCGGCACAAGGACGGGCGGCGCAAGGGAGTCGTCCCCTGGGGCGGCGCCCGGTGCTTCCCCAAGTCCTGCGGACAGGGGAGGCCCCATGCCGGGGCGAGGAGGGCGGGCCATGGTGCAGAAGGCCAAGATCCTCCTGGTCGATGACCGGCCGGAGAATCTGCTGGCGCTGGAGGCGATCCTCTCCGCGCTCGATCAGACACTGGTACGGGCATCGTCCGGGGAGGAAGCGCTCAAAGCGCTGCTCACGGACGACTTCGCGGTCATTCTGCTGGACGTCCAGATGCCGGGCATGGACGGTTTCGAAACCGCCGCGCACATCAAGCGGCGAGAGCGGACCCGGGACATCCCGATCATCTTCCTCACTGCCATCAACCACGGCCCCCACCACACCTTCCGGGGGTATGCGGCGGGTGCGGTGGACTACATCTCCAAGCCGTTCGACCCATGGGTGCTGCGCGCGAAGGTCTCCGTCTTCGTCGAGCTCTACATGAAGAACTGCCAACTCCGGGAGCAGGCGGCCCTGCTGCGGCTTCAGCTGGAGGGCGGCGGCAAGGCGGCACTCGGCGAGGCCAAGGAGCCCGCCGGACTCCTCGCCGAACTCTCCGCGCGGCTCGCGGCCGTTGAAGAGCAGGCCGAGGCGCTGTCCAAGCAGCTCGACGACGACTCGGCGGACGCGGCGGCGGTGGCGACCGCGGCCCATCTCGAACGCAAACTCACGGGGTTGCGCAGGGCGCTGGACGCGTTGGAGCCGGGCACGGGGAGCGGGGCACCTTCGGTGCCGTCGCAGAACTGAGCGCCACCGAGCCATGAGTTCTGAGTGAGCAGGCGTCAGTTCTGGTCCCCGGCAAGGGCGACACGAACGGGTGAAGCACTGGGCACACGTGTCCGCTGTCGTCTCCACCGGTAACCTCACACACATGGCCTCACGTCAGTCCGCAGCCAAGAAGCCGCCCGCGAAGAAGGCGGCCGCTCCGACGAAGGCTCCGGCGAAGAAGGCCCCCGCGAAAAAGGCAGCCGCCAAGAAGGCGCCCGCCAAGAAGACCGCGGCGAAGAAGCCCGCTCCCGCGCCGGCGCCCAACCCGACCGCGGGCGTGTACAAACTCGTACGCGCCGTGTGGCTGGGTATCGCGCACGCCGTCGGGGCGATGTTCCGCGGTATAGGGCGGGGCGCGAAGGGCCTCGACCCGGCGCACCGCAAGGACGGTGTCGCGCTCCTGCTGCTCGGCCTGTCGCTGATCGTCGCGGCGGGTACGTGGTCCAATCTGCGCGGCCCGGTGGGCGACCTCGTCGAGATGCTGGTGACCGGTGCCTTCGGCCGCCTCGACCTGCTCGTCCCGATACTGCTCGGCGTCATCGCGGCCCGGCTCATCCGGCACCCCGAGAAGCCCGACGCCAACGGCCGCATCGTGATCGGCCTGTCCGCGCTCGTGATCGGCGTCCTCGGCCAGGTCCACATCGCGTGCGGGGCGCCCGCGCGCAGCGACGGCATGCAGGCGATAAGGGACGCCGGCGGTCTGATCGGCTGGGGCGCGGCCACCCCGCTGACGTACACGATGGGCGACGTCCTCGCCGTTCCGCTCCTTGTGCTGCTCACGATCTTCGGGCTGCTCGTCGTCACGGCGACCCCGGTCAACGCGATTCCGCAGCGGCTGCGGCTGCTCGGCCAGAAACTGGGCGTCGTCCACGCCGACCTCGACGAGGACGAACTGGGCGAGGACGACGAGCGCTACGACGAGCAGTGGCGCGAGGCGCTCCCCGCGCGCTCCCGGAGGCGCTCGCGCGCCCCTGAGGAGTACGACCCCGACAGTGCCGAGCAGGAGGCGCTCACCAAGCGCCGGAGCCGCCCCAGACGCCCCGCGGTGCAGCAGCCCGACATGAACCGGCCGATGGACGCGGTGGACGTCGCGGCGGCCGCCGCAGCCGCGCTCGACGGAGCCGTGCTGCACGGGATGCCGCCCTCGCCTCTGGTCGCCGACCTGACGCAGGGCGTCACCGTGGAGCGCGACGGATACGAGGAGACGACGCCCGTACCGGCCGCGCGCGCCAAGGTTCCCCCGGGCGCCAAGCGGCCCAAGCAGGAGGCCCTGCCGGTCGAGTCGGTCGTACCCGACCTCACCAAGGCCGCGCCCGCCGAGCCCCGCGACCTGCCCCCGCGCGCGGAACAGCTCCAGCTCTCCGGCGACATCACCTACTCCCTGCCGTCGCTCGACCTCCTGGAGCGCGGCGGCCCCGGCAAGACGCGCAGCGCCGCCAACGACGCGGTCGTCGCCTCGCTGCAGAACGTCTTCATGGAGTTCAAGGTCGACGCCGCGGTCACCGGCTTCACGCGCGGTCCGACGGTCACGCGCTACGAGGTCGAGCTCGGCCCCGCCGTGAAGGTCGAGCGGATCACCGCGCTCACCAAGAACATCGCGTACGCCGTCGCCAGCCCCGACGTGCGGATCATCAGCCCGATCCCCGGCAAGTCCGCGGTCGGCATCGAGATCCCGAACACCGACCGCGAGATGGTCAACCTGGGGGATGTGCTGCGGCTGGCCGATGCCGCCGAGGACGACCACCCGATGCTGGTCGCGCTCGGCAAGGACGTCGAGGGCGGCTATGTGATGGCCAACCTGGCGAAGATGCCGCACGTGCTGGTCGCCGGAGCCACCGGTTCCGGCAAATCGTCATGCATTAACTGCCTGATTACGTCCGTCATGGTCCGTGCGACCCCCGAGGACGTCCGTATGGTCCTCGTCGACCCCAAGCGGGTCGAGCTGACCGCGTACGAGGGCATTCCGCACCTGATCACGCCGATCATCACCAACCCGAAGCGGGCCGCCGAGGCGCTGCAGTGGGTCGTACGGGAGATGGATCTGCGCTACGACGACCTCGCGGCGTTCGGCTACCGGCACATCGACGACTTCAACCAGGCCATCCGCGACGGCAAGCTCAAGACGCCGGAAGGCAGCGAGCGGGAGCTCAAGACCTATCCGTATCTGCTGGTGATCGTCGATGAGCTCGCCGACCTGATGATGGTCGCACCACGGGACGTCGAGGATTCGATCGTGCGCATCACGCAGCTCGCGCGCGCGGCCGGCATCCACTTGGTGCTCGCCACACAGCGGCCGTCGGTCGACGTCGTCACGGGTCTGATCAAGGCGAACGTGCCCTCCAGGCTCGCGTTCGCCACCTCCTCGCTCGCCGACAGCCGGGTCATCCTCGACCAGCCGGGCGCCGAGAAGCTGATCGGCAAGGGCGATGGGCTGTTCCTGCCGATGGGCGCCAACAAGCCCACCCGTATGCAGGGCGCCTTCGTCACCGAGGACGAGGTCGCGGCGATCGTGCAGCACTGCAAGGACCAGATGGCGCCGGTCTTCCGGGACGACGTCACCGTGGGCACCAAGCAGAAGAAGGAGATCGACGAGGACATCGGCGACGACCTCGACCTGCTGTGCGCCGCCGCCGAGCTGGTCGTCACCTCGCAGTTCGGGTCCACCTCGATGCTCCAGCGCAAGCTGCGCGTGGGCTTCGCCAAGGCCGGGCGGCTGATGGACCTCATGGAGTCCCGCGGCATCGTCGGCCCCAGCGAGGGCTCCAAGGCGCGTGACGTACTGGTGAAGGGCGACGAACTGGATGGAGTGCTCGCCGTGATTCGTGGGGAGGCTGACGCGTAGTGCCTCCGGCGGAGGAAAACGGGACAGGCCGGTCACCGTACGGGTGGGTTCACGGCGGACGGCCATGGAGCGGGCCGGCCGGCGGCGGTTCGTTGATATTCGAACGTGACTCACCCGTAAGGGAACGGCGGGCAACCGTTTCCCTTCGGCATACGTCAAGTTGAGCGAAGGGACGCACATATGTCCCAGCATCAGGATGACCGGCCATTCTGATGGCGTACAAAGTCCCACCGCCCGGTTGCCCCACCCTTTCGTACCCCCCCTAGACTGAACCTCCAGCACAGGTGGCTACACGCTCGAAAGGCGCCCCCGTGTCCATCGGCAACTCCCCTGACGGCAACTCCCCCGAAGACGAGCGTCCGTTCGAAGACGACCGCGAGGCCGAGCAGTTCTCGATCGGCCGTGCCCTGCGGCAGGCACGCATCGACGCCGGGCTGACTGTCGACGACGTCAGCAACGCCACCCGGGTCCGCATCGCCATCGTCCACGCCATCGAGCAGGACGACTTCGCCCCCTGCGGCGGCGACGTCTACGCGCGCGGTCACATCCGGACCCTGGCACGCGCCGTCCGTCTCGATCCTGCCCCGCTGCTCGCCCGGTACGACGCCGACCACGGCGGGCGGCCGGCGCCGACGCCGGCCGCCCCGCTCTTCGAGGCGGAACGTATCCGCCCCGAGCGGCGCGGGCCGAACTGGACCGCCGCCATGGTCGCCGCGATCGTCGCGGTGATCGGCTTCGTCGGGTTCACCGTGGTCAAGGGCAGCGGCGGGGACGACACGAAGACGCAGGTCGCCGAGGGGTCCACGCCGACCACCAGTACGTCGGCCTCGCCCAAGTCGGAGACCAGCAAGCCCGCCGATCCGAAGCCGGACCCCTCCGACAGCGCGATCGCGGCCGCCCCGCAGGACAAGGTGACCGTGCAGGTCAGTGCCGCGGACGGACGCAGCTGGATCTCGGCCAAGGACCACAACGGCCGGATGCTCTTCGACGGGCTGCTCAAGAAGGGCGACTCCAAGACCTTCCAGGACAGCTCGAAGATCAACCTCATCCTCGGTGACGCCGGCGCGATCCAGCTGTACGTGAACGGCAAGAAGATCGAGGACGACTTCCAGCCCGGCGCTGTCGAGCGCCTCACGTATACGAAGGGCGACCCCCAGGTCGGGTAACGGCCCCAGCTCGGACAACGGCCCCAGGCCGAATAGCGGTCCGAAGGGGTATGCCGGTACGGGGTTGGCCAAGATCGGCCAACCCCGTCGACGTGGGCTGTCAGTGGGACGAAGTAGTCTTGAGCCCATGCCTGAACGCCGTACCGTCGCACTCGTCACCCTTGGCTGCGCCCGTAACGAGGTGGACTCGGAGGAGCTCGCAGGCCGCTTGGAGGCGGACGGCTGGCAACTCGTGGAGGACGCCGAAGAAGCGGACGTCGCCGTCGTCAACACCTGTGGCTTCGTCGAGGCCGCCAAGAAGGACTCCGTCGACGCCCTCCTCGAAGCCAATGACCTCAAGGGGCATGGCAGAACCCAGGCCGTCGTGGCGGTGGGCTGCATGGCCGAGCGGTACGGCAAGGAGCTCGCCGAGGCGCTGCCCGAGGCCGACGGCGTGCTCGGTTTCGACGACTACGCCGACATCTCCGACCGCCTCCAGACCATCCTGAACGGCGGCATCCACGCCTCCCACACCCCGCGTGACCGGCGCAAGCTGCTGCCGATCAGCCCGGCCGAGCGGCAGAGCGCCGGCGAGGAAGTGGCCCTTCCCGGCCACGGCGCCCCCACGGACCTCCCGGAGGGCGTGGCCCCGGAGTCCGGCCCCCGCGCGCCCCTGCGCCGCCGCCTGGACGGCTCCCCGGTCGCCTCGGTGAAGCTCGCCTCCGGCTGCGACCGGCGCTGCTCCTTCTGCGCCATTCCGTCCTTCCGCGGCTCGTTCATCTCGCGCCGCCCCAGCGACGTACTGAACGAGGCACGCTGGCTCGCCGAGCAGGGCGTCAAGGAGGTCATGCTGGTCTCCGAGAACAACACCTCGTACGGCAAGGACCTGGGCGACATCCGCCTCCTGGAGACCCTGCTGCCCGAGCTGGCCGAGATCGACGGCATCGAGCGCGTGCGGGTCAGCTACCTGCAGCCCGCCGAGATGCGCCCCGGACTCATCGACGTCCTGACCTCCACGCCGGACATCGCGCCCTACTTCGACCTGTCTTTCCAGCACTCCGCACCCGACGTGCTGCGCTCGATGCGGCGCTTCGGCGACACCGACCGCTTCCTGGAGCTGCTCGACACGATCCGCTCCAAGGCTCCGCAGGCCGGTGTGCGGTCCAACTTCATCGTGGGCTTCCCCGGCGAGACCGAGGCCGACCTCGCTGAGCTGGAGCGGTTCCTCACGGGCGCGCGCCTCGACGCGATCGGCGTCTTCGGGTACTCCGACGAGGACGGCACCGAGGCGGCGACGTACGAGAACAAGCTCGACCAGGACGTGGTCGACGAGCGCCTCGCGCGCGTGTCCCGGCTCGCCGAGGAACTGGTCGCGCAGCGCGCCGAGGAGCGCGTCGGCGAGACCGTGCAGGTGCTCGTCGAGTCGATCGACGACGAGGAGGGCGCGATCGGCCGCGCCGCCCACCAGGCGCCCGAGACGGACGGCCAGGTGATCTTCACGAGCAGCGAGGGTCTCACCGTGGGCCGTATCGTCGAGGCCAAGGTGGTCGGCACGGAAGGTGTCGACCTGGTGGCCGAGCCGCTCCTGGGCTCGCTCCCGTGTACTGAGGAGGCGGGCAGATGACCGGAGTCCCGGCATCCGCGGCGGGCGGCTCCCCCAGCGCGAAAGGTGCGGCGGGCGCTCCCGGCGCATCCGGTGCTCCGGGGGGCTCGAAGCCGGCGCGGGCCGGGAAGCTGGGCGCTGCGGCCGTCAATCAGGCCAGCCTCTGGAACATCGCCAACATCCTGACCATGATCCGGCTCGTCCTCGTGCCGGGCTTCGTGGCGCTGATGCTGGGCGACGGCGGGTACGACCCCGCCATGCGCGCGTGGGCCTGGGCGGCCTTCGCCGTCGCCATGATCACCGACATCTTCGACGGCCATCTGGCGCGCACGTACAACCTGGTCACCGACTTCGGGAAGATCGCCGACCCCATCGCCGACAAGGCGATCATGGGCGCGGCGCTGATCTGTCTGTCCTCGCTCGGCGATCTGCCGTGGTGGGTGACGGGAGTGATCCTCGGGCGTGAGCTCGGGATCACCCTGCTGCGCTTCGTGGTGATCCGTTACGGGGTCATCCCGGCGAGCCGCGGCGGCAAGCTGAAGACGCTGGCCCAGGGCACGGCGGTCGGGATGTACATCCTGGCGCTGACGGGGGCGCTGGCCACCCTGAGGTTCTGGGTGATGGCCGTGGCGGTCGTCCTGACGGTCGTCACCGGGCTCGACTATGTGAGACAGGCCATTGTGCTGCGCAGGCGTGGAATCGCCGAGCGGCAGGCAGCCGCCGAGGAGGCGGAGCGGTGAGTTCCACGGCCGCCGAAGTGCTGCGACTACTCACGGTGAGGGGCGAGACACTCGCCGTCGCCGAGTCGCTCACCGGCGGTCTGGTGGCGGCGGAGATCACCGCGACGCCGGGTGCCTCCAAGGCCTTCCGGGGTTCCGTGACCGCGTACGCCACCGAACTCAAGCACGAGCTGCTGGGCGTCGACGCCACTCTGCTGGCCGAGCGCGGCGCGGTGGATCCGCAGGTCGCGGCCCAGATGGCGGTGGGTGTGCGCAAGGCGCTCGGTGCCGACTGGGGGATCGCGACCACGGGCGTCGCCGGTCCCGATCCCCAGGACGGACACCCGGTCGGCACGGTTTTCGTGGCCGTCGACGGGCCGTCCGAAGCATCTTTTCATGCTGCTGGTGGCGGGAAAGTGATACCGCTGCGGTTGAACGGCGATCGGGCGGAAATCCGTATGGAGAGTGTACGGAGCGTACTCGCACTGCTCCTGAAGGAGCTTGCGGGCGAACAGACCGGGAATGAGCGGGCACAGGATACGGAACAGAACGGGGGGTTTTGATGTTTGCAGCCCTGAGTGAACACGACATCGCTCCCCGCACGGCCGCGGCGCAAGGCGGTACGGTGGGGCGTGAAGGATGCGGCTACGCGGTCCGAGGAGGGAGCCACCGATGATTCTGCTCCGTCGCCTGCTGGGTGACGTGCTGCGTCGGCAGCGCCAGCGCCAGGGCCGTACTCTGCGCGAAGTCTCCTCGTCCGCCCGAGTTTCACTCGGCTATCTCTCCGAGGTGGAGCGGGGGCAGAAGGAGGCATCCTCCGAGCTGCTCTCCGCGATCTGCGACGCGCTGGACGTACGGATGTCCGAGCTCATGCGGGAAGTGAGCGACGAGCTCGCCCTCGCGGAGCTGGCACAGTCGGCTGCGGCCACCGAACCGGTGCCCGCACCGGTGCGTCGCCCGATGCTCAATTCCGTGTCGGTGACCGGTGTGCCACCGGAACGGGTCACGATCAAGGCGCCTACCGAGGCGGTCGACGTCGTCGCCGCCTGACGCTCACGAGTTCGCGCTCATGAGCTGAAGATGCTCGTTAGAAGCCCCGGCCGGGGCTTCTCCAGGGAGACCTGGAGGAGTGCGGCCGGGGTTTTTGCGTTGTACGGGTGTCCTCTATGCGTCCATTTGCCGGTATCCGGTGTGGCGGCCATGGTGGAGGGGTGCGGCGGGGGCCGACCGGTGGACGGACGCCGGTTGTGCGCCTTGATCATCGTGATCGTTGCAGGCGTTGCAGGCGTTGCAGGCGTTGTGATCGATCGTCGTAGTCGTCGTTATCGGAGGATGCGGATGTATGTCGTGAAGAGCCCGTTGTCCGACGCGGACCTGAAGACCGTGGCCGAGGCACTGCAGGGTGCCCTGGTCGACCTGCTGGACCTCTCCCTTGTGGCCAAGCAGGTCCACTGGAACGTGGTGGGACCGCGCTTCCGCTCCATCCATCTCCAGCTCGACGAGGTCGTGGACACCGCACGACTGCACTCCGACACCGTGGCGGAACGCGCCTCGACGCTGGGTGTCCCGCCGGACGGCCGGGCCGCGACCGTGGCCGTCAGCAGCGGCATCGGCCCGACGCCCGAGGGCTGGGTCAAGGACACCGATGCCGTGAAGACACTCGTGGACGCGCTGGGCGCGGTGATCACACGGATGCGCGAGCGGGTGGCGGCGACCGGGGACGCGGATCCGGTGAGCCAGGACATCCTCATCGGGATCACGGCCGACCTGGAGAAGCATCACTGGATGTTCCAGGCGGAGAACGGGTGACCGCCCGCTGGTGCTGCCCTAGGTGCGCCCGTGTGCCGTTGGTGCGCCCTGCCGGGGAGTGAGAGCGGCGGTCTAGCGTCGGGCTGGAGGTGGGCACCATGGCGGGGCGAATAGTGCGCTGGGGGGCTGCACTGGCGCTCGGTGCGGTGTGGTGGTGGAGCGTGCTGCGGCTCGCGCTGGTGCCAGACGCCGGGGTGCTGGAGGGGGCGGTCGCTGCCGGGGGATGGGGGCTGAGCCTGCTGCCGGTGCACTGCGTACCGAAGGCCCGGGCGGTGGGCGCCGTGGGGTCGGATCGGTGGCGGGAGTCCTGGCAGGAGGCGTGGTCGCGGCGGCGGGGTACTGGTGTGGGGCGTGCGCGGGGCGTGCGCTAGGGAGTGGGGGCGCGCTTCAGGGGTTGGGGGCGTGTGGCGAGGCGGGTGTGCGGAAGTGGAGCGCTGGAGGGTGGGGCGCTCGGGGAGGGGAAGGCGCCCCCTCGGGTGTGACAGGGGGCGTGTCCGGGTGCCGGGGGCGTGCAAGGACTGAAGGGGGGCGCGTGGGTGTGTGCGGGCGCCGGCGTGTGCCGGTGGGAGCGGTAGTGCGCGGGTGAAGGGGGCTACCAGGGCATCGCGACGCCGCCGTTGGGGCGGAGGATCTGGCCTGTGGTGAACGTCGAGGCGTCCGAGGCCAGGTGTAGTACGGCGTGGGCGATGTCCTCCGGTTCGCCGACCCGGCCCAACGGTGAAAGCCGCGCCATGAACGCCTCTGTCTGTGCCTGCGCCTCCCCGTGACGGTCGGTCATCGGCGTACGGATCCAGCCGGGCGCGACCGCGTTGACACGGATGCCGTGCGGGCCGATCTCGGTCGCCAGGGTCTTCGTCAGCTGCACGACGGCCGCCTTCGCCGCGCCGTAGCAGAGCAGGCCGGGGCCACCGGTGTCTATGGCACCTGACGCCATGGTGATGATGCTGCCGCGGACGCCCTTCGCGATCATGAGGCGGGCGGCTTCCTGGCAGGCGTACAGCACGCCCTTGAAGTTGATGCTCAGCACCCGGTCGAGGTCCTCGTCCCGGGTCTCCAGGACCGGGCTGCTGTGCATGATCCCGGCGACCGCCGCCATGACGTCGAGGCGTTCGCAGGATGCGACGGCCTGCTGGAGCTGGGCACGGTCGCTGACGTCGAGCGGGTGGGTGTGGGCGGTACCGCCCTGACTCTTGATCAGGGTGGCCGTCTCGTGCAGGCCCTGCGCGTCGCGGTCCGCGCAGTGGACGGTGGCTCCCGCCTCAGCGAGCAGGACGGCGGAGGCGCGGCCGATGCCGCTGGCGGCGCCGGTGACGAATGCGGTGCGTCCGGTGAGGTCGTACGCCGTGAGGGGCATGAAAGGACGGTACGAGGGTTTCTGACGGATCGTCAATTAGTCGTACGTCGGGGACCCGTACGGGGTTGGGCGGCGCCCGGCGATGGCGTGGGCCCCGTCTGGCACGTCGGACACCAGTAGGTGGGGCGCTCACGGGCACCGTCGCCCTGGTTCGCCGAACGGATCGGGGTGCGGCAGCGCAGGCAGGGGCGGGGTGTCCGGCCGTACACGAAGAGGTTCTGGTCGCGGCGGCCCGTGGTGCTGCGGGCGGGCCGGTCGCGGTTGACCTTGAGGAGCCTCTTGGCGAGGGCGGGCAGCTGGGCGGCGCGGTCGGCCGGGACATCGCCGATGGGGAGCCAGGGAGTGACCCCCAGGAGGAAGCACAGCTCGCTCTTGTAGACGTTGCCGATGCCGGCGAGATTGCGCTGGTCGAGCAAGGCCTCGCCGAGCGGGCGGGCCGGGTCGCGCAGGAGGTTCTCCAGAGCCTTGTCCGGGTTCCAGTCCGGGCCCAGGAGGTCGGGACCGAGATGGCCGACCGCTCGGCCTTCGTCGGTGGTGCGGAGCAGCTCCAGTACGGGGAGGCGGTACCCGACGGCCGTGCGGTCCGCGGTGCCCAGGATGGCCCGGATCTGATGCGTGGGGCCGCCGCTCCAGCGCTGGCCGTTCGCGTACACCTTCCATGAGCCGTCCATCCGCAGATGTGAGTGCAGGGTCACTCCGCCCTCGATCCGGGCGAGGAGGTGCTTGCCGCGCGGGGTGACATCCAGGACGGTGCGACCGGTGAGGTCGGCTGTGGCGTACTTGGGCACCCTCAGGTCGGAGCGGGTCAGCACCTTGCCCGCGAGGGCGATGTGCAGCCGCCTCGCGGCCTGCCAGACGGTGTCTCCTTCGGGCATGGATCCAGGGTGGCATGGGTGGGGCGTGGCATGGGTCGGGGTGTTGTCGGGGGCGTCGAGGTGGGGTCTGCGGGGTGCAGGGTGCGCGGGGCGTCTGTACGGGACTCAGGCGCGGAGGCGCAGTCCGCGGGGGGTCGCGATGAAGCCTGCTCCTTCCAGGAGGGTGCCGAAGGGGGAGGTCAGCGCGGAGGCGCCGTTGACGCGCTCCACCGTGACCGTGCCGAGGGAGCCCGCGCGGGCCGCTGCGGCGAGGGTCTCGGCGGCGGTGTGCAGCCGCGCGTCCTCGGCGACCGAGCTGTCCGGGTCGGCGGGCCAGGCCAGCAGGGTCTTGCCGCCGCGCTCCATGTACAGGGTCAGCTCGCCGTCGACGAGCACGACCAAGGAGCCCGCCTTTCGGCCCGGCTTGTGCCCGGCGTCGGTCGGGGGCTCGGGCCAGGGAAGGGCCGCGCCGTAGGCGTTGGCGGGGTCGGCGGCGGCCAGGACAACGGCTGACGAGCTTGAGCGGGGGCGGGAGCGACTGTTCGAGAAGGCTGGGGTGTTGGGGTAGGCGGCGATGTGAGGGTGGGTGGAGGCGTTGGGGTGGGTGGAGCGGGCCGGGAAGGCCGAGATGGCCGAGTCGGCCGAGAAGCTGTGGTCGTCGGTGAAGCCGGGTTCGTCCGGGAAGCCGGAGGCGTCCGGGTACGCGGAACCGTCGGGGAAACCGGAGTCGTCAGGCAAGGCGGAACCGTCCGGGACGCCGGAGGTGTTCGCCGGGTCGAGGTCGGGTGCGTAGCCGAAGGTGTCCTTGGGGGCTTGGCCGCCGGGGAAACCTGAGGTGTGCGCCGAGGCGCGGTCGCCGGGGAAGCCGGCAGGGTTCGTGGGGGTTCGGTCGCCAGGGAATCCGTAGGCGCCCGGGAAACCGTCCGGGGGGTTCGGGTCGGACAGGGCTTCGCCCCGGTCCCGCGCGTTCGCCGCCGCGCGCAGCCGGTCCACCGCGCCGTCCATCGCGAACTGGGCGGCGCCGAGACCTTCGACCACATAGCCGCGGCGTGCCTGGCCGCTGTCCTCGAATGCGGACAGGATGCGGTACACCGCCGAGAAGCCGCCCTCGACGCCCTCCGCGGCGACGGCGCCCCGGGTCACCACGCCGTGCCGGTCGAGCAGGGTGCGGGCCAGGGCGTGGGCGCGCACCGTCGGATCGGGCTCACGCTCGGGCAGCAGCGACCAGCGGCCCGCCACGGTCGGCGGGCCCGTACGGGACTGGGGGCGCGCGGCGCCGGTCAGGGAGCCGTAGCGTCCGCGCGGGACCGAGCGCTTGGCGCGGTGGGCCGTGGACCCGGCGGTGCGTCCCGAGCCCAGGAGGGAGCGCATCGGCGCGAGCGTGTCGTTCGTGAGCCGTCCTGACCAGGCCAGGTCCCAGACGGCGTCGGCCAGTTGGGGATCGGTGGCGTCGGGATGCGTGGTGGCGCGCACTTGGTCGGCGATCTGGCGGAAGAAGAGGCCGTAGCCCCCGGAGAGGGCGTCCAGGATCGACTGGTGGAGCGCGGTCGGCTCCAGGGGGTGCGGGGCCGGCAGGAGTAGCGGCGCCGCGTCCGCCAGATACAGCGAGACCCAGCCGTCCTTGCCCGGCAGCGACCCTGCCCCCGCCCAGACCACCTCTCCTGCGGCCGTGAGCTCGTCGAGCATCGCGGGGGCGTACCCGGCGACCCGGGAGGGCAGGACGAGTTTCTCCAGCGCGGACGCGGGCACGGACGCGCCCTGCAACTGCTCGATGGCGCGCACCAGTCCGTCGATTCCGCGCAGCCCGTGCCCGCTGCCCACGTGCTGCCACTGCGGCAGGAACTGCGCGAGCGCGGCGGGCGGCACCGGCTCCAGCTCGTGGCGCAGGGCCGCGAGCGAACGGCGCCGCAGCCGGCGGAGCACCGTCGCGTCGCACCACTCCTGGCCGATACCCGCCGGATGGAACTCCCCTTGTACGACACGGCCGCTCGCGGCGAGTCGCTGCAGCGCCCCGTCCGTGACGGCCGGACCGAGACCGAAGCGGGCGGCGGCCGTCGTCGAGGTGAACGGGCCGTGGGTGCGTGCGTACCGGGCGAGGAGGTCGCCGAGCGGGTCCTTGACCGGCTCGGTGAAGGCCTCCGGAACGCCGACGGGCAGCGCCGTACCGAGTGCGTCGCGCAGTCGGCCGGCGTCCTCGATCGCCGCCCAGTGGTCGGCCCCGGCGACGCGGACCCGGATGGCGCGGCGGGCGGCGGCCAACTCCTGGGCCCACTGCGGCTCGGCGCCCCGCTCGGCGAGCTCGGCGTCGGTGAGCGGGCCCAGCAGACGCAGCAGGTCGGCGACACTTTCGGCGTCCTTGGCGCGACGGTCCTCCGTGAGCCACTGGAGCTCCCGCTCCAGCTCGGCCAGGACATCGGCGTCGAGGAGCTCGCGCAGCTCGGCCTGACCCAGGAGCTCGGCCAGCAGCCGCGAGTCCAGCGACAGGGCGGCGGCGCGCCGCTCGGCGAGCGGTGAGTCACCCTCGTACAGGAACTGGGCGACGTATCCGAAGAGGAGGGAGCGGGCGAAGGGGGAAGGTTCGGGCGTGGTGACTTCGACGAGCCGCACCTTGCGGGACTCGATGTCGCCCATCAGTTCCGTGAGTCCGGGGACGTCGAAGACGTCCTGGAGGCATTCACGGACCGCCTCCAGGACGATCGGGAACGAGCCGAACTCGCTGGCCACCTGGAGGAGTTGGGCGGCACGCTGGCGCTGCTGCCACAGCGGGGTGCGCTTGCCGGGGTTACGGCGCGGCAGCAGCAGCGCGCGGGCGGCGCACTCGCGGAAGCGGGACGCGAAGAGCGCGGAACTGCCGACCTGGTCGGTGACGATCTGGTTGACCTCACCCTTGTCGAAGGCGACGTCCGCCGCGCCGACCGGCGCCTGCTCCGCGTCGTACTCCGTACCCGCCTTCATGGGTGCCTGGTCGAGGAGGTCGAGGCCCATGATGTCGGCGTCGGGCAGCCGCAGCACGATGCCGTCGTCGGCGTGCATCACCTGGGCGTCCATGCCGTACCGCTCGGAGAGCTTGGCGCCCAGAGCGAGGGCCCAGGGGGCGTGGACCTGGGCGCCGAAGGGGGAATGCACGACGACTCGCCAGTCGCCCAGCTCGTCGCGGAAGCGCTCGACGACGATGGTCCGGTCGTCCGGGATGTGCCCGCATGCCTCGCGCTGTTCGGCGAGGTACGAGAGCACGTTGTCGGCTGCCCAGGCGTCCAGGCCCGCGGCGAGAAGTCGGAGCCGGGCGTCGTCCTTGGGGAGTGAGCCGACCTCGCGGAGGAACGCGCCGACCGCGCGGCCCAGTTCGAGCGGGCGGCCGAGCTGGTCGCCCTTCCAGAACGGCAGCCTGCCCGGGACACCGGGTGCCGGGGAGACCAGAACGCGGTCGCGGGTGATGTCCTCGATGCGCCAGGAGCTGGTACCGAGCGTGAAGACGTCGCCCACACGGGACTCGTAGACCATCTCCTCGTCGAGCTCGCCGACCCGGCCGCCGCCCTTCTTGGGGTCGGCTCCCGCGAGGAAGACCCCGAAGAGCCCGCGGTCGGGGATGGTGCCACCTGAGGTGACGGCGAGGCGCTGCGCGCCGGGGCGCCCGGTGACCGTACCGGCGACGCGGTCCCACACCACGCGGGGCCTGAGCTCCGCGAAGGCGTCGGACGGATAGCGGCCCGCGAGCATGTCGAGCACGGCGGTGAACGCCGACTCCGGGAGCGAGGCGAAGGGGGCCGCCCGGCGGACCGTGGCGAGCAGGTCGTCGACCTGCCAGGTGTCGAGCGCGGTCATGGCGACGAGCTGCTGGGCCAGCACGTCCAGGGGATTGGCGGGCACCCGGAGGGACTCGATGGAGCCCGTGCGCATCCGCTCGGTGACCACCGCGGCCTGGACGAGGTCGCCGCGGTACTTGGGGAAGACGACGCCGGTGGAGACCGCGCCCACCTGGTGACCCGCGCGCCCCACGCGCTGGAGACCGGAGGCCACGGACGGCGGTGACTCGACCTGGATGACGAGGTCCACCGCTCCCATGTCGATGCCCAGTTCGAGGCTGGAGGTGGCGACCACTGCGGGCAGGCGGCCCGCCTTCAGGTCCTCCTCGACCAGCGCCCGCTGCTCCTTGGAGACGGAGCCGTGGTGGGCGCGGGCGATGACGGGCGGAGCTCCCTGCGCCGCGCCCGAGCCGCCCATCAGCTGGGCCGGGGCGTGAGCCTCCTCAAGGGGCTCGCCGGTCGCCCTCTCGTACGCGATCTCGTTGAGCCGGTTGCAGAGGCGCTCCGCCAGACGGCGGGAGTTGGCGAACACGATCGTCGAGCGGTGGGACTGGACGAGGTCGGTGATCCGCTCCTCGACATGCGGCCAGATGGAGGGCTTCTCGGCGCCCTCCTTGCCATCGGCGACCGGGGAGCCGCCCAACTCGCCCAGGTCCTCCACCGGGACGACCACGGAGAGGTCGAACTCCTTGCCGGACGGCGGCTGGACGATCTCCACCTTGCGCTGGGGCGAGAGATAACGCGCGACCTCGTCCACCGGACGGACCGTCGCGGAGAGGCCGATGCGGCGGGCGGGCTTGGGCAGCAGCTCGTCGAGGCGCTCCAGGGTGAGCGCGAGATGGGCGCCGCGCTTGGTGCCCGCGACCGCGTGCACCTCGTCCAGGATCACGGTCTCGATGCCCGTCAACGCGTCGCGCGTGGCCGATGTCAGCATCAGGAACAGTGACTCGGGGGTCGTGATCAGAATGTCCGGCGGGCGTGTGGCCAGCGCGCGGCGCTCTGCGGGCGGGGTGTCGCCGGAACGGATGCCGACCTTCACCTCGGGTTCGGGCTGCCCGAGCCGCACGGCTTCCTGTCGGATGCCGGTCAGTGGGCTGCGCAGATTCCGCTCCACGTCGACCGCGAGGGCCTTGAGCGGTGATACGTACAGCACGCGGCAGCGCTTCTTGGGGTCCGCCGGCGGTGGGGTCGAGGCCAGCTGGTCGAGCGCGGCGAGGAACGCGGCCAGGGTCTTGCCGGAGCCGGTCGGGGCGACCACGAGCACGTCCGAGCCCTCGCCGATGGCCGCCCATGCCCCGGCCTGGGCCGCGGTGGGCGCGGAGAAGGCCCCCGTGAACCAGCCGCGGGTCGCGGGGGAGAAGCCGTCGAGGGCTCGGTGTGCGGAGCTGACCATGCGTCCATCCTGCACCCGGCCACTGACAATCCGTCTGACCTGCGGGAACGCGGCCGGCGGGCTCATTTCGCGTGCGGTGGGTGGTGGGTCGGGGCGGCCGGGGCGGGGGTATCCGTCCTCGGTCTGGCGCGGAATCGGTTGCGTTTTGAAGGAGCCGGTGTTGACGGCCAGCCGCTGCGGGCGGACACCCCCGCCCCGGCCCCTTCCGCTGGTGGGCGGCTGTCGGCTGGTGGGGGGAGGGGTGCGTGCAGCGGCTGTCGGCTGGTGGGCGGCAGTGGCAGCTGTCCGGTGCGGCGTCATCGGGCGGCTGTCGTTGTGGTGGTCGCGGAGAATGATGGTGTGGCGGATTCGGGACGGGAGCGGGCGCGGCACTGGCAGTACGCGGAACTGCCCGGTGTCGATCTGCTGCGTGCCAGCTATGTCGAAAAGATCTTCGTGCGGCATACCCACGAGAACTTCGTCATCGCTGCCATCACCGACGGTGTCGAGGTCTTCCACCATGGCGGTGGCGACCAGTACGCGGGTCCGGGCGCCCTCGCGCTGGTCAACCCCGACACCCCGCACACGGGCCGGGCGGGCGTCCCCGAGGGCTGGCGGTACGGGGCGGTGTATCCGTCGCCGGAGCTGGTGGCCGAGATCGCCGCGGAGACCACCACCATCCGCGGCACCCCCGGATTCACCAGTCCGGTGCTCGACGACCCGTACGCGGCGGGCCTGGTCCACCAGGTGCTGCGGGCCGCCGAGGAGGGCAACGCGCTCGCCGCCGACACTCTGCTGCGCGCCGCCGTGACCCGGCTGCTGCGCCTGAACGGAGGCCCGCTGCCGCAGCGGGCCGTGCACACCGCGGGCGCCCGCGTCGCAGCACGCGCGCGTGCGGTGCTGGAGGAGCGGATGGTCGAGCCCCCTTCCCTGGAGCGGCTCGCCGCCGACCTCGGCACCAGCCCGTTCGCGCTGCTGCGCGCGTTCCGGGACACCTACGGCATGCCGCCCCACACCTGGCTGACCGACGCCCGCGTACGCCGGGCCCGCCACCTCCTGGACGCCGGTTCCGCGCCCGCCGAGGCGGCCGTCGCCGTCGGCTTCACCGACCAGCCGCATCTCAATCGGCACTTCACCCGGATCGTGGGCGTGCCCCCGGGCGCCTACCAGCGCGAGCGCAAGAACGTACAAGACGGTGACGGTCCACTGCTCCTACCGTCCAGGGCGTGGCAGAACAGACAGCTCTCGCAGACATACGCAGTGAAGAAGGCGGAAAACCCGACGCCGCCGTCGTCCGGGACGCCCTAGGGGTCGGGGTCGCCGTCGGACTGTCCGGGTTCGCCTTCGGGGTGACCTCGGCGGGCAGCGGGCTCACGCTGCTGCAGACCTGCGCGCTCAGCCTCCTGGTGTTCACCGGCGCCTCGCAGTTCGCGCTCGTGGGCGCGCTCGCGGCCGGAGGCAACCCGCTCACGGCAGCCGCGGGCGCCTTCTTTCTCGGGGTGCGCAACGCCTTCTACGGACTGCGCCTGTCGCAACTGCTCGCCCTCCCGCGCGCGGTGCGACCGTTCGCCGCGCAGTGGGTCATCGACGAGACCACCGCGGTCGCGCTCGCCCAGCCCACCCGCCGCAGCGTACGCATCGGCTTCACCGTCACCGGGCTCTCCCTCTACGTGCTGTGGAACCTCACCACCCTGCTCGGCGCCGTCGGGGCCGAAGCCATCGGCGACACCGACGCGTGGGGGCTGGATGCCGCCGGACCCGCCGTCTTCCTGGCGCTGCTCTCGCCGATGCTGAAGACCACCACGGAGCGCACGGTCGCGGGTATCGCGGTCCTTCTGGGGCTCGGTCTGCTGCCCGTGCTGCCCGCCGGAGTTCCCGTACTGGTGGCCGCGCTGGCCGCTCCCGCCGTCCTCTACGTAGAGGGGCGCCGCAGTTCGAAGACCGCCAATGACGTGCCAAGGGAAGATCGTTGAACATCTGGATCGCCATCGGCGCGACCGCCGTCGGCTGCTACGCCGTCAAACTCATCGGGCTGCTGATCCCCGCCGGCGTACTGGAACGTCCCCTCGTCCGGCGCCTCGCCGCCCTGCTGCCCGTCGCCCTTCTCGCCGCTCTCACGGCCCAGCAGACCTTCGCCGACGGGCGCGTCCTGGTCATGGACGCGAAGGCCGCGGGACTTGCCGCGGCGGCCGTCGCGCTGATCCTGCGCGCCCCCTTCCTGCTCGTGGTCGCCGCGGCGGTGGTGGTGACGGCGGGGGTGCGGGCGGTGACCGGCTGACGTCCGGCGTACAGCGCTGTCGGCCTTCACGCGTGCGTGTGGGCCGAAGGCCCCTCCAAGGCGTTGAAGGCAGCACAGTCGGCCGGGACCTCCGGAGCGATGCGGTCGATACGTCACAGGCCGCCTGGGTACTGTGACGCGTCACAAGCCGCCCGCCCGCAGGAGCCCGCCGTGCCCCTCTCCGCAGCCGCCAGGGCGCTCGCGCTGCGCTGCGAGCCCCGGGTCAACGAACTGGCCCGGCGGATGACCCGCGAGTCCTTCGAGGAGCTCCCCGGCTACGCGGAGCTCCCGGACGATCTGAAGGATCTGGAGATCGCGGCGACGGCCCGGCACGGCATCCGGCTGTTCCTGCGCCGCGTGGGCGATCCGGATCTCGCGCGCGCGGACCTGCGTCTGTTCCGCGAGCGGGCCGCTCAGCGCGCCGAGGAGGGCATGCCGCTGCACCTGCTGCTGCGCACGCACTCCCTGGGCGCGTACGTGCTGTGGCGGGCGCTGCGCGAGACGGCCCGGCCCGGGGAGGAGGCCGCCCTCGTGGAACTGGTCGACCTCCTCCTGGAGTCGCACCACAAGGTTGTGGGCGCGGTCGCCGAGACGTACGTCGACGAGCGCACCGCTCTGGAGGCCGACGCCCGCGCCCAGCGCCGCTCGCTGATCCGCGGGCTACTGGACGGCGTACTCAAGCCCGGACACATGCTCCTGGACGAGCTGCGCCTGGAAGGGCCCGCCCTGGTGCTCGCCCTCGACCTCGGAGTGTCGGCCGAGGGTCCCGTGGGCGAACGGCGGCGGCAGCGCAGGGCGCAGACCGTCCTGGACCACGCCTTCGGTACGGAGGTGGCGGCGCTCCTGGACACAGGCCTGGGCCGTGCCGTCGTCCCCAAGGAGTGCGAGCCGCCGGACGACCTCGCCCGGCGGCTGAGCAAGGCCCTGGGGACACCGGTCAGGGTCGCGCATGTGCCGGCCGCGGGGCCCGCGGACATCCCGGAGGCGGCCCGCACCGCGACGGAGATCCTGCGTGTCACGCGCGCGTGCGGACTGCCGCCCGAACTGCACCGCCTGGAGGACGTCCTTCTGGAGTTCCATCTCTCCCGGCCCGACCCCAGCAGCCACAAGATCGCCGCCCTGCTCGACCCGGTCGCCGACCGCCCCGAGCTCCTGGAGACCCTGCGCACCCACCTCGCGCATCAGCAGGACCGCAGGGCCACCGCCACCGCGCTGGGACTGCACCCGAACACCGTCGACAACCGGCTCGCCAAGATCGGGGAACAGTCCGGCATCGACCTCTCGTCGCCCCGAGGGGCGGCCCTGGCGATCGCGGCACTGCTTCTCAGGGACACCCAGGAAACGCCGCCCTACGGCCCGTACACGCGCCCCTGACATCAACCGATGGACCGTCCGTACGCCCGCAGCGTGCGCAACGCCTCGATCGTCACCATGGGGCGGCACTCCAGGGCGGTGCTCGGCGCCCACTGACGCCAGCGGATCGGCCAGCCTCCGTCCTCCTCCTGTTCGTCCGCCAGGTGGTCGAGCGAGCGCGTCATCTCCTCGTCGGTGAACCACGCGCGCGCGAGGGACTCGGGCGTCTTCGCGTAGTCGTGCGGGAAGTGGTGCTCGCCCGGCGCGTACCCGGGGGCGACCGGAAACGAATCAAGGTGCTCCGGGTCCAGCGCCGCCAGCCGCTGCTCGCGCACCAGGCGGCCAAGACGGTCGGCGGACGCCTCCGCGCGCGGGCGGTCGGGCGCGGAGTCCAGGAAGACGACGGCGGCCTCGATCTCGTACGGATGGGACTTCTCCAGCGAATCGACCGCCTGCCAGCAGAAGTCGGTGGCACGGAACAGCCAGGCGTGCCACACCTCGTTGCGGTGCAACAGGCCGACCACGGGACCGGTGGCCAGGAGTTCGCTCGGCGGGTCGTCGACGATCGGGACGAAGGGAGCCGTCGGATAGCCGCGTTGGCTGGGATGGATCGCCGGCAGTGCGCCGTCCGCCGTCGACACGGAGGTCAGATAGCGGCACACGCGCTCCACGCGCTGTCCGCCGCAGCGCCCGATCGAGTCCAGCACACGCAGCGCGTGCCCGGTGTGCAGCGGCTGGCTGACCGGGCCGCGCAGATCGGGTTCGAGCGCGTGACCGTACCCTTCGTCCTCGTTGCGGTAGGCGGCCAGCGCGGTCTCCACCGCGTCGGCGCCGCCGCCGAGGAAGTGGTACGCGAAGCGGCGCTGCTCCAGTACGCGTGCGGTGAGCCAGATGAAGTGCTCGGCGCGTGCGAGCGGGGAGCGCGCCGGGGGCGTCGGGGGGAGTGGGGATGCTCCTGTTTCGGCCATGCGTCAGACCGTAGGACGGAAAGCGGTCTCGGCAAGCGGTCCCGGCTCGGGCCCACTCTCAGGGGCGGGATACTGGAGTCATGCGGTTGACGGTCTTCTGGCAGCGGATGGCGGATCACTTCGGTGCGGGGTACGCCGATACCTTCGCGCGCGATCATGTGATGACGGAACTCGGCGGGCGCACCGTGCACGAGGCGCTGAACGCCGGCTGGGAGGCCAAGGACGTGTGGCGCGTGGTGTGCGCGACCATGAACGTTCCGTACGAAAGCCGCTGACGGACCGGGAAGATCCGGGGGCGGGGGCCGATTGTCGGTGGCGTGGGCGAGACTTGCACCGTGGCCCCGACAGACGAGACCGCACAGGTCGCCCAGCAGGCATCACCGTTCGGCACGACGCCGCCCACCGGCCCCCCGGCCGGGGACGCAGCCGCGCCCGGCGGGCGCATGCCGCGCTGGCTGCCGCGCGCCATGGTGCTCGCGCTCGCGCTCGTCGCTGTCTTCCAGCTGGGCAGTTGGGCGTTCCACCAGCTCACCAGCCTGCTGATCAACATTCTCATCGCGTTCTTCCTGGCACTCGCGATAGAACCCGCGGTGAGCTGGATGGCCTCGCGCGGCATGCGCAGGGGACTGGCCACCTTCCTCGTCTTCTTCGGCGCGACGATCGCGATCGCCGGATTCATCACGCTGCTCGGCTCGATGCTCGCGGGCCAGATCATCAAGATGATCGAGGGCTTTCCCGACTACCTCGACTCGGTCATCAACTGGATCAATACGCACTTCCACACGGACCTGAGACGGGTGGACATCCAGGACAGCCTGGTCCACTCCGACTGGCTGCGGAAGTACGTACAGAACAGCGCCACCGGCGTCCTGGACGTGTCCGCGCAGGTGCTGGGCGGCCTCTTCAAGCTGCTGACGATCGCGCTGTTCTCGTTCTATTTCGCCGCCGACGGACCGCGGCTGCGGCGCGCGCTGTGCTCGGTGCTGCCGCCCGCCCGGCAGGCCGAGGTGCTGCGCGCGTGGGAGATCGCCGTCGACAAGACCGGCGGCTATCTGTACTCACGCGGTCTGATGGCGCTGATCTCCGGCGTAGCGCACTACATCCTGTTGGAGTCCCTGGGCGTGCCCTACGCGCCCGTGCTCGGCGTCTGGGTGGGCCTCGTCTCGCAGTTCATCCCTACGATCGGCACCTATCTCGCGGGCGCCCTGCCGATGCTGATCGCCTTCACGATCGACCCCTGGTACGCGCTGTGGGTGCTCATCTTCGTTGTGATCTACCAGCAGTTCGAGAACTATGTGCTGCAGCCCAAGCTGACCGCCAAGACCGTCGACATCCACCCCGCGGTCGCCTTCGGGTCGGTCGTCGCGGGCACCGCGCTCCTCGGCGCCGTCGGCGCGCTGATCGCCATCCCCGCCGTCGCCACGCTGCAGGCCTTCCTGGGGGCGTACGTGAAGCGCTACGACGTCACGGACGACCCCCGAGTGCACGGCCACCGCACACGGGGCTCGGGCACCTTCCTCGCGCGCGTGCGGCGGCTGTTCACCAGGTGAGGACCGCCCACACACCGGCGCCGACGACGGCCGCCGCGTAGCCGCCGACCGCCGCGTACATCACCCGCTGCTTGGTCCTGTCGCTCCAGGCGGCGCGCGACAGCAGCCAGGCCAGTGCGGGCAGCACCAGCACGGCGTGCAGGCTCACCCCGTGCAGCGGCTTGAGCGGGGCCGTCGAGTGGTACGCCGCCTCCTGGTGGCCGGTCCGGGTGAGGACGACCCCGCGCGCGATCATCGCGGCGCCCGTCAGCAGGGCGACGAGCAGGATCGCGAACCCGGAGCGCAGCGCGAGCGGCATCCCCTTGGGGCCTGCGGGGCGGTTCCGGAACGAGGCCACCGCGAACACGGTGAGCAGCACCACGAGAACCCCGCCGCCCACCGCGAGCGTCATGGACACCGCCGTGTCGAAGCCGGTCTCCATGTTGAGATGCGAGGGCACCCGACGCCACGCCTGCAGGGTGATCCCGCCCACTTCCACGACACAGTCGGCGGCGAACACCACGAGCAGCGTGGTGCGCAGCCGCGGCCCGACGCGCAGATACGACGTGACCCACGTGATCGCGATCAGCGTCAGCCCGAAGGAGAGTCCGAAGGTGACGGGCTTGCGCCAGGAGACGGGCCCGTCCCAGGGGCCACCGTCGACGGCGAAGACCACCAGATGCACGCATCCCGAGAGGACGAGCAGGGCACCGGTCGCATAGCAGAACCGCTCGGCCGGGCGGAGCGTGAGCTTCAAGGGCGTCAGCGTGAACTTCAGGGGTGTCCGGGACCGGGACCTCGTGGTTTCCATGCCCCAAGCCTCGCGAGCAGGCCTCACGGCGTCGTCGTACGGCCGAAGGCGCCCGCCGTACGCCCGGGGGAGTAGCCCGGTACCGACCGTGCCTGCGGGAAATCCGGGGCACTGTCGGACCGCGAACGTACTCTCGGAGGTGTCGCGTGGTGCGCTTGACACGAAAATCGAACATCCATTCTGATGGAGGCTCCGGCGGAGCTCTCGACGGGGATTTCGGCAGGGTTTTCATGGAGATGTGCCCGAGTTATCCACAGGCCGGACGGGCGTCGGGGCGCATTGTCAGTGGCAGGCGTTAGCGTCTTTGACGTGAAGCGATCGACTCAAGCAAATCGGGTGGAACCCATGGCAGGAACCGACCGCGAGAAGGCGTTGGACGCCGCGCTCGCACAAATTGAACGGCAATTCGGCAAGGGCGCAGTGATGCGCCTGGGCGAGCGGCCGAATGAGCCCATCGAGGTCATCCCCACCGGGTCGACCGCGCTCGACGTCGCCCTCGGTGTCGGCGGCCTGCCGCGCGGCCGAGTAGTGGAGGTGTACGGCCCGGAGTCCTCCGGTAAGACGACCCTGACTCTGCACGCGGTGGCGAACGCGCAGAAGGCCGGCGGTCAGGTGGCCTTCGTGGACGCCGAGCACGCCCTCGACCCCGAGTACGCGAAGAAGCTCGGCGTCGACATCGACAACCTGATCCTGTCGCAGCCGGACAACGGCGAGCAGGCTCTGGAGATCGTGGACATGCTGGTCCGCTCCGGCGCGCTCGACCTCATCGTCATCGACTCCGTCGCCGCCCTGGTGCCGCGCGCGGAGATCGAGGGCGAGATGGGCGACTCGCACGTGGGTCTGCAGGCCCGTCTGATGAGCCAGGCACTCCGGAAGATCACCAGCGCGCTCAACCAGTCGAAGACCACCGCGATCTTCATCAACCAGCTCCGCGAGAAGATCGGCGTCATGTTCGGCTCCCCGGAGACGACGACCGGTGGCCGGGCCCTGAAGTTCTACGCCTCGGTGCGGCTCGACATCCGTCGCATCGAGACGCTGAAGGACGGCACCGACGCGGTCGGCAACCGCACCCGCGTCAAGGTCGTCAAGAACAAGGTCGCGCCGCCCTTCAAGCAGGCCGAGTTCGACATCCTCTACGGGCACGGCATCAGCCGCGAGGGCGGCCTGATCGACATGGGCGTGGAGCACGGCTTCGTCCGCAAGGCCGGCGCCTGGTACACGTACGAGGGTGACCAGCTCGGTCAGGGCAAGGAGAACGCGCGCAACTTCCTGAAGGACAACCCCGACCTCGCCAACGAGATCGAGAAGAAGATCCTGGAGAAGCTGGGCGTCGGTGTGAGGCCGCAGGAGCCCACCGCCGAGCCGGGCGCGGACGCGGCGGTCTCGGCCGCCCCGGGCGAGGCCGCGAAGACGGTGCCCGCTCCGGCGGCCAAGGCCACCAAGCCCAAGACCGCGGCGGCCAAGAGCTAGTCCATGACGCGACGAACCGACTGGGCCGAGTACGCCTACCCTGTCGCCCCGGAGGGGCCAGGGCAGGGGTACCACGGGGGCGACAGTGGCTCGGCCGGAAACGGTGACGGGGGGTACGGCGGCGGGACGTACGGCCCCGACGACGGGCTCTACGGCGGCGAGGGCGGCGCCGAGGGGTTCTACGGCGGCGATCCGGGCGCCGGTGCGGACGGTGATCCGGACGGCGAAGCCTCGCCGGACGGAGGCTCGCGGCGCGGTGAACGCCAGCCGGGCGGCCACGGTTCGCCGGGCGGCGCCTCACGCCGAGGCGGCGGTCGGCTTGGCGACGGCGGCTCGCGTGGTGACGGTGGAGCGCGTGGTGGACGAGGGCGTCGCAGGCGTGGCGGTTTCGGTGAGCCGTCCGGCGACCCACAGGACGGAGGCACCCCTTCCTCGTCGAGGGCCGAGAAGGGGGAGCCCCCAGGGGACCCGGCTGAGCGGGCGCGGGCAATCTGTCTGCGCCTGCTCACCGGGACCCCGCGCACCCGCAAGCAGCTCGCGGACGCACTGCGCAAGCGCGAGATCCCGGACGACGTGGCGGACGAGGTGCTGTCACGGTTCGAGGAGGTCGGCCTGATCAACGACAGTGCCTTCGCGGACGCCTGGGTGGAGTCCCGGCACCACGGCCGGGGTCTGGCCAGGCGGGCTCTCGCCCAGGAGCTGCGGACCAAAGGCGTGGACTCGACGCTGATCGACGAGGCCGTCGGGCAGCTCGACTCCGAGCAGGAGGAGGCGACCGCGCGCGAGCTGGTCGCCCGCAAGCTGCGCTCCACGCGCGGCCTCGACCGCGACAAGCGGTTGCGGCGCCTCGCGGGCATGCTCGCCCGCAAGGGCTATTCCGAAGGCATGGCCCTGCGCGTGGTCCGCCAGGCGCTGGAGGAGGAGGGCGAGGACACGGAGGGGCTCGGGGACGAGGGGTTCTGACCCCATGAGGGCTCTGAGAGCGTTGGCCCAGAGTGCCCGGGGGTGGCCCGGAGCCCTGACCGGCTGCACCGTAATCCGATCCCAAATACATGACCCAATCCCGGGCCTTGAACACGGTGGACGCGCGGGGGCGCCGATCGCGTTCAGGGCCCGGACGTATGCCTGGACCCATGCCCGGATGCCTGCCTGGTCGCCTGCCGGACGCGTGCCCGGACGCATGGGCTGAGCCGGTCAACTCCCGGTGGCCGGGGTGGGGTTAACCCCCGGCTGAAGACGCCGGGCCGCCGCAATGCACAGACACCTGTGCACAGACGACTGTGTACGCATGGCACAGGAACCCGGCGCAGAAGAGGAAACACCCCCGAAGGCGCCGCACGCCTCCACCGAGCTCTCCGACCTCGCCACGCTCAAGGCCCTCGCGCAGCCCCGGCGGCAGCGCATGCTCCAGCACCTCACCGTGCACGGCCCCGCCACGTCGGCGACGCTCGCCCGAGCGCTGGGACTCAACACCGGAACCACCAGCTACCACCTGCGCGAACTCGCCCGATACGGCTTCGTGGAAGAGCAGGCCGAGGCGAACGGCCACGGCCGGGAGCGCTGGTGGCGGGCCGTCCCCGGTGACCGGCGCTTCCCGCCGCGCAGCCGCCAGAGTCCCGAGATGCGGCTCGTCATGGACGAGTTGAACCATCACGCGTACGCCGCCGACCTCGAACTCTTCGAGCAGATGCAGCTCCAGCCAGGCGCGGGCGAGGATCCCTGGGCCGACGCGTTCCCCTACTCGCGCGGCAGCATCCGGCTGACGCTGCCCGAACTCCGCGCGTTCTTCGAGGAGTACATCGCGCTCCTCAACCGCTACAAGCGCCCGGAAGCCGACACCCCGCCCGACGCGCGCACAGTACTCACCCGTTTCCTCGCCTTCCCGACCCCTGACGGAGCGCCAGAGAGCTGCCCGGCGCCCCACGGTACGGACCACGACGCGCACCACAACAGAGAAGAGAGCGACCCCTCATGATGCTGCGCTATGCCCTGCAGAGCGTCCGAGCACGCAAAGGCGGCTTTCTCGGCGCCTTTCTCGCCCTGATGTGCGCGGCCGCTCTCATCACCGCCTGCGGCACCCTCCTGGAAACGGGCCTGCGCGGCACGATCCGCAGCGAACGCTATGCCGCGGCCCCCGTCGTGGTCTCCGCCGATCAGAACGTCCATCAGACCACCGTCAAGCACAAGAAGGGCAAGACCAAGGTCAAGCACAAGGCCAAGCCCCTCGCGGAACGGGCCTGGCTGTCGGGCGACCTGGCGGCACGGTTGCGCCAGGCTCCCGGTGTAGGCCGAGTCATCCCCGAACTGACCTTCCTGGCCCAGCCGTTGGCACCCCGCGGGAGCGTCGACAAGGACCGGCCCGCCTACGGTCACGCCTGGGAGTCCGCCGCGCTGACCCCGTACACACTCATCACCGGCACCGCGCCCAAGGCCGACGGCGACCTCGTCGTCGACCGCCACTTCGCCGAGCGCGCCCACCTCAAGGCCGGCGACCGCCTCACCGTCCAGTCGACGCAGTCCCCGCGCACCTACCGGATCACCGGGATCGCCGAGCCCGCCGCAGCCGTACGCCACCAGACCTCCCTCTTCTTCTCGACCTCCGAGGCCCGGCGCCTGGCCGCGCACCCCGGGCAGGTCACCGCCTTCGGCGTACTGCCCGCTGAGGGCACCGACACCGCTGCCCTCAAGCGGTCCGTCGCCAAGGCACTGCACGGCACCACCGCGCAGGTCAGCGCGGGAGACGGCCGTGGCCCGGTCGAGTTCCTGGACGCGGCCGCCGCCCGGACGAAGCTGGTCAGCATGGGCGGTGCCATGGGCGGCACCTCGCTGCTGGTGGCCGTGCTGGTGGTCGTCGGCACCTTCGCCCTGTCCGTGCAGCAGCGCCATCGCGAACTCGCCCTGTTGCGGGCCATCGCCGCCACGCCGGGCCAGATCCGCGCACTTCTCGGCAGGGAGGCCCTCATCGTCGGGGTTGCCGCCGGTGTGACCGGCGCACTCGCGGGGCTGCCGCTGGGCAGCTGGCTGCACAGCCGGTTCGTCGCCATGGGCGCCGTCCCGGCCACGCTTCAGCACACCGTCAGCGTCTTCCCGCTGTTCGCCGCGGTCGCCGCGACACTCCTCGGCGCCTGGGCCGCCGCGCGTATCTCGTCCCGCCGCATCACCCGGATCCGCCCGGCCGAGGCGCTCGCCGAAGCCCGGGTCGAGCCCGCTCGCCCCGCATGGGGACGGGTCCTCGCCGGCTTCGCGCTGCTGGCCGGCGGCGCCGTCCTCGTCGCCGTGCTCAGCGTTCTGCGCACCGAGCCCGCCTCAACCCCCGTGACCTTCCTTGCCGTTGTGGTCCTGGCCTCCGCTGTGGCACTGCTCGGTCCTCTGCTGGTCAAGGCGGCCGCGGCCGTACTCGCGGGCCCATTGCGGCTGAGCGGTCCCGGCGGCCGTCTGGCCCGAGCCAACCTTCGCGGCAACGCGGCCCGCATGGCCTCCGTCGTCACTCCCCTCACCCTCCTCATCGGTATGACCTGCACGGTTCTCTTCGTCCAGCCGACGCTCGGCGATGCGGCCCGGGCCCAGGCGCGCGAGGGCATCCGCGCCGACTGGGTGCTCGCCGCCCAGGGCCCCGGCGTCCCGGCCGAGGCCGCACGGCAGTTGCGTACGGGCGACGACGTCGTCACCGAAGTGGTCCGTACGACCGTGCGCGTGGGCCTCGACAAGTACGCGGCCCAGGGCGTCACGCCGGCCGGGCTGACCCGCACCTGGGACCCGGACGTCACGGCGGGCTCCCTGAAGGGCCTCAAGGACAGCACCGTCGCTGTCAGTGAACTCGCCGCGGACCAGCTTCACTTGAAGCCCGGCAGCACACTGAAGGTCACTCTCGGCGACGGCACACCCGTCACGCTCACCGTCGCCGCCGTCTACGCCAAGGGTCTCGGCTTCGGCGACCTCACCTTCGCCCATGACCTGGTCGCGCGCCATGTGGACAACCCGCTCGCCACCTCCGTCCTTGTCACCACCGCCCGTACACAGACACAACTCGCGACTACTCTCCGTAAGTTCCCGGCGGTCCATGTCCTCGCGCCGGCCGCCGCGGACTCGATCCAGGCCGCCCGCCAGCAGGCGAACGCCGAGGTCAACTACCTCGCCATGGGACTGGTCCTGGCCTTCACCGCCATCGCCGTCGTCAACACGCTGGCCATGTCGGTCTCCGAGCGGGTCCGCGAGTTCGCGATGCTCCGCCTCGCCGGGGCGACCCGTCGGCAAGTACTGCGGATGCTGCGGACCGAGGCGGTGTCGGTGCTGCTGCTCGCCACCGCGCTCGGCAGCGGAATCGCGCTCGCCGTCCTGACCGCGTTCAGCGTCGGCATGACGGGCAGCGCGGCTCCGGCGGTCACACCCCTGGTGTACGTGACGGTCATCGCGGTGGCCGGTGCGCTTGCCCTCGTCGCCTCCGCGCTGCCGGGCCGGGTGGCGTTGCAGGTTCGCCCTGTCACGGTGGCCACGGCCAAGGAGTAAGGGGCAGTACGCAAGGGTGGGCGTCCCTTACATCAAGGGGCGCCCACCACTACGTACGACCTGAAGAACTTTCCCTGCGGTCGGGGAAGTCCATGGGGCGGCGGCCGCCTAGGCGGCGGTCACTGGGAACCCGGCCGACTTCCAGGCCTGGAATCCGCCGACCAGATCGGTCGCTCGGTGCAGCCCCAACTGCCGCAGGGACACGGCCGCGAGGCTAGACGCGTACCCCTCGTTGCAGAACACCACGATCCGCAGGTCATGGCTCGTGGCCTCCGGGGCGCGGTGGCTGCCTTGGGGGTCGAGACGCCATTCCAGTTCGTTGCGCTCGACGACGAGGGCGCCGGGGATCAGGCCGTCGCGCTCGCGCAGGGCCGCGTAGCGGGTGTCGACCAAGAGCGCCTCGCCCGCCTGCGCGGCTTCGTACGCGTCCTTGGCCTCCACTCGGTCCAGGCCCTCGCGGACCCGCTCCAGCAACTCGTCGATGCCCACGCGCCGGGTGGTCACTGCCAGTCCTCCGGACGTTCGACGTGCTCCAGGCGCAGCACCTGGCCCGTACGGCTGTAGCGGCGGATCTGCGGGAGCGGCGGGTAGTAGGCGTGGACCGAGATCGCGTGCTTCTCAGGGGACTCGTTGAGTACCTCGTGCACGTGGTGGCGGCCGAAGGAGCGGCCCTTGCCCGTCGGCAACGTCCGTTCCCGGTCGATGTCCTCGGCGAGTTCCAGGGTCTTCCAGCCGTCGGCGGGCAACCGGGCGGCGAGGGAGTTCTCCTTGAGTTCGCCCGACGCGGTGAGGAAGGCGCCCACCGATTCGGCGTGGTCGTGCCAGCCGGTTCCGGTGCCGGGGGGCCAGCCGATGAGCCAGGCCTCGCTGCCGCCCGGGCCTTCGAGGCGCACCCAGGTACGGCCCTCGGGGTCGAGCGGGAGCGAGGCGATCAGCTCGGTGTCGGCGGCCGTGCGGCGTACGAAGTCGAGCAGGTCGGCCTGGGTGGGAGTTTGCGGGGGTGCGGAGACAGAGACAGAGGGGGACACAGACACTCGTAACCGTCCTGGGGGTTCGCGTGGGGCGCGCAGCGGCACAAGGGCGGCGCGCGAAAGAGGGAGGGATGCGAATTCAGCAGGACGGACGACACACGCAGCCCGCATAGCGGACGAGGTCCATATGGACCCTCCGCCACAGGCGCACACAGGTGTCGGTCACGATCCGGAGTACACCATGGGGGTGCGGGCCGGTCAACTCACCGTCACCATGTGGACGCTCGGTGACGGTGAGTGCGGTGGACGGCCTGGGGCCGGCCGGGCGCGGGGCTTCGACACCCCGGCTCGTGGGCGGGGCAGGGCGGCGGTACGCGGACTCGGACAGGGCGGATTCCGGGCGACCCGGCCCACCCGTTACCCCGGGCTCGGACGGCCCCGGTCTCCGTTGCCGGGGGGCGTCACCGCCTGCTCGGCCCCTGTTCCGCCTGCACCAGAAGTTCAGCCCGTGCTCGCCGTGGCCTCCGCCTTCGTCGGTCCGCCCAGTGTCGCCTCGGCCGCCTCGTACAGGTCGGCCGGGCGCACCCCGCTGAACGCGCTGACCAGGTGGCCGTCGGGACGGACGAGGAGCACGGTGTGGGCGGCGGCGCCCGGATAGCTCTCGGCGACCAGCAGCTCGGCGGGGTGCGGCAGGGCGGTCACGGCGGCCGCGAGCCGGGGCATGATTCCGGCCGTCACCCAGTGCTTCCGCTCCCAGACGCCCGTCCCCGGAGCGATCAGCATCACGAGCAACACTCCGCGCCCGAGCCGCTCCCGCAGTCGTACGAACGAGCCGTCCTCCGCGGTCACCCGCACATCGACGACCGGGGCTCCGGGCGCGGTGTCCACGGGAGCCGCCGAGTCGGCGTGTGGCGGCGCGAGCGGGGAGTCGGCGTACGCTCCCGGCGCTCCCAGCGGGCCGCGCCCCAGGTGGCCGTCCGTGAGCAGCGCGTCGTGGCCGCGGGCCGACCCGGGGACATACGAGCGCAGGCCCCCGCCGCCGCGCAGCAGCGGCAACGCCTGGTCGGCGGCGCGCAGCCGGGCGGCGACGACGGCGCGCCGCTCCACCTGGTAGCTGTCCAGCAGCGTCTCGTGCGGCCCGTGGTGCCAGGCCAGCGCCAGCTTCCAGGCGAGGTTGTCCGCGTCCCGCAGGCCCTCGTCCAGGCCCTGGGTGCCGAGCGCGCCCAGCAGGTGTGCGGCGTCCCCCGCGAGGAAGACACGGCCGACCCGCCACCGCCGGGCCAGGCGGTGGTGGACGGTGTGGACTCCGGTGTCGAGCAGTTCGTACGCGGGTGTGGAGCCGCCGCTCCAGCCCGCGAGGGTCTCCCGGATGCGTGCCAACAGCAGGTCGGGCGTGACCAGGTCCTTGCCCGGGGGCAGCAGCCAGTCCAGGCGCCACGCGTCGTCGGCGAGGGGGCGCGCGGTCACCTCCCCGGCCGAGGGGCCCGACGTCCGCCACGGCGGCATCCGATGCAACAACGCCTCGCCGGGCCACGGAAGTTCCGTACGCAGCGCCGCGACGGCGTGCCGTTCGACGGCGGTACGTCCGGGGAAGCGGATGTCCTGGAGTTTGCGCACCGTCGAGCGCGGTCCGTCGCAGCCGACGAGATAACTGCCGCGCCACCAGGTGCCCTTGGCGCCCCGGGTGTGTGCGGTGACGCCCGAGGTCTCCTGCTCGATGGAGTCGAGGCGGCTGTTCACGGCGACCTTGATCAGCCGCTCGTGGACGATGGCGTCGCGCAGGGCGCCGGTCAGCGCGTGCTGGGCGATGTGCAGCGGGGCGGGGTACGCCTCGGCGTCCGCGGAGCCTTCCGGGTCCCGGGAAGCGCGGATGTCCCTGGAGCCCTGTGCGCCCCTGGTGGTGCCGGCCGCGCGCCTGGAACTCTCCGCGTCCCCGGAACCCTGCGTGTCGAACGCGATTTCACGCATCACCTGCTTGCGCCGCATCGACCGCCATCCGGCCCAACGGAAACCGGCCTCGGAGAGCGGGAAGCCGGTGAGCCGCTCGACGAGCGCGGTCGTGTCCTCGCGCAGGACGACCGTCCGCGCGGGCCGCTGCTCGTCCTTGCCCGGGCCCTCGTCGAGGATCACGGAAGGGACTTCCTGGCGGGCGAGCGCCAGGGCGAGCGTGAGCCCCACGGGCCCCGCTCCGACGATGATCACCGGGTCCACGGCGCGGTGCCCCCTGCCCGGAGCGGTGTCCTGAGGGACATAGGGGAACAGGCAGTTGGAGCGGGGTGCACGATCACAGAACGTATGCAACCCATTGCCGGTGCTTGCGTCAAGTGACGGAGGCAGCGGCCATCACGCCGCTGCCTCCGTGCGACTCATGTCACTTGACTGCTCATCAGATGCCGTGGCTTTCGGCACCGGTCCCGAAGCTGCCCTTCACCTCGGCGGGGTTGAGCTCCACCTCATCGGCGACGAGGACCGCTCCCGTGCTCTTCTTGCCGCGCCGCAGCCTGCCCTCCAGCCAGCTCGCGAAGCTGGTGAGGGCGAAGTTCAGCACGATGTAGATGGCCGCCACCACGATGAAGCTCGCGATGACGTTGGCGTAGTTGGCCGCGAGCGTGCTGCGCGAGTTGAGCAGTTCGGGGAACGTCAGCAGGACGCCGCCCAGCGCTGTGTCCTTCACGATGACGACGAGCTGGCCGACGATGGCCGGCAGCATGACGGTGACGGCCTGCGGGAGCAGGATGCTCGTCATTGTCTGGCCCTTGCGCAGACCGACCGCATAGGCGGCCTCCGTCTGCCCCTTGGGGAGGGCCAGGATTCCGGCCCGTACGACCTCGGCGAGGACCGAGGCGTTGTAGAGCACCAGGCCGGTGACGACGGCGTACAGGGGCCGTTCTTCGCTGGGGATGTCCGTGGAGCGGACGTAGAGCTCGTTGGCGAACAGCATCAGCAGCAGCACCGGGATCGACCGGAAGAACTCGACCACCACACCGGCCGGAGCCCGGACCCACCGGTGGTCGGACAGGCGTGCGATACCGAAGAGCGCGCCCAGCGGAAGGGCGATGACCATGGCGAGTGCCGCGGCCTTCAGCGTGTTGGCGAGGCCCGGCAGCAGATACGTCGTCCAGGCATCCGACGTGGTGAACGGCTCCCAAAGGGACCACTTCAGCTGGCCCTTGTCGTCCATCGTCCGCCAGATCCACCACAGGAAGAGGGCGAGCAGGACGAAGAAGCCCACTGAGAAGATCACATTGCGCCGCTTGGCGCGGGGGCCGGGGGCGTCGTAGAGGACGGAGGTCATCGCTTCACCGCCAGTCGCTTGCCGAGCCAGCCGAGGATGAGGCCGGTGGGCAGGGTCAATACCACGAATCCGAGGGCGAAGACGGCGGCGATGGCCAGCGTCTGGGCCTCGTTCTCGATCATCGTCTTCATCAGGGTGGCTGCCTCGGCCACGCCGATGGCGGCGGCCACGGTCGTGTTCTTGGTCAGCGCGATCAGTACGTTGGCCAGCGGGACGATGACCGAACGGAAGGCCTGCGGCAGCACGATGAGCCGCAGGCTCTGGCTGAAGCTCAGCCCGATGGCGCGTGCCGCCTCCGCCTGGCCGACGGGCACGGTGTTGATGCCGGAGCGCAGTGCCTCGCAGACGAAGGCCGCGTGATAGACGACCAGACTGAGCACCGCCAGCCGGAAGCCCTGGAGCTTGAAGTCGTCGGACGCGCCCATCGTCATACCGAAGATGTCGGCGAGACCGAGCGAGCTGAAGACGATGATGACCGTCAGGGGGATGTTCCGGACGATGTTCACATAGGCGGTGCCGAACCCGCGCATGAGCGGGACCGGGCTGACGCGCATCGCGGCCAGCACGGTGCCCAGGATGAGGGAGCCGACGGCGGAGAGGGCGGTGAGTTTCACCGTCGTCCAGAACGCCCCGAGGACGTCGTAACCTTCAAGAAAGTCGAACACGATCTCCCGCGCTTCCGGGTGTGTGGCGTACGTGGCGGACGCGGCGCGCCGCCGCCGTGATCGCGGCGGGCGGCGGCGCGCCTGCGGAACCCTGCGGTGCCTGCGGATTCCAGGGTTACTTGACGATGACGCCGATCTTCGGGGCCGGCTCGTTCTTGTAGTTGGCCGGACCGAAGTTCGCGGCGACCGCCTTCTGCCAGGAGCCGTCGCTGACCATCTTCTCCAGGGCGGTGTTGATCTTGTTCACGGTCGCGGTGTCGCCCTTCTTGACGCCGATGCCGTAGTTCTCGTTGCTCAGCTTGAGACCGGCGAGCTTGAACTGACCCTTGTACTTGTCCTGCGCGGCGAAGCCCGCGAGGATCGAGTCGTCGGTGGTCACCGCGTCCACGGCGCCGCTCTGCAGAGCGGCGATGCACTCCGAGTAGCCGCTGTACTCCTTCAGCTGGGCCTTCGGGGCGATCGTGTCGTGGACGTTCTGCGCCGAGGTGGAGCCGGTCACGGAACACAGCTTCTTGCCGTTGAGGTCCGTGCCCTTGGAGATGTCGGAGCCCGTCTTGACCAACAGGTCCTGGTGGGCCAGCAGGTAGGGGCCGGCGAAGTCGACCTTCTGCTTGCGCTCGTCGGTGATCGAGTACGTGGCCGCGATGAACTTCACGTCGCCGCGGGCCAGCGCGTTCTCACGGTCGGCGCTCTTGGTCTCGACGAACTCGATCTGATCGGGCTTGTAGCCGAGTTGCTTGGCCACGTACGTCGCCACGTCCACGTCGAAGCCGGCGTAGGAACCGTCCGGCTGCTTCAGGCCGAGGCCGGGCTGGTCGAACTTGATGCCGACCTTGATCTTGCCGCCGCCGCTGGAGCTGGAACCGGAGTCCTTGTTGTCGTCGCCCCCACAGGCGGTGGCGGTCAGCGCGAGGGCGAGCACAGCGGCCGAAGCGGCGGTGACCTTGCGGAGCTTCATGATGAACATCCTTTGAGTGGTGAAGAAGTGCGGGCCGTCGAGGGCGGGTGACGCGGATCGGCAGGGACGCGACGGGGCCGTCAGTGGTGCAGGATCTTCGACAGGAAGTCCTTGGCCCGGTCGCTGCGGGGATTGCTGAAGAACTGGTCCGGCACAGCCTCTTCGACGATCCGACCGTCGGCCATGAAGACCACTCGGTTGGCAGCCGAACGAGCGAAGCCCATCTCATGGGTGACGACGATCATGGTCATGCCGTCACGCGCGAGCTGCTGCATGACCTCCAGGACCTCGTTGATCATCTCGGGGTCCAGTGCGGAGGTCGGCTCGTCGAAGAGCATGACCTTGGGGTCCATCGCCAGCGCCCGCGCGATCGCGACGCGCTGCTGCTGGCCGCCCGACAGCTGCGCGGGGTACTTGTCCGCCTGCGTGCTGACACCGACGCGGTCGAGCAGCGCGCGGGCCTTCTCCTCGGCCGCCTTCTTGTCGGTCTTGCGCACCTTGATCTGACCCAGCATCACGTTCTCGAGCACCGTCTTGTGCGAGAAGAGATTGAAGGACTGGAAGACCATGCCCACGTCGGCCCGCAGCCGGGCGAGCGCCTTGCCCTCCTCGGGCAGTGGCTTGCCGTCGATCGAGATGCCGCCCGAATCGATCGTCTCCAGGCGGTTGATGGTGCGGCACAGGGTGGACTTCCCGGACCCGGAGGGCCCGATGACCACGACGACCTCGCCACGGGCGATCGTCAGGTCGATGTCCTGGAGCACGTGCAACGCGCCGAAATGCTTGTTGACGCTCTTCAGGACGACCAATTCCTCGGTCGCGGCCACGGCATCCTTGGCCACCGATACTTCGGTCATCGCTTTTGGGCTCCGTCCTCCTCGGTTTCGGAGGACAGTAGTGAGCCCTTACGACCAGCGTCATTACATCTGAGGGGAACTTGAGCATCACGATCTGGTAGCAATCGGGCACGTGTCGTAGTGGCCCTGTGCGGTCGCGTACCGGCTGCGTAACGGAAGCCCTGCGCAACCCGAAGCCACTTGACGCCATCCTTGTCCATCGGCGTGACTTCCATGGTGCACGCGTGCGTGCACCGCGTTCTGCAAGCCGAGACCGTACGACCAATGAACCGGAGGGGGCCGGAATGAGACTGCTCCTCGTCGAGGACGACAACCATGTCGCCGCCGCCCTGTCCGCGGTGCTGGCCCGGCACGGCTTCGACGTCACGCACGCCCGCAGCGGCGAGGAGGCCCTGCAGGCACTGGTCCCGGAGAGCGACGGGTTCGGGGTCGTCCTGCTCGACCTGGGCCTGCCCGACCAGGACGGCTACGAGGTCTGCGGCAAGATCCGCAAGCGGACCAGCACCCCGGTGATCATGGTCACCGCGCGCGCCGACGTACGCTCCCGGATCCACGGCCTCAACCTCGGCGCCGACGACTACGTAGTGAAGCCCTACGACACGGGGGAGCTGCTCGCCCGTATCCACGCCGTCAGTCGGCGCAGCGTCCCCGACGACGCCTCGGCCGCAGGCGACACCGCGCTGCGGCTCGGCCCTGTGCACATCGAACTGCCCAACCGCCAGGTCACGGTGGACGGTTTGGTTGTCCAACTGACCCGCAAGGAGTTCGACCTTCTCGCGCTGTTGGCCCAGCGCCCCGGAGTGGTGTTCCGCCGGGAACAGATCATCAGCGAAGTGTGGCGCACCAGCTGGGAGGGGACCGGGCGCACCCTGGAGGTGCATGTCGCGTCCCTGCGCTCCAAGTTGCGCATGCCGGCGCTGATCGAGACCGTACGCGGCGTCGGGTACCGGCTCGTCGCCCCGGCGTCGTAGCGGGCACGGGTGCGCACACGTCTTCTCCCGCTGCTCATCGTCCTGATGGCCGCCGTGCTGCTCGCGCTCGGCATTCCGCTCGCCGTGAGTGTCGCGGCGGCTCAGCAGCAACGGGTGGTCGTCGACCGCATCGACGACACGGCGCGCTTCGCGGCGCTCGCGCAGTTCGTCACCGACCCGGCGACCGCTTCCCCGGACACCTTCCCCGACGAGCGCCGCGAGACCCTGCGCAAGGAACTCGCCCGCTACTACAGCGTGTACGGCATCCGGGCCGGTGTCTTCTACCGCAATGGCACGGCCATGGCCAACGCGCCGGATGCCTGGCTCCTCCCCAAGACGGGTGAGGGACGCGACGCCTTCAACGAGGCGCGCCTGAGCCGTCGCAGCCATGACCCGCAGCAGGTCTGGCCGTGGCAGCGCCACCGTCTCGTCGTGGCCTCCCCGGTGATCAGGGACGGCGACGTCATGGCCGTCGTCGTCACCGACTCGCCCACCGGGCAGATGCGTTCGAGGACCCTGCACGGCTGGCTGATCATCGGCGCGGGCGAGGTGTTCGCGATGCTCCTCGCCCTCGGTGCCGCGCTGCGCCTCACCGGCTGGGTGCTCAGGCCCGTACGCGTCCTCGACGCCACCACCCACGACATCGCGACCGGACGCCTGAAGTCCCGGGTGGCGGCCGCCGGCGGTCCACCGGAACTCAGGCGCCTGGCCCGGTCGTTCAACGAGATGGCGGACAACGTCGAGGACGTGCTGGAGCAGCAGCGCGCCTTCGTCGCCGACGCCTCGCACCAGCTGCGCAACCCGCTGTCCGCGCTGCTTCTGCGCATCGAGCTGCTCGCCCTCGAACTGCCGGAGGGCAATGAGGAGATCGCCTCGGTCCGCACCGAGGGCAAGCGCCTCGCCCAGGTCCTCGACGACCTCCTCGACCTGGCGCTCGCCGAGCACGCCGAGGCTGACCTGTGCCTCACCGACATCGGCGCGCTCACGGCCGAGCGCGTGTCGTCCTGGCAGCCGCTCGCCGAGAGCAAGGGCGTACGGCTGGCGGGGACCTGCCCGGCCACCACCGCCTGGGCCGATCCCATCACGCTGTCGAGCGCCCTGGACGCGGTGATCGACAACGCGTTGAAGTTCACGCCCGAGGGGGAGAGCGTCGAGGTGAAGGTCGCCTCGAACGGCGAGGTCTCGACCGTCGTGGTCACCGACGGCGGCCCCGGCCTCAGCGACGAGGACCTGGCCCGCATCGGCGACCGCTTCTGGCGCAGCACCGGGCACCAGAACATCAAGGGATCGGGCCTCGGCCTGTCGATCTCACGCGTGCTGCTCTCGGCGGGCGGCGGCTCCATCGCGTACGCCCACAACGAGCCGCACGGCCTGAGGGTGACGGTGACGGTGCCGAGGTCGGGGCCGGCCTCCTGAGCGGCAGCGCGCCTTCGGCGCCGATACGAACGGCTACGGCTTGATCGACCGGTAGTAGCGTCGCGCGCCTTCGTGCAGTGGCAGCGGATCCGTGTAGATCGCCGTTCGCAGGTCCACCAGCTGCGCCGCGTGCACCCGGGCGCCGATGTGGTCGCGGCTGGCGATCACCGTGCGGGTGAGCTCCTCGGTGAGGTTCGCGTCCGCGTCCTCCCGGGTGATCAGGAAGTTGGCCACGGCCAGCGTCTGCACGGACGAACCGCGCTGCGCCTTGGGGTAGGCATCGGCGGGCATCACCGCGGCCCGGTAGTAGCGGGCGGCGTCGCCCTGCTCATGCAGCTTCTTGATCAGGTCACTGCCGATCGGCACCAGCCTGATGTCGTACGTCTTCGAGAGCTCCAGCACGGCGCTCGTCGGGAGGCCGCCCGACCAGAAGAACGCGTCGATCTTGTGCTCTTTCAGCAGCTCGGGCATGGTCGCGATGCCGTCGGCCAGCGGCTTGATGTCCTTGTCGGGGTCGAGTCCGGCCGCCTGGAGCACATGGTTCGCTATCAGCCGCACCCCGGAGCCGCTCGGCCCCACGGCGACCTTCTTGCCCCGCAGGTCCGCCACGGACCGCACGGACGACGAGCGCGGGACCACCAGGTGCACATAGTCGTCGTAGAGCCGTGCGCAGCCGCGCAGCCGCCCCGATCCCGGCTTGTTCTGCAGTATGTACGTCTCCACCGCGTCGGCCGCCGCGATCGTGAAGTCGGCCTTGCCCGTGGCCACCCGCCGGACGTTCTCCTGCGACCCGTCGCTGTTCAGCAGCTGTACGTCCAGATGCGGCATGTCCTTGGCGATGGCCCCCTGAAGGAGCTTGCCGTACATCTGGTAGACCCCCGTCGGGGTGCCCGTGCTGAACGTGATCGTCCCGCTGGGGGACTCCTCGTCCAGCGGCAGCAGCCACCACAGCAGCAGCCCGAAGACCGCGAAAGCGGCCGCCGAGCCGAACAGTGCGCGGCGCCGGCCGATACGCGGGAGTGCCTGGAACATGCGCGCGATCCTGCCAGCCCCGGGGCGGTCCTGACCAGGGCGGGGCTCTGACCTGGCCAAGGTGCCGAAGCCGTCGGGCGCTCCGGGGGCTCGGCCTCCCGTCGATAGGCTCGTCGGATGCAGCCCTCTCCCGCCTCCCTGGTCCGTGAATTCCACCGCGCCTTCGGCCTCGACGCCCGCAGCACGCCGACAGAGGTCTCCCCGGAGCTGGCCGCCCACCGTGGCGAGCTGCTCGCCGAGGAGGCCGCGGAAGTCGCCGAGGTCTCGGTCACCGGCCCGCTGGACCGGCTGGCGCACGAGCTGGCCGACGTCGTGTACGTGGCGTACGGGACGGCGCTCGTCCACGGCATCGACCTGGACGCGGTGATCGCCGAGGTCCACCGGGCGAACATGACGAAGCTGGGCCCCGACGGCGGGGTCGCCCGCAGGGACGACGGCAAGGTCCTCAAGGGGGAGCACTACCGGGCCCCGGATGTCTCGGAGATCCTCCGCCGCCAGGGCTGGAGGGCCGCTGAGGCATAGGGCGACGGGAGCCACTCCGGGCACCGCCTACCCTTGTCACATGAGCAGCAGCGACCGGAGCCAGGCAGTGGACGTTCAGGAACCCAAGACTTACGAAGTACGCACTTACGGGTGCCAGATGAACGTCCATGACTCCGAACGGCTCTCGGGGCTCCTGGAAGGCGCCGGTTACGTGCGCGCGCCCGAGGGTTCGGACGGTGACGCGGACGTCGTCGTCTTCAACACCTGCGCCGTACGGGAGAACGCCGACAACCGGCTGTACGGCAACCTCGGCCGCCTCGCCCCGATGAAGACGAAGCGCCCCGGGATGCAGATCGCCGTCGGCGGCTGTCTCGCGCAGAAGGACCGCGACACCATCGTGAAGAAGGCGCCCTGGGTGGACGTCGTCTTCGGGACGCACAACATCGGCAAGCTGCCGGTCCTCCTGGAGCGAGCCCGCGTCCAGGAAGAGGCGCAAATCGAGATCGCCGAGTCGCTGGAGGCGTTCCCGTCGACGCTGCCGACCCGCCGCGAGAGCGCCTACGCCGCCTGGGTGTCCATCTCGGTCGGCTGCAACAACACCTGCACCTTCTGCATCGTCCCGGCGCTGCGCGGCAAGGAGAAGGACCGCAGGACCGGCGACATCCTGGCCGAGATCGAGGCCCTGGTCGGCGAGGGCGTCTCCGAGATCACGCTGCTCGGGCAGAACGTCAACGCTTACGGGAGCGACATCGGCGACCGCGAGGCCTTCAGCAAGCTGCTGCGGGCCTGCGGTCGGATCGAGGGTCTGGAGCGCGTCCGCTTCACCTCACCGCACCCGCGCGACTTCACCGACGACGTGATCGCCGCCATGGCGGAGACGCCGAACGTGATGCCGCAGCTGCACATGCCGATGCAGTCCGGCTCGGACACGATCCTGAAGGCGATGCGCCGCTCGTACCGCCAGGACCGCTACCTGGGGATCATCGAGAAGGTGCGGGCCGCCATCCCGCACGCGGCGATCACCACCGACATCATCGTGGGCTTCCCCGGCGAGACCGAGGAGGACTTCGAGCAGACCCTCCACGCGGTCCGCGAGGCCCGCTTCGCGCAGGCGTTCACCTTCCAGTACTCCAAGCGCCCCGGAACTCCGGCGGCCACCATGGAGGGGCAGATCCCCAAGGAGGTCGTCCAGGCGCGCTACGAGCGTCTCGCCGCCCTCCAGGAGGAGATCTCCTGGGACGAGAACAAGAAGCAGGTCGGCCGCACCCTGGAGCTGATGGTCGCCGAGGGCGAGGGCCGCAAGGACGGCGCCACGCACCGCCTCTCCGGCCGCGCCCCCGACAACCGCCTGGTCCACTTCACCAAGCCCGACGAAGAGGTGCGCCCCGGCGACGTGGTCACGGTCGAGATCACGTACGCCGCCCCGCACCACCTCCTCGCCGAGGGCGCCACCCTGAACGTGCGCCGCACGCGCGCGGGGGACGCCTGGGAGAAGCGCAACGCCGCGGAGGCCGCGAAGCCGGCGGGCGTGATGCTGGGACTGCCGAAGATCGGAGCTCCCGCACCGCTGCCGGTCGCCACGGGCAGTGGGTGCGGCTGCGACTGAGTTCCTGAACTCAGGGACGTGCTGATCGAGACGTGCTGATCGAGACGTACTGATCGAGGAGTGACGCTCGGCCGCTCGGCGGGGTTACGCTGCCGATCATGCTTGTAGCCGCCGCAGTCCTTCCCTGTCCGCCGCTGCTCGTCCCCGACATCGCCGCCGGCGCGGCGCCCGAACTGGACGCCGCGCGCGCCGCGTGCACGGACGCGCTCGGCGTACTCGCCGCCTCCCGCCCCGACCTGCTGGTCGTCGTGGGCCCCGCCGAGCAGAGCGGGCGCGGACCGCACCCGCAGGGCACGCGGGGCTCGTTCCGTGGGTTCGGCGTCGATCTCGACGTACACCTCGGGGGCCACCAGCCGGGCCCCGGGACGTCGGAGCGTGAGCTGCCGCCCTCGCTCGCCGTCGCCGCGTGGCTGCTGGAACGCACGCGCTGGTCCGAAGCGTCCGACGCTCCCGTCGAGGGGCTCGGCGTGGGGGAACCTCTCGCGGCTGAGCGGTGTATCCAAGTCGGAAGGGAAATCATCGGGCGGGCCAAGCGGGTGGCACTGCTGGTGATGGGCGACGCCAGCGCGTGCCGGACGCTCAAGGCGCCGGGCTATCTCGACGAGCGCGCGGCGGGCTTCGACGCGGAGGTCGCGCGTGCGCTGGGCGCGGCGGACGTGGCGGCCCTCAAGTCGCTGGACGCCGAGCTGGCGCACGATCTGAAGGCCTCCGGGCGAGCTCCCTGGCAGGTCCTCGCAGGCGCGGCGGAGGGCGCGGGGCTGGGCGGCGCGCTGCTCTACGACGATGCGCCGTACGGGGTGGGGTATTTGGTGGCGGCCTGGTCCTAGCAGGCCTTCTGAGGAAAGTCGCCGCTCTCTGGGCCGTACGGGCGTGTACGGGGTCTCCGAGCGGACTCCGCCGTCAGCGGCCGTACCGGTCGTCAGTGGCCGTACCCGTGTGAGCGTGGGTTTCCCGGCGGACTCGACCCTCAGGAGCCCTACGGGCCCGAACACGGCGGACGGCCGGGAGCCCTGAGTGCTCCACGGCCGTCCGCCGATGTGTGTCGCTCAGGATGCCGGAGGCGGGGACGGTGCGTCCGGCGGAGGCGTGGCGCCACCACTGTCCTTGTGCGCGAGTCGGTCCATGGCACCCTTCGCCTTGCCCGTGCCCGTCTGGATCTTGCCGCTGTACTTGTGCTTGGTCTTCTCGTCGACCACCTTCGCGGCCTTGTCGAGACTGTGACTGACCTTGTCCCCGTGCTGCTGCGCGAGGTCCGAGAACTTGTCCTTGGCAGGCGCCAGCTTGGCTTTCAAATTGTCCAGGAGACCCATGGTTTCACCTTCCCTCGCGGGGCAGTTACTTGCGGGCGCCCTCGCCGGCCTCATTGTCGGCGGCCTTCTCGGCGGTCTGTTGCTGGGGGATCTCGACGTCCTCCGCGGTGGCGGCTTCGGCGGTCTCCTCCGCCGTCGCCTCGCCCTCGGCCGGGGACGAACCCTTCGCCTCTTCCGCCACCTCCGCCTCGGTCTCGGCCGTCAGCGTGTCGGCCTGCACCTCGGCGGTTGACGCCTCCTCCGTAGCCTTCGACCTCCGAAGAAGTCGTGCAAAAACGCCCATATCCACTCCATACGTTACTCGTGAGGGCGAAATCCCGCGTTGCCCGGTGCGTCCCATTGCGTCGCCCGGGTCACCGGTCCTCGAAAACCGGCGGCTGGAACCTCGCAACAGGCAACGACCCCGGACGCGTGGCGTCACGTAGCTCGTTCGAGGAGAGGTCCTGAGGTTTGCGAGACTGGGGCGGTGAGTAGCGCACCCCCCGCCCCCCGGGTCATCGCAGTCGTCGGACCGACCGCGGCAGGAAAGTCCGATCTGGGCGTTTTCCTTGCCCAACGTCTCGGCGGCGAGGTCGTCAACGCCGACTCCATGCAGTTGTACCGAGGGATGGACATCGGCACCGCCAAGCTGACGCCCGAGGAGCGCGGAGGGATCCCGCACCACCTCCTGGACATCTGGGACGTGACCGTCACGGCCAGCGTCGCCGAGTACCAGCGGCTCGCCCGCGCCCGTATCGACGCGCTGCTCGCCGAGGGCCGCTGGCCGATCCTGGTGGGCGGCTCCGGGCTGTACGTCCGCGGGGCCGTCGACAACCTGGAGTTCCCCGGCACCGACCCCGAGGTACGGGCCCGCCTGGAGGAGGAGCTCACCCTGCGCGGCTCCGGCGCGCTGCACGCGCGGCTGGCCGCGGCGGACCCCGAGGCCGCCCACGCGATCCTGCCCAGCAACGGCCGCCGTATCGTCCGCGCCCTCGAAGTCATCGAGATCACCGGCAAACCCTTCACCGCCAACCTCCCGGGCCACGACTCGGTGTACGACACCCTCCAGATCGGCGTCGACGTCGCGCGCCCCGAGCTCGACGAGCGCATCGCGCGCCGGGTCGACCGGATGTGGGAGGCGGGGCTCGTGGACGAGGTGCGCGCGCTGGAGGTGCACGGCTTGCGCGAGGGGCGCACGGCATCGCGCGCGCTCGGGTATCAGCAGGTGCTCGCGGCGCTCGCGGGGGAGTGCACCGAGGAAGAGGCGCGAACCGAGACCGTGCGCGCCACCAAGCGCTTCGCGCGCCGTCAGGATTCGTGGTTCCGGCGCGACCCGCGGGTGCATTGGCTCAGTGGGGCTGCGGCGGATCTCACAGAACTCCCGCAGCTCGCACTGGCGTTGGTCGAACGACCGGTTACAGCCTGATCACGTCCTGGCATCGGGACGCTCCGGCCGTCATCCCGGCCTCCGACGCCGTGCCATCATCGAGCTTCGATCGACCAGTGAAGTCCGAGTTGGGAGGGCGCGTGGCGATGGAGGCCGGCCCTCGCAACACTGCACGAGACACTGAGCACGGGACCGATCCGGACGGAGATCGTCCGGGCATCGATCCTGATGTGGAGCGCCTGGACATCGACCCGGACGGAGAGCGTCTGAGCTCCGACGGGCCCGAGGACACCCTGGGTGGGGTGACCGCCGACGGGCCCGGGCCCGACGAGATGTCGACGGGACCCGAGGTGGAGGTCGAGCTGCGCCCGCAGCGCAGGCTGCGCATCTGGCAGCTCGCGCCCATCGTGATGCTGGCCGCGATCGGTTCGCTGATGTTCGCCTTCCCGCTGGCCTTCGAGTTCGGTGACGGCGGCGCCGTGGTCGCCATGCTCGGACTGCTGATCTGCTCGTGCGCCGCGGGCTGGGGAATGATGGCCGCCCGCCGGGTCGGCTACACCTGGCCGGGCTTCCCGCAGCGCGGCTCCGGGCGCCGCCCCGACTGGCGGATCGTGATCACGTACGTCGTGGTGGTCGCGGCGGTGGCGGTGCTCGCCGTGGGGCGCGTGGCCCGGCTGCGCTGAGCCCACCACGGCCCAGCTGCTCAGGCCCCACCACGTGAACGGTCTGCTCTGACACCCCGCGCGGGCCGGAGTGTCGTACCGACCCCTTACGATCGAGGAATGAGCACGCGGATCGCCTTCCTCAAGGGCCACGGGACCGAGAACGACTTCGTGATCATCCCGGACCCGGAGAACGCCATCGACCTGCCCCCGACCGCCGTCGCCGCCCTGTGCGACCGCCGCGCGGGCATCGGCGGCGACGGTCTGCTGCATGTCGTACGGTCCGCCGCGCACCCCGAGGCCAAGGCGATGGCAGCCGAGGCGGAGTGGTTCATGGACTACCGCAACGGCGACGGCTCGATCGCGGAGATGTGCGGCAATGGAGTGCGTGTGTTCGCGCACTACCTGCAGCGTGCTGGGCATGTGGCCGAAGGAGACATCGCCGTCGCCACGCGCGGGGGCGTGAAGTCCGTGCACCTCTCCAAGGACGGAGATGTCACCGTCGGCATGGGCAAGGCGCTCTTCCCCGAAGGGGACGTCACTGTGAGCGTCGGCGAGCGCAGCTGGCCCGCGCGCAACGTCAACATGGGCAACCCGCACGCCGTCGCCTTCGTGGAAGACCTCGCGCAGGCGGGCGACCTGTTCACGCCGCCGCCGTTCAGCCCGGCGTCGGCGTACCCGGACGGGGTCAACGTCGAGTTCGTGGTCGACCGGGGCCCGCGCCACGTCGCCCTGCGTGTCCACGAGCGCGGTGCCGGAGAGACCCGCTCATGCGGCACGGGCGCGTGCGCCGTGGCTGTCGTCGCGGCCCGCCGTGACGACGCCGACCCGGCCGTGACCGGCACCCCGGCGACGTACACCGTCGATGTACCCGGCGGACGCCTGGTGATCACCGAGCGCCCCGACGGCGAGATCGAGATGACGGGCCCCGCGGTGATCGTCGCCGAGGGCGAGATCGACGCGGAGTGGCTCGACGCCGCGCAGCGCTGAACTTTGCGCCGCCGCACCTCCGTGGGACGCGGCGCCGTACCTCTCTGGGATCCGGCGCCGTACCTTTCGGCTCTTCTGCGCCGGGCACCGGCCGAGCACCCTGACGCTCGCGCCGTACGCCACGGCCATTCCAAAAGTTCGAAACCGTAAACCCCTGAACCTTCGCTCGAATGGGTGATCCGTTTCACGCTCGGCGAGAGGCGGTCAACCGGGCGTGGTGGGCTCGGTAGCATCAAGCACCGGCCCGGACGGGGGATCGATGCCATCCCCTGAGCCGTGTTCGCCATGGGGCACCCGTCCGCCGGTCTACGCAGCCGGAGGTGCCCATGAGTGCGGAGGCGACGAATCCCGCGACGCCAGGCCCAGTAACGCCCTCGCCCAAGCTCTCGGCCTCTCCCCCACTCTCGACTTCGCTCGAGCGGGGGGACCCCCATGAGCAGGGGGTGCCCCCAACGCACCGCAGGAAGGGCCGTCCCCGCATCGACCTGCGCCGCCTGGGCCGGGCCGCGCTGCTCGGCCCCGCGGCCCGCGACCGGCTGCCCGACGCCATCGGCCACGTGGCCGAGGCCCACCGCGCCCACCACCCCGACGCCGACCTGGAGCCCCTGCGCCGGGCGTACGTCCTCGCCGAGTCCTCGCACCGCGGCCAGATGCGCAAGAGCGGTGAGCCGTACATCACGCACCCGCTCGCCGTGACCCTCATCCTCGCCGAACTCGGCGCGGAAACCACGACGTTGACCGCCTCCCTGCTCCACGACACCGTCGAGGACACGGAAGTGACGCTCGATCAGGTGCGGGAGGAGTTCGGCGACGAAGTCTGCTACCTGGTCGACGGCGTCACCAAGCTGGAGAAGGTCGACTACGGGGCTGCCGCCGAGCCCGAGACGTTCCGCAAGATGCTGGTCGCGACCGGCAACGACGTCCGCGTGATGTCGATCAAACTCGCGGACCGGCTGCACAATATGCGGACCCTGGGCGTCATGCGCCCCGAGAAACAGGCGCGCATCGCCAAAGTGACCCGGGACGTTCTGATCCCGCTCGCCGAACGCCTCGGTGTCCAGGCGCTCAAGACCGAGCTGGAAGACCTCGTCTTCGCGATCCTGCACCCCGAGGAGTACGAGCACACCAGGGAGCTGATCGCCGACAACGCGGCGCGCGACGGCGACCCGCTCGCGGAGATCGCCGATGAGGTGCGCACGGTTCTGCGCGACGCCGGGATCCAGGCCGAAGTCCTCATAAGGCCACGGCACTTCGTCTCCGTGCACCGCGTGTCGCGCAAGCGCGGTCCGATGCGCGGCGCCGACTTCGGACGGCTCCTGGTGCTCGTGAACGAGGACGCCGACTGCTACGGAGTGCTCGGCGAACTGCACACCTGCCTCACCCCGGTGGTCTCGGAGTTCAAGGACTTCATCGCCGTCCCCAAGTTCAACCTGTATCAGTCGCTGCACACTGCCGTCGCGCGCGGGGACGGCGAGGTCGCCGAAGTTCTCATCCGCACCCACCAGATGCACAAGGTCGCCGAGGCAGGGGTCATCGCGCTGGGCAATCCCTACGCTCCTCCTTCGGAGGAGCAGGCGGACGGCGGCGCGGAGCGCCCCTTCGACGGCGAGCGCGCCGACCCCACCCGTCCCGGCTGGCTCTCCCGCCTCCTCGACTGGCAGGAAGGCGCCCCGGACCCGGACACCTTCTGGTCCACACTGCGCGAAGACCTGGCGCAGGACCGTGAGATCACCGTCTTCCGCGCCGACGGCGGCTCGTTGGGCCTTCCCGAGGGTGCCAGTTGTGTGGACGCGGCGTACGCGCAGTACGGCGAGGACGCGCACGCCTGCATCGGTGCCCGCGTCAACGGTCGCCTGGCGACGCTGAGTACCGTCCTGAGGGACGGCGACACCGTCCAGCTCCTCATGGGGCAGGACCCCGCCTCCGAGCCCTCCAGGGAGTGGCTGGAGCACGCGCACACGGCTGCCGCGCGGATCGCCATCCAGCGCTGGATGGCCGCCCACCCCGCACCCAGCGACACAGAGACCCCGGAGGCGCCCGCCGCGACCCCCCGGCCGGCCGCCGACCCGCGCGCCGCACGGCCCTCCGCGAACGCCGTCGTCGACCAGCCCGGCGCTTCCGTACGACTCGCGGGCTGCTGTACGCCCGTACCGCCCGACGAGGTGACCGGCTTCGCCGTACGCGGGGGTGTGGTGACCGTGCACCGCGTGCAGTGCGCCGGAGTGGAGCGCATGAAGAGCGGGGGGCGCGCGGAGGTCGGCGTGCGCTGGGGTGACACCACCGAGTGCCGGGTCACGCTGGTCGCCGAGTCCTTCGGGCGCCCCCATCTGCTCGCCGACCTCACCGAAGCCATCGCCCTGGAGGGCGTCGCCATCGTCTCGGCGACCGTCGAGCCCCCCAGCCAGCAGCGCGTGCGCCACACGTACACGCTCCAACTCCCGGACGCGGCGCACCTCCCCGGGCTGATGCGGGCGATGCGCAACGTACCGGGGGTGTACGACGTGAACCGGGCGCAGCATCAGGCGGCGGCCGCCCGATGAGCCCCGGTATCAGCCGGCGGCCGCGCAAAAAGCCTCCGTACCGACCCGTTCGGGTGGGCCGGGCGCGAGTCGTCACCGCGGGACGGGTGAGCGCTGGTAGCGGTGGTCCATGCTGCTCACCCCCCGCCCAAGGATTCCTCGTCCCCGAACCCGCCGCATCAAGGCGGCGCTGCTCGCCTCGGCGGTCTCCGTCTGTCTGATCGCCGCGAGCGCCCCCTCACCGGCCACGCCCCTGGGCGTCGGCGACCGCCTCTTCCCGCACCTGGGCAACCCCGGATACGACGTCGAGTCGTACGACCTCGCCTTCACCTATCCCGGCACCAACACCCAACCGCTCGCGGCCGTCACCACGATCGACGCCGTGACGTCCGCCCGGCTCGACCGGATCAATCTCGACTACGCGCACGGAAAAGTGGGATCGGTCGAGGTCAATGGGGTGCCCGCGGCGTTCACGAGCACCGGGGAGGACCTGGTCGTGACGCCCGCGCAGCCACTGCCGACGGGCAGCTGGATGCGCGTCACCGTGCACCACACCAGCGACCCGATCGCCGCCAAGGACCAGGACGGCGGCTGGGTGCAGACCAAGGACGGGCTCGCGATGGCCAACCAGGCCGACGCCGGGCACCTGGTCTTCCCGTGCAACGACCACCCCTCCGACAAGGCGATGTTCACCATCCACGTGACCGCGCCCAACGGGTACACGGCCGTCGCCAACGGTCTGCCGGCCGGAACGGACCGTACCCGCCGGTCCACCACCTGGACGTACCGCACCGAGCACCCCATGGCCACCGAGCTGGCCCAGGTGTCCATCGGACGCTCCACCGTGCTGCACCGGAGCGGGCCGCACGGCCTGCCCGTACGCGATGTCGTGCCCACCAAGGACCTCAAGACGCTCGAACCGTGGCTCAAGAAGACCCCCGACCAGATCGCCTGGCTGGAGGGGAAGGTCGGCCGGTATCCGTTCGAGACGTACGGGCTGCTCATGGCCGAGGCGCAGACGGGCTTCGAACTGGAGACACAAACACTCTCTCTCTTCGAGAGAGACCTCTTCACCGAGCCGGCCTACCCGAAGTGGTACGTCGAGTCGATCATGGTGCATGAGCTGTCGCACCAGTGGTTCGGCGACAGCGTCAGCCCCCGCACCTGGTCCGACCTGTGGCTCAACGAGGGGCACGCCACCTGGTACGAGGCCCTGTACGCCGAGGAGAAGGCGCACAAGCCGATGGAGGCGCGGATGAAGGCGGCCTACCGTGCGTCCGACTCCTGGCGGGCCGCCGGAGGGCCGCCCGCTGCGCCGAAGGGGCCCAAGCCCGGCCAGAAGATCAGCATCTTCCGGCCGAACGTCTACGACGGCGCGGCGCTGGCCCTGTACGCGCTGCGCCAGGAGATCGGGCGCCCCGCGTTCGAGCGTCTGGAGCGGGCCTGGGTGGGCGTGCACCGCGACGGGGTCGCCTCGACGGCCGACTTCGTGGACCTCGCGTCCGGTATCGCGGCCCGCGACCTGAGCGGATTCTTCCAGGGATGGCTGTACGGGAAGACGACACCGCCGATGCCCGGCCACCCGGACTGGAAGAGCGACGCCCCGCAGGCCCGTAAGGGCACCTGATAAGTCGCGTGACGAGACGGGCCGTGCCGTGCGACCATCTTCGAGCCGGCGGCGCGGCCCCTCGGGGGGTTGGCCCGGCGGAAACCGGGAATCTCCCGGTGGCCTCGGACGTTGTTCTCGGTGACGGGCGGCGTCCGTCGCCGCATCGCTCACCCCATCGACGTAAGGATCCAATGACCTCCTCTTCTTCCCCTTCCCAGGACGCGCAGAGCTTCGCGCAGAACTACCCCGAAGGTCTTCGGGCCGATGCCCTGATGGAAGAGGACGTCGCCTGGAGCCACGAGATCGACGGAGAGCGGGACGGCGAGCAGTTCGACCGCTCCGAGCGCGCGGCCCTGCGTCGCGTGGCAGGCCTTTCCACCGAGCTCGAGGACGTCACCGAGGTCGAGTACCGACAGCTCCGCCTGGAGCGCGTCGTACTCGTCGGCGTCTGGACCACGGGGACCATTCAGGACGCGGACAACTCGCTCGCCGAGCTGGCAGCCCTCGCGGAGACCGCGGGCGCGCTCGTGCTCGACGGCGTCGTCCAGCGCCGTGACAAGCCCGACGCGGCCACCTACATCGGTTCCGGCAAGGCCAATGAGCTGCGGGACATCGTCCTGGAGACCGGCGCCGACACCGTGATCTGCGACGGTGAGCTGAGCCCCGGCCAGCTGATCCACCTCGAGGACGTCGTCAAGGTCAAGGTCATCGACCGTACGGCCCTGATCCTCGACATCTTCGCCCAGCACGCCAAGTCCCGAGAGGGCAAGGCGCAGGTAGCGCTCGCGCAGATGCAGTACATGCTGCCGAGGCTGCGAGGCTGGGGTCAGTCGCTGTCCCGTCAGATGGGCGGCGGCAAGGGCGGCGGCCTCGCCACCCGTGGTCCCGGTGAGACGAAGATCGAGACGGACCGGCGCCGTATCCGCGAGAAGATGGCGAAGATGCGCCGGGAGATCGCGGACATGAAGACCGGCCGTGAGATCAAGCGCCAGGAGCGCCGTCGCAACAAGGTGCCCTCGGTCGCCATCGCCGGATACACCAACGCGGGCAAGTCCTCCCTGCTCAACCGCCTCACGGGCGCGGGCGTGCTCGTCGAGAACGCGCTGTTCGCGACCCTCGACCCGACCGTGCGCCGGGCAGAGACCCCGAGCGGGCGGCTGTACACGCTGGCCGACACGGTCGGGTTTGTACGCCACCTGCCGCACCACCTGGTCGAGGCGTTCCGCTCCACCATGGAGGAGGTCGGCGACTCCGACCTGATCCTGCACGTGGTGGACGGCTCGCACCCGGCGCCGGAGGAGCAGCTGGCCGCCGTGCGCGAGGTGATCAGGGACGTCGGCGCGACCGACGTGCCCGAGATCGTCGTGATCAACAAGGCGGACGCGGCCGATCCTCTGGTGCTCCAGCGGCTGCTGCGGATCGAGAAGCGCTCCATCGCGGTCTCGGCCCGTACCGGCCGGGGCATGGCGGAACTGATCGCGCTCATCGACAACGAGCTGCCGCGCCCCTCGGTCGAGATCGAGGCGCTCGTGCCGTACACCCACGGCAAGCTGGTCGCCCGCGCGCACAACGAGGGCGAGGTCATCTCCGAGGAGCACACCCCGGAGGGCACGCTGCTCAAGGTGCGGGTGCACGAGGAGCTGGCGGCGGATCTGACGCCGTACGTTCCGACACCGGCGCTCCCGTAGCGACGGACGCACATCGTCGTAAGACCGTATGAAGGCCCGCCCCCTTTCCCAGGGGGCGGGCCTTCATGGTGTGGCCTTCATGGTGTGTACGCGCACAGGACCTTCGTCGTGTGTACGCGCGGGGCGCCTACTGGCCGCCGTACTCCTTGCTCATGGTCTCGTAGAGCTGCTCGGCGCCCTTGCCCAGTTGCGGTCCCGCCAGCCAGGTGTTGTCGGACGGGCCGATCGACGTGTTCGACACGAGCTTCGTCTCGCCGTCGACGACTCGGAACCAGCCGCCGCCGGACGAACCGCCGGTCATGGTGCATCCGATGCGGTACATCGTCGGCAGGGTCGGGTCCAGCGAGAGCCGGCCCGGCTTGTCGACGCACTTGAACATGTTCAGGCCGTTGTACGGCGGTGCGGCCGGGTAGCCCCAGGCGCCCATCGCGCTGACGTCCTGGGCGGACGGTGCGGAGAAGTCCACGTCCAGTGCGTTGCCGACGGTCTCCTCAAGGGACTTGGTGCCCTGCTCCGGCTTCACGTGCAGTACGGCGTAGTCGTACGGAGCGCCCGCGCCGCCCGTCTCGTCGCCGCCCGAGATCCACTCGTTCGAGGTGGAGGCCCAGTCCGCCCACCACTGGCCGTACGGGGCGATCTCCGACGCCGTGGCGCTGCCCAGCTCGGACTCGGACTTGCCTTGGTCGTTGTAGGAGGGCACGAAGGCGATGTTGCGGTACCAGCCGCCGCTGCCGCCCGCGTGGACGCAGTGGCCGGCGGTCCACACGAGGTTCGACTTGCCGGGGTGGTTCACGTCCTTGATAACCGTGCCCGAGCAGACCATCGAGCCCTCGGGGGAGTCGAAGAAGACCTTCCCGACCGGAGCGGCGTGGTCGTGGTACGGAGTCTTCTCGGCCTGGGCGTCGACCGGCGCCGGATCCGGGTCGCTGATGCCCTGGTCGGCCGCCGCGTCCTTCGCCGAGATCGTCTTGTCCGGGTCCTTGGCGGACTTCATCCGCTCGGGCTTCCACAGCCCCTCGATCACCGGGTTGACGAAGTCCTTGGCCTCGCTGAGCCACTTGTCCTTGTCCCAGTTCTTCCAGCCGTCGCTCGCCCACTGGTCGACGTCAATGCCGTGCTCTTTGAGCTTGTCCTTGATGTCGTCCGGGATTTTGATCTTGTCGTCGCCGCTCTGCGACGAGGAGGCGGTGGAACCACCGCTCGCCCTGTCATCACCCGAGTTGCAGGCGGTGGCGGTCAGTGTCAGGACCGCGACCAGACCGGTGGCGGCGAGGAAGGCGCGCCGCCTTCTTGAGGAACGCATGCTGCTGAAACCCCCCGATGGTGCTGTTGTGTCATGTGCTTGTCGGGCGAAGGCGGGCCCGCCGCGGAACCCCGCTCGAACGCGACACCCCCACCATGCCCGTGCAGTTGGGGACGAACGGCGGTGGGCCGTCCAAGGCTCCTGTGAGCGGGCCCACCGCCGTCAGTCCGATCCCGGTCACGTCCTGCGCATTACTGCCCGGCGAACTTCCCGCTCACCGAGTCGTACACACCCTTGGCCACATCACCCAGCCGCGGACCCGCCAGCCAACCGGACTTGACCGGTCCGATCGACGTGTTGGACACCAGAGCGGGCTTGCCGTCCGAACCCGTGGCCACCCAGCCGCCGCCGGACGAACCACCGGTCATCGTGCACCCGATCCGGTACATCGTCGGGTCGGACTGCGCGACGGACAACCGTCCCGGCTTGTCCGTGCACTGGTACAGCTTCTGGCCGTCGAAGGGCGCCGCCGCCGGGTAACCCGTCGCCGTGATGCTCGACACCTTCGGCACGGCCGGAGCCGAGAAGTTCACCGGAAGCGCCGAACCGACCGTCTCCTCAAGGGACTTGCCGCTACTGCCCTTCTCCGGAGTCACATGCAGCACGGCGAAGTCGTACGAGGCTCCCTGGCCGCCCGTGGAACCGCCCTGCTCGATCCACTGGTCCGAGGTCTGCGCCCAGTCGCTCCACCAGACACCGTACGGAGCGACCTCCTGGCGGGCGGCCTTCTCCAGCTGGGCAGCCGTCTTGCCGGAATCGTTGTACGACGGCACGAAGGCGATGTTGCGGTACCAGCCGCCCTTCTTGCCGGCGTGCACACAGTGGCCCGCGGTCCACACGAGGTTGGACTTGCCCGGGTGCGCCGGGTCCTCGACCACCGTCGCCGAGCAGACCATCGTGCCCTCGGGGGAGTCGAAGAACACCTTGCCCGCCTCGGGCGCGTTGGCGTGGTAGGCGGTCTTCACGGCCTGCGCGGTCACGGCGGCCGGAGTCGGGTCCGTGACGCCTTGGTCACCGGTGAGGTCGTTGTCGTCGACCCCGTTGTTCTTGTCGGGGTCGTCGGCGCCGCGCATCCGGTCCGGGTCCCACAGCCCCTTGATGATCGGGTTGATGTAGTCGTCGGCCTCGCGCAGCCAGTCGTCCTTGTTCCAGTTCTTCCAGGCGCCCTTCTTCCACTTGTCGATGTCGATCCCGTGCTGCTTGAGCTTGTTCTTGATGTCGTCCGGGATCTTGATCTTGTCGTCACCGCTCTGGGCGGCGGACGCGGTGGAACCGCCGCTCGCCTTGTCGTCGCCCGAGTTGCAGGCGGTGGCCGTCAGCGCCAGTGCCGCGGTGAGGCCGACGGCGGCCAGCACGGGGGAGGTTCTGCGGCGCGCGCTCCTCCCTCGACGAGCGGTGAAGGGCGGGCGTATCGATCGCATGGTGTAACTCCCCCTGAGCGTATGGGAACTGAGCGCTGCTTGTGCGGGTGCGTACGCGTTCGTACGTGCAGCTTCGTACGGATGTGCCGAACCGAACTCCCTTGGTACGGGACCGCAGGCGTTGTTCAGCCGGTGATCAGCCGGTATGCGTGAGCGGATCAATGGGTATGGCTGAACGGCTTGTTCGGCACGGCTGAACGGCACCAAAGACTATGCGGTCGCTGTGGGGGACATCTGACGGAACGGCAACGGTTTCGCTACGGGCTGTCTCACCACCTGCGTTGACATCAGCCAGTGAGCTCCCGGTTCCCGGGGTTCCTTGCGTGCGTGGAGGGCGGAACTGCGGACCGGCCCGTCCGGGTGAGGCGGACGGGCCGGTCAGGGGCATCGCCGGCCCCGACACGCTCGACGGGGCCGAGCGGGTTACGGCGTCACCACGGTGCCGCCGAATGTGACGGCGAGGTGGCCGTCCGAGGCATAGGACCAGCCCAGGGCGCCGGAGTACGAGGAGCAGCGGGACCCGTTCGTACCGGTCCAGAACTGGTTCGTGCTGTCGGCGTCACCGATGGTCTTGTCGTTCGAGCCGCTGACGCTGAACCGGCACGAGGTGTTGGTCCGGAACACCGAAGTGCCGGCGTCGAACGAGAAGTTGCGCTCCGCGTTGTCGATGCTGGCGTTGTTCGAGATGGTCATCGTGCCGGGGTTGCTGTTGTAGGTGAACCCGTGATGGCCGTTGCCGTAGGCGATGCTGTGCTGGACGACGTGGTTGACCGCGATGTCGTCGCCGCCGAGCTTGTAGCCGTTGCGGTCGCCGTTGGAGTTCACGGTGCCGTCGGAGAGCGTGCCGTTGTTGTAGGACAGGGAGTACTCGATGGTCACCGGGCCGATGGCACCTGTGTCGGTCTTGGTGTAGAGGTCCCAGCCGTCGTCGATGTTGTTGTGGGAGACGTCGTACCGGAAGACGTTCCCGGTGCCGGTGGTGAGCTTCGCGGCGAAGCCGTCGGCGTCCTCGCCGTCGGAGTCGGCGTTGTCGTGCGACTCGGCGCTCACGATCAGGTTGTTGGACGGCCACTGGGAGCTGGGCGTGCTGGAGGCGATCCGGCCGAGCTGCAGCCCTGTGTCGCGGTTGTAGCGGGTCACCGTGCGCTCGACGACGTTGTTGCTGCCGCCGACGTAGATCCCGTTGTCACCGGCGTGCTCGACGACGATGCCGTAGACGTGCCAGTACGAGGCGTTCAGCTGGAGCCCGCGGTTCGACGAACTCTCGCTCTGTGCCGAGAAGTTCAGCACCGGGGTCTCGCCCGGGTAGGCGGACAGGGTGGTGCGGGCGCTGGAGGTGCCGTCGGTGCCGGCCGGGACGGTGACCGTCGACGAGTAGCTGTACGTCCCGCCACGCAGGTAGATCGTGCCGCCGGGAGTGATGCGGCTGATCGCCGAGGTGAGCGTCGTCGGGGCCGACTCCGTTCCGGCCGCGCTGTCGGTGCCGCTCGCGGACACGTACAGCACGGTGCCCGCCGCCGCCCCGGACACCTCGGCGTCGAGGTAGTCGACGTTCGGCAGTCCGGCTGAGCCGGTCGGGTTGAGCCGGATGGTGTTGCTGCCCGCGGCCACCGGGACCGTGAGCGTTTTCGTCGTCCACGTCGACCAGGCGCCGGTGCCCTCGAACGACGCCGACGTGGCCGTCGAGCCGTTCACGGTGATGTCCGCGGGCCGTGCGCTGGTGGTCCCGTTGGCGAAGCGGATGTTCAGCGTCGCCGTTCCCGCGCTGGCAGCGTTCACGGTGAACTGCGCGTACGCGCCGACCGCGTTGGTGCCGTTGCAGAACCCGCTGCCGGAGTAGCCGGCCCAGTCGGAGTCGATGGTGCCGGTACAGACCGCCGGGGAGCTCTCGGCCTCGTAACGGGTGGACGCGGCCTGCGCCGTGTTGCCGGACAGCGCGACGAGCGCGCCGGCTAACAGGCTGACGGACGCGATGACTGGTCTCAGTTGCATCGTTCGCCTCCAGGTTGGTTGATTCGTCTGAACAGGGGTGGGGCCGACCCCTTTCTGCCGTGGCTGTGGGTGTGGCAACGTGACAGGTGGAGAAAGCGCTTTCATCGAAAGTTAAATGCGTGTGACGTGAGCACGTCAATAGACGTGTACGTGATTTCTGTTCATGAGCATGAACGATAGCTGCTGCCGAGGGTGAGGTGAGGGCCGTGGACCCCGCTGAGATCACCCACGGGCATGGGCGGAGCCGTCGCTGACTGATGTCGGCAGCGGATGACCCCTGCTTCTGCACCCGGGGCCGGGCTGGACCGGCAAGGGTTCTGTCACGGCAAGGATCTTCAACTCACCCGCTTCCCCGCGCGGGCCGCGTCGTTGGTACGTACGGGGGACCTGCCGCCTGTGCTCAGAGCCCCCTGCCAACTCGCCTCTGGACAGCGGGAGGACCTGTAGTCGTGGCCGTGACCGAGTCTGCGGTGGTGCCGATGGGGGCGCCCGGGGTTTCTGAGGGGGCGCGCGAGGGAGGTCCGGGAGCGTCCGAGGGGGCGCGCGCGGCGCACGAGGGGATTCTGCGGCGCCAATCGGCGCGCGAGTCGGCGGCGCGCACCTATGCGCGCGCCCTTCCGATCGTTCCCGTGCGGGCGCGCGGGCTGACGATCGAGGGCGCCGACGGGCGCCGCTATCTCGACTGCCTCTCGGGCGCCGGGACTTTGGCCCTCGGACACAACCATCCCGTGGTCCTGGAAGCGATCAGAAGGGTCCTCGATTCGGGCGCACCGCTACACGTCCTCGACCTCGCCACGCCCGTGAAGGACGCCTTCACCACCGAGTTGTTCCGCACACTGCCGCCCGAGTTCGCCGACCGCGCGCGGGTCCAGTTCTGCGGACCGGCCGGGACGGACGCGGTCGAGGCCGCGTTCAAACTGGTGCGCGCGGCGACCGGGCGCACGGGGATGCTCGCGTTCACCGGTGCCTACCACGGGATGACCGCGGGGGCGCTCGAAGCATCCGGCGGCGCGACCGAGGTACGTGTCGCGCGCCTGCCCTATCCGCAGGACTACCGCTGCCCGTTCGGCGTCGGCGGCGACCGCGGCGCCGAACTCGCCGCGCGCTGGACCGAGTCGGTGCTCGACGACAGCAAGTCGGGCGTACCGCGCCCCGCCGGAATGATCCTCGAACCCGTCCAGGGCGAGGGCGGGGTGATTCCCGCGCCCGACGCGTGGATGCGCCGGATGCGCGAGATCACCGCGTCGCGCTCCATCCCCCTGATCGCGGACGAGGTCCAGACCGGAGTGGGCCGCACCGGCGCCTTCTGGGCGGTGGAGCACAGCGGGATCACACCGGACGTGATGGTCCTGTCCAAGGCCATCGGCGGCAGCCTGCCGCTCGCCGTCGTCGTCTACCGCGACGACCTCGACGTCTGGCAACCCGGCGCCCACGCGGGCACCTTCCGCGGCAACCAGCTCGCGATGGCCGCGGGCACGGCGACCCTCGCGTACGTCCGTGAAAACGGTCTCGCCGAGCGCGCCGGGACTCTGGGTGCCCACATGCTGGCCCAACTCCGCAAACTCGCCGACGAGTTCCCCTGCATCGGCGACGTGCGGGGTCGCGGACTGATGATCGGCGTCGAACTCGTCGACCCCGAGGCGGCTGCCCCGCATCCCGCTGCCGACGGCCCTCGCCCCGCCGCCCCCGAACTCGCCGCCGCCGTCCAACGAGAGTGCCTCCGCCGAGGCCTGATCGTGGAACTGGGTGGCCGCCATTCAAGCGTGGTGCGTCTCCTGCCCCCGCTGACCATCAGCGACGAACAGGCGACCGCGGTACTCGACCGACTCGCGGACGCGGTGGGTGTGGTGGCGCGTGGGGACTCGGGGCGTGGCGGGGACGGAACACGCGGAGGCGAGGGGCCTCATGGTGTCGATTCCCCTCGCGGCGCTGAAAGACCTCGCGGTGCCGACGAGGCTCGCCATGCTGACGAACCCCGTGGCGAGGGCGTGCTTCGCGGTGACGGACCGGGACTGGGGCGCTGACGGACGTCGTAGTGCCGGGGACGCTGAGGGGGCGCTGTCGCGTCGCGATGTGGTGGCCGACGTGTTGCCCGACGTGTCGGGTTCGACGTCCGTCGTACGACGCTGGGGCTGCGGGACCGCACTATCGCTCAGCTGGCCGGCCAGCCAGCCAGCCAGCCAGCCGGCCAGGCCGACGAGCCAGACCGGCCAGGCAGACCGGTCTGGCCCAGCCCGAGCAGCGTCGAACCGCCTCAGCCCACTCGTTCCCCCACCCGGATCAGGCCAGCTCCAACCGAGTCACCCCACCAGGACCTCGACCTCTGCCCCTCACTCCTTGAAGTCCAGACGCCTCGCGCAGGCCACCACCATCCCGACGAGAACCACCACCCCCACCCGAAATCAACCAGGAACGCCAAAGGCCCAACGCACGCCAGTACCGCCCCGGTTCGTCGCCGCACGAGCCCGAACGCCCCCAAGGAACTCTCGTGAACGCCACCCCCGTACCCGACGGCCGTCCCCAGATCCACGAGCGAGCGGCCCGTGGCACGCAGACCCCGCTCGTGCCGGGCGCCGAATTGGTCCCCCGGCAGAAGGAAGGGGCCCGGGAGTCCGAGCGGCTGCGCGGCGCCACCGCCGATCTGCTGGAGCATCCCGACACGCAGACCGCGGCCCAGGTGGCGGCCGTCGAGAACCTGCTGCGGTGCTGGGTACGGGAGAACAACCTGCCCGCTCCCGACGACGGCACCCTCCGCATCCCTCTCTCCGCCAGCGGCACGACCCTCCTGACACCTGTCCACTACTGGTCCGCCACCGGCTGGCACCGCTTCGGCCTTCCCTACCTCGCCGACGCCCCTGATGAGGCGCCGCCCGCCGACGCGGTCATCGTGGCGGCATTGATCGCACGGCAAGCGGCGGCCGGCGCATCGGCAGCCACCCCCGTCGACCCGGCAGGCGCCACCGTCGACCCTCGGGCCCTCCTCAGCCCGGCTGGTGAAGGGGCCGACCTCGTCGGCCGCGTCGCCGACTCCGTCCGGCGCACCGCCGTGTTCATCCGCGACCGCAGGGAACACCCCGCCGACGAGCCCGACCTCTTTCTCGCCGCCGAGCAGGCGCTCCTGCTCGGCCACCCGCTGCACCCCACACCGAAGGGCCGAGATGGCCTTTCCGAAGCCGAAGCCAGGCTGTACTCACCCGAGTTGCGCGGCTCCTTCCCCCTGCACTGGATGGCGGTCGCCCCCTCGGTGCTGGGAGCCGACTCGGCGTGGACGGAGCGAGGTCGTCCCGTCTCGGCTGAGCAACTCACGGCACGCCTGGCCGGCAGTGGGCTGTCGTTGCCCGACGGTTTCACTGCCGCCCTGCCGCTGCACCCCTGGCAGATGCGCGAGGTCCGGCACCGTACCGAGACTGCGGCCCTGCTGGACGCCGGGCTGCTCCAGGACCTCGGCCCGCAGGGCACCCCATGGCGCCCCACCTCCTCGGTCCGCACCGTCTACCGCGCCGGCGCCCCCGCGATGCTGAAGCTGTCGCTGGGTCTGCGCATCACCAACTCCCGTCGTGAGAACCTCCGCAAGGAACTCCACCGTGGCGTGGAGGTCCACCGTCTGCTGCGCAGCGGCCTGTTCAAGCAGTGGCAGGCCGCCCACCCGGGCTTCGACATCGTCCGCGACCCGGCCTGGCTCGCCGTCAACGGTTCGGACGGCAGCCCCCTGCCCGGGCTCGACGTGATGATCCGCCACAACCCGTTCAGCCCGACGGACGACGCGTGCTGCGTCGCGGGACTGGTCTCGCCCCGGCCGCACGCCCAACCCGGCGCAGGGAACCCGGCACAGGGCCGGCCCCTCATGCGGTCCCGGCTCACCGAGATCGTCACCGGTCTCGCCGGACGCACCGGCCGCCCGCGCGGCGCCGTGGCCACCGAGTGGTTCCTGCGCTATCTGGAGCAGGTCGTACGCCCCGTGCTCTGGCTGGACAGCGAGGCCGGAATCGCTCTAGAGGCACACCAGCAGAACACCCTGCTCCTGCTGGACCCCGATGGCTGGCCCAAGGGCGGCCGCTACCGCGACAACCAGGGCTACTACTTCCGCGAGTCACGGCGCGCCGAACTCGATGCCCGGCTGCCCGGCATCGGCGAACACAGCGACACGTTCGTCTCCGACGAGGTCACTGACGAGCGCTTCGCCTACTACCTCGCGATCAACAACGTGCTCGGCCTCGTCGGCGCGTTCGGCTCCCAACGCCTCGCCGACGAAGAGCTGTTGCTCGCCGCCTTCCGGCGCTTCCTCGCCGACGTGGCCACAGGCCCGGCCCGGCTGCGCACATCCCTGCCGGCCCACCTGCTCGACTCACCCGTCCTGCGTTGCAAGGCCAACCTGCTGACCCGGCTGCACGGCCTCGACGAACTCGTCGGTCCCGTCGACACCCAGTCCGTCTACGTCACCATCTCCAACCCCCTTCATTCCTGAGGAACATGACCCACCCCGTCTCCTGAGAGGAGCGTCGCCGTGCCTCCCACCGATGCGAGCACCGACGCCGGTACCGCCCCCGTCACCGAACTCGGCACCGACACAGGGACCTGCTCGGGCCCCCGCTCGGGTCCCAGTTCGGGCCCCGGTGCGAGCACGGACAGCGAAGACACCCTTGACCTGCGCCTCCCCGACGAGCTCATCGCACTCTTCGCCGCGGAAGCCGGGGCACAGGGCAGTCCGGGTGACGCCATGGGCGACGTCACGGAAGCGGCCATGGCCGACACCACGGGACAGGCCCGGGCCCTGTGCGAAGCCTCGGGAGACCGTCGGGGCACGGCGGAGACCTCTGCCGTCGCCCTGGCCGACGACGACCTGCTCGACCGCGTCGGTGGCTGGGGGCCCACCCTCACGCCTGTGGGCGTCTTCCACCTCGTCCCCGTGTGTGTCGAGCGCGATCTCCCGCTCATCACCCGCTGGATGAACGACCCTGCCGTCGCGGAGTTCTGGGACCTGGCGGGGCCCGAGTCCGTGGCCGAGGAGCATCTGAGCCTCCAGCTCGACGGCGACGGACGCAGCGTCCCTTGCCTCGGGGTACTGGATGGCGACCCGATGAGCTACTGGGAGATCTACCGCGCGGATCTCGATCTCCTGGCTCGCCACTACCCCGCCCGACCGCACGACACCGGAATTCACCTCCTCATCGGCGGTGTCGCCCATCGCGGGCGAGGCCTCGGCTCCACCCTGCTCCGAGCCGTCGCAGACCACGTACTGGACAAGCGCCCCTCATGCGCTCGTGTCGTCGCGGAACCCGACCTTCGCAACACCCCCTCCGTCTCCGCCTTCCTGAGCGCCGGCTTCCGGTTCTCCGCCGAGGTCGATCTGCCCGACAAGCGGGCAGCCCTCATGGTCCGAGACCGGGCCCTGCGCGATCTGTTGTAGCGCCGTCACTTTTAGTACACCGCTCGTCCCGATCCGGTTCCCTGTCGAGGAGTCCCCGTGCCGAATTCATCCGCCACCCCGGCCTCCGGAGAGCAGCCCACGTTGTACGACCCACCTGAGCTGAGCAAAGACGGGTGGGAGCAGGCCGGCCGCCGCCTGCTCGCCAAGATGATCGGCGAGTTCGCGTACGAGGGAATCATCCAGCCGGAGCCGGAGCCGGAGCCGGAGCCGGAGCCGGACCTGGGGCGGGTGGAGGAGCCGGAACGGACGCTCACCCCTGCCTCCGAGCCTGCCCCTCCTCCCACCCCGTCCCCGGCTGCCTCAGTCCCGTCCGCGCGCCCGGCCTCGGTCCCGAACCCGGAGGGGAAACCGACTCCGGCCGACAGCCCCTGCGCCCCGTACACCCTCCGCCTGGACGCCGGTGGCATCCTGTCCTTCCGCGCCCGCCGTACCGCGTACGACGGTTGGCGCGTGGATCCCCACTCGCTCACTCTCACGGAGGGAGGGGCGGAGCCCCGGCCCTTCACCGACCCGGTCGGCTTCCTCACCCGTGCCCGAGGCACGTTGGAACTTGACGGAGCGACGCTCGGCCATGTCATCCGTGAGCTGAGCACCACCCTGGCCGCCGACGCGCGCCTCGGCCACAACGCCCTCGCGGCGGCCGACCTGGCCGACCTGGGATACGCGGAACTGGAAGGACACCAGACCGGGCACCCCTGGATCGTGCTGAACAAGGGCCGGCTCGGCTTCTCCGCACGAGACGCCGCCGTCTGGGCACCCGAGGCACGCCGGGCGACGGCCCTTCCGTGGATCGCGGTGCACACCACGCTCGCCACCTACCGAGGTGTGTCCGGCCTCGACACCGCCGCACACCTCTACGCGCGCGAACTCGCCCCCGCCACCAGGGAGTCGTTCGACGGATTACTCCGCGCGCGCGGGCTCACACCGGAGGCGTACCTCTATCTGCCCGTGCACCCCTGGCAGTGGGACGACGTCGTGCTGCCCCTCTTCGCACGCCATGTCGCAGCGGACGCGATCGTGCCGCTGCACTCGGACGGTGATCTGCGCCTGCCCCAGCAGTCGGTCCGTACGTTCCTCAATGTGTCGCGGCCGGACCGGCACACCGTGAAGCTCCCGCTGTCCGTCCTCAACACCCTGGTGTGGCGCGGCCTTCCTACGGAACGGACGCTCGCGGCCCCCGCCGTCACCGCCTGGATGCACGCCCTGCGCGACGCCGACTCGTTCCTGCGTGACACCTGCGGGGTGATTCTGCTCGGCGAGGTAGCCTCGGTGACCGTCGGGCATCCGGTGTACGACGCCCTCCCAGAAGTGCCCTATCAGTACAAGGAGCTACTCGGAGCGATCTGGCGCGAGCCGGTCTCCCGCCATCTGGCCCCCGGTGAACGTGCCCGCACGCTGGCCGCGCTTCTGTACACCGACCCGGAGGGCCGTGCCTTCACGGCGCAGCTGGTCGCCCGCTCGGGCCTGGCTCCGAAGGTCTGGTTGCGTCGCCTCTTCGCCGCACTCCTGCCGCCGCTGCTGCACTGCCTCTATCGATACGGCACTGTGTTCAGCCCACATGGAGAAAACGCGATCGTTGTCTTCGACGACCATGACGTACCGGTCCGGCTCGCGGTGAAGGACTTCGTGGACGACGTCAATGTGAGCGCGGAACCCCTGCCCGAGCATGCCTCCATGCCGGACGACGTACGGAACGTGCTGCTCACCGAGCCGCCCGCGTTCCTGACCCAGTTCATCCATTCTGGGCTCTTTGTCGGGGTGTTCCGCTATCTCGCACCGCTCTGCGAGGAGCAACTGGGCGTTCCGGAGGACCTTTTCTGGTCCCTCGTCCGAGCGGAGATCATTCGCCATCAGGCGCGCTTTCCCGAGCTCAAGGAGCGTTACGAGATGTTCGACCTGCTCACTCCCCGGATCGAGCGCCTGTGTCTGAACCGAAATCGGCTGCACCTCGATGGCTACCGCGACCGCCCCGAGCGCCCGCACGCCGCCGTGCAGGGCACCGTCCCGAACCCCCTCCACCAGCCTTGATCACCGGGTCCGTACTCGTCTTGATCACGTCCGTCGGCCCCACCTTGATCGCTCGATTGTCAGTGGCGCCCCGTAGGCTGGCAGCGCTATGACAAAGCCCTCACTCCCCGAACTCCTGCATGCTGCCGTAACTGCCGTCGGCGGTACGGAGCGCCCTGGCCAGGTGACCATGGCCGAAGCCGTCGCGGGCGCCATCGACGACAGCTCCCACCTTCTGGTCCAGGCGGGCACCGGCACCGGAAAGTCGCTCGGCTACCTGGTGCCGGCGCTCGCGCACGGGGAGCGCGTGGTCGTGGCGACCGCCACCCTGGCGCTGCAGCGGCAGCTCGTGGAGCGTGACCTGCCGCGCACCGTGGACGCGCTGCATCCGCTGCTGCGCCGCCGCCCCGAGTTCGCGATGCTGAAGGGCCGCTCCAACTATCTGTGCCTGCACCGCCTGCACGAGGGTGTGCCGCAGGAAGAGGAGGAGGGCCTCTTCGACCAGTTCGAGGCCGCCGCGCCCACCAGCAAGCTGGGCCAGGACCTGCTGCGGCTGCGGGAGTGGTCGGACGAGACCGAGACCGGCGACCGCGACGACCTCACGCCGGGTGTCTCCGACCGTGCCTGGGCACAGGTGTCCGTCTCGTCCCGGGAGTGCTTGGGCGCCACGAAATGCGCCTACGGAGCGGAGTGCTTCGCCGAGATGGCCCGCGAGCGCGCCAAGCTCGCCGAGGTCGTCGTCACCAACCACGCGCTGCTCGCGATCGACGCCATCGAGGGCGCGCCGGTCCTCCCGCAGCATGAGGTGCTGATCGTCGACGAGGCCCATGAGCTGGTCTCCCGGGTCACCGGCGTAGCGACCGGCGAGCTCACCCCCGGCCAGGTCAACCGAGCCGTCCGGCGCGCCGCGAAGCTCGTCAACGAGAAGGCCGCCGACCAGCTCCAGACCGCCGCCGAGGGCTTCGAGCGGCTCATGGAGCTGGCGCTGCCGGGACGACTGGAGGAGGTCCCGGAGGACCTCGGGTATGCCTTGATGGCGCTGCGCGACGCCGCCCGTACGGTGATTTCGGCACTCGGTTCCACACGCGACAAGTCCGTCCAGGACGAGGATGCGGTACGCAAGCAGGCCCTGGCCTCGGTGGAGACCGTGCACGACGTGGCGGAGCGCATCACCAACGGCTCCGAGTGGGACGTCGTCTGGTACGAGCGCCACGACCGCTTCGGCGCTTCGCTCCGCGTGGCTCCCATGAATGTGTCCGGGCTCCTCAGGGAGAAGCTTTTCGCTGACCGGTCCGTCGTGCTGACCTCCGCGACGCTGAAGCTCGGCGGCGACTTCAACGGCGTGGGGGCGTCGATGGGGCTCGCCCCGGAGGGCACGGAGGGAGAGGATCTTCCGCAATGGAAGGGCGTCGACGTCGGCTCGCCCTTCGACTACCCCAAGCAGGGCATCCTCTATGTCGCCAAGCACCTGTCGCGCCCCGCACGGGACGGTGATCGCGGGGACATGCTGGACGAGCTCACCGAGCTGATCCAGGCCGCCGGTGGCCGCACGCTCGGCCTGTTCTCCTCGATGCGGGCGGCCCAGCTCGCGGCCGAGGAGCTGCGGACGCGTATGCCCGAGTACCCGATCCTGCTGCAAGGCGAGGAGACGCTCGGCGAGCTGATCAAGAACTTCGCGGCCGATCCCAAGACCTGCCTCTTCGGCACGCTTTCGCTCTGGCAGGGCGTGGACGTCCCGGGCCCCAGCTGTCAGCTCGTCGTCATGGACAAGATCCCCTTCCCGCGCCCCGACGACCCACTGATGAGCGCCCGCCAGAAGGCGGTCGAGGACAACGGTGGCAATGGCTTCATGGCGGTGGCCGCCACCCACGCCGCGCTCCTGATGGCCCAGGGCGCCGGCCGCCTCGTACGGGCGACGGGGGACCGGGGCGTGGTCGCCGTACTCGACCAGCGCCTGGCCACGGCCCGCTACGGCAGCTATCTGAAGGCGTCCTTGCCCGACTTCTGGTACACGACGGACCGCAATCAGGTCCGCAGGTCACTCGCCGCGATCGACGAGGCGGCACGGAAGGCGGAGGACGCGTAGCGCCTGGCGGCGGGCGCGCGGGCGGCGCATTGGTCACGGGGCCGCACGGGCGGCGCGGCTCGCGGTGTCCGTGCCGACGGCGAGGGTATTCGGGCCGACGGTGAGGGTGTCGGGCCCGGTGCTGGGAGCGAGGTCATGCTTCCGGCAACGCCTTCGCCTGGGCACACCAGCTCCACCAGCCCCTGTCGGGCACCGCGCTCAAGGGTTCCCGTACGTGTTGCCGCACCGCCCCTCGCACTGCGCGGGCCGCTCCGGTGCCCGCCCGGAGGGCAACGCCGACCCCGCCAAGTCATCACCGTCTGCCAGGCGCCCCTGGCAACACTGGCTCGGAATCCCCGTGCGTCCAGGCCGCGCGCAGGACAGCGGGCCGTACGTCCCAGGCCTCCGCCAGAAAGCGCATCACCCGGATCAAGGCCCTGCCGGTATCGCACGGCGCATAGCGCGCCGAGCCCCCGGCCAGGGAGCCCGCAGCACCCATAGCCCCGGCCAGGGAAGCGCACTCCCCGTACCGAAAGCCCCCCGTCAGGAAGACGCAGAAGACGCGGCAGGGCCCCGGAACCGGCGCAGTTGGTCCCGGGGCCCGGTCAGGGGCGGGGCGGAGCGTCCCGCCCTTCGCGGGTTGTTACACCCGCCGCAGTACTGCCACGACCTTGCCGAGGATGGTCGCCTCGTCGCCGGGAATCGGCTGGTAGGCGGAGTTGTGCGGCAGCAGCCACACGTGCCCGTCCTCGCGCTTGAAGCGCTTCACCGTGGCCTCGCCGTCCAGCATCGCGGCCACGATGTCGCCGTTCTCCGCGACCGGCTGGCGGCGGACCGTCACCCAGTCCCCGTCGCAGATGGCGGCCTCGATCATCGAGTCACCGACGACCTTCAGGACGAACAGTTCGCCGTCACCGACCAGCTGGCGGGGGAGGGGGAAGACGTCCTCGACCGACTCCTCGGCGAGGATCGGGCCACCGGCGGCGATACGGCCGACGAGCGGCACGTACGACGCGGCCGGCTTGCCCGCCGTGTCAGTGGGCTGGACCGAGGACTGGTCGGAGCCCCGGACCTCGTACGCACGCGGGCGGTGCGGGTCGCGGCGCAGAAAGCCCTTGCGCTCCAATGCCATCAGCTGATGCGCGACCGAGGAGGTGCTGGACAGGCCGACCGCCTGTCCGATCTCCCGCATCGACGGCGGGTAGCCGCGCCGCTGCACGGAGTCCCTGATGACCTCGATCACCCGGCGCTGCCGGTCTGTGAGCCCCGAGCTGTCCGCGCGGATGCCTGGAGGTCGGCCTGGCAGGGAGCGCTTGGGTCCCTCATGATTCACGGCTTCGTTCATCGCATGCACCGGCTCGAGTCGGCCCTGGGAGCGGTCCTGGGCAGTGATGGTGGCACTGTCTGCGGTGGTGGTCACGTCGGCCCCTCTCGATGGTCTCCCTGCTGGACAACGGTAGTTGCTTTCGAAAGGTTGCGCCAAACACACGTTCGAGTGAAAAAGCGCGGATTGCCTGACGTGATCATGTGTCTGGGTGTATGGCTCGCGCCGCACCTGGCGGACAAAAGGACCCATTGCTGTACTCTTCACCGCCGGGGCGATGAGCGTGCCAGCAGATGTGGGCTGCGGCCCAGTCTGCCATCCGGTACCCCGTCAACCGGGTACCGACCCCCCTATCTGCACGGCCACCACGCTATCTCCGTGTGTCCGGGATCGGTATGGCCGTGCGGCACATGCCAATACGCGTGCGACACGCGCCTCGTGGGCCAATTTGCGCGCTGATCCCCACATCTAGTGGTTGGATTGCAGTAGCAGCCCAGAAGTTGTGGTCCCCCGGGTCTTCGAGCCCGCGGTCATCGCCTATGCTTGGGGCTGCTTCGAGGGACCCAAGGGGTCTCGCGAGGTCTATGAGTCGTGCTGTGAAGGAGGGTTGGAGCCATGCACTGCCCCTTCTGCAGGCACCCTGACAGCCGCGTCGTCGACAGTCGTACGACCGATGACGGCACGTCGATCCGCAGGCGCCGCCAGTGCCCCGACTGCTCCCGTCGTTTCACGACCGTGGAGACGTGCTCGCTGATGGTGGTCAAGCGCTCCGGCGTGACCGAACCCTTCAGCCGCACCAAGGTCATCAACGGGGTGCGCAAGGCATGCCAGGGGCGGCCCGTCACCGAGGACGCGCTCGCCCAGCTCGGCCAGCGGGTCGAGGAGGCGGTGCGGGCCACCGGAAGCGCCGAGCTGACCACTCACGACGTGGGGCTGGCCATACTCGGCCCGTTGCAGGAACTCGACCTCGTCGCCTATCTGCGGTTCGCGTCCGTGTACCGGGCGTTCGACTCGCTTGAGGACTTCGAGGCCGCCATCACGGAACTCAGGCAAGAGACGAGGCAGCGCCCCGCCGCGGACGAGGAAGTCGCGGACGCGGAGCGCCCGGAAAGCGACCGCGGGTCCGGAGGGGCTGTCCAAGTCCCCGTGCCCGCCAGCGCCGCCGACTGACGCGAAGGCCGACTCGGGTCGGCTGATCGGCGGCGACCACAGACCTGCTCCGCGGAGCCGCGTGAGCGGCGCGCGCAGCATCAGACACACACCGTGCCACGGGAAGAACGAGGCACTTCAGGGCGTTTTAGCCCGATACAGGGAGGCGGCATGACAGAGACGGCGAGCGGTCCGGCACGAGGTTCCCGCGCCAAGGGCGGAACCAAGGCCAGCAAGGGACTGCGCATCGAGCGCATCCACACCACCCCCGGCGTGCACCCGTACGACGAGGTGGAGTGGGAGCGCCGTGACGTCGTCATGACCAACTGGCGCGACGGCTCGATCAACTTCGAGCAGCGTGGCGTCGAGTTCCCCGGCTTCTGGTCGGTGAACGCGGTCAACATCGTCACCAGCAAGTACTTCCGAGGTGCCGTCGGCACCCCGCAGCGCGAGGTGAGCCTCAAGCAGCTCATCGACCGCATCGTGAAGACGTACCGGAAGGCCGGTGAGGACTACAAGTACTTCGCCTCGCCCGCCGACGCCGAGATCTTCGAGCACGAGCTGGCGTACGCCCTCCTGCACCAGATCTTCAGCTTCAACAGCCCGGTCTGGTTCAACGTCGGCACGCCCCAGCCCCAGCAGGTCTCCGCCTGCTTCATCCTGTCCGTCGACGACTCCATGGAGTCGATCCTCGACTGGTACAAGGAAGAGGGCATGATCTTCAAGGGCGGCTCCGGCGCCGGCCTGAACCTCTCCCGCATCCGCTCCTCCAAGGAGCTCCTCTCCTCGGGCGGCAACGCCTCGGGTCCCGTCTCCTTCATGCGCGGTGCCGACGCCTCCGCAGGAACGATCAAGTCGGGTGGCGCCACGCGTCGCGCGGCCAAGATGGTCATCCTCGACGTCGACCACCCCGACATCGAGGACTTCATCGAGACCAAGGTCAAGGAGGAGGAGAAGATCCGCGCCCTCCGTGACGCGGGCTTCGACATGGACCTGGGCGGCGACGACATCACGTCCGTCCAGTACCAGAACGCCAACAACTCGGTCCGCGTGAACGACACGTTCATGAAGGCGGTCGAGGAGGGCGGCAAGTTCGGCCTCACCTCCCGTATGACCGGCGAGGTCATCGAGGAGGTCGACGCCAAGTCGCTCTTCCGCAAGATGGCCGAGGCCGCCTGGGCCTGCGCCGACCCGGGCATCCAGTACGACGACACGATCAACCACTGGCACACGTGCCCGGAGTCCGGCCGTATCAACGGCTCGAACCCGTGCAGCGAGTACATGCACCTGGACAACACGTCCTGCAACCTCGCCTCGCTGAACCTGATGAAGTTCCTGAAGGACGACGGCAAGGGCCGCCAGTCCTTCGAGGTCGAGCGCTTCGCCAAGGTCGTCGAGCTGGTCATCACCGCGATGGACATCTCCATCTGCTTCGCGGACTTCCCGACGCAGAAGATCGGCGAGAACACCCGCGCCTTCCGTCAGCTGGGCATCGGTTACGCCAACCTCGGCGCCCTCCTGATGGCGACGGGCCACGCCTACGACTCCGACGGAGGCCGCGCCCTCGCCGGTGCCATCACCTCGCTGATGACCGGTACGTCGTACAAGCGTTCCGCCGAGCTCGCCGCGGTCGTCGGCGCCTACGACGGCTACGCCCGCAACGCGCAGCCGCACCAGCGCGTCATGAAGCAGCACTCCGACGCCAACGCCGTGGCCGTCCGCGTGGACGACCTGGACACGCCGATCTGGGCCGCCGCCACGGAGGCCTGGCAGGACGTGCTGCACCTCGGTGAGAAGAACGGCTTCCGCAACGCGCAGGCCTCGGTCATCGCCCCGACCGGCACCATCGGTCTCGCGATGTCCTGCGACACCACCGGTCTTGAGCCCGACCTCGCGCTGGTCAAGTTCAAGAAGCTGGTCGGCGGCGGCTCGATGCAGATCGTCAACGGCACCGTGCCGCAGGCCCTGCGTCGCCTGGGTTACCAGGAGGAGCAGATCGAGGCGATCGTCGCCCACATCGCCGAGAACGGCAATGTGATCGACGCGCCGAGCCTCAAGCACGAGCACTACGAAGTCTTCGATTGCGCCATGGGCGAGCGCTCCATCTCCGCGATGGGCCACGTCCGCATGATGGCCGCGATCCAGCCCTGGATCTCCGGTGCGCTCTCCAAGACGGTCAACCTGCCGGAGACGGCGACCGTCGAGGACGTCGAAGAGGTCTACTTCGAGGCGTGGAAGATGGGCGTCAAGGCGCTCGCGATCTACCGCGACAACTGCAAGGTCGGCCAGCCCCTCTCCGCGAAGACCAAGGAGAAGGAGAAGGCCGAGGTCACGGCCAAGGCCGAGGAGACCATCCGTACCGCGGTCGAGAAGGTCGTCGAGTACCGCCCGGTCCGCAAGCGCCTCCCCAAGGGCCGTCCCGGCATCACCACCTCCTTCACGGTGGGCGGCGCCGAGGGCTACATGACCGCCAACTCCTACCCGGACGACGGTCTCGGCGAGGTCTTCCTGAAGATGTCGAAGCAGGGCTCCACCCTCGCGGGCATGATGGACGCCTTCTCGATCGCCGTCTCGGTGGGTCTGCAGTACGGCGTGCCTCTGGAGACGTACGTCTCGAAGTTCACGAACATGCGCTTCGAGCCGGCCGGCATGACGGACGACCCGGACGTGCGGATGGCGCAGTCGATCGTCGACTACATCTTCCGTCGCCTGGCGCTGGACTTCCTGCCCTTCGAGACCCGCTCCGCGCTCGGCATCCACTCCGCCGAGGAGCGTCAGCGTCACCTGGAGACCGGTTCGTACGAGCCGTCTCTCGACGATGTCGACGTCGACGTCGAGGGCCTGGCCCAGTCCGCGCCCCGTGCGCAGGAGCTGAAGGCCGTCGCCGCCCCCAAGGCCGAGGTCGAGGCGGCCGAGCCCGCCCCGAAGCAGGCCCACACCAGTGCCGAACTGGTGGAGATGCAGCTGGGCATCCAGGCGGACGCCCCCCTGTGCTTCTCCTGCGGCACGAAGATGCAGCGGGCCGGTTCCTGCTACATCTGCGAAGGGTGCGGGTCGACCAGCGGTTGCAGCTGATGTCGGACGCCTGCTAGGCAGATGAACTAGCTGGTCAGGGCGGTGGAGCTGATATCCGGGCTCCACCGCCCTCTGCGTTTTCCGGCCCCGGGCACGCGCATGTACAGCAAGCCGGGGGGAATCCCATATCCCCGCGAAACGATCACCGGTTAGGCTCCCCCAGCGCGCACAGGGCGCGCACAGCGGGGTGGGGGCATGGTCGGCGATCTCGGGGAATCCAAGAAGGGCATGAGCGTAGGGGCGCAGGCCGTTGCGGCGGTGGTGCTGGTCGGAGGCCTCGCGGGTGTCCTGTGGAGGCTGCAGGAAGCGTCCAGGCAGAACGCTGCTGACGACAAGCCGGCGGTCTGCTCTGGCGGGCGCGACGCCCGGTCGTCGAAGCACGTGTCCGGAGCACAGCTGTGCGCGGCGCTGAACCGCCCGGACCTTCCGGCACTCCTTGGAACGCCGGAAGAACACGCGGAGACCGCCGGCGGCAGCAAGAGCTCGATCACCCTCGCCGGCGGCACCAAGATCGCCGCCCCCGAGGCGAACGTAGATCTGATGACCTACTCCGTGAAGCTTTCGGCGTCGTACGACCATCTCCCGGTCGCCGACACGGCCGGCTACCTGGGCGAGAGCGCTGAGAAGAAGACGGTCCTCGGTCACCCGGCGCTCCTCTACTCGGACCGGACCATCGCCCTCACCTTCAGCCTCGGCGGCGGCAAGGCCGACAGCGGCCCCGGCGGCATCGCCCGCCGCCTGCTGGTTGCCAAGAACGCGAAGGACGGCGGCGGCTCGTTCGAGATGGTCATCTGGCGCCAGGACGACGTACCGCCCGATGACGCGGCGTTGTTCCGCGTCGCCGAGAAGGTGCTGCCGACGATCCCGGGCTGGACCGCCGGCTGACGAGCCCCTCACGTCGAGCGCTCACCTGAAGCCCTGAAGGGCGGCACGGCCACCGGCCGTGCCGCCCTTCAGCGTTATCGCGTCCTAAGGAGAGGCCTGTTTCGGAAATCGGGGTCCCTAGGGAATGCGATTCAGGCTTCCGAAGGGTTGCCCATGACCCTGGCGAAGGTCACCGGGTCCGTGTCGTAGCCGTGGATGCCGGGGTGGAAAGTCCACTCTCCGGAATCGTCGCGTACGAACTCCCCGACCGTTGCGGCCGTTGCCCCCAGGACGTCCCCGAAGTTGTCCTGCGCCAGGACGGTGTAGCCCTCGCGCATGCGGAAGCCGGGATTGAGCACGCCCGCGAACGTCTTGTGGCCGGCGCGCTGTTGGATGAGGACGCCGACCACCACGCGCGCGTAGCGGCTGTTCAGGCGGTCCAGCTCCAGCGTCATGACCTCGTCCCAGCCGAAGCCCTTGCCGTCCTTGCTGTCCCGGTTCAGATAGATGGTGCCGTCCGGAGAGCGGCTGTCGAAGTGCACTACGTAGACCGGCTTTTCGTTCGGGTCGGCCGACAGATAGGTCGCCGCGATGATGTCGAGATCGGTCGCGGGCTCACCGACAGGACTCGGATCCCACTTCACCGCCAACTCGACCTTGCGGATGCCCTTGTTGAGACCGTTCACCAGATCTCCCCTCCCCGTTCCCCATGTGCTGCCTGGCCCAACTACCCTGCGATCAGGGCCGGTTGTCCATCGTGCCACGCGCGCCGGGGCGCTCGCGCGGATGTACTCCGCCGGAGCGTGACCGGCGCCACGCTCCGTGGCCTTACGATGGCGCGGTGCTGGTCAAGTGGATTCGCTGCACCGTGGTGGACCGCCGCGGTTTCGAGCGGGGGCAGCGAAAGTGGGCGGGGCTTCTGGGGGAGCCGGGTTTCCGGGGACAGGGCGGGGGATGGAGCCGGGGGCGGTCCGGCGTCGCGCACATCTTCGCCTTCTGGGAAAGCCGTGCCTTCTACGACTCCTTCATGGCCCGCTCCCACGATCGGCTCGCCGCCGCGCAGTCGGGCACTTTCAAGGACTCGCAGGTCAAGCTGTTCGATCACCGTTTCGACGTGAAAACCGGCTTCGAGCCGCGCTTCACGGACGCCGACCTGGTACGCGTGGCCCACTGCCGGATCCACGAGGAGCGGGCGGAGCACTTTGCGCTGATGCAGGAGAAGGTCTGGAACCCCGCGATGGCGGGCTCGCCCGGCATGGTGCGGGGCCTTTTCGGTGAGGCGCCCGGCCATGAGTTCCTGATCCTGTCCATGTGGCAGTCGGCCGCGGAGCACGGCAAGTACCGCGCCGAGCGAGTGGAACGCCTCGCGCTGCGCGCCCAGATCGAGGCCGACGTCGCGGCCCTTGCGGGCGACATCGTGGAACTGGAGCCCAGCTGGACGGTCTGAGGGGGCCGTCCGCGGCGGTTCCTGTGGGCAAGAACCGTGTGACCTACGCCGTATGGAGCCCGTACGAGTGCTCGATCGGCCCTCACACGATCTAGGGTCTTGGCATGGCTCGACCACGGCGCATCGTCCTTGTCCGGCACGGCGAGTCGGCGGGCAATGCCGATGACACCGTGTACGAACGCGAGCCCGACCACGCTCTGGCGCTCACCGAGAAGGGGTGGCAGCAGGCGGAGGACACGGGCAAACAGCTGCGGGAGCTCTTCGGACGGGAGCGCGTAAGCGTTTACGTGTCCCCGTACCGCCGCACCCACGAGACGTTCCGCGCCTTCCACCTCGACCCCGAACTCGTACGGGTGCGCGAGGAGCCGCGACTGCGCGAGCAGGACTGGGGCAACTGGCAGGACCGCGACGACGTACGCCTCCAGAAGGCGTACCGCGACGCGTACGGGCACTTCTTCTACCGGTTCGCGCAGGGCGAGTCCGGTGCCGACGTGTACGACCGGGTGGGCGGCTTCCTGGAGAGCCTGTACCGGAGCTTCGAGGCCCCCGACCACCCGCCGAACGTGCTCCTGGTGACGCACGGCCTGGCCATGCGGCTGTTCTGCATGCGCTGGTTCCACTGGACGGTCGCGGAATTCGAATCGCTGTCGAACCCTGGGAACGGAGAGACACGGATGCTCGTTCTGGGGGAGGACGGCAGGTACACGCTTGACCGTCCTTTCGAGCAATGGCGTGATCCGGAATCGTACGGAGTCACCGGATAGAGTGGCAGGGCGATGACCGCTGACTCCTCTCCCGACAGGCGCTTGGACCGCGCCCTGGCCGGCCTGCGCGGACTCGCGGTGGGAGACGCGCTGGGCTCGCAGTACTTCGTGCCCGCGAACTACCCGCTGCTGAAGCGCCGTGAGCTGCCGCCCCATCCCTGGCAATGGACCGACGACACCGAAATGGCCTGCTCCGTAGTGGCCGTTTTGGCCGCGCATCACCGCATCGACCAGGACGAACTGGCCCGCTCGTTCGCCGAGCACCACGACTTCGACCGGGGCTACGGGCCCGCGGTCAACCGGCTGCTGCGGCAGATCCGGGAAGGCGGCGACTGGCGCGAGCTGGCATCCGCCCTCTTCAAGGGCCAGGGCTCGTGGGGCAACGGCGCCGCGATGCGGATCGCCCCCTTGGGGGCCTGGTACGCGGACGACCCGGAGCAGGCGACGCACCAGGCGGAGATCTCGGCGTACCCCACGCACCAGCACCGCGAGGCCGTGGTCGGCGCCATGGCCGTCGCCGCGGCCGCCGCGCTGGCGGCCGACCCGGCGGGGCCGCCGAGCGCCGAGGCGCTCCTGGACGGCGTCATCGCGCTCGTACCGCGCAGCGCCGTCGGCGCCGGGCTGCGGCGCGCCCGGGACATGCTCGACTACGGGGACACCGCGACCGTGGCCGCAGTGCTGGGCTGTGGACGGCGTACGTCGGCGCACGACACCGTGCCGTTCGCGCTCTGGTCGGCCGCCCGGGCCCTTGGTGACTACGAAGAGGCCTTCTGGGCCACCGCCCAGGTCGGCGGCGATGTGGACACGACCTGCGCCATCGTGGGCGGCGTCGTCGCCGCCGGGAAGGCAGGAGCGCCCCCGAGCGCGTGGCTGGAGCGTACGGAGAGGCTGCCGGACTGGGTGCCGGGTCCCGCGTACGGCCGTACGACGAGCGGTGCCTAGGGCGTCGTACGGCCCGAGGGGCGCCCAGGGCGGTCGTACGCGCTTCAGGCGGCCCCAGGGCCCGGGATCCGGAGAACCCCGCCTGGAGTCCCCGCGGGCGCCTCAGTGGCGGTGACGCGTGCGGCTGGGGGCCTCTGCTGTCGGCCTGCCACAGCCCGGCCGGCACTCCCTGGGCGCCTTGCCCAGCGCACCCTGTCCGCCACCCTGCCTGTGGATCATGACGGGCGTGCGCCGACGGGACACCGTGGGGCTCTGGCTCGGCCCGGTCGTCGTGCTCATCACGTACAGGCGGTACCGAAGGAGCCCGAGATGCCGCCGGTGCCGAGGAAGCCCGCCGCTCTTCGGTCGTCCTGCGGATGGCCGGACCGGCGTCCTCGCCGTCAGGTTCCCCCGGACCCGGTCCGGCCTCCGCGGTGTCGTCGTCAGCCCCCGGCAGGGCCTGCCGTGCCGGCGAGGGCGTCCATGTCGCTCTTGCGGACCCGGATCACCAGCACGGCCGTGATCAGGGCCAGCAGGGCCATCGCGGCCGCCGGAATGAAGGCCGTCGAGATGCCCTCGGCGAGCACCTGGTGACCCCAAGGAGCGGGCAGCTGGTGGGTCTTGGCGAATTCCGCCTTCTGTTCGGGCGAGCCGTCCGTCAGGAACTTGGGCATCTGCTTCTCCGCCTCGTCACGGCTGGCCGAACCGAAGACCGTGGTGAGGATGGAGAGACCGAGCGAACCGCCCACCTGCTGCGTGACATTGAGCAGACCCGAGGCCGCGCCCGCCTCGTGCTGGGCGACACCCGAGACCGCGGTGACCGTCAGCGTCACGAAGTTCAGGCCCATGCCGAAGCCGAACAGCAGCATCGGGCCGAGCACTCCGCCGACGTACGAGCTGTCAGGGCTGATGAACGTCTGCCAGCCGAGCCCGAGTGCGACGAGCGTCGAGCCGACGAGCATGAACGGCTTGGGGCCGAGCACCGGCAGGAACCGCTGCGACAGACCCGCGCCGACCGCGATCGCGACCGTCACCGGGAGGAAGGCCACACCGGCCGAGATCGGGCTGTACCCCAGCACGTTCTGCACGAAGAGCACGATGTAGAAGAACATGCCGAACATCGCCGCTGCCAGGCTCAGCATGATCACATACGTGCCCGAGCGGTTGCGGTCGGCGAACATCTTCAGCGGTGTGATGGGCTCCTTGGCCCGCGTCTCGATGACCCCGAAGGCCACCAGCAGCACCACGGCCGCGCCGAACGACCCGATCGTGACGCTGTCCCGCCAACCGTCCTCCGAGGCGCGGATGAAGCCGTACACCAGGGATGCCATTCCGGCCGTCGAGGTGAGCGCACCCGCGATGTCGAAGCGCCCGGGGTGGCGTTCGGACTCATTGATGTACATCGGCGTGAGTACGGCGATCAGCACACCGATGGGTACGTTGACGAAGAGGACCCAACGCCAGTCGAGCCACTCCGTGAGCATGCCGCCGGCGAGCAGACCGATCGCTCCACCGCCGGCCGAGACCGTGGCGAAGACGGCGAACGCCCGGTTCCGCTCCGGGCCCTCGGGGAATGTGGTGGTGATGAGCGCCAGCGAAGTGGGCGACGCGATCGCGCCACCAACGCCCTGCAGGGCACGCGCGGCCAGCAACTGCCACGGTTCCTGGGCGAGTCCGCCGAGCAGCGAGGCGAAGGTGAACAGCAGGATGCCGGTCATGAAGACCCGGCGCCGACCGAGGATGTCGCCGGCTCGGGCGCCGAGAAGCAGCAGGCCACCGAAGGTGAGGGTGTACGCGCTGACCACCCACGTCAGGTCGGTCGTACTGAACTTGAGCGCGTCTTGAATGTGCGGGAGCGCGATGTTCACAATCGTCGCGTCGAGTACCACCATGAGTTGGCAGGCCGCGATGACGGTGAGTGCGATACCGGGGTGCCCCTCCCGGCGGGCCACTCCCGACTTCGGGCGCTCTGGGTCCTGAATCAACTGAGAGGTTGTCACTATGGGTCCCCCACAAGTGCGTTAGTGAACGCTCGCGTTCACTGCCGCGTCAACGGTAGTGAGTCCCCGACAGTGAACGCAAGCGTTCACTGAAGTCGCTGCCGCATGGCGTCAACTCGATCGCTCATCGCTCCCCGAAAACCCCGCTCCCCTGCACAACGGAGACAGTCAGATGGTTACTTCGCGCTGGACGGCCGCCCCCGCTCAGACGGCCTCCTCGCGCCGACGCGGTGCCGTACTCGAGCGCGCGATCCTCGAGGCCGCGCTGGAACAGCTCGGCACGGTCGGCTGGAACGGCCTCACGATGGAGGGCGTCGCCGCGCGTGCCCAGACCGGCAAGGCCGCGGTCTACCGCCGCTGGCCGTCCAAGGAGGACCTCGTCGCGGACGCGCTCCAGGCCGGACTGCCGAGCCCGGAGGAGGCGCCCGACCTCGGGAGCGTCCGGGAGGACCTGCTGGAACTGTGCCGGCGGGTGCGTGAGGCGATGTACTCGCAGCCTGGGTTCGCGCTGCGTTCCGTGCTTCACGAATGCGATGTGGCTCAGGCCGAGCGCTTTCACCGTGTGATCCTCGGCGGGGTCGTCGAGCCGACCATGCATCTGCTGCGAGAGGTCATCGACCGGGGAATCGAAAGGGGAGAGGTGCGTCCCGACGCCGCGAATGCCTACGTCTTCGACGCCATCCCGGCGATGATGATGTACCGCTCCAAGGTGTGCGCGAGCGAATGGAGCGAGCAGGATCTGGAGGAGATGATCGACCAGCTGATGGTCCCGCTGCTGCGGCAGCGGCCGCCTGACCGGCCCTCGTGCGGACACCCTGGTCGACCCCGACGCGAGCACCCCGGTCGCTCGGGGAAACCGGGGTGTCGCGAGGGCCTTCGGGCGGCGTAGGCTGAGGGCGCCATGCCGTACGAACCACCGACCCACACCGTCGAGCGCTCCCTCCGCGCCACGACCGGAGCGAAGATCATTGCCGGTGTCGACGAGGTGGGCCGCGGTGCGTGGGCCGGCCCTGTCACCGTCTGCGCCGCCGTCACGGGACTGCGCCGTCCGCCGGAAGGGCTCACCGACTCCAAGCTGCTGACCGTCAAGCGGCGTACCGCGCTCGCCGCGGAGTTGGAGAAGTGGGTGACGTCGTACGCCCTGGGGCATGCCTCTCCGGAGGAGATCGACGACCTGGGGATGACGGCCGCGCTGCGACTGGCGGCCGTGCGTGCCCTGGAAGCGCTGCCGGTCCGTCCCGACGCGGTCATCCTCGACGGGAAGCACGACTATCTCGGTGCTCCCTGGCAGGTCCGTACGGTGATCAAGGGCGATCAGTCCTGCGTCGCCGTCGCGGCGGCTTCGGTGATCGCCAAGGTTCAGCGCGACAAAATGATGGCCGAACTGGGCATCGACCATGCAGACTTCGGTTTTGCGGCCAACGCCGGGTACCCGTCGCCGGTCCACAAGGCCGCGCTGGAGAAGCGGGGCCCCACCCCGTACCACCGGTTGTCGTGGGCGTATCTTGATGCGCTGCCCCAGTGGCGGCACCTCAAGAAGGTCCGCAGTTGGGCGAACGGAAACGTTCCGGAGATCGAGGGCCAGCTCGGCTTCGATTTCTGACGGTTCCGCTCGCACTCATGTGCCACCCGCCGACGCGAGTCGCACCGGCGTTTGATAAATATCAGCTCATGCCTCTCATTCCCGAGGAGCCTCAGATTCACGAGAGTGCCCAGGGTCCCCGCGCTACCCCGGCCAGTGGCCGCACCGCGCCGACCCCCCGTCCCGTACCCGGCCCCCGTCCCGCGGCTCCGCCGCGTCCCGGCCGTCCGGGTCCTGTCCGGCCGATGCCGGCCCAACGCACCCCGCGTGAGCCGGTCACGGCCTCGCCGGGACCCTCCGCCCCGGCGGCCGCACCCGCTGCCGCCACCCCGCAGATCCAGCTGATCCCGGCCTCGGCCGAGGGCGCGCTGGACGCCGCCGAAGAAGCCGTCGACCTGCTGCTGGAGTCGGGCCGCGCCCCTGGTGAGGTGCTGGTGATCACCACCGGTGAACCGCACCCGTGGGCCGCGCACGAACTCTCCTTCGGCGAGGCCGCGTACTGGGCGCAGCACGACTCGGGCGACGACGTCTTCTACGCCGACGCCTCCGTGGCGGGCCGGGCCGCGTCCCGCCCCGTGGTCGTGGTCGCCGTCAACGGTGGTCCCGACACTGCCGCCGCCACCGCGCTGCCACTGGCCCTCGGCCGGGCCGGCGCCCTGCTGATCGTCTGCGGCGACCCGCAGCAGATCAACTCGGTGCTGGGCGCGGGGGTCTGAGCGGGTTCCGGACGCCGTCCGGGATCCGTTCGGGGGGACGCTGAGGGTGCCGCTGCGGCGGCACCTGCACGGCGGGCGTTTCGGCCTGCCCGTGGCGCGTCCCGCATCCCCGTACCCGGTGGGGTGGTGCTTTGCCGCACGCCCCTCGCGTGTGTCGTATGTCCGTCGCCGCCTGTGCCGTACGTCAGTCGTACGTCCCCGGATCGGGTCTGTTGCGCAGCGGTGCCCCGCCGATCGCTGAACCACCGCTGGGTCATCTCACGCTTGCCTGCCCGGCTGCCCGGCTGCCCGGCTGCCCGGCTGCCCGGCTGCCCGGTGCGCGGCGTGCGGTGGGCACGGCCGTGCGGGTGGGATGCGCGGGCCGCGCTCGCCGCGGGTTGGTTCAGCGACTCAGGGGCGGCGTCTCAGCGGGCGGCTGCCCGGCGCAGTACCTCCGACGCGACGCCTCCGGTGCGTGGCAGCGGCGGCAGCGCCTCGCCCGCGAAGAACTCCGGCGGTGAGTCCGCGTTGGGGCGGCGTCCGCCGCGGCCCTCGCCGAGGACCTGCCAGCCGTCACGCGTCAGGGTGATGTATGCCCCGCAGCGCAGCCCGTGGAGTGTGCAGGCGTCCCGCAACCCCCACATCCACGCCCCGTCCTCCTCCGTCCAACGCGCGTCGCCGTCACGGCAGTAGAGCAGCACTGCCGTACGCACCGGGGTGCGGCGCCGCAGGTCGTGCGGGATGACCCGGCGCAGCTGTGCGAGCAGCGCGTTGCGGAACATCCAGCCGTCGGCCGGAGCCGGACGCCGGATGAATGAGGCGCTCGCCGCCAGCCGCTCGTCCGGATCGAGGACAGCCACGACCGCGGTCGAGGGCCTGGGCCGGTGCCGGGCGTGCAGTCCGCTGACGACCTCCCGGGGATTGCGCAGCAGCGGAATCCCGGCGGAGGCCCACTCGGCGGGTTCGAGCATCCGGGCCAGTGGGTTGGCGGAAGCGGCGGACAGGTCGGCAGACGTCGACATGGATGCCGCCGAGGACGGAGCGAATCCGAAGGTCACGGTCCTCCCTTCGGCTACGCGCCCACACTGCGGGCGGGGTCGGACTTGGGGGAGCGCACGCCGCAGCAGAGCCCTACCGGACCACGGGCGAGCCGTGCGGGGAGCGGACTTCAATTCTTCCTGTCGAACTTGGATGCGGCAACGAGCAATTGGGGCCACAGACCGTTTTCTGGCGATGCGTCGTCTATATCCCTGCCCAGTGTTTCGCCCAGCGATGCGTGAGTCACGCTTGCACGGCGAGGACCAGCGGCAACACCCCCTGCGCACCGGCTCGGCGAAGCATGCGCGCGGCCACGGCGAGTGTCCAGCCGGTCTCCGTCGCGTCATCCACGAGCAGCACGGGACCGCCCGCTTCCTTCAAAGCGGCGGCCAGTTCCGGCGGGACGCTCAGCGCCCCGTCGAGCGCCTTCAGCCGCTGGGCGCTGTTGCTCCGGGAAATCGGTGACGCCTCACCCACGTACTCCACGGACCCCAGCAGCGGCAGCCGGCCGATCTCCGCGATCCGGGCACCGAGCGACTGGATCAGCTGTGGCCGCGTACGGGAAGCCACGGTCACCACGCCGACCGGTCGCGGCTGTGCGTCGGGCTGTCCCGAGGCCCAGCCGCCGGGTCCCTTCGCCCAGTCGGTCAGCACACCGACCACGGCCTTGGCGACATCGTCCGGTACCGGTCCGTCCGGGGCCTGGGGCGCGAGCATCGGTCGCAGTCGATTGCCCCAGCCGATGTCCGAGAGTCGACCCAAAGCGCGCCCCGGAGCGGCCTGTTCGCCGGCCGGGATACGTCCCTTCAGCTCGATGCCGACCGCGGGCAACCCCGTCGGCCACATCTTCCGGGGCTCGACGTCGACGCCCGCGCGGCCGAGCTCGCCGTTGGCCGCGTCCAGTGCCGCGGGGGACACGGACGCCTCGAACCGCGCTCCCGCGCAGTTGTCGCAGCGCCCGCACGGCGCCGCCCCCTCGTCGTCCAGCTGCCGCCGCAGGAACTCCATCCGGCAGCCGGTCGTCGTGACGTAGTCCCGCATCGCCTGCTGCTCGGCCGCACGCTGCTTGGCGACCCAGGCATAGCGCTCGGTGTCGTACGTCCACGGAGTGCCCGTGGAGATCCAGCCGCCCTGGACACGGTGCACCGCCCCGTCCACGTCGAGCACCTTGAGCATGGTCTCCAGACGGGACCTGCGCAGCTCCACGAGCGGCTCGAGGGCGGGCAGCGAGAGCGGCCGGCCGGCCCTGGCCAGGGCGTCCAGCGTGCGGCGCACCTGCTCCTCCGGAGGGAAGGCGATCGACGCGAAGTACGCCCAGATCGCCTGGTCCTCCTTGCCCGGCAGGAGCAGCACCTCGGCGTGTTCCACACCGCGGCCCGCGCGCCCCACCTGCTGGTAGTACGCGATGGGGGAGGAGGGCGAGCCCAGGTGCACCACGAATCCGAGGTCGGGCTTGTCGAATCCCATGCCCAGCGCGGACGTGGCGACCAGGGCCTTGACGCGGTTGGCGAGCAGGTCCTCCTCGGCCTGCTGACGGTCCGCGTTCTCCGTCTTCCCGGTGTACGACGCCACCGTGTACCCGCTCTGGCGAAGGAAGGCGGTGACCTCCTCGGCGGCGGCCACCGTGAGCGTATAGATGATGCCCGAGCCCGGCAGGTCGTTCAGATGCTCGCCCAGCCAGGCCATCCGGTGGGCGGCGTCCGGCAGCCGCAGCACGCCCAGGCTCAGGCTCTCCCGGTCCAGCGGACCGCGCAGGACGAGCGCGTCCGTGCTGGCTCCGGTGCCCAGCTGCTCGGCCACGTCGGCCGTCACGCGCGCGTTGGCCGTCGCGGTGGTGGCGAGGACCGGGACGCCGGGCGGGAGGTCGGCGAGCATCGTGCGCAGCCGCCGGTAATCCGGCCGGAAGTCGTGACCCCAGTCGGAGATGCAGTGCGCCTCGTCGACCACGAGCAGGCCGGTCGCCGCGGCCAGCTTGGGCAGCACCTGGTCGCGGAAGTCGGGATTGTTGAGCCGCTCCGGGCTCACCAGGAGAACGTCGACCTCGCCGGCGGCGACCTCGTCCTGGACCGTCTCCCACTCCTCCGTGTTGGAGGAGTTGATCGTCCGCGCGTGGATTCCGGCGCGGGCGGCCGCTTCCACCTGGTTGCGCATGAGCGCGAGCAGCGGTGAGACGATCACCGTGGGTCCGGCGCCCCGCTCGCGCAGCAGCGCGGTCGCGACGAAGTACACCGCGGACTTGCCCCAGCCTGTGCGCTGAACAACCAGGGCTCTGCGCTTGTCGGCCACCAGCGCCTCGATGGCGCGCCACTGGTCCTCGCGCAGCCGGGCCTCGCCCGACCGGGCGCCGACGAGGCGGGCCAGTACGGCATCGGCCGCGGTACGCAGGTCTTCGTCGACCGCGTTGCGCAGGTTTTCGGTGGCCGTGGGTCGCGGGTCTTCGTTGGTCATGGCCCCATGCAACCCGATGGGTCGGACATCGCGCGAACGTGCCCGTCGAACTGTGGACAACTTCTGTCGTGGCCATGGTCAGAGTTATCCACAGGTCGAAGCAGAATTTCGCGATCCGCGGGATGGTCACGGCATGACGAATCACGACGAAGCGGCCGGCAGGTCCGGCGACGAGGACATCTGCGGGCTCGGCGGGCATGACGGGCACGGCATGTATGGCGGAGGTGGGGAGCGCCACGGGCAGAGGGGGCCGGGCGGTCGGTCCGGGGACGAGGGGCGCGAGCTGCCCGGCGGGCATTCCGGCCAGGGCGAGTACACCGCGTGCGGGCACGGCGTCACCAGCACCCCCGGCACTCCCGGAGGTCCGGGAGTTCCCGGCGGCGAGCATCAGGTCACCCTGCGCACACCGGCCGAACTGGCCGACGCGCTGCCCTACTTGCTCGGGTACCGGCCCGAGGACAGCATCGTGCTGGTCGCCCTCCATGACCGGGAGCGGCGAGGGCGGTTCGGCGGCCGTGCGCGGCTCGGTATCCCCGCCCACGCGGAGGACTGGCCGTCCGTGGCCGAGCAGCTGGCGCAGGGGCTGGTGAAGGGAAGCGAGCGCAGAGGCTCCCGGCCCGAGAGCATGGTCGCGTACCTCTGCCAGGAACCGGGCAGCGGTGAATCGGGGCGGGAAGTCATGGAGCGTCTGCGCCCGCTCGCGCAGTTGCTGCGCACGGCATGCGGCCGCCTCGACGTCCCGGTGATCGAGGCGCTCTGCATCTCCGACGGTCGCTTCTGGTCGTACACCTGCCCGGGCCAGGGGTGCTGTCCGCCGGAGGGCGAGTCGATGGGGCTGCCCGGGACGTCCGTCCTGGCCGCCGCCGCGACCTACGCGGGCCTTCAAGTACGCGGATCTCTGCGGGAACTGACGGCCAGGCTCCTTCCCTGGGAGTCGGCGGCCGCGCAGGAGCAGGAGATCGCGCTCGACATGGCGAGCATGGCTCTGGTCCCGAGGATCCTGGACGGCGAGAGTCGCGCGAAGGTGGCGGAGGAGGCCCTCGAACTGGCCCGGCGGATCATCGGACGCCTCGCAGACGCTCCACCGGTGTCCGGCACACGTCCGGCCGACCTGCGCGACGACGGACTCCTGGAACACGAGGAGGCCGCCACGCTGATCCTCGGCCTCCAGGACCGCACGACCCGTGACCGCGCCGCGCAGTGGATGGAAGGCGACGAGGCCGTCCCGGCCCTGCGCCTGTGGCGGGCCCTGTCCCGCCGCTGCGTCGGCCCCTACCGCGAGCACGCCGCCGCACCCCTCACGCTCGCCGGGTGGGTCGCCTGGTCCACGGGGGACGAACTGGAGGCCCGAGAGGCCCTCGCCATGGCGCTCGGCGCCGATCCCGACTACCTCTTCGCCCGCCTCCTGCACCAGGCGTGCAACGAGGGCCTGGACCCGGAGTCCATCCGCCGCTGCCTGCGCGCGGAGCGCACCGGCCGTGCCCCGGCGGATCCGGAGCAGCCCACCGGACTCACGGCGCCGCTCGCATCGGCTGACCCGACACCCGGTCCCCGGCTGCAGGGTGCCGGGGCCGCCACCCGGCGCCGACGTCGGCCGCGTCCGTCGGGGAACGGCGGAGTTCGTCCGAGCCGACGCGGCCCCGGGACACCGAGCGATCGCCGACGCAGGCCCACCGACGAGGTCTCGCCCGCCGGGGACGGGCCGGGGCGCGCGGCCGAAGGCACGAGCGGTCGGCCACGGGCGCGGCGGGAAGGCGGTCGGCAGGGTTCGGGGGAGGACGCGTGAGTGCCGGGACCGGGGTGGGGCGGGGCGGCTCGGGTGCGGTGAGCGGGTGCCCGGCTCTGGCACGGGGACCGGCTCCTGGGAGGGCGAGTGGGGCGCCCTGGGTGAGGTGCAGGCGCGGTGTCGCGTCGCGGCTCGACTCCCACGGAGCCGCTGGGGGCTGCTCTCGTCGCGCGGAGGCCGGGCGCCGTTCCGGCCGCACCGACGGCGAACGGCACGTCCACCCCGTGGACGCCAAGCGGCGCGTGCTTCCAAGCGCCGACGTCGGCTTCCGCGTGCGCACCGAGCTTTCGCCGAGCGGGCGCCTGGCATGCCCACCACCCCACCGCCATTCGGTCGGCTTCCCCGGCCGAGGGCGTGACCCCGGGCGGGGAAGCTCCGTTCACCTGAGTGGCGGAAGCCGTGGCCGGACCGCGCCGCCGCAACGCCCCCGACCCTACGGAGCCCCCCACCCGGCGCCGAGCGCGCTCAAGGCGCACCGAGCGCGGAGGAAGCTGCCCCATGCCCTTGCCCAACCCGTCCTCGGCCCCCGACGGCGACCTTCCGCCCTTGCGAAGGATCGCGCAGCCCGCCACGCGCCGGGGCGACCCGTCGGCCCCGATCGCGGGAAGGGACAACGGCTCGGCCTCCTTCGCGGGAGCGGGTGGCCCCACGGCTCCCCAGGCGTCGCTTCCCGTGCCGCGCCGGACCGTGGACCTGCCGCCCGCCCACACGGCTCTGATCTGTGTCGCCCTGCCGGGGCTGGCGATCTCCACGGAGCAGGGGCAGTTGACCGGCCAGGGGCTGGAGGGGTTCTACCGGGCGGGGCGGCGCATGCTCTCCCGCTGCCAGGTGAGGGTCGCCGGCCGGGAACCTCTCGCCGTACAGGCCCGGATGGTCGCCGCCGACCGAGCCCGCTTCGTGGGGACGCTGCGCGCATCCCCCGACGCCGGCCCGGATCCGGATGTGCTCGTCGAACGGACGCGGTACGCGGACGGCACCGAGCGGATCACCCTGCAGAGCGCGGCCTCTCGCACCCTCCATCTGCCCGTCGAGGTCGCCCTCGGCACGGATCTCGCGGAACTCGGCTCGGTCGCCTCGGGCCGAGCCGGGCCCGAACTGCCCGCCAGTGTCCACGACTCCGGCCTGCGGTGGTCCTGCGCCACGGGGCACTCGGCCGTCACCGCCGACCCGCCGCCCACCGACGCCCTGGCCTCCGCGGGACTGCTCCGCTGGGAGCTCGAACTGCCGCCGGGCGGTACCCGGAGCGTGGAGCTGCGCGTACGGCCGGACGGTGCGGGACTCATCAGAGCGGCGGGACGCGGCGCGGCGAGCCCGTTCGCCCGGGCCCGGGCGGCGGGCGACGACCCGAGGGTCCGGCCACTCCTGCGTACCTGTGTGGAGGACCTCCAGGCGCTGATGCTGCGCGACCCGCGGCATCCGTCCGACCCGCACCTCGCGGCGGGGGCTCCCTGGCGGTGCGGCCTGGCACCGGCGGAGGCGCTTGTCGCGGCACGGATGACGTTGCCGCTCGGTACCCGCCTCGCCGCGGGCACCCTGCGAACTCTCGCCCGCACCCAACTTGCCGGACCGGGACCGCTGTCCGGCCTGATTCCAGGCCCGCGCCGGGACGGGGGGCCGCACCTGCCACCGGGCTGCACCGCGACCGAGGCGACCCTGCTCTTCCCCGTGCTCCTCGCGGAGGCCTGGCGCTGGGGGCTGGCGCAGCAGGAGGTCGAGGAGCTGCTGCCCACGGCCGAGCGGTGCCTCACGTGGCTGCGGACCACCGTCGCCGACGGCAACTATCTGCCCGACCCACACCCCGGCGGGCCGCTGCGCTGCGAGACACAGGCGCATGCCCACCGGGCGGCACTCCTGGGCGCGGATCTGCTCGACGCGCACGGTCGGCCAGGTGGTGCGGGGCTGCGGCAGTGGGCCCAAGAGCTGCGCACGGCGTTCCGCGACGACTTCTGGGTCGAAGACCGGGGAGGCGGCAGACCGGCGGCCGCCCGCGCCCCGGACGGGCGTCTCGTGCCGTACCTCGGTTCGGGTACCGCCCACCTCCTCGACACCGGACTGCTCGGGTCCGGGGTACTGGCCCCCGGTCTGCTCGACAAGGTGCAGACCGAGCAGCTCGCGCGGCTGCTCGGCGGTCCGGCCATGGATTCGGGCTGGGGGTTGCGCAGCCTGGGGGCCAAGGAGGCGGCGTACAGCCCGTTCGGCCATCGCGGTGGTGCCGTGCGCGTCCAGGAGACGGCGATCGCCGTCACGGGGCTGGCTGCCGCGGGCTACGAGAAGGAGGCGAGCTCGCTGCTGCAGGGCGTACTGGCAGCGGCCGAGGCCTTCGGTCACAGGCTGCCGGAGATGTACGCGGGGGAGCAGCGCACGGAGGGGAGCGCCCCGCTGCCCCATCCCGCGGCCTGCCGACCGGCGGCCACGGCAGCGGCCGCCGGGGTGCTGCTGCTCACCTCCCTGGCCGGGATCCGCCCGGACGCCCCGGCCGGAACGGTGACGCTGCGTCCGGTCCGCGGTGCGCCGCTGGGCGAGATCGGGCTGACGGGACTGCGGATCTCGGGTGCCCCCTTCTCCGTACGCGTCAGCAGGCTCGGCCTCGCCATGGTCGAGGAGGCCGCCGACGGGCTGCAGTTGGGGGTGTGACCTTGCGGGGAGCGTCCACGGACGGCGACCCGGAGCAGCCGGTGGGCGCCGTACCGGACGGACGTGGATCAACCGTGGATGCGGCTGACGAAGGGAGTGTTTATCGTCAGGCAGACGACTATGATCGCGGCATGCCCTACGACCCGTCGGCCTTCCCGCCCTTCGCCGTGACCGTGGACCTGGTCGTGCTGACCGTGCGCCGCCATGCCCTGTGCGCGCTGGCGGTACGGAGGGGCGAGCAGCCGTTCCAAGGGCGGTGGGCGCTCCCCGGCGGCTTCGTGCGGCCCGACGAGGATCTGGGCCAGGCGGCGGCGCGCGAGCTGGTCGAGGAGACCGGGCTGTGCGCCCACGACCCGTCCGCACCCGCACAGGACAACGGGGCGCACCTGGAGCAGCTGGCGACATACGGCGACCCCAAGCGCGACCCTCGGATGCGCGTCGTCAGCGTCGCCCATCTCGCGCTTGCTCCTGATCTGCCCGCGCCCCGGGCCGGCGGCGACGCCAACAGCGCGCGCTGGGCGCCTGTCGAGGAGCTGTTGCAGCAGGGTGGTTACGGGCGCGACGGGGAACAGGCGGCGCCGCTGGCCTTCGACCACGCGCAGATCCTCTCGGACGGCGTGGAGCGCGCCCGGTCCAAGATCGAGTACTCATCGCTGGCCACCGCCTTCTGTCCGACCGAGTTCACTGTCGGTGAGCTGCGCCGCGTGTACGAGGCGGTGTGGGGCGTGGCGCTCGACCCACGCAACTTCCACCGCAAAGTGACGGGCACGCCGGGCTTCCTGGTGCCCACGGGCGGTACGACCACGCGCCAGGGCGGCCGCCCCGCCCAGCTCTTTCGCGCGGGCGGCGCCACGCTGCTCAACCCGCCGATGCTGCGCCCCGAGGTCTGACCAGGGCGGGGGGGCAGGAACCGGCGGTGAGGGCCGGGGTGTGCTCGCAGGAGGTGTGAGGCCTGCCCGAGACGAGCCTCAAGGTGCCCGAAAAACCGGAAATGTCGCGCTATCTTGCTGAGAGTGATCCAGGCCATCGGACTGACCAGCAACCCTCGCAAGGAGCTTCCGCCCGCCGTCGACGACGTGTCCTTCGAGGCGCGCGCGGGCCGCGTCACGGCGGTCCTCGGAGCCCCGGGCGCAGGCAAGACGACTGCGCTGAAGCTCATGCTCGAACTTCAACAAGGTCGCGGAATCACCTACTTCAGAGGCCGCCCGCTGCATCGGATCGCCCATCCGTCGCGTGAGGTCGGCGTGCTTCTGGGCGAGGTGCCCGGCCATCCGGCGCGGACGGTCCGCAGCCAGCTCCGGATGCTGTGCGCCGCCGCAGGGGTGCCCGTGCGACGCGCGGACGAAGTGCTCGAAGTGGTCGGGCTCGTCAGCCTCCGGGACGAACGCCTGGGCACGCTCTCGCGCGGCATGGACCGGCGCCTGGGCCTGGCGTGCGCACTCCTGTCCGACCCGCACACCCTTGTCCTCGACGCCCCCGCCGACGCAATCGACGCCCGCGAAGGGCGCTGGCTGCACGGAATTCTGCGCGCGCACGCCGCACAGGGCGGCACCGTGCTGTTCACCACGGACGACCCGAAGGAGGCCGCGCGAACCGCCGACCAAGTCGTCACGCTGGAGGAAGGCAGGCTCGTCGCCGACCAGGAGGCCGCCGACTTCGCGCGCACCCGGCTCCGCCCCCGGGTCGCCGTCCGCAGCCCGCACGCCGTCCGGCTCAGCGCCCTGCTGACCAAGGAGGCCCGCACCGCACAGCGCTCCGTCGAGGTCGTACGGGAGGAGGGCAACCGGCTCTCGGTGTACGGCAGCACCTGCGCCGACGTCGGCGAGACCGCCTTCCGGCACGGCATCCTCGTACACCAACTCGCCGACGAGATCGGCGACATGGGGCCCGTCTCAACGCCGCCCGGCGAGGGGGACGCCCATGAGACGGGCGAGCCGCGCCAGGCCGAGACGCTGGCCGCGAACGCCCTGCCTCCGCTGCCGCCGCCCATCGCCGTGCGACAAGCCCCGAGCCCGCTGCGTCCCCTGCGCTACGAACTGCGGCGCGCCGCCGGAGTCGGCACCGGCTATCTCACCGCGGCAGCCGTACTCGTCACCTCGGCCCTCCTGTCCGTACTCCTGGCCAGAATCGGTCACACCCCACAGCCGCGCCTCCTGGCCGCGTGGCCGCGGGAACTTCCCCTGCCACCCGCCGCGCTCGGCGCGGGACTGCTCGGCGCCATCGCCTTCGGCGAAGAGTTCCGCCACCCCGCCCTGGCCGCGGACCGCGGTACCGTCCCCCGCCGGCTGGGACTGCTCGCCGCCAAACTCCTTGTCGCCTCGACGACCGCGCTGATGCTGGCCTTCCTCGCCCTGGGATGCGACCTCGAAGTGCTCTACCTCGTCTACGGACGGGAGCTCACCGAAGTTCCCTCGGACTGGCTTTCGCTGGGCGCGAGTTGGATTGGTCTCGTGGTGGGCTGCGCCTGGGCGGGCGTGCTGGCCGCAGGCACCTTCCGGTCCACGACCGCCGGGCTCGCCGCGGTGCTCGCGGTGCCGATCGTGGTCGTACCGCTCGTACATAAGGCCTTGGCGGGGCCGTCTGTGCGGACCGCGGCAGGGTTGCCCTGGAGGCTGCGCGAGCTGGTTCTGATGCAGTGGCCGTTCGGAGGTGAGCGCTATCTGGCAGCCGGGGTGCGGGTGCTCGCCCAACCCGTGGGCGGTGCGCTGATGTTGTCGCTGACCGCCCTGCTCTGCGCATATCTGCTCACGACCCTGCGGAGCAGGGTCCGATGACGACCGTCCGCGCCCTTCCGTTCCCGCTGTGTGCACAACTCCCCGAAGTGCGCCCATTTCTTTCCGATAAGGCGTCAATTGCGACGGGGTGAGCGATCACCCTTTCGTGTGCTTTTCACCAAAGACCTCAAGGGAGTTGGAGCCAGCGCCGACAAAGGATCCGTGAGTACCCTTGCGCAGACCATGATGACCGCCGCCCGCTCCGCAGACTCCGGCCTGGCCGGCCCGGGCGAACTCGACCGCTACCCCTATGCCGAGGCTCCTGGCGCCGACCGCGTGGGCGTCCCCGCGTGGGAGAGCGCGGACCCGGAGCTGGGCCGCGTGGGCCGACGCGCCGCGGGCAGCCGCGGACGCGGACTGCACGGCCAACTCGTCCAGCAGCTGGGCCAGATGATCGTCTCCGGCGACCTGGGCGCGGACCGCCCGCTCGTCCCCGAGGAGATCGGCCAGCGGTTCGAGGTCTCCCGCACCGTCGTCCGCGAGTCGCTTCGCGTCCTGGAGGCGAAGGGACTGGTCAGCGCCCGCCCGAACGTCGGCACGCGCGTACGCCCCGTCAGCGACTGGAACCTCCTCGACCCGGACATCATCGAGTGGCGGGCCTTCGGCCCGCAGCGCGACGACCAGCGACGCGAGCTGAGCGAGCTGCGCTGGACCATCGAGCCGCTCGCCGCGCGCCTCGCGGCCGGGCACGGGCGCGAGGAGGTCCAGCAGCGGCTCGGCGACATGGTCGAGATCATGGGCCACGCCATGGCGCAGGGTGACTCGCTCACCTTCTCGCGGGCCGACGCCGAATTCCACTCGCTGCTCATCCAGCTCGCGGGCAACCGGATGCTGGAGCATCTCTCCGGGATCGTGTCGGCCGCGCTCCAGGTCTCCGGCGGACCCGTCACAGGCTGTGACCGGCCGAACGACGCCTCCATCGCGCACCACGCCCGCATCGTCGACGCCCTCGCCGCGGCCGATGGAGCCGGGGCCGAGGCGGCCATGCGCCAACTGCTCACGGTCCACCCCGAGGTGGAGCGCGTGGTGCCCGCGCCGCGCGAGCACTGACCGCGCACCGAGGGCGGCGCGGTCGGGGGCGTGTGTCCTCTCCTGGCATCGCTTGGCCGGCGAACCATCGCCCGTCGGACCCCGTCGGATCCTTCTGGGACCTGGCGGGGTCCGGCGGTGCGAAGGGGCGGTGAACCTGTCGGCTGCGGCGATGAGTCCACCGGCTGACCTCCTCTGACCGTATCTGGCCGCTTTTGAGCGCTTACGGGGTGTGACTCGGGCCACGCAGATTGGGCGTAACGCTCTTCGGAACAGCGCGATGACCTAAGAGGTGACAGCCGAGGAGGGAATACGGACGCCGTTTGCGGCGCTGTGCATCTTCCCGGCCCCCGCCCGCGCCGTCGACCCATCCCCAAGTCGGCGGTCGTCGGTTCCTGTCCACAATGGATGGAGCCGGAAGCCGTTTTCCAACGTTCCGAGAGGTTGTTCGTGTCGGCCAGCACATCCCGTACGCTCCCGCCGGAGATCGCCGAGTCCGTCTCTGTCATGGCGCTCATTGAGCGGGGAAAGGCTGAGGGGCAGATCGCCGGCGATGACGTGCGTCGGGCCTTCGAAGCTGACCAGATTCCGGCCACTCAGTGGAAGAACGTACTGCGCAGCCTCAACCAGATCCTCGAGGAAGAGGGTGTGACGCTGATGGTCAGTGCCGCGGAGCCCAAGCGCACCCGAAAGAGCGTCGCAGCGAAGAGTCCGGCCAAGCGCACCGCCACCAAGACGGTGGCGGCCAAGACGGTGACCACCAAGAAGGCCACCGCCACCGCCGCCTCGGCAGCGCCCGTCGCCGGGGATCCGGCTGAGGACGCGTCCGCGACGCCCGCCGCCAAGAAGACGACCGCCAAGAAGGCCGTCGCGAAGAAGACGGTCGCCAAGAAGACGGCGGCCAAGAAGACCACCGCCAAGAAGGACGACGCCGAGCTCGTCGACGACGAGGCCGTCGAGGAGATCCCGGGCGCCGGTAAGCCCGGCGAAGAGGAGGAGGAAGGGGCCGAGAACAAGGGCTTCGTCCTCTCCGACGACGACGAGGACGACGCGCCTGCCCAGCAGGTGGCCGTGGCAGGCGCCACCGCCGACCCCGTCAAGGACTACCTCAAGCAGATCGGCAAGGTCCCGCTGCTCAACGCTGAGCAGGAGGTCGAGCTCGCCAAGCGCATCGAGGCCGGTCTGTTCGCCGAGGACAAGCTGGCCAACGCCGACAAGCTCGCCCCCAAGCTCAAGCGCGAGCTGGAGATCATCGCCGAGGACGGCCGCCGCGCCAAGAACCACCTCCTGGAGGCCAACCTCCGTCTGGTGGTCTCTCTGGCCAAGCGCTACACCGGCCGCGGCATGCTCTTCCTGGACCTCATCCAGGAGGGCAACCTCGGTCTGATCCGCGCGGTCGAGAAGTTCGACTACACCAAGGGCTACAAGTTCTCCACGTACGCCACCTGGTGGATTCGTCAGGCGATCACCCGCGCCATGGCCGACCAGGCCCGCACCATCCGTATCCCGGTGCACATGGTCGAGGTCATCAACAAGCTCGCGCGCGTGCAGCGCCAGATGCTCCAGGACCTGGGCCGCGAGCCCACCCCGGAGGAGCTGGCCAAGGAACTCGACATGACCCCGGAGAAGGTCATCGAGGTCCAGAAGTACGGCCGCGAGCCCATCTCGCTGCACACCCCGCTGGGCGAGGACGGTGACAGCGAGTTCGGTGACCTCATCGAGGACTCCGAGGCCGTCGTCCCGGCCGACGCGGTCAGCTTCACGCTCCTCCAGGAGCAGCTGCACTCTGTTCTCGACACCCTGTCCGAGCGCGAGGCGGGCGTCGTCTCGATGCGCTTCGGTCTCACCGACGGTCAGCCGAAGACCCTCGACGAGATCGGCAAGGTGTACGGCGTGACGCGTGAGCGGATCCGCCAGATCGAGTCCAAGACGATGTCGAAGCTGCGTCACCCGTCCCGTTCCCAGGTGCTGCGCGACTACCTCGACTAGGTCTCGGCCGTACGTCGCTGAGGGCCCGACTCCCGAAGGGGAGCCGGGCCCTCAGCGCGTGTGCGGAGTGCGTGCCCGCGCGTAGTAAATCACTCTGGGTGTTCCATGACCATCCCGGAGTGAGGAGCGCGCATGCGCCGTCCCTTTGCCTCAGTGCTGGCCCTCGCGGCCGCCGCAGCCGTGATACCGCTCGCGTCTCCCGCTCCGGCGGCGACCGACAGCGTTGTCATCGGCGGCTATCCGGTCGAGATCTCCGAGAGTCCGTGGACGGTGGCGCTGTCCAGCCGTGACCGGTTCGGGGGTACGCGCGCGGGACAGTTCTGCGGAGGAGTGGTGATCGGCCCGTCCACGGTCCTGACCGCGGCCCACTGCCTGGGCGCGGACGTCCTGGGGGCGCCGCCGAGCCAAGTACGTGACCTGAAGGTCATCGCGGGCCGCGGGGACCTCCTGTCGAACGACGGCAAGGAGATCCCGGTACGCGACATCTGGGTCAACCCGGATTACGACGGCTATACGAACGCCGGGGACTTCGGCGTGCTCACGCTCACCGCCCCGCTTCCCGAGAGCTCGGTCATCCGTATGGCGCCCGCCAAAGACCCCGCGTACGAGCCGGACACGGCCGCCGTGGTCTACGGCTGGGGTGATACGACCGGTGGTGGCGACTACGCCCGCGGTCTGCGGGCCGCGCGCGTGAACGTGCTTCCTGATGCCGCTTGTGAGCGGGCCTATCCGGGCGGCGCGGACGGCGCGTACGAGGCCGCGTCCATGCTGTGCGCCGGAGAGGTCGCGGGCGGGCGTGACGCCTGCCAGGGGGACAGCGGCGGGCCGCTGGTCGCCCAGGGGCGGCTCATCGGCCTGGTGTCCTGGGGGAGCGGCTGTGGGCGCGCCGGGAGCCCCGGGGTCTACACGCGGGTCTCGGACGTGGTCCGGACGCTCGGTGGGGGCCGCTGAGGGCGATGGACGCGGTACCAGCGCGGGTGTGTCGCTGAGCGCCAGGGGTGATGCGGTACGCGTACGGGCGTGCCGCTGAGTACGACGGGCGATGCGGTACGAGTACGGGCGGCCACTCCCTGTGTCCAGGGAGTGGCCGCCCGCTCACCGGCCTGATGCCGGCACTCGCTCGTCGTTGATGCGAAGTGTCAGCGTTCTTCTTCGTTGACGCTTGCCGGAACGGACGTCAGTCGCTCCGTCTCGTCCTGTATCTCAGCGGCGATCTTCTTGAGTTCCGGCTCGAACTTGCGACCGTGGTGGGCGCAGAAGAGCAGTTCTCCGCCGCTCAGGAGGACGACGCGCAGATATGCCTGGGCGCCGCAACGGTCGCAGCGGTCAGCGGCCGTCAGCGGGCTCGCGGGGGTCAGAACAGTAGTCACGTCGCCTCTTCTCTAGCTCGACGAGCTGTCGTACCAGGGTCAACATCCAACCAGGCCGAAAACGTTCCCGCTCGTGGCTTTTCCTCGAAAATTTCTCTCCGGGGCGGCTGTCTGCTGCCGGGTGGCGGCGAATGAGCCGTATTTCGTGTCTTCGTGTCTTACGGGTTCGCGCAGTCTGTCAGGGTCAGTCCTCCCGGCTGGGTTGCCGGTTGTTCATGAGGACGTGCCCGGAGCCTAAATGGTTCATGCCTCGAAGGGAACGTGATATGTACTTCACTCCATCGAGGGATCGAACACCCATGCGACTCTGGACTAGTCTGAGTTCATGCGAGGGTGGCGTTACAACGGCTCTACCAGGCCTCGGTACCCTCTGAGCGGCGACCGAAGCCGGGCCCTTACCCAAAAGGGTCCCACCTGAAATTCAGCGAGGAGCGAACCGCGTGACCGCCGAGACGTCCGTGCCGTCCACAGCGCTGCTGACCGGAGCAGACCGGGACGGTTCCAACTACACCGCGCGGCACCTGCTCGTCCTCGAGGGGCTCGAGGCCGTGCGCAAGCGCCCGGGCATGTACATCGGGTCGACCGACAGCCGCGGTCTGATGCACTGCCTGTGGGAGATCATCGACAACTCCGTGGACGAGGCCCTCGGGGGCTACTGCGACCACATCGAGGTCATCCTGCACGACGACGCCTCCGTGGAGGTGCGGGACAACGGCCGTGGCATCCCGGTCGACGTGGAGCCCAAGACGGGCATGTCCGGCGTCGAGGTCGTGATGACCAAGCTGCACGCCGGCGGCAAGTTCGGCGGCGGCTCGTACGCGGCCTCCGGCGGCCTGCATGGCGTGGGCGCCTCCGTGGTGAACGCGCTCTCCGCCCGTCTGGACGTCGAGGTGGACCGCAGTGGTAATACCCATGCGGTGAGCTTCCGGCGCGGCACCCCGGGAGCGTTCAAGGCGGACGGTCCCGACGCCGCCTTCGACGCGACGAGCGGGCTGCGCAAGCTCAAGCGGATCCCCAAGACCCGCACCGGTACGCGCGTGCGCTACTGGGCCGACCGCCAGATTTTCCTCAAGGACGCCAAGCTCTCCCTGGAGAACCTGCACCAGCGCGCCCGCCAGACCGCGTTCCTGGTGCCGGGCCTGACCATCGTCGTCCGCGACGAGTACGGCCTCGGTGAGGGCGGCAGCAAGGGCGAGGAGTCCTTCCGCTTCGACGGCGGCATCAGCGAGTTCTGCGAGTACCTGGCCACCGACAAGCCCGTCTGCGACGTCCTCCGCTTCTCCGGGCAGGGCACGTTCAAGGAGACGGTCCCGGTCCTCGACGCCCACGGGCAGATGACACCGACCGAGGTCACGCGTGAGCTCGGCGTCGATGTCGCGATGCGGTGGGGCACCGGCTACGACACGACCCTCAGGTCGTTCGTGAACATCATCGCGACGCCCAAGGGCGGAACCCACGTCGCGGGCTTCGAGCAGGCCGTCACGAAGACCGTCAACGAGGTGCTGCGGGCCAAGAAGCTGCTCCGTGTCGCCGAGGACGACATCGTCAAGGACGACGCGCTGGAAGGCCTGACGGTTGTCGTCACCGTGCGCCTCGCCGAGCCGCAGTTCGAGGGGCAGACCAAGGAGGTGCTCGGCACGTCGGCGGCCCGCCGCATCGTGACCAACGTGGTCTCCAAGGAGCTCAAGGCGTTCCTGACCACTACGAAGAGGGACGCCGCCGCGCAGGCCCGGGTCGTCCTCGAGAAGGCCGTCGCCGCCGCCCGCACGCGGATCGCTGCCCGCCAGCACAAGGACGCGCAGCGCCGGAAGACCGCCCTTGAGTCCTCCTCGCTGCCCGCCAAGCTCGCCGACTGCCGCAGCGACGACGTCGAGCGCAGCGAGCTGTTCATCGTCGAGGGCGACTCCGCGCTCGGTACGGCCAAGCTCGCCCGGAACTCCGAGTTCCAGGCGCTGCTGCCGATCCGGGGCAAGATCCTCAACGTTCAGAAGGCGTCCGTGACGGACATGCTGAAGAACGCCGAGTGCGGCGCGATCATCCAGGTCATAGGAGCCGGGTCCGGGCGGACCTTCGACATCGACGCGGCGCGTTACGGGAAGATCATTCTTCTCGTCGACGCCGATGTCGACGGTGCGCACATCCGGATTCTGCTGCTGACGCTGTTCCAGCGGTACATGCGGCCGATGGTCGAGGCGGGGCGGGTGTTCGCGGCGGTGCCGCCGCTGCATCGCATCGAGCTCAGCCAGCCGAAGAAGGGCCAGGACAAGTACGTCTACACGTACTCGGACCGTGAGTTGCGCGAGACCCTGCTGGAGCTGCAGCGCAAGAACGTGCGGTACAAGGACTCGATCCAGCGCTACAAGGGTCTGGGCGAGATGGATGCCGATCAGCTGGCCGAGACGACGATGGATCCGCGCTATCGGACTCTGCGTCGGATCAACATCTCCGACCTGGAGGCGTCCGAGCAGGTGTTCGACCTGCTGATGGGGAACGATGTGGCGCCGCGGAAGGAGTTCATCTCCAGCTCGGCGGCGACGTTGGATCGGTCGCGGATCGACGCGTAGGGGTTCTGGCCGGGCCCCACCTGCCGGTGGGTGGGGGCTGTGCTCCGCATCCCCCGGCCCGCCCCTGTCTTTTGTCCTTGTTGTCTTGATCTTTTAGGGGCGCGGGGAACTGCGCGACCAGCCCCCACCGGCCTGCGGGCGACGAACCACCGCCGTGTTTCAGGGGCGCGGGGAACTGCGCAATCTTTTGGGGTCTGGGGGGGGCGGAGCCCCCAGGGATGGGACGGGTAGGGGCGGCGGGGGCGAAAACCGCTGCGGTCACCCGGCCACGGCTCCACCCGTGGGTGGAGAGTCGTGGCGGTCAGGGATCCACCCACGATCCACCCTGGCTCCGATCTGCTGACCAGCCATTTTCCGTAGCGTCGAAGGTGTCGACAGTTCCCGCTGCCGAAACCGCTCTTCCTCGCTCACGGAGGCCGTGATGTCCGGGCTCGTCAATGCTTTGGTGATCTGCGCCGTTGTCGTGCTGGTGATCGCGCGCCAGTTCCGCACCCGCAGGATCGGCACGGACAGGCGCTGGTGGATCGTGCCCGCCGTCCTGGTCGTAGTGGCGCTGCGCGAGCCCGGATTGATCGACCCCCACCATCACGCGGAGGCGATCCTCCTGCTCGGTGCGGAGGTGTTCATAGGCCTGGCCACCGGGGCCGGCTGGGCGTGGACCACGCGGATATGGACGGCGCCGGACGGCTCTGTATGGAGCAAGAGCACCAAGGCCAGCGTGGCTGTCTGGATCGTGGGCATAGGCCTGCGTGTGGGCCTGTTCGGCATCGGCGCCCTGTTCGGCGTGCACCAGGACTCCTCGGCTCTGCTGCTCGCTCTCGCGGCCACCCTGCTGGTCCGCTCCGGACTCCTGGTCTGGCGTACGCAGTCCCTGCTCCCGGCGAACGGGCAGAGCCCGGCGTACGGTGACGGCCTGCCTCAGGCCTTGTGGAAGGAGCGCGTGTGACGGAGAACTCGTGGAAGCGCTGGCCCTCCCGCGAGGCCCTCTCCCGGGAGGGAGCGCCCAGGGCCCGGCGCGCGCTTGCCTGGACGGTGCGCGCCATGGCCCTCGGCACTCTCATCGCGACCACCTTCACGGACGGAGACCTGCACGGCTGGGGTGCCGCGGCGGGCGTTGCGGGAGTCCTCCTCTGCGCGGTTCTCGCGTGGGCCTTCTGGCGGAGCACGCTCGCGCACCGTCTGTTGCCCTCCTTGGGGTTGCTCGCTCTGCTGCTGGCGATTGCGACGGTGGGGCAGGGTGTCGGCTTCCGGATACCGGCTCTCGTCCTGTGGTGCGGGTGCGCAGTCAGCGCCATCGAGCGGCTGCCTCTCGCGGCGGCGCTGCCTGCCACCTCGGTGGCGCTGAGTGCGTACGCGGCGGTCAACAACGACGTGTGGCTGACCACCGCGGCCACCACCGCGGGGCTCATCCTGGCCGGGTATGTGCTGCGCCTCGACGCGGAGGCGCGGGGGAGCGCGCAGCGGCTCCTGGCCCAGGAGCGCGCCGCGCGCGCGGCCGAGGCGGAGTCGGCGGCGCTGGCGGAGCGGGCCAGGATCGCTAGGGAGATCCACGATGTGCTGGCCCACAGCCTCTCGGCGCAGCTGGTGCACCTGGAGGCGGCCCGGCTGCTCATCGAGCGGGGCGCGGACCGGGACACGATCCTCGAACGGGTCGTGGCGGCACGGGGGATGGCCCGCGAGGGGCTCGCGGAGACCCGGCAGGCGCTCTCCGCGCTGCGCGGCGAGATGTCTCCGCTGGAGGACTTCCTCAGCGAACTCGTCGCCACGGCCGACGGCGCCGACGTCACCGTGACGGGCGAACGCCAGCTGCTGCGCGCCGAGGCCTCGCAGGCGGTGCGCAGAGTCGCGCAGGAGGCCCTGACGAACGTGCGCAAGCACGCTCCGGGCGCCAAGGTCCATGTACGGCTGGACTACGGAGTGCACGAAGTGACGCTGGACGTACGGGACTCGGGCGGGACGCCGGGCGAGCTCAGCGGCTCGGGAGCCGGGTACGGTCTGCTGGGCATGCGGGAGCGTGCCGAGCTGCTGGGTGGCTCGTTGGAGGCCGGGCCGGACGAGGAGGGGTTCGTGGTGACGCTGAAGGTGCCCGTATGACGCAGGGGGAGGAGGCGGGCAGGAAGCCGGCGCGGGTCGTGGTGGCGGACGACCAGACCGTGGTGCGCGAGGGCATTGTGATGCTGCTGGGGCTGCTGCCCGGGATCGAGGTCGTCGGAGCGGCCGGAGACGGGAACGAGGCCGTGGCGCTTGTGGCCGAACTCGCCCCGGACGCCGTGCTGATGGATCTGCGGATGCCCCGCTGTGACGGTGTCGAGGCGACCCGGCGCATCCGCACCGAGCACCCTGGGACGCAGGTCGTCGTGCTCACGACGTACGCGGACGACGAGTCGCTGTTTCCCGCGCTCAGAGCGGGAGCTCGCGGCTATCTCACCAAGGACGCGGGAGGCGACGAGATCGTACGGGCGGTGGAGAGCGTGCTGTCCGGGGATGCGGGGCTCTCGCCGAGCATCCAGCGGCGGCTGCTGGAGCGGCTGTCGGAGCCGGCACCGGAACCGGCCCTGCCTCCGGAGGCGCCGGACGGGCTCACCGCGCGCGAGACCGAGGTGCTTCTACTGATCGCGGACGGGCTCAGCAACCAGGAGATCGCGCGCAAGCTGCATGTCTCCACGGCGACCGTGAAGACCCACATCAACAACCTCTTCGCCAAGACGGGGCTGAAGGACCGTGCTCAAGCGGTCCGTTACGCCTTTGGGAAAGGTCTCGTACGGCCACCGGCTGACTGAGTCACCTGATGGGGTGAAGAGCACGGAGAGAAGAGTCCGGGATCTTCCCGATCTGCCCATCCTTGGGCACGCGGCCGAAACGGGCCGCGGACAAGGAGAGTTCGGTGGAGAAGCACGACGGCGGCGACACCGGGGAGGTCCGGTTCGACGACCCCTGGTATGACGCGCTCGCCTCCGGCTGGGGTGAGTTGGACGGCACGGGTGCGCCCGCTCCCGCCGTGCCGGCCGCGCGCTCGGAGCACGAAGGGCGGGCGGGCGGGGCGGCCGACGTCTATCTGGAGGTGCAGCGCAGCGCGGCCTTCCAGGAAGTGCGCAGCCGCTACCGGAGGTTTGTGGTCCCGGGCGTCGCCGTGTTCTTCACCTGGTACGTGGGCTATGTGGTGACCGCGACGACGGCGCCCGGGTTCATGGCCCGGCCTGTGGCAGGCGCCGTGAACGTGGCGCTGCTCGCGGGGCTCGGGCAGTTCCTCACGACGTTCCTGTTCACCTGGGCGTACGCGCGGCATGCGCGGCTGCGCAGGGACCGGGCCGCGCTCGATCTGCGCTGGGACACCCAGGAGCTGACGCGGAACGTCAGAGGTGGTGAGCGGTGACCGGCAACCATCAGACGCTGGCGCTGCTGCTGTTCAGCGCGTTTGTGGCGGTGACGCTGGCGATCACGACGTGGGTGAGCCGTAACCGCCATGGTTCGGCGGAGGAGTTCTATGCCGGCGGGCGGCTGTTCTCTCCGATGGAGAATGGTTTTGCCATCTCCGGCGACTACATGTCGGCGGCTTCCTTCCTGGGCGTCACGGGGCTCATCTCGCTCTACGGGTACGACGGGATGCTGTACGTCGTGGGGTTTCTCGTCGCCTGGCTCGTGGTGCTGTTCCTGGTGGCCGAACTGGTGCGCAACTGCGGGCGGTTCACGCTCGCGGACGTGGTCGCGGCCCGGATGAGCGAGCGGCCGGTGCGGATCGCGGTGGGAACTTCCTCGGTGACCGTGTCCGTTCTGTATCTGGTGGCGCAGATGGTCGGAGCGGGCAGCCTGGTCGCGCTGCTTCTCGGGGGTACGAGCGAGGCCGCGCGGAACTGGACGGTGATCGGCGTCGGCGCGCTCATGGTGATCTATGTGTCGCTGGGAGGGATGCGGGCCACCACATGGATTCAGATCGTCAAGGCCGTCCTGCTGCTGGGCGGGGCCATCGCTCTGACCGTCCTCGTCCTGGTGCGATTCCACGGGGACATCAACCAGTTGCTGCGTTCGGCGGCGCAGCGCAGTGGACACGGTGCGGCGTTCCTGGCGCCCGGGCTGAAGTACGGCGGGGGCTGGACGGCGCGCTTCGACTTCATCAGCCTGGGGCTCGCGCTGGTGCTCGGCACGGCCGGGCTGCCGCACATCCTGTCCCGGTTCTACACGGTGCCGACCGCGCGGGCCGCGCGCCGCTCGGTGGTCTGGGCGGTCGGGCTCATCGGGGGGTTCTACCTGATGACGATCGTGCTGGGCTTCGGCGCGGCCGCAATCGTCGGCCCGGACGCGGTGCGCGGATCGAACGCCGCGGGGAACACTGCGGTTCCGCTGCTCGCGCTCGATCTGGGCGGCGGTGCCAACTCAACGGGAGGAACGGTTCTCTTCGCGATCGTCGCCGCCATCGCCTTCGCCACCATCCTGGCGGTCGTCGCCGGAATCACCCTCGCGTCCTCGGCGTCCGTGGCCCATGACCTGTACGCGTCGCTGCGCCGCCGGCACGCGAAGCCGCGCAGTGAGGTGGCCGTGGCGCGGACGGCGGCCGTCGGGATCGGTGTCGTCGCGATCGCCCTCGGGCTGCTGGCCCGCGATCTCAACGTGGCCTTCCTGGTGGGCCTCGCCTTCGCGGTCGCCGCGTCCGCGAACCTTCCGGTGCTGTTGTACTCGCTGTTCTGGCGGTCCTTCACGACGCGAGGCGCGGTGTGGGCCGTATACGGCGGCCTGGTGCCCGCGCTGGTGCTCGTGCTGCTGTCCCCGGTGGTGTCGGGGAGCCCCGAATCGTTGTTTCCGAGCGTGGACTTCCAGTACTTCCCGCTGCAGAACCCGGGGCTCGTCTCGATCCCCCTGGGCTTCCTCGCGGGCTGGCTCGGCACCGTCACCTCGGCGGAGCCGCCGGACGAGGCCAAGCACGCCGAGACCGAGGTACGCGCGCTCACCGGGGCCGGGGCGGTCTGAGGGGGGCTGAGGGGGTCTGAGGGCGCCTCCAGGGGGCGTACGGAGCCGGCAGGGGGCGCGCCTCCATCGACGTACGCCATGGATCTTTACGGTGCCACCCACGCGTACCGATGCTCCGGACGCCCCGTGTCCCCGTACTTGAGCGAGAGGCGAAGGCGTCCGGCCTGTTCTAGATGGCGCAGATAGCGCTGGGCGGTGGACCGGCTCAGGCCGGTCTCGGCGGCCACCTCGTGGGCCGACAGCGGGTGGCTCGCGCGGTGCAGTACATCGCAGATGAGGTCCGTGGTCGGCTCCGAGTGACCGCTGGGCAGTCCCGGTGACGAGGGCGCGGGCGTGGTCCGCAGGGCGCCGAAGATCCGGTCGACCTGCTCCTGACCGGCCACGCCACGGCCGCCCACCCGGTCGACTGTGCGGCGCAGGGCGGCGTACGAGTCGAGGCGGGTGCGCAGGGCGGCGAAGGTGAACGGCTTGACCAGATAGTGCAGGGCGCCCAGGCGCATCGCTGTCTGCACGGTGGCCACGTCACTGGCCGCGGTGATCATGATGACGTCGGTGCCATGGCCGCGTTCGCGCATCCGGTGGACCAGTTCGAGGCCCGTCTGGTCGGGCAGATAGTGGTCGAGCAGCACCAGGTCGATGGGCGCGCGCTCGACGGCGGCCAGGGCCTGGGCAGCGCTGTGCGCGCGGGCGGCCACCCGGAATCCGGGAACCTTCCCCACGTACTTCGCGTTGATCTCAGCGACGCGGAAGTCGTCGTCCACGACCAGGACGTCAATCATCGGGCCTCTTTCCCTCAAGGCCTGGCGAGCGTTAAGCCCGTGTTTCGGCTCCGCTGTTTGTAGCGCGAGCAAAATGAGCACAACAGGCTGTTGCAGGCAAAAGAACTCCATGCGCTCAGAAGACTGCTCCTGTGGCCCGGGCCACATCTACGGTCCCGGGCCATGAGCGCAGACACCAGCCCCGCCATCGAGCTACGGGGCGCGAGCAAGATCTTCAAGACCCCGTCAGGGGGTCTGCACACGGCGGTCAGGGAGCTGGACCTGACCATCGGCCGTGGCGAGTTCGTGGCCGTCGTCGGCCCCACCGGCTGCGGAAAGTCGACCACGCTGACCCTGGTGAGCGGTCTCGAAGAGCCCACCGAGGGCGAGGTCCTGGTCGCCGGTGAGCCGGTCGCCGGCGTCGGCGACAAGGTCGGCTTCGTCTTCCAGCAGGACGCCACCTTCCCCTGGCGCACGGTCCTGTCGAATGTGATGGCGGGGCCCCGCTTCCGCGGCGTGCCCAAGGCGGAGGCCAAGCGGAAGGCCCGTGAATGGCTCGCCCGAGTCGGGCTCGCGGCCTTCGAGGACCGCTATCCGCACCAGCTCTCCGGCGGCCAGCGCAAGCGTGTCGCCCTCGCGGCGACCTTCGTCAACGACCCCGACATCCTGCTGATGGACGAGCCCTTCTCGGCGCTCGACGTACAGACCAGGGCCCTGATGTCGGACGAGTTGCTCGAACTGTGGGAGGGCACGGGCGCCTCGGTCGTCTTCGTCACCCACGACCTGGAAGAGTCCATCGCGCTCGCCGACAGGGTCGTCGTGATGACCGCGGGACCCGCCACGGTGAAGCAGGTCTTCGACATCGATCTGCCGCGGCCGCGCAAGGTCGAATCGGTGCGCCTGGAGCCGCGGTTCATCGAGATCTACCGCGAGATCTGGGAATCGCTCGGCGAAGAGGTCCGCATCACCCGCGAGAGGGGTGCGGCGAATGTCGCCTGACATCATGCCCGAGGCCGTTGTCGCCCTGACGATGACCGAGCCCGGCAACAAGGGACGTGCACACTCCCGCGCCCGTGCCGCCCGCAAACGCAAGGCCATCGTCGCCGCCGCCCGCGCACTGCTTCTGGTCGCCGTGCTCGGCCTGTGGGAGGTGTCCGCGCGGGCCAAGGTCATCGATCCGTTCAACTTCTCGATGCCGTCGAAGATCTGGGACCAGATCTACACCTGGGTGATGCACGGGACCGCGCTCGGATCCCTGGGGGAGCAGGTCTGGTACACGCTCCACGAAGCGCTGCTCGGCTGGGTCATCGGTGTGATCGCCGGTGTGGTGTTCGGCATCGCGCTGGGGCGGATCGCCTTCCTCGCCGATGTTTTTGGTCCATACATCAAGGTGCTCAACTCCATACCGAGGATCGTCCTGGCACCCATCTTCGTGATCTGGTTCGGGCTCGGCCCCGCCTCCAAAGTCGCGTCGGCCGTGGTGCTCGTCTTCTTCCCGGTCTTCTTCAACGCCTTCCAGGGTGCCCGGGAAGTCGACCGCAACCTCGTGGCCAACGCCCGGATCCTCGGCGCGAGCGACCGCCGGGTGACGCTTCAGGTCGTCATCCCGTCCGCCACCTCGTGGATCTTCACCAGTCTCCACGTCAGCTTCGGCTTCGCGCTCATCGGCGCCATCGTCGGCGAGTACATCGGCGCCACCAAGGGCATCGGCCTGCTCGTCGCGCAGTCGCAGGGCACCTTCAACGCGGCCGGTGTGTACGCCGCGATGGTCATCCTCGCGGTCGTCGCCCTGCTGGCCGAGGGACTGCTGACCTTCGCCGAGCGCCGCATCTTCCGGTGGAAGCCGTCGGACTCCGACCGCTGACCCTGTCGTACCCACCAACTCCTCCCTCCCACCAGCTCACAAGGACGTGACCCACCATGCGCAAGACCGCCAGATACTCCGCGCTGGCAGCCGCCGGTCTGCTCGCTCTCACCTCGCTCACCGCCTGCGCCAACGACGCCGCCAGCTCGACGGCCGACTCCGGCAGCAACGGGGGTGGCGGCAAGGGTGAACACGTCAAGATCATGGTCGGTGGCCTGGACAAGGTCATCTACCTGCCCGCGATGCTCACGCAGCGGCTCGGCTACTTCAACGACGAGGGTTTGGATGTCCAACTCCTGAGCGAGCCGGCCGGTGTTCAGGCCGAGACCGCCCTGGTCTCCGGACAGGTGCAAGGAGCCGTCGGTTTCTACGATCACACCCTGGATCTGCAGACCAAGGGCAAGTCCGTGGAGTCCGTCGTGCAGTTCTCGCAGGCGCCCGGCGAGGTCGAGATCGTCTCCAAGAAGCGTGCGGACGACATCACGTCGCCCAAGGACTTCAAGGGCAAGAAGCTCGGCATCACCGGGCTCGGCTCCTCGACCGACTTCCTCACGAAGTACCTCGCGGTCAAGAACGGTGTGAAGGTCAGCGAGTTCACGCCGGTCGCCGTCGGCGCCGGACCGACGTTCATTTCCGCCCTCCAGAAGGGGGCCATCGACGGCGGCATGACGACGGACCCGACCGTCGCCACGGTCCTGCAGAAGGACCTCGGCAAGGTGCTCATCGACATGCGTACGCCGCAGGGCTCGCAGGAGGCGCTCGGCGGGCCGTACCCCTCGTCCAGCCTCTACATGCAGACGGACTGGGTGAACAGCCACAAGGAGACGGTCCAGAAGCTGGCCAACGCCTTCGTGAAGACCCTCAAGTGGATGTCCACGCACACCGCCACCGAGATCGCGGCCAAGATGCCCGCCGACTACTCACAGGACAGCAAGACGCTCTACGCCTCGGCGATCCAGAGCACGCTGCCCATGTTCACCGAGGACGGTGTGATGCCCGCAGACGGCCCCGAGACCGTCGAGAAGGTCCTCAAGGCGTTCAACCCCAACATCAAGAACGCCAACGTGGACCTGAGCAAGACGTTCACCACGGAGTTCGTGAAGAAGGCGGCCACAGGCTGATTCCGTGACGCGGCCCATCGCGGACGAGTCCGTGAAGTGGGCCACCCGCTGAGTCACCCCCGCGCGCGGACGGCTGTTCTCCCCTGACAGCCGTCCGCGCGCGGGGGCGCGGTTGCTTCCCCGCCTTCCTCGGCCGTGCCCTCAGGCGCGGGTCGCCCAGACGTAGCGATGCTCCGGGCGGCCCGCGTCGCCGTATTTGAGGGTCAGCCTCGCCCTCCCCGTGCGCTCCAGGAGCTTGAGATAGCGCTGGGCGGTCTGCCGGCTCAGTCCGGTCACCTCCGCGATCTCCTGCGCCGACAGGGGGCCCTCGGCGTTCACCAGGGCGCGGCGTACGAGCTCCGCGGTCGTGGGGGAGTGGCCTTTCGGCAGATCCGGCTCCGCGCTCGCCGACAGGGCGCCGAAGATCCGGTCCACCTCGGACTGCTCGGCCTCGCCGCCGCCGTCGAGGGTGCGGCGCAGATCCGCGTACGCCTCCAGCTTGGCGCGCAGGCCCGCGAAGGCGAAGGGCTTGACCAGGTACTGGAGCGCGCCCTGCCGCATCGCCGCCTGGACGGTCGAGATGTCACGTGCCGCGGTCACCATGATCACGTCGGTCTGGTGGCCGCGCCGGCGCATCTCCTGGACGACCGCGAGGCCCGTCTCGTCCGGCAGATAGTGGTCCAGGAGAACCAGGTCCAGACGGGGCAGTGTCTCCATCAGGCGCAGCGCCTCGGCCGCGCTGTGCGCCTCGCCCGCGACATGGAAGCCCGGAACCTTCTCCACGTAGGCGGCATTCACGCGCGCGACCCGGGTGTCGTCGTCCACGACCAGGACCTCGATCATCGCGACTCCCCCTTTGCGTCCGTGGCGTCCGTGGCTTCCGAGACGGTGCTGGGAGTCTCCGGGGAGGGGGTCGGTATCGGCACGAGCCGGGGTTCGGGCTCCGGCGCCGGGCGCGATTCCTGTGCGGTCGGTTCCTGCCGGTCCGGCGCGGGCGCGGGCACCGTCAGCGCCTCCGGTTCCGGTGCGAGCCCCGGCTCGGTCAGTGCCTCCGGCAGTACGACCGTGAACTCCGCGCCCCCGCCGTCCGCCTCGGCCACCTCCGCGCTGCCGCCCTGCCGTTCGGCGAGTCGGCGCACCAAGGAGAGGCCTATTCCGCGCTTGCCGTGCGCCGGGGGCTTCTTGGTGGTCCACCCGTCGGTGAAGATCAGCTCCCGCCGCTCCTCCGGGATTCCGGGCCCGGTGTCCCGTACCCGCAGTACGGCGGTACGTCCCTCGGCGCGCAATTCGACCTCCACGCGCGCGTGCTGCGTGCCCGCGACGGCGTCGAGGGCGTTGTCGACGAGATTCCCGACGACGGTCACCAGACCCCTCGGGTCGATCAACCGGTCCGGCAACATCGTTCCGTCGGAGATCCACAGGGCCACACCACGCTCGGCCGCGACGGTCGCTTTGCCGACCAGCAGGGCGGCGAGCAGCGGATCGTGGATCTTCTCGGTGACCTGTTCGGCGGTGACCCTGTGGTCGCCGACCACCTCTCCGACGAACTCCACGGCATCGTCGTACATCTCCAGTTCGAGCAGCCCCAGGAGCGTGTGCATACGGTTGGCGTGCTCGTGGTCCTGCGCGCGCAGGGCGTCGATCAGGCCACGCGTGGAGTCGAGTTCGCGGCCGAGCTGCTCCAGCTCCGTGCGGTCGCGCAGCGTGGCGACCGCGCCCCCGTCGTCGGTGGGCATCCGGTTGGCGACCAGGACGCGCTGGCCGCGGACGGTGAGCAGATCGGTGCCGGTGACGCGTCCGGCCAGCACATCGGTCGTACGTCCCGGACCGAGCGCGTCGTCGAGCGGCTGCCCGATGGCCTCGGCGTCGACGCCGAGCAGTCGTTGCGCCTCGTCGTTGAGGAGGCGTACGCGGCCGCCGCGGTCCAGGGCGACGACGCCCTCGCGGATGCCGTGCAGCATCGCCTCGCGCTCCGCGAGCAGTGCGGAGATGTCGGAGAAGGCCAGGTCACGGGTCTGCCGCTGCACCCGTCGGGAGATCAGATACGCGGCCAGCGCACCGACGGCCATGGCTCCGCCCGCGTACCCGAAGAGCCCCGGGATGGCGTCGATCAGCCGGGCGCGCACGCTGTCGTACTTGATGCCGACCGAGACGGCTCCGATGATGTCGCCGTCGACGCCGCGCAGGGGCACCTTGCCGCGGGCCGAGCGGCCCAGCGTGCCGGTGTCGATCTCCATGACGTCCTTGCCGCCCAGGGCATCGCGCGGGTCGGTCGAGACCGGCTTGCCGATCTCCGTCGGATCGCGGTGCGACCAGCGGATGCCCTTCATGTCCATGACTACGACGTACTCGGCCCCGCTGGCCTTCCGGATCCGCTCGGCCTCGGCCTGCACGGGCCCGTTCGCGGACGGTCGCGTGGTCCGGAGGTCCTCGGCTATCTGCGGCTGGACGGCGGTGGTCTGCGCGATCGCGAGTGCGCGGCGCATCGCCTGGTCGTCCAGCTGTGCGCTGAGCGGCGCGAGGAACAGTCCGGTGGCGAGTACGGCGACTCCCGCCGCGATCGCCACCTGCATCAGCAGCACCTGGGAGAACACCCGCCGCGGCAGACCGAGGCGCAGTCGTCGTGCGGGGGGAGTGGGGCTCATGCCTATGACGGTACGGGGGCGGGCGAGCCCTGCCGTAGGGAGTGTGGCGTGGATCTCCTGACCGTCAGGTGTGGAAGCCGCGCGGGAGGGATACGGCTACGCGGCCGGTGAGCGCCGGATCCGCCGTCAGCAGGGCACGGCGAGCGCAGCCCGCGCCAGCTCCCGTACCGCCACCACGTCCATCCGGGCAGGCGACCCCAGCACCGAACCGCAGCTCTCCGGGCGGGGCGGCAGCGAAGCGCCCTGGGCGACGCTGACGCGCCACAGACGGCCGTCGGCGTGGGCGACGGTGACCTCCCAGCGCGGCGCGGTGCCGTCCGTACGGACCACGGTCAGGGCATCGGCGGCGTGCTCCCCCGCGGCCCGGCGCACGGCCAGCTCGGCCGCCTGGCCCGGCCGCTCCCAGGCGGAGCGCCCGCGGCAGCCCTCGGTGACGACACGGCCCTCCCTGACGCCCTGGAGGGCCTCCTTGACGGCGTGGGCCTCGGCGCGCCCGTACGCGTATCCGTACGGCAGGACGAGCAGCGTGGGCGAGAAGCGGTGACCGCCCAGGTGGGTGACCTCCCAGACGCCCTCCACCCCGGAGGTGGCGAGCTCGGCCGCGAGAGGGCGTCCGAGCAGGGCGCAGCAGCGGTCGCGCTTGCCGTTGGTGCAGACGAGGGCGAGCGGGTCACCTGTGTGGGGCAGGCCCTGGAGAACCGTGTCGAAGGTATGGGGGTCACCCATGCCGAGGGCGGCGAAGTCGAGGTTGAGCACCTGCTCGGGGTCGGACGTCATGGCGCTGTGCAGCCATACGTTTCCCGGAGTGGTGTGGGCTACATACACATGGCGCTCCGCGAGCGTGCCGCAGTCGGCATGCCGTCCGGGGCGGCGGATGAGTGCGATCCGTACACCGGTGCCCTCCGCGGCCGCCTCGAGGGCGCGGCCGAGCACGGGGGCCAGGTGGCTCTCGGTGAGCGCCTTGGCACCCCAGGGCCCGGGCTGCTCGATCAGCAGCCATGTCCTCGCGGTGGCCGCGGTCCCCGCGAGGGGCTCGTCGAGGTCCCGCGACGCCGTCGTGCACGTACTCACAGAGGTGAGCCTAACCTGACTTGCGTCGGGGTGACTTCCGACCGCGCGGATGGGGGCGCATTTGGGGCGCCCTCGGCGCACGGCGGGGCGTGGGGGCGTGCGGACAGGGAGCGGATGCGTCGGGCGCGCTTCCATGTACCGACCGACTCCGCCGGAAGTGGCTGTGAGGGCCGCGCGCCCGCCTACCGCCCCAGCGGGCCGGGGAGTGGCTGCGGAGGTCGTTCGCCCACGTATCGGCCGCTCGGGCGCATGCGCAGCGGGCGTTCCTCGTACTCCTCCAAGGTGTGGGCGATCCAGCCCGCCGTTCGGGCGATGGCGAAGATCGTCTCGCCCGCGGACGCGGACATGCCGGAGGACACGGTGAAGACGGCGAGCGCCAGGTCGACGTTGGCGTGCAGGGGCGTGTGGCGGGCGGTCGTGGTCACGATGTCGCGGGCGGCCGCCAGGGCGGGCGCCGCGCCGGGCATGTCCTCCAGGAGGGTGAACAGGGCACGCGCGCGTGGATCCTCGCCGGGGTAGAGCCGGTGCCCCAGACCAGGAACACGGCGCCCGGCGCGCAGCTCGTCCGCGACCACGGGCGCCGCGCTGCCCAGGTCCAGGACGTCAAGGAGCAGCCGGTGTGCGAGCCCGCTGGCCGCGCCGTGCAGCGGGCCCTCGAGCACGCCGAGGCCCGCCGACACGGCGGCGTACGCGTGGGCCCGGGCCGACGCGGCGACCCGGACCGCGAGCGTCGAGGCGGCCAGGTCGTGGTCGACGAGCAGCCCAAGCGCCGTGTCCAGTACACGCAGTGACACGTCGTCGGGCGTACGGCCGGAGAGCCGTCCCCAGAGGCGGTGGGCCAGCGGGCCCTCGTCGCGGTGGTCGTGCCGCAGGGGCGGAAGCGCGGCGACGAGGGTGGGGATCAGGGTGCGTCCGGTGCCGAGGACGGCGTCCTCGGAGAGGTCGAAACGCAGTGGGTCGGCGGCCGCGGCGGCGATCGCGGCGACGCGCAGCCGGTCGGTCGGGCCGCTGTGCTCGGGCAGCGCGTCGACGGCGCGGCGGGCGACGGTCACCGACGCCTCCGGGGCGGTGAACGTGACGCCGGGCCGCAGCTCTCCGGTCCACAGCCATTCGGCGATCTCTTCGTAGGAGTACCGCGCGGCCAGTTCGGTCGCGTCGACGCCACGGAAGTAGTACCGGTCCTTGTCGATCAGGGTGATGCGGGTACGGACCGAGAGCTCGCCGCTGGTGCTGGAACTCGAATTCCCGCTGGTCTCCCGCCTGTTGCGCCGTGCGAGCGCCTCCACCTCCTTGGCGTCGAACGTGCTCCCGCGCCCTCCGGGGTCGCGTCGGCTGCTGAGCTGACCGCGGCTCACATACGCGTACACGGTCTCGGGCTTCACGCCGAGCAGCTCGGCGGTCTCCTTGGTGCTGAGCCGTCGGCCTTCGAGCCCTGGCGTTGCGGCTTCTCGATCCCTCATGGTCGCCACCGTATCCGTGTATCGGCATATTGATCGAATCAATATTGACAGAGAATGAGTCAAGCATAGACAGTCGAATCAAGTCCAGGGAGGAAACATGCCGATCAACCGAGCCGCGTCCACCTCTGTCGATGTACCGCGAGGACTCGCGGGCGTCGTCGTCACCGACACCGAACTGGGTGACGTCAGGGGGCTGGAGGGCTTCTACCACTACCGCCAGTACTCGGCCGTCGAACTCGCGCAGACCCGCGGCTTCGAGGACGTCTGGCATCTGCTGGCCCACGGCGAACTGCCCGACGCGGCACAGCTCGCCGCCTTCACCGCACGGACCGCTCGGCTGCGCCGGCTGCCGGACGAGGTGCGCGCCGCACTGCCCGCGATCGCCGCGGCGACGGGAACGTCGGGACCGCTCGCCGGTCTGCGCACCGCGTTGTCGCTGTTCGGCGCCTCGTCGGGGTTCCGGCCCGTGTACGACATCGACGCCGACCGGCGCCGAGCGGACACACTCGCGGCGTCCGCGGCCGTACCGACGTTGCTCACCGCGCTGTATCGGCTCGGGCAGGGGCTGGAGCCGGTGGAGCCCCGGGACGACCTCGCGTACGCCGCCAACTACCTGTACATGTTGACGGGGTCGGAGCCGGATGCCGCGTGTGCCCGTGCGATCGAGCAGTACTTGATTTCCACCATTGATCACGGATTCAATGCATCAACGTTCACAGCACGGGTGATCGCATCGACGGGCGCGGACGTGGTGGCGTGCCTCGTGGGCGCGGTCGGTGCCCTGTCCGGGCCTCTCCATGGCGGCGCCCCCAGCCGTGCCCTGGACACCCTCGACGCGATCGGCACCCCCGACCGCATCGACGCGTGGATCCGCGAACGCGTCCTCGCGGGCGAGCGCATCATGGGCTTCGGGCACCCCGTCTACCGCACGGAAGACCCGCGTTCGCGCATGCTCCGCGGCATCGCGCAACGGTTCGGCGACCCGTTGGCCGACTTCGCCGTCGAGGTCGAACGCCAGGTGGAAGCGATCCTGGCCGAGCTCAAGCCCGGCCGCGAACTCCACACCAACGTCGAGTTCTACGCCGGCGTCGTCATGGAACTCTGCGGCCTGCCCCGCGAGATGTTCACCCCCACCTTCGCCGCCGCCCGCGTCGTCGGCTGGAGCGCCAACATCCTGGAGCAAGCGCAGGACCCGAAGATCATCCGGCCGGCGGCGCGGTACGTGGGACCGGTTCCGCCGGTGGCGGTGCCGGAGGTGGCGTAACCGGACGGAGGGAAGGGTGAGCGCCGGGCTTCCTTCTCGCGCTCCTTGGAGGGCTCCCACGGACCTCACCTCGGGGGAGTGCCGCGACCCGGGTCCGTGAACGCCTGCTCGAAGATCTGGAACACACGCCCCTCCGCGCTCTCCGGGGGTAATTCGCTCTTATGGGCTCGCGTGGCGTTCCAGTAGCGCCGGAACGCCGTGCTGCGCAGCAGGTTCCGGGCATGGACCAAGAGATCCGCCTCCGACTGGCTTCCCCAACTGTGGGCCAGGACGAAGTGGTTGAACGTCAGGTTGGCGAAGAGGTTCTGGCGCAGGGCCGACTCGGGCTCGCCCTGAAAGTCGTTCCACACCGCGGCCAGAGAGGGGTCGTCCATCACCATCTGTGTGAGCTGGACATGGAGGGCGCGCATGTCCGCCTCCGCGCTGCGATGCAGTTCGATGCGCGAGGACGAGAGCTCGTCGCGCTGCAGAGCCAGTTCCCGACGCTGCATCTGTAGCTCGCGTTGCTGGAACAACAGGGTGATGACGAGCAGAAGGAGGGCCAGTCCGGAGAAGACGGCGCTCACGCCGCCGAAGTAGCCGCCTATGGCACTGCGTTCCGCCGCTGTGTGCCTGCTGCCGTTGGTTTCCTCCACACCGCTGACGAGCCAGCCGCTGACGACGATGGACACGGCGCCCACGAGGGCGATGCCCGCGGCGGCCGCGACCAGCCATGCACCAACCGAGAGCGTTGAGCGCCATATGCCACGACGTGCCATCGGTCCCTCCCCACAGGTCCGCAGAATCCTTCCCGGGTCCCTTGGAGGGAAACGCCTGGTACACGCCTGCCGAGCCCGTGCGGCGGGCCGTCTGCGCCTGACCTGGGGCGCAGACGGCCCGGACCTCAGTGGTCGGGGATGAAGGGTTTGGCGTAGATCAGGGTCCACCGATCCACGACCACGATGATCTCGCGTGCGTCGAGTTCCCGGAGTTCCGGATGCTCTTCCTGGACCTTCGCGGTCCGCTCGGCGCCGATCACGGCGAAGCGGCCGTCGCTGAGCTCGAAGACGTCGGGGCAGGTCTCGCCACACATGCTGCCGCGCAGGTGAGGGGCAACTCCTATGCGTCGCGCTATCGACAGCTTTTTGGCAGCCAACTTGCAAGCGCTCTTGCGCCCCAGATGGACGGCCATCCTTGGCTCCTCTCGGAGACGATGATGCAGGACGAAGACGAATGAGAGCAGGGGGTGTCTGCTGTGCTGTTCGGCGTGGCGAGTTCCGCGCGCCGCACAGAGGAGTCCCAGAGCCGGACTGGATGGTGTCGCGGCGTCGGGTCTTGGAGAGTGTCAGGCCTCGGGGATGTCGACCTTGGCCCGAATGAGGGTTTCCCGGCTGATCACGACGATCCGCTCGTAGTCGGCTCGTGCGGCGTCGGGAGGAAGCTCGCCATCGAGCCTGTCAGTGGCATCTGTCCCGATGACGGCGAAACTGCCGTCGTTGAGTTCGAAGATGTCGGGGCAGGTCTCGGCGGTGGCACTGCCCCGTTCACGGGGAGATGCACCAATGCGGCGCACGATCTTCAAAGGGGATCCCGGTCCTCTGGACAGTAGGGCTTTAGGGTGGGGACAGGGTAGTGCCTTCGATGTTGATGGTGCGGCCGAGGCGTAGCCCAACTGGCCCTATTCGACGGGTGGTTCACCCACCACCCACCATTCGTCCGTGCTCGCTTCCTCCAGATCGCGAATGAGACCGTCCACGAGCCGACCCACGCGGGCTTCCTGCGAGGAATACGGGAGGCTCTCCCGGTGATGGCGGGTGGCCTCCCAGTAGTCGCGAAATATCCCGCTCTGGCAGATCACCCGAAGATGGCCGTGCAACTCCTGCGAGTTGACGTTTCCGGTTCGGTAGAGCTGCAGCGTGTTGGTGTACCACGCGTTGGCGAACAGGTATTGGCGCCGAAGCGCGGGGCGATTCTCCGCCGGTTCGGCACTGAGATCCACGGTGCTCATCACGGCGGCCAGGTCAGGGTCGTCCATGGCCCTGCTCAGCAGGTGAAAGTGCATGCGCTGCTGCTCCACCCGCAGGCGCTGCTCGTGGTACTTGCGCTGCTGCGCGGTCAGGAGAGCGAGGGCCCCCGCAGCGAAGGCGAGCCCCGCGGCGGCCGCGGAGCCCAGCCCTCGTATCCCAAAGTTCTGTGTGACCATGTCAACCCCCGAATCAGGCGACCGTCCGCCGGTCGTCGGGTGCGGGGCGACAGGGAGCGGACCGGCGAGCGGTGGGCGGCGCGCTTGCCGTCTCCCAGTTTTGCCGAGCGGCTCTGATCGGCAGGGAGGCGGAGAGGAGGCGCACGGAGGGAAGTGCGGGTCGCGTTTCCCGGCGCCATGTCCAACGTGTGCCCCGCGAGCGCCGCTAACAATCGTTCACTTCGGGGCGATTCCTCCCGCTCGTATGCTGGGTCGGCATTCCTTCCTCGTACGAGTGCCGGTGCGTGCGCCGTCCTCGTACAGGAGCCGGTCCGCGAGCCGGTGTACGCACCGGTGTGAAAGAGGTCGCCCGTTGAGCCAGCCCCGTCCGCAGCAGATCCAGATCGGGCCGATCCAGGCCGGGCAGATCCCCGTTGTCGTCCTCGCCGGGTTCCTCGGATCGGGGAAGACCACCTTGCTCAATCACCTGCTGCACCACAGCGGCGGCAGTCGGATCGGAGCCGTCGTCAACGACTTCGGCGCGATCGAGATCGATGCCATGGCGGTGGCCGGGGCGCTGGGGGATTCCACCGTTTCCCTGGGGAACGGGTGTCTGTGCTGTGCCGTCGACGCCAGTGAGCTCGATGAGTATCTGGAGCGGCTCGCCCGGCCCTCGGCAGGTATCGACGTCATCGTCATCGAGGCGAGCGGGCTTGCCGAGCCCCAGGAGCTCGTGCGGATGGTCCTCGCGAGTGAGCATCCGCGGATCGTGTACGGCGGGCTCGTCGAGGTCGTCGACGCCGCCGAGTTCGACGCAACGCGCGCGAAGCATCCCGAGATCGAGCGGCATCTCGCACTCGCCGATCTTGTCGTCGTCAACAAGGTCGACCGGGCGGCGGACGGTGAGCGGGTGCTCCGCGTCGTCCGAGAGCTCGCCGACCGTGCCGCCGTCGTTCCCGCCGGCTACGGCCGCATCGATCCCGGGTTCCTCTTCGACTGCCGGCCGAGCGAGGAGCGCATCGGGCAGTTGTCCTTCGACGACCTCCACCGGCACGACGAGGGTGATCGGCAGAGCCACGACGACCACCTGCACTCCGCCTACGACTCGCTCTCCTTCAGCTCCGAAGTGCCCCTCGGCCCCCGGCGGTTGATGGACTTCCTCGACAGCAGGCCCGAGGGGCTCTACCGCATCAAGGGGTACGTCGATTTCGGCGTCCAGGACAGCGTCAACCGGTATGCCGTGCATGCCGTCGGGCGGTTCCTGCGCTTCTACCCGGAGCCCTGGGCCCGTGCCGAGGCGCGGCTCACCCAGCTCGTCCTGATCGGCTCCGGCATCGACACGGCGGCTCTGGACAAGGAGCTGGAGGCGTGCAAAGAGGACGCCCCACACGCCGACGAGCACAGCATGTGGGGCGTCCTCCGCTACGTACAGGAGCCGAGCCCGGAGGGCTGACCCGAGCCCGCGGGCCGGCCAGGGGTTACACCGGGCCCGCCACCACCGCCACCGTCTTCGCCAGGGACACGCCCGAGCCGTCCCGGCGCGGGTCGATCTCCGGCAGCTCGGCGGGCGTGCCGTTCCGCTGCGCGGCCCGCGCCGGTGCCGGGCCGGCCCAGCCCAGCGACAGGCAGTCCTCGCCCTTCAGGAACCGCTGGCAGCGCACGCCGCCCGTGGCGCGGCCCTTGCGCGGGTACTGGTCGAACGGGGTGAGCTTGGCCGTGGTCTGGACGGAGTCGTCCAGCGTGCCGCGCGAACCCGCCACCGTGAACACCACCGCGTCCACCGCCGGGTCGACCGCCGTGAAGGAGATCACCTTCGCGCCGTCGGTGAGCTTGATGCCCGCCATGCCGCCCGCCGCGCGGCCCTGCGGGCGGACCTGCGAGGCCTGGTAGCGCAGCAACTGGGCGTCGTCCGTGATGAAGACCAGGTCCTCCTCGCCGGTGCGCAGCTCGACCGCGCCGACGATCTTGTCGCCGTCCTTGAGGGTGATGACCTCCAACTCCTCCTTGTTCGAGGGATAGTCGGGCACCACACGCTTGACGACACCCTGCTCGGTGCCGATCGCCAGGCCGGGCGACGACTCGTCGAGCGTCGTCAGACAGACCACCGTCTCGTCCGCCTCCAGGGAGGACAGGAACTCCGAAATCGGCGCGCCCCCGGAGAGGTTGGGCGCCGATGCCGTCTCCGGCAGCTGCGGCAGGTCGATCACGTTCAGGCGGAGCAGACGACCGGAGGACGTGACCGCGCCGACCTCGCCGCGGGCCGTCGCGGGCACCGCGGAGACGATCAGGTCGTGCTTGGTGCGCTTGGCGTCCTCGACTTCCCCGAAGGGGTCGCCGTTGGCCGTACGGGCGAGGAGGCCCGTCGAGGACAGCAGCACCCGGCACGGGTCGTCCGCCACCTGGAGCGGGACCGCCGAGGCGACGGTGCCCGCGGACTCCAGGAGAACCGTGCGCCGGTCGGTGCCGAACTTCTTGGCCACGGCGGCCAGTTCGCCGGAGACCAGCTTGCGCAGCTCGGAGTCCGAATCCAGGATGCCGGTCAGCTCGTCGATCTCGCCGTTGAGCCGGTCGCGCTCCGACTCCAGCTCGATGCGGTCGAACTTGGTCAGGCGGCGCAGCGGCGTGTCCAGGATGTACTGCGTCTGGATCTCGGAGAGCGAGAAGTGCTCGATCAGGCGCTCCTTGGCCTGCGCCGAGTTCTCGCTGGAGCGGATGAGGCGGATGACCTCGTCGATGTCCAGAAGGGCGACGAGGAGGCCCTCGACCAGGTGCAGCCGGTCGCGCTTCTTGCCGCGGCGGAACTCGCTGCGGCGGCGCACGACGTCGAAGCGGTGGTCGAGGTAGACCTCCAGGAGCTCCTTGAGGCCCAGCGTGAGCGGCTGGCCGTCCACCAGGGCCACGTTGTTGATGCCGAAGGACTCCTCCATCGGCGTCAGCTTGTAGAGCTGCTCCAGGACCGCTTCCGGCACGAAGCCGTTCTTGATCTCGATGACCAGACGCAGCCCGTGCGCACGGTCTGTGAGGTCCTTCACATCGGCGATGCCCTGCAGCTTCTTGGCGCCGACCAGGTCCTTGATCTTGGCGATCACCTTCTCCGGGCCGACGGTGAAGGGCAGTTCGGTGACGACCAGGCCCTTGCGGCGCGCCGTCACGTCCTCCACGGACACCGTGGCGCGGATCTTGAAGGTGCCGCGGCCCGACTCGTACGCGTCCCTGATCCCGGTGAGGCCGACGATCCGGCCGCCGGTGGGCAGGTCGGGGCCCGGGACGAACTTCATCAGCGTCTCGAGGTCGGCGCCCGGGTACCGGATGAGGTGGCGGGCGGCGGCGATGACCTCGCCGAGGTTGTGCGGCGGCATGTTCGTCGCCATACCGACGGCGATGCCGGAGGAGCCGTTGACCAGCAGGTTCGGGTACGCCGCCGGGAGGACGTCCGGTTCCTGCTCCTGGCCGTCGTAGTTCGGCGTGAAATTGACCGTGTCCTCGTCGATGGACTCGGTCATCAGTGACGTCGCGTCGGCCATCCGGCACTCTGTGTAACGCATGGCGGCGGGCGGGTCGTCGTTGCCGAGCGACCCGAAGTTGCCGTGGCCGTCGACCAGCGGCAGGCGCATGGAGAAGGGCTGCGCCAGGCGCACCAGCGCGTCGTAGATCGACGCGTCGCCGTGCGGGTGGAGCTTACCCATGACCTCGCCGACGACGCGGGCGCACTTCACATAGCCGCGGTCGGGGCGCAGGCCCATCTCGTTCATCTGATAGACGATGCGGCGGTGCACGGGCTTGAGGCCGTCGCGCGCGTCCGGCAGGGCTCGCGAGTAGATGACCGAGTACGCGTACTCGAGGAAGGAGCCCTGCATTTCGTCCACGACGTCGATGTCGAGGATCTTCTCCTCGTACGAGTCGTCGGGCGGCGGGGTCTTCGTGCTGCGGCGGGCCATCGCTGCTGCGGCTCCTTCACAGTCTCTGCCGGGGCATGAACGGGATCTGACGCGGACCATTGTGGACCGCCCCACTGACAACGCCGACCGCGACCCGTCCGTAGCGGCCCTCGGAGGGTCTGCCGGGACGCGGCTGTGACGTACGCGAGTCTCGCTCTCGGCGTACGAGGTGCGGGAACTTCGCCACCTGTCGGCGCGCTTGCATACAGTGGCAGGACCGACAGGAACTACGCAGTTTCCGCGATCGAAGGGACGTACATGCCCATGGGTCACACGGCCACAGCTGAGGCAGGCTCCGGCGGCCTGACAGCGACCGAGCACCGCCTGGCCAACGGCCTGCGCGTGGTGCTCTCCGAGGACCACCTGACCCCGGTCGCGGCGGTGTGCCTCTGGTACGACGTCGGCTCGCGCCACGAGGTCAAGGGCCGTACCGGACTTGCTCACCTCTTCGAGCACCTGATGTTCCAGGGCTCCAAGCAGGTCCACGGCAACGGCCACTTCGAACTCGTCCAGGGCGCCGGCGGTTCGCTCAACGGCACGACGAGCTTCGAGCGGACCAACTACTTCGAGACCATGCCCACCCACCAGCTGGAGCTCGCGCTCTGGCTGGAGGCCGACCGCATGGGTTCGCTGCTCGCCGCGCTCGACGACGAGTCCATGGAGAACCAGCGGGACGTCGTCAAGAACGAACGCCGGCAGCGCTACGACAACGTGCCCTACGGCACCGCATTCGAGAAGCTGACCGGGCTCGCGTACCCCGAGGGCCACCCCTACCACCACACCCCGATCGGGTCGATGGCGGACCTGGACGCGGCCACCCTGGAGGACGCCCGCGCGTTCTTCCGCACCTACTACGCGCCCAACAACGCGGTGCTGTCGGTCGTCGGCGACATCGACCCGGGGCAGACGCTCGCCTGGGTCGAGAAGTACTTCGGCTCCATCCCCGGGCACGACGGCAAGCCCGCCCCGCGTGACGGCTCGCTGCCCGACATCATGGGCGAGCAGCTGCGCGAGGTCGTCGAGGAAGAGGTCCCGGCGCGCGCCCTGATGGCCGCCTACCGGCTCCCGGAGGACGGCACGCGCGCGTCCGACGCGGCCGACGTGGCGCTCACCGTCCTCGGCGGCGGCGAGTCCTCCCGGCTCTACAACCGGCTCGTACGCCGCGACCGCACCGCCGTCGCGGCCGGGTTCGGCCTGCTGCGCCTGGCCGGAGCGCCCTCCCTGGGGTGGCTGGACGTGAAGACGTCCGGCGATGTCGAGGTCCCGGTCATCGAGGCCGCCGTCGACGAGGAGCTCGCCCGGTTCGCCGAGGAGGGCCCCACGGCCGAGGAAATGGAACGCGCCCAGGCCCAGTTGGAGCGCGAGTGGCTGGACCGGCTCGGCACGGTCGCGGGCCGTGCCGACGAACTGTGCCGGTTCGCCGTCCTGTTCGGTGACCCGCAGCTCGCCCTGACCGCCGTGCAGCGCGTCCTCGACGTCACCGCCGAGGAGGTCCAGGAGGTCGCCAAGGCCCGCCTGCGCCCCGACAACCGCGCGGTGCTCGTCTACGAACCCACCGCCCCCGAAACCGCCGAAGACACCGACGCCGCTGAAGACACCGACGAGGAGGCGGCGAAGTGACCGAGCTCGCCACCATGGACTTCCACCCGCAGCCCCAGGCCGGCGAGGCCAGGCCGTGGGCCTTCCCGTCGCCCGAGCGCGGCACGCTCGACAACGGTCTGACCGTCCTGCGCTGCCACCGCCCCGGCCAGCAGGTCGTCGCCGTCGAGGTGATCCTCGCCGCGCCGCTGGAGGCCGAACCCGCGGGCCTCGACGGCATCGCCACGATCATGGCGCGCTCGTTCTCCGAGGGCACCGACAAGCACTCCGCCGAGGAGTTCGCCGCCGAGCTGGAGCGCTGCGGCGCCACCCTCGACGCACACGCCGACCACCCCGGCGTACGCCTGTCCCTCGAAGTCCCCGTCTCGCGCCTCCCCAAGGCGCTCGGTCTGCTCGCCGACGCCCTGAGGGCACCGGCGTTCGCGGACAGCGAGGTGGAGCGACTGGTCCGCAACCGCCTGGACGAGATCCCGCACGAGGCGGCCAACCCGGCCCGCCGCGCCGCCAAGGAGCTCTCCAAGGAGTTGTTCCCGGCGACGGCGCGCATGTCGCGCCCGCGCCAGGGCACCGAGGAGACCGTCCAGAAGATCGACTCGGCGGCCGTACGGGCCTTCTACGAGAAGCATGTTCGCCCCGCGACGGGCACCGCGGTCATCGTCGGTGACCTCACCGGTGTCGACCTCGACGCGCTGCTCGCCGACACGCTCGGCTCCTGGACCGGCTCGTCCGCCGAGCCGCGTCCCGTGCCGCCGGTGACCGCCGACGACACCGGCCGCGTGATCATCGTGGACCGGCCCGGTGCCGTCCAGACACAGCTGCTCATCGGCCGTGTCGGCGCCGACCGGCACGACCGCGTGTGGCCCGCCCAGGTGCTCGGCACGTACTGCCTCGGCGGCACCCTCACCTCGCGCCTGGACCGTGTCCTGCGCGAGGAAAAGGGATACACCTACGGTGTGCGGGCGTTCGGCCAGGTGCTGCGCGCCGCGCCGGACGGCACGGGCGTCGCGATGCTCGCCATCAGCGGCTCCGTGGACACCCCGAACACCGGTCCGGCGCTCGACGACCTGTGGAAGGTGCTGCGCACCCTCGCCGCCGAGGGCCTGACGGACGCCGAGCGCGATGTCGCCGTGCAGAACCTGGTGGGCGTGGCGCCCCTCAAGTTCGAGACCGCGGCAGCCGTCGCGAGCACGCTCGCCGACCAGGTCGAGCAGTACCTGCCGGACGACTACCAGGCGACGCTGTATCAGCAGCTCGCCGCGACCGGCACCGTGGAGGCCACCGCGGCCGCCGTGAACGCCTTCCCGGTGGACCGTCTGGTGACCGTCCTGGTGGGCGACGCCGCGCAGATCGAGGAGCCCGTCACAGCCCTCGGAATCGGTGAAGTGACTGTCGTCCGGGCCGAGTAGAGCAGAGCGGAACAGAGCCACTCCCTGAGGACCCAGGTGACTGAAGAGTCACCTGGGTCTTCTTTTGTCCGGACTTCATCCCCAAGATGTCCGTATTGGTAGGGAGGTTGCCTGTCTGCCCTGTGGCATGCGCTACAAAAGCCGTGATCCGTTTGTCGATTGAAAGATGTCCCGATTAGCGTCGGTGCGGCTGTTCGTCAGGCAGTGCGCCGCGCCCGCGGCACCGGACAGTCATCGCCGAGTCCCCGTACGGCGCGAGCCAGGGGAGCCGGGGACCCACACGTAGTCCCTGGGGTGAATCGGACGCCCTCCCAGGAGGGGGTCCGTAGGAGACCTTCCTGCTCCGAACCCGTCAGCTAACCCGGTAGGCGAGAAGGAAGGAAAGGATCAGCCCCTACATGGCGTTCACCTGTGGCACAGGGAAGCACCGTCGCCCGAGCCGCGTGCAGCGCACGACCACGAACGCCGTCGGCGTCGCGGCGCTCGCCACCACCGGTGTGATCGGAACCCTGGCCGCCCCCGCGCTCGCCGCGGAGTCCTCCGTCGAGCAGACCGGGCTCACCCCCGTCATCACCATCGGCGACTCCCTCGCCGAGAAGATCGACGCCCAGGCCGCGGCCCAGCAGCGCGCCGCCGACGAGGCCGCCGCGAAGAAGGCTGCCGAGCAGGCCGCCCGTAAGCAGGCCGCGGAGGAGGCGAAGAAGGAGCGCGAGGCCAAGGAGCGCGCCGCCCGCGCCGCCGAGCGCAAGCGCCTCAACACCTTCGTCGTGCCGATCACCGGCTCGTACATCTCCACCGGCTACAAGGCCGGCGGCAGCCTCTGGTCCTCCGGCAGCCACACCGGCGTCGACTTCCACGCCGCGTCCGGCACCTCGGTGCACTCCGTGGGCTCCGGCACGGTCGTCACCGCCGGCTGGGGCGGCGCCTACGGCAACCAGGTCGTCATCAAGATGCACGACGGCACGTACACGATGTACGGCCACCTGTCGTCGATCGGCGTCTCCGTGGGCCAGACGGTCACCCCGGGTCAGCAGATAGGCCTCTCCGGGGCCACCGGCAACACCACCGGGCCGCACCTCCACTTCGAGGCCCGTACGACCGCGGAGTACGGCTCGGACATCGACCCCGTCGCGTACCTTCGCTCGCACGGCGTGAACGTCTGACGTTCGGCGGCGTGAACGTCTGACGACCGCTTCATCAGATCTCCACCACTTCCGATGCCCCGGCCCGCCGAGCCGGGGCATCGTCGTTTCGCACGGCCGTCTGTCCAAAAAATATCCCTGGATTTCGGTCTGCCATCGGAAATTCCGGCTCCCTGCAATAGAGTCACTGAACAAGCGTCAATCGATGGCGTTTCGCGGGGATTAAAGCGGAGGTCCGGTCATGCGTATTCCGGCGCACTCGGTATGCACGGCGATCCGTGACGACATCGTCGCGGGTGTCTACGAGCGAGGGAGCCGGCTCACCGAGGAACTGCTCGCGCGTCGCTATGGCGTCTCGCGCGTCCCGGTGCGCGAGGCGCTGCGCACGCTGGAGGCCGAGGGCTTCGTCGTGACCCGGCGGCACGCGGGTGCGTGCGTCGCGGAGCCCACCGAGCTGGAGGCCTCCGACCTGCTCGAGATGCGCATGCTCCTTGAGCCGCTGGGTGCCGCACGGGCCGCGCAGCGCCGTACCGAGGCCCACCTCAAGGTGCTCCGAGGCCTGGTCAGGCTGGGTCAGGAGCGGGCCAGGAGGGGCCACAGCGAGGATCTGCGCTCGCTGGGCGGCTGGTTCCACGAGACCCTCGCGCAGGCCTCCGGAAGCCCCGCGCTGACCTCCACGCTCGGCCAGCTGCGGCACAAGATCGCCTGGATGTACGCGGTGGAGGCGCCGGCCAACCCCGCGGAGTCCTGGGCGGAGCACGGCGGCATCGTGGACGCGGTCGCGCGCGGCGACAGCGAGCGGGCCAGGGCGATCACGGCCCTGCATACCGAGCGCGCCTCGGCCGCGCACCGGCTCCGGTTTCCCGGCGGCGGAGATCGTCCGGAACGTGTGAGGACTTCGCAACATCCCGTAAACATGACGGGCCTGCGGCATTAACAAGGGCGCCGTATACAAAGAGGGATATTCGGCAGGGGGTCTATTTCTGTTGCCCCTCTTTTCGCGTGCCGTGAATTCCGGCGCGCGCTATTTCCGTGTGTGCGGCGCGAGGTGTGCGGGTGGCGCGCAGAGAATTCCTGGACGGTGTACCGAAAAGCGGCGGAGCCGCGCCGCCCGGGGTGGGGTGACGCGGCTCCGCCGCACGGTGCGCGTGATGCTCAGACGGTCTCGGGGAGCTCCTCAAGGCCCTCCGCGACCAGCTTCGCCAGACGGTCGAGGGCGGCTTCCGCACCCTCGGCGTCGGACGTGAGGACGATCTCCTCGCCGCCCTGGGCGCCCAGGCCGAGGACCGCGAGCATGGAGGCCGCGTTGACGGGGTTGCCGTCGGCCTTGGCGATCGTCACGGGGATGCCGGAGGCCGTGGCGGCCCGGACGAAGATGGAGGCGGGACGGGCGTGGAGGCCCTCAGCCCAGCCGACGTTGACGCGGCGCTCAGCCATGTGATGCTGCCCTTCAGTGTTCAGGGTTGTCTAGACCAGTGTCCCATAACGTGAAGCATGCCCGGGCGGCACTTCGTCCCGTCCGGAGTGACGTCGGACCGCGGCCTCGGTCCGACTTCCGTCCTCCACAGACTGCCTCGCGCCGTTGTCGGACGCGAGCCGTACTCTGGGGCCCATGCAGACCTCGTCGGACCGGCACGAGTACCCCGCTCACTGGGAGGCCGACGTGGTGCTGCGCGACGGCGGCACCGCACGCATCAGGCCCATCACCGTTGATGATGCCGAGCGCCTGGTCAGCTTCTACGAGCAGGTGTCCGACGAGTCGAAGTACTACCGCTTCTTCGCGCCGTATCCGCGCCTGTCCGCCAAGGACGTCCACCGCTTCACGCACCACGACTTTGTGGACAGGGTGGGTCTCGCGGCCACAGTGGGCGGCGAGTTCATCGCCACCGTACGCTATGACCGGATTAATGCCGACGGCCTGCCCGCCTCCGCGCCCGCCGACGAGGCCGAGGTCGCCTTCCTCGTACAGGACGCCCACCAGGGACGCGGCGTCGCCTCGGCCCTCCTCGAACACATCGCGGCCGTGGCGCGCGAGCGTGACATCCGCCGCTTCGCCGCCGAGGTGCTGCCCGCCAACACCAAGATGATCAAGGTGTTCACGGACGCCGGGTACCAGCAGAAGCGGCACTTCGAGGACGGCGTCGTACGCCTGGAGTTCGACCTCGAACCCACCGACCGCTCGCTCGCCGTGCAGCGCGCGCGGGAGCAGCGCGCCGAGGCCCGGTCCGTGCAGCGGCTGCTCGCGCCCGGCTCCGTCGCCGTCATCGGCGCCGGCCGCACACCCGGCGGCGTCGGCCGCAGCGTCCTCACCAACCTCCGTGACGCCGGATTCACCGGCCGCCTGTACGCGGTGAACAAGGCGCTCCAGGAGGAGGAACTCGACGGAGTCCCCGCGTACCGCTCCATCCGCGAGATCGACGATCCCGTCGACCTCGCCGTCATCGCCGTGCCCGCGCCGTACGTCCCCGAGGTTGTCGCCGAGTGCGGCGAGCACGGGGTGCAGGGGCTCGTGGTCGTCTCCGCCGGGTACGCCGAGAGCGGCCCCGAGGGGCGCGAGCGCCAGCGCGAACTCGTCCGCCAGGCGCGTACGTACGGGATGCGCATCATCGGGCCGAACGCCTTCGGGGTCATCAATACGTCCCCCGACGTGCGGCTCAACGCCTCGCTCGCCCCGGAGATGCCGCGCCCCGGACGGATAGGCCTGTTCGCCCAGTCCGGCGCGATCGGGATCGCCCTGCTGTCCCGGCTGCACCGGCGCGGTGGCGGTGTCACGGGCGTGACCGGTGTGTCCACCTTCGTCTCCTCCGGGAACCGGGCGGACGTGTCCGGCAACGACGTACTTCAGTACTGGTACGACGACCCGGACACCGACGTCGTCCTGATGTACCTCGAATCCATCGGCAACCCGCGCAAGTTCACCCGCCTCGCACGGCGCACGGCCGCGGCGAAGCCACTCGTCGTGGTCCAGGGGGCGCGCCATGGCGGGGCGGCTCCCCAGGGACATGCCGTACGGGCCACGCGGCTGCCGCACGCCACCGTGTCGGCGCTGCTGCGGCAGGCCGGGGTGATCCGGGTCGACACGATCACCGAGCTCGTCGATGCGGGGCTTCTGCTGGCACGCCAGCCGCTCCCTCTTGGGCCCCGGGTGGCGATCCTGGGGAACTCGGAGTCGCTGGGGCTGCTGACGTACGACGCGTGTCTGGCCCAAGGCCTGCGGCCGCTGCCGCCGCTGGATCTGACGACGGCGGCGTCGGCGGAGGACTTTCGCGAGGCGCTGGCGCGGGCGTTGGACGACAACGGGTGCGACGCCGTTGTCGTGACCGCCATTCCGGCGGTGGGGGAGACGTCGGCTGCCGATGAAGCCTTGGCGCAGGCGCTCCGGTCCGCCGCCGCGGCGGCTCCGGCCAAGCCAGTGCTGGTGGTGCACGTGGAGCTGGGCGGGTTGGCGGAGGCGTTGTCGGCCGCTGCCAGCACTGCACCACAGGGTCCTGCGACGGCACCCGGCGCTGTAGGCGGTGCCCACCCGTTCCGCCCTGCGGAACGACTGCCCACCGGGGAAGCGGGAGCCGCAGCCGGCGTCGGAGCTGTAACCGCCTCGGAAACGGCGCCTCCCCCCGCCGTATGCGCCACCCCGCCCGACTCGGGTGCGGTCCCGCCCGCCCCCGGCGCGACCCCTCCCGACTCCCGTCTCATCCCCGCCTACCCCGCCGCCGAACGAGCCGTCCGCGCTCTCGCCGAAGCCGTCCGATACGCCCAGTGGCGGCGCGACGCAGCTGAGCCCGGCAAGGTGCCCGAGTTCGAGGACATCGACGAGAAGGCGGCCGCCGGGCAGATCGACGGGCTGCTCGCACGGGGCGATGGGCTGACCCTCGGCACGGAGGAGACCTGTGTGCTGCTCGGGCGGTACGGCATCGACGTGCGCCGTGCCCTGCCCGCGCCCACGCCGGACGACGCCGTGGCGGCCGCGGGCGCCCTCGGCTACCCCGTGGCCCTCAAGACCACCGCCCCGCATCTGCGGCACCGCGCGGACCTGGGCGGCGTACGGCTGGATCTTGCCGACGAGGAGCAACTGCAGCGGGCGTACGCGGAGTTGACCGAGCTGTTCGGGAAGCCGGAGGAGCTGCGGCCCGTCGTGCAGGCGATGGCACCGCGCGGAGTCGACACGGTCGTACGGGCCGTCATCGACCCGGCGGCCGGGGCGGTGCTCTCGTTCGGGCTCGCCGGGGCCGCCTCCGAGCTGCTCGGGGACACCGCGCACCGGCTGATTCCGGTCACCGACCGGGACGCGACGTCGCTGGTCCGGTCGATCCGGACGGCGCCGCTCCTGTTCGGCTGGCGCGGCTCCGCTCCGGTCGACACCGCCGCCCTCGAAGAGCTGATGCTGCGCGTGTCCCGGCTGGTCGACGACCACCCGGAGGTCGTCGCGGTGTCGCTGGAGCCCGTGGTGGTCGCCCCGCACGGCCTGAGCGTGCTGGGCGCGACCGTACGGCTGGCACGCGCGCCCCTCCGTGACGACCTCGGCCCCCGGACCCTTCCCGTCATCTGAGCCGCACCTGATCCATCCGCGGATCCATCCGCGGATCCCACCGCGAACCTGTGCCGTCCCTGTGCCGTCTCTGTTCCGTCCACGACAGACACCCACGAGCGGTGCCTCGCAGTCAGTGGGCCCCCGTAGGATGGACATCATGGCCAAGACCAGTACGACGACCCAGGGGCTGCGAGCGGCGATCGAGCGCAGCGGCTACTACCCGGCCCTCGTGGCCGAGGCGGTGGAGGCCGCGATCGGCGGCGAGACCATCCGGTCGTACCTGGTCCACCAGGAGACCACGTTCGACGCGAACGAGGTGCGGCGACACGTCACCGTGCTCGTCCTCACCGGCAACCGCTTCATCGTGAGCCACACCGACGAGCAGAACGCGGACACCACGTCGCCGACGCCGTACGCCACGACGTCCACCGAGTCGGTGAAGCTCGGCCGTATCTCGTCGGTCGTCGTCAGCCGTGTCGTCGCGAACCCCGAGTCGTACACGCCGGGCACACTGCCCCGCGAGGTCGTCCTGACCATCGGCTGGGGCGCCGTCTCCCGCATCGACCTGGAGCCCGCCGCCTGCGGCGACCCCAACTGCGAGGCGGACCACGGCTACACGGGCAACTCGACGGCGGACGACCTGAGCCTGCGTGTCAGCGAGGCCGGGGACGGCCCGGAGACGGTCCGCCAGGCTCTCGCCTTCGCGCAGTCCCTCTCCGAGGCGACCGCGGACGTCGCCCGCTGATGGCGCTGCCCACCTGGGACCACCCGGAACCGCTCGCCGTCGACTCGGCGCCCGTCCCTGAGTACGGCGCCGGTTCGCTGGCCGACCTGCTGCCCACGCTCGCCGCGGGCATGGCCGTGCCCGGCATGACCGCCGCCATACCCGAGCTGACCGAGGCCGACCGGAACTGCGTGTTCCTGATAGACGGTCTCGGCTGGGAGCAGCTGAAGGCGCACCCCGACGAGGCCCCCTTCATGACGTCGCTTCTGGCGTCCTCCCGAGGCGGCACGGGTCGTCCGATCACCGCGGGTTACCCCGCGACCACCGCGACCTCCCTCGCCTCGGTCGGCACGGGCCTGCCGCCCGGCGCGCACGGCCTGCCCGGCTATACCGCGCGCAACCCCGAGACCGGCGAGCTGATGAACCAGCTCCGCTGGAACCCGTGGACGTCACCGCGCGTGTGGCAGCCGTACCCCACGGTCTTCCAGCTCGCTCATGAAGCGGGCGTGCACACCGCTCAGGTCTCGTCCCCGACCTTCCAGAACACCCCGCTGACGAAGATCGCCCTGAGTGGCGGAACGTTCCACGGACGCCTGTCGGGCGAGGAGCGCATGGACCTCGCGGCCGAACAACTGGCCGCCGGGGACCGTTCGTTGGTCTACACGTACTACGCCGAGGTGGACGGCAAGGGCCACCGCTTCGGCGTCGACTCGGACCCCTGGCGCGGCCAGCTCATGTATGTCGACCGCCTGGTCCAGCGCCTCGCGGAGCAGCTGCCGCCGCGTACCGCCCTGTACGTCACCGCCGACCACGGCATGATCGACATCCCCTTCGACGAGCAGCACCGCATCGACTTCGACGAGGACTGGGAGCTGCGCGCCGGCGTCGCCCTGCTCGGCGGCGAGGGCCGTGCCCGGCACGTCTACGCGGTGCCGGGCGCCGAGGTGGACGTCCTGACCTGCTGGCGCGAGGTGCTCGGCGAGCAGTTCTGGGTGGCCTCGCGGGACGAGGCGATCGCGGCGGGCTGGTTCGGCCCCCAGATCGACGAACGGGTGTACGCCCGGATCGGCGACGTCGTGGCGGCGGCCCGCGACGACGTCCTGATCATCGCGACGGAGCGGGAGCCCAAGGAGTCGGCGATGGTCGGCAACCACGGCTCGATGACCCCCGTCGAGCAGCTCGTGCCCCTCCTGCAAGTACGCTCCTGAAGTCCTTGCCCGCCTGAAGCCCTTGCCCTCCTGAGCTTCCGCCCTCCAGTCCTCCGTTGCCGAAAGGTGCTCAACTCCCCATGCCCGAGCTGGTGTTCTTCTCCGGAACGATGGACTGCGGGAAGTCGACGCTGGCTCTCCAGATCGAGCACAACCGCTCGGCCCGGGGCCTGCAGGGCATGATCTTCACGCGCGACGACCGCGCGGGCGAGGGCAAGCTCTCCTCACGCCTGGGCCTGGTGACGGACGCGGTCGAGGTGGCGGACGACCAGGACCTGTACGCGTACCTCGTCGACCACCTCTCCCAGGGCGGCCGGGCGGACTACGTGATCGCGGACGAGGCCCAGTTCCTGGCCCCCGCGCAGATCGACCAACTGGCCCGCGTGGTGGACGACCTGGGCATCGACGTCTTCGCCTTCGGTATCACCACCGACTTCCGTTCCAAGCTCTTCCCCGGCTCCCAGCGCCTGGTGGAGCTGGCCGACCGGGTCGAGGTCCTCCAGGTCGAGGCCCTGTGCTGGTGCGGCGCCCGCGCCACCCACAACGCCCGCACGATAGGCGGCGAGATGGTCGTCGAGGGCGCCCAGGTCGTCGTGGGCGACGTCAATCAGCCTGAGGACATCGGGTACGAGGTCCTGTGCCGCCGGCACCACCGCCGCCGGATGACGGCCGCGACGGCTCGCGCGGGCGTCCTGTCGCCGGACGTGCTGCCGATCGCCTCGGCCTGAGGTCCGTTCACCGGGCCGAGTGGATCAGCGAGAACATCGCGCCCTCCGGATCCGCCACCGTCGCCACCCGCCCGTACGGCGAGTCGTGGGCGGGCTTGAGGAGGTGTCCGCCGAGCTCGGCGACCCGGTCGACGGCCTCGTCCACGTCCGCGGCCTCGAAGTACGTCATCCAGTGCGGACCGCGGTCGCGGGGCAGGCCGTGTCCGACGCCGTGGATGCCGGCCACCGGGCGACCCTCGACGTGCAGGGTCACGTAGTCGAAGTCGGCCGAGACGACCGGCTCCTGCTCGTAGCCGAAGACCCCCTGGTAGAACTTGACCACGCTCTCGGTGTCGCGGGTCACGAGCTCGTTCCAGGCGGGGGTGCCCGGCACGCCGGTGATCCCCGTGCCCGTGTGGGCCGCCGCCTGCCAGATGCCGAAGACGGCACCCGTCGGGTCCGACGCGATCGCCAGGCGCCCGGCCTCGGCGGCGTCGAGAGGACCGACGCCCACGGTGCCGCCGCTGTGCCGCACCGTCTCGGCGGTCAGATCCACGTCGTCCGAGGCGAGATACGGCGTCCAGGCGACGGGCAGATGCCGGTCGGGCGGCAGCTGGCCGATCCCCGCCACCTCGTGGCCGTCCAGGAGGGCCCGCACATAGGGGCCGAGCTGCTGAGGTCCCGGCTGGAACTCCCAGTCGAACAGTGCTCCGTAGAACTCCTGGGTCGCGGCCATCCCGTGCACCATCAGACTCACCCAGCAGGGTGTGCCGGGCGCGTGCCGAGCGTGCGTTGTGCCGTTCAGGCCGGCCGACCCCCGTGCCTCGGTCATCGTCACTCTCTTCTCGGCCCCTCGCGGTGGCCGGTCACCTTCCGCCTACGAACACGCGTACTGCGGCCGCGTGCGTCCACGCCCCGTGCCGATGTTCGCACCACCGGTCGCACCGCGCGTCCCGACCGCGTCGCCCTTCGGCGGCTCACGAGCGGAGGATGCCCAATGTGCCGTTTCCCATCCGTTTCGGCGCGATTGCCGCGTGGTGTCCATCGGCTGTACAGCATGTGCCCGATCCCGTACGCCTCGTGATCGGACCTGTCCGGCGGAGCAGAGTAGCCGGACCTGGACGACGCGGCCACCCCATGCGCAAGGATGGTGGCCATGAACGCCATCATCTCCGCATCCGAACTCGCGAGCGACCTGGCGGGTCCGACCCCTCCGGTCCTCCTCGACGTCCGCTGGCAACTGGGTGGCCCGAACCTGCGCGCCGAGTACGAGAAGGCGCACATTCCTGGGGCCGTTTTTGTCGATTTGGATTCCGAACTTGCTGGTCCGGCCGGTGCGGGGGGCCGGCATCCGCTCCCCGACCCGGAGCTCTTCGGTGCGGCGATGCGGGCCGCGGGCGTGTCGGCGGACCGCGATGTCGTTGTGTACGACGGCGGTCAGGGCTGGGCCGCCGCGCGCGCCTGGTGGTTGCTGGGCTATACGGGTCATCCGTCGGTACGCGTGCTTGACGGCGGGTTCGCCGTCTGGAGCGGGCCGGTGTCCTCGGAGGTCCCCACGCCCGCCCCCGGGAGCTTCGTGCCGGCGCCGGGTGCCCGGCCGCTGCTCGACGCGGACGGGGCGGCGGCGCTGGCCCGCACGGGGCTGCTGCTCGACGCCCGGGCCGGTGAGCGGTACCGGGGCGAGGTCGAGCCGATCGACCCGGTCGGCGGGCACATCCCCGGGGCGGTCTCCGCGCCGACCACGGGGAACGTCACCGACGACGGGCAGTTCCTGACCGCCGCCGAGCTGGCCGACCGCTTCAAGTCCCTCGGTGTGACCGGCACTTCCGAGGTCGGCGTCTACTGCGGTTCGGGTGTCTCCGGCGCCCACGAGGTGCTCGCCCTCGCCGTCGCCGGCATCCCCGCCGCCCTGTACGCGGGCTCCTGGTCGGAGTGGTCCCAGGACGGAAGCCGCCCGGTCGCGGTGGGGCCGGATCCGCAGTAACGGCGGCTCGCCGAAGGCTCCGGCCCTCAGTAACAGCGATGGGGCACGCACCGGCCTGGTGCGTGCCCCATCGTCGTACAACCGACTAGTCCTGCTTCTTCCGCCGCGTGCCGAAGACGATCTCGTCCCAGCTCGGGACCGCCGCTCTGCGGCCCGGGCGGACGCCGTCGGCCTCGGCCTGGCGGTCCGTCGCGCCGACGAGGCGGTCGCGGTGCGCACCGACCGAGCGGGGCATGAGGACGTCCGCGTAGGCGGAACCGGCACCGGCCGAGGCGGCGGGAGCCGGGGGCTCCTCCGTCTCGGGCTCGGGGGCGGGCTCCTCCGCCGCAGGGTGCTCCGTGGTGGAGGGCCGCTCGGGCACCACCATGTCGCCCCGGAAGCTGGGCACCGCCTCCAGGAGGCTGGTGAGCGAGTCCCGTTCGGACTCCTCGACCGGCTCCGGGGACGGCGCCGGAATGCTCGGCCGCTCCATCTGCCGGTCCAGGGCGCGATCGAGCGGACGGTCGCGCGGCAGCCGTGCGATCCGCGGCACGAACGGGAAGCTCGGCTCGGGCGCCGCGAGGTCGTCGGACTCGCCGATCAGCGAACGCGCCTCGTCGTCGACGGCCTGGACGAGCCGCCGTGGCGGGTCGTAGGTCCAGCTCGCCGAGTGCGGCTCGCCCGCGACCACGTAGACCAGCAGGACTTCCCAGGTGCCGTCGTCGCGGCGCCACGAGTCCCACTGGACGGTGTCCCTGTCGGCGCCCCGGATCAGCAGCCGCTCCTGGACGGCCTCACCGAGCTGGGGTCCGGCGTTCTCACCGGGGCGGCGGACAGGAGTCTTCCTGGCACGCTCGGCCATGAAGGCGCGCTCGGCGAGCACGGGACCCTCGAAGCGGCGTACGCGATCGACGGGGATCCCGGCGAGCTGGGCGACTTCCTCCGCGGAGGCGCCGGCACGTATACGTGCCTGGATGTCTCGGGGGCGGAGATGGCTCTCCACCTCGATCTCGATCTGGCCAAGGCGCGGACGGTCGCCGCGTACGGCGGCGCGCAGACGCTCGTCAATCGGAAGCGTGTACTCCGTGCTGTCCGCAGCCTTCAGCACCAGCCGTGTGCCGTCGTTAGAGACGGCCACGACACGCAGTTCGGGCATGGGGACCTCCCGGGTGGTGCCTGCCGACGTCACGTGCGTCGCTGCTTCCGCTAGTCGAGTGTGGCCTGCCCGGGTGCAGCCTGCCACAACCTTGCCGAGTTGCCCGGCGTGTCGGGCGCGGGCCCGGGATCGCCGTTATGGCACGGTTACCTATTCGCAACGCTAAGTGACGAACTCCATCACCCTGTGCAACGAGCCCCCTCCCGGCGGTCCTGCAAGGCCCCGGACACCCTGGCGGGAGTCCGGACCCAGGGCTCGCAACAGTACTCCATTCGGGCCACGTGCGTGGATCGGCACGCCGCCCAACTTCTAGTGGGGGGTGGTAGTTGGCCGCCCGATGCACCGTTTTCGTGACCATGAAACGTGGCGCACTTCACGGAATCACCAGAAAAGGAACGAATCGTTTCGCCTGTTCGTCCCTTCCTGGTGCAGTAGGTCGATTCACGTTCGGGAAAGGCAGGCAAGGTCCGGGGATGGGTGTGAAGTCGGAGGCCGACCAGGAATCGAGGAAGAAGGAGGAGGGGGAGGCGGGGCCGAAGAAGAAGCGGGTGGATCTGAGCGTCCCCCAAGTCGCGGGCAGCGCGGTGGCCGCCGTGGTGGCGGCCAAACTCGCCTCCTGCTTCGGGGTCTACGGGACGATCCTGGGCGCCGGAGTGGTCAGTGCGATCGCCACCTGCGGAGGCACCGTCTTCCAGCACTTCTTCAAGCGCACCGGCGAACAGATACGTGACGTGACGGTCCAGGCCAAGCCGAAGACCCAGCTCCAGCAGGCGCCCGCCGTGGGCGAGTTCACCGAAGCGACCGTCTATCGCGCGCGGGTCAAGAGCTGGAAGCGGCCCGTGGTCGCCGCGGCCCTCGTCTTCGGCGTCACGATGGCCGGGATCACCACGTACGAGCTGGTGTCGGGGCAGAGCTTCAGCGGCGACGGCAAGAGCACGACCGTCGGCACCGCCTTCAACAAGGGAAGCGGCTCCAACTCGGAGAAGCCGGAGACCAGTACGACGCCTTCCGCCGGATCCCCCTCCGTGCGGCCGTCCACGGGCAGCAGCGGTTCCGGGGCTGCTCAGGACGGTGGCGACGGCGCTACGACACCCACGCCGACGCCGAGTTCCAGCGCTTCCTCGGACCCGGAGGCCGGGGACACCACCCCGGCCCCCACGCCCAGCGAGTCCGCTACGACCCCAGAACCCTCCGCAAGTAGTCATTCCCAAAGCGCCGATCCGGGTCAAGCCGATCCCTCAGCGCCGTGAACTCGCCGAAGCGCGGATAGACCTTGGAGAAGTACTCCGCGTCGCGCGTGTGCACCTTGCCCCAGTGCGGCCGACCCTCGTGCGCGGTGAAGATCCGCTCGGCGGCGGTGAAATACGCCTGATAGGGGGTGCCCCTGAACATGTGAACGGCGATGTAGGCGCTCTCCCGCCCGGACGCGGTGGAGAGGGTGATGTCGTCCGCGGGGGCCGTGCGCACCTCGACGGGGAAGCTGACCCGCAGTGTCGAGCGGTCGACCATGGCCTTCAGTTCGCGCAGCGTCTCGACCAGGGCCTCGCGCGGGACGGCGTACTCCATCTCCACGAAGCGCACCCGGCGCGGAGAGGTGAAGACTTTGTAGGGAATGTCGGTGTAGGTCCGGGCGGACAGCGCGCGGCTGGAGATCTTCGCGATCGTCGGGATGGTGGCGGGCACGGCGCGGCCGAGCAGATTGGCCACCTGGAAGACGCCGTTGGAGAGGAACTCGTCCTCGATCCAGCCGCCGATCTGCCCGATGGGCTTCTCGGGGCCGGCGCTGCGGTTGTTGCGCTTGGTGTTGCAGTTGCCGGTGTGCGGGAACCAGTAGAACTCGAAGTGCTCGTTCTCGGTGAAGAGTTCGTCGAAGTCGGCGGTGACCTTGTCGAAGGTCATCGGCTCCTCGCGGGCCGTGAGCAGAAAGATGGGCTCTACGGAGAAGGTGATCGCGGTGACGATCCCCAGGGCGCCGATTCCGATCCGAGCCGCCGCGAAGACTTCCGGGTTCTCGTTCTCGGAGCAGGTGAGCAGCGAGCCGTCCGCCGTGACCAGCTCAAGTCCCTTGATCTGTGCGGCGATCGAGGCCGAGTCGCGCCCCGTGCCGTGCGTTCCGGTGCTGGTCGCACCCGAAACCGTCTGCTCCATGATGTCGCCCATGTTCGTGAGCGACAGTCCCTCGCGCGCGAGAGCCATGTTGAGACGCTTGAGCGGGGTGCCCGCCTCAACAGTGACGGTGCCGGCCTCGCGATCAATCTTGCGGATGCCGGTCAACAGTTGAGGGCGGATCAATACGCCGTCGGTCGCGGCGGCGGCCGTGAAGGAGTGCCCGGTGCCGACGGCCTTCACCTTCAGACCGTCGTCGGCGGCCTTCCGTACGGCCGCGGAGAGCTCTTCGACCGAAGCGGGGGCGACCTCCCGTACGGGACGGGCGGTGACGTTCCCCGCCCAGTTACGCCACGTGCCGCTCTTCCCGCTCACTGTGGTGCTCATGGGTCCCCTCCCGCTGCGGAACCGGCCTGCTCAGCCGGCGATACCCGAGGAAACCGACCGCGACCGCGACGGCTCCGGAGACCGCCGGAACCCCGTACCCGGCCTTCGCGCCGGCGGCGTCGATCACCCAGCCGGCCACGGAGGAACCGAGCGCGACCCCGACCGCGAGCCCGGTGCTCACCCAGGTCATGCCCTCGGTCAGTTTCGCGCGTGGTACGTGCTGTTCGATGAGGGACATCGTCGTGATCATCGTGGGAGCGATGGAGAGACCCGCAACGAACAGCGCCACGGCCAGAAACGGCAAGTTTCCGACCAGTAGGAGGGGGATCATACTCACGGCCATCGCGCATATGCCCAGCAGCCACCGGCGTTCGGGCGCCCCCTTGAAGTGCAGCAGTCCGAACACGGCTCCCGCGACGCAGGAGCCCGCGGCGTAGAGCGCGAGGACGACGCTCGCGGCGCCCTTGTGGCCCTGCTCCTCGGCGAAGGCCACGGTGACCACGTCGACGGCTCCGAAGATCGCCCCGGTCGCCACGAACGTGGCCACCAGGACCTGGAGTCCGGCCGCGCGCAGCGCCGAACCGCCGGTGTGCTGCTCGCGCGGATGCGGCACGGGCTCGGTGGCGCGCTGGGAGGTCAGCCAGAAGACTCCGGCGGCGAGGAAGCAGGCGGCGAGCAGCGGCCCGGCCTCCGGGAACCACACCGTGGACAGGCCGATGGAGATGATCGGCCCGAAGATGAAACAGATCTCGTCCACCACGGACTCGAAGGAGTACGCGGTGTGCAGTTGCGGGGTGTCCCGGTAGAGGGCCGCCCAGCGGGCCCGGATCATCGCGCCGATGCTCGGGACACAGCCGATGCCGGCCGAGCAGACGAACAACACCCAGTCCGGCCGGTCGAAGTGCGCGGCGAGCAGCAGCCCGGCGGCCGCGGCGAGCGCGAACAGTGTCACGGGGCGCAGCACCCGCCGCTGCCCGTACTGGTCCACGAGTCGCGAGACCTGCGGGCCCATCACGGCGGCCGCCAGGGCCATGGTCGCCGACAGTGCGCCCGCGAGCCCGTACCGTCCGGTGAGCTGGGAGATCATCGTGACCACGCCGATGCCCATCATCGACAGCGGCATCCGGCCGAGGAAGCCCGCGGCGGAGAAACCCTTGGAGCCGGGGGCGGCGAACAGGGCGCGGTAGGGGCTGGGCACGGAGGACTCCGGTCGGCTCGGCTCGGCCGACCGGTCACCACGGGCGGTCCGAACTCCGGTAAGGCGTGAATCTGGCCGATACAGCTTACGGGTGAGGTGACCCTAACGCACGCCCTCCGCACGCCTCTCTGTGCGCCTTCGCGCCGATCTCCCTTGTGCGTTCGAAGCCGTTCTCCTGAGCCTTCGAGGCCGTCCTCGCGCCTGCCCCTCGCCCCGTCGAGTCCGCCCTCGCTCTCCCGTCACCCCGCCGTTTCCTGCCTGTCAGTGCCGGGTGGCAGGATCGGATGCATGCCAGATGCGCTCGATGCCACCCCCTACGACGCCCTGCTCCTGCTCTCGTTCGGCGGCCCGGAAGGCCCGGACGATGTGGTCCCGTTCCTGGAGAACGTGACGCGGGGGAGAGGCATCCCCAAGGAACGGCTCAAGGAAGTGGGTCAGCACTACTTCCTGTTCGGCGGGGTCAGCCCCATCAACGGCCAGAACCGCGCCCTGCTCGACGCCCTCCGCAAGGACTTCGCCGACCACGGCCTGGACCTGCCCGTCTACTGGGGCAACCGCAACTGGGCGCCGTACCTGACCGACACCCTGCGCGAGCTGGTCGCCGACGGCCGCCGCCGCGTCCTCGTCCTCGCCACCAGCGCGTACGCCTCGTACTCGGGCTGCCGTCAGTACCGCGAGGACCTCGCCGGTGCCCTGGCGACCCTGGAGGCCGAGGGCCTGGAGCTGCCGAAGATCGACAAGCTGCGCCACTACTTCAACCACCCCGGCTTCGTGGAGCCCATGATCGAGGGCGTCCTGAAGTCCCTCGCCGAACTCCCCGAGGACGTACGCGCGGGCGCGCATCTCGCCTTCACGACGCACTCCATCCCGAACGCCGCGGCGGACACCTCCGGGCCGGTCGGGGACCACGGAGACGGCGGCGCGTACGTCAAGCAGCACCTGGACGTCGCCGGGCTGATCGCCGACGCCGTGCGCGAGGAGACCGGGATCGAGCACCCCTGGCAGCTCGTCTACCAGTCGCGCTCCGGAGCCCCGCACATCCCGTGGCTGGAGCCCGACATCTGCGACCACCTGGAGGAGCTGCACGGCGCCGGGGTCCCGGCCGTCGTGATGGCCCCCATCGGGTTCGTCTCGGACCACATGGAGGTCCTGTACGACCTCGACACGGAGGCGAAGGCCAAGGCCGAGGAGCTGGGTCTGCCGGTGCGCCGCTCGGCCACCGTGGGCGCCGACCCCCGGTTCGCCGCGGCGATCCGTGAACTCGTCCTGGAGCGCGCCGCGACGGAGAGCGGCCGGCAGGTGACACCCTGCGCCCTGGGGGCGCTCGGCCCGAGCGCGGACCTGTGCCCGGTGGGCTGTTGCCCCGCCCGTGCCCCGAAGCCCGCCGCCGCGGGCGCCGACAGCCCGTACGCCTGAGGAGCCCCGTGATCGAGCCCCTGCACACCGAACTGCTCCAGCTCGCCCACCAGGCTGCCCGCAGCGCCGGTGAGCTGCTGCGGGACGGACGCCCGGTGGACCTCGCGGTCGCCGCCACCAAGTCCAGCCCGATCGACGTCGTCACCGAGATGGACATCGCCGCCGAGAAGCTGATCACCGACCTGATCTCCCAGCACCGCCCGGCCGACGGCTTCCTGGGCGAGGAGGGCGCCGCCACGGAGGGCACCAGCGGCATCCGCTGGGTCATCGACCCGCTCGACGGCACGGTCAACTACCTGTACGGCCTGCCGACCTGGGCGGTGTCCATCGCGGCAGAACAGGACGGCGAGACCGTCGTCGGAGTCGTCGCGGCGCCGATGCGCGGCGAGACGTACCACGCGGTGCGCGGCCGTGGCGCCCGGGCCACCGGAGCCTGGGTCGGCGAGCGCCGGCTGGCCTGCCGCCCGTCGCCGCCCCTGGACCAGGCCCTGGTCTCGACCGGCTTCAACTACGTGACCGAGGTCAAGGCCCACCAGGCCGACGTCGCCCAGCGGCTGATCCCGCTGGTGCGCGACATCCGGCGCAGCGGATCCGCCGCGGTCGACCTGTGCGACGTCGCGGCCGGCCGCCTCGACGGCTACTACGAGCGCGGCCTCAACCCCTGGGACCTCGCGGCGGGCGACCTGATCGCCCGTGAGGCGGGCGCCCTGACCGGTGGACGCCCCGGAGAGCGCCCCGCGGGCGATCTGGCGGTGGCTGCCTCACCCGGCGTCTTCGAGCCCCTCCAGCGGCTCCTGGAGGACTTCGGCGCCTGGCACGACTGACGTCGTTCACTACGAAACGGAGCGGGGCCCCGGCACTGGATCGATGCCGGGGCCCCGCTCTTGTATGAACTGATCAGACGCGCGTCGCGCCGACCTCCACACCGTGCTCGGCGGCGAGGCGGTGCAGGTCGTCGAGCTCGGCCTGCTCGACCTCCGCGAGGAAGTCGTCGCCTGTTTCGCGAGCCCGCGTCAGGTCGGACTCGGTCGCCCTTATGCGCTGCAGAAGTCCTGCGGTGAATGCGTCCATGCTGCGCCCCCTCGTCCTGGGTCGTGGGTCGGGTGGCACGGGGGTGTGCCGTTCGGAAGGGGCGATCACGTCTGCCAGATGGGTGCCCAGCGCTGCCCAGGCTGGGCGGCGACGGTGCCGGACACCCACGCCCGCTCTGCGGAAGCGGTTGGACGTACCACAAGGTGGCTTGCCACATGCAGAGCGTGATCGCGGGGTGTAAAGCCGTCCTCCCCCCGCTCTCTTCCGTGGAAACCTCAACCCGACGAGAAAATCTCGCATTCCCGGGGCCCGGGACCGCCGTCCCGAGCACCCCTCACCCGCCTTACAGCCGGTTTATGGCCGAAAAGGGCAGGATGGAGCCCTCATCCGTGACAGACCTGCCCGCGTGGTGCCCTGAAGGGCGCTACGCGGGTGGACAGAGGAAGGACAAGCGACGTGCGCGTACTCGTCGTCGAGGACGAGCAGCTGCTCGCCGATGCGGTGGCCACCGGACTGCGCCGGGAGGCCATGGCCGTCGACGTCGTGTACGACGGTGCGGCCGCCCTGGAGCGCATCGGCGTCAACGACTACGACGTGGTCGTCCTCGACCGCGACCTCCCGCTCGTGCACGGCGACGACGTCTGCCGCAAGGTCGTCGAGCTCGGCATGCCCACCCGCGTGCTGATGCTCACCGCGTCCGGCGACGTCAGCGACCGCGTCGAGGGCCTGGAGATCGGCGCCGACGACTACCTCCCCAAGCCCTTCGCGTTCAGCGAGCTGACGGCACGCGTGCGTGCCCTCGGACGTCGTACGAGCCTGCCGCTGCCCCCCGTCCTGGAGCGCGCCGGGATCAAGCTCGACCCCAACCGCCGCGAGGTCTTCCGCGACGGCAAGGAGGTCCAGCTCGCGCCCAAGGAGTTCGCCGTCCTGGAGGTGCTGCTGCGCAGCGAGGGCGCCGTCGTCTCCGCCGAGCAGCTCCTGGAGAAGGCCTGGGACGAGAACACGGACCCGTTCACCAACGTCGTACGCGTCACCGTGATGACCCTGCGCCGCAAGCTCGGCGAGCCCCCCGTCATCGTGACCGTGCCCGGCTCCGGCTACCGGATCTGATCACCCGTGGCCACGACCCCCGCGCCGCCGACGGCGCCTCCGAAGCCCACCTGGGACCCCAGAAGGCCGGAACCCCCGTTCCCCTGGCTGCGCCCGACCATCCGGATACGGCTCACGCTGCTGTACGGCGGCATGTTCCTGATCGCCGGCATCATGCTGCTGTCGATCATCTATCTGCTCGCGGCGCAGGCCCTGAACACGGGGGCCGAGCCGCTCTTCAAGATCGCCAGCGGTACCGCGATCAAGGTCAACAGCGACAACTGCCCCGCCGTCCAGGCGGGCAACCTGTCGCTCGACGAGTTCAACACCGCGATCAGCACCTGCATCGACCACCAGCGCCAGGCAGCCCTGGACAACCTGCTCAGCCGCTCGCTGCTCGCTCTGCTCGGCCTCGCCATCATCGCGTTCGCCTTCGGCTACGCGATGGCCGGACGGGTGCTCTCGCCGCTCGGCCGGATCACCCGCACCGCGCGCGCGGTGGCGGGCTCGGACCTGTCCCGGCGGATCGAGCTGGACGGCCCGGACGACGAGCTGAAGGAACTCGCGGACACCTTCGACGACATGCTGGAGCGGCTGGAGCGGGCCTTCACCGCCCAGCAGCGGTTCGTGGGGAACGCCTCGCACGAACTGCGCACCCCGCTCGCGATCAACCGCACGCTCCTGGAAGTGCACCTCTCCGACCCCGGTGCGCCGATGGAGCTCCAGCAGCTCGGCAAGACGCTGCTTGCCACCAACGAGCGCAGCGAACAGCTCGTCGAGGGCCTGCTGCTGCTCGCCCGCAGCGACAACCAGATCGTCGAGCGCAAGCCTGTGGACCTGGCCGAGGTCGCCTCGCAGGCGGTCGACCAGGTGCATGCCGAGGCCGAGGCCAAGGGGGTGAAGATCCGCGGGGAGCGCGCCGTGGCGGTCGTGCAGGGCAATGGCGTCCTGCTGGAGCGGATCGCCCTGAACCTCGTCCAGAACGCCGTCCGGTACAACGTGCCGGAGAGGGGCTGGGTCGACGTCCGGACAGAGGTTGAGCACGGCCAGGCGGTCCTGGTGGTCTCGAACACGGGGCCGGTCGTTCCCGCGTACGAGATCGACAATCTTTTCGAGCCCTTCCGGCGGCTGCGTACGGAGCGCACGGGCAGTGACAAGGGCGTGGGCCTCGGCCTGTCCATCGCCCGGTCGGTGGCCCGCGCCCACGGGGGTCACATCACCGCGGAGCCGCGAGAAGGGGGTGGCCTCGTGATGCGCGTCACCCTGCCTATCTGAGACCATGTCGCCGACACGCGACGATGTTCGCTTTGCGCGGAATTTTCTGGTCACCCGTCCGGGAGGCCCGTGTGTGATCGATCACAAGGGCGATTTTCCGGCCATCTACTCTCCGTGATCATGCATGCTGTCGGAAAGCCGGGAAAATCCGGGTTTTCGGGGGTCTTGATCACGGGAAGTACACGGTGGGACGCCTTTGAAGTGCGGCCTTAGGACCGTGTACGGTCCGCATCGCCATCCAAGCCGATCACTCTTGAGGAGTCCGGTTGGGTGTCGATTGAGTAACAGACCTTGATGTGAGGCAAAATCTCCGCCTCGGGTCGGGCACAAGTCCGGCCTCTCACGCGTTACGTGCGCTGGAGACACCGCAGACACCCAGAGGGGGAGAGCGACATGGCAACGGATTACGACACCCCACGCAAGACCGACGACGACGTCGACTCGGACAGCCTTGAAGAACTGAAGGCTCGCCGGAACGACAAGTCGACCTCGTCCGTCGACGTAGATGAGTTCGAGGCCGCAGAAGGCCTTGAGCTGCCCGGAGCCGACCTCTCGAACGAGGAGCTGGCCGTCCGGGTCCTGCCCAAGCAGCAGGATGAGTTCACTTGCATGAGCTGCTTCCTGGTGCACCACCGCAGCCAGCTGGCCCGCGAGAAGAACGGTCAGCCGATCTGCCGCGACTGCGACTGAGGCAGGGTCGGCCGTGACTGGCTCGACCTCACCTTGGAAGCGCCGCTTCCCCCCACGGGAAGCGGACGAAGGGCCCTCAGACGGCCCTGAAGGCGTGCGTGACGACGAGCGGGGCTCTTCCGAACCGGGATCAGCCTCGCTCGAGCGGGCGCCCGCCACAGGCGGCCTGACGGCTTCCGCCGTCACTCCCGCGCCCGCCGCCAGGCGCCGCGCGGCGGTGATCCGGGACGGGGTCGTGAAGGGCGTCCACAAGGGCGTTCAGAAGGGCGGCAGCCTGGCCAGGGCGGGCCTGGCGTACCTCGCCGACCGGATCATCGACATCGCCCCGCGAATCCCCGTACGGGACCTCGCGACCCTTCGCAAGCAGTTCCCGGACCTCGGTCCCGAGCAGCTCGCGGACAAACTCGTCGCGGGCGCGGCCGCCGGGACGTCCACGGTCGGCGCCGGGGTCGGCGCCGCCGCGATGCTGCCGGTGCCGCCCGCCATGCCCACGGAGCTGGCCACCGAGATCACCGGCGTCGCCGCGATCGAGCTGAAGCTGATCGCTGAGCTCCATGAGGTCTACGGCCTGCGACCGCCGGGCAACCTCAAGCAGCGCAGTACCGCGTATCTGAACTCCTGGTCCGGGGAGCGCGGGATCGACGTGACGAAGCCCGCGACGATCAACGCCGCGTTGGGCGGCCAGATGAAGCGCGAACTGCGCCAGCAGATCATGAAACGCGTGGTCCGGGATCTGCCCAACCTGATGCCGTTCATGGTCGGCGCCGCGGTCGGTGCGGTCATGAACCGCCGCGACACCAAACGCCTCGCGGGGCGCATTCGCAAGGACCTGCGGAAGATGCAGGTGCCGTGGGACGCGCTTCCCGAGCTGCCGCCGTTGGAGAAGCCGGCGAATCCGCTGCGGATGGGCGAGATCACCAGGGAGCTGGAGCGCTGAGACCTCCCCGGGCGGCGTGCTCTTGGCGGGCGCGCGCCCGCGTCTCGATGCAGTGCCCCGCGGGCGGATTCCGTCGTCGGTCGCTCCGAGTCCGGCACAGAAGTACTGCCGGCGGCGTGGTGACGTCCCGCGGGAAGCAGTGCCCAGGTGAGTGCCGTCGCCGCGTGGGCTCATCCGCCGAAGGCGGTCACGCTTCGCGCGTGCCGCCCAGCCGTGCGGTGCCGTCCGTGGCACCCCGCCCGCGCGGCCTGTGCAGATGTGCGGCCTACGCCGACGCCCGCGCCGCTTCCAGCGCTGCGACCAACCGCTCCGGCTCCCGCGTCGACAGGTACAGGTACGGCGTCGGGTCGGCCGGGTCCGTGACCTGGACGCGGAGAGCCGTGGGGATGTAGGCGCGCAGGAGCATGAAGGCGCGGGGGTCGGCCTTGTACGTGCGCCAGGCGCGCGCCTCCTCCTGGTCCATGATCTCGGCGTCGCCGAGGGCCGAGACGGGGATCTTGGCCTCTCCGGCGATCAGGGAGTCGCCGACGACACGGATGCGGATCGAGCCGTAGGCGCTGGCCACGACCGCCGAGACCGCGGTGCCGCCGACCAGGGCTCCCAGCAGCGGCAGCGTGCCGAACGGGAGGAAGATCAGGGCCATCGCGATCCCGACCAGGAAGCAGACCAGCCACCAGGTGCGGGGTGCGGTGAGGCGTTCTTCGTACGGCGAGGCGGAAAGCTGCATGAAGCCAAGCTTGGCACGGTGCGAAGAGATGGTGGACTCGCGGGTAAGGTCTGCGGCTGTGAGTGGTACTTCCGCAGCTCTGACGCCTCCAGCCGACGCCGTCGCACCGGTGCGGCACCCCGACGCGCCCGCCCCCGGCGAGCTCCTCGGGGCGCACTACGAACAGTGTTTCGGGTGTGGCGGAGAGCAGCCCCACGGACTCCATCTGGAGGCCCGCGCCGGGGAGGGGGTCCGGATCACGGCGGAGTTCACCGTGCGGCCCGCCCACCAGGGCGCCCCGGGGCTCGCGCACGGCGGCGTCCTCGCCACCGCGCTGGACGAGACGCTCGGCTCGCTGAACTGGCTGCTGCGCACGATCGCGGTGACCGGACGGCTGGAGACCGACTTCCGGCGCCCGGTGCCCGTCGGCACCGTGCTCCACCTGGAGGCCGAGGTCACCGCGGTGGCCGGCCGGAAGATCTACTCGACCGCCACCGGGCGGATCGGCGGTCCCGACGGACCCGTCGCCGTCCGCGCCGACGCCCTCTTCATCGAGGTGAAGGTCGACCACTTCATCGACAACGGCCGCCCGGAGGAGATCCGGGCCGCCATGAGCGAACCGGACCAGATCAGGCGCGCCCGCGCCTTCGAGGTGAACCCGTGAGCCGTCAGCCCCGTCAGGAAATCGCCGTGCTGATCCGGCGCGTGGACCCGGAAGTCCCGCTTCCCGAGTACGCGCACCCCGGTGACGCGGGAGCCGATCTGCGCACCACCGAGAGCTGTGAACTGAAGCCGGGTGAACGGACGGTTCTGCCCACGGGAGTGTCCATCGCGCTGCCCGAGGGGTACGCGGCCTTCGTGCACCCGCGTTCCGGGCTCGCCGCCCGCTGCGGTGTCGCCCTCGTGAATGCCCCGGGGACGGTGGATGCCGGGTACCGTGGGGAGATCAAGGTGATCGTGGTGAATCTCGACCCGCGCGAGTCCGTGCGGTTCGAGCGCTTCGACCGGATTGCTCAACTGGTCGTCCAGCAGGTCGAGAAAGTCCGCTTCCAGGAGGTCGCGGAGCTTCCCGACTCGGCGCGGGCCGCAGGGGGCTTCGGGTCCACCGGCGGTCATGCCGCCGTGGACAGCACAACGGGTGGGAATCGATACGCTTCGGTCGTATCCGACCGGGAAGGACAGTGACGTGTTCGGACGTCGCAAGAAGGGCAGTGCCGCCGAGGACGCGGCGAGCGAGGCCGAGCAGGTCGTCGACGACGTCGACACTGAGGCGGACGAGTCGGAGGAGCGGGAGCGCGTGAGGCTCGAACCCGAGCCGCGCCCCGATGGTCCCTGGGACGACTCCGAGGTCCGCGACCCGGCCGAGGGCCGGGTGGACCTGGGTGGTCTCTTCGTGCCCGGAGTCGACGGCATGGAGCTGCGGGTCGAGGTCGCGGGCGACGCGATCGTCGCGGCCACCGTCGTCCTGAAGGACAGTGCTGTGCAGCTCCAGGCCTTCGCCGCTCCCAAGCGCGAGGGCATCTGGGGCGAGGTACGCGAGGAGATCGCCTCCGGGATCACCCAGCAGGGCGGTGTCATCGACGAGGTCGAGGGCCCGCTGGGCTGGGAGCTGCGGGCGCAGGTGCCGGTGCAGCTGCCGGACGGCACGGGCGGTTTCCAGGTCGTGCGGTTCGTCGGTGTGGACGGCCCCCGCTGGTTCCTGCGCGGAGTGATCTCCGGGCAGGGCGCGGTGCAGCCGCAGGCCGCGGGTCTGCTGGAGCAGATCTTCCGGGACACGGTCGTCGTCCGTGGTGAGGGTCCGATGGCCCCCCGCGACCCGATCGTCCTGAAGCTGCCGAACGACGCGCAGATGGTGCCCGAAGGTGTCCAGCAGGAGGATCAGGGCGGTTCCCGATTCTCCGGCGGCATGGGACAGCTGCAGCGCGGACCGGAGATCACCGAGGTCCGCTAGGCGCCGCGCTTGGCTTGAGTCTGGATATGGGCCGCACCCCTGGTCGGGGTGCGGCCCTTTCTCATGAGCTCCTTCTCGTGAGCTCCTTCTCGTGCCCTTTCTCATGCGCCGCTCATGTGCCGCCTCTTGACGGGCAGTTGGTCTATACCTAAGGTCCCGGCCATCGCGTACGTTCAAACACGCGCTCATCGTTCACATACGAGAACGGATGGCAGATGGCCCCCCACGTGCCCGAGACTCCCGAGACCCCCGACACCCCCGCCGCCCACCGCCGCAGACGGCGCCCGGCCCTGCTCGCCACCGTCGCCGCCGCGACCGCCGCTCTGGTCGCCGGGTTCCTCTCCTGGCCCGGCGCCCAGCGGGCCGACGCCGCGCCCGCCACCTTCGTGCACCCCGGAGTCACCGTCTCCAAGGGGCAGCTGGACTTCGCCCGTACCAAGGTCCTCGCCGGCGCCCAGCCCTGGAAGGGCGCGTACGACCAGATGATGGCGAGCAAGTACGCCTCGCTGACGCGCACCGCCACGCCCCGGGCGACCGTCGAGTGCGGCTCGTACTCCAACCCCAACTACGGCTGCACCGACGAGCGCGAGGACGCGATAGCCGCGTACACCGACGCCCTCGCCTGGTACATCACCCGCGACGCGCGCTACGCCCAGAAGTCCATCGAGCTGATGGATGCCTGGTCGGCCACCATCAAGGACCACACCAACAGCAACGCGCCGCTGCAGACCGGCTGGGCCGGCTCCTCCTGGCCCAAGGCCGCCGAGATCATCAAGTACACGTACACGGGGACGTGGACCAACTCCGCCCGCTTCGGAACGATGCTCCGCAACGTCTACCTCCCCGAGATCATCAACGGCTCGAATTCCAACGGGAACTGGGAGCTGTCGATGATGGAGGCCGCCATCGGCATCTCCGTCTTCCTGGAGGACAAGACGTCGTACGACACGGCCATGGCGAAGTTCCGGACGCGTACGGCCGCGTACGTCTATCTCTCCTCCGACGGCTCCGTGCCGAAGACCGTGCCGAGCCAGAACCTCGACACCACGGCGAAGATCGTCTCCTACTGGCAGGGGCAGTCCACCTTCGTCACCGGGCTCACCCAGGAGACGTGCCGCGACTTCACCCACACCGGATACGGCATCTCCGCGATCTCGCACGTCGCCGAGACCAGCCGGATCCAGGGGCAGGACCTGTACGGCACCGACGTCGGCGAGCGGCTGCGGCAGGCGCTCGGCTTCCAGTCGAAGTACCAGCTGGGGACGGCCGTGCCGAGCTGGCTGTGCAGCGGCTCGCTCACCCTCGGCCTGGGCCCCGTCACCGAGGTCGGCTACAACGCCCTGCACAACCGCCTGGGCATCGCGATGACCAACACCCAGACGCTGACCGAGCAGAACCGCCCGGCCGGCAGCAACAACCTGTTCGTGGCCTGGGAGACGCTGACCCACGGAGACAACCCCAGCTGAACCATTGAAGGACCGGGCTCCCGGCGGTGATACTGGCGCCCGGTCCACGGGGGAGGGGACATGAGCCAGGTCGTCACGGACGCCATGGTGCGCGTCGAGAACATCCATCGTTCATACGGCACCGGAGCCGCCGCGGTGCACGCGCTGCGCGGTGTCTCCTTCGACGTGCCGCGCGGTGAACTCGTCGCCCTCAAGGGCCGCTCCGGATCGGGCAAGACCACCCTCCTGAACCTCGTCGGAGGGCTCGATGAGCCGGACGAGGGCAGGATCGTCGTCGACGGGCTGGATCTGTCCACGCTCGACGAGAACGGCATCCTGGGACTGCGCCGCGACCGCATCGGCTTCGTCTTCCAGTCCTTCGGGCTCATCCCCATCCTCACGGCCGCCGAGAACGTCGGCGTCCCGCTGCGACTGCGCCGGGCCGACCCGCGCGAGCGCGAGGAACGCGTCGACCTGCTCCTCTCCCTCGTCGGCCTCGCCGACCACGCGGCCCAGCGCCCCGGCGAACTCTCCGGCGGCCAGCAACAGCGGGTGGCCATCGCCCGCGCCCTCGCCAACAACCCCTCCCTCCTCATCGCCGACGAGCCCACGGGCCAGCTCGACGCCGAGACGGGCATCGCCGTGATGGAGCTGCTGCGCGCGGTCGTCCGCAGCGAACAGGTGACGGCGCTGGTCGCCACGCACGACGCGACCCTGCTGGATCTGGCCGACCGGGTGCTGGAGCTGAGCGACGGGGAGATCGTCGAGAACTGAGGCGGTGCGGCCCGAGGTGTGCGTCCCTGAGCGTGAGCCTTGGGGCGGGCTGTCCGGCGTATCACCGTCCGCTCCCCGGGGGCTTCTCCGCGGTCGACGCGGCCGGCGCGGCCGAGTGGAGATCGGCGCTGGCCCGCACCACCGCGGCGCGCTGGTGCGGATCCGAGCCCTCCACGGCGATCAGGGTGCGGCGCGTGTTCTCCTCCTCCGTTCGCACCACGGTCCGGTGCCGGATCCATGAGCGGGCCAGTGCCGGCACTCCAGGTGCCGTGGCGAGAAGGGCGGCGGTGAGGGAGGCGAAGGGGTCGATCGCGGTCATGCGGTGCTCCTCGGTGTCGGGCGGCGACGGGCTTGCCCCAACTCTCCGAGCAGGCAAGGGTTTCCCACTACGCTGGGGAAACCGCGGGAAACCGAAGTGCCGCCGGGGTGCAGGGAGATGTATGGCTGGGGGGCGTCCGCCGAAGGGCGACACGGAGCGGTACCCGGAGCTCGAAGCACTCGCCGAGTGGTTCCGCGAAGCGATCGCCGACGCGGGCTACGAGAGCCTCAACGCGGTGGTCCGCGCGGAGATCGCCCACAAGAACGTCGTCTACGGCGCCTGCAGTGCCACCAGGCTGCTGAAGCTGCCGGTCCTGCGGTCGCTCGCCGTCGCGTTGGAGCGCGAGCCCGACGAGATCACCCCGCTGTGGATCAAGGCCAAGGAGGCCCTGGACCGGGCCGGCGCCGAGAGCCGGGAGGCGGCCGCGCCCCGGCTGACGGAGTGGACGGAGCTGCCGCTGCCGAATCCGGCGGTCCGCAACCTCCTCGAAGCGCAGGCGAAGGCGGTGGAGCGGCTGCCGTACGACATGCTGGGTGTGGCCGAGCCGCCGCTGTCGGCGGTCTACGTACGCCAGAGCATGCGGACCCAGTGGCACTCCACGGAGGGCGCTGCCCGTAACTCCACCCAGCTCGACGGCGGTTCGGCGACACAGGGGGACTCCGCCGCGCGGGACGAGACGCAGACGATCGACGCCCAGCTTCCGGTCCCGGAGGCCCTGGCCCGCCACGAACACCTCCTGATCACCGGGGAGCCCGGCGCCGGGAAGTCGACGCTGTCGAGCCATCTGGCGTGGACCCTCTCGCGGATCTGGCTGCGCGAGGACACCAGCCTGGAGGCACCCGTGACCGAACCGGTGATTCCGGTCAGGGTCGCGGCCAGGACGCTCGTCGACCAGCCCGGTTCATGGAGCACGGTGCTGTGCCAGGCCTTACGCCGCACGCTCGGCCACAGCTTGGTCGCCGACCCCGACGCACGGCTGTTCCTGGGGCGCGTGCACGGGGCGCGCTGGATGGTCCTGGTGGACGGGCTCGACGAGATCGCGGACCGTGAGTCGCGCGCCGAGGTCGTCCGGATGATCGCGCAGCACGCGCGCACCGACAGCGACTACCGCTTCGTCATCACCAGCCGCCCGCTGTCCGACCCCGAACTGGCGCCGCTGAGGGGGGCGTTGATCGGCGAATACCGCATGGAGCCCTTCGGTACGGAGGAGCTGCGGGACTTCGCGGCCAAGTGGTTCGCGGCGCAGTACCAGGAGAAGGAACAGGCGCGGACCGCCGCTGACCGCTTCCTGGGCGAGACCGAAGACGGCCGGCTGCGCGACCTGGTCCGCAATCCGCTGCTCGCCACCATCGCGGCCGTCACGGCGACGGCGGCTCCGACACATCCGCTGCCGACCAGCAGGCTCAGCCTCTACCAGCGGTTCTTCGAGCATCTGCTGACCCGGGGCGCGGGCAGCGAAGGAGCCGTACGGCAGGGGCTGATGCGGCGGTACCGCGACGACCCCGGGCGGCGTGAGCTGCACCTGTGGCTCAACCAGCGGAAGCGGGACGTCCTCGGGGTGCTGGGCAGGTGCCGCCTGGAGGGGGAGTCGTCGCTCCTGGAGGCGGGCCTGGAGTGGGTGCGGGCCAACCTGCCGGAAGACTGGGCCGTGACGGGCTGGGAGGCCGACGTACGGGAATTCCTCCAGGGCACCGGCCTGCTCGTCAGGGACGAGGACGACTACCGGTTCCTGCACCACTCGTTCGCCGAGTACTTCGCCGCCCAGTCCTACGCGCAGCGGATATCTCCCTCCTTCCCGGAGGCGGAGGACTGGATCCTGCGCGCCTTCAAGGACGACGAACGCACGCTGGCCATGTTCGTGTTCTGCCTCTGGGGCGAACGCGACGACTGCGACGGCGGCCGGCTCGCCGAACAGCTGCGCACGGGAGCCGTCGGCGGTCACGAACGGCCCCTGCTGGCCGGGCTCCTCGTGGCCGAGGGCGTCAGGTTCGGCGAGGCGGACCGGGAGGAGACGTTCGACCGGCTGGAGGTGGTGGCGCGGTGCGCCGTCGACAATGAGTACCGGGAGCGGGCGGCGCAGGTACTGGGGGCGCTGGGCGGACAGCCCGGGGTGCTGAAGCGGCTGGAGCGCATGGCGCGCTGCGAGTTCCTCGACGTAGGTGTCCGGCTCTACGCGGTCGAGGCGTACGGCAAGGCGGGCGCGGCCGAGACCACCCAGGAACTGCTGAGCCTCGTACTCAGCGGCATCTACGGCCTGCTCGGCAGGGCCGCGCGGATCGCCTGCACCCTCGGGGAGGACGCTCGGGAGGCCGTGCGCAAACGGGCGTGGCAGATGGTGGAGAAGCCCGAGGCCAGCGGATGGGAGATGTCGGTCGCGGCGGAGGCGCTCGGCTGCCTGGGCCGGGCTCAGGAGGCGGCGGAACTGGCTCGGCGCGCACTCCAGGAGCCCGCGGTGTACGCGAACGATACGGAGCGTGCCGTCGAGGCCTGGCTCACCTCGTCGCCGGATCGCGCGGTGGCGGAGGTGGAGCGGCTGACGCTGGCCCTGCCCGGGACCGACCACGCACGGCGGTACGCGGTGGGCAAGGTCCTCGACAAGCTCGGCGCGGAGGAGGCCGCGGCGCGCGTCGCCCACCAGTTGCTCAGCGCGGCCGCGGTCCCGCTGAGCGCTCTTGAGTGGGCCGCGGACATGTGGGTCAAGGCCCGTGGGGCAGAGGCCCGTGAGGCGATCACCGCGGCGTTCGAGCGCAGCAGCGCCGACGTGGGGCACTTCTACTGGCACCCGGCCGCTCTGCTGCGCGCGCTCGTTCCCCTGGCCCCGGACGACGGCACGGCCGACTGGGCGCGCGGAGTCTTCGGCGAGGAGCGGTGGGGCGTGTACGGGACCGGCAACGCCGTCGCGACCTGGCTGGCCGCGGTCGGTGTCGGCGGAGCCGATCAGATCATGCAGCGTCTCGACCGGGGCCATCTGCTCTCCTCGTACGACCGTCCGCCCGCCGCGCAGGCCCTCTTCGAGGCCGGGGCGCTGGGCCAGGCCAGGGAGATGGCGGAGCTCGCGCTGAGCACGCCCAATGTGCCCAGGGAGAACTACGAGGAAGTCGCCCGGGTGCTGCTCAAGACGGGCGGCGACGACGCGGTGGTCCGGCTGGAGGAGATCTGGTCCGCGCACCCGACGCTGAGCGTGGATGCCAACTGGCTGAACGGTGTACTGGACGCGCTGCCGCGCTTCGAGGACCGGGCGACGGACGCTGTCGTCGTGCGATTCGCCCGGGAGCTCGTCGCTCTTCCCGCGGCCACAGCGTCCGATGTGCTGCGCGGGTTGCGGATGATGCTCACCACCCAGGGCCACGCCGTGGTGGCATGGGTGCTGGAGACGGCCCTGACACACCGGCGGCTGTACTGGGCCCAGTGGTGCGACCTGGCCCGGGAGCTCGCGGCCCTCGGCGAGCGGGAAGCCGCGCTGACGCTCTGGCGGCGCGCGCTGGCCTTCCCCTCGCCGCCACGCAACAGCGAGCCGCGGCTGCTCCTGGACCTGCAAGCCGCACGGGTGACCGACACGGCGGTGACCTGGCTGGCCGAACTGATCGCGGACCCGGCCACGCCCGCCCCCGAGCGGCTGCGGCGGCGGCAGCTGCTGGCCTGGCTCGTCACGGCCGAGCCCCACCTCCGGACCCTGGTCCCGGACGACGCGGGCCCGGCGCTGGACCTCCGCGCGACGCAGCGCACCGGCTCAGCCCTGCCTCAGCAGCCCAGGGAAGCCTCCGCCTGACGCCACCGGGAGGCGCATCAGGGAAGCGCGTCAGGGAGGCGCATCAGGGTTGCGTCAAAGACGGCCCCGGCCGACCCCCTGGCCCCATTTGTCGAGATTATTGGCCGTAAGGTCGACGCTGCGTACACAGCGGTGACAGGAAGACAATAGGGGCCATGGGACGCGGCAAGCTTCGGATCTACCTCGGTGCGGCACCGGGCGTCGGCAAGACGTACGCGATGCTCTCCGAGGCGCACCGCCGCGTCGAGCGGGGGACCGACTGTGTGGTCGCGTTCGTGGAGCATCACAACCGGGCGCGCACCGAGGTGATGCTGCACGGCCTTGAGCAGGTGCCGCGCAAGGAGCTGGAGTACCGGGGGTCCGTGTTCACCGAGATGGACGTGGACGCCGTACTGGAGCGCGCCCCGGCCGTCGCCCTGGTGGACGAACTCGCGCACACCAATGTCCCCGGCTCGCGCAACGACAAGCGCTGGCAGGACGTGGCGGAGCTGCTGTCGGCCGGCATCGACGTCGTGTCGACGGTCAACATCCAGCATCTGGAGTCGCTGGGCGATGTCGTCGAGTCGATAACGGGCGTACGGCAGCGGGAGACCGTGCCGGACGAGGTGGTGCGCCGGGCGGACCAGATCGAGCTGGTCGACATGTCGCCGCAGGCGCTGCGGCGGCGGATGGCGCACGGCAACATCTACAAGTCCGACAAGGTCGACGCGGCCCTGTCCAACTACTTCCGGCCCGGCAACCTCACCGCGCTGCGCGAACTGGCGCTGCTCTGGGTCGCCGACCGGGTCGACGAGTACCTCACCGAGTACCGCAGTGAGCACCGGGTCTCGAAGATCTGGGGGTCGCGGGAGCGGATCGTGGTGGGGCTGACGGGCGGGCCGGAGGGGCGCACGCTGATCCGGCGCGCCGCGCGGCTCGCGGAGAAGGGCGCCGGCGGCGAGGTGATGGCCGTCTACATCGCCCGCAGCGACGGGCTCACCTCGGCCTCGCCCAAGGAGCTCGCCGTCCAGCGCACGCTGGTCGAGGACCTGGGCGGAACGTTCCACCATGTCGTCGGGGACGACATACCGGCCTCGCTCCTGGACTTCGCGCGCGGCGTCAACGCCACCCAGATCGTGCTCGGCTCCTCGCGCCGCAAGGCCTGGCAGTACGTCTTCGGGCCGGGCGTCGGCGCCACGGTCGCCCGGGATTCCGGCCCCGACCTGGACGTCCACATCGTCACCCATGACGAGGTCGCCAAGGGGCGCGGGCTGCCGGTCGCGCGCGGGGCGCGGCTCGGCCGCTCCCGGAGCATCTGGGGCTGGCTGGTCGGTGTGGGCGGCCCGGTGATCCTCGCGCTGCTGCTGAACACCGTCGACCTCGGCCTCGCCAACGACATGCTGCTGTTCCTGACGGTGACGGTGGCGGCGGCCCTGCTCGGCGGCCTCTACCCGGCGCTGGCCTCGGCGGCCTTCGGCTCGCTGCTGCTGAACTACTACTACACGCCGCCCCTGCACCGGCTGACGATCGCCGACCCCAAGAACATCGTCGCCATCGCGATCTTCGTGGGCGTCGCCGTGTCCGTGGCGTCCGTGGTGGACCTGGCGGCCCGCCGCACCCACCAGGCGGCGCATCTGCGGGCCGAGTCGGAGATCCTCTCCTTCCTGGCGGGCAGCGTGCTGCGCGGCGAGACCAGCCTGGAGGCCCTGCTGGAACGGGTCCGGGAGACCTTCGGGATGGAGTCCGTCGCGCTGCTGGAGCGGACGAGCGACGTCGACCCGTGGACCTGCGCCGGCAGTGTGGGGCCGGGGCCCTCCAAGCGCCCCGAGGACGCCGACGTGGACATGCCGGTCGGCGACCACATGGCGCTCGCCCTGTCCGGACGCGTGCTGCCGGCCTCCGACCGCCGGGTGCTCGCCGCCTTCGCCGCCCAGGCCGCCGTGGTCCTGGACCGCCAGCGCCTCCAGCACGAGGCCGACCAGGCCAAGGAACTGGCCGAGGGCAACCGCATCCGCACCGCGCTGCTGGCCGCCGTCAGCCACGACCTGCGCACCCCGCTGGCCGGGATCAAGGCCTCCGTGTCCTCGCTGCGCTCCGACGACGTCGCGTGGTCCGAGGAGGACCAGGCGGAGCTCCTCGAAGGCATCGAGAACGGCGCCGACCGCCTCGACCACCTGGTGGGCAACCTGCTGGACATGTCCCGCCTCCAGACCGGCACGGTCACCCCGCTGATCCGGGAGATCGACCTCGACGAGGTGGTCCCGATGGCGCTCGGCGGCGTCCCCGAGGACAGCGTGGAGCTGGAGATCCCGGAGAGCCTGCCGATGGTGGCGGTCGACGCGGGGCTGCTGGAGCGCGCGGTCGCCAACCTCGTCGAGAACGCCGTCAAGTACAGCCCCGTCGACGAACTGGTCCTGGTCTCCGCGAGCGCCATCGCCGACCGCGTCGAGGTGCGGGTGGTGGACCGCGGCCCGGGCGTCCCGGACGAGGCCAAGGACCGTATCTTCGCGCCCTTCCAGCGCTACGGCGACGCCCCGCGCGGCGCCGGAGTGGGCCTCGGCCTCGCGGTCGCCCGCGGCTTCGCCGAGTCGATGGGCGGCACACTGAACGCCGAGGACACCCCCGGCGGCGGACTCACCATGGTGCTCACGGTCCGGGCGGTGGAGCGCCGGCCCGGCCTCGCCACGGCAACAGCAACAGCGGAAAGGCAGGTCTCATGACCCGGGTCCTCGTGGTCGACGACGAGCCGCAGATCACCCGAGCCCTCGTGATCAACCTGAAGGCACGCAAGTACGAGGTCGACTCGGCCCCCGACGGAGCCACCGCGCTCCAGCTCGCCGCCGCCCGGCATCCCGACGTCGTCGTGCTCGACCTGGGCCTGCCCGACATGGACGGCGTCGAGGTGATCAAGGGGCTGCGCGGCTGGACCCGGGTGCCGATCCTGGTGCTGTCCGCCCGGCACTCCTCCGACGAGAAGGTCGAGGCGCTCGACGCGGGCGCCGACGACTACGTCACCAAGCCCTTCGGCATGGACGAGCTGCTGGCCCGGCTGCGCGCCGCCGTCCGCCGCGCCGAGCCCACCGGAGGCGACGAGGACGACGTGATCGTCGAGACCGAGGACTTCACCGTCGACCTGGCGGCGAAGAAGGTCAACCGCGACGGGCGGGACGTACGCCTCACCCCCACGGAGTGGCACCTCCTGGAGGTCCTGGTGCGCAACACGGGCCGCCTGGTCAGCCAGAAACAGCTGCTCCAGGAGGTGTGGGGGCCGTCGTACGGCACGGAGACCAACTACCTCCGGGTCTACATGGCACAGCTGCGCCGAAAGCTGGAGGCGGACCCGTCGCATCCGCGGCACTTCATGACGGAGCCGGGAATGGGATACCGGTTCGAGAGGTAGCCCGGAGGTTTCTGCCCGGGACGCGGGGCACACGGGAGTCCGACGCCGGGCATACGGCCATGCAATCCGACACCGGGCATACGGGAATCCGACACCGGGCATTCGGGAATCAGTGCGCGAAAGACCACAGGTGAGCGCTCTCGTTCATCCGTCGTCAGTGCTCCCCGGTACGCTTTCGGTATGAGTGCTGTTCCTCGTTCCGAAAAGCCGGCGGGCCGGTTCCGGCGCATGATAGACCGGCTCTCCTCGTCCCAGCAGGACCTGGAGTCCGAGGAGCTGCGCGAGGACGCCGAGACCGCGGGCTGTACGCGCATCTGCGACTGCCACGACCGACAGATCGTCACGGTTACTGGTACCTTGCGCACGGTCACTCTGCGGCCACGGGCCGGTGTCCCGGCCCTGGAGGCCGAGCTGTTCGACGGCTCGGCCGCCCTGGACGTGGTCTGGCTCGGCCGGCGCTCCATCGTCGGGATCGAGCCGGGGCGCAAGCTGATCGCATCGGGCCGCATTTCGATGAGCCGGGGCCGTAGGGTGCTGTTCAACCCGAAGTACGAACTCAGACCGCTCGGACGGGAGTAGCCGGTGACGTCGCTCGACAAGCCGACCGAAGACGCCCAAGACGCCCAGCATGATTCGAGGGCGGTGACCGAGGCCGCTCTCTTCGAGGCGTTCGGCGGCGTGCGGGGCATGGTCGAGACCGTGGTGCCCGGTCTCCTCTTCGTCACCATCTTCACGATCAACAAGGACCTGCACTGGTCGGCGATCGCCGCCCTCGCGATGTCCCTGCTGCTCGTCGTGGTCCGCCTGGTGAAGCGCGACACCGTCAAGCACGCCTTCAGCGGCGTCTTCGGCGTCGCGTTCGGCGTGGTCTTCGCGATGATGACGGGCAACGCGAAGGACTTCTACCTGCCGGGCATGCTCTACACGCTCGGCCTGGCCGTCGCCTACATCGTCACGACCCTCGTGGGTGTCCCGCTGATCGGCCTGATCCTCGGCCCGGTCTTCAAGGAGAACCTCTCCTGGCGCACCCGCAACCCCGGCCGCAAGAAGGCGTACGCGAAGGCGAGTTGGGCCTGGGGCCTGATCCTGCTCGCCAAGTGCGCGGTGCTCTTCCCGCTCTACTGGTGGGCCGACACCACCAAGTTCGGCTGGATCCTGATCGCCCTCAAGATCCCGCCCTTCCTCCTCGCCGTCTGGCTCACCTGGGTCTTCCTGGCCAAGGCCCCCGCGCCGATCGACGTGTTCGCGGAGATGGAGGCCGAGGAGAAGGCCGAGAAGGAGCGCCGCGCGGCTGCCGCCGGGGAGCAGGACACACCTGTCCGTCGCCACCGCCGAGAGGCGTAGCCCGGCGCTGGCGTGGCCGTCCTGGGGGCTGCCGCCCCCAGACCCCGCTTCGGCCTGAACGGCCTCGTCCTCAAACGCCGCACGAGCTGAAATGGGGCGCCCCCCGGAAATCCGGGGGGCGCCCCATTCCCGTATCCCGGTCAATCAGCCGGTGGCGTCCTCGCGGCGCACCGACAGCAGGTCCTCCAGCTGCTCCTCGCGGGCCTGGGCGGCCACGAAGAGGAGTTCGTCGCCCGCCTCCAGGGAGTCCTCCCGGGAGGGGGTGAGGACGCGGGTGCCACGGATGATGGTCACCAGGGAGGTGTCCTCGGGCCACTCGACGTCGCCGACCGTCGTACCGGCCAGGGCGGACTCCGGCGGCAGGGTCAGCTCGACGAGGTTGGCGTCGCCGTGGCTGAAGCGCAGCAGCCGGACGAGGTCGCCGACGCTGACGGCTTCCTCGACCAGGGCCGACATCAGGCGCGGGGTGGAGACGGCGACGTCGACGCCCCAGGCCTCGTTGAACAGCCACTCGTTCTTGGGGTTGTTGACGCGGGCGACGACCCGCGGAACCCCGTACTCGGTCTTCGCGAGCAGGGAGACGACGAGGTTGACCTTGTCGTCGCCCGTGGCCGCGATGGCCACGTTGCAGCGCTGCAACGCGGCCTCGTCCAGGGAAGTGATCTCACAGGCGTCGGCGAGCAGCCACTCCGCCTGCGGGACGCGCTCGACCGAGATGGCGGTCGGCGCCTTGTCGATCAGCAGAACCTCGTGGCCGTTCTCCAGGAGCTCGCCCGCGATCGAGCGGCCCACGGCACCGGCACCGGCAATGGCGACCCTCATCAGTGACCGGCCTCCTCTTCAGGGCCCTTGGCGAAGGACGCCTCGACCTTGTCCACCTCGTCGGTGCGCATCATCACGTGCACCAGGTCGCCCTCCTGCAGCACCGTCTGGGACGACGGCAGGATCGCCTCGCCCAGCCGGGTGAGGAAGGCCACGCGCACGCCCGTCTCGTCCTGGAGCCGGCTGATCTTGTGGCCGACCCAGCCGGTGGAGGTGTGCACCTCGGCGAGCTGCACACCGCCGGTGGGGTCGCGCCACAGCGGCTCGGCGCCCGAGGGCAGCAGCCGGCGCAGCATCTGGTCGGCCGTCCAGCGGACGGTGGCGACGGTCGGGATGCCGAGGCGCTGGTAGACCTCGGCACGGCGGGGGTCGTAGATGCGTGCCGCGACGTTCTCGATGCCGAACATCTCGCGGGCCACGCGGGCGGCGATGATGTTCGAGTTGTCACCGCTGGAGACCGCGGCGAACGCCCCGGCCTCCTCGATGCCCGCCTCGCGCAGGGTGTCCTGGTCGAAGCCGACTCCGGTGACACGACGGCCGCCGAACCCGGAGCCCAGTCGTCGGAAGGCGGTGGGGTCCTGGTCGATCACGGCGACCGTGTGCCCCTGTTGCTCCAGGGTCTGGGCAAGAGCGGAACCCACTCTTCCGCAGCCCATGATGACGATGTGCACGACCGTCCTTCCGAATGTGAATGGTTACGGCTCAGGCTAAACAGGGTCTCAGACCGCCGCCCAAGCTACACACGCGCGGTCCGTCGGCGGCACCCCTCTGCACGATCAGCGACGTGTGATGCTGCGAACGCTCGCGAGGGTCAGGATTCCGAGGCCGATGAGTCCGGCCAGGGCGCCGATCAGCTCCGCGGTGCCGTGCATGGAACCTCCATAACCGGTCAGACTGGGGCTTTCGTCATATAGGCATGCGGATCTGCGGGGGTGCGGAATCCGCAGCCGCAGCCGCCCCCGTTTTCACTCGGAGGGCAGATGTGGCGAGGTAGGTGGGCGACCCCGCGTTCGAACGCTTACGATCCTCTGCGTGTCCAAACTGACCGACGTGCCCAAACGGATCCTGATCGGGCGCGCACTGCGCAGTGACCGGCTCGGAGAAACGCTCCTGCCGAAGCGCATCGCACTCCCTGTCTTCGCTTCCGACCCGCTGTCCTCCGTGGCGTACGCGCCCGGCGAGGTCCTGCTGGTCCTGTCCATCGCGGGCGTGTCGGCCTACCACTTCAGCCCCTGGATCGCGGTCGCGGTCGTCGTGCTGATGTTCACGGTGGTCGCCTCCTACCGGCAGAACGTGCACGCCTACCCGAGCGGCGGCGGCGACTACGAGGTGGCCAACACCAACCTCGGTCCCCGGGCCGGACTCACGGTCGCCAGCGCCCTGCTCGTCGACTACGTCCTCACGGTCGCCGTCTCCATCGCCTCCGGCATCGAGAACCTCGGCTCGGCGGTTCCCTTCGTGGTCGAGCACAAGGTGGCCTGCGCGGTCGCCGTCATCGTGCTGCTCACGCTGATGAACCTGCGCGGAGTCAAGGAGTCCGGAAAGCTCTTCGCGATTCCGACGTACGTCTTCGTGGCGGGCGTCTTCATCATGATCGCGTGGGGTGCCTTCCGCGGCCTCGTCCTGAACGACACCATGAAGGCGCCGACCGCCGACTACCACATCAAGGCCGAGCACCAGGGTCTCGCGGGCTTCGCCCTCGTCTTCCTGCTCCTGCGCGCCTTCTCCTCCGGCTGTGCCGCCCTCACCGGCGTCGAGGCGATCTCCAACGGTGTCCCCGCCTTCCGCAAGCCGAAGTCGAAGAATGCCGCGTCCACGCTCGCCGCGATGGGCCTGCTCGCCGTCACGATGTTCTGCGGCATCATCGCCCTCGCCATGGCGACCAACGTCCGGATGGCCGAGAACCCGGCCACCGACCTGATCCACAACGGTCTCGCGGTCGGCTCCGGCTACGTCCAGAACCCGGTGATCTCCCAGGTCGCCGAGGCCGTGTTCGGCAAGGGCAGCTTCCTGTTCATCGTGCTGGCCGCCGCCACCGCGCTGGTCCTGTTCCTGGCCGCCAACACCGCGTACAACGGCTTCCCGCTGCTCGGCTCGATCCTCGCCCAGGACCGCTACCTCCCGCGCCAGTTGCACACCCGCGGCGACCGCCTCGCCTTCTCCAACGGCATCGTGCTGCTGGCGGGCGCGGCGACCATGCTGGTCATCATCTACGGCGCCGACTCGACCCGGCTGATCCAGCTCTACATCGTCGGCGTGTTCGTCTCCTTCACCCTCAGCCAGACCGGCATGGTCCGCCACTGGAACCGCCACCTGGCCACCGAGACGGACCAGGCCAAGCGGCGCCACATGGTCCGCTCCCGGGCGATCAACGCGTTCGGCGCCTTCTTCACGGGTCTGGTGCTGGTCGTCGTACTCGTCACGAAGTTCACGCACGGAGCCTGGGTCGCACTGCTCGGCATGGTGATCTTCTACGCGACGATGAGCGCGATCCGTAAGCACTACGACCGGGTCGCCGAGGAGATCGCCGCCCCCGAGGGCCCGAGCGACGACAGCGTCCGCCCCTCCCGCGTGCACTCCGTCGTCCTGATCTCCAAGATCCACCGCCCGACGCTGCGCGCCCTCGCCTACGCCAAGCTGCTGCGCTCCGACACCCTCGAAGCGCTCAGCGTCAACGTCGACGCGGCCGAGACCAAGGCCTTGCGCGAGGAGTGGGAGCGGCGCGGCATCGACGTACCGCTGAAGATCCTCGACTCGCCGTACCGCGAGATCACGCGGCCGATCATCGAGTACGTGAAGGGCCTGCGCAAGGAATCCCCGCGCGACGCGGTCTCCGTGATCATCCCCGAGTACGTGGTCGGCCACTGGTACGAGCACCTGCTGCACAACCAGAGCGCCCTGCGCCTCAAGGGCCGACTGCTGTTCACCCCGGGCGTCATGGTGACCTCCGTGCCCTACCAGCTGGAATCCTCCGAGGCCGCGAAGCTGCGGGCCCGCAAGCGGCAGGACTGGAACGCGCCGGGAGCGGTGCGCCGGGGGCCCGCGGAAGAGCGCCCGAAGGAGTCCTCGAACTCGAAGGGCTGACGGTCATGTGGTGAGCGGCCGGGCAACGTCCACGTAGACTGGTGGGCTGTTGTCCGGCCGTTTCCCTTTGCGCGCCCCTTTCGCTCACCCCCTTCTCAACTGGAGTCACCCCGCCATGCAGGCAGAACCGAAGAAATCGCTGGTGGGGGAGGAGTACGAGGTCGAGATCGGCCCCGTCGCACACGGCGGCCACTGCATCGCCCGTACGTCCGAGGGTCAGGTCCTCTTCGTCCGGCACACTCTGCCCGGCGAGCGCGTCGTCGCGCGTGTGACGGAGGGCGAGGAGGGCGCGCGGTTCCTGCGCGCGGACGCGGTGGAGATCCTCGACCCGTCGAAGGACCGGGTCGCGGCGCCCTGCCCGTACGCCGGCCCCGGCCGCTGCGGTGGCTGCGACTGGCAGCACGCCAAGCCGGGCGCCCAGCGCCGTCTCAAGGGCGAGGTCATCGCCGAGCAGCTCCAGCGGCTCGCGGGGCTCACGCCCGAGGAGGCCGGCTGGGACGGCACGGTGATGCCCGCCGAGGGCGACAAGCTGCCCGCGGGCGAGGTCCCGGCCTGGCGCACCCGCCTCCAGTACGCCGTCGACGCCGACGGCAACGCCGGACTGCGCCGCCACCGCTCGCACGAGGTCGAGCCGATCGAGCACTGCATGATCGCCGCGCCGGGCGTCAGCGAACTGGGCATCGAACAGCGCGACTGGTCCGGCATGGCCTCCGTCGACGCGATCGCCGCGACGGGATCCCAGGACCGCATGGTGATCCTGGAGCCCAAGCCGGGCGCCCGCCTGCCCCTCGTCGAACTCGACAAGCCCGTCTCCGTGATGCGCGTCGACGAGCACGACGGCGGCATCCACCGCGTCCACGGCCGCGCGTTCGTGCGCGAGCGCGCCGACGGCCGTACGTACCGTGTCGGCAGCGGCGGCTTCTGGCAGGTCCACCCGATGGCCGCCGACACCCTCGTCAAGGCCGTCATGCAGGGCCTGCTGCCGCGCAAGGGCGACATGGCGCTCGACCTGTACTGCGGCGTCGGCCTCTTCGCCGGCGCCCTCGCCGACCGCCTCGGCGACAAGGGCGCGGTCCTCGGCATCGAGTCCGGCAAGCGCGCGGTCGAGGACGCCCGGCACAACCTCGCCGCCTTCGACCGCGTCCGCATCGAGCAGGGCAAGGTCGAGGCCGTCCTCCCGCGCACCGGCATCACCGAGGTCGACCTCATCGTCCTCGACCCGCCCCGCGCCGGCGCCGGCAAGAAGACGGTCGAGCAGCTGACGTCCCTGGGCGCGCGACGGATCGCGTACGTCGCCTGCGATCCGGCGGCGCTGGCGCGGGATCTGGGGTACTTCCGGGACGGTGGGTACAAGGTGCGGACGCTGCGGGCGTTCGATCTTTTCCCGATGACGCATCACGTGGAGTGCGTGGCGATCCTCGAACCTGCCGAGAAGCATCACTGACCTGCGGATTTGCCAAGGAACAACGCTGGTTCGACGCCGCTTTTGACGGAGCGTCAGGTGCGTCGGCGTTGACTCAATGGTTGATCATTGGTCTCCGGTGGCGGTGAAGCGAGGGCGCTGACCTCTGGTTCAGGCGCGCCGGGCCGTGTGTGGCAGGGGCGGGCGGCTGATCCGTGCCGTCTCCCGGTCTGTCAGTCGCGTTCCGCCCGCCGGGCCGCCGCCTTCGGCTCACTCCGCGTCGGCGACGATCGACCCCACCCGCTCGGCCAGGCCGGGGTCACGGCGGACCAGGAGGGTCGCGTAGCCGACGGCTGCGAGCAGGGTGGCCAGGGCGGCATACGGGAACCAGCTGTACGGGGCGGGCTGGCCGGGCTTGGCGAGGTAGTAGAGCGGAACCAGGATGGCGAGGGTGCCGATCGCGGGCAGCACGAGGTGCCGGACGGTCCGGAACTCCTGCGGGCGGTATCTGCGGTAGTACAGCGGCAGGGCGATGTTGGACGCGAGGTAGACCAGCAGGATCAGGATGGCGCCCAGGCTCGAGGACTCCGTGAAGAAGACCACGGGGTTCATGGAACCGCCGTCGGACCCGAGCAGATGCCCCAGGCCCCAGCCTCCGATGATCAGCAGCGCGGTGACGGTGAAGGTGACGATCGCGTTGTTCGGCGTACGGCGCGTGGGGTGGACGTAGCCGAAGAAGGACGGCAGCAGTCCCTCCCGCCCCGCGTTGAACACCAGGCGGGCCTGGGAGTTGATGCCCGCGATCAGTACGCCGAGGGTGGAGGTCAGGCCGCCGATGTAGGCGAGGAGCGCCAGCGCGCCGAGCGTGTGGTGGGCGACGTCGATGAAGGGGATCGGGGAGGCGCCGAGCCGCTGCACGTCGTAGCCGAAGCCGGTCACCGTGGCGTAGGAGAAGAGGATGTAGCTCACGGTCATGATCGCGACGGAGGAGAACACGGCGCGGCCGACGTTGCGCCGTGGGTTCTCCGTCTCCTCGGCGAGTGCGGCCGAGTTCTCCCAGCCGATGAACAGGTACACCGCCAGCGGGAAGCCGGCCGCCAGCCCCTTGAACCCGTGGGTGAGGTGGCCGGGCAGGAACGGGGCGGCGGAGAGGTCGCCGCGGTGCTCGACGATCGTCGCGACCGACACCACGACGAGCACCAGCATCTCCACGCCGAAGAAGTAGCCGGCCCACTTGGTGGAGACCACGATCCCGCGCAGCATCAGCACCACCGACAGCCCGGTCAGCAGCAGCGTCCAGATGATCCACGGCAGGTCCACGCCCGTGTAGTGGTTCAGGGTGATCTGCACGAAGCCGCCCGAGATCGCGATCACCGAGGCCATCGCGATGATGTAGCCGAGTCCGGCCAGCAGGGCCGTGGTCACCGCGCTGACCGGCCCGAACGTCCGGCCGACGAAGGTGATGAAGCTGCCCGCCGAGGGGTGCGCCCGGGAGAACTCGGCCAGCGTGTTGCCGAGCAGTGCGACCGCCACCCCCGCCGCCACGATGGTCAGCGGGGACGCGACCCCCGCGGTGGTGGCCAGGAAGGCGAAGCCGAAGAAGAAGCTCATCGCCGGGCCGACGTTGGCCATCGTGGCGGCGGCGATGTCCGCCATCCCGAGGACGCCGCCGCGCAGCCGCTGGGGCGCGCCGCCGACGGTGCCCGACGTCGACGACGGGCCGACAGTTCCGGGGTCCGGCATGGCGACAGCTCCTTCTGTGGGGTGGCGACACAGGGAAGGGAGAGGAAGGGGGAGAAGGGATCAGTTCAGGCCGGCGTGCCGGTGTGCCTTCAGCGCGTGTACCGCCGGGTCCATCGCGCCACGGGTGAGTTCGTCGAGCAGGTCGGCGTGGCAGCGGTTGCGGGCCCGTACGACCGAGGGGGCCGGCGCGGGCCCCAGCAGGCACTGCCGGCCGAGCAGGTCGGCGGCGAACTCACGGATCCCGGCGCCGCCCAGGGCCTCCGCGAGGCCGAGGTGGAAGCGGGTCTCCAGCTCGAGCAGCCGGGCCGGATCCTCGGCCAGGTCCATCTCCTCGACCAGTGCCCGCAGCCCGTCGAGCCGCCCGTCCGGGACCTCGCCCGTGCTGTGCGCCACGAGACCGCATTCGAGCAACAGGTGAAAGGAGTCCAGCGAGGCCGCCTCGTCGGCGTCGTGCAGCACGGCGACGACCGAGTCCCAGTCCGCCGCGACGAAGGTTCCGCCCGCCCGGCCCCGACGGCGGTCGAGCAGGCCGTCCTGGCACATGGCCTCCAGCGCGCGGCGCACGGTGATCTCACTGATCCCCAGTTCCTCGGCGAGGACGCCCGCGTCCGGCAGCCGGTCTCCCGGCGCCACGGACCGCAGACGCACCCGCAGGGCGATCCTGGACCGGACGAGCTCCGCTCCCGTGGGACCCCGGCCGGCCAGGACGCGGGTGTCCCATGCCCCGCCGACCTGCGCGGGCACCGGCTGGTTGTAGGGACCGAACTTGCCCGCTGCATTCACCACGACGCCACCCTAACGGCCTGTCGAGCGCGGGCAGGGCCCACGGCGACGGCATCCGCACGGAGGGTTCTCGCGACCATGCCGCGGTGTGGTGCATGGGGGCTCCCCAGGGGGCCGGAACACGGGGACGACGCAGTGGCAGCCACGGAGGACGGAGGACGCCGTGCGCGCTGCACGAAAAATAGAGCAACGTGAACAGTTAAACAAGTCTTGTTCTTTTGGATCGTACTGAACTAATTTCCAGGGGCCCTGGTCCGCACTCCCTCCATGGATGTCGAGATGACCACAACCGTCCCCAAAAGCCCTCCCACGGAGCCCGAGCCCGGCCTCCAGGCCGGACTCAAGAACCGTCACCTGTCGATGATCGCGATCGGTGGTGTCATCGGCGCCGGCCTGTTCGTCGGTTCCGGCTCCGGTATCGCCGCCGCCGGCCCCGGCATCCTGCTCTCGTACGCCCTCGTCGGCATCCTGGTCGTCCTTGTGATGCGCATGCTCGGCGAGATGGCCGCGGCCAACCCCACCTCCGGCTCGTTCTCCGCCTACGCCGACCGCGCGCTGGGTCGCTGGGCCGGCTTCACCATCGGCTGGCTGTACTGGTTCTTCTGGGTCGTGGTGCTCGCCGTCGAGGCGACCGCCGGGGCGAAGATCCTGGCCGGCTGGATCCCGGCCGTCCCGCAGTGGGGCTGGGCCCTGATCGTCATGGTCGTCCTCACCGCCACCAACCTGGTCTCGGTCAGCTCCTACGGTGAGTTCGAGTTCTGGTTCGCCGGTATCAAGGTCGTCGCGATCGCCGCGTTCATCGTGGTCGGCGGTCTCGCCATCTTCGGCCTGCTGCCCGGCTCGGACCACCCGGCGTCCGGCTTCTCCAACCTCACCGCACACGGCGGCTTCCTGCCGAACGGACCCGGAGCGATCCTCACCGGCGTCCTGATGGTCGTCTTCTCCTTCATGGGCAGCGAGATCGTCACGCTGGCGGCGGGCGAGACCGCGGACCCGCAGGCCGCCGTCACCAAGGCCACCAACAGCGTCATCTGGCGGATCGCGGTGTTCTACCTGGGCTCGATCCTGATCGTGGTCTCGCTGCTGCGCTGGGACGACCCGGCCATCCTCAAGGACGGCTCGTACGTCGCCGCCCTGAGCTCCATCGGCATCCCCCACGCCAGCCAGATCATGAACGCCATCGTGCTGACCTCGGTGCTGTCCTGCCTCAACTCCGGCCTGTACACGGCCTCCCGCATGGCCTTCTCCCTCGGCCGCCGCAGCGACGCCCCGGCCGCGTTCGGCCGGACCACGGGCCGCGGTGTCCCGCGTTCGGCCATCCTGGCCTCGGTGGTCTTCGGCTTCGTCGCGGTCGCCTTCAACTACCTCTGGCCGGACACCGTCTTCCAGTTCCTGCTCAACTCCTCCGGCGCGATAGCCCTGTTCGTCTGGCTGGTGATCTGCTTCTCGCAGCTGCGGATGCGCAAGATCATCCAGCGGGAGTCGCCGGAGAAGCTGGTCGTCCGGATGTGGCTCTACCCCTACCTGACCTGGGCCGCCATCGCCCTCATCACCTTCGTCCTGGGCTACATGCTCACCGACACGGCCGACGGCGGCGGCCGCGACCAGGTCGTCCTGTCCACCCTGGTGGCCCTGGCCGTGGTGGTCTACGCCGTGGTCCGCCAGCGCAGGGCAGTCCGGAACGGGACGCACACGCCGGACCGCGTCACGGTGTCGTAGGGGGACCCGCCTCCACTCCAGCCCCCCGTGGTGGTGGCATGAGCCTTCCGGCCATGCCACCACCACGGCGTCGCTTCTTCCGATTCACCGGGATCGCGGTGCCAGGGCGAGGGTGCGCAGGCTGGGGTGTGCGGACGCGTGGTCCGTCCGGGTTCATGACGTCTGCAGCACCGGAGCAGGCCGCTCTCCCGAGCCCCGGACGATCGGCCGGGCGGGGACGGTGATCGTGCGTGCCCGGGTCCGCCCGGCGCACGGGGCGTCAGACCGTGGCGGCCGGCGGAACCCACCGGTGGATGCGGGGCGCCGCGCTGATGATGCCGTAGTCCTTCTTGAGTGATTCGGGGATCGCGTAGTGCATGACGCGTCCACGGGTGAGGGAGGACAGTTCGAGGACCGTGGTGAGGTGGCCGAGGCGGTCCAGGGCCCAGGCGCCGAGCGGGGAGCGGTCCTCGATGGTCTCCAGGACGCCGAGGAGGTGGGGCACGGCCTTGACGACGGTGTCCCACGATGTGCGCGGCACCTGGAGCCAGTCGGCGCAGGTGTCGCCGACGAGGTGGCGGACGAGGGCGGAGACAACGGGGTCGAAGAAGGTGCCGGGCACCACCTCTTCGTAGAGGTCGATCAGTTGGCGGGTCAGGTGCGCGCCCTCCTCGGAGGGCCCCATGTACCGGACCATGTACAGGTCGAGGAACCGGCGTGCCTCGTCGAGGGTTTGGGGGACGGCGTCCTGGTCGACGCCCAGCATGGCGCCGACGACGCGCCATGCGTAGTAGTAGGCTTCCGCGCCCTCGGTCGACATGTGGATCCCGAGGCGGTGCAGGCTGTCCAGGACGAGCAGGGAGAAGAACATCTGCCCACCGATCATGTCCTCCTGGCAGATCGGCGTCCCGACCGCCGCGGTGTCCCAGCGGTTCTCGCGGGCGAGGTGGTGGCGGATGGAGGCGTGCAGGAGGCGGACCTTCTGGGCGGCGGGGACGAAGCGGCTGCCGGCCTCGAAGGCGTCGGGCTGCATCAGGTGGACGGTGAACTGGCCGGTCTCCGCCATCCGTTTGGAGGGGTACTGCAGCCCGTGGGTGGCCGACAGCAGCTTCGCCACGTGCGGGACGAGGTAGCAGGCGGGCATGGAGGCGAAGGACAGCGCGGTGGAGATGTGCACGTTGTTGTCGATGAAGAACAGCCGGGCCTTCTCCATCTCCGCCCAGTCCACCCAGGCCGGCGGGGTGCGGGTGGCTTCGAGGTACTCGCGCGCGACGTCGGGCAGCCCGTCCGGCAGGGGAGCGCCGGCGGTGGAGACGTAGCGCATCAGGGTGTTGAACTTGCCGACCTCCCCGCGTTCGAAGAGCTCGGCGACGGTGGCATCGGCGAGTTCGTCCCCGGCCCGCCGCAGGGCGTCCAGCGATGCGTCGGTGTAGGTCATGGCAGGGTTCCTCATCTTCCTCGGGAGCGTCCACGACAGGCGGGAGGGGCGCCTGCCCGCGAGGGCACGGGCTCGCGCCACCCGGATGCGAGCGGTCAGGACAGGCGTACTGCCGCGGAATGCGCCAGCGCGGTCAGGCCGGTGACGGCGTGCGCCGGCAGATCCAGTTCGTGGAGGGCACCGAGAGCCTCCTCGACCCGTGCCCCGATCATGTCCTCGATGCGGTCGGGCGCCCTCAGCCGGCGCATCACCTCGCGCACCGCGTCCAGCCCTTCCCCGTCCAGGTCGTCCCGGCCCAGCAGTGAGTGCAGCAGCTTCCGTTGCGAGTCGTCGGCGAGACGCCATGTCTCTGCCAGCAGCGCGGTGGGCCGTCGACCGCGCACATCGTCGGCATTGGCCTTGCCGGTGTGCTCGGGGTCTCCGAACAGCCCGAGCAGGTCGTCCCTCAGCTGGAACGCCTCGCCCAGCGGCAGCCCGTACGCGGAGTAGCCCTCGCGCAGCCGCGCGCCCGCGCCGGCCAGCGCGCCACCGATCAACAGGGGCTGTTCGACGGTGTACTTGGCGGTCTTGTACCGGATCACCTTCAGCGATGCCTCGGTGTCCGGACCGGCTCCGGTCCGCAGGATCTCCAGACACTCGCCCGCGATCAGCTCACGGGCCATCACCGCCCACAACGGGCGGGCCCGGACGAGATACGCGGCGGGCAGACCGCTGGTGGCGAACAACTGTCCGGCCAGCGCCATCAGCAGGTCCCCCACCAGCATCGCCAACGACCGCGCGGCGGCCTCGGCGTCCGGACGAGCCCCTACGGCCCCGAGGAAGGCGACGTGGGTCGTGGGCCGCCCGTGCCGCAGCGGACTGTCGTCGATGAGGTCGTCGTGCACGACCGCGGCGGCATGCACCAGCTCCATCGAGGCCGCCGCCCGCACCAGCGCCTTGCTGTCCGGCTGCCCCACCGCCCGCCACCCCCAGTAGCAGAACGCCGCCCGCAGCCGCTTGCCGTCCGCGACCGCCGCCTCCAGCCTCTCGGCCACCGCGCCGAGCATCGGATCGACCGCCGCGAACTCATCGGCCTCCCGGGCGACGAACCGACGCAGCAGCTCGTCCACGCGGGCCTTGAACGCGGTCGGCTCCCACCGGTCAGACGTCACCGGCGGCCTTCCGAGCCAGGGCACGCCGGGCGAGGATCTCCAAGTGGGCCGGGGGCACAGCCGCATACCGGTCCAGCACCAGACGCCCACGCGCCACGAGCTCGTGCTCGGCCTCCGCCGCCAGCTCCGCGGCGTCCGACCGGCGCAGCAGCCCTCGCACCGTCCCCAGGGCCGAACCCACCGTGCTCACCGCCAGATCGGCCAGCCCGGCAGCCAGCAGCAGCGCCTGGCCGTCTAAGCCTCCCCGCCGTCCCGCATCTTGCGTCACGCCATCTCCCCCATCCGTCGTACCTCCAGGCAGTCCTGGGCGCACCGTCCTTCCGAGCATCGCGTCCCATCGGGTGCGGCAGCGGAAGAACTCACGATCGAGTGATCCCACCGCTCGACCGTACGGATCATGGATGCCGCTACTGCTGGGGCAGGCACAAGGAGATGGGCTCTGCCGTGACGCACGTTCGACGCCCAGGGGCTCTCCGAGAAGGGCGACCGTCGGGCCTTCTTATCGTCGCGGGTAGCCTTCCCTCCCCGGGCGGCTGATCGGCGGGATCATCGGATCCCTGGTCGGTCACGCTGTTGGCCCGTTCCGACGTCGCAGGGCGCCTGCGGCTGATTGTTCGCACCACGTCCCACTCGCCGACGGCCTGCGCCGCAGGGGTTGAGCAGCCCTGGCCGGAGGCACCGGTGCGTGGCCGTACGGCGCGAATCTGTGTTCCTTGTGCCGATGCGGGTCAGCGTTCGGGCGGGAAGGTGTCGCCGAACATCGGCGAGTCGCCGGCGGACTCGGTGCGGGTCGCCTCGTCTTCCCAGACATCCCAGTGTTCGGCCAGTTTGCCGTTGTCGATGCGCACGACGTCGGCGACGACGGAAGCGGTCTGGCCGGTGCCGGAGTACCGGCCGTAGAGGATCACGTAGTCGCCGTCGGCGACCGCGAGCTGGTGCTCGTAGCGGAGCGTGGGGGGCAGGGAGCGGACGAGATCGAACAGGCCGTCCCTTCCTGGCGCGATGTGCCTGCTGTGCTGAATGTAGTCCTCGGACCAGAGCTCAGCTGCGGCGGCGTAGTCGCGCTGGTGAAAGAGGGTGTCGAACGCTCTCAGAACGACGTCCTTGTTCTGTTCGGGTGTAGAGATGGCGGTCTCCTCGAGTCGCTTGATGTGCCGTACGGGATCCATCTCTAGCTGATCGGGGTGCGTGGGGTTTCACGACGCGGCTGGTGGCCTCCTCGGGCGGGTCATTGCGGGTTCTTCGCGGCACTGGGCTCACGGCGCAAGTCGTGCCGGCTGCACGGCCTGGCTGAGTGCTTGGAACTCGGTGTCGCTCAGGGTGAACTGCGCGGCGTGGGTGTTCTCCTCGACGTGGGATACGCGGGAGGTGCCGGGAATGGGCAGCGTCACGGGGGAGCGGTGTAGCAGCCAGGCCAGGGCCAGTTGGGAGGGGCTTGCACCGTAGGTCTTGCCGAGTGTGTCCAGCGGGCCGCCGGGGCGTGCGAGCCGGCCGGTGGCCATGGGGAACCACGGGATGAAGCCCAGGTTCTCCCGTTCGGCGTAGTCCAGTACGTCCTCGGCGTTGCGGTTGGCGAGGTTGTACAGGTTCTGCACGGAGACGATGTCCGCGATCGTCCGGGCTTCCTCGATCTGCTTGACGGTCACCTCCGACAGGCCGATGTGGCGGATCTTGCCCTCCTGCTGCAGCAGGCGTAGCTCGCCGACCTGATCGGCCGGGGGGACCTGGGGGTCGATACGGTGGAGCTGGTAGAGGTCGATGCGCTCCAGGCCCAGATGGCGGAGGCTCAGTTCGGTCTGCCGGCGCAGGTATTCGGGTCGGCCCAGGGGTCGCCAGTCGTCCGGTCCCGAACGCGACAGCCCGCCCTTGGTGGCGATCACCAGGCCCGCGGGGTAGGGACGGACGCCGGGGCCAGTCAGCTGCATCGCTCCGTATCCGAGGCGGTTGACGGGTAGGTCACCGCCGAGCCGGAAGATGCCGGAGGCGTCGGGTGCGCGGTGGGTGAGGCGGTGCTGGGCGAGGAGCGTGAGGGCGGCTGTGAGGATGACCGCGATGCCGTAGCCGAGGACGGTGTGCAGGAGGCCGATCGCGCCGATCAGGAGTCCTGCGATGATCGTCGGTATGCCGAAGCTGAGGTAGGCGACCATGTAGACGGCCGCGAACACAAGCGCTATGTCGACGCCACCGGGACCCTCGAAGTGCTCTGCAGCTGAACCGGGACAGCCTGAAGATCATCTTGCATGGGATCACCGCCCGGTTCATCTACCCTGCGCAGCGGCACCACCACCCTGGTGGACCACATGTGGCCGAACCCGTCCGCCGAGATCCACGACGCGGTGCTGCGCGCCCTGCACGACTCGGGGATCTGCGCGGTGCTGTGCCGCGGCGTGGCCGACCGGGCGGACCCGTCCCGCAAGTGGGGCTTCGACCCACGTCTCATGCGGCAGCTGGACAGCGCCCTCGCGCACGCCGACGAGTTGGTGGACGCCATGGCGGGCAGCCGCGTCTCGGTAGGGCTCGCCGTGCCCAATCCGCGCAGCCTCACTCCTGCGGGAATGCGGCAGGTACGGACGTACGCCGAAGAGCGGGACCTGCCGGTGTCGATCCACCTCCTGGAGACGGCGACGGACGACTTGATGTGCCGGGAGCACACCGGTCAAGGAGCCGTGGAATACCTGGAGGCGGCCGGATTCCTGTGGGAGCGGCTGCTCGCCGTGCACTGTGTGGAGCTGGACGCGGCGGGCCGGGCGGCGCTCGCCCGGCACGGAGTCGGCGTCTCCTGCAACCCGCTCAGCAATATGCGGCTGGGCAGTGGCATCGCCCCCGTGATCGCCATGCGGCAAGCGGGCCTTCGGGTAGGACTCGGGGTCGACGGGGCCGCCGGCAACGACACCCAGGACATTCTGGAGGCCATGCGGATCGGGGCGTATCTGCAGCGTGCCGCGCACCGCCGGGCCGATCTGCTCGGCTTCGCGGAGATGCCGGCCATCGCCGCCGGCGGCGCGGGAGAGGTGCTCGGGCTCGACTCCCGCGCGGACGGTGTGGTGGCCGGTGCCAGGGCTGACCTTGTGCTGCACCGCTTCGAGCGGGACTACGCGTGCCTTCCGGTGCGCGATCCGGGCGCAACGCTGCTGACCTGTGCAAGCAGCCGGACCGTGGACACGGTCCTGGTGGCGGGTGAGGCGGTGGTGCGGGACGGGCGCAGTGCGCGCCTTTCCGAGGCGTTCCTGGTGGACCTGTTGTCGCGACAGCGGCCACCCTCTGGTGATCGCCCTTCGAACAGGGTGGGCGGCGCCGAGCGCACAGCATCGGGGGATGGTCCCGATTTCGGCCCGTACCGCCGCCACACCGACGTCGTCGTTCGTCGTGGACGTGCTGTCGCAGTAACAGAACTGGTTCCCGGACGAAACACGGTGCCGCCAGGCTGACTTCATCGCGCATGGCCCCGGTCGACGGGGCGAATGCCAGCCCACGGCGCCGGGCCCACGGACGGGTCCGAGGCCGACCGTGCCCGCGGACCTCTGTGTGTCCGCGGTGGGGGTGCAGGGGCGGTGACTGCACCTCGTAGGACTCGGAGAACACCACTCCGACGTACTCAGGAGTACTTGCCGCGATGACTGACATCACGACGCGTGCTGTGCCGCGCACGACGCCTCGATCGACGTACGGCCTCGCCGAACTCGACAAGGAAACCCGCATGGGCGGGGCCGGAACCGAGACCACGGCGCGGGAGATCCGCCGCATCGACCTCTCCGGCTTCGAGGCCCGCAGGGCCGAGATCACCGAGGAGCTGTGGGCGGCGGCCACGGACATAGGGTTCTTCCAGCTGGTCAACCACGGCATCGAACAGGCCCTGGTGGACGAGGCGTTCACGAACGCCGAGGGATTTTTCGCGCTGCCCGAGGCCCACAAGGCCCGGCATGGGCTGAAGAAGGGCCTCAACTCCGGGTGGGAGTCCATGACCCAGGTCAGGCCGTCCGTCGGGACACCGGACCAGAAGGAGTCGTACCAGGTCACCCGCCCTCATATGGAGGGGCTCTGGCCCGACGACGTCCTGCCCGAATTCCGGCTGCGCGCCCTCGACTTCGAGACGCGCTGCCGCGAGGTGGCGATGCGGGTCCTGTCCTGCTTCGCCGACAAGCTGGGCTTCGCCGGCGACTTCTTCACCCGCGCCCACGACCCTCGGAGCATGCACTACCAGTCCACCCTGCGGATGCTGCACTACTTCGCGCTCCCCGAGGACGCCGAGCCCGACCCGAACGTGTGGCGGGCCGGTGCGCACACCGACTTCGACTGCCTGACGCTGCTCTTCCAGCGGGATGGGCAGGGCGGGCTGCAGGTGTGCCCGGGAAAGGAGGCCGAGGCCCAGGAGTGGACTCCCGTGGTGCCCTCGGCCGACGCCATCACCTGCAACATCGGCGACATGTTGATGCGGTGGAGCGACGACCGGCTCCCGTCCAACTTCCACCGGGTCAAGTCCCCGGGCCCCGGCGAGGACCGGGGCGCCCGCTACAGCATCGCTTTCTTCGCCCAGGCCGACCGTGACGTGGTGATCGAGGGGCCGGACGGCCGGTATCCGCCGATCACAGCGGAGCAGTACATCCAGCAGCGCATCGCCGCCAACTTCGCACGGTAAGGGGACTGCTGTGATGATGTCCGCGAAGGAGCGGGCGCCGTTCGGGCGGCTCGCGGTGCTGGGTCTCCAGCACGTTCTGGTGATGTACACGGGCTGTGTCACGGTGCCGCTCGTCTTCGGCGCGGCCGCAGGGCTCGATGCCTCGACCATCGCTCTGCTCATCAACGCGGACCTGCTGGTCGCGGGCGTCGTCACGATGATCCAGGGCGCGGGCGTCGGGCGAGTGCTCGGCGTCCGCATGCCCGTGATGGCCGGCGCTGCCTTCACCGCCGTGACGCCGATGATCCTGATCGCCGGTGAGTACGGGCTTCAGGCCGTATACGGTTCGATGCTGGCCGCCGGGATCTTCGGCCTGCTCGCCGCCTGGCCGTTCGCCAAGGCAGCGCGCTTCTTCCCGCCGCTGGTGAGCGGTGTGGTGATCACCGTGGTCGGCCTGGCGCTGATCGGTGTCGGCGTCAACCTTGTCGTCGGCAGAGACCCCAAGGCGGCGGACTACGCGGCGCCGTCGCGCCTCGCGCTCGCCGCCTTCGTCGTCATCGTGATCCTGCTGGTGGCGAGGTTCGGCCGGGGCTTTCTGGCCCAGACCGGCGTCCTGCTCGGGCTGCTGGCCGGTACCGCGGTCGCTGTACCGCTGGGTCTGGTGGACCTGTCCGCCGCTCGTGGCGCCGACTGGATCGGGGTGAGCGCTCCGTTCCACTTCGGCGCGCCCGAGTTCCCGCCCGTCGCGGTCATCTCCATGTGTGTCGTGATGCTGGTCCTGTTCGCCGAGTCGACCGCGGACCTGATCGCGGTCGCCGAACTCACCGGCAAGGAGCTGACGACCGCGGACATGGCGCGCGGGCTGGCCGCCGACGGCCTGTCCGGGGTGCTCGGCGGAGTGATGAACGCCTTCATCGACACCGTCTTCGCCCAGAACGTGGGCCTGGTGTCGATGACCCGGGTGCGCAGCCGCCATGTGGTCACCGTCGCGGGCGCCATCCTGGTTGCTCTGGGCCTGGTTCCCAAGCTGGGGGCGGTGGTGGCCGGGCTGCCCGGACCGGTCGTGGGCGCGGCGGGGCTGGTCATGTTCGCCACGGTCGCCGCCGTCGGCATCAGCACACTGCGGAAGGTCGAGTTCGAGGGAACGCACAACCTGCTGATCGTCGCCGTGTCGATCGGTGTGGGCATGGCGCCCGACGTGGCACCGGACCTCTACTCCCGTTTCCCGGACGGTGTGCGCATCGTGCTGGGCTCACCGGTGACGAGCGCGACCCTGGTCGCGTTCGGGCTGAACCTGGCCTTCAACCGGACCCGCCCGGCACGCACGGCGGACGACGAGGCAGAGGCAGAGAACCAGACTCGGCTGACGTCCACCACCCCGGCGGAATACGTCCCATAGCGCGGATCCGTGGTCCGAGCCGACTGAACGACCTCTACACCTGTCGCTCTTTGCCCGGCGTTCTAGCGAGGGGCGTTCTGTACGGTGAGGACGTGCACCCCGGAGGGGTCCTGTTCCTCCGTCAGAACGCGCCAGCGGTGCGGGGTTCCGCCTGGGTAGAGCAGGCTGTCGCCGGTGTGGAGGCGGTGCAGTTCGCGGCCGTCGGGGCCCATGAGATCGACCTCGATCGCGCCGTGCACCACGTAGAGGAACTCATCGCCCGGGTGGTCGTAGTACTCCTCGAAGGCGGTGGGTCCTCCGGTGTACTCGACTGGGTGGATGGCGAATTGGGGTGCCCCGAGCATCCGGGCCGAGCCGCCGCTGTTGGCGACGGGGGTGCCGGTCCCTTCCCGTACGACATGGATGTCGGCGGGGGAGGTTGCCGAGTGTGCCAGCAGGGCCTGTTGGGTGGTGCCGAGCGCCTGGGCGATCCGGTGCAGCGAGGGCATGCTCGGGCGGGTCAGCCCGCGCTCCAGCTGACTGAGGAAGGGGTGCGAAAGGCCTGCGCTGCCCGCGAGTTGGACAAGGGTGAGGCCGCGCTTCTTGCGTAGCCGACGGATCGCGTTGCCGAGCTGCTGGTCCGGATCGGCGGGGGTTTCGGTGGGGCGGTCTGCCATGGCGGAAATCCTAAGCGGTCACTTCGTAGGGGGATTTACTCCCGCGAAACACATGTCCCCTACGCTAAATGTTGATGTGACGAACATTCTAGGCGAGGAGCCCGAATGACCGCGACCACCGCCGACCGACCCGCCACGGCCGGGTTCCTCGATGCCATGGCCGCCCTCGCGGGCGGCGTCTGCGTCGTGACCGCCGCCGCGGCCGATGGCACACCTGCCGGATTCACCAGCACCGCCGTGATGAGCCTCAGCCGCACGCCGCAGCTGATAGCGATCGGTGTACAGCGCGGCAGCCGCACCCTGCCGCTGCTCCAGGACGGCGGCAGGCTCGCCCTCAACATCCTGGCCGCGGACGGCGAATCCGTCTCGCGGCGGTTCGCCGATCCGGCCGTCGACCGGTTCGCCGGGCTGGAGTGGACGGCGGGAGAGGGAGGTGTGCCGCTGCTGCTCGCGCAGAGCACGTACGCCGTTGTGTGCCGGGTACGGGAAGAGGCGGCGGCCGGGGACCACCTGCTGCTGATCGCCGACATCGACGAGATCATCCCCGGCCAAGGCGGGGCCGGCGCTCTTGTCCACCACGCCCGCCGCTACCACGGCATCGGCGCATGAGCGGGCGCGACTGGTTCTCCGTACAGGAGACCGGACCCGGGACCTTCCTCATCGCCGAGCCCGGGCACGTCAACAGCTATCTCGTCGTGGGCGACGACGTCGCCCTGCTGTACGACACCGGGATGGGCATCGGGGACATCGGGCACGAGGTGCGCACACTGACCTCGCTGCCGCTGCTCGTCGTCAACTCCCACCACCACTACGACCACCGGGGCGGCAACGCCTCGCTTGTGGGCGAGGCCAAGGACTTCGCCGTCCACGAGGCGGGCGCGGACCTGCATGGCGAGCCCGCACCGCGCGAGTGGCTCGAGACGTACGAGCACATCGCCCAGGACATGCGGCAGCGCTACATCGAGCTGAGCGCACTCTCCGCCGAGGGCTTCTTCCTCACCGACTCGCGGATCGAGGTGCGGCCCGTCCCCGAACTGACCCAGTGGCGTATCGACGCGGTGCGGCCGACCCGGCTGCTCAGGGAAGGGGAGCAGCTCGACCTGGGCGGGCGGAGGCTGCACGTCCTGCATACCCCCGGCCACTCGACCGACGGCATCTGCCTCTGGGAGCCGGAGAGTGGCCAGCTCCTCGCCGGCGACACGCTGATCAGCGGCACCTTCTTCGCCCATGTGCCGGGCGCCGATGTACCCGCCTTCGCCGCATCGACTCGGCGATTGGCCGAACTTCCGGTCAGAGCAGCCCTGTTGGGGCACAACCTCCGCCATCGTGAGGGCCACTGCTTCGTGGGACGGGTCGCCGAAGCTTTCGACCAGGTGGTACGCGGACGGACCCGCCCGGTCCGCCGCCAGGACATGTTCGGCGCGCCCGCGATGTGGCACGCCTTCGACGGCTTCGCGGTACTCACCGCGCCGGAGAACGGGGACGCACGATGACGGCGACGGCACTGCTGCTGCGCGGGGCGCGGCTTCCCGAAGGGCAGGTCCGGGACGTACTGATCGAGGACGGGCGGGTATCGGCCGTCGCGCCGGCCGGTCAACTCCCCTCCCTGTGCGAGGAGATGGATCTCTCCGGCTTCATGCTGCTGCCCGCCCCCGCCGAACCCCACGCCCACCTCGACAAGGCGCTCACCTGGGACCTGGCCGGTACACCGCCCTGCGACCTGCCGGGGGCGGTCGCCGCCTGGCGCGGCTATGCCGAGCAGGTGACGGAGGAGGACGTGCTGGTCAGGGCCCACCGTGCCCTGGACGAGCTGGTCGCCAATGGTGCGACCGCCGTCCGCACCCACGCCGACGTCCTGCCCGGCCCCGATCCGCTCCGGGGGTTGCGGGCGCTGTTGCGGCTGCGCGAGGAGCTGAGTGAGCGAGTTGCACTGCAGATCGCCGTACTGCACGTCGAGGAGCCAGACGAAGTCCTCGACGAGGCACTGGAGTTGGGGGCCGACCTGCTCGGTGGCTGCCCGCACCTCTCCGACGACCCGCGGGCCGCTGTCGCCCGCGCCCTGACCATCGCCGAGCGGCACGGCGTCGGCGTCGATCTGCATGCGGACGAGAATCTCCGTCCGGACCCGAAGGATCTGCTGCTGCTCGCCCAGGCGGTACGGGAGCGGGGCTTCGCCCACGGCGCGACCGCCAGCCACTGCGTGGGACTGGGCGGCCTGGACCCTGCCGAGGCCGCCCGGATCGCCAAGGAGGCGGCGGCATCCGGGATCGGGGTCGTCGCACTGCCGCTCACCAACCTCTACCTCCAGGGCCGCGACACCCCTGCCCGCACCCCGCGCGGGCTGACCGCCGTACGCGCCCTCCTGGACGCGGGCGTGCCCCTGGCCGGGGGCGGCGACAACATCCGCGACCCCTTCAACCCGGTGGGCAGGGCCGACCCCCTGGAGACCGCCGGACTCCTCGTCGCGGCAGGTCACTTGACGCTGCCCGAGGCCGTCCACGCGGTGACCACCGGCGCCCGCACGGTCCTCGGGCTACCCGCCGCAGGGCCGTACGAGGGTGCGATCGCCGATTTCCTCGCCGTACGGGCCGACTCGCTCTCCGGGGTCGTCGGGGCGTCGTACCCGGACCGGATCGTTTTCAAGGGCGGGCGGGCGGTGAGCCGTACCACGGTGATCCGCGAAGTGCTCTGACTGGTCCCGGGCGTAAATGCCCGGGACACCCCTCCGAAACAATGAATGTTGATGCTACGAACATCAGTGAACGCTCCACGGCCCACAGGAAGGAGTCGATGTGACGACAGCGGTGCAGACGGCGCTGAGCTTCGTAGCCGTCGACAAGCGTTTCGACAGCGGAACCACGGCACTCTCGGGTGTGGATCTCCGCGTCGGGGCAGGGGAGTTCGTGGCGGTCGTAGGCCCCTCCGGATGCGGCAAGTCCACCCTGCTGCGGCTCGCCTCCGGTCTCGATGCCCCCAGCGCGGGCGAGATCAGCACCCCGGGCGGGGACATCGGTTACGTCTTCCAGGACGCCACCCTGCTGCCCTGGCGCAGCGTCCTCGCCAATGTGGCGCTGCCGGCCGAACTGGCCGGCCGTCCCAAGGCCGAACGGCACGAGCGTGCCATGGACGCCATCCGTCTCGTCGGCCTCGACGGCTTCGAGGAGCAGTTGCCGGGACAGCTCTCGGGCGGGATGCGGATGCGGGTCTCGCTGGCCCGCGCGCTGATGATGAGCCCCGCGCTCTTCCTCTTCGACGAACCCTTCGGCGCGCTGGACGAGATGACCCGGCTTCGTATGCAGGAGGAGCTCCAGCGGATCTTCACCGAGACGGGATTCGCGGGTCTCTTCATCACGCACTCGGTGACCGAGGCGGTCTTCCTGGCCAACCGGGTCGTGGTGATGTCGGCCCGGCCTGGACGCATCACCGCCGCATTCGAGGTCCCGTTCGCCCACCCCAGGCCCGCATCGCTCCGTTACGAACCGGAGTTCGCCGCGATCGCGGGCGCGGTCTCCGGGGCCCTGCGAGGAGACGCCCAGTGACCATGAACACCCCGGCTGCCCCGCCCGCCGACGCGCCGACCGCCCACGCAACCACTGCCGCCTCGGTCACAGTCGGCCCGAGCGGCCAACCGTCTGCCGCTTCCGAACCGGCCGTCACCGACTCGAGCGCTGCCGCTCCGGCCCACGAGGCGAAGACCCCCGCGCACCAGTCCGCTGCTGCCGCCGGCGCCACGATCGAGACTTTCCCGGCCGCCGAGGCGTCCGTCCGCACACGCCGGGGCCCCGTCGCCCTGCTCGCCCCCATCGGCTCGCTCGCCGTCGCCATCGGCCTCTGGTACGCGGTGAGTTACCTGCTCCTCGCCCCGGCCCGCCGCTTCCTCGTGCCGCCCCCGCATCAGGTCCTCCAGGTCGCCGTCCTCGACTGGACCCACCTGCAGCCCATGCTCCAGGCCCTCGCCCTCACCGCGCAGGTCGCTCTCGCCGGGCTCGCCATCGCCGCCGCCCTCGGCATCACCGGGGCCGTCGTGATGAGCCGCGCCCGCTGGCTGGAGCGCTCCCTCTATCCGTACGCCGTCATCCTGCAGACCGTCCCGATCCTCGCCATCGTCCCCCTCATCGGCCTCTGGTTCGGCTTCGGCTTCACCAGCCGGGTCATCGTCTGCGTCCTCATCGCCCTCTTCCCGATGATCGCGAACACCCTCTTCGGACTGCAGTCCGTGGACCGCGCACACCACGACCTCTTCACCCTCCAGAAGGCGAGCCGCTGGGCCCGCCTGCGCAAGCTGGAACTGCCCGCAGCGCTCCCCGCCATCTTCACCGGACTGCGTACCTCCTCCGGGCTCTCCGTCATCGGCGCGATCGTCGGCGACATGTTCTTCAAGCAGGGCGCGCCCGGTATCGGCACCCTCCTCGACGTCTACCGCTCACGGCTCCAGTCCGAGGACCTCTTCGCCGCGATCATCCTCGCCTCCCTCTTCGGGGTCGCCGTCTTCGCGCTCTTCACGTTCCTGTCCCGCCTCGCCGTCGGTTCCTGGCACGCGTCCGGCCGCAGCTGAGCCGGCCCCACCCCCCTCTCCACTTCCTCGTCAGAGCCCCTTCCGGGAGACAGCCATGCCAATTTCCGTCAGAAGAAGCCTTGTTGCGGGACTGAGCGCCTCGCTCCTTCTCGCCGTCACCGGCTGCGGCGCCGGCGCCACCACCACCGCCGCCGGTTCGTCCGCCGACCTCAAGCCCGCCCCCGCTGCCCAGCGCCTCGACAAGGTCTGTCCCGCCACCGTCGTCGTCCAGGCCGACTGGGAGCCCGAGGCCGAACACGGTCCGATCTACAACCTCGTCGGCCCCGGCTACTCCGTCGACACCGACAAGAAGCGGGTCACCGGCCCCCTCGTCATCGGCGGCAAGGACACCGGCGTCAAGATCCAGGTACGGGCGGGCGGTTCGGCCGTCGGGTTCCAGAGCCCCGCCTCGGAGATGTACATCGACCAGTCCATCACCCTCGGCATGGTCACCACCGACAGCGCCATCCAGACAGCGGGCAAGCGGCCCGTCACCGCGGTCGCCGCGCTGATGAAGAAGAGTCCGCAGGTCCTGATGTGGGACCCCAAGACCCACCCGGGCTGGAAGACCGTCGCCGACATCGGCAAGAGCGGCGCCAAGGTCGTGTACCGCGACGGCGAGGTCTTCGCCCCGATGCTGGTGGCGAAGGGACTCATCAAGAAGAGCCAGCTGGACGGGAGTTACGACAGCTCACCGTCCCGTTTCGTCGCCGACCCCTCCATCGCGCAGCAGGGCTTCGCGACCGCGGAACCGTACATCTATGAGCACGAGGTCGCCGCCTGGAAGAAGCCGGTCAAGTTCCAGCTGCTGTCCGATGTCGGCTACACCGTCTACCCGGAGGCACTCTCCGTCCGCACCGGTGCGCTGAAGAAGCTCAGCCCCTGCCTGAAGAAGCTGGTCCCCGTCATCCAGCAGTCGGCCGCCGACTTCGCCGCCGCACCGGACACCGCGGTCACGCTCATCGACGACATCGTCAAGCAGTACGGCACGAGCTGGGTCTACTCCAAGGGCACCGGCCAGTACGCCGCCAAGGAGATGGTCAAGCTCGGCATCCTCGGCAACGAGGCCGACGGATCGATCGCGAGCTTCGACAAGAAGCGGGTGACCGACTCCCTGAAGACCTTCGGGCCGATCCTCGCCAAGAGCGGCGTCAAGATCCCGGCCGGGCTGAGCGCCGACGACCTGGCGACCAACGCATTCATCGACACCAAGATCGGAATGAAGTGATGGCCGTCGACCCCAAGGGCACGACCCTGTCCGCCGCCGAACTGCGCCGGATGACCGAACTGGTCGCGGACGACGCGATGATGGGCGCGGGCCCAGGTGCCACGCACCGCACCCCCGGCATCGACGAATTCTGTACGGAGGCTGCCGCACTGCTGGGCGAGGATGCCGTCGTACGTGAGGACTCCGCCCTCGACAAGGCGTCCCGCGACTGGGCGCACATGTCGCCGATCCTCGCCGCCAAGCTCCCCGCCGGTCGCGCCGAGGTGGTGCTGCGCCCGTCATCGTACGAGCAGGTCCAGCCCCTCGTCGCCCTCGCCCACCGCCTGCGCATCCCGCTCACCCCGCGCGGCAAGGGCACCGGCAACTACGGCCAGGCGATCCCGCTGCACGGCGGCGCCGTCCTCGACCTCACCGGATGCGGACGCATCCTGGGCGCGGGCGACGGGTGGATCAGGGCCGAGGCGGGCGTGAAGATGTCCGACCTGGAGGCGCATGCGCGCACGCTGGGCCAGGAGCTGTGGATGTTCCCCTCCACCTTCGGGACCTCGCTCGGCGGCTTCCTCTCCGGTGGGAACGGCGGCACGGGTTCGCTTGCCAACGGCACCAACGGGGACGGTTTTGTACGGGAGTTGACCGTCGTCCCGTGCACGGCGGAGGCCGAGCCCTTCACCGTACGCGGCGAGGAAGCACTCCCGTACATCCACGCCTACGGCACCACCGGCATCACCACGACCGCGACCGTCGCACTTCAGCCGGCCCGCGTCTGGACCGGCCTTTTCACCTCCTTCGACACGTGGACCTCCGCCACCGCCGCACTCGGCGACCTCGTACGTTTGGAGCCCGCCCCGCGCCTGGTCTCCCTCGACGAGCCCGGCCTCGTCGAGACCTTCGAGGCCGACCCGGCCCTCGACCCGGCCGCGCTCAGCGTCCGCGCGATCATCGAGGAGCGGGCCGGGGACGACGCTCGGGCGATCATCGAGAAGCACGGCGGCCAGGTGACGGAGGTACGTCCCGCGCCGCGCGGTCCTGCCCTCATCTCCTCGCTCTCCTTCAACCACCCCACGTACCACCTGATGAAGGCCGAGGACGGCTACTTCCACCTGGAGATCGGCGGCGACGTACTGCTCGGCGACCCGGCGGCGGTCAAGGCCGTCTTCCCCGGGACGGTGCTGCACCTGGAGGGGATGCGCTCGGGGACCGTCGGCATGCTGATGGCGCACTACCGGGACGAGGCCACCGTGTACGAGGGGATCGCCGCCCTGGAGGCACTGGGTGTCCGCGTCCATGACGTCCACAACTGGTACGTCGACCGGCGCCTCGACCTCGTCCGCGCCACCGCCCGCACCGCCGACCCGCTGGGGCTGCTCAACCCCGGCCACCTCCTGGGAGCGCACTGACCATGGCCTTCACCCGCTTCACCGACCTCAGCGGACCGTCGGTCACCGACCTGTCCGCCGACACCGTGGCCGTCCTTCCCGTCGGCGCGATCGAACAGCACGGGCCCCATCTTCCCGTCGCCACCGACTACTTCATGGCCACGGCGATAGCGGAGGGCGCCGCCCTGGCCGCATCCGACAGCTGCGACATCACGCTGCTGCCGGGCCTCGCGTACGCCAAGTCCGACGAACACGCCTGGTCGCCCGGGACGCTGTGGCTCAGCGCCTCGACGCTCTTCGCGGTACTGGACGACCTGGGACGCTCGCTCGCCAAAGGGCCCGTGCGGCGGCTCGCGTTCCTCAACGCGCACGGCGGCAACAGTGCGCTGCTGGGCGTCGCTCTACGTGAACTCCGCACCAAATACGGTCTGTTCACCTTCCTTCTGCACGCCGCGCTGCCAGCGGATCAGGGCGGCGCGTCCCCGTCCGGCGAGCTGGGTCTGGGGGTGCACGGCGGGCTGAACGAGACCGCGGCGATGCTCCACCTCCACCCGGAGACGGTGGACATGTCGCTGGCCGAGCGGAGTGTCCCCGAGCACCTGACCGCCTACGAGCACATCGGCTTCGGCAAGTCCGTCTCCTTCGGCTGGACGAGCGACGACTTCGGTACGGGCAACGGCGTCATCGGCGACCCCACCGGAGCCACCCCCGAACTCGGCCGCAAGCTCGTCGACACCGCCATCGCCGGCAACGCGGCCGCCCTGCGCGAATGCGCCCGCTTCCTGCCTTCCGTCTGACAGCCTTCACTGTCCGTCGGACCGTCACCCGTCCGACCGCCACCTGCCCGACCGCCTGACGTCGAGGACACCCGCCATGGCCATCCCCCCGCTCCACAAGCCGCTCAGCGAGATCACCGCCCACCACATCACCGCGGGCGACACGGTCAAGCTCGCCGTCCTCACCGGACCGGCCGACGGCTCACCGACCACCGTCGTCTTCGAGGTGTGGGAGCCGGGCGGCGCCCAGCCGCTCAACTGGCACCCCGAGTCCGTGGAGACCTTCGTGGTGCTCGCGGGCGAGGGCCGCGCGGTCAGCGACGAGCACGAACGCGACCTCGCACCGGGTGATGTACTCGTCCTGCCCCTCGGCTCCAAGCATCGGATCACCAACACCTCGGCCACCGAGCGGCTCTACACCCTCACGATCATGTCCCCCGACGAGGGCTTCGCCGACCTGATCCAGCGTGGCCCCTGCGTGGCGCTCGACGACGCGGACCTGGCCGTCCTCGGAGCCGCCCGATGAGCGAACTCCTCGACGCCTTCTGGTCGTACGAACAGGCCCTCGGCGCCAATGACCTGGCGGGCCTCGACCACTGGTTCCTGGACGCCCCGGACACGGTGCGCGCCGAGGGTTCCATGGTGCTGAGCGGGCATGCGGCCATCTCGGACTTCCGCCGCGGCCGCAGCGGGGGAGCGCCGGCCCGTACGGTCGAGCGCGTCCATGAGGTGCGGATCGCCGAGGACGTCGCCGTACTGACCGCTGAAACGCTGCGGTACGACGGGGGGCGCGGCATTCAGACTCAGGTGTGGCGGCTGACGGGGGAGGGCTGGCGGATCGCGGCCGCGCACGTCAGCGCGGTGCCGGATCCGGTGGCGGACGAGGCTCCGGACCCCGCGGTGTGGCGGGTCGTGGGCGAGCCGCTGGTCGCCGGGGCGGGGGAGGGGCCGCTCACCGGCGTACGTACGGCCGTCAAGGACCTCTTCGCCGTTGCCGGACAGCGGATCGGCGGTGGCAACCCGCAGTGGCTGGCCGAAGCGCCGGTGGAGCCCCAACATGCCGACGCTGTAAGGGAATTGCTCGGCGCCGGCGCGCATGTCACCGGAATCGCCCAGACCGACGAACTCGCCTTCAGCCTTGCTGGGACCAACATCCACTACGGCACCCCCGTCAACCCCGCAGCGCCCGGCCGGATCACCGGCGGCTCCAGCAGCGGACCGGCGGCGGCGGTCGCCCGCGGTTGGGTGGACCTGGGGCTGGCCACGGACACCGCGGGCTCGATCCGGGTCCCCGCCTCCTACTGCGGCCTCTACGGCTGGCGCCCCACCCACGGCGCCGTCCCCACCGGCGGCCTGCTCCCGCTGGCCCCGTCCTTCGACACGGCGGGACTGCTTGCCCGGGACCCGGACCTGCTGCGTACAGCGGCGAAGGTGCTCCTGCCCCGGGACGGCGAAGCCCGGGTGACCACTCTCCTGGTCGACGACGCCCTCACCGCGCTCGCCGAACCCGAGGTCCAGGCTTCCTTCGAGGCGGCATGCCGGGCTCTCTCCCTCCGTACCGGCCTGGAGCTCGTACGGACCGACACCGGCACGGCCCCACACCTGGAGGAGTGGCTGCCCGCCTTCCGTACCGTCCAGGCGGCCGAGGCGTGGGCCGCGCACGGGGAGTGGATCGAAAAGCACCCAGGCGCGCTGGGGGCCGACATCGAGGCCCGGTTCGCCGGGGGGAGCCAGGTCACCGAGGACGAAGTGCGGGACGCCACCTCCGGGCTCCTGTCCGCCCGTTCGGTGATCGCCGAAGCCCTCCCGCCCGGCACCGCGCTCCTGCTCCCCGCCACGAGCAGCCCGGCCCCCCACGCCGATGCGACACCGGCCGAGGTCGAGACCGTACGAGCCGCGACCCTCCGCCTCACCTGCCTTGCCTCGCTCGCCGGGCTGCCCGCCGTCACCATGCCCCGGCTGCGGGTCCGCGACCTTCCGGTCGGCCTCTGCGCGATCGGCGCACCGGGCACGGACCACGCTCTCCTGGAGTTGACCCATGCATGAAATCGGCCCCAACTCCCGCAACTCCTGGAGCGCGGACGCCACACAGGTCGACCTTCGCCGCCCGCAGCGCCCGGCCCGCCCCGTGACCGTGGAGGCTCAGCCCCAAATCCTGACGCTCGACCTGGCCTCAACGGCCATCGTGGTCATCGACATGCAGAACGACTTCTGCTCGCCCGACGGCTGGCTGGCCTCGATCGGCGTGGACGTGTCCCCGGCCCGCACCCCCATCCCCGTACTCCAGCGGCTCCTCCCCGCCCTCCGGGCGGCCGACGTCCCCGTCGTCTGGCTCAACTGGGGCAACCGCCCCGACCGGGCGAACCTCCCGCCCGGCGTCCTCCACGTCTACGACCAGGATGGAGCCGGAGGCGGCCTCGGCTCCCAACTGCCCACCGGGGCAAGGGTCCTGGAACGCGACAGCGCGTCCGCCGAGATCACCGCACCCCTCTTCGCGGCACCCGGCGACCTGCACATCGCCAAGTACCGCATGAGCGGCTTCCAGGACACCGAACTCGACAGCGTCCTGCGCAATCTCCGCGCCGACACGCTCCTGTTCGCCGGAGTCAACGCCGACCAGTGCGTCCTCGCCACCCTCATGGACGCAGCGAGCCTCGGCTACGACGTGCTGATGCTGGAGGACGCGGTGGCCACCACCTCACCCGCGTACTGCATGGACGCCACCGTCTACAACGTCCGCCAGTGCTTCGGCTTCACCCTCACCGCCGCCGACCTCCGGGAAGCGCTGTGACCCTCCTCCAGCCCCACCGGGGCCCCGTCGACGGCGACCACTACCTGCCCGCAGACCCAGCCGCAGTCCACTGGGGTCTGCTCCCCAACGCCCTCTCCAAGCCGGCCCTTTCGCTCCCCTCCGGCGCGATCGTCAGCCTCGACACCATCAGCCACGAGGGCATCCTCGCCGACCAGGGCCGAGACCCGGCCGCCTTCTTCGCCGCGGCCGGCATCCACGGCATCCTCCACGACACGGCCGAACTCGCCGCTTCCACCCGCCTTCACGACCCCGCCGCCCACGGCCCGCACGTGGTCACAGGACCCGTCCACATCCAGGGGGCCGAGCCCGGCGACGTACTCGAAGTGGAAGTCCTCCGCCTGCGCCGCCGCGCCCCCTATGGCGTGATCAGCAACCGCCACGGCAAGGGCGCGCTCCCCGGCGAATACCCCCAGGCCCCCGGCCCCGACCCGGTCAGCCTGGTCGCCACCGTCGACGACGACGGCCGCGGCCGCCTCCCGGTGGGCGACGGCCGGGACATCCGCTTCCCCCTGCGCCCCTTCCTCGGCATCATGGGCACCGCCCCAGCCACCGAAGCCCCGGTCCACTCGGTGCCTCCCGGCCCGCACGGAGGCAATCTCGACGTACGCCACCTCGGCGTCGGCGCCCGCCTCTTCCTCCCCGTTGCCGTCGAGGGTGCCCTCTTCTACGCCGGCGACCCGCACTTCTCCCAGGGCGACGGCGAAGTGGCTCTCACCGCCTTCGAAGCCCCTCTGCGCGCGACCCTCCGCCTCACCGTCCACCGCGACCCCGCCCTCCGCCGACTCGCATCCCGCCTGCGCGCCCCCTTCGCCGAGACCGACACCGAACACATCGTCATGGGCCTGGACATCGACCTCGACGAGGCGATGCGCCATGCCGTACGCGACGCCCTCACCCTCCTCGACGAGCGCTTCTCCGTCCCCGGCCCGGTTGCCCTCGCCTACCTCAGTGCGGCCGCCGACTTCCAGGTCTCCCAAGTGGTCGACATCGTCAAGGGCGTCCACTGCCGCATTTCCAAGGCCGACCTGACCTTCTGACGCCACACTGCTCGCGCTCTGCCAGGGGGAGCGAGCCTGGATCTCAGGTTTCGATTGCAGGCGACGTCACGCCGGTGGGCTGGCGGATCGAGCGGGAACTCGTCTGAACCCTCGTCGTGCCGGTGCTTGACCAGGTGGAGGGGGAAGGAGAAGGCGTAGAAGACGTGCCGGAAGTTGACCACGAGGACAGTCAGCGCGACCGCGGCCAGCGGCGTGACGGTGGCCATCATGCCCACCAGCAGCAGTTCCAGGGATCCTGCGAACGCGGCCAGGGACAGGGCGGGAGCGAGCCACCAGGGCAGGCCGGCCTGGATGATCAGCAGGCCGAGGGCGATGCCCAGAGGGAAGATCCCGAGGCCGGCGGAGGAGGAGTCGCGGACTCCGTCGGCGATCTGGCGGCGCCGAGTGGACGGGGCCGGAGCGGGTTCCGGCGCCGCTGTGCCGGTGAGAACGTCTTGCTGCATCTGTCCATCGTCTCGGAAAACCCTCGACATGTGGTTGCGAAGATTGCTCACTGGACGGTCCCGAGTGCAATCTTCTGCTGTGGATGCGATTGATCTGGCAATCATTGCCGAGTTGGAGCGGGACGGGCGGCTGACCAACGTCGAGCTGGCGCAGCGGGTCGGGCTCACGACCGGGCCGTGCCTGCGGCGCGTGCAGCGACTGGAGACCGACGGCGTCATCCGCGGCTACCGGGCCGTCATCGACCCCGTCGCCGTGGGCCGTTCCTTCGAGGTGCTCATCGACCTCAGCCTCGAAGCGCAGGACGCGGAGACGGTCGAGCGCTTCGAGCAGACCCTGGCGCAGGCCGAGGAGATCATCGAGCTGAGAAGGCTCTTCGGCAGCCCGGACTACTTCGTGCGCGTGGCGGTCGCCGACCTGCCCGCCTACGAGACGTTCCTCAGCCGGCACGTCATGACCATCCCGCGGATCAAGAACGTCACCTCGCACTTCACGATGAAGGTGGTGAAGGCGGCCTGACGCCGGGCTGTCCGGCAGCGCGGTTACGGTGGACCGGTCAGTGGGGGACGGTGACCAGCACCCGGCCCCGGCCGCCCGCGTCGACGCGGTCGTGGGCCTGGGCGATGTCCTCCAGCGGGTAGCGGTCGCCGACGTCGACGGTGAGCGCGCCGACGGCTGCCGCGGCGGTGAGGTCGCGGGTGGCCTGGCGTTTGGCGTCGGCGGGGAAGTCGTCGCTGCCGAGCAGGCGCAGGGTGACGTTGTTGAACAGCAGCGGCCAGAAGGGGATTTCGGTGCGGTCGGCGCGGGTGGCGTAGGCGGCGATGACGCCGTCGACCGCGAGGACCGCGGTGTCCAGGTCGGCGTTGTCGGACAGGGCCACCTCGATGACGCGGTGGACGCCGTCGGGCGCGTGGGCGCGGATCTCCTTCGCCGGGTCGCCCTGGTCGAGGGCGACGGCGTGGGACACGACGGCGGGATCGACGCGTTCCAAGTCCTTGCCGTGCCGCACGGTGGCGATCACCGTCGCCCCGCCCCAGCGGGCGAGCTGTGCGGCCAGCGAGCCGACACCGCCGAGGACGCCGTGGACTAGCACGAGTTTTCCGTCGACCGGGCCGTCGGCGAATACGGTGCGGTGGGCGGTGATCCCGGGGATGCCCAGGCTCGCGCCGAGTTCGTCGCTGAGGTGGTCGGGCAGGCGAACGGCCAGGTCCTCGGGTACGACGGTGTACTGGGCCGCGGTGCCGAAGGGCCGGTAGGACTGGGCGCCGTAGACCCACACCCGCTGCCCGACCCGGCGTGCGTCGGCTCCTTCCCCGACGGCGTCGATGACACCGGCGGCATCGCTGTGCGGGATCACCCGGGGGTAGGGCATCGAGGAGCCGAGCCAGCCGCGCCGCTTCTTGGTGTCGCCGGGGTTCACCCCCGACACGGTGACGCGGACGCGGACCTCGCCCGGGCCGGGCTGGGGGTCGGGGAGTTCGCCGACCTGGAGCACGTCGGTTGCGGGGCCTTGTTCGTCGTACCAGGACGCAAGCATGCGGGACCTCCGTCGCCTCTCGGCTCGCGGGTTCTTCGAGCGTAGGGGGATCGTTCTCGGTGTGCGCGGCGCCGGGCGCGGATGCGTCCTCGCCGAGGGCCTCGCGGAGCCAGGGGCGTTCGGCGCGGCTGGAAGGTCTTCAGCGATCTGGACTTGGCTCGGCAGTGTCGCCCGAGGTCGTTTCGGGTTTCGTGTGGAGGACTTCGCGGGCCTGCTCCGCGGCGCGGGTGATGCTCTCGGTGACGAAGTCGAGGAAGCGGGCGATGTTCTCGAGGCGGACGGCGGCCGGGGTGCCGGGGCCGAGGATGCCGACGCCCTGCCGTGCGGTCTCGACGAGCTGGGCGGTGGAGCGGGCGCTGGCCATCATCGACTGGTACCAGACGTCCTCGTCGGCGAAGTAGCGCTCGCGGCGCTGCTCGTCGCGTTCCCGGCGGACGAGGCCCTGACTCTCGAGGAACGCGATCGCTTTGGAGATGGACGCCGGGCTGACCTGGAGGCGCTGGACGAGTTCGGACGCGGTGAGGCTGCCGGCGTCGGTGGTGTAGAGGCAGGCCAGGACCCTGGACATCATCTTGGGCGCGCCTGATTGCATGAGGACGGTGGTGAACGTCTCCTCGTACTCGCGCACGGCCTCGGCATCGCGTCCGTGGGGCAGCGGGGGCGCCTCTTCCGGCCCTCGGGGTGTGGTCTGCCTGCGCCGGTGGGCGCGGTGTTCGGTGGCGCGGTGGGCCAGGTCGGCCCGGTAGGCGGTGGGGCCGCCGTTGCGCATCACCTCGCGCGTGATCGTCGAGGTCGGACGGTCGAGGCGTCTGGCGATCTCCGCGTAGGCGAGGTCGTCGGCCAGTCCCAGCGCGATCTGCTGACGTTCCTGCTGGGTGAGCCTGCCTCCCGGCATCGCGGTCTCCTTCATGGTCCGTGGTGCCTCCAGCATAGCGTTCGCTCCCATTTCATTGCAACGAATGGAGTGGGGTTGTTGCATTAGATTCAAGCTCATTGCAACGATTGCGCGGCTGTCACCTGCGATGATGAGAATTGTGTGCAACGACTTTGTTGCCAGATCTATGAACGCAACGTAGCTTTTCCATCATCAGAAACAGCGGGCCGAAAGAGCGCGCGCTGCAGAAGAAGGAGAGCACGATGCAGAAGTTCGACACCCCCGCCCCGGTCTCCGCCGTCCTCGACATCCCCGCGGGACGCATCCGGTTCATCGCCGCCGACCGGGCCGACACCACGGTCGAGATCCTGCCCGCGGACGCCTCGAAGGGCCGCGACGTGAAGGCGGCGGAGCAGATCGAGGTCGTCTACGGCGACGGCGTCCTGCGGATCGAGGCCCCGGCGGCGAAGAACCGGATCCTCGGCTCTTCCGGATCCATCGAGGTGACCGTCCAGCTGCCCGCCGGCTCCCGCGTCGAGGCGAAGGCTGCCAGCGCCGAGTTCCGTGGTGTCGGACGGCTCGGCGACGTCACCTTCGAGAGCGCGCAGGGCACGGTCAAGCTCGACGAGGCCGCGAGCGCCCGCCTCACCCTCCAGGCCGGCGACATCTCGGTCGGCCGCCTGGGCGGCTCCGCGGAGATCAGCACCCAGAAGGGCGACCTCCACATCACCGAGGCCGTGCGCGGCACGGTCACGCTGCGCACCGAGCACGGCGAGATCTCGGTCGGCGCCGCCCGCGGAGTCTCCGCCTCCCTGGACGCCGGCACCGGCTACGGCCGGATCCACAACGCGCTCAAGAACGCCGACGACGGCGCCGCCGGCCTGAACATCCACGCGACCACCGCCTACGGCGACATCACCGCCCGCAGCCTGTGAGCAAGGAGAAACACCCCTCATGACCAACCTGGCCATCGCGGCGAACGGGCTGCGCAAGTCCTACGGCGAGAAGCCTCATGGCGGCACCGCGGTCTCCGTCTCCAACGACATGACCGAGGGCATCGTCGCCCGCTTCCGCACGATGGCGATCCACCGCGGCTCCGTGCTGATCGGACACGTCATCGGCAGCGTGCTGCAGTCGGTCATCAGCGTGGTCCTCGTCGGCGCCGTCGCCGTGGCCATCGGCATCCGCTCCACCGATGCCACCGTCCTGGAGTGGCTCGCGGCGTTCGGACTGCTTGTGCTCTTCGCCGTGGCGCTCACCTGGATCGCCGTCGGCCCGGTAGGCGGCGGGGCCGCCGACCGTGTGTGCGAGGAGGACCTCATCCCGGCGCCTGATCCACTCGGTGATCGGTGATCGGTGATCGGTGATCGGTGTGCTGCGGCCGGGCCGCCTACGTGGTGAGGGCCGATTCCGGGCTGCCGTTGCGTCCGGGCGGCAGGGGCGGGGTGACGGGGGGTGGCTGCAACTGCGGCTGAGGGGACAGGCGGTGGCTGGGCGTGCTGCTGCGCCGACCGGCTGCTCGCCATCTGCACGTCCCGGTCGGCATCCGTCGGCGTGCACGGCGTCCCCCCACCGTTGCCGCGGGGCAGACGGCACGGTTCAGCGGACGACCGTCACCGGCGGTGACGTCCAGGTCTCCGGCGGGGCCGCGTGGTCGTGGTCCCCGCCCGCGTTGTCGAGGACGAGACGCAGGGTGTACGTCCCGGCCGGGGCGGGTGCCCCGTCGACCAGGTCGCGTCCCGGCCGTGGAACTCCATCCCGGTGCCCGCGAGGGCGGCGAAAATCGGACGTCACGCGCAGGTGCCGCTCACATCGTCGATGACCGTGGGTGCGGCCAGGAATGCGAGGCGTACCTCGTCAAGGGTGAGGCAGGGGCAGGTCGAGAGCTCGCTCAGGTCGCCGACTCGATGGAGAGGCGCTTCGGATCCGACAGAACGGCGCGTGCACCGTCGAAGTCGGCGAGTCTTGCTGACAGCGTGGCTACGGCAAGTCGCTGGGGGAGCGCTACCGAGAACTTCAGTCCGCGCACAGCTCGCGGGTCGACATCGGGAAGTACGAGTGCCGGTCCGACCTGGGCGGCCTCAAGCGCGGCGTGCCACATGTCCTGAGTCAGATCCTCCCGTAGACGCAGATAGCAGTCCGTCGGGCGTTGTACCGGGTCGGCGATCGACGATAGCGTCGCGCCCAGTGTCGCATTGGCACGATATCCCGCCCACGTCCACCAGCGGACGTCGTTGGCCCGCCGGGCCACCAAGGTCCCGCCGGGGTGGACCAGGTGCGGTGCCTCCTCGTCACGCCATTCTCGGAGGCAGACGTCGGCTCGCCGAGTGAGTGACACAGGCGGGTCGGCGCCCAGGAGGACCTCCCGCATCGCACGGGTCAGCGCGTACGACAGTCCGACGAGTGTTCCCCCGGACCATTTGGCGACCCCGCCGCTGTCGACCGGCTCGACGAAGACCCTCTTGCGCCCCCAGTCGATGAACGTCACCTGCCAGCTACGACCGGCCAGCAACAGGCGTCGTGGGCCCGGGCGTTCCTCGGTGAGTACGGACGGGTCCATCCGGCCGATCTCGGTGCGCCCGGACAGGACGGTGAACTGCGGCGGTGCGGTGAACGACGCGGTCAGCTCGATGAAGTGCCGTCGCCCGAAGCGGTGTTCGGCCTCAGGGCCGATGAACAGCATGCCTCCGTCGGTGTCCAGGAAGCCCTGGTCGGTCAGATGGCGCAGGATCGGAGCGGCTGAACGGTCGAAAGGCGCCAGGCCGTTCCACTGCTCGGGCCACATCTGGTCGCCCAATTTATGTTCCTGGAGCGTGGCGGCGAGCAGCTGCTGCGCGACCAGGTGGCGCGGCTCGGGCGGTGGGACGACCGGTTCGACCCAGCCGCGACCCCACAGGACCAGCAACCCTGCAGCCTGCAGCAGGGCGTCCTTGTGCGTGGCCAGGAACAGGCAGTTGCGGGTACTTCCCGCCCGCCGCCCCGTGCGCCCGACCCGCTGGAGGAAGGAAGCGACGGTGCCGGGCGAATCGATCTGGATGACCCGGTCCAGGTCGCCGACGTCGATGCCCAGTTCCAGGGTGGAGGTGGCGACGATGACGCAGTCGCGTGCCTCGGCGAACGCCTGCTCGGATCGGGCCCGCTCGTCGGCGGACAGCGAAGCGTGCGACAGGAACACGGTTACTTCGCGTGCACGCAGGGCCGCCCCCAGCTCCTCGACCTGTCGCCGCGAGTCGCAGAACACCAGTCGCTTCTCGCCCTTGTGCAGGGCTGCGATGACCTTGGCGGCGTTGGACAGAGAGCCCACGTAGTCGAGTTCGATCTCCCCGGGCGGTGGCCCGGTCACGCCGCCCGCGGGCACCTGGCCGGAGGAGGGACCCGAGGGGTCGGTGAGTCCCGGGGCGACGACCTGGCCTGGACGCCGGCCTGCGCCCGACCCCTGGAGCCAGGCGAGCAGCTGCTGCGGATTGCCGACCGTGGCGGACAGCCCGATGCGCTGAATGGGGCGCCCGGTAACCCGCTGCAGACGTTCGAGCACCGCCAGGAGATGCCAGCCCCGGTCGTCACCGGCGAAAGCGTGCACTTCGTCGACGACGACGGCCCGGATCCCTCCCAACAGGTGTGCGTGGTCCGTCTTCACGCCGATCAGCATGGCTTCGAGCGACTCGGGCGTCGTCAGGAGGATGTCGGGTCTGTCGGTACGGATGCGCCGACGCTGCGACTCCTTCGTGTCCCCGTGCCACAGAGCCGCGCTGCGTCCGAGCCACTGCGCGTATCCGTCGATACGGGTCACCAGGTTGTTGAGGAGCGCCTTGAGCGGGCAGAGGTAGAGGACCGAGGTGCCGGTCCAGCCCTGGGCGGACATGGCCGAGAGGACCGGCAGGCAGGCCGCCTCGGTCTTGCCGCCGGCGGTGGGGGCGAGCAGCACGGTGTCCTCGCCGTCCATCACCGGGTCGATCGCGGCCCGTTGCAGCGGCCGTAGGTCCGGCCAGCCGAGCGTGTTCACCACGTGGTGGACGATGACAGGGTCGAGCCGGTCGACGGGGTCCGTAGCCGACGTCATCACAGCTCCAGATCGATGTCGTCGGCCGACGACGATTTGGACAAGTTGCGTTCGACGTCGGTGAGTTCACTGCTGTCCACGGTCAGCCGATAGTGCTGCCGGGGGTCGAAGTCCGTGAACTGGTCGATACGGTCCAGGACATCACCGACGAGTTTCTTGAGAAAGAGCCGAGGTGCGACGCCGACCTTGCCGCCGAGGGCTCCTCCCACTGCACGGGCGAGATCGGCGACGTAGGCGTCGTCGGCCAGTGCTTTGATCCGGTCGGGTGAGTCTGCCCCGGAGGCGTAGAGATCGCGGATGGTCACCCCGAGGCCGGTCAGTGACTCCAGGGTGAAACCGGACAGGCGCAGCTGGACCGCCCGCGGATTGTCGAAGCGCGGATCGGTCGTGAAGTCCGTGGCGAGCCGCTGGGCGAGTGGCGGGAGCCGCTGCACGCCCTGCTGGCCGTCGTAGAACGCGGGTGTGCCGGTGATGACCAGATAGAGGCCAGGGAACCGTCCGGAGTGGACCTCGTCGATCAGCTGCCGTAGGGCGTTGAGTGCCTTGTCGCGGGCGTCCGACCGCACCCTCTGCAGGGTCTCCACCTCGTCCAGGACGACGAACAGCCCCCGATGGCCGGAGTCCCGCAGGACGGTGAGCAGTCCCTGCAGGAACCCCAGGGCGCCGAAGTGGTCCAGGTCGCCGCGTACCCCAGCGGACCGGCGGGCCGCCGCTGCCACATGGGGCTGGCCGCCGAGCCAGGAGAGGACGGCCGCCGCTGTGGCCTCATCGCCGTCGGTGAGCGCTGACCGGTATCCGCGCAGCGCGGCCGCGAAGGACGGGGCGTGCCGTGACACCTCGGTCAGCCGGGCGGCGAGCAGTTCCTCCACCGCGCCGCTCAGGTCGTCCTCATCCGCCCCTGCGGCGAGGGCGTCCTCCTCCAGGGCGTAGAACCAGGCGTCCACCACCGGCCGCAGCGCGCTCGGCGGGAAGCTGGGGGTGGACAGCCGCTCGGTGAGGCGACGGTAGACGGTCTCCAGCTTGTGCAGCGGTGTCTCCGTCTCAGAGATCTGGATCTCGGCGACGGCGAAGTTGCGCTGCTTGGCGCGTTCCCCGAGCCAGCGCGTGAAGAACGTCTTGCCGGACCCGTACTCACCTCGTACGGCCTTGAAGACCGAGGCACCGGAGGCGACCGCGTCGAGTTCCGCGTCGAGCGCGGACTCGAAACGGTCCAGCCCGGTGGCGAGGAGATCCAAGCCGCTCTCGGGCACGGCACCGCGCCGGAGCGCGTCGATGGCGGTGCGCCGCCGGGCGGCGGAGACGGGAGAGGGGCGAGGATCGATCACCGGCCCATTCTCCCATCCGCGACGGAGCGCGTACCGTGCCCCGAAGTCACCGGCGGCGGAGGCTCCCGTAGCCGAGGTTGCTCGTCAGATAGCCGACGAACTCGCTGCTCTTCGCGGTCTTGTCCGGTCCCGACCGGTTCTGCCTCTGGAATGCCTCGAACTGCTCCTGGAGTGATCCCCACAGCTCCTCTAGGCGCACCGTGCGCGGGAAGACGTCCTCGCGGGCGGCGTTGTTCAGGGTTTCCGGCTTGCTGAACACGCGACCCATGAGGTCCACGGCGCCGAGCATGGCCAGGTGGAAGTGAAGGTTCGTGTGCTGTGCCTTGGAGGTGGGATCCGACATCGACTGCAGGAACTCGTCCACCTGACGTTGTGCCTTGGCCAGCCACAGATAGACGGGGAGTTCCGTCTTGGCCGAGAACACGCGCCGGTAGTCCGCGTCGGATTTCAGCAGGCTCGACGGGCGGGCGCGGGCGTAATCGGGCTGGCCCAGGGCCATGGCCATCACGGACTGCGCCAGCAGCGGGATGCTGACGATGCGGTCGGCCGACTTTCCCTGGTTGCGGTAGAAGTTCTTGCGCCGGTCGTAGAACCAGTCGTGTTCGAGGAAGTACGACTCGATCTGCCGCTGGATGTCGTCGGTGGCCCGGAGTGAGGCGACCGGCACGCTTGTCTGCCGGTTGGTAGCACGAATGACGGAGTCACGGGCTGCCTGGTCCACGGTGACGAGGATGCGCACCTGTACCAGCCTGTCGAAGACCGGGTCGGCGGGGTCGGTCACGTAGAGCTCGTGCAATGTCTCGTGGAGTGTGTACGAGGTTTGCAGACCGTTGACGATCTGTACGTCGGAGAGGCTCAGTCGTTTCCCGATCGCGGTGGCCTGCGAGCACACGATGGTGATTCCGTTGTTGAGCCACCAGAACTCGGGTGCTTCAGGGTTTTGGAGCGAGGCCGTTATCTCCCGGTTGACCTCGACATTGCCCTGGTAGTCGCGGACGTTCCAGTCGAAGATGTGGGACTTGATCGCTCCGGTCTCGTCGCTGAGGAAGTCGATGTACTCGCCCAGGCCGACGAGCGCGACATGGCTCGTGCCGTGGGTGATGCTCTCCCGGTAGGGGAGCTCGAGGGTGTACGACGGGAGGGTGCTGGCACGCTTCCAGAGCTCCGCGGGGCCCAGGAACTCGACCTCGCCGGTGGAGATGGCGAAGGCGTTGGAGAACTGTGCTTCAAGGATCTTGGCTTTGGCCTGGACCTTGGGATGCACCTCGCTCGCCTCGCCGCGCGTCACGTACGAGAACTTGATCAGCACGGTCGGGTGACGGCTGAGGAGCCGGGTCAACGCCGTTCTGAAGAGTCTGAAGCGGGCGAGCAGGTCCTCGGTGTACAGCACCCCCACGACGGTCTCGTCGACCTCCATGTCCAGGAGGTTCGCGCACGTGGACGCCACCTTGTCCAGGGCCACCTCGGAGAATCCGGGGCTGGTCTTGGCCTGGACGAGCCAGAGCGTCAGCTGGGTTCCGTTCTCCACGTTCGAGACGGCGGAGGACTGCTGGAAGATCTCGCTGTCCTCGTGCAGGAGCCGGCCACCGAGGAAGACGTACGCGCCGTCGATACCGCCGTCGTTCGCGCCCCCGATCACACCGGCTTCGACTTCCTCCTCCGAGAGACCGAAGCCATGCAAGGCGTGTTCGCTCGCGAACCTTTCGAAGGCCGCGTCGAACGAAAGGGGCACGGCGCGGGCGTTCCGCCGGTCTTCGATCATCTGGTTGATCAGCACACGGTCGTTGGCGCTCATGGCTCCCGGCTCATCGGTGGAGGAACACGGCGGATGGAACCGTCAGCCTAGGTCGAACTGCATGCGGAGCAAGGGGAGATCGAGACGAACGGTCCGTCCGTCCGGCAGTGTTTCCAGAACCTGCACCCCGTCGTAGTTGAGCAACTGGCGCAGGATCGCGGCGAATCCGTCCGCCCGTGTCACCGGGTAGGACACGCGCTGCGCCAGCGCGGACACCGGCAGCGTGCCCCCGGCGTCGAGCAGGGCCCGGATCGCCCCTTCCACCTTGTCCATGGGCGGCTTGCGCGCGAGCAGGCCGATCTGGCCCTGGAAAGCCTCCGAGGCGAAGAGGGCCGAGACGAGGGCGTCGTCGGGACCGACGACGGTGGCGGTCACCAGCGTCTCCTCGCCGTCGGACGCCGGAACCACCGCGACGTCGAACAACGAGTCGTGGGTAAGGGCCAGTTGGGCCTGGACCTTCGACGGCTTCTGCCGCGCCTGCCGTTTCGCGCTGGCCGCCGGGGCGGGTGAGGTGGTTGCGGGGCGCGGCGCGGGCTCCTCCAGCAGCCACCAGGTCGGCCGCGGATCCCCCAACTCCCGCCAGGCCGGGGGAGGGGACGCCTCGAACCGCAGGAAAGCCAGCACCGGGATGGTGAACTCGGCGAGGGATGCGCCGCCGTGGTATCCCGCCTTGCGGGCCGTGTACCGCGAGTCGGCGTCCCACAGGGCGACGATCGACCCTCCGGGATCCGGTGCGACGACCCGGGAGCCCTGAAGGGCGATCTCCGCCGGGCCCACCTGTCCGCCAGGCGGCCGATGGCGTGCGGACAGCGGCGAGCCGGTGTCCACCTTCGCACCGTGCCGGTCGACGACATGCCCGTGGTCGCTGGTGATCACCACCGCCATGCCCTCCGTGGCGGCGACCCGCAGCAGGTCCGGCAGGCCGGGGATGTGCTCGGTCTGCCAGGCTCCGTCGCCCAGTTTCTGTTCCTTGGCGAGCCGGTCGTCGATCGAGTTGAGGACGACCGCCACGTGGGTACGGCCGTCCGTGAGCGCTTGGGTGAGCTCGGGCCCGAATGTGTCTCCCGCGCTGTCGGCCCGCAGGTCGTCCTTGTGGAACACGGCCGCCGGTGCGCCGCCCCACAGGGGAAGGTTGGAGAACAGACGGGCCTCGTCGTTCTGCGACCCCTGCGTCAGCTTTCCGGCGAACAGGGAGGTGCGGGAGACGGACGTGAGGGTGGGGAGTGCCGCGGCCATGGCGCGGCGTCGCGGCGCGCCCTCGTCCACCGGGTCGAACTCGGCCCAGGAAGCGCGCAGTTCCTCGCCCAGCTCGGTTGCGATGGCCGTGCTCATCCCGTCCAGGACGATCAGCAGCACGCGTCGTTCGGCAGTTCCGCGAACGACCGGTTTCACCACGCGTTCGAGGAACGTCTCCACCGTCAGCATCCGGCCGGGCTCGGTGCCGGCCGCGGTCCAGGTCGCCAGCACGCGGGCGAATTCACGGTCGATCTCGTGTCGCCGTTCCCGTACGCGCGTGGCCAGCGCGTCGTAGGCGGCCCTCAGACGGTCGTCCGGGTCCCCGCCGGCCTCGATGTGCTCCAGGGCCCGGTCGACCCACCCGGTCTCGTCCATGTGACGCTGCAGGGCCGCGTCGACGTGGGGTGCCTCGACCGCCGGTTCGCCGGCCAGCCACTGGACGAGCCGCTGGCCCATGCGGGTCCGTTCGATCCGGGCCCGTAGCTCCGGTCCCTGTGCGCGCCGGTGCTCGATCAGCGAGCGGACAGCCGCATCGAGCCGTCCCGGCTCGCCGTCCGCCAGGGCCGTCCCGACGGCGGTGAACCTGGCGTCCATGCCGGCCGGCAGGAGCGGGCTGGTGCCGGCGGCGGCTTCCGCGCCGAACTGGCGGACCAGTCCCGAAGCACGCTCCAGCACCGTGTCGCTGGTCCGGCGGGCCTCACGGGCTTCCTCCGAGCCCGCGCCGCCTTCCCTGGAAGCTCCGGCGAGCAGCGTGCCGACGTATTCCTCCGAGGCCCGACCGAAGGCGGCCGCCATGGCGTCGAGCTGTTCGCCCTGTGCCGGGGGACGCTCTCCGAACCACCGCTCCGCGCGACCGCGAGCCGTGTAGGTGGAAGCGTCCGGTTCGGCATGGCACCACAGGGCGGCGCACACGAGCCCGAAGGCCACCGCGTCTGGCCCGTGTTCGGCCTCGACCAGGGCCAGGAGGGCGCGGCCGGCGAGTCCGGCCTGGTCCTCCTCGCCGAGGAACTGCGCAAGGCCCGCACGCTCGGGGCCACGAAGCGCCAGCAGCCGCTCAGGGCGGCCGGGCATCAAGGACCAGCTCAACAGGGCGTGGGTGTCGAGCCGGTCGGCGGAGGTGGTGTGGTCCGCACGGGTCTCCTCGTCCTCGTAGCGGCCCATGCGCAGGCGGCGCAGCGCGAGCGCGGACAGGGCGGTGCCCCGCGACAGCATGCCGCCTCCCAGCCGGGGCCAGCCGCCCCTCGGCGGCGCCGCGTCAAGGAGGGCTTCCGCGGCCCACTTGTCGTCCCTGAGCCGCTGGTCGACCTGATGCGCTCCGAACGCGTCCCGCACCACGTCCCAGCTGTCCACCGTGTCGACGCGGGCCTTGTGGGCGCGGGCCAGGATGGCGGGGTCGAGTTCGTTCTGCTCGCGGTCGGTCAGGACGACGAGCAGGGCGGGCCCGGTCGCCGTGTCCGACAGGTGGCCGAGCAGCAGCTCGTGCACGGCCAGCGGGGAGGGTGCCGCCGCGATGCGGGCGGACTGTCCGTCGCCCCAGACGTGTTCGGTGGGACCGTCCCACTGCGGTGTGGAGCGCAGCAGAACGGCCCGCCGCCGGTCACGGCCTGCGAGGGTGTCGGCGAGTGAGGTCTGGGCGGACAGGTACTGGGTGATCGTGGCGAGGTTCAGTCGCACCGTCACCGCGCTGGTCGTCGTCGTGCTCATCCTTCGACGACCCGCCAGGTGATTTCGACCGTGGCACCGGGTTCGCGCGCTGCCAGCTCCGCGATCTCCGCCTGGAGTTCGGCCACTGCTCGGGCCGCCGTGGTACGACTGCTGCCGGAGTGCTTGACCCGCCCGGGGACGGACGGCCCGGACGAGCCTGTGCCGGGTTCCTGCGCGGGGACCGGCGGGTGACTCGTCGGGGTGTCGAGAGGTACGTCTCCGGGGCGCGGGGCCGGTGGCGCGGGCGGCGGTGTCGTCGTCGCGCGGTTGCGCTTCACCAGCGCCAGCACCTCGTGCTGCGTCCGGGTCAGAGCCGCCTTCAGGTCATTGGTCCGCTGGTCGCTCTGGGCGGCGTTGCGCAGGGACTCCAGCAGCGCCTCTCCCTCTGGGCCCTCCGAAGAGGCCAGGTCGAGGGTGGTCCAGGACGCCGAGTCCAGCGCCTGCGCCACCGCACGGGCCTGCTTGACCGAGGTCCCGAACCGGTCCGCGCCGACATCGCCGAAGTCGAAGGCGGCCAGGGCTTCGACGGTCTTCCGGGCTCCTGCGGCTCCCTGACCGGCCGACCGCGTGAGCTCCTGGAGGAGTTCGACGGCCCGCCGCGCGAGGGCGAGGCGTCCGCTCTCGACGGTTTCGTCGAGCTGCAGGAAGCCGGCATGCCGCTCCAGCTGGGTCACCAGCTCACGGGCCGCCTCCTGGTGGGCACCCGCCTGCTGGGCGATCTGCCGGGCGAGCTGGTTGACCATGCGGCCACGCCGCAGCGTGGGGGCAGGCTCGCCGAAGACCGCCGTGAACCGCTCGCGGGCGGCCGTCCAGTCCTCCTCGGAGGGCAGCGGCTGACTGCGGAGCGCGTCGCGGTCCTTGATCTCGTTCAGTGCGGGTGCCGGGTCGAGCGTCGTGCCCTCGCGCACCCACACCCGGTCGTCCATCTCGGCGAACGAGGCCACGACGAGCCGGGCGAGGAAGCCCGGCAGGCCGCGCGGCGTCGGCCGGTCCGTCCAGTCGGTGAGGGTGATCAGGCTGAGGTCGCCGGTCACCCCCTGCTCGCGGGCGAGCTGCCGGAAGTGGTCCGCCCAATAATGCGACAGCTCGAAGTACGCCTCTTTCTGCTGCCCCAGCCGCAGAGGGGCGGCCACCCGGCGCATCAGGTTCCGGTCGGCTGCGGGGACTTCGGCGCGTCCGTCGCGGGCCTCGGCGGCGGCCCGTACGTGCGCGAACACCTTCTTGGCGTCGGCGGCCTTGACGACGGTGCCGTTGCTGTCGGGATCGAGGTTCGGATGGTCCGGGTACTGGCTCGCGAGCAGTTTGCCGGCGATGTGCCGGATGCCGTCCCGCAGCGACTGGCCGAAGGACAGGGTCAGGCCCTCGACCTCACGCAGCGACTCCAGGTGATCGCCGAAGCCGAGCTCCACGTCGGTGGCCTTCTTGTCCGCGAGGCCATACGCCTGCTTGAAGGCCGCCTTCACGTTCTTGAGCAGCGACTCCCGCTGGGTCTCCAGCAGTCCCTTGGCGCGGGCCCGGTTGTCCGCGCTCAGATGGCCCGCGTACTGGCCGTCGAACCGCTGGCTGTCGGACAGGGCCTTGTCGATGACGACGAGGCGGCGGAAGTCGGCGTACCGCTGGCTGGAGAGGTGAGTGGGCAGCCAGGCGACGCTCCGGGACGGCTCGCCCTGCCGCTCACGCAGCCGCTGCATGCGGTTGGCGTCCTCGCGCGGCCCCCACTCGCTCTCGTCGAAGGGGAGGTCGATCACGATCCGCCAGTGCCCGTCCTGCTGAGGCATCAGGTCGTGGTCCGGCAGCGCGTCCTCGTCGGCGACGTTGCCGAACACCACCTCGACACTGCGTTCCGTGCCCCGCCACGCGAAGTGCAGCTCGTTGATCAGGTGGTCCTGGTCGATGACGAGTTCCTCGACGAGGAGCCGCTTGGCGAGGGCCTCGCGGTTGCCAGGGTTGTCGTTGACGTTGGCGTTGGCGATCACCGAGTCGACGTCGACGCCGGACAGTTCGAGCCGGACACCGGGGTTGGTCTCGGTGCCGGTCTCCTTGATCTCGGGGAAGCGGCCCGCCCACTCGGCGATCTTGTTCTTCAGGATGCCGTACTCGCGGCCGGGGATCGGGGCGACCACAGAGCCGTAGTTGAGCGCGGACAGCCTGCGGATGGTCAGGTCGGACAGGGCCGGGACGCTCGGAGCGAGCGCCGACAGCAGCAGCGTGCCGACGATCCGGTTGTCGCCGGTGAACTGCTTGATCCGGGTGCGCAGGGCGGGGTCGGTGACGCTGTCGGGCCGGTGGGTGTACTGCTCGATGTCCTCCTCCGTCACGTTGTGCGTGAGCAGAAGGTACGGCCGCAGCTTCGTCCGGTACATCTTGTCGGCGGCCTCGAAGATCACCTTGAGGCTGTCGGTGAACGGCTTGTCGCCGCCCGCCGTGATCAGCGGGTACAGGTCGCCGACCGGGATCAGGTCGCCCAGTCGCAGCTCGGCCCGGTGGTCGGCGAGCAGCTGGCCCATCAGCTTCATGCCGGTGCGGTTGCGCTGGAGCGCGGACGACACGTGCACGAGGGTGTCCATGAACGCCGGCGAGAAGGGGTATGTCAGCCGGAAGCTCTCCTCGTCCGCGCCGACGCCGTCCGCCCCGCGGTCCGATCCCAGGAGGGTGTCCCACACCTCCTGGCGGATCCTGCGGGTCTTCTCGAACTCCGCGGTGACGAGCGCCGCGGCTTCGTCGTCCTTGGGCCTGAGCAGGCGGGCGTGCGCGACCTGGGGGAGGTTGCGGTCCTCCAGCGTGATCTTGTCGAACCGGCCCGAGGCCAGGCTGAGCGTGTCCTGGATGGACGCCTCGGCCGCACCCGACACCTCCTCGCCCACCAGCTCGCGCAGGTCGCGCTGACGGGCGATGAACGAGATCACCGGCACAGCGCGGCGGGCGTCGCCGCCCTCCACGAAGTTGGTGATCTTGCCGGCTTCCCGAGCCACGAACTTCTGGTCGTGGATGAGGGTGGCCAGCCACAGGATCAGCTCGTCCATGAAGAGGATCAGGCCGTCGTAGTTGAGCGCCTTGGCATGCTCGGCAATCACGGACAGACCGGCGTCGAGCGAGATGAACCCGTGCTCGTCCTCGGCGGCGTTCTTCGCGAAGCCGGGGAGCAGGTGCGTGCTCGCGTCCTGTACCAGCCGCGCCCTCAGCTCTGCGGGCGTCGACGGGCTGACCAGGTTGAGCGCCTGACCGCTCTCGTGGACCTCCTCGGCGGCGAGGGCGGTGTCGAGCAGCTGAGGCGTCCAGCCGAACGCCTCGCCCCACTCGTCCTCCTCGTCCGCCGTGCCGTCGCCGCCGTCTGCCGAGGTGAGGCCGCCGATGACAGCCTGGTCCCCCATGCGGGACCGCATCGCCTGGATGTCCTCGAACAGGGCGTCCGTCCGGTACACCTGCGGGGTCGGCGCCTCGGGGTGCAGCTTCTTGACATGACTGACGTACCCGCCGAGGACTCGCTGCTCCAGGGCCTTCGCCCCGAGCATGTGGTACGGCACGAGCAGGAACCGCTTGCCCTCCGCGCCGAGCCACTCGTGCTTGGTCAGAACCGGGTCCAGGTCCGTCCGCGCGCGGGCCGCCGGGGCCCCGCTGAGCAGGGCGTGCAGCACTGCCATGAAGTGCGACTTACCGGAACCGAACGAGCCGTGCAGGTAAGCGGCCTTCGACGTGTGCCCGTCGAGCGCCTTCCGGATCAGGCCGAGTGCCTCGTCGAAGTTCTCCAGCAGCCGTTCCGTGACCACGTAGTCCCGCAGCGCGCGCTCGGCACCTTCCGGGGTCGTTGCCTCCGAGAGCTGGAGGACGAAGTCCGAGGTGGAGATGGACTCCTTGATGTCGATGACATCGCGGAGCAGGGGCGGCTGCTGGGCCATGAACGATCACTCTCCGACGGGCGGCTGCGCGGGCTCATCCGATCGTATGGCGTACCACTGACAACAGATGACCACTTTTCGCACATGCCCGACTACACGAGAACCGGCGCCTCCACCCCGGACGCCGGATGCACGAGCGAGCGCAGCTTGTCGCGCGTCTCCGGGTCCGTCGAGTAGATGATCGTGCCGACCATGCCCCGCGTCAGCAGCACCTTGTAGGTGTTGCGGATCAGCCGGTCGATGTCGCTGTCCGGCGTCGCCTTCGTGAAGATCGGGTCCTTCGACGCCGACCGGTCCACGACCCAGCGGTCCGTACGCCACACCAGGTCGGGGCCGATGATCACGCCCGACCAGTCGTACTCGAATCCCTGCGCCGTGTAGACGCAGCCGACCTGCCCGAAACCGGCCGGGTCGGTGGCCCACAAGGGCGCGGGCGGTGCGCCGAGCACGGACCGTTCGCCGTACACGTTCCAGGGCCGCGCCCAGTCGCCGATGACGACATCGGTGGGAAGCGCCGTCATGTCCGGGGTGACCTTGGTGGTCCACTTCCAGCAGTAGCCGGCCGACATGCGCGCCCCGTAGCCCTCCTCGCGCCGCGCGACGAGGAAGTCCTCGAGTTCCTGCGGGCTTTCGGCCGTCCGCAGCTCCAGCTTGCCGTCCGGCTCCCACACGCCAGGCGTGCCGCCCTCCAGTCCGAGGAGGTCGACGACCCACTTCTCGTACGCGTCACTCCCACCGCACCGGAACTGGCCGTCCAGCTCTACGACCGTGCAGTCGAGGCCCTGTTCGGCGGCGGCCCGCTTGATCTCCTCCTTCGTCCCCATCTCGCCGGGCCGCACCACCTGGTGCTGGTCGAGCAGGAACACCGGCACCCGGGCCGCGTCGATCAGCTCGGCCACCTGAGGGCGGCCGGTGCGCAGTTCCGCCTTGGTGTAGCGGTTGGCGGAGGTCTTCCGCAGGCGGTGGGCCTCGTCGCAGATCAGTACGTCGAGGTCGTTCGGCTCGGCGTCCATGAAGCTGTTGAAGTACATGAACAGCTTCTGCACGGCGGGCATGCGCGCCCCGGCGACCTTGCGCATGGTCTTGGTGAACGAGGCGGACCCGGTCGCGTGCAGAGCGGTCACCCCGCGCCGGTACAACTCGCCGAGAAGCGACAGCGCGACGACGCTCTTGCCGGAACCGGGACCGCCTGTCACCACGATGACCTGCTTGTGGTTGGACCGCTTCGCCTTGCGGACGGCGGACATCACCTGCTCGTAGGCGACCCGCTGTTCGGCGAGGAGGACGAACTGCTCGCGGTCGCGGATCTCGGCCGCCGCGACGGCCATCAGCTGCTTGGACGGTCGGATCTTGCCGCCGAGCAGTACGTCCGCCGCCTCCGCGCCGGGCTTCGCGGCGAGCCGCGAGCGCAGGAAGTCCAGGAAGGCGCCGCGCTGTTCGCCGGTGTACATGCGCCCGTGCTGGTCCTCCTTGACGCTCCGCAGACCCGCGACGCCGAACTCGGTCGCGTTGTGCAGGAACGCCACTCCGGCCAGCGACTTCGGCATCCGCTCCAGTGCGCCGTTGAAGGACTGCAGGTACTCGCAGTAGCCGCGGACCTGCTCGATCGGGTTGAGTACGGGGTGCGCGTACGCGTCGATTCGGCACAGCAGCGGCTCGTCCTCCTCCGGGTAGGCCGCGCTCCACTGCTTGAGTTCGACCACGACGTACGACGGTTCACCCGTGGTGGGGTGTACGCCCGCGAGTACGGCGTCCGCGCGCTTGCTGGTGAGGGGCAGGCTGTATTCGATGAGGACCTCGACGTCGTCGAGCCCGGCCTCCATGAGGGCGTTGACGAGAGCCGGGAGGCTGCGTTCCCAGGACCGTATCTCCGCCTGCCCGGCGTTCCGGCCGTGCTGGTGACGGAAGTTCTCGGTCAGATGCAGCGCCAGCGACCCTTCGAGGATGCGGACGGCCACGGACGCCGCGGACTCACGGAACAGCAAGGAAATGCCCCCAGGCAGCACGAAGAAGACTCGTGCGGGTGGGGGCATGTCCTTCGATGTCCGCCGCGCGGTTTCGCGAGGCGGATCAGGAAGCCCGTCGGGCCGCTGAGATGGTTCTCGCCATCCTAGGTGAGGGGGTCGATCACGGGGAGGGGAAGGGAACGGAGCCGGCCGGACAGGGGGTGGGCGGGGGCTGGGGGTCCGGTTACGGGTGGCTGTGGCCCTGCTACCTGTCCTGTCTGCTCCGGGTGTTCGCTTCGGCGACCAGGGCGCTCAGCAGTTCGGCCGGGGTGAGGGGGTGGAGGTGGTTCGGGTCGGCATCCCATTCGAGGCCACCGGCGAGCGGGCGGAGTTGGATGTACGGCCCTATGTGGCCCATCACCCGTCCGACGCGGTCGCGGACGGTGTCGTGGACGGCCTCACCGACGGAGGGGACCCCGTCGGCGTCCTCCGTCACCCGGCGATCCCCTTCGTGATCACGTCCGCGAGCATGAGCGCGATGGGGGCGGAGCACACGCCGAGATGGACGAGGGCGTACCGGGCTTCGGCCTTGCGGTCGTCCGCCCAGGGGGTGCGGATGTCCATCGCGGGGAGCTGGATGCCGGCCTGGGAGAGGGCGGTGGCGAGGGCGTCGCGGGCGTCGAGGGCTTCCTGGATCTTCGGGGCGGTGGTCGGCGGGCGGTGCTGAGCGGTGGCGGGGTGCGGCGTCGCCATGTGGTCCGGGTGTCGGGGCGTGGGGGGCATCGGCATCCTCGTCGGTTCGGTCCTGCGGAATCCGTCACTCGGCTGCGCTGGATGAACTGCGCCGCGTAGTCCGGGTGTTACGAGAATGCGGCCGGATGCGGACGGTCACGCTGTGGATGGGCCTGTGCTTCCCCGTGGCACGGAGGTCGTTCCACACCTTCCACACCGGCGACCTCGGCGATCTCGGAGGCTTGCCTTATGGCATTTGGAATGCCATTCTCTTGTCATGGCTGACGACAGTGATCTCGCCCCTGGTGACGGCCCCAGCAGTGGCATCTCCGTCACGCTGAGTGCTGGAACGCTTCGGGCGATCCGCGAGCGGGTCGGTAAGCGGGGCGTCTCCGCGTACCTGGAGAGGGCCGCCCAGCGCCAGATCGAGCGTGACAACCTGGATGAGCTCATCGCCGACTTCGACAAGGTTCACGGTCCGGCCGACCCGCAAGCCGTGGCGGCGAAGCGGGCCAAGCTCACTGGTGGCACGGCCGCGAACGGGGCCGCTGCGTGAGTGGTGCCTTGGTCTTGGACAGCGAAGGTCTGGCGAAAGCCGTACAGCGGGACCGGGAGGTTCACGAGTGGCTGACGGCGGCACGGGAGGCGGACCTTCCGGTGGTCACGTCGGCTGCGGTGCTGGTCGAGGTGATTCACCCGAGGATCAATGACGCCGCGCTGAAGTGGACACTGTCCCGGCTCCGCGTCGAGCCGGTTACCCAAGCGCTCGCCCAGTCCGCCGCCGCTCTGCTGCGGGACGCGGGGCTGCACGGCCACAAGTACGCCATCGACGCCATGCTGTGCGCGACCGCGCTGGCACACCCGGGGCGCGTGACGATCCTGACCTCCGACGTGGAGGACGTCGCGAAGCTCACCGCTGAGCACCCTCGGGTGGTGGCCGAAAAAGTCTAAACCGAGCGGCGGGGGCCCCTGATCGGTCGCCGGGCCGTGCACGCCGTTCGCATGTCCCGCGCGCGCCGTATACGCACCTTGGGTCGCAGGTGCAGTGGCTGTCACACCTGACGGCGTGCCCCGGCCCGGGCCTTCGCGATCCGCGCCGATTGCCCGAGGCCTACTCGGCACCGCCGGTCGTGGCCTCGGATCCAGTCGGTTTCGTAGACTGCGTCGTGCCGGTGATCTCGCCCTTCCTGTCCGCCTCGATGGGGGCGTAGCGCCGCCGTTGAAGTTCATCGCGTTCAACGTCCGGGATCGTCATCGACTCGGCAAGCACGGCGGCGAGCGCGTCCACTTGTGCGTTGTCGATGTCGGCCTGGAAGAGCCACCGGGTGTTCTCGTCGCGCGTGATGAGGTCGATTGCCAAGCGCCCGCCTCTGTCCTGTGTGGTCGCTGCTCGGACGTATCGCACCTGGCCGATCGGGATGTCCTGACGGATCTCGCCTTGCTCGAGGAACGCGTTCGTCTTGGCCGTGATGATGCGGCGATCCGTGACGGCGACCAGTGTCTTTCCCGCCATCTTGTCCCTCGCTGCCGCCAACTTCTCCTTCGCTCCATTGAAGATCGCAGAGACCGGACCGAGAGCATCGAGCTGATCGGGGAAGCCGAGGACACGTAGGGTCTCACCGTCCTCGAGGAACCATCGCAGGATGCGGAGGTACGGCTCGAGGTCCAGTGCTTTGGGTGCGCAGACGACGCGAGGATCCTCGAGCGGAGGGGCCGGCGGATGGAGAGCATCGGCAAGAGGCTCGATCGCCTCCAGAAGACGGGCGGAGGTCTGGCGGGCTGCGATCGAGTCCTTCCGCTTCCCCGGCAGTGGCAGTGTGTCGCGTCCGGGGAGTTCGGCGATGATGCGCAGCTCCCGCGTCAGCGAGTCGACGAGGCTCGTCGTCTCGGCGAGGGCGGCGTCGAGCTCCGTGCGAGTGTCGCGCGCGATGGCGTCGACGAGTCGTGCCTCGCCGGCGTCCTCGGGGCCGGCGGCTCTCGCTCGCGCGGCGTGGAGCGCCTGATATCCGGTCCATGCCTTGACGGAGGACAGGAGGGCGTTCGCGTCGAAGAGAATCGCCTCGGCGTTCGTCTCGAGATACTCACGGCGGGCATGTCCGTCGAGCCGATGGATCTGCCGGATGTGATTGCCGACGTTCAGTCGGTACAGATCACGCTGCGTACGCAGGTCCGCCCTCTTACCCGCGACGGTGTCCCATAGGGACGCCGGGACCGAACCGACCTCTCGCGCCTGGTCGACTACGTGATCGACGGTGGCGACGAGCGCCGTCAGCTCGGCCCACTGCCCGTGGCGGACAGTCGTGAGTACCTGGCTGGTCAGCGCGATGTTGGTTCTGACAAGGCCCTCGACCTCACTCAGTTGCATCTGAAGGGCGACCATGGCCAGCGCGGGCCCGATCGAGGCCGCGTTCTGCGCCGCGCTCACCGCATTCACGGGGTAGAAGCGGGCCTGACCGATGAAACGGCCCGGAATCATCACTGTTCCGAGGTTCGCGCCGTCCTTGACCGCGAGCGTTCCGCCGGCCTTCAGGAGGGCCTGTGTCGCGCTGCTGATCCTGTACAGCCCCTGCGCGCTGGCGAATGCGTTGCCGAGGTTACCCGCCACGGTCGCCGTGTTTCCGATCGAGGTGAGGACTGTGGAGATCTGCTTGCGGTCGGCGGCCGACACGAACCCGAAGTCGAGCAGATCGGGCTTGAGTTCCGCCGGGACCTCACCGAAGACGACGGCAACCCCTGGGAGCACCTCCGCTATGACCGTCGATGCGGTCGCTGAGTCGATGTCCGGGTCGGGTGTCGGATCGTCCGCATCAGGTGAGTCGGCGGTGGTGCTCCGACCCTTCTCCTCAGGCTCGGCGATCTCCATCGAGTCCGAAGGGTCCTGCATGCGATCTCCTACCCGCGGGGTGCACAACGGCCAGACGACGTCGGCGTTCACTGCCGGAGCCTACAGTTCGACGCCCTGCGGTTCGGCCCGAATCCGCCGGGTTGATTCCGGACTTGCTGATGTCAGGCGCGGGTGCACCTGGCGGCACAGAACCGTTCCTGGCGGCGCTTTGGCTGGAGTACTGATCGGTAGTCCCGTGCGCTGCGCGGGTACGGGACGGTCCTCGGGCGGTTGCTGCCTGGTTGTGCGTCGGCCTTGGGCTGCGGTGGTGGAGCGGGCGCCGGGTGCGTGCGAGTCGTTGTCGGTGAGGTCGACTTGGGCGGTCAGGGCCTTGGGGGTTCGGTTCCGCTGATTCCATGACCCGGCTGCGCTGGGTGAATTACGGTGTGTAGTCCGGTCGTTACGAGGATGAACCTTGCCTGGGTGTGGGCGGCTGGGCTGTGGGCGGGGTCGTGCATACCCGTCGCGCGGTGGTGGTTCCACGCACGTTCCACATCGGTTATGCGAACGTCCCGGAGGGAGCGGTATGCCGCAGCGACGCGTCATCACCGGCCGCAGCCAGGAACCCCGTCAGCGGTTCGCGGAGGAACTTCGGACGCTGCGGGCAGGGAGCGGGACGAGCTTGCGTGCGCTCGGCGAACGGCTCGGCTGGGACTGGTCGTTGTTCGGCAAGATGGAGAAGGGCGAGACGCTGGGGAGCCCGGAGGTCGTCCAGGCGCTGGACCAGCACTACGGGACGCCGGGGTTGCTGCTAGATGATCGTGCCGACCATGCCCCGAGTGAGCAGCACCTTGTAGGTGTTGCGGATCAGCCGGTCGATGTCGCTGTCGGGCGTCGCCTTCGTGAAGATCGCTCCTCGGGCCCGGGGCGGGGGTCGCTATGCCTTTCTGGTGACGCCCCGCAGCGACGACACAACAAGTCGCCCGTACCGGGTGGTGAGGACTGCCGTCGTGGCGACGACGGACAGGCCGACGGCGAGAAGCAGATGTGTCACGGAGTGGTCGTCGAGGACCTGAAGGACGCCGAGGGCGGTGCCGAGCGGCAGGCCGAGAATCGTGAGGACACCGAGGGCCCCACTGATCTGCTGACTCTCCTGCGTCTGGACAAGCCTGCTGTAGTCGGCGGCTTCGGCGAGGATCTCCTGGAAGCGAGCAGGCAGCCGGTGCTGGTTCTGAAACGCGAGCAGCAGGTCGTTCGCGGGGCCGTGGGCGGTCAGGTGCTGTCGCCAGTATGTGCTGCGGAAGACTGCGATGTTCCGCTCCAGCAAGGCAACGCGGCGTGCCAGCCGTGAGGAGGTGAACACTTCGGAGAGTTCGTCAGTGAGCTCGTCGATGTGATCGCGCTGGAGGGCACCGAGGAGCAGGGCATCGAGATAGACGGTACGGGAGTGCAGCGCGCCGAACTCGAAGAAGTCGCCCGTGCCGCTGTCAGGACGATGGCCGAGGAAGGCGGCCCCTTGTCGCAGCACCAGGGCGCTCCAGTCCGCCGAGATCCGCAAGGCGTCCTTGAGCTGGTCGTTCGCGGTCTCCGGTGGGAGAGGGAAGTCGTCCGGCGTGGAGCGCGACGCGAGCTGCCACAGCCATCGGTCCGCGGTCGCGGGTAGATTCCTCTCCATGCTGCGACGAAGGGCAGGAGCATGCTGCGCGGCCGGGGCCATGAAAGCGATGGAGTAGGGCCGGGCGATGGCGAATGGTGTGCCGGATTCGAGTACGTCAGCTATGCCAGCGAGAAGCCCGGCCGGGTCGAACGGCCCGGTCAGCGGGTAGTCGGTGGAGTTCTGCCGCCGTCCGGCCAGAGCCCGCAGGGCAGGCAACAGGGGTCTCTCCACGCTGAAGTGCATTACGGCGAGGGCATGTTCGGGTCTGCGTGCGGTCGCCGCGTGCAGGAGTTCCATGCCGAGCAGGTGCAGCCCGTCCTGTTTGATATCCAGCGGAAGGTACCAGCGGCGGGGGCGTCCGGGTGTCCCGTAGAGGGCTCGCGCGGAGGCGGGGGCGAAGTAGGTGGATCGGGTTTCGGCGTCGGTGCGACGGCTGCCCAACTCGAACGGGAAGGGGCCTTCGTTCCAGTTGGGTGCGCAGAGCAGCCGTACCGGCAGGACGACCGTCAATTCCTGACGCGCCCCTGTGATGTCGTGAAGTGGCGGAGTGTTGTTGGTCATTGGTAGCACTCCGCCGGGTCGGGCTGGTCGAGGCGGATGACGAACTCTGCCTGGTCCGGCCTTTCGGCGCGGATGTGGAAGCGGACGCGTTCGCCGGTGCGGACGGTCCGGAATCCCTCCGTGACGATCTGGCGGTAGTCGAAGGTGTAGTATCGCTCGTCCTCGTCGTCCCGCACGATGTACAGGCCGGCGGAACCGCTGAGTCCTCCTCCGTTGGGGCGCCGGTCGACGATGGTTCCGAGACGCGGTCCGCCGCCGGTCATGCTGTCGTCTCCTCTGTTCCAGGGCTGCGGGGGATGTCCTGTACGCACCGGAAACCGACCGCGTTACTCCCGCCGCGTTTGCGGTAGATGCCCTTGGAGCTGGTCTGCACGGCCCGCAGTGGGTTGTCGTAGCTGCCGCCGCAGATGACGGCCTCGCCGGTGTCGGCGAGGCTGGTGGAGGTCCATTCCCAGCAGTTGCCGACCATGTCTCGTACGCCGAACGGTGAGCGGTTGTCCACGCGTTCGCCGTCGGGTGTCACCCCTGCCCGGCGAAGTGCGTCGTCCGCGAAGTCGTGGTACCACGCTTGGTACGTGACGACAGGTCGGCCGACCCAGGAGTCGGCGCAGTTGACGGCTCGATCATCGGGATCGTCACCCCAGGGAAACAGTCGGCCGTCTGCTCCGCGCGCGGCAGCCTCCCATTCGAGGGAGGTCGGCAGACGCTTGCCTTCGAAGGCAGCGAAAGCGTACGCACTCCACCAGTTGACGCAGATCGCGGGGTGGGCGTCGTAGCGCGGGTCGGTGTAGTAGTCGGGCAGCCGTAACCGGTCGGTCCAGGGGTGGTGAGTGACGTGGGCGGGCTGGTCCGGGTGGTCCCACTGCGAGGTGCCGTCTGCGTCGAGGGCGTTGAGGAAGCGGCGGTAGCGTGCGACGGTCACGGCATGCCGGTCGAAGAGGACGGGGCGCGGGATCCGGCGGATCAGCAGCCGTTCGGCCGGACCGACCAGGTACGTCCCGGCGGGCAGCACACAGTTGTCCGTCTCAGAACTGCCGGCCATCCCCGCGAGGAAGGCACGCACTTGCTCGGTGAGGAAGGCGCCGTCGGGAATGTCGGCCGCCTTGTCACGAAGGCCGGACTCGGCGAGGTGCCGGGCGGCCAGCAGTTCCTGGTACGCCGTGTGCACGAAGGCGACGTGATCCGGTCCTGCGGGGCGCAACAGTGGCGCAAGGACGCACGTGTCGAGACTGAGGTTCCCGTCGGTGAAGGCGTCGGCCCCCAGCAGCCGGTGGAGGTCGAGAAACGAGAAGACGGTCCGGTCGGTGAGGAAGGCATGTCCGAACGCGGCCGGTAGCCGCTCCTCCAGATCGGGTCGGCCATGCTCGGCCAATGTCTGGGTGATGTGGGCGCCGAGGATGTCCGCGAGCGGCTGCCCCGACGGAAGTGCCAGTGCGGCGCTGAGCCGCCTCTCCAAGGGGGTGGCACCGGGTTCGGCCAGGCGCACCACATGGAAGTGCGGAACGCGTGACGGTTCGATGCCGTTCGCGTACATCTGCTCGACCAGTTGCTCGGAGCGGCCGGCGCCGCTGTCCAGCAGTTGACGCACCTGGGGCGAGTCGGCGAGGAAGGACACACGTGAACTCATGACCACCGCCGACTCGGCGGACAGGACGGCGGCAAGATCGGTGAAGAGTCGAAGGAAACCGGCTGGGCTGGGTTCCTCAACGCCTTCGTCGACTGCGTCGAGTACGCACAGCGCGGACCCGGAACGGATCAGGAAGAGGAAAAGGTCGTAGGCGCGCGAGCGGTCCGATGCCATGGCCGGGGCCAGGAGACGGGCCGCGTATGCGGAGAACGGTTCGTCCTTCGGCTTGAGGCCGAGGTCGAAGTAGAAGCGGAAGCGACGGACGTCGGGACTGACGGCGAGTGAACGGAGGAGGGTGCTCTTACCGCTTCCCGGACGACCGGTCACCAGGACGTTCGCACTGCCGCGCACGAGGCGAGCCAGCAGCCCGGCCGCGTCCTCGGACTGCTCCACCTGCGACTCACCGGTGCGTGGGTCGGTGAACATGATAGTCGCGGCCACCGCGGTCCGTGGTCCGGCCTGTTCGGGGGAGAGCAGGCCGGCGAGGTGCGCTTCAAGATTGACGATGGTGTCGACGAAGCCCTCGTAGCGCACGATCCGGAAATCCGTGCCCAGCATCTGGTGGAGCGGCCCGGAAGCCGCGTCGTCCGCCACGTCGTCCAGGATGACGAACCGGGTGAGTTTGGGCAGTCGGGTGCGGAGCAGCTGGCCCCCGCTGGAGGCGAGGACGGTACCCAGGTCGTCGGCCTTCTTGGAGAGCATCAGCTCCACGTACTCCAGGCGCATCCCCGACTCACGGCAGAACAACTGGTACACCGTGTCGGGGCTGAGGACGAACCGCTTGGCCTGGCGGTAGCCCAGGGTGACGTACAGCCCGGCCAGGAACTCGCACCGGCGCGCCACCTCGGGTGCCATGTCCGGCTCACCGCCGAGCAGTGCCGCGCTTCCTGTGTCGGTGAACCACACCAGTACGTCGACGAGTCTGCGGACCGCCAGCAGTCCGTCCTCGTCGCTGATGTCGTATCCGTCGTGCGTGGATCGGTTACGAAGCCGCCGGATGTCCTCGAGCGCGTCAATGACGGTGCTGCTGCGGATGTGCGGACGGCAGCGCTTGACGAGGTCGTTCAGGGCCTTCGTAGAGGGATCGCCCTCGATGCCATGATGGCGCCACAGCTCTTTGAGCAGCTTTTCGGTCAGCTTCCCGACCAGGGCGACCGCGTTCTCGGGGTAACCGTCGTTGAGGGACCGCAGCGGCCGTTCGAGGTCGAGCCCTAATCGTTCGGCGATCCGCGAGTGATCGTCGAGTTCACTCCTCAGGCGTCGCAGCCGTTCGTCGACCACCGTGCTCATCAGCCCTCCCCTCCTCGCTTCCCGAGGATGAACGCGAACTGGTCGGGAAACACCAGGACCGGCTCCGGATGAGCGACTCGCATCTCTTCGATGCCCTTCTCGATCTCACTGTCGGTGAAGGTGGAGAGCAGCGACATGTAGCGGGCACGGACCATGCCGAAGTACTTGCTCCGGTCGATGCGCAGCTCGTGCTCCACGTGGGTGAGCGAGGCTTCCAGACCGGCCGCGCGCAGGTGTTCCTCGATGGTGGTCGGGTCGGGCTGCAATTCCTCGAAGCGCGCGAGGGCCGCCGCGAACAGCGGATACCGGATGCTGGCCGGAAGCATCACCACCAGCATTCGACCGCCGGGCGCCAGCCGGTCAGCGAGACCTCGCAGCGTGTGCGCGGGGTCGGCTACGTGATGCACCGACTCCTTCAGCCACATCGCGTCGAGCTCCTTGTACGGCAGACTGGCACGCCCTTCGGCAAGGTCCTCGGCGGAAGCGACGACCGGCGTCAGGCCGGGTGGCGGCGGACTGCCGAGCCGAAGGAGCATCGCCGCGGACGGATCGACGCACAGAACGGGATGTTGCGGCTGGACCTGCCTGACTACTTCTCTGGCGAACAGTCCTGTTCCTGAGCCGATGTCGGCGATTCGGTCCGTGCGGCCGAGCCCCAACGCCTCGACGATTCGGCCGGACATCCAGGGAACGTAGCCGGGGTCGTAGACCCAGTGCTCGTCGTACTCGGCTGCCAGCTCCTCGTAGTGGCCCCGCACGTCGCGCCCCTCCACGATCCCCCTCGTGCCCCATCCATGTCCCGGTTGTGCCGTGCCGGATCCCGGCAGGTTATCGCGGGTGCGGGAACGGCAACAGTGCGTAATCGGTCGGGGGATGAAAGCTGCCCGGCTCTTTCGACGCACGGAGGCAATGCCCCCAGGCAGCACGAAGAAGACTCGTGCGGGTGGGGGCATGTCCTTCGAGGTCCGCCGCGCGCTCTTGCGAGGCGGATCAGGAAGCCCGTCGGGCCGCTGAGATGGTTCTCGCCATCCTAGGTGAGGGGGTCGATCACGGGCGGGGATCGGTACGGAGTCGGCCTGGTCGGGGGTGGGCGGGTGCCGGGGTCCGGCTTCGGGTGACTGGGGCGCTGTCCCCTGTCGTGTCATCTGTGCTGTCTGCTGCAGGCGTTCGCTTCGGCGACCAGGGCGCTCAGCAACTCGGCGGGGGTGAGAGGACGGAGGCGAGGGCGTCGCGGGCATCGAGGGCTTCCTGGATCGCGGGGGTGTGGGGTGCGGGCGGTGTGGGGGCATGTGAGTCCTCGTCAGTGCGGCGGTCGGTGTGGTTCCGCTGATTCCATGACCCGGCTGCACTGCGTGAATTACGCTGTGTAGTCCGGTCGTTACGAGGATGCGCCGGATGTGGGCGACCGGGTTGTGGACGGGGCGGTGCTTCCCCGTCGCGTGGCGGTGGTTCCACACGTTCCACATCGTTCACGCGAACGTCCCGGAGGGAGCGGTATGCCGCAACGACGCGTCATCACCGGCCGCAGCCAGGAACCCCGTCAACGGTTCGCCGAGGAGTTGCGGACCCTGCGGACCGGGAGCGGCACGAGTCTGCGGGCGCTCGGCGAACGACTGGGCTGGGACTGGTCGTTGTTCGGCAAGATGGAGAAGGGCGAGACACTCGGCAGCCCGGAGGTCGTCCAGGCCCTCGACCAGCACTACGGGACACCGGGACTGTTGCTGGCGCTGTGGGAGCTGGCCGCAGGGGACCATACGCAGTTCCGGGAGCGGTACCGGCGGTACATGGGCCTGGAGGCGGAGGCGGTGAGTCTTTGGCACTTCGCGGTGAGCGTCCTGCCGGGGTTGTTGCAGACGCCGGGGTATGCACGGGAGGTGCTGGCGGCGGGCGGGCTCAAGGGGAAGGAACTTGAGCAGCAGGTGGAGGCTCGGATGGGGCGGCGGGAGTTGTTGGAGGGGGAGGATGCGCCCAGGTTCCGGACCATTCTTTCCGAGGCGGTCTTGCGCATGGCGCTGCTGAACACGCCTGAGTGGCGCGGGCAGTTGGAGCACCTGGCTGAGATGGCGGAGCGCCGAAACATGGTGGTGCAGGTGCTGCCCTTCAGTGCTGGGCCGTACGGACTCGACAGCACCGACGTGTGGTTCCTGCGTCTGCCGCACGGACGTACCGTGGCTTACACGGAGAATGCATACAAGGGTGACCTGATCGAAGACGGCGCTGCGGTTGAGAAGCTGCAAGGTGCCTACGATGCAGTCCGTGACCTGGCGTTGACCCCGGCCGAGTCGCGGAAGTTCGTCCTGCGCATGTTGGAGGAAGTACCGTGCGATCCATCGACCTGAGCGTCGTGACGTGGCGCAAGAGCTCTTACAGCAACTCAGACGGTGGCGCTTGCGTCGAGGTCTCTGACGACTTCACCACTGTCGTTCCGGTACGGGACAGCAAGGTTCCGCACGGTTCGGTGCTCGTGTTTCCGGCGGCTGGCTGGGCCTCCTTCGTTTCTGCAGTCAGGGGCGGGCAGTTGGGCGCCTGAACAGGTATGGCAACGTCGGGATCGCGGGGCCGTTCCATGGGCTGACGCTGGGCCTAGAAGGTCGATGAAGATCTTGGTGAGGGGCTGTCCGGCCGTCAGGCCGGACAGCCCCTCCGGTCATGCACCGGCCGGTGCGATGTGCCAGGTACCACTGGTGTGGGTGAGCCCGAGGTTGATCAGGCGGCGGAGGTTGAGGGCGGCGGCTCGGGTGTGGAGCCACGTGTCGTTCTTGACGGTGCCCCGGTAGCGCAGGCGCCGGTTGCCGTGGTGGACGAGCCAGGCGACGGCGCGTTCGACTGGTGGCCGCCAGCGGCGGTAGTCGGCCTGCCAGCCGGGGTCGGCGGCGGCCTGGTGGCGGGCGGCTGTCTGGAGGTCGTGGTGGGGTCGGATGGTCAGGATGCGTCCGGCCTTGGCTTTGGTGCACCGCTCGCGCAGGTGGCATCCGGTGCACAAGTCCCCGAAAGAGGCTTTGCGTTGGTGGTGGTGCCCGCCGGGGTCGGACAGGGCCACGGCGTGTCCGGCCGGGCAGGTCACGACGGCGGCTGTGGTGTCGATGGCGAAGTCGTCGAGGGTGAAGCCGCCGGGGACGGCAGGCCGCAGCGGGGCGGGCTTGATGAACAGCCGGTGCCCGGCCTCGTGGAGGGTCTGGCGGACATCGCCGGTGGAGTAGGCGGTGTCGCCGAAGGCATCGAGTGGGCTGTCCTCGTCGGCAAGCAGTTCCAGGCCGACCGCGGCCTCGTGATGCTCGGGCCCGGCGCCGGGCCTGAGGGCTACGGCGGTGTATAACCCGGTCTCGGGCTCGACGGCCAGGTGGGCCTTGAAGCCGTCCTGCTGGTGGCTGCGGGTCTTGTGCACGTGCCGGGCTTCCGGATCGACGGTGGAGACCATCCGGTTCGGGGCGGTGCCCCGGGTGATGCGCCAGCGTCCGTCGCGGCCGTCGGAGTCCTCGGCGGGCTCGACGTCCTGCCCGGCGACCAGGGCCAGGATGCCCACCGCGTTCGCGGCCTTCTCCCCGAGTTGCTGGTCGGGCAGGTGCCCCAGCAGCCGCAGGGCATCTGTGACCAGCGCGTCGACCAGCTCGGCGCGGGCCTGCTCGTCGTTCCAGGCGATCTTCGGTTTGCCTGGGTCGGTGTAGTCGTGCGCGCTGCACTGGGCAGCGGCGATTGTGTCGGCGCCGGGGACCTCGCGGATCACCGCGCGGACGGCGGCGATGATCTGGGTGACGGTGTCCTGGGTGGCGACCGCGTCGTCCAGCACGGTGGAGTCCAGCGCCCGGCGGTGCTTGCCCTTGAGGACCCCTGTTGACTTCACGACCTCGCGCACGGCCTCGAAGATGCGGTTCGGGCGGGCGGAACCGGCCAGCCAGCGGCGGAAGTAGGCCAGCAGCGACGGATCGAACGCCATGTCGTGAAGTCCCAGGCCGCATGCGGCCTTCCACCGCAGGTCGCACCGCAGTTCCTGGACCGTCTCGAAGTCCGACAGCCCGTGCAGGGCCTGCAAGGTGACCGCGGCGGCCAAAATCTGCGGCGGCATGCTCGGCCGCCCGTTCGCCGACGGATACATGTCCACGAACATCGCCGCCGGGAACAGCTCGCCGCGGTGCTCGGCCAGGAACGCGAACACGCTCCCGGCCGGGATCAACTCCCGGCACGTCTCCCACACGTCCGGCCCGACCATCTCGCCGACCCACTCACCCATCGCCACACAACGAGTCTGGCCCTGCCGCTGACGCGGCAGGGCCAGAACCCAAGATCTTCACGAGCCTTCTAGGGACCGAACCACGAGCTTGCCAAGCTTGCCTCGGGCGCTTCGAGTGCCGAGGCTTGTTTGGATCTCTCCTGCTGGCTGACCTCGCTGATGCCACCGGCTTGACTGGCATCTTCACCGTGCCAGCTGCCCTTCCCGACATGGTGCAGCGCGCCGGCCGACGCCGCATTGTCGGTCCTGAGCTGTTCGGGCTGCCTCGGCTCCGGGGCCCGTGGCGCCGGTCTACGGCCTGTCTGATAGCAAGCAGAATCTTGCTCGGACCTGCCCGGTTCGATGTGGATTCTGCCAATCCTGCTGATAGTTGATCACCAGGGATGCACAATCCACCCATGACGTTTATCGACCCCTCCGCCGGTGCCATCGGTGCTACATTGCCGCAGCTTCGCGACTGGAGTGCGGTCTGGGACACCTACGATCCTTCGATCCACGGCACCCGGCCGATGCCACGCTTCTATCTGGCCGCACGGCACGAGAACTGGTGGGGCAGCTCCCTGCCGTTCACTGCTCTCCTCGATCTCGCCAAGGACCACGGCATACCTGTGGCCTGGGCTACTCCCACTGAGACGCTGCGCCGCCTCGCTGTAGCCGGAGCCGAGCATGCGGACAAGCTCGCTGTCCTCACTGGCGATGAAGCTGCCATCCGCGACTTGTGCCGCCAGAAGCTGAGCGAATGCCCCGACGAATGGCTCTCCGGTGAGGTCGCCGCTGGCGAGAAGGCTGTTGCCGCATGGGCGGACGGGCATCGCGAGGCCGCGGCCTGCCTCGCCGTTACCGGGGTTGAGCAGATGCTGCACAACCTGACGCGTACGAAGGGAGGCCGAGGAGGGCACAATCGACTACTCATGGCGGGTAAGAAGGAGCCGAATCCCTACTTGCCCAGGAACCAGTCCGTCCTGGCCCCGCTGAGCACCCTTTACACGCAGTACTACCCGGACCGGAACGACCCGATCCCGGACAACCTCTCCCGGCATGCCGTAGTGCACCACCTGCCCCTGTCTCACCTGAGCCCGGGACACTGCATCATCGCCGTCATGCTCCTCGTGTCGATCATCCGGGAGCTTCAGGAGCGCTACGACGACATCCGGGACGACCTGCTCATGCAGAGCGAGGACTGGGAGGCTGTTCTCTGACCTCTCGGGACTGGCTGGGCGGCGCTGATCAGTGCCGTCACCGAATCCGACGGTCTTGTCAGTCGGGTCATGTCCGGCTACGCTGAAACCAGTTCGGGGACACATGTGTCTCCGATTCGTCAGCCCGCCTGTTCGGCGGGCTTTCGTCGTTTCCGGAGCTGAAAAGGCCCTCGAGCGCACTGCTCGGGGGCCTTTCGCGTTCCCAGAGCCAGATCTGGCAGGTAATCAGATGGAGACAAGCATGTTGGCGCTCGCTCTTGGCGGCGGCACGGTTGTGGTCTTGGCCGTAGTGCTCGCGGTCTGCGTTCTCGGTTGGAAGGCGATTGGCGCGTGCACCAAAGAGGACGTGCCGTACGTGACAGAGGTGATCATGAAAGTCCTGCGCGACGGCCGCCACGCTGTCCAGCACCGCGTACGTCCCGCTTCGCTGCCGCCCAACGACCAGGCCTCGCACGAGGAGAGTGAAACCCAGTGACGTCTCGTGGACGACGAAGGCCGACCCGCTCCGAACCGCACTGCTACAGCCGCGTCGACGAGCGAGTGGACGCCCTCAGTCTGGAGGAGTGGCTGGCTGCTCTGGTAGCCAGATGGGATGACGACACTGTGGAGTACGTCGCTCGAGGGGCTTTGGGATTCGACGAGGACTTCGTTGCGTATCCCATGTCCTGGCACCTTGCCGCCACCATCAACGGTGCCCTCGGAAAGGGCTGCGAGGAGTTGCATCGAAAACTGGACGGCCTCCACGGCGTGTCTGGCACAGAGCGTCAAGTGGGGATGCAAGAAGTCATCTCCCACGGGATCGGGTGCACAGCTTGCGATCGGGCCGTCCGTCACACCGAGGAGCACCTGTCGCTTCGGTCTCGTGAAGTAGTACGGCGGCTTGTGCTTCTTGCCGAGAAGCGCGCGAGGACTCTGGGCCGGGTGGAGGAACTGCCCGAGGAGAGTGCTCTGCGGGAGTGGCTGGCCGCGTTGCTGGCCAGGTGGGATGACGACACAGTGAAGTACCTCGCACGAGGGCTGGGAGAGGAGGGCTTCATTGCGCGTTCCATGTCCTGGGACCTTGCCGCCGCCATCAATGGCTCCCTCGAACTGGGCTGCGAGAGGGTGCAAACAATCCTGGGCGAGCTTGAAGTCCTTGTCCTGTCTGGGACAGAACGCGACGCGAGGATGCAGGATGCCGTCTCCCACGCCATCGGTTGCGTGGCTTGCGATTCGGCCGTCCGGTACACCGAGAAGCACCTGTCTCAAGGGGTAATGCCTCAGCTTGTGCTTCTCGCCGAGAAGCGTGCAAGGTCTCTGGACCAGTTGCAGGAACTGCTCGAGGAGGATCCGCGGTGACGGCACGTCGACGCCGACGGGGCGCGGCCGTTCCGGACGTCGCTGCTGCAGCCGTGGCGGTGGCAGACAAGCCACCTTCCGCGGCCCGGCATTGCGCGAGGCCAGGTGAGGGTCAGGTTTCATCAGCCGTCAGTCGGTGACCTCGGGCTCGGTGACACGACCCCACGTCGTCCCTTTGGCAGAGCACAACAGTCATGCCGGGCTCGGAGGCCGGGAGCCCCGTTGCGGGCCACGGACTCCACCAGGCCCAGGCAGAGAAGGCACCTTGCCCCCCCCCAGCTGACGATCAGTGGCGCCTCGTCACCCCACCGCAAAACGGTGAGGCTGACGGTTGTCCCGCGATCTGTGATTGCGGGACAACCCTTTGGCAGGTTCCTACTTGCTTGCGCGGAGACCTCGGACTGCTGCGGCCGGTCGCCAGGCGCGCAGGTCGTCGTCCGTGAGGCCGTGCTTGCCCTGCTCCATCTGCCGGTCGCCCTCGAAGAACTTGGCGGGGGTCGGGGCGAAGAGCGGATCGGGCTCGTTGTGCCACTGGTTCAGCCACGGTTGGAGCTCCAGCAGCCCGGCCAGCAGCGGGGTGACCTCTTCCGTGGTCAGACCCTCGTGGGTCGCGATGTACGTGTCGAGGGCGATCGCCTGTTCCCGGTGGTCCCAGCCTGCCCAGCCGTACAGGTCGGGGGTGGCCACGTTGGCCCGCGCGTACGAGATGAACCGCTCCTTGGGCACGTCCAGCTTGCCGCGCGCTCGCCAGTAGGAGAGACGCAGGAAGTCTGCTGACGTGTACTTCGGCGGTACGGGGATGGTGTCCCGAATCTTCCGCTTGGCCGGCTCATCCGGAGCCGCGTCCTCCTGCCGCTGAAGATCCCAGACGTTCTCCCAGTCCGTGCGCTTCTTCAGGGCGGCGGGCTTGTAGCGTAGGGCGGAGAGGAACGGCACGTGCTCGTCGGTCATCAACTCGGCAACGACGGCAGGCAGTTCCTTGTGGGGCGCGTAGATCTTGGCGACGGAGGCGAAGTCCTCGTCGCGGGAGAGGTTGTCGGTGAGGCGGGAGAGGGTGACGAGCGCGGGCATCCCGTTTTCATCGAACCAATGCGCACGATTCTCGATACGGTCGAGCAGCCAGCTCCGGAGTGCCTTCTCCTGAAGTACGTCCCACCCTTCGGTGGCCCAGCGTCGTTTGTACTCGGGACGTTCGATCATGCCAATGGCGCGGGACGACTCGATAACGTCGATGCGCTTCTGAACGACCTTACGGTAGGCGGCTGGCCAGTGATGCGGAAGCTCTGTGATTGGAGTGGAATTGTGTCGGTCAAACCAGACTGTTTCTCTTACGCCTGCGGACACCTTGCGTGCGAGGACAACCTCAAAGGCGCGTTCGCCGAGAGATACTTCGGGAATATCGGAGGCATCGGGTAGCCTCAAATCTTCAGAGTGAAGTCCATAGAGGAAGTAGACGTGCCAATCCAGTTCCTCTTGAAGGGAAATCATGTGGGCACGGATGGATTCCCAGCGTAGTTTGGATTCGCGAAGGCTGGCGGAGGTTGGAGTTGAGCGGCTCGCGAGTGCCGCGGGGCTGCAAGAGATCAGTTGTTGTGCAAAATGGTCAAGGCTAGAGGCGAGAGTGGTCGGGTATGCGGGCGGCAGGGGAAGTTCTTGGAGTTTAGTGCCGGTAAACTCGTAGAACCTTTCCCACTCGTCATGCATAAACCCGCCCGTTCCTGACTGGCTTCCCTTGTCGTGACTAACCATCTTGAGCCAGAATCCAGTGGTGGAACTGTTGAGCAATCCGAGCAGTTGTAGGTGCTCCTGCCTCGTCGCATTCTGTGGCAACTTGATTGCGGGGGCAGTGCGACTTGAGACCTGCTCTCCCCGGTTCAGACCAAAGTTTGCGTGAGTGGCAACGAATGCGAACAAGATGGACCACGCGTGAGCATTCGAGTCCTTGGGGATTTGATGCCATTCCCACCAGGGGCGACCATCGCTGAAATATGTCCCGCCAGAGAATGTGGCGCGATCCCCCAGTTCGGTTCGTGTGCGCCAAAGGTGGTTGGCAATTGCTGGCATACCTGCAAGGCTTGCGATATTGCGCTTCTGGTCGTACGGGTGAATTGCATGGTCTCCATTATCGAAAATATAATCCCTCACCTCTGTTCCGGCTACGATGCGGCGCACGTATTCGTCTTCGGCACCAAAACGCTTAAATGCATGCTGTGGAGCTGTCATTGCGTCATCGGCGCCAATGATTCCGTACGGGCCAATCCTTATGGCGCTTGACTTTAGTGAAGTATGTGATTTTTGGCTGATTCTCTCGACCAACTCAAGTCCACCGTCGGCCAGAATCCAAGGCTGCTTGCCGAAGTAGCGCTCGCGCCCCAGATCGTCAACCGAGACCCACTGGCTGAGAGTTCCTGGTTCGTCGATCTGCTCGACGATCGCGCGCCAGACGTACCCGTCTTCAGGGCGCACCGGGGCGGACGGTTCCCCTTGGACGCTTCGTACCGTACGGATGGTCTCGGAGCGTCCACCCCCGCCTCGCGGCCTACCGACCAAGATGACCGTGGGTGTGCCGTGCCCAGGAATGTAGGCCCCCGAGGTGTCGATGACCTCGATCAGCTCGACCTCATGTCCGAAGTACGTCTCAATGAGTCGTGTCCCGAACTCCCGCTTCATAAACGAGTTCGCCGTAATCTGCCCAACCAGGCCGTATCCGAATTCGCTCTCCGCTTCCCCGGCCTTTGCCAGCTCAAAGAACCGCTGAGCAAACGGCACCGACAGGGCATACTTCCCTGCGCAAGCGTCGTACAACTTCCGATAAAGGTCGTTAAGTTTCTTGTCCTTCACCGTAATATAAGGCGGATTCCCCACCACCACGTGATACCGCCCCGGCCGCAAAATCTCCGGGTACTCGTGCACATCCTCGGTCTCGTACTTGAAGTCGGTTAGCTCATCCGCCCCCTCCTCCTCCAAGCCGTCGAACAGGTTCCCCTGCTTGTGCCGGTGCTTGATGAGGGAGTCGCCCACCGCCAGATGGATCGGCCACTCGTACTTGGCGGCCTCCGCCAGGGTCCGTACCCCACTCGCGGCCATGGCCGCCACCAACAGCCGGAAGCGAGCAATAGCCACGGCGAACGGGTTCAGGTCCACCCCGTGCACGGAGTCCAGCGCCTCCCGCACCCGCTCGTGCACGTCCTTGCCCGGTCGACCGTCCGCCCACAGCCGCACCAGCCGTCGGAACGCCCCCAGCACAAAGTGCCCCGACCCGCACGTGGGGTCGATCATCTTCAGGCCCTCGTAGCCGAACTCCCGTACCGCCGGATCCATCGTCCGGTCGAGGATGAACTCCTCCACGAACTCCGGGGTTTGAAGCAGCGCGTACGTCTTGCGGGCGGCCTCGCTCAGGTCCTGGTACAGGTCGCCCAGGAATCGCGTGTCCCAGCCCTGCGTACCGTCGCCGTCCTCCTTCAGCGGGTCCGTGAAGTCGTGGACGAGGACACCAACCTCGTCCCGCCCGCGCCAGAAGTCCACCAACTCCCGCGCCCCGTCGTGCGACAGCGGGATCTGGAACAGCGGGTTGTGCCGGCGGTCGAACAGCAGCCGTCCCGCCTGCCCCGTGCCCAGTTCGTCGAATGCCTGCTCAAGCCAGCCTCGGTACGTCGGGTCGTCCGACCTCGCGACGTACTCCTCGAAGCGGGCCAGCGCCAGGTCGCGACGGTCGCCCTCTGGTGCCGTCAGGTACGGCTCCGGGATCAGCTCGTTGTCCTCGCAGAAGCGGACGAAGACCGTACCCAGCACCCACGCCACCGCGACCTGAGTGACCCGCTCGTCCAGCCAGGAGTTCCAGGTGGCGGCCGTACGGCCCAGCTTGCGCGCGCGGTCGTACTCGGCGCGCAGCTTCTCGCCCTCCGGTACCACCTTGACCTGCTTGCCGAGATCGGTCTCGACCGCCTTGACCTGCTGCTTCAGGTCTTCCAACAGGGCTTTGCGGTCGATCACTTGTTGTCTCCCTCGGTACCGTTCACGCTCATGACACTCACGTCCGTCACACCGGACAGGTAGTCCTTCTTCACCCACGAGTCCGGCAGGTCGATCCATTCGCCCAGGCCGGCCTGGTAGGCCACCGCCGTGTGTCCCAGCTTCGGCTCACGTGCCGGGTCCGCCTGCGGCACCAGCAGCCACAGTCCGCGCCCGCCCTGACGGGCCGCCTCCGCGAGCCGGTCCAGGAGGCCCATCCCGTCGTACCGGGCGAACACGGCCACCTCGGTCAGCAGAACCGGGCCCGAACCCGCCCCCGGGGCGAGCAGTTCCCGTATGCGCGGCTCCACCGTGCCCCACGCGGTCCGCGCGTACTCCGTGAACTTCAGCGCACCCCGCGAGCCCGGCTCGGCCACGTCCGCCTTCAGCAGCGTGTCCCATGTCGGCTTCGTGCCCGGGGGGACCAGGGCGTGCATGGACTCCAGGAAGAGTTCGGTCACGGAGACGGGCTGGGCTCCTATGCGGTGGCCGGCCAGTCTGCGTACCGCCTGGACCGTACGGTCGTGGTGCACGGTCAGGACCCGGTAGCCGTCCCGCCGGGCCGAGGCCAGCAGGCGTTCGTCCGCGCGGATCCCGCCCGCCACCAGCGGGTCGTCGGAGTAGCGCGTCACCGCGCCGGCCTGCGTCGACTGACGCCAGTTCCCGCCCGTCAGATACGTGGACGCGCTGTCCATCCGCGTCGGCAGATACCGGAGCGTCTTCGAGTCCTCGCGCGTCGACAGGGTGAGGTCGAAGCCCGCCTCGCGCAAGGCCTTGGTCAGCAGGCTGCCGGTGGGCAGCTCGTGCGTGCTCGTACCCCGGCCGTCCTTGACGATCAGCTCGGGGAAGCGGGCCCGTACCCGCTCGTGGACGTCCTCGCCCGTCAGGCCCGGCTGCCGCGCCTCCGGCATGGCCGGGATCAGCCGTACCAGGCCGGCCTGGGTGAGGCGCAGGGCCCGTACCAGGGGCAGGTCGCGCGGGTAGATCTCCAGGCGGGGTGTGGCTGCCGCGTTCACCGATGCGGCGGCGGCCAGTTCGACCAGTCGCCGCTCGTCCCAGTCCACCACCCCGGGCGGCGGGGTCAGCGCGCCCAGCTCGCTCAGCACCGTCGTAGCGGTCGGCAGAGTCTCCAGTCGGGTCAGCCGGTCGGCGGTCTTGCCCAGCCGGGTCGCGTAGTCGAGGAGCCCCGGAGCCGTCGGAGTGTCCGGGGCGTCGACCTCACGTACATCCAGCGCGAGCAGACCGGCGGCCAGAGCCTCCTCCGTCGCCTTGCGGTTGGCCTGGTGCTGGAACTCTGCCTCCTCCGGCTGGAGTTGCTCCACCTCCACGACGGCCCGTACCGCCGCCAGCGCCAGCGCGCGCCGCTGTTCGCGGCCGAGGAGCTGTGTGCCTCGGCGTACGGCGAGGGCGTCGGCGATCTCCACGGCGGGGGCGACCCGGCCGAGGCCCACCAGCAGGCCGACGATCTCGTCCCGAAGGGCCTGGACCGCCGGGTGCTTCTTCCAGCGCTTGCGCTCCTCCTTCAGCATCTGCGGGATGCGCCCGGCGGACAGGCCGAGGGCGTCCGCCACGTCCTTCTGCTTGGGCCAGACGCCGATGCCGGGCAGCTCGCCGCGCTCGTCCGGCAGGCGCAGCAGCAGCCGGACCATCTCGACCTTGTTGCTGTTGGAGCGGTTGTTGTTCAGCTCCGGGACGAAGAGCGTGGCGAGGAGGTCGAGGCTCACCGAGCGCAACGCGGACTCGCTCAGACCCGCCGCTCCCTCGCCCAGGGCCAGGGTTCCGGCGACCGCCGACTCGGTGGCGGTGAGCTGGGCGAGTTCCTCCTTGGCCTCTGCGCGGCCCTTCGGAGTGAGCGGGGAGAGCGGTGTCTCGCGCAGCAGCCTGCCCCACTGGCGCTGACGGCGTTGCACCTCGGTCCGGGTCTTGGTGCCGAGGCCCGGCGCGTTGAGGAGCTTGCTTCGGCTGTAGTCGAGGAGACCACCCACGGTGGTGATCTCGAGGCTGTAGAGGAAGGCCTCCGCGGCTGGGGTGAGACCGGCGGCCGACAGGTGGGTGTCCCGGGTGACCGCCGCCGCCAGGCGCTCACGCTGCTCCTCGGCGGTGATCGGTTCGGCGTCCGCGATCGCCGTCGGGCGCTCGCCTGTCACCGTCTCCTGCGGCGCGGGCTCGGGGTGGCGGGTGCGGTGGCTCGACGGCACCGCCTGCGAGGCGTCCAGGAAGATCTTCTTCCAGGCGTCCCGCATCGGCTTCAGCTCGGGGAAGCGCTTCGCCGCGTCCCGGTGCAGAGCTTTACGGAAGAAGGCGACCAGACCGTCCCGTACGGCAGGCTCGAAGGCGTCGGCCTGGACGGTCGGGTACGGGAACTCCTTCGGGTCCGTCATCCGGGGCGGCACCGAGCCGTCGCCCCACCTGGGCAGCTCACGTGAGGCCATCTGGTGCAGCGTGACGGCGACCGCGTACCGCTCGGCGTGCGAGTCGTACGCGGTACGGGTCAGGGTGCCGATGAAGGGGTCGAGGTAGCCGTCGGTACCGGCTTCGTAGTCCTTGGCCGGGTAGCCCGCCAGGGAGAAGTCGATGAGGACCAGTTCGCGGGTGCGGTTGGGGCGGATGCGGATGGCGATGTTGTCCGGCTTGATGTCGCGGTGCCAGACACTCTCGCCTTCCAGGAAGTCCACGGCGCCGAACAGGTAGTCGCCGTACGCCTCCAACTGGTCCATTTTCAGGCGGCCGTGTTCCCGCAGCTGGCGCGCGACCGTCTCCTCGCGGCGGCGGGAACGCGTGCCTGTGCCGGAGTCGGCGGCCTCGTCGCCTTGGTCGGTGGCTTCGCGCTCGTCGCCCACGTACTCCAGGGCGAGGGCGGTGCGGGGCCCGATGTGCACGGGCTCCGGCTCGACGAGCCGGATCACCCGGGAGTCGGGGCGCAGCCGGTTCATCACCTCGGCCTCGTGGACCAGCACCTGGCCCCGGGAGTCCGAGAGAGCCACCTTCAGAACGGCCAGCGGCCGGGTCTTGCGTGCTTCCGCCTGGAGGTCGCGGACGAGGAAGGCGCGGCTCGTGGACCCGGTGCCGAGGCGGCGGCGGACTTCCCAGCGACCGGCGAGAACATCGCCGGCCACCGCGTCCAGCGGATCCTTCTCGGGGTCCTCGGCCGGTTCGGGGTCGGGAGCCGAGACCGGCGCGGTCAGGCTGTCCTCGACGATCTCCAGCATTTCCAGGAACTCGTCCACCGAGGACAGGCGTTGTCCGGGGCGGTAGGCGGTCGCCGCCTGCACGAGGTCGTCGATGTCCTCGGAGAGGTCGTCGACCAGGGAGCTGGGGCGCAGCCCCTCGCCCGCCTCCAGCCGCGCCAGCAGCTCGGCCTGGCTCGCGGCCGGGGCCTTACCGGTGACCAGGAGGTAGGTGAGGACGCCGAGGCCGTACACGTCCAGGTAGACCGGGTCGGCCTTGAGGGCGGTCAGCTCCGGGGCGAAGTACGGGTCGGAGCCCTCCGCCAGGTGCATTGCCGACAGAGCCGTCGGAGCGAAGCGGGTCACACCCGATCCGTTGTCGCCGTCCGTGCCGGAGGCGCGCTGGGTGGCGATCTGCCAGTCGGAGATCTCCAGGCGGGGGGTGAGCCAGGCGGCGTCCTCGCCGATCGTCTGGCCGCGGCGGCCCCGGTTGCGGGGGATGACGTGGACGGCGCGGGCGGCCAGCGCGCGGTGGTGGATGCGGGCGGAGTGCGCCGACCTCATCGTCTCGGCGAGCTGGCGGACCAGCGCCATCCGGCCGAGGATGTCGAGGCCCTTGCCGTGCTGGAGCAGGTACTCGTCCAGCCGGAGCGTGCGCGGGTCGTAGTCGAAGATCAGTGCGGGGCCCGCGGTGTGCCCGGACGGGTAGTACTGCTTGAGCTGGACGACGCCAGGGTGCTTGAACCGCTGCAGTACGGCCGCCTCGCGACGGGCCGCGTTCTCCACCGACCGCCGGATCGACGCCTCCGACCCGCGCTCGCTGAGATAGACGCGGACCCGGGCCACCTCGGGCAGCTCACTGTGGCTCGCCTTGTAGTCGGCCCAGGTCGGGCCCGAGTCGAAGGACTTGCGGTCCAGCTGGTACGGGCCGACCTTGTACTCGGCGTCACTGCGCCGGATGCCGATCCGTTCGAGCGCGGCCTTGATCTCGCGGGAGTCGACGGCCGTGATGCGGCGCCGCTCGTCGCGCGGCGGCTGCTTCAGCATCGCGACCAGCTCGTCGACGGTGTGGACGCCGTTCTGGTCGTGGGCGGGCAGGCGTACGCGCAGGCCGTCGTCGGTGAAGCAGACCGCCTCGCCGACCCACACCCGCCGACCGTTCTGACCGAGCAGACCGGCCAGCTCCTTCGCCTTCTTGTTGACGAGGTGGAGAGGGTTTCCGTGCGGGCGACGGTGGCCGCCGGGGGTGGTCTGGACCCAGGTGCCGTTCTCGCTGGTCACGGAGCCGTGCCAGTCCTTGAGCTCAATCATGTACACGCCGCCGGGGGCGACGACGAGGAGGTCGACCTCGCGGACGTGACCGGTGTGGGCGGTGAAGGTGAAGTTCGACCAGGCCCGCCAGGGATCGGCGTCCAGCAGCTTCTCCCGGATGGCTTCCAGGCCACGGTGTTCATGGTCGAACTCGGACTCGGTGACAGTGGTCCACCGGCCGCCTTGCCGCATGCGCCGTCTCCGCCTCTTAGTTTTGTCCCCGGTCACGGTCCGTGCGTGGCCTTACCTGCTGTTTCCGCCACGTCGCGGACCTGCTGAATCCTAGCTCCGGCCGACGACAGCGGGTAAGTCGTGAGCAAAGCCGCAACCATCGGCCGGGGCGCGCAGGAGACCCGCGGTATGGGATTCACCTGGTGGACCGGCGCGCGCTGGAGAGGTGGGCAGACCTGGGTGAGCCGCTCTACAGAATTCTGCAGGTGCCGGACGAGGGCGCACGACCCAGGCACTGGGCGCCGGGATCATGGCGACGGGGACAACACTGAGATGCCGGTGTATGAAGCTGGACCCTTGACCTCGATCTCGCCGCAGGCGAGTTGGCGATACGAGGGTGCATGTCCCACGAGATCGAGTACCGCGGGTGTCCAGGTCATCGAGGGCACTTTCAGAACGTCCACCCCTACGCCAAGTCCTCGCACTATCATGCGGCCGGGGGATCTCGGCGGTCGGCGTGCGTGCTGGTGGCCGACATATCGGCACGCCGTAGGAGCTCCTCCCACGACCGACTTCTTCACAGTCCGGCGGGAGCCCAACGTGCCGTATACGGCAGAGATCAGCCGCAGCAATCCCACGAGCATCATCTTCCTCGTCGATCAGTCGACCTCCATGAGCGACCCCATCGGCGGTGAAGTTCCCCAGCAGAAGGCTGATGTCGTCGCCGACGCCATCAATCGGCTCCTCACCGAACTCTCGGTCAAGTGCGCTAAAGAAGAAGGCGTACGTGACTACTTCCACGTCGCGGTCGTCGGCTACGGCGCCACCGTCGGCTCGGCGTTCGCGGGCTCGCTCGGCGGCCGGGACATCGTTCCCCTGAGCGAGGTGGCGGACAACCCGGCCCGCGTGGACGAGCGAAGCAAGAAGGTGTCCGACGGCGCCGGTGGTCTCGTCGAGACCGTGGTCAACTTCCCGCTCTGGATGGACCCGGTCGCGCACGGCGGAACCCCGATGAACCGCGCCCTTCAGTACGCCGAGGGCCTCGTCGCCGGCTGGACCGAGCGCTACCCGGCCAGTTTCCCTCCGATCGTCATCAACCTGACGGACGGGGAATCGACCGATGGCGACCCCACCGCGGCCGCCGAGGCCATCACCTCGCACGCCACGGCCGACGGTGCGGCGCTGTTGTTCAACCTGCACGTCTCTGCCGCGGGCGGAACACCCACCGCTTTCCCCGACACTGCCGACGGCCTCCCCGACAGCTACGCCCGCACTCTCTTCTCGATGTCGAGCCCTCTGCCCAGTCACATGCGTTCGTACGCCGCCTCGCAGGGCCAGCGGGTCAGCGAGTCCACCCGCGGCTTCGTCTACAACGCGGACATCACCACGGTCGTGCAGTTCCTCGACATCGGCACCCGCGCCACCGAGCTGCGGTGACGGCTCCACCTTCCTGCGTGTACGTCACGCACCTCGTAGCTCCCAAGTACGGGAACACCGAGGCGGAATGCGAGGACGCCGTCGTTGTCCTTCCCAGCCGCTCTCATGACTACATGCTCCAGGAGCCGCTCACCGCGGGAGTCTGTGACGGAGCAACGGAAAGTGCTCTGGCCAAGGACTGGGCCCGGCTGCTGTCTCGCACGGCGGCCGAACACGCCATGGAGCGGCCGGACCTACTGGCCGGCGGCACCGCTTTCGAGGAGTTCGCGTCGTCGGCGGTGGCTCAATGGGATCCCTGGCTTGTGGAGTACACGCAGGCGCGGATAGCGGAAGGGCGTCCGCTGAAGTGGTACGAGCACACCAAGCTCGCCGAAGGCGCCTACGCAACGCTGCTCACTGTGCGCGTCGACCCAGACCCCGGCCCTGGCACGAGTGCCCTCGCTGACGCGTCCGAACCGGCATGGCGCTGGCGAGCCGCCGCCCTGGGGGACAGTTGTCTGTTCCATCTGCGCGACGACCGGCTGGTGCAGGCCTTTCCGGTGGGGGCCGCCGAGGAGTTCGGCACGGTCCCCGACCTCTTTGGCAGCCGTAACCACGATGTGGCATTGCTGGCCTGCCGCACCCGGTTCATCGAAGGCCGGTGCCGGCCCGGCGACCGGCTGCTCCTGATGACCGACGCGCTGGCCGCATGGTTCCTATCGGCACCTGACCCGGACATCGCAGTACGCCAGTTGCTGGAATTCTCCGGGCCCGACGACCTGAGCGGGTTCGTGGACTGGCTGAACGGGCTCCGGGGCAGCCAGCAGCTACGCAACGACGATGTGGCTGTCGTACGGATCGATTTCGAAGGACGGTGAACGTGGGTTCGCCCACCGGTCAGCAGAGGCAGTTCCCCAGCGGTGCCGCCTACGCGGAGGCCTTGCAGCACACGCAGTTGTGTTTCGAGCATCCTGAACTCAAGGGCGCAAGGCCGGAACTGACCAAGCTCGGCCTGCCCCGCGCCATCTCCGGCGCCTTCGCGAGCGTGTTCTCGCTGACCTCGGCCGCGTCGGGGCGGCGGTACGCGGTCAAATGCTTCACCCGCCATGTCCCGGACCAGGAACGGCGCTACCAGGCCATCAGCAGCCGACTTGCGCAGTTGGACCCGGCCGAGCTGTCCCAGCCGTGGAACCTCGGCTTCGAGTACCTTCCTGACGCCATCGGCGTCGGCCGGGAGCGCTACCCGGTCCTGAAGATGGAGTGGATCGACGCTGTCACTCTGTCCTCCTGGCTGGACGACAACCACACCGACCGGTTCGCAGTCGACCGTCTGGCCGACCGGTTCGAGGCGCTGACCCGCGACCTGTCGGAGCACGAGATCGCCCATGGCGACCTCCAGCACGGCAACCTGCTTGTCGCAGGCGACGACACCCTGCGCCTGGTCGACTACGACGGCATGTACGTGCCGGCGCTGGCGGGTCTCGGTGGCACCGAGCGCGGCCACCGCAACTACCAGTCGCCCCTGCGCGGAAACGATGACTTCGGGGCGGCGCTGGACCGGTTCTCCGCCTGGGTCATCTTCATGTCGCTCAAGGCGACCGCCGCTGACCCGGCACTGTGGCATCGGCTGCACGAACCCAGTGGTGAGTTCTTGCTGCTCACCGAGGAGGACTTCAAGAATCCGGGCGGCTCCACCGGGCTCCAGACGCTGCTCGCCCATCCGGACCCGGCGGTGAGTGGCCTTGCCGACCAGGTGAGGTCCTTGGCCTTCCAGCCGCTGGACCTGCTGCCCCCGCTCGCCAACGCGATCCCCAAGCAGCGGACCGCCGCGACGACGAGCGCATCAGCATCGGCTCCCCCCACGGCACCTGCTCCGGGCACCGGCGGACTGCCTGGCTGGATGACCGGGCACGTTCCCCCGCAGACCGCGCCAGCGCCGACCGCGTCCTCGACAACTTCACCTGACCGTTTCCGTACACGGACGCCGTTGGACGTTGTCACGGCGGTGCTGTGGCCGCTGCTGCTTGCTGCGACCGCCCTGATGATCGTCGCAGGATTCCCGACGTCCCTGATCGGAGCCGGAGCACCCGTCATCCTCGCCGCCGTGATCACTGCCTTCGCGCGGAGCCGCCGGGTGGAGAGAGCGCAGTCATGGGCCGTACTGGCCAAGCTGTCGGACGAATTGGCCCAACTTGAGGATCCCGTCAAGGCAGCCGAGAAGCTGCGCAAGGACAAGGCGAAGTTCGACGCGGCGGAGATGAAGCGGACCACCGCCTACCCGCAGGCTCAGGACAAGCTCACAGCCCAGTACCACGCCGAACTCAAGGAGGCCGAGAAACGCAAAGTTCGCAAGCAGCGCGACATCGACAAGAAGATCGACGGGCTCTCGGAGGAACTGCGCAGAGCCTTGGCCAAAGCGCTCGCCGACAAGCAGTCCGCATATGTCCGGGACCGGCTCAGCCGTCGGCTGATCGCGCAGTCCCCGCCGCACGGCATCGGGGCGAAACTTGCCGCCCGTCTCGCCGCGGAGGGCATCCGGACAGCAGCCGATTTCACCGGCTACCGGCCTGTTCAGAACAGCTCGTACAACAGCACCGGCGCCGTACTGGTGCTGAGCAACGGCCGCCTCGTCAACGTTCAGGGAATCGGCGAGGCCAAGGCCATCGCCCTCGACATCTGGCGAAAAGATCTGTTCGCGTCTGCCGTCGCCCAGCAACCGATGGCCCTCAGCTCGGTGGAACGACAGCAGATCGAGGGGGACATCACCCGCCGCCGGGCCCAACTCGCCGATCAGCGCAAGGCTGTGGAGTCCGGGACCGAGGCCTCGCGCAAGCATGCGCGGAAGAGTTTGGAGGACGGCCAAGAACGGCTCTCCCGGGAGAACACGCTTGCCGGAGACCGGGCCCGGCAACAGCGTCAGGAGTTCGGCCAACGTACGGTCGCGCTCCAGCAGAACAGTGTGCTCCACGGAGCAGTGAGCGCCTCAAGGGAAGCCGCCAAGCTCCGGCACCGTGGGCTGTCGTACACGCGCTACATGCGGTTCCTCTACACCGGTCGCTGATGTCATGCCCGGCTGCCACACACCGTGGTGCGCGGGTGCGGTGAGACCGAGGTGCCCGGCTCGCAGGCATTCACGCAGACAGTGCTGCTGTCCCGAGGCACGGTCGTGCATGCCACGGATCCGGAGACAAGCGGCAAGCCGCGAAGACTCGTGGGGGTCCGTTCGGGCAGGCAGTCGCGATTGCGACCGGGTCAGTCCTCCGCCATCGAACACACGATCCGGCCAACCTGGCTGTGCTTTGCGCCGACAGTGGCGCCGCCGTCCGCAGTGGACGGCCGCTTCCTTAAGATCGCAGTCACCTATTGCGGCCCGACGGACTTCCTACGAGGACATGCCCCCACCCGCACGAATCACTCGTGCCCTGGGGGAACCACCTCGTGTCCATGCTCCTGCTGAAATTGGCAGCGCAGGATCTGCTGACCCTGAACTCAAGACGCCGTATGGTTCCGCATCTGGCGGCCAGATGGCGGCACTTCCGTGGAGCCGACGCCTCGCTGACGGAACGTTCCGCTTGGGCTGAGAGCCTCGTGAGCCTTGCCGAAGACCTGGTCGCCGCCGATCGGGGAAACGTGGAGATGATCGTCGAGTGCGCTGCCACGCTCGACGAGACCGACCGCCCTGGTGACCCCAGACTCATCGATGTGGTTCTTGTCGGTCATCACCCCGAAGGGAGAGGGCTGTCCGTCCAACTTGTCGAGTTGAAACGCTGGTCGATGGTGACCAGGGTGGAGCGAGCCACTGCGGAGCTGGTTCACGTACCGGGCCTGGGGAGGAAGAAGCACCCGGCGCTACAACTACGTGAGTACTACGAGGCGTTCACGAGTGACAGGGGACCGCTGCACGGACTGGAATTCGAATGCGGCGGCTTCGCCTATCTGCACAACGCCACCGACGCCTCGGTGCGACCGTTGGTCGATGTGGATGCGCCGACCGGTGCCTACGCCCATGTCTATACGAATGACCGGCGTGAACAGCTGATGTCCGACCTCCGGGCGCATTTCGCCGACGAGGGTGCTGCCTCAGCGGCTGAGATACTGCTGCGGAATTTGGGCCTGCGCAACACACCTCTGCTCGACGCCATGATCCGCTCCCGCGGAGAAGACACGGTCTTCACCTTGCGGGGCCGGCAGAAGAAGGTCGCCGACCAGATCCTGGACACGGCTTCCAAGGTCCTTCCGGATCCTCAGCGGCCAGCGCTCGTACCGGACGAGCGGCGTGTGATTTTTCTGGTCACGGGCGGTGCCGGCACCGGGAAGAGCGCCATCGGCCTCCAGATCAAGGCGGAACTGGAGGCCGAAGGGCGGATCGTCAAATATGCGAGCGGCAGCAGAGCATTCAACGGTGCCATTCAGGAGCATGTCGGTTATGGAGACAGGGAATTCAGAGAAACTTTCACGTACTTCAGCAACTTCGTCACCCCGCCGGATCCGCCTCTGGACGTGTTGATCTGCGACGAAGCCCACCGCCTGCGGGAACGCTCGACCAATCGCTTCTGGAAGCCCGAACACCAGGGCACGAAGCTCCAGGTGGACGAGCTTCTCGACGCGTCCCGGCTGACGGTGTTCTTCCTCGACGAGGGGCAGTCGGTACGACCCCACGAGGTCGGCACCGTCGGTCTGGTGGAAGATGCCGCACAGCGGTACGGCGCACATCTAGTCCGGTACCCGCTTCGAGAACAGTTTCGCTGTGGTGGTAGCGACGCCTACATCCGCTGGGTGCGCGCCATGCTCGGGGTCTCGGACGAGGAGCCGGAGCGGTGGACGCCGGATGGACTCATGCACGTCGAGGTCGCGGACAGCCCTGAGGAACTCGAACAGATCATTCGAAGCGAGGCTCGGGCCGGGGCGTCCGCACGCATGGTGGCCGGCTACTGCTGGCCTTGGACCAAGCCGCTGGGCAAGGAAAGACGTCTTGAGGCCGACGTACGAATCGGTGACTGGCACAGGCCGTGGAACGCGTACAGCGACTCCTTCTGTGAGAACGAGGCACCACCTTCCAAGATCTGGTCCGTGCACGAGAACGGTCTCGGCCAGATCGGCTGTGTGTATACGGCGCAGGGGCTCGAGTGGGACTGGTGTGGCGTGATCATGGGTGAGGACATGGTGCGCCGGGACGGCCGATGGATGTTCCGCCGGGGCAAGGAGCGGGAAGACCAGGAGACGGGCCTCAAGCGCGTTGCCGTACCTGGGTCGTTCGACCCCAAGGTGAGGCCCGGCAGCGTCGACGACCAGCAATTCGCTCGGCTCGTCCGGCACGCCTACCACGTGTTGGCTACCCGAGCGAGCCGTGCGACAGTGCTCTATTCGACGGACGAGGAGACCCGGGTCTATCTGAAGGAACTCGTCGGCGAGGCTCAGATCCACGGGTTGCGCCCGACGTGGGAGAATTTGCCTGAAGTGGCGCGCGTACCCCATCTGCCTCGACCTCGCCGAGGGCGGCGCCCCCGTAAGAGGCGCCAGGACACGGGCTCAGATCCGAATGAGCTGCGTCTGTTCTGACGGACTGCCAGGACATATGGAGTGGCGGGCTCTCCGGGCCCGCCACCTACCTGTGTCAGAAGACCAGGTGTGCTGCCGCGGTCAGAGCCGCCACCATGAGATTGACGGCGACTCCTACTACGACGTTGACCAGAATCTCGCGAAGCCGGTCACGACGTGCAGGTTTGTACTCAACGGGATTCACGGTATCCACTCCTAGGCCTGAGCTGGGAATGGCAGGGACGGCCCTACCGGGCATCCGCAGTCACACTGCGTGCAGTACGCAGCGGAAACCATTCGTCAGTCACAGTCGAGGATCGGCACCTGAACGCCGCCGACGTACCCTCCGGGAAGGTGCGCAGCAGTGAACAACTCTAGTGCAAAACCAAGTTGCCCTTGGTCGTTTCCGGACGTTGCTCAGCATGCGGCCACGGCCGAGCTTCGGCTCCGTCGGCGCCCGCAGCATCGGCGTCCCGGCGGATGCGGAGCGCTGGTCTGGGTCTAAGCAAGAGATCGCCGTCAGCCGTCAGCCGTCAGCCGTCAGCGTGTGCGAGGGAGGCGGGAGATCACCTGGGGGAGGCTGCCGGTCTGCCAGTAGGCGTCGAGGATCGTGAGGAGTCGTTTGGGGTCCGCCGCTTGTCGTCGTCACGCGGCCGCAGGACGAGGGACACTGCGGTGCCGGGGCCTACGCACACCTGTTGTTCGGGCCCGTCACCGGGGGTGACGGTGACCTCCGCGTGCCCGGCGGCACAGTTCCCCGGCGAAGCGGAGGGTGTGATGGCAGGCGTGGACGGGCTCTGCCCGGCCGGACTCGATGGCGCGGTTGAGGGCGGGGCCGCGGAAGTGCGCGTCGGCGCACCTGCCGACGGTCCGGCGATTCCGCCGAGTGGCTCCCGGACGGTCCGCCCGCCGATCCGCCGCCTGTCGACGCGCCGCAGGCCGCCAGGACGAACACTGTGGCGACCATCCACCCCCCGGCCCGTCATTGCATGTCCGTACTTCCCGGCCCGCTCGTACGACTACCAGCATGCCCCGCCGTCGCCGGGGAGAGCATATGGAGCCGAGAAGGACGCAGAGTTCCGTGTACCTGGGCGGGCCCGCGTACCTGGGTGGGCGAAAAGAGGGGCGAAAATCGGACATCGCGCAGAGTGATGGATGCCGGTCCGGGAGGATGGACCAACGATGACAGTCCAGACTCCCGGCCACGATTCCGCCGACTACACCCCCTTCGCCCACCTCACCGTCCCCAACGCCGCTGTCTACCGGCAGGTGATGCGGGCCTTCCTCGCTGCCAAGGAACGGTTCGCGGTGCACCTCCGCCCGGAGGACGTGCACGCCGCCATGGAGCCGGGGAGCAGGCCGGGCGATGTGGAGTCGGTGGTGAAGGCGCTGGACAGCCTCGTCGCCTGGGGCAATCTGCGGGCCGATCCGGACACGGCGCGGGTGACGGCGGTCGAGGACTTCTACCGTAAGCGGTTCATCTACCAGCTCACGCGGGCAGGCGAGGCGGCCGAGGCGGCGCTCGGGACGTACGACGAGGTGCTGGGACGGCGCGGCGAACTCCAGGCGGTCGCGCTGCACGACATCGTCACGCAGCTGCGGGCGCTGCTGGTGATTGCGTCGGAGGACGAGCCGGACCCGGCCAAGGCGTACGTCGCCCTGTCTGTGCTGACGGCACGCTTCACCGACCTCGCGGACAACGCCCGCGCGTTCATGGGGTCCCTCCAGCGCACCATCGACCTGCACGACATCGAGGTCGAGGCGTTCCTCGCGTACAAGGACCGGCTGATCCAGTATCTGGAGCGGTTCATTCAGGATCTCATCACCCTCGGCGGGCGGATTGCTCTGCTGATCGGGGAGCTGGAGGAGCAGGGCAGGGTCGGGCCCATGTTGCGCCTTGCTGCCGCCCGTGAGGCCGCCGACGCCGCTCCCGAGGACGCCGAACACGCGGAGGCGGCGGCGCAGGAGAGGTGGGCCGCTCGATGGTCCGGGCTCGCGGAGTGGTTCGTGTCGGCGGAGGGGCGTGAGTCGCAGGCCAGGCTGCTGCGGGGGCGTGCGCTCGGGTCGATTCCGCAACTCCTTTCAGTCGTCAGGCAGTTGAACGAGCGGCGGGCCGGGCGTTCCGACCGCTCGGCCGACTTCCGCGCGCTGGCGCGCTGGTTCGCCCAGGCGCCGGACGACGCGGCGAGGCACCGGCTGTGGCGGGTGGCGTTCGGGCTGTACTCCTCCCGGCACCTCACCGTCGATGCCGACACCCTCGCCGAACGGACGGCCGAGCCGCAGCCGGCGTCGACTCCGTGGGGCGAGGCGCGCCCGCTGCGGATCAGTCCACAGCTGCGCCGTACCGGCAGCTATGAGCGGCGCGGCAAGCCGCGCAGGGTGGCGGACCGGGGCGAGGCGAAGCGCCGACTCGCCGAGATCGCCGCCCGGGAGGCGGAGCAGACGGGCGCGGCCCGCTCGCGCCTCGCCACGGGCGGCCCGATCCGGCTGTCCCGCCTGGGAGAACTCGACCCGCTCGCCTTCGAGTTGTTCCTGCGCCTGCTCGGCGATGCCCTCGCCACCTGGCGGCCGGGCATGACGACCACCGTGGCCACCAGCGGGGACGGCTCGATGGAGATCCGGCTGACCGCGCTCGACGACGGGTCGACGGCTGAAGTGCACACGCCGGACGGGGTGTTCAGCGGGCCGGATCATCTGGTCGACATCATCGACCTCGCGCCGCGGGACGGGGCTGTCCCGCCCGATGCGCATGCTTCTGCCCAGGCCGGGGCCGAGCCGAGGCCCGCGCTTGGATTCATCCCGCAGCAGGAGGCCCTCCTCCGGACCGCACCCGCATTGTCCCTCCCTTCCGGCTCCGCGAACATCTCGGACACGAAGGAGGACCGGTGACCGGGCGCCTGGCCGAGATCCTCGACGGCCAGCGCGAGGCCGACCTGCAACGGGCCGCGCGCGCCCTGCTGAAGGAGCCCCTGCTCACCGCCGACGGGCCGCACTCCGACGCCTTCCGGCTGGTGCGGCGGCACGCGGCAGAGCTGCGGGAGTGGTTCGAGCGCAACGTCGGCTGGACGCTCCACACGGACGCCGACGCCGCACGGCTGCGCAAGACGCCGGGCACCCTCACCGACGCCACGCACGCGGCATGTGAGGTCGGCCGGGCCGCCCTGCCCTTCACCCGGCGCCGCTACGTCCTGCTGTGCCTGACGCTGGCCGCGCTGGAACGGGGCGAGTCGCAGGTGGCGCTCGGACGGCTCGCCGAACAGGTTGTCCTGGCCGCGGCGGAACCCGAACTCGTTGCCGCCGGGATCACGTTCACCCTGGAGCGGCGCGACGAACGCCTCGACCTCGCGGCCGTCGTACGGCTGCTGTTGCGGCTCGGTGTGCTGCGACGGGTGGCCGGTGACGAGGAGGCGTACGTCAGCGGATCGGGGGATGTGCTGTACGACGTACGGCGGCGCGTGCTGGCAGGGATGCCGGCCGCCCGGCGTGGCCCCTCCATGATCGAAGCCCAGGACTTCGAGGAGCGCCTGGTGGAAATGACGGCGCAGACCGCGCTCGACAGCGACGAGCTCAGGTTCCGGGCGATCCGCTGGAAACTGACCCGCCGCCTCCTCGACGACCCGGTGCTCTACTACGACGACCTGACCGACGACGAACTCGCCTACCTCACCCGGCAGCGCGGCTTCATCACCGCGCGCATCGGCGAACTGACCGGACTGGTCGCGGAGGTGCGAGCCGAAGGCATCGCCATGGTCGACCCGCTGGACGACCTCACGGACGTACGCATGCCGGAGCAGGGCACCCACGGGCACATCACCCTGCTCCTCGCAGCACATCTGGCGCAGGCCGACGGACCCGTAGATCCGGCGGAGCTGGCGTCCCGGGTGCGTGAACTGGCCGTGGAACACGGCAGTTTCTGGTCCAAGTCGGCGAGAGAACCAGGAGCGGAGCCCGAGTTGGTGGAGCAGGCCCTGGCGAAACTGGTGGCGCTGGGCCTCGCCGTGCGCACGGAACGAGGCGTTGTGCCGCGTCCGGCCCTGGCGCGCTACGCGGTCGGCGCGCCTGTCGTCAAGGAACCGGGACCCGCGCGCCAAACGCCCGCGCTGTCGGACACGATCGTGAAGGACCAAAGGTGAACCGCGCCTTGACCGCGCTCCCCAGCCCCGCGCCCGGCCGGTGGCGGCCCCTGCGTATCGGGCTCGTCGACCTGTTCCACTACGACGTCGAGGAGTTCTGGTTCCGCGACGGCCGCCTGCTGCTGCGCGGCAACAACGGCACCGGCAAGTCGAAGGTGCTCGCCCTCACCCTGCCGTTCCTGCTCGACGGAGACCTCTCCGCCCGCCGCGTCGAGCCGGACGGCGATCCGGGCAAGCGGATGGAGTGGAATCTGCTCCTGGGCGGTGAACACCCGCATCCGGAACGGCTCGGCTACACCTGGATCGAGTTCGGACGGCTCGACGACACCACGGGCGAGTCGCATTTCCGTACGCTGCTCTGCGGGCTGAAGGCGGTCGCCGGACGCGGCATCGCCCGCCACTGGTTCGCGGTGACGGACCAGCGGATCGGCGCCGGACTCGACCTGCTCGACGCCACGGGCACGGCCCTGTCCCGGGACCGTCTCGCCGAGGCGGTCGGCGGGCGCGGCATGGTCTACGACACGGCGAAGACGTACCGCAGGGCGGTCGATGAAGCTCTCTTCGGGCTCGGGGAGCGGCGCTACGGCGCGCTCGTCGATCTCCTGATCCAACTGCGTCAGCCGCAGTTGTCCAAGCGCCCCAACGAAGCGGCCCTGTCCAGGGCACTGACCGAGGCACTGCCGCCGATGGACCAGGCGGTCATCGCCGACGCGGCCGAGGCGTTCAGGTCGCTGGACGAGGAGAAGGAGGAGCTGCGGGCGGCGCGCGAGGCGGAGCAGGCGTCGTCGGGATTCCTCGACCACTACCGGCGCTATGCCCGCATCGCCTCCCGGCGCCGGGCCCGCCTGCCCCGCAGCGAACACGCCCGGTACGAACACCTCCAGCGTGAACTCCTCAAGGCACAAGGCGAACGTGAACAGGCTCTGGCGGACCGGAAGTCGGCCGAGGACCGGGCGGAGGCACTCGGCGAGCGGGCCGCGCGGCTGAGCGCCCAGGACGCCGCACTGCGGACCGGGCCCGAGATGCGCGACGCCCGCGAGCTCGAACAGGCGGCGACCGACGCCTCCCGCACGGCAGCGGAACTGACGCGTGCCGAGGCGGACCGTCGGACGGCGGCCGAAGCACACACCCGGGCCTTGGGCCGGCTCGCCACCGCGAACAATCGGCTCAACTCCGCGCAGCAGGCACTGGACGACATCCAGGGCCGCGTCGTCGAGAGCGCCGCGGCGGCCCGGCTCGACGCCCCGCGGACCCAGGGAGCCCCCGACGCCGCCCTGCGCAGGGAGGCGGACGAGGCGACAGCACGCAGACGGCGCGCCGTCGCGCACGTGGAGGAACTCGTCACGCGGGCCGAGCGGGCCGAGGAGACGCGCAGGGCCGCCCAGCTGCGCGCCGACGAGGCCGACGAGGAGGTCGTGCACAGCGGGGAGCGGCTGGCCGAGGCCGAGGAGAGCGTCGCCGAGGCCGGGCACGCATTGGTCGTGGCCGTGAGAGAACACCTGTCGCGCTGTGTGGAGCTGCGCCTTCCCGGGCTGCCGGGGGTCCTCGACGCGGTTCAGGACTGGGTGCGCAGTCTGGACGGCCCTCACCCGGCGCGCGCGGCGGCGGGCGGGACCCATCGCACCCTCGCCGCCCAGCTGGCCGACCGGGCGGCCGTCCTGGCCCACCGGGAGACGGGGAGGGCGGAACGGCAGCGGCTGGCGGAAGAGGAGCTGACAGCTCTCGAAACGGGCGGGCAGCGTGGGCCGTCGGCTCCGTACACCCGCACGCCCGATGTCCGGGAACGGGGTCTGGGCGCCCCGCTGTGGCGGCTCGTCGACTTCCGCCCCCACGTCACCGAGGCCGAACGCGCGGGACTGGAAGCCGCGCTGGAGGCGTCGGGGCTCCTCGACGCGTGGGTACGGCCCGATGGTTCCGCGGAGGCGGTCGACGGCCACGATGTGCTGCTCGATCCGATGGGCCCGCTCGGCGGATCCGGCCTCGACCGTGCGCTGTGCCCGGCCGTCGACCACGCGGACGCGGGGGCGGCTGCCGTGGGGGAGGGGACGGTCGAGCTGCTGCTCGCCGCGATCGGGCTGGCCGGAAAGAACAGCGGCCGGCCCGAAGAGGCCTCCTGGGGTGCCGGCGGCAACGACACCTGGGTCTCCACGGACGGGCGTTTCCGCGTCGGTGCGCTGACCGGAAGCTGGGCCAAGGACAGCGCCCAGTACGTGGGAGAAGGGGCCCGAGAGCAAGCGCGCCGAGCCCGGATCAGCGAACTGCGCACCGAACTAGGCGTGTTGGAAGCGGAGCGGCAGCAGTTGGCCGAGGAGCTGCACGCAGTGGCCGAGCGCCGGCGCGTGCTCGACGCCGAACTCGCCGCGGTACCGGGCGACGACGACCTGCGGCATGCCCACGCTCGCGTCACCACCGCGGCCGAAGCGGCCCACCGGGCGCGTACCCGGCTCGGTGAGCGGGCCGCAGAATTGGCCCGGGCGGCCGGGGACGCCCACCGTGCTGCGGCCGAACTCACCGAGATCGCCGCCGACATGAACCTCCCTGCCGACAGGGTCGGACTCGGTGCCGTGCGCCAGGCGCTCGCCGACCACACCGCTCTCCTCGCGGCGCTGTGGCCGGCACTGCGGGAGCGCGCGGAAGCCGGGCACGCGGTCACCGGCGAACAGGCGGAGACCGGCCGGGCCGAACTCATGGTTTCCGAACTCGCGGAGCGCACGACAGAAGCGGCCCGTATCGCCGCCGCCGCGGACGAACGCCTCACCACCCTCCGCTCCACCGTCGGAGCGGCCGTCGCCGAACTCCAGCGGCGGCTGGAGGAGACAGCGGCCGCCGTGCGCGCCTGCGAGAGCGAACAGCAGCGGGCCCGGGCGGACTTCGGTGACGCGGACCGGCGTGCCAGCCACGCCGAGGGGCGCATCGAGCGGCTCGGCGAAGACGTCACCGAAGCGACCGCCGCCCGTGAACGGGCCATCGCGGCCCTCCAACGGTTCGTCTCGACAGGACTGCTCGCCGTAGCCCTTCCCGATGCCGTCGTACCGGACAGCGACGGCGGGACATGGGCGGCGACCCCGGCCGTTAATCTGGCCCGCGCCATCGAGTCCCAGCTCTCCTCCACCGACGACTCGGACGCGGCCTGGGAGCGCGTGCAGAAGCGTCTGAGCGAGGAGTTCAGCAGGCTCCAGGATGCGCTGTCCCGGCACGGCCACACCGCCACCGCCCGCCCGAGCGAGGACGGCATGCGGGTCGACATCGTCTACCAGGGCCGTGAACGGGCCGTTCCCGAACTCGCCGAAGCCCTGGCCACCGAGGTCGCCGAACTGACCCGCATCCTCTCCGCGCACGAGCGCGAGATCCTGGAGACCCATCTGATCAACGAGGTCGCCGGCACGCTCCAGGAACTGATCGGTGCCGCCGAACGACAGGTGCGCGCCATGAACAGGGAACTGGAGGAGCGGCCGACCTCGACCGGAATGAAGCTGCGGCTGGTGTGGCGGGCCTCGCGCCGGGCCCCGCAGGGACTGGCGCAGGCCCGTGAGCGGCTGCGCCAGTCCGCCGACGCCTGGTCGCCACAGGACAGGGCCGCGGTCGGCGCGTTCCTCCAGGAGCAGATCGCGCGCCGACAGGCCGACGACAATGCCGGCAGCTGGCTGGAGGATCTCACCGGCGCCCTCGACTACCGGGCCTGGCACGAGTTCGGCGTCGAACGCCACCAGCACGGCAAGTGGGTACCGGCCACCGGGCCCGCCTCGGGCGGCGAACGGGTGCTGGCGGCGTCCGTACCCCTGTTCGCCGCGGCATCCTCGCACTACGCGAGCGCGGGTGGCGCGTACGCCCCACGCCTGGTCACCCTGGACGAGGCGTTCGCCGGAGTGGACGACGATTCCCGTGCCAAGTGTCTCGGCCTGCTGCGTGCCTTCGACCTTGATGTCGTCATGACCAGCGAACGGGAATGGGCCTGCTACCCGCAGGTCCCCGGAATCGCCATCGCGCAGCTCTCCCGTGTCGACGACATCGCCGCAGTCCTGGTGACCCGGTGGGAGTGGGACGGCAGCGACCGCCTGCGCGGCACGGAGCCCGGCGGACCGGTGAGCGTGCCGACGGGGCCCTCCCATGCCTACGGTCCGCAGGAGGCGGCCGGTGGGGCCGAGGGGCCGTTCGCCGGGCCGGGGTGGGCTGCCGTCGCCGATGGTGCCGGAGAACAGGAGTCCCTGTGGACATGAACCACCCGGTGACTCCGTCCTCAAGGACTGGGCGGTCGCCCGGCCCTCGGGACCCGGTGGGGCAGGAGAGGCCGGCGGATGCCGTGGAAGCGGCGCCGCCCGCGACACCGCAGGCCGGCGAACAGGTCGACGCCGAACGCCTCGGCCGGTTGCTCGGTGATCCCGGCCTCGCCTGGCTCGTGGAACGCGCCCGGCAGCGGATGGCACGCGCCCAGCAACTCGTCGGCCCGGTCACCCTGTCCCATCCCGAGGAATCCCAACGCCGCGCCGCCGAGCGCCTGTTGGGGCGCGCCCCTCGGTCAGCCGGTCGTTCTCTGACCGTTCGCCTCGACGCAGTGGACGCGATCCTGCGCCGCTCCGGTGTCAGCCCTGACGGACTGGCGGCCGCCGTGGTGGCACTCACCGGACCCGTCACGCTGCACGCAGAGGCGCGGGGCAGAGAGGAGCGGGCATGGGAGGAGGCGTATGCCCCGCTCGCCACCCTTGACGCCGACCTGGCCGACTGGACGGAGCGGATACGCAAGGACGGTCTCGTACGGCGGCTCGCGCGTACACCAGAAGCCGCCGGACCCTTGGTGGACGCCGCTGTGCGGGCCTTGCGTTCGCTGCCCGTCGTACCCCCGACGTCACGCGCGACGTTCGCGGCACGACATCTCTCGGGCGCCCACGCCCTGGACGAAGGGACACCGCTTGCCGCTCTCGTCCTGTCAGGACTCCGTTCCCTCACGGGCTTTCCCGACGGCGCCGGGGCCGAATGGCGACGGGAAGCATGGGCGTCGGCGGGTCTGCTCAAGGACGACGTGTCATCCACCGTCCTCCTGCTCAACCTGCGAGGCACCCCGTTCCTCGACTGGATGGCCGATGCCGGTGAGCCCGCGGTCCTGACGCTGCGCTGTCTCACCCGTCACCCATTGGCTCCCGCCGTCCCGACGACGGGAACCGTCCACGTATGTGAGAACCCGGCCGTCCTGTCCGCCGCCGCCGACGCCTTCGGCCCGGCATGCCCGCCCATGGTGTGCCTCCAGGGACAGCCCTCGGCCGCCGCGCTCACCCTGCTGCGCGGCCTGTCCGCCCAGGGAGTCGGCCTTCTGTACCACGGCGACTTCGACTGGGGCGGTATGCGCATCGCCACGGCGCTGCGGCGAAGCGTCCCGTGGCGGCCGTGGCGCTACACGGCTGCCCACTATCGAGCAGCAGCGGCGATGGTGGCCGAGGCCCCAGGCCTGACGGGATCGCCCGCCGCGACTCCGTGGGATCCGGACCTGGCCGTCGCTCTCGCCGAACGCGGTGTTCGTGTCGAAGAAGAGGCGGTGCTCGACGATTTGCTGTCGGACCTGGAGACGCAGGTTCGTTGAGGTGCATCCCCAAGTGCGCACTGCCCGCCCGTCGCCCTCGCCGCGCAACACCGCCCGATGTACGCGCGAGGCTCTGCTCGGATCACTGGCGCCCGGACAGGGGCGCGTGAGCTCCTACAGATGCCGGTGATAGAGGCGTGACGTCACGGATGCTGACCTCTCGGCGGCTTCGAGGACACGCGTCCGCATACCGAGGCGGAGACTTACCGCTCGTCGTCGAAGGCGGGCCCTGGACGCCGGCTTCGGCGAGACTCCCTACGTGATACGGCCCGGCCCCGGTCACCCGATCGGCCGAGCCCGCGTGGCGGAGTGCCAGGTCGGGGCGGAGGCTCGAACTCGCCTCGGCGTCCCCGCACCGGGCGGGAACCCGCCGACACCACGCAGGGGTCGAAACATGAGCCAGGATGCCTCGCAGCCGTCGGACACACCGCAGGACACCCGCACCGGAGCGCCGCCGTCGCGCAAGAGCGCCTGGGCGGCCGGCGGTGTCACCTTCGCGGGCGTCCTGATGGGGATGAACGGCATCCTCCATATCCTTCAGGGCATCGCCGCCATCGCCAAGGACGACGTGTACGCCGTCGTGGGCGACTACATGTACCGGATCAACCTCACCGGCTGGGGTTGGATCCTCGTGATGCTGGGCGCCGTCACCGCCGTCACCGGCTGGGGCATCCTCACGAGAGAGGCGTGGGCACGGCTCACCGGCATCCTGATCGCGGCGCTGAGCATCATCGCCCAGTTCATGTTCCTGCCGTACGCGCCCCTCTGGGGCCTCATCGTGATCGCCGTCGACCTCTTCGTGATCTGGGCGCTCTCCGTGTACAAGCCGGACACCGTGCACGTTTGAGTGGCCTCCCCGCGCCCCGCGTGGACCGATGCCGATGTCGATGCCGGTGAGTCCGGTCAGTCCTCCGAGTCGGTCCGCCGCGCCGGATGTGCCCGGTGGGGCAGATGCAAGTGATGGCTGTGGTGCGGGTGTTCCGCGTCCTCGGCCGCCCTGGCCCGTTCGGCGAGGTCGGGCGCCATCACCCGCACCTTCCGGCTCCCGCATACGCGACAGACCGCGTCGGCCAGCGGTGACCGCATGGCCTTGCCGTCCTCGTCGACGTACTCCTGAGGGTTGAGCGCGGCCGGGTCGGGGAGGAACACGACCTCGAAGGTCTGCTCCCAGGACTCGCCGCAGTTTCCGCACACGAACGCGAAGGTCTCCGTGACGGCATCGCCCGGATCGGACATCCCTGGCATCTCTGGTGTCTCGGGCATGCTGCGGGCTCCCACTGAACTCGCACGGTTCATCGGACGGCCTCGGTCGGGCCTCGGACAGGCATCGGTAACGGGCATTGGACGGGAGTGCCAGGCCAGCACCCCGTGCCCAGGTCCGCCACCGGCCGGCGCCGTCCGGGTGATCGACGGGACGCCGCCGAAGTCGCCTCGCGTGAGTGACGTGAGTGAGTCAGCGCGGCGGCTCGGGCGCCTGTGGTGGTGTGGGGCGTACCAGGCCCGACTGGTAGGCGATGACGACGAGTTGGGCGCGGTCGCGGGCGTTGAGCTTCGTCATGGCGCGGTGGATGTGGGTGCGTACGGTCAAGGGGCTGACCACGAGTCGCTCGGCGATCTCGGTGTTGGACTGGCCCTCCGCCGCCAGGGCCATCACCTCGCGTTCGCGAGCGGTGAGGGTGTCGAGGGAATCGGGGGGCGCCAGCGGGGTGCCCGGTGCCGGAGTGGTGAGGAAGCGGGTGATGAGGGCGCGGGTGGCGGCGGGGGAGAGCAGGGCGTCGCCGGAGGCCACGGTGCGGATGCCGTCGAGCAGCGCGTCGGCGGCGACGTCCTTGCCGAGGAAGCCGCTCGCGCCGGCGCGCATGGCCTGGGCGACGTACTCGTCGATCTCGAACGTGGTGAGGATGAGAACGCGGGTGGCCGACAGGTCCGGGTCGGCGCAGATGGCCGTGGTCGCGGTGAGACCGTCGGTGCCGGGCATGCGGATGTCCATGAGGACGACGTCGGGGTGGTGGACGTGGGCGAGTTCGACCGCTTCCTTGCCGTCGGTGGCCTCGGCGACCACGTGCAGGTCGTCGCACGAGTCGATCAGGATCCGGAAGGTGGCCCGCAGGAGGGCCTGGTCGTCGGCGAGCAGGACGCGGATGGTCATCTGGTGCGGTCTTCTTCCAGGGATGGGGGGCTTGGGGGACTGGGGGGCTGGGGACTGGGGGCGGCGGGGCTGGGGGACCGGTGGGGTCAGCAATCGCGGGTTCCACGTCGGGGATCGTCGGTGCTACGTGCGGATCGGCAGTTCCGTGGTGACGGTGAAGCCGCCCTCCGGGCGGTGTCCCGCCTGAAGGCGGCCGCCGACCGACTGGGCGCGCTCCCGCATGCCCATCAGGCCGAAGCCGCCGCTCGGGGACGGGGCGGCGGGGGCCGCGGCGTCTCCGTCGTCGCTGACCGTGATGGTCACATGGTCGTGGGTGTACGCCAGCCTGACGCGCGCCGTCTTCGCGGCGGCGTGCTTGGCGACGTTGGTGAGGGCCTCCTGCACGATCCGGTACGCCGTCAGGTCCACCCCCGGTGAGAGCGGCTGCTCCTCTCCTTCGACGGTGACGGTGACCGTGAGCCCGGCGGCCGCGAACGCGCTGGTCAGGTCGGAGAGCCGGCCGAGGCCGGGGGCCGGTTCCAGGGGAGCGTCGGGCTCGTTCGCCTGCCGCAACAGGCCGACGGTGGCCTTGAGTTCACGCAGCGCCGAGGACGTGGTGCCGGCCAGGTCGTCGAGGATCCGCTGGACCTGGTCGGGGTGGGTGCGCGCGAGATGCGCGGCGGTGCCCGCGAGGGCGTTGGCCAGGGCCATGTGGTGGGCGACGACGTCGTGCAGTTCGCGCGCGATGCGCATGCGCTCCTCCGCGACCCGGTGCCGTGCCTCCTCCTCGCGGGTGCGCTCGGCGTACTCGGCGCGGGCGTGCGCGGCCTCCAGGTAGGCGCGGCGCAGCCGGGTCGCCGTGCCCCAGGCGACCGGCGCCAGCACCCAGAAGGCGGGGCCGAGCGTCTTGAGGGGCCACGGGTAGGCGTAACGGTCGTCGACCAGGGCCGTGGTCACCAGTAGGGAGACGACGCCGACGAGGGCGATCCGGGCCGTCCTGCGGTCGGTGCGCATCGCCAGCCAGTACAGCGCGCTCATGAGCGGTGCGAGGAGCAGGGGAGTGAGGAGATAGCCCAGGGCCCCGGCGGTGTTGGCGGCGACCGAGGTCACCGCGACGACCGTGCGGGGGTGAGTCTGGCGCCACCACAGGGCCGCGGAGCCTGCGGCCCCCAGGAGCACGCCGGGCCACAGTGGGATCTCCTCGCCCCCGGGCTCCAGGCTGATCAGACAGCCGAGGACGGTGAGGGCGAACGCCACCAGGACGACCATCACGTCGACCACACGGGGATGGTCCGCCCTGTACCGCTGCCAGCTGGTGATCATCGGTTCTCCGGTCGGGGGTGAGCTGCGTCCATGGTGGGCGCGGTGGTGCGGGAAGGGCCAGTGGGGACACCGCGTCGCGGAACGGCCGATGAGGGCCGCCCGTGGTGACACGGGCGGCCCTCGGGGGTGCTGCGAAGGTCCCGCACAGCAACCCCCTGGGCGCAGGGACTGTCCGACGCGGGGGTCGTCAGACGCGGGCCGACTCCAGGTCGGCCGGGTCCGGCTGCGCGGGGGTGGTGGAGGGCTGGTGGCTGAGTGCCTCGCCCTCCACGTCGACCTTGGGCAGGATCTTGTCCAGCCAGCGCGGCATCCACCACGCCGCCTTGCCGAGCAGGGCGAGGACCGCGGGCACGAGCGCCATGCGGACCACGAACGCGTCGAAGAGGACGGCGATGGCGAGACCGAAGCCGATCATCTTGATCATGGACTCGCCGGCTCCGATGAAGCCCGAGAACACGGCCATCATGATCAGCGCGGCGGCCACCACGACCCGGGCGCTGTAGCGGAACCCGGTCACGATCGCCTGCCCGGGCCGGTCCCCGTGGACGTACGCCTCCCGCATCCGGGCGACGAGGAACACCTCGTAGTCCATCGCGAGGCCGAAGACGATGCCCACCAGGAAGATCGGCATCATGCTCATGATCGGACCGGTCGACTCGACGCCGAGCAGGTCGGCGCCCCAGCCCCACTGGAAGACCGCGACGACGGAGCCGAGGGCCGCGAGCACCGACAGGAGGAAGCCGACGGCCGCCTTGATCGGCACCAGAATGGAGCGGAAGACGATCATCAGCAGCAGGATCGCCAGGCTCACCACCACGATGAGGTACGGGATCAGCGCGTCCTGCATCTTCTGCGCGACGTCGATGTTCAGCGCGGTGGTGCCGGTGACCTCGAACTCCGCACCGGTCGAGGCCTCGGTGGCCGGACGGTCGTCGCGGATGGTCTGGACGAGATCCTTCGTCTTCTCGCTGGTGGGCGCCTCGGCCGAGACCGCGGAGAAGACCGCGGTGTCGCCGTCCTGGTTGAACCGGGCGGCCGAGACGGAGACGATTCCCTCGGTGTCGCCGATCTTCTTCTCGATCGTCGCCACCGCGGCCTTCGCGTCATCGGCGCCCTTGGCGTCCACGACGATGGTCAGCGGGCCGTTGAAGCCGGGCCCGAAACCCTTGGCGAGGTCGTCGTAGGCACGCCGCTCGGTGGTGGAGGTGGACTTCGCCTCGTCTCCGGACATGCCCAGCTGCAGGTCCATCACCGGTACGGCGAGCGCGCCGAGGCCGACGACCGAGGCGATGAGCACGGGCACCGGGCGGCGCAGCACGAACCGGGCCCAGCGGGTGCCGCCGTTGTGCTCGCCGGCCTCCTTGATCTCGCCGCTCTTGCGGGCACGGCGGGCCAGCACGGCGTTCGGCCAGAAGCCGAGGAGGGCCGGGACCAGCGTCAGCGCGATGACGACACCGACGGCGACCGCACCGGCGGCGGCCAGGCCCATCTTGGTCAGCATCGGCACGCCGACGACCGAGAGTCCGGCCAGCGCGATGACCACGGTGAGGCCGGCGAAGACGACCGCCGATCCGGCGGTGCCCGCGGCGAGTCCGGCCGCCTCCTGCGGCGCGTGGCCCTTGGCGCGCTCCTCGCGGTAGCGGGAGACGATGAACACGGCGTAGTCGATACCGCACGCGAGACCGAGCATGCTGGCGAGCGTGCCGGTGGTAGAGGAGAGGCCGAGCGCGCTGGCCAGCGCCATGATCGAGGCCATGGACACGCCGACGCCGATGATCGCGGTCAGCAGCGGCAGCCCGGCCGCGGCCAGCGAACCGAAGGTGATCACCAGCACGAGCGCGGCGATGGCGATACCGATCGCCTCGGCCGATCCGCCCGCGGCGGGCTGGGTCGCCAGCGCGGTGCCGCCGACCTCGACGGTCAGGTCCGAACCCTCGGCCTGCTTGATCGCGTCCTTCAGGGAGTTCTTGCTGGCGTCGGTGAGGTCGTCGGCCTTCACCTTGTAGGTGACGGTCGCGTACGCGGTGGAGGCGTCCTTGCTGACCGCCTTCGCCTGGAAGGGGCTGACCGCACTGGCGACCTGCGAACCGTCGGCGGCCTCGGACACGAACTTCTCGATGGCGGCCTTGTTCTCGGAGGCGGTGACCTTCTGCCCGTCGGGAGCGACGAAGACGACCCGGGCGCTCGCTCCGTCGGCCTTCGCCCCCGGGAAGCGCTGTTCCATCAGGTCGAACGCCTTCTGCGACTCGATACCGGGCATCGAGTTGCTCGCGTCGGGGGCGGCAGGCGCCGTGGCCGCGCCGAAACCGACCGCACCGAGCACCGCCACCCATATGAGGGCGACGAACCAGCGCCGCCGGAAGGCCAGGCGGCCCAGTCGATACAGGAAAGTAGCCACGAGCAGGGATCTCCACATCTGATTTCGGATACGTCCCCAGGCTCCCGGGGACGGGGGTGTCCTGTCGTCGTGCGCCTGCCGACAATCCGGACTACTGAGAACGCAGTACACGAGGCCCGGCGCATGGTCCCCGAGCAGGACACGACCGCCCACGGGAGCGGACAAAGGCGTGGCCGCGCCGCTCGGACGTGCGGCACGGCCACGGGGGTGGTGCGGGTGGTCTACGGCGTGGTGACTACGCCTAGGGGGTGTGGGGAACCCCCTAGGCGCCGAAGGTGACGACCACCTTCTCCGCCGCCCCCGGCGTCAGCGTGAGCTCGAAGGCACGCTCGGCCTCGGCGAACGGGATGCGGTGGCTGATCAGCTTGGCGAAGCGCTCGTGGTGCTCGGCGATCTCCTGGGTGACCTCGAAGATCTCCGTGGGGTAGCCCTGGGAGGCGATGAGGGTCAGCTCGCTGCGGAGCATGCCGGCGAGGTCGATCGCGTCGGACTTCTTCTGTACGGCGACCATGACCATCTTGGCGCCCCACTGCGCGGCGGCGATGGTGGCGTTGAAGACGGCGGGCGCGCCGGCGGCGTCGATGTAGATGTCGGTTCCGGCACGGGGCTGGCCGAGGGCGTTGGCGGCCTGGCCGTGCAGCTCGGTCAGCCGGGCGGTGATGTCCTCGGTGGCGGAGTTGATGACGGCGTCCGCGCCGACGGCCAGCGCCGTCTCCAGCCGCTCGGGGATCACGTCGGCGACGACCACGTGCTCGACCCCGCGCAGCTTCAGCCAGATGGTGGCGCCCAGGCCGATGGGCCCGGCCCCGAACACCACGACCTTGTCCGACGGCTTGGCCTCGGAGCGGTTGACGGCGTGCCGGGCGACGGCCATCGGCTCGTTGAGCGCGGCGACGTCGAAGGGAACGGTGTCGGGGAAGACCGCGACGCTCTTGCCGGCGACGGCGTTCTCGATGAGGAGGTACTCGCTCATCCCGCCGAACTTGCCGCCGCAGCCGATGATGCCGGTCGGCGCGTCCTGCGGGTTGACCACCACGCGGTCGCCGACCTTCAGGTCCGTGACCTCGGCTCCCACCTCGACGATCTCACCGGCCGGCTCGTGGCCCAGCGGCACCGCGACCAGCTCGCCGCCCGCGGCTCCCCGGGACGGCATACCGCCCATGTGCAGGAAGGTCACATCGGTGCCGCAGATGCCGCAGGCGCGGATCTGCATCAGTACGTCCTTCGGGCCGGGCACCGGCCGCTCGACGTCGACGACGTCGATCTTGCCGACGGGGCCGGTCTGTACGGACTTCATCGTGGCCATGGCATGACTCGCTCTCTTGCAGACAGCAGATATACGGGTGTGGAGGGTGGGGTTCTTGACGGCCGGTCAGACGGCTGACCAGCCGAAGTCGACCGGCAGGACGACGCCGTTGATGTTGCTGGCGGCGTCCGAGGCGAGGAAGACGATGGCGGCTGCCTGCTCCTCGGGTTCGGACACCCTGCCGGAGAGGCCGATGTAGGGACCGATGAGGCTCGGGCCGTGGGCCTTCGGCTGGGAATCGACCTGGATTCTGGTCGCGGTGGGGCCGGGGGCGATGGCGTTGGTACGGATGCCCTGGTTCCGGTACATCACGGCGAGGGACTTGGTCAGCCCCACGATGCCGTGCTTGGAGGCGGTGTACGCGGCACCAGCCGTGCTGCCCCGCAGGCCGGCCTCGGAGGCGGTGAACACGATCGAGCCGCTGCCCGCCGCCAGCATGTGCGGCAGCGCGGCACGGGTGAGCTGGAACGGCGCGGTCAGATTGACCCGTATGACGCGCTCCCACTCGGCGTCGCCGGTGTCGGCGAGGGCCGACATGTGGTCCATGACGCCGGCGTTGTTCACCAGCACGTCCAGGCCGCCGAAGGTGTCCACGGCCGTGGCGACGACCTCCTCGACCACCTGCGGGTCGCTGAGATCGCCGACGACCGCGCGGGCGACGCCTCCCGCGTACTCGATCGTCTTGACGACCTGTTCGGCGGCGTCCTCGTTCAGATCGGCGACCAGGACCTTCGCGCCTTCCTCGGCGAACTCCAGGGCGGTGGCCCGACCGATGCCCGAGCCCGCTCCGGTGACGACGACGCCGCGTCCTTCCAGCCCCGTACCCGTGCTTCTCATGTCGTACCTCTTCCTCTCCCTGGGGCGTCGTTCGCGGTCGCCCATGGGTCGTCTTTCGCGGTCGGTGTCTCGCGATTGGTGTTCGCAGTCGGTGTTCGCGATCGGTGTTCGCGGTCGGTTCTGGCTACGAGCCCTTGACCGTGCGCAGGACGGCGTCGGCCATACCGCGCTCACCGCGTTCGTTGGGGTGGACGGGGGCGGCCGGGGCCGCCGGGATGAGGGGCTCTGTCCAGCGGGTCTCCCTCGCCGAGCAGGCGTCGCGGCCCGCCGAGGGGGTGTACGTGTCGACGTATCCGGCCCCGGCGTCCGCCGCGCGCTGCCGCAGTGTGCTGTTGAGCTGCTGTTCCTTGTCGTTGAGGAAGGTCGCGTCGTCGGGTGCGAGGGTCATGTCGTCCTCGCAGGCCTTGCCCTTGTCCGGCAGGATCGACGGATAGCCCACGACGTAGACCCGGGCCTTCGGGGCCCGCTGCTTGACCTCGTTCAGCGTGTCGGCCAGGCGTTCTCCCGCCGCCTGGATCTTCTGCCGCACCTCGTCGGTGCCGCCCGAGACGTACTTCCCCTTGCAGGGCGCGTCGTTCCCGGTGTACTTGCCGCTGCCGGTCGCGACGTAGAGGGCGCCCTGCTTGACGCAGTTCTTCACCAGCGAACTGAAGCCGATGTCGTTGCCGCCGATGCCGATGGTCACCAGCCGGGTCGAGTCCGAAAGGGCAGACAGCTGGGCCGGGTTGACGCCGTTGTCAGTGTGCTGCGGAGCGGACAGATCGGCGAGGGTGGCGCCGCTGCAGCTCATGTCGCGGAAGTCGGCCGCGTCGATCTCCAGCTTCTCGGCGACCAGTGCGGGGTAGTTGTGGTCGGAGCGCTCGCAGCCCGCGGGCTTGCCGGTCTGGGAGGGGATCTTCGGTCCCGCGGTGTACGAGTCGCCGAGCGCGACGTACGGGCCCTTCGGTGGCGCGGCGGCTGCCGCGCCCTTGGGCTGGGTGGAGGTGGTCTTGTCGTCGTCCTTGTTGTTCCCGACGCTGACCGCGAGCAGGAGCACGCCGCACGTGACGCCCACGCCGGCCAGTCCTGCTCGTGTGTAACTTCCCATCGGAGAGTCCCGTCTTCCGTCTCAGGTGGTCCCATGCGGGGTGTTCGCGTGGTGCGAAGCGGCGTGCGGGGAACTCCGCCTCGCGGTGGACACCAGGCCGGTGATCGGCGCCCGGAGGGCCGATGAGCAGTGACACGGGCACTGAGCCGACGTCCGCCCCGGTGAAGAGGGGAGAGGCATGGTCGGCCGGTGTCCTCGGACCCGGCGACGGGCAGGGGGTGTCCGATCGCCGGGTCCGGGACTGCGCCGCTCCCCGTCCCCACGGGTTCGGCGCGACGGGGCCACGTCCGCTCTGTGTGGCCCCGGTCTGGGGACCCACGGCCAGGAGGGTCGTGGGTGGCTTGCTTGACTCAGGCAAACATGTCGGAGTTACTTGAGTCAAGCAAACTAATGAGTAATTTACTTGAGTCAGGCAATTAGCTGCTAGGATGGACCCATGCCCACCACACCGCCGACAGACGCCCCGGCCTCGGCCGACATCACGGAGATCGAGGGCGCGCTCAATCGCATCTCCTATCTGACCAGCCGGGTCCGGCAGCACGACCGTCTGATGGCCCTGGCCGGAGTGTCGCTGGAGCGCGCGGCCGTGGCGCTGCTGCGGCAGATCGCCGATTCCGAGCCGATGCGGCTGGGCGAACTGGCGAATCTGCTGGCCGTGGAGGCGTCCCATGTCACCCGCCAGGTGCAGCAACTGCAGAAGGCCGGTTACGTGACCCGGGTCCCGGACCCGGACGACCGACGCGCGCAGCGCATCGAGATCACCCCGAGGGGCCGCGAGGCGATCGACCGCGTTCGCGAGGCGAGCGTCCGGGGTATGCAGGTCGCCCTGAAGGACTGGGACTCGGACGAGCTGCGGCAGCTGGCCCGCCTGTTCCACCGGATGGTCGACGACTTCTACTCCGCGGAGGACGTGGACATCACGTCCGAGAAGGTGTCGCGAACCTGAGTGCACGCCCGTCCCGAAGCCCGTGGATTGGTGGATTGCGGGAAACCCGCGGAGGAATCCCGAATCGGGCAGCACGTCCTGGTCGCCGTCGCCGCCCCGGAAGCCGTTGAACCGCCGGCGACCACCCTTGACGCCCCGGATGCCGTCGAACCGCTGTCGGCCACCCTTGAGCCGGCGGGCTGTCAGGTCCGCGCCGAGGGCTGCGGAACCGAGGCGCGGGTCTGGCTGACCGCCGCCGCCGTCGACCGTCCGACTGCTTCGCCAAGCCCTTCCGGATGGCCGAGGTGCCGGCCGGAACACGGGTGCTGCTGCGCGGCAGGAGCCTCGGGTGGCCGGTGGCCGGTGGCCGGGTGACGGGTGACGGGTGACGGGTGACGAGGGTCCGGGCGTCGCTGTGTCGGGCCGGGCGTGGCCGTGAGGGTTCGAGTGCGGCTATGAGGGGCCGAGCGCGGCGACGATCTGAGGCAGGTCGGCCGTCGTGCGGATGCCAGGGGGTGCCGCGCAGACGAAGGGCACCGCGTTGACAGCGCAGTTCGCCGTGTACGAGGGCGACGTGGCCGCCATCCGGTCCAGGGGTACCGGGAAGCGGATGTCGACGTCGAGCGGAGCGTCGCCGTCCACCGTGACGTGCCAGCCGGTGGGGCGGAGATCCCACGCGGGGCCGAGATCGGTGGTGCAGTACCAGTGGGCGCGGAAGCGCAGCACCGGGCGGCCGTCGTGCAGGCCCGCCACCGTGATTCGCTGTGCGGCCACGGTGCCGGCCGGCAGGACGCCGGCGGCGATGTGGACGGGGCGGGGCGCGGTCGCGACCTCGCCGGTCGCCTCCACCGAATCGAGGCGCAGCGAGAGGGTGTCGGCGACAAGACGCAGTGACGGGCCGAAGCTGTCGCGCACCACGGACAACCGGCGTTCGTCGAACTCGGCAGGGGGCTTCCCGAAGCCCATCACCTCGAAGAGCAGCCCGGGCGAGTCGCGTCGGGAGAGATCGGCGAACTCGTCGATCGTCAGACCGTCGAGCCGCCGCTGGATGACGTCAGTACCAGCGGCAGAGCCTCCGTGATGAATCCGGGGCTGCTTCCGGTGCTGTGGATCGAGGTCCCGCCGCGGTCGCACGCGGCCTCGACCCGCCTGCGCACCGCGGGATCGAGACTGTCCGCACGGTGGAACTCACCCCGGGTGGTCACGACGTTTGCGCCCGAGGCCAGCAGTCGGCACACCTCGTCGAAGTCGCAGGCGCGCGGCGTGTAGAGGACGCAGTCGGCGCCGAGAGCCGTGATCTCGTCGATGTCCCGGGTCGCGATGATCCCCGTCGCGTCCAGTCCGCACAGCTCTCCGGCGTCGCTTCCCGCCTTGGCCGACGTATGCACATACAGACCGGCCAAGGTCAGCCGCGGGTGCTCGACGACCGCGCGCAGGGTGCGGGCGCCGATGTTTCCGCTCGCCCATTGGACGACCCGGTAGGAAGGTCTTGGCGTCACCCTCGGATCCTGCCCTGTGGGCGAGAACCTTACTCTCGATCACGGAGAAGCGGGATTTCGCGTCAGCGTACGGAAGTTGACCAGTCGCGCGGAAGTTGGACCAGTCTTACGGAGGCTGGACCGGTCGTACGGAAACTGGATCGGTCGTCCGGAAGTCGGACCAGCCGTCTGGAAGTCGGGCCGGCCGTCCGGAAGTCCCCCTCACCGTCCAGAAGTTGGACTAGCCCGCGGCCGACCTGCCCGCCGTGGCCGGGACGCCCGAGATGCCGCCGAGGCAGAACTGCCAGATCTCCTCGGCGGTGACCGGGTGGGAGTGGCTGTCGGCCGGGACGCCGTGGGCCTGAGCGGCGAACATGATGGTCTGCATGACCAGCGAGGCCTGGCGGCGGGGCCTTCCAGCGGGGATGGCACCGGCCTCGGCGGCCTGCTCGATCAGCTCCGTGAAGAGCGTGAGCAGCGGAATGTGGGCGGTCGCCACCTGTGCCGGGTGCTTGACCAGCAGTTGGAGGGCGAAGTCGCTGAACAGCGGGCGCTGCACACCGGGGCTCGGGTGCGACTGCCGGTACAGCATGTCCACGGCGAGCCGAAGGGACTCCAGCGGATCGCTCATCCCGGACGCGGCCTCGCGGATCTCGGCCGCCGACGTGGAGAGCGCGTCCTCGAACAGGGCCAGCAGCAGCTCGTATTTGCCGTCGAAGTGCTGGTAGAAGCTGCGCAACGACTGCTTCGAACGGTCGACGACCTCCTGGACGGTGAAGTCCGTCGTTCCCTTCTCGGCGATCAACTCCTGCGCCGAGTCCAGGAAGCGCTGCACGCGTTGCTCCGCGCGGAGCTTGGCGGCACGGGTGGACCGTTCGACGGCGCGCTGGCGCCACGCTGGCTCTTCGGGGACTGCTGTCACTTGCAGAACGATACTCCACTTCAACGGTAATCGGGCGGGTCGCCCTACCGAATCACGCACCGCAAGTTACGAGACCCTTACTTGCACTGAGTGAGAATGTTATTCTCGCGCAATGGGATGGGACTTTCGCACAGAGCCGGAGTTCGAGGAGAAGCTGGAGTGGATCCGACACTTCCGCGCCGAACGCATCGAACCGCTCGACCTGCTCTACCCCGGCCGGGCCTTCCAGCCGCTCGACGACGAGCTCGGCCCCGTCGTCCGCAAGCTCAAACAGCAGGTGCGCGACCAGGGTCTGTGGGCCCCGCATCTCGGCCCCGAACTGGGCGGGCGCGGCTTCGGACAGCTTCGTCGACGGACGCCGGATCACGCCACAGGACAGCTAGACGCTGTACCCGCCGTCCACCCCCAGCGCCTGCCCGGTGATGAAGCCCGCGCGGTCCGAGGCCAGGAACGCGACCGCCTCGGCGATGTCCGTCGCGCTGCCGAAGCGGCGCAGCGGGATGTTGCGCCGGGTGATCTCCAGCGCCGCCTCGTCGAGTTCGCCCGAACTGATCAGGCGGGCGGCGATGCCGTCCGTCAGCATGCCGGGGCCGACACAGTTCACGCGGACGCCGTACCGCCCTTCCTCGGCGGCCAGCGCCCGGGCGACCGCCTCGACCGCCCCCTTCGTGCCCGACGAGAGCCCGTCGCGGACCGGGAACCGGCGGGTGGCCACGGTGGTGACCGCGACGATGCTGCCCCGGCTCTCCCGCAGCCGGGGCAGCGCGGGATGGACCAGATTGAAGAACGCCCCCGCGTCGGCGTCGAGTTGGGCCCGGTACTGGCTCGGCGTGACCTTGCTCAGATGCACCATCGGCACACGCGGGCCCGCCGCGTACACGAGGGTGTGGATACCGCCGAACGCCGAGGCCGCCTCGGACACGGCCGCAGCGGTGGCCGACTCGTCGCTCAAATCGAGCCGCAGCGTGAGGACTTGACGCCCGCACTCCTTGATCTCACCGGCGAGCGACTCGGCCGCGGCCTGATGCGCGCGATACGTGAGCACCACGTCGCTGCCCCGCTCGGCCAGCGTACGGACGATCGCCGCCCCGATGGCGCCCGTGCCACCCGCGACGAACGCGGCACCCGCCCTGTGGGCGAAGTCGCCGGAGAAACCGGTGGAAGCACCGCTGGAGGAGTCCGTCATGGTGTTCACAGTCCCAGGGATTTGGCGATGATGACCTTCATGACCTCGCTGGTCCCGGCGTAGATCCGGGTGATGCGCGCGTCCGCGTACAGCCGGGCGATGGGGTATTCCAGCATGTAGCCGTACCCGCCGAACAGTTGCAGGCAGCGATCCACGGCCCGCGCCTGCATCTCCGTGCAGAACAGCTTGACCTTCGCAGCGTCGGCGCCCGACAGCTCCCCGTCGACCAGCTCGGTCACGGCACGGTCGAGCATCATCTGCGCGGCCTCGATCTCGGCGGCCACCGCGGCGAGTTCGAACTTCGTGTTCTGAAAGGAGGCGACCGGGGTCCCGAACGCCTGCCGTTCCTTCACGTACGCGATCGTCGTGTCCAGCGCCGCCCGCGCCTGGGCGACCGATCCGACCGCCACCGTCATCCGCTCCTGCGGCAGGTTGTGGCCGAGGTAGCCGAAAGCCGCGCCCTCCTCGCCCAGCCGGTTGGCCACCGGGACCCGTACGCCGTCGAAGGCCAGCTCGACGGTGTCCTGGACCTTGATGCCCATCTTGTTCAGCACCCGGCCGCGCGTGAAGCCCGGCATACCGTCCTCGACGACCAGCAGGGTGAGGCCCGCCCGCCGGTTGCCGGGATCGGTCGACGTCCGCGCCACCACGATCACCAGGTCGGCGAGAAGGCCGCCGGTGATGAACGTCTTGGCCCCGCTCAGAACGTACGCGTCCCCGTCGCGCACGGCGGTGGTCCGGATGCCCGCGAGATCGGAACCCGTGCCCGGTTCGGTCATGGCGATGGCGGTCAGGAGCGTGCCGGCCGCGAGACCGGGGAACCATCGACCGCGCTGTTCCTTGCCGGCGTAGGCGAGGAAGTAGGGGAGAACGACGTCGAGTTGGGTGCGTACGGTGCCGAGCGTGACCAGGGCGCGTGCGGCTTCCTCCTGGAGCACGACGTTGTAGCGGTAGTCGTCGAGGCCCGCTCCGCCATACTCTTCGGGGACGGCCATGCCCAACAGCCCCAGCGAGCCCAGCTGTTCGAAGAGCGCGCGGGGCAGCCGCCCGGCCTCCTCCCACGAGGCGTAGTGCGGGACCACCTCGTTCGCCACGAAGTCCCGCACCAGCCGCCGGAACGCCTCGTGGTCGGGGGTGAAGAGCTCTCGGCGCACGACGGCCTCCGGGTCAGGGCGTGGTCATCGACTTCACGGCGTGGTCGGTTCGGCTTCAGGGCGTGATCAGTTCGACAAGGGTGGCGTTGGCGGTGCCGCCGCCCTCGCACATGGTCTGCAGGCCGTGGCGGATCCCCTGGTCGCGCATGTGGTGGATCATGCGGGTCATCAGGACGGCACCCGACGCGCCGAGCGGGTGGCCCAGCGCGATGGCGCCGCCCAGCGGATTGAGCAGCGCCGGGTCGGCGCCGGTCTCGGCCAGCCACGCCAACGGCACCGGTGCGAAAGCCTCGTTGACCTCGAAGACCCCGACGTCGGACAGCGCGATGCCCGCCTTCCGCAGGACCTTCTCGGTCGCCGGGATCGGACCGGTGAGCATGAGCACCGGGTCGGACCCGGTGACAACTCCCGTGCGGTAGCGCACGATCGGCGTCAGCCCCAGCTCGCGCGCCCTCTCCGGCGTCGTCACCAGCAGCGCCGCCGCCCCGTCCGAGATCTGGGAGGCGTTGCCCGCGTGGATCACTCCGTCGTCGGCGAACGCGGGCTTGAGCGAGGAGAGACCGTCGACGCTGGTCCCGCGCCGGATCCCCTCGTCGACCGCGACCGTCGTGCCCTCCGTGGCCACCGGGACGATCTGCGCGGCGAAGACCCCGGCGTCCTGCGCCGCCGCGGCCCGCTCATGGGAGAGCGCCGAGAACGCGTCGAGCCGCGCACGCGAGAAGCCCCACTTCTGCGCGATCTTCTCGGCGGACAGCCCCTGGTTGAAGGAGAAGTCCTCGTAGCGGGCGATAACTTGGGGCCCGTACGGCATTCCGGTGGCCCGCGCGGAGCCGAGCGGGACCCGGCTCATCACCTCGACGCCGCCCGCCACGACGATGTCCTGCTCGCCGGACATGACGGCGTGCGCGGCGAAGTCCAGCGCCTGCTGACTCGACCCGCACGCCCGGTTGACCGTGGTTCCCGGGATGCTCTCGGGCCATCCCGCGGCGAGGACCGCGTAGCGCCCGATGTTGCTGGACTGGTCGCCGACCTGGGACACACGGCCCCAGATCACATCGTCGACGACCTCGGGGTCGATCCCGGCCCGTTCGACCAGCGCGCCCAGCACGACGGCGGAGAGGTCGGCCGCGTGCATGCCGGACAACCCACCGTTCCGCCTCCCCACAGCGGTCCGCACCGCTTCCACGATCACCGCTTCACGCATGACGGCCTCCGTTGTCGGCCCGGCCACTCGGCGCGGCCCAGCGCCCGGTGAACGTCGGTTCGCGTTTCTCGGCGAACGCCGCGTACGCCTCGGGGACATCCGCCGTGGCGAAGTTGACCGCCTGGGCGCGTGCCTCGCCCGCCAGCGCGTCGCGCATCGTGCGGTCGGAGCCCTCGTTCAGCAACGCCTTGTTCTGGGCGAGGGCGATCGAGGCGCCCGCCACCAGCCGCGCTCCGAGGTCGGCCACGAAGGCGTCGATCTCCTTCGCGGACACCACCCACGTCACCAGGTTCAGCGCCCGGGCCTCCTCGGCGTCGATCGTCTCGGCGAGCAGCGCGAGCCGCTTGGCCTGCTGCAGTCCGACGAGCTTCGGCAACAGCCACGAGCCACCGCAGTCCAGCGACAGCCCACGCCGCGCGAAGATCTGCGAGAACCTCGCCTGAGGGGTCGCCACCATCAGATCGCAGCCCAGCGCGAGATTCCATCCCGCGCCGACCGCGACCCCGCTCACCTTGGCGATCGTGGGAACCGGCAACTCGTGCAGCAGCAGGGCGACTTCGCTCAACGTCCGCATGCGGTACAGCGGATGGGCGCTGCTCACCCCCTTCGAGATGTCGGCGCCGGAGCAGAACGCGCCCCCGGCTCCGGTCAGCACGATCGCTCGTACGGTGTGATCGCGTCCGGCGTCCGAGAGCCCGTCCCGCAGCGCGGTCCACAGCTCCTCGTCGATCGCGTTCTTGCGGTGCGGCCGGTTCAGCGTCAGGGTGCGTACGCCGCCGATGTCGCTGGAGAGCAGAACGGGCTGGTCGCTCACAGCACTTCCCCTTCGTCGCTGATGCCCAACTCGGCGAGTACGGCGGCGGTGTGCTCGCCGAGCGCGGGGATCGCGCCCATCGGCGGCTCATAGCCGGAGAGCACGGCGGGCGGCAGCAGAGCGGGCACCGAACCGCCGGGTGTGTCGACCCGGCGCCACCGGTCGCGGGCCGTCAGCTGCGGATGCGCGAGGACGTCGCTCGGGGAGTTGAGCCGGGCATTCCCGATCCCGGCGGAGTCCGCGCTGTCCTGCACATGCGCCAGATCATGGCGGGCGCACCACGCGCCGATCTCCGCGTCCAGGGCGGAACGGTGCTCCACCCGGCCCGAGTTGGTCGCGAAGCGTGCGTCGTCCGCCAGGTCGAGCAGCTCGCGCGCCAGCCGCTGCCATTCGCGGTCTTTGGTGGTGCCGAGGACGACGGTGTGGCCGTCGGCCGTGGCGTAGGCCCCGTACGGTGCCACGGCGGGCGACCCCATGCCCACCGGCTCCTGATCGATGCCCGTGTGCCGGGTGTAGGTGAGCGAGTACCCCATCAGCTCCGTCATCGTGTCGAACAGACTCACCGCGACCGCGGCGGGACCGTCGCTGCGACCGCGCGCCCTCTCATGGAGCAGGGCCATGACCGACAAGGCGGCGTACAGGCCGCTGCACACGTCCGCGATCGGCGGACCCGCCTTGGCCGGCGCACCGGGACGGCCGGTCGTCGCGCACGCTCCCGACTCCGCCTGGACGAGCAGGTCGTAGGCGCGCTTGTGGGAGAGCGGGCCGCCCGCACCGTACCCGTCGATCTCCACCGCGATGAGTTCCGGATGGCTCACGGCCAGGTCGGCCGGGGAGATGCCGAGTTTGGCCGTCGCCCCGGGAGCGAGGTTGGACACCAGGACGTCGGCGCGGTCGAGCAGCCGGTGCAGCGCAGTCATCCCGGCCGGAGTCTTCAGGTCCAGCGCCACCGACTCCTTGCCGCGGTTGGCCCAGACGAAGTGCGCCCCGAGGCCGCCCACCACGTCGTCGTAGTGCCGGGCGAAGTCGCCGCCTTCCGGGTTCTCCACCTTGATCACCCGGGCTCCGAAGTCCCCCAGGGTGCGCGTGCACATCGGAGCGGACACGGCCTGCTCCAACGCCACCACCGTGATGCCCGCCAGCGGGCCGGTCGTTCCCATGTCAGCCCCCGCTCACGAACCGCGCGCGCAGCTCGTCCTTGAGTACCTTCTGGCTTGCGTTGCGCGGGAGTCGACCGCTGAACCGGACGTGGCGCGGGACCTTGAAGTTCGCCATGTTCTCGCGCGCCCACTCGACGATGTCCTTCTCGGTGACGTGGTGGCCGGGCTTCACGACGACGAAGGCGCAGCCGACCTCGCCGAGGCGTTCGTCGGGAACCCCGATGACGGCGGCCTGTTCGATCAGCTCGTGCCCGAGCAGCAATTTCTCTATCTCCGCCGGATAGGCGTTGAATCCACCGACGATGTACATGTCCTTCTTGCGGTCGACGATCGACAGATTGCCGTCCTCGTCGAGCCGCCCGATGTCACCGGTCCGCAGCCAGCCCTCCGGATCGATGGCCGCGGCGGTGGCCTCCGGGTCCTCCCAGTATCCGCGCGTGACGTTGTAGCCGCGGACCAGGACCTCCCCGTCCTGTCCCGGGGGAGCGCCCTTTCCCCCGGCGTCGGAGCTTTCACCGTCGGCGATCCTTATCTCGACGTCCGGAATGACCCGTCCCGTGGTGCGGGCGACGGTCTCCTCGGAATCCCCGATCCGGGTGGTCGTCACCAACGCGGTCGACTCGGTCAGCCCGTACGCGCTCATCACGATGTCGAAGGACAGCTCACTCTTCATCGCACGGATCAGTGATTCCGGAATGGTGGTGCCGCCGGTCATGGAAACCCGCAGCGACGACAGGTCGTACGACGGGCGGTCCGGGTGCCTGATCAGGTCCTGGAAGATCGTGGGCGGGCCCAGCAGAATGCTGACCTTTTCCCTGGCGATGATGTCGAGCGCCCGTCCGGCGTCGAAGACGGGCATCGGAATGACCGTCACCCCGTGCATCAGGGAGGCGAGCCAGCCCGCCTTGTATCCAAAACAGTGGAAGAACGGCGGAATGATCAGAAAACTGTCGGAGCGGGCGAAGGTGTATTCCTCGGCCATCCAGCCGTACGCGCGCAGCGACTGGCCGTGCGTCAGGACGACGCCCTTGGGATGACCGGTGGTTCCGGACGTGAACATCACGTCGGAGACGTCGTTCGGGGTCAGCCGGTCGATGAGGTCGTGCACCAGGGAGGTGGAGACACCCCGGCCGCCCAGGAGGAATTCCGGCCACGCGGGAATCGGCACCGTCTTGCGCAAGGCCGGCAGTCCGGGGTCGGTCTTCCTCAGCTCGGCGATGTAGTCGTTGCCCAGGAAAGGTGAGGCGATCAGGGCCTTGGCGCCGGATTTCCGCAGAATGTACGAGATTTCTGCCGCCTTGAACCGTGTATTGAGAGGCACGATCACGCCCCCGGCCCCCTGAATGCCCAGCGCGGCGAAAATCCACTCCGCCGAGTTGGGCGCGCACAGCCCGACCCGATCGCCCGGCTCGACCCCCAGCGCGACGGTCGCTTTCACGGCCTCGGCCATTTGCCGCTCAAGCTCGCGGAAACTCCATCGCCGGGATCCGTCGATCAGCGCGGTGTCGTCGCCGAAACTCCTGGAAGCGATCCTGATGGCGTGCGGAATGCTCAGGAAGGTGTCGTCGTAGCGCATCACGTCGCTCCAGGGTTGGGGGGCTTCGAGAGCGAAGGCAGGTGCAGGACGCGTTTCGCGATGATGTTCCGCTGGATCTGCGAGGTTCCGCCGTACACGGACGCGGCTCTGGAATAGAGGTAGTCCCCGAAGAGTTCCCCGCCCTCTTCGTGGAGTTCCTCGGGAAACACCTTGAGCGCCGTCTCGTAGAGCCGTTGTTCGGTCCGGGTCATCAGGAGTTTGTCGATGGACGACTCGGGCCCTGCGGCCTGCCCGCCGAGCCGCTCGGCGGTCCGGCGCCGGGCGTGCGCCACGAGGACCTCATAGTCCACGAAGCACCGCCCGATCTCGCTGAGCAGCCCGTCCGGGAGCTCGCCCCGACGGTCACGGGCGACGCGCCGAAGACGCTCGACGAGCAGCCCGTACTTCGAGATGTGGCCGGTGTCGAGTGCGTTGCGCTCGTACGACACTGTCGTCATCGCCAGGGGCCAGCCGTCGCCCTCGGCGCCAATCCGCTCGGACTCCTCGATCCGGACGTCGTCGAGGAACAGCTCGCAGAACTCGTCGTCGCCGTTCATCGCCCGCAACGGCCGTACGGTCACGCCCGGACGGTCGAGGGGCAGGGCGAACGCGGTGATCGACCGGTGCGCGGGCGCCCCACGGTCCGTCCTGGCCAGCAGCAGACAGAGGCCGGAGTACTGCGCGTAGCTGGTCCAGAGCTTCTGCCCGCGGACGCTGTAGTGGCCGTCGTGCCGGGTCGCGAGCGTGCTCATCCCGGCGAGGTCCGACCCGGCCCCCGGCTCGCTGAACCCCTGGCACCAGACGTCGTCCCCGGCGAGCATCCGCGGCAGCCACCGCCGGCGCTGGTCCTCGTCCGCGAACTCCAGGAGCGCGTGGGCGAGATAGCCGATGCGGGGGATGCCCGGAGCATGGCAGGCCCCGAGTTCGTCGCTGATCGCGACCTGATGCAGCGCGCTCAGGCCCCGCCCGCCGTAGCGCTCGGGAACGTCGAGGCCGACCCAGCCGCCGGAGTGCAGCTGCCGGTGCCAGCGGTGCAGGAAGACCGGCAGCGGCTCGTCCGACCGGCGCTCGGGAAGCGGGTGTCCGTTCAGCCAGGCACGGAAGTCCCGGCGCAGCCGGTCCAGGCCGGCGGGGTCACCGAAGTCCAGGGGGGTGTCGGTCATCGCGTGACCTCCGGTTCGGCCAGGGGAACCAGCAGGTCGGCCGTGGTCGCCAGGACCGTGGCGCCCAGCAGGACCTTGCGGAGGTAGAGGTGCGCGATGTGCTCCCAGGTCTGGGCGATGCCGCCGAAGACCTGCATACCGGCCTGGACCGCCTCCACGGTCGACCGGTTCACCTCGGCCTTCGCGACGCGCGCGGCCGTCAGGGCGCGCTCCGGGGGTTCGTTGTCGAGGCACCAGGCGGCATACCGGGTGGCGCTGACGCAGGCTTCCAGGCCGACCGTCGCGTCCGCGAGCAGATGCTGGACGGCCTGGAACTCCCCGATGGCCTGCCCGTACTGCCGGCGCTCGCGGGCGTACGCGACACTCTGCTCGACGAACTCCCGGGCCGCGCCGACGAGTTCACCGCTCACCATCACGAGCGCGTACGCCTGCCAGTGCTGAAGCCCCGCTGCGTCGAGCCGTCCGATGATCCGCTGCGGGGACCCCACGGTCCGGATGCCGCGCAGGAGGTCCGCGCTCGGTGCTCCGGGCCCCAACTCGGCGCGGGTGACGGCCCCGTCGGAGGTGACGCAGAGCGCGCTGTCCGCGCCCTCGCAGTCCCAGGCGACCAGTTCGGAGGTGTCCGCCCGCGGGAACCGCAGATCGCGGGCGAGCGCGACCGTCGGAGTGGTGCCGCTGTCCGATCGCCGCTCGGCGCCCAGGACGCGGAGGAGTTCCGGGGCGAGGAGAACCGTCCCCAGCAGGGAAGTGGTGAGGGGCTGCCTCCCGTGCTCCTCCGCGAGCAGGGCGCACTCCTGGACGGTCGCGGCCGGCGGTGAGGAGCGACGCAACTCGCCGAGGCCCAGCTCCGCGAGTGCCTGCTGCGCGGCCGCTCGCACCGATGGCTTCACTTCGTCGGCCGAGCCGATGCGGAAGCGCCCGGCGAACGAGCGGAACAGGTCGCGCACCAGCAGGAACTCCTCGGCCTCCACGGTCAGTCCTTCCCGGCCGCGGTGGCCGCCGGTCCCGCGGACGGTGGCGTCGACCGCCGGCGGGCTCCGGATGCCAGCTCGTCGATGATCCGTATGTGGTCCGGGCTGGTCATGGTGGCCCGCTCGGCCATGAGGGCCGCTTCCATGGCGCCCCGCGACACCTGCTCCACCAGCACGGCGAGCGCCGCCTTGGTGGCGCGCAGCGCCTCCGCGGGCTGCGCCGCCAGCCGTCCGGCCAGGGCGAGGGCCTCGCGCTGGAGGTCCGCGGCGGGGACCGTGCGGTTGGCCAGGCCCAGTTCGACCGCTGTGGCGGCGGGAATGCGGTCTCCGGTGAAGAGGTACTCCTTCACACGGAGCAGACTGGTGAGCAGAGGCCAGAGGGACACACCGCCGTCGCCCGCGACCAGACCGACCGAGACATGGGGATCCGCGAGGTACGCGTCCTCGGCCATCAGCACCAGATCGCAGCCCAGCGCCAGGCTGCAACCCAGCCCGACCGCAGGGCCGTTGACCGCCGCGACGACGGGCAGCGGGAACCGGATCATCTCCGTCTGGATGGCCCGGTCGAGCCGGATGGAGCGCTCCCGCAGGTCCGGATCGGTGTGGTGCCGGCGCAGATGGTCGAAGTCGCCGCCCGCGCTGAACGCACGGCCCGCGCCGGTCAGGACGACGGCCCGCGCCTTCGGATCCGCCGCGAGTTCGCGCCAGACCTCGGCCAGCCGCTGGTGGAGCTCCTCGGGAACGCCGTTCAGCCGCTCGGGCCTGTTCAATGTGACGACGCGGACATCACCGTCGGCCACCACGGTCAGGACGGGATTCGGCTCGCCCATGGGACCCCCTCTCCACCCTGGGATCCTATTTAAGGTCAGACCAAAAGTGAAGAGTGGCGTTCGCGTGACGTGAATATGGCGTTCTCATTCGAGCCCGGGCTGCGCGTGGACCCGGGTGATGGTCAATCGCCGGGCGGCACCGACAGCTCCACCTGGTCCCGCCGGTCGACCCGCGCGGCCGCGTCCGCGAAGCCGCACACGTGCCGCGCCATACGCCGCATCGCCGCCGCGCCGTCCCGCTCGCGGATCGCCTCGGTGATCTTCGCGTGCGCGCGGGCGGTGACCTCGCGGATCTCCGCGTCCATGAACTGTTCGAGGTTCGTGGCGGCGTAGATCGACTGCGACAGCGCGCTCATGAACCCGATGAGCAGTTCGTTCTCGCTGGCCCGCGCTACGGCGCTGTGCCAGCGGATGTTGGCCCGCAGGAACCGCGGGATGTCGTCGCCGGCCTCGACGAGGTCGACCTGTGCGGCGTCCAGCTCGGCGAGGTCCTGGTCCGAGCGGCGCTGCGCCGCCAGTGCCGCGCAGGTCGGCTCGATCGCCTCGCGTGTCTCGTGCAGCGCCTCGAGCCGGATCCGCTGCCCCCGGATGACCAACTGCACCGTACTGGCCACGGATTCGCGATTGGGCCGGTGCACGAAGGCGCCGCCGCCCCGCCCCGGCCTGATCTGGAGGAGCTTCTCGACCTCCAGGATCCGCAGCGCCTCCCGGACCGTCGCCCGGCTCAGCCCGGTCTGCTCGACCAGCTGGCGCTCCGGCGGCAATGCCATGCCCTCGGTGAACTCGCCGGAGAGAATGCGCTCGCGCACCTCCGACGCCAGCACGTCCGAAGCCTTTGGAACGGTCAGCGCGTCGAAGTGCGGATGGGACCTAGCCGACATGGGACCTACCGGACATCTCGCGCACCCCTGAGTCGTGCGACCACTTTGGCCGAACCATTTCAATCATCGGGAATGGTACGCGTGCTCACGGTCACCCCGGGTTTCACATGACCATTCCGCCGTCCACCGGCAGTACCTGACCGGTGATGAAGGACGCGGCGTCCGACGCCAGGAAGACGAAGGCCCCGGCGATCTCCTCGGGCTCGGCCCACCGCCCCAGCGGGATCCGCGCGAGCATCGCCTCCGCGAACTTCTTGTGGGTACGGATGGTCTCCGTCATCGGGGTCGCGGCCAGCGGTGCCAGCGCGTTCACCTTGATCTGCCTGCGCGCCAGTTCGCGCGCCAGCGACTTCGTCAGGCCGATGATGCCGGCCTTGGCGGCGGAGTAGTTGACCTGCCCGAGCGTGCCGACGATGCCGGCCGACGACGTGACGTTGATGATCCGTCCCGTGCCGTCGGCCGGCAGGAAGGGCAGGGCCGCCTGCGCGCAGTGGAAGGCGCCCACCACATGCACGTCGAGCATGCGGCGGAAGGCCTCCTCCTGGAGGTTCTCGAACATGTCCGGTGCGATGGCCCCGGCGTTGTTGACGAGGATGTGCAGGGTTCCGCCGGTGAGCCCGGCCGCCCGTGCCGCCGCGGCGTCGGCGGCCGCCCGGTTCCGTACGTCCAGGGCGGCACTCTCCGCCCGTACGCCGGTGGCGGAGATCTTCTCGGCCACGGCCGAGGCCGCCGCCCCGTCGACATCGGTCACGAGGACCGCGGCTCCGGCGCGGGCGAGCGCCTCGGCGACCGCCGAGCCGATACCGCCCGCGGCTCCCGTGACCAATGCCGATCGTCCCGTGAGATCGAACAGCCCGGAATGGTCGGCCATCAGTAACTCCTCGGCATTCCCAAAGTATGGGATCCCAGATAGTTCAGGATCATTTCCTGACTGATCGGTGCGATGCGCATCAGACGGGCCTCGCGGAAATAGCGGGCGACGTTGTACTCCTCGGAGTAGCCCATTCCGCCGTGTGTCTGCAGCGCGCGGTCCGTGGCGGTGAACCCGGCGTCCGCGCAGAGGTATTTGGCGGTGTTCGCCTCCCGTCCGCAGGGCCGGCCGTGGTCGTAGAGCCAGGTCGCCTTGCGCAGCATCAGTTCGGCCGCGTCGAGGCGGGTCAGCGAGTCCGCGAGGGGGAACTGCACGGCCTGGTTCATGCCGATCGGCCTGCCGAACACCACCCGCTCATTGGCGTAGGCGACGGCCTTCTCCAGTGCCACTCTGCCGAGCCCGAGCGCCTCCGCGGCGATCAGCATGCGCTCCGGATTCAGTCCGTCGAGGAGATACCGGAACCCCTGGCCCTCTTCGCCGACGCGGTCCTCGACCGGAACGCGCAGGTCGTCGATGAAGAGTTCGTTCGAGGTGACGGCGTTGCGCCCCATCTTCGGGATGGGCCGGACGTCGATCCGGCTCCGGTCCAGATCGGTGAGGAAGAGCGTCATTCCATCGGTCCTCTTGGCGACGTCACCGATCTTCGAGGTGCGCGTCAGGAGAAGGATCTTCTCGGACTCCATGGCCTTGGAGATCCACACCTTGCGGCCGTTGACGACATAGGTGTCGCCGTCCCGCCGCGCGAAGGTCGTGATGCTCGCGGTGTCCAGTCCGGCTCCCGGCTCGGTCACCCCGAAACAGACGTGGAGATCACCGGTGGCGATACGCGGCAGCGTCCGGCGTTTGAGTTCTTCGGAGCCGTGCACCACGACGGGGTGCATTCCGAAGATCGACATGTGAATGGCGCTGGCGGCGTTCATCCCGCCACCGGACCGCGCGACTTCCTCCAGCAGCAGCGAGGCCTCGGTGATACCGAGCCCGTGGCCGCCGTACTCCTCGGGAATGGTGATGCCGAGCCAGCCGCCGTTCGCGACGGCGGCGTAGAACTCCTCGGGAAACGCGTGCTCCCGGTCCTTCTCCATCCAGTACCGGTCGTCGAATTCACGCAAGAGGCCGGCGACGGCCTTGCGGATGGTCTCCTGATCTTCGCTCAGCTCAAAGTCCACAGCATGGACCCCTCCGCAGCTTCGGTATCGCTGAAACATATCAAAGGTCAGACCGAATGCCTAGATGAGGTGTCGGACTGCAGCACGTGTGGCCTCCGGCACGTCGGCTCCGTGAGACCGCCGCCGGGACAACCCGGGTGAGCCACCTTCCAGCACTCGCGAACAACCGTGATCGGGAGCTGTGGTTGAGCCATCCCGACAGGTGCGATCCGGCAATCCCGTTGTGCGAAGAGGCATTTCGTGGCTTGTCGCAGAGGTCGGTACGGTCGGATTCATGGAGTGGAATTTTCAGTCGGCCGAAGAACTCGTGGCTGCGTTGCGTGCCGGTGAGGTGACCTCGGCGGAACTGACCGACGAGGCGATCGCCCGTATCGAGCGGGACGACAAGGAGATCAACGCGATCTGTGTGCCGGACTTCGACCGTGCACGGGCCGCCGCGCGCGGTGCCGACGAGGCGCGCGCCCGCGGTGAGGACCGGCCGCTGCTCGGCGTTCCGGTGACGGTCAAGGAGTCCTACAACATCGCCGGGCTGCCCACGACCTGGGGCATGCCGCTACAGCGGAAGTACATGCCGGCCGAGGACGCGGTGCAGGTGTCGCGGCTCAAGGCCGCGGGCGCGGTGGTGCTCGGCAAGACCAATGTGCCCTTGGGGCTGCAAGATGTGCAGAGCTTCAACGAGATCTACGGCACCACCAACAACCCGTGGGATCACGGTCGTACGCCGGGTGGATCCTCCGGCGGATCGGCGGCGGCCCTGGCGTCCGGATTCGGCGCGCTGTCCATCGGCTCCGACATCGGTGGTTCGTTGCGCACCCCCGCACATTTCTGCGGTGTCTACGCACACAAGCCGACACTCGGGCTGGCGGCGATCCGCGGTATGGTCCCGCCGCCCGCGCCGGCCCTGCCGGCCGACCCTGACCTCGCCGTCGTCGGTCCGATGGCGCGCACTGCCCGCGACCTCACGCTCCTGCTCGACGTCATGGCCGGACCGGACCCGCTGACGCTCGGTGTGGCACACGACCTGACGCTGCCGCCCACGCGCCACGAGCGGCTCTGCGACTTCCGGGTCCTGGTCCTCGACGAGCATCCGCTCATTCCGACCGGGTCCGCTGTGCGGGCGGGCGTGAACCGGGTGGCCGACGCGCTCGCCGACGACGGAGCCCGCGTCGAACGGCACAGTCCACTGCTGCCCGATCTGACCGAAGCCGCAGTGCTCTACACGCAGTTGCTGTTTTCGAGCTCCGCTGCACGTTTTCCCGTCGAAGCGTACGAGCAGATGCAGACCTGGGCCGCCGCACTGAGCGCAGACGACCAGAGTCTCGATGCGACGCGGCTGCGCGGCATGGTGTTCAGCCACCGCGACTGGATCGAAGCGAACAACCGTCGCGAGCTCCACCGCCACGGCTGGCGGCAGCTCTTCGCCGAGTTCGACGCCGTGGTGTGTCCCATCACGCCCACCCCCGCGTTCCCGCACGACCACAACCCCGACCTGATGAAACGCCGGATCGACATCGACGGCGTCGGGTACCCGTACCTCGACCAGCTCGTCTGGGCCGGTCTGGCCACCATGCCCGGCCTGCCCGCCACCGCCATACCAGCGGGCCGGTCGCCCGAGGGTCTGCCGGTGGGAGTGCAGCTCATCGGTCCGATGTTCGAGGACCGCACCCCGCTGCGGCTGGCCGAACTGCTGGAGCAGAGGATCGGCGGCTTCCAGGCACCGAAGTAGGGCGTACTAGTACTGAGGCGTTCCCGGCGGTGGGTGGGCGTCGTTGAGTTGCTCGCGGACCTGGGCGTTCTGAGCGTTCACTGTGGTATGCGCGTCACCGCTGTCCGCGCCCAGGCCCGCGAGCAGGCGCAGCCCGTCCTCGGCGGGGCTGCCGGGGGCCGCGGACAGCACCAGCAGTTCCATGCTTGATTCGTCCGGCAGCGCGAAGTTCTCCTGGTGCAGCTCCAGTTGTCCGACCAGCGGGTGCCGGTACGCCTTGCGTCCATGTGTGCGGGCGCGCACGTCCGCGCGGGCCCAGAGGCGGCGGAAGCGCTCGCTGCCCATCGCCAGCTCGCCGATGAGCGAGGCCAGGCGGGGATCCTCGGGGTACTTGCCGGCGGCCAGGCGCAGGTGCCCGACCACGTCGAGGGTGCATTTCTCCCAGTCCGCGTAAAGGCCGCGCTCGGCCTCCTCGAGGAAGATGTGCCGGGCGGTGTTCAGGCCCGGCATCGGCCGGCCGTAGAGGAGCCCGGCGAGGCGGTTCCCGGCGAGCACGTCCAGGCGGTGGTCCATGATCAGCGCGGGTGCGTCGGCGACCAGGTCGAGGATGCGCAGCAGCTCCGGCCGGACCCGCCCGCCCGGCGCCTTCGCGCGACGGCGGCGCTGCCGGGCGAGCCGGTAGAGGTGCCCGCGTTCGGTCTCGTCGAGGCCGAGGACGCGGGCGAGCGCGTCGAGGACCTGCTCGGAGGGCTGGGTCGCGCGGCCCTGCTCCAGGCGTACGTAGTAGTCGACGCTGACTCCGGACAGGTGCGCGACCTCTTCGCGGCGCAGCCCTTCGACCCGGCGGCGGCTGTCGGTGGGGATGCCGACGGCTGCCGGGTCGACCCGGGAACGCCGGGTCCGCAGGAAGCCCGCAAGATCATCCATGCCCCCAGTATGGCCTCGGTGGGTGCCCGCGAAGGTGGTCCTGCCGGTACCAGGAAGTCCCGTCCGACGGAAGAAGCGCCCCTGAACGCCGGGCGCCGCGGCGCCCAGGATCGAAGGCACCCGATCCGAAGGAGTTCCCATGAAGACGCTGATCGTCTACGCCCACCCGGAGCCGAAGTCGCTCAACAGCTCGCTGAAGGACCTCGCGGTGTCCACATTGGAGACCGCCGGGCACGAGGTGCGGGTGAGCGATCTGTACGCGATGAACTGGAAGGCGGTCGTGGACGCCGCGGACTACGGCCCCGACGCCTCAAGTCCGCTGAAGGTCGCCCTGGACTCGGGCCGGGCCTTCGACGCCGGGACGCTCACCCCGGACGTCCTCGCCGAGCAGGAGAAGCTGCTGTGGGCCGACACGGTCATCTTCCAGTTCCCGCTGTGGTGGTACACGATGCCCGCGATCCTCAAAGGCTGGGTGGACCGGGTGTTCACCTACCACTTCGCGTACGGCGTCGGCGAGCACAGCGACACCAGGTACGGCGAGCGCTTCGGCGAAGGCACCCTCAAGGGCAGGAAGGCTCTGCTCTCGGTGACCGCCGGCGGCCCGGAGTCGCATTACGCCGCCCGCGGGATCAACGGCCCCATCGACGATCTGCTGTTCCCGATCCAGCACGGCATCCTCTACTACCCGGGCATCGAGGTGCTGCCGCCGTTCGTGCTGTACGGCACCGACCGGATGACCGGCGAGGACTACCCGGACGTCGCCAAGGCCTGGGAGCAGCGCCTGCTCACCCTGGAGTCGACCGAGCCGATCGCGTTCCGGCGGCAGAACTTCGGTGACTACGAGATCCCCTCGCTGCACCTGAAGGCGGGACTGGAGCCCGCGGGCCGCACGGGTTTCGGGCTCCACGTGCGCGGCTGACCGCCGGCGATGGACCGGACGAGCCGGGGTGTACGGCCGTGATGGACGGCGATCTGATGGGGTCACGGGCTGAGGCTGAGGGCCGACAGGTCGACGTCCGTGCTCGACAGGGTCATCGGTGCCGCCGAGACGGCCCGTACACGGATCCGGACGCCCGCGCGGGGGAGGACGAACTTCCCGTCGGGCGGCCGGAGTTCGTAACTCGCCGAGCCGTGAGCCGGGAGCGTGGCAGGGCCGGCCGCCACGGACCAGTAGCGGCTCATGCCCGAGCCCGTGGTCAGGGTGAAGTGGGGGTCCAGGGCCGCGCCGCCGAGGTTGGTGACGCGCAGGGTGAGTCCGGTCAGCGCGCCGGCGGCCCGGCGCGCGCCGACGACGTCCATACGCAGGGGCGGTGACCCCGACACGGCCAGGGTCGCCGCTGCCGCCGTCGGGGCCATCAGGAGCACGGCCGCGGCCACCCGGGCCCCGCGCCTGTGCCCGCCGCGCAGGAAGGCGGGGCGGGGCTGCCACGCGCCGGTGAAGGACTGCCAGGGCGCGGTGACGGCCGCGGCCAGCCACAGCGGGGTCATCAGCAGGTAGTAGCCGTCCTGCGAGCGCGTCGCCACGAAGAACGCGCACCAGGGCAGTACCGTCGCCGCCGGCCCCAGCCGCCGTACGAACAGGACGAAGAGGCCCAGCAGACCCGCGGCCAGCAGCAGACTCGCGTGGGAGTACCAGGCCAGCCGGTCGCTGCCGTCGGTGAAGTACAGCGAGATGCCGACCAGACCCTGGCCGTGGATGTCCGCCTTCTGCGTGAGCGGCAGCGCGATACCGGAGACCCAGGAGCTGGGTTCGCTCACGATGAAGTACGCGTTGATCAGCAGCCAGGTCGTCGCGGCCACGCCGACGATCCGACCCACGGCGGCCGCCGCCGCGCGCGGGCCCCGCTCACCGCGGCGCAGCGCGTAGACCCCGGCCAGCAGGAACGGCGCGAGGAACCAGGGCAGTTGCTGGGCCGCGCAGGCCGCGCCCAGACACACCGCCCGCACCCAGTCGCCCCGGCCACCGCGCCCCATCCGCGGCCAGTCCACCACCACCGGGACGAGCAGGGCGCAGGCGACGATCGCCGGATAGCCGAGCCGGGCGTAGTTGGGCAGCAGACCGAAGCCGAGGCAGACCAGCGTGGCCGCCGAGCGCCACGGCACCGGCAGCAGCCGCCACATCACGATCGCACCCACGATCAGGGCCCCGGTGCTGACCAGCGTCGCCGCGGCCGAGCCATGCCCGATCCAGAGCAGCGGCGCGGTGAGCATCAGGGTCAGTGGCGGATAGCCGTACGTGAAGTCGTAGCCGCCGTTCATCGTCGCGGTGAGGGCGATGCCGTGGCCGAAGAGCCAGGGCCACGGCCGGTCGTAGACCTGGTGCCCGGCGAGGAACTCGTGGGCGGCCTGCGTGGTGAGGACCGACTCGTCGCTGCCGCCGTGGTTCATCGCCCACCCGCACACGGCAAGCGCCACGGCGGTCACGAGGACGCACAGGTCGAGCCGCGCCAGCGTACGGCCGCGGCGTACGACCAGGGTCAGGACGCCCGTCGCGAGGATCGAGGCGTAACAGAGCGAGACGACCGCGGCCACGACTAGACGGTGGCTCGCGGCCTGCGTCCACAAGGGGCGCGTACCGATGAAGAGGCTGATGTCGGCGAGCAGGGTCAGGACACGGTGCCACTGGGCGGGCGCCTCGTCCGGATGCCACTGCGCGGGCGCCCCGTCGGGCGATGCCTTCGAGGGGACCTGCCGACCGGTGGGCGACAGCCTGGTTTCTGCCAAGTACACGGCTCCAGACGCTAATTCCCGCAGGTGAGCGGGGCGCGGCAGGACGTGAAGAGTCCGGTGTGAGGCAGGTAAGAAGGGTGGCCGCCCACCTGGTGCGTCACGCGTTGGACAGTGACACCTCGGTGGACTTGATGAGTGCCACGACCTGGGCACCGGCGGTCAGACCGAGCTCCGTGGCGGCGTCCTTGGTGATCGCGGAGGTCAGCTCACCGCCCGCGACCGTGACCTTGACGCGGGCCATCGCTCCGCCGACGGCGACGTCCGTGACCGTGCCCGGCAGCTGGTTGCGGATGCTCACCCCGTCCAGCGGGCCGGTGGCCAGGGACACCTCCGTCGACTTGACCAGGGCGCGGACCGTGGACCCCGCGGCCAGGCCCAGGTCCTCGACGGCCTCCAGGGTGACGGCCGCGGTGATCTCCTGACCGCCGCCGAGACGGACCTTCACCGTCGCCATCACCTCGCCCGGAGTGACGGAGATGACGGTGCCGGGAAGCTGGTTGCGGATGCTCAGGCTCATGGAGGAGGCCTCGATTGCGGTGAGGGGGGATCAGTTTGGACAACTATGCGCAGTTTTCCGTAGCCGCCGCTCCCCTGACCGCGTCGCGGACCGTGTCGCTGTTGAGCCGAACGGGTGACCATGCGTAAGAATTGGCCGGTGCAGATAAAGAGTGCGAGCCAGGACGGGGTGGTGTGGTGAACAGCCGCGACGTCACCGATGAACAGTGGGAGGGGCTCGCCCAGGTCGTTCCGTTGCGGGGCCGGGACGCGTGGCCGTCGGCGGTCGACCACCGGTCGATACCCGAGGCCCCGACCGAGGCCCGCCGCCGTTTCGTGGTCCTGCGGGTCAACATCTTCGCGGACGCCCGCGATGTCGCCGAGACGCTGATGGCGGGCATCCCCGTGCTGCTCGACCTGACCGGCGCGGAGACCGAGGTCGCCAAGCGGGTGCTGGACTTCAGTACGGGCGTGGTCTTCGGCCTCGCGAGCGGCATGCACCGGGTGGACCGGAACGTGTTCCTGCTGACGCCGCCGGGGACCGAGGTACGGGGGCTGATGGAGGGAGCGGGGGTTCCCGGGGTCTGATCGCGTGACGGGAGCCGGCGACCGTACGACGGCTTCCGGGTTCCGGCTGAGGGAGAAGACGGTTTCCGGCTCCCGGGAGAAGGGGCCGGGAGGAGGGTCCGGGGGAAGGGGGCCGGGAGAGGGGAGCTGGTCCCTCGATCGTAGGAAGGTCTCCGGGGTGGAACGGTTCGCCTGGCGGTGGAGGCCTACCGTCCCGATATGACCGTGTCATCCCCGGAGGCCCCCGCGGCGGCGGAGGCGCGCCCCGACCGGCCGGGCCTCACCGAGCTGCGGCTCGCCGCCTTCGCCACGCATCGCCGCGTCCGGTTCCCGCTCGGACCGCTCACCCTCGTCGCCGGCCCGAGCGGCAGCGGCAAGACCGTCGCCCTGCGGGCGTACGAGGCGCTCGCGCGACTCGGCAGTGGCGCCGAGCTCGGGGAAGTGTTCCCCGACCCGGTCACCTGTGTGCCGGAACGGGCCCGGCCCGATGCCCAGCGCAGACGCGGCTTCCGTATCGGCTGCACGGTCGACGGCCCCGAGGGCCCCGTACGGCTCGACATCGCCGTACAGGCCGAGCCCGAACTGCGCATCGTGGGCGAGCGGTTGACGGCGGGCGGACAGACCCTGCTGGAGACGGCGCTGCGCGACCCGGGCCGCCCGGTCGTCCAGGCGGCCTGGCACACGGCGGGCTCGTCCGCGGTGACCCGGGTCCCGCTCCCCGACGACCGTCTCGGCACCGCACTGCTGCCGCTGCGCGTCGCGGGCCGCACGGACGGCGAACGCCAAGTCCTGGCCGCCGCCGAACAGATGGTGCTCGCGCTGCGGTCCGTCTACGCCTGCGACCCGAGCCCGCAGTACATGCGTACCCCCGCCCCACTCGGCTCGGGCCGCCTGCTGCGGGGCTGCGACAACCTCGCCGAAGTCCTGTGGCGTACGCGGTCGGAGTGCGGCCACCGCTACCAGCACCTGGTGGCGGCGGTCCGGGCCGGATGCGCCGGCCCGGTCGCGGACGTGGTGGCCGAGCCGCTCGGCGACGGCACGGTCCGCGCGCTCCTCGACCGCGGCGACGGCGTCCGTACGCACCTCGGGCTGCTCGGAGACGGCGAGTTGCGGTATCTCGCGCTGGCCCTGGTGCTGCTCACCGGGCCCGGCGTGCTGGAGGTGGACCTGGCGGGGGAGGTCCCCGCGGCGCTCCAGTCGCTGACGGTCCTGGCCGACAGCTTCGACCGCTGCCTGGACGCCCGGCAGACGGGGGAGCTGGTGCGGCTGGCGGCGCGGATGTGCGAGCGCGGGCACATCCGGCTGCTGGGTGCGGTGAACGACGCCTCGGTGGCCCTCGGGGTGGCCGGCGCCACGGTGGTGAACCTTCAGCGGTAGATCTACGGCAGATCTACGGCAGATCTATGGACGACCTGCGGTAGACCTTTAGCCGTGACAGAACTGGACGTAGCGAAGCTGCAGCGCCGACTGGCCGAGTTCGCGGCCGCGCGGAACTGGCAGCCCTTCCACACCCCCAAGAATCTGGTCGCCGCGCTGAGCGTGGAGGCGTCCGAACTGGTCGAGATCTTCCAGTGGTTGACGCCGGAGGAGTCGGCCCGGGTCATGGACGACGCGGACACCGCGCACCGCGTCACCGACGAGGTCGCGGACGTCCTGGCGTATCTGCTCCAGCTGTGCGAAGTGCTCGGCATCGACCCGCTCGCGGCGCTCGACGCGAAGATCGACCGGAACGAGCGGAGGTTCCCGGCGCCGGAGGGTCCGTGACGACGACTCCGTCCATCGCCGACTCCATCCATCACCGACTCCATCCATCACTCTCCGGAGTCATCGCGCTGTCCATATTCGATTGCGTGTCCACAGATTTCGGTCTTCCTCTGGCTTTTCGTCTCAGGGGCTCTCACTCTGGGTAGTGGACAAGGGAGTTCGGGCGGACGTGCGACCAGCGCGTCGGGACAGACGGGGGCAGCACATGGACGCGATGCGGCTCATCGTGGCGAGCAGGCGTGCCCTGGCGGAGAGCGGTGACACTCCGGAGGTGATGGCGGAAGCCTGGCAGGCACAGTCCCTCGCCCAGGCGATGGGCAGCCGCCTCGCCGTCTCCGGCCCCCCTGAACTCCGGGGCGAGGCCCTCGGACTGACCGAGCTGGCGGGCCGGGGCTGCGGTGTCCTCGACGCCCCCACCCTCGGCATCGGCGCCCTGCGCGCCGCGCAGCTCACCGAGTTGGGTGACGCCCGTGAGGCGCTGCTCTGCCTGGGCGGGCTGCTCGGCGAGGTCGGCATCGCCCTTGTGGGGATTGCCAGCGCGGCGGATGACGAGGGTACGTACTGGCAGTGCATGGAGGCCATCGATGCGGCGGATGAGTCCCGGGATCGGGTGCTCGAGATGTTGAGACGGCTGGCGGTGCGGGATCAGAAGGCGGTGGTGGAGCGGGATTCGGCGGCGGGGTAGTGGGGTGGGGGTTTTCGCCCCCGCCGCCCCTACCCGTCCCATCCCGTTCCTGGGGCTCCGCCCCAGACCCCGGGGGTGGGTTTTTCGGCAGAGGGTGGGTGGGGGCTGGTCGCGCAGTTCCCCGCGCCCCTAAAAGGGGCGCGGGGAACTGCGCAATCTTTTGAGCGGGGTTCTGGGGGCGCAGCCCCCAGGGATGGGACGGGTAGGGGCGGCGGGGGCGAGGAACCGCCGTGTGGGTCAGAGGCGGTCGGGGTCGGTCGGAAGCCTGGGGCGGGGCCCGGAGAGGTCCGCGTCCAGCTGGGACAGGTCCGCGTTCAGCGCGGCCATCAGCTCCTCCATCTGCTGGAGCAGCCCCTTCGGCGGTGCGGGCGCGCCCTGCTGTGGCACGGCTTCCTGGGACACGACGGCCTCCTCGGCCCCCGCGCAGGGGGGCCACTGACGAGCGTGACGCCCCGGCGACCGCCGGCGACGGGTGCCGGGCGGTCCGGCTCCGCCCGAGCCAACGATCACCACCGACCCGAGTCACTGTCACGGATCCGCCCCACACTGGGGGTTGACGGTTTTCACCCGACCGAGGAAGACCCCGCCCACCAGGACCGACCGAGTTGACCAGCCGCGTGACCGGCCGGCCCAGCGCCACCCCTACCCGAGCTGGCGCATCACCTCGGACGCGATCAGCTCCAGATGATCCAAGTCGTCCAGGTCCAGCATCTGCAGATACATGCGCTGCGATCCGACGGCCTCGAACCGAGCGATCCGCTCGACGACCTCCGCGGGCGACCCCGCAAGCCCGTTCGCCTTCAACTCCTCGACATCACGCCCAATGGCATCGGCCCGCCGCTTCACCTCGGCGTCGGTCCTCCCGACACAGGCCACGAGCGCGTTGGAGTACATCAGCTCGTCGCTCTTGCGCCCGGCCTGCTCGGCCGCCGCGCGCACCCGCGCGAACTGCTGGTCCGTGTCCGCGACCGAGGCGAAGGGGATGTTGAACTCATCCGCGTACCGCGCCGCGAGCGCCGGGGTCCGCTTCGCTCCATGACCGCCGACGAGGACGGGCACCTTCGACTGCGCCGGCTTCGGCAGCGCGGGCGAGTCCTTGAGCTGGTAGTGCGTCCCGTCGAAGGAGAACCGCTCGCCGGCGGGCGTGCTCCACAGGCCGGTGACGATGGCGAGCTGCTCTTCCAGCCGGCCGAACTTCTCCTTGGGGAACGGAATGCCGTACGCCTCGTGTTCGGCCTCGTACCAGCCGGACCCGAGACCGAGTTCCACGCGCCCGCCCGACATCTGGTCGACCTGCGCGACCTGGATCGCGAGCACACCGGGCAGCCGGAAGGTCCCGGCGGTCATCAGGGTGCCGAGGCGGATCCGGCTGGTCTCACGGGCGAGACCGGCCAGCGTGATCCATGCGTCGGTCGGCCCGGGGAGGCCGCTGACGGATCCCATGTGCAAGTAATGATCCGAGCGGAAAAAGGCTCCGTAATTGAGGTCTTCAGCGGCCTTGGCGACGCGGAGCAGCGTCTCGTAGGTCGCGCCTTGCTGGGGTTCTGTGAAGACTCGAAGATCCATGTATCCATCATGCACCGGTCACAACAACCGCCCCGCCTTGAACCGCTGGCACATCCGTAACGCGGTTCCCGCCCCTGTCCGTTCAACCGGTTCAACCGTTCGGTTGAACCCGGCTTCCATCTCTGGCACGCGCCCCGCTCCGTACGGGCGACGCGCACGCCCTCTCCGCGGCGAAAGACTCACCACAGGCCATGGCGCCGGGTCCCCGCCCATGTCCGCACCCCCCAGCAGAGAGGTCCCCGCAGAGTGTCCAGCTTCCTCAGTAGACGACGTGTCCTTGCCACCGGAGCCGGTGCCGCCCTCGGCCTCGGCGCGCTCGGCGCCACGGCGACCCCCGCCGCCGCCTCGCCCGCCGCCTCCCGGCGGGCCGCCGGGACGGAGGAGACGAGGACGCTCGACGAGCTGTACCAGGCGGCCCTCGCGGAGGGCGGCAAGCTCGCCATCTACGCCGGCGGGGACACCCCGACCCAGCAGGACGCCACCAAGGCGGCCTTCCGCAAGCGCTTCCCCGACATCGACCTCACGCTGATCGTCGACTACAGCAAGTACCACGACGTGCGCGTGGACAACCAGTTCGCGACCGGCACCCTCGTCCCCGACGTCGTACAGCTCCAGACGTTGCAGGACTTCACGCGCTGGAATGAACTGGGCCGCCTGCTGCGCTACAAGCCGGCCGGCTTCGCGAAGGTCCACGACGCCTTCAAGGACCCGCACGGCGCGTGGGTAGCCATCGGTGCGATCGGCTTCAGCTTCCTGTACGACGTCGCCGCGGCCGGCGCGGACGCCCCGCGGACCCCGCTCGATCTGACCGACCCGAAGTGGAAGGGAAAGATCGCCTCGTCGTATCCGCACGACGACGACGCGGTCCTGTACCTCTTCACCCTGTACGCCGAGCAGTACGGCTGGGACTGGGTGGCCGCGCTCGCCGCCCAGGACGTGCGGTTCGCCCGGGGCAGCAACTCCCCGGGGGAGGCGGTCTTCGGCGGGCAGAAGACGATCGGCATCGGCACGGCGGGCTCGCTGGCCGCACCGGCGTCCTCGCCCGCGAAGTGGGTCGTCGCCGACGGCCACCCCTTCATGGCCTGGGGCCAGCGCGCCGCGATCCTCAAGCAGGCCAAGAACCCGACGGCCGCCAAGCTCTACCTGAACTGGCAACTGTCCACCGCCCGGCAGCAGTCGTCGTTCAACGGCTGGTCCGTACGGACCGACGTCACGCCCGCCGCCGGCCTGAAGCCGATCTGGGAGTACCCGAACGCGCACATCGACGGCTTCCCCCGCTTCATGGCCGACCGCGCGCAGGTCGAACGCTGGAAGCAGACCTTCGCCCTCTACTTCGGCGAGGTGAAGGGCGATCCCACACCGGGCTCGCTCGGACTGCACCCGGGCGCCTAGCGACCAGTGGGGCTGTGGGGCCGTCACACGGACCAACAGCCCCACTCCTCACATGAGTCATACAGGCGGCCGATAGACTCGGGGACCCTGCCCGACCGGACCAGTCCGCCCAAGGGGATCTGCCGTGCCCGACCGCGCTCCCGCCCGATCACCGCTGAGGATCCGCGGCAGCCGGCCCACCTTGGAACAGGTCTCGCATCTGGCGTTCTTCGTCGTGGTCGGCGCCGCCCTCGTGCGCCTCACTCAGCTGCGCTCACCGCTGTGCTGGGACATCGTCGCCCTCAGCGGGCTGCTGGCAGTGGCGTACGCGGGCGGGCCGGCGTGCTGGAACCGGCTCGGCGTGGTCGGCCGGCACGCCTGGGTCGCGGTGCTGCTCGTGCTGTGGGGCGACCTCGTCCTCCTCGCCCCGGCATCGCTGACGACCGCCTATGTGTGGTGCGCCGTTCCGCTGGCGTGTGCGGCCCTGCGGGTGCTCGGCCGCCGCTCCGCCCTGGTCGCGGTGGCCGTGATCACCGCCGTACTCGTCTGGGCGTTGATCCGGTCCACGGGCTGGTTCGACCTGGAGGTCGTGGTCGTCCCCGTGACGGCCATCTGGGGAACGGTCGCCCTCTACCGGTCCCAGCAGCGGGACGCCGCCGTCCGCCAACGCCTGGTGGAGGAACTGCGCGGCACGCGGGACACCCTGGCCAGGCAGCAGCGCCAGGCCGGTGTCCTCGCCGAGCGGACCCGTATCGCCCGCGATCTGCACGACACCCTGGCCCAGGAACTCGCCGGCGGCCTGATGCTGCTCCAGGCCGCCGAGCGCGACTGGGAGGAGCGGCCGGACGCGGCGCGCACCCGCGTCCGTGCGGTGGCCGACGGGCTGGGCACCAATCTCGCCGAGACCCGGCGGATCATCCGGGACCTCACCCCGTCGGCCGTCGCCGAGGCCGGTCTGGAGGGCGCTCTGCGGCTGCTGTGCGCCCGCGCCCAGACGGACGGGACCGCGGCCCGCGTCCGGTTCCGCACGGTCGGAACGGCTCGGCCCGTCCTCGACGAGCACGCCGCCACCACCTTGTTCCGCGTCGCGCAGAGCACGCTGGCGAACGTCCGCGAACACGCCCGCGCGGTGAATGTGCTGGTCACCCTCCACTGGCACCGGGACCGGGTGGACCTCGACATCAGTGACGACGGAATCGGCTTCGACCCTGCGGAGGTCCGCCCGGTTCTGCGGCCGGACCGCGGAATGGGCCTGCCCGCCGCCCGGGCACGCCTGCGTGAATGCGGCGGTGACCTCGACGTCGGCAGCGGACCGGGCCGGGGCACCAGGATCCGCGCCACCGCGCCGGCCGGCCCCGAGCGCCGGCCGACCGCATCCACCGCATCGACCGCACCCGCCGCATCCACCGCACCGGTCACCACGGCGGCGACCGCCGGATGACCGCCGAACCGCTTCGCGTCCTGATCGCGGACGACCACGCCGTCGTACGGGCCGGACTGCGCGCCCTCCTGGAGGGCGAACCCGACCTCGATGTGGTCGCCGAGGCGCACAGCGGTGAGGAAGCCGTCCGCCTGACCGCCCAGTTGACGCCGGACGTCGCGCTGATGGATCTGCGGTTCGCCGGCCCGGGCGACGGCATCGACGGCGTCGAGGCGACCCGCCGGCTCGCCGCCAGGGCCCCGCGCGTGGCCGTGGTGATACTGACCAGCTATGCCGGACGGGCCGACGTCGTCCGCGCGTTGGAGGCGGGCGCCCGCGGCTACGTACTCAAGGCGGGACCGCCCGAGGAACTCTTCCGGGCGGTCCGCACCGCCGCCGCCGGTTCCATGGGGCTCGCCCCGGAGATCGTCGGTGAACTCGTCGGCCAGGTGGTGAGCCCGCGGCACGACTTGAGCGACCGCGAGATCGAGGTCGTCCGGCTGATGGCCGAGGGCCTCAGCAACCGCGCCATCGCCGAGGCCCTGTTCCTCAGCGAGGCCACGATCAAGACCCATCTCGTCCGCGTCTACCGCAAACTCAAGGTCGACAACCGGGCGGCGGCGGTCTCGGAGGCCGTCCGCCGAGGTGTCCTCGAACTCACCTGACCTCGCACTTCGCGCGATGAAAATTCGTGGGTCTGCCTGGGGCGTTCGCTGTACGTTGTGCAGGCGCGCCGGAGAGGGGCGTCGCGCGGGCGGATGACCGCAGCGCGGCGTACACACCGCTACGAGGTTGAGAAAGGGCCAGCAGCAGTGATCACCGAGGCGCGCTTTCCCATCGCTGTGGTTCACCGGCATGCGGCGCATGCGCACGCAATGCGCGCGGCGACACTCAGTCCGGTGAGTTTCCGCAGCTCAGAAGACCTATCGAGGCACCCACTGTGTTCCTGACGATCAGTACCACCGGTACCCCAGAGCGCCCCGCCACCGACCTCGGCTTTCTGCTGCACAAGCATCCCGACAAGGCGCAGGTGTTCTCGACCTCCTACGGCACGGCGCACGTCCTGTACCCAGAGGCGTCCGTCGAGCGGTGCACGGCCGCGCTGTTGCTCGAGGTCGATCCGGTGGCGCTGGTCCGGCGCGGCAAGGGCAAGGGCCGCGGCGGCGCGCCCGACGCCGCGCTCGCGCAGTACGTCAACGACCGCCCGTACGCGGCCTCGTCCCTGCTCGCCGTGGCGCTGAGCGGTGTGTTCTCCAGCGCGATGAAGGGCCAGTGCACCGCGAAGCCGGACCTTCCCGGGCAGCCGCTGCCCCTCCGGATCGAGGTGCCCGCGCTTCCCGCGCGCGGCGGCGCCGACCTCGTACGGTCTCTGTTCGAGCCGCTCGGCTGGACGGTGACGGTCGAGGCCGTGGCGCTGGACAGTGAGTTCCCCGAGTGGGGCGACTCGCGGTATGTGCGCCTCGTCCTGGAGTCGGCGGAGCTCACGCTCGCCGAGGCCCTGCGCCACCTCTACGTACTTCTCCCGGTGCTCGACGACGCCAAGCACTACTGGGTGTCGTCCGACGAGGTCGACAAGCTGCTGCGGGCCGGTGAAGGCTGGCTGCCGGACCACCCGGAGCAGAAGCTGATCACCAGCCGGTACCTCTCGCGCCGCTGGTCGCTGACCCGTGAGGCGATGGAGCGGCTGGAGCTGGTGCGGCTCGCCGAGGCCGACGACAGCGTTGTCGAGGAGATCGACAACGCCGTCGAGGAGGAGACGGAGGCCGAGGAGAGGCCGGCGCCTCTGGCCGTGCAGCGCCGGGACGCGATCGTCACCGCGCTCAAGGCGTCCGGGGCCGCCCGGGTCCTCGATCTCGGGTGCGGACAGGGCCAGTTGGTGCAGGCGCTGCTCAAGGACACGCAGTTCACCGAGATCGTCGGTGTCGATGTGTCGATGCGCGCGCTCACCATCGCCTCGCGGCGGCTCAAGCTGGACCGGATGGGCGAGCGGCAGGCGTCGCGCGTGCAGCTCTTCCAGGGCTCGCTCGCCTACACCGACAACCGCCTCAAGGGGTACGACGCTGCCGTGCTCAGCGAGGTCGTCGAACACCTCGACCTGCCGCGGCTGCCCGCCCTGGAGTACGCGGTGTTCGGCTCCGCCCGCCCCAGGACGGTCCTGGTGACGACGCCGAACGTCGAGTACAACGTCCGCTGGGAGACCCTCCCGGCCGGACACTCCCGGCACGGCGACCACCGCTTCGAGTGGACGCGGGAGGAGTTCCGGGACTGGGCGGGGCGGGTCGCCGGGCGCCACGGCTACGACGTGGAGTTCGTACCCGTCGGACCCGACGACCCCGAGGTGGGCCCGCCCACCCAGATGGCCGTGTTCTCCCTGAGCACGGCCGCACCGACCACGAAGGAGGAGAAGGCCGCATGACGGACGAGACCAAGAAGGCGCGCACCCTGCCCGTCACCGACCTCTCCCTCGTGGTGCTGATCGGCGCGTCGGGCTCGGGCAAGTCGACCTTCGCCCGCAAGCACTTCAAGCCGACCGAGGTCATCTCCAGCGACTTCTGCCGCGGCCTCGTCGCCGACGACGAGAACGACCAGAGCGCCAGCGGCGACGCCTTCGACGTACTCCACTACATCGCGGGCAAGCGGCTCGCGGCCGGCCGGCGCACCGTCGTGGACGCGACCAATGTCCAGCAGGAGAGCCGCCGCCAGCTGATCGACCTCGCCAAGAAGCACGACGTGCTGCCCATCGCGATCGTGCTGGACGTACCGGAGGACGTGTGCGCCAAGCGCAACGCCTCCCGCACCGACCGCGCCGACATGCCGCGCCGCGTCGTCCAGCGGCACACCCGCGAACTCCGCCGCTCCCTGCGGCACTTGGAGCGCGATGGCTTCCGCAAGGTGCACGTCCTGCGGGGCGTGGAGGAGATCGAGAGCGCCGAGGTCCGCACCGAGAAGCGCTTCAACGACCTGACCCACCTCACCGGCCCGTTCGACATCATCGGCGACATCCACGGCTGCGCCTCGGAGTTGGAGACACTGCTCGGCAAGCTCGGCTACGTCGACGGCGCGCACCCGGCGGGCCGTACGGCCGTCTTCGTCGGCGACCTCGTCGACCGCGGCCCGGACTCGCCCGGTGTGCTGCGCCGCGTGATGTCCATGGTCACCTCGGGCAACGCGCTGTGCGTGCCCGGCAACCACGAGAACAAGTACGGACGTCACCTCAAGGGCCGCAAGGTCCAGCACACGCACGGCCTCGCCGAGACCATCGAGCAGATGGACGGGGAGAGTGAGGAATTCCGGGCGCAGGTAAGGGAGTTCATCGACGGACTCGTCAGCCACTACGTCCTCGACGGCGGCCGGCTGGTGGTCTGCCACGCCGGGCTGCCCGAGAAGTACCACGGCCGTACGTCGGGCCGGGTGCGCTCGCACGCGCTGTACGGGGACACGACGGGGGAGACGGACGAGTTCGGGCTGCCGGTGCGCTACCCGTGGGCGGAGGACTACCGGGGCAGGGCGGCCGTCGTCTACGGTCACACCCCGGTCCCGACGGCCACCTGGCTGAACAACACCATCTGCCTCGACACGGGTGCCGTGTTCGGCGGCAAGCTCACCGCGCTGCGCTGGCCGGAGCGCGAGCTCGTCGACGTACCGGCCGAGCAGGTCTGGTACGAGCCGACGAAGCCGCTGGCCTCCGAGGCGCCCGGCGGGCACGAGGGCCGTCCGCTGGACCTGGCGGACGTACACGGACGGCGGGTCGTCGAGACGCGGCACGCCGGGCGGGTGTCGGTCCGCGAGGAGAACGCGGCGGCGGCCCTGGAGGTCATGAGCCGCTTCGCCGTGGACCCACGACTGCTGCCGTACCTGCCGCCGACCATGGCGCCGACGGCGACCTCGCACATCGAGGGCTACTTGGAGCACCCGGCCGAGGCCTTCGCGCAGTACAAGGAGGACGGGGTCGCCCGGGTCGTGTGCGAGGAGAAGCACATGGGTTCGCGGGCGGTGGCGCTGGTCTGCCGCGACGCGGGGGTGGCGCGCGAGCGGTTCGGGGTGGACGGGCCCACAGGTTCGCTGTACACGCGCACCGGCCGTCCCTTCTTCGACGACGCCGACGTCACCGAGGAGATCCTCGGCCGGCTGCGGGCCGCCGCGACCGAGGCGGGACTGTGGAAGGAGCTGGAGACCGACTGGCTGCTGCTCGACGCCGAGTTGATGCCGTGGTCGCTGAAGGCATCCGGGCTGCTGCGCAGTCAGTACGCGGCGGTCGGCGCCGCCGCCGGGGCCGTGTTCCCGGGGGCGCTGGCCGCGCTCGAAGGCGCCGCGGCGCGAGGTGTCGACGTGACCGGCCTGCTGGCCCGGCAGCGCGAACGGGCCGCCGACGCCTCGGCGTTCACCGACGCCTACCGCCGCTACTGCTGGACGACGGACGGCCTGGACGGCGTCCGCCTCGCCCCGTTCCAGATCCTCGCGGTCCAGGGCCGCAGCCTGGCCGGACTGCCGCACGACGAGCAGCTCGCCCTGCTCGACCGCCTCGTGGAGCACGACGGGACCGGTCTGCTGCAGACGACCCGACGGCTGTACGTCGACACCGGTGACCCGGAGTCGGTGCGGGCCGGCATCGACTGGTGGCTGGAGATGACCGGTCGCGGCGGCGAGGGCATGGTCGTCAAGCCGGTGGGCGCGGTGGTGCGATGGGGGTCCCCCCGCTCGAGCGAAGTCGAGAGTGGGGGAGGGCAGGGCCGACTGGTTCAGCCCGGCATCAAGTGCCGGGGGCGCGAGTACCTTCGGATCATCTACGGCCCGGAGTACACCCGTCCGGAGAACCTCGCGCGGCTGCGGGGGCGTTTCCTGAACCACAAGCGGTCGCTGGCGATCCGGGAGTACGCGCTGGGGCTGGAGGCGCTGGACCGGCTCGCCGAGGGTGAGCCGCTGTGGCGGGTGCATGAGGCGGTGTTCGGGGTGCTGGCGCTGGAGTCGGAGCCGGTGGATCCACGCCTGTGAGTCTTTCGCCCCCGCCGCCCCTGCCCGTCCCATCCCTGGGGGCTGCGCCCCCATACCCCCGCTAAAAGATTGCGCAGTTCCCCGCGCCCCTTAAGGGGCGCGGGGAACTGCGCAATCTTTTAGCGCGCGTCGTGTCACCCCACCAACCGCAACCGAACCCCCGCCACCCCCACCCGCACCGTCTGCCCCCACACCAGCTGCACCGCGTCCGCCTCCATCCCGTCTCCGAACGCGATGAGCCGGTCCGACTCCACGGTGAGGGACAGCCGTGCGGACGCGGTGAGTTCGCCGGACACGAGTGAGGTGCCGGTGGCCGGTGACGGCCAGGCCTCGCGGACGAACCAGAGGAGGCGTTCGTCCGTGGGGCCCGGGAGCGGCTGGGTGCCGCCCCGCTCCTGCCAGACCGAGCGGAGCCAGCCGCTGGCCCCCGTCCCGGTGCCCACGAGGACACCGGAGGAGGCCTGGGGCTCGACGGCACCCCCGTACTCGTCGAGCCCCAGCCGATAGCGGGCCGTCTGATGGCCCGCGGCTCCCAGGTAGATCTCGTTGAGCGCGACCAGCCGTTGCGTGTCGTCCGCGACCGCCTCGACCATGGTCAGCTCGTCGGCCCGGCCCCCGTGCGCGGAGGCGAGCAGCGCGCCCGCGTCCCGGGGGCGGTGCCGCACCAGCACGCCCGGATTGCGTCCGGGGTCGGCGTCGATTCCCACCACCGGCTGCCCCGCCAGGTACTTGGCCACGTTCGCGACCAGCCCGTCCTGCCCGACCACGACCACCACGTCCTCCGGCGCGAACAGGAAACGGTCCAAGTCCCCCCGCTCCACGCGCGCCTGACGCCATGTCATCGGCACTGCGGACACCACCTCGGCCAGCGCCTCCCGGGCCCGCCGGTGCCGCTCGGCCACCTCCTCGATGTCCCGGCCCCGGGAGGAGAGGAAGAACGCCGCCTGCCCGTGCGTGCCGTGCCGGGCCACCAACTCCTCGTACTCCGTGGTGCGATGGACGAGGACGACCCGCGGGGCGAGACTCACGCCGGTTCCCCGGAGGCCCCGTTGCCCAGCTTGGCGAGCAGGCCTGTCAGGACGTCCGGCGACACCGTCAGGCTCTCGATCCGCGGCAGGTTCTCCGCGAGCCGGGTGCCGGTCAGGGCGTGCAGCGTGGCGACGTCCGCGTCCCCGTGGACCCGCAGCCAGGCCGCCTGCGCCTCGGCCCGTGCCTCGCCGACCTCCCGCGCGGCCTGTGCCTCGGCCCCGGCGAGCCGCACCTTGCGGGTGGCCTCGGCCTCGGCGAGCCGCAGCGACCGGGTGGCCTCCGCCTCCGCGAGGCGCACCGTGCGCGCCGCCTCCGCCCCGGCGCGCACCGCGTCCGCCGCCGCGTGCTCCTCCGCCTCGCGCCGCGCGTTCGTACCGCGTTGGTCGACCAACTGCTCTTCGCGCCGGGCGAGTTCGATCTGGCTGGCGAGTTCGTTCTCGGCGATGGCGCGCTCCCGCTCGACGGCGACGGCACGGCGTTCGTACGTCGCCTTGTCCGCCTCCTGCTGGATCAGCTCGCGGGCGGGAGTGCGCAGCGCCCGCTCCACCTCGGGCTCCGGGCGCAGCGCGACGACCCGTACGGCCACCACCTCGATCCCCGTCGCGGGCAGCCGGGGTTCGGCGTCGAGACCGCCCGCGATCCGTTCCCGTACCGCCGCGACGCCGTCGACCAGGGCGGCCGCCAGCGACGTACGGGCCAGCACGTCCAGCGCGTGCTGCTGGGCCGTCTCGGTCAGCAGGCCCGCCAGCTGCTCCAGGGGGGTGCCGCGCCAGGCGCCCGTGTCGGGGTCGATGGAGAAGTCGAGGCGCGCGGCCGCGATCGCGGGATCGCTGATCCGGTAGGTGACGGTCGCCTGCACCGCCACGTCCTGGAAGTCGGACGTACGGGCATGGAAGGTCATGGCCAACTCGCGGTCGTCGACCGGGACTTCGGAGAGCGCGGCGGTCAGGGAGCGGTACCAGAAGCTGAGCCCCGGGCCGTCGTGCACCAGGCGCCCCGAACGGTGGTGCCGTACATGCGCGGTCGGCGCCCCGCGCAGATGGCGCCAGCCGAGACGTCGGGTGATGTCGGCCATGAGTACCCCCTTGTCGCCGGGCGGTCCCGGCGACCCCTCGTTCGTCATTGTCGTCAGTAAGACGATAATGGCTCGGTCCACTTATCGTCAAGGGGACGAAATGAAAGAGGCCCGGGTCGGTCGATCGGCGGGTGAACGGGCGTCCGGATGGTCAGGATGGAGGCATGGGATTCCACGTCGACTCCGAGGCCGGGCGGCTGCGCCGCGTCATCCTGCACCGACCGGATCTTGAGCTCAAAAGGCTCACCCCCAGCAACAAGGACGCCCTCCTCTTCGACGATGTGCTGTGGGTGCGCCGGGCGCGCGCGGAGCACGACGGGTTCGCGGACGTGCTGCGCGACCGCGGGGTCACCGTCCATCTCTTCGGCGACCTGCTCACCGAGGCCCTGGAGATCCCGGCGGCCAGATCGCTCGTCCTGGACCGCGTCTTCGACGAGAAGGAGTACGGGCCGCTCGCCACCGACCACCTGAGAGCCTCCTTCGAGACCCTGCCCGCCCCGGAACTGGCGTCCGTGCTCGTCGGCGGCATGACCAAGCGGGAGTTCCTGGACGCGCACGAGGAGCCGACCTCCGTGCGCTTCCATGTCATGGACCTCGACGACTTCCTGCTCGGGCCGCTGCCCAACCACCTCTTCACCCGGGACACCTCCGCCTGGATCTACGACGGGGTCTCCATCAACGCCATGCGCTGGCCGGCCCGGCAGCGCGAGACCGTGCACTTCGAGGCGATCTACCGGCACCATCCGCTCTTCCGTGACGAGACCTTCAACCTCTGGTCGGAGGGGCAGGTGGACTATCCGTCCACCATCGAGGGCGGTGACGTGCTCGTCATCGGCAACGGAGCGGTGCTCATCGGCATGAGTGAGCGGACCACGCCGCAGGCGGTGGAGATGCTTGCGCACAAACTGTTCGCCGCCGGGTCCGCGCGCACCATCGTGGCGCTCGACATGCCCAAGCGGCGGGCGCTCATGCATCTCGACACCGTGATGACGATGGTCGACGGCGACATCTTCACGCAGTACGCGGGGCTCGGCATGCTCCGCTCGTACACCATCGAACCGGGCGCCGAGGAGAAGGAGTTGAAGGTCACCGACCATCCACCGGAGCACATGCACCGGGCGATCGCCGCGGCGCTGGGGCTGAGCGAGATTCGTGTGCTGACCGCCACGCAGGATGTGCATGCGGCGGAGCGGGAGCAGTGGGACGACGGGTGCAATGTCCTTGCGGTGGAGCCGGGGGTGGTCGTGGCGTATGAGCGGAACTCGACGACCAATACGCATCTGAGGAAGCAGGGGATCGAGGTGATCGAGATTCCCGGGAGTGAGCTGGGGCGGGGTCGGGGTGGGCCTCGGTGTATGAGCTGTCCGGTGGAGAGGGAAGCCGTGGGGGCTTGATGTCGGGTGCGGGTCGGTGGGGGCTGGTCGCGCCCACGCGGCGGAGCCGCATATGTCACAGCCCCGCGCCCCTTTCAGGGGCGCTGGTGTCCGCGGTCCCCTGATAGGTGCCGTATAGAAATGTGAGCGATCGTATAGACTTCCAATCGTCTTCTTGTTCGCCCTCGTCCTCGTACCCCTGGAGCGCTCCCCATGGCGACAGTTCCGACCGCCCTCGCCGGCCGCCACTTCCTCAAGGAGCTGGACTTCACGGAGGAGGAGTTCCGCGGTCTGATCGAGCTGGCCGCCGAGCTGAAGGCGGCCAAGAAGGCCGGGGCCGAGACCCAGTACCTGCGGGGCAAGAACGTCGCGCTGATCTTCGAGAAGACCTCGACCCGTACGCGCTGCTCGTTCGAGGTCGCCGCCGCCGACCAGGGTGCCTCGACGACGTACCTCGACCCCTCCGGCTCGCAGATCGGGCACAAGGAGTCCGTGCGGGACACCGCACGGGTCCTCGGCCGGATGTTCGACGCGATCGAGTACCGCGGGGACAGCCAGGCCGCGATCGAGGAGCTCGCGGCGTACGCGGGAGTGCCCGTGTACAACGGCCTCACGGACGACTGGCATCCCACCCAGATGCTCGCGGACGTGCTCACCATGACCGAGCACGTCGACAAGGACATCTACGACGACGGTGTCACGTTCGCGTACCTCGGCGATGCCCGCTTCAACATGGGCAACTCCTACCTGATCACTGGTGCGCTGCTGGGCATGGACGTGCGCATCGTCGCGCCCAAGGCGTACTGGCCCGGTGACGAGGTCGTGGCCCGGGCGCGCGAGCTGGCCGAGGACAGCGGGGCCGTCATCACCCTCACCGAGGACGTCGCGGAGGGCGTCCGGGGCGCCGACTTCGTCGCGACCGACGTCTGGGTCTCCATGGGCGAGCCCAAGGAGGTCTGGAACGAGCGGATCGCGGCCCTCACGCCGTACGCGGTGACCATGGACGTCCTGCGCGCCACCGGCAACCCGGCCGTGAAGTTCCTGCACTGCCTCCCGGCCTTCCACGACCTGGGCACGAAGGTCGGCCGCGAGATCCACGAGACCCACGGACTCGACTCCCTCGAGGTCACCGACGAGGTCTTCGAGTCGGCGCACTCGATCGTCTTCGACCAGGCGGAGAACCGGCTGCACACCATCAAGGCGATCATGGTCGCGACGCTGGCCTGATGGCCTGAACGCGGTCCCAGCAGGCCTTATGCTGACCGGCGGCCCGGAGCCACCCCTTCCGCGGCCGCCGCGCGACTTACCCGTCGCACCCCGCACCACCGAAATGAGCACCACCCGCATGCCCGCTCCACGCGCCCGGCGCGCTCCCCGCTTCAAATCCCCCGAGCTCCTCGTCGCCGAATCCGGCACGGACCTCGAAGGCCATGGACTCAAGCGCACCATGGGCCTCTTCCAGCTCGTCTGCTTCGGCGTCGGCGCGATCGTCGGCACCGGAATCTTCGTCGGCCTGTCCGACTCGGTCGCCCAGGCCGGACCCGCCGTGGTCGTGTCCTTCCTCCTCGCGGCGATCACCTGCGTCTTCACCGCGTTCGCGTTCGCGGAGCTGGGCGGCGCGATCCCGGTCTCCGGATCCTCGTACTCCTTCGCCTACGCCGGACTCGGCGAGAGCACGGCGTTCCTGGTCGGCTGGTGTCTGCTCCTGGAGTACGGCGTCTCCGTGTCGGCCGTCGCGGTCGGCTGGAGCCAGTACGTGAACGAGCTGCTCAGCAGCCTCACGGGCCGGCAGCTCCCCGCCGCGCTCTCCTCGGGACCGGCCGACGGCGGAGTCGTCAACGTCCCCGCGGTCATCGTGATCGCGCTGGCCTCGGTCCTGCTCATGCGCGGTGTGCGCGAGAGTGCCCGGGCGACCGCGGCCATGGCCGTGCTGAAGCTGGCGATCCTCGTGCTGTTCTGCGCGATCGGGTTCAGCGCCTTCAAGGACGGCAACCTCACGCCGTTCTCGCCGGCCGGACTCGGCGGCATCGGCGCGGGCACCACGGCCGCGTTCTTCTCGTACATCGGGTTCGACGCGATCACCACGGCCGGCGAGGAGGCCAAGAACCCCCGCCGCAACATTCCCATCGCCATCCTGATCTGCATCGGCCTGGTCACGCTGCTGTACTGCGCGGTGGCGCTCGCGGCGATCGGCGCCATCGGCGGCGACGCGGTCGGCGGCCGGCCCGCCGCGCTGTCGTACGTGGTGAACGAGGTCACCGGTTCCACCGTCGGCGGCTCGGTCATCGCCTTCGGCGCGGTCGTCGCCATCGCCTCGGTGGTCCTCGCGGTGATGTACGGGCAGACCCGCATCCTGATGTCGATGTCCCGCGACGGACTCATCCCGCGCGTCTTCGAGAAGATCTCGCCGAAGACCTCGACGCCGGTCGCGGGAACGCTGATCGTCGCGGTCGTCTTCGCCGTCCCGGCGGCCTTCGCGTCGCTCGACGCCGCGGTCGACCTGTGCACCATCGGCACACTCGCCACCATGGCCGCCGTCAATGTCGCGGTGATCGCGCTACGGCGCCGGGAGCCGGGCCTCGCCCGCACCTTCCGGGTGCCGCTCTATCCCGTCGTACCGCTGCTCGGCGTGGGCTTCTGCCTGTATCTGATGTACGAGACGGGCTGGACGGCCTGGATCCAGTTCGCCTGCTTCCTGGCGGCCGGATTCCTCGTGTACGTCCTCTACGGGCGCCGTCATTCGCGGCTGGCCGAGGCCGGGGCTAGGCAGGCCGTCGCTGCGGAGGAACCACAGGCAGTCTGAACCAGACCGCCTTGCCGGAGTCGGTGGGCCGGTGGCCGCAGGACGAGCTGAGGGCGCGGATCAGCAGGAGACCGCGCCCGTGCTCCTGCCAGGGGTCGGGTTGGCCGACCGGGTGGGGGACCGTGAGATCGGCGGGCGGCACCGGGTCCGGGTCGTGCACCTCGACCCGGCAGCCGCCCGGCATCAGCTCCACGACCAGCTCTATGGGACCGTCGCCCGCGGTGTGCTCCACGGCGTTGGCGACCAGTTCCGCGGTGAGCAGCTCCGCGGTGTCGCTGTCGGCCGCGTGTTCCACCTCTGCCAGCGCCGTGCGGACCAGGGCGCGGGCGACGGGCACGGCCGCGACGGTGTGCGGCAGTGCGATGCGCCAGGAGGCGGGGGCGGGGGTGTCGTGCAAGGCGAGTCCGTTCATGAGCAGGCTGTCCTGCTTTCAACTTTAGGAATGGTACGGCGCGGCCGGACAGAGGCGCTCGGCGGGCGCTGTCCGGGTCGTTCGGTGGGCGTTCTCCCGGGTCGTTCGGCCCGGCATGAGGCTGTGTACCCAGGTGAACGGTCCGTCTCCCGCGAGGTGCTCCCGCTGTTACGGGGCTATCGAGGACCCGTGACTCGGTGACGGGAAACGGTCATTTCGCGACAGCTCTATCGCGCACTCATGACGACAGTCACAGATCGGTGATAGCTTCGAGGTGTAGTCGCAGAGCGCCGCCCCCGCCCGAGGAGGCCGCACGTCATGAGTCCCTTCACCGGCTCCGCCGCCCGCACCGCCGACTGGCAGCACCTGAGGTGCGAGTTCGCCGACGGGGTCGCCACGGTCACGCTGGCCCGCCCCGAGAAACTCAACGCGCTCACCTTCGGCGCCTACGCCGACCTGCGCGATCTGCTCGCCGAGCTGTCCCGGGAGCGATCCGTCCGCGCCCTGGTGCTGGCCGGCGAGGGCCGCGGCTTCTGCTCCGGCGGCGACGTCGACGAGATCATCGGCGCGACCCTCTCCATGGACACCGCCCAGCTCCTCGACTTCAACCGGATGACCGGGCAGGTCGTCCGGGCCGTACGGGAATGCCCGTTCCCGGTGATCGCGGCGGTGCACGGGGTGGCGGCGGGCGCCGGAGCCGTGCTCGCGCTCGCCGCCGACTTCCGGGTGGCCGACCCGAGCGCCCGCTTCTCCTTCCTGTTCACCCGCGTCGGGCTGTCCGGCGGCGACATGGGCGCGGCCTATCTGCTGCCCCGGGTCGTCGGCCTGGGCCACGCGACCCGGATGCTGATGCTCGGCGAACCGGTGCGCGCGCCCGAGGCCGAACGGATCGGCCTGATCAGCGAGCTCGCCGACGAGGGCAGCGCCGACGAGGCCGCCCAGCGGCTGGCCCGCCGCCTCGCCGAGGGCCCGGCCCTCGCCTACGCCCAGACCAAGGCCCTGCTCACCGCCGAACTGGACATGCCGCTCGCCGCCTCCGTCGAACTCGACGCCTCGACCCAGGCCCTCCTGATGAACGGCGAGGACTACGCCGAGTTCCACGCCGCCTTCACGGAGAAGCGGTCGCCGAAGTGGCGGGGGAGGTGAGTAGGGGATGCGCGTGGGTGAGCAGGCGATGCGCGGGGGTGCGCGTGCGATGCGCGTCGCGGTGATCGGTGGCGGACCCGGTGGCCTCTACGCCGCCGCCCTTCTCAAGCGTCTCGACCCCGGCCGTGAGGTCACCGTCTGGGAGCGCAACGCCCCCGACGACACGTTCGGCTTCGGCGTGGTCCTCTCCGACGAGACGCTCGGCGGCATCGAGCACGCCGACCCGGTCGTGTACGCGGCGCTCCAGGACGAGTTCGTACGCTGGGACGACATCGACATCGTGCACCGCGGAGTGCGCCACACCTCCGGCGGCCACGGTTTCGCGGCGCTCGGCCGGCGCCGGCTCCTGGAGATCCTGCACGAACGCTGCGACTCGCTCGGCGTCGAGCTGCGCTTTAGGGCCGAGGCCCCGCCGGTGGCCGAACTGATGACGGCGTACGACCTCGTCGTCGCCGCCGACGGCGTGCACAGCCTCACGCGCGCGGCGTACGCGGAGGTGTTCGGGCCGTCCGTCGAGGAGCATCGCTGCCGTTACATCTGGCTCGCCGCCGACTTCGCCTTCGACGCCTTCCGCTTCGAGATCGCCGAGACCGAGCACGGCGTGATGCAACTGCACGGCTACCCGTATTCCCGCCCGTCGCCCGACCACCACCCCTCAACGAGGCCCTCCGGGCCGCAGAATCAATTCGGCGCCTCCACCGTCATCATCGAGATGCGCGAAGAGGTATGGCGGGCGGCCGGGTTCGCGGACCTCGACGAGCAGGAGTCCGTCGAACAGTGCGGCAAGATCTTCGCGGACGCGCTCGGCGGGCGGCAGCTGCGGTCCAACGCCTCGGCCTGGACCACCTTCCGGACGGTGGTCAACGACCGCTGGTCGCACGGCAATCTGGTCCTCCTCGGCGATGCCGCCCACACCGCCCACTTCTCCATCGGCTCCGGCACGAAGCTCGCCGTCGAGGACGCGCTGGCGCTGGCCGCCTGCCTGGAGGAACGGCCCGGCCTCGAAGAGGCACTCGTCGCGTACGAGGAGGAGCGGCGCCCGGTCGTCGCGTCCACGCAGCGGGCGGCGCGTGCCAGCCTGGAGTGGTTCGAGAACCTGGGGCGTTATCTCGACCAGCCCGCCCACCAGTTCGCCTTCAACCTTCTCACCCGCAGCCGCCGCGTCACGCACGAGAACCTGCGGCTGCGCGACGCGCACTTCACCGCGGCGGTCGAGCGCGAGTTCGGCTGCCCGCCCGGCACCCCGCCGATGTTCACGCCGCTGAGACTGCGCGGCCTGAGGCTGCGCAACCGTGTCGTCGTCTCGCCCATGGACATGTACTCGGCCGTTGACGGCGTCCCCGGCGACTTCCATCTGGTCCATCTGGGCGCACGGGCACTCGGCGGGGCCGGACTGGTGATGACCGAGATGGTGTGCGTGAGCCCCGAGGGCCGCATCACGCCCGGCTGCGCGGGGCTCTACACGCCCCGGCAGGCCGAGTCCTGGCGGCGGATCACCGACTTCGTGCACCGGCAGGCACCGGGTACCGCGATCGGCATCCAGCTCGGCCATTCCGGCCGCAAGGGTTCGACGAAGCTGATGTGGGAGGGCATCGACGAGCCACTGGAGGACGGCAACTGGCCGCTCGTGGCCGCCTCCCCGATCCCGTACAAGCCGGAGAGCCAGCCACCCCGCGCGCTGTCCCGGGCCCAACTCACCGATCTGCGGGAGCAGTTCACGGCAGCCACCTGGCGCGCCGCGCGCTGCGGCTTCGATCTGCTCGAACTGCACTGCGCGCACGGCTACTTGCTCTCCGGCTTCCTCTCGCCGCTGACCAACCGGCGTACCGACGCGTACGGCGGCTCGCTCACGAAGCGGCTGCGGTTCCCGCTCGAAGTCTTCGACGCCGTACGGGCCGTGTGGCCCGAGGAACGGCCCATGACCGTCCGTATCTCCGCCACCGACTGGGCCGACGGCGGCACCACCGGGGATGACGCCGTCGAGATCGCGCGGGCCTTCGCCGCGCACGGCGCCGACGCGGTCGACGTGTCGACGGGCCAGGTGGTGGCGGACGAGCACCCCGAGTACGGGCGGTCGTACCAGACGCCGTACGCGGACCGGATCCGCCACGAGACCGGCCTTCCCGTGATCGCCGTCGGCGCGATCTCCTCCTGGGACGACGTCAACTCCCTGATCCTGGCCGGGCGTACGGACCTGTGCGCGCTCGCCCGGCCGCATCTGTACGACCCGCACTGGACGCTGCACGCGGCGGCCGAGCAGGGGTACGAGGGTCCCGGTGTCGCCTGGCCGATGCCCTACCGGGCGGGCAGCCGGCGCCCGCAGACCGGACGCACCGACGCCCCCAAGCCCCGGCTTTCGCTGGGGACTTGAGGGCGTCGCACGGAAGGGGAGTGCCTACGACAGGTCGGCCATCCCGGCCGTCAGCGTCGAACCGTCCGCCGGGTCGACCAGGATGAACGCGCCCGTGCGGCGGGAGTCGGCGTAGTCGTCGAGCGCCAGCGGCTCGGCGGTGCGCAGGGTGATCCTGCCGAGGTCGTTAGCGGTCAGCTCCAGGGCGCCGCCCAGGTCCTTGACGATCGCCTTCACGGTCCGCGTCGTGTGCTTGACCAGCACCCGGTCACCGACCCGCAGCGCACGGTCGGCCAGATGGCAGACGGCCGCCCGGACGTCCTGCGTGAGCGCCGGCGCGTCGGGCCCGGCGGTGATCATGTCGCCGCGCGCGACATCGCGCTGGTCGGCCAGGCGCAGCGTCAGCGACTGGGGTGCGTACGCCATGTCCGCGTCGTTGCCGAGTACGTCGATGCCGATGATCTCGGAGGTCTCACCGGACGGGTGCACCGTGACACGGTCGCCGACGCGCAGCTGGCCGGAGACCAACTGGCCCGCGTAGTGGCGGACTTCGTCGTGCCGGATCACGAACTGCACCGGGAAGCGCGCCGGAGCTGCCGACACGTCGGAGCCCACCGGCACGGTCTCCAGGAACTCCAGAAGCGCCGGACCCGTGTACCAGTCCATGTGCGCCGAACGCTCCACCACGTTGTCGCCGCACAGCGCGGACACCGGGATCGGCGTGAAGCCGGGCAGACCCAGCTCGGCGGCGTGGCCCGCGAAGTCCTCGACGATGCGGTCGAACTCCTTCTCCTCGTACCCGACGAGGTCCATCTTGTTGACGGCGAGGACCACATGCGGGACGCGCAGCAGCGCGGCGACGGCGGCATGGCGGTGGGTCTGCTCGACCACGCCGTGGCGGGCGTCGACCAGGATGATCGCCAACTCGGCCGTGGACGCGCCGGTGACCATGTTCCGGGTGTACTGCACATGGCCCGGGGTGTCGGCCAGGATGAACCGGCGAAGGGGCGTGGCGAAGTAGCGGTAGGCGACATCGATGGTGATGCCCTGCTCGCGCTCGGCGCGCAGGCCGTCGGTGAGCAGTGCGAGGTCGGGGGTGTCCTGGCCGCGGCTGGCCGAGACGCGCTCGACGGCCTCCAGCTGGTCCGCCAGGACCGACTTGGAGTCGTGCAGCAGACGTCCGACGAGCGTGGACTTGCCGTCGTCGACGGAACCGGCGGTCGCGAAGCGCAGCGTGTCGATGGTGGCGCCGGTCACGGCGGTGGTGGTGCTGGTCATGTCTAGAAGTACCCCTCGCGCTTGCGGTCTTCCATCGCGGCCTCGGACATCTTGTCGTCGGCGCGGGTGGCGCCCCGCTCAGTGAGGCGGGAGGCGGCGATCTCGGCGATGACGGCGTCCAGGGTGGTCGCGTCGGAGTCGACGGCGCCGGTGCAGGACATGTCACCGACCGTGCGGTAGCGGACGAGCCGCTTCTCGACGGTCTCGCTCTCCTTGGGCCCGCCCCACTCGCCGGCGGTCAGCCACATACCGCCGCGCTGGAACACCTCGCGCCGATGGGCGAAGTAGATGTCGGGGAGTTCGATGCCTTCGCGGGCGATGTACTGCCAGACGTCCAGCTCGGTCCAGTTGGAGAGCGGGAAGACGCGGACGTGTTCGCCGGGTGCGTGGCGGCCGTTGTAGAGCTGCCACAGTTCGGGGCGCTGGCGGCGGGGGTCCCACTGGGAGAACTCGTCCCGGAGGGAGAAGACGCGTTCCTTGGCGCGGGCCTTCTCCTCGTCGCGGCGTCCGCCGCCGAAGACGGCGTCGAAGCGCTCCGACTGGATCTTCTCGGTGAGCGGCAGGGTCTGCAGCGGGTTGCGGGTGCCGTCCGGGCGTTCCTTGAGGACGCCGCGGTCGATGTAGTCCTGCACGGAGGCGACATGGAGGCGCAGGCCGTGCTTTTCCACGGTCCGGTCGCGGTACTCCAGGACCTCGGGGAAGTTGTGCCCGGTGTCGACGTGCAGCAGCGTGAAGGGGACCGCCGCGGGGGCGAAGGCCTTCAGTGCCAGGTGCAGCATGACGATGGAGTCCTTGCCGCCGGAGAAGAGGATCACCGGCCGCTCGAACTCGCCCGCGACCTCGCGGAAGATGTGGACGGCCTCGGACTCCAGCGCGTCCAGATGCGACAGCGTGAAGGCACGTTCAGTCGTGGGGGTGGTCACACGAGCCCCCTCGCCGCGAGCACCGCGTACACGGACGCCGCGGACTCTTCGGGTGTCTGCACGTGCGTCTCCAGGGTGAGCGCCGGGTCGAGCGGCGGCTCGTAGGGATCGTCGACACCGGTCAGTCCGCTGAGCTGACCCGCGGCCTGCCGGGCGTACAGCCCCTTCACATCGCGTTCGCTGCACACCTCGACCGGGGTGGCGACATGCACCTCGATGTACGGCGTCCCGCTCGCCTCGTGCCGCTTGCGGACGGCCTCGCGGCTGTCGGCGTACGGCGCGATGACCGGCACCACGGCGAGCACGCCGTTGCGCGCGAGGACCTCGGCGACCAGGCCGATGCGCTGCACGTTGGTGTTGCGGTCCTCGCGGGAGAAGCCGAGCCCGGCGGAGAGGAAGCGGCGGATTTCGTCACCGTCGAGGACCTCCACGCGGTGCCCCTCGGCCTTCAGGGTGCCGCCCAGAATGCGAGCGATGGTCGTCTTGCCCGCGCTCGGCAGGCCCGTGAGCCAGACGGTGGCTCCCTGAGCCCTTGCCGTGGTGGTCATACGTGCTGTCCTCTTCCTGTCCTGGCGTGCGGCTCACGACGCTAGGTAAGAAACATGAGAAGAGGGATGGAGGAGCCTGAGGGTTCCCTTAGCGACTGGTGATGTAACTGAGGTCACATCCCGGTGGACTCCGGGGGAACGGCGGCGAAACGCGCCCCCGCGTCCCGCAGTCGTTCGTGCAGCGCCCGGAAGACGGCGGCCGAGCGGGCGCCCGGCCAGTCCTGGGGCAGCAGCGCGGCGGGCAGCCCCGGGTCGGCGTACGGGAGGTGGCGCCAGGAGTCGAGGGCGAGCAGATAGTCGCGGTACGCCTGCTCCGGAGGGGTGTCCGCGCGCCGCTCCCAGGCGTGCAGCACGGGCGCGTGCTGGTCGAGGAACTCCTCGTGCTCCTTGGCGATCGCGGTCAGGTCCCACCAGCGCGCGACCGCTTCCGCCGTCGCCGCGAAGCCCAGGTGCTCCCCGCGGAACAGCTCCACGTACGGATCGAGCCGCAGCCGCTCCAGGGTGTGCCGCGTCTCCTCATAGAGCCGCGCCGGGGCGAGCCACACTCCGGGGGCGGCCGTCCCGAAGCCGAGACCGGCGAGCCGTGAGCGCAGCACGTGCCGCTTCTGGCGCTCGGACTCCGGCACGGAGAACACGGCGAGCACCCAGCCCTCGTCCTCGGGAGGTGCCGTCGCGTACACCCGCCGGTCGCCGTCGTCGAGCAGCTGCCGCGCGTCCGGCGACAGCGCGTACCCGGCCGCGCCGGACGCCGTGCGCGCCGGCTCCAGGAGGCCGCGGCGCTTGAGCCGGGACACCGACGACCGTACGGAGGGCGCGTCGACGCCGACCGCGGCGAGAAGCCGGATCAACTCGGCGACCGGCACGGGGCCGGGCATGAAGCGGCCGTACGCGCCGTAGAACGTCACGATGAGGGACCGGGGGGCGTGCTGCTCTGACACGTTGATCACTCTAGTGCTCGAAGATCACTTGGGGCCGCCGCCTGTGGACAAGTCACCCTCCGGCGCGGGCGGCGACGGTGCGGCCGGATCGCCCGGCTCCCGCAGCCGGAACCGCTGGAGCTTGCCCGTCGCGGTGCGCGGCAGCGCGTCCAGGAAGACGAACTCCCGGGGGCATTTGTAGGGTGCCAGCTCGGCCTTGAGAAAGGCGCGCAGCGCGTCCGTGTCCTTGCGCGCGCCGGGTCGCAGTACCGCGTAGGCCACCACGATCTGCCCGCGCGACTCGTCCGCCTGTCCCACGACCGCCGTCTCGACCACGTCCGGGTGACGCAGCAGCGCGTCCTCGACCTCCGGGCCCGCGATGTTGTACCCCGCCGAGATGATCATGTCGTCGGCGCGGGCGACATAGCGGAAGTAGCCGTCGGGGTCGCGCACATAGGTGTCGCCGGTGATGTTCCAGCCGCCGCGTACGTAGTCCCGTTGCCGGGGGTCGGCGAGATAGCGGCAGCCGACCGGGCCGCGCACGGCGAGCAGCCCGGGCTCGCCGTCCGGCACCGGCGTCCCGTCGGCGTCGACCACGCGCGCGTGCCATCCCGGTACCGGGATGCCCGTGGTGCCGGGGCGGATGTGCTCGTCGGCGGCGGAGATGAAGATGTGCAGCAGCTCGGTGGCGCCGATGCCGTTGATGATGCGCAGCCCGGTGCGGGTGTGCCAGGCCCGCCAGGTCGCGGCGGGCAGGTTCTCGCCCGCGGACACACAGCGCCGCAGCGACGCGGTGTCGTGGTCCTCCAGCTCCGCCAGCATCGCCCGGTACGCGGTCGGCGCGGTGAACAGCACGGAGACGCGGTGCTCGGCGATCGCCGGCAACAGCTGCTTGGGGCCCGCCTGTTCGAGCAGCAGGGAGCAGGCCCCGGCGCGCATCGGGAAGACGACGAGACCGCCGAGCCCGAAGGTGAAACCCAGCGGGGGACTGCCCGCGAAGACATCGTCCTCATGTGGCTGCAACACATGCTTCGAGAAGGTGTCCGCTATCGCCAATACATCGCGGTGGAAGTGCATACAGCCTTTGGGCCGGCCGGTCGTGCCCGACGTGAACGCGATCAGCGCGACGTCGTCGGCGGCCGTGTCGGCGGCCTCGAACGGCTCGTCCGGCGCGCCCGTGATCCGCAGCAGCAGGTCGTCGGGCGCGTCACCGCCGTACGTGGTGACCCGCAGCCCCGGGATCTCCGCCTTGACCAGGTCGTCGACCGAACGGATGTCGCACAGCGCGTGCGTCACCCGGGCGATCTCGCACATCGTGGTCAGCTCGTGCGGCCGCTGCTGCGCCAGCACGGTGACGGCGACCGCGCCCGCCTTCAGCACCGCCAGCCAGCACGCGGCCAGCCACGGTGTGGTGGGGCCGCGCAGCAGCACCCGGTTGCCGGGGACGACGCCCAGTTCGTCGGTCAGGACATGGGCGATGCGGTCGACACGGGCGCGGAGCTGTCCGTATGTCCACAGGTCGCCGGACGCGGTGCGGAAGACGGGGCGCTCGGGGCGGGTCCGGTGGAGGAGCTCGGCGGCGCAGTTCAGCCGGTCGGGGTAGCGCAGCTCGGGCAGATCGAACCGCAGTTCGGGCCACTGTGCCGGGGGCGGGAGGTGGTCGCGCGGGAAGGTGTCGACGTGGGCCGAGGTCGTCGGCTCCAAGGTGTCGCTGGGGTCCATGGCGGTTCCCCCCTTGCCTTGGTGGGCGTCGTGGTGGGCTCGCACCAGGAGCGTATCGTGTTGGTGACGACAGTCAACGGTCCGCGATAGCCTGGAGCCGCAACCCGGCAGCAGAGAGGACCGGCAATGACGGCATTCTCGCTCGATCCGGCACAGACCGCCTGGTGTGCCGAGCTGCGCATGCTGGCCGGTGACAGGCTGGCCCCACTCGCGGAGAAGGGCGAGCCGGGCCACGTCAACCGCCCCCTCGTTGCCGAACTCGGCCGACTCGGCCTGCTCACCCGCCTGTTCACCTCGGGCGCGCTCGACCTGTGTCTGATGCGCGAGTCGCTGGCCCAGACCTGCACGGAGGCCGAGACGGCGCTCGCGCTGCAAGGCCTGGGCGCGTATCCGGTCCATGCGTACGGCACCGGGGCTCAGCGGGACCGCTGGCTCACCGGCGTCCGCGACGGCACCACGGTGGCCGCCTTCGCGCTGAGCGAGCCCGGCGCGGGCTCGGACGCGGCGGCGCTGGCGCTCGGGGCGGCCGAGGACGGTCCCGACGGCTGGCGGCTCACCGGCGAGAAGTGCTGGATCTCCAACGCGCCCGAGGCCGACTTCTACACCGTGTTCGCGCGGACGACCCTCGGCGCCGGAGCCCGCGGCGTCACCGCCTTCCTCGTCCCCGCCGACCGCCCGGGCCTCACCGGCACCCCGCTCGACATGCTCTCGCCGCACCCCATCGGAGCCCTCGCCTTCGACGCCGTACCGGTGACGGCGGACGACGTGCTCGGGGAACCGGACCAAGGCTTCCGGGTGGCCATGCACACCCTCAACCTCTTCCGGCCGAGCGTGGGCGCCTTCGCGGTCGGCATGGCGCAGGCCGCTCTGGACGCGACCCTCGCGCACACGGCGGGGCGGGACGCGTTCGGCGGCAAGCTGAAGGACCTGCAGACGGTGGCCCACCAGGTCGCCGAGATGGCGCTGCGCACGGAGGCGGCCCGCCTGATGGTGTACGCGGCAGCGGCGGCGTACGACGCAGGGGCCCCCGGCGTACCCGGGCGGGCGGCGATGGCGAAGCTGCTGGCCACCGAGACGGCCCAGTACGTCGTCGACGCGGCGGTCCAGCTGCACGGCGCCCGTGGCCTGCGCCGCGGCCATCTCCTCGAACACCTCTACCGGGAGGTCCGCGCACCGCGGATCTACGAGGGGGCGAGCGAGGTCCAACGAGCGGTCATCGCCAAGGAGTTGTACCGAGGGACCGAGCGAGCGGCGGAGGCCCCATGAGCACCGAGCGCGTCAACCCGCCCGAGCTCTCCCCGCCCACCGGCTTCTCCCACGCCGTCGTCGCGACGGGCACCCGCGTCGTCTTCCTGGCGGGCCAGACCGCGCTCGACCCGGACGGAAAGGTGGTCGGCGGGGCGCTGCCGGAGCAGTTCGCGCTGGCGCTGACGAACCTGCTGACCGCGTTGCGGGCCGCGGGCGGGACCCCGGCCGACCTCGCGCGGGTCACGGTCTACGCCACGGACGTCGCCGACTACCGCGCCCACGCCCCCGAACTCGGCCGCATCTGGCGCGAGTTGGCGGGCCGTGACTACCCCGCGATGGCCGTCATCGGCGCCGCCCGCCTCTGGGACGAACAGGCCCTGGTCGAACTCGACGGCTTCGCGGTGCTGGACTGAGCGGTTCTGGGGGCGTGCCGCGCTTCCCGGGCACCGCTCGGCGCGGACTCAGGCGGCGATGGCCAGTTGCTCGGCGTACACCCGGTGCGGAGCGACCACGCTGCCGTCGGGAAGCAGTTCGCCGGTGTCGTCGAAGACGATCGCGCCGTTGCACAGGAGGTTCCAGCCCTGCTCGGGGTGGGCCGCCACGATGTGCGCGGCGCCCGAGTCCACGGTCGGGCACGAAGACTGGTGGGAACACATGGCGCACCTCCAGGTCGGATGCGATGGACGGCGGCGGCTGTGTCGCCGCCTCGCATGGTTAGACCATGCGCGCGCGGCGAACTCATCGGAACAGCCGGTCGTGAAGCGTGACAACACACGGACAACACTCGGACGTCCTCAAGACGGACGGTGCCAACTCGCCACCAAAGGGGTGATGATCACCGCCCTCGGGGCGCCGGACCGGTACCTCTGGAGCGCCCGTTCCGGGCCCCACCCCGGCCCCGTTCCAGGAGGTACTCCCATGTCCATGCGCCAGGCCGTCGGCGCGGCCGCCGCCGCCGCACTGCTGCTGCTCGTCGCCCCGTCCGCCGTCGCCCTGTCCGACCCGTACGACGAGGTGACCGTCGACCCGACCGGCTCCGTCGCGGCCGACGGAACCATCACCCTCTCCGGCACCTATCGCTGTATGAGCGCCGCCGGGCCCGTGTACGTGTCCTCCTCGGTGTCGCAGGGCGACCCGCAGGTCCGCCACGGGATCGGCGGCACCTCGGCGGTCTGTGACGGCGCCGAACACAGCTGGACCAACACGGAGAAGCGCACGCCCGGCACCCTCGCCCCCGGCGCCGCCCACGTCGAGGCCACCCTCATGGAACTGAGCGCCACGGGTCTGCCGCTGCCGATCTTCCACGCGACCCAGCAGCAGGACATCACCGTCGCCCAGGGATGAGCACACGTGCGGAGAGCCGCCGCCCCGAGAACGGGCGGCGGCTCTCCGCACGCTGCGGGACGGTTTCCGTATGAGGGCGAGGAGCGGTCCGCCGCCGGCTCGTGCGCGGCTCCGGCCCCGCCCGCCCGGCTGGTCGGTGGCGGGCCGAACATCGGGCGATCTTCGGGTGGGGGTTCACACGGTGAGAGGTCCGCTGCTTCGCTGGCGCTGTGGCGCTGTGGCGCTGTGGCGGAACAGGGATGGAGGCCGCGTGGACGTCGGTGGCACGACCGCTCTCCTGGTCGCGGTGGTAGGAGTCGTCGGGACGCTGCTGTCCGCGCTGTTGACCCAGCGCGCGGCTGACCGCAGCCGGCAGCGCGAGCGGGAGCGGGCCGAACGGTTGCGGGAGCGGCGCAGCGAGGCCCAGGAGCTGCGGTCGTGCTACGTGGCGCTCAACACCTCGGCCCGGCAGTATCTGGCCGCGCTCACCGACCACTTGCACGCGCTGGGCCGCGACGAGGATCTGCGGTCCGTGCGGCAGCGGCTGGCCGAGGCGCGTGACCAGCATCGGGACGTGTACGCGGAGGCTCAGATGCGGGTGCCGGAGCGTGTGCTCGAACTCGCGGGCGACCTCAGTCATGACCTGGGCGCGGTGTTCGGCATGGTGCGGCGTCTGGACGACGGAGTGCCGCGAGCAGGGGACTCGCCGGTCGTCGTGCAGGAGAACCTCGACGCACTGTGGGGCCGGCTGCGGGAGACCCGGCGCGAGATGAGGGCCGAACTGGGCGCGTCCCGGGCGGATTTGGGGCGTTGAGGAGGAGAAGCGCGGGATCTTGTCGCCATGCGTCCGGCGGATCGGCATAGTGGCGTTGATCCCCGGGGCTGTCGGGGTCCGGGGGGAGAGGCAGGGTGCCGGTGCACGACGAGGAGAGCGGCGGCGTACAGGGGCTGCGTGCCTGGGCGGCGGACGCCGCGGAGCGGGTCAAGCGGCTGACCCCCGCCATGGGCGCGAGAGATGTGCCGCCTCGGGCGTACGACGCGTCGATCGCCGAACTCGACCAGCTGGCAGGGCTGCTGGACCACGACCCCGCTCTCCGCGGCGCGGTGAGCGTATGGCTGGGCGGTGCGCTGGCCATGCGGCAGTCCGCCGGGGGCGGTGGGCCCGCGGACGGCGAGCGCGCGGAGCGGCTGCTGCGGGAGGCGCGGGACCGCGGGACGGCACTGGGAGCCGCGACGGCCGAGGAGGACCGGCGATGGGCGGCCCTGTACCTGGTGTCGATCATTACGCCGATACGGTCGCAGCAGGGCGGGTACGGGGCGGTACCCGACCTCTCCGCCTTCGTCGACTGGATCGCACGGGCGGGACCCGCCGGGATGACGACCTTCGCGACTGAGCTCGAAGAGCTGACCGAGGAGGTGCTGGAGCTGCCGTTGCCGCCGGAGTTCCTGGGGGAGTTGCGGCGGATGCGGGGGATCTTCTCGACTTCCCCGGGGGCGGAGTTCACCGACCTGCTGACCAGCATGATGCCCGCCGGGGATCCCTTCACGGACCAGCTGCGGCGGATGATGAGCCAGATGTCCGGCCCGTCCCCCGAGCCGGAGCCGGAGCCGGATCCTGAGCCCGCCCCCGACCCCGAGCCGACTCACACGCTCACCCCCGACGACCTACGTCGGCTCGCCGCTGGCCTGGACGCCATCCACGCCTCCTCGCACGGCCTCGCCGACGTACTCAAGAGCGGCGATCCCGAGGCGCTCAACGAACTTCTCCGCAGGCTGGACGCCGTCCAGAAGGACCCGCCCCCCGGGCCGGACCCGGCCTCCGGGCTCGAGGCCGTCAGGGCGCTCCTCCTCAACATCAGTTCCTACGTCGGCGGCTCCATCAAGGACCAGTCGGCGGGCCGGGCCCACCTGGAGCAGATCGTCCGCGACATGGAGAACTTCGAGGAGGCCGTGGGGAAGCTGCCTCCGGGAATGGAGCATCCCGCCGTCGTGGGGCGGACGTTGACGCTGTACGCCCGGGTCATGGACGCCGGGGAGGCGGAGGACGTCCAGGCGCTCCGGGACCTCGTGGACGAGGCCGAAGAGCTGGAGCGGACCGTCCCCGAGGACAATCAGTACCGCTTCACCGTCCTCGCGGCCCTGGGTGCGGCCTACGGCAGGCTCGGCGCCCTCACCGGGGACAAGGAACTGCTGCTGCGCGCCCTGCCGTACATGGAGAAGGGGCTCACCGGCGTCAAGGAGAGCGGACTCCCGTTCGCCGACGAGATCTCCCTGCCGTATGTCCCGGACCTCGATCTGCTGCGCCGCGGCCTCTCCGGCGACGGCACGGAGGAACTGCCGGAGCACGTCCCGCCGCCCGCCGGGGCCTCGACGGAGGATCTGCACAGATCCGCGGGCGCGTTGGCCGTGCGCTTCTCCCTCACCCACGACCGCGCGGACCTCGACGTCCTGATCGACGAACTGGAGCGGGTCCGTGACGGCGTCCGGGCGGGGACGGCGCCGCGGATCGCCGTCGACGCGCTGTGGCAGCTGGCCATGGCCTACCGCGAGCGCGGAGTCCTCAATCAGGACGTGAAGGACATCAGGGCCTTGGAGGCCGCCAATGAGGCGCTGGCCGCGCTCGCCGCCGACGTCCTCCTCCAGTCCGGTGCGGAGCACGGGCTGCGGGCGGCCCGTTCCGGGGCGAGCAAGGCCGTACAGGCCGCTCTGTGGGCGGGCTCGCAGGGACGGCTGCACGAGGCCGTGGCCTCGCTGGAACTGGGCCGGGCCCTGGTGCTGCACGCCGCGTCCACCTCGTCGGCCGTACCCGAACTCCTTGACGCGGGCGGGCACCACGAACTCGCCGAGGCGTGGCGGTCGGTCGGCGCGGCCACCCAGGGCCCCGGAAGGGGAGCCGGGGCCGGAGCCGGCGTCCCCGGTGAGCTGCCGAGCATCCTGCGCCGCCGGGCTCTCGAGGCCCTCGGCTACCGCCGGGAGGGCGGACTCCTCGCCACGCCAACGCTGAGCGACCTCGCGGACGGGGTCGAGGAGAGCGGCGCCGACGCGCTCCTCTATCTGGTCCCCGGCGAGGACGCGGACGCCGGCGTGGTGATCACGGTGGCCCCGCGGCTCGGCGCCGGACTGGCGGTGCGGAAACAGCTGTCCGGCGCCGAGAGCGGCCCGTTGGAGCGCTATCTCGACGCCACCGCCGTGCGCGATGCCGCGGCACGCGACGGCGGCCGCAGCGACCCGTCCGCCGAACAGGCCTGGGAGGAGGCCCTCAAGGCGCTCTGCGAGTGGGCCTACCAGGTGCTCGGCCCCGTGCTGGCCGACGTGGACAAGGGGCTCGCGGCCAACGGCCGGCCGCTCCGAGTCGTCCTGGTGCCCTGCGGCCGGCTCGGCATCGTCCCTTGGCACGCCGCGCGTTATCCGGAAGACGCGCCCTACGACTACCTGTGCGAGACCGACGTGATCAGTTACGCGGCGTCCGGCAGGGAGTTCCTGCGTACGGTGAAACGCGCGCCGCGGGATCCGGCGGCCACCCCCGTTCTGCTGGCCGACCCGACCATGGACCTGACGTATGCCGAGGTCGAGGTCATGGCCCTGAGGGACGCCTTCTACCAGCAGGCCCGGATGTGCGGGGGGATCTTCGAGCTGCCCGAGGAGGAGCTGGTCCCCGGCACGCCCGACGACGTCCTCGGGTTCCTCGCCGACGGGGCCTCGCTGCTCCATGTGGCCTCGCACGGCTCGGCCGGCACGCGTCCCACGGTCTCGGCCCTGCACCTCGCCGCCCCCGGGCACGGTGGCGACGGGCCGGATCCGGGCATGCTGACGGTGACTCGGCTCCTCGACCGGCCGGATGCCCAACAAGCCTCCGAGGACGGGCCGTTGGTCGTGCTGAGTGCCTGTCAGACCGACCTGAGCACCCGCGACCACGACGAGGCGCTGACCCTCACCACGGCGTTCCTCTCGGGCGGAGCGCGTGATGCCATCGGATCCCGGTGGACGACCAACGACAGTGCGTCGGCGCTGCTGATGGCAGTCTTCCACCACCACCTGACCGTCGGTGGGCTCAGCCCCGTCGACGCGCTCCGGGCCGCGCAGCGGTGGATGCTCGACCCGCACCGCGAGAACCCGGGCTCGCTCCACGGCGAACTGCTGCGGCAGCTGGAGCGACCGGATCTCGACCGGATATCACTCTGGGCCGCTTTCATTCATCAAGGGCACCCGGGGCAGCAGGAGAAGCAGGAGAAGCAGGAGGAAGAAAGGGAGGGGGGAACGGATGAACGATGGTCATGAGAGTTCAGCCGACCGACTGCTCGCCCTGATCGGGGAGCACGGGGCCACCATCCGCGAGGCGCTCGACGACGAGCAGCACGCGTTGCTGCTCGCCAGGCTGGAAGCCCTCGCCGGTGTGGCGCCCGACGACGACAGAGCCGTCCGCAGGGCACTGCAGGGTGTGCGCCGCGCGCTGCTCCCGCTGCCGCTCGGCCATCCGGTGCGCATCGCGCTCGACCCCGTGCGGCTGGTCGGTGCGCCGCCCGGGCCGACGGCCGTGGCGGGAGCGCGGGAGCTGCTGGCCATGCTGGCGAGCCCCTCTCCGGCCCACGAAGCCGCTGCCTCACAGAACGAGTTGCTCCGGGCGCCGGCCCTCTCGGCGGACGAGGCGCGGGCCCGGTGCGGCGGCGCAGCACCGCCGCCCGAGTTGATCAGGCTGTCGGACCCGGGCGGCGACCGCTACCCGGAGTTCCAGTTCGCCGCGGGCGGCGGTACCCCGTACGAGGTGGTCCTCGAGGTCAACCGTCTTCTCCTCGCGGACATCGACCCCCGGGGTGCCGCGGCCTGGTGGCTCAGCGGGAACACCTGGCTGGGCGGGACCCCCGCGTCGCTCCTCGGCCGGCTGCCCGACCAGCAGCTGGTCGGTGCGGCCACCGCACTGGTGGAGGGGGACTGATGGGCGGCCTCTTCCCCATGACCCCGTTGGAGCTGCGCCCCAACCGTCATGTGATCCCGGCCGGCACGGAGTTGTGGCGCGTCCACAGCACCAAGTACGTGCCGAACGAGTTCAACCCGAAGCTCGCGGACCCCTTCGAGTTCAAGGACGGCAGCCGCTTCGACGGCACGCTGCTCGATCCGTATCACTGTCTGTACCTGGCGGACACGGCGACCACGGCCCTCGCGGAAAGCGTGCTGCGCTCCAGGCCCTTCGAACCGTCGGCGGGCATGCGGCTCATCCCCTACGCCGCGGTCTGGCGCCGTTCGCTGAGCGTGCTGCGCACCACGTGCGAGCTGAACCTGGTCTCCCTGATCGAGGCGCCCGATCTGGCCGCCGTCTGCCAGGACTCCACGCTCCTGGAGGACGAGAGGAACTACGTACAGGCAAGGCGCTGGGCGAGCGAGATCCGGGCGCAGGTACCCGACGTCATGGGGCTGATCTGGCAGTCCCGGCACAACCGGCCCCAGCGCGCCCTGGTGCTCTTCCACGACCGGTTCGGCCACGGCGACGGCGAGCCGCTGGAGGTGCTGCCGGAGAGAGGCATCGCGGACCTCGACTCCGACGCCGGCATCGAGAAGGCGAACCAGATCCTCAAACCGCTGCGGTCGGAGATCTCGCGGCCGAGACGGGAGTGACGTCCGCGGGCCGGCGGTCCCGCTTGTCCGCGGGTGAAGCGTGATGCCATGGTGAACGCATGGCATCGTCCCTTCCTGACCCTGCGTCACTTCTCGCTGAACTCAAGGAAGTCAGGCGTGCGGGGCTGGTCCGGCTGCGTGGGCGCACACTGCCGGCTCTGGAGTCGGCCGCGGAAGCGGTGACCGCGGCCCGGAGTCCGGGCGCGGCCGTCGAGGCGCTGCTGCGACTCGCCGTGTCGCGCCTCGACGCGGGCACGCTGCGCACCGCCGCCGAGTACACCCTGGGGCTGGCGCAGGGCACCCGGGACTGGCCGGCGTCCTCGCGTCGTGCCCGGGCGGCCTCGGTGTACGGCGTGAGCGTCGAGCGCTTCCGCAAGGACCACGAGGTGATGGTCCTCGGGCAGGTCGCCGAGCACGTCCTCCGGCTGGTGCCTCAGGAGACGGAGGTGCCGGGCGCGGAAGAGGACGAGTGGGGCGTCGGTACACACCGGTTCGTGTCGGTCCGGGCCGGCGGCCGACAGGTGAGGCTCACCCTCCATGTGCACCCCGTGGACCTGCTGCGGGACGTGGACGTGGTCGTCTCTCCTGCCAACGTCCACCTCGCGCTCCCCGAGCAGTTCAAGTCGTCGGTCGCCGCGTCGCTCCGCCGTGCGGCCGCCGTACGCGGGGTGACCGGCGATGTGCTGGACGACCCGGTCCACGACGAACTGCGCAAGTGGGCGGCCCGGCAGGGGATCGCGGGACGCCCGGTGCTGCCCGGCACGGTGGCCGCCACCAGCTCGGGGGCCCTGGCCGGACAAGGTGTGCGGCGGATCTACCACGCCGCGGTCGCCGTTCCCCGGGCCGGGACCAATGACTACGACGTGCTCCCGGCCGACGTGACCCGGGCCGTGTCCCGGGCCCTCGCGCTGCTGGCCGAGGAGTGCGACCGCCACGCCCCACCGCTGCGCTCGGTGTGCTTCCCGCTGCTCGGCTCGGGACGCGGCGGGCTGCCGTACCGCGTCAGTCTGGCCGCCATATGGGCCGCCGTCGAGGCGGAGTTGGCGCGCGGGGCGCAGTGGGACGTCCATTTCGTGGTGCGCACCCCCGAGGCGGCGGCGCTGGTCGAGCGCATCCCGGCCGGGATGTGACCGGCCCGCGACCGGTGCGCGCCCGGCTGACCCGGTGGAATGGAAGGACGTCCTTCCGCTCCGCATGAGGAGATGCCGGGGGCCCGAGGGGGATGCGGAGCGGAAGGATGGATGAGTGGGTTCATGGGGTGTGACCCCTGGACGTCGCGGAGCTTGGCGGCGGGCACATTGACGTGGGTAATCCGCTTCTCCGCGCGGTGAATTGACGACGGGAATCGGAGTATGGAGTTCCGGCGGCTGAACCCGGATGGGGTTGTCAACGGATTGTCGGCGAACTGTGGAACCGGGGAATTCATCAGGGCGTCGTGTCATCATGATGCGTCCATGGAACGGGTGTTGCGCCACGTGCTCATCCGCGCCTTCCGGGGCGGGGCGGGGCAAGGCTCGGACCGAGGCGGGGAGTCGGGGGAGTGGACAGATGACGGGGGCCTGTGATCCGCAGGCCGCCTGCCCGGTGTGTGCGACCCCGGATCAGCAGAGCGACTTCTGTGCGGTGTGCGGATGGCAGCTCCAAGACGGCCCGGTACTGGGGGAGTTGACCGCCCGGGACCTGGAGGTCGCCGGGGCCGCGCTCCGGGCGGCCGAGCACGCCTGGGACATCCGGGCGGCGGCCCTGTCGGCCCGGGGCCCGGAGGGTGCCGGGCGGGTCGCGGAGGTGATCAGGGGAGGTCCGCCGGGGCGGGACGAGAAGAAGTCACCCGGAATCGCTTCGGCCGACCTCGGGATTTCGTCCGGGTGCGGCGATCTCCTCGACGACCTGCACCAGGGCCACTTCAAGGAATTGTCGTTCGTGGAATTCACGGCCGACGGCCTCCACATGATCAGGGTGACCATCGGGGAGGCCGGAATCCCGCTGCAGAACGACGCGGGAAGCATGGCATGGCATTTAGTCGTACCGGAGTTCGATTCCGGCGAAGATGTGTGCCGTTTCCAGCTCGCGGGCGGAATAGGCACCCTGCCGCCCGTGGACCGCGGGGAATTCGACGCCGCCGTGCTGGAGTGGCTCAAGGCCTGCCTGCCGGCGGTTCCCGACCCCCCGGTCGTCCTGCTGCGGCCCCCGCCCGGGTGGGAGCTGCTGGAGCGCGCGGCCGCCGCCGTGTGGGAGGCCCGCGTCTCCCGGGTGGAACTGCACGCGGGCAGTGCGGAGTTGACGGAGGGCATACCGGGTCGTCGTACGACCGCCGACGCGGTGCGCCGTCTCGTACGTACCCTGCCGCTTCTGGCCGACCACACGCTGCTGCTGGCCCGGGCCGACCGTGCCACCGGCGCCGTGCACCCCCACAGCCATGTGCTCTTTCCCGCGGGCTCTCGGCTCGCCCCCGGTGAGACCGAGACCGCCGAGGTCACCGTGCACGGCGGAGTGACCGGCCGCGACACCCTGTACCTTCCGGTACTGGCCGGTGTACCCGCCGCCGACGGGACCGGTGCTCCGCCCGTGAGCATGCATCAGATCGAGGTCGGGGCACTGGAACCGGCGCGGCTGACCTTCGTCCTGCGCGGACCGGGGGAGGTGGACCTCGTCACCCCCGTTGCCCGCACGCCCGGCGGGCGCCGGAATCCGGCCGCCGTCGACGTGCCGGGCCTGCTCTCTTCCCTGCCGCGGCGGATCGTACGGCCGCCGCGGCTGGAGCTGTTCTTCACCGTCGAGCTCAGCGGCGCCGGTCAGGCCGAGACCGAGGAACGCCTCGCCTTCGTGCGGGACGTCGCCGCCCTGCTGGCCCGGCGAGATCGCGCCGGCACCGCGATCCGGGTCGGAGCCGTCGGCCACTACGACCACACCGTCTACGAGAGCCGTTTGGCCAAGGAGGGCATCCTGCTGCAGGCCCCCGTCTCCGCGCGCCCGCCCGCCGCGTTGCCGGCCGCCCTGGACGGATGGTCGCACGCCCGGCGCCGGCAGGACGCCGTGTCGTCCCTGGAGGACGCGCTGTGGGAAGTGGCCCGGCTCGCTGCCGAGGGTCTGGCCGCCGCCGAGGACCCGGGCGCCGCCGACGTACGGAGGGTGGTCCTGATCGTCGCCCGCCGTCCACCCGCGCCGGCCCGCCAGCATGGCCTCGTCCCTGCCTGTCCGCGCGGCAAGGACTGGCGGACGGCCCTCGGCCTGCTGCACTTCCACAGATTCCAGGTGATGACCCGGGCGGATCCCGCAGCCGGGCCGCCACCGCCGGACCAGTCGGGCAGCAAGGCCCGAGAGTACGTCGACGAGGCTTGGGAACTCCTCGGCGCCGATGGCGTATTCCGCCCAGGCGCCGACCCGGCGGCAGCCGTGGTCCAGAGCCTCGCCCCGCCCTGGGGGGTGGAGGGCCCGGACTGCCCTCTCGCCTTCGCCGTCCCGCTCGTGTGACACCGCCCCACGTCCCCTCCGGCCCTCCGCCCCTGCGTCCCCGGTACGAGGAGAGTTCATGTCCGATCTCTACAACCCGAACAAGAAGGAGTCAGGCGGCCCGGAGCCGGCCCCTGCGACCGCGCCGGCCGGGGGCGGTCTCCCGCCGAGCGCCCCGCCGAGGCAGGCCCTCGCCGGAGCAGGCGATGCCCCGGAGCCTGCGCCGGTACTGGACACGGTGCCGCTCCTGGAAGCCGTGCCGGTTCCGTCCGCAGGCCAGGTGAACGGGACGGCCCCGGACCGCATAAGAATCGGGCTGTGGGGCGCACCCCGCTCAGGCAAGACGACGTATCTCACCGCCCTGCCGATCGCCGCGATGCAGTACCAACGGCACAACGAGGGCAGCTGGAACATCGCCGGCATGACGCAGGAGGCCAACGCCTTCCTCACCCAGGGCGTGGACCTGCTGACCCGGCGGCGGGCCTTCCCGCCGGCCAGCATGGGTGTCCACGGCATGGCCTGGTCCGTCCAGGGGCCGGAGGAGAAAGGAAAGCTGGGATTCCGGAGCCGGCGGCCCAACTTCGTGCTGGAGATCCAGGACGCGGCCGGGGAGGTGTTCCGGCACGATCATCCCCAGCAGGCCCAGCTCGTCGGTCATCTGGCACGGTCCCATGGGCTGATCTATCTCTTCGACCCGGTCGGTGACGCCGAAGAGGCCACCGAGAGCTTCACCTATCTCCAGGCGACTCTGATCCAGCTGGCCGCGAGGGTCCGGGACCAGGGCGGACTCGTCGACGGCAGGCTTCCGCACCATGTGTCCGTCTGCATAGCCAAGTTCGACCACCCGGACGTCTTCCGGCCCGCGGTGGAGGCGGGCTGGGTCACCCAGGACACGGTGGGCTCACGGCTTCCCCGCGTGCCCCGGGAACAGAGCGAGAAATTCTTCCAGTGGATGTGCGACGAGTTCCGCGGGTCCAACGCCCGGCTGGTACGCGACGCCCTGTACGCCCATTTCGACCCCCGGCGCATCTCCTACTACGCGGCCTCCGCCGTGGGCTTCCGGCTGAACCCGCAGCACGTTTTCGACTACGGGGACTACGTCCAACCGGTGGCGGTGGACGGGACATTGCGCATCCGTACGTCCCCGGTGCCGATCAACGTCCTGGAACCGCTGATCGACCTGGAGAGCCGGATTCACCGGGACCGCGGCCGGGGCGGCGGCTGGCGCGGGGGGAAGCGACGGTGAACGAGGGCCTCGGAGAGGAACGACTGACCGCGCACTGGGCGGTGCTGGGCAAGCATCCGGGGCAGACCATGGGCTACGAGGTGCTGCGGAGCAGCCTTCCGGACGACCGGGCGAGCACCTACCTCTGGAAGGCCTCTGCCACCGGCGCACCGGGCGGCCGTGAGCCGGAGGGCGAGCTGCCGTGGCGGGTGTTCCTCGGCGGAACGGACACACATCCGGAACCCGTCTGCGCCTCCGTGGAGACCACATGGGACGGGTCGACCGACGGCACCGGCGCCCCCAGTTACGCCTGGAGGCTGACCCTGCTGGAGTGGGCGGAGGCGGGCCGGGCCGCCCTGACCTGGTCCGGGATCGACCGTGCGCTGCTGTCGGATCCGCCGGCGCTTCCTGGCGACGCGGTCCCGATGACCGTCGCTGTGCCAGGCACGCCTCCCGCTGAACTCGCCGAAGTGGTCGACCAGTTGGGCTTCGACTGGGCGGCCGGCGTGGCCGCGCTGCTGCTCGGCAACCGGCAGGTGGCGATCACGCCGAGTCCGGGCAGGGCACTGCCGGACGTCTCCGACCGCGTCCGCGTGCTCGACGCGGTCTGCTCGCTGCTGCCGTACGCATCCCGGGGCTGGCTCAGCGCCGCGACCTGGACCGGCCCGTCGCAGCACGACCTGAGGTTGTTCTTCGCGTCCGCGGCACGGACGGGGCAGGTCACGGCGGTGCTCGGCGGCAGCCCGCCGGGTGAGCCGCGGGACGAGACCGCCCGGGCCTATCTGCACGGGCTTCGCAGGCTGCGGGCGAAGACCGGCGACACCACCGAGATCGTGGCGTATCTGCTGACGGACGCGGAACCGGCCACGGCACCACGCCCCGGGGCGGCTCTCAGGACCCTGCGCGAGGCGGATCTGATGGACGTCGTGGTCGAGGAGATCCGGTCGGGCGGAGGGGAGTTCGAGGACGTCCGCCGGGTCCTGGGACGGTATCCGGCCGCGTCCCTGAACGAACATCGCCTGGGCGCGCTGACCCTTTTCCTGGTCCGAAGCGCACACGACGGCAACGCGGTCGCGGGGAGCCTGCTGGGGGAGCACTGGTCCGAGCGCACCACGGCCCTGCTCGTCCGGGAGGTCCTGGGCGCCGGAACTCCCACCCTGTCCTTCGAACGCGCCAAGCGGTACCTGGGCGTCGTCCACGACACCGTCGAGGTGTGCCGCCCCGGCAGCTTCGACGAACTGTTCAACACCCTGGTCGAGGCCCCGGAACCGACGCACGAATGGACCGGGGCGCTCATCTACATGGCTGACAACGAGTGGGGCGGCAACACAGACAGCGCCGACCGCCTCCTCGTCCGCGAGTCCGCCGTCGGGAAAACCTGGCTCGGGTGCCTGCTGAAGCACGAGGACCGCAGCCTGGCACCGCTCCACCGCCTGGTGCGGTGGGCGCGGGACGACATGGCCGCCGACGTGACCCCTGGCTGGCTGCGCTTCGCGGCCGTACTGCTCGGCGAATCCCTGGATCTGGCCACCGCCACGGACGCGGCCGAGTTCGCCGGGGCCGTCGAGGGCGGCGGGCGGATCACCCTGGAGATCGCCCGGGCGCAGAGGCGGCCGGAGGTGCTCGGTCTGATGTGGCCGCGGCTCTGGAGGGTCGCCCGCACGGAGCGCGGACTGGGGGAAGCCGTAGAGCAGTTGGTTCCTGTCGGGGAGCCGCAGACGTCCGGGATGGTGGCAGCCGACGCCGACCTCTTCTGCGCGGCTGTCCGGGGCGGAGCCACGGCGGGAATGCCCCGGCTGGAGCGGCTCACCGCGGAAGAGGCACGGCACGACTACGTGTCTGTTCTGATCCGCCGGATCGAGTCCGACGGAGAACTCAGGAGGGTGGCGGTCGAGGCACTTCTGGGCGGGGAGTTGTCCGGGAACACATGGTGGGCGATCGAGGAGCTGAGCCGCGCGCTGCCGGACAGCCTCCTGCCCCCACTCTGCGAGGAACTGCACAGGGGGCTCACCGGACGGGGCAGGCCCCTCAACGATCTCGAGGTTCCCGAGTACCTCATGGAGGAGCTGACGAAGCGGTACGACCTGGGATGGCTGCGGCCGGTCCATGACTTCCGGAAGGCGGCTCAGGACCGGGCGCCGTACCAGGAGTTGGCCCGGATCGTTCTGGAAGCCTATGAACAGGGCCGTCTCCCCGCACCGCTGCTGGACGCCATCGCCGCGTGGACGCTCGAGGTGGGAGCGGACGACCTGGAGCGGGTCGCCTGGCACATGGACTGCCTGGTGGCGGGCTTCTCGGGGCTGGAACTGTACGCGGCCGTCGCACGCGGGGACCGGCACGGAGAACTGCGTGACCAGCTGATGCATCACAGCGAGAACCAGAAAGCCCGGCACGAATGGATCCTGACGGAACTGCGGGGCCGACAGGATTCGTCGGACGCGGCGCCCGGAACCGCGACGGAGCGCCAGGGTGTCCTCAAGAAGATAAGCCGGCATTGGCCCGGGGGATCCGGATGACGACTCACGCCGCGCCCGCCATCGCGGTCGACGCCGGCACACGGTTCCTCCGGGTCGCGCGCACCCGTGCGGACGGGACACCGGAGTTGGTGGAGCTGCCCGGGACAGTGCCCGGAGAGGGGCTGCCCACGCCCGCCGGCGTCCGCGGTGACCGCGGGGCGGCGCTGAGGGCGGCGTACACCACGTACCGCGAGCACTGCGGTCCGCCCGGTCAGGTGGTGCTGGTCGTCCCGCCCCAGGAACGAACCGTGCCGCCCGGGGACGGCCGGATGCCGCGGCCCCGGCTGCTGGACACCCCGCGCGCGGTGCTGGCGCTGCTCCGGCACGCGGGCACCCGGACAGCACCCCGCCTGCTGGTGTGCGACCTGGGCGCCTCGGCGGCCGAGGTCACGGCGTGCGCCGTCGTCGGCGGGGCCGTGACCGTGGCCCGGGTCGGCCGGTACGCACCCGCCGACGACGGCTACGGTGCCGCGTTCGACGCGGCGGTGCTGGCCGGGGCGGGGCTGCCGACCGACGACCCCGAGGTGCTGCGGGAGTACTGCGAGGCCAGGGCGCAGAACGCCCGGCGAACAGAGGTCGTGCTCGACCGGATGGCGGCCCGACCCGACCGGGCCGACCGGTCAGCGGACACGGTGCTCTACGAGGTGGCCGGCCGGGCGATCACCGCGGGCATGGTGTACCGGGCGCTGGACCGGCTCACGGACGGGCTCGACCGGGCCCTGGACGGCCTGACGGAAGCCCGGGCCACCGGACCGGACCCGTCCCGCACACCGGTGATCGCGGTGGGGGGCCCGGCCCGGTTCGGGGCGTTCCTACGGCACCTGACCGGCCGTCTGGGCCGGCCCGTCCCGCTGCCCGACGGGACGGACCCCGCGCTGGCCGCGGTGTTCGGGGCCGCCCTGGTCGCCGGCGGACACACCGACCCGGCCGACCGCTATCCGCATGCCGTGGCCGTGCGCGTTCACCGGACCGTGGTCGGCAGACCCCGGGACGAGGAACTGCTGATCAGCCCGCCCGGGACGCTGGAGCCGGGTGGTGCCACCGTGTTCGCCGAGGCCGGCGGGGAACGGGTGCGGGTCCGCACCGGATCCGCCGACGGCGCGGGTGGACGCGCCGGAGGAACGGCCGGACCTGTCGATGGGGCGGGTGGATGGGCCGATGGGGCGGCCGGATCCGCCGACGGGGCGGGTGGACGGGCCGAAGGAATGGCCGGACCTGTCGACAGGACGGGCGGACGGGCCGACGGGACGGCCCGACCCGCAGACGGGACGGCCGGACCCGCCGAGGGAGCGGGCGGACGCGAAGTCCGGATCGTGGTCCGTGCGGCCGGGAGCGGCGCCGTCGCCCCGGCGGGCGTGGTGACCGTCCCTCCGTCCGGCGACGGTGCGCGCTTCCACGTCGGCGTGCGTCTCGCCGTCGACGGGACGGCCCGCCTCGTCCTGCAACCGGTCGGCCGGAGCCGCCCCGGCGTGGACCCGGCCGAGGACGGCTTGCTCGCGCAACCCCCGCCCGAGGAGTTCCCGTTGGGCGTCCTGCCGGCCGATCCCCAGCCCGACTCCCCATCCGACCCACCGCCCGACAGCGAGGGAGCCCCTACGTGAAGCGATCCGTCCGGTCACCGCGCGCGGTGACCGCGCTGCGGCGCGGGGCCGCCGTGGCCACCGCCGCCCTGCTGGCCGTCCTGACTGTGCCTGCCGTTCCGGCGAACGCCGCCGGGACGGCGCCGACTCGGGACGAGATCTACCGGGAACTCGGCGTGGCCGATCAGCCGGTCGACTACGTCGTCCTGGTGGACACCTCCGGCTCGATGGCCGCCAAAGGCCGCTACAGCACCGTACGTTCCACCCTGCGCGTCTTTCTGAACGGACTGACGCGCGCCGACCATGTCGCCCTCATCACCTTCGACAACCGCCCCGAGGAGCGCTACATCGGACCGGCCGGCGACGCGGCGAAGATCGTCTCCCGGCTGCCCAAGGCACCCAACCCGTCCGGCGCGACCGACATCGGGGCCGCTCTGGACCAGGCCCTGCACGAACTCGAACGGACGGACGCCGCGGACGTCGCCTCCGTGGTCCTGCTGACCGACGGCAAACACGATCCGCCACGGGGATCCGACTACCCCAAGTCGTCCGGCGCCCCTTGGGACAAGCTGCGCAAGCGGGCCAAGGCCCTCGGAGAGCGCACCGAACTCGCCGGATACGCACTGCCGTTGGGCAGCGGTGCGACCGGCGCCGACCTGCTCGGGAAGGTCGTGGAGAACACGCTCGTCCTGCGCCCGGACAGCATCCAGGACCTCAGCGCCTATCTGCGGAGGGCCGGGGACAGCACCCGAGCCCGGTCGGCGGCGCGACTGCTCGCCGCGGACAAGGGGAAGGGCGTCACGGCGTCCTGGACGGACACCGGTGTCCGCGATCTCACCGACGGCTCCGCCACCGCCTCCGTCACCTTCCGGTCGGCCACCCGGCACGCGCCGCTCACGCTGAGCGGTGTGCGGGTCTCGGCGGACGGCGTCCCGCTCGACGTCACCGGCGTGCCGAAGCAACTGACCCTGAAACCGGGCGAGTCACGCAAGTACACCGTCCGACTGGCCGGGGGTCCTGGCACGGGCGGACTGCCCTACCGACGGACCGAGGACGCCAGGGCCGCGCTGCGGGTGTCCGGCCAGGTGTCCTCCTCGTGGCAGCGGGCGCTCGCCCCCGACGTGGACCTGAAGATTCCGGACGGGGTCGCGGTCACCGGCGATCCCCTGGTGGCGAGGGCCGAGGTCGGCTCGGTGTACTTCCTGCCGGCCGTCTTCTCGGCGCTGGCGGCGGCCCTGGTGCTCGGGTGGCTGTGGTGGCGGAGCGTCAACCGGCCTCCGCTGCACGGGGTACTGACGGCCGTACCCGTGTTCGGCGTGGAGATCCCGGACCGGATCGAGCTGTCCGGGAGGCGGGTGGGGTTCCGGCCACGCCGCGGCGGGCAGGGCACGGTGCACGGCCGCCGTCGCAGGACGGTCGAGGGGCCCCGGGTCGATCTGCTGATCCGCTACACGCCGGCCGGCGCTTCCGGACAGCCGGACCAGGTGACCTGCGAGCCGGGAGGCGAGGCCATGGTCGGCGGCCTGTCGTTCACCCATCTCCCGCACGAGCCGGCCGCCGGTCCCGGTTCCGGGGCCGACGCCGTCGCGCCGGGCACCGGGCGGTCCTGATGACCGCTCAGCCGCTGCTCAACGTGGCGGCCACACACGTCGGCACCCGGGCGCTCGGGCCCGGCGTCCGGTCGGTGGTGTGGGTGCAGGGGTGCCCGTTCCACTGCGCCGGGTGCGTCGCCCCGGAGTGGATCCCCGACCGCCCCGCGCGGCAGGCCGGCCCGGGGGAGTTGGCGGCCGAACTGCTCGCCGACCCTCGGGTCACCGGCTTGACCCTGTCCGGAGGCGAGCCGATGCAACAGGCGGCCGGGCTGGCCGCACTGGTCCGGCAGGCGCGGGAGATCCGGGACGTCTCCGTGATCTGCTTCACCGGCCATCGCCTGGAACGGCTGCTGGCCAGGCCGCCGTCGGAGGGCGTACCGGACTTGCTCGCCGTCGTCGACGTACTGATCGACGGGCTGTACGTGGCCGGGCTGAACGACGGGCGCGGCCTGCGCGGCAGCACCAACCAGCGGATCCACCATCTCACCCGGCGGCTGGCGGACAGCGGATACGACTTCGCGCACCGGGCCCGCGAAGCGGAGATCGCCGTCAACGGCCCGGAGACGCTGCTCATCGGAGTGGCGCCGAGAGGGTTCCCCGCGGTGTTCGAGACAGCGGTCGACATGGTTCGCGCCCGGATGTCGGGAGCGGACACCAGCAGCCCGAGTCCAGGAGAGGAAGGGCGATCATGAGCGGCAGGAAACGCATCCAGGTCGACCAGTCGGAGTGGTACCGCCTGCAACAGAGGGCGCGGCAGCTGCGGGAGGTCAAGCGGGACATCCCACGGCTGTTCGCCGATGTGCGGGCACAGACCCAGGCCGACATCGACCGGGCATTCTCCCCCTTGCAGGACCGGCAGCGCCGCCAGCAGCAGGCGGTCGACAGGCTGAGCGACCGGACCCGCCAGCTGGAGGCCGACACCACCCGCAGGCTTCGCGAACAGGCCGATCGCCTCCACCAGGACCTGAGGGAGACGGCCGGCCGGATCGAGCAGGACACCCGGCAACGGCTGGAACAGCAGCGCAAGGAGGCCGAGAGCGCCATCGCCGCCGAGCGGGCCGAGCGTCGCGCCGAGACCGTCCGGCTCGCCCAGGAGATCGACGCGTTCAAGGAGGACCGGGCACGCGCCGAGACCACCGTACGGACCTGGCTGTTGGACGCCCGCACCATGGCGGACCTGGTCGACGGGGAGCTGCCCCACGACCGGTATGCGCCCGGCCGGCTGGACAGGCTGCGCCACCGGATCGCCACGGCCGAGGAGAACGCCGCGGAGGGCCGGTTCGACGCCGCTCTGGCCGTGGCGCAGGAGACGTTCCACGAGCTGAGCGATCTGCGGGTGGACATCGAGCAGCGGGAGTTCGAGCGCTGTCTGGCCCAGAAGGAGGCGGTCGAGGCCCTGGTGCAGGTCGAGATCCTGGCCGAGGAGAACCGGCAGCGTCCGGTCGTCGGACCGGACGCCGAGGTCGTCGCCGGCTACCTGCTCGATGTTGTGCACTGGTCCGAGGGCGAGTACGACCGGGTACGGCAGGACACCGGTCGGGCGCTTGCCCGGGCCCGTGACCCGCGCACGGGTGTGGAGGACCTGCGCGGCCTGCGGGACGAGGAGGCGCCCCGGCTCGAACGGAGCCTGGGCGAGGCCGTCGAGCGGGCCGGGATGCGCCAGCTCACCTCGCAGCTGCGGGTGAACCTGGCCGACGTCGTGGCCGACACACTCGCCGAGGTCGCCTTCTACGACCTCGTGGAGGAGGGGTCCGGGTACGACGACGGTGATCCGCGGGGAGCGTTCCGGGCCCGGCTCCGCAACGACGCCAGTGGCAACGAGATCACGGTCGAGATCGAGCAGGCCGACAAGGACTCGCCCCAGTGCGTGATCCGCGTGGTGTCCCACGACCACGACACCACCGCCGAGGCCGATCTCCGGGACCGGGCCGACGCGGTCTACCAGGCGCTGCGGGAGCAGGGCTTGCCCATCGGCCTTGAGGCGTCGGCGCCCGAGGCGGAGCACGGCATTCCGGTCCCCCGCCCCGGGGAGCGGCCGCAGCACCGGGACGGCAGGGAAAACCCCGGCACATGAAAGGGACCCTGACGAAGCAGAGCCCTCCTCCCCGTCCGCCGGGGACGGAACGGCTGGACCCGGCGGCCGTCCGCACCGGCGAACCTTTCACCGTCCTGTACGGGCCCGGTGTGGGCGACGTCTTCGTCGACAGCACCGCCCAGGTGTGCTCGATGGAGCAGGCGCTCTGGCGCGTGCTGCGTGCCGCCGGGTTCGGGCGGATCGTCTTCAGCACCCTGCACCACCCGGTCTACTTCCGGGACAGGGCGTCGCGGGATCTGTCCCGCCGGCCGGCCCGCCGCACCGCGGAGACGGTCGGCCGACGCGAGCCGCGCACCATGCGACACGCCAGTCTGCAAGGGCCCCTCGGCGGGACGCGGCTCCTGGGCGCCGCACCCCGGTCCGCGGCGGAACCTGCCCCGGACCCGGCCCGGGGAGCCGGTGCGGCACCCGCGTCCGGGATCTCCGACCCGTTCGGGGTGATGACCCTCACCGCTCATCTCCGCGACCCGGAACACCGTACGGCCGTGGTCTTCCCGCACGCGGACGAGTTCCTGCTCCACAACCGGGCCCCGCGGCAGCTGGCCGGAGCCATGGCCGAGTGGGCGGCCGACACCGTGGAGGGAAACCAGTGGATCCTCGTGTTCCGCAAGCCCTCCCTGGACACGGTGGCCGAACTCCTGGCGGGGCTCGGACAGTATCCGCAGCTGGAGACCTTTGTGCACGAACGGCGGGACGAGCCCGCTCGCGGCGGCACCTTCCGGGTCGAACTTCCGCAGGCGGCGGAACTGGAGCGCCTTGTGCACTCGGTACGGCTGCGGAAGGGGCTGCGGGTCGAGTGGCAGGACCTGGACCGGGTGGTCCGGGCGATGGCAGGCCAGCCCGAGACGGTCCGCGTCTGGCGTGAGCGCCTTGAACAACTGCCCGCAGACGGGGCGTCGTTGAGCCACCACTCGGTCCGGCGGTGGGTGGGACGAGCCGTGTCCGACGAACGGACGCCCTGGGAGCGGCTTGCCGCGATGCCCGGCATGGAGGATCTGGTATTTCGCTTCGAGGCCATCCGGAACGAGACGGAGGCGGCCGAGGAACTGCGTGCGCGTGGGCTGGCCACCGTCGATGAACCGCCCGCCCGGCACCTGGTGTTCACCGGCAACCCCGGGACCGGGAAGACGACCGTGGCCCGGCTGGTCGGCGAAATGTACCGGGACCTGGGAGTGCTGAGCCGTGGCCACTGCGTGGAGGCGAAGGCCGGCGACCTGGTCGCCGGTTACGTGGGGCAGACCGCCATCCAGACCAACGCGGTGGTGGACCGGGCCCTGGACGGGGTGCTGTTCATCGACGAGGCGTACGCGCTCAGCGACCAGAGCGACGGATTCGGCCAGGAGGCCATCCAGACGCTTCTCACCCGCATGGAGAACGACCGCGGCCGCCTGGTGGTCGTCGTGGCCGGCTACCCGGAGAAGATGAAGGAGTTCGTCGAGGCGAACGTCGGCCTCAGGAGCCGGTTCCCCACCACCGTCGAATTCCCCGACTACGACCCCGGCACCCTGCACACGATCCTGCTGGGCCGCCTGGAGAAGCACGGCCTGCGTCCCGGGGAGGAGGCGGCACAGGCGCTGCGGCAGATCGTGGAAGGCATGCACCGCTCCCGGGACGAGGGCTTCGGCAACGCCCGGGAGATGCGCACCCTCGCCGACGCGCTCCGCACCCCGTGGGCGGTCCGGGTCGGACGGGACGTGGAACAGCCCGTCATCGTCGACGACATCCCGGAGGAGTACCGGGACCATCTGCCGCGCCCGGTGCCCGAACTCGCCGAACTGCTCGCCGGACTCGACCGGTACATCGGCCTCGGGCCGGTTCGCAGGGAGCTGGAAGGACTCGCGAACCGGCTGAAGATGCGCCAGGAGCGCGGCACGGAGACATTCGCCCCGCCCCACCTGCTGTTCACCGGCCCTCCGGGCACCGGCAAGACCACGGTGGCCCGGTTGATCGGCGATCTGTTCCGTGGACTGGGGCTGCTGCGCAAGGGGCATGTCGTGGAGGTGACCCGCACCGACCTGGTGGCCGAGTTCGTGGGGCAGACCGCGCCCAGGGTCCGCGAGGCGGTCGAGCGGGCGCTGGACGGCGTGCTGTTCATCGACGAGGCCTACAGCCTGGTCCGGGACGCCGGGGGACACGGCGGTTTCGGCGCGGAGGCCGTGGACACCCTGCTGCGTGAAATGGAGCACTGGCGCGGCCGGCTGGTCGTGATCGCGGCCGGATATCCCGAGGACATGGAGCGGCTGCTCGACTTCAACCCGGGGCTGCGGTCACGGTTCACCACCGAGGTGCCCTTCCCCGGCTACACCCTGGACGGACTGGTGGAGATCCTCCATCGGATGGCTGCCGAGGCCGGCTACACCCTCGGCCCCGGGACCGGAGAACGCGCCAGGCTGTGGCTGGAGGCGACCCGGCAGGCCCGTCGGGCCTCGTTCGGCAATGCCCGGGAAGTGCGCAGGCTGCTGGACCTCATGGAGGGCCGCAAGGCGGCGCGGTGGAATCAGGGTGACAAGGGTTCGGAGTATCTGCCCGAGGACGTGCCGGATCCGCCCGCCGGTCAGGGCTGAGCGCCCGTGACCTTCGTCCCGCCGTCCTCCTGCGACCTCTGGCGGTCCGTCAGTACGCGGCTCAGGGCCCGGTCGGCGTCGATGAGCCGCTCCTCGACGGTCCGGGTGAGGGCCTCCACCTCTTCCAGGGTGAGGCCCTGCCGCGGCACGGCGCCGCGTGAGTCCGTACCGGCGGCCTCACGCAGGGCCTGCGCCAGCTCCCGGTCGGCCTGGGCATAGCGGGTCAGGGATACGAGGACTTTGCCCTGTTCCTCCTGGATGCGCTCCAGTTCCTCCTGGACATGCTCCAGCCGGTCCTGGTCGGCCGTGAGTTGGTGGGAGCTCTCGCTCAGCTCGTGCCCCGTGGCCGCCAGCACCTTCTGCGCCGCAGCGGCTCGCTCCAGGCTCTGCCGGGTCTGCGGCTCCAGCACGGCGAGCTGCTGCTCGCTGAGCCGCAGCAGGGCGTCGGCCCCGGTGCGCAGCTCCCGGTCGGCTGCCCCGAGGTCCCTGCCGCGCAGCTCCCGCAACCGTGCGTCGACGACTTCCCGCTGTGCCCGCAGCCCGTCCAGCTCCTCCGCCAGCCGTTCCAGCCGCCGAAGCTCGTCGACCTCCTGCCGCAGCTTCTCGTGCTCCGCGAGGCGGCGGCGCAGCTCCTCCTCCCTCTCCACGAGCCCTTCGAGAGCCGCCCGTTGCGACGCCACCCGCTCGGTCACCGCGGTGAGTTCGTTCATCACGTCACGGGTGCCCTGTGCCACACTCTCCCCCGGCCGGGCCTCCGCCAGCAGTCCGGGCAGAGCCTCGGCTGCCAGGTCACGGGTGTCGGCCAGCGCGTCTTCCAGCGCGAACAGGGTCTCCAGAGCGTCGGCCCCGTCGGCATCGTCCGAACTGTTGCCATCGGATGCGGAGTTCAGCCGGCCGAGGGTGTGTGCGGCCCACCGGGCGGCGGATCCCAGTACGTTCAGGGCCGTTTCCCGGTCGGTGCGCCCTGAGTCCGCCAGCGCATCCGCGATCTCTCGCCTGTGGTCGTGCACGCTGCCCCCTCGTGTGAACCCTCGGCGGGGCCGCTCGGCGACCCAGGCTGCCCTGATCGCCAGCGTATCGCCGGGAAGAAGGCGCTGAGGGCCCACTTGCCCATGGTGGTCAATCGCCCGCGTGGGGGTGCAGGATGCGGAGGGGCCCGTACGGCCCGGAACCACCGCGTCCCTCGGCACTGTGAGAGAGCCGGTCGACCTGCGCGGTGAGCCGGCCCTTGGAGACACGGGGACGAGGCAGGCGCACGGCGGGGGGCCGATGGTCAGCGAAGCGCGACAGGACGACGACGGCACCGGGTTGGCGGAGCTGCGGGAGAAGGCGACCGACGCCGTTCTGGAGGCCCGTCGGCTGCTGAACGTCTCGGGATCCCGGCCGGCCGCCGAGACGTTGGGGCCGGTGATCGACCAATTGGCCGGTGTCGAGGCCGCGTTGGCGAGGGAGAACGAGGATTTCTCCGCCGTCTTCGTGCACTTGGGCCTCCTGCTCGGGACGCGCTGCCTGAACGGGAGGGAAAGCGCGACGTCCGAGTCCAAGGAGCGGGCGGAAGCGCTACGGCGCCTGCGGTGGGCGGACCGCATCGGGCCGTCGGACAACCCGCTCGTGGTAGAGGCCCGGATGATGCTGATCTTCCTGCTCGCCCCCTGGGCCCTGCCCCGCACCGACGGCACCCGCACCGCCCTTTTGGACGCGCTGCTCGCCGCCGCCGACCAACGGGTGCTGACCGAGTCGTTGCTCCGGGATCTCACCGAGGCCAAGAAGGTGGTCGACCGCATCGCCGAGGCCCCGCTCGGCCCGGAGCTCCAGCGGCAGACCGCGAGGGTCAAGCGGGACATCGAGCAGATGCTCGCCTCCGGCTCCGCTCATCCCGACACGACCGAGGAGCCGGCAGCGGCGACTGCCAACGCCGCGGCTCCCGAGACGGCGACCACGGGTACGGCCGCACCCGGCCATGCCCAGGACACCGTCGCCCCCGATGACACCGTCGCTCCCGAGAACGCCGACGCCCCCGAGAGCGCGCTGCTCGACGCCGTCCGCGGCCTGGTGGCCCTGGCCGGCTCACGCAGCACGCCGCAGTTCACCCGCATCCTGGTCTGGCTGGCCAACGCGTTGCACTCCCGGACCGGCGACCACTACAACGAGGTCCTGGAACTGGACCCGGACGTCGTACCGCTGCTGTGCCAGGCCGCCGCCGGCGGGGGAGCCGGCGCCGACGGCGTCCGCGGCGGCGCCGACCTGGCACTGCGAGCGTTCCACGCGTTGCCACGGGACGCACCCGAGCGGGCCCGGGTCGCCCGGCTCCACGCCTACCTGCTGGTCACGGCGGAGCTCCTGGAGCCCGGATCGGTCGACTTCGCCACTGCGGAGCGACCCACGCCGGAACCGGGCGGCGACAGCGGCAACCCCTTCGACGACTGGCCGGCCGGCCTCACCCCGGAGCCGGGTCTGGTCCCCCATCTCGACAGCCATCTGCGGGACTTCGTTACCCACCTCGGCGTCCGCGAGCGGCGCTTCGCCGCACACTTCGACCGGCTGCTGGCCTACCGAACCGGTGATCCCGGATACCTGGAGGACGCCGCCACCCTGCTCAGGGAGGCGGTCGACGCGAGCCCCGCGGACTCCTGGTGGGCCCTGGCCCTGCAAGTGGAGCTGGCAGAGGTCCTGGAACAGGCCGCATCGCACGGCGGCAGCTTCCACGACGCCGACGTCTCCCTGGCCACCATGCGAGGGCTGGCCGCCACCCTCGAACGCGACGGCTCGCTGCCGCCCGACGCGCCGTTCGCCCTCAGCCTCGCGCTCTCCACCGCTGACGGTGAACTGAGCCACGCGCAGCGCACCGGAAACCACGAGGCGCTGCCGCGTCTGATCGACGAACTCCGTGGCCGGTACGCCGCCCTGCCACCGGACAGCAGCTGGCGCGGCGAGTTGGCGAAGCGGCTGAGCCGGCTCGAAGAGCTGCGCGTGGACACGCAGGAGGCCACCGGGCGCGGTCTGCCCGGAGGGGCCGGAGGGCGCGGGGCGGCCAGGACGGGAGACCACGCCGCCGAGCGAGAGGTCACCGCCGAGCGGGACGTCGCCGCCGAGCGAGAGCTCCTGGAACGCGATCTCGCCGAGATCCGCCGGAAGCTGGACGAACCGCAGGTCTACCACGAGCAGGAGTACGACCGGCGCGCCAGGCTCGGCCTGCGGCTGCTCCTTGCCGTCGTGCGCGGCGAGGACGACCCGGCGCTCCTGGACGAGGCCATCGGCGAGCTGACCCGCGTCCGCGCTCTGCTCGCCGAGGGGCGTGGCCGGACGCAGTGCGTGGACGTCCTGACGAAGCTGGCCGAGGCCCACACGATGCGCGCCGCTCGGGGCGGCCCGCGTGCCGGCGACGACATGCGGGCGTTCGTGGAGATCACCCGCGAGGCGCTGGACGAACTGGCCGCCGACGTCCTGCTCCAGATCGGCGCCGACCACGGCCTGTCGTCGGCCCTCAACGGTGCCCTGCTGTCGCGGCGGCTGGCATTCGTCGCCTTCCTCACCCACCGGCCGGCCGACGCGGTGGCCGATCTGGAGAGGGGGCGTGCCCTGGTGCTGCAGGCCGCCGACGCGTCGCGGAGCATCCCCGAGCGCCTCGATGCCGCCGGCCACCCCGGACTGGCCCGGCAGTGGCGCGCTCAGGTACCCCCGGACCGTCTACGGCCGGAGACCAGCCACGCACCGCCCCCGCCGGCCGGCGGCCCGCCGATCCCCAGCGGTCTGCGACGCGGGGCACTGGCCGCGCTGGGCGTCCGCCCCGGTGCCGGAGAAGGCTCAGGCACCCGGCAGTTGGTGGGCATCGCGGATGTCGCCGAGCTGACCGCCGGCCTCGCCGCCACGGGCACGGACGCGTTGGTCTACCTGATCCCCGGCACGCCCCTGCCCAGCCGCTCGTTCCCTGGCCACGCGCTGATCCTGCGCCCCGGCGCCCATCCCGCCATACTTCCCCTGCCGGAGTTGCTGGCCTCGGACAGCCCGCCGCTGGAGCGCTACTTCTTCGCCGCGGCGGAACGCTCCCGGTCGCTCGCCGACCCGGCCATGAGCCCGTCGTGGAGGGCCGCCTACGAGGTGGAGTGGCAGGCCGCGCTGTCCGCGCTGTGCGACTGGGCCTGGAAGGCGGTGATGGGCCCGGTGCTCTCGGCCGTACGCCCGGTGCTGGCGGCCCAGTGGCCGCTGGCCCGGCCACCGCGGATCGTGCTGGTGCCATGCGGCCGGCTCGGCGCCGTCCCGTGGCACGCCGCGCGCATCCGGGGCCTCGGTCAGCACGGCCACCGGTACGCCTGTCAGGAGGCCGTCCTCAGCTACGCCCCGTCCGGCACCCAGTTCCTGGCCGCGGCCACCCGGCGGCGGATGCCTCCTGCCGCCGGACGGCAGGTGCTCGTCGCCGACCCGGAACTGACCCTCCCCTGGGCCGAGGTGGAGACGGCCGCGCTGCGTGCCGCCTGCTACCCCGATGCGCTCTGTTACGGCGAGTTCGTCACCACCGGCGAGGTACCGGACGCCGCGGGCACGCCGGCGGACCTGCTCGCCGTGCTGCCCGGCGGCGCGTCGCCGGCGTCCTTGGTCCACCTGTCCTGCCACGCCATCGCCGCGCCGCGCCCCACCGACTCCGCGCTGTGGCTGGCCGGCCCGCCCGGCGCGAGCCAGGACGCCGGCCGGCTCACCGTGGCCGGCATCCTCGACGGCGCCGCCGGCCGCCGGACGGACACCGCCGGCCCGCTGGTGGTGCTCAGCGCCTGTGAGACAGACCTGAGCACGCGCCATCACGACGAGGCGTTGACCCTTGCCACCGCGCTGGTCACGGGCGGCGCCGCCGACGTCGTGGGGTCCCGCTGGGCAGTGCGTGACGGTCCGACCGCCGTGATGATGGCCGTCTTCCACCACCACCTCACCACCGGCGCGCTGGCCCCGCCCGATGCCTTGCGCGCCGCCCAGCTGTGGATGCTCAACCCTCACCGCGAGCTCCCCGTCACCCTGGACGGCCCCCTCCGCCGCGAGGCCACCCGCCCGGACCTCCACCGCCTCTATCACTGGGCCGCCTTCACCCACCAGGGCAACCCGGCGTCCGCGCTGACGGGGTGAGGGCCCCGAGGGGGGCCGCCGGTCAGATGTCCCGGAAGATCTCGATCTGCGCGCCGATGGAGTTGAGCCGCTCGGCGAGGTCCTCGTAGCCCCGGTTGATGACGTACACGTTCCGCAGCACGGACGTGCCGTCGGCCGCCATCATGGCCAGCAGGACGACCACGGCGGGCCGCAGCGCGGGCGGGCACATCATCTCGGCGGCGCGCCAGCGGGTCGGGCCCTCCACCAGCACGCGGTGCGGGTCGAGGAGCTGGAGCCGGCCGCCGAGGCGGTTGAGGTCCGTGAGATAGATCGCGCGGTTGTCGTAGACCCAGTCGTGGATCAGCGTCTTGCCCTGCGCGGAGGCCGCGATGGCCGCGAAGAACGGGACGTTGTCGATGTTCAGGCCCGGGAACGGCATCGGGTGGATCTTGTCGATCGGCGCCTCCAGCTTGGAGGGGCGGACGGTCAGGTCCACCAGGCGCGTACGGCCGTTGTCGGCGAAGTACTCCGGAGTGCGGTCGTGGTCGAGGCCCATCTCCTCCAGGACCGCGAGCTCGATCTCCAGGAACTCGATCGGCACCCGGCGCACCGTCAGCTCCGACTCGGTGACCACGGCGGCGGCGAGCAGGCTCATCGCCTCGACCGGGTCCTCGGACGGCGAGTAGTCCACGTCCACGTCGATGTTCGGCACGCCGTGCACGGTGAGCGTGGTCGTGCCGATGCCGTCCACCCGTACGCCCAGGGCCTCCAGGAAGAAGCACAGGTCCTGGACCATGTAGTTGGAGGAGGCGTTGCGGATGACGGTCACGCCGTCGTGGCGGGCGGCGGCGAGCAGCGCGTTCTCGGTCACGGTGTCGCCGCGCTCGGTCAGCACGATCGGGCGGCCGGGGGCGACCGAGCGGTCCACCTGGGCGTGGTACAGGCCCTCGGTGGCGGCGATGTCGAGCCCGAACCGGCGCAGCGCGATCATGTGCGGCTCGATCGTCCTGGTCCCCAGGTCGCAACCGCCCGCGTACGGCAGCTTGAAGTGGTCCATACGGTGCAGCAGCGGGCCGAGGAACATGATGATGGACCGCGTACGACGCGCGGCCTCGGCGTCGATCGCCTCCATCTCCAGCTCGCCCGGCGGCACGATCTCCAGGTCGACCCCGTCGTTGATCCACCGGGTGCGGACGCCGATCGAACCGAGCACCTCCAGCAGGCGGTACACCTCTTCGATGCGGGCCACGCGGCGCAGTACCGTGCGCCCCTTGTTGAGGAGCGTTGCGCACAGCAGCGCCACGCACGCGTTCTTGCTGGTCTTGACGTCGATCGAGCCGGACAGACGACGCCTGCCCACGACACGCAGATGCATCGGACCCGCATAGCCCAGGGAGACGATTTCGCTGTCCAGGGCTTCGCCGATTCGGGCGATCATCTCAAGGCTGATGTTTTGGTTGCCGCGCTCGATGCGATTGACAGCGCTCTGGCTGGTGCCGAGCGCCTCGGCGAGCTGCGACTGTGTCCAGCCCCGGTGCTGCCGGGCGTCACGGATGAGCTTGCCGATGCGTACGAGGTAGTCGTCTGCCATGGCGTGACCGTATATCGGATGTGAGATAAAGAAAAATGGAGTGCATCCTTCCGTGTGATCGCGCTCAGGGCGTGGCCATCACGGGCCGGTCACAGGGGAGTTCGGGCGCTGTGCTCCAGTAGTGCGGCGACGGTGGTGGTGCAGCCGGGCCGCAGCCAGTTGATGTCACCGCCGGTGAGTGCCGCGAAGAGACGCTTCCATGACGGTTCATCGGTATTGAGAAGTTTTGTCGCAAGTTTCGCCACTTCGTCGGTGGCCTCCCTCACAAAGGTGCGCACGGCGGCGGGGAGTTCGCGGCGTACGGCGCCTTCGGCCAGGTAGTGGAGTACACCTGCCGCCCCCGAGGCGTGATGGACCAGGTCCGCGCCGGTGATCAGGCCGTGCTCGCCCAGGAAGTCGAACATCGCGCTCCGCGTGGCGCGGCTGCCCGCACGGTAGCGGTGCGCCACGGCGGCGCGAGCGCAGTCGGGGCCGCGGCCGATGGCGGCGCGGTCGCGCAGCCGCTCCCAGGTCATGCTCGCCGCCGTGACCGCGTCGGGTGCGTCCGGCAGATCGCCGAGCGCACTCCACACGGCGGACGAGAAGGGCTCCTGTTCGTGCGCTTTGAGCAGTACATCCCAATCGCGTATGTACGGCAGTTCGAGGACGCGGTCCTGCTCGCCGTACTCCACGCATGCCCGCAGCCGCGTCACCAGCCGCTCCGGCCCCAGCTCGCGGTCGAGCCGGTCGGCGATCACGGCGTCCGGGGCGGCCGACTCCAGCGCCTTGACGGCGAACTTCGCCGCGGCGGGCTTGAGCAGCCCCCGCTCGGCCAGCGACCGCAGCTGGTCCCGGCCGCCGTACCGCAGTGAGGCACGTGCGGCGAGCAGATGGTCGAGCAGCGGGCGCCGCTTCCCCCAGGAGGCGAGCGCGTGTTCGACGATCTCGGGGTCGGCGGCTTCGAGCTGAACGCGCTGCCGGTGCTCCGAACCCGTCACGAGGTACGACGACTTCAGGAGCGTCTCGCGCAGCTCCGGCGCGAGCGGCACGAGGTCGCCCGGGCCCTCGGCGACGCGACCGCGCGGCCGGCGGGAAAGGATGATCCGGCGGACCGCGACGGAGGACGGGCCGTTGAACGCGTTCCCGTACAGGGCCGCATTGACGCCGGGGTCGTCCAGACCGAGGAGCCGCAGTTGCAGCTCCCCGTCGCGGTACAACTCGCGCCACGACCGGGTGAGGGCGAGCAGCGCGGCCCGGTCGTCCGAGACGAAGAGATACGTCACGAGGTCGTCCGGCAGGAAAGCGCTCGCGCACGCGTGCTCGGTCAGCGCGACCGTCGCGTCGGGACCGAGCGACGGCATCACGGCCGTCAGGGCGGCGACGTCCGCGTGCAGCAGGAGCCGACCGCCCAGCGGGGTGAAACAGGTGGCATCCCTCCCGGCGTTGCCCTCGGAGAGCACCTCGCCGAAGGTCCGGTCGGCCCATCCGTTGTTCATCGCCGAGAGGGCGCGCAGCCAGCGCCCGGTGTCGGTGCCGAGCCGCTCGGCGACCAGGGCCCGGGCGGCCCGCAGCTGCGGCCCCTCCGCATGGTGCGTACGCCACTGCTTGGGCACGGGATTCATCTCGCGTGCGGGCGTGCGGGCGACCATCTCGCTCGGGGCGACGAATCCGTGCCGGTAGTCGTCCAGGGCGGAGAGCGGGATGCCGCGGCGCTCCTTGGGAACCAGCGGCTCACCGGTGTTGGCGGAGTTGTGGGCGGCGCAGGCCTCGATCAGCCAGTCGGGGCGTTCGACGCCGGGGACGCTGTAGGGCTCGGCGCCCGCCAGGGTGCGCAGGACCCGGGCGCCGGTGGGCAGGGGCGAGCCCGGCACGAGCGTGCGCAGCAGATGCACCGCGGCCGGTGTGGACAGGGGCTCCAGCTCCTTGCGCAGGGCGCGCTCTTCCTCCTGCGTGAGCTGGGGAGCAGTCGCCGCTGGCTTCAGCTCAGCTGTCACACGCGCGAGTTCACCGGCATCGCGGCGGGCCAGCTCCGTCGCGTCGGGCCGGGGCCCCGCCACCTGCGCGGCCACCTGGATCAGTTCGGCGAGCGTCCCGGCGTACGTGCCCGCCAGGCCGAGCGCGACGACCCAGCCCTCCGGATGGCCCGCCAGGTGTTCCCGTACGAGTTCCGCGGTGTACCGGCGCGCCCGCCCGGCCACGGCGTCGTCGAAGTGCCGCAGGCTCCCCAGCACCTCGTGGGCGGGGTGGGCGGTGTCGACCAGCCGCTCGGGATCCACGAAACCGCCTTCGACCGCGCGGGTGAACCACTGCCACCCCGGGTACGGCGTGGAGCGCAGCAGCTCGATCGGATCGGCGCCGTGGTCCTTCGAGTCGAGCCACTGGGTGAGGTTCACCACGGTGAGCGCCTCCCGGACCGCCTCGTCGACGTCCTCGTGGCGCAGCAGCTCGGCGAGCGGCTCCGGCTGGAAGGGCACTTTGCGGTGCGCGGCCGCCAGACGGGTGAAGTCGTACGCGTACGGCTCGTGGACGAGCGTGTACACCAGACGCCGGGTGGCGTTGCGTCCGCGCGACTCCGTGAGGATGCCGCACAGGGTGTCCGGGTCGTCGAAGGGGTGGAGGTCCTCCCTGAACCGGCCCAAGTCGTTTGTGGCGGCGGCCCGTTCCAGCACGGGATGGGCGGTGACGGCATCCTCAGGGAACAGGCCGAGCAGTCGGCGCACCCCCTCCTCCCCAGCGCGCTCCCAGACCCGTACGACGGCGTAGTGCCGCCCGTCCTCGCTCAGGAACCGCCAGGCGTGGTGGACGAGTTCGGGGTCCCCACTGGTGACGAGCGGCGTTCGCTGGTGCTTGTAGGTCTCGCCGAGCAGCTCGGCGCGCAGCCCCGCGTCGAGCGGGACGGGCTCGGTGCGGCCCGGAGTGCGCGGGACGCCCGAGGCGATCGCGCGGCACAGCGACAGAGTGACCTTCTGATTGCGGAACACGGCGGCGTTGACGGCCGGTTCGTCCAGCTCGGTGAGCCGGCGCAGTTCGCGCACGCCGAGCGCGACATTGCCGCCGATGGCGGCCGCCACGCGCGGATCGCCCGCGGCGAGCGCGGTGTCGAGGGCGTGCGGCGGCAGCGAGCCCTTGCCGAGCAGCGCCGTCAGCAGCTCGTCGGGCAGCCGGGGCAGCAGGCCGCTCAGATCGCCCGGCTCGGCGGCGTACAGCAGAAAGCGGTACGGCTTCGTCAGCGCCGGCGGCTTGGCCGAACCCGCGGGCGCCTCGCCGTCGGCGATGGCCGCGAGCAGGGCGGCGAGCGTGCCCTTGTACCGGGACAGGGTGGTCCGCAGCGCGGCCCAGCGCTTCGGGTCGGCGCCGAGGAGCCGGTGCAGCGACTCGCGCAGGGGCCCGGACGGGCCGAGCTCGGCGAGGGCGGTGGCGGCGGTGCGGGCGGGGGTGACGGTGTCGAGGATGAGGGCGGAGAGGGAGGAGAGGGAGGAGAGGGAGGAGAGGGAGGAGAGGCCGTCGTCCGAAGGGGCGGCGATGTCGGCCTCGTCCGAGCGGCCGACGGGGCCGGTTTGGCCGGCGCGGGCGTCGGTACCGGTGCCGGTGGCGTACGGGCCGGCGGAGCGATCGGCTCCGTCGGCGCTCAACGCCGTGCAGATCCGCACCAGTTCGGGATGGCCCGGAGTCCCGGCGGCGGCCCGCACCAGCGCCGCACAGGGCCGGGCGACCCCGGCCACGACCGACGGGTGGGTGCGGTACAGCTCCGCGAGCACCGGCTCGGGGCATTCGGGCTGCTGGGCGAGGAACCGTACGGCGGCCTCGGGCAGCGGATCCGCGAGGTGTGCCGAGACGAGCGCGTCCCACTCGAAGGTCCGGCGCCAATACGGCTCGGCCTCGCCCGCGCGCAGGCCCGCGACCAGACCCTCGGCGCCCTCGGCCGCGGCGGCGGCGGCCCGCAGCGCGGCGCCGTCGGTGCCGAGCGCGGCGCGTGCCTGTTCGGCGACCGCCGGACGCAGCGGCGCGTCCGCGCCACCGAGCAGGGCCCGCAGCCGCTCCGGGTGGTCCAACAGGCCCAGCACACCCCGGAGTTGCTCGGCACTGGTCATCGCCCGACCACAGACACGCAACGCGTGCTCGACCACCTCGGGCGCGTCGCTCACCACCCCGGCGGCCACGAAGTGCGGGATGCCGGGCAACTCCCGCTGGGTGGAGAGGATCCGCTCACGGAGCGGCGCGAGAGCGGCCGGATCCGCGTGGCGCCTCGGCGTGAGGACGAGCCGGCGCATCCACGGCAGCGCCCAGCGATGCTCGTACACCTGCCGGTCGGTGACCGGATCCGGGCGTTCGAGCAGCGCGGCCAGATCGTCCGAGGTCACCCCCTCGGCCCTGATCAGCGCGCGCCGCACCAGCGGATCCGGATCCCGGGCCGCGTTCGCCCGTGCCTCGGCGGACAGCGGGACCCAGGTCAGATAACGCGGCTCCGCCTCCCCGAGCCGCCGCCGCATCCGCCCGGCCTCGCCCGGTTCGCCCCCGGCGAGGAGCAGGGCGAGCAGATGGGCGCCCCGGTAGTCGTAGCCGCTCGTCGTCGAGTCCGCCGCCACGGATCGTCCCCCTGCGCACGTCGTCCGCGTACGCCACGCGCGTACGCCGTCTGTGTTCGTCACCGCTGCCGTGCCCACTTCATCACACGGGCCTGTGACGCCCGGAGGCCGCCGCCCCCGCCGCCCCTGCCCGTCCCATCGGTTGTGCGTCGGGTGCGGGTGGGTGGGGGCTGGTCGCGCAGTTCCCCGCGCCCCTGAAAGACAAAAGCATCCGGGGTGCGCCGGGGGCGACGGGGCGCAGCCCCGAGCCGTCAGGGGCGCGGGGCTGTGACATTTGCGGATCCGCCGCGGGGCGCGACCAGCCCCCACCCATCCGCAGCCAAGGAACTCACCCCGCCGCCCCCGACCCGGCGCGCCCCGAAACTCATCGAGGACACGGGACATCCGGAGGAGGCCGGGCATGACCAGCCCGCCCCCATGTACTAGAGTTATCTCGACATCGAGATATCTGCCGAGGCGCACCGCAGCCGCACGCAACATCGGTCTGGCAGTAAGGGTTACCTAACTTAGCCTTACCTTAGCGGATCGGCCAAGACGTCGTGGCGGCAGGATGCGGTGGGAACGCGCACATCAATGAAGGAGACTGTCGTGTCGGCGAACAGCTTCGACGCCCGCAGCACGCTGCAGGTGGGCGACGAGTCGTACGAGATCTTCCGGCTGGACAAGGTGGAAGGCTCGGCTCGCCTTCCGTACAGCCTGAAGGTGCTGCTGGAGAACCTGCTCCGCACCGAGGACGGCGCGAACATCACCGCCGACCACATCCGGGCCCTCGGCGGCTGGGACTCGCAGGCCCAGCCCAGCCAGGAGATCCAGTTCACGCCGGCCCGCGTGATCATGCAGGACTTCACCGGCGTGCCCTGTGTCGTCGACCTCGCCACCATGCGTGAGGCCGTCAAGGAGCTCGGCGGCGACCCGGCGAAGATCAACCCGCTGGCCCCGGCCGAGCTGGTCATCGACCACTCCGTCATCGCCGACAAGTTCGGCACCAACGACGCGTTCGCACAGAACGTCGAGCTGGAGTACGGCCGCAACAAGGAGCGCTACCAGTTCCTGCGCTGGGGCCAGACCGCCTTCGACGAGTTCAAGGTCGTCCCCCCGGGCACCGGCATCGTCCACCAGGTGAACATCGAGCACCTCGCCCGTACCGTCATGGTCCGGGGCGGGCAGGCCTACCCCGACACCCTCGTCGGTACGGACTCGCACACCACGATGGTCAACGGTCTGGGTGTCCTGGGCTGGGGCGTCGGCGGTATCGAGGCCGAGGCCGCGATGCTCGGCCAGCCGGTCTCGATGCTCATCCCGCGCGTCGTCGGCTTCAAGCTCACCGGTGAGCTCACGCCCGGCACCACCGCCACGGACCTCGTGCTCACGATCACCGAGATGCTGCGCAAGCACGGCGTCGTCGGCAAGTTCGTCGAGTTCTACGGAGAGGGCGTGGCCGCCACCTCCCTCGCGAACCGCGCCACCATCGGCAACATGTCGCCGGAGTTCGGTTCCACCGCCGCGATCTTCCCGATCGACGGCGAGACCCTGAACTACCTGAAGCTGACCGGCCGTTCGGCGCAGCAGGTCGCGCTCGTCGAGGCGTACGCCAAGGAGCAGGGCCTCTGGCTCGACCCGGCCGCCGAGCCCGACTTCTCCGAGAAGCTGGAGCTCGACCTCTCCACGGTCGTCCCGTCGATCGCCGGCCCGAAGCGCCCGCAGGACCGCATCGTCCTCGCGAACGCCGCGCAGCAGTTCGCGCAGGACGTCCGCAACTACGTCGACGAGGACGACGAGGCCGGCAAGGAGTCCTTCCCGGCCTCCGACTCCCCGGCCACCGCCAACGGCGTACCGACCCGTCCGACCACGGTCACCGCCCCCGACGGCTCGACCTACGAGATCGACCACGGTGCGGTGACGGTCGCGGCCATCACCTCCTGCACCAACACCTCGAACCCGTACGTCATGGTCGCCGCCGCGCTCGTCGCGAAGAAGGCCGTGGAGAAGGGCCTGACCCGCAAGCCGTGGGTCAAGACCACCCTCGCCCCGGGCTCCAAGGTCGTCACCGACTACTTCGACAAGGCGGGGCTCACCCCCTACCTCGACAAGGTCGGCTTCAACCTCGTCGGCTACGGCTGCACCACCTGCATCGGCAACTCCGGCCCGCTGCCGGAAGAGGTCTCCAAGGCGGTCAACGAGCACGACCTGGCCGTGACCTCGGTGCTCTCCGGCAACCGCAACTTCGAGGGCCGGATCAACCCCGACGTCAAGATGAACTACCTGGCCTCCCCGCCGCTGGTCGTCGCCTACGCCCTCGCGGGCTCCATGAAGGTGGACATCACCCGCGACGCCCTCGGCACCGACCAGGACGGCAAGCCGGTCTTCCTGGCCGACATCTGGCCCTCCGAGGCCGAGGTCAACGAGGTCGTGGCGAACGCCATCGGCGAGGACATGTTCAACAAGTCCTACCAGGACGTCTTCGCGGGCGACGCCCAGTGGCAGGCGCTGCCGATCCCGACCGGCAACACCTTCGAGTGGGACGCGCAGTCGACGTACGTCCGCAAGCCCCCGTACTTCGAGGGCATGACGATGGAGACCACCCCGGTCTCGGACATCGCCGGCGCCCGCGTCCTCGCCAAGCTGGGCGACTCGGTCACCACCGACCACATCTCCCCGGCCGGTGCGATCAAGGCCGACACCCCGGCGGGCAAGTACCTCACCGAGCACGGCATCGAGCGGCGTGACTTCAACTCCTACGGCTCGCGCCGAGGCAACCACGAGGTCATGATCCGCGGCACCTTCGCCAACATCCGCCTGCGCAACCAGGTGGCGCCGGGCACGGAGGGCGGCTTCACCCGCGACTTCACGCAGGCCGACGCGCCGGTGTCGTTCATCTACGACGCCTCGCGCAACTACATCGAGCAGGGCATCCCGCTGGTCATCCTGGCCGGCAAGGAGTACGGCTCGGGTTCGTCCCGCGACTGGGCGGCCAAGGGCACCGCGCTGCTCGGCGTCAAGGCCGTCATCGCCGAGTCCTACGAGCGCATCCACCGCTCCAACCTCATCGGCATGGGCGTCGTCCCGCTGCAGTACCCGGCGGGCCAGTCCGCCGAGTCCCTCGGCCTGACCGGCGAGGAGGCCTTCTCCATCGCCGGCATCACCGAGCTGAACGACGGCACCACCCCCGCCACGGTCAAGGTCACCACCGACACCGGTGTGGAGTTCGACGCGGTCGTCCGCATCGACACCCCCGGTGAGGCGGACTACTACCGCAACGGCGGCATCCTGCAGTACGTGCTGCGCAACCTGATCCGCAACTAAGCGGTACGGCAGGGCAGTTACCAGCAGTTGAGGGCCGCACCCCCGGTGAACGGGGGTGCGGCCCTTCGCCGTTCGTCCGCGTCCTTTGCCCGCCTCGTTCCCCCGCCTCGTTCCCCCGCCTCGTTCCCCCCGAGATCATCGGCAGGGCTCAGGTGGAACACAGGGTTCCCTCAGCGGACCGGGACACGATTGCTACATGTCTGGCACTTCTGGGGTCCATGGCGGCCGCGTCCGCGTGCTGATCGTCGACGACGAGCCGGGGCTCACCGAGCTGCTGTCCGTCGCCGTGACCGAGGCGGGCTGGCGGCCCTATCCGGCGGCCGACGGGCAGAGCGCGCTGCGCGTGGCGCGCGGCTGTGCCCCGCACGCCGTCGTGCTCGACGGGATGCTGCCCGACCTGGACGGACTCCAGGTGCTGCGGCGGCTGCGGTACGAGAATCCCAGGCTGCCCGTGCTCATGCTCACCGCGCGCGACGCGCTGGAACACCGCATCGACGGGCTCGCCGCGGGCGCGGACGACTATGTGACGAAGCCGTTCTCCCTGGAGGAGGTCGTGCTGCGGCTGCGCGGGCTGCTGCGCCGCTCCGGTGCCGAGGAGACGCAGCCCGACGGGTCCGCGCTGGTGCTCGGCGATCTCATGCTGACCGAGGAGACCCGCGAGGTGCACCGCGACGGCAGGCCCGTCCGGCTCACGGCCAAGGAGTTCGAGCTGCTCAGCCTGTTGCTGAGCCATCCGCGCCAGGTGCTGAGCAAGGCCCAGATCCTCGACCATGTGTGGAGCAGCTCCTTCGACGGCGGCGGGAACCTGGTCGAGGTGTACATCTCCAGCCTGCGTCGGAAGATCGACAAGGGGCGGGCGCCGATGATCCACACGGTGCGCGGCGTCGGTTACGCCATCAGGCCGCCGGAGGACGGGAGATGAGCCCCCGGTTCCGCGGTCGCTCACTGACCGCCCGGCAGCCGCGGACGCCGCCCCCGGCGCGCTCGCGCGGGCAGTCCTGGTGGGCGCGTCTGCGGGGGAGGTCCCTGCGGACGCGGCTGCTCGTCTTCATCTGCGCCGCGCTGGTGGTGGTGTGCACGGCCATGGCGCTCACCACCATCTTCGCGCAGCGCGCGTATCTGCTCGGCAACCTCGACCAGCGGGTCAGCGACGCCGCTTCGCGCAGCCAGGGCGGGGTCCGCATCGGGCCGAGCGGTGACACGGACCTCGGGTTCCTCAACGAGCAGGGGCAGCCCATCGGCACCGTCGCCGCCAGGCTCGGCGACAACGGGCAGGTCCTCGCCGCCAAGGTGGTGAGCCGCGCCGGCGGGCTGAAGATTCTCACCGCCGCCCAGCGCGCGGCGCTCTCCGGCATCGAGGCCGACGGTTCGCTGCACACCAGGACCGTCCCCGGCCTCGGCACCTACCGGGTCACCGCCCTCGACGGCGGCGGTGAGCAGGCCGTCATGACGGGGCTTCCGATGGACGACGTACAGGACATGATCCGCGGCCTGGTCGTGGTGGAGGCCGTGGTGGCGGCCGCCGGGCTCACCGTGGCCGGCTGTGTCTGCGCCGTCGTCATCCGGCGGCAGCTGCGCCCGCTCGGGCGGGTCGCCGCCACGGCCGTCGAGGTGTCCCGCTCCCCGCTGGGGCACGGCGAGGTCACCGCCCTCATCCGGGTACCCGAACGCGACACCGACCCGGGCAGCGAGGCCGGCCAGGTGGGCGCCGCGCTCAACCGCATGATCGACCATGTCGAGACCTCGCTGGCCGAACGCCAGCGCAGCGAGGAGGAGATGCGCCGCAGCGAGGAACGCATGCGCCGCTTCCTCGCCGACGCCAGCCATGAACTCCGTACGCCGCTCGCCTCCATCGCCGGATACGCGGAACTGATGAACCGGGGCACCCAGAAGATCGAGCCGACGATGGCCTGGCGGCGGGTCTCCGCCGAATCGGCGCGGATGACGGGCCTGGTGGAGGATCTGCTGCTGCTCGCCCGGCTCGACGAGGGACGGCCGTTGCAGTCGGCCGAGGTGGACCTCGCGGCGCTGGTCGCGGAGGCGGTGTGGGACGCGCGGGCCGCGGGCGACAGCCACAACTGGCAGCTGGCGCTGCTCCTGGACTCGCCGGCGCTGGTCGTGGGCGACGAGGCCAGGCTCCATCAGGTGGTGGCCAACCTGTTGGCCAACGCCCGTGTGCACACGCCTGTTGGCACGACGGTCGTGGCCTCGGTGGAGGCGACGGACACGCACTGCACGATCCGGGTGCGCGACGACGGCCCCGGCATCCCGCCCTCGCTCCTGCCCAGGGTCTTCGAACGCTTCACCCGCGCCGACGCGTCCCGCTCCCGCATGTCCGCCGAGAACGGCGGCTCGGGCCTCGGCCTCGCCATCGTCGCGGCCATCACCACCGCCCACGGCGGCACCATACGGGTGGAAAGCGCCCCAGGCCGTACGGAGTTCACCATCGAGCTGCCGTCGGCCGAGGTCCTCACACCGGCGGCCGGAGCTGGAGGGAAATCCGCCGTCTCCCCTCGGGTACGAACGTGAACGTGTCGCGGAACGGCCCGTCCCCGAAGCGCACGGCCGGCAGCCGGGCCTCCTGATACCGCGGCCACTCGCCGTCCGGGGCTCCTGACCACGGCCACTCGCCGTCCAGGGCTCCCCGAACGCGTCGCTCACATCCGCCCGCCCGCGGCCCTCGCCGGCAGCGGATCCAGCAGCAGGCGCGGCCGCGACCCGCCTCCGTACATGCTCAGATCCACCCCATCGCCTGCCCCACCACGAACGGCACGGGGATCAGCAGTGCCATGCCGAGCCAGGACCCCACCGGGCCGCCCTCCTGGTGGGGCATCAGGATGTCCACCACCAGCACCATTCCGAGGACGAATCCAAGGCCCAGCACGGCGCCGGTGATCATGCCGAGCGCGCTGTGGGATGTGCCCCCGTGGCAGCCGACGCTGCCGCCGCAGTGCACCGACGGGTACGTGGTCAGCAGCCGGCGCAGGCACAGCCCCGGGACGATCGCGACCAGCCCGATCAGGAGATTCGCCAGCGCGGGCGCCCACAGGCCGCGACCGGCCCCCGGGCCGCGGCCGGCACCGCTCTCGTCGTCACCACCCGTTTCAGACCTCCGCACCGGCCCGCCCTTTCCTCTTGCCCGTATTCATGTCGTTTTCACAGGTAGAGGGAGCGAGCGCGCACGAGGTTCCGGAGAACCCCAGTTGGAGCGGCATCCCCCAGGAAATACAACGGCCGTTTGTCATGCTCGGCTTCAGCTTCGGCTCAGGTTCGCCCAGAAGAGTCAGCGTCGCGCGGCCGTCCGTCATGGACGTGCCCATGACGAAGGGAGCCTGTGACGATGACGGAGCTCGACACCGGAGAGCCGACGGAGCCGCAGTCGGAGCCGGGCAGACGCGCCCACGCGAGCCGCCGCAACTTCATGCGGAAGGTCTTCTTCGCCAGCGGCGCCACGGCCGTTGCGACGATGGGCGGTGCCGGTGCCTGGGCCGCGATGGCCGACGGCACCACCACTACGGCGGACGCCTCCGCCACGCCGAGCGGCGCGCCCAGTGGCGCCCCCGGCGGTGGTACCGGTGGCCCCGGCAACCAGTCGATCACCGAGGAGTTCTTCGGTCTGACGACCGACGGCAAGCGGATCGACGACCTTTACACCATCCACTCCACCGGCGTCGCGACCGCACCCGTGATCGCCGCCGCGAACGCCTTCCTGGCGGGGCTCACCGACACCCAGAAGACCACGACGCAGTTCACCGTCCACTCCACCGAGTGGCGGCTGTGGAGCAACGTCGACTCCTACGAGCGCCAGGGCGTCACCCTCGCTGACATGACGGACGATCAGAAGGCGCTGGGTACCGCCCTGTTGAAGTCGGCCCTCAGCGCCGACGGCCTGGAGACCAGCGAGAAGATCCGCAAGATCAACCAGGCGGCCGGCGAGGCGATCAACAACACCAACTCCTTCAACGAGGACGCCTACTACTGGACGCTGATGGGCACCCCGTCGGCCACCGAGCCCTGGGGCTTCCAGTTCGACGGCCACCACCAGGTCATCAACTACTTCGTGCTCGGCGACCAGGTCGTCATGAGCCCGTGCTTCTGGGGCTCCGAGCCGACCTCGATGGAGATCGACGGCGAGACCGTGACGGTGTGTCACGAAGAGGTCGTCGCCAGCCTCGCGTTCATCAACTCCCTCACGGACGCGCAGCGGAAGGTCGTCATCGAGTCCACGACCAAGTCGAACGAGTCGATGAAGGCGGGCGCCTTCTCCGACAACGCTGTCCAGGAGTACACGGGGCTGCGCGCCCGTGTCCTGAACGCCGCCCAGAAGAAGAAGCTGCTCGGCATCGTCGAGGCCTTCGTCGGCCGCGCCAAGGCCGACGTCGCGAGGGTGCGGATGGCCGAAGTCCGTAAGCACATCGACGACACGTACGTGACCTGGGCGGGCGGCTTCGCCGACGACTCCGCCTTCTACGTCCGGGTGCACAGCCCCGTGGTCTGGGTCGAGGTCGACTGCCAGGCCCCCGGTCCGCTGGCGGGAGCGTACGGCGCCTCGCAGGGCAGCGGCGCGACCCAGAAGCACGTGCACTCCGTCATCCGCACGCCCAACGGCAACGACTACGGAAGGGAGCTTCTTCGACAGCACTATCTGACGTCACCTCACCATCAGTGACCTGACCCCGGTTTTCAGTCATCGCGAGGGCCGCACCCACCACTGAGGGGTGCGGCCTTTGTGTGCGAGCTGTGCCATCCGGCTCTGGTGCGCGAGGCGTGCGGCGGGCGTTTACAGAGGTTCGAGTGCGCGCTACTTTCCGAGTGAGGTGGGAGCGCTCCCATCCATGCGGACCGGAACCCGCCCTCGGGGTCGCTCCCGCCTCACCCAGGACGAACACGACACCCGCGAAGGGGTTATTTGTCATGCCCCCAACAAAAACAACGACCTCGGCAGTCTCGGTGACCTCCCGATTACCGCTCCCCACCCGCCGCAGATCCCAACTCCTCGTCCTGCTCGCGCTGTTGGCCGTGCTCCCGGCCCTCACCCTCATCGTCGCCACCGGCGGCCGGGCCGAGGCCCACGGCACTCCCATGAAGCCCGGCAGCCGCACCTTCCTGTGCTGGCAGGACGGGCTGACCGACACCGGTGAGATCAAACCCGTGAACCCGGCCTGCAAGGCGGCGCAGCAGGTGAGCGGCACGACGCCGTTCTACAACTGGTTCTCGGTGCTGCGCTCAGACGGCGCCGGCCGCACCCGCGGCTTCGTCCCGGACGGCGAGCTGTGCAGCGGCGGCAATCCCAACTTCACCGGGTTCAACCTGCCGCGGAACGACTGGCCGCTCACCCACCTCACCTCGGGCGCGACCGTCGACTTCTCGTACAACGCCTGGGCCGCGCACCCGGGCTGGTTCTACGTCTACATCACCAAGGACGGCTTCGACCCGACCAGGACGCTCACCTGGAACGACATGGAGGACCAGCCGTTCCTCACGGTCGACCACCCGCCGCTCAACGGCACCCCGGGCACGGTCGAGGCCAACTACTCCTGGAGCGGCAAGCTTCCCGCGAACAAGTCGGGCCGCCACATCATCTACATGGTCTGGCAGCGCTCGGACAGTGCGGAGACCTTCTACTCCTGCTCCGACGTCGTCTTCGACGGCGGCAACGGCGAAGTGACGGGCATTCACGATCCGGGCAACCCGACCGAGCCCCCGCCCGGCGTGTGTTCCGCGACCCGTCGTACGACCAACAGCTGGCCCGGCGGCTATCAGTCCGAGGTGACCGTCACCAACACCGGTGACGTGCCGATGCTCGGCTGGATGGTCGACTGGACGCTGCCGGGCGGGCAGTCGGTCGCCAGTCTGTGGAACGGCAACGCGACTTACGACGGACAGGACGTGATGGTGCACAACGCCGACTGGAACGGGGCGTTGGATCCGGGCAAGAGTACGACGTTCGGGTACGTGGTCCAGGGCGCCGGTGACGATCCGTCAACGAGCCTTCCCTGCCAGGTGGGTTGACCGCGCAAGGCTCAGGGCGGACCGGGTGGGTGTTCGTACTCACCCGGTCCGCGAGCCCGGGCGGGGTCGGGGGAGGCCCGGCCCGGGATGGTGCGGCTTGTGGTGACCACGGTGTGCGACAACGTTGTCGAATGGTCTGTACATGACTCTACCGCCTCAACGGACAACGATGTCAAGCCAGTTGACCTTCGACGGGGCGCGCGCTGCGCCAATGGGGTGTGCGCCGGGCGCGTCTCCCGAGCCGCAGGCGGTCTTCCGTGGTACCCGTGGCGCACGTTACTGTCCCTGCGGCTTGTGCGACCTGTGGTGCGCGACCCGTCCGAAGGAGGAGGGGCCGCGTCATGCGTTTCCGTCCGTCATCCGTCCTGCTGGCCGTCGCCCTGGCGGCCGGAGGGATCACGCCAGCCGTAGCTGCCACCGCACCACCGGACCTCGTCCGGGACCCCACCACGTACGTCGATCCGCTCATCGGCACCAAGAACGGCGGCAATGTCTTCCCCGGCGCCGTCATGCCCTTCGGCATGCTCTCCTGGAGCCCCGAGAACACCCGCGGCGACGCCACCCGCACGGCCGCGCCCGGCGGCTACCAGTACGACGCCACCCGTATCCGGGGCTTCAGCCTCACCCATATGTCCGGCACGGGCTGTGCCGGCGGCAGCGGCGACATCCCCTTCTTCCCGTACGCCGGTGAGGTCACCTCCTCCCCGGCGAGCGACACCAAAGACGCGGTGTACGCGTCCGACTTCGCGCACGCCGACGAGACCGCCGAGCCCGGCCACTACAGGGTCGGGCTGGCCTCGGGTGTGACCGCCGACCTGACGGTGACCGCGCGCACGGGCTCGGGCCGCTTCGCCTACCCCGCCGACAAGCCCGCCTCGCTGCTGATCCGCACCGCCAACTCCGAAGTCGGGTCCACGGATTCGTCCGTCACCATCGACCCGGCGACGCGCACGGTCTCCGGCTCCGTCACCTCCGGGAACTTCTGCGGCTACCTCGACCCGGAGGGCCGACGCGCCTACTACACCCTCTACTTCACCGCCCGCTTCGACCGCGGCTTCAAGGCGACCGGCACCTGGCAGGACGACAGGCTGAGCCCGGGCAGCACGGAGACCACCGGCGGCACCGGCGGATTCGGACAGGGCGGCCGGCCCGTCGCGGGCAAGGGCGCCGGCGGCTATGTGGAGTTCGAGCCCGGCGCCGGCCCGGTGAACGTCAAGGTCGGCATCTCGTACGTCAGCCGGGCGGGCGCCGAGGCCAACCTCGCGGCCGAGAACCCGCCCTCCCGGTCCTTCGCCTCGGTCCAGGACGCCGCCCACCGCGCCTGGCGCGACCGGCTCGGCGCGATCAGGGTCGGCGGTGGCAGCGACACCGACCGCACCACCTTCTACACCGCGCTCTACCACGCCCTCCTGCACCCGAACGTCATCAGCGACGCCGACCGCAGATACCGGGGCCCCGACGACAAGGTCCATGTCGTCACCCGCGGCCACCAGGCGCAGTACGGCACCTTCTCCGGCTGGGACGTCTACCGTTCCCAGGTCCAGCTGCTCACCCTCCTCAACCCGGACACCGGCTCGGACATCGCGCAGTCCCTGCTCGAACTCGCCCGGCAGAACGGGGGAGTCTGGGACCGCTGGCTGCACGGCGCGAGCGGCACGCACGTCATGAACGGCGATCCGTCGGCGCCCGCCCTTGCCGGGATCCGGGCCTTCGGCGGCACGGACTTCGATCTGCGGGGCGCCCTCGACTCACTGGTGAAGGCGGCGACGGTGCCGACGGACCAGGACCTCTCCTCGGCAGGGAAGCCGGTCCTGTCGGTAGGGCAACGGCCTTCCTTGGACAAGTACTTGGACCAGCACTACATGCCGTCCGTCTCCAACGCCTGGGGTGGCGCCGCCGAGACCCTGGAGATGTCGGGCGCGGACTTCGCGCTCTCCCAACTGGCCCGTGCGGCAGGGGAGAAGGAGACGGCCGCGACCTTCGCCAAGCGCTCCCAGTGGTGGCAGAACAACTTCAACATCGCCGCCGACCCGAGCGGCGGCTACATCGCGGGCCGCAAGGCGGACGGCAGCTGGGTCACCGGCTTCACCCCGGCCACCGGCAACGGATTCGTCGAGGGCACGGCAGCCCAGTACACCTGGATGGTGCAGCACAACCCGGCCGGGCTCTTCGCGGCCATGGGCGGCCGGGAGAAGGCCGCCCGGCGGCTCGACACCTTCTTCCACAACGCCGACGGCAGCTGGGCCTTCACCGGCAGCGGCGGCGACAAGTCCGAGCTCGACAATGAGCCGTCGGTCAACGTGCCCTACCTGTACGCGTACGCGGGTGCGCCCTACAAGGCGCAGGAGACGGTCCGCGCGGCGATGGGCAAGCTCTGGTCGACGCAGCCCGGCGGAATCCCCGGCAACGACGACCTCGGAGAGATGTCGTCCTGGTACGTCTTCTCCGCGCTCGGCATGTATCCCCAGGTGCCCTCCCGCCCCGAACTCATCCTCTCCTCACCGCTGTTCAGCAGCGTGGAGATCGAGCGTCCGGGCGGCAACGACATCGAGATCCGGGCGGCGGGCGCGGCCGCCGACTCCCCGTACATCCGCTCCCTGAAGGTCAACGGCCGTACCAGTGACCGGCCTTGGCTCCCGGCCTCCTTCGTCCGGGACGGCGGCACGCTCGACTACACACTGAGCGACACCCCCGACCAGCAGTGGGGCAGCTCCGAGGCCGCCGCCCCGCCCTCCTTCCGCGAGGGCGAGCAGCCGCACCAGATCGGCGTGGGCCCGACCACGGCCACCCTCGCGCCCGGCGGCAGCACGAAGCTCGACATCCGCGCCCTCGCCCTGAGCGGCGGCGCGGGCCCCGAGGTCCGCTTCCACGTGGACGTGCCGGAGGGTGTGACGGCAACTCCCGCCGAGGGCACGGTGACCGACGGCACCCAGCAGATCACCCTGTCGGCCGGTGAGGATGCCCAGCAGGGCTTCTACGACGTCAAGGTCACGGTCACCTCGGCCGACGCGTCGTACGAGCAGCCGGTGGCCCTCACCGTCGCGGCCCCCGGCTCCCTCCTCGCGGCGTACAACAACACCGGCGTCTCGGACGACTCCGGTGACCACGACGAGGCCGACTTCGACGGCGGAGGCTGGAGCTACTCGCGTCAGGCGCTCGCCGACGCGGGTCTGACCGCAGGCAAGCAGGGCACGGTGTCCGGCGGCCTCGCCTTCACCTGGCCCGACTCGCCGTCGGGCCGCCCCGACAACGCCTCGGCGACCTCCCAGACCATCGAACTGTCCACAGCAGCCTCGCAGTTGAGCTTCATCGGCAGCGCTGTGAACGGCAACCAGGAGACCAAGGCGACCGTCACCTACACCGACGGCACCACGGACACCGTCGGCCTCTCCTTCACCGACTGGACCGTCGGCGGCGGGGGCGGCACCGTCCAGTTCGGCAACGAGATCGTCGCCAAGGCCGCGTACCGCAACGTCGCGGGCGCCGACAAGGACCCCGTTTCGACGTACGTCTTCGCGACCAAGCCGTTCACGGCTCCGACGGGCAAGAACATCAGGAGTGTGAAGCTGCCGGACAATGCGGACCTGCACGTCTTCACTCTCGCCGTGAACTGAACTCCCCCTGGAATCAGGACAGTCCGCCTCCGCCGGTGCTCCAGCCGGCGGAGGCGGTAGGGTGTGCGATTCCGACGATCTCGGACGGTCATTTCTGGCGGCGGAGGAGTCATGCGCGAGCGACCGGCAGTGCTGCGGCCCCTGGGCATCTGTCTGGCACTGGTGATGCTGCTGGGCGGGCTCGCGGGGTGCGGTGGCACCGGGGAGAAGAAGTCCTGGATGTCGGTGCCGGACCTGTTCTATCTGCGGCCGCAGGGCGACCACTCCGGCCCGAGCAACAAGGTGCCCTTCCACGTCCAGGCCGAGGACGTGAAGGCGAGGAGTTCGTACGGAACGCAGGACCATGAGCTGACGGTGGACGTCACCGGATCCGAGGGCGCGGTACGGCTCGAGATCGCGGACATCCGCAAGAAGAACCCCAGGTGCGCGGGGGACGCCGCCCGCGTCGTCTGCCACGTGAGCGGCGCCTACAACAGTTGGTCGGACCTGGACCGGGTCTATCCGGTCGCCGCTCCGGGCAGCGAACCCGGCGACAGCGGCCTGGTCCGCTTCAGCTTCAGCACGCAGAAGGGGAAGGCGCTCAACGCCCGTACCCGGGTCGTCGTCGGCGAACCCGTGGTGAAGGTGGGCACGACCAAGGTGTTCAAGGACGTCGAGCCCGGCTCCGTCCTCCGCACGCCGGTCGTGATCCGTAACACCGGTGAGGTGCCCGTGCGGGGCGTCGGCCTGAAGCTCGCCGTCCAGTCGGGCGTGCGTTTCGAGCACCGGTACGGCAACTGCCGCTACCCGGAACTCCAGAAGGGCTCCGTCGCGGTGTGCGAGTTCCCCGGGCTGCGCATCCCGCCCGGCCAGGCGGTCGCCCTGCAACCGGACCTGGCGCTGAACGTCTCCACGACGCAGATGTACGCCTCGTTCCATCAGGAGGCATGGGCCCTGGACATGGGGCCCGCCAAGTACAGCGTGGTGCCGAAGGGCGGTGACCACGGCGACGGCCCGCGGCTGACGGCCGCCACCGCGAAGGGGGCCGGCCTGAAGGGGACGTTCGCCGGCGGGGACGTGTGGAGCGAGGTGCAGGTGGACACCCACGCCGACTTCGAGGTCTTCGCCGTCGAGGTGAGCGGCGCGCGCGACACCGAGCACACCGTGCACCTGAAGGTCCGCAACAACGGGCCCGCCAACCCCGGAGGCGCGAAACTGCTGTTCACCCCGCCGCCGAGCGCCACCGTGGTGAAGCAGCCCATGGAAGCGATCGACGAGGACGTGTACGAGCCCTACTGCGACCTGGACCAGGGCACGTACTCGTGCGTCGTGCAGGGCGGCCTGGAAGCCGGGAAGACGCGCGCCTTCGACTTCACGCTCCGGCTCGGCGGCCCCGGCGAGGGCAGCGTGCGGGTGACGGACATCGCCGAGATCAGCCGCCGCGACCTCGACCCCGCCAACGACACGGCACCGGTTACCGTCCTGCCGTAACCGGTGCCGCGCGTACGGTGCTTCGGTGCTTCACAAGGGCCTGCGTCAGGCCAGCAGTTCCACCTCTGCCAGCGTCGCCTCACCGTCGAGGACCAGGCGGTAGTGCGCGTACGAGCCCGGGTCCGCGACCGTGAAGGCGCGGGTCTGCCTGTCCCAGGTGAAGGACTCGCCGGAGCGCTGGTCGACGTCGGTCCACCTGGTGCCGTCCGACGAACCCTGGAGGGTCCATCCCGTGGGGGCCCTGGTGTGGTCCGACGACGTCAGGGTGTACTGAACTCCCTTGGTGGAAGCGGAGACCGGCAGGTCCACCGAGGTGACCGCCGTGTCCGTCGCCGACGTGTTGTCGAAGAGCGCGCCCTCGCCCTTGAGAGCGTCCGTGCGCGGCGCGGGCACCTGGTCGTCCTGGGTGATCGACACGGGCGCCGCGTTCGTGCCGGAGCCCCACGAGGACGGCTTGGCACCCATGTCGAACTCCAGTACTCCGCCATGGGAGATGAGCGAGTGGGGCAGTGAAGTCGAGGCCCATTTCTTGCCGTTGACCTTCACGCCCTGCACGTACACGTTCTTCGCGCTGTTCTTCGGGGCCTTGACCACCAGGTCCTTGCCGTTCTCCAGATGGACCGTCGCCTTGGTGAACAGCGGTGAGCCGATGGCGTAGTCGCCGCTGCCCATCACCAGCGGATAGAAGCCGAGCGAGGAGAAGAGGTACCAGGCCGACTGCTCGCCGTTGTCCTCGTCGCCGTGATAGCCCTGGCCGATCTCGCTGCCGGTGTAGAGGCGGGAGAGGACCTCGCGGACGTTCTTCTGGGTCTTCCACGGCTGTCCCGCCGCGTCGTACATGTAAGTGACGTGGTGGGCCACCTGGTTGGAGTGCCCGTACATGCCCATCCGTACGTCACGGGCCTCGGTCATCTCATGGATGACCCCGCCGTACGAGCCCACGAAGTCGGGCGAGGCCGTCTCGGGTGTGGCGAAGTACGCGTCCAGCTTCTGCGCCAGCCCGCTCCGGCCGCCGTACAGGTTGGCCAGACCCCGGCTGTCCTGCGGCGCCGTGAACGCGTAGCCCCAGCCGTTCGTCTCCGTGTAGTCGTAGCCCCAGACACGCGGGTCGTACGCCGACGACTCGACCCGCCAGCCGCCCTTCTCGTCGCGGCCCTGGAAGAAGCCGGCCTTCGAGTCGAAGAGGTTCACATAGTCCTGGGCGCGGTTGAGGAGGTACTTCGCCTCTTCCTCGTAGTGCTTCTCGCCGGTCTTCTTGTAGAGGGCCTGGCCCATCTTCGCGATGCCGTAGTCGTTGAGGTAGCCCTCCAGCGCCCACGACAGGCCCTCGTGGGTGTCGGTGCTCGTGTAGCCGAGGAACGGCGAGGTCGACATGCCCTTGCGGCCCACGCCCGACGTCGGCGGGACGACCGTCGCGTTCTTCAGGGCCGCGTCGTACGCCGACTCCGCGTCGAAGCCGACACCCTTCACATACGCGTCCGCGAACGCCACGTCCGACGACGTACCGGTCATCAGGTCCGCGTACCCGGGGGAGGACCAGCGCGAGGTCCAGCCGCCGTCCTTGTACTGCTGCACGAACCCGTCGACCATCTCACCGGCCTGACCGGGCGTCAGCAGGGAGTACGCCGGCCAGGTCGTCCGATAGGTGTCCCAGAAGCCGTTGTTGATGTACACCTTGCCGTCGACGATCTTCGCGCCGGTGTGGGTGGGGGTGTCCGGACCCGGCATCGGTGAGAACGGCGACGCGTACTGGTCCTTCGAACCCACCCTTTCGAAGCCGGAGTTGGGGTACAGATACAGCCGGTACATGCTGGAGTACAGCGTCGTCAGCTGGTCCGGTGTCGCGCCCTCGACCTCGACCTTGCCGAGCAGCTTGTCCCACTGCTGCTGCGCCCGCGCCTTGACCGCCCCGAAGGACGTGCCGTCGGGGATCTCCTGGCGGAGGTTGTCCTTGGCCTGGTCGACGCTGATGAGGGAGGTGGCGAGGCGCAGGGTGACGGTGTGGTCCGCGGCAGCCTTGAACCGCAGATACCCCTTCACCCCACTGGAGTCGCCGTCGGTGACGGGCGCGTCGAAGACCCCGTACACGAACAGCCGCGTCGCCCCCGTGGACAGCCCGGACTTCACGTCCGAGTACCCGGTGACGATCCCGTTCTCCTTGTCGAGGGTCAGACCGGCCTGCTCGGTAACGTTGTCAAAGAGCACGCTCGCGTCCTCACCCGGATAGGTGAAGCGCAGCGCCGCCGCGTGATCCGTCGGCGCCATCTCGGCCTTGAGCCCGTTCTCGAAGGTCACCCCGTAGTAGTAGGGGCGCGCGGTCTCGTTCTCGTGCCGGAAGGCGAGCGCGCGGGCGGTGCGGCCGGTGTCCGGGGTGCCGGAGGCGGCCGACGGCATCACCTGGAACGTCTGCCGGTCGCCCATCCAGGGGCTGGGCTCATGGCTGGCGCTGAACGCCTGGATGGTCGGGAGGTTGTCCGCGTTGTTCGCGCGGGCGTAGTCGTAGAGCCAGCTCAGCGAGCCCGCGTTGGTCACCGGCGTCCAGAAGTTGAAGCCGTGCGGGACGGCCGTCGCCGGGAAGTCGTTGCCGCGCGAGAAGCCACCGCTGGAGTTGGTGCCGCGGGTTGTCAGCGCGTAGTCCGACAGATGCGCCTTGGGCTTCTCCGGAGCGACCGTCTTCAGCGACACGTCGTCCAGCCAGCCGCGGAACTTCGCGGGCCCCTTCGGCGAGTCGTACGCCAGCACGATCCGGTCGACCGTCCGGCCGGCCGCGACCGAACCGATCCGCGAGACCACGTTGTTCCACTGGTTGACGTACAGCGCCTTGGCCGCGCCCTGCCCCTGCGGCGTCAGCGCGAAGCCGTGCTGGTCGGTCGGGTTCAGGCCGCTCAGCGAGGTGCCGTCCGTGAAGACCAGGTCCACGGACACGTTCGTGGCGTCGTAGTCCCGGTTGCCGTCCGCCATGGAGGGGAAGATCCGGTACGACAGTTCGGTGTCGCGCCCCACGGCCACGTTCACGTCGAAGACCTTGTTGTACGAGTACGCCCTGCCGTCCGCCTTGTGCGTACCGGCGTAGCGCAGGGCCCGCTTGCCCGTGAAGCCGGCGCCCGCCTTCGCGGTGGGCGAGCCGCTCGGGCCGCGGTCCACCAGCGAGAGCATGTCCTTGGGCGTCGGGTCGTCGCTCGGGCCCGTCGAGAACTGGACATCGGCGAGCTGGAGGATGTCGCCGCCGTTGTTCTTGGTGACGTCGAGCCGGAAGTGCTGGTACTCGACGGGGCTCGCGATGTCGTACGACTTCGTCTGGAACCGCTCGCCGAAGGACTCGCCGGAGCGGGTGTCGAGGGTCTTCCAGTCCTTGCCGTCCGTGGAGCCCTGGAGGGTCCAGTCCTTCGGGTCGCGCTCGTCGTGGTCGTTGGCCGAGGTAAGCGCGTACGTGACCGCCTTGACCGGGGCGTCCAGGTCGAACTCCGCCCATCCGGTGGGCTCGAAGGTCAGCCACTTGGTGCTCGGCTCGCCGTCGGCGAGGTTCTCCTTCACCTCGCCCGCGCCGGTGTTCTCGCCGCTGGCCCGGACGTCCGTGACGTGGTCGGTGACATTGCCGGGGATGCCGGTGCTGTAGCCGCCGTCGACGCCGGAGGCCCGCTTTGTTCCATCGGCTGATGTATCGACGGTATTCAGCCAGTCCGGTGCGGGATCGCCGGATTCGAAAGAGGAGGCGAACTCGCGGTCGGCGGCCGCCGCTTGGGCGGGAAGGGCGATCGCCGCGCCCTGCGAGGCCGCCAGGAGAGAAAGCGCTATCACCCCCAGCGCCGTTGGGGAAAACCATCTCTGGCGGGTTGAAGAACTCCGTCTGTGCCGGGTTCCGTGCAGCATGCGCGAGTACCCTCCCTGCGCCTGGACAACGTTGTCAACTTTGCTGCGCAAGGATCAGTAGGGGGTCAAGTTGTCAGTGATGTCAAGGGCGTTGGGTGTGGCATCCGGGGTGAATGCGAAGCGACGAACTACGCATTGCGTTCAATGCGGGAGGTTGGCACCCTGTCGATCTTCGCTGGGGTGGTGCACAGGTGCCCCATATTTCCGGGAGGTCTCAACTCGGAAAAGACCCACCGGCAAACCTGCATTCGATCTTGCTCCGCTGGCGGGAAGTGGACTATACCTGTCGGCGTCTGCTCAGTCGTTCGACGGCCGTGGACAGGCAGGACCCAGGGGGGAAATCGGGAGGCGACGGACCGTGTCACATACACCTACCGTCGCGTCGGCCCACTGAATCCCCCACGTACAACCCCAGCTTGACCTAATCGCGGTGCCGGGGAGGATCCGGTTCACCGCCTGAGTCCTGGAGAAGGCGAGGACTTGAGCATGGGATCCACTTCCGCCGAGAACAGCAACACCGAGGGTGTCGGCCGCCGCGATCTGATCAAGCGGTCAGCGGCGCTCGGTCTGATCTCCGTTCCCACGATGAGCTTCCTGTCCGCGTGTGCGAGCGGCGGAGGCGACGACAGCAACTCCGGCGACAAGGGCACCGGCAAGACCAGCAAGACCAACCCCTTCGGCCTGAAGAAGGGCGGCAAGCTCGAAGTCGTCGTCTTCAAGGGCGGTTACGGCGACGACTACGCCAAGGCGTGGGAGGCCGCCTTCGACAAGAAGTGGGGCACCACCACCGCCCACACCGGCACCCAGGAGATCACCGGCAAGCTCCAGCCGCGCTTCAACGGCGGCACCCCGCCGGACGTGGTCGACGACTCCGGCGCCCAGCAGATCAAGCTGGACGTGCTCTACAAGAGCGGCCAGCTCCTCGACCTGGCCTCGGTCCTCGACGCGCCGTCCATCGACGACCCGAGCAAGAAGGTCCGCGACACCCTGATCGCCGGCACGCTCGACCCGGGCCTCCAGGGCGGCAAGGTCGTGGCCCTCAACTACATCTACACGGTGTGGGGTCTGTGGTACTCCGGCAAGCTCTTCAAGGAGAAGGGCTGGGAGGTTCCCAAGACCTGGGACGACTTCCTCGCCATCTGCAAGGACGCCAAGTCGCAGGGCATCGGCGGCCTCGCCCACCAGGGCAAGTACCCGTACTACATCAACGTCGCCATCATGGACCTGATCGCCAAGAAGGGCGGTCTGGACGCCATGAAGGCGATCGACAACCTCGACCCCAAGGCGTTCGTCGGCAGCGACGCGGCCGCGGCGGCCATCGAGGCGATCTACGAGGTCGTCGAGAAGGGCTACCTGCTGCCGGGCACCAACGGCCTGACGCACACGGAGTCCCAGACCCGCTGGAACCAGTACAAGGCCGCCTTCATCACCTGCGGTTCCTGGCTGGAGAACGAGCAGCTCAAGCAGACCCCGGCCGACTTCGACATGAAGTTCATGCCGATGCCGAACCTGCCCGACAGCAAGCTGCCGTTCGAGGCGATCCGGGCCGGCTCCGGCGAGCCCTTCATCATCCCGGCGAAGGCCGCGAACCTGCCCCAGGCCAAGGAGTTCGTGCGCTCGATGCTCTCCAAGGAGTGGTCGACGCTCTTCGCGCAGAAGGCCAACTCGCTCACCATCCTCAAGGACGGCGTCAGCGACGGCGTCACGCTGCGTCCCGGTACGCAGTCGACCGTTGAGGCCTCGAAGGCGGCGGGCGACAATACCTTCAACTACCTGTACCCCAACTGGTACAGCGAGATGGGTACGTCTCTGGAGAACGCGTCCAACGAGCTGATGGCCAAGCGAATTCAGCCGAAGGAATGGCTGAAGCGGGCCCAGGCGGCCGTCGACAAGGCGGCCAAGGACCCGGCGTCCAAGAAGAACCACCGCGACTGATCTCGAAACCCGGAACACCAGGGTTCACGCACACCCGGCACACCAGGGGCAGGATGCCATGCGAAAAGGGCAGTACCGGTTCGTCGCGGGGTTTCTCCTCGCACCTTTGGCGCTGTATCTGATCTTCGTGATCTGGCCATACATACAGACCATCGGCTACTCCTTCACCGACTGGAAGGGCCAGTCGCAGACGTTCAGTTTCGTCGGCCTGGACAATTACACGGCGTTGTTCCAGGACGACGTATTCCTCGGAGCGATCTGGCACAACATCCTGTTCCTGGTGTTCATCCCGGTGATCACCATCCTGCTCGCCCTGTTCTTCGCCTTCATGGTGAACGCGGGCGGGCGGGGCGGCGCCGGCGGCGTGTCGGGCGTCACGGGCGCCGGCTTCTACAAGATCGTCTACTTCTTTCCGCAGGTCCTGTCGCTGGCGATCGTCGCGGTGCTCTTCGGGGCGCTCTACCGCAGCGACGGCGGCGGTCTGCTCAACGGCGTCCTGATCAAACTGGGCCTCGTCGACGCGAACAATCCCATCGAGTGGATGAACGAGCCCAAGCTGGTGCTCTGGTGCCTGATGGCGGTGGTCGTCTGGCACGGCGTCGGCTTCTATCTGGTGCTGTTCTCCGCCGCCATGCAGTCCATCCCGAAGGACATCTACGAGGCCGCGCTGCTCGACGGCGCGAACCGCACCCACACCTTCTTCCGGGTCACCCTGCCGCTGCTGTGGGAAACGGTGCAGACCGCCTGGGTCTATCTCGGCATCATCGCGATGGACATGTTCGTCCTCGTCTCCACGATGACCCAGGGAACGGGTTACGGCGGCGGCCCCGACCACCACAGCGATGTCATGGCGAACGTCATGATGCGCAACTTCCTCTACTTCGGAAAGAGCGGTTACGCCTGCGCCATGGGCGTCGTCATGCTCCTCCTCACCCTGGTCCTGTCCGTGGTCACGCTGCGCGCCACCCGCCGCGAGCGCATCGAGTTCTGAGCGGAAGACAGACGACTATGAGCGCACCCATCACCGAGCCGACGAAGGTCGACGGCAACGGCGTACCTCCCCAGCGGACGGTCAAGAAGGCTCCACCGCGTCCCGGCGACCGGCGCAGCGAGGGCCTGACCCTCAACGTCTTCTCGCACGGTTTCCTCGTCCTGTGGGCCGTGCTGATCATCCTGCCGCTGCTCTGGCTGGTCCTGAGCTCCTTCAAAACTGACGCGCAGATCGGCGGCTCGGCCCTCGGCTGGCCCTCGAACTGGCAGCTGGACGTGTTCAGCAGGGCGTGGAACAAGGGCATCGGCGACTACTTCGCCAACACCCTCATCGTGCTGGTGTTCTCGGTCCCGCTGACCATGCTCCTCGGCTCGATGGCGGCCTACGTGCTGGCCCGCTACGAGTTCCCGGGCAACCGGCTCGTCTACTACTTCTTCGTCGGCGGGGCCATGTTCCCCGTCTTCCTCGCCCTCGTCCCGCTGTTCTTCATGGTCAAGCGTCTCGACATGTTGAACACGTACCAGGGTCTGATCCTGGTGTACGTCGCCTACTCGATGCCGTTCACCGTGTTCTTCATGCACGCCTTCTTCCGCACACTGCCCACGGCGGTCTTCGAGGCGGCCGTGCTCGACGGGGCCTCGCACAGCCGGGCGTTCTTCCAGGTCATGCTGCCGATGGCCAAGCCCGGCCTGCTGAGCGTCGGGATCTTCAACGTGCTGGGTCAGTGGAACCAGTACATCCTGCCGTCGGTGCTGATGCAGCCCCAGAACAGTTCGGATCCGGAACGCTACGTGCTCACCCAGGGCCTCATCCAGCTCCAGCAACAGCAGGGGTACGCCACCGACCTCCCCGTCCTCTTCGCGGGCGTGACCATCGCGATGATCCCCATGCTCGTCGTGTACCTCTCCTTCCAGCGCCAGGTCCAGGCGGGCCTCACCTCGGCGACCCTCAAGTAGCACTCGGCGACCGTCCAGTAGCACCCCGACACCGCTGTCACGTACGCCACCTCCGCCCCGGGGGTGGCGTACGTGTGTCCGCATGGTGACAGAAATGGAACATGACTCGGTGGTCCCGATTTCCGTCAAGGACTTGACTGCGGTAACCCGTTCAGCGGAGCTTGGAGTTCACAACTTGTAAGTGGGCCGGGCTCAGATGCCGTGACCCGGATCACACGGACGGCATCGGGGCCGTCCGGCTGAGGGCAGGAGTGGATGAGTCGATGGAGACTCCGGGGTCGCAGTCGTCGCTGCACCGAGCCAATCTGGAGCGCGTCGTACGTGCGGTGCGCCTTGCGGGTTCGCTCACGCAAGCGGAGATCGCGAGGACGACAGGCCTGTCCGCCGCGACCGTGTCCAATATCGTCCGAGAGCTCAAGGACGTCGGAACGGTCGAGGTCACACCCACTTCGGCGGGCGGTCGCAGGGCCCGCAGCGTCAGTCTGAGCGGGGACGCCGGCATCGTCATCGGGGTCGACTTCGGGCACACCCATCTGCGGGTGGCGGTCGGGAATCTCGCCCACCAGGTGCTGGCCGAGGAGTCCGAGCCACTGGATGTGGACGCCTCCGCGGCGCAGGGCTTCGACCGGGCGGAAGAGCTGGTCAGCCGCCTGATCGCGGCAACCGGGGTCGACCGTTCCAAGATCGCCGGGGTGGGTCTCGGCGTGCCGGGCCCGATCGACGTCGAGTCGGGGACCCTCGGCTCCAGCGCGATCCTGCCGGGCTGGACCGGGGCGAGACCCGCCGAGGAACTGGGGCGGCGGCTCGGTGTGCCCGTACACGTGGACAACGACGCCAACCTGGGCGCGCTCGGCGAGATGGTCTGGGGCAGCGGGCGCGGAGTCAGAGACCTGGCCTACATCAAGGTCGCCAGCGGTGTCGGCTCGGGCCTGGTGATCAACGGCAAGATCTACCGCGGCCCGGGTGGCACAGCGGGGGAAATCGGCCACATCACACTTGATGAATCCGGCCCCGTCTGCCGCTGCGGCAACCGGGGCTGCCTGGAGACTTTCGCGGCGGCGCGCTACGTCCTGCCGCTCCTCCAGTCCAGCCACGGCAGCGATTTGACCATGGAAGGCGTCGTCCGGCTGGCGCGGGACGGTGACCCGGGCTGCCGTCGCGTGATCGCCGATGTCGGCCGTCATATCGGCAGTGGTGTCGCAAATCTCTGCAACTTGCTGAACCCGAGCCGGGTGGTTCTCGGCGGCGATCTCGCCGAGGCGGGAGAGCTGGTTCTGGGGCCGATAAGGGAGTCTGTCGGCCGCTATGCCATCCCCAGTGCGGCACGTCAACTGACCGTTCTCCCAGGGGCACTTGGGGGTCGTGCGGAGGTGCTCGGAGCGCTCGCTCTCGCGCTCAGCGAGATGGGCGATGCGTCCCTTTTGGACGGCACGCTGACAGCAGCTGCCCCCGCGTTCACTTAGAGAACGCATGAGGCCGTTGCCATCTCGTTAAGTATTTACTTCTTGACGTCTTACCTGCGGCCGAGTTGACTTCGAGCCACCTCGGCCGCAGCGTTGCGGCCCTGTCAGGGAGGCACACCCCCAATGAACGCAACGATGCGTAGAGTCGTGATCGGTACCGCCGCGGTTTCGATGGCCCTTTCCGTGGCCGCCTGTGGCAAGGCCGGTGACAAGAGCTCTGACAGCAGCAGCTCGGACAGCAAGACCATCGGTCTTCTGCTTCCCGACAGCGTCACCACGCGCTACGAGAAGTTCGACCACCCGCTGTTCGACGCCAAGGTCAAGGAGCTGTGCTCCGACTGCAAGGTCGAGTACGCGAACGCCGCCGGTGACGCGGCCAAGCAGGCCCAGCAGGTCAGCAGCATGATCACCAAGGGCGTCAAGGTCCTCGTGATCAGCGCTCAGGACTCCGCGGCCATCAAGTCCTCCATCCAGACCGCCGTCGACAAGGGCATCAAGGTCGTCGCGTACGACCGTCTCGCCCAGGGCCCGGTCTCCGCGTACGTCTCCTTCGACAACGTGAAGGTCGGCGAGCTCCAGGGTCAGGCGCTGCTCGACTCGCTCGGCTCCAAGGCCACCACGAAGTCCAAGGTCGTCATGATCAACGGTGACGACGCCGACCCGAACGCCGGTCAGTTCAAGAAGGGCGCCCACAACGTCCTCGACGGCAAGGTCGACATCGCCTACGAGCAGTCCGGCCTCTGGAAGGACACGGTCGCCGCGCAGAAGATGTCCGCGGCCATCACCCAGCTCGGTGCCAAGAAGATCGCGGGCGTCTACTCCGCCAACGACGGCATGGCCGGTGGCATCGCCAACACCCTCAAGGGCGCCGGCATCGCCGGTATCCCGCTGACGGGTCAGGACGCGGAGCTCGCGGGCATCCAGCGCATCGTCGCTGGCACCCAGTCCAGCACCGTCTACAAGGCCTTCAAGCCGGAGGCGGACGCCGCTGCCCAGCTCGCGGTCAACCTGCTCAACGGCAAGAGCAACAAGGACCTGGCCACCGAGACGCTGACCAGCGGCTCCGGCGACAAGGTGCCCTCGCAGCTGCTGACCCCGGTGTCGGTCACCAAGGCCAACATCAAGGACACGGTCATCGCCGACAAGCTCTACACCGTCGCCGACATCTGCACCTCCGAGTACGCCAAGGCCTGCAAGGCCGCCGGCCTGCAGTAATCACTCGACACCGTCCTGCCGGAGATCGACTTCTCCAGCAGGCAGTCGAGTAAGGACCGCTCGGCGGTCCCGCGAAAAACCTGTCCGACGCCTGCCCCACCTACATACCCCGCTGCGGGGTGGGCGTCGGACGGAACCGTTGCCAAGTGCAGCGGATTCGCGCATGTTCATCTTGTAAACCTTGTGCTTCTCGCACATCCCTCCGCGCCTGTCCCCCCATGCGCGGCATCCCCGCCGGTCAGGCGGCGAAGGAGATGGTTCACGTGTCCGCTACGCCCGTGCTGGCGTTGCGCGGAGTCTCCAAGCGATTCGGTGCGGTCCAGGCACTCACCGACGTCGAGCTGGAGGTCCAAGCCGGAGAAGTGGTCGCCCTGGTGGGCGACAACGGCGCAGGAAAGTCCACCCTGGTCAAGACGATCGCGGGTGTCCACCCCATCGATGAGGGCGTCATCGAGTGGGAGGGCAAGCCGGTCAGCATCAACAAGCCGCACGACGCCCAGGGACTCGGCGTCGCGACGGTCTACCAGGACCTCGCTCTGTGCGACAACCTCGATGTGGTCGGCAACCTCTACCTCGGCCGGGAGCTGCTGCGCCGCGGCGTCATCGACGAGGTGACGATGGAGCAGAAGGCCCGCGAGCTGCTGAGCACTCTGTCGATCCGCATCCCGAGTGTCCGCATCCCGATCGCGAGTCTGTCCGGTGGTCAGCGCCAGGTCGTCGCCATCGCGCGCGCCCTGATCGGCGACCCCAAGGTCGTCATCCTCGACGAGCCCACCGCCGCCCTCGGCGTCGAGCAGACCGCGCAGGTCCTCGACCTGGTCGAGCGGCTGCGTGAGCGCAACCTCGGCGTCATCCTCATCAGCCACAACATGGCCGACGTCAAGGCGGTCGCGGACACCGTCGCCGTCCTGCGGCTGGGCAAGAACAACGGCTCCTTCCCTGTGAAGAACACCAGCCACGAAGAGATCATCGCCGCCATCACGGGAGCCACGGACAACGCCGTGACCCGTCGTGCGGGGCGTCGCAGCACGGAGGCGGCAAAGTGAGCGACACGTCCAAGGTCACGAAGGCCGACCCCGAGCTGAAGCAGCAGGACACGGTGGCTCCCGCCGACGACCCCACGGCCGCTCCGGTGTCCGTCGTCGACCCGCGCCTGCTGGTCCGCGAAGAGGGCTTCAAGGGCTACATCACCGAGTTCAAGCGCAAGATCAAGGGCGGCGAGCTCGGTTCGCTGCCGGTCTTCGTCGGGCTGATCGTCATCTGGACGATCTTCCAGCTGAAGAACGACCTCTTCCTCAGCGCCGACAACCTGTCGAGCATCAGCTACTTCCTCTCGGCCACCGGCATGCTCGCCATCGGCCTGGTGTTCGTGCTCCTGCTCGGCGAGATCGACCTCTCCGTCGGCTCCGTCAGCGGCCTGGCGTCCACGGTGTTCGCCGTCATGGCGGTCAACCACGGCATGAACCCGTGGCTGGCCCTGATCCTGACGATCGTGACCGGCGTCGGCATCGGCGCGCTGCAGGGCTGGTTCTTCGCCAGGATCGGCGTGCCGGCGTTCGTGGTGACCCTGGCCGGCTTCCTCGGCTGGAACGGTCTGATGCTGTGGCTCCTCGGCGACAGCGGCACCATCAACATCCCGGCCGAGTCCGGCCCGGTGCACCTGCTCGGCCAGAGCTCCTTCTTCATGGACCAGGCCGTCATCGGCGCCTACCTGCTGGCCGGCCTCGCCGTCCTCTCCATGCTCGTGGGCTCGTTCGGTGAGCAGCGCCGCCGCCGTGCCGCCGGTGTGCCCTTCCGGCCCACCAGCGAGATCCTGATCCGGGTCGGCGCGCTCGCCGTGGCGTCCTTCGCCGCCGCGGCCGTGCTGAACAACGCCTCCGGTGTGTCCAACGCCCTGGTGATCTTCCTCGCCGCCCTGGTGATCGTCGACTTCGTGCTGCGTCGCACCACGTACGGCCGGAAGATCTTCGCGGTCGGCGGTGGCATCGAGGCCGCCCGCCGTGCCGGTATCAGCGTGCCCATGGTCCGTATCACCGTGTTCGCCATCTCCGGTGGCTTCGCGGCGGTCGGCGGTATGTTCTTCGCCGGTCAGACCGCGAGCGCGACGCTGAACGCCGGTGGCGGCAACACGCTGATGCTGGCCATCGCGGCCGCGGTCATCGGTGGTACCAGCCTCTTCGGTGGACGGGGCAGTGTCTGGTCGGCCCTGCTGGGCATGCTGGTCATCCAGTCCATCCAGACCGGTCTTGACCTGCTGAACATGAACACGTCGATCCAGTACATGATCACCGGTGCGGTGCTGCTGGGTGCCGTGGTCATCGACTCGGTGTCGCGCAAGTCGCAGAAGGCTGCCGGGCGCGCATAACGCAGGGTGCCTGGTAGCGCGGAGCGCCGTGGGGGTGCGGTGGGTTTGCGGCTGACCGTCCGTCGTGGCTGGTCGCGCCCGCGCGGCGGAGCCGCAAATGTCACAGCCCCGCGCCCCTAAAAGCAGGCCCGCTTCAGGCCGGCCCCTTCTTGAACCTGTGCCCGGTACCAATGGCGGTGCCGGGCACAGTCATGTCCGGGGGTGGGGGGAACGGGTGTTCCCACTCGTACGACCGTTCGTGTGGCGTAGATCGCCAGGGGCGGGCCACGTGCGTAAAGGCGGAACATTAGACTCGACTAGCCCGGCAACAGCTCTACTGCAAGGAGGCACGGGTGCCGCTGCTGACCCGCATCAGGGGACCGCGTGATCTGGACCGGCTCAGCCTGGAGCAGTTGGACCAGCTGGCCGGCGAGATCAGGACCTTTCTCGTCGACGCAGTCTCCAAGACCGGCGGCCACCTCGGCCCCAACCTCGGTGTCGTGGAGCTCACCATCGCCCTGCACCGGGTCTTCGAGTCGCCCAAGGACAGGGTGCTGTGGGACACGGGCCACCAGTCCTACGTCCACAAGCTGCTCACCGGCCGCCAGGACTTCTCGAAGCTCAAGATGAAGGGCGGCCTCTCCGGCTACCCCGCGCAGGCCGAGTCCGAGCACGACGTCATCGAGAACTCGCACGCCTCCACGGTCCTCGGCTGGGCCGACGGCCTGGCGAAGGCGAACGAGGTGCTCGGCAGGAACGACCACGTCGTCGCCGTCATCGGTGACGGCGCCCTCACCGGCGGCATGGCCTGGGAGGCGCTCAACAACATCGCCGACGCCAAGGACCGCCCCCTGGTGATCGTCGTCAACGACAACGAGCGGTCGTACGCGCCGACCATCGGCGGCCTCGCGAACCACCTGGCGACCCTGCGCACCACGGACGGCTACGAGCGCTTCCTGGCTCGCGGCAAGGACCTCCTGGAGCGCACCCCGGTCGTCGGCAAGCCCCTCTACGAGACGCTGCACGGCGCCAAGAAGGGCCTCAAGGACTTCATCGCCCCGCAGGGCATGTTCGAGGACCTGGGCCTGAAGTACGTCGGCCCGATCGACGGCCACGACATCGAGGCCCTGGAGTCGGCGCTCGCCCGCGCCAAGCGCTTCGGCGGCCCGGTCATCGTGCACTGCCTCACCGAGAAGGGCCGCGGCTACCAGCCCGCCCTCCAGGACGAGGCGGACCGCTTCCACGGCATCGGCCCCATCCACCCCGACACGGGCCTGCCCATCAAGGCCTCGGGCGCCGACTGGACCTCCGTCTTCGGCGACGAGATGGTCGAACTCGGCAAGGAACGCAAGGACATCGTGGCGATCACCGCGGCGATGCTGCAGCCGGTCGGCCTGAAGAAGTTCGCGGACGCCTTCCCGAACCGCATCTACGACGTCGGCATCGCCGAGCAGCACGCCGCGGTGTCGGCGGCGGGCCTGGCCACCGGCGGACTGCACCCCGTGTTCGCCGTCTACGCGACCTTCCTCAACCGCGCCTTCGACCAGGTCCTGATGGATGTGGCCCTGCACAAGTGCGGCGTCACCTTCGTGCTGGACCGGGCGGGCGTCACCGGCACCGACGGCGCCTCGCACAACGGCATGTGGGACATGTCGATCCTCCAGGTCGTCCCGGGCCTCAGGCTCGCCGCGCCGCGCGACGCCGACCAGGTCCGCGCCCAGTTGCGCGAGGCCGTCGAGGTGACCGACGCACCGACCGTGGTCCGCTTCTCCAAGGGCGCGGTCGGCCCGGCCGTGCCCGCCGTGGGCCGGATCGGCGGCATGGACGTGCTGCGCGCGCCCGGCACCGACGCCCCCGACGTCCTGCTCGTCTCCATCGGTGCGCTCGCGCCCATGTGCCTGCAGATCGCCGACCTCCTCGACAAGCAGGGCATCACCACGACCGTGGTCGACCCGCGCTGGGTCAAGCCCGTCGACGAGGCCATGGCCCCGCTCGCCGAGCAGCACCGCGTGGTCGTCACCGTCGAGGACAACTCCCGCGTCGGCGGCGTCGGTTCGACGATCGCGCAGGCCCTGCGCGACGCGGGCGTCGACGTCCCGCTGCGCGACTTCGGCATCCCGCCGCGCTTCCTCGACCATGCCTCCCGCGCCGAGGTCATGACGGAGATCGGCCTGACCGCACCGGACATCGCCCGCCAGGTCACCGGCCTTGTCTCCAAGCTCGACGGCCGCTTCACGGCCCCCGCGCAGGCCGTGGACTCGGTGGAGCCCGCGCGCGACTGACGTACCCCGCAGGTCCAATGGGCCGGTTTCACCACCCCCTACGGGTGGAGAAACCGGCCCATTCGCGTGAACCCGCTCATGTCGGGGCGTAGGGAGTGCCCGCCCTCCCGATCATGTCGAGGACGACAAGCGTGGGAGGTACGCCCGTGAGTAGCACCCTCTTCAGGACGAAGAAGGTCGAACAGTCGATCTTGGACACTGAGGAGCCGGAGCACGCACTCAAGAAGTCGCTGTCCGCTCTGGATCTCACCGTCTTCGGCGTCGGTGTCATCATCGGCACCGGCATCTTCGTCCTCACCGGCAAGGTCGCCAAGGAGAACGCGGGGCCCGCGGTCTCCCTCGCGTTCGTCGTGGCGGCCGTTGTCTGCGCTCTGGCGGCGCTCTGCTACGCGGAGTTCGCGTCCACGGTCCCGGTGGCGGGATCGGCGTACACCTTCTCGTACGCCTCGCTCGGCGAGCTGCCCGCCTGGATCATCGGCTGGGACCTGGTCCTGGAGTTCGCGCTCGGCACGGCGGTGGTCGCCGTCGGCTGGTCGGGGTATGTGCGCTCGCTGATGGACAACGCGGGCTGGCACATGCCGGTGGCGCTCAGCGGCCGGGAGGGCGCCTCGGGCTTCGGCTTCGACATCCTCGCCTCGGCCCTGGTGCTGGTGCTCACCGGCATCCTCGTGCTCGGCATGAAGCTGTCCGCGCGGGTCACCGAGGTCGTCGTCGCCATCAAGGTGACTGTCGTCCTCATTGTGATCATCGCGGGCGCCTTCTTCATCAACTCCGCCAACTACAAGCCGTTCATCCCGAAGGTCCAGACGGTGGAGGCGGGCGGCAGTCTCAAGGCGCCGCTCATCCAGCTGATGTTCGGCTGGGCGCCCTCCAACTTCGGTGTGATGGGCATCTTCACCGCCGCTTCCGTGGTCTTCTTCGCCTTCATCGGCTTCGACGTCGTGGCCACCGCCGCCGAGGAGACCAAGAACCCGCAGCGGGACATGCCGCGCGGCATCCTCGGCTCGCTGCTCGTCTGCACCGTGCTGTACGTCGCCGTGGCCATCGTGGTGACCGGTATGCAGCACTACACCCAGCTGTCCGTGGACGCCCCGCTCGCCGATGCCTTCAAGGCCATCGGGCACCCCTGGTACGCGGGCGTGATCAGCTTCGGCGCCGCCGTCGGCCTGACCACCGTCTGCATGATCCTGCTTCTCGGCCAGACCCGGGTGTTCTTCGCGATGAGCCGTGACGGACTGCTGCCGCGCTTCTTCTCCCACGTCCACCCCCGCTTCAGGACCCCCCACCGGCCGACGATCCTGCTCGGTGTGATCATCGCGATCCTGGCAGGCTTCACCAGCCTCAGCGAACTCGCCGAACTGGTGAACATCGGCACGCTCTTCGCCTTCGTCGTCGTCGCCCTGGGCGTGATCATCCTCCGCCGCACCCGCCCCGACCTGCACCGCGCATTCCGTACGCCGTGGGTGCCGTTCCTCCCGATCGTGTCCGTCCTCGCCACCCTGTGGCTGATGCTGAACCTGCCCTCCGAGACCTGGCTCCGGTTCGTCATCTGGATGGTGATCGGCATCGCCGTCTACTTCCTGTACGGGCGCTCGCACAGCCGTCTCGGCCGGCGCCAGGAGACGACGGCGGACGACGTACTGAAGGGACAGAGTCACGAAGCCGAGTAATCGGCCCAGTTGATGATCCGGCCCCGTATGTCCCGCTTCGGTGGAGACTGCGGGGCCGGATAGCGTGCACCGTATGCTCGCCGAGCTCCTGGAAACACCACGCCCCGTAGTCAAGTCGCCGGTATCGGACCATGGCTATTGGAGACGGGTCCTGCCCGTGCTGACGGTGCTCGCCTGCGTCACCCGCGCCCCCTCCTTCATACGGCCGCTGTGGAACCCGGACGAGGGCTATCTCGCCGTACAGGCGCGGATGCTGGCGCACGGGGGAGAGCTGTACGAGACGGTCGTCGACCGCAAGCCGCCGCTCGTGCCGTGGCTGTACGAGGCGGCGTTCGCGGTGTGTGGCTCCGGCTCGCTCACTTCGGTGCGGGTTCTCGCGGTGCTGGCCCAGCTGTCGACCGCCGTGCTTCTGGCGTCCCTGGCCCGGCGCCGCTGGGGCGGGGCGGCCGGGTGCACGGCGGGCGTGCTGTATCTGCTGGCCTCCATCGGGCTCAACCCCGAGGATGCGCAGGCCGCGACGTTCGAGGTCTTCATGCTCCCGTGCACGGCCGCGGCGATGTGGTGCGCGGACCGGCGCCGCTGGGGTGCGGCCGGACTCGCCGTCGCCTGCGCGTTCCTGGCCAAACAGACGGGCGGGGCGGTGCTGGTACCGGTGGTGTGGATGCTCTGGCAGTCCGAGGCGCCGCCCCGAAACGCCCTGCTACGGCTGGGAGTCGGGGCCGTCCTCCCGGTGCTCTGCGCGGCGCTGCTCACCGACCCCGAGGGGTTCCTCTTCTGGACGGTCACCGGTTCGGGTGCGTACGCCTCCTTCACGGGTTCGGAACTCCACGTCCTCTCACGCGGGTTGACCAACACGGGGATCCTGGCAGTGGCCTGCGCGGGGCTGATTCCGCCGGTCGTACGGGTGCTGCGCGTCGCCCGTACGGGGGCGGCGGAGCTCTGGCTGTGGCTGGCCTCGTCGGCGTGGGCGGTGATGCTGGGCTTCCACTTCTTCGGCCACTACTACCTGCAACTCATCCCGCCGGTGGCCCTGTTGGCGACGGCGGCGCTGCAGATCCTCCCGCGCGAACGGTTGGTGACCGCGCTGCTCACTTCGGGCGGCTGCTGTGTGCTGTTCCTCTCCTGGGGGCTGCTCGCGCCGCGTCCCGAACTCGCGCACGCGCAGCGGCTGGCGGAGACGGTGGCGCAGCGCACCGAGCCGGATGACCGGGTCCTGGTGTGGGGCATACACCCGGAGACGTACTGGCTCGCCGACCGCGCGCCCGCGAGCCGGTACCTGACCGCCGGGCTGCTCACGAACTACAGCGGCGGGCGCGACGGCCCGCAGGTCGGCGAAAAGTACGCCGTCGCGGGCGCCTGGACGGTGTTCCGGCAGGAGATGAGCGCGCACACCCCTGCCCTGGTCGTGGACGACTCCCGCGGCAAGCCGTACGCCCCCGACCGCGTCCCGAGCCTGCGCCGCCTGTTGGCGGCGCGCTACGAAGAGGTAGGGAGGGTCGACGGGGCGCTGCTGTACGCCCGGGTGGCGGGGGAGTGAGCGCCGCGCGGGCCGCTCCGGTCACTCCCGTACGGCGCGCGGCCCGGTGACCTGGGCGCCCAGCTCCGTCACCCGGCGCCGCAGCTCGCGGTCGGCCGTCACGACCAGGCAGGGGCGGTCGCCGGCCGCCGCCGTGAGTTCCACGATGAGGTCGTCGCCGCTCCCGGGTGCCTCTTCCACGCGTACCCCGGGCACGGAGGCCACGCCCCGGGCCGCGCCCTCGACCACCAGGATCAGCTCCAACGGCCCGGCCAGGCCGCCCGCTCCGGACCGCGCGAACGGTACCAGCCGGTCCCGCAGGCGTTCGGCGGCGGCGCGGCGGTCGCGCCACCAGCCGTCGGGCACGGACCCGACGACGTTCGCGCCGTCCACGACTAGCAGCGGCAGGGAAGTGGCCGGGTCCGTGCCGCCCAGGGTGTCTCGGTCGTCAGCGTCGTCCGCCATGCCCTCAGGTTGTCACAGGGGCGGACGCCCAGCGGCGGGTGATCTCGCTGACGGCGGTGGCCGCGCGCTCGGCGGGCGGCCCGTCGACGCGCACCTCGGGGGCGAACTCGACGTGCAGGAACGGCACGTGTGCGGCGTCGGCGGCCCGGCCCTCCGTGTTCTCCTGGCCCTCCAGCGGGCAGCTCCGCACCCAGGCCCGGCACACACGGAAGCCATGTGTGCGCAGGGCGTCGGCCAGACCGCGGCCGTCCGTGCGGCCCGCCGATCCGGCACCGGTGGAGGCGACCACGTCGTAGCCGGGGGCGGAGGAGGCGGCCATGCCGTGCAGCTGGACCCCGGGCATCCCGCGGCGGACCAGCTCGGCGCAGATGGCGTAGAAGACGGTGTCCCGGCGGTGCGCCATGTCGGCGGAGTTCCCGCGTCCGGCTTTGCGATGTGCTCCTGCGATCACCAGAACACCGCCGGGGGAGTCGCGCAGGACCCGTACGCCCAGCTGCTCGGTGCCGTGGTCGGCGACCGGGTGCGGGACCTGGACCGACCAGCGCGGACGGTGGTCCAGGTCTATGTAGACCCGGCCCCAGCCGCGCGGCGTCACGGCGTCGTCGGTGCGGTCGGCCACTTCGGCGTAGCGGTGTTCGGAGACCCGGTCGCGGATGGTGCGCACCGTGAAGTCCCGTTGGGAAAGCAACCGTTCCGCTTGGTCACGGTGGCCGTCGAGGAGCAGGGCGACGGCCTCGGCGATGGCCGTACGGTCCGCTCGGCCGGGCTGCCGGTAGCCTTGGTCCGGGCCGAAACGGCTGGTGTAGTCCGCCACCTCGCGCGCCAGGTCGACCTGCCGGGCACCCGGATCGGAACGGGGGCCTGGAGCGGCCTCAGCCCCGTCGCGGTTGGCGCGGAGCACAGCGGTCAGCCCGCCGGCGAGACCAGCGATGACCAACAGAATTGTTGCGATCGTTATGATGCGTGAGCGAGTGGCTCTCATGGTTGTACCAAGATATCCCGGTGAATAGATGCCGTAGCCGCACCCTGCTGACCCTGCTGATCCCGCTCTTTCTCGTAGCCGTCACCGGCTGCGGCGTCCTCTCGGACGGCGGGGGCGAACAGGGCGGCGGACGTTCCTTCACCGTCGCGGCGGCCGGGGACATCCTTATGCATCCGGAGCTGGTCGACCAGGCCCGCAAGGACGCCAAGCGCACCGGCAAGGGCGTGGACGGGCTGGACTTCGGGCCGATGATGGCCAGCATCAAGCCGCTGATCAGCAAGGCCGACCTGGCGATCTGCCACGAGGAGCCAGTGATGGGCTCCGCGAAGGGCCCGTTCGAGGGCTTTCCGGACTTCGCGGTGCCGCCGCAGACCGCGAAGACGATCAAGGACCTCGGCTACGACACCTGCTCCACCGCCTCCAATCACACGCTCGACCACGGGTACACCGGCGTGAAGCGCACCCTGGACGCGCTGGACGCCGCCGGCGTGAAGCACACGGGCTCCTTCCGCACCCAGAAGGAGGCGCTCACCCCGCTGATCATGGACGTCAAGGGCGTCAAGGTCGCGCAGATATCGTTCGCCTACGGGTTCAACGAGCCGCACACGATGCCGAAGGGCAAGCCGTGGGTCGCCAACCAGCAGAGCCTCCGCCGGATCAAGGCCGCCGAGCAGCGGGCCCGCAAGGCCGGCGCCGAGGTGGTGATCCTGTCCCTGCACTGGGGGCACGAGCATGAGCCGGCCCCCACGGCGGCGCAGCTCTCCTTCGCCCGCCAGCTCGCCCACCACACCGGCATCAATCTCGTCATCGGCCACCACGCGCACGTCGTGCAGCCGATGGAGAAGGTCGACGGCCTCTGGGTCGCCTACGGCATGGGCAACCAGATCGCCCGGCACGAGCAGCCGACGGGGCTGACCGAGGAGGGCGTGATCGGATGGTTCACGTTCACCGAGCACGGCAAGGGGCACTGGGAGGTCCAGCCCCGCTTCGAGCCGACGATGCTGCAGATCCCGCCGGACGCCGTGAATGCCACGGACGGCGGCAAGGCCATGTACACCGACGACGACGCCCGGGACTACCGCCTGTTGGACGTGCCGGCCGCGCTCCGGGACGACCATGACCTCACGGACCGTCAGAAGGCCCGGCTGCGGCTCGCGTTCGAGCGCACCGAGGGCACCCTGTACAACCGCGGCGCGGCCAAGGACGGTCTGAAGCCGCTGACTCCGCTGCCCTGAGGTAGACCTGCGCTGTCAGATTGACCTGCACGTTTGCCCGGTCCTGACCACATAAACGCGGATGTTGCGCAGATCACATGGGTAAGTGCGCAACTTCACGCGGCTTTTACCTGTCTGAGTGCTGCGGGTGCACCTGTGAAACACAGGTGTGCCCGCAGCGCACGCGTAACCGCACAAACCGTCCCTGCTTCCCGTGCGGACCGACCACTCGCACACCCTGAGAGGACCGTCCCTTGGCGTCACCGCCCCCGTCGCGGCAGCACCGAGCCCGTCGACGAGCCGACATGTCGCTGGTCGGAGGCATCCGCCCGCCGATCGCGGTCCTGTCGGTGCTCCTGCTGTCGCTCGCCGGCATCACGGCACTCGTGCTGGGGCGCGTCGACAACGCCGGTGTGCCGAAGGCGGTGCTGACCTCCCAGCAGCACTTCTCGGAGGACGGCGCCATCGCGCTGCGCGCCTCCATCGACGAGTCCGTCTCCGACCTCACCCGGTCCGCCGCGCTGTTCAGCGCCGGCCAGCCGGTCTCCGGCGATGCCGTCCTCGACAAGCTCGGCAGCACCTACCAGAAGTGGACGGGCACCGCCGTCGTCGAGATCCGCACCGGCAAGCTGGTCGCGGCCCGCGGCGAGACCGTGCCGCTGACCTCGGTGAACACCTCCGCCCTCGGCGACGAGGGCGGATTCGCGCCGCGCATGGTCCGGCTGAAGAACGGCGAGACGCGCCTGCTGTCCTTCGCGCTGCTGTCCTGGCCGGGCAAACCGCAGCTGCTGCTGGTGGCCTCCAACAACCTGACGTTCCCCGGCATCAGCCTCGGCCAGTTCCGGTCCATCGCAGTGGTCGACCGCGACGGCTCGATCCTCAGTAGCGACGGCATCCCCGAGCCCGAGCAGGTGCGCACCAGCGTCGACCGCAAGGACATCAAGGACTCCCGCAAGCAGCTGAAGGCCTTCGCCAAGCTCGCTGCCCGCAAGGCCCAGCAGGATCCGCGCAGCAGTAAGCAGCCCGGCATGGGCGGCTACCAGGGCGTCAGCGGCAGCCTGGTCGGCGGGCACGTGCTGAGCGAACGGTCCGTCGCCGGATACGCCACGCTGGCCGCGCCCGCACCCGGGGAGACGACCACTGCCTCCGGGCTGGGGCTGTCCGTGGTGGCCATGGTCAAGGTCGGCGAGGACCCCACCCGCACCCACTCCCTGGTGCTGGGCCTGCTGGCGGGCGGCGCGCTGCTCGTCGTCGGCGCCATCGCCGTGGCGGTGCTGCTGGGCACCGTGCAGCGCCCGCTGCTCCGGCTGTTCCTGGAGTCCCGCCGGCTCACCCGCGGCGACCTGACCCGGCCCGTCACCGTCCCCGGCTACGGCGAGGCGCGCCGCGTCGGCCACGCCCTGGAACAGCTGCGCCGCCAGCTGCTCGGCGACAGCGCCGACGCCACCGGCCCGGCGCCGCGCCCGCGCGGACTGCGCCGGGTGGGCACCCGGGCGCTGCTGACCGTCTGCGCGGTGCTGCTGCTGGCCTGGTCGGCCCCGCTGATGCTGCTGATCAACCGCGCCGACAGCACGGCCGTCGTCCCGCAGCAGCTCGTCAGCGACCAGCGCGAACGCACCGACACGCTCAGCGACCGGGTGCGCCGCGCGCTCAACGAGGGCAGCGCCGACCTGGAGTCGGTGGGCTCCCTCATCGGCAACCGCACCGAACCCGAGGCCATGGAGAAGGTGCTGGAACGCACCCTCGACGAGAACCGGCGCTACCGCTCCCTCTACGTCGTCGACTCCTCCGGCGAGATCCTGGCCCGCAAGGGCAAGGACCCCAAGATGATCCGCTCCCACCGGGTCTCCGACACCCCGATCCGGCTGCTGGGCCGCGGCGGCAAGGAGCCCGTCGTCGTCGCCAACGCCGAGATCCCCGGCCGGGACGGCGCGCAGCTGGTCGGCGAGTTCCGCGTCGAGTTCCTCAACGCCCTGCTGACCCGGCCGGGTCTGGGCGTGGTCCGCCTCGTCGACGACCGCAGCAAGGTCATCGCCGGCAACACCGGCTTCCTCGCCTTCCAGGGACTGCCCGACGACCACCTCAAGGACCTGGTCGCGGCCAGCGCCCAGCGGCTCGGCAAGAAGGCCCGCGCGAACGGCGTGCTCTACCGCGAGAACGGCGTGCGGATCGCCGCCGCCGCCCCGTTCGCCGGCAGCGGCCCCGCCGAGTCGCTCGGCTGGAGCGTGGTCAGCTGGCAGCCCGCCAACCGGCTCGCCATCCCCGAGTACGACAGCCAGAACCGCACCGTGCTTGCCGGACTGCTCGGCGCCGCCGCGGCCGTCGCCTGCCTGGGTTGGCTGCACATCGTGGTGGCCCGGCCGCTGCGCTCGCTGGCCGGCCGCGCCGAGGCACTGGCCGGCGGCGACCGCAAGACCGTGCTGTTCCCGCAACACCACGACGAGGTCGGCGCGGTCACCCGCTCCCTGGAACTCATCCGGCAGCAGCTGGAGGACCAGCGCCGGCAGCAGCCCCGTCGCACCCCGCCCCAGGCGTCCGCGCCGCAGCATTACACAAGGAATTGATCACCCGTGCTCTTCCTCTACACAGTGCTGCTGGTGTGCTGCGCGATGATGCTCGTCGCGGGCATAGTGGAGCAGCGGCGGCACTTCACCAACCTGGACCAGATACCCACCCGGGTCCTGATCAACGGCATCCGCGGCAAGTCGTCCATCACCCGGCTGTGCGCGGGCGCCCTGCGCGGCGGCGACCTGGTCACCGTCGCCAAGACCACCGGCACCGCGGCCCGGTTCATCCACCCGGACGCCACCGAGGAGCCGGTCTACCGCAAGTTCGGCATCGCCAACGTGGTCGAGCAGATCGGCATCGTGCGGCGCGCCGCCGCGTACCAGCCGGACGCGCTCGTCATCGAGTGCATGGCCGTCATGCCGGCCCTGCAGGAGATCAACCAGTCCAAGCTGATCCGCTCCACGATCGGCGTGCTGTGCAACGTCCGCGAAGACCACCTCGCCGAGATGGGCCCCACCCTGGACGACGTGGCGCGCTCGCTCTGCCGCTCGATGCCTGAGGACGGCATCTGCATCACGGCGGAGAAGGACCGCTTCCACATCCTCCAGGAGGAGGCCGACGCCCGGAACTGCCAGCTCATCTACGCCGACCCGGACACGGTCAGCGACGAGGAGCTGCGTGGCTTCAGCTGGTTCACCTTCAAGGAGAACGTGGCCATCGCGCTGACCGTCGCCGAACTCCTCGGCGTCGACCGGGAGACGGCCCTGCAGGGCATGTACGAGGCCCCGCCGGACCCCGGTGTCCTCGCCGTCGAGCGCTATCTGACGCCAGAGGGGAAGAAGGTGCGCTTCGCCAACGTCTTCGCGGCCAACGACCCCGAGTCGACGCTGATGAACGTCAACCAGCTGCTCGACCTCGGCGCCATCCACCGTCCGCTCAACGTGGTCATCAACTGCCGCCCCGACCGCGTCGAACGCAACGGGCAGATGGGCGAGATCATCCCCGACCTGGACCCCGAGCGCGTCTTCGTCATCGGCCACCCGGCCAAGTCCGCCATCGACGCCATCCCCGCCGAGTTCCGCTCGCGCGCCGTCGACCTCGGCGGGGACAAGCGCGACCCGGAGGAGTTCATGGCCAAGCTGCTGGAGCAGCTCGGCCCGGACACCTCGCTGGTCGCCATCGGCAACATCCACGGCCAGGGCGAGATCCTGCTGGAGCACCTCGCCGAACTCCCGCCGGACGACAGCGCCGACGAGCCCGTGGCCGCGGTCCCGGGAGGCCGCGCCGGGGCGGCGCCCGCCGTGGTCGAGCACGTCGAGACCGTGCAGCTGTACGCGCCGCGCATCGACCCCTACCAGGGCTACTCGGAGGCGTACGAGTCGCGCTACGCGCAGCAGCCGTACGTCCCGCAGCTCCCCGTGCAGCGCGACGCCGTACACCCGTACCCGTACCAGGAGCAGGAGCAGGAGCAGGAGCGGGTGAGCCAGGCAGGGTACGGCCAGCCGTATCCGGACGACGTCTGGACGCAGCAGTACCACGGTGACCAGCCCGCCCCCGCCGCACCGCAGGCACACCCCGACAACGGCCCCTCACTCGGACAGGGCCCGCCCCGCGGGCTGTTCGAGCCCCGTATTCCTCCCCAGCCTTCCGCCGATGACAGCCAGCAGTGGCACAGCCCAGGAGAACAGCGTTGATCCCCTCCGTCCTCACTCCCGAGATCGCCGCGATCGGCATCGGCCTGGGGTTGATGTTCTCGCTGATGTGCTACCTGACGACCAACCTGTCGCCGGGCGGCATGATCACGCCGGGCTGGCTCGCGCTCACCCTCATCGAGGACCTGCAGCGGGCCGCGCTGGTGGTCGGCGTGACCGTTCTGACGTACCTCGCCACGCTGCTCATGCAGAAGTTCGTCATCCTGTACGGCAAGCGGCTGTTCGCGGCCGTGGTGCTCAGCGGCGTGCTCATCCAGGCCACCGTGATCATCGTGCTGCAGATGGAGTTCCCGCTGCTGTACGCCAACCAGACGCTCGGGTTCATCGTCCCGGGCTTGATCGGATACCAGCTGGTCCGCCAGCCCAAGGGCGCGACCCTGCTGTCCGTCGGATCGGTCACCCTCGCCACCTATGTGGTGCTGACCGCCGGCATCCTGCTGGGCGCCCTGCCCTCCGCCTGAGCCCGCCTGTTCCCGACGCAACCCCTGGAGCCCTCACATGCCGAAGCGCAATGGCCGCCCCGTCGTCCACACGGTGACCGTCCTGGCGCTGCTCGCGGGCAGCGCGTACTTCACGTACGAACTGCGCAGGGACGAACAGGCGAAGGTCCCGGCCGCCCAGACGGTCACCGACAACGGCCTGCAGAACTCGGGCAAGGCGACCGGCAAGCAGACCTGGGAGCGGCTGAACGACCCGGCGCGTTCCGTGCTGCGCGACGCCAAGGGTGCGGTCATCGCCACCTTCACCGACGGCGCCCGCACCGCCACCCTCAAAGGCCAGTCCCGCACCTTCAGCGAACCCGCCAATACCAGCACCAAGGTGGTCACCGACGACTGGGTCCGCCTCATGCCGGAACCCTGGACCAAGGGCGCCCAGAACCAGCAGTGGTTCAAGGACTGGTTCAAGAAGTACTACGGCAGCCAGGAGGACGACATCTTCGCGATCGCCTTCCAGTACGTGCAGGGCGCCCCGGTCAAGAAGGACGACGCGGGCGTACCGTACCGTGGCGACGCGGTGTTCGGCCCGTTCAAGCCGGACGGCGTGGACCGCCTGGAGCAGAACGACTTCTACGACTACCTCGGCATCCCGTACACCTTCCGCGACGGGACCACGATGCAGCCGCGCGCGGACCGCTACCGGGCCCTGGACTGCTCCGGTTTCCTGCGGATGGTGTGGGGTTACCGCTCCCGCTACCCGCTGATGGCCAGCAACACCCTCGGCGACGGACTGCCCCGTACCGCCAACGGCATGGCACGTTCCAAGGTCGGCGTCGACATCATCAAGCTCCAGGGCCCCGCCCCCTGGTACACCCGCCCTAAGAACACTGACATGCTGCAGCCGGGCGACCTGCTGTTCTTCAAGATGGACCACCGCACCGGCGACCACATCGACCACTCCGCCATCTACATGGGCCTGGACACCGAGGGCCACAAGGTCTTCGTCTCCAGTCGCAAGGAGCAGAACGGCCCGACGATCGGCGACAAGGGCGGTGTCTCCCGCATCGACGGCAACGGGTTCTACGCCGAACTGTTCCGCAGCGCCAAGCGGCTCTGAGTGAGGGGGGCCGGGCCTCGGCGGCCGCCCCGCCCCCGATTAAAGTGAACCGGTGAACGGCGACTGGCTCATACGCGGCCGCGACGGCAGGCTCAGTGCGTACCTGCTGTCGGAGGCCGCCGTCCGCTGCCGGGCCGAGCGCGGCCCCGGCGGCCCCTGGGATCCTCCGCGCACCGTGGGCGGCGCCCAACGCCTGCATCCCGTACTCGCGGTGGGCCAAGGCCCCGACGGCTACGCCCATCTCGTCTCGTGGCGTCCGACCGTCACCGGAGAGTCGGGCCTGGTCCACTCCACGCACTTCCGTCCGCGTCTGGCCGCCCTCGACTGGAATCCGATCGGTCACCCCGACAAGAAGGGCGACCGTACCGGGACGCCCGCCGTCGCGGTGGACGCCGAGGGACGCGCCCATGTCTTCGTACGCAACAAGGGCGGCGGAGTGAGCATGGTCGCGCAGAAGGCGAAGGGCGGCTGGGATCCGTGGCGCGACCTCAAGGGGCGTGACGTGCACGGGGATCTGGCGGCCGTGACCGGGGAGTCCGGGCGCGTCGAGCTGTACGCGGCCGTCCCGGGCGGCATCCTGCACTGGCGCCAGGAGGAGCCGGGCGCGCAGCCTGTCCTCCAGGAGGCCCTGGAAACCCCGGTACGCCCGGGCACTCTCCGCGCCCTGGCCACCTCCCCCGACTCCACCACCCTCTTCTTCACCGACGAGACGGGTGACCTCTGCGCCTGGCGCCCGGGAACCAAGCCGGTGCCGCTGCTGGCCGCCGCCGGGCCCGGTCCTGTCTCGGCCATTCGCTGTGAACTCGACGGCTACGACTGCACGTTGCTCGCTCAGCGTTCGGCGAGCGGGCGGGTGGCTTTCGCCGCGTATCCGACGGAGCAGGAGTCGGCGGGGGCGTGGTGGGCGGAGTCCGGTCCGCAACTTCCCGCCGACGCCCAGGTGTCCCTCGCGGAGGACGACGCCGGCCGCGTCGTCGCCGCGAGCCTCGCACCGGGCAGCGACGCCCTCCTCCTCACCCACCGCAAACACGAGCCAGGCCTCGCCCTGGAGGCCTGGCGCCCGGTGTAACACCCGGTTCCCTCGCCCCCGCCGCCCCTACCCGTCCCATCCCTGGAGGCTCCGCCCCCAGACCCCCAACAGATTGCGCAGTTCCCCGCGCCCCTAAAAGGGGCGCGGGGAACTGCGCAATCTGTTAGACCAGCCCCCACCCACCCGCAGCCGGCGAACCAGGGCGGTCGGGGGATCGCGGGGCGAAGCCCCGCGCCTTCAGGGGCGCGGGGAACTGCGCGAACGGCCCCCACCGGCCCGCGGCCGACGAACTACCCGGGGGCGCAGCCCAACGCCGGGTGCCCCGCACACCAAGAAGGCGTGCAGGGCACCCGGTTGACCCAGTGGAACGCTTACGCGGGGACGGAAGCCACGCCCGCCGAAAGGAACCGCTTCCCGTTCACCCGCTCGGAGACGCCCTCACGGTCCAGGTACGGAGTGATACCGCCCAGGTGGAAGGGCCAGCCGGCACCGGTGATCAGGCAGAGGTCGATGTCCTGGGCCTCGGCGACGACACCCTCGTCGAGCATCAGACCGATCTCCTGGGCCACCGCGTCCAGGACGCGGTCACGGACCTGCTCCTCGGTGAGGACGACGTCGCCCTGCTTCAGCAGCGCCGCGACCTCGGGGTCCAGCTCCGGCTTCCCGCTGTCGTACACGTAGAAGCCACGCTTGCCCGCCTTGACGACGGCCGCGAGGTTCGGGGAGACCGTGAAGCGCTCCGGGAAGGCCCGGTTGAGGGTCTCGGAGACGTGCAGACCGATGGCCGGGCCGACCAGCTCAAGCAGCACCAGCGGCGACATCGGCAGACCCAGCGGCTCGACCGCCTTCTCCGCGACCTCGACCGACGTGCCCTCGTCGATGACGTTCTGGATCTCGCCCATGAAGCGCGTGAGGATGCGGTTCACGACGAACGCCGGGGCGTCCTTCACCAGAACCGCCGTCTTCTTCAGCTTCTTGGCGACACCGAACGCCGTGGCGAGCGAGGCGTCGTCCGTCTGCTCGCCGCGCACGATCTCCAGCAGCGGGAGGATCGCGACCGGGTTGAAGAAGTGGAAGCCGACGACCCGCTCGGGGTTCTTCAGCTTCGACGCCATCTCCGTCACCGACAGCGAGGACGTGTTCGTCGCGAGGATCGCGTGCGCCGGGGCGACGGCCTCGACCTCGGCGAACACCTGCTGCTTGACGCCGATCTCCTCGAAGACGGCCTCGATGATGAAGTCGGCGTCGGCGAAGCCCTCGGCCTTGTCCAGCACACCGGTGACCAGCGCCTTGAGGCGGTTGGCCTTGTCCTGGTTGATACGGCCCTTGCCGAGCAGCTTGTCGATCTCGGCGTGGACGTAGCCCACACCCTTGTCGACGCGCTCCTGGTCGATGTCCGTGAGGACGACCGGCACTTCGAGACGGCGCAGGAAGAGCAGGGCGAGCTGCGAGGCCATCAGGCCCGCGCCCACGACGCCCACCTTGGTGACCGGACGCGCGAGGGACTTGTCCGGGGCGCCCGCGGGGCGCTTGCCGCGCTTCTGGACCAGGTTGAACGCGTAGATGCCGGAGCGCAGTTCGCCACCCATGATCAGGTCGGCGAGCGCCACGTCCTCGGCGTCGTAACCCTTCTGCAGGTCACCGTCCTTGGACGCCGCGATGATGTCCAGCGCGCGGTACGCGGCCGGAGCCGCACCGTGCACCTTGCTGTCGGCGATGAAACGGCCGCGCGCGACGGCCTGGTCCCAGGCCTCACCGCGGTCGATCTCGGGGCGCTCGACGGTGACGTCACCCTTGAGGACGGAAGCCGTCCACAGCAGCGACTGCTCCAGGAAGTCCGCGCCCTCGAAGATCGCGTCGGCGATACCGAGGTCGAAGACCTGCTGGCCCTTGAGCTGCTTGTTCTGGTTCAGCGAGTTCTCGATGATCACCGAGACGGCCTTGTCCGCACCGATCAGGTTCGGCAGGATCGTGCAGCCGCCCCACCCGGGGACCAGACCGAGGAAGACCTCGGGGAGGGAGAAGGCGGGCAGCGCCTTGGAGACCGTGCGGTACGCGCAGTGCAGACCGACCTCGACGCCACCGCCCATCGCCGCACCGTTGTAGTACGCGAAGGTCGGGACCGCGAGGCCCGACAGGCGCTTGAAGACCTCGTGGCCGCCCTTGCCGATGGCGAGCGCGTCGTCGTGCTTCTTCAGCAGCTCGACGCCCTTGAGGTCCGCGCCGACCGCGAAGATGAACGGCTTGCCGGTGACGCCGACACCGACGATCTCGCCGGCCGCCGCCTCCTTCTCGACCTGGTCGATGGCGGCGTTGAGGTTCGCCAGCGACGCCGGGCCGAAGGTGGTCGGCTTGGTGTGGTCGAAGCCGTTGTCCAGCGTGATGAGCGCGAAGCGCCCGGCGCCGAACGGCAGGTCGAGGTGGCGTACGTTCGCCGAGGTCACGACCTCGTCGGGGAACAGCTCGGCCGCGCCCTTGAGGAGTTCGGTGGTGCTCACTTGTCGCCTCCGGCGTCCTTGTGGTGCGGGTTCTCCCAGATCACCGTGGCGCCCATGCCGAAGCCGACGCACATGGTGGTGAGGCCGTAACGGACCTCCGGCTGCTCCTCGAACTGGCGGGCCAGCTGCGTCATCAGACGGACGCCGGAGGAGGCCAGCGGGTGGCCGTACGCGATGGCGCCGCCGTACTGGTTGACGCGCGCGTCGTCGTCGGCGATGCCGTAGTGGTCGAGGAACGCGAGGACCTGGATGGCGAAGGCCTCGTTGATCTCGAAGAGGTTGATGTCCTCGATGGAGAGACCGGCCTTCGCCAGCGCCTTCTCCGTCGCCGGGATCGGGCCGTAACCCATGACCTCCGGCTCGACGCCCGCGAAGGCGTACGAGACGAGCCGCATCCTGACCGGCAGGTTGTTCTCGCGGGCGAAGTCCTCGGACGCGATGATCGACGCGGTCGCACCGTCGTTCAGACCGGCCGCGTTACCGGCGGTGACCCGGCCGTGGACGCGGAACGGCGTCTTGAGCCCGGCGAGGTTCTCCAGGGTGGTCCCCGGACGCATCGGCTCGTCGGCGGTCACCAGGCCCCAGCCGGTCTCACCGACTTCCGCGTTGGTGTTGCGCACCGAGATCGGCACCAGGTCCTGCTGGATCTTGCCGTTGGCGTACGCCTTGGCGGCCTTCTCCTGCGAGCGCACCGCGTACTCGTCGGCGCGAAGCTTCGTGATGTGCGGGTAGCGGTCGTGCAGGTTCTCGGCGGTCATGCCCATGAACAGGGCGGACTCGTCGACCAGCTTCTCGCTGACGAACCGCGGGTTCGGGTCCACGCCCTCGCCCATGGGGTGGCGGCCCATGTGCTCGACACCACCGGCGATGACGGCGTCGTACGCACCGAAGGCGATGGAGCCCGCGGTGGTGGTGACGGCGGTCAGCGCGCCCGCGCACATGCGGTCGATCGAGTAGCCGGGAACCGACTGCGGCAGCCCGGCCAGGATGCCGGCCGTGCGGCCGAGCGTCAGGCCCTGGTCACCGATCTGCGTGGTCGCGGCGATGGCGACCTCGTCGATCTTCTTCGGGTCGAGACCCGGGTTGCGGCGCAGCAGCTCCCGGATCGCCTTCACGACAAGGTCGTCGGCGCGGGTCTCGTGGTAGATGCCCTTCGGGCCCGCCTTGCCGAACGGGGTGCGGACGCCGTCGACGAAGACGACGTCCCTGACGGTACGAGGCACGATGGCTCTCCTCCAGATGCGGGATGGCACTGCTGCGCGACACACGCGACTGAGCGCGCGCTCACCCCCACATGCTACTTACGAGTAACCACCCTGCCCAGTCCCGAGCGAGGGAGCGGCGAACGTCACATCGAAACCCCCCTGTGCATCAGCGCCCCGATAGGGGCGCGAGGAACTGCGCGACAAGCCACATACGGCCCGCAGACCGCATACGACAGACCCCGTCACCCCCTGGGCGGCGCAGTAGACCCCCGAGGAGTAAGCACAGGCGTAGCCACAGGATGCGACCCCCCACCCTCCCCAGTGATCACCCCGAACAAGGTCCGAGCCACATCCGCCCCGAACCCATGCACGTCATGACTCATCGCGGACAACGTCGGATGCGTCAGCCGGCACAACTGAGAGTCGTCCCACGCCAGCAAAGAAACATCCCCCGGCACCGACAACCCCATCTCGGCCGCCACCGACAACCCCGCCACAGCCATGATGTCGTTGTCGTACACAATCGCGCTGGGCCGATCAGAAGCCGCGGCGGTCAACAAAGACCGCGTCGCCCGAGCCCCCGCATCCCCCGAGAAATCCGTAGCCACCTGCCACGCCCCCTCAAGCCCCAGCCCCCGCCCCACCTCATCGAACGCGGCCGTACGAATCGACGTATGCCCCAGCGCCGCCGCACCCCCCACCCGGGCGATCCTGCGATGCCCGAGCGCCGCGAGATACCGCACGGCCTCCGTGACGGCGGTCGCGTCATCGGTCCACACGGAGGTGAGGCTGCCGGTGAGCGACGGATGGCCGACCGCGACGACGGGCATGCCCAAGCGCTCCACCGCCGCCACCCGAGGATCGCCGTCCCGGAAGTCGACCAGAATCGACCCGCTGACCTGCTTCCCCTTCCACCACGCGTCCTGGAGTCCGACCTCCTCCTCCAGATTCCGTACGAGCCGCAGCAGCAGCGAGCACGAATGTTCGGTCAGCACGCTCTCCACCCCGGAGATGAACTCCATGTAGAAGGGTTCGAGCCCCAGCAGCTTCGCGGGCCGGCAGATCGCGAGCCCGACCACGTCCACCCGCTGGTTCGACAGCGACCGCGCGGCGAGGTTCGGCGCCCATCCCAGCTCACGGGCCGCCTCGAAGATCCGGTCCCTGGTGGCGTCGGAGAGCCCCGGCTTGTGGTTGAAGGCGAGCGACACCGCTCCCTTGGACACCCCGGCGCGCGCGGCGACGTCCTTGATGGTCACGCGGGGGGTCGGCGCTGTCGTCATCGGGTCGGCTCCACGCAGTACAGGGCGGATCGGGCGGTGGCCGCGTCAGGAGTCTCCCAGCCGCGTACGCCCATGGTGACCTGTTCGCCGGGGAGCAGGGTGACCAGCCCGGTGTCGGCCTCGGCGCCGGGGTCGAGCCGGTCGGCCTGCAACAGCAGATCCCGTACGAGGGTGTGGGCCGTCACGGTCACCGCGCCCGGCGCGACCGTCACCTCGAACTCCGGCCGTGGGTAAGGGACTTCGCGGTCCGGCACGGGGAAGTGCAGCGCGCGCAGCCCGTCCGCGTCCGCCACGAGGAACTCCTTGGGCCCCACCGGCTCCAGCTCTCGCTCCACGCGGACCTCGGCGACCGTACGCGCGGCGGCCGACAGCCCGACGCTCGCCTCGGCCACGACGGTTCCGTCGACGGACATCCGCCGCAGCGCGAGCGACGGCGTCCATGTGTCCGCCGTCTGGTTCACGGCGGCCAACACCAGCCCACCGCCCCGGGGTTGCAGTGTCAGCAGCCGGTCCGCGTACAGCCGGCGCAGCTCGTGGTAGAGCGGCTTGGTCCGCCCGTCCCCGTCGATCGCGGCCCAGGACGTCACCGGCCAGCAGTCGTTGAGCTGCCAGACGATCGTGCCCGCGCACACCGGCCAGTGCGAGCGCCAGTGCTCGATCCCGGCGGCGACGGCGCGGGCCTGGTTGACCTGGGTGAGGTAGTGCCACCGGTCGAAGTCGCCTGCCGAGAAGCCCCCTTGAGGCACAGGGAAGTGCCGGGCGAGCCCGCGCTCCAGCTTGCCGTTCCCGTCGTCCGCCTTCTGGTGGTGCAGCATGCCGGGGGAGTCGGGGGCGAGCCTCTCGCCGGGCAGCGCGCGCCGAAGTGTCGCGTACGCGGGCGGTGCCTGCCAGCCGAACTCGGCCACGAAACGGGGGACTTGCAGCCGGTAGCCGGCGTAGTCGTCGCGGTTCCAGACCTCCCAGGAGTGGTGCGTCCCGTGCGCCGGGTCGTTCGGGTGATGGTCCCAGGAACCGGACCAGGGGCTGCCCGCCGTGTACGGCCGCGTCGGATCCAACTCGGCGACCACACGCGGCAGTAGCCCCAGGTAGTACCCCTCACCCCACGAGTCGCCGGCCAGCCGCCGCTCCCAGCCCCAGTCCCGGAAGCCCCACAGGTTCTCGTTGTTGCCGTTCCACAGCACGAGCGAGGGGTGCGGCATCAGCCGTACGACGTTCTCGCGCGCCTCGGCCTCCACCTCGCCGCGCAACGGCTGCTCCTCCGGATAGGCCGCACACGCGAAGGGAAAGTCCTGCCAGACCATCAGCCCCAGCTCGTCGCAGGCGTCGTAGAAGTCCTCGCTCTCGTAGATGCCGCCGCCCCAGATCCGCACGAGATCGACGCCCGCGCCGGCCGCCCGCGCGAGCCGTTCGCGATACCGCTCGCGGGTGATCCGGGACGGAAAGACGTCGTCCGGGATCCAGTTGACGCCCCGCGCGAACATCCGCTCACCGTTCACGACGAAGGTGAAGCCGGTGCCGTGGTCATCGGCCGACGTATCCAGCTCGACGGTCCGGAAGCCGATCCGGCGCCGCCAGACATCGAGCGGACCGTGTGCGCCGGAGAGCGTCAACTCGATCTCGTACAGCGACTGTTCGCCGTATCCGCGCGGCCACCACAGCTCGACGTCCGGGACTTCGAGGCGTACGACCCCGCTGGCTCCGTCGACCGCCGCGCTCGCGCGCACCCCGCCGACCCGGGCCTCCAGGACGAGGTCGGCCTCGACCCCGGTCCGCTCGGCCTCGACGGCCAACTCGACGCGCCCCAGACCGTGTTCGACGGTCACCAGTGGCCGCACGCGGGCGATCCGCGCCGTCGACCAGTGCTCAAGGCGTACCGGCCGCCAGATACCGGCCGTCACCAGCGTCGGCCCCCAGTCCCAGCCGAAGGAGCACGCCATCTTCCTGAGGTACTGGAAGGGCTCGGGATACGCGTTCGGCCGCTCGCCGAGCCGGTCCCGCACCGCCTCGGCCGCGGTGTACGCGGAGGTGAAGCGTACCGAGAGCGGGCCCTGGAGGCCGGTGACGTCGAAGCGGTACGAGCGGTGCATGTTCTGTACAGAGCCCAGGAGTTGACCGTCCGGACCGCCCAGACGGATCTCGGCGGCGGTGTCCAGGCCGTCGAAGACGAGGTCGGTCCGCTCGTGCCCGGAGGAGGCGGTTACGTCGATCCCGTACGTCCAGTCCCGCCGCCCCACCCACGCCACCTCGGTCTCGTTCCGCCCGAGGAACGGGTCCGGAATGACCCCCGCCGCCAGCAGATCCGTGTGCACACAGCCCGGTACCGCGGCCGGAAGTGCGGCTCCCTCGTGCCGCAGGGTCCATCCCTCGGCGAGCGGTGTGACGTCCAGCATGCGCACTCCCTAAACCGGTCGAGTCAGAAGATGCCCAGGGCCGCGAAAGATTTCGAAATCGTTGGCGGAATAAGGACTTTACCGGTTTAGCAGCGGCTGTCAGAGTGCCGAATCAGCCAACCGACGTGAACGGAGCTGGTGCAGATGAATCACCGCACGACACTCGCCGGAACACTCCTCGCCGGGGCCCTGTTGGCATCGGGCTGCACCGGGACCGGAGGCTCGTCGCAGGGCGCGGACGCCAAGGCACCCGACGACCCGAAGACGGTGTCCGGGACCATCAAGGTCCTCACCCAGCGGACCGACCTCGTGCAGGACGGCACGATGAAGAAGTACGCCGCCGCGTTCAACAGGACGTATCCGAAGGTCAAGGTCGAGTTCGAGGCCCTCACGAACTACGAGACCGAGGCCAAGATCCGGATGAACACGGAGAACTACGGCGACGTCCTGCTGATCCCCGCCGTGATCAAGAAGACCGACTACCCGAGGTTCTTCGCCTCCCTCGGCACCCGGGCCGAGCGCGCCAAGAAGTACCGGTTCACCGACTTCACCACCGTCGACGGCAAGGTCTACGGGCAGAGCCCGATCGGCGTGACCCCCGGCTTCCTCTACAACAAGAAGGTCTGGCAGCAGGCCGGCGTCACGGGGTGGCCCACCACCCCGGCCGAGTTCCTCACCGACCTCAAGGCCATCAAGTCCCGGACCGACGCGACCCCGTACTACACCAACTTCTCCGCCCAGTGGCCGCTGACCTCGTGGACGGCCGTCAACGGCTCGGTCGGCTGCGACACCGAGGCGACCACCAAGCTGGCCGAAGGCGATCCCTGGGCGAAGGGCGCCGACCTGAGAGTCGGCGACACGCTCCTGTACGACATCGTGCACCAGGGGCTGATCGAGAAGGACCCGACGACCACCAACTGGGAGGCGTCCAAGCCCCGGTTGGCGAAGGGGCAGATCGCCACGGAGTGGCTCGGCACCTGGGCCATCATCCAGTTCCAGGACGCCGCCCGGCAGGCCGGGACCGATCCGGACGACATCGGGTTCATGCCCTTCCCGGCCCAAGTGGGCGGAAAATTCTGCGCGGTGGTCGGCCCGGACTACAACCTGGCCGTCAACGTCCACTCCCCGCACAAGGAAGCGGCCCGCGCCTGGATCGACTGGTTCACCGACAAGTCCGGCTACGACAAGGACAACCTGGCGATCTCGCCGCTCAAGGACGCGCCGCTGCCCGACGTCCTGAAGCCGTACGAGGACCAGGGCGTGAAGTTCATCGAGATCTCGGACGCCAAGGGCGCCGAGGTCAAGGCGATCGACGACCAGTCCGAAGTCGGCATCAACAAGCCCGAATACCGGCAGAACCTCGTCGACCTCGCACGCGGAGCCAGGAAGGGCAGCCTGGACAGCTTCCTGAACGACCTCTCCAAGAAGTGGGCCGACGCCCGGAAGACCGTGGGCCCCTGATGACGGACACCACCGAGAAGGCGGCCTCCACGGCCGCGGGGGCGGTCGCTCCGGCCGCCCCCCGACCGGCGCCGCCCCCGCGCACGGCACGGCTGTGGCGGGGCCTCACCCCCTGGCTCTTCCTGATCGCCCCGCTCGCCCTGCTCATCACGTTCACCTACGCGCCGATCGCCAACATGATCGCGTACAGCTTCACCGACTGGGACGGAGTGAGCCCCGAACTGCACTACATCGGGGGCCAGAACTACACCGAGATCTTCACCAGGGAAGACCTCTTCCAGGTGTTCTTCGTCAGCGGCTACTACCTGGCCGCCTCCGTGGTGCAGATCGTGGCCGCGCTCTATTTCGCGACGATCCTGAGCTTCAACGTCCGCTTCCGGAACTTCTTCAAGGGCGTGCTCTTCTTCCCGTATCTGATCAACGGGGTGGCGATCGGTTTCGTCTTCCTCTACTTCTTCCAGGACGGCGGCACCCTCGACGCGGTGCTCGGCCTGTTCGGCTACCACTCGGACCACGCCTGGCTCTCCACCCCGACCTCCGCGAACGTCTCCCTCGCCGGCGTCTCGGTCTGGCGCTACATGGGCCTGAACTTCGTCCTGTTCCTGGGCGCGATCCAGTCCATCCCGGGGGAGTTGTACGAGGCCGCCGAACTGGACGGCGCCGGCCGCTGGCACCAGTTCCGCTACATCATCGCGCCCGGCATCAGACCGGTCCTGAGCCTGACCGTGATCCTCTCGATCTCCGGCTCGCTGTCGGTCTTCGAGATCCCCTACATCATGACCGGCGGAGCGACCGGCACCGAGACCTTCGTGATCCAGACGATCAAGCTGGCCTTCCAGTTCAACAAGACGGGGCTCGCCTCGGCGGCGGCGGTCGTGCTGCTGCTGATCATCCTGGCGGTGACCTGGGTGCAGCGGCGCCTCGTCCCTGACGACAAGGTGGACCTCGTATGACGCGCCGCGCGCTGGCCCGCACCCTCGTGTACCTGTCGCTGATCCTCGCGGCGGTCGTCGTGCTGCTCCCGCTCGGCGTGGTCGTCCTGACGTCCCTCAAGTCCTCGCAGGAGATGGCGGACGACAGCGGAGCCCTCACGCTCCCCGACAACCTGCTGAACTTCCACAACTACGTGACGGCGTTCCAGGACGGCCGGATGCTCTCGGCGTTCGGCAACACGGCCTTCATCCTGCTCTTCGCCATCGGCGGCACGGTCCTCATCGGCTCGATGACGGCGTACGCCATCGACCGCTTCACGTTCCGCTTCAAGAAGCTGGTGGTGGCCCTGTTCCTGATCGCCGCCCTGGTCCCCGGCGTGACGACCCAGGTGGCGACCTTCCAGATCGTCAACAGCTTCGGCCTCTTCGACACCCGCTGGGCCCCGATCGTGCTCTACATGGGCACCGACATCGTGTCGATCTACATCTTCCTGCAGTTCGTCCGGTCCATCCCGATCTCCCTGGACGAGTCCGCCCGCCTCGACGGCGCCAACACCTTCACGATCTACTGGAGGATCATTCTCCCGCTGCTCAAGCCCGCGATCGCGACCGTCGTGATCGTGAAGGGGATCACCGTCTACAACGACTTCTACATCCCGTTCCTCTACATGCCGTCCGAAGATCTTGGCGTGATCTCGACGTCGCTCTTCCGCTTCAGAGGCCCTTTCGGAGCCCACTGGGAGACGATCTCGGCAGGAGCGGTCCTCGTCATCCTGCCGACCTTGATCGTCTTCCTGTTCCTCCAGAGGTTCATCTACAACGGCTTCATGCGAGGCGCAACGAAGTAACACGCGCCCCGTAAGGGGCGCGGGGAACTGCGCGAGCAACCCAAAACAACCCGCACCCGCCGTACGTCAGACCCCCTACGGCGCCGAGGCACCCTTCACAGCCAGCGCAGCAACCAGCACCGGAGCGACCAGCTCAACCTGCCAAGCCCGCGCCCCGTACCCCGCAAGCGCGGCAGCCACGGCCCCCGAGTCCAGCGAACCCGGCGGCTCCCAGCAGACCCTCCGCACCGTGTCCGGAGTGATCAGGTTCTCCTGAGGCATGTTGAGCTCCTCGGCCAGCGCCGACACGGCGGCCCGCGCGGCGGACAGCCGAGCCGCGGCGGCCGGGTCCTTGTCGGCCCAGGCCCGCGGCGGCGGAGGCCCGGTGACGGGCTGCCCCGGCTGCGGCAGCTCGGAGTCCGGCAGCGCCTTCGCGCGATCCACGGCGGCCTGCCACTGCTCCAGCTGGCGCCGCCCCATCCGGTGTCCGAACCCGTTCAGCGCGGCGAGCGCCTGCACGTTGACCGGAAGAGAGAGCGCGGCCTCCACGATGGCCGCGTCCCCGAGCACCTTGCCCGGCGAGATGTCCCGCCGCTGCGCGATCCGGTCCCGGGCCTCCCACAGCTCCCGTACGACCGCCATCTGCCGGCGGCGGCGCACCTTGTGCATCCCGGACGTACGGCGCCAGGGGTCCTTGCGCGGCGGCGCTGGCTCGGCCTGCGCGATCGCGTCGAACTCCTGCCGGGCCCAGTCCAGCTTGCCCTGCCGGTCGAGCTCCTTCTCCAGGGCGTCGCGCAGGTCGACGAGCAGCTCCACGTCGAGCGCGGCATAGCGCAGCCACGGCTCGGGCAGCGGACGCGTCGACCAGTCGACGGCGGAGTGCCCCTTCTCCAGTACGAAGCCGAGCACGCTCTCGACCATCGCGCCGAGGCCCACCCGGGGGAACCCGGCCAGGCGCCCGGCCAGCTCGGTGTCGAAGAGCCGCGTCGGCACCATGCCTATCTCGCGGAGACAGGGCAGGTCCTGGGTGGCGGCGTGCAGCACCCACTCGACTCCGGAGATGGCCTCGCCGAGGCCGGAGAGGTCGGGGCAGGCGACGGGATCGATGAGCGCGGTGCCCGCGCCCTCGCGGCGCAGCTGCACCAGATAGGCGCGCTGGCCGTATCGGTACCCGGACGCGCGTTCGGCGTCCACGGCGACGGGGCCGGATCCGGCGGCGAAGGCGGCGATCACCTCGGCGAGCGAGGCTTCGTCGGCGATCACGGGCGGAATGCCGTCTCGGGGCTCAAGCAAAGGGATCGGCGCCGGTTCGACGTCGTCCGGAGGGGCGCCTCCGGTGGTTCGCAGTGAGCTGTCTGCTGCGGTCTCTTGGGCGTCGGTCACCTGTCAAGGGTATCTGTGTATGGACAACGCCCGCCGACGGAACGTTCCGTCGACGGGCGTCTGGGGGTCGTAAACCAGTCAGGTCAGTGAAAGATCCGGTTCACGGTCGGTGGGGACGGGGTGCGGGGTCGGTGGAATCGGCGGTTTCGGCGGGCTCACAGGTCGCGGGGCCCGGTTGGTCCAAGTGGACTCGGTGTGGGCTCAGTGGATGATTCCGGTGCGCAGGGCCACCGCCACCATCCCGGCGCGGTCGCCCGTGCCGAGCTTGCGGGCGATGCGGGCGAGGTGGCTCTTGACGGTCAGTGCGGACAGGCCCATGGAGACGCCGATGGCCTTGTTCGACTGGCCCTCCGCGACCAGGCGGAGCACCTCGACCTCACGGCCGGACAGCTCGCGGTAGCCGCCCGGGTGGCTCGGGGCACCCGGGGGGCGGCGGTGCATACGGGCTGCGGCCGAGCCGATGGGCGCGGCGCCCGGCCGGGTGGGGAGGCCGACGTTCGTACGGGTGCCGGTGACGACGTAGCCCTTGACGCCGCCCGCGAGGGCGTTGCGTACGGCACCGATGTCGTCGGCGGCGGAGAGGGCGAGGCCATTGGGCCAGCCGGCGGCTCTGGTCTCGGAAAGGAGGGTGAGGCCGGAACCATCCGGCAGGTGGACATCGGCGACACAGATGTCGCGCGGGTTGCCGATTCGGGGACGGGCCTCCGCGACGGACGACGCCTCGATGACGTCGCGCACTCCGAGCGCCCACAGGTGGCGGGTGACGGTGGAGCGGACCCGGGGGTCGGCCACGACCACCATGGCGGTCGGCTTGTTCGGGCGGTAGGCGACCAGGCTTGCGGGCTGCTCGAGGAGAACGGACACCAGGCCTCCTGGGGTGCGGGACGGTACCGGCTCTGGGGATGAAGCCGGGGACGAACCGTGCTTTCAAGGTCACAGACGTCTTCGGCACCAAACCCGTCCTCCTTTAGAGAATGATCACGATTTGGTGAGTAACAATCCGTGCAATTCGGACACGCGATCGATCATCCGAAGATCGAACCGAGTCGCTCGACGTCGATACGCGGCCGAAAGTGGTCGTATCGACAAAGAACCGGTAAGGACCGGTAATGAGGTGCGCGAGTCGGCGTCCCGGCCGGCGGGTTCAGCGGGACCGTGGGCAGGGCATGGTGGGCCCGCGGAACCAGGGCGGCCCGCCGAACCAGGTGGAACCAGGCGGAATCAGTGCGGCTGCGGGCCGCGGCGCTGCGGAAGGGAGACCACCGACGCGTCGCCCGGGTTCACTGGCGGGAGCCCGGCGATCTGGCACAGCAGGTCGCACCATGCCGCGAGGTGCGCGGCGGTGTCCGGGACGCCGCCCAGGCCCTCGCGCGGTGTCCACGACGCCCGGATCTCGATCTGGGAGGCGGCCGGGCGCTCCGCGAGGCCGCCGAAGTAGTGCGAGCTCGCGCGCGTGACGGTGCCGCTCGGTTCGCCGTACGACAGACCACGGGCCTGGAGCGCGCCGGTCAGCCATGACCAGCAGACCTCGGGGAGCAGCGGGTCGGCGGCCATCTCCGGCTCCAGCTCCGCGCGGACCAGGGTCACCAGGCGGAAGGAGCCCTGCCAGGCGTCGTGCCCCGCCGGGTCGTGCAGCAGCACGAGGCGGCCGTCGGCCAGATCCTCGTCGTCCGCGACGACCGCGGCCTCCAGGGCGTACGCGTACGGGGCCAGGCGCTGCGGCGGGCGCGTCGGGTCGATCTCGATCTCCGGCCGCAGCTGCGCGGCCCTCAGCGCGTCGACTGCGGTCCGGAAGGGTGGCGGAGCCGTCTCCGTCGCATCGCGGTCCCCCTCCTTCGAATCGTCCATTCCGTCAGCGCCGTCCGACAGTCGTCCCTGAGCCGCAGCCATGCGGGGAAGATTAAGGGGAACGGAGCCTTTGCGCAGGGAGAGACACCCCTGCCTCCGGCGGTTCGGCGGGAACGGGTTGGTTTCGCCGTGTTCGTGACCGTGACTGTGGGTGGTCGTTCGCGGTTCGTCCTGAGGGGTTCGGTTCTGTGGCGGGTGCGGGTGGTCTTCGGTTGCTCGCGCCCACGCGGCGGAGCCGCACAGTGTCACAGCCTCGCGCCCCTAAAGGGGCGCTGGTGCCCCCGAGCCCGGTTGTCGGTACGGCGTGGGAGACTTTGCGTCGTGAGTGATAACCACGGCCCTTCCGGCCAGCCGCCGACCGCCACGTACGAGTCCGCCTTCCTCAAGGCGTGCAGGCGCGAGCCCGTGCCGCACACGCCCGTGTGGTTCATGCGGCAGGCCGGTCGCTCGCTGCCCGAGTACCTCAAGGTGCGCGAGGGCATCCCCATGCTGGAATCGTGCATGCGGCCCGAGCTGGTCACCGAGATCACGCTCCAGCCCGTGCGCCGGCACAACGTGGACGCGGCGATCTACTACAGCGACATCGTGGTCCCGCTGAAGGCCATCGGCATCGACCTCGAGATCAAGCCGGGCGTCGGCCCGGTCGTCGAGAACCCGATCCGCACCCGCGCCGACCTGGCCCAGCTGCGCGACCTGACCCCCGACGACGTGTCGTACGTCACCGAGGCGATCAAGCTGCTGACGGCCGAGCTCGGCTCCACTCCGCTCATCGGTTTCGCGGGCGCGCCTTTCACCCTCGCGAGCTACCTCGTGGAGGGCGGTCCGTCCAAGAACCACGAGCACACCAAGGCGCTCATGTACGGCGACCCGCAGCTGTGGGCCGACCTGCTCGACCGTCTCGCCGAGATCACGTCCGCGTTCCTGAAGGTCCAGATCGAGGCGGGCGCCAGTGCCGTCCAGCTTTTCGACTCCTGGGTCGGCGCCCTGGCACCCGCCGACTACCGCCGCTCGGTGATGCCGGCGTCGGCCAAGGTCTTCGAGTCCGTCGCCGGGTACGGCGTCCCGCGCATCCACTTCGGTGTCGGAACCGGTGAGCTGCTCGGCCTCATGGGCGAGGCGGGCGCCGACGTGGTCGGCGTCGACTGGCGTGTCCCGCTCGACGAGGCCGCCCGCCGTGTGGGCCCCGGCAAGGCGCTCCAGGGCAACCTCGACCCGGCCGTCCTGTTCTCCTCGACCGAGGCCGTGGAGACGAAGACCCGCGAGGTGCTCGACGCCGCCGCCGGTCTCGAAGGCCATGTCTTCAACCTCGGCCACGGCGTCCTGCCGACCACCGACCCGGACGCGCTGACCCGGCTCGTGGAGTACGTCCACGAGCGGACGGCCCGCTGACGCCTCACCAACTGTGCCGCGCCTGCCTGCCCCACAGCAGGCGGCGCGGTTCCGGTGGAGGCGGGGTGCCCGGGCGCAGCGGCCAGGCGAGCAGCATGCCCGCGAGGAAGCCGACCACGTGCGCCGAGTACGCCACCGTTCCCGCGGCCGAGACGCCGCTGCCGGACGAGTACACGGCCTGGAGCACGAACCAGAAGCCCAGCACGATCCACGCGGGCAGCCGCAGCGGCAGGAACACAAGGAACGGGACGAGAACCCAGACCCTGGCCTTCGGATAGAGCACCAGATAGGCGCCGAGGACCCCGGCGATCGCTCCCGAGGCGCCGATCAGCGGGTCGGACGAGGCGTCGTTGAGGAGCGCGAAGCCGTATCCGGCCGCGTAGCCGCAGGCCACGTAGAACAGCGTGAACCGCACATGCCCCATACGGTCCTCGATGTTGTTGCCGAAGATCAGCAGGAACAGCATGTTGCCCAGCAGATGCAGCCAACTCCCGTGCAGGAACATCGCCGTGAACACCGACAGCGGCGGCGACTTGTCGTAGCCCGGCGGGCCGACCACACAGCCGGTTCCCTGCGGCCCGGCGCCGACCTCGCCCGTGGGCACCAGCCTGGGCAGCTGATGGTGGATCAACTCCCGTGGCACCGCGGCGTAGTGGTCCAGGAACGCGTGGAGGTGGCACAGCTGCGACAGGGCGCTGTCCCCTGCCACCGATCCGGCTATGCCGGGGGTGTAGAGGAACACGAGAACATTCGCGGCGATCAGCGCATACGTCACATAGGGCGTGCGCCGTACCGGGTTCACGTCATGGACGGGGATGACCACAAGGAACTAGTGCCCTCGACGCGCCGTCGCTGAACGCCGACATCCCCTCGTGCGTATGTCTCCTCAACCGCCCGCGCCGCGACGAAGACGCGACGCGAGGAAGACGTGAGGACACAGGCGATGAACGACCGAGTTACTCCTCCGATGCATGCCCTGCCCGACGGCGAGGCGGAAATCGCCCTGGTGCTGCACCTCCCGTGGGAGGACGTCGCCGCGCTCGGCCAGGAGGCGGGGCGCCTCGCTGCGCGGATGCAGCGGCCGGTGACGCTTGACGAGGCCGTCAGCCATCGGTTGCGGTCCGCGCGGGCGGCGGCTCATGCGAAGCCGGCGCAGTCGCCTCCGGCGGTGGTGGCGCCGGCGTCAGTGTCGTCGCTGCCGGCGCGGCCGCCTGCGGAGCAGGCCCGGCAGGCGATTGACCGGATCAATGGGACTGCCGGGCACGAATCTGCGTAGTCGCGCCGCGGGGGCTGGGGTTGTGTGTTGACTGCCGGTCCGTTGTGGCTGGTCGCGCAGTTCCCCGCGCCCCTATGGGGCGCTCCTGCGCACCTTTGTCACTGCCTTGCGGGCTGCCACCAGTACTGGGTCCCAGACCGGGGAGAACGGGGGCGCGTAGCCCAGGTCCAAGGCTGTCATCTGTTCCACTGTCATGCCCGCGGTCAGGGCCACCGCGGCGATGTCGACGCGTTTTGCGGCGCCCTCGCGGCCGACGATCTGGACGCCGAGGAGGCGGCCGGTGCGGCGTTCGGCGAGCATTTTCACGGTCATGAGGGCGGCGTTCGGGTAGTAGCCGGCGCGGCTGGTCGACTCGATGGTGACGGTCTCGAACTGGAGGCCCGCCCTGTGAGCGTCCTTCTCGCGGAGCCCGGTGCGGGCGATCTCCAGGTCGCAGACCTTGCTCACCGCCGTGCCGACGACACCGGGGAACGTGGCGTACCCGCCGCCCACGTTGGAGCCGATGACCTGCCCGTGCTTGTTGGCGTGCGTGCCCAGCGCGATGTGCCGTTCGCGCCCGGAGACCAGGTCGAGCACCTCGACGCAGTCGCCGCCCGCCCAGATGTTCTCGTGCCCGCGCACCCGCATCGCCAGGTCGGTGAGCAGCCCGCCGTGGTCGCCGAGGGGCAGGCCGGCCGCCTTGGCGAGCGTCGTTTCGGGGCGTACGCCGATGCCGAGGACCACCACGTCCGCCGGGTACTCGGCGTCCTCCGTGGCGATCGCGCGGACCCGGCCGTCCTCACCGGTGAGGATCTTGGTGACCTCGGCGTCGTCGACCATGGTGATGCCCATCGCCTCCATGGCCGTGTGCACCAGGCGGCCCATGTCCGGGTCGAGCGTGGACATCGGTTCCTTGCCGCGGTTGACGACCGTCACCTCGTACCCGCGGTTGATCAGCGCCTCGGCCATCTCCACACCGATGTAGCCCGCGCCGACGACCACCGCGCGACGGCCCTCCGTGGCCGCCAGCGTGTCCAGGAGGGCCTGGCCGTCGTCCAGGGTCTGCACACCGTGCACGCCGGGAGCCTCGGCGCCCGGCAGGTCGGGGCGGATCGGGCGGGCGCCGGTCGCGATCACGAGTTTGTCGTACGACGTCCACTCCTCGGCCCCGGATTCGAGGTCCCGGGAGCGCACCCGGGCGCCCGTGACGTCGATCTCCGTGACCTCCGTACGCATCCGCAGGTCGATCGCGCGCTCCCGGTGCTCCTCGGGTGTCCGCGCGATCAGCTGGTCCCGTTCGGGGACGTCGCCGCCCACCCAGTAGGGGATGCCGCACGCCGAGTAGGAGGTGAAGTGCCCCCGCTCGAACGCCACGATCTCCAGCTCGTCCGGCCCCCGCAGCCGGCGTGCCTGTGACGCGGCGGACATGCCCGCCGCGTCACCGCCGATCACGACCAGTCGCTCCCTGGCCCCGCCCTTACCGCCCGTACGGCTCATGCTCATACGAACACGCTACGGGGGCCCGGCATTTCAGTCCTCCTCGCCACCCTCTCCGGACACCGGCGGGGCCGCGGGCAGCGAGCCCGTGGCCGCCGGAACGGGAGCCGTCGCCGATGCCGCGCGACGCGAGAGGCGAGGCACTACGAGACGCATCCACAGCAGCACGAGCAGTGCCGCGCCCGCCGCGAACGGGAGGACCGCGCCGAGCGCCATGGCGATCCAGCGCAGCATCGTGACGAAGGCGTTCCAGCCGCCCGTGACCGCGTCCACGAAGCCCGGGTCGTCGTCCTTCTTCTCGGCCTTCTTCACCGGGGTCTCGGACAGCGAGAGCGTGATCGTGGCCAGGCTGGTGCGGTCCTTCAGGGACGCCTGCTGGGCGAGCAGCGCCTCCAGGTCGGACTCACGGCTGCTCAACTCGCCTTCCAGGGTGACCACGTCGCTGAGCTTGGTCGCCCGGTCCATCAGCTCGCGGACCCGGGCCACGCTGGCGCGCTGCGACTTGATGCGGCTGTCCACGTCCACGACCTGGTCGGTGACGTCCTGTGCCTTGGCCGTCCGCTCGACGACCTTGCCCGCACCCTCCAGGTCGGCGAGTACCTCGTCGTACCGCTCGGTGGGCACGCGCAGCACGACGCGCGTGCGCTCGTGGCCCTTGCCGTCGCGGGTGGTGGTCTCGTTGCCCACGTAGCCGCCCGCGTTCTCGGCCGTGGTGCGGGTGTCGTCCAGGGCCTTGGGCACGTCCTTGACCTGCACGGTAAGGGAGGCGGTGCGGATGATGTGGCTCGCGGTCAGCTTGGGCGGAGCGGTGGCCTTGGAGTCGTTCGCCCGGCCGCTGCCCGCGGCGCCGGGGCCGGCCTTCTCGGCGTCCTGGGCGGCCGCCTTGTCGGCAGCCCCGCCGCCGTCGCTGTCGCTCGCGGTGTCATTGGCGCCGCTGCAGCCCGTCAGTGCCAGGGCGGCGGCGAGGAGCATCCCCGCCAGGACCTGGACGGGCCGTACGGAGCGTGCGGAGTTTCGTGTGCGCATAAGGGCCTACCCCCGAGGATCGCGTCGACTGACGCTCCTTCGACGCCCGGACGGGCCGGGACGTTGGCCTGATCCGGTCCCGATGCGGTCACGGTCAGGACTCGTGCGGGACACCGGACTCCTGAGGGGAGTGTCGGTGGGGTCTGAGAGGGTGGAGGCATGCGCGAAGAGGAGACTCGTACGGGTACGGGACACGTCGTGGTCATCGGGGGCGGGATCGCCGGTCTGGCCGCCGCTCACCGATTGCTGGGCCGCGGCGCGCGCGTGACCGTCCTGGAGGCGTCGGACCGCGTCGGCGGCAAGCTGCTGCCCGGCGAGATCGAGGGCGCGCGGGTCGACCTCGGCGCCGAGTCGATGCTCGCGCGCCGCCCCGAGGCGGTGGCCCTCGCCCGCGAGGTCGGCCTCGCCGACCGCCTCCAGCCGCCCGCCACGGCGACGGCCTCCCTGTGGACCCGCGGCGCGCTGCGCCCGATGCCCAAGGGCCATGTCATGGGCGTCCCCGGCACCGCGTCCGCCCTCTCCGGAATCCTCTCCGACGAGGGCCTGCACCGCATCGAGCGCGACGCCGACCTGCCCCGCACGGAGGTGGGCGACGACGTGGCGGTGGGGGAGTACGTGGCGGCCCGCCTCGGCCGCGAGGTCGTCGACCGGCTGGTCGAACCCCTCCTCGGCGGTGTCTACGCGGGCGACGCCTACCGCATCTCCCTGCGCCTGGCCGTCCCCCAGCTCTTCGCGGCAGCCCGCACCCACACCTCCCTGACGGAGGCGGTCCGCGAGATCCAGGCGAAGGCGGCCGCGGCCCAGCAGACCGGCCCGGTGTTCATGGGTATCGCGGGCGGTGTCGGTCAACTGCCGCTGACGGTGGCCGAGTCGGTCCGCGCGCGGGGCGGCGAGATCGTCACCGGCGCCCCGGTGACAGAGCTGCGCCGCGCCGGGGGCGCCGGCTGGCAGGTCGTCGCCGCAGGCCGAGCGCTCCGCGCGGACGCCGTCGTCCTCGCCCTGCCCGCCCCGGCGGCCGCCACACTGCTGCGCGCCGAGGCACCCGCCGCCGCGACCGAGCTGTCCGCCGTGGAGTACGCCTCCATGGCGCTGGTCACCCTCGCCTACCGGCGCGGCGACATCACCCTCCCCGAAGGGAGCGGTTTCCTGGTGCCGCCCGTCGACGGGCACACCATCAAGGCGTCCACCTTCGCCTCCCAGAAGTGGGGCTGGATCGCCGAGGAGAACCCCGGCCTGCTCGTCCTGCGCACATCCGTCGGGCGGTACGGCGAGACGGAGGTCCTCGGCCGGGAGGACGCCGACCTCGTGAAGGTGTCCCGGCACGACCTGCGGGAAGCGACCGGCCTGGCCGCCGAGCCCCTCGCGACCCGGGTGACACGGTGGGACGACGGGCTGCCGCAGTACCCCGTCGGGCACCACGCGCGCGTGGCCCGCATCCGCGAACACGTCGGCAAGCTCCCGGGCCTCGCCGTGTGCGGCGCGGCGTACGACGGGGTCGGCATCCCCGCGTGCATCGCGAGCGCGTACGCCGCGGTGGACCAGCTCGGCGGCGACGGCACAGGCCTGGACGCGCTGAGGGCGAACCCGGTGCAGAGTCTGCACGGCGGAGCGGGAGAATAGCCCCATGAGTGACGACGCCCCCACCACCGGCCCCGCCAAGATCCCGAACAAGGGCAAGCTGGCCAAGGACCTCAACGAGGTCATCCGCTACACCCTGTGGTCCGTCTTCAAGCTGAAGGACGTGCTGCCCGAAGACCGCGCCGGTTACGCCGACGAGGTCCAGGAGCTCTTCGACCAGCTCGCCGCGAAGGATGTCACTGTCCGCGGTACGTACGACGTGTCGGGGCTGCGCGCCGACGCCGACCTCATGATCTGGTGGCACGCCGAGACCGCCGACCAGCTCCAGGAGGCGTACAACCTCTTCCGCCGCACCAAGCTGGGCCGCGCCCTGGAGCCGGTCTGGTCGAACATGGCGCTGCACCGCCCCGCCGAGTTCAACCGCTCGCACATCCCGGCGTTCCTCGCCGACGAGACGCCGCGCAACTACGTGAGCGTCTACCCCTTCGTGCGCTCCTACGACTGGTACCTGCTGCCCGACGAGGACCGCCGCCGCATGCTCGCCGACCACGGCAAGATGGCCCGTGGGTACCCGGACGTGCGCGCCAACACGGTCGCCTCGTTCTCCCTCGGCGACTACGAGTGGCTGCTGGCCTTCGAGGCCGACGAGCTGTACCGCATCGTCGACCTCATGCGTCACCTGCGCGCCTCCGAGGCCCGCATGCACGTCCGCGAGGAGGTCCCGTTCTACACGGGCCGCCGCAAGGACATCGCCGAACTGGTCGCGGGCCTCGCCTGATCAGGGCGCCTGCCGGGCGGTCCTCGAGTCCTCGGAATGCGACGAGCTCTTTGAGCTTTCCGAGCCCGCTGAGCCTGCTGAGGTCTCCGCACTCTCCGCGCTCTTCGAACGACCGCCCGGCGCCGCCGGCTTCGGCTGGGCGTGCGGCGCGCACGCCGCACTGCGCTCCGGGAGCCTGCCCTCCAGCACATACGCGTTGAGGTAGCCGTTGACGCACTGGTTGGGCCCGCCCCCGATACCGTGCGTCCCGGCCCCGTTCTCGGTCACCAGGACCGAGCCCGACAGCCGCCGCTCCAGCTCCAGGGCCCCGTCGTACGGCGTCGCGGCGTCCCGCTCGGCCGCCAGGATCAGGGTCGGCGGCAGTTCCCCGGGCAGCGCCCGCACATCGAGCGGTTCCTGCCGCGGCACCGGCCAGTACGCGCACGGCAGGTTCATCCACACGTTGTCCCACGTCTCGAACGGCGCCCTGCGCGCGAGGCGCGTGTTGTCGCGGTCCCAGGTGCGCCAGTCGGTCGGCCAGGGCGCGTCGTTGCACTCGACGGCGGTGTAGACCGCGTTGCCGTTCTCCTGCTCGGCGGCCGCCTCCGGATGCGGACCGGCCTGCTCGATCAGCGGCTTCGCGTCGCCCTTCAGATAGGCGGACAGCGCCATGGCACTCTGCGGCCAGTAGTCGTCGTAGTACCCGGCCTCCAGGAACGTGCCCTGCAACTGGCCCGGCCCCACCTTGCCGCCCGCGGGCGACGCGGCCAGCTGCGCCCGCGCCTTCTCGTAGCTGTGCAGCACCTCTTCGGGTGTGGCGCCGAGCCCGTACACCTTGTCGTGCCGGGCGATCCAGGCGCGGAAGTCCGCCCAGCGGCTTTCGAACGCGGCCGACTGGTCGAGGTTGTTCCGGTACCAGATCTGGTCGGGGTCGGGGTTCACCGCCGAGTCGAAGACCATCCGGCGTACGTGCGAGGGGAACAGCGTCGCGTAGAGGGCGCCGAAGTACGTCCCGTACGAGGCGCCCATGAAGGTCAGCTTCCGCTCGCCGAGCGCGGCGCGCAGCACATCCAGGTCACGGGCGTTGTTGAGCGACGTGTAGTGGCGCAGGGCGCTGCCCGAGCGCCGGGCGCAGCCGCGCGCGTACGCCTTCGCCTCCGCGATGCGCTCCTTCTTGTACGACTCCGAGGGATGGGTCGGCGACTGCGAGGGCGCCTTCACGAAGTGCTTCGGGTCCTGGCAGGACAGCGGAGCGGAGCGGTCGACACCGCGCGGGGCGTAGCCGACGAGGTCGTAGGCCGCCGCGATCGGCTTCCACTCGGGGAGGAAGCCGATCAGCGGGAAGTACATGCTGGAGGCGCCCGGGCCGCCGGGGTTGTAGACGAAGGCGCCCTGGCGCGGCACCTTCCGCTTGGAGTTCTTGGCGTCCTTGCCGGTGGCCTTGACGCGGCTGACGGTCAGCTTGATCCGCTTGCCGTCGGGATGGGCGTAGTCGAGGGGCACGGTGACCGTGCCGCACTGGAGAGCACCCGGGATCGGCTGCTCCTTGGAGCACTTCCCGAAGTGGATGCCCGCGGCCGCGGCACGCTCGGCGGCGACGGCGGTGCCGCGCATCTCGGCCACGCCCGCCGGGTCCGGCCAGATCGGTTCGCCGCCCGCCGGGGCGGCGACGAGGGCGGTCAGGATCATGGACCCTGCGGTTCCGTATAGGACGGCGGCTCTCATCGGGAATCCCTTCAGCGCGCGGCAGCGACAAAAGGGATGTTTCGTTCGACGGTTGGTGAAGTAAAGCACCGGGCCGCCGGTGTCGGCCCCAATGACCCCGATGCGCCCCCTGGGGCGCCCCTCAGCCCCTTTCCCCGGCCCCGCGCCCCGGGTCGCGGTCGCGGTGCGTGAAGGCCGCGCGCAGCTCCGGCTCGCCGATCGCGCGAATACCGCGTACGGCGATGGAGGTGAGGTACGTACGGTCGTCGCCGGTGTCGTCGCCGCGCCGGGCGAGGGTGCCCAGCAGCCGCTGTCCGGCCGGGGAGGCCCAGCGCGTGTAGGGGTGCACCTCGATGCGGGCGATGGCGAGGCAGCTCAGCGTGAGGATGAGCGGGAGCAGGAACCAGACCGCGACCGGCACCGCGTTCTCGGTGGTCTGCGCGGGCAGCAGCACGGCCACCGCGCCCAGCGCCAGGACGGCCGCGGTGGCGGCCTGCACCTGGCGGACGGCGCCCGCGACGGTGGTGCGGGCGCCGTCGGGCACGGCGAGGCCCGCGGCGACCAGGTGGTCGGCGAGGTGGCGTACCGAGTCCGCGGCGGCCGTGGTCGCCCGTACCGGCGCTATCCGGGACTGGCCCTCCGGGCCGATGGCCCCGATGACCGAGCGCTCCATCTCGTCGCGCCCGCGCGGGTCCACGACGGTCGCCCAGCCGGTGTGCGCGAGCAGCAGCCGGCGCTGGCGGGCCATCGACACCAGGGTCAGATCGGCGACCCGGTCGGGGCCGCCGCACAGGAACGCCGCCTCGTACAGCGTGAGGTCGTGACCGCGTGCCGCGTCCGCGTCGACGGCCGCCGCGCGTACGGCTGCCAGGCACAGCCGGGTGCAGGAGGTGCCGGCCGCGGCCCAGGCCAGGAGCAGGAGAAGGACCCAGAACATGGCGTGTTTCTATGCGAACGGCCGGGCGGGCGCCATGGTTTGTTCACTATATGGACGGAGTGTTGTCGGGGCGTGACGTTCCACTTGACGTCCCGGGAGCCCTGGGTGGCTGTGGACGGCCAACGGGAGCTACGGGGTTGAGGAGGGATTGGCGCGCGAGGCGGCCGGCGGGAGGGAATAGCCGGCGGCCGGGGTCACCGGGATCGGCGAACCCGGCGACTGCGTCGGGCCGGGCGGGGCCGGGGAGTTGGTGAGGGGCGGCGGGCTCGCGGTGGCCGCGTCCTGGGCGAGGGCGTCGAAGTCGACGTATCCGGTGGCTTCCAGGACCTTGATGTGGTCGAGCACCGTGGTGTTCGCGTCGTCGGCGAGATCGCGTACGAGCGAGTTACGGGTGTTCGCGCGGACCTGGGCGACCACGGAGAAGACCTTGCCGTGGGCCTTGCGCAGGATGTTCGCGAATTTCCGGTCGTAGTCGACGCCGTGCGCCGCGTCGAGCGTGGCCAGCCACTGACGCTGCTGCGGGTTGGGCTGGTTGGGCAGCTCCAGGCCGAGCCGCGCGGCCACGTTGCGGACACGGGAGTCCAGGAACGTGTGGCCCTCGATGAGGTGCTCGCCCGCCGCCCGTACGGCCTGGGTGGTGCCGCGCTCCTGGGCCTGCTGGCCCGCGGGCAGCTCCCACAGCCCGGCGAGGCGGACCTTGGTGATGAACTCCCGGTCCAGCCCCGACAGCGGACCGAACTGGGTCGACACGGTCTGCGCGTTCAGGGTGTCCAGGCCGGTGCCGGAGCGGTCCGCGTACGACCAGATCGGAAAGACCAGCGCGACGAGCGTCGCCGTGAGGGCCGTGATGATGAGCCCTGTCCCACTGACCAATCCGGTGCGGTTGATGGATCGCATGGTGCCTCCTGTTGCGGCACCGCACGCTAGTGCGCTTCGGGTGCGGCTTGGCATATTACTGCGGCCGCTACGCCAACTGCCGTACGAGGAGAAGGGCTTGGACGGTGGGTGGAACGCGCCGGATGGGGTACTTCGGGCGTACGCCAGACCATCCGAAACACTCGCAAACCGCTCCCCGACAGCAGTCGCACAGGGAGCGGTGTTAACCCCGGCACACTCTGCGGCGGGGCCGGGCCGCCGGGCGCGTACTCGGGGCCGGTCGCCCGGCGCCGGGCGCGTACTCAGCGGCGCAGCAGCACCCGGCGGGTGGCGCGGGCCAGCCGGGCCGTGGGACGCCGCGACAGCGGGGCGGGGCCCGAGCGCTCCAGCCACCAGTCACGCAGCCGGCTCCGCGTCTCCGCGTCCTCGGGGCGACCCGCGAGGAGCAGCTGCCCGGCGAAGTCGAGGGCGTCGCGCCGGTAGCCGCCGGTCATCGGATGCCCCTGCGCATACGCGAGAAACGCCGGCCGGTACCCCGCGCCCAGGATCTCCGGCAGCTCCGCCGCCACCTTCGCGACGACGTCCGCCCGCTTGGCCGCGAGGGCCCGCGCCTGCACTCCGAGCCGTACCCGGTCGAACCCTTCCGGCACGGGGGTTCCCGCGACGAGCGCGGACAGCAGGGCGGCCTGCGCGAGGGCGAGGCGCTGCCGGGCTCCGGTCTCACCGGGGGGAGGGTTCGTGACGTCACCGGCCGGCGCGTCCGTGTCGCTTACGGCCTCTCCGGCCTCGGGGGAGGGGCCGTCCGTGCCGGAGCGCCCTGCCGGAGCCGCTCCCCGGGTGACCGTCACCCCGGCCTCCGCCTTCTCCAGCGTCTCCCGAATCGCCCCCAGTTCCCGCTCCAGCTCGCCCGGCTCGGGGAAGTTCTCGTCCCGTTCGAGGAGGACCCCCGGTGGGGCCACACGGGAGGCGAGGTCGGCCAGGATGTCGAGGACGGGCCGGGGGACGGGGTGGGCGTGGCTGTCGTGCCAGACGCCGTCACGTTCGAAGCCGCCGGCGACATGGACGTACGCGATCGCTTCGACGGGGAGTTCGTCGAGGGCCTTGGCGGGGTCCTCGCCCCGGTTGACGTGGTTCGTGTGGAGGTTGGCGACGTCGATGAGGAGGCGTACGCCGGTGCGGTCGACCAGGTCGTAGAGGAACTGGCCTTCGGTCATCGCCTCGCCGGGCCAGGAGATCAGCGCGGCGATGTTCTCCACCGCGAGGGGAACGGGCAGGGCGTCCTGCGCGATCCGGATGTTCTCGCACAGGACGTCGAGGGCGTCCCGGGTGCGGGGGACCGGCAGCAGGTGCCCCGCCTCCAGCAGCGGCGACGCGGTGAGGGGACCCCCGGCGCGCACGAACGCGATGTGCTCCGTGACCAGCGGCGAGCCCAGCGCCTCGGCCCGCTCGGCGAGCGCGAGGAGCTTGGCCGCGTCGGGCCGGTCCGCACCGCCGAGGCCCAGCGAGACCCCGTGCGGCACCACGGTGACCCCACGCTCGCGCAGCCGCAGCAGCGACTCGGGGAGGTGCCCGGGGCACACGTTCTCGGCCACGGCCTCGACCCAGTCGATGCCGGGCATGCGCTCCACGGCCTCGGCGATCTCCGGCCGCCACCCGATTCCCGTCCCCAGCCGCTTCAGCTGCTTCATGTCCCCGGCCCCCTTTTCCGTCTTCTTTGTCCGTTGCGACCCGACCAGACCTTGCGTGTCGTCTCCTTACGACGGCCCTGTGTTCCGGCGTGACGGAGTCATGGCCCCGGGACTCGGGGCCGAATCCAGGGAAGGGGACGTTCAGAGCAACATTTGAGGTTTCGCGTGGCTGCTGGAGCGCGGTTACTGGAGCACGTTGTCCGAGTCCTTGGGATCCGGTCGGCTGGTGTTGATGTCGGCGCCGGCCGTGGGCAGCGCCGACGGACTCGACGACACGTCGACGCCGTTGCCCGGCTGGACGGGCGGCGCGGAGGCCGCCGATGCCCCGATGGTCGGCGGCGGGGGACCGGTCGGGCTGGCGGTCATGGTGGCGGCCGCGGCGTTGGCGATGGCGTCGAAGTCGACGTTTCCGGTCTTCTCCAGCATCGTGATGTGGTCGAGCACGGTCAGGTTGGCGTCGCTGGCCAGCTGTCGCACCAGCGTGTTGCGGGTGCTGTTGCGGACCGCGCCGATCGCCGGAAAGATCTTGCCGTGGGCGGCTCGCAGCAGGTTCGCGAACTTGTACTCGTACTCCTTGCCCGACGCCGCCGTCAGCTCCTGCAGCCAGCCCTGCTGCTGCGCGTTCGGCTGGTTCGGCAGCTCGACATTGAGCTGGGCCGCCACGATCCGCACCCGCTTGTCGAGGTCGGTGTGCCCGACGATCAGATGGTCGCCCGCTTCCTTGATGGCCTTGGTGGGGGCCCGCTCGATGGCCTGCTGCCCGGCCGGCAACTCCCACAGCCCGGCCAGCCGCACCCGGACGATCAGATCCCGGTCCGCGGCGGTCAGCGGCCCCCAGCGTGTGTTCACCGTCCCGGCGGCGACATTCGCCGCGCCCGTGCCGGAACGGTCGGCGTACGACCACACGGGGAACGCGAGCGCTCCGACGGTGGCGACGAGTGCCGCGATGACGAGGGCGCTGCCGTTGATACGCCGCAAATTGAGCCTCCCGGGGCAAACCAACTGGTCGTTGGGAACCATTACTTGGCCAGTGCCAGGAGGTACGTACGGGACGACGGTGCTGTTCAAACATGTCGGCGGCAGGTGCGGGGCATCCTGACGGAGGCGCCGGACCGGAAGCCTCCTACTTCGCCGGCGGCCACTGCTCCGGGTCGCGTCCCAGCAGCCGCAGCGCCTCGTCCAGGGGATCAAGCCCGGCCGGCCCGTCGAGGACCGGCGCGAACGCGAAGCCCGGTCCCCTGCCCGCCGGATCCGTCGGTACGCGACGCGCGACGGCGAGCGCCACGTCGAGGACATGGCCCGGCAGGCCGATGCCGACGCCGAGCGCGGCGGCCACGTCCCACGCGTGCACCACGTAGTCGATGAAGTGGAAACCGACGGCGACCCGCCCGGGAAACCCGGCCCCGAGTTCAGGCAGCACCAACTCCCGCTCCGTGACGCCCGGTTCGGCGAACGCAGCGAGCACCGTCGTCGCCGCGCCCCGATACGTCCGCCTCGGATCGCTCATGTCCTCCGGCTCCCGCCAGTAGGCCGCCTCGCGCCCCGCCCCGCGTGCGGCCGCCGCGAACCCGTAGTGCTGCGCGGCCATGTGTGCCACCAGCCGCCGCAGCGTCCACCCCGCACAAGGGGTGTCCCGCTCCCAGTCCGCCTCCTGGGCCAGCCCCACGACCCTGAGCGACTCCTGTACGGCGATCCGGTCGAGCTCGACGATGTCCGGTCCGGTCGTTCTCGTCATGTGCGGTGTCCTCCAGCCTCGCTGTTCCGGTCAGGCACGTGCCTGACCGGACGCGTTCTTCGTCAGGCGCCGTCGTTGATCAGGTGACGCGCGTACGCCCAGGCCTCCGCCGCGTCGAAGCGCTCGGTCTCCCATCCCGCCGACCGCAGCACTCCGCGACCGCGGTGCGCGCGCACGATCCGTACGTGGTCGGGCCGGCCGACGAACTCCTTGAGCCCCGCCGCGTCCGCCCAGACCGAGACCGACCCCGAGCGCCGCCGCATCGGATCCGCCCACAGCCACATGCCGATCGCGCCGGGGGTGTCGGGCCAGGTGCCGCGCAGCCTCAGCCCGGCGAGGGCGACGGACCAGGACTGGCGGAAGGTGTCGGCGGTGAAGTCGGTGAAGCTCACCACCGCCGGTCCGGTGGGGAAGTGCCCCTGGGGGCCTGGCTGCCAGCGCGAGCGAAGGATCCTTGGGCGGCTCATGGACCGAGCATAAAACTAAGCGAACGGTCGTGCTACTTGTTTCGCCGATCCGCCGGGAGCCGCTCAATTGCCCTACGTGTTACGAGACTTCAGGAACCCGGGACGGATCCGTCGCCGCCGCCCGCAGCCGGGAGGCGATCGCGACGCGGGCCCTGCGGTAGGCGGCCGTCTCGTCGCGCAGGACGGAGATGGCGTTGGCCGTCTCCATCAACGCGATGAGTTCGAAGGCGAGTTGGGGGGCGTCCGTGTCGGGGTGGAGGTCGCCGAGGTCGCGGGCCTCGGTGACGGTGCGCTCCACGTGGTCCGTCCAGTCCCGCTGGGCGCGGACCACCGCGTCGTGCACCGGCCCCGGCCGGGCGTCGAACTCGGCGACGACCTCGTAGAAGAAGCAGCCGCCCGGGAAGACCCGGCCCTGGGAGTAGTCCAGCCAGAGTTCGCACAGGTGCCGGACGCGGGCGATCCCGGCCGGGGCCTGGGCCGCGGGCCGGATCACCTGCTCGACGTAGATGCGCCCCGCCTCCCGCACGGTGGCCAGTTGCAGCTCCTGCTTGGAGCCGAAGAGGGCGAAGACGCCGCTCTTGCTGAGCTGGAGCTCGGTGGCGAGACGTCCGACGGACAGCGCCTCCAGGCCCTCGACGGAGGCGATGTCGACGGTGTGGCGGAGGACCAACTGCCGCGTACGGTTGCCGCGTTCGACCCTGCCGTCCAGCCGGGTCCCGGCCATCGTGCCCTCCCCATGTTCGTGCCTGTGGGAAAAGCCTAGCCCGGGTGCCTTCTCAGGCCGCGAGGAGCAGTGCGGCGCTGACGAGGACGACCGCGGCGGTGGCGAAGTGGATCCCGAAAGCGACGGCCTTGGTGCCGCCGTGGCGCAGCACTATCAGTGTGTCGCCGAGCGGTGCCAGCGCCACGATCAGCATGAACCACGCCTCGGCGGTGGCGCCGGCGAAGGCGAGCAGAGCCAGCCCCATGACGCCGAAGGTGGTGTCGCGCAGGCCTTTGATCTCCAGGTAGGCGACGTCGCCGTGCGGCTTGGCCGGAACGCCGTAGCCGGTGGCGGCGGGCACCGGCTGGAGCAGGAACCGCGCGCCGATGAACAGGACGAGGAGGTCGAGCACGATGGCAAGGCCGTAGGCGGTGGGAGTAAGCACGTCGGATCTCCTTGCTAGCAGCGCTAGGGACAGGAGCGAAGCTAGCATAGCGTCGACATGAACGCTAGCGGTGCTAGAATCACGGTCATGTCGATCCAGACGCGCCGAGAGCGCGAACGGGCGGAGCGTGAGCGGCTGATCATCAGAGCCGCGCGTGAACTGGCCGAGGCCGAGGGCTGGGACGCGGTGACCACACGACGGCTCGCCGCCGAGATCGAGTACAGCCAGCCCGTGCTGTACAGCCACTTCAAGGGCAAGGGCGCCATCATGGCGGCGGTCGCGGTGCAGGGCTGCGCCGAGCTGGCGGAGGAGCTGCGTGCGGCCCGCACGTCGGCGCCCGATCCCGGTGCTGCCCTTGCCGCGGTCGGCGCGGCCTACGCGGATTTCGGCGAGCGGCGCCCCGCGCTGTACGACGTGATGTTCACCCACGCCGTCGACCTGCCGTTCGCGACCGCCGAGGCGCCCCCCGCCCTGTGGGACGCCTTCGGCGAGCTGTGCCAGGCCGTCCAGCCGTTCGCGGGCGACGACGACCCGGGCATCCTCACGGAGACCTTCTGGAGCGGTCTGCACGGCCTCGTCACGCTGATGCGCAGCGGACGCCTCCCCCGCGAGGGCCATGCCCGCCGCCTGTCCCTGCTGATCGGGCACTTCGCCCAGGCCGCGTAACCGCCCCGCTCATCGGGGATCGCCGGCGCCGGAACCGGTGCCCCAGCCGGCCTCGACGCGGGCCCGCTCCTCCTCGATGAGCGGGCGCACCACGTCCTCCACGGTTCGGTGGGAGATCTCGGCGAACCCCGCTATCCACTCGACGAGTTCGGCGGGAAGTTCGAGGGTGAGCCGGCGCATGCCGGGCTCCGGGCGACCGGCGCTGCTCATGGCGGGTCAGCCGCGCAGTGCCGGATGGTCCGCGACCACCGTGCACGAGCCCGGCGCGATCTCCGTGAAACCCGCATCGCGGACCAACGGGAGCCCGGAGGTGGTGAGTTCACGCCAGCGGGCCGGGTCGGCGGTGCGCACGGCGAGCGGGAAGCCCTCGTCGCGCCAGGCCGCGCGCTCCTCGTCGGACAGTTCCCACCAGGCCAGTTGGGCGCCGTGGCCCGCCTGTGCCATCGTCTTGCCGGCCGACATGCCGAGGTCGGGGTTGAGCCACAGCACCGGCGCCGTCAGGTCGGCGTCCACCGGCGGCTCCGGGTCGTCGAGGTCCGTGCCGGAGACCTGGAGCCGGGCCAGGTCCTTGGGCCAGCCGTCCAGCGGGACCGGCGGGAAGACCCGCACCTCGGCGGACTTCCCGGTCACCGTGATCCCGGGCAGCGCCTCGGCCCGCCGCCACTCGGCGCCCCGCGCCCGTCGTACGACCTTGCGGATCCGCGCGTCCTGCCAGTCCCGCATCGCCTGGGCCCACTCCCCGTCCCCGCGCGACCGCTCGTCGCTGAGGACGGTCAGCACGGCGCGGGCGGCGGTCTCCAGCGCGTCGGTACGCGCCGGAGGAGCGGCCTTCTCGATACGGACGACCAGAGGCAGCACGAACTGAGGTGCCTCGTCGCGCGCGGTGCGCTCGGAACGGAAGGGGCTGTCGCCTGCGGGGATCGGGTCGCTGCTCACGCCCTCCAGTCTGCCAGGCGGAAGATCCGTCCCTCCGGGAGTCCGCCGGGCGGAAGATCCATTCGCCCCCGGGCGCCCGTCCGCCCGGGAGAGGATGGTCCCCATGCGAGACGATCTACGGCTGGAGGGCGTCGGCCGCCGCTACGGACTGCACGGCCCCTGGGTGCTGCGCGGCATCGACCTCACCCTGGCCCCCGGCACTCTGACCCGTGTCGAGGGCGCCAACGGCACCGGAAAATCAACCCTGTTGCGCCTCCTCGCCGGGATCGACGCGCCCACCGAGGGCCGGATCGCCGGGCGCCCGCGCACGGCGTACGTCCCCGAGCGCTTCCCGGCCGCGCTCCCCTTCACCGCGACCGGGTACCTCACCCACCTCGGCGCGGTCCACGGCTTGTCCCGTACGGCCGCCGCCCGCGCCGCCGACGCATGGCTGGAGCGGCTCGGCGCCGCCGCGTACGCCCGTACGCCCATGGCGGAGCTGTCCAAGGGCAGCAGCCAGAAGGTCGCCGTCGCCCAGGCCCTGCTCGCCGATCCCGACCTCCTCGTCCTCGACGAGGCCTGGACCGGCCTCGACACCGCGGCCCGCGCCGAACTGGAACGCGCCGTCGCGGAACGCACCGCCGCCGGGGTCGCCGTGGTCTTCGTCGACCACGACCCGAGGCGTCTGGCGGGGGTGCCGGACGCCACGTACGCGGTGACCGGGGGATCCCTCAACCGCCGTACGGAGCAGGTCACATCGGTGGCGCCCGGACCGCACGTCGTTGTCGAGGCCCAAGGCCCGCCGGACGCGGAGCCGCCCGCCCAGGCAGCCGGGCTGTCGACGTCCGTCGAGCGGACCGCACCCGGGACGACGACACGCTTCACCGTCCCCGAGTCGCATTCCGACGTGCTGCTCAGGTCACTGCTGGGCGAACGGCCGCCCTGGCATGTGGTGAGCGTGCACCGGCCACTCCCGAAGGACTCATCCGAGAGTTCCGAGAGCTCCGAGAGTTCCGAGAGCTCCGAGTCCTTCGGCAGCGCCGAGAGCTCCGCCAACGCCGTACGCCCGCTCGAAAGCGAAAGCCGCCGATGACCGCCCTGCTCCGCTACCAGACCGCCCTGCTCCTGCGCTCCCAGCGCTGGTTGCCGCCGTTCATCCTGTACGCGGCGTTCCTCGCGATCGGTGTGCAGAGCGGTCAGCCGGTGCTCGACTCGCTCGGTTACTCGGCGGCGGCCGTGCTGCCCGTCGCCGCCTGGCTGGTACGGATCTGCGCGACCAACGAGCCGCCCGCGGCCCGCAGTTGTGTGGGCGCGGCGGTCGGGCCGGGGCGCGCGCACCTCGCCTGTCTGGGCGTCGCGCTCGGCGCGGCCGTGCTCATCGGGGCGGCGGCGGCACTGGTCGTCACGGTGATCAGCGATCCCACGAGTACGGACCACCAGAAGCGGGTGCCGGTGCTCGCGGCGGGCGGCGCCGGGCTCCTCGCGGCGCTCGTCTGCGCGCTGCTCGGCACGGCCGTCGGCGCGCTCACGACCTGGCCGTTGCTGCGCTCACCGGGCCGCGCGGTCCCCGCGATGCTGCTCGCGGCACTGCTCGCCCTGGTGGTGACGGGCTCACCGGCCCACGCCGCGCTCACCGACCTGATCACGGGCTCCCAGGCGGGCAGGGTCCCCGTACCGCTGCTGCCCCTGGCGGCCGCCGCACTGCTCACGGCGGCCGCGATCGCCGCTGCCTGCGCGCTCACCACACGACGGTCAGCCTGAGCAGGCGGTGCGCTGTGCCTCCTGCCACTCGCAGACGGGGCACAACGTGATCCCCTTGTGCGACTCCGGGTACTCGGTCGGCTTCCGGCACAGCACGCACTCGGCGAACGGGGGGCCGTCCGTCGGGGAGGAAGCCGGTGCCGGTGCCGGATCCGCCCCGGTGCCGCAGTAGTCGCTCATGGCTCCAGGGTAGGACGGGCGGCCGAGCCGCTCAGCGGTGGCCCGCCGCCCGCCCGATCAGCTCGGACACCTTCACGAACCGGTACCCCTGCTCGCGCAGCTCGGGGATGATCGTCCGCAGCGCCTCCTCGGTCGCCGGGGCAGCGCTCTGCGTGCAGTGCATCACGACGACGGACCCGGGCCGCACGCCCTCAAGCACCTGCCGGGCCACGGCATCCGCGTCCGTCGCGAACGCGTCCCCGCTCACCACGTCCCACTGCACGGCGGTCACGCCGACCGCGCTCAGTGCCCGCAGCGCCGTCCGGTCGTAACACCCGCCCGGGAAACGGAAGTACGGCATCGCATGGGGCACCCCCGCTTTCTTGAACGCGGTGTACGCCCGCTCCACGTCCGCCCGCATCTTGTCCTTTGGCACGGTCGGCAGCCCGTAGCAGTCGTTCGTGAAGGCGTAGTGGCTGTACGAGTGGTTGGCGACCTCGAACTGCGGGTCCCGCCCGATGTCCCTGGCCTCCTCGGGATACTCGTCGGCCCATCGCCCCGTCATGAACACGGTGGCCGGCACCTTGAACCCACGCAGCGTGGCGATCAGCTTCGGATTGTCGAAGTGCTCCCCGGCCGCCGCCCGTGCCCCCTGATCCGCGGTCATGTCCGCGTCGAAGGTCAGCGCGACGGTCTTGTCCGGCGTCCGGGGGCCGTTCTTGAAGACGGGGGTCAGTCCGGCGGGACCGGGGGCGAGTGTCGGGGGCCGCGACGGCGCGGCACTGGCGGACGCGGAGTGCCCCGGGCGGGCGGCGTGCGGGGTGCCGGGGGCACCACAGGCGGCGAGCGCGACGCCGAGGGTGCCGAGGGCACAGGTCACGGCGAATCGTCGTACAGGAATGACAGGAATGATCACCCGATGAAGATATCCGCGGAAAAGTGACTATTTGCCCCTCTTGCGCACGTGCCGCGCACAACCGGTCCCGAAGTCACCCGCCTAGAGCCGCCTCGGCGCTCTGCGGGCAGGTGACCACGCGAGCAGCCGCCTCTTGCGGCTCTCCTCCACGTCGAAGTCCATCGGCGTTCTCGCAGGTCGGGGAGGCGGGAGCCGTGCCCTTGGTCTTCCGGCCGTCTCCCTCGATGGTGCGCCGGGCGGCTCGGATCCGCTACTCGCGTCCGGGCTTCCCGGGTGAGCGGATCGGTGGCGAGTGCGTCGATCAATTGTGTGAATTGGGGTGGGCTCGGGAGGGAGGGGCGATGGCGGGCCGGCCCGCCGTCGGGCGCGGCGTGCGCCCGCCGGTCAACTCCCGTGTCGTGCTGGTTTCTTCGGCGGCTTCCAACTCTGCTATGAGAAAGGGTAGTTCGAGCCGAGAGTGCGGGTGCGGGTGGTGGATGTGCGCGTGGCGGGGGTGGGGCGCTCGGTCGCAACATCGCGTGTTTTTCGCCGGGTTGGCGGTGGTCATGCACTCACGTCGGCAGTCGGCGTGCCGGGGCACTCCCCGGCGTCGAACACGCGATCATGCGATGCGAAGCGGGCGCCAATTGCTCCACGGTGAATAAGAGTTGCGCATGGTGCCACGGGTTTCGTCAGGTGCGACAGTGGGGTACCTGTTCAGCTTGACTTCCATCTATGCGTATGCCTAGTTTGGATGTGGATTGAACGAAATGTCCCGTCTTTTGCCTGGTGAGAGACGAACAATCTGAACATTCCGTTCGACGGTCACCTGGCCGTCGAACGTCCGACGGACGGATGCTCCGCCGCGGGGTCTGCTGCACTGGGCAGCCCGGGCGGGCCCGATGCCGCGCATACAGCGCGTGAGTCGACGGCGGGAACTCCCGCTCACTTTCACAGTCGATGAACCGGACCCCCCCTTCAAGGTCGATGAATCGGACCCCGCGAACGTTGTGCGGGGCCCGCGCCCGTCCACGCTCCCGGGAAGGGAAAGCATCATGCGGGTTACGACATCCAGGATCATCCGGCTGGCCGCCAGCGGGTTCGCTGCCCTGGCTCTGGCCTTTAGCGGAGCCGGCATAGCCAGCGCCAACAGTGTCTCCCACTCGGACCACCACTCGTCCGACTACTGCTGGGACAACGACTACAACAACTGGCGCGGTCACAACGACGACTGGTGCAACAACTACGGCCGTGGCGACCGTGGTGGGTACGGGTACGACAACGGGCGTGACCACGGGCGTGGCGACCGCGGTGGGTACGGGTACGACAACGGGCGTGACCACGGGCGTGGCGACCGCGGTGGGTACGACAACGGGCGTGGCGACCACGGTGGCTACGGCAACGGAGGTTATGGCGGCGGCAACGGAGGTTACGGCGGCGGCAACGGAGGTTACGGCGGCGGTGGGCACGGCGGCGGCCGCGGCTGACGCTTGAACATCGACGGCGAATCGTCTCGGCAAGGCCAGTTGTGCCTTCTCCAGTGGTCCCGCGCAGCGAGAGCTGCTCGGGACCACTTGTGTCGTGGCGTCACCTGGTGTCCTGGGGTTCGTCCTTCCCTTCGTCCCTCTCTTCGGGAGTGCTGCTCTTGTGTCCGTCGCCCTTGGGAGCTGCCTGGTGCGGCGCCTGTTCGACCGCCGGGGGACCCGTTTGGACCGAAGCCGGTGGGACTTGGGCCCGCTCCAGGAACCGCAGCAGCTCAACGGGGAACGGGAGTACGAGCGTCGAGTTCTTCTCTGCCGCGACCGCCACCACCGTCTGCAGCAGCCGCAGTTGGAGCGCGGCGGGCTGCTCCGACATCACTTCGGCCGCCTGCGCGAGCTTCTTGGAGGCCTGGAGCTCCGCGTCCGCGTTGATGACCCGGGCGCGCCGCTCACGGTCGGCCTCGGCCTGCCGGGCCATCGACCGCTTCATCGTCTCCGGCAGGGATACGTCCTTGATCTCGACGCGGTCGATCTGCACACCCCAGCCGATCGCCGGGCTGTCGATCATCAGCTCCAGGCCCTGGTTGAGCTTCTCGCGGTTGGACAGCAGATCGTCCAGATCGCTCTTGCCGATGATCGACCGCAGCGAGGTCTGTGCCATCTGCGAGACCGCGAAGCGGTAGTCCTCGACCTGGATGACCGCGTCGGGGGCGTTGACCACTTTGAAGTAGACGACCGCGTCGACCCGGACGGTGACGTTGTCCCGCGTGATGCCCTCCTGAGCCGGCACGGGCATCGTCACGATCTGCATGTTGACCTTACGAAGCCGGTCGACGAAGGGCACGATCAGGGTGAACCCCGGAGCGCGCGGGACACCCATCACACGTCCCAGCCGGAAGACCACACCGCGCTCGTACTGCTTGACGACCCGGGCCGCCGCCGCGAGGTAAACCAACCCTGCGGTACCGGCTGCCACGCCCGCGACCAGGAGTTCTTCGAGCATGACGACCACCTTTCGAGCCGCCCATTATGTCTAGTACGTCCACTTTACGTCGCAGGGCCGGGCCCGCCATGAGGCGGACCCGGCCCCAGGTCAGGCCCCTGTTGTGACCTTCACCGGCTCGATCCCCGCCGCGCTGTGCCGCGCCGACCAGTTCTCCAGCGCGGTCCGGCACGCATGGTCGAGGTGGTGCAGACCCGAGAGGTCCAGCTCGACCGGCCGGTCCTGCGGCAGTGCCTCCAGGCTGTCGAGTATCTTCGGCAGCCGCAGGAAGGTCGCGTTGCCCGAGAGATACGCCTGAACGGGCCCGGCGCCCTTGTCCATGACCTCAAGGCGCACATGCGAGGCCTCCCAGGCCGTCTTGGCGACGGCCAGCGCCAGCCCGACGAGGACGCCCTCGAACATGCTGACGGCGACGATCGACACCGCGGTGACGACGAGGATCAGCGCCTCACCCCGGTGCGCACGCCACAGCGCGGCGATCTCGCGCAGCGGGATCAGCTTCCAGCCCGCGTGCACCAGGATGCCGGCGAGGGCGGGCAGCGGAATGACGCCGAGAGCGGCGGGCAGCAGCGCCGCGAACAGCAGCAGCCACACCCCGTGCAGCACCCGGGACGCCTTCGTCCGCGCGCCCGCCTGGACGTTCGCCGCGCTGCGTACGATCACGGCGGTCATCGGCAGCGCGCCGAGCAGCCCGCACACCGTGTTGCCCGCGCCCTGCGCCATCAGCTCCTTGTCGTACTCCGTCCGCGGCCCGTCGTGCAGCCGGTCCACGGCCGCCGCGCTGAACAGCGACTCCGCGGAGGCGATCAGAGTGAAGGCGAGGACCGTGCCGAGCACACCGACGTGCGCGAGCTCGCCGAAGGCGTCGAGGGAGGGCAGCTGGACGGAGCCGGCCAGCCCCCGCACCTCCACCTTGGCCACGGGCAGCCCGAACGCCGACGTGGCGAGAGTGGCCAGCGCGACCGCGCCGAGCGCCCCCGGCACCGTACGCACGCGCCGCGGGAGCCGCTTCCACAGGACCAGTACGGCGACCGTGCCCGCCCCGAGCCCGGCCGAGGCCAGTGCCTCGGCGCTCCGGGCCGCGTCGGCGACCGCCTCCGGCAGCCCGGTGAGCTTGTCGAGCCCGGACGCCGGAGCCTTGAGGCCCGCCATCGAGTAGAGCTGGCCCGCGATCAGCACGAGCCCGATCCCGGCCAGCATGCCCTCGACGACAGCCACCGAGATCGCCCGGAAGTAGCGCCCCAACTTCAGTGCGCCCATGAGGAGTTGGAGCGCGCCCGTGGTGAGCACCACGACTCCGAGGACGGCGAGCCCGTACTCCCGTACGGCCTCGAAGACCAGCACGGTCAGCCCCGCGGCCGGCCCCGACACCTGGAGGCTGCTGCCGCGCATCAGCCCGGTGACGAGACCGCCCACGATGCCGGTGACCAGGCCGAGTTCGGCCGGAACGCCGGAGGCGACGGCGACGCCCACGCACAGCGGCAGGGCGACGAGGAACACCACGATCGACGCGGCGAAGTCCTGCCGCAGGTGGGGGAGTCGGCTGGTGAGAGGGGAGAGGGTCATCGCGCGGCTCACAGCGCCTCGAAGGAGTCGGTGTCGGGGCTGTGCGCGCGTACGGCGCCGGTGTGGACCTCGTAGTACCAGCCGTGCAGGCGCAGTTGACCTGCCGTCAGGGCCCGTCGCACACACGGGTACGCACGGAGCCGGAGCAGCTGCGCGAGGACATGGTTCTGCACCGCCTCGGCTACGGCCGGGTCGTCGTCCGGCGCTTCGGACGGGGTTCCGGCCTGCGCGAGCCAGTCGCGTACGGCCGGTACGGCGGTCAGGTCCTCGCCGCGCACCAGCGCGCCCACGGCGCCGCAGTGCGAGTGGCCGCAGACCACGATCTCGGTGACGCCGAGCACGTCCACCGCGTACTCGACGGTGGCCGCCTCGGAGGTCGGCCGGCCAAAGACGTACGGCGGGACGATGTTGCCCGCGGTGCGCAGCTCGAAGAGCTCGCCCGGGCGGGCGCCGGTGATCAGGGCCGGGACGACCCGGGAGTCGGAGCAGGTGACGAACAGGACCTGCGGGGACTGGCCTTGGGCGAGCGAGGCGAAATCCTCGGGCCGTCGGCCGAAGGAGCGGGCATGGTCGATGAGGGGCTGCATGTCAGTTCCTCCTGGCGCGCCCTGAGGGCGCGTCGGCTTACGAAACGGAGCGTGGGGGGACGCGCTCCGCTCAGCAGCGGAAGACCTGAAGTCCCGCGGGGGACAAGGCCGTTGAGGCTCTCGACGTACGGGGGTGCGCGGCGGTGAGCGAGGCCGGCGGATACGTGGCCGCGGGATCGCCGGCCAGCAGGGCGCGGGCCGGCGTCTCCGGTACGAGGTCCTCGTCACGGACATGCCGGCGGGCACCCAGCGGCGGGGCCACCTTCTGCGGATGCTCGGCCTCGGCGCAGGAGGCGACCTCGCCTTTGTGCGCGGACGCGAACGACTCGGTGGGAGCGAAGAGTTGCAGGGCGATCAGGACGGCGGCGAGTACCACGAACAGGGTCCGGGCCGTCGTGCCACGTAACATGTGCCCCCCTCCGGCACTTCATCCACCACTGCATTCAAGGTCGACTCACAGAATAACGTGGCGAGTTGTTTGCAGGGTTAACTCAACGTTTCACTGTGAAGAGGAGCTGAAACGGGAGGGGGGAGTGGCCTGAATCAGCTCTTCACGAGCTTCTTCGCGTCCCGCGCCAGCGCCGTGAGCCGGGATATCGCGCGGAAGTACTTCTTGCGGTAGCCGCCGTTCAGCATCTCCTCGCTGAAGAGCTTGTCGAAGGGCATTCCGGAGGCGAGGACCGGCACCTCACGGTCGTACAGCCGGTCGGCGAGCACGACGAGCCGCAGCGCCGTCGACTGGTCCGGGACCGGCTGGACATCGGTGAGGCAGACGGCCCGGACGCCGTCCGTCAGCGCGCCGTACCGGCTGGGGTGGACGCGCGCCAGGTGGTCGAGCAGATGCGGGAAGTCATCGAGGGACGCGCCGTCGGTGGCGTACGCCGCCTTCGTGACCTGCTCGTCGGAGAACGGCGTCGGGGCCTCGGGCAGCCCCCGGTGGCGGTAGTCCTCGCCATCGATGCGCAGCGGCCTGAAGCGCGCGGACAGGCCCTGGATCTCGCGCAGGAAGTCGGCGGCGGCGAACCGGCCCTCGCCGAGCTTGCCCGGCAGTGTGTTCGAGGTCGCCGCGAGCGCGACACCCGCGTCGACCAGCTTGCCGAGCAGGGTGGAGACGAGGACGGTGTCGCCCGGGTCGTCCAGCTCGAACTCGTCGATGCACAGGAGCCGGTGCCCCGACAGCGTCTGCACGGTCTTCTGGAAGCCGAGCGCGCCGACCAGGTTCGTCAGCTCCACGAAGGTGCCGAACGCCTTGAGCGTGGGCTCCGCCGGAGTCGCGTGCCACAGGGAGGCCAGCAGATGGGTCTTGCCGACGCCGTAGCCACCGTCCAGGTAGACGCCGCGGGGACCGGCGGGGGACGACTTGGGGGCCTTCCCGAAGCCGAACAGCCGGCGCTTGCCGCCGCCGATGGCGTGCGCCCCGCCGAGACCGCTCGCGAAGCCTTCGAGGACGCGTACGGCCTCGGTCTGGCTGGGCTGGTTCGGGTCCGGGATGTACGTGGCGAAGCGGACCGAGTCGAAGCGCGGCGGCGGCACCATCTCGGCGACGAGCCGGTCGGCGGGGACGTACGGCTCGCGGGCGGACAGGGACAGCGGGGCCGCTTCGGCTATCGGGTCGATCCCGGAGGCGGTGGTGGAGGACGACACGGTTCCCCACTCTAAGGGCCGTGCCACACTGCACGTCATGCGACGCCTGTTCCCTGTGACCTACGAAACAGCAGCCCAGGCCTCGGGCGGGGCCCCTGGGGCGGATGTGACGGACCGCGAGTGGGGGCTCCCGGAGCTGGCGGAGGTGTACGCCTACCCCTCGGTGAGCGGGCTCTGGCTGCGCGCCAACATGGTGTCCACGCTCGACGGCGCGGGCCAGCACGAGGGCCGCTCGCAGCCCATCTCCAGCGACACCGACATGAGGATCTTCGGGGTGCTGAGAGGGCTCGCCGATGTCGTGATCGTCGGCGCGGAAACGGTACGCCAGGAGGGTTACCGTCCGGCACGTGCGCGTGAGGCCTTCGCGGCGCTCCGGGAGGCCGCCGGACAGGGCCCCGCGCCCGCCATCGCGGTGGTGACCGCGAGCCTCGACCTGGACTTCTCGCTTCCGCTTTTCACCTCGCCCCTGGTGCCCACGCTGGTGCTGACGGGTGCCGGGGCCCCTCCGGAGCGGGTCGAAGCGGCCGAGAAGGCGGGCGCCCAGGTGGTGATCGCCGGGGACGGGACGGGTGTGGACCCCGCCCGCGCCGTACGGGCCCTCGGGGACCTCGGCTTCACCCGGCTGCTGACCGAGGGCGGACCCCGGCTGCTGGGCCAGCTGGTCGCGGCCGGAGTGCTCGACGAGCTCTGTCTGACCGTGTCCCCCCTGCTCACCGCGGGCGACGCGCAGCGCATCGCCGGAGGGCCCTCGATCGCGGTCCCGAAGCGGTTCGAACTCGTGTCCCTGCTGGAGGAGGCCGGGTTCCTCTACACCCGATACCGTCGGTCGTGACAAGTCGGCGGAATACCCCATTCCGCTTATCTTCCACTCGGCACACTAAATCTCGCAGACCCCGTGCGGTCTCGGGGCAGGATGGTTTCCGCAGGGGCCTACGGACGGCCCACGGAGGAGAAGGGCGCCTGTCGTGTTCACAAGCGTATTGATGATCGAGAAGGCCCTGACATCCGCCGACGTGGAGTTCGTCACCACCTTGCACGGTGACGAGACGGTCGCCTTCCACGTGCTGCTCCAGCCCCGTGGCGACCAGGCGGACCGGCTGCTGCGGGCCATCGACGACGTCGCGCTCGGTGAGCTGGACGAAGCGGCGCGCGAGCGGGAGACCCCGGAGGGCGCGGACGCGGCGGCGCTCGGCGTGCAGGCGCTGGAGGTGTCTTTGGAGGCCCTGCACACGTCGGGCAGCCAGGCGGTGGGCCGGCTCATCGAGGACCATCCGCTGGACGCGCTGAAGTCCCTGGTCGACGAGATCAACGCCGACGAGGTCATCGTGCTGACCGACCCCCACTACGTGGAGGAGTTCTTCCACCGGGACTGGGCCTCGCGGGCGCGGCACAAGGTGGGGGTGCCGGTGCTGAAGCTGTTCTCGCACAGCAAGGCGTGATCGCTGCGGGGCCGCTGCCGCTGGGCTTGGCCGCGGGCGCCGTGTTGGTTGCTCTGGGTTGTCGGGTGCGGGTTCGTTGTGGCTGGTCGCGCAGTTCCCCGCGCCCCTTAAGGGCGCGGCTGTACGCGTCCCCTGCGGGGGTTGGTTGCCGTACGGAATAGGCTGGGGGCGCGTGCTTTTGCTTGGGCGCGCTCATCGTTGTACGGATCTTGGGAGAAACGCGCATGGCACCCGGCCTTCCTACCGCCATGGACCGACCGCACTTCATCGGCATCGGCGGCGCCGGGATGTCGGGTATTGCGAAGATTCTCGCGCAGCGCGGGGCCAAGGTGGCGGGCAGTGACGCGAAGGAGTCGGCTACTGCCGAGGCGCTGCGGGCGCTCGGGGCGACGGTGCACATCGGGCACGCGGCCGACCATCTCGCCTCCGATGCCACCTGCGTGGTGGTCTCCTCGGCGATCCGCGCGGACAACCCGGAGCTGGCCCGCGCGGCGGAGCTCGGCATCCCGGTCGTGCACCGGTCGGACGCCCTCGCCCGGCTGATGGACGGCCTGCGCCCGATCGCGGTCGCCGGCACCCACGGCAAGACGACCACGACGTCGATGCTGGCGGTCTCGCTCTCCTCCCTGGGCCTGTCCCCGTCGTACGCGATCGGCGGCGACCTCGACGCCCCCGGTTCGAACGCCCTGCACGGCGACGGCGACATCTTCGTCGCCGAGGCCGACGAGTCGGACCGCAGCTTCCACAAGTACGCGCCCGAGGTCGCGATCGTCCTCAACGTAGAGCTCGACCACCACGCCAACTACGCGTCCATGGACGAGATCTACGAGTCCTTCGAGACGTTCGCGGGCAAGATCGTCCCCGGCGGCATGCTGGTGATCTCGGCCGACCACGAGGGCGCGCGCGAGCTGACGCGGCGCCTGCCCGATGACATCCGCGTGGTGACGTACGGCGAATCGGCGGACGCCGACGTCCGTGTGCTCTCCGTGGTTCCGCACGGTCTGAAGAGCGAGGTGACGGTGCTCCTGGACGGCTCGGAGCTGACCTTCGCGGTCTCCGTGCCCGGCCGCCACTACGCGCACAACGCGGTGGCCGCCCTCGCGGCGGGCGTGGCGCTCGGCATCCCGGCGGACCAGCTGGCCCCCGCGCTCGCCTCCTACACGGGGGTGAAGCGCCGCCTCCAGCTGAAGGGCGAGGAGGCGGGCGTCCAGGTCATCGACTCCTACGCGCACCACCCGACCGAGATGACGGCAGACCTGGAGGCCATGCGTGCGGGCGCTTCCGGCCGCATCCTCGTGGTCTTCCAGCCCCACCTGTTCTCCCGCACCCAGGAGCTGGGCAAGGAGATGGGCGAGGCCCTGTCGCTGGCGGACGCCTCGGTCGTCCTGGACATCTACCCGGCCCGTGAGGACCCGATCCCGGGCGTCACGAGCGAGCTGATCATCGAGGCGGCGCGGGCGGCGGGCGCGGACGTGACGGCGGTCCACGACAAGTCCGAGGTTCCCTCCGTGGTCGCGGGAATGGCGAAGCCCGGTGATCTGGTTCTCACCATGGGCGCGGGCGACGTCACGGACCTCGGCCCCGAGATCCTGACCCGCCTGTCCAAGTAGCCGTAGCTCTTGTGAGCTTCCTCAGCTGTGTTAAGGGGTTGAGCTTCATGTCGTACGACATCGAAAAGCCGGACGAGCAGTGGCGCGCGGAGCTGACCCCGGCCGAATACGCGGTGCTGCGGAAGGCGGGTACCGAGCCCGCCTTCACCGGTCAGTACACCGACACCAAGGCCAAGGGCGTCTACTCCTGCCGTGCCTGCGGCGCCGAACTCTTCACGTCCACGGAGAAGTTCGAGTCGCACTGCGGCTGGCCGTCCTTCTACGACCCGAAGGACACCGACGCGGTCGAGCTGATCGAGGACCGGACGCTCGGGATGGTGCGGACGGAGGTGCGGTGCGCGCGGTGCGGGTCGCACCTTGGGCATGTGTTCGAGGGGGAGGGGTATGCGACCCCGACCGATCAGCGCTACTGCATCAACAGCATTTCGCTGCGGCTGACGCCGGACGAGGACTGACGCAGGCTTCATCGTTGGCCTGACCGGGCCGTTCTTCCATCTCTACTGGTGGGAGAATCCCGGGCGCCCGTACGAGGAGTTGATGGCAGAAAACCTCAGCAAGCTGCACAAGGACTGGACTTACAAAATCGTCCTGCCTGAGGCGCGCGCAGCTTTTGAAAGCCGTTACCTGTCGCTGCGCGAGCAGTCGGGGAAGTTGCCGGAGCGCTTCATTGACTGAGGTGGGTCGAAGGTCCGCGATCCGGGCCGAGTGGACGCCCATCCAATCCCTCCGGTAGTCCGCGCCCCGCCCGTCATCGCTTCCGCCGCGACGAGTTCATCTCGTTGCGCCTGACGCCTGACGCGGACTGAGTCGGCCCTGCGCGCGAGGCCGAGTGTGGCCTCGGCGTCAGGGCTTTGTCAGCCCTTCTCAAAGTGCGTTGCCCGCGCCGGGAGCGCGCGCTGATCCTGAGCCGATGCGCATACTCATACTCGGTGGATCGGTGTTCCTGGGGCGGGCGTTCGCCGAAGAGGCGACCCTGCGCGGCCATGCCGTGACGGTGTTCAACCGGGGCCGCTCCGGGCCGGACGTGCCCGGCGCGGAGGCCCTGCGGGGAGACCGCGAGAACCCCGCCGACCTCGAACGGCTGGCGGCCGCCGGGCCCTGGGACGCGGTCGTCGACACGTGTGGCTTCGAGCCCCGGCCGGTGGGCGACTCGGCCCGGGCGCTCAGCGGCCGGGCCGACACGTATCTGTTCGTGTCCTCCTTCCACGCCCACTCCGACTGGCCCGCCGCCCCGGTGGACGAGAGCGCGCCCCGGCACGTCTGCGGGCCCGACGCCACACCGGACGAGGTGCCGGGCAACGCGCTGAAGGCCGGCTGCGAACGCGCGGTCGAGAAGTACTTCACCGGCGGCACCCTGATCCTCAACCCGGGCCTGATCGTCGGTCCCTGGGAGAACACCGGACGGCTGCTGTGGTGGCTCGAGCGGGCCGCCCGCGGCGGGGAGTTCCTCGCCCCCGGCCGCCCGGAGCAGCCCGTACAGCTCATCGACGCGCGCGACGTCGCCGCCTTCGGCCTGGACCTGCTCGAACAGCGCGCCACCGGCCGCTACTTGGTGACCGGCCCCAAGGACGGCGCCACCTTCGGCGAACTGCTCGGCCGGTGCGCCGAGGTGACCGGTTCCGGCGCCGAACCGGTCTGGGCGGACGACGACTTCCTCCTGGACCAGGGCGTCGGACCGTGGACCGAACTGCCCCTGTGGGCGCCGGACGAGCCCGCCATGGCCGGCACCTGGGCGGTCGTCCCCGCGAAGGCCGAGGCGGCCGGGCTGCGCCGCCGCCCGCTCGCCGAGACCGTCGCCGACACCTGGCGCTGGCTCGGTGAACGCGGCCCCGCCACCGGCCCGTACAAACAGGGCGAGACCGTCCTCGGCATCGCCCCGGACAAGGAGCAAGAGGTGCTGCTGGCCTGGCACGCGCGGACCGGTGTCCGATGAACGCCCCGCGCCGCGAACCCCGCACCCTGTACGAGTGGTTCGCCACGACCGCCGAGGCGTACCCGGACCTGACCGCGCTCGAAGTGGACGGTGAGCGGCTGGCCTACCGTGAGCTCCGGGAGCTGGCCGAGGCGCTGGCCGGCGAGATCCTGACGGCCTGCGGGGGCCGGGCACCGCGCCGGGTGGGCCTGGCCACGAGGCCCGGCGTCGGCACGTACGCGGGCTATCTGGCGGTACTGCGCCTGGGTGCCGCCGTGGTCCCGCTCAACTCGGCCTTTCCCGCCGCGCGGATGGCCACGATCGCCGAGAACGCGGCGCTCGACCTGTTCCTGACCGGCAGGGGCGCCCCCGAGGGCTGGTCCGTGACGCCGGTCCTGCACATGACCGAGGAGCGGCTGACCGCGCTGCGAGCGGACCGGGACCGGGGCCGGGACCGGGACCGGGACCCGGTTCTGACGGGGGTGCCGGACGCGGCCGCCGCCGTACCGGACGACGACGGTCTCGCCTATCTGCTGTTCACCTCCGGCTCCACCGGGACCCCCAAGGGCGTCCCGGTCAGCCATCGCAACATCTCGGCCTTCCTGCGCTACGTCATCGACCGGTACGAACTGGGACCCGGCTGCCGCATGGCGCAGAACATCGGCCTCGCCTTCGACCCTTCGGTCTTCGAGCTGTTCGGCGCCTGGGGCTCGGCGGCGACGCTCGTGGTGCCGCCCGCCCATGAACTGGCCAAGCCCGCCCGGTTCGTGGCCCGCGAGGAGATCACGCACTGGTTCTCCGTGCCCTCGGTCATCACCATGGCCGACCGGACGGGGGGACTCGCCGCCGATTCCATGCCCTCCATGCGGTGGAGCCTGTTCGGCGGGGAGCAGCTGACCGCCCAGCAGGCCGCGGCCTGGAAGCGGGCGGCGTCCCGCAGCGTCGTCGAGAACCTCTACGGACCGACCGAGGTCACCATCGTCACCACCCAGTACCGGCTTCCGGACCGGGTCGAGGACTGGCCCCGCACGGCGAACGGCACCGTTCCCATCGGCGCGGTCTTCCCCCATCTGGAGTCCCTGGTGCTCGACGAGACCGGGAAGCCGGCCGGCGAGGGCGAGGAGGGCGAGCTGTACGTGCGCGGGGTGCAGCGCTTCGCCGGGTATCTGGACGAGGCCGACAACGAAGGACGGTTCCTGGACGCTTCGGGTGTGGCCGGTACCCCGCCGGCGGGTGGGGTGCCCGGGGAGAAGGACTGGTACCGCACCGGGGACCTGGTCCGGGTGCTCGCGGACGGGGTGCTCGTGCACCAGGGCCGGGCCGACCAGCAGGTCAAGATCATGGGGCAGCGGATCGAGACCGGTGAGGTGGAGGCGGCCCTGCGCGCGCAGGACGGCATCGTCGAGGCCGCCGTGCTCGCGCTGCCGGGACCGGACGGCCAGCTGAGGCTCGAAGCCGCCTGCACCGGTCGGCCGCGGACCGCCGCCGAGCTGCGGCAGGCCCTCACCGCGACCCTGCCGCGCTACATGCTGCCGCAGAAGTTCTCCCACCTCGACGGCCTGCCGCTGAACGTCAACGGGAAGCTGGACCGGCGGGCGCTGGCCCAGATCCTGGCCGCGGCGCGGGACTGAGTCCGCGGGCGCCGTCGTCCCCCGTTTCCCGTACGGACCCTGACAGGACGTCTCCCTGACAGGACGTCTCCGGCCCGGCACCGAACAGGTGCCGGGCCGGAGACATACAGCGGGATGTCCGACGTTCCCTTGACGCTCTTGATGCTCCCCGGGTGTCTCACGCCTCCCGGTGGAGTACGGAGCCGAGGGTCTTCCAGAGCAGGGGCCAGTCCTCGCTGAAGTACATGTGCCCGCCGGGCAGGTCGACCAGCTCGCTGCCCTCCGTGGTGCACTCGTCCCAGCGCGCGGCGTCGGCGCGGCCGACGAGGTCGTCGTCCATGCCGCGCAGGACGCTCACCGGTACGGGCAGCGGGCCGCCCGGCGCCGGGACGTAATGGTCCTGGATGCCGAGGTCGGCGCGGAGCGCGGGCAGCAGCAGCTCGCGCAGCTCCGGCTCGTGCCAGGCCTCGTGGTCGTAGCCGACCAGACTCCGCAGCCGGGCGACGAACGCCTCGTCGTCGAGCGCGTCGCCGTCCATCCGCGGGCGGGGCAGACCGGGGGCGGCGGCGCCGCTGACGATCAGCCGGACCGGCAGGCGGTCTCCGCCGGCGGCGAGCAGCCGGACCGTCTCATGAGCGAGCAGCGCGCCGAAGCTGTGCCCGAACACCGCGTACGGTCCGCTGCCGGCCGCCTCCCTGATCTGTTCGGCACACTCCCGGGCGGCCTCCGCCATGGTCGTGCAGGGCTCCCGCACGAACCACTCGTCCCGGCCGGGGAGTTGGACCGGAACCAGGCGGAACGGCAGCCCAGGATCGTTCTGCCAGGGGCGGAAGAGCCCGGCACCGGCTCCGGCGTAGGGCAGGCACATCAGGGTGAGCGTCATCGGGGCTCCAGGGAGAGGAAAGGGAGACTAAGGGGTACGGAGTGCGGGGCACGGGGTCGGAGTACCGCGCACCGCGTACGGCGTCGGCGTCGGAGTACCGCATACGGCGAGCGGGACCGGCCGGGGCCCGGGGCGAGCGGTGTCCCGGGCGGGCCGCTCGCCCCGGATGCGTCAACGGCGGGCCCGCGGGGTCCATTGGCCCAGGGCCTGTGCCCGCCGTGCCCCGCGCCCGGAGCCGTCGGTCCGTGCGGCGGGGACGGCGACAGCGGTTTCCGCCGGTTCCTCCCGCGCGTCCGCCCGGGCCAGGTCCGTCAGGTCCGTCAGGTCCGTCAGGTGCGCGGCCAGGGCCCGCGCCGTGGTGTGCCGGAACAGGCCGGCCGCCCGCAGGTCCGGGTAGCGGGGCTGGAGCAGGGCGAGGACGCGGATGATCCCGGCGGAGGTGCCGCCCAGGTGGAAGAAGGTGGCGCCCGGGTCCGTCACCCGCTCGCCGAGCACCTGCTCCCAGACCTCCAGGACGACGCTCGCCGCCGAACCGGACAGCTCCTCCGTGCCCGTACGCGGGGCGGCCGGGGCGCTGCGCGCCGCCCAGTCGGCCAGGGTCAGCCGGTCCAGCTTTCCGTTGGGCGACTTCGGCAGGACGGCCACCGTCTGCCAGACGGTGGGCAGCATCGCGCCGGTCAGCCAGCCGGCCGCGTGGCGGCGCAGCCCGGCCGCGGTCGCGGCGGACAGGGGGACCGGCAGCGCCCCCGCCGCGGCGTCGCCCTGCGGGACGAGATCCGCGGCACCCTCCTCGGGGACGAGGAAGGCGGCGACCCCGGTACGGTCGGGCAGGACAGCCACCGCGGCGTCCCGTACCCCCGGGTGCAGACGCAGCGTGGCCTCGATCTCCCCGGTCTCGATGCGCTGTCCGAGGACCTTGATCTGCTGGTCGGCGCGGTGCAGGAACCGCAGGCCGGTGCCCGGGGCGAAGGACACCACGTCGCCGCTGAGGTAGCCGGTGCCGCCCCCGGCCCAGGGCAGGACGGGGAAGCGCTCGGCGGTGAGTTCGGCGCGCCGCCAGTATCCGCCGCCGATCCCCGTGCCCGTGATCACCAGGTCGCCGGGGCAGCCCGGCGGCATGGCCCTGCCGTGCGCGTCCACCACGTGGCAGCGCACCCCGGGCAGCGGCAGGCCGATGTGCACGGGGGTGTCCGGGTGTACCCGCCACAGCGTGGTGTAGACGGTGGCCTCGGTGGGCCCGTACCCGTTGACGACCGGTCCGGGAACCAGGCCCGCCAGCTCGGCGGCGAGGTCCGCGTCGAGCGGTTCGCCGGCGACGACGAGCGCGCCGAGCCGCCCGAGCAGCCGGCGGCCCTCGGGGGAGGAGGTGTGCAGCCTGGCCGCGGAGGGCGTGCACTGGTAGAACGCGCCGTCGGGGACGCCGTCCTCGTCGAGCACGGTGCGATGGCTGGTCAGATGCACGGCGCAGCCACGGGTCAGAGACCAGAACAGTTCGATGAGGCAGATGTCGAACGACAGGCTGGTGCCCGCCAGGACGACGTCGGGTATCGCGTCGAGCACGCTGTCGAACCCCGCGAAGAGGGCCCAGAGGTTGTCGTGGCGTACGACCGTGCCCTTGGGCCGTCCCGTGGAGCCGGACGTGTACATCACGTACGCCGGTGAGTCGGCCGGAACCTGCGGCCAGGCGGCGGGCAGCGGCGCCTCGGCGTCCGGGGCCAGCGTCGGCACCCCGGGCAGCAGGGGGGTCTCGGCGATCACGGCCGCGGGGGCGGAGTCCTCCAGCATGTAGCGCAGGCGGTCACCCGGATAGTCGGGGTCGAGCGGCACATAGGCGGCGCCGGCCCGCCAGGCGGCCAGTACCGCGACCACCAGGCCGGCCGAGCGTTCCAGGCACACGCCCACCCGGTCGCCGGGCCGTACGCCGGCCGCGATCAGGGCCGCGGCGAGGCGCTCCGCACGGGCGTGCAGCGCCGCGTGGTCGAGGAGTTCGGCGGAGGTGACGAGGGCCGTGGCGTCCGGGGTGCGCCGGGCCTGCTCCTCGACGAGCCGGTGGACCGGTGCCGGGGTGCCGGGGACGGGGGCGCCGGTCAGCGCCGCGAGCTCGGCCCGCTCCTCGGCGGTCAGCAGGTCGTGTCCGGTGAGCGGTACGGAGTGCGGTGCGGTGAGCGCGTCGAGGGCGGCGACGAGATGGGCGAGGAACCGTTCGGCGGTCCGCCCGTCGAGGGCCTGTACGGGGTGGGCGACGACCAGGTGCTCCTCGCCGTGCGGGCCGTGCAGCAGGGTCACGCTCAGGTCGTACTCGACCTGGTCCGACTCGGGCGGGTCCATCCGCCACAGCAGCCCGCCGCCCTCGGCCTCGGTGAACAACTCGCCCTGCGTGCACATGAGCTGGGTGAAGGGCTTGCGGTCCGGGTGCCGTTCGGCGCCGGTCGCGGCGAGGATCTCCTCCAGGGGCAGCTCGGAGTGCTCGACCGCGTCGAAGAGGGCTTCCAGCGTGCGGTCGAGGAGCTGTTCCGTGGTGGCACCGGACAGCGGGACACGGACGGGGATGGTGTTCTGCAGGCAGTTGATCACCGATGCCCCGCTGGTGTCCCGGCCCGCCCCGCTGGCCGTGGCGATCACCACGTCGTCGGTGCGCGCGTACCACCCGGCGACCCAGGCGAGGGACGCCATCACCTGCGTGAAGACGCTCGCCCCCGTCTCCCTCGCACGGTCGCGCATCCGGGCCACCAGGGCGGCGGGCAACTGGGCCGTGACCGAGCCACGGGTCCGGTCCGCGCCCGGGACCAGCTGCGGCAGGGTGCAGTCGGCGGGCGCGTCCTTGAGGGTACGGGTCCAGAACTCCCGTAGCGCGGCGGCCTGTTCACCCTGCGGCGGGGCCGGCAGCTCCCCGGCGTCGGGCAGCGCGTCGGGGCCCTGCGCGTACGCGGTGGTGAGGGCGTCGAGGAGCGCGGCGGCGGAGCCGTCGTCGAAGATCCCGTGGTGGACGCCGAAGAGGAGCTGAGCCCGGTCGTCGCCGAGCAGCACGGAGACCCGGCACAAGGGGGCGCCCGCGTGGTCGAAGGGGGCGCCGAGCGCGTCGACCCGCTCGCGCAGCAGCCGCCCGGCCGACGCGGTGTCCGCGGGCAGCCGGTGCACCTCGACCGCGACGTCGGCCACCGGATGGACGCGCTGCATCAGCCCGGCCGGCTCCGGATGCAGGGAGAGGCGCAGCGCGGGCTGGGCGCGCAGCACCGCGCGTACGGCGGCGAGCAGCCGGTCACCGTCCACGGGGCCGGTCGCGGTCAGCCGGTGCACGATGGCGGGCCGCGGCTTCTGCAGGTCGAGCGTGAAGAAGCGGAGCTGCCCAGGGATCGCGGGTTTCTGCATGTGGATTCCTCCGAAAGTCCATGCCATTCCCGCACTGCTGAATTACCTGGCGCCGTGCGGCTCGTTTCATCAATCCAGGCGGATACTAATCAGTCGCACGTCAGCTTTGCGTCAACTATGTGTGAATAACATCCAGAAAAGTAAACGGATCTCCAAACTCCCAGGAAGAGACGTTGACGCTGATCGACTCCGGTCGCCATGCTCCTGCTCGGTCCACTGCGATTCGCCGAATTCAAAAAGAGCGCACAAGCGGGATGGGTGAGCACTTATGCCGGAAGAGCGGACGTCCGTCGATTCTCCTGAGGTATCAGCGGAGCAGGATCTCGCCCAGAGAATTCTGGACCTGTGGTACGAGTCTCTCGGGCCGGATGCCGATATCTCCCAGGGGTTCATCGAGAACGGCGGCGACTCCTTCAAGGCGGTGCTTCTCGCCCACCAGCTCTTCGAGCTGACCGGCGAGGAGATCGACTATCTGGACATCCTGGAAGCGTCGGACGCCGCCGCACTCCAGGGCGCCGTCCGCGCCGTCCGCCATGGCTGAGCGGCACCCGGAAGACGGGGTCACGCACCGGCTGACCCCCGGCCAGGCCGATCTCTACGCCGCCGACCAGCAGGCCGAGTTCCCCGCCACGTACAACTCCTCGCTCGTCCACCGCGTCGACGGCGCCCTCGACGAGGAGCTGCTGCGCGCCCGGTTCGCGCGGCTGCTCACCGCCCATCCGCTGCTCGCCTCCCGGGTCGTGGAACGGGACGGCGCCCTGTTGTTCGCCCCCGCGCGGCGGGCTCCGCGGCTCCACACCATGACGGCCCCGGTCGACCCCGAAGGCCCGCTCGCCCGCGCCCGGCTGCGGCGCGAGGTGCTGCGCCCGTTCGACCTGGAGCGCGGTCCCCTGCTCCATGCCGTCCTGGTCCGCTACACCCCCCGTACCGCCGATCTCGTCCTGACCGCACACCACTTGGTGGTGGACGAGACGTCCATGGCACTCGTGGCCCAGTGGCTGCTGGCCGGCGAGGAGGCCACCGCGGTCCAGTCCTTCGCCGAGTGGGCCGACGGCCGGCACCAGCTGCCGCCCGCCCGCGAGGAACGGGCCGCCGCCCTGCGGGCCGAGCTGGCGGGCGGGGTGTCCTGCTCGCTCGACTGGGCCCGCACCCCGGCCGGCGGACCGGCCCCCACCGGCACGACGCCCGACGAGGCCGTGGGCCTGCGCGTCCCGGAGGAGACCTGGGAGGGCGCGGCCAAGCTCGCCGCCGAACTGGGCATCACCCAGCACTCCCTGATGACCGCCGCCGCGGCCCTGGTCCTCGGCCGCAACAGCGGCACCACCCGCCCGGTGCTCGGGGCGGCCGTGTCACGGCGCACCCCGCGGCACGCCGCCACCGTCGGCTACTTCAACGCCACCGTCCCGGTCCCGCTGGACCTGGACGACGAGCAGTCCGTCGCCGACTGGCTGCGCCGCGCGCACCGCCGCTGCCTCGACGCGTACCGCGACGCCGATCTGCCGCTGTCGTCCGTGCTGCCCGCCACCGACCGCGCCGGACTGTCCCTGGTCGTGGTCCCCTGCCGGACCCTGCCGGAGATCACCGCCCCGGACCTCACCGCCCACCCGCTCCCCGACCCCGGCTTCGGCCCGGCCCAGTTCCCGCTCGCCCTCTACCTCCGCCAGGACCTGGGCGGAGAGCTGCGGGGGCTGCTGCGGTACCGGCACGACCGGGTCGACGCCGGAGCGGCCGAACAGTTCTGCCGCCAACTGGAGGCCACGCTCACCGCCATGGTCGGACAACCGCACACCCCGCTCGGCGAACTCTCCGTCCTGCCGCCCGCCGCCCGCGCCCGTCTGCTGACCGCCGAGGGGCCCACCGGTGCGCCCGAGGAGCCGGGCGGCGCGCCCTCGGCGAACCCCTTCGCCGCCCCCGCGGCCGATCTGCCCACGTTGTTCGCCGCCCGGGCCGCCCGGCTCCCCGACCGCACCGCGGTCGTCTGCGAGGACGAACGGCTGACCTACCAGGAGCTCGACGAACGCTCCACCGCGCTCGCCCTGGCCCTCGCCGAGCGGAACGTGCGGCCCGGCGACCGGGTGGGCGTCTGCCTGGAGCGCGGCCTCGACCTCGTCGTGGCGCTGCTCGCCGTACTGAAGGCCGGTGCCGCCTACGTTCCGCTGGACCCCGGCTACCCCCAGGACCGGCTCGCCTTCATCGCCGAGGACACCGGCCTCGCCACGGCCGTGACCGACCGCGACCCCGCCCTGCTGCCGCCGGGCCTGACGCTGCTGCCGCCCACGGCCGTCCCCACGGGGCCGGGCCGTGAGCTGCCCGCCGCCGACCCGGAGCGCGCGGCCTACGTCATCCACACCTCGGGCTCGACGGGCACCCCCAAGGGCGTGGTGGTGCGGCACCGCAACGTCACCGCCCTGCTGGCCGCCACCGCCGGCCCCGAGGGCTTCGCCTTCGACGAGCACGACGCGTGGTCCTTCTTCCACTCCTTCGCCTTCGACTTCTCCGTCTGGGAGATCTGGGGCTGCCTGCTGACCGGCGGGCGGCTCGTCGTCGTACCGCACTGGAGCGCCCGCGACCCCGAGCGGTTCCACGCCCTGCTCGCGCGCGAACGGGTCACGGTACTCAACCAGACGCCCTCCGCCTTCGCCCAGCTGCTCGCCGCCGACGAGAGTGCCGACGTCCCACTGTCCGTACGGCTGTTGATCTTCGGCGGTGAGCCGCTCGAACCCGCGCTGCTGCTTCCGTGGTTCGACCGCTACCCGGAGCGCGTCTGCCGGGCGGTGAACATGTACGGCATCACCGAGACCACCGTGCACTGCACCTGGCGCACCCTCACCCGGGCCGACGCGCTGAGCGGTACGCGCTCGGTGGGCCGGGCGCTGCCGGGCTGGCGGCTGTACGTCCTGGACGAGGAGGGCCGCCCGGCCGCCCCCGGCGTTCCCGGGGAGATCCATGTCAGCGGTGCCGGTGTGGCCGCCGGGTACCTCAACCGCCCGGAACTGACCGAGGGGCGCTTCGTCCGGGGACGGCTCGCCGAGCGGCCCGACGAGCTGCTCTACCGCTCGGGGGACCGGGGCCGGCTGCTGCCCGACGGGGAGCTGGAGCATCTGGGGCGCCTCGACGACCAGGTGAAGATCCGCGGCCATCGCATCGAACTCGGCGAGATCCGCGGCACGTTGCTCGCCCATCCGGCCGTGACAGCGGCCGCGGCCGTCGTCCGCGACGCACACGACGCGGCCGCCGCACGGATCGACGCCTATCTGGTCACCCCGGAACAGCGGGCGGACACGGCGGAGATCCGGCAGTGGCTCGCCGAGCGGCTGCCCGCGCACGTCCTGCCCGCCACGCTCACCGTGGTGCCCGCGCTGCCGCTGACCGCCAACGGAAAACTCGACACGGCCCGGCTGCCCGCCCCCTCACCCCGGCAGGCACCCGCCCGCCCTGCTGAGGAACCGTCCGGCCGAGCCGCATCACCGGCCCCGACCGGCCCGCACTCCGCCGCACGGCGGACCGGGGGTACGGCGGGCGCGCCGGACACCGCGCACCAACTGTGCGAGGTGTGGCAGCAGTTGCTCGGCGTCCCGGTGGGCGTGGACGACAACTTCTTCGAGATGGGCGGCAATTCGCTGCTCGCCGTGCGGCTCAACGCCCTGCAGCGTTCGACGGGCTTCACCGGCTCCCAGCTCAAGGACATTTTCCGCAACCCGACCCCGCGCCGACTCGCGGCCGTCATCGGTCCGCCCCCCGCAGGGCGCCACCCCCAGGAGGAAGCGTGAGCGAGCAGCACACCGTGAACGACGCGGACGGCACTGGCCCCGGCCCCGGCGCCGCGGACCACGCCGTCGCCGTCGTGGGCATGTCCCTGCGGGTGCCTGGGAGTTCGCAGCCGCAGGAGTTCTGGGAGTCCCTGGTCGCCGGCACGGTCAGCCTGCCGGCCGCCGTCGGCACGGACTCCGATGGCACGCACGCCAGTGGCTCAGGCGCCCAGGGGAAGCCGCCGACGCGCGCGGGACAGATCGACCGGTACGACCGCTTCGACGCCGAGCTGTTCGGGATGCTGCCCGCCCAGGCCGCCGCAACCGACCCCCAGCACCGCGTGCTGACCGAACTGGCCTGGCACGCCCTGGAAGACGCGGGCATCGACACGACGCGCACCGCCGACCGGATGGGTGTGTTCGTGGGCTGCGGCACCGACGCCTACTTCCGCGACCACGTGCTCAAGGACGAGAAGACCGTACGCGCCCTCGGGCCCGAGCAGCTCGCCCTCGGCAACTCCCGGGACTTCCTCGCCACCGGCCTGTCGTACCGGCTCGGCCTGACGGGCCCCAGCATCACCGTGCAGACGGCCTGCTCGACCTCCCTGGTCGCCGTCCACCAGGCCATCCGCAGCCTGCTCACCTACGAGTGCGACATCGCGATCGCGGGCGGTGCCACGGTCCACACCAGCCCGGACCCCGCGTACGAGTACACCGAGGGCGGCATCACCTCGCCCGACGGCCGCTGCCGCGCCTTCACCCAGGGCAGCGCGGGCACCGTGCCGTCCAGCGGTGCGGGCATCGTGGTCCTGCGTCGCGCCGCCGACCTGCCGGACACCGGCGAGCGGGCCCGCGCACTGCTCCTGGGCAGCGCGGTCAACAACGACGGCGGCGACCGGATGAGCCAGACCGCGCCCAGCCCGATCGGCCAGGCCGAGGTGCTGCGCGAGGCGCTCGCCGCCGCCGGGCTCGACCCGGACGACGTGGGCTACGTCGAGACCCACGGAACCGGCACCCAGCTGGGCGACCAGGTCGAACTGTCCGCTCTCGCCGAGGTGTACGGCCGGCCGGCCGCACACCCCGCTCTCGCCCTGGGATCGGTCAAGCCGAACATCGGCCACTGCGACACCGCCGCCGGAGTCATCGGGCTGATCAAGGCCGTCCTCGCGGTGGAGGCGGGCGTGCTGCCCCCGACGCCCGCACAGCCGGGCGACGGCCCGGACGCGGACCTGGGATCGCCCCGCTTCGAACTGCCCCGCACCGCCCGGGCATGGCCCGCCGACCGGCCTCTTACCGCCGGAGTGAGTTCCTTCGGTCTGGGCGGCACCAACTGCCATGTCCTGCTCACCCGGGCACCGGAGTCCGCCCCCGAGAGCGGCGACCCGGCCGACGCGGCCCCGTCCACCGTCGTGCTCTCCGCGGCCGATTCCCGGGCCCTGCGCCACAAGGCGCGCGATCTGACCGCGTGGCTGGACGGTCCCGGGGCCGATGTTCCCCTCGACGTGCTCGCCGGAACCCTCTGGCACCACCGCCGGGTCCTGCCCGAGCGCTGGGCCGTCACCCTGCCCGCCGATCCTTCCGCCGCCCGGCAGAGGCTGCGCTCCGCCCTCACCGCGCTCGCCGAGGAGGGCGGCGGCCGCCGGGCCGAACCGGAGCCGCTGCTCGGCGTCGTGCTGCCCGGCCAGGGCATCGACCTGGCCGGAGCCGGGGCCCGACTGGCGGACGCGGACCCCGAGTTCGCGGCCGACCTGGCCGAACTCGCCTCCGTGGTGCGGGCGGCGGGCGGACCGGACCTGGGGGACGCCCGGGACTGGCCCGCCGGCGACCCGAGGCTGCTCGACACCGCCGTCGTACAGCCCCTGCTGTTCGTGCTCGGACTGTCCGGGCTGCGGCTGCTCGAACGCCGGGGGATCCGCCCCGGCCTGCTGCTCGGGCACAGCGTCGGTGAGCTGACCGCCGCCGCGTACGCCGGTGTCTTCACCGTCGGGGACGCGGCCGCCGCCGTCGTCCGCAGAGGCCGCCTGATGGCCGCCGCGGAGCCGGGGGCGATGGCCGCCGTACAGGCCGGGGAGAGCCTGGCCGCGGAACTCTCGGCCGGACTCGACGTGGACGTCTGCCTGCTCAACGGGCCGGACAACACGGTCTGCGGAGGCCCCGAGGACGCGCTCGCCGCCTTCGAGGAGCGCTGCCGCGAGGCCGGGGTGCGCACCACCCGGCTGCCCGCGACCCGCGCCTTCCATTCGCGCATGATGGCCCGGGCCGCGCGGGAGTTCACGGAGTTCGTCGCCACGCTCCCCGCGTCGGCGCCGGCCGTCCCCGTCCTCTCCGGTCTGACCGGCGCCCCGCTCACCGGACAGGAGGCCACCGATCCCGCGTACTGGGGACGGCAGTTGGACTCCCCGGTCCGCTTCGCCGACGCGGTCACCGCCCTCCTCGACGCCCGTCCCGCCGCCGTGTTCGGGCTGCACCGCGCGAACGCCCTGACCGCGCTCGTACGGCAGGCGGCCAGGGGCGCGGGACGCGATCCGCTCGTCGTGGACGCCTCCGGGCGTGCCCCGCGCGACGGTGCCGCCGCCGACGAGCCCGCGGAGCTGCGGGCCGCGCTCGCCGCTCTGTGGACCGCCGGGTACCCGCAGCCCGCCCCGGCACGGCCCGCCGAGGCCGTCCTGCTGCCGGGCTACCCCTTCGCCGACGACCGGCACTGGGTGGCGGCACCGGCCGACGAGCCCACGGCGGGCGGCACCCCGGATCCGTACGCCTCTCCCGCACAGGCCTGGTCCGCGCGGGACGTGACGCACCAGGCGCCGGGCACAGCGGCCGGCCCGGGTGACCTCCCGGCCGGCGACGCAGGCGAGGACGCCGAGGAAACCACCGCCGACGCCGTCCGCCGCATCTGGGCGGAGGCCTTCGGCGTCACCCACCTGCGCACCGAGGACAACTTCTTCGACCTCGGCGGCACCTCCCTGCACGCCGCCCAGCTGGTCAGCGTCGTCAACGACGCGCTGCTCGTCGAGGTGCGCCTGCAGGACCTGTACGAGCACTCGTCGCTCGCCGGGTTCACCGCCCGGGTCGGCGAACTCGCCGCACAGCGCGACGACGCCGAACTGCTGCGGCTGCTGGAAGAGATAGAGGCAGAGAGCGGGCAGCACGATGAGTGACCTCTCCGCGCGCCTCGGCGCGCTCACCCCCGAACAGCGGCGCAGGCTCAGCTCGGGCCTGCGGGCCCGGCAGACACGGCCGCCGGAGGCGGCCGCCGCGCCGCCCGCCCGGCTGCGGCACAGCCTGTACTTCTTCGCGAGCGCCGACCACGCCGACGCGTCCGCGTACTACCCGTTCGTCCTGGAGGCCGCCGCCCGCGCCGACGAGGCGGGGCTGCACGCGGTCTGGCTGCCGGAGCGCCACTTCGTCGACTTCGGCGGTTTCTCCCCCAACCCGGCGGTGCTCGCCGCCGCGGTGGCCGCGCGGACCCGCTCCATCGGGATCCGGGCGGGCAGTGTGGCCGCACCGCTGCACCACCCGGCGCGCGTCGCCGAGGACTGGGCGCTGGTGGACAGCCTCTCCGGCGGCCGGGCCGGGATCTCCTTCGCCAGCGGCTGGCACCCCGACGACTTCGTCCTGGCCCGCACCGACTACGCCGACCGGCGCGAGACCACCTTCCGGTCCATCGAGGAGATCCGCGCCCTGTGGCGCGGCGACGCCCTGCCCTACCCCTCCACCGCGGGCACCACCCCGCAGATCCGCACCCGTCCCCGCCCGGTCACGGCCGAGCTGCCCGTCTGGCTCACCGCGACCGGCACAAGGCGCACCTTCACCGACGCGGCCCGGGCCGGGTACGGCGTGATGACCGCGCTGCTCGGCCAGACGATGACCGCGCTGCGCGAGAACATCGCCCACTACCGGCAGGCCTGGCGGGACGCCGGGCACCCCGGCGAGGGCGACGTGGTGGTCATGGCCCACGCGTACGTCAGTGAGCGGGACGACCTGGAGGACTTCCTGCGCCCGGCGATGCACGCCTATCTGCGGTCCTTCCGCAACCAGACCGGCGGCGGGGACGACGAGGTCCTCGTGGAGAGCGCCTACCTGGACTTCCTCACCGGCCCTTCCCTGCTCGGTTCCCCCGCCAAGGCCCGCGGTGTCCTCGCCGAGCTGGCCGCCGCGGGCGCGGACGAGGTGGGCTGCCTGGTCGACTTCGGCCTGCCCGCCGCCGACGTCCTCGCCGCGCTGCCCGCACTGTTCGGCCTGCGCACGGCCCCGGCTCCGACCGCTGCGGCGGACCAGCCTGCCCTGATCCCGGAGGTGTCCGCGTGAGCGCGCCCGTCGACAAGTCACGCCTGGCCGGCCGGCTCGCCCGGCTCAGCCCCGCCCAGCGGGCCGCCCTCACCGCCCGGCTCGCCGAGCGCGACGGCCCGCAGCTGCGGCGCAGGCCGGGCCCCCGCGACCGGTTCCCGCTCGGCATGGACCAGGAACGCCTGTGGATCCTCGACCAGTTGGACCCCGGGACCACCACGTACACCCTCGGGTACGGGCTGCGCGTGGCCGGCGCGTTCGACCTGGACACCTTCACCCGGGCCGCGGACGCGGTGGTACTCCGGCACGAACTGCTGCGCGCGAACGCCGAGTCCGAGGGCGGCAGGCCCTATCTGCGGGTCCACCCGGACCGGCGGGCCGAGATCAGCTACGCCGACCTGTCGGCCGCCGACCCGTCCCAGGACTCCGACGAGCGGATCGAGCGGCGCCGGCAGGAGTTCATCGCGGAACAGGTGCGCCGCCCCTTCGACCTGGCCCGTGACCCCGTCCTGCGGCTCGCCGTGGCGAAGGTCGCCGAGGGAGACCACCAGATCGTCGAGACGATGCCGCACTCCTTCGTCGACCAGTGGTCGTACGTGCGCCTCAACGACGAACTCCTGGAGCACTACCGGGCGCTGTCCGAGGACCGGGAACCCCAAGTGGCCGAGCTGCCCGTGCAGTTCGGCGACTGGGCGCACTGGCAGCGCGAACGCTTCGCCGGCCCGCACGGCGAGCGTCACCGGGAGTTCTGGCGGACCTTCCTGGACGGGGTGCCGGAGCGGCTCGCGCTGCCCTACGACCACAGTCCCGACACCGCCGACCACGCCGGGGAGCACTACGGCTTCATCCTCGACCGGGAAGTGGGCCTCGCCTTCGCCGCCCGCGCCCGGGCGGCCCGCACCACCCCGGCCACCGCGATGACGGCCGCGTACGCCGCCCTGTTGTACGAGCGGACAGGTCTGCGCGACCTGGTCGTCGGCATCCCCGCCGCCACCCGCGGCGAACCGGAGACCACCCCGCTCATCGGGTTCCTGCTCACCAGCATCCCGCTGCGGATCCGGCTGCCCGAGAACCCCACCCCGAACGACGTGCTCACCGCCACGGCCGCGGCCGCCGCAGCGGTGGCCGACCACCGCGAGGTGCCCTTCGGGGAGATCGTCCAGGCCGTGGCGCCCGACCGGTCGGCCACCCGGCATCCGCTGCTCCAGACCATGCTGGTGCAGCTCGACATCGACGACTCCAAGGCCCTGGGGCTGCCCGGTGCCGAGGTGTACGCCAACGCCGTTCCCGAGGGCGTCTCCACCATGGACCTCACGACCGCCTGGTGGCAGGTGGGCGACGTGGTCTACGGGCGCATGGAGTACCGCACGGCGCTCTTCGACCGCGCCACCGTCGCCTCGCTCGCCGGGCGGCTGCTGCAGATCGTCGAGCAGTTCGCCGAGCGGCCCGACGAACCGCTGCGCCGGCCCGCTCCCCGGCTCGCGCAGCCCCCCGTCTCCCTGCTCTCCCCGCCCGCCGAGGCGGGGCCGCGAGCGGAGCCGGGACGGGCCGCGGACGAGGACCTGCGCCGGGTCACCGACGCCTGGTGCGAGGTGCTCGGCACGGACCGGGCCGCCCCCGAGGACGTCTTCTTCACCTCCGGCGGCACCTCCCTGCTCGCCGTGCGCCTCGCCCACCGGCTCCGGGAGGCCGGGTTCACCGCCACCCTCAAGGACGTCTTCACCCACCCGGTGCTCGGCCGGCTCGCCGAGACGCTCGGCGCCCGCCGCGCCGGAGCCCCGCAAAGCGCCCCGGTTCCGGCGGCGGGTCCGCTCGGGCCCGAGCAGGAGATGCTGCTCGGCCGTGGCCTGGACCGGGTGGAGTCCTTCGCCCACAGCTACGTCCTGGAGGCGGCCGGGCCGCTCGACGCGGACCGGCTGCGGGACGCAGCGAAGGCGGTGGTGCGCGCCCACCCGACGCTGACCACTGCCTATCAACCCACCGACGGTTCCGGCGACTTGGGGCCGCGCATCGTGCCCGGTGAGGCCTGGCGCTGGTCGGCCGAGCCTGCCGGAACCGACCCGGAGCCGGTCGTCGCAGCCCAGCGCGCGGACTTCGACCTGGCGGCCGGCGTGCTGTTCGCGGTCAGCCATCTGCCCGGGGCGTCCGGCGTCCCGGACCGTGTGGTGCTCGGCGCGAGCCACCTCGTCATCGACGGGATGTCGTGGGGCATCGTCATCGCGGACCTGGCCCGGGCCTACCGGGGCGAGCCGCTCACCGGCGAGAAGGCGGGCTACGCGGAGCACGCGGCGGCCGTCAGGGCCCTCGACCCCGCCCCGCACGCGGCGTACTGGCGGGCCCAGCTGGCCGGAGCGGGCGCGTACCGCTGGAGCCTCGACGGGCCCAACGTGTACGGCGGCGAGCGGCAGTTCGAGGTGGAGGTGGAGCTGCCCGCCGAGTGGCACGGACCGCTGGAGCCCGTGGCGCTGACCGCCGTCGCCCGCGCCCTGCGCCCCTGGGCCCCGGACGAGCAGGCGTCGTACTGGCTGATCGGCCTCGGCCGCGATCCGCTGGCCACGCTGCCCGGCTGGGACCCCGACCGGGCCGTCGGCTACTACTCGGCGCCCTTCCCACTCCGGGTGCCGCTCACCGGCGGCAGCGCGGCGGACGACCTGCGGGCCACCGCCGCGGCACTGCGCGCCGTGCCCGACTCCGGCAAGACCTTCGGGCTGCTCGGCTGTGCCGCGGACACCCGGCTGCGCGAGGAGTTCGCCACGCTCGGCGAGCCCCGGGTGATCGTCAACTACGTCGGCGAGCTGGCGGATCCGGCGAACGGAACCGGCGGGCTCTTCACCCGGTCCACGGAGACCGCGGCGACCGGCAACGAGGACGTCGAACGCCCGGTCGACGTCGACGTGGCGATCGCGCTGCGCGACGGCGCCCTGGTCCTGCGCTGGCTCCACAACCCGGACGCGGTGGACCCCGAGGCGGTCCGCGCCACCGCGGAGCTGGCCGCACGAGAACTGCGCGATCTGCTCACCGCGCCGCGGCAGCCCCAGGATCCGGACGGTGTCCCGGGAGTGACAGGAGTGATGGAGGAGACCATGGAACGCCTCTTCGAGCGGCTCAGCCGCGAGCGCCGCGACCGGCAGGGGGTACGACGATGAGCGCGGCGCCCGGTACGACGGCGACCGGCGCCCGCACCACGTCGGCAGGCCGCCGAAGCCCCCTCGCCGCCCTCCTCACCGCCCAGTACCTGTCGGCGTTCGGCAACGCGATCACCGTGGTGACCGTGCCGCTGTACGTGCTGCACACCACCGGCTCCACCGCCACCACCGGTCTGGCCGGCTTCATCGGCGCGGTCCCGCTGATCTTCGCGGGGGCCGTCGGCGGCGTCCTCGTCGACCGGTTCGGCGGGCGCCGGCTGAGCGTGCTGTCGGACCTGGCGGCAGGCCTGCTCGTCCTGCTCGTGCCGCTGCTCGACGCGACCACGGGGCTGCCCATCCCGCTGCTGCTCGCCCTGCTCTTCGCACGGACCGTGGTGGCGACACCCGCGACCGCGGCCCGGATGACCCTGCTCAAACCGGTCACCGAGAACGCGGGCGCGCGCCTGGAGAGCGTCAACTCCTGGTACCAGGCCGCCCCCCGGCTCGGCCTGGTGGCCGGTGCTCCGCTGGCGGGTGTGCTGGTCGCGGCGACCGACTCGGTCGTCGGCATGTACGTCGACGCCGGCACCTTCCTGGTCGCCGCCGCCCTGGTGGCGTTCGCGGTGCCCGGCGGCGAGGCCAACAAGGGCTCCGCGCAGAGCGGCTTCGGCTTCTTCGGCCAGCTGCGGGAGGGCATGGCACTGGTCAGGACGATGCCGGTGATCGGCGCCATGACCGCGTTCGTGGTGGTCACCAACTTCCTCGACGACGCCTTCACCCCGCTGTTCCTGCCGGTGTACGCGCAGGACGTGCTGCACAGCAGCGCGGCCATGGGCTGGTTCCTCGGGGCGGTCGGCATCGGCTCGATCGTGGGCACCTTCCTGTACGGGCCCGCCAGCAGGACCTTCCTCTCCAGCCGCCGCTACACCCTCTTCGGCTGCTTCGCGATGGTCGCGGCGCTGCGGCTGCTGCTCGTCCTCCAGCCCGGCGCCGTCGGCGTCACGGTGATCTGTTTCCTCACCGGTGTGGCCGGCGGGCCCCTCAACCCGATGCTGTCGACCGTCATGCTCGAACGCGTCCCCGAGGAGCTGCGCGGCCGGGTCTTCGGCCTCACCGGCGCCATGGCCCTCACCTCGGCCCCGCTCGGCGTCCTGACCGCGGGCTGGCTGGTGGACCTGGCCGGGCTGCGCGTCCCGATGCTGTGCTTCGCCCTCGTCTATCTGGTCCTGATCGCGGCGAGCTGGCGCCGGCCCGCGCTCAAGGACATGGACGTACGGCCGGCCGCCGACGGGCCCCGAGTGGCCGAGGAGGCCGACGGAGCCGCAGCGCTCACGTCAACTCTCCCCGTCGACAGCCCCGTTGAGACGGACCGGGCCTCGGACACCGGCCCGGGAAAGGTGCGTACCCGATGACCCCGCTGCACCCCGCCCCGCCCACCGGCCGCCTCGAAGGGCGCACCGCGGTGATCACCGGAGCCGCCCGCGGGGCCGGACGTGCCTGCGCGCTCGCCTTCGCGGCCGAGGGCGCCGACCTGGTCCTGCTCGACACGGCAGCCGACATCGACGGGGTCCCGTACCCGCTGGGCACCGAGAGCCAGCTCGCGTACACCGCCGAGCAGTGCGGCAAGCTCGGCGCGGCTCTCCTGACCGCGGCCGTCGACGTACGGGACCTGGACGCGCTGACCCGGCTGCGGGAGACGGCGACCGCCCGCTTCGGTCCGCCGGACCTGCTGGTCAACAACGCGGGCGTGGTCGCGCCCTCCGGGCGGCCGGTGCACGAAACGGCCGAGGAGGACTGGCAGTTGATGCTGGACATCGACCTGAGCGGAGCCTGGCGCACGACCAAGGTGTTCGCGCCCGCCATGGTGGAGCGGCGCCGGGGATCGATCGTGAACATCGCCTCCACCGCCGGCCTGGTCGGCTACCGCAACTTCGCCGGGTACGTCGCGGCCAAGCACGGACTCGTCGGTCTGACCAAGGCGAGCGCGCTCGACTACGCCTCCCACCGGGTGCGGGTCAACGCGGTCTGCCCGGGCAACATCCGCGACGAGCCCGCGATGGACGGCCGGATGCTCTCGGAGGTGGCGCGCGCCCTGGACATCCCCGCCCAGGAGCACGAGGCGCTGTTCACCGCGGACCAGCCGATGCACACCCTCGTCGACCCCGAGGACGTGGCCGCCGCCGCCCTGTGGCTGGCGAGCGACGCCTCGCGCCATGTCACCGGCACCACCGTGACGGTCGACGCCGGTTACACGGTGCGGTGACGCGATGAGACTCGAACTCCCTTCACAGCAGCAGCAGTTCCAGCACCAGCAGCCGCACCAGCAGCCGGTCTCGCCGGCCGAGCGCCAGTTCTGGTTCGCCGAGCGGATCGCGCCGGGTTCCCCCGCCTGGCGCGTCCTCAGCGCGATACGGGTCGAAGGGCCGCTCGACCGGGCGGCGCTGACCGAGGCGGCCCGCCGGGTCGTCGCGCGCCACCCCGCGCTGCGCTCGGTGTTCACCGCCGAGGGCGGGCGGCTGCTGCGCACGGTCCTCCCGTTGGCGGCCGAACCGCCGCTGCTGCCGCTGGCTCCCGGCGCCGGCTTCCGGGACGCGGAGCGGGCACTGTCCGCCCCGGACCTGCTCGACCTGGACCACGGCCGCCATCTCGCCCTCGCGCTCGCCCCGGACCCCGGCGCGGCCGAGGCGGACGGCGCCCCGGACACGTACGCAACCGCCACCGCCCCCGTGCCCGCCGCCACGCTCTATGTGCTGACGCACCACATCGCGTACGACGGCCTGTCCCACGAGGTGTTCACGGCCGACCTGGCCCGTGCCTACGCCCGGACCGTCGCGGACGAGCCCGAGCCGCCGGAGCCGCCCCGGTCGCACGGCACCCCGCCGGAGCCGTCCGCCGACCGCAGGGAAGAGCTCGTCGCCTACTGGCGTGCCGCACTCGACGGCGTACCCGATCTGCCCGTCGAAGGCCCCGGCCCCTCGCAGCGCGAACTCGCCGGTGCCGAGGTCCGCACACATCGCGTCCGGTTCGCCGACGGCCTCGGCCCCGCGGTGCGGGACGCCGCCCGGAGCGCCGCCTGCCCGCCGTTCGCGGTGCTGCTCACCGCGTACGGGCAGGCGCTCGCCGAACTCAGCGGCGCGGACGACTTCTGCGTCGGTACGCCGGTCTCCCTGCGCACCCCGGACCAGGCCGGCGAGATCGGCTGTCTGCTCACCACGCTGCCGGTGCGGCTGCGGCACCTCGACGCGCCCGGCGCGCTGCCCCGGGTGTGGGAGACGTTCACCGACGGCGTCCTGCACATGGAGCTGCCGTACGACGAGACGGTACGCGCCACCCGGACGCGGCCGAGCCGCCGGATGCCGCTCCACCAGGCCCTGTTCGCCTACGAGAGCTGGCAGCGGCCGCTCCATCCGGCGGGACCGGTACGGATGCACACCGTTCCCGTGTACCCGCTGGGCGCCCAGGCGGAGATCCAGTTCCAGCTCAACGAGCTGCCGGGCGCCCGCCTCGAAGGCGTCCTCCAGGCCCCGGCCGACGGGGTCTGGGCAGGCAGGCTGCCCGCACTCGCGGCGGCCGTCACCCGCCGGCTCGTCGCGTCGGCCCCGAACGCACCGACGATTGAGGAGAAGGTCCGATGACACAGGTCATGTGTCTGCCGTACGCGGGAGCGGGAGCGGGGGTGTACCGCCCCTGGAAGGCCCTGGCCTCGGACCGCGCACGCGCCGTGCCCATTCAACTCCCGGGCCGCGAGGAGGAGTTCACCAAGGCGTGCTGGGCCGACTTCGCCGAGGCCGCGGCGGGCACCGCCGAGCGGATCGTCGCGGCGGCGGCCGGAGAGCCGTTCGTGATCTTCGGGCACAGCTTCGGCGCGCTCCTCGCCTACGAGACCGTCCGTCATCTGCTCGCCACCGGGGGCCCGTTGCCGCGGCGGCTGATCGTCAGCGGTTCGCGCAGCCCGCGCCACCGCGGCTACCTCCCGCTCAGCGACAACGACGACGAAGCCGTCGCCGGCCTGGAACTGGACGGACAGCGGGGCTTCGAGGCGCTCAACCACCCTGAGCTGCGTGCCCTGTTGCTGCCGGTGCTGCGCGCCGACGCGCGGCTGCTCAGCACGTACGAGCCCAGCGGCCTCGACCCGCTGCCGGTGCCGCTCACCGCGCTGCGCGGGACCACGGACACCGTGGCCGCCCCCGTCGAGGAGTGGGACGACTGGAAGACCTTCACGACCGAGGAGTACACCGCCCTGCATCTGCCCGGCGGTCACCTCTATCTGCTGGACGCCATGCCGGAGCTGTGGCGCGTCATCGAGGAGCAGCTGTGACCCCCACGACGACCACGCGGCCGGCCGCCGCGTCGGCGCAGGACATCCAGAACACCCAGGACGCGCAGGAGGCGCGGGGTGCCCAGGACGAGCTCCTGCGCACCGGGATGGCCGCCCTGCGTCACACGGACCCCGAACTCGCCGGGTTCCTCGACGCGGAGGTGCACGACCAGAACACCACCCTGGCGATGGTCGCGTCCGCGAGCATCGCCGACCCCTCGGTGCTCGCCGCAGGCGGGGCGGCCCTGTCCAACGTGACGGCCGAGGGGTATCCGGGGGCCCGCTACCACCCCGGAGCGGGCAACTTCGACGGGGTCGAGCGGCTCGCGGTGGAGCGGGCCAAGCGGCTGTTCGGGGCCCGGTACGCCAACGTCCAGCCGCACTCGTGCTCCTCCGCCAACCTCGCGGTGCTCGCCGCGCTCATGCCCCCGGGCGGCACCCTGCTCGGCCTGGACCTCGACGCGGGCGGGCACCTCACGCACGGCTCCCCGGCCTCGGTCAGCGGACGGCACTACCGCGCGATCGCCTACGGTCTCGACGCGCACGGCCGGATCGACTACGCGCGCCTCGCCGACCTCGCCGCGGAGCACCGCCCCACGGTGCTGATCGCGGGCGCCAGCGCCTATCCGCGCCTCCTGGACTTCGCCCGGTTCCGGGCCGTCGCCGACTCCGTCGGGGCCTATCTGGTCGCGGACATCTCCCACATCGCGGGCCTGGTCGCCACCGGCGAACACCCCAGCCCCGTCGACCTCGCGCACATCACCACGACGAGCACCTACAAGCAGCTCGGCGGACCGCGCGGTGGTCTGATCCTCAGCGGGCGCGAGCATCTGACGCCCGGGCCCGACGGAAGGACCCCGCTCGCGCGGCTGATGCAGGGGGCCGTCTTCCCGCGGTCGCAGGGCACCCCGGCCCCCGCGTCGATCGCCGCCAAGGCCCGCGCCTTCGCGCTGGCGGCGCAGCCGGAGTTCGCCGAGACCACGCGCCGCATCGTGGCCGACGCCGGTGCGCTCGCCGGGGAACTGTCCCGCCTCGGCCACCGGGTGCTGACCGGGGGCACCGACAACCACATGGTCCTGATCGACCTGCGGAGCACCGGCCTGACCGGAGTGATCGCGGAACGCGCCCTGGAGGAGTGCGGCATCCTCGTCAACCGCAACCGGATCCCCGGGGACACCCGCAAGCCGCTGGTCACCAGCGGCATCCGGCTCGGCACCAACATCCTCGCCCAGCGCGGCCTCGGCCCGGACCGGATGCGTGAGTGCGCCGCGCTCCTGCACCGGGTCCTCGACGCCACCACCGCGCTGAGCGACACCGAGTACCGGATCGACTCCCGCGCCCGCGCGACGCTGCGCGCCGAGGTCCGCGCCCTGTGTGCCCGCCACCCACTGCCGCGGGCCGGCACCGCCACCCCGGTGACGCCGCACGCCGACCTGCTCGCCGAGGCCGCCCTCACGCCCCCGGACAGCACCCTCGCGACCCCGACAGGAGCACGCCTGTGACCCCCGAGACGTGGCCCCGTACGGACGGACCCCGCACCGCCGCCAGGGACAGCTGGCCCCCCGCCCTGGTACCCGCCGACCGGCCGCGCCGGGCCGGGCACGAGCCGCTCGCCTCCGCCCTGCTCCGTGGCGAGCTGCCCGCGCCGCCGGCCCTGCCCGGTGTCTCCCCGCAGGACGTGCTGACCGCGTGTGTCGCGGCGCTGCTGCACCGGCTCACCGGCCAGGACCGAATCGCCCTCGCCCTCGAACGGCCCGGTACGGCACCGGAGTTCGCCGGGTTCGCGGTCACCGGCCGGCCGGCTCTCGCGGACCTCGCCGCCGGCCGCGTCACGATCTCCGTCGCACCGGAAGAGGGCACGCCTCCCGTGGGCCTCCGGATCACCGACGGCACCGACGGCACCGACGCGCCCGGATCCTCCGCCCCGGCCCCCGCACCCGCCCACGAGCTCCACCTCACCGTGCACCCCCGGGGCGACGGCTGGATCACCGAACTCCGCTACGACGAGCGGCTCTTCGACCGGGAGACGGTCCAGCGCCTGGCCGACCACCTCGTGACGCTGACGACGGACGCCGCGCGCACCCCCGACCGCCTCGTCGCCCTGCTGCGGCTGCTCACCGCCGAGCAGACGCGCCACACCCTCGTGGAGTGGAACCGCACCGCCGTCCTCCTGCCCGACAAGGCGTGTCTGCACGACGCGTTCGAGGAGCGGGCGGCCCGGGAGCCCGGGGCGGTCGCCTTGATCCAGGGCGAACGGCAGTGGACGTACGGCGAGATCAACGCGTCCGCGAACCGGCTCGCGCACCACCTGCGGGAGGCGGGCGTCGCACCCGACACCAGGGTCGGACTGTGCCTGGAGCGCTCGGCCTCGCTGCTGACCGGTGTGCTCGGCATCCTCAAGGCCGGCGGCGCGTACGTCCCGCTCGACCCGGACTACCCGGCCAAGCGCCTGGCCACCATGCTCGACGGCACGTCCTGCGCCGTCGTGGTCACGGACACCGCACGGGCGGCCGCTCTGCCCGCCACGCAGACGCCCCGCCCGCTGGTCCTGCTCGACACGGACATGGACGCCCTGGCCCGGCATCCCGCGCACGATCCCGTCCCGGCGGCGGGCCCGGACAACCTCTGCTACATCATCCACACCTCCGGTTCCACCGGGCAGCCCAAGCCGATCGCCCTGCGCCACCGCGGGGTCGTGAACAACCTGGCCGACCTCAACTCCCGTTACACGGTGGGCGATCAGGACCGCGTCCTCGCCCTGTCCTCCCCGAGCTTCGACATGTCGGTGTACGAGTTCCTGGGCATCACCGCGGCCGGCGGCACCGTCGTCGTCCCCGATCCGGAGCGGGCCAAGGACGTCGCGCACTGGGCCCGGCTGCTCGTCGAACGGGACATCACGGTCTGGAACTCCGCCCCCGCCCTCCTCGAACTGCTCACCGACCATCTGGAGCGCACCGGCCACGGCCGGCTCGGCCATCTGCGTCTGATCATGCTCGGCGGCGACTGGATCCCCGTCCGGCTGCCCGACCGCATCCGCGCGTTCACCGGCCATGTGCGGTTCATCGCGCTCGGCGGAGCCACCGAGGCCTCGATCCACTCCACGGTGTACGAGGTGGAGAAGACGGACCCCGACTGGACGAGCATCCCCTACGGCCGTCCCATGGCCAACCAGCGCACCTACATCCTCGACGACTTCCTCCAGCCCGTACCGCCCGGCGTCGCGGGCGAGCTCCACCTGGCGGGCACCGGCCTGGCCCGCGGCTATCTGGAACGGCCCGAACTCACCGGTGAGCGCTTCCTCGACTGGTCGTACGACGGCGTGAGCGACCGGCTGTACCGGACCGGTGACCTGGCCCGGCACCGGCCGGACGGCCTGATCGAACTCCTCGGCCGCAAGGACTTCCAGGTGAAGATCCACGGTCTGCGGGTGGAACTGACCGAGATCGAGGCCGTGTTGCGCGGCCACGAGGCGGTGAAGGACGCGGCCGCGGCCGCCGTCACCTCCGCCGCGGGCGGCTCCCGGCTGGTCGGCTACGCCGTGCCGCACCCCGGCCGGGCGCCCCGCCCCGAAGAGCTCCGGGCCCATCTGGCCCAGCTGCTCCCGGCGTTCATGGTGCCGGGATCCGTACGGGTCCTGGACGCGATGCCGCTGAACGCCAACGGAAAGCTGGACCGCAAGGCCCTGACCGCCCTCGCCCCCGAGGTGCCCGCGGCGGATCTCCCGGGGGCTCCCGAACCCGCTCAACTCCCGGTCGGCGCATGGGAGCAGCGGATCGCGGCGGTGTGGCAGGAGACCCTGCGGACGGGGCCGGTCGGCCGGGACTCCGACTTCTTCGCCCTGGGCGGCGACTCGATGTCGGCCCAGCGGTGCCTGCCCGGCATCGATCCGGAGCTGCGCTGGGCCGAGCTCTACAAGTACTCCACGGTCCGCGCCCTGGCCGCCCACCTCACCGCCCGCGGACGCACTCCGGCCGGCCCCTGACCGGTGCCCGTCCGCCGTACCCGGTGACCGCGGTGACCGGTCACCCGACCCCGCACACCCAGACCGAGAGGGCAGGAACATGACCGAAGCGCCACCGTCGCCCCACACTGTTTCGGGGCTCAGGACTCCCCTCGGTCCGCGCCACGCGGACCAGCCGTGGTGGAACGCCCAGCGCGGCTCCGCCATGCCCTACGGGCGGTACGCGCGGCCCGCTCGTCCCGAGGCCGACCCCACCGGCCGTACCTGGCCGTCGAATTCGCTGGTCAAGGCGCCGCTGTGGGCGTCGGTCGACCTGCGCGACGGGAACCAGGCGCTCAGCAGCCCCATGGACGTCGAGCGCAAGAGCCGGATGTTCGACCTCCTCGTACGCATGGGGTTCAAGGACATCGAGGTCGGCTATCCCTCGGCCGGCGACGCCGAGTTCTCGTTCGTCCGCACGCTGATCGAGCAGGACCGTATCCCCGACGACGTGACGATCTCCGTCTTCACGCCGGCCCGCCCCGAACTCATCGACCGGACCTTCGAGTCCATCGAGGGCGCGGACCGCGCGATGGTGCACCTGTGCCACGCGACCGCCTGTCTGTGGCGGGACGTCGTGTTCGGTATGACCCAGGACGAGGTACGGCGGATGGCGCTGGACTCGGCCGAGCGGGTGGCCCGCAGGGCGGACGCCGCCAAGGGGACCCGGCTGCGCTTCCAGTACTCCCCGGAGACGTTCAACGTCACCGAGCCGGAGTTCGCGCTGGGCATCTCCGACGCCGTCACCTCGCTCTGGGACGCGAGCCCGGAGCGGCCCGTCACCCTGAACCTGCCGACGACGGTCGAGACCGACTCGCCGAACGTCTTCGCGGACCAGATCGAGTGGATGCACCGCAACCTCGACCGCCGCGACGGGATCATCCTGTCGGTGCACCCGCACAACGACCGCGGTACGGCGGTGGCCTCGGCGGAGCTGGCCGTCCTCGCCGGCGCCGACCGGATCGAGGGCACGCTCTTCGGCAACGGCGAACGCACCGGCAACGTCTGCCTGGTGACGCTGGCCCTCAACCTCTTCAGCCAGGGCGTCGACCCGCAGCTGGACCTCTCCGACCTCGACGAGATCCGCCGCACGGCCGAGTACGCGACGCGGCTCCCCGTCCCCCCGCGCCACCCGTACGGCGGCGACCTCGTGCACACCGCCTTCTCCGGCACTCACCAGGACGCCATCGCCAAGGGCCTGGCCGCGACCGACCGCCGGATCGCCGAGACGGGCGATGCGCGGGCCGTGCCGTGGAACGTTCCGTATCTCCCCATCGACCCCAAGGACATCGGCCGCAGCTACGAATCGGTGGTCCGGGTCAACAGCCAGTCCGGCAAGGGCGGGGTGGCCCACGTCCTCAAGACGGCGTACGGCCTCGACCTGCCCCGCGGGATGCGCGTGGAACTCGCGCGCGAGGTGCAGCGCATCGCCGACGGCGACGGCGCCGAACTCACCCCGGCCGACCTGCGCGCCGTCTTCACGCGGACGTACCTCGACTGCGCCCAGCCGGCCCTGCTTCTCAAGGAGTTCGAGATCTCCCGTGGTCCACGGGTCACCGTGGACGCCCTGGTCGCGCACGCCGCCGGAAGGGCCACACGGCTGACGGGCTCGGGCCCCGAGGTGCCGAGCGCGTACGCGGCCGCTCTCGCCGGCGCCGGCCTCACGGTCGAGGTCACCGAGGCGCACGGGCACCCGGTCGGCGCCGGCACCAGGTACGCCGCCTACGTCAGGATCACCCTCGACGGCACCCCCTGGTACGGCGCCGCCCTGGCCGACACGGAGGATGAGGCCCACCTGTCCGCCGTCAACTCGGCGGTGAACCGCGCCCATAGCTGAGCGCGGCGCACAGTGCCTTGCGGTGGACCAGGGGGCTTTTGATCCGACCCCTTGTCTACGGGGCGTTGATCGGCGTCGCCGGGCGGGTGACGTGCCACCGCTGCGCCGGGTGCTGCGTCGAGCGCTGGGGCGAGCACGGCGCCTGGCACTGGGTGCTCGAAGGAGTGACGCGGCTCCCAAAGCCCATCAGCGCGACCGGCCGATTGCGCCTCTGGCGGCCGGAGCCGGACGCCACCAAAGCGGCTCTGGCGGCTCCGCAGACCGCCGGGTGACCGTCACCGGGGAACGGGTACGGAGCCGCCAGGCGCCAACGTGGCTGCACCTCGGACGTGTTGGCGACAGCTCACCGGCCGTGGGTCTTACGCTCCAATTCATCGAGGCGGACAAGCGCGACCTTGATGTGCTGCAAGCCACTGCGCGCCACGTCAGCCTCCTTGCCGAACTGTGTCTGGACGCGCGCCGACTCCTCCCGCTCCTGGGGCGTGAACACGTGATCAGACCACCGAACCATCGGGCCCACCGCCCCAGGCGCGTACGCAAACGCTTGATCCCATGCCTGAGCCACCTCGGTCAGATGCTCGCGCAACTCGTCGGCGGCAGCACCCAAGGCAAGCTTGGCGGTACGGTCGTGCCACTTCCGAATGCCGAGCCAGATGCCGTTGCCGAAAGCCCAGGCGAAGGCCGGACAGCCGGGGGTGAACTTGAGCCAGTCGTCCCACCAGTGGGGGACATCATTTCTCCGGCCGGAGGAATCAGCCGGCACTACATGTAGCGCTGGGCTGTCTAGGTGACGTTGAGCTCCCGGCGCGCACGGCTGATCAGGTTCTGGGCATCGGTGCCGAACACAGCCGACTCCCGCAGCGTGCGCCAGGTCCGCAGGTACAGCGCGATCGAGTCGCTGTCGTCGATCCAGAGCTCGGCGTGCCAGACCTCGACCATGACGAGACGCTCGTCGTGCACCCAGAAGCCGCCGGTCGGCGGGATCTTCAGCGAGGCCGTGAAGGGGATGACCCCCAGGTGGACCGTATCCAGGCCGATCAGTCCGGCGAGACGGTCGAGCTGCGCGGCCAGCACCGAAGGCGGGCAGATCAGCGACCGAAGCGCGGTCTCGCCGATCAGGATCTCGAAGCGCCTGTTCGCCTCGTAGAGGAGCTCCTGACGCTTGAGCCGGGCGCGCACGGCCGCCTCGGTGTCCCGGGGCGAGCGCTGGAGCTCCGCGTACCGGTTGAACACGTGCCGGGCGTAGTCGGCCGTCTGGAGGATGCCCGGCACGGTCACGGACTCGAAGCCGTGCACGACGGCTGAGCGCTCGTACTCGGCGGCGATCGTCTGCTGTACCGGCTGGTGCCCGGCGGCGAGCTGACGTCGCCACGAGCGGATGTGTGACTCGAACCCCCGCAGCCGGGCGAGGAGTTCGCCGTACGCCTCCGGCTGGCCGGTCGCGTCGGCCCAGGCCCGCAGATCTTCGGGGGTCGCGGTCTGCTTGCCGTTCTCCAGCTTCGAGATCCTGGGCTGTGGCCAGCCGAGAAGCTGCGCGAGCTGGGTACCGGTGAGACGCCCTTCGGGCGCGGACATGCGCAGCTCCCGCAGGCGCACCCCGAGCGCCTCGCGTGCCTGCTGATAGTCCGTCGTCACCGGTACCCGGACCGCCCTTCTAGCTGGTGGCCGCTGCGAGTTGCTGGAACGGCACGGCGTGATGCCAGGCCGCGTCCCGGAGCATCGCGTACCTGATCACCTCGGCCGGTTCGGTGATCAGCTCCACGTCCGTCAGCTCGTCGGCGTCGGTGAAGTTGAGCCGGGCGACCAAGCGCGAGTCGAAGATCCAGAAGTCTTCGTTGCCGAGCTTCAGCCGGTCGGCGTCGTCCCGGCGCAGGGTGCGGATGTCCTCCCCGAGCTCGGTGTTCCGCTCGGCGTTGACCAAGAGGTAGCGCTGACCGCTGGTCGCCGGGTCGTCGACCACCCGCACGCGGGCCACCGTCTTCCCGGCCGCCGTCTGGCGCCTGATCGTCTCGCAGTACCAGGAGCTCATGTCCCAGTCGACACGGCCCTCGGCGAGGAACTGCGCGTACGTCTCGGTCGACTCGTCGGACGCGTACCGGCGCCGGGTCTCCAGCCGCCAGGCGGTGTGCTCGAAGATCTCGAACAGCCGGTTGAAGGCGTCGAGGTCGATGATCCTCGCCTGCCTCGTCGCGTCCTTGGGTGCCCAGTCCGTGATCAGCTCGCGCGGGACGACGACCGCGACTTCGCCGGGGCCGAGGTGCTGGAGCTGAGCGACGTCCTCGGGGTCGGTGAGCGGCGGGCCGTGGACGATCACCTGGCCGGTGTCGACGTCCTCGTGGATCGACGGGCAGCCGGTGTCGCCGCTGCCTGTGCCGTTGAAGCGGATGTTGCGCGTCATGTGCCCCTCCCTCGTCGGGCTGTGCTCTGTGTTGATCAGCTTGTCGCCGGGCCACCCGGCGCGGCTACGGCCTCCCAGACGCTGCGTGAGAATCCTCGGGTATATGTCGTGGCCCCCTGAGAATAACGGCGAATATCTGCTGTCGCCCAGAACTCCCGCAGGCCAACGCTGAGTTCATGACCACTGCACAGAAGTCGGGCACGACCGAAGCCGTCGAGGCGGTCGAAGTGCTGCGCGGAGCGCTGACGGCGGCGGGGATCGTCCTGCCGTCCCTGGGGGCGGACGCAGCCTCCCCTGCCCTGAACCTGATCAACCTGGGCCGGGTGCGCGCCGACGTCGCGCTGAGGCTCGCCGATGTCCTCCGGCGGGGGTGCGCATGAGCGCGTACGAGCCGGACGTCGGTGATCTCGCGTACGACGAGACGACGCGCAAGGTCGGCGAGGTCGTCGATCACGTCGGTCCCTACTGGCAGCTCAAGCCGCCCGGCGGCGGCCGTGAGTGGGACGCCCACGGCCCGCTGCGCCCCGCCACACAGGCGGAGCGGCTGTCCTGTGATCTCGCGCTGGTCAACGCGACGAGCCGGGGTGAGCGGCTGTGAGCACGACGACCGAGACCGGCGAGGTGACCCTGTCGGCAGAGTGCACCCTCGCGAAGCGTCGCGGATATGAAGATCTGCACGGCGAGTGCAGGCAGACCAAAGACGTGCCGCTGCCACACTCGAACGGCCTGCTCCTCGTGCGCCGCTGCGGCTGTATCTGCCACCGCCGGGGCGGCGATCCTGCGGCGCGCAGCGATCCGCAGGCCCGGAGGAATCAGACATGAGCGCCCGCCTTCAGATCTGCCGTGCCTGCGACGAGGAGATCACCGACCCTGCCGACGTCATCGCGGTCGCTCACGAGTTGGGCAACTCGGGGCCCGGCTGGACGGTGTGGGCGCACCGCGAGCACGTCGACGACGTGGAGCTGATCGACCCTGTCCTGCTCCGGATCATGACGCGCATCTGGGTCGCGCAGGCCGCAGCGCAGTAGCGTCGCCTGTGCAGCACGAAGCCCGGCCACTCTCCCCCGTGGCCTGGCTTCGTCGTGCGTGCTGCGTCAGGCTGCGGCCACCGCCCACTTGATCCGGTCGGCCGGAGCATCTGACGGGCTGTCGGCAACGCGCGTGATCCGCACCTCGCCCAGGGTGTCAGGGGTGAGCAGCAGTGCGGCGATCTGCCGCTTGAGCTCGACCGGCGCGGCGTTCCAGCGGCGCTCGACGTCCGGCCCGTACCCATCGGTGCGCCGTACGCGGCCATGGTGAACACCAGCGCCGCGTCCATCGGACCGATCCCGCCCGGCGCGAGCACGGCCCCGACGGCGGCACTGGCGAGGAGGAGGAGCGCGAGGAACAACTGCGCCCAGGTCAGCGGCAGCCCGAGCACCCCCCGGCGGCCAGGAGCAACGTCCACTGGTCCGGTACGAGTTCGCCGAGCGGCCTTTCCGGCAGGGCGCCCTGCCGGACGCACGCGGCGGCCGCCCAGCCGAGGCAGGTGGTTCCCGCCGGTGTGACGCCACGGTGTCCGGCAGGGGGAGGCGCACCAGCGGGTGGGCGACGTGGCCGGCCCCTTGCCCGGGCCTCGTTACTGCCCGGGCCCGGTTACGAGGTACAGACGTTCTTCAATGCGTCGGCCGCGTCGTCGATCTTGCTGGAGTCGGGGTTCGTGTCGCCGTTCAAAATGGCCTTGTTGTAGTCCGCGATCGCCTTGTCGAGGTCGTCGACCGCCTTGTCGGCCTTGTCGTTGTCCGACTTGTCGCCGATCTTGGCGCTGATCTTGTCGAGGTGCTTGTCGATGTTGTCGATCGACTCGTCGGTCCGCGTCGGGTCCTTCGCAGCGTCCACGCCCGCCTCATGGATGGCCTTGAGGCTGTCGGCGATCGTGTCGGCGTTCTGCAGACAGCCCAGTGAGTTGTCGACGTCGTCGCAGCCGGTGATGAGTCCGGCGGTCAGCGCGACGGCGGCAAAAGTGGTAGCGATGGTGGCAGTGCGGCGTCCGCGTCGGCGGTTCGCGGCCATGGATGAGTCCCCTCCTGGATGGGCTGTGCGGTGACTTGGGCAGGCGTCCGAAGTGTGCGGGGGCCTCAACGTGACGTGGTGGGCAGTCCGGCCGGCTTCCGGCGGTTCGCGATCAGTCCGCCGGCCGCGCCCAGCGAGACCAGGCCCATGCCGGCGGCGGCCATGATCCCCTTCGCGCCGTCCATGGTGAGGTAACAGACCGCGGCGACGGCGCCGTTGAACAGGAACAGGAACCAGAGCACCGGCGGCGTCGACAGGAACGCCTTGATCCTCGGCTTCTTCGCGATGCGCGAGCCGGCCAGGAGCGACACGGCGATGCCGGCGTAGGTGGCCACGTCCTTCTGGGTGCCGTCGAGGATGGCACCGGAGGCGGAGCTCGCGGCGAGTCCGCCCACGAAGAACGACCAGAGCAGCAGGTTGGCGACGAACGCCTTCACGGCGGCGAGCAGCGACTTCACGGAAGTTTCCTTAGCAACGGGGAGACATGGGTCTGTCGCGATCCGTGGATCTGTTGCGATCGCTGTCGACCACGATCCCGTCGCCCGTTCGCCGCCACGAGGGACCAGCCTCCCGAATCCATGGTGCAGCCCGCTGCACCATGGGTCGGATAGTCGGTCATCGGACCGCCCGCGGGCGGTCCGATGACGGTTGCCGCTCGGCGCGCTGAGCCGCCGCGACGCGGTGCTCGCGATGAGCCGGGGCGCGTCCGCGAGCCGCCAGGGGAGCACCCCGTAACGCGTAGGGGCGGGCCGCCGGTGGGGAAGTCCGGCGGCCCGCCCTGGTAGGAGGAACGGTGGGGTCAGCTGACGTCGGAGGCGTCCAGGCGGTACAGGCCGCTGGAGCTCGACGAGGACGAGGACGAGGACGAGGAAGACGACGACGAGCTGGAGCTGGTGGATGAACTCGTGCTGTACGCCGAGGACTTGACGGCGGTGCCGTGCTTCGCGACCCAGGTGGCGATAGCGGAGTCGGTGCCCTGGCCTCCGGTGCTGCTGATCATGATGTAGTGCAGCTTGCCGGACTTCACCAGGCTCTTGAGCTTGGCGAGGGTCATGGCGTTGTCGCTGCCGGACCAGCCGCCCATGGAGATGACGGGCTGTCCGGACTCCAGGATGATCGAGGACGCGGTCTGGTCGGTGGCCACCGCCAGCAGCCAGGTGGCGCCGTCCTGGTGCTTCTTCAGATACGTGATCATGTCCGACGAGACCTGGCTGCCGCCGCCCATCTGACCACCGCCACCGCCCGTCTGGCTGCCGCTCGGCTTGGTGCCGGACTCGGCCGTGGACGACGAGCCGCTGCCGGACGGGGGCTCGCCCATGGACTGGCCGCCGCCGGTACCGGTCGGTGCCTCTCCGCCCATGGCGCCCTTGCTGCCGCTGCCGCCGGGGCCGCCGCCCGTACCCCCCATACCGCCGCCGGTGTTCGGGCCGGCCGTCGGGTTGGTGCCGTTGCTGGAGGTACCGGTGGCCGCTGAGAGCGAGTACGCGGTGGGCCCCGCCAGCAGGGCGACGACGGCGGCCAGGGCCGCGAAGCCCAGGAGCCGCTGCCGCTTCATGAACCGTCCGGCGAGCAGTCCGAGCACCGAGAACGCGCCCGCGACACCGACCACGACCTCGGCGACGGTGTAGAGCGTGCCGGAGCCCGACACCCGCTGGAGCAGGACGATCGCCCAGCCCGCGCTGGCCGCGACGGCGGCCGGCAGGACCCAGCCCCACTTCGCCGCAGAGCCCTCGCGCAGCGCCTTGTACAGCATCACGCCGCCGGCACCCGCCAGGGCCGCGATACCGGGGGCCATGGCAGTGACGTAGTACGGGTGGAAGGTGCCCTCCGCGAGGGCGAACGTCAGGTAGTGCAGGACGAACCAGCCGCCCCACAGCATCAGTGCCGCGCGCTTGGCGTCGGTGCGGGGCGCCCGGCCGCGCAGGATCAGGCCGCCGACGAGGGCGATGGCCGCGAAGGGGATGAGCCAGGAGATCTGGCCGCCCATGATCTCGTTGAAGAGCCGGTAGACGGACGCCGTACCGCCGAAGCTGGCGCCGTTGCCGGCCGAACCCACCGACGAACTCGCGCCGAAGATGCGGCCGAAGCCGTTGTAGCCGATGACCAGGTCCCAGACCGTGTTGTCGGTCGAGCCGCCGATGTAGGGGCGGGAGGAGGCGGGGATCAGGTCGACGATCACCATCCACCAGGCGCTGGAGACGAGCAGCGCGACGGTGGCGACGCCGAGGTTGCGGATCCGGCGGCCCACGGAACCCTGCGCGGCCCAGAGGTAGACCAGGAAGAAGGCCGGCAGGACGACGTACGCCTGCATCATCTTGGTGTTGAACGCGAAGCCGATCGCGACCGCCGACCAGACCAGCGGCATCAGCCGGCCGGTGCGGACGGCCTTCAGCAGGCCGGCCGCGCCGAGCAGCATCAGGAAGACCAGGACCGGGTCGGGGTTGGTGTCGCGGGTGATGGCGACGGTGATCGGGGTGAGGGCCAGTGCCAGCGCGGCGATCGTCGCCGCCACCGGGCCGAAGTCCCGCTTGACCAGACGGTGCAGCAGGGCCACGGATCCCGTGCCGACCGCGACCATCGGCAGCATCAACTGCCAGGTGCCGTAGCCGAAGGCGCGGGCCGACAGGCCCATCACCCACAGCGCGAACGGCGGTTTGTCGACGGTGATGAAGCTGCCGGAGTCCAGGGCGCCGAAGAAGAACGCCTTCCAGCTCTTGGTGCCGCTGTAGACGGCGGCGTTGTAGAAGGTGTTGCCGGTGAGGGAGGACAGGTTCCAGGCGTACAGGGCCGTGGCGAGGAGCACGATCGCCCACAGGGAGGGGCGGGCCCAGCGCGGGTCGTCCTCGGGCCCGGTGAAGACCCTTCGGGCGCGGGCGGCGATGCCGCCGTGGGGGTCCCCCCACGCCCTCAAGGCAGTGGGGGAGGGCGGGGCGGCCCGGTGCGAAGGCCGGGAGCCCTCCTGGTGGGGCGGCGGGGCGAGGGTTGTCATGACGCATACTCCAAGTGATCCGAGCGGGACGAGGTGCTTGCGTCGGCAGCCTGAACAGGCGTGACCTCGGCGGTGTTTCGAGTGGCCGGTACCTGCGGGGCGCTGCCGCGGCGCGGTACGGCGGCGATCCCGGTGCGGCCGGTCAGGGTGGCCCTCAGCATCCGGCCCATGCCCAAGAGGTCGTCGACGGCGGTGCGGACGATGTCGACCCGGCTGTCGGGGTCGTCGACCCAGTCGACCGGGACCTCGTGGATGCGCAGTCGGTTGCGCTGGGCGAGGACCAGCAGTTCGGTGTCGAAGAACCAGGCGTTGTCCTCGATGTGCGGGGTGAGCGCCCGGAACACGTCGGTGCGTACGGCCTTGAACCCGCACTGCGCGTCCGAGAAGCGGGCCGCGAGCCCGGCCTTCAGCAGCAGGTTGTAGGAGCGGGAGATGAATTCACGCTTCGGCCCGCGCTCCACCGCCGACTGACGGTGCAGCCGGCTGCCGACGGCCACGTCGCTGTGGCCGGAGAGCAGGGGAGCGACCAGGGGGAGGAAGCCCTCAAGGCCGGTGGACAGGTCGACGTCCATGTAAGCGACGACGTCCGCGGTCGACTGGCTCCACACGTGCTTCAGGGCTCGGCCCCGGCCCTTGGCGTCCAAGTGGACCGCGTGCACATGGGGCAGCCGGTGGGTCAGGTCGATCGCCGTCTGCCAGGTGCCGTCGGTGCTCGCGTTGTCCGCGACGGTGATGCGGAACGGGAACGGGAAGGAGGCTTCGAGGTATGCGTGGAGACGGCCGATGCTGTCGGCGAGGACATGAGCCTCGTTGTAGACCGGCACCACGATCTCGACCGAGCGCTGCCGGACGCCTCCTGCGTTCTGTTCGTTCATGGCAGCGACCATCCAGCCCGCGTCTGGGGCATCGGTGAGGCTTCACTGAGGGCCGGATGAGAATCAGCAAACCCACAGCTTGCCCACAGCCGGGCCACGCCGGACCCCAAGGAACGCGAACGCCCCCTGCCCATAAGCGAGTTCCCCGCGCCCCTTTTGAGGGGCGCGGGGAACTGCACAATCTTTTGGCGGGGGTCTGGGGGCGCAGCCCCCAGGAACGGATGGGACGGGCAGGGGCGGCGGGGGCGATCAGATCGGGTAGTGCGCATGGCCGACGGCCTGCGCGGTGACCCACCGCGTGTCGGTGAACGCCTCCGCGCCCGCCTGCCCACCGAACCGCCCGTACCCGGAACTCTTCACACCACCGAACGGAGCCTGCGGTTCGTCCGCGATGGACTGGTCGTTGACATGCACGATGCCGGTACGGAGGCGGGCGGCGACCGACAGCCCCTGCGCCAGGTTCTCCGTAATGACACCCGCGGTCAGCCCGTAGGGAGTGTCGTTGGCGAGCACGACGGCCTCGTCGACGCTGTCCACGACATGGATCACGGTCGCCGGGCCGAAGATCTCGTCGTAGTAGACCTTCATCTCCTTGGTTACCCCGGTGAGGACGACCGGCCGGATCAGCGTGCCCGGCTCCTCGATCTCACCGGTACCCGCGGCCAGTTCGGCGCCGCGCGAGACCGCGTCCGCGACGAGCGCCGCGACCCGCCGCGCGGCGGCCGCGTTGACGACCGGGCCGACCGCCGTGCCCGGATCGGCCGGATCGCCGTACGGCAGTGCCTGGACGCGGGCGGCGAACTTGGCCGTGAACTCCTCGGCGACCGCGCGGTGCACGACGACCCGGTCCACGCACATACAGATCTGTCCCGCGTTCATGAAGGAGCCGAAGACCGCGGCGTCCACCGCGTAGTCGACGTCCGCGTCCTCCAGGACCAACAGGGCGTTCTTGCCGCCGAGTTCGAGCACGGCGGGCTTGAGGTGCTGGGCGGCCTGGACGCCGATGGTGCGGCCGACCTCCGTGGAACCGGTGAAGTTGACCATCCGTACCCGGGGGTCGGCGATCAGCGCGGAGACCACCTCGGCGGCGTCGGCACGGTCATTGGTGACGACGTTGAGCACGCCCGCGGGCAGCCCGGCCTCGTGCAGCACGTCCGAGATCAGCAGACCGCAGGCGATCGGCGCGTCCTCGCTGGGCTTCATCACCACGGTGTTGCCCATCGCGATCGGCATCGCCACCGCGCGCACCCCGAGGATGACCGGCGCGTTCCACGGCGAGATCGCGGCGATCACGCCCTTGGGCACCCGCACCTGCGCGGAGTAGACGCCGTCGGAGTTGGTGGCGAGGGTCTGCCCGGTCGGGCGGCTCACCTCCGCCGCGGCTTCCAGGAAGATGTCGGCGGCCAGGTGGGCGTTGAACCCGGCCCAGGGCGCGACGCCGCCGACCTCGGCGGCCATCAGGCGCACGATCTCCTCCGTGCGCTCGGCCATCAGCTGCGCGGCGCGCAGGAAGATCCGGCGGCGCTCGGCCGGCCTGGTCGCGGCCCATGCCTCGAACGCGGCGTCGGCGGCGTCCACGGCACGGCGTACGTCGTCCGGGGTGCCGGCGGCGACCTCGGCGCAGACGGCGCCGGTCCAGGGGTTGATGTCGGACGCGGTGCGGCCGGAGGAGGCGGGGACCTCCTGGCCGTTGATGATCAGTCCTCGGGTGGTGGACACGGGGTGCTCCTGAGGTGAGGAAGGGGGGAGGCTCACGCCTCGGCGGACGCGGACGCGGGCGAAGGTGCGGCGGCCCGGCGGGTGAGCAGGGCGCGGTGGGCGAGGCCGACAAGTGCCGGGGCGACCAGCGGCGCGATCATGTAGTTCCAGAAGTGCTCGTGGTGACCGGAGAGCAGGGCCGGACCGAAGGCGCGCGCCGGGTTGATGCTCGCCCCGGTCACGGTGCCCAGCGTCGCGATGACCACGCCCACACCGATGCCGATGACCGCCGGGATCAGACCGCGCAGGGCGGGCCTGGCCATCACCAGCGCCACCGCGACGAACACCGCGGCGAGCGCGGCGCCCTCGATGAGGAACAGTTCGACCGCGCCGGTCCCGGGCGCGGGCGCCACGGCGCCGTAGCCGACCTGGCGCACGGGTTCGCCCCACACCGCTCCGGCCAGCGCGGTGCCGGCCACCGATCCGGCGAGCTGCGCGGCGAGGTACGGGAGGACCGCGCGGGCCGGGAAGAGACCGCTCGACCACAGGAAGACGGTGACACCGGGGTGGAGGTGGCCGCCGGAGGCGCGGCCGGGCGGCGAGTACATCAGCGCCGCGATCAGCGCGGCGACCGCGATTCCCGCGACGGCGAACAAGGTGTGCGGATTGCCGATCGTCAGTGACGAGCCGGGGAGGGCCAGCCAGCGGACCAGGCTCACCACGACGAAGAGAAGCACCGTGGTCAGCGCGAATTCATAGGCGCTGTGCCGGACGAGGTCCGCGCGGCTCTGGGCGGAATTGCTCATGGGAGTCCTCAAGGCAAGGGCAGGGGCAGGGGCGAAGGAGAGGGGCGGGGCCTGGTGGGGTGCGTCCCGCACCGCGCCGAGATATTGTTTTTTCGCTGAGTGAACTTAGATTCATTTAGCGAGTGCGCCGAGTCTGCGCGATCGTCGTGACGGCTGTCAATGGCCGGTAGCGTTCTCCGGACGACGGGTACGGCCTCATGCGCCGGAGAGCGGAAGTACGGGAGGAGAAGCCATGGCGCCGGGCGTTCCGGGGGCGGCATCGCGGACATCGGCGTCGGCGGACCCTTCGCCGACGGACACCGGAGCGGAAGCCGCCGGAGCGGAAGCCACCGGCCCCCTGGAGCGCGGCCTGGCCGTGCTGCGGATCATGGCCGACGCCCCGCACCCGATGCGCCCGGGCGACCTCGCCCGCGCCACCGGCCTGGCCCGTTCGGCCGTCGACCGGGTCACGGCCACGCTCACCCACCTCGGCCATCTGCGGGCCGAGGGGCGTGAACTCGTGCTCGCCCCGCGCCTGATGGAATTCGGCAACGCCTACCTGGACGCGAGCGGCCTGTCCCACGCGCTGCGGCCCGGCCTGGAGCGGCTGACCCGCACCCTGGACGAGTCGGTCTCGGCGATCGTCCTGGACGGCTGCGACGCGCGCATCGTCGGCAAGGCCGTCCCGCCGGGCCGGGTGATCCCCCTCGGCTTCCGCGTCGGCGACCTGCTGCCCGCCGAGCGCTGCGCGGCCGGCGCCGTACTCGCCACCGGGTGGGAACCGGACACGTACGACGTCTGGCGGGCGCGCCGCGCCGCCGACCCCCTCGACACCGGGTTTCCGGCCGTCCCCACGCGCCGCACCGCTCCCGGCCCCGAACGGACGGAGGCCGACTTCGCCGCCTGGACTTCGGCGGCGGCCGCGAACGGCTGGGCGCTGGACGACCAGCTGGTCGCCCCGGGCCTGGTCGCACTGGCGGTCCCCGTGCGCGACCCCGACGGCCGGCCCGTGTGCGCGATCAGCGTGCTCGCGCACACCAGCCGCCACGGCGGCGACGAACTGCGCGAGCACGCCCTGGCCGCGCTGACCGCCGCCGCCCAGGACATCGCCGACGAGCTGTACGGCACCGCGCCCGCGGCAGCCCCGGCGCCGCCCGCCGCCCCCGCCTACACCGACGCCAAGCCCGAACTGGGCCCGTCCTTCCTCCAGGCGCTGGCCAGGGGTCTGACCGTACTCGCCGCGCTCGGCCGGCAGCGCGGCGGACTCACCCTCGCCGAGGCCGCCGAGGCCGCGGGGCTGTCGTACCCCAGCACCCGGCGCAATCTGCTGACGCTGCGTCAACTCGGTTACGTGGAGCAACGCGCCCGCCGTTTCCTGCCGGCCCCGCGCGTCCTGGAGCTCGGCTACGCACGGCTGTCCACCCTCACCCTCGCCGACATCGCCCAGCCCCATCTCGCCGACCTGGCCGGACAGGTGAGGGAGTCGACGTCGCTGGCGGTCCTCGACGGCGCCGAGGTCCGCTATGTGGCGCGGGTGGCCGCCGAGCAGATCACCAGCGCCCGCATCACGCCCGGCACCCGGCTGCCCGCGTACGCCACCTCCATGGGCCGGGTGCTGCTCGCGGATCTGCCCGAGGCGGACCGGCAGGAGCGGATCGGTGCCCTTCGGCCGCAGGCCCTGACCCCGCACACACTCACCTCGGCCGCCGCGCTCGGCGCCGCCCTGGACCGCGCCGCGAGCGAGGGATTCGCCCTGGTGGAGCAGGAGTTGGAGGCGGGGCTGCGCTCGCTCGCCGTACCGGTCAGGGACCGGAGCGGGCGGGCCGTCGGTGCCCTGAACGTCGCCCTGCACGCAGGACCGGAGTCGCCCGAGCACACCCGGGACACCGTGCTGCCCGCCCTCCGCGCGAATGCCGCCCGCATCGAGGCCGACCTGGCCGTCGCGTTCGCCGACGCTCCGGTACAGACCGGCTGACCGCCACCACCTGACGGTGCGACTACGGGGCGGGAAGCGCCTGCTCGGCCCAGATCGTCTTCCCGGTGCCGGTCGGGCGGGTGCCCCAGCGGTCGGTGAGCTGGGCGACGAGGAGGAGGCCGCGGCCGCCCTCGTCGTAGGTGCGGGCCCGGCGCAGATGGGGCGAGGTGCTGCTGGCGTCGGAGACCTCGCAGATGAGGGCGCGGTCGCGGATGAGCCGGAGCTGGATGGGGGCGCCGCCGTAGCGGATGGCGTTGGTGACCAGTTCGCTGACGACGAGCTCGGTGACGAAGGCGGCCTCGTCGAGCCCCCATGCCGTGAGCTGCTCGGTGGCGTACTGCCGGGCGGTGGCCACCACCGCGGGATCGGCGGGCAGGTCCCAGACGGCGACCTGCCCGGTGTCCAGGCCGCGCGTGCGGGCCAGCAGCAGGGCCACGTCGTCGGCGGGGCGCTCCGGGAGAAGAGCCCTGAGTACGTTGTCGCAGGCGTCCTCCAGGTCCCTGGCCGGGGCCGCCAGGGCGGCGCACAGCGCGGCGGTGCCCGCGTCCACGTCGAGGTCGCGGGCCTCCACGAGCCCGTCCGTGTAGAGGGCGAGTACCGCGCCCTCGGGCACGTCCAGCTCGGTGGACTCGAACGGCAGACCGCCGACTCCGAGCATCGGCCCCGCGCTCACCTCGACGACCTCGACGGTTCCGTCCGGGAACAGCACCGCGGGCGGCGGGTGCCCCGCGGAGGCGATCGTGCAGCGCCGGGACACCGGGTCGTACACGGCGTACAGACAGGTCGCGCCGATCTCGGTGCCCACCCCGCTGTCGTCGGCCGCCAAGTGCTCGACCAGATCGTCCAGGTGGGTCAGCAGCTCGTCCGGGGGCAGGTCGACATCGGCCAGCGTCCACACCGCCGTACGCAGCCGGCCCATCGTGACGGAGGCGTGGATGCCGTGTCCGACGACGTCTCCGACGATCAGCGCCACCCGCGTGCCGGACAGCGGGATCACGTCGAACCAGTCGCCGCCGACGCCCGCCTGGGACAGCGCCGGAAGGTAGCGGGAGGCGAACTCGACGGCGGCCTGGCCCGCCAGCGCCTGGGGCAGCAGACTGCGCTGGAGGGCCAGCGCGGTCGTGTGCTCCTTGGTGTAGCGGCGGGCGTTGTCCACGCAGACGGCGGCGCGGGCGGCCAGCTCCCGTGCGAGCGACACGTCGTCCTGGTCGAAGGGGTCGGGGCCCTGCGGGGTGAGCAGCCGTACGAAGACCGCCACCCCGAGCGTCGTACCGCGTGCCACCAGCGGTACGGCCATCAGGGAGAAGTCCTCGTTGTCGCTTTCGCGCAGTTTGGCGGACCGGCCGTCGTGCCGTGCGACCCAGTCGTCGAGGTCCGCCTCGCCGCTTCTGGTGAGCACCGCGAGGCCGGTGGCCAGCGCGCAGGCCGGCGGCGAGGAGGACGGATAGACGTCCGCGGTGCCCAGGCCGATCGCCGCCTCGGGCACCCCGGCCGTGAGGGAGTGGTGGGCGACGCGGCGCAGCTCCAGATCGCCGCCCACCGGGCCGACGGCGGGTTCCTCGCCCTGGAGCACCGAGTCCAGCAGGTCCACGCTGACGAAGTCCGCCAGCCGGGGCACCGCCAGTTCGGCCAGCTCCCTGGCGGTGTGGATCACGTCCAGCTTGGTGCCGATGCCTGTGGCGGCCTTGTTCAGCAGGGCGAGCCGCTCCTTGGCCGCGTGCTGCTCGCTGTTGTCGAACGCGGCCAGCGCGACCCCGAGCAGCTGCCCCGAGGGGTCCCGCAGTGGCCACATCTCGGTGTTCCAGGCGTGCGTCCGCATCCCGGAGGGCGCGCGGGTCCAGCTCTCGTAGTGCACCGGCTGTCCGGTCTCGACGACCTGCCGGAGGTGGTGCAGGAAGCCACGGCTGTGCTCCGCGTCCTCCACGGTGTCCGGGAAGAAGCGGCCGGTGAACTCCGCCTCCGGCCGGCCCATGATCCGGCACGCCGCGTCGTTCATCCGCAGATACCGCTGCCCGGTGTCGAAGATCGACATCGACACCGACGCCTGCCGGAACGCCAGCTCACCCAGCACACGACCGTCGCCGTCCGGCGCCGCGGAGATCACATATCCCCCCGGCTCCCCGTTGGCGCCCCGCAGCGGGCACACCCGCAGGGCCAGCTCCGTCCGCCGCCCGTCCCGACGCCGTACGGTCACCACCGCGCCGCCGCCCGTCCGCAGCTCCCGCCGGACCGCGTCGGCGTCCCCGTCCACCAGCTCCGACACCGGCCGTCCGGTGATCTCCTCGGCCGCGTATCCCGTCAGCAGGCGAGCCCCTTCGCTCCAGCCCGTGACGACTCCGTGTGCGTCGACCAACGCCATGGCGTCACCGGCCGTGCTCTCCCGCCCCGCATCGCCCGGCAATGTCACCATATGTACAAGGATGATGCGATCGGTCAGCTGCATCAACCCAGGGGCCGGGCGCCGTCAATCCAAGGACCGGGGTGCCTTGAACCCAAGGGCCGGGCAAAGCCTGTGCCCTCGTGAGCTCCATACGGGGCCGCCCGCGTGGCCGGTCCGCCAGGCCCAGGCGGCGATCTTCACACGGTTCCGCGCCGGGAGCTTGAGCTGAGCGCTGCCGAGGTGCGGTTTCGCGGTCGACAGGGACATGCAGCTGACCGCGTACGTCGCCGTCCTCGGTACCGGAGCCGACGACAACGGCCGGGGCGGCCCGCAGCTGCCGCTCGCCGCCCGGGGCGGCGGCTTCGGCCTGGTCGGCCCGGCCGAACGGGTCACCGCGCTCGGCGGCGAACCGCGAACCGGCCCGCGCCCCGACGACGGCTGGGAGGTCGTGGCCCTGCTGCCGGCCGCGGGGCCGGGGGTGAACGCCTACGCCTGACGGGGGCCGCCGTCGCCGGGCACTTCCACCCGGGCCGCCAGTCCGGCGATCAGCAGCTCGATGCCGTAGTCGAACTCGGCGTCGTGGTCGCCGACGGCCAGATAGGGCGCGGCGGCGGTCAGCAGGGGGTCGCCCGTCGCCGTGATCTCCTCGATCCGCTCCTGGGCGTGACCGGGGTCCCAGGTGCCCAGGGAGATGGCGTGGCCCAGTTCTCGCATGATCGTGCCGACGATGTACGCGGCGTAGCTGCGCAGCGCGTGTACCGCTTCCTCCGGCGGAAGTCCGAGGCCGGTGAAGCCGGCCAGTGCGGAGCGGATGGTCTCCAGGGCGGCCGGTGACTTCGTCGGCCTGGTCAGGACCAGGGAAAAGGCCTTGGGGTGCCGGAGCGCGGTGGCCCGGAAGGCGGTCGCGTGCGCCCGTACGCGGTCCTGCCAGGAGCCGGTGTCCGACGCCGAGAAGTCGACCTCGGCGAGCAGCGCCTCCGCGACGCCGTCGAGCAGCGCCTCCTTGTTGGGGACGTGGTTGTAGAGCGACATCGCCTCGACGCCGAGCTCGGTGGCGAGCTTCCGCAGCGAGAAGGAGTCGGGCCCGTCCCGGTCGATCATCGTCACCGCCGCGGCGATCACCTTGTCGCGCGTCAGCCCGAGCCGTCTGCCGCGGCCGGTGCCCTGGGCCTTCATCCGGTCACTCTCCCCTGTGCGCATGCCTGTGCGCATGCCGTGGTCAGGGCGATCCTGCCAGACGTCCGACATGACTTACACCGCAAGTCCAGCTTCGCGAAGAGCGCCGCCTGCCGTGGTGTTCTCGGCCGGCCGGCGCTGGCGCGAACCCGTCTCCCGCGACCGGGGATTCGGCGAGTCGCCGAACGCCTCACCGCCGTACGCCCCATGCTGACCGGGGTGGGCGGTCCCCGGACGTCCGGGAGCGGCCGTCCCCGTACGCCGGTCCCGTGCCGCCCCGGAACCTCTGGAGAACCATGGACGCCGACAGCAACCACCGCGACGACGCCCACCCCGACGCCCCCGTCCAGGCTCGCGCCGCCGCGCTTCTGCGCCGTCCGATGCTGTGGCTGGTGCCCACCGTCCTGACCGGGCTGCTCGCGCTGCTGCTGTCGCTGCTCTACATGGGCGGCATCGTCAACCCGAACCAGCACCTGCACGATCTGCCCATCGGCATCGTCAACGCGGACACGGGCACACCGCTGCCCGGACAGAAGCAGAACGTGGGCACGCAGGTCACCGAGGCCGTCGTCTCCGGCGACCCCTCCGGCAAGGCGGACTGGCGCCGGCTCACCCAGGCTCAGGTCCAGGCGCAGCTGTCCTCCGGCAGGATCTACGGCGCCCTGGTCATTCCCGCGGACTTCACCACCTCCGTCGCGGCGCTCACCACCGCGAACGCCACGGCCCGGCCGAAGCTGACGGTGCTGACCAACCCCGGCATGGGCAGCCTGGGTTCGTCACTGGCAAGCCGGATCACCACGGCGGCCGCCCAGCAGGCCTCCACGACCATCGGCAAGCAGCTGACGGCGGCGCCCGCCGCCGCGCAGGCCGACTCCACCACGCATCTGCTGCTGGCCGACCCGGTCCAGGTCATCACCGCGGTCGGCCACCCCATCGGCGAGCACAGCGGCCTGGGGCTGAGCGCGTTCTACTACACCCTGCTCCTCGTGCTGGCCGGCTTCATGGGCGGCAACCTGATCAGCACCGGTGTCGACACCGCCCTCGGCTACGCGGACAGCGAGATCGGCCCCTGGCACACCCGCCGCCCCACCGTGCCGATCAGCCGTACCCAGACGCTGCTGCTGAAGATGGTCATGACCGCCGGGATCACCGTGCTCACGACCACGCTGGTCATGCTGGCCACCATCTCGATCCTCGGGATGGACGCCTCGCATCTGCCGCTGCTGTGGATCTACTCCTACTGCGCGAGCCTCGCGGTCGGCCTGGGCGTCCAGGCCATCAACGCCGCCTTCGGCGGGATCGGGCAGCTGGTGTCCATGTTCGTGTTCATCGTGCTGGGCCTGCCGTCGTCGGGCGCCACCGTCCCGCTCCAGGCCGTCCCCGGCTTCTACCGCTTCCTGTCGATCTTCGAGCCGATGCGGCAGCTCAGCGACGGAGTGCGCGCCATCCTCTTCTTCGACGCCCGCGCCGACGCCGGTCTCTACCGCGCCTGGATCATGATCGCGATCGGTTCCCTCCTCGCCCTTCTCTTCGGCTTCGCGATGACCCGCTACTACGACCGCAAGGGCCTGCACCGGATGACTCCGCAGCCCGCCTGACGGGTGCTCAGGCGCCCCGGCCGGCCGACGGGAGCGTTGCGGCCGTCCGGCGCGCAGAAAGGCCATCGCGTCTCGCCTCAAGCCGTCGCTCACGCTGCGGGGTTGGGATCCGCTCTCTGTTGAGGCGGGAGCGGGCGAGTGATCAGGAGACCCGCACAGGGAGGGTGCGGTGGCCATTGGAGATGAAGGAGTCCACCGGCCGCAATTCCTCCTGAAGGACGGCGAGTTGGAGGTCAGGGAACCGCTCGAAGAGTGCCGGGAGCGCGATCCGGGCCTCCAGGCGGCCCAGCGGGGCGCCGAGGCAGTGGTGCACGCCGTGGCCGAAGGCGAGGTGTTCCTTGTCGGCGCGGGTGACGTCGAAGCGGTCGGCGTCCTTTCCGTGCCGCTCGGGGTCGCGTCCGGCGGCGGCGTACGCGACCAGAATGGCCTCGCCCTTCCCGATGAACGCCCCATCCGGACCGCCCAGTTCGGCGATGTCGAGGTCCTCCACGGCGTACCGCAGCGGCAGGCTGGCGACCGGGGCGTCGACCCGCAGCGTCTCCTCGACGACGTCCTCCCACGAGGCCCGGCCGTCCCGCACCGCCGCGAGCTGCTCGGGATGGGTGAGCAGAGCGTGGACGGCGTTGTCGATGAGGTTGACCGTGGTCTCGTGCCCCGCGCTGATCATCAGCACCAGGGTGTCGAGCAGTTCCTGCTCGCTCAGCCGGGTGTCACCCTCCTCGTCGCGGGCCGCGATCAGGCCGGTGGTGAGGTCGTCACCGGGCGACTCCCGCTTGGCGGCGACGAGTTCGGCCAGGACGACGTACAACCGCTCGTACGCGGCGGTCATCTCACCCGGGTCGGCGGAGGTGTCGAAGAGGCGGTCCACCAGCCGTCGCAGCTCGGGTCCCCGCTCCTCGGGCAGGCCGAACAGCTCGCTGATCACCTGGATCGGCAGCGGGTAGCAGAACCCCTCGCGCAGATCGACGGCCCGGGATCCGCGCCCGGCCTCCTCGATCCGGTCCAGCAGTTGCGCGGTGATCTCCTCGATGCGCGGCTGGAGCGCGGCCGTCCGGCGTGCGGTGAACGCCTTGGAGACCAGAACGCGCAGACGTTTGTGCTCGCCGCCGTACGTGGTGAACATGTTCCGTACGGCGACCCATGTGAACAGCGGCCACTCCGGCGTGATCTCTCCGCGGGCGAACCGGGGCCAGTGCTGCCGGGCGTCCTTGGACACCCGGGGGTCGGTCAGCAGCCGCTTGAGCAACTCCGGACTGCTCACCGCCCAGGCCTCCACACCACCGGGCAGCGCCACCCGCGTCACCGGGCCGGCCTCGCGGATGCGGGCGGCTTCTCGGTGAATGTCGCGCCCGGTCACGTCGATCACTAAGGGACTTGGATTTCCCACGTGGAGCCTCCCTGGCCCGCGAACGTCGATACGGCACGTCACGCTACGCGAGGGTATGGTGCCTCAGCGAGACCGCCTGGGCGTCCGGTGCGTACTAGGGCAACTTCCCCGCGCGTACGGGGGCAACTTCCCTGCGCGTACAGGCCAGTCGGTGAGGGGGAGTGGTGCTCGGAAATTGCAGAAGTGCCGCGACGCGCGCAGTCTGAAGGCAGTGCCCCCTGCCCTGCGACCCTGAGGGTGGCGGGCGGTGCGGAGGAGGATCGTCATGACGCACTATGCCGCCCCTTCCTCTCCGAAGGGGAAAGGCCTCCATATTTCCCTGGAGATATCCCGCGACTGGCCGTTGCTGGCTTCGGCGGCAACTGCCTTGCTCAGCTTCCTCATGCTCTTCGTTCCCTGGATATCGGGCTACGTCAGTCCCAACGCCTTCGGTACAGGCATGCAGGCTGCTGGACCCGCACTGATCATCGTCATGGTGACCGCCGTTCTCGCGCTGGAATTCATGGCTCTGGCGGTGGACAGGAAATACGCGCCCGTGGCTCTGATTCCCGCGAGCTGTCTTCTGGTGGTCTACATCATGAAACTCGGCGACGTGGGCGACCTGATCAACTTCAATCAGCAAGTCACCGGGATAAGTGTGGGCTCCATCGGGGTCGGTCTCTGGCTCGGTTCCTTTTTCGCCCTGGCAACCTTGATATTTCTCATTCTGTCCCTTGTGCTGGCCGCGAGGACGCGACCGGGGCAGGCGTCCCGGCAGTCCCCGCCACCGCCCCCCGGGTATCCGCCACGGCCCCCAACGGAGTAGCCGCGAGGAGTTGTGGGCCATACCCGCCTTGAGCGGCGGGCAGGTCTCGCTACCCCGTTCGGCGCGGGCGCAACCGCAACCGCCGCCGGCGCGGCTCCTGGTCCGGGAGCCAGCCGAAGGTGAGGCAGCTGCCGATGGCTCCGAGCAGGAGGCCGATGAGGAAGCCGCCGAGGTTGGAGGTGAGCCAGGTGCCGAGAGAGAGCAGGATGCCCAGGAGGGAGTAGAAGAGCCGCTGGGCCGGGTTGAAGAGGATCAGCAGGCCGCACAGCAGCATCAGGGTGGGGAGCAGATAGCCCGCCAGGCCCTGCATGCCGATGTGCATGACGACCTTCAGGGACGCCTTCTCGGTGAGGAGGATCTCCGCCCCGGCCAGAGTGAGCAGCAGCCCGCCCCAGAAGGGGCGGTGCGCGCGCCACTGCCGGAAACCGGATCTCAGGTTCCGGACGGAGGACATCAGCAACCCGAGTCGCTGAAGCGGAGCTTGAGACCGGGGAGCTTGAACACCGCTGCCGTGGTCGCATAGTTGGTCTGCCGCAGGTTCCCGATGTGCACGGTGTCGGCCTGCTGGCTGAACACTCCCTTGGGACCCTGGACTCCGGCCTTGTCGAGTGTGCTGGCGTCGTTGCCGATCTCGATGTTGCCGAAGGACGCGTCGCCCGACAGCTCCGTCGAGTCGGTGGTGAGGTGGCTCGCCTCCACCTTGTCCGCTCCACTGCCCGCCGTGATGAGCAGGTTCGTACCGCCCAGGTCGACGCTCTGGCAGAGCTTGGTGAGCGTCGCGCTCTTGATCGCCGAGGTGACGATCAGGACCTGGCCGCCGGTGTCGCCGGCGTTCGGGCTGTCGTCCGCCATGTTGTCGAGGCCGCCGAACTGCTCGAAGCCCGTGCCGTTGAGCTCCGTCGCGGTGACCGTGAACGGCATGCCGGAGATGGCGAACTGGACGCCGAGCGCGCCCTGGGCGGTGAGGATCATCAATCCCGCGGCGATCGCGGTGGCGGGCACCGCCATCACGGCGGCGCGGCGCAGGCGAACCCGCCCGCGTCTGTCCGGACCGCCGGCGGCTGAACCGCTTTCTGTGTTCTCGGGGGTCTCGGGGCTGGAACCGTTGGACGCCGTGGCGTCCGAGGACGAGGCCATGTCTGCTCCCTGGGCATGTGCGATGCGGGTAGGGGTCCAGTGGCCCGTTGTCCTGGCGCGGACAGCGGCTGCCGCGCACGCCCCTCACCTCTCCCGGCTCGGGCAAGGGCTTTCTGGTTACGCAGCAGTAGCCGCCGAGGAAGTTACCCGGGGTTACATTCGCGGGTCAAGGGACTTGTGGGAAAAGGGTGTTGGTTGTGCCGCACCTGTGAACACGACACGGCGACAGGGCCGCGTTGACCTTCAACTTCCTTGCCACGCCTTGACGTTGACCATTCATCAGGTCTACAACTCTCCCTTGTTTCCCATGGATCCGTGGCGCCGGATCCATTGCGCGACGCGCAGGTCACCTCCCGGCCCCCACCCCTTCCCGGGGCATGCCGTGACACGTCTGAACGCGCGGAGCGCCACTTCATCCCACCCCCCACCCCGCGGCACCGGCACGGTCGCCTTCCCCCTGGGCCGTGCCCGGTCGCCCGGCTGTCGCTGCCGGCCCGTGGCGTACGGAGAAGGCGCCACGGACCGGCAGCGGTCTCCTCGTTCACCCCCGCACACGCATGTCCCGCACGCACACCTGCACCAAGGCACCCCACACCCCCCTTCGGAGAAGAGGCACCCCCCATGCGTACTCGATCCCTCCTTGCCCTTGTCGGCGTCGCCGCGGCCCTCTCGGTGTCCGCGACCGTCCCCGCCTCCGCGGCCGACACCCCGGTGCTCACCACCGGCAGCGCCGGCGGAACCGCCGTGGCCACCGGTGACGTCCTCAGCGCCTCGCTGGCGAGCGGCACCGCGGCCACGCTCTACTCCAGCAGCACCGGCACGAGCGGCGTCTCCTGCTCCGCGTCGACCTTCACCGCCACCGTCACCGACAACCCGGCGGCCCCCGGTACGGCGACCGAGTCGCTCACCGGGCACACCTTCGACAGCAGCACTTGCACCAGCAACGTCGTCGGCGTGCTCGGCGTCACCAGCATCACGGTCGACAACCTGCCGTACACCACCACGGTGGCCTCCGACGGCACCGTCACCGTCACTCCGGCCGCCGGCTCCGTCATTCAGACCACGGTCAAGCTGCGCACCCTGCTGGGCAGCATCACCTGCGTCTACCAGGCGTCCAGTCTGTCCGGCACGGCGAGCAACACGGACAACAGCATCGCCTTCACCAATCAGCAGTTCGCGAAGACCTCCGGCTCGTCCCTGTGCTTCAGCAGCGGCTACTTCACCGCCAAGTACGCGCCCGTCCAGGACACCAGCCAGTCCGGCAGCCCTTCGGTCTACGTCAACTGACCGATTCGAGGCCTGAGTTCAACTCGGACCTATTCGAGACCTGAGTTCAACTCGGCCTTCGGGCCCGGTCGATTCAGCGGCGGCGCCGGAGTGAGACGGCGGCGCCCGCGGTGAGAAGCAGCGCCGCCGTTCCCCCGGCGATGAGGGGGAGCGCGGCGCTGCTGCCGCCCGAAGTGCTGTCGGCGGCCGGTGCCAGGTGATCCGGAGCGGTCGCCTCGGCCGGTGACGTGGTCACCAGCGTCGGCGAGGCGGTCGTCGGTGACGGCGAAGCGGTCGTCGGCGTGGGAGTGGGTTCCTGCCCGGCCGGTGCCGTCGTCTTCTGGGTGCCCTCGGCGCTCGTCCCCGCCTGCCGCGTGGGCGTCGGCGTCGCGTGCCCGCCCGACAGCACCACGTCCGAGCACGAGTAGTACGTATCCGTCGTGCTCGAGTTCTGCCAGATCGTGTAGAGCATCTGACGGCCGGTCCGGTCGGACGGCAGCGTGGCCTTGATGCGGTAGGCGCCGTTCACCAGAGCCGGGTCGGTGGCCGTGGCGAACGGCTGCGCCGGCAGGTCGGACCACTTCAGGGGCCGGGCCGGGTCGTAACCCGGCTTGGTCAGAAACAGCTTGAAGGTCCCCGTGTGCGGAATCGTCGAGCTGTACGTGAGGGTGAAGGTGCCGCCGGGAGTCAACCGCGTCGACGGCCAGTCCGCGCGGGCGAGGTCGAGGCCCTTGTAGGCGGCGAGGCCCCCGCTGCACAACTGCCCGTCGGGGATCACCTGGCGGTCCCTGCCGTTGACGCCGGCCACCCGGAGGTTGTCCCAGGCCGTGAAGGGCGCGCCGTTCACGGCGATCGCCGCCTTGCAGGCCGCGGTCCGGATCAGACTGCCGCCCTCGGGCGAGCACGCCGCCACCCGGCTGACCGGATACGTCGGCGCGCCGTGCGCCTGGGCGGGTCCCGCGGCCCAGGTCGCGAGGAGCAGCGGAGCCGCCACGGCGACAGCGGCCGCGGTGGCGGTGCGGTAGGCAGTCATCCGGTGGGTCTCCTCGGTACGTCGGCGAAGCGGATCGGGGTTCCGCCGCCATGGCTGAGCGCCGTCAGGCGGAAGCCACCGCGCGCGGCATGGACGTACTCCTCGCTCGGGGCACCGTGAAGTACGGGTCCACGCGGCCGTACGTTCAGAGCGGGGGTGCGGTGCCGTACGGCACCGCCGCGATAGGTGCGAAACGGAACCTTCCGGCGAACTGGCCGCATGTGAGGGTCGGTTACCAGCCAGATCGAGGGTTTCCCCTATATCTCTCTTACCTGCTCTTTGCTTATCGTTCGAGCACAGCCGACCCACAGGTAACCCCTCACCGGGTCGTACACGCATGGCCGGCCACCGCGCCGCTTTCTGGTTCTGCACCCCCCGCCGCTTCGACGACGAAGCGAATCGACCGCTGCTCCGCAATCGCACCGCGCTGCCCGGAGCCGGCCCCGAAAGGCAAGCCCTTGCGTCCCTCCCCCACCCGCGACGCCCGACGGAAGCTGATCTCCGTCGCCGCGATATCCGCCGCCCTGCTGGCCGGAATGACCACCACGGTGGCCGCCCAGACGTCCACGTCGTCCCCCTCTACCTCCACCGCCACGGAGAAGGCGGACGTCACCCCCGCCGCGCAGGCCGCCGCCGCGCCCGCCGAGCGCCTGATCGTCGGCTACAAGTCCGGCGCCGCCGAGGCGAAGTCCAACAAGGCCGCCGACGCCGACGCCGAGGCAAAGGGCAAGAAGGCGGGCGAGGACCTCGACTTCCAGCGCCGTCTGGGCACCGGTGCGGCCCTGGTCGACCTCGGCGCCGAGCTCAAGAAGGCGGACGTCGCCGACGTCATCGCGCAGTACCAGGCCGACCCGCAGGTCGCGTACGTCGTCCCGGACCGGCTGAACAAGCCGCAGGCGGACCCGAACGACACCGAGTACAGCAAGCAGTGGGACCTGTTCGAGTCCACGGCGGGCATGCGCGTCCCGGGTGCCTGGTCCACCTCCACCGGCAGCGGCGTGACCGTCGCCGTCATCGACACCGGTTACGTGGCGCACTCCGACGTCGCCGCGAACATCGTCGGCGGCTACGACTTCATCTCCGACACGGCGGTCTCGGTCGACGGCGACGGACGCGACAGCAACCCGGCCGACCCGGGCGACTGGTACGCGACCGACGAGTGCGGCACGGGCACCGGCTCCAGCAGCTCCTCCTGGCACGGCACCCATGTCGCGGGCACCATCGCCGCCGTCACCAACAACAGCAAGGGCGTCGCGGGCATCGCGTACAACGCGAAGATCTCCCCGCTGCGCGTCCTCGGCAAGTGCGGTGGCTACGACTCCGACATCATCGACGCCATCACCTGGGCGTCCGGCGGCACGGTGTCCGGCATCCCGGCCAACACCAACGTCGCCAAGGTCATCAACATGAGCCTCGGCGGCTCCGGTGCCTGCACCTCCGCCACCCAGACCGCCATCAACGGCGCCGTGAACCGCGGTACGACGGTCGTCGTCGCGGCGGGCAACGACAACGACAACGCCTCCAAGTACTCCCCGGCGAGCTGCAGCAACGTCATCACCGTCGCCGCGACCGGCCGCAGCGGCTCCCGGGCCTCGTACTCCAACTACGGCTCGATCGTCGACATCTCGGCCCCGGGCGGCGACATGAGCACCGCCACCGCCAACGGCATCTACTCCACGCTCAACTCCGGCACGAAGACCGCGTCCACGGAGTCGTACGCGTACTACCAGGGCACCAGCATGGCCACCCCGCACATCGTCGGCCTCGTGGCGCTGATGAAGTCGGCGAACCCGTCGCTGACCCCGGCACAGATCGAGTCGGCCATCAAGACCAACGCCCGTGCCCTGCCCGGCACATGCTCGGGCGGCTGCGGCGCCGGCCTCGCGGACGCCACCAAGACCGTCCAGGCGGTGGCGACGAGCGGCGGCTCCACCGGCGGCACCACCTTCTCCAGCACCTCGGCCGTCTCCATCCCGGACGCCGGCTCCGCCGTCGAGTCCCCGATCACGGTCAGCGGCCGCACCGGCAACGCGCCCTCCACCCTCCAGGTCGGCGTCGACATCACCCACACCTACCGCGGTGACCTGGTGATCGACCTGGTGGCCCCGGACGGTTCGACCTACCGCCTGAAGTCCTCCAGCACCTCGGACTCGGCGGACAACGTCAGCGCCACCTATACGGTCGACGCCTCCAGTGAGACGGCCAACGGCACCTGGAAGCTCCGCGTCCAGGACACGGCCGCGCAGGACACCGGCACGATCAACAGCTGGAAGCTGACCTTCTGACCCCAGCCGACCTGCTGAGCTCTACGGGGGGAGGGGCCGTCCGACGCGGAAACGTGTCGGCCGGCCCCTTCTGCTCAGCCGGTACGGTGAGCCGCATGCCCGAGACCAGCGAGTCCAGCGAGTCCAGCGAGCCTGGCGACCCCAGCGTGATCCTCAGCAACACGGTGGGATCGTTCCCCTGGAGCGTGCTGGCCGAGCGGCATCCCGCGCTCATCCGAAAGGTGCGGGACGCCTTCCCGTACGGCCCCGAACAGCGCCGCGCGCTCGACGCCCTGCTGGAGAGCGGCTCCGAGGGCGTCATCGAACCCCTCGGAGCCGAAGCGGAGGACCGCGAACAGTGGGAGACCTGGGGGCGGGAGTACTTCGGCCGCTCCTGGTTCGACGTGCCCTTCCTGTGGTCCGAGAGCTACTTCTACCGCCAACTCCTCGAAGCCGTCGGCTACTTCGCCCCGGGACCGTGGAAGGGCATCGACCCCTTCCGCCCCTTCAAACTCGCGGAGCTCGACACCCCCGAGGCGGACGAGGAACTCGCCGCACTCGACGAACTCGCCCTCCGGCCGGCCGAGGACCAGGAGGAGGCGCTGCTGCACGGCTCGCTGTGGGGCAACCGCGCGGACCTCGGCTTCAGCCTGGCAGGCGGGGTGGGGGAGCAGGCCGACTTCCAACTCGTCGCGAACGACAGCGAGTTGCTCCGCTCGATGTTCGCCGGCGGCACCCTCTGCCTGGTCGCGGACAACGCGGGCCGGGAACTCATCCCCGACCTGCTCCTGATCGACCATCTCCTCCGCCACGGCCGCGTCGAGCGGGCCGTTCTTCAGGTGAAGCCGTACCCGTACTACGTCTCGGACGCCACGACGGCGGACGTGATCGACGCGTTGCGCCGCTTGACCGCCGCGAAGGGAGCGGCCGGACAGTCGGGCCACCGCCTCTGGTCGGCCCTGACCGACGGCCGCATCACGCTCCGGGCGCACCCCTTCTCCTGCGCCCCGCTGCCGTACGCCGACATGCCCGACGACCTGCGCCAGGAGTTCGCGGCGGCCGACGTGACCGTCATGAAGGGCGACCTGAACTACCGCCGCCTCATCGGCGACCGCCTCCGCCCCGCCACCACGCCCTTCGCGATCCCCACCGCGTACTTCCCCGGCCCGGTGGCCGCCCTGCGCACCCTGAAGTCGGACGTGATCGTCGGCCTCGACGCCCGCACCGAGGCCGCACTCGTCGCCGCCGAGGAACAGCGCTGGCGCACCAGCGGCACACACGCGCTGATCCAGGTCAGGACCTGAACGCGGCCCGGTCTCAAGTCACCTGTAGCGGCAGTGACTTGAGGCCGTTGATGAAGTTCGAGACGAGACGGCGGGGAGGTCCGGCGGTCCGGAGGGACGGCAGGGCTCGCAAGGTCTCCTCGTACAGCACACGGAGTTGGAGGCGGGCGAAGTGCGCGCCGAGGCAGACGTGCGGGCCGTCGCCGAAGGAGACGTGCGGGTTCGGGCTCCGGGCCAGGTCGAGCCGGTGCGGGTCGGTGAAGACGCGTTCGTCGTGGTTGGCCGAGGCGTGGAAGACGACCACCTTGTCGTTCGCGCGGATTCGCTGCCCGGCCAGCTCGGTGTCGACGGCCGCCGTACGGCGGAAGCTGAGGACGGGAGGATGCCGGCGCAGCAACTCGTCCACTGCTGTGCCGAGTTGGACGCGGCCCGCGCGTAGGTCCTCGTACGCGTCCGGATGCTCCGCCAGTGCCAGCAGGCCTCCGGGAGCCGCGCTGCGTACGGTGTCGTTGCCCGCGACCGTGAGCAGGAAGAAGAACATCTCCAGCTCGGCGGGGGCGAGTTCGGCGTCGGTGGCGAGGGTGGTCAGCACGTCGTCGCCGGGATGGTTGCTCTTGTGGAGGGCCAGCTGCCGCGCGTACGCGAACATGTCCCGCAGCATCGCCGGGGAGCGCGGATTGACGGGCCGGCCACGCCCGTCGAGTACGGGTTCGCCCGCCTCGTCGGGGTCCTGGTAGCCGATGACGCGCTGTGTCCAGTGCAGCAGCAGCCCCCGGTCGCGCTCCGGCACGCCGAGCAGGTCGGCGAGGTTCAGCAGGGCGTAGTCGTCGGTGACGGTGGCGACAAGGTCACAGGTGCCGTCGCCCGCGCGGGCCTGCTCCACCGCCCGCCCGAGCAGCGTACGGGCCCGCTCGCGCGCGACCGACTCGAAGTGGTCGACGCGCCGCGGCGTGAACGCCCGGCTGACCAGTCGCCTCAACCGGCCGTGATCCGGGGGGTCCTGATTGAGCATCATGCGCCGGATGAACGGCAGATCGTCCGGGTCGGGATCGCGGATCTGGGTCGCTCCGAGATACGAGGAGTACGTCGCCGAGTCCTTCAGCACCCGGACCACGTCCGCGTGCCGGGCCACCGCCCAGAACCCCGGTCCCGCCGGCCAGCCGAGCACGTCGGGCTCGTCCTGCCAGGCGACCGGGTGATGGTCGCGGAGCGTGCGGTACGCCGTGTGGGGGACACCGTCGGCGTACCGCCGGGGATCGAAGACGTCCGGCACGGGCGGCGCGGTCTGCCGTGCGACGCTCACGCCTGCCCGCCCTGGTGCCCGCCCTGGTGTTCGCCGTCATCGCGCAGGAAGGCCTCCACGACGCGGATCAACTCCAGCGGGGTCTCGTCCATCGCGTAGTGGCCCGCCCCGAGCAGCTCGTGCACCTCGCCGCCCGGGTACCAGCTCTGCCAGGTCTCCCGCATCAGGCCCGCCGAGAGCGCGGGATCCAGCGCGCCCGTCACGGCCAGTGCGGGCACCCCGGCCCCCTCGACCTGGGCATGGAAGTCCTCCCCGGCCCAGGAGTCCAGCCAGGCACGGAACGCCTTTGCATCGCTCAGGGCGATCGAGCGCGTGACCATCCGGTCGAGCCAGACCGCGGGACGGCGGTTGCCGGTCGTGAAGTCGATGATGGCGCGCCGGTTCTCCGGCTTGTGCGCGGCGTCGGCGAAGAGTTCCCACTGATCCGCGGGCATCGGCAGCCCCGACGCGGGCACCGGAGAGACGCCGACCAGACGGCGCAGCCGGTCCGGGGCGAGGGCCAGCAGGCGCTGGGCCACGGCACCGCCCATCGAGTGGCCGATCACCGAGAACCGCTCCCAGCCGAGCCGGTCCGCCAGCTCGACGAGATCGGCGGCGGCCTCGGCGGTCGTGTACGCGCCGACCGCGTCCTTCGCCTCCCCGTAGCCGCGCAGATCGACCAGCGCGTACTGGAACGTCTCGCGGTCGAGATCCGGCAGCACCGCCGCGTACGCGGACCGGTCGGCGAACCAGCCGTGCACGGCGAACACCTTGTGGGCGCCGTCGCCGTGCACTTCATGGGGGAGCACGAAGGAGGTCATGCGACCACGGTGACCGGGCGGGCGCGGGTCGGCAAGAGGGAGGACACGGTGCTGGGGTGTTGACCCTGACGCTAGTGTCAAGGTCGTAGCGTCGCGGCGTGCGAAGGGAATCCATCGACATGCGCATCGGGGAGCTGTCCCGCAGGACGGGCGTCAGCACTCGGTCGCTCAGGTACTACGAGCAGCAGGGTCTGCTGCGCGCCGAACGGGCGGCCAACGGCTACCGGGACTACGCCGAGTCCGCCGTGATCCGCGCCGCCAACATCCAGGGCCTGCTGCGGGCGGGCCTGACCGTCGACGACATCCGTGAGCCGCTGGACACCGGATGCCTGAACGAACCGCTCGGTCAACTCCCGTTGTGCGAAGGCGCGTTGCAGACGGCCACCGACCGGCTCGACGAGCTGGACCGGCGTATCGGCGCACTGCGGCAGCTGCGCGAGCGGCTGGCGGAGCAGGTGACGCGGACACGGAACGCACTGGCCGCGAATGAGAGGAACTGAGGGATGCGTATCGGAGTGGGCCCGCACCGGCTGTGGCCCGGGCGGGAGAGCGAGCTCGACGGGGTCCTGGAGACCGCCCGGACCGCCGAGCGTCTGGGTTTCGACCACCTCATCGCCGGGAGCCACCTTCTCGCTGGTGACCTGGGGGTGACTCCGGACCCGCTGGTGCTGCTGTCGGCGATCGCGGGCGCGACGGAACGGATCCGGGTGGTGACCAGCGTCCTGATCCTGCCGCTCTACAACCCCGTCGTCGTCGCCCACCAGGCCGCCACCCTCGACCGCCTCTCGCGCGGCCGCTTCACCCTCGGCGTCGGCACCGGCTGGGACACGGCGGAGTTCGCCGCCGCGGGGGCGCCGTTCGGCGGGCGCGGCAAGCGGCTGGACGAACAGCTGGCCACCATCAGGGAGTTGTGGGAGGACCGGGCCGAGGGAATGCGGCTGGGCGTACGGCCGCGCACCGCCGGCGGCCCCGACGTGTGGATCGGCGGCCAGAGCGACGCCGCCCTGCGCAGGGCGCTGCGGTACGGCGACGGATGGCACGGTTCGGCGGTCGACACGGACACCCTGACCGCCGTACGGGAACGGCTCGCGGCGCTCGGCAAGGAGGCCGGCCGGGACCCGGACACCCTGACACTGACCGCGGGCACGCTGCTGCTGCCCCCGGGTTTCCGCCCCGCGGTGGACCTCCCGTGGCGCCCCCTCGGCGGCGAACGGGCCACCGCCGACAGCATCCGCCACGAACTCGCCCAGCTGGAGGCGGCCGGCCTCTCCTCCTGCTCGCTCTGGTTCCCGGTAGCCACGGAGGCACTCCCGGACGCCCTGGAGTGGACGGCACAAGAACTGCTACTGACGGCTCCCGCCGACTGAGCGGCCCGCTTTTTCGCCTCCGCCGCCCCTACCCGTCCCATCCCTGGGAGCTGCGCAATCTTTCAGGGGCGCGGGGAACTGCACGACCAGCCCCCACCCACCCGCAGCCAAAGGACCAGCGGCCGTTGCCCCTACAGCCGGCCTTCGCGTGTGCCTTTGGCATCGATTCACGCGATGGTGTGATCATGTCCCGGCTCGTGGATGTCGCCGGAGGGCCCTGGGTAGGGCCCCGGCCATGACGCAGCCGTTCGAACTCCCGCACTTCTACATGCCGTATCCCGCGCGGCTGAACCCGCATCTCGACGAGGCGCGGGCCCATTCCGTCGAGTGGGCCCGCGGAATGGGCATGCTGGAGGGCTCCGGCATCTGGGAACAGTCCGACCTCGACGCGCACGACTACGGGCTGCTGTGCGCGTACACGCACCCCGACTGCGACGGGCCCGCGCTCTCCCTCATCACCGACTGGTACGTGTGGGTCTTCTTCTTCGACGACCACTTCCTGGAGACCTTCAAGCGCAGCCAGGACCGCGACGGCGGCAAGGCCTACCTGGACCGGCTGCCCCTCTTCATGCCGCTGGACCTCTCGACTCCCGTACCGGAGCCGGAGAATCCGGTCGAGGCGGGCCTCGCCGATCTGTGGGCTCGTACGGTGCCCTCGATGTCGATGGCGTGGCGCGAGCGGTTCGCCGTCTCCACCGAGCATCTGCTGAACGAGTCGCTGTGGGAGCTCTCCAACATCAACGAAGGGCGGATCGCCAACCCCGTCGAGTACATCGAGATGCGCCGCAAGGTGGGCGGCGCCCCCTGGTCGGCGGGGCTCGTCGAGTACGCGACCTCCGAAGTACCCGCCTCCGTCGCCGATGCCAGGCCCTTGCGGGTGCTCATGGAGACCTTCTCCGACGGTGTGCACCTGCGCAACGACCTCTTCTCCTACCAGCGGGAGGTCGAGGACGAGGGCGAGCTCAGCAACGGCATCCTCGTCCTGGAGACCTTCTTCGGCTGCACCACCCAGGAGGCCGCCGAGACCGTCAACGACATCCTCACCTCGCGGCTCCACCAGTTCGAGCACACGGCCCTGACCGAAGTACCCGCGCTGGCCGTGGAGAAGGGCCTCGCCCCGGACGAGGTCGCCGCGGTCGCCGCGTACACGCGGGGCCTGCAGGACTGGCAGTCGGGCGGCCACGAGTGGCACATGCGTTCCAGCCGCTATATGAACGAGGGGGCTCTGGAGGCGGAGCGGCCCTTCGGCGTCGCCGCGTTCGGCACGTCCGCCGTCGACATCGGTGCCCTGCTGTCGGCGGCCGGTGCGGAGCGGCTGCGCTCGTACACCCATGTTCCCTTCCAGAAGGTCGGTCCCTCTCAACTCCCCGACTTCTACATGCCGTTCGAGGTGACGCTCAGCCCGCATCTGCCGGGCGCCCGCGACCGTCTCACCGGCTGGATGCACGCCATGGGCATGCTCCAGGAGGGCGTCTGGGACGAGGACAAACTCGCCGCCTACGACCTGCCGTTGTGCGCGGCCGGCATTCACCCGGACGCGACACCGGAGGACCTCGACGTCAGCTCCCAGTGGCTGGCCTGGGGCACCTACGGCGACGACTACTACCCGCTCGTCTTCGGCAACCGTCGCGACCTGGCCACCGCCAAGCTGGTCACCGCGCGCCTCTCGGCCTGCATGCCCATCGACGACGAGGAGGTCCCCGTCCCGGTCAACGGCATGGAGCGCGGCCTCATCGACCTCTGGCAGCGCACGGCCGCGGGGATGACCCCGGACGAGCGACGCCAGTTCCGGGCCGCGGTCGATGTGATGACGGAGAGCTGGCTGTGGGAGCTGTCCAACCAGATCCAGCACCGCATCCCCGACCCCGTCGACTACCTGGAGATGCGCCGCGCCACCTTCGGCTCCGAGCTCACCATGAGCCTGTGCCGCCTGAGCCACGGCCGGAAGGTTCCGCCCGAGATCTACCGCAGCGGTCCCGTCCGCTCGCTGGAGAACGCGGCCATGGACTACGCGATGCTCATGAACGACGTCTTCTCGTACCAGAAGGAGATCGAGTACGAGGGCGAGGTCCACAACGGCATCCTCGTCGTGCAGAACTTCTTCGGCTGCGACTACCCGACCGCGCTCGGCATCATCCACGACCTCATGACCCAGCGCATGCAGCAGTTCCAGCACGTCGCCGCCCATGAACTGCCCATCCTGTACGAGGACTTCAAGCTCTCGGCGGAAGTGCGCGGGATCATGGAGGGCTATGTCGTGGAGCTGCAGCACTGGCTGTCCGGGATCTTGAAGTGGCACCAGGACTGCCACCGCTACGGCGCGGCGGACCTGGCGCGGCGCGCCCACGGCTTCGTACCGGACAGGGTGCCCGCGCTGCCGTTCAGCCGGCCGGGGACTCCGGTATCGGCCGCTGTCTGACGCTCGCCCGGGCCGCTTCGGAAAGTTCCGCGAGGATCTCCGCGGCGGCCCGGGTGACCTCGCGGACGTCCTCGGCGAGGCTCGCGTCGGCCGAGGCGGCGCGGACCACCTCGTGGTGCTCCTCGACGATGTACGCACCCAGGTTGGTGCCGCGCCAGTGCCGCAGGGTGTCATCGGCGGGCTTGGCCAGTGTGTCGCGCAACCGCGCCAAGGTGCGTACGGCTTCCCGGAGTTGATGCCCCTCCCGCTCCATCCGGGCGAGGGTCAGGAGTGCCGAGACGCGGTCCTGCGCGGTGTCCTGGAGGCGCGAGTAGAGGCGCTGGGCGCGCAGGGCCTGGAAGGAGTCGCCCAACTCCTCGAACGCGTAGGGCAGTGTGCGGAGCGGGTGCGCGGCTCGTCTCTCCGGCGGCAATCGGTCGTAGCGACACCCCCCGAGGTCGATGTCGTCCAGCAGGCGGATCAGGGCGGTGCGGGCCAACTCGACCATCCCCTGTTCGAGCGCCATGCCGGTCCAGGTGGACAGCGGCTCGTCCGAAGGGTCGGTGCCGAAGAGCGAGTCGTCGAGCCCCAGAGCCCACTCCCGCAGTTCCTCACCGCTCGCCCCCGGCTCCGGCATGCCGCCGAGACCGCACCAGGTGTCGTACGTCGTCTCGCGGACCTCGTACAGCAGCGGCAGGTCCTCGGCGAGGCCGTGCAGCCCCACCAGGACGGCGGCGATCCGCAGTTCGTCGGTCATCGACGCCTCCGCCTCGTGCTTCAGCAGGTGGCGCAGCAGTGCCAGGTCGGTGTCCCGGCGGTCGTACTGGGCGGCGCGCAGGGCGAGCGCGCGGCGCCCCCCGTCCCGGGCCACCTCGTCCCACGACGAGCCTTCCCGCAGCAGCGCCAGATCGGCACGGCCCGGTGCGAGAACCGTCTCCCACAGTGGCGGGCGGGGGTGCCGGTCGAGGAGGGCGTAGGCCCCGCCCTCCTCCGCGTTGAGCAGCAGGAACTCGGGCTCGGTGCGCAGCAGGGCGGCGTGCAGCCTGCCGATCAGCTCCACCGGCGATCGCACGGGCAGCCCCAGCGCCGCCCGGAGTTCGTCCCGCTCGGCGTCGATCCCGTAGTGCTCCCGGATCTCCTCCTCCGTCTCGGCGATCTCCGCGAGGATCTTCTCCTCGCCGTCGCTCGGCGCGAGCCCCAGGCAGTCGTGCCAGCCGGGCAGTCCGACCAGGATCTCCAGCGCCTCGTCGACACTGTCCCCGATGATCCCGGCCGAGCCCTCGGAATCGGCGTACAGCACGGAACCGTCCGCGCACACGAAATACGTACCGCCCGTGTCGTCCCCCGCTATCGGCTTCAGCGGGCCGTCCGAGGCCAGCCTGACGTCTTCGACGTGGTCCGCGCGGTCCAGGTCGAAGTTGAAGGGGAACGCGGCCAGTTCGGCCAGGTGAGGGTTCTTCTGGAGCAGCCGCAGGGCGTGATCGGTCATCTCACAGAAAGTAACAGCCGCCACTGACAACGGCGGAGTTCGCACCCGGACGCGGCGGTCGTGAGGGTCACACCGGCAGGCTCTGTCGCGCACCGGCCGCGTGGGCCACGGCGGCTCGGGCCAGCGCCCGCACGATCGGATGCGGACGCGAGCCGTCCCCGGACAGCTCCGGCTGGAAGAGGGTGGCCAAGTAGAAGGGGTGGCCGGGAAGTTCGGCGATCCGGACGTGCCCGTCCTCGTCGTGCCCGCTGAAGCGCAGCCCGTGCGCGCGCAGGGTGTCGAGGTGGCGGGAGGGCCCGTACGCGCAGAAGTAGCGCTCGACCGTCCGCTCGGAGCCGATCACCGACTGGGCGAGCGAGCCCGGTTCGACAATGACCGTGGCCTCGTGGCCCACGAGGGAGCAGGCGAGCGGCTCGATGAGGAGGTCGTCGGCGTCGGGGTCGTTCTCGGCGTGCGCGACCTTCGTGAGACCGCACACGTTGCGGGCGTATTCGAGGAGCGCGTGCTGGAAGCCGCCGCACGTGCCGAGGAACGGGATGCCGTCCTCGCGCGCGGTGCGGGCCGCCGTGAGTACTCCCGCCTCGCTGCGGTACGGGCTGCCGGGCAGTACCCATACGGCGTCGAAGCCGCGTACCGCCTCCTCGTCCTCGGCGTCCTCGGACGGGATCCAGTAGGCGTCCAGGACGATCCGGTCGCGGGCGGCGAGCGCGTCGAGCAGGAGCGGGATGCGGGTGTGCGAGACGACGTTCGGGGAGCGGTCGCCGACCAGGGCGATACGGGCGGTCCGCGCTGAGCCTGCGGTGACGTCGTTCATGGAAGCGTTCGCGGTGTTCGTGGTCATGCCGTTCATCCTGGGCGCGCCCCGTTGTTCACGTCCAACGATGATTTCTGCATCCTCGATAAGCAACACTGATGACGTGCGGCATCCTGGAGCGCATGGACCCGCATCTCCTGCGTACGTACGTCACCGTGGCGCGGCTCGCGTCCTTCTCGGAGGCCGCGCGCGAGCTCGGCTACACCCAGTCCGCCGTGTCCCAGCACATCGCCGCGCTGGAGCAGGACCTCGGCACGCCGCTGCTCACCCGGCGCCCCGTCACGCCGACCGCGGCGGGCGAGCGGCTCCTCGAACACGCGGGACCGCTGCTGCTGCGCCTGGACGCGGCCCGCGCCGACGTCGCCCGGATGGCGGCAGCACCCGAGCACGGGCTGACGCTCGCCGTCGCGCCGACCGCGCTCGGACCGCGTACTCTCGCGGCGCTCCCCGCCGCCGGCGTGACCCTGCGGGTGCTGGCCCGCGACGAGATCCCCGCGGAGGTCGCCACCGGAACCGCGGACCTGGGCCTCGTCGACGGTCTCGCCGCGCCGAGCGACCCCCTCCGGCTGCCCGACGTGGCGCCGCTGACCACGCACGGCGCGGGCGAGGAGCCGGTCTGCGTACTGCTGCCGCAGGCCCATCCGCTCGCCCGGCGCACGGGACTGCGTCTCGGCGACCTGGTCGACGCCCGCTGGCTGGACGCCCCCGGCGCGGGCCTGCCGCTGGCCCACCTCCGTGCCGCGAACGGCAGCGGCGGCTTCCGCCCGGCCCTGCGCTATGAGGGCACCGACCTCCGCACCCTCACCGCGCTGGCCGCCGCGGGACACGGCTTGACCCTGCTGCCGCGTACGGCGGCCGCCGGCGTGCCCGGAGCGGTGGCCGTCCCGCTCGTGGCGCCACGTGTCGTACACCGCGTCGAGCTGGTGCACGGCGCATCGCTGCGGGGAGCGGCGGCGACGATGGCGGACAGGCTTCTCGAACGCGTTTGACAGTCTCACTCGTTCGTGAATCGTCGCGCGCCGGGGCGCCGGGTAGAGCAAGAGCCGGAGGCGGTCCGTAGAGCATCTGCCGGAGGCGACCCATGGAACAGACCGCGTTGCGTCCCAAGCCGATGCCCGGTCAGGAGCCGGGCGGCGGCCGTCCGTCCGGCAGCCCCCGGCGCCCGCATGCCGCGCGGCGCCGCGGCAAACGGTTGATGACTCTGCTGTTCAGCCTCTTCGTCGGGACGGTGCTGGTCCTGTCGGGCGTCGGACTCGGCACCGTGGGCGCCACCGTGATCGGCATGAGCAAGCTGGCGGACCTTCAGAGACAGGCCGCGGAGCAAGGAGCGGCGGGTAAACCGGCGCGGACCTCCGGCGCGCCCCAGGCCGGTGACTCCAAGTCGGCGCCCGGCGCGGGCGGTCCGACTTCCCCGGAGGAGCCCGTGCGGGCAACCCTCGGGGTCGAGGCCGTCGATGCCGTCAAGGACGCGGGCGCACTCGTCGTCGGTGTCCACGTGCCCGGCCCGGGCTACACCGCGGGACTGGTCCGCGGTGATGTCCTGATCGCCTTCGGCGGGAGCCGGATCGCATCGGCCGCCGACCTGGCGGGGGCCGTCGCCGCCGCGCGTCCCGGACGCACCGTCACCCTCACCGTGCGGCACGCGAACGGCGGTCGTCAGCAACTGTCCGCGGTCCCCGGAGTCGTGACCTGAGAGAGGACGGCTTCCTTGCTCTCGGGAGTTCCTCGCGTTCGGGGACCTCTTCAAGAGGCCGTTCCCCCGCCCCTTCAGGCGACCCTGAAGTGGCTCGTGAGCCGTTGCTCGTCGTCCAGCACATGGAACGCGTACCCAGGAGGAGCATCCCGGTCCGCGGCACCCTCGCCCTCCCACGGCAGCCGAAGCGTCCACGTCACACCGGGGCCGACGACGAGCGGCCGTCCGGCGAAGGTGGTCGCCGCGGGCGTGTGTGCGTGACCGGTGATGAGCCCGGCGACCTCGGGCCTGCGTTCCAACAGCGCGGCCAGGGAAGACGGTTGGCTCAGCTGGTACGCGTCCGGCAACGGGTGGTGCAGTGCGACCGGCGGGTGGTGGAAGGCGAGCAGCGCCGGAAGGCTGCCGTCCAGTTCGTCGAGCGTCGCCTCGATCCAGGCGTACGTCTCCTTGTCGAACTCCCCCTCGTCCCGGCCCGGAATGCTGGAGTCGCACATCAGCACGGCCGCCTCGTCGAAGACGTGGACGCTGTTGACCGGCCCCTCGGCCGCGGGTTGTCCGAGCAGTGCCTTGCGGTAGGGCGCACGGCTGTCGTGGTTGCCCGGGCAGGTGAGTACGGGGAAGGGGGCCCCGCCGTCGCGCAGCCCGAGCATGCGGGCCGCCTCCTCGTACTCCGCCTCCGCGCCGTGATCCGCGATGTCCCCGGTCACCAGCAGTGCGTCCACCTTCCCGGGCAGCTCCCACAGCCGGTCGCGCACGCACTCGGCCCGCTCAGTGGCCCGTTCGGTCCCGTCCAGATGAAGGTCGCTGATGTGCGCCAGTACGAGCATGCTCATCCCCTCGTTGCTTAATGGAACATGCCAATCTAAGCATTAGAACTAACGGCAAGGCAACGCTCAACCGTTAGGTCGGCTGGGCCGGAAAGGGTCACGCCGCGCGAAACCGGAACGGGCCGGCCGCCGCAGCCGAAAAGGGGTTGGCGCCCGAAAGGCGGCACGCCACGATGGCCGCATGCTGAGCACCCTTCTCGCCTTCCTCGGGGCCTGCACCCTGATCGCGGCCTCACCCGGCCCGAGCACCGTGCTGATCATCAAGCAGTCGCTGCGCAGTCGGCGGTCCGGCTTTCTGACCGTGCTCGGCAACGAGACCGGGGTCTTCATCTGGGGCGTCGTCGCCGCGTTCGGCCTCACCGCACTGCTCGCCGCCTCCGAGATGGCGTACGACGTCATGCGGATCGTCGGCGCCGTCGTACTCGTCGGCTTCGGTGTCCAGACGCTGTGGCAGGCCCGCCGCTCCAAGGGGGCCGTGGACGGCGGTGGCTGGGAGGGCGCGGAGAAGAGCGGCTGGGCCTCCTATCGGGGCGGGCTGCTGCTCAACCTCGCGAACCCGAAGGCGGCCATCTTCGCGATGTCCTTCCTGCCGCAGTTCGTGCCGGAGGGCGCCCCGCAGCTGCCCGCCATGGTCGGCCTCGCCGCGCTCTGGGCTGTCTACGAGGTCGGCTACTACGGCCTGTACGTGTGGTTCGTCGGCCGCATGAAGGCCGTACTGTCCCGGACCGGTGTCCGCCGACGACTGGAGCAGGTCTCCGGAGGTGTACTGCTCCTCCTGGGCGCCCGCCTAGCCCTGGAGAGCTGACGCGGCGAGGGTAACCGGCTCGCGCGTGCCTCATCGGAAGGGCAGGATGCTGCCCGTAGCCCCCTGGGGAACTCCGGACAGACGGAGGCATGCATGACCGGCACGCCCGCGCCCTTCACGGCCGGTGACTACGAGGCCCGTATGCGGCGCGCGGCCGAGGCCGCCGCGGACGCCGGGCTCGACGGCGTCCTGGTCGCGCCCGGGCCCGACCTGGTGTGGCTGACGGGCTATCGGCCGGTGGAGACCGAGCGGCTCACCCTGCTGGTGCTGAGGGCCGGACAGGACCCTGTCCTCGTCGTGCCCACCCTGGAGGCCCCCGACGCGGCCAAGGCGGTCGGCGCGCCCGCGCTGACGCTGCGCGACTGGACCGACGGCAAGGACCCGTACGAGGCGGCCGCGTCCCTCCTCGACCGTGCCGGCCGCTTCGGAGTCAGCGACAACGCCTGGGCCCTGCACCTGCTCGGCCTCCAGAAGCGGCTGCCGGACACCCGCTACACCGCCCTCACCGAGGCCCTGCCCATGCTGCGGGCCGTGAAGGACACGGCGGAACTGGAGCGGTTGGCGGCCGCCGGGGCGGCCGCGGACGCAACGTTCGAGGAGATCCGGAAGGTTCCCTTCGCCGGCCGCAGGGAGACCGACGTGGCCGCCGACGTCGCCGGTCTGCTGCGGCGGTTCGGGCACTCCCAGGTCGACTTCACCATCGTCGCCTCGGGCCCCAACGGCGCCAACCCGCACCACGAGGCCGACGACCGTGTCATCGAGCGCGGCGACATGGTCGTCCTGGACTTCGGCGGCCTCAAGGAGGGCTACGGCTCCGACACCTCCCGCACGGTTCACGTCGGCGAACCGGACGACGAGGAGCGCAAGGTGCACGACATCGTGCGCGCCGCCCAGGAGGCCGGTTTCCGTGCGGTGCGGCCCGGTGCCGCCTGCCAGGACGTCGACCGCGCGGCCCGCGCGGTCATCACCGAGGCCGGGTACGGCGACTACTTCATCCACCGCACCGGGCACGGCATCGGCGTCACCACCCACGAACCGCCGTACATGATCGAGGGCGAACAACAGCCCCTCGTCCCCGGAATGTGCTTCTCCGTGGAGCCCGGCATCTATCTGCCCGGCCGCTTCGGGGTGCGCATCGAGGACATCGTGACGGTGACCGAGGACGGCGGACGCCGCCTCAACACCACCTCCCGCGAGCTGGTGATCGTCGACTGACGTGCACGACCCGACCGTGCGGCAGCAGCTCCGCCCACGCCCCCGAACGACAAGGGCGCGACCATGACCCAGGCACCGACACCGACCGCGGACACCGTCCGCCGGCTGGTCCGTTCGCTGCTCGCCGACGCCGCCGCGGCGGGCGGGGGACCCGACGTGCGGCCCGTCCACGAGGGCGGCGAGCACTTCACGTGGTGGGTCGGCACGCGCCATGTGCTGCGGCTCGCCCAGGACCGGGAGGCCTCCGTACGCCAGCGCCGCGAACTGCGCCTGCGCGACCTGATCCGCCCGCACATCGGGATCGCGGTCCCGGTGAGCGTCGCGCAGGGCGAATGGGCGAGCGGACTGAGCTGCACCCTCGACAAAAGACTGCCCGGCGCCTCCGGCGAGGAGCAGGACGTCTCGGCCGTCGGCGAGGCCGACCTCGCGGGACTGCTCACCGGACTGCGCGAAGTGCCCGTACGCCAGGCCGAGTCGCTCGGCGTCCCGCGCGCCGCGCCGCGCTCCCTGGAAGAGCTGCGGACGGCCGCCGCACACGCCGCCGAGGAGCTCGCCGCCGCCGACGAGTTCGACCCCGCGCTCCTCACCCAGCTCACCGCGCCCGCCGCCGTCCAGCTCGCCGCGCAGCCCGGCGCCGCGGTGCTCGTGCACCACAACCTCAAGGGCGAGCACCTCGTGGTCAGCGCCGACGGGCGGGTGCGCGGCGTCCTCGACTGGACCGGCACGGTGATCGGCGACCCCGCCGAGGACATCGCGGGGCTCGCGATCGCCGTCGGCGCCCCCGCGGCCGTACGCGCCGCCACGCTCGCCGGGTACGGCGCCCGTCCCTGTCTGCGCGGCCTGTGGCTGTCCCGCTGCGACACGGTGATCCGCCTCGCCGACCGCCTCCAGGGCCGCGACGACAGCCCCGTCCCACTGCTGGAGACACAGCTGCGCCGCGCCTGGGAGGCGATCCTGCTGGAACGGGTCACCGACCTGCGGGAGGGCGGGCCGGACGAGGCGCCGTAAACGGTTGCGTAAGCGTTTACGCGAACGCCTACGCCTGGGTCAGCACCACACACGACTCGCCCGGCACGTTCAACACCCCGTCCGCGCCCGGCGCTTCGACCGGCTCCCAGGCGGCCAGCACGCGTGCGTGGCGGAGGCCGAGGGGGATCGCCGCGGTCGCCTTGGAGAGGTTGACGGCCACCCGGACGTCACCGCGCCGCAGAGCCAGCCAGCGGGCCTGCGCGTCGTGGGCGACCCTGACCGCCGCGAGATCGGGGTCCGCGAGGTCGGCCTGGCGGCGGCGCAGGGCGATCAGGTCGCGGTACCAGGCCAGCACGCGCGCGTGGAGTCCCTTTTCGGGTTCCGACCAGTCGAGACAGGAGCGGTCCCGGGTCGCCGGGTCCTGCGGGTCGGGGACGTCCTCCTCGGCCCAGCCGTGCGCCGCGAACTCCCGGCGCCTGCCCCGCCGTACGGCCTCCGCGAGCTCGGGATCGGTATGGTCGGTGAAGAACTGCCAGGGCGTGCCCGCGGCCCACTCCTCGCCCATGAACAGCATCGGCGTGAAGGGCGCGGTGAGTGTCAGCGCGGCGGCGCAGGCCAGCAGCCCGGGGGAGAGGGAGGCCGAGAGCCGGTCGCCCTGGGCGCGGTTGCCGATCTGGTCGTGGGTCTGGGCGTAGCCGAGCAGGCGGTGCGCCGACACACGCGTGCGGTCGAGCGGCCGACCATGGCGTCGCCCACGGAAGCTGGAGTACGTGCCGTCGTGGAAGAAGCCGGACGTCAGCGTTTTCGCGAGCGCCGCGAACGGGGCCCGTGCGAAGTCCGCGTAGTAGCCCTGCGCCTCACCGGTCAGCGCGGTGTGCAGGGCGTGGTGGAAGTCGTCGTTCCACTGGGCGTGCAGCCCGAGACCACCCTCCTCGCGGGGCGTGACGAGCCGAGGGTCGTTCAGATCCGATTCGGCGATCAGGAACAGGGGCCGGCCGAGGTCGTCGGCGAGCGTGTCCACGGCCGTCGACAACTCCTCCAGGAAGTGCACCGCGCGCGTGTCGCGCAGCGCGTGCACCGCGTCCAGGCGCAGCCCGTCGAGCCGGTAGTCGCGCAGCCACGCCAGTGCGCTGTCGACGAGAAATGTGCGCACCTCGTCCGAACCGGGCGCGTCCAGGTTCACGGCGGAGCCCCAGGGCGTCTGATGGGTGTCCGTGAAGTACGGCCCGAACGCGGGCAGATGGTTGCCGGACGGCCCGAGGTGGTTGTGCACGACATCGAGTACGACGCCCAGACCGAGCCCGTGCGCCCGGTCGACAAAGCGCTTCAGCGCTTCGGGGCCGCCGTACGGCTCGTGCACCGCCCACAGCGACACACCCTCGTACCCCCAGCCGTGCCGCCCCGGGAACGGGCACAGCGGCATCAACTCGACGTGTGTGACGCCCAGTTCCGCGAGATGACCGAGCCGCTCGGCGGCCGCGTCCAGCGTGCCCTCGGATGTGTACGTCCCCACGTGCAGCTCGTACAGGACCGCGCCCGGCAGCGGGCGCCCCGCCCACTCGGTGCGCCAGGCATGGCGCGCCTGGTCGACCACCGCGCTCAGCCCGTCGGGGCCGTCCGGCTGTCGCCGTGAACGGGGATCGGGCAGCACGGGCCCGTCGTCCAGCGCGAACCCGTACCGCGTCCCGTCCTGCGCGGCCGCGTCGCCCGTCCACCACCCGGCTCGCTCCGGATCGCGCTCCAACGCGCGCGTGGTGCCGGCGCAATGGAGCGTCACCCGGTCGGCCTGCGGTGCCCACACATCGAACCGCACAGACGGTTCCCCCTTGTCAGCTCACCGTGACGTAGCCCGTCCATGGTGCTTCACGGGAGATCAATTCGCTTTCGAATCCACCCTTTTGCCGCGTGTTTGCCGCGCGTTTGCCGGTAGGGGCAGCCCGATCGGCGGCAGCGGCCGTTTCCGTGTTTTCTGGACACCCCGCTCCCGCTGCCCGACAATCACGAGCGTGACGTCGTCTTTCGAGTTCCACACGTACCCCGCGCGGCTGTCCGACGCGGAGCGCGACCGGGCGCTCAAGTCGCTCCGTGACGGCGTCGCCCTCGGCCGCCTCTCGCACGACACGTTCATTCGCCGCATGGAGCTGGCGCTCGCCGCCCGCAGGCCGGACGAACTCGCCGTGCTCACCGCCGACCTGCCCACCGAGGGCCGCTGGTCGAAGCTGGTGTTCGGCACCGTGGAGGCTGTCTCCGGCTTCACCGTACGGCTGCGCAGGGCCTGGCAGGCCGAGCGTCTCCCGAAGCTTCAGCTGCCCCACCCGGGCAGCCCGTACCCCCTGCGCATCGGCCGCGACCCCGCCAGCGGACTGCGGCTCAACCACGAGACGGTGTCCCGGGTGCACGCCGAGCTGAGCCGGCAGGGCGGCCGGTGGGTGCTGCGCGACCTCGGCTCGACCAATGGCACCACGGTCAACGGACGGCGTGTCATCGGCGCCGCCGTCGTCAAGGACGGCGACCAGATCGGCTTCGGGCGGATGATGTTCCGCCTCGCGTCCGACTGAGCCACGGCCCCACCGAGCTTTGGCCTGGGTTTCACACACCGACGTCGTCAACATCCCTTACGTTCCATGGTGTTGACGTACCCCAAGAGCCGTGACTGACTGTGCCTACACCATGCACATCAGGTGAACCGACGGCACCACATAGGTGGAGGTGTGCCCTGCCGCCACTCCTCCGCTACCCGACTGTGGACGAGCTGGGAGCCCGTGCGGCCGCGCTCGTCGCCCGCCGTCCGCGGGACGCCCGGCTGCGCCGCGTCGGCACCTCACGGGCGGGCACGCCCCTGTTGCTCCTGTCCGTCGGACACGGCAGCCGCCAGGCCCTCGTCGTCGCCGGACCGCACGCCAACGAACCCGTCGGCGGCGCCACGGCCCTGCGCCTCGCCGAACGGGCGCTCGCCGACCCCCGGTTGACCGAGGGGGCGGACGCCACCTGGAACCTGCTGCTCTGCCTCGACCCCGACGCCGCCCGCCGCAACGAGGCCTGGCTGTCGGGCCCGTACACCCTCGGCCACTACTTCCGGCACTTCTTCCGGCCCGGCTTCCTGGAACAGCCCGAATGGCTGCCCGAGGGCGCGGACGGCGCCGTACTGCCCGAGACCCGCGCCCTCCTCGGCCTCCAGGACGAACTGCGGCCCTTCCTGCAGTGCTCCCTGCACGGTGTCGACGTCGGCGGCGCCTTCGTCGAGCTGACCCGCGAGCTGCCAGGGCTCGCCCAGCGCGTCGCGCACACCGCCGCGCGCCTCGGCATCCCGCGAGAACTCGGCCCGTACGACACCCTGTACTGGCCGATGCTCGGGCCCGCCGTCTACCGCATCCCGCCGCCCCACAGGGGAGACCTGGCCGCCGCCATCACGGAGGCCGCGGTCGAGTCCACCTGGTTCCACCCGCACCCCTACGGCACGGTGACGGCCGTCGTCGAGGCCCCCATGTGGGGTGTCGCGGCCGTGGAGGACCCCGCGCGGCCCGCCGACGCCGACGCGATGCTGCGCACCGTCAGCCGTACGCTGCGCCACGACACACGGCTCCTGGAGGGCATCCTCGCGCGCGTGCGGACCGGCCTCGGCACCTCCCCGGACGTGGCCTGCCTCCTCGCGCCCGTCGACGACTATTTACTGGTCGGCCCCGGGCTCGCCGACTCGTGGGACCCCGACACATACGACCCCGACGCGCGCCCCCTGCCCCCGCTCGACACGGCCCGCCTGACGGCGCTGCGCCTCGCGGGACGCCGGGTCGCGCTGCGCACGGCCGGGCTGCTGCACCAGCTCGTGACCGGCTCCGGGCACGACCCGCACGGTGTGCTGCCTGAGCTCGACCGGCTCATCGACGAGTGGTGCGCCGACTACCGCGACGGCTGCGGGGCGCGCTGGATCCCGGTCGCCCGCCAGGTCGAGTACCAGGCGCGCGTCGTGCTCGCCGCGTTCGAACTCGCCGGGCGGCACGCGCCGGTGCGCTCCCGTTCGGGTGAGTCCGGGTGGGGTTCGGAGGCCGCGGTGCCGATGCATCAGGAATGACGAACGCACCTGGATCGACGAACGTACCTGGAACGACGAACGCACCCGGATCGACGAACGCACCCGGAAGGACGAAGACCCTTCGAGCGGTACGTGCCGGTCTGCTGGCCTCGGTCGCGCTCCTCACGACGGGTGCGGCCCCGGCCCACGCGGCGGCCCAGGAGTCGATCCCCGGCAACGGGCTCTACCTCACCGTCACCCACGGCGACGCCCGGTCCAGCGACACCCGCGGCACCCTGCTGCTCTGCGACCCGCCCCAGGGACACGCGCAGGCTGAGGAGGCCTGCGAGGAACTCCGCGCCGCCGGGGGCGACATCGACCGGATCCCACCCAGGGCGGACGTCCTGTGCCCCCTGATCTACGCCCCGGTGACCGCCTCGGCGCAGGGCGTATGGGACGGCCGCCGGGTCGAGTACAGGCATACGTTCTCGAACTCCTGCGTGATGGGAGCCGAGACGGGAGCGGTGTTCGCGCTGTAGGGCTGAGGCTCGGGACAGCCCTCACGCCGCGTTGTCGCGCGCGTGACGGGCCGCCGCCACCACCGTGCGGGCCTGGTGCTCGACCTGGTGCTCCAGCGGCACCCAGCGGGCGCGGAACCGTTCCGCGAAGGCGTCGCTCCAGACGGCCACGAGGCGTTCGAGACGCGCCGCCTCGCGGTCGTCGGCCTCCTGAAGGACACGCAGCAGCATCGCGGCGGCCCGCAGCGGGAGCCGGCGGCCGAACGCGTCGACACTGCCGACGTACGCCATCGTCGTGTCCGGAGGCGGTGTCTGGACCCAGTCGTCGGCGAGGCCGGGCACCAGTGCCAGCGCCCACTTGGCGGCCCGCAGGAGCGGCCCGTCGGGGCCCGGCAGCCTCGGCAGCGCCTCCGCGAGCACCGCCTCCACCTGGAGCGCGTCACGCAGCAGCCGGCGTGCCAGGCGCCGCATCGCCGCCGTCGGGGCGGGGTGCGGCGCCGGATCGTCCACCAGGTCGCTGGCCCACATCGGCACCTCGACGACGGCGGTCAGACCGCCGTAACGGTGGGCGTGGTACCAGGTGCTGTGCCGCGCGTCGTCGGGCATGCTCGGGTACGCCGTGTCCGAGCCGGGCGCCGGCATGACATGCACTCCGGGCCCGGAGGCGGGCCAGCCCGCGGCGTCCGACGCGGCCGTCTCCACCGGGATGTGCAACTCCGCCGCGGACTTGGCGAACGGCTCGGCGAGCCCCGGGATGTCCTTGGTCAGCTGCACCCAGCTGCCGCCCAGATCGGTTCCGTGCAGCGTCACCTGGAGGTAGGGCCGCAGTTCGTCGATGACCCGGGTCAGGGCGCGGGTCTCCGGCGGCAGCCGGTCGGGGGGCAGGACGGACGGCGACCACTCGGGCTGCTCGGGCCCGGCCGGACGGAAGAAACCCAGGTGGTAGTCGAGCAGGGTGCGCGGCGCCGGCGTCACATGGAGGCTCGCCCCGTCCGGGTCCGCGCAGAGCAGGAAATGCCAGGAGGTCTCGGCCCGCAACTCCCGCTCGTGCAGTGCACGTTCGGCCAGGGCCAGCAGGGTCGAACCGCCCGTCGGTTCGTTCGCGTGGGCGCCCGCCACGACGAGGACCGCGCGCCGCGCGTGGCCGACGGACAGCAGGTGAAGGGGCCTGCCCGCGCGCGAGACGCCCACTTGTCTGAGGACGCACAGGCCGGGTCGGTGAGCCGCCAACGCCCGGGCGGACGAGACGATTTCGGTCACACTGGGGTAGCGCAACTCCGGCAGGAGACTCACCCCCGACTTGTCCGCCCTGCGTCGCTTTTGGCAGTACTCCACGGACTGGGTGAACTGTCAAGGAGATGGCGGGGCGGCTCCAGGGGGCGCCTAGTGGCATTTACCGCTGGCAGGGGGGTGTGCACCGTCAGAGGGAGGATCCACCGTCGGCCGCGCGGGGGGATGCGCCACAGGCCGCGTCCGCACGTTTCATGGCCCTACGGAGAGGGGTTCTACGAAGAGGGCCCCTACGGACAGGCGCCCCACGGAGTGGCGTCCGATTCACCCGTACGGGTGTACGGGGACTGCGGACCGGAGGCCGCGGTGGTCGGCTGGGAACAACCGCGCGCGGGTCCTGCGCGCACATCCGAGGTGGGAGGCCGGCGGTGCTGTGTCCTCACGGCCTTCCCGGCGAAGGCGCGCCCGCTGCCACGCCGACGGGCCCGCCGCCCGTACGGCTCCTGTCGGCACCCCCAGGCACCGGAGCACGGAACCCGTCCGCGCCGCCGAGCCCGCTCACCCCGGAGACCCCCTTCACGCCGCTCAGCCGGTTCGAGCCCCCGAGCCCGCACCCCGTGATCCCGTCGGTGCCGCCGAGCCTGCTCGCGCCCGGAACCGAGCGTGACCCGTACCCGCTGTACCGGACCCTCCGTGAGCGCCACCCGCTCGTGTACGACGAGCCGTTCGGTGCCTGGCTGGTCAGCAGGTACGCCGATGTGCGCGCCGCGCTCGCGGACCCGCGGCTCGTCGCTCCGCCACCCGGACGCACCCTGACCCACCTGGAGGGCGGCACGCACAGCGCGCACCGCGCCCTCGTCTCCCCGGCGTTCCGCGGGCGCGCGCTGGCCGCCCTGACCGCCGGTGTCGCACGCACGGCGTACGTCCTCGCCCGCCGCCTCACCGCCCGCCGGGAAGCCGATCTCGTTGCCGAGTTCTGCCACTGGCTGCCCACCGCGGCGGTCGTAGCCGCACTCGGGCTGCCCTACGAGGACACCGCGCGCGTGCACGCGTGGTGCCGTACGGGCCTCGACCACCTGGGCGGCCACCACCCCGAACTCGAATCCTTCCTCCGCCCGTACATCGCCCGCCGCCGCGCCCACCCCGGCGCCGACCTGCTGTCCGCGCTGTGCACGGCCCGGGCGGACGGGCGCCCGCTGTCCGACGAAGCCGTGGCGGGGCTGGCCGGGACACTGCTGGGCGCCGGCGGCGAGGCGACCGCACGGGCGCTGGCGTCGTTCCTCGCCAATCTGCTCGACCACCCGGGCCAGTTGGGGGTGATCCGTGCCCGTCCCGCGCTGACGGCCGGTGCCTGGGCCGAGTCGCTGCGCCGCGATCCGCCACTCCACGTCGTGGCGCGCCAGGCCGCCGAACCCGTGGGTCCGATTCCCCAGGGCGCCACCGTGGCGTGTCTGCTGGGTGCCGCGGGCCGTGACCCGGCACGGTTCGCCGACCCGGACCGCTATGACGCCTTCCGCGCCGACCCGGGAGAGCTCGCGTACGGCTCCGGACGGCACTTCTGCCCGGGCGCCCTGCTCGCCCGGCTCACGGCGGAACACGGTCTGGACGCCCTGCTGACCGTCCTCCCCGACCTCCGCTGGGCCCCTGGCTTCCGGCCCGTTCCGGAGGGCCTGGTCAGCCGCTCGCCCCGGACCCTGCTGGTGCGCCTGCGCTGACCCGCTCCAGCAGCACCACGGGCAACCGCTCGAAAAGCTCCTCCACGCACGCGTGCCCGGTGAACTCCCGCTCTGGGGAGAGCACATCGATCCAGCGCCCCTCGGGGAGCACGAGCCGGGTGTCGCGCCAGCCGCCGGCGTCGGCCAGCCGCAGCGACATCCGCGTGACGGCCGTGACCACCTCTCCGGAGCGCACGAACGCCACACAGTGCGCGGCGCCCGGGCCCGTTGCCGACAGCGGCGCGTACGTCGCCGAGTCGCCGAAGACGGCCGGGCGCCGCCCACGCAGTCGCAACGCGGCCGTGGTCAGCGCGGCCTTCTCCGAGGGGTGCCCTCGCGGCTCCTGGGGCTGCTGGGTCTCGTGAGACTCCTCCGGCTCCTGCGGCTCGAACGGCTGCCGGTTGTCCGGGTCCACCAGTGCGAGGTACTCGCCCTCCGTGCCCTGGTAGACGTCCGGCACCCCGGGCATCGTCAGATGGACCAGAGCGGCCCCCAGGACGTTCGCCCGCACATGCGGTGTCAGGGAGGCCCGGAAGCCGGCCACGCGCCGTCCGGGCGCCCCGCACGGACCTTCGGCGACGAACGCCGCGACCGTGTCCTCGTACGCGGGATTCCGCTCGGTCCAGGCGGTGTGCAGTCCGGCCTCCCTGACATGCTTCAACAGGGCTCCCTGGACACGCTCCTCGGAGGCCGGGCCGAGTCCGAACACCGTCTGCCACGCGGCCCACGCCAGCTGCGGGTCGGGCACACCCGTGCCGTCGCGCGTCACCTCCGCCAGGACGTCGGCCCATCGCTCGGGGCACTGGGTGAGCACCGAGAGGGCCGCGCGTACGTCGGCGCTGCGTTTCGTGTCGTGCGTCGACAGGACGGTCCCGGTGGCGGGCCAGTCGCGCTGCACGCGCGCGCAGTAGGCGTGGAAGTCCTCCGGGGACACGGCCGGACCGCCCGGGGCGCCGCCCACCTCGTTCGCCGACAGGAGGGGCACATAGCGGTAGAACGCGGTGTCCTCCACGGACTTGGCCCGCAGCGCGGACGAGGTCTGCGCGAACCGGGCCCGGAACTCCGCGTGTCCGGGCCTGTCACCGGCCCGCCCGGTCACCAGGTCCCGTACGACATCCACGGCGTGTGCCTCCTCGGGCACCGCGAAGACCGCCCGGGCCTCGTCGGCGGCCTCCTCGGTCACCACCAGGGAGGCGTCGGTGGAGGGGTAGGGCCGGTACACCTCAAGGCGTACGAGGAGTTCCCGCAGCGCGGTGCCCAGGGCCCAGGGGGCGTGATCGCGCGACGCCGGGTCCGCGGACGTGGCGCACACCTCGCTCGCCTCGCGGGTGAGGCGGTCGATCTCCGTGGCCAGCTCGTGCGTGACCACCTTGTACGCCGCCCTGCGCACCGTCGACTCCCAGTGGCCGCCCCGGTCGGCCTGGGGGGCCGCGAACCGCCGGTACTGGCCGAGGAGTTCGCCCGCGCCCGCCGGGTCCGTGAACAGGCCGTCGATGTGCCGCAGCGCGTCGTAGCCGGTGGTGCCCGCGACGGGCCACGCGGCCGGCAGCGGTTCGCCGTCCGCGAGGATCTTCTCGACCACCGTCCAGCGGCCTCCGGTCGCTTCGTGCAGGCGGCGCAGATAGGCGTCCGGGTCCGCGAGACCGTCCGGGTGGTCGATGCGCAGCCCCTCGACCACGCCGTCGTCGAGCAGCTCCAGGATCTTCGCGTGGGTCGCCGCGAACACCTCCGGGTCCTCGACGCGCACTCCGATGAGCTCCGAGATGCTGAAGAACCGGCGGTAGTTGAGCTCGGTGCGGGCCAGCCGCCACCACGCCGGGCGGTACCACTGCGCGTCGAGGAGCTGCGGCAGCGGCAGCTTCGCGGTGCCCTCACGCAGCGGGAACACGTGGTCGTAGTAGCGCAGTATGTCGCCGTCGACCTTCAGGTGGTCGATTTCCGCGCCGAGCCGATCCCCGAGCACCGGCAGCAGCAGCCGGCCGTCCTGGGCGTCCCAGTCGATGTCGAACCATCGCGCGTAGGGCGACTCGGGGCCCTCGCGCAGCACCTCCCACAGGGGACGGTTGTGGCGCGGGGCCATGGCCATGTGGTTCGGCACGATGTCCACGACGAGGCCCAGGCCGTGCTCCCGCGCGGTGCGCGCCAGGGAGCGCAGCCCCTCCTCGCCGCCCAGTTCGGCCCGCACGCGCGCGTGGTCCACCACGTCGTAGCCGTGCATCGAGCCCGGGACGGCCTCCAGGACGGGCGACAGGTGCAGATGCGAGACGCCGAGCGAGGCCAGATACGGCACGGCCGCCTCGGCGGCCCCGAAGGGGAACTCCGGCTGCAACTGCAGCCGGTACGTGGCGGTCGGCACGGCGGGAACCACCGGGCCGGGGACCACCGAGTCCGGAATCACCGGGTCGGGACGCTCAGGTGTCATGCGAACCTACGTACCCGCCCCACCGTCTTTCGTGTCATCGACGCATGCATACGGGCAAGCGCGCGTGGCTAACGTCGAACGATGGGGAGCGCGGGGCGGGGCGGCAGGCGGGGTGTCGATCGGGGCGCGCACGGCGCGAACAGCGCACAGGAGGCGCACGCCGTACTCGACGCGCCCCTCGGTGCCGGCGACACGCCCCTCGGCATCGACGACACGCCGGCCGCGACCGACGGCGTGAACGGAACACCCGGAGCGCGTCGCGGCGCGAACGCGCCCCCGGACCCGCCGCCTCCCGGTGCGCACAGCACCCTCGGCACCTACCGCCGCGTCGTCGCTCTCACCGGCGCCGCGCTCCCCGTCGTCTCCTTCCTGGCACGGCTGCCCACCGCCACGATCCAGTTCGGCAGCGTGCTGCTCGTCGCGCGGACGAGTGGCTCGCTGGGCACGGCGGGCCTGGTCGGTGGCGCGCTCGCCGTCGGACAGGTCGTCTGCGGGCCGCTCGTGGGCCGCCTCGCGGACCGGCACGGCCAGCGCACCGTCGTCCTCGTCTTCTCCTTCGCCAACGCCCTCGCGATCGCCGCCCTGGTGACGGGCGCGCTCACCCATCTGGCCCCGGCGCCCCTCGCCCTGCTGGGCGCCCTCGCCGGAGCGAGCGTGCCGCTCATCGGCCCGCTGGCCCGAGCCCGCGTGGTCGCCCTGGCCCGCGGCACCGGCACCGGCGACCGCACGGTGAGCACCGCCCTCTCCTTCGAAAGCACCCTGGACGAGATCTCCTTCGTACTGGGCCCGGCGCTCGTGGGGCTCGCGGCGGTGCTCGCGCACCCGGCGTACGCGCTGGGCGCCGCGGCGCTCCTGGTGGCCGTGTGCGGAACAGGCTTCGCGCTGCACCCCACGGCCACTGCCGTGAGCTCCGCGCGCACGGCTCGCAAGCGGGCGCACGTGAATGCCGCACGCCCCCGCATCGCCCTCCCCGCCCTCTCTGCGGCTCCCCGCATCCCCCGCTCCGTCCACGCCCTGCGCGCCGCCCTCGCGCTCCAAGGCGCCATGTTCGGCGCCTGCCAGGCCGGAATCACCGCGCTCACCGAGCGGCTGGGAGCGGCGGACCAGGCCGGGCTCGTGTACGCCGCGATGGGGGTCATGAGCGCCGTCGCGGGGCTCTCGATGGCCGCCCTGCCCGCACGCGTCGGGCTCCGAGCGCGCTGGCATGCGGCCACCGCGGCGGCCCTCGTCCTGTCACTGCCGCTGCTCTGGACGGACAGCCTGTGGGGCCTGTACGCCGTTGTCACCGTCCTCGGTGTCGCGTACGCCCCGCATCTGATCACCGTGTTCGGGCTCACAGAGCGGGCCGTGCCGCCGGCGCGGCTGGCCGAGGCGATGGCCTTCGCGACGAGTGCGATCGTCGGAGGCCAGGCCCTCGCCGTGGCCGTCACCGGACGCCTGGCGGAGTCCTACGGCCCCGGCGCGGCGTTCGCGGTGGGGAGCGCGGTCGCCGCGCTGGCCTGCGCCATCTCGCTGACGGCACGCCCGACGACGTACGCCGAAACCGAAAAGACCCTCCACGCGCGCGTGCACACAAAGACGGAGACGGAGACGGAGGACGATTCCCACGCGTGCGTGCCCCAAGAGAACACGCCCTCCTAGGCAGGCCGCTGCAGCACCGTCATGCTCCGGTCGATCAGCGTCAGCCGGTCGCCGGCCTCGACCTTGGCGCCCGTTCCCGGAGCCACTCCCTCCGGGCGGGCCGTGTCGACGACGACCTGCCACTGCCGGCCGTGGTCGACCGGTACCAGGAACTCCAGCGGCTTCGGTGAGGCGTTGAACATCAGGAGGAAGGAGTCGTCGGCGATGCGCTCCCCGCGCGGGCCCGGCTCGGAGATCGCGTTGCCGTTGAGGAAGACGGACAGCGCCCGCGCCTGCGCGGAGCCCCAGTCGCGCTGGGTCATCTCCTTGCCCTCCGGGGTGAACCAGGCGATGTCGGACAGCTCGTCGTGCGTGCCCTGCACCGGCCGTCCGTGGAAGAAGCGCCGCCGCCGGAAGACCGGATGGTCGCGCCGCAGCCACACCATCGCGCGCGTGAAGTCCAGCAGCTCGCAGTCGCCCTCCGGCCACGGCACCCAGGCCAGCTCGCTGTCCTGGCAGTACGCGTTGTTGTTGCCCCCCTGGGTGCGTGCGAACTCGTCGCCGTGGCTGAGCATGGGCACGCCCTGGGAGAGCATCAGCGTCGCGATGAAGTTGCGCATCTGGCGCGCCCGAAGCGCCAGTACGGTCTCGTCGTCGGTGTCGCCCTCGGCGCCGCAGTTCCAGGACCGGTTGTGGCTCTCGCCGTCGCGGTTGTCCTCGCCGTTGGCCTGGTTGTGTTTGTTGTTGTACGCGACGAGGTCGTGCAGGGTGAAGCCGTCGTGGCAGGTCACGAAGTTGATGGACGCCAGAGGGCGGCGGCCGTCGTCCTGGTAGAGGTCCGACGAGCCGGTCAGCCGGGACGCGAACTCCGCCAGCGTGCGCGGCTCGCCCCGCCACATGTCCCGTACGGTGTCGCGGTACTTGCCGTTCCACTCGGTCCACAGCGGCGGGAAATTGCCCACCTGGTAGCCGCCCTCGCCGACGTCCCAGGGCTCGGCGATCAGCTTCACCTGGGAGACCACCGGGTCCTGCTGCACCAGGTCGAAGAACGACGACAGCCGGTCCACCTCGTGGAACTGGCGGGCGAGGGTGGCGGCCAGATCGAAGCGGAAGCCGTCGACGTGCATCTCGGTGACCCAGTAGCGCAGCGAGTCCATGATCAGCTGGAGCACGTGCGGGGAGCGCATCAGGAGGGAGTTGCCGGTCCCCGTGGTGTCCATGTAGTAGCGGGGGTCGTCCGCGAGTCGGTAGTACGAGGCGTTGTCGAGGCCCCTGAAGGACAGCGTCGGGCCCAGGTGGTTGCCCTCGGCCGTGTGGTTGTAGACGACGTCCAGGATGACCTCGATGCCGGCCTCGTGCAGTGCCCGGACCGCCGACTTGAACTCCAGGACCTGCTGGCCGCGGTCGCCCCAGGAGGCGTACGCGTTGTGCGGGGCGAAGAAGCCGATCGTGTTGTAGCCCCAGTAGTTGCTGAGGTCCATCTCCACCAGACGGTGGTCGTGCACGAACTGGTGTACGGGCATCAGCTCCAGCGCCGTGACGCCCAGTTCCGTCAGGTGTTCGATGATCGCCGGGTGTGCCAGCGCCGCGTAGGTGCCGCGCAGCTCGTCGGGCAGCGCCGGATGCTGCATCGTGAGGCCCTTCACATGGGCCTCGTAGATCACCGTGTGGTGGTACTCGGTGCGCGGGCGCCGGTCGTCGCCCCAGTCGAAGTACGGGTTGACCACGACCGCCGACATGGTGTGCGGCGCCGAGTCCAGGTCATTGCGCTTGTCGGGGGCTCCGAAGGGATAGCCGTACACCTCCTCGCCCCACTTGACCGAGCCGCTGATGGCGCGCGCGTACGGATCGAGGAGCAGCTTCGCGGAGTTGGTGCGCTGCCCGCGCTCGGGCGCGTACCGCCCGTGCACCCGGAAGCCGTACCGCTGTCCGGGCATGATCCCCGGCAGATACGCGTGCCGGACGAACGCGTCGGTCTCGCGCAGCTCCACCGCCGTCTCCGAGCCGTCGTCGTGCAGCAGACACAGCTCGATACGGTCGGCGGCCTCCGAGAAGACCGCGAAATTGGTACCGGCACCGTCGTACGTGGCACCGAGTGGATATGCCTCTCCAGGCCAGACCTGCATGGATACGACTCTTCCAGTAGTGCCGTGCCCCTGGGGGCGACTCCGAGCCGAGTCTCCCCGAAAGTGATGGAACCTCCTATGACTTACGTCCCTCTTACCCGATGACCAGGCATACACCGTATGCCGAACCAGTGGGGCTCAAGCGACTCCTGATGACATAGGGGGAGTAGGGGGAAATGTGCGCAAGATAGTGCACCGCCATCTGGGCAAGGTGGTGGCAGGTGCGGCCATCGCGGTGGCCGGGACGGCCGTCATGGTCGGAATCACCCTGCCGGGCACGGCGGGGGCCGACGACTCGGGCGGGACCAAGGGCGGCACCGGGACCTCGCAGCAAGCCGGACAGCAGGGGCAGGCCGCGGCGCAGCCGGGCGTCGTCGAGCAGGCGCCGGCCGAGGGTCAGAAGGGCAAGGGCCGCGACCCGCTGACCGACGACGAGATGAAGCGGGTCGAACAGATCGCGCGGAACCAGCAGTCGTTCAGCGCCAGTGAGAACGTCGAGGGCAAGCGCGGCCCGCAGCGCGTCAGCCTCAACCTCGCCGAACCCGACACGGACGAACTGGACGACCCGAACGCGCCCAGGCGTGCCGACGTGTCCTTCTACGACTACAAGAACGACACCCTCGTCACCAAGACCGTCAACCTCGACACCGGGAAGGTCGAGCAGACGGGCACCCAGCGGGACGTCCAGCCGCCCATCAGCCGCGACGAGATGACCGAGGCCGCCAAGCTGCTGATCGCCGACCCGCTCGGCGCGGGCCTGAAGGCGGACTTCAAGGACGCCACCGGCAAGGAACTGACCTCGCCCGACCAGCTGATGCTCAACAGCATGGTCTACCGGGCGACGTCGGGCGCCCAGCCCGCCGTTCTCGACGCATGCGGCAAGCACCGCTGCGTACGGCTCTTCCCGAAGGTCAAGAACGGGCCCTGGATCGACAGCCGTGACCTGGTCATCGACCTGAGCGCCCGCAAGGTCGGCAAGCTCGGCTGAGCGCCGCTTCTCCGACCTTCATCTGACCTCCCACCCTTTCCTGCTTTCCGCAAGGAGTCACTTCTTCATGCGCGTCAACAGAAACAGCCGTGCCCGCAGCCGGACGGCGGTGGGCCTCTCTGTGCTCGCCCTCGCCGCCGGGGCGACGACGGCCGCGGGACCGGCCGTCGCCCAGCCCAAGACCGCCTCCGCGGCGGCCGCCGACTGCAGCGCGGCGTACAAGATCGAGCAGAAGCTCTCCACCGGCACCACCTGGCGGATGTGCTGGCACTACGAGAGCGAGGCCGGGCTCGTCCTGGAGAACATCTCCTACCAGCCCCCCGGCGAGGCCCAGCCGATCAAGGTCCTCGCCAGCGCGAAGCTCGCCCAGATCGACGTCCCCTACGACGACGGCTCGGTCGAGTACAGCGACCTCACGGGCGCCGGCTTCGGCCAGGGCCTGATGGACATGGCGCCCGGCGAGTGCCCCGGCGGCACCATCAAGACCGTCAAGGTCCCCGATGCCTGGGACCCGCAGCACGCCAACGTCAACGGCCTGTGCACCACGACCCGTTCGCGCGGCCACGCCTACCGCATGCAGGCCGACACGGGGAACAAGGTCTTCCAGAAGCAGGGCAAGGACCTGATGATCTACACGGTCAACAAGGTCGGCTGGTACGAGTACATCACCGAGTGGCGCTTCCAGGACGACGGCACCCTCAACATGAATGTCGGCGCCACCGGCAGCCTCTCGCCCGGTGACTACGACGCGGGCGACGGCCGAGGCTGGCCCATAGGCAAGGGCGCCAAGGCCTACGCCACCAGCCACAGCCACAACGTCTTCTGGCGGCTCAACTTCGGCCTTGACGGCTCCTCCAAGGCCAAGGTCGAGCAATACGACTCCGCGGTCAGCCCTCCCGCGGCCGGCGCCGAGGCCCCGAGCAAGAAGACCACCCTCACGAAGATCACCAAGGAACTCGCGGGCGACGCGAAGAACTCGCGCTGGTGGCGCCTCGTCAGCAACACCGGCAAGAACAAGGACGAGCACGCGCGTTCGTACGAGATCGTGCCGGGCGCGACCACCAAGTACCTCGGCCGCGCCTTCACCAAGCACGACATCTACTTCACCGAGTACAACAAGTGCGAGCAGTTCGCCAGCGACAACCTGCGCAACTGCGGTGCCGGACACGGCAAGTCGGTCGACAAGTGGGTCGACGGGCAGACGCTCACGCACCCCGTTGTCTGGGTGAATGTGGGCTTCCACCACATCGCGCGCGACGAGGACCAGCAGCCCATGCCGGTCCACTGGCAGGGCTTCTCCATCGCCCCGCGTGACGTCACCGCTATGAATCCGCTCACTCCGCCGGAGCTGGCGGACCAGAACGGGCATGTGGAAAACGGTAGTTGAGAAACGACCTGTCCATCGGGCTGCACCGCCCGCCGCTCCCGGAGTACCCTTCCTTGATCGTTGAGTAGGGGAGAGCTCGGGGGAGCGGAAGGCGGTGCGCGGGTGGGCTCGGGAGGGCTGGAGTTGCCTCCTGGTGACGAGGGTCACGAGGGGAACTCCACAGATGTCCCACCCGGCGCGGTGTCCCTGGCGCGGCCGATGGAAATGGGATCCATTGGACCGGAGTTGGACTGGGGTGCCGACGCCTGGCGCGAGGTGCGTACGCGCGCTCAGCGAGCCGGGCGCGCCTACATCTGGCTGAACCTGGTCGAACAGCGGCTGCGCGCGGTCGTGGCCGCTGTTCTCCGTCCCATCTACGAACCCGTCCACGGCGACGAGTGGGTGGTCGCCGCCGTCGGGCCCGCCGGGCAGGAGTGGGTGCAGCGTGCGGTCGCCGTACGCGAAGTCAGCCGCCGCAAGGGGTACTTGCTCGACCCCGCCGACGACAACGTGCTCAGCTTCCTCACGCTGCCGCAGCTGCGCGAGCTGATGGTGCAGCACTGGCCGTGCTTCGAGCCCTACTTCGACGAGCGCCGCGACGTCGAACTCGCCCTGGACGAGCTGGAAGTCACCCGGAACGTGGTCTCCCGCAACCGGGCCCTGTCCGAGGCGGTGCTGGGCCAGGCGGAGCGGGCCGCGGCGAAACTCCTGGAGATACTCGGCGCCGGCAGCGATGTGCCCTCCGCACGACGGCTGCCCGTGGACGCCGTGGAGGACCTGGTCGGCGACCGGTACGCGGACGTGGTCGGCGTGCACTCGGACCGGGTGCGGCTGCTGCGCCAGTTCCCCGCCGAGGACCTCTTCGGCGGCGCCCGCCGCCTCGACGCCATCGGTATCGGTCTGAATCTGCTGGTGCAGAACTTCTCCGGGCGGCGGCTCGTACGCCTCGCGGAGTCCGGCTGCCGGGTACGGCTGCTGTTCCTGAACCCCGCCTCCAGTGCGGTCAAGCGGCGTGAGCGCGAACTCGGCATCAAGCGCGGGGAGTTGAGCCGCGCCGTCGAGATGAACATCCTGCACATGCGCCGGGTGCGGTCCAAACTGCGTGACCCGGGCGCCTTCGAGATCCAGGTCTTCGACGAGACGCCCCGCTTCACCGCCTACCTCGTGGACGGCGACGGCTCGGACGGTGTCGCGGTCGTGCAGTCGTATCTGCGCCGCACGCGCGGCATGGAGGCGCCGGTGCTCGTCCTGCGCGGCGGCGGCCGGGTGGTCAAACCGGGCGACATGGATGAAGAGGGGCTTTTCCCGACCTATCGCGAGGAGTTCGAGGTGGCTTGGGCGGATTCACGTCCTGTGTCCTGAATGTCTGCTCTTTGGTGGGGCCTGAACGGCCGTCCCTCAGTAGCACCAGAACGGCCGTCCCTCGGCAGAAGCGGAACGCGGTCCTCGGATTGTCAGTGGCTCATGGGATCGTGGAGACCACTGGGGGAAAGCACCACGAAGAAGGGGGGCCGCCCATGGGCTGGCACCGGGAGCTGCTGATCGGCTTCGACCTGGAGACGACCGGGACCGATCCGCGCGAGGCACGCATCGTCACGGGTGCCGTGATCGAAGTCAGGGACGGAGAGCCGATAGGGCACCGCGAGTGGCTGGCCGATCCGGGCGTGGAGATTCCGGTGGACGCGGTGGCCGTGCATGGGATCACCAATGAGCGGGCGGCCGCCGAGGGCAGGCCCGCCGACCAGGTCGCCGACGCGATCGCGGAGGTCCTCGTCGGGTACTGGAAGACGGGCGTTCCGGTCGTCGCCTACAACGCGGCCTTCGACCTGACCCTGCTCTCCGCCGAACTGCGGAGGTACGCACTGCCGTCGCTGCGCGAGCGGCTCGGCGGCATCGACCCCGCCCCGGTCATCGACCCCTACACGATCGACCGCTCCGTGGACCGCTACCGCCGCGGCAAGCGCAACCTCGAAGCGGTCTGCACGGAGTACGGGGTGGCGCTGGAGTCCGCCCACGACGCCTCGGCCGACGCGCTCGCCGCGGCCCGGCTCGCCTGTGCGATAGCCGGCCGCCACCCGAAGGTCGCGGCTCTCGGCCCGGCGGAGCTGCACCGCCGCCAGATCGAGTGGTACGCCGAGTGGGCAGCCGACTTCCAGAGCTTCCTGCGCCGCAAGGGGGACGCGGAGGCGGTGGTGGACGGGACGTGGCCGCTGCGGGACCTGGCGGACGAGAAGGTCTGACCGGCCTTCCGGTTCAGAAGGCCGGGGCCCGGCGCAGGGTCGACTGGGGTCGGTGCAGGGGCGGTAGGGGCGGGGCAGGGTCGGCAGGGGCCGGCGCACGGTCAGAAGGAATGCCAGCGCACCGTCTCGTCCTCGTCCCGCAGTGACGCCACCCGGCGTTCGAACTCGGCGAGGGCTTTGGGATTGGCCGGTGCGTGCTGGGCGACCCAGGCGCAGCTGGCGGTCTCGCGGGCTCCCCTCAGCACGGAGCAGCCCTCCCACTCGCGGACATCCCAGCCGTATGCCTCGGTGAACGAGTCGTACGCCTGGGCCGGGAGCCCATAGCGGTCGCGGGAGAGGGCCATGACCACCAGGTCGTGCTCGCGCAGGTCGGCGGAGAAGGTCTCCAGGTCGACCAGGACCGGGCCGTCGGGGCTGACATGGACATTGCGGGGCAGCGCGTCGCCGTGGATGGGGCCCGGCGGCAGATGTGGGGTGAGCGCGGCGGCGGCATCCGCGAAGCCGTCGCGCCTGGCCCGAAGATACGCCGCGTCCGCGGGGTCGATCGCGTCGCCCGCCAGGCGCAGCCAGCGCTCCACACCGCCCAGCAGCTCGCGGGGCGGCAAGGCGAACGAGGGGGAGGGCAGTGCGTGCACCACCCGTAGCAGTTCGGCCAAATCCCGCGGCTCCGCGGGGCGTACGGAGTCGGGCAGCCGGTGCCACACCGTCACCGGGTGACCGTCCACCAGCAGCGCCTTGGCCTCGGCGGCCCGCACCGCGGGGACGCCCGTGTCGGCGAGCCAGGCCGCGATGTCCAGTTCCCGCCGCGCACGGTCGAGGAGTTCGGCGTCGCGCCCCACCTTGACCACCAGGTCACCGGCGGCGAACACCGCGTTCTCGCCCAGGGCGAGGAGCGTTGCGTCCCCTACCGACCCCGGCAGCACACCCGCCGTGGCCAGTACGTCCCGCGCCCGTGCCTCGTCCATCCTTCGCCTCCGTGTCCTTGCGGTGCTTTCGCCGTCTCGCCGTGACCGCGGTGTTCGCCGTCCTCGCGCTCCGCGCGCGCACGGCGTCGTGTTCACGCCATTCGCTGGCCAGTGTCGCATTCCCACAGGTCGGACGGCGTGCACGGTGCCTTGACGACCCACCCCTCCTTCACGACCATGACGGGGGCCGCGTGGGCGTTGGGCCTGGTCGTCATGGTGGCGCCTGCGGGCGAGCAACCCCCACCCACCCGCAGCCGACCGGGTGGCGTCCGGCATGCCCTCCGGGCGGACGACGCCACCGTGACGACCAGGCCCTGACCGTGACGAGCCGCCCGAAGGAGCCGATTCCATGACATTGGCGACCGCGACGAGGCGGTCGGTGAAGCAGGCGACCGGCAGGGGCGGGGACCGCCGTCCCGTCGATCACGGGGCGTGGTTCCTGGTGCTGCCCGCGCTGATCCCGATCCTGGTGCTCAGTGTCGGACCGCTGCTGTACGGGATCGCGCTGGCGTTCACCGACGCGCAGTCCGGGCGGACCGCGTCCACGCGGTGGACCGGGGTCCTCAACTTCCAGGACCTGCTGCACGACACGCTGTTCTGGGACTCGTTCCGGATCGGTCTGCTGTGGGCGGTCGGGGTGACGGCGCCGCAGTTCCTCCTCGCGCTCGGGCTCGCTCTGCTGCTCAACCAGGAGCTCCGATTCCGCTGGCTGGCGCGTGCCCTCGCGATCGTCCCCTGGGCGATGCCCGAGGTCGTCGTCGGCATCATGTGGCGGCTCGTCTACAACCCGGACGCGGGCATCCTCAACGAGACCCTGCGCGACCTCGGCCTCGGCGACGGCCGCGACTGGCTGAGCGGCCTCGGCACCGCCCTGCCCGCGGTGATCGTGGTCGGCGTCTGGGCGGGCATGCCGCAGACCACGGTGGCGCTGCTCGCCGGGCTGCAGAACACCCCGCGCGAACTCCACGAGGCGGCCGCGATGGACGGCGCGAGCGCCTGGCGCCGGTTCCTGACGGTCACCTGGCCCGCCCTGAGACCGGTCGCGCTCGCCATCACGGCGCTCAACTTCATCTGGAACTTCAACTCGTTCGCGCTGGTCTACGTGCTGACCAACGGAGGACCGGGAGGGCGTACCCGGCTCCCGATGCTCTTCGCGTACGAAGAGGCGTTCCGCTACGGGCAGTTCGGCTATGCGGCGGCGATGGGCTGTGTGATGGTCGCGGTGATCTCGGTGATCCTCGCGGTGTATCTCGTGGGCCGGCTGAGGGGAGATGAGGACGCGTGAAGACGAGCAAAGGGGCCCGCGCGGGCCAGTACCTCGCACTGCTCGGCTATCTCGTCTTCCTGGCCTTCCCCTTCCTCTGGCTGATCTCCACCGCCTTCAAACCGGCCCGCGAGCTGGCGAGCCTGCACCCCACCTGGATCCCCAAGGACCCCACCCTCGCCAACTTCCGCCAGGCCTTCGACGAACAGCCGTTGCTGCGCGCCGCGCTCAACTCGCTGATCGCGGCGCTCGGCGCGGCGGTCGTCGCCGTCGTCATCGCGACCCCGATGGCGTACGTCATGGCGCGGCACCGGACCCTGCTGGCGAAGGCCGGCACGGGGTGGGTCGTGGTGAGCCAGGCGTTCCCCTTCGTCCTCGTGATCATTCCGCTGTTCCTGGTGCTCAAGAACCTCCGGCTGATCAACTCACTGCCCGGCCTGGTCATGGTGTACGTGGTGTGGGCGCTGCCGTTCGCACTGTGGATGCTGGTGGGGTACGTACGGGCCGTGCCCACCGAGCTGGAGGAGGCCGCCGCGGTGGACGGCGCGGGCCGGGTGCGGACGCTGGTCTCGATCACGGCGCCGCTGCTCGCGCCGGGCATCGTGGCGACGGCGCTGTTCGCGTTCATCAGCGCGTGGAACGAGTTCTTCTTCGCGCTGGTGCTGCTCAAGACGCCGGAGAAACAGACGCTGCCGGTCGTCCTCACGCACTTCCTCGGGGCGGAGGGCGTCGCGGACCTCGGCCCGCTGGCCGCGGCGGCGTTCCTGGCGACCCTGCCGTCGCTCGTCATCTTCGCGATCATCCAGAAGCGGATCACGGGCGGCATGCTCGCCGGGGCGGTGAAGAGCTGATGCGGACGAGACTGCGGGCCGTCCTGGCCGTCTTCGGCCTCCTGCTCGCCGCGTGCACGGGCGGCGGCGGTGGTGGATCGGGCGGAGGGATCACCCTCCACTTCCAGTCCCTCGCCTGGCAGCAGGAGTCCGTCGCCGCCAACAAGGAGCTCGTGAAGGAGTGGAACGCGGCGCATCCGGACATCAAGGTCGAGTACGTACAGGGGAGTTGGGACAGCGTCCACGACCAGCTGCTCACCTCCTTCGAGGGCGGTGAGGCGCCCGACATCATCCATGACGCCTCGGACGACCTCGCGGACTTCGCGTACGGCGGCTATCTCGCCGATCTGCGCGAGCTGCTGCCGGAGCGGCTCACGTCCGACATCCCGCAGCACAGTTGGGAGACGGCGACCTTCGGGGGAGGGGTCTATGGCGTGCCGTTCCTCCAGGAGCCGCGCGTCCTGATCGCCAACGCCACGTGGCTCCGTCAGTCGGGCGTCCGCATTCCCACTCCGCAAAAGCCGTGGACCTGGGACGAGTTCCGCACGATCGCGAAGCAGCTGACCGGCAACGGTAAGTACGGCGTCGCGTGGCCGCTCAGGGAACCGGTCTCCGCGACGCTCAATCTTTCCCTCTCCACGGGCGGGCAGATGTTCCACCGGGGCGAGGACGGCAAGGTGACGGTCCGCTTCGACGCGGCCGACGAAGTGGTGCCGCGGACCGTGCGCGACGAGGTGAACACGGACCGGAGCGCGTCGGGCGCGACCCTCGGCATGGGCGGCTCCGACACACTGCCCGGCTTCTTCGGCGGCAAGTACGCGATGGTCCCGCTCGGCTTCTCCTACCGCCAGCAGATCGCGCAGCAGGCCCCGAAGGGCTTCGACTGGCAGGTGCTGCCCGCCCCGGCCGGCGCGGACGGGCTCACCCAGGGCGTCAGCCCCCAGACTCTGTCCATCGCCGAGGACAGCCCGCACAAGAAGGAGGCCGCCGAGTTCATCGACTTCCTGCTCCAGCCGAAGAACATGGTCCGGCTCGCCCTCGGCGACTGGATGCTGCCCACCGGCACCGAGGCACTCAAGGACCCCGCCCTGCACACCGCCAAGGACGACTGGGCGACCGGCACCGCCCTCGCCGCCCACCTCCGCTCGGCGCCCGCCCAGTCCGTCCGCGGCTACCCGGAGTGGAAGGACAAGGTCGCGACCCCCGCGTTCCAGGAGTACTACAGCGGGGCGATCGATCTCGGGGAACTCCGCCAACGCCTGGTGAAGGACGGAAACTTGGTGCTGGCCCGCTATCAGCGCTGAGGGTCCCGGGACGCCGGCAGGGCCCGTACCTCTCGCATGTCGCAGCTGTTCCGGAGCCTTTGCGCCTCCTGGAAGTCCGCGTACGCGTCGGCGTACCTGTAGCCCGCCGCGAGGGCGCTCGCCCGGTCGAAGAGAGCACGCGCCGACAGTGCCTCGTCGCCCAGCCGGCGGGTCAGTGACACGCCCTCGTCGAAGAGCGGCAGCACGGGTTCCAGGAAGCGGTTCCCGCGGTGGAGTTCGGAGTGGAGCGCGGAGCGGATCGTCAGCTTGCGGTGCGCCGCGACCCGGTCGGCGGGGTCCTCCGCACGCTCCACGGCCTCCCGCAGCGCGGGCAGCTCCGCGAAGTGGCGCTCCCGGAGGTCGGGCGCCCAGTTACGGACGTAGGCGCCGAGGGCCGGTCCCGGACGGCCGGGAGCGGGCAACTCGGCCGCCCGGCCGGACAGCCCGAACAGGACAACCCAGTAAGTGAATTGGTAACCGCTCCAGACCTTCGGCTCACCGTTCGCTGCCAGTTCGGCGAGCAGGGTCGCGGCCTCGTCGAGTGCGGCGGAGGCCGCGTCGCGCTGCCCGTACCCGTCGTACAGTTCCGCCTGGCGCAGGAGGGCCAGCAGGAGCGAGGTCAACGAGGTCTGGCCGAGGGCGAGTTCGCCGCGTTCCAGCTCGACGAGTTCCTGGGCCGCGACCAGTGCCGTCTCCCGCAGTCCGGCCGCCTCGGCCTCGGCGCACCACTCGATGAGAGACCAGGCGAAGCCGCCGCTCTGCGCGCCGCCCGGCCGTGAGTGCCGTACGAACTCCTCCAGAAGCTCTGCGGCCTCGGCGTGCCGACCCTCCTCGGCCAGGGAGTGCGCCCACAGGGTCAGACCCGACCACAAGGGGGCATCCGGGTCGGCGTCGACCGCCCGTCGGCTGATGCCCGCCCTTTCCTCGCCCACGGTCAGAGCCTCGGGGCGTCGCCCCAGCTCGAACAGCCCGCTCTGGTACCACTTCAGCGCGTCCAGCAGGACCTCCGCATGGCGCGGGTCCGACTCATCGAGCCGCCGTGCGGCATCGACCGCCTCCCGGTAGAGGTCCAGCCGGGCTTCCGGCAGTTCCCGCAGTGAGTCGTCGAAGCTGAGGTGAATCAGTGCGTTCGCCAGCTTCGGCGCATACGACGCCGGGCTCACCTTCGCCAGCACCCGGTACGCCTCGACCTCCTGCCGACGGGTGAGCCGGGCGGAGCTCAGCAGCACATTGCGCGCCTGGAGCACCGCGTCCTGATCCACGTCCCCGCTCATGGTCCTTGCCCCCGCCCCCGGTAACACCCGTTCGCCCACTTCGGCTCGAACGTTTATACGTCATTCCAGTCCGGAATGCGGCCCCCGCCGGCACACTCGGCTGCCATGCGAACCGGTGCGAAAAGGGCCTGTCGGTCCCTCAAGGAAACCAACAGGCCCTGTCGCGACAGGAGTTACACCCCGGCCCGCTCACCCTCCCGGGCCGGCGGCAGCGCGGCCTCCGGCGCCTCGTCGTGCGTGAGGTCCGGCAGCCGGTTCAGCCACTTCGGCAGATACCAGTTGCGCTCGCCGAGCAGCGCCATCACGGCGGGCAGCAGCACACCCCGGATGATCGTCGCGTCGATGAGCACCGCGGCGGACAGGCCCACACCCATCTGCTTCATGGACTGCATGGACAGCGTGCCGAAGATCGCGAAGACGGCGACCATGATGATCGCGGCGCTGGTGACGACACCGGCCGTGGTGACCACCCCGTGCCGGATCGCCTCCTTGGTGGAGCGGCCGCGCAGCCGCGCCTCACGGATCCGGGAGACCACGAACACGTGGTAGTCCATCGAGAGCCCGAAGAGGATCACGAAGAGGAACAGCGGCAGCCAGGTGACGATGGCACCCACGCCCTCCGCGCCCACCAGCGAGGCACCCCAGCCGTGCTGGAAGACGGCGACGAGGATGCCGTAAGCGGCGCCCACCGACAGCAGGTTGAGGGCGATCGAGGTGATCGCGACGGTCAGTGAGCGGAACGACAGGAGCATCAGCAGGAAGGCGAAGACCACGACGAACGCGAAGACCGGCACGACGGACCCGATCAGCTGGTCGTTGAAGTCGTGCGAACCCGCGACCTGTCCGGTGATCGGCGCCTGGATCCCGTCGACCTTGCCGAGCGTGGCGGGCCGCACCTCGTCGCGCAGCTTCTCCAGGCTCGCTCCGGCCTTGTCCTGGTCGGAGCCGCCGACCAGCGGCACGTACACGAAGGCGACGTTCTGCGCGTCGTGCAGCTTGATCTCCACCGGGCCGCGCGAGGCACCCGAACTGACGGCCTGGGCCTTGAAGTCGGCCAGCGCGTCCCGGACCTCCGGCGCGTTGATGTCCTTCGCCGTGACGACCACCTCGGCCGGATCGGAACCGCCGGGGAAGGCGTCGTTGACCCGGTTGTACGTGCCCACGATCGGCAGCGAGTTGCCGAACTCCTGGTCCAGCGTGAGGTTCTGCGTCTTCATGCCGACCGCGGGCGCCGCGACGGCGAGCAGCGCGCCCGCCGCGAGGACGACGGACAGTGCGGGCTTGGCCAGCACGCCCCGCAGTACGGCCGTCCAGAGCCGGCTCTCCCCGTTGCCCTTGCGCCGACGCCGCCGCAGGAACGGAATGCGCCCCTTCTCGACCCGCTCGCCCAGCAGGGACAGCAGCGCAGGCAGCACCGTGACCGACCCGACCATGGCGACCGCCACGACCATCAGCGAGGCCAGGCCCATCGCCTCGAACCCGGCGAGCCCGGTGAAGAGCATGCCCGCCATCGCCACGCACACGGTGACACCGGAGACGATGATCGCGCGGCCACTGGTCGCGGCGGCGATCCGCAGCGCGGCATCGGCGTCCCGCCCGGCCTCGCGCTCCTCGCGCTCACGGCGCAGATAGAACAGGCAGTAGTCGACACCGACGGCCAGACCGACCAGCAGCATCACGGAGTTGGCGGTGTCGCTCATCGGCTGCAGATGGCTGACGATGCCCATCAGGCCCATCGTCGCCATGATCGCGGTGATCGCGAGGGCCACCGGGAGCAGCGCCGCCACCAGCGCGCCGAAGGCGATCAGCAGAATGCCGAGGGCCACCGGAACCGCGGAGTACTCGGCCTTCTTGAAGTCGTCGCCGAACGCGTCGGAGAACGTCTTCTGCATGCTGGCGCCGCCGATCTCCTCGATCCGCAGCTCGGCATGGTCCTTCTGGACGCCCTTGACGGCGTTCAGCACCGGCTCGACGCGGTCGCCCGCGGTCTCCGCGTCGCCGCGCAGGTCGAACTGCACGAGCGCGCTGCGGCCGTCCTTCGAGATCGTCTTCGTGTCGTACGGCGATGTCACGTCCGTGACCTTGCCGGTGCCCTCGACCGCCTTGACCACGGCGGCGACGGCGCCCCGGAACTCGGCGTCCGTGGCCGTGGTGTTCGCGTCCTTCGCCTGGATCAGGACGGTCTCACTGGCCGGCTCCGTGATGTCGGCGTCCTTGATGATCTGGGCGGCGGTGTGCGTCTCGCCCTTGAGCTGGTCGTCCTCCTTGAGGTCGACGCGGCCCGCCGCCGAGCCGATCCCCATGGCCAGGACGACGAACAGCACCCAGATTCCGACGGCCGCCCATCGGTGCCGGGCGCTCCAGCCGCCGGCCCGGGCGGCGATGCCCCGCACCCGTATTTCTCCGTTCGCCATGACGGGCTAGCCCCCTTGTGTGCGGTGACAGCCCCCTGCCGTCACCTTTCGTTATGAAGGTATGGGCTGGATAAGAAGCTCTCGTCGTGCTGCCTGGTGAACCCCCGAGGCCGTGAGTCGTCCGCTGGGACCCCGGGGTCTCCGCACTGGGGAGGATGGAAGCCCCTTACACGTAACGGGACTTCTCGGGGATGTGGATCAGGGGTGTCCGTTCTGTCGGGCGGAGCCCGCTTTGTTATTTCGAAAGGTTGTTGATTAAGTCACAGCTTCATGTAGGTGTTGATCTGAGCGGACCGATCGGCCAGGGTTTCGTGCCAACCCGCCGGTAACTTCCGGCGCGGGCCGCGGCCTTCGTGCCCACCCCCACGGGGCACGAAGGCCGCTTTATGGTGTGCGGATGACAACGACGACGTACGCGGCGCTGTTGCGCGGGATCAACGTGGGCGGCAGCAAGAAGGTGCCGATGGCCGAGCTGCGCACCCTGATGGAGGGGCTCGGGTACGGCGGCGTAGGCACATATCTCCAAAGCGGCAACGCCGTCTTCACCAGCGACCACGGCGACGAGGACTCGCTCGCCGCGGAGCTCGCACAGGCCATCGAGAAGCACTTCGGTTTCACCGTCGCCGTACTGGTGCGGGACCACGCCTATCTGAAGGCCGTACGCGAGGCGTGCCCGTTCCCGGCCGCCGAACTGGAGGCCAAACAGCTGCACGCCACGTACTTCTCCGGCCCCGTCGACGCCGGGCGCTTCGCCTCGATCGACCAGGCGGCCTTCCTCCCGGAGGAGTTCCGCCTCGGCGACCGCGTCCTGTACCTGTACGCCCCCGACGGCCTCGGCCGGTCCAAACTGGCCGAGAACCTGTCGAAGCCCAAGCTTCTCAAGGGCATCGTCGCCACCACCCGCAACTGGAACACCGTCGTCAAACTGGAGGAGCTGACCCGTGCCTGAGCGCGACACCGCCGTCGATGCCGCTGTCGAGGGCGCCATCGCGGGCGAACTGCGCCTGCTGGACCCGGAGATCCGTCGCTCGCCCGAACGGGTTGGCGCGCTGCTGCACCCCGACTTCCATGAGTTCGGCGCGTCGGGGCGGATCTGGGACCGCGCCTCGATCATCGCCTCCCTGGCCGCGGACGACGACTCCGACGGCCGGCCCATCGCCACCGCGCACATGAAGGGCGTACAGCTCGCCCCCGACCTGGTTCACCTCACCTTCGACACCGACCACAACGGCCGCCGGGCGCACCGGAGTTCACTGTGGCGGCTCACCGGGCAGGGGTGGCAGTTGTACTTCCACCAGGGGACGCTGTACGGCTCCGGCGCAGCGTGACGTTGCGTACGCCGCCGTCGGCCGTGTACGAGCGGATCTCGTCCGGCACGGTGAGGCGCGGGTCCTGGTAGAGGCGTCGGAGCTCGTCTTCCGTACGGGCTCCGGCGACCGTGTCGGTCAGGGCGATGTCGTCGTCGGTGAGGCCGGCGTCATCGAGGATCTCGGGGCCCCAGCCGTCCCAGGGGAGCACCTCGACGCCGTTGAGGGCGGCCAGATCGTGGCCGACGTTGGCACGGACGTACCACAGGCCCCTGATGTCCTCCAGCCAGCTGACCCCGAAGGCCGCGGGGTCGGCCCGCCCGGCCCGGCACTCCCGCCACGCCTTCCCGGCCACGACGAACTGATCCCTCGGGACGTCCAGCGGATCGAAGGACACGTCGTACGGGCCGTACGCGATCTGCGCGTCCGCGAGCCGCCAACTGCTGTCCGGCAGCCGGTATTCGGTGACCCAGTGGTCCTCGTGGAACCCGTTGATGAAGTAGGTGGCGAAGCCGCAGCGCAGCCGGGCGGGTGTGCCCGTCGCGCGCAGCAGCGAGCACAGCAGCAGGGAGAAGTCGCGGCAGGTTCCGACGAACCGCTCGGCCGGCTCCCGCCGTTCGGTCAGCGGCCGGCCGGAGCGCTCCCGCAGGATCCGCAGCACTTCCGTCACGTACCGCGACTCGGCGTCCTCCGCCAGCCACTGCTCGGGGATGGCGTGCCCGAAGAGTTCACCCTCTCCCCGATGGATGATCAGATTCCGTACGAGACGGGCGAGTTGACCGGGTTCCCGGGGAAGATCGCCGACATCGAGGTCACCGGGATCGCTGAACACGCTCTGGGTCAGGTAGAAGTCCATGCCGAGGACCCTCGCGTCTGCCCCAGGGGCAAGGTCAAGCCGGCGTTTCCAGTGGGGACTCCTGTGCCCGTCGTGCCCGTCGCGCGCTGGTGACGAGGTATCCGAAGACGAACAGCACACCCGCCGTGCCGAAGACCGTCACGAGTATGTAGACGGGGAAGATGTCGTCGCCCTGCGGGTAGTGCTCCTCGCACAGCCGGACGACCTCGGGGTGCGTACGGGCCGCCTCCAGGCACACCTTGTGCCCCGGCTCGGCACGGCTGAGGTCGGTGTCGAGCTTCCGCACCGTGGTGTGGCGGTGTCCGTCCACCGTGTACGCGATCTCCTCCCTGCGGTACTTGGTGGTCGGCTCGATGACCCGGGAGACCACCCCGGTGACCCGCACCGGGTCGTCGTCGATCAGCTCCGCCCGATGCCACTGAAGCGTCGCCGAGCACGCACCGAACCCGGTGAGCACCAGGAACAACGCCCCGAACAGCCAGGTCAGTCTGCGCATGGCGGACAGCGTCGCACGTGCCGTTGTGGACGGCCAGGGACGTACGGGAGCGCAGTGATTGCGGGATTGTGAGTGGCCGCTACAGCCATCTGTGCGAGGCTCGGGGGTATGCGCTACATCATCATCGGAGCGGGAGCGGTCGGCGGGGCCATCGGTGGCCGGCTGGCCGAGGCGGGGCACGAGGTGGTCCTGGTCGCGCGGGGCGCGCACTATGAGGCGCTGCGCGCTGAGGGGCTGCGGTTCCTGACCCCCGAGGGGACGCACACGCACCGGCTGCCCACGGTCGACGGGCCGCGGGCGCTGGGGGAGTTGCGCGCGGACGACGTGCTGGTGCTCGCCGTGAAGACGCAGGACAGTGAGGCGGCCCTGGAGGCATGGGGGCCGAGCCCGGTCGCGGGCGGCGGTACGGCGGCCGAGCGGCTGCCGCTGGTCTGCGCGCAGAACGGTGTGGAGAGCCAGCGCCTCGCGCTGCGCCGCTTCCGCAGGGTGTACGGCGTCTGCGTCTGGCTGCCCGCGACCTTCGTCGAACCCGGCGTCGTGTCGGCCGCCGGCACCCCGCTCACCGGGATCCTGCACATCGGCCGCCATCCGCACGGCACGGACGAGACGGCCCGCCGTATAGCCGCCGACCTGGAGAAGTCCCGCTTCGAGGCGCCGGTCGTGCCCGATGTGGCCCGGTGGCAGTACGCCAAACTCCTCGGCAATCTCGCGAACTCGATCGAGGCGGTCACCGGGGTGCTCACCAGCGAGGAGGGCCTCGCGCTCTTCGGGCGCGTCCGCGCGGAGGGCGAGGCGGTGCTGGACGCGGCCGGCATCGCGTTCGCCAGTGAGGAGGAGCAGAAGAAGGCTCGTGGCGGCAAGATCCGGTTCGAGCCCTTCGACGGTTCCGAGCGCACCGCCGGCTCCTCCTGGCAGTCCCTCAACCGCGGTACCGGCACGATCGAGGCCGACTACCTCAATGGCGAGATCGCGCTCCTGGGCCGCCTGCACGGCGTACCGACTCCGCTGAACGACCTGCTCCAGCGGCTCGCCAACGCGTTCGCGCGCGAGCGCAGGGAGGCGGGGTCCATGACGGTGGCGGAGCTGGTGCGGCTGGCCGACGAGGCGGTGGCGGCCGCCGCCGAAGAGAGCGGTTCGTAGGCTGTCGCGTTTCTTAAAGAGGGCCGAGCCCGGCGTCCCTAGCGTGGAACGCATGAACAACGCGTACAAGAACGTGCACCCGTACATGGTGGAATGCGCAGCCGAGGCCGCCCGCGTCGCCCGCGGCGTCACGGCGGCGCGGCTGGCGGAGCCCGGTCCCACGCACTGTCCGGACTGGGACGTCCGCACCCTGGTGAACCACTGGGTCCTCTACACCTCGCACGGCCTGGAGCACCGGGCGCTGCGCAAGCAGCTCTCCGAGGAGCTGACCGGGCGGGACTTCACGGCCGACCCCGGCTGGGCGCGGGCCTATGCCGACCAGCTCGACCGCGCCGTTGCCGCCTGGGACGACCCGGACGTGTGGGAGGGCGAGGTCGACCTGGGGATGGCGAAGATGCCCGCCGCCGAACTCGCCCCGATGATCGTCAAGGAGATGGCGGTGCACGGCTGGGACGTCGCCACCGCCACCGGCCAGGAGTTCCGGATCTCGGACGGCGCGGCCCGGCTCGTCCTGGACGTGGTGGACACACATGGCGAGCTCTACCGGCAGTACGACGGCTTCGCCGACCCGGTGGACGTGCCCGACGACGCCCCCGTCTTCGAGCGCGCCCTCGCCCACAGCGGCCGGGACCCGCGCCTGGCCCGGATCGAAATGGACCAGTGATTCCGGGTGGAATTGGACCGTGTTTCTATGCCATTGGGTGACTAGCCTCGACGGCATGACGACCACAGCGCCCACCCGGGTCGATTTCTACTTCGACCCCGCCTGCCCCTTCGCCTGGATCACCTCCCGCTGGATGCTGGAGGTCGAGCGCGAGCGGCCGCTCGACCTGCGCTTCCACGCGATGAGCCTGTACCTGCACAACATCGGCAACGAACTCCCGGCGTGGTACCGGGAGTTGGTCGACAAGTCCATAGGTCCCGTCCGGGTCGCGGTGGCGGCGGCCGAGCAGCACGGCGAGAAGGTGCTGCGCGACCTCTACACGGCCTTCGGCACCCGCATCCACGAGCGCGAGGCCGAGGACTTCGACGCCGTGGTCGCCGACTCCCTCGCCGAGCTCGGACTGCCGGCCGAGCTGGCCGAAGCGGCCCACGACCCCTCGTACGACGAGGCGGTGCGCCGCAGCCATGACGCGGGCAAGGAGCCCGACTCCGATGCCTATGTGGGGACGCCGACCATCCATGTCGACGGAACGGTGTGGTTCGGACCGGTGCTGCGCGCCATTCCCCGCGGGGAGAAGGCGGCGGAGCTCTTCGACAGTTTCCGTGTTCTCGCCGCGCACCCGGACTTGTTCGAGCTCAAGCGGACCCGGACGGGAGGGCTGCGCTTCGACTGAACAGCGGTCAGAGCGCTGAACGCAGCTCGGATGAATCTCGGCCTCATGGAAGGGAGTTGCGTGATTCTTTGCCGCCTTCATTGACGGTGGCACGTCATAGATCCTACCTTTCTCGGCGTTGGGTACGGCTGATCCCACGGGAGGGGAACATGCCCATGCGCCGAAGAGCCGCCCTGGTCACTCTGATCTCCACGCTCCTGTCCCTCGGAATTCCGGGCGCCGTCTCCTCCGCGGAAGCCGCCACCTCCGACCTCTACGTCTCCCCGGCCGGGGACGACCACGCGAACGGCACCGCCCGCCACCCCGTACGCACCCTGGAACGCGCCCGCGACCTGGCCCGCGCCCGTGTCGCCGACCTGCCCGGCGACCTGACGGTCCACCTCGCATCGGGCACGTACCGCCGCACGAAGCCGCTCGTCCTGGACGCCCGCGACTCGGGAACCGGCGGCCACAAGGTGATCTGGCAGGGAACGGGAGAGTCGGTCATCAGCGGCGGCCGCCAGGTCTCCGGATGGCGGAAGGTCCCGGACAGACCCGGCCTCTGGTCCGCACCCGCCCCCCAAGGCCTCACTGACACACGGCAGTTGTACGTCGACGGGGTGCGCGCCCAGCGGGCCCGCGGCGCCGTCCCGGTCGGCCTCACCCAGACCGCCACCGGCTACACGGCGTCCGCCGACACGCTCGCGCACTGGAAGCACCCCTCCGACGCCGAGTTCGTGTACACCAGCGGCGAGGCCCTGTGGAACATCGAGCGCAACGGGCTGGGCCAGTGGACCGAGCCGCGCTGCCGTATCGCCGCCGCCGAGGGCACCGCCATCACGATGGTCCAGCCGTGCTGGGACAACTCCAACAAGCGGGTGGAGTTCCCCGACATCCCCGGCCGGACCGTCAGCATGGTCGGCCCCGGCCATCTCACCAACAGCGGCAGGGCGACGTACATCGAGAACGCCTACGAACTCCTCGACCAGCCCGGCGAGTGGTACCTCGACCGGGCCTCGCGGACCGTGTACTACCTGCCCCGCAAGGGCGAGAACCTCGCCCGGGCCGATGTCGAGGCCGCGCAGGCCGAGAAGCTGATCGACGGACAGGGGACGGCCGAAGCCCCCGTCCACGACATCGCCTTCCGAGGGATGCAGTTCAGCTATGCCACCTGGCTCACCCCGTCCCGGCCCGAGGGCTTCTCCGAGATCCAGGCGGGATACACCATCACCGGCGAGCAGGGCTGGGCGACACAGGGGCTGTGCCAGTACGTCGAGGGCGGCACCTGCCCGTTCGCGTCCTGGACCAAGATGCCGGGCAACGTCTCCTTCACGTACGGGCAGCGGATCGAGCTCAGCGACGACGTCTTCGCCCATCTCGGCGCGTCCGGACTGGACTTGGGCACCGGATCCAAGGACTCGACCGTCAGCGGCGTCATCTTCACCGACATCTCCGGGAACGGCCTGGAGATCGGGGGAGTGGACGGCCAAACCCCCGCCTCAGGTGTGCGGGTGACGGACAATCACCTCTACGGCCTGCCCCGTGAGTTCCACGGCGGCGTCGCGATCCTCAACGGCCACACCCAGCACAACACGATCGCCCACAACCAGATCGACCACGTCGGCTACAGCGCGATTTCGATGGGCTGGGGCGGCTGGCCCGACAAGATCGGCGACCCGGCGACCCCGAACCCCAGTCATGACAACACGGTCCGCGACAACCTGATCTTCGACTACATGCAGATGCTCGACGACGGCGGCGGCATCTACACCCAGGGCCTGACCGGCACCTCGATGGCCGACGGCGAGAAGGTCACCGGCAACGTCATCCACGACCAGTGGGGCCTCGGCAAGAACGTCTACACCGACAACGGCTGCACCTACGAGACGGTCGAGGGCAACATCCTCTACAACGCCTCGTACGCCAACGTCGCCTCCCGGCACACCGACTACCGCGACGCCCTCGGCAACAACGACCCCACCCTCGTCAAGGACAACTGGTGGGAGGAGGGCACGTCCGACGGCGACAACAAGGGCCTGGTGACGAGCGGCAACACCATCATGGCCTCGCCGTCCGACGTCCCGTCAGCGATCCTCGACAACGCGGGACTTGAACCCGCCTACCAAGGCGTGCTCGACCGTCCTGTCGGCGCTCCCTCGACCCCCGAGCCGCCCTCCCGCGTCGGCACGAGCACGGCCGGGGCGGACGCGCTGTACGTCACCTTCAACCCGAGCTTCGCGGACGGCGGTTCACCGGTGACGGGGTACACGGCACGGGCCTACGACGCGTCCGGCCGGCAGGCCGGCGAACAGGCCGTCGAGGCAGCCGAGTTCCAGCGCACCGCGCTCGTCCGGATCGGTGGACTCCCCTCGTCCGGCGGCCCGTTCACGGTCACCGTCACCGCGAGCAACGCCCACGGTGCGAGCGCTCCGTCCCTGGCCTCGCTCCCGCTGAGCCCGACGAACGCGACCGTGCTGCCCGGCGCACCCACAAGTCCCAAGCTGCGTACGGCATCCACCGCCGCCACCGTGGCGTGGACCCCGCCCACCGCGACCGGCGACGCCAAGGTCACCGGCTACCGCGTCACCGTCTCCGACGGCCGCGAACCGATCTCCGTCACCGGACGGGACGCGCTGGTCACCCAGCCCTCCACCAAGGGAATGTTCCGGGTGATCGGCGGACTCGAGCCGGGCACCTCGTACACCGTCACGATCGCGGCCGTGACGGCGGCGGGCACCGGGCCCGCGGCCACCGTCACGGCAACCACCCGACCGTAACGGTTCAGTTGGGCTCGCCCCGCCAGGTGTCCCGCCGTGCCCAGCGCACGGCGGGACGCACCGCGAGCCCGGCGACCGCGAACAAGACGGCGAGCAGGGCCCAGCCCGCCGTACCGTGCCGGATCGCGGTGACCGTGATCAGCGCCGGGCCCACCATCATGCCCGCGGACATGCCCGAGCCGAACACGCCCTGGTACACGCCGTGGGCGCGGGCGTCGGCGAGCTCGTAGCCGAGGGTCCAGCCGCCGGCGGCCGACAGTACCTCGGCGAAGACCTGGATCACCGCGCCGACCGTCAGCGCGACCACCGCCCACACGGGAGAGAGGCCCGCCGACAGCGCGTACACCGCGCAGGCCGCCGCGAGCAGCAGCCCCGCCCAGCCCATCGCCCGTACGGCACTGGGTACTTGGGAGGCGCGACGGGCCACCCGCACCTGAAGCAGCGCGACCAGGACGCAGTTCACGATCATCAGCAGGGCCGCCGTCCAGCGCGGAGCCTCGGTCCGCTCCACGATCCACAGCGGCAGACCGACCTCGGCCAGCGTGTACTGCACCACCAGGAGGGCGTTGAGTACGGTCACCGCCAGATAGGGCAGATCGCGCACGGCACGCCAGCGGTCCTCGGCGACGGCCCGGGAGACGGCGGGACGTTCCTCGGCCTCTGCGGCCGACGGCAGCGTCCGCAGCATCAGCGCGGGTGCCGCGAAGGTCAGCGCGTTCAGCAGGATGACGACGACGTACGCCGCGCGGGTGTCGAGCTGCAGCGCCACCGCGCCGCACGCGCCGCCCACGGCCATCGCCACGTTGACGATCATCCGGAGATAGCCGCGGGCCTCGACCCGGCCCGCGGCTGGCAGCACGTCCGCGTACACCGCGCCCATGACAGCCCGGCTCGCCATGAACAGCGCGGTCACGCAGATCACGGCAATCAGGAAGCCCGCGTACGAGGTGACCAGGGTGTACGCGGCCGTGGCCAGACCGCAGCCCGCCCACAGCAGTCCGCACACCCGGCGGGCGCCCCAGCGGTCCGCCGCCCGACCCGCCGGAATGCCCGCCGCCACGCCGGCCAGCCCCGCCACCGTCATCCCGAGGCCCACCGAGGTCGCGTCGAGCCCGACGATCCGTGTGAAGTACAGGACGCCCAGGGGGAAGAACAGCCCGTTGCCGAAGGCGTTGAAGAGCGTGATCACGGACAGTCGGCGCAGGACGGGCTCGACGGGCAGGAGCCCGCCCGCCCGTGTGAGCTGGTCGGTAGCGGTCATGTTCACACCCAACCCGGCATCCACTCGCCGGCGACAATCATTTAGCGTGACGCTCAATGATTGAGTTCCACTTCGGTGTCGGCGACCTCGCGACCACCTCGTTCGCCTACTCCCCGCTCCAGGAGGCGGTGTTCTCGCTGCGCTCGTGGGCCGACCCGCAGCGCTTCGCGTACCAGGCGCCCTGGTTGCGACGGCTGCGCCCGGCCTACGAACGGCAGGACACCGAGATCCTCGGCGCGCTGCTCACCGCGAGCAGCTGGATCCCCGACTTCCTGACGCCGCGTCCCACCCGGGCCCGGCCCGCCTTCGCCGAGGAGCTGCGTGCCCTGCGCGCGACGCCCGCCGGGCGGCTCGCGGTCGACTTCGCGGAGGCCTTCGCGTACGAACCCGCCGTCCCGGAGGTCATCGTGCGGGGCCTCGCCGATCCGCCCGCACTGCTGGAGCGGATCGCCGACTGCCTGGACGGCTACTGGCACGAGTGCCTGGCCCCCGACTGGTGGCCCCGGGCCCAGTCGATCCTGGAGGCCGACCTCACCCACCATGCGAAGGTCCTCGCGGAACAGGGCGCGGCCGTGCTCTTCCCGAGTCTCGACCGTCGTCTCACCTGGACCGGTGACGGCGTCCGGCTGATCCACCCCACCGACCGCAACTGGCCCGAGAGCGGCATCCGGATCGCGGGCCGCGGCATGGTGCTGACCCCGACGATGTTCGCGCGGGGCGCGGCCACCTGGGTCGATCACGGACTGCCGCCCGTGCTGTCGTACCCCGCCCGCGGCCGCGCCACCGTCTCCGAGGCGCCGCCTCCGGTCACCGACCGTGCCCTCATACGGCTTCTCGGCCGCCCCCGCGCCCGCCTGCTGCTCCTGCTCGCCGAGCCCGCGTCCACCACCGAGCTCGCCCATCGCCTCGACGTGACGCCGGGCGCGGTCAGCCAGCATCTCGCCGTGCTCTACGACGCGGGGCTCCTCAGCCGCACCCGCAGCGGCCGCATCGTGCGGTACGCGCGCACAGCGCTGGGCGACCAGCTGTGCCGTTAGGCCGTGCCGAGGACAGGCGACAGGGCTGCTGGGCGGGTCCGGCGAAGTCCGGTGCGGTACGGCAGCGCCCTGAAGGGGCGCGGGGCTGTGACATGTGCGGCTCCGCCGCGGGGCGCGACCAGCCACGACGGGCCCGCAGACGACGCACCGGATCTCCAGCGGAGCGCTCAGGCGCCGACCGCCGCCAGCGCCGGCATCCGTGCCTCGTCATAGCGTTCCAGCAGTACCCGGGCCACCTCCGGCGCCGGGCCCAGCACATCGGCCAGTACGTCCGCCTCCGCGGCGCCCCGTGCGATGCGGTCGGGCAGGCGGCCGGGGGCCAGGACGTACGGGGCGACCGCGACCCGCTCGCAGCCGAGCGCCCGCAGTTCGCGCACCGCGTCCTCGGTGCGCGGAAGGGATGCGGAGGCGAACGCAGGCCGCACGGCGCACCAACCGGTGTGCCGCCACTCCCGCGCGATTTCAGCGATCACTGCGATCGCCTCCGGGTCCGTGGACCCCGCCGAGGCCAGCACTACCCCGGTCGAGGACTTGTCGGCGGGGGTCAGCCCCGCCTCGTACAGACGACGTTCGAGCGCGGCCGTCAGGAGCGGGGAGGGGCCGAGCACCTCCGCCTGACGGATGCGCAGCCGCGACGGCGCCTCCCGCAGCACCGCCGGGATGTCCGCCTTCGCGTGGAAGGCGCGCGTGAGGAGCAGGGGCAGCGCCACCACGTCGCGTACGCCCTCTGCCGCCAGGGACTCCAACACCCCCTGCACCGAGGGGATGTTGAAGTCCAGGAAACCGGTCTCCACCCGCAGGCCGGGGCGCTGGGCCCTGATCCGCCGGATGAGGGCATGCACCGTGGCGGCGTGCCGCGGATCGCGGCTGCCGTGGGCGATGACCAGGAGGACCGGCTGGTTCATGACGGGCGGCTCAGCTCTTCACCAGGAGACCGCGGCTGCGCAGCACCCACCGCTCCACCGGGCTGAAGATCAGCAGGTCGATGGCGATACCGACGAACAGGATGAGGAAGATGGCGAGGAAGACCATCGACATGGAGCTGGCGTTGCGGCCGTTCTCCAGCAGCTGGCCCAGGCCCACACCCAGATCGGGGGAGGAGGCGATGATCTCCGCCGCCATCAGCGAACGCCAGGAGAACGCCCAGCCCTGCTTCAGGCCCGCCAGATAACCGGGCAGCGCGGCCGGCATGAGGATGTGCCAGGTGCCCCTCAGGCCCGTCGCGCCCATCGTGCGGCCGGCGCGCAGGAACAGCGGCGGCACCTGGTCGACGCCCGACACCAGGCCGTTGGCGATCGACGGGACGGCGCCGAGCAGGATCACCGCGTACATCATCGAGTTGTTCAGACCCAGCCAGATCACGGCCGGCGGCACCCACGCCACCGAGGGCAGCGACTGCAGGCCCGACAGGACCGGGCCGATCGCGGCGCGGATGAACCTCACGCGCGCCACCACCAGACCCAGCGGGGTGCCGATCGCCAGGGCGAACAGGAAGCCGAGCAGACCACGCGAGACGCTGGTCCAGATGTAGTCGAGCAGCGTGCCCTGCAGCCAGGCGTTCTTGACCTCGCCCCACACGTCCGAGGGAGTGGGCAGCTTGGTCGGGTCCGTGACGATGTCGAACGAGATCAGCGACTGCCAGATCACGAGCACCACCGCGAACGCGATGAGCGGCGGCAACACCTTCTGCCTGAAGGTCAGCCCGAAGGACCGGCCGCTGGAGAGACTGGTGACGCCGACGTCGAGGGCGTCGAGCCCGGCCTCCAGACCGCCCAGCTGGTAGTTGTCCTTGCCGGGGCTGTCGTTGACGGCAGTGTCCGTCCGCTTCGTCTCAGTGCTGGCCATGGCGGCGGATCTCCCCACGAAGTTCTTCGGTGATCTCGATGGACAGTTCCGCCACGGGCGCGTCCTCGATGCGCCGCGGCTGCGGAATGTCCACCGTCCATTCGCGGGCGATCCGCCCGGGACGGGAGGACAGCAGGATCACGCGCTCCGCGAGCCGCACCGCCTCGCGCACGTTGTGCGTGACGAAGAGGACGGACAGACCCGTCTCGCTCCAGATCCGGGTCAGCTCGTCGTGCAGCATGTCCCGCGTGATCGCGTCCAGCGCCGCGAACGGCTCGTCCATCAGCAGGATCTGGCTGTCCTGCGCGAGCGCGCGGGCCATCGCCACACGCTGGCGCATACCGCCGGACAGCTCGTGCACCCGCTTGCCGTACGCGCCTTTCAGCCGTACGAGTTCGAGCAGCTCCTCGGTCCTTTCGCGCCGCTCGTTCTTCGGAACTCCCCTGAGCCTCAGGGCGAGTTCGATGTTCTTGCCCGCGGTCAGCCACGGGAACAGGGCGTGCTCCTGGAACATCAGAGCCGGGCGCCCGTTGGTCGTGATGCTGCCGGCGGAGGGCTCGTCGAGCCCCGCCACCAGATTCAGCAGCGTCGACTTGCCGCAGCCCGAGGCCCCCAGGAGGGTGACGAACTCACCCGGCGCGACATCGAGGGTGATGTCGTCGAGGACGAGCTGCTGCCCGCCCGGCCCGGCGAAGGACTTCGAGACGTGCTCGATCCGGGCGGCGTACTCGACCGCATCGGCGCTGTCGGCGTCCTTGGCGAGGGTCGTGGTCGTGGCCATGGTCGTCACCTCCTGGGAACTCATCGGGATCCGGGCTTACTTGACGCCGAGACCGGCGTCGTCGACCGTGCTCTCGCCCGCGGCCTTGAGGACCTTGTTCAGGAGCGTGAGGTCGTAGATGCCCGTCAGGCTGGGGTTCTCCAGCAGACCGGCCTTGACCGCGTGCTCCGCCTCGGTGTTGAGGGTGGAGGCCAGCGGGTCATTGGTGATCTGGATGGACTTCCAGGCCGGGTCGAGGACGTTCGCCGGGAGCGCCTTGCCGGAGTCCGCCTCCAGCTGCTTGTTCGCCGAGGCCTTGGCCTCGTCCGGGTTGGCGTTGATCCACTTGTTGGTCTCGACCGAGGCCTTCAGTACGGCCTCGACGGCCTTCGGGTGCGCCTTGAGGAACTTCTGCGACACGATGATGTTCGTGATCACGAACTTCTTGTCGGGCCACAGGTCGGACTCGTCGAGCAGCACCTTGCCGCCCTCGGCGACCAGCTTGGACGCGGTCGGCTCCGGCACCCAGGCGCCGTCGATGGAGCCGGACTTGTAGGCGTCCGGGGTGATCTTGTTGTCCGTGCGGACGACCGAGACATCGCCCTTGCCGCTCTCCGCGTCGACCTTCCAGCCCTGGTCCGCGATCCAGTTGAGGAACGCGACGTCCTGCGTGTTGCCCAGCTGCGGGGTCGCGATCTTCTTGCCCTTGACGTCCTTCAGGGACTTGATCTTCTTCGGGTTGACCACGAGCTTCACACCGCCCGACGCCGAACCGCCGATGATGCGCAGGTTCGTGCCCTTGGACTTGGTGAAGCCGTTGATCGCCGGGGAGGGGCCGATCCAGCCGATGTCGATGGAGCCCGAGTTCAGCGCCTCGATCTCGGAGGGGCCGGCGTTGAAGATCTGGTACTTCGCCTCGGTGGCACCGAGCTCCTTCTGGAAGTAGCCCTTCTGGTTGGCCACCAGCGCGGTCGCGTGCGTCAGGTTGCCGAAGTAGCCGATCTTCACGGAGTCGAGACCGTCGATCTTCTTCGACCCGGCGGCGACCTTCGCCTTGGTGTCGTCCTTCGCGTCGGAGCCGTAGCTGCAGGCGGCGAGGGCGAGGAGGGGGAGAGCGGTGGCGACGGCGAGGCCGCGGCGGAGAAGCGCGGAGCGCGTGGAGCGGATGGCAGGCACGGGAGGGGTTCCTCTCGTTGGCCCGGCGGTCACGTTTCAGGCGTGGCCGGGAAGGTCGGCAGGTCTTCGTCTTGTCCGCGACGGCGGGTGGGGGGACGGGGCGCGCAAGCGGTGCGCGTACGTCATCGCGCACATCGCGCCACTCCGCCCTGCCCGCTGCCGAGGGCGCCGCTGCCGACGCGGCCGCCCTCCTTCGCGAACGTGGAGTAGATGTCGACTGGGTTCATGTCAGAAGTCCCAACCGTCGTCGTCGGACTCGTCCTTGACCGGCTGAGGCGCGGCGAACGACTCGCCGACCATGCCCGCGGTCAGGGTGGTGCCGTCCGCCGGGTCGATCAGGATGAACGCGCCGGTGCGGCGGGAGTCGGCGTACGAGTCGAGCGGCAGCGGCTCGGCGGTACGGATCACGACGCGGCCGATGTCGTTGGCGACCAGCTGCCCGGGGTGCGGGTGCAGCGACAGGTCGTCCAGCGTCAGCCGGGACGGGATGTCCTTGACGATCGCCTTGACCGTGCGGGTGCCGTGCTTGAGCAGCACGCGGTGGCCGACGGTGAGCGGCTGGTCGGCGACGTGGCAGACGGTCGCCTCGACGTCCTGCGTGGTCGCGGGCGCGTCCTTGCTCGGCACGATCAGGTCGCCGCGCGAGATGTCGATGTCGTCCTCCAGCAGGAGGGTCACCGACTGCGGGGTCCACGCGACGTCGACCGCCTTGCCCAGCAGATCGATCCCGGAGACCTTCGAGGTACGGCCGGAGGGCAGCACGGTCACGCTGTCGCCGACGCGGAACGTACCGGCCGCGATCTGACCGGCGTAACCCCGGTAGTCCGGGTGCTCGGCGGTCTGCGGGCGGATCACGTACTGCACGGGCAGCCGGGCGTGGCAGTGCGCCAGGTCGTGGCTGACCGGCACCGTCTCCAGGTGCTCCAGGACGGTCGGGCCGCCGTACCAGTCCATGTTCGCGGACGCGTCCACCACGTTGTCACCGGCGAGCGCCGAGATCGGGATCGCGGTGATCTCGGGAACGCCCAGCTCGGAGGCGTACGCCGTGAACTCCTCGGCGATCGCCGCGAAGACGGACTCCTTGTACTCGACGAGGTCCATCTTGTTGACGGCGAGGACCACGTGCGGGACGCGCAGCAGCGCGGCGACGGCGGCATGGCGGCGGGTCTGCTCGATGACGCCGTTGCGGGCGTCGACGAGGACGACGGCCAGGTCGGCCGTCGAGGCGCCGGTGACCATGTTCCGCGTGTACTGCACGTGACCCGGCGTGTCGGCCAGGATGAACCGGCGGCGCGCGGTCGCGAAGTAGCGGTAGGCCACGTCGATGGTGATGCCCTGCTCGCGCTCGGCGCGCAGGCCGTCGGTGAGCAGTGCGAGGTCGGGGGTGTCCTGGCCGCGGCTGGCCGAGACGCGCTCGACGGCCTCCAGCTGGTCCGTGAGAACCGACTTGGAGTCGTGCAGCAGACGTCCGACGAGCGTGGACTTGCCGTCGTCGACGGAACCGGCGGTCGCGAAGCGCAGCAGGGTCGTGGCCGACAACTGCTCGACCGACAAGGGCTCGGTGGGTTCGGTGGTGCTGGTCATGTCTAGAAGTACCCCTCGCGCTTGCGGTCTTCCATCGCGGCCTCGGACATCTTGTCGTCGGCGCGGGTGGCGCCCCGCTCGGTGAGGCGGGAGGCGGCGATCTCGGCGATGACGGCGTCCAGCGTGGTCGCGTCGGAGTCGACCGCGCCGGTGCAGGACATGTCGCCCACGGTGCGGTAGCGGACGAGCCGCTTCTCGACGGTCTCGCTCTCCTTGGGCCCGCCCCACTCGCCCGCGGTCAGCCACATGCCGGCCCGCGCGAAGACCTCACGCTCGTGCGCGAAGTAGATCTCGGGCAGCTCGATGCCCTCGCGGGCGATGTACTGCCAGACGTCCAGCTCGGTCCAGTTGGACAGCGGGAACACGCGGACGTGCTCGCCGGGCGCGTGACGGCCGTTGTACAGGTTCCACAGTTCGGGGCGCTGGCGGCGCGGGTCCCACTGGGAGAACTCGTCGCGCAGCGAGAAGACCCGCTCCTTGGCCCGGGCCTTCTCCTCGTCACGGCGTCCGCCGCCGAACACGGCGTCGAAGCGCTCGGACTGGATCTTCTCGGTCAGCGGCACGGTCTGCAGCGGGTTACGGGTGCCGTCCGGGCGCTCACGGAGCTTGCCCGCGTCGATGTAGTCCTGCACGGAGGCGACGTGCAGCCGCAGGCCGTGCTTCTTCACCGTGCGGTCGCGGTACTCCAGGACCTCGGGGAAGTTGTGTCCGGTGTCCACGTGCAGCAGCGTGAAGGGGACCGCCGCGGGGGCGAAGGCCTTCAGTGCCAGGTGCAGCATGACGATGGAGTCCTTGCCGCCGGAGAAGAGGATCACCGGCCGCTCGAACTCGCCCGCGACCTCGCGGAAGATGTGGACGGCCTCGGACTCCAGCGCGTCCAGATGCGACAGCGCGTAGGGGCTGATGCCCTCGGAGTTGCCTTCGGAACTTCCGGCCGACTCGGAGACAGTGGCTGCGGTCGTCATGCGAGACCCCTTTCGGTGAGCAGCGCATGCAGCGCGGCCGCGGACTCCTGCACGGTCTGGGTGTGCGACTCGATGCGCAGATCGGGCGACGCGGGCGCCTCGTAGGGGTCGTCGACGCCGGTGAGCCCCGAGATCTCGCCCGCGGCCTGCTTGGCGTACAGCCCCTTCACATCGCGTACGGAGCAGACCTCGACCGGGGTCGCGACATGCACCTCCAGGTACGCGGTGCCGCCGGCCTGGTGGCGCCCCCGCACCGTCTCACGGCTGTCCGCGTACGGCGCGATCACCGGGACGAGCGCCTTGACGCCGTTGCGGGCGAGCAGCTCGGCGAGGAAGCCGATGCGCTGCACGTTGGTGTCGCGGTCCTCGCGGGAGAAGCCGAGACCCGACGAGAGGAACTCGCGGATCTCGTCCCCGTCGAGCACCTCGACACGGTGGCCCTCCTCGCGCAGCCGGCCGGCCAGCTCGTACGCGATGGTGGTCTTGCCGGCACTCGGCAGACCCGTGAGCCAGACGGTGGCTCCGGTCGTCACTTGCTGCTCCTGAGAAATCGTGGGGTCCGCGGTCGTGTGCGAGGTCGTGTTCGTGGTCGTCATCCGTGCAGCCCGCACTCGGTCTTGGCGCGTCCCGCCCAGCGGCCGGCGCGCGCGTCCTCGCCCTCCAGCACACGGCGGGTGCAGGGCGCGCAGCCGACGGACGCGTAGCCGTCCATCAGCAGCGGGTTGGTGAGGACCCCGTGCTCGGCGACGTAGGCGTCCACGTCGTCCTGCGTCCAGCGGGCGATCGGCGAGATCTTGACCTTCTGCCGCTTCTCGTCCCAGCCGACGACCGGGGTGTTCGCCCGGGTCGGGGACTCGTCGCGGCGCAGCCCGGTCGCCCACGCGTCGTACCTGGTCAGGCCTTCTTCCAGGGGCTTGACCTTGCGCAGCGCGCAGCACAGGTCCGGGTTGCGGTCGTGCAGCTTGGGGCCGTACTCGGCGTCCTGCTCGGCCACCGTCTGGCGCGGGGTGAGCGTGATGACGTTGACGTCCATCACGGCCTCGACCGCGTCCCGGGTGCCGATGGTCTCCGGGAAGTGGTAGCCGGTGTCGAGGAAGACGACGTCCACGCCGGGGCGGGCACGGGAGGCGAGGTGGGCGACGACCGCGTCCTCCATGGAGGAGGTCACGCAGAACTTCTTGCCGAAGGTGTCGACGGCCCACTGGAGGATCTCCAGGGCGGAGGCGTCCTCCAGGTCGCGCCCCGCCTGCTCGGCGAGGCTCTTCAAGTCCTCGCCCGTACGCTCTTCCTGAATCGTCGTCATATCTCTGCCCCTCCACGATCGTCCTGCCGAAGCCCCCGGGTCAGCAGCCCGAGGAACTTCAGCTGGAAGGCTCGATTGCACGCCGCGCATTCCCACGCGCCGTGGCCCTGCTCGCTCGGACGAAGGTCTTCGTCACCGCAGTAGGGGCAGTAGAAGGGGGCCGCTCGCTCGCTCATGAGAGGGACTCCTCGGAGGCTCGGGTGGCCCACTTGGCGAAGCGCTCGCCTTCCTCGCGCTCCGCCTCGAAGCGCTTGAGGACCCGCTCGACGTAGTCGGGCAGCTCCTCCGAAGTGACCTTCAGGCCACGGACCTTGCGGCCGAAACCGGCCTCCAGACCGAGCGCGCCGCCCAGGTGCACCTGGAAGCCCTCGACCTGGTTGCCGTTGTCGTCCAGGACCAGCTGGCCCTTGAGACCGATGTCCGCGACCTGGATACGGGCGCAGGCGTTCGGGCAGCCGTTGATGTTGATGGTGATCGGCTCGTCGAACTCGGGGATGCGGCGCTCGAGTTCGTCGATCAGGGAAGCACCGCGCGCCTTGGTCTCGACGATCGCGAGCTTGCAGTACTCGATGCCGGTGCAGGCCATCGTGCCGCGCCGGAACGGGGAGGGCTTCACGGTCAGGTCGAGGGCTTCGAGGCCCTCCACCAGCGAGTCGACCTGGTCCTGCTCGACATCGAGCACGATCATCTTCTGCTCGGCGGTGGTGCGCAGGCGGCCGGAGCCGTGTCCCGCGGCCAGCTCGGCGATCTTCGTGAGGGTCGTGCCGTCCACGCGGCCGACGCGCGGCGCGAAACCGACGTAGAAACGGCCGTCCTTCTGCCGGTGCACACCGACGTGGTCGCGCCAGCGGGCGACCGGCTGGTCGGGGGCCGGGCCGTCGACGAGCTTGCGCTTGAGGTACTCGTCCTCCAGGACCTGGCGGAACTTCTCGACGCCCCAGTCGGCGAGCAGGAACTTCAGGCGGGCGCGGGTGCGCAGCCGCCGGTAGCCGTAGTCGCGGAAGATCGAGATGACGCCCTCGTAGACGTCCGGGACCTCGTCGAGCGGGACCCAGGCGCCGAGGCGCTGGCCGATCTTCGGGTTGGTGGAGAGGCCGCCGCCGACCCAGACGTCGAAGCCGGGGCCGTGCTCCGGGTGGTTCACGCCGACGAAGGCGATGTCGTTGATCTCGTGCGCCACATCCAGCAGCGGCGAGCCGGAGACCGCCGACTTGAACTTGCGGGGCAGGTTCGAGAAGTCCTTGTTGCCGACGATCCGGCGGTGGATCTCGTCGATCGCGGGCGTGCCGTCGATGATCTCGTCCTCGGCGATCCCGGCGACGGGCGAGCCGAGGATGACGCGGGGCGTGTCACCGCAGGCCTCGGTCGTGGACAGCCCGACGGCTTCGAGCCGGTTCCAGATCTCGGGGACGTCCTCGATACGGATCCAGTGGTACTGCACGTTCTGCCGGTCGGTGAGGTCGGCGGTGCCGCGCGCGAACTCCTGCGAGATCTCGCCGATGACGCGCAGCTGCTCGGTGGTCAGCCGGCCGCCGTCGATGCGGACGCGCAGCATGAAGTACTTGTCGTCCAGCTCCTCCGGCTCCAGGATCGCGGTCTTGCCGCCGTCGATCCCGGGCTTGCGCTGGGTGTACAGGCCCCACCAGCGCATCCGGCCGCGCAGGTCGTTGGGGTCGATCGAGTCGAAGCCCCGCTTGGAGTAGATCGTCTCAATGCGTGTCCGCACGTTGAGACCGTCGTCGTCCTTCTTGAACTGTTCGTTGCCGTTGAGCGGGGTGAAGTGACCCACGGCCCACTGACCCTCGCCGCGGTGACGACTCACCTTGCGGCGGGGCGCGGCGGCGGGATTCTGCGGGGTGGCGGCCATGGTTGCTACGTCCTTCGAGACTGCGGGACAGATCTGTCAGCGGCTCTGACCTGCGCATACGGGCGCATACGGAAGTATGGGCGCGTCACTGCGCAAGGGTCGCAAAGAGGGGAGAGTCGGGCGTTGCTGGACTGGTCAGCTCGCCGGACAGATGGCGCTGGACATGCGGCCGAGGTCGACGTGCCGCCGACTCACCAAGGCAATTCCAGTTCCAGACATGACGGAAGCGTGTCACGGGGATCTCGGGCCAGTCCACCTTCATCCATCATGTGGACACCCTGGTCCCGCATCGTGAGACGGGGGTGGCGTCGGTCACATGTCCGGGCCCCCGGCGCCGCCGAAACGCGCCGGAAGCCGGTCACGGACAGGTCACCAGCAGGTCAGACCGCGCGGGCTCCCGGCCAGGGACCCGGTGCGGCCACCTCCGGCTCCTCCTCGACCTTGGTGTCGAAGAGCTTGAAGCCCCGCCGCAGATAGTTGTCCATCGCGTGCTCCCCGTCCAGGCTGCACGTATGCAGCCAGACCCGCTTGGTCTCGGCCCGCCCCGGCCAGCGCCCGGCCAGGTCCCAGGCCCGCGCGACCCCGTAGGAGAGGAGATGCCCGCCGATCCGGCGCCCCCGGAAGGCGGGGATCAGCCCGAAGTACACGACCTCCACGACACCGTCGTCCTGCGGGTCCAGCTCGACATAGCCCGCGGGCGTTCCCTTGTCGTACGCGACCCAGGTCTCCGAGCCCGGCCGCTCCAGGGCCTCCTGCCACTGCGCGTACGTCCAGCCGAGCCGGTCGATCCAGCGGATGTCCCCGCCGACCGACGCGTACAGGAAGCGGCTGAACTCGGGCGAGGGCACCTCGGACCGTACGATCCGGACGTCCCCGTCGGGCGCGATCGCGGGGACCAGGTCGGTCGGGGCCGTCTGCTCCAGGGACCAGGTGGTCACAGTGACGTTGCTCATGCGAGCCAGGGAACCATGAGGGCACGCCGGCCTCCAAAAGTGCCCCCGGAACCGCTCTCGGGAACCCGGGCGCGACCCCGGTCCCGAGCGGACGCCCACTTCAGCGAGCCGTCCGCTCCAGTGAGCGGTCTGCTCCAGCGACCCGTCTACTCCATCGACTACTCCATCGACCCGTCGACCGTGGACAGCGGAACGGCGTACAGCACCCGCTCCCGGGTCGAGGTGCCGTCCGCGGCCCCGGTCAGCGTCCACAGCTCACCCGTCTCCTGCCAGTAGGAGAGGGACGCGGTGCCCAGGCCCCAGCACGCGTGCGACCGGTCCGCCGTGCAGGTGGCGGCCTTCGCGCCGCTCCCGGTCTGCCGCCAGAGGGTGCTGTGCTGGGTGCGGCTGTCCGGTGCGTGGCCGACGTACCACCGCGCCTCGCGCGTGCCGCTCGGCGTGTGCGACAGGACGCCGGACACTCCTGCCGCCTTGGTCTCGTAGGCCTCGACCGCGTCGACATACCCCTGGGAGTCGGCGAGCAGGCCCGTGCGGTAGGCGGCGGTGCTGTAGGAGTACCGCCAGACACGGGACCGTGCCGCGCCGCCGGAGGTGGACCGCTCGGTCGCGACCAGGCTGTCCGGCGCCGTCGTACGGTCGAGGGAGAGGGAGCCGAAGCACGGGACGGCCTTGTCGCTGCCCGCCGTACAGGCGCCGCCGGTCACGTCGTAGGAGCCGACGGCCGGGAGCACGTACTGGTAGCCGTCCGCCGAGTAGCCGTCGCTCACCCTGCCGACGGCGCCGCTGTTCACGTCGGCCTTCAGGATGCGGTGCATGTCGAAGACGAGCAGGCCCGCGCCGTGCGCGGCGGTGACGATCAGCTTGTCCTGGTACCAGACCATGCCGCCGAGGCCCGAGCGGACCGCCGTGAAGTCCTTGCCACCGGCGCGCGGGGCGACGAGCAGGACCCAGCGGTACGTGAGGGCGTCCGGGTCGGTCGCGTCGACGAAGGCGACCCGGGCCAGGCCCTCGTCCCGGGTCGGCGCGGCGGCCTGCTGGTCGTTGTGCGTCCAGCCGGCCAGGATCACCCGGTGCCCGCCCCACTGGCCGTCGTCGTCGGCGTCCCCGGAGGTGGTCACGGACCGTGGCTGCCACTGGAGGTTGCCGGCGTCGCCGCTGTCCCAGCAGTACGCGCGCGTGGCTGCCGGTTCGACGGGCAGCGCTCCCTGCTCACCGGCGGCGCAGCCGGCCTTGTCGCGCATCGAGCGGTCGGCGCTCTGGAGGACGCCGTCGACACCGACGTTCCCGCCCATGTCCTCGGTGAGCGTGTCGAGGGTGTCCCGGGCGACCAGGTTCTCGTGCAGACGCAGCTCACCGGTCGCGGCCGCCGACGTGAGCGGCGTCAGCCCGCCCGGAGTGCCGCTTCCCGTGGCCTGGGATGTGCTGATCAGGGTGGCGGCCGCGGTCAGCGCGAGGGCGGTTCCGGCCAGGGTGGCGCGCAGCGCCTGGCCCCTTCTACGACGACGGTGCCTGCCGCGCTGCTTCATGCGTCCTCCTGACAAGGCCAACTGCCTCTCACACTCCGGGGGTTGACGGAGAGACGGGTGGGGTGGCCTGTGAGGGGATGCTACGGCAGATGCCCACGAGCCTGGTCGAAGACCCCGGAAGACACTCACGAAATACGCACGCGACGGCACTGAGCATCCGCCGCGACGGCCCTGGTCATCCGCACACGGCGGCACTCGACGGCCAGGGGTCACCCACGGAACACCCTCACGACAACCCCGGCCCCTGCCACGGTGCCCCGCCCGCCCGCGCCCCCAGTACCGCAGGCGCCGTCGAGTGCGGCAGCAGGTCCAGCGGATCGTCCGGCAGCAGGACCTCGACCTCCACCTCCTCGCGGAAGCGGTACGGCCGGTGGTCGAGCAGGCCCGTCAGGCGTCGCCGTACCCGGGACAGTTCGGCGCGGACCGTCACCGTGCGGGTGGGGTCGCCGAACAGGTCGACGGCGAGCTGGGCCGCGGTGCGCCCCTGGCGGTGCACGGCGAGCACGTACAGCAGCTCGGCGTGGCGGGGGGTCAGGTCCTGCGACCAACTGCCCGCCGCTCCCTGGACGGTGGCGCACGGCCGCCGGGGCTCGCCGAGGTCCAGCACGACACGGCTCGCGGACCCGGTGGTGTCGGTCTCCGTGACCCGCAGCAGCCATCCGCCGGGCATCGGCTCCGCGACGCACATCCCGAGCGAGGGCAGCCAGACCCGGCCCGCGCCGAAGGAGTTGGGGAGGGGGACCCGGTCCACGGGCGGCATCCCCGTGACGGCCGCGAGCCAGCCGTTCGTGTCGACCACCAGCGCCTTGCCGCCGAGCCGGCACAGGAGGGGCGCGGCCACCGCGCGCAGCCGCTCGATGGCCGTCAGATGTCTGCTGCGCAGTTCACTTTCGGCCAGCCGGGACACCGAGTCGACCAGGGCGAGCGTGGCCGGATGAAACGTGCTGTCCGGCCCGCTCACGTCGATGATGCCGAGCAGCCGCCCGTCCCGGGGGTCGTGCACCGGCGCGGCCGCACAGGTCCAGTCGTGCAGCGTGCGCACGAAGTGCTCGGCCGAGTGCACTTGCACGGCCGCGCCCGCCGACAGCGCGGTACCGATCGCGTTGGTGCCCGTCGTGTCCTCGCTCCACGCGGCGCCCTCCTCCAGACAGATGGTGTCGGCCCGGCGTAGCACCCCCGCGTTGCCCTCGCGCCACAGCACCCGGCCCTCCGGGTCCGTGACCACCATGATCTGCAGGGACGCGTCGGCGACCGATCCCAGCCCGCCGCTGAGGATCGGCATCACATCGGCGAGCGCGGTGGATGTCCGGCGATGTTCGAGTTCGTCCGTCTGCAACAGCACACTGTCCGTGCCTTGTTCGGGATCGACACCAAAACGTTTCACTCGTTGCCATGACTGGCCGATGACCGGTCGCGGCGCGATCGGGGAGCGTTCGCCTCTGAGTGTCGCGGCCCAGGTTTCCTGGAGGTGCCGGACCGTTTCGGACGCGTCCAGCGGAGCGAAACGGGCGGGGTTGAACGATGTGGTCTTCACAGGGCACTCCCGAAACCAGTACCGCGCATGAACAGTGACGCCGCCGTCTCCCCACATCGTGCCTGCTCCCGGCGCGGTACGCGGGCAGTTCGCACAAGGAGCACAAAGGAATGCAACGGTCTGCAACTCTCGCCAACGGTCACAAGGTTCCTTGAAACTGACAACGACGTCACCTCGCGCGGCGTCCGTGCTCCTTGAACGGGGCCACAAGATGCGGGGGTGGTGCCGTGTCGGCGCAGCACCACCCCCGTTCCCGAGTGCTCACCTACGAAGAGCAACGGAATCCGGCCGCTCACGGTTCAGGAAACCGGCCGCGCCCGCTCCACCACCGTGGCCAGATCCAGACTGTGCGGCAGCGTCCCGAAGGCCGAACCCCAGTCCCCGCCCAGCCGTGAGGCACAGAACGCGTCGGCGACCTCCGGGGGCGCGTACCGGACGAGCAGCGACCCCTGGAGCACCGTCGCGATCCGCTCGACGAGACGGCGGGCGCGGCCCTCGATGCCGTCCAGGTCGGCGAGTTCGGCCAGCAGGTTCTTGATGGCCCCGTCGAGGCGGTGGTCGGCGCCGCGCGCCCGGCCCACCTCCCGCAGATAGGCGTCGAGGGCCCCCGGCTCCCGTTGCAGCGCGCGCAGGACGTCCAGCGCCTGGACGTTGCCCGCCCCCTCCCAGATGGAGTTGAGCGGCGACTCGCGCAGCAGCCGGGGCATGCCCGACTCCTCCACGTATCCGTTGCCGCCCAGGCACTCCAGCGCCTCCACGGCCACCGGCGTGCACCGCTTGGTCACCCAGTACTTGGCGGCCGGCACCGCGAGCCGCAGGAACGCCCGCTCCTGCTCGCTCCCGTCGTCGTAGGCGGCGGCCAGCCGCAGCGCGAGCGTCGTCGCGGCCTCGGACTCCAGCGCCAGATCGGCGAGTACGTTGCGCATCAGCGGCTTGTCGACGAGCCGGCCGCCGAACGCCTCACGGTAGGTGCAGTGGTGGATCGCCTGCGCGACCGCCTGCCGCATCAGCGAGGCCGAGCCGAGCACACAGTCCAGCCGGGTCGCCGCGACCATCTCGATGATGGTGCGCACCCCGCGCCCCTCGTCCCCGACCCGGCGCGCCCAGGTCCCGTCGAACTCGACCTCGCTCGACGCGTTCGACTTGTTGCCGAGCTTGTCCTTGAGCCGCTGGATGCGGAACACGTTCCGGGTGCCGTCCTCCAGAACGCGCGGGACGAGGAAACAGGTGAGCGCCCCTTTGTCCCCGGAGGGGGCTGCCTGCGCCAGCACCAGGAAACCGTCCGACATCGGCGCCGAACAGAACCACTTGTGGCCCGTCAGCTCATACGTCCCGTCCTCGGCGAGCGGCCGCGCCTCGGTCGTATTGGCGCGTACGTCGCTGCCGCCCTGCTTCTCCGTCATCCCCATCCCGAAGAGCACACCGGCCTTCTGGGAGGCGGGCCGCAGCCCCTGGTCGTAGATCGTGGACGTCAGCCGCGGCTCCCACTCGGCGGCGAGCGCCGGGTCGGTGCGCAGCGCGGGCACCGCCGCGTGGGTCATCGACAGCGGGCAGCCGTGGCCCGCCTCGGCCTGCGTCCAGACCACGAACGAGGCCGCGCGCCGCACATGCCCGCCCGGACGGTTCCAGGCCGCGGTCAGCCCCGCGGACACGCCCTTCCCGAGGAGCCGGTGCCAGGCCGGATGGAACTCGACCTCGTCGATCCGGTTGCCGTAGCGGTCGTGGGTGCGCAGCTTGGGCGGGTTCTCGTTCGCCAGTGCCCCCCACTCCTGCACCTGAGCGGAACCCGCGCTGCGCCCGAGCGCCGACAGATCGTCTCGCGCCTCCTCAAGGATCTCCGGATCGAGATGTCGGCCGACCGCCTCCACGAGGGCCCGGTCGGCGGCGAATACGTCATATCCGACCAGGGGTGGAGCCTGGTTGGTCACGGTGTGGGTGCTGGCTGCCATACGGATACGGTAAGGACGTGCACCAGGCAAAAGAAACACCTGAACGGCCTCCCTCGGGCCGCTTCCACCGCGCTCGCGCGCTGTACCGGAACGTATCGAAGCGCAGGACCGCCTGGCTGCTGCTCAAGGACACCGTCAACTCGTGCATGGAGTACCGGATCCTGGGGCTGGCGGCCGAGGCCGCCTTCTTCACGCTCCTGTCCGTGCCGCCGCTGCTGCTGAGCATGATCGGACTGCTCGGCTACGTGGACGCCTGGACCGGCGCCGACACGATCGCCAGCCTGGAGTCCAACATCCTGGAGGCCTCGCGCACGGTCCTGTCCGACAAGGGCGTGCACCAGATCGCCGAACCGATCCTCCACGACGTGATGAAGGGCGGCCGCCCCGACATCATCTCCCTCGGCTTTCTGTTCGCCCTGTGGTCGGGCTCCCGCGCGGTGAACGTCTTCATCGACACCATCACCGTGATGTACGGCCTCGACGGCGCCCGGGGGATCGTGAAGACCCGGGTGATGTCGTTCCTGCTGTTCATCGTGGCGCTGCTGATCGGTTCGATCGCGCTGCCGCTGATGGTGGCGGGCCCGGACGCCGTGGTGAACGTCGTGCCGTGGTCGGCGACGCTCGTACAGGTCCTGTACTGGCCTGTCGTCATCGTCCTGTCGGTCGTCTTCCTCACGACGCTCTACCACGTGTCCGTGCCGGTGCGCTCCCCGTGGGTCGAGGATGTGCCGGGCGCCCTGGTGGCCCTCGGCATGTGGGTGCTCGGCAGCTTCCTGCTCCGCATCTACCTGACCAACACGGTCGAGGGCCCCACGATCTACGGCTCCCTCGCCGCGCCCGTCGCCGTTCTGCTGTGGATCGGCGTGTCCGCCTTCGCGGTACTGGTCGGCGCCGCCGTCAACGCCGCCATCGACCGGATCTGGCCGGCCGCCGCCACCGCCGCGGCCCGCGCCGCCAACGAACGCCTGCGCGAGGCCCAGGCCGCCGAGTACGTCGCCCGCGCCGCCGCGCACCGCTCGTACGACGCCGACCCCGACGACGTCGACGACTCCGACATGCCCTCCGAGTTCCCGGAACGCTGGTCGCGCTTCCTGCCCCCGGAGGACGTCACCTCCCGGCTGCGCACACACGCGAAGAGCACGCATCACCATCCGCACCGCAACGGGGACGCACCGCCACCGGGGCAGTGATCAGGCCTTCCATGTGCCCGCTGCCGCGGCCTCCCGGGCGAAGTCCGCGAAGTCCCGTGGCGCGTGGCCCAGGATCTGCTGGACGCCGTCCGAGAGGTAGGAGTTGCGGCCGTCGAGGAGGCTCTCGAACAGGTCGACGAGGAACTCGACCTCCTCGGGCGGCACCCCGAACCCGGCCAGGTTGTCGCCGTACTGGCGCGCCGTCACCGGGGTGTACGTCAGCTCGCCGCCCGTCGCCTTCGCGATCTCCGCGACCGCCTCGCGGAAGGTCAGCAGCCGGGGCCCCGATATCGCGAGCTCCTGACCGACGTACCGGTCGCCCGACGTCAGCGCGGCCACCACGACGTCCGCGATGTCCCGTACGTCGATGAACGGCTCGCGCACCTCACCCGCGGGGAAGACCAGTTCCCCGTGGCGCAGCCCCTCCACCAGCGGGCCTTCGCTGAAGTTCTGCGCGAACCACGCGGCCCGTACGATCGTCCAGTCCGCGCCCGACGCCTTGAGCGCCTCCTCGGTCGGCCGGGCCCGCTCCTCGCCCCGCGACGACAGCAGCACCAGCCGCCGTACGCCGAGATCGACCGCCCGCCGCCCGATACCGCCGACCGCCACCGCGGCCTGCGGGGAGCCGACGTCCGACGGGTGGACGAGATACGCCGCGTCGCAGCCCCGCAGGGCGTCCGCCCATGTCGTGGGGTTCTCCCAGTCGAAACCCTGGGCGCGCGACGCGGCCCGCACCGTCAGCCCGGCCGCCCGCGCGGCCTCCGCGACCCGGCGTCCGGTGCGTCCCGAGGCGCCTGTCACCAACACCGTCATGTTCTTCGTGTTCTCTGCCATGTCTGTCAGTCAACTGCCGCCCGGTGTAAGGAACCATCGCTGAACGGCTCATTCCCATGCGTACGCGTCTACGCTGGCGCCATGGACGCCCTGGCAGGCCTTTTGGAGGGTCCACGCGCGCGTGGCGCCTTCATGATCCGTGCGTGCTTCGACCCGCCGTGGTGTGTACGCGTCGAGGACCGCGCCCCCCTGACGATCATGCTGGTGGTCCGCGGCGACGCCTGGGTCGTACCGGACGGGGGCGAGCGGGTGCGGCTGAAGGCGGGCGACCTCGCCATCGCGCGCGGCCCGGACCCGTACCTCTGCGCCGACGACCCGGGGACCGCGCCGCAGGCGGTGATCCTGCCGGGCGGCGAGTGCACCTACCCCGACGGGCGCTCCCTGAAGGGCCAGTGGGACCTCGGCGTACGCAGCTGGGGCGACCGGCTCGACGGCTCCACGGTGCTGTTGATCGGGACGTACATGATGCAGGGTGAGATCAGCGGACGGCTGCTCGACGCCCTGCCGCCCCTTATCTCCCTCACCTCCGACGTGTGGGAGTGCCCGCTGACGCCGATCCTCGCCGAGGAGATGGTGCGCGACGAGCCCGGGCAGGAGGTCGTCCTCGACCGGCTGCTCGACCTGCTGATGATCGCCGCGCTGCGGGCCTGGTTCTCGCGTCCCGAGGCCGAGGCGCCCGCCTGGTACCAGGCTCTCGCGGACCCGGTCGTCGGCCGGGTGCTGCGGCTCCTGCAGGACGACCCGGCCCACCCCTGGACCGTGGCGACCCTCGCCGCCAAGGCAGGGGTCTCGCGGGCCGCGCTGGCCCGGCGCTTCAGCGAACTCGTGGGCGAGCCCCCGATGACGTATCTGACCGGCTGGCGGCTGGCCCTGGCCGCAGACCGCCTGGTCGAAACGGACGACACCCTCGACTCGATCGCCCGCCACGTCGGCTACGGCAGCGCGTTCGCGCTGTCCAGCGCGTTCAAGCGGGTGTACGGGGTCAGCCCGCAGGAGCATCGGACGCGGGCGGCGTAGCCTGGCGCACGTGTACGTGGAACGCGCGTCCCGGCTGGCGGGCGCCGTGGTGTGGAGCCGCGTCCTGCCGGGGAGTGGCACGGCCGTACGGCCCGTGCTGCCCGACGGTTGCATGGACCTGCTCTGGACCGAGGGACGGCTGCTGGTCGCCGGTCCCGACACGCGGGCGTACGTTCCCGATGGCGTGCCCGGTGGCTGGGCGGGCATCCGGTTCTACCCCGGTACGGCGCCCGCGCTGCTGGGTGTTCCCGCGCACGAACTCCGCGACCAGCGGGTGGAGTTGGCCGACCTGTGGCCCGTCACGGAGGTTCGGCGCCTCACCGCGAAGGTCGACGGGGCCGCCGACCCCGTGAGCGCCCTGGAGGAGGTGGCTCTGGAGCGTGCGGTGGACGCGGATCCCCCGGATCCGCTGCTGCGGGGTCTGGTCGCGGCGCTGGACCATGGCCGACCGGTCGCCGCGATCGCTGATGAACTGGGCCTGAGCGCACGGCAGTTGCACCGCCGCTCGCTGGCCGCGTTCGGCTACGGGCCGAAGATGCTGGCCCGGGTGCTGCGGCTGCAGCGGGCCCTCTCGCTCGCGCGGGGCGGGGTGCCCCTCGCGGAGACCGCGGTTCGCGCCGGGTTCGCGGACCAGGCCCATTTGGCGCGGGACGTACGGGAGTTGGCGGGGATGCCCGCAGGGGAGCTACTGCGTCTCGGGTAGCCGCGCGAACAAGTCGACGCCGTTGCCGTCCGGGTCGTGCACGACGGCGTACCGCTGGCCCCAGAAGGCGTCCCACGGCTTGAGCTTGCCGTGATGACCGGCGCCGACCAGTTCCTCGTACACGGAGTCGACCTCCGCGGGGCTGTCGCAGAGGAAGGCGAGCCCGATCCGGCCGCCGCCGGCCGGGGGCTGCCAGCCACTGTGGAACGAACGGATCGTCTCCTCCGTGTCGAGCGCCAGTCGCAGTCCGCCGGGCAGCTCCGCCTCGACGTGCGGCTGGTCCTCGGAACCGTCGGGGAACTCGATGCCGAGGCGACGGTAGAAGGCGAGGGAGGCGGCCATGTCGGAGACGACGAGGCCGATCACATCGAATCGTGGAGTCATGACGGCACGGTAGGCAGGGCGGGGGAGCGGGGTCTTGAACGAATCGGACACGGTGCGCGGACACGGTCTGCGGACACGATCCGCGGACACGGTCTGCACGGTCATCGGCCGGGCCGGGCCGGGCCGGGTTTGGGTTTGGGTTTGGGCCGGTCCGGTCCGGTCCTGGCCTGGGCATCCGAAACTTTCGGTCCCCTCGCCTCGCCGGGGCCCACCCCGCCACGGAAATAGGCTCGGGGCATGGCCTTCCGCGTTCTCGTGCACACCCGCACCACCGCCTACCGGCACGACTCCATACCGGCTGCCGTCGCCGCCGTACGCTCCCTCGGGGCGGCCCACGGGTTCGACGTCGACGCCACCGAGGACCCCGGCGCCTTCGAGGCGCCCCTCGACCCGTACGCGGCGGTCGTCTTCCTCTCCACGAGCGGGGACGTGCTGACGTCGCAGGGGCGCGACCGTCTCCGGGAGTACGTGGAGGGAGGCGGCGGGTTCGTCGGGGTGCACGCCGCCGCCTGTACCGAGTACGACTGGCCGTACTACGGCGAGCTGCTCGGCGCGCGCTTCGACCGGCACCCGGACTTCCAGCCGGGCAAGGCCGTGGTCGAGGACCATGGGCATCCGGCGACCCAACACCTGCCGCCTGTCTGGGAGTTCACGGACGAGTGGTACGACTTCCGGACCAGTCCGCGCGGTGCGGTGCGCGTGCTCGCCTCCGCCGACGAATCCTCGTACGAAGGCGGGGGCATGGGCGAGGACCATCCGCTCGTGTGGTGCCGCGAGCAGGGCGCGGGCCGGGTCTTCTACACGGCCCTCGGGCACGCCTGTGAGGCGTACGCGGACCCGGACTTCCGTGCGCATCTGCTCGGCGGCATCACCTGGGCGGCGACGCGTTGAGGAGTGTCCGGTGGATCTTGCCGGTCAGAGGCTGACCTCCTGGGGCCCGCCTTAGGCTGTGGCCATGCTGCTGATCTACGACGAGCCGGTCGCGCCCGACGCGCCCGCGCCACGGACCGGCGGAGTCCCGCTCGCTCCGCGGGGATTCACCTGGCCGACGTGCCGTGCGTGCGGCGGGCCCCTGCAGTTCCTCGCTCATCTGCCCCTCGACATCGGCGTGGTCGCGGTCTTCTTCTGCCAGAACGACCCGGGCATGTGCGACGACTGGAATGCCACCGGCGGTGCCAACCGGGCCTACCTCTTCACCGGCGAGCTCGCCCGGGCCGCCGTCCCTGCCGAGGGCGAGACGCTCCTGGGCGCCGTCACCGCACTGCGCCGTCATCCCGCTGACGCGCCCACGGAGGAGCCGGTCCTCGGACGGCTCGGCGGCGAGCCCGACTGGCTCCAGGGCGACGAGACCCCCGACTGCCCCCGCTGCGCCGGCCGCATGACGTTCGTGGCCGAGCTGGAGGAGGGATGCGACTTCTCCACCTCGGCGAACTTCGGCGGCGGGGGCCGCGGTTATGTCTTCGGCTGCCGCCCCTGTGGCGAGGCCGCTTTCCTCTGGCAGCGCTGACGGCCGTCGAGACAGCGCGCCGCGGCGACTTTTCCGCTGTCCGCCCTGCCCCGTCCCGCGCCACTGTCTATCGGGGTGCCGGGCCCGTGCTCGACCTCTCCACCAGGCGGGTCGACAGCTCCGTGCGCGTGCCCTCCGGCTGGTCGCCCGCCATCATGCGGACGAGCAGGCGCAGAGCCGTCGCCGCCATCTCGGAGAGCGGCTGGCGCACGGTGGTGAGTGCCGGGGTGGCCCAGCGGGACTCGGGGAGGTCGTCGAATCCGACCACGCTGATGTCGTCCGGGACGCTCAACTTCCGCTCTGCCAGGGCCTGGTAGACACCGAGCGCCATTTTGTCGGAGCAGACGAAGACCGCGGTGGGCGGTTCGGGGAGGTCGAGGAGTTCCAGCATGCGGCGGTGCGCGCCGGTCTCGTTGAAGCTGCCGTAGCGGATGAATTCGGGGCGGTGCCGGATCCCGGCCGACGCGAGGGCCGAGCGGTAGCCGGCGATCCGGTCGCTGCTGCATATCTTGCGGCGGTAGCCGCCGATGGCGGCGATGCGCTCATGGCCGAGGGAGAGCAGATGCTCCGTCGCGAGCAGGCCGCCCTGCCAGTTCGCCGCGCCCACCGACACCACGCCCGGCGGCGGTTCGAGGACCGGGTCGATCATCACGAACGGGATGCGATGCTGGTCGAGCCAGGTGTACTGCGACGCGGTCAGCTCGGCCAGGTTGAACAACACCCCTGACGATCCCCGGGTGGTGAGCTTGTCCAGCCAGCCGCGCTCGGGGCGCCCGCCGCTGGTCCGGGTGAGCCCCGCCGACACGACCACTTCCAGGCCGGCGTCGTGTGCCGCGCCCTCCACGCCGTGCAGCACCGCGCCCGACCAGGAGCTCTCCAGGGAGTGGACCACCAGGTCGACCAGGCCCGGCGCCTTCGACGCCTCGAAGCGGGGCCTGCGGACGTAGCCGAGCCGGTCGAGCGCCTCGGTGACCCTGCGGCGGGTCTCCGGCGCCACGTCCTCGCGGCCGTTGACCACCTTGGACGCCGTCGGCACGGACACCCCGGCCTCGCGCGCGACGACCGCCAGCGTCGGCCCGGTCACGCTTCCCGTACGGACCATGGAGTCCGCCCCTCCGGCCCGCCCGAGGGCCATCCCTGTGGCCCCGAGGGCCATCGAAAGTTTCGAATAGCGCTGCTCACGCGACCGAAACATTGACCGCGTAGCAACCGGTTCCTACATTAAGCCCGCCTCAACACGGCGTGAAGAAGCAGGGATTCACAGAATTCTCCCGCGCCGAAACTTTCGAAATGCCGAACAAGCGGGCCGCATTGCCAGACACACGCGAGCCGCATTGCCGAACGCGAAAACAGAGGGGTGAGGGCATGAAGTACCAAGCCAGCCAAGGGATACGGGTGGCGGTCGGCGCCGCGGTCATCGCCCTCATGGCGTCCGGCTGCGGCGGGGGCTCCTCCGACAGCGCCGACGGCGGAACCATCACGCTCACCGTCACGACCCATGTCGACTACGGCTACCGGGACCTCTACAAGGAGTACGAGAAGAGCCACCCCGGCATCAAGATCAAGGAAGTCCTGATCGACGACCTGCCGAAGAACGCCCGCGATCCGGCCGCAGGCCGCCGTGCTCGCCATGTTCACCTTCATGGCCACCTGGAATGACTTCATGTGGCCGCTGATCGTCCTGGACCCGTCCGTCACCCCGACGGTCCAGACGGCCCTGTCCTCACTCGCGAGCGGCTACGCCCTCGACTACACCCTGATCCTCTCAGGCGCCGCGATCGGCGTACTGCCGCTGCTGCTCGTGTTCCTGCTGCTGTCCCGGCAGGTCGTGGCCGGTGTGATGCTGGGCGCGGTGACGGGCTGACCTCACCAGCCATCAATCGCCAACGAACCCTCTGCTGAAAGGACCTGCATGACCGCGGGCCATATCCGCAACCCCGTGCTGCCCGGATTCCACCCGGACCCGAGCATCCTGCGCGTCGGAACGGACTACTTCCTCGCCACATCCACCTTCGAATGGTTCCCGGGCGTGCCCGTGCACCGCTCGACCGATCTCGTCCACTGGGAGCCGGCCGGTCACATCCTGGACCGGACGGACCTTCTGGACCTGCGCGGTGTGGCGGACTCGGCCGGCGTGTGGGCGCCTTCCCTCTCGCACCACGACGGCCGGTTCTGGCTGGTCTACAGCATCGTGCGGACCATCGGGCACCCCTACAAGGACGTCGACAACTACCTGATCACCGCGCCCGCGATCGACGGCCCATGGTCGGAGCCGGTGTTCCTGAACTCCTCCGGCTTCGATCCGTCCTTCTTCCACGACGAGGACGGCCGCAGCTGGCTGCTCAACATCCAGTGGGACCCGCGCGAGGGGCACCCCTCGTTCGCCGGGATCCTGCTCCAGGAGTACGACGCCGAGAAGCAGGCCCTGATCGGGGAGCCCCGCACGATCCTCACGCACGAGAAGCTGATCGAGGGCCCCAACGTCTACCGGCACGACGGCTGGTACTACCTGATGCTCGCCGAGGGCGGCACCGGCTGGAACCACGGCATCCTCATGGCACGCTCGCGCGACCTGACGGGCCCGTACGAACTCGACCCGGACGGCTCGCTGTTGACGACCCGGGACACCCCCGACTGGCCACTGCAGAAAGCGGGCCACGGGGAACTCGTCCAGACCCCGGAGGGGGAGTGGTACCTCGCCCACCTGGCCTCACGCCCGGTGCGGACGGCGGAGGGGCCGCGCTGCATCCTGGGCCGGGAGACGTGCCTTCAGCGGGTGACGTGGACGGGGGAGGGGTGGCTGCGGTTGGCGGACGGGGGCCGCAGGCCGAGCCTGGAGGTTCCGGCGCCTGTGGGGGTGGAGCCGGGGCGGGAGACGGTGACCGATGTCCGCGACGACTTCAACGCACCGGCATTGGACGGGAGTTGGAGCACCCTGAGAGGTCCCGCCTCCCCGGACTGGCTGGCGCTCACCGAGCGCCCGAGCCACCTTCGGCTCCGCGGCCGCCAAAGCCTCCACTCGCACTTCGACCAGAGCCTGATCGCACGCCCGCTCACCTCGGTCCACTGCGAGGTGACGACAGTCGTCGACTTCCGCCCCTCGCACTTCTCCCAACTCGCGGGCCTGGTCTGCTGGTACGACACCACCACGCACTACTACCTACGCCTCACCCACGTCGAGGGCAGGGGCCGCGTACTGGGCGTGGTCCTCACCGACGACGGCACGTACCGCGAACTCCCTGACACCGAACTGTCCGTGGACGACTGGCCGTTGGTCCACCTACGAGCCCGCTTCGACGGCGCGGAACTTCACTTCTCCGCCTCACCCGACGGCACCGCCTGGCACGACCTGGGCCCAGCCCTGGACGCGAGCAAGCTCTCCGACGACTACGGGGACCGGTTGCGGTTCACCGGGGCGTTCGTCGGGGTGTGCGTGCAGGACCTGGGCGGGACCCGTACGGTGGCGGACTTCGACTGGTTCGAGGTGCGGGAACTGGGCGATTAGGTTCGCAAGCTCAGTGCTCACCGTCGCGACCACCGAGGGAACCCGTGTACAGCTCCCGGTCATCACCGATCAGCTTCGCCAACAACGCGGCAGCGAGGTCAGCCAGGCCAACCAGGTGAACGCCAGGTGCGTGCGCACCGGACAGGGTCACTCGGCCTTCGCACCAGTGGGCACCGCACCCCGGTGGATTCCCCCGTGCCACCGGGGCGCGGCCGAGTCTGGGCCGAGACCAGAGCCGCATGGGTCAGCCTGCGCACCGTGGCGGCTATCCGGCCTCGTCCTGCAGGCGTGCAGCGTCAGGACGGTGATGCGGCCTCGGGCAAGGCCGAGCAGGCCACGTCCGGCGAACTCGTGCAGGACTTTGGTAGTCGTCTCGCGGGAGGTGCCCGCCCGATAGGTGTCCCTGTCGGGAGGCTGTTCACCCCTGTTCGCGTGGACGCGACGGGCTGCTTCCCGGGCCGACGGCCGAGACGGGGACCGTGCGGGTTCGGCCGCTGGGGCGCCAACCCTGTGGGCGCGGAGTCCGGCCACGCGGCCACACCCCGGTGGCCCGTTGTCAGTTTCCGGCGACCGCGCGTTCGTAGTCGCCGATGAGGTCCCCGAGCAGGGTGCCCGCGAGGATGTCGCTCGGCACGTGACCCGCCATGTACACGCGGGAGTAGACGACCTCGTCCTGCATCCACTGGTAGTCCTCGGCCCGGTGCGGGGCGAGGGAGCTGAGCAGGGTGACCGCGGCGGCGGCGCGGGCAGCGTGCCGGGAGGGGTAGGAGTAGGGGCCCTTGGCGCCGGGCTTGATGTGCTTGTCCGGGCGCAGGGTGGGGTCGAGGACGAACGGGGCGGGCTGCTTGTCGCGGGCGGCGAGCTGGTCGCTGATCGTCTTGGCCAGCTTCAGGGCGGACTTGAGCTGTGCCTTCTCCGACGTGCCCTGGGCTGCGGGGATCAGTTCGCGCTGGTCGTGGAGGTAGAGCTTCCAGATGTCCTTCTTGCCGTAGAGCTCCAGCCAGGTGGCTGCCTTCTTCCCGGCGGCGGTCCGGGTCTTGGCGAGCTGCTGGACCTGGTGCAGCTCGGCGGTGCGGGCCTTGACCGAGGGCGGTGCGGGGACCTGCCGCGCGGCCCAGGCCGCGAACGCCTTGTCGTCGCGCGTGGTGCCGTGCTGGGCCTTCCACTGGGCGAAGAGCGCGTCCGCCTTCTTGTGCTGGGCGGCGACCTGCTTGCTGAGCGGGGTGATCGCCGCGTCGGAGAAGAGGGCGGGAGGCGGGTTCTGCTTGATGGTGGCCGTCGCTCCCGGCTTCTTCTGCTGGGCGGAGGAGGCGGCGGAGGTCTGGATCAGTTGCGGGCGCAGGAGGCCGAAGGCGGCGGCCACCACTGCGACGACCGCGATGACGGCGTACGGCCACCTGATGCTGCGCAGGGGGTTCATGCGGCGTGGTTCCCTTCGAGGAGCGGTACCGGCGTGGGGGGCGGGCCGGTCAGGAAGTGGGTGCGGGCGAGGCGGCGTACGTCGTTGTCGGGGAGGCCGGGGGTCAGCAGGGACTGGCCGATGATGTATTTGCTGAGTGACACCGGGCGTCCGCCGAGGCCCAGCAGGAGCCGGTCGGCCGGGGCGGGGCGCGCGCCGCCCTTCGTCTCGACGAGCACATGGCCCGGGTCGAGCGCGGCCTCGCGGTCGCCGTCGGCCTGGTGGCAGGTGAGGACGCCGTCGAGCGTGACACGGGTGCCGTGGTGCAGGTCGGCGAGGGCGGCACGGACGTAGCGGATCTCGGTGGTGGGAGTCAGCTCCGCGGCGGGAACGGGGATCTCGGACCTCGCGAGCACCTCGTCCACGAACTCGACGGCGTACGTGGTGAGTTGGCCGTACGCCGCCGCCGGGATCGTCAGCGCGTGCTTGACCGTCGCGCCGCGCCCGTCCTTGGTCTTGACCTCCGCCCGGCACAGTCCGTCCTCCGCGTACAGGCGGGTGCGCACCTTCCAGCGGTGGCGGCGCCGCTGGACGTGGGCGCGCCAGGCGCCGAGCTGCGGGGTGTCGAAGTAGGTGCTGTGGTAGCTGGTCGTACGCCGTCCTGCCAGGTCCAGGACCCGGTGGCTGTCGGCGAGTTGGGCCACGAAGCGGCGTGCGCGGTCGAGGGGGACGAGGTACTTGCGGTCGGTGCGGTGCTGGAGCGCCGCGGCCTCGTCGACCTCGGCGAGGGTCGCGCCGTGCAGGACTGAGAGACCGAGCGCGTCGGCGAGGGAGGCCGCGGACATCGCCGCGGACATCACAGCGCCCTCCCGGCGTCCTGGGCGGCGGGGATCTCGGCGTCGGCGGTCTCCGCGGTGTTGGGGATCCGCATGGCGTCGGGTGCGGGCCCGCCCTGCTCGACCGGGTAGCGGGCCGAGACCCGGGTCGTCTCGCGTACGTAGTCGACCTCGTCGACGTCCACGGAGAGGGGCACCCGGCCGAACCTGGCCGCGACGTCCCAGAGGATGTCCGCCTGGTCGGGGTAGGTCCGGTCGAGGGTGAGCCTGACCACCCGGGTCGGGTTGTACGACCTGGGGTCGTCCACCACCAGGACCGCCACGAGCACCAGGACGTCCAGCACGATGACGAGCCAGCTTGCGCGCTGCGGCAGCCCGGTGCACAGGGCGATGACCAGCGCCGCGAACGTGTAGGCGACGTCTCTGAGGGTGAACGCCGCGCTGCGCAGCCGGACCAGGGAGAGGATGCCGAACAGACCGAAGCCGACTCCGGCCGGGAACTTGCCCGCGCTGATCGCCCCCATCGCGGCGAACAGGCCGATGTTCAGGGCGGTCAGGACCAGCGGCATCTCCGGTGCGCTGCGGCGCCGCCGGTAGAGCCAGCCGACGAGGACCAGCAGGGCCACGACGTCGATGCCGCCTCGCGTCATCAGGTCCAGGGGGGCGAGGTGCGTGGTGATCGACTTGGCGGCGATCACCGATATCGTCGTATGCGCTGCGTGCATGGCAGTTCCCTTCCGGCGGCGCGTTCAGCGGCGGACCTGCCTCGGTCCGCGATACACCGCGACGTGAAGAACGCTAGGGACGACGCATGAACAGACCATGAAGGCTTCTCGACGCCCGGCGCATGCGCCCTCCCGGGCCTGGTTACCCTGACCGGCATGCACTGCCTGGTCGTCGACGACGAGACCCGCCTGACCGATCTGGTCGTCCGCTACCTCACCGAGTCCGGCCACACCGCCGTGGGTCGCTACGACGGGCCCTCCGGCCTCGCCGCGGCCCGCGACCCCCGCCTCGACGCGGTACTCCTGGACGTGATGCTCCCCGGTATGGACGGCGTCGAGGTGTGCCGCACGCTGCGCGGCGAGGGCCTCGACGTCCCCGTGATCCTGCTCACCGCGCGGGGCGCCGTGAGTGAACGGGTCGCCGGGCTCGACGCCGGCGCCGACGACTACGTGATCAAACCGTTCGCGATGGAGGAACTGCTCGCCCGGCTGCGGGCGATATCCCGGCGCCGCCCCGACCCCACGGGCCGCCTCCAGGTCGGCGACCTCGTCCTCGACCCCGAGCGGCAGCGCGCCTGGCGGGCCGACCGCGAACTCGATCTGTCCCGACGGGAGCTCGCCGTACTGCGGGTACTGATGGAGAACGCCGGCCGGGTGGTCTCGCGGCTACAGCTGCTCGACGAGGTCTGGGACGGCGAGACCGATCTGCGCAGCAACGCCATCGACGTCCATGTCTCCAAGGTGCGTGCCAAGGTCGACCGGGCCTTCAGCCGTACGACGATCACGACGCTGCGCGGGCGCGGCTACCGGCTGGAGACCGCATCGTGACGGTGGCGGTGGCATGGGGTGGGCTGCCGGCGCGGTTCCGGCGCCTGCCCGTCGTCGGCCGCCTGGTGCTGGCCGTCGCCCTCACCATGTCCCTCGTCCTGGCGGGTGCCGCGGGCCTGGTCTACTGGCGGGTCGAAACCGCCCTGGACGGCCAGCTGGACGAGGACCTGGCCACGTACCAGCAGAGCCTGAACCACGCGGTACGCGATGGCGGCGCACTGCCGTCCGGCCCCGACGGCAGTCTCCACCAGGTCCTCGACGCACACGGCCGGGTCCTGCGCTCCAGCGACACCGTCCGCGATCAGCGACTGCTCACGCCCGCCGAAGGCGCGGCCGTCGCGCAGGGCGCCACCATCCGCCGCGATGTCGGCTCACTCCTGCCCATCACCCCGGGCACGCTGCGACTGCGGGCCTGGCGCGTCACCGCCGGCGGGCAGACACGGGTGGTGGTCGCGGCCGTCCAACGAGGGCATCGCGACGAGGCGCTGCGCGAACTCCTCGCCCAACTCGCACTCGCCTCCGGACTGACCCTGCTGGCCGCCTCGTACGTCGGCTACCGCGCCGCCCGCGCCGCCCTGCGCCCCGTCGAGCGCTACCGAAGGGGGGCCGCCGCCCTCGCCGCCGACGCGGAGGACGCCCGGGGGCTGCGTCTGGAAGTGCCCACCGACCGCGACGACGAAATCACCCGGCTGGGCCATACCCTCAACCGCATGCTCGGCCGGCTCGAAGCCTCCGCCGCCCGCGAGCACCAGTTCATCGCGGACGCAAGCCACGAACTGCGCACCCCGCTCACCCTGATGCGAGCCGAACTCGACGTCGCGCTCCACCGGCCGCGCACCGCCGAAGAACTGACCGGCACCCTCCGGTCCGTCGACACCGAGGTGCGCCGGCTGGTCACCCTGGCCAACGCCCTCCTCGACCTCGAACAGCTCGGCAGCGGCGAACACATCGAGCGCACCCCGATCGACCTCGGCCGCCTGCTCGACGACGCCTCGGCCCCGTACCGGGCGGCCGCCGAACGGGAGGAGCGCACCCTCACCCTCGATCATGACCGCGCCACGGTGCACGTCGACCCACGCTGGCTCGAACCGGCCATCGGCACGCTCCTGGACAACGCCCTTCGCCACGGCAGCGGCGCGATCCTGTTGCGCGCCGAGAGCCGCGACGGCCGCCTGCGCCTGTCCGTCGCGGATGAGGGGACCGGTTTTCCACCGGACTTCCTCCCGCACGCCTTCGACCGCTTCAGCCGCGCCGAGGCCAGCCGCACCACTCCGGGTACGGGCCTGGGCCTGGCCCTCGTGGCCGCGGTCGCCGCCTCGCACGACGGCACCGCACACGCCGAGAACACGCCCTCAGGGACCACGGTCATGATCGACATCGCGTGCGCGTCCCCGGAACCTGCCGCGTAGCGTGGACGGAGAGGGAGATGAGGGTCATGACCGGACAGATCTTGACCGAGGTCAGCGCCATCGTCGCACCCGAACGTGAAGCCGACCGTGTCGCCGCCTGCCGTCAGCTTGTCGCCCGCACCCTGCCCGATGGGCTGGTGCGCACCGAACTGCTGAGCGGACAGGACGGACACTGGCGCATTCAGTTGCTGTGGCGGGACCGCGCCGCCCTGGACGCCGTCCGCGCGGCCCCGGAGGGACCGGCAGCGCCCCGGCTCTTCCGCGAAGTCGGCGCCGAACCCGCTCTCGCGCTGTCCGACGTCAAGGTCCGCCGCATCGCGCAGATCCAACCGATCTGACGCTCACGCGGTCCCAGTGGGGCCGGTGTCCGCGTGGGGGGCATGGGCGGTCAGCGAGCCCCTGAGCCCCGGCGTACGAGGCCCCATGCCGGTCCGATCGCGAGCAGTACGGCGAGTGCCGCGTAGCCGGAGGTGAGGGTGGTGAGCGTGGCGACCGCCGCGACGAGCAACGGGCCGCCCGCGTCGCCGAGTTCACGGCCCAGTTCGGCGGCGCCCATGGTCTGGCCGAGCCGTTCGGCGGGGGTGGAGGCGGCCAGGGCGGCGAAGCCGAGGGGGGTGATCAGGCCGGTTCCGGCGCCGATCAGGGCCGCGCCGGCCAGTACGCCGAGCAGGCCCGGCAGCATCGCGCAGCCCAGGCCGGCGGCGGTGAGCAGCAGACCCGCGGTGATGCCGCCGTGCGCGGTGAGGCGCCCGGCGTCCAGGGCCCGCCCGGCGCGCGGCTGGACCACGGCGGCGCAGGCCGCCAGCACCGACACCGCGGCACCGGTGGCGACCGTGCCCAGTCCGGCCGCCCGGCCGGAGACCGGCAGGAAGCCCACGCCGACCGAGAGGGCGGCGGTCGCCGCGGCCAGCGCCGCGGTCGGACGGAGGAAAGCCGGGTGGGTCAGCCGACGGGCCAGGTCGAGGACCGTCTGCCGGACCCTGGGCAGCGGAGGTACGACCGGGACCGCGAGCGCGGCCCATCCGGCGACCGCCGCTCCGAGCACCGCCAGCACCGTGAACAGCAGCCGTAGCCCCCCGGCCCACACCAGCACCCCGCCGAGCAGCGGGCCGAGGGTGTAGCCGATGGACTTGTAGAAGCCGTAGGAGCCGAAGGCCCGGCCGTGCTTGGCGGCCCGGTTGAGCCGGGCGACCAGCGCGGAGGCGGACGGCGAGAAGGCCGAGGCCGCGGCGCCCTGGCCGAGGCGGGCCGCCCACAGCCAGCCGGGGCTGTCCGCCACCGCGTACACGGCTGAGGCGGCGGCGAAGGCGGCGAGCCCGCCCAGCAGCACCGGGCGGGCGCCGACGCGGTCGGCGAGCGTGCCGAAGACCGGCTTGAGCAGCACCTCAGCGCCGTCGTACAGGGCGAGCAGACCGCCGAGCACCATCAGCGAGGTGACCGCATCGTCGGAGAGACCGCCGAGGTTGGCGGCGATGCCGTGGGCGCCGAAAGCGGTGGTGAACCCGGCCGCATACAGCGGCCACATCTGCCGGGCCGGCGCCGCCCGCACCGGTATGGCCCGGGTCATTCGCTCTGCTCCGGTGTCTCGTGGAGAGCGGCGAAGACGCGCTCGGCGTAGTCCTCGCAGGCGGCGGTGCACTGCTTGAGGCGCTCGCCGGCCTCGGCCGCCTCCTGGGTGCCGAACACGTCCCGGGCGGTGAGCTCACGGTGCCAGCGCCGCAGCCGCTCCAGCGACTGTTCCTCTTCCTCCAGTTCGGCGAGCGTGAACTTGGCGATGCGGATCTCCTTGGCCAGCTCCGCCTCGAACTTGCCGCAGTCGGCGAGGAACTCCGTCCAGTCCGCGGACCGCGCGGCGGTGAACAGCGCCCGGAGGTGTGCGGAATCGGCGGGCGTGCGGCCGGCTGCGTCCAGCGTCACGACCTCCCCGTCGGCCCGGCCGGCCAGTTCCACGGCGCGCGCCAGGCCGTCGGCGAACACAGGCACATCGGGGACGGCCCACGTGCCCTGCCCCAGGGACAGCGCGCCGATCCGGCGCAGCTCCCGCCAGACCGCGACCCGGTGGCGGGAGGGAGCGGTGGGCAACCGCACCAGCAGCACCACCCACCGCACAGCAGCTTCGTCGGTAGTCACATCTGGAAATGTATCACTCGTTACATCAGCAGCCAGGCAATGGAGGCATACGCGACCACGACGGACAAAAGCGGGAGAAAACGGGGAAGAGTAGAGCGAGGATCGGTGAACTGCCCGCAGCATCGCGTCCTTGAGGGTGGTGTCCCCCGTACTGAGGCGGGCCCTGCGCCGAGTCAGCAGGTCCGAGTGTCCGCGAGCCAAGTCCGCCAGACGTGCCGTGTGTTGGGGAGCTCGGGACGGTCGAGGAGCCAGAGCACGTAGCCCGCGTGGAGTTGCGCCCATGGGTTCTCCGAGTGGTGAGCCCGGTTGAGTCTGGTGCGCAAGTCGGCGCAGTCGACTGCCCGGGCCACCCGTACGTACTCACGGTCTTTGCAACGGTAGGCCCGCTGGACGACGACCTCGACGAGATCTAGGAGTTTCGCTTTGACCATCTCGTCGCGGTGGTCGCAGCGCGCCAAGTCGCGGATGAGTGCTTGCTTCGTGCCCCACGCCTTGGCGTGCTGTGTCCACTCCTGTGGGAAGCGCGCCTCCCACTCCAGGAAGAGCAGGGCAAAGGGCAGCTCCGGCGACCGGCCGATGTCATCGCGATGCGGTGCGCGCCACAATGCCTCCGGCAGGCAACGGCTTCCGGCCTCGTCGTACAGCCGGTGGGCCGCAACGACCGACGGCTCCTGGTGCCAGGCTTCCGAGCCCGCCCTGGATGCCCGGAGCCAGGCCTGGTTGTACCGAGCAAGTGCTGCCTGGGCTTCCGCGCGGGCCGCATCCAGACGGGCCAGCGCCGCACCCCGGTCGACAGCGTCGGGCGCTATCAACCCGTAGCTCCACCCCAGACGCTCAGCCCACTCGCGGGCGCCCTCCACGCTGGGGCCTGCCGCTTCTGTCATGTGGCACTTCTTCCTCGACCTGTACACAAAGGCGGTCTCCATGGTGGCCTACCCGCCGTGGCAAAAGGGGACGGTCGAGGAACGGCCCGGTGGGTGGCTGTACACCACGCGGCTCGCGGCGTACGTCGAGGGAGGCGGCGGGTTCGTCGGGGTGCACGCCGCGGCCTGTACCGAGTACGACTGGCCGTATTACGGCGAGCACGGCCTGGATCGCCGTCACGCGGCCGAGAGGGCAACGGGGGCCGTGCGCGACCCACAGCGGACGGGCCGTCAGATGACTGAGGAACCACTCGCCGTCCCGCGTCTCGACCAGTTCCGCATGCCCGGCCTTCTCAACGGCACTTCAGGGTCGTCCCGGGTACTCTCAGTGGGCCAGGTCCCGGGACCGGTGGAGAGGAATCGTGGGGAACCACTCGAACGAGCTGGTTGCCACGTAGTACCACTCGCCGACCCGGACCAGCGAGGGGTCCGGGGCGAAGCCGCGGATGACGGGGTTGTGCGCCACGGTTCGGGGCCCGGTCACTTGAGGGCTCCCAGGGTGACGCCCGACCGCCAGTAGCGGCGCATCGCGGTCATCATGACGGCGAGCGGCACGATGGACAGCAGCGCGCCGGTCAGGACGAGGCTGGTCAGGTCGACGCCGGACTCCAGACGCTTGCCGGTCCAGTTGTACAGGCCGATGTTGAGAGTCCAGTTCTCCTCGCCACGCAGCACGGTCAGCGGGAGGAAGAACGCGTTCCAGGTGTTGACGAAGGCGAGCAGAAACACGGTGGCGCCGCCCGTGGTCATCATCCGCAGCACGATGCTGAAGAAAATGCGCAGCTCACCGGCACCGTCCAGACGGGCCGCCTCCAGGAGTTCGTACGGAATCGTGGATTCGGTGTAGACCTTGGCCAGGTACACGCTGAACGGGTTGATCAGACACGGGATGAGCATGGCCCAGGGGGTGTCGACCAGCCCGATGGACGAGAACAGCAGATACAGCGGGAGGGTCAGCAGGGCGAGCGGGATCAGGAAGGATCCCACGACGCACGCGAACACCACATTGCGCCCGGGGAAGTCGAAGCGGGCCAAGCCGTATCCCGTGGCCAGAGCGATGAGGGTGCCACCGAGGGAGCCGACTCCCGCGTACAGGAAGGAGTTGGCGGTCCAGCGCAGGAAGATGCCGTGCTCGTAGGTGAACAGCTGGTGCAGGTTGTCCCACAGGTGCATGCCGGAGAACCACAGGCCGTTGCTCTGGTACAGCCCGGTCCGGTCCTTGGTGGCGGCAACCATCAGCCAGTACACCGGGAAGAGGCTGTAGGCGCTGGCCAGGACCAGGCCGATCAGGATGAAGCGCTGGCCGCCGCGTCCGCGCGAGGCGCCGTCGGGGCGGGCGAGCCGGCGGACGGGACGGGCGGGAGGCCGCTCGGTGCCCTTTTCGGTCAGCGTCATCAGTCGGCCTCCTTCGAGGTCAGCCGGTAGAAGAGGAAGGAGGCGACGCCGAGGATGACGGCGAGCAGCACCGACAGGGCCGCGGCGTAGTGGTAGTTGCCGGAGTTGAACGCCTGGTTGTAGATGATCATGATCGGGGTGAAGCTGTCGTCGACCGTCTGCGGAGTGACATTCCTGAACAGCGCGGGCTCGTTGAAGATCTGCAGCATCTGGATGATGGACAGCAGTCCGGTCAGCACCAGCGCTCCGCGGACGTACGGGATCTTGATGCTCAGCGCGATGCGCGCCTCGGAGGCGCCGTCGAGGCGCGCTGCCTCGAACAGCTCGCGGGGCACGCCCTGGAGCGCAGAGTAGATGATCACCATGTTGTAGCCGATGCCGTGCCAGGTGAGCAGGTTGCCGATGGAAGGCCACACCATCGAGGGTGCGAAGAAGTTCCAGTGGAACCCGAAGAGGTCGCCCAATGACGTCAGCGGACCCACAGCGGGGCTGTAGAGGTTGATCCACACGATGGCGGCGACCACCCCGGGGATCATGTACGGGATCAGCAGCACGATCCGGAACCTGCTCGCCGCCCGTGCGGTGAGCGCGTCGAGGAGCAGGGCGAGCAGCAGGCTGATGGCGAGCATCGCCGGGATCTGCACGCAGGCGAACAGGAACACCCGCAGGACGGAGTTCATGAACGCCGAGTCGGTAAGGCCGTGCTGGTAGTTGTCGAGGCCGACGAACTTCTCCGTCGCGCCGCCGAGCCCGAGCCCGGACTGCTGCTCCAGGAACAGCGACTGGTAGACGGCGTAGCCGATCGGGACGAGGTACAGGAAGACGAAGCCGAGCTGGAAGGGCACCGTGAAGGCGGCACCCTTCCAGCGCTGAGAGCGGATCATCGGTGGTGCCTCAGCCCTTGACGCTGATACCGCGGGACTTGAGGTCCTTGACCGTCCACTCCTGCATGTGTGCCAGCAGGTCGGTGACCTTCTCGTCCTTGTTGATGACCTTGGCCCAGCCGCTCTGCATCTCGGTGAACATCGCGGTCCAGTCCGGGCCGAAGGTCCAGTCGGTGGTGACCGTGCCCAGGCTGTCCGTCACGACCTTCCTGGCCGGCTCGTAGTTGTCGCCGAGCAGCTTGTCCGAGATGGCCTCGCCGACGTACGAGTCGCTGTCGGCCAGCGCGGGCATGACGCCGTTGCCGGTGGTCGGGCTCGCCATGGTCTTGACCGCGCCGGTGTTGGTGGACATCCACAGCGCCGCCTGGGCGGCCTGCTCCTGGTTCTTGCACTGCTTGGTCACCAGGGTCAGCCCGCCGCTCTGGTTGGTACCGGCCGGGGTCTTGGCGGCCTCACCCTGGAAGGTCGGCCACGGTGACAGCGCCCACTGCCCGTTGGACTTGGTGAAGTTCTGCACCATGCCGGCCATCTGCCAGGTGGAGATCTGCCGGGTCGCCGTGCCGCCGTTGTCGTAGTTGCGCTGCACGGCCGCGTAGTCGGCGAAGGAGAGCTTGGAGTTCAGGTCGTTGTCGATGATCTCCTGGATCACCTTCGCCGCCTTGATTGTGCCCGCGTCCTGGAAGTTCACCTTCCACGCGTTGCCGTCGATGCTGTACCAGTGCGCCCCGGCCTGCATGGCGAGCACCTCCAGGGTGCTCGGGTCCTCACCGGCGTAGTTGGTGAGCTTGATGCCGTGCTTCTTCAGCACCTTGCCGGCGGCGACGAAGTCGTCCCAGGTCGCCGGCGCCTTGAGGCCGTACTTCTTGAAGATGTCGGTGCGGTAGATGGTGAAGGCGGGCGCGGAGCTGGTGGGAACGCCATAGACCTTGCCCTGCACCTGGGCACCGGCCCAGGCACCGGCGTTGAACTTGTCCTTGCCCGGCTCGACGTACTTGGTGATGTCGGCGAGCGCCCCCTGCGAGACCCACGTGGTGACGTACTCGGCGGTGTTCTGCACCAGACAGGGCGCGTTGCCCGCCTTGACGGCGTTGGTCAGCTGCTTCTGCATGGTCAGCTGGTCGGTGACCTTCGTGTACTTGAGCTTGATGTCCTTGTGGCTCGCGTTGAAGGCCTTGACGACGGCTTCCTGGCCGTTTGCCCAGCCCCAGAAGGGGAGGGTGACCGGACCGGAGGACTTGGAGTCCTCCCCGGAGCCGGATCCGCCGCATGCGGTGAGCAGACCTGTCAGCGCGAGACCGGCGACTGCGGCCCGGGCGAACCTTCTCCTGGAGGTGATGGAGTTCATCTGACCGTGATCCTTCGGAATGTAGGCGTTCTCAGAACGAGAGGACGGCGGCTCGGTGTTGGCCAGAAACGGCGGCCGGGAAACCGGCGGCTCGCGGTTGCGTGGGGGACGGCCAAGCGGAAGCTGTAGTAAGCGGTTGCTGTGGACGGTAGGCCCCTGCGTCAGCCTGGAGCAAGAGGCGGGGCGGAATTTATTACGCCGGGCTGTCCGTCAGGTGACGTCCGCGGGTCCTGGGGTGTTGTCGCTCGCGAGTCGATCCGTGCAGGTGAGCGGTGTATTCGTGGCGCCCGAACGGGGCTGTGCGGACGCCACGGGCGTTCTCGGAACGCCTCGGATACAGCGTGAAAACGGTTACGTAACCTTGCTCGCCAGGAGCGTCGGCTCAGGGGCGCCGGGTCGGCGGCATGACGGAATTCCGTACGACGACATGCGTGCCCAGGACGAGGTGCTCGCCGTCGCCGCCCTTGCGGCGGCCGGAGCCGCCCTCGCGCCGGTCGGCCACCGCGCGCAGCGCGACGCGACCCATCTCCTCGTACGGGACGTGCACGGTGGTCAGCTGCGGAGTGAGCTGGGAGGCCAGCGGGATGTCGTCGTAGCCGACGATCGATACGTCCTCGGGCACCCGCAGCCCGGCCGCGCGCAGGGCCTGCATCGCACCGGCGGCGACCACGTCGGTGCCCGCGAGCACCGCCGTGAAGTCCAGCTTCCGCCGCAGGCTCTCCTCGACCGCGTCGTACCCGTGCTCGTAGTCGTACGGGCCGTGCAGCACCAGGCCCGGATCGAAGGGCACGCCGTACGCCTCGAAGGCCCGCCGGGCGCCCTTCAAGCGGCCCTGGGCCGTGGTGAGTTCGGCATGGCCCGGCAGCACCAGGACCCGGCGATGGCCCGCGGACAGGAGGTGGCTGGCCATGGCATAGGCGCCGCCCTCGTTGTCGTAGTCGACCGTCGTCGCCGGTACGTCGCCCTCCAGGGGCGGTCGGCCGACCAGGACGAGATGGGAGCCGGCCGCGTCCAGGGAGCGGGCGAACCGGGCCATCCTCAGCTGGTACTCGTCGAAGTCGTACGCGCCGCCGAGCAGGACCACCGCGGCGACGCCCTGCTGGCGCATGAGGTTGACCAGGGCCAGTTCCCGCTCCGGATCGTCCCCGGTGGTGCCGACCAGCGAGAGCCAGCCGCGCAACGAGGCGGCGCCCTCGACTCCCTGGGCCACGTGGGCGAAGGCGGCGCCGGTGATGTGGTTGATGAGGATGGCCACCGTCGGCGTGCCGCCACCCGCAAGCGAGCGGGCGTGCGCGTTGGTGACGTAGTCCAGGTCCCGTACGACCTTCATCACCCGGCGGCGGAGTTCCTCCGACACCGGATAGTTGCCGGACAGGACGCGCGAGACGCTGGCGACCGAGACGCCCGCCCGCTCCGCGACGTCCCGGATGGTGGCACGTCCGGAGTCACCCGATGCCTTGCGCTGACTCACCGTAGCGGCTCCTTCGCCGTAGAGACTTCCTCACCGGATGAGCCGGGGCCCGTCCGGAGTCCCCTCCGGGGGCCTGCCCCCGAGCCCCCTCCGGGGTTCCTCCCCCCGCCGGTGCTGGAACCGTATCCCATTGTTTCTCCGCCTGTTTCCCCGAGGCGGCGGCTGGGAGTCGGGGCGAGGTCAGGCGACACGGGTCATGTCCGCGTGAGACACCTCGTGGACCGGTGGCAGGCCCGCGACCAGGCGTTCCAGCTCGTCGCACACGATGCGGCCGAGGCGTTCCAGCTCGTTGCCGAGCGAGCCGGCGATGTGCGGAGTGAGGAAGACGTTGGGGAGGTGGTAGAGCGGGGATCCGGCGGGCAGCGGTTCGGGTTCGGTGACGTCCAGTACCGCGCTCAGGCGGCCGGAGAGCAGCTCGTCGGTGAGTGCGACGGGGTCGACCAGAGCGCCGCGGGAGGTGTTGATGAGGACACCTCCGTCCTTGATCAGGGCGAGCCGGTCGCGGTCGAGCATGCGATAGGTCTCGGGGATGTCGGGGGCGTGCAGGCTGACGATGTCGCTGGTGTCCAACAGGCCCTCCAGTGAAAGCAGTTCGACCCCCAGAGCGGCGGCCTCGGTGGCGTTCACGTAGGGGTCGTACAGCGAAACGGCGAGGTCGAACGGCCGCAGGAGTTCCAGCAGCCGGCGGCCCACGCGCGAGGCGCCGATGATCCCCACCCGGCGGCCGAGGTTGCCCGTGTCCGCGGTCTCGGTGGGGGAGGGGTAGGTGTGGGTGCCCCGGAAGTGTTCGCGGTGGGCGAAGGTGTCCTTTCCGGCGAGCAGGATCATGGCGAGTGTGTACTCCGCGACCGGCAGCGCGTTGCCGGTCACCGCGCTGACGACGGTGACTCCGCCCTGCCACAGGGCCTCGCCGACCAGGGAGCGGACGGAGCCCGCGGCGTGCAGGACGGTGCGCAGCCGGGGCGCCGCGGCCAGGACGTCCGCGTCGAGGTGGGGGCAGCCCCACCCGGTGATCAGCACCTCGGCCTGGGACAGCGCGGGTGCCGCCGCGGGATCGGCGAAGTCCTGGACGACGAGCTCGGGGTCGAGATCGGCCGCCTGCTGGAGCCGTGCCATGAGGGGCGGAGGGAAGAGCAGTGGCAGGTGCACCGGATCCATGGCGAACACGGCCCTCGGCTGCTGGGGGCTGGGCATGACTCTCCTGAAGCGCTGGATGGAAAGCATTGGATGGAAACATTTTCAGAAAGCGTCTTCTACCGTAGATCTGACGGGAAGGGCGGGTCAATCGGCGCGACGGAGAGGTGAGTGCGGGTGCCCATGGGCCTGCGCGGTCGCGTACGCCCATGTCAGGGCAGGGGAAAGCGGCAGGACGGCGGCAGGCCGAGCGCCCGCCCCAACTCCTCGGCGGCGTGGACGTGTGACCGGGGCCGGCCCGGGAGGGGCGCCCCGGCCACTCCGGTCTCCCGGTGGATGGGTCCCGGCACGCCCACGCCCATGCCCATGCCGCTGACCCCCGTCTGTCCAACTCCGCGGCTTCCAGGAGCCGGTGGAGGACCGACACGCCGGCCTCGATGCGCGCGGCCGCTCCGGTCGCGGGATCCAGGCCGTGCCGGAGCCGGTGATCTCCCCCGCGGCCAGGTCGCCGAGGTGTACCCGGACGCCGTCGAAGGTGTGGTTCATGCCCGCCACGACTGCTGCTCACGGACTCTTTGGCAACCGGTTGTCTGCACGACCGTCGAGACCGCCGTCGGGTACGTCGTATGCCGTGATGATCGGGCCGCGTTCCGCCAGCTCGCCGGCGATCGTCGAAACCGTGGTCGGGAAACCCCGACCTGACGTGCCAACTCGACTTGGTGCAAGGGTTCTTGAGTGAGAAGCAGGGCGTTGACCTGCCCTTCGTTCGACCGTCGCAGGCTCCTCGGAGTCCCTCCGGCCCGCTGGCTCATGTCGCCGAGGTTACCCAGTCTTTTCGAAAGTCCGTCAAGAGTCTTGACGCAGTTTCCAGACAGGAAGAAGCTCTGCCCCATTGCCCAACAACCGGTTGCCATTTCGGCCGAGTTGCGGTGGGCAGGTCGATCTCTGCCCGAAATCCCGAACAGTTCGAAGCAGGAGGTGGTGCGTTCATGCCCCCACGTGCCGGTGCTCCCCTGAGCCGCCGCCGCTTTCTCGCTCTGTCGGCGGGCGGCGCCGCGGCCGGCGCGGCCGCGCTGAGCGGCTGCGCCCTGCAAGTGGCCGGTGCCGCGACCGGCAGCGGCGAGAGCGTCACGATGATGGTCAAACTCGACGACGTCTCCACTGAGCTGATCCAGCAGGCTCAGAAGGAACTCGGTATCAAGATCACCGTGGTGCAGGACGACATCACCCGGCTGATCGCGATGCTCACCAACGGCAACCCGCCGGACCTGGTGCGTGGCAGCGGCGCCCTGGACACGCCGTACTTCGTCGCCCGGGGCGTGGCCGAGAACCTGGACCCGTACTTCGCCAAGTCCACCGTCCTGAGGACCGACGACCTGGACCCGGCCAACGACCTGTGGCGGTACGACGGGAAGACCCAGGGCAAGGGCCCCCGGTACGGTATGGCGAAGGACTTCTCCCAGGACGCGATGTTCTGGTACAACACCTCGCACTTCGACAACGCGGGCGTCGACTACCCCTCCGACACCGAGCCGATCACGTACGAGGAGTGGCTGGACAACGCCAAGCGTCTGGTCCAGCGCAAGAACGGCCAGACCACCGTCTACGGCGGCAGCTACAACGGCCTGGGTCTCGGCATCCTCTTCACCAACTTGACGGCCGCCGCCGGAGGCAACCTCTTCTCGGAAGACTTCAGCCGCGTCGACTTCACGACCCCCGAGGCCCGCAAGGCTCTCACCTGGTACGTGGACTACGCCAAGACCAAGGTCGGGCCGAGTCTCATCCAGCCCAACCCCGACGCCTGGGACGGGCCCACCTACGTCGCGGACCGGATGGCCATGTCCGGCAGCGGCTACTGGCTCGGCGGCATGATCAACGCAACACCCAAGGTGGCGAAGGTGTCCCGCCTCGCCCCCGCCCCCGTCTTCGAGGGCGGCCCGCGGCTGAGCTCCTGCCAGGGCGGCACAGGCATGTGGATGCCGAAGAAGGCGCGGAACAAGGACGCCGCCTGGCGGGTCTTCGAGTGGTTCTTCGGCGAGGGGCCGGCCAAGGACCGCGCGGCGGGCGGCTGGGGGATACCGAGCCTGAAGTCGCTCCAGCCGCTGATGCCGCACAAGGAGGACTACCAAAAGCGTGTCCTCAAGGTGCAGAAGGCCGAGCTGGAGCACTTCTCGGTGACCCCCTTCACCCCCTACGCCAAGTGGGACGCGCTCGAAGCCCTCATCAACCAGGTCATTCCTGCCGCCATGAACGGCCGGATATCCATCGACACCCTCGCGGGGCGCCTCAACTCGGCCCTCAACGAACAGCTGAAGCGCGGTAAGGAGCAGGTGGGATGACAGTCGGCCAGATCCCCTCCGTCGCGGAGCGACCCCGGCCCGCCACGCGCACCGGCGGCCGCGCGCACTCCGCCGACCTGCCCCGGACCTCCATCACCGCACGCCGGCAACGGGCGTTCTACCTGTTCACCTCTCCCTGGATCATCGGCTTCCTGCTGCTGACCGTCGGCCCCATGGCGTACGCGCTGTGGCTGAGCTTCACCACGTTCGACGGCATCTCCCCCCACTGGCGCTACGTGGGGCTCGGCAACTACCGTGAGCTGCTGTCCGACCCGGTGACCTGGGACTCGCTGGGCCGCACGGGCGTGTTCGCCATCACCTCGGTCCCGCTGTCGATCATCGCGGGGCTCGGACTCGCGGTCCTGGTCAACCGCCCACTCAAGGCGCGCGGCCTGTGGCGCACCCTGCTCTATCTGCCGGCCGTGGTACCGCCGGTGGGCGCGGGTCTCATCTTCAAGCAGCTCTTCAACAGGGACTCGGGTGCCACCAACGGCATCCTGCACATTTTCGGTATCGACGCCGTCGCGTGGCTGGATGACCCGTACGCCCGCTACGTGATCCTGATGGCGGTGCTGTGGGGCGCCGGAAACATCATGATCATCTCGCTGGCCGGGCTCCAGGACGTGCCCCGCGAGCTCCACGAGGCGGCCCGCCTCGACGGTGCGAGCGCCTGGCGGACCTTCCGCAGCATCACCGTGCCGCTGCTCTCGCCGGTGCTGCTCTTCCAGTGCGTGACCGGGATGATCGCCTCGGTGCAGACCATCCTGCCGCTGCTGATTGCCGCGGACGCCACTCCCAAGGGCGTCACCGCGATCCCGCAGTCCAACTACATGTACATGATGCACGTGTTCGCGCAGTACTTCGCGCTCGGCCGCTACGGCTACGCCTCCGCGCTCCTGTGGGTGCTCTTCGTCCTGATCCTCATCGCGACCGGCCTCATCTTCAAGGCCACGTCCGGTGTGGTGTTCTACAACGTCGACCCGGAGGCGAAGAAGTGACCGCCACCAGCGTGACCCCCAAGACCTCCCAGGCCTCCGAGACTCCCAAGACTGCCAAGTCCGCTGCCCGTGTGCGGGTGCGCGCGTCCCGCCTCGTCCTCTACACGGTCCTCGTGGTGATCACCGGCCTGATGCTCGGACCCTTCGGCTGGCTGATCATCACCGGTCTGAAGACCACGCCCGAACTGGCCGCCTCCCCGGTGCACTGGCTGCCCGACAAGATCCAGTGGCACAACTTCGCCGACGCCTTCACCAATATCGACTTCCTCGGCTACGCCCGCAACTCCCTCATCATCGCGCTGATCTACGCCACCCTGGTCACCCTGAGCTCTGCCTGGGTCGGCTTCGGATTCGCCCGCCTGAACGCTCCCGGCAAGAAGACCCTGTTCCGTGTGCTGCTCGGCTCGATGATGCTGCCGCAGATGATCACGCTCTTCCCGACGTACCTCATCTTCGCGAAGCTCGGCATGGTCAACACCTATTGGCCATGGGTGCTGTGGGGGCTGGCGGCCGCTCCGTATCTGGTCTTCCTGTTCCGGCAGTTCTTCGCCGGGATGCCGCGGGAGCTGGAGGAGGCCGCGATCGTCGACGGCTGCGGCTACGCGGGGATCTTCTGGCGGATCTTCCTGCCGCAGTCCTGGCCGGTCCTGGCCGCGAGCTTCGTGATCGCCTTCACCTGGACCTGGGGCGACTTCATCGCCCCCATGCTGCTCCTGTCCAGCGACCGCACCACGCTCTCCGTCGCCATCATGACCTCGTACATCACGGAGGGTGGGATGCCCGTGAACAATCTCCTGGCCGCCGGCTCGGTGATGTACGTCGTCCCCATCCTTCTGATCTTCCTTGTCGCCCAGCGCGGCTTCGTCGCCGGGATGTCCACCTCCGGACTCAAGTGACCTTCCGTATACCGCTGTTCACCCTCGCTAGGAGTCATGCATGAACACGCCCCTGTCACGCCGTACCGCCCTCCAAGCGGCGGGTGCCACCGTGCTCGCCGCCGGCCTGTCCGGTCTGACGGCCACAGCGGCCCGGGCGGACGACGGCAACGCCGCGCCGAAGCTGGTCACCTACCCCCGCCCGGCCACCATGCCGACCAACACCAGCTTCAAGGTGCGGGTCCGCACCGCCCCCGACGGCGAGTGGCAGACCCTCGACATCTACCGTCCTCAGCTGGAGGAGATCAACGCCACCACCGGGTCGGGCAAGGTCCTCAACTCGTCGATGGTGTACTTCGACTTCCAGGGCTCCGTCGAGATCGAGGTCACCTACCTCAAGGGCGGTACCACCAAGGCCCGGGTAAGACCGGACGCGCTGGCCATCACGCCCGAACTGCTCGGCGACACCCTCCGCTTCACCCTGGATGAGCCGCGTGACGTCGTCGTCCAGATCAACGACGAGATATTCGACGCCCTCCACATCATCACCAACCACATCGACCCCAACCCGCCCGCCGCCGACGACCCGGACGTCCTCTACTTCGGCCCCGGCGTGCACACCGTCACGGGCAACGTCCTCACCGTGCCCAGCGGCAAGACCGTCCACCTCGCGGGCGGCGCAGTCCTGCAGGCGCAGGTGTTCTTCAAGAACGTGGAGAAGGTCTCCCTCACCGGCCACGGCATGCTCAACGCCGGCCCGGGCGGCATCCTCTGCGAGGGCAGCAAGAACATCCGCGTCGAGGACGTCATCATCATGAACCCGAACGGCTATGCGGGCACGTTCGGCATGAGCGAGAACGTCCATGTGAAGAAGGCGCGTTCGTTCAGCTCGAAGGGCAACGGCGACGGCTTCGACGTCTTCTCCTCCACGGGCGTCGTCTTCGACGGCTGCTTCATGCGCAACTCCGACGACTGCTTCGCGATCTACGCCCACCGCTGGGACTACTACGGCGACACCCGCGACATCACCATCCAGAACTGCACCCTGTGGGCCGACGTCGCGCACCCGATCAACGTCGGCACGCACGGCAACACCGACGCCCCCGAGATGATCGAGAACCTGGTCATCAAGAACCTCGACATCCTCGACCACCGCGAGCCCCAGATGGGCTACCAGGGCTGCATCGCCCTCAACCCCGGCGACTCCAACCTCATCAAGAACGTGTCCATCGAGGACGTCCGGATCGAGGACTTCCGCTGGGGCCAGGTGATCCACATGCGGATCATGTACAACACGAAGTACAACACCTCGGTCGGCCGCGGCATCGAAGACGTCTACGTCAAGAACCTCAGCTACACGGGCACCCACGCCAACCCGTCGCTGTTCCTCGGCTACGACGCCGACCACGCCATCAAGAACGTCACCTTCGAGAACCTGGTGATCAACGGCGTCGTCGTCGCCGACTCGATGAAGAAGCCCAAGTGGTACATGACCACGGACTCGGTGCAGTGGTTCGCCAACGAGCACGTCACGAACCTCACCTTCCTCACCACCGCCGAGGCCGAGGCGGCCGCCGCGTCATGAGCATCCCCGCACAGGCACCCTGGCCCGAGTCCGGCAGGGTCCGCCGGGCGGGTCCTGGCCGCCGAGGCTTCCTCGGCGGCGCCGCGGCCCTGTGGCTGGTGTCGGGCGCGAGCGGACTGCTCGTGCCCGGCATGGCACGGGCCCAGGACGGCAGCTCCGCCGGCCCGAGGACCTTCACCCACCCCGGGCTGCTGCACAGCGCCGCCGACCTGGCCCGTATGAAGGCCGCCGTCGCCGCGAAGGAGTCGCCCGTCTACGACGGCTACTTGGCGCTCGCGGCCCACGCTCGCTCCTCGTCGTCGTACACCGTGCAGAACACCGGCCAGATCACCTCGTGGGGGCGCGGCCCCAGCAACTTCCAGAACCAGGCCGTGGCCGACTCGGCCGCCGCCTACCAGAACGCCCTCATCTGGTCCGTCACCGGCGACCGCGCACACGCCGACAAGGCCCGCGACATCCTCAACGCCTGGTCGGCGTCACTGACCGCCATCACCGGCGCCGACGGCCCGCTCGGTGCCGGGCTCCAGGCCTTCAAGTTCGTCAACGCGGCGGAGCTGCTGCGCCACAGCGACTACGACGGTTGGCCGGACGCGGACATCGCGCGCTGCGAGGAGTCCTTCCTGCGCGTCTGGTATCCGGCCGTGTCCTGTTACATGCTCTACGCCAACGGCAACTGGGATCTGACGTCCCTTCAATCTCTCCTGGCCATCGGCGTGTTCTGCGAGGAGCCTGCGCTCTTCGACGACGCGCTGCGCTTCGCCGCCGCGGGTGCGGGCAACGGCAGCGTCCCGCACCGCATCGTCACCGACGCGGGCCAGGGCCAGGAAAGCGGTCGCGACCAGGGCCACGAACAGCTCGCGGTCGGCCTGCTCGCCGACGCCGCCCAGGTTGCCTGGAACCAGGGCGTCGACCTGTGGGGCCACGACGACCACCACATCCTCGCCAACGTCGAGTACGCCGCCCGCTACAACCTCGGCAACGACGTCCCCTTCACCCCCGACCTCGACCGCACCGGCAAGTACATCAAGAAGACGGTCTCGGCCACCGGGCGCGGCACCATGCCGCCGATCTACGAGATGGCGTACGCGCACTACGCGGGCGTACGCGGCCTCGACGCCCCGTACACGAAGAACGCCGTCTTCCGCGGCACCGGCGGCGCGCGCGTCGTCGAGGGCAGCAACGACGACCTGCCCAGCTGGGGCACTTTCGCCTACGCCGGCGCCACGGCCCCCGCGCCGACCGTGCCCACGGCTCCGGCGGGCGGCACGGCAGTGGGCGACTCCGGCGCCGTCACGGTGAGCTGGCTGCCCTCCGCGTGGGCGACCACGTACACCGTGCGGCGGGCCACTCGGCCCGATGGCCCGTACGAGGAGATCGCCTCCGGGGTCGAGAGGCCGGCGTACACCGACAGCGGCGTGCGCGCGGGACGGACGCACTACTACACGGTGTCCGCAGCCAACTCCCAAGGCAGCAGCGGTCATTCGGGCCCGTTCGCGGCCACGGCGGGTCTCCCGGAGCCTTGGTCGACCCAGGACGTCGGGGACGTGAAGATCGCCGGATCCGCCGCCTTCGACGACGAGCGGTTCGTGCTGGAAGCGAGCGGCACCGCCGACACCTACCGCCTGGCGCACCTCCCGCTGCCCGGCGACGGTACGGTCAGCGCGCGGGTCGTATGGCCGCTCAGCTCGCAGTACTCCAAGATCGGCGTCACCCTCCGGGATTCGCTCGACGCGGGTGCGGCGCATGCCTCGATGCTGATCCAGGGGCTGCCGCTGCACACCTGGAGCGGCGTGTGGACCGTACGTCCCGAGGCCGGAGCGGACGTCTCCGCGACCGGCAGCACCCCCGTGCCGCCGTCCCAGCAGCAGGCGATCACCGTGAACGCGGCCTTCCCGATCTCGAGCCTCGGCGCGCTGCCCGAGTCCGCGACCCCACTGGACGCCCCGTACGTCGAGGGCGCGGGCGACGGCTACCGGCTGCGGGCGCCGTACTGGGTGCGCGTCACGCGCAGGGGCCGCCGCTGCACCGGCGCCATCTCGCCGGACGGCATCCGCTGGACCGAAGTCGGCTCCACCGAGGTCGAGTTGGGGCACACCGTGTACGCGGGCCTCGTCCTCACCTCCTGCCTGGGCGTCGACGAGGACTACGCCGAGACCGGCACCGGCGCCTTCGACAACGTCAGCGTGAGCTCCTCCTCGTCCGGTGAGATCTGGTCCGTGCCGCGCCCCGCCCGCACCGCGGGCGGCCTGCGGGCGACCAGCGACGCCGACGCCGTCGAACTCGCCTGGACCGATCCGGACCCCTCCGCCCGGTACAAGGTGCTGCGCGCCACCGACGCCGACGGTCCGTACCAGACGATCGCGACCGGCATCGGCCCGGTCGGGTTCGGTACCCGCATCCGGTTCGCGGACGCGACGGGCACGCCCGGCACGACGTACCACTACGTCGTCGCGAAGATGAACTGCGGCGGGCGCGGTCCGCTGTCGGAGTCGGCGGCCGCGCCGATGCCGTCTCCCTCCGTTCCCCAACTCACGTCCGCAGGCAGCGCGTTCGCGAACACGGGCGTCGCGTTCCGGCATCTGCTGCGGGCCTCGCACGAGCCCGCACGGTTCACCGCCGACGGGCTGCCCGACGGCCTCCGTGTCGACAAGCGCACCGGCCTGATCTCCGGAACCCCCACCCGGACAGGCGAGTTCACGGTCACGACCACGGCGGGCAACGCGGCCGGCGACGGGGCCGGCACCCTCACCCTCACGGTAGGCACACCCCCGCCCGCTCCCTGGACGTACGGCGACCTCGGTGACGTCGTCCTCGACGACCGCGACTTCGGGACACTGGGCGTGGTGGCGATCCGTACGCCCGGCAGCACGTCGTACGACGGCGGGACCTTCACCGTCCGGGGTGCCGGCACCGATCTCACCGTCAACAACCAAGGAATGACAGGGCAGTTCGTACGACAGCCCGTCACCGGCGACTGCGAGGTCACCGCCCGGCTGGTCTCCCGTACCGGCGCCACAGCCGACCGGCTGGGACTGCTGATGGCCAAGTCGCTGTCGCCGTTCGACCAGGCCGCCGGGGCGATCGTCACCGGTGGGACCAGCGCGCAGCTCATGCTGCGCAAGACCGTGGCGGGCGCCTCCGCCTTCACCGGCACCACGACCGTACAACTTCCCCTGCTACTGCGGCTGAAGCGCACCGGGACCGCCTTCGCCGCGGCCGTCTCCACCGACGACGGCGCCACCTGGACCCCCCTCGCCGACGGAGAGATCCCCGGCTTCGGTGACGCCCCCTACTACGTGGGCCTCGTGGTCTGCTCCCGCAGTCCCCTGGTTCGCAGCACCACCGAATTCGAAGAGGTGAGCATCACGCCCACCTAGGTCTCCACTGGATTGGAGCTGCACAGCGATGAGCCGCACTTCCCCCCACCAGCACCTCCAGAACACCGAGTTGAGCCGCCGCGGTCTCCTGAAGACCGCCGGCGGGCTCACCGCCGCTCTCGCCGTCGGGGCGTCCGCCGCCGCGGTGACGGGCGGCACCGCGGACGCCGCACCGGCGACCTTCACCCACCCCGGAATGCTGCACGCCTATGGCGAACTCAACCGCGCCAAGGTACGGGTCGCCGCGGGCGACGACCCGTGGCTCTCCGGCTGGAACCGCCTCACCGCCAACAGCCACTCGGCGAGCACCTGGACGCCCAACCCGCAGGCCACGATCATCCGCGGCGGGACCGGCGAGAACTACGGCATCCTCTACAACGACATCCACGCCGCCTACCAGAACGCGCTGCGCTGGAAGATCGCGGGAACGACCGCGAACGGCGCCACGGCCGTCAAGATCCTCAACGCCTGGTCGTCGACCCTGACCACCGTCACGGGCAACGCCGACCGGTTCCTGGCCGCCGGGATCTACGGCTACCAGTTCGCGAACGCCGCCGAACTCATGCGTGGCTACAGCGGGTTCGACCTCGACGCGTTCAAGGCGATGATGCTGGATGTCTTCTACCCGCTCAACAACGACTTCCTGCTCAACCACAACACCGCCTGCATCACCAACTACTGGGCCAACTGGGATCTGTGCAACATGAACTCGATCCTGGCCATCGGCATCCTGTGCGACGACGCCGCGAAGTACGACCAGGCGGTCAACTACTTCAGGAACGGCGCGGGCAACGGCTCCCTCACGCACGCCGTCCCCTTCCTCTACGAGAACGTCGACGGCTACGACCTCGGCCAGTGGCAGGAGTCGGGCCGCGACCAGGGGCACACCGTGATGGGCATGGGCCAGATGGGCGCGTTCTGCGAGATGGCCTGGTCCCAGGGCGACGACCTGTACGGCTACGACAGCAACCGGTTCATGAAGGCCGCGCAGTACGTCGCCAAGTACAACCTGGGCTACGACGTGCCCTACACCACCTACAGCTGGGGCACCGGCCAGAGCTGCGCGTACAGCGAGCAGACGGTGATCTCCAGTGCCTCACGCGGCCAGGTCCGGCCGGTGTGGGACATCCTCCACTACCACTACGCGCGCCGCAGGGGCCTCGACGTCCCGTACATCACCGCCATGGCAGAGAGCGTCCGCCCCGAGGGCGGCGGCGGTGACTACGGCTCGACCAGCGGAGGCTTCGACCAGACCGGCTTCGGGACGCTGATGTACGCCAAATAGCACGTTCAGCACGCGGTACGTCCGCCAAACGGGGACGTCCGCAGGAATACCGGGAGGTGATGTGATGCTCTGATGTGAACGATTCGCGGCGCGGTGAGGAGCTGGTGGTCGGATGGCGGTGGACGCGTTGGACCCGGTTTCCCGTACGGAGGACCCGGAGGTCGCCACCCCGTACGGAGCGGTGCGCGGCCGGTACGAGAACGGGATCGCCGTCTTCCGCGGCATTCCCTACGCGGCACCGCCGTTCGGCCCCCGCCGCTTCCGGCCACCGGAGCCGCCCGAGCCCTGGGACGGGGTGCGTGACGCGAGCGCGTTCGGGCCGACGCCGCCCAAGCCGCCGTACTCGGAGGCGTTCGCACGGCTCCTCGCCGACCCCGTCGTGCCCGGCGACGACTGCCTCAACCTCAATGTGTGGACGCCGGAGCCGGGCCCCGGCGCCCGGCTCCCCGTCATGGTGTGGATCCACGGCGGGGCCCTGACCCGCGGCTCCTCGGCCGTGCCCGTCTACGACGGGCGTGCCTTCGCACGCGACGGCGTCGTCTTCGTCTCCTTCAACTACCGCCTGGGAGTGGAGGGTTACGGCCTCTTCCCGGACGCGCCCGCCAACCCGGGGCTGCGCGACCAGCTCGCCGCGCTGGAGTGGGTGCACGAGTCCATCGCCCAGTTCGGCGGAGACCCCGGCCGCGTCACCGTCTTCGGCGAGTCGGCCGGAGCCATCAGCATCGGCGCGCTGCTGGCCGCCCCGCGAGCCCGGGGCCTGTTCCACCGGGCCGTCCTGCAGAGCGGGCCGCCCGAGGCGAGCGACCGCGACAAGGTGCGCCGGATGGTGCGCAGGATGGCCACCCGGCTGAAGGTCCCCGCGACGGCGGAGGCGTTCGCCGCCGTGGACCGCGAGCTGCTCCTGCGCACCCAGGCCGAGGTGGGGAAACTCAGCAGCCCGGTGCTCGGCGGGCCCGCCTTCGGCATCGTCGTCGACGGCGACGTCGTCCCGCGCGATCCGCTGGAGGCCCTGGTCGAGGGAGCCGCGCCGGACATCGACCTGCTGCTGGGCTGGACGAGCGAGGAGTACCGGCTGTGGCTGGTCCCGGGAGGCCTCCTGGAGCGGGTCGACCGGCTCGGTCCGGTGGCCCTGGCCGGCGCGATGGCCCGCTGCCACTGCGGTCACGAGGTGCCCCGCGGCTACCGCGCCCTCCACCCGGAAGCGGGCACCGCGGACCTCGTCGGCCAGATGGTCACCGACCATCTCCTGCGGGCGCCGCTGCACCGCCTTGCGGACGCGCGCCGCGGGCAGACCCCCGCGTACGTCTACGAGTTCGCGTGGCCCTCGAACGTGCCGGACCTAGGTGCCTGCCACGCCCTGGAGCTGGGCTTCGTCTTCGACACCGCCGACGTACCGGAGTCGGCGAAGCTCGCGGGTCCGGGCGCCCCGCAGGAGCTCGCCGACGCCATGCACACGGCGTGGGTACGGTTCGCGGTCGACGGCGACCCGGGGTGGGCCGCCTGGGACGCCTCGCACCCGGTCCGTATCTTCGGAACCGGCGAGCCCCACACCGTCCACGGACCGCGTGACCGCGAACTCGCCCTGTGGGACGCCGAGTCGGCGAAGCCCGTCAGCTCTCCGGAATCCACACCCGCATCGCGCCCTCCCGCCGGTTGGCCCACGCGTAATACGGCACCGCTGTCAGCCGTACGGCGCTTCCGTCGCTCCGGCGGCGCCCCTCGGCCGTGACGACGGTGCCCCGCCGAGCAGCTCCGGCCCGGGTAGGAGGGGCGGAGATGGCGGCGGTCTCGGCGAGGGCGTGTCGGTCGGGCCTGCCGTCCGGCCGTGCCCCGTGTTCACCGTGCCCCACCGCCCGGCGCCGCCACCGAGTCCCGGACCACCACGTGCGTGCCCAGCAGCAGGTGTTCGTTCGGGGCGTCCGGGGTGCGGCCGAGGGCGGTGCGGACGGCGAGGCGGCCGAGTTCCTCGTAGGGGACGTGGACGGTGGTGAGCGGCGGGTGCAGGTCCCGGGCGAAGGGGATGTCGTCGTAACCGGCGAGGGAGACGTCGGCCGGGACGCGCAGGCCCGCTTCGTGGAGGGCGGTCAGCGCGCCGGAGGCGACCATGTCGGTGGAGGCCATGACGGCCGTGAACTCCAGCCCCTGCGCGAGGGCTTGGCGCATCAGGCGGTGACCGGAGTCGCGGGTGAAGTCGCCGTACAGCCGCAGCGCCGGGTCCGGGTCGAGGCCGCGGGCCCGGTGGGCGGCGAGATAGCCGCTCTCGCGCCCCTGGGCCGTGGTGTTGTCCGCGAGGCCCCCGAGGAACAGCACCCGCCGGTGGCCCTGGGCCAGGACGTGCGCGCACAGGGCGTAGGCGCCGCCCTCGTTGTCGTACTCGATGACGGTGACCGGCGTTCCGGGCGCGAGCGGCGGGCGTCCGCACAGGACGAGCCGCGATCCCGCCGACGCCAGTGAGTCGGCGATGCGGGCCATGCGTTCGCGGTACTCCGGGGTGTCGGTGGCGCCGCCGACCAGGATCACCGCGGCGGCCCGCTGGGCGCGCATCATCTCGATGAACTCCAGCTGGTGTTCGGCGTCGCCGTCCGTGCTGCACACCAGGCACAGATGCCCGAGCCGGGTCGCCTCGCGCTCCACCCCGTGCGCCATGAGCGCGAACGACGGGCCGGTGATGTCGTCCAGCACGAACGCGAGCGTCGGTGTACCGGCCCCCGCGATCGCCTTGGCGCGGGCGTCGGCGACATAGTCCAGATCGCGCACCGCCCGCATCACCCGCGTACGCGTCGTCGTGCTCACCGGGTACTCGCCGCCGAGCACCCGCGACACCGTCGACGCCGACACCCCCGCGTGCGCCGCCACGTCCCGGATCGTGTGCCGGCCCCCGGCGTCGGTGGTGCTCTTCCTCGTCATCCCCTGGCCCCTTTCCTCCGCCCCCGGGCGACGACGTCTCCGGCGCCGGGGCCCCTCGGGAAGTGCGGCAACACGCACGGCAACCGGTTCCCGAGCCGGAGGCTAGCAGGGGGAGCGGCGCGGGACGAGGGGCGGGGCCGGGGCGGGCAATGCGAAAGTTTCACCGCTGTGCCGCGGCTCGTCCCGGGCGCTTTGGGTGCCGGCATTGCATGAAAATGCGAGATGTTGCATAATCTTGCCATGTCCAAGGTCCTCACCTCCCTCCCCACCGGCGAGCGCGTCGGCATTGCCTTCTCCGGCGGGCTCGACACGTCGGTCGCTGTCGCCTGGATGCGCGACAAGGGTGCCGTCCCGTGCACGTACACCGCCGACATCGGCCAGTACGACGAGCCCGACATCGCCTCCGTGCCCGACCGCGCCTTCGCGTACGGCGCCGAGATCGCCCGGCTCGTCGACTGCCGTGCCGCGCTGGTCGAGGAAGGGCTGGCGGCGCTCGCGTGCGGCGCGTTCCACATCAAGTCGGGCGGGCGCCCGTACTTCAACACCACGCCGCTGGGGCGTGCCGTGACCGGCACGCTGCTGGTGCGGGCCATGCTCGAGGACGGGGTGCAGATCTGGGGTGACGGCTCCACGTTCAAGGGCAACGACATCGAGCGGTTCTACCGGTACGGGCTGCTCGCCAACCCGCACCTGCGGATCTACAAGCCCTGGCTGGACGCGGACTTCGTCACGGAGCTCGGCGGCCGCAAGGAGATGTCGGAGTGGCTGCTCGCGCACGCGCTGCCGTACCGGGACTCGACGGAGAAGGCGTACTCCACTGACGCCAACATCTGGGGCGCCACGCACGAGGCCAAGACCCTGGAGCACCTCGACACCGGCATCGAGACGGTCGACCCGATCATGGGCGTGCGGTTCTGGGACCCGTCGGTGGAGATCGGCACGGAGGACGTGACGGTCGGCTTCGACCAGGGCCGCCCGGTCACCATCAACGGCAAGGAGTTCGCCTCCCCGGTCGACCTCGTCATGGAGGCCAACGCGATCGGCGGCCGGCACGGTCTGGGTATGTCCGACCAGATCGAGAACCGGATCATCGAGGCCAAGAGCCGCGGCATCTACGAGGCGCCCGGCATGGCGCTGCTGCACATCGTCTACGAGCGCCTGGTCAATGCGATCCACAACGAGGACACCGTGGCCGCGTACCACAACGAGGGCCGCCGCCTCGGCCGGCTGCTCTACGAGGGCCGCTGGCTCGACCCGCAGGCGCTGATGGTGCGCGAGTCGCTGCAGCGCTGGGTCGGCGCGGCGATCACCGGCGAGGTGACCCTGCGGCTGCGGCGCGGCGAGGACTACTCGGTCCTCGACACCCGGGGCCCGACGCTCAGCTACCACCCGGACAAGCTCTCCATGGAGCGCACCGAGGACTCGGCGTTCGGCCCGGTGGACCGCATCGGCCAGCTCACCATGCGGAACCTGGACATCGCCGACTCCCGTGCGCGCCTTGAGCAGTACGTGGGCCTCGGCCTGGTCGGCACCGCCCACCCGACGCCGATCGGCGCCGCGCAGGCGGCCGCCACCGGTCTCATCGGCGCCATGGACCAGGGCGGCGCCGAGGCGATCGCCTCCCGCGGCGAGGCCACGGCCGAGGAGACCGCCGAAGAGGCGATGCTGGACCGCGCAGCGATGGAGTCCGGAACGGACTGAGCTCGCTCACCGGTCGTACGCACCTGGGCAGCGTCCCCGTGCCCCGTCAGGGGCGCGGGGACGCTGCGCGACCAGCCCCCACCGCCCCGCAGACGACAAACAGCCCCGGTCTTTTCAGGGGCGCGGGGAACTGCGCAATCTTTTGGGGGTCTGGGGGCGGAGCCCCCAGGAACGGGATGGGACGGGTAGGGGCGGCGGGGGCGAAACCCCGTTACGCCGCCCGCAGCGCCTCGCTGATCCCCGCGATCGCCCCCGGCCCCACCCGGCAGCACCCACCGACAAGCCGAGCCCCCGCCCGCTCCCACCCGGCAACCTGCTCGGCGGCGAACGTGGACCGCCCGGTCCACGCGCGAGCCTCCGCGTCCCACGCCTCCCCGCTGTTCGGATAGACGACAACCGGCTTGCCGGCGACGCGCGCCGCGGTCGCGATCGCGGAGTCCACATCCTCCGGAGCACAGCAGTTCACACCGACCGCGATGATCTCGTCCGCGTCGGCGGCCAGAGCGAAGGCCTCCTCCAGTGGCTGCCCGGCCCGCGTACGGTCTCCGGCGACGCTGTACGACAGCCACGCCGGCACACCGAGCCCCCGCACACCCCGCAGCAGCGCCCGCGCCTCGTCGGCGTCCGGCACGGTCTCCAGGGCCAGCACGTCGGGCGCGGCGGCGGCCAGTACCTCCAGACGCGGGCGGTGGAACCGCTCCAGCTCGGCCACGCTCAGCCCGTACCGCCCCCGGTACTCCGACCCGTCCGCGAGCATCGCCCCGTACGGCCCGACCGACGCGGCCACCCACAGCGGCCGTGAGACGCCCTTCGTGTGTGCGCGCCGGGCGGCCTCGCGGGCCAGCTCGACGCTGAGGCCGAGAAGTTCGGCGGCCCTCTCGTGGGGGATGCCGCGCTTGGCGAAGCCTTCGAAGGTCGCCTGGTAGCTCGACGTGATCGCCACGTCCGCGCCCGCTTCGAAGTAGGCGAGATGCGCCTCGACGATCGCCTCGGGCCGCTCCGCGAGCAGTCGCGCCGACCACAGCTCGTCACTCAGGTCGTGACCGGCCGATTCGAGCTGGTTGGACATGCCGCCGTCGAGGACGACCGGGCCGGCGGAGAGCGCGTCGGCGAGGCTGCGGGAGGTGTCGCTGGTCATGTCACGACGCTAGTCGATACGGGAGGCCGCGCCTCTTCGCGTCCACCAGATGAACAATTTGCCCGAGATGTGGGACGTAATTGCCCGAGACGTGGGACATAGGAGTACCTGGCTCTGGCAAGGTCTCTCCGCATGGAATTCTCCGAGGTGGTCCGCCGCCGACGCATGATCCGGCACTACTCCGACAAGCCCGTGGCTCCGGAGGTGGTCGAGCGCATCCTCGCCTCCGCCCTGCGCGCGCCATCGGCCGGCTTCTCCCAGGGCTGGGCATTCCTCGCCCTGACCGATCCCGCCGACCGCGCCCGCTTCTGGCCGTTCGTCCCCACCCGTACCGAGCAGACGCCGACCATGCAGGACGCCCCGCTGGTCGTGGTGCCGCTGGCCCACAAGGCGGCCTATCTGGAGCGCTACGCCGAACCGGACAAGGGGTGGGAGGACCGCGCCGAAGCCCGCTGGCCCGCTCCCTACTGGTACATAGACACGGGGATGGCCGCACTCCTGATGCTGCTGAGCGCGATCGACGAAGGACTCGACGCCTGCTTCTTCGGCATCATGCCCGAGCACCTGCGGCCCTTCCGCGCCGAGTTCGGGGTGCCCGAGGCGTACGACCCGATCGGCGGGATCACGATCGGCTACCGCGCCGATGATGTTCCCCAGCAGAGCACGCGGGTCGCGGAACGCCGACGCGGAGCGGACGAGGTCATCCACCGCGGGCACTGGGGCCGACACCACTGAGCGGGAGACGTCACCTCATGGGCCGCCTCGGGGTGAGGTCACCGTGAGGCCGCGTGCCGTCGTCCGTCCTGGCGGCGGGCGCGCTTGCGCCGGGCCGAGGGTACGGCCAGCGCGCCCAGCAGCATCGGGACGAGCAGGAGCGGCCACCAGGTGCGCGTGTGGTCGGTCCTGTCGAGGGCGGTGTGCTTCACGGAAGGCGCGGCGGAGGCCGACGGGCTTGCCGGCGGATGCTTCGACGTGGCGGCCTTGAGGACCACGTCGTTGCCGTCGCCCCCGTGGTAGCTGATGCGGTACGTCGTGTCGGCGAGCTTGAGGGTGGCGCCCTCGGCGAGGTGGGTGAAGGTGCCGGTGGTCTTCTCGTGGCCCGTGTGGTCGAGGAGGGTGATCTTGGGAGCGGGGTCGGTCGCAGCCGCCGAGAGGTCCAGGTCGCCGGCGAGGCGGACGGCTCCGGTCACCTTCAAGGGCTTGTCGCGGAGGACCAGTTCGCCCTGGGCGTGCTGGGTGTAGTCGCCGGTCACGGTCAGAGCGCCCGCCACCACTCCCTCGTTCGTCAGCGAGCCCCGCACCGTGCCCTTGCCGGTGAGTGAGGTCGTCACCCGCAGGCCGGTCGCGCGAGCGTCCAGGCGTGCGCCCGGTGAGGTGAGCCGGATCGCCTTGCTGTGGGCGAGCGAGGCGCCCCCGGTCAGGGCGAGCGTGCCCTTCGTGACCGTCGTCGTTCCCGTGTACGTCACCCCGCCACCCGTGAGCGTCGTCGTCGCGGCGCCCGCCTGGGTGAACCCGCCGCTGCCGCCAAGTCGGGAGAACGACAGGGGAGTTGAGGTGTTGCGGACGATCAGCGTGCCGTCGTTCACCACGCGGCGCCGCTCCGTGCCCGTCATCAGCGCACCGTCGCCGCCCCGTTCGCCCGAGCCCAGGCGCAGCACGGCTCCCTTCTCGATCGTCGTCGACCCGTCGTAGTACTGCTTGGCCGCGAACGTGACGTCATTGCCCCGCGTCCCCTTGATCACGACGTCCCCGGCGCCGGGTGCGGCCAGCGTGTCGTGGTACCTGCCGCCGCCGATGGGGGCGCCCAGCGTGACCGGGCCGTCGTAGGCGAACGTCAGCAGCGAGCGCCGCCCGCTCGCCTCGTGCAGGTTGATGTAGACGGTGTCCTTGGTGCCCGGCATGAAGATCTTGTGGGTCGTACCGTCGCCCCACTGGACGTTCGCCCCCTCGATATTGGTGCCACGCTTGTTCAACTGGTGGGCGATCGCACGCCAGTTGATGCCCGGGTCGCTCAGGGACGGATGCGTGTCGCCGCCCCGGTCGCTGTAGCTGTACTGGCCGGTGAGCACCACCTTGCTGCCGGGCCGCGTATGGACGTTGACGTCGCTGCCGTACTCACGCTGGTAGAAGTTCTGGCGAAGGGTGATCGTCTGGTACAGCGGGGTGTCGATGATCCAGGAGCCCTGGTTGAGGACGGCGCGGGCGTTCGGGAGGGCCACGGGGTACTCGGGGCGGCCCACCGCCATGCCCGTGCCGTTGTCGATCACCCCGGAGAAGGGGTGGGTTCCGGCCAGGTCCAGCGTGCCCCACATGTTGCGGGGCTGGGTGACCAGGCCCGAGCCGCTGATCGTGCCGATGTTGAAGGTGCGGGTCAGGGAGAGGCGGAGGGTGCCGTCGACCCGGACGTTGAGCTGGTTCAACTGGTAGCCGGGCGTGCTGTAGGGGAAGTGGCCGATGAGGCCCGTCCCGCCGCCGGTGCCGTACTGCAGGGTCGTACCGCGGGCGACCGTGATCGCCGGCGGGTCGGGGTTGCTGACCGTGGTGTACGGGTGGTTGCCGCCCTGGGTGGTCACCTTCTGCCGCTGCCGGGCCGCCGGGAGCGTGAAGTCGCTGTCCTTGGTCAGGATCAGGGTCCCGCCGCCGCGCACGGTGAGTGTGCCCACGCCATGGAACACCCCGTCGTACGTCGTCGTACCGGCCGGCACGGTCACCACCGTGTCGCCGGTGAGCGTCACGTCCCGGCCCGCGAGCACATCGGCCGTGGCATCCCGGCTCGTGGCGGCCGTCGCGGTGGGGGAGGTGAGCATGAGGGCGACCGCCGCGAGGACCCCGGCGGCGGCCGCTGACTTGTGGGGGATATGGCTGCGCACATCATCGGAGACGGCCCGGACGGCCACCGATAACAGAAACTTGGCGACCGTCTCTCCCCCCCCCCGGCTGCCGGGTGCCGTGCCGGCGAAGGTTCCCGGCGCCGGGGTCGGCGTCAGGGGCTAGCCGTCACACGTCGAACGCCGTATCCCGTGCCACCTTCTCCCACACCGCGATCTCCGCACGCTGCGCGTCGAGCTGGCCGGTCACGGCATCGACGCCGTCGTCACCGAGCGGCAGCCGCAGCGGGGTGTGCTCGGCGGCGAGTGCGGTCAGTACCGCCGCGACGCCCCTCGCCGGGTCGCCGGGCTGGGCGCCGTCACCGGCGGCGACGGCCTGGCGGGTCGGGCCGACCGTGGCCGCGTAGTCGGCGATCTCCTCACTCACGCCGGCCGCTCCCATCAGGTTCGTACGGAACGCGCCCGGCTCCACGATCAGCACCTTGATGCCGAGCGGGCCGACCTCGGCCGCCAGCGCGTCCGAGAAGCCTTCGAGCGCGAACTTCGTGCCGCAGTACGCGGAGAACCCCGGGTACGTCATCTGCCCGCCCATGCTGCTCATCTGGACGATCGCCCCCGAGCGCCGCTCCCGCATGTGCGGAAGGACGGCCCGCACCAGTGCCGCGGGCCCGAAGAAGTGCAGGTCGAACAGGGACCGCAGCTCGCTGTCCGTGGTCTCCTCGGCGGCGCCGACATGGGTGCGGCCCGCGTTGTTGACCAGGACGTCGACCCGCCCGTGCCGCTTCACCACATCGGCCACGACGGAGTCGATGCCCTCCGGGTCCGTGACATCGAGGGCGAGCGCCTCGACCTGGTCGGGGTGCGCCGCCACCAGGTCCGCCAGTGCCTCGGGCCTGCGGGCCGTGGCGACCACGACGTCTCCCTCCGTGACGGCCGCCTCGACGAAGGCCCGTCCGAAACCGCTGTTCGCGCCGGTGACCAGCCACACCTTGCTCATGTCCGACTCCCTCGTACATTCCCTCGTGCGTTCTTGCCTTCGATATGTCGAGCTTCGCCCCGCACCCGCTCGCCCGTCCAAGACCCTTCGTGATAACCAATGGCTATGGCCATGGACGTTCACGGACGGGACCTGCGCTACTTCGTCGCGGTCGCCGAAGACCTGCACTTCACGCGTGCCGCCGAGCGCCTCTTCGTCTCCCAGCCCGCGCTGAGCAAGCAGATCCGCATGCTGGAACGGCAGCTGGGCGCGGAGCTGTTCGAGCGGGACCGGCAGGGCGTGCGGCTGACCGCGGTGGGTTCGGCCCTGCTGCCGTACGCGCGCCGGGTGCTCGCCGACTGGGACGCGGCGTCCGACGCCGTCGAGCGCGCCAAGGCCGAGCAGCAGGCCACCCTCGTCGTCGGCATGAGCACGAGCCCGGGGCGCGGCGGTCTGCTGCCGGCCATCAGGTCACGGTTCAGCGAGGCGTGCCCGGCGGCCAGGGTCGAACTGCGGCAGGTGAGCTGGACCGATTCCAGCGCAGGGCTCGCGGACGGCTCGGTGGACGCGGCGTTCGTGTGGCTGCCGGTGCCGGACGAGGAGCGCTACGAGTGGGTGGTGGTGGCCGAGGAGCCCCGCCATGTCGCGCTGCCGGACACGCATCCCCTCGCGCCCCGGCCGGAGATCGACTTCGCGGAGCTCCTCGACGAACCCTTCATCGCGATCCCCAAGTCCGCCGGTGTGCTGCGCGACTACTGGCTCGCCCTCGACGCCCGCGCCGGGAGCCCGGCGCGGATCGGCGCGGAGGCCGCGAGCGCCGACGAGACGTACGAGGCCCTCGTGGACGGCCGCGGCGTCTGTCTGCTCGCCGCGGGCAACGCGCCCCTGCTCACCCGGGGCGGCGTCGTCACCCGCCCCGTGCGCGGCATCTCACCGAGCCGGCTCGCCCTCGCCTGGCATGCGGGCGACCGCCGTCCGCTGGTGGGGGCGTACGCGGAGGCAGCCCGCCTGGCCTCGGGCGACCGCCCCGGCTGAAGCGTCCGCCGCACAAGTCGCAGGCGCTGTACGGGAAGCGCTTGCTCGAAGAGAAGTGTTCAGTTCTGTCCGACCCGTTGACCTTCCCGTAACACACCCTTACCTTTTCGGCGTTCGGTAATGGCAGATGTCGTTTCAAAATGTTGGACCTCTTTCGTTTCCTGCCACGCCCCCTCCTCCGAGAGGCATGAGATGAGACGTGTGTACGCAATCCTCCTCGCCCTGTGCTGCGCACTCGCCGCGGCGCTCGTGACCGCGGGGCCCGCCCAGGCCGCAGCCCAGACCATCACCAACGGCACCCAGTTCACGGACACTTCGGGTGCCGGAGTGCACGCGCACGGCGGCGGGGTCATCAAGGTCGGCAGCTACTACTACTGGTTCGGCGAGGACCGCAACGCCGACAACACCTTCAAGTACGTCGACGCCTACCGCTCCACCGACCTGAAGAGCTGGGAGTTCCGCAATCACGTCCTGACCCAGTCCAGCGCCTCCGAGCTGGGGACCGCCTACATCGAGCGGCCGAAGGTCATGTACAACGCGTCCACCGGCAAGTTCGTGATGTGGATGCACAAGGAGAACGGCGTCGACTACAGCGAGGCGCGTGCCGCCGTCGCCGTCTCGGACACGGTCGACGGCAACTACAGCTACCAGGGCAGCTTCCAGCCGCTCGGCCAGTACATGTCCCGGGACATCACGACGTTCGTCGACACGGACGGCACCGGCTACATGATCTCGGCCGCCCGCGAGAACTACGACCTCCAGATCTACAAGCTCACCGCCGACTACACCGGCATCGACAGTCTCGTCGCCGACCCCTGGCACGGCGGACACCGTGAGGCACCGGCCCTGTTCAAGCGCAACGGCGTCTACTTCATGCTGACTTCGGCCGCCACGGGCTGGAACCCCAACCAGCAGCAGTACGCGACCGCCACCTCCCTCGCCGGGCCGTGGACCGCGATGACGAACGTCGGTGACTCGACCGCGTACGGCTCGCAGACCGCCTACGTCCTTCCTGTGCAGGGGACTTCGGGCACCTCGTACCTCTACATGGGCGACCGCTGGGGCAACTCCTTCGGGGGCACGGTCAACGACTCGCGTTACGTATGGCTGCCGTTGACCTTCCCGACGACGACCACGATGTCGATGTCCTGGTCCCCGGAGGTCACCGTCGACACGACCGCCGGCACGGTCAGCGGAAACTCCGCCACCTACGAGACCCTGACGGCCCGTCACTCCGCCAAGTGCGCCGACATCCCCAGTCAGTCGTTGTGGCAGGGCATCGCGCTCACCCAGTACACCTGCAACAGCGGCAACAACCAGAAGTTCTGGTTCAAGGACATGGGCAGCGGCTACTACGAGCTGATGGGCCGGGGAAGCTCCCTGTGCCTGACGGAGAACGCCACCAACGTCACCCAGGAGAACTGCGCCGGCGCCACCACCCAGCAGTGGTCGGTCACCACCTCGGGCAGTTACGTCCTCATCAAGTCCCGCGCGAGCGGCGAGTGCCTGGACGTGAACGGCGCGTCCACCGCCAACTCCGCCGCGATCATCACGTACACCTGCAACGGGGGCACCAACCAGCAGTGGACACGCGGCACTTGAGCACCACCTAGAAGTCGACGCGCATGACGGCCCGCCGAGGGCTGGGGCGACTCACCTCGGCGAAGCCGGCGTCGGCGAACACCTCGCGACTGCCCACGTGGAGTTCGCCCCAGGTGATCTCCTTGCCGGGCTGGGTCAGCATCGCGTAGCCCTCCAGCGCTCGCGCCCCGCGGTCCCGGGCGAATCCGACCGTGGCGCGGGCCAGCGCGTAGGTGATGCCGCGTTTGCGGAAACCCTTGCGGGTGACGAAGCATGTGACGGCCCAGACGCCGTCGTCCGACTTGTCCTCGGCACGCCCGGTCCACGGGGTACGCGTGCTCAGCAGGCGCGGGTAGGCGGTGCGCGGTTCGACCGCGCACCAGCCGACCGGCTCCCCGTCGAGGTACGCGACAAGACCGCTGGTGGAGCGGGCCTCCGGGTTGTCGCACCCGGTCTGCTCACGCAGCCGCTCCGCGCGCTCGGCGTCGGGGACCGAACCCCACTGGGCGCCGCGGATCTTGTAGCGCTGGCACTGGCACTTGCCCGGGTAGTCGGTTGTCCCGAAGATCGCCCGCAGGTCGTCCCACGACGCCTCGTCGGCCGGAACGATCGTGAGCCGGTCGGGCGCGATCGGCCCGGAGGCAGCCGTCGTCTCGTCGCTCATGGGGGAACTCATGAGGGAAAAAGGTACCCGGCACCGCTGACAAGCGGTGCCGGGTCACGGGGGGTCAGGCCAGCAGATCCAGTGCGTCGATGGACGTTCCCGCGCTCAGGAACGCCGTCGTCCCCGAACCGCTCACCACGTCGATCTTCAGCACGTTGTACTGGCTGGTGTCCGTGAGCCACGCGCTGGCCGGAACGCTGTAGGTGAACGTGTTGTTGTTGCCGCGATACGAACCCACCGTCAGTGATCGCGTGCTCGGTTGTGTGGGCGGCGAGGGGATCGACGACACCCAGCTGTTGACGGTGACCTGCGGGCGGCCGTTGGCGTACGCCGTCGTCACCCCGATCCGCAGCGTGTGCGCGGCGGCGGCCTGCGCCGCGGTCAGCTTGAAGTAGACCAGCAGACCGCTGTTGACGTCCTTCCAGATGTACGCGGGGAAGGCCGACGTCTCGCTGCCGCTGCCGATCACCACGTTGCCGGTCCACGCCGAGGCCCGGACGTCCGACGGATGCGCGTACGTCATCAGGTCCGCGTTCTTGAACCCGCTCGGCGTGCCGTCCCAGTTGCCGATCCGCCAGATCGCGCTCGCGTTGCTCGGGTCGTTGGAGGAGGGGATCGCGATCGTGTTGAGGGTGGTCGTGGCACCCGCCGTGACCGTCACCGAGGTGGTGTAGACGGCGAGTTCGCCCTTGAAGACGGTCAGCGTGTACGTCCCCGGCAGGACGCCCGCGATCGAGTAGTAGCCGTCGGACGCCCGTGCCGAACCCCAGTACTGGGCACCGGAGTTGGCGAGCCCGACCGTGTACGCGTACGCCGTGTCGCGCCCGGAGATCCCGACGCCCGCGACCCGGCCGCGACCGCTCGCGGCGACGTACCCGGAGATGCCGAGCGAGTCCGCCCATGAGGTGCTGAGGGTACCCGGGTACAGCGAGGACGAGGGCGCCCCGCCGTCCGTGAGGGCGATGACGTACGGGCCCTGGAGCCCGAAGCGCTGGGCCTCGGTCTGGTTCTCGCCGTAGTAGAGGATCTCGTACAGCCCGCCGCCGTCCGCGCTCTGGTGGCGCAGCAGGGAGCGGTAGAACGGGCCGCCCGAGGCCTTCTCGTGGTTGCTGCGCACGACCCACAGACCGACGCTTCCGGTGGTCCAGCCGACGTAGTCGTAGTCGATGACGCGGCGCTTCGAGTAGTGCTTGGAGCGGGTCTGGCCGTCGGACTTCTGGAAGACGTCCGAGGCCTCGATGGTGGTGGGCGCGTATGTGTAGGAATCGGGCTCGTCGTTGAGGAACAGGCCCGCCTTGACCCGCACGATGTAGCGGGTCGCGCTGACCGAGGTGTCGGCCTTGTTGGTCCACAGATAGACGTTGTTCTCGCCGCTGCGGGCCGCGTAGTAGTGCTTGAGCGTGCCGTACGCGACGGAGACGAGGATCGTCGAACCGGACTGCGCGATCGTCACGGTGGAGGTGCCGAGCCCCGACTCGACGTGCGAGTTCTTGCCGCCGTAGCCCTGGTACTCCGTGCCCTTGTAGACCAGTGACGTCAGGTCGCCGTTGGTCTTGCTGACCTTGAAGACCAGGTTCGCGCCGGTGTCGATGACGTAGTTCGAACCGTCGTCCGTGTAGCCGAAGCTCGCCGCGCTCGCCGTCGTGGCGAGGGGGCCGGCGAGGGCGGCCGAACCGGCCGCGGCGGCGGTGCCGAGAACGAAGGTGCGGCGGCGGACCGGTCTGGGAGCGGATCCGGACATGGGGGTGCCTCCTTCGGGAGGTGTGGGGGTGCGGGTGTCTCGCAGCGTGACAGTTGAATCGATTTCGCGAAAGGCCTTACGTGCTCCTGGAGTTGGCAATCATGTGAAATCGATCCAAGGACTAGAAAGCGCTTGCTCGGAGCGGTACGGTCCAGCCGCCAGGTCCTGTCGCCCTGTTGGAGGAGCCGCACATGAGACGTTTCAACACCGCCGTGCTGGTGGCGGTCGTCGCCGCCACCGCGCTGTCGGTCACCCCGGCGCAGGCCGGGTCGGACGAGGGGTCGCGCGCCCTGGGCCTGGAGAACTGCACCGCGACCGCCTGCCACTTCGACGTCGCGCCCGGCACGTACGACGTGAAGGTGCTGCTCGGCGGGGACACCGCGGCCAGTACCGCCATCAGCGGCGAGACCCGCCGCTCCCTGCTTCCCGAGACCGCCACCGAGGCCGGCGGGCGGGTGGCCCGCAGCTTCACCGTGAACGTCCGCACCCCCGAGGGCGAGCCGACAGGGCCCGAGGGCACCCCGGGCCTGGACCTCGTCATCGGCGGTTCGGCCCCCGCGCTGGCCGACATCCGGGTGACCCCCGCTCGCCCGCACACCCGCCAGATCTTCCTGGTCGGCGACTCGACGGTGTGCGACCAGCCCGGCGACCCGTACTCGGGCTGGGGCCAGCAGCTGCCGCAGTACCTGCGCAAGGGCCTCTCGGTCGCCAACTACGCGGACTCCGGCGAGAGTACGGTCACCTACCTCGCCACCCCGGCGCTCTTCCCGACCGTCCAGCCGCTGATCCGCGAGCATGACCTGGTGCTCATCCAGCTCGCGCACAACGACAAGACGACCGACGAGGCGACGTATCGCGCGAACCTCGAAACCCTCGTCGCGGGCGTGCGCGCCCAGGGCGGCGAGCCGGTCCTCGTCACCCCGATCGTGCGCCGCTGGTTCAACGCGGACGGCACCCTGAACAACAACATCGCGCTGCTGGTGAACGGCCTCGGCGTCGACCACCCGGCCGTCATCCGCTCGGTCGCCGCCGCCGAGAACGTCCCGCTCATCGACCTGACGGCCAAGACCAAGGCCCTCGTCGAATCCCTGGGCGTCGAGGGCTCCAAGGCGATCTACCTCTACAACGAGAAACGGGACAACACGCACACCTCGGTGCACGGCGCGACGGTGTACGCGGGTCTGGTCCGTGACGAACTCGTCGCCCAGCATCTGGTGCCGGACGGCCAGGTGAGGGTGGGATGAGCCCCTGGGGCGTCCCGACCGGAACCGGGGCGCCCCAGGTATCCACCGCCCGGACCGCAGTGAGACAGGAAGCCCGAAACGATGCCCTCTGAGTCCGCCGAGTCCGCCGAGTCGGCCAAGTCCTCCGAGTCGTTCGAGTCCTTCGAGCTCTCCGAGCCTTCCGAGGACCGCACCCTCAGCCCGTACACCGGCTACACGCGCGCCCACTGGGAGGCGGTCGCGGACAACCTCCTCGCCGCCGTCGCGCCGTACGCCACCGGGGACGGCGCGCTCTACCACCTCCCCGGGGAGCACACGAGCTGGTCCGGCAGGCTCTCGGACGGCCTGGAGGGCTACGCCCGTACGCTGCTGCTCGCGGCCTTCCGCCGCGACGAGAAGGTCCTGGAGCGGTACGCGGACGGCCTCGCCGCCGGAACCGCCGGTGTCTGGCCCCGCATCGAGGACCGCGGCCAGCCGCTCGTCGAGGCCGCGTCGATCGCCCTCGCGCTGCGGCTGACCCGGCCGCTGCTGTGGGACCGCCTCGACGACGGCGTACGGCAGCGGGCCGCGGAGTGGCTCGGCGACGGCCTGACGGCCGAACCCTGGCCCTGCAACTGGGAGTTGTTCCCGGTGACGGTCGGCGGTTTCCTCCAGGAGATCGGATACGAGCCCGAGGCGTCCGCCGCCGCGATCGACCGCGGCCTGGAGCGCATCGAGCAGTGGTACGTGGGCGACGGCTGGTACACCGACGGCGACGGCCGGAAGTACGACTACTACAACGGCTGGGCGATGCACCTGTACCCGGTGCTGCACGCGTGGCTCTCCGGCGACACGCGCCTGCTCGACCTGTACGGCGGCCGTCTGGAGACCCATCTGGCCGACTACGCCCGGCTGTTCGGCGGTGACGGCGCGCCGATGCTCCAGGGCCGCTCCCTGACCTACCGCTTCGCGACCACCGCACCGCTGTGGCTCGGCGCCCTCACGGGCCGTACGCCGCTGTCGCCGGGCGAGACCCGGCGGCTGTCCTCCGGCGCCCTGCGCCACTTCCTCGACCGGGGCGCGGTGGACGACCGGGGCCTGCTCAGTCTCGGCTGGCACGGCCCCAACGAGGCTGTGCTGCAAGGCTATTCGGGACCGGCCTCCCCGTACTGGGCGAGCAAGGCGTTCGTCGGGCTCCTCCTGCCGCCGGAGCACGAGGTCTGGACGGCGCGGGAGGACCCGGGCCCGACGGACCGCGCCGACGCCGTCACCCCGGTCGGCCCGCCCAACTGGCTTCTCCAGTCGACCAGTTCGGACGGCCTGGTCCGCCTCCACAACCACGGCAGCGAGGACGTCCGCTACGACCCGTACTACACGCGGCTCGCGTATTCGACGGCGACGGAGCCGTCACCGTCGTACGACAACAGTGTGATCGTCGGCGACGATCCGAGCCGTACAGGCATCGAGCCGCTGGGGGTGGGCGAGGGCTGGGTCGCGTCGCGGCACACGGCGGGCGGCGGTGCCCGGGTCACCAGCCTGGTCCTCGCGCACGGCGCGGTGGAGGTGCGGGCCCATGTGGTGGCGGGAGCGGCCCCCGGGACCGGGGTGCGGGTCACGGGGTGGACGGCGAAGGGCGACGCGAGTGCAGAACTGCTGCCCGTGCACGGCCTGTTGGAGGCGCCGACGGACCTGGCGGACCCGACAGGCCTGATGGGCACCGTCACCGGAGAAGCCTCTCTCTTCGTGGCGCTCGCCCGCCTCACCGCCGAGCCGGACCCTGTTTCGGTGGCGGAAGCAGCGGCCGTGCGGGTGGACGGGACGGGGGAGTTGACAGTCACCTGGAGCGGAGGGCGCGAGGTCCGGGTGCGGCTGGGCGACGGTGTGGCCGAGGTACGCGGCCACTGACCGGCGGTTCGACGTGGACCGTGACCGGCACGTCGTATCTGAGCCCGCTCTCCCTCGACGCCGAGTCCACCATCACCGCCCCGTCCGGCGGAACGGTGACGATGACGGTGGACGGCACACAGACGCCCGCTCACCCCGGCATGAGGCGTCCTACGGGGTGACGCGAGCGATCTTCAGGGTCGTCGAGGTCGGGGACGCGCCGTTGAGCGCCGTGGTGTACGAGGGCGTGACGGGGGCGTACGCCCAGGTGAGCGCGCCGTTCGCCGACACGGCGATGTCACCGGTGATCCGGGCCCCGACGACCTTGTCCGCGCTCTGGAACTTCCCGGTCCAGTCGATGAGACGCAGGTGGGTGCCGGTGAAGGTCCCCGTGCAGGTGCCGGCCGAGCACTTGGCGTTCTTCAGGGACTCCCAGGAGACCAGCAGCCGGTCCTTGCCGTACGGGGCGACGTGGACGTTGACGTTCTCGGTGCCCTTGGCGCTGGTCAGGTAGACGGGCTTGCCCGACGGGGTGGTCTTGTTCTTCAGGAACGCCACCGCCACCTGGTGGGTGCTCGTCTTCGGCTTCACCGTCCAGCCGCGGCCGCTCGCGTCGTCCGGGTTCTTCGCGGCGGAGGCGGCGCCGCGGGAGGCGAACACGGTGGCGTACCGGCCCGTCGAGGACTTCACCAGGTCGCCGGTGCGGCCGGCGAACGTGCCGCCGCAGTAGCCGGCCCAGCACTGCTCGCGCTGCACGACCGGCGCGGTGTCGGGCGCGCCGATGCCCGTCGACACGAACAGGCCCGAGCGCCAGTCGTCGAAGCAGAGCGAGGTGAAGGCGCCGGACGTCTCGGCGTGCAGGGCGATGCCCTCGTTGTGGCTGCAACCCCAGCTCCAGCCACCGCTGAGCTTGGCCCCCTTGGAGCTGACGTACGTGAGCTTGTCGCCGTAGTGGCCGTCGGCGAAGCCCCCCGCGCCGTGCACCACGAAGTATGTGCCGTACTTGGTGCCGTTCCAGGTGAGCTGGCCGTCGAGGAGCGGCGCAGTGTCGTTCGAGGCGGTGCCCGTGAGCTTCGTACGGAAGGCCTGCTTGCCGTTCTTGTAGCGGACGATCGCCGCCGCCGTCTCCTTCCACTTGTTCGTGTCGGCGACGCGGGTCAGCAGCGCGAACCCGTCGTTGTGCGCGACGAGTCCGCCGACCTCCTTGGTGCCCTTGACCACCGTGTCGGCGCCGGAGCGCTTGCCCGTCGCGGTGAGCGGTGTGACATGGATGCCGTCGGAGGCGGGCCAGGCGACGCGCAGGGTGCCGTTCGGCGCCACGGCGGTGGCCGTCCGGGTCCACTCGCGGCTGTTGTTGTAACCGGCCGACAGATAAGGGAACTTCGCCGACAGGCTCACGGTGGTATTGGTGACGGTGAGGCCGGTGGTGGCCGTCGTCGCCCCGTTGGCGGTCGCGTACCAGGCCCCGGCCAACAGGGAGGCGGCCGCGAGCGCGCCCACGACGGGCTTGCGGGCGATACGGCGACGGCGGTGCGTTGTGGTGGGTCTTGCGTTGGTCATGCCGGGTAGTCGCCGCCGATGGCGGAAAGGTTGCCGCTGTGGCTGTGGCTGTGGCTGTGGCTGTGTCTGTGGGTGTGCCCATGAGTGTGTCCATGGGTGTGTCTGTGGCCGCGGGTACGGTTCGGCGGGCGCCGAAGTGTTCCGCCTCTAGCGTTCCCCCATGACCGATTCCCCCAAGGAAACACCTGCTGAAGCCGTTGTCGCCATGGTCGATCACGTCCTCGCCCTGGCGGCCACCTGGACCGCCTGGGACGGCAAGCCCGCGCACGTCGACGACCGCGTCTACACCCCGCACAAGGCTGTCCGCCGCGTCGCCGACCATCTCATCGACCACTTGGCCGAGCTGGAGGCCCGCCTCGTGGGCGAGGAACCGCGCCCCGACCACTGGCACGCGTCGGCGAGCACCACGGAGGCGGACCTCGCGCCGTTCACGCGGGAAGACCTGGACGAGGCCCGCAGCCGCCTCACCCGGCTCGCCCGGATCTGGGCGAACCGGCTCGGCACGCTGACCGACGACCAGCTCGACGACTCCCCGGGCGAGGGCTGGACGTTCCGCGAACTCGCCCTGCACCTCAAGGGATCGACGTACTACGCCGATGCGGTAGGAAAGCTGGCATGACCCCCTTCGCCGCGCTCCACCACGCCGACACCCCTCTGCTCCTGCCCAACGCCTGGGACCACGCCTCCGCGGCGCTTCTCGCCGCCCAGGGTTTTGAGGCGATCGGCACGACGAGTCTGGGCGTGGCCGCGCCCGCCGGTCTGCCGGACGGCGCGGCGGCGACCAGGGACCTGACGCTGAGCCTCACCCGGCTCCTGAGCGCCGCCCCGTACCTGCTGTCGGTGGACGCGGAGGACGGCTTCTCCCAAGACCCGTACCAGGTAGCCGAGTTCGCGCGCGAACTGGCCGCCGCCGGAGCCGTCGGCATCAACCTGGAGGACGGCCTCGGCTCCGCCGCACTGCACGCGGCGAAGATCGCCGCCGTGAAGGCCGCCGTGCCGGACCTCTTCGTCAACGCCCGCACCGACACACACTGGCTGGGCGACGGAGACAAGGACGAGCGGGAGACGCTCCGCCGCCTCGACGCCTACCAACAGGCGGGCGCCGACGGCGTGTTCGTCCCGGGCCTGACCGACCCGTCCCGGATCACCGCCCTGCTGAAGACCCTCGACGTCCCGCTCAACATCCTCTACTCGCCCTCAGGCCCGACCGTCGCCCACCTCGGCGACCTGGGTGTAAGCCGGATCAGCCTCGGCTCGCTGCTCTACCGGCGGGCGCTCGGCGCGGTCCTGGAGGCGGTGGCGGACATCCGGGGCGGGCGGTCGCCTCAGGGCACTGTGCCGTCGTACGACGAGGTGCAGGCGCTCAGCGCAGAGCGCCGCGACTCCTAGCACCGCCGGAACCATCACATACGGCCCGCAGAAGGCCAGGACGACCGTGACCAGTGCGGTTCCGGCGATCGCACAGCGGTGCAGGGCGCTCCGCCGGGGAAGGAGCACGACCGCTGCGAGCATCCCGGCCAAGGTGACGGCGGCGAGGCAGGCCGAGGTCGCCCGCAGCAGCACCTCCAGACCGAGGACGCCGTGCGCGCCGCTCATGCCGGGCGCCGCGGCGAGCAGCACCGCCGCGCACGCCACCGCGAGGAGCGTCAGACTCCGTCGCGTGCCGAGCGCCAGCGGCCGGGGCAGCGAGCCGTCCCGGGCGAGCGCGGCGCCCAGCCGGGCACCACCCGCCAGATACGCGTTGACGGCGCCGAAGGTCAGCAGCACCGCGGCCCCCGCGGCGACCCCACGGGCGTACGAGCCGATGCCGCGCTCCAGGACGAGGGTGAGCGGCGTCGACGTGGTCCCGGCCAGGGCGCCCAGCACGCCGATGGTGACCACCGCGAGGCCGAGGTAGAGGCAGGAGACGACGGCCCAGGCGAGCAGGGTCACGCGGGGCAGATCGCGTTCCGGATCGGTGAACTCGCCTGAGAGGTGGCTGATCGCCTCCCACCCCGCGAACGCGAAGAACAGCACGCTCACCGCGCTGCCGACCGAGGACCAGCCGTGCGGCAGGAACGGCGTGAAGTGCGCGCCCCGGACGTGCGCCGAGCAGACCGCGACAGTCAGGCACAGGAGCAGGACAAGCAGTCCCGCCATGAGCACTTGGACGCGCCCCGACACCCGCAGACCCAGCAGATTCGCCAGCACCGCGGCGGCCAGCACCAGGGCGGCCACCACCGACGCCGCCGCACCGTCCCAGCCCGCTGCCGCGGCCACGTATTCGCCGCCGATCAGGGCCGCGGCGGGCACACCGAGCGGAATGGCCCAGTAGAACCACCAGCCGACCGGCGCGGCGGCGCCCGCCCCGAAGGCCTGGCGGACGAACGCCGAGACGCCGCCCCCGTCCGGGTGGCGGGCGCCGAGCGCCGCGAACACCAGGGCGACCGGCAGGCTCAGCGCGATGAGCCCGGCCCAGGCCAGGACCGACGCGGGCCCGGCCGCCGCGGCGGCCGAGGACGGCAGGGCCAGCACGCCGGGCCCCAGGACGGCTCCCATGCACAGGGCCGTGCCGGTACGCAGCCCGAGCCCCGTTCGTACGTTCGTCACCACGACTCCCCGCTCACTGTTCGGTAGCTGGCTCCGAACGTAGGCAGGGCGGATGGCAGGCAGCGGATCAGCCGAATTGAATTCGGTGGAGACGACACAATGGCGCCCATGGATGAACTTGATTCGGCGATCGTGGAGCACCTCCAGCGCGATGCGCGGCAGACCAACCGGGAGTTGGCCCGCAAGCTCGGCATCGCGCCGTCGACCTGTCTGGAACGCGTGCGTGCGCTGCGCAACCGCGGGGTGATCACGGGCTATCACGCGGCCGTGGACCTCCGCGCCCTCAACCGCCCCGTGCAGGCTCTGCTCTCCGTGCAGGTACGGCCGTTGAGCCGTGAGGTCATCGAAGGCTTCAAGACGTACGCCGCCGGTCTGCCGGAGGTCCTGTCGGTCTTCGTCGTCGCGGGCAGCGAGGACTTTCTCGTCCACGTCGCCGTGCCGGACGTCGACCAGTTGCACTCGTTCCTGCTGGACCGCTTCAGCAAGCGACGCGAGATCGTCAACTTCCGCAGCTCGGTGATCTACCAGCACCTGAGCAATCCGGTCACGACTCCGCTGGGCCCGGCCGAGTGAGCGTCCGCGCCAGCAGGTCCGCGAACTCGACGGGGTGTTCCAGACAGCCCAGGTGACCGCCGGGGAACTCGACGAGGTCGGCGCCGCTGTGTTCGGCGAGCAACATGGCCGTACGGTGCGGGAGTTGGTGCCGCGAGTCGCGGCCCGCGCCGAGGGTGAGCCGGGAGGACAGTCGCTTGAGGGTGTCCAGGTCCGGTGTGTGGGTGGCGAAGGGGCGCAGGACGTGGGCGAGGAAGATGCCCATGGGGGTGCCCGTGCCCGTGCCCGTGTCCATGCCGGCCGGGCGTGGCGACGGCGTCGGGGGAGTCCAAGTGCGGTACTCCAAACCGGCGTTGAGGCGTGCCATCGCGGGCCCGACACCCTCCGCGCGGCAGATCGCATCCACCTCCCCGACCATCGCCCGCTGCCGAGCCGCGTCGGGCAGTACCTCCACGGTCGGGGGCTCGTGTGCGACCACGCGTCGCAGCCGTTCCGGGTGGCGGGTCAGCAGGTCCAGGGCGACGATGCCGCCGGAGCTGGTGCCGAAGACGTACGCGGACTCGCCGTCGGGAAGCACCGCTTCGAGGAGGCGGTGGGCGTTGTCGCTCCACGTCTCCACCCGTTGGTCACCGACCGGCTCGTCCAGCGGCCCGCGCGACAGCCCCAGCGGGTCGTACGTCACCACGGTGAACCGTTCGGCGAGGCGCGCGGTGACGGCCTCCAGGCCCATGGGGTGACCGGCCCCGCCGGGGATGACCAGCAGCACGGGCCCGCTGCCGCACACGTCGTAGGCGTAGGGCAGATGGTCACTCATCAGCGTCTTCCTTACCGTCTTCCTTCGTCCGCGGCCAGTTCTCCAGGGCCACGTGCAGGGCGTCCAACGCGCGCTCCCAGGACAGCTGTACGTCACGGGCGGCGCCGAATCCGCCGATCGCTTCGAGGTTGCAGTAGCCGTGGAAGGTGCTGCGCAGCAGGCGTACCGCGTCGGTGAGGTCGGGCTCGGACAGCCCGTACGCGCGCAGCATGCCGTACGTGACCTCGGCCGTGCGGAGGTACGTCGTGGACCCGGCGATCACGGCGGGGTCCTGCTGGGTGTGCGTGGCGCGGTAGCGGCCGGGCCGCTCCAGGGCGTACTCGCGGTAGGCGCCCGCGAAGGCGACGAGCGCGTCCTTGCCCGCGCGCCCCGCCACGGCGGTGGCGATCCGGTCGATCATCTCGCCGGCCGCGAGCAGCCCGATGCGCGAACGCAGGTCCTGCACGCTCTTGACGTGCGAGTACAGGCTCGCGTCCTTCACCCCGAACTGCCGTGCCAACGCGGACACGGTCACGTTCTCGAAGCCGACCTCGTCCGCGAGATCGGCCGCGGCTTCCACGACACGTTCGGTCGTGAGCCCGACGCGAGCCATGGGACCACCTCACACTGGGCTGCTGTCACCTAGGACGTCTAGGTTGCAGCCTAGTGCAGTCAGCTTCGGTTGCGCGCGGCGAATTCCACGAAGTCCGTCCAGGCGGTGGGGGAGAGGGTGAGCTGGGGGCCGCGGGTGTTCTTGGAGTCGCGGATGTGGATGGTGGTGGGGCAGGTGGCGACTTCGACGCAGTCATCGCCGGAGCTGCCGCTGTAGCTGCTCTTGAACCAGTTCAGCTCGGTGGTGCTCATAGTGCTCCTCGCATCCGCTCAAGCAGGCTCCGGGAATCCTCCGGGGACAGAGCCTGTGAGCGCAGTTTCGCATAGCGCATGTGGAGCACACTGATCGTTTTCGGACTGGTGATGAACTGGCCACTCTCCTGGCTCTCGCAGTAGGCGAACCACTCGTTCTCGGGCGTCTCCAGCAGCCGGATGGGGCCATCGAGGCCGGCGTGGACGTCGCACGCCGTCGGCATCAACTGCAGCTCCACGTTGCGGAGTTCCGTGACCTCCAGAACATGCTCGATCAGCTCACGCGTGACCTCGACCCCGCCGGTCCGCCGCTGGAACACATGCTCCTCCACGATGAAGCTGAACGCCGTGTTGGGCCGCTCGGCGAGCATGCGCTGGCGTTCCATGCGGGCGACGAGCTGGGCCTCGATCTGGGAGTCGGTCAGCAGGGGTACGCGCGCCCCGAACAAGGTGCGTGCGTACCCCTCCGACTGCAGAAGGCCCGGGACCAGCCGGTTCTCGTACGTGCAAAGGCTGATGGCCAGTTCCTCCAGCTCCGCCCACCTGCGGAACCATGACGCCAGCCCTTCCTCCCGTCCCGCGTACTTGTACGCCGCCTTGAGTGCCCCGAACGCGTCCAGAACCTCCTCCGCCCGCTCGACGAAGACGCGCGGCGGGAAGCGTCGCCCCTGCTCGATCGAGGCCACCGTCGACGGGTGGAACCGCACGAGCGGGGCGTACGTCTCCTGCGTGTATCCCGCCCGCTTGCGGAAAGCCTTGTGCACCGCGCCGAACGCCTTCAGGCTGCCGGACGGCTCGGGCTCGTTCGTGATGCTGTCGTTGCTGATGGTGCTTTCGGTCATGTCGGGTACCCCCGAGTGCGTTGGTGCCAACCCCGCCAAGTCACCAAGGGTCACGCACAGTTACGCCTACTGTCCAGTCCGTGAACTCGTACGCCGCGCAGCGTACGAGTGGCGGACCTGGTCGACCGGCCTGCCCACGGCCACCGTTGACCCATGCAAGGAGACACCCGGGCCCAAGAAGCCGTCACCGTACGTACGTTCACCCAGCTCTTCAGCTGCACCCCGCGAGGGGCCCGGCTCGCGCGGCGGCTCGTCGCGCATCGGATGGACGCGTGGGGGTTCGCGTACGACGGGAACGCGAGTCTGGACGTCACGCTCGTCGTCGCCGAGCTCGCGGCGAACGCCGTGCTGCACGGGCGGGTGCGCGGGCGCGACTTCCGCGTACGGCTGGTGCTGCGCGACGGCCTCGTACGCGTGGAGGTGGCCGACGGGCGGACGGACCGGCTGCCCGTGCTGCGGGCGCCCGCCGACGAGGGCGGGCGCGGGCTGCTGCTCGTCGCGGCGACTGCCGAGCGGTGGGGCGTGGAGCCCCGGCCCGGCGCGCCGTACAAGGTCGTCTGGGCGGAGGTGCGGGTCGAGCCCTGCTGATCGCGGCGTTCACGTCGCCCCGGGAGGCCTACGCGTTCGGATTGACCCCGTTCGACAAGCCCGTGTAGGCGGGCTTCGCCGCGTAGTTCTCGTCGTACGGGAGGGCGGCGCCGTATCCGCTGAAGGTGCCCGGTATCCATGAGTACTTGTCGCTGACGCCCCATACGGTGACGCCCGCGCAGCGCGGGACGCCGAGGCAGTTCTCGCTCGCCGTCTTGTAGTCGGCGGACTGCTGGGCGAGTTCGGCGGAGGAGGCGGGGAGGGGGATGCGGATGTCGAGCTCGGTGACGGAGACTTCGAGGCCGAGATCGGAGAAGCGCTTCAGGTTCGCCTTCATGGTGGACGGCACCTGCCCGACCACGAAGTGCGACTGGAAGCCGATTCCGTTCAACGGCACGCCGTCCGCGAGGAGTTGCCTGGCGAGGGCATACAGGGCATCGCTCTTCGCGTTGTCCGCCTCGATGTTGTAGTCGTTGATGTACAGCTTTGCGGCGGGGTCGGCGGTGTGCGCCCACCGCAGGGCGTTCGCTATGTACCCGGTGCCGAGCTTGGTCTGCCACAGGGAGCCGCGCATCGAACCGTCCTCGTTGAACGTCTCGTTGACGACGTCCCAGGCGTACACCTTGCCCTTGTAGCGCCCGACCTCGGTGTCGATGTGGCTCTTGAGGATGGTGTTCAGCTCCGCCGCGGAGAAGTTCCCGTTCTTCAGCCAGGACGGCAACTGGCTGTACCAGGCGAGTGTGTGTCCCCGTACGCCCTGATTGTGTGCGGCCGCGTGAGCGACCAGCCGGTCGGCGGCGGCCCAGTTGAAGGACCCGCGAGTCGGCTCGACGGCATCCCACTTCATCGCGTTCTCCGCGGTGACGGAGTTGAACTCCCGGTCCAGCACGGCCGTGTACGCCGAGTCCGACGTGAGCGGTGTGTCTCCGACGGCCGCTCCTATCTTCACGCCGCGCCCGTCCGCGTACCCGCGCAGGGTGGTCGCGGCACTGGCATCCGGCGTCAGCTGGGGCAACGCGACGGCTGCCGCGGCGACCAGCACGCCGGCCGCGGCGAGGGGGAGGGGACGGAGGCGACGGCGACGGCGGTGTGCGGGTGGGTTCGGCACGGCTGCTCCTCTACTTCTTGTACTTCTTGTACTTCTTGCGAAGTGGGGTGGGGGCGTATGCGGGTGCGGTACTTCCCCCCTGTGTCGCCGCTGTGCGCGGGAAGGTTGCCCACGGGTTCGAGTGAGCGTTCAGTGGAGGGGCGGCTGTGAGGTCGTCACCCCGGCGGGTGGAAGACTGCGGCCCAGTAGGCCCAGTGTCCGGCCAGCCGTTCGAAGCCGGCCTGCGGCGTCCGCAAGCTGGGCGCATGCCCAGCTTGCCTTCCCCAAGGGGAACCCTGCGCGTCGCCTCCGCCCTGGCCGCGGCGCTGGCGCTCGTGCTGACCGCACCCGGAGCCGCACTCGCCGCACCGGGCGACCTCGATCCGGCCTTCGACCACGACGGCAGAGTCGTCACCGACTTCGGCGGCTACGACGAGAGCCGCGGCATGGCGGTTCAGGCCGACGGCAAGATCGTCACCGTAGGCCTCAACCAGCCGTACGAAAGCGGAGAGATCGACTTCACCCTCGCCCGGTACAACCCCGACGGCAGCCTGGACCCCGGATTCGGCATCGGCGGCCTGGTGACCACCGACGTTCGTGGCGGCGAGGACTATGCCGACGGGGTGGCGGTGCAGTCCGACGGCAAGATCGTCGTGGTCGGCCGCACCTCGGACCCCGAGAACCCCGGCCCCGAGTTCACGGTGGTCCGCTACAACCCCAATGGAACCCTGGACACCGGATTCGGCGACGGCGGTACGGTGGTCACTGACTTCGGAACGGGTGGCCCCTCCGAGGCATTCGCCGTACAGCTGCAGGCCGACGGCAGGATCGTCGCCGCCGGTATGAGCGGCGCCGGCTTCGCGCTGGCCCGTTACAACCCCGTGGACGGCAGCCTCGACAGCGGCTTCGACGGCGACGGCAAGGTGACCACCGCCTTCGCAGGCGGCGCGGCGACCGCCTTCGACGTGGCGTTGCAGTCCGACGGGAAGATCGTCGCCGCCGGCCGCGCGGGGTACAACTACCCGGCGTACGACTCCGATTTCGCGGTCGCCCGCTACAACGCCGACGGCAGCCTCGACAGCGGCTTCGACGGCGACGGCAGGACGACCACCGCCTTCGCCCGGGTCGACGTGATCGGCGGGGTGGCGGTGCAGCCCGACGGCAAGATCGTCGTCACCGGAACCAGCGACTTCGACTTCGCGCTGGCCCGTTACAACCCCAACGGCACTCTCGACAGCGGTTTCGACGGCGACGGCAAGGTCACCACCGACTTCGGATCCGGCACCCTGGACGGGAGTTCCGACCTCGCGTTGCAGTCCGACGGCAAGATCGTCGCCGCCGGCATCAGTCTCAGCGATTTCGCGGTCGCCCGTTACAACGTCGACGGCAGTCTGGACAGCGGATTCGGGGTCGGCGGCAAGGTGACCACCGACGTGGACAGCGGCTATTACGACGTGGCCAACGCGGTGGCGCTGCAGTCCGACGGCAAGATCGTCCTGTCCGGCAACACCGGCGACGACCGCGGTCTGGTCCGCTACCAGGTCGCCGGCACACCACCCGGCGTGGACCTGTCGGTCACGAAGAGCGGTACCACCACGGTCAGCGTCGGCGACCGCGCCACCTACACCGTGACCGTCACCAACAACAGCACCACCACCTCCGCCACCGGCGTCTCCCTCTCCGACGTGCTCAGCGGCCCCGCGACTTCGGTGATGTGGGCCACGACCAGCCAGGGCACCTGCACCAAGACCTCCACCACCGTGAGCTGCTCCCTGGGCACCCTCGACCCCGGCGCCCACGCCAAGGTGACCGTCCGCGTCGAGCCCCGCGCCACCGGCACCCTCGCCGACAAGGCCACGGTCACCGCCACCCAGAGCGACCCGACCCCCGGCAACAACAGCGCCACGGCGAGCACCACCGTCAGCAACTCCCGAGGCTGCACGATCATCGGCACCAGCGGCGACGACACCCTCACCGGCACCAGCGGCAACGACGTGATCTGCGCCCTCAGCGGCAACGACACCGTCAACGCAAGCTCCGGCAGCGACACCGTGTACGGCAGCTACGGCAACGACCGCATCGACGGCGGCTCCGGCAACGACACGCTGAACGGCGGCTCCGACAACGACAACGTGATCGGCAACGACGGCAACGACAACCTCAACACCGTCGACGGCGTCTCCGGCAACGACACCGCCAACGGAGGTCCCGGCTCGGACCCGTGCACGACGGACCCGGGGGACACCAGGATCAGCTGTCACTAGGGCACATCAGGGCACATCAGGGCACAACAGTGAGGGGGCCCGGACCGCCGATCGGCGGTCCGGGCCCCCTCACCGATGTCACTCCCCGGCCGTGGCGTCAGCCGTTGACCCCCGCGTAGTGCCGAAGGCCCCAGCGCCACAGCAGGCGGGAGCCGAGGTAGGCGGCCACGCCCAGCAGCGGGGAGCCGGCGGCCAGCCAGTACGGCACCCCCGAGTCGCCACCGTGACCGGTCAGCACGGAGACGGGGAAGTACGCGACGAAGGCCAGCGGCAGCCCGTACGTGAGGAAGCCGCCGACCGCGCGCGGCAGCACATTGAGCGGATAGCTGCCGAAGGTGCCGAGCAGTTCCTCCAGCCAGCGGCCCCAGTAGTCGGCGGCGGGAAAGCGCAACGAGGCGCAGGCCACCGCCGTGAACAGCGCCGCCTCAAGGAGCATCCCGCCGAGTACGCAGACGACGAGATACGAGATCCGGGCGGCGTTCCAGTCCAGGTGACTGCGGCTGATCGCACCCGCCATCAGGCCGGCCGCCACCGTCAGGTCGCCGATCGCGTTGGTGGGGAAGTGGGACAGCTGGAGCTGGCGGTAGACCGGCATGGGGCGGACGAGATAGGTGTCGATCACGCCCTCCTGGATGCGGTGGCCGAGGCCGTGCACCCGGCCCAGGAAAAGCACGAAGAGACCGTGCGCCACCAACCGCGTCGCCGCGATCAGCAGGACGTCCTCGCTCGCCCAGCCGCCCATCCCGGTGAACCGGGTGAGCAGCACCGTCGCGAACACGATCACCGACACCTGCCAGACCGCACCGATCGCGATCATCATCAGGAACTCGGAGCGGTACTCCAGCTGCGCACGGAAGTTGAGACGCGTGATGCGCCACACCACCCGCCAGGGTTCCAAGGACATGGTCAGCCTCCCTGCGAGATCACGCGCCGGGCGGCGCGCCGCCACAGCAGTCGGGTGAACAGGGCGAGCGCCACCACCCAGGCGGCCTGCACGGCGAGCTCCGGGCCCGCGTCGGACAGCGGGATCCGGCCCACGTACAGGGAGAGCGGCACACTGAGCGTCGCCTGGAACGGCAGGAAGCGGCTGAGCGTGATGAACCAGTCGGGGAAGAACCACAGCGGCGCGTACACCCCCGACAGCAGGTTCTGCGCGAAGACCAGGATCATGATGGCGGCGCCGTTGCGGAGCGTCCAGAAGCACAGCTGGTCGATGACGAGCATGATGTAGTAGAGGACCCACTGGCCGAGCAGCACGCTCAGCGCGAACACCCCTGCCACGGCCGCCGACTTGGGGGGCTGCACGACACCGGCGGCCAGACAGATCGCGTATCCCGCCGACGCCCAGGCGAATCCGTACAGTTGCTCGCCGAGCGCGCGCAGCGCGTAGTAGCGCTGTGGTGGCAGCGGGCGCAGATACCAGTACACGATCGTGCCGAAGTGCATGTGCTGCTGAACGGTGTCCCGTCCCGAGTACTGGTCCAACTCCCTTATTCGGGTGGCCAGTACGGCCAGAACGGCATACGTGACCGCCTGGTCGCGGCTCATCCCGGCGGTGCTGCCGGTCGACGCGTACAGGCCGCGCCACAGCGACGCAACCAGCACCACCTGCACGGTGAGCCGGAGCAGTGCGGCGGTCATCCGGGGCGGGGTGTGCAGTTCGCCCAGCGGAGTGACCCGCGCGGTCCGCCAGCCGCGCGGGAGGGTGATGCTCATGCGGCCTCCGCCTGGACGTAGGCCGCCCGCATCACGTCCTCCAGGTCGGCCTCGTCCACGGCGACATCGGAAACCTCGTACCGCTCGATGACCTGCTTCAGCGCCTGGTGGACGGTCGGCGCGGTCGCCCCGTCCGGCCCGAACACGACCTGCGGTCCCTCGCGCCGCAGCACGACGATCCCCGGCAACGGCTCGACGGACGCGTGCGGATCGGCGAGTGTGGCCCGCACCTGCCAGGTCGAGCCGAACTTCCGGCGGATCTCGTCGAGCGTGCCGTCCAGGACGAGGCGCCCGTGGTTGATGAGCACGACCCGCTCGGCGAGCCGCTCGACCTCCGTCATGTCGTGCGTGGTCAGCAGCACCGTCCGGCCCCGCTCCTCCACCTGGTGCTTGAGGAAGCCGCGCACCTGCTCCTTGACCACCACGTCCATGCCGATGGTGGGCTCGTCGAGGAACACCACGGGCGGGTCGTGCAGCAGCGACGCCGCGAGGTCGCAGCGCACCCGCTGGCCCAGGGAGAGGTGCCGTACGCGGGTGTCCCAGAAGGCGGAGAGTTCGAGCAGCTCGTCGAACTCGCCGAGCCGGAGGCGGTGTTCGCGCTCCGGCACCCCGTAGATGTCGCGGAGGATCGCGAACGACTCGCGCACCGGGAGGTCCCACCACAGCTGGGTGCGCTGCCCGAACACCGCACCGATGTTGCGCGCGTTGCGCTCGCGCTCCTCGTACGGGACCACTCCCGCGACGCGTGCCTCGCCGGACGTCGGGGTGAGGATGCCGGTGAGCATCTTGATGGTGGTGGACTTGCCCGCGCCGTTCGGGCCGAGCAGCGCGAGCAGCTCGCCGGGCGCGGCGTCGAAGCTGACGTCGGCGACGGCCTCCTTCGCGACGCGCTCGGGTTTGACGAGGGACTGGAGGGCACCGGTGAACCCGGGGCGGCGGACGGTGGTGTGAAAGGTCCGGGAGAGGCCGCGGACCTGGATGCTGCCGTTCACGGTGTTGTCGCGGTGCACAGCATTCATGTCGTTAACCCCTTTACACCGTGCACCTTGTGCGTGCGATTCATGCGGTTCACCCCGTTCGGGGCGGACGCGACGCGGGACGCGACCGCGGCCGGACAGCTGAAGAGCTGTCCGGCCGCGGTGCTGGAGAGAGGATCAGTCATGGATCTCCGAGAAAACGAACGAGAACTCCGCGGGAGTGGCGCGCAGTTGGTACTGGGGCAGTGCACCGGGGCCGCACGACTGCGAACCGATGCCCTGCTGGCCGTGGTCGAGGTTGACCCAGACCGTGTCGCCCGGCGCCAGATCCGTCAGGTGCTCGGCGGCGTCGAGCTGCTCGGTCGTCCAGCGGCGCGCGGTGAACCAGAAGGACGGATCGCCCTCGACGCGCAGGCCGCCGATCTCCGCCCAGCGGACGTCGGCCCGTGCGCCGTTCTCCTGGGGGCGTACGTAGGGCGTCTGCAGCTCGTCGACCGTCGACTCCCAACGCCCCACCATGGAGGCGGACTTGGTGTCCGGATACCCCTCGCCGGGGCCACCGCCGAACCACTTCACCCGGTCCGCCGAGCTCGCGAGCCCCAGCCGGATCCCGAGCCGCGGCAACGGCAGCGTCCAGTCGCCCTCGGGTGACACGGACACCGTCAGCCGCAGCCGCGTCCCGTCGGACGTCCACCGGTACACCGTGCGCAGGCCCACCTCCCAGGCGGCGGGCGCCACCCGGGTCCGTACGGTCAAGGCGTCGTCGCCCAGCTCCACCGCGTCGAGCCGGTGCCGCATCCGGTGCAGGCCCAGCTTGCGCCAGAGCAGGCCGTAGCGGGCGTCCGGCTGCCAGGGCGCGCCGTTGTCGTTGTCGGTCGGCGCCCGCCACACATCCAGGCGGAGTCCGGTGACATCGACCCCGCCGATCGTCCTCAGCGCCCCGGTGCGGGCGTCGAAGGCGGCCGGGCCGAGCGTGATGACCTGCTCGCCGGGCACGGGACCGTCGGACCGGGCGACCTGCGTCAACGCACCATCATTCAGCGGCAGTTGGACCCAGGCGACCTGATGACCCCGCGGGCCCCACGCGGTGTCGGCCGCCAGTACGGCCCGTACCGTCCACTGCGTCTCGGCCCCCCGCCCGTCCACGGGCGGCGCCGGCAGCTTCACCTCCGCGGACTCGCCCGGGGCGAGCGCGGGTACCGACAGGGCGCCCGTCTCGACCGTCTCGCCGTCGACCTGGTACGACCACTCGAAGGCGAGGTCGGCGAGGTCGGCGAGGTCGGCGAGGTCGGCGAAGTCGTAGGCGTTCTGGACCCGCACGGTTCCGGCCGGCCCGTCGCCGTCGATGCGGACCGGCTCGATCACCTTCTTGTACTCGACGAGCCCCGGCGACGGCGTCCGGTCCGGGAAGACCAGCCCGTCGCAGACGAAGTTCCCGTCGTGCAGCTCCTCGCCGAAGTCGCCGCCGTACGCGAAGGTGTACCGCTCGTCCTTGATGCCGTGGTCGATCCACTCCCAGATGAAGCCGCCCTGGACGCGGTCGTACGACTCGAAGAGGTGTTGGTAGTCGGCGATGCCGCCCGGGCCGTTGCCCATGGCGTGCCCGAACTCGCAGAGAATGAAGGGGAGTTCGCGCCGCTTCAGCCCCCCGCCGTCCAGGCCCCGGCCGATGCGCTCGACCTCGGCGTGGTCGGCGTACATCCGTGAATACATGTCCGTGTCACGGCAGTCGATGTCACCCTCGTAGTGGATGAGCCGCGAGGTGTCCCGGCCGCGGATCCACTCGGCCATGGCGGTGAGCCCGCGCCCGGTGCCGGCCTCGTTGCCGAGGGACCAGATCACGACGGACGGGTGGTTCTTGTCGCGCTCGACCATACGGGCGGTGCGGTCGAGCAGCGCCGGGGTCCAGCGGTCGTCGTCAACGGGGTTGTCCCGCCACGCCTGTTCGGTGAAACCGTGGGTCTCCAGGTCGCACTCGTCGATGACCCACAGGCCGTACTCGTCGCACAGGTCGAGGAACGCGGGGTGCGGCGGGTAGTGCGAGGTGCGGACGGCGTTGATGTTGTGCCGCTTCATCAGCAGCACGTCCTCGCGCATGGTCTCCAGGTCGAGGGCGCGGCCCTTCTCCGGATGCCACTCGTGCCGGTTGACGCCCTTGAAGAGGATCGCCCTGCCGTTGACCTTGATCAGACCGTCCTCGAGCGCGACGGTACGGAAGCCGATCCGCAGCGGGACGCGCTCGCCCTCCGTGACCAGTTCGCCGTCGTACAGGCGGGGCGTCTCGGCCGTCCAGGGCCGCACCGGCACGGTCACCGGCTCGCCGGTCGCGACATCGATGTCCAGGGCGGGCACGAGGACCCGCCCGTCGACGTCGGAGTCGACGCGCAGCGTGCCCTCACCGGCGAGGTGGTCGTAGGAGGCGTGCACGAAGAAGTCGAGCGCGCTGCCCGCCGGACGGTGCAGCAGGGTGACGTCACGGAAGATGCCCGGCAGCCACCACTGGTCCTGGTCCTCCAGGTACGAGCCCGCCGACCACTGGTGCACCCGGACCGCCAGCACATTGCCGCTGGGCTTCAGCAGATGCCCGACCGCGAACTCGTGCGGCAGCCGGGAACCCTTGAACTCGCCGATGTCCGTGCCGTTCAGCCAGACCCGGGCGCAGGACTCGACGCCGTCGAAACGCAGCACCGCCCCGCCGTCCGAGGGCCACTCGGACGGCAGGTCGAAGGTGCGCACATGGTCACCCGTCGGGTTCTCGGTCGGCACCCGCGGCGGGTCGACCGGGAAGGGGTACAGGTGGTTGGTGTAGATCGGTGAGCCATGTCCCTGGAGGACCCAGTGGCCGGGGACGGAGACCTCCGCCCAGTCCCCGGCGTCGTACCCCTCCGCGGCGAAGGAGTCGTCCTCGGCGTCGACGGTCGCCGAGAGACGGAAGCGCCAACTGCCGTTCAATGACAAGGACGTGGCATCCGAGGACGCGTACCAGGCACGCGGCGGCAGTGCGCCGCTGCCCGGCGAGACGTCCTCGACATAGTCAGTGGCGGTGGTGCGGAAAGACATCGGTCTCCAGGTCCTGGGAAGAAGGTGTCAGCCCTTGATGCCGGTCTGTGCGACCCCCTGCACCAGCCAGCGCTGGAGGAAGAGGAACACGAACACCAGGGGCAGGATGGAAATGGCCGTGGCCATGAAGATCAGGTGGTAGTTGACGGTCTGGTTGGTCATGTACGACGAGAGCGCGACCTGCACCGTCCAGGCGCTCGGGTCCTGGCCGATGACCAGGGGCCACAGGAACGCGTTCCAGCCGCTGATGAAAGTGATCGTGGCCATCGCCGTGAAGAAGTTCAGCGAGTTCGGCACGACGACCCGCCAGTACGCGCCCCAGTAGCTGAGCCCGTCCACGCGCGCCGCCTCCTCCAGCTCCTTGGGGAACCCCAGGAAGTACTGCCGGAACAGGAAGCAGGTGAAACCACTGAACAGGCCCGGGATGATCAGACCCCGGTAGGTGTCCACCCAGCCGAGTGAGGACACCAGCACGAAACTGGGCACAAAGGTGACGGCGGTGGGGACCATCAGGGTGGCGAGGACCGCGTAGAAGACCTTGTTGGCGTGCCGGTAGGGGATGCGTGCCAGGCCGTAGCCGGCCAGCGAGCAGACGAGCAGGGTGCCGGCGGTCATCAGGAACGCGACGACCGTGGAGTTCCACAGGGCGCGACCGTAGTCGACGGTCACGTCGTGGAACGGCTCCGTGATGTTGCTCCACTGGATGCTGCTCGGGAACCACTTCCAGTTCTCGCCCGTGATCTCCAGGTCCTGCATCAGGGAGTTGCGGACGATCAGGTAGAAGGGGAGCAGGAAGAGCAGCGCGGCGATGCCGACCGCGACGTACAGGCCGGTGTTGCCCAGGACGCTGCCGCGCTTGATGCGGCGCGGCCGGTCGGCCCGAGGTGTGGTGGTGGTCACTTGGACTCCTCACCCCTTCCGAAGCCCATGAACCTGCCCTGGAGCAGGGTCACGACGCAGATCAGCAGGGTCAGGATGACCGCGCCCGCGCTGCCCGCGCCGTAGTCCTGGCTGGTACCGAGGGCTGTCTTGTAGAGGATGACGAGCGGTGGCTGGCCCCAGGTGGCCTTGCCCATCAGGTTGAAGAACTCGTCGAAGGCCTGGTAGGCGGCGACGAGCAGGAGCAGGATCACCGCGGTGGAGGTGGCCCGCAGCTGCGGCAGCGTGATGTACCGGAAGGTCTGCCATCCGGGCTTCGCGCCGTCGATCGCGGCGGCCTCGTACAGCTCCGCCGGGATGTTCTGCAGCGCGGCCAGGAAAAGGATCATGTAGAAACCGGCCTGCAGCCACAGGCGCAGGGTGACCAGCACCAGCCAGTACCAGGGCGGGCTCGGGTTGGCGAGCCAGGCGACGTTGTCGACGCCGAACCAGCTCAGCACGGTGTTGGCCAGGCCGAAGCGGACGCCGTTGAAGATGGACATCTTCCAGATCAGCGAGGCGGCCACATAGCTGCACGCGGTCGGCAGGAAGAACACCGACCGGAAGAACGCCCGCATGAAGGTGAGCCGGTGCACCAACAGGGCGAGACCGAGCGACAGCGCCCAGGTCAGCGGCACGATGAACGCGGCGAACACCGTGAACGTCACCAGGGAGTTGGTGAAGTTGGGGTCGCTCAGGATCGTCGAGTAGTTGTCGAAGCCGATGAACTTGCTCGGGGTGACGGTGAACCGTGCGTCGAAGAAGCTGAGCCAGATGCTCCAGCCGATCGGCACGAAGACGAAGATCACCAGGCCGATGAGGAACGGCCCGGTGAAGAGCCAGAAGTTGAGCGTGCTGTTGGCCCGCAGGCCCCGCCTCGGCCGGGTCTTGGAGACCTTGGCCGGGGCGGAGCTCGGGATGCCACGTGTGGTGGTCGTCGACATGTCGCAGTCCGTCCGGCGGCCTATCCGAAGAGCTTCTTGAGCTCGCGGTTGACCTTCGTGTCGGCCGTGTCGAGCGCGGCACCCGGGTCACCGTCCTTGCGGACGCTGTTGGCGAAGGCGTCCTGGACGGCCGTGATCATGGCCTGGGTCCAGCCGATGTTGTCGAAGTGCCCGTACTCGTTGAAGAGCTTGACGCCCTCGGCCGGCAGTCCGGACTTGAGCTTGGTCGCCGACGTGGCTATCGACGCGCGCGGCGGGATGTGGAAGCCGTACGAGGTCGCCCAGTCCTCCTGGTACTTCTTCTGCTCGATCCACAGCCACTTCACGTATTCCTTGGCCGCGTCGACGTTGCTGCCCTTGGCGTTGACGAAGACCGACCAACCGCCGTTGTAAACCGAGAGCTTGCCGGCGGAGCCGACCTTCGGGAACGGGAAGATGCCGAGATCGTCGCCGAGCGCCTTCTGCATGACCGGCATCGACCACATGCCGCCCCACTGGATGGCGGTCAGGCCCTGGTCGAGTGCGGACGGGTCCCAGAAGTCGGCGGGGGCGTCCAGCAGCAGGTGACCGCTGGTGAACAGCTTGCGGAGCTGCTTCATACCGGCGACGACCGCGTCCGTGTGGTAGGCGGGCTTGTTGCTGTCGTCCAGGAAGTCCGCGCCGGCCGCCCAGACGAACGGGTTGATGATCGCCGTGAGGTCGTTGCCCAGGAAGAGGCCCTTGACCTTGCTGGTGGTGAGCTTGGCGGCGGCCTCGATCAGCTCGTCGAGCGTGGTCGGCACCGAGACGCCCGCCTTGGCCAGCATCGACTTGCGGTAGTAGAAGAACTGCGGGTCGTCGATCATCCGGATGCCGTAGATCTTGCCGTCGACCGTGTGCGACTTGATGTCGGCCGGATTGAAGTCGTCCTTGACCGGGTCGATGATGTCGGTGAGGTCGGCCACCTGACCGCTCTTGATGAGCTGGATCTGCGGGTGGAACTCGAAGACGTCCGGGGCCTGCTTGGTGAGCAGGGCGGGGAAGAGCTTGTTCTCGAAGTTCGAGCCGGTGATCCACTGGGTGCTCACATCGGCCTTGGTGTACGCCTTCGCGTACCGCTTGATGGCCTGCTCGGTCCCCGCCTCGCCGTACGCGTGGAAGTACTGGACGAGGTTGGTGCCCGAACCGCTCCCGCCGCCACGGCCGTTGTTGCCGCCGCACGCGGCCAGCGGCCCCAGTGCGGCCAGGCCCGCGGCGGCCCGCAGTACGGATCGGCGGTCCCAGTTGCTGCTGCTCATTGCCGACATGCTGACGTCCTTGTCTCGAGTACGGCTGCGACTCAGTGGTTCATGCGCCAAGTGGCTCAAATGGCGTTGCGGTGCGGGACGTTAACCTTCGGCTAAGGCTTCGGCAAGGGGTTGGACGAAGTCTGTTCGAAGTGTTGTGGAGGGTTCGGAATACCGGACATGCCGGGCTGCGGGCCGCCGCACCAGCGGCCCGCAACCCTCAACTCTCGTCAGTTCACTAGTGCTTGGACCAGACCTCGTTCGTCCCGCCGGTGCAGCTGTAGAGGATCACCTTGCTTCCGTCGGCGGTCGCCTGACCGCTGACGTCCAGACACTTCCCGGATGCCTCGCTGACGATCTGTCCGTTGGCGTTGAACTGCCATCGCTGGTCGGGGCTGTCGGCGCAGGGGGCGGCCACCAGACCCGAACTCCCGCCCGTGAGGCATCCGTTGGCGCCCCGCACAGTGCCGTTGGCGTCGTACGTCCAGTCCTGGGCCTCGGTGCCCGTGCAGGTGTTGACCGAGGCACCGGAGGTGTCCGCGGTCAGGCACTTGCCCGACTGCTTGCCCTGCCAGGCGCCGGTCACGGCTGCGGTGTCATGCCCCTTCTGATCGAAGACGTACGTCGTGATGGAGCGCGCGGCGAGCGTCGCGGAGACCTGGCCGTCCTTGCCCACCGACGGCCCCGCCACGTTCGCCCAGTCCTCGGTGGCGGACGTCCGCACGGCCTGGGCCACGCGGCCCGGCGACCTGTTGTTGAAGTGCAGGTTCAGCGCGGTGTCGGTCGTGTTGTGGTTGTTGACCACGACGACCCACTTGCCCTTCCGGTCGTACGCCGTGACGTCCACGCCGCTCGGCGCGCCCGTCACGTTGTGCGCGACCGCGCCCGGCTTCACGAACTTGCTGTACTGGCCGAGCGCGTAATAGCGCTTGGTGAAGTAGAGCGTCTGGTTGCCGTTGGTGGCGTAGTTCGGGTCGTAGTAGATCAGGCCGTCGTTCCAGCCGTCGTCGTTCTTCGCGTACGGGTCGCTGCCGATCATCTCGGAGAGCGCGACCCACCACTGGAACGCCGAGTCGTGCGCCGTCGCGAAGTCCTTGTAGATGATGCTCGACAGGTTCAGGCCGCCGTCGATGGTCGGGTCGTACTCCTGCGCCCAGCCCGTGCCGCCCTTGCCGAAGCAGCAGATCTCGGTGGACCAGGACTGCTTGCCGACCGACTTCGACGTCTCGTAGATCTTCGCCCGCTGATCGTCACCGGGGTTGTTGTACGTGTGATGGGCGAGCTTCGACACGTACTGGGCGGTGTCCGGCTGCGAAATCCACTGCGGGACCTCGGTGTTGAAGCTGACCGTGCTGCTGGACTCGTCGGCGATGATGCCGGTCTTCTGGTGCCGTGCCTGCTGCTCGGCGCCCAACGCCCGTACGATGTCGTCGCGTTGGTCGACCGGTACCAGCATGCCCTCCTGGCCGCAGCTGTCGAAGCTGTTGTTCGGCTCGTTGAAGGGGCTGATGTAGTCGAACTTCGCGCCCTGCTTCGCGAAGTGATCGGTCACGTCGGCGACGTACTTCGCGAAGTCGGCCGTGTTCTCCGCCTTCAAGTACCCGCCGCAGCTCTGGGAGTTGGTCTTCCAGGCGGCGGGCGCGCTGTTGACGAAGGCGACCAGGTCCTCGACGCCGTACTGCGCCGCGTACTTCAGGAACGTACGGCCGCCCTTGTCCTTGCTCCAGTCGTACGTCCCGTCGGCGTCTCGGAAGTCCTCGGGGGCGCGGGACGGGGTGGTGACCGCGGTGCCGCCACCGCCGATGTTGTAGCGGTAGTTGCTGAGGTCCAGGCCCTTGGAGGAGAACAGCAGCTTCGCGACCCGGGCCTGGACCTTGGGGTCGAAGTTCTTGAGGTCGTTGACCCACCAGGCGCCGGACGCACCGATGTTGTCGATGGTCTGAGCTGCGTGGGGGGAGACCTCGGCGGCTGCGGGGTCGGCGGCTGATGCGGGCGGGGCGGATATTAAGGTCCCGGTGACAGCCAGCGCGGCTGCGGCTGTCGCGAGAACCGATCTGTTGGTGCGCGTCAACGTGCATCCCTTCCGTCGTCATGAAGGTGGTGCGGTACGGCTCCTTGCTGGGGTGGTGCGCTTCGGGGGCCTCTGGCCGACCGACTGGAGCGCCCCTTCCAGGGCGAACGTCGCGGCTCCGAGACAGACCGGATCGGTCGGGATGGGGGAGAGGACGATCTCGGTGGCCGCGTACGGCCGCTTCAGCGCGTGCCGGGCGACGGCCTCGCGCACCTCGTTCAGCAGCGGCTCGCCGAGCGTGGCCGCGACCCAGCTGCTGAGCACGACCACCTCCGGGTTGAGGAGGTTCACCAGGTCGGAGATCCCGGCACCGAGGTAACGGGCGGTGTCGCGCACGACCTTGAGCGCCACGGGATCCTGTGCGGTGACGCCCTGGGCGAGCGCGTTGATCGTGGCGGTCTGGTCCTCCGGGTGCAGCAGTGTGCTCCCGGGGCTCAACTCCCGCAGATTCAGCATGATTCCGGGCGCCCCGACGTACGTCTCCACACAGCCGTGGTTGCCGCAGTGGCACAGCCGCCCGTCCAGGACCAGGGTCGTGTGCCCCCACTCGCCGGCGCTGTTGCTGACGCCCCGGTGCAGCCCGCCGCCGAGCGCGAGTCCCGCGCCGACTCCCGTGCCCAGGTTGACCACGACGGCGTCGCCGCGTCCGCGGGCCGCGCCGAACCACAGCTCGGCGACCGCGCAGGCACGCAGCGGGTTGTCCAGGTACAGGGGATAGGCGATGTGTTCGGAGAGCAGATCGAGGAGCGGCACGTCGTGCCAGTCCCAGTTGGGCGCGTACTCCGAGATCCCGGTGTCGCGGTCGACCTGCCCGGGGACGCTGACTCCCACGCCCAGGACGCGCGCGCCCTCGACGCCGGCCTGCGCGACCACCGAACCGAGGGCCGCCGCTACATGCCCGACGACCTGCTCCGGGCGGCTCTCACCGGGGCGCATGTCCTCGTCGGCACGGGCCAGCACGTTCAGCGCCAGGTCGAACAGCTCGACCCGTACATACGTCTCCGCGATGTCGACGCCGATCAACGCGCCCCCCGACGCGTTGACGGCCACGAGGCCCCGCGGGCGGCCACCCGCGGAGTCCTCGAACCCGACCTCGGTCAGCATCCGGAGGTCGAGCAACTCGCCGACGAGCGTGGCGACCGTGGCCAGGCTCAGCCCGGTGGCCGCCGCCAACTCCTGCCGGGACGTGGGCGATTCGGCGATGATCTGGCGCAGCACCTCGTAACGGTTCGCGGTGCGGATGTCGCGTGATGTGCCGCGCTTCATCGGACTCCCCTCGGTCCCTCCGGGCCATGGCGAGGCCCTTCGGCCCCGGCGCGGCGCAAGGCTATGGCCTGTGAGGGACTTTCGACAAGGGGTTAGGAAAGGGGGTGGAGAAAGTCCCCCACGAAGGCGTTGGTGAACTTGCCCTCCGGGTCGAGGGAGTCGACCAGCGTCCTGAACTCGCCCCACCGCGGATAGCGCCCGCGCAGCACCGCCGGCGCCGTCGTGAACACCTTGCCCCAGTGCGGCCGTGGCTCGAACGGCTCCAGCGCCTCCTCGACCCGCCGCACCACCGGCAGTACGGCCGCCGTGTCCTCGACCCAGGTGAAGTGCAGCGCCACGGTGTCCCGATCGTACGCCGGGCTCAGCCACTGGCGGTCGGCGGCCACGGTCCGCACCTCGCAGATCTGCAGCACCGGCGCGATCGTCTCCCGGATCGCGTCGAGAGCGTGCAGCGCGGCCAGGGCGTCCGAGCGCGGCAGCAGATACTCGGACTGGAGCTCGGCCCCGCTGCTCGGGGTGAACTCGGCGCGGAAATGCGGGAGCCGCTCGTGCCAGGGGCCCGGGACGCCGAACTGCTGGGTGCAGTTCCGCGCGGGCATGCCCGGCACCGGGTGCATCGCCTCGGTCGCGGGCGCGGCCCACGGAAAGCCGGGCAGCGGCTGGTCGGTGCGCCGCTTGAGCCACACCTGCCGGAAGCCCGGCCGCCCCCAGTCGGTGAACAGACTCACGCTGTACGCCGCCGCGGCGACCGCCTCGAAGTCCAGTCCGTCCAGGGGGAGTTCCGTGAAGACGTGCTGACTGACCTCGAAGTCCGGCTCCAGGTCGAGGGTGAGCGCGGTGACGACACCGAGCGCGCCCAGCGAGGTCACGGCACCGCCGAAGCGCTCGTTGCCCCGGCCGATCCGCACGGACGCGCCGTCCGACGTGACCACCTCGACCTCGCGCACGGCGGAACCGAGCGAGCCGTTCGTGACGCCCGAACCGTGCGTGCCGGTCGCCACCGAGCCCGCCACCGAGATGTGCGGGAGGGAGGCCATGTTGTGCAGCGCGAACCCGTGCTCGTGCACCGTGCGCGCGAGTTCGGCGTACCGGACGCCACCCGACACCCGTACCGTACGGGCCGTCGTGTCGACGTCCACGGCGGGTGGCAGCGCGCCCAGCGACAGCAGTACGCCGTCGGGGCCCGGCTCGGCGATCTCGTTGAACGAGTGACCGCTGCCCAGCACCCGCACGTGCGCACTGTCCGCGACCAGCGCGCGCAGCGCGTCGAGCGAGCGGGGCCGGTGCAGTTCCTTGGTCGTGTACGTGATGTTGCCGGCCCAGTTGGTCAGGGTCTCTGTCATCCCTGTCGTCCCTCCCCGGGAAGTCGCCGTCCGCGGCCGGTGTGATGGCCACCCGGGGAAACTACCCCGCCGGTCCGGTGCGACGACGGGTGCGTCCATTGACCCCCTCGTTCGGCCGCACCTACCGTAGAGACCGGTTGCTATATCTGACGTCACCGAGCCGGAAGGTCACCTCCTTGCCCGAGCGTCCACTGGCGATGTTCGCCATGACTGCCGAGAACGTGCCGCAGATCTTCCCTCCGGACGTACTGGCCCGGCTGCGCGAGCTCGTAGAAATCGATCCCGCTCTGGTGGCGGAGAACTTCACCGACCCGAGGGTGCGCGAAGCCTTCGCCGGAACCGAGATCCTGATCACCGGCTGGGGCTGCCCGCCGCTCGACGAAGCCACCCTGGACGCGGCCCCGAAGCTGCGCGCCGTGCTGCACGCCGCCGGGTCCGTCAAGAGCTTCACCACGTCCGCGGTCTGGCAGCGCGGGCTGGTCGTGTCGTCGGCGGCCGGTGCGAACGCGCTGCCCGTCGCCGAGTACACGCTCGCCATGATCCTGCTCGCGGGCAAGGACCTCTTCGCGTACCGCGACCGGCTGCGCGCCGAACGCGCTTTCCCCTACGGGGAGATCGTGCCCGGCATCGGCAACTTCGGGCGTCGTGTCGGGGTCGTCGGAGCGTCCCGGATCGGGCGCCGGCTCATTGAGCTGCTGCGCCCGTTCGATCTGCGGGTGAGTCTCGCCGATCCGTACGTCGGCGAGGACGGGGCCGCCGCGCTGGGTGTTCCTCTGCTGCCGCTGGACGAGCTGCTGAGCGGCAGTGACATCGTGACCGTCCACGCGCCGCAGACCGCTGAGACCCGGCACATGATCGGCCGTCGTGAGCTTGCGCTGATGCCGTCCGGGGGTGTGCTGATCAATACCTCGCGGGGTGCGCTTGTTGATCATGATGCGCTGGCCGATGAGCTGCGGGGTGGGCGGATCAGCGCGATTCTCGATGTGACGGATCCTGAGCCGTTGCCTGCCGATTCCTTGCTCTACGAGTTGCCGAACGCGTTCATTACCCCGCATCTGGCGGGGTCGCAGGGGAACGAGGTGGCTCGGCTGGGGCTGACGGTGGTGGAGGAGGTCGAGCGGTTGCTGGTGGGGAGGGAGTTGGCGTTTCGGGTGGATGGGGAAGGGTTGGAGCGGGCTGCCTGAGGGGGTTTTCTCGCCCCCGCCGCCCCTACCCGTCCCATCCCCCAGGGGCTCCGCCCCTTCGACCCCGTTGGTTGTGTGTCGGGTGCGGGCCGGTGGGGGCTTGTCGCGCAGTTCCCCGCGCCCCTAGAGGGGCGCCGCCTCGTCCTTACGTCAGGAACGTTGCCGTGGTCGTCACGAAACGGGTGGCGTCGTCGAGCCAGGGGAAGTGGGCGGTGGCGGGCTGGATGGTCAGGGTGGCGTGGGGGAACAGGGTGGCGAGCTCGGTCATGGCGGGAGGGGGTGAGTTCAGGTCCAGTTCTCCGGCCAGTACGAGGACGGGTGAGGTGAAGCGGGCCAGCGCCGCGCGTGTCGTGGGTGGGGCGAAGGCGCCCTCGGTGCCGTAGACGGCCGCGGCCTCGTCGTTTCTCTGGTCGTCCTCCGCCGCGCGATGGGCCCGGGCCGTGTCGTCCCAGCGGCCGTACCAGAACGGGGCGATGGCTTGGAAGGAGTCGGCGTTCGCGTTGCCGGCGACGATCGCTTCCAGGGCGGCGTACGCCGTCGGGAACCACGGCTCGTCGCGGCGGAGCCGGGCTGTCTCGCGCCGGACGTCCGCCGGGACGGTGATGCCGAGTGCCATGACGCTCGGTGTGATCAGCGCGAGCCTGCCGACGCGGTCCGGATGGCGCGCCGCGTACAGGACGGCCAGATTGGTGCCGCCGGAGTGAGCCAGCAGGTCCATCCGGTCGAGGCCCAGGTGGTCGCGCAGGGATTCCACGTCGTCGACGAGTCGGTCGCAGCGGTAGGAGGCGGGGTCCTCCGGGGTCGCCGAGCGGCCCGTTCCCCGAAGGTCCAGCATGATCAACTGGCGGTGCGCGGCGAGGCCCCCGAGGTCCCCGAGGTAGCGGGAGTCCTGCATGGGGCCGCCGGGAAGGCAGACCAGAGGAGGGCCGTCGCCGGACACGTGATACGCCAGCTCGGTCCCGTCCGGCGCGGAGAAGGTGGGCATGGCCGCGACTCTGTCAGCGGTGCCCGGGTGGAGCAACCGGGTTCCCCGGCGACCGTCGTCAGGGTGCACTGCTCGGCCTGCCGGACTCCGCCTGGGCTTCGGTCACCCAGTCGGACAGCCAGTGCTCCACCACTTCCACGAATTCCCGCGGTCGTTCCTCGTGCAGATAGTGCCCGGCCCCGTCGAACACGGTCACCCGCGACCTCGGGTCGGTCAGTGTGCCGCGCTCGAACTCCGCCGCCCCGGGTGTCGCGTACACGCCCAGTACCGGGCATGCGCGCCGGGCGAGGTAGGTGACGGTGGCGGGCCGCAGCCCGAAGGCGTCCGGGTTCAGATACATCCCGTCCCTGCACCGGACGAGGACGTCCGTGTCCATCTCGGCCATCAACTGCCGTTGCCGGTCGCGGAGTTCGTCGTACATCCCCGGCCGGAAGGCCCCCGTCACGAAGCGCGCCGCCCACTCCGGCCCCTCCGCGCGCAGCTCCTCCTGTGCCGCGGGGATCCGCGCGGCCTCCGCCTCGTGCGTGCCGTACGCCGGATCGACGACCACCAACCCCCGTACGAGTTCCGGGTGTTCGACCGCGAGCGCCGTCACCGCCTGCCCGCCCATGGAGTGCCCGACGGCCACCACCGGCCCGGTGTCCAGCCCCCGCAGCAGCTCCGCCAGATCGGCGGCGAAGTCCCGGGCGCCGTATCCCTCCCCGGGCTTCGGTGAGCGACCGTGGCCGCGCAGATCGGGGACGATCACCCGGTGCCGCCAGTACGGGAGCGTGGGGTCCCAGTCGCCGCCGTTGCCGCCCCAGCCGTGGACGAGCAGGAGGGCGGGGGCCGTGCCGGGGTGGTCCGCGTGGTGGAGGGGTGTGGGTGTCATGGTCACGGGAGTGACTCTAGGAAGGGGGGGGCAGGGGTATGGTCGCTTGCTTCGGATTTCGTTGCCCTGGTGGGTTCTAGTAACTGATTTCGTTTATTTGTAGCCATTCAGCGTGCGATATCGCTAGCGTCGACTCCATGACGTACGGACCCCTCCCCGAAACCGACCTCACCCGGCACCGTCGCCTTCGCGAACAGGGCAGCCTGGACCGCGCCGACCTGGACGCGATCCTCGACGCGGGATTCATCTGCCACCTCGGTGTGATCGTCGAGGGGCGGCCGATGGTGGTGCCCACGGTGTACGGGCGGGACGAGCGGCAGCTGTACGTGCACGGGTCGGTGGCCAGCCGGAGTCTCGCGGCCGGCGCTCCCGTGTGCGTCACCGTCACCCACGTCGACGGGCTCGTCCTGGCCCGTTCGGTGTTCGAGCACGGTGTGAACTACCGCAGCGCGATGATCCACGGCATACCCCGCAAGGTCACCGACCCGGACGAGAAGACCGACGGTCTGCGGCGGCTCACCGAGCACGCCACGCCCGGGCAGTGGGACTACGCGCGCAGGCCCAGCCGCAAGGAGCTGGCCGCGACGACCCTGCTCGCGCTGTCCCTCGAAGAGGCCTCGGTGAAGATCCGTACGGGCGCCCCGGACGACGGGGACGGGCCCGACGCCGCACTCGGTCTGTGGGCGGGAACGCTGCCGCTGACCTCGACCTGGGGTGCGCCCGAGACGGACCCCCTGCTGCCGCCCGAACTCGCCCCTCCGGCGCACATCGCGCGACGCGAGGGGACCCGGCACGGCTGACGTGCGGGCGGGGGCATACCGTGAGGAGTCGAGCACAGCAGACGGAACAGGTCGGGAGCGAGGAGAACGGGATGGGCAGCCGCACCGCGCTGGTCGAGGATCTGATGGAGCGGTTCCCGCACGTGCCGAGGGAAGCGGTCTTCAAGGAGGACCTGCTCCGCGGAGGTGTCGCCTTCGACGCGTCCGCCCTCAGCGACAACGAGGGCGGCGAGGTCAAGCCGAAGTCCTACTTCATCTTCTCCTTCGACCACGGCACCCTTCCCGAGCTGGGCGAGGCCGCGCTGCGGCGCCCGCCAGAGGAGATCATCCTCACGGGCGGCCCGTACGACCTGCGGCGGACCGTGGTGTCCGTACGGGTCAATCCCGCCTCGCCGTACCGCGTCGCCGCCGACGAGGACGGCATGCTCGGGCTCTACCTCGACGGGAAGCGCATCTCCGACGTCGGGGTGCCGCCGATGCCCGAGTACTACCGGCACAAGCTCTCGAACGGGAAGTCCGTGATGGAGGTGGCGCCCACCATCCAGTGGGGGTACCTGATCTACCTCACCGTCTTCCGCGTCTGCCAGTACTTCGGTGCCAAGGAGGAGTGCCAGTACTGCGACATCAACCACAACTGGCGCCAGCACAAGGCGGCGGGCCGTCCGTACACCGGGGTGAAGGACGTCGAGGAAGTCCTCGAAGCGCTGGAGATCATCGACCGGTACGACACCGCCAAGGCGTCCACCGCGTACACCCTCACTGGCGGCGCGATCACCAAGACGGTCGCCGGGCGCGACGAGGCCGACTTCTACGGGCACTACGCCAAGGCCATCGAGGAGCGGTTCCCCGGGCGGTGGATCGGCAAGGTCGTCGCGCAGGCGCTGCCGCGTGACGACGTCCAGCGCTTCAAGGACTACGGGGTGCAGATCTACCACCCCAACTATGAGGTGTGGGACCGGCGGCTCTTCGAGCTGTACTGCCCCGGCAAGGAGCGCTACGTCGGCCGCGACGAGTGGCACAAGCGCATCCTCGACTCCGCCGAGATCTTCGGCGCGCGCAATGTCATCCCCAACTTCGTGGCGGGCGTGGAGATGGCCGAGCCCTTCGGCTTCACCACCGTCGACGAGGCGATCGCGTCGACGACCGAGGGGCTGCGCTTCTTCATGTCGCACGGCATCACGCCCCGGTTCACCACGTGGTGCCCGGAGCCGACGACTCCGCTCGGCAAGGCCAACCCGCAGGGCGCGCCGCTGGAGTACCACATCCGCCTGCTGGAGGCGTACCGCTCCACGATGGACGAGTTCGGTCTCGCGTCCCCGCCCGGATACGGGGAGCCCGGCCCGGGCCGCGCGGTCTTCTCCGTCAGCTCCTTCATGGACAGTCTTCCCGCGCAGGAGCCGTCCCAGGTGTAGTCGTCGTTGGTGCGAGGGCTCGACGTCGGACGAAGGCCGGGATGGGTTACGAGATGGCCCGGAGCCGGCCGTGGGGACGGCGGCGGAGCTGGTCGACGGCCTGGGCCGTCCTCTCGTCCGCGGGGAGGAAGACGACGAGTTGCTGTGCGTCCGAGGAGAGTTCGAGCGTCTCGCGGAGCAGCTGGAGTTCGCATCCGGAGGGGTGGTTGAGCCGGAGGACTCCACGTGGCGGAACCACGTGACGGTTCAGGCGCCGTGTGAACTCGGGGCCGGCGACGGGCGCGAGTTCCGTGCTGAGCCACTCGGAGTTCTCGACGGACGGCGCGAGCCACAGGTCGAATGCCTGCTGGTCCGCGACGTCGTTCCAGTCGGCGAAGAACGTCCGGGCGCGGGAGTCGGTGAAGACGTAGTGCGTGAGATTCGGCGTGTCGGCGTCGAGCAGTCCGGTTCCGCTCGTCACCGACTCGTATGCGCTGGTGTGAGCGAGGATGTCACCCAGCCGATTGGTCACCATGGCGATGCCCGGTTCGAGGAGGCGGAGAGTCTGGAGGACCGACGGGCGGACGTCTCGGCGCGGTGGTGCGGGCCGGGTGTGAGAGGGGCATGCGCCGCCCGTGATCTTCGCGAGGTAGCGCAGGTGGTTGCGCTCCGAGGGGTCCAGGCTGAGCGCGTCGGCGAGGGCGTTCACCACCGCCACCGAGGGATTGCGGTCGCGACCCTGCTCGATGCGGGTCAGGTATTCGACGCTGATGCCGGCCCGCGCGGCGAGATCCAGGCGCCGTAGGCCCGGTGCCCGGCGGCGGCCGTGCTCCGGCAGCCCCAGCGACTGCGGCTGGATGCTGTCGCGCTTGGCCCGGATGAAGTCCCCCAACGGCGTACCCATGCCCTGAGCGTAGGGCGGCTGCCCGTTGATCCAGCAGGGCTCAGGGTGGCCCTGCGGGGGCCAGCCTGAGCATGGTCTGGCTGCGGCCACGGTGCGGCCTGATCGTGGTGGGCATGGACAACAACACGCTCAAGCTGGTGGTCATCGTCGGAAGCGTCCGGGAAGGACGGTTCGGCCCGGTGGTGGCCTCGTGGATCGCCGAACAGGCCGGCCTTCACGGTGGATTCGACGTGGACGTCGTCGATCTGGCGGAGATCGACATCCCGCTGTCACTGCCCGCGGCATCGCCGAAGTTCGCCGGCGACGCCTACCCCCGGCCGGCCGGGATGGCGGCACTCACGTCGGCGCTGGAGGGCGCGGACGCGTTCATCGTGGTCACGCCGGAGTACAACCACAGCTACCCCGCGTCCTTGAAGGCGGCCATCGACTGGCACTTCACCCAATGGACGGCCAAGCCCGTCGCGTTCGTCAGCTACGGCGGCGCGGCAGGCGGTCGGCACGCGGTGCTGCACCTGGAGAACGTGCTGACCGAGTTGCACGCGGTGACCGTCCGCGACGGTCTCGCCTTCCCGAACTACTTCACGGCCTGGCAGGACGGCCGGCCGCTCGACCCCGAAGCCCCCGGGTACGCCAAGACGCTGCTCGACCAACTGGTCTGGTGGGCGGGCGCACTCCGGTCGGCCCGCGAAGCCGCTCCCTACCCGGCATGAGGACGCGGGAGTGGAAGGTCCTGTGAAAGCCGACGGGAATCGAGACTTTCTGGCTTTCCTTCCGTACAACACTCGGGACGCCACGAACCGGCCGGTCCGCAAGGCTGAAGCCCTGGACGCCCAGGGGCGGGTCGTGGCGACCGACAGGCAAGGCCGGTAGGCGAACGCGGTTGCACCGCTTCATGGGGCCGCACCGCATCGCCCGGTCGGCCCGGCGGTGCAACCGCTTGCCGCATCAATTGAATACGCCGCTTGTCAGTTGTGTGGGAACCGTGAAAGGCTCGGGCCCCGTCGTGAGAGACGGGCCCCAACTCTCTTGTGTGGACGGCGAGTTGGGCATTGCATGACTTTGCACATGGAAGCAGTGGATGCAGGAGCCCCCCATGCCTGACCTGCCGACCCCTCAGGACGCCGCCGAGGCCGCACTGTTCTCGGAGTGCTGGGACGCGGTCCTGTCGTACGCCGATCTGTGCACGTCCGGTTCCGCCGCGGCCTCCCAGCTGGCCACCGAGGCGTTCACGCACGGCATCCGTGAGGCGCGCGCGGCCGCCGAGGGAACGAAGAGTACCGGCCGCAGGACGCCCCGGCTGCCCCGGATTCCCTTGCTGCTGACGTCGGTTCGCACCACGGCCGCCGCCTGGGAGGCGCACGGGCAGGGCCACCGGCTCGACCCCGACCTCAGGCTGTGGCTCAACTCCGAGAAGGCCGACCGCTACACCGGTCCGCCGCTGCACCGCCCGCTCGCGCTGCGCGGCCTCAGGGACATGCAGGAACCGGACGCGGCGCTGCTGTGGCTGGCCGAGGTCGAGGCGCTGCCGCTGCCCGCGGTGGCCCGGCGGCTCGGCCTCGACCCGGCGGCCGCCGCCGAGGAACTCGCCCAGGTGCGCGCTCTGTTCAGGGACCGGTGCCATCGCAACCACCTCGACACGCCGATGGACGCCGACTGCCGCAGCTACGCCCGGCTCCTCGACGCGGTGACCCGCTCGCCCGGCGCCGAGACGCCCGAGGACCTGTCCCGGCATCTCGCCCGCTGCGTCGAGTGCGCGGAGGCGGCCGCCTGTCTGCGGCTGCACGGCGGCGGACTGCCCTCGGCGCTCGCGGGCGGGGTGATCGGCTGGGGCGGACTCGCCTATCTGGAGCGCCGGCGCCGGGCCGCCGAGGCGGGTCTGGCGGGCGGACGTACGGACGCGGCCGTGGACACGGGGCTCGCCGAGGGCAAGGTGGCCGGGCCCCGGATCGGCCGGACCGGGCTCCTGGTCGCGGCCGTCATCGTGTCGGCGCTGGCGCTCACCGTCTCGCTGATGCCCTTCGACGGCACGGGCGGCGGTAGCGCCGACGCGCGCGGCGACTCGGCGGACCGCCAGCCCGTCGCGGACCCGGGTGTGTCGTCCCCCTCGGCCACCACACGCCCCGCGGGCTCGCTGGTGTCGACCGAACCGTCGGAGTCGGAACCGTCGGAGTCGGCGAACGGCTCCGAGACGAACCCCGACCCCGAACCCCAGGGCACCTCCACGTCGCCCGCCCACGAGACGGACGACTCCGCGGATCCCACGCACAGCGCGTCGTCCTCCTGCGAGGTGACGTACGAGATCGTGAACCAGTGGCCGGACGGCTTCCAGGCCAGTGTCACCGTCACCTCCGCCAAGGCCCTCGACAGCTGGAGCGTCGCCTGGACCTTCCACGACGACCAGCGAGTCAGCCAGATGTGGGACGGCACCTTCGTCCAGAACGACTCCCGGGTGACCGCCACCGCCGCCGACTACAACAAGTCCGTCGCCGCCGGCGGGACCTTCGCCGTCGGGTTCCTCGCCTCCTGGCACGACGGGAACTCGGTTCCGAAGAACTTCACGCTGAACGGCGAGAGTTGTACGAGCGCGGGCTGAACTCCTGGCAACTTCAGCACCGCCACGGTGTCCTGCACGCCCCAGTTGCCGGAGCCGCCGTGTCCGGACTCCGCGCTCAGCCCGGGGTGGGCGAGGTTGCCGAAGGCGCCGACACGGTGGTTGTAGGTGACGACGACCGTGCCCTTGGCCGCCAGGTTGGCGCCGTCGTAGACCGGCTGCGAGGCCCACATGGCGCTGTTGCGCCCGCCGTAGATCCAGACGAAGACCGGGCGGCGCTCGCGTGAAGAGGCCGCACCCGTCCAGATGTTGAGGTTCAGGCAGTCCTCGCTCAGCGCGGGCACCTTGTCGGCGGCTATGCCCGTGACGGGCTGCGGGCAGGCGGCGCCCCAGGTGTCCGCCTTGCGAACGCCCTTCCAGGACGGGGCCGGCTGCGGCGGACGCCAGCGATTGCCGCCCGCGGTGGTGGCGGCGTAGGGGATGCCCTTGTAGACGGTGACGCCGTCGAGGGCGGCCGGGGCGCCGGTCACCTGACCGGACTCCGTACGCACCGGCCGGTCGGGGTCGCGCTCGGAACTCCCGGAACTCCCGGAACTCTCGGGGCTGTTGGAGGCGGCCGACGCGGAGGCGGTCTCCAGGCCGCCGAGCAGCGCGGCACCGGCCGCGGCGCCGGCGGTGCGGCCGAGGAAGCCGCGGCGGCCGAGCTCGGTCGCCGCGGGGGTGGAGGGTTGGACGTCTCGCAAACTCACAGAGTCTCCCGATCGGCAGAGGGGATGAACGATTCGCGTGCACGGCGCTGTGCGCGGGCCCGCCTGCGAATGAGTCGCCTCATGCTGTGCCGGGTCTCAGGGGTCGACAAGAATCACGGCAGCAACTCACAGTGTTCAACCGGGGAACTAAGGTTGCGTGCCGCACGGGTTGACAGTTCAGATGGTGAAGGCGCCGGGGCTTCAGGGCGCTCAGACACACCGGGTGGACCCGCCGGACGAGCGGAGAGCGGGGTCCACCCGGTCGCAGTGTGCCGGTCAGGCTGCGTTCCGGTCAGCAGCCTGACTTGTAGAAGTACTTGCTGACAGCCGGTTCGTTCATGTTGGCCTTGGTGATGGCGACCATGTTGGTACCGACCGACTTGCTGACGGTCTTGCCCTCGAAGGCGGCGGCGAGTTGGTCGACGGCCTCCTTGCCGATCGCCGCCGGATCCTGGGCGACCAGGACCTGGAGGGTGCCCGCCTTGAGCGCGGCGATCTCGTCGGGCTCGGCGTCGAAGGCGGCGACCTTCACGGTGCCCTGCTTTCCGGCCTGCTTGAGGCCGGTGGCGATGCCCTGGCCGGTGTTGGTGTTGCCCGCGAAGACGCCCCCCAGATCGGGGTGGGCCGCCAGCGTCGACTGGATCTGGGAGGCGGCGGTGGCCGGCAGGTCGTTGTCGTAGAGGGTGGGCAGCAGCTTGATCTTCGGGTACTTGGCCATCTCCTCGGTGAAGCCCTTGATCCGGGCGTCGGTGGTGGAGACGCCGGGCTTGACGCTGATCACGATGGCCGAGCCCTTCTCGTTCATCAGCTTGGCCAGCGCGTCGGCGGCCACCCGTCCGCCCTTCTCGTTGTCGGACGAGATGCGGGTGATGCCGATCGACGAGTCGGTGACCGTGGTGTCCACGAGGGCGACCTTGGTCCCGGACGACTGGATCTGCTTGAGCGACGGGGTGAGCGCGGCGGTGTCGACCGGCGAGATCATCAGCCCGTCGGGCCGGGCCGCCGCGACGGAGTCGAGGAGGGGACGCTGGACCGACACGTCCCACTGCGCGGAACCGTCGGCGGTGAAGTCCATGCCCTTGGCCTTGGCCTCGGTCTGCGCGGCGCAGGTCATGGTGATGTAGAAGGGATCGCTCTTCACACCGGTGATCAGCCTGACCTTCTTGCCGGCGGCGCCGCCCGCCTTCCCCGAACTTCCGCTGTCGCTCGACGAGCTGCATGCGGCGGCACCGGCGAGGGCCAGTACAGCGCTTGCGGCGACCAGGACCCTGCGCTTGCTGCGAATGCTCGGCATAACGGTGTTCTCCTTAGCGTGGGCTTGCTGTTTCGGCACACGTGGGGTGTTGGAGGGGGGCAGGGGTGGTCATGCGCGCTCTCGGATCCTCCTGCGCATCTGGTCGATGTAGACGGCCGCGACCAGCACGACGCCCACGGCCACGTCCTGCCAGTACTGCTGGACGCCGATGACGATCAGTCCGGTGGTGAGCACGGCGGGGATGAACACGCCGATCACGGTGCCCACCACCGATCCGCGTCCGCCGAACAGGCTGGTACCGCCGAGGACCACCGCGGTGATCACCTTCAGGTTGTCGGTGGAGTGCCCGGCGATGGATGTCGTGCCGTAGGAGGCCAGCCACATCACCGCGCCCAGTCCGGCCAGCAGGCCCATCAGCCCGTACACCTTGATCAGGTGCCGCCCCACCGGGATGCCAGCGCGCCGTACGGCGGTCGGGTTGGAGCCGATGGCCAGGGTGTAGTTGCCGAACCTCGTACCGCCGAGGAGCGCGCCGAACAGGGCGGTGACCACCGCGGCGAGGATCACCATCCACGGGATGCCGAGCACTTTGCCGAAGCCGAGGCTGTTCTGCAGGTGGGCGGCGGACGCACCGGCCGGATCCTGGCCGCCGGTGGCGAGTTCGGCCAGCCCCAGCGCCGCGCCCAGACCGCCGAGCGTCACGATCAGCGGGGGCACCTTCCCGGTCGCCACCACCGCTCCCTGCAACGCGCCCCATACGGTGCCGACGGCAAGAGCGATCAGGACACAGACCGCGACCGTGCCCCAGCCGGCGGTGGGCCCGCCGTGGTGGACGTTGTATTCGCCCGCGGCCACCGCGGCCAGGACCAGGACCGAGCCGATCGACAGGTCGATGCCCGCGGTGATGATCACGTACGTCATACCGACACCGAGCACCACGTAGATGGCCGCGTTGACGGCGATCTGCGTGAGGTTGTACGTGGTGAAGAACTTGCCGGGAGCGGCGATGGTGAAGAACGCGACCAGCGCCACGAGGATCAGGAAGGTCCACAGTTCACTGATCGAGGCCGCTCGGCGCAGCCATGGGGGTGCGGCGATCCTTCGGCTGTCGGATCGGTGCGGATCGCGCACCGGCGCGGCCGACTGGATGTCCTGGCTGTCGGCGGTCATCGCCCGTCCTCCGAGTCCGTAGGCTCCGTCGATTCCGTCGATTCCGTCGATTCCGTCGATTCCGTCGATTCCGTCGCACCGGCTGGGCCTGCCGGGCCTGCCGGGCCTGTCGGGTCTGCCGGGCCGAGGTCTCCGTTCGTCGGCGCGGTGCCGTCCAGTGATCCGGTCATGGCCCCGACGAGTTCCTCGATCGTGGTGTCGGCCGCGGTGAACGAGGCGACCCGTCGGCCCAGCCGCAGCACCTCGACCCGGTCCGCCACCGACAGCACCTCGGGCATGTTGTGGCTGATCAGCACCACGCAGATGCCCTGGTCGGCGACCCTCCGCACGGTCTCCAGGACGCGGGCGCGCTGCACGACACCCAGAGCGGCGGTCGGCTCGTCCATGAAGATGACCTTGTTGGCGAACGCGACCGCGCGCGCCACGGCCACGGACTGACGCTGGCCTCCCGACAACGTTGTCACGGCGGCCGTCACGTCCTTGAGTTCGACGCCGAGTTCGGCGAACGCCTTGACCGCCCGCCGTCGCATCGCGGGTCGGTCGAGGACGCCCAGACGGCCCAGGAGGCCACCACGGACAAGTTCCCTGCCGAGGTACAGATTGGCCGCCGCGTCCAGATCGGGCGCCAGCGAAAGATCCTGGTAGACGGTCTCAACGCCGTGGCGCTGCGCCTCCATTGGCCCGCTGAACCGGACCGGCGCCCCGTCCAGGCGGACTTCGCCGCCGTCAGGGGCGATCACGCCCGAAAGGACGTTCACCAAAGTCGACTTGCCGGCGCCGTTGTCGCCGATCAGCGCTACGACCTCTCCGGGGTACGCCGTGAAATCGGCGCCCTGGAGCGCCTGGACATGGCCGAAACGCTTGACCACGCCGTGTGCCGTGAGAAGTGGTTCCCTTGCAGAGGCCATGTGGTGCCTTCGGGTTGGTATCGTTAACAGCTCGTCGATTCTGGGAGGCCCGTGGGTGGGCGTCAAGGGTCGGGTACGAACGGGAAGTTGCGCGGACACCGTCGGTGCGTCACTCCCGGTCGCACCGGCTGAGATCGGGGAGGACGCGGCGTGGCCACGCGGCCCAGGATGAAAGACGTAGCCGCGGAAGCGGGCGTCAGCGTGATGACGGTGTCCCGGGTCGTCAACGGCGATGCGGGTGTGGCGCCTTCGACCGCCGCGCGAGTCGAGGCCGCGGTCCGCAAGCTGGGCTATCAGCGCGACGACGTGGCCCGACAACTGCGCCGCACCGATCAGTTGAGCCAGACCATCGGGCTGATGGTCGACAACGTCGCCGACCCCTTCATGGCCGCCGTCGCGTCGGCCGCCGAGGACGTCGCCCGCCAGCGCGGCAGCATGGTGCTCATCGGCTCCAGCCGTGCCGACGTCCGCCGGGAACAGGAGGTCATCGAGACCTTCACCGCTCGCCGCGTCGACGGACTGATCCTCATCCCGGCCGCGGGCAGCCACCGCTTCCTGCGCTCGGCCCAGGCGCAGGGGACCAAGATCGTGTGCGTGGACAGGGCGGCGCCCGGCCTGGACGCGGACGCCGTGGTGGTGGACAACTTCGGCGCGGTGAAGGAGGCCGTGCACCACCTGATCGCGCACGGCCACCGCCGCATCGCCTACGTCGGCGACAAGCCGGAGATCTGGACCTTCGGCGAACGCCACCGGGGTTATCGGGCAGCGCTGGAGGCCGAGGGCATCGACGCGGACCCGGCGATCGTCCGGCACGGACTGAGGTCGGGCCCGGAAGCCGCCCAGGCCGTCACCGAGATCCTCTCCCTGCCCGAGCCCCCCACGGCGGTACTGGCCGGCAACGAAGTCCTCGCGTTCGGGGTGCTGGCCGTCCTGCCCCCCGACATCGCGTTTCTCAGCTTCGACGACTTCGCCCTGGCCGCGCAGCTGACTCCGCCGGTCACCGTCATCGCCCAGGACCCGGTCGCGCTCGCGACGAGCGCCGCGCATCTCCTGTTCGCCCGCATCCACGGGGACACGTCTCCGCCCCGCACCGTCGTCATGCCCACCGAACTGATCCCGCGAGGGTCGGGGGAGATCCCGGGACCCCATGCGCCGTACGGGCGTTGATGTTGATGGAGAAGTAGGGCGGGGCGACGTGGGCGGGAGCACGTTAAATCGGTGGCACCTCGGTCCGGATGTCTTTATCTTGGGTGTCGTTCGCACGGCGGCGGTGGCCGCCGCTGTCTGCCGAGTGAGGAAGGGGAGGTGTGACCGTGATGACTGTCTCTGTGATGGGCGCTGCCCGCATCCCGAAGTTCATCAAGTCCACCTCCGTGGCCGCCGGCTGACCTTCCTCTTCCTCCGCGCCGAAGCGCGCGTGCCGGGGCCACCCTTGTGAAGGGTCTCCCTTGACTTCCAGCTCCGCCTTTTCTGCCTTTTCCGTCTCTTCCGCGCTCGCTTCCTATGGCTGGGACGACGCATGGGCGGACGAGTTCGCCCCGTACGCCTCCGAAGGGCTGATCGCCGGACGCGTGATCCGGGTCGACCGCGGTCAGTGCGACGTGGTCACCGCCGACGGGGTCATGCGTGCGGACACCGCGTTCGTGACGCCGCACGATCCGCTGCGGGTCGTGTGCACCGGTGACTGGGTCGCCGTCGAACCGGCGGGCAACCCGCGCTATGTACGGACGTATCTGCCGCGCCGTACCGCCTTCGTACGCTCCACCTCCTCCAAGCGGTCCGAGGGGCAGATCCTCGCCGCCAACGTCGACTACGCGGTCGTGGCCGTGTCGCTCGCCGTGGAACTCGACCTCGGCCGTATCGAACGCTTCCTCGCGCTGGCCTGGGAGTCCGGTGCGCAGCCGGTGGTCGTGCTCAGCAAGGCCGACCTCGTGCCGGACGCGGTGACGCTCGGGTATCTCGTCCAGGACGTCGAGACGACGGCGCCGGGTGTGGCGGTGCTGCCGGTCAGCTCCACGACCGGGGAGGGCCTCGATGTCCTTGAGGCCGTCCTCGCCGGGGGTACGGCCGTGCTCCTCGGGCAGTCCGGGGCCGGCAAGTCCACCCTCGCCAACGCGTTGCTCGGTGAGGACGTCATGGATGTGCAGGCCACGCGCGACATGGACGGCAAGGGGCGGCACACCACGACCACCCGCAACCTTCTCGCCCTGCCGGGCGGGGGTGTCCTCATCGACACGCCGGGGCTGCGCGGTGTCGGGCTCTGGGATGCCGAGACCGGGGTCGGGCAGGTCTTCTCCGAGATCGAGGAGCTTGCCGCCGGTTGCCGCTTCCACGACTGCGCGCATGTCGCGGAGCCCGGTTGCGCTGTGATCGCCGCCGTTGAGTCCGGTGCGCTTCCGGAACGCCGTCTGGAGAGTTACCGCAAGCTGCTGCGGGAGAACCAGCGGATCGTTGCCAAGACCGATGCGCGGGTGCGGGCGGAGATTCGGCGGGACTGGAAGCGGAAGGGGGCGGAGGGGCGGGCCGCGATGGAGGCCAAGCGGGGACGTTGGCACCAGGCCTGAGCGCGGGCGTTCTTCGCCCCCGCCGCCCCTACCCGTCCCATCCCTACCTGGGGGCTGCGCCCCCAGACCCCTGGCTTGTTCGTTGGGTGCGGGTGGGTGGGGGTTGTTCGCGCAGTTCCTCGCGCCCCTGAGGTGCGGGGCTGCGCCCCGCGATGCCCTGGCTTGTTCGTTGGGTGCGGGTGGGTGGGGGTTGTTCGCGCAGTTCCTCGCGCCCCTGAGGGCGGGGCTGCGGGTGGGTGGGGGTGCTCGCGCGGTTCTCCGCGGTCCTAAAAGCGGCCGGCCGCCCCGGGTTTTTAGGGGCGCGGGGAACTGCGCGACCAGCCCCCGCCGGCCCGCAGGCAAATCGACAACCTCAACCCACCCCCCACCCCCACCCCGACCCACCCGCAGCCACAGCACAACGCCATGTCCGATTTCCGCCAGCCCAGCGGCAGGCGACCCCGCACACTGGATGGTGTGATCGTCGAAGACACCAGATACGAGGCCGTGCGAAGCCGGGACGCCCGGTTCGACGGGGAGTTCTTCTTCGCCGTGGAGACGACGGGAATCTACTGCAGGCCGAGCTGCCCCGCGGTGACGCCGAAGCGGCAGAACGTCCGGTTCTACGCGACGGCCGCCGCGGCGCAGAGCTCGGGCTTCCGGGCCTGCCGCAGATGCCGCCCGGACGCAGCGCCCGGCTCCGCGGAGTGGAACGTACGGGCCGATGTGGTCGGCCGGGCGATGCGTCTGATCGGTGACGGCGTCGTCGACCGCGAGGGCGTCGGAGGCCTCGCCGGGCGCCTCGGGTACAGCGCCCGCCAGGTGCAGCGGCAGCTCACCGCGGAAGTCGGCGCGGGCCCCGTGGCGCTGGCCCGCGCCCAGCGGGCCCACACCGCGCGGGTACTGCTCCAGACCACCGGCCTCCCGATCACACAGATCGCGTTCGCGGCCGGGTTCGCCAGTGTGCGGCAGTTCAACGACACGATCCGCGCGGTGTACGCGTCGACGCCGAGCGAGCTGCGCGCCGCCGCCCCGCGCACCGGTGCGGGTGCCCGGCGTGCGGCCACTCCCACCGCCGGGATCCCGCTTCGGCTCGCCTATCGGGGGCCGTATCAGACCACCGCCGTCTTCGACCTTCTCGCCGACGAGGCGATCGCCGGGGTCGAGGACATCGGCGGCACCCGCGGGCGCCGTACGTACCGGCGCACACTCCGGCTCCCGTACGGCACGGGAATCGTGGCGGTCGACGAGCGCCCGGGCGGCGGCACGGGCCGGCCCGCAGCCGGGCGCGCGCCCGTCGGAGCAGGCGCCGCACACCCCGGTGGCTGGCTCGACGCCCGGCTGCATCTCACCGATCTCCGGGATCTGACCACCGCCGTACAGCGGCTGCGCCGGCTGTTCGATCTCGACGCCGATCCGTATGCCGTCGACGAGCGGCTGGGGACCGATTCGCGGCTGGGGCCGCTGGTCGTGGCGCGCCCGGGGCTGCGTTCGCCGGGCGCCGCCGATCCGGACGAGCTGGCGGTGCGCGCGCTGGTGGGGCAGGCGGAGGCCGAGCGGCTGGTGGCGCGGTACGGGAAGGTGCTGGACGCCCCGTGCGGCACGCTCACCCATGTGTTCCCGGAAGCGGCCGTGCTCGCGGAGGCCGAGCCGGACGGCCCCCTCGGTGCGCTGACCGCCGCCCTCGCCGACGGCACCCTGCGGCTCGACGCGGGCGCCGACCGCGACGACGCCCAGGAGGCGCTGCTCGCGCTGCCCGGCATGGACGCGGGCACCGCCGCGGTCATCCGTACCCGAGCGCTGGGCGACCCCGATGTGGCACCGCCCGGCGAGGACGTTCCGGATGCCTGGCGCCCGTGGCGTTCCTACGCGGTACAACACCTCAGAGCGGGAGGGGTGGGGAGGGAGTTGGCGGGTGGTGGCTCGAACTGGTCCCGCTAGTCCCGCGGTGACGGCAACACGCGCGGCTCGACGCGCTCCTCGACCGCCGAGTTCCCCTCGCGCCTGACCACGTACGCGCCCTTGCCCGGTATCTCCGTGACCGCCTCGACGAGTTCGGTGCCCCGGTACACCAGCCCCACACCGTCGTCCGTGCAGTGGGTGACGGGCAGCGTGCCGTCGGCGACGAGCCGGTGGACCAGGGGGCGGCGGCCCTGGTCGCTGTCGTAGTGGACGCCGTTGCCGTACGGCAGATATCCGAGCCCGTCGGTGAGCGGGCGCAGTTCGGGTCCGAAGGAGTCCGTGGTGCCGCCCTGGAACCAGCAGATCGACCCGGCGCTCACTCCGCTGAGCACGACCCCGGCCTCCCACGCGCGCCGGAAGATCGCGTCGAGTCCGTGGACACGCCATACGGCGAGCAGGTTCGCCGCCGAGCCGCCCATGACCCAGACGACGTCCTGTTCGAGCACCGAGGCCTCGATGTCCTTGAGGTTCGGCATGGGGAAGAGGTGGAGGGGTGTGAGGTCGAAACCGGCCACGCGGGCCGCCTCGCTCATCCGGGTGGTGAAGTGTTCGGCGTCGCCTATCGCCGTGCCGACGTACAGGACGCGGGGGCGGCGCCCCTGGACGTCGGCCAGGTCCACGGCGTGGTGGACGAGCGCGTCGAACGTCACCCTGGTCCGGTCGCCCATGCGGTGACCACCCGAAGTGGCCAGGATGGTGGGTTCCGTGGCGGTCATGGTCGGTGACCCTACCAAGTGGTCCACGACTCCTGATCTTCGCCGCCTTCCACGGTCGTCGTCCAGGATTCCTGGTCTTCGCCACCTGCAATGGCCGTCACCTTCGCCGGCCGTCACCTTCAATGGCCGTCGTTCACATGGCCGTTCAGTCCTCCAGCCCCCAACTGTGGATCCGCTTCGGGTGGATGCGGATCAGCTCCTCGCTGAAGTGCGGACCCAACTCATGTGGCCCCGTGAGGAGTTCGGCCTCACCCCGGATGTCGATGCCCCGTACCTTCCACGGCCGGAGGCTGACGATGTCGTCGACGACCAGGGCGACCTTCGGGTTCTTCAGTAGGTTGCGCCACTTCTTTGTGGCGCCCATCGAGTAGCCGCCGATCAGGATCGTCCCGTCCTCCTGCGGGAAGAAGCCGACCGGGTTCGCCTGCGGCTGTCCCTGGGGGTCGACGGTGGCCAGCCGTCCCAGCCGCTGCGACCTCAGGTACGCACGCTCGGCCTCGCTGAATTCGGTCATGACAGCAGCCAAACACTCCCGGGCCCGCACCGCATCGGGTCCTGGTCCTAGGTCCAGGGGAGGAGCGGGGTACCGCACGGGTGCGGCCAATGGTGTGACAGTGCGTTGCGGGGGGCGACGGGCAGGGAAGCCATGCCCCCATGACCCGCGCGATCAAGGTCCGGCACGTCCTCGCCACCCTGGTGACCACAGTGATGCTCACCCCGCCGACCGCGATCGCCGACGCGGAGTCCGCGCCCGTGGGCGGTACCGCCACGGCGCAGACCTGGACCGGCACCTGGGAAGCCGCCGCCTCCGGCACCACCCCGGCGCTGCCCGGCGCCTCGATCCGCAATGTCGTGCACACCAGCGTCGGAGGCCGCGCCGCACGCGTCCGCATCTCCAACCGGCTCGGCACGAAGCCGCTCCAACTCGGCGCCGTCACCCTCGCGTTGCAGCGACGGGGCGCGCCGACGAGCCCGAGGGCCGCCGCGGGCTCGATGCGTACCGTCACGTTCGCCGGCGCCAGGGCGGTGACGATTCCCGCCGGCAGAGACCTGGTCAGCGATCCCGTCGCTGTCGCTGTCCCCGCCGACTCCAACCTCCTGATCTCGCTGCACACCCCCGCCGACTCGGGCCCGGCGACCTACCACCGCTCCGCCCTCCAGGCCAACTTCCTTGCCCGCAAGGGAAATCGGACTGCGCAGGAGAGCGGCACCGCGTACACCGCGACGGTCGGCAACTGGTACTACGTGACCGGCGTCGACGTACTCGGCTCACCGGCCGTGGGCAGCGTGGTCGCGCTCGGCGACTCCCTCACCGACGGCACCGGCTCGACGTTCAGCGCCAACCACCGCTGGCCCGACCGGCTCGCCGACCGCCTCCGCGGCCTCCCGCCGTACCGCAGACTCGGCGTCCTCAACGCGGGCATCGCCGGGAACCGCGTCCTGCGCGAAGGCCGCGGCCCCCGCGCCCTGTCCCGCCTCGACTCCGATGTCCTCTCCCGCACCGGCGTACGCGCGGTGATCGTGATGGAGGGGATCAACGACATCAAGGGCACGCCGGAGCAGACGGACCCGGGCACGCTGGAGGACGCGTACCGCAGCATCGTGCGCCACGCCCACGCCCGCGGCATCCGTGTCATCGGCGCCACGATCACTCCGTACGGCGGCCACCAGGCGTATACGCGGGCCCGCGAGGCCGTACGGCAGGCGGTCAACGCCGTCATCCGCACGCGCGGTCTCTTCGACGAGGTCGCGGACTTCGACGCCACCGTCCGCGACCCGTCCCACCCGAACCGCATCCTCCCCGCCTACGACCCCGGCGACCACCTCCACTTCAACGACGCGGGCATGAAGGCGCTGGCCGACACCATCGACCTGAGGACCCTCGCCCCCGAGGAAACGCGCTAGGCGGGCAGCCCCCACCTGGTCGCCGGCTCGTTCGCCGGCACGGGCGCGACAGTGAGGTCCGGGCGGTCGCCCTTCGCCGTGATCAGCGCCGACTCGCCCTTCCGCAGGCCAACTTGGATCACCCCGCCGCCCGTCTCCTCGTACCGCAGCGGCCGTCCCCGCCCGTCCCGCACATCGACCGTTCCCGCGATGCCATGCCGTACGGCACAGGGCGCGCCCGCCTCGCTGACCAGCCGGACCCAGCGAGTGACCCCGCCCTCGCGTACCGCGCTGAGCAGAAAGGCGCCCTGCGTGCGGAAGTTGTGGACCGTCAGATCCGCCCAGGCGGCGGGCAGCGCCGGAAAGACGCGGACGACGCCGCCCCACGACTGGCACACCATGTCGTGCAGGGACTGGGCGGCCGAGAGCGGGGTCTCGATGACCGGGCCCGACTCCTTGTACATGGTGTTGGCCTGGATGAAGCGGGTCATCAGCTCGCCGAGGTACTGGAGCGCTTCCTCGCCCTTGCCGAGCAGCGCGGACATCGACGCGGCGCCGGTGAACGTATAGCCCTGGAGCGCTCCCTCGAAGCCGACCCAGTGCGCCAACGACCTCTAGATCAGCGCCCGTTCGTCGGGGGTGCGGCCCGTCAGCTCGTACAGCGGGTACACCGCGAGCAGATGCGAGTAGTGGCGGTGCGACTTCGCGAAGGGAATGTCCGCGCCGGTCATGAAGCCGTTGGCGTCGGTCGGATACGCCACCCGCTTGGCCAGTACCTCCCGCCAGCGGGGCGCCAACTCGTCGTCGATGCCGAGGAGTTCCGCCAATTCCAGCAGGGTCCGGCAGCCCCAGGTCAGCAGCATCAGGTCGTAGTTGCAGTCGCGGGTGTTGCCGCCGTACTCGGGCGAGAAGGTGGCCGGGAGGTGCAGTCTGCCGTCCGTGCCCGGCTCCAGGCTGTATCTACCCGGGGGATAACCCCCGGACCCCCAGCCGGAAGACAGGCCACGCGAGGTGTCCGCCCCGGTGAGGCCCTGGAGGGCGTTTCCTCTTGTTGGAGTGCTGCACAGTCAGCTGCCTGGGACTGGAGCGGTGCGCTTCAGCTGTTGGCTTGCCGCTCGTGACTGACCCCTACGGCAGGTCGGTGACACGGCTGCATTGGGCGTGCTGACGAAAGCCCACGCCGTGTTGGCGCGCTGGCGCACGTTCACGGCGGCGACATGGTCGGCCGGGCCGGCGAGCCCGCAGACCATGCACGCGAACCAGTCCCGGCAGGGGCGGTTGCGCTTGTCGACATGCCCGCAACGTGGACAGGTCTGGGAGGTGTAGGCCGGGTCCACCACGACGACGGGCACTCCAGCCCGTTGTGCTTTATAGGTGACGTACTCGCCGAGTTGGTGCCCTTGGCCTGCATCTCGGCGCGTTGCCGGGCCATGCGTTTGCGGTAGTCGCACAGCTTCTTGCCCTGGTGGTTGTCGCCGTCAGAGGTGGTAGCCAGGTTGACGATGCCCCGGTCCACCCCGACGAACCCACGCGGTTGCTGTTCAGCGGGCGCTCGGGGATCTCGCAGGTAGCGACCAGGAACAAGTTGCCGTTCCGCAGGACCAGGTCTGACTCTCCCTGCCGGTGTTCGGCGAGCCTGCTCAGCTGCCCTGGCTCCCCGGTGAACGCCACGTTTTTCATCCGCCCAGCGACTGTCCAGATGGACACCGTGCGGTCATCCATCTGCCACGACAGGCACCGGTCGTCGAAGGGCTGCGCGGCATGAGGGCGGAACTCGATCTCACCTGGGCGTGCAGCGCGGTGTAGGCGTCGGCGACCTTGCGCAGGACATGCAACGAGGGCTGTGCCGACAAACCCCGAGCCCGTACCTCTGCGTATGCGCATTGCTGCAGCGACGTCCGCCCGAATACCTGGTGTGCGTGGGCCTTTCCGGATACCCAGGCGGCCGCTTCATTGCAGGCACGCAGAGTTGCGTCGAGTGCCGCCGCCTGCTCGGGCGTCGGCAGCAGCTTGACCTGCACCACCAGCTTCCTGAGATCAAGCTGTAGGTCACCACTGACAACCGGGCTTGAACAGGGAAAATGCATCACTTAGAGTGAGTTGTCATCAACGCAACGTGTATGGGGGGTGACTCAGCCCCAGATCACCGCCCCCAGCCACGCCCCCATGATCAGCAGACAGGCGAACAGCTCCGCCAGCACGCTCCACCCGCCCGCCCGCATCACCGTCCGCACCGCCGCCTTCGCCGGCCCGTGCCCGCCCAGGCGCAGCCGTTCGTAGAGGTAGATCCCGGCGAGGAAGCCGGGTATCGCGCCGATCACCGGCAGCAGCAGGAAACCGAGCAGCGCCCCGGCCCCGGCGTACGCCGCCATTCGGGGGGTCGCGCCGCTCTCCCGCATTCGTCGGGGCGGCAGCCCCCAGCGGATCGCCTGGGCCAGCAGCAGGACCGCGGTCGCGCCGACCAGTACGCCCCAGGACAGGGCCTGTGGGTCGCTCAGCGCCCACCACAGGACCGCGGCCCAGACGAGCCACGACCCCGGCACGCCGGGCACCAGTACTCCGGCCAGGCCGAGCACGATCACCACGCCGACCAGCAGGAGTTCCCACACTCCCATCTGCCCAGGGTGACTGAGCGGGCGGGAAACCGCAGGTCAGTCCCGCGCCACCCAGGCCCGCTCGTACGCGTGCCAGCCCAGCTGCAGCCGGGTCGTCACGCCCGTCAGCTCCATGAGCCGCTTCACCCGGCGCTGCACGGTCCTGAGGCCGAGGTCCAGCTGCTTGGCGACGCTGGCGTCGGTCAGCCCGGCGAGGAGAAGGGAGAGGATCTCCAGGTCGATGCCGTCCGGCCCGTCCGGTTCCTGCTCCGTCACGCCCCGGCTGCCGAGCCGCAGCGGCAGTGCCTCGCGCCACACCGACTCGAACAGCCCCGACAGCAGTTCCAGCAGCCCGCTGGCGTGCACGACCAGCGCGGCGGGCTCCGCGGAGTGCGAGGTGAGCGGGACCATCGCGAGCGTCCGGTCGGCGATCACCAGCTTGGTCGGCACCTGGTCCACGACCCGCACCTGCTCGTCCCGGCCGAGCGCGGCGGACAGCTCGGTGATCCCGCCCGGCATGTCGAGGACGGCCCGCTCGACGACCACGCGGTAGCCGACACCCCGCCCGGCCGCCTGTTCCTCCGCGACGTTGTCCGTCCCGGAGACGACCAGCGGGTTTCCGGTGACCAGTGCGCACACCTCGTCGCTCGCGCCGAGCTGGAGCTGGAGGAAGCGCTGCGCGACCGCCGCCGCGCCGATCACCACCTCGACCAGGTCGTGGACCGCGGGCTCGGCCGCCGCCGCCCGGTACTCCTCGGCGAGCAGCGCGGCCGCCAACTCCGCCTTCTCCAGCTCGTGCCGCTGCTGGGTGAGCAGCGCGCCGAGGGCGACCCCGGGCGGCGCCGCGACCCAGCGCCCGGGCCGGGCCGACGACTGGGCGGCGAGACCGTGCCGCTCAAGGCGGCGCAGGGCGCGCTCCGTGTCGTACTCGCCGAGCGTGAGCCGCCGCGCGAGATCGGGCACGTCGGCGGCGCCCACGGACACCAGCGCCCGATACGCCGACTCGTGCGTCTCGTCCAGACCTATCGCTCCAAGCATGCGGCGACATCCCTCCCCAAGGATCCGTTGTGGCCGGTCGGTGGCGTCCATGGCGGAAAACAGCCACGGCGCAAACCCGCCTCGGCACATCATCGCCGCACCCCCCGCCCCTCTGACAAGCTCACGCCACCGCAGCATCAACCACTGCCCGTAATGCCCTGCTTGGGCCTGGCTTGGCCTGCGCGGATACGGGTCGCATCGGCCCACGCGGACGCGGGCGGAACGATCTTGGGGAGCGGGGTTTTGGGGAAAGCGACCGTGCGTACGGTGCTCGGCGAAAGCGGCTTCCCGTCCGGGGTGTTCACGGTCCCGGCCGACGACTCCTCGTACGAACTCACCCTCACCACGATGAAGTTCGGTTCGCGGGTCTGGCACCGGTCAGTGGATCACACAGGCCGAGACCGCTCGGCGCGGCGGCCGGTGGGCCGCGACCGTGAATCACAGCGGAGCCAAAGGTAAGCAGGTCACACTCAGGCCGAACTGGCCGACGCCAACGGCAAGTCGGTCGTCCAGACAGTGACCCGGGCCTACGACGTGGGCTAGGTCCCGGTCACCCCGGCGCCGCCGGGCGGTTCTCCCGTGGGGGGTGGGACCGCCCGGCGGTCCGCTTTTCGGAACGGCCGCTCTCGTACCGCCGTTCGACGCTTCACCCGACACGCCGTTCGAGAGCCAGTCCCCTGGCCGGTTTTTCCGGATGCCCCGTTTTCATCCGGCTCCTGAGGTGGACAATTAGGGGCATGAGCCAGCAGGGGGAGAAGCCCACCGGTCACGAGGACGACTGGTGGGGGCAGTTGTACGACGACTCCACCGAGGACACGGGGCCCGCGGCCGTGGCCGATTCCCTGGACGACCGGTTCGCGTCGGCCGCGGGGACGATGGGACTCGGGCCCGCGCCGGGGTCCGCCCCGGGGCAGGCCGCAGGACCGGGCTCCGTCCGGCGACCGGACGCGCCCGAGCCCGAGCCCGATGTCCCGCCCCCGCCGGAGCGGCCTCCCGCGGTGATGGACTCCGCTCCCGCCCGGCCCGAACAGCCTCCCGCCGTACCGGAGCAGCGCGGTGGTCTCACCCGGCGGCTCGCCCCCTGGGAGCCCCCGCCCGACCGGCCACCGGCTCCCGCGACCTTCCCGCCCGGGCCGACACCGCCGGGGTTCCGCGCACAGGAGCCCAGGAGCAGCACGCCCCAGGAGCCGCTGAGCCGTACGCCCTCCCCGGAGCCGCCCGTCGCCGCTATGCCTGCGTCGAGGGCCCCGGTGGACGTGCCACCGGCCCCCGTGTCGCCCCCCACCGCGGCCCCGGGCGACACCCTGTCCATCACCCCGTCCGACGCCCGGCCCCCGCAGCCGGCCCTCACCCCGCAGGACACCGCACCGCCCGCCCGGCAGGACACCCCACCCTCCGCCCCGGAGGCTGCTTCACCCCGTCACTCCACCCTCTTCGTCGCCCAACAGCCGCCCGCCGTCGACTACGTCGGCTCGGGCCCGCCCACCTACGACGCCGAACCCACCGCGCTCCCGCCCGCCGACCCGGAAGACCTCGACGACCTGGTCGCCGACACCGTGCTGGACGGCGCGCGCTACGGGACCAGCACCCTGCGTGCCGTGTCCGTGCGCGGGGACTCCGCGCGGTACCGGGGTGAGCCGCGCCGGGACTCGCTGCTCACCGCCCGGTTCGGGACCGGGGAGCAGGCACTGGTGCTCGTCGCGATGGCGACCGGCGCCCGGGCCACGCCGGGCGCGCACCGGGCGGCCGCCGAGGCGTGCCAGTGGATCGGGCGGGCCGTGGGCCGCAGCCACGCACGACTGGCCGAGGACATCCGGGCCGCCCGGCGCGGGGACCTGAAGTCGGGGCTGCACCGGCTCACCGACCGCAGCCTCGGCAAGCTGCGGGCGACCGCGTCCGAGCAGGGCATCGAACCCGAGGAGTACACCGCCAGCCTGCGCTGCCTGCTGCTCCCGGCCGATCCGGAGTGCCGTACACGCGTCTTCTTCGGCGTCGGCACGGGCGGCCTGTTCCGGCTGCGGGACGGCGAGTGGCAGGACATCGAGCCCCGGGTCGCGGAGGCCACCGGCGAGGCCGTCGTCGGTTTCGGATCGCTGCCCCACGAGACGCCCGAGGGCGACCGGCTCACCATGGACCTGGGCATCACGACGCCGCCGAGCCCGTACGAACCGGCTCCCGAGCCGCCCCGCGACCCCTTCCGCTTCCGTGCCTCCGTCGCCCGCCCGGGTGACACGCTCCTGCTCTGCACGGGCGGTCTGGCGGACCCGTTGCGCGGCGAACCCGAACTGGCCGGGCATCTGACCACGCGGTGGTCGGCGGGGGAACCGCCCGGCCTCGCCGCGTTCCTCGCGGACACCCTCGTGCGGGTCAAGGGGTACGCGGACGATCGGACGGCCGCGGCCGTTTGGGAGGCGTAACCGCGCTCCCTGTGAATTCATGGATCCAAGGGACGGCCCAAGGATCGCGAAGAGGTGCGTGAGGCATGGCCAAGCAGAACGTCGCCGAACAGTTTGTCGACATCCTCGTCCGCGCCGGCGTCAAGCGTCTGTACGGAGTCGTCGGCGACAGCCTGAACCCGGTCGTCGACGCCATCCGGCGCAACTCCGCCATCGACTGGATCCACGTCCGGCACGAGGAGACCGCCGCCTTCGCCGCGGGCGCGGAGGCCCAGATCACCGGCAAGCTCACGGCCTGCGCCGGCTCCTGCGGCCCCGGCAACCTCCACCTCATCAACGGCCTGTACGACGCCCACCGCTCCATGGCCCCGGTCCTCGCCCTCGCCTCGCACATCCCCTCCAGCGAGATCGGCCTCGGGTACTTCCAGGAGACCCACCCCGACCAGCTCTTCCGCGAGTGCAGCCACTACAGCGAACTGATCTCCCACCCGAAGCAGATGCCGAGGCTGCTGCAGACGGCCATCCAGCACGCCGTCGGGCAGAGCGGCGTCAGCGTCGTCTCCCTCCCCGGCGACATCGCCTCCGAGCCCGCCCCGGACAAGCCCGCCGAGACCGCCCTCGTCACCTCCCGGCCCAGCGTCCGCCCCGGCGACGCCGAGATCGACAAGCTCGTCGCGATGATCGACGAGGCCGAGAAGGTCACGCTCTTCTGCGGCAGCGGCACCGCGGGCGCGCACGCCGAGGTGATGGAGTTCGCCGAGAAGATCAAGTCCCCGGTCGGGCACGCGCTGCGGGGCAAGGAGTGGATCCAGTACGACAACCCCTTCGATGTCGGCATGAGCGGACTGCTCGGCTACGGCGCCGCCTACGAGGCCACCCACGAGTGCGATCTGCTGATCCTGCTCGGCACCGACTTCCCGTACAACGCCTTCCTGCCCGACGACGTCAAGATCGTCCAGGTCGATGTGCGCCCCGAGCGCCTGGGCCGCCGCTCCAAGCTGGACCTGGCGGTCTGGGGCGATGTGTTGGAGACCCTGCGCTGTCTGACCCCGCGCGTGCAGCGCAAGGAGAACCGGCGCTTCCTCGACAAGATGCTGAAGAAGCACGCGGATGCGCTCGAAGGAGTCGTCAAGGCGTACACGCGGAAGGTAGAGAAGCACGTCCCGATCCATCCCGAGTACGTCGCCTCCGTGCTCGACGAACTCGCCGACGAGGACGCGATCTTCACGGTGGACACGGGTATGTGCAATGTCTGGGCGGCCCGCTACATCTCGCCCAACGGGCGCCGCCGGGTGATCGGTTCGTTCTCGCACGGTTCGATGGCGAACGCGCTGCCGATGGCGATCGGCGCCCAGTTCACCGACCGGAAGCGGCAGGTCGTCTCGATGTCGGGCGACGGCGGATTCGCCATGCTGATGGGCGACTTCCTCACCCTCGTCCAGTACGACCTGCCGGTGAAGGTCATCCTCTTCAACAACTCCGCCCTGAGTATGGTCGAGTTGGAGATGCTGGTGGCCGGGCTGCCTTCGTACGGGACGACGAACAAGAACCCCGACTTCGCGGCCGTCGCCCGGGCCTGTGGGGCGCACGGCATCCGGGTCGAGAAGCCCAAGCAGCTCGCGGGCGCTCTGAAGAACGCCTTCAGCCACAAGGGTCCCGCCCTCGTCGACATCGTCACCGACCCGAACGCCCTGTCCATCCCGCCGAAGATCAGCGCGGAGATGGTGACGGGATTCGCCTTGTCCGCGTCGAAGATGGTGCTGGACGGGGGAGTCGGCCGCATGGTGCAGATGGCCCGCTCCAATCTGCGGAACGTGCCGCGGCCCTAGGAGGCTGCTGATGGATCTCCGCGAGCTTCACCGACTCGACGGGGACGGCGGGTCATCGACGCTCACCAGCGGTGCGAGTGGCGTCGCCGCGGTCACCCGCGGCATGTTGGCGTCGGACTCCACCCCCATGGAGCGTCCTCGTCGAGTACGGCGAGATCGGCAGCCGCGAATCGGTAGATGAGCCGATCGCCCGCGGTCAGCACGTCCCCGAGGGACGTAGGCCCGAAGCCGTGCGGGACCGCCGGGCCGGCGGCCGCTTCCAGCAGCAGCCGCACGCCCTCGTCTCCCCTCGCGGGCACCGCGACGGTCAGACGCCGGTTGTGCGGGTGAATGCGCTTGAGGTGGACGCCCGCGGCGTCGTACAGAGCCCCTCCGCCCGGAAATCGGGGCCGTCACCCGTGGACCCGGGGTCGACCACCACCTCCACATGGCGACCCGCCCATTCCTCGGGCACCCGGCCCTCGATCCGGAACCAACTCGTCGACCAGGACTTTCCCCAGACCGTGCCGGTCGTGAAGGGCTCGTACACGGCCCCCAACGCCTGGTCCACGGGCACCGGTTCGCCGGGTACGTGACACACGGACAGCATCAGCGGGGCGCGGTCGGAGTACTCCGCGGGGCGCAGTACTGCCGCAGCGCGCCCTCCAGGCGCCCCTCCACCAGCGAACGGTCGTCGTGCACGGCGGCTTCCCGGTGCTCGGACGGCTGTGTCCGGAGGTTCACTTCCCACGGAGTTGCCGCGCATCCGGGGCCGCCCGGCGGGTGGTTGACGATTCGACATGACTGTCACGTGCCCTACGGGGCATGGATCCCCGTGAAGGTGTTCGAGCAGGAGGGGAACCGACATCGGCGTGCAGGCGGGGGTCATGAAGAGGCAGGTACGAGGAGGTGGTCCCATGGCCATGGGGGCCTCCTCAGCGAAGGCAGTGGAGGAAGCGGCCGACAGGGCGACGGACCAGCCGGACGGCGCACAGCTCAGGCGCAGGCTCGGCAGGGCGGACCTGCGGGCGGTGCCCGAGGCCCGGAAGGCACTGAGGGAACTGTTACGGCACTGGGGGAAGCCGGGAAGGTCCGAGATAGCCGAGCTGCTGACCAGCGAGCTCGTCACCAACGCACTCATACACACCGACCACGACGCGGTCCTGACGGCCACCGTCGGACCCCGCGGACTCCACGTGGAAGTAAGGGACTTCGTGGGACGCAGGCCCAGACTGCGGGTACCGAACGCCGACGACGGTACGCACGGCAGAGGCCTCGTTCTCGTACAGTCCCTCGCGGACGCGTGGGGTGTACGGGCACATGGCGTGGGCAAGGCAGTGTGGTTCGAACTGGACGGCGGCGCGGTGTAAGTAACCACCGCGCCGCCGTAGTCCTGTCCGGGCCAGGCCGGAGAGATCCGGCCGGGACACCCGGGCTGGGGATCAGGTCCGAGCCTGGGCCTGAGGCCTCAGGCCTCAGCCGAACTGCTGCTCAAGGTCCTTGAGCTTGCGCTCCAGGGAGTCGAGCCGGGGCAGGGCCATCGTGTCGTCCTCCGCGGTGAGGTCGACGGTGATGGGGTCAGTGCTCTTGCGGACGGGGGTAAGGGACGGCCGTGAGCGTACGGGCAGCTGCTCCGCGGTAGATATGGCAGGCTCCGCGGAAGCCTGGGCGGGCGCCCGCTCCACGGTCGTCTCCAGCTCCCGCCGGGCGCCTCCGCGACCCGGCAGGCCCCGGTGACCGCGGCTGAGCGCCTTGAGGTGCGCCCGCTCGACCCGCTCCTCGTTCCGGCGGCGCAGACGGGTCTGCTCCTTCTGCCGCTTGTCCTCGCGCACCTCGTCCACGGCCTCGTCAAGGGTGCGGACGTTCTCCAGCAGCATCAACGACCAGGCGCTGTACGTCTCACGGGGCGCGCGCAGCCAGCGGACGATACGGATCTGCGGCAGCGGGCGCGGAACCAGGCCCTGCTCACGCAGCGCGGCACGGCGGGTCTGCTTCAGTGCGCGGTCGAAGAGCACCGCGGCCGACATCGACATGCCGGCGAAGAACTGCGGAGCGCCCGCGTGGTCGATGCCCCGCGGCGCGTGCACCCAGTTGAACCAGGCCGCGGCACTGGCGAACGTCCATACGAGTATCCGGGAGCCGAGTGCCGCGTCGCCGTGGCTGGCCTCGCGCACCGCGAGGACGGAGCAGAACATGGCCGCGCCGTCCAGGCCGAACGGGACCAGGTACTCCCAGCCGTCGGAGAGGCCGAGGTTCTGCTGGCCGAAGCCGACCAGGCCGTGGAAGGAGAGTGCCGCGGCGACGGCGGCGCAGCAGAACAGCAGCACATAGGAAGCCGTGCCGTAGAGGGCCTCCTTGCGCCTGCGGCGCTCCTCGCTGCGCTCCCATGAGTCGTCGCTGCTCGCGCTCTCCCCGGACCGCTTGCCGCGCGCGAGCACAGCCACCGCCGCCAGCAGGCCCAGGAGCAAAACGGCGCCCGGAAGCAGCCAGTTCAGCGATATATCGGTCAGTCTCATCTGGGGTCCCTTGCATTGGGATAGGGCGTAACGCCCGCCATAGTGGCCCAAACCCGTCGGCCCTCAGGGGGTTTCGGGGCAAGAGGCCGCCAAGGGAGTGCAAGGGGATGCGCAGGGCGACTTTCTGCTCGAACTGCCGCGCGAGGGACGGGAGTTGAGTGCGAATAAGATTACCCGTACGGATGGTTCCACGGAAAGTTCCTGCGACAAGTGAGGAAATTGTGAATCGCCTGTAATCCGCAGGGGGTCTCAGTCTGTGGTGATCTTAGGGCACGTACGGCCGGCTCGTGACCACAACAGCCCTTCGCGGGCTGCCTCAACTGGCGGCGGAGGCCATCAACTTGGCCACACGGTCCGTGTCGCAGGTGCGCGGGCAGGTGGCGCAGGTGTCCTCGGGGCGCACGGTGTAGAAGAGGCAGCAGCTCGCCCGGTCGCGGGTCGGCAGGGACTCCCCGTTCGGACCCGTCAGTTCGCGGAACGCGGCGGAACCGGCGTACGGCCGGGTCGCCCCCGGCAGCAGCAGCTCCAGCTCGCGCATCGCGCGCCGCTCCTCGCCGAGCAGATGGGCGACGTACCAGAGGCCCTCGACGACCTCGTCGGTCGCCATGCCCCACAGGGCCCGGCCGCGCCGGCGCATGCGCGGGCCGAAGCCGCCCAGGACCGGCTCCAGGTGCTCGGCCACGGCGGCCCGCACCTCCGCCCGCAGGGCCTCCTCGTCCGGTACGACCCGGGCGCCGGGCAGGGCGGCCGCCGGATCGTCGGGCAGACAGGCGAAGGAGGTGACGCGGACGGCCATACGGCCGAGAGCGCGCTCGTATGTGACGTGCTCCACAGGGAAGCGGGGTACGCGACGCCGCAGGAACCAGGGAGCGGTGAACAGCAGACAGGCGGGCCAGGCGTAACGGTGCAGCCCGAAGCTGGCCACGGCATCCGGCCGCGCCCGCTGCCCGTAGTCCCGGATCACCTGCGCCTCGTCCCAGGCGAGAAACGCGTCGAGGCCGGCCCCGCCCTCCGCCAGCCCGGCGGCGGCGACCCAGCCGCCGTCCCGTGGCGCCGCTTCCCCATGTCCCAGCTCCATGACGCTCAGCCCGGGAAAGACCTCGGCCAGCTGGGCGTACGCGTCCGTGACGGCCGAGGGGGCCGGGCGTGCGCCGGTGCCGGCCGGGGTGCCCGAGGACAGGGCGGGAGCGGGCATGGGGGACCATCGCTTCACGATCGTTAGCAGGTTAGGCTTACCTTACCCATTTTTTTGGATGTTTGAACTGAGGCCATGTGCGCCTATGGTGCTTGACGGACGGGTAACAACCGCCGCAATGACCCCCAAGTACCACCAAGCCCGGAGGAGGACCCGTGGAGCAGGCCGGTCCGCGCAGCGCGCACGGCTCCGCCGGGGCGGGGGTCCCGGACATCCGTACGGCGGCCGTTCGGGTGCCCGCACAGCCACAGGCCTCGGACATGGACCGGAAGCGGGGCACCGGCTCCGGAGGCGCCGGGACCGGAGCCGGTGCCGGGGCCACGGCTCGCGGTGAGCACACGCACAGTGAGACGCCCATCCCGCGCCCCCGCGCCGAGGGCGCCCGCGCCGTCGTGCAGCGTGCCTCCGTGCGCGGGCAGATCCTCGACGCCCTGCGTACCGCGCTCGTCACGGGAGAGCTCGCCCCCGGGGCGGTGTATTCGGCGCCCGCGCTCGGCGAGCGCTTCGGGGTGTCCGCGACGCCCGTACGGGAGGCGATGCAGCAGCTCGCGCTGGAGGGCGCCGTCGAGGTCGTCCCCAACCGGGGGTTCCGCGTCATCGAGCGCGGCACGCGGGAGCTGGCCGAACTCGCCGAGATCCGGGCCCTGATCGAAGTCCCCGTGATGCTGCGCCTCGCCCGCACCGTGCCCACCGCCCGCTGGGCGGAGCTGCGCCCGCTCGCCGAGGCGACGGTACGGGCCGCGTCCTCGGGCTGCCGCGCGACGTACGCCGAGTCCGACCGGGCCTTCCACCGTGCGGTGCTCGCCCTCGCCGGCAACGCCCAGCTGGTGCAGATCGCGGACGAACTGCACCGCCGCGCCCAGTGGCCGCTCGTCGGCGGCCCCGTCTCCCGCGGCCGCGCCGACCTGGTGGCCGACGCCGCCGAACACACCGCCCTCCTGGACGCCTTGATCGCCGAGGACCTGACGGTCGTGCAGTCCCTGGTGCGGGAGCACTTCACCGGCGCGTGCTGAGCTTGCTCCCCGGCCTCGGGCCCGGGCGCCCGAAAAACGTGTATCGCCGCAGGTGGCGACACGTCTAGCCTGTGGGCCATGCATCAGGACCGAAGACGCGAGCGGCGGTCGGCCCGCCGCGCGGAGACAGTACGGACTCGGCACCAGGACGCTCCGGCCCTGACGGTCGCGGGAGCCGATGTCGTCCTCGTCGGGTACTTCTCCGCCAAGCAGAAGGACTTCGCCGCGCTCATGGACTCGGCGGCCGCGGAGATGACAGCGCGCGGCGCACGGGTCGTGGGCCGGATCACCCAGCGCCGCGGCGTCTCGGGCGGCGGAGTCAAGAAGATGGCCCTGCCGTATTCCTCGCGGACTCTCCTGAGCCGTGGGAAGGCCCGTGAAGCAGCCGAGGCCTGCGAGCGGACCGATGCCGACGCGGCGGTGTTCCTGACACCCCTGACATCTCTGACTGATCATCAAGTACGGGTACTGGCAACGCTGTTCGGCCGTCCCGTGGTGAGTCTCGGTGAAATCCTCGCAGCGGACGGTCTCGCGGACGGCCACTGAAGCCGCGGGTACGTGCCCTTCCGCTCACCCGTGTCACGGACCCGTACGGTCCGCGCAACACACCCCGACACCGGGAACCCGGCCCGCCCCGCCCGCGTGCCCCTGGATACACGGCGAGAGCCGGACCGAACCCGGGGGAGATTCCGATGCCCGACCCGTCCTGGATGGCACAGCAGCAGGCCCAACAGGCCGCCCAGCAGGCCCAGCAGATCCACCAGAACAACGTGCGCCACCACCGCCACATGCACGACATGGCCCGCATCCACGGCGGCACACCCCAGATGCACCGCCCCATGCCGTACAACGGGAGCCGGGGCGGCAGCGTGCGCGGCTTCCTGACGCTCCTGGTGATCGTGGCCGTGGTCGTCTACGTGGCCCACGACCCCGAACTCCGCACCACGGTGACGACGTTCGCCCGCAATCTTCTGGCGCGCGTTCAGAGCAACTAGACGGATCTGTTCAACTCCGGAGTCGGGCAGCTCAGATCAGGGGCGCGAGGAACTGCGCGCCCAGCCACAAACAACCCGCAGCCGCCCACTACAAATGCCCCCCGAGCTCTCAGGCGCTCGCCGCAGGCGGAGCCAACTGCTGAGCCAGCCACGTAGGCACACCCCCGAGCAGCCGAAACAGCCGCCCAGCCTCCGCCCGCAACCGAGACGCCTCAGGTTCGACCTCGGCATCGGCCAAGGACGCCAACGCCGGAGCCGTACCGACCAAATACCCCAACTCCTCACGGATCCGCAGAGATTCGGCGAAGCCGTGCCGCGCCTCGGCCAACTCCCCGTCCCGCAGGGCGAGTCCAGCGAGATGCCGCCAGGTGAACGACTGCAGCAAAGGGTCCCCCTGGGCGACGGCGCCCGCATGAGCCCGCCGATACGCCGCGCGCGCGGCCTGCGGCGACCGCGCGAGATTCTCGGCGAGCAGCCCGCGCCGGAAGTCGAGGAGGGCCCGCCCGGGGGCACCCGGCGTGATCAGCGCCGCGGCCCGGCCGAGCGCGGCGCGCGCCTCGTCCGCCCGGTCACGCACGCCGAGCAGCGTGGCCGCGTACGCCAGTTGCCCGCGCTCACAGGCCGCCGCGCCCCGCTCGTCGTCGCTCTGGGCCACCGCCTCCGCCGTGCGCAGCGCGTCCTCCGCCTCGGCCCAGCCCTGCTCGGTGTACAGACACCGTTCGACGAGGAGTGAGGCTCGCTGGAGCGACGCTCCCGCCGTGTGCGGTTGGAGCAGTGCCGCCGCGTCGGCCCAGCAGGCGCGCGAGCGCAGCCGCCATACCGCGGTCTGGAGTGGATCGTCCCCTGCAGTCGTTCCGGAACCAGACATGGCGGTATGCGCCACGTTGCCCTCCCCGAGCACGCCATTGAGCTGTTGAGTGCTGGCATCTCAGCACGGATCACGGGGCCCGGCCAAGAGGGTGGGTGAAGGATTTCACAAAGTCGTGGGACACCGGCGGCACTTGGGGAGTCCGGGGCCGCCGGGCCCGCGACCTCAGCTCATGCGCAACGCCAGGAAGAAATCGAGCTTGTCCTCCAGGCGCGACAGGTCCCGACTCGTCAACTGCTCGATACGGCCCACCCGGTAGCGCAGCGTGTTGACGTGCAGGTGCAGCCGCGTGGCGCACCGCGTCCAGGAGCCGTCGCAGTCGAGGAACGCCTCCAGGGTGGGGATCAGCTCGGCACGGTGACGGCGGTCGTAGTCCCGGAGCGGGTCCAGAAGCCGTGCGGTGAAGGCGCGGCGTACGTCGTCCGGCACGAACGGCAGCAGCAGTACGTGCGAGGCCAGCTCCTGGTGCCCGGCCGCGCAGACCCGGCCCGGACGCGCCCCGGCGACGCGGCGTGCGTGCCGGGCTTCCTCCAGCGCGCCGCGCAGCCCCTCCGCCGAGTGCACGGCGGCGCTGACGCCGAGCGTGAGCCGCCCGTCGTCGTTCAGGCCGGCCGAGAGCGGGGCCCGTACGGCCTCCAGAAGCGTGTCGGCGAGCAGGCCAGACTCGGAGCCGTCGTGCTCCGCCGAGACAGCCGGAAGGGGTACGAGGGCGATCGCCTCGTCACCCGTGTGGGCGACGGCGATACGGTCGGAATGCTCCGGTCCCGCCGACAGCGGGTCGACGAGGATCTCCTCGAGCAGTGACTGGGCGACCGGACCGCCCTCGATCTCGCCGCCCTCCCACTCGACGCGGGCCACCACGACCTGCCAGTGCGGCGCGGCGCCGAGCCCCGGCAGCAGCACCGGCGCGGCCACCCGCAGCCGCGCCGCGATCTCGGCGGGCGCGGCGCCGGTCTGCACCAGCTCCAGAACCTCCTGCGCGAGCCGCCGCCGCACTGTGCGCGCCGCGTCCCGCCGGTCCCGCTCCACCGCGATCAGCTGGGTGACACCCTGGAGCAGGTCGAGCCGTTCCTCGGGCCAGTCCCCGGCATCCGCCTCGACGGCGAGCACCCAGTCGGAGAGCACCGTCTCGCGCACGTCCCGGGACGCGCCCGTGGAGCGCCCGGACGAGCGGACCGGGAAGAGCGAGTACGGCGTCGTGCCCACCGTCACCCGGTGCGGCCCCCGCCGTCCGGTGCGCGCCGCCGCCAGGTGCTCGGCGGCCAGCTTGGCGCACACGTCCGCGGGCAGCGCGCCCCCCTCGGCCTTGGAGCCCGCGATGGGCCGTCCGGTGGGCGAGAGGACCCAGGCCCGCAGGTCCAGGTCGGTGCCGAGCAGATCCAGGACCACGTCCGGGCCGCCGCCGGCCGGACCGGAGGTCATCATCCGCCGGTGGCGGTCCACCACGGCGGCCAGATCCCCGGCGCGCTCGCCCGAGACCTGCCGGACGACGTGTTCGGTGATCGTCGCGAAGGCCACCCGCTCGTTCACCGCGAACAGCGGCAGCCGGTGCCGGGCGCAGGCCAGGACCAGATCGTCCGGCACATCGCCCAGCTCCGCCTCACCGGCGGCGAGGGCCGCGACCCCGGCGCCCGCGAGGATGCGTACGAAGGGCTCGGAGTCCGCGGCGTCGTGCCGCCAGGCGAGGCCGGTCAGGACCAGCTCGCCGCCCGAGAGGTAGCGGCTGGGGTCCTTGAGGTCCGTGGTCATCACACCGCGTACGGTGCGGTCCAGCTCGTCCTCGCCGCCGAGCAGCCGCAGGCCCAGCGCGTCGGTGTCCAGCAGTGCGCGCAGCCGCATTCTCGTCGCCGCCGTTCTTTGTCTCGAAATCTACGATGGATCTATGGGATCCGGGAGCGGATCCCCCGTGAGTGGGTCTGGCGAGCCATACCGGTCGGCTCCCGGGCTGTGACCTGGCTCTCAAGGGCTGTGACTGACGTTTCCCCAGGAAAACGAGGAGGTTACTGATGACCTCCGTTCATACGAATCTACAAGATGCGCGCGCTGGCCAGCCAACTCCTTCATGGTTTCGGTGACTGACCCCGGTGGAGGACGGAGCGGTGTACTGGCCCCAATCCGCGTTAACAACTCATGAACGAGCCGGGCCCGCCGCACACGATCTGGCTTGATCAGAACCACCACGATACGAATGAAGAGAGCCACTCATGGACTTCCTTCGCCCCGCCAGCTGGGAGGAGGCGCTCGCCGCCAAGGCTGAGCACCCCACCGCTGTGCCGATTGCGGGTGGCACCGATGTGATGGTCGAGATCAACTTCGACCACCGCCGGCCCGAGTACCTCCTGGATCTGAACCGCATCGGCGAGCTGAGCGAGTGGGAGGTCGGCGAGGAGAGCGTGCGCCTGGGCGCCTCCGTTCCGTACACCCAGATCATGGAGAACCTGCGCGGCGAACTGCCCGGCCTGGCCCTCGCCTCCCACACCGTGGCCTCCCCGCAGATCCGCAACCGCGGCGGCGTCGGCGGCAACCTCGGCACCGCCTCCCCGGCCGGTGACGCCCACCCCGCGCTCCTCGCGGCGGGCGCCGAGGTCGAGGTCGAGTCCGTACGCGGCTCGCGGCTGATCCCGATCGACGAGTTCTACACCGGCGTGAAGCGCAACGCGCTCGCGGCCGACGAGCTGATCAGGGCCGTACACATCAACAAGGCGGACGGCCCGCAGCAGTACTCGAAGGTCGGCACCCGCAATGCCATGGTCATCGCGGTCTGCGCCTTCGGCCTGGCGCTGCACCCCTCGTCGCGCACGGTCCGCACCGGCATCGGCTCGGCCGCGCCGACCCCGGTCCGCGCCAAGGCCGCCGAGGAGTTCCTGAACGCGGCGCTCGAAGAGGGCGGCTTCTGGGACAACGGCAAGATCATCACCCCGTCGGTCGCCAAGCAGTTCGCGGACCTGTGCTCCGCCGCCTGCAACCCGATCGACGACGTCCGGGGCACGGCGAGCTACCGCCGCCACGCGGTCGGCATCATGGCCCGCCGCACGCTGACCTGGACCTGGGAGTCGTACCGCGGCACCGCCGCCCGCACGGAGGGAGTCGCGTAATGCGCGTCAATTTCACGGTCAACGGCCGAAAGCAGGAAGCCGACGACGTGTGGGAGGGCGAGTCCCTTCTGTACGTGCTGCGTGAGCGCCTGGGCCTGCCCGGTTCCAAGAACGCCTGCGAGCAGGGCGAGTGCGGTTCCTGCACGGTCCGTCTCGACGGTGTGCCGGTGTGTTCGTGTCTGGTCGCGGCCGGTCAGGTCGAGGGCCGCGAGGTCGTCACGGTCGAGGGTCTCGCGGACTTCGCCAAGCAGCGCGCGGAGCACAGCGGTTGCGGCACCGGCGCGTGCGGCACGTCCGGGAAATCGGGCACGACGCTCGATGAGGCCAAGCACTGGGCCGCCAAGGGCCACGACTCGCAGACCGGCGAGGGCGGCGAACTCTCGCCCATCCAGCAGGCGTTCATCGACGCCGGCGCCGTCCAGTGCGGCTTCTGCACCCCGGGCCTCCTGGTGGCCGCGGACGAGATGCTGGAGCGCACCCCGAACCCGACCGACGCGGACATCCGCGAGGCGCTCTCGGGCAACCTGTGCCGCTGCACGGGCTACGAGAAGATCATGGACGCGGTCCGCCTTGCGGCCGCCCGGCAGTCCGAGGCGGTCTGACCATGGGTACGACTGGTACGCCCACCAACATCACGCAGGGCTCCAAGACCAAGGGCGGCATCGGCGAGTCGACGCTCCGCCCGGACGGCACCCTCAAGGTCACCGGCGAGTTCGCGTACTCGTCCGACATGTGGCACGAGGACATGCTCTGGGGCCAGATCCTGCGCTCCACGGTCGCCCACGCGGAGATCGTCTCGATCGACACCTCCGAGGCCCTCGCGCAGCCCGGCGTCTACGCCGTCATGACGTACGACGACCTGCCGACCGAGGTGAAGAACTACGGTCTGGAGATCCAGGACACCCCGGTCCTCGCGCACGGCAAGGTACGCCACCACGGTGAGCCGGTCGCGATCGTCGCCGCCGACCACCCGGAGACCGCGCGCCGCGCGGCCGCCAAGATCAAGGTGGAGTACAAGGAGCTGCCGGTCATCACGGACGAGGCGTCCGCGACCGCGCCCGACGCGATCCTGATCCACGAGGGCCGCGACGACCACCACATCGGTCACGTCCCGCACCCGAACATCGTGCACCGTCAGCCGATCATCCGCGGCGACGTCGAAGAGGCCGCCAAGAAGGCCGACTTCATCGTCAAGGGCGAGTACACCTTCGGCATGCAGGACCAGGCCTTCCTCGGCCCCGAGTCCGGCCTCGCCGTGCCCTCCGAGGACGGCGGCGTCGACCTCTACATCGCCACCCAGTGGCTGCACTCCGACCTGCGCCAGATCGCCCCGGTCCTCGGCCTGCCCGAGGACAAGGTCCGGATGACGCTCTCCGGCGTCGGCGGCGCGTTCGGCGGCCGCGAGGACCTGTCGATGCAGATCCACGCCTGCCTGCTGGCGCTCCGCACCGGCAAGCCGGTCAAGATCGTCTACAACCGTTTCGAGTCCTTCTTCGGGCACGTCCACCGTCACCCCGCGAAGCTCTACTACGAGCACGGCGCGACCAAGGACGGCAAGCTCACCCACCTGAAGGCCCGGATCGTCCTGGACGGCGGCGCGTACGCCTCCGCCTCCCCGGCGGTCGTCGGCAACGCGTCCTCGCTCGGCGCCGGCCCGTACGTCGTCGACAACGTCGACATCGAGGCCATCGCCCTCTACACCAACAACCCGCCCTGCGGCGCCATGCGCGGCTTCGGCGCGGTCCAGGCGTGCTTCGCCTACGAGGCGCAGATGGACAAGCTCGCCGACAAGCTGGGCATGGACCGGGTCGCCTTCCGTCAGCTCAACGCGATGGAGCAGGGCACGATCATGCCGACCGGGCAGGCCGTCGACTCGCCGGCCCCGGTCGCCGAACTCCTGCGCCGCGTCAAGGCGATGCCGATGCCGCCGGAGCAGCAGTGGCTCGCGGCCGGTGAGGCCGCCGACGTACGGCAGCTGCCGGGCGGCCTCTCCAACACCACGCACGGCGAAGGCGTCGTACGCGGCGTCGGCTACGCGGTCGGCATCAAGAACGTCGGCTTCTCCGAGGGCTTCGACGACTACTCGACCGCCAAGGTCCGTATGGAGGTCGTCGGCGGCGAGCCCGTCGCGACCGTCCACACCGCGATGGCGGAGGTCGGCCAGGGCGGCGTCACCGTCCACGCGCAGATCGCCCGCACCGAGCTGGGCGTCACCCAGGTGACGATCCACCCGGCCGACACACAGGTGGGCAGCGCCGGTTCGACATCCGCGTCGCGTCAGACGTACGTCACCGGTGGCGCCGTCAAGAACTCCTGCGAGCTGGTGCGCGAGAAGGTCCTGGAGATCGGCCGCCGCAAGTTCGGTACGTACCACCCCGCCTGGGCCACCGCCGAACTCCTCCTGGAGGGCGGCAAGGTCGTCACCGACGGCGGCGAGGTCCTCGCCGACCTGGCCGACGTACTCGAAGGCGAGGCCGTCGAGATCGAGGCCGAGTGGCGGCACCGTCCGACGGAGCCCTTCGACCTGCGCACCGGCCAGGGCTTCGGCCACGTCCAGTACACCTTCGCCGCGCACCGCGCGGTGGTCGAGGTGGACACCGAGCTGGGCCTGGTCAAGGTCATCGAGCTGGCCTGTGCACAGGACGTCGGCAAGGCGCTCAACCCGCTGTCCGTCATCGGCCAGATCCAGGGTGGCACCACCCAGGGCCTCGGCGTGGCGGTCATGGAGGAGATCATCGTCGACCCCAAGACGGCCAAGGTCAGGAACCCGTCCTTCACGGACTACCTGATCCCCACCATCCTCGACACGCCGACCATCCCCGTCGATGTGCTCGAACTCGCCGACGACCACGCCCCGTACGGGCTCCGTGGCATCGGCGAGGCCCCGACCCTCTCCTCGACTCCGGCCGTCCTCGCGGCGATCCGGAACGCGACGGGTCTGGAGCTCAACCGGACGCCGGTACGCCCCGAGCACCTCACGGGCACCGCGTAACCCCCGGGGGCTGGGAGAGAAACTTCTTCCTGGGGGGGGACTTCGTCCCCCCCAAACCCCCCTCGCAAGGCTCTCCGGGCGGCGCCGGGAACGTCACACTTCGCCGCGCCGCCCGGAGTACTCAAGTACCGCACCGCTCGCGGCACTTGACGCAACACCCTTAGTTGATCGCTCAATCCCCTAGTTCGCCTCGGGCCGTCCCCCGGGTCGTGCAGCCGAAGCACCTTCCCAAATCCCGCAGCCGACCGAGGCTCCGCGGGTGCCCCTGTGAACCTTGGGAGTAAGGCACATGACCCAGCAGTCACTGGAGCCGCAGACCGTCGCGGAGGACGCGGGCACGGGTAGCCGTGTCCCGGCCGGACGGTTGTGGCTCGACCGGTACTTTCACATATCCCAGCGGGGAAGCTCGATCGCGCGTGAGGTGCGCGGTGGCGTCACGACCTTCATGGCGATGGCGTACATCCTGCTGCTCAACCCCCTGATCCTGTCCGGCAAGGACGCGGCGGGGGACATGCTCGGCCAGAAGGCCCTGATCACCGCGACCGCGTTCGCGGCGGCCTTCACCACGCTTTTCATGGGCTTCGTCGGCAAGGTGCCGCTCGCCCTGGCCGCCGGACTCTCCGTCTCCGGTGTGCTCTCCTCGCAGGTCGCCCCGCAGATGACCTGGCCGCAGGCCATGGGCATGTGTGTGATGTACGGCGTGGTCATCATGCTCCTGGTCGTCACCGGCCTGCGCGAGATGATCATGAACGCGATTCCGCTGGCGCTGAAGCACGCGATCACCATGGGCATCGGCCTGTTCATCGCGCTGATCGGCCTGGTGAAGGCCGGCTTCGTCCACCAGGGCAAGGCGACCCCGGTCACGCTCGGCCCGACCGGTGAACTCGCCGGCTGGCCGGTCCTGCTCTTCGCGGCGACCCTGCTGCTGATCTTCATGCTCCAGGCGCGCGGCGTCCCCGGCGCGATCCTCATCGGCATCGTCTCCGGTACGGTCCTCGCCGTCGTCCTCAACGGCCTCGGCGTCATCGACCCCAAGCAGTGGGCCAGCGGCGCTCCCGAACTGCACGGCAGCGCAGTCTCGATGCCTGACTTCTCGCTCTTCGGCAAGGTCGAGTTCGGCGGCTGGGGCCAGGTCGGCGCGATGACGGTCGGCATGATCGTCTTCACCCTCGTGCTCGCCGGGTTCTTCGACGCGATGGCCACCATCATCGGCGTCGGCACGGAGGCCAACCTGGCCGACGCGCAGGGCCGGATGCCGGGTCTGTCCAAGGCGCTGTTCATCGACGGCGCGGGCGGAGCGGTCGGCGGTGTGGCCGGTGCGTCCGGCCAGACGGTCTTCGTCGAATCGGCGACCGGAGTCGGCGAGGGCGCCCGCACGGGCCTCTCCTCGGTGATCACCGGCCTGTTCTTCGCGGCCTGTCTCTTCTTCACCCCGCTGACGGCGATCGTCCCCGGCGAGGTGGCGGCGGCGGCACTGGTGGTCATCGGCGCCATGATGATGATGAACGCCCGCCATGTGGACTGGGCCGACCGCGCCACGGCGATCCCCGTCTTCCTCACCGTGGTGATCATGCCGTTCACGTACTCCATCACGGCGGGAGTCGCGGCCGGCGTCATCAGCTACGTCGCCATCAAGATCGCCCAGGGCAAGGCCCGGGAGATCGGGGCGTTCATGTGGGGCCTGACGGCGGTCTTCCTCGTCTTCTTCGCCCTGAACCCGATCGAGAGTTGGATGGGCGTCCACTGACGCTCAAGAATCCCGTACGCAACCGCTGTTAAGGAGACCGAGAGATGCTGGACATCGCCGAAGAGCTGCACCGGTGGGTCGAGCAGGGACGCGAGTTCGCCGTGGCCACCGTGGTGGCCGTCGGCGGCAGCGCGCCCCGCCAGCCGGGCGCCGCCCTCGCCGTCGACTCCGACGGCACGGCGATCGGCTCGGTCTCCGGCGGTTGCGTGGAGGGCGCGGTCTACGAACTCTGCCAACAGGCGCTGGAGGACGGCGAAACCGTCCTGGAGCGCTTCGGCTACAGCGACGACGACGCCTTCGCGGTCGGCCTGACCTGCGGTGGCATCATCGACATCCTGGTCACCCCGGTCCGTTCCGGCGACCTCGCCCGCCCGGTGCTCGCGACGGCGCTGGCCGCCGCGGCGGGCGGTGAGGCGGCGGCCGTCGCACGCATAGTCTCGGGCCCGGGGGAGCTGATGGGCCGCGCCCTCGTCGTACGCCCCGACGGCTCGTACGGCGGCGGCTTCGGCGCCCACCCCGAACTGGACCGCACGGTGGCGAGCGAGGCGGCCGCCTTCCTCGACGCGGGCCGCACCGGCACCCTGGAGATCGGAGAGCAGGGCTCTCGTTGCGGAGCGCCGCTCACGGTACTGGTGGAGTCCTCGGTCCCGCCCCCGCGCATGATCGTCTTCGGCGCGATCGACTTCGCCTCGGCACTGGTCCGCATCGGCAAGTTCCTGGGCTACCGCGTCACGGTCTGCGACGCCCGCCCGATCTTCGCCACGGCGGCCCGTTTCCCGGACGCGGACGAGATCGTCGTCGAGTGGCCGCACAAGTACCTGGAGCGCACGGAGACCGACCCCCGAACGGTGCTCTGCGTCCTGACCCACGACGCCAAGTTCGACGTACCTCTGCTCCAGCTCGCGCTGCGGCTTCCGGTGGCGTACGTGGGCGCGATGGGGTCGCGCCGGACACACCTCGACCGGAACGACCGGCTGCGCGAAGTCGGCGTCACAGAACTGGAGTTGGCGAGGCTGCGCTCGCCCATCGGCCTCGACCTCGGCGCCCGGACGCCCGAGGAGACGGCGCTGTCGATCGCCTCGGAGATCGTCGCCAACCGGCGCGGGGGGAGCGGGGTCTCGCTCACGGGCGCGCACACCCCGATCCACCACGAGGGGGCGTCGGCGTCCGTGGGGCGGATCGGGTCGGTGGCCTGACCGGCGTACGCACGAGGAAGGGCCCGCCGCAGACCATGGCGGGCCCTTTCTCGTGTCCGTGGCATCCGTATCCGTGTCATCGGTATTGACGCGAGCATGACCCTCGACGAATCTCCCATGGGAGCGCTCCCGCAAGTCCCTCGTGACCGTTGCGATCCAGGAGTGAACCCGGATGAGACGTACCCCAACATGGCTTGCCGCTCTGTCCGTCGGGCTGGCGGCCCTCTTCGTCGCACCATCGGCGCACGCCGCGGAGCCGGTGGACCGCGGCCCCTCGCTGTATGTCCCCGACGCCAACCCGGCGGCGTACGACCAGGCCCTGGAACTCGCCCGGGCCGGCCAATTCCTCGACGCGGCAGGCGTCTTGGCCATGGTGAACACCCCGCAGGCCGTGTGGTTCGGGGATCAGAGCCCCGCCCAGGTGGAGCAGCTGATCCGCGGAGTCGTGCGGGACGCGGACAAGGAGGACGCGATCCCCGTGCTCGCGCTGTACAACATCCCCGGCCGCGACTGCTCCAACTACTCCGCGGGCGGTGCCGCCGACACGGCGGAGTACAAGGACTGGATCGATGCCGTGGCGCGGGGGATCGGGGGGCGTGACGCCCTCGTCACCCTTGAGCCCGATGCCCTCGCGCTGCTGCCGTCCGACTGCGGGCAGGACGACGCGCAGGGGACGAAGACCGCCGCACGGTACGTGGAGGTCAACTACGCGGTGGACAAGCTGGAGCCGTTGGCCGGGACCCGGGTCTATCTCGACACCGGGCATCCGGGCTGGCACACCGTCAACTCCATCGTGCCGAGGCTGATCAAGGGCGGCGTTGCACGTGCCTCCGGCTTCTACACCAACGCCTCGAACTACAACACCGACGACGCCAACTCCTGGTACGGCAAGCTGATCTCATCGTGTCTGGCGTATGTGGACGGGGGCGGTGACGTCGCCGAGTGTCCGCATCAGTGGTGGCCACGGGCCGACGCGCAGGCCTGGCTCGACGCGCATGTGAAGACGCCCCCGTCGCGGATGAAGCACTTCGTCACCGACTCCAGCCGTAACGGGCAAGGGCCCTGGACTCCGCCCGCCGGCAAGTACACCGACGCGCAGGACTGGTGCAATCCGCCGAACCGGGGCCTCGGTGCCCGCCCGACCCTGCGCACCGGTGACCCGTTGCAGGACGCCCGGCTGTGGATCAAGACGCCCGGTGAGTCGGACGGGCTGTGTCTGCGCGGTACGGCGGGGCCCGAGGATCCGGAGCGCGGGATGATCGACCCGGACGCGGGGGACTGGTTCCCCGGGCAGGCCCTGGAGCTGGTCCGGTTCGCCAATCCGCCGATCCTGCGCTGACGTTCGGAAGGGAGGCGGCCTCGCCTCGGCCGGGTGGCAGCCCCGCCTCCGTGAGGCGTCGGCTTCCCCCTGGCCGGGCGGCTGCCTCGCCCGGTCAGGCGTCCCCGGCGTCCCCCTCTCCATCGTCACGTCGCAGCAACGCCTCCACCGCCCGCCCGAACATCCACCGCGCCACCCACCGCAGCGGCCGATCGGCGACCCCGGGCAGCCATCGCACCCTCAGGTCCTCCCGCCACACCACGCGCGAGCCCCCGCCGTCCACCGGCCGCACCTCGATCTCGGCCCACCCCGTGACGAAGGTGCCGTGCTTGACCAGCCGGCACCACCCCGGCCCGCCGTCCCGCGGCGGCTGCCATGTGACGACCTCCATCGGGTCGTCGAACGCCACGGGCCCCACCCCCGATCGCGCCACGAAGGAGGTGCCCACCCGTGTCGGCGGCGGTGTGAGCACCGTGACCCGGGTCAGGGGGACGACATCCGCGTGCCGGGGCCAGTCGGTGAGGCGCCGCCAGCTCCGGTCGACGGGCAGGGGAGACGCGCGGTGCAGCAGGAAGAGGACCACCAGGTGATCGTAGGCAGTCGAACGCCCAGTGAATTCTCACGCAACCACCCGATATCGGGCGTCATCGCCCTACCATTCCCTCATGGGGCGAGCGACGGCGCCCGCCCCCAGGGGGAAGTTGGTCACCATGCCGCTCAAGGCGTACGGCGTACTGGTCACACGGGCGGTCGACACCCGCCGGGAGGGTTCCGTCGACACCCCGCACTACCAGATCCATCTGACGGACGATCAAGGGACGCACTACCGGGCGTCGGTCAACGTGAAGTCGCAGGAGCGGCCGTCCGAGCTGCTCTATCTCGTCAACGACGACTTTCAGCACCCGGTCACCGCGCACCTGGAGGGCCTGACCTCCGGCTGGAACACGCTGCCGCCCGGACCCGGCGGCCCGAACCTCGACTTCGTACGGGGCAATCTCTTCGACCCGGCGAAGATGCGCACGCTGCCACCGGACGTGCAGGGTCCCGACAACGACCTGGCGGATCTGCTCGACCACTACGTACGGCGCGCGGTCGACGACCCGGCCGCCCGGCTGTACGTCTTCGGCGAGCGCTTCGGCCCCGAGCCCAGCGTCCGGGACAAGGTCTTCGGGTTCCTGCCCGGCAACGGCGTGCACGACATTCATATGAACCAGGGCAACAGCGCCCGCTTCCAGGACGACGACGGGGTCTGGCAGGACGGCGGACTGCTGATCCACTTCCCGGCCCAGTCGCGCTGGGTCGGCGTCTTCCTCGCCTTCCAGAGCCAGTCCTGGCACACGGACGACGTCACCGGACACACCATCGTCCCGGACGGCGGCGGCTCCCGCCCCGAACCGGGCAGCCAGCCGGTGCGTATCGTCGCGGCCCTGGTCAATCCGCGGGGCCCGGCGCCCGAATCCGAGAACGTCACGCTGATCAACGCCTCACCCGACCCGGTCGACCTCACGGGCTGGCGCATCGCCGACCGCCTGGGCCACACCTGCCCGGTGCCCGCCGGTCAGCTCGCCCCCGGTGCCAGCCTGTCGGCCTCCCTGGCGGACGGCGTCCAACTGGGCAACAGCGGCGGCCAGATCACCCTGCTCGGCGCCGACGGCCTGAAGGTGCACGGCGTCTCGTACACCGCCCAGCAGGCCGCCCGCGAGGGCTGGACCGTCGTGTTCTGACACCGCACCTCCCTCCCTCCTCGACCCTCGTTGACCTTTCTTGGCCGGAGGCGCCCTACCACCCCGCCCCACCCTGCGGCACCATGAGCGCGACCCCGCACCCATGGCCGGAGGGCGCCCCCGTGGACCATGAACTGCACGGCAGGCTCGACGAGTTGCAGCGCGATCCCTACCCGCACTACACGCGGGCACGGCAGACCGAGGGACTCGTCCGGGTGCCCGAGCTGGACGCCTGGCTGGTGGCCCGGGACGCGGATGTACGGGAGGTGCTGCGGCGGCCGGAGGACTTCTCGTCGGCCAACGCGCTCACACCCGACGTGCTGCCGTCGCCCGCCGCGCTGGCCGTGCTGGGCGGCGGATTCGGCGGCCGGCCGGTCGTCGTCACCTCCGACGGGGCCCGGCACCAGGAGCTGCGCGCCCCGATCGTCCGGGGCCTGTCGCCCGCGCGGGTCGCGGCGGCCCTCCCGTACGCCGCCGAGCGCGCCGCCGCGCTCGTCGACGCCTTCGCCAAGGACGGTCACGTCGAGCTGATGTCCGCGTACGCACGGCGGTTACCGGGCGACGTCATCGGGCGGATCGTCGGGTTCGATCCCGAAGACGTACCCGCCGTAGTCCATGGCGGCCACCGCGCCGAAGAGCTGCTGTTCCGCCCGCTGGACGAGGACGGGCAAGTGGCCGCTGCCCAGGACGTCGTGACGATGCAGCACATCCTCGACGCGCTCATACGCGAGCGTCGCGACCGTCCGCGTGCGGACCTCGCCGACGAACTCATCGACTCCCTCGCCCCCGGTGACGGTGAGCTGACGCTCGATCAGCGGCACGAACTCGTCGCGCATCTGCAGAACTTGCTCATCGCGGGCCATCTGACCACCACCGCGCTCATCGGAAGCACGGTGCTGCACCTGCTGCGCCATCCACGCCAGTGGGAGCTCCTGTGCGCGGAACCCGACCGCATTCCGGCGGCCGTCGAGGAGGCCGCGCGCTACGACACGGCACTGCAGGGCTTCCGGCGCGTCACCACCCGTACCGTGACCCTGGCGGGCACCGAACTCCCGGCGGACTCCAGCGTGTTCGTCGCCTTCGGCGCGGCCAACCGGGACGGGGCGCGCCACCCGCGGCCCGACGAGTTCGACATCACCCGCGACCCCGGCCGCCATCTCGCCTTCGGTTTCGGCGTGCACAGCTGCCCCGGATCGCAGCTCGCTCGCGAGCAACTCCGCATCACGCTCGAGGTGTTGACGCGCAGGCTGCCGGGACTGCGGCTTTCCGGGGACCACTCCCCGGTTATCATGCGTCCCACGATGATCCACCGATCGCCCGAGGCGCTGCACCTCGCCTGGTGACCGACCCCGCGACAGGAGACCACGTGCCGGACCAGCCCTACGTCATCGACCCCGCAGGCGCCGACCTCCACGGGGAGGCGGACCGGCTGCGCGAACGTGGTGCCGTCGCTCTCGTCGAACTCCCTGGCGGGATACGGGCCTGGGCCCCCACCCAGTACGAGATCCTCAGGCAACTCCTCGCCGACGACCGTGTCTCCAAGGACCCGAACCAGCACTGGCCCGCGTGGATCGACGGCGAGTACCGCGAGAGCTGGATCACCCTCTGGGTCGGTGTGACCAACATGTTCACCGCGTACGGCGCCAACCACCGCAGGCTGCGCAAGCTCGTCTCGCCCGCGTTCACCAAACGCCGTACGGACGCCCTGAAGCCCCGTGTAGAAGAACTCGCCGCCACCCTCCTCGACCGCATGGCCGAGGTGCCCGGCGGACGGGCCGATCTGCGGTCCGCGTACGCGCACCCGCTTCCGATGCGGGTGATCTGCGAGCTGTTCGGCCTGCCCGAGGACAAGCGGGCCGACATCGCGCGGCTCATCGAGGCCAACATGGACACCACCCTCACCCCCGAACAGGCCATGGCCACCTACCGGGAGATTCACGAACTGCTCGCCGGACTCGTCGCGTTGAAGCGCGAGCAGCCCGGCGACGACATGACGACCGCCTTGATCGCCGCCCGCGACGAGGAGGGCTCCCGGCTCACCGAGACCGAGCTGATCGACACGCTCCTCCTTGTCATCGGCGCGGGTCACGAGACGACCGTGAACCTGATCGGCAATGCGGTGCACGCCCTGCTGAGCCACCCCGGCCAGCTCGCCCGCGTCCTCGGCGGCGAGATCCCCTGGAGCGACGTCATCGAGGAGACCCTGCGCTGGGCCCCCTCGATCGCCAACCTTCCGCTGCGGTACGCCGTCGAGGACATCAAGCTCCCCGACGGCTCGCTGATCCCGCGGGGCGACGCGATCCTGGCGACGTACGCGGCGGCCGGCCGCGACCCCCTGCGGCACGGTGAGAGCGCGGCCCGCTTCGACATCGCCCGCGCCGACAAGGAGCACCTCGCCTTCGGCCACGGCGTCCACTACTGCATCGGCGCCCCGCTGGCCCGCCTGGAGGCGTCCGTCGCGCTCCCGGCCCTCTTCGAGCGCTTCCCCGGGCTGAGTCTCGACGCTTCCGAGGGGCCGGCCCGGCTCGCGGAGTCGTTCATCGGCCACGGCTACCGGACACTGCCGGTCCGGTTCGGCTGATTCCCCGTAGAAGACTTGGGCTGACTATTCGTCAGGGTCGGTACACGGTACCGGGCTTGGCCTTCGCCGGTGCCAGCAGTTGCGGCACGGTCACGAACACGTACCCCCGCTTCTTCAGCGCGTCGATGATCCCGGGCACCGCGGGCACGGTGCCCGGGTAGAGGTCGTGCAGCAGGATGATGCCGTCGCGGGACGACTGCTCCAGGACGCGCTTCTGTATCAGCTCGGGGTCGCTCGTCCGGTAGTCCTTGGCGGTCACGCTCCACAGGACCTCCGCGAGCCCGAGCTCGCGGCTGATCTTGTGCACCGTGTCGTTGGTCCGCCCCTGCGGCGGTCGCATCAGCGTCGGCTTGTGCCCGGTGAGCTTCTCTATCGCGTCGTTGGGCTTCTTGAGCTCCTCGCGTATCTGCTCCGGCGTGATCCGCGTCAGGATCTTGTGGTCCCAGGTGTGGCTGGCCACCTCGTGCCCCTCGGCGGCCATGCGCTTGACCAGCTCGGGGTACTTCTCGATGTGCCGCTTGCCGAGCAGGAAGAAGGTCGCCGGGACCTGCTTCTCCTTGAGGATGTCGAGCAGCCGGGCCGAGTGCTCGCTCGGCCCGGCGTCGAAGGTCAGCGCGATGCACTTGACCTCCCGGCAGTCCACCGTCCCGAACCGCGCCTGCGCACCGGCCGCGGCCTGCGCGCGAGCGGCGCTCGGCTCGCCAACTTCCACGCCGAACGGACGTGCCGCCGGCGGCCTTTACCGACTAAGTCACCATGTGTAGAATTCAACGCATCGAGAATTATTGGCCACCGGGCGGCGGTGAGGCACGTGGACGTGACCGGCAAGGACAGTTCGCGCACGGTGTACGACGTGGCCGTGATCGGCGGCGGGTTCGCGGGTTCACTGCTCGCGGCGGTGCTCGCGCGCAACGGGGTGCGGACGCTTCTCGTCGAGGAGGAGACGTCCCCGCGCTTCTCGGTGGGCGAGTCGATGGTTCCGTACACCGCGGCACTCGCCCGTGTGGTCGCCCGGCGTTACCGCGTGCCCGAGGTCGAACACCTCACCAGCCTCAAGGCAGTTCAGGGCAAGGTGTCGGCCAACTGCGGGGTGATGCGGAACATGGGGTTCGTCCACCACCGCGAGCACTTGCGCCAGCATCCGGGGGAGGTCTACCAGGTCGTCAACCCCTCGGTCGTACCGCCCGTGCCCCACCTCTTCCGGGAGGACGTCGACGCCTGTCTGCTGGGCGTCGCACGGCAGTACGGGGCCGAGGTGTGCACGGGCTCCCGGGTGGACGGTGTGGATATCGACCCGGACGTCGGAGTGACCCTGCGCACCGGGAGCGGTGACGAGTTCGCCGCGCGGTATGTGGTCGACGCGGGCGGTCATCGGGCCTTGTTGGCCGGGGAGTTGGGGCTGCGGGAGGAGCCGAGCCGGGCCCGGCACCAGTCCCGCACGCTCTTCACGCACATGACGGGCGTGACCCCGTACGACGAGACGCCGGCCGGGCGGCAGCACGACCAGCCCAGCCCCTGGCACCAGGGCACCCTGCACCACGTCTTCGACGGCGGCTGGCTGTGGGTCATCCCCTTCGGCAACCAGCCGCGCTCCGCCAACAGCCGGTGCAGCGTCGGCCTCACCCTGGACCCGCGCAGGCACCCCGTCTCCGGACTGTCGCCGCAGGAGGAGTTCGATGCGTTCCTCCGCCGATTCCCCGATGTGGCAGGGCAGTTCACGCATGCCATGCCGTCCCGGCCCTGGACCTCGACCGGGCGGCTGCAGTACTCCTCGAAGCGTGTCGTGGGCGACCGCTACTGCCTGGTCGCCCACGCCGCCGGTTTCGTCGACCCGCTCTACTCGCGCGGTCTCGCCCACAGCCTCGAGGTCGTCAACGCGCTCGGCCGGCGCCTGATCGACGCGGCGCGCGACGGCGACTGGTCCACCGAGCGGTTCCAGTACGTGGAGGACCTCCAGCAGGCCCTCTTCGACGCGCACGACGATCTGGCGTACGCCTCCTTCGTGTCCTTCCGCGACTTCGAGCTGTTCAACGCCGTCGTCCGGACCTGGACGGTGAGCACCGTGCTCGGCGCGCTCGCCGTGGAGAACGCGTGTGCCCGCTACGGCCGGAGCGGCGACGACTCCGTCTTCCGGGATCTGGAGGACACCCGGCACCCCGGATCGCCGTTCCCCGGGAGCGCGCACTACAACGCCCTCGGGCCGCTGACCCGCACCCTGTGCGAGGAGGTGGAGGCCGGCGCGCGCACGTCCGGGTCGGCGGCGGAGCGCATCTTCGACGCCATCCGGCAGGCGGACTACCTTCCGCCGTCCCTCGGCCTGGGGGACCCGGCCGACCGGTTCTTCCACAACACTCCCGCGCGCATCGTGCGGGCCGCCAGGTGGGTTCGCACCGACGCTCCCGACGAGGTCGGCGCCCTGCTGAAGGGGGCCATGGGCGGGCTGATCAGGGAGCGTCTGCGCGGCGCGCGCCGCCCCCACTGACGCGGCCGGGTCCGTCCGGCGGACGAGGGCCCGGCCGCGCGGTCTCCCCATGCCGGTCGCACGGTCGCAAGGCACATATGGCTGCCGTGTGCCGGCCACAGTCCTGTCCGACCGACGACAAGGAGAGAGCACGTGAAACCAACGGGCAACTCTGAGCCGCAGAAGAAGACCGAACGGGAGAAGAGGACCGAACGGGGGAAGAGGACCGCGCCGGAGAGCGTGACCGCGCTGGAGAAGCAGACCTATGACGTCGCGATCCTCGGATCGGGCGTCGCCGGATCGCTGCTGGGGGCGATCCTGGCGCGGAACGGGGCCAAGGTCCTGCTGCTGGACGCCGGTTCGCATCCGCGGTTCGCGATCGGCGAGTCGACGATCCCGTTCACCCTGGTGTCGCTGCGTACCCTCGCGGAGCGCTACGACGTGCCGGAGATCGCCGCGCTCGCCTCGTTCACCGACACCACCCGGACGATCGGGCCGCGCTTCGGCGTCAAACGGCACTTCGGGTTCCTGCTCCACCACGAGGGTGCCCCGCAGAACCCCCGCGAGGTCAACGAGTTCAACACCCCGCCCCAACTGCTGCACGAGGCAGCCCACTTGTTCCGCCAGGACACCGACTCGTACCTCTTCCAGGTGGCGGTCAAGTACGGCTGCAAGGCCCGGCAGAACTTCTTCGTCACCGACATCGACTTCGACGGCTCGGGTGTCACCCTGGCCGGGAAGGACGGCGAGTACCGGGCCCGCTATCTGGTCGACGCGAGCGGATTCCGTTCCCCGGTCGCGGACAAGTTCGGGCTGCGGGAGGACCCCTGCCGGTTCAAGCACCACTCCCGTTCGATCTGGAACCACGTCGTCGACCTGACCCCGACCGACCGGCTCTTCGACCACCTTCCGGACAGCCAACGGCCGCCCGTGCCCTGGTACGAGGGCACCGTCCACCACATGTTCGACCGCGGCTGGGCCTGGGTGATCGGCTTCAACAACAACAAGTGGTCCAAGAACCCGCTGTGCAGCGTCGGCATGACGGTCGACCCGCGCCGCTTCCCCAAGCCGGAAGGGGTGAGCCCGGAGGAGGACTTTCACCGGCTCGCCGCGCCCTTCCCGGACATCGTCCGGCAGTTCGAGGGCATGAAGGCGGTACGGGAATGGACCTCGACCGGACGCCTCCAGTACTCCTCCAAGCAGACCGCGGGCGACCGCTGGTTTCTGCTCTCGCACGCGGCCGGCTTCCTCGACCCGCTCTTCTCGCGCGGCCTGTCCAATACGACCGAGGCCCTGAACGTGCTGGCCTGGCGGCTGCTGAGCGCGGTCAAGGACGACGACTTCTCCGGTGAACGGTTCGCGCCGGTGGACCGGCTCCAGCAGTCGCTGTTCGACTACAACGACTCGCTGGTCAACTCGGCCTTCATCTCCTGGTGCGACTACGACCTGTGGAGCGCGGTCTTCAGGATCTGGGCCTGGGGCGCGAACGCGGGCGTGTACCGGATGCAGACCGCGCTCACCAAGTTCCGCAAGGACGGCCGCGACCGCCACTTCGTGGACCTGGAGGACGTCCCGTATCCCGGCCTGTACTGGCCCGACCACGACGGCTTCGCCGAGCTGTACGAGACGATGGTCAAGCAGTGCGAGGCCGTTGAGGCCGGTGCCGTGTCCGCCCCGGACGCGGCGGACCTGCTGTACGAGCGGCTCCTCGCGGCCGACTTCGTGCCCAAGCACTTCGGGTACGCCGAGCGCGAGGTGCGCTTCATCAACCCGAGCCCCAAGACCCTGCTGAGGATGCTCCGTTGGGCAGCCACGGAGGCGGACCCCGTGGTGCGCCGGCTGGTCCTGGGCAACGGACGCGAGGCGGTCAAGGCGAGGCTCAAGGGCACCAAATTGTTCTGACGGTTCGTCAGGAATCTCTGCGCCGCACGGGTTTGCCGTAGAAGTCAACGTGTGTAGAATTCAATGCGTACGGAATTCTGGTCCCTCCCGGAGACCCTGGGGACCGGGTTTCGCAACCCATCGTTGGCAATGGCGCTGAACGAGAGGTGCGGTGCGATGTCAGAGACCCTGACGTGGAGCGGAACGCGCGAGGCGGTGCGGGTGTGCTGAGCCGAGTCCTGCCGCCGCGCGGCCCCGCCCGCACCCTCACCGGAATCACCCTGGTGCACACCATGGGCCAGGGCCTGTGGATGGCGCTCAACGCCGTCTACGCGACGGCCGTACTCGGGCTGTCGCCCGGTCAGTTCGGGCTCGGCGCCGGGGCTGCCGCCGCGGTGGCACTGGCGCTGAGCACCCCGACCGGACACCTCGCCGACCGGGTCGGCCCGCGCGCCGTACAGATCTGGTCGTTCGTGGCGCTCGGTCCGCTGACCGCCGCGCTCCTCGTCGTCGACGGATTCGGCGCCTACGTGGCCGTCATGTCCGTACAGGCGGTGGCCTACAGCGCCAGCCGCAGCGCCCGGATGGCCATGATCGCCGGACTGGTCCCGGCCGCCGAGCGCGTGAGCGTCCGCGCCCATCTGCGCGCCGCGAGCAACGTCAGTGTGTCGGTCGGCGCCGGAATCGCGGGCGCCCTGCTCGCCGTGGGGACCCCGGCGGCGTACCGCGCGGCCGTCGTCTTCAATGCGCTCACCTATCTGACCACCGGCCTGCTCACCCTCCTCCTCCCGCCGGTACCACCACAGCCCGCCCGGCCGGGCCCCGCCCTCGTGGTCCTGCGCGACCGCCCCTTCCTCGCCTTCGTCGTGCTCGACGGACTGCTGTCCATGCACAACCTCCTCCTGGACGTCGTCCTCCCGCTCTGGGTCCTGCGCCACACCCACGCCCCGCGCTGGATGATCGCCGTCATCCTGCTCACCAACACCGTGTCGGTGGTGCTGCTCCAGGTCAGGGCCGCCCGGGACACGGACGAACCCGCGAGCGCGGCACGTGCCTCCCGCGCCGGATCCTGGTGCCTGGGCGCCGCCTGCCTGGTCTTCGCCCTCAGTGAGGGCGCCCCGGCACCGCTCGCCTCGGCCCTGCTCGTCCTCGGCGCGCTCGCCCATGTCCTGGGCGAGGTCAGGCAGTCCGCCGGCAGCTGGGGCATCTCCTTCGGGCTCGCCCCGGAAGGCGTCCAGGGCCAGTACCAGGGCACGTACGCCATGGGCGCCGACATCGGCAAGATGCTTGCGCCCGCCCTCCTGACCTGGCTGGCGATCGAGCACGGCACCGTCGGGTGGCTGGTGATGGCCGCCGGGTTCGCCGCGCTCGGCTCCGCGATGCCGTCGGTGGTGGCGCTGGCGCGACGGCGCGACAAGGCGAGGGCGGTCCCGGCGACGGTGTGAGCGACCGCTTCTCCGGTACGTCCATGTCGTCGGCCACAGATGCGCGCCCTGAGCTCGGCCCACCCCTCCAGGACGTCTCGCGCGCAACACAAGTCCCGTACGGAGCAAGGGAGTCAAGCCCGTGGATGACACGCTCGCCGTCGCGGTGCACGCGGCGCGGAAGCCCGAACCCTCGGCCGGTGGTGCCGTGCCCGCGCTCCGGATGCCCGTCACCGGGGGTGGCAACAGCACCGGTGTCCGTCGTGCGGTGTTCTCCTGGTCCCTGGAGGCGGGCGCGTACCTCACCGAGCTGTCCCTGGCCGCCTTCGCCGTTCTGATCCACCGCTACAGCGGTCAGAACGACATCGCGCTGGGCCGAGTGCTCGACCCGGCGGGTGTGGCTGTCATCCGCTCCAGGGTCGGCACCGACACCTGTCTCGCCGACCTGGCCGCCTCCCTCGAACAGCAGCCGCGGCCCCGCGGTACGGCGGACCTCGGCAACGGACTGCGCGTCGGCTTCCTCAGCGGTTCGGGATCCGGTCAAATCCCGGCGATATCAAGGGACTTCGACCTGCTCCTCGAAGTCGCCCCCGCCGCCCGCTTCACCCTCCACTACGACCCCGACCGCTTCCCCCACGAGGTCGTCTCCCGGATGGCCGCCAACCACCAGGCCCTGCTCCTGGACGGCGCCCGCCGCCCCCACGCGCCGGTCCACGAGCTGAACCTGTCCGAGCGGGAGACCCGCTTCCTCCTGGAGGAGGCCACCGCCACCGCCCGCCCCTACCCGCGCGACACCTCGCTGCACTCGCACATCGAGGCCCAGGCCGCGCGCACCCCCGACGCGCCCGCAGTGGAGTGGCGGGGCACCGTCCTCACGTACCGCGAACTCGACGCGACGGCCAACCGGATCGCCCGCGCCCTGCTCGCCCACGGCGTCGCCCCCGGCGCACGGGTCGGCGTCTCGACGGCCCGCACCCACCACACCGTCTGTCTGCTGCTGGCCCTGCACAAGGCGGGCTGCGCGTATGTGCCGTTGGACCCGGCCTACCCCGCCGACCGGCTCACCGGTATCGCGGCCACGGCCGGCATGACCGCCGTGGTCCTCGACGACCCGGCGGGGGCGGGGGAGTGGCTCCACACCGTCGGCGCCACCCCGCTGCCGTGGTCCGAGCTGTGGGAGAAGGCGCGCGGCGAACGGCCCGACCCCGTGGACGTCGCCGTGAGTCCCGAGAGCGCGACCCACATGATCTACACCTCGGGGTCGACCGGGCTGCCCAAGGGCGTCGTGATCAGCCATCGCAACGTGGTGGCGCTGCTGGCCTGGGCGTGGGACACGTACGACCAACAGGACGTCTCCCGTGTGCTGTTCGCGACCTCCCTCAACTTCGACCTGTCGGTGTTCGAGCTCTGGTGCCCGCTGACCATGGGCGGCTGTGTCGTGGTCGTCGACAATGTGCTCGCGCTGACGGAGGACCCGGGATTGCGGCCCTCCCTCGTCAACACGGTGCCGAGCGCCCTCAACGTGCTGCTCCAGCGCTCGGCCGTGCCGCCGTCCACCGTCGTCCTGAACGTCGCGGGCGAACCGCTCGCCAGGGAACTGGTCAACGCGGCCTTCGACAGCACCTCCGCACGGCGGGTCTTCAACCTGTACGGGCCCTCGGAGGACACCACGTACTCGACGTGGAAGTGCTTCACCGGACCGCTCACCGACCAGCCCACCATCGGCGTGCCGCTCCCCAACACCGTGGCGTACCTGCTCGATCCCGCCGGCCGCCCGGTGCCGCGCGGCGCGATCGGCGAACTGCACCTGGGCGGTGCGGGGTTGTCCACCGGATACATCAACGACCCGGAACGCACCGCCGCGGCCTTCGTGCCCACCCCGGCCCGCCTCGCCCACCCCGGCGTCAACACCCTTTACCGCACAGGTGACTTGGCGCAGTGGACCGAGGACGGCGAGCTGCGCTTCATGGGCCGCAAGGACACCCAGGTCAAGGTGCGCGGGTTCCGGATCGAGCTGGGCGAGATCGAGGCCGTGCTACGGGAGGCGGTCGGCCTGCGCGATGTCGCCGCCCTCGCGGTGCGCCGCGGGGACGACACCCTCCTCGTCTGCCACGTCGGTCTGGAGGGCGATCCTGTCACCGTCGACACGATGAGCGCCCACCTGCGCCGGAAGCTGCCGCACTACATGCAGCCCGCGAAGATCGTGGTCGAGGACCGGCTGCCCCGGCTGCCCAACGGCAAGGTCGACCGCAAGGCGCTGGCCGCACGGACCGTCGACTGGGGAACCGCCGACGGTACGGGGTACGCGGGCGACGACCCGGACGAGACTGTCGTGGCCCGCGTCTGGACCGACCTCCTCGGGCTGTCCCGACTCGCCCCGGACCTCGACTTCTTCTCCGTCGGCGGCCACTCGCTGCTCGCCACCCTGCTCGCCGCCCGTCTCGGCGACGAGAGCGGGGCGACCATCCGTGTGGCCGACATCCACGAGAACCGCACCCTCGCCGCCCAGGCCGCGCTGCTGCGCCGCGCCCGCGAGCGGACGCCCGCCGGCCAGTCCGCCACCGACACCGCCACGCGCTTGCGCGCGGTCGCCCGGACCCTGCACGAATCCGCACACGGGCACGGGGTTCCCGCCGCCGCGGCGGCCGTGTACGCCGACGGCACACTGGAGTTCACCTACCACGGCACCGACGACACGGAGACCGGCCCCGCCCGCAGCGCGGCCTCCCGGCAGCGCGTCACCTGTGTCACCAAGGCCCTCCTCGCCTTCGTCGCGCTCCGCCTCGTCGACCGGGAGCTCATCGGCCTCGACGACCCCCTCGACGGTCACCTTCCGCAGGCGTTCGTACGACGTGACGGCCGTACGGTGTCTGTGACGCTCCGTCAACTCCTCTCCCACACCAGCGGAATCGACGACTCCTACGAGGTCTGGCACGACACCGACCACCAGGACCTCGCCCACTACCTGGCGACCTTCCGCGCGTACGGGCAGCTCTTCGAACCCGGCGAGGTCTTCGCCTACTCCGCGTGCGCGACCTCGATCGTCGCCGGTCTCATCGAGAAGCTCCTCGGCATGCCCTGGCGGCGGGCGCTCAACGAGCTGCTGCTGACCCCGCTCGGCATCCAGGAGATCCCGGAGAGCGGAACGGCGGAGGCTCACTACGGCGACGTATCCACCGGATATCTGTGGAGCGAGACGAGCGGGCGGTACGTACGGCACGCACCCGGGCCACAGACCATCGCCGACGACGCCGCGGGATCGTTCTCGATCTGTCTCACCCTCCCCGAACTCGCCCGTATCGCCCTGCTCGCCCTGAACGACGGCGTCACCGAGAGCGGCGAGCGGCTGCTCTCCGCCGAGCTGGCCGAGCAGATGCGCACCCCGCAGATCGACGTTCCCGGCCATCACTTCATGCACGCCTGGGGACTGGGCTGGCTGATGTTCGGACCCACCGCCTTCGGCTTCAACTCCAACGGCAGCGGCCACCACAACTTCATCCAGATCTTCCCCGAAGAGCGCTCCTTTCTTCTGCTCCTGGCCAACGCCTACCCCGCCTTCGGCCTGTACGAGGACCTGCTGCGCGCCTTCACCGGGGAGGGCCTCATCCGCACCGGGCGCGGCTTCGGCATGGAGCTCGACGACTGCGTGGGCGTCTACGCCTCCGACGGCTACCGGCTGGAGGTCCTGCCAGGCCCCGAGCGCCTTCGCTACGCCTACTCCGAGCGGCGCCGCGACGGCGGCTGGCAGCTCCTCGACGAGGGCGATCTCGTCTCCTCCGGAGCCGGTGGGTTCACCTCCATGTCGCAGAAGAACGTCCTCGCCGGATCCATCTCCTTCATCCCCACGCCCGGGACCGGCACCCCGGGCTTCGTCCGCATAGGCCAGAGATTCACAAGGAAGGTCCGATGACAGACCCAGCCAGTGGGACCCCGGCCAGTGGGCGCCCCGTCAGTGGGCATTCGGCCGCCGGGCGCCGACATGTGGTGTTCGTGACCTGGAAGACCGGCAACGCCCCGGCGTTCCGGGCGGCCAAGCGGCTCGGACACGAGGTGACGCTGATCCGGTCGCTGCGCATGGAGCGGTCCCAGCACATCGACTTCACGACCTCGCCCTACCAGGAGTACGTCGACACGGTGCACGTCCTGGACGACGCGACCGACGTCGAGGCACTGCGCACCTGCGTCGCCGGCATCCACGAGGAGCGGCCGATCGACGGTTTCGTCGCCACCGTCGACGCCCTGGTCGTCCCCGTCGCCCGGATCGCCGGGGAACTCGGCATCCCGTTCACCAGCGCACACGGCGCCGCGACCGCCAAGCTCAAGCACCGCTGCCGCGAGGCCCTCGCGGCAGCCGGGGTCGACTCCACCCGGCACGCCGTCGTCGGCGGCTACGTCGAGGCCGCCGCGTTCGCCGCCGAGGTGGGCTACCCCGTCGTACTCAAGCCGGCCAGTGGTTCGGCGAGCGAGGGCGCGCACATCGTCCACGACCGCGCCCGGCTGTGGGACCTGTGGCGGCACGTGCGGCCCGGCCGGGCCCCCTACCAGGACGGTGTCCTCGTCGAGGAGTACCTCACCGGCCGGTTCCTTTCGGCCGAGATCGGGCTCTCCCACGGCCGCTTCCTCCGTCTCGCCGTCAGCGAGCGCAAGACCTGGCACCGGCACGAGGCGCTGGAGGTGGGGACCACGATCCCGGCGGCCATCGACGCCGGGCTGTACGAGCGGGTCATGGAGTTCGCCGAAGCGGCCGTCCGTGCCGTGGACCTGCGGCTCGGCATCTTCCACGTCGAGATCATGCTGGGTGAGGACGGCCGCCCCCGGCTCATCGAACTCAACCCGCGCCTGATGGGTTCCTGCCTGCCCAATCTCTTCCAACTCGCGGGCGGAGGAGACCCGTTCGAGCTGCTCGTCCGTATTCACCTCGATGAGGAGGTGGACGTCGGCGAGATCGCGTTCGACCGCTATGCGACCGTCCGCTGGTTCGGCGCCGCGGACCGTGTCCCCAAGCCGGCGGGGCCGCCGCCGAGCCTGGACTGGGCGCACGAGTACGGCGAGGTCCTGCACGCGCTGACCCTGAACTTCCCGGACGGCGACGTCCTCGCGCCCTGCCGCGGCAATCTCGGCAACTTCGGCGAGGTGCAGGTGGTGCACCCCGACCACGCGACCTCGATCGGCGTCGCGGAGGAGATCGTCGCGCGGGCGGCGGAGCAGCTGGGGATCGAGGTGACGAGGTGAGCACGGTGACCTCCCTCTTCAACGAGACCCGGGCCCAGCTCGGCCGGCTGGGACTGCCCATGGGGGACGGGGAGTCCGTCGCGGACTCCGAGCTGACCTTCGACGACGGCTGCCACTTCCGGATCGAGGTTCCCACCGTCAACTCGGCCCAGGCGGCGGAGACTCTGCTGTCGGAGAGCCGTCGCCGGGGCTTCACCATCAACCGCGTCACCGAGACCCGGGGCATGTACCGCCACACGGCCCGCGAACTGCGCGCGTACGCCGAACTGGGAGAGGAGTACGGCGCCCAGATCCTGATGTCGGTCGGGCCGCGGGCGGCGTACGACATCGGGGCGGGCGTGCAGACCCCCGAGGGCGCCCGCATCGGCTACCGGCTGCGCGGGCAGGAGCAGGTCGTCCGGGCGATCGAGGACGTCAAGCGGGGTGTCGAGGCCGGGGTGCGCGGCTTCGTCGTCTACGACGAGGGCCTGTTGTGGGTGCTGCACCGGATGCGGACCGCGGGCGAACTGCCCGCCGACATCCATCTGAAGATCTCCGCCCACTGCGGTCACGGCAACGCCGCCTCCGCCCAGATGCTGGAGATGCTCGGCGCCAACAGTTTCAACCCGGTGCGCGATCTGCCGCTGCCGATGATCGCGGCCATCCGTGAGGCGGTGACGATCCCGCTCGACTGCCATGTCGACAACCCGAAACTGTCCGGCGGATTCGTCCGCACCTACGAGGCACCCGAGTTCGTCCGTGTCGCCGCCCCCGTCTACCTCAAGACCGGCAACAGCGCCCTCGAGGGCCACGGCGTGAGCCCCACGCCCTGCCAGCTCGACGACATCCTGCGCCAGGTCGAGATCGTCACCGAGTTCCTGGACCGCCATCTGCCGACGGCCCGCCAGACACCGGCCGGGCGCCACCACGTGCCCGTCGCCGGGTGACCGGGGGGAACTGCGGATGTGTCGCATCTACGGCAGCTTCGGCGGCGAGCGCGTCGGCCCCGACGTCCTGCACAGGGTCGCCGAAGGCCTGCGTCATGGCGGCCCCGACGCCCAGACCCTGCTGCGAGGTGACGGCTGGGCACTCGGCAACAACCGCCTCGCCGTCCAAGGTGTCACCCACGGCCGACAGCCCTACGTCCTGGGCGACATGACGTGCGTCTTCAATGGCGAGATCTACAACCACCGGGAGCTGCGCGCCGAACTCGCCGCCCATGGTTACGAGTTCCGGGGTGACTGCGACGGCGATGTCCTGCTGCCGCTGTTCGAACGGTACGGCGACGCCTTCGTCCGGCGCCTGGAGGGGATGTTCGCCCTCGCGATCGTGGACCGGCGCACCACCGAGCCGTGCCTGAAGCTCTTCACCGACCACGCCGGCATGAAGTCCCTCTTCTACTACCTCTCCGCCGACGGACGCCGACTCTGCTTCGCCTCCGAGATGGAGGCTCTCAGCCGCTTTCCGGATTTCCCGGCCGCCGTCGACCCCCTCGCCATCGACCGGTACCTGGGCGGGAAGGCCGTCTGGGGGCCGGGCACGATCCATACCGGCGTACGTACCCTGCCGCCGGGGAGCGTGCTGTGCTTCAAGGGGGATCAACTCTCCCTCACGCAGTGGCAGTTGGATGCCATGGTCATCGAGGAGGGAGTCCCGGCCGCAGAACTCCTCGACGGCACGCTCCGCGACGAACTGACCCGCATGCTCGACGCCGACGTGCCGGTCTGTGTCATCACCAGCGGCGGCCTCGACTCCAGCTACCTCACGGCGCTGGCGGCCGCCACCGTGCCCGGGGTGCACTCCTTCAACATCGCTTACCGCGGCGACTGGCCGGACGACGAGCGGCACTACGCCCGTGAGGTCGCCGCGCACTGCGGTACCCGCCACCACCAAGTCGTCGTGGACCCCGCCGACTTCCCGGGGTTGATCGACCGGTTCGTCCGCCATCTCGACCAGCCCAACAACGCCCCGCACAGCCTGAGCACCTTCGCGCTGTTCGAGGCCGTCCACGAGGCCGGGTTCAAGGTCGCCCTGACCGGTGACGGCGCCGATGAGCTGTTCGGAGGCTATACCCGCTTCGTCAAGGCGGCCCGAGACGACAGCGCGACCTGGCACCGGGCCTACCAGGACACGATGGCGGCGGCCGGCACCGCGACCCTGGCCCGCCTCTACACCCGCGACTACCTCGTCCAACTCCGCGAAGGAAACGGCTACTTCGGGGACGCCAACGGCGATGAACTCGACCGGCGCGTCCGTGGCGGCCGGCACGAGAAGCTGGAGGCGCTCCTGCGCCACGACCAGGAGTCCCGCTTCCCCTACTACATCCTGCGCCGCGTCGACCATCTGAGCATGGCGCACGCCGTGGAGGCGCGGATCCCGTTCCTCCAGCCCTCCGTGATGCGCCTGGCCCACGCCCTGCCACCCGGACTCAAGGTCGTCGGCGAGACGGTCAAGGCGCCGGTCGTCGAGGCCGCCCGCCGCTGGGTTCCCCGCAGCGTCGTCGAGCGGCCCAAGCAGCCGTTCACCCTGCCCGTCTCCGCGATGATCAGGCCGGGCGAGGCACTGTACGACCTGATCGGCGACACGCTGCTGGGACCGCACACCCGCTGTGAGGCCTACATCCGCCGCGACACCGTGCGCGAGCTGTTCCGGCTGCAGACCGAGCGCCCCGACGCCCACGCGGCCGAGGTGCTGTGGTCCCTGCTGATCCTCGAAACCTGGTTCGCCACCAGAAGCCTCCGACCGTAAGCCGCCGCACGTTCAAGGAGCCCACCCATGCCGAACGCCCAACAGGCCACCGTCACCGTCGAGTCACTCCTCGCGAAGGCGACCAGGGCCGACATCCGTCGCGACCCGTTCCCGCACATCGTGCTGCACAACCCGCTGAGTCCGGACCTGTACGAGGCCCTCGCCACCACGATGCCGACCGCCGAGTACATCGGCACCCGCATCGGAAAGCCGATCACCTCGAACGAGCGCTACAACTACATGTCCCAGCACATCCTGGACGACGGGGAGATGGCCCCGGTGTGGAAGGACTTCGTCACCCGCAACGCCTCGCCGGAGTTCTACCGTGAGTTCCTCGACCTGTTTCGCGACGACCTGATCGCCGCGCTTCCGGACGCCGAGGCGAAGTGCGGCCCCTTGGGCTCGCTGCGCGTGGGCCGCCGCAACCACGACACGTTCGCGACCCATGACATCCTCATGGACTGCACGGCCGTCATCAACTCGGCGGTCTCCGGCCGTCCTTCGTCGTACCGGGGCCCCCACGTCGACAAGCCGTACAAGCTCTTCGGCGGGCTCTTCTACATGAAGCACCCCGACGACGACGCCACCGGCGGCCACCTGGAGCTCTACAAGTACCGCGAGGGCGCCCACCGGTTCACCACGAGCGCCTCCGAGTACGGGGACAACCGCTTCGACATCGACCCGCGCTACGTCGAGGAGGTCGGCACCATCGCCTACGACAGCAATGTCCTGGTGATGTACCCCATCAACCCCCTTGCCCTGCACGGTGTTTCGGTCCGTAGCGTGACACCGCACGAGCGCCGCTTCGTCGCCCTCGTCGGAGACCTTCAGCACCCGCTCTTCGACCTGGCGCTGTGAGGTGACCACCGTGGGCCCCGAGGCATCCCCGCTCCCCGAGGCGTCCCCGCTCCCCTTCGACCGGCGCACCGGAGAGATCTGGAGCGACGGCTCCCTCGTCCCCTGGGCCGAGGCGCGGCTGCACGTCCTCAGCCACGGACTGCACTACGCGAGCAGCGTCTTCGAGGGCGTACGCGTCTACGGCGGCACCCCGTTCCTGCTGCGCGAGCACATCGCCCGGCTGCGCACCTCCGCACGCATCCTCGACTTCGACCTGGAGTACGACGACGAGGTGCTGCACGCAGCGACCGTCGACGTCGTCGCCGCGGCGGGCATCCGCGACGGGTACGTCCGCATGAACGCGTGGCGCGGCTCGGAGGTCATCCAGACCGCGGCACTGCACACCACCGTGCACACCTCGGTCGCCGCCTGGGAAATCCCGGTCGGCTACTACGCGGCCGCCGACGCCCTCGACCGGGGCATCGCTCTGCGGACCGCCGAGTACCGCAGGCCCTCGCCCCTGTTCGCGCCGGTCAAGAGCAAGGCCGCCGGCAACTACATGACCGGCACGGTCAGCAAGAACCGGGCGCTGCGCGCCGGTTACGACGACGCGCTCCTCCTGGACGACGCGGGAATGATCGCCGAGGCCACCGGAGCCCATATCTTCTTCACCCGGGCGGGCGCCCTGCACACCCCCACCACCCGCTGCACGATCGACGGCATCACCCGCGCCCGGGTCCTGGAACTGGCGCGCGCCGAGGACATCCCCTGCGCGGTGGAGGACCTGAGTCCCGCCTTCGTACGGGAGGCGGACGGGGCGTTCATCTGCGGGACGGCGTGCGAGCTGCTGCCGGTCGCGCGGATCGACGACCACACGTACGAGCCGCGCGGGAACTCCGTGATCCGTCGGCTGATCAGCGGTTACCGTGCGCTCACCGACCACGGGGAGGCCGTACGTCCATGGGCACACTGACCGCGCTGGAGAAACTCGTACCCGTCGTGCTGGCCTTCGGCTGCGGAGTGCTGCTCGCGCGCCGCAAGGTCGTGCCCGCCGACAGCTCGCGGGTCTTCGTCGACTACGCGTTTCTCTTCGCGGTCCCCTGCTACCTCTTCGGCAACATCTACAGCAGCGACCTGGGCGCCCTGTTCGACTGGCGCGCCATCCTCGCCTACGCGACCACGGCCGCCCTCGCGGTGCTCACCATCGGCGTCCTCGCGGGCCTCGGCGGCGAGCGCGATCCCCGCGCCATCGCGCTGCGCATCATGGCCGGTGTCCAGGTGAACACGGCCTACTTCGCCGTACCCGTCTTCATCACGCTCTTCGGGAACGCGGCCCCGATCTTCCCGGTCCTGCTCTTCCAGGTCTGCGTCCTGACCCTCGTCATCATCTCGATCATGGAGCTGGGGCGGCCGGAGCGCGACGCCGCTCAGGAGGCGGGCCCCCGGCTGCTCCTGCGCGCCGTCGGGGCCTCCCTGGTCACCCCGGTCGTCCTCGCCTGCAACGCGGGCATTCTGCTCAACCTGCTGTCGCTGCACGTCCCGAAACCTCTCCTCGACGGCTTCTCGTTCGTGGGAGACAGCGCGTCGCCCGTCGCGCTGTTCGCCCTCGGCCTGCACCTGGGCGGCAGCGGTCTCTCCGTGCGCGGCACGACCCGGGAGGAGATCGGGCTCATCACCTTCAAGTGCCTGGTCTTTCCGCTGATGACCTGGGCCGTCTGCGCCACCGTCTTCGGCATCGACGGCCGCTGGCTGCAGTACCTCGTGCTCATCGCCGCGATGCCGGCCCCGCAGAACCTGTTCATCTTCGCCCAGCGCTACGACATCGGCGTCGACATGTCGGCAGCGCTCGTCATCAAGAGCTCGGTCGCCGCGCTGCTCCTGCTGCCGCTGTGGATGCAGTGGGCGGTGCACGTCGGCTGAGCCCCAGCCAACTCCTCGCAAGTGTCACAGTGAAGGCGGAACCATGACCTTGTCCATGGCAACGAGCACGCCTGCCACCCGCATCCGTGTGCGTCGCATCGCCGGCCGGATAGGCGCCGAGATCACCGGAGCCGACCTGACCGGGGACCTCGACGACGCCTCGGTGGCCGAGATCCGGCAGGCCCTCCTCACCCATCGCGTCGTCTTCTTCCGGGGCCCGGACATCGGGCACGCCCGGCACATCGCGTTCGGGCGGCGCTTCGGCGAACTGACCCGGCGCCCCGGCACGAAGCACGGGGTGGCGCCCGACGGCTTCCCGGAGATTCTCACCGTGGACCCGAAGGCGGACGTCGAGCGCTACGGCAGCGACTTCGAGGAGCACTACCGACGCAAATGGGTCTCCCCGCTCGCGGGCTGGCACAGTGACCTCACCCAGGCCGTCAACCCGCCCGACGCATCGATCCTGCGCGCCGAGACGACCCCCCAGTTCGGCGGCGACACCCAGTGGACGAACACCGTGGCCGCGTACGAGGGCCTGTCCCGGCCCCTGCGCGACCTGCTCGACTCGCTCCAGGCCGAGCACGCCTTCTTCACCGGTGTCCATCTGCGCCACTCCGACGAGCGCGACCGCGAGATCCTGAAGATCTACTGCGAGGATCCGCAGGTCGCGGTGCACCCCGTGGTCCGCGTGCACCCCGAGACGGGCGAGAAGGCCCTCTTCGTGAGCCCGGGCTCCACCACCCGCATCGTCGGATTCTCCGAGCTGGAGAGCCGCCGCCTGCTCGACCTCCTCTTCGAGCAGCTGACCAGCGCCGAGTACACGGTCCGCTTCCGCTGGGAGCCCGGCAGCATCGCCTTCTGGGACAACCGCACCACCTGCCACCTCGCCCCGACGGACTTCGCCCAGCTGGGCGTGGACCGCGTCATGCACCGCGTGACCCTGCTGGGCGAACCCGCTGTCGGCCCGGACGGCTTCACCTCCCGGCTCGTGGCGGGGGAGCCCCTGAGGGCCTGGTGACTCCCCGAGCCCTCAGGGCGCGTACGAGGCGTTCCGTGCCGTATCCGTCACCTTCTGCCCGTCGCTCGCGCCGAGCAGCCCCGCCGACACCCACGCGTCCACCGTGCTCCGCACCCGCGAGACCAGCGCGCCCTTGCCGCTGAACGGAGCCGCCGCCCAGATCTCGTCGAGCAGAGTGGTGCCGTCCGCCTTGGCCGGATTGGCGACACCGGAGTCGGTGCCGCCGAAGACCACCCGAGGCTCGGCCCGCCGGAAGTAGGCGTGCGTGGGGTCCTCGGTCCCTTCGAAGAAGGGCGCGAACTCCGTGCCGTCCAGCGTGTAGTGGAGCGGCTTGCCGGTCACGGGGGTGAGCGTGGGCAGCAGATCGCCGGAGAGCGCCGCGTTGCGGTAGAGCCCGAACGGCAGACAACTCGTGCTCGTGTCACGGGCGACCAGGTTGACCGGTCCGTGGAACAGGGCCTGCACGGACGGGTCGTCGAGGGCCTTCTCCACCCGCAGCCGGAACGACACCGTGACCCGGACGGTGTCACCGGCGCACCAGGTCCGCGAGACGGCGAAGTAGCTGCCCGCGACCGGAGTCCCGCTCACCGCCCTGCCATTGACCGTCACCCGGAATCCGGTCGCCCACGACGGCACCCGCAGCCGCAGCTCGAAGGCCGCGCTGGCGCCCCCGAGGGTGATCGTGGACCCCTGCTCCCGGGGGTAGTCGGTGGTCTGCATGACGGTGACGCCCTTCTCGGCCCAGGTCAGCGTGGTCGGGCTGTACAGATTGACGTACAGCGCGCTCCCGTCCGCCGCCTTGAAGTACACCGAGTCCTGGTACTTGGTGGCGCTCTCCATCCCCGTGCCCTCGCAGCAGGTCGTCCCCTGCTTGGGCGTGTAGTCGCGGACATGGCCGGGCGTCAGCCCGATGAAGTAGGTGACGAGCGGCTTCTCCGCGTCCGCCTTGTCCTGCTTCGAGCCGAGCACCTGGTTGTACAGCGCCCGCTCGTAGTAGTCCATGTACTTCGCGTCCTGCGTGTGGAAGAAGAGCATCCGGCTGAGCTTGAGCAGGTTGTACGCACAGCAGCTCTCCGCGTTGGTGGCACTGACCGTCCCCGCGATCACCCCACGGGTCTTCCAGAACTCGCCGGTGCTGGTGCCGCCGATCCCGTACATCCGTACGGGTACGACCATGTCCCAGAAGTTCCGCGCGGCGCTCAGGTACCGCTGCTCGCCCGTCGCGTCGTACAGCCGCAGCAACCCGGTGAAGATGGGGATGTGCTGGTTGGCGTGCAGTCCGTCGAGCGTGTCGTCGCCCGCGGCGCAGGCGTCGATGAGCTTGTCGAGGTCGAACAGCCGGGCCAGCGCGAGGTGTTCGGCCTTGCCGGTGAGAGCGTGCAGATCGCAGATCGCCTCGACGATGCCGCCGAACTCGCCGCTGGAGAAGATGCCCCACATCCGTTGCAGGGTGGCGTCGGGCAACGGGGACAGCCGGGAGTACATCCAGTCGCACATCCCGGACGCGAGGTCGAGCGCCCGCGCGTCGTCGGTGTACAGATACGCGTCCAGCAGCCCGCGCAGGATCTTGTGCGCGGTGTAGTACGGCGCCCACACCTTGGTGTAGTCGCCGCTCGTCATCGACTCCAGCAGGATGAACTGCGTCTCCGGGTACGCCGCGAGGAATCCGGGATGGCTCGGCCCGCCCCAGGTGCGGCGCAGCGTGGCGTCCAGTCCGCGCCCGGACGCGTCCGCGAAGGTCCCGCCGCTGGTCTCGTCGAAGCCGTACGAGACCAGGTCGCCGCCGCCCGTGGACGCGTCGGCGGCCCGGCTGCTCTGCAGCGCCGTGATCTCGGCGGCGGTCAGCGCCCGCGACCAGGCGTTGAACTCGTCGAACGCCCCCGCGAACACCGGGTCGGTGGAGTAGTTCGAGCGGCCGAGCCAGTTGTTCTTCAGGGTGCCCAGGGCCGCCGGGGTGAGGCTCATCGCCGTGTTCCGGTCCACGGCCGTGCCGTTGACGTAGAGGGTGCCGGTGCCGCCCGCGATCGTCACCGCCAGATGGCTCCACTCGTTCAACGGCAGCGCGGCGCTGCCGTTGAGGCCCTGCTCGCCGCCGGGCCCGCCGGTCGTGATGGCGAAGCGCGGGACGCCGCTCGCGTTGCGGGCGGCGAGGTAGAGATAGCGGGTGGTGTCGTCGCCGAAGTCGAAGACCCGGGCCCAGCCGGCGTCGTGGGTGGGCTTCACCCAGGCCGACAGGGTGATCGCCGAGGCCCCGCCGAGCACCGCCGCCGACAGGTCGACGTACTGGTACGAGCCCCGGACGTTCTCCGCGCCCGTCCCGAACCTGCCCGTGACACTCAGCACCGCCGGATCGTGCCGCAGCGCCTCCCGCACCTCGGTCAGCGCGCCGACCATGGAGGCGATCCTGTCGGCGTACGCCTGCTCACCCGTGCTGCCGTACGCCTGCGCGAGCATGGTCATGAAGTGGCCGGTGTAATGCCCGCGAAGGTTGCCGTTGGCCTCGCCGTCCAGGCCCTCCCAGCCACCGGGGGCGACCGCGCCGCGGGTCGAGAGACCGGCGTTGGCGCGGAAGACCTGGAGCAGCCGGTCCACGTCGTAGCCACGCCCGTGGTCCAGCATCATGGCCCGCTTGGTGGCGAACAGGCCCTGACCGAGCGCCACTTCACTCAAGGGGAACGGGCGGAGGGCCCAGGCGGCCGGGGCCGGGAGGGTGACGGCGGCCGCCCGGCCGGTGGCGGTCGACGCGGCACCCGGTGCCGCCGCGACGATGATCGCGGTGCGCAGCAGCGTGCGTCGGGAGAGGGGCGGTGTCATGGGGGCGTTCCTCGTCTCGTGGGGGGGTGCCCCTATGACTTTGGTCAAGGGGTGATCGGGGTTGGTGGCTGGTAGAAGGTGCCGTCGCGGAGCATGGCGAAGAGCACGTCGGCTCGGCGTCGGGCGAGGCAGAGGATGGCCTGGGTGTGGTGCTTGCCCTGGGCGATCTTCTTGTCGTAGTAGGTGCGCGAGGCGGGATCGGCCAGCGCGGCGAACGCGGAGAGGAAGAAGGCCCGTTTGAGCTGCTTGTTTCCTCTCCGCGAAGGCTGTTCGCCGCGGATGGAGGATCCGGAGCTCCGGGTCGCCGGGGCAAGGCCGGCGTAGGCGGCGAGATGGGCGGCGGACGGGAACGCGGTGCCGTCGCCGACATCGATGAGGATGCGGGCGCCGGTCCTGATGCCGATGCCGGGCATGGACATCAGGACCTTCGAAAGAGGGTGGGCCTCCAGGAGTTCCTCGATCCGGTGGGCCAGCAGTTTGCGCTGGTCGAGCACTGCCTGGAGCGAGGAAGCGAGGCTGGGGACGATCAGCGCCGCCGCATCCGTGCCCGGAACGACTACGGTCTGCTCGTCGAGCGCGGTGAAGACGTCGTCGATCAGCCGCTCGGCCATGCGGGGTGCCTTCGGCCGGATCAGGGTGATGAGCCGCCGGCGTCCGGCCTTGCGGATCTGGGCGGGCGAGCCGAACTGGTCCAGCAGCCTGAGGACGGCCGGGTGCTGCATGCGCGGGCCCAGGACCCGTTCCAGATGCGGGTGGATCTGCGTGAACAGGCCCCGCAGCCGGTTGGACAGGCGGGTTGCCTCGGCGGCGAGGTCGTCGTCGAACCCCACGATCATTGACAGTTCGGCGATCGTCTCGTCGTCGAGGTCGACCGACCGCAGCGTGTGCGGCATCGCCCGGGCGGCGTCGGCGATGATGAACGCGTCCTTCGCGTCGGTCTTGGCCTCGCCGGGGTAGAGGTCGGCGATCCGCCGCATGGTCAGGCCGGGCAGGTAGGCGACGTGGCAGCCAAGGTCGCGGGCGACGGCCAGCGGCAGGGCGCCGATGGAGGCGACCTGGTCGACGATGACGAGGACGGTGCCGTGCTTGGCCTGCAGCTTGGCGAAGACCTCGCGGAGTTTGGGCTCGCTGTTGGGCAGTCTGCGGTCGAAGGTCTTCTTCCCGCCCGGGGTGAGGGCGGTGGCGTGGTGTTCGTCCTTGCCGACGTCCAGGCCGAGGTAGACGTCGATGTCGCCGGTGTCGATCACGTCGTGTGTCCTCCGGTCGTACTCGCCCGGCCTGCCACGGCACTGATCGCCACATCCACATTACGAAGAGCCTCCCGACCTGCGAAGAAGTCGGTGGTCATGCCCCTAATCAGTGGTCTGTCAGTGCCTCCGGAGCTGGTGACACCACCCCCCAGGCCATGCACTCGACAAGGGGAGGTAGTCATGCCAACTCCGAAGGCCGGTAACCCCGTTGCGGGGCTACGAAGACGGTAATGGGGGGGGCGGGGCGAGCGGAGGGCGGGGCGAGCTACTCGGCGTAGAACGTGGCATCCGCCTTGGCGAGCGTCGTGTCGGCGGGCTGCGTGTAGAGCAGGTAGTTGTAGTGCCGGAGATAGCGGCCGGCGCTGCCGTACCACTCGAAGGAGAGACCCGAGGCCGAGTCGGCGAGGCCCGCCCGCTGGTAGAAGCTCGCGTCGCTCTTGAAGGCGGCGGTGCCGTCGTCCTTCTCCACCCAGACCTCGTAGTTCTTCTGGCGGAGGTAGTAGCCGGGGTAGTTGGCCGATTCGAGGGAGACGGTCCCGGTGCCCGCGAGCCCGGTCACCACGCGGAACTGCGAGTCGGCGAGGTTGGTGACGTTCGGCTCGATCTTGGCGCGGTAGTCCCAGTGGCGGATGTAGCGGTCCGGGAAGTTGTACGAGGAGAAGCGGACCGGCGAGACGCCGTCGGCGACCGGGATGCCGAAGTTGGGCGTGCCGTCCGCGTTCCAGTAGATCTTCTGCACGCGGGTACGGCGGTTGGGGTCGTTCAGTGGATCGCCGCTGATGTCCTTGTAGCTGCGGTCGTGGTAGACGAGGATGTCCGACTTGCCGTCCTCGGAGACCGTGAACGAGTTGTGGCCGGGCCCGTACTGCGAGGTCGCGGCGTTGCTCTGGAACACCGGCTGGGAGCCCTTGGTCCAGGAGGCGGCGTTCAGCAGATCCGCGGAGGCGGACGCGGTCAGCATGCCCATGCAGTAGTTGGCGTCGGTGGCGCTGGCCGAATAGGTCAGGAAGACCTTGCCGCCGTGCTGGATCACCGACGGCCCCTCGTTGACCTTGTAGCCGATGGTCTCCCACGACAGCGTGGGCTGGGAGATCTCGACCGGAGTGCCGCTGATCGTCCAGGGGTTGGCCAGCTTGGCGATGAACAGGCTGGTGTTGTTCTCCTCGGACGGATTGCGCTGCGCCCAGGCGAGGTAGCGGACGCCGTTCACGGCGAAGGTGGTGGCGTCCAGCGAGAAGGACGACACCGGGGTGGCGATCTGCCCCTTCTCCGTCCAGGTGCCGGTCAGCGGGTTCGCGGCGTCGCTCTCCAGGACGTACATCCGGATCGCCCACACATCGCTGGTCGACCCGGCGGCGAAGTAGACGTACCACTTGCCGTCGATGAAGTGGATCTCCGGCGCCCAGATGTGCGCGCCCATCACCCCGCTGGCGTGCTTGGTCCAGATCGTGGTCTCGGGGGCGGTGGACAGGCCCTGGAGGGTGGTGGCCCGGCGCAGCACGATCTTGTCGTACGCGGGCACGGTCGCCGTGAAGTAGTAGTAGCCGTCGGTGTGCTTGAAGATGTGCGGGTCGGCCCGCTGTTCGGCGACCGGGTTGGTGAAGGTCGCCGCGGGGGAGGCCGGGGCGGCGGCGTGGGCGGGGGTGACGGTGGTGGAGAGGGCCAGGGTGGCGAGGCCCGTCAGCACCACTCGGCGGCTGGGACGGCTCATGGTCGTACTCCTGTGGGGGTGGCGGTGGCGGTGGCGGTGACGGTGACGGTCAGGCGGTGGTGGGCTGGAGCCGCCACTGCTGGCAGGTGTTGTTCAGCCAGGTCCACTGGCGTACGTCGATGCCGTCGCCCGTCCCGCAGTTGGCGACGTCGGCGACCTTGCCGCTGTTCGCGTTGACGATCCGCACGTAGTCGCCGCCGGTGTAAATGAGCCGGAACTTCTGGCAGTTGTTGTTCAGCCACGACCACTGCCGGATGTCGGCGCCGTCGGCGGTGGAGCAGTCGGCGGTGTCCACGACCTTGCCGGTGGCGACATTCACCAGCCGGCTGGTGTCGTTGCCCTGGTCCTCGATCCGCCACTTCTGGTTGGCCCCGCCGCTGCACGTCCACTGGAAGATGTTGGTGCCGTCCGCGGTGTTGCCGCCGTCGACGTCCAGGCACTTGCCGCTGTTGCGGTTGACGATCGTGTACGCCGTCGGGGTCGTCGCCGTCTCGCCGGACGGGCCCGCGAGGGAGGTGCCGGTCGCCACCGGGGTGCCGAAGTCCGGGGTGCCGTCGGCGTTCCAGGTGAACTTCTGCGCCCGGGTCGTACGACCGTTTCCGCAGCCGCCGCTCGACGAGCTGTTGGCGTGGTAGACGATCCAGTTCTCGGTGCCGTCCGGCGAGGTGAAGAACCCGTTGTGGCCGGGCCCGTAGACACCGGCCGCGTCATTGCGCTCGAAGACCGGGGTCTGCTTCTTCGTCCAGGACGCGGCCAACAGCGGGTCGCTGCCAGTCAGTTCGAGCTGGCCGAGCTTGTAGTCCGCGGTCTGGCAGTAGCTGGCGGAGAAGGTGAGGAACGTCCTGCCGTCGTGATACAGCGGCTCGGGCCCCTCGTTGACCGGGGCGCCGGAGGTCTCCCAGCTCAGCGTGGGGCTGGAGATGACGGTGAAGGCGGAACTGCTCAGCGTGTACGGGTTGCTCATCGGCGCGATGACCAGGCTCTGCTTGCTGCCGCCGACGGAGCCGCTGCCCACCAGGTACAGCTTGCTGTTGTACTGGAGCACGCTGGCGTCGATCAGCCAGCCGCCCGGGTCCAGGTTGGAGCCGGTGAGGCTGTTCTTGTACGTGTAGGGGCCCATCGGGTCGGAGCCCGAGCTCTCCAGGACGTGTGTGCGCTGGGTGTCGCAGCAGGCGGCTCCGCTCTGCGCGCCCGAGTAGTACAGGTACCAGTGGCCGTTGAAGAAGTGGATCTCCGGCGCCCAGAAGTTCGCGTTGCGGCCGGAGGTGGTGTCCGACCAGATCTGGACGCTGGGGGCGGTGCTGAGCCCGGCGAGCGTCGGCGACTTGCGCATGGTCAGCTCGTTGGTGAACGAGGTCGTCACCAGGTAGTAGTTGCCGTTGTAGTACTCCAGCCAGGGGTCGGCGCCCTTCTGGGACTTGATGGGGTTGGTATACGGCTGCCCGGCGGCCGCGGACGCGGGCTGGCTGACGAACGACGCGAGCAGAGCCAGCAGCGCTGCGCCCAGGACGAACCAATGGCGGGTGCGGAACACGGCAAGTCCCCTTTGACGGCCTCAGCTGTTCGAAATCTCGTACGCTGTACGGAGGTTCGACCAGAAGATAGGTTTCCGGCAAGGACACGTCAACGCTTCTGACACGTTTCGATTCCGGTTGCCCTCAGGGCACTCGGGGCTCAACTCGCCACAGGGAGCCCCGCCGTGCGGAAGACCCGGCGCTCGGCGTCGACCGCGAACACCTCGCAGCCCTTGCGCGCGGCGGCCCACTCGATGCCCTCCGCGCCCATCGCGAAGGCCGCCGTCGCCGTCGCGTCCGCCTCGGTCAGCGAGGCGGCCACGACGGTGACGCTCAGCAGCTCGGTCGCCGGACGGCCGGTGCGCCCGTCGAGGATGTGGTCGCCCCGCTCGTACCGCGCGGAGGTCGCCACCGCGCCGTCGGTGATCTCCAGCACCGTGCACAGCTGGTCGGCGTGTTCGGGATGACGTACGCCCACCCGCCAGGGACCGCCGGCGGCGACCACGTCGCCACCGGCGTTCAGGCAGAACCGCCGTGCCCCCGCGCCCGTCAGCAGGTCCGCGGCCCGCTGCACCGACCAGCCCTTCACCATCGCGCAGGGATCCAGTCCGCGGCCGGGCAGCCGCACCTGGAACGCGCCACCGGTCGCGACCCGGTACTCCTCGCACAGGCCGAGCACGTCGGCCAGATCACGGCTGAGCTCATCAGGCCTCAGCTCGCCCCGGTCCAGCCGGGACACCTCACTGTCCGCGCGGAAGGGGTTGAACCGCGCGTCCACCTCGTGCAGCCACGCGAACACCGGGTCCGCGGTCTCGTCGTCGGCGTACGCGTCGTCGATCCGCACCGAGACCGGGAACCCCATGACGTGCTCGACGCGGCGCACCTCAGGAACCCTTCGCGTCGAGGGCGGCCTGGAGAGACTGGACGTATCCCTCGCTGGTGATGGTGGCGCCGGACACCGCGTCGATGTCGGCGCTCTGCGCCTGGAGCGTCTCCTGGATGAGCTTGGGCACGGCCGCCGTGGTCTGCGGGTGGTTCGGCTGCTGGAGCATCCGCACCGAACTGATCTTGTCGCCGTCGAAGGTCACCTCGACCTGCACGACGCCCTTCGAGGTGTTGACGGTGCTGCCCTGGACGACCTGCGAGGCGGCGGGCGAGGACGATGACGATGAGGACGGCGCGGATGACGAAGACGACGAAGAGGTCGCCGACGGGCTCGGGGCGGGCTCGGCCACCTCCGTGGTGGTGGACGTGGTGTCCTGCGACGGTGCGTAGCGCCACAGCGGGACCAGGCCCGCGATGGACAGGACGACGACAGGCAGTGCTCGTTTCACGGTGTCCCTCTCATCCCGCCAGGCTGAAGCGCTCGAAGTGGATCTGCGGCCTGGGCACGCCCAGGTCGCGCAGGGTGCGCAGCACCGCACTCGTCATGGCGGGCGGCCCGCACACGAAGACATCCCGTTCGGCGACGTCGGGCACGAGCCGGGCGAGCTCGCGCGGCGCCAGCTTGTCCGGCGTGGCCGGTCCGGTCACCAGGTGCAGCTCGGCGCCCTTGGCGTGCGCGAGCTCCCGCAACTCGTCGTAGAGCACCGCGTCCTGGTCGGTGGCCACCCGGTAGATGAGCACCACGTGGTCGTGCAGATCCTCCAGCAGGGCCCGGATCGGAGTGATGCCGACGCCGCCGGCGATCAGCAGGGTCTCGGAGCGGGTCCGGTGCAGGGTGGTGAAGGCGCCGTAGGGGCCCTCGGCGAAGACCCGCGTGCCCACCTTCAGATGCCGCAGGGCCGCGGTGCCGTCGCCGGCCGTCTTCGCGGTCAGCCGCAGCGTCCGGCCGTCCGGCGCGGCCGACAGGGAGAACGGATTGGCCTGCCACCAGCGGTCCTTGGTGAGGAACCGCCACAGGAAGAACTGGCCGGCCCGCGCGGGCAGCCGGTCCAGGTCCCGCCCCGTGATGTAGACCGACACCACGTTGTCCGACTCAGGTACGACGGCCGAGACGCGCAGCTGGTGCCGCAGGTTCCGCCACAGCGGCAGCACCAGCCGGCCCAGGCAGACCGCGCCGAGCGCGACGCCCCACAGGGTCCACCAGTACGCGGTGGCGGCGGGCGACGTGGTGAAGGTCGTACCGGCCGCGACCTGGTGCGTGAACGCCAGCACCACCGCCACGTAGGTGTAGAGGTGGATGAAGTGCCAGGTCTCGTACGCGAGGCGGCGCCGGGCCCAGCGGGCCGACACCGCGCCGACCACCAGGATCAGCAGCAGTGCGACGATCGCGCGCAGCACACCCTCGACGGTCTCGGCCAGCTCGACCAGCTCGTCCACGGGCCCCATCGACGACGACTGCGCGTAGCCGAAGGTGATGAACACCGCGTGCGACAGCAGCGTCCACAGCAGCCCGAAGCCGACCCAGCGGTGCCAGGAGGTCAGCCGGTCCATGCCGATCCGGTGGTCGAGCCAGGGCAGCCGGGCCACCAGCAGCAGCTGGAAGGCCATGAGGAGCGCGGCGTACAGTCCCGCCAGCCGGCCCAGCACGATCAGGGCGTTCGAAGCGAACCCGGCCTGGACGAAGAAGACGGTCACCACACCCGCGTTCGCGACCAGCAGGGCGTACAGGCCGGCGCGGGCCACCACCTTCGGGCGCACCGCCGTGGGAGGCGGCTGGACACGTTCGACAGTGGTCACGGAGGGCAGCTCCTCGTTCGGGTGTGGGGAGACCGAGCCTGCCCGCCCGGAGCTGTCGTTTTCCTGTCGGACGACTTTCAACTCTTTATCGATGTGGATCACGAAGGCCCGCGGCTATGGCGCCGGGAGACACGTGAAGCACTATGAGCAGGTGGAAAAAGTGCGCCTTCTGGTCGTGGACGACGACCCTCCCATCGCCGACCTCGTCGCGACGGTCGCCCGTTACGAGGGCTGGGAGGCGGTCACCGCGTACTCCGGCGAGGACGCGCTGCGGCGGGCCGCCGACTTCCACCCCGACATCGTGGTGCTCGACCTGATGCTGCCCGGCCTCGACGGATTCGCCGTCCTGGACCGGCTGCGCCAGTCCGGGACCATGGTGCCGGTCGTGTTCCTCACCGCGCGGGACGGCGTCGCCGACCGGGTCGCGGGCCTCACCCGGGGCGGCGACGACTACCTGGTCAAACCGTTCGCCGTGGAGGAACTCATGGCGCGGCTGCGGACCGTGCTGCGCCGCAGCGCGGGCCCCGGTTTCCAGCGGTCCGTGCTCCGGGTGGCGGACCTGACTATGGACGAGGACACCCGCGAGGTCCGGCGCGGCGACCGGCTGCTCACGCTCACCCCCACCGAGTACGAGGTGCTGCGCTACCTCATGCGCAAGTCGCCCACCGTGCTGACCAAGGCGCAGATCCTCGACCATGTCTGGGAGTACGGCTTCGGCGGCCGCTCCAATGTCGTGGAGCTGGTCGTCAGCCGGCTGCGCCGCAAACTCGACGGCACCGATGACAGCGGCGCCGCGCTCATCCACACCGTGCGGGGCGTCGGATACGTGGTGCGGCAGGTCGCCGAGTGACGAGCCGAGCGACCGGGTCCGGGATACGTGCTGCGGCCGGCCGCCTGTGGGGGACCTACCGCCGGACGCGCCTGGGCACCCGGCTGGCCCTCGGCATGGGCGTGCTGACCCTCGTGGTGTTCGCCGTCGTCGGCACGGCGCTGACGACGTACATGCGCGACTACCTGGACCGCCAGCTCGGCGAGCAGATGAAGCTCGTCCAGGTCACCCAGTCCAAGGACGCCGCGGCCCACGGCACCGTGCAGCGCCGGCCGTACTACGGCTGGTTCACCGCCGTGTACGACGTCTCGGGCGACACGGCCGTGCTCCGCAAGCCCGCCGACGTACCGGCGGACACCGCCGCACTCACGGCCGCCGCCGAGGCGCTGCCGCCCGCGGGCTCCGAACACATCCTGCGCACCGCGAACATCGCGGGGGAGGGCACGTACAAGCTGCGCGCCTGCGAGGTCGAACCCGGGGTGGTGCTGGTCACGGCGGCGCCCGTGGCGGACCTGCAAGGCACCATGCGGCAGCTGATCACGGTCCAGGTCGTCACCTTCGCGCTCGCGCTGCTGGCGCTCGTCGTGGTCGGCCGGGCGGTGCTGCGGCGCGGCCTGAAGCCGTTCAGCGACATGGCGCACACGGCCCGCGGCATCACCTCGCACAACCTGACCGGCTCGGCACGGCTTCCGGTGCGCGCCGGCGGCGGGAAGGGCGGACCCGAGGTCGAGGAGCTGCGCACCGCGTTCAACACCATGCTGGAACACATCGACGACGCCCTCGCCGTCCGCACCGAGGCCGAACAGCGGCTGCGCCGCTTCGTCGCCGACGCCTCGCACGAGCTGCGCACCCCCCTGATGTCCGTACGCGGCTACGCGGACCTCTTCCAGTACGCGGCGGCCAACGCGCCCGGGGAACGCGAGAAGCACCTGGCCCGACTGCGCGCCGAGGCCGCCAGAATGGGCGTACTCCTCGACGACCTGCTGCTGCTCGCCCGCCTGGACGCCGCCGAGGTGGAGACCCCGCTGCGGCTGGAGGACGCCGACCTCGCGGAGCTGACCCGGGAGGCGGCGGACGCCTTCCGCGCGGGCCACCCCGGGCATCGGCTGACGGCCACGGTCGGCGCCGACCCGGTGCGGCTCAGGCTGGACCCCCTGCGCATCCGGCAGGTGCTGGACAACCTGCTCACCAACGCCGCCGTGCACACCCCGGCCGGCACGAAGGTGTGCGTGGAGGTGTCCGTCTCGTCCGGCACGGCGGTCGTACGGGTCGCCGACTCGGGACCGGGCGTTCCGGCCGCCGACCAGGAACGGGTCTTCGACCGCTTCTACCGCGTCGACAAGGCCCGCAGCCGCGACCGCGGCGGCAGCGGCCTGGGCCTGGCGGTCGTGCGCTCCCTGGTCCGGGCGCACGGCGGCACCGTCGAACTGACCAGCCGGCCGGGCTCTACGGCCTTCACCATCAGGCTCCCCCTTGCCGTGGACGGCGCCGTCCCTCGCCAGGGGGACGGCGTCCTGGCTCCCTGGAGGGATGATCCCGAACGGCGCCCGCTGCCATGATCGGCCGGCAGCTGTGCGCGCGGGACGCGTTCGGCGCGCCGCCCGTGGTCAGACCGAGTCGCGCACGATGATCCGGGCCGGTACGGGTACCAGACCGCCGGTGCCGAGGCCGAGGGCGGTGCGGGCGGCGAGCCGGCCGTGGGCCTCGGCGTCGATGTGGACGGTGGTGAGAGCCGGGGTGACGAGTTCGCCGTACTCGGTGTCGTCGTAACCGATGACGGCGACGTCGCCGGGGACGCTGAGGCCGAGGTCGTGCAGCGTGGTCAGGGTGCGCAGGGCGACGTCGTCGTTGAAGCCGGCGATGGCCGTGACGCCCGGGTGGGCGGCCCGGAACTCCCGTACGGCCCTGGTGCCCGCGCTCCTCGGCCGGGGGACGACGAACGAGGCGAGGGGAGCCAGGCCCAGCGCTGCCGCGGTCTGGCCGGCGAACCGCAGCCGTGCCTCGGCCAGCGGGGTGCCGCTGTCCGGCAGGGCCAGCGCCATGCGGGTGTGGCCGTGCTCGGCGAGGTGGCGGATCTGCAGGGCGGCGTGGGCGGCGAGGCCGTCCCGCCAGCCGCCGCCGCGGTCGTCCAGTTCGTGGCCGGTCAGGTAGGGCTCGCCGAACCGGAGGACGGCGCGGGGGGCGATCGTGTCGAGGACCTGCTGGGTCGCCTGGGGGGTGTGGTGTCCGTGGCGGACGAGGAGGACGTGGTCGTGGGCGGCCAGTTCGTCGTCGAGGCCCCGGACATAGCTGCGGGAGTAGTTGCCCTCCAGACCCCAGTCGATGTTGAGGACGACGACGCGGGAGGCTCCTTCGCGCAGCGCCCGGGCGACCCCGTGGGGCACGTAGCCGAGGTCGCTGGCGGCCTGCTGTACGCGCTCGCGGGTGGCTGCCGAGATCGTCTGGTTCGGGGCGTTGTTGAGGACGAAGCTGACGGTGGCGCGCGACACTCCGCTGGCGGCGGCGACGTCGTTCAGCGTGACTCTTCCGGAACCGCCCATCACCCTGCCCCGATCCGCTGTGACGCGTCACGTTTCCGCACCGTGCCGCTGGTTCAGTCTAGTCAGCGGCGATCACACGGCGGGCCGTGTGATCGCCGGGCACCGGCAGCCGCACGATGCGGAAGCCGTGGGCGTTCGCCTGCTCCTCCCGTCCCGGTGCGCGTCCTCCCGCCGCGCAGGGCTCACCCGGCGCAAGCAATGAGTGCGCCGCATGATGCTCGCCAATGCCGGAACCCCTCTGCTAGCTTCCGACTAGATCGATTTAGCCGCATGTCAAATGTCTGCCCCACCGAGCCGAGTCGAGCCGTGGAGCGGAGAGATTCCCCGCCAGTTCCTCGCCGCTCACTAGGTTCACTAGATCGATTTAGTTCATCGTCGGGCGGACGATGATGAGAAGGAGCCGCATGGCAGTCCCCAGTCTTCAGGACGGCATCGACAAGGCCGGATCGCCCATCAAGCTGCTGTGGAAGCCGGGCGCCGCGCCGTGGACTCCCGAGGTGGTCGAGCGCGAGTACGCCGGCTGGCGTCAGGAGCAGGCCGCGTGGCACGAGGGCGTCGCCCTCCTCAACCTCTCGCACCACATGTTCGACATGTGGATCGAGGGCCCGGACGCCACCCGTCTGCTCGCCGACCACGGCGTCAACAACTTCGAGAACTTCGCCCTCGGGCAGGCCAAGCAGTATGTCCCGGTGACGAAGGACGGCAACATCGTCACCGACGGCATTCTCGCCCGCGAGGCCGAGAACAAGTACCTCCTCAGCGGGATCCCCGCCGCACAGCACTGGGTCCAGTACCACGCGGAGAAGGGCGGCTACGACGTCGCGTTCGCCACCGACGCGTCCTCCGCCTTCCGGCAGGGCGGCGGCGACCCGAAGCTGTTCCGCTACCAGATCCAGGGCCCACTGGCCAAAGACGTGGTGGAGCGGGCCTTCGGCGGGCCGCTGCCGGAGACGAAGTTCTTCCACTCCGCCCCGGTCGCCCTGGACGGCCGCCACTTCCGTGCCCTGCGGCACGGCATGGCGGGCCAGGCCGGCTTCGAGTTCATCGGCCCATGGGAGCACGCCGCCTACGTCCACGAGGCGTTCCTCAAGGCCGGCGAGCCGTTCGGCCTGGTCCAGGTCGGCGCCCTGGCCTACACCACGCCGAGCGTGGAGAGCGGCTGGATACCCTCGCCGGTGCCCGGCATCTACAGCGACCCCGACCTGCGGGAATACCGTGAGCAGCTCGCCCTGTTCGGCATAGAGGGCCAACGCCCGCTGAACGGCAGCTACTTCTCGGAGGACATCGAGGACTACTACGCCTCTCCGTACGAGCTCGGATACGGCAAGATGATCTCCTTCCGCCACGATTTCCTGGGCCGGGACGCCCTGGTGAAGGCGAAGGAGGCCGTCCGCCGCACGAAGGTCACCCTGGTCTTCGACGCCGACGACGTGCGCGAACTCATCGGCCGGGGCCAGGACCCGGGCTTCGTGCTCACCTACGCCCGGCACCGCGTGGAGAACGTGACCGGCCTGGTAGGCATGACCATGCAGACCGCGTCGATCGACCCGGTGGGCACCGTCCTGTCGCTGACGCTGATCGACACCGCGTACGCCGAACCCGGCACCGAGGTATGGGTGGTGTGGGGCGAGCACCCCGGCCCCGGTACCGCCCCCGAGGCCGACCTCGGACTACCGCGCATCCGCGCCACCGTGCGGCCCGCGCCGTTCAACCAGCACGCGCGCACCCTGTACCGCCGCAACGCCTGACCCATCCGCCCGGCCGCCGCGCCCGGTCCGCCATGGATGCGTCAGGCGCGAGGACGAGGACATAGCGCCGGACGAGAACACAGCGGCCGGACGAGGGCACAGCGGCCGGATCACGGTGCGCCGCCCGGCGGCGCCCGCTCCGGCCGTCCGGCCGACGGCCTCCGGACCCGGCGCACACCCGCCCCCCGCCACCGCGGCCCCGTCACGAGCCCGGGCGCCCGCATCGTACGGCTGCCCGCTCGTGACGGCCGGCACGGTGCCCCCCGTCTGTGGCGCACCGCAGAACAAGACGTCGAAGAGGAGCACGATGAACCCCGGTTCCACGGTCCCGGCAGCGGTGGGCACATCGCTGTTGGAGGACTTCTCCCTGGAGATGACGGGCAAGGACGTCCCGAAACTCCAGGAAGCCAGCGACACCATCCCCCAGGGCACACGCGTCAACGTCACCTTCCTCGGCAACGAGGACCTGCCGATGCGCCTGGATGCCGCCCGCGCGGTCAAGCGGCTCGGCTTCGTCCCCGTACCGCATCTGTCCGCCCGCCGTCTCGCCTCGCAGGCGGACCTCGAGAAGTTCCTCGCCGGTCTGCGGGCCGACGGCACCGGGGAGAACGTCTTCGTCGTCGGTGGCGACCCCGTCCGCCCCGAGGGCCCGTACGAGGACGCGTTGTCCGTCATCCGCACCGGGCTGCTTCAGGAGTACGGGGTGCGCCATGTCGGCATCAGCGGTTACCCCGAGGGCCACCCCGCCATCCCGGACCGGGCGCTGTGGTCGGCCCTGGAGGACAAGCACACGGACCTGGCAGAGGGGGAGTTGAGCGGCAGCGTCATCACTCAGTTCGGCTTCGACGCCGACCCCGTCCTCGCCTGGATCGAGGACGTACGCCGACGGGGCATCGGCCTGCCCATCAGGATCGGCGTCCCCGGCCCGGCCGGCGTGCGCCGACTGATGACGTACGCCACGCGCTTCGGCGTCGGGACCAGCGCCGCCATCGCCAAGAAGTACGGCTTCTCCCTGACCAACCTCATCGGCACGGCCGGTCCCGACCGGTTCCTCCACACCCTGGCCGCCCACTACGACCCGGGGCGGCACGGCGAGGTGAAGCTGCACTTCTACACGTTCGGCGGGCTCAGGACCACCTCGGAGTGGGTTGCCCGGTTCAGGAAGGGAGCCTGACATGACGCTCACCCACGAGGCCCCCGCACGCCCCGAGCCGCGCCGGCGCCACGGCCAGCAGGCATCGCTGATCGTCCAGGGAGAGGACCGCACCGGCATCGTCGCCGCCGTCGCCTCGGTGCTCGGCGGACACGGAGCGAACATCGTCTCCCTCGACCAGTACTCCGACAATCCGCAGGGCGGCGCGTTCTTCCAGCGCACCGTCTTCAGCCTCGACAACCTTCCCGCGGTCCTTCCCGCCATCGAGGAGGACCTGCGCAGGCGTCTGGCCGACGGCTACGGGCTGACCTGCACGCTGCGCGACCTGTCGGTGCCCCAGCGCGTGGCGGTCTTCGCGTCGAAGTCCGACCACTGTCTGCTGGACCTGCTGTGGCGCCACCGGCGCGGTCAACTGCCCGTCAGCATCTCCATGGTGATCTCCAACCACCCGGACACGGCCGAGGAGGTACGCGGCTTCGGCATCCCCTTCTTCCATGTGCCCTGCCAGGGCCCGGACAAGTCGGCGGCCGAGGCGGAACACCTGCGGCTGCTGAAGGGCAACGTGGACTTCGTCGTCCTGGCCCGCTACATGCAGATCCTCTCCACCGGCTTCATCGAGGACCTCGGCGTCCCCGTCATCAACATCCACCACTCCTTCCTGCCCGCCTTCATCGGCGCCGGGCCCTACGCCAAGGCCAAGGAACGCGGCGTGAAACTGGTGGGCGCCACAGCCCACTACGTCACCGAGAACCTCGACGAGGGCCCGATCATCGAGCAGGACGTCGTACGCGTCAGCCATGCCGACACCGCCGCCGACCTTCAGCGGCGCGGCGCGGACGTCGAACGTGCCGTGCTCTCCCGCGCCGTGCTCTGGCACGCCGAGGACCGGGTCATCCGCAACGGCAACCACACCATCGTCTTCGCGTAGCGAGGACCCGTTCCATCGACAGGGAAACCGCCCGGTGCGGGATCGCGGTCCTCGGCTCGCCCGGCTCCTCCACGCAAGAGACGGATTCAGCACCATGACCACACGAATCGACGGCAGAAAGCTCGCCCAGCAGATCCGGTCGAAGGTCGCCGAGGACGTCGCGGCGGCCGGTGCCTCGGGGCGGGTGCCGGGCCTCGCCACCATCCTCGTCGGCGACGACCCGGCGAGCGCGGTGTACGTCGCCGCCAAACGGCGTGCCATCCGGGAAGCGGGGATGCGCGACTTCCACCGCGCTCTGCCGGCGCGGGCCGCACAGGAGGAAGTCGCTGCGGTGATCGACGAGTTGGCGGCCGACCCGGCCGTCTCGGGCATCCTGCTGCAATTGCCGCTGCCCGGCCGGCTCGACGCGCCCGCGCTGATCGACCGTATCCCCGTCACCAAGGACGTGGACGGTCTGACCACGGCCAGCGCAGGACTGCTCGCCCGCGGTGTGCACGGACTGCGCCCGTGCACACCCCTCGGCGTCATCGAACTCCTGGACGCGGAGGGCATCCCCATCGAGGGAGCGCGGGCGGCCGTGGTCGGCTGGGGCGAACTGGTCGGACGTCCCCTGGCACAGCTGCTGCTGCGGCGCGGTGCGACCGTCACCGTGGCCCACGAGTTCACCACCGACCTCGCGGCCGTGACCCGGCCGGCCGACATCGTCGTGGCCGCCACCGGAGTACGTGGACTCATCGGCCCCGAGCACATCAAACCCGGCGCCGCCGTCATCGACGTGGGCATGCACCGAACGGAAGCAGGCCTCACCGGCGACGTCCGCGCGGCCGAACTCGAAGGCATCGCCGGCTGCATCACCCCCGTACCCGGCGGCGTCGGCCCGATGACGATCGCGATGCTGATGCGCAACACCCTCTACGCGGCGGAGTGGGAGAGAGCCGCCGCGTAGAGGGCTGGACAGCCGACAGCCACGCCCCGGTCCGGACGGCAGCCGGGCCTCGCTGTGTGCCGCATCCAGGCTGGCCGGGGGCCCGTGCCCGACGGCGGTGGAAGCCGCTGCCGGAGCGGAGGGAGCGTGCCGTGGCTGGCGGAGCAGGACCGCTGAGACCAGGACCGCCAGGAGCGTGAGCGCCGCCGCCACGACCAGGCACAGGCGCATGCCGTCGAGGAAGGCGTCACCCAGGGCGCCCAGCACGCGCTCGGTATCGGCACCCAGGTCCAGCTGCGCGACCGCGCCCAGTCCGCCCGAGTCCACGGCCGCCACCACGCGCTCCCGTGCCGCGGGGCCGACCCCGGCGTCCGCGAGGTGGCCGGGCAGGGCGTCGACGGCCCTGGTGGTGAGCAGGGCGCCCAGGACCGCCGGGCTTTCCTCCGGGGCGACTGTCCAAAGGGCCTGGCTGGTAGTGCCATCCGCGTCACTGTGGACATGCCGCGCAGGGTCACCGCTCGTACCCTGAAGTAGATCCCTGCGGACGTTCCTGTCCACAGTGAGCCGGCTCGCCCGGTACGCAGTGCCCGGGATTCCTGCCCGGCAGCCGGTGGAGCGGCGGGAGGTTGTCCCATGAGCAGGCGCTGGACCGCGCGTCTGGCCCTGACGGCGGGCGCGGCGGCGCTCCTGGTCCTGGTGGTCTTCGCCGGGCTCGGAAGCCTCGTGCTCATGGGGGTGGGGTGGGCAGGACTGGCGCTCACGGCGGTCGGCGTGTGGTGGATGCTCACCCACACCGGCTGGATCAGGGTGCTGGCCGCGCTGCTGGTGGTCGCCGCGCCGCTCGGTGTCCTGCTTCTGTACACGGCTGCCGGGCTGCTGTGGGTCGTGCTGGTCTCGCTCGGTCTCTGGGCGCTGGCCGTTTCCGCAGGCAGGGCCGCACTGGTCGAAGACACCTCGCCCGGCATGCCGGAGCGCACCGCCGACCGGGCCGAGCGACCGTTCCTGATCATGAATCCGCTCTCAGGCGGCGGAAAGGTCGAGAAGTTCCACCTGGTGGAGCGAGCCAGAGCTCTTGGCGCCGAGGTCGTCGTGCTGGATCCGGCCCACCGGCAGGATGTGGCCGAGCTGGCGCGGCGAGCCGTGCAGCGTGGAGCCGACCTGCTCGGCGTCGCGGGTGGTGACGGTACGCAGGCCTCGGTCGCCCGTGTGGCCGCGGACCACGACGTTCCCTTCATGGTGATCAGCGCCGGCACCCGCAACCACTTCGCCATGGATCTGGGCCTGGACCGGCAGGATCCCTCCAGATGTCTGGAAGCGCTGACCGACGGCGTCGAACTGCGCATAGACCTCGGCTACGTCGATGCGGGAGGGCCTGCGGACGTGAGCGCCGGGCAGGTCTTCATCAACAACGCCTCGTTCGGCGTGTACGCGGAAGTCGTGCAGAGTCCCGCCTATCGCGACGACAAGGCCCGCACCATCCTGGAGATGCTGCCGGATCTGCTGACTCACCACAGCGGCGCGCGGCTGAGTGTCCGTGCCGGTTCGCTGACCATGGACGGTCCCCAGGCCGTACTGGTGAGCAACAATCCCTATAAGAGGGGCGACTCGGCGGGACTGGGGCGCCGAGAGCGACTGGACTCCGGCGAGTTGGGGGTGCTCTGTGTCGGCGTCGACAACGCCGCCGAGGCGACGGAACTCCTGTTGCGGCGCGGGCAGGACCGCGGGCTGACCGCCGCCACCGCCCGAGAGGTCGTCATCGACGCCGACACTCCCCTCGTTCCGGTCGGTGTCGACGGCGAGGCCCTGATGTTGCCCACCCCGGTGCGCTGTCGCCTCGCGGCCGGCGCTCTGCGCGTGCGCGTGCCCCGGCACCGGCCCGGCGTGCCGCGCGCCGCCCCGCCGATGGACTGGCGCCGGGTGCGGCGCCTGGCGCTGACGATGGGGCGGGTCGCGGCAGGACGCGATGCCTCCTGAGCGAGCGTCTGGTGCCGGTCCGGCGGACCTACGGCGTGCGGTACGGGTGTGGCCACGCCCGGGTCTGTTGTCCTGGGCCGGGGGACCACCGGATTTCTCGCACCCGGAGGGCGGTCACTGCTCGTCGGTGGGCGGAGGAGTCACGGCATCGGGGCCTGGCCGGCCGGGCTGTTCGGCGGTGGCCTGCGGCGTCCACTCCGCTCCGGTGCGCAGACGGAAGGCGGCCACGGCGGCTTCCACCGTGGGGAAGAAGTGTCGTGGGTCGATGGTGCGGGTGAGCTCATACCGTTCGATCTTGCGCCGCACGGGGTCCTTGAGCTCGGCGAACACGAGGTGGATGTGGTCCGCGTTGAGCGCCTCGTCCAGTTCCTCCAGCACGTCGGCGGCGGTGGTGTCCACGTCGGTCATGGGCTCCGCCGCGATCACGATCCAGCTCGGCCGCGGGTCCGCGCCCGCCAGCCGTCTGATCTCGTCGCGGAAGGCCTTGGCGTTGGCGAAGATGAGCGGGGCGTCGAAACGGTAGATCACCAGGCCCGGCAGCTGCCCGGCCTGTGGGTAGGAGCGGACGTCGTGGTAGCCCTCCAGGCCCTGCACCCGCCCCAGCAGGGTGTCGTACGGCCACCACGCGCGTCGGAAGACGTTGAGGACGGACAGGGCCACGGCGATGGCGATCCCGGCCAGTACGCCGAGCAGGGCCACGCCGGCGAAGGCCGCGAAGCACAGCAGGAACTCCGTCCGGCGCTGCCGCCACAGCCGTACCGCCCCCGGGACGTCGGCCAGGGAGAGTGACGCGGTGATGACCACGGCGGCGAGGGCCGGCTGGGGGAGGTTGCGGAACAAGCCCGGAGCCAGCACGAGCATGAGGACGATGAGCGCCGCTCCGACGACCCCGGTGAGCTGGCTTCTGGCCCCCGCGCGTTCCGCCACCGCCGTACGGGATCCGCTCGTGCTGACGGGGAAGCCCTGGAAGAGACCGGCCGCCAGATTCGCGACACCGACGCCCGCCATCTCCTGGTTGCCGCGAACCTCCTGCCCCGTGCGGGCCGCGAAGGCCGACGCGTTGGAGATCGTGTCGGCCAACGACACCAGGGCGATGCCCAGCGCACCGCCGAACAACGGTGCGAGGTCGGCGAGCCGGACGTCGGGGATCGTGAACGGCGGGAAGCCCTTGGGCAGTTCTCCGACCAGGCTGACGCCGTGCTCGCCCAGGTCGAAGACGGTGGTCGCGGCGATCGCCAGGACCACCATCGCGAGCACCGCGGGGACCTTCGGCAGGAAACGCTGCAGGACCAGGATCAGGACGATCCCGCAGCAGCCGACCGCGGCGGCGGCCGGCACCGCCGCGCCGTCGGCGAGTTTCTGTACGAAGCCGACGCAGTCGCCGATCAGGTTGTCCGCCTCGACCTTGAAGCCGAGCAGCTTGGGCAGCTGACCGATCAGAATGGTCAGGGCCAGGCCGTTCATGTAGCCGATCATCGTCGGTTTGGAGATCAGATCGGCGATGAAGCCGAGCTTCGCCACCGAGGCCAGGATCATGATGGCCGCCACCATGAGCGCGAGCATCGACGCCAGCGCGACGGCTCGGTCGGGATCCCCGCCGGCCGCCACCAGGGGCAGCACGGTGGCGGCGATCATCGGCCCAAGCGAGGAATCCGGGCCCAGCACCAGGATCCGGGACGGCCCGCACACCGCGTATCCGAGCAGGCAGAGGACCGTCGTGTACAGGCCGGTGATGGTCGGCAGACCCGCCAACTCGGCGTACGCCATGCCCTGCGGCACCAGCAGCGTGGTCAGGACGACTCCCGCGACCAGGTCCTTGACCAGCCACTCGCGCCGGTAGGACGACACCGCCCGGATCCCGGGAACGGCCCGCAACCGGGAGAAAGGCCCGTGGCTGGTGTGCTGGGTGGTCACTGGCCGGCCTTCCGTCGCATCAGGTGCCTCTCGACCGGCGGGCCCGCTGTTCGGCGGGGATCTCGGCCTCCGTCCCGTCCCTGCGCACCCGAGCCGTCGCCTTCGTCATCGACTGCATCGCGTTCATCGCGCTCTCGGCCTTGCCCTCCTGACGCAGGCCCACGATCGCGTTCAGCAGGGTCAGGGCGATCAGCAGGATCGAGGTGGTCCACTCCTCGATGAGCAGAGAGACGACCGCCGCGGCCACGAGGACGATCTGCATGTAACTGCGGTACTGCTGGAGGAACCGGCGCCAGGCCTCAGTCCGCTTCTCCTCGGGCAGCGCGTTCGGGCCGTGCGCGGTCAGCAGTTCCGCGGCCCGTGCCGCGGAGAGACCGACCGCCGGATCGACGCCGAACGCCGCTACGACCTCCTCGGGAGCGCGTGTGTACCAGTCGTCCCCGGAAGCCCGAGGCGGTTCTCCCACGGAACGCGAACGCACCGTCATCGTTCAGCCTCCGATCCGTGGCCGCGGATGCGTCCGAGCCGGTCGCGCGCCGCTCCGACAGGTCCTGGCTAGCCGCGCTGCTTCTTCTTCGGCCGGTCTCTGCGCCCACTGGCCCGCGTGGCCGACGGATGCCGGTCGGCGTACGGATCGGCCGGCGCCCCGGCAGGGGCCTCCCGCTCCAGGTCCCGTTTGGTGACGAGCAGGTCCTTCCGCGCCTCTTCCCCCACGTCGGGGTACTGAGGATCGATCTCCATCAGGGTGTGCGCGAGGATCGCCCCCGCGCAGAGCCGCGCGAACCACTTCCGGTCCGCCGGCACGACGTACCACGGCGCCCACTTCGTACTAGTGGCCGACAGCATTTCGGAGAACGCGTGCTGGTAGTCGTCCCACCGGCGCCGCTCCCGGACGTCGGCCGCGGAGAACTTCCAGTTCTTCTCCGGCAGGTCGATCCGCTTCAGGAAGCGGGTGCGCTGCTCCTCCTTGGACAGGTTCAGGAAGATCTTCACCACCTTGAACCCGTTGTCCGTGAGGTAGCGCTCCCAGTGGTTGATCTCCCGGTAGCGCCGGTCCCACAGGCCCTGCCCACCCGCGTTCTCCGGCAGCTTCTGCCGGGCAAGGGTCTCGGGGTGGACTCGTACGACGAGAACCTCCTCGTAGTGCGAACGATTGAAGATGGCGATCTCGCCGCGCGCGGGCAACCGGCGGCCGTAGCGCCACAGATAGTCGTGGTCGAGTTCCTCGGCGGAGGGCACCTTGAAGCTGCTGACCCGTACGCCCTGGGGATTGACGCCGCTCATCACGTGGCGGATCGTCCCATCCTTGCCTCCGGCGTCGAGTGCCTGGAGACAGAGCAGTACCCCGTACGTGTCCTGGGCGGCCAGCCGCTCCTGGTACTCGGCCAGCAACGACACCCCGGTCCGCAGCAGCTCGATCCCCTCCCGCTTCTTCAGACCGGCCTTGTAGCGAGGATCGAAGTCCCGCTCCAGGCGCACCTTCGACCCCGGTTTCACCCGTAGCGGCCCGATGAAATCCGCGATGCGTTCGGCTCTCTCGTCCGACATCACCTATCAGTCCTTCGCTGGTCCGGGGTGAGCACGGCGCGTCAGGGGGCCGCCCTGTCGTCGATGGCCTGACCGGGAGCGGTGCGGCAGGCGGCACGGAGCACCCTCCGGGACCGGCGTTCGGCCAGGACCGGCACGTAGGCTCTGACCCTGGCCTGGTGGAACGCGTCGTACGTGGCCCTGACCGTCGCTTCGACGGTGACCGCGTCGACCGAGGGGTAGGCGGCCCTCAGCCGCACCACCATGTTCCTGATGGACACGAGGTCGTCCTGCGAGCCGGGTGACGGGAGGTCCGACGGCTCTGCGGGACCGACGCGCTCCACCGTCGCGGGATGGAGACTCAAGCCCTCGACGGGAAGGCATGCGCCGACTTCAGGAGTCTGTTCTTCCACCGTCATGGCCGCACTGATCCCCTCTCCCACGACTTCCGGACCGCAGAGCCACACATCCCGTCTCAGCCGCGAGAGGATCCCTCGCGCTCATTGTCTGCTTGCCTGGACAAGATCGCCCGCTGAGGCCGGGAGCGGGAAGATCACCGCCGAAGGCGGGGCGGCCGCTGTACGTCAGTGGCTCTCACGGCGATGGATCAGAGCCAGTCCTTGCGCTTGAAGATGACGTACAAACTCGTACATACAACCGCCATCAGGACGATCGCGAAGGGGTACCCGAGCACCCAGTGCAGCTCCGGCATGCTGTCGAAGTTCATCCCGTAGATCGTCCCGACCAGCGTCGGAGCGAACAAAATAGCCGCCCAGGACGAGATCTTCTTGATCTCCTCGTTCTGCTCGAACCCCGCCTCCGCCAACGCCCGCATCTCGGCGTTCTGCTGCTGGGTCACCAGCGTCGCGTTGACGGTGAGGATGTCGGTGAGGGCCTGGCGGAAGCCGTCGACGCGTTCGCTGGTGTGGGTGACGTGGTCGGCGACATCGCGGAGGTAGCGCTGGAGTTCCTCGTCGGTGCCGTATTTGGCGAAGCCGGCCATCAGGGCGTGCAGCATGCCGACCAGGGGGCGGGTGGCGCGCTGGAACTCGACCATTTCGCGGGAGAGTTCGTAGATGCGGCGGGAGACCTTGGGGTCGCCGCGGAAGACCTCGGTCTCGATCTCGTCGATGTCGTTCTGGACGCCGGTGACCACGGGGAGGTAACCGTCGACCACGGAGTCGAGGATCGCGTAGAGGACGGCCTCGGGGCCGAGTTTCAGCAGCTCCGGGGTGTCCTCCATGCGGCGGCGCACCGCCGAGAGGTCCGGCGCCGCACCGTGCCGGACCGTGATCACGAAGTCCGGGCCCACGAACACGTGCAGCTCACCGAAGTCGACCTCCTCCAGTGCGTCCAGGTAGCGCGCGGCGCGCAGGACCACGAAGAGTGTGTCGCCGTAGCGTTCCAGCTTCGGGCGCTGATGCGCCTCCATCGCGTCCTCGACGGCGAGCGGATGCAGGTCGAACTCGGCGGCCAGGGAGAGGAGTTCGGCCTCCGTCGGGCGGGCGAGACCGATCCATGCCACGCCGTCCGGCTCGTCGCGCAGCTCGCGGAAGGTGTCGGCGAGGGTCGCGGGGGTCGAGACGCGGACACCGTCGCGGTACAGGGCCGCCTGTACGACGCTGCCGGCGTCGTCGGGGTCCGGTGCCGGCGGGTCGGGGCGGGGCGACGGGGGCCGCGCGGGCGGCGCGGCCGGCGGGGTCAGGGCGCGTCGCCAGACGGACTTCCTGGCGTCCTTCCCGTTGCTTGCGTTCTTCGAGTCGCCCCTCGTGTCCTTCGAGGCTGAGCGGGCGCGTCGCTCGGACATCGCGGCTGCCTCCAGTGTCGAACGTGCGTCTGTGTGATCACGGAGCAGGATATACGGGGCAAACGGCCTGAGCGTGCCCGGCCGCCTCGGGATCCGGTGAGAGTTGCGGACAGAAGCTGTCCGCAAGCGGCGCTAGCGTGCGGAGCATGACGAAGACGACCACGACGGCCTCCGTACTCGGCACCCGCGCCCTCAACCGCGCGACCCTCGACCGCCAGCTTCTGCTGCGCCGCTCCCCGCTGTCCGCGAAGGCCGCCGTCGAACACCTCCTCGGCCTCCAGGCGCAGAACGTCAAGCCGCCGTACTACGCCCTCGCCGCCCGTCTCGACGGCTTCACCCCCGAGGCGCTGTCGCAGCTCATGGCCGACCGGGAGGCCGTACGCATCGTCACCATGCGCTCCACCATCCACACCCACACCGCCGACGACGCCCTCGTCCTGCGCCCGCTCGTGCAGGCCGCACGCGACCGGGAGCTCGGCACCTTCCGCAAGGGGCTCACCGGCGTCGACCTGGACCGGCTCGCCGCGATCAGCCGTGAGCTGGTGGAGGCCGAGCCGCGCACCATGAAGCAGCTGCGCGAGGCGCTGCTCGCCGAATGGCCGGACGCCGACCCGTTCGCGCTCTCGGTCGCCGCCCGTTGCCGGCTGCCGCTCGTCCAGGTCACCCCGCGCGGTCTGTGGGGCCGCAGCGGCCAGGTCGCGCTCACCACCGCCGAGCACTGGCTCGGCCGCCCCGCCGAGCCCGCGCCCACGCCGGACGCGACCGTCCTGCGCTACCTCGCCGCCTTCGGGCCCGCCTCCGTCAAGGACATGCAGACCTGGGCGGGCCTGACCCGGCTGCGCGAGGCCTTCGAACGGCTCAGGGCCCAGCTGGTCACGTTCCGTGACGAGAACGGCGTCGAGCTCTTCGACCTTCCCGACGCGCCCCGCCCGGACGCGGACACCCCGGCCCCGCCGCGCTTCCTGCCCGAGTTCGACAACCTGCTGCTGTCCCACGCCGACCGCTCCCGCGTCGTACCCGCCGGCCTCAAGGGACGCACCTGGCAGGGCAACCAGGCGCACTGCACCCTGCTCGTCGACGGATTCCTGGCCGGAGTGTGGAAGCTGGACGAGGGGGCGCTCGTCATCGAGCCCTTCGGCGCGCTCACGAAGGCGCAACGGGACGAGGTCACCGAGGAAGGGCAGCGGATGCTCAAGGTGATGCGGCAGGGGGAGGCCTGCGACATCCGGTTCGGGACCGTCGTACGGCCCTGAGGCTGTCGTACGGCCCTGATGTTGTCGTACGCCCCGAGGTTACGGACGCCTCAGTCCGCCCGTCCCGTCACCGCCACCGTCAGCCCCAGCCCGATCATCGTGAAGCCGCCCGCGCCGCCGATCAGGGACAGACGGCGGTCCGAGCGGGCGAACCAGGTGCGGGCCGCCGACGCGGTCAGGCCCCACAGGGTGTCCGTGACCAGGCCGATGGAGATCGGGACCAGACCCAGCAGCAGCATCTGCGTCGTGACCTGGCCTGCGGAGTGGTCCACGAACTGGGGGAGTACCGCGGCGAAGAAGACGATGCCCTTGGGGTTGGTGACGCCGACGAGGGCGCCGTCCAGGACCGTGCGGAGATCGCCGTGCGCCTCGGCCGCGGGTGCCGCCTTGATCGCCGACGCCTTCAGCTCCTTGCGGTGCCGGAACGCCTGCACACCCAGGAGGACGAGATACGCGGCGCCGGCCAGCTTCACCGCCAGATAGACCGTCATCGAGCGCTCGACCAGCGAACCGATCCCGAAGGCGACCGCCACGACCAGCAGGTACGAGCCGAAGACGTTGCCGAGTGCCGTCGCCACCGCGGTGCGCCGGCCGTGGGCGAGCGCCCGTCCGATGACGAACAGCACGCTGGGCCCGGGAATCACGATCACCAGCAGCGACATCGCGGCGAAGGCCAGGAAACGGTCCGTGGACACCATGTCCATCACCTCCCACGAGGGCCCATTCAAACAGGCGGCCCTCAGTGCGCTCTAGAGTCCACGGCATGGAACTTCGGCAGCTCAGCTATTTCGTGACGGTCGCCGAGGAGCTGCACTTCGGCCGGGCGGCGGAGCGTCTCCATATCGTGCAGTCGGCTGTCAGCCAGCAGATCCAGCGGCTGGAGCGGGAGCTGGGCGCCGAGCTCTTCGACCGTTCACCCCGGCATGTACGGCTCACCGGTGCGGGGGAGCGTCTGCTGCCCGAGGCGCGCGCCGTGCTGGCGGCGGCCGAGCGGGCGCGGGCGGCCGTCGCACCTGCCGCCGGGCTGCGGCTCGGCACCAGCACCGGCCTCGGCGAACATCTGGACCGGGTGCTCGCGGCCTTCGCCGAGCGGGAGCCGGACGTTCCGGTCGAACTGGTCTCGCTCCCGGCAGGGGAGCGGCTCGCCCGGGTCGCGGACGGGCGGCTGGACGCGGCGTTCGTCCGGGGCGTGTCACCGAGTGAGCGGCTGCCGGGCGTACGGGTACTGCCGCTGTGGCCCGACCCCCTGGTGGCCGCCCTGCCCGCCGCGCACCCGCTGGCCGCGCGGGACGAGGTCGCCCTCGACGAGCTGGCCGGGCTGCCGCTGAGCATCACCGAGCGCCGGGTGAATCCCGCGCTGGTCGACCTGGTGGTCGGGGCCTGTCACGACGCGGGGTTCCAGCCGCTGCCCGGTCCGGCCGGCGGCTCCTTGCAGGACACCCTCGCCACCATCGGCACCCGGCCGCTGTGGACGGTCGTGTACGCCTCCCACGCCCGCGTCCTGCACGCGCCCCGGATCGCCTTCGTACCCTTCCGGGCGCCGGGCCTCGCGCTCACCACCGGGCTCGCCGTGCACGGCTCGAATCCGCCGCCGTACCTCGACAACCTGCGTGCGGCCTGCGGCGATCACGAAAGCTGATCGCTGCGGTCGCCGGCTGCTTCTTGGTCGGTGACGCCCCGCGCGATGGACTGTTCCCGTACTCGGAAAGCGGCAAGAGCCGCCTCGGACAAGGGAGTTCAGCCATGCCCATCGTCACCATTCAGCAGGGTCCGCGCGACGTCGAGCTCAAGCGGGACCTCGTCAAGCGCGTCACCGACGCCTTCGTCGACGCGTACCGGATTCCGGCCGAGACCGTGCACGTCTGGATCCACGAGGTGCCGGCGGACAGTTGGGGTGTCGCGGGGAAGCTGACCGCCGACAAGTAGAGGGGTTAGGGGGACGGGAAAGGGTGCGGTGGATAGGGGGCGCTGCGGGCCGCTCGTGGTGGCTCGCAACGCCCCCTGGCATTCACCTGAGGGGTTCTCAGGAGTTCATCGGTGACTACGAGTTGACCTGCGCGGTCACCAGGCTGGAGAAGGTCGTCAGACGGGTGTAGACACCCGGGTAGCCGGCCTCCGCGCAGCCCTCGCCCCAGGAGGTGATGCCTGCCAGGACGCCGCCGATGAGCAGCGGGCCGCCGCTGTCGCCCTGGCAGGTGTCGACGCCGCCGGAGGTGTATCCGGCGCAGACCATGTCGGAGGCCACGAAGTCGGAGCCGTACGAGCCGGCGCAGCTGGAGTTGGACACGATCGGGACGGTCGCGGTCCGCAGCTGGTTGGAGGAGCTGCCGCTCTCGGAGGTGGTGCCCCAGCCGACGATACGGGCGGTGGTGCCGGTCGCGTACACGCTGGTGTCCGTGGAGGCGACGTACTTCGCCGTGGTGTACGACATCGACGTCGACAGGGTCAGTACGGCCACGTCGTCACCGTTGGTGGCGTCCGTGTAGTCGGGGTTGATCCAGATCTTGCTGACCTTGCTGACGGTGCCGTTGGTGCCGTTCAGGTACGTTCTGCCGCCGACGACGCGGATGCTGCTGGTGGTCTCGCCGACCATACAGTGGGCGGCCGTGACCACCTTGTTGGCGGCGACCAGGGTGCCACCGCAGAACTGGTTCTGCGAGGCGTCGGTGATCTGCATCATGAACGGGTACGCGGTCGTCGTGGTCGTCGTGCCACCGACGATCGGCTGCGGCGCGGCTACGGCGGAGGGGGCGCCGAGCAGGGCGGTCGCGGCGGCGGCAGCGGTCGCCACACAGGCGGCGGCGGTCTTCTTGGCGCGGTTGAGCCCGAACATGGGTCTCCTAGGAGTTTGCCGGTGGGGGGACGCGCGGGTGTGGGGGGTGAGCACAGTGCCTGTGGGTGGCACCGTGTGCCCGAGCGAGCGGCACGGGGTTCACGCTAGAAGCGGAGAGCTCCGCTTCCAAGCAGGGAACCCCCTAGGGGAGTTGGAGGAGGGAAAACCCTTGGCCGCGGGAGCCGGGGTTTAGCGTCCCGTGTCACCCGGTTGGTCCCGGCCTGGGGTCCGGCTCAGCCGGGCCTCCGCCCCGCCGCCAGCCTGACTATGTCCACCCGCGAGCGGATCCCCAACTTCCGGTACACCCGTGTGAGGGTCGCCTCGACCGTCTTCACGCTGATGAACAGGCGCGCGGCGATCTCGCGGTTGGTGGCGCCCTCCATGACGAGGGCGGCGACCTGGCGTTCGGTCGCGGCGAGGGTGTCGAGCGCGGCGGAGGCGAGGGGCGGCGCGGCAGGATGGGTGGTGGATGCGGACTCGGCCTGGCGGAGCCAGGGCAGGGCGCGGCAGCGGCGGAAGAGGCGGGCCGCCTCGTCGTACGAGGTGGGGCCGGGCCGGTGGGTGCGCAAGCCCGCGAGGGCGTACGCGGCGCGGGCTTCCTCCAGGCCGTAGCCCAGCTTGGCGAGGCGGTCCTGAGCGGAGGTCAGCTGGCGTTCGGCGGGGCCCTGTTCGCCGCGAGCGGCGCGTACGAGCGCCTCGGCGCGGTCGAGGACGGCGAGGACGCTCTCGCGTTCGAGCCGCAGGGCCCGCTGCCGGGTGACGTCGATGACGTCCTGCGCCTCGACGGGCTCGCCGATCCGTACGAGCGCCTCGGCGAGGTCGCCGTGCCAGCGGCCGCGCGCGGGGTCGATGACGCCGAGTCCCTCCTCCAGTTCCCGTACCCGCCGCAGGGACTGGACCGCCGCCGCGGCGTCCCCGGCGACCAGCTGGGCGTGGCCGAGGGCGCCCAGAGCGCGCGAGAGGTAGATCAGGTCGCCGTCCTCCTCGGCGCGGTCCACGGCCTCCCGGGCGAGGGCGAGCGCACGGTCCACGTCGCCGCCCGCGGCCTCGGCGAGCGAGGTGAACATGGCGGTGGCCGCCTCCCCGATCCCCGTGTCGCGGGCGAGCCGCAGGCTCTCGCGGGCCAGGTCGAGGGCCCGGCCGCAGTGCCCGGAGCGCAACTCGGTCTCGGCGAGGCCGCGCAGGAAGTGCACCTCGCTCTCGACCATGCCGCGCCGCTGCACCTCGCGCAGCAGTGCGGTGATGGTCGTACGGGCCTCGGCCAGCTGGTCGCCCATGATCAGCCAGCGGAAGCGGGCGGCGCCGGCGCCGTTGTGGTCGCACGCCACCCGGGGGTCCTGCGGCTCGCGCATCGCCCGCTGGATGGTCGCCGGGGCGTCCGGGTGCCCCATCAGGGTCTCCATCTGCGCCTGGAAGCCCAGCGCGAGGAGTTCGGTGGGCCGGTCCCCGGCGCGGGCCGCGAGCCGCGCGGCACTGGCGGCCTCCTCGCGGGCCTTGGCCATCTCGCCTTCCATGAGCAGGGCCCGCCAGGCCAGTTGGTAGCGGACGAGGGCGAGCAGCCGCGGGTCGTCGCCCGCGTCCGCGAGCGCGTGCGGGAAGACGGCGTCGATCTCGGACATGGCATGCCCCGCGGCGTCGATGACGACCATCCAGGCCCGCACCCGGTCCGCCGGTTCGGTGGCCCGGGCGAGCACCTGGCGCGCGATGTCCCGGGCGAGGTCCGTCTCGCCGGCCGTCAGCGCGTCCTCGGCGGCCTGCAGCCGCCGTTCGTCGGGACCGGGCACGGTGTCGGCCGGAGTGTGCCGGGCCGCGAGCAGGCCCAGCCCCGCGGCGACCGAGGGCGCGCCCCGGTCCCGGGCGGCGGCCGCGGCCTCGCCGAGCCGGGCGGCGACCCCCGGGTCCGTGCCGGTGGTGGCCAGGGCGAGGTGCCGGGCCCGCTCGATGGGATCGGAGGCCGCCGTGGACAGCGCGGTGTGCGCGGCGCGCCGCTCCTGGGCGCTCGCCTCCGCGTACAGGGCGGCGGAGACGAGGGGGTGCGCGAACCGGATGCCGGGTGTCTCGCGTTCCGTCGCGAGCAGTCCGAGCGCCGCCGCCGAGGCGGTCTCCGCCTCGGCGTTCTCCCGGCCGGCGGCGTGCAGCAGCGCCAGCGTGGGGCGGGCTCCCGCGCTCGCCACGAGCAGGGTGCGCCGGGCCTCGGCGGACAGCATGTCCAGGCGGCTCAGCACGAGCGCGCGCAGCGAGGTCGGCACGGGGAGCGGCTCGCCCGGGCTCGGCGGGGTCGGGGACTCGGCGAGGGCGCGGCCCAGTTCCAGCGCGAACAGGGGGTTGCCGCCGCTGGTGCGGTGGATGTCCCGCACGGTGGAGCGGGGCAGGCCGGTGTAGCCGCGGTGACTGAGGAGTTCGGCCATATGGGCGCGGGAGAGCGGGTTGATCCGCACGGCCAGGGTCTCCGGCGGAGACGCGCGTAGATAGCGGTCGTGCTCTTGGCCGTGGGGCTCCGTGTCGGTGCGTACCGCGCACAGCATCCGTACGGGCATGCCGCCGAGGCGGCGGGCGGCGAAGCCGAGCAACTCGGCACTGGCCGGGTCCAGCCACTGCAGGTCGTCGGCGACGATCAGCACCGGGCCCTGGGCGGCCAGCGCCCGCAGCACCGACAGCACCGCGAGCCGCAGCGCCAGACCGTCGCGCTGGAGGGTGGATTCGCCGCGCCCGGTGAGCGCCGACTCCAGGGCGGTGCGCTGGGGGGCGGGCAGCCGGTCGGAGACCTCGTCCACGACCAGGCCGAGGAGGTCGGCCAGCGCGAGGAAGGGGAGATGGGATTCGGACTCGGTCGCCGAGCAGCGCAACACGGTCCGTGCAGATTCGGCGCATTCCACGGCCAACGCCCGCAGGACGGTCGACTTTCCTATTCCCGCGGGGCCGTGCACCAGCACACTGCCTCCGCCGGAGAGCTGCTCGCGCGCCCCCGCGAAGAGTTCCGCCCGGCCGATGACCAGGTCGGGGCGGGGTCTCGCAGGTTCCTTGAAGTCCCCTCGCACGGTCACCGCTCCCCTCGTGTGTCGTGTCCGGGCCAATATTAGGCAATGTCTCTTTGAATTTCGGACCGTCGGGGTGGTGAGGGAAATAACAGGGGGTCCGCATAAGTCATTTCAAGGCGCCAAGGATTGAATGGAAAGCGCCAGGAGGTTGCCCGCCCTAGGGCAGCAGACCGGCCCGTCGCGCGGCGACCACCGCCTCCCACCGGGTGTGGGCCCCGAGCTTCCGCATGGCCGAGCGCAGATACCCCTTCACGGTCTCCGCGCGCAGCCCGAGCCGCTGTGCGGCGGCCGCGTTGGTCGCGCCCGACGCGACACAGGCGAGGACGTCCACCTCGCGGGGGGCGAGGCCGACGTGCCGGGCGGCGGGTGACGGTGACGCCGCGTCGGCCAGGCGCCCGCACACGGCGAGGAGTTCGGCGCGCAACGCCGGGTCGACGATCCGCGGCGCCAGCGCCCGCAGCACCCCGTGCGCCTCGCGCACCTCCTCCCACGCGGCGCCTCCCGCCGCCGGTCCTGGCTCCCGTGTGGCCGCCAGCAGGTCCCGCGCCTCGTCCCGGACGACCAGTGCCTGCTCCACGTCCCGGGCCGCCGCGACGGCCGCGCCGAGCGTGCGGTCACCCAGCGGCTGGGCCGTCCGCAGGGCGCCGTACAACACGCCCCGCACCCGACGGCGTACGACGACGGGGACCGCGAGAACGGAGCACAGCCCCTCGGTGGCGACCGCCATGTCGTACTCATGGCTGATCTGCCGCGAGGCCGAGTAGTCCGTCACCGCGCACGGCCGGGCCAGGGCAACCGCCTTGCCGCCCAGGCCGTTGCCCGAGGACACCGCGAGCGCGCTGAGCGCGGCCGTCGCCGTACCGCTGAGTTCGGTGATGCGCATCTGCTGGCGCCCGGGCTCGACCAGGCCGCCGAAGGCGACCGGCAGCCCCGTGGCGCGCCGCAGCCGTACCAGCGCACCACGCATCTCCACCGCCTCGGCTGCGTCTTGTGCCACCTGATCGCCCCTTCGTCGCGGCGCACCCCCGTTCGGGGGTGGTGAGACCTGCATCACGGAATACACGATGGTAGGCGGCTGTCCGGCAACGAGGAGGACACATGACGGCGACGACGAGCGCGACCGACGAGTTTCGCGCCGCGCGGGACTTCCTGCTGGCGCACCGCGAGGACTACGCGACGGCCTACGAGGGGTTCGGCTGGCCCCGCCCGCAGTACTTCAACTGGGCACTCGACTGGTTCGACGTCATCGCGCGGGGCAACGACCGCACCGCCCTGCACATCGTCGAGGAGGACGGGAAGCGCACCGAGGTCTCCTTCGCCGGGATGTCCGAGCGCTCGAACCAGGTGGCCAACTGGCTGCGCGCGCAGGGCGTGGGCGCCGAGGACCGCGTCCTCGTCATGCTGGGCAACCAGGCCGAACTGTGGGAGACGGCCCTCGCCGCGATGAAGCTGCGCGCCGTCGTCATCCCGGCCACCCCGCTGCTCGGCGCCGCCGACCTGCGCGACCGCGTCGAGCGCGGCCGGGTCCGGCATGTCGTCGTCCGCGCCGAGGACGCCGAGAAGTTCGACGAGGTGCCCGGCGACTACACCCGGATCACCGTCGGCGGGTCGCGTCCCGGCTGGCGGTCGTACGAGGAGACGTACGCCGCCGACCCGGCCTTCGCGCCCGACGGGCCCACCCGGTCGGACGACCCGCTGATGCTCTACTTCACCTCGGGCACCACCGCCCGCCCCAAACTCGTCGAGCACACGCATGTCTCGTATCCGATCGGTCATCTGGCGACCATGTACTGGGTCGGGCTCAAGCCCGGAGACGTGCACCTGAACATCTCCTCGCCCGGCTGGGCCAAGCACGCCTGGTCCAACCTCTTCGCGCCTTGGAACGCGGAGGCGACCGTCTTCATCCACAACTACACACGCTTCGACGCGGGCCGGCTGATGGCGGAGATGGACCGGGCGGGCGTGACGACGTTCTGCGCCCCGCCCACCGTCTGGCGCATGCTCATCCAGGCCGACCTGACGCAGCTGCGCACGCCGCCGCGCGAGGCCGTCGCCGCGGGCGAGCCGCTCAACCCCGAGGTCATCGAGCAGGTGCGGCGCGCCTGGGGCGTCACCATCCGGGACGGCTTCGGGCAGACCGAGACGGCCGTCCAGGTCTCCAACAGCCCGGGGCAGCAGCTCAAGACGGGCTCGATGGGACGGCCCAGCCCCGGCTTCCGCGTCGAACTGCTCGACCCGGTGTCGGGTGCGCCCGGGGCATCGGAGGGGGAGATCGCGCTCGATCTGTCGGCGCGGCCCGTGGGCCTGATGACCGGCTACCACGGCGACGCCGACCGCACCGCCGAGGCCATGGCGGGCGGCTACTACCGCACCGGCGACATCGGCGCGCGCGACGCCGACGGCTACATCACGTACGTGGGCCGAGCGGACGACGTCTTCAAGGCCAGTGATTACAAGATCTCTCCCTTCGAGCTGGAGAGTGCGCTGCTGGAGCACGAGGCGGTCGCGGAGGCGGCCGTCGTGCCGGCCCCCGACGAACTGCGGCTCGCCGTGCCGAAGGCGTACATCGTCCTCGCGGCGGGTTACGAGCCGGGCCCCGACACCGCCAAGGTGCTCTTCGAGCACTCGCGCACGGTCCTCGCACCGTACAAGCGCATCCGCCGCCTGGAGTTCGGCGCCCTCCCCAAGACCGTGTCCGGCAAGATCCGCCGGATCGAGCTCCGCGAGGCCACGGCCGCGGGTTCGGACGCCGAGTACCGCGAGGAGGACTTCCGGTGACGGAGCTGTCGTACGCCCATGGCACGAGCACCACCTCCCTGCTCGGGGACACGATCGGGGCCAACCTGGACCGGGCGATAACCGCGTTCCCTTCGCGAGACGCGCTGGTGGACGTGCCCTCCGGACGCCGCTGGACGTACGCCGAGTTCGGCGCCGCGGTCGACGAGGTGGCACGGGGGCTGCTCGCCAAGGGCGTCATGAAGGGCGACCGCGTCGGCATCTGGGCGGTCAACTGCCCCGAGTGGGTGCTCGTCCAGTACGCGACCGCGCGGATCGGCGCGATCATGGTGAACATCAACCCCGCTTATCGCGCTCACGAGTTGGAGTACGTGCTGAGGCAGGCGGGGATCTCGGTCCTGATCGCCACGCAGGAGCACAAGAACAGCGACTACCGGGCCCTGGTCAACCAAGTCCGCGAGAAGTGCCCGGAGTTGCGCGAGACGGTGTACATCGGCCACCCGTCGTGGGACGCCCTGACGGCGGGTGCCGCGTCGGTTCCCGCCGGGCAACTGGCCACCGTGGCTGCCGAGTTGAGCTGCGACGACCCGGTCAACATCCAGTACACCTCGGGCACGACGGGCTTCCCCAAGGGGGCCACCCTCTCCCACCACAACATCCTCAACAACGGCTACTGGGTGGGCCGTACGGTCGGTTACACCGAGCACGACCGGGTCTGTCTGCCCGTGCCGTTCTACCACTGTTTCGGCATGGTGATGGGGAATCTGGGTGCCACCTCGCACGGCGCCTGCATCGTGATCCCCGCCCCGTCCTTCGACCCGGCGGCCACGCTGACGGCCGTACAGCAGGAACGCTGCACGTCGCTGTACGGCGTCCCGACCATGTTCATCGCGGAGCTGAACCTCGCGGACTTCGTGACCTACGACCTGTCCTCCCTGCGCACCGGCATCATGGCGGGCTCGCCCTGCCCGGTCGAGGTGATGAAACGGGTGGTCGCCGAGATGCACATGGAGGAGGTGTCCATCTGCTACGGCATGACCGAGACCTCGCCGGTGTCCCTGCAGACGCGGAGGGACGACGACCTGGAGCACCGCACGGGCACCGTCGGCCGCGTCCTGCCGCACATCGAGGTGAAGGTCGTCGACCCGGTGGACGGCGTGACCCAGCCACGCGGCACCGCCGGCGAGCTGTGCACCCGCGGCTACAGCGTGATGCTCGGCTACTGGAACGAGCCCGAGAAGACCGCCGAGGCCATCGACCCCGGCCGCTGGATGCACACCGGGGACCTGGCCGTGATGCGCGAGGACGGCTACGTCGAGATCGTCGGGCGCATCAAGGACATGATCATCCGGGGTGGCGAGAACATCTACCCGCGCGAGATCGAGGAGTTCCTGTACGCCCACCCGAAGATCGCCGACGTCCAGGTGGTCGGCGTACCTCATGAGCGGTACGGCGAGGAGGTGCTCGCCTGCGTCATCCCGCGCGACCCGGCCGACCCGCTCACCCTGGAGGAGCTGCGGTCCTTCTGCGAGGGGCAGCTGGCGCACTACAAGATCCCCAGCCGGCTGCGGATCCTGGAGGCCTTCCCGATGACGGTCTCGGGGAAGGTGCGGAAGATCGAGCTGCGGGAGACGTACGCCGACTAGCGCGCGTCGGGGTCGGCCGTGGTGGCGATGAGTTCGTCGGCCGGGATGTTCGCCGGCTGCGGGGTCCCCGTGAGGTCCAGCACGAAGAGGGGGACGCCGAGGGTGTCGGCGCGGACGCGGGCGTCGTCGGCGTAGCCCGCGAGGGAGAAGTACACACAGCCCGCCGACTCCGTCATGGCCGTCAGCCACAGGCACTCCACGTCGCGCAGTGAGGCCGGGCGCACGGTGGGGTCGACCTGGGCCAGGATGCCGCGGGCGGCGAGCCCGATCCCGGACGGCGGCCGCTGGTCCGCCCGCCGGATGTCGCGGTAGCCGAGCCAGCGCAGGTACAGCGCGGCCGCGGTGACGGCGTCCCGGGCGGTACGGATGGTGACCGGCTGGAAGGCCGGGCGGGGTGCGGACGAGAGGGCGTGCGGCAGACGCCCGGTGTCGTGCGGTGAATCGGTTCTGTCCTGCGGGGTTCTCGTCACGCCTTTCCGCGTGTCGTCCTGCGCGCCGTCGGCCGTGTGCGGGCGGGCCTCCGCGGCGGTCCGTGCGCGGGATTCCCCGTTTCCGTCGGGGTGCGTGTCGGTGACGGTGCCCGGCGCGAGCTTGGCGCGCTGCGGTCGCCGTACCCCTCGCACCGGAATCCGCAGCATCGTTCCGCAGGAGCAGCCCAGCTCGGGGTGGGGCCACTGGCTGTCGCGGCCGCAGGCCTCGCAGCGGACCATGACCCAGTCGTCGTCCCAGACGCGGTGCGCGACGGGCGACGGATCCGCGAGGCGGTCGAGCGGAGGCGTCACGGGCGCGCCGCACACGCACGGATACGACGGTGCTGCGTAGAGATGCTCGCGGCGGCAGGCCGGACACCGCACCGGCACGCTCTCGGCCATGGCCCACTCCAGGACGTCACGTCGGGACAGCGGGTCCATCGTCCTCCAGGGAGGGGGCCTGCGGCAGGGAAACGGTTCGACAACATCCGCGGGACACCGGTGGGGGGCAACGCACCACACCTTTGGCGGATCCGCTCCTGCCCACTCTTGACGCTCCTCACGGCTCCGCTTACATTGCTTCCAGATAGTAGAAGTTAGTTTCCGCAATACGGAATCCGGACAGGGGGCCGCTGCGGAACCGCAACGGAATCGCCAGCTCTCCGCGGGGCGCGACGAGAGCGCGAATCCGACAGCCGAAGCAGGAGTACTCCATGGCTCGTATGACCGCTGCCCGCGCGGCAGTCGAGATCCTCAAGCGCGAGGGCGTCAGCAACGCGTTCGGCGTCCCGGGCGCGGCGATCAACCCCTTCTACGCGGCCCTCAAGGCGTCCGGCGGGATCAACCACACCCTCGCCCGGCACGTCGAGGGCGCCTCCCACATGGCGGAGGGCTACACCCGGACCCACCCGGGCAACATCGGCGTCTGCATCGGCACCTCGGGTCCCGCCGGCACCGACATGATCACCGGGCTCTACTCCGCCATCGGCGACTCGATCCCGATCCTGTGCATCACGGGCCAGGCTCCGACCGCCGTGATCCACAAAGAGGACTTCCAGGCCGTCGACATCGCCTCGATCGCCAAACCGGTGACGAAGATGGCGGTCACCGTGCTGGAGCCCGCGCAGGTCCCCGGCGTCTTCCAGCAGGCCTTCCACCTCATGCGCTCAGGCCGTCCGGGCCCGGTCCTCATCGACCTGCCCATCGACGTCCAGCTCGCCGAGATCGAGTTCGACCCGGAGACGTACGAGCCGCTCCAGGCCTACAAGCCCGCCGCCACCCGCGCCCAGGTCGAGAAGGCGATCACCCTCCTCAACGAGTCCGAGCGACCCCTCATCGTCGCCGGCGGCGGTGTCATCAACGCCGACGCCGCCGAACTCCTCGTCGAATTCGCCGAATTGACGGGCACCCCGGTCATCCCGACCCTCATGGGCTGGGGCATCCTCCCGGACGACCACGAGCTGAACGCCGGCATGGTCGGCCTCCAGACCTCGCACCGCTACGGCAACGCGACCTTCCTGGAGTCGGACTTCGTCCTCGGCATCGGCAACCGCTGGGCCAACCGCCACACCGGCAAGCTGGACGTCTACACGGCCGGACGGAAGTTCGTCCACGTCGACATCGAGCCCACCCAGATCGGCAAGATCTTCGCGCCCGACTACGGCATCGCCTCCGACGCCAAGGCCGCGCTGGAGCTCTTCGTCGAGGTGGCACGGGAGTTGAAGGCCGCGGGCAAGCTCCCCGACCGGTCGGAGTGGGCCGCGGACGCGCAGGAGCGGAAGGCGGCGCTCCAGCGGCGTACGCACTTCGACAACATCCCGATCAAGCCGCAGCGCGTCTACGAGGAGATGAACAAGGCCTTCGGCCCGGAGACCCGCTACGTCACCACCATCGGCCTCTCGCAGATCGCCGGCGCCCAGATGCTGCACGTCTACCGGCCGCGCCACTGGATCAACTGCGGCCAGGCGGGCCCGCTCGGCTGGACGATCCCGGCCGCGCTCGGCGTCGCCAAGGCGGACCCGGACGCCCAGGTCGTCGCGCTCTCCGGCGACTACGACTTCCAGTTCATGATGGAGGAACTGGCCGTCGGCGCCCAGCACAAGATCCCGTACGTCCATGTCCTGGTGAACAACGCCTACCTGGGCCTGATCCGTCAGGCGCAGATCGGTCTGGACATCAACTTCCAGGTCAACCTGGAGTTCGAGAACATCAACTCCCCGGAGCTGGGCGTCTACGGCGTCGACCACATCAAGGTCGTCGAGGGCCTCGGCTGCAAGGCGATCCGGGTCACCGACCCGAGCGAGCTCGGCGCCGCCTTCGAGCAGGCCAAGAAGCTCGCCGCCGAGTTCCAGGTCCCGGTCGTCGTCGAGGCGATCCTGGAGCGCGTCACCAACATCGCCATGAGCAAGACGAACGACATCAGCAACGTCGTCGAGTTCGAGGAGATCGCGACCGAGCCGGGCCACGCGCCCACCTCGATCAAGCCACTGAAGGTCTGACACGACGCTGAAGGTCTCACGCGATGCCGAGGGTCTGACACGACGCTGAGGGTCTGACAAGACGCCGCAGGTCCGTTACGCGCTTCTCGACAGGGGCGGCTCATCCGGGGGGTGAGCCGCCCCTTCGCCGTGTCCGGGCGGTCTTCACACGCCCCCACCGACCCGGCATCCTCGCCCCATGCGAATGACCGTCCCCACGCCCCTGGGCGACATCGCCGTCCGTTGCCACGGCGCGCCCGGTGCCCCCGCGCTGCTGCTTCTGCACGCCAACCCCGGGGACGGCCGCGACTACGACGCCGTCCTGCCCGCCCTCGCGGACCGCCACCGTACGTTCGTCGTCGACTGGCCCGGCTACGGGGAGTCCACGGCGCCCGAACCCCAACTGGTCACCCCTGAACGGCTGGTGGAGGCCGCAGAGCGGGTCCTCGACGCGCTCGCCGATGAGCAGGGCGTCCGCGAGATCGCCGTACTCGGCAACAGCGTCGGGGGTTACGTCGCCTGCCGTCTCGCCGAGGGGCGCCGCGCGGGGTCGGTGACGGCGCTCGTCCTGGTCGACCCGGCGGGCTTCACCCGGCACACCGCCCTCACCTGCTGGTTCTGCCGCGAGGTGATGGGCCGCCCGGCCCGTGCCCGCCGACTGGTCGTCCCGCTGGCCCGCGCGTACCTGGGCCGGCTCGGCACGCCGAGCTCCCGGGCGACGTTTGCGCGCGCCCGTCAACTACCGCGAGACGCCCGGCGGCTGGCGGTGCACTGCGCCATCTGGCGGGGCCTCGCGGACCCGGACTTCGGCGTGGCGGACCCGGCCGTCCTGGACGTGCCGATCCTGCTGCTGTGGGGGAGACGCGACCCGGTCGTCCCCGCGCTCCTGGACGGCCGCCGTGCCGTGCGGGCGCTCCCTGTGCACACGGTGCGTGTCCTGCTGCCGACCGCCCATGAGCCGTACAACGAACGTCCGGACCTCTTCCTGCGCCACACCCTGCCGTTCCTGAAGGATCCGTGGGCGCTCAGTCCGGGCCTTCGCCCCAGCCGGCCCCGCCGTCGCTGAAGCCGATGCAGGGCCCACCACGCAGCAGCGCGACGGCCTGAGCCTCAAGCCCGACCGCCGCGCTCCTGACCATGGTGCTACCCCCGTACCCCCGTACCCCCGTACCCCCGTACCCCCGTTACGGGGCCCGCCGCCCCCGTGCCGGCGGGCCCCGTGTGCCGAGAATGTGCCCTCATCCGGGGTGAGTTGAAGCCCCTGGGGCAGTGTTCAGAGCTTGATTTGAGGGTTCCGTAGGACGTCTACGCCCGGTTGTGTACGTCTGGAGTCCGTTTGTGCACGTCCGGGCCGGGCGGCAGCGGTCCTCATTGGGCCGGGTGCTCCGACAGGCCCGGCCAGTCGTCGGGGCCGCCGCCCTGCCAGTCGATGATGTCGCTCTCGTCGACCTCGATCTCGTCCAGGTCGACATCGGCCTGGCGCAGGATCTCGACGACGTCGTCGAGGTGATACGCGATACCGAGCGTCTTGTCCCCCGCGGTGACCCTCCGGGACCCGTCCAGACCCGGGGTGTGCACGATGATGCTGGGATAGTCCATGCCTTCAGGCTGCTGCGCGACGGCGGAATCCGCACCCTGAACACACCCGCGCACCCGGACCGGAGCACGGGCACACAGCAGAGCGCCGGGTACGGGACCGTCCGCACCCGGCGCTCTGGGCCGGTGAAGCTGTGAGGTTGTTGCCGTCCGACGGCGCGAGGCTGGGCGCGACAGGACGTTCGCGCCGCCGGACGGAGTCGGTGATCGTGCCATGAGGCTGGGACCGCGGCGGATGCGACGGAACCGGGACTGTCCTTCCCTCAGGTCGAGAAGGGGGTCTCGGGACCTTCACCACCGCACTGGCTCGCACGCCGCCGCGGTCCTTGCTTCGCCCGCCGTACCGAGGACCACCCCTCATCCGGGTCGCTCGGTCCTCGCGGGCTGCGCGTACGGCCCTGACCTCCCGTCAGGGACCGCACACGGGCTGGGTGTCGACGGACTCAGTCCTCGCGCAGGGCGCGGACCGCCTCCTCCACGCGCTTGCCGTACTCCGGGTCGGCGGCGTGGAAGTGGGCGAGGTTCTTCTCGATCACGTCGTCGCGGGAGACCTGCGAGAGGCCGCCGGCGATGTTCGCGACCAGCCGGGACCGCTCCTCGGCCGACATCAGGCGGTACAGCTCACCCGCCTGGAAGAAGTGGTCGTCCTTGGTGTGCAGCGGGGCCTCGTGGGTGCCCGTGTGGCCGTTCACCGCGAGCGGGGCCGACAGCGGGCGGCCGGTCTCGGCGGGGCCGTCGTACGAGTTGGGCTCGTAGTTCTTGGCGGCGCGGCCCTGTGCGTTGGACGCCATGAGGCCGTCGCGGCCGTAGTTGTCCGCCGTCGTCGCCTTCGGGGCGTTCACGGCCAGCTGGGTGTGGTTGACGCCCAGGCGGTAGCGGTGCGCGTCCGCGTAGGCGAACAGGCGGCCCTGGAGCATCTTGTCGGGGGAGGGGCCGATGCCCGGAACGAAGTTGTTCGGGGAGAACGCGGCCTGCTCGACCTCGGCGAAGACGTTGTCGGGGTTGCGGTCCAGGACCAGGCGGCCCACCCGCTGCAGCGGGTAGTCCTTGTGCGGCCACACCTTGGTGAGGTCGAAGGGGTTGAAGCGGTAGTCCGCCGCTTCCGCCGCCGGCATGATCTGGACGTACAGCGTCCAGGACGGATTCACGCCCCGCTCGATGGCCTGGAGCAGGTCCGTCTGGTGCGAGTTCGGGTCCTTGCCCGCGATCTCGGCGCCCTGCTCGCTCGACAGGCTGCGGATGCCCTGGTTCGTCTTGAAGTGGTACTTGACGAAGAAGGCCTCGCCCTCGGCGTTCGTCCACTGGTAGGTGTGCGAGCCGTAGCCGTTCATGTGGCGGTACGAGGCCGGGATGCCGCGGTCGCCCATCAGCCAGGTGATCTGGTGCGTGGCCTCGGGGGCGTGAGCCCAGAAGTCCCAGACGTTGTCCGGCTCCTGCTTGCCCGTGAACGGGTCGCGCTTCTGCGAGTGGATGAAGTCGGGGAACTTGATCGGGTCCTTGATGAAGAAGACCGGCGTGTTGTTCCCGACGAGGTCGTAGTTGCCGTCCTCGGTGTAGAACTTCAGCGCGAAGCCGCGCGGGTCGCGGACCGCGTCCGCGCCACCGAGGTTGTCGGCCACGGTCGAGAAGCGCAGGAAGACCTCGGTGCGCTTGCCGACGCTGTTCAGGAAGTCGGCGTACGTGAAGCCCGTGACGTCGTCGGTCACCTCGAAGTAGCCGTACGCACCGGATCCGCGGGCGTGCACCACGCGCTCCGGGATGCGCTCGCGGTTGAACCGGGCGAGCTTCTCCAGGAGGTGCTGGTCCTGGAGGAGGAGCGGGCCACCGACGCCGGCGGTGGCGGAGTTCTGGTTGTCGGCGACCGGGGCGCCGGACTCGGTCGTGAGCACGCGCTTCGACATCAGGGACCTTCCGTACGAGGGGGCAGCGGCGTCTGCGGAAATCTTCTTCCGCTTTGTGGACCTTCCGCTTTGTGGAGCCTAGGTTCGGGGTGATCTGAACGTCAACAGTTTGTTGAAGGTCGGTTGTGGTGCAGATGAAGCAGATGAATCCGGGCCGCGGCGGCGCTTGGGCGCGACAGGACAGGTGTCAGCGCCGCCGCGGCCCGGAAGTCGGGGAGGGCTCAGATCTGTGCGCCGGAGAGGCGCTCGACCGCGCGCAGCAGCGCGGAGTGGTCCAGGCCGCCGTCGCCCTGCGCACGCAGCGAGGCGACGAGCTGGGCGACCACGGCGCCGACCGGCAGCGCGGCACCGACATTGCGGGCGGCGTCCGTGACGATGCCCATGTCCTTGTGGTGCAGGTCGATACGGAAGCCCGGCTTGAAGTCGCGGTTCAGGAAGTTGTCCTTCTTGCGCGTCAGCACGGTGGAGCCCGCCAGGCCGCCGTTGAGGACGTCGAGCGCGGCCTTCAGGTCCACGCCGGACTTCTCCAGGAAGACCACGGCCTCGGCGCACGCCTGGATGTTCACGGCGACGATCAGCTGGTTGGCCGCCTTCACGGTCTGACCCGAGCCGTGCGGACCGCACAGCACGATGGTCTTGCCGAGCGCCTCGAAGATCGGCTCGGCCTCGTCGAAGTCGGCCTGCTCGCCACCGATCATGATCGACAGCACGGCCTCGACGGCACCGGCCTCGCCGCCGGACACCGGGGCGTCCAGGACGCGGATGTCCTTGTCCTTCGCCGCCTTCGCGAGGTCCACGGAGGTCTGCGGCGTGATCGACGACATGTCGATCAGCAGCGCGCCGGACCTCGCGTTCTCCAGGATGCCGTCAGGACCGTACGAGATGGCCTCGACCTGCGGGGACGCGGGCACCATCGTGATCACGACGTCGGCGTCACGCACGGCCTCGGCGATCGAGCCGGCGGCCTTGCCGCCGGCGGCCGTCAGGCGCTCCAGCTTGTCCTGCTCCAGCGTGAAGCCGGTGACGTCGTACCCGGCCTTGATCAGGTTCTCCGACATGGGGGAGCCCATGATGCCGAGACCGATCCATGCCACCTTGGGAAGAGTGCTGCTCATGAGGGTGCCTCTCTAACTGCTGTGATACGTCGATGAGTTGCCGCTCAGCGGGCGGCTCGGGCCTCGGCGGGCAGCCAGTCGAAGGCCTCCGCGCTCGGGCGGTCGCCCGGCTTGTACTCCAGGCCGACCCAGCCCTCGTAACCGGCCTTGCCCAGCTGGTCGAGGAGGTCTTCCAGGGGGAGGGTGCCGGTGCCGGGGGCGCCGCGGCCGGGGTTGTCGGCGATCTGTACGTGGCCGGTCTTCGACGCGTACTGCTCGATCACCGCCGGCAGGTCCTCGCCGTTCATGGACAGGTGGTAGAGGTCCATGAGGAACTTGGCGTTGCCGAGCCCGGTCCCCTCGTTGACCTTGTCGACCACGTCGACGCCGGCCGGGGCGGTCACCAGCGGGTAGTTGGGCGACTCGGGCTTGTTCAGGGTCTCGATCAGGAGGATCGCGCCGATCCGGTCGGCGGCCCGGGCCGCGAGCACCAGGTTCTCCAGTGCGAGCGCGTCCTGCTCGGCCGGGTCCACGCCCTCGACGCGGTTGCCGTACAGGGCGTTGAGGGCCTTGCAGCCCAGCGACTGGGCGAAGTCAGCGGCCACGTCGATGTTGGCGCGGAACTTCTCGGACTCCGCGCCGGGGATCGACAGTGCGCCCCGGTCCGGGCCCGGCAGCTGCCCGGCGTAGAAGTTCAGGCCCGTCAGCTGGACGCCCGCGTCCTCGATCGCCTTCTTGAGGGCGTCGAGCTCGGACTGCTCGGGGGTGGCGGAGTCGACCCAGGGCCACCACAGCTCGACCGCGCCGAAGCCCGCCGCGGCGGCGGCCGCGGGGCGCTCCAGGAGCGGGAGTTCCGTGAAGAGGATCGACAGGTTGACGTTGAAGCGCTGCTCTGCGGCTGTGCCCGATTTAGAAGCCGGCATGGGGTCGGCGCTCCCTTCCGTTCGAGTGATTCCGTATTGCGGAAGTTCGTTTCTGCTTAATGGAAGATTGCCGTCGTGTGTCGCGGCTTGTCAAGAGGGGGCTGCCGGGAAATCCGCGTCGCGCAGTAGGTTGAGCCCGTGCGATTGAGAGTGGAGTTCACGACCGAGCCCTTCGACCTCGACGAGGCGCCCCGGCATGCGCTGGTCGCCCGCGAGGTCATCGAGGCGGCCGAACTGGACGCCGTGGACGTCGGCCCGTTCGGCAACACCGCGGAGGGCGGCGCGGACGCGGTGCTCACCGCGGTCGACGCGCTGCTGCGCAAGGCTCTGGAGGCGGGCGCCACCAGGGTCTCGCTCCAGGTGAACGTCGTAGACGCTGCCGGGGAGGGTGATAAGTGACCGGTATCGGGGACGACCCCTTCGTGACGGCGGTCAAGCCGCTGGTCGACGCCATGGGGGGCGAGATGCTGCCGCCCGACCAGGCCGGCGCCGACGACGTCGTGCTGTCCTGGGAGGGTACGGACGTCGTCGCCGTACGCCTGCCCCAGCTCGCCGACTCCCTCGACCACATCCTGGCCGCCTTGGAGCGCAAGCAGGGCAAGCCGCTGGCCGATCTCGACCGCAAGGCCAAGCAGGAGGTCGTGCGCATACTGGAAGCGCGCGGAGCCTTCTCCGTGCGGCACGGTGTGGAGACCGTGGCGGGCGCGCTCGGAGTGAGCCGCTTCACCGTCTACAACTACCTGAACAGGGAAAACGCCGCGAAGGGTCAGTGACTCGCGCCTCTTGCGTGCACCTGTGCGACCCGCCGCCGTCCGGACTTCCCGGGCGGCGGTTTTTGTTACCCGAAGTTTTCAACAAAGTGTTGACGTGGTGTTTCCGAGGGCGTTAGCTATCCGCAGCCCGTCCAGAACAAGGCCACGGAGGCTTCCCGTGACTTCGAGTACGACACCTGGCGGTCTCGCCCGGTTCAACGCCCTGGAGGAGCGCGCGGCCCTCGCCGCCCTCCACGAGGCGTGCGCCTCATCGGCCTGGGGGAGCGCCCTGCTCGCCCGCCGCCCCTACGCCACCGCCGACGACCTCTTCGCCGCGAGCGACGCCGCCATGGCCGAGCTGACCACCGCGGACCTGGAGGAGGCGATGGCCGGGCACCCGCCGATCGGGCGGCCGAAGCCCGGTGACCCGACCTCCTCCCGGGAGCAGCGCGGCATGGCCGGCGCCTCCGAGGAGCTCAAGGCTCAGATGCTCGAACTGAACCTGGCCTACCAGGAGAGGTTCGGCCACGTCTTCCTCATCTGCGCCACCGGCCGGACCGGCGAGCAGATGCGGGACGCGGTCAAGGAGCGGATCGGCAACTCGCCCGAGCAGGAGCGCGAGATCGTCCGCTCCGAGCTGGGCAAGATCAACCGCATCCGTCTGACCAATCTCGTACAGGAAGATGAGGCATGAGCACCGACACCACGGCCTCCGTGTCCACGCACATCCTGGACACCAGCGTCGGCCGCCCCGCCGAGGGCGTCGCCATCCAGCTCGCGGCCCGCTCCGGGCGTGACGCGCACTGGCAGGCGCTCGGCGGGTCCGCGACCGACGCGGACGGCCGGTGCAAGGATCTTCCGGCGCTGCCGGAGGGGACGACCCACGTACGGCTCGACTTCGAGGTCGAGGCGTACTTCGAGAAAAAGCAAGCCGATGCGCAGCAGGACGCCCCCGCGAATCGGGACAGCGGCGCGTTTTTCCCCGAGGTGGCGATTACCTTCGCCGTCAAACCGGGCGAGCACTACCACGTACCGCTGCTGCTCAACCCGTTCGGCTACTCCGTTTACCGAGGGAGCTAGCAGACATGCCCACGATTCTGGGACAGAACCAGTACGGCAAGGCCGAGAACCGCGTCGTCAAGATCACCCGCGACGGCGACACGCACCACATCAAGGACCTGAACGTGTCGGTCGCGCTGAGCGGCGACATGCAGGAGGTCCACCTCTCGGGCTCCAACGCGAACGTCCTGCCGACGGACACCACCAAGAACACGGTGTACGCCTTCGCCAAGGAGTACGGCATCGAGTCCGCCGAGCAGTTCGGCATCCACCTGGCCCGGCACTTCGTGACGAGCCAGGAGCCGATCAAGACGGCGCGCATCCGCATCGAGGAGTACGCCTGGGAGCGGATCGAGACCTCGGACGCCAACTCCAAGTTCATCGGCGCCGACGAGGTCAAGCACTCCTTCGTACGCAAGGGCCAGGAGACCCGGGTCACCCAGATCACCTTCGACGGTGAGAAGTGGGAGGTCATCTCCGGCCTGAAGGACCTCGTCGTGATGAACTCGACGAACTCCGAGTTCTGGGGCTACGTCAAGGACAAGTACACGACGCTCCAGGAGGCGTACGACCGCATCCTGGCCACCCAGGTCTCCGCCCGCTGGCGCTTCAACTGGAGCGGCGACGAGCAGAAGATGCCCAACTGGGAGAAGTCCTACGACCAGGTCAGGAAGCACATGCTCCAGGCCTTCGCGGAGACGTACTCGCTCTCGCTCCAGCAGACCCTCTACCAAATGGGTTCGCGGATCATCAACAACCGCAGTGAGATCGACGAGGTCCGCTTCTCCCTCCCGAACAAGCACCACTTCCTGGTCGACCTCAAGCCGTTCGGGCTCGAGAACGATACCGCCGATGGGGCTGTCTACTTCGCGGCCGACCGTCCGTACGGCCTCATCGAGGCCACCATCCTGCGCGACGGCTGCGAGCCGCACATCCCGGTCGACCTCACCAACCTGTAGGACTGCACCCAGTAGTCCTGCTGCTCCAGCCCCGACGCGTGCGCCGGCGTCAAGTCCCAGGGGAGAGCGGGGGCATCTGCGCAACAACAGCACCACGGACCCGGTCGTCACCCCGCTCGACCCCCGGGTCCGTCCGCCAATGGGAAGAACGAGGAACCACCGTGGCAGCTTCGCGCATCGTGATCGAGAACTGTTCCATCGCGACCGTGGACGCGGGTGACACCGAGTACACCTCGGGCCACATCGTCGTCGCCGACAACAAGATCGAGTCGGTGGGCGCGGGCAAGGCCCCCGAGAACCTGGAGAACGTGGTCCGCCGCATCGACGGCACCGGGCACCTGGCCACCCCCGGCCTGGTCAACACCCACCACCACTTCTACCAGTGGATCACCCGCGGCCTCGCCACGGACCACAACCTCTTCAACTGGCTCGTCGCGCTCTACCCGACCTGGGCGCGCATCGACGAGCAGATGGCGTACTCCGCCGCGCAAGGTTCCCTCGCCATGATGGCCCGCGGCGGCGTCACCACCGCCATGGACCACCACTACGTCTTCCCGAAGGGCTCCGGCGACCTCTCCGGCGCCATCATCCGGGCCGCCCGCGAGATGGGCGTCCGCTTCACCCTCGCCCGCGGCTCCATGGACCGCAGCGAGAAGGACGGCGGGCTGCCGCCGGACTTCGCCGTCGAGACCCTCGAAGGCGCCCTCGCCGCCACCGAGGCGACCGTCGACGAGCACCACGACGCGTCCTTCGACGCCATGACGCAGATCGCCGTCGCGCCCTGCTCGCCCTTCTCCGTCTCCACCGAACTCATGAAGCAGGGCGCCGAGCTGGCCCGCCGCAAGGGCGTACGGCTGCACACGCACGGCTCGGAGACCGTCGAGGAGGAGCAGTTCTGCAAGGAACTGTTCGGCATGGGCCCGACCGAGTACTTCGAGTCGACCGGCTGGCTCGGCGAGGACGTGTGGATGGCGCACTGCGTCCACATGAACGACTCCGACATCGCCGCCTTCGCCCGCACGAAGACCGGTGTGGCGCACTGCCCGTCCTCCAACGCCCGTCTGGCGGCCGGCATCGCCCGCGTCCCCGACATGCTGGCGGCCGGCGTCCCGGTCGGCCTCGGCGTCGACGGCACCGCCTCCAACGAGTCGGGCGAGCTGCACACCGAGCTGCGCAACGCCCTGCTGATCAACCGCCTCGGCGCCCACCGTGAGGCCGCCCTGAACGCCCGTCAGGCGCTGCGCCTCGGGACGTACGGCGGCGCCCAGGTCCTGGGCCGCGCCTCGCAGATCGGCTCCCTGGAGCCGGGCAAGCTCGCCGACATCGTGCTGTGGAAGCTGGACACCCTGGCCCACGCCTCGATCGCCGACCCGGTGACCGCGCTGGTCTTCGGCGCGGCGGCCCCGGTCACCCTCTCGCTCGTCAACGGCAAGCCGGTCGTCGAGGACAGCCGCCTGCTGCACGTCGACGAGGACGCCATCGCCCGCTCCACGCGGGACGAGGCGCAGCGCCTCGCGCGGATCGCCGCGCAGGCCTGAACAGTTGAAGATCTCCGGCTGAGGGGGACGGCCCTCAGCCGGTAGCCGTGGGCCCGAGCGGGGTCCATGGCGGCCGTCTCCGGGGAGCGTGCGTGGACGCGCCTGCTCCCCGGAACGGTCTCCGTGACAAAGATCCCTTTTGTCGCGGTCATCGTCCCGGTCCCGCACGACCGCGCATCACCTCCCTGAACCCCGCGTCAATGCCGACGTGTAACCGACCGGAGGAGCCGCCGTGGCCGACCAGCCCGAGCCGAGCACCGATGCAATACCAGCCCCAACCGCCGACTCCAAGCACCCAGTCGACGAGAAACTCCCACCCCTGAAGATGGCGACCACCGGCCTGCAGCACGTGGCCGCCATGTACGCGGGAGTCGTCGCCCCACCCCTGATCGTCGGCGCGGCCATCGGCCTGTCCGCCACCGAACTGACCTTCCTGACCGGCGCCTGCCTGTTCACCGCGGGCCTCGCCACCTTCCTGCAGACCCTCGGCTTCTGGAAGATCGGCGCCAGGCTGCCGTTCGTCAACGGAGTCACCTTCGCCGGTGTCGCGCCCATGACCGCGGTCGTCGCCTCCACCAAGGACAAGAGCGACGCGCTGCCGATCATCTTCGGCGCGGTCATCGTCGCCGGCGTCCTCGGGTTCATAGCCGCCCCGTTCTTCAGCAAGGCGGTCCGCTTCTTCCCGCCCGTCGTCACCGGCTCCGTGATCACCCTCATCGGTGTCTCGCTGTTGCCGGTCGCCTTCGGCTGGGCGCAGGGCCCCAACCCCGCGGCGGACGACTACGGTTCGACGACCTACCTGGGGCTGGCGGCGGCGACGCTCGTCATCGTGCTGCTGCTGCGCCGCTTCACCCGCGGCTTCGTCAAGCAGATCGCCGTGCTGCTCGGCCTGGTCATCGGCACGCTCGTCGCGATCCCCTTCGGCGTCACGGACTTCAGCCCGGTGGCCGACGCGGACGTCGTCGGCTTCCCGACGCCGTTCCACTTCGGCGCCCCGCAGTTCCAGGTCGCCGCGATCGTCTCGATGATCGTGGTCATGGTGGTCTCGATGACCGAATCGACCGCGGACATGCTGGCGTTGGGCGAGATCGTCGAGCGCCCCGCCGACGAGAAGACCATCGCGGCGGGCCTGCGCGCCGACACCCTCGGCTCGGCGCTCAGCCCGCTGTTCAACGGCTTCATGTGCAGCGCCTTCGCGCAGAACATCGGCCTGGTCGCGATGACGCGGATCCGCAGCCGGTACGTCGTCGCCACCGGCGGCGGTTTCCTGGTGCTGATGGGCCTGTGCCCGATGGCCGCCTCGCTCATCGCCGTCGTACCGCGTCCCGTCCTCGGCGGAGCGGGCGTCGTCCTCTTCGGCTCGGTCGCGGCCAGCGGCATCCAGACCCTCGTCCGGGCGGGCCTGGAGAAGGACAACAACGTCCTGATCGTCGCCGTGTCGCTCGCGGTGGGCATCATCCCGATCACCGCGCCGGAGTTCTACCACGCGTTCCCGGAGACCGCGAAGATCGTCCTGGACTCGGGCATCTCGACGGGCTGCATCGCGGCCGTGGCCCTCAACCTCGTCTTCAACCACCTCGGCAAGGGGCGGGACGCGGACGAGGTGACCCATCCCATGGAGGCGGGCGAGGACCTCAAGGCGGTCCCCGCCCACTGACGGCACGGGCAAACGGAGGGCGCGGTACCCCTGGGTGCCGCGCCCTCCGCCGTCCCGGTCCCTCCGTCAGCCGATGTGGTAGCTGTCCCCGTACACCTTCCAGTCCAGCGGTGTGTTCAGGTTCAGGTTCCCCTTGCGCAGGAAGACCCGCTGCTCGGTGTCCACCCTGCTGGTGTCGGAGTGGGCCTCCTCCTGCTTCATGGCCCACACCCGCGCGTCGAGGAAGGCGTTCAGATACGTCACCTCGTTGCCGCCCCGGGACGGCGGCTGGGCCTTGGCCAGTGCCCGCCGGCGGATGCTGCTGAAGCTGGTGCTGTCGCCGCCGTCGCCGTGCATCACGATGGCGTCGTAGTACGTGAACTGGCCGAGTACGCCGATGCCGTCGGCCTTGCCCTGCTTGACGGCCGGGTTGAAGTAGACGCGGTCCCGCTCGTCGTTCTGGGCCTGCTGGAACGCCGAGTCCTGGGCCGCCCTGCGCCAGTCGCCCTGGAAGCCGGGGTCCAGGCCTTCGTGGGAGTCGCTGCCGTTCACGTCGCGCAGCGCGGGCAGGTACTTGGCCAGGACGTTGCCGGGCTTGCGCTGTGTGTAGAGCTCGACGAGGTCGAGCATGTCGCCGGTGCCGGAACAGAAGCCGATGATCCCGGCGGTGTAGCCGCGTCCGTCGCCGATGTCCTCGATGTACTTGTACTGCGCCTTCCAGTCCAGCGAGGAGTTCTCCGCGCTGGAGACCAGCTTCATGGCGATCTCCTTCTTCGCCGGGTCGTCCAGACCGGCCGCCGCGGCGGTCGCGGACTGGGTCGCGAGGACGGGGCCTGCCACCAGGGAAGCTCCGATCAGGGCGAGCAGGGTGCGACGCGAAGTGCGTATGTGGGGGGTGTGCACGGTACCTCCGATGAGGGGAGTGTGTCGTTGGCGCGTACTGTTAGGAAAGTTTCCTACCAGAGATTGGGGGTGGCGTACACCCGTCAGGGCAGGGCGAGTTGACGATCCCGTGCCGACTGCCGAGCGGTACTGGGCTACGGTCTGAGCGCACAGGCGGCACATGAGTGATGCACAGACACGGTCACAACGGGGAGAGTCGGTCATGAACGAGTCGGGCCGTGTGGAGGCCTTCAGCGACGGCGTCTTCGCCATCGCCATCACGCTGCTGATCCTGGAGATCAAGGTCCCGGAGACCGGCGAGCACGGCGGACTGTGGCACGCGCTCGGCGCGCAATGGCCCTCGTACGCCGCCTACGTCGTCAGCTTCCTGGTCATCGGCATCATGTGGATCAACCACCACCAGGTCTTCAGTTACGTCGCCCGGATCGACCGCACGCTGATGTTCCTGAACCTGCTCGTCCTGATGGTCGTGGCCGCCGTGCCCTGGCCGACGGCGATGCTCGCGGAGTATCTGCGCGAGGACAAGGCATCCCATGTCGCGGCCGCCGTCTACAGCATGGTCATGGTCGCGATGGCCCTGAGCTTCCAGGCCCTGTGGTGGCACCTCACCCGCACGGGCCACCTCTTCGACAGCCGCGTCGACGTCGAGGCCGCCCGCCGCACCCGCGTCCGCTTCGCCCTCGGCTCCCTCGCCTATCCCGCCACGGTCGCCCTGGCCTACGTCTCCGCCCCGCTGACCCTGGCCGCGCACGGCCTGATCGCGGTCTACTACGGCTTCAACCAAGTGCCGGTGCCGACCCGAACGCCTGACAAGGCCGCGCCGCCGGAAGCCGCCCGGTGAAGAAGGACGTCGGCGGGACGCCCATCAGCGTGCGGAAGTCGGCGGTCATGTGCGACTGGTCGTAGTATCCCGTGGCGGCGGCCAGTTGGGCCCAGGGAGTGCCCGGGGACCGGCGGGCGTGCGTGAGGATGTGGCGTACGCGGGCGATGCGGGCGTAATGCTTGGGGGAGACGCCGACACCGTCCGCGAAGAGGTTGCGCAGCTGACGCTCGCTGACGGCGAGACGGTCGGCCAACGTCCGTACCCCTATGGGGACATGGCCTTCCTCCGTCGACATGGCCTCGACCGCGGCCCGCAGCAGCCCGGTACGCGTGGGGTCGGCAGGGGCGAGCCGCTCGGGCAGGGCCTCCGCCAGATGGGGGACCACCTGCTCGGGGTCCAACGGGAGCAGTTCGTCCGCCAGTCGGCGGGCAGGAATGCCGGGAAAGGCGCCGAGCGGCGCGACCCGTCCCACCAGATCGACCGCCGGTACGCCGAGCAACGGGCGTGCCGCGCCCGGCCCGAGACGCAGCTGCACGCAGGAGGCCAGCCGCTTGCTCGCGTGGTACGAGGCCCGGGTACGCGGTCCCACCACCAGCACATCGCGACGGCCGTTCTCCTCGACCCGCACCACCATCTTCGTTGCCGCGTCCGGGACATGGGCGAAAGGTTCGCGCAGATCGCCGTCGACGGAGGTGAAACCGGCGTCGACGAACCAGGGGAGCAGCTCCTCGGGCAGCGTCAGGGGTGCCTCGACGAGACCGTTCGCGCCGGGCTTCGTCTCCTGCGTGGTGGTCATCTCTCCACCGTAGACGTGCCCCGGCTTCGGCCGGGCCCGTGAACCGTGCCGGAATTTCCTAGAGCCGGGCGGCATCGGCTCGGCACGGTGAGGGGCATGATCCTAGTGACCGGTGCCACGGGCACCATCGGCAGTGAACTCCTGCGACAGCTCGCGGCGCGCGGCGAGAAGGCCCGCGCGCTGACCCGGGACCCCGCCCGTGCGCGGGTACCCGCCGGGGTCGAGGTGGTGCGCGGCGACTACCACGAGCCCGCTTCCGTCGAGGCCGCGATGTCCGGGGCGTCCGCCCTGTTCGCGGTGGGCGTCCTCGGGCCCGGCGACGCGGACGCCGACGCCGCGCTGGTCGCGGCGGCACGTGCGGCGGGCGTACGCCGGGTGGTGAAACTCTCGGCCATCGGCACCGGCGACCCGGCCCTCGGTCCGGTGAGCAACTGGCACCTCGGGGGTGAACAGGCCGTCCAGGCAAGCGGGTTGGAGTGGACGGTCCTGCGCCCCTCGTCGTTCGCCTCCAACACCCTGAGCTGGGCGGCGGCGATCCACTCCGGCGACCCGGTGCCCAACATGACCGGGACCGGCACGCAGGGCGTCATCGACCCGCGCGATGTCTCCGAGGTCGCCGCCGAGGCGCTGCTCGCGCCGGGGCACACCGGCCGCGTCTACACCCTGACCGGACCCGAACTCCTCACCACCGCCGACCAGGCCGCCACCCTCGCCGAGGTCCTCGGCCGCCCGGTCGCCACCGTGGACGTACCCCCGGACGCCCTCCGCGCGCAGTTCCTCGAAGCCGGCATATCCGAGACCTACGCCGAGAGCGTCCTGGCGGGCACGGCGTACGTCCGCCGGGGCGGCAACGCGGTGGTGACGGAGGACGTACGCCAGGTGCTGGGCCGGGCGCCGCGTACGTATGCCCAGTGGGCGCACGATCACGCGGAGGCGTTCGCGCGGGACTGACGGACGGACCCGGCCCCGGCTGTCCCGGCCGCCGCGGCCGGTGTTTCCCCGGCGACGGGGGGTGTCTCCTCCACCACGGGGGTGGAGGAGGCGCGTCCGGGGCGCAGGAGTACGGCCGCCAGTGCCAGAGCCGCCGTCGCGATGCCCGTGGCCACGGTGAACGCCAGACGGTAGCCGTCCGCCGTCGCCGCCACGACCTGCTCGCCCCCGCTGATCAGGCTCTCCGTACGGCTCGCCGCCAGCGTCGTGAGGACCGCGAGACCCAGTGAACCGCCCACCACCTGCGTGGTGTTGAAGAGACCCGAAGCCAGTCCCGCGTCCTCTGGGCGCGCACCCGACATGGCGAGCCCCGTCACCGCGGGCATCGCGGCCGCGAAACCGGCGGCGAGCAGAAGCAGCGGGGGCAGCACGTCGGCGACGTAGGTCCCGTCGACCGGGGCCCGGCTGAGCAGGGCCATGCCCGCCGTGATGAGCGCGAGCCCGGCGAGCAGCACGCGGTACGGGCCGAAACGGGCGATGGTGCGCGCCGACAGGCCGAGCATCAGCGCCCCGATCGCGATCGGTGCGGGCAGGAACGCGGTGCCGGTGAGCAACTCGCTGTAGCCCAGGACGCGTTGGAGGTAGAGCGCGCCGATGTACTGGAAGCCGTACATCCCGGCGATCATCAGGATCTGGACGCCGTTGGCACTCGTCAGGGCACGGGAGCGGAAGAGCCGCAGCCGGAGCAGGGGGCGGGCGGTGCGCGCCTGGCGCAGGGTGAACGCCACGAAGAGGGCGAGCGAGACGGCCGCCAGCGTCAGGTTGCCGCCGAGCCCCCGGTCGCCGGCGCCCACGATCGCGTACACCGTCAGCATCAGCGCACTCGTGACCAGGGCCGCACCCGGGTAGTCGGCCCCCTTGCCGAGGCCGACTCCCTTGTCCGGGGCGAGAATCCGCAGGGCGGCGACCCAGGCCACCACCCCGATCGGCAGGTTGATCAGGAAGATCCAGTGCCAGTTGAGGGCCTGCGTCAGCGCTCCGCCGAGGAACGTGCCGAGCGCCCCGCCCGCCGCGCCGACCGCGCTGAACACCGCGATGGCGCGGGCCTGTTCGCGCGGCTCCGGGAAGAGCGCGACCAGCATGCCGAGGACCACGGCCGAGGTCATCGCCCCGCCGACCCCTTGCAGCGCGCGGGCCGCGACGAGCATGCCCTGGCTGGTGGCGACCCCGCACAGCACGGACGCCGCGGTGAACACGGCGAGCCCGGCGGCGAACATCCGCCTGCGGCCCACCAGATCACCGAGCCGCCCCACCAGGAGCAGCAGCCCGCCGAAGGGGATCAGATACGCGTTCACGACCCAGGCCAGCCCCGGGCCCGAGAAGCCGAGATCGCCCTGGATCGCGGGCATCGCGACCGTGACGATGTTGCCGTCCAGGATCGTCATCAGCGTTCCGGCACACAGGACGACGAGCGAGGCCCAGCGGGAGTACGTTCGTGGTGTCGGTGACTCGCTCCGCGACAGCATGGCGATGACCTCTGCTTTCTCCATAAGTGCACGACTTGTAACGGGGTTCATCGTGGGTGACCATGGAGTCCGGCATAAGGAGGCACTTCGATGTCCCAGGGGAACACCGGTGTTACCTCGCAGGCAGTGCTCGCGCAGGCCTGCCCGGTCCGCGAAGTTCTTGACAGGGTCGCCGGAAAATGGAGCGTGCTGATCATCGTGGCCGCCGCGCACGGCCCGATCCGCTTCACCGAGCTGGAGCGGAGCGTGGAGGGAATCAGCCGCCGCATGCTGACCCTCACTCTGCGCAATCTGGAGCGCGACGGACTCCTCACCCGGACCGTGTATCCGACGGTCCCGCCGAAGGTCGAGTACGAACTCACTCCGGTGGCCCGCGAGTTGCACACCACCCTGCTGTCACTGACGGACTGGGCCGAGCGGCACCGCGTCACGATCGCCGAGTCGCGCGCGGCCTACGACATCGAGCACCAGCCGGAGCTGGTGGACTCGTAGGCCGCGTACGGGACTTCAGGGTGTGGCGAGCGCCTCGGTCGGCGACAGCCGTGCCGCGCGGATCGCCGGGTACAGCCCGGCCAGGCCGCCGATCACCAAGGTGGCCGCGATGCCGCCGGCCGGCGCCCACGGCGGTATGACGGCCGGCCAGCCCTGGTAAAGGGCGTACCCGGTGGTGACGGCCACGCCCAGCAGGGCGCCGGCCGCGCCGCCGAGGGCGGACAGCAGCAGCGACTCGGCGAGGAACTGCGTACGGATCTGTCCTCGCGTCGCGCCCAGCGAGCGGCGCAGCCCGATCTCGGCCCGGCGCTCAAGGACCGAGATGACCATCGTGTTGGCCACGCCCACACCGCCGACGAGCAGAGCCACCGCACCCAGGCCGAGCAGCAGACCGGTGAACGCCTCGCCTGCGGCCTGCTGGGCGGCGAGCGCGTCCGATGGGCGCGAGACCTGGACCTCGCTCGGCGCCTCGGGGTTGGCGGTGGCGCCCAGCACGGAGCGGACCGAGGGGACGGCCGCGTCGGCGGAGCGCGTGTAGACCTTGGTGGCATGACCGTCGAAGCCCAGCTCCGACTCGGCCACGGGCCAGCCGACCAGCGTCGCCGTGTCCAACTCCGGTGTCAGCGGCACTGGTTGGAGGATTCCGATGACCGTGAACCAGCTGCCGCCGACCAGTACTTGAGTGTCCGGGCTCGCGTGGCCGATACCCAGCCGCGCGGCGGCCGTCGCGCCGAGCACGGTCGCCGGGTAGTGGCCCGTGGCGCCGTTCAGCCAGGTGCCGCTCGCCAACTCGGCGCCGACCGTGGCCCGTAGCGAGGTGCGGGCCGCGTACACCGCGATCCCGTTGGTCTGCGCCTCGGGGATCCGGTCGGTGCGATAGACCTTCGCGTCCGCCGTCCTGCCGACCGCCGACACGGACTGCACACCTTCGATGCGGGAAACCATCTTCTCGGCGGTGGAGGGAAGTTGGGCCTGGCCGCCGGTCAGACTGCTCCCCGGTGACACCGTGAGCAGATTGGTGCCGAGGGCCGCGAGCGCGCGGTCCAGATCGGCGCGGGACGAGGACGAGATACCGACGACGGCGACCATCGCCGCGATGCCGATCGCGATGCCGAGAGCCGAAAGGAAGGCCCGCAGCGGCCGGGTGCGCAGACCGACGGCACCGACTCTGACGACGTCGGCGGGGCCGAGCCGGGCGGGGCGCAGTACCTCCGTGGTCATCGGACCGCCTCCCGCGAACCCGCGGCCGGGGGGCCCACTTCTCCTGAGGCCCCCACCGCCTCGCCGGCCGAGTCCTCGACCACCCGGCCGTCCCGCATCCGCACCCGCCGCGGCAGCGACGCCGCGATCTCCCGGTCGTGGGTGATGATCACGACCGTGGTCCCGGTGGCGTGCAGATCGCGCAGCAGCCTCATCACACCCAGGCCCGACACGGAGTCCAGCGCGCCCGTCGGCTCGTCGGCGAGCAGCAGCGGAGGGTCCCCGGCCACCGCGCGGGCCACGGCGACGCGCTGCCGCTCGCCGCCGGACAGCTCGTGAGGCTCGTGGTGCATACGGTGGTCCAGGCCCACCCGGCGCAGCGCCGCGGCCGCACGACGACGGCGCTCGGCCGGCCGCAGCCCCGAGTACAGCAGACCGTCGGCCACGTTCTCCAACGCCGTTGTCCCGCCCGCCAGATGGAACCGCTGGAAGACGAAGCCGATGCGCCGCGCCCTGAGCGCCGAGAGCCGGGCGTCCGACAGCGCGCCCGCGTCGTACCCCTCGACCCGGACGCTGCCCGAGGTGGGCCGGTCGAGGGTGCCGAGCATATGGAGCATGGTCGACTTGCCGGAGCCCGACGGGCCCACGATCGCGACGAGTTCACCGCGCGCGATGGTCAGCGTCACCCCGGCCAGCGCGGTGACCTCGCCCGGGTAGACCTTGGTGACATCGGTCAGCGAGATCATGCGGGCATCCCCACCTTCGTGCCCTGGGCGATCCCCTCGCCGGTGATCTCCACCCGCCCGTTCGCGAACAGCCCCGTCTCGACAGGGACGTACGCCGTGGTCGACCCCCGTACGACCTCGACGCCGAAACCGCCTGCCGGAAGCGCGACGAGCGCGGCGACCGGAACGGTGAGGACGTTCTTGCGCTCGCCCGCCGTGAAGAAGACATGCACCGCGGCCAGCACATAGGACGCGGCCGTCCGCTGCGCCTTGGCGCCGCTGAGCGCGACCGTCACCTTCACCTTGGTCGTCGCCTCCTGGTCTCCGCCGTTGCCGGGATCGACCACGGTGGAGACGTCCTGGACGCGCCCCTCCACGCGGGTGCCGTCCGGCAGCTCGACGGCGACCTTCGTGCCCTTCTTGGCCAACCGCTTGTCCGCGGTGTCGAGTTCGAGGCTGACGACCTGGGCGGTGCCGGTGTACGAGAGCACCTTCTGGCCAGGCGCCGTCGCCGCACCCTCCTGGGCGTCCAGGGAATCCACGCGGACGGCTCCCGGAGCGAACACCACGCGGCCGAGCTCCACGACGCCGGTCTCGTCCAGCCCGTGGTCCTCCTGCCACCGCCGTATCGCGTCGGCGGTGGCGTCGGTGTACTCGTCGTCGACCGTGAATCCGGAGTAGCCCAGCGCCTTGAGATTCCGCTCCAACTGCCCGACGTCCGCCCCTTCGACGCCGGGCTTCAGGTCGCGGTACGCGGGAGTCGCGCCGTACATCAGGGTGACGGGCTTGTCGTCCACCTCGTACAGCGCCTCGCCCCGGCTGATCCTCTCGCCGGCGTCCGGGAGACGGGTGAGCGTGCCGGGGACGCGGCCGGCCGCGGCGCTCGCCGTGCCGTAGCCGAGCTCGCCGTCCTCGGACTGGCTGTCCTTGAGGGTCTGGCGGGTCACGTCGGCGGTGGCCGGGGGGAGCCCGGCGGCGGAGCCGCCGCCGGAGCCGTCGCGTCCGGCGAACCCGAGCCCCGCGGCGGCCGCCCCGCCGACCGCGGCGAGCACGCCCACCGCGACGACGGCTCTGCGTCCGCGACGCCGGTGGCGACGGGGGCGGTCCGGCTCGGACGGAGGGTGAAGCTCTGCTGACGTGTCCTCGGGCACGACCGTCGCCTCACTCATCGCCGGCCTGGTCGTTGGAGGGGCCGCTGCCCGAAGGGGCGTACTTGTCGCACTTCTTCTGCGCCTTCGCGAAGTCGGGGTCGTCGGCGATGTCCTTCGTGATCTGGATGCCGCCGTTCTCGGGGTCGGGGAAGTCCTCGACGCCGTTGTCGCGCATGCACTGGGCGAGCTTGCGTACCTTCTGCTCCATCTCGGGGTCCGCACTGGCGTCCCCGTTCTGCATGGGGTCGTACTTGCGGCAGTCCTCCATGGCCTTGTCGATCTGGCTCTTGGGCAGATGACCGGTGATCCGGATGCCCTTTCCGGGCTCCGGGTCCTCCACGTCCACGCCGTGCTCACGCAGGCACTGCGCGAACTTGACGCCCTGGTCCTCGCGCGAGCTCTTGCTCGCCGCCGCACCGGTCTTCACGGTGTCGCCGCCGGAGCCGCACCCCGAAAGCGCCAGCGCCAGGGCCAGCGCGGCGGGGAGGGCGGCCAGTGTGCCGCGGGTCAGCGTCCGCATCGCGTCGTCTCCTCGTCCCGGGGCCGGAGGTGCTCTCCGGCCGCACGCCAGGAGGCAACAGCAGCGGGTGTTTCCCCAGCGTTTCCATGGCACTTGAGTGCTCGCTCATACGGGGACTGCCGGCGAGCACCGGACGATCACTAACGGAAAAGAAACACGGCTCCCGGCACTCTGGGCCCTGCTGAGCGCTCTCCCCGGAGAAAGGCGTGACCCGAATGCGGGTACTGGTGGTCGAGGACGAACCGATGCTCGCCGACGCGATAGCGGAATGGCTGCGCGGTCACGCCCACGCGGTCGACACGGCGTACGACGGCGCGGCGGCACTGGAACGTGCGACAGTCGTCGACTACGACGTGGTCGTTCTCGACCGGGACCTGCCGCGCGTGCACGGCGACGACGTGTGCCGCGAGCTGGTCGCCTCCGAGTCGACCGCGCGGGTGCTGATGCTCACCGCGGCGGCCGAGGTCACCGACCGGGTTCTCGGCCTCGGTCTCGGCGCCGACGACTACCTCGTCAAACCCTTCGCCTTCGCCGAACTCACCGCCCGTGTCCTGGCGTTGGGGAGGCGCTCGCGGCCCGCGGCACCTCCCGTGCTGCGCCGGGCGGGGCTCACCCTCGATCCCGCCCGGGGCGAGGTGTTCCGGGGCAGCCGATACGTCCCCCTGTCGAAGAAGGAGTTCGCCGTGCTGGCCGAGCTGCTGCGCGCCGAGGGCGCCCCGGTCTCCGCCGAGCAACTCCTGGAGAAGGCGTGGGACGAACACGCCGACCCCTTCACCGGCGCCGTCCGGCTCGCGGTGCTCAAGCTGCGCCGCAAGCTCGGAGACCCGCCCGTCGTGGAAACCGTGACGGGCGTCGGCTACCGGATCCCATGAGCGGGACCGAGCCGCGCGCCGTGGCAGGTGTCCGACTGCGGCGGGCCACGGAGGGATCCGATCCGCCGCGGTCGGCGGATCGGTGAGGGTGGCGCCTGCGGCGGAGCGGTGCGGGGTGGCGCCTGCGGTGGAGCGGGCAGAAGGTGCGTCTGTGGCGGGTGATCTGGGGTGGCGCCTGTGGCGGGGTGGTCGGGGGTGGCGTCTGCGGTGGGGGCGGGCAGAAGGGGCGTCTGTGGCGGAGCGGTCCGTGCTGTCGCTTGTGAGGAAACGGTCCGGAGGGTCGTCTGCGACGAAGCCGCTCGGAGTGTCGCCTGCGGAGGAGCCCCCCGAAGTGTCGCCTGCGGCGGAGTCGTCCGCAGGTTCGCCTGCGGGGGAGCGATCCGGGCTGCCGCCCGCCGCGCAGCAGCCGGGAGCATCGCCCGCCTCGGCTCGGACCCGGCCGTCGCGCGGGAGCCGTCGGCTTCTTCCGCGCCGGACGACCTTGCGTGCCCGCCTCACCCTGGTCTACGGCGGCCTCTTCTTCGCGGGCGGTGTCGTGCTGCTCGGCGTCACCTACGCGCTGCTCACCCAGCAGCTCGACCACTCCGGGCAGAAGGTCATCTCCCAGACGCACGCGACGGGGAGCCCACCGTCCACCGCGCCGGCCGGCGCCGGGCAGGGTTCACCCGCGCCGACCGCCGAACCCCACGACGAGCGGACCCTCGTCTCCGCCGGCGGCAGAACCCCTCCGCCCGGCGTCACCGACCTCGAGAAGTGGATGGACGCCGAGCGCAACAGGCTCCGGGAGGCCGCCACTTCCTCGCTGCTCACCCAGGGCGGCCTCGCGTTGCTCGTCGTCGGCGGCGCCGCGGCCGGGTTCGGCTGGCTGATCGCGGGCCGCGTCCTCGCCCCACTGCACCGGGTCACGGACACCGCGCACCGGATCGCCAGTGCCCCCGCAGCCGACCGCGGCCTGCACGAGCGCATCGCGCTGCGTGGCCCCGACGACGAGGTCAAAGATCTCGCCGACACCTTCGACACGATGGTCGAGCGGCTCCACCGCTCCTTCGACGGCCAGCGCCGATTCGTCGCCAACGCCTCCCACGAACTGCGCACCCCGCTGACGCTGGGCCGCGCCCTGGTCGAGGTCGCCATGCACCGTGCGACGGCCTCCGAGGACGTCAGACAGCTCGGCGAGAACCTGCTGGAGATCAATACGCGGCACGAGCGCCTCATCACCGGCCTCCTGCTGCTCGCCCGCTCGGAGAACGAGATCGCCGAACGGCTGCCCGTGGACCTCGCCGACGTGGTGACCCATGTGACCGGCCAGATCCAGGGGGAGGCGGAGCACGCCGGTGTCACCGTCCAGGAGAAGGCCGAGGAGGCGCCCACGCTCGGCGACGCACTGCTCCTCGAACGCCTCGTCCACAACCTGGTCGAGAACGGCATCCGGCACAACACCGGGGACGGGGGATGGGTCGAGGTGGTCAGCCGTACGGGCGACGAGGGCCGGGTGGAGGTGGAGGTCACCAACTCCGGTCCCGCCGTGCCGCCGTACGAACTGCCCGCCCTCTTCGAACCCTTCCGCCGCCTCGGCGTCGACCGGGTGGTCACCTCGAAGGGCGCGGGCCTCGGCCTGTCCATCGTCCGCTCCATCGCCCGCGCCCACGGCGGTGAGGTCGTCGCGCACCCGCGCGAGGGCGGCGGGCTGACGGTGACGGTGTCGCTTCCGGCGGAGGAGCTCAGAGCCCGAACGCCCCCGGATCGGCAGCCAGCGACTTGAAGACCGCCCGGGGGTCGGCGACAAGCCTGCGCTCCTCAAGGTTGAGCAGCCCGCCGACCGCCGTCACCTCGGCGGACACCGTGCCGTCCGTCTTCCGTATCGTCTGCTCCATCCGGAACGTCTTGCCCTCACCCCAGAGGAAACCGCACGTCACCTCGATCTCGTCGCCCGCGCGCAGCTCCCGCCGATAGCGGATGGTGGTCTCCAGGGCCACGGGGCCCACGCCGCTGCCTATCAGCTCGTTCTGTCCGATGCCGGCCGCGTGCAGTAACGACCAGCGGGCGTGTTCCGCGTACTGGAGATAGACGCTCTGGTTGAGGTGTCCGAGCACATCGGTCTCGTACCCACGGACGGTCACTGCGACGGAAAACGGCTCTGCCACGACTTCCCCTTCGATGACACTTCAACGGCGGTCAGGACTTGACCGATCCAACTCCCTTGTACAGCAAGGCATTCCGGCGCCTCACACCCGCCGCGGCGAAGCCAGCACATACCGCGCCCCCGTGCGCGGCTCGGTGTGCTCGCCGACCTGCCAGCCCGCCTTCTCCAGCGTGGCCGCGCAGGCGCGCAGCGCCCCGGGGTCCGGCTCGCGCACGGCGACGGCCTCCGGCTGCGGTGTCGCCCGCACCCGGTAGCCGTCGCCTTCCGCCCCCGCGGGCCGGTGCCCCGCGGCCTCCAGCGCGAGCGCGGCGGCCTGCACCAGATGCGTACGCTCCCATCCGCACGGACGGTCGACGGCGCTGTCCGGGTTGGTCATCCGGCGCAGCTCCAGGAGCCCCTGCCAGGCGCTGCGCACCTCACGTATGCGCGCCGGGCCGGGGCCGGCCGTCTCCTCGCCGCCGATCCGCGCGGTGAACACACCGGCCTCGGCCGCGACGGGGGCGGCCTCCACGGCGGCGACCGGCTCCGGCGTCTCCCGTATGCGATGTCCGGCGGGCGTCAGGAAGTGGTCGTGCGGCGGCCGGGGATGCCGGAAGGCGAGCCCGCGCTTCACCAGCGAGGCGAGCTGGGCCTCCGTGCCCTTCAGCCGCCCGGTGACGGGATCGGCGGCCTCGATGACGCGCCGCTGTGCCGCGGTCGGCGGTCGTGTCACGGCGCGCTCCCTCCCGCCGCCGATCGTGTGACGGGCGGCTCTCTCAGCCGCCCGTCAGTTGTTCCCCGGGAGTCTGTCCTGCCGAGGGGAGCGGCTCATGGGAACAGTACGTGTCGGGTCTGACATTCCAGCCGGCCACCACATGCCGCCGGTGCTCCGTGCTCAGCCGGCTCATCGTCCCGGTGCCCAGCTGGAACAGGGCGCCGGCCCCGGCGGGCAGCCCCAGCCGCCGCGCGGTCAGCACCCGCAGGAAGTGCCCGTGCGACACGACCACCACACTGCCCTCCGCCTCCGCGAGCGCCGCGTCGATCTTGGCCAGCATCCGCTCCGCGCGCGCCCCGACCTCGTCCGGGCTCTCCCCGGGGTGCTCGGGCGGGCCCGCCGCGACGCCGTCCGTGAACAGGAACCAGTCGGGCCTGCTCCGGTGGATCTCGAGGGTCGTGATTCCCTCGTACCCGCCGTAGTCCCACTCGGACAGGTCCGCGTCCACCCGCGCCCCGCCGACCCCGGCCAGCCGTGCCGTCTCCTGGGCCCGCTGCATCGGGCTGACGAACGCCGCCGCGATGTGGTGCCGGGCGATCAGCGGAGCCAGCCTGCGCGCCTGCTCCCGGCCGTTCTCGGTCAGCGGGACGTCGGTCGACCCCGTATGCCGTCCGGACATCGACCACTCGGTCTCACCGTGCCGTACGAGGAGCAGGTCACCCATCGCCGTCCCCTTTCCTGTCGTTCCCTTCGTACGGTGTCATCGACTACCGGCGGCCCGCAGGACCGACTCCGCCAGACGGCCGTTCTCCGGGGACTCGCCGTCACCCGAGGGGAACGCGAAACGGCGCCGGGTGTAGGCGTACGCGACACCGCTCGCCGGGTCCGCGAAGGCGAGGGACCCGGTCGCACCGCTGTGCCCGAACGCGTCCCGCCCGAGGAACGGATACCGGTCGGCCAGGAACTCGAAGCCCAGCCCGAAGTGGTCCGGCGACCCGGTGACCAGGTCGGGGCCCGCCGCGTGGACCCGGCTGAACTCCGCCACGGTCTCGGGGGCCAGCAGGGCTGCCTTGCCGTCCAGCGCGCCGATCGCCGCTGCGTACATCCCGGCGACCCCGCGCGCGTTGCCGACACCGCCCGACGACGCGGGCCCCAGCGCGCGGACGGCGCGGGTGTTGCCGAAGGCCACGATGTCGGTCGGAGAAGCGGCGTTCTGGTTGAAGGCGACAGCCTTGACGCTGTCGGGCGCGAAGGAGTTCGCCCTCAGCAGCGCGATCTGCTCGGGTGTCGGCACCAACGGCTGGACCTCCAGCCAGCGCGGCTCCAGCGCCTCGGGCAGGCCCAGGTGGAAGTCGAGGCCGTACGGCGCCCGGATCCGCTCCTCGTAGAGCTCCTGGATCGACTTCCCGGTGACCCGGCGCACCACCTCGCCGGTGAGCGCGCCGATCACGAAGGCGTGGTAGCCGTACGCCGTTCCCGGCTCCCAGAACGGCTTCTGCTCCGCCAGGCGAGCCGCGAGCAGCCGGTCGTCGGCCAGCTCCTCGATCGAGAAGCCGCCGTCGACCCCGACCAGACCGGCCTGGTGCGCCAGCAGCTCGCGCAGCGTCAGCCGGCCCTTGTCCTCGGCGGCGAACTCCGGCCAGTAGGCGGCGACTTCACGGTCGAGGTCGAGTACGCCCTCCTGCACCAGCAGCGCGACGACGAGGTGCGCCGCGCCCTTGGTGATCGAGTAGAGGCTCGTCAGTGAATCGCCCGTAGTGCCGTCGCCCGCCCAGAGATCCACCACCCGGCGCCCGTCGAGATACGCGGTGAGCTGGGCGCCCGGTTCGTGCTCCTCCCCGGCCAGGAAGTCCGCGAGCTCCTCCCGTACGCCCTCGAAGCCCTCTTCCACGGTGCCCCGCACCTCGTACGACATCGTCGGTCCTTCCCGTCGGTGATCACGTACGAGGTCGCCAACAGGCCGGGGAGCATGGGCATTCCCTACTGTCGGTAGCCGCTCAGGAACCGTCCGATCCGGCTGATCGCCGCGTCCAGGTCGTCGGCGTGCGGGAGGGTGAGGATGCGGAAGTGGTCGGGGCGGGGCCAGTTGAAGCCGGTGCCCTGGACGACCTGGATCTTCTCGCGCAGCAGCAGGTCCAGGACGAACTTCTCGTCGTCGTGGATCTTGTGCACCTCGGGGTCGATGCGCGGGAACGCGTACAGCGCGCCCTTCGGCTTCACGCACGAGACGCCGGGGATCTCGTTGAGTTTCTCCCAGGCGCGGTTGCGCTGTTCGTGGAGGCGGCCGCCGGGCGCGGTCAGTTCGTGGATGGACTGGCGGCCGCCGAGCGCCGCCTGGATGGCGTACTGGGCGGGGGCGTTGGCGCACAGCCGCATGGAGGCCAGCATCGTCAGGCCCTCCAGGTAGTTGCGCGCGTGCTGCTTCGGGCCCGTGACGACCAGCCAACCGGAGCGGAATCCGGCGACGCGGTATGTCTTCGACAGGCCGCAGAAGGTGAGGACCACCAGGTCGGGGGCGAGCTCGGCGGCCGAGTGGTGCACGGCGTCGTCGTACAGGATCTGGTCGTAGATCTCGTCAGCGAACACCATCAGGCCGTGCCGGCGGGCGAGGTCGAGGATGCCCTCGACGATCTCCTTCGGATAGACCGCGCCCGTCGGGTTGTTGGGGTTGATGATGACGACGGCGCGCGTCCGGTCGGTGATCTTCGCGGCCATGTCGTCCAGGTCCGGGTTCCAGTCGGACTGTTCGTCGCAGAGGTAGTGCACCGCCTTGCCGCCCGCGAGGGTGGTCACGGCCGTCCAGAGCGGGAAGTCGGGGGCGGGGATGAGGACTTCGTCGCCGTCCTCGATGAGGGCCTGGACCGCCATCGAGACGAGTTCGGAGACGCCGTTGCCGAGGAAGACGTCGTCGACGTCGACCGCCAGACCTCGGTCCTGGTAGCGCTGGGCGACGGCGCGGCGGGCGGAGAGGACGCCGCGCGAGTCCGTGTAGCCGTGCGCCTGGGGCAGCATCCGGATCATGTCCTGGAGGATCTCCTCCGGCGCCTCGAAGCCGAAGGCCGCGGGGTTGCCGGTGTTGAGGCGCAGCACGCTGTGGCCCGCCGCCTCCAGTGCGTCGGCGTGCTCGATCACCGGGCCGCGGATCTCGTAACAGACCTCGCTGAGCTTGCTGGACTGCCGGAACTCCATGCGCTGCGCCCTCCGGTTCGATGTGTTGCTTGGTTTTACCAAGTAGCTGCTTGGAAAGTCCAACAAGATAGCTAGACTGCGTCGCATGTCACCTCGCCGAAGCTACGACCAGTACTGTTCCGCCGCCCGGGCCCTCGACGCCGTCGGTGACCGGTGGACCCTCCTGATCGTCCGTGAGCTGCTCGGCGGACCGCGCCGCTACACCGATCTGCACGCCGACCTGCCCGGCGTGAGCACCGACGTCCTCGCCTCCCGGCTCAAGGACATGGAGCGCGACGGGCTGACCACGCGGCGGCGTCTTCCGCCGCCGGGTGCGGCGTACGTCTACGAACTCACCGGTCGCGGGCGGGAGTTGCTTCCCGTGCTCCAGGCGCTCGGGGAGTGGGGTGCGCCCGCGCTGGGCGAGCGGCGGCCCACCGATGCCGTGCGGGCGCACTGGTTCGCGTTGCCGCTGCTGCGGGGACTGCGGGGGGAGGGGGCGGGGGGAGGGGCTCGTCGAAGTCAGGCTGGACGAGGGGACGTTCCATGTGTGGCTCGGGGCCGGGGAGGGGCCGGTCTACGGGGACGGGTCTGCCCCGGAGGAGCCGGATGCCCGGCTGGCGCTGGACACGGAGACGTGTGAGGCCGTGAGCCGGGGGGTGTTGGGGCTGCTGGACGCGGTGCGTGCGGGGCGTGTTGAGGTGACGGGGGAGGGCACCGTCGCCAAGGTGTTGCGGGAGGGGTGACGCAGGGGTTCTTCGCCCCCGCCACCCCTACCCGTCCCATCCCGTTCCTGGGGGCTGCGCCCCCAGACCCCCCTAAAAGATTGCGCAGTTCCCCGCGCCCCTAAAAGTCCTCGAACGCCGGACGGGCTGAAAATCAGCCCCTCCGGCGTTCGCTGAAAATCAGGCGCCCGGCGGCATGCGCGAAGGCCGTCCCGAACCCCGTGTCAGCGCGTACCCGCCGATGCCCGCGAGGGCCGCGAGGATGCCGCCGATCGCGGTCCACACCCAGCGGTCGGACCACCAGCCGGAGGCCCAGCCGTCGTCGGGTTCGATCGAGGACAGTGCGGCCGTCGTCGAGTCGGAGTCCGAGTCGGACTGCTCGGCGCTTGTCGCGATGCCCGGGACGAGCGGCTTCGCGAGCGAGCCGTCGACCGCCGCAGCGCCGCCGATGTCCTTGGAGTCGACCTTGACCTCGGTGCTCACCGGCAGACCCAGGTCGGAGGAGCCAAGACCCGTGGCGGTCAGCCGGATGTAGTACGTGCCCGGCAGCGGGTCGTTGGCCCAGGTGTCCGACCAGGCGCGGACGGTGCGCAGGGTGCAGGACAGGTCCACGGAGGCCGCGTCGCTCGCCGCCGTCCGCGTCTGCGCCCCGTACTGGCACGCCTGGCGGCGCCGCAGGCCGTCGTACACGTCGATCTGCCAGGTCTCGGCGGCCTTGCGCGTCGAGGCCTCGGGCAGCTTCACCGTCGCCTTCACGGTGGGCCGCTGACCGGCGTCCGCGGGGAACGACCAGTACAGGTAGTCACCCGTGGAGCCGCTCGCGGTGGCCTGCTGGCCCTGCTCGATCTCGGTCGCCGTACGGAACGACGTACCGGCCTCGGTGGGCGCGCCGCCGTCGTCCGACGGGCTCGCCGAGGGCGAGGAGTCGGCGACGGCGGGGGAAGCGGACACCCCGAGCAGTGCGGGGGTCGCGGCGACGCCGAGCATGAGCAGGGCCATGGTCGTCTTGGTCGTCTTGGTCAACATACTTCGGACTCGCATCAGTTGGTCCTCCAGACCGCGACCCGCCAGCGCGAGATCCAGCCCCACAGCACACCCGCGAGGAAGCCGGTGAGCACGAGGGCGCCGAGCAGCCACCAGCCGCGCCCGAGGCCGAACGACGCCACGTCGCCCGCCTGGTCGGGCGCGTCGACGACGTCGACCGTCAGCTCCACCGGCATACCGGGCGTGGTCTTCACACCAGTCGCTGCCGAGAAGGAGTTGGACACTTGCAGACACACGGTCTCGGCCGCGGCGTTCTCGTCGTCGCTCTCGGCCTTCGGGTAGCGCAGACCGGTCGAGATCACATCGGTACGGCCGTTGCCCGCCGCCTCGCCCCGCACGATCTCGCGACCGTGCACGGTGACCGCGCGCAGCAGCACCCCGTAGTCCTGGTTGACTTCGCGGTCGGCGGAGATGCTCACCGAGGCGCGCAGCTCCTGGCCCGGCTTGACGTCCACGCGGTAGTAGCGGTGCTGCCCGAACTCCTCGCGGTCCGTGTACAGCCCGGACTTCAGCGTCGGGGCACTCGTGCAGGCTGCGGCACCGTCCACGGCGACCGGCGTCACCACCGGATCGGCGGCCCGTTCCACCAACTGGCCGACCCGGTCGGAGAGTTCCTCCTTGTGCTGCACCGAGGTGTAGGTGCCGCCGGTCGCCTCCGCGATGCAGCTGAGCTGGTCGCGGGTCTTGGCGTCCGGCACCAGACCGAGGGTGTCGATGGTCAGGCCGATGCCCTTGGCCGCGATCTCGCGGGCCACCTCGCACGGGTCGAGCGGCTGGCAGGTGTCCTCGCCGTCGCTGATGAGCACGATGCGGCGGGTGCCGTCACCGCCGTCGAGGTCGTCGGCGGCCTTGAGCAGCGCGGGACCGATGGGCGTCCAGCCGGTGGGCGTGAGGGTCGCGACGGCGGTCTTCGCCTCGGTGCGGTCCAGGGTCCCCACCGGGTACAGCTGTGCGGTGTCCTTGCAGCCCGTCTTCCGGTCGTTGCCGCGGTAGTTGGCGCCGAGGGTGCGGATGCCGAGCTGCACCTCCTCGGGTGTCGCGTCGAGTACCTCGTTGAACGCCTGCTTGGCCGCGGCCATCCGCGACCCGCCGTCGATGTCCTTGGCCCGCATCGAACCGCTGACGTCCAGTACGAGTTCGACCTTGGGGGCGGCCGCCGCCGTTTCGTCGGCGACCGCTCCGGCCGGGAAGGCGATCCCGGCCGTCAGGGCGGCGAGCAGGGCGCAGACTCCTGCTGCCAGCCGTTGTCTTGTGATCATCGGCGGATCCTATTGATCAAACGTGCCGCGCTTCAAAACGAGCGGGTGACGATCGGGTTGGGAAGCCGTGTCCAGATGTCGCCGGAGGTGTCCGGAGACAGCCGCATCAAGGTCAGCGCCTTGGTCGGAAGCGGTTCGTGAAGGAGGGCGCCGAGGTCCGCGGTGCGCGGCAGATCGGGTACGACGGACTCCAGCGCCTCGCGCAGCACGGCGGACGATCCCGCGGTCGCGCCCAGCGTGCCGGCCACCAGGGAACCGAACAGCTTGCGCCGCAGGGCGGTTTCATCGTCCGTGACGGTGCGCCCGGCCAGGGGCGGGACCGGAATGCCGTGACGGGTCAGGCGGGCCGGGCTGACCCGGATGTCGGCGAGGTCGCGGTAGACGAGCCGGAGCGGGGCGCCCGTGGGGGAGAGGACGACGAGGAGGTTCTGGCCGTGCGCCTCCAGGGCCACGCCCAGGTCGAGCAGGCCGAGGCAGACGGTGACGGCGAGGCGGGTGAAGTCCGCCAGCCAGGAAGCCGATCGGGGGAGTTCCGTGGTCGCCAGGGCGGCCACCGGGAGCACCCGCTCGCCCGCACGCGCGTACACGTCCGGGGACTCGCGCAGCACCGCCGCCAGACCGGGGGAGCCGGACGTGACCGCACCCAGGGTGTGGGTGACGTGCAGCAGGCCGTCGGTCCGGGCGGCCATGTCCGCCGCGAACGCCGAGACCGTCGCCGACGTCTCGATCGAGTAGACCGAGATGTCCCGGACCGAGGACGTCAGCCGGGCGCTCAGAGCCGTCTTGACGTGCGGGCCGTCGGGGAGGGCGAGGGTGCGCAGCGACATCAGCGGATGCGCCGCGACATTTCCCTGGGACGGGGCGCCGGTCAGGACATGGGCCGCCTGCCAGGGGTGGACCGGGATCAGGACGCGCTCCTCGTCCCGGAGCCACTTGGGCCACTCGCCCTTGACGAGACAGTCGTCCACGGGCACCAGGCCCAGCTCCACCACCGGCCGGTGCTCCGGCCCGTACGCGAGCTGTTCCGCCACCGAGAACCCGGGCCGGGAACGGCAGTTGGGGTGGAACGGATGCCCGTCGACCACCCGCTGCTCCCACTCCCAGCCGCTCTCCGGCTCCCGGCCGGACGCCGGCTGACCCGCCCGGGACAGCGCCAAGGAGGCCACACTGTGGTCGAGTTCGGCCGCGAAGGCCGGGCCGTGCGGCACCGCGAGGGCGTCGACCAGCCGGGCCGGACGGTCGTACGACCGCTCGTCGAGCCGCACTTCGGTGACATACGCGCCGGTGGCGTACGGGTCGGCGTGCGGGCCGTGCAGTCGCCGGCCGTCGGCCAGATGGAGCGTGAGACCGTCGCGCCCCGGCTCGCGGCGCGCGATCCACGGCAGCGGCTCATGCGCCAGCGCCCGCCACAGCCGGGTCAGCACGGCCGCCCGGGCGCCGGGCAGCGCCCGCGCGTACGGCGCCGACAGGGCGGGGCGTACGACGCTCAGTTCGTCGGCGAGCGCGGCCTCCGCCTCGGGCGGGGAGGGACGGTGCACGGTCGGGCTCCTTGGGTACGGGGACTGCGTCGCGGTCGTCCGCGACGGCAGACATACTGATCACCAGTGCGCAGACATACTGATCACCAGTGCACCGTATGGAACGAATGGATCGCGTGGACTCCATGCCCCCCAGGCTCCCCCCGCTCGACAGGGGCACCATCGAAGAGACCGCCGACGCGTACGCCGCCGCGCCGCTGCTCAATTGTCTCCTGCGGGAGGTGGCGGAGCCCACGCAGGAGCCCGGTGTGTACCGGCTCCCGTCCGGCGGCCGGCTGCTGCGGGTGCGGGGCGTCCGGCGGCCCACGGAACCCGAGGTGTACGCCGACGGCGCCTGGCACCGGCTCACCCACACCGAGCTGGTCAAACTCACCGCCGAGGAACTGCGCCGCTGCACCGGCCTGTCCGGCTCCGAACTGCCCACCGAGATGACCGACAGCCGCGACGCGGTGGCCGCGCTGCTCACCGCCCGCGCCCGCACCACCCCGCCCGACGACCTGTATCTGCGCTCGGAACAGTCCCTGATCACCGGGCACCCGTACCACCCCGCCCCCAAGGCCCGCGGCGGCGGCCCGGTCACCGGCTGGCTGCCGTACGCGCCCGAGGCGTACGCCCGCTTCCCGCTGGAACTGCTCGCCGTGCGCGAGGACGCGGTCGTCGAGGAGGGCGACACGACGGCGCTCGACGTCTTCGGGGAGGCCCCGCCCGGGTACCGGCTGCTTCCCGCCCACCCGTGGCAGCTCGACCTGGTGGGCGCGCGCCCGGAGATCCTCGATGCCTTCGCGGACGGCCGGCTCGTACGGCTGGGGCGCACCGCACGCCCCGTGTCGCCGACGGCCGCCATCCGCACGCTGTACGCCCCTGACGACGACCTGTTCGTGAAGTTCAGCCTCGATGTGCGCATCACCAACGACATTCGCCGCCTGTGGCGGCACGACCTGCTGAAAATGCGCCGCACCGACGAGGTGACCGCCTCGGCGTTCGCCGCGTCGCGAGGTCCCGCCGCCTGGCTGAGCGACCGCGGCTACCGCACCGCCGACTTCGCCTTCGAGGAACTCGCCGTCCTCGTCCGCGACGGACTGCGCGGCCACCTGGTGCCCGGCGCGACCCCGCTCCTCGCGGCCGCCCTCGTGGAAGGCTTCGAGGGCAGCCCCCTCGACGGTCTCACCGACCCGTCCGCCTGGTGGACGGCGTATCTGCGCCAGGTCGTGCCCCCGGTACTGGAGGCGTTCGACCGCCACGGAGTCGTCATCGAGGCACATGTGCAGAACACGCTGGTGGCGGTCGACGCCGACGGCATGCCCGTACAGGCCCTGTTCCGGGACGCGGAAGGTGTGAAGGTCCTGCCGGGGGTGACACGCGCGGCCGGCTGGGAACGCCTCGTGTACTGCCTGATCGTCAACCACCTCGTCGAACTCGCCGCGCTCCTCGCCGAACTCCACCCGGGCGTGGACCTGTGGCCCGCCGTACGCCGGGAGTTGATCCGTTACGACGCGGACCACGGCCTCCCCGAGATCGCCGGCCTTCTCTCCTCGCCCACCCTCCCGGGCAAGACGAACCTGCTGCTGCGGTGGACGGGCGCGGACGGCGCGGACGCGCGCTATGTGCCCCTGCCCAATCCGCTCCGGGAGACGGCGAACTGATCGTCTGCCCCGAAGCGGGGGCGTGACCAGCACCGTCCTGCCCCCGCTGCCGTCGGCTCCCGCTCAGGCATTCACTGCCCGCTGCTTTACGCTGGCCAGTGTGCTGCGCGACGTGACTGCTGTTCGATACGTGAACCCGCTGAGGGCGGGCGGCTCCGTGCCCGGAATCGTCGAGGCCGACGACCTGGGCACGTACGTCGTGAAGTTCACGGGCTCCGCGCAAGGCCGCAAGGCACTGGTCGCCGAGATCATCGTCGGTGAGCTGGCGCGCGCTCTCGGGCTGCGGTTCCCCGAGCTGGTCCTCGTGCACTTCGACCCGGCGGTCGGCGAGCACGAGCCCCACCAGGAGGTGCAGGACCTCCTCCGGGCCAGCGCCGGACTCAACCTCGGCATGGACTATCTGCCGGGCGCGAAGGACTTCACCCCGGAGATCGCCAAGACGTTCGCCGTCGACCCGCTGGAGGCGGGCAAGGTGATCTGGCTGGACGCCCTCACGGTCAACGTGGACCGCACGGTGCACAGCTCGAACCTGATGATCTGGCCCACCTTCGGCATCGCGCCCCCGCGACTGTGGCTCATCGACCACGGCGCGGCCCTCGTCTTCCACCACCGCTGGGACGCCTCGTCGCCGGAGAAGGCGTACGACTTCCGGCGCCACGCGCTGGGCGGCTACACCCCGGACACACGGGCCGCGGACGCCGTACTCGCCCCGCTGGTGACCGAGGAGCTCCTGCGCACGGTGCTGGCCGAGGTGCCGGACCCGTGGCTCACGGAAGAGCCCGGTTTCGCGACCCCCGACGAGGTCCGCGAGGCCTACGTCGGTTATCTGCACGCCCGGGTGCGGGCGTCCGCGGCCTGGCTCCCCACGGATTTCCCCAGCCGGGAAGAGCTCGCCGCCGAGGACGCCCACCGCGCGGCGAAAACCCAGGAAGGCCGCCCGGACTGGCTGAAGCGGGTCCCGGACCTGCACGGCAAACCGGCGGCGGAACAGGATTGGTCGGTGCACCTCGGATGACCACGGAGAACACTCGCTCGACCACGGAGAACACTCGCTTGAGCACGGAGAACAGCCACCGCGTCCAGATCGAGTACTGCACCCAGTGCCGCTGGCTGCCCCGCGCCGCCTGGCTCGCCCAGGAACTCCTCACCACGTTCGAGACCGAGCTGACCGAGCTGTCCCTGAAGCCCGGCACCGGTGGTGTCTTCGTCGTACGGGTCGGCGACGAGGTCGTCTGGGACCGCCGTGAACAGGGCTTCCCGGAGCCCACCGCGGTGAAGAGGCTCGTACGCGACCGAGTGGCCCCGGAAAAGTCCCTGGGCCACTCGGAGAAGTGAGACGGAGCCGGCTCAGCCGGCCAGCTGCTCGTACGCGGGCAGGGTGAGGAAGTCCGCGTAGTCCTCGTCCAGCGCCACCGTGAGCAGCAGGTCGTGCGCCTGCTGCCAGTTGCCCGCCGCGAAGGCCTCCTCGCCGATCTCGGCGCGGATGTTCGCCAGCTCCTCGGCGGCGACCTCGCGGGCCAGCTCGGGAGTGGCCGCCACGGTCTTTCCGTCGTGCTCGAACACGACACCCGCGTTGATCCACTGCCAGATCTGCGAGCGGGAGATCTCGGCGGTCGCCGCGTCCTCCATGAGGTTGAAGATGGCGACCGCGCCGAGGCCGCGCAGCCAGGCCTCGATGTAACGGATACCGACCTGGACGGCGTTGACCAGACCGTCGTACGTGGGCCTGGCGTCGAGCGAGTCGACGGCGATCAGGTCGCCGGCCGCGACCGACACGTCCTCGCGCAGCCGGTCCTTCTGGTTCGGCTTGTCGCCGAGGACGGCGTCGAAGGAGGCCATCGCGATCGGGACCAGGTCCGGGTGCGCGACCCAGGAGCCGTCGAAGCCGTCGCCCGCCTCGCGGTCCTTGTCGGCCTTGACCTTCTCGAAGGCGACCTTGTTGACCTCTTCGTCGCGCCGCGACGGGATGAACGCCGCCATGCCGCCGATCGCGTGCGCGCCGCGCTTGTGGCAGGTGCGGACGAGGAGTTCGGTGTACGCGCGCATGAACGGCGCCGTCATCGTCACCGCGTTGCGGTCCGGCAGCACGAACTTCTGCCCGCCGTCACGGAAGTTCTTGACGATGGAGAAGAGGTAGTCCCAGCGGCCGGCGTTCAGCCCGGCGGCGTGGTCGCGGAGTTCGTAGAGGATCTCCTCCATCTCGTACGCGGCCGTGATCGTCTCGATCAGGACGGTCGCGCGGACGGTGCCCTGCGGGATGCCGACGTAGTCCTGCGCGAAGACGAAGACGTCGTTCCAGAGGCGGGCCTCCAGGTGCGACTCGGTCTTCGGCAGGTAGAAGTACGGGCCCTTGCCGAGGCCGAGCAGACGCTGCGCGTTGTGGAAGAAGTACAGGCCGAAGTCGACGAGCGCGCCGGGGACGGCCTTGCCGTCCGCGTCGACGAGGTGGCGCTCGGCGAGGTGCCAGCCGCGCGGCCGCATCACGACGGTCGCGAGCTCGTCGTTCGCCTTCAGGGCGTACGACTTGCCGGACTTCGGGTCGGTGAAGTCGATGTTCCGCGTGTACGCGTCGATCAGGTTGAGCTGGCCGGTGACCACGTTCTCCCAGGTGGGCGCCGAGGCGTCCTCGAAGTCCGCGAGCCAGACCTTGGCGCCCGAGTTGAGGGCGTTGATGGTCATCTTGCGGTCGGTGGGGCCGGTGATCTCGACACGGCGGTCGTTCAGGGCGGCCGGAGCGGGGGCCACCTTCCAGGAGTCGTCCGCGCGGATCGCGGCGGTCTCCGGGAGGAAGTCGAGCGTGGAGGTGCGGGCGATCTCGGCGCGGCGCTCCGCGCGGCGGGCGAGGAGCTCGTCACGCCGGGGCGTGAACAGCCGGTGCAGCTCGGCCACGAAGGCGAGGGCCGCGTCGGTGAGGACCTCTTCCTGCCGGGGCAGGGGCTCGGCGTCGACGATGGCCAGCGAGGACGGCGCTGGTGCGGACATGAGCTGTCACTTCCTTCAGCGAGCTGCGTACATACGGCACTGGGTGCCACGGGCACCGGAAGCGGCTGACCGAGCCTGCGAGGCGGTCCAGCCCTTCTGAGCAGTGGATACTAGTTTCCTCATGGTGGAAGTTCAATGGTTTGTTGATGTCGAGATTCTCCGGGTCGAGGCAAAGTGGCGCTCGGTGCCACCATGCTTACTCAAGGTGGATCAGATCGCCCTCCGTGTCGATGTCGTACGCCTGCGCCACATCCCCGCACTCGACGAGCGTGATCGCGTCCTCGTGGGCCTTCAGATAGGCGCGTGCCCCCCGGTCGCCCGTCGCGGTCGCCGCGATTCCGGCCCAGTGGCCGGCGCCGAAGAGCACCGGATGGCCGCGTTCCCCGTCGTACGCCGCCGCCACGAGCGACAACGGGGACTCGTACGCGGCAAGGACCCGGGCCACCGCCTCCCGCCCGATCCCGGGCTGATCGACGAGCGACACCAGCGCGGCCGGCGCCCCCGTGCCTGCCAGCGAGTCGAGCCCCGCCCGCAGCGAGGAACCCATCCCCTCCTCCCACTCGGGGTTGTCCACGAGGACACACCCGGGCAGCGAGGCCCGCTGTCGTACGGCATCGGACTGGGCGCCCAGAACCACGTGCACCCGGGTGCAGCCGCCCGCGCGCAGGACCGCGACCGCGTGTTCGACAAGGGGCCGCCCCCGGTGGGACAGGAGTGCCTTGGGGCGGCCCCCGAGGCGCCGCCCGCCGCCGGCCGCCAACAACAGCCCGGCCACCTGGTCTTTGTTCTCCGTCATGTCCCCTGCATACCTGACCCGGCTCGGGCGCGCCCCGGAACCCGGGCAGGCCCTGTGGTGTCCATGGGCTGAATTTCGGTCCGCGGAGTGGCGCCCGGCGCGCAGGTAGGCGTTTACTGGCCCGCGTCCCCCGGCGCCCGACCACCGCCATGGGGAGCTGGGGCGGACGTACGAACCATGGGCGCACAACGGCGTGCGAGGGGGGAGAGCTGTGTTGCGGAGCTTGGGGCAGAGGCCAGTGACCGGCAGCGACGAGGACCCGAGGGTGGCGGAACTGCGTACCGCCGTCTCCCGGCTGCGCCGTGAACTCGCCGCGCATCCCGCCGAGTTCCCCGACCGGGGCATCGCCGAGGACGAACTCGCGGCGCTGGCCGCCATGGCCGTCAGCGGCATCCCCGAGATCCCCCGGCTGCGCCGCTCCCTGCTCCTGATCGCGGGCGCGATCGGCTCGGTCAGCGCCCTGGCGACGAGCCTCGGCGACGTCCGCAGCGCGGTGGAACTGTTCGGGGAACCGCCGCGCCGGTGACCGACAGGGCCTAGCCTCTGCGCCGGATGACGCCCCGCTCGGTGGCCACCGCCACCGCCGCCGTGCGCGAGTCCACGCCCAACTTGGCGTAGATGTGCACCAGATGGGACTTCACCGTCGCCTGGCTCAGAAACAGACGCTTGCTGATCTGCTGGTTGGACAGGCCGTCCTTGACGAGTTCGAGGACTTCCAGTTCGCGGCGGCTCAGGGCGGCGGCCGGGGTGCGCATGCGGTCCATCAGACGGTCGGCGACCGTGGGGGCGAGGGCCGAGTGGCCCGAGGCGGCGGTGCGCACCGCCGCGGAGAGCTCCTCGGGCGGGGCGTCCTTGAGGAGGTAGCCCGCCGCGCCCGCCTCGACCGCGGCCAGGATGTCCGCGTCGGTGTCGTACGTGGTCAGCACCAGGACGCGGGGCGCGCCGGCGCGAGCCGTGATCGCCGCCGTGGCCTCCGCGCCGTGCATACCGGGACCGAACTGCAGGTCCATCAGGACGACGTCGACGCCACCCGCCCCGGCGCGCTCGACCGCGGCCTCCGCCGTCGGTGCCTCCGCGACGATCTCGAAGTCCGGCTCCGCCGACAGGACGGCGCGCAGTCCGGCGCGTACGACGGGATGGTCGTCCGCGAGCAGCAGGCGGATGGTCATGCCCGGCTCCCGGCGGCACGCGCGGGCGGGAGCCGGTCCGTGCCGGCGGACCGAGGAATCCGGTCCGTGTCGGCAGGCTGAGCAATCCGGTCCGCGTTTGCCCGCTGGCGAGCAAGCCGATCGGTGTCGGCCGGCTGCGGAACCCGCTCCCCGGCGACGGGCAGCGGGAGCGTGACCGCCACCGCCGTGCCCTGCCCGGGCGCCGACTCGACGGCGAACGTCCCGCCCAGCGACTCCGCGCGCGTGCGCATCGCGGGCAGACCGAAACCGCCCTCCTCCCGGGCCCCCTCCGGGCGTACGGCATCGGGGGCGAAGCCGACCCCGTCGTCCACGACGTCCAGGGCGACCGCCGTGTCCATGAAGCTGAGCGTGATCTCCGCGCGGTCGGCGCGCGCGTGCCGCAGTGTGTTGCCGAGCGCCGACTGGGCGATCCGCAGGAGGGCCACCTCGTACGGGGTCGGGAGTTCGGCCGGGGGGCCGCTCACCGAGAAGCGGATCGCCGGGGCGTCGACGGCGCGCGACCGGCACAGCCGCTCCAGGGCTCCGGCGAGCGAGCCGTGCTCCAGGTCGGGCGGGGTCAGGGCGCGGACGAAACGGCGGGCCTCGGCGAGGTTGTCCTGGGCGGTCGAGCGGGCCTGTTCGATGTGCGGGGCCGCCGGGGAGTCGGCGGGCAGCAGGCGCTGGGCGGCGCGCAGCAGGAGCTGGATGCTGGACAGGCCCTGCGCGAGGGTGTCGTGGATCTCGTGGGCGAGCCGCTCCCGCTCGGCGAGCGTGCCCGCGGTGCGCTCGGCGTCGGCCAGCTCGGCACGGGTGGCGATGAGCTCCTCGATGAGCTCACGGCGGCGCTCGCTCTCGCGGTACAGCGCCTCGTATCCGAGCACCGTGGCGACCGCGACCGCCGCTCCGAGGAGCGGGCCGATGAATGCGCCCGGCGTGATGTGCGAGCCGTGCGCCAGGAAGCTCGCGATGGCCGCCGCGGCCGTCAGGGCGACCGCGGGCAGGCGCCAGCGCACGGGCAGCAGGTGCAACTGCAGGAAGTAGAGCGGGAACGCCGCCCACAGGCCGTCCGGCGAGAGGGTGAGGAGTACCAGCCAGCTCGCGCTCAGGGCGGCCAGCCACACCGCCGCCGCACCCCGTGAGCGGTGCACCGCCGGGGTGCACACGCCCGCCGCGAACACCGTGCCCATGCCCAGGACCGACAGGACGACGGCCAGGGGGTGCGCGCTGTCCCCGGCACGGACCGCGGCCAGCACCAGAAGCCCCGCGAGCAGTGCGTACAGGCACAGGCGCAGGGTGGCGACGACGGGGGAGCGGCGGAGGACATCCATGGTCGTTCCAGGGTAGGCGGACGCGAGCGGGCCCCGGTCAACCGAAAGGTTGAAAGAGGGCCCCGTACTTCGGCGGCGCGGGGTCCGCCCATCGGCGTCACCGGCTCCCTCCTGCGACGACTCGGCCTCCGTCCTCCGATGACACGGCCTCCCTCCTTCGATTCGGGTGAACCATGCCGTGGCGCGATGCCCCGGACGCCGCCCGGGCCGCAGGGTGGGGGCATGTTCGTCGCATGGAGAGACCTCCGGTTCGCCAAGGGGCGGTTCACCCTCATGGGGGCCGTGGTCGTGTTGATCACCCTGCTCGTGGGGCTGCTGTCCGGGCTGACCGCCGGGCTCGCCAAGGAGAACACCTCGGCGATCACCGGCCTGCCCGCCGACCACCTCGCCTTCGCCGCGCCGCCGGACGGCCAGTCGGTGTCCTTCACCAACTCGGCGGTCCGCGCGCGGGCGTGGCGGACATGGGCCCAGCGGCCGGGCGTCACCTCGGCGGAGCCGATCGGCATCCGCACGCTGAACGCGGCCGCCGGGGACCGTACGGCCGCGGTGTCGACGTTCGCCGTGCGGCCGAACTCAGGGATCGCCCCGCACGGCGTCGGCCCCGGCCGGATCGTGCTCTCCGAGAAGGCCGCCGCCGAGCTCCGCGTCGGAGCCGGAGACCGGGTACGGCTCGGCGGCTCCGAGCGGACCGTCGCCGCGGTCGCCGGTGACGCCTCGTACAGCCATACGCCGGTGGTGTGGACCGCCCTGTCCGGGGACGCCACCGTGGTCGCCCTGCGCACCGACGGCGCCGACCTCGCGGCGGGCGACCGGGCCGCGGGCACCAGGACCCTCACCAGGGACGACGCCCGCGCCGCCATCGGCTCCTACCGGGCGGAGAACGGCTCGCTCCAGCTGATGCGCGGCTTCCTCTTCGTCATCTCGGCGCTCGTCATAGGGGCGTTCTTCACGGTGTGGACGATCCAGCGGTCCGGCGACATCGCCGTACTGAAGGCGCTGGGTGCCTCCACGCCGTATCTGCTGCGCGACGCGCTCGGCCAGGCGGTGCTGATGCTCACCGCCGGAACGCTCCTCGGCACTGGACTCGCCACCGCGATCGGCGGGCTGGTGCGGGGCGGCGATGTGCCGTTCGTCCTCGACGCGCCGACCGTCCTTGGGCCCGCCGCCGTGATGATCGCCCTCGGGGTGCTCGGCGCGGGCCTGTCCATCCGGCGGATCACCGCCGTCGACCCGCTGACCGCACTGGGGAGTGCCCGATGATCACACCGGAACGTGCCCGATGAGCCTGCCCTTGTGCCTGTCCCTGGCCGACGTCACCCTCACCTATCCGGACGGCGACGGCCGGCTGACCGCCCTCGACCGGGTCGGCCTCGACGTCCCGGCCGGGACCATGACGGCGATCGTCGGCCCGTCCGGCTCCGGCAAGTCCAGTCTGCTCGCGGTCGCCGCGACCCTGGTCGCGCCGGACCGCGGACGCGTCCTCGTCGGCGGTACGGAGACGGGGACGCTGAGCCCCGCCGAACGGGCCGTGCTGCGGCGGCGCGAGATCGGCATCGTCTTCCAGCAGCCGAACCTGCTGCCCTCGCTGACGGCGCTGGAGCAGCTCCAGGTGATGGGCCACCTGGACGGACGGCGCCATGTGGCGGACCGGGCGAGGGAGTTGCTGGCGGCGGTGGGGCTCGCCGACCTGGCGCACCGGCGTCCGCACCAGCTCTCCGGCGGTCAACGGCAGCGCGTGAACATCGCCCGCGCGCTGGTCAACGAACCGTCCGTGCTCCTTGTCGACGAACCGACCAGCGCGCTCGACCACGAGCGGGGCGCGGCCGTCCTGGACCTGCTGCTCCGGCTCACCCGCGAGCGCGCCACGGCCACCGTCCTCGTCACGCACGACCGCGCCCACCTCGGGGAGGCGGACGCGGTACGGGAGATGGCGGACGGGCGGCTTCGGGTACTCGTCTGATCAGGTCCGGGGCGCCGTGAGGTACGGGTCCGGCCTGGCTCCGAAGCGCTTTGCGGCACAGGTCCGACCCGGCCCCGAAGCGCTCTGCGGTACGGGTCCGATCAGGCCCCGGGACCCGAGCTGGCCAGTGCCACCGACAGTTCTTCCGCGACCTGCTGCAGCACGGGCACGATCTTCTCGGTGGCCGCCTCGGTGACACGGCCTGCGGGCCCGGAGATCGAGATGGCGGCGGCGGTGGGGGAGTCGGGCACGGAGACGGCCAGGCAGCGGACGCCGATCTCCTGCTCGTTGTCGTCGACCGCGTAGCCGAGCCGGCGTACCTCGTCGAGCGCGGCGAGGAAGCCGTCCGGCGTGGTGATGGTCTTCTCCGTGGCGGCGGGCATGCCGGTACGGCCCAGCAGCGCGCGCACCTCGGCGTCCGGGGTGTGGGCGAGCAGCGCCTTGCCCACGCCGGTGGAGTGCGGCAGCACGCGGCGGCCCACCTCGGTGAACATGCGCATGGAGTGCTTGGACGGCACCTGTGCGACGTAGACGATCTCGTCCCCGTCGAGCAGCGCCATGTTCGCGGTCTCGCCGGTCTCCTCGACGAGGCGGGCGAGGTAGGGGCGGGCCCAGGTGCCGAGCAGCCGGGAGGCGGATTCGCCGAGCCGGATCAGCCGGGGACCGAGCGCGTACCGCCGGTTGGGCTGCTGACGTACATAACCGCAGACCACCAGCGTGCGCATGAGCCGGTGGATGGTGGGCAGCGGCAGCCCGCTGCTCGCGGAGAGCTCGCTCAGGCCGACCTCGCCACCGGCGTCCGCCATACGCTCGAGCAGGTCGAAGGCGCGCTCGAGGGACTGGACGCCGCCACTTGGGGCGGGGGTCTTGGCGGCGTCTGTGGTGCTGGCGCTGGACGGCGGCACGAGGCGGTCCTTTCACGGCTGACAGGCAGTGATGCAGCCTACCTGTGACTCGGTTGACTCCTGGGTGGTGCGTAGCTACGTTCTGCTTGCTGGAATTCTACTTCCGCTTTGTGGAAACATCCAGAGGGGGCGTGTTGGGGGCAGAGTGGAGAAGTGGGCCCTTGACGGCGCGAGGGCCGGAGTGAAGACTCCTTCAACAGAACGTTGAATTCCGTTACGTGGAAGTAAACCCGCGGTATCGGGAGCCAACAGCGGCACAGAGAGAGGGGTCCGGGTGTCCGACGTCGGATTGGTCGAATTGATGCTGCGCTCGACGCGCGTCATCACTCCCGAAGGGACGCGCGCCGCATCGGTCGCGGTCGCCGCGGGGAAGATCGCGGCCGTGCTCGCGTACGACGCCGAGGTACCGGCCGGTGCCCGTCTGGAGGACTTCGGCGACGACGTCCTGCTTCCCGGCCTCGTCGACACCCACGTGCATGTGAACGACCCGGGCCGCACGGAGTGGGAGGGCTTCTGGACGGCGACGCGCGCCGCGGCGGCGGGTGGCATCACCACGCTCGTCGACATGCCGCTCAACTCCCTCCCGCCGACGACGACGGTCGACAACCTCCGTACCAAGAAGGACGTCGCCCGCTCCAAGGCGCACATCGACGTCGGCTTCTGGGGCGGCGCGCTGCCCGACAACGTCAAGGACCTGCGGCCACTGCACGACGCGGGCGTCTTCGGCTTCAAGGCGTTCCTGTCCCCGTCGGGCGTGGACGAGTTCCCGGAGCTCGACCAGGAGCAGCTCGCCCAGTCCCTCGCCGAGATCGCCGGCTTCGGCGGCCTGCTGATCGTGCACGCCGAGGACCCGCACCACCTCGCCGCGGCCCCGCAGAAGGGCGGCCAGAAGTATGCCGACTTCCTCGCCTCGCGCCCCCGCGACGCCGAGGACACCGCCATCGAGAACCTCATCGCCCAGGCCAGGCGCCTCAACGCGCGCGTGCATGTGCTGCATCTGTCGTCCAGTGACGCGCTGCCGCTGATCGCCGCCGCGAAGGCCGAGGGCGTACGGCTCACGGTGGAGACCTGCCCGCACTACCTCACGCTCACCGCGGAGGAAGTCCCGGACGGCGCCAGCGAGTTCAAGTGCTGCCCGCCCATCCGTGAGTCCGCCAACCAGGACCTGTTGTGGCAGGCGCTCGCCGACGGCACCATCGACTGCGTCGTCACCGACCACTCGCCGTCCACGGCCGACCTGAAGACCGACGACTTCGCGACCGCGTGGGGCGGCATCTCCGGCCTCCAGCTCAGCCTGTCCGCCGTCTGGACCGAGGCCCGCAAGCGTGGATACGGCCTTGAGGACGTCGTCCGCTGGATGTCCTCCCGTACGGCGCGGCTGGTCGGCCTCGACGATCGCAAGGGAGCCATCGAAGCGGGCCGCGACGCCGACTTCGCGGTCCTCGCGCCCGACGAGACCTTCACCGTGGACCCCGCCGCGCTCCAGCACCGCAACCGGGTAACGGCGTACGCGGGCAAGACCCTCAGCGGCGTCGTCAAGTCCACCTGGCTGCGCGGCGAACGCATCGTGGCCGACGGCGAGTTCGGCGAGCCGACCGGTCAACTCCTGGCCCGCCACCCTTAGTCCCTGCCCCCCCCCGTAGCCCCTGAACGCCCCGCACCCGCAGCGGCCGACCCTCGAAAGGCAGATCGATCATCGTGACGGCGATACCTCACTTCACCGGCGACGCGAACCCCTACGGAGGCGGCGACCCGTACGCGGACTACCGCACCGCCGACTTCCCCTTCACCCAGTACGCCAACCTCGCCGACCGGCAGCTCGGCACCGGTGTCATCGCCGCCAACGACGAGTTCTTCGCCCAGCGCGAGAACCTTCTGCTGCCCGGGGCCGCCGAGTTCGACCCCGAGCACTTCGGCCACAAGGGCAAGATCATGGACGGCTGGGAGACGCGGCGGCGCCGTGGCGTCTCCGCCGAGCACCCGTGGCCGACGGCCGAGGACCACGACTGGGCGCTGGTCCGGCTGGGCGCGCCCGGCGTGATCCGCGGGATCGTGGTCGACACGGCCCACTTCCGTGGCAACTACCCGCAGGCGGTGTCGGTCGAGGGTGTGTCGGTCGCGGGCTCCCCCTCGCCGGAGGAACTGCTCGCGGACGACGTGAAGTGGACGACACTCGTGCCGCGCACGGCGGTCGGCGGGCATGCGGCGAACGGTTTCGCCGTCTCCGTCGAGCAGCGCTTCACGCATCTGCGCGTCAACCAGCACCCCGACGGGGGTGTCGCCCGGCTGCGCGTGTACGGCGAGGTCGTGCCCGACCCGAAGTGGCTGTCCGTCCTCGGCACCTTCGACGTGGTCGCCCTGGAGAACGGTGGCCAGGTGGAGGACGCCTCCAACCTCTTCTACTCGCCCGCCACGAACACCATTCAGCCGGGGCGCTCCCGCAAGATGGACGACGGCTGGGAGACGCGTCGGCGTCGGGACCAGGGGAACGACTGGATTCGGTACCAGCTTGTGGCGCAGTCCGAGATCCGTGCGATCGAGATCGACACGGCGTATCTGAAGGGCAACTCGGCGGGCTGGGCGTCGGTGTCCGTCAAGAACGGCGACGACGCCGACTGGACCGAGATCCTCCCCCGGACCCGCCTCCAGCCCGACACCAACCACCGCTTCACCCTCTCCGCGCCCGCCACCGCCACCCACGCGCGCGTCGACATCTTCCCGGACGGCGGCATCTCCCGACTCCACCTGTTCGGCTCCCTGACCCCGGAGGGCACGTCCCACCTGACCTCCCGCCACCAGGAACTCGGCGGCTGACAAACGTTTTCTCGCCCCCGCCGCCCCTACCCGTGTCGTCTGCGGGTGGGTGGGGGCTGGTCCAAAAGATTGCGCAGTTCCCCGCGCCCCTTTTAGGGGCGCGGGGAACTGCGCAATCTTTTGGCGGGGGTCTGGGGGCGCAGCCCCCAGGGATGGGACGGGTAGGGGCGGCGGGGGCGAGAACAACCCGGCTCTACGCCGCGTGCCCCCCGTCCACCGAAAACTCCGCCCCGGTGACGTACCCCGCCTCCACCCCCGCCAGATACGCCACCAACGACGCCACGTCATCCACCGCACCGAACCGCCCCAGCGCAGTCATCGAAGCCTGACCCGCCGCATACGGCCCACCCGCCGGATTCATGTCCGTGTCGATCGGCCCGGGATGGACGATGTTCGCGGTGATCCCCCGATCACCCAGCTCCCGCGCAAGGGCCTTCGTGAGGCCGATCAGGGCGGACTTGCTGGTCGCGTAGAGGGTTCCGCCGGGCCCGGGCACCCGCTGTGTCATGCAGGTGCCGACCGTGATGATCCGCCCGCCGCGGTCCATGCGGGAGGCAGCCGCCTGGGACGCGAGGAAGACGCCGCGTACGTTCACGGCCAGGACCCGGTCGACATCGGCGAGGGAGAGGCTGTCCAGCGGGGCGAGCACACCTATGCCCACGTTGTTCACGAGGACGTCGAGGCCGCCCAGCTCCTCCGCCGCGCGCCGCACGGCACCGGCGGCCTCCTCCGGGTCCGCGGAGTCCGCCCGCAGAGCCACCCCGCGCCGCCCGAGCGCCTCGACGGCGCGTACGACGTCGTCCGCGTCCTCCTTGCCGCGCACGTACGTGACGGCCACATCCGCGCCCTCCCGGGCGAGCCGTACCGCCGTCGCCGCCCCGATACCGCGGCTCCCGCCGGTCACCAGGGCCACCTTGCCGTTCATGGTTCGTTGTGAGGTCATGCGTCCATCTCAGCCGCCGCGGCACCGAGGTGCTGGCGGCGAACGGACACCGCGTTCCGGTGGACCGATGAGTTGCGGGTGCCCGTGGGGTCTGCCCTGATGACAGCAGAGCCCACCGAAGGAAAAGGAAGAAGGCACCCTCATGGGCAAGCTCATCCTCACCGGTTTCGTCACCCTCGACGGCGTCATGCAGGCCCCCGGCGGACCCGAGGAGGACACGAGCGGCGGCTTCGAGCACGGCGGCTGGAGCGTTCCGTACGGGGACGAGGAGTTCGGACGCTTCATGACCGGCGTCATCTCCCGCGCGGACGCCTTCCTGCTGGGCCGGCGGACGTACGAGATCTTCGCGGGCTACTGGCCGAAAGTCACCGACCCGGCCGACCCGATCGCCTCCCAGCTGAACTCCCTGCCCAAGTACGTCGCCTCGTCGAGTCTCACGCACACCGAATGGAACGGTACGACGGTGATCGCCGGCGAGCTCGACAAGGAGGTCACCGCCCTCAAGGAGCGCATCGACGGCGAACTCCAGGTCCACGGCAGCGGCGCCCTCGCCCAGTCCCTGTTCGCGCTCGACCTGGTCGACACCCTGCACCTGCTGACCTTCCCGGTCGTACTCGGCTCAGGCCGCCGCCTCTTCGGTGAGGGCGCCGTCCCCACCGCGTTCCGGCACGCCGCGGGCAGCATCACGGGCGCGGGCGTCGCCATCCACACGTACGAGCGGGTGGGCCGCCCCACGTACGGGAGCTACTGAGCGCTGCCGGGGAAGAGCGGGTGCGTTCCCGGAACCGCTCAGCCGAAGAAAAAGGGTGTAGCCCTCACCCACCCCCGCCTGTACGGTGATCGTCCCCCGTGGGAGCCGCCGACGTCTCCGCGCTGCCTGTCTTGCGACAACCGCTGGAGACCGCTCCCATGTCCTCGATCGCCGTACCCGGCGCGCTTGCGCCCCGCCGTGCCTGGCTCACCGACCTGCCCGTACTGCTCGTGGCGGTGGTGTGGGGCGCGAGCTATCTCGCCGCCAAGGACATCACCACCGCACGGACGGTGATCGCCGTGCTGGTGCTGCGCTTCGCGATCGTGCTGCCGGTGCTGGTGACGGCGGGGTGGCGGTCGCTGCGGGCCCTGACGGCAGCGCAGTGGCGCGAGGCCGGAGTGCTCGGGCTCATCCTGAGCGGGATCTTTCTCCTGGAGACGTACGGCGTCGTCCACACCTCGGCGACCAACGCCGGCCTCATCATCAGCCTCACCATGATCTTCACGCCGCTCGCCGAAGCGGCGGTGACCGGGGTCCGGCCCTCGCGCGCGTTCCTCGCCGCGGCCGGTGTCTCCGTGCTCGGTGTCGTGCTGCTCACCCAGGGCGGCGGCTTCACCCGCCCCTCGCCGGGCGATCTGCTGATGCTCCTCGCGGCCCTCGCCCGGACCGTGCACGTGCTGGCCATGTCCCGTATCAAGTCCGTCCAGGGCGCCGACGCGCTGTCGCTCACCACCGTCCAACTGGGCGCCGCCGTGGCGGTGTTCGCCGTACTGGCCACCGGAGCCGACGCGACGCCGTGGAGCACGGCCGCGGGTTTCGGCGCGCGGGAGTGGGCCGGGCTGCTCTTCCTCTCGGCGTTCTGCACGCTGTTCGCCTTCTTCGTGCAGATGTGGGCGGTACGCCGGACCTCGCCGTCCCGGGTCAGTCTGCTGCTCGGCACCGAGCCTCTGTGGGCCGCCGGAGCGGGGATCGCCCTCGGCGGTGAACGCCTTGGCGCGTTGGGGCTGATGGGCGGCGTACTCGTCCTCGCGGGGACCGCGTGGGGACGCCGGTCGGCAGGTTAACTCCCGGAAAACTCATCGGACTTGGCGGGAGAAAACCCTTACCTTGACATTGACATGCCAGGGTCTACGCGCGTCATTCTATGTCCATGAGATTCCCCCCACGAACCACCCGCATCGGCGCTCTTGTCGCCCTGATGTCCGCCTTGCTCATCGGCGGCACCGCCGTGGTACCGGCCAACGCGGCGGCGACTGCCGTGGGCAGCATCTGTTACAGCGCGCTGCCGTCACAGGCGTACGACACGCTGGACCTGATCGACTCGGGAGGTCCCTTCCCGTACTCGCAGGACGGGGCCGTCTTCCAGAACCGGGAGGGCGTGCTGCCCTCGCAGTCCACCGGCTACTACCACGAGTTGTAGGGCTTGATCGATTTATCAACGTATTTGCGCAGGTCAGGGGCCGGAATCTATGCGCGGCTGGGGGCGTGGGGTCGATCGGGGTCGAAGTGGATTTCGGATTACTTCAGTAATCGGTAATTTCCGCTGATGGGCTTGTGGGTCCCCGGTGCGGGACCGCACTGAAGACTTGAGCGGCCAACCCTCTGACCTGGCTATCGAGACCGTGGAAGCGGTGGACTATAGCCACTGCCGGTCGGTGCGGTTGCTGTACTGCGCTGCTGTACGACCCTGGGCGGCTCATCGGCAAGGTGAACACCGAGCATCGCAGGCTTCGCGGCTCTGGAACCTTCGGCGGGCTTCGGTGAGGCTCATCGAGCCGTTGGGGCCACCACGGATGACGTCCGCATCGTGATCGTCCTGCCCGTCGTCCTCCCATCCGCACACTTCGCACATTTCATACCCGTCGCGACAGGTAAGCGTCATGTGATGACAGCACGGGCAAGGCTCCGTGCCAGTCTCCGGCACCCCATGGTTGTTGACGAATGGCACGGTCTTGCCCTCATGATGCCTCGTCGGCACCCATCTGTTTCCACGGGTAGCAGTAGCCGAAGAAGTGAAGGGCCGATTCTCTGACCTGCGGCCGTGTAATCGATCAACGCTGCGACCTGCGACTTAGCTGTCGACGGTTGTCAGCGTTGGTCGTCGTTGAGCGCCCTCGCACGGCCCAGGGACGGCCCGAGGGCGCCTGCTCTGGGGATGGGATGATCTCTCCGGAGGGGTGCGAGTGGACATGCTTGAACTGATGGAGTGGCTGGCCGACCGCGGAGTCACGACCGTGTTCAAGGTCGACGGTGACCGCATAGTTGAGCACAGGAAGGCGTGGATGGTCATCGTCAGTGGTGGGCCGCTTGGCGAGGACTCGTTCGTCCGTGCTGACCTGGCTACAGCAGATGCATGCCTCGACTCGCTGCTCGCTCACCTGGAGAGCAAGGGCCTGTCGCCGTTCGCGTGATGAGGATGTCCCGTGCGGTCGTTGCTGCCGCTCGATGCGAACTATGGGCGCGACTGTTGTTGAGGTCTGCTGGGCCGGTGAACCGGTTGCCAAGCGCTGGTGACGGTCGGCTGCGGTCATGACGGTTGCTGTACCTCGCTGCTGTACAGCAACCAGTTTGGAAGATCGCGTATGCGGATGCGGCCTGAGGTGACCGGGGCCTAGTCGACGCTCACGGGGCCGGTCGGGCGATCCGACGCCTCCTCCTGTGATCGCCCGGCCCATCGAACCCTGTAGCAGACGGTCCAGCACACGATGATCAGTCCGAAGGCCAAGCTGCCCAGTGCAATGGGGTTACCTTCCGCGGCCTTGCCCCAAATGCCTCGGCCCAGGTAGAGCTGACTGGCGATCAACACCAGCATGCCCCAACGTCCTCCGATGGCCAGCCATCGGCGGGTCGCTCTTCCAGCAGCGCTTATGGTCATCAGGCCCCCTCTCGGGCGCACGATACCGCGCGGTCGGCGTAGCGACTTTGGCCAGGAGCTGCTTTGCCGCGCATGGCGTGGTGGACGCCGTCGCCCTTGAGCCGGCAGTCGCGGAGGATCTTCCAGGTCTTCATCCGGGCAAAGACGTGCTCCACTCGTGCACGGACCTGCTTCTGTGAGCGGTTGTGCTCCCGCTTCCAGCCGGGCAGTTCCTCGCCCTGGGTGCGGCGGTGCGGCATGATCAATCCGGTCCCTGGATAGCCGCCATCAGCTATCACGGTCGTCCGGCCAACCGCTGTCTTGGCCCCCGATTCCTCCCACGCCTTGCAGTCGTTCCGGTTGCCCGGCAGCGGCCGTCCGACCACAACGACCAGGCGGGTGTCGGCATCGATGACGACCTGGTGATTGGTGGAGTACCGATAGTTCTTCGACTGCTCGGCCACCGCGTGATCGCGGGTGGGCACTAGCGTCCCGTCCACGATCAGCACAGTGCCCCTCGCGAACCGGCGTCGGGGCGGTAAGGCCAGCAGAGGGCCGATGTGGTCGATGATCCGGTCGGCCGCCGACTTCGAAATCCCGAACAACAGGGCCAGTTGGCGCATGGTCAAGTTGGTGCGCCAGTAGGCCGCGACCAAGAAAATACGGTCCTCAAGCGACAGGCCCCACGGACGCCCCGTCCGTGGTTCGGCTGCACTCTCGCGCTGCACCGCGGTCACCAACTTGCCGAAGCAGCGCGGGCTCAGCCCGGTGAACGGACGTATCCAAGACGGCTCTGACGCCGTGATCACACCAGTCACACCAAGATCATCTCACCCGTGGCCAGCAGTTGCCGGACACCCCTTAGCCTCGTGTCAGCAGGGCCACGGCCGCTCCGGTTCCGATCAGGCCTGCTACGGCAAGCGCCGTGGCTATCAGTCGCAGGCCACCGAAGTTCTGCGCGCGGGCCTCCTCCACGGGTCTCCCCTGGAGCCCGGACGCGATCACTTCGCGAAACCAGCTGGACCCCTTCTTCGAGGCGAGCGCCGATCCAATGGCTAGCGCGCCCACCCCCCAGATCAACAGGAACAGCTGACCGCCGTGGGTGGCCTGCGCGCTGAGCTGCAACATGACGCGCATCCTGGCGGGTCGCCCTGAGCGCGTCAACCGGCGCTGCCTGCGACAATGCCGCGATGGCGACGCTGGTCGTGGGGCAGGGGGAAGGGAGCGGCGTTGATCTTTCGCGGGGTGCTCGAACTACTCGTGGGGAGCGGATTCATCGTGGTGGCCTGCGGCTACCGCGGCGTGGACGTATGGGTATGGGACTGGGCGGACGTAGTGGCTACGCGTAGGAGCCGGTGGGGTGGACCCTGGAAGAGCCTCGACCACATGAGGATCGGGTTCGGGATCGTGGGGGTCGCGTCCGTGGCCCTGGGGCTGGTGACCGTGACGCGCTGACGGGAGCTCCGGAAGAGCCTCACGGGGGCCGTAGTCCGGCATGAAGACGTCGGGCAGCGTCGTTTCGAGGGTGCCCGAGATCACGTAGATCTCGGACCAGACCGCGCGGTCCGGTACGATGGCCTCCAGTTTGTCGGACTGCATCAGGACTTCGTAGAGCCAGTCAGACAGGACGAATGCCTGGTCGCGTGTGAGCTTGATCAGCACTGGTTCTCCGTCGGTCACTCTCATGCGCTCCTTAGAACCCCGGTGCCGTCCAGCCACGGAAGGATCATCCCCCAGCAAGATCGCCGAAGGGCGGGCGTCAGTCGACCAGTAGCTCGTCAAGGCGCTGAACAGATCGCGGGGTGCCCATCTCGTCGGCCATTGCCACCAATCGGTCCAGATACTGGCGAGTGATGGGCAGGGCGTTCTCATAGATCCACGAGCACATGGTGTCGAAGGCCAGGGCCTCCTCGCCGTGCGAGAGCAGATGGCGGACGTCCGTGATGACAGCCTCCGAGGTGAGCGGCGAGTCCTCAAGGAGTGCCGCCACCCGGGCTCGATACGACAGGCTCACGAGCTGCCCCCAGACGAGTCCGGAACGAATCAACGACGCACACATCCTCGCCGCCCGAACGAGGGCTGTCGACTCACCTGATCAGTTACGGGACAGCCCTTAGAACTCCTATCGCAATGACTTCAGGCGGCGCCAGCAGATGAGTGCGCATCCGAGGGTGAGGAATGCTTCGTGGATGTCGTCGCGTATCTCCCACCGGATCCGCAGGCGGCGGAACCAGTGCAGGTGGGCGAACGCGCGTTCCACGACCCAGCGTTGGGTGCCCAGGCCGGAGCCGTGCTCGGTGCTGCGGCGGGCGATCACCGGTTTCACGCCGAGGTCCCAGACCAGGCGGCGGTACTTGTCGTGGTCATAGCCGCGGTCGCCCAGCACCACGTCCGGGCGGCGCCGGGGCCGGCCGCTTTTGCCCCGCACGGGCGGCACGGCCTGGAGGAGCGGGATCAGCTGGGTGACGTCGTTGCGGTTGCCACCGGTCAAGGTGGCGGCGAGCGGGATGCCGGTGGCGTCGGTGATCAGGTGATGCTTGCTACCTGTTCTGCCCCGGTCAACGGGGCTTCGTCCGGTCTTGGTTCCCCCTTTAACGCCCGGATGTGGGAGCCGTCGACCGCCGCCCGGGAGAAGTCCAGGGCGTTCGCGCCGCGGAGCTTGGCGAGGAGAACCTCGTGGAGCCGGGGCCACACACCGGCCTCGGTCCACTCGGCCAGGCGACGCCAGCACGTCATGCCCGACCCGAAGCCGAGTTCCTGCGGCAGGTGCTCCCAGGAGATCCCGGTGTGCAGGACAAACAGGATGCCCTGGAACACCAGCCGGTCCGGATGCCGCTTGCGCCCCGGATGCCGGGTCCGACGCTCGACCTTGGGCAACAGCGGCTCGATCACCGCCCACAACTCGTCATCGACTTCCCACGGCTTCGGCCGAGCCACCCCGCACCCCCGGATCATCAGTCCCGGAGTGATCCAACCACTTTGAAGATCATTTCGTTAGGAGTTCTTAGGACGATGGCGGGAATGGGTAGCCGCCGCATGGGCCACGCTCGACCGACAGCCAGGACCACCTGTCCGGCGGATCTTCGTGGGACACCAGGACCTGGAGCGGGAAGGAGCTAGCCCAGGGCGACGCTGTCCCCTGACGCGGTCGCGCCGCTCGTCGTCCCCGTACCGGCGAACTTCCACCGCCAGGTCCCCGAGTAGCTCGCGGTGACCGTCGTCTTCAGCTTGCCGCCGCTGTCGGTGGTCACGTTCTTGACCGTGGTGTACGTCGAGGATCCGGACTTCTTGAACTGAAGGGCCACCGTCTGGCTGCCGTACCCCGCGTAGACGTTGGTGTCCCAGTTGGCCCGGGTGAGCGCCCCGGACACGGTGAGCGTGCCGCCCTTGGTGACTGGCTCGGGCGTGGCCTGGGTGGTCGCCAACTTCGCGTACCGCTTCACCTTGAACGGCGCGCCGGTGTCCAGGGTGAAATAGTCCTGGTCGTAGGCGGCGGCCTCGGCATTGAAGTGCCAGGTGCCCGCCGAGCTGTTCTTGAGGTCGAAGTAGTCGGTGCGATCGGGTTCGAGCGTGTACGTGTACGTGCACTTCATGGTCGTCGACGTGGGCCGGGTACAGGTGGCGGAGTCCGCATAGATGAGCCGACTGTCGGAACTGACCAGCTTGCCGCCGTAGATGCCCTTGATCCCTGAGCCGTCCTTGGCGGTGGCCGTCACGGTGAGGCTCTGCGCCGCGCTGACGCCGACGTTGACGGTCGTCTTACTGAAGGTCACGGAGGTGAAGACGGTGTCGCCCTTGCTCGAGTCCGCATGGGCGGCGGGCGTCACGAACGAGAGCAGTGCCAGGGTGCCGACGGTGGCGGCCGCGGCTGTACGCATACGCATGGTTCTCCAAGAACGGTGAGCCGGAACCGTGTCCGGGCGCGTAGGAGACCTTCGGCGAGCGGGATTGGTTGTACGGTCAATCACGGCCCTGACGCGGTCGGGTTACCACAGCAATCGTCCGTGCCCGGTAGTGCTCTTCAAGGGCACAAGACGAACCTGTATGACCGCTCCTGACTGATCCACATAGAGCTACGGATCAGAAGGCGCCGTGCCCCAGTCGTGCCCGATCGAGCGGGGAACCACGGTGAACCGCGGGCACTCTCGGGCAGCAGACAACGCAACGGCCCCTGACCGATTCACCTGGTCAGGGGCCGTTCACCTGCGGTGGGTGTGGGATTTGAACCCACGGTGACTCGCGCCACGACGGTTTTCAAGACCGCCCAAAAGGCACGACCCAAGGCACGCTGACCAGGACGTTCGCTGTCTCTGTCTGGCTGCATGGGCGAATCTGGCCAGAGGATGGCCGCAGGGGGCTGCTGCGACCCCCAGGACAGTCTTGGGGCGCTCGCCTTCGACCACCGCTTTAGGAGTTCGATCCGAGCCTGCTCCCGCTGTGGCCGTCGACTGGCGCGACGGCCGGACAGAGGCGCTGGCGTACGCCCCCGTCCGGCGTCGTTGATGAAGCTCCTATAGACCGTCAAGCGGTCTGCAGGAGTGGCTTGGGCGTGGGATTTTGACGGGTGAGGTGTTGGTAGACCTCGCGGGCGATGAAGCGTTTGAGGCAGCGCAGGATGTCCTTCTTCGACATGCCTTCGGCGGTGCGGCGGGCGACGTATTTCTTGGTGCGGGTGTCGTAGCGCATGCGGACCAGGGCGATGATGTGGAGGGCGTGGTTGGCCCGTCGGTTGCCGCCGCGGTTGAGGCGGTGCCGGTGTGTGCGGCCCGAGCTGGCGGGGACGGGGGCAGCCGCGCACAGGTGCGCGAAGGATGCCTCCGATTTCAGCCGGTCGGGGTTGTCGCCTGCGGTGATCAGGAGCTGGGCGGCGGTTTCGGTGCCCACGCCGGGCAGGGCGACCAGTGTGGGGGCGGCCTGGGCGACCAGGGGCTCCAGTTCGGTGTCGGCTTCGGTGATTTCCTCGGTGAGGTGCTGGTAGCGGCGGGCCAGGCGTCGCAGGGCTGTGCGGGCTGCGCAGGCCGGGTCGCTGGGGTTTGGTCCCGGGCGGGAGCGGGCCAGGTGCCTGATCAGCTCGGCGGTGTGCAGGGTGCGCAGTCGTTCGCGGACCTGGTCGGGTGCGGTGACGATCAGGGTGCGGATCTGGTTGAGGGTCTGGGTGCGGGCCTTGACTGCCGAGCGGCGGACGACTCGCAGGGTGCGAATGGCTTCCACGGTGCCGTCGCGGTTCTTGGGTGTGGCGCTGGCCCGGCCGGAGAGCACGGCGGTGGCGGCGGCGTAGGCGTCGAGGGGGTCGGACTTGCCGTTGGCTCTGCGGGCCCGCCGGTCGGGCCGGTCCACCTCGATGACGGTGACCTGGTGTGTTCGCAGGACGCGGGTGAGTTGCGAGCCGTAGGCGCCGGTGCCCTCGACTCCGACGGCGATGACCTCGCCGTGCGAGCGCAGCCAGTTGAGCAGCTGGCGGTAGCCGTCGGGGGTGGTGGGGAAGGCCTGGGTGGCCAGGTGCCGGCCGATCGATTCGATCACGGCGGCCTGGTGGAAGTCGGTGTGGGTGTCGACGCCGCCGACTACCGCTATTTGGTCTGCCATTCTGGTTGCTGCTGTCCTTCCGTGCGCTGCGTGAGGGGCGGCGCGTGCCGGTCGGGCGGCAGGACAAGACTGTGATGGGACCTTTGGCCGGGCTCCTATGAGGTCACAGACGCCCGACCGGCCGCGCGCGGAGCGGCACCGCCCGGGACGGCCGACAAATCATCAACAGGACAGCCGGATGGCGTCGGTCAGACGGAGAGTCAGGCCCCCAGGGCGGCACCACCGGCATCCTCACAGTCAGCCGTGGATGTCAGAAGTCTTCTGATCCGTAGCTCTATAGAGGTGGGTCATTGAAGGTAGCCGTGCGGCCGACACGGTGACCTCTTCGTACCGGCTGACGTCACTCTTCTCGCTGAACATCACAGGCGAGCTCCTGCTCCTCGATGGACTCATGAATCGAACACATGCTTGAATTTGAGCATGCGACCGTTTCCCGCCGACCTTGCTCGGGCGCAGCAGGAGTGGAGCGCCACCTACCAGCAGCTTGCAGAGCAGCCCGGCCGTACCGAGTTGCGCCGGCATCTGTACCGGCTGTCGGCTCAGCTGTTCTTCCACCCCTACTGGCGGCAACGGCGGCCGAGCGCCGCGGAGTGGTGGGAACTGCGTGACCTTGGACGGTCGGACCGGGACGTGAGCTGAGTGACCTCACCACCGGATCTACCTACGGCTTCAACGCGACGCGCTCTGCCAGTCCGGGCACTGAGTGTCCTCGAATGACGCGCTGGAATGCGGGGCCGCGCATCCCGGATGATCCTGAAGACGTGTCCGGACCGATTCGCGTGATCGTGCATCCGCCGTCGCCCACAGGTGGCCGGCGCGTGCGCGTGGACGGCGAGATCCTCGGCCTGGCCCACAATGTGGCCGACGTCGCAGAGTTCCTCCGTCGAGCCGGGTTGGAGATCGACCCTGCCGAGGTCGCAGGCGCGCCGTGGATCGACTGGCGCGGAGTGGGGCCGGAACGCTGGGGTCCGGAGACAAGCGGCTGACGGCCTTCCCAGGCGAGAGCGCGCCTTGGGCCAACACGCTTTCCAACTGTGCTGGTGGGGCCTTGGGCTGTGTGCGGGGACGTTCACCTGGGTTCATGGGCGGTTGACCGTCTGGGCGGTGACGGCTCCGGGTCTCGCCTGAACGGCCCCGAACAGGGCTGAATGAGACGGGAACTGAGACGGCCCTACGGGTACCCCCGGCACCATGATGTCCTGGACGGCCCCTATCAAGGCAAGGCCACCTGACGTCACTTGGGAGTAAGCATGTCGACCACCCCGGAGCTACAGCCAGGGGACACCGTACTGGTGACTGATGGCCCGTTCGCCCAGAGCATGGGTCCGGTTCGTGCCATCGACCGGGAGCGGAACCGAGTGGAGCTGGTTGTGCAGATCTTCGGAGACGACACTCGCATTGACGTTCCTCTCGACACGGTAGAGAGGACGCCCGGTGCCTGAACCTCAGCTTGGGAAGCTGCGGGCATTTGTGGGCGGTTTGGGTGCCGACCTGGGCGAACGGCGGGCTGCGGCCTGGTCGGGCTCGCCTGCTTTCACCGTGATTCCCCGCTGGCTCTGGTGCGGTTGTGGTGCGGGCCGCACCGCGTCAGAGGTCACGCTCATGGGGCGCGTTGTCAGTGCCCGTGGCTAGGGTCTCGAACGCGCGGCCGCCCCACGTGGTCGAATATGAGCGAATCTGGCCGGACGTCAGGAGGGCATGATTCAGTCTCATGTGTCGATCACGCGTCTGTGCGGGCGACCGGGTTTCAACGGTGGCCCGACTTGCTTGGCTCCTGTGTGGGGGTGAAGATCCCTGAGCTGCCCCGTCACGGTGACAGGGCAGGGCCTTGGGGGCACAGTCGTGGTGCAGCGGATGAATTTGCTGGGAGAACCCGGGGTGGGAGTGTCGGGGGGACCGGGCAGGCCCGTGGCGGGCCGTGCGGGCGGGCTGATGGACCGCGACTGGATATATATCGTGTTGCTCGTGGTGGTCCTCCTGTCCAGAGTGATCTTTGGGCTGGTGGACTGGTACATCTCACGGGACGTGTTCACCGGGGCCCACGGCCCCTTTCCCGCCGCGTTCGCCGCCGAGGCCCCGGGCGCGCCTGAACACCTCATACGCCGCCCAGGGGGTGAGCAAGTCCTGGTGCACGGGTTGTCCCTGCGGTGGACGGACAACGGCAACGGCATGGCGGCCCTGAACCTGCGGACCGGCAAGGAGTACTGGCGTTACGAGCGCCGGGACGTGGACCACCCTGTTGTGTGGCAGTTCGGGGTGTCGGAACGCACGGTGGTGGCCCGCTTCACCGACGGGAAGCTCGTCGCCATCGATCTGCGCACCGGCAAGCTGCTGTGGCACGCGGAGATTCGGGCCGGCGACCGCGGTCGGACCGTGAAGATCGTCGGAGGCCAGGCCGTCACCGAGGATCCCGGTGCCGTGCGCGCCTTCGACGAGCGCGACGGCCGGAATCTGTGGACGGCGAAGACGCCTGAGTCGTGTCCCGAGGTATTCCTCAGTTCCGTGCACACCCTGCCGGACCATCTGAGCGCCGTCCACGTGTTGTGCAACGCCTCGGGACGCTACGGCCCGGACGAGAACGGCCTGCTGCTCGGTGTCGACAACCGCACGGGCAAGATCCTGTGGCAGCAGCGCACCGTGGACCCGGATCTGACAGCCTGGGATGACGGGCACACGTTGGTCGCTCCGGACCCGGACCACCGGCAGACCATCCAGTTGCTCGACATGAACCGTCAAAGGATCTCTCCACGCGCCGCTCTCCCCCTGAACAAGTGGGACGTGGTCGCTGTGGGCAGCGGCACCGTACTGTCCGGCACCGACCCGAAGAACCGTTCTGGCGAACACGACACTCTCCTGCGCGCCTTCGACACCGTGGACGGACAACCCTCTTGGCAGTTGCGGGCGCCGAGCGGCCAGGAGTACGGGCTCCCCAAGATCGCCGACGGCCGGGTGTACGTCTCACGCCAGCCGTACCTCACCGAGGCGGACGCCGGTCGCCGGTTCCACGCCGACCTGCTCGTCCTCGACGCGGACACCGGGCGCCTGCTCCACACCCTGCGGCTGCCAGCCATGACTGCGGACGACGAGACCGCCGACTACGAGAAGCTCGTCATCGGCGACATCGCCGACGGCGCGGTGAGCATCGGCTGGCGAGACCACGGGGGAGACTTGCTGATCGCCATGGTCTGACTGACCCCCGCCTCAGGAGCGAGGCGGGGCAACCATGCGCGTGACCTGTGGATTCCCTACCTCGGGCCGAGTTCGGCCGAACTCGCCGCGAACCCCGGTTCGCCGTGAGTCCCGTCCGCTCTGGCACGAGGGTGGCACGACCCGGGGACCGGGCCTTGACCCCCTCGATGCGAACTATGGGCGGGACGGTCGTTGAGGTCTGCTCGACAGATTACGTAGGTGATTGGAAACATTGACGGTCGGCTGCGGTCGTGGTGGTTGCTGTACAGCCCTGCTGTACTGCGGTCGGGGCCTGGGGCACTCTCCTGCCGCACTGCTGGGCACTGCTGTGATTCAGCAGCCGTTGAGCGCCGTCCCTGGGCATCGTCGGCCGCATGTCTGACGAGTGTTTCGGACACCCACGGCTGGCCGCGATCTACGACCCGCTCGACTCCGATCGCAGCGATCCGAGTGCGCGCCTGCGAAGGTGTCCGGCTTCTCGGCGGCAACCAGCGGGACCTGCGGAAACTTGCGCAGGTGTGCCGTGCAACCCTGAAGGGGCTCTGGGGGTCTTGTGAGCAGTCTTGTCTTCCTAGTGGGGGTTGCATCACTGTGCGTGTGCGCAGCATTTCGGCCGTGACAGCGCTCGCGGTCACTCTCGGTTCTGTCGCCCTGATCGGGTCGGTCGCGGGTCCTGCTGTCGCCGACAGCAGCGCCGCGCTGCCCATCAGGTCCAGCGGCGACATCATCGTGGACGGCGTTCACAAGCGGGTCTTCATCAGTGACCCGTCGGGAGGCAAGGTCGTCGCCACCGACTACAACGGCACCGTCATCGGGACGGTCACCTCGCTGCCGCAGGCTGACGGCCTGGAGCTTTCCGCCGACTCGGCAACGCTCTACGTCGCCGTGCCGGGAACTGATGAGATCGTGGCCATCGACACGGCGACGGTCACCGAGGCCGGGCGGTACGCGACGGGTGACGGCACGGATCCGCAGCACCTGGCGCTCGCGGGCGGCAAACTCTGGTTCGGCTATGGCGGCGTCGGTCACGGCAACATCGGCTCTCTCGACCTGTCCGGCGGACAGACGCGGGTTTCGCTCGCCCAGGAGGCCGAAGGGACGTGGAAGGACGCTCCCCTGCTGGACTCGGTACCCGGCGCTCCCAACACCCTGGCGGCCGGCTCGCGCCAGTACTACTTCACCCTCGGCATCTACGACGTGTCGTCCGGCACGGCCGGCCGGACCGCGTTCCTCGGCGGGCAGGACGCCGCCATCGGCAACACCGCGGAGGACCTGGCGCTCACCCCGGACGGCACAGAGCTCGTGGTGGCCACCACGGCAGGCGACTTCCAGCAGGTCTTCCGGACATCGGACCTGTCGGAGACCATCAGGTATCCGAGCGGCTACTGGGCACAACGGTCGGTGGATGTCGCGCCGGACGGCCTCGTCGCGGTGGGCACCGACACCTACGCCAACTTCTCCCCCCAGGTGTCCATCTACAAGCCGGGTGGCACGGCCCCGAGGCGGACCGCCAATTTCACCGACGAACAGGGTGGAGTCGCCCAGGAGACCCTGCTCGACCACGGCGACATCGCTTTCGCGCCCGACAGCAGCCGGCTCTTCGCGGTCACACGCAACCTCCAAAGCTATTACCGCCTGCGCGTCGTCACCGACCCCGGCAAGGCCGTCACCGGCATCACGGTGAACGCCCCTGCGACGGCCGGCCGGGCCAAGTCGCTGACCGTCTCCGGCAAGGTCACGAACACGCTCGGGCTGCCCGCGGGAGCCACCGTCGCAGTCACCCGAACGGACCTGGAGTCCCCGAACGGCAAAGCGCTCCCGGCCGCGACGGTGAAGGCGGACGGGACCTTCTCCTTCACCGACACCCCGCCCGCGGGCGGCAAGGTCACGTACAAGGTCTCCTATGCCGGCGGCGCCGATCGCACGGCTGCCTCCGCCTCCGACACGGTCGAGGTCTCCCGGACCTCGCCGACCCTGACCGTGAACAAGAACGGCAACGTCTACGCCTACGCCAGTAACGTGACGTTCACCGCCCACCTCGGCACGACGTACAAGAACCGGACGCTCTCGCTTTACGCGGACACCGCGGGCGACGGCAAGGGCAAGTACCTGGTCAAGACCGGCACGGTCAACAGCGGGGGCGACCTGTCGGTCTCCTTGACCCTGAAGCGCGACACCACGGTGAGCGCGTCCTTCTCCGGCGACGCGCGGACCGCCCCGAAGACGGCCACGAGCTGGGTGGGCGCGAAGGCCAAGGTGTCGCTGAGCCTGAGCCGCTACTACAAGACGGCCACGGTCAATGGGTACACCAAGTACTACTTCCGGAAGACGACCAATCCGCTCCTCACGACCACGATGACGGCCTACCCCGGCCGCTCGCAGAGGCTGCAGTTCCAGATCTACTCCGACGGCGCCTGGCGGTCGGCGGGGTCCCAGTACTTCAAGCTCGACTCCACGGGCAAGTCGGTGGTGGAACTGGGCGGCACGCACCAGACCGGCTACTCGATGCGCGTGCGGTCGTCCTACATCAACGACTCCTCGGGCGACACCGTGAACTCGACCACGAACGGCTCCTGGAAGTACTTCACCTTCACCAGCTGAGGCCGCCCGCCCCCAAGGCCCGGCGCATCCGATGACGCGCCGGGCCTTGGGAAGTGGCGGTCGGGCTGGATCGGATGTCCGAGGGCAGCGCAACGCGACAGCTGACCGCAGCAAATGACCCCCTGCCTGCGGGAAAACCGCAGGCAGGGGGTCATTGATGATGCGAGTTACTTCTTCTTGCCCTGGGTCTTGCCGGGAATCTTGGCGACCTGCTGCTTCCCAGCTCAGGGGCAATGGGCTCGTGCGCTTGGTCGTCGTCGTTGGTCGTCATTGGCCACTGTTGAGCAACCTCGGACGGCCCAGAGACGGCCCAGCCTGGCGGCACCACGTTCCCACCGACTGTGGCAAGTTGGGCCTCATGGGAACAGGAATGAGGGTGCCCGTGGCCCTGGTGGGCACCCGAGTGATCCGCATCGCCTTCGACTACCAGGTTCACCTGCTGTTGAGCTCCACGGGCGAGGGAGGGCGTGGTGTCGAAGCCGAGTTGATCCTGGAGACACCATTTCTGTTCCGTGACTCGACTGGCCAGGAGCACGAACTGGAGCCGGGGAAGGGCGTCTGCCTTGCTCCCGTGCTCGGACTCTTCGGTCAAACGCTCGCGACCGTCGGCGTCCAAGGTCTCGGCACCTTGACCATCGACTTCCAAAACGGTGCCGGCCTGCGCATCGCCCCGGACCCACAGTTCGAGTCCTGGCACTTGCTTGGGAGCGGCATCGACGCTGTCACTGTAGGTCCCGGCGGTGAAAGGGCTTGGGAGTCTTGACAGCAGCAGTAAGCCCTTCGCACTCTCAGCTTGGGAAGCTGAGGTGATCTGGGGGTTACTCCGAGGCTGACCTGTTGCTGAGTGCCGTCGGCGTCTGCTGTGAGGCCAGTTGGTTCACCGGTGTTCCCCGTGGTTCCCCGTACGATCTGGCACACGTCTGGCACGGCCTCTTCGCCCCGAGGCAAGCGCAGGCGGGCTTGCCGCCTTGGGCTGGATTCAGGTGAGAGGTCCGGACATCCGCGTCATTGCTCGCGCTGTCCTCACCCGGTAAGGTGCCGATCTTCGGCCGGCGGAAGCCGTACGGAGTTCTCGAAGGCCAGGCACATCATGCATCTCGCCGACCACCCCGCACGCCGCCGTCTCAGTGCCGCGCTGGACAACCTCGCCATCACTTTCCGTGATGCGACCACGCATCCGGACGAGCACAACTGCGAATGTCACTGGGGCAGTTCGGAAGAACTCTCCCTGCTGAAGACGCCGAACGTGGAGCTGGAGCCGGACCTCCTGCGCCGGACCTGGCAGTCCTGGTCCTGGACCGATCACGCGGCCGTGCTGCGCCGCATACTGCCGCAGTTCGCCACAGCACTGGTCGCCGGTCGCGCGGAGCCCCTGTTCGGCCTGGAAGAGGCCGGGTACTGCCTCGCCCTCGGCCGCTGGCAGCAGTGGCCCGACGATCAGGCCGGTCCGGTACGCGAGTTCTTGCACGCCTGGTGGGTGCAGAGCCTCACCGACCCGGATGCGATCGTCCCGGCGCACCAGGTCTTCGCGATGTGCGCCGAAGCGTCCGGAACGCTCGGGCCCTGGCTCGCCGACTGGGAGGAGCAGACCGGTCCCCTCAGCGACCGCCGTCTCGCCGAGACGGCGGCGAAATGGGAGTACAGGCTCCTGGGGGACAGCCTGCCGTGGCGGTTGAGCTGGTACGAGCATGACGAAGAGGAGATGCGCGCCGAACTGGTCGCATGGCTCCTCGGACACGCTGCGGCACGGCTCCGCGAGTCGGGCGCTTCGACGGATCTGCAGCACCGGATACGGCTGCTCGGTCTCACCGAGCTGGACCGCTGGACGGATCCGCACTGGCCCGGCCACAGCTACTGACAACCAACCGACGCGACCACTTCGCCGCGAAGCGTCGGTCGCAGTGATCCGATCAGTAGCCGAAGAAGTGAAGGGCCGGATCTCTGACCTGTACCCCTGCAACCGCCCAACGCTGCGACCTGCGACTTAGCCGTCGACGGTTGTCAGCGTTGGTCGTCGTTGAGCACCCTCGGACGGCCCGGAGACGGCCCGGGGTAGTCATGAGCCCTGGCGACTGGTGGCGAGGACAGACGGAATGGGATCGTCTGAACTGAGTCTCTGTAGCGCAGCCCAACCCGCATGCTTCTACAGGCCGCGAAGTGCCTCGTATAGGTCGTCGTAGGCAGACCAGCAGTCGATGCTGCCGTCGTCGTACAAGCTGCCCATGTACCAGTCGTCGTCATGGACGGGTTTGACGAGACACAAGCTGCCGAACCCGAGAACGATCTCTGGCTGCAGCATCTCGTCGGCTCCGGCGAAGGCGACCCACTTCACCGCCCGGTTTGGATCCAGGGGGACAGCCCTTTGGTCCCCAGACACGTCCCGGATTTGCTGAAGCGTCCACCCTGGGGGTAGCTGTGCGTCGGCCATCCACGGATGATCTCACCGGCCAGGTGTGGAACACCGCTTTAGGAGCGAGGTGGGGAGGGTGCGCCGTGAGCTGCGGCTTCCGGGCCACGGGCGATCGCTTCAAGTTGCCTGCCGCTCGCTGCTGTTCCCCGTGGTTCCCCGCTCGATCTGGCACGGTTCTGGCACGGCGCGTAACTCTGTGGCCGCGGTGCGGCGTCCCGCCTGATGATTGGTCCCATGGATGTTGTCGTTCAGCGGATACGCACGTCGTGGACGAAGAAGTCGCGCGGCGGCCCTGGAGCTGCTCGCAGAAACGCCGCACCAACGGCCTTCTCGCTGCCCCCGCGCTTGAATGCCGCCCTTCACGAGGTCGCCATGCAGGAGTCCGACTCCTTCGAACCTCACGTGCAAGTACGGGATCTGTCGGCACCCGGGACGATCCTTCGCGAGGTTGACGGGCTGCTGCGCGTGGACCCGCCAGAGGTGAGCATGTTCGCCATGCCACGACGCGATCGGCGCCCGCCTGCCGTTCGTCTGGCTCCCGGCCAGTGGCTGCAATGGCAGATCAACCACCGGTTCGTCGGCCGTTGTGACGGTGCCTGGTCCTATCGACTGGAAACGTTCAACATCGTTTATGGCTCTGCGGCACCCGACGTGTTTCTGGGTGTGCCGACACGCCGTGTAGACGAGCGTCGGGCTCTGCGCTGAACTCCGCGGCGCCGAATCCCTCGTTGCCCGCGGACGGCCCGGGACGAGAGCCCGAGCCGTCTCATGGTGGCGGAACCTTCTGATCCGTAGCTCTATGTGGATCGGTCGGTGAGGGTCAGACCGGTCGCGCTACGGCCTTACGAGGTCGCCGCCGGACGGGGCTGGTTGGTGTGGTTGCTGTACTTCGCTGCTGTACCGCCACCGGCCTCGCCGGCCGACCACCGCTTTAGGGGCGAGGTTGGGCGATCCTGCGCGTGACCTGCGGATTCCCTACCTTGGGCAGACTCCGGCCGAACTCACCCCTGCGAACCCCGGTTCCCCGCGAGTCCCCGTCCGTTCTGGCACGAGAGTGGCACGGCAATCGTGCCTTGGGCCCCTCGATGCGAACTACCGGCTGGGCGGTCGCTGAGGTCTCTTGGGCTGGTCAGGTGCAGCCAAGGAGGTCGGGCGAGCCCTGGACAGGCGTCGGCGGGCGGTGTTCGATATAGGACGGTCCGCGACGGGGGAGGGTGAAACTGCCATGGCTGGTGCGCCGCCGCTTGTGCGGATTGTTGCTGCCGAGCTTGGAGAGGGCTTGGCAGGGATCCTGGTGGGGATTGCCGCGGACGTACTGATCTTCTCCACCATGGATGATCTGAGGCTGTCCGGCACCGCCGGGCGCGTTCAGATCGGCGGCGTTGTCGTCGTGACGCTGCTCTGGGCGGTCAATCTTCTGGTGTCCCGGCCGCGTCAGCTGCGTGCGTTCAGCTCCGCTGTGGCGGTCGAAGATGTGTTGGTGCTGGGGCAGAACGAGGAGCGGACTCGCCAGCTGCGGCGAGGCTGCGTTCGTGTGGCGGCCTTCGTTCTCCTGCTCACGCTGGGGGGCGCGTATGTCGCCCATCGGCCGCTTTTTGGCCTGGGCGTTCAGCTGATACTGGTCCTCAGTCTCGTTCACACCTGGCGGACTGCGATCTGGTGGGAGCGTCGGCACGGCGTCCATCTATGGAAGCCGGCACTGTCCGCCGTAGGTCGCGAGAATTTCCGCGGCTCCCCGTACTATGCAACGTCCGCAAGAGCCAGGTCCCTCACGAACAACGGCTAGCACAATGCCCTGAGTTGCCGGTGCGTGTTGCTGTACTCGGTTGGCTGGCCCCCTCGATGCGAACTATGGGCGCGGAGGTCGGTGAGGTCTCCCGGGCTGGCCAGGAGGACCTTGGGAGCTCTGGACGGTCACCTGCGGTCGCCTCGGTTGCTGTACTTCGCTGCTGTACAGCGGAGGTGGACTGACTACCGAGTCCGCGCCACCCTTGCTACCAGATCCACATCCCGCCGAGGATGGAAGTGCGGCCGTTCTCGTCGACGCCGACCATGTGGGCCGCCTCGGGACCCCCGCTTGAATCGGAGTCCAGCGGGATGACGAAGCGGTGCTCTCCGAAATCCAGGGCGAGGATCCGGTCCGGATCCAGCTCGTAGCCGTCGACGGTCTCACCGATGTAGCAGCGCATGAGTTCCATCGACCCCGGGGCGGGAAAGCGCCACTCGCGGCCCCCGTACACTCCCAAGGGGTCACCCAAAGCTCGCAGTACGGGCCCGTCGAAGTGGAGCTCGACGTAGTCGCGCACGAAAGAGACGGCGCTGACCTCCAAGCCCATCAGTAGCTGGAGCGGGTCGTCCGAGTCGTTCGCCATGTTCACAAGCTCATGCTGTCAAAGACCTCCGCCTGCCTGATACCGCGTCCGCCCGCTGGCCAGATGCCAGCCCTCGGTTGAAGGTGGCGCTCCGCGCGCGATACCCAACTTTTGAGGTCTGGCCTCATCCTTATCAGGTCAATCACTGGGGACCGTCGACGTCGGTCAACCGGTCCTAGCCCTCGGCAGATCGTCCATCGAGGTCCGACGACGACCACTGCTGTTCGCGCTTGTTGGTGTCAGTCGCTGGTGTCAACCGCCGTGCGCGGTCTTGACAAGTGCGGCTATCCCGCCGATCACCGCTTTCAGAATGGCGGGTCGTCGGAGTAGCCGCCCGCCCAGGGGCGATCCATCGGTTCGGGACCTGAGATCCGTGGGTCGGGTAGGGGGCCGGGCTCCACACCCCAGGTCACGAGGCACCGCTTAGCGAGGTATCGGTAAACCCGGTACTCGCTGGCACTGAGCGTGCTGCGTACCAGCGGCACGAGCTTCGGGATATGTATGGCCAGTTCAGGCGCGGCGAGCGTCATCGCGGCTGCGTGCACCGCAGCTTCCCGGATCAGAAGGTTCGCATCGATAAGGTACGGCCGCGCCGCCTCGTAGATCAGCGGGAGAATGGCACGCACCGCGGTGACGTCGTCAGGTTCTCCCGGGCCGTCCTCGTCATAGGTCGCGTCGTAGGCGAGGTCACCTAGCCATTGCAGGAGTGCCGCGCGCAGAGGCCGGAGGCGCTCCTCGTGGAAGTAGACCCCCAAGGTCATCGTTCGTGAGTGGCCAAGGATGGCGATAACGAAGCAAGCGGCCGGGGCGGCGGCGCCGTAGATGCTGTTCTGGTGAGTCACGACCTGACCGAGGTTGCGTACGGCGGTTCGCTGAACATCTTCGTCGTCATCCAGTAGCTCGGCCAGAATGACGGGGGTCGCCGGGGCTGTGTTGGGGCAGCAGTGTTCGACGCTGCTCCAGTCCGTCTCCAGGAGGAGCGCCCAAGGATCGATTCCCCCGTTGCCATCGTTGATTGTCACGGCCCAAGTGTGGCCCGCGGGCCTCCCTCCTTCACCCACCACTCACCCCAGCTCCCATCCCGTCTGCCGTCGGCCCACACACCGTGGAGCGGGCGTGGTTCCTGGCGTCCAGGTGGAGCGCGCCACTGTACGAACGACTGTGAGGATTGATCACGGCACTGCTCGGCGGCCTGACCCACCGAACGATTGACGCTTGAGGCTGTCTTTTCCAGGAATCGTCGGCCGGCTGGGCGGTGCCGTACGAGACCAGCAGCATGGTCTGCCTGTGGGCGAGCCGTGGGCCGAGACATGGTGATCACGTTATCGCCTCACGGCGGCCGGTTCCCGATCTCCGCCCGCTGGTAGCCTCTGCACGCGCTGACCAGCGCAGCCGTCCTGGAATCGATCCTGCGGCTCCGTTCTTGGAAAGAGTGACGTGATCAAGCGGGTGCACATGACCGCCGGAGTGGTTTTGGCGGCAGTCATAGTCGTTTTGTCCGGATGCGGCGCTACGAAGTCGGACAAAGCGAAGTCCACTCCGCAGCCTGCGTCAACGGCAAGGTCTGGCAGCGCGGTCGGCGCCCCCAGTGCCGACTCCGCGTCGAGTACCGGTGAAACCGGCGGCAAGCAGAGTTCGCGGCCGACCGCCCCTTCCACCCCCACGGCGTCCCCCTCCGTCGCTGCTGCCCGGCCTCTGAAGGACGGCACCGCCGTGCTCACGCACTGCGCAGACACGGACGACCCGTACGCGACCGTCGCGGTCCAGAATCCGAACGGGCGCCAGGGTCTCTTCGCCGTGAGAATCAGCTACAAGAACGCAAACGGCTTCACCATGACCGAGACCTACGACGAGGTGTCGGTGCCTGCGAAGAGCAAGGCGAAGGTCCGGGTGGCCGTTGCCAGCGCGGGACCCGTGGACGAGATCGCTCGCTGTGAGGTCAATCCACGGGCCACTGCCGTGCGGTGACCGCCCACGGAGCTCACCTCGTCCGAAAACGGCCTGGGCGCCGCGTGACGATCGGTTCCGCCTGCCGGTGCCCGGCAGGTTGCCGAGGAAATGGGCGCCGGCTCTTGGCCGGCTGTGGCCCGCGAGCGGGGCGCGGGGACACGCCCGTGCCGGGCCTCGACGAAGGCGTAGAACGCAGCCCTCGACCGAGTCACCCTAGGAGATCATCTCATTTGGTAAGTCGGCGGTAGCAGATCAGGGTACTGGCGATGCTGGCGAAGGCGAGGAAGTGGATGGCTTTGCGTTCGTAGCGGCGGTGGAGTCGGCGGCAGCCGGCGAGCCAGGCCATGGTGCGTTCGATGGTCCAGCGGTGTCGTCCGAGTCGTTGGGAGGACTCGATGCCTTTGCGGGCGATGCGGGGTGTGATGTTCCGTGATCGGAGCCATAGCCGCAGGTGACGGTTGTCGTAGGCCTTGTCCGCGTGGAGCTTGGCGGGTCGGCGTCGGCGTGGGCCGCGGCGGGAGCGGATCGGAGGGATGCCGCGGACGAGCGGCTCAAGTGCCTGGCTGTCGTGGAGGTTTGCGCCGGATATGCCGATGGAAAGGGGCAGGCCGGTCCGCTCGGTGATCAAGTGGATCTTCGAGCCGTACTTGCCCCGATCTACAGGATTCGGACCTGTGAGGTCCCCTTTTTCAGGGCCCGCATGTTCACTGAGTCGATCGCGCACCGCGACCAGTCCAGCTCGCCGCGGGCCCCGAGCTCGTCCAGGACCAGGCGGTGCAGTTTCGCCCACACCCGCAGCTGGCTCCACTCCATGAAACGGCGGTGGGCCGTCGCCCCGGACGGCCCGAACACCGGCGGGACCTGCGACCATGTGCACCCCGTCGTCGCTACGAAGATGATCGCCGCGAGCACCTCACGATCCCCGTACCGGCGCCGACCGCCCCCTTGAGGACGAGACGGCGCCTCCGGAACCACCCGCTGGAACAACTCCCACAACCCGTCCGGCACCAACCGCTCCACCATCAACACACAGACAGACTACCGACCAATCCAAATGAGATGATCTCTAAGACTTGTCCCGCAAGTGATGGTCGAGGCGGTTGAGATGGGGCGTGCGGGTCCCGTGTGTCCGCGGGTAGTCAAGGCGTGGTGGCAAGATGACGGCTTCGACGCTCATGAGAGGCCATCCTCGTGCCCACGCCTGCCGACTACCTCGCACTGGCGCATGCCGAGACAGACGGCCCTGTCCTGCAACGTCTCGCGCAATGTCCGTACCCCTTCGTCTGGCAGGCCCTGGCCACCAATCCCCACACCCCACACGTAACTCTCCTGGAACTGAGCAAGGCCCGCGACAGCGTCTGGAATGACAACAAGCTGCTGCGCCTGCTGGCAGAACATCCTGGCGCGGACCACATCGTTCTTCGAGCTGTCCTCGATGCCGTGGCAGCGAAGCTTGATGAGGGTGAACGGCCCTACGCCGCCGTGCTTGCTCTCGCAGCCCGGACGGAGCTTGAGGCGGACGAGGTGAGGAGGCTCGGTACTCATCGCGGGGCCTCTGCTCGTCTACGCCGCCTGCTTGCCCTGCATCTGAGCTCCCGCATCTGAGTCATCTCGCCGGTGACGGTGCGATGATCTTGGTGTGGCTGGTGTAATCACGGCGTCGGAGTCGTCCTGGATAGCCCCGTTCACCGGGCTGAACCCGCGCAGTTTCGGGAAGTTGGTGACCGCACTGCGTCGCGAAGGTGCGGACGCGGTACGGCGGGGCCGGCCGTGGGGACTGCCGCTGGAGGACCGAATACTGCTGGTCGCGGCCTACTGGCGCACGAACTTGACGATGCGCCAGATCGCCCCGCTCCTCGGCATCTCGAAGTCGGCCGCAGATCGCATCATCGACCAGCTCGGCCCGCGCCTTGCCCTGCAACCCAGGCAGCGCTTCGCAAAGGGCACCGTGCTCATCGTGGACGGCACCCTGGTGCCGACCCGCGACCACACCATCGCCGAGCAGTCCAAGAACTACCGCTACTCCACCAACCACCAGGTCGTCATCGACGCCGACACCCGCCTGATAGTTGTGGTCGGCCGACCCCTTCCAGGCAACCGCAACGACTGCAAAGCATGGGAGGAATCCGGGGCCAAGGCCGCAGTCGGCAGGGCGATGACGATCGCCGACGGCGGCTACCCGGGCACCGGACTCGTGATGCCGCACCGCCGCCGGGCAGGCGAGGAACTTCCGACTGGAAGCAGCAACACAACCGCTCACACAAACAGGTTCGTGCACGCGTCGAGCACGCCTTCGCCCGCATGAAGACCTGGAAGATCCTCCGCGACTGCCGCCTGAAAGGCGACGGCGTCCACCACGCCATGCTCGGCATCGCCCGCCTGCACAACCTCAACCTCGCCGGATAGGCGAGCAGGCCGCACCTCGACCAGCTACGTGACCCCAACCCGAAGATCATTTGCGGGACAAGTCTTAGCGGGACGCGTGATCGCCCGGACAGCGCCTAGTCGCGAACTGGGGACCCGGCCTCACCGGCGCGTCATAATGCGGCCCTCGATCATTCGCCCCGGGGGGACGTGTGCGTACCAACACCCTTGCTCTGACTGTCTGCGTGGCCGCACTTCTGGTCGCTCTTACCGAATGCTCATCCGGTAAGAGCGACCATCCCGCCACGAAATCGATCCCGCCAGAGGCTGGCGCCGTGGCCTACCTCTACAACGTCGACAACCACCGCCGCTCGCGCGCCGACGTCGAACACTGGTCAAGCAACTCCGCGCCCGCTGCACCGACGACGTCCTGGAAGTTGAGTTCGCCGCCGCCAACACGGCCACGGACCTGGTGGACGCACAGCACGCCCACCAGGACGTCTACCCGGTACTCGCCGAGCTCGCCGCTGGCTTCCCCAAGGGCGATGGCAAGCAGCGTTGTGCCACACGGCTCGATGCCGTCGCGAAGCGGCTCAAGGCGCAGCGCACATAGTCGCTCGCCGCAAGCCTGCCCCGGAGTTCCGGCTGCCGTGTCCACCACGTGGGCGGATAACGGAGGGGCTGCGAATCCTGGCCGCAGGTTGGCCGCACGCACTGGTCAAGGCTGGGAAACCCGCGAGTCGGGGTGAGACAGGGTCATGCAGAAGGGGTGCCGCTCCGGGGAGTGGCACCCCTTCTGACCTGCGCGGTGGGTGTGGGATTTGAACCCACGGTGACATCGCTGCCACGACGGTTTTCAAGACCGCTTGCCGGTCGCGATGAGCAAGCCGGAAACCGCTCGTCAGATCGCGCTGGGCATGTATCTCGCTGCTGTGAGTCCGGCCATCATCCGCAGCCTCGCATAGTAGGACCTGCAGTACTCGTCGCCGATCAGGGGCAGGATCTTGTCGAGGCCCGTGATGCACGCCCAGAGGATCGCGACGTCCTCACCACTGAGCCCGCCCTTGAGCTCCCCTTGAACGACGCCGGCGACATCCGCATCGAGCAGGATCAGTTCCACGCCTTCAATGTTCACACCGCGGAAGCCTGCAGGGAACGGTGCCCGCATGTGCTCCTCATACAGTCGGGGAAGCTGGTCGTCACGGTGTGGTCCGCTCATGGTGGTAATCATTTCCTCCAGGACAGCCGGTGCGGAAGAGCGCGGGACGGGCCGGGGGTGCGACGAGTGCCCCGGTCGGGGTTGAATCATTGCGGTCGGGGCCTCCGTGGTTCTGGTGCCTCTGGCGAGCAGTCGCGACGACGGGCTTCGATGACACGGCGCCTGACGGCAACGGATGACGGCAACGGAGTCGAACGCACGCAGACCTTGCCAGTTGCCGAGGGACCGCTTTGGGCTCCTGTCGTAGCAACGTGGCAGCGCGTCCGGAGCTATGAACGAACTCCTAACGTGGTGATCCAGACTTCCAAACTGGTGCTGTACCGCAGCGAAGTACAGCAACCCCCGCGTCCCTGACCGACCGCCACCAGACCCAAGCGGCCGACTGACGTGCCCAGCAGACCCCAGCGACCGCCGCCCCCATAGTTCGCATCGAGCGGGCCAAGCAGCGGAAAGCGTCGGCGGCTCCGGAGCTTTCCCTGGGCCACCTCGGTGCCGTCCGAGGGTGCTCAACGACGATCGACGCTGACAACCTTCGACGGTCAAGTCGCAGGTCGCACCGTTGGTCGGTGGCGTGGCGCGCGCGGGGTCAGTCCGTGGCGATCAGCAGGTCCCCCTCGCCGTCTCTCCAGCCGATGCTCACCGCGCCGTCGGCGGTGTCGAGGATGTCGAGCTTCTCGAAGTAGTCATAGTCCTCCGGCGCGGTCATGGCCGGCAGCCGCAGGGTGTGAAGGAGGCGGCCGCTGTCCGCGTCGAGGATGAGCAGGTCCGCGTGTATCCGGCGCCCTGCGTCTGCCTCGGCCAGGAAGGGCTGACGTACGACATAGACCCGGCCGTCGGCGATCTCGGGGAACCCGTACTCCTGGCCGGCCGGCGCCCGCAACTGCCAGGAGGTTCGACCGTCTCGGATGTCGTAGGCCTGCAGGAGAGTGTCGTGGTCCTCGGAGTCCTCTTTCGGGTCGGTGCCGGACAGTACGGTGCCGCTGCCCGCAGCGACCACGTCCCACCCATCCAGGGGGAGAGCGGCGCGCGGAGAGATCCCTTGACGGTTCATATCGAGCAACTGGATGGTCTGTGGGTGGTCTGGGTCCGGAGCGACGAGCGTGTGCCCGTCACCCCAGACCGTCAGCTTGGGATCCACGGTGCGCTGCCGCCAGAGGACCTTGCCCGTGCGGTTGTCGACACCGAGCAGAAGGTCGTACTCGTCCCGGTCGAGACTCGTCACGTTGCACATCACGTGGACGGCGCTCAGATGCTCCGGCAGGGCGTGCACGGAATAGACGAGTACCTCGGGACACGACTCAGGCATCTTCACCGTCCACAGGCTCCGGCCCTCACGCTCATCAAAGGCACGCACGGCGCCGGGTGCATCGGTGACGACCTGGCCACCAGCGAGCTCCACGGACCGATATCCGTCATCCCGGATCTCTACGCGCCACAGCAGCTTGCCCGTACGCAGGTCGATTCCGACAAGCCTCCCGTCATCGTGACCGATGACCACGGTGCGCTCCGACACCTTGAAATCCCACACAACTTCGTTCGAGTCCCGGCGCTCATAGCGCCAGTACTCCTTGCCGGTCCGCAGGTTCACCGCCGTCACGCCGGAATCCGTCCACTGGAGGGACAGCCCGTGCACCAAGGCTTGCTCATCCGAAGTCCGGCGTACGACGCGGTCAGGTGCGACCGGGGCACCGGCGGCGAACGCGGCCGGAAAGGGGCCGCGGGCTCCACTGAACACGTCCCGCGACTGATACCAGGTCACCAACAGACCAATCGCGAAGAGGATCAACGCGATGAACACACCCCACACCCGGCCGCGGGCCAGCTGCACGTCCGCATGGCTCGGAACAGGTGTGCCCGGTCCCCCAGACAGCCCCACCCCTGGTTCTCCCAGCAGATTCATCCGTTGTCCCACGACATCCCCCGCCGTCCCTGCCCCTGGTCACCGTGACCCCGGCGGCTCAGGGATCTTCCCCTTCGTACAGGAACCAGGCAAGAGCTGGGCAGGGGAGAGCGGTCGCGTGCCACGACCGTGCCACTTCCTGCGGTCAGTCACGGTCAACGACGGCTCACCGCAGTCAAGATGCCTCGCTGAGCAGGGATGGCGCCACGACCGCAGTGACCTGGACGTCCTCCCGATCGACCACGTCCGCCCTTACAAGGCAGGCGTCGTCTGAGAGTTCCCAGCGCGGATACCCGAGGCAGATCCCGCTGTCAGAGCCCGGTGGGAGGGTGCTGCGAGCAATGCTCAAGACCTGTGGATCGAACCCGGGTTGGACGCGAAGGGCGTACCTTCCCGGGTGATCGATTGACTGGAATCGAGTAGGCCGACGTTGGCCCGTCGGCTGGGAAGGTACGCCCATGCTCACGGTAGTCACCGAGGACGGCTCGACGCGAGGCGGGTCCCTGATCGATGAGATCGTCCAGGAGGGCGCCAGGCGGATGCTGGCCGCCGCACTTGAGGCCGAAGTGGACGCCTACATAGCCGAGTTGGCCGACGAAAAGGACGAGCGCGGGCGGCGGCTCGTGGTCCGCAACGGACACCACCAGCCCCGGAACGTGACCACCGCGGCCGGAACGGGCGAGGTCAAGGCTCCACGCGTTAACGACAAGCGCATCGACGAGGAGACGGGCGAGCGCAAGCGGTTCTCCTCGGCGATCCTGCCACCCTGGGCCAGGAAGTCCCCGAAGATCAGCGAGGTGTTGCCGCTTCTCTACCTGCACGGCCTGTCCAGCGGCGACTTCGTGCCCGCGCTCGAGCAGTTCCTCGGCTCCTCCGCCGGTCTTTCCCCGGCCACCGTGACCCGGCTGACCACCCAGTGGCAGGCCGACCACAAGGCGTTCGGCGAACGCAACCTGTCCGCCACGGACTACGTCTACGTCTGGGCCGACGGCATCCACCTGCGCATACGCCTGGAGGAGACCAAGGCCGCCGTCCTGGTTGTGATGGGCGTGCGCGCGGACGGCACCAAGGAACTGATTGCCATGGCCGACGGCTACCGGGAATCCGCGGAGTCCTGGGCGAGCCTGCTGCGGGATGGCGCCCGGCGGGGCATGCGCGCTCCCGTCCTCGCCGTCGGCGACGGCGCCCTCGGCTTCTGGAATGCGCTTCACGAGGTCTTCCCCGAAACTCGCCACCAAAGGTGTTGGGTTCACAAGACGGCCAACGTCCTCGACAGCCTGCCCAAGTCGGCCCAGCCCGCGGCGAAGAAGGCCATCCGGGACATCTACAACGCTGAGGACAAGGAGCACGCGGCCAGGGCGGTCAAGGCGTTCGAGAAACAGTACAAGGCGAAGTTCCCCAAGGCCGTCAAGAAGATCACGGATGATGAGGTCGAGCTGCTGGCCTTCTACGACTTCCCCGCCGAGCACTGGATCCATCTGCGGACCACGAACCCGATCGAGTCGACCTTCGCGACCGTGCGGCTGCGGACGAAGGTCACCAAGGGGGCCGGCTCCCGCGCGGCCGCCCTGGCGATGGTGTTCAAGCTCGTCGAGTCCGCCCAGGCACGATGGCGGGCCGTCAATGCACCCCACCTCGTCGCCCTGGTGAGGGCCGGAGCCCGCTTCGAACGCGGCGAGCTCCTCGAACGCCCCGAGACGCTCGCGGCATAAGGTCAGACCACCATGACCGACTACGACACCTACGGCACCAGCACACACACCGCGAGTGAACTGGTCCACCTCGTCACCGGCCGCCTCGATGTGGTCTTCACCGAGCGCGAAAGTGACTACCGGGGCGTCTACCACCTCGCCCAGGGCACCTACGGACGCATCGAGATCCAGCCGAACGCCATCCCCGGCGATGACGGCCAGGACGACCTCTACACCCCGCAACACCCGGCGGTCCGGGGTCCTCTTGCTCACCGACACTCCGGCCCCAGAGCCCACCTTGCACACCCGCCTGGGCACCATTCAAGGTCTCGTGCACCTGGGCCGCGAATCATGGTGAGCCGCTGCTGACCCACAACTCTTGACAATTACTCGGGTGCCCCCCCATGCAAACCGCACTCTTCGACCTGCCAGAGACACCTCCGGAGCACGCCGTGGTCGCTCGCTTCCATCTGGACTGCGACGACCTTGGCGATCCTGACCAGTGGTCACTGGTCTTTGCAGCCGAGCGGTCGATGGGGGCCGCAGTCAAAGCCGCTGGTGTCGGGGAGGTCGACGGCAATGAGTTCGGCGGCGGTGAGGTTGTGATCTTCGCCTATGGCCCTGATGCGGAAACTCTGTACCGAGCGATGGAGCCTGGCTTGCGCGCACTGCCGTTTCGGCCGGCACACGCTGTGTTGCGCTACGGAGAGCCTGTTGACGGTGTCGTGACAGAGCGCATTGAGCTCTGAGCGCGCCCGTGCGATCCGCCAGTCGGAGACGAGAAGAGTCTCCGACAAGGCAGGTTCATGGCTCCGAAGTTCGCCTGGCCGGGAGGCGATGGCTGGCTGCGTTGCAGATCATGGGCCTCATGAGGACCAATGACCAAAGCGCCTTCCAAGCGCTTGACCAACAACTGAGGGGCCGCAACCGACTGAGGGGCCCTGCGCTTCTCGGACAGCGGTGTTGAGGGTTCTCCTTATGCCGCTGCCTGCAACTCCTCGTACTCGGCGTGGACTTCTGCGGGAGTCTTGTAGCCGAGTCCGGAGTGGAGGCGTTTTCGATTGTAGAACATCTCGATGTAGCGGACGATCGCCCGGTGGGCATGTGTGCGTGTTGGGAACGTAGTTCGGTGCACGAGTTCGTTCTTGAGGGCGCCGAAAAATGATTCAGCCATCGCATTGTCCAACAGACACCGGTGCGGCCGACCGACGCTCGCAGGCCCAACGAGCTGAGCTTGCAGCGAAGTTCCCGAGACGTGTATTGACTGCCGCGATCGGAATGAAATATGCAGCCTTCGGCGAGGTCGATGTTCCGGGCCGCCATATCGAGTGCATCCGATATGAGAGAGGTCTTCATGTGGTCGGCCATCGCCCAGCCGACCACAGCTTTGGTGTGGCAGTCGATGACGGTCGCGAGATACAGGAGCCCGGCCCAGGTGTGAACGTAGGTGATATCGCTGACCAGTTTGCGCCCGGGAGCGTCAGCGGTGAAGTCACGGGCCAGCAGGTCGGGCGTGGCCGGCGCCGCATCATCGGCGATCGTGGTCGCCCGCCAGGGCCGCGGCTGGCATGGCACCAGGGCCGAGCTCGCGCATCAGCGCGCGGACCAGTTCCGCTCCGGCCTGCACGTTCATCCGCTGGAGCGCGGCGTGGACACGCAGGTAGCCGTAGGTCTCCTGCGAGTCAAAGAAGACCTGGAGGATGACGGCCCTCAGTTCCGTACGGCGCTTCGCGGTGGCCGACAACGGCCTCGATCTCCAGTGGTAGAAGCCCGACGTGGATACTCCTGCCCGGTGCACATCTGCTGCACGGGAAAGTTGTCGGCCTCGCCGTCGATGAACTCGTACTTCTCCGTCACCGGTATTCCTGGGCGAAGAAGGCCGCCGCTTTTCCTAGGAACTCGGTCTTCATACGGAGTTCCCGGTTCTCGCGTTCCAGCTCGCGCAGGCGGGCGCGTTCGCTGATGTTCAGGGGAGGCTCCTCCCCGGCGTGCTCTTGCCGGTACCGGCTGACCCAGGTGCCCAGCGTTCCCTCGTTCACTTGTATCTCTCGGGCGACCTCGGCGATCGGACGGGACTCCACGACCACCATCTTGACCGCCTCGTCCCGAAACTCAGGACTGAACTCCTACGCTTCTGTGCCACGTGCTCTCTCCGCCGTTCCGGACGTCGATCCTATGGGGACCGCTGTCCGAGAACTTCGGGGCGCCTCACGCAAGGGCGCCCCGAGCATCAAGGGCCTGGGCAAACTCCGCTACGTCGTCGAGCAGACCTTCGCCCTCCTCCATCAGTTCAAGCGCCTCGCCGTCCGCTGGGAACGCCGCACCGAACTCCACGACGCCTTCGTCTCGTTGGCCTGCAGCCTCATCTGCTGGAGACGCCTCAGGAAGGCCCGCGGGTGATTCTTTTACGCGCTCATAGGCTGCTCTACGCCTGGAAGGCTACGACCTGGTCCGGCACCGAGAAGTCTGAAGCACAGTCCGGGCACGTCGTGCGGCCGAACAGCCGGGTCAGATGCTCCGCCGCCGCGGGCTGCCCGGCGTGGGCGGCCAGCTGGTACAGCCGCGCTGCCAGCGGCGGCAGGTCCGCGGAGGCCGCCCGGCGGATGCCGGTCAGCACAGGGCCCTCGCGGCCCACACGCACCAGGCCCGACGGGTTTCGGCGACGGGTGCCCGCGGGTGTGCTCGACAGGTCGATCACCAGCTGCTGCGCGCAGGACGGACACACCACGGCGTACGCATCGCGGGCCAGGCATCTGAGCCATAGGGGCTCTCCCTCGAAGGCGAGAAGGTGCTCCAGCCAGTACAAAAAGTCGTCTTCATCGCCATCGAAGGGCCTTGCTATCACGTGGTTCTGCGTCAGCTGGTGCAGCTCCTTGATCGCAGCCGGGAAGCGCGCCTGGACGTAACCGGGCTCGTGATGCTGCTGTTCCTCGACGACGATGCGGCCGGCCAGCGCAAGAGCCTGCCAGCGACCACCCGCCTTGCGACCGGTGGCGATGTCTGTCAGAACAGGCAGGGCGGCAAAGCTAGCCGTGTACACCGTCCCCTGATGGTAGAGAGAAGCCCACAGCTCCTCCCACGCCTCGTCAGCCAGCTCGGGATCACCGATCTCGTCAAAGAGCCGTGGTAGGTCAGACGCGGATCCATAGGCGTGCTTCAGACCGGACCAGTCCAGTGTCATGCCCGCAATCATTCCAGCCGCATTCGACCGGCACCCCCGTGCCTCATCAATCTCACCAACAAGATCGTGTTACGAGTTCTAAGCGCAGTTCAGAGCGCTTCCCTGTTCTCCTTGGGCGTCTTTCCGGGCTTATGTACTGGAGGCAAGACGCTCCAGGGGAAGTTGCCCCAGTCGTCAGGCTCGACCGTGCCCCAGCCGTGCCCGATCAAGCGGGAAACCACGGGGAATGCCGGACAATCACGGTAGCCCGGCGCGAGAACGACCCCCCAGCCAACCAGCCAGGTCAGGGGCCGTTCTCCATGCTCAGTAAGCGGAGGCGGTGGGATTTAAACCCACGGTGACATCGCTGCCACGACGGTTTTCAAGATCGCTTGAAGGTTGACTTGCCCATTGAAACTCCCGGCCAAAGTCGCTACGTCGCCCGCGCTGTGAGGGAGTGCACCGGGCCCAGCCGATCGACCGAGCCCGACACGTCTAACGAACGTCCACGAAGTCACCCGTCGCCTTGACGGCACGAGTTGTCATGGTGCCTCTGAATTCATAGCGCCAGTAGCGGTCGGCGGTGGCGGTGACCTTCGCGGTGGCGACCCCGGTGGAGTTCGTGGTGGTGTAGCCCAGAGACTCGTAGTAGTCGGTGCCCGGTCGGCGGAACTCGAGGTAGGCGCGCTGGTTCGTGTAGCCGCGGTAGTCGTGGGTATCCCAGTTGGCCCGGGTGAGCTTGCCCGTGACGGTGATGGTGCCGCCCTTGGCGACAGGCTCGGGAGAAGCGTTGGCGGTCAGCTTGGCATAGCGCTTCATGAAGAAGGTGGTCAAGCCGTCCACCTTCACGTAGTCCCCGTCGTTGGCGTCGGCTTCGACGTTGACCTTCCAGATGCCGGCCAGCGAGTTTTTCAGATCACGCCGGGGGTCGATCGTGTAGTGCGCGGTGCAGACGGAAGTGGTTCCGTCGGCTGAGCACACCGCCGCCGCTTCGCTGGGCTTCAGGACCGCGTCGGCGTTGCTGAGGCTGCTTCCGTGGAAGAGCGTGAAGTCCGCGGACTTGATGCCCGAGTCGTCGCTGGCCGTCACCTTGACGGTGATCGTCCTTGAGTCGGTGGTGCCCAGGACGACGTCGTTGCCCGAGCCGCCTCCGCCGGTGATCCGGAAGTCGCCGACATCAGCGTTGCCCACTACCTCGGTCGCCTGGGCACCTGGAGTGAGGAGGGCGGCTATGGCCAGAGAGCCGAGCAGAGCAGAGCCGAACGTCGATCTTTGCATTGCGTTCCCGAAGGTCAGGCCCGCCCCCTTCGGCAGGCCGGCGATAAATGCAGGCAGTGTACGCATCGGTGTTCAGGGACTGGAGACGGGCTTCAGGCGCAGGCCATGCGTACCGATCAGCTGCGTGCCCGTCCGACTCGTGCGCGGTGGCGTACTACGGGAGACAGCGGCGGAAAGGGAAAGTGATCCCCTTCATCCCCGCTTCGGCTTCAGCCGTATACCGTGACAAGCGATCCCCCTTGTTCGGCACCACACACCAGGCCACAGAAGAGCCACCTCACGCGACCCATCGGACAGGTCCTAGCGCTGGAGATGGTGGGCGCTTTCGGCTTGGTGATCAGTAAGCCGGGGCTTCATGAGTGCCTTGCGGGCCGTCTTCGTACGGACTGCCCGGTAGTAGAGCCATTGCACGGAGCCGGCGTACCGCCACGGAAGTGCGTTGGTGAATCCGTCGACCCGACGGAACTGATCCCTGGCCGCCTTGTAACGCCCCTGCCGGTACAAGAAGTACCCCAGCAGGTGCCGTGCTTCCGGGAGCCTCGGATGGTTCGGGTCAGCGAGCGCCACGTCGGCGAGCGCTGTGTCAACCAGAGCAGTTACCTGCGAGCTGCGGAATCCGGGATCGCCGAGCTCGGACGCATAATTCTCGAACCAGGCGATCACCGGCATCACGGTCAGCAGGCTGCCCGGCGGCGCGGCGGCCGCCGCCTGCTCGGCGAACTCCCGCGCGAGCTGTTTCGAGCCTCGCCATTTCGCGGTCCAGTACTGGAGGGCACTGTAGTGCGCCTCGTAGTGATACGGCGCCCGGGCCGTGATCTCGGACCACAGCCTGTGCATCTCCTCGTTGGAGTAGCCCAGTCCCAGCGCCCTCCAGATTTCCGCGACGAGGGGGCTGGGATCGTCAGGGCAGAGCGCCGAGGCCCGCCCGATATCGTCCTGTGAGGCCAGCAACTCCCGGTGGAATCCTTCGAATTGGCTGCTCGATGTGTATCGCGCACGCGCCCTGCCTCGTAGCTTCCACGCGTACTGGATTCGGGTGCGCGCCATCACGAGCGCGGCGTCCGGGTCTCCGGGCCGGGCCTCCTGCCATGCCTTCAGCCAACGGTCGCTCCTCTCGGCAGCGAGGTATCCCAACCGATCGGCGTACAGGGAGCGGCGCTCCCAGTCCTGACCGACGTCCTCGAAGAGACGGGCGGCGGGCTCCCAGCGCCCCCGGGCGACAGCCCTGCACGCGCGCTGCAACGCGGCATCGGGGCCAGCAAGGCTGGAGTTCTGCCATCGCAGCGGCAGCAGGGTGTACCAGAGCCAGCAGGAGAGCAGCAGGCATGCGGGGCCAAGGAATCCCATAGATGAACGTATCTCTCCAGAAAGAGCGTCGCGACGCACGAGGTGGGGGCCGCTGGCAGTATGCACGTCGTGAAGGGGAAGGCGGAATCCAGGGTTCCGTCCCCAAGGCTTGTCCCGTAACTGATCTTCATGTCGATGCCGACGTGCTCGGTTCGGGCGTTGACTGCTCGTCTATCCGGCGAGGGTGATGTTGTGCAGGCGGGCGATGCCGAGCATGGTGTGGTGAACGCCGTCGCCCTTGAGGCGGCAGTCGCGGAGGATCTTCCAGCTCTTCATGCGGGCGAAGACGTGCTCGACGCGGGCACGGACCTGTTTGTGGGACTTGTTGTGCGCTTCCTTCCAGTCCGGAAGGTCTTCGCCCTTGCGGCGTCGGTGGGGCATGACGAGCCCGGTGCCGGGATAGCCACCGTCGGCGATCGTGAGCGTGTTGCCGACGGCTGCTTTGGCACCGGATTTCTCCCACGCCTTGCAGTCGTTACGGTTTCCGGCGAGGGGCCGACCCACCACGACGATCAGACGGCTGTCGGCATCGATGACGACCTGGTGGTTGGTGGAGTACCGGTAGTTCTTGGACTGTGCGGCCACCACGTGGTCCCACGTCGGGACCAGGGTGCCGTCCACGATCAGCACGGCGTCCTTGGCGAAGCGCTTGCGGGGCTGTAGCGCGAGCATCGGCCCGAGATGGTCGATGATGCGGTCCGCAGCCGACTTGGACACCCCGAACAGCAGGGCGAGCTGGCGCATCGTCAAGTTCGTCCGCCAGTACGCCGCAACCAGCAGCACTCGATTCTCCAGCGACAGACCCCACGACCGACCTCGCCGTGCAGCGTCAGCTCCCTCGCGCCGCAGCGCGTTCACCAACTTGCCCAACTGGCGAGGGCTCAGCCCGGTGAACGGGGCTATCCAAAACGGCTCCGACGCCGTGATCACAGCAGTCACGCCGCGATCATCGCACCGGGCTGGCATGCCCCGTCAGCAAGCCTCCCTACTTCAGCGAAACTCGTGGAGCACCTGGATCTCGCCGACAATGTGGGCGTTGAAGTCGTCCAGCTCCTCAGCCGGAACCCAGAGCTCGAGGATCGTCCGCCCGCCGGCCTGCTGGACGGGATACCGGCTCAAGAACTCCGACTCGACCTCGAATCGGGTGACGAAGCCGGCACCGTCGTGCTTCACGTTCCAGTCCCGCGCAATCCTGATCGCGTAGTCCTCGTTGAGGACCGGGTAGAAGATCGGCTGCTCGGGGAGCCGGGGCGGCCACGCACGCCAGTTCAGATCGCGGACCAGGTCCAGCTCCTTGGGGCCGGTGGGGCGCCACAGGGTCGTTGTTGGTTGCTGGCTGGTCATCTGAATCGCTCTCTGAACCTGGGAAGCCGCTGGTACGGCCGGTCGGGAGACCGGACCCTACCGGCAACGTGAACTCAGCAGCTACCGGGTTTCCGCACCCGACCATCGCCGTGACCAGCAGTTACGGGACAAGCCTTAGGGGCATGTCAGCTGGACGGTCTGCCATAGTCGGTAGGCCGGTGATGGTCCGGCTAATCGGACGCCGGTTCTTCTGCGACAGTTCAACTTGCTTGCTGCGGATATTCGTTGAACTGGCCGACGGCGTGACCGAGCCCTATCAGCGAGCCAGCTCCCGCCTGCGTGGCCGACTGCGCGCCGTCGCGGCCGAGCCGGGTGGCCCGTTGCACGGCTGTGCCGGAAGGCTCCAGTGGAGGCAGGCGTCCCCATCGCAACTCGGCCGAGGGCGAAGTGGAGAGCTACATAGGTCGCTCCGAACCGGCTAGAGGGTGTCTGAGAAGTCCCTTTCAGGGCAGGTGAGTTGGTAGTCCCTGTGCCGGTGGAGGCTGGGATGACCGGGTCTCGACTCGCGTATCCGACGGATCTGTCGCAGGTGGAGTGGGCCGTGCTGGCGCCGCTCGTGCCACCGCCGAAGCCTGGTGGGCGCCCGCCCAAGCATCCGCGGCGGGAGATCATCGATGGCCTCGCGTACTGGATCCGGGCCGGCTGCGCCTGGCGACTGCTCCCGCATGATTTTCCGCCCTGGCAGACCGTCTACCACTACTGGCGGCAGTGGCGCACCGAGGGCTGCTGGGAGGAGATGCTGGCCGCGCTGCGGGCCCTGGAACGTACTGGCCAGGGACGTGAGGCGACGCCGAGCGCCGGGGTGGTGGACAGCCAGAGTGTGAAGGCCACCCAGCGCGGAGGCTGGCACGGGTACGACGGCGGCAAGAAGGTGCAGGGCATCAAGCGCCACCTGTTGGTCGACACCCTTGGCCTGGCCCTGGCGGTCTGTGTCAGCCCGGCGAACGTCAGTGACCGGGACGGGGCCATGGTGCTGCTGGCCCGGTGTGCCGGGAAGTTCCCTCGGCTGAGGCATCTGTGGGCCGACCAGGGCTATCGCGGCCGGGACTTCCTGACCTGGGTCCAGGAGGAAACCGGGATCACCATCCAGGTCGTGCAGCGCAAGGACGGCGGCTTCCGCAGCACCTGGGCCAAGGCCAACGCTCCACCACGTGAGGTGCCGATGTTCGCGGTGGTTCCGCGCCGTTGGGTCATCGAGCGGAGTTTTGCCTGGCTGGGCCGGTACCGCAGACTCTCCAAGGACTATGAGTACCTGGCCTCCAGCCAGGAGAACGCGATCTACCTGGCCACAATCATGCTCCTGCTGCACCGGACCGCAGAAGCCCCGCCCTGAACGGGACCTTGTGGGAGCAGGAACATACTGGTCACGGGTGTGGGGTGGGTCCCGGTACTTGGGCTTGGCGAGCTGTCTTCAGCTCGTCTCGATTCTTGCGAGATGGTCGACGCACGACTGTGTCCATGGATGATCTGGACCGAGTACACGCAAGTAGTCTTCGGTGAGGAGCTGAAGGCTGCGTCGAGCCTGGTGTATCAGTCCGCGTTCTGCTTCCACCCAGGCGAGTCCGTGGCGTGCGCGGAGTGTGAGCGCGTGGTCTGTTCCCAGCTCGGCGAGGTATCTGTGGAGCACTTCGCGCCATTTATCCTCTGCGGCGTCGAGTTGGCCGAGCTGGGTAAGGAGGAACGCAATCTGGTGAGACGCATTCACCGGCTCACCAGGCATTGATTCGTGTGCCTGTTGGAGATCGTGGAGCGCCCTTTGCCGTTCGGTCATCGCCTCGTCGTGGCGGCCAAGGTCTTCGAGCGTCTCGACAAGGTTTCGATGGCAACTGATGACCCACGGGTGCTCTGGCCCCAGTGTGTGTCCGTATTCCCTGCAGATTCGGCGTAGCTCGCGTTCCTTTGACCCTGGCTCCAACGTGTTTGCAAGGCCCTGGCGACTGCGCAGCACCAGTGCGTGCTCTGTTCCGAGGGTCCGTGTGTAGGTCTCGATCAGCCCGCGCCACACGGGCCGAGACTCGTCAAGTCGCCCAAGACTAAGCAGGCAGAAGGCGACGCTGTGTTTGCTGGAAACAGTGTCGGGATGGTCAACCCCGAGCAGGACTCGACGGCGGTCGTAGGCGTGGCGGTGCGCTTGGAGTTCGACCTCGTGGTGCCCGAACTCGGACGCGGTGGCGGCGATACGGGTCATCTCCGTGGGGTCGGCAATGGCTAGGAGCGCCGTCAGCAGTTCAGCGGGGATGTCGCGATCTGCTCTCTCGCTTCGTTCCACGTCGTCCACGAGGTAGTCGAAGACGTCGACGTGATTCTCCGAGGTGGTGGGCATCAGGAGCCCGGTGGTGCCAAGTCGCGGTCGTGTGGCCCAGTCCCAGGCTTCGTTGAGGGGCTCGGGGCGTAGCGCCGCGCCCCTATGTCGCTGCAGGTAGTACCCGTGCAACCGTTCGAGTAGCGTCCGCGGCAGCCCGACGGTGATGCCAGCACGACGGGCGTCCACGGCGGTGGCAACGAGTGCTGCGCCGCGCAGATGTCCACCGGACTGCCATGCGTTGTGCCATATCGCCAGGCACTCGGGACCGGCGGCCAGGTACTCAGCCAGGCCATAACGTTGGGCGTGCTCAATCGCATCAGCAATGCGTAGATCATCGGCATACGCTAGGGCGTTGCGAAGCTCCGTCTCACTGAGGATCCTGTCGACCCGTATCAGGTCGGCATGCTCCAACAAATCTCGTACGTCCTGAGCCTGTTCGACAGCGGCGTGCTCTTCGCTCACATTGCCACCCGTAGCGGATTCGCGGGGGTGTGCAGCTTCTAGATATCGAAGGTGCTCGATAGCACGCATCGTGGCAAGGACGAGATGATCCGGTCCAGCCTCTGCGAGCAGCTGCAGCACCAGGGCTCTGGTGAGTCCATCGGGGCCAAGGAATCGTTTCAGGTCATCGAGCCAAAGTACCCACCTTTGGTGCTCGCCTGTCGCGACGACGGCAGCCTTCACCCCTGCCCTGGTCAGCGGGCTGATGAGCACGTGTTCTGGAACAGTGGCACGGATAGCCTCAACAGCTGCGCGGGACTTGCCAGCAGCTGAGTCTCCGAGCAAAACCACGAAGCCGCCGTCACGAATTCGATGGCGGAGTCGTTCGTCCACATCTCGGGGTACGTACGCGGGGACCCGGTCCGCCGTGGTTTGGATGGCCGGATGCACGCCCAGCAGCGTGGGATCCGCGACGTCGCGGACTCGCCATGCCCGCCCACGCCGGTCGGTAAGACAACCATTACGGAACGCCAACCGCTGGGACTCTCGACTATCGAGGGAACGCGCATAGCGCTGCTGGATCCCAGCCGCCAACGCCGTGGCCAGGGCAGCGACAACGGCACTTCCGGCTGCAATCGCAGTGGACTTGACACCAAGTGCCACAACCACGGCCGGAGCCGCTGCTGCCATCGCCAGCCCCGACGCCCACCAGGCCAGTGAGACCGTCCGGCCACGCCGCATTACCTACCTCGCCGCGAGGCAGAGTTCAGCAAAATGGATCGAAGGGCAGGCTGGGATGTCATCGGGTGTCGAACCCTGCCGTCGGCTCATGCGTTCCCCATCGCTCGCGAGACATGATCAGGGTGATGTCCATTCGCCGGAAGTCGCGGTAGCCGCCCTGCTACTCACGGCAGCTTGACGCACCCGGAGAACCCATCGTCTGCCAAGCCAAGCGAACTGCAAGGCCTGCTGGCTCTGACGTCTCTCCGTGGGTCCTGGCGCGCATTCCGTGAAGGCGATCATGCTGCTCGCGTATATGACACGGCCAACCGACGGAATTCGCTGACCTCCTGAAACGCGGCTCCTGGAGCATGGGCATCCCGTGACGGCGTGTGGAGTCTCCCGGTAAACCGCGGCACGCACGGTGCCGGTCAAGGGCCGAACTCGCTAGTCGCGCAGTTGAGGGGATGCCGAGTCCGGGGCGTGTCGAGGTTCCGGCGACGGCTGTTCCTCCGGGGCCGTGTGAACAGGTCCGGGGCTAGCCATGTTTCCGTCCTTCAACTCCAAGCAGGGAGTGCGGGGGAGGCCTGTCGTGCGTTTTCTCGGCGGCCTGGCAGGGGGCGTAAAGGTGCGGCGCTTTTGCGGGGATTCCAGCAGCGTCGGCCCGGACATCCAGTTGCGCTCGGGTTCTCGTTCTTTGACGGCGAGGGTCGGTTCCGCTGCCGGGCGGCAGGGTTTAGAGGCGCCCATGTGGTCTCGCAGCAAGTGGGCCCGCGCCCGCAGGTGGCGCACATTGAGGTTGTGCACGGCCTCGCCGACGACACGGGTCGCGTCGTCGGCGAAGGCCAGGAAGGTCGGGTGCAGGATGTACTTGCCCACCTTGACCACCGCCTCCCACGTCTCGTCGCCGCGGGCCAGATCGGTCAAGACGGCGGCGGTCCAGCCCTCGGGTGTGGAGTTCGGAAGCATCAGCCGCCCGAGCACGTCGAAGGCGTCGGCCGTCTCGCGCTCCCCAAGATGCGGTGCATCGGCCTGACCTGCCACGCCGGCCAGGCCGAGGTCGGCCTCTGCCCATCGATGTGACAGGGCGTCCACGGCGAGTTTGACCGAGGTACAGACGAATTCCTCCTGCGCCGCGGCCCCGACCGGCGGGTGGGCCGGCCCGTCATGCCCCAGCATCGCCTGTGCCTGCCCCGCCAGGACAGCGAGAGCCCATGTCGGCTGCTCCGGGTCCGGAGAGGTTCGCCGCAGCTCCCTCTCCGCCTCGCGGGCAGCCCTCAACACCCCGCGAGCCAGCTGCTCGAAATGCTCAAGCGACGCGGCGCCCCACTGACTGGGGCCCGTCTGGTCGTCGGCGCTCATGTTGTTCCCCCTCCTCGGCCGGACCCACAGCACGAGCGGGAAAGGCCGGTAAGCCCAGGATGCCCCGCCTGATGCCGTTGTAGCCCCATCGGTAGCGTCGGAACGGCGAGTAGCACGCCCCGGATCACCACCGCCTCGGTTCTGCGCGGTCCGGCACTCGGTCGTCAGCGAGAAGCGCTCAGCATTCCCTGCGACAGATCAATGAACACACGGCAGCCGTACGGCCCGCTGACCCCGCTCCGCGCATTCCGTCACCTCGGCAGCTACATTTCGTCGGTCCTCCGACACGGTGTGTGAGTGTCGGGAGGCAGCGACGAGCAGGACGCGTTTTCGCAGCAGAGGGAGTCCGGCTCGGTTGAACATCTGCCGTTTGAGCATCTTGAGATCGCTGACGCGGCCTTCGACGATGCCAGAGCTCCAATCGGTGGTGAAGCCGGCGGTGACCGCGTCGAGGTCGATGGCCAGTCCTTTGGCGAAGCCGGCAAGACCGGGCAGCCCGCTGGTGCTCACTTCCTCGATCCAGGTCGGCAGTTCGGTGCCGTGGCGTGTCTGGAGCATCTGGCCGAGGGCGCGGATGTGTTCGTGGGCGGTGGCCAGTTCAGGGCATGCAGCGAGCGTGAGCTTGAGCTGGCGGGTCTCCTCCTGGCTCAGCGTGTCCGGGTGTCGGGTGAGCCGGCCGGTCACTTGACGGACGGTCGGTGGTCGCAGCGGTGGCGCCTCAAGTGTCTGGCGGGGCGGGAGGGTGCGGGTGATCCAGTCGCGAAGGGTGGTGTAGCTGACGTTGATTCCCTGCACCTGGAGTTCGCGTTGGAGATCCTTGATCATCACGTTGCCGGTCTGCCACCGTTGCTGCAGGTAGTCGGCGTGCGGGTCGAGGATGCTGGAGCGGCGTGGTCGGAGGGTGACCTGGTCTTGCCAGCGTGCGGCGCGGGCATACCGCTGCACCGTGTGCCGCCCCCAGCCCAGCCAGTGCGCGATCGCGCGGATGCCCATCCCCGCATCGAGCAGGTCATGGACCTGGTGCCAGCGGATGCGGGCGAGTTCGGCGGTGCGCCGGTGCGAAGCGGGGAACGTCTCCTCCTCGTTGCTGTCGGCCTGCTGCGGCCCCACCTGCGGAGGCCAGGGCGGCAGGCAGCGGCGGTGGACGGTCACGCACCGCTCGGCAGCCTTGCCGAGGTTGTTCCAGATGTGCCACCTATCCGCGACCTGGATCGCGTGCGGCGCGGCGGTGCCGGCCCCGTCTGCCGATAGGACTCGAAGGCCCAGATGATCTCTAGGACTCGGCCCTGCACAAATAAGGCAAGAGCTCCGTCCCACAGGAGGCTCATGAACCGCCTTCAGGACCCATTAGATGATCTCCACGCCGGGGTGCCGAGTGAGCCAGGTGGCCAGTGGCCCGGCTTCGCGGGTCGGCTGCACATCGACCACGCGATGGTCTTCGACGCTGGTCAAGACGGTGGAGTAGGTCTGGCCGCGACGGATCGCGAAGTCGTCCACGCCCAGCACACGCGGCGTGCCGAACCGTGGATCGGGCAATGCCATGACCCTACGTAACAAGGTCATCCGTCCCACGCCGAATCCCAGCTGGGCAGCCAGTCGGGCGCCGGCCCGGCCGGCCAGCGCGAGCCCCACTCGCTCCAAAGCGTGGTTGAGCCGCGTGGTGAACCGTGCGTGTGGGGCGGCCAGCCGGGAGAACGGCTCGGCGAACGTTCGGCGTGGGCAGTCCGCCGCTCCGCAGATGAAGCGCCAGACCGTCAGCCGGATCACGAAGCCCTGTTCAGCGAGCGGTAGGTCCTTCAGCCTGCGCTGGTATCGGTCGTGGACTCGGTCCGAGAAGCGACCGCAGTCCGGACATGCAGAGCCGGCCGCGCGGCCTCTCGCGACCACCTCGACCGTGCCGAACGCGGCTGTTACCGCCTCGACATCCACATCGTCGACCCCGGCGAGTCCCAGAACGGTGCATCGGTCTGCATGACCAGCACCATCACCGTCCACAGCCGACGAGGGCATCGACCGGCAGTACCTGATGGAGCGTCACTTCCGACTGTCAGACGACAAGGCGTACCCCGTCTCACGCGAGCCAGTCTCCTCGCAATCGAACACCGAGGTAACGCTCCGCGACGGCTCCCCAAGATCTGTGCCAGAACCGAGTTTCGACAGCGGTTGTTCACCATCTCGGGAGGCAGCCGGATTGGCCTGGGGGCGCTGTCCATCAGAACGGGAGGCACCCGGCGGCCCACCGTGCTCCCGGGCATACACGAGATCCGCTTATGGTTCCTGTCACGAACCATCGGACAGATGCTGGACTGTTCGCCAGCGTGGGGCCTCGTCCTCGGGGACGTCCCTGACCCGAGAGGGTCATCTTCAGCCTGCTGGCCAGCTGTTCGCCGTCTGTTACGGCTCCGGTGACTGCGCCATCAGGGTTCCGACCGTCTTGGCTTTGGTCGACGGATACGGCACCGTCCTGTCCGACCGTGAGGACACCGGAGATGAGCCCGAGGTACAGGAAGCGGCTGAGTGGTGCCCATCCCAAGCGATTCGCTTCAGCGAGTAGCGCGACCGACAGGCACGCCAGAAGGCTGCTGTCTTGGTGAGAGACCGGGGATCACCCGAGAGGGCACCAGATTGCCGCCGACGCGATCGTCTTGGTGAGGCGGAGGCCCCGGGCCAAATGGCTACGCTGCGGTGGTCTCCGGCTCGGAGATCTTTGAGTCTGCGCTGGTAGGAGTCGTGTACCCGATCCGAGAAGCCACTGCAGGCCGGACAGAGGGCTCCGACCGCCCATCCTCTTGGCACCACGTCGACCGTGTCGAAAACGGCCGTCACCGCCTCGACGACCAGGTCGTCGATCCCGTCGAACACCAACGAGTCCCAGAGCGATACGTTGGCCTGCATGCCCAGCACCGTCACGGGCCACAGCCGCCTACGACGGAACACCTGACGGAGCGTCATTACCCGCCGTTCGGCGGCACGGCGCACGCGGTCTCACACACGCTCGGTGTAACGCGATCGAACATTGCCGTGACGCTTCGAGACCGCTCCCCAAGATCTGCGCCAGAACCGCAGCACAGGAGAACGTGTCGGCGCCGCTCATGACAGGGCGGTCTCCGTCGTCGTCTGCGAGTCCGCCCGCATGGTGCGTCAGATTGAGCAATATGTGACTGGCGCCACATGCTTTGCTTCGGAGTCCTGTGTAACACGTGAGGGCGGGTCGGACATATCTGGAGTGGAGGGCAGATAGACACGATGAACGACGAAGAGCGGTTCACGGAGCTGTACCGGCAGCACCACGCCGCGGTTGAGGCCTATGTCGCAAGACGTACCGATCCGAGCAGTGTGCTGGACGTCGTTGCGAACGTGTTCCTCACCGCCTGGCGCCGTTTTGCAGACATACCTGATGAAACGGAGCTTCCCTGGTTGTATGGAGTTGCCCGACGCACGCTTGCCAATGACCGGCGAGCCCAGCAGCGCCAGCTCAGCCTTGCCGAACTGCTGGCCGTACAGCCTCCTCCTCTTAATACTGAGCGGCAGCCCGACGACGTTCTTGTCGAGATGGACCTTGCCAAGGCATTCGACCTGCTTGACGAGAAAGACCGAGAAGTCCTTCGACTCGCACTCTGGGAAAGAATTTCTCTGACTCAGTGCGCTCAGGTATTGGAGTGCAGCGTTCCGACTGTGCGCGTGCGTCTGTTCCGGGCCAGAAAAAGACTTCGAAAACATTTGCCTGACGCTGGAGCGATTAAATTCAGCGGTGACGACGGACGTGTTCGGAGGGAATCTCATGCGTGACATTGAACGATCTCTGAGCGCACTGGGCGCCCGCATCCAGCCGGAACCTTCGACGCCGCAGCAGATCGATGCTCTTTTGGAAAGGATCCTGTTGGAGCCGCAGCAGTCACGAGGGCCGGCACGCCGCCGGAAGAAGCGCGGGGGGCGCAAGGCCAGGAATCTTTCCCTCGTCGGCCTCCTGGCGGCTGGGGCCGCGGCGGCAGTCTTCGGTAGCGGTCTTCTGGACCAGCCCTTTCCGGAGCCGGCCAACCCCGCGACCCCTCCCATGCTCCGTGTCAGCGCCGAAGACAACATGTCCGCGCCTCAGGCCCTCGAAGCCATCGCCCGTCGCACCGAGAAACTCAAGGAAACCGCACCGTCGGACGGTCACTTCGTCCAGGACACCTGGTCGCTCACGACGCGGATCGGCGGCCATCAGATCACCTCGGCAGTCGTCCCTGAGCGCCGCGACTCGTGGAAGAGGTCCGACGGCTCCATCGACTGGAAGGTAAAAGCCGAAAAGCCCCAGTTTCAGAACTCCGGTCAAAAGAAGCTGTGGGAACAGCAGTGGAGCGCCCTCGACGAGCCCACGACGCGCTCCGGGAAAGGCGGCTCCTCCTACGGCAATCCGCCCGCGCCCGAAAAAATGGCCCAGTGGCTGAAGGAAGGCTCCCCCGGAGACACCGCCGGATTCATCTCTGAGTCACTTGTCCAGAAGATGATGACCAATCACCTCGATCCCGAGCAGCGCGCGGAAATGCTGCGCACGCTTGCGGCGAGGAAGGATCTCAAACTCTCCGGCACGACTAAAGACCGTGCAGGCCGCGAGGGACTGGCCTTCACCGTGGAGTCCGACAGCAGTGGTCTCCCCTCGAAGCACATGCTCGTCATCGATGCGGACAACGGCAGGATTCTGGCGTACGACGAGATCCTCACCGAAGACCCGGGAGCCCTGAACGTGAAGATTCCCGCCGTCATCAACTACGTCACATTCCTGCAGGGGTGACCAGCGGGTTGATCAAGTAGAGCCATCAGCCAGTCGACCAAACGAAGGCGGGACGCGCCGTGATCAGCACGTCCCGCCTTCATTTCGCATTTTTTGTTGCGGATCTCATGTGGAATCAGGTGGTCCAGAAGCAGTCGGCCTTGTTGTCGTCAGCGGCGCCGACATAGGACTTGCTGCTGTGCGGAGACTCGATCCACAGTTCGATCGGGTTGTCGTTGCACGACCTGTCCTGGCCCGTCTCGGACCGGCCCTCGACGTAGATGTAGTTCCCGCCCCTGTTGGACCACGAAGACGTCTTGTTGTCGAAGTAGTACTCGGAGAAGAAGACCAGATCGTCGTGACCGTGCGAGGCATTCCACTGCAGGCGCCGGCCGCCGAAGTTCTCGTACTGATAGAAGCAGTACCAGTCCGGTCCGAAAACCTGCGTGGGGCATCCGTCATCGGCGGCGAGTGCCTCGCTTCCGGAGGACGCACTCTGCACTGACTTCGCCGATACACCTGACTTCTTGGTCTGCAGCTTCACGGCAGCCGCACTGCTCGGTGGTGCCGTCTCCTCACCCGGGAGCGGGAACGCCATGATCGCTTCCCCACCGTTCCAGGCGATCTCGTTCCGGCTGATCTGAACTCCGCCCTGGGTGTTCGAGAGGACCTCGTTGATCTCCTGCTGCAGCTCGTCCGGCCCGGATGCGGCCTCCGCCTGTGTGAGGACACTCATGGTCAGCAGCGCGGCGCCCACCACAGCAAAGGTCTTCCTGTACTTCATCAACCCCCCTGAAAGTTCCGCACACTTGTGCGACAGGCGTCATTATGTGATCAAGATGTGACGACGTGCAACACCTTGCACCTTCGGCGATTTGGCCCTCAGTGACCGTGCCGGGTCTCCCTCAACACCCCAGCAAAGAGACAAACAGCGTTGGCGCGTGCAGCCGTGCGCCGCGACGACCTCAGGACTCCCGATATCGGGCGCACGTGCCGGGACCTGGGGCTTCAAGGGCAGGCCTCTGACGGCCGAAGTGCGGTCGGGCTGGAGGAACCAAGTGATCCGCCCGGCGCGAGGAGGCAACCGCCAATATCGATCGCTTCATTGCGGGTCAAGGCGGCGCGCCGTGCAGGGTGGGCCAATTGACGGTGTATCGAATCGTTTCCGCCACGCATGATGGGAAGTGATCTGAATCACTTCGCGAAGCGGAGTGCGCAATTTCACGTTCGCTCAAACTGGGGCGGAATTCTTTCACTGCTACCAAAAAAGGCAGTTCACCAACGGTGGCGCATGGGGTGGCGCGGTATGGCGTTTCGCAACAGCAAAGAGCGCTCTCATCGTCAGGGAGGCGGAAATCTTCTTTCCGTTAGAAAGGCGTTCTCGGGAGCGGCGCGGCGGTCCGCGAAGCGTCGGCAGATGACACCGGGAGGATATCGATTGCGCGATGGGCTTCTCCGCAGGCCAAGACAGTGGAATAGGTTCGGCCCCGACGCGTCGCGAAGTCGTCCACGCCCATTGCGCGCGGCGTGCTGGGCTGTGGGTCCGAAAGCGCCATGACCTACGCAGCAAGGTCATCCGCCCTGCGCGCAGGCTCAGTTGATCAGCGAGTGCCCCGGACCGTCCGGCGAGTGCGAGACCGATGCGTTCCAGGACGTAGTTGAGGCGCGCAGTGAAGTGTGCGTATCGGCGCCTGCATGACCGGCACTGTCATCGGCCACAGCCGACCGTGGAGGAGACAGCGGAAGACCTGGTGGAGCGTCACTCTCGCCCGCCAGATGATGGGCGCACCCGGTCTCACACGAGTCCGAAGCCTCGCAATCGAACGCCGAGGTGACGCTCCGCGACCGCTCCCCAAGATCTGTGCCAGAACCCGCGACTCACCGACAGAGCCAGGCGCGTGTTGTTGATGGCATTGGGCGCGATCGCCATGTCCATCGCCTCGCACACCTGCCGTGCCCGCAGGGGGCGTAGGCCGCGGCGAACACCGCCATGATCTGCTGGTAGGCCGGATGGTCCGGCACCGAGGTCGTCGACCACCGAGGACAGCCACGGTTCCTCGGCTTCAACTGCTCTGTGGGTGGGGATCTTTTGCGTCGTCCCCTCGAGTGGCCCGCAGGGGAGGCCAGCGCATCACGCGGGTCCGTGAAGCTGGCAGCCGGCGGTGTACCCAACAGTCAACTCTCAGCCCCACTTAAAGGACGTCCCCCTTCGCACCCGCCGCCTTTAGGAGGCAGTTGCCAAGTAGGGGCCCTCCGGCTCTCGCCGGTTGTCCCACCTCCTCCGACTTCGGCCCCGGGTCGGGCTCGATCGCCCGTACTCTCTACACCGACCAGGGAGCACTCGCCCCCGTGCACGCTCGTATTGACCTCGGCACCATTCGATCCGCTGCCGTCGTCGCCACGGTGACAGCTCCCCTCACCCTGACCCCGACCGCTCAGACGACGGAGCCGTCGCCTTCGGCTGTATCGGATTCGGATGAACAGGTGCCGCAGCCGGTACGGGTCGTGTCACGATGGCCTAGCCAACACCGCACGAAGGCGCAGGTTCACGGGGGGCACACGATGGGGGACGGTGAGGTCGTCGAACTGGAGCTGCCCGACGGCGGCGCACTCTTGGTGCGGGCTTTGTCGGTGTCGGCCGGCGGCGACGATCTGGATCACGACGACGGCGGGCCGTCGAACATCGGGCTCCGCGAGGCACTCTCCTTCACGGCGGTGAGCACTGCGGTGCGCGGAGTGGCCACCACGGTGCAGGATGCCCTTCAGTCGGTCAAGCCCGACGTGGTGGAGGCTGAGTTCGGGCTCGAATTCGCCCTGAAGGGATCGCAGCTGGTGTGTCTGCTGGTCGGCGGTGAGGCTACGGCCACGTTGCGCGTACGCCTGGAGTGGCAGAACGGTTCGGTCGCCAACAGCCGGTGACGCGGATGGACACCGGATCACGCTCAGTCCTCGATCTGCTGGGCGGCTTCGTCGTCCAGGTCAGTGGACCTGGCCTGCGCGGGGGCAGCGGTTTCTTCGTAGGCCGTGGACTCGTCATCACGTGCGCGCACGTCGTGGCGCTGCCGGCCGCGGGCGGCAGCCAGGCGACGGCCGAGCGAGCCGTGGCCACCTGGCTGGGCAGCCACGCCGCGGGATCAGTGATCGCGCTGCCTCCGACACACAGCGGTCAGCGCCTGTGGGAGGCTCCGGACCTGGCAGTGATCACGCTGGACGAGCCGGTGCCGGATCACCCGTGGATCCCGATGGCCGAACAGCCGCCGGGCCTGGGACAGCGCCTGTACGCGGTCGGCTACAGCGCGGTTTACGAGCAGAACCCCCAGCTGGGAGTCAGTGCTGTGGAGTACGAGGGGCCGAAGAACCACGGTTCCGGCCAGACAGCGCTTCAGCTGAAGAACGGCGAGCTGCCCCCGGGGAATTCGGGCGGACCACTGCTCGATCTGGAGAGGGGCGAAGTGTGCGGGATCGTTACCACCGCCCGCAGGGAGAACCTCGACATGGGCGGCCTGGCACTCGACGTGTCCACGGTGCGGGCCGAATTCCCCGAGGTGTGGAAGGCGAACAAGGCTCCGAGCGCCCTGGACACGGAGATCTGGCGGCTGCGGGCCGCGCTCCAGCACGAGTACGCGCCGGGCGCGGTGCTGTCGCTGCGCGAGGAAGAAACACTGCTTCGCGCCGCTCAAGGATCTGGTCTGGCGCCCGCCGCCCTGTACTGGCGCTCGGTCCACCGCGACTACGGAGAGCCGGCCGGACGCCTTGACACCATGGCCGACGTGCTGCGGGAGGTCGCGGACGCCCCGGCCATGCTGGACGGGCCGCATCCACTCCTGCAGTTCATCCGACAGGTGACCGACGCGACTCCACCGAAGGATGCCGGCCCCCTCACGCGACTGGTCGACCTGGTGGCCCAGCGACTGGGGGTGCCCGCGCCGCCTGCCTGGGCCACGCTGTCCGCGCCCGCCGACCGTGTCGCGGCGATCAGCGTGCACCTGGACGCTCAAGGCGCGGACAGCGACCGTTACTTTCTCCGCGTCTGGAAGTACCCCGACGTGACCGAGCCCCCGTACGCCGTGCAGTGCGACGATCAGCCACTCACGCTCACCGAGGCACAGGAGCAGTTCCGGGCCGTGGTCCCCCAGGCCGTGGCAGACCTCGCGGAGATCAGCAGCGACGTCATCATCGAGTTCGCCCTGCCGATAGCCAAGTTGAGCGCTGTGGACGTGGACACCTGGTACCTATCGCAGACATGGGCGCCGGTCAGTCGTCAGTACCCCGTGGTGCTCCGCGTCCTGGACCGGAAACCGGAGACGTACCCGTCGTGGACGGCACGGTGGCGGCGTTTGCGTGAGGCCACCCTCGACGGCACTCCGGCGACGATGGACTGGGTGGACTGCCACAACGACGTGCGCCCGGAGCAGTTCTACGCCCGGCTCCAGCGGCAGCCGGCCCTGGCCGTGCTGGGGCTGCCCTTCAGCCCGGATGCCACGGCGCGTCAGCACGTGCTGGAGACGGCACTGTACGCGGGCATCCCGGTGGCGGTGTGGACACGGGCCGGATGCTCCACGCGGTGCCGCCTCAAGGCTGGGCCGGACCAGGGCAGGGCGAACACGTCCGCGTCCGACGACACGTCAGAGGCCTGTGTGGGAAGGGACTTTCGCAATGAGATCGACGCGGAGCTCGCCGAAAGCGGCATCACCGATCTGCCTGAATTGATCATGAGGCTGCGCGTCGACGCCGCTCTCACCACGAGACCCAGCCACTGCGGGGAGAAGGTCGTACTGCTCTGGGACGACGCCACCCGCAAACTGCCCGGTGATGGCCCCACCCTGCGGATTTCCGAGCGCACCGCCCAAGGAGGGCAGCCGAGTTGACCGACTGGCGGATTTTCCGTGGAACCAACGCGCCCCACGACAGGATCAGCCAACTCCCTCCGCCACAGTCGTGGCGTGCCTTCGACGGCGGTCCTCCCATCACCGACCAACTGCCCACATGGTCGCCCGTCGACGTCGTGCGCGCCTCCCTCTACCAGGCCGACCCGCAGATCCTCGACCTCGTCAACGCGGCCCTATACCTGCGCCGCCCCCTGCTCGTCACGGGCAAACCCGGTGTCGGCAAGTCGACGCTGGCACTGGCCATCGCCCACGAACTGCGCCTCGGTCCGGTACTCCGCTGGCCCATCACCAGCCGAAGCACACTCAAGGACGGCCTGTACACCTACGACGCCATCGGGCGCCTCCACGACGTCTCAACCGCGAAGGAACGCGACGACGCCGAGACCGACATCGGACGCTACATAACTCTCGGCCCGCTGGGCTCCTCCCTACTGCCGCGCGAGCACCCGCGGGTCCTGCTGATCGACGAGATCGACAAGAGCGACATCGACCTCCCCAACGACCTGCTCAACGTCTTCGAGGAAGGCGAGTTCACCATCCCCGAACTCGAGCGCGCCGCCCGGGACGAACAGACCGAAGTCCGCGTGTCCACTGCCGACCGCGGGTCCGACGGCGCTGTCGTGCACGGCGGGCGTGTCCGATGCCGGGCCTTCCCCTTCGTCGTGCTCACCAGCAATCAGGAACGGGAGTTCCCGCCCGCGTTCCTGCGCCGTTGCGTTCCGTTGCAGATCCTGCCCCCGGACCACGACGAACTGATGCGTATCGTCGAAGCCCGGCTCGATCCGGAGATCAGCGCGGAGGCCGCCGCTCTCGTGACAGAGTTCCTGCGCCGACGCGACGCCGCCGACCTGGCCACCGACCACCTGCTGAACGCCTTGTTCCTGACCTTCCACGCCGCCCGCGGCGGCGGTGACCCAGAACAGCTCGCCCAGCAGCTCCTCGGCCACCTCCCCGCTTCCACCCCATGAGCGGCGGCTTCGACCGCGTCCTCGCGGCGCTGGAGGGAATCGGGGTCGAACCCACCGCCCGCGAGGCGGCGGAAGCGCTCTGGCTCGCCACGCACATCGCGGGGTCGGCGAGCACAACCGCACAGGAGACTGTACGCGCGCAATCCGCCGGCAAGGACGCCTCGGCCCGTGACAGGAAGAGGCGCGAAGCCCGCTCCGCTAACCCGGGCAAGCCTGCCACCCTGCACGCCCCCACCGTTGCGGCGGCCACAGCGGAGTCAGGCACGGTCACCACGCGTGCCATCGCCGTCCGTGTCGCCGATGTCCCGGCGCTGCCTCATGGGCTCGAACTGATGCGAGCCCTGCGCCCGCTCAAGCGCAAGGTGCCCTCCCGCCACCGTGTGATCCTCGACGAGACCGCCACCGCCGAGCGCAGCGCGGAGGAGCGACTGTTCCTCCCAGCGACCCGCCCCGAGCCCGAACGCTGGCTCAGCCTCGCCCTCGTCGTGGAAACCGGACCCACCATGACGGTCTGGCACCCCCTCGTGAACGAGCTGACAGTCCTGCTGCAGCGCACGGGCGCTTTCCGCGACATCCGTCTGTGGCACCTGCACTCCACGCCCGACGGCGCGAGCGGCCTCCATCCCCGGGCGATCCCCACGAGTGCGCTCCACAGCCTCCGCGAGATCCTCGACCCGACCGGACGGCAGGCCGTCTGGTGCGTCAGCGACTGCGTATCGGCCCTCTGGCACGACGGCCGCGCCGACCGCCTCCTCGAAACATGGGGACAAGACGGCCCACTGGCGATCATCCAGCCCCTACCCCAACGGCTCTGGCGCCGCACCGGACTACGTCCCGAGCCGGTCCGCCTGCAGACCGCCTCGCCCGCTGCCCCCAACTCCCGGCTCCGCACCACCTCGTCCGACAGCTCTGCTCTCCTCCGCAAACCTGCCGCGGGTATTCCTGTGCCCGTCCTCGAACTCGACCGCTCCTGGCTCAGCGGATGGACCCGCCTGGTCACCGCAACCGCCCCCGGTGGAGTCCCGGCAGTCATCACGACGACCGACACCCTCGACGGCGCCGCCACCGCATCCGGCGACGACACCATCTCTCCCACCCCTGCTCCCACCGACCCCTTGAGCCTGGTGCGCGCCTTCCGCGCACACGCGTCCGCGCAGGCCTACCGCCTCGCCGGTTGCCTGGCCTCACTGCCACTCACGCTTCCCGTGATGCGACTCGTCCAGCGCGTCATGCTCCCCGCATCAGGGTCGGCTCATCTGGCCGAGGTGCTGCTGAGCGGCCTCGTCCACCACATCCCTTCGGACTCCGCGAACCCCGTGTACGACTTCGCGGAGGGAGTACGAGAGGTGCTGCTCAGCACCTTGCGACGCTCCGACAGCCGTCGCGTGTACGACGAGGTCTCCGCCTATCTCGCGGCCCACGCGGGCGATGCGCGGGACACACAGGCCCTGGCCGTGCTGCCCTCTGGGCAGGGTGAAGTCGCCCTTACCATGCCCAGCCGACCCTTCGCAGAGATCACCATGCGCGGCGATTCCCGAACCTCCTACCCCGAGCCCCTTGCCGAACCGCATACGAGCCGCGAGGACCTCCCCAGTACGAGCGCCGGGCCCGAGTCGCCTCCGGCGCCGAACGAACGTCGTCCAGAGCGGGTGCGCCACGGGCTGATTGCCGACATGGTGGACGCGCTCCAGCTCTCGGCCGTGGTGACGGAACCGGGTGTCCGCGATATCTGGTGCGACATGCTCGCGAACGAACTTGGCAGGCGCGTCGAGCCGTACGGGGGGAAGCACCTGCGCGGCTGGCTGCTGGAAGTGGTGAGAACCTGTACCCAGGTGCCAGGCGATCTCTGGTGTCTGCCGCGGGCGCTAGATTACATTGAGCCTTCGTCGCAGGCTTCCACCGCCTTGGGGCCGCTCGTGGAGGAGTGGGAGGCAGTCGAGTTTTTCAACGGCGTCGATCTCCGGCCCCTTCGACCGGCACTGACGACGGTGGGGGCCCCGCAGTCGGAGGCACTCGCGCGACGGGTGAGTAGGCAGCGGTTCCAGGAGCTGCCGAGGTGGTGCACGACTGGCTGGGAAACCTTCCTGCATCTGGCCCAAATGAACCACGCCGAAGGCGAGCCTCCCCCCACCATGGCCTTCCTGGATCTCGCCGCGGAGCAGCTCACAGAGCACGGACAGCTTGAGGACGCCGAGACGCTGCGCCGCTGGAGCCGGACGCAGGCGCGCGCAATGAACCTGACTCAAGTGCTGGCGCAATGGCACCCTCCGACAGCGCCTGTGCGGTCAGAGGCGGCCGTCCTCACCATCCAGTTCGAGCCCGACCGAGTCGATGAAAACCGCTACTACCTCTCTCACTGGCGCCGGTCCGAGGGCCCGCACTCGGTGCCCGGCGAAACCGTCCACGTGTATCGCGACGAACTTCCTGGCGCGGTCGGGCAGGTGGTCGAGGAGACCGAGGAGAGGTGGGCGGATCTGCGGCAGCCGGTGGTCCTGGAATTCATGCTTCCCCACGCGCTGATGAACGAGCCCGTCGAGTGGTGGCTGAAGGAGCCCGACTCGGCCTATCCCACGCCGCTGGTCATGGACTACCCGGTCGTGCTGCGCAGCTTGGAGCGTCTGCGACGCGCCTCCTGGCACCGCCCCTGGCGCAACCGGTGGCGGCAACTAACCGATGATTACCAGAACAGCCGTGCCTACTGGAGCAGGCCGGGCGCGAACGACATAAGCCCCTTTCACCTTGAGCGCGAACTCAAGGAGGACTCCAGCGTGGTGTGCCTGATCCTCAGCCAGCCGCCGTCGGACCCGTCAGGCAGGGGTGGTCGCGAGCTGCTCGCCGGACTACGGGCCGGCGTGCCCGCGATGATCTGGCACCGCCATGACTGCACGAACCCCGCCTTCCGCGAAGCAGTCGGCGAGATCGTGCAGGACGGCAACCTGGGCAGCCTGGTGGACCGCATTACGAGATTGCGGCGCGAGGCCCTGATGGTGGGCCCGGAGGAGTGGGAGGGACACATCGGCCGTCACCTGGCAGTCCTGTTCGACGATCCGGACCACATGGTCGGCCCGCCCGGCCTGCCCCAGGTGTGATGTCGACCGTGGTGTGCGAGGCGATCCCGATCACCGCGCGGGTGTCTCCGATCAGAGAGACCCGTGCCCGTACCGCCCGGAGATGCGGTCGTAGACCTCCAGGCGGCGCGCGGACGGCAAGTCGACTTCGGCGTCCGCCAGGGACATACGCTGCTGGGCCGAGCCTGCCCCGTTAAGCCCCGAACTGGCAGACGCAGCGGACCCGACCAGCGCATTCGCCGACGGCCTGCACGCCGATCGACGCCGTGACTGCCGGACTGACCACCGACTGGAACTCTGGCCAGTCGAACACAGTGAGTGGTTTCCAACCTCATGCTGACGGGTGGTGAAGAATGAGGACGGCCTTCACGATGTCGGTGATGCGGTTGGTGCTGCAGCGGAGCTTCCATAGCAAGCGCCAGTTCTTGAGGGTGGCCATGGCCTGTTCGCCGACGCAGCGGATCTTGGCATGGGTGGTGTTGTGCCGACGCTGCCACCACTTGAGCTGACGGCCGTGGAACGGGACACGGATGGAGCGGCCGGCGCCCTGGTACGCCTTGTCGGCCCAGCACTTGACCCCGGCTTCGGTCAGGGCGGCGATGATGCCGTGCGTGCGGGCGGCCGGCAGGTCGTGGGTGGCGCCGGGCAGCGCGGGCGAGGCCCACAACAGCCGTCCGAACGGTTCGGTCAGGACTTGGACGTTCATGCCGTGGCGTTTGTGTTTGCCGGAGTAGTACAGGGTGTCGGCGGCGATCCGGTCGATCGGCAGCAGCGTCCCGTCCAGGATCACGAAGGCCAGACGGCCCGCAGCCTGCACGGCATCGGCGAGGCCGGGCGCTAGTGCGGCCAGGACTTCGACGGGCTCGCGGATGTAGCGGTGGACGGTCGCGATCCCAATGCAGAACCCGGCAGCGGGCTGCGCGTAGGTATCACCGCATCGCAGATGGGCCAGGACCAGCAGGGTCTGTTGTCCGGGAGTCAGGCGCCTCCAGCGTGAGCCCATGTCACGGCAGTGCACGGCCACTTGGCGGCGAGATGGCGCAGGTGCGTGTTGGACAGATCGATCGCCGACGGGTAGACAAGCACGCGAAGCTCCTGGTGAGCATGGGTGATCTTGGTCGTGAACCCGACTACCAGGAGCTTCGCGCTCCGCGGAACTGTCCAACACGCGTTCACCACCGCCAAGTTGGAAAGCTCAGTGCTGGTGAAGGACGCGATCGTGGCGATGGCGGGTGATACGTCGTTCTCCGTACGCCCGGACCACCCCAAGCTCCCCCTCGCCGACCGCCACCGCGAACTGACCCGAGCAGCCGGGCGCGGCCGCCCCGGTTCGTAGCGGACATGTGGATACCGCTGGGCGTTTGTGGGAATGCAATGGCTCTCGGTCAGGTATCAGCTGAGCACGCCGGGGAACATGCGGCCGCCAAGGGGGATCATGGATGCTGGTGCAATTGCGGCTCGCCTCGCCTCCGGTGTCATCACCCCGTTGGTCAAGAAGCTGTTCGTCAGCGAGGGACCGGGCGCGGGTCTTGTCGGTCGTCCGGTACGCATCTCGTCGCTGGTGTCCTTCACCGGTGAGAAACGCAGGCTGACGGACGCGGATCTGTACAAGCTCACCCGCGGGCTGCTGCGCAGTGCGGTGGGGTCGCACGCCATCGGTGAACGGCCCGTCGCGCCGGGCGAGGAGGAGGCGGTCGCCCTCGCCCTGGCCCGTACCCTGACTTATCTCGGCGACCTGGAGATGGACGACGTACAAGCTGTCCAAATGGGCCCGCAGGCCCTGGCCCAGACGCTGAAGGCCGCGGGACCCGACAGTACGCGTGACCTGTCCGCCGACGGGGCCTATCTCCACGACGCCCTCTTGGCGAGTGCCTGCCTGCACATCCTCCACTTCTTCACGCAGCGCTCGACGTTCGTGGCACGCACGCTCGTCGAACACAGCAGCCAACTCGCGGAAGTGATCGCCCAAACGGACCTCCTGCTGGCACGTAACCCCTCACCCGTCACCAAGGACACCCTGTTCGAGGAGCGGTACGCTGCGCACATCATCCAGAAGCACGGGATGCTCACCATCTATGGGATCGATCTCTCGCGATCGCCCGAACAATGGCCGCTCGGGACGGCGTACCTGAGTCTTGAGGCCGATCTTGACCGGGACACTCGCCATGCGATGATCCGGGCGGAGCATGCGTTCAACGGGCGTGATCGCGTACTGCTCCGGGGCGTCGCGGGCTCCGGCAAGACGACGCTCGTACAGTGGCTGGCGGTCACCACGGCCCAGCAGGATTTGGCCGTCCTCGACAGCGGTGCCCCGCTGGCGTCGCTCATCGGGCGGGTGCCGTTCGTGCTCCCGATGCGCACGCTGACCCGTCAGCATGACGACCTGCCGGCTCCGGACGAGTTCCTGCATCGCACCCGTTGTCCCCTGGCCGGAGCGCAGCCGACCGGCTGGGCGGACCGGGTGTTGGCCTTGGGGCGGGGGCTTTTGCTCATCGACGGTATCGACGAGGTGTCGAAGCGGACGCGTGAGCGTACGCGGCGCTGGTTGCAGGACCTGCTCGCCACATACCCCAGGAATGTCTGGCTCGTCACCTCCCGCCCGTCGGCCGTGCGCGACAGGTGGCTCGCGACGGAGAAGTTCACCGAACTGTCGCTCGCGCCGATGAGCCGGCAGGACGTCACCTCGTTCATCCATCGATGGCACAACGCCGCCCGCAGCGTCAGCGAGCCGGAGGAGCGCAACCAGCTCGACGCCTACGAGTCCTCGCTGGTCACAGCGGTCCGCACCAAACAGGATCTCGCCCGCCTCGCTACCAACCCGCTGATGTGCGGCCTCATCTGCGCACTGCACTGCGACCGGCGCGGCTATCTGCCTAGCGGCCGCAAGGAGTTGTACGACGCCGCCCTGTCGATGCTGCTGGCGCGGCGCGACCGGGAGCGTGACATGGAGGCGCCGGACGGGATCGTACTTACCGAGGAGCCCAAGGTCCGGTTACTGCAACGTCTGGCCTACAAGTTCATCCTCAACGGCAAGTCCGAACTCGACCGCAGTCACGCCGAACGCGTCATCGCCGACACCCTGCCCAGCGTGCCGGTCGCGGCAGCCCAGGGAGACGCCGCGGCGATCTTCCAGCACCTCCTGCTGCGCAGCGGTCTGCTGCGCGAACCGGCCGTCGGCACCATCGACTTCATTCACCGGACCTTCCAGGACTACCTGGGCGCGAAGGCCGCCGTCGAGGAGGGTGACTTGGCCCTGCTCGTCCTGCGCGCGGTCGAGTCCCAGTGGGAGGACGTCATCCGCATGGCGGTGGCGCATGCCCGACCCAAGGAGGGCGCGGAGCTTCTGATGGACCTGATCAGACGCGGGGACGGCTCGACTTCCGGCTACCGCAGAAGCCAGCTGCACCTGCTGGCCACCGCGGCCGTCGAACACGCCACCGAGCTCGAACCCCGCGTCCGGGCCGCGATCAGTGATCGCGCGAGCGCCCTCATCCCGCCCCCATAGCCCCAGTGAGGCCCACGACCTCGCCGGTATCGGGTCCGTCGCGCTGGAACTCCTTCCGGGGCCCGAGCAGTTGTCGGACGAGGAAGCGCTCCTGACCGCACATACGGCCGTTCTCATCGGCGGGGACGCCGCCATCCCGCTGCTCGGCCGTTACCAGGACCATCCGGACCCGCAAGTACGACAGCTCCTGTGCAGTGCGTGGCATCGTTTCGACACCGTCTCCTATGCGGAGGGCGTGCTCGCCGATCTGCCGGAGGACGACGTCCATTTCGAGATCACCACGCCGGAGGAGCTATCGGTCTTCAGCAGGATGGGCAGCCGTTCGCGGATTCGAGTGTCGAAGGGCTTCGACACGATCCGCCTGGTTCAGGCACTGCGCCCTGACCGGGTCACCCACCTGTGGCTCCCGGCCGAACAGTCCGTCACCTGGTACTGGCTGGCGGCTTTCTCACGCCTGGACACCCTCACTCTGGACCCGAGCACCGAGGCCGTGGACATCTCCTCACTGGCGGCCCACCCCCTCCTGCGTCTCCTACGCATTCCGTCGAACCAGCCGATCGTGGGAAAGGAATCGCTCATCGACAAGGTAGTGGTCGAGTCCTACCAACCGGACCCGGGAATCGACCCCGCCGTGTGAGCCCCCGCTGATCGCCGCACCTCCAGTGGCCGAGCGTCCGGTCCGTCGGCGAACTCTGGGACAGGGCCCGTCCGTCAGCGTGGCTGTGACGTCGTTCAGCGGCCCCGGCATGATCGCGCTGGGTAGCCGCAGCAGCGATGGCCGGCCGCCGCCGACCGCTGGACGGGGCTTGCGGGAGGGGAAACGGGTCGCCCGGATGCGTCCTTCGGTGCCGTGGCTGTTGCAGGCGGCGACCTCCCATCGTGGCCTCATCGCAGGACCGCACGACCGACGGCACGTTGTGCGTCAGCCAGACCGTCCGCGGCCTGCTCGGCCGCGCCCCCATCACAGGTTCTCCACGCGGCACTCAGGGCATCCCACGGCTCGGCTGAACGCTCAGCCAGCAGCTGGCCTCCGTGAGAACGACGTGGCAAAACGTTCCGCCCACGTTGCCGGTCCGTCGGAAGTCTTGTCAGGGCTTAGGGAAGAACTGCGGCTAGGGCAGCTGTTACGGCGGCAGCAAGGGTGAGAACTGCGGCAAACGCGGCCGCGGCACGAAGAATAGCGGTCGGATAGGCAGCTCCGGCCAGGCGGGCTAGCTTGCCTGCGCCGGCGGCGGTCAGTGTGGCGACCACGATGATCAGGGCGCAGGTGAGCAGGATGGTGGAGAGACCCGACACGACAACTCCTATGAATGGTGGGGACGGTTGCGTGACTCAAGGTCTCGGAAGCTTTGTGCGGCGCGGTTCAGACGGTCAAAGATGAACACTGGCGAACACCGCATACGCTTGGAGCCCGGAGGAGTACGTGTACGAGCAGCACGAAGGACAGGACGATCGTGCGATCGCGGAGAATGCTCTTGCGGAACTCCGGGCGCGCTTGACCACTGGTCTGGCGCGGGCACGGCTTACCAAGACGCAGCTGGCTGCGCAGGCGGGGCTAGGGCGCACGACGGTGCAACAGGCGTTCCGGGGATCGACCATGCCGTCACCGGAGACGGTCGTGGCGCTGTGCAAGGTGTTGCGTTTGCCGGACGGTGAACTCTTGGAACTGCAGCGCGCGGCGTCCGAGACCGAGAGAGTGCCAGGTACAGACGAATTGGGTCGCCCGATCAGAGCCTGGCATCCGCACGAACTGGAGGTGCACCCCGCCGGTCCAGTTTCTGGGCCGTCAGCATCAAGCGGTTCTCTTCTTGGGTTGCCTGCCTATGTCCGGCGGGAGCATGACAGCATTCTCATGGATGCAGTCGAGCACGCGGGAAACGGCCAGAGCCAACTACTGATACTGGTCGGCACCTCCTCAACGGGGAAGACGCGATCTTGCTGGGAGGCAGTCCAGCCGCTCGCGGATCAAGGTTGGCGGTTGTGGCATCCATTCGACCCCACCCGGGCCGATGCCGCGCTCGACGACCTCCACCGGCTCGGGCGGCGGACGGTGTTGTGGCTTAACGAGGCCCAGCATTACTTCGGTCACCCCGTCCATGGCGAACGAATTGCCGCTGCCGTTCATCGCCTGCTCACCGAACCCGAACGCGGGCCGGTCCTCGTCCTGGGCACCCTATGGCCGGAATACGCCGACCGGTACCTTGCCCTGCCAGTTACAGGCGGGCCTGATCCCCACAGCCGGGTAAGGGAACTCCTGGCCGGACGCCTGGTAGCGGTCCCCGACTCCTTCAACGCCAGTGCTCTGCAAGCCGCAGCAGCCCTTGCCGAGAACGGCGACCGGCTCCTGAGAGACGCTCTGACACGGACCCGCGCGAGCGGCAAATTGGCTCAGGAACTCGCCGGAGCCCCGGAACTCTTGCGACGCTACACACACGCCGCTCCGGCTGCCAGGTCGTTGTTGGATGCAGCAATGGATGCGCGCCGCCTCGGCGCTGGCCTGCATCTGCCCCAAGCCTTTCTCGCCGACGCCGCGCTCGACTATCTCAGTGAGGACGAGTACGACCAGATCGCCGAAGGCTGGGAAGTAGCCGCTTATGCCGATCTGTCCCGACCGGTTCACGGCAAACAGGCTCCCTTGCGACGCACCGCTACGCGCCCCCATCGTCGCCCGCCGGGCACCCCACCGCCTGAGCTCCGCCTATCCGCCACCGCAGAGCCGGTGTACCGGCTCGCCGACTTCCTGGAGCAGCGGGGGCGTACCTCTCGCCGTACTCTGTGTCCCCCCGGCTCGTTCTGGGCCGCGGCTTACACCCACCTGGCGCACGCTGACGATCTCTACAGACTGGCCTCAGAAGCCCGCATCAGACACCGCACCCAATGGGCCCACCACCTATGCCGCCGGGCAGCTGAACTGGGGAACCCTGATGCTCAGGCTGATCTGTCCGAAGCCCTAGAAGGCGCTGGCCTATTCGCTGAAGCGGAAGCGTGGGCCCACAAAGCAGCAAGTCAGGGAAGGCGCCGTGCACTGCAGGCCCTCTGCCGAATGCGTGAGGCACGTGGAGACCACGCATCTGCGGAGGCCCTTGCACTACAGGCAGCAGCGGCTGGCGACGTCAGTGCAGCGCTAGACCTGATCCGCTTGCGGGAGCGGCCTGAGAGCGAAGTCAGCGCGGAAACACTGACCAGTCGTATGGCCGCAGCAGGCCACGTTCATGTCCTGAATGAACGTGCGAGATTGCTAGAAGAGGCAGGTGACCGCAGAACGGCGGGAAAGCTCTTTCGCGCCGCTGCCAAAGCAGGAGACCCCCGCGCCTTGATCCGGCTGGGGCACGCCGCCCGCGCAATGAAACGCCTTGATGCCGCCGAAGACTTCTACCTGCGAGCAGCCGCAGCAGGCGACGACTACGCGCTCTATCACCTGCTGCAGATGATGGCGGACAACGGCGAGGACAGCGCAGCGGAGACCATCTTGCAGCAGGCAGCCGAGACTGATGATCCAGCTACCTTGGTTGCACTGATTCAGTTCAACGAAGCTGCAGGTAACACCAGGCAGGCTGAGGCTCTCGCCCGGAAGGCCGCCAGGCTCGGACATCATCGCCTGCTGGCAGACCTGGGACGAGACCGGGAAAAGGACGGCGATCTCGCGACTGCAGAAGCCCTCTACCGTGAGGCATTCGCTGCCGGCGACCCGGAAGGGCTGGCCGACGTGGTGAAACTCCGGGTTGTGAGCAAGAAGGACTACGCCGGGGCTGAAGACTTGGCGATGCAGTGCGCGGAGCACGGCAATACGGAACCCTTGTGCCGGCTTATCTCCTTCTGGTGGCACGTGGGCGACTGCGAGAGAGCCGATACCTTGGCGCGCCGCGCTGTCAGTGCAGGCCACTACGACGCCATCGTCGAGCTGGCTTGGCAACACCAGCAGTCAGGTGAGCGCACAGCCGCGATCGCTTTCTACGAGAGAGCTCTGGAAGCCGAGCACCCGGATGCCTTGACCGAGCTCGCCTTGATCCGGGAGGAGGCTGGCGATCATGAAGACGCGGAACTCCTGGCCGTACGGGCAGTAGAGGCCGGAAGGCCAGACGCCCTCAGCGAGCTGGTCAGAGCTCGCGAAAACGACGGGAGCCCCAAAGCCGCCGAGGAGTTGGCCCGCCGGGCCGCGGCAAGCGGACACCCTGAGGTACTGATTGAACTGGCTGAAAAAAGGGAAGAGAACAGTCCCCTCAGAGGCGTCGAGCACCTGTACCGGCAGGCAGCAGACGCTGCCGGAGCCTTGGACCCCGCCCTAACTGTCATCTGGCCGCACGGTCTCGACCCGGACGGCACGCCTACTCAGCCCTGGTCGATCAGCGCAAGTAAGCGGAGTGAAGCCGAGCCCCCTACTCAGGGGCCCCAATGATACGAGAGCAATGCTCAAGACCTGTGGATCGAGGCTCGGGTGGCACGCGAGGGGCGTACCTTCCCGAGTGATCGATTGAAGGTCACCGAGTAGGCCGGCGTTCGCAGCGCCGGTCGGGAAGGCACGCCCGTGCTCACGGTAGTCAATGCGTCAAGGCCCCGCGCGTGAACGACAAGCGCATCGACGAGGCCACGGGCGAACGCAAGCGGTTCTCCTCGGCGATCCTGCCGCCCTGGGCACGGAAGTCCCCGAAGAACAGCGAGGTGCTGCCCCAGCTCCTGACTGCCTCTGAGCGACCCAGGTCGAACCGGGGTCGAATCAGAGCGTTTCCTCTGACTGCCTCCGATCGCCTCTGTAACCCGTCCTAGCAGGTCACGGCCGCTTCGGCCTCCATAAGTCCAGGTCAGAGAGGTGCGGTCGGATTACATCAAGGAAGTGCGCGGACTGGAGGGCTTCCTTGCGGAGTTGCGGGCCGAGTTGAAAGCCCGCACCTTCCGGCCCTTGCCGGTGCGGCAGCGTGGGAGCAGTCTCCTGTCCACGATCAAGGGGAAGCTTCAGAGTCCGACCAGCCAGCTTCCGTGGCGGGCACGATTCAGAGCGCCAAAGGCGAAACGCACGCCGCGACCCTTGTCCGCGTACAGGTTCATCTGCAGAGCCCCGTACAAGCCGCAGTGCAGAGGCCGGGCGTCACTCGTTCGGGGCCATCCGATAGCCAGCTGATCGTTGGGTCGGGACGAGCTGTCCAGGGTGGGCGAAGCCCATCGCGGAGCGACGCCGCAGGCGCCCTTGACCGCTCGGCGCGGCCCGCACACTTCCAGATCGGATGGCCCCGGCACCGGCCGCGTGTAGGCCAGTTGGAGTACACCGGACTCTGTACTTGAGCCTGCACATCGTTCTGCAGATGAGCTAGTACGCCGACAACCCTCGTTCTTGAGTGCCTCGACAGAACGGGCAAGAAACACGACGTCACCGAGGCACTGGCACTGCTTGCCGGCGCTCGCGACCTCGCCCGTGCCCCCGCGACGGTCCGCCGCGCGGCACAACTCATCTTCGTCGGGGCCACCCGGCCCACTCACCTGCTTGCCCTGGCTGCCTTGAGAGAGCGGGCAGAACCCCACACCAAAACCTTGGCCGAACGAGGATGGGCCATCCACCACGTCACAGATCCCTGGTTGGTCGTCTGAACCCAACTGTGCCGATTCAGCTGGGCTCAGCCCTCTCCGTAGGGCGACAAGGGAGTGTCCGCTCTCAGCCAAAGTGCCCCAAGTGGGTTTTCCGTCTGCTTTCTGTGTCCAGGCTTCCGCCCGGGACCGGCGCGTGAGCGCCTGGTTAACGGCTAGGGGGTGGCTTGATGGCGGTTGAGCCGACGGAGACCGCGTGGCGAATCCAGGCAGCTGTCGCGGATTGGACGGCCAAGGCTGATTCGAAGGCGTCGTTCGCTCTGACGATGCAGTCCACGGCGTTGGCTGTCTTGGGACTGCTGGCGACTTCGGGGCGAGCGGCCGGTGATCTCGATTCCACCGTGGCTCGGCTCTTGTTATGCATCGGCGTCCTGCTCATGGCGGCCGGAGTCAGCTGTGCGGCCTGGGCGATCTCGCCCAACCTCCGCAAGGAGCGACGGGGGCCGGAGGAGGACGACGATTTCCTGTACTTCGGGCATGTCCGGCACCTGGACCCGGCGCTTGGGGACAAGGACCCGTTGCCGTCGCTGTCCCGGCAGGTAGTGGTGATGAGTGAGATCGCCTGGAACAAGCACCGCCAGGTGCAGTGGTCGCTGTTGTTGCCAGTCGCAGGTGGTGCCGCCTTCGGTCTGGCGACCGTCGTCGGATGACACACCGGGAGGGCAACGCGATGAACTTCCGCTCTCTGGTTTCCACCGATGTATGGCGTGACTTGATCGACCGCGGACGTCGGCGGACCTACCCGTCCAAAGCCGTGCTCCTCGCTCAGGGAGAGTCGCCCGACTGCGTAATCGCATTGCTCGACGGCCTTGTAAAGGTCGCTCAGAGCAATGAGTGCGGAGACGCACTGACTTTGATGCTGCGTGGACCGGGCGAAGTCCTCGGGGAGATGGGCGCCTTGCTCGATCGTCCACGCTCCGCCACCGTCACGGCCGCGCGCCGCTGTACCGGAGTCGTCCTGCCTGCTCATGCCTTCCGGGGCTACGTGGAGCGCCATCGTCTGGAGGCGGTCATCTACCGACTGACCGTGGAACGGCTCAACAGCCACGAACGCCTGCGGGCAGACCTGGTCAACCTGTCTTCCACAGCGCGGGTGGCCAGAGTCGTGAGCCATCTCGCGGACGAAGTCGGTCGCCCTCAGGCGGCGGCTGGCCTGCTCGTCGAACTGGGCATGCCCCGCACGGAGTTGGCCACCATGGCGGCGATGCGCCGCTCGTCAGCACTTGCAGCCCTGGGTGAGCTCCAGTCAGCCGGCATCCTCACACTCGGTCGTCGGCGCCTGGTCATCACGGACGTGGCACGCCTCAGGGCAGTCGCCCGGGGCGAAGAACTCCCCGGCTGCAAAGGCCGTAAGGACGCCACACCCGCGTTGTGACTCACCGCACGCCCGTACCGTCCAACGCTGGACTATTGCGTCCTTGCCTCTCGACGAGGGTGGCGTTCGTCGTGATGCGCGGCGAAACCACGTCATGTGATGAGAGGAGCGGCACATGTTGCCGTCATGGGAGCCGTTGTGGCCCTATCGGGCCGTCCTGGCCGTGGACGCCCGGAACTTCAGTGCTCTGGACAGCAAGGGCATGCAGCAAGTGAACGCCGATATCCCGCCGTTGCTGGCGCAGGCGCTCAGCGCCAGCAACGTGAGTGCTCACTGGGAGCGGCGGATGTTCGGTCAGCACACCGGCGACGGCTATGTCGCCGGCATGGACCCGGAAGTCCTGCCCGCGCTGGTGGGCTGCTTCCCCGACGCCCTCCGGGAGTCCCTGGCCAGCCGACGTGCCGAGACCCCGGCAAGCACGCCCTTGCAACTGCGGGTCAGTATTCATGTCGGCCCGCTGCCGACCAGTGGACTGGGTGTGCCGATGGTGCACACCCACCGGCTCCTGGACGACGACGCGCTGCGGTCCGTACTGAACCGCGCGAACGCGGAGATCACCAACACCGTGGTGATCATCTCGCAGCGCGTGTACGAGGACGTTTTCGAAAGCGGATGCGTCAACGGCGACGTCCTGCCCGATCAGTTCATGCGGCACCTGGCGAAGGTGAAGAAGTTCCAGCAGCCGGCCTATGTCCACATCCCCGGCTTCGACTGGCGGCTTGCGGACCCGGACATCTTCGAACCCCTCGACACGATGGACGCGGCCACTGAACAGCCAGCGCCTGCACCCGGAGCATCACCCCAGGCGGCTTCCTCGGCCCCGGGCACGGTGAGCTTCAGCCACACGGGCAAGCACGGCATCCAGACGTACAACCTGTTCGGCACGGGACGGGGGCAGTGATGATCGACGACGAGCAGGGCCAGCAGGAAGGCACGGAGACCACGTCACCGTCGGTGGAGCCACTGTCGGAGCTCGTCGAGCCGAACGCGCCCACAGTCTCCACCCCACCGCCAGAAGGCGGCGAGCCGAATGGTCAACCGCAGTCCAGCCCAGTGAGCTTCAGCCACTCCGGTGAGCACGGCATCCAGGCCTACAACCTGCACCTGAACGGCGATCAGGCGATCCCTGTCCCCATCACCGAGAGCGACGCCGACTACAGGGCGAGCCAGGACGGCCGGTTCGTCCCGCCGCGCAACGCAGACCAGTGGGAAGTTGCTTCCAAGCTGCTGGACGAATACGGAGTCATCGTTCTCTGCGCAGCCCAGGGAACCGGCCGCCGCACGGCTGCCATACGCCTGCTGCGTACGGTGACCAACGCTCCGCTGGCCATCTTCGACCTCGACCCGGAATGGTCCAAGCCCTCGGTCCGCCCGCTGCCGAAGGACGCGGGGACGGGATACATCCTCGATCTCTCCGACCTCGCGGAGCAACCCGGCGAGCGGCTGGGCACCGACCTGGTCGGCTATGGGGCGGAACTGCGCAAGAACAACTCCTTCCTCGTCATCCTGGCCACGCCCGCCGACTGGTACGGCCACTGGGCTGAACCCACACTGCCCTTCACCGTCCGGCTGGAGTCTCCCGATGCGCGGGCCCTCGTCACAGCGGAATTCCGGGCGCACTACTGCGGCGATCGTGTGACCTGGTTGGACAGGACGGAGTTCGCTGACATCTGGAAAGCCAACCCGTCCGCGCGTGCCGCGTGGCGCCTGGCCGACCGTCTGCTCCAGGTATCCGGCCCAGAGCAGATCCAGATGATCGTCGATGAGTTCGGCGACTGGCACACGGAAGTCGAGAACCTCCTCGGAAGGAATCGGGCGAGGGGGAGCGACGCGCAGTTGCTGTCCACACGGGTCACGGTCTGGGCCGGCGCCCTGCTGCACGGAGGACAACGCAGGTCCGTCATCAAGGCAGCCGATGACCTCCTGACCCGACTCGGCCTCGAACGCAACCCTGTCAACGTTCTGACCGACGCCACTACGTCGACTCGACTGGACGCCGCGGAGATCACTCGCGACGGGGACCGTGCCTTCCACGACACGCAGAAGGAAGGCCTGCCTGCCGCCATCCTGCGTCACCTGTGGGACGAGTTCCCCACCCAGCACGAACTCCTGCGCACGTGGGCCATCGGCATCGCAGCAGACCGCACTATCCCGGAAGAGGACGCCCGCAGGGTCACCACAGCGCTGTTGAAGCTGGCGGTGCACCGCCACGATCGAGCCATCCTCGACGCGCTGGCCAGCGACCTCCAAGGCCCCCGACGGGTCCTGGCCGTGGAAGCCCTGACCGACGCGGCCGGGGATGCCGAGTTCGGCCGCTACATCAGGGATCGCCTGCGCCAGTGGATGGATGCCAAGGCCCCTTCGGACAACAAGGTCGACCTCGTCATCGAGATCTGCGCAAGCACTTGGGGAACCAACCAGCCAGCGCTCGCACTGACACGTCTGGGCAAGGCGGCAGGCCATAAGGACTTCGGCTCCGCGACCGTCGTCCACGCCTTCCAGCAACTCGCCCTGCAACGGCCGGAACAGGTGCGCAAGGCCGTCGACCAATGGCTCAGCGACGCCGAGAGCGGACAATCCGACGAGGCCTTGCGCCGTCAGACGCTGCGAGCGTTCCTCGCTCTCGTCTCCAGCGACGAAGGAACGGACCTGGTCCTGAACGAAGTACTACCCGCCGCCGAGGCCCGGCTGCGCCTCGTTCGCGCGTGGCAGAAGCTGCTGTCCACCGACGCCGCTGTGGAGGCGGTCGACAGGCAACTGACCCGGTGGCAAGAACGCTTCCAAGGCGACCCCGAGCGCCGGGAACCGGTGCTGGACCTGCTCGCGGACATTTTCAGCCCGCCCAGCCGCCGTTCCGGCCTCGACGGGCTCATGGTAACGGAAGAGTCGGCGATCGATCCGTTCTGGCGGGAGGTCCTGGAACGGGCTGCCTACCGCTACCGGACGTCCGAGGAGGCGTCGACCTCTTGACGATCGATGGACCCGGCCCGTGGTGGAGCCGCCGGCGCAGTCGGATCCGGGCCCAGTGGCCCACACGTCTGCCCGGTATCCGCTTCTGCGCCCGCGGCACACTCACCTACCGGGCACCCGCCCCCCTCAAGACAGGCGGCACAGCCGCTGCCCGAGCCGCCGCACGACTCGCCCTGGACGAACTCGGCCGCGGCATTAGCGAGCGCCACATGCCCGAACAGCTCACCACCGCACAGGAACGCCTCACCCTCGCCGCGGCGCACTGGCACACCTCCGAAAACACCCCTGACCTCTGGCTGAAGGCACGCATCACCCTGATGCTCACCCAGCAAGAAGCGGACCGGGCCCAGAGATACCAAGACGCCATACGCGAGGTGACGCTCCAGCTCGCACAGGAACACGAACGCCGAGAACGGTTCAGACAAGCGGTCTTCGGCACACCGGACGCCACGCGCATCTGGTGGCTCGACCGCCACCTGGACGACCTCGACTCCCTCAACTGGGACGTCTTCAAGGAGAAGATCCTCCCGCTGGTCGGCGCGGCCGACGACATCCAATCCAAGGCCGAACGCATCGCCCAAACCCTCCTATACGTCTGGGAGAAGCTGGGCGACAACCCAGGACACCACGCACGCTTCATCACCACCGTCCGCGCCGTCCTGGACCAGATGGGATGGAACGACGCGCTCGCCTGGCTGGCGCCGGGCGAGCCATCAGCCGCTGATTCGCCCGAAAGCGTCCGCGGTGACGGGGGAGAGCTGCGCCCCGTCGCTGAGGGGGGCACGGCCCGATGAAGCTACCAGCCTTGCGCTGGCTGCTCGACCCGGCAACCAGCCTCCTGGCCTTACGGCTTCGTGCTCAAGAACGCGGACGCATGTCCTACGACGCGGCCTGGCGGCTGGCCCGAGTGACACGCCACCCCGACGAAATGGTTTACCGCCATCACGGGCACCTCGCCGAAGACTCCAGTGACGAAGCGTGGTGAGACATCTGGAGAGGGAAGACTCAACGGCTCGTCGAGGCCATCGCATCATTGACCAACCCAGCCCAGTTGGTCGCCCCTCTATGGGGAACACCTTGCTCACCTCGGTCGTTGCAAGGACGCGGGACGAACGGGCTCCCGTGTGGGCTCTAACTACTGTGGGAGAGAAGCGAGTTGAGTAACGGTCGATCGCTAACCGCTATGTACCTCAACGCGGGAGCTGGAGGGCAGATCGTCGGACTGAGCCAGGCTGGCTTCTCTACTGAGATCGCAGTTGAGCCGGATCTGAACCGAGCGAACACCCTCCGGCTCGCTGGTCTTCCTGTCCTGCAGGCGGACATACGCGAGTGTCTGCCAGATCTGTTCCCTGAAGAGCACTTGGACCTTCTGTACGCCCGCAATATTGGCAGTGTGGATGGCCCCCGTGATGACACTCCTGCGCTGGTTCAATACGCCGACAGACTCCAGCCGCGAGTATTCATCCTAGAATCCGATGCCGGTATCTGGGCTGACCGTCACCACAGCTATCGTGAATGGGTCCGAGGGGTGCTGGAGAGCCTTGGGTACAGCATTGCACAATGGGCGACCTACGACGGCAGGGAGTACGGCGCAGCAAGTCCCTGGAGCGCTTCGTTCCTTGTTGCCATGCGGAGCGACCAGAAGGGTTTCTTCAACCCTCCGAAACCCGAGGGAAGGCCTGTCCCGAATCTCTATTCCGTCCTTGCTCAGAGCATGCGACAACGGTTCGAAGCGAGCGGAGACCCGAGGTTCCGTGACGCCTGGCAGGTGTGGACGAAGAGGGCCGAAAGATCCTTTTCTCCTCGCCTGATCGACGTGTTGGCTGTGGGAGGTGAGGCAGACGCCCTCTATCCGAACGACGTTAACGCCTGGCGTGGCTGCGGAATCGAGATCCGTCAGCTGGCAGATGATAGGCGGGATCCTGAAGCATCCCTGTACGGCCCCGCCGGGCCGTGCCTCACACTGGGACAGGCTGCACTGCTCCGAGACTTTCCGCGCGACTGGACTTTCGCCGGTAGCTCGCGGGATGTCCTCCGACAAATCGTAGAGTCAACCCCTCCCAGCGTCCCCCGAGCCCTCGGACATGCAATTGCAGACGCCCTGCAAGATCTTGAAGAGGAGTCGGTCCGTGGGCCATCTCCCGCGGTGGATCTGATGACCGAGGTGGATGCACTCCACCACTCCGCTTTTGAGCACTTCATTGCGGATCTCCTGCAGCGGGACGGATATCGAGTGCAGAAGGCTGGGGGAGGAGCCGGCGATGGAGGAATTGATGTCCATGCCGTAGACCCACTGGGCTATCCCGTGATCGTGCAGTGCAAACACTTCCAAGACGCCAAGCCGAGGGTGGGCTCGCCCGTTGCCCGGAATCTGTTCGGTGCGGCATCCGCTCGTCATCCCTTGCCCCGGGCGCTTCTCGTCACCAATACTGGGTTTACCGTGGAATGCATGGCTTGGGCCAGAGATGAGCAGCGTCTGATTCTGGTCGGCAGGCGTGAGTTGAGGCGCTGGGCGATTGACGGTCTACCGTTGCCCGAAGCACTCCACCCTGCTGCCTGAGGGTCCCTAATTTGAAACTGATCGTGACTCCGCGCGAATATCATTGGTTCAACCGAGCAACTTGACTCGGATGGGCGCGATGACGAGGGGCGTCCGGCCGTGGGGTCGTGGTGCTGACGGCGTCGAGAGCGCGACGGCCGCTCAAGGGGGGCGGCCGCCGCCGACGGACTAGCGCCTCTGCTCGAACACGACGAGGAACGGTGAGACGTACCCCGAGGCTTCCAGCGGGTGGTGTTTCCGAAGATGATCAGCAGGACTCCCAGCCAGCAGTGCGAGGTTGTACATGTAGACGATCGCCGGATCGGTCCCGTGGTTGACGCCGCAAGATCGTTAGCGCCGAATCCGGCCGCCGTGCAGCCCTGACCCGCACGCAAGCAGCCTATGCGACGTCTGAGAACGCGGTGCCGAACACCGTGACCGTGACCTCTTCCACCGCCAGCGGTGGGTGGGCGTAGGTGTCCCAGGTCTCGGAGAACCCGGCATGCCGGGAGAGCGCCTGCACGGTCTTCGGGTCATGCTTGCCGGAGGCGGCGAGCGTGCTGGTGTAGAAGTGCTTGAGGTCATGGAAGCGAGTTCGTTCGGGAAGTCCGGCTTGCCCCACAGCTTTTCGCCATTTCGGATAGAAGTCGCTGTACAGGACGGGGTGGCCGATCCGGTTGGTGGCGAGAAGGTCCTTCTCCGTCGGGTCGACGGGGTGGTGCTCCTGCCTGCGGCGCTCGGCGTAGGACAACGCTGCCTCTGGGCCGGAGAATTGTGCAGTGTGGCGGGCGAGCCGCTTGATCAGGAAGCGATCCACCGGCAAGGTCGCGTAGCTGGATCTGGTCTTGAGGCGTACAGCCCTGCCTCGCTGACGCTGTTCCACGATGCGGAGCAAGCCGTGTTCCCAGGCCACCTGACTTCGCTTCAGGCCGAAGGCCTCGCCCAGACGCAGGCCGGCGCACGCGCCGAGCCAGATCAGGACCTCGTAGCGGGGCGCCACCTGCCGTATCGCAGCTGCGACTGCTGTGACTTGTCCAGGCGACAGTGCAACCTTGACGCGTGGCAGGGCTTCCGGGAGTTCGATGCGCGAGACGATGTTGGGTGGGAGCGGGACATCCTCGTCGACCATGTAGTGCATGAGGAGGCGCCAGATCCTGAAGATCTGGACAACCGTGCGGGGCGAGTTGATGCCGGGTTTGTCGATCAGATAGTCGATGAAGGATGTGGAGTCCCGACGGCGCAGGGTGCTGGCCGGACGGCTTCCGATGAACGGCAGGACATGGTTGCGGAGTTGGCCTTCGTAGGCGGCGGTGGTATTGGCGTTCTTTCGTCGCTTGCGTCTCCTTTCAATCATCTGAGCCGCGTAGAATGCAACGCGCATGCTGTCAGCGGGGTTTGGTGATTTCTTCCTTTCGATTTCTGCGAGTGCCTTGTCCAGGTGCTCGCGCGCTTCCTGCCAGGTGGCCAGGCAGGTTCTTCGCTCTGTGCCGTCAATATCGGTGTAGCGCGCTTGCCATCGCCGGCCCCGGCCGTGATCCGCGGACGGGTATAGGGGGCGCTTATTGGTGCCGCATCGGCACGGCTCGTCGCCGCGTTCTGGTTTGGGATATCTCTTGTGCCAGCGATCGAACGGCTCGGTTGGCTTGCTCAATGTTCCGCCCGTAGATCGGTGTTGTGTGGTGCATTGTGTGCGAGTGGCCGTCCTCGTACTGGCCTGGCGATGTGGCGTTACGGGCGCGCCGGAGGTTCACGTCGGTGACGGCTGCTGCCGGTGGAGTGCGCCTCGTGTAACCGGTGCGTCTGGTGTCTGTGCAGGGCCGACCAGAACGATGCTTTCCGCTACACCCGGTAGTTATGCACAGCTGTTCATGGTGCACTTCGATGGTGTGACGATCGAGTCACCGTGTGCCCAAAAGTCAATCGCTGCCGGATCCGCGACTTGTGTCCCTCGGAATGCAAATCCGGCGTCTTAGAGAAGAGCGCGGCTACAGCCTTGAGCAGCTCGCCGAACGCAGCGGATTGAGCTTTCGCGGACTGATTTACATCGAACACGGGCGGCGCAATCCGGGTGTGCTGACCATCCTGAGCATCGCGTCCGGCCTGAACGTGGCGCCGGCCAGGCTGTTCGAAGACGTCTCGCAGGCGCACGAGGGGACCGGGTCTGGGCAGTGAACCACTCCTGCCCTGTGGAACCGCCCGTGAGCGAGATGCGTTACCTGTAGCGGCGGTGGCGGTTCCCGGCCCAGGCACATTGAGCGATGAGCTGTCGATTGCCAGCAACTGGGCAAAGGTGATAATCGGTAGGCGCTGCAACGGTGCCGACTGTCGCCTGCCGTTCGGACAGTTCGTCGCCATGTCTTCGGCCTGCCCCTGGACTTGCCAGGGCAGGCGGAAGCCTTGCAGGGCTCAGTACTCGATCAACTAGTGGGGAACGTGGCCCAAGCAGGATCGCATTCGGCGGCCGGGCAGATGATCGGGTATCTCTACCAGTGCGAGCTGGCCCTGCTGGAACTGGCCGAACGCAGCTGGGAGGACGCTGCGGCCGAGGTGCGCATGGAGGTGCTCGACGACATCGAGTTCCTCTACGGGAGCGGAACTCCGGCGGAGCTGTTGCAGTCCAAGCACCGCGGCGAGGCCGGACAACTCAGCGAAACGGGGAAGGACTTCTGGCGTTCGGTCGCCTCGTGGATCGACGCACTGAACACGCTCGGAAATCCTGGCTCCGATTCGATGCCCCTGCTGCGGCTGGTGACCACACAAGTGGCCGCGCAGGGCACCTTCTACTACCAGCTTCGGCGAGGAGCTCAGCGGGACGTGCGCGCGGCCCTGGCCCGCATGGAACAGGTGGCGGCCGCGGACGGCCCACAGGGCACGGCCGGCGAACGCAAGATGTTCCTCGACCTGTCCCCGTCGCAGCGCTACCAGTTCGTCGACGCCCTGGTGATCAGCGACGGCTCCCCGGTGATGTCAGACCTCGACCCTAGTCTGGCCAAAGCGATGGGGATCAGGGCCAATCAGCAAGACGCGATCCTCGAGCAGATCAAGGGGTGGTGGTATCGCGTGGCTGTAGAACTGCTGGAGCGCAAGAACCCAAGGCGGCAGCGTGCATCGGTGACGGCCCAGGAACTGCACTGCCGTCTCGATGAGGTGAGTGATCAGTTTGCCGGGGAGAACCTGCCCATCACCGAGGCGTTCCATCGGCTGACCGACGCGGAGGTCGCCGTCTACGACGATGACCTGGTTGTAGCGCAGATGCGGTGGATCGGTCTGAGGAACCGTGCCATTGCCACCTACCTGCGCGACTATCACCATGCGCGCGCCCAGCGTTCCGCCTGGTTGCGCACCTTCAAGATCACCGAGGAAGGCCTGGCGGAGTACGATCAGCGGCTGTGGGACGAGTGGGACCACATTTTCGTCGACCTCACCGACGATCTCGACGACGACAGCGATGAGGCCGCCAAGCGCAGTGTCGGCAAGAATGTGTTGCGCAGGACGATGGACAAAGCGGCCGACGAGCCGGCGCGCCTGGGCAGCAATACCGTCGGCTGGGTGGGCCGGGGCACCATGCACAGCCTCGCCGACCGCGCTGACCCTGACGAAGGCCCTGGCTGGCACCCCGACTTCACCGCGCTGTGCCAGTCACGCGCGGACCAGCAGGAGAAATGACCATGGCCTCCACCCGGCGCCTCCCCGAGGCGCAGGCCCTCCTGAATCCCGCCTTCGGGGCCTATCTGCTGGCCTGCAGCATCAACGCGGCCACCAAGACCGGAACGCGTAAACCCGTGCCATGGCCCAGCGCCTTCCTCATTCTGCCGCTCGTCCTTCCCACGGACACCCGTTCAGACCTGCCAGCCAAAGCCAGCCGCACCATGGCCGCCTGGCTGACCGAACACCCACGCCACCAGGCGGCCTTCGCCGACCGAGCAGCCGCGCTGACCGACTACACCCGAGCCAGCCTGCGCACCGGCCTGCGCCACCGGGCCGTGGAGATCACCGGAGAAGGCCTGCGCTGCCCCCGCGCGCCGCGCCCCGCTACGGCCGACCACGGCAGCGAAGTGGCTGACTGTGCACGGCGTGCTGCGCTGGTTGGTCGGTGGCTTGCGGCAACAGAACCCGTCACGGCCTTCACTCTTCTCGGCATTCGTCCCTAAAACCTTCTGATCACCCTGCAAAGGAGCTACAGACCCGCCATGCAGCTGCTCGCCCTGGCCCTTTACCACCGAGACGGCCGACCTGTTCCCCGGGTTATCCGTTTCCGCCCCGGGGCGCTGAACATCCTCACCGGCGAATCGGAGACCGGAAAGTCCGAGGTCCTCGACATCGTTGAGTACTGCCTGGGGCGCAAGAAGCCCAATTTCCCCGACGAGCCCATCGACCAGACCGTCGGCTGGTACGCCGTCCTGGTCACATTCGGGACCACACGGATGGTCTTGGCACGGCCACGCCCGGCCGGGGACTCCACGACCAAGGCCATGATCCGCTTCGGTGACGACAGCCTTGACCTTCCCCGGGGTGATGAGCTGGTAGCAGACGCTGATGTCACCGCGCTCCGCAGCCAGCTGAGTGCCCGCCTGGGCATCGAGGACTTCCGCTTCCAGCCGCCCACCGGCGCGGCCCGCTACCCCTTCGACGTCTCCATCGCCCAGGCAGCGTTGCTGTGCTTCCAGAAGCAGAACGAGATCGCCAACCAGAGCGCTCTCTTCCACCGCCAGAGCGAAAACGGCATCGGCCAGGCCATCAAGGACACTCTGCCGTACTTCCTGGGCGCGGCTGGCCCCGAACAGGCCCTACGGCGCCACCAACTCGGTGAAGCACTGCGCGAACAACGCGCCGCCCAACGCAAATTCGATGACGCCCTGCGCCGCAGGGACGGAATCGACACCCGGCAAGCAGCACTGCTGCGCCTGGCGGAACGCGAAGGACTCCTGCGTGACCTTCCGCCGGCCCTGGACCCACGGCAGACCCAAGCCCTGCTGGACCAGGCTCTGTCCGTGCTCCCTCTGACCACTGCGGACGGACCCGCCGACCTGCAAGACCGCCGTCAGATTCTCACCCAGGAGCGGCGGGAGCTGCGCGAGCGCTGGCAGCAACTCAACGACGCGCTGGCCATGGTCGACCGCTGGCACGAGCAAGGCCATGCCTTCACCGGAGAACTCCACCTGCAGCTCGACCGGCTGAAGACCCTCGATCTGCTCGGGCCCGAAGTCGAGGACCAGTCGGCTGACGTGTGCCCCATGTGCGCACGCCCACTGGACGATCCCGACCCCTCCGCCGCCGACATCATCGCCCTGACCCGTCACCTGGCCGACGAACTCACCCACGCCGAGACCCTGCAGCCCGTACGCGAAGAACACCGCCGCAGCCTGGAGACCCAACGCGACACCGTCGCCGAACGCCTGAGCATCAACGGCGCTCAGCTGAAGGAAATCAACGCCAGCGACGAGCGGATGAGGAACCTCCAGGACCAGCAGGTGCGCGTCGCCTACGTCCAAGGGCGCATCGCGCAGGAACGCACCGCTGCCGGTGACCTCTCAGACAACGACGTACGCCGGTTGCAGAACGACCTCACACTGGCTCAGGAAAGGGTCGAGGCCCTGCAGGAGCTGGTCGACGAGGACGACGTCACCGCTGAGACGGAACGCCGGCTCACCGACATCGCCACGCTTATGACGCCCTGGGCACAGCGACTGAGCCTCGGCCAGGCCGCAACGGCCCAAGAGGTCCGCATCAGCCTCTCCCAATTGAACGTCGTCGTCCGCCGTCCCGCAGGACGGCTGCCCCTGACCCGCATCGGCAGCGCGAAGAACTGGATCGGCTACCACCTCGTCGCTCACCTGGCCTTGCACACGTACTTCCTGCGCAACCACAGGCCCGTACCCCGGTTCCTGATGCTGGACCAGCCCACACAGGCCTTCTTCCCCGAGAAGATCCGCGACGCCGCCACCGTCGAGGACGCCGACTGGGCAGCAGTCACCACCTACTTCAAACTGCTGCACGACGTGGCAGAGGAAGCCGAGGGAGGCCTGCAGATCATCGTGTGCGACCACGCCAACCTCCCCGAAGACTGGTTCCAGGACGCCGTCGTCGAAAACTGGCGTCCCCAGGACGGCCGCCGCAGGGCACTGATTCCCGTCGACTGGCTCGACTGAGCCTGTCGCTCACCGGCCGCAGGACAAGACAAGGAGAGACCCGCCCTGCCTGAGTTTCGGGGCATCCAACCGGGTCTGGCGGAACCACTCGTGTCCGCACCGAGCAGTGTGCAACCGGTTAGCGCATGGCCGACCGTGCCACCGATCAGATGCGATCCACCATGGCCGGTGCCACTGCGGCACGGGGTACTTGCTCGGCTGGCTCCCTGGTGCGCATCGGTCCGCAAAACGGGCCGCAGAAGCCGACTTGGCTGTCGGCAACGGCACCACGTGCCTCGCCCGCGGCCCATGAACGTGGGGGGAGCCGCGGGGCGAGGGTCGAACCGGGATGCAGCTGATCGGAGCCGGAGACCGGAGATCCGGGTGGGCTTGGACGGGCCTCTGGCTGGTCGCACCGTTCCTTCAGCGGTCGTACCTGGTCGGTCGGCTCAGCAGCCGAAGTCGATCAGGTCGAACGTGGCGTAGTGGTCCGAGGTGTAGTAGTCCTCCTCGGTCTTCTTACCGGTGACGATGCGGCGCGCTCCGCGCGTAGACGAGCCAGGCGTCTTGACCGTGTACTCGTGATAGTAGCCAGACGACTGGCTGGGCAGGACGCCTTCCTGGTTCCGGAAGACGACACCGTCCTGCGAGTACGGGAAGGGGCCGCCCGACGCGATCAGGTCGAGCGTGTCGTACGCCTGGGACGGCAGGTCGCTGTAGCAGATGCTGCCGACCGCGGCGGCCGCCGGGGTGGCGGTGACGGTGCCGCCGACAAGGAGGGCGGACAGGACGGCGGCTGCGGCGCCGATGCGGGTGATTCGTGGGGGGAATCTCATGCCCTCATGATGACGCGCGTAGACAGTGGCATGTCAATGACAACTTCGGAGATTTTCCCGTCAAGTCCGATGAGTTTTCGGGAAGTTAACGTGGCGCGCGAGGGCTCAATGAGGCCTGCACGTTCCGGTCGCCGGCGCGGCATGGCGCCCGGAGGGCCCCTGTCTCTGACTAGGTTCTGTCTCTTTGGTCAGCGGCGGGTCCAGATGAGGATGCCCGCGAGGTGGAGTGCGGCCTGGTAGGCGATCGCGAGTTTGTCGGTTCGTGTGGCGAGGCCGCGCCACTGTTTGAGGCGGTTGATGCACCCGCTCGACGGTGTTGCGCTGCTTGTAGGCCTCCGCGTCGAAGCCGGGCGGACGGCCGCCGAGTCGGCCTCGCCTCAGGCGGTGGCCGACTTGGTCGGAGGGCTGCGGGATGACGGCACGGATGCCCCGGTGTCGCAGGTGGCTGCGGATGGCGCGGGATGAGTACGCGCGGTCGGCCAGGACAAGGAGAGGACGGGTCCGTGGCCTGCCCGGCCCGCTTCGGGGCACGCGAATGAGGGACATCACCGTCTCGAAGGCGGCTGCATCACCTGCCTGGCCTGCGGTGACGGTGAAGGCGAGGGGCCGTGCGCGGCCGTCTGAGGCCAGGTGGACCTTGGTGCTCAGCCCGCCGCGGGAGCGTCCGAGCGCGTGATCGGCGGGCTCGCGGAAATGGACCGCCCCCTTTTGAGTGCTCCGGCGGCGTGCTGGTGGGCCCGGACGACCGTGGAGTCCACCGACACCGTCCAGTCGATGTCGTCGTCGGTGTCCGCCGCCGCCAGGACGGCGGCGAGGAGTATCTCCCACGTGCCGTCAACGGCCCATCTGATCAGCCTCTTGTGAGCGGTCCGGAACGAGCCGAGCCCGTCGGGAAGGTCCCGCCAGGGCGAGTTGGTGCGATACTTCCACGCGATGGCCTCAAGAGTGCGTCGGTGGTCGGCCCATCGCCGCCCGCGGACCGGATCCGCCGGCATCAGCGGCTCGATCCGGTCCCACATCGCATCGGTGATCACTAATCGGACAGGCACATCCGATCAACTCACCAATCCATCAAAGAGACACGCGCTAGCCTACGGGCCCCCGTCCGCAACTACCATGGCGTCTCTGACACGCGGACGGGGAGCCTACATGCAGGACGACGCACTGGCCTTGGTGGACGCGACGCTGCCGAACGGCGCGGTGGTCAAGGTACACGCGGTCACGGAGGCGGGGGGCGGCGCGCAGGATGTCGGCTTCGCGGACGCGTTCCGCTTCGACGCCGTTCAGGACGCGCTCTCCGGGGTGGCGGACATGGTGCGAGAGGCCGTCCGCAACGCGACACCCGACACGGTCGAGGTGGAGTTCGGGCTCTCACTCACGGTGGAGGGCGGCAAGCTGCTCGGCCTGATCACGAAGGCCGGAGGGACCGCGGCGTTCACGGTGCGCCTCGGCTGGGAGGCTCCGGCCGAGTAACGGCTGGTGGGACTGAATAATGACCGTGAGAGAAGGCGGCCCAAGAGGGCTGCACCGACTGCTCGCCGAATGCACAGCTCAGGTGCTGATCGATGGATCACCGCGCGGCACCGCCTTCTTCGTGGCGCCGGGCCGTGCGCTGACATGCGCACACGTCGTCGCGGTGGCGGCCGGACAGCCGGACCGGATCACTCTGCGACTACGCGACCGCAGACTGAGCGTCGAGCAGTGCCGGTGCGAGCCGATGCAGGACCGGATAACCGATCCTTACCCGTTCCCCGACGCGGCGCTGCTCGGCTTCGCGGCCGACGACCACCCCTGGGTCTCGTGCCAGGACGCCGAGCCCGTGCTGTATCCGGAACCTGATCGGCTGTACACGGCCGGATGGACGGATACCTTCGAGCGCAGAGGACGGCCGCGTCTCATTCCCGCGTCGCTGCGGTACGAGGGTGGCTTCCTGGACACCGATTGGGCAGACGGCGAGGATGACGGCGACGACACCGGGGAAGACGCCTGGCGCCTACAGTTGCGGGACGGCCGCATCTCCGGCGGGATGAGCGGAGCCCCCGTACTGAACGAGCGCACTGGACGAGTGTGCGCCATGCTGACCCGCACCCGTGACGCGCAGTCCGATCTCGGCGGCTGGGCTGTTCCCGTCGGGCGTGCCCTCGACGCCTTCGCCGGACACATATGGCCCGCGAAAGAGCCTGCGGGAGTCCAGCACGAGCGGTGGTTCGCCGTTCGGCAGGATGCCCTGTACGCCCAGACCGGAACGGAGTTCAGGTCCGCGTATCGGTCGCTCACGACCTCGCGTGACGTTCCTCCCAGCGTGCTGCTGCGGCCCGAGTACGGAGTCGTGCCCTTCTTGGGGCGGAAGTCCGAACTCGATGAGCTGATGGCATGGTGCACGTCAGGGGAACAGGCGGCGGTCCGGTTGCTGGCCGGCCAGGCCGGGGCAGGCAAGACGCGCCTGGCGGCCGAGCTGTGCGACGCCATGGCGCGGCAGAGCTGGACCGCGGGGTTTCTGTCGGGTGACGGCAGCCCGAAGGTCCTGGACCGGCTGAGGGAACGAGGCGATCCGGTACTGGCCGTGCTGGACTACGGGGACACTCATACCGGCCTGCATGAGTTGCTGAGCCGACTCGACGCACCCGAGGGGACAGCGCCTCCCACCCGTCTGCTGGTTCTCGCACGCAACCGTAAGACGTGGTCACGTCGGATCCGGGAGGCGGCCAGTCACATCCCGGTGGTGCAGGCCGACCTCGCCCCGCTCGTCGTGACCCGGGAAGCCCGCCGCGACGCCCACGCCTCTGCCGCTGCCGCCTTCGCCGCCCGGCTCGGTGCCGCTGCCTCTGTGTCCGCGGGGCGAATGCCGCAGATGGGGACGCAGCCCATCCTCGTGCTGCACATGTCGGCCCTGCTGCAGGTACTGGACAACGACAGCGCGGTCCGCCACGGCGTCGGGGACGAAGACACGCGCCGGGTCATCGTGCGGAGTGTACTCGACCGTGAGTCCTCCTACTGGAGCCGCAGTTCGGCGGCAGCCGGTCTGTCCATCGACGACGAACTGCTCAGACGCGTGGTGACGTCGGTGGCCCTGTTCGGGGCTCAGAAGGAGGTCCACACCGCTCAGTTGCTCAGGACCATCCCGGATCTCGCCGACGCGTCCGCGGAACGGTTGCACACAATGGCGCGCTGGGCGTTGAGCTTCTTCCCCACGGCGGACACGACAGGGGTTGCCCACGACACAGAGATCCTCCAACCCGACCTGCTGCTCGAACAGTTGGTGTCGGACACACTCGTCGACTGCCCCACGATGCTCGAATCGCTGGCCACCGTGCCGCCGGAATCGGCAGAGCGGGCGTGGCTCATCCTGGATCGTGCCTGCACCAGTGACGCACGATTGATCGTCTTCATCGAACAGGTTCTGCGCAGCGCACCCGTGGGCATGCTGCGCTCGCTGGTTTCCGTCGCCGAGCGTTCCGAGGGGCCTCTGCAGGATGTGTTCCTCAAGGTCATGGCGGGGATGAGCGAAGGCGACGCTCCCGACCGTGCGGCGATGTTGGAACTGGCGGAGTCCATCCCCGTGCGCAGCGTGGTACTGCAGGACGCCGGGATCACGTTGTGGCGGAAGGCGATCGACTCTGCCAGGGAGAGTGACGGTCCGTCCGTCGCCGACCTGCTGAACCGGTTGGCGGTTCGGTTGTCCAAGATCGGCCGCCGTTCCGAGGCCGCCGACACCAGCGTCGAGGCGCTCTCGGCCGTACGCGAAAATGCCACGGCGGGAGACCCGTCGCCGACGCGCCTGCTGGCGGAGCAACTCCTGCAGACTGCCGAACGGCTCAAGGACGGCGCGCGGGAGTGGGACTCGGTAGGCATCCTCGATGAGGCGAGGGAGATCGTCGAGGCCGACTCCGACGAGGATCCCGCATGGCGCATCGGGATGCTTGCCGACACGCTTCCGAAGCTGTCGAGGTTGAGCGCCGCCCTGGGCAGGGGCGAGGACGCCAAGAGGTATGCCACCGCTCAGTTGGCCCTGCTAAGAAGGCTGGAAGAGATCGACGATCCCCGGACACGGGCTCAGGCCGCTCAGAAGATGCAGGAGTCGTTCACTGTATTGCGTCCGTACGTCGATGGTGACCAGCTGATCACAGCCCTCGAAACCCTTCACCAAGCACGCATGGAAGCCGCCGCCACCGGAGAACGCCCCGAAGCCGAGAAGGTCGGGGCCTTGCGGGCTCTGGCGTCCAACCTCAAGAAGCTGGGCAGGGAGACACAGGCGATGGACGCGTTGCGGGACGCGGAGTCTCTCTGCCGCTCATTGCTTGACGTCGATTTCCCGAGCTACGGACCGGAGTTGAGCGCGACGCTGGTCGCAGAAACAAGCCTCGGCCACGGGATGAACCGGGAAGAGATCGTCGACACACAGAAGGAGATCGTTCGTCTGCGCCAAAGGATCGCGGAACTGGACCCGACGTCCGAGAACGAAGCGGCGCTGGCCAGGGCGCTCAGCGTGCTCGGATCCCGTCTGAGCTCGGCCGGTTATGCCTTCGGAGCTGTCAATCCGACCGAGGAAGGGGTGGCCATCTTGAGGGAGCTGGCGGAGAAGGAGCACGGAACCCGGTGGCGCCACGTGGCGAGTGCTCTTGCCGCGCTGGCTTCGAGGCTGGTCTCGGCGGGGCTCCGGCAGCGAGCCCTGATCGCCGAAGCCGAACGCCTCTCCATCGTCCAGCGTCTCGCCGCATCGGACTTCCGCCGCTACGGTCAGGACCTCGCGGGCGCGTACATCAACGCGGCGCGCCTCTATTCCATGGCTGGGGCCGAGCGCAGGGTCAAGGAGGCGGCCTGTCAAGCCGTGAACACCGCGCGGCGGCTTCGCGGGCAGCCCGGCACGGACGCGGACAGCGACCTGTCGGGAACACTGGCGGGTGCCGGCCTCGCCCTCGCCACCGCAGGCCTGTACTCCGATGCGCTCCCGATGCTGGCGGAGTGCGTCGAACTGCGTAGAACAGCGGATACCGCACATGCGCCTGACGTCCGTGCGGCCGAACTACTGCGGGGGCTCGGGTACCTTGCCGACACCTACGCGGCGATGGAGGACTGGGACAGCGCGGTGCCGCTGGCGGACGAAGCGTTCACCCTGAGCATTCGTGCGCTGCTCGAGTTCCCCGAGGACCGCAGCACCGACAAGAGACGCAGGTCCGACACGGAGCAGTTCTACGCCTCCCTCATACGGCTGCACGGCCTTCTCCGGGAACGGCGAAGATTCACTTCCGCGCATCGGATCTCCACACAGGGACTTGAGATTCTTGATCAGCTCGCAGAGAGAGGCAACGGCACCGCGAAACGCCTGCGAACCCGCCGACTTCCGCCGTACGAGCCAGTTCGTGGCCTGCGCAACCCGAGTCAACTCGGCTAGCGCGTGTCTCTTTGATGGATTGGTGAGTTGATCGGATGTGCCTGTCCGATTAGTGATCACCGATGCGATGTGGGACCGGATCGAGCCGCTGATGCCGGCGGATCCGGTCCGCGGGCGGCGATGGGCCGACCACCGACGCACTCTTGAGGCCATCGCGTGGAAGTATCGCACCAACTCGCCCTGGCGGGACCTTCCCGACGGGCTCGGCTCGTTCCGGACCGCTCACAAGAGGCTGATCAGATGGGCCGTTGACGGCACGTGGGAGATACTCCTCGCCGCCGTCCTGGCGGCGGCGGACACCGACGACGACATCGACTGGACGGTGTCGGTGGACTCCACGGTCGTCCGGGCCCACCAGCACGCCGCCGGAGCACTCAAAAGGGGGCGGTCCATTTCCGCGAGCCCGCCGATCACGCGCTCGGACGCTCCCGCGGCGGGCTGAGCACCAAGGTCCACCTGGCCTCAGACGGCCGCGCACGGCCCCTCGCCTTCACCGTCACCGCAGGCCAGGCAGGTGATGCAGCCGCCTTCGAGACGGTGATGTCCCTCATTCGCGTGCCCCGAAGCGGGCCGGGCAGGCCACGGACCCGTCCTCTCCTTGTCCTGGCCGACCGCGCGTACTCATCCCGCGCCATCCGCAGCCACCTGCGACGCCGGGGCATCCGTGCCGTCATCCCGCAGCCCTCCGACCAAGTCGGCCACCGCCTGAGGCGAGGCCGACTCGGCGGCCGTCCGCCCGGCTTCGACGCGGAGGCCTACAAGCAGCGCAACACCGTCGAGCGGGTGCATCAACCGCCTCAAACAGTGGCGCGGCCTCGCCACACGAACCGACAAACTCGCGATCGCCTACCAGGCCGCACTCCACCTCGCGGGCATCCTCATCTGGACCCGCCGCTGACCAAAGAGACAGAACCTAGTTGTCGAGATCGTGGTGGAGGGCGAAGACGTGAAGTGATGCCTATGGGAGAGGTCAACGTTGCCGAGCTCGCGGTAGGCGCGAGCCGATTGAGTGGTGACCCTCCGTGGCCCCGGCACTGAAAGTGATCAAGAACCAGGATTCAGGCGTCGCCGACAGGAGCCGAGCGAGTTGACCTTGCTTGCGGCCTGCATCGGCAGGCACTCGGCGGTCAATCGTCGTTGCTGCGGCTGATGCGTTCACGGCGCAGCAGCCCCGTACGTTCGGTGGAGTACCCGACCGCTTTGAGCGCTGTGGTGCCGCGCTGTTCGAGGCGTTGCCAGCGCTTGCTGGCGCCCGCTACGGCGGTACGCAGCTCGGTCCGTACTCCTCTGGGGACCGAGTCCATGAGCTGGGGCAGATAGGCGAGCGCTGAATCGGCTGCGCCTTGGCCGACTTCGAGCATGGGGATCAGGATCCGTTGGATGAGCTCGACGCGGGCTGCTGGGGTCGTGATTGATGCAGCCTTCCAGAGTCCGAGCACGGCCTGTCGGTCCGGATTCCTGGTGGTGCGGCTGTAGCGGTCAGTGAGCAGATTTGCCGCCTCTGCATCCGGAAGCACCGACCATCCTGCGGCAGCCAGGGTCTGATGCGGGATGCGGCTGGCCGGGCTGGAGACAAGGCCTTGCCAGAAGGCGGACTGGTCGGCGGTCTGCAGCGCTGTCAACCGTGCAGCGACGGTCTGAGACCGCGTTTGAGATCTGCCGTGTCCCGTTGCTGCGGCGTTCGTTGAGCTCACCGTGAGCGGTGGTGGGGGTGGGTATCCGTCAGACTTGACGGATGAGCAGTGGGCGCTGGTGGAGCCTTTGCTCCCGCCGACGCGGGTGGGTCCGAAGGGCGGGCGGCGGGAGAAGCATCCGCGGCGTCGGATCGTGGATGCGATCTTCTACGTGGTGCGGACCGGCTGTGCCTGGCGGCAGTTGCCGAAGGACTTCGCCCCGTGGCCGACGGTGTACTGGTACTTCACCTGGTGGCACGACGACGGCGCCGTCGAGCGCATCCACGACGCCCTGCGCGGCAAGGTCCGTCAAGCTGACGACCGCGACGTGGAGCCGAGCGCGGGTCTGATCGACTCGCAGTCCGTCCGCACGGCCGACACGGTCCCCGCGGCCACCAGAGGCTTCGACGCGGGCAAGAAGGTGAAGGGCCGCAAGAGGTTCATCGTCACCGACACCCTGGGTCTACTCCTGGCCGTCCACGTCGTCGCGGCGAGCATCCAGGACCGCGACGGCGCAAAGCGGCCCTTGCTGTGGACCAGGCTCGACCACCCCAGCGTCAAGAAGGTCTGGGCCGACCAGGGCTTCGCCGGCCGCCTGGTCGAGTGGGCCGCACAGATCCTCGGCCGCGACCTGGAGATCGTCCGCAAGGACCCTGACCAGCGCGGCTTCCAGGTCCAGCCCAAGCGGTGGGCGGTAGAGCGTACGTTCTCGTGGCTCACCGCCCACCGGCGCCTGGCCCGGGATTACGAGACCAGTCCGGCCCACGCCGAGACGATGATTCGATGGGCCATGATCGGCGTCATGGTCCGCCGGCTCACTCGGGGCCGTGCTGCGATGCGTCCCGGCCCACGACCGCTCGTGCGGCACTCCTCGTAGACAACCTGCCGGCCCCTCGCCGCGGCAGCTGCTGTCGGCGAGCTACAGAGCCAGAAACCTCTCAACCTCACGTTTCAGGGCAGGCGGCACGTCGGCCAACTCCGAGACGATCAGGCGGACATCCCGCTCGAGTTCGGCGGACTCGCTCCAGACCTCCGCACTTCTGGTGAGCACGGCGGCAAGCAGATCACCCTCGTACATGTCGCCTTCCGCCAGTGGGTCGATCCGGAGGACCTCCACCGCCAGGGGCAGGAGATAGGCAAGGCCCATGTCTTGCCTGATCAATAGCCGCGTGTCCTCAACCGTCAGGCCGCCGATCGGCTTGCGCCGAAGCTGGCGCACGGTCGCCATCAGCCGGGTTTCACCGCCCGACGGGACCGACCAACGGTCGCGCTCAAGCTCCTCAAGGGAGAGGTCACGGTTCACGAGTCGAGTCACCGACCGATCGTCCCATGTCAGATCTCAAACGCGGTCTGAAGCAGCGTTGGGTTTGTCTGCAGGCTGGAAGGCTGGCGCATGGCCGCCGAGACAGCGGAAAGTAGCACTGTTGCCGAAGGCTGCGTAAGCGTAACCCAGTCGGCGAGAACCTCACCTGCACGTGAGCGACGGTGAGCGGCATAGTCGGCCATGTCGGATGCCGTCGGCAGGGGCGGCAGTTCATCCGTGCCCACTCCGCCTTCTGTAAGCAGACTGCGAGCCCTGATACGCAACTGAGTGTGGTCGTGCGCGGGAAGCCAGCTGCAGCCGTCGATGGCCCGGACCAGAGCGCAGGCTTCCTGCGCATCGAGAACATCGTCGACAGGGGAGCCGAGATCGCGAAGGCAGTCGCCTGTGACCGCTTCGACGTAGGCCAACAGCGGTCCGTCCAAGGAGTAGTCCGGCTCGCCGGCGTCCGAGAGGAGTTCAGCCATTGTTGCTGCCTGGTACTTGGTGAACGCGGCGCGATCCAGCAGTCCGCTGCTTTCCATGGGCAGCCGTGCTGTGAGCAGCCGCATCTGTTCGGCGGCTTCTTCATCGCTCGTGGGGGCGGACAACTGCTGCAGGATGAAGGGGGTGATGTCCGGGTGCTCGCCGCGAGGTTGGTTGAACAGGCGCATAAAGCTGTCGGCAGCTTCAGTGACGACGGCAGGGTTCAGCGGCTTGTCAGCCGAGCGGGTTTCGTTCCACAGCTTTGCCAACAGCCTGTTGAACTGTTCTTCCAGGTCACCGATGGCGAGCTGTGCGTCAAGAAGACCAAGCCAGCGAGACCACAGGGGTACGTGGCGTCGTTCCGTGGCGGACAGCACGCTACGGGCCAGTGCCACGTCCGTCACTGGAGGAATCTCAGCCGCAAACTGCTCCACGATGTCGCGGCCTTGCTTGTGGTTCAGGCCAAGAAGCAACCCCACGACGGCATGCGCTGCTGGCCGGGCAGTGCGGCACCAGTGTTCCAGCAGTCCGCTGAGCCGCTCCAGCACCACGGAGGGATCCAGGGGCTCAGGCAGATCATCCGCTTCGTCGGGGGCAACGGTGACTGATTCACTCTGCGTCGTCTGGCTGTCGGTCCATTCGTCGTGTGCCTCGAAGACGGCCAGCACCTGCTTGGACAGCTCCGCGCCGACCAGTGCCATCATGGCAGCCGCGTCCTGTGGGGAGACCGCAGTGAGCATGTTGGCCATGGCGTCGTCCTCGCCCACCAGATGCCGGCACACCAGAGCGTGAACGCGCTGCGGATCTGCGGTCAGTGCGGGCTGTGGGCTGGCCAGCAGCTGTGCGGCCAGCGGCGCGCTGTCGTCCAGCGCGGAATGTCGCAGAGTCACCTGCCGCATCTCCAGGGCCGCGGGCCGGTCGCTGGCCAGCGCCAGGCGCCAGCAGCCGGCCAATACCTCCTCGGGAAGCTCCTGAGGGTTCATGGTCAGAATGGGAGCCAGCGTTTCCACCGCTGCATCTGCCAATGCGTTGAGGGAAACCGCCTCGTCTCCACACATTGAGAGGACAGCCGTGGCGATGTTCGTCTCCTCCAGGCCGATCGCGTCCCGTACTTGCTGAAGCAGCAAGGCCAGAACAGCGGGTCTTTCGGCTGCAGGCAGCCCGGCCACGGAGGCTGACAATTGGTCCAGGTCGGCATTCTGAGCCTGCTGCTCCAGCGCCTCGGCCAGGGAAGCAGGCAGCCCGAAGATGCTGCCGCTGGTCTCCATAAAGACGAGGTCCCGCCCTGGACCTGCCACCTTTTTTGTGCGCTTGAGGTAAGCCACGAGCTGTCGTCCATGGTGCGTGCGGACACTGGACTCCTCGCCGTCCTCCCCGTTGGAGGAGCTCAGCTGCCTGTCCACGGCGGCTTCCAGGCTGGCGTATCTCAACGCAGCATCTCTGACCTGGCGGCGCACATGGGCACCCAGATCGGCCTCCTTGTCCGCATCGAGTGCCAGTACGTACTCGCACAGCCGGTGATCCAGCAGCAGATCCCGCGCGAAAAGGGGAAACTCCACACGCAGGCAGACCAGTTTGGCAATCTCCTCCGCGCGAGTAGCCGGATTGGTCTCCAACAGCCCTTCCGCGGCCCGGCGTTCGGCCAGCCGGTAGGTCAGCGCGAAGGTATTCAGCAGCGCCTTCACCCGTCGCGGACTGCGCACATGTGAGGGAACGAGAATGCTGACGATCAGGTCGACATCAATCTCGGCCCACAGCCCGCCGCGCTCGCGGACAAGGCCGGCAGCGAACCCGGTCACCTTCGGCACCAGCAACGGCGGAAGACTGATCTGGTATTGGAAGACCTTGTCCAAGTAGCCGCTACCGCTGCTGTAGTACGGATTGACGGTGTCGGCGGGCGTGGCCTGTTCCAGAGCGCGCGTGAGGGCTTCTTCCAGGGCCTGCTGATCGGCGGCGACGATGAACACGCACCCATTCACCCCCAGAAATGTGCGAAGTGCATCCAGGGTGGCCACAACGTCCTTCGGCGCGCAGCGGTCGAGCTCGTCGACGAAGATCACCAGACGCTTCATCCTGGACCGGGCCACAAGCTCAGCGAAGAGCTTCTCGAACTGCTCGTCGCTGCCGGCGGCTTCCGTCTTGTGCTCGCGGGTGAGCGTGCGCGACACCAGCACCGTCAGTGAAGTCAGCAGAGCTGCCGGTGCGATTCCTGCCTTAAGAGCTCCGGTGGCCAGGTCCGCAAAGGCGGGACGGAACGCCCCACCCCGAACCCAGGCCAGGAGCGCCATGGCTGCAGCAAAGAAGGCGACGACGGCCCCGAACATCTGGGCGAAGGTGATGAGAAGCCGGCGAATATCGCCCTGCCCGAACTTCAGCTCGGCCGTGACGCGGCCGCTGTACAGCTCCTCATGGAAGCGTTGATCCTTGATTCCCAGAGCAGTGGCGACTGCGATGATGAAGTTTCTGCGCAGGGGGTTCTCTGCATACTTGAATGCGTCGAAGTGAACAAACCGGACGTCGCGTTCCCGCTGTAGCTGCCCCTTCAGCAGGTTGGCCACACCGGACTTTCCTGAGCCCCAGGGACCCCAGACCGCCACATTCGTCGGGGCCGGGACCGAGAGCGACACATCGCGGAGTTGATCGGCGACGTGACTGTGTGCCAGACGATCGCTCTGGGCGTCCTCGACCTCCCTGTCCTGGATAAGGTCGTCGGGATCCAGACCGCCATGACTGCCGTGCAGCACCGTTGCCTCGCCTCCGGGACCATTTGCCCCTCTCGTAGCGAGACCGGGTGCAAGAGACGCACGGTTCGCCTGGATCACACGATAAGAGGCGCCACTGACAACGCGGTTGAATCCTGGGGTGCCGGACGCTCCGCAAGAGACACCCGGGGCGCCTGGACCTCCCCCTGCGCTGCTGCCGATGAGCGCATGGGTCGCCTTCGGATGGCGTGGCTGTTCGGGTTCACGAAACATCGGCCGGAGGAGAGTTGAGGTCGGGCGGGTAGCCCTTGGCACGGAGCCAGGTGTCGAGGGCGAGGGCGACGATGTCGCCGTGGGGGATGTCGGTGTCGGCGTTATACCTGCGGATGCGCCGCTGGAACTGGAGTTGATTGGGGACGGCGTAGTTGAGCTGTCCGCGTTTGGTGCGGCGGCTGTTGATGATGTCCAGGGTCTCCGCGTGCGGCGTCAGCGGGTCGTCACCCGGCTGGGATTCGGCGTCGAGTGCGTCGGCGATGTCGCGCAGTCGGCGGGCGTAGTGGGAGTGATCGGGCACGAGAGGGTTACTCCGGTCGGTCCGGGTAGGCGGATAGCTAGCTGCCTAGTGGAATAGCTGCGGGGACGGGTGTTCGCGAACGAGAGAAGCGTTCGCGAACACCCCTGCGAGATGACGCCGCCTCAGAAGCCGCGGGTGCTGAGCCACTCGTCCAGCGCGACCGAGACGATGTCGCCGATGGGCAGGTGGTCGAGTTCGTTGTCCAGCGCGAAGCGCTTGATCCGCTTCTTCAGTTTCAGCGCGGCGGGGACCGACGAGTCGAGACTTTCGCGCGCGATGATGCGCTGGTTGAGGACGACGGCGGCCTCGGGAATGTCCCTGGGCCGACCGGGGCCCTGAGCCCACGGCGTCCCTTCGCTGGGCGCCGCCGGCGAGCGCATGTCCTGCTCCTGGTGAGATCCCGGAGCGTCGGTCCTCACCGGGAAGGCCGTGCCGCCTGGGACCGGAGCAACGGCCGGGCGAACGGCCACTTCGGCGGCCGGGGCCGCACCAGATGCCGCGAATGGGACCTGAGACAGCCCGTGCTGAGCGATCGGCTCGGCCTGTTGCGTGGGCTGGACCGCAGGTGCCGCAGGCTGGGCAGCCGGGGCCCCAGGCGGCACTTGCCCTTCTATCGGATGCACGGCGGATTCCATCCGGAACTCGGGGACAATGACGGCCGGGTGAGCCTGCTGACTGGCGGTCGCCTCCTGCACGGGACCGCTCGGCGTCGCCTCAACGGTCAGCTGGGGGTAGGGCTGCGACACCTTGGTCTTCGTTTCGCCCGGGCTCTGCGCCGACGCCTCGACGGGATCGGTGGAAGGAGCGGGCTGAACTTGCGGCGCGCCGGCATCGGCACGGCCTTCGCCCTCCGCGGTGGCCTGTTCGGCGGCGAACTGCTCGGGAGTGAGCTCGGCGGTCGGGGGCGGGGGCGGAAGAGCCGTCTTCTTGGCCCCGCCCAGGGTGCGGCCGGTGCGACGCGGCGGAGGCTTCAGCTTCTCATTCTTGTCCGTCATGCCTGGGTCAGCTCCTTCATCAGCTCGGCGTACTCACTCAGTTCGGTCGGGACCTCGCCGAAGGCCTCCATGTAGTGCACCCAGGAGTGGATGACGGTCTCAGCGAGCGGGAACGGCTCGTTGCGGTCCGGCCCGACCCCCTCGCCCTCGGCGGGCTCAAGCAGCTTGTCCTTCGCGTTGCGGGGCAGGCTGGTGCGATCGTCGGCCTTGACCAGCACGACGTGGGCGGTGACGTCGCGGTCGTTGCGGGCGGCGGCGCGCTCGGCCTCGTCGAAAGTGGCCAAGAGCTTACGGCGCTCGATCTTGGTGGGAGCGACCGGCACGAGCAGCAGGTTCGCCACGGTGACAGCCTCGTGGAAGATCCTGGCGCTGCCGCCCCCGGCGTCGACCACGATCGCGCCGAACTCGGCGCGCTTGGCCCGGATGTACTCGGCGATGTCGTCGAAGGGATATCGCTCGACGACCAGATTTGCCGGGATCTCGTAGCCCTCGGCCTGGGCGATCTTGAACCAGTCGTAGGCGGACTGGCTGGTCGCGTCCGCGTCCAGCAGCAGCGTCGGCAGTCCCAGGACGATGGTGTAGTAGAGGGCGATGAACCAGGCGGAGGTGGTCTTGCCGGTGCCGCCCTTGAGCATGCCGACAACGATCACGAAGGCGTCCCAGGCGCGGGCCGTGGCTGCCGCCAGGGTCTTGTCACGGGTGTTCTCGTTCACGTGTGCTTGATCTCCTGAAAATGGAAGGTGCGTTGTCTCGTGGGGGTCGGTGGAACCCGTGCCGTTCTGGGAGCACGACTCCTGGCGAACTGGGGAGGCGCCCGTGCCAGGGAGCCGCAGCCGGGATGGCCCTCGGGAGGGTTCCGCGTCTGAAGGACACGGTGGGCGAAGCGATTGAGGGCTTGGTTTGGTGCGGTCATGCCCGTTTCCCAGCGCGGCGAGCGGGGCCATGGCGGTGCTGGGGCCGCATACGGGTGCCTGCCTGGTGCAGGAGTCGGTAGACGGTGGCGATGGAGTAGTTGCACTCCTTGGCGAGTTCCGGGACCGTGGCGCCGGCCTCGTACCGCGCCCGCAAGGACGCCGCGAGCTTCTTGCGCACTGCGGCATCCGCTGCGGAGCGGATGCGGAGGGTCTGCTGGGTGGTGCGGGGCGTGCCCCCGGCTTCGATCAGTAGCCGCCGTGCGGCACGTCGCGTCCCGGCCCCGGCTGCGGCCAACTCCGTGAGTGTCGCGCCGTGCTGCTCGTAGAGGTGGCGCAGACGGACTGCGAGATTGCGGCGGGCTTGCCCGTCGCGCATTCTGCGGGTCTGCCACGAGGTGCGCATCACGGTTCCGGCCTCGTGCAGCCGGTTGATCACCGTGCCGTACGACAGGCCGCTGGTGGCGACGAGTTCGGCGACCGTGGCCCCGCCCTCGTACTGCTCGCGGAGCGCTGGAGCGGTGATGGCTTCGGTCTCGGAACCTTCGGGTGGAGGTTGTGGGTTCATGCGGCGGACTCCCATTCGCTGAGGGCTTCGGCATGGGCAGCTGCCAGCTCGTCGTAACTGCGCTGGTCAGATGGGGTGATGAGGATCAGTCGGCCATCGGTGGCGGCCCGCCAGCCGGTGGCGGGGCGGCCGGTGGCCGGGTCGAGGACGGACCCGTCGGGGGCGTGCCAGGCGGCCGGGATCTCGTCGGGACGTGGGGCGGGGACCAGGACCTGGTGCCCGTCGCGGATGATCACCACGGCCTTGCTGCGGTGTTCCGCGAGCCGGTCCAGTGCCTCCCGGTATGCCGCCCGCTGGGCAGCGTGAAGGGCCTTGCGCCGGGCCGCGACCCCGGTGGTGCCGTACAGCTGGGCGACCTCGTCCCAGCCCTGTGCCCGGCGCGGGATCGGGCCGGTGACGGCCGCCTGAGGACGGTTGCCGAAACCTTCCAGGGCGCGGGGAGCGAGGGACCAGGTCTCGCCGGTGTGGTGCACGAGACCGAGCCCGGCCAGGTGTCGCAAGGTCCGGTAGGCGGTCGCGCGGGAGACGGAGGCCGTGCCGACAAGTTCACCGGCCGTCTGGACAGGCCGGATGTGCAGGGCGCCCAGGAGCATGAGGGCGGAGCTACCGAGGCCGTCGTGAGCGAAGGCGTCGTGGCCCATCAGGCGGGCGATCACGGTGGAGTCGATGTCGGCCGTCGTGGCTGTCCCAGGAGTGGGCCACTCCTCAAGTGCCGGGTCGGGGGGGTACTGAGTGGTCCGGAAACGAGACAGCAGGGCGCGGGAGTCCTGGCCGTGGGTGCTGCCCCCGTTGAGGTACCAGGTCGAGCCCTCCCGGCCCTGGCCGACCCGCAGACGGCGCAGCCAGCCTCCCGGCTTGAGGACCCTCTCGTAGACCACCCGCAGAGTCGTGCGGGAGATCCCTGCTTCCTCCGCGGTCTGCCGCTCGCTGGCGTGGTGCAGAGGACTGCCCGCGATCTCGGCGAAGTTCAGATGCGCCCGCAGCACCCGCAGCGCGGTGCGCCCCCGCTCACCGCGCCAGGGCGTCGTCTCGATACGGTCGCGCAGTGCGGCGAGGACCTCGTGGGCGTGGTGGCGGGACTCCACCCCGATCGTGCTGTTGACGGCAGCCGTCGCGCTGGCCCATACCCGGCGGATGTAGTCGAGGGCGCGGGCCTGTCCGGAGCGCAGGGCGATGTTCCGGGCGTGCCGCCCGCCCTCGTGCTCGGGGTGCAGCAGCAGTTGGGTCAGCTGGTCGAGACTTCCGCTGGCGCGGGCCACGTGGCAGGCGATGGCCGCTGTGATCCTGTGTCCGTGCTCGGATGCGCCCTGACGGTCCTCACGTGGGACCAGAGTTCGGCCGTCGGAGCCGAGTCTGCTGTAACTGCCCGTCGCGTAGCGGCCGGTGAGGTCCCCGAGCAGGATGAGATCGGCAGCAGCCGACGGCAGTTGATGGAGGCCCAGTCGGCCGTATGGGTGAGTGAGCTGTTGCTGTGGCTCTGCCTGATGGGTGAGGTGTGGCACGGTGGGGTCGTCTCGCAAAGACAGGGACGCCACCCAGGCCCGCTAAAACCACGGGTGGTGTCCGGAACCGACCTCCAATCGGTGCCAGCGAAGCCTCCAGGATTGCCGTCCTGGAGGCATTCGTATGCCTGGCCCGAGTGGAGGCAGGCGTCCCCATCACGGCTCGACCACGGTGAATCGGGATGGCCGTCAGGGGACTCACGCCCTGATCGACACCGCCCGACCTCGGCCGAGTCGGAGCCGGGAACAGAGGGCGATTGCCTCTGACCGGCTCTGAGCGGCCCGGGTCGAACCAGGGTCGAATCAGAGCGTTTTCCTCTGACTGCCTCCGATCACCTCTGCAACCCGTCCTAGCAGGTCACAGCCGTTCCGGCCTTCATAAGCCCAGGTCGGAAGGGTGCGGCGGATTTACCACGAGTACACGGTCATCACGCCCGGCTCCTCGACGCGTGGTGCCCGTCGCATCGTGACCGGCCAGAAGACGCAGGAGGACTACTACACCTCGGACCACTACGTCACCTTCAAGCTGATCAACTTCAGCTGCTGATCCGCTGCGATCGGCTCCTGATCGGCTGGTGACCCGTCGGTGGTCCACCGGTGATCCCGTGCACCAGGCCCAGGGCGCCCTGAACCAGGGCGGCACAACCGAACAGCTCCAGAATCCGCTTCATGTCATGACCCTCGCCCCGCGGCTCCCCCACGTTCATCGGCCGCGGGGTGAGGCATGTCCGGCCGAAGTCGCGGGTCGCCGCGACGGGGCGGGACGAAAGTCTGAAGTGGTGCGACTTTGGTCGGTGATCCCGGTCGCCGGGGAGGTAGCGGCGGGCGCGCCTGCGTAGATTTGTCGACCGTGACTGGTGACCATCCGGCGCGCGAGACGGCGTCTTCGACGGAGGGACTGGCCGGGCGGCCGGTGCTCGCGGGGCAGGCCCTGCCCGGGCGGCGATGGCTGCTGCCCTCGGCCGTGGTCGCCGAGTTGGACCCCGACGCCGAACGCGCGGGCCGGGGCGGGCGGCCGCGCCGTACCGTGCGCGACTGGATCGTCGACTTCGGATGCTTCCTGCTGGCCGTCGTCATCGGGCTGGCGGCCGCGAACACGCTGAACCACGACCCGAACACCCCGCACGGTCTCGCCGTCGCCGACCAGTGGCTCGGCGCGCTCGCCTGCGCGGCGGTCTGGCTGCGGCGGCGCCGGCCGCTGGGGCTCGCGGTGGCGATGGTCCCGGTCGGGCTGGTCTCGAACACCGCGGGCGGCGCGGCCATGGTCGCCCTGTTCACCCTCGCCGTGCACCGGCCCTTCAAATACGTGGGATGGCTCGCCGGTGTCTCGCTCGCGCTGACCCCGCTGTTCTTCTGGCTGCGTCCCGACCCCGACCTGCCGTACGCCGCAGCGGTCGCCGTCACCGCGCTGCTCACCGCGACGGTGGTCGGCTGGGGCATGTTCGTACGGTCCAAGCGCCAGCTCATGCTGAGTCTGCGGGACCGGGCGCGGCGGGCCGAGACCGAGGCGGAGCTGCGGGCCGAGCAGGCGCAGCGGCTCGCCCGCGAGGCCATCGCGCGCGAGATGCACGACGTGCTCGCGCATCGGCTCACCCTGCTGAGCGTGCACGCGGGGGCGCTGGAGTTCCGGCCGGACGCGCCGCGCGAGGAGGTCGCGCGGGCGGCCGGGGTGATCCGGGAGAGCGCGCACGAGGCGTTGCAGGATCTGCGGGAGATCATCGGGGTGCTGCGGGCCGGGGACTCCGACGATGCGGGGCGGCCGCAGCCGACGCTCGGCGGGCTCGACGGGCTGGTCGCCGAGTCCCGCTCGGCCGGCATGAAGGTCGTCCTCGACAACCGTGTCGCCGATCCGGGCGCCGTGCCCGCGTCCGTTGGGCGCACCGCGTACCGGATTGCTCAGGAGGGGCTGACGAACGCGCGTAAGCACGCGCCGGGTGCGGAGGTCACGGTGACGCTCCGCGGGGCGCCCGGGGACGGCCTGACGGTGTCCGTCCACAACCCCGCGCCTCCGGGGGACGTCCCCCATGTCCCCGGGTCGGGGCAGGGGCTCATTGGGCTTACGGAGCGGGCGACGTTGGCGGGGGGCTGGTTGGAGCACGGGGCTGGAGGGGACGGGGGGTTCCGGGTGGGGGCGTGGCTGCCGTGGGGCGGCTGACGGTGGGTTTCCTCGCCCCCGCCGCCCCTACCCGTCCCATCCTGGGGGCTGCGCCCCCAGACCCCCCCTAAAAGATTGCGCCGTTCCCCGCGCCCCTTAGCAGTCGGCTGCCGGCCGGTGGGGGTTGCTCGCGCAGTTCCCCGCGCCCCTAAAAAACTAAGGGGCGCGGGGAACTGCGCGACCAGCCCCCACCCACCCGCACCCGACACACAACCGATGGGAGGGGTAGGGGCGGCGGGGGCGAGGAACCCCGTGGCGGTTCAGGAGTTGGTGTGGAGGACGACCCGTTTGCCGTGCAGTTCACCGCGTTCCATGCGGTGGTGGACGTCCGCGGCGGTGCTGAGGGGCAGCGGTTCCATGGCGCGGGGGCGCAACAGGCCCCGGGACAGCAGGTCGTTGATGGTGGTCGCCGCCGAGGCGAGTTCCGAGGGGGTGGCGTGGGAGATGGCGAAGCCCCGTACGGAGGCGTCCTTCATGTAGAGGGGGCCGACCGGGAGGACGGGTTCGTCCTTGGCACCGGCCAGCAGGACGATGCGGCCGCGGTGGGCGAGGAGGGCGACGGCGGAGGTGAGGTCGTTGCGGCCGGAGGTGTCGACGTGGACGTCGACTCCGGCGGGGGCCAGCTCCGCGAGGCGGCGGGTGAGGTCGGGGTCGCGGTAGTCCACGACCTCGGCCGCCCCCAGACTCCGGCAGTAGCCGTGGTCGCGAGGCGCCGCCGTCGAGATCACACGGGCACCCGCGCGCACCGCGAGGACCACCAGCGCGGCGCCCACGTTGCCCGCGGCCCCGGCGACCAGAACCGTCTCGCCCGGGCACAGACCGCCGTGGGTGAACAGGGCGAGATACGCGGTGGCGGCCGGGTGGACCACGGCGACCGCGATCTCGGGGGCTACGCCCGGCGGGAGCCGGTAGAGCCGGTCCACCGGCACCACCGCCTGCTCGGCCGCCGCCCCCTGACGGCCGCCGTGGCCGAGGCTGTTGCACCACACCGCGTCGCCGACGGCGAACCCGCCCCCGGCCGACGCGACCGTGCCCACCAGGTCGCGCCCTATGACGAAGGGGAACTCCAGCGGCGTACGGAAGACCCCTGAACGGACAAAGGTGTCCACGGGGTTGACCGTGGTGGCCCGTACGTCGACGAGGACCTCGTCGGGACCTGGCACGGGTGCGGCGAGCTCTCCGTAGCGAATGACGTCGGGTGAGCCGAGCTGTTCGGCATAGGCGGCACGCATGGCCCTGGATTCTTCCACCGGGGGAGGACACTCGCGCGAAGCCCACGCATTCTTCGTCAAGTCCCAAGTCCCGTGGTGGCACCGCCCATTGGACTTGACGGACCCTCACACGCCCTTTTGCCCACGCCCTCCAATCGGCGCAGCATTCCGGCATCAGCGGAAAACACCGGGAGTGACAAGACCGTGGGTGACAAGACCGTGAGTGAAAACGTCGTTGAGGAAAGCTCTCTGTTCAAGGTCGCGGCCGACGTGCACATCGACGCCACGCCCCTTCAGGTCTACTCCGTCGTCAGCGACCTCGGCCGCAGCGGCGACTGGAGCGAGGAGTGCGTCGGCGGGGAGTGGGTGGAGGGCGAAGCCGCCACCGTGGGTGCCGTCTTCCGCGGTGACAACCACCGTGACGAGGACGTGGTCGCGTGGGCCCCCGTCGTGCGCGGTGCCTGGAGCACCCGTTCCGAGGTGGTCGCGGCCGAGGCAGGCGTCACCTTCTCGTGGGCGATCCAGGACTCGACGGGGCGGAAGCAGGAGAGCGTCTGGACCTTCGACATCGAGGGCGAGGGCGCCGGCAGCCGACTGGTCCATCACTTCAGGATGGGCGCCCCGACGGAGGGAATCCGGGGGATCACCGCGGAGATGGACGCGGAGCGGAAGCAGGCGTTCTTCGCCGACTGGGGAGCCAAGCTGGAAAAGGATCTGGCGGCGACCGTGGAGCGCATCAAGGACGTCATCGAAGGCGAATTCAAGAGCTGAATTCCGAGCCTGTGAAGCCTGGGTAGGAGAGGGCGAGCACGTGTTGCTGCAACGGATAGGAAACCGGGGAATCCGGCTCGGGACGCTCTTCGAGCGAGCGGCCGCCCGGCACCCCGCGAACATACTGATTCTCGACCATGATCTCGACATCGCGCCCGGCCTCGGGCGCCGCGCCACGGTCGCCGAAGTCGCCGACCTGGTCGACGACTTCGCGTCCCGGCTGTGGGCGGCACGGGTCAGGCCCGGCGACCGCGTGGTCATCTACAAGTCCGACGGATTCGACATCACCCTGCTGGCGTGTGCCACGGCCCGTGTCGGCGCCGTACCGGTGCTGCTGTCGCCCAAGCTCGACGGGGAGACGGTCACCGAGCTGGTGCGGCGCACCGACCGGCCGTATCTCGTGACCGACCAGGCGAAGCTGGAGCAGGAGCTGCCCGGCTCGGTGGTCGGGCTGGCGTCCGGAGTGCTGCTGACCTCCGGCAGCCACCCTGCCGCCACCGCGCTGAGCGAGTTCGAGGGAGTCGAGCGCGTCGCCGCGGTGACCATGCCGCCCGAGCACCCGGCGCTCATCACACACACGTCGGGCACCACCGGCACACCGAAGCTCGCCGTGCACACCGGGCGGACGCTGCAGGCGCGTTACCGGCCCCAGGCCTCTGTCGTCACGCCGATCGTCCGGGGGCGCGAGACGATCGCCATGCATGTGTCGTTCGTGCACTCCCGGCTGTTCACGGCGCTCGCGATCTCACTGCATCGCGGATTTCCCATCGTCGTACTCGCCGATTCCGACCCCGCTCATGTCGGGGAGCTTTTCGCGCGGCTGCGGCCCGGAATTCTGGAGGCCCACCCCAACTCCTTCATGAAATGGGAGGAGTTGGCGGACGACCCGCGCCGGCCCCTGTCCAACGTCAAGCTCTACAGCAGTACGTTCGACGCCATCCACCCGCGGACCGTACAGCGGCTGCTGGGTGCGACGGACCGCCGGGCGCCCGTCTTCGGGCAGCTGTACGGGCAGAGCGAGATCGGGCCGGCCGTCGCGCGCTCCTTCAGCAGGCGGCGGGCCGCGGAGGCCGACGGGCGCTGTGTGGGGATGCCCTTCCCCGGCATGACGGACGTACGGGTCGTCAGCCGCAACGGGCAGCCGCCGTCCAAGGACAACCCCGGGTTCATCGAGGTGAAGAGCGACGGCCGCATCGTCACCTATCTCGGCGAACAGGCGCGTTACGACAAGCAGTTGTCGGAGGGCGGCTGGTGGCGCATGGGAGACGTGGGCTACCGCACCAAGTGGGGCTGTCTGCATCTGCTGGACCGGGAGGTCGACGTCATCGAGGGCTTCGGCTCCACGCTGGCCGCCGAGGACCGGCTGTTCGCCCGGCTCGACGACCTCGCCGAGGTCATCATCATCCCCGGCGCGGACGGCAGGGCCGTACCCGTGGTGTGCACCAAGGACGACGTACCGCTGGATCTCGAAGCGTGGCGGGCCGCGGCCGAGGGGCTGCCGCCCATGGCCGATCCCGTGCAGTGGCGGCTCGCCGATCTGCCGCAGACGGCCACCACGAAGATCAAGCGCCTGGAACTGGCCCGCGTGCTCACGAACCAGGGTGGGTGACGACATGATCAGGACAGTCATCACCGGCGGAGGCATCGGCGGGCTCGCCACCGCGCTCGCCCTGGCACAGCGCGGCCATCGTGCCGTCGTCCTGGAACGGGCCCCGGAGTTCGCCGAGATCGGCGCCGGCATCCAGCTGGCGCCCAACGGAATCCACGCCCTGGACCGACTGGGCGTCGGCGGTGCGGCGCGCGCCCTGGCCGTCCACATGGACGAACTGCGGTTCATGGACGGCGTGAGCGGCGAGCACGTGACCAGCCTGCCGCTCACCGAGGAGTACCAGCGCAGGTTCCGCAACCCCTATGTCGTCGTGCACCGCGCCGAGCTGCACGCCCTCCTGCTCGGCGCGTGCCGGGCCTTCGACACCATCGAACTGCGCGGCGGCAGCGCCGTCACCGGCTATGAGCAGAACCGTACGAGCGCCTCTGCCGTACTGGAGAGCGGTGAACGGGTCTCGGGCGACGCGCTGATCGGCGCCGACGGCATCAACTCCGCCGTCCGCGCACAGCTCGTCGGCGACGGCGACCCGCGCGTCTCCGGGATCACCGTGTACCGCGCGGTCATCCCCATGGAGCGGGTGCCCGAGGAACTGCGCCGCAACACCTCCGTGGTGTGGTGGACGGGCCCCGGCTGCCACTTCGTGCACTACCCGATCGCCGGCGGCAAGCACCTCAACCTCGCGGGCAGCAAGGACGACGGCGGCACCCGGGCCTTCGCGGGCGTCCCCGCCGAAAAGGCGCACGTACGACGGCAGTTCGCTGCCCTCGGGCCGGACGCGCAGCGCCTCGTCGAGCTGGGCGAGGGCTGGCGGTCCTGGATGCTCGTGGACCGCGACCCGGTCGACACCTGGACCGACGGCCGCGTCACGCTCCTCGGCGACGCCGCCCACCCGATGCTGCACTACGCGGCCCAGGGCGCCTGCCAGGCCCTCGAAGACGCCGTCCACCTCGGCGACCTGCTGGAGGAGGGCAGCGGGGACGACGTGTCCCAGCGCTTCGAGAAGTACACCGCCGACCGCCGTGAGCGCACCGCCGCGATCCAGCTCGCCGCGCGCGAGAGCACCCGGCTGTGGCACCCCTCCGGCGGTGCCGCGCTCGCCAGGAACGCACTCCTGTCCAAGCTCACCCCCGGCCAACTGCACGACCAGGTGGCCTGGATGCACGGTGCCCGGGACTTCGGCGCGACCACACCCGCACCGGCCTACCTCTCCACCCACCCGAATCTGAATGGAGTTCAGGAATGAGCAGCAGCCGTCTCCAGGTCGCCATCGTGGGCGCCGGACCGCGCGGTCTGTCCGTACTGGAGCGCCTGTGCGCGGGCGAGCGCAAGCGGCCCACGCACACGGACGTCACCGTGCACGTCGTGGACCCGTCCCCGGCCGGTGCCGGAGCGGTCTGGCGCGCCCAGCAGTCCCGGCATCTGCTCACCAACACGGTGGCCTCGCAGATCACCGTCTACACGGACGACAGCTCGCAGATCGAGGGTCCCATCGAGCCGGGGCCGAGCCTGTACGAATGGGCCCAGGGCCTGTCCCTGCTCGGCCAGTTCGGCGGCTACGACAACGACACCCTTGAGGAGGCCGAACGCCTCGGCCCCGACTCGTACCCCAGCCGCGCCTTCTACGGCCGCTATCTGCACGACGCGTTCAAGCGGGTCGTCGCCCGCGCCCCGAAGCACGTCACGGTGACGGTGCACTCCTCCCGCGCGGTGGCCATGGCCGACACGCACGGCGTCCCCGGCGGTCCGCAGGGCCTGCGCCTGGAGGACGGCACCCGGCTGAACCAGCTGGACGCGATCATCCTGGCGCAGGGTCACCTGCCGGCGCGCCTCACCCCGCGCGAGGCCCGCACCGCGAGCCTGGCCCGGATCCACTACCTGACCTACATCACGCCCTGCAACCCTGCCGACGCCGACCTCAGTTCCATCGCCCCCGGCCAGAACGTCCTGATCCGCGGACTCGGCCTCAACTTCTTCGACCACATGGCCCTGTTCACCCTGGGCCGCGGCGGCAGCTTCGCCGAGGAGGACGGCAAGCTCGTCTACCACCCCTCGGGCCGCGAGCCCAAGCTGTACGCCTTCTCGCGGCGCGGCGTCCCGTACCACGCGCGCGGCGAGAACGAGAAGGGCGCGTACGGGCGTTACTACCCGAAGCTGCTCACCGGCCAGTACATCGAGGACTTGCGCAAGCGCTCCGAGGACGGCGAGCGCGTCAACTTCACCGCCGACCTGTGGCCGTACATCTCCCGTGAGGTGGAGAGCGTCTACTACGGAACGCTGCTCTCCGCGAAGGGCCGCGACGCCGACCGCGAGGCGCTGGTGAGCGCCTACCTCGCTCTGGAGGAGGGGGAGAGCCCGGACGCGCTGCTCGACTCGTACGGCATCGACAGCGGCGAGCGCTGGGACTGGGAGAAGCTCTCCCGGCCGTACGGCAAGCGGAAGTTCGCCGACCGCGAGGACTTCCAGGAGTGGCTGGTCGGCTATCTGCGCCAGGACGTGGTGGAGGCCCGTTCGGGCAACGTCAGCGGACCGCTCAAGGCGGCCCTGGACGTCCTGCGCGACCTGCGCAACGAGATCCGGCTCGCCGTCGACCACGGCGGCCTGGAGGGCAACTCGCACCGCGACGACCTGGAGGGCTGGTACACACCCCTCAACGCCTTCCTCTCCATCGGCCCGCCCGCCGCCCGTATCGAGCAGATGGTCGCGCTCATCGAGGCCGGCGTCCTGGAGATCACCGGCCCTGGCACCCAGGTCCGCCTGGACACCCTCAACCAGGTCTTCGTCGCCGACTCGACCGCCGTACCCGGCAAGCCGATCCGCGCCACCGCACTGATCGAGGCGCGGCTGCCCGAGCCCGACATCCGGCGCACCGACGACCCGCTGCTCAGCCATCTGATCAACACCGAACAGGCGGGCCCGTTCCGGATCGACGGCTCCTGCGGCACGAGTTACGAGACCGGCGGGCTCGCCGTCACCGAGCGGCCCAACCGGCTCCTCGACGCCCGCGGGCGGGCGCACCCGCGCCGGTTCGCCTACGGCGTGCCCACCGAGTCCGTGCACTGGGTGACCGCGGCCGGTATCCGGCCCGGCGTCGACTCGGTGACCCTGGGCGACTCCGACGCGATCGCCCGCGCCGTCCTCGGACTGCCCCCGGCCGCCCAAGTACCCGCCGGGGTACGGCCGGTGACCGACGACACCGATCTGACAGGAGTGATCGTGTGACCCACGCACTGGACGCACACCAGGAGACGGACGTGCTGACCGACTCGGGTCTGCTGTCCCCCGTGCGTGCCGGTACCCCCGTCGAGGCGGCCGTCTGCGACCGGGCATGGCTTCAGGCCATGCTCGACGCGGAGGCCGCCTTGGCCCGTGCCCAGGCACGGCTCGGGACGGTGCCGAAGCCCGCGGCGGACATCATCACCCGGGCGGCGCGCGCCGACCGCTTCGACGCACGCGCCCTCGCGCTCGCCTCCCGGGAGACCGCCAACCCCGTGGTCGGCCTGGTCCAGGCGCTCACCCGGGCTGTCGCGGCCCAGGACGAGGGCGCGGCGGAGTACGTGCACCGGGGCTCCACCAGCCAGGACGTCCTGGACACCGGGGCGATGCTGGTCACCGCCAGGGCGCTGCGGCTGCTGCGCGCCGACCTGGCCCGGATCGCCGACGCGCTGGGCGCCCTGGCCCTGGAGCACCGTGACACCCTGATGGCGGGCCGCACGCTGGCCCTCCAGGCCGTGCCGACGACCTTCGGGCTCAAGGCGGCGGGGTGGCGCGAGCTGGTCCTCGACGCCGCACGGCGGGTCGAGCGGGTGCTCGACGGGGGGCTGCCGGTGTCGCTGGGGGGTGCCGCGGGGACCCTGGCGGGATATCTGGAGTACGCGGCGATCGCCGGCGCGGAGGGCATGGGCACGGTCGGTGACGTAGGCCTGGACGGTCACGACGGTCACGACGGTGGCGTCGGTGGCGTCGGCGTGGAGGGTGTGGCCGAGGACGCGGGCGACTATCTCGACCGGCTCGTCGAGGCGTTCGCCGCCGAGACGGGGCTCGCGCCCGCCGTGCTGCCCTGGCATGCGCTGCGCACGCCGATCGCGGACGTCGCCTCGGTGCTGGCCTTCACGGCCGGTGCGCTGGGGAAGATCGCGGTGGATGTGCAGTCGCTGACCCGGACGGAGGTCGGCGAGGTCACCGAGCCGACGGTGGCCGGCCGTGGCAGTTCGTCGGCGATGCCGCACAAACGCAACCCGGTGCTCGCCACGCTGATGCGTGCCGCCGCGCTTCAAGTCCCTGTGATGGCAGCCGGGTTGACACAGTGTCTGCTCTCCGAGGACGAGCGCTCCGCCGGTGCCTGGCATGCCGAGTGGCAGCTTCTGCGGGAGTGTCTGCGGCTGGTGGGCGGCTCTGCCCATACGGCCGTGGAGCTGGCCGAGGGGCTGGTGATCAACCCCTGGCGCATGCGGGACAACCTTGCGCACAGTGGGGCTCAGATCGTGTCCGAGCGCATCGCTGCCGTGCTCGCGCCGCGGCTGGGCAAGGTTCGGGCGAAGCAGGTGCTGAGCGATGCGGTGGGTGTTGTGCGCGAGAGTGGGCGGGGGTTGCCGGAGGTGCTTGCGGAGGAGCCCTCGGTTGCTCGGTTCCTCAGTGCCGCGGAGTTGGCGGTGCTGTGCGATCCGGCTGGGTACACGGGGGGCGCGGGCCCTCTGGTGGACCGGGCCCTGCGTCCGCGGGCCGCGTAGACCGAGTTGTTCGTACGGAGCCAAGGATCCGCTCTCCCCGGCGCGCTGGGGGAGCGGATCCTTTTTGTTCGCCCCCACCGCCCCTACCCGTCCCATCCCCCAGGGGCTCTGCCCCTTCGACCCCGTTCGGTTGTGTGTCGGGTGCGGGTGGGTGGGGGCTGGTCTGAAGGATTGCGCAGTTCCCCGCGCCCCTTTTAGGGGCGCGGGGAACTGCGCGAACGGCCCCCACCGGCCCGCAGACGTCGTTCAGGGGTGCGGGGAACGGCGCAATCCCTTAGGGGGTCTGGGGGCGCAGCCCCCAGGAACGGGATGGGACGGGTAGGGGCGGCGGGGGCGAAGAAGGCACACCTGCCTCCGCCGTCGGCATCAGGGCATGGTGGAGGCCCCGGCCCCCTGGGGGAAGGGGGCCGGGGCCTGTGGGGACGGGGTCAGGTGGTCTGGAGGGGGGCGTGGAGGTTCTGGATCAGGGAGGCGAGGACGGTGGGGCCGTTCTGGGTGAGGACCGACTCGGGGTGGAACTGCATGGAGGCGAAGCCGGGGCCGCGCAGGGCGTGGACCTCGCGGTTGCCGGGGTCCCGGCAGATCTCCACCACGCCCACGCCCGCCACATCGACCGTGTCCGCGGCGCTGCGCGCGGCGAACGTGTTGTAGAAACCGACCCGTTCGTGCCGGCCGAAGAGGTCGATCTCGCGCTGGACCCCTTGGTTCGGCACAGCACGGCGGTTGAGGTCGAGCCCCAGCTCCAGGCTGAGGACCTGGTGGCTGAGGCAGACCGCGAGGAACGGCTTGCGCGTGTCCAGCAACTCGCGGACGGCCGAGTGCAGATGGGCGATCTTGGGGAGGGTGAGGTCGCGCGGGTCGCCCGGGCCCGGGCCCATGACGACGAGGTCGTAGTCGCCGAAGGAGTACGGCTCGTCGAACCGACGGACCGTCACCAGCAGGCCCATGGAGCGGAGTTGGTGGGCGATCATGGCGGTGAAGGTGTCCTCGGCGTCCACGACGAGGACCCTGCGGGCGTCCGCCACCGGCGCACGCCGGTCGCCCTCGGCCAGCCAGAACCCCGCGATCGTGGCGTTCCGAGCCGCCAACGCCCCCCGCACACTGGGGTGTTCGGCGAACCGCGTCGGCTCCTCCGTGCCGAGCGCCGCGAGCAGGCCGGCCGCCTTCGCGCGCGTCTCGGCGACCTCGGAGTCCGGGTCGGAGTGGCGTACGAGCGTGGCGCCCACGCCGATGCTCAGGCGGCCCTCGGCGGAGATGTCGGCCGTACGGATCAGGATCGAGGAGTCCAGCGTCCGCCCGCCCTGCGCGTCGTGGCCGATCAGGGCCAGGACACCGCTGTAGTAGCCGCGGCCGTGCGGCTCATGACGGCGGATGACGCGCGCCGCGCTCTCCAGGGGAGAGCCCGTGACCGTCGGCGCGAAGAGTGTCTCGCGCAGGATCTCGCGCGGATCGCGGTCCGTCTCGCCCTCGATGAAGTACTCGGTGTGCGCGAGCCGGGCCATCTCCCGCAGATACGGGCCGACCACCCGGCCGCCCGTCTCGCAGATCCGGGCCATCATCTTGAGCTCCTCGTCGACGACCATGTACAGCTCGTCGGCCTCCTTGCGGTCGGCGAGGAAGTCCATGACATCGGGGAGGGTCGGGCCGGCGGCGGGATAGCGGTACGTGCCGCTGATCGGGTTCATGACCGCCGTACCGCCGTGCACGCTGATGTGCCGTTCGGGGCTCGCCCCCACGAGGGTGCGGGTCCCGGTGTGCACGAGGAAGGTCCAGTACGCTCCGGACTCCTGCTCCATCAGCCGGCGGAACAGCGTCAGCGCGCTCGCCGGCGAGTAGCCGGTGATGTCGGCGGTGAACGACCGCTTGATGACGAAGTTCGCGCCCTCGCCCTCGCCGATCTCCTCCTTGATGATCCGGCGGACCGTGTCCGCGTAGGTCGCGTCGTCGATGTCGAAGTGGCCGCCGGCCAGCCGGATCGGCACATCGGGGACGCGCGCCAGGACGTCCGCCACCGGCAGGGTCTGCTGCCCGGTGACCGTCATGGCGAGCAGCGGCGTCCCGTCGTCGGCGACGTCGTAGCCGCGCTCCTCGATCTGCCGGTACGGGACCAGCGCCAGCACCTGGTGACCGGGTGCGGGGGCGGCGGGGAGCGGAATGCCGGCCAGTGTCCCCGGCTCGCTCACCTCGCCGACGACGACCTCCAGTGCGGAGCGGCCGGTGGCCGCGGGCCGGTGCAGCAGGGCGTACGCGGGCGTGTGCCCGGACAGCACCTGGTCGAGCAGGTCGCGCGGGGCGCCGGTCATGCGAAGACCTCCTTTGCGGGGATGACGACGGCACAGCGCTGGGCCGCGTAGTGGAGTGCGGTGCGATGGTCCTTCGCCGAGAAGTCGGCGACCGCGTCGGCGACGACGAAGGGCTGGATGTCGTGCGAGAACGCCTCGGTCGCGGTGATCAGCACGCCGACGTGGGCGTACACACCGCAGATGATCAGCTGGTCGCGGCCCGCGGAACGCATCCGCTCCAGCAGGTCCGTACGGAAGAAGGCGCTGTAGCGCCACTTGGTGAGCAGCCAGTCGCCCTCCCGGGGCGCGAGCGGCTCGACGACCTCACGGTCGACGGGGTCCACCCGCATGCCCGGGCCCCAGAAGTCGGCGAGCAGACCGCGCTGTCCCGCGGACATCCCACCGGGCTGGGCGGTGTACGCGACCGGCACGCCGAGCTCGGCGCAGCGGTCCCGCAACAGCGCGGCGTTGCTCACGAGTTCGTCGCCCGGCCCCTGGTCGGGCAGGGGTTTGAGGAAGTAGCGCTGCATGTCGTGGACGAGCAGCACCGCGCGCTCCGGGTCCGCCGCCCAGGCCGCCGCGTTGGGCGGCAGCTCGCCCGGGGCGGGCATCGCGTACGGCTCGATGGTGGGTATGCCGGCCATGGAAGTCCCTTCGGATATACGTGAGTTCGGGCGGCCCCGGGTGAGGTCAGGCGCCCAGCGACGCGCCGCCGTCGACGGTGAGCATGTGCAGGGTGATGTGCGCGGCGCGGTCCGACAGCAGGAAGACCACGGCGTCGGCGATGTGCGAGGGCTGTGCGATCCGGCCCAGCGGGATGCCGACGCGGAAGGCGTCCGCGCGGCCCTCGACGGTGCCGCGCGGGCCCGACTCGTCGTGCCACATCGAGCTGAGCATCGGGGTGTCGGTGGAGCCGGGCGCCACGATGTTGCAGCGGATGCCGTGCCGGGCCACCTCCAGGCCCAGGCTCCGGGTGAACATGGTGGCCGCCGCCTTGGACGCGGCGTACGCGGCCATCTCGGTGCGCGGGGTCGCCGCGGCGTTCGAGGAGACCGTGACGATCGCGCCGCGCCCACGCGCCGCCATACGGTCGACGACCGCGCGGCTGACGTGGAAGACGCCGTTCACATTGACCGCGAACGTGGTCTGCCAGTCCTCGTCGGTGAAGGTCCGCACCTCGCCGAGGCGCAGCACGCCTGCCGCGTTGACCAGGTACTCCACCGGGCCGAGGCGTCGTTCGACGGCGTCGACCGTCGCCTCGACATCCGCGCCGCTGCTGACGTCGGTGGCGAACGCCTCGGCGCGCAGCCCGTCCGCGGTGAGTTTCTCCACGGACTCGCGCAGTGCTTCGGCGTTGTGGTCGACGGCAGCGACGAGCACGCCCTGCTCGGCGAGCGCGCGGCTCACGGCGGCTCCTATGCCGCCCGCCGCGCCCGTGACGAGGGCGACCTTGTTCTCCCATTGCTGATGGTTCTGTATGTGCTCGATGTGCTCCATGTGCGGGACCTCCCTGGTCCGGTCATCCGCGCCAGGCCGAGACCACGGAGGCGGCCTGGACCGGGTTGAGCCGCGGGTCGCAGAAACTCGTGTACTTGTCGCCCACGTGAGCGATGTCGGCCACGCCCGTGACGCACTCCGTGACATGGTCCGGAGTCGTCTCCAGATGCAGTCCGCCGGCGATCCCGCCGGAGGTCCGCACCGCGCACTGGAAGCCCTCGACCTCGCGGACGATGGTCTCCACGAAGCGGGTCTTGAGCCCGTCGGGGGCTGTCACGGTGTTGCCGTGCATGGGATCGGTGAGCCAGATGACCGGGTGACCGGCGGCGCGTACCGCCCACACCAGTGACGGCAGCCGCTCGGAGACCAGGTCGGCCCCCATGCGGGCGATGAGCGTCAGCCGCCCGGGCTTCCGCTCCGGGTCGAGCTTCTCGCACAGTGTCAGCAGATCGCGTACGGACATATTGGGCCCGACTTTGCAGGCCACCGGGTTGGCGACCTGGGACAGCAGGGCGACATGGGCGCCGTCCGGCTGCCGGGTGCGCTCGCCGATCCACGGCCAGTGGGTCGAGGTCAGCAGCAGCCCGCCCTCCTCGTCCCTGCGGACCATGGGGAGTTCGTAGTCCAGCAGCAGCGCCTCGTGGCTGGTGAACACCGGCGGGCAGATCACGGAGGGGCGGCCGTCGTCCAGCCAGCCGAGATGCCGTACGGCCTCCTGGGCGGCCGCGTAGCCGTCCAGCAGCCGACGCGGGTCGGGCCGGCGGAGCTCCGGGTCGGGCTCCGGGCTGTTGACCATGTGCCCCCGGTAGACGGGGAGTTCGGTGCCTCCGATCACTTCGGTGGGCCGGGAGCGGGGCTTGGCGAACTGGCCTGCCATGCGGCCGACCCGGACAACGGGTGTATGGGTGATCATCTTCAGGGTGCCGGCGAGCACGTCCAGCAGACCGGCCTTGCGGGCGACATAGCCCGCGGTGCATTCGGTGGGGTCCTCGGCACAGTCACCGGCCTGGACCACATGGGCCTCGCCGATGGCCACCCGCGCCAGCAGTTCGCGCAGGGCCAGTACGTCGTCGAGGCCGACGAGTGCCTGGCTGTTCGTCAACTCCCCTCTGACCGAACGGATCAATTCTGTCCTGTCCCAATCCGGCTGCTGCAGGGCAGTCCGTGATCGGACACTGGGCAGATCAATGTCCACGGTTGTCTCCAAGAGTTTTTCTTCGAGCTCCTTTGTGCCAAAGAGTGCGATGGCGGCGTGAATCGGCCAACGACGCATCGCTGAGTACGTCAGGTGGGGCACATGTCCATCAGGTCGCGGCGACGTTTCAACAGGCCTTCAGAGCTGGCGAGTTGACATTGTGTGCGGAGAGATTCCGCGCAGTGCGCCAGGACCGCGCATGCTGGTCCGTCGTCCTCGATCGCGACGCCGGGAGGGGTTATGCGGGGCGGAATTCTGCGTCGTCTTGTTTCGGAGGGCGTTTCCCCTTGGCTGAATGGATTTCACCGGGGATTTCTGCAGGCGCGGCGGCCGGTGGAACCGGCCGCACTGGAAGGTGTGCGTGGCATGACCGCACAGCCTGCCCTGCTTGCCGCCGCCCTCTCCGTCGACACCGCCTACCACCGGCAACTGGCCCAACTCGCCGCAGAGGGCACGGGCGTTGGCGAGGCGCTGCGGGCTCTCCAGGTCCAGGACATCCGCCGGGCCTGCGACGACCTCGGCCGCACCTACGAGGCCACGGGCCGGCACGAGGGGCTGGTCTCCATGGACCTGGACGCGGGGCTCGTTCACGACGCCGACGCCACGGTCGCCGAGGCGCGCTCGCTGGTCGCGGCCGTCGCCCGGCCGAACGCGCTGGTGAAGATCCCGGCCACCGTCGAAGGGCTGGCCGCCATCAAGGACTGCGTCGGCCGGGGCATCGGCGTGCACGCCACCGAGATCTACACGGCCCGGCGCCACAGCGAGGTCATGGACGCGTACTGCGGCGGACTCGAGATCGCCCGCCGCGCCGGTCGGCCGCTGCACGGCATCGCCTCGCTGGCCTCCACGCCGGTGAGCCGCATCGACATCGAATGCGACGCCCGACTGGCCGAGTTGGGTGCCCCGGAAGCCGGCGCGCTGCGCGGCGAGATGGCCCTGGCCCTCGCCCGGCTGATGTACCAGCAGTACGACGAGCAGCTGGGCTGCGCCCGCTGGCGGGCCCTCGCCGCCGCCGGCGCCCGGCCGCAGCGCCTGATGTGGACGGTGGACGGCCCGCACACCTCTGACCAGGCCGGATACGCGGCCCGGCTGGTGGGCTGGCACACCGCCCTGGCCCTGCCGCTGCGCGCTCTGCTCGCCGCCGACCGCTGGGGAACGCCGCGCGGGGACACCCTCGGCGGCCGGCAGCGGGACGCCCTGCGCGTGTTGGACGAATTCGAACGGACCGGCCTACGCTTCGAGGCGGTCGCCGGGAGGCTCGCGGCACATGGCGAGAAACGGCTGGTCCGCTCGTGGGAGGCGCTCCGAGGGACGGTGGGCACCCAACTGCGGCTACGCGCCGGCCGGTAGCGACGTACGACAGCACACGCGCGGGGGAGCGGGAGGCAGTGTGTCCCAGGAGCCGACGCGGGACGCCAGTTCCGCCGTACTCGAACTGCTGGCGGCGGGAGCCCCCGCCGACCGGCTCACCTCGCTTGTGGACGAGGCCAGACACCGTGGTGCGGACGCCGCGGAACTCGCGGAGCTGGAGCGTGCCGCCCGGCTCGGTCTGAGCATCTCCTCGCGCTGGGAGCGCCACCGGCAGCGGGAGAGCGGACTGTCCACGCTCCTTGAGGCCGCCCGCGACCTCGGCGCCGTCCACCAGCCGGAGAGCGCGCTCGTCCAGGCGATCGCCCGGCGGGCACGGCTGCTGCTCGGGCTCGACATGGCGTACGTCTGCTTTCCCGAGGAAGGCGGCCAGGCCGACGAGGGCGGTCAGTTCGGCCAAGGGGGTCCGGCCGGCCGGGACGGTCAGGGTGCGGCGCAGGTCCGCGTCCGTGCCTCCGACGGGCGGATCGCGACGCTCGACGTGGGCCTGACCCTGCCGGTCTGCCAGGGCCCCGGGAGCATGGCGATGACGGATCCTGTGCCGTTCTGGACCGCCGACTACCTCACCGACGAGCGGATCGAGCGCAGTGCCGTCGTCGACGAGGTGATCAGGGCCGAGGGTCTGCACACCGTGATGGCGGTGCCGCTGAACCGGCAGACCCGGCCGTTCGGTGTGCTGCACATCGCCGCGCGGAGCGTACGGCACTTCACCGCGGACGAGGTGGCGCTGATGAGCGCGTACGGCGAACTCGCCGGCGCCACCTTGGAGCGGGCCCGGCTCCTCGACCGGTCCGCGGCCCTGCGGGAGTCCGGCGACGCGCACGCGAAGATGCTCCAACTGGTGCTCGGCGGAGGCGACTTGAACGAGGTGGCGGAGGAGACCAGCAAGCTCCTCGACGGCGCCGTACGGATCTGCGGCTCCGACGGCGTGGTGCTCGCCACCGCCGGTGAGGTGCCGGAGGTCGAGTGGGAGCACGCCGCGGCGGGCGCCCTGGACGCCCACGGCGCCTGCCATCCCGTGCCGCTGGACGAGGACGACATGTGGGCCGCGCCGATCTGCACCGGCACCGTCGACCTCGGCACCGTCCTGGTGCACCCCAACAGGCCGCTCACCGACAACGGTGTCCAGCTGCTCGGCTTCGCGACCCAGGCCATGGCCGTGCTGCTGCTCCTGGAGAACAGCAGGGCGGCGATCGCCGAGGGCCAGGTGCGCGACGATCTGCTCGACGAGCTGCTCACCCATCCCGACCTGTCGCCGAAGAAGATACGGACCCGGGCCCGCCGGCTCGGCGTCGAACTGGACGGCCCGCATGTGGTCGTCGTCGCCCGGCCGGAGGAGGAGACACCGGCGAGGGCCTCGGTGTGGGCGGCTTCGTACGCGTACCGCAAGAGCGGTCTGAAGAGCATGCGGCACGGAACGGCGGTGTTCCTGCTGCCGGGCACCGACCCCGGCGCTGCGGCCCGCGCGCTGTCCGGCGAGCTCGCGCCGCTGCTGGGACATCCGGTGACGGTGGCCGCCTCGGGGCCCGTCGCGGACCCCGCCGGAGTGCGGCACGGCTACCAGGAGGCGGTGCGCTGTCTGGAGGCGATGACGGCGCTCGGCGCGGTGGGCCGGGCGGGCTCGGCGGGCGAACTCGGCTTCCTCGGCCTGCTGTTGTCCGAAAGCCATGACGCCGAGGGCTATATCGAGTCCGTCCTCGGACCGCTTCTCGCGTACGACGAGCAGCGGCTCTCCGAGCTGACCCAGACGCTGGAGGCGTTCTTCGAGGCGGGGGCCAGTCCCACGTACGCCGCACGGCGGCTGCACGTCCATCCCAATACGGTCGCCCGGAGGCTGGAACGGATCAGTGAGCTGGTCGGCCACGACTGGCAGCAGCCCGGGCGTGCGCTCGAAGTGCAGCTGGCGCTGCGGCTGTTCAGGATCCGGAGCCACCTGGTGGGCCGCGAGCCCGAGCCAAGCTAGGCGGTCCGCCGGATGTCGGTGCCGGTCCGCAGCTCCTCGTCGTACGTCCCGTACGTCCCGTCGAGTGCCGCGACGGCATGGGCGGCCGAGGCGAGCGTGGCGTGCCGGTGCCACCCGTTGAAGGAGCGGCCCGCGTAGTCGCGGATGCCCACCTGCTCGGAGATCTCCGAGAAGTCACGGTCGACCCGGCCGATGAGCCTGCTCAGCCGCAGCAGGGCGACGGGGCTCAGGTCCACCAGGTCGGTCAGCCACAGCTCGCTCGGCCATGCCTTTCCGCTGTCGCCGATACCGATGAGGAGCATGTCGCCGCCGCCGCGCATGCCGGGGGCGCGGGACGCGCCACGGATCCGTACGGCGGCCACCAGGCTGGTGCGCATGGCGTGTTCGGGGCTGTGGTCGCGCCACACCGCCGGGCGGCGCAGCAGCTTGGCGGCGGCCATGATCTGCTGGGCGGGCAGCGCCTCCGGTGTCGCGCGGCCGATCTGCGCGGGGTCCGCCGGGGTCAGCCGCAGCGAGCCGCTGATCCGGATCAGGTGCCGTAGACCGGAGGACCGGAAGCGGCGCACCACGGACATGGCGTCCATGTCACGGGCGTCCATCACCACCGGCCGTGCGGGCAGCCCCCAGTCCCGTACGGCGAGCATGGCCTCGACCGCCGACTCCTCGGGGGACTCCTCGCGCACGCTGTCCGGGATGGCTGCCTGCCGCCGGCGGAGTCCGTTGTCCAGCCAGTCCTGCGGGATGTCCAGCCGCCAGTTGACCGGAACGCTGGTCTCCTGAGCGGCCGCCCACACGCCCACGGCCTGCTGCACGCCCCGGATCTGACCGAGCTCGGGGACGTAACGCCGGTACACGCCCACCGAGTTGTCGCCCGCCTTGGGGATCACCATCGTGCGGATCACATAGGCCTCCGGGGCCACGGTGCGCGCGACGTACTGGGCGAGCGCCTCACGAACCGGCATCCAGTGCCAGGTTGAACTGGAAACGAAGTGATGCAGGCTCTGCTCACGGGCCGAACCGCCGGTCGGCGCCGCCATGTTGCGTATCGACTTGCGGCCCTCGGTCGCAAGGAGGCCACGGATGTACTCCTCGCCCTTCCTGCGCTGGTCGCTGCGCGGGAAGGTGGCGAACAACGTGGACGAGAGTTCAGTCCCGCTCATCGCGAGTTCGGTGCCGGTCATCGGAATCCCACCTCGGTTCGGAGTCGCTCGGTTGAGCTGGCTCCACAGTGCGCGGCACTCAGTGCCACGCCCAGGTGGTCCCGTCACACGGTTGGGACGAGTGATGGTGGCCGCACAACCGCCGCGGCCGGAGGCGGTGGCGCGGCCACCGCGAGGGCCGGCCGGGTGGTGGCCGGACCACCGCGCAGGGGCCCGTAGCGGCGCTCGAAGGGGTGTCGAACGCGGTGGCAATTCCCGCCCGAATCCCTCTCACATGAGCTTCGCGGCACCCGAGTTGACGAGGTCCGACCTGAATTTACAAGGCATTTGACAGGATTCGACACCGCGGGGTTCCATCTCGAACGGAGAGGCACGGAAAGGCTTCGACTAGCGGGGAGGCCTGCATGCCTGGGGCGACGAGCGAGACCGTGGCCGTCATGTTGGCCGGCGGGCGCGGGGAACGAGCGAAGCCGATCACCTTGGAATCGGCCGACTACATCCGCAGCAAGGCGGTGATCCCGTTCCTCGGGCGCCGTCTCGTCGAATGGGTCGTGGAACTCTGCAAGGACCAGGGAATTCGGCGCTTCTACGTGATCGCCCAGGGCCTGGAGAACCGCAGCCAGATCAAGCTGCTGCTCGGCCACGGCCAGCGCCACGGCGTGGAGATCAGCTACTCGCGTGCCGGCTTCGACCCGTACAACGTGGGCTCGGGCTCGGCCTTCCTGCACAACCTCGAACAGTGGAAGCTGACCGGCCGGGCCCTGGTGCTGCCGGTCGACTCGGTCCTGGACTTCTCGCTGGAAGAACTGGAGCGCACCCATCAGGAGACAGCCGCCACGGTCACCGTGGCCACGGTCGGCAGGACCCGCCGGGAGGTCGCCGGAAAGTACGGCGTGCTGCGCACCGACCCCGCCGGACGCGTCCGCGGGTTCGCGGAGAAACCCAGCGCCCAGCAGCTGCGCACCCTCTTCCCCGGCCGCGGCGACGAGCCGCTGCCGACCAGCGCGGGCATGTACCTGGTCGACTGCGACCGGCTGCGCCGCGCGGCCCGCGACCCACAGCTGATGCGGCTCGCCCAGCAGCGGCTCGACTGGGGCGGCGACCTGCTGCCCTGGCTGGTGGAGCACGACGAACCGGTCGCCGCCCACCGGATCGCCCGCCTCGGCGACCTGGGCAACGTGCCCGACTATCTGGCCGCGCTGCGCGACGTGCTCTCCGGCGCGTACCGCCGGCTGAACCGGCTGATGGGCCCGCCGACGGCAGGCGCGGCCGACTGCTGGATCGACGAGAGCAGTCTGCGCACCCGCGACCCGGTGTCCGGCACCACGCTCACCGAGAAGATCGCGGACGGCCGGGTGAAGATCGGCCCCGGCGTGCACATCGGCCGCCATGTCGAGGTCGGCGACGACGTCAGCCTGGAGTACGCGGACATCGGCGACGGCGTCGAACTCGGCGAGGGCGCACGGCTCAGCGGTGTCGCCGTGGGCGACTACTCGCTCGTCGGGCCCCACGCCGAACTCAGCGACTCGTACATCGGCCCCATGGCGGTGATCCGTTCGGAGCGGGGCAGACCCGTCCGCCTGGAGTCGCACACCGCGATCGGCGACGGGGTCAGCCTCCGGCCCGGCAGTCGGCTCTCCGGCGTCAGCGTCTATCCGCGGCTGCGCATCCCCGCACACTTCCACGTGCCCTCAGGCACCTGGCTGACCTGCTCGGACGACGTCCTGCAGTGGGTCTGAACCGGACCTGTACGAGTGCCCGCACGAGTTCCTGTACGAGTCCCTAGACGAGGAGGAATCGATGGACAGCCCGGTGGTGGTGATCGGAGGCTCGGGCCGACTCGGGCGTCTGGTCGTGAGCAGGCTGCTGGACCTGGGCGAGCGCGTCCATGTGGTCGGCCGCGGCACGCCCCAGGAGGCGCTGCCCGACGGGGTGGGCTACACGGCGGCCGACGTTCGCGAACGGGGCTCCCTGGACGAGCCGTTGGCGCACTGCTCCGCACTGGTCTACTGCGTCTCGCCCGGCACCGACGACACCGGGCCCGACCGGCCCGAGACCACCATGTACCTGGGTGTGCGCAACGCGCTGCGGTCGGCCGTGGGAGCGGGCCGCCGCCCTCATGTCGTCCTGGTCAGCCAGATCCACGCCACGCACTACGGGCACCCGCTCAACGCCTACGGCAGAGTGCTGGACTGGCGCCGGGCCGGTGAGGACGAGGTCCGCGAATCAGGGCTCTCGCACACCGTGGTGCGCCCCGGCTGGCTCCTGGACGACCAGCGGGCCGGCTCCCGGGTACGCCTGGTACAGGGCGACCGCGGGACCGGACAGGTCTCGCGGCAGGACGCGGCGGAGGCCTGCATCCAGGCCATGTACTGCCCTTCGGCGATCGGCGTGACCTTCGAGCTGTTCAACGAGTCCGGGCCCGCGGTCACCGACTGGGAGTCGTCCTTCGCCGCACTGGAGTGGGACCGCATTCCCGTGGGCTGAGTTCCCGTGCGCCGAGTTCCCGTGCGCCGAGCCGCGGCCGGGAGACCCCCGTCCGAGGCCACATCTTTCCACCCCCCATGGAAGCAGCGTCGTGCTGCTCATGGCACCCCCCGATGATGGAGGCACCCTTCGATGAGTGCACCCGAGATACGCCGTACGTACAGCGACAGCATCGCCGGATATGTCACCGCCTACGAGCCCGCTCACCAGCGATTCGGTCTGCGGACCACCGACGGACGCGAGTTCACGATCCACCTGGACGGTCTCCTCGGTTCCCAGATCGTGCGCAATCTCGCCGAAGGGCACCGCGACACCAGCGAAGCCACCCTCGACATGCTCGCCGAGGGCCGTTACGTCTTTGTCTACGGAATCTTCTACGAATGGGACGGCGGCGCCCGCATCGAGGCCCGCAACATCACCTTCCCGGAAGAGCACCGGGGCGCCTACGTCTTCGAGGATCCCAACTGGTGGGTCCAGCAGGCCCGGGAGATAGCCGACTTCTATCTGCGCGGCCAGTTCCCGGACGACGTGTACGACTGGCGCCGGTTCCGTACGCATCTGACGCTCAGCGGCACCCATGTGCCGGAATTCGCCGGACAGGACGTGCGTCAGGAGACCGACACGATCTCCCGGCTGGTCTACGGGCTCGCCACCGCCTTCCTGCTGACCGGCGAGGACCGCTTCCTGGAGGCGGCCGAGTCGGGCACGGAGTATCTGCGCGAGCACATGCAGGTGGCCGACGACCGCGAGGGGATCGTCTACTGGTACCACGGGATCGACATCACCCAGGCCGGACAGCGCAAGGTGTTCGCCTCGGAGTTCGGCGACGACTTCGACGCGATCCCCATGTACGAGCAGATCTACGCGCTCGCCGGCCCGACCCAGACGTACCGGATCACCGGCGACCCGCGGATCGCCGCGGACATCGACCGCACGGTCGAGCTGTTCCACCGCTACTTCAAGGACTACGTCCGCGGCGGCTACTTCTCGCACCTGGACCCGATCACCATGGATCCGCGCGCGGACTCCCTCGGGCGCAACCGGGCGCGCAAGAACTGGAACTCGGTGGGCGACCACGCGCCCGCGTACCTGATCAACGCCTATCTGGCGACCGGCCGGGCGGACCTGGCCGACATGCTGGAGGAGACGGCCGACACCATCGTGCGGCACTTCCCGGACGAGCCCAACAGCCCCTTCGTTCAGGAACGTTTCCACGAGGACTGGAGCCCCGACCGCACCTGGGGCTGGCAGCAGGACCGCGCGGTGGTGGGCCACAACCTGAAGATCGCGTGGAACCTGATCCGTATCAACAGCCTGGTGGACAAACCGGAGTACGTGGCGCTCGCCGAGCGGATCGCGGAGATCATGCCGGCGGTCGGCAGCGACCAGCAGCGCGGCGGCTGGTACGACGTCGTCGAGCGGCGCGCCGATCCCCGGTTCGGCGACCACCGGCTGGTCTGGCACGACCGCAAGGCCTGGTGGCAGCAGGAGCAGTCGATCCTCGCCTACCTCATCCTGGCCGGCGTGACCGGCGACCCCGACCACCGGCGACTGGCCCGGGAGGCCGCCTCGTTCTACAACGCCTTCTTCCTCGACTACGAGGACGGCGGCGTGTACTTCAACGTCCTGGCCAACGGCATCCCGTATCTGCTCGGCACCGAGCGGCTCAAGGGCAGCCATGCCATGGCCGGTTACCACTCGCTGGAGCTGTGCTACCTGGCCGCGACCTACGGCAACCTGCTGGTCGGCGACAACGCGCTCACGCTGCACTTCCGGCCGCTGCCCGAGTCCTTCCCGGGCCGTACGCTGCGGGTGGCGCCCGACCTGCTGCCCCGGGAGGCCGTCCGGCTCGCCCGGGTGTGGATCGACGGGGAGCGGTACGAGGACTTCGACCCGAAGAACCTCACCGTGCAACTTCCGCAGTCCACCACGCGGTTGAAGGTCCGCGTCGAGATCGAGCCGACCGAGATGCCGATGCGCATCTCCAGCAGCTTCGACGGCAGGACCGCGCGGGTCTCCTGCGAGGGCGTCCTCGGCCGGGACTCGCTGGAGAAGCTGCGGCGCACCCTCAATGAAGCGCTGGAGGCCGGGCCCGAGCGCGTGGAGTTCCACATGTGCCGGGTCACCGAGATCTCCCGCGAGCCCATCAACGAACTGCTGTTCCAGCGTACGAAGGCGGGTCTCGACGTCGACTTCGTCATCGTCGGCGAGGTCCCGCCGGAGGTGACCAGGGCGCTGGCCGCCACGGACGCCTTCCTCACGGACCCGCACGCGCGGTGCGACGACGAGTGACGACCTGCGCGGCACCGCTGTGAGCTCCGGTCTTCGCCCCGCCCGCCCCGGCGGGGCGAGGACCGGCCGTCAAGTCACCGGCATGTCCTAGGAGTTGCTCCTCATGGCACCCGTAGCCCCCTCGGCGCGCGACGCCGACACGCTGGTCGTCGGCGGCGGCCCGGCCGGGCTGTCCGCCGCCCTGTGCCTGGCCCGCTACAACCGCCGGGTGCTGGTCTTCGACACCGGACACGGCCGCTCGACCCATCACCAGGTCAACCGGAACTACCTTGGATTCCCGGGCGGCATCCCGACCGTCGAGCTGCGCGAGCTGGGCCGAGCGCAGCTGGCCGGATATCCGCAGGCGCGCCTCGTCCACCACGCGGTGCTGCACGCCGAGGGCGACGCCGAACGCGGCTTCACCGTGCACGCGCAGAGCGGCTCCTGGACCGGCCGGACCCTGATCATCGCCACCGGGGTGCTCGACCACTTCCCGCACTTCCACGGCTGGGAGTCGTATGTGGGCCGGTCCATGTTCTGGTGCATCGCCTGCGACGGCTACGAGAACCGCGGAAAACGCATCCTGGTGGTGGGCCACACCGACGCGACGGCCGCCGAGGCGCTCCAGATGCACAGCCTCAGCGACGACATCCAGCTGCTCACCAACAGCCGTACGGACGAGATCGGTTCGCTCCACCGGGAACGGCTGGAGGCGGCCGGCATCCCGGTCCTGCACGACCGGATCCGCTCCGTGGAGGGCGAGGACGGCATGCTGCACACCGTCGTCACCCGCGGCGGACAGCACCTGAAGGCCGACTCGCTCTTCAGCATCCAGGGCGCGACCCCGGAGATCGCCCTGGCCCGCGCCCTCGGCCTGCGGCTCGCGCCGAGCGGGCACATCGCCGTCGACACCGAGCAGAAGACCTCGGCCGAGGGGATCTACGCGGCCGGCGACGTCTCCTCGCTCCACTCGCACCAGGTCAGCGCCGCCGTCCACGAGGGATCCCAGGCGGCCTCCGCGGCCAACTACTTCCTTTACCCGGCCGAGTTGAAGGCGGGCTGACACGGGTCACGGACCGTGACTACAGGCAGTACGGCCGTTCCCCACCCCGACATTTGACTCGCCGTTTTACCGCTCGTGAGGATGACAGTCATGGAACTGGACCGCCCCGAGGAGACGCCCATGGTGCGCAGCGCGCGCGTGACCTTCGAGAGCGAGGGTGAGCAACTGGTGGGCACGCTCTACCAGTTGGCGCAGGCGGACGACGCGGAGCCGCGCCCCGCGGTGGTGGTCGCCGGATCCTGGACCACCGTCAAGGAACAGATGGCCGGGCTGTACGCCAGGCGCCTCGCGCAGCTCGGATACCTGGCCCTGGCGTTCGACTTCACCGGGCACGGCGAGTCCACCGGCCACCCCAGGGACACCGAGCTGGTGGGCCGCAAGGTGGGCGACATGAGCAGCGCGGTCAGCCACCTGCTGGAGAACCCGATGGTCGACCCCGAGTCGGTCGGCCTGCTCGGCGTCTGCGCGGGCGGCGGCTACGCGGCGGTGGCCGCCGCCAACGACCCCCGGGTCCGTTCCCTCGCCCTCGTCGCGCCCTGGCTCCACGACGCCTCGCTGGTGCACCAGATCTACGGTGGCCAGGACGCCGTACGTCGCAAGCTCGACGAGGCGGCGCTCGCCCGCGAGGAGTACGCGCGCACCGGAACCGTCCGCTATGTGAAGGCGGTCAGCGAGACGGACCCCGAGGCCGCCATGTACGGGCCCTACGACTACTACCTCTCGCGCGCGCGGGGCGGCGTGCCCGAGTGGCCCAACCGCTTCGCGGTCATGGGCTGGTGGGACTGGCTCACCTTCAGCCCGATCCCCTCGGCGACCCGGATAAGCGTCCCCACCATCGTGGTGCACAGCGAGCAGGCCGCGCTCCCCGACGGCGTACGACGCTTCGCGACCCTGCTGCCGACGGCGGCCCGGGTGCTGTGGCTGGAGGGCACGCAGTTCGACTTCTACGACCGGGACCCGCAGGTGGGCTCCGCGGTCGAGGCGGTCGACGCGCACTTCCGGCACAGCTTCGACCGGGTGAGGCCCACAGCCGGAGGCTGACATGGCGACCAGCCGCGTCGCACCGCTCATCGAGTCCAAACGCATCAACGTGGCGGAGCACTTCTACGACCTGGTGCTCGTCTTCGCGGTCAACAAGGTCACCCACACCCTCGCGGACGACATCTCCTGGACCGGACTGGTCAACGCCTGGGCCGTGTTCACCCCCTTCTGGTGGTCGTGGGTGGGCACCGGGATCCTGTCCAACCTGACGGACCTGCACGACGTGAAGAACCGGCTGCGGCTCTTCGCCATCACCCTGATCACCTCGATGATGACCATCGCCGCGCCCACCGCCCTGCACGGCCACGGTGTCTTCTTCGCCGTCGCCTATCTGCTGCTGCGCGCCCTGCTGCTGTGGTGGGCGGTGGACGTCTTCGGCGGGCTGCGCCTGAACCCCTTCTCCGTGTCGGCGTTCTGCACCGCCCCCCTGCTGCTGCTCACCGCGGGACTTCCGCACGAGCAGCAGCGGGTGGCCTGGGCGGTGCTGATGGCCGGGGAACTGTCCAGCACCTTCGTGCTGCGCAGACGGCTGAACCACATACACGTCGACGTCCTGCATCTGCCCGAGCGGTTCGGCCTGGTGGTCATACTGGCGCTCGGGGTTCCGTTCGTGGACGCCGGCGGGAAGATCCCGCACGACTTCTCCGTCCGCCAAGCCCTGGCGCTGGCCATCGCCTTCCTGCTCGTCGCCTCCCTGTGGTGGATCTACTTCCACTTCAGCAACAGCCGCATCGCACACCAGCTGCGCACGGAGGACAACCAGAGCCGTGTGGTGCGGGAGCTGCTCGCGTACGGGCACTACTGCCTGCTCGGATCCGTCTCCGCGATCGCCGTCGGCGTCTGGCTGGCCGTGGCGCATCCGCAGGAGGCTCTGGACGACTCCGCGCTGTGGCTGATGTGCGCCGGAGCCGTGGGCTTCCACGCGGTGTTCGCGTGGCCGCGCTGGGGGCTGCCGCGTTCCGTGGTCACCCTGCGCCTCGCGGTCGCCGCCGTCGCGCTGCTAGTGCCCCTCGTCGCGCAGGACCGGTCCGGGCTCTTCGCGCTCGCCCTGCTGACCGCGCCCGTGGCGGCGGCCGCGGTCGCCGAGACGGCGCTGGTGGGGATCGCGCCCAGCTGCCACTGCGGCTGCCGCCCGAAACCGCACCGGCTGGCCGGGCTCGGCCGGCATCTGCACCCGGCACCGGGCGATGCGAGGTGACCGAGGTCCTGCTGCTCGTCGTCCCCGTGACGCTGCTCGCCGTCGTCGTACGGCGGATGGAGGTCTCCGCGCCGGTCAGCCTGGTCCTTGCGGGCCTGCTGACCTCCTTCGTGCCGGGTGTGCCCGACTACCACCTCGACCCGCACCTCGTGCTGTTCCTGTTCATCCCGCCGATGGTGTACTCGGAGGCCTGCGAGAGCTCGTTCCTCAGCTTCCGTGCCAACGCGCGCCCCATCGCCCTGCTGTCCGTGGGACTCGTCCTGTTCACCACCGCCCTCGTGGCCCTGGTGGCGCACACCGTCGTCCCCGGCATGTCCTGGCCCGTCGCCTTCGTGCTGGGTGCGCTCCTCGGACCGACGGACGTGGTGGCCGCCGTGTCCGTCGCCCGCAGACTCGGGCTGCCGCGCAGGCTCGTACGGATCATGGTGGCGGAGTCCCTCTTCAACGACTCGACCGGCCTCACCGCGTACCGCATCACGGTGACGATCGTGGCGGGCGGCGGCTTCTCCCTCATCGACGGCATCCGCGACTTCGTCCTCGTCTGCTCGGGCGGACTGGTCCTGGGCCTGCTCATCGCCTGGCCGGTGCGCCGGCTCCAGTGCTGGCTCGGCGACGCCGTCGCACACACCGCGGTCTCCCTGCTGGTGCCGTTCGTCACCTACGCGCTCGCCGAATATCTGCACGCCTCCGGTGTGCTCGCGGTCCTCGCCGCCGGGCTCTACCTCGGCCATCACTCCAACCGCGCCTCGCACGCGGCACGGTTGCAGGAGCAGGCCTCCTGGAAGCTGATCGTCTTCCTGCTGGAGTCCTTGGTGTTCGCCCTGATAGGGCTCCAACTGCGGCCCGTCGTCAGGGCGTTGGACGACACCCCGCTGTGGTCCCTGCTCTGGTACGCGGCGGCCGTCTCCCTGACCGTGATGCTCGGCCGGTTCCTCTGGGTGTTCCCGGCGACCTATCTGCCCCGCCGGCTCTCACGTCGGCTGCGCGCCCGCGACCCCTCGCCGCCGTGGCAGCTGCCGGCCGCGCTGTCCTGGGCGGGCATCCGCGGAGTCGTGTCGCTGGCCGCGGCGTTCGCGCTGCCCGACGACATGCCGCACCGCGAACTCGTCCTCTTCCTCACCTTCTCGGTCACGCTGAGCACGCTCTTCGTGCAGGGACTCGGCTTCCCGGCGTTCGTCCGCCGGCTCGGGCTCGCGGGCCGCGGCGGGGAGCACGACGACCACCTCGCCGAGGCCAAGGCGCAGGAGGAGGCCGCCCGGCACGCCCAGCACCGGCTGGAGGAGCTGGTCGCCGGCGAGCACCAGCACTGCCCGCAGCATGTGGTCCTGCGGCTGCGGGAGGTCGCCGAGTACCGGCGGGTCGCCGCCTGGGAACGGCTGCGCGACGGCGGCCGGCCCGGCACCCACTCACCGGCCGCCGCCTACCAGTTGCTGCGCCGGGAGATGCTGACCGCCGAGCGCGAGGCCTTCATCGCGATGCGCGACCAAGGCCGTCTCGACGACGAGGTGGTCCGCCAGGTCGTCCATCAGCTCGACTTCGAGGAGGCGGCACTCAGCCGCGATCTGCACCTGTGACCCGTACGGACAAGCTGAGGGCGCCCCCGGCACCTACGGCTGAGGGTGCCCCCGCCGCCGGACGACCGGCGGGGGCACCCTCGCATCCTCACCCTGTGCTGCGCTGTGCGGCTCAGGCTCCCGGCAGGGGCGGTGCGATCCCCGCGAACGTCTGTCGGCCGAGGTACTCGATCGTCGGTACGCCCAGCAGGACCGCGCAGGTCTCCGCCGTGTCCGGCGTCAGCTCGGGCCCCACGCAGATGACGCGCTCCAGGGAGTCCAGCTCGCCGGTGTCCTCCGGAGCCGACGCGACCAGGCTGTAGAGCACGGTCTGCGTGACGAAGGCGGTCCGCACCCGCTGCCCGCGGATCGCGTCGAGCAGCTCGGGCGCGTGCAGCAGCTCCGGCACCACGACCACGGTGGCGCCGCTGCGCAGCGCGTGCTGCGTCAGGAAGGCGAGGCCGTCCTGCTGGGCGAACGGCACCCCGGCGAGCACCCGCTCCCCGGGCTCCAGCGGATTGTCCGAGGCCAGCACCGCGAGGTCCGCCGCGATGTCGGAGTGGGTGAGCTGGGCGCGGCGCCGGGAGCCGACCGCGTGGTGCACCACGGCGATGTCGGTGACCGGCTCGATGTCCACCACCGGTTCCGGCGCGTCGACGGCGACGAGGTCCAGGACGGAACGGCAGCCGTCCACCGGCTCCAGAGTGAAGATCTCCTCGACCGGGTGCGGCCCCGCGCCGACGATCCGCTGCGCCTTGCGCACGAGGGGCAGCAGCGCGGGCGTGGTGAACAGCCACCGCGTCGCGCTCTCGGTCAACTGGGCCGCCAGCTCGGCCTCGTCGGCCTGGCTGTCCAGCACGCAGACGACCGCGCCGGCCCGGGCACAGGCGTGCAGGACCGGAGCGAACCACAGGGTGTTGGTGCTGAACAGCGCGATGGCGTCGCCCTGTTCGACACCGGCGTCGGCGAGCCCCGCCGCGAGCCGGCGAGTGGCGAGCTCCAGCTCCTGGTAGCCGACGGTGCGGCCGGTCACGCCGTCGACCAGCGCCGGGCTCGCGCCGCGGGCGGCGGCGTCACCGAGCACGGTCTCGTACACGGGCAGATCGATGACGAGGTTCTCGTCGAACGGGTTGACCGGGTCGAACGAGTCCAGGGGATCGAACGAGCCCAGCGGGTCGATCGAGCTGAGCGGGTCGAGCGGGTCGAAGGGATCGATGGTCGTCATTCCAGTCCTCCGGAAGATGCGCTCGCGCGCGGTAGGGACGTGATGGGCGGGCCCGCGTGCAGCAGATCTCCCAGCTGCTGGAGGAACAGCTCCCAGCGCGCGGTGAACCCGGGGTCGTCCGGGCCGAGGCCCGTCGCCATCCGGGTGATCTGCGGCAGCAGGCGCGGATAGTTGGTGAGGGCGAAGGTCAGCAGTCGCAGCAGCTCGGGATCGAGCTCGGGGCGCAGCTCCCCGCCGGTCTGGCGCTGCCGGATCTCATCCACCTGCGACTGGATGACGGCGCGCCGCTCCGCCTCGTGGGGCACGGGTCCGCCGCCGTAGGCGAGCGCCTCGCGCGTGAGATACGTCAGCCACGCGGCGTCGTGGTGCGCGGACTCGAAGTGGTAGACGAGGAAGTCCCCGGCGGCCCGCGGCGCCTCGCGGATCTCCCGCTCCCGGCGCTCCGCGACCTGGCCGAGGATCTCGTGGAACAGCCGGTCCCCGATGCGGCCGCCGGTCATCAGATACATGGAGTACGCGAACCCCGTGGCATGCCCGGGCAGCCGCTCCAGCAGGGCGTTGCCCGACGCACCAGTGCCGCGCGGCAGCCGGGTGACCATGAATGCGGCGGTCAGCGCCACCAGCGCGGCGACCGGCAGCACCTGCGAGAAGGCGCTCGCGTAGGCGGCGTGCGAGGTGCCGTCGCCGAGCACCGTGAAGAACATCAGGCTCATCAGGGCGACCCCCAGCGCGTTGCCCACCTGGAGCGTGGTGGTCACCACACCGGCCCCGGCCCCCGCGTCGCGCGGTGCGAGCGTGCCGATGATGGTGCCGATGAGCGGGGTCATCCCGAGCCCTTGGCCCAGGCCCGCGATGAACAGCGGCAGCGCGAGTTCCCAGCCGCCGAGGCCGGCTCCCTGAGCGGCGCTCGTGGCGGCGACCGAGCAGAGCCCGACAGCCGCGACGAGATAGCCGAGCGTCAGCACATGGCGCCCCAGCAGCCGGGCGATCCGTGCCGCCAGCAGCGAAGTGATCAGGAATCCCAGGGCGTTGGGCGTGTAGACCAGCGCGGCCCGCAGCGCCGAGAAGCCCAGGCCGATCTGCAGATACATGGCCAGGACCAGCATGAAGCCGACGTAGGAGAAGCTGAACATCGCGGCGATCGGCACCCCGCCGGCGAAGCCGCGGTTGCGGAACAGCGTGAGCCGGATCAACGGGTCGAGTCCCCGCTCGGCCACCTGGCGCTCGTGCCGCAGGAACAGGGCGGCGGCGAGGGGCGCGGCCGCGAGCGACAGCAGCATCCACAGCGGCCAGCCCGCGTCGCGGCCCATCAGCAGCGGCACGATGAACAGCACCAGGGTCAGCACGGACAGCACGGAGCCGCGCCAGTCGAGGTGGGGGCGCGGCTCCAGCGGTTCGTCCGGCGGCAGCAGCCGCAGGGTCGCCACCATGGTGGCCAGACCGATCGGCACATTGATCAGGAACGCGGGCCGCCAGTCCAGCCCCAGCGGGTTCCAGGCCAGCAGCAGCCCGCCGACGATCTGCCCCGCGATCGCGGCGACCCCCACCACACAGCCGAACACGCCGAGGGCACGGGCGCGTTCGGGCCCGTCGAACGTCACCTGGATGATCGCGAGGACCTGCGGATACAGAAGCGCCCCGCCCACCCCCTGAAGGGCACGCGCCGCGACCAGGATGTGAATGTCGGGAGCCAGACCGCAGAGGGCGGAAGCCGTCGTGAATACCGCGAGACCGGTGATGAACATCCTTTTGCGGCCGACGACATCACCCAGTCGGCCACCGGTCACCAGGAAACTCGCGTAGAGAAGTGTGTAGGAGGAAACCACCAATTCGACGGCGCCGAAGCTCGTATGGAGATCGCTGTGGATCGAGGGCATCGCGACATTGACGACAGCCACATCCAGAATGGCCATGAAAGCACCGGCCAGGATCACCGCGAGACTCACCCAGCCGCGCCCGCCGCCCCGCTCTGTGCTCACCATGCCGGAAGTCTCGTGCGCGGAAGGCGGGTCCGTCGCCGACCTCCGACAGTGTGGGCGACGTAATTGCATGTTGTCGCAGGGGGAGAGGCCCCGCGGCTTCACTCGTACTCGGCGGTGCACTGCAGAAGCTGAAATAGGCGTCAGTTGATCCCGCACTGCGTTGATTCCGCACTGCCGGGACAAAAGAATTCACTTTCCTTCGTACGACGCTGCTTCACCCGAGCCGGCCGGACCGCAGGCGCCGATCCCCCCTTCACGGCGCGCGGCGGGTCCCGCCGAGCGGCCGTCGGGCCCGGCACCGTGAACCCCCCGCCGGGCCCGGCCGCCGCTGTGAGACAACCACCACGATCCGAGGAGAGCGCTGTGTCGAACACCGACCTCGTACTGAAGATGTACGAGTACTTCAACTCCGGCCAGCTGGACCGCATCCAGGAAGAGCTGTTCCACCCGGAGATCTCCTGGAAGATGCCCGGACACCACCCGCTGTCCGGCGACCACCGGGGCGCGGGTCAGGTCATGGCCTTCTTCGGCGAGCTGTTCAAGGCCGGAGTCAGCGTCGACAACGTCCACTTCGGCGAACTGGACGACGGCACCGTCGTCGAGAAGCACCTCGGCCACGCGAAGGCGGACACCGAGGAGTACCTGTTCCCGACGTCCACGACGTACGGCATCCGCGACGGGCGGATCGCCGACGTCCAGGTGCACACCGCGGACCAGCACAGCGTGGACCGCTTCATGTGGACCGTCTTCCAGCTCAAGCCGATCGACGAGCGCATCGCCGTCTGATCCCTGTCCGAGGGAGACACACGTGGACACCAGGCAAGTGGTGAACAGCTACTACGAGCTGGCCAACAAGGGTGACTGGGAGGCCTGGACGGATCTGTTCGCCGAGCGCCAGACCATGGACGAGCAGCTCGCCGGGCACGTCGAGGGGCGGGAGACCCTGCGCGCCATGATGAAGGGCTTCCCCGCGATGTACGCCGCGTTCACCAACACCCCGCGGCACATCGTGATCGAGGGTGAGCAGGCCGCCGTCGTCTCGCACATCTCGGCGGCCACGCACTCCGGCGAGCCGATCGAGGCCGACGTCGTCAACTACTTCCAGGTGGTCGACGGGCGGATCTCCTACATGTCGAACCACCACGACACCGTCCCGTTCCAGCCCGTACTCGGGACCGACTAGCGGCGGGAGCCGACATGGCGGAACACGAGGACCACAGCGACTACGACTACATCATCGTGGGCGCGGGAACCGCGGGCTCCGTGCTCGCCGCCCGCCTCACCGAGGACCCCGCGGTACGGGTCCTGCTCCTGGAGGCCGGCGGCAACCACATCCCGGCCAACGTCGACCAGGCACCGCTCTGGTTCACCCTGCTGGGCTCCGAGGTCGACTGGGGCTACACGAGCGTTCCGCAGCCGGCGCTGGGCGGGCGGTCGACGTACGAACCGCGGGGCAAGATCCCCGGCGGCAGCAGCAACCTGTACATCATGATGCACGTCCGCGGGCACCCCTCGGACTTCGACGCCTGGGCGTACCAGGGCGCCGCCGGCTGGTCGTACGAGGACCTGCTGCCGTACTTCCGCAGGATGGAGGACCAGGAGGACCCGCACGGACCCGAGACGGGCATCGGCGGACCCCAGGTCGTCACCAACGCGGGCGCGCACCACCCCAATCCGCTCTCGCGCACCTTCATCGACGCGTGCGTGGAGCTGGGCCACACCGAGCTGGACGACTTCAACGGCTCGCGGATGATCGGCGCGGGCTGGCACCATCTCGATGCCCGCGACGGCAGGCGGCGCGGCGCGCTGGTCTCGTACCTCGAACCCGCCCTGGACCGGCCGAACCTGACACTCCGTACGGGCGCCCAGGTGGCCCGGCTGGTGATCGAGGACGGCCGCTGCACGGGTGTCACCTACGTCCAGCAGGAGGTCGCCTTCACCGGCGAGGGGCGTACGGTACGCAACGCCCGGCCCGGCGAGCCCGGTGAGCACACGGTACGGGCGGGCGCCGAGGTCCTGCTGTGCGCGGGCGCGATCGAGTCGCCCAAGATCCTGCTGCTGTCCGGCGTCGGTTCCCCCGAGCAGCTGCGGCCGCTGGGCATCGAGGTCACCGCGGGGCTGCCGGGTGTGGGCGAGAACTTCCACAACCATGTGCTCACGGGGCTCATCGCCGAGACCGTGGAGCCGGTCGAGCAGGGCCACCAGAACCTCTCCGAGTCGGCGCTGTTCGCCACCTCGCGGCCCGGACTGATCGCGCCCGACCTGCAAATCGCCTTCGTGCATGTGCCATTCGACATCATCGTCGGGCAGCAGCACCCCAACGCCGTCAGCATCCTGCCCGGTGTGGTGCGCCCCAACTCCCGGGGCTCGGTGCGGCTGGCGAGCGCGGACCCGTTCGCCAAGCCGCTGGTCGACCCCAACTACCTGGGCGACCGGTCCGACGTCGAGCGGCTGGTGCAGGCGGTGAAGCTGTCCCGTGACATCTTCGCCACCTCGGCCTTCAAGGAGCACCTCAAGGGGGAGTTGCTGCCGGGCCCGGACGTGCGCACCGACGCCGACATCGAACGGTTCGTGCGCGAGCGCGCGGACAGCTACCACCACCAGGCCGGCTCGTGCCGCATGGGCATCGACGATCTCTCCGTCGTCGACCCGGACCTGAAGGTGCACGGGGTGACCGCGCTGCGTGTCGTCGACGCGAGCGTGATGCCCGCGGTGCCCTCGGGCAACTGCAACACGGCCATCGCGGCGATCGCCGAGCGGGCCGCCGACCTCATCAAGGGGGGCACATGAGCCTGCGGTGGTCCCATGTGGGGCTCAACTGCCGTGATCTGGGGGCGACGGAGGCCTTCTACGAGCGGTGGTTCGGCTTCAGCCGGGCGCGCACGGTGGAACTGGACGACGACCGGATCGTGTTCCTGCGGCAGGGCGACGTCTATCTGGAACTGTTCCACTCCGACACCGAGCCGCTGGTGAAGCCGGCCGGGGACGGTCCCGCCCAGCCGGGCGTGGCCCGCCATCTGGCCTTCCAGACCGACGACTTGGACGCCTTCCTCACCAAGGTGGGCGACGAGGTCCCGGTGACGCTGGGCCCGCTGCACTTCGACGACTTCATCCCCGGGTGGCAGAGCGTGTGGCTGACCGACCCGGACGGGGTGATCGTGGAGGTCAGCGAGGGCTATCGGGACGCCTGAATCGACTGAAGAGACCGATCACACGCGTACGAGGAAGAAGGCTTCCCATGACCGAATCCACCCTGCTCGGCCCCTCTTTGACCGAGCAGTCCATCCGTGACGCGGTCCGCGACTGGTACATCGCCCTGGACCAGCACGTCCCGCTGGAGCAGGTGCTGCCCTATCTCGTCCAGGACGGCCTGGAGATGCGCTTCCCCGAAGCGACGCTCACGACGCTGGACGAGTTCAAGGGCTGGTACGAGGCGGTGACCAACCGCTTCTTCGACGAGGTGCACGAGCTCAAGAGCGTCGAGGTGGAGCCCACCGCCCGCGGTGAGGCGCTTGTCAAGGTGGTTGTCAACTGGCAGGCCCACATCTGGAACCCGCCCGCGGCGCGCAGCCAGTGGCTGGGCTTCGACGCGTACCAGACCTGGATCGTCGTCGCAGGTGAGGACGGCAGTCCGCTGGTGAAGACGTACATCGTGGACGACCTGGACCCCATGGAGGGCTCGGCGTCGCTGTAAACAACCACCACTGCCGCAACGGGCGGAGTCTCCAGGTCGGAGACTCCGCCCGTTGGCGTATGACAGCCCCCAAAACCGCTGATTTACTGGTGACTTGACAGATTTTCACAGCCGGAGTTAACTAGCATTGATGCTTCACGCAGGGGGTCTCCATGTCTTTGAACGCTGACCTGAACGCCACGCGGGAGCGGGGCCGGGGAGACGGTCTCTCCGAATACTGCGCGTATCTCTTCTCGCCGTTCGCCCGCTCCGACCAGCGCCGCTGGGGCGAGGTCTATGTGCGCGGACTGCTCGATGCCAGTGGCCGCAAGACTCCGGCCCGTATCTCCGAGCATGTCCTCGGCCGCCGCGCCTCCCAGTCACTGCAACAGTTCGTGAGCCAGAGTCCCTGGGAGGTGACGGACGTCCGTAAACGCCTCGCCGAGCAGGTCTTCCTCGCCGCCGAACCCGACGCCTGGGTGGTGGACGAGGTGGTCTTCCCGAAGAACGGCAACCACTCGGCCGGTGTGGCCCGGCAGTTCGTGCCGGCCGAGGGCCGCACCGCCAACTGCCAACTGGGCCTGGCCGTGTCCCTCGCCACCGAGGACGCCAGCATCCCGGTGAACTGGCGGCTGCTGATGCCGCCGCACTGGGACGACGACGAGCGGCGGCGCGGCGCGGCCCGGGTGCCGGACGTCGAGCGCCACCAGCCCCGCTGGCGGCATGTGCTGCACAGCCTCGACGAGATGGTGCAGGAGTGGGACCTCAGGCCCGCTCCGATACTCGCCGACTGGCGGCACGAACCCGACGTCCTCCCGTTACTCGACGGGCTGGAGGCCCGCGGGCTCGGCTATCTCGTCGAAGTCGCCGGTGGCGCACCGTTGCTGGCGGCCCCCTCGGCGAACGGATCGCCCGTCGTGCTGGGCACGGCCGCCGACATGATGCACACGGCGGGCCGCCGCAGCGCCCGCGTCACCCTCGCCTGGCGCGAAGGCGTCGAGAGCCGGGTGAGGCAGTCGCAGTTCCTCGCCGCGCAGATCCCGGCGGGCCCCGGCGGCCCGGCCGTCCGGCACGGCGAGCGCCGCTTCCGCAGGCCCCGCCAGCTCCTCGTCGAATGGCCGGCCGGGCGGCCGCAGCCGCGGACGTACTGGGTCACCAACCTCGGCTCGCGCCGGCTCCCCGATCTCGTCTCCACGGCGAAGCTGCGCTGGCGCTCCCGCTACGACCTCGGGCGGCTGCGCGAGGAGTGCGGCCTCGTCGACTTCGAGGGCCGCTCCTTCCGGGGCTGGCACCACCATGTGACGCTGGCCTCCGCGGCCCACGGCTTCCAGGCCCTGGAGCGGCTCGCGGCCCGCCGGGCGGCCGGCGCGATACGCCGGCACGGGGCCGTTCCCGCCGTTCCCGTCGTGTCCAGCGTCTCTTCATGAAGAATTCGGCGCCATATGACGCAGTACCGAACCGCGAACCGCCCGGGCGGAATTCAGAAGTTCGGCTTTGGTTGACTGACTACTGCTTGAGTGACTCGTGCTGGACCGAGGCGACTTGACCGAGGCGAGGGAATGCACACGAGCGGTTTTCCCTCCCCATGAATCCCCCACATACCGGGGACGCTTTCCGAAGCGGTGTCCCCGCACAGCTCCCGCCGCCAGGGGTCGGGCGGCGGGAGCTGTTTCCCCTTCACCGGCCGGGCCATGAGAGAGGTACCACTGTGAGCACCACAACGCGCTACCAGCTGACCGCACCGGTGCGCCGGGCTCTCACCTCCGGCCATCTCGCGCACATGGTGACCCTCAACCCGGACGGCAGCCCGCAGGTGGCCTGTGTCTGGGTCGGACTCGACGAGGAGGACCGGGTCGTCTCCGGCCACCTCTACGAGCAGCAGAAGATCCGCAATCTGCGCCGCGACCCGCGGGTCGCCCTCTCCATGGCGTCGGGGGCCAAGAGCCCCGACGGCATGGAGTACCACTTCGTGGCGCACGGCACCGCCGAAGTCCTTCAGGGCGGCGCCGTCGCCCTGCTCGGCCGGATCGCCGTGCCGTACCTGGACGCCGGAGCGTCCTGGCCCGCGGACCGCTTCGCGAACGCCACCGGCTTCGTCGTCCGCGTCACCATCGACCGGGTGACCGGCTTCGGCCCCTGGGACTGAGCGGTCCCGGGCACATGCAGACACGGGACACGAGAAAGGCCCGCGGTCGCCCGGACCGGCAGTGAAGACGTCCTGCCGGTCCGGATGCCACGGGCCTTCGCGAGCCCTCCGCGGCGCCCCTCAGGCCGCCTGCGGTGAACGCGCGGCCGCCCAGATCTCGCTGTGCACCGAGTGGCTGTCGAAGCTGTCCTCGACAGCGAGCAGATCCGCGTACGGGGCCTCGCCGTTGACGATCCGGCCGAGCAGCCGGAAGTAGTCGAAGCGGTCGACGCCCGGCGTGATGGTGATCAGCAGCTCTGCCTCCGAGCCGGGTACGGCGGCGAAGGCGTGCGGCATGAACGGCGGTACGACCACCAGGTCGCCGCGGCCCGCCTCGACGACCTTGTCGTCGTTGAGCAACTGCACGGCGCCGGCGACGACATAGAACAGCTCCGACGAACGGGCGTGATAGTGCGGCGCGGAGCCGTCGGCGCCCGGGGCGAGCAGCACCCGGTGGCAGCTGAGCGCCCCCGCGGTGCTGCCCGCGTCGGTGAGCAGAAACGCCGCGCCGGTGGAGTGGCTGATGGTCTCGGCCTCAGCGCCCCGAACGAGCACGGGTTCATGGCGGAATGCAGACATCCTTTTACCCTCCCGAGAATTCCGGTGACTGCTGTTGTATCCACAACGCATATTCCTGTCCACGGAACTTGACGCAGTGCGGCGACGACACCCGGACAATTCCCCGCGTGCGTACGTGATTTCGAAACACTCGACCCAGTCTTGATAGGACGGGCTGCGTCGCACTTTCTTCGGCAACGCACCGCGACCCACCGCAACGCATTCGAAGGGGAATCATGAGACCGCAAATGAACCGCAGAAGCCTCCTCGGCGCCGGTGTCGCCCTGGGGGCGGGCGCCGCCACCACGGCCGCCGTGGCGAGCCCCTCCCGGGCGCAGACCACCGAGGGCGCGGACGCCGTCGTCGACACGGTGGTCGTCGGCGCGGGCCTCGCGGGGCTGACCGCGGCCCGCAAGCTGGTCGCCGCCGGCAAGAAGGTGCTGGTTCTGGAGGCCCGCGACCGGGTGGGCGGCCGGGTCCACGACATAGGTCTGGCCAACGGCGGAACCATAGAGCGCGGCGGCCAGTTCACCGGCCCCACCCAGACCCGGCTCCAGGCGCTGGCCGACGAACTCGGCGTCAAGACGTTCACCGGCTACAACACCGGCGAGAGCATCTACTACACAGCCGACGGCACCCTGATCCGCTACAGCGGCGCGCTGCCGCCCATGGACAACGACTCCTACCAGGCCCTCGGCCAGGCCATCTACCAGCTCGACACCCTCGCCTCGACCATCCCCGTGGACGCGCCCTGGACCGCGCCCAAGGCCGAGGAGCTCGACGGGCAGACCTTCGCGAGCTGGATCGAGGGCAACGTCACCAACGCCAACGCGAAGACGATCCTGCATCTGATGTCCAACGGCGCGCTGTCCGCCGAGTCCCGCGACATCTCCCTGCTGTGGATCCTGAACTACATCGCGGTCTCCGGGAACGAGACCAACCCGGGCAACCTCACCCGGCTCATCAGCACCCTGGGCGGCGCCCGCGACTCGCGCTTCGTCGGCGGCCCCTACCAGCTCGCCACGAAGATGGCCGCGGCACTCGGCAGCAAGGTCGTGCTCAAGGCCCCGGTCCGGCGGATCGTCCAGTCGGGCAGCTCGGCCCTCGTCGTCGCCGACGGCCTAGCGGTGACGGCGAGTTCGGTCGTCGTCGCCCTCCCGCCCACCCTCGCCGGCCGCATCGTCTACAGCCCCGCGCTGCCCGCCACCCGCGACCAGCTCACCCAGCGCTTCCCGCTCTCCTCCATCGGCAAGGCGATCGCGGTCTACGACAAGCCGTTCTGGCGGGACGCGGGCCTCAACGGCCAGGTGGCGGCCCTGACCGGCACCACCCGCAGCACCTTCGACAACTCGCCTCCCGACGGCTCGTACGGCGCCCTGCTCGCCTTCCTCGACGGTGACCAGATGCGCGCGGTCGAGGACAAGAGCGACGCCACCATCAAGCAGCTGATCCTCGACGACCTGGCGCGCTACTTCGGCTCCCAGGCGGCCACGCCCACCGAGTTCGTGCTGGGGCGCTGGGACGCCGAGGAGTACACCCGCGGCGGCGCCCCCGGCTTCACGCCGCCCGGCGTCCTCACCCGTTTCGGCTCCTCCATCAGGAAGACCGCCGGAGTCATCCACTGGGCGGGCGCCGAGACCGCGACCTTCTGGAACGGGCACATGGAGGGCGCCGTCCGCTCCGGCGAGCAGGCCGCCGCGGACATCCTCAAGGGGTGAGACGGACCTCCTCACAGGTGAATCAGCCCTGCTCGACGGGCGTGCGGGCGCATCCCGGCCGACCGGGACGCGCCCGCACGACTCAGCGCTGCCGCTCGGTCAGCACCGGCTCGGCCGCCGGCAACCGTTCCGCCGACGCCGGCCCTGCCGCCGGCAACTGTTCCGTCGGCACCGGCTCGATCGCGGGCAGGTGTTCCGTCGGCACCGGCTCGATTGCGGGCAGGTGTTCCGTCAGTACCGGCTCGGGCGCCGGCAGCGGATGCAGCCCGACCCCCGCCAGCGCCTGCTGATAGGCGCCCAGCGCCTCGGCCGACCGCCCCTGCTGCTGCCAGAAGTCGCCGAGCCTGCGCCACAGCTTCGACGTCTTCCTGCCTGGTGCGAGCCGGCCCAACTGCCGTACGGCCTCCTGGAACGCGGACTCGCCGCGCCCGCTCTCCCCGGTCGCGAAGAGCGCCTCACCGAGGATGAACCGCGCCTCGACGACCTCCACGGTGTCCTGCACGCTGAACAGGCCCAGCGCCCGCTCGGCGAGGGTCACCGCCTCCTCGGCGCGACCGCACCTCAACGTGGCCCAGGCGACGCCCATTTCGGCGAGCGCGCACTCCAGGGCGGTGCCGACTTCGGCCAGATCGCGCCGCGCCTCCTTGAGGAGCCGCAGTGCCCGCGCGGGCTCCGGCGCATGGGATTCGAGCAGCAGGATGCCGTACGAACCCTTGAGCATCGCCTGATGCCGGACGTTGTCGGTCTGCGCCATGAGCACCAGGGCCCGCTCGATGAGGGCGAGCGCCTCACTGGTCCGGCCGCGGGAGTGGGCGACCAGGCCCGCGTTCCAGTACGCCGAGCCGCGCGTCGCCCGCGAACCCGTGGAGTCCGCGGTCTCGACCAGCCGGGCGGCCAGCATATGAGCCCGGGGCAGGTTGCCGCGAAGCTGGTAGCAGCCCATCAGGGCGGTGCCGAGCTGCACATGGTCGTCCGTCATCTCGAGCCCGAGATCGTCCAGAGTGCGGGTGGCCTTCTCGCCTATCTCGATGCTCATGTCCAGGTCACCGGCGGCGCGATAGCAACGGCACAGCGCGATCGCCAGCTGGGCCCACTCGGCGGAGCCCGGTGTCGTGTCGGGTGATTCATAGAGGGCGTGCAGGAGGTGGAGAGCGGGCTCGGTGCGGCCCAGTCGTTCCATGGTCAGGGCCTGCCCGAGCTTCGCCCTGCGCAGCGCCGGCGCGTCGAGGAGCGGGGCGGACTCGAGGACTTCGGCGTAGGACTGGAGGGCCTCGCCGTACGCCCCGTTGCGCAGCGCGATGTCCGCGAACGCGAGTTTGAGCCGGAGCTCCTTGCCGCGGTTGTCGTCGCGTCCGGTGCGCAGATACTCCACGGAGCAGCCCACGCGGTCGGCGAGCGCTTCGAGGACCGCGGGCGACGGCATTCTCTTGCCCGTCTCGATCAGGGACACATAACTGACGGATATGTCTTCGGAGGCCAGGTCCTGTTGGTTGAGGCCGCGCCGCCGGCGCTGCTCACGCAGACGCCGGCCGATGCCGCTGGACACGCTCAGTGGCGGTTTCATGTTTCTCCAGGGGCTTACTGACATGCCCTTGCACAGCATGGGGGGTGGTTGCGGGCACGGTGCGACTTCTTGTTTACCGCCATTTGTCAGTGTGTCAATGAGGCTGCCGACTCAATGGCCGAAGTCTGTTCCCCTCCTATTGCCGTCGCACCCGCTCCGACGTGCTGTGCCGCAGCTGACCGCCACACTGTGTCAGATTTGATTGACTGTCCGATGTGCATGGACTTGACTACGGAAGTCAAATTCCCTCTGGGGAAGGGGTCGAACCATGCCCAGGATGCCCGATGGCCGGCGGCACCGCTGAGCCGCCCGCGCGGCCGAGGACCGAACCCTGGCTGTCCCGTACGCCCGCGCCGGACGCCACCGCCCGCGTGTTCTGCTTTCCGTACCCGGGCCTCGGTGCCTCGACCTACCGGCACTGGCCGGACCGCGTCGGCGGCGCCGAACTCTGCCGGGTCCAGCCGCCCGGCCGTGAGGCGCGCCGGGGCGAGGAGCACTACGGCACGTACGAGGCGTTCGCCGCACGGGCCGCCGACGCGCTGCTGCCCTGGCTCGACCGGCCCTTCGCCCTCCTCGGGCACAGCACCGGAGCGCTGCAGGCCTTCGCGCTCACCGTGCGGCTGGTCCGGCGGCAACTGCCGTTACCGGCAAGGCTCTTCGTCTCCTCCCAGCTGGCGCCCCACCACGGTCCATGGGGGCCGCTGCTGCGGATGACCGACGCGCAGCTCGTCACCGAGATCGGCAGGCTCACCCGGGTCATGGGCGGCGCGGAGTCGCTCGCCACCCTCACCGCGGGGCTGCGCGTCCTGCGGGCCGACGTCACCGCCGCCCGGCGCTACAGCGTGCAGCTCCCGGTGCCCCTGCCCATCGGTGTGCACGCCATCGGCTGGCGCGACGACGACCAGGTGGCGCCGGAGCGGATGGCGGGCTGGGCGGCCTGCTCGGCGCAGGGCGCCTTCCGCCGCGTCACCCTTCCCGGCGGGCACCATGCCTTCCTCGACGCACCACCGCCGCTGCTCGCCGAACTCGCCCACGAGCTCGGCGAGTTCACCTATGACAGTGACCGGCATCACATCGACGAACTGTCGCAGCGGCGCACCGTCGCCCGTCCTGAAGTCACCCATCGTTCCCGGGCAGCCGGGGCCTGATTCCTGGAGTTGTCATGCAAGTTCTCGTCGCCGGCGGGACCGGCGTCATCGGTCGGCAGCTGGTGCCGCTGCTGCGCTCGGCGGGCCACGACGTGGTCGTGCTGTCCCGTCCCGGACGCAGCGCGACGGCCGCCGACCGGCTCGGCGCGAAGGTCGTCGAGGCCGACGCCCTGGACCGCGCGGCCGTCGCCAAGGCGCTGCGCTCCGCCGCACCGCAGGCTGTCGTCAACATGCTCACGGCCATCCCGGCCGAGATCAATCCGCGCCGCCTGGCCAAGGACTTCGAACTGACCAACCGGCTGCGCACCGAAGGCACCCGCAACCTCTTCGAAGCCGCCCGCGACATCGGCGTACAACGGGTCGTCTCGCAGGGCCTCGCCTACGCGTACGATCCGAGCGGCACGGGCGCCGCCGACGAGGATGCGCCGCTGTGGAAGAACCCGCCCAAGCAGTTCGTGCCGGTGCTCGGCGCGCTGCGTGACCTGGAGCGGCAGACGCTGCTCGCCGAGGGCGCCGTCCTGCGTCTCGGGCACCTCTACGGGCCGGGCACGATCTACGCCCCCGACGGCTCGTTCGTCCAGCAGGTGAGGGCGGGCAAGGTGCCCCTGGTCGGCGGCGGCACCGCGACCTTCTCCTTCACCCACACCCGGGACGCCGCCGCCGCGGTGGTCGCGGCGCTCAAGTCCGACTACAACGGCGTACTGAACGTGGTGGACGACGAGCCCGCGCCGATGAACGTCTGGCTGCCCGAACTGGCCGACATCCTCGGCGCGCGGGGGCCCAAGGGCGCGCCCGCCGCGCTCGCCCGGATGGCCGTCGGCGGCTGGGGCGTCGCCTTCATGACCCAGCTGCGCGGCGCGGACAACGCCCGCGCCAAGCTGCAGCTCGACTGGACCCCGCGGTACCCCACCTGGCGTACCGGGTTCACCGCGGAACTGCGCAACACGGCCTCGCCGGCCGCTGCTTGAGGAGCGCGCGGCCCGAACCCGGCGGCGGCCTGAGCGGCTGACTGATCCCGGGAAGGCGGTGGCGGTGCGTCTCACGCGACACCGAGACGTACCGCCCCGTCCAGCCGGATGACCTCGCCGTTGAGCATCGGGTTCTCCACGACATGGGTGACCAGCGAGGCGAACTCGTCGGGCCTGCCCATGCGCCCGGGGTGCGGAGTCTGCGCCACCAGCGAGGCCCGCATGTCGTCGCGCAGGCCCGCGACCATCGGAGTCTCGAACAGCCCCGGTGCCACGGTCACCACCCGGATCGCATGCTTGGCCAGATCCCGTGCGAGCGGCAGCGTCATACCGGTGACGCCCGCCTTGGACGCCGCGTAGGCCGCCTGTCCCGCCATGCCGTCGAAGGCCGCGATGGACGCCGTGCACACCACCACGCCCCGGTCGCCGTCCTGCGGCTCGTTGCCGGCCATCGCCTCGGCCGCCAGTCGTACGACATTGAAGGTGCCGAGCAGATTGACGCGGACGACCTCCTCGAAGTCGGCGGCCGGCAGCGGGCCTCCACGGCCCAGGACCCGGCCCGTCCGGGCGGAGCCCGCGCAGTTGACCGCGATACCGAGTCGGCCCCTGCGCATCGCCTCGGCGACCGCGGCCTCGACGTCCTCCTCGCGGGAGACGTCGCCCCGCACGAAGCCGATGTCGTGGCCGAGTTCGGCCGCCGCCTTCGCGCCCCGCTCGGCGTCGCGGCCGGTCAGCACGACCTGGGCCCCCGCGGCGAGCAGCCGCCGGGCCAGGGCGAGTCCCAGGCCCGAGGTGCCGCCCGTGATGAGGGCGACGTTCCCTTCGATGTTCATGACTCCTCGTCTCTTCCGGTACGTGTCTCAGTGCCGTGGGGTCTCGCTGGTCGAGGCCCAGGGGGCCAGGGGCTGTTGACTTCAGTGGGGCCGTTGGCCTCAGTGCCCTCGGAACGCGGCGGGCCTGCGTTCGACGAACGCCGCGATGCCCTCGGCCGCGTCCGCGGTGCGCGCGGTGGCCCGCAGCGTCGTCGACTCGTCCTCCAGATGCTCGGCCAGCGCCCGGCGCGACGCCGCGCGCAGCAGCCGCGCGCTCTCGCCGAAGGCGCGGGTGGGTCCCGCGGCGAGCTGCTCGGCGACCTGCCGGGCCCGCTCGGCGAGCCGCCCGGCCGGTACGACCTCGGTGCACAACCCCCACTCGACGGCCTCCTCGGCCTTCAGTACATGGCCGAGCAGGGTCATCCGCTGGGCCCGGCGCAGTCCGACGAGATGGGGGAGCTGATGGCTGGTGGCGGCGTCGGGGGTGAGCCCGAGCGCGGCGTACGCCGACCGGAAGGTGGCGCCCTCCTCGGTGAGCAGCACGTCCGCGAGGCAGGCGACCCCGAGTCCGGCACCCGCGACATGGCCGCCGGCCGCCACCACGAGGGGGGCGTCGTTCGCGACCAGCCGGGCGAGCGCCGCGTGCAGATGGCTGGTCACCTCCAGGAGGTGACCGGGGATGTCCGGCTGGGCACGGAAGCTCTTCAGGTCACCGCCGACACAGAAGTGCGCGCCGGCGCCGGAGAGCAGCACGCACCGGGCCCGGGCCACCGGCTCCAGGTGCACCGCGTCCAGCAGTTCGCGGGCGAGCGTCAGATCGATGGCGTTCCGCCGCTCGGGGCGGTCGAGGAGGATGTGCGCCACCCCGCCGCCCCAGGTGACCCGGATCGTGCTGAACTCCCGGCTCCCGAGCGGGAGTTCAGCGACCGTGGTGACCGTCATCTCAGGAACCCAGCAGGAAGTCGTCTTCCGCGGCCCAGCGGATGACCGTACCGCCGTGGCTCATGCCGGCCCCGAAGGAGACGAGCACGACGTTGTCGCCCGGCTTGACGCGGCCCGCGTCGATCGCGTCGCGCAGGGCCAGCGGGACACCCGCGCCCGAGGTGTTGCCGTACCGCTCGACCGTCGTGAACGTACGCTCCCAAGGCAGCCCCACCTTCTCCATCAGGGCCTCGATCATGTGGTAGTTGGCCTGGTGGAAGATGATCAGGTCGATGTCCTCGACCGTCATTCCCTCCGCCTTGACCAGCTGCTCGACGAAGCCCGGGATGTGCTCCAGGGCGAAGTCGCGGACCGAACGGCCGTGCATGTACGAGTAGTTGTTGCCGAACGCCGACAGCTTGGGGGTGCCGTCCGGCCAGGTCCGCTCCTCGCGCTTCACATACGCCGTGTGGTACGAGCTGGGGTCGCTGGCCAGCAGCGCCGAACCGACCCCGGTGCCGGGAGCGGTCGGCTCCAGCAGATAGCAGGCGGCGCCGTCACCGAAGATGACGCCCACCGTGCGGTCCTCGGGGTCGAAGAGCTTGGTGTTGACGTCGGCGAGCACGACCGCGACCCGGCGGTAGTCACCGGACTTCACGAACTTGGCGCCCACGTCGAGGGCGAAGACCCCGCCGGGGCAGCCGCCGCTGTTCACGTCGAAGCCGGGCACCCCCTGGATGCCGGCCTTGCGCATGATGCCCACGGCCGCGGCCGGGATCATGTGGTCCGGCGTGTAGGTACCGCAGATGACCAGGTCGAGCGAGTCCGGGCTGACCCCCGCGCGCTCGCAGGCGTCGAGGAGGGCGGCGGCGCCGAGGTCGGAGGTCCACTCGTCCGGGGCGGACCAGCGTCGTTCCTTGATGCCGATGAACTTGCTGATCCACTCGTCGGTGGTGTCGAGCAGCTCCTCCAGTTCGGCGTTGGTGACCACCCGGTCCGGGATACGGCCGCCTACGGCCTTGATGCCGACACCGTGCGAGGTCTTCTTGGTGAGTTCCATCGGACGCGACTCCTGTGGTTTGGGTTTCCTGGGCGGGACGGTGGGGGCCGGGGGCGGCTCGCGTGGAGCCGCCTCCCCTGCCCTGCGGAACAGCCGGGGCCTTCTGGGCTTTCGGCCTTCCGGCCCGTCCTTTTGGGAATCGGTCCGGATTTCCTTGCCGCACAAATAGAATCGCGCATTTGGGAGTAGGCGGTAATGCACTTGTGGACTGCTCGGTCGGGGTACCCGAATGGGTAGGGTGTCGAATGGGTAGGTGCACCCTGCCGAGAAAATCAAAAAATGGCGTGCCGCGAGTGCGGCACGCCATTCGGGAGATGTGCGGATTATGCTGGCTGTGCGGCCCTGATCAGCCCTTCTTGGAGGGCAAGGGCGACCGCCAGAGTCCGGTTGGGGGAATTGAGCTTGGCCAGGAGATTGGTGACGTGACGTTTTATTCCGTGCTCGGAAATTCCGAGTCGCCGGGCTATCTGTTTATTGCTCAGGCCCTCGGCGAGCAGATGAAGCACCTCTCCTTCCCGGGGGGTGAGGGAAATTCTGCGGGCGGGTCGCCGCGTCTGTCGCGACATGAGTGTGCGGGCCATTCCGGGCGGGAGCGGAATATCCCCGGAGTGCACCCGGTCCAGCGCTTCACGGAGCTTCTCGACGGTCACCTCCGCCTGCATCAGAAACCCGTGGGCGGCGAGCAGGGTGGCTTCGTCGACGGCGTCCGGGTCCGGGCCTTCGAGCAGCAGCAGAGCCTTGGCGCCGTGCTGGACGGCTCCCCGTACGAGGGCGGGGGTGTCGGGGCCGGAGCCCAGGCAGAGCACGATGTCGGGCCGCTGCGCGGGCAGCAGCGCGAGCGCCTCCGCCGCCTTGCCGCAGGCCCACACCGATCCCATGGTGGGGATGCTCTTCAGCATGGAGCGGACTCCGTGGCTGAGCAGTTCGTTGTCGAGGACGACGAGCGCGGTGATCCCGGGGGCGCTCAACGTGCCACCCCCGCGAAGGCCTTGGCCACCGTGGCGACCCGCCGGCCGAGATGCCGGGCGGTCTCGGCGTCGGCCTTGGTGACGGCCTCCGGGCCCTGGTCGGTGTTGGCCTGGGCACCGGCGCCGAGCGTGATGCCGAGCCGGTTCAGATCGTGCTCGGAACCGGTCGAGGAGCACCAGCCCGGCGTCAGGTCCAGGTTGACCCAGTGCATGCCGTGCTGCGAGGCGAGGATGGCGAAGTACTGCAGCGTGTGCAGCTTGTCCCCGTTCATCGCGCCCGCCACGGTGAAGCCCGAGGCCACTTTGTCCTTCCAGGCCCGCGCCGCCCACCGCTTCGACGTCGACTCGGCGAAGACGTGGAAGGCGGCGGACGCGGACCCCATGTAGGTGGGGGAGCCGAAGACGATCGCGTCCGCGGCGTCGAGCGCGGCCCACTCCTCCTCGGTGATGCCGTCCACCGCGATCAGCACGGCGTCGGCACCCGCGTCGGCCACCCCGTCGCGCACCGCCTCGGCGAGGACCGTGGTGTGCCCGAATCCGGAGTGGTAGGCGATGGCGACCGTGGTACCCATGTGCGTACTCCAATGAGAGGTCAGTCCGGGTCGACGGGCGTGAACGCGACGGCGAGTTCGGCACGCAGCCGGTCCAGGTCCCGCGCGTGGCCGTGCGCCGCCACATGTCCGTCCGGTCGGATCAGGTGGTAGCCCGCCCGCCGGCAGCCGGTGAGCGGTGCGGCCCGCTCCTTGCGCAGCCGCACCACCCTCAACCGCGGGTGGGCTTCGGCGAATTGCTCCGCCGCCGCGAGTACGTCAGGTCCGCTGACCGCCAGCGTCCAGGCGTTCGGATCCACTTCGGGGCCCGCGATCCCGTACGACACGGCGAGCGGCCGCGGGAAGACGGAACCGGGCTTCAGAGCGCGTGGACCGCAGCCGCGCCGGCCGGAGGGCACCTGGCTCTCCCGCTCGGGCCGGTAGGCCAGCCTGCGCCCCGCCATCACGGGCGCGTACAGCCGGGACACCAGCCCGGTGCGGTCGAGCAGCCGGAAAGCGGCGTCCCGGGCCAGCACCTTCGGCCGGCTCCCGGCCATCCACGCCCGGGTCTGCAGATCCGTGTCGCGGACGATGCGACGGGTCGCCTCGGCGCGCTCGGGGCCGTAGCTCAGGAGCAGTTCGGCCGGGGAGCTGCCGTGGACGACCGCGGCCAGTTTCCAGGCGAGGTTGTGCGCGTCCTGGAGGCCGTTGTTCATGCCCTGCCCGCCGGCCGGGCTGTGGACGTGGGCCGCGTCGCCCATCAGGAAGACCCGGCCGCGCTGGAAGTCGGTGGCGTGCCGGGCGTGCACCCGGAAGACGGTCTGCCACACCGGCTCGGTGATCCGCACCCCGCGCGGGCCCCGCTCGTCCAGGATCCGCTGCATCATCGCGACGGTGACCTCGCCGCCGCCCTTCGGCATCACCGACAGGAACCGGAAGACACCGTCCGGCATCGGCACGATCACCAGCGTGCCCGTCGACGCCTGGTAGTACAGCACCTGGTCCGTGGGCAGTTCGCCCTCGATCCGCGTGTCGATCAGCGCGAACGCCATCTCGTACGTACTGCCGTGGAAGCCGATGCCGAGCTGGCCGCGGACCGAACTGCCCGCCCCGTCCGCGCCGATCACCCACGGCACATGGGTGCGCTCCAGGGTGCCGTCCGGGTGTTCCAGCAGGGCGGTCACCCCGTCCGTGGCGTCGATCCGCCCGGAGAAGTCCACACCGTCGAGGCACAACAGCCGTACGCCGCGCTCGACTTTGCCGCCCAGCTCGTGCAGCCGGGCCGTCAGCAGGCCCTCGGTCACGGGCTGCGGGAGGGTGCGCGAGGCCAGGTCCTCGGCGAAGCCGAAGGTGGCCAGCGGGCGGCCGCCGGAGAAGTAGGAGAAGGCGTTGATCCGGTTCGAGGATCCCTTCAACTCCTCACCGACTCCCAGGTCTTCGAGAATGTCCATGGCGCGCGGCCACAGCGACAGCGCCTTCGGGACGGTCATGGGCTCCTCGGCCCGGTCGACGATCCGCACCCGCACCCCGCGCCTGAGCAGCTCACAGGCGGCCAGCAGACCGGTGGGGCCACCGCCGACGACGAGCACGTCGACGTCGGCCCGCACCACGGGCCGCGCGCTCACGTCTGCTCCTGGAGCCGGCGCGCGAGCTCGATCCGCTGCACCTTCATCGTGGCCGTACGCGGCAGTTCGCTCAGCGGCAGCTGCACCGGGGCGGCGAGCTGCGGGTAGTCCGCGGCGGCCGCGCGCCAGCGCTCGGGGTCCAGCGGCACGTCCTTGCGGGTGCTCACCACCGGCACCGGCTCCTGGCCGGGACCCGGTACGAGGACCAGTTCGGTCAGCTCCGGCAGCTTCGCCAGGACCGCGTCCTCCACCTCCAGGGTGCTGTGCACACCCGGTATGTGGTCGACCTCGCGGTCCAGCAGATGCAGACAGCCCCACTTGCTGCGGTAGCCGATGTCCATCCCGCGCCACCAGGTGCCGATCGCCTGCTTCTCGAAACGCTCCTTCTCTCCGTAGTACGTCACCGCACGGCCCGGCGTGTAGACGTCGATGTACCCGGGGTTGGCCCTCGACGGGCGCTTGCCCCCACGCCCCACCAGCCGGAACTTGGTGATGCCCGGCATGGCGTAGCCCAGGCAGCGGCCGTTGGCCTTGTGGGCGTTCCTGCGCGTGTAGCCGCGGCCGACCAGCGGGCCGCACTCGCTCTGCCCGTAGATCTGGAAGAACAGCGGGGCGCGCCGCTCGGAGGCCTTCAGGAGCCGGTCCATCGTGCCCGGGTGGATCGCGTCGAACGTACTGCTGAAGTACTTGACGTTGGCGAACGGCCTGCGCGGGTCGTCGGCGATCTCCTCCCACTCCAGGAAGGAGTTGGGGTGGGTCTCCAGGAATCCCGGCCGGGTCCGCGCGAACAGCTCGGCGGTCTTCTCCGGATCCCCGTCCTCCATGATCACCACCGGCATGGCCCGCGGCAGCAGCACCGCCATCGCCAGGAACATCCGCGAGTGCACGAACGACACGTGTACGGCGACGGTCTCCCGCTTGCGGATCAGCGCGGCGAGCCGGTTCTGCGGACGGAACCGGCCGCGCAGCGTGCGCGCCGAGTGCACGACGAGCTTCGGCAGCCCCGTGGTACCGGACGTGTGGGTCATCAGCGCGGGCCGGTCGGGATCGTTGAACACCGGCTTCTGCCGGGGCGCGCCCGCGAGTGCGGTCAGCGAGACCGCCCCCTCGCGGTGCCCGGCGGCCAGCACGACCCGCTCGGTCAGCTCCGCCAGCGAGAAGTCCGCCAGCGAGCCGTCGAGCTTCGCGACGTCCGTCACCAGATACGGCCGCTTCAGACGGCCGAGGAGCGCGGCGACACTGTCCCCGGGCAGTGCGGGGGACAGCATCACGGGCACGGCACCGATCCGGGACGCGCCGCTGGCCAGGATGTAGATGTCGAAGTTGGACGTCTTGTGGATGGCGACATGGGCGCCGGGCCGGACGCCGGCGGCCCACAGCCGGGCCGCCATGTCATCCACGTGCTCGGCGAGTTGACCGACGGTCAGCTCCCGGCCGGTACCGGGCAGGACGTCCAGGTCGTGGTCGAGCGTCAGCGGTGTGGCGCCGTGCTTGGCCGCCGCATGCTCGGCGACCACGCCGAGATACAGCCCACTGCGCCGTACAGGAATCCGGGGCATTGCGTCTCTCTCCTCGATTGCCTCGATTGCCGGGCGGACCGCCCCGCGACTACTTGGCGGACTTCTGGGCGGACGTCCCGGCGGCGGGGTGCGCGGCGAAGCGCTCCCGCAGGAACTCCGCGTCCGCGGGCTGGATGGTGAGCTTGAAGGCGTCCCGCAGGGTCTCGACGATCTCGTCCGCGGTCAGCTCGACGTGCTCCAGACGGCCGTCCGGGTACTGCGTGGTGAGCACCTGGTTCTTCAGGACGAGCCGGGTCTTGTCGTCGCCGCGCTGCGCGATCAGATGGCTGAGTCCGCCCGGCGGCATGAACACCGAGCGCGGGTCCGCGTACGAGAAGTGGTTCACCATGTCGAAGTCGAGGAAGTAGTGCGGCTCCAACTGCCAGGCGTACACGTCGAACCAGCCGTCGGAGTGCAGGCTCTGCAGCACCCAGTCGTCCTCGTCGCGCTGCAGCCGCCAGGTCCACTCGCCGACGGTCACGGTGCCGTCGTGCCGGAACGGCAGGGGCTCCAGCGGACTCTCGTCGCCGAAACCGGGGTCGGCGAACCAGAGTTCGCCCTCCACCTCCACCAGCAGCACGGCGTGGGAGCGGGTACGGACGGTCTGCGTACCGCGGCGCACGCGCGCGAGGTGGCGCACCAGCGGGAAGCCGAGCCGGTCGAGCGCCGCCGCGAACAGCAGGTTGCTCTCCAGGCAGCAGCCGCCCTGGCCGCGGCCCACGATCTTCTCCTGCACGCTCTCGATGTCGAGTGCGATACGCCGGCCCACGGCCGAGTCCACGATCTCCCAGCTGATGGCGTCGGCGTGCGCGCGGTGCAGCCGGCGCAGGGTCTCCAGGGTGGGGGTGCGCGGCCCGTCGTATCCGATACGGGCCAAGTAGGCGTCGAGATCGAGCAGTTCCGTCTGCCACTCCGAGTCGGAACCGGGCGGCAAGGGAAGAACGCTGCGAGCCATCGGGCAAACCTCTCTTCAAAGCACGGGAAGGCATCGGCGAGCTCCACCGGGGAGCTTTGGACGCGTTGTCGGCCGACTACGCACTGGTGAGTGTGCGAGGGCCCGAAGCCGGTGGGGAGGACGGCCGTCGCAGTCCGTCAGATGACCGGGAAGTCCGTCAGGTCGGCGGTGCGCGCGGGCCCGCGGCGAGCTGACCGGGGACGCCCTGTACGGGGGCGGGCGTCCTGAGCGGAGGCTTCCTGTACGGGGGCCGACGACCTGGTTAGGTGGGTCCCATGACTGCGATCCGACTGCTCCTCGTCGACGACGATCCCCTGGTGAGAGCCGGACTGTCCTTCATGATGGGCGGCGCCGACGACATCGAGATCGTCGGGGAGGCCGCCGACGGCAGCGAGGTGGAGGCGCTCGTCGACCGCACCCGGCCGGACGTCGTCCTCATGGACATCCGGATGCCGACGGTCGACGGACTCACGGCCACGGAGCGGCTGCGCGCCCGCAAGGAGGCGCCCCAGGTCGTGGTGCTGACCACCTTCCACGCCGACGACCAGGTGCTGCGGGCACTGCGCGCGGGAGCCGCCGGGTTCGTGCTGAAGGACACCCCGCCCGCGGAGATCGTGGCGGCGGTACGACGGGTCGCGGCCGGTGATCCCGTGCTGTCGCCCTCCGTCACCCGCCAGTTGATGGAGCACGCGGCCGGCGGCGCGCCCGACGCCCGCCGTACCACCGCCCGCGACCGCGTCGGCGCCCTCAACGACCGCGAACGCGAGGTCGCCGTCGCAGTGGGGCAGGGCAGGTCGAACGCCCAGATCGCCGCCGAGCTGTTCATGAGCGTCGCCACCGTCAAGACCCACGTCTCCCGCATCCTCGCCAAGCTCGACCTCAACAACCGTGTACAGATCGCCCTGTTGACGTACGACGCCGGACTTCTGGAGGAGGACGGGCACTGATCGGGGGCCGCACGCGTTGTTCGGGGCAACGGGAGGGGAACCATGATTGATCTGGGGGAGTACGGGACGGGGTTCACGAGAGACCCGTATCCGGTGTACGCGGCGCTGCGTGAGCGAGGCCCCGTCCACTGGGTGCGGACACCGCCCCCGGGCGCGTACGAGGGCTGGCTCGTCGTCGGGTACGAGGAGGCGCGGGCCGCGCTCGCCGACCCGAGGCTGTCCAAGGACAGCACCAAGATGGGACTGAACTCACTCGACGAGGAGCTGATGGGCCGGTATGTGCTGATCACCGACCCGCCCGAGCACACCCGGCTGCGCTCGCTCGTCTCGGGCGCGTTCACCATGCGACGCGTGGAGGCGCTGCGCCCGCGCGTCCAGCAGATCACCGACGAACTGCTGGACGCGATGCTGCCGAAGGGCCGCGCCGACCTCGTGGACTCCTTCGCCTATCCGCTGCCCATGACGGTCATCTGCGAGCTCCTGGGCATCCCGGACATCGACCGGGTCGCCTTCCGCGCCCTGTCGAGCGAGATCGTGGCGCCGTCCGGCGGAGACAGTGAACTCGCCGCCATCGAGCAACTGGCCGCGTATCTGGACGAGTTGATCGAGGACAAGCGTTGTACGGCACCGGCCGACGACCTGCTCAGCGCCCTCATCCGCACCCGCGCGGAGGACGGCGACCGGCTCTCGGGCGACGAGCTGCGCGCGATGGCGTTCATCCTGCTGGTCGCGGGCCACGAGACGACGGTCAACCTGATCACCACCGGGGTGCACACCCTGCTCACCCACCCGGACCAACTCGCCGCGCTGCGCGCCGACATGACCCTCCTGGACGGCGCGGTGGAGGAGATGCTGCGCTTCGAGGGACCCGTGGAGACGGCGACGTACCGCTACGCGGCCGAGCCGATGGAGATCGGCGGGAAGTCCATCGCGGAGGGTGACCCTGTCATGATCGGCCTCGACGCGGCCAACCGCGACGCGGCGTACTGCCCTGACCCGCACCGCTTCGACATCCACCGCGCCCCACAGGGTCATCTCGCCTTCGGACACGGCATCCACTACTGCCTGGGCGCCCCCTTGGCCCGCCTCGAAGCCCGTGTCGCACTGCGCTCGCTGCTGGAGCGCTGCCCGGATCTCGCCCTCGACGGGCCGCCCGGGGACTGGCTGTCCGGCATGCTGATGCGCGGCCTGCGCCACCTCCCACTCCGCTGGTAACCACGGGAGTCCTTCGCCCCTGCCGCCCCTACCCGTCCCCCCTATAAAGATTGCGCAGTTCCCCGCGCCCCTTAAGGGGCGCGGGGAACTGCGCAACAAGCCCCCACCGGCCCGCGGCCGAACGAACCAGGGCGGGCGGGGGGATCGCGGGGCGAAGCCCCGCGCCGTCAGGGGCGCGGGGCTGTGACATTTGCGGCTCCGCCGCGGGGCGCGAGCAACCCCCACCTACCCGCAGCCGACACACAACCGAACGGGGTCTGGGGCGGAGCCCCAGAAGGATGGGACGGGTAGGGGCGGCGGGGGCGAGACAGCGCAGGCTCAGGCCCGCGCGCCCGGGATCTCAGCGAGCCGCACCGGACGCCGCTCCCGCCGGGACACCACACAGGCCTCGGCGATACGCAACGCCTCCAGCGCCTCACGCCCGTCGCACGGATTGCCCCGCTCACCACGCACCACCTCGACGAACGCCGAGAGCTCAGCCTCGTACGCGGGCCCGAACCGCTCCAGGAACCCCATCCACGGCTTGTCGGCAGGCGGTGGCCCGGCCGGTTCGGTGGACGCGATCGGCGTCCGGTCGTCGAGACCGACGGCGATCTGGTCCAGTTCTCCGGCGAGCTCCATCCGGACGTCGTAACCGGCACCGTTCAGCCGAGTCGCCGTAGCCGTGGCCAGCGTCCCGTCGTCGAACGTGAGTACGGCCGCGGCGGTGTCGATGTCACCCGCCTCGCGGAACATCGCGGGCCCGGCGTCAGACCCCGTCGCGTACACCTCGGTGACCTCGCGGCCGGTGACCCAGCGCAGCATGTCGAAGTCGTGGATCAGGCAGTCCCGGTAGAGCCCACCGGAGAGCGGGAGATAGTCGGCCGGGGGTGGCGACTGGTCGGACGTCATCGCCCGGACCGTGTGCAGCCGCCCGAGCCGTCCCGAGCGCACCGCCTCGCGCGCCGCCGTGTAGCCCGTGTCGAAGCGGCGCTGGAAGCCCAGCTGCAGTACCGTCCCGGCGGCGTCGACCTCGGCGAGTGCGGCCAGCGTGCCCGTCAGATCGAGCGCGATGGGCTTCTCGCAGAAGACCGGGAGCCCGGACCGTGCTGCCCGACCGATCAGTTCGGCGTGGGCCGAAGTCGCCGCGGTGATGACCACGGCGTCGACACCCCAGGTGAAGATCTCGTCCACGCTGGGCGCCGCCGTCGCGCCCAGTCGGTCCGCCAGCCGATGGGCCCGCGCGGTGTCCGCGTCGGTGACGATGAGGGAGCCGCCGACCTCGCGGTGACGGCTGAGAGTGGTCGCGTGGAATGTACCGATACGACCCGCTCCGATAAGTCCGATGCGCATGGGAACAGTGTGGGCGAACCCGGCACCGTGTCAATGGTTTGTCCGGACAATCGAACTTCACAACTTCCCGTCAACATCTCCCAGAGCTACGCTCGGCGCGTGCCGAAACCAGATGTCGATCCGACCGTGTCGCTCCAGCTCAGCGTCGACCGCAGCAGTCCGGTCCCGCTCTACTTCCAGTTGTCCCAACAGCTGGAGGCCGCGATCGAGCACGGGACGCTGACCCCGGGCAGCCTCCTGGGCAACGAGATCGAGCTCGCCGGGCGGCTCGGGCTGTCCCGGCCCACGGTCCGCCAGGCCATCCAGTCCCTCGTCGACAAGGGCCTGCTCGTACGGCGCCGAGGCGTGGGCACCCAGGTCGTACACAGCCAGGTCAAGCGCCCGATGGAGCTCAGCAGCCTCTACGACGACCTGGAATCGGCGGGCCAGCGCCCGGCGACCCAGGTGGTCCTCAATACCGTCGTACCGGCGTCCGCCGAGGTCGCGGCCGCGCTGGGCGTGGCCGAGGGCAGCGACGTACACCGTGTGGAGCGGCTGCGCCTCTCCCACGGGGAGCCGATGGCGTACCTCTGCAACTATCTGCCCCCCGACCTGCTGGAGCTGGACAGCGACCAGATGGAGGCCACCGGGCTGTACCGGCTGATGCGCGCGGCGGGCATCACCCTGCACAGCGCCCGGCAGTCCGTCGGCGCCCGCGCGGCCACCGCGGAGGAGGGTGAGCGGCTCGGCGAACCGGCCGGCGCACCGCTGCTCACCATGCAGCGCACGACCTTCGACGACACGGGCCGGGCCGTCGAGTTCGGCACCCACATCTACCGGGCCTCGCGCTACTCCTTCGAGTTCCAGCTCCTCGTCCGTCCGTAGCCCGTTCTCGTACGCCTGCCTGACTGACCCGCGCCCCGCGCGGGCCTCGCCGTGCCACCGAGGCCCGCCGTCGTCACCGAGAAGGGCGTGCCGCCGGGGGAGATGTCCAGCGCGCGTGGGACCCGCTGGTGGGGTGCATGTTCCCCGTGATTGATACTTGGACGTTTGGGCCGGTGGGACACCGGCCCGCGAGGGCCTACGGAACGGCCCTCCGGCCGGCCCGCAGGGCCCGGCGCACCAAGGAGCAAGCAAGAAGGGCACGGCCTCGTGGCACGCACTCGAACCTGGGTAAGCATCGCGCTCGCAGCGGCGCTGGGGGTGTCCCTCGCGGGATGCAGCAGCACCGGCGGGAAGCGGGCCGAGGACGCCCGCAAGGCGGCGGCAGCCCAGGGCAAGGCCGCGGTGAACACGCCCAGGTGGACCTTCGCGATGATCACCCACTCGGGCGACGGCGACACCTTCTGGGACATCGTGCAGAACGGCGCCAAGCAGGCCGCCGTCAAGGACAACATCAACTTCCTGTACTCGCACAACGCCGAGGCGCAGCAGCAGGCGCAGCTCGTGGACGCCGCGGTCGACAAGCAGGTCGACGGCATCATCGTCACGCTCGCCAAGCCCGACGCCATGAAGGCGGCCGTCGCGCGCGCCGAGAAGGCCGGCATCCCGGTGATCACGGTGAACTCGGGCTCCGAGGAGTCCAAGGCGTTCGGCGCGCTCACGCACATCGGCCAGGACGAGACGATCGCCGGTGAGGCCGTCGGCGAGGAGCTGAACAGGCGCGGTAGGAAGAAGACCGTGTGCGTCCTGCACGAGCAGGGCAACGTCGGCCACGAGCAGCGCTGCGCGGGCATCAAGAAGACCTTCCACGGCACCGTGGAGAACCTCTACGTCCAGGGCACCAGCATGCCCGACGTGCAGTCCTCCATCGGCGCCAAGCTGCAGGCCGACAAGTCCATCGACTCGGTCGTCACGCTCGGCGCCCCCTTCGCCGACACCGCGGTCAAGGCCAAGCAGGACGCGGGCAGCAAGGCCGAGATCGACACCTTCGACCTGAACGAGAAGGTGGCCGCGGAGCTCAAGAGCGGCACGCTCGGCTTCGCCGTCGACCAGCAGCCGTACCTCCAGGGGTACGAGGCCGTGGACCTGCTCTGGCTGTACAAGTACAACGCCGATGCCCTCGGCGGCGGCAAGCCGGTCCTCACCGGTCCGCAGATCATCACCAAGGACCAGGCCGCCGCGCTGGAGGCCTACGCCAAGCGGGGGACTCGATGAGCACCACGGCACCCGCACCCGCCCCCGCGTCGTCGCCGGACACCAAGGCCGACGAGCGGCTCCTGAAGACCTCGCGACTGCGCAAGCTGATGAACCGCCCGGAGCTGGGCTCCGTGGTCGGCGCGATCGCCGTCTTCGTCTTCTTCGCGCTCTTCGCCGACAGCTTCGTACGGGCCGCGAGCCTGAGCACCGTGCTGTACGCCTCGTCGACCATCGGCATCATGGCCGTCCCGGTCGCCCTGCTGATGATCGGCGGCGAGTTCGACCTCTCCGCGGGCGTCATGGTGACCAGCTCCGCGCTGATCTCCTCGATGTTCAGCTACCAGATGACCGCGAACGTCTGGGTCGGCGTCTTCGTCTCGCTGCTGGTCACCCTGGCGATCGGCGTCTTCAACGGCGTCATGCTGACCCGCACCGACCCCCCGAGCTTCATCATCACGCTCGGTACGTTTCTGATGCTGACCGGCATGAACCTCGGCTTCACCAAGCTGATCAGCGGCACGGTCTCCACGAAGTCGATCTCCGACATGGAGGGCTTCTCCTCCGCCAAGGACGTCTTCGCCTCGACGATCACCATCGGCGGCGTCGACTTCAAGATCACCATCCTGTGGTGGCTGGCCCTGGTCGTCGTCGCCACCTGGATCCTGCTGCGCACCCGCGTCGGCAACTGGATCTACGCCGTCGGCGGCGGCGAGGAAGCGGCCCGCGCGGTCGGCGTCCCGGTCGACAAGACCAAGATCGGCCTCTATATGGGCGTCTCCTTCGGCGCCTGGATCTCCGGCCAGCACCTGCTGTTCTCGTTCGACGTCGTGCAGTCCGGCGAGGGCGTCGGCAACGAGCTGATCTACATCATCGCGGCCGTCATCGGCGGCTGTCTGATCACCGGCGGCTACGGCTCCGCGGTCGGCGCGGCGGTCGGCGCGCTGATCTTCGGCATGGTGAGCAAGGGCATCGTGTTCGCCGAGTGGAACCCGGACTGGTTCAAGTTCTTCCTGGGAGTGATGCTGCTCCTGGCGACCCTGCTCAACCACTGGGTTCGCAAGCGCGCGGAGGCGACGAAGTGACCACGGACGCGGACATGACCACCGACTCGGCCGCCACGGACCGTACGGCGCTCGTCGAGCTCGACGACGTCAGCAAGTACTACGGCAACATCCGCGCCCTCGAAGGCGTCTCGCTGGAGGTCCACGCCGGGGAGATCACCTGCGTGCTCGGCGACAACGGCGCGGGCAAGTCCACCCTCATCAAGATCATCGCGGGGCGGCACCAGCACGACGCGGGCACGCTGCGCATCGAGGGCGAGGAGACCCGGCTGTCCTCCCCGCGCGAAGCCCTGGACCGCGGAATCGCCACGGTCTACCAGGACCTCGCCGTCGTCCCGCTGATGCCGGTCTGGCGGAACTTCTTCCTCGGCTCCGAGCCGACGAAGGGCGTCGCCCCCTTCAAGCGCATGGACATCGACCTCATGCGCAGGACCACCCATGCGGAGCTGCTGCGCATGGGCATCGACCTGCGCGACGTCGACCAGCCCATCGGCACCCTCTCCGGCGGTGAGCGCCAGTGCGTGGCGATCGCCCGCGCCGTCCACTTCGGAGCCAAGGTCCTCGTCCTCGACGAGCCCACCGCGGCCCTCGGCGTGAAGCAGTCCGGTGTGGTCCTCAAATACGTGGCCGCCGCACGGGACGCAGGCCTGGGTGTTGTGTTGATCACCCACAACCCGCATCACGCGTATTTGGTGGGCAATCGCTTTGTGCTGCTGAAGAGGGGCACGATGTACGGCAGCTATGCGCGGGACGAGATCACACTGGAGGAGCTCACGCGCCAGATGGCCGGGGGCAGCGAGCTGGACGATCTACGCCATGAACTGGAAAGCACGGGGTGACTGGAGCGCCCCATAAGGGGCGCGGGGCTGTGACATTTGCGGCTCCGCCGCGGGGCGCGACCAGCCACACGCGGCCCGCAGCCAACGGTCGGCCCAAGGCTCCCACAGTGCAGCCCCGCGGCAGCGTAGGGCAGAATCGGCCCGATGAGCACCTACCGCGACCTCGCACACCGCGGCTCCGCGCGGGCCACCGTCCTGCGGACCGTCGGGACGCGCGAGCGCCGTTCCCACCTGACGGCGCCCCGCGTCCCCACCGTCGGCATCGACATCGGCGGTACGAAGGTGATGGCGGGCGTCGTGGACGCCGACGGCAACATCCTGGAGAAGGTCCGCGCCGAGACGCCGGACAAGTCCAAGAGCCCCAAGGTCGTCGAGGACACCATCGTCGAGCTGGTCCTGGACCTCTCCGACCGGCACGACGTGCACGCGGTCGGCATCGGCGCCGCCGGCTGGGTCGACGCGGAGCGCAACCGCATCCTGTTCGCCCCCCACCTCTCGTGGCGCAACGAGCCCCTGCGCGATCGCCTCGCGGGGCGGCTCGCGGTCCCTGTCCTGGTCGACAACGACGCCAACGCCGCGGCCTGGGCCGAGTGGCGCTTCGGCGCCGGCCGCGGCGAGGACCACCTCGTCATGATCACGCTCGGCACCGGCATCGGCGGCGCGATCCTGGAGGACGGCCAGGTCAAGCGCGGCAAGTTCGGTGTCGCAGGCGAGTTCGGCCATATGCAGGTCGTGCCCGGCGGCCACCGCTGCCCGTGCGGCAACCGCGGCTGCTGGGAGCAGTACAGCTCCGGCAACGCGCTGGTCCGCGAGGCCCGCGAGCTCGCCGCCGCGGACTCCCCGGTGGCGTACGGGATCATCGAGCACGTCAAGGGCAACATCGCCGACATCACCGGCCCGATGATCACCGAGCTGGCCCGTGAGGGCGACGCCATGTGCATCGAGCTGCTCCAGGACATCGGCCAGTGGCTCGGCGTCGGCATCGCGAACCTGGCCGCCGCCCTGGACCCCTCCTGCTTCGTCATCGGCGGGGGCGTCAGCGCCGCCGACGACCTGCTGATCGGCCCCGCGCGGGACGCGTTCCGCAGGCACCTCACGGGCCGCGGCTACCGCCCCGAGGCCCGGATCGCCCGCGCCCAGCTCGGCCCCGAGGCCGGCATGGTCGGCGCCGCCGACCTCGCCCGCCTCGTCGCCCGCCGCTTCCGCCGCGCCAATCGCCGCCGGGTGGAGCGATACGAGCGCTACGAGCGGTACGTGGAGTCGCGCCGCACCTCGGAGTCGCTGTGACGGCCTCGCTGCCACGCCAGGCGTCGCCGCCGGACGAGCCGCAGCGGCCGCCGGAGGACCCGCGCCGCAAGTTCCGCCGCCGTGCCCTCACGCTGCTGATCATCGTGCTGCTCATCGGCGTACCCGCCGGCTATCTGGTGATCTCCGCCAACCAGAGCCGCAACAGCGGCAAGCAGAAGGAAGAGAAGTACTCGGCGACCGGCCTCACCGAGGGCTGGCCGTCGCGCGTCCAGCGCCGCCTCTACCAGGTGCCCATTCCGGGGAAGTCCACGGACGTCGCCTACTACGAGACGAACAACTGGAAGACCAGCCGCCTGTACGTGCAGTTCGGCATCACCAACGAAGGCCTGGACAAGTTCCTCGCCAACGTCGGCACCAGCCGTGACGCCCTGGAGAAGGGCGACATCACCATCAGCGCCCGCGACCAGAAGGTCGTCGGCTGGGAGTTCACCGGCGCCGGCCCCTGGTGGGGGCTCGTCCACAAGCAGAAGGACCCGGCGCCCACCCAGGACATCGTCGTGAACTGGTCCCAGCCCCAGCACCCCATGGTCTACGTGGTCTCGCGCACGATTCCCTGACCCGGCCCCGGCCCCGCGGGGTCGCCGAGGCCGATTGTCAGACCCCGCCCGTAGAGTCGAAGACAACTGATTCGACTGAGGGGCGGGAGGTGACCGGGCGTATGGGGGACGGCGTGTATTCGGCGGGTGCGGCGGTTGCCGAGGGCGGGCCGGTGGGGGCCGACACGGCGGTGTCCGTGCGCCTCGCCGCCGTCTTCCTGCCCGCACCACTTCCCCGCGAGGGACGGATCGCGTTCTGGGATCCGGACGGCGAGCGGCTCCCGTCGGGCGAGGGGACCGAACTGACGGTCGTACGGCGGCACGGCCCCGGAGTCCGCAGAGGCACCGTCCCCGCGCTCACCCTGCCGGTCGCCGAGGCCCTGCCACTGCTGGCCGGGGCGCGCCGGGACCCCGCCGCGCATCCCGCCACGGCCTGCTGGGGCGCGGCCGCGCTGCACGCGCTGCGGCTCGTCGCGCGCGGACGGCTGCTGCCGGGACTGACGGCCGACGGGCTCGACGCCTGGCGCGCGGGCCCGCTGGACCAGGACGACATCGCCCACCTCAGGGCGGTGGCCGCAGCCCTTCCGTACGAGGGACACGCCGTCCCGCTGCCCGGCAAGGGCCCGCTCCGGCTGCCCGAGCCGGAAGCGCTGATGCGGTCCTTCCTGGACGCGGTCGCCGACACACTGCCGCGCACCCCGGCCGCGCCGTACACCTCGGGGAAACCGTTCGCGGCGAGCGAGCCGCAGCGGCTGCCCGGTGCCCACGACTGGGCCGCCGAGGTCGCCGCGGGCATGGACGCGGGCGTACGGATCTCACTCCGCCTGGACCTGTCCGCCTACCAGCTCTTCGACGACGGCGAGGGAGCGCGGCGCGCGGGCGCGGCCGTCGTCCAGGTGCACAGCCTCGCCGACCCCACCCTCGTCGTGGACGCGACGGCCCTGTGGGCGGGGGAGGCCGACGCTGTCTTCGGCCCCCGCGCGCGCGTCGACGCGGCCCTCGCCGTCCGCCGCGCGGCCCGCGTCTGGCCGCCCCTGGACCGGCTGTCCGAGCAGGACGTGCCGGACGTACTCGCCCTCTCCGAAGAGGAGCTGTCCGACCTGCTCGGGATCGCGGCGACCCGGCTCGGCGCGGCAGGGGTCGCCGTGCACTGGCCCCGGGACCTCGCCCACGACCTGAGCGCGGCGGCGGTGGTGCGCCCCGCGCCAGGGTCGGCGACGGACGGCACCGGGTTCTTCGAGAGCGAGGAACTGCTCCAGTTCCGCTGGCAGTTGGCCCTCGGCGGTGACCCGCTCAGCGAGGCCGAGATGGACACCCTGGCCGAGGCCCACCGCCCGGTCGTCCGGCTGCGCGACCAATGGGTGCTCGTCGACCCCGCGCTCGTCCGCAAGGCCCGCAAGCGTGAACTGGGACTGCTCGACCCGGTCGACGCGCTGTCCGTCGCGCTCACCGGCACCGCGGAGATCGACGGCGAGACGGTCGAGGCGGTACCGGTCGGCGCGCTGGCCGCGCTGCGCGACCGCTTGACGGCGGGCGTGGCTCCCGTGGAACCGCCCCCAGGCCTTGACGCCAAGCTCCGGGACTACCAACTCCGCGGCCTCGCCTGGCTCGACCTCATGACCTCCCTCGGCCTCGGCGGCTGCCTCGCCGACGACATGGGGCTCGGCAAGACCATCACGGTCATCGCCCTGCATCTGCGCCGGGCCCGCAGCGAGCCCACCCTGGTCGTCTGCCCGGCGTCGCTGCTGGGCAACTGGCAGCGGGAGATCTCCCGTTTCGCGCCCGGCGTCCCCGTCCGCCGCTTCCACGGCCCCGACCGCACGCTGGAAGACCTCGACGGCGGCTTCGTCCTCACCACGTACGGGACGATGCGGTCGGCCGCGGCAAGGCTCGCCCAGCAGACGTGGGGCATGGTCGTCGCGGACGAGGCACAGCACGTCAAGAACCCCTACTCGGCGACAGCCAAGGCCCTGCGGACGATTCCGTCCCCCGCGCGCGTGGCGCTCACCGGCACCCCCGTGGAGAACAACCTCTCCGAACTCTGGGCCCTGCTCGACTGGACGACCCCCGGCCTGCTCGGCCCCCTCAAGTCCTTCCGCGCCCGGCACGCGCGCGCCGTGGAGAACGGCGAGGACGAGGAGGCGGTGGCCCGCCTGGCCCGGCTGATCCGCCCGTTCCTGCTCCGCCGCAAGAAGTCCGACCCCGGAATCGTCCCCGAGCTCCCGCCCAAGACGGAGACGGACCATCCGGTCCCCTTGACCCGCGAACAGGCCTCCCTCTACGAGGCGGTGGTCCGCGAGTCCATGCTGGCGATCGAGACCGCCGGAGGCATCGCGCGCCGCGGCCTGGTCCTGAAGCTCCTCACCTCCCTCAAGCAGATCTGCAACCACCCGGCGCTGTATCTGAAGGAGGACGCCCGAGCCGCCGCCCACGGTCCAACCGCCCGCTCCGGCAAACTGGCCCTGCTCGACGAGCTGTTGGACACCCTGCTGGCCGAGGACGGTTCGGCACTGGTCTTCACGCAGTACGTGGGGATGGCCCGGCTGATCACGTCCCACCTCACCGCCCGCGCCGTCCCCGTGGAGCTGCTGCACGGCGGCACACCGGTCGCCGACCGCGAACACATGGTGGACCGCTTCCAGAGCGGGGCGACGCCGGTCCTGGTGCTGTCGCTCAAGGCCGCCGGCACCGGCCTGAACCTCACCCGCGCCGGCCATGTCGTCCACTTCGACCGCTGGTGGAACCCAGCCGTCGAGGAACAGGCCACCGACCGCGCCTACCGCATCGGCCAGACCCAGCCCGTCCAGGTCCACCGCCTCATCACCGAGGGCACGGTCGAGGACCGCATCGCCGAGATGCTCGAAGCGAAACGCGCGCTCGCCGACGCGATCCTCGGCTCCGGCGAGGCGTCCCTGACAGAACTGACCGACCGTGAGCTGTCGGACCTGGTGTCCCTTCGGAGGTCGGCGTGAACGGCTCCGAGGGTGAGGACATCGAGCGGGCTGAGGACAGGGGCCAGGCTGAGGTAAGCGGCCGGGCTGAGGACAGGGGTCGGGCTGAGGTAGGCGGCCGGGTTGAATGCAGCGAGCGGGTCGAGGACAGTGAGCGGCCACGCCCCGAGGCCGGGGCGCGACCGGCCGACGTGGCCCGGCGGGCTCTGCGGGCGGCGCGGGAGCGCGAGGTTCGGGAGGCCGACTCGGCTGACGACCAGCCGGATTCGCCTCCTGCGCGGGGCGCCGCCGGTGCGCCGTCCCCAAGGGCGTTCTCCCCGGGAGCACGGCCGGGCGACGTGGCGCGCGAGGCCTTGCGGCGGGCGACCGGGGCGGGGAGAGGGTTGGGTGCCGGTGCCGGTGCGGGCGTAAGTGCGCGTGCGGGTGCGGATTCCGGTGTGGGTGCGGGTGTCGAGGCCTCTCCGGTTTCCGACGAGGCTGTGGCAGCCGATTCGGTGGGAACCCCTGCCGGGGCGGAGACCCCTCCGGTGGGTCGTTCCGCTGAGGGAGTCTCAGGAGGGGCGCGTCCGGGTGACATCGCGCGTGAGGCGTTGCGTGCCGCGCGGGATGAGGCGAGGCGGGCGCGGACGGAAGGGGCGGACGCCGCAACCGAAGGGGCAACGGGCGCCGGAACCAAGGGAGTCGAGGCCAGGCGCAGGCCGGCCGAGCCGGCGCCGACCGCTTCCCGGACTCGGCGGAACCCTCGGGGCGAGGAGCGGGGAACCCGGGCCCGGGACCTGCGGGATCTGCTCGCCGGTGCCTTTCAGTTGCCCGGCGACACAGAATCGGGCGGCGCGGCTGCCGCCGGACCCTCGGCGCGCGCCGACGACGCGGTGAGCGGGCACCGGGCAGAGCTCGCAAGCGAGCCCGGAGAGGCGATCTCGGACTCGCGCTCTGTGAGGCGTGGGGGCGCGGGTGAGGCGACCTCGGATTCGCACTCTCTGGGGCTCGGGGGCGCGGGTGAGGCGACCTCGGACTCGCACTCTCTGCGGCTCGGGGGCGCGGGTGAGGTGGCCCCGGGTTCGCATCCCACGGGGCCCCAGGACTCGCGCGAGGTGACCTCGGATCCGAACCCCTCCCTGCCCGGTGCCGTGCGCGAGGTGACTGCGGACCTGCCGTCCGCGCAGCCCGGTGAGGAAGGCGACGCGTTTCTCCGTCCTGCGCCCGCGCCATCCGGGCCCGCGCGTGAGGCGCACCCCGGCCAACCCCCGGTGCCCCCTGGCACGCACCGGGCACGTCTCGGTACACCTCTGGAGAGGCCCGGAGCAGAGCCCCGGAGCGTCCCCCCAGCCGGCCGCCTCCCTCGGTCCATGGCATCCCCCGGCCGCGACGGGGAGTTGCGCCGTACGTTCCCCGCCTTCCCCGCGCGGGTGTCGGACGCCGACGCCTTCGCGGAGACGTGGTGGGGGAACGCGTGGGTGACGGCCTTGGAGGAGGGGGCGTTGGACGCGGCGCGGTTGGCGCGCGGGCGGGCGTACGCCGGGCACGGGTACGTCGACGCCATCACGGTCACCCCGGGGCTGGTGCTCGCGTATGTGCACGGGAGCCGGCCGCGGCCGTATCGCGTGCAGGTCAGCGTGCGGACGTTGTCCGACGGCGACTGGGACCGTTTCCTGGACGCGGCCGCCGAGCGGCCGGGGCACATCGCCGCGCTGCTCGACAAGGAGATGCCCAAGTCGCTCGCGGAGTGCGGGGTCGCGCTGCTCCCCGGCCCCGGCGAGCTCGAACCGCACTGCAGCTGCCCCGACTTCGGCCACCCCTGCAAGCACGCGGCCGCCCTTTGCTACCAGATGGCACGTCTGCTGGACGAAGACCCCTTCGTGCTGCTCCTGTTGCGCGGCCGCGGTGAACGCGAGCTGCTGGACGCGCTGTCCCGCCGCAACGCCGCCCGAGCGGCCCGCGCCGCCCAGGACCAGGAACCGGCGCCCCTCCCCGGCGTTCGGGCCCGCGATGCCGTCGCCCGGCGTACGCTGCCACCCCTCCCGGCGCCGTTGCCGCCGCCCGCCCATCCCGAACAACCGCCGACCTACCCGGGCGCGCCGGGCGGCCCGGACCCGTTCGCGCTCGACCAGTTGGCCACGGACGCGGCTGTCCGCGCGCACGCGCTGCTCACCACCGGCCGCGATCCGGTCGCCGAGCTGACGCTCTGGCAGGACGCGGTGCGCCTGGCCGCCGCCCGCCCAGGTTCCGGCCTCACCGCCGCCACTCGCGCGCTGTACTCCTCGCTCGCCTCGGCGACCGGGCGTACCCCGGCCGACCTGGCGCGGGCGGTCGCCGCGTGGCGGCAGGGCGGATTCGAAGCGCTCAGCGTCCTCGAAGAGCCCTGGGATCCACCGGCGGGCCGTTTCGACCGGGCTCGCCCGCTCCTCCTCGCCGCCGACCTCCCCGCCTTCCGCCCCTGGCGCAACCAGCTCACCCACCCCCGTGGCCACGCCCAACTCCGCCTCGGCCACAACGGCCTCTGGTACGCCTACGAGTCCGAACCGGGCCACGACGACTGGTGGCCCCGAGGCACCCCCGACCTCGACCCGGTCGGCGCCCTCACCGGCCTCGGCGCCCCCGGCGAGCTCTGACAAGCCGAAGCGAGCCGTCCGAGCCGTCCGCGCCGGGTCCCCCGGTGCACCGACCGGCGGGCCGGCAACTCCAGGGCCGTACACCCGGTCGGCCCGCGCCACCGGAACGACGGGCCGCACCCTGCCGGAGACGACCGTCCTCAACACCCAGCGCTGCCGTTTCGACGCGGCGGTCCGGCACCGCGGCCAGGAGTGATCAGGAAGCGATCAGGAGCAACTCGGCGTCCTGGCCGGCCGAGGGGCCCACATGCCGGGGCCCACATGCCTGCCTACGGTCTCGCGCGGGCCGAGCGCACGCTCTGGCGCATGACAAGGTGTGTGCCCAACATGACGTCCTGGTCGCTGTACATCGGATCGTCGCGGTGCAGAGCCATGCGCACCGCGGTGCGGCCCAGTTCGTCGAAGGGAACGTGCACGGAGTTCAGCGGCGGGTACAGGTCGGCGCAGATCGGCTCGTCGTTGTAGCCGATGAGCGACAGGTCGTCCGGGAGGGACAGACCTCCCTCACGGGCGGCGGCCATGGCGCCGGCCGCGAGGTAGTCGTCGAAGCAGAAGGCCGCGGTGTACGGCAGGCGCCCGGCGGCCAGATGGGAGCGCACGGTCGTGTAGCCGAAGGTCCGGTCGGTTCCTCCGAGGTGGAGGAGTCCTGGGTCGGGAGTGATGCCGTGGTCCTCGTGCGCGCGGCGGTAGCCGGCGATGCGCAGGTCTGTCGTGGTGTGGTGGGGCGTGCCGCCGAGGAGGGCGATGCTCCGGTGGCCCAGGGACAGCAGGTGGCTGACGGCCGCGTGGGCGCCGCCCTCATGGTCGTAGTTCACGACGGTGATCGGCAGGTCGGGCTCCGGGGCGGGGCGACCGCAGAGCACCAGCCTGGAGCCGCTGGCGTCGAGGACCCGGGCGAAGCGGGCGATGCGCTCGGCGTAGTGGGGGGTCACGACCGTCCCGCCGATGAGCACGACCGCCTCGGTGTTGTGCTGGCGCAGTGTCTCCAGCAGGGCGATCTCCCGGTCCGGGTTGCTTCTGGTGGAACAGACGACGCAGAGCCGGTCCTCGTTGATGGCCTGTTGTTCGATACCGCTGGCCACCCGGTTGTGGAACTGCCAGGACAGCGCCGGAAGCAGGATCGCCACGGTGCGCGAGTGCGGGGCCGACAGGGCGCGCGCCTGGGCGTTGACCACGTAGTCCAGCTCTTTGATGGCCCGCTGGATGCGTGCCTGCGCCGCGGAGGACACCGGGCGGCTGCCGGTCAGCACCCGGGAGACGGTCGCGGGGGAGACTCCTGCTCTTGCTGCGACGTCGCGGATGGTTGCGGCTCTCGGAGGCCCGTCCTGGGGGTCGTGCATGCGTGAAGTATACGGTTGCCTGTCTGTTTCCTCCGGGGACGACGGGCTCACTTGAGCATCCCCACGGTCAGACCGGCCTGGATGCGCCGCTGGAGTACGAGATAGAGGCCGATCACGGGGACCGCCGCGATGACGAGTCCGGCGAACAGGGCACTCCAGTCCGCCTCGTAGCCCTGCTGGCTGGCCAGGTTCGCCAGGCCCTGCGACAGCACGTACTTGTCGCGGTCGGAGTTGAGCGCGACCGGCAGCAGGTACTGGTTCCACATGCCGAGGAAGTTGAAGATGCCGACCGACAGCAGGCCCGGCTTGGCCATGGGCAGCATGATCCGGAAGAAGATGGCCTCCTGCGAGGCGCCGTCGATGAGGGCGGCCTCGGCCACCGCCGTGGGCAGCGTGCGGAAGAAGCTGGTCAGGAAGAAGACGGTGAACGGCAGCGCGTACGCCGTGTAGACGAGGATCATGCCGTGGTAGCTGCCGAGCAGGCCGAGGTTCTTGACGACGAAGAAGAGCGGGACCAGGGCCAGCACGACGGGAAACGCCATTCCGGCGACGAACGCGTAGTAGATGAGCCGGCATCCGGGGAAGGTGAACCGGGCCAGCACGTAGGCGACCATGGAGCCCAGGATCATCGTGAGGACCAGCGAACCGAACACGACGATCAGGGTGTTGACGAAGTAGTCGCCGATACTCGCCCTGGACCAGGCGCGGGCGAAGTTGTCGGCGTGCCAAGTGCTGGGCAGTTGCCAGGGGTTGCCGAACAGCTCCCGGTTGTCCTTGAACGCGCTGATCAGGGCCCAGAGCAGGGGCACGGTGGCCAGCAGGGCCCAGAAGACGAGCAGGGCGTGGGTGGCTCCGGTGGCCGCGTGAGCGCCAACGCTCTTGATGCGCCGCCGAGTCGGGCGCGTGGCGGGCTCCGGGACCTGATCATGCTCTTGATGCGCGGCGGGGCGTGGAAGGCTCGTGGCCGTGTGCGTGGGGTGGGACGAAGTCTTCATGGTGGTGGGCCTCAGAACTCGATCGTGTTCTTGCCGCGGGAGCCGCGGAAGGTGAACGCCGTCAGCAGCAGGCTCAGCAGGCACAGCATCACGCCGATCGCCGTGGCGTAGCCGAACTTGCCCTTCCCGAACGCGGACAGGTACAGGTACTGGGAGAGCACCAGGGTGGAGTTGTCCGGGCCGCCGGTGGGCGTGAGAACCATGAACAGCGCGAACGCGTCGAGCGCGTGGATGCCCAGGTAGATCCAGGCGACCTGGACGGTCTCCCGCAGCAGCGGCAGAGTGATGCGGGTCAGCGTCTGGAAACGTCCGGCACCGTCCAGGTCGGCGGCCTCGAAGATGTCCTTCGGGATGGACTGCATCGCGGCGCTGAACAGCACGACGTAGAAACCGACACCGGCCCAGACCATCACCGCGATCAGTGACCACAGGGCGACGGCCGGGTCGCCGAGCCAGGTGTGGGCCAGTCCGCCCAGCCCGATCGCGTCCAGTCCGCCGTTGAGCAGCCCGATCTGCGGGTTGTAGATGAACTGCCACAGGATCGCCGTGATCACCACGGGGAGGATGTGCGGAAGGAAGTAGACCCGGCGGTAGAGGGCCGAGCCCCGGACTCCCGCCACCTTGCCGCCCGAGCCGCCCACGTTGAGCATGGCGGCGAAGAACAGCCCCAGCACGATCGTGACCAGCGGAACCACCAGCAGGAGCAGCCCGTTGTGGCCCAGGGCCCGCCAGAAGTCCGGGTCCTGGAAGAGGCGTTGGAAGTTGTCGAGCCCGACGAAGGGCTTGTCGGCGGTGAACCCGGACCAGCTGGTCAGCGAGATCGAGAACGCCTGTGCGTAGGGGGAGACCACCAGCACCCCGTACAAGGTGAGCGGCACCACCAGGAAGAGAAGGACGACGCGGGTTTTTCCGTGGTTCACGAACGACTCCGGGAAAGGGGAAGGCAGGGTCCGCCGCCCCGGTGGGCCAGGAGCGGCGGATCCTCTGTCTCTGCGGCGTGAGCGGCCGGACAGGCCTTAGATCTTGAACTTCGTGATGGAGGAGTCGGCGGCGACGGCGTCTGCCTTGGCCTGCATCTTGGAGAGGAACTCACTCGCGTCGATGCGTCCGGCGAGCAGGTTGGCGATCTCGGACTTCAGCGTGGTGAGCAGGTCGGCGTACCAGGTGGTGAACCGGAAGGCGAACAGGTCGTCCCCGGCCGCGGTGACGGCCTTCAGCACCGAGCCCAGCGCGGTGGAACCGAAGTCCTTGTCGCCGGTGGCCCCCTTGACGACGGTGAGGGCATGGGTCGTTTCGGTGAAGTTGGACGCGGCCTTCTTGGAGAGCATGATCCGCAGGAACTCCTTGCCGCCGCGGACGTTCTTGGCCTTGGCCGGGACGACGTAGATCTCCCCGGCGGTGGCGTGCAGCGCGCTCTGCGGCAGGGCACCGTCCGCCGAGAGCGGGGGGACCGGGCCGAAGACCATGTCGAACCCGTCCGGGGTGATCGCCTTCATCTCGTTCTCGATGAACGAACCGGAGTGGTACAGCGCGGCCTTGCCCTGGACCCACGCGGTCTGCGCCTGGGTGTGGTCCAGGCCCTCACTGCCCTTGAGGAAGTACCCGGACGAGGCCAGCCCCGCGATCGCCGCGGCGGCGGCCTTGACCGGTTCGGCCTGCCACGCGTTGGCTTCCAGGTTGTCGATCGCCTTGATCACGTCGACGCCGCCCTGCTTGGCCGCGAGTGCCATGAGCGGGCTGAAGAAGTAGTCGGGCGCCGTCGTGCCGCCGTACGCGAACGGGGCGATGCCCGCCTTCTTGATCTTGGCGGCCAGCTCGGTCAGGCCGTCCCACGTGGTCGGCCAGGTCCAGCCGTGCTTGTCGAACAGCGTCTGGGAGTACCAGAAGCCGTTGACGGTGAAGACGTACGGAAGGCCCATCACCTTGCCGTCGAACGTGGCCGCGTCCAGCGCGCCCGGCAGGATCGTGTCCGCGACGGCGGTGTCCTGGTCGTCGGCCGAGGGGGCCTTCAGCAGATCGGCCAGCTCGGCCAGCTGGCCGTCGGCGACCAGCGTGCCCATCGCGATCTTCTTGGCGCCGCTGTTGTCGATGACGTCCGGCGGGTTGCCGGCGACGAACCGCGGCTGAAGCTCGGTCTGGACCTCGGTGATGCCGGAGTGGCTGATCTTCGCCTTCGGGTACTTCTTGGCGTACAGCTTCTCGTCGAACTTGGCGTAGTCGTCGCTGTAACCGCCCTTGAAGACGACGACGTCCAGCGGGGCGCTCTCGTCGATGCCGAACGGGTTGGTGGCGCTGGCCTTGCCCTTGGCCGAGCCGGCGTCGGTGTCACCGTCGGCGGAGGCACAGGCGGCCAGCAGGCCGGAGCCGGACACGGCGAAGGCGGCGACTGCTGTGGCCCTGAACAGGGATCGTCTGGAGAACTTCGGGGGCTGGGTGTTCACGGGTGCTCCTTTGTGCGGCGGGGTTCGCTGTGCGGAGGGGGCGGTTAGGGGAGGGCGTGCTCAGGCGCGGGGCCATGGGCGGTACGGGAGGGCGTGCTCGGGCGAGCAGGACCGGAGGCGGTACGGGGGGGGGTCCTGCTCAGGCGAGCTGCGCCAACTGGTCGGCGCGGATGCGCCCGTGCAGGGGCTCGTCGGCGGTGAGGCGTTCGATCTCGGTGACGGCGAACTCGCCGAGCCGGCGTATCTCGGTGCCCATCGCCCCGGCCACGTGGGGCGTGACCGTGACGTTGGGCAGGGACAGCAGCGGGTGTCCGGCGGGCAGCGGCTCGGGGTCGGTGACGTCCAGGACGGCGTCGATCCGGCCGTCAGCGCAGTGCCGTAGCAGCGCCTCGGTGTCGATCAGTTGTCCGCGTGCGGTGTTGATCAGGACGGCACCGTCGCGCAGCAGGGCGAGCCGGCGGTCGTCGAGCAGGTGGTGGGTCTCGGGCAGGGCCGGGGCGTGCAGGCTGACGATGTCGCTGCGGCGCAGCAGGTCGTCCAGGCCGACCAGCTCCACCTGTCCGGCCGGATGCAGTCCTGCCGCCCCGTGCGCGTCCAGGGTCGGGTCGCTGACCAGCAGTTGGAAGCCGTGCGGGGCGAGCAGCTCCAGCACGAGACGTCCGGTGCGGGAGGCGCCGACGATCCCGACGACGCGCTCATGGTTGCCGGTGTCGGCGGCGAGCCTGTTCTTGTACTGGCCGCGTGCGTAGTCGCGGGCCAGCCGGAATGCGCGCTTGCCGGCGAGCAGGATCGCGCCGACGGTGTACTGCGCGACGGGGAGGGCGTTGGCGGAGGCCGCCGAGGAGACGAGGATCCCTCGCTGCCAGACCTCGGGGGCGAGGTGGTGTTTCACCGATCCCGCGGCGTGCACGATCGCGCGCAGCCGGGGTGCCGCGTCGAGGACGGCGTCGTCGACGAGCGGACAGCCCCAGCCGGTGAGCAGCACGTCCGCGTCCGCCAGGTTTCGGCGGGCGGCAGGGTCCGTGAAGTCGACGATGACATCGGGCTGGACCTGCGCGTTCTTGTCGAGCCGAGCGATGAGCTCTTCGGTGAGGGCGAGGGCGGCGACCTCTGGCTGCATCGCGATCGCGACGGTCATGCGACGGCTCACCGATTCACTGCTCCTTGGGGTTTGGGCGATGGTTGCTTCAATGCGTGCAACCGGTTTCATGCGAGGTGGCCGTCAAGCTATTGAGCGTGGATGCGTTCCGTCAAGGGCTTCTCCGCAGAAATGAACCCTTGCTGATGGGAAAGCTGTGAGTTCAGGGCGAGTTGGACCCGAGGTCTTGTCTCGTCGTATGAAACCGATTTACCGTCCCCGCCCAACTGCCCCACCTACAGAGGGGATCCCCCATGCTCACTCGCCGACAGCTGCTACGCCTCGCCACCACCACGGCCGGTGCCACCCTGGGCGTGGCCGTGATCGGCTCACGGCCCGCCTTCGCCGCCGACGCATACGACACCCTTCGCCTGCGCTGGATCGACAAAACCCTGCTGGGCACCGGCTACGACGCCACGCAGGAACCGTTCGCCACCCTGCTCGCCCTCACCGGCAGCACCGCGTCCGGCTTTCTGTCCGACATGAACCCGTCGACCGCCTCGCTCTGGGACGACCTGCCGATCGGCGCGGTCAGCGCCAACGTCACCTCCAGCTACGTACGCCTGAAGTGGATGGCCCAGGCGTGGGCCTTCGACGGCACCGGGCTGACAGGCGACGCCGACCTGCTCGCCGCCGTGCTGACCGGCCTCGACTGGATGTACGCGACCGCGTACACGCCGACGACCACCACCTACGACAACTGGTGGGACTGGCAGATCGGCGCCTCGCGGCTCTCGCTCGACATCAGCTGCCTGGTCCACGACGAGCTCAGCAGCACCCAACTCGCCCACTACCTCGCGGCGATAGACGCCTTCGTGCCGGACTCCGCGGTCGCCTCCTACAGCGGGGTGAGCACCGGAGCCAACCGTGTCGACCTGTGCCGCGTGCTCATCCTGCGCGGCATCCTCGCCAAGAGCTCGGCGAAGATCGCCACGGGTGTCGCCGGTCTCTCCGCCGTGTTCCCGCTGGTCCGCAGCGGCGACGGACTCTATGCCGACGGATCGTTCATCCAGCACACCAACGTGCCCTACACCGGGTCCTACGGTTCCGTCCTGATCAGCGGACTGGCCGGGCTGCTCTCGCTCCTGGCGGGATCGACCTGGGAGGTGACCGACGACAACCGGCAGCTCGTCCTCGACGCCGTCACCGACGCCTTCGCCCCGTTCCTGTTCAACGGGCTGATGATGGACGGCGTGTCCGGGCGGGCGATCAGCCGCGGCGTCAAGACCGTGGACAACGCGCTGGGCATCCAGCAGGACGACCACGTACGCGGCCATCTCATCGTCGGCAGCATCCTGATGCTCGCGGACGCCGCCTCGGCCGACGAGGCCGCCACCTGGAAGGCGATGGCCAAGGGCTGGCTGGAGCGCGACTACTGGGCCCCGTTCCTGGAGGACTTCTATCAGACGCTGCCCGTGCTGGCACTCGGCAAGTCCGTCCTCGACGACACCTCGATCACCGCGACCGCCGAACCGGTCGCCTCCCGGGTCTTCGGCAGCATGGACCGGGCCACCCACCGCCGCGCCGCCTGGGCCCTCGCCGTCTCCATGTGCTCCGCGCGAACGGCGTTCTACGAGTGCATCAACGGCGAGAACCTGCGCGGCTGGCACACCGGCTCCGGCATGACCTACTGGTGGGGCGGCACCTACGGCAACGGCCAGTACTCCGACGCCTATTGGCCGACCGTCGACCCCTACCGCCTGCCCGGCACCACCGTCTCCCGCATCCCGCTGACGGACGGACAGGGCGGCCCCCGGCCCACCCCGCCCACGGGAGCCGTCTGGGCCGGCGGCGCCACCGACGGGACGTACAGCGCACTCGGCCAGGACACCCGCGGCCTCGGCTCCACCCTGGCCGCCAAGAAGTCCTGGTTCTGCCTCGACGACCAGGTCGTCTGCCTCGGCGCCGGGATCACCGCCACCGACGGATACACGGTCGAGACCACCGTCGACAACCGCAACCTCGGCTCCACGGCCTCCAACGCGCTGACCGTCGACGGCACCGCCCAGTCGGCCACGCTGGGCTGGTCCGGCAGCTTCACCAACGCCTCCTGGGCGTCGATCACCGGCGTCGGCGGCTACGTCTTCCCCGGCGGGGCCACCGTGAAGGCGCTGCGCGAGGCCCGCACCGGTGCCTGGAGCGACATCAACACCGGGAGCTCGACGACATCCCTGACCCGCCGTTATCTGACCCTGTGGGTCGACCACGGCACCGACCCCACCGGCGCCTCCTACAGCTACGTCCTCCTGCCCGGCGCCACGCCCGGCGTGACCGCCGCCCGCGCCGCCGCCCCGACGGTCACCGTCGTGGCCAACACCTCCTCCGCGCAGGCCGTCACGGACACCGCCACCGGCGTGACCGCCGCCAACTTCTTCGCCGCCGGCAGCGCGGGCCCGATCACCGTCTCCGCCCCGTGCTCCGTCCTCGTGCGGGAGTCCGGCGGCACGCTGTCGGTCAGCGTCGCCGACCCCACCCGCGCCGCTGCGACCGTCACCGTCACGATCGACCGCAGCGGATACACCACGGCCACCGCGGACGACGGCGTCAGCGTCATCGGCCTCGATCCCCTCACCCTGGTCGTGGAGGTCGGCGGCGCCCAGGGCGCCTCGCGCACCATCACGTTCGGCTCCGGCACTACTGTCACCGCCGGCACGTGCACCGAACTCGCCCCCACCGCCGACGCCTACGTCCGCGACGGCTCCTACGCCGACACCAACTACGGCAGCACCACCGACCTGGTCGTCAAGAACGTGAACACCGGCTACAACCGGCGGTCCTTCCTCAAGTTCGACGTCTCCGCCCTGGCGGGCACACCCACGCGCGCGGTGCTGTGGGTGCGCGGGGCCACCTCCGACTCCACCGGCACCCAGGCCACCCTCACCGGATACGCGGTGAGCAGCGACAGCTGGACGGAGACCGGCCTGACCTGGAACAACCAGCCGGCGCTCGGCGACGCGCTGTCCTCCGGCGCGATCGGCAGCGCCAAGGACTGGATCCCGATCGAGGTCACCAGTCACGTCCGGACCCAGTACGCGGGTGACGGCACGGCGACCGTGGCCCTCGCCGAGAGCGCGGCCGGTGTCGCCGTTCTCCTGGCCAGCCGGAGCAGCTCGGCGAACCAGCCGTTCTTGCAGGTCATGACCGGGTGAGTGCGGTTTTAGGAAACAGATGAAACCGATTGCACACCCCGCAGTCGATCTCTACGATGACGGCCATGCCCACTCCGTCACAGCTGTTCGGCCCAGCCCCCACCACCCGGGAGGGCTGGGCCGGCGCATTGCTCGCCCTCGCCGCACCCGCCACGCGCACGGCGGCCGCCGGCCCCGGACGCATGCCGGTGCACGCGAGCATGAGCGATCCTCAGGCGGTCTGGTTCGAGCTCGTCGCCCGCCCCCTGTGGGGACTCGCCGCGCACGCCGCCGGGGGCCTGTCCGGCGCGGACCGGCAGTGGGAGGAGGTGCGCCACGCGCTGACCCGCGCCGTCGACCCCGAACACCCGTGGTACGTCGGCCGGCCCGCCGACATGGACCAGCGCCTCGTCGAATCCGCCGCCGTCGGCTACGCGCTCGCCGTCGCGCGGCACGAACTCTGGGACCCGCTCACCGAACGGCAGCGGCAGCAACTCGCCGACTGGCTCTCGGCGGCGGCGTCGGCGACACCGTGGGACAACAACTGGTGCTTCTTCCCGGTCCTCGCCGCCGTCGGACTGCGCTCGGTGGGCGTGCCCGTGGACGAGACACGGATGGCCGCACATCTGGACCGCATCGAGGACTTCGCCCTGACCGACGGGTGGTACGCAGACGGGCACGGCACGTCGGAGCGGCCCGGCTCGCGCGACCACTACGTCCCGTTCGGCTTCCACTTCTACGGGCTGCTGCTGGCCTCGCTGAAAGCGGTCGACGAGGAGCGCGGCCGGCGCTACCGGCAGCGTGCCGCCGAGTTCGCCGGGCAGTTCGAGCACTGGTTCGCCGCCGACGGAGCCGCGCTGCCCTTCGGACGCAGCCTCGGCTACCGCTTCGCGCAGGGCGCCTTCTGGTCGGCGCTCGCCGCGGCGGACCAGCCCGCCGTCGGCTGGAGCACCGCACGCACGCTGGCCCAGCGCAACCTCGCCTGGTGGTGGCAGCGGCCGGTCCTCGCCGAGGACGGCTCCCTGACCGTCGGCTACGCCTACCCGAACACCGGCGTCGTCGAGCAGTACCTGGCCGGCGGCTCCCCGTACTGGGGCACGAAGGTCTTCGCGAGCCTCGCCGCGGCCGAGGACCATCCGTTCTGGACGGCGCCGTCCGCGCCGGACCTGCTGCCGGGGATCAGCAGGCAGCCCGCCGCGGCGATGATTCTCGCGCGGGACGCGGCGGGGGACGTCGTCGCGCTCGCCGGGCAGAACGCGCCCGCCTGGAACCCCCGCGGCGGGACCGCCAAGTACGCGAAGTTCGCCTACTCCACACTCGCCGCCTTCAACGTGCCCACCGGCGAACCCTCCCTGGAACAAGGGGGCTTCGACAGCGCGCTGGCCCTGTCCGACGACGGCGAACGCTGGCGCACACGCTCCGCCGGAGAGTCCCGGATCGACGGCGAGACGCTCGTCGTGCGCTGGCAGCCCTGGCCGGACGTGACCGTCGAGACCCGGCTGCGGCACACCGACGGCGGGCATCTGCGCGAGCACCGCATCACCACCGGGCGCCGGCTGTACACGGCCGAAGGCGCCTTCTCCGTCCCGAAGACAGGCCTCGGAGCGACACCCCACAACGTCACCGAGCGCCCGGGCCTGGCCCGGGCGACGGCCGACACCGCCGTCAGCGAGATCGTCTGCCTCGCCGTCGACGCCGCACGGCGCGAAGGTGTCGTCGTACTGCCGCTGCCGGGTTCGCACCTCCTGCACCCGCGCACAGCCCTGCCGGCACTGCGCGGCGTACTCGATCCCGGCGAGCACGTCCTGCGCTGCCGGGTGTCCCTCACCCGCCGCTGAGTCTCTTCCTCGCACTGGAGCACGTATGTCCGCCAGCCAGATCCTCGTGTACACGGCGACCGCCGCCTACCGGCACGCGTCCATCCCCGCCGGTGTGGCCGCCTTCCGTGAACTGGGCGCCGCTCACGGCTTCGACGTGCACGCCACCGAGGAGCCCCTGCGCTCCCTGGACGCGTACGACGCCGTCGTGTTCCTGTCGACCAGCGGCGAGGTCCTCGACGCACCGGGCCGGTCGGCGCTGCTGGACCATGTCGCGGGCGGCGGCGGATTCCTGGGGGTCCACTCCGCCGCCTGCACCGAGTACGAGTGGCCCGCCTACGGCGACCTCCTCGGCGCCCGGTTCGCCGGGCACCCGCCGGTGCAGCCGGCCGTCCTCACGGTCGACGGCTCCCACCCCGCCACCGCACACCTGCCGCGGCGGTGGCACTGGACCGACGAGTGGTACGACTTCAGGACACCGCCGCGTGACGTCACGGTGCTGGCCACCGTGGACGAAACGACCTACAAGGGCGGCGGCATGGGTGCCCATCACCCCCTGGTCTGGTACCGGCACCACGGCCGCGGGCGCGTCTTCTACACCGCACTCGGCCACGCGCCCGAGACCTACGCCGACCCGGACTTCAGGGCGCATCTCCTCGGTGCCCTGCGGTGGGCCGCCGCCCGGCCCGAGGGTGACGCTTCGGTACCTGACGAGCGGCCCTGAACCCGAGGCGCATAAGGAAGCGCGACTCTGGTCCGCGGCCAGCCGGCAGGTGATGGGCATCAAGTGCGTCGGACCTGCCGGACGAACTGCGTCAGACGGGTTCCGTCATCTCCTCCATGAGCTCCGGCAGTTTGCGCAGCCTGGAGCTGGGACGGTGGGTTCTCGCTGAGCGCGCGCCGCAGTAGATGACGCTTGCGCGGACGGTCGCGGTGTGTAGCCGGCGTGGACGATCCGCTTCGGGCCGGGGGCCGTCCAGCACGTCGTCGTCCCCGATGAGTCCGCCCCGGATGCGCTCCAGCAGTGCCGACGCGGCCGGCGCCAAGGACGTGCTCATGGCTCCAGCTCGATCTCGATCTCGGGCGGCTCGTGGAGGGTGTTGTGCACCGTGCAGTGCGAGGCCACGGCCAGCAGGGCCGCCCTGCGCTGCTCGGGGAGCTCCGGCGGCGGCACGACCACGACGTGCAGGGAGGCGACCCGGGCGGGGCGGTCGGTGGCCATGGTGAACTCCGTGCGGACCCGCAGCCCCGCCTGGCTGACGCCGTGCCGGTGCAGGTAGCGGCCCGCGTAGAAGGCGACGCAGGTGGCCAGGGAGGCGGCGAACAGCTCGGTGGGGGTGGGCGCGGTGTCCGTGCCGCCCGCGTCGACGGGCTGGTCGACCTGGAGGCGGTGGCCGCGGATGTCCACGGTGTAGGCGTCCCGCTCGATGTGGGTGACCTCGAAACGGTTCACGTCCGTGGACTGTGACTGGTTCGTGCCGAGGGTCTGCTGCGTGCTCGCGGTCATGACCGGGCCCTTCTCGCTGGTGCGAACTCCTGCCGGATTCCAGTCGACCGCGGACGGCGCGGCGGATCGAGAGGCCGACGGGGTGCGGCAGGGGCCGTTCGGCCCCCGTGCAAGCTGTCGTGGCGATATACCCTGTTGGGTATTTTATCGGCAGGTTTGCGGAGGGAAAGTCGGCTATGGCGGGCAAACGGGCCACGGAGGCGTCGGAGAGGTCGCCGGTGGCGATCGGCGGCGCGGCCGCAACGAGAAGGACCCGGTTCCGTGGGGGGCGTTGGACGCGTGCGTGCGACGTGCCGCCTCGTCCGACGGCAGACCTGCCGCGGGAAGCGCGTCCCTGCGTCGGTTTGCCTCGGCAGCGGGCCTTTGGCTGTCACCGCGCCGGTTCACGGCCGTCGCGAAGGGCGCCGGGGAACGGCTCTGCCATCGACCGGTCTCCCGTCCTGTGACCGGCCGCCCCGTAGGACGGAACCCAGCTTCTCGGAGTGCCACCCCTTGCCCGCTCAGGGCTGGGCGCCGTCGCGGCCGTGGTCGGCGGCGTATGCGGCGAACACTTCCGTCGGCGGGCCGCCCGTGTGGAGGAAACGTTGGTCGAGGATGGCGGCGAGGTCCTTCAGCGCGCCGGCGAGCAGCGCGCCGGCCAGTCGCACCTCCGGCCGTCCCGCCGCCTGCCCGCGCTGGGCGAGCACGACGGCGTAACCGACCATGGCCGCCAGCGACGAGTGGTCCTCCCCGTCGTGGAAGTAGTACGCCTCGGCGTACTGGGTGAAGTCGATGCGGACGCGTGCGACTTCGGTGGCCAGGCTGTCCAGCAGCAGCGCCCCGGCGGTGCAGTCGATCTGCCGAGTCGTCGGATCCGCGTCGCGCAGCAGAGCCAGCCGGATGGCCAGGACCCTCCTGCGGGTCAGTGCCGGATAGATCTCCAGCACCCAGGAGACGGTGGCCGTCAGGAGGGCGAAACCGATGAGGGCTTCGAACGGTGAGACCAGACGGAGCCAGCCCTCGTCGGGTGCGATGTCGCCCAGCCCCAGGGTGGCCACGGTGACGAGCGACAGGTACACGGAGTCGAGCAGTGCCGGCTGCTGTGCTGCCTGGGAACCGGGGGAGAAGGTGAACGCCCCGGGCATGTGGGGCCAGTAGACGATCGCCCAGCCGAGTACGACGGTGACGGCCCACATGCTCACGACCGTGACCATGGCGAGGGGCCCGACGAGCCCGACCACTCGGCCGGGCGCGCGGAAACGCCTGGCGAGGCGCCACAGTGCTGTCATGACGAGGCGGCTCAGGCCACCGTGGCGTGTGGGGTGCCAGAGCGTGTGGAACAGGTCCCGCAGGGTGATCATGACGAGCCCGGCACCGACCAGCGAGACCAACCACTCCATCCGTGTCTCCCACGGCCCTTTGGCATGAAACGGAAACCCGCTTCCGGAGCCTAGGCCGTGTGCGGCGCGTGACGGTGCGGATGCGGGTACGCCACGCTCATTCGCTCGGATCATCCGCCTGCAGAACGAGCGTGCAGGTCTCTCCGGGCGCGACGGTCACGGCCCGGTCGGTCAGCACCACGCGGATTGCCGACTCCTCCGAGTCGGGCACGCCGATCTGCAGCTGTCCGCTCAGGCGCCGGATGCGCACGCCCCAGTGGCCGCGGTAGCGCAGCGAGAATCCGTACTCGGAGAGCGCCGGCAGGGGCACGGGGTCCAGCCACAGGGCGTCCTCGCGCGTCTCCAGTCCCGTCAGCCCGCGCTGGACCAGGTTGAGAGTCCCGGCCATCGCCCCAAGATGGATGCCTTCGCCGGTCGTGCCGCCCTGGATGTCGGCGATGTCCGCCTCCAGAGCCTCCTGTACGTAGTGCCACGCCTCGGCTCGTCTCGCCCTGGCGAGGACCAGGCCGTGGACGAGGCCGCTGAGTGTGGAGCCGTGGCTGGTGCGCCGGAGGTAGTAGTCGACGGTCCCGCGCCAGATCTCGTCGTCCAGGTCGTAGCCGAGACGCTCGAACAGCCGGCGCAGCTCGGCGGGGGAGAACAGGTAGCCGAGCATGAGGACGTCGGCCTGCTTGGACGCCTTGTAGCGGTTGACCGTGTCGCCCTCGGCCTCCAGGATCCGGTCGAGCCGCCGGATGTCGTCGTAGCGCGTGCGATAGGCGTCCCAGTCCAGCTCGGCCAGATCGCCGTAGCCCTCGAACTGGCTGATGACGCCTCGGTGGAACGGCACCCACAACCGTCGGGAGACCTCCTCCCACTTCGGGAGTTCGTCGCCGTCCAGCCGGATGCGATCGTGCAGCTCCTCCCGGCGCCAGGTGGGAAGGCGCCGCAGGAGGTCCAGGGCGCGGCCGAGCACCCAGGCGGCGGTGACGTTGGTGTACGCGTTGTCCTCCAGCCCCGGGAGGTCGGCACCCGGGTAGGAGTCGTGGTACTCGTCGGGGCCGACGACTCCGCGAATGTGGTAGCGCTCCGTCTCGGGGTCGAAGACCGCGAGGCCCGCCCAGAAGCGGGCGATCTGCAGCAGCAGCTCCGCGCCCCTGGTGTGCAGGAACTCGGTGTCACCGGTGGCCTCGCAGTACTGCCACACGTTGTAGGCGATCGCCGAGCCCACGTGGTGCTGGAGCCGGGAGTGGTCCGGCAGCCAGCGCCCCGAGCGGGGGTTGAGATGCCACTCCTGGGTCTCCTCGCGGCCGTCGCTGCCGCTCTGCCAGGGGTACATGGCCCCGGCCCGGCCGATGGCGGCGGCGGCTTCGCAGGCCCGCGGGAGGCGTCGGTACCGGTAGTTCAGCAGCGCCCGGGAGACCTCGGGGAAGTGCAGGTTGAGGTATGGCAGGACGAACAGCTCGTCCCAGAAGACATGGCCCCGGTACGCCTCGCCGTGCAGCCCCCGGGCCGGGACGCCCACGTCCAGATCCGCGGTGTGCGGGGACAGCGTCTGCAGGAGGTGGAAGAGATGGAAGCGCAGGACGCGCCCGGACCGTCCGGGCACCTCGATCTCCGCGCCCCGCCACAACCGCTCCCAGGCCGCGACGTGAGAGTCCAGCAGGCCGGAGAAGTCCGCCGCTGAGGACACCCGGTCGAGCGCCGCCCCGAGCGGGTCGCTGATCGCCGTGTCGCGTGAGGTGTGCAGCGCCACGGTCTTCTCCACGGCGACGGGCCGGCCGGGAGCGAGCGGGACCACCAGGCGGTGAACGGCACGATGGCGAGCCGGGCGGAGCTTCGACGAGGTGGGTGACCGGTCGGCGACGACCGTCCGGGCGGCCATGGCGACACTGATGCCGGAGGTGCTGGTCCGGCAGGTCAGCCAGACCGTGTGGGGTTCCCGCTCCCCGGTCCGCACCTGGCTCAGCTGGTGGTGGTTGAGGGCACGGTAACGGTGCACATTGCCGTTGATCACCTCGCCGTCGAGGCAGGACTCGATCTCGGCCTCTCCCGACCAGCCCTCGGCGGTGAAGACCGTCCGCAGCGCGGCCAGATGAGGATCACCCATGTGCACCAGGCGGGTCTGCTCGACGGCGACCGCGCCTGCCTCCCCGTCCCGGTGGCGGAAGACACGGGTGAGCGTGGCGCGGCGCAGATCCAGGGTGTGCCGGTGGTCCGAGAGGGTGTGCGGATGGGGGGAGAACCACGGGCCCCACGCACCCTCGGCGCGGCGCAGGCGGAACCGCAGGAGCAGCCAGTTCGGGAGGTTGACCAGGTCCTCGTTCACCACCTTTCGTCCCGCCACGGCGGACTCCGGGCGGTTGTAGCATCCGGCCGCGTAGGTTCCGGGGTAGTGCACCAGGCCCGCCCGGCACTCGGGCACCGCACCTCTTGTGGCGAAGTAGCCGTTGCCGAGCGTGCAGAGCGATTCCCGCAGCCGTTCGGCAGCGGGGTCGTACCCCTTCCACTCCCACGTCCAGTCCGACATCCGTCGCCCTCTCCTCAGTTTGGAAGCCGCGGGAGCCGGGGCCCGCACGGCGAATCTCAGACCCGATGAGGGACGACGGCGACCGGGCAAGAGGAGTGGTGCAGCAGGGCGTGGGCAACACTGCCGAGTTGCAGACCGAAGTGCCCGTGCCGGCGCAGAGCGCCGACGACGATCAGGTCGGCATCGGCCGATGCCTCCAGTAGGACACGGTGGGCGGGGCCCTCGACCGCGTGGCGCTCGACATCGACTTCGGGATGCTCCCGTACGACCTCGCGCAGCGCGTCGTCGAGGTTGGCCGAGACTTGCTCCTCGGGCGCCCCGGCGGCGTCCGCCGCGAGTCGGGGATCCCCCGGGGCGGACCCTGCGGGAGGAGGGCCCGGCTCGTCGGCCGGACTGCGCCAGGCTCGCACGGCGGTCAGGGCGCAGCCCCGCGCCTCGGCCTCGTGGGCGGCGAACCGTACGGCATCCGTGCCTCCGGTCGCATCGCCGACTCCCACCACGACCCGGCCAAGGGACCCCCGGAGGTTGCGCTCCTCGCCTCGGACGACGATGACCGGGCACATGGCACGAGCGGCCACCGTGAGGCTGACCGACCCCAGCAGAAGCCCGGCGACCTCGCCGCGCCCATGAACGCCCGTGACCAGAGCGAATGCCTCGGACCCGGCCCGCAGCAGCGTGGACACCGCATCGGCGGCCAGTACGTCGCCCGACACCTTCACCTCGGGGTCGCGAAGCAGGGCGCGTTCCGTGCAGGAGGCGATGATGTTCTGCGCCATGACCTCTCCGGCGGGGCGATCGGTGCTGAGGGAAGGCCGGGCTCTTTCGTAGCGCTCCCAAAGGGAGGCATGGACCAGCCGCAGCGGCAGCCCGTGGCGTGCCGCTTCGTCGACCGCCCAGTCGACCGCCAGCAGACTGGAGCCCGATCCGTCGACGCCCACGACCAGCGGGAGTTCCATCGGGGCCACCGCCTTCCGTCCCGTTGCTGACAGACCCCCTGTGAATACCGTCGCACCGCCCGCGCGCCGCCGCGACATACGGGGCGGCGCCCGGATCGGGTGGCTGTCGGCCGGGTTGCGGTGGGCCGGGTCGCGACGATGCCGGAGACGTACGGCCGGACCAGCCGCCCCGGCGCGCTCCTCAAGGACCTGGGACAAGTACTGGGACCTCACCCGTGCCGTGGACAGCCCAGGGCCAGGGTTCGATGTCGAGTACCTCCGACACGGGGCGGCGCGGTGTGCCGGGACCTCTGGGGCCGTATCCCAGGCGCAGCAGGACCTGCGGGTAGCCCGTCCCGGTCATCGGGTCGCGCAACGGCCGGCGCTGGTCCGCCCATTCGAGAGGCTGGGTCGCGAAGGAGCTGGCGAGGCCCTCACGGGTGGCCGGCAGCAGGACGCGTTCCATGGCCTGGCCGGCCCGGAGCCAGTCCTCCGGGTTGTCGTGATCCGTGCTGAGGAGGGCCAGTTGCGGGGCCTGTTCGAAGTCCGCGGCGTGCCGTCCTGCCACCTGCCGGGGTCCTGCGAAGTCGCGCATGGGCGCCCTGCCCCCGCGCTTGCGCGGTCCGAAGGCGTCGTGCGGGACTCCGTCGTCGGCGGTGCTCACCGACAGGGCGTCGATACGCGTCCACCGGGCCAGGTCCTGGTCGCTGCCGCGGTCGGTGATGTTGCGTGTCTCGGCTTCCTGAACCAGTTCCAGTACTTCCCACAGATGCCATGAGGCGGGGAACGTCAGTGCCGCTCCCTCGACGCGAGCCGCCGCGCCGAGAGCCTCCCGCACGGCCTCGGGGATCTGTCTCTCCTCGAACGGGTAGCGGCTGCTGTGCCGTTGGCGGATCGCCGGATACAGCGCGCCGAGGCTGCTCTGGCCGTGCGTACGGCCGGCCAACCGCGCGCTCGCGAGGAGTGCCCGGTCGGTGAGGTCGGGCAGGAGCAGGGTTTCCGGGTGCCGGCCCTCGTGGACGATGGCGGCCCTCAGGTTCAACAGGGCGGCGCCGCAGCCCAGATGAAGGCCGCGGGTGTCGGGACCGGAGTGTGGCACGGCGCGCTCGAAGTCGGCCCACTCCTCGAATGCGCGGCCGCGCCGGAGGTAACGGAAGTGCCAGGGCTGCGTGTTGTGCATCGACGGCGCGGCCACCGCGTCATGGACCAGGGCTGCCACCCACTCGTCGGACGGTGCCGGCCGGCTCATCGGAACCCCCTTCGAGAGCCGTCGGGACGGGACCGCTCTTCGGTGGCCTTCGCCCGGTCACCCGTCGGCCGGGGTGATGCGGCGGCCCGTGAGGTGTGCGGGCCGGATCGACACCCACATCTCGCGTTCACCGCCCGCCCATGGTGTGGTGTGGGCGTGTTCGGAGAGCCTGCGCACGGCGTCAGGATCCGTCACGACGGTTGCGGGGCCGACGGCGAGGACGCTCCAGCCCTGACTCAGGGCCTCGTCCATGTGGTCGACCTCGAAGGCGACCTCCGTTCCGACAGCCGCCGCGGGCGTGGAGTCCGGCGCGGTCCGGAAGACGATCGTGTCATCGATGACCTCGTAGTTGACCGGAACGACCGCCGGACGGCCGTCGGACGCCGACACCGCGACGCGCCCCACGCCGTGGGTGGAGAGCAAGGTGCGGCACTTCTCCGGGCCGAGGTCCCGCAGCTGAGGACGCAGCAGCGCCTGCCCTTGGCCGGGTGGCACATCCATTCCTCCTCCGCGCAGAGTGGTGACGGTGGTGCCCAGCGCGTCGGCCAGTCTGATGACGGCCACACCCGGGTCGGCAGGCCGTTCCTCCAGGTACGCCAGGTGGCGGGGGGACATTTGGGCGCGGCGGGCCGTCTCCTCGCGGCTGAGCCGCTGTTTCCGGCGTTCGAGGGAGACGCGGCGGGCGATGTCGCCCGGGCGGTGTGTCCCGGGCGACGGGGCGGCCGCGGACATGGCCTCCGCCCCGGCCATGTCGGGCCCGGGGAACACGAGCGTCACTTCGTCCGTGTCCGACCAGCGCACGTCGTAGGGCGGAGTTCCGTCCGCGTGATGGAGTCCGACGATCTCGCCGTCGCGCCTGGCGGCGCTGGCCTCGTGCTTTCGATGACGAGTTGGTCGCCGAGGTGAGCTCGCATGACATCCGCCCTCTCCTCCAAATGGCGCTGTGTCCAACGTGCCACGCGCGATGGGCAGCCGCACGGGGCGACCAGCCCGGGAAGCTGCCCGCCGCGCCCCGCACGGCCGTCGACCGACTCAGCCAGTGATCTCGATGCGCTGAGGCTTGCCCTTCTCGGTCTTGGGGACCTTCACCGTGAGGACTCCGTTGTTCAGATCCGCGCTGATGTGCTCGGTGTCGGAGTTGGACGGCAGAATCGCGCGGTAGTCGAACTGGCCGATGTGACGGGTCTGCCGGCGGACCGCCCCGGTGTGTTCCTTCTCCCTGATCTCACCGTGGACATCGAGTTCGCCCTCGGCGACCTCCACGGTGATCTGGTCCTTGTCCACTCCGGGCAGGTCCAGTTCCACCAGGTAGGCGTCCTCGGTGTCCTCGATGTCAGCAAGGGGTGCCCATGGCTCGGCCACGCCGAACCCGGGGAAGCCGCCACCGGGAAAGGCGGCGTGCATGAGCTGGTCCACCCTGGTACGCAGGTCCTCCAGCTCCCGCAGGGCTGCCGGAAGCCCACCTCTGCTGTGTCGTGCGGGATGTGTCATGGCTGATCCCTCCTTGACTTCTGCCTTGAGGGCCGCTGTGTCGCCGTCGGTCACGTGGGCCACCCGGCGACCTCCCGGCCGTGTGGCTGCGGTGCGCCCATGCCCTCGATGTCGCGGTCGGCGGTCTTCAGCAGTTGCCGGGCGAGGTCGTTCATGGCCCGGCAACTGCTGCCAGGCGTGCCTTCGTCGTCCTCGAACAGATGAAGTCGAACCGTCCATTCCAACGTATGCGGCATCGCTTTCCTCCTCACCTCGGTACGGACCGATGCGATCCGGATGGGGCTCGTTCCGGGGCTTCGGGCCATGCGGAGGCGGCCGTGATCTGGTCCTCGATGCGGCGGCGGACGCGGGCCGTGAGCACGCTCAGTCGCTCGGAGGTCGTCGCCCGGGGCGCGACGGGCGCTCGGATCCGGCGCGCGGCCGACGGCAGTTGTCCCAGATCCGTGGCGTATCTCTCCCGGCACTCGTCGAGCGTGGGCCGCCTGCCGGTGCGCCGCCCGTTCCGCATCACCGTCTCCAGCAGCGGAACGCTGTCGTCGGGGGGCTGCTCGTCGGCGAGAGCGATCTCGTCGGCGCAACCGGGGCGGCGGAACACCTGCTTGCGGCCGGGTGCCGTCACCTTCGCCGACGAGAGCTTCATCACCGGGTGGCCGTCGAACTCGACCAGCTTGTACGCGGAGTCCAGGTACGGCGCGTCGGCCGACACGCCGACACGGGTGCCCACGGCGTACGTGTCGATCGGTGCTCCGGAGCGCACGAGCTCGTCCACGGCGTATTCGTCGAGACCGCCACTGGCGATGATCCGCACGTCCGGCAGACCCACGTCGTCGAGGACAGACCGAGCCAGTACCGCCAGGTCCCCGAGGTCACCGCTGTCCAGCCGCACGGCGGAGCCGGGCCCGCGGTCCAGGTCCCGCAGGACGCGTGCCGCGGCGCGGACGCCTTCCTCCGTGTCGTAGGTGTCCACCAGCAGGGTCACCGGTCCGGGGTGGCACCGGGCGAAGGCGCGGAACGCGTCCTCCTCCGAGGCGAACGCCTCCACGAAGGAGTGGGCCATCGTGCCGACGGCGGGTATGCCCTCGGCGGTGGCCGCGGCCACGTTGCTGGTCCCGGCGAAGCCGACCATGGCGCCCAGACGAGCGGCCTGGAACCCGGCCTGCGGACCATGAGTGCGCCGAAGGGAGAAGTCGACCACCGGGTGACCGGCTGCCGCGAGCACGCAGCGCGCCGCCTTCGAAGCGATCGCGGTCTGATGGCTGAGTCGGTTGAGCACATACGTCTCGACCAACTGCGCTTGCGGAAGTGGTGCGGTCACCTCCAGCAGCGGCTCGCCCGCCAATACGATCCGCCCCTCCGGTACCGCCCGCACCTGGCCGTTGAACGTCAGGCCGAGCAGCGGCACCAAGTCCCCTGGCGGCCGGTGCAGCGCGGAAGCGAAGGCGTCGACGTCCTCAGGGCCGACATGAAAGCCGGCCAGGTAATCGAGTGCCGACTCGAGCCCCGCCGCCACCAGGAAGCCGCGTTCAGGGGGCAAGTTGCGGACGAAGAGGCTGAACGTCGCCGGGCCGGTCATTTCCTCCCGCAGGTAGGACATGGCCATCGTGACTTCGTACAGATCGGTGGTCGTCGCATCCGACATCGGTGTCACCTCCTGGGCTTCCGTCCGGCCTCCTGCTCGTCACCGGCGGAAGCGCGCGGACCACTGCGGTTCCACCAGGTCCCACTCGGCGTCCCACTGCGCGTACCTTCTGCGGTCCAGGACCAGGCGCATGCCCGCCCAGGTCGCGTAGGATCCGGCGGCCACGCCGAACGCCGCCATACCGCCCACCATCCAGCCACTGGTCGTCGCATCGAGAGTGCTCGCCGGCGGACTGGTGACGGTTCCCTCCCGTGTCACCCACACACGCACGGTGCCGCCCTTGGGGGTTCCCGGCTTCACGAGGGCCGTTCCCGTTCGCACGACACCGTTGGTGTCGGTCCAGCGGACCTGCGCCGGTCCCTTCGCCCAGTCGTCGTCGTTCTTGACGCCCGTTGTCAGCCGGGCGGTGACCTGGTGCCGTTCCGCTGCCTGGGCTCGCACGGTGCGCATCGACGCCTCGTACGCCGTCAGTCCCGCGCTGACTGCGGCGGCCGGCAGCCCGAGGACGAGAACGGCCATCAGGACGCGGCGGAACCAGCCTTCGAACCTGTCGGACGTACGGCTCAGGGAGTTCGCGCCCTTGGGCGCGTGATCGCCGCGCCTGGACGGCGGACCGGATGCGTACGGCGAACCTTGTGTGCTCATGAATCGGCCTCCAGCAACTCGCCGGCCGTCCCCCACCACCTGCTCCCACCGTCGAACGGCAGCGGGCTCGGGGCACAGGGCCGAAAGTCCCTGTCGGGCCGGTTTCCGGCCCCGGTCCACCGGTCGCCGGCCTTGTCCGTCTGCGCAGGCCGCGGTCCTGTCGGTCATGTCTGGGGTACAACCGCGACGGGACACGGCGCGTGATGCAGTAGTGCGTGATTGATCAGGCCCAGTTGCAGGCCCGGGTGCCCCTGTCGCCTGCGTGCGCCGACGACCAGCAGGTCCGCTTCCGACACCGCGTCCAGCAGCGCTCGGCGGGCCGGGCCCTCGATCACCCTGGAGCTCACCCGGGCGTCGCGAAACCGCTTTGCCTGGCCGCGCAGGGCGTCGTCGAGGACCTGGGACGGCGGGCGCCGATGGGCCTCCATGGCGTACCACGACGGAGCCGGCCGCGTGGTGAGAGCCCTCGATGACGGATTCCAGGCGTGCACCGCCGTCAGCCGGCAGCTCCGCACATGAGCCTCCCGCAAGGCGAACTGCAAGGCCGTGCCGCTGCCCTCCCCCTCCTCGACACCGACGACGATGTTCCCGAACCGGCCGTCCCGGTGCTCCGCGGTACCGCGCACCACGACGACTGGGCAGTCCGCTCGTGCCGCCACGGCCAGGCTGACCGTGCCCAGGAGCATGTCGGCGAGATCTCCGAGCCCTCTGGACCCGAGCACCAGCGCGAAGGCGTTGCGTCCGTTGTCGACGAGGGCAGCGGCGGCGTCCTCGTGCAGCACCTCGCTCGACAGCTGCACCGTGGGAGCTCTTTTCCTGGCGCGTTCCAAGGCGGCACTGATCACGTCGGACGGCTCGCGGTCACCGGCCCTCGCATGGAGGAGGTGGAGCGGCACGCTGTGCCGGACCGCCTCGTCGGCGGCCCAGTCCACCGCCTCCAGACTCCCTTCGGACCCGTCGACGCCGACCACCAGGGGAATCGTCACCGCACCTGTCTCCTCTCGTGGCGGGTGCCACGTGCCCGGCCTCCTCCTCCACGGCTCCACATGCGCCAGGGAGGGGATTGGGGTACTCCTCGAAGGAGGGAAGCACCGAGCTCGGCATGTCGGCGACGTCCGGAGCATGCACGCCATGGGACTCGCTCACCGTCATCCACCGTCGTATCCAGCTTCGTACGAGACGGAGGCCGCCGCCATGCAACCAGTTGTCACCGTGGGCCTCGACGGTTCACCCGAGAGTCTTGCCGCCGCCCGCTGGGCCGCTGATGAGGCCGAGAAGCGCAGGCTCACGCTGCGTCTGCTGCACGCGTGGCCCCTGCTGGCGCCGGAGCCCGCGCACGCTTCCTCCGAGGTCGATCAGAACTACTGGGCGAAGCGCTTGGTCCACACCGCGCGGGCGGAACTCCAGGCACGTCACCCGGGCCTGACCATTGTCGGGAGCCTGGTGGCCGACGACGCCCAGACCGCCTTGCTCCAGGCGGCGTCGGAGTCCGAGATGCTCGTGCTCGGCTCACGGGGGCTGGAGCCCGTCGAGAGCTACTTCCTGGGCGACGTCAGCATGCCGGTCGTGGCCCGGGCCGAGCGGCCGGTGGTACTGGTCCGCGCCGAAACCCCCGTGGGGGGAACACCTCCGGCACCCGCGAGCCGCGTGGTCGTGGCCCTGAACCTGAACGGATCCTCCGACGACCTGCTCGACTTCGCGTTCCACACCGCCGCGGCCAGAGGAGTTCCGCTCCTGGCCGTTCACGGCAAAAGCGTGCCGCTTCACGCGCGCGTGCCCTGGGGGGGTGGACCACGCCGCCACCGACGAGATGACGCGGGACGCGCAGAGGGAGCTGGGCAAGGCCCTCCGCCCCTGGCGCGAGAAGTACCCGCAGGTGGACGTGGCCGACAGCATCCGTCTCGCAAGCCCCGCCAAGGCCGTCGTGCAGGCCGCCGAAGGCGCCGCGCTCCTGGTCGTCGGTCGGCGGGCGCACCGGCACGGTGTGGCACCCCACCTGGGTCCCGTCGCCCACGCCGCCCTCCATCACGGACGCTGCCCCGTCGCCGTCGTACCCCATGACTGAGCCCGGCCAGCACGGGCCACCGCCCCCGCGTGCGGAGGTGTGCGAGACCCATACCGCGATCGTGTTCTTCGCCGGCGACCGCGCCTACAAGGTCAAGAAGCCGGTGGACCTCGGATTCCTGGACTGCACCACGCGGGCGGCGCGCCGGCCCGCGTGCGAACGCGAAGTCGCGCTCAACTGCCGCTTCGCCCCTGACGTCCATCTGGGCCTGGGCGAGTTCAGCAGCCCGGACGCCGAGGCGCCCGAGCCCTTCGTGGTGATGCGACGCATGTCGTGGACGAGCAGGGCACGAGAGACGCCCTGTCGTCGCGGTGGGAGGCCAGCTTCGCGCAGATCCACCCGCTGGCCGACGACCGCTCCGTGCCCGAGGGGATGGCGGAGACGGAACATCTGGTGCGCCGCTATCTCGCGGGCCGCGAGCGGTTGTTCGCGTCCCGCATCGAGCAAGGGCGGGTGGTCGACGGCCACGGAGACCTCCCCGCCGAGGACATCTTCTGTCTCGAGGACGGCCCCCGTGCCCTGGACACGTCGCCTACCGCGCGTTCGTCCGCGCCAAGGTCTCCCTGATCCAGGCCCGCAGGGCGCGCCCGGCGCGGAGACGGAGTCACGACAGCTGGTCTCGGCGACGCTGCGTCACCTGCGTACCTCCGCCGTCGGCCTGACCGTCGTCGGCGGGCCGCCGGGCAGCGGGAAGTCCACCCTCTCCGGCGCGCCGGCCGACCGGCTGGGACTCACCCTGCTCAGAGCGACCGCGTCCGCAAGGAACTGGCGGGCATTCCCGCGGAGCAGTCCGCGGCGGCCGGCTACGGCGAGGGGCTGTACACACCCGAGTGGACCGGCAGGACCTGCGCCACCCTTCTCGACCGCGCGGCCGCCCTGCTGTCCTTGGGGGAGTCCGTCGTGCTGGACGCCACCTGGTCCGACACGGCCGGCGTGAGGCTGCACGGCGCGTGGCCGAACGCATCAGCGCCGACCTGGTGGCCCTGCACTGCCGTGTCCCGGACGACGTGTCAGCGGCCCGTCTCAGCACGCGCGCCCCCGGCGCGTCCGACGCCGATCTCGACATCGCCACCGCCACCGCCATGGCGGCCAGGGAACCACGACGGCGCGGCGGTCTGTGTTGCCGGGGTGTTCCGCTGGGGTGATCGTGGAGGTGGGGGAGCGAGGGAGTGAGTACCTTGCGAGCGCTCGTCTATCACGGCCCGGGACACGTCTCCTGGGACACTGTCCCGGACCCCGCGATCGAGGAAGCGACCGACGTGATCGTGCGCGTCGACGCCACCACCGTCTGCGGCAGTGATCTGCACATCCTGCGCGGAGACCTCCCCGAGGTGAAGCCGGGAACGGTCCTCGGCCACGAGGCCGTGGGCGAGATCATGGAGGTCGGCCGCGACGTCCACGGGCTGCGCCCCGGCAACCAGGTGATCGTGTCGTCCGTCTCGGCCTGCGGCCGCTGTCAGGCGTGCCGTGACACCAGGCGCGGACAGTGCCGCGGGGGCGGTGGCTGGATCCTGGGAAGTCTGATCAACGGAACCCAGGCCGAGTTCGTGCGGGTGCCCTTCGCCGACCACTCCACCCACCGACGGCCTCCCGCGGTCCTGCTCGACGAGGCGGTCCTGCTCGCCGAAGTCCTTCCCACCGCCTACGAGGTCGGAGTACGGAACGGACACGTCGGTCCTGGGGACACCGTCGTCGTGGTGGGCGCGGGTCCCGTCGGTCTCGCCACGGTCGCCGTCGCACGGCTGTACTCACCCCGCCGGATCATCGCGGTGGACCTGTCCGAAGCCCGGCTGGAAGCCGCCGCCCGCCTGGGGGCCGATGCCGCCGAACTGCCGGGGAAGATGATCGCCGAGCTGTCCGAGGGACCGGGCGCCGACGTCGCCATCGAGGCATCGGGCGAGCCGGAGGGCTTCGTCCTGTGCACCCAGGCCGTCCGCGCGGGAGGGCACATCGCCAACATCGGGACGCACGGCAGACCGGTCACGCTGCACCTCGAGTCCCTGTGGCGCAAGAACGTGACGATCAGCACAGGCCAGGTGGACACGTCCTCCACACCGTGGCTGCTGGAACTGCTGCGGTTCGGACGCCTGTCCGTCTCCCCGCTGGTAACCCACACCTTCGGCCTCGACCGGATGGAGCACGGCTACGAGGTGTTCGCACAGGGCGCCACCACAGGTGCCCTGAAGGTCGTGCTGCACCGGGAGTGAGAGGGGCCCGGAAGCAGGAGCCCGAACGGGCCGGCCGGGTCCCTTGGCCGCAGTGCCGTGAGGAGCACCGATGCACTGGGAAACTATCCGCAAGGACACCACGTCGGTCGTCACACCCCGTCTCGCCGACTACGACCGGGGCCGCTCGGCCTTCACCTGGGCACAGGCGCGCGCCGAGTTGGCCGGGCTGCCCGGCGGTGGGCTCAACATGGCCCACGAGGCGGTCGACCGGCATGCGGCGTCCGGCCACGCGGAGAGGGTCGCCCTGCGGTGCGTCGCCCGGGACGACTCCGTCGCCAGCGTCACCTACGCGGAACTGGCCCGCCGCACGGCCCGCTTCGCGAACGTTTTGCGGTCACTCGGTGTCGGCCGCGGGGACCGGGTGTTCACCCTGCTCGGCCGCTGCCCCGAGCTGTACACCACGGTGCTGGGCACGCTGAAGAACACCAGCGTGCTCTGCCCGCTCTTCTCCGCCTTCGGCCCCGACCCGGTCGAGCAGCGACTGCGTCTCGGGGACGCGAGGGTCCTGGTCACGACCGCGGCCCTCTACCGGCGCAAGGTCGCCGAACGGCGGGCATCGGTCCCCGGACTGGAACACGTCCTGATCGTCGGGCCCGGCACCGCGGAACTGCCCGGCACCGTCTCCTTCGACGACCTGATGACCGTCGCCCCGGACACCTTCACCATCCCGCCGACCTCGCCCGACGACATGGCCCTTCTGCACTTCACCAGCGGCACAACCGGCACCCCCAAGGGCGCGGTCCACGTCCACGATGCCGTCGTCGCCCACTACGCGACCGCCGCGTACGCTTTGGACCTGCATCCCGAGGACGTGTACTGGTGCACCGCCGATCCCGGCTGGGTCACCGGCATGTCGTACGGGATCATCGCCCCGCTCGTCCACGGCGTGACGGTGGTCGTCGACGAGGGCGACTACGACGCCCGGCGCTGGTACCGGATCCTCGGCGAGCAGCGGGTCGGCGTCTGGTACACCGCGCCCACGGCCCTGCGGATGCTGATGCGCGCCACACCGCGCCAGGGCCCGTACGACCTGCCGCGCTCCTACGACCTGTCGGCCCTGCGCTTCATCGCCTCCGTCGGCGAGCCCCTCAACCCGGAGGCCGTCCTGTGGGGCCGGGATGTGCTGGGCCTGCCGGTGCACGACAACTGGTGGCAGACGGAGACCGGCTGCATCATGATCGCGAACTTCGCCGCGTGCGAGATCCGGCCCGGCTCCATGGGGCGGCCCCTGCCCGGCGTCGAGGCGACCGTACTGGAGCAGGGCGAGGACGGCCGGGCCCTGGTCACCGACGGCCGGGTCACGCAGGTGCGAAGCGCCGATGTCGAGGGCGAGTTGGCGCTGCGGCCGGGCTGGCCGTCGATGTTCCGGGGCTATCTCCACGACAAGGAGCGCTACGACGCCACGTTCGCGGACGGCTGGTACCTGACCGGTGACCTGGTCCGCCGGGACGCGGACGGCTGGTACTGGTTCGTGGGACGCGCCGACGACGTCATCAAGTCGGCGGGCCATCTGATCGGCCCGTTCGAGGTGGAAAGCGCGCTGATGGAGCACCCGGCGGTGACCGAGGCCGGGGCGATCGGACGGCCTGACCCGGTCGCCGGGAACGTCGTCAAGGCGTTCGTGTCGCTGCGCCCCGGTGTTCTGCCGACTCCGGATCTGGAGCGGGAGCTGCTGGCCTTCGGCCGCCGAAAGCTGGGGCCCGCCGTCGCACCCAGGGCGATCGCGTTCGACCAGAACCTGCCCAAGACGCGCAGCGGGAAGGTGATGCGCCGACTGCTGCGCGCACGCGAACTCGGCCTGCCCACGGGCGACCTGTCCACCCTGGAGGGATCCTCATGAGCCCGGCCCGCACCACGCGCACGCGGAAGGACCCGGCGCCCCGGAAGGCCGGAAAGAAGTCCGCGGGGACCAGGAAGACGACCAGGAAGAAGACGAGCACCGGGCACCGGACGGATCTGCTGGAGGCCATGCTGCGCATCCGGCGCTTCGAGGAGCGGTGTGTCGAGCTGTACAGCGCCACGAAGATCCGAGGCTTCGTCCACCTGTACATAGGCGAGGAGGCCGTCGCCGTCGGCGTCAACGAGGCACTGACACCCGAGGACGCGGTCGTCGCCACCTACCGCGAACACGGCCACGCCCTGGCCCGCGGGATCACGGCCGAGGCTGTCATGGCCGAGATGTACGGCAGGACGACCGGGTGCAGCGGTGGCAGGGGCGGGTCCATGCACCTGTTCGACGCGAGCCGGCGCTTCTACGGCGGCAACGCCATCGTCGCCGGTGGACTCCCGCTGGCCGCCGGCCTCGCGCTCGCCGACCGTATGCGCGGACAGAACCGTGTCACCTGCTGCTTCTTCGGTGACGGAGCCTTCGCCGAGGGAGAGTTCCACGAAACGGCGAACCTCGCGGCCCTGTGGAGACTTCCCCTGCTGCTCGTCTGCGAGAACAACCTCTACGCCATGGGAACGGCCCTGGCGCGGCACGAGGCGCAGACCGACCTGGCCATGCGGGCCGCCTCGTACGGCATGGTCGCCTGGGCCGTCGACGGCATGGACGTCGAGGCCGTGGAACAGGCCGCACGCCGGGCCGCCGAGGCCGTCAGGGCCGGTGCCGGGCCGCACTTCCTCGAACTGCGCACCTACCGCTTCCGCGCCCATTCCATGTACGACCCGGACCGCTACCGCGACAAAGCGGAGGTCGAGCGGTGGAAGGACCGCGACCCGATCAACCGGCTCCTCCACCGCATGCGCGAGGACGGCGAGCCGGTCGACGAAGAACTCGCCGGGATCGAGCGCGGGGTCGCCGCAGAGGTCGACCACGCCGTAGAGGCGGCCGAGCAGGCGCCCGAGGAACCGGTGGAGCACCTCCTGCACCACGTCACCAGCGCACCGGCGGAGGTGAGTTGACCATGGGTGACGGCGAGCGGCCGGAGGCGGCGAAGACCACTTACCGGGAGGCGATGCGCGACGCGCTCCGGGACGCCCTGCGCTCCGACGACCGCGTCTTCCTGATGGGCGAGGACGTGGGCCGCTACGGCGGATGCTTCGGCGTCAGCCTCGGTCTGCTGGAGGAGTTCGGCCCCGAGCGCGTCCGCGACACCCCGCTGTCGGAGTCCGCGTTCGTGGGCGCCGGCATCGGTGCCGCCCTGGCCGGGCTGCGGCCGATCGTCGAGATCATGACCGTCAACTTCAGCCTGCTCGCCCTCGACCAGATCCTCAACAACGCCGCCACGCTGCTGCACATGTCGGGCGGCCAACTGGCCGTACCGCTGGTCATCCGCATGACGACGGGCGCCGGACGGCAGCTCGCCGCGCAGCACTCGCACAGCCTGGAGGGCTGGTACGCCCACATCCCCGGCATCCGTGTCCTCGCCCCCGCCACCCTGGAGGACGCACGCCACATGCTCGCTCCGGCGCTCGCCGATCCGGACCCCGTACTGATCTTCGAGCACGGAAGCCTCTACAACGTTTCCGGCGAACTCCTCCCGGCCACCGCACCAGAGGACCTGGATCACGCAGCGATACGCAGGCCCGGTACCGACATCTCCCTGATCACGTACGGAGGTTCGCTGCCCAAGACCCTCGCGGCGGCGGACGAGCTGGCCGCCGCGGGCATCAGCGCCGAAGTGATCGACCTGCGTACGCTCCGGCCCTTCGACGCCCAGACCGTCGCCGCTTCCGTGGCCCGTACCCACCGTGCGGTGGTCGTCGACGAGGCATGGCGGACGGGAAGCTTCGCCGCCGAGGTGTCCGCCCGTATCGCCGAGGAGTCCTTCTACGAATTGGACGCGCCCGTCGAGCGGGTGTGCAGCGCGGAGGTGCCCATGCCCTACGCCCGGCAGCTGGAGGAGGCCGCCCTGCCGCAGACCGCCGACATCGTCGCGGCCGCCCACCGGGCGGTGGACTGACCATGGCCGAGTTCACCATGCCGTCCCTCGGCGCCGACATGGACGAGGGCACGCTCCTGGAGTGGCTGGTGGGGCCCGGTGACCCCGTCCGCAAAGGCGATCCGGTCGCGGTCGTCGAAACCGCGAAGTCGACGATCGAGGTGGAGTGCTTCGAGACCGGAACCATGGCCGAGCTGCTCGTCGAACCCGGCACGACGGTGCCGGTGGGCACACCGCTCGCGCTGATCGGGGCGACGGCGAAGAAACCCGAGCACCCGGAAGGAGAGGGGAAGCCGCACAGGACCGGGAAGCCACGCAGGGCCAGGCAAACCGAGGGCCCTGCAGAATCTGAGAAAGCCGAGAAGGGGGAGAAGCGACGAGCGGCCCGTCGCGCACCGAAGAAGCGCGAGCCTTCCAAGCCCCCGTCCCCGCCTCCCGAACCCGCCACGGTCCCGGCCCCGGTACCGTCCGGCGCTCGGCAGGGTGGCCACATGGAGGCGGGCCCGCTGGTCCGGCATCTGGCGGAGCAAAGCGGCGTCGACCTGGAGACGCTGCGTGGTTCCGGACCCGGAGGACGCGTCACCCGAACCGACGTCGAGGAAGCGGTGGCCGCCCGGCAACCGCGCCTGCGGGTAACCCCTCTCGCCCGGCGACTGGCTGCCGAACTGGGCGTCGCCCTGGCCACGGTGAGGGGGACGGGCAAGGAGTCGGCCGTCCGTGCCGCGGACGTACGCCAGGCGGCCCCGGGGCCTGCGACCGAGGCCCCGTCCGCGCATGTCGGCGCCCCCACGGTACGTCCGTCCCCCGAGCGCGTCTCGGGAGACAGGGGGACGGCCATGCGCCGGGCGATCGCCGGTCTGATGAGCCGCGCCAACCGGGACATTCCCCACTACTACCTCTCCACGACCGTGGACATGGCCGCCGCGATGGACTGGCTGCACGAGCACAATCGGCGCAGCCCGATCGGTGAACGGCTGCTTCCCGCCGCCCTGTTGCTCAAGGCGGCGGCCCTGGCGGCCCGGGAGGTCCCCGAGCTCAACGGTTCCTGGACCGACGACCACTTCACGGCCGGCGAGGGCGTACACCTCGGCGTGGCCGTGTCGCTGCGCGGCGGCGGGCTCGTCGCCCCCGCACTGCACCACGCCGACGCCCTGGCACTCCCGCAGTTGATGACGGCCCTGAAGGACCTGGTCACCCGGGCCCGTACAGGCAGACTGCGGGGCTCCGAGGTGTCGGACGCCACGATCACGGTCACCAACCTCGGCGATCAGGGTGTGGAGACCGTGTTCGGAGTGATCTACCCGCCGCAGGTGGCCCTCGTCGGTTTCGGGCGGGTGGTCGACCGGCCTTGCGCCGTCGACGGCCTGCTGGGCGTGCGGCCCGTGGTCACGGCGACGCTCTCGGCGGACCACCGGGCGACCGACGGCGCCGTCGGTGCCCGCTACCTCACGGCGGTCACCCGCCTCCTGCAGAACCCGGAGCAGCTGTGAACATCAACCGGACCGACGCACTGGACATGGTGAGGGAATCGATCTCCCGGGTCGTCCCGGACGCCGACTTCGCCGCCCTCGGGCCCGATGACGCGTTCCGTGACGCGCTGGAGATGGACTCCCTGGACTTCCTGAGTTTCGTCGAGGTACTCAGCGAACGGTCCGGCGTCCGCATCGAGGACGAGGACACGCCCCGGCTGACCACGCTGTCCGGCAGTGCCGACTTCCTCGTCTCCCGCACGGGGTGATGCGCCCTCCGTGGACGTGAACGGTTCAGTCCGCTTCGGTGTCGTCGATGACACCCACCACGTCGTCGATGCTTCTCACCGAGGCGAGCAGTCCGGGGACGAGTGCCTTGTCCACTTTCCCCGCCATGGTCACCACGCCGTTCTCCACGGTGACCTCCACAGCGCGCGGATCCGGCAGGTGCCGGCCGACCAGGGACTCGACCTCGGCGAGGATCTCGGCGTCGTCGCGGATCAGGGCACTCAGCAGATCGTGCCGGCTCACCACACCGACGAGCCGACCGTGATGGCCGGTCACGGGGAGGCGATTCAACCGGCCGTGCGCGGCGGTCCACGCCGCGTCCGCCACCCGCCACCCGCTGCTCCGGGTGGACGGTGACGGGCGGGAAGGTCATCAACGTGGCGGCCGTGTCGCCGTGGCTCTTGTCGTACAAGCGATGCTGCCACATCCTGCCGACGGCTCCGTGCCGACGAGGCTCCGCCGTCACGGCGGCCTTGGCCAGCAGATCCGACTCCGAGACGACACCGATCACATGGTCGTCGGCGTCGACCACAGGCAGGGCGCTCACCTGCTCACGGGCCAGCGCGTGGGCCACGTCCAGAAACGGTGTGTCACCGGGAACGGAGGCCGCCGGCACCCGCATCACGTCCCGCACGCGGAGTACGGCCGGTTTCGGGGCGGGCGGCCCGGGTGCGGCGGTGGCGAGCGGCTCGGCATCCTCCCCGTCGTGAGGGCGCTCGGACTCCGCGGTGCACCGACATGACGACGTACGCCGAAGCCCTGCGCGAGGTCTCCGCCGCCCGCAGGGAGATCCCCGCCCGCCCGCGCCTACCCCGGCTACCTCTACAGCGACCTGGCCTCCCTGTACGAACGCTGCGGACGCATTCGCGGGCGGCCCGGCTCGGTCACCGTGCTGCCGGTGCTCACCACGCCCGCCGGTGACATCACCCATCCCGTGCCCGACCTGACCAGCTACATCACCGAGGGCCAGATCGTGCTCTCGCCGGAGACCCACGCGCGGGGCGTGTATCCGCCGCTGGACGCCCTGTCCTCCCTCTCCCGGCTGATGCGCAAGGGTGCCGGCCCCGGCCGTACCCGCGACGACCACCTCGACGTCGCCGCCCAGCTGCTGGCCGCCCTGGCGCGAGCCCGGCAGGTCCGTGACCTCGCGGACCTGGTCGGCCAGGCGGCGCTGACCCCCACCGACCGCCGCTGCCTCGACTTCGACGAGGCGTTCCTGCGGGACTTCGCCGACCAGCGCAGCGACGAGTCCCGCAGCCTCGACGCCTCGTTGGAGCGCGGCTGGCGGGCCCTGCTCACGCTGCCCCGCGGCCAGCTCTCCATGCTCCCCGCCGCGCTCCTCGACGCCCACGGGGCGAAGGACACCCCGGACACGGAGGCGTCCCGATGACCGGCGCCCGCCGTACACCGCCCGGTCGCGCGGGACGGCTGCGACTGCGGCACAGCCTCGATGCCGGCGAACGGGGAGCCGACCTGCTGGAGCAGAAGCTCCGCGTCCTGCGCGCCGAGCACGAGCTGCTGCTGAGCACCGAGAGCAGGCGGCCGAGGTCTACGGCCGTGCCGTCGCGCCGCCGCCGAGTACGCCACCGCCCATACGGCCGCCGAGCTCATGGGAGCGGAGGTCATCAGTACCCGGCACCGGGTCCGCGCCCTGCGGCGCCACTGGATTCCGCGCCTGCGGGAGGCGTTCGACCGGGCCGGCGGCGGGAGCGGCCACGTCGACGCCCCAACGCCCGTCGAACAGCCAGGCGTTGTCGGCGTCGTTGAACCGGGCGGCCACGCGGGGCACCGAGAACTGTCGTTTGGCGAGCAGGCTGATGACGAGGTTGTCCTCGTCGTCCCCGGTGGTGGCGATGACGAGGACGGCGGTGAGAGCGCCGGCGTGTTCCAGCAGGGTGGGTTCACAGGCGTCCCCGGCGATGAGCCGCACCGGGACGCGCCCGTTCAGTGTGGCCACGCGGTCGTCGTCGGCGTCGATCAGCGTCACCTCGTTGTGGGTGGCGGCGAGCACCTGGGCGATCTGGGTGCCGAGCCGTCCGGCCCCGGCGAAGGTGACCAGGTCGCCCGCCCGCGCGGGTGTGCTGTGCGCGGGGATCAGGGAGCGGCCCGCGCGGGTGACTTCGACGACCCGGATCTCGCCGTCGACCTCGAACTCGGCCAGCGGCCGCCCGGTCAGACAGGCCGGCAGTTCGTGGGACGGGCCGTCCGGCGCGGTCAGGGCCGTATGGGCCAGGGAACCGGGCCGATCGGCGTCTCACACCGGGACCGTGATGACGGGGCAGTGGGCATGGTGCAGCACTCCCTGGCTCACCGAGCCCAGCAGCATGCCCGTGAAACCTCCGTGCCCGTGGGTTCCCACGACCAGACCCAGCGCGTGTTCCGAGGCTTCCGTCAGGACCCGCACAGGGTGGCCACGGACGACTTCGTGGTGCAGCTCCACTTCCGGGTGCGTCGCGGTGCGGCCGGCGACGGTCTCGGACAGCACCCGGCGGCACTCCCGCACGGCGGCGTCCTCGTCCAGGACACCGAGGAGCGGCGGATGCCACACGTACAGGGCCCTGAGGACCGCTCCGCGCAGGGCCGCCTCCTCGAACGCCACGTCCACCGCCGCCGCCGCATGCGGACTGCCGTCGACGCCGACCACGAAGTACGCGGGCTCCTGGGTGATGTGCTCCGACTCCGGAACGACGACGACCGGGCAGGGGGCGTGGGCGGAGAGCGGCAGCGCCACGGACGCGGAGGTGAACATTTCGCGACGGGTGCTCAGATGCCAGGAACCCACCACGACCAGGGAGGCGTTCCGTGCCTCCTCACGCAGAACCCACGCAGGCTCTCCTTCTGCCAGCAGCGTGGACACCTCCACCGTCGGCCGGCGGGACTCGACGAAGGCGACCGCCTCCTTGAGTGCCTCGGCACCCGCTTCGTGCAGCGTCCGGTTCCACTCCTCCCAGGACGGCCGTGCCTCGCCCGTGCGGTATCCACCCGTCGGCACACCCTGGGCGTGGACGAGCCGCACCGGCAGGCCGCGCCGATCCGCCTCGTCGGCGGCCCAGGCAAGGGCAAGCCGCTTCGAGGGATCGGGGTCGACACCCACCACGATCGGCTCACGCCCGTCCGCACTGCTCATGAGAGGACCTCCCGGAGATTCCCGTGCCGCCCGTCCGGTCGCTGTCCTTCCAGCGTGACCCCGGCCGTCCGGAGCCGCCACGTCACGGCTCCGCAGGGGCTTGATCTGGCGGTTCACGGCTTTTGCGGCGCCAGACCGGGTGGCCGAGCCGGCTGGCTGGGCGACGGGCGGCCACTTGATGCGGGGCGCCGCAACCCGATGGAGCCTGGAAGGAGAGAGACGGGATACCCAGGAGGCGGGCCGGATCGGCCCGCGGCGGGTTACGGAGGTGCCGTGATGGACCCGGTCGTCGTGGGAGTGGACGGCTCGCCGTCGAGCCTCGACGCGGTGCAGGTCGCCACGTGAGGCCGGGCTGCGCGACGTGGGACTGCGGCTGGTACACGCCTTCGGGCGGCCGTCGACGCATCTGCCGCCCGGCGGCCCCCGTGGAATCCGGCCACGGCGGGAGTACGGGAGTTGGTGGACGGCACGCTGATCGAGGCCGAGGAGCGAGCCCGCGCAGCCGTGAGGTCGCCTTCGAGGCCGACCATGTGGACGAGGCCATGAGCCAGGACCGGAGCGTGCTCGTCGTCGGCCCCGCGCGAGTGGTCACCGAGCCCGACGCGGCGCGGGAACTGGCCGATCGTGCCCATACCAGGCCGTGGTCAGGGGGTGAACGGGACATGTGGGTCTCGATCCGGCCCGCGCGTATCACCGGACGCCGCATCACGTCGGCGGAGTAGTGCGTCAGGAACCGTTCGTGTCCGGACCGCCGGCGTCGGCGGACTCGCCGGTGAGGTGCGGCTCGACGTCCACGACGCCCTCCACGGCGCGCACGAGGCGCACGGCGACCAGGATGAGCGACGTGTCGCGGATGTGTCCGCGCAGGGTGACCACTCCCTCGTGCACGTTTACGTGAATGGCGTGACTGAAGGCAGGGAAGAGGTAGGACACCACCGTGCGGCGGACCTCCTCCTCGATGTCCTCGTCCGACCGCAGGAAGACCTTCAGCAGATCGGCTCGGCTGACGATGCCCTGCAGCATGCCGATGCCGTCGACCACGGGCAGCCGCTTGACCCGCCGGACGGCCATGATCCTGGCCGCCTGCGCCAGGGTGGCGTCGGCGTGGACCGTGATGGCGGGGGCGCTCATGAGTTCCCCCGCCGTCGTCGCCCCGGCCTTGGCGACGGCGGACAGCCGCTGCCGCTGCTCGTAGAGGCTCTGCTCGCCTTCGCGGAACTCCTCCTTGGGCAGCAGGTCGGCCTCGGAGACGACACCGATGACGCGTCCCTCGCCCTCCAGCACCGGCATGGCGCTGACCTTCCACTGCTCCATGGTCCGCACGATCTCCTTGAAGGGCGCGTCGCGCCCGACGGCCACCACTGTCTGGGTCATCACATCGCTCACGATGTGCGGAGTCTCGGACACTTTCGACCACCTCGTCGTCTCGTGCTGGTCAGGGCACGTCGCCCGCGCCGTGCGGCGCATACAGGTCGAGCAGCCGTACGCGGGCGGACCTCAGCCGACGCGCGAGCACACCGGTGACATAGGTGCACAGCTCGTGGTCCAGCCCCGGATCCTCGGCGCACATCCCACGAACCGTCGCCGCGTCGAACTCGTAGGCACGCACCGGGCTGGCGGCCTCGGCCCCCAGATGCCATTGGTGGGGAGGGACCAGCCAGGACCAGCCCAGCAGCCGCCCCGCGCCGAGGGTCTCGATGACCGCCGCTCGTCGGCCGGGCACCCGAAGGTCGAGAGTGACCGTGCCCGTGTGGATGATCCAGAAACGGTCGGCGGATCCGCCCTCCTCGAAGATGCGCTCACCCGTCTCGAACGACACCTCACGGGCCAGCGACATCAGCTGATCGCGATGTTCCTTCGTCATGGCGCCGAAGACGCCGGTCCTCGCCATCACGGTGGTCTTCCCTTCAACGGTGGGTGGGGCCCTTCGCGGGTGCTCCGCAGGGTCGTACACCTCCACGATCGTCGCTGAACGGCTCGACTCCCATCCCGCTCACGTCGCCAGTTCGGCGCGGCGCGAGGCACCGGTCTCAGGCGCGGTGGAGGTGTCGTCGATCCGGTGGTGCAGTTCGGCGGTCACGTCGACCACGCCGTCCACGCCCTGGCACAGGCGTACGACGACCGGGACGAGGGACCTGCGCTCGACGGTGCCCTTCAGCGAGACCCGGCCGTCGACGACCCGCACGGTGACCGCGCCGGTGATCCCGAGGGTGCGGACGAGTACGTCTCCGGAGATCTCCTCCCGGATGGCACTGTCCCCACGCAGGAAGACGCGGAGCAGGTCGGCCCGGCTGATCAAGCCGACCAGCCTGTCGGCCTCGTCGACCACCGGCAGCCGCTTGACGTGGTGGCGCTCCATGACCTGGGCGGCCTCCACGGCCGTCCACTGCGGCCTGGCGGTCACGACAGGGCTGTTCATCAGTCCCTCGGCCGTCGCCGCCTCCGCCTTCGAACGGGCGGCGGGCCCGGGGCGCAGTACCGTCAGCAGGCCGGCCGGATCCAGCCGCGCGGCCTCCTTGCGCAGCAGGTCTGCTTCGGAGACGACACCCACGGGGTGCTCGTCGTCGTCCACGACCGGTACGGCGGTGATGTCGTACTCGGCGAGCAGTTTGGCGATCTCCTTGAAGCCGGTGTCCCGGCGTACCCGGACGACCGATGTGGTCATGAGGTCGCTCACCATCCGGTGCCACATGGTTTTCCACCTCCTGGTGCCGCGCGCGTTCCTCCTCCCACTCTCCGCCCGGCATGCGCCCGCCGCATGTGCCGGTCGGGTGCAGCAGGGGCGGGGGGAGGGTGGCCGGCGGAGCTGTGGGTGATGGTGCGGGTGTCCCGGTCGACGAAGGTCGTCACGACGGTGGCCGACTCGGCGCCGTCGACGGAGCGGATGTACAGGCCGAGGGCATCCAGGGCCTGGGCGGGATCGTCGGCGACGCGGCAGGCCGCGCACAGCGCGCTGCGCAGCTGCGCCATGACGCAGGCGGCGGCGAGACCGTGGCCGACGACGTCGCCGACGGCGACCGCGAGGTTCTCGCCGGGCAGGTCGGCCAGGTCGTACCAGTGCCGGAAGGGGCGCAGTTCGGCCGCCAAGCCCCATGGCAGCGGAGGGTGACCGGGGTGAGTCCGGGGGTGGAAGGCAAGGGCGTCTGGACGTGGGAGACACGATGAGTGGTCTGATGGTCGTGGGTGTGGACGGGTCGGCGCCCGGGGCGCGGTGGTTTCGCCGGGCTGCTGCTCGGGTCGTTGAGTCGGGCCGTGCTGCATCACGCCCACTGCCCGATCGCTGTGGTGCGGGGATCGGGCGGGCATCACTGACCTTGTCCGGCGCGGGGCCCGCCGCCCTTCCGTACTGCGGCCAAGGGCCCACGTGGCGGTGTGGGGCCGACTCCGTGTGCCATCAGGGCGACAGCGTCGAGGAGGCGGACACAGTGCCCGTCCTGCACGCGTCCAGGTGAGGACCGAGCTGGGCTGCGGTCCTGGAAGCCCTTGGTTGACCCAGGTCGGCGGCGGTCGTCGGGCCCCTGCCGTCGGCCGCCGGCTCTCAGTTCTCGCTGGTGGCGATGTAGCGGCCGTGCCAGGTGTGGTCCCATATGGCGCCGGTGGAGGCGTTGACCGACAGCATGCCGGTGACCTTCCCTGAGCGCAGGGTGTGCAGGGTGTAGTAGCCGGGGTATGCCTCGGCCTCTGCGACGGTCAGGTCGCTGTCCCGGTCGCGCAGCCACTTCTGGGCGCGGTCCTGGGCCTGGTCGGGGGAGACGCGGACTTTGGCCTGGCCGCGGTGGTGCATGCCGTAGTCGGTGTTCCACATCATTGCCGGGCCGTACTCGATCCCGGTGTCACCGTCGGCCGGGTCGACGAGGATCTCGGTGGCGGGCTTGCCGCCGGGGGTCTGCAGTTCGGCGTAGAAGTTCTTCGAGAACCGCATGACCTCGCCGACGCTCAGGCCGAGCCGGTCGGCGAAGGCGTCGGCGCGCTGCCGGGCCCGGTCCAGGGTCCTGACCGGGGTGCCGTCGCCGGGCAGCCAGTACTGCCCGGCCATCATGCCGGGACCCCAAGAGCAGTCATCACGGCCCATCATGCCCGGTCCCATGCCCGGCCCCCATGAGTCCCAGTCGTCCCAGTCGTCGCCCGACATGCCCGAGCGCCAGCAGTCGCTGTCGGAGGGGCTCGTTCGGGCGGCGGCCTGACGAAGGGACGTGCCGTTCGAGGTGCTGTCGCCCGCCGCACATCCGGCGGCCAGCGTGCCGGCCAGCGCGAGGGCGGCCAGCGCGGCGGCGGTCCGCCCGCTCCTGCTGTGCATGGTCATCACCTTCCCGGGCTGTTCCTCCCCGCCGCCGACTTGTCTCTTCCAGCATCGCTCCGGCGGCAGGACCCATCCAGGGATCATTCGGATCCGACCGGTACGCCGATCGGCCCATGTCATTGCCGACGCATACGGTCTGGCGGGACCGGCGCAGGCCGACGAAGCGCGCCGAGACCGGGCACGAGGGCGGCGCCTGGACGCGGTCGCCGGGCGGTCAGTGGCTGCCCGCTGATCGTCGCGGAAGGCGACGCGCTCGCGTGCCGTCATCAGCACGGCCAGTGGTACGACCGCCGGCACCAGCAGCACGGAGGTCAGTGCGAGCAGCGTCCAGGTGATGCGCCGGGTCACGGCGGCTCCCGCCGCCCAGGGGCCGCACCGAGCCGGAAACCGTGCCCGTAGACCGTCTCGATCAGCCCCGGCACGCCGAGCTTGCGGCGCAGCGCCGCGATGTGCACGTCCAGGACCTTCGTGGGGCCGTACCAGTGGGCGTCCCAGGCCCGCTCCAGGATCTTCTGCCGGCTCACCACCCTGCCCGGATCGGCGGCCAGGCACTCCAGAATCCCGGACTCCTTCGGCGTCAGCGCGATCGGCCGGCCGTCCACCGAGACCTGCCGGGTGCGCAGGTCCAGCGCCAGCGGCCCGTGCCGCAGGATCTCCGGACCGGCGGGGCGCCTGCGGCGCAGGACGGCCCGGATCCGTGCGAGCAGCTCGGCCAGCCCGAACGGTTTGACCAGGTAGTCGTCCGCGCCCTCGTCCAGGGCGACCACCCGGTCCGCCTCCTCACCGCGCGCGGTGACGGCGATGATCGCGGCATCCGACCGCGCGCGCAGCATCCGGCACACCTCGACCCCGTCGATGTCGGGCAGCCCCAGATCGAGCAGTACGACGTCGGGAGACGCAGCCGTCAGGGCCGCCCGGCCGGTACGAACCCCCTCGACCGCGTATCCGGCCTGCCGCAGGCCACGCACCAAGGATTCCCCGATGCTGCGGTCGTCCTCCACGACCAGCACCCCGTCTCCTCGGTCAAGCCCGCGACCTGCCCGTTCATGCGTCAGACCCGCTTTCGGACGGTGAGATCGGCTACGCACCACGTCGTCCAGTCTGCGTCTTTGGCCCGGCCGCGCCACAAGGGGCCGTTTGTCCCCATGCGCTCCGTGGAGGGTGGCAGCGGAGGTTGCGAGACTCGAATCCACTGCCTTCCGGAAGGGCGTGGGTTCAGAAGAACCTGAGAGATTCCTGTGCCAGGCTGACGCGCCCCACCGGCCGGCACGCGGAGACGAGCCCGAGCCGACTCCTCACGGTCGCTTCCTGGAGGAACACCCGATGAGCCTCACCGTTGTCAACGGTCTGCCGGTACACGTCCTGATCGTGCACTTCGTCGTCGTGCTCGTTCCCCTGAGCGCACTGGCGGTCGTGGTCGGCGCGATATGGCCGGGTGCCGCCCGGCGCATGGGGATCGTGCTGCCCGTGCTGGCTCTGCTGACGCTGGCGAGCGTGCCCCTGGCCACGGAGGCCGGCGAGTGGCTGGAGGAGCACGTCGACAGCAACGCCCTGGTACGCAGGCACGCCGAACTCGGCGACGGGTTGCTCCCCTGGGCCGCGGGCCTGTTCGTACTGGCGACGGCGATCTGGTGGACGACCCGCAGGCCGGCCGCGGCGGAGGCCGCTTCCGGGGAGCAGCGGACCCGGTCGGCCTCACCCCGGTCCGCGCTGGTCGTCCGCGTGGCGGCAGCGGTGCTGTCCGTGGGGGTGGCCGCGGGCGCGGTCGTGGACGTGTACCGGATCGGCGACTCCGGGGCGAACGCCGCCTGGCAGGACGGCTTCTCCAAGGCCGCCACGGGCGACCGAGGTGACAACGACCGACAGTGAGGACTGGCGATGGCATCGCTCGGGGATCAGCCTCTCCGACTGACTGACGCTTCGGTTGTCCCTGTGGGGAATCGTCGGCCCGCCGGGCGGTGACCGACCTCCACCAGGCCGCGGCCGTCGACAGCATTGGCCGGCACCTGGCCACCGAGCCGTTCGAGACCACTCCGGATGGATACGCACGGCTGCTGACCTGGCTCCGGTCACATGGCGAGGTCCTGGCGACCTGTGGGTCGTCCGCGCCGGCCAGTCTTCACAGTCCCTTCGAAAGCCTCGAAGACGGTGTATGTCGCCGTGAGCAACTCTTTGGAGCGATGGTGCGGCTCAGCCTTGGGGCGCGGCAGCTCTGCGTGGGCGGACGTTCCAGCGGATCAGCAGGACCGAGGCCGCGACGAACAGCACGGTCATGGTCGTCGGCAAGAGGGCGTCGGAGGCGTCTCCCCGCCACAGCCTTGCGTTGCTGAGCCAGGCCAGAGGGGGGTCCAGAAGGAACAGGCCCAGTCCGGTCGGCCAGAAGCGGCGGCGGGACCTCTCGGCGATGCCCCAGAGGATCAGGATGCAGGGGATGACAAGCAGGAGAAGCGTCACCAGCGTTCGATTCGGACGGGGGTCGAAGCTGTCGGAGCCGGGGATGACCAGTGCGACGGCGACCAGCACGAGACCGAGGATGAACCGACCGATCCCGGGGCGGGTTTCCTTGGGAGGCGTGGGTGGTGGGGCGGGGCGTGAGGTGACCGGTCCTGGCAAGGGGGTACCTGCGGAAGGCGGGGCAGTGCCGATACGGCGGGCCGGGGCGTTGACAGCGGTCATCGAGCCGTCCAGGCCGTAGACGAAAAGCGCGATGCCGTTTTCGGCGGCGTACTCGATCGCCGTCGCGGCACAACTGCTGCCTGTGAAGAAGAGCAGTTCCTTGTCCATGGCCCGGCCGCGGGCTCCGAAGAGGCGCTGCAGCTCCGGCCGCCCCACAGCGGACCCCTGATACTTGACCTGGCCCAGCGCGTGGGCCGATCGCACGTCGACACCACCATCGGCACCGCCTGGGTGCGCGCGGGCGTCTTCGTATCCCCAATGTCGCATCCACGAGGCTGCATTGTGCTCGGCCTCCTGCCAGGACTGGATCTGACGCCTTGCAGGAAGCTGCGACCGTATGGCTGTGGGAGTGTTGTCGCTTGTCACAGACAGGGAGTATCGCAAGCCGACCGCTGACATCCACCAGGTCGTCACCGTGCTGGTGGTGGTCTGTCTGTTGCCTTGCAGTAATGCTCCCGTGTCCGGGCCAGGAGGGCGTCGTCCAGATGGTGCGACGGAGATCTGGCGGCCGCTGGTCTGGCCCCTTCCGTCGAATCGGCGTGGTGAGACGGCACGGTGCGGGTGGCCAGGCGGTGTGCTGTCAGGACGCGCCCATGGGAGGGGCCGCCTGAGCGGAGATGTCGGTGCCACACCTGGCGGCTGCCCGGCATCAAGGAACTCGCCACCACGGTCGACGACAACCGAATGGCCCCCGCCGCCGACCCCGCCGACCCCGCCGCCTTCCCGGCGACCCAGAAGGCCGCCTGGTACTGGACGGCCGGCGCCTCCGACCCCGAGCCCGCCGTGCGCTGGGCCCTGAACCACGACGACGGCTACACCAACTACCGCAAGCTCACCACTGGATACCCCCGCTGCGCCCGCTGAACGCGTTGGTGTCCGGTTGTCACCGGTCCACGGTAAATGCCTGGACTGAGAACCTCCCCCGACGGGACACTTCCGACTTCCGAACCACCGGGAGTGTGATGGGGACAACAGACACGCGAGGGCCGACGCCGGGCAGGAGCGCGGTCGTTCTGGCACTGCGCCGCTACGGCCGGGAACTGCTGCGACTACGACGGCTGGCCCTGCCCGCGCTGCTGCTGCCGGCCGTGGGCAACATCGGCGTCCGCTACGTCGCCCCCCTGCTCATCGCCAAACTGGCAGGGCAGGCCGCCGACGACGGCGGTCTCACCCTCAGCTCGGCGATGCCGTACGTGCTGGGCTTCGGCGTGACGCTGCTGCTCGCCGAGGCCGTGTGGCGGGTCGGGCAGCACTGCCTGAACCGCGTGGACGCCCTCGGCATGGAACATCTGTACGTGAGCGGCATGGACGAACTCCTCGCCAAGGACGCGGCATTCTTCCACGACAACTTCGCGGGCTCCCTGACCAAACGGGTGCTGAGCTTCGGCAAGCGCTTCGAGGACTTCGTCGACACGGTGACGTACCGGATCGTGGGCAGTCTCGTCCCCCTGGTGTTCGGTGCCGTGGTCCTGTGGAGCTACGAACCGATGCTCGTCGCCGGTCTTCTTGTGATGATCGTGCTGACCGTGGTGGCCGCGACACCTCTGATCCGTCGCCGGCAGAGGCTCGTCAACGACCGTGAGGCGGCGATCGCCCGGGTCTCCGGCCACGTCGCCGACAGCCTCATGAACATGGAGACCATCCGGGCGTTCGCGGCCGAGCGGCGGGAGGCCGACGAACACCGCAGCCGTGTCGCGGACTCCCGGCGCCTGACGCTGAGGTCGTGGGACTACGGCAATCTGCGCGTCGACACCCTGATCGCCCCCCTGTCCGTGCTGACCAACGTGCTGGGCCTGTTGGTCGCCATCGCCTTCGGTGGCCCGGGCCAGGGAGTGGAGGAGGTCGTCGTCGCTTTCACCTACTACTCCAACGCGACCCAGATCATGTTCGAGTTCAACCAGATCTACCGGCGTCTGGAAAGCTCGATGACCGAGGCCGCGCAGTTCACGGAGCTGCTGCTGGATCCGCCCACCGTGCTCGACCCGACGGAACCCGAACCGCTCGCACCGCGGGACACGGGCATCCGCTTCGAGGCGGTGACCTTCGCCCACGCGGGCGCGAAGCCGATTTTCCAGGCACTCGACCTCGACGCGCCCGCAGGCGCACGGATCGGTCTGGTCGGCAGGTCCGGCGGCGGCAAGACCACACTCACCCGGCTCCTGCTGCGGATGTCGGACATCGACGACGGACGCGTCCTGATCGGTGGTCAGGACATCAGCCGGCTGCGCCAGACCGACCTGCGCTCACTGATCGCCTACGTCCCGCAGGAACCCGCGATGTTCCACCGCAGCCTGCGGGACAACATCGCCTTCGCCCGGCCCGGCGCCACCGACGAGGAGATCCACGCCGCGGCCGCGGCCGCGCACGTCACGGAGTTCGCCGACCAACTCCCCGACGGCTTCGCCACTCTGGTGGGGGAGCGGGGAGTGAAACTCTCGGGCGGCCAGCGCCAGCGCGTCGCCCTCGCCAGGGCCATCCTGCGCGACGCCCCGATCCTGCTGCTCGACGAGGCGACCAGCGCGCTGGACTCGGAGAGCGAGCTCCTCGTCCAGGACGCCCTGTGGCGGTTGATGGACGGACGTACGGCACTCGTGGTCGCCCACCGTCTGAGCACCGTCGCCGGCATGGACCGTCTCGTCGTCCTCGACCGCGGAAGCGTCGTCGAGCAGGGCACCCACGAGGAGCTGCTCGCGGCGAACGGTGCCTACGCCAAGTTGTGGCAGCACCAGTCGGGCGGCTTCCTCGGCGAGAGCACCGAGTCGGCCCCCGGACGCCCGGTCTCAGGGGCCGGTTCCAGCGGGCTGCCCGGACCGGCCGACCCGGCGCCGGACGGGGACCGCAGGACGTCGTCGCACGCTCGTACGAGCGCCGGGTCCACGTGACCGAGTCGGTTTCCGGACATCCTCGACCTCAGGCGGCGTCACGCTGATACGTCCGTCGCCTGCGGCAATCCGCGAAGCGCCAAGGCTCGGAAGGCCGCCTGGCCCGGCTCGTGGAACGCCACGCCCCGCAGCTGCTCACCATGGTGGGCATCGGTCCGGACACGGCCGTCACTTTGTTGATCACGATCGGGGACAACCCGGAACGCCTGGCCAGCGAGGCGTCCTTCGCCGCGCTGTGCGGGGTCAGCCCTGTCGAGCGTTCCTCGGGCAGTCGGCAGTTCCGTCGCCTCAACCGTGGCGCGACCGGCAGGCCAACGCCGCCCTGCACCGGATCGTGCAGACTCGCCTGCGCTTCGACCCGCGCACCCAGGACTACTACGAACGCCGCATCAATGGAGGGCAAGACCAGCCGCGAAATCGTCCGATGCCTCAAACGCTACGCTGCCCGGGAGGTCTTCCACCTGATCAGGGTCATACAGTCATGCCCCCCGTCATAGGGGCAGTCGTGAGAGATGAGAGGGTCTGACGGGTGAGCGAGACACCACCGAACACCCTGCAATACCGCTTTGACGGGCCAGAAGACGCACCTGTCCTGATCTTGGGTCCCTCCCTGGGCACCACCTGGCACATGTCGTAGAAGCCGTCTTCAGGCATCCACGTGGTCTACATCGCTGCTGTTCATGCAGGTGGGGCCTTTGTGGTCCAGGCGCATCGATGGTGTTGGTGACAGCAACGTGACACGTGATGGGTCACTGAGCCTCCGCCAACTTGAAGTCGCAGGTCAAAGGACTGGTATGACCGGCACTCAGGGTGCTCACGCTGGTCGTGGGCGGGAGCCTGCGGAGTAGATCGTCTGTCAGCGGTTGACTTCGAGGTTCGTCAGAACGAGCAAGGCTCGCAGGAGGCGGGTGGCGCGGGCGGGGTCGGTGCGGAGCTTGGTGAGGGTCCGCCAGTTCTTGAGGTGCGCGAAGCCGTGTTCGACTGGCGCGCGTCCGACGGCGAGGACGCGGTTGGCGTCCTTCTGGCCTGGGGTGAGCTTGTGGGTGCGGCTGGCGTGGAAGCCGGTGACGATCACGGCGTCGCGTACGTCGTTGTCCAGGCCGCGGAAGCCGAGGTCCGCGAGGGCGCCGAGGCCGGCAGCGCGCAGGTGGGCCAGGATGTGGTCGTGGCGGGCGGCGGTGATGTCGTGGGTGCGGCCGGGCCGGGCGGCAGGATCCGCCACCTGGACCGTATCGCCTTCAGATGGCGGCGCAGCAGACCGGCGAGGTGGTTGACGGTGTGCGTGGACAGCGTCAGACGGCACTGGTAGACAAGCGTGCTCGTGTCCTCGGCGCGTCCTTTGGTTTTCGTCACACAACTCCAACGGCCGCCGGGGGCACCGCGGTTACGCTCGCGCCGGACTGCTCCGGGCGACAGCGTCCCCGGTCACAGGCGGGTGGTGAACCGGCCGTCGGGCAGTTTGCGCAGCCAGCCGCGATCAACGAGTCTGACCAGTCTCCCGCGCAGCGGTTCCAGCTTGGCCCGCACGCTGACGTCGACTCCCAGCATATCGCCGACATGCCGGGCCATGACGGGTCCGGCAGCCTGCCGCACAGCGGCGAGGATGCGCTGATAGTCCGGCGGGAGCATGGTCTCCTCCAGGTCCGGCTCACGGTGCGGAATCAGCATCACCGACCGTCCACCCACCTGCCCGGGCATCGGCGCGGCTGAGGCGCGCTCGTCGGCGAGTTGTTCGCTCACCCGCTCCAGGACCCGCTCGGCGACGGCAAGTTCGTCCCGCTCGGCCCGCGCCTCCGCCAACTGCTTGGCCAGCTGTTCTTCGAGTTCGTCCAGTTCCGCACGCCGCGCGGTGATCCGTTCCAGCAGCTCGGATCCATGCACTGGATCGTAGAAGGCCACCCGGCCTCGGCGAGCAGGAACCGCAGAGCTGCCCGCTCCTACTCGGCGGCCTCCCGCACGTCTTCCACCCGCGCTGGCTGTCGGCGCCCTCGCGTCGTCGTCGATTCACGTAGCGGTGCAGGCCGTCTCCCAACGCCATCCGGCTGCCGAGAAAGCGACCTGGATTGGCCAGCACGTTCCGTCGGCCTCGACGTCGGAGCGACGGTGAAGGCGCCCCACACCGGATCGTCCACCCGGCGCCCTTGAAGGGCGAGTGCCGTACGCCGGGCCGCATCCATGCTGGACAACGTCATGCTTCGTGATCGGGGTCGAGCGCCACCATAAACCTGTTGCCTTCCGGGTCCGTCATCAGGGCGTGCATGCAATCGTGAGGTTCCACGAGAGAGGCGCCCTTGGCGATCAGCGTCTGAACCTGTTCGGCGATCGTTCCGACAAGGACGGTGACGACCGGTAGCACAGCCGGAGATTCCGCTTCGCCGACGCTGTACCCACCCCAACCCGGAATGCCGCCCCAGAACCTGATCATTTTCTCTGGGTCTACTGCTTCAAAATGAACGTGCATACTGCTGTCTCACTTTCATCTGTGCGACCGAAGCCGAAAACGGCCTACCGAATCAATCCGGCAGGCCGTTACGGGTGAACGGACTTCAGCAGTCGATCACGGTGTTGCCCGTGTCTGCGATTCCGGGCTCGCTGAAGCGTCCGTGGTACTCGACCTGCAAGGTCACCTGAGTGTTGTACGTCTCCTTCTCTCCATCATGCACGCACGTGAGCCCTGGAGTGGTGTAGCGCCCGCTGCACCTCGTCCACCCGCTGTCCTTGTGCTTCACCGTGCGCCAGTACCCGCCGTACTCGTACTGCTGAAGATCGACCTGGACCCGGCACTGGTCAATGAGGCTGTGTCGTGCACCGAGTACCTGCGGCGTGTGACAGGCCAGGGATCCCGGCTGGATTTGCTACTGCCGCATCACGCGGACGCCGAGGGATACGGCCGCCCAGTAGCAGCAGCGCTCCTACTGCAAGGCTCCCTCTGCCGCGGATCAGCTCTGGGGAGGCGGGGGTGGGCTGGGTGCCAGAAATCGGGTCAGTTTGTCCCCCATCTCGGGCGTGAGCGGACCGGCAAGGGTGAAGCCCAGATGGCGGGCGAGGTCGCCGGCGTGTACCCGGGTGGCGGCCTCCAGCAGCAGGGCGTAGGTGTCGATGGCGGTCCGGGTCCGTATCCGACCAGTGAGCGTGAGGGCGACTGAGATCGTTGCTGCGGGCCACCACCACGCGGTGAGAGGCAGGTAGAGCAGGGCCCAAGCGAACAGGGTCGTGGCGCGGGTCAGTGTCTGACGTGCGGTGGTGATCTCAGTGCGAGCGCTGTCGGGGAGGATCAGCCACAGGTGGGGCCAGACGGTGGCAAGGTCGAGTTGATGGTCCCGCTCCAGACGGACTGCGGCTGCATGGATGCGGTCTCCGCTCCAGGTTGGGCGTGTGGGGCGTTCGGTAGCGATCTGGGTCATCGCGCGGTGGGCGGCCTGCCGTTGGGTGTGGTCGGATCGCCGGCCTCCAATGGCCAGCGTGCGTGCGGCTTCCTCACGCTGTCGGTGCCAGATGCGCGCGGCGGCATCCCAACTGCGTTGCCGTCCGCTGACGCGACTGTTGATGGTGTTGCGGATGGGACTCGGCCAGGTGTGCCAGTCGGCAGCCAGGTAAACGCGTTCAGCAATGGAGCCGAGGGCCTGGGCGGCCAGGCCGACTGCGGCCGATGCTGCCAGCACGGCGAGAAGGAGCACCACCTGGCCACCCGCAGCACGAGCAGCGGGCGCATTGGCAGAGGCGGTGATCTGGCTGCTCAGCCGGGAAAGATCAAAGGGATGCGCGTGGCCGAGTGCCTGGGCCGCGGAGGCCACGGCCAGGTAAAGCGCACCAGGGAGCACAAGCAGTGACAGCCATCGGTCGGCTAGTTTTTTGCCGAGTTCGGACAGTAGGCCGCCCATGGCCTAGAGCCGTTCCCGGCGCAGGTGCTCGCCACTGATCCGGCACTGGGGGACCGATGCGGTGGCCTGCGGCCACCAGATGCGCGAACATCGGGTGGCCGGGCAGAGGTACACGACCTCGGACGGCCCTGGAGGGCTGGAACTGTCGATGCCGGCCGGGCGGAAACTCCGGATGGTCGAGCTGTCGCCGCTGTGGCCGTAGATCCCTCTGGCATCGCCGTCCGCCTGCAGATGGGCGTGCAACAGGTCGAGTGGTCCGATGAGGTCGTCGCCGTGGCGTATCGCGGCCAGCAACTGCTCCAGAGGTGTGTCGTCGCCGCACAAGCCGGAGCGCAGGTCCTCGCGGATCTGCTCGACGTTCGTGCAGACGTAGGCCAAGGCTGCTGCGGTGCGCTTCAGCGCCTCGTCCGGTTCGGTGCCCATCGCATCGTCCCCCATGTGCTGCCGACCGGCGTGGCCCAGGATGTGAACTCGGCCCCGGGTCCTCCGAGATGAGTATGGAAACCGTATCGGGAAAACACACCTTCTTCCCACTGATTGTGCTACTAGCATCACTTTGCGTGAGAAGGTCAAGGGAGGTGCGAGCGCGGGCGCTCGCCCTGAGCGCGATTCAGACGCGGCTGCAGCGCATCAACGAGGGGGATCTCTCCGCAGCGGTGGAACCAGAGGCGTTGACGGAGGCACGACGGCTGGCCGGGTTCACATGGCAGGACGAAGCGGATCAGCTTGATGTGTGGCACAGCCTTGGTTGGTTGTACTTTGTCCGCTGTCTGGAGCTTCCCGAGAGCGATCACCAGGTGAACCTGGAGGCGGCTGTCGAGTTTTTGACACCGTGTTTCATGACTGGTGTCGGAGTCCTGCCCGAAACGCTGCTGCCGACTCTCGCCGATGCAGCCGAACCGACTGCATTGCGTCTGCTTGAACAGGCACTTGCCTCGCCGGAGCCGGCCTCGACCTTTGCTGCCGTGGATCTGTGGCAGCGCTTGTTGCACGCCAGTCCGCCTGAACACCCCGACCGGGCCGGCCGGATGTCCAACCTGGGCACTGCCTTGCAGATCCGGTTCAAGCACACGGGGGACCAGGCGGATCTGGACGTGGCGGTTCAGCTCCGCAGGATTGCTGTCGTAGCCACCTCCCCCGATCATCCCAACCGAGCGGGGCGCCTGAACAATCTGGGAATCGCGTTGCTGGACCGGTTCCATCTCCTGGGCGAGCAGAGGGACCTGGACGAGGCCATCCTTGCCTGCCAGGAGGCAGCCGCGGCCACACCCGACGGTCATCCCGAACAAGCGGACCACCTGGGCAGCCTGGGCCTCGTGCTGCAGCTTCGGTACGGTCGCACCGGTGAGCAGCGGGATCTGGAAGAGGCGATCGCTGCCTGCCGGGCGGCAGCCGCGGCCACTCCTGCCGGCCATGCCGAATCGGCGTACCGCCTGTCCAATCTGAGTGTCGCGCTGTGGTCGCGGTTCGGGCGTACTGGGGGACAGGCGGACCTGGACGAGGCGATTCTCGTAGGCAGGGAGGCTGCCAAGGCCGCCCCGGCCGATTCCTCCGATGTCGCGGGTTGGCTGAGCAACCTGTGTGGTGCGCTGCTGACCCGGTTCGAGCGCACAGGAGCCCGGGCGGATCTGGACGAGGCGATTCTCATCGGCAGGGAGGCGATCGCGGCTGCCCCGGCCGACGATCCTCACCGAGCCAAATACCTGTCCAACTTGAGCGCTGCCTTGCGGAATCGGTTCGAAAGCACCGGGGAACAGGGGGACCTGGAGGAGTCAATCGACATCATCCGGGCCGGCGTGGCGACCGTCCCGGCCGACCATCCGGACCGGGCAACGTGCTTGTCCAACCTGGGACTCGCACTGCTGTTGCAATTCCAGGTCACAGAAGTACAGGCGGACCTGGAAGAGGCGATCCATGCCGGCCGGAAAGCCGTCGAACTCGTACCGGCCGACCACCCCAACCGGGCGGGATGGCTGTCGAACCTGGCTGCCACCTTGTGGACCCGGTTCGAGCGTGTAGGGGACCAGGCGGATCTGGACGAGGCGATCCGCCTCGGCCGGGAGGCGGTCGAAACCACCCCGGCCGACCACCCCAATCGGGCGGGATGGCTGTCGAACCTGGCTGCCGCCTTGCGGATGCGGTTTGAGCGCGTCGGCGACCGGGCGGACCTCGAGCAGGCGATCCAGGTCAGCCGGGAGGCGGTCGCAGCCGTTCCGGCCGACCACCCTCTGCGCGCAGGGCTGCTGTCCAACCTGGGACTGGTGCTGCGGGCTCGGTTCGGGCGCATCGGGGACCAGGCGGATCTGGACGAGGCGATCGTTGTCGGCCGGGAGGCGGTCGCGGCCACCCCGACCAGCCACCCCGACCACGCGGGGTGGCTGAACAACCTCGGTGCCGCCCTACAGGTGCGGTACGAACTCGTCGGTGATCAAGCGGATCTGGAGGAGGCGATCCAGACCACCCGGGAAGGGGTCGCCGGCACACCGGAGCACCATTCGTATCGGGCGAGATGGATGTCCAACTTGGGTGCCGCCCTGCGGATGCGGTTCGAGCGTGTCGGGGACCGGGCGGATCTGGACGAGGCGATCCGCCTCGGCCGGGAGGCGGTCGAAACCACCCTGGTCAACCACCCTGATCGAGCCAGGTGGCTCAACATGCTGGGTGCCGCCTTACGAACTCGGTTCGAGTCCACCGGACGTCAAGCGGACCTCAATGCGGCGGCGTCTGCATACACGGACGCGTGGGAGTCGTCGGCGGCACCTTCGGCCCGCCTGCGTGCGGCCCGAGCAGCAGCGCACATGCTGGCCCAGTCAGACGAAGGGCGCGCAAAGGCAGCGGATGTGTTGCAAGCGGCGGTGCTGTTGCTGCCCGAGGTGGCCTCGCGTCAGCTGGTACGCGCGGATCAGCAGCATGAGCTCGGTGTCTATGCCGGTTTGGTCGGTGATGCCGCCGCGCTGACCCTGGCCGATGCAAGGGGCGTCGGGCAGGAGCGTGCGGCCAGAGCTTTGCAGTTGCTGGAGACAGGCCGAGCGGTGCTATTGAGTCAAGCATTCGATACCCGCAGCGACCTTACTGATCTCCACCGTAAGCATCCCAACCTGGCCGCGCGGTTCGTCGCCCTGCGCGACCGGCTCGACCAGCCGGAGAACTCGGTTCCCGTTGCTGTAGTGGGTGGGAGCCCGGGCACCCAACTGGACGGCGAAGACCTACTCGTGCGGGACCGGCGTCGGTTGGCCCGAGAATTCGCCTCTGTCCTGGCCGAGATCCGCGCGCATGACGAGTTCGCCTCTTTCGGGCTGCCTCCCGCGATGGACGAACTGGTAGCTCAGTCGGCCCACGGTCCGGTTGTGGTCTTCAACATCAGTGGCTACGGCAGCGACGCCCTGCTACTCACCGAGACAGGCGTCACCGCTGTGCCCTTGCCCGGCCTCCGCTACATCACCCTGATCGACCGCATCAACGCATTCCATCAAGCCTTGAGTACCGCGGTTCTCGGAAAAACCGGAGCCTCGCGGCGCGAGGCACAGGGCACGCTGTCCCGGATCCTGGAATGGTTGTGGGACACCGCCGTCGAACCGGTCCTGACCGCACTGGGCCACGACTCTCAACCTCCGCCGCTGGCGATCTGGCCCAGGGTGTGGTGGGCGCCGGGAGGGTTGCTGGGGTTGCTGCCCGTCCATGCCGCCGGCTACCACACCGACCCGGCCGACCGCCCGGGACGGCGCACCGTCCTAGATCGGGTCATCTCGTCCTATACCCCGACCGTGCGCGCACTTGCATACACCCGCCAAGTCCTTCCAACGCCAGCCTCACCCGCCGACGCTCTCATCGTGGCGATGCCGACCACCCCTGGGCTCCCTGATCGTGATCGGTTGAGCCACGTCCTGGCCGAAGTGGAGAAACTGCGCCACCACTTGACGGATCCCGTCCTGTTGCATGAACCCGAACGCGACCGAAGCCCCGCTGACGTCCCAGCCACGCTACCCACCAAAGCCAACGTCCTGGCGCACCTGCCCACCTGTTCGATCGCACACTTCGCATGCCACGCCGCGAGTGACCCCACCGACCCGTCGAAGAGCCTGCTGCTTCTTCACGATCACGAAAAGGAACCGCTCACTGTGGCGGCTCTCGCCCCGGTCCGTCTCGACCACGCGCAACTGGCCTATCTGTCCGCCTGCCGCACCGCAGCGATCGGTGCGGAGAACCTGCTCGACGAGGCCATTCATCTCACCTCTGCATTCCAACTGGCCGGCTTTCCGCATGTGATCGGAACCTTGTGGGAGATCGATGATCAGACCGCCGTCACCATTGCTGACACCTTCTACACTCGGCTCGCCACCGATAGCGGCGCCCTGGACACCAGTCGCGCCGCCGAAGCCCTCCAGCACGCTGTTCGTGCCGTTCGAGATGGTCATGGCCTTCCCGGCGGCCTCACTCGGGTCCACACTCCGTCACTTTGGGCTGCCTACCTCCACGCAGGAGCCTGATCGACGGGCCGCCTTCACTCGATCGGACTGGAATCCCGGCAACTCCGTCTCGAGCACGGGAGTCGCTGCGTAGCTTCGAGAACGAGATCACCGGTGACCCTCAACATGCCACGCCAGCAGACGGGACCACCGACTTCGGCAGTTGGAGCCTCGATACTGTGCAAGTAGCCGTGAAGGGGGCTGTGGACACTCGTCAGTTTCCCAGGCCGTCGGCGTCTGCGGCCGCGACGGGAGCGGATGGGCGGTATGCCGCGGACCAGCGGGATGAGAGCCTGGCTGTCGTGGAGGTTCGCGGCGGAGATGCCGATCGACAGGGGCAGGCCCCGGCGGTCGACGATCAGGTGGATTTTCGATCCGTTCTTGCCGCGGTCGGTCGGATTCGGTCCCGTCAGTTGCCCCCTTTGAGGGCACGGACGCTGACGGAGTCGATCGCGCACCGCGACCAATCCAGGTCGCCGCGGGAACCGAGTTCGTCCAGGACCAGGCGGTGGAGCTTGGCCCACACCCGAGCCTCGGTCCACTCGGTGAACCAGCGAAAGGCGGTCACCCCCGACAGCCCGAAGCCAGGAGGCAGTTGGTTCCAGGTACATCCCGAGGTGGCCACGAAGATGATCGCGGCCAATACCTCGCGGTCACCTCGTCGGCGCCGTCCCCCGCCCTGCGGTCGTTCCGGAGCGGGTGGGACCACCCGCTGAAACAGCTTGCACAGGTCCTCCGGCGCCATCCGCTCGACAAGCGCAGCAGTCATCGCCCCAGACTGCCGCAAGATCACACCAACTGAAATGGCGTCTTAAGACGCCTCTGGCTGCGATCATGCGGTGGTGAACGATGGGCTGCCCGACGGTTGGACGATCGAGCGGGTGCGCTCCGCATCAGGGGATCCTGAAGCCGCCCTGCTGCCTCTCGAACGAATCGTCGTGGCTGAGGAGCACGGCCGCGCGGACTACGTCTTGCTCCGGCCCGACGTCATCCTGCCCTTCCACGACCTGTGCCTCGTACGAGCTGACGACGACTGGTACATGGGACAGCTCGAATCCGACGGATCGGTCATCTGCTGGGCCTCCTACAGCTCCGACTTGGGCGAAGCCATCCAGGGGCTGCGCCGTATCAGGCGTCCGGCCTGACTACTTTCGCAACGCGCCCTAGCTGTGAAGACTCCCAAACCGATCCAGGACGTCGTCACCTCGCCAGGGTGGGCAGTCACCGGCCCCGCCTTGAGCGGAGGGGTGCCGGTAGCGCGGGCGCTACGCCGGCCTGGATCGTGCGCAGTGCCGGGCCTTCCGGAGGCGTCGGTCGAACGGTCCGTACGCCTTGACCTTCGGCGAGTTCGAAGGCGATGTCCTGGAGGAGGGGTGCCGGGAAGTGCGCGGACAGTTCCAGGGCCCAGGTGGGCTGGTGGACGGCGTTGCCGCCCCACACCGTCCAGGTGGGCAGAGCGCTGCCGGGGCGCTGTCCTGCGGCGAAGGCGTTGAACTGGATGCCTGCGGCTTCTTCGCCGGGAGCTTCCCAGCGGATATAGCGGCCTTCGATGATCTGCTGCCAGCCCGCGTCGGCGAGCGGGCGCGTCGCCTGCGTGATGGTGGTCTCCGTGAGGCTGGCGGCCGGGCCCCATGCTGACTCGCCGGCTGAGGAGTTGAGCATGGCGAGCACGATCTCGGCGGGGGTGACGGCGGTGGCGGTGGCGTGCCAGAGCCGCTCGCTGACCGGTGTCTCGTACGCCGCGAGCGTCCATTTGGTATCGCGTCCTTGGGCCTCGTGGTCGAAGAGAGCCCGGAGAGCGAGTGATTCGTGGTTGGCGACGGTGCTGTTGTCGTCCCAGGTGCGTTCCCTGTCAAGTTCTGCGTGTTGAGCCGCCGTTGGCCTGCGCGACCGACCCAGGGCCCAGTTCTTTCGCGGTCGCGGCAGCCACCATGTCAGTGTCGGCGGGAGTGTCGTGCAGGCTGAGTCGCAGGTGCTCCACGTGATAGAGGGCCTGTTCGAGGAGCTCGGCGAGGTGGTTGTCGTACAGGCTGTAGATGACGGAGCGGCCCCGACGCTCGCCGGTGACCAGGCTGAGGTTGCGCAGCAGTCGCAGCTGGGTGGGCGCAGGCGGACTGTTTCATGTCCACCGCGTCGGCCAGCTCACCGGCCGTGCACGGCCCCTCCTGCTTTGGGCCGGCGACGACTCAAAGACGAACGGACGATGGTGCGGCAGACACCGATCCAGGGCGGTCTTCCTGAGATCAGCGGAGACGGCAGATCATCTCGGTCGGAGCAAGGAGACCTTCCTCGATGTTCTGGAGCGCCTTTGCGATCTTGGTCGATGCGTCGGTGCCCATGGCTACGCTGATCGGGGCCGGAGGCGTGTCCCCGCCCGCAGGGTTGTGCGGCGTGCTGTTCTGGTGGTGCGCGTCGCCCGCGTCACGAAGCGACTGGACGGCTTGCGAGCGGTGATCGTGCTCGGCGACGATGTCGAACCCGGACTTGCGCAGCAGTGACCGGTATTCCTCGGGGCGGGCCAGGAAGCTGTGTTCGGGCTCCGAGGCCCACGGCAGTGGGTAGCTGACGAGGGTGGGATCACTGAGGAGCATGACGTCGTACACGATGAAGAGGCTGTTGTCGGTCAGGACGCGGCTGATCTCGGTGAACAGGCGGGCCTTGTCCTCGATGTTCATGCCCACGTGCAGCATCCAGGCCCGGTCGAAGCTCGCCTGGGGAAAGGGCAGTGCGGTCACGTCCCCCTGCTGGAAGCGGGCCCGGTCGGCGAGGCCCACACGATCGGTGCGCCGGCGCGCGACGTCGACGTACTCCTCGGTCAGGTCCACGCCGGTGACATCGGTGCCTGCGTGCTGGGCCAGATGGCGGGCCGGACCGCCCAGGCCGCTTCCCACGTCGAGGACACGCAGCCCCGCTCTCAGCTCCAGGTGTTCGGCCAGCTCTCGCGTCGCCGCATGGCCGCCGGTGTGGAACTCGTCCACGCCATGGAGGTCGTCGGTGGTGAGCGTGGTATGCCCCGGGTAGAGGCGGTCGAGCGCTTCGTCGATCTTCCGGCGCAGGTCGTCTTGCCGGTAATGGCGGGCTGTGGCGGACGGTTGTTGTGTGGTCACGGGAACGTCCTTCCTAGTCGTGATCGGTGGAGAGGGTGACGTGCCGCCAGGCGTCCATCTCCTTGCGGAAGGTGTCCAACTTGGTGTCGAAGGCTTGCAGGGTGTCGGCTCCGAGCGGGAGGCGCAGGGGCGGCTCGGGGGCGGCGGTCAGCTCGACAATGGCGCGCGCGGCCTTGACCGGGTCACCGGGCTGGGCGTGGTTCAGGCTCGCGGCGGCTGCACGCATCGCGCCGACGGTGGGCGCGTAGTCGTCGATCGCGTCGGGGCCAGTCTGCAGGCTGGCGGGGTCGAGGAAGTCGGTGCGGAAGAAGCCCGGTTCCACGAGCGTCACGTGGATGCCCAAGGGCGCCAGTTCGGTGTGGAGGGTCTCGGTGAAGCCTTCGACGGCGAACTTCGTGGAGGCGTAGATACCCCAGCCCGGCGCGGTGGCGAAGCCCACGATGGAGCTGATGTTGATCACGTGACCGGAGCGCTGGTGGCGCAGTACCGGCAGTATGGCGCGTTGGACGGCGAGCGGGCCGAACACGTTGGTCTCGTACACCGCGCGGACCGCGGCGTCGTCGGACTCTTCGACGGCGGCGAGCAGGCCGGTGCCGGCGTTGTTGACCAGGACGTCGATCCGGCCGAACTTCTCGACCGCGGCGTCGACGGCCGCCTGGATGCTCTGATGGTCGGTCACGTCCAGCGGAGCGGTGAGCAGCGCGTCGCCGGCGTCGGGAAACTGTTCGCGGACGGTTTCTGCCTTCCGCGCGGTCGCGACCACCTGGTGGCCGGCGGCGAGGGCGGCACGGGTGATCTCCAGGCCGAAGCCCCGGGATGATCCGGTGATGAACCAAACGCTCATTGTGTTCTCCGTGTTCAGGTAGTGGGCAGGTCGAAGGCGGTGCGGTTCTGGGCGACGAAGGTCTCGACGTCGAGGGGGTCGCTGCCGCCGATCGTCTTCACCAGGTCGTTGGTGCCGGCGAAGACGCCGTTGCGGTAGTCGACGGCCACGGCGAGCAGGTGCTGGATCAGGTGGTCCGGCGCGCCGCGCCCGTGCAGGATGGCGGCGAATTCGTCGAGTTCGATGGGCACGTAGGTGACGTCACGGTCCAGCGCCCGCGACATCTTCTCGGCGATCTCGTAGTGGTTGAGTTCCTCGGCTCCGTACAGCGGGTAGATCTGGCCGGCGTGCGGGGCGGGGTCTTCCAGGATGGCCGCGATCACCTTCGCCTGGTCGCTTTCCGCGATGGGGGCGTGGCGTCCGTCGGCGAACGGCAGGCGCAGTTCGCCGGTTCCGTCCGCCCAGGTGTCGATCAGCCACTGGGCAAAGAAGGTCGGGCGGATGTGGGTGACGGGGACCGGGGCGTGGTCCAGGACGCGTTCGGCGACCCAGTGCTGGCGTGCCGCGTTGCTGGCGGTGTTGCGGCGGGCGGAGACCTGCGACATGTTCACGATCGCCTGGACCCCGTTCTCCTCCGCCGCCTGGGCCACGTTCGCGGTGGCGTCCATCAGGCCGGGGCGGATCGGGTAGGTGAAGTACAGGGCATCGATCCCCTTGGTCGCCCGGGCCAGGGAGTCCAGGTCGAGGACGTCGCCTTCCACGACGTCCGCTCCGAGGGCGGCGAGCCGCTCGGCGCGCCCGTCGAGGCCACGGACGAGTGCGCGGACGCGGTGTCCGCGCTGGAGCAGGAGTTCGGTGGTGTGGCCGCCGGTCTTGCCGGTGGCCCCGATCACGAGGAGCTTGCGTTCCATGATGGTGATCTCCGTTTCTTGTGTTCTTGAGAGGTGAGCTGGCGGGGACTCCAGCGTCAGTCCTTCGAGCGGGTGTCGCAGAAGATGAGTGAGGCGGTGCGATGCCCGTCGTAGGAGGCTGTGGTTGCGGGCCCGACCCGAATGGCCGAGGCCCTGTGGTCAGGGTGTCCGGCGGGGCCGGAGGGCGAGCAGCGCGGTGGCCGCGGCGATTCCGGCTCCGGCCTGGACCCACCAGGCGTGGTCGAACCCGGTGGTCGTGGCCTGGGGAGTGAGGGCGACGAGCACGGCCACCCCCACGGCGCTGCCGATCTGACGGCTCATGTTGAGTACGGCGCTGCCGGTGGTGGCGCGTTCGGGTGCGAGGGTGCCGGCGGCGGCGAACAGCGGCGCCTGGGCCAGACCGCCGGCCAGGCCGACCAGGATCAGGCCCGGGAACATGCCGCCCCAGTAGTCGGGGGTGGTGTGCACGGTCGTGAGCCAGTAGCCGGCGGCGAGTGCCATGGCCAGCGTGCCGGTCACGGCGGGGACGGTGCGTCCGAAGCGGCTCTGGAGGGGGCCTGCGTTCATCGCGAAGGCGATCGAGGCCAGGGGGGCCGGGGCGATGGAGACGCCGGCGCGCAGCGGGCTGAAGTGCCAGACCTCCTGCATGAACAGGGCGGTGCTGAGCAGGACGATGGCGAAGCCGGCGGAGAACAGGAACAGGGCCACGGAGGCGGCGGTGAACGGCCTGCCGGCGAACAGCTGCTTCTCGATCACCGGTGCCTTGGCGCGCAGGGTGCGCTCGACGGTCGCGGCAGCGGCCAGTGCGGCTGCGACGAACAGGGCCACGGTGCGGATGTCCGTCCAGCCCCACCCCGGTCCCTGGACGGTGGCAAGCACCAGCAGGCTCACGGCCAGCAACAGTGCGAGGGCGGAAGCCGCGTCCGGCACAGTGGCGCCCTTGGGCTGGCGCACCTCGGGCAGCAGCAGCGCGCCGGCGACGAGGGTGGCGATGCCGACGGGAACGTTGATCAGGAAGATCCACCGCCAGTCGAGGGTGACGAGCAGACCGCCGACGGGCGGGCCCGCCGAGGCCGCGATCGCGCCCACGCCCGCCCACAGGCCGACGACCAGGGTGTGCTGGCGCTTGGGGAAGCTCGGGTAGAGCAGGCCGAGCGAGGTCGGCACGATCATCGCCGCACCTACGGCCTGGACAGCCCGGGCGGCGACCAGCACACCGAGACTCGGCGCGGCGGCCGCGACGGCGGAGGTGAGGGTGAAGAGCGCCACTCCGGACAGCAGCATTCTCTTGCGTCCCCAATGGTCCGCGATACGGCCCGCGGGCACGAGCACGGCGGCGAAGACGATCGCATAGGCCGACAGAACCCACGACACGCTCGCGACGCCCGTGCCCGGGAACGACTTCCCGATCCCGTCGAGGGCGACGTTGACGACGAAGAAGTCGAGCTGCGCCATGAAGGCGACGGCACCCAGCACCGCCATGATGCTCCAGCGCCGCGGGTGACCCGCCTCGGCGACGGCCGGAGCCGGTCCGGTGCGCGGTGTCGCCGCTACCGCCTGCGGCGAAGTCAGTGTGGACATCCTGTCCGCCTCCCGAAGAAAATGGGCTTGGCAGCCCTTTTTCGATCCACCCCCAGGGAACACCTCGCAGAATGGGTTGTCAAGCCCTTTTTTGCGGTACGATGGTCACCATGACCACCACCAGCGAAGCGCTGGCTCAGAAGCTGACCGCCAAGGGCCTGGCCACACGCGAACGCATCGTCAGGGCGGCCGCCGAGCTGATCTACGAACACGGCGCGCAGAACACCAGCAACGAGCAGATCCGCGAGGCGGCCGGGGTCAGCGGCTCGCAGTTGACGCGCCACTTCCCGACCAAGGAGTCCCTGGTGCGCGCGGTGCTGGCCTGGCAGGCCGACACCATCGTCGCCCGCCACCAGGTGCCCGAGCTCGGCGAGCTGGACAGCTTCGTCGCCCTGCGCCGGTGGGCCGACTCCTACATCGCCTCGCAGGACATGGTGCGCGGCGGGTGTACGTTCGGCTCCCTGGCCGCCGAGGTCGTCAAGGCCGAGCCCGCTCACCGGGACGCGGTGGCCGACGGTTTCGAGCGGTGGCAGGAGTTGTTCAAGCGCGGCCTGAGCAAGATGCGCGAGCGCGGCGAGCTGCGGCCGGAGGCCGACCCGGCCGCGCTCGCCCACCTGCTCGCCGCCGCGTTCCAGGGCGGAGCGCTGCTGGACCAGGCGGCCGGCGAGTCCACGCCCCTGCGTGACGCGCTGTACGGGGCCCTGGCCTACATCGAGTCATTCGCCGTAGAACGCTGAGCGCACTGCGGACCCTCGAGCAAGCAGCGCTCAGGAGGCGCCGGAGACGGCTGGGCGGGGCGCCCGCCGGGACCGAGCCCGCGCCGTGAGCGGGAGCCCTTCGAATGCCTGGTCGGCAACGCGCTCCAGTGCGACCGTGTCGAGCCCGGCCCTGGCCAGTACTTCCATGCCGCGATTGGCCGCCATGAGCAGTTGGCCGACCTGGGGGGCATCCGCCTCGGGGTCGAGGTCGCCATGGCGCTGTGCGGCCTGAACGCACTCGGTCAGTGAGCCCTCAATTCTCCCGAGGGCCTGTCGGACGCGTTCGTCGGCCTGCGGATCATGGTCGACTCCCTCGACGACGAAGCCGGTCACCATGCAGCCGAGCCGGTCTGGGTCGTCATGGACGAACCGCGCCGACTTCACGAGATATGCGTGCAGCCGCCCCAGCGCGGCCTCGTCGGGGCCTTCGAGTACGGCCGCCCACTCGGCCTCGTTGCGCTCGCAGTAGGCCGACAGCGTCTGCAAGTACAGCTCGCTCTTGCCGCCGAAAGCGGCGTAGAGACTGCCGCGGCCCAGCCCGCCCGCCTTGGCGATGTCGTCAACGCTCGTGCCGGCGTATCCGGTACGGCGGAACTGTCGCTCGATGGCCTGCATGACCTTGGTCCGGTCGAAACCTGGTGGGCGTCCCATGAGGCCAGTTCACAGGCCACGCGAGCATTCTTGGCATGTCGTTCCAGAACTTCGTAGGGTTCTTGACGGAGCGGTCCAGAACTCTGCCGCCAGCTGCCGCCCGTCACTCACGGCACCCCTCGAAGCCCACGGAACGGATAGAAGACGCATGTCTTCGCAAGATCAGATGGCACCTGTGAAAGCGCTGAAAGCGCAGCGGGGAGGCGGGGGCACGTCCAACGCGCGGCCTGCTCTCATCCTCGCCGTGCTGTCCATGGTGAGTTTCCTCGGCCAACTCGACGTATGGATCACCAACGTCGGTCTGCCGAACATCGGGCAGGGCCTGGGTTCGACCTCTTTGTCGGACCTGAGCTGGGTGCTCAACGGCTACGCGATCGTCTTCGCCGCCCTTCTCGTCCCCGCGGGGCGGCTCGCCGACCGCTTCGGACGCAAGAACGGCGGGCGGCCAGATGGCAGAGCAGGCCGATGTGCCGGGTGGCGGTGAACAGGCCACTTCCATCACCGGTGATGGAAGTGGTCGCGCAGGTCGGCGATGACGGCATCCACGGCTTCGTGCGGCTCCATGTCTTCCAGGTCGGCTGGCTCGTAGGTGTGAATGAGCGCCTCCGTGGGCGAGTTGAGTGGGGAGAAGGGGGGCGCGGACTAGGCGGCGGTGCCGAAGTCGGTCTGCTTCGGGGCGGTATTGGCGACGGCGCGTTCGGTGATGCCCTTGGACGCGCGGGCGGAGGCGGCGGAGAGTCCGCCGACGCCGGGCTCGAGATACCAGGGGCGCAGGTCGAGCAGGGCCGCGCGCATGCCGGTGGCGAACGCAAGCGCGGTGCCCTTGGGCAGGGCGCGGATGGCGTCGGCGGCCAGGATGCGTTCTTGCCGCATGCTGACGGACGTGGACTTGCCGGACTCGGAGGTCGAGGTGGAAGTGGTCTCGACGTCGTGGTCACCGATCAGACGGCTGAGCTTGTCGGCGAAGTCCGGGTCGTCGATTCCGGACCCGATGACCTTGATCGTGGAGGCGCTCCACATGGCGTCCATGCCGGCGTCGCCCCAGACTTTGGTCAAGAAGAACAAGGCCGTGCTCGGGTCGGTTATCAGGGACTTGCGCAGACTCGGTGCCCAGTTGCAGGAGATTCCGGCACTGATCGTGGACGACGAGTCCGACCACGGATCGGTCAATACGTTGCACCCTGGGAATCAACGTGAAGGCCGTGAGCGCAGCGCCATCAACGGACTCCTCTCTAAACTGCTTGGCCTGCTTCCCCGAGCCCAGTACGTTGCGTATACGGCTACGCCGTTCGCCAATGTCCTCATTGATCCGCACGATGCGGAGGATGTCTTCCCAAGGGACTTCGTGCTCTCGTTGCCCCGCCCGGCTGGGTACATGGGGGCGCGCGACTTCCACGACGTGGACTCTGCCATTCCTCCTGCGGAGCGAACGGTCGCCAACTCCCAGGAGATGGCCCATGTCCGCGCCATCCACGAAGCCGAACAGGGCGACGACTCCTCTCTGCAACAGGTCCTCGATGCCTTTGTCCTGTCGGGCGCCATCAAGCTGTACCGCGAAGCCCTCGACCCGAGAAGTGTCGCTTACCGTCACCACACTATGCTGGTCCACGAGTCCGTGCGCATCGCCGACCACCGCGAGCTCATGGATCGTCTCCTTAAGCTCTGGTACGTCTCCGGCCCACTCGAGGCTGAGGCGCTTCATCGGTTGAGGGCGCTCTACGACCTGGACTTTGCCCCCGTATCCGCCCACCGGGCCGAAGACCTCGCACGCCCTGTCTCGTTCGACGAGCTGATCCCGTATATCGATGCCGCACGTGCTCGCATCGCCGACGGCTTAGAGAAGCCTGTGATCATCGTGAACGGTGACAGGGATATTGAGCGCGCCAGCGTGGACTTCGACCAGCGCCCCGTATGGAAGATCCTAGTCGGGGGCGCCAAGCTCGCCCGAGGCTTCACTGTCGAGGGCCTCACCATCAGCTACTACCGCCGTGCCGCCTCACAGGCGGACACCCTGATGCAGATGGGCCGCTGGTTCGGCTTCCGCGAAGGCTATGCCGACCTGGTCCGGCTCTACATCAGTCGCGGTGAAACTGCTGGGAACAAAGAGATCGATCTCTACGAGGCGTTCGCAACGATGTGCCGCGATGAGGAGGAGTTCCGGTCTCAACTCGCCGACTACGCACACCTGGTGGACGGCAAGCCGATGATCACTCCGGCGCAACTCCCGCCATTGGTGGCCCAGTACCTGCCCTGGCTCAAGCCGACGAGTCCCACCAAGATGTACAACGCCGAACTCGTGGAGGTCCGGTCACCGGGGAGCTGGATCGAACCGTCGGGCTACCCCCTGGACATCGGCGCGAAGCGCCGAAACACGGAGCGGTGGCGCGCGATCCTTGGCACCTTCCAGAGCCCCCTGGTCCCCGTCTCCGTGCCGGCCGACGGCAGCCGGCAGGAGACCTCCTTCTCCGCGTACACGACTGTCATCGGACACACGCAGTTCCTTGAGGTGCTCAGCAGGCTGGAGTGGCTGGCCCCGGGCAATTTTGCACCGCACCTCGCCTATCTGCAGACCGCAAGCACGACGGGGGCAAGCATCGAGGATTGGCTCATCCTCGCCCCCCAGCTAGCTCCGCCGCAGCGCCGGGCCGGATCTGTGCTGGGGTCCCCGGAGCTCTCCCTCTTCGTCCGCAGTCGGCGTAGGGGGCCGCTCTTCGGCGCCATCAGCGGCCCCGCACATCGCCTGGCCGCCCGGGCTCTTCGTGCGAGCCTTCCGGATCGCAGGGGGATCGCATTGCTCTACCCGGTCCTGGAGGCGGGTGACGCCTACCAACACACCGCGTACCTGTCCGGCACACCGGTCGACCCGTCCCAGGTCTCTCTTGCCTTCACCCTGCTCCCGCCTGGCGACTCGAAGGACGAAGCGACTCCGCAACCTCCTCTGGTCCGATTCCGCGTCAAAGACTCCTCGTTGCCCGATCGCCCCATCATCGACAGGTAGGCGAAAGCGCTTTATGTGGTTCAGGCAGTCCCGACGGTCCGCGGTCAGCGGCCTGCCGTCTCCGCCCCCGGGGAAGATCCTTCGCGCCAGGACCCGCCGAACGACGTCAGAGTCAGGCAGGGGAGGAGCCTTCGGCTGGGAGCGCTTGTTCGGCAGTGAGCCTCTTCCAACCTGACGGATGGTTCAACAGGGACGAGGATGCGAAGCCCCTTGAACCTCCAACGGAGCTTCCGCAGGACCCGCCAGCTCTTCAGGATCGCTCTGGCGCGTTCGCCGAGGCCGTCCAGGAGCGAGCGGTCGAGGCGAGTCTGCGCAGACTCCTTAATTTGCTCATTCGTGGGCGGCTGCAGGGGTGAGTGCACTGGTGATTCTCCCCCTGATCATCATGGAGGGGACAGTAGCAGCGGCAGCGTTGCCACCCTCGCTCGTTTTTGTACCGAAAAATACCCTCCAATAATTTCCTCCCTTGCGATCATGCTCTGTCGCCGCGCTTCACTGACGTCAGACCAAATGACCTGCGGACACGGGGTGGCAGGGGGCAGCTCATAGGGGCCCTCGGATCGATCGGCGGCATTGGCGCAGCGGCCGGAATCCTCCGCATGGCGATCAAGTCCATCACCGTTCTGCGCGGTGCGCGGCACTGGTGCGAACGGACCGAGCAGAGGTCATCCGGGCATCACAGTCAAGACGTTCAGCGTCGACTTGGTGAAGCGCCTTGAAGACCGGTGGCCGAACGATTCCGTACTGCCCAGCACTCGATACAGCGTTCTGGGATGAGATGGCCGACCGGCGGCGTCCGCGCATGAGAAGACGAGGCAGGCTTCGACTCGGTGAACCGGTCCATGAGGGATGGCCGGCCCGCTCCGTGTTACGGCGTGGGAGGCCGCTGTGGGGAGCGGAGTATGAGCAGGGTGATCTCGCTGGGGGCGAAGACGCGGAACGGCGGGCCCCAGAAACCGGTGCCGCGGCTGGTGTAGAGGAGGGTGCGGGTGCCGTGGCGGCTGAGGCCGGCGAGGGTGGGCTGGTCGATGCGGACGAGGTGGTGGAAGGGCCAGATCTGGCCGCCGTGGGTGTGGCCCGAGAGTTGGAGGTCGATGCCGCCTGCTGCGGCCCGGTCGACGAACTTGGGCTGGTGGGCCAGGAGCAGGACGGGCAGGTCGGGGTCGGCGCCGTTCAGGGCTCCGGCGAGGTGGGCGCGGTGGCCGGCGAGGCCGGAGGATTCGGCGGTGACGTCATCGACGCCGGCGACCACGAGGGTGTCGCCGCCGCGTTCGAGCAGCAGATGACGGTTGCGCAGCGGCTCCCAGCCCAGCTCGTCCATCAGGTCGACCCAGCCCTGGGCCTCGCTGTAGTACTCGTGGTTGCCGGTGACGTAGACCCGGGCCCGGGTGGCTCGCACGGTGCCGAGCGGAGCGGCCTGGGCGCGGCGGCGTTCGGCCGTGCCGTCCGCGATGTCGCCGGTGTGGCAGACCAGGTCGGCCTCCAGGGTGTTGACCTTCGCGCAGACCCGCGCCGACCAGCGGGCGCGGTCGAGCGGGCCGTAGTGAGTGTCGGTGATGAGGACGACGCGCGTGCCGTCCAACCCGGCTCCCAGCCGCGGGAGTTGTACGTCGAGCTGCCGAACTCGTGGCACCCGGCGGGCCTCGGCGTACCCCCAGGCGAGCAGCACGGCGGCTACGCCGAGGACCGCCCAAGTGACGATCCGGGCCTGGTTCTGACCGTCGCCCACGCCGGCCACGGTCAGGGCGAGGCGCAGCAGGACGCCGAGCAGGACGGACCAGGTGAACAGCACCCAGCTGGCCCCAAGCAGGGTGTCTCCGACGATCGCCGCCCGGTCCTGCTGCCGCCGGCCGTGGCCGCGCACCATCGCGAGCGGCATAGCGATCAGACCGAGGACGAACAGGGCGGTGCCGCCCAGCGTCACGGGGAGCGGCCAGTGCTGGCCGGCGTGCAGGAGCACCCAGCAGGGCACGGTCCACAGCAGGACGGGGGCGATCAAAGGGATGTAGCGCATCAGGCGACGCAGTCGGCTCTGCTGGGGCGCATGCGCTGCACCGTCCGCGGATCGGGCCTCGCTGGTGGCGGTCACGCTTCTCCTCCTCAAGTAACCAGACTGCCGACGCGCGCACTGTATCCGGTCGTCCTAGGGCGCGTATCGAGTCGTGATCATCGGGTGGTCCTGATGAGGTCTTTGATCCAGATCATCGAGGCGTGCAGGTGGAGACTGGCGAGGTAGCTGTCGGGAGTCTTGTCGTATCGGGTGTCTCACCGTCCCAGTTCCGGCTTCCTGGTACGTCACGCTCTGGGGCGGGTGAGGCACGTGGAGCCGACGTGAGCCGACCGGTGCACTGATGTCCGGGCGGGGACTCATGGGACATGGCCCGGCACCCGGCTCAGGTTCCGGGGAGGATGCGGCGCGTTTCGTAGGCCCACATCGCGATCTCGACCCGGTTGCGGGCGCCGAGTTTGGCCATCAGGCTGGCCAGATGCGTCTTCACCGTGCTGAGGCTGATGTGCAGCGCGTCGGCGATCTCGGTGTTGGTCAGCCCGCGGGCGACGGCGAGGAGCACCTGCTCCTCGCGGGCGGTGACGGGTGAGACCGGCTGGGCCGCGGGCCGGCCGGCGGGCAGGTCCGCGAATGCCTGGAGCAGGCGGACGGTGACGCTGGGCGCGATGAGCGCCTCACCGTCGGACGCCGACCGTACGGCCTGCGCCAGAAGGTCCGGTCCCGTGTCCTTGAGGAGGAATCCGCGGGCGCCGGCACGCAGTGAGCCGTAGACGTACTCGTCGAGGTCGAACGTGGTGATGACGACCACGGCCAGCGGGTCGGCGACGCCCGGGCCGGCGACCAGCCGGGTGGCCTCGAGCCCGTCGAGTACGGGCATGCGGATGTCGAACAGGCAGACGTCGGGGCGTAGTTCGCGGGCCAGACGTACCGCTTCCCGCCCGTCGGCGGCCTCGCCGACCACCTCGATGCCGGGCTGGGCGTTCAGCATGATCCGCAACCCGGTGCGGATGATCGTCTGGTCGTCAGCGACGAGGACGCGAATGGACACCGCTCTCGCTCCTCGCTCTCGGCAGTTCGGCTTCGACATGCCAGCCCCGGTCGGTACCCGGGCCGGCTCGTAGTGTGCCGCCGAGCAGGGTCGCGCGCTCGCGCAGTCCGGTAAGTCCGTATCCGTCGCGACCCCGGCCGGTGCGCCGGCCGTTGTCGCGCACGCTCACCCGTACCGTGTGCCGTTCCGCGGCGACCCGAACGACGAGCTCGGTCGCGTCGACCGCATGGCGCAGCGCGTTGGTCACCGACTCCTGCACGATCCGGTAGACGGCCGCGTCCACGGCCGGGGGCAGCGCGTCCAGTTCGCCGTCGAGCCCCAGGTCGACCCTGAGGCGACCACCCGGGGTGCGCACCAGGCGCTCCAGATCCGCGACACCTGCAGGGGGCGCCAGCTCGGCGCCGACCCCGCGGTCGCGCAGCGCGGCGACCATGGCGCGCATTTCCTCCAGCGTGCGCGCCCCTTCCTCCTCGACCCCCTCCAGCGCCTCGACGGCGGCGGACGGGTCGGTGCCCGCGAGCACCCGGCCCGCCTGGGCGATGATCACCATGGCCGACACGTGGTGGGCCACCGTGTCGTGCAGTTCCCGGGCGAGCTGCTCGCGCTCGCGGGAGCGCACCTGCTCCAACTGCCGCTCGCGAGCGGTCACCCGGAACCGCACGGCAGCCCCGACCACGCCGGGCAGCAGCAGGAAGACGAAGCCCACGACATTTTCGACGACCGGGGTCTCGTCCGTGACGGAACACAGCGCGCTGGCCGCGAGGATCACCGCGCCGCCCAGCACGATCTCGCGTCCCGATCCCCACCGGGGCAGCGCGTACACCAGCACGAGCACGACCGCGCCGGTGTACAGGCCGACGGGCTCGCGCGGTGCGGCGACGAGCGAGGCCACCTGAAGCAGGATCACCGAGCCGAACGCCAACGTCACCATCGCCAGCGGGCGGGTCCGGCGCCACAGGGGCAGCAGGCACAGCCATACGGCGAACACCACCGCCACCGGCCGCCACACGACGTTCTCGCGCAGGGTGGCCTCCAGCGCCACACCGGCAAGGCCCGCGGCGAGCAGCGCCCAGTCCCGCCGCACCCGGGCGGGCGCGTCGGGCGGCCGGGGTTCGGTCCACAGGGTTCGCAGGTCGTCTCGGAGCACGGTTCTCAGCCTAGGGACCGCGGCGTGCCGCGCATCAGCCGAAAGGACGGGTCGTCACTCCGCCCCGGGGCCGAGGGATCCGCGGCCCGCGGGCCGATGCCGCGGAGCGCCGTGGCGACGAGCCTCGGCATCGGCGGCCGTACAAGGACGGCCGACGAGGTGGTTGGAGGACCCGATGCTCTCGAAAGCCCTGTTGCGCCTGGGCGCAAGCGCCGCCCGCCATCCCTGGCGGGTGATCGCGGCATGGCTGATCGCCGCCACGCTCGCCGTCCTCGCCGCCGTCGCCTTCGGCGGGCGGACCGCGGACTCGATGACCGCTCCGGGACTGGACTCCCGACGGGCCGCGGAACTGATCGAGCGGGCAGGCACCGGCCAGGAGGGGATGACCGCCCAAGTGGTCGTCACCCCCCTCGACGACGGTGCGACGTTCTTCGACGACGACGGCGCGCGCACCGCTCTCACGCGGCTGCGGGCCGAGGTGAAGCGGCTGCCGCACGTGCTCGGCACGAGCGACCCGGCGGGGGCGCTCGACGCGGGCGGGGACACCGCCGTGCGCGGCGGCCTCGTTTCGGCCGACGGGCGGATCGCGGTCGTCCGGGTGCAGTACCCCGACCAGAGCCGGCTGTCGGCCGAAGACCTCGACGCCCTCGTCGATCTCGGCGACCGGCTGCGCGCCGAGCTGCCGCTGCGCATCGAGATGGGCGGGAACCTCTTCTACGTCTTCTCCGACCCCGACGGCGGCGCGAGCGAGCTGATCGGCCTCCTCGCCGCGGCCGCGATCCTGTTCCTGGCGTTCGGTTCGCTCGTCGCCGCCGCGCTGCCGATCGGCATGGCGGTCTTCGGGCTGACCGTCGGGGTCGCCACGATGACGGTACTGGCGGGGGTGACAGAGGTCCCCACCTTCGCACCGGTCCTGGGCAGCATGGTCGGGCTCGGAGTGGGCATCGACTACGCGCTGTTCGTGCTCGCCAGGCACCGGGAGTACCTCGCGCGCGGGCTCGATCCCCGCGAGGCGGCGGGGCGAGCGGTGGCAACGGCGGGGAGGCCCGTGGTCTTCGCCGGCGGCACCGTCGTCGTATCGATCCTCGGCCTGGCGGTCGCGAACGTACCGTTCATGACGGTGGGCGGGCTCGCCGTCTCGATCGTCGTTCTGACCATGGTGGTCGCGTCGGTGACGCTGCTGCCGGCCTTCCTCGGCGCCGCCGGCCCACGCCTGGCCCGGGCCGGCCGGATCGGCCGGGCTCTGCAGACCAGGAAGCTGGGCCGACTCGCACGGCGGCGGGACCCGGCGGCAGGCGCCGCCCACGCCGCCGGGTGGCGTCGCTGGATCGGGCACGTCAGCCGGCACCCGGTGCCGTACGCGGTCGGCGCGGCGGGGCTGCTGCTGACCGCGACGCTGCCCGTGCTCGGCCTGCGCGTCGGCCTGCCCGACGACGGCTCACTGCCCCACAGCCGTACCGAGCGCCGCGCCTATGACCTCGTCGCCGAGGGGTTCGGCCCGGGCACCAACGGTCCCCTCGTCATCGCCGCGGACCCCGCCGGTGATCCGGGAGTGCTGGACCGACTCGTCGCAACGGTGGCGGCGGATCCGGGCATCGCATCCGTCGCGCCGACGCACATCGATCGGGCCACCGGCATCGCGACCCTCGTGGTGTTCCCGACCACCAGCCCTCAGGACAAGGCCACGGCCGACACCATCGCCCGGCTGCGCACCGACGTGCTGCCCACGGCGATCGGGCACGGCCCGGCCAGGGCCCACGTCGGCGGCGCCGCCGCGAGCCTGTCCGATGTGGGCCAACGCACCAGCCAACGCCTGCCGGTGTTCGTCGCCGCCGTGCTGGCGATGTCGTTCCTGCTGCTGATGCTGGTCTTCCGCTCGATACTCGTACCGCTCAAGGCGGTACTGCTGAATCTGCTGAGCATCGGCGCGGCCTACGGCATCATGGTCGCGGTCTTCCAGTGGGGCTGGGGAGGCGCACTCATCGGGCTGGAAGCGACGGTTCCGATCGTGTCGTTCATCCCGATGTTCCTCTTCGCCATCCTGTTCGGCCTGTCGATGGACTACGAGGTGTTCCTCCTCTCCCGCGTACGCGAGGAGTACCTGCGCACCGGCGACAACGGCACGGCGATCGTTGAGGGCGTCTCGCGCACCGCCCGGATCATCACCTCGGCCGCCCTCATCATGGTGGCGGTCTTCCTGTCCTTCGCCGTCGCCGAGGACCCCTCCACCAAAATGTTCGGGCTCGGCCTGGCCACCGCGATCTTCATCGACGCCACGGTCGTACGCATGGTGCTGGTACCGGCGACCATGACACTCCTCGGCCGGACCAACTGGTGGCTGCCGAAGTGGCTGGACCGGATGCTTCCCCGCGGCCCGGTCGGCACCGACGACACCGACGCGGAACCCACGGGTGAGGCCCCGCGTCCACGGCTGGTTGACCGTTGACTCAACTCCTGCCCGCCCTTGGCGTCCGGCACCTCAGCGCGTCACCTAGGGGCATATCGAGTCGTGATCATCGGGTGGTCCTGGTGAGGTCCTTGATCCAGATCATCGAGGCGCGCAGGTGGAGACCGGCGAGGTAGCTGTCGGGAGTCTTGTCGTATCGGGTGGCGATGCCTCGCCATGCTTTGAGCTTGTTGATCAGGCGTTCGACGGTGTTCCGCTCCCTCTAGAGATCGGCGTCGTGGCTGACGGGTCGGCCACCTCTGGAGCCCTTCTTCTTCCGGTTGGCGGCCTGGTCCTTCTTCTCCGGGATGACCGCCTTGATACGGCGTTTGCGCAGGTGGGCGCGGTTTCCGCGGGACGAGTACGCCTTGTCCCCGGCGACCGCGTCCGGCCGGATGCGGGGTCGGCCGACGGGCCCGCGTACCCGTACCTTCTTCAGGACGGGGATGAACTGCGGGCTGTCCGCTGCCTGGCCTGTGGTCAGGATGAACGCCAGCGGGCGGCACTTGCGGTCGGCGGCGAGGTGGACCTTGCTGGTCTGCCCGCCTCTGGAACGTCCGAGGAGGGCGGCCTTCAGCCGGAGTTTCCGCCGACGCCGGATGCGTCGTCGTTCTTCCAGCGCGGGATCACTTTTGGTCTCTTGCCCGTTTTGCTCTTCGAGGCCGCCCCCTTTGACCTGGCCTTCTCCTCCTCGGCCGCGGCTTTCTCCAGGGCGGTGACGACGTCCTCGTCGAGGTGCATCCCGGCCGCGTCGTGGTGGGCTCGGGCGGTGGTGGAGTCGATGCTGACCAGGGATAGGTCCACCTCACCCCGCTTCGCGGCTTCCGTGATCAGGCCCTCCAGCAGGGCCTCGAAGACGCCGGCGTCACGCCACTGCCGGAAGCGGTTGTGGACGGTCGACCAGGCGCCGAACTCCGTCGGCATCTCCCGCCGCTGCCCGCCCGTCTTGAACCGCCAGATCACGCCCTCGAACTGCTGCCGCAGTCGCTCGGGGTACGGGCCGTACTCGCCGATCGGCAGGTACGGCTCGATGAACTCCCAATCCGGATCGGCCAGTTGCACTCGCGTCACGTAAGACCGTCTATCGGACCGGACCGTGCCACGAAGGCACATCCCGCAAATTGATCACGACTCGATACGCGCCCTAGTCGACCAGGTGGTCCCGAGCTCGCAAAACCGCATGAGACGGCCCCGCCGCACTCGTTGACCTGAATGAGCAGTCCGGCCCCGGACCAAGGTCATGGTGCCCGCCCACCAGCCCGCGCCGAATGGGTGTGTGTGAGTCGTCTCCGCCCGACCACATCCTGGGGAACCACATCCGGCATCCCGCCCCTTTCACAAGACTGCCCACCCCGGCGGGGGCCCGCCTCACACCGGGGACAGGCCCTTACGCGCCTTGACAACCCCGGCCCTCATGGGTGCGGCTTTATGGAGGATGGCGGCGGGATGGGCCCCGGGATACCGTGACGCTCGTCCTGGCGGTACATCAGATGCCTGCGGGCCCGGGTGCGGCCGGGAACGGGCGGGGCGCCCGCACACGCTGCGCGCGAGGCCGTCGATGGTATGTGGAAGCGGGTTCTCACAGCTCCGCGACCGATTCGGGCGCGAGCCCGCCGTGGGCCTTGAGCACTCGGGCACAGTTTGACGGCACTTGTTCGGGCGGCACCGGGACCTTCGGGGTATCACCAGGACTTCAGCCGGGCCGCGTCACGCTGGACCGGGGCCCGCGCCACATCGGAGTCCTCCGCATGAGGACTCCGATGTGGCGTCATGTTGCTGCTCTGGGCTGCTCAGTGGCTCAGGCAGACGCGAGCTTCTGGATGCGCGGATGGTTCTCCAGGGCCCAGCGCACGGTCTTCGGCGGGCGTCCGAGCAGGGTCTCCAGCTGGTCGGTGGTGCCGCGGTAGCCGCCGCCGCCCATAAGCCGGGTCAGGGTCTTCAGGTGCTCCGCAGTGTGCGGGATCGCGGCCAGGGCGGTGTCCACGTAGGTCTCGTTCCAGGTTTCGACGTCTTCGGGAACGTAGGTGACCGGGCGTCCCAGCACGGCCGCGAAGTCCTCCGCGAACCCGTGCATGTCCTTCGCTTCCGGACCGTTCAGTTCGTAGGACTTCGAGATGTGCGGCGCCGGGTCGGCCAGGATCTTCGCGCACACCTCCGCCACGTCGTAACCCGCGATGGGAGCGAGCCGGTGGTCGCCGAAAGGCAGCCGCAGTTCACCGCGGCTCAGCGGCTCCAGCGCCAGCCAGGTCATCAGGGGGTTCTCGACGAACATGGCCGCCCGTACGTTGACGGCCGGGAGGCCGGACCACTCCAGCACCTGCTCGGCGACCCAGTGGGCCCGCTGCTGCGGCGACCAGTTCGCGACGAGTCCGCCCAGCCACGCACGCCGCTCTTCCTCCGGCGCGGTCAACTTCTCGAACGTCATGAACGACTGCTCGTACTCGGACATGTTGACGAAAACCTCGATATCGCCCTGGGCCCGCGCCGCCGCGGCCATCAGGCTGACGGCGTCGGTGTAGTACGGCGACAGGCTCATGCTGAAGTAGATGCGCCGGACGCCCTTCAGCGCGGCGCTCACGTCGGCGATGGTGAGCAGGTCCCCGACGAACACCTCGGCCCCGGCCTGGCGGAGCGAATGCGCGCGTTCGTCGTCCTGGCGCACGAACGCGCGCACCGGGTGCCCTTGTTCGAGCAGCATGTCGACCATCGTTCGGCTCACACCACCGATTTCGCCGGCGGCACCGGTGATCAGGATGGGATTGCGCTCTGGCATCAATGTGTCCTCTGTCTGGTCGGGGGTGAGTCAGCGAGTCAGTGAGTCGGTTGTTCACAAAGCCGGGGCCGACAGTGGGTGTCGGCGACCGTTTTGGGCTGCTTGAGGTGCGAGTAGCGCCTTGCACGGCGTACGGAGGTCCGCTCGAAGCACTTCCTGAACGCAGGCCAGGGTCTCAATCAGGACTCCCGGGCCGCGGAGGATTTCCAGTCGCCCGGCTCGATGGCCGCCTGCGCGTGAGCCGTGGGCTCTGCTGTGTCCGGACGGTGCCGGCCAGGCGGATTCGGCGGAGGGTCATCGGGGTGCGGGGCCGTCGATGTGGGCGAGGAAGTCGAGGAGTGCGGCGTTGACCTCGGCGGGACGTTCCTGCTGTGTCCAGTGCCCGCAGCCCGGCAGCACCACCAGGTCGTGCAGTTGAGGCGCGATAGCGGTCAGCGGGTTGTCCGACCCGCCCTCGCCACGGAACATTTCGCCCAGCGAAGGGCCCCCGTCCGGGCCGCGCAATGAGGTGACCATGTCGCGGTCTCCCACCACGTACAGCGCGGGGACGTCGATACCGCGTCCCCGGAACGGCGCGAGCAGTTCGTTGTTGCGTTCGATGTTCCGGTACCAGTTGAAGGCTCCGGTGAACGCCCGCTCGCCGTGCAGGGCGAAGTCCTCGGCGTACACCTGAATGTCCGCCTCCGTCAGCCAGTCCGGGAGAGCCGGCGACTCCGGCATGGTGTCCAGGAGGCCCAGACCGTCGGGTATGACCAACGGGCGGGGTTCGCTGCCGAGCGGGTTGTCACCCGAGGCACCGACCAGGAGGCGGCGCAAGGCGTCGGGGATGTCCTTGGCGAACTCCGCGTCGGCGACTCCCGGTTGCTGGAAGTACACCTGGTAGAAGCCCTCGCCGTACTGGGCACGAGTGATCGAGGGCGGGACCAACCCGCCGGGCAGGATGGGCGGAATGCTGAGCCCGGCCACCGCGCGAACCTTGTCCGGGCGCAGCATCGCCGCGGTCCAGGCGACGGGTGCACCCCAGTCGTGGCCCACGACGACCGCCTGCTCCTCCCCGAGCTCCTCGATCAGGGCGATCACGTCGCCGACGAGGTGGAGCAGGGTGTACGACGCCACGTCCGGCGGCTGCTCGCTGCGGGCGTAGCCGCGCTGGTCGGGGGCGACGACCCGGTACCCGGCCGCCGCCAGCGCCCCGAACTGGTGACGCCAGGAGTACCAGCTCTCCGGCCAGCCGTGCAGCAGCAGGACCAGCGGCCCTTGCCCCTGCTCGGCGATGTGCAGCCTGACCCCGTTCACGTCGACGAAGCGGTGGGTGAGCGGACTTTCCACGAGGAGCTCCTTGAAGTGCGTGAGTGCGTGCTACTTCTTCAGCTGGGCGTACATGGCTTCCAGGTCGGAGGACAGCTGGGACTTGACCCAGCGGGTGGTGTCGTCGGCCAGCACCTCGTGCGCCCCTGCCTCGATGCCGTCGAGTGCGGCCACGGCGATGTCGCGGGGGTCGGCCTTGGGTGCGTCGACGCCCGAGGTCATGTCGGTGTCCACGTAGGCCATGTGGAGCCCGGTCACCGCTATGCCGCGCGGCTGCAGCTCCAGGCGCAGGGAGTTGGTCTGCGACCACAGGGCGGCCTTGGAGGCGCCGTAGGGCGAGCCGTCGGCCAGCCAGGACAGGGCGGAGTGGGCGTTGAGGAGGTGACCTCCGCCGTTGCGCTCGATGACCGGCACGAAGGCCCGGGTGACCAGCAGCGGCCCGTAGAAGTTGGTCTCCAGATCCCGGCGCACGTCCTCCATCGGGGAGTCGAGGTACGAAGCGCGGACGGATGCGCCGGCGTTGTTGATCAGAATGGTGACGTCCTGGGCCTGCTCGGCCGCCGCCGCCACAGATGCCGGGTCAGTGGCCTCGAGCGCCAGCGGAACGGCATCGGGGTGGGTCACCGTGCGCGGGTCACGGGCCGTGGCGTAGACCTTGCCGGCCCCGCGCGCGTAGAGCTCCTCGACCAGCATCTTGCCGATGCCACGGCTGCCTCCGGTGACGAAGACGTTGGCGCCCTTGATTGCTGTCATGACTACCTCCACGAAGGATAAAACCGATCGGTTTTCACCACCGTAAACCGATCGGTTTCGTCATGCAAGTCGGGTTGAGCACCGGATGACTACGGCACGCGGGGTCGAGGTGGAGTCGGGCGGAGCTCAGGCTTCAGGGGCTGGCCTCGTTTCCATCGGCGAAGTCCGTACTCGCCCGTCGCAGGCCGGTGAAGCCGCGAGCCTGCCAGTGATCGACGTGGCCTGGCTGGGCCCAGGCGGAGTTCAGCGGGGTGACGTGAGGAGTGGCGTGCCGTACGGCTCGGTATCGCCGGCGTGCCCGGCCGGCTCGGGGTCGGCGGCCAAGGGCGGCCGACTGTCGGCGGCGCAAGGACCGTCAAGTACGGCGGGCGGGTCGGCGAGGCGCGCGACGACAGGAAAGACAGGCCCGACGACCCCGACGACTTTTGCGTCTTTCCTCTTGCGGGGTGCTTGAGTGCGGGCAGGCGTCAGCCGGCCAGCTTGTTCATCTTGCGGATCTGCTTGTCGAAGACCTGGGCGGGAGCGACGCGGCGCAGTATGCGCGCGCGTCCGGCCAGGGGGCCGGCGGTGTAGCGCAGCTTCGGTTTGGCGTCGGTCGCCGCCGCGACGATCGCCTTGGCGACGACGGCGGGGGCGTCACCGTCCCTGACCGCCTCCGCCATCACGCGGTCGACGGTGAGACGCTGCTTCGCGTAGGCGTGCAGGGGCGTGTCGGGCTTCGCGCTGTTGGCCTCGAATCCCGTCCTGGTGTAGGCGGGTTCGACGATGAGCGCCCGGATGCCGTGGTCGCGGACCTCGTGGTCCAGGGACTCGGAGTAGCCCTCGATCGCGTGCTTGGAAGCGGCGTAGACAGCCATGTAGGGCTGGGGCAGGAACCCGAGCACGGACGAGATGTTGATGATGCGCCCGCGCCGCTGGGCGCGCATGTGCGGCAGGACCTCGTTCACCATGCGCATGACCCCGAAGACGTTGGTGTCGAAGACGCCCTGGGCCTGCTCGACGGAGGTTTCCTCCGCCGCACCCATCGAGCCGACGCCGGCGTTGTTGACCAGGACGTCGATCCGCCCGAACCGCTCGCTCACCTCCTGGACCGCTGTGGCGACCGAGGCGTCACTGGCCACGTCGAGGTCGATGAACGTCACACCGCCGAGCGGGGCGACGCGCGAGGTGTCGCGGCCTGTGCCGACCACGTCGAAACCCGCCGCGACCAGTGCGAGTGCGGTTTCCTTCCCGATGCCGGATGACGCACCCGTCACGAGTGCCACCGGCCGGTTCGTCGTCATCATGGATTCCTGACTCGTTAGAAACTGATCAGTTTCCACCTACAGTAAACCGATCGGTTTTCATGCGCAAGCTCAAGTACCAACCCGATCCGGGCCGCGCCACTGTCTGCACGCTGAGGCCGATCGGGCCGCGCGGCGGCTGCGGCGTCTCGCCCAAGGTGGGGCGGAGCGCTGTCGTGACGCGCGGCAGACAGGAGCCCGTCTCATGGCGGTCGGCCGCCACAAGGGCCCTGCGGACCGGCGCCCGGTCAGGCGCCTTGCTGGCTGACGCAAACCGACCGGCGCCTGCCAGAATGACGGCATGGCCAGGATCAGTGCGCAAGAGAGACGCGAAAGCGTCGTCCGCGCAGCGATCGCCGAGTTCGCACTCAAGGGCTACTACGGCACCTCCACCGAGGCGATCGCCAAACGCGTCGGCGTCACGCAGCCGTACCTCTTCCGGCTCTTCCCGGGCAAAAAGGCGATCTTCGTCGCCGCCTTGGTACGGAGCATGGAAGACACCCGCCTGGCTTTCGAGCGGGCGACCGACGGGATGGAGGGCAGCGAGCAGGCCCGGGGCGCCATGGCGGACGCGTACGCGCGGCTGATTTTGGCGCGCCCCGAAACGCTTCTGATACAGATGCAGGGATACGCCGTCGTCGGGGCGGCCGAGGCAGAGGGCGATGACAAGACGGGCGAGCTCGTCCGGGCCGGCTGGATGAGACTGTGGGAAACCGTGCACCTGTCGCTGGGTGCCGATGTGCATGCGACTACAGGCTTCTTCGCTTGCGGCATGTTTGGCAACACTCTTACGGCCATCGGGCTTCCCTCCGATTGCCGGGAAGCAGGAGCGTGAGGCCGTGGGCGCTGCTCCGGCTGCCGGAGACGGGCATCAACCCGAAAGAGCGCTTCGGTCGCCGATCCTGCTGGAAGACGGGGTGGATCAGTGCATGTCTGCCGCATCGAGCAGGGTGGTCACAGTGGGCGCGATGAGCCCGGTCAGGTTGTCGGCGCCGATCCCCGCGCGGGCGCTGGCGCCGTCGAAGACCAGGATGAGCTGCCGGGCCAGCAGGTCGGGGTTGCTCGCCCCACCCCGTTCGGCCTCGGAACGGAAAAAGGCCGTCAGGTTCGCCTTGATCTCGTGGGCCACCCGGCTCGCGGGGTGGGTCTGATCCTTGAGCTCGATCTGCACAGCCAGGTACCGGCAGCCTTGGAAGTCGGGCGCACCCGCCTGCGACTCCACCCGCTCGAAGACGTACAGGATCCGCTCGCGCGGTGATCGGCCATCATCCGCCGGGGGCAGGGCCCTCGCCACGAAGGCAGCGGCACGCTCCTTCAGGCTCGCCGCCAGCAGTTCATCCTTACTCTCGAACAGCTGGTACATGGAGCGCTTCGACACCCCCGCCGCCTTGCACAGCGCCTCGACGCCGATGCCGACGCCGTCGCGGTAGGTGAGCGTGGCTGCTGCCTCCAGCAGCCGCTCCCGGGGGCTTTGCTTCACTTCAGTAGTCATACCGCGAGGTTAACTCGAATCGGACGAAATAGAAACCGATCGGTTTCCATGGTTGTCGAGGAGACGCCCGCCGCCGGGCGGACACCTGCAGGCCGCCCAGAGGCTCGGCGACGGTCTTGGGGGAGAGACCGTCGCCGAGCTCTGATGGTGCGCGCGCCTCTCGTCCCCACGGGGGCGCCGCACACCGGGGCCACTCCGAGTAATGGCCCCGTCTTGGGTGAGCCGCCTTCCGCTACGCCGGGGCAGCGGTCTTCTCGGGCTCCGTCTCGGCGGGGATGCGGTGGAGCCCCTTGCGGTCGTACCAGCTGGTCATGCCGAAACCGAAGAGGGCGGCTGCCGCGAGGCCGACGGCCATCATGACCCAGCCCCGGGTCAGGCCGGCGTCGGCCTGGGCGTCGTAGTAGAGGATCGAGCGGATGCCGCCGGTGATCTGCCGCAGCGGTTCGAACTCCGCCAGGAAGCGGTAGAAGCCGGGCAGCGCCTGCAGCGGCGTGGTGGCGTTGGCCGTCGGCACCGCCATCCCGATGAAGACCAGAGTGACCACCAGCATGCCGGGCGTACCGAACACGGCGAGCAGGGTGAGCGCACCGATCCCGGAGACGGCGATGGCGCACACCGAGTACAGCCACAGCAGTGGCAGATGGGCGGCGTGCATCCCCATGAGGCCGACCGCGCCCATCATGACCAGGCTCCCCATCAGCAGCGACAGCCCGGCCATGAGAGTGCTGCTGATGGCGAGGGTCTGCACCCGCGTCGCCCGGATCAGCGGGCGGTGCAGGCGCAGCGGGCCCATGTCGTTGTGGGTGTAGCCCAGAGCGTGGTCCACCTGGCCGCTGATGACGTTGGCGGAGAGCATGCCGCAGACCACCAGGACGAGCGCGTAGTAGAACGCCGTCAGCCCCAGGCCGCTGTGCGAGTCGAGCGGATGGCCGTCCTTGACGATGACGGCGGCCGGGTCGGCCAGGAGGACGCGCGCCGCGGCGGGCAGCTTCGCCTGCCCGGTCCCACTTTGGGCCGTCAGCTCCTTGCCCACCTGGAGCGAGGCGTGCTCGGCCGCCTGCGTCGTCGCCGTCCGGGCCAGACTGGAGCCCACACTGCCGGCGGACTGGTTGGTCAGCACCGTCAGCGTCGGACGGGTCGGGGCCCCGGTGGTCGCGGCGCCGGTGAGTGCGGTGGTGGAGGAAGTGAAGTCGGCGGGGACGACTAGCGCGCCGTACAGCTTGCCCTTGCCGATCTCCTCCTTCATCTCCTTTTCATCCATCACCTTCCAGTCGATCTTGTCCCCGCTCGCGGTGGACTTCTTGATCGACTCGGTGATCTGTTTTCCCAGGTCGACCTGCTTGCCGCCGACAGCGGCCCCCTTGTCGGCGTTGACCAGACCGACGGGCAGATTCTTCATGTGGTCGACGGGATCGATGTTGGCCCCGACGTAGAACACGGTGAACAGCAGCGCGAGTACGCCCGTAATGACGCCGTTGGCGATCCACAGGGGTTTGGCACGCAGGACGCGGAACGGGTGAATCCCACTCATGACTTACTCCGGTCTCGGACAACACACTGATATCCGGAGAAGGGCGGACAGCTTCATTGCGGTCCGGCGACCCTCGGAACGTGCAATCCCGGCACACGCGGCCGTCGACGCAGAACCGGGCATGCAGCACTCCCGCCGGACTCCGACTGATGAAACCGGTCGGTTTCAGACCCATCGTAAACCGATCAGTTTACAAATTCCAAGTCGAGGCGCTGGCCCATATCCCAGCAGCGCCAGGAAGCCGCATGCGGCGCCACCCCTGGCATCGGGTCGCTTCGAGCCGCGAGTGGAGCGGCTCGCTTCAGGTCACGCAAGCGGTCCAGGTCCGCCGCGCCGAACACGCCCATCGGGGCCGTCCCGCCCAGCAGTCGCCATTGCCGACTCCCCGGTGACCTGCCGGCTCCAGATGATGGCCTCGATCTGCCTGGGCCCGGATGAAGCCGATTCCCTGCTCTACCCACTCGATCGACCGACACCGACTCCCTGCCGAGCTGGAAGTTCACGGCCAGTTCTCCGGTGGCGTCAGTGGCGGGAAATGCCGGGCCGGTTCGGCCCGTGGCCGACGGTCTACGGGAGGCGGGGACTGGAAACTGAGCGGCGTCCACCACGCAAGCGCCTGCCCCGGCTCAGAAGGGTGTGCGCGTTGGCGCCAGCTCGGCTGTTACGGCGTCGGCTACAGCGTCCCTCACCTGCGCCTCCGTGGGCGTGGGCCGGCCGAGTTCGGCAGCGAGTTGAGCCAACGAGGTCATCCGGACACCGGGCAGGGCGCAGGCCGTGAACGTGGTGTAGACGTCGAGGTCCGGGTCGACGTTGAGCGCGAATCCGTGGCTGGTCACGCCGCCGCTGATGCGCATGCCGATGGAGGCGATTTTTCGGTGGCCGGGGGTCCACACGCCGACCAGGCTCTCGGCGCCTCGGGGTGTGTCCCGGCGTATCGCCTCGAATCCCAGTGATCCCAGCGCACGGATCAGGGCGTGTTCGATCCGTCGTATCAAGCCGCGCGGTCCTAGCTCGCGTACGTTCAGCACGAGATACCCGATCAGCTGCCCTGGCCCGTGATACGTGGCGTGACCTCCCCGGTCGACTTCGACCAGGCTGATCGGTGAAGCCGGTTCCGGCAGTTGGTCGGCCGGTGTTCGCGCCGTGTAGGTGATCACGGGAGGGTGGGTGAGCAGAAACAGCCGATCCCCGGTACGCCCCTGCTTCCGCTCGGCCACCCAACCAGCCATATCGGCCTGCGCCACCTCATACGGCACCTCACCCAGATCGACCCGCTCCATCTCCCCTGGCTGCATTACCTCTCCTGTGTCCTTTGGGGCGACGTCGCCTCGCGCCGCGCCTGCGAAAACCCGCCCTCGACGAACAGACCGCGGCCGCGGCTCTTGCCGCTGCACCAGCAGACCACCGTGCGTGCGACACAGTCCCGCGGTCAGGTGTCGTCATCCATGACCACGACCAACCACAGCCGCTTGGGGCTGGCTTCAGCGTGGCGTCCCGTACCCATGGATCCCCGGGATGGCGAGTTTTCCGCCTGTCTGTCCGGCCTGGTCGATGTCGGCGTCGTCCAGGCCGAGTTGGAGCTTGAGGTCGAGTTTCCCGACCGTGTTGTAGAGCCACTCCGGAATGGTGTCCGGGGTGAGGTGCAGGCGGAGGACGGGTGGTGCGGGAAGATTTTCGATGCTGGAGAGGGTGCCTGTCAGGCTTTCGACGTACATGGTGATGCCGTCGCCCCGGAGCGTGGAGGTGGAACCGGGCGCTCCGTCGATGTGCTGGATCTGTGGGCCGACGGGCACCGCCATCTTCAGGTCGCGGATCGTGACCGCCGCCGCGGTGAACTTGAGCACCCGTTTGGGCCCGGCGGCTGTCTCCACGGTCACCACGCCGCCGAAGACGAGGCCGTGCAGTTCGAGGCGGCTCCCCTTCATGTTCCATGCCTCGGCGGAGAATCGGCCGGCCTCATGGTCCTGAGGGGCCTTGACGTCACTGATGTCGCAGGTGCGGGCAGTTCCTTGGGATGACTCCGGTCGGGGCGACGGCTCGGCGGTCCGGTGGCTGGGAGCAGGTGATACAGGCGTGGTGGACAGCCGGGGCTCGGGCGGTGCTCCGGACTCTGGCCTCGAAGTGGCCGAGCTTGGTGTAGGGCTCGCGTGGAGTGAGGGGCTCGCGTCGGGTGACGGGCTTTGCTGCTCGGCGTCGTCGCGAAAGAGGGGACCGAGGATGTCCGCAAGGCTCGTTGTCGCGGAGGTTGCGCTGGGCGAGGGGGTGGGAGTGGCGGTCGGTGCTGGGGTCGGGCTCGCTCCCTCGTCGTCCGCGTGCGACGGCGGCTTGACGGGCTCCCCACTCGGGTGAGCGTCGGCCGTGCGCGGGTCCGCGGACCGGGTGGGGTTTGCGGGACTCTCCGTCGCAGAGGCTGAGGTGTCGTCGGGACGGGCGCAGTCGACACCGCTGGTTCCAGGCGCGCCTGACCCCTCTTCGGAAACGGAGAGCGCCGCGGTGGCGCTCGTGTCGGCGGACTCGGGCAGGCGTTGGCTTCCCAGGATGAGGGCGGTCGGCAGCGCGGTCAGCGCGAGTGCCCTCCCGACCGGCAGACGCAGACGTGTCAGCGCGGACGTACGGGGGATGGCGTGCCGACCCCTCGGTGGTCGAGCGAATCGGAGGGCTGCGGCCTCGCCGCGGGTGTCGGGCGACTGGTCACTCACTCCCCTGTCCTCCCGCCCGGCTGACGGCGGCTGACGGCTCATCGGCGGCGTCGGGTATGTCCTCCGGGTGCCCGTCCACCGGGCCCCACGCCAGAGCCAGGAGTCCGCCCGACGCCGCGAGCAGTGTGCCGACGAAGAATCCGCCGAAGTTGGAGATGGGAAGCGACAGCACGCCGAGGAACACCGCGACGCAGCCGGCGAAGAACCTGATGATCGGCTGGAACCAGAGGAGTCCGCCAAGGACGATCAGAGTCAGGCCGATGACCAGGGACCCGGCCCCCGCGGTGGTGGACATCGCCACGGACAGGGCGCCCAGGGAAAGGTTGAAATACGGGAAGTAGATGATGGGCGCAGCGGCAAGGAGCACCAGCAGGCCCGCCCAGAAGGGGCGGGTGCGCCGCCAGGCCCGGAAGTCCCGGCGAGCGCGGGTGAAACCGCTGTAACTGTGGGGGTGCGCGGGTGCACCGGCACTCGTCATGTGGCAGCTCCCAAGTCGTGAGTGGGTGAGGGTGTCCGCGAGGACGATGGGGCGCTGCCGCCCCCTGGGCAGTCGCCGGCCGCTTGCGCGCACGGGAGACGAGGGGGCGGGAGCGAGGTCAGAAGCAGTCGTGCCGGCCGGCCGCGATGTTCATGTGCAGGCCCGCCAGTTCGAACGTTCCCGCAGTCGTGGCCCAGACCTTCTGGTGGGCATCAATGATCTCGACCGCGTCCGCCTGCTGGGCGTAGCCGTCGGGATCGACGTGGTCCTTCGGGTTGACCTGACCCTTGGTCATGGAACCGGTGGCGACGCCGATGTCGACGTTGGTGAAGGTGCCCTTCTTCGCCTGGAGATCGGTCATGTCGATGTACAGGTCCTTGGCCTTGGCCGGCGTACCATCCCCGCCGGCCTTGAGCGTCATGGTGTAGGTCCCGAGGACAGGTATGTCCACCGGGACGGACTGGCACATGTCGGTGACCGTCGCATTCTTGATGGACGAGACGGAGACGGGCACGTGCTTGCCGTTCTTGGCGACGTCGACCGTGGCGTAGTTGCCGAATCCGGTGCCGCTCAACTTGCCGGCCGAGACCTGGAAGTCGGAACCGGAGATACTGAACGAAGCGGCCAGTGCGCCCTGGGCCATGGAGACGGCGACCGCCGCGGTGGCGGCCACCGTCGGCACGGCACCGATGGCGAAGCGCTTCCAGTGGGTCTTGCCGATTCGCTGGGACATGGTGTGGTTCTCCGTTGTCTAGGCGTACGAGACGACCGGACCCAGAACCGACTGGCCCGGGCCCGGGGCGGGGGAAGAACTGCGGCTGGGTGCGGCCGTGGCGGTGCAGGCGGCTTCCGCGGGCGCATGTCGTCCACGCGCACGGAGAAGTGGGCACACCGAAGAAGCACTCGATAGTGTTACTACCGAGTACCCGATAGTGGCACTATCGATCCCGTCGGGGCAACCCCCGATAACGCGATACTGGTGGGACAGTTGAGCGTGAGGGAGCGCATGAGGATTTCAGAGCTCAGTCGCCGGTCCGGGGTACCGGTGGCGACCATCAAGTACTACCGACGGGAAGGGCTGCTGCCCGAGGGCCGCGCGCTGAACCCGACCACGGTCGAGTACGGCGAGGAGCACATCCAGCGGCTCCGTCTGATCCGTTCCCTCATCCAGCTCGGCGGGCTCTCCGTCGCCCGCACCCGGGAAGTACTCGAAGCCGTCGACCGTCCACTGGATGCCTTCGAGACCCTGGGCGTCGTCCACCACGCACTGCCCGTGCCCTCCGCGGAGACGAACGGGAAGAACAGCGCGGACAACGAGGACGGTCCCGGAGCGGAGAGCGCCGCCGACGAGGCGGTACCAGGCGGAACCGCCGCGAGGGTCGACGCTCTCATCGAGAACATGGGCTGGCGGATCTCCGACGCGTCACCCCACCGCCCGGCACTCGCCGAAAGTCTCGCCGCGCTGAGCCGCCTCGGCACCGACTACACGGCCGACGACCTCATCCCCTACGCACAGCTCGCCACCTCCGCCGCCGATTTGGACTTCGCGCAGTTCGAGGGGATCGAGGACCGCATCGCCCTTGCCGAGCGGGCGGTGGTCCTCACCGTGCTGTTCGAGCCGGTCGTCCGGCTGCTACGGCGCCTGGCCCAGGAGGACGCGAACCACCGTCGCCATGATCGCCGTGCGCGCGGGCGGGGCGAGCATCCGGAGGAGTGAGTCCCCAGCAGTGCACCGCCGACACCCCCCGCTCGCGACGGCAGCGAGGGCCGAAGTGCCCCGGGTGAAGGCACTTCGGCCTCTCGGGAGGGTTCAGCCCGTGGCGACGGGGACCCGCTCGTCGGCGGTGTCGTCCGCCGGTATGTCGGTCTCCTTGATGCCGAACCGGTCGTAGAAGCGGGCGAGTGGGCCCGGAGCCCACCAGGCCGCCCTGCCCAGCAGTCTCATGACGGCTGTTCCCAGCAGGATGCGCACCACCAGCACGTCCGCCAGGACCGCGAACACCATGCCGACGCCGAAGAGCTTGATGGTCAGCACATCGCTCATCCCGATCGCCGCGAGCGGCACGCACATCAGCACCGCGGCGCTCGCGACCAGGCGGCCGATGGACTGCAGCCCGGTCGCCACGGCCTCCGTGCTGTCGCCCAGCTTGTCGTACTGCTCCCGCATCCGGGACACCAGGAACACCTCGTAGTCCATGGAGAGTCCGAAGATCAGAGCGAACAGCATGATCGGCATGTTGGGCTCGATGTTGCCCGTCGGATCGAAGCCGAGCAGGCCGTTCAGATGGCCGTCCTGGAAGATCCAGACCAGGACCCCGAAGGTGGCGGACAGCGACAGCATGTTCATCGCGATCGCCTTCAGCGGCAGCAGCACCGAGCCGAACGCGAGGAACAGCAGGATGTACGTCATCACCGCGATGTAGAGCAGCATCCACGGCAGGGTCTCGCCCAGTGCGTCCAGGGTGTCGTCGTAGACCGCCGACTCGCCGCCGAAGTACGCCCGGGCGCCCGGCGGTTCGGGGACGTCCTTGAGCCGGTTCACCAGGTCGCGCGCGTGGGTCGAGACGGGATTGCCGTCGTAGGTGACCGACACCCGGGCCGTGGTGCCCTCCACGCCGCTGATCCGGGCGCTCGTGGCGCCCTCCGTGGCGCCGAGCCGCTCGGCGTACGCCTTCAGCGCCGCGCCCTGGTCCTTCGAAGTCCCGTCGGACTTCAGCACGAGCAGCGAGTCGATGGACTTCACCGCGTCGCCGTCGAAGTCGTGCTCCATGGCGTTGAAGACCTGGCGGCCCTCGGAGCTGCTCGGCAGCTGCTGCGCGTTGATGGAACCGAACTCGATCTTGGAGAACGGCAGGGCGAGCGTCAGCAGCAGGCCCACCGCGCCCACCACCGCGACCCATCGCCGCCGCATCAGGCCGTGCCCGAACCGGTACCAGGCGCCCTCGCCCGCCGCCGTCGGCCGCGCTGCCTTCTTGCGGCGCAGCGGGAAGGCGTTGACCTTCGGTCCCATGACGGCGAGCAGCGCGGGCAGCGCGACCAGTGAGAAGAGCACCGCCAGCAGGACCGCTGCCACACCGCCGTACGACATCGACTTCAGGAACGTCGACGGGAAGAGGGTCAGGCCCGCCAGCGCCGCCGCGACCGTGGTGCCGGAGACCATCACGGTGCGCCCGGCCGTGGCGAGAGTGCGCCCGATCGCCGTTTCGCCGGTGTAGCCGGCCGCCAGCTCCTCGCGATAGCGGCTGACGATCAGCAGGCCGTAGTCGATGGCGACCGCGAGACCCAGGATGGTGACCAGGCTCATGGAGAACACGGACACGTCGGTGATGTTGGCGATGGTCCGCAGGACGGCCATCGAACCGAGGATGGAGAGCACCCCGACGAGCAGCGGGAGGAAGGCGGCGGTCAGGCCGCCGAACACGACCAGCAGAAGCAGGAAGAGCACGGGGGCCGAGATGATTTCCGCGGTTCTCAGGTCGTGTTCGATCTTCTCACTCGCCTGGTGGCCGGTGGGCACCGTTCCGCCTTGCAGAGTCTGAAGGCCGGGTGCCGGAATCTTGTCCTTGACCGCCTTGTACGCGTCCTCCTTGGCCTTCTCGCTGCTGCCGTGGAGGTTCAGGGCGACGTAGGTGGCGTGCCGGTCGTGGCTGACCTGCGCCGGCATCTTGGTCGTCCAGAAGTCCAGGTAGCCGGTCACCTCCGACTTCGGCAGGGACTCCAACTGCTTGACGACCGCCTGCTGGAAGGACGGGTCGTCGACGGTGCGGTCCTTGTCGCGGTAGACGATCACCGCGTCGGGTGTCCGCTGCGGGAACGCCTCCTCGGCGATGTGGGCCGCGCGCACGCTGTCCGAGCCGGGGTCCTGGAAGCCGAGCGGGGTCAGGGAGCCGAAGACTCCGGCACCGTAGGCCCCGGACAGGACGGCGAACAGCATGGTCAGTATCAGCACCGGCTTTCGCCTGCGGTACAGCAGACGCCCAAACCCCTCAAACATGACTTCTCCTAGATCGTTAGCCGGCGCCGGACAGGACCGTCCGAAGGTCGGCGCCGAATGAACCGTAACAGCGTTTTCATTGCTCGATGCAACGCGGTTACACACCTCTCATCCGGAGAGAGGTCGAGCTCCACTGACCTGACCTGCTGGTATGCAAGAGGATCTCGTTCGGAAGTGGCGGGTCCTGACGCGGGGCGCAGCGGACGACAGCAAGCCAAGGCGATACCGAGAAGCATTCGTAACGGCGTTGCAATACGATGGCGCCATGGCCAGGCTCAAGACACATGACGAAGCACTCCGGCTCCGGCTCCTGCACCGCGCGGCCGCCACGGTCTTCGACCGCGGCACTGCCGCGCTGAGCCTGCGACAGCTCGCTGCGGACGTGAAGACCTCGACCACGGCGGTCTACTCGCTGTTCGGCAACAAGGCGGGTCTGCTCAGCAACCTGTACGAGGAGGCCGTGCGGCTCTTTGTCGCGCGCCTGGCAGCCATCCGTCCCACGGACGACCCGGCCGGCGACGTGATCCGACTTGGGCTCGTCTATCGCGAATACGCCATCGCCAACCCTCATCTCTACGCGATCCTCTTCTCCGACCGCAGCGTCCAGTGCCCGTCCGAGTCGGAGTCGGAGAGGCCGCGTGAGGCCATCGAGACCTACCGGCCCCTCGTCGACGCCGTGCGGCGCGGACAGCAGGCAGGGCAGTTCAGTCCGGAGTCCGACCCGGAGGTCATCGCGCTGTCGGTCTGGGGAACGGCCCATGGCCTGGTGTCCCTGGTGCTGTCAGGGAACGAGCCGCCCGGGCTCGCGGTCGCCGACTGCTATGAGCGGGCCCTGGGGGTATTGGTAGCGGGGTGGCGAGTGAGCGAGGGGAAGGTTCAGGGGTTCGCGGACGTGCCGTGAGCCCGGAGCCGGTACCGCTCCGGGCCTGAACGTACGGTTCGGTGGGACTCTTTCGGGTCGCGTCCCGCGAGGTGGTACGTGAGTCCCCGCTGCCGTGGCCGGTCTATCCGGTTGGGGCCCGTTCCGAGATGACCAGTTCTGAAATGATCAGTTGAAGAACGGCAGCGGGTGAACCCAGGCCGGTCGGATCCTGCGGGACACCGGACGGACTCGGCGGGCTGCGGACGGTCAGGTACCGCCGTGCCGCAGACTGACTTCGATCGCTTGACCGACCAGGGGTGGATTTCATGGCTGACCGGGCTTTGACTCTGATGGCAGTGCACGCCCACCCGGACGACGAAGCTACGGGAACAGGGGGTGTCCTGGCGCGTTACGCGGCGGAGGGCATCCGCACGGTGCTCGTCACGTGCACGGACGGTAGTTGCGGTGACGGTCCGGGGGGCGCCAAGCCGGGCGACCCCGAGCATGATCCAGCTGCCGTTGCCGTGATGCGTCGAGGCGAACTCGAAGCGAGCTGTGACGTCCTGGGGGTCGGTCATCTTGAGCTGCTCGGGTACGCCGACTCCGGGATGATGGGCTGGCCGGCCAACACCGCGTCCGGATCGTTCTGGAGTACGCCCGTGGATGAGGCAGCCGCTCGGCTGGCGGAACTGATGCTGCGATACCAGCCTGATGTCGTCGTGACGTACGACGAGAACGGATTCTACGGCCACCCGGATCACGTACAGGCGAACCGGATCACGATGGCAGCGCTGTCGCTGACCGGGGTGGCGTCGAAGGTGTACTGGACGACGGCGCCGCGCTCGATGATGGAGAAGTTCGGGCAGATCATGCGCGAGTTCGGCGCGGACTGGGAGGAACCGGGTTCGTCCGAGGCCGGAGCGGGGCCCGAAATCGGCCTGCCCGACGAGGAGATCACCACGTGGGTGGACACCACTGAGTTCGGCAGCCAGAAGTTCGACGCGCTGGCCGCGCATGCCAGCCAGGGCGAGAACATCTTCTTTCTGCGGATGGGTAAGGAGAGGTTCACGCAGCTCATGGGCGTGGAGACGTTCGTCCGGGTCCACGACACCACCGGCGCGCCCCTGCCCGAGAACGACCTCTTCGCCGGCCTGCGCTGAGCTCCAGTCGGCGGCCGTCCTTCGGACACGCGGAGAACCGCAGCCTGCACACGCTGCGGCCCGAGCGACGTTGTCGGAGCCTTCTTCAAGGCGGACGACGCGCGTGCTGTCCTCGTTGAAGGCCAGGCCCCTCGGCGCCAGCCACACCGCGAGCTGCTGACGCGCAAAGCCACCAGATCGTCGGCCTAACGGATCACCACGGGGGTGCCCGGCTCCAACCCACCGGCGTGCCTCATCCCATCAGGGAGGTACCGGCCCCCGGCGGCTTCATCCAGCCCATGCAGGGCGACGTTCAACAGCGTCGAGCTGATAACCCCGCCTTGTGGAGCCCTCTCCTCCGACCAGGCGGCCGCCTGACGCGGGCCGGAGAGGTCACACGAGCCTGACCGGCCCGGCGTCGATCGGCAGGCGGACCAGGAGATAGGGCTTGCGGCGCAGGTCCTTGCCCTCGTGGAAGGGCGACAGCCGGTTGAGCTGGTTGGCGATGGCGTACAAGTGCCGGTCCGAGGCGACGGACAGGGTGTCGACCCAGAGCAGATCGCGTCCCTGGGCGAGGGTCCGGTAGGTGCCGTTCGGGCTCCTGCGCCAGATCGCGTTGTGTTCGAGGTCGCCGCCGTAGAGCCGACCCTTGTCGTCGCTCTCCAGGCCGTCGGCCATCGGCTTGAACCCGAGGTCCTCGACCGTCGCCGCCACCTCGGCGTCCGTGGCGTCCGGATCGGCGAGGGCGTCGGTGGACACGCTGTGCAGTCGGCGGCTGGACAGCGGGCAGTAGTAGAGGCGCGCGCCGTCATCGCTGAGAGCGATGCCGTCGGAGCCGGTCTCGTAGTACGTGGGCTCGCCGCCCGCGGGACGGACCATGAAGGGCTCGCCCTCGATGACCGGAAGGAACTGCGCGTCCGGGAGCGCCGAGGGATGCCCGGCCAGTCGCCGCCATGAACGGCCCGTGGCGAGGTCGACCACGATCACCCCGTTGGAGCCGCCCGAGTCGGTGATGAAGGCCATGCCTTCGGCGCCGCGCCGCAGGTCGAAGCGCACGTCGTTGGGGTAGCTGTTCGCCGGCACCACCTCGGGCGGGAAGAGGATCTTCCGTACGATCCGGTCCGTGCGCAGGTCGACCGCCACGAGCTTGGGACCGCCGTAGGAAGACCCGGCGAACCCCGGGCTTCCGGTGTCGAGGATCCACAGCCGGTCGGCCGGGTCGACCACGACGCTCTGCACCGACTGGAAGTGCCCGGCCAGGTCTGAGGCGTCCTGACGGTTCACCTCGGCGTCGGGGTAGGCCACCGGCTTCCCGCCGCGTAGTTCGGCGACGGTGAACGGGACGTCGTCGCCCCAGCGGGGAAAGTTGACGAAGATCCGGCCTCGGCGCGAGACGGTGACACCCGTCGGCATCGCGCCCCAGAAGCGGGCAACGACCTCGTAGTGACCGGCTGTTGAACCAGAGGGGGAGGCGTAGGCAGGTCTGGTGAGTTGGGTGGCGGCCAGCGACGCGGTGGTCGCCGTCAGGAACGTACGTCGTTTCATGGGAGCGTCTCCTGTTAGGTCAAGTCGCTGCAAGGATCGGCGAGTTGCCGCATCACCTCGGCGCGTGGGGGGATTGGCCGGACGTTGCCGTGGCCGGTGGAGGACGGTGCCTCCGGCAGCCGCTCTCGGGGAGCCGGCTTCGCCCGTGTGGTCAGGGCGAGCCGGAGCCCACCTGGACGGCAGGTACCTCGTGCGTTCCTGCGACCTGAAGCTGGCCGCCGGGGACATCGCCTGCGGCTGCCGCCAACTCTTGGAAGGGGAATGGGGCCAAACGGCCAGTGGACCTGGCGCTCTCAGGTCTACCGGGCTGCCGGCCGGGTCTTCGCGACCATGCTGCGGTCCCCGAAGGTGACCATCGCGTGCACGGGTATGGTGCTGGCGCGCATGAGCGCGCCGAGGCCCCGGCGGCCCTGTTGGCGGGCGAGCTCCGGCCCCAGGGTGGTCATCAGGGCGGTGAGGGCCGGCATCGGACGACCGAAGAGCGTGATCTCCTTGATCTTTGCCTCGTCGTCGAGCCGCAGCAACTGCACCTCCTCGAACGACTGGGACCCCACCCGCGCCCGGTAGACCAGCGCGTATGTGTCGCCCTCGCCGGTCTGGGTGTGGTAGCGGACGTCCTTGACCGCCGTGAACGCCGAGGTCAGGAAGTCACGCAGCTGGTCAGATCCCTCGAAGCGGAACTGCTCGGTGAGCGGCGAGCTGAGCACGACGTCCCGGCTCAGACACGCGACCGCGGCGTCGACGTCACCGCGTTCCTCGGCGGAGCGCCAGCTCGCGACGGTAGCGGCGGCTGTGCGCAAGGTCTCGGACATGGGTCTCTCCCGGTATCAGCGGCGCGATGGGATGTGCGGGTGCCGACGTGCTTGGTGGACGGGGTGCGCGGGGTGGTGGGTGTCAGCCGGTGAGCTTGTTCATCGTGCGGATCTGCTTGTCCAGGACCCAGGCGGGAGCGAAGCGGAGCATGCGTGCGCGTCCGGCCATGGGGCCGGCGGCGTAGCGCAGTTTCGGCTTGGTGTCGGTGGCAGCTGTGACGATCGCCTTGGCGACGACGGCGGGGTCGTCACCGCTCTTGATCGCCTCTGTCATCAGGCGGTCGAAGACGTGCCGCTGGTCGGCGTAGGTCTGCAGGGGGGTGTCGGGCTTGGCGCTGTTGGCCTCGAATCCGGTGTTGGTGTAGGCGGGTTCGACGAGGAGCGAGCGGACGCCGTACTGGCGGACCTCGTGATCCAGGGACTGGGAGTAGCCCTCGATCGCGTGCTTGGACGCGCCGTAGACGGCCATGTAGGGAGCGGGGATGAAGCCCTGTACGGACGAGAGGTTGATGATGCGGCCGCGTCCCTGGGCACGCATGTGCGGCAGGACCTCCTTCACCATGCGCATGACCCCGAAGACGTTGATGTCGAAGACGCTCTGGGCCTGCGTGAGTGAGGTTTCCTCCGCCGCGCCGATCGAGCCGATGCCGGCGTTGTTGACCAGGACGTCGATCCGCCCGAACCGGTCGATCACCTGCTGGACCACGGCGGTGACCGACTTGCCACTGACCACGTCGAGGTCGAAGAACGTCACGCCCTGGAGCGGGGTGACGCGTGAGGTGTCGCGGCCCGTGCCGGCCACCTCGAAACCCGCCGCGACCAGCGCGAGCGCGGTCTGCTTGCCGATGCCGGAGGACGCGCCCGTCACGAGAGCCACCGGCCGATTTGTCGTCATCATGCACTCCCGGACTCGCCTGGGAAACCGTTCGGTTTCCCCTTGGTCTCACTGTAAACCGGTCAGTTTCCACTGCGCAAGCTCAAGCACGGCACTGATCCCGGGCCGCGTCACCGGCCGGCTTCAGGTTGAGCTGGCCGGCGCCCGGCGGCAGGGCGGCACGCGCCGGATGAGCAGGCAGAGAGACGCGACAGCGCCATCCCCGCGCCGCGATCGCGAGTTCACGCTCAAGGGCTGCTACGACACCTCTGCCGAGGCGATTGCCAAGTGTGCCGGTGTCACGCAGCCGTACCTCTTCCGACTCTTCCCGGGCGAGAAGGCGATCGCCGCCGCCTTGACGCGGAGCACGGAAGAACGCCCGCCTGGCGTTCGAGAGCGTGGCCAAGGATGAGCGGCACGAGCGGGCCTCCCGCGCCATGAGCAGCTCAATGGCGATCGGTTACACGCGGCCGATCTCGGCACACCCCGAAACGCTCCAGATGCAGATGCAGGGATACGCCGCCGCGGCAGCCACCAGGCGGTAGAAGCCCTCGGCGGCGTCCGGTGAGACGGGCACGAGCCCGACGTCGCCGACGATGATCACTGCCGGGGCGCAGTACTCGATCCTGGCGAATGCGTCCACCGCGCGAATACGGACAGTGACTGCGGTCGAGAGACACAGGCACTTAGCGGGCCTGGGCAATTGCGGGCACCCGGCGATAGCGGCAGGGCCGGTCCCGCGCGGGCTGGACCCCGGGACAGGCGCGCCAGCGGGGGCGCAGGCGGCGGGTGATCCCCCGCCGTTCAGCAGCTCCCCCGACGCGACGTGCCCGTCATGGTTCGCGGCCGCTCAACCCGATCACATCGCGTCGCTTCCGGATGGATGATCGATATGTAACCCGTCCGACAGCCGATAGCCGGCAGGTGCGCCGCACCTGCGTTCATTGCGCAATGTTTCTCGTCGGCCTGCCTGATCGAACCAGGGCCGCCGAGTGCGCCGGGCCGGTGAGCAGGGGGCGTGGGCTGCCGTCCGATGCGGAAGCTCCTGAAGGAATCCGGGCCTGCGTGATCAGGGCTGATCGCTGATGGCTCGGTAAGCCGCGATGAACAGGGTGTAGCACAGGTCGATCAGTTCTTCGACGGTGGCGTTCTGGTGGCCGAGCGTCCAGTCCACGAGGAGTTCGTTGACTCCGCCGACCAGGCTCATCGCGGTCATGGTGAGCCGGTTGGAGGAGGCTTCCGGGCCAGGGGGCGGTGCAACGACGGCGGCGATCAGTGCGGCGAATTCGTGCAGGACCTCGCGGCGCCGTACTTCGAGGCGAGGGCTGGCGCCCACGACCTCGATGAGCACCAGGCGGGCCATGCGGGCATCGTCGGCCAGTGTGCGGATGAACACCTCGAGGCCGGCCCGCAGTTGGGCGTCGACATCGGGTGCGACAGCGGCTGCGGCCTGTGCGGTTTCGGCGCTGATCGTAGCGATCAGCTCGTTGTAGACCCCGGCGAGAAGGTCTTCGCGGTCGCGGAACGACTCGTAGAAGTAGCGCTCGGTCAGTCCGGCATGGGAGCACACCTGCTTGACGGAGGCTGAGGCGTATCCGACCGTGCCGAACAGGTCGAGGCCCGCCTGGATGAGGCGCGTGCGGCGCTCCTGCTGTCGCTGCGCCGCGTCGCGTCCGCCGTAGCGCCGTCCGGCGGTCTGTGTGCCGGTCATTTTTCCCCTTCGCAGAGGTGTTGACACCGGTGTGCTCCGAACTGACACTCTACCTTGTCAGATCATCTGACATGGCATCGTGTCAGACGCGTGGGGGCCGCTTGCCGCTCGGCGTTCCGCTCATGCTCAGGGCAAGAAAGGGGCTCGAACGTGGCAGTACCGCCCAAGTACCCGGACAAGTTCGGCCGAAGAGATCGCGACAGGCTCCCCCGCGCACAACCGCTGGCCGGCCGAGTGATCGCGGTCACCGGGGCGGGCCGCGGAATCGGGCGTGCCGTCGCAGCCCGGCTCGCCGCGGCCGGAGCGGCCGTGGCGATCGGCGACCTCGACGCGGAGCTCGCCACGGAGGCGGCCGGTGCCATCGGCGCGCATCCCGGTGTCCGGCTGCTCGGGTTGTCTCTCGACGTCACCGACACACCTTCCTTCGAAGACTTCCTGCGCACCGTCGAGACCCAGCTGGGGCCGATCGACGTACTGATCAACAACGCCGGAATCATGTGGGTGGGCCCCTTCGAGGAGGAACCGGAGGAAGCCGCCCTGCGCCAGTTCGACGTCAACGTCCACGGCGTAGTGCGGGGGATGAAACTCGTGATCCCGGGGATGCGGAAACGCGGTCGCGGCCACGTGGTGAACATCGCCTCCGCCGCCAGCAAGGTCGCCCCGGCCGGCGAGGCGACCTACGCGGCGACGAAGCACGCCGTCCACGGCTACAGCACAGCCGTCCGCGCCGAACTGCGCGGCACCGGCGTGCACGTGTCCCTGGTGATGCCCGGCGTCGTGGACACCGAGCTCGCCGTGGGCACCGCGACCGGCCCCACCCGGCGCCTGACGACGGATCAGGTGGCCGACGCGGTGCTCGACGTCGTGCTGCGCCCGCGGTTCGAGGTCTTCGTTCCCCGCCAGGTGGCCGCCCTGACCCGGTTGGCCGCGCTGCTGCCAGGCCGTGCCCGCGACGCCCTGCATCACCTCCTTGTCCCCAACCAGCTCGCCGCCCTGTCCGACCGGTCGGTCCGCGCGGCCTACGAGCAGCGCACCCGGACCGCCCGCCATCCCGAAAGTTGAGCCCGTGACCACCACGCCCAAGCCGGCGCCCAGCGCGAAGAAGGCCCAGGACGCCGCCGCTCCGCGCCCCATCCCCGAATTCGAAGGTGTCCACGACGTATGGCCCCGCGGTGACCGGCTGAGCGCCGTGCGCGGCGCCGCGGCCACCTACCGTGAGCGGTTCGTCCAGCAGGGCCACATCCACGCCGTCCGCAGTTTCGACATCGCCGCCGCCCCGTACCCGACCCGGTTCGGCTTCCACGGCGCCGCGCTCGCCGTCAACCCGTTCGTGAGCATCGTCAACCGGATGCTCGTCGTGCAGTTCGACGGCTTCGACGGTGAGCCGAAAACACTGGTGTGGGAGCCGACCGTCGCCGCCGGAACGGCTCAAGCGCCGTTCTACGCCCAGCTCAAGCGTCTGGCGGGAGACTTTCTCACCGAGCACGTCTTCGCCCGCTTCTACCAGGACCCGAACACCGTCCTGCCCTCCTGCGGTCTGCGACCCGAGGACGTGGACTTCGTCAGCTTCGACCACCTGCACGTCCAGGACGTGCGCATGATCATGGGAAGCACCAGCACCATTCCCGGCGAACGGGCGCCCCGCGAAGCGCTGTTCCCGCGCGCCCGGCTGCTGGTGCACCGCAGAGAGCTGGGCACCTTCGAATCAGTGCATCCGATGCAGTGGGCCTGGTACGTCGACGGAGGCATGGACGGGGTACCGGACGAGCGCATCACCGCCTTCGACGGCGATGTCGAACTCGGCGTCGGCGTCAGCCTGCTGTGGACCCCCGGCCATACCGACGGCAACCACTCCCTGGTGCTGAACACCCCCGACGGCGTGTGGGTCTCCTCCGAGAACGGCATCTCGGCCGACAACTGGCAGCCCGAGCTCTCCCGCATCCCCGGGGTGCGCCGCCACGCCGCGTTCTACGGCCACGAGGTGGTGCCCAACGCCAACACCCTGGAGGACTCTCTCGACCAGTACGACTCCATGGTCAAGGAGAAGACCCTCGCCGACCCCAGCCGGCGCGATCCACGCTGGCTGCAGATCCTGCCCTCCTCCGAGCTGGCCCCCTTCAAGCGGCACTGGCCGGTGCAGCCCAGCTTCTTCCACGGCGGCCTGAACTACGGCGAACTCAGCCCTGCCGGTAGTGGCCGATGACCGGCCTGGCCGCCCGCCGGATCGCCGCGGACGGCGTGGAGTTGGCCACCTACCAATGGGGAGCGTCCACGGCTCCTCCGGTGGTGCTGGTCCACGGCTATCCGGACACCAGCGCCGTGTGGCACCCCGTCGCCGAGCGCCTGGCCGACCGCTTCCACGTCACCGCCTTCGACGTGCGGGGAGCCGGAGCCTCCCACCGGCCCAGGGGTCTGCGCGCCTACCGGATGTCCCGACTGGAAGCCGACCTGGAGGCGGTTCTCGACGCCGTAAGCCCCGACCGCCCGGTGCACTTGGTCGGACACGACTGGGGATCGATCCACTCCTGGGAGTCGGTCACCGGCACCCGCCTGGCCGGGCGGATCGCCTCGTTCACCTCTATCTCCGGACCCTGCCTGGACCACGTCGGCCACCTGATCCGGGCCCGCCTTCGGCCGCGGCATCCGGATCTGCCGAAGATGCTGCGGCAGGCCGCACGGTCCTGGTACATCGCCTACTTCCATTTCCCGCTCCTGCCCGCCCTGACCTGGAGAGCACTGGGACACCGCTGGCGCGCCTTCCTCACCGGCTCCCAAGGCGTGCCCGCGCACACCCCCTACCCCGCGCCAACGCTGGCCCGCGACGCCGTGGTCGGCACCGCGCTGTACCGCGCCAACATGCTGCCCCGCCTGCTGCGTCCCCGGGACCGGCCGACCACCGTCCCGATTCAGCTCATCATCCCCACGCGCGACTTCTGCGTCACCCCGGTGCTGTCGTACGGAGTGGAGCACTGGACGCGCCAGATACAACGGCGCCCGATCGACGCCGGGCACTGGGTACAGCTCAGCCACCCCGAGGAGATCGCGTCCCGGATCGCGGAGTTCGCCAACCGCATCGAAGACGGCTCCCGCCGCGATCCGGACCACACCGCGCACCCGATCTGACAGACCAGCAGTAACAGACTGGCAGTACTGGACGACTGCCTGACCGCCCTTCCGCACACACCGATCGCCGACGGAGGAGGAACCTGTCATGTTCCGAGCCGCACATGCCCACCCGGAGCGTCCGTCCGAGCTCATCGACCACCACGACCTGGTGCTGCAACCCCGGGACGTCACCTTCGACTGGGGCGCCACCCCGCTGCACTGGCTGCCGGGTGAGCCCTTCGCGACCCACACCTTCGATGTACTCCACCTGATGCTCCCCGAACTCGAACGCTGGTTCGTGCGCACGTTCGAGCAGGCACTGCCGCTGATCACCGATGACCGGCTGCGCGAGGACGTACGCGGCTTCATCGGCCAGGAGGCGATGCACGCCGAGGCGCACCAGGAGGTCCTGGAGCACCTGCTCGCCAAGGGGCTGGACCCGGCTCCGTACACCGTGCAGTCCGAATGGATCTTCCGAAGGGTGCTCGGAGACCGGCCGGAGCTGACGCCGGCCGCCACACACGCGCACCTCCTCCAACGGCTCGCCCTCATCGCGGCCTTCGAGCACTTCACCGCGTACATGGGTCACTGGATTCTCAGCAACGGGCACCTGGACCGGGCCGGCGCAGACCCCGCGATGCTCGATCTGTTCCGCTGGCACGGCGCGGAGGAGGTCGAGCACCGTTCGGTGGCGTTCGACCTGCTGGTGCACCTCGATCCCCGGTACCGGCGCCGAGTGGCCGGCATGCTCGTCACCGCTCCGGTGCTGACCCGGCTGTGGATCCGCGGAGTCCGCTTCCTGATGAGCGCCGACCCCGAACTCGACGACCGGGTCAAGGTCCGCTTCCGCGACTACCTGGCCGCCGCCCGCAAGGACCTGTTGCCGCCACCGGGCGCGTTCGCCCGCTCGGTACTGCGCTACTTCCGCCCCGGCTACCACCCGACCCAGGAGGGCTCGACCCAGCAGGCGGTCGCCTACCTGGCGGCGTCCCCCGCTGCCCGAGCGGCTGCCCAATGACCCAGCAACCAGCGAGGCATCCCTTGGACATCAGCACACCCCTCACCCGGCCGCCGGACCTGTACGGCAGACCGCGCGGCGACTCCTTCATGCAGAAGCTGGCGGCCTTCAGCGACAACGCGGTCACGCGCCTCGCGCGGCGCAGCACTCCTCCCAGGCGCCCGCCGGCCACCGAGATGCCCGTGATCCGGAAACTGGTGGTCGCCACCAAGCACCAAGAGGCCGAGGATGTCGTCTCCCTGCGGCTGGCAGCACCCGACGGGGGAACACTCCCGCCCTGGCAGCCCGGCGCCCACATCGAACTGCACCTGCCCTCCGGCCGCAAGCGGCAGTACTCTCTGTGCGGCGACCCGGCCGACCGGTACCGGTACCGCATCGCGGTACGCCGCATCGCCAACGGCGCAGGCGGTTCGGCCGAGGTACACGACGCCCTCGGGGACGGTATGCGGGTCACCATCACCGGGCCCCGGAACGCCTTCCCCTTCGCCGCCGAAGCAGTCGTCCTGCTCATCGCGGGCGGCATCGGCATCACCCCGATCCTGCCGATGGCTCGGGAAGCCGCCCGACGCGGGCTGGACTGGAGGCTCGTGCACACCGGCCGCAGCCGCGGCTCGATGCCCTTCGCGGCAGAGCTGGCCGAACTCGCGGCCGCGGCCCCTGGCCGGGTCTTCATCCGTCCTGACGACGAGTCCGGCGTGCCCGAAGCAGCCGATCTGTTGAGCTTGAGCCCGGCGGCGGGTGCGGTGTACTGCTGCGGGCCCGCGCCCATGATCGACGGCGTTCGGCGCGCGTTCGGTGACAGCCGCGCGTCAGCCCTGCACTTCGAGCGTTTCGCCCCGGCCCCGATCACGGACGGCCGTCCCTTCGAACTTCAGCTGGGCGACACCGGACGGGTTCTGCCAGTGCCGTACGACCGCTCCGCCCTGGATGTTCTCCACGAGGCCCTGCCGGACCTACCGTTCTCCTGCCGCCAGGGGTTTTGCGGCACCTGCCGGGTACGGGTGGCCCATGGCCATGTCGATCATCGTGACCGTCGGCTCACGGCCACCGAACGTGCGGCCGGCGCCATGCTGCCCTGCGTCTCGCGTGCACCGGAAGGAGAGCGGTTGGTGCTGGAGGTGTGAGCGATGGCCGAGCGCCCGTAGAGCGCGGCCATCGCCGCGAGGAACCTCAACGGCAGGGTTGACACCCGACCCATGGCGCGACGCACTGCCTGGACGATGAGACGGTCCATCCGGGACACCGGCCAGATCCAGCGGCAAGTCGAGCCACCAGGCCGGCCACCGGGCGCAGCGCGAACGGTTGACGGGACATCACTTGGCTGATCTTCACCCCCATCTCCGACGCTTCCCGCGCCGGTGTCGCGGATCAGCCGGCGTGGCCGGCCGCTGCGACAGCCCCGGCAGTGCGCGGTGCTGACGCGAGGGCGACTTGGAGGTGTGGGAGCTGATCCGGCCGGTCATCACGTCCTGGAAGGGACAGCACCGCTCGGTCAGCGGTCGTGAGGGCCGGTACGAGATGCGAGAGATCGTCGACGCGATCCTGTACCAAGCCCGGGTTGGCCGCCAAAAACAGCGACAAAATCGCAGATCTCAATTAGCAGCCAGGGCGCCCCGAAGGGCTGGGCGGCCACTCCTGGCGAGCCACTGAAGACAGCTTCGCGTAAGCCACACCCGGCCCTCCCGGGCCATCCAACAACTTACGGAGCTTCGCGTGCTTGTCCACCCGTCGGCGATCGACCTGTCCAGCCGCACGCTGCGCTACCTGACCGGGCAACTGGCCGCGCGAGGACGTGAGATCGGTACGTGGTGGCGACGCGGCAGCCGACCGGCAGGCCCTGCTCGCCCTGGCTCACCTGCGGTGCGGTGACACCTACGCCCGGCTCGCCGCCGGGTTCGGTATTGGCGTTGCCACGGTCTACCGCTACATCCCCGAGGCCGTCGACTTCCTGTCCGCCCGCGCTCCCAGCCTGGCCGAGGGCGCGGACACGGCCGGGAAGAAGGCATTCGTGGTCCTGGACGGCACCCTCCTGCCGATCGACCGGATCGCCGCCGACACCACGTACTGCAGGGAAATACAAACGCCACGGCATGAAGTCCAGGTCCTGACCGATCCGTTCGGCCGTCTGCCGTGCGCCTCGCCCGCCCTGCCCGGCTCGGCCCATGACCTGACGGCCGCCGGACGCCACGGAATCATCGACGCGGTCGCGGCCGAACGGCTCAAGTGCTGGGCTGACAAGGCGTACCAAGGTGCCGGACATCCGGGCCACGTACCGTTTCGAGGCCGTCGGCTCAAGCTGTGGAGGCGTCGCCACAACACCACCCACGCGAAGATCCGCTGCGTCGGCGAACAGGCCATGGCCCTCCTGAAGGGCTGACGCCTCCTGCGAAAACTCCGCTGCAGTACGACCCCGGATCGCCGACATCGTGAAGGCGGTCCTCGTCCTTCACCGCGCATCAACGTGAGGATGGAAAAGCCTCAATGCCGGTCACGGGTGGACGAGGAGTCAACTCATCGTTATCCCGTCCAGGGCAGGTTCAGTACCGGTTCGGACGAAGTCTTCCGGGAGCGGTTGGGTCGTGCGGTTGCGCCGGGGGTAGTGGGACGGTTGCGTGACACCGTTCCGGACGGGGGTCTGACTCATGACACCTGTGACCGAAGTGTCTTGTCACGGGCCTGTCGACTGCCGTTGCGGGATGATGCCTGCTGTCACCGAGCCACAGGGTGTGTCCCAATAGGGGCCTTGCCGTCTTTCAGGCGCCATCACGGTTCAGACCGCCCGACCGGGCAGGTGCCAGCCACCCAGCACATCACCACGCGGGAGGCGGACCAGCATGACGACCAGACAGCGCAGCACCTCTTCCACCAGCACAGGCCCGCCCGCGTGGGGCGAGGTCGTCCTGGGGGTGGACACACACGGCGAGGTTCATGTTGCCGCAGTGGTCTGCCCGCTGGGCCAGATCCTGGGCACCAAGTCCTTTCCGGCCACGGCGGTCGGCTATCGTCGGCTGCTCGCCTGGGCTCGCAAGTCGGGAGTGGTGCGGCGGGCCGGGGTGGAGGGGACCGGTACCTTCGGCGCGGGCCTGTCGCGCTACCTGCTGGCGCAGCAGGTCGTGGTGTTCGAGGTGAATCGGCCCGACCGCTCGGCCCGTCGTCTGCTGGGGAAGTCGGATCCGCTCGATGCGCAGGCTGCCGCGCGGGCCGTGCTCAGCGGTCGTGCCAGGGCCCGCGCCAAGACCGGCGACGGTCCGGTGCAGAGTGCTCGGATGTTCAAACTCGCCAAGGATTCCGCGGTCAAGGCCCGTACCCAGGCGATCAACCAGCTCAAGGCCGTTCTGGTCGTAGCCGACCCCGCCCTGCGGGAACGACTCTTCAGCCTGGGCAACCGTGAACTGTTCCGCACCTGCGCGGGCCTCAGTCCGCGCGAGGGCGGGGCCGGCGGGGGCGATGAGGACACCGTAGCTGAGGCCACTCTCATGACGCTGAACCTGCTGGCTCAGCGTATCGAGCAGCTGACCGGGCAGATCGATGAGCTGAATCAGCGACTGACCGGGCTCGTTGAACGACATGCCCCGCAGCTGCTCGCGCCGGTTGGTATCGGCCCGGACTCCGCTGTCACGCTCCTGATCACCATGGGCGACAATCCCGAGCGGCTGAGCAGCGAGGCGTCTTTCGCCGCGCTGTGCGGAGTCAGCCCCATCGAGTACTCCTCGGGCGGTCGGAGCTCGCGTCGGCTCAACCATGGTGGCGACCGGCAGGCGAATGCCGCTCTGCACCGCATCGTGTTCACCCGGCTGCGCCACGACCCGCGCACCCAGGCGTACTACGAACGCCGTACCCAGGAGGGCAAGACCCGTCGTGAGATCATCCGTTGCCTCAAGCGATATGCCGCCCGCGAGGTCTTCAACCTGGTCAGGATGGTCTCTACCGACCCCCCGTTATAGGGGCGTCCGTGACAGATGAGAGGGTCAGGCGGGTGAGTGAGACACCGATGAACACCCTGCAATACCGCTTTGACGGGCCAGAAGACGCCCCGGTCCTGATCCTCGGTCCCTCACTGGGCACCACCTGGCATATGTCGTAGAAACCGTCCATGGGCGTCCAGTTGGTCCAGGGTGAGCGCGTAAGTCCAGGTCAGAGCCCTGTGACGTGAGTGCGTCCGCGGGGTTGGTGACCCGCCCGTGATCGCTTGTGATCGCTCGTGACAGGTGAGGACCCCCGTCGGCTTGCTCCGGCGGGGGTCCTGCGTAGACGGGGACCGCGTCGGCACGCTGATGGCAGGCGAGCCACGGGCATCCGCGCATGGTCTCGTCCTGCGGGTTCCAGGAAGGCATCGGCACTCCGAGACGAGGGTGCTCTTTCGGAGGGGGAGCCGCTCGCACCTTCGGGTCCTGCGACTGCAGGGCACAATGGTTCGCACGTCGTTGCTGGCGTGGGGTCTGGGGCGGGGCGTCGTGAAGTTCAGGAAGAGAACGCTGGAACTGCTGGGCGATCTCATTTGCGGGAACCTCGGTGCGGACGCCCCTCAGGGTGATGCCGAGCCACGCCAGCCGGGCCACCTCGGCGGTCTGGGCCGGAACCTCACCCGGCAGACGTGGACGCAGCGACACCTCGATCACCTCAGACTCGCGCCCCCACGCCGTTTCGCCCATCATCCCGCCGCCGCAAGGTCATTTGGCGACCAACGCCGAATTCGCCAACGGTGTCCTCGGCGGGACACTGTCGGGCCCACTCGCTGGCTCAGCGGCTGCAGGACATGTGGCGGCCCGGACGTCACGTCGTCGCTGCACTGTTCGACGCTGACTTGTTCGACCGCTGCTGAATCGGATCTCTCGGGTGCCCGTTTTCGCAGGTGGGAGCACCGAGGTGCGGTGGCACGCGCGCTGCCCCGGGCTCCGCCGATCCTGTGGGGAGCGGCGGAGCCCGGGGCAGTGAAGTGAGTCAGTGCAGTGCGCTTTCCCACGCCCACCGGGTGTTGTTCACTGCTGGGTCAGGGTGACCTCGTCGCAGTAGCCGTCGCCGCTTCCGGAGACGAGGTGGCAGTAGACGCGAGCGGTGGTCACGCCTGCCCCCGTGGTGAAGGTCGTCGACTGCGATTGCCTCGTCGGCGGTGTTGGTGGCGAAGCAGGTCAACCGCATGCCGTCGGCGTCGGTGAAGCGCAGTTGGGCGCCGGGGTGCGGCTGTTCCTTGCGCACGATCAGCCGCAGCCCTTCCGGCCAGCCCGTCAGGCGGTCGCCGGCGAGTTCGGCGACCCAGGCGCCGTCGCGGATCTCACCGACGGGTTCCACGGCCGGCGTCCAGGCCGAGGCCGGGACCTTCAGGACGGCCTGGTGGATGGCGTCGGTGACGGTCATGCCGACCGAGTACGACAGCCACCGTCCGCGCTTCGCGAGCCAGGCGATGAACTCGTGGGTGCCGCCGTCGGAGTCGGTGCCGTTTCGGCAGCTGGGCCAGGGCCAGTTTTGTGGCCTCGATGTGGTCGGCGGCGGTGTTGGAGCCCGCGTTGCCGGGCCGCAGCATGCCCACGACCAGCTCGCCGGACCCGCCGCGGCCGTGGTTGTCGGCGTACACGTGAACGTCCCCGGTCGCGTACGAGTGAAAAGGGACGCTTGATGGTGCAGTGAAGCGTGGTCCCCGGCACTCTGCTGCTCGTCCGGTGAGTGGTGGCGGAGGGCGGTGACGCGGTGGTCTTGGACCCGCAACGCTGGCTGGAACTGCGGCGGTTCCGTGCCCTGGTCGAGTCCGGGGCGGTCAGCCTCACGGAGGTGCCAGGGAGACGGGCCTGGACCGTAACGGTCCGCAAGTACCTGTCCACCACGGCGCCGTCCGCACCACCAAGGCGAACCTCGAACGGCAGGCCGCGGAGAAAAGCGTCGACGAAGTCGCCCCGCTGATCGACGCGATGTTGCGGACGGAGATCCTCATCAAGGGCGCCGTGGTGCACGAACGCCTGGTGAAGGAGTACGGCTCGACGATCGACTATCAGCGGGTCAAGCTGTATCTGCAGGAGGCCCGGCCGCGGATCGCGGGTGAACTGGGCATCGAGCCCCGGGAGTTGGCCGGTATGCACCGCCGCTTCGAGGTGGTTCCCGGAGCTCAGGAGACCGTCGGGTCGGAGGCCACCGGCCCGAACACGGCCGGCTCGGACCGCAGCAGGGCCACATCGGCCAGGTGGACGACCTCGCCGCCGCCTGCGCGGAAGACGCCGAAGACGGCGGGCAGGCCATGTCGGCGTGACCGTCGGGCGCGCGCCGTCCGGCTGAGACGCGTACGGACGGCGATTGCGGCGGTGACGCGGTGTCAGGTCGGAGAGTCGGCCGACGGGCCCGAAGCGGCCGAGGGGATCTGCGCACTCGCAGGATGCCGCCTCGGCCCGCTGATGACCTTCGGGAAGAGTGCCGGCTTGGCCGATGACCTACTTCCGGGGGTGGATAGTGGTTGTCTTCGAGCCAGGTGCCGGGCGGCCGTGGGCTCAACGAGCCCACCGGGGCTGCCTGTCGGGAGTGTCCCGAAGGCGCTGGCCGACGCCTTCGAACAAGCCGAGCTCGACGGCCTCCTGGCTGGAGCCGTACGAGCATCGGCGCCATGACCGAAGCCAACGGCCGCCAGAACGACCTCGGAGGGCTCGCGGGGATCGAGAACCATCCGGCCGCCGACAGGTGACAACCAGAGGGCAGGGAGCCAATGACCCGAGCCCATTGCCTCCTGACATTGGCTGGTGTGTTGCGGGCATTTGTCCGTGCACAGAACCCGGCGTAGCAGGAGCTCAGGACTCCGCGGCGCCTGCCCGCAAATAGTCCACGCTGGGGGCGGAGCTGCCGCGAGTGCCCGCCGCGTGGCGAAGCCCCTTCCGAGGACTCAAGTCAGGCGTGCTCCGCCACATGTTCGATCCGGTCGAGCAGTCGGTGGTGTCGGGCGGCGTGGGCAAAGTCGGGCATGAAGTTTTCCCAAGGTGCGTGGCAGTGGCGACGACGCTCCTACACCGCCCTCACCCACACAGCAGACCGCCGCGACCGCCTGAACAGCGCGGCCCTGCGCGTACCACGGGTCGGTGATCGGCTGTCAGCCGGACACATGGTGCAGGCCACAGTGGCACGGGGCCGAAGAAGGCGTGTCGTGTCAGCCCTTCACCGAACGGGCCGAGCCCCACAGGGCGCCCGGGTTGACCCGGTCCGGATGGATCTCCAGCATCGCTTCGTAGAGCTCCTCAGTGGAGGCGGTGCGCGCGACGCAGTCCTCGAAGTCATCGATGTAGGCGCGGGTCTCGGCGAGGATGCCCGGGGAGTCGGGCCGGCCGGGACGCTTGTGCCCCGCCACGACATGGTCGGCTCCGAGGCCGGCAATCACGCCGAGCGCCTCCTTCCACGCCTTGCGGCCCTCGCTCGGCGACTCGGCGAGATAGAGGTGCACGTCGTTGTAGGCAGCATCCCCGGCGACCACGAGCCCGATGGACGGGACGTGCAGCGCGGTCGTGTCGTCGGTGTCGGTGTGACCGAGCGGCACGACCGTCAACTCTCGGCCCTCGAGTTCGAGCACCTGGTCCTTCATCGGGTCGGCTGCCACGAGGCGGTCCGGGATCTGGCCCGGGAACCTCGCGTTCCAGAAGCTCTCGACGAAGCTCGGCTCCATCTGCTTCGCCATGTGCTCGACGACCGCCGGCGTGGCGACCGCTCGGGCGTTCGGGAAGCGCTCGAGGAGGGTCGCCAGCCCGAACCAATGATCTCCATGCCCGTGGGTGACGTAGACCGCCGTCAGATTCCGGTCGTACGCTTCCACCCATTCGGCGAGCGCGACGGCTTGCTGGACCGTCATGACCGGGTCGACGAGTACCGCGTCCCGCTCGCCGTAGACGAGCGTCGAGGAGATGGGCGACCACATCCGCCGCTCCACACCGGGCGGCAGATCACTGATCTCTGTGGGGATCGAGGGTGAGATGTGGACCGCGTATCGAAGGTCCTTCTTACCGGCCAAGGCCGACTCCTATCGTTTAGTCGTCATGGGGCCCGTGCCCCGCGGTCGAGGCGGCCGTGTTGGGGCGCACCTTCCGTGAACTGCTCCAGCTCGCCCGGAATACCGGGTCCGGACGCCGTCCAGCCGGGTGCCTGGCTCGCCAGGCGGGGGCAATGGCGGGGTCTCGCTTCCAAGATCCTTGCCGTCACTTGAACGACGAGGAGTTCACCGGCGGGCTGGTCTGATCATCCATCAGGCCGGATGCTGACCCGGCCGATTCCCTCGCGGGTGCACTCGTTCTATGCCTGCAGGAACTTCCGGAACCAGTCGAGTGCTTCCGAGCAGGCGCGCTCGAACTGGGCGAGGTACGGGTCGAAGTGGCCACCGGGGATGAGGATCAGCTTCTTGGGTTCGAGGGCGTCCTCGTAGGCCTCGAGAGCGACGTCGGTCACCGTCAGGTAATCGTCCTTGGCAACGATCATCAGCAAAGGCGTGGGGGACACCCTGCGGATGAACGACCCAGGGTCGTACATGCGCGCCATGCGCGTGGACCGTACGGTCACCCGGTTCTCCCAGACTCCCTCCGGCAGCTCCTGGAGATAGAAGTCGACCGCGTCGCCGGAGTAGTAGGACGCGCGGACCGCCGGATCGCTGCTGACGATCTGCTGGTACTGGATCGGTTCCCCGCGGGCGGCGCTGCGCTCCTCCTCCGCGAACCCCTCCTCAAGGGCGGGAACGAGATGCGGAGGCACCCGTCGAAGCCCCTGCCGGTAGCCGCTGATGTTCGGGACCTGCGCGACGACGGCCTTCAGGCGCCGGTCCGTGGCACCGAGCACGATGGCGTGCCCACCGCCGTAACTGCTTCCCCAGACGCCGAGCCGGTCCGGATCGACCTCGGGCTGCGCCTCCAGGAAGGAGATCGCCCGACGCCAGTCCTCGGCCTGCACCCACGGATTGACGTCCTGACGTGGCTCGCCGTCGCTGGCGCCGAACGTGCGGTGGTCGTGGAGGAGTACGGCGAAGCCCGCCTCGGCGAACCGCCGGGCGAAGCCCTCCAGGGCGTGCTCCTTGACGCCCGCGTAGCCGTGAGCCATGGAGATGGCCGGATGCGGGCCTTCGCCTTCGGGTACGAAGTACCACCCGCGCAGGGTCACTCCACCGTCGGCGGTGAAGGCCACGTCTCGCCTGTCAACCATGGTTCCTCTTTTCCTTACTGTCACTCCTGCCGCGCCGTGTGGGTGGCGGGCCGGTGGGGTGGGCTGCCGTCGGGGGGCCGTCGGCGAGCCAGGACTCGATCTGCTTCCAGCCCTCGGCCCATTCCGGGTCGAGCATCATGGTGTGTCCGACGCCGGCGATTTTCCGGAGTCGCGCTCCGTAGCGCTGCGCAGTGGCCCGTACGGAGACGAGGGGCACGAGCCGGTCCTTCGCGGCGGCGAGTACCAGGACCGGCAGCGGCGGCACGCGCGTCGGCCGGTGGAAGAGGAACTGGTACTGGACGAGCGGGGAGTCGGGGGTCAGGCGCTTGCTCGCCTCGGCCGTCGCCGGGTCGTCCGGGTGGGCGTAGAGGATGTGGGGACCGAGCTTGATCGGCCTGCCGGCTATGTAGCGCGGCACTTCCAACGGCTGCCGGCGCAGTACCGCCAGAATCGTGTGCACCGCGGGGCGTGGGGGCAGCGGAGCGACCAGGATCATGGCAGCGGCGTTCGCCGCCGCGGCCGCGCGTTGGACGACGAGCGCGCCCATGGAGTGCCCGATCAGCACGACGGGCCCCGGGAGCGAGCGTGCGGCGCGGACGACGTCGGCCTCGTAGTCGCTCAGCGCGGAGCGGGCGGCGGTGCCGCCGCTGCCACCGTGGCCGCGCAGGGAGACCGCCCAGCTGTCGTGTCCGGCCGCGGCCGCCGCTGCCATCCAGTCCTCCCAGACCCAGGCGGCGTAGCCCAGACCGTGCACGAACAGCAACTGGGGTGTTCCGGGTGCCGCGGGTCTCAATGGTGCGGCGTGGAGCATCTCCAGTGCCGGTTCCCCGGTGAGACCTGGAAGCGTTGTTGCTTTCATAGCGGCGGACCCTAACAGCTGGGTACATAGGTGACAACGGTATGACTCTGTCATTTCAAATGTATTGACGCGGCCTTCCCTCTCCGGGGTCCCGGCGGGCATTTCAGGTGGCGCACACCTGGCGTTGTCACAAGTGTAGGCGCTACGCTCCTGTACACATCAGAGGTCGTCCCTCTCGCCCCGAGCTTCCCCGGGGCTATCCGCACCCGGTACCGACCGAGATTCGAGCCGGCCATCGTCGCGGGCGCCGAGAGCAAGCCGAGACCGGCAGCCTTCGGAGAGGCGTTCAACGGAGAGTGCAAATGATCATCGATACGGCATCGCTCGACGCCAGGGCGAGCTACAAACTTCTCATCGGCAGTGTTCTGCCGCGCGCGATCGCCTGGGTCAGCACCCGGTCGACCGCGGGCATCGGCAACTTGGCCCCGGTGTCCTTCTTCACCGTCGTCAGCCGCCTTCCCCCGATCGTGTCGATCTCCCTTCAGCCCCGCTCCGACGAGGTCACCCTGAAGGACACGTTCGTCAACATCCGGGACACCGGTGAGTTCGTGGTGAACATGGCGTCGATCGGCCATGCCGACGAAGTGCACCGCTCCGCCTTCGAGTTCGACCCAGAGGTCGACGAATTCGAGGCACTCGGCCTGGAGAAGGGCAAGTGCGAGGTCGTAGCGGCGCCCCGGATCGCCGACGCCCCTGTTTCCATGGAGTGTGTGGTCGATCGGATCATCCCCATGCCCCCGATGCCGGACCACGTGGTCTGGGGGCGCGTGGAGCGCTTCCACGTGCGCGACGACCTCTACCTGCCCGGCGGGCGCATCGACACCGGTGCCCTGGGGGCCGTTGGGCGTCTGGCTGCCGAGTACTCGCTCGTCGACAACATCTTCACCACCCCCCTTCCCGAGGAGCTCGTCGAGCGTCTGCGCGTGACGCGCAGCGCGCGGCTCGATGAACGTCCGACGGACTTCTCACCCATCGACACGGCGGAATGGTCGCCTTCCGGATCAACGAGGACGGAACCGAAATGACCAGAGACTTTGTTCACGCCGACCCAGCCGGTACCGGCGGTGGCGAGGCGCTCCCGCAGGCGCCGACACTGCTGCTCGTCCACGGCTTCCTGGACGATGCCACGGTTTGGGACGGCTTCGTCGAAGCCCTGAAGGGTGCCGTGGCGACGGCGCGTATCGATCTTCCGGGTTCCGGGACCCGTGCGTCCTCGGCCGAGGACACGGAGAAGCTGAGCCTGGCCCTGTTCGCCGACGAGGTCGCATCCGTCGTCGACGACATCAAGGGGCCCGTCGTCGTGGTGGGCCAGAGCATGGGCTCCCAGGTTGCCGAACTCGCGGCCGCCGCCCGGCCCGGGCGCGTCGCCGGACTGGTTCTGCTCACGCCGGTCCCGCTCGGGGGCACCCGTCTGCCCGAAGAGGCCGTTGTGCCGTTCCGGGCACTCGGCGGGAACGCGGAGGCCCAGCGCGCCGTTCGCACCCAGCTCTCGCCGGCGCTCGACAAGGAGGCACTGGACGCGCTGGGCCGCAGCGGCCTGCTGGTCGCCCCGCCCGTGGCCGCACGGTACGTCGACATTTGGAACAACGGTGTCGAGGAGGCACCGGAACAGAGCGCGTACTCCGGCCCCGTCCTCATCGTCCGCGGCGACAGCGACGGCTTCATCACCGGAGAACTGATCACCGGAGCCATCGCGCCGCGCTTCCCCGGTGCGCGCCTGGCGACCGTTGCCGGCGGCGGGCACTGGCTGCACGTGGAGCACCCCCACGCCCTGGCCCGCGAAGTCCTCGACTTCCTCCAGAACCTGCATGCCGACGATGCGGCTTCGGGCTGGCGCAGCGGCTTCTCGGAGCATTCCGAGAACACCTTCGCCCAGGGCTTCGCCGAGGACGTCGTGCTGGAGGCCAGCATTCTTGCCCGGCCGATCGCCGGTCGCGCGCTCGTCGCCTCTGCTCTCGCGGCTGCGAGCACGATCTACGAGTCGCTGGAGTTCACGGCCGAGGCCTCCGACTCAACCACGACCTACCTGCAGTGGAAGGCGACGGCGTTCGGCGGAGTGCAGATCTCCGGCGTCACTCTTCTGGAGAAGAACGCAGAGGGCGATGTCGTCCGGGCGGCGATCCACCATCGTCCGCTCGGAGCAGTCCTGCGATTCTCCGCCACGGTCCGCGACCGGCTGGTCGGCATCGTCCCGTCCGATCACTTCTATGCGGGCGACCCGCAGCCCGCTCCGGGCGCATAGCCCAGTTCCCCGTCTGTCCCGCGCGGCCACCTTCAGCAACCGTGCCTGCAGGAAAGAAATGGAAGACCGATGAGCCATCTTGGTTTCGACATCAACGACCACGTCGCCGAGATCGTCCTGGACAACCCGCCGCAGAACCGTATCGACGAACAGATGGCCGAGGAACTGCTCGCAGCGGTCGAGAAGGCGGAGTCATCGGGGGCGCGGGCGATCCTGCTGCGGGCCGAAGGGCCTGACTTCTGCTTCGGCGGGGACATCGTCACGTGGCCCGACCTCGACGTGCGGCAGCTGCGGATGCTGTTCGAGCGGTACATGTTCGCCTTCAACCGCTTCGAGCAGATTCCCGTGCCAGTGGTCGCAGCGGTGAACGGCCTGTGCTTCGGCGGGGGCTTCGAACTCGCCCTGCGCTCCGACGTGATCTTCGCCGGCGAGGGCGCCCGGTTCGGGCACCCCGAGCAGACGCTGGGCATCGTCACCCTGCTTGGCGGCATCTACCGATCGGCCGCTCGTGCGGGCCGTGCCAGGGCCTACGAATGGGCACTGACCTCGGAACAGGTTCCCGCTGCCACCATGGCGCAGGCCGGAGTCGTCAACCACATCCTGCCCGATGCCGAAGTCCTCGAGGCCGCTCGGGCGTTCGCCCGCAAGGTGGCCGCAGGGCCCACCCGGGCGCACGCCGCGCACAAGGCGCTGCTGCGGATGTGGGAAGCCGGTGGTGTGAAGGCCGCCGACGACTCGATGTTCGACATCGCCATCCCCCTGTTCGAGTCCAAGGATGTGGCTGTCGCTCTCACGTCGGCCGTGGCGGCCTACAAGGAAGGACGGCCCCGACCCACCGTCGACTTCACCGGGGAATAGGTCCCCTCGCGGGGCCGTCCTGCAGGCGGCCCCGCTCATGCGGTCTGGCCATGGGTCACAGGTGAAAGCGATAGGCTCTTACAGAGGCTCTGCAAGAAACCTGACGGCACCAGGAGGACACGATGAGTGCGGCGGTCCAATGGCCGGCCTCGGCTCGCTATGAGGAAGTCGAACACAACGCCCCAGGCGGGCTGGGATTCGTACAGGACCTCTTGAACACAGCGAGCCTGGGCAAGCCACGCCAGCCTGACCTCCTGGAGTCCGTCGTTACGGCGGAGCAGTGGCTCCGGTCCTCCCTCGCAACGCTGAGCAGTATCGACTCCAGCGCTCCTTCCGCTCCATGCCCCCTTGATGCACGGGGCCTCGGTCGCCTCCAATCACTGCGCGACGACCTCCGTGCCGCGCTGGCCACCGGGCATGCCGACGAACCTTCCGCCGCCGTCGCCGCACCGTCGATCGAGACGACGGCAGCCGTCAGTCTGGACGCCGGAGGCGCGCGGCTGCACGCTCGCGGCAAGGGCGTCGAACTTCTCCGCTCGTATGTCATGATCCAACTGGCCGCCGCCACCTATGCCGACACGATGCGCCGACTGAAGGTGTGTGCGAACCCTCGCTGTCGCGGCGCGTTCTACGACCGCTCCAAGAACTGCTCGCGTCTCTGGCACGACGTCACCACCTGCGGGAACACCCAGAACGTACGGGCCTATCGGGCCCGTCTGAAGGAACGCGGGCTCTCCTCGGCGCGGTGATGCGATGGCATCCGGTGATGCGATGGCATCCGCAAGCGGACGCCGTCGCGCACGGTGCGGGCGCTGCCGAAGATGCTCAGTCACAAAGACCGAGTCAGCCCGGCGGGACGGCGACGCCCCGCCACCGCCCGTCCGGCAGCAACCGAGGCAACCGACCCGAAGCGTGGCTGACGCCTCCCGCCGCGGCACGCTGGGCAACCTCGCCGTACGGTGTGATCTGCCCGGCGGAGCTCGCGGGATGCTCGTCGGCTGCCGCTTCGTCACGCAGGCCGTCTCCAGCTTGTGCCCCGTGCGGCCTCGCGTCGAACGCGGGCGTCGCTGATCGCGGGGCGGGCTCTGCCGGCGGCCTTCGCCGCCCTGGTCTCACCTACGTCACCAGCCCCGCTCCTGCCGGAATTCCCGTCGGCCGGCGGCCGGTTGCCATCGGCACCTAGGGTTCCATGGGCGGCGACCGCCCTCGTACCCATGCCCACCGCGCTGCCGACCGGGCTCGGTGCGGGTCCACCCTGCCCGCCCTAGTTGGGGGCCGCCGCCCAGTCGCTGCCTGCGCCGTTGGCGCTCGGCTCGGCGATCAACGCAGCCTCCGCCAGCTCGGCGCTGTCCTCGGCAACCCACGGCGGTCACGGCCGTCGAAGCCTTCCACGGCGTCTGGCGGCTCCTCGCAGCTCGCGGTCCGGCGGCCGGACTCCTCCTGTGGACACTTCCTTGGGCACACGAGGCACGCCCCGCTGCCGCCCGCCGGATGGCCGACCGCCTTGTACATAGCCATTGGCATTTTGACTATGTACGAATCGCCTCTCCCGATGTACTGTTAACCGCCAGCAGGGCGGCATTGAGGCCGCTTCGCGAAAGGGTGATGTCACGTGATCTCGAAGGTCTGTCCGAGTGTCGCCGAGGCCGTGGCGGGCATCGAGGACGGGGCAACGATCATGATCGGCGGTTTCGGCAGAGCCGGTCAGCCCGTGGAGTTGATCGACGCCCTTCTCGAGCAGGGCGCCCGCGAACTCGTGGTCATCAACAACAACGCAGGCAACGGAAACACGGGCCTGGCCGCTCTGCTCGCAGCAGGCCGCGTCCGCAAGATCATCTGCTCGTTCCCGCGTCAGAGCGACTCATACGTCTTCGACCGCCTCTACCGGGCGGGGAAGATCGAGCTCGAACTCGCCCCGCAGGGGACACTGGCTGAACGCATCCGAGCCGCGGGCGCGGGAATCGGCGCGTTCTTCACTCCCACGGGCTTCGGCACCCCGCTGGCCGCCGGCAAGGAGCATCGGGTCATCGGCGGGCGCGACCACGTGCTGGAACACCCTCTGCACGCCGACTATGCGCTGGTGAGCGGCCATCTGGCCGACCGCTGGGGCAACGTGGTGTACCGCAAGACCGCGCGGAACTTCGGGCCGATCATGGCTGCCGCCGCGCAGAGCACCGTCGTACAGGTGGACCGCGTCGTGGAGTTGGGCGCGATCGATCCCGAGACCGTTGTCACGCCGGGGATTTTCGTCGATCGGGTGGTCGGTGTCGGAGAGCGGACATGGCTGCGTGAGGGTGCCTTCGTCGGCGCCGCGGACGCTGAGGGCAACCCGAACCCGAGCACCATCGAATCACGGGACGAAAACCGATGACCGTTCTCAGCTCCGGCCTTTCTCGCCGCGAACTCGCCGCCCGCATAGCGCTCGACATTCCCGAGGGCTCCGTCGTGAACCTGGGGATCGGCGCGCCGACGCTCGTGGCCGATGCCATCCCCGAAGATGTGGAAGTCGTCCTGCACACCGAGAACGGCATGCTGGCGATGGGGCCCGCACCAGTGCCGGGCCACATCGATCCAGATCTCATCAACGCGGGGAAGCAGCCGGTGACCGAGCGGCCCGGAGCCTCCTATTTCCACCACGCCGACTCGTTCGCCATGATGCGCGGAGGGCACCTGGACATCTGCGTGCTCGGGGCGTTCCAGATCTCCGAGCACGGCGACCTGGCCAATTGGCACACCGGTGCCGCCGACGCCATACCCGCGGTCGGCGGGGCGATGGACCTGGCGATCGGTGCCAAGTCGGTGTGGGTGATGACTGATCTGCTCACCCGGGACGGCACACCAAAACTCGTCACACAGTGCACCTACCCCCTCACCGGCGTGGGCTGCGTCACCCGCGTCTACACCAACCACGCGGTATTCGACATCACCCCCGCCGGCTTTGCGGTGCGCGAGTTGTTCGGCACCGCCACGATCGACGCGCTCGCCAAGGCCACCGGCCTGCACCTCAGCGATGGACGAGTTGCCCCCCTTGCCGACCGTTCCTGACAAGGCCCCAGCACACTCCCGCCACTCGACGACCATGAACGAAAACGGACGAGGTCATGACCGCTAGCTTCGTATACGACGCTCTACGAACCCCCTTCGGAAAGTACGGCAAAGCACTGGCGGGCGTACGCCCGGACGACCTCGCCGCACATGTCATGAGCGCCCTCGTCGAGCGGCAGCCGGACCTGGACCCGGAGCGGATCGACGACATCGTGTTCGGCAACGCCAACGGCGCCGGCGAGGACAATCGCAATGTGGCCCGAATGGGCGCACTGCTGGCAGGGTTCCCCACCAGCACGCCCGGCGTGACCGTCAACCGCCTGTGCGGCTCCGGAGTCGAGGCGGTCATCCAGGGCAGCCGCGCCATCGAAGCGGGTGACGCAACGCTCGTGCTCGCCGGCGGCGTCGAGTCGATGAGCCGCGCACCGTGGGTTGTGCCCAAGCCGGACCGAGCCTACCCGGCAGGCAACGCGACCATGGTCTCCACAACCCTGGGATGGCGGCTCGTGAACCCCCGCATGCCCGAGCAGTGGACCATCCCCCTGGGACAGACAGCCGAGATCCTCGCGGAACGCTTCGCCATCTCACGCGAGGAGCAGGACGCCTTCGCCCTGCGCAGCCATCAGAACGCGGCACGCGCATTCGCCGACGGCGCCTACGCGGCAGAGATCATCGGTGTGCCCGGTGTCCACCTCGACCGCGACGAGGGCATCCGCGACGACACGAGCATGGCCGCCCTTGCCGCGCTCAAGCCGGCATTCCTCGCGAACGGAAGCGTCACAGCGGGCAACTCCTCTCCCCTCAACGACGGTGCCTCCGCAGTACTGCTCGGAGCCGAGAACGCACTGCCCGGAGCACAACCCCTGGCCCGCATCACCGGACGAGGAGTGGCCGGCAACGACCCGGACGTCTTCGGCATCGCCCCGGTGGAGGCAGCCAACCGCGCCCTCGCCCGCGCCGGCAGAACCTGGTCGGACGTCGACCTCGTCGAACTCAACGAGGCATACGCCGCCCAGAGCATCGCCTGCATGCGGCTCTGGCCCGAACTCGATCCCCAGAAGGTGAACGTCGACGGCGGCGCCATCGCCATCGGCCACCCCCTCGGCGCCTCCGGAGGACGCATCGTCGGACACCTCGCACACGCACTTGCCGCACGCGGCGGCGGTATCGGCGTCGCCGCCATCTGCATCGGCGTCGGCCAGGGACTCGCAGTAGTGCTCGAAGCATGACCGGGCACACCGCAACGGATAACGGCGGGGTTTCCGCCCACTGTGTGCAGCGGGATCCTTTAGATGGCGGCGACGCCGATACCGCCGCCGCGTTCCTGCTGGCCGCGGCGACCGCTTTCGCCCGCATGGCCGCCCAGGGTCCCACCCGCGCCTACGCCGCGCACAAGCCCTGCACGCCTGGGCCGTCGGCGGGATCTCCGCGGCTGACGAAGAGCGGCCTCCACTCCTGCACGGACAGGTAAGCCTCTGTACAAGGCAATGATAAGTCCCGTGAATCGCGCAACAGGACCCTCGGCGCGATCCGCAGCCTTCCGCCCTTGCAGGAGCAATAGGGCCGGCTCGGCACGGTCCGCGTCGCCACCGAGGCTTGGGGATCAGTGCTGTTCGCCGTCACGTTAGTTTCGATCTGCAGGTGCTTCAGCGGCACTTCGCCGCGCATTACCTTTCCCACACCCCACTCTGGTTGAAGGAGAACGCCGAAATGACGCTCCAAATAGGTGACCTCGCCCCGGATTTCACGGCAGAGTCCGCTACCGGTGAACTGCGTTTTCATGAATGGTTCGGCGAGAGTTGCGGCAGCGCCGGAGCCTGAGGTGAAGTCACCGTGGGCGACCTCGGGGATGTTCGTGGCCCGCCTCGACCGGGGCAGCGTCGAATTCCTTCTAGCGGTCCACGTTGGCCTGCAAAGCCAAGGGACCCGTGATGATCGCGAAGTACCGGCGACCGAGCTTCAGCAGATGCTCCGCAGCACGTCGGCCTCGGCCCTCGTTGTCGAAATCCACGGAGCGAATCGATGCGGAGTCGGTTGGCGCCCCTATCGACACGGTGGGGACGCCCGCCGCTTCGAGTCAGCCGGGAAGCGAGTCGTCACCGCACATGGAGGCAAGCAGGACCCGTCAACGTGACGTGCCGTGAGAAAGGTGGCGAGCTGGGCGTGCTCTTGCCTGGACCGGGCGAGGGTCAACACCAACTGCATTCCCTCTGCGGCCAGTTCGGCTGTGGCCCCTGCACCAGCAGTGAGTAGAACGGGTCTTCCCAGAATCGACGATCCTCCATCAGGGAGGCCACGAACGCGATGGTGTCGGTGCGCTGCCGAACCAGCGCGCGGGCGGCGTGGTTGGGTACGTAGCCCACTTCACGGACGGCTTTCATAACCGCCCTGCGGGCCGGCGGGCTGACGTTGCCGGAGCCGTTGATCACACGTCCTTGGCCTTGCCGCCCGCGGCGGAGCCGCTGTCAGCCGCAGCCTTCTTGCCGTTGACCGAGTCGGTGAGCATGACGAGGCAGAACGGGCAGGCGGTGGAGTTCGGACTCCGTCAGCGTCCAGGAGCGCACGGCCCATCCCGGCGGCCCCGGTCGCCGAGAGGCCCTCGTCGTGAGGCTGGACATCGCCTCCCAGTTCCTCAAGTCCCGCAACGCCGGCGTGTTGCGCACCGGCTCCGTTGCCCTGCGCTCCTCCGAAGCCCTGATGGCGCAGGTGGTCGCGTCGGCCATGCGGGACGCCGGTCTCGCCCCCGGCGCCCTCCAGCTCACTCCCCACGAAGGCCGGTGCCCCACCTACGCCCTGGTGTCACTGCCCGATCCCGTCCCGCTCGTCATCCTGCGCGACAGCGGCGAAAGCACCCGCGACCCCGGCTGGCCTTGCGGTCGCCGGAGTCATCGACGACCAGGACCCCGCCCCAGGTGCGGGGCGGTGGCCGGGTCAGCCACGATGGGCCGGCGTCCGGCGCGACCGCGGGCCGCCGGTCGGTGCTGAACATCTCCGACGTCTCCTGCCTGAGCCCCCCGTGTTCTGTCAGGTGCCTGGCCTTCGAGTGCACCCCCTCGACCTTCGCCGGAGTCGTCCCCAGGCCCAGCTCCACCGCGATCTTCTGAGCCTTCGCCGGTCCCCTGTTCGCCACTCCTCCAGCACACCCAGAATCCGCTGGTAGTCCGGTGCCGGCACCGTCACCCAGGTCCTTGGCCCCAGCGCGCCTGCTGCGCCGAGGCGCGTCCCTCCGGGCCGAGCTTCTGGTGATGCCACGAGAACGCGGCGCGACCACCACCTTCCACACTCCGTGCACCACCAGCCCACGGACCGGCTGCATGTTCGAGGCAGGCAGGCGGATGCCCGCCCACCCGTTTTGCCCGTATATTGTGGATGTGGGTACAGACGCCCATGCCTTCATCAGCGATCTCGCTCGAGGGCTCGAGCCCCGAGCGGACCAATTGGTCGATGCGTCGCTGCAGAGCTTGCGCCGGGAGCTTCCGAAGGTGTGGGCATACCAGGACATCGCCGCTGTGCTGCCAGCGGCTGCGTCGGAACACATCACCACCCTTCTGGATTTTCTCGAGCAGGGCACAGAGACCGATGTGAAGACGCCGCCTGCCGCCATTGAGCTCGCTCGCCTACTCGCCAAGCACAGGGTGCCGATCAGTGATCTCCTACGTATCTATCGGCTGGTCCAGGCTCGTCTTGTTCATCTGCTCTACGAGGAGACAAACTGTCTCACCGACGCCCCGGAGCTGATCAACGCGGCAACGGTCGCACTGAGCGCGATGGGTTTCGAGTACGTCGATCGCACCGCGGAGCAGGCCGTCGCGGCGTACCAGCAGGAACGCGACCGCTGGCTGCAGCGGCGGCTGAGCGTGATCAACGAGGCCAACACGCGGATCGGGACCACCCTGGACACCGCCCGCACCGCCCAGGAACTGGCAGACGTCGGTACCGACCGCTTCGCTGATCTCGTCACCGTCGACCTGCTCGACTCCGCACTCCAGGAGGAGGGTGCGGTGCCGGCCCGAGTTGCGTCGGCAGTCCGTCGGGTCGCCCAGCAATCCGTATTGGATGGCTGCCCGGACTCAGCAGTCGGCACCGGGGAAAGACACACATATCCCGAGGGGTCGGAGCCTGCTCGCTCACTGGCCACTGGACAGCCCCTGCGGCACGACATTGAGGGCTCGGACGTTCCGCCATGGTTGGCGGCTTCCCCGGACCGCAGACGTGCCCTGCGGATCTTCGGCATCCACTCAGTGCTCCTGGTCCCGCTGTGGGCCCGCGGAACCCCCCTGGGCCTCGTGCAGTTCCTCCGCCACCGAACCGCAGTCCCGTTCGACGACGAGGATCTGCGCCTGGCCCAGGAGATCGCGTCCAGAGCAGCCGTGTACATCGACAACGCTCGTCGCTACACCCACGAGCGTTCCACGGCGCTCACGCTCCAGCGCAGCCTGCTCCAGCATCAGGTGCCCGAGCAGTCCGCCGTCGAGACCGCCTGCCGCTACCTGCCCTGCGGATCCCGGGCAGGCGTGGGCGGCGATTGGTACGACGTGATTCCGCTGTCCGGTGCCCGCGTCGCACTCGTGGTGGGTGACGTTGTCGGCCGCGGCCTCCACGCCTCTGCCACCATGGGCCGCCTGCGGACGGCCGTCCGTACTCTCGCGGACATCGACCTGATGCCCGACGAACTGCTCACCCACCTCGATGACGTGGTCATCCGGATGCAGCGTGAGCAGGAACGGGATGCGGACGAGACAATCGCCACCTGCCTGTACGCGGTCTACGACCCGGTCTCCCGCCTGTGCTCCCTGGCCAGCGCCGGACACGTTCCACCGGCCGTCGTCACGCCCCTGGACTCCGGCGGCCACAGCCCACCCCTCCGGGCGGTCGGCTTCCCGGAACTGTCCATCGGCCCGCCTCTGGGCCTGGGCGGCCTCCCCTTTGAGACAGCCCAATTCCAACTGCCGGAAGGCAGTCTCCTGGTCCTGTACACCGACGGCCTCGTCCAAAGCCGCGCTCGCGACGTGGACACCGCACTCACGCTGCTGCGCAACGTCCTTGCCCGAGCACCCGCTTCGTTGGAGGCGACCTGCGAGGACCTGCTGTCCGCGCTGCTGCCCGGCCGCCCCACCGATGACATCGCCCTTCTCGTGGCGCGAACCCGAGCGCTTGACGCCAGGCACGTCGCCACATTGGACCTCCCCTCCGACCCGGCGCTCGTGGCCGGCGCCCGCACCTACGCATCCGACCAACTCGCCACCTGGGGCCTGGAAGAACTGTCCTTCACAACGGAGCTCATGGTCAGCGAACTGGTGACCAACGCCATCCGCTACGGCAAAGCCCCCATACAGCTGCGGATGATCCTCCAATCCACTCTGACGTGCGAAGTCTCCGACGCCAGCAGCACCGCCCCGCACCTGCGCCATGCCCGGGTCTTCGACGAAGGCGGCCGCGGCCTGCTCCTGGTCGCCCAGCTCGCCGAGCGCTGGGGCGCACGGCACAGTGGTGAGGGCAAGGTCATCTGGGCCGAACAGGCCCTCCCGGGCAGAGGAAGACGCTTAGTCGATGAGGGCTGACTGACCTTTCGGCTCCAGTCCTTCGCGTCGCAGTCTGGAAGGTGACGTGTCGAACCACCGACGTACCGCACGAGTGAGGCTGGACTGTTCCTGCATCCCCAGGCTGGCCGCGATCTGCGAGAAGGACAGGTCGGTCCTCGTGATCAAGTCCAGGGCCTGACTCCTGCGTACACGATCGACGACGCCGGAGAAGGTCGTGCCCTCCTTGGACAGGGACCGCTGCAGTGAACGCGGATGGAGACTCAGCAGGCGCGCGACTTTCGACAGGTCCGGACCGCTGGATCCGAGCTGTTCGCTGAGAATCGCTGCGACCAGGTCCGACATCGGCACGTGCTGGTGGCCGAAGTGCGTTTCGAGATGGTCCATCGCGATGTCGTGAAGCAGGTCATCGCCGCCGCTGACCGGTGTCGAGAACAGTTGGCTCGGGACGCGCAGGACCGCGCTCGGACAGTCGAATCTGACCTCGGCCCCGAAGTACTTCCGGTAGGAGCTTTCCTGTACCAGGCGAGCGTGTGGAAGCAGGACCGAACGAAGTCCGTAGGGTGCGTCGCCGTGGATCAGCGTCAGGACTCGGTGGACGATCCCGATGCCGTAGTCGATCGCCTGTGGTGATGCGTTGATGCCCGTGGTTGTGTAGCGAAGGCCGACCACACCGGGACTTCCCAGCGGATCGTCGGTTTCCTCGAGTGAGAGGGCCGGGCTGTAGACGAACAGGTATCGGCTCGCGCACTCGACGGCCTCGCCGATCGTGCGTGAGTTCTCCATGGCGATCGCCAGCGGTCCCAGCACATGCAGGTCCTGCTGCGCCGCCATCCTCAACCCGAGGTCCGGAAGCGCGAATCGGCCGGCCGTTTCCTCGAGAACGCGCTCGACCAGTCGGAGACTCACGAACGAGTTGCCCTCGGCGATCCTCGCCTCGTCGAAACCATATGCCGCGAGGAGTTCGGGGCCCGAGCCGCCGAACTCGGTGACGAGCGTGGACAGCCCCTGCAGGGCAGAGCACCGGACAGGAAGATCGGTGTCACGCAAGGACAAATCCTTGTCGCCTCAGGGCAAGTACCGGAATGTTTCGACGAAGCAAACTACGAGTCACGACCGAGAGGACAGCTTCTATCGAGCTGGAGCCGAAGTGACTGTCGCCCCATCCATGCTAAGCCCCGCCGACCTGCTGACATCCGAAGAGTTGGACGTCCGCTGGAGGCTCGCCGTCCGTGACCGCCTCGCCTCCATGGACCTGCAGGTCACAGGGCCGGTCAAGCGCTTCGGATCTGCCGAGGAGCTGGACCTCGGAGACCTTCTCATCACCGACTGGGTGTGCCCGCAGGTCGAAGGGACCCGAGGCAGAAACGCAGTGCGTCAGGACGATGACGCGCTGCTGCTCCTCGCCGCCACCGCCGGCCAACAGATCATCGAGACTTCTGACGAGACCGTCATCCTGCGACCAGGAACGGTTCTCATCATGAGCACCCGCACCACCGGGCGGTTCGTCATCCCGGATCACCTGGCCAAACGAACGGTCCGGGTGCCCATGAGCGCCCTGTCCCCGTTCGACGCGGGGGGCGGCGCACCCGGTTGCCTGCTCCTGGACACGGCTCAGAACCCTTTGGCCAACCTCCTCCACGGCTTCCTCATGAGCATGGACCGTCACATCGGGCGGATGTCCGCGGCGGAGGTCGAGGGAGCGCGCAACGCCCTCCTCGTCCTCATCGCCGGCATGATCCGTGCGAGTCGACCCCACATCGGCGACGACGAGTTCCTGCAGTTGTTCCGACGGCGGCTGGAAGACTGGATCATCGACCATCTCGCCGGTGGACCGATCAGAGTCGCCGACCTCGCTGCCGCCCACAGCGTTTCTCCGAGGACGGTCCACCGGGCCTTCGCGTCGACTGGGGACACCGTCGGGGCGGTCATCCGCATGCACCGCCTGGCAGCGGCCAGAGGCGACCTGGTGAACACGAACCTCTGCATTGCCGCGATCGCGCACCGCTGGGGCTTCTGCGATGCCAGCCACCTCGGACGGGAGTTCCGTCGAGAGTTCTCGCTGTCGCCCGGCGACTACCGCGAAGCCCACGGATGCGCCTGACCGTCTCCTCGTAGGCCGTGGCACACCCGTACCACCCCGCGGCGCAATCCTTCTATGAGCCCTCACAGGCATTCGTGGAATCTGGGCCCGACACCACGACTCGCGAGTGTCGGATCACTCCGAGTGCACCTCCACACGACCGACGGACCATCGCAAGCGAATCGGAAGATCACATGAATCGAGAAGACATCGAGTTCAAGGGCGAGGGCGGCGTCACCCTCCGGGGCTGGTTCTATCCGGCCAGGAACACCAGCACGCCGGCACCGGTCGTGGTCCTGGCGCACGGGCTGTCATGCGTCAAGGAGATGCACCTCGACGACTATGCCGTGGTCTTCTCCGAAGCCGGCCTCAACGTGCTCGCCTACGATCACCGGAACTTCGGCGACAGCGAGGGAACTCCCCGTCAGGAGGTCGACCCGGTCCTGCAGTACCGGGATTTCCGGAACGCGATCACCTACGCCACCACCCGCCCCGAGGTGGACGCGTCGAAGATCGGCATCTGGGGCTCCAGCTTCTCCGGTGGACACGTCCTCATGGTCGCGGCGATCGACAAGAGGGTGAAGGCCGTCGTCTCCCAGGTGCCGTTCATCACGGGTCCGCGCACCCTGAGCCGGGCGATCCGGCCGGACTTCATCCCGGTCTTCCGTGCGATCCAGGAGGGCGACCGACTCAACCGGTTCACCGGCGGAGAGCCCGCTAGGGTCCCGGTCGTCGCGGCCGACCCGACGGCGCAGGCCGTGATGCCCGCGGCCGACGCCTACGAGTGGTTCAGCAAGACGTCGGCGGACCGGGCGCCCAACTGGAAGAACGAGCTGACGGCTCGAAGCATGGAGATGGTGACCGAGTACGCCCCGGGTACCTTCATCAGCCGCATCGCGCCGACCCCGCTCCTGATGATCGTGGCCGACAACGACAGGGTGGCACCGTTCGAGTTGGCCCTCGACGCGTACGAGGAGGCCCGGGAGCCGAAGCAGATCATCGTCAAGCAGGGCGGCCACTTCGACTTCTACAGCGGCCCCGGCTTCCTCGAGCTCTCCGCAGCCGCACGGGACCACTTCGTCAAGCACCTCCGGGGCTGAGCCCCCCTCCTGAGCCGCATCGACGAGCCGCACCTTCCGTCACCGATCCATTCGTCAAGGAGCCGCAATGCCGTACTGGGAGATCTTCACCCCCGAGAACGCCTTCACCCCGGAGGACAAGGAACAACTGTCCGAGCGGATCACCTCGCTCTACGTGGACTACGTCAACCTGCCGAAGTTCTATGTCGTCGTCCTGTTCAAGGACATGCCGGCGAACACCATGTACGTCGGTGGCAAGGCGAACAACAACTTCATACGGATCCGCACGGACCACATCGCCCGGCAGATGGACGACCCCCAGATTCGGTTCCTGTGCATGGAGGTCATCGAGGAGAAGCTGGCGCCGCTCGTCAAGGACCGCGGCTACGACTGGGAGGTCCACATCGACGAGACCCCCATGGACCTCTGGCGCGTCCAGGGCCTCGTTCCGCCTCCGCCGGAGTCCGACATCGAGAAGCTCTGGGCCAGGGAGAACCGGCCCGTCCCCTACGAGCTGACCGGCTGACCCCCTGACCGAGGTCCCGAGGCACCGTGGGGGTCCTGTCCACCGTGCGGGCCCCGGGACCTCATCCATCTCCGGAGGATCCGTCTGAGGAGCGCATGATGACCACAGCACGTACCACCCGCGGCGAGGGCACCCGCTACCGCATCGACCGGCCGACCTTCGCGGACATCATGCGCGATCTGCGGATCCCGGGGGGCGACCTGGGAGCCGGGGACAGGATTCCCCACATCGACCTGCCGACAACTGACGCAGGCCGCTTCAGCAGCGAAAGTATCGCCGCGGACGGCCGTGCCGTCCTGCTCGTCTTCGGTTCGCTGACCTGCCCGGTCACCGAGAGTGCGGGGCGGGGGCTGCTCGACCTGCACCGCACGTACGGTGACGCGATCCGATTCGTGGTGGTGAACGTTCGTGAGGCACACCCTGGCGCCGACACTCCGCAGCCACGCATGATCGACGAGAAGATGCGTAACGCGCGCGCTCTCAAGAGCCACCACGGCTTCGGCTTCGAGGTCGTCGTCGACGGCATCGACGGCACGGTGCACCGCGCGTTCGGCACGCGCCCCAGCTCGGCGTACATCATCGACCCCTCAGGCACCATCGTGTTCCGGGCACATTGGTCGAACAGACTGGAGCCGCTCGAGGAGGCGCTGCGTGCCGTCGTCGCGGGCCGAGCACCCTCGCCTACGAATGTGGGGCAGACGACACGCGCACTGACGCGGATGACGGCGTATGCGGATACCGCGCTCGCCGCTGCCGGTCGCGGGGCCCTGCGCGATTTCTGGCGAGCCGCACCACCGGTCGCAGCGATGATCACGCTGTCCAGACTTTTCCGCTCCCTGCCGAGCGAACGGCGCGTCGCGCCGACCGTCGCGATCACTCTGGCACTCTGCGCTGCCGCTGTCTCCGCGGGGTTGCTTGTCCTTCAGTGAGCCGTATCAACCGCTCCAGCAGCCACGGTGGTGCTTCAGAGCAACGTGGCGCTCGCATACCAGCGCTCGGCGCACTCGTTCTATGAGTCACCGCGCGTGCGTTCATAACTTGACTTCGCCCGCCGACGTGCGAAATGCCGCGTCGGCCGACAACACCGCAACCGGAGGTACCTCGTGACCACGGACACCCACTCCTCGCCGGCCGCACCCATCCGCGCCACGGTCTTCGTCGGTCGCTGGCCGAATGTCCCGGCCGAGGAGTTCCCCGGCGTACCGAACGGCACCTTCTCGCCCACCACGGCCACGCTCGTGAGCGGCGCCACCGAGGTGGTCCTGATCGACGCGCTCTACCTCAAGGACGACGTCCGCGACCTCGGTGACCTGATCGAGCGCACCGGCAAGAAGCTCACGACGATCTACATCACCCACGATCACGCTGATCACTACCTGGGCTTCGGACCACTCCTGGAGCGGTTCCCGGAGGCGAAGGCCGTGGCGCTGCCCCACGTGGTCGAGTCCATGAAGCAGAACATGCAGCTTCAGATCGAGCAGTGGCGCATGCTGTTCGGCGACACCTGCATCATGGCGGGGCCGCTTCCGGAGCCACTCGAAGGCGACACGCTGTACGTCGACGGATCTCCCCTGCACATCATCGAGGTGAAGCAGGCCGACATCCATCCCACGAGCATCGTGCACATCCCCGAGATCGACGTCGTCGTGGCCGGTGACTCCGTCTACAACGAGATCCACCCGATGCTCGGCCTGTCGACGCCTGATGAGTGGCAGGACTGGCTCGAGACCGTCGACACCGTGGAGAGCCTCCGCCCGCGCATGATCGTGTCCGGACACCGCAGGCCCGACGGCGACGACTACGCGGTCGAGACCATGATCGCCCAGACCCGCGCCTACATCCAGGACTTCGCGGCTGCCTCCGAGGTCGCGAAGGACGCCGAAGAGCTGGTGGCCACCATGGTGGAGAAGTACCCGCACCACGGCAACGTCTGGACGCTCCAGTTCTCCGCCGGCGAGGCGATCGCGAAGCGCGATGCTGCTGAGTGACCGAGCCTGTCACCCGAAGCCCGCACTGTTGCCTTCGCGTTGAAACGCGCCACACCACGATAGGTGACCTCACCATGAAATTCGCCTCTCTGCCCGACCGTCGCGCCGCATCCACTCCGGATGGGCCCGCGGTTGCCGACGGACGTCAGTCGCTCACCAATGCCCAGTTCCTGACCCGTGTCCGGGCTGCTGCTCGTCACCTTCAGGACCTTGGGATCGGTACTGGCGATGTCGTGGCGCTCAAGCTGAGGAACCGCGTCGAGTTCGTGTTTCTGCTGTTCGCGGCCTGGCGGCTCGGGGCGACCGTCACCCCGGTCAATCCGAGCCTGACCGAGGGTGAGGTCGCACGGCAGCTCCACGACTCGGGCGCACGCGTGCTGGTCGTCGAGGACGGCACGACCGCTGCAGGCGTCGCCACGCTGGCCGTCGACGACCTGTACGGAGAGGCGGTGGCGTCGGGTCCGACGCCGCAGCTGGACTCGACCGCGCCGGCACTCCTGATCTACACCAGCGGAACGACGGGCGTACCGAAGGGCGTGATGCTCGACCACTCCAACATCGACGCGATGGCGGCGATGGGGTGCCAGGTGATCGAGACCGGGCCCACCGACCGCTGCTTGCTGATCCTGCCGCTCTTCCACGTCAACGCCATCGTGATCAGCGTGCTCATGCCGCTGGTCGCAGGCGGCAGTGTCTTCATCACCGACCGGTTCGACCCCAAGACCTTCTTCGATCTCGTCGAGCGGGAGCGACCCACCTACTTCAGTGCCGTGCCCACGATCTACAACGTGCTCGAGGCGCTGCCGGCCGACGTTCGACCCGACACGTCCTCGCTGCGTTACGGCACGTGCGGCGCAGCACCCGCCTCCGCCGAGTTGCCGATCCGATTCGAGGCTCGGTACGGCTTCCCCATCATTGAGGGCTACGGGCTGTCCGAAGGAACCTGCTTCTCCACCGTCAACCCCGTCGCGGGTCCGCGCCGCGCAGGCACCGTGGGGGTTGCCGTCCCGGGGCAGGAGCTCCGGATCGTCGACGAGCAGGGTAACGAGCTGGCGACCGGCATGGATGGTGAGGTCATCGTGCGTGGCCCCAATGTCATGCGTGGTTATCTCGGCCGGCCGGAAGACACGACGAAGACGATCGTGGACGGATGGCTGTACACCGGCGACGTGGGCCACCTGGACGCGGACGGCTACCTGACCCTGGTCGGGCGATCGAAAGACATGATCATCCGTGGTGGCGAGAACATCTACCCCAAGGAGATCGAGGACGTCCTCACGGCTGACCCGTCTGTCCTCGAGGCCGCCGTCATCGGTGTGCCTGACGACAAGTGGGGAGAGGTGGTAGTCGCCTACGTCCAGCCGCGACCTGGTACGACCGTCCACCCCGCGGCTCTGGAAGCGCTGACTGCGCAACACCTCAGCGGCTACAAGCGGCCGACGTCGTTCCTCGTGGTCGACGCCATCCCCAAGAACGCTGTCGGCAAGATCGACAAGCCCTCGTTGCGGGCCGCTCACGCCAAAGCCCTGTCATCCCATTGACCACCAGCAGATGCTCGGTCATCGAGGGCCCGCCATCTTCGAAGGTCGGGTGGCCCGCGGGGCGAGATTCCCTCCCGCCACCCGATCGTCTTCGAAGGTGCCGGCCGGAGGGGCCGGCGTGACGCTTCAGGGGCATGCTCGTGCGGATGGACGACCGCGAGGCAAGGGGCGAGCATCTGGCGAACGGTTCTACGTCCCGCGCCGCGTCCGACCGCCGCAACTCACCACGGCCTGCGCGACCGACGACCCTGCCTGCATCTTGGCAGCGCACATTGGCCATCGCGACGCCCACGACGGGATGGCGCGGAGGCGGTCAGGAGCCGGCTCACCCAGACTGAGCGCATGCGAGCCGGTGAGACCCCCGGCAGAACTTCTGCCACCGCCGACGCCCGATCGGACGAGCTGTCTCCTGATCCGGATCGGTGGTGGGCCTGGACGTGATCGCCCTCGCGCAGCCGATGGTGTCTTGGACACCACGATCGTGAACATCGCTCTGCCCTCGGCCCAGCGGGGACTGGGGGCGTTCGATGACAGCCGCCAGTGAGTGATTACCGCATACACGCTCGCGTTCGGGAGTCTGCCTGCGGGCGGTCGGATCGCCGACCTGGTCGGACGCGAGCGGACCTTCCTTGTGGGCCTGGTCGGCTTCGCGGCAGCGTCCGCCCTGGCGGCGCCGCGACGGGCCCCGGCCTGCTCTTCGCGGCGCGTGCCTGCAGGGGTGCCAAGCAGCAGGGTGCTTACCCGCCCGACCGGGTGACGCTCACAGCGGCCCCGCCGGCGATGCAGGTGCCGTACCGAGCCGCTCAGCGGTGGCTGGTTGCCTGTCACGCGGGCCGCTTCGATGCCTTGGATGTTTCATCGAGGGCCTGGCCTTGAGGACGCCTGGTCTCCCGACAGCGGCGATCCAACGGCAGGCGTCCGGCGTCGCGGCCCGGCGGGATCGGCCGAGCCCCCGGTAGGCACAGTGCACGAGATCGTCACCTTTGTCGATCCGGGGCCGATAGCGATGGCGCACCGGAGCGCCAAGCGCCGCCGGGAGGCGTGGGTTCGAACTGCCGGAGCGAGGCAGGCGCACCCAGGGAGGTCTGGCAGGCCGACCATCCCCAACTCGACATCTGGGTGCTCGACTTCTCCGGGAAACCGGGGCGCCCGTGGCTGACCAAGCACGACGTAGCCGTGATGGGAGAGAGCCGCCGTCGTTCGTCAGCCTGCGGTCGCGGACCGGTGGTCGGTGCCCAGCATGGCCAGCACCAGCGTCGCGTAGCGGCGGCCGAGGCTGACGGGAGTGTGGTGGCCGCCGGGGGTGTACCAGCGGCTGACGTCGACGCCGAGGGAGAGTACCGTCAGCGCGACACCGCCCGGGTCCTCGGTGCGGAACGCCCCGGACGCGATGCCGGCCGCGATCTCGTCGAGCACCACTTCCTCGGTGCGGCGGCGGAGCCGGAGGATCTCGTCACGGTGGTCCGGCGCGAGTGCGCCGAGCTCGTACTGGACGACGCGGGCCAGCTGGTGGTGGCGGGCGTGCCAGGCGGTGTAGTCGTGAACCAGCGCCCGAAGCCGGCCGACCGCCGTCACCTCCTCCGCCAGGGCGCGTTCCACTGCGGCCAGCGCGCTGCGGTGGCCGGCGAGGCTGATCGCGTAGAGGAGGTCTTCTTTCGTGCGGTGGTGTGCGTAGACGGCCGACGGGCTCATCCCGGCGGCGGCGGCGATGTCGCGGGTGGAGGCGCCGTGGTAGCCGCGGGCGGCGAAGGCCGTGAGCGCCGCCTCGAGGATGCGCCGGGAGCCGGGGCCGGCCTCGCCCCACAGGTCGTCGGTTGCGCTGGTTGTCACGCGCCCATTCTTGCGGATCACGTCTGTCGGTCTGCTCAGCTGATGATGAGGCCGCCGTCGACGGTGAGGGTGGTGCCGGTGACGTAGCTGGAGGCGTCGGAGGCGAGGAAGACCACGGCGGCGGCGAGTTCCTCGGGTTCGCCGGTGCGGGGAAGCGGGATGCGGCGGACGATGTCGTCGATGTTGTCGGCGTCCTGACGGGCGGTCATTTCGGAGGCGAAGTAGCCGGGGGCGAGGGCGTTGACACGGATGTTCTTGCGGTGGCTCCACTGGGCGGCCAGGTCGCGGGTGAGACCGAGCATGCCCGCCTTGGAGGAGGAGTAGCCGGCCTGCGGCAGGCCGGTGTTGACCAGGCCGAGGACGCTGGCGATGTTGACGATGGAGCCGCCGCCGGTCATCACTCGGGCTGCCGCCCGGGCCATCCAGTAGGCACCCATGAGGTTGATGTCGATGATGCGCCGGAAGTGCTCCGGTGTCTCCCGGCTGGCGGGGACCGCATCGGCCACGCCGGCGTTGTTGACCAGGACGCCGACGTGGCCGAAGTCCGCGGCGGCCGCCGCGACCGCATGACAGTCGTCGGGCGAGGCGACGTCGGCCTTGACGCACAGGGCGCGGCGGCCCGCGGCCTCGACGAGGCGGGCGGTTTCGGCGAGCCGGTCGGTGCGTCGGGCGGCCAGGACGACGTCGGCCCCGGCTTCGGCGAGGGCCTGAGCGAAGGCGACGCCGAGACCGGAGGAAGCGCCGGTGACGATGGCGACGCGGTCGTCGAGACGGAAACGGTCGAGGATGTTCACAGGGGCTCCAGAGAGGTCAGATGGACAGGCCGCCGTCGACAGGCAGCACGGCACCGGTGATGTAGCCGGCCTCCTCAGAGACGAGGAAGGCGACAGCCGCGCACATCTCGCTCGGGTCGCCGAAGCGGCCCATCGGGATGCCGGCAGTCAGCTCGGCGCGCTTCTCGGCGGGGACAGAAGAGACCATGCGGGTCTCCGCGTTGGGGGAGATGGCGTTCACGGTGACGCCGAAGCGGGCGAGCTCTTTGGCGGCGGTGCGGGTGAAGCCGATGATCCCGGCTTTGGCGGTGGCGTAGTTGGCCTGGCCGATGTTGCCGTGCAGACCGGAGTAGGAGGTGACGTTGACGACCCGGCCATACCTCTGCGCGCGGAAGTGGGGGACGCACGCCCGGGTGAACCGGAAGGCGCCGCCCGCGTGAACGGCCAGTACGGCGTCCCAGTCGTCGTCGGCGAGCTTCCACAGGACGCCGTCGCGCAGGATCCCGGCGTTGTTGACCAGGACGTCGACGCGGCCGGTCTCGGCCAGCGCGGTGGCGACGACACGCTCCACGTCAGTGCTGGAGGTGACGTCCGCGGCCACCCACAGAGCGTCCAACTCCTTCGCCACCGCGCGGAGTTCGTCCTCGTCTCGGTCGACCAGGACCACGTCCGCGCCTGAAGTGCGCAGGTGGCGACCGAGTTCGAGGCCGATGCCGCGGGCTGCGCCGGTGATGATCGCGGTGTGGCCGGTGAAGTCGAAGCTGAGGTTGCCCATCGGGCGCTCCCATCCGGATAGTGGTGTCCGTGTCCAAGGGCCTTACAGGCCGAGGTCGCGGCCGATGAGTTCCTTCATGATTTCGTTCGAGCCGGCCCAGATCTTGGTGACACGGGCGTCCTGCCAGGCTCGGGCGACCCGGTATTCGTTCATGTAGCCGTACCCGCCGTGCAGTTGGACGCAGGCGTCGAGGACCTCGTTCTGCACCTGGGCGGTCCACCACTTGGCCTTGGCCGCGTCCACCGCCGAGAGCCGGCCCGTGACGTGGGCGGCGACGCACTGGTCGACGAAGGCCTGGGTCACCTCGATCTGGGTGACCATCTCGGCCAGCCGGAACTTGTTGTACTGGAAGGAGCCGACGGACTGGCCGAAGGCCTTCCGCTGCTTCACATACTCCAGCGTCTCGTCCAGGATCTGCGCGGCGTGGGCCAGGTTGAGCACGGCGGCACCGATCCGCTCCTGCGGGAGCCGCTCCATCATGTGGATGAAGCCGCGGTCGACTTCGCCGATGACGTTGGCGCCCGGGACGCGCACGTCATGGAAGAACAGCTCGGCGGTGTCGGCTTCGTGCTGACCGACCTTGTCCAGCTTGCGCCCGCGCTCGAAACCGGGCATGTCCGTCTCCACGGCGAACAGCGTGATGCCCTTGGCGCCCTTCTCCGGGCTGGTGCGAGCGGCGACGACCACCAGGTCGGCGCCGGAGCCGTTGGTGATGAAGGTCTTGGAGCCGTTGAGGGTCCAGTTCTCCCCGTCGCGTACGGCAGTGGTCCGCAGGGCCGCAAGATCGGATCCTGCCGAGGGCTCGGTCATACCGATCGCGGTGACCAGCTCGCCCGCGCAGAACCGCGGCAGCCAGCGCTCACGCTGCTCCTCGGTGGTCAGCTCGACCAGGTAGGGGGCGACGACCTCGCAGTGGATGGTGAACGAGGAGGCGAATGCCACCGACAGCCTGGCGAATTCCTCGTGCAGAACCGCGGTGAAGCGATAGTCGCCCGCCTCGCTGCCGCCGTACTGCCCCGGTATCAGCAGCCCGAGCAGTCCTTGCTGCCCAGCGGCCTTCCACGCGGCGCGGTCGATCGCCCGCTGCTGGATGAACTCCTCCTGGCGCGGCCGCAGCTCGCGCTCCACGAATGCCCGGACGGAGGTCCGGAAGGCCTCGTGGTCGGCATCGAAGACAGTACGGCGCACAGGAGCTCCTCGTCGCTCGCCGGAAATAGGAAGTAAGAAGCAGGAAGTAGGAAGTAAGCGAGTGCATAGTAACTATGCGAGCGCTTAGTTTTCTTAGGCGGGTCGATTCCGTCAACCCCGTCTGCGAGGTAGGCGGACATGACGTACGCCACGGGGGTCCTCCATCGCGCGCAGTGGAGTCCGCCGGCGGTTCCCCCATCAACTCCCAACACATCAACCGTGTTGACGGGTCTGGTTGAGCGGGGTGATGGGCGGCCATGCCCGCAGGCAGGCGCGGATCGGTGGCGTGCTCCCTCCGCAGTGCCGCCGAACGTCTGTATGCGATTGCCTCGGTCGCCGAAGGCATGCGGGAGGACGGCGGGCCGGGGCGAGGCGCTCACCGAGGTACCCGAACCAAGACGAAACGGGCAGGGGCCGTCTGGCGCGGACGTACCACGGCGAGGCGCGATCGTCCTATGGAGTACCTGTTTCGGGTGGCTACCTTGCTGACGTAATCCCTGTTCTGCCGGAGCTTGAGAGCCGCTCGCCCGGACAGAACCCACCGCCAGATCTCCGAGAAGAGCACTCAGATGCCCGAAGCCGTGATTGTGTCCTACGCCCGCTCGCCGATCGGTCGGGCGTTCAAGGGGTCGCTGAAGGAGATGCGCAGCGACGATCTCGCCACCCAGGTGATCGCTGCGGCGCTCGCCAAGGTCCCGGGACTCGACCCCGACGAGATCGGAGACCTGATCCTCGGCTGCGGTCTGCCCGGTGGAGAACAAGGCTTCAACTTGGCGCGCAACGTCGCGGTCCAACTGGGCTACGACAACCTTCCGGGCACCACGGTGACCCGCTACTGCTCATCGTCGCTGCAGACGACGCGGATGGCCTTCCACGCGATCAAGGCAGGCGAAGGTTCGGCCTACATATCGGCGGGCACAGAGGCCGTGTCCCGGTATATCAACGGCAACTCGGACTCCTGGCCGGACACGCAGAATCCCGCGTTCCGCGTCGCTCAGGCACGCTCGGCCGCCAGGCAGGCGAGCCACGAGGCTTGGACCGACCCTCGCGAGTCGGGAGTGGTGCCCGACGTGTACATCAGCATGGGTGAAACCGCGGAGAACGTTGCCTCCCTCACGGGCATCAGTCGCGAAGAGCAGGACCGGTGGGCGGTTCGTTCGCAGCACCGAGCCGAGGAGGCCATCGCGCGCGGCCACTTCCGCATGGAGATCACCCCGATCACCCTGCCCGACGGCTCGATCGTGACCGAGGACGACTGCCCGCGGCCCGGGACGACGCTCGATGCGGTCTCCGCGCTCAAGCCGGTCTTCCGTGAGAAGGGCTCCGTCACCGCCGGCAACTCGTGCCCGCTCAACGACGGAGCGGCGGCCCTCGTCATCATGTCCGATGTCAGGGCGCGTGAACTCGGCCTGCAGCCGCTGGCCCGCATCATCTCCACCGGCGTGACCGCTCTCTCGCCGGAGATCATGGGCCTCGGCCCCATCGAGGCCACCCGTCAGGCACTCGACCACGCAGGCCTGACCATGAGCGACGTCGACCTCGTCGAGATCAACGAAGCATTCGCCGTGCAGGTGCTCGGCTCTGCACAGGCGCTGCAGATCGACGAGGACAAACTCAACGTTTCGGGCGGGGCCATCGCGTTGGGCCACCCCTATGGGATGACCGGAGCGCGGATCACCGGATCGCTCATCAACAACCTTCAGGCCCATGACAAACAGATCGGCCTGGAGACGATGTGCGTCGGCGGCGGGCAAGGCATGGCCATGCTGATCGAGCGGCTCGCCTAGATCTCAGATTCTGGGTCGCCTCTGGCGGTGAACCGGCGCGCCCGCAGCCGCATTGCGCTGTTTCGGCGGCAGGTTCGTACGGCAGACGCTCGGTAATTGCGTCGGCCTTCGACTTCGTGGCTGGGGACCAAAGCTGGTGTACGGCCGTCAGTAGATCGTCCTGCAGCTCATGGCGGTGGATGCTGTCGATCAGCCGGGAGACCCCGCTGAAGAGCAGCCCTCCTCCGGCCGTCGTGACCACCTGCCGCACCGGTGTGGGCGCGGGGCCGCAGAGGACCGATCTCTCCTGGAACCAGATTGGATCAGACGCCGAAGGCACTGCGGATGACGAAGTCGAAGGCGCGGTCCGGCAGCAGCCAGCGCAGGACATGGTGGGGGCGGCCCCGAAACCCACCCGGTAGCGGGTGCGCGGGCGGCGCGCCCTGGCGATCTTGACGATGGTCTTGCCGATGACTCCTGTCCGTCGATCAGGATCGTGTCGCCCTCGAGGGGGTCGGGGACGACAGTGTTGTCCAGTGCCTGGCCGTCGAAGAACTGCCGCCACTGTTTGCGCTCAGCCTCGTTGCCTGCCTTGATCGCCGCAGCCACCGACGGCAGTGCGACCGCGCGGGCCTGCGGGAAACGCTCGAGCAGCCGCTCTCGGCGTGCGCGGACTTGGGGGTGCCCGCAGTGACGTGCAGAGCCTTGCACGCCATCACGTTCTTCTGCGTCGGGGCCGCACAGGAATGGGCGACGGTGACGCCGTTCGACGACGGTGAGGCCGAGGGCGCCGCCTGGCCGGCCGGGGCTGCCAGGGCCAGAGCAGCCGTGGCCAAAGAGGACACGGCGGTGAGGGAAACGGTTCTGCGCAACGTACTTCCTCCGAGAGGTGGGTGAACCAGGGGAGACATGCGGGTGCGCTGGACGGCCGAGACGCGTGATGCGCGTCCTGACCGGCGCAGAACCTATGAGTGGCTGGAACATGTCAACAAGAAGATCGTTGAAACTGTGACTGTCCTTTGCCGTTCCTGGTCAACTCATGTGTTGTTCCTGAGATGTCCATGGCGGAACGGTGGCGCGATCATGGGTTGACACGCCCCGGGTGAAGCGGATTTCGCGGCGCTCGAGCGACAGCTCCGCCCTCGACGAGATGGCCGCGGCCGCCCCCGGCGACACCGCCGCCATTGCGAGCGCTCTCAGCCACACCGCCTAAGGGCTGTCCCGTAACGATCTTGGCCGGTTGGGGTTAGAGCCCCCGCACACGGGTGACCGAGTCCTGATGACAGGATGATTGCCCCGACGAACCCGAGGGGCCATGTCCGTGCACACGCCTGCCGACTACCTCGAACTGGCGCGTGCCGAGAACGACAGCGCCGTTCTGCATCGACTCGCGCGTTGTCCGTACCCCTTTGTCTGGCAGGCGCTGGCCGCCAATCCCGCCACGGCGCCTGGCACTCTGCTGGAGCTGAGCACGGCCCAAGACGGTGCCTGGAACGACAACAGGCTCCTTCGCCTGCTGGCGGAGCATCCGAGCGCGAACCGAATAGTGCTGCGAGCCGTCCGTGACGCCGTGGCGGCGAAGCTCGCCGAGGGCGAACGGCCCTATGCCGCGGTGCTTGCGCTGGCAGGACGGACGGAACTTGCGGCGGCAGAAGTGCGACAACTCGGGGCTCTTCGTGGAGCTTCTGCGCGTCTGCGCAGTCGGCTTGAACAGCACCTCGAGCTCCGCACCTGATCCAATGCCCACCGCGGTCGGCTCCGGATGGAACGATCTTGCTGTGACTTCAGTGATCACGGCGTCGGAGCCGTCCTGGATAGGCCCCTTCACCGGGCTGAGCGCGCGCTGCTTCGGCAAGTTGGTGACCTCCGTGCGGCGCAAGACCGCTGCCGAGCTCCAGCGTGGGCGACCCTGGGGACTCCCGCTCGAGGACCGCATTCTGTTGGTCGCGACCTATTGGCGCACAAATTTGACGATGCGACAGATTGCTCCGCTGTTCGGCATCTCAAAATCTGCGGCGGACCGGATCATCAACCACCTCGGACCAGTGCTGGCCATGCAACCGCGCAAGCGGTTCCGCAAGGACACCGTGCTGATCGTGGACGGAACCCTGGTGCCCACCCGCGACCATACGGTGGCCGAGCAGTCAAAGAACTACCGCTACTCCACGGCCCACCAGGTCGTCATCGATGCCGACACCCGCCTGGTCGTCGTGGTCGGCCGGCCCCTGCCGGGCAACCGACACGACTCCCGCGGCTGGGAGGAGTCCGGCGCCAAGGGCGCCGTCGGCAACACCATGACCATTGCCGACGGCGGCTACCAAGGGACCGGACTGGTTATGCCACACCGTCGACGCAAGGGCGAGGAACTCCCGGCCTGGAAGAAGGAACACAACCGGTCCCACAAGCAGGTCAGGGCCCGCGTCGAGCACACATTCGCCCACCTGAAGGGCTGGAAGATCCTACGCGACTGCCGGCTCAAGGGCGATGGTGTCCACCACGCGATGCTCGGCATCGCCCGCCTGCACAACCTCACCCTCGCCGGATAGGCGAACAGAAGGGGCCCACAACCGGCCTTGCCTCTTCCGACTCGAAGATCGTTACGGGACAAGCCTTAGTCCCAGTCGAAGGCCAACAAGGCCCTGGTGGACGCCGTCCGCGAACTGGCCCATGTCACCGTGCACGACCTCTACGCCACCTACCCCGACTTCCAGATCGACGTCGACGCCGAGCAGGCACTGCTGGCCGACCACGACGTGATCGTCTTCCAGCACCCGGTGTTCTGGTACAACACCACCCCTCTGCTCAAGCAGTGGCAGGACAAGGTCTTCACCCTCGGCTGGGCCTTCACCATGGACGGCTCGCCCTCCAAGCTGGTCGGCAAGAAGGCCATCGTGGCCGTCACCACCGGCGTCCCCGCCGAGCACTACACCCCCGAAGGCGCGAACAAGACCACCCTGGAGACGCTCCTCAGCAGCTGGGAAGCGACCCTGCGGCTGTGCCAGTTCGACATCCAGCCGATGGTCAAGCTGTACGGCACCGCTTTCGGTCTCTCCGACCAGGATCTGGCCACCGCTGGCAAGCAGTACAACGAATTGCTCGCCTCCTTCGCCGCCTGACCGCACTCTCACGGCAACGGCCGCCTCGCCGATCTCGACGCAGGGGTGATGGGTCCTACCAGTCTCTGGTCGCTCGTTGCCGAGCGCCGCTGACTCGGCGTATCTGGGGTGCAGCCTCCTCAGCGGTGCTCTTCCGCGTGGGGCAGGGCTGGCATGGGTGGCGAGGGCGCTCCAGCTGGCGAGGGCCCTGACGTCGGGTGCCGGTCTGCGGCGGGCGCGATCGACCTCGTCGACGACCAGATGCGCCTGCCGTAGACAGGCGCGTGGGTTCGAAGGCGCGTCAATGTGGACATGGGGACCTCCTGGAGGTCGGTCGGAGGCCGTCAGACGGCGCCGAACTCACTTCCGGAGGTCGTCACTCGTCACGGTTGTGTGGTCCACGACTCCGCGCTCGACCGCCGCTCCTGCCCCCGCCCGGCACACTGGGGCGCGGGCGGCGTCGGTCAGCGGAAGAAGTCGAGTAGCGCCTGGGTGATGGCGTCGGGTGCTTCTTCGGTCACGAAGTGGCCGGTGCCGGGGGCGACCAGTCCGGTCACCTCGGTGGCAACTTCCCGAGTACAAGCGCCTGACAGGGCCGGGGCGGTTCACACGGCCGCTGCTAAGCGCAGTTCGGGGATGAGCGGTGCGCCGGTGGCGGCCTGGGCGAGGGCTTCGGCCAGGGCTGTGGCGTCGCGGAGGGCGGTGTTGGCACCGGCGCCACCGGCCGGGTTCATAACGCACTCGTGCCGCATCACAGGGGGACGTGACCTTGTTGAATTCGATCTTGCGGACAGTCGCGTACTTCCCCGTGCTCGGGCGCCCCTGGTTGCGGCTGGCGACTCCGCTTTTCCGGAACGTTGCACTGTGAGTGAGTCAATAACTGTGCTTGTGAGGTGAGAGTTTGCCGGACCATGCAGCGAGAGTTTTTGTCGCAATGGGTGGAGTGGAATTAGTTAACCGGCGCGGGCCGTGGCGGCGTGCTACTGTTGATCTCAGTTGCAGTTTTGGTTCCCGAAACTTCAAGAGCTCCCACTCGGCTTCGGTCGGGGAGGGCGCTTTTGTATTTTCCGGTCGTTTTCCGGGCGGGGTAATCATTGCGGCGACACGGTTTCCGCACAGTGCGGATTCCGATGTACTGCCCCGAAGGAGATATGGCATGGCTGCTGGTACCGTGAAGTGGTTCAATGCGGAAAAGGGCTTCGGCTTCATCGAGCAGGACGGTGGCGGCGCTGACGTGTTCGCCCACTACTCGAACATCGCCGCCCAGGGATTCCGCGAGCTGCTGGAAGGCCAGAAGGTGACCTTCGACATCGCGCAGGGCCAGAAGGGCCCGACGGCCGAGAACATCGTTCCGGCCTGACGCTGACGAGCACTCTGTAGCTGGGGCCCGCATCCTTCGGGGTGTGGGCCCCAGCTACACGCGTTTCCCGTGGCGAATTCATCTGCGGGACGGCTCGGAGGAATCCGCGGTCTCACCAGGCACGGCTCATCCTTCAGAGATGCAGCCCCGCCCTGAAGGGCCGCACCGCGGTCGGCACCCCGATTGTGCGTCCCTGTCACGTCACCCGTTTCAGCACCTGCGCCCGCGTGGATTTCCGTCGGCCAGATCTGCTTTCTTTTGCATTTTGCTTTTGCCGCCGGTCCATACTTGTGGTTCTCCGCGCTGCTCAACGCTGCGGGAATTCCTTGATATGTGCCACATCGAGGAAGGTTCCGCATGAACCGCACACGTACGAACGACCGCTTTGCCCGCACCCGTAATGGCAGCGCCGACGCCGGGAAGGGCGGCAGCCGCTTCGGCTCATCGGCACCGCGCCGTTCCGGCGGGCCTGTCCGTTCCGGCGGTTACGGCCGTCGGCCCGCCGCGGTGCAGGGTGAGTTCGCGCTTCCTGAGACGATCACCCCCGCGCTGCCTGCCGCCCAGGGCTTCGCCGATCTCGACATGCCCGAGCAACTGCTGGCTGAACTCGGCAGGCAGGGTGTGAGCGCACCGTTCCCGATCCAGGGTGCGACGTTGCCGAACACTCTGGCGGGCCGTGACGTCCTGGGCCGTGGGCGCACCGGTTCCGGCAAGACCCTCGCCTTCGGTCTCGCCCTGCTCGCCCGCACGGCCGGACAGCGTGCCGAGCCCCGCCAGCCGCTGGGGCTGATCCTCGTACCGACGCGTGAGCTGGCGCAGCAGGTGACCGACGCGCTCACTCCCTACGCCCGCTCGGTCAGGCTGCGGCTGGCCACGGTGGTGGGCGGGATGTCGATTGGCAGGCAGGCCGGTGCGCTGCGAGGCGGTGCCGAGGTCGTCGTCGCGACCCCGGGCCGGCTCAAGGACCTCATCGACCGTGGCGACTGCCGTCTGAACCAGGTGGGCATCACGGTGCTGGACGAGGCCGACCAGATGGCCGACATGGGCTTCATGCCGCAGGTCACCGCACTGCTGGACCAGGTGCGTCCGGAGGGGCAGCGGATGCTGTTCTCCGCCACCTTGGACCGTAACGTCGACCTGCTGGTGCGCCGCTATCTCACCGACCCCGTCGTGCATTCGGTCGACCCGTCGGCCGGTGCGGTCACGACGATGGAGCACCACGTCCTGCACGTCCACGGCGCCGACAAGCACGCCGCCACGACCGAGATCGCCGCCCGCGAGGGCCGGGTGATCATGTTCCTGGACACCAAGCACGCCGTCGACCGGCTGACCCAGGACCTCCTCAACAGCGGGGTCCGGGCCGCCGCGCTGCACGGCGGCAAGTCGCAGCCGCAGCGCACCCGCACACTCGCCCAGTTCAAGACGGGGCACGTCAGCGTGTTGGTGGCAACCAATGTGGCGGCGCGAGGCATTCATGTCGACAACCTCGACCTGGTCGTCAACGTTGACCCGCCGACCGACCACAAGGACTACCTCCACCGCGGTGGCCGTACCGCCCGCGCCGGCGAGTCCGGCAGCGTCGTCACCCTCGTGACACCCGGCCAGCGACGCGGCATGGCCCGCCTCATGTCGGACGCCGGGATCCGGCCGCAGATCACCGAGGTCCGCTCCGGCGAGGCTGAACTGAACCGCATCACCGGTGCCCAGGCTCCGTCCGGCATCCCGGTCGTCATCACCGCACCGGTGGCCGAACGCCCCAAGCGCAGCGCCTCCTCCAGGGGCCGGCGCCGCCCCTCCTCGGGAGCCCGGCGCGGGCCCGTACGCCAGTCCGTCGTCGGTGCGGCGGCCTAGAACCTTCGTGATCAGGAAGCTGACCCATCTCTGCAGGAGGCATCTTTTGACGCTGGTTCAGACGCAGCCCCGCCCGGCGAACGCCGGCCCTGTGCACAGGACGCCGGCTGAGGTCATGGAGGCGGCCGGACCACAGGTCTGGGACGACATGAGCGTCGAGGTGGCGCTGTCCGTCATGACCGCCGCCCGCACGGGCCGACTGGTCGTCTGCGACCAGGACGGCCAGTGCACTGGCCTGGTCACCCGGACCGAACTCACCGCCGTGCGCGACAACTCCGCCTACACGGACCGCGTCCGCCTGCGCGACATCCTCGGCGACCACCGGTCGTTCACGTCACCCGTGATGACGATGGCCGAAGCCGAGCACGCGATGTGCTCCCGTCGGCTCGGTGCCTTGCCAGTGGTCGTCGGGCAAGGCGGCGCCCTGGGCGTCCTCGCCCTCCCCCGCTGATCCGCCTCACCCTTGGTCGAACCGTTCTCCCCTTCTCCCTGTGAGGCCCCATGCGCTGCGTCATCGCCCGTTTCCCCTTCGAGCTCACCAAGAGCGGTGTGCTGGAATCGATGAAGGGCATCAAGCCCGAGCAGGTCATGGGTGAGTCCGTGATCATCGGCCGCCGTCACTACCCCGTCAAGCAGGTCGGCCAGGTCATCACCCGCCAGGACCGCCGCGACTTCAGCGCCGACGAAGTCCGCCGGGCGATGACCAAGCTCGGCTTCACCTGCCGCGCCCTCCCCAAGGCCGTACCCGTAGGCATCCTCGGCTCGCTCCGGCAGGCTTCCGCGATGCTCGGCACTCCCATGTCTGTCTGACCGACGCGACAGGCACGCGCCGACACCTGAACAGCAGTGGGCCCGGCCGACGCAAGTCGGCCGGGCCCACTGCGTGCGACGGGTTCCCGTCGCCGTGGTTCCTCAGCGCCCGGAATATCAGTGGTCGGAATAGCTGAAGTCGCCCACGGTCCAGGCGCTGACGTCGTCGATCGCAACCCGGTACATCCCGCCCGTCTCCGGGATCCCCACCGTGCCCTGAAGAATTCGGGCGACGTGGAAGTGCAGATGAGTGGGTGGCCCGTCCCCCTTCGCGGGGGTGTCGAACACGGCGGAGAACTCTCCCAGGCGGGCGGAATCCGTCAGAACCTCCGACACCCTCCGCCTCCACACGGCTTCGGGAGCCAGCCGGCCGGTGATGACAGCACCACCGGTGACCACGGTCAGGGACATCTGGTTGCTCTGCCCGGACTCCACCACGGTGGCGACGTCAACGAGCAGCTCGTCAGGCTTCGACATGGGGCAGATTGTATTGCCGGCCATCCGTCTGCTTCAGCGGTGGCGTTACCGGGCGAGGATGGCACCTACGGCCGCCGGCCGCCTGGCGGGTCACGGCGGTGGCATGGGCGAGACGGTTGACAATGGGCCAGCCGAAGCCTCCCGTGCCGTCGTTCAGGTCGAGGGTGCGCATGCGCGGCAGCTCGGGGCTGTGGTCGTGCACGGCCACCTCGATGCTGTCCGGGTGCGCGGTCAGGTCCAGGGTGCAGGTGCCGCCGCCGTGACGCAGGGCGTTGGTGACGAGCTCCGAGACGACCAGGACCACGATGTCGGCATCCTCGGCTGCGATCGGACGTAGGAGACCTCTGAGGAAATCCCGGGCGCTTTCGCGTGGGCCGGCGACGGATGTCGCGGAGCGGAGGGTTGCGACGTTGACGCTCGTTGTGTTCATCGGGTCTCCCCGGTCTCTGGATCGTCGATGTCCGGTTCTGCCTGCCGTGTCCCGTTCCCCCGCCTGTGGCCCGTTAACCAGGCGCTGACAGCCCTTCCTCCTGCGCCTGCCGCTGTTCGAGGCCGATTGCCTCTCTGTCGAACGCGCGGAAATCTCTGTTTGTCAGAGTAGACATTGGGATGGGGGCGTGATTATGGTTCTCTCGTAGCCCAGAGAGACAGCAGGGCCTGGCAGACACGAACTGCCGGGCGGCAGTACATGCAAGTGCAGTTCGCAGGACGGTGCGGTGGTGGAGTTCCGAAGCCAGAGCGGTTGCAGGACGGCGACGGAACTGGCGACCGGACCGGGTGGCCCGCAGTGATCAGGGGCCGCCGTGAGCAGGACCGCAAGGGCAGTACCCGTAAGTGCAGTTCGCGGTACCCAGCAGTGAAGTCAGTGAGCAGCACCTCGGTGAAGGCGTCGGCTGCGGACGCGCGCACCGGGAGGTTCGGCAGTGGGGTTCCAAGCCAGAGCAGACGCAGGACGGGCGACGGGGCTGGCTGCCGAAGAGCGGCGCTGTCACAGGCCGCTGAGCAGTTCGTATCACCAGCGGTGCGCAGTACCCCACTTGTAAGCAGTTGATCCCAGAGGGAAGAACGGAGGAGCCGAGCGCCATCAGGATCGCCCGGGCCGACATCTTGAACCCGGGTACCGCAGGACATCGATAGTGAGGTGGTCTCCGGTCAAGCAACCGCGATCCCAGCAGCCCCGGCAGCATGCCGGTCGGGTCTGCGGAAACAGAGGGCCGACGCAGTACGAGGGTCGGCAGATGGTGTAGCAGTTCCTTCGGGGCCTTGGTGCCAAATGGCACCAAGGCCCCTCGACGCGTTCCACAGAGAGGTGCAAATGACAGCAGACGACTCGTTCGGCCGTATCGACGACGACGACTACCCCGCTTACACGATGGGCGGAGCCGCCGAGCTGCTCGGCACCACGCAGGGCTTCCTGCGCGCCCTCGGCGAAGCCCGCCTGATCACTCCGCTCCGCTCCGCCGGCGGCCATCGCCGCTACTCCCGCTACCAGCTGCGCATCGCCGCCCGTGCCCGGGAACTCGTGGACCACGGGACCCCCATCGAGGCCGCCTGCCGCATCATCATCCTCGAAGACCAGCTCGAAGAAGCCAAGCGCATCAACGAAGAACACCGCCGCGCCGCAGAATCGTCGAACCCGACGACCACGGCCTGAGACGGGTTCCGTCGGCATCGGCGGGCACCCCCGTACCCGCCCGGTCCTGGTGTTCGGCGTGATCGCTTTCTCTGGTGACGCGGTGTGTGGGCGTGTAGCGTCTGCGTCAGCTGTCGTGGTTCGGAGTCCCCCAAGCCCACGCTCCTGGCGTGGGCGTTTTGCTGTGCTGTGCCGCAGGGACCAGGGCGATCACCTCCGCCTTCCCCATGGAGTGGGAGGCGTTCATCGACTGGAAGGCATGAGGCATGGCTACGGGCACTGTGAAGTGGTTCAACGCGGAGAAGGGCTTCGGCTTCATCGCCCAGGACGGCGGCGGCCCGGACGTCTTCGCGCACTACTCGGCGATCAACTCCTCGGGCTTCCGTGAGCTCCAGGAGGGCCAGATCGTGACGTTCGACGTCACCCAGGGCCAGAAGGGCCCCCAGGCCGAAAACATCAACCCGGCCTGACCTCGCAGCCCTGCCCGAGGGATCGCGCACGCCGCGTCCGTGACTGCCGCCGACTGCGCGCGCCGTGCTGCTCACCCAGACACAGGGAACGGGGACCGGACCTAAGGAACTCTGCGGCCGAGGTCACGCCGACCCCAGATTCACTCAACAGATCAGGGCCGCCCAGCCATTGCTGCGCGGCCCTGATCCTGTGCACCACAGATCCTGTCGACGCCCGGCACGAGACCCGGCCGCTTCGAGCGTCGTCTCGTGTTCGCACGCCTCGCCGTTCGCTTTGCCGATGGGCCTGGCCACGACGCGATCCTTGGACGTAGCCGGGCGGAATGCCCGTTCGGAAGTCCTGATCGTTCCCGTGGCCGGCCGATCTACTCGGCTTCGGCAGGCCCAATTGACGGCAGTATCAACGAGGGCCGGAGTTGAAACGGCTGAGGAACACCATGCCGACGACGTGGACGGCAGGCTCGCGACCGACCTCCCGGAATGGCGTCCGGGTGCCGTCTTCTAGCATGACCCCATGATCGCCGGTGACGCCCAGGAGTCCGAGAGGGGACGTGGAGCCGTGTCCCGCGACGCCGCTGAAGCCGAATACATTCACGGTGCCTCACGGAGCGCAGAGAGTCGGGAAGACCGGCCGCCCGTCGGACCAGAAGACGATGAAGCAGAAAAAGAAGTTCATCTGGTTGCCGCTCTGGTCGAGCGGGCGGCCGACCTGGCCGAACCGATCAAGCCGAGGCTGCGTGGCTGGCTCCATGCCGCGATGGTTCCCGCCTCACTGATCGCAGGCATCGTTCTCGTCTGCCTGGCCCGCACCCCGCAGGCGGCCCTGGCCTGCGCCGTGTATTCGGTCACCGCCTGGATGCTGTTCGCAACGAGCGCGATCTACCACCGTGGCACTTGGGGGCGGCTCGGCGAGGCACTCCTGCGACGTCTCGACCACGCCAACATCTTCCTCATCATCGCCGGCACCTGCACACCCCTGGCGGTGCTTCTCCTCCCGCCGGACCAGCGGTCCCTGCTGCTGTGGATCGTGTGGGCGGGCGCATTGGCCGGTATCGCGTTCCGGGTCTTTTGGGTCGGAGCTCCGCGCTGGCTGTACACCCCGTGTTACCTCGCCCTGGGATGGGCACCGGTGCGCTACCTGCCCGACTTCCTGCACACCGGGGGAGCGGCCGTACTCATCCTGATCGTGGCCGGCGGGCTCCTCTACAGCGCTGGCGCGGTGGTCTACGCCCTCCAGCGCCCCGACCCCTCACCCCGCTGGTTCGGCTTCCACGAGGTGTTCCACGCCCTGACCGTGGCGGCCTTCACCGCGCACTACATCGCCATCTCCCTGGCCGCCTACTGACCGCGACAGCGTTCTTGGCTGCGGCGGCTCGTCACACGCGTCGCCGCGCTGGTGCGCGACGGGCCGGGCTGTCGCCGAGGCATCGCGCCGCGCGTGAAAGTCGTCCGCCGTCCGGCCTACAAGGTGGTTGCTCTGAAGGGTGTGACGCTCCGTAGACAGGTAAGGAGGGAGGAGAACGTGACACCAGCGGTCTTCAACTGACCTGCGACAGAGGGGCTGCCGTGTTCAAGGCGCAAGACATCAGGGAATGGCGGGGCCACGACGTGGTCGACCATGAGCAGCACAAGATTGGCGTCCTGGAGGCGGTCTACGTGGACACGGCCACAGACCAACCCGCGTTCGCGACGGTCATGGTCGGCCTGCCGACCCGGCACCGGCTGGTGTTCGTCCCCCTGGGCGATGCGACGGTCGGTCCCGGCTATCTGAAGGTCGCCTACGACAAGAAGCAGGTCAAGGAAGCGCCCTCGATCGGCACGGACGGCGAACTGCTCGCGGAGGACGAGAAGACGGTTTTCGCGCACTACGAGCTCGCCTACCGAACTGGTGAGGGCGGCGAACGTCGCCTCGCCCGCCGCTGATGCCCCCACCAATGCGCCCCACCATGAGGTGACACCGATGGCTCTCTTTCTCCTACTGGTCCTTGTGGCCATCGTGCTCGGCATCATCGGTGTGGTGGCGAAGGGCCTTTTCTACCTGTTGGTCATCGGTGTGGTGGTTCTGGTCGCCGACTTCGTCCTCCTTGGCCTGCGCCTGGGCCGCCGTCGTAGGCATCTCCCCCGGTGACGCGGTCAACCGGGCAGCTGCCCCGGGCCGCCCCGCCCGGGGACCGGACGCAGCGGGATGCCGGAGCAGGCATCGGACTATCGCGCAGAGGTTGCCCGCCTTGTCCGTGACGGTGCGGAGGCATCGGTGAGGTCGGCGCCCGTGTTGGCGTCCCGCTCCGAGTGGTCGACGCCGTGCCAGTCCAGGCACATGACGGTCGCGTCGTCCTGTAGGTGGCCGTGGTTGGCGTCGACGATCGCCCCGATGAGAGTGCGGGCGCGCCTCACGGGGGTGCAGCGCGCTGGTGCGCACGATCAGGTCCGACAGATCGAGACTGTTGGCGTTGCGCTCCAGCATGCCGTCGGTCAGCATCACCAGCCGGTCGCCCGGCTGCAGGTCCAGCGACTGGACCCGGTAGGTGTGAGGGGCGTGGAAGCCGAACGGCATATCGATCTTCGGAGTGATCTCCTGCACTTCGCCGTTCCGCATGCGCAGCGGCCAGGGGTGGCCGGCGTTGATGAACTCGGTTGTGCCGTCGATCAGGCTGATGCGGAGAAGCTGACCGGTGACGTAGCTCTGACGGCCGTGCTCATGCATGGCCTGGTCGGCCTGGCGGGCCTGTTCGGCGAGGTCGGCACCGGACCGCCGTGCCCGGCGTAGGGCGCCCACCAGGAGAGTGGCCAGCAGCGCAGCGTCGACATCGTGGCCCATGGCGTCGGTGACGGAGAGCTGAACGGTGTCCCGGTCTATGACGTAGTCGAAGGTGTCACCCCCCACGTGGTCGGCCGGCTCCAGCGCCCCGGCCACGGCGAACTGCGCGGCCTCGCACGCCAGCGAAGCCGGGAGCAGCCGATGCTGGATCTCCGCGGCCAGGCTCAGCGGAGTGGTACGGCGGCCCCACTGGTACACGTCGGTGAAGGACCGGTTCGCGATGACGATGTACGCCAGGGCGTGTGCGGTCTCGCCGACCTCCCGCATGGTCTCCGCGTCGGGTGCCGTGGGCAGGAACAGTTCGAGGAGCCCGATGGCGTCCCCGCGGTTGGTCACCGGGGCGACGATCCGCACCAGCGCGCCCTCGCCCTTGTCCTCCACGCTCGGTCGCTGGGTGCGGATCACGTCGTCGTACAGGGTGCCCCGCAGGGTGATGCGCCGGGCGGGTTCATCGGTATCGACGCTGCCCGCCGCACCCAGCCGTACCACCGAGCCGCCGGTGAAGTCGGTGATGAGGAACGACACCGACGCGGCCCCGAGGTGCTCCTTGAGCATCCGCGCGACCACGTCGAGCGACTCGACGGGTGCCGCTGTCTCCGCTGCGGCCAGTGTCCCCGCCAGGGTCATCACCCTGCCCTGGCCACCCCGGTTCACGGGAGTGGGAATGGTCGGCCCACCGTGTCCTTCATGCTCGTGTACGGTCACGGTGACTCCTCGCTGCTCGCTGGTGCTCAGGGCTCTCGCCCAGGTACGCGAGGGGCTGGCGCCGAGCCCGCTGCCAGGGAGGTGCTAGTACTCCAGCAGGAGTTTGCTGTCTGACCTGGTCTTTTGCCGGGTGGCGGGAGTGTAGCGGGGCTCCGAAGGTGCGGGGGCGGTCTCACGGAGACCGCCCCTCGATCGTGCGACAACGCCGCAGGTAGTGACAGCGGCGGGCGATTGCCTGGCGTTGGCGGCGCCAGTTCGACCAGCTCAGCGCGTGACGTCGTCCTCGACGTCCGCGCATGTGCGGGGGTCGGGGACGACAAGCTGCCAGGAGTCGCCGAACCTCCGCCACTGTGAGCTCGATGGTCCCATCGGTTGCGCCCCCTTTTCCTCGGCCTGAAAAGCCGTGGCAGCCAGGAATGCGTGCGCGAGCATGGCGAGGGTGACGTGTCGATACCAACCCACGTAACGGCGGACCTCGTACTGGTCCAGGTCACACTCGTTCTTCGCAGCCTGGAAACACTCCTCGATCGCCCAGCGTGCCCCGGCGACCCGCACCAACTCCCGGACCGTTGTTTCCAGGGGCGCGTAGGCGAGGTAGTAGGCGACCTCGTCCGGCCTGCTGATGCTTCGCCGGGCCAGTGCCCACCGCATCCGGTGAGGGACTTCGCCCTGGTAGTCGAACCCCGCGACAGAAGGCAGCCGCACCGCAGCCCAGTGATAGACACGGGGGCCCTTCGCGCCGTCACCGCACGAGATCCTCTCCCATGCCTCGTTGGGTGCTTGCGCGAACAGGCCGTCGATGCGGGGACAGCCCACGGTGAACTGGGACTTGGGGACTGCCGCACGTAGCCGGCGCCCGACTGTTCCAGCCGCCGGCGGAATCGATTGTCCTGCCCGTAGGCGGAGTCCGCGGTCACCCAGGCGATGGGCAGCGGCGAGGCGAGGGCCCGCAACACCATGTGGCGGGCCAGTTCACCCTTGGTGGCGAACTCCCGTTCGTCGGGGACCTTTGCGGCGCGGCAGCGTTCCCGGTCCTCGGTCCAGGACTTGGGGAGGTAGAGCTCGCGGTCCACCAGGGCGCGGCCGCGGACGGAGGCGTAGGCGGCGGAGACGCCGATCTGGCAGTTCTCCGTCCGGCCGGTGGTCCCGGAGTACTGCCGCTGGACCCCGGCGGACGTGATGCCCTTCTTGATGAAGCCGGTGTCGTCGACGATCAGGACACCGCTGTCCTCGCCGAGTTTGTCGGCGATGTATTGCTGCAGGTCGTCGCGGATGTCATCGGGCTGCCACTTTGCACCGGCGAGCAGATGCTGCAGGCCATCGGGGGTCGCGTGGCCGGCCTTCTCGGCCAGTTGCCAACTGTTCTTACGGGCCACCGGGGCAAGGAGCCCGCGTACGTAGTCACGCATGCGACGACGCAGCTCGACCCGCCGGAAGCGGTGGCCGATGGTCAGGAGGAGTTCGTCGAATTCGAGGTCCCACTGCGCGGCGACATACTCGGTGATCACCTTGAGAGGCTGCCCCGCCGCTGTCACTACCTGCGGCGTTGTCGCACGATCGAGGGGCGGTCTCCGTGAGACCGCCCCCGCGCCTTCGGAGCCGCGCTACACTCCCGCCACCCGGCAAAAGACCAGGTCAGACAGCAAACTCCTGCTGGAGTACTAGTACCGGAGCTGGTCCGGTCGGCCAGGGGTTGCACCGGACAGGCACTGGCGGATTGAGATCGCGCGCGATGGCGGCACTGGAGCGTGCTGTTGGTGTGCTCTCACGCCAGGCCGTGTGGCTGCCCGGGCGCCAGGTGTGAGGGCCGCAGACGCGCTTCGTCTGCGGCAGCAGTCGATGGGTGGCTTCCGCGTTCTGTTGATCCGTTGCGGCTCAGCCGCGTGGCCCCGCGCCGTGCAGGAGTGTGTCGATGACGAGTGTGGCCAGTGCGTCCGGGTCTTGTGCGGCAGGGTCCTGTTGCACGCCGGGCCTGTTGATGGCTTCGCTGAGGAGGGCGTAGTACACCTGTCGCGTCCACTCCAGGTCTGCGTCCGGGGCTAGCAGTCCTTCGTGCTGTGCCCGGTTCAGGAGTTCGACGGTGTGGGTGTTGATTTCTTCCCACAGGGCGGCTGCGGCGGGGGTGTGGGCCGTGGCGTGGCTGAGGGTGAAGCGCCAGGTGTTCTTGACCCGCAGGACGTTCGCCGTGACCCGGTGCAGCGCCACGAGTGCGGGAGCGGCGTCCGGCCGGGCTTCCTCGATGGCGTCGACGAGTTGCTCCTTCGCGGAGACGGCGAGCGCCTCCAGCAGGGCCTGCCGGTTCGCGAACCGGCGGTGAACGGTAATCCTGGTCAGCCCCGCCGCCTCGGCGACCTGCTCCATGGAGGCGCCGGCGTCCTGGGCGAAGACCTGCTCGGCCGCCTCCAGAATCGCGCACACTGCGCTCGGCATCTGCCCGCAGTGCTCGGCCCATGTCACCCGGCGGCCAACACCCTGGAAGTCCCCGTCAGCTAGCAGAGCTCGCCCACGCTGCGCCGGCATCGAGAAAAGGTCATCGAAGCGTGCGGCACAGGCTTCCAGAGGCCCCGGATCGGGCGGACACGGCAAAACGCTTGGTCATCACGGCGGCCAGACAGTGGGAAGCACCCACCGTCTGGCCTACTGCCGCCCTGAACCGCAGTCAACGAACCACGGCCAGCAGGGCCGCCGCGCACTCCGTCCGGTCGCCCGGATCCTGGTCATGCGGATGGAAGGTTGCCGAGACGCTCGGCCATGTTCAACTCGAAGTCCTTGTCCTTGCTGAAGCCGGCGGCGTTCAGCTTCGGCATCATCGCCTGCGCTTCGGGCCAGGCGTCCACCCCTGCGAGCACATGGTTCGAGACTCAGAGATCCCCTTCCGAGGGGACGCCGGCGCGCGCGTTGACCAGCTTCTTGCCGACTTCCAGTGCGCGCTTCTCGAAACGGCTCACGCGCTCGGCGAAGGCGTCGACGAACGCGTCGAGTTCGCTGTCGGGAACGGGCCGGTTGACCCAGCCATAGCGTTCGGCGATGTCCGCGCCGAAGTCGTCCGCGCCGAGGACGACCTCGAGGGTCCTCGAGCGTCCGATCAGGGCGGCGAGCCATTCGACGCCGCCGCCACCCGGAATCGAGGAACCGGCGACCTCGATCAAGGAGAACACCGCCCGTTCCCTCGACGCGAAGCGCATGTCCATGGCAAGGGCGAACTCGAACCCTTGCGCCCGGGCGCGGCCGCGCACCTTGGCCACGCTGATCACGGACGACTGTGCGAGTCGGGTCACGAAGGTCGGCCAGTGGTCGAACGACGCGCCACCCGGCTGGTCCGCTGCCCCATGGCCGCGCTCAAGGCCGTGGTGGTTGACGAAGAAGTCCTCGTCTCCGCTCTCGAACACGACGATCTTGAGATCGCTGTCGCGCTCAAACTCGTCCATCAGGACGTTCAGTTCCGCGAACATCTCCGGGTCGAAGAGGTTGAACGGGGGATTGTCGATGACGACGCGCCAGTAGGCAGGCGATTGCCGGATGACGCTGAGTCGATTCGTGACGGCCATGATGTGTACTCCGTTCAGAGAGTTGGTGCGGGTGGCCATGGAGCAGGCCACCGAAGCGGTACTGCCGGGGCGCAGCGGAGGCCGCTGGTCGCCGGGGAGGTTGATCGAGCTGATGCCCTGGGGGAGCGGCTGCGGTCGCAGGGCGGCCCCGGTGTCTGTACGCGCGGGTCCGACGTCCTGCGGACGCTGGACTGGGGCGGGTGCGCCGGCTGGAGGGCCGATTCAGGCGCCGGCCTTCGACAGCGCCTCGAACTCGTCGTCGGTGAGCTCGATGGCCGCGCCGGCGAGGTTGTCCTCCAGGTGGGCGACGCTCGACGTCCCCGGGATCGGGAGCATGACCGGGGACCGCTTGAGGAGCCAGGCGAGGGCGAGCTGCGACGGTGAGGCGTCGTGCTGCCGGGCGAGTTCGGTGAGCGGGCTGCCTTCGCCGGTGAGCTGTCCGGTGGCGAGCGGGAACCAGGGGATGAACCCGATGCCCTGCTCGGTCGCCCAGTCGAGCAGCCCTTCCGAGGAGCGGTTGGTGAGGTTGTAGAGGTTCTGCACGGAGACGACCGGCGCGATCTCCTGCGCCGCCTTCACCTCCGCCACGGTGACCTCGCTGAGGCCGATGTGGCGGATCTTGCCCTCGTCCTGGAGCTTCTTCAGCTCGCCGATCTGGTCCTCGAACGGGGTGTCGGGGTCGATGCGGTGGAGCTGGAGGAGGTCGATGCGCTCGACTCCGAGGCGGCGGAGGCTCATCTCGACCTGCTGGCGGAGGTAATCGGGGCGGCCGAGGGGCGTCCACAGGTTGGGTCCCTGGCGGGTCTGGCCGACCTTCGTCGCGACGATGATGTCGTCGCCGTAGGGGTGCAGGGCCTCGCGCAGGAGGTTGTCGGTGACTTCGGGGCCGTAGGCGTCGGCGGTGTCGAAGAAGTTCACGCCGAGCTCGACGGCACGCTTGATCACGCGGACGGCTTCGCCACGGTCCTTCGGCTCGCCCCAGACGCCCGTGCCGGTCAGCTGCATCGTGCCGTAGCCGAGGCGGTTGATCTCGAGGTCGCCGCCGAGGCGGAAGGTGCCCGAAGCCTCTGCCGGGCGGGTGTCGGTTGCCTTGCTCATGGGGGGTGGTCCCTTCGGATCGGATGTCCGGACAGGTCGCGTACCCAGTCATGAGCGGGGCACCATGACCTGACCGCGTGCCATGACCCCACGATGCATCCTTGACATCTATGTCAAGGTCAAGCCGGACCGAGGTGACCCACCTCTCCGCAGGACGCGTGCGCCTTCCCGTTTGACCTTCCACCAGTGTCAACGTTCGACCCTGGGATCACGACGAAAGCACGACACCCCGAGCGCGCGGTCCAGCCTTCCGGCCTCCCGGACACCGCTACCGCGAGCGGGGTCGAGTGAACCAGACGTGGCGAAGGAGCAGGGCATGAGTGCGCAGGCAATCCGGGTCGGGATCATCGGGACCGGCTTCTGGGCCAGCTACGGGCACATCCCGGCGTTGCGGACATTGCCGGAGTTCGAGGTGGTCGCCGTATCGGCGCGCCGGAAGGAGTCGGCGCAGCAGGCGGCCGAGAAGTTCGGCATCCCGCACGCCTACGAGGACGCCCACGACCTGATCAAGGACCCCGACGTCGACCTGGTGGCGGTACTGACCCCGACCTCGCAGCGCGTGCCGCTCGTGAAGGCCGCCATCGAGGCCAGCAAGGATGTCTACAGCGAGTGGCCGCTCACCACCCGTACGGCGGACTCGGAGGAACTGCTTGCCCTGGCCGAGGCGAAGGGCGTCCGGCACGTCGTCGGACTCCAGCGCCGCCAGGGACCCGCCGTCCGCTACGCACGTGACCTGGTGGCGCAGGGATATGTGGGGGACGTACGTGCCGCCCGCGTCTCGGTCGGCGTGGACGCCTTCCCGCCCGTCATGCCGGAGAAGGTCGCCTGGACCTTCGACGCCGACGCCTTCACCCACGTGCTCTCCATCTACGGCGGACACTTCCTCGACGTGCTGTTCCAGATCGTCGGACCCCCCAAGAACCTCACCGCACTCACCGAGACCCAGTTCCCCGAGCTCACCGTCCTGGAGACCGGCAAGACCGTGTCCTCCGCCAAGCCCGACGAGGTCATGGCCATCGGCGCCCTGGAGAACGGCGGGCTGTTCTCGGTCCAGCTGGAGGGCGCTCAGAAGTTCCCGACGGGCCTGCAGATCGACATCACCGGCACCGAGGGCGTCCTGCGGCTGACGAACGACCGCGCCTTCGAGAACACCGAGGACAACACCGTCCACGGCGTCAACGCGGACAGCGGCAACGGGTCCGCGCTCGCGGTGCTGCCCGTTCCCGAGAAGTACCGGTCCCTCCCGGACGCCTCGCTCGACGAGAGCGTGCAGGACCTGGCCCACCTGTACGCCGCGTTCGCCCGCGACAAGGCCAACGGCACCACCGAGGCGACCACGTTCGCCGACGCCGTACGGCAGCACCACCTGATCGACCGGATCCAGCGGTCGTCCGAGCAGTTCTCGGCATAGAGAGATGGGTGGCACCGCATCGGCTGGGCGGCCCGGCCCCGAGCGACCTGTGGTTCCCCGACGCGGAGGGCCTCGACATGCAAGGCGTTGGACTTCCGGACGGGCAGGAGGGCCTCATCGAGCGGGTGGCCGCCGCGAACCCGCGGACCGTCGTCGTCATCGAGTCCGGCGGCGCCGTCAGCGTGCCGTGGGCGTCGAAGGTCCCGGCCGTCATCGCGGCGTTCTACCCGGGCTCCGGCGGTGCGGAGGCGATCGCCGGCGTCCTGTTCGGCCGGGTCAACCCCTCCGGGCACCTGCCCGTCACGTTCCCCGCCCAGGTCGGCCAGTTGCCGCGCCCCGAGCAGCGGGACCCGGCCACGACGACATCGAACCCGAACCAGGAACGGATCGGGGAGATCTTCGAGGTGGCATACGACATCGAGGGCAGCGACGTCGGCTACCGCTGGTTCGCCCGTGAAGAACACACCCCGCGCTACCCGTTCGGCTGGGGGCTCTCGTACACGACCTTCGCGTTCAGCGGTCTCACTGTCACCGCCGACGGCGCGGACGTGCGGGTGCGAGGAGTCGTCACGAACACCGGTACCCGCGCCGGGGCGACCGTGCCGCAGGTCTACGTCGGCCGAGCGCACTGGGACGGCGCAGACTTCGTCCCGCGTCTCGCCGCGTTCGACCGGGTACACCTCGAAGCCGGCCAGAGCCGCTCGGTCGAACTGCGCCTCGAACCACGCCTCCTCGCCCGATGGGACGACGTCGAGGGAGCCTTCCGTATCGCGGGCGGCGACTACGAGGTCCGCATCGGGGCGCACGCCCTCGACGAGGACGGCCCGGCCCAGACCATCTGGCTCGCACCCTCACTCCTGCACTGACACCCGACCAGCGAGGGGCCCTTGGCCGACGAACTCGTGGTCGGTTGGGCGCGCTGCGGAAGCACCTTCGATTCGTCCGGCGGTCACCAGCCCGATCGGATGCTCAGAAGGTGAGCACCACTCGCCCCCGGAGGCCGCTGGCCTCCAGCAGTCGCTGTGCTTCGGGGGCCTGCTCGGCTGGCAGGGTCCGTGCGACCCGCGGGGTGAGGCTGCCCTTCTCCGCCAGTTCGCGCAGGCGGTCGAGCTTGGCGTGCTCGCGTGCGTACTGCAGAACGAAGGTGTTCCGGGTCTCGATGCCGCGTTCGGCGGGCTGCTGGATGCCGCCGACCGGCGTCGCCACGTGGCCTCCGTCGCGTACCGCGCGGATGGCGAGGGCTGCGATGCCCGCGGTGTCGACGAGGCCGCCGACTCCGTCGGGTATCTCCTTGCGCACCAGATGCCGCACCGGTCGTGGAGCAACCTGAACGAAGGTGTCGGCCTGTGTGCCGTATGACGATCGGCCGGAGTCAGATCCGGGATGTCTCTAGGGCTGGGACTGAACATGCTCAGTGTTTGTGGGTGGGGATGCTGTGACGGGCGGGAGGATGGGTGGGTACTGTCCCGGGTCCGGGGTCTGACTCATGATTCGCCTGACCAGAGTGTCTGAGTCACACAGTGTCGGCCGTTGGCCTGGGATGGTGCGTTGTCGGTGCCGGGCCGGCGGGGCGTGTCCCGATAGGGGCCTGCCGTTCCTTGTGGCGTCCTCACGATTCTGACCGCCCGACGCGGCCCGGTGCCGGCAACGCGACGCGCCGTCGGACCGCAAGGGGAACGGGCATGTCCAGTTCGACCCTGTCCAGTACGCCGCCTGCTCCGCAGACCCGTCGTCGTCGCCCTGCGGGGGAGGTGGTGCTGGGAGTGGATACACAATCGGGCCAGGAAGTGGTGAATCGCTGAGGCGGCCCGGGATGGCTCTGACGTTGTTCAGCGGCCCCTCGATATTGGCCACTTGGCCCCACCTGGGCCAGCGAGCGGCGAGCAACGTATCCAAGCGGCCCCACTGCCGCTCGCCTGCAGGTAAGGCCACTGGGTGGGGCCATCGCGGACCGTCATCGAACGCTTGTCGGCGCCAGCGATGGCCAAGTCGGTGGGGCCGATTGCCGACGTCGAAGCCAGCCCGCGAGGTCTTCCACCTGCTCGGACAGCTATAGCCAGGACCCCGCTCATAGGGGCTGTCGTGACAGATGAGAGGGTCAGGCGAGTGAGTGAGACACCGAAGAGCACCCTGCAATACCGCTTTGACGGGCCAGAAGACGCCCCTGTCCTGATCTTGGGTCCCTCACTGGGTACCACCTGGCACATGTCGTAGGAACCGTCTTTAGGCGTCCACGTGGTCTACATCGATGCTGTTCATGCAGGTGGGGTTTTCATGGTCCAGGTGCGTCGACGGTGTTGGTGACAGCAACGTGACACGTGATGGGTCACTGAGGCCCCCGCCGGGCAGGTGCTGGCAGGGGGCCTCAGCGTTCCTGAGCGGCGAGCGTCCGCTCCTCGATCCTGCTGCGGCGTCTGCGAACGCCTCCTCGAGTGCGCACAACGGGCGGCGCCGCCGCTCGGCGAGTCACTCGCCCCGAACGCTAGCTCGTTGGTGCCCTGTCCCGCAGCCGTCGAGAGGCGCCGCACCGGTGGTGAAGCAATCTGAACGAAGATGTCGGACTGTGGGTCGCACAACGATCGGCCGGTGTCAGATCCGGGATGCCCCAATAGCTGGGACTGAGCATGCTCTGTGTTTCTGGATGGGGTTGCTGTGACGGGCGGGAGGATGGGTGGGTGCTGTCCCGGGTCCGGGCCTGACTCCTGACATCTCTGACCAATGTGTCCCAGCCTCACAGTGTCGGCTGTTGGCCGGGACGGTGCGTTGTCGGTGCCGGGCCGGTGGGGGTGTGTCCCGATAGGGGCTTGCCGATCGTTGTGGCGTCCTCACGATTCTGACCGCACGACGTGGCCCGGTACCGGCAACGCGACGCGTCATCGGACCGGAAGGGGAACGGGCATGTCCAGTACGACCATGTCCAGCACATCGGTCATGTCCTCCAGTACGCCGCCTGCTCCGCAGCCCCCTCGTCGTCGCCCTGCGACATCCCGGGACGGCTGCTCCGGGGCCAGGGGGTCGACGATCGCGTCGCACATGTCCTGAAGCGAGGCATGAGCCATGGTCGTCAGTCCGCGCAGTCGGTCCAGCGGCACGCGCGGGTGACCCGGGGCCTGGCCGGTGTTCAGCAGTGCCGTGTTGCTAAGGAGCAGGATGCTGCCCTCCGGGAGGATGCGTTCCGCGACGGTGTAGCGCGCGATGCCCTGGCCGAGCGGCGGGCCCGTGGGGACGTCGAGGAACTCGGCCTCCCCGTTTGCGTGGACGACGACCGGTGGGGGGTGCCCCGCACTGGAGATCGTGCAGTTGCCGGTCACCGGGTCGTAGGCCGCGTACAGGCAGGTCGCCGACCAGACGTGGTCGAGTGTTTCACCCGGCGGGACGGCCTCGGTTTCGCGCAGGGGCCGGCTCGCCAGGTCGTGCAGCCGCGCCAGGATCTCGTCGGGTGACAGGTCGAGGTCGGACAGGGCCGCGACGGCGGCGCGCAGCTGTCCCATGGCCGCGGCGGCGCTGATCTGGCGACCGCTGGTGTCACCCACGACCAGGGCGACGCTGGCCCCGGACAAGGGGAGGATGTCGAACCAGCCGCCTCCGGCTCCCGCGGGCACGTAGGCGTGCGCGGTCTCCACGGCGGAGCGGACCGCTGCTTCGGGTTGCCTCAGCTCGCGTCGTAGGACCCGCGCCACCGACCGCTCGCGGCTGTACACGCGGGCGTTGTCCAGGCTCAGTGCGGCGCGGGAGGTCAGCAGCTCCAAAAGGGCCAGGTCGTCGCGGTCGAACGGGGTGGGGTTGCGCCAGCGGTGGAGGCAGGCCAGTCCGAGCACCACTCCCCGGGCTCGCATCGGCGTCACCATCACGGAGTGCACGCCGGCGGTGAGGAGCCGTGCGTCGAGCTTGCGGGCCGGGTCCGGCCAGTCGGTGTCCTCGTCCAGATTCCGGATCAGTACCGGTGCCAGGTCCGACAGGGCCCGCAGGTACGGCGTCCCGAAGGGATGGGTCCGCCGGACCACCCAGGCGCCCCTGTCCGGCGGCGTGTCCGGGGCCGGCGGGGGGCACAGGCCAGGGCCCGCCTCATTCCGCCCGCACCCGCACCGGCCGTGCCCGCCCCGCGTCCGGTGCCCCCTGGGCTCCCTCGAACTGGAACAAGCCAAGGGGGGGCTTGACCCAAGGCCGGGTAGTTAGGGCTTGCCGGGGAACAAGCCGTCGCTTCCGTCGTCGAGCGTCGTTGTTGTGGTATTGGGGAGACCGGAGGGGATCGAGACCGAACTGGCGGCGAAGTTCCAGGCGCTGTTTCCGCACTTGGACGAGCGTCAACGCCGACTGGCTATAGGGGCGGAGGCGCGGTCGCTGGGCCATGGCGGGATCAGGCTCGTCGCCCGCGCGGCGGGGGTGCGTGAGGGCACCGTGTCGCGCGGGGTAACTGAACTGGAGTCTGGTGAAGCGCCGTTAGGGCGGGTCCGCCGGGCGGGCGGGGGCCGCAAGCGGGCGGTGGACATGGATCCGGGGTTGCGGCCCGCGCTGCTGGACCTGGTGGAGCCGGATGTACGCGGGGATCCGATGTCGCCGCTGCGGTGGACGGTGAAGTCGACCCGGCAGCTGGCCGCCGAGCTGACCCGGCAGGGCCACCGGGTCTCGGCGGACACGGTCGCCGCCGTGCTGCGTGAGGAGGGCTTCAGCCTTCAGGGCAACGCCAAGACTGTCGAAGGTACCCAGCACCCGGACCGGGACGGGCAGTTCCGTTATATCAACGAATGCGCCAAGGACTTCCAGGCGGCCGGGGACCCTGTGATCAGCGTGGACACCAAGAAGAAGGAGCTCGTCGGCAACTACAAGAACGCCGGGCGCGAGTGGCACCGTGAAGGCGACCCGGTCCGGGGGCAGACCCACGACTTCCCCGACGCCGACCTGGGCAAGGCGATCCCGTACGGTATCTACGACCTGACGGCGGATTCAGGCTGGGTCAACGTCGGTACCGATCACGACACCGCCGCCTTCGCCGTCGCCTCCATCCGCCGCTGGTGGCACGCGGCCGGACGCGCCTCCTACCCGCACTCCCGCCGCCTGCTGATCACCGCGGACGCGGGCGGCTCCAACGGCTACCGCACCCGCGCCTGGAAGTTCGAACTGGCCGCCCTGGCCGTGGAGACGGGCCTGGAGATCACCGTGTGTCACTTTCCTCCGGGCACTTCGAAGTGGAACAGAATCGAGCACCGGCTGTTCTCCCATATCACGATGAACTGGCGGGGCAGACCGCTGACCAGCCACGACGTCATCGTCAACAGCATCGCCGCGACCACTACCCGCACCGGACTCGCCGTCCGCGCCGAACTCGACACCACCGCCTATGAGACCGGAGTCCGGGTCAGCGACGGGCAGATGGGCGCCCTGCCCCTGGACCGCCACGACTGGCACGGCGACTGGAACTACACCCTGCGTCCCGAGGAACACCGCCGCGACGGAATCCCTCCCATCCCGCCCCAGCTCGAGCCCGGCCCCGGCCGCGCTTGGCTGGTCCACCCGGCCCTGACCGGCATGGGCCACGACCAGTGGGGCCATCTGATCGGCGAGCTGGCGGCGGCCCGGGAGGCCCAGCGGGAAGAAGACCTCCAGCAACGGCGCGGCGGGGACCGGCAGAAGACACCCGCGGCCGGCCTCTACACCGGCCGGCGCCCCGGCCTCACCCTCGTCGACCGGCTCCTGGCCACCCTCCTCTACGAGCGATTCAAGCTTCCCCAGATCGCCATCGCCCGCCTCTTCGCGGTCGCGCCCCAGACCATCAACCGACGCATCCGCAAGACCCACCGACTCCTCGACCAGATCGGGCACGTCATCGCTCCCGCTGACCACCGCCTCGCCACCCTGGACGACCTCGCAGACCTCGCCACACGCCTCGTCATCACCCCAACACCACAGATCAAGGCGGCGAGTTAATAATCGGCAAGCTTTTTCACTACCCGGCCTTGGGCCAAGCCCCATACCCTCCGTACCCGTCGTGCGGTCCATCGTGCTGTCCAACACGGCCACCTTCTTCATCCTGGCCGCCAGTAGCGCCCTCTGGTCGCTGTACCTGCTGCGCGACCTGCTCTGGAGCCCGACCGCCCTCGGGATTGTCATGGGCGCTGGCGGAGCCGGCGGCATCCTCGGGGCCCTCGTCTGGCAACCCCTGGAACGACGCTGGGGCCCAGGCTCGGTGATGCTCGACGCCCTCGCCTTCAACCCACTCGCCCAAATCCCCCTGGTCCTCGCCGGACCCGGACTCGGCGGGCAGATCGCCATCGGTACCGGAATGGTCATCCAATCCGGCGCCGCGGTATGCCACGGCGGACTCCAGCGGGCCGTCCGCCAGGAACTTGCCCGCGACGAACTCCAAGGACAGGCCCAAGCCACCGGAGCCTGGCTCGCCTTCAGCCTGCGTCCCACCCATGGTGCACCCCATCGCGGGCACCCGGCCGAGCGGCGCCACCGTCCAGGAGGACCAGGCCCTCGCCGACGAGCTGATCGCCGACCCCAAGGAGCGCGCCGAGCACCTGATGCTCGTCGACCTGGGACGCAACGACCTCGGACGTGTCTGCGAGCCCGGCTCCGTCGAGGTCGTCGATTTCATGTCCATCGAGCGCTACTCGCACGTGATGCACATCGTGTCCACCGTGACCGGACGGGTCGCGGCGGGTCGTACGGCCTTCGACGTGCTCACGGCCTGCTTCCCGGCCAGCACGCTCTCCAGCGCGCCCAGGCCGCGTGCGATGCAGATCATCGACGAACTCGAGCCGTCCAGGCGGGGCTTGTACGGCGGCTGCGTCGGCTATCTCGACTTCGCCGGCAACTCCGACACCGCCATCGCCATCCGTACGGCGCTGTTGCGGGGCGGCACGGCGTACGTCCAGGCCGGAGCCGGCATTGTCGCCGACTCCGACCCGGTCGCGGAGGACAACGAGTGCCGCAACAAGGCGGCCGCCGTCCTCCGCGCGGTGCATACAGCCAACAGGCTTACCTCATAGCGCCGTTCAGCCCGTGAAGGCCGCCGTGCCGTTCGGGACGCCGAGGCCGGTCGGGCCGTCGTACCCGGTGGTGCCGGTGCACAGGTACGAGCCGGAGCAGCTGCCGTTCGAGCCGCTGGTCACGTCGTAGAGCGCCGAGGTGTGGGCGTAGGGGAACGACGCCGGGTACGAGCCGGAGGACGGGGCGCCCGCCAGCGCGTAGGTCGCCGCGATCAGCGGGGCCGAGGCGCTGGTGCCGCCGAAGACCATCCAGCCGGTGGCCTGCCGGTAGCTGTCGTAGACCGCGACGCCGGTGTTCGGGTCGGCGACCGCGGAGACGTCCGCGACGGTCCGCTTGGCGCAGCCGCTGTCGGTCTGCCAGGTGGGCTTGGCGTCGTACGAGGAGCAGCCGGAGCCCGCCCCGCTCCACACCGTGTCGGTCCAGCCGCGTGCGGTGGACGAGGTCTTCAGGGATGTACCGCCCACGGCCGTCACGTACTTGGACGCGGCCGGGTACTCGGTGCCGTAGCCGTTGTCGCCGGAGCTGACGGTGATGGCGACCCCGGGGTGGTTGAAGTACGACGAGTCGTAGGTCGAGTCGCTGGAGGACTCGCTGCCGCCGTAGCTGTTGGAGACGTACTTGGCGCCCAGGCTGACAGCGGTGTTCACTGCCGTGCCGAGGTTCGTCATGGTCGCCGAACTGGCCTCCACCAGAAGGATCTTGCAGTTCGGGCAGGCCGCGCTGACCATGTCGAGGTCGAGGGATATCTCCTCGGCCCAGCCGGAGTCACCGCGCGGATAGCTGGTGCCGCCGGTCTGGTTGACCTTCTTGAAGCAGCCGTTGGCGGTGGTGCAGGCGGACAGGCCGTACTGCGAGCGGTAGACAGCCAGGTCGGCCTCGGCGTTCGGGTCGTCGTACGCGTCGACGATGGCCACGGTCTGGCCCGAACCGCCGCTGGAGGAAGGCAGGTTGTACGCGGCCTGCAGCGAGGCGGGACCGTAGCCCGACGGGGCGGCGGCCGCCGTCAGGTCGCTCTCGGCGTGCGCGGACTTGGGGGTGCCCGCAGTGACGTGCAGAGCCTTGCACGCCATCACGTTCTTCTGCGTCGGGGCCGCACAGGAATGGGCGACGGTGACGCCGTTCGACGACGGTGAGGCCGAGGGCGCCGCCTGGCCGGCCGGGGCTGCCAGGGCCAGAGCAGCCGTGGCCAAAGAGGACACGGCGGTGAGGGAAACGGTTCTGCGCAACGTACTTCCTCCGAGAGGTGGGTGAACCAGGGGAGACATGCGGGTGCGCTGGACGGCCGAGACGCGTGATGCGCGTCCTGACCGGCGCAGAACCTATGAGTGGCTGGAACATGTCAACAAGAAGATCGTTGAAACTGTGACTGTCCTTTGCCGTTCCTGGTCAACTCATGTGTTGTTCCTGAGATGTCCATGGCGGAACGGTGGCGCGATCATGGGTTGACACGCCCCGGGTGAAGCGGATTTCGCGGCGCTCGAGCGACAGCTCCGCCCTCGACGAGATGGCCGCGGCCGCCCCCGGCGACACCGCCGCCATTGCGAGCGCTCTCAGCCACACCGCCTAGACGAATAAGTCCGATGTCTGATCTGGTGGTTCTTGAACGTCCCGTGCGGCGGTCTGTGATCCTGGAGGGACTGCTACGGAGGGAACTGCGCGTATGTCGTCCGGGTATGGCTTTCACCCGTTGTCTCTCGGTGTGAGGTTCGTGTTGGAGCTGGTGGCTCTGGTGTGCTTCGGGCTCTGGGCATGGGCTGTCGTGCCTGGTTCCCTGCGGTATGTCTGCGTGGTTGCCGTTCCCCTGATCGTGGCTGTGCTGTGGGGAGTCTTCGCCACCCCAGACGATGCATCCCGGTCCGGGGGGACGGTGATTGCGACACCTGGTCCGCTGCGGTTCCTGCTGGAGCTGGCTGTGTTCTTCGGCGGTGCGGCGGCGTTGTACGCGGCGGGATCCCGCACTCTCGCCGTGATGCTCGCCGGCGTGCTGGTCGTGTACCACTTTCTGTCGTGGGACCGGGTCTTGTGGCTGGTCAGGCATTGAGTCCGCCCCAGCCGTATCAGGTTGGCGGTGCGTTCGGGAACACACAGAGGGTGTCCAAGATCGTCGCGTGACGAATGACCTGGACACTCTGCTGACCGCGCTGTACGTGAAGGTCGATGATGAGCTGGAAGCCAGCCGTTGGATGGGTAGGCCGCCGCAGCTGGCCGATGCCGAGCTGGTCACCCTCGCGGTCGCGCAGGCGCTGCTCGGCTTCCATTCCGAGACGCGCTGGTTGCGTTACGCGCACACGCACTTGGCCGCGATGTTCCCGTACCTGCCGCAGCAGTCCGGGTACAACAAGCGCCTCAAGGCGGCATTGCCACTGGTGAAGAAGGCGATACGGATGCTCGCCGTGGACACGGACTTCTGGTTCGACAACCACTGGATCGTCGACTCGACACCAGTGCCGTGTGGGATGTCCCGGCCGACAGCGAAACGTTCAGAGATGGTGGGCTGGGCCGGATATGGGTATTTGCGCGTCCCACTCCCGGTTCTTCTGGGGCCTACGCCTGTACCTGGTTTGCACGCCGGTTGGCATGCCGATCCTGTGGGCCCTTGCGAACCCGAAGATGGATGAGCGCGAAGTACTGCAGTCCATGCTTGACGTCGAGGCCGGCCTGGTCACAGACAGGCCCGGACTCCTCCTGATCTCCGACAAGGGCTTCGCCTCCAAGGAGTTCGAGAACGATCTCGCGATGCGGGGCATCGAGCTGCTGAGGCCGTCGTTCAAGCGGGAGAAGAAGCGCAAGGGCGAGAGACTGCTCAAGTCCGTACGCCAGCTGATCGAGTCTGTGAACGACACGCTCAAGGGGCAGTTGGGCCTGGAACAGCACGGCGGCCGCACTCACGAGGGAGTTGCCGTCCGCGTCGCCCAGCGCATCCTCGCCATGGCCGCCACGATCTGGCACAACCACAAGACCGGAGCACCCATCATGCGCTCCCTCATCGCATTTGATCACTGAGCACATAGGACTTGCTCGTCTAGGGGCACGCGCGCGTCCGCGTGCTCCAGGACGACCGCACTGCCGTACCTGCTGGCCAGATCGGGCAACTCTGCGCCGCCTGTCGCCAGCCCAGGCCCACGCACCAGCACTTGGCGGGCTTCCGGCGGCGGCTCGGTCTCCCGGGCGCGCAGCCAGCTGCTGACGGACGGCGACACGCTGAGCACGCGCTCGCGCAGTGATGGCAGCAGGGCCCACGGCACGCGGTGCAGCCTCGCTGGCGGGATGACCACCACGGGTCCGTCTCCCAGATGCGCGGCCGCCGGACCGAGCAGCAGTTCTTCGAGCCGCCGTCCCGCCGCCTCGACGATCGGCAGCCGCGCCTCCGCGCCGGGGTGGGCGAGCCGCCGCAGACCGGCTTGAACGTGCTCAGCTTCGATCTCCGCCTCGGCCAGCAGCCCAGCCTCGTACCGGCGCACCCGCCCCTGCCCGCACAGCAGCACCTGAACACGCCCGTCCAGTACAGCCAGTGCGGCCAGCCGTGAGCCGGCACCAGCTGCTCAAGCAGCCGACTCACGTCGAAGCGATCCCTGTCGCCGTGCATGTCGCCGCGTGTGTGCAGAGTCCGGGAGCGTATCTCCCGCTCCAGACGCCGCTGTTCATGCTCCAGCGCCGAAACGGGACGCCCCGCCATCCGGGCTTCCTCCGCGCGGGCCGCGATCTCCCGGAACGCGGTGAGGTCGCTCAGCAGCGCCGGGTCGGACGGCGGTCGCGTTGGCGGGGTCGATAGCGCGATGGCCCGCCAGCGCTCGCTCCACACCAGCAGCCGCCGCTGACTGCCGGAGTCGAGGCTCACCCGCTGGGCCAGCGCGGCGAGTTCGGCGCCCTGCACGGTGGCCCGGGCCCGCAACTCCGAGGCACCCAGCGTCATCCGGTGGTCGTCGAGCACGTCCAGACCGCGTCGGCACGCCTCCAGCACACCCCGGTTCGAGCCAGCGGCGGGCCGCTGTGCCGGCTGCGCGCCGAGACGGCCAGATGTCGCTCCGCGTCCGCCGTCCAGCCCAGCCCGAGCGCGATACGGCCCGCCAGCAGCGACGCCTCCGGCGCGGCCGGCGCGCCGAACGCGGCTAGGGCCTGTTGGGAAAGTCGCGGACGCCTCGACTCGTCCGCCCAGTCAAGAACGCCTGAACCCGGAAGCCTGGACAGGCCGTCAGCGCAGGCTGACAGCTCGGGACCGCGCCCGGGGCACTCCCCAAGGTCGCAGGCGATGGGGCGCTTGAGGGCCGCCCTCGGAAATTGCCGAGTCCCGGCGGGAGGGCGGAGATAGCCTCACCAGGCGAATCGTCCAACGGGGAGGGGCAGGGCATGCCTGGGCAGGACTGGATCGAACGTGCGGGAGAGTTGTTCGAAGCGGCGATGTTCGGCGGGGACACGTCCGCGCTGGATCGGTCCGATGACGCGCTGGACGCGATCGAGGCACCCCTCTCCATGGCGCGGGGAAAGGTGTTGCACGTCCGCTTCCTGAACGACCGCGAAGAGAACAGCCAGGAACTGGTGCTGTTCGAGCGCGCGGCCGAGTTGTACCAGCGTCTCGGGGACGCGTCGGGTGAGGCGGACGCGTTGTTCTGGGTCGGCTGCTGGCATCAGGTGGTGAAGGGCGATGGCGCCACTGGCAGGCCGTACTTCGACCGGTCATACACGCTGGCGAAATCCGTCGACGACCGGATGACGATGTCCTACGCGATACGCCATCTCGGCTTTGCCGACAAGGACGCAGGCCGGTTCCATCAGGCCCGCGAGCGTTTGACCGAATCGGTGACGCTGCGCCGGGAGATCGGCTTCAGGCCCGGGGAAGCGGCTGGCCTGGTGGCGCTGGCCTACCTCTCGGCCGAGACCGGCGACCGATCGGCGGCGCTCGACCACCTCGATGAGGCCGAGTCGGTCGCCGAGGGGTGCGGTGCCAAGGCCGTGTTGGGGTGGATCGCCCATGCCCGCACGCTCATCCACCCCTAGGCTCTATGGACAAGTGCTGGTCACAGCCACTCGTTGAGAACTGCGACCAGCACGGTCGCCTCGTAGCGGACGGCAAGTTTGTCGTACCTCGTGGCCACGGCCCGGTGGCGCTTCAGGCGGTTGATGCCGCATTCGACCGCGTGGCGCTCGCGGTAGTCGGTCTTGTCGAACTTCGGCGGCCGACCCCCGGGAGCCGAGTTTTTGGCGGTTGCGGACTCGGTCCGCCGGGACCGGGATGGTCGCCTTGATACCGCGTCTTCGCAGGTAGGCCCTGTTGCGGCGGGAGTCGTACGCCTTGTCGGCCCGCACCCGGTCCGGTCGCCTGCGGGGCCGGCCAGTACCGATCCGGGGCACCCTGATCGCGTCCAGGACCGGTTCGAACTGCGGAGAATCGCCCCGCTGCCCAGCCGTGATCAGCACCGACAGAGGCTTCTGCCCCTGCTCAACGGCAAGGTGGATTTTGGTAGTCAGGCCGCCCCGGGAACGGCCGAGGCCGTGGTCGGCCGGCTCGGTGGCAATACCGCCGGGCGGCTCCTTTTGCAGGTCCCCCTTTTCGCCGCCCCAGCCGCGTGCTGATGGGCCCGGCAGACGGTGGAGTCGACGTTCACGTCCCAGGTGATCAGGCCCTTCGCGTCGGCTTCAGCCTGGAGATGGGTGACGATCCGAGCCCGGGTGCCATCCCGCTGCCAGCGGCGGAACAGGTTATAGACCGGGTCCCAGGGCCCGTAGCGTTCCGGCACATCGCGCCAGGGGGCACCGGTCTGGGTCCGCCACCGTATGCCGTCTATCAGCTGCCGCCGCGTCCACACAGGCGGACGGCCCGGCTTGATGCCATGCGGCAACAACCGCTCCAGCCGGGCCCACTGGCCGTTCGTCAGATCACCACGCCCCACAGAACGTGATCATCCACGATCAAGATCCACTTTCGCAACAGGCCCTAGCCGGTCTTCCACTTCAGCCGCATCTCAACCAGCCGGCCCGAACCGCGCCCGGCGGCGACCCGCGCCTCGATCAGCACCAGCCGCGCATGCGTCTCCCACCGGGGGCGGCGCTGCGCGGCGAACAGCCGGACCGCCAGCGCGGCCCGCGCGATCGCGGTGTGCGGGCCGTCGGCGAGGTGGGCGGCCCGCGTCGCGACCAGCAGCAGCTCCGTCTTGAGAGTGGACCGCCCACCGTTGCGGTCCAGCAGGCCGATCGCCGCATCGGCCTCGGCCAGCGCCTCGGGGGCAAGGCCGGCGGCCATCAGGACCTCGCAGGGCCGGATGTTCAGCATGAACGATCGCGTGCCGAGCTTGATGTACCGCTCATCGGCCTCGTCGAGCAGCCGCAGCGCCCCCGGAATGTCGCCCGACCGGAACGCCGCGAGACCCCGGCTCTCCACCGTGTCCGCCTTATCAAGCTCCTGCCCCGTGGTGTCCCACAGCGCCTCGGCCGCGGTGAAGTCGGCTTCCGCACGCTCCACCGCGCCCAGCGCCACATGCACGGTCGCCCGCAGCGTCAGCGCCCGCGCCGTCCAGATGACATCGTCCGCCTGCCGCAGCACCGGAATCGCCCTGCGCACGTCCTCCAGCGCCTTCCGATGGCGGCCCAGCACCCAACTCGCGTACGCCCGCCGGAACAGGACACGCGCGCGGGTGTGCCCGCTGCCGATCGCGACCCCGCGCTCCAGCGCGTCCAGACCCTGCCGAGTGCGCCCCGCGCGGACCAACGCGACCCCGAGCGCGGAACAGGACGTCCGCCTCCCGGTCCGCGGACTCTGCGCGCGCCGCCAGATCGCGGGCCCGGCGCAGATGGTGGAGCGCAACCTTGAGGTCGCCCCAGTCCCGCTGCCAGGTGCCGATCACCTGGTGTGCAACGGAGGCGTCCAACGGCGACGGATCAGCGTCGAGCACTCGTAAACGTACGTACCCGGCGGCACCTTGCACTGCGGCCCCTCTGCGTAGTCGAAGTGCAGGAGCCGGATTTCGTCGGCGGCTCGGGCGATTACCTCGTTGGGGACATGGTCAACTCGACGTTGGCGCAACCGTCGCCGTTGAAGCAGACGCACCCGCCGCCGAGGCCGCCTTCCCATGCTTGAGACGGATGTCGTCGCAACAGGCGCACTGCGGGCAGTCGTGGAGGTGGGGGAGCGCGGTCTCGAACTACTCCTGAAGCCGGTCGAGTTAAGGGCTGAACGTCGGCGGCTCTCGATGAACTACCACTGACCGGTGGTGAGTTGCCTGCGCATTACGACCGGCGCCCAGACCCGGACACTTCCAATTCTGGGCAACTCGGCACATAAGCAAGCGCCTGAAGCTTTGGCGCGTCAGGGGGTGAAACACCTGTTCGCCACCTGTGTGATGCATGTAAGGTCCGGGCGAGAAAATGATCACCACACTTTGAGGGAAGGGTATGCCCAGCATGAAGAATGCCCGGTTGCGATCCAGGCTTGGCGCGGTTGCTGCCGCGTTCGCCGTGAGCGCGTCGCTCCTGGCGACGGCCACCCCGGCTCACGCTGCCGAGTACACGGTCACCGACAACTGTGATGTGCCCTGGATCAGTTGCACCGAGGGTGATCTGTGGCTGCTGTACAACTCCAAGGAGTACGCGGTCAGCGGCGGCTACTACGTGTCGAGTTGGTCGTCGTTCTACGGCAACGTCAATGACTACTGGGGAACCAGTCAGTATCAGGGCTCCACGCTGACCACGTACCGGTACGTGTTCAACGGCAACGGCAACGGAGCCTGGCAGTACATGAAGAACAATGCGGCCTCGGTGCAGAACTGTGCTCCGGCCGACAACTACCGCGTGTACTACAACTCCGGCTACGGCGGCACGTCGCAGTACTTCGCGCACAACGAGCCGTACGGGGACTGCAACCTCACCAACCTGATCTCGGCGCTGAAGAACAACAACGCCTCCCAGCACTTCGCTTGATCTCAACCTGAGGAGTCACCGCTATGTGGAACAAGCGCGTTTTCACCGCAACTGTCATGGTCGCGACAGCCGGAGTGCTATCGGCCTGCGGCTCGGGCGCCGTCGGCAGCCCGGACGCCGCCAAGCCGGTCGCGGAGAACAAGCCGCTCGTCAACAAGGACAACTGGCCCAAGGCGACCCCGGATCGCGGCCTGGCCAAGGGCCTGTCGCTCCCGCTGGAGGACTACATGCAGTCCTACGCCGACACCGTCACCCTGGACCAGGCCACCCGGCACCTCCAGGAAAGATGCATGGCCGACTACGGCTTCGACATACAGCTCACGGTGGCCGGTGCCACGCCGCCGCCGAACGACAACGACGCCAACATGGAGCGCCGCTACGGCCTGACCGACCGCGAGGCCGCCGAGAAGTACGGGTATGGGCTGCCCGAGGCGCTGACCGACCAGCCCCGGCAGAAGGTGCCGGACCTGAGCGAGGAGCAGGTGGAGGTGCTGACCGGTCACGGCAAGCCCACCAAGGCCAGCCCCGACAGTGTCCCCGTCGCCAAGGCCGCCCCGGACACCTACAAGGGCAAGAAGATCCACGACAAGGGCTGCATCGGCTACGCGGACGAGGAGATCGGCAAGTCGGCCATCGACTTCCAGCTCGCCTCAGAGCTGAACGGGCAGTCGTTCACGCAGTCGATGAAGGCCCCGGCCGTCAAGGAAGCGCTGGGTGCGTGGTCGCAGTGCATGAAGGGCAAGGGCTACACGGCTGCGACGCCGACTGAGTCAGCGGCCCTGGTCCAGCACACCGACCCGGCCTCCCAGGAGGAGATCGACACCGCCCTGGCGGAGATCGACTGCAAGCAGGAGACCAACCTGGTGGACATCTGGTTCAAGGAAGAGACCGCGATCCAGAAGCAGCAGATCGCCGACCACAAGGACGAGTTGACCGCCGCGAAGGACAAGAACACCAAGGCCCTGGCCGCAGCGAACAAGACGCTGGCGGGCTGATGCCGGGCATAGGGCGCAGCTGGGTCGTTGCCGCTGTGGGGGCGGCGTTCCTCGGCGCGGCCGTCTTTGGCGGCGTGTCGCTGGCAACCAGCGCGAACGAGGATCTTGCGCACGGGTTTCCTCCCCATCCGACGGCGGTGCAAAGCCCCGATCTGGTTGGGGGCCCGCTGACCGCCGAGGACCGGCAGCGGCTCGGCAAACAGATCACCGTCTCGTCGGACGGGAGCGTTGCCGCCTACACCCCGCTGCGGGACGGCGACTTGGTGACCATCCCGGTCACCCTCACCAATCTCTTCGATGCGCCCCATGCCCTTCAGGCCGACATCCAGGTAGACGCGAGCCCCAACGGTCAGCCCGTGAATCTGTACCGGGGGACCGTCTCTTCGGACGGTCCTCTGGGCTCCGACGCGACCGTGATCACCGACATCAGCGTCCAGGGCGCGCACAGCATCCCCCTCGACGAGCTGACGGTGACCATCCGGCCCGTCGACCGTCAGTCCTGACCACAACTGCTCGTTCATCAGATAAGGATGAGTGTGAAGAGACCGATAAAGCGGCTGCGTGTGCTGGTCACCGTCACGGTGGCCACCGTGCTCGCGATACCGCTGAGCCTGCCCGCGCAGGCAGCTGACCCCGCACCGCCCAATGGATCGGTGCAGGGCTGGAAGAGCACGCCGCAGAAGGACTCGGCCAAGCCCTCCGCGATTCCCGCCAAGGACCGTGCCCGGACCCTGGGCTCCGGATACAAGGCATCCAAGGACACCGCGTTCACCACCAGCGGCGACGCCACCGGCTTCCACCTGCTGGTCGCCGACGAGGCGGCCGGGTACGCGTGGAAGACGGCTGCCACTCTGCGCGAGGACGGCTTCGACGCCGACACCTGGATCGGCAACGCCTGCCTGACCGCCTCCGGCACGCACGCGGCCGTCGCCTACGCGCCGCGCACGTTCACCAACCGGCCCGAGCTGATGGCACGCGGCGCGTTCACCGCCGTCGTCGACCTCGCCTCCGGCAAGGTCACCAAGCTGCCGTTCACCTCCTCGCTGGCCTACTTTAGCCCTGGCTGCGGCAACGGCGAGAAGGCCGTGTTCACGCAACTGTCCTACGAGGGCGACAAGGCGCAGAGCACCCGGCTGATAACCATCGACACGCACACCGGCAAGCAGGACAAGCCGATCACGCGTCCCGGCGAGGTCACCTCCGCGATCCCCGCCAAGGACGGCATCATCGCCGCCCACGGCAACAAGCTCGTCCGTATCAACGGCAGCAGCGAAAAAGAACTGGCGGTAGCCCGACACGCGCCGTTCCAGATCACCGCCGACGCCGACGGCGGCATCACCTTCATCGACCGTGACGCCGACAAGAAGACGTCGAAGAAGACAACGAGCTGGGCCAAGCACCTCACCCCGGCGAACGTCCACGGCGGGAAGAAGACCACCGCCGCCACCGTGGCCTCCGGAAAGCTCGCCGACTGGGACCTGACCGGCACCCCGGCGGGGAAGGTGTTCATCACCGGAAAAGCCACCAGCAAGGGCACCCTGCCCAAGACCGTCGCCAACCCGGGCCATCTGCCCAAGGGTGCCCGCATGTCCAGCCTCGGACACGCCGCTCTTTCCACCACATGGGCGGACGGCAAGACGAGCCTGATCACCCCGGACAAGTCCGACGCCGTCCGGGCAGCCCGCACCACCCTGCGTGTGCTGGCCACCGGCACGTCCGTCACCCTGGACGCCACCCCGAAGGCCACGGGCAAGGACGCCGGCACCGGCACCAAGCCGTCACCGGCCCTCGGTGTTCCGTCGAAGAAGAAGTCCGCCAAGAAGACCAGCAGCGACCCCACCGGCAGCGGTGACGGCAGCGGCGGCGTCTCCACGCAAATGGCCCGCACGCAGCCGCTGTCCGCATCCCCGACCGGCCCGAGCGAGGGCACCGACGAACGCTACTGCGCCGTTGCCCGCAACGACGTCAAGAAGCAGGCCTTCCAGCCCACTCCGCGCCAGGTCGAATGGGCCGTGGACCAGGCCGTCGTCGGTGAACTGCGCCTGACCCGATCGGCGAACTGGAAGAACACCGGCATGGACAGCTACAGCCCGGGCGGGCTGTTCCCGCCGGTCGTGCTGGCCGGCGACCCCAACGGAACTCTCGACAACGAGGACCCCGCTGTCACCGACCGGTGGCACATACCCTCGCAGGTGATGCTCGGTGTCACCGCGCAGGAATCCAACATGTGGCAGGCCGCTCGCTCCGCCGTCCCCGGCGTGACGTCCAACAGCCTCATCGGCAATTACTACGGCACCCAATACGCCGCCGACGGCACCCAGGCCGACCCCTGGCGCATCAACTTCTCCAAGGCCGACTGCGGATACGGCATCACCCAGGCCACCGACGGCATGCGTCTGGCGGGCAAGACGAAGGAGGGTGAAACCGCCCTCCCGCCCACCACGCAGGAAGCCGTCGCCCTGGACTACACCGCCAACATCGCCTACGGCGTGCAGATCCTGTCCCACAAGTGGAACGATACCTACTACGCCGGGATGAAGGTCAACGGCGGCAACCCGCAGTGGATCGAGAACTGGTTCTACGCCTTGTGGGCCTACAACTCCGGGTTCTACAACACGCCGGACTCCGCCGGCCACCAGGGCCTGGGCTGGACCAACAATCCGGCCAACCCCCTGTGGAAGGCCAACCGCACCCCCTTCCTGGAAAACGCAGCCGGCGGCGACGACTACAGCCACGCCGCGCACCCACAGGACTGGCCATACGAGGAGAAGGTACTCGGCTGGGCCGCACGCCCCATCTCCGCCATGTTCGGCGTCAACGACTTCCGCCCCGGCTACCTGTCCGCCTGGTGGAACAGCACCGCCCAACGCACCGCGGTCAAACCGCCGATCGACCTGTTCTGCGACAGCAGTAACTCTTGCGATCCGTCCAAGATCGGCGACAACGACTCCAACGACCCCGGCCAGGGTGCCTGCACCCTCGACTCCGGCGACAGCGACACCAACCCGCACTGGCTGCACTGCTGGTGGAACAAGTCAGCCCAGTGGAAGAACTGCACCACGCTGGCCGAATGCGGCCACCAGGTGCACCGCTTCAACACCAGCTACCCGGAACAGGCCGACGCCAACTCCTACCCGCCCCGGTGCTCCACCGGTCTCCCGTCCAACGCGCTGGTCATCGATGACATCGCCAACGGCACGACACCGGCGGGCTCGGACTCGCGGGGCTGCGGCGCGGCGAAGTCGGACGGCACCTTCACCCTGACCTACCAGCCCTCCGACATCATCGACTCAGACACCGGGCAGACCATCACGACCTACCCGGGCAAGATCGACACTCACCAGATCGGTGCCGGATACGGGAACCACTTCTGGTTCGCCCACACCCGCCAGCCGGAGTCCTCGACGGGTACGGCTAACCGCATGGAGGTCACTGGCGCCTGGAAAATGAACACCACGATCCCCGGCCACGGCGGCGACGCCGAGGTCTTCGTACATATCCCCGATCACGGGGCGCAGACCGCCGAGGCGATCTACGAGATCGTCACCGCGTTCGGCACGAAGAAGAAGACGATCTCCCAGGGCGCCAACCAGTCCAACAAGTGGGTCTCCCTGGGTGGTTACCGCTTCAAGGACAAGCTGCCCGAGGTACGGCTGTCCAACTTCAACAGTGGCGGCACCGGCGACAAGGATATCGCCTGGGATGCGGTGGCCTTCGTGCCCGGCGATCAGTCGAAGCTGCCGCAGGTGCTCTTCGGTGACCCGGACCTGAGCGTCGATCAGCCCGATGACATCACCACCCCGACCGACGTCAGCCTGAGCGTGTTCAACGGAACTGGACCGGCCGGACCCTCTGCCACGTCGGCAGCCTCGGTGGCGGCTGTCCAGGCGGCCGGTACCGGGAGCTTCGTCGAATGGTGTGACGAGAAGCCCTTCAACAACCATGTGCAGTGGATCAACCGCAACCAGGCATGCCTGAAGGAGCACATACCCGTTGTCATCAGCGACCAGGACGGCAAGATCGTTGGCACCATGGACTTCGACGTCCAGGCGGAGATCAAGTCGTACAGCGACGAGAACGGCATGAACACCAAGCTGAAGCTCGTGCCGACCGCCGCCACCGGAGTGGCGACGACCGCTCCGGTGACCATTACCTTCGCTGAGACCTGCGAGTTCGACTGCACCACCAGCAACTCCATCTGGAAAACCCCGTCCACCTGGGAGTGGGCGACCGGCGACCGGCATGTCGGTGACGTGCAGACGTCGTTGTTCTGGGGGCAGACCCGTACCTCGGACCTGGTCGGCGTGAGCTGGAAGCTCGGAGCCGTCGTGGCGGGGAACCCATCGGAGAATGTCGTGGCCGTCAGCACGGACCGGTACTCGGAGCTGCGCTGTGACAGGACGGTCACCACGAAACCGGGCTGCGTGTTTGAGTACTACAAGCCGACCTATGTGCTGAACGCCAAGAAGTTCCCGGCCGCCGCCGCGCACGCCTGGCTGGTCCAGACGCGCAACGGCAAGCACTTCGGCCGCGAGAACGGGGGGACGCCACTCACGTACATGAACCGCGATGACTGGACCTCCACGGACAGCCGGGATGTGATCTGCCCAGAAACGCCCGCCTACATCCGGCGTGCGGATATCGGCCTGTCCCCGGAGCTGAGCTCGTCCAACCAGGACAGCTCGAGCTGCGACGAGTTCGCCTTCGCCAACAGCTACCAGAGCGCGGGCATGCCAGCCAACATGGGCGGCACCAACCAGGTAACGGACCCAACGACGTGTCTGTCGACCTACGCAGTCAAGGTGTCGAGTGGGCATTGGACGCTTCTGAGCGACGACAACTACGACCTGCCGACCGGCGGGGAGGTGTGCGGCCGCTCCAGCATCTCCCTCAACCAGAACAGCCAGTCCATGTCGTTCTTCGGGGGCTTCATCAACCGAAACCGACTGCAGGACGGGGACGACTACTGGGTCGGGCTGCCGGGCTTCGACAACTGTGCGATGACCGCCGACGTATGCGACGTCAGGTGACATACGCATAGGGAAGGGCCTGGAAGCGCGAGCGCGCTTCCAGGCCCTTCGCCGTTGCCTGCCGCCGCAGTTCTAGGGGGCGGTCTGCGCACGCTTCCAGCGCAGCACCCCCCCGTCCGTAACCGGCCGGTACGGAACCCGGTTCCCCAGAGCGCGGATCCCGTCCCCGCCCTCCAGGGCGTCGGCTGTGGCTTCAAGGAATTTTGCAAGAGAAGGGAAAGCGAGCTTCGGAAGCGATGCCTCCGCAAAGTACATCACCGGAGCCTGTGCCGAGCCCGCGCCGGTGTCAAGGAAATACCCGAAGGGGGCGTCGGATTTTTGGGCGAAGGGAATCCATTCGGGCTGCCAGCCCGCCTCACCGGCGAGGAAATCCCGATACACGTCCACGATCTGGCGAAGGTCGAGGAAGACGTTATTGCCAGGCAGGAAAACCGAATCCTGGTGCGGTTGATAGAGGTGTCCCTCCAGCACATCCTTAGCGGTACTGCCATTGTTCAGCAGCAGCCACACCCGATGCTCGGCGGGGATCGCAATCGCCATTTCCTCCTCAGCTGCATCGATCATGCTCTGATCGACTCCAGGATTGATTGCTTGAACTTGGCTCGGCGCATTCTCGCCCAACCACTTCGTGATTCGCTTCCACGCACGCCGAACACGTACCTCTTGAGACATTTCATGCTCCCCATGTCGCGAACGATGACAACGGATCTGAGTGACTATGATAATACGTAAGGTGTCGCAACCAGGAAGGCGCGCAAGGTCCTGAGTGCCTCTCCACCGCTTCTGGTAGTCCGTCGAATCAAGATGGGGTGCAGAGACAAAATGGGCCCTGACCCCTTCGGCCTTTCAACGTCTCGCGTTTGAAGGTCGCGTTGAAGCTCTCCGTGGCAACATTGTCCGCCGAGCTTCCGACACCACTCATGCTCTGCAGCACGCCCGCCCGGAGGCAGGCGTCCGCGAAGGCCCTGCTCGTGTACTTGGGCTCCGTGATCGGCGTGCATCACAGCGCAGTTGAGGCTGCCGCGGGTCCGCTCGGCCGCGGCGAGGGCATCGATGACGAGTTCGGTGCGCATGTGGTCGGCAATCGCCCAGCGGGCCAGACGCTGCGAGCACAGGTCGATCACGGTCGCGAGATAGCAAAACTTCCCGCCGCCTACCGGTAGTTCGTTAAATCCGGCGGTGGTGCGGGTTGACGGCAGGTCGGGTTGTCCGTAGGTCGGTGGTAGCAGTCAACTGGCTTGCTGGGGGCTGAAGATGACTGCTCGCCGTCCGTGTCCGCCTGCGCCGGGGCGCTTGGAGGAGTACGCGGTCCGGTTCGATGACCTCTTCTTCAGCCTGGCACAGCGGCGGGGGTTTCGTGAGTATCTGGCCGGGCTGCTGGCACCGCGGGAGCGGAACAAGACGATGCAGACCGTCAACACCAACAAGGCCCTGCTTGGCGGGGGACTCTGACCGTAACGTCGGGGAATTACGCCGACACAAGCTCACGCTTCGTGGGGAATCGCAACATCCTGTGTGGTGCGACGCTCGGCTGTCCGTCAATGCCGGTCACGGGTGGACGAGGAGTCAACTCATCGTTATCCCGTCCAGGGCAGGTTCAGTACCGGTCCGGACGATGTCTCTCGGGAGCGGTCGGGGCATGTGATTGCGCCGGGGGTAGTGGGACGGTTGCGTAACACCGTTCCGGACGGGGGTCTGACTCATGACACCTTTGACCGAAGTGTCTTGTCACGGGCCTGTCGACTGCCGTTGCGGGATGGTGCCTGCTGTCACCGAGCCACAGGGTGTGTCCCAATAGGGGCCTTGCCGTCTTTCAGGCGCCATCACGGTTCAGACCGCCCGACCGGGCAGGTGCCGGCCACCCAGCACATCACCACGCGGGAGGCGGACCAGCATGACGACCAGACAGCGCAGCACCTCTTCCACCAGCACAGGCCCGCCCGCGTGGGGCGAGGTCGTCCTGGGGGTGGACACGCACGGCGAGGTTCATGTTGCCGCAGTGGTCTGCCCGCTGGGCCAGATCCTGGGCACCAAGTCCTTTCCGGCCACGGCGGTCGGCTATCGTCGGTTGCTCGCCTGGGCTCGCAAGTCGGGAGTGGTGCGGCGGGCCGGAGTGGAGGGGACCGGTACCTTCGGCGCGGGCCTGTCGCGCTACCTGCTGGCGCAGCAGGTCGTGGTGTTCGAGGTGAATCGGCCCGACCGCTCGGCCCGTCGTCTGCTGGGGAAGTCGGATCCGCTCGATGCGCAGGCTGCCGCGCGGGCCGTGCTCAGCGGTCGTGCCAGGGCCCGCGCCAAGACCGGCGACGGTCCGGTGCAGAGTGCTCGGATGTTCAAACTCGCCAAGGATTCCGCGGTCAAGGCCCGTACCCAGGCGATCAACCAGCTCAAGGCCGTCCTGGTCATAGCCGACCCGGCCCTGCGGGAACGACTCTCCAGCCTGGGCAACCGCGAACTGTTCCGCACCTGCGCACGCCTCAGTCCGCGCGAGGGCAAGGCCGACGGAGACGATGAGGACACCGTCGCCCAGGCCACCTGCATCACCCTCAACATGCTGGCGCAGCGCATCGAGCAGCTCACCGGGCAGATCGACGAGCTGAATCAGCGACTGACCGGGCTCGTTGAACGACATGCCCCGCAGCTGCTCGCGCCGGTTGGTATCGGCCCGGACTCCGCAGCCACGCTCCTGATCACCATGGGCGACAATCCCGAGCGGCTGAGCACCGAGGCGTCTTTCGCCGCGCTGTGCGGAGTCAGCCCCATCGAGTACTCCTCAGGCGGTCGGAGTTCGCGCCGGTTTAACCACGGCGGCGACCGGCAGGCGAACGCCGCTCTGCACCGCATCGTGTTCACCCGGCTGCGCCACGACCCGCGCACCCAGGCGTACTACGAACGCCGTACCCAGGAGGGCAAGACCCGTCGTGAGATCATCCGTTGCCTCAAGCGATATGCCGCCCGCGAGGTCTTCAACCTGGTCAGGATGGTCTCTACCGACCCCCCGTTATAGGGGCGTCCATGACACGTGATGGGTCACTGAGGCCCCTGCCGGGCAGATGATGGCGGGGGCTTCAGTCTTCCTGGGCAGCGAGCGTCCGCTCCTTGATCCTGCTGCGGCGTCTGCGAACGCCTTCTTGAGGGCCCACAACGGGCGGGGCCGCGCGGCCACCGACTCGACCCGGACACCAGCTCGTTGGCGCCCTGTCTTACAGCCGTCGAGAGGCGCCGCACTGGTGGTGAAGCAACCTGAACCAAGATGTCGGTCTCTGTGCCGCGGAATGATCGGCCGGTGTCAGATCCAGGGTGCTCCGGGAGCTGGCACTGAGCATGCTCTGTGTTTCTGGGGGAGGGGCTGTGACGGGCGGGAGAATGGGTGGGTGCTGTCCCGGGTCCGGGCCTGACTCCTGACATCTCTGACCATTGTGTCCCGGTCTCACAGTGTCGGCCGTTGGCCGGGGATGGTGCGTTGTCGGTGCCGGGCCGGCGGAGCGTGTCCCGATAGGGGCCTGCCGTTCGTTGCGGCGTCCTCACGATTCTGACCGCCCGACGCGGCCCGGTACTGGCAACGCGACGCGCTATCGGACCGGAAGGGGAACGGGCATGTCCAGTACATCGACCATGTCCTCCAGTACGTCGCCTGCTCCGCAGACCCGTCGTCGTCGCCCTGCGGGGGAAGTGGTTTTGGGAGTGGACACGCACCGGGATGCCCATGTGGCTGCGGTGCTCTCCGTGACGGGGGCGGTGCTGGCCACCGGCGAGTTCCCGGCCACTGCTGCGGGATACCGCGATCTGCTGAAGTGGGCCAGGAAGTTAGGAACCGTGAGGCGGGCCGGAGTGGAGGGGACCGGCTCCTTCGGGGCGTCCCTGTCCCGCTCTCTGCTGGCCCAGGGCATAGACGTGTTCGACGTGAATCGGATGGACCGGGCGGATCGCCGTCAGCGCGGCAAATCAGATCCGCTCGATGCCCAGAACGCGGCGCGAGCCGTATTGAGCGGGCGGGCCCGCGCCAGGGCCAAAGCGGGTGACGGGCCGGTGCAGATCGCGAGGATGTACAAACTCACGAAGGCGTCGGCCGTCAAAGCCCGCACCCAGGCCATCAATCAGCTCAAGTCCGTTCTCATTACTGCTGACCCCGCTTTGCGGGAAGAACTGGCCGGACTGGGGAATACCGAGCTCTTCCGTGCCTGCGCGCGGTTCACCCACGTCAGCGGTCACGAGGAGGGCGGTGAAGCGGGGGTGCTGCAGGCCACTCGCGTCACGCTGGGTCTGCTGGCTTGCCGGATCGGCCAGCTCTCTGAGCAGATCCGGGATGTGGACGCTCGTCTGGCCCGCCTCGTGAAATGTCATGCCCCGCAGCTGCTTGATGTTGTGGGGATCGGTCCGGACACGGCTGTCGCTTTGCTGATCACGGTGGGGGACAACCCGGAACGTCTGGACAGTGAGGCGTCCTTCGCCGCTTTGTGTGGGGTGAGCCCTGTCGAGCGATCCTCGGGACGCCGGCAGTACCGTCGCCTCAACCGTGGTGGCGACCGTCAGGCAAATGCCGCGCTCCATCGCATCGTGTTCACGCGTCTGCGGGTCGACCCGCGCACGCAGGACTACTACGAGCGCCGGATCAAGGAGGGGAAGACCCGGCGCGAAATCGTCCGTTGCCTCAAGCGCTATGCGGCCCGGGAGGTCTTCCACCTGGTCAGACAGTTACAGTCAGGACCCCGCTCATAGGGGCTGTTTGTGACGCGAAGGCAAGAGAGACACGGTCCACGGGGCCGTCTCTCGCGGCTTCTGTATCTAGTCTCGGCGGCGGGTGAATCACCCGTTGCCTGCACCGGGAGTCCGGCGGAGTGGGCGCTCAATAGGTGGGTCCGTAGGGGCTCCAGCCGTGCATGAACGGCTTGAGGTCCTCGGTGCGAGGCTCGGGGATTTCCGCTAGCGACGGTGAACCGTTGAGCGGATTCAGGCGTTGCACATGGCTCTCGGCCCATGCGATCCATGCCTCGGCTTCCTCCCTGGCCGGCCCGGGCGGCAGCCCCTCTGCATGAAGTCGGAGTGCGCCGACGTACTCGACGAGGCCCGCTGCACGCTGCCACGCCGCCTGGCCACGCTGACACCCATTCCGGTACCGGCACGACTCGTGCAGCCGCATCCAGTCGTCAAAGTGCGCGACCACCTGCCAGAGCCGTTGACGACTTCCGTAGATCGACACGCGTGGCTCGTCGGTCAGTCGGGTGTCTCGGACGAGTCGGCCGACTGGGAGTCGTTGGCCGGCGCGGACCGCTCGGTGTCGTCGTTGGTCGCGGCCCAGCTGGCCAGCAGGTTGAGGGCGTCCTGCGAGGGGGAGTCGGGCTCGGCGGTGTAGGTGAGGAGGAACTGGCTGGGGCTGTCGGGGAGTGGGAAGGTTTCGAAGGGCAGGTCGAGGTCGCCGACGACCGGGTGGTGGAGGAGCTTCACCCCGGTGGTGTGCATGCGGACGTTGTGGGCCGCCCAGCGGCGGCGGAATTCCTCGCTGCGGGTGGACAGTTCCCCGATCAGGTCCGTCAGCCGTCGGTCGTAGAGGTCGCGGCCGGCCTCGGCGCGCAGCATGGCGACCGTGTCATTGGCGACTTCGTCCCAGTGGCGGAAGAACTCGGTCGCGTGCGGGCTGAGGAAGACGAACCGGGCGTTGTTCGGTGGCCGTACCGGGTCGGCGTAGACGGGGGAGAACAGGGCGCGCCCGAGGTGGTTGGCGGCCAGGATGTCCCCGCGTCCGTTGCGGCTTAGTAGTCGACGCTCGAAGTCCTTCGGGGGTTGACGGAGAGCCTGCGGAACGTGCGAGACGGTGCCTGGGGCGTTGGCGTGCCGTTGCAAGATATGGGGACGGGTGCGGCCTGGTGTCGGCCCGATCCCCGTCGCCCCCGAAGAATTGGCCGCCTTCATCCCGTGCTCCCCACCTCCGCCGTGCCTGTCGCCCTGACCGCCGCCGAGCGCCACCGGCTGAAGAAGATGGCCTACGGCCGCAAGACCCCGCATCAGGCCCGGCAGCGGGCAACCATCGTGCTGCTGGCGGCCCGGGGGCGCTCCAACGCCCGGATAGCCGCGCAGACCCGGATGTACGTGGACACGGTGCGCACGTGGCGGGGCCGGTTCGCCGCCAGCGGCCTGCCGGCCCTCGCCGACCGTAGGCGGTCCGGCCGGCCGGTCTCGTTCACACCGCTACAGGTTGCCGAGGTCAAGGCGCTGGCTTGCCAGTTACCCGCCGAGGCGGGCGCGCCTCTGTCGCGCTGGTCGTGTCCGGAACTGGCTCGTGAGGTGGTTGCCCGGTCCATCGCCGGGTCGATCTCCCCCTCCACCGTGCGGCGTTGGCTCAAGGACGACGCGATCAAGCCCTGGCAGTACCGGTCCTGGATCTTCGTGCGCGACCTGGATTTCCAGCCGAAGGCCGCGCGCGTGCTGGACCTGTACGCCCGCATCTTCGACGGCGTCCCGCTGGGCGAGGACGAGTATGTGATCTCCGCGGACGAGAAGACCTCCATCCAGGCGCGCTGCCGTTGCCACCCGACCCTGGCGCCAGGGCAGGCCCGGGTGATGCGCGTCAACCACGAATACGACCGCGGCGGTGCGCTGGCTTACCTGGCCGCCTATGACGTCCACCGCGCGAAGGTCTTCGGCCGCTGCGAACCGAAGACCGGCATCGTGCCCTTCATGGCCCTGGGCAACCAGGTCATGACCACCGAGCCCTACGCCAGTGCCAGACGCGTCTTCTGGATCGTCGACAACGGCTCCTCCCACCGAGGAAAGAAGGCCATCGACCGTCTGACCACAGCGTTTCCGAACACGGTCATGGTCCATACCCCCGTGCACGCGTCCTGGACGAACCAGATCGAGATCTTCTTCTCGATCGTCCAGCGCAAGGTTGTCGCGCCCAACAACTTCACCGACCTGACCCAGGTCCGGGACCGGCTCCGAGCATTCGAAGACCGCTACAACACCACCGCACAGCCGTTCCAGTGGAGGTTCACCTCCTCCGACCTGGACGATCTGCTGGCCCTGCTCGACCGACACACACCTGCCGACCGACAAGAAGAATCCTCCGTCAGCCTGGCAGCCTGATCAATGTGACTGAGCGCTTCAGTTGGCCCGATCGGCCAACTGAAGCGCTCAGTCTGTACAACCTTGGTTACGCGTGTCTCAGGCCACGATGGCCGGTACTGCAGGCGCTGACCAGTACTCGCCCACCCACGCTTCCAGGGACGTCAGCCCGGGGTGCTGTGCACGCAGCGTCGCCAGGTCGGCCTTGAAGCCGACCGTGTTGAACCAGTCGAACATGGCGGCCAGCTCCTCGCTGTGCGCGCGTACCTGCTCGATCGGCTGGGAGGTGAAGCGCACCGGACGGGCGGCGGTGCGAGCGAAGGCTTCGGCCAACTGCGGGCCGGTCAGCTCGTCTGCGGCGATCTCGACGGTGCGCCCCAGGTAGTTGGCCGGGGTGTCGAATGCGTCGGCGGCGATGCCTCCAATGTCGCCTGGGGTGATCATCTGGAGCTTCGTGTCCGGGGCCAGCGCCATCGTCAGCGTGAGCTCGCCGTCCACCCACTGGGGGCCCAGGTGCTCGAAGTTGGTGATGAAGAAGGTTGGCCGCAGCATCGTCGCGGGCAGGCCGAGCGCCGTGATGTGCCGCTCGACTTCGCCCTTACTGGCGAAGTGCTGCACCTGGCCGGGGCGGTCGGCGCCATCGACCGAGCTGTAGACGAAGTGCGCGACACCCGCGCGGGCGGCCGCCTCCGCGACGGCCTCACCCTGCCGGATCTCGCCGGCGAAGCCGTCCGGTCCAGCAAAGGTCTGCACGCTGAACACGCCGTACGCGCCGCGCAAGGCCGCATCCAGCGATGCCACATCGTCCAGGTCACCGCGGACCAGGACGGCGCCGGCCTCCTTCAGCGCCAGCGCCTCGGGCTTGTTCGGGTCACGGACCAGTGCGTGCACCGTCCAGCCGCGAGACAGCAGTGCGCGCGCGGTGGCGCCACCCTGCCTCCCAGTCGCACCAGTCACCACAATGACGCGGTTGTCAGACATCTAAGGCTCCTCGATAGCGCAGGTCCTGGGTGCCTTAAGTGGCATCCCTCGGTGCCCAGAACCCTGCTCCCTCAACCGAGATTGAGGTCCAGCCCCTGTGATCTACATCATGGCCGCCAGGCTGCTCGTTGCCCCGCTCCACGGGTCAACCATCACGCTCAGCGGGCCAACTTGGGCGCTAAAGGGCCAACTGAAGCGCTCAGTCACAATCAACCCCCGAAGGACTTCCGGAGCTGACCACTTAGCCGCGTGGCCCCGCGCCGTGCAGGAGTGTGTCGATGACGAGTGTGGCCAGTGCGTCCGGGTCTTGTGCGGCAGGGTCCTGTTGCACGCCGGGCCTGTTGATGGCTTCGCTGAGGAGGGCGTAGTACACCTGTCGCGTCCACTCCAGGTCTGCGTCCGGGGCGAGCAGTCCTTCGCGCTGTGCCCGGTTCAGGAGTTCGACGGTGTGGGTGTTGATTTCTTCCCACAGGGCGGCTGCGGCGGGGGTGTGGGCCGTGGCGTGGCTGAGGGTGAAGCGCCAGGTGTTCTTGACCCGCAGGACGTTCGCCGTGACCCGGTGCAGCGCCACGAGTGCGGGAGCGGCGTCCGGCCGGGCTTCCTCGATGGCGTCGACGAGTTGCTGCTTCGCGGAGACGGCGAGCGCCTCCAGCAGGGCCTGCCGGTTCGCGAACCGGCGGTGAACCGTGATCCTGGTCAGCCCCGCCGCCTCGGCGACCTGCTCCATGGAGGCGCCGGCGTCCTGGGCGAAGACCTGCTCGGCCGCCTCCAGAATCGCGCGCACACTGCGCTCGGCATCTGCCCGCAGTGCTCGGCCCATGTCTGTCTCCTGTCTCGTCGTTCGCTACCCGGCCCCTTGTAGAGGATACGTGAACGCTACGGGTATTCCATTAATTGATTCTCCAGTGTTGCCACTCTAGCGGTAGGTGATACGTTGGTGAAACGGATAAGGGATCGCACCGTGCCGACGGAGTGGACTTCTGTGCGCCGTCGCTTACGACCGGCATCCCGATCCCTGTGCCGAGCTAGACCCGGCCCTGACTCAAGGAATTGGCATGCCCACAACCAAGCTCCGTACCCGTATCTCCCGTCGCACCGCGGTGGCGCTGGCCACCATGTCGGTCGTCGCTGCTGTCGCAAGCGCTGCACCGAGCGCGGCGACCGCCGTGAGCGACAGCTCGAGCGTCACCCGTCACTCGGTCACTCAGACGCAGAACACCCAGAGCGCCGCCACCGCCCCCAACCTGCGCGTCAAGGCCGCCAACGGCATCACCTACCAGTACCGCCGCTTCGGCAACCCCAGCCCCGACAGCGTGCCCTTGGTCTTCCTGCAGCACTACCGCGGCACCCTCGACAACTGGGACCCCAGGCTCATCGACACCATCGCCGCCAAGCACGAGGTCATCCTCGTGGACAACGTCGGCGTCGGCGGCTCAACCGGCACCACACCCAGCACCATCCAGCAGATGAGCCTGGACGCCATCGACTTTATCGACGCCCTCAAGCTGCCCCGCTACGACCTGTTCGGCTTCTCCCTCGGCGGCCAGGTGGCTCAGGAGGTCGCCCTGCGCCGTCCCTGGCAGGTCCGTCGCGTCGTCCTGGCCGGCACCGGCCCCCAGGGCGGGGTGGACCAGCGGGCATCCGACCCCAAGGTGCTGGCGAGCGCACTGGCGGACAACCCCGGTCCCGCCGACTTCCTCTTCCTGTTCTTCAAGAACACCGCCTCCAGCCAGGCCGCGGGAACCGAGTTCCTGCAGCGCCTCGGCCAGCGCACCACCGACCACGACGCCCCCGCCAGCCTCCAAACCCGCGACGCGCAGCTCACCGCGATGTCCGAGTGGGGCATCCCCGACAAGTCCAAGCTGGTGCGCCTGAACGCCCTCTTCCAGCCCGTCCTGGTCGCCGACGGAGACAGCGACATCCTGATGCCCCCCAAGAACTCCCACCTGCTGGCCAAATACCTCCCCAACGCCGAGCTGAGCATCTACCCGAACGCCGGCCACGGGTTCCTCTTCCAGTACTCCGTCAAGTTCGGCAACGAAGTGAATGGCTTCCTCGACCGCTGACAGCCCTTCTGCCGCGAGACGGTCACCGACGACACGCATGGTGTCGGCCGATCAGCAGCCCTGCCCCGCCGGAGCCGAGCCCGGCGGGGCAGCGCCACGCGGCGGGTTTTACCGCTCTTCGTAACCTCCGCCGTCACCACGGCGCACGCCAACCGCCGCCAAGGGAGCGGGACCCCGTGGAATCGACAGGGAGCGGCTTGCCGGCATTTCCAGTCCCCAGGCGTCTGCACAGGCAGGGTCCCTCGGACCGCTGTTGCCCGGCTGGTGGGCGCGGGGTTTGGGTTCGGTGGCCCGCAGGATACCCACGGGGACTGCTGGGTCGGATGGGCGGCCGTTGCGGGAGGGCGGCGGCGAGTGGAGGAAGCTCCGCCGCAAAACGAGCCTGTCGCCCGCATGGAGAAGGTCTTGCACTCCGCGATCACCGGCCTGTCCGGCCGGGGCGCGGCAGCGGGTCCGGTCGCCGAGCCGGTGGCGGACTTCGTCGGCCTCGACCGGACGTTCGCTCACGCGTGCGCCACCGTGCAGGTGGCGGCTCCGGCCAGGAGTCGCGCGCCGACTGGGCGGACGCCGCGCAACTCCCGGCCCTCCTGCCGGAAGAGGCACTGCGCATGCCGGCGGCAATGCTGGTCGCGCCGCCGCTGCACGTTGACCGGGACCGAACTCACCCAAGGACGCTCGCGGCCCTCCTGGACGTCGGCACGACCCCCGTCCGTCGCTGCCGCTCGGCCCAGCGTGCACCGCACACCGTCACAGCCCGCCTCGAACGCCTCCGCCCCCTCGGTTACGACCCGGACGACGCTGACCGACGGCTTGCGCTGCACGTCGCCGAGTCCTGCTCGACCAGTCTTCGAGTACCTCCTCCAAGTCGGCAGCCGGCTGATCACTGCGGCCACTGGGACTGTGCCGCCATCGAGCGTCCTGGGCCCAGTAGGCGGCAGGGCAGCGGCCCGTGCTCTGCGGTGTGCGCCGCGCCCGGCAAGTCCGGCGCCTCGTCCTGGTCGCCCCGGCGACGACCCGTATGTCCGCCCGACCCAACAGTCATGGCAGCTCAGTTGCATCGTCGGCCCCGCTGTCCTGCGGTCTGCTTCATCGAGTCGTCGACGCCTCGGCGAGGCCCCACCCGGCAGCGTCGACCCACCCCTTGACCCTCCGTAGAAGATACGTCGACGCTACGGATAGCTGACTAATTGATGCTTTGATGTTGCCACTACAGGCAAACCTGATACATTGGTGAAACCGATTGGGGATTGCCGGAAGCGATCCCCTCCACGGCAAGGCACACGCGATCCCATGAGTCAGGAGTCCGAAATGGCAACGACAACACGACCGGTAGCCCTCATCACGGGTGCGTCCTCCGGCATCGGAAAGGCAGCCGCGCTCGCGCTGGCCGCAGCGGGCTACGACGTGGTCGGCACCAGCCGCAACACCGCGCACGTCACCCCCGTGAAGGGCGTGACCTTCCTCGACCTGGACGTGACCAGCGACGCGTCGGTGACCGCCGCGGTCGGCGAGGTGATCGACCGGTTCGGGCGGATCGACGTCCTGGTCAACAACGCCGGCATCGGCTCGGCGGGCGCCGCCGAGGAGAGCTCCGCCGCGCAGGCGCAGGGCCTGTTCGACATCAACGTCTTCGGCGTCATCCGGATGACGAACGCCGTCCTGCCGCACATGCGCGCCCGGCGCAGCGGACGGATCATCAACATCTCGTCCATCGTCGGCTTCATGCCGCAGCCCTACATGGCCGTCTACGCCGCCTCCAAGCACGCCGTCGAGGGCTACTCGGAGTCCGTCGATCACGAGGTCCGCGAGTACGGCGTGCGGTCCCTGCTCGTCGAACCCGCCTGGACGAACACCGCGTTCGACGCGGCCAGCGTGCGGCCCGACCAGCCCCTGGACATCTACGCCAAGCAGCGCCACGTCTTCGAGGAGTACATGGCGGGAGCGGTCAAGGACGGCGACGACCCCGCCGTCGTCGCCAAGGAGATCGTCGCGGCGGCCACCGACGACAAGCCCAAGCTGCGCTACACCGCCGGCGCCATGACCGGACGGGTTCGCACCATGCGCCGCATGATCCCCTCCCGCATCTTCGACCAGCAGCTGCGCAAGCTCAACCACCTGCCCGCCTGACCCGGCCCCACCAGACCCCCACGAGACACAGCGACAGGAAAGCGAAGCCCGCCATGAGCACCTATCTGGCAGACGCGGCCGAGGACCTCACCGTGACCGGCCCCTCCGCGACGTTCACCTACCGGCGCATCGGCCCGACCGGCGGCATCCCGCTGGTCCTGCTGAACCGGGTCCGCGGGACCCTCGACTGGTGGGACCCCGAGTTCCTGGACCACCTCGCCGCCGGCCATGACGTGATCGTGTTCGACAACGTCGGCACCGGCTACACCACCGGCACCCCGCGGGACTCGGTCGAGGGGCTGGCCGACGGCACCGTCGAGTTCATCGAGGCTCTCGGTCTGCCGCAGGTGGACCTGCTGGGCTGGACACTGGGCGGCACCGTCGCCCAGCACATCACCCGCGTACGGCCCGACCTGGTCCGCAAGCTGGTCGTGGCGGCCGCCAACCCCGGCGGGACGGTGCCCGGCGCTCCCGACCCGGACCCGAAGGTGCGGGCCACCATGACCAAGCCCGAGGTCACCGGGGACGACCTGGTGTTCCTCTTCTTCCCCGAGACGGACACCGGCCGCACCGCCGGGTACGAGCACCTCGCCAGGGTGGCCACCCGGCTGGCCACCGGACGCCCCGACGTGTCCGAGGCCGCCGCCATGGGCCAGATCACCGCGATCCAGAAGGACGCCTCGATCCCCTTCGAGCAGGTGCGCGCGGACCTGGCGAGCATCCGGCAACCCGTTCTGTACGCCACCGGCATGCAGGACGCGATGATCCCGGCCCTGGCGTCCTACACCGCTGTCCAGTACATCCCCGACGCCACCCTCGTCGCCTACAGCGACGCCGGGCACGCCTTCCTCTTCCAGCACGCCAAGGACTTCGCCCGTCAGGTGAGCGCCTTCCTCGCCGACTGACCGTTCACACGGACACCCCGAGGAGAGCCATCGTGCAGTTGACCAGCGACCCGGCGCGCCGGGAGGTCACGCCGCTGGAGCTGTTCTTCGACCTGGTCTACGTCTTCGCGATCGGCCAGCTGTCGCACCGGCTCCTCGTACACCCCACCTGGACCGGCGCCGCCCAGGCGCTCGTGCTCTACCTCGCCGTCTACGCGGCGTGGGCGTACACCACCTGGGCGGTCACCCTCGTCCCGGCCGAGGACCCGCGGACCAGGCGGATGCTGCTGGGGGTCATGCTCGCGGGGCTGTTCATGAACGCCGCGATCCCACGAGCCTTCGGCGACGCCGGCTGGGTCTTCGTCGCCACCTTCCTGCTCATTCACATCGGCCGGACCGTATGGCTGCTGACCGTCGGCCCGTCGGCCTCGACCCGGTTAATCAGGAGCACTTCATCCGCGTCCTGGTCTGGTTCGTCGGGGCCGCACCTCTGTGGCTGATCGGTGCGGCGGTCGACGGCGGCGCGCGGCTGACCTGGTGGGCCGCGGCGATCCTGGTCGAGCTGGCCGGCACCTGGGCGGCGCATCCGCTGCCCGGCCGCAGGTTGGACTCCCGAGAGGTCGCCTTCGCCGGCGGCCACCTGCTGGAACGCGGCCGACTGTTCATGATCATCGCGTTCGGTGAGACGATCATGACCACCGGCACCGCACTCACCACGGCGCCGTACGCGCCGATGACCCTGCTGACCAGCAGTGTGGCGCTCATCGGAACGGTCGCGTTGTTCTGGCTGTTCTTCAGCCGCTCAGAACACGTCGTCCATCACTACGAGCAGACCGAGGACCCCATCAGGGCCGGGCGCAGCGGGGTCATCAGCCTCATGGCCTCCGTCGCCGGAATCATCGCCGCCGCCGCGGGCGACGAACGGGTCATCGCACATCCGGTGGAGCACGCCGGCATCACCACGAACCTGCTCCTCTTCGGCGGGCCGGCCCTCTACATCGGGGCGCAGACCTGGCACGGGGCAACCCTGTTCGACGCACTGAGCCCGGCACGGCTGGTCACGCTGTCCGCCCTGGTCGTCGGATGCGCGGTCACGACGGCGGCACCGGCCTACCTGTCGGCCATCGTCGCGGCCACGATCGTCGTCGCTCTGGCCGTGTTCGAAGACCGTCATCAGCCGGGGAGGGCGCGCGCGAAGCCCCTGCTACCACGCTGACCTCCATCACTGCGCTTACTCACCCACTCACCGACCGACTCACCGGAGCTTTTGATGAACCTCTTCACCCACACCGTCCTCGTCACCGGGGCCGACCGGGGTCTTGGCCGGGCGCCATGACGCAGGCCGGCGTGCTGATCTGTGACGACCAGGAGCTGATGCGGGCCGGCCTGCGCATGGTCGTGGACGGCCAGCCGGACCTCACGGTCGTCGGCGAGGCTGGGGACGGCGAGGCGGCAGTGGCCCAGGCGCTCACCCTGCGCCCGGACCTCGTCCTCATGGAGGTACGGCTGCCCTGCCGTGACGGCATCTCGGCCATCGAGCAGGTACGGGCAGCGTTGCCCGGGACGCAGGTACTGGCCCTCACCATGTGCGACCGAGACGAGTACGCCTACGCCGCGCTGCGTGCGGGAGCGAGCGGCTTCCTCGTCAAGGACGCGCCGACCGCCGAGCTGCTCGTCGCCATCCGCAGCGTCCTGCGCGGCGACAAGGTCATCGCCCCCTCAGTGACGCGGCGGCTGATCGACCGGTACGTCACCGGTGCCCTCGCTCCGCTCACCGACGCGCGCCTCGACGTGCTCTCCGACCGCGAGCGTGAGGTGCTGAGCCTGGTGGCCCGCGGGCTGAACAACGCGGAGATCGCCGGGAAGCTGTTCCTCGGCGAGACCACGGTCAAGACCCACGTGGCCCGGATTCTCAGCAAGCTGCGCCTCCGCGACCGGATTCAGGCCGTCGTCGTGGCCTACGAGAGCGGACTGGTTCGTCCTGGCGGATGACCCCGTCGGGCGCTCGGGACGGTTTGCGACGACACAACCGATACCTAGCTTCTGGGCATGTCGATCATGCGCGAGTTCCTTCGCCGCCCCCGGCTCACCGGCGCCGTCGCCCCCAGTTCCGCCACTCTGGCGCAGGCCATGACCTCCGGCCTGGACCTGGAACGCGCCAACGTCGTGGTGGAGTTGGGGTCCGGCACCGGAGCGATCACCGAGGCGATACGGCGACGGCTGGCACCGGGGACGCGCCTGATCGCGGTCGAACTCAACCCGGTCTTCGCCCAACGGCTCGCGGACCGGTACCGGGACAGCACCGTCGAGGTGGTCCACGGTTCCGCCGAGGACCTGCCGACGCTCGTCCGCCACCCGGTCGACGCCGTCGTGTCCGGTCTGCCGTGGACCGTCATGCCGCACGAGCGGCAGCGCCGGATCCTCGACGCGGTGACCGGCGTACTGAGCGCGGACGGCCGTTTCAGCACCTTCGCCTACGTCCACGCGGCCTGGACTCCCCCGGCCCGCCGCTTCGCCGCCGAGCTGAGCGCACGGTTCTCCACCGTGGAGCGCAGCCGGATCGTCTGGCCGAATCTCCCGCCGGCGTACGTGCACCGCGCGTTCACGCCGGCCCACACAACCCTTCCCACCCCCACTCGAACACTTCAGAACCGGAGCACAGCATGACGAAGCACAGCATGTTCAGCATCGAGACCGTGGCGCCGAAGATCCGCCGGGTCACCTTCACGAATGCGCCCGTGAACGTCGTCGACGCGGACACCGTCGTACAACTCCTGGCCGTCGTCGACGAGTTGAGTCAGGACGAGAAGGTTCAGGTCGTCGTCTTCGACAGCGGCACGCCCGGATACTTCTTCAACCACGCCGATCTCGGCCAGGTGCCCGAACTCCTGGCGCTGAACGCCGCCGACGGGACCCCGACGTGGGTCGAACTCGTCACCCGCCTGAGCAGCGCCCCCTTCATCAGCATCGCCTCCATCCGCGGGCGTACCAGGGGCGGCGGCGACGAGATCACCCTGGCCTTCGACCTGCGCTACGCCAGCCTTGAGGAAGCGGTCTTCTGCCAGCCCGAGGTCGCGATCGGCATCGTCCCGGGCGGTGGCGGCAGCGACCGTCTGGCCCGGCTGCTGGGACGGGACCGCGCGCTCGAAGCGATCCTCACCAGCGAGGACTACGACGCCGAGCGCGCCGAGAAGTACGGCTGGGTGACCCGGGCCGTCCCCGACGCCGAACTCGACGACCTCGTCAACGGTGTGGCAGCGCGCATCGCGTCCTTCGACAAGGCGTCCGTCCTGGGCGCCAAGGCACAGATCAACCGGTCGACCCTGCCGCCGGTGGCCGACCTGCGCGCGTCCTGGGCGGAGTTCGCGGACTCGGTCAACTGGCCGGGATTCCAGGCACGCGTGCCGCAGCTGGGCAAGGCCATCGCCGAGGTCGGCCTCGATGAGATCGAGCGGAACCTCGGCTACTACGCCGGCCTCATCAACCAGCAGGCATAGGTCAGGGAACGAGGAAGGACCCCCATGACCAGGGCCCGTGTCCCCTCGGCCGGCAGACGAACTGCCGTGCAGCGCAGGGACCTTCTCACGCTGGTGGCGATGTGCCTGGGCGTGATGATGACGTTCCTGCTCATCACCGCCACCATCTCGGCGCTGTCGGCGATCCAGGACGATCTGCACGTCAGCCCGAGCGCGCTGATCTGGATTCCCAGCGCGTACACGCTGGTCGTGGCCAGTCTGGTGCTGTCGGCCGGCACACTGGGCAACCTCTTCGGCCGCAAGCGGATGTTCTGCGTCGGCGTAGTAATCATGATCGGGGGCGGGCTGCTCGCCGCGACCGCCGAGACCACCACTGTGGTGATCGCCGCACAACTGGTCTCCGGCCTCGGCGGCGCGCTGATCCTGCCCAACAGCCTGGCCATCCTCGGTTCGACCTTCACCGACCCGCACCGGCGGACCGAGGTGATCACCGTCTGGGCGGCGTCGTCGGGCATCGGCCTGGCCATCGGCCCGCTGCTCGCCGGTGTCCTGCTCGACCACTCCGACTGGCACGCGGTGTTCGTGTCGAACCCCGTTCTGGGCGTGATCACGCTGCTGGTCGCGGTCCCGTTCGCCACGGAGTCCCTGGCCCGCGGCGAACGCCTGGACATGGCCGGTGCGCTGCTGGGCACGGTGACGATCGCGGCTCTGGTCTACGCGCTCATCCAGGGCGGCCAGGACGGATACACCGCCCCGCCCGTCCTCGCCGCGTGGATCGTGGCGGTATTCGGCGCGGTGGCGTTCGTCGTCGTGGAACTACGTGTCGCGGCGCCGATGCTCGACGTGCGGCTGTTCACCTCGCGCTCGTTCAGCGCCGTGATGGTCATCGCCGCGGTGTCGCTGTTCGGCTTCACCGGCGTGGCCGTCCTCACCGTGATGTTCTACAACAACGTCCAGCACCTGAACGCGCTGGACACCAGCTGGCGCATGCTGCCTCTGTTCGGCGTGTACGTCGTCACGGCTTTCCTCACCGGCAGGGTGATCCGCCGTACCGGCTTCAAGGCGCCCCTGACGCTCGGCCTGCTGCTCGGCGCGCTCGCCGTCCTCGGCCTGACAACGGTCGGCCAGGACACGCCGTACAGCCAGGTCTGGCCGCTGTTCGTCCTGTTCGGTGCCGCCAGTGGCCTGGTCATCGCGCCCAGCACGGCCGCCGCGCTGGTCAGCGTTGCCCCCGAACGGGCGGGTATGGCCTCCGGCGCCGTCAACACCGCCCGGCAGGTGGGCTCGGTCATGGGCACCGCGCTGCTCGGCTCGCTGTTCACCGCCCGCGTCAGCGCGGACCTGCCCCACCAGCTCGCCGCACACGGCGTGCCCGTAGCCGCCCGCGGACCCATCGAGGCGGCCGTCGCCTCCGGGAGCACCGGAACCCGAGCACCCGCCGGCGCAGGACGCGCGGCGATCGAGGACGCCTTCACCTCGGGCGTGCACACCGGCCTGGCCGTCGTCGTCGCGGTGTTCTTCGCCGCCGCCGTGCTGGCCCTGACGGCCGTACACAACCGACCGCATCAGAACGGAACGCACATGCCCACCCCTTCGGCCACCCCCACTGCCTCATGAGCACGAACCCCGGGCCTCAGCACCGCACTTATACCTGGCACGATCCCCGCCCGACCGCCGAGGCAATCGAGCGGCTGAGCGGGCTGGAGGTGCTGCAGGGAATCGAAAAGGGGACGCTGCCGACCCCTCCGGCCATGATCACGCTGGCGATCGAACCCGTCGAGGTCGAACCAGGCCGCGTCGTGTTCGAGCTGACCCCCGCCGGCTGACAACGCACTGGGCGCCTGCGTCTACACCCGCCTCCCCGCCAAAACCGGCTACACCACGCAGGGCATCAACGTCACCTTCCTGCATCCGGTCACCATCGACACCGGCCGCATCCGCTGCGAAGGCACCGCTGTGCATGTAGGCCGGCGCACCGCCTACGCGACCGCCACCATCACCGACCTCACCGGCAGGCTGCTCGCCCACGCCACCACCACGTGCCAGATCTTCCCGGCCGACGGCCGGCAACCCGCCCGTACCCGTCAACACGACGCCCAGGACATCTCTCCGACCGCCTGACCTTCGGCCGCAACCACGTCCAGGCACGCACAAGCATCCCCGATCCGATCACCAACCCCTTCCCCCCCACTCAATGCAACAGGGACTTCTCATGGACCTCTCCACCAGCACCGTCCTCGTCACCGGAGCCAACCGCGGCCTCGGCCGCGCCCTCGCGGCAGAGCTGCTCAGCCGCGGCGCCACTGTCTACGCCGGTGCCCGCAACCCCAACCAGGTGGACCTGCCGGGCGTCACGCCGATCGCGCTCGACATCACCGACCCCGACTCCGTCGCGGCCGCCGCCAAGGCCACGGGTGACGTGACGGTTCTGATCAACAACGCCGGCTCCTCCACTGGCACCGGCCTGCTCGCAGGCGACCTGGACAACATCCGCCTGGAGATGGACACCCACTTCTACGGCACCCTCTCGGTGGTCCGCGGTTTCGCGCCCCAGATAGCGGCCAATGGCGGCGGCGCCATCCTGAACATCCTGTCCGCCCTGTCCTGGTTCAGCTTCCCGGAGTCCGGCGCCTACTGCGCCGCGAAATCCGCACAGTGGTCCCTCACCAACTCTCTGCGCCTCCAACTTGCCGACCAGGGCATCCGGGTGGCCGGCCTGCACGTCGCCTACATGGACACCGACATGACCCGAGCGGTCACCGCGCCGAAGTCCGCCCCCTCCGACGTCGCCCGCCTCGCCGCCGACGGCATCGCCGAGGGCGCCTACGAGATCGTCGCGGACGACGTCAGCCGCCAGGTGCAGGCCGGGCTGGCCGGAGGCGTCAGCGCCCTCTACTCCGAACTGCCCTGACGAGCAGTCACCCAGGACTCAGCCGAGACCACCAACCGTCATAGCCGGCCGGTCACCACCGACCTCCGCCCAAACTGTCACCGACCGAAGAGAGCGGGCATATCCACCGACCGTCCCGAGTCCTACGGTTCTCCCCCTGATCCCCCTAAATCCCCGGCCGCCGTCCCGTCCCGCCGCACGTTCATCGCCACGACCAGCGCCGTCGGGGGCGCCGTCGTGTCGGGCGGCCTGCTCGCGGGAGCCCCCGTCGCCGCCGAGGAGGCCGCAGCCGCAGTGACCGCCGATACGCCGCCCAGCAGTCGGCTCTCGCTGACCGTCAACGGTGAGCGGCACAGCGCCGAGACAGACAACCGGACCTCGCTGCTGGACCTGCTGCGCAGGTGGTCGAGCTTGGCGTGCTCGCGTGCGTACTGCAGAACGAAAGTGTTCCGGGTCTCGATGCCGCGTTCGGCGGGCTGCTGGATGCCGCCGACCGGCGTCGCCACGTGGCCTCCGTCGCGTACCGCGCGGATGGCGAGGGCTGCGATGCCCGCGGTGTCGACGAGGCCGCCGACTCCGTCGGGTATCTCCTTGCGCACCAGATGCCGCACCGGTCGTGGAGCAACCTGAACGAAGGGGTCGGCCTGTGTGCCGTATGACGATCGGCCGGAGTCAGATCCGGGATGTCTCTAGGGCTGGGACTGAACATGCTCAGTGTTTGTGGGTGGGGATGCTGTGACGGGCGGGAGGATGGGTGGGTGCTGTCCCGGGTCCGGGGTCTGACTCATGATTCGCCTGACCAGAGTGTCTGAGTCACACAGTGTCGGCCGTTGGCCTGGGATGGTGCGTTGTCGGTGCCGGGCCGGCGGGGCGTGTCCCGATAGGGGCCTGCCGTTCCTTGTGGCGTCCTCACGATTCTGACCGCCCGACGCGGCCCGGTGCCGGCAACGCGACGCGCCGTCGGACCGCAAGGGGAACGGGCATGTCCAGTTCGACCCTGTCCAGTACGCCGCCTGCTCCGCAGACCCGTCGTCGTCGCCCTGCGGGGGAGGTGGTGCTGGGAGTGGATACACAATCGGGACAGGAAGTGGTGAATCGCTGAGGCGGCCCGGGATGGCTCTGACGTTGTTCAGCGGCCCCTCGATATTGGCCACTTGGCCCCACCTGGGCCAGCGAGCGGCGAGCAACGTATCCAAGCGGCCCCACTGCCGCTCGCCTGCAGGTAAGGCCACTGGGTGGGGCCATCGCGGACCGTCATCGAACGCTTGTCGGCGCCAGCGATGGCCAAGTCGGTGGGGCCGATTGCCGACGTCGAAGCCAGCCCGCGAGGTCTTCCACCTGCTCGGACAGCTATAGCCAGGACCCCGCTCATAGGGGCTGTCGTGACAGATGAGAGGGTCAGGCGAGTGAGTGAGACACCGAAGAGCACCCTGCAATACCGCTTTGACGGGCCAGAAGACGCCCCTGTCCTGATCCTGGGTCCCTCACTGGGTACCACATGGCACATGTGGGACCGGCAGGTCCCGGAGCTCGCCAAGACCTGGCGGGTCTTCCGGTTCGACCTGCCGGGACACGGCGGAGCGCCCGCGTATCCGTCGGGTTCCGTCGGTGAACTCGCCCGGCGGCTGCTGGCCACGCTCGACGGGCTCGGAGTGCAGCGGTTCGGGTACGCGGGCTGCGCGTTCAGCGGGGCCCTCGGGATCGAGCTGGCCCTGCGCCATCCGGAGCGGATCGCCTCGCTCGCAGTGATCGCCGCCTCACCGCGGTTCGGTACAGCCGACGAGTTCCGGCAGCGCGGCGTGATCGTGCGCACGAACGGGCTCGACCCGATGGCGCGTACGTCGCCCGAGCGCTGGTTCACGGGAGGGTTCGCCGCGGCCCAGCCCGCGATCACCGAGTGGGCCGTGCAGATGGTGCGCACCACCGACCCCGGCTGCTACATCGCGGCCTGCGAGGCGCTCGCCGCGTTCGACGTACGCGCCGAACTCGGCCGGATCGGCGTGCCGACCCTCGTCCTCGTCGGCTCCGACGACCAGGTCACCGGGCCGGCCGAGGCGCGCACGCTGGTCGCCGGGATACCGGACGCCCGGCTCGCGGTGGTGCCCGGAGCCTCGCATCTGGTCCCCGTGGAGCAGCCCGCCGCGGTCATGGACCTGCTCGTACGCCACTTCTCCACCGCATGGCAGCCCGCCTTCGACTCGACCACCGGCCAGATGGCGATCCCCGCGGCGCCGGTGAAGCCGGTGCTGGCCGCGCCCCCGCCGGTCGCACCCCTCGCCGAGATCGCCCCGGCCGCCGCGCAGCCCGCGCCGATGGGCATGGGCCGCCCCGATCCGTACGACGCCGGGATCAAGGTCCGCCGCGAGGTGCTCGGGGACGCGCACGTCGACCGGGCGCTGGCGACGGCGGACGAGTTCTCGGGGGACTTCCAGGAGTTCATCACCCGGTACGCGTGGGGCGAGATCTGGGACCGGCCCGGACTCGACCGGCGCTCGCGCAGCTGTGTCACGCTCACCGCGCTGGTCGCCGGCGGCCACCTCGACGAGCTGGCCTTCCACACCCGCGCGGCCCTCCGCAACGGTCTCACCCCGGTGGAGATCAAGGAGGTGCTCCTCCAGGCCGCCGTCTATTGCGGCGTACCGGCCGCCAACAGCGCCTTCAAGGTGGCGCAGCAGGTCATCCGGGAGGAGACCACACCCCAGGAGTGAGCCCCCGGACCGGGGCAGGGGCAGGCAGGATGGACCCATGAAGCTCACGAAGAAGTCGCACGCCTGTGTCCGCCTTGAGAAGGACGGGCGCACACTCGTCATCGACCCCGGCGGTTTCAGCGAGAAGGACGCCGCCCTGGGCGCGGACGTCCTCCTGGTCACGCACGAGCACGCCGACCACTTCGACGAGGGGCAGCTGCGGGCGGGCCTGGAGTCCAACCCGGCGGCGGAGATCTGGACCCTGAAGGCGGTCGCGGAGAAGATCTCGGCCGCCTTCCCGGGCCGCGTGCACACGGTCGGCCACGGCGACACGTTCAGCGCCGCGGGCTTCGATGTCCAGGTGCACGGCGAACTGCACGCCGTGATCCACCCGGACATCCCGCGCATCACCAATGTCGGCTACCTCATCGACGGCGGCCGCGTCTTCCACCCCGGCGACGCGTTCACCGTCCCCGACCACCAGGTCGAGACGCTGATGCTCCCGGTCATGGCCCCATGGAGCAAGATCGCCGAGGTCATCGACTACGTTCGCGAGGTCAAGCCGCAACGCGCGTACGACATCCACGACGCCCTGCTCACGGACCTCGCCCGGCCGATCTACGACCGGCAGATCGGCGCCCTGGGCGGCTCCGAACACCTGCGGCTGACACCGGGAGCGTCGGCCGAGCTCTGAGCGTCACCCTTTGAGCGGCGTCGGCCCCTCGTCGGCCGGCGCCGTTCCGGCGGTGCGAATCCACCACCCGCGGGTCACTGCCGGACCCGTTGTCGTACCCGCCGGGTAGGTTGTGAGTCATGCGCATCGCGACCTGGAACGTGAACTCGATCACCGCCCGCCTCCCAAGGCTGCTGGCCTGGCTGGAGAGCAGCGGCACGGACGTGCTGTGCCTCCAGGAGGCCAAGGTCGCCGCCGAGCAGTTCCCCACCGACCAGCTCCGTGAGCTGGGCTATGAGGCGGCGGTGCATGCGACGGGGCGGTGGAACGGCGTCGCGGTGATCTCCCGCGTAGGCCTGGAGGACGTCGTCAAGGGCCTGCCCGGCGGCCCCGGCTACGAGGGCGTCGAGGAGCCCCGTGCCATCTCCGCGACATGCGGCCCGATCCGCGTCTGGTCGGTGTACGTGCCGAACGGACGCGAGGTGGACCACCCCCACTACGCCTACAAGCTGCAGTGGTTCGACGCCCTCAGGACGGCGGTCGCGGGCGACGCCACGGGCAGCCGGCCGTTCGCGGTGCTGGGCGACTACAACGTGGCGCCCACGGACGACGACGTCTACGACGTGGCCGCCTTCGAGGGCCTCACCCACGTCACCCCGGCCGAGCGCGCCGCGCTGGCCGACCTGCGCGAGGCGGGCCTGACCGACGTGGTCCCGCGCCCCCTCAAGTACGACCACCCGTACACGTACTGGGACTACCGCCAGCTCTGCTTCCCCAAGAACCGCGGTATGCGCATCGACCTCGTCTACGGCAACGAGACGTTCTCGAAGGCGGTCACCGACTCCTATGTGGATCGCGAGGAGCGCAAGGGCAAGGGCGCCTCGGACCACGCGCCGGTCGTGGTGGACCTGGACGTCTAGGGGACCGACGATCTCCGCGCCACGCGGAGCTGCTTCGCCGGTCCCCGAGCCGGAGTCGGCGGCGTCACACCGTTGGCACGGGCGCCCCCGCGACCACGGGGTGGTCGCGCTCGACCGGACCGAGACCCGAGGCGCCGCCCGGCGAGCCGAGTTCGGCGAAGAACTCGGTGTCCGCCCTGCGGAAGTCCGCCCACTCCTGAGGGGTGTCGTCCTCGAAGAAGATGGCCTCGACGGGGCACACGGGTTCGCAGGCCCCGCAGTCCACGCACTCGTCCGGATTGATGTACATCTTGCGGGGGCCTTCGTAGATGCAGTCGACGGGGCATTCGTCGACACAGGCCTTGTCCTTCAGATCAACGCAGGGCTGCGCGATGACGTAGGTCATGAGTGCTCTCCACGGTCCAGGTGTCGTTGCCGGTCAGGAGTGCGGCGAGATCGCCCTTGCCGTACTGCTCGACGGCGGTGTCGAGCTGGGCGGCCATGAGCGCGTCGTAGGCCGGGCGTTCGATGTCGTGGAAGACACCGATCGGTGTGTGGTGCAGGGTGTCGGGGTCGGCGAGCCTGCTGAGCGCGAAGGCGGTGGTCGGGGACGCGGAGTGGGCGTCGTGGACCAGGATCTGGGACTTGTTGTCCGGGGTGACGGTGACGACCTTCAGATCGCCGGTGCGCTGATCCCGTACGACACCACGCGCGCCGTCCGCGCCGAAGCGGATGGGCTGGCCGTGGTGGAGGCGGATGACGGCTTCCTCGGCCTGCTGCTTGTCCTTGAGGGCCTCGAAGGCGCCGTCGTTGAAGATGTTGCAGTTCTGGTAGATCTCCACGAGTGCTGTGCCGCGGTGGGCGGCGGCCTCGCGCAGCACGCCGGTGAGGTGCTGGCGGTCGGAGTCGACGGTGCGGGCGACGAAGGAGGCGCCGGCCCCGATGGCGAGGGAGACGGGGTTGAAGGGCGCGTCCAGCGAGCCCATGGGCGTCGACTTGGTGATCTTGCCGACTTCGGAGGTGGGGGAGTACTGGCCTTTGGTGAGGCCGTAGATCCGGTTGTTGAAGAGCAGGATCTTCAGGTTGACGTTGCGGCGCAGGGCGTGGATGAGGTGGTTGCCGCCGATGGACAGCGCGTCGCCGTCACCGGTGACGACCCATACGCTCAAGTCCCGGCGGCTGGCGGCGAGTCCGGTGGCGATGGCGGGTGCGCGGCCGTGGATGGAGTGCATGCCGTAGGTGTTCATGTAGTACGGGAAGCGTGACGAGCAGCCGATGCCCGAGATGAAGACGATGTTCTCCTTGGCCAGATCCAGCTCGGGCATGAAGCCCTGGACCGCCGCGAGGATCGCGTAGTCACCGCAGCCGGGGCACCAGCGCACTTCCTGATCGGACTTGAAGTCCCGGGCAGTGAGGGCGACTTCGCTCCTCGGTACCAGGGACAGTTCCTCAATGGGCATGGAGGGCCTCCGAGAGAGCCTGCGCGAGCTGTTCGGCCTTGAACGGCATGCCGTTGATCTGCGTGTGGCTGTGGGCGTCGACCACATAGGCGGCCCGGATGAGCTTCGCCAGCTGCCCCAGGTTCATCTCCGGGATCACGACCTGGTCATAGCGCTTCAGCACCGTGCCCAGATTCCGCGGGAAGGGGTTGAGGTGGCGCAGATGGGCCTGCGCGATGTTCTCCCCGGCGGTGCGCAGCCGGCGTACGGCGGCGGTGATGGGTCCGTAGGTGGAGCCCCAGCCCAGGACGAGGGTGGTGGCCTCGCCGGAGGGGTCGTCGACCTCGATGTCGGGGACGTCGATGCCGTCGATCTTCGCCTGGCGGGTGCGGACCATGAAGTCGTGGTTGGCGGGGTCGTAGGAGATGTTGCCGGTGCCGTCCTGTTTCTCGATGCCGCCGATGCGGTGCTCCAGGCCGGGCGTGCCCGGGATGGCCCAGGGGCGGGCGAGGGTCTGCGGGTCGCGCTTGTAGGGCCAGAACACCTCGGTGCCGTCGTCCAGGGTGTGGTTGGGTCCCTGGGCGAACTGCACGCGCAGGTCCGGGAGTTCGTCGGTGTCGGGGATGCGCCAGGGCTCGCTGCCGTTGGCGAGGTAGCCGTCCGAGAGCAGGAACACGGGGGTGCGGTAGGTGACCGCTATGCGGGCCGCCTCGAGAGCCGCGTCGAAACAGTCGGCCGAGGTCTTGGGGGCCACGATCGGTACGGGGGCCTCGCCGTTGCGGCCGTACATCGCCTGGAGCAGGTCCGCCTGCTCCGTCTTGGTGGGCAGACCGGTGGACGGGCCGCCGCGCTGGATGTCGACGATCACCAGCGGCAGTTCGAGCGACACCGCGAGACCGATGGTTTCCGCCTTGAGCAGGATGCCGGGGCCGGAGGTGGTGGTGACCGCCAGCGAGCCGCCGAACGCCGCACCGAGGGCCGCGCCCACAGCCGCGATCTCGTCCTCGGCCTGGAAGGTGCGTACGCCGAAGTTCTTGTGCTTGCTGAGCTCGTGCAGGATGTCGGAGGCCGGCGTGATCGGGTACGAACCGAGGAAGAGGGGCAGATCCGCCTGCTGGGAAGCGGCGATCAGGCCGTACGACAGGGCCAGGTTCCCGGAGATGTTCCGATAGGTTCCGGCGGGGAACGCCTCCGCCGCGGGCGCGACCTCGTAGGAGACGGCGAAGTCCTCGGTGGTCTCACCGAAGTTCCAGCCCGCCCGGAACGCGGCGATGTTCGCTGCCGCGATGTCCGGCTTCTTCGCGAACTTGGCTTGCAGGAACCTCTCCGTGCCCTCGGTCGGGCGGTGGTACATCCAGCTCAGCAGGCCCAGCGCGAACATGTTCTTGCAGCGGTCCGCGTCCTTCCGTGTCAGCCCGAAGCCGGCGAGGGCCTCCACGGTGAGCGTGTTCAGGGGGACGGGATGGACGTGATAGCCGTCCAGCGAACCGTCCTCCAGCGGACTCGTCCCGTAGCCGACCTTCTGCATCGCCCGCTTGGTGAACTCGTCGGTGTTGACGATGAGTTCACCGCCGCGCGGCACGTCGCCGATGTTCGCCTTCAGGGCGGCGGGGTTCATCGCGACCAGGACGTTCGGCGCGTCGCCGGGCGTGAGGATGTCGTGGTCGGCGAAGTGCAGCTGGAAGCTGGACACGCCCGGCAGGGTGCCTGCGGGGGCGCGGATCTCGGCCGGGAAGTTGGGCAGCGTCGCCAGGTCGTTCCCGAAGGACGCCGTCTGTGAGGTGAACAGATCACCAGTGAGTTGCATGCCGTCGCCGGAGTCACCCGAGAAACGGATGATGACCCGGTCGAGCTGATCCGTCTGTTTCGTCACCTGCAAGTGCCTCTCCCTGGGGCGGAAATGCGCGTGCGCGGGCATGCACCCGCAGAGCCGTCGCACTGAACGAGGGTTGGGCGCCCGCTGCGAGCGTAGGGGGATCGCAGAGGAATTTCAATGGGCGTTGAATTGTGCGGGAGGGGCCGGCGCCGCGCCGATCGGTGAGCCCACCGGATCTCGCTCACCTGTGCTGGTAGCGTGCCAAATGCCAGGCGGCGCAAGGGTGTTGAGGGTCATCGCGGATGCCGTGAAAGCTTTGACCTGAGAAGTCACCGAGTGTAGACTTCATGGCCGAGTGAATTACTGTGAGGGCTCGGCGTCACGCTGTCCCGTCGTCGTGGACACCCGTGTCTAGGCCGGGCGGGAAGCACGTCCTTCGGGGGACTCGTGATCGAGAGGAAGTGCCGCCATGGCCGAAAGTAGGGGCACGCCCGGTAGCCGCCAGGCCATCATGCGGTCCGCCGCGGATCTCTTCGCCGAACTCGGTTACCGCAACGCGTCGTTGCGCGCCATCGCCGCGGACGCGGGCTGTGACCCCGCGCTGATCGGACACTACTTCTCCTCCAAGGAAGCGCTCTACGATGCCGTCGTCGCGGAGACGGTCAGGCCGGCCGAGGTGTTCCGGGAGGCGGTCGGGCGGCGGGATCCGGACGCGGCGGAGTGGCTGCTGCGCCATGCGGTGACCGACTGGGGCGACCCCGTGCAACGGCGGCGCATCCTCGGTGTGCTGCGCTCCGCGCTCGATCTGCCCGCGGCCAGGGAGCGGTTGAGTCAGTCACTGGTCCCGGAGGGCGTCGCGGGGGCGGACGAGGTCAGGCTTGCGCTGATCAGCAGCCTGCTCGTGGGGGTCATGACGTCACGTCACATGGGCCTGCTGCCACCCGAGTTGACGAAGGACGGTGACTCCACCGAGCTGGTGCGTGCGCTCGCGCCGGCGGTGGCCGCGTTTCTTGCCGCCGGTCCGGCCGGGGGTGCTTGCCCTGATTCGGGTGAGTGACTGCTGTTCGTGGCGACTGCCGCCTGTGACGGCGGCGGCTTGATGTTCGGCGTGCTTGGGGTCAACTCGCCCTGATCGACGCCTACTTGGAGCGCCGCGATTCCCGATGAGTGGGCCAGGTGCCCGCAGGTGTCCTGGGTGTTCACGGCGCCTCCCTGCTTCCCCTCGTCTGCTGCTCAACGTCGTCTTCTGGCCACCGTCGTCAAGGTGCCGATCGGTCGTCAAGGTGTCGCTCGGTCGGCACGGTGCTCGCAGTCGTCAAGGTGCTCGCCGTCGTCAAGGTGTCCATCGTCGCCAAGGCGTCTGACGGTGCCCTCATCGACGTACCCCTTCGCGAACCCGAACGCCGAACAGCCCCCCGGTGGCCGCCGGTTCGGCAGATGTTGACCGTGTGTGCCGCACGTGGTTGCCGGAACGTCCGATCGGGCCGCTAGCACCTGATCCGGAACTGCTCAGGGTGTAGCTGCTTCTGACCTTCCCGCAGGTATTGCCGCACGTCAAAACGTCGTGGTCGTACGGCTGTTGGGGCGTGCGGCCCTGTCCGGAACACGGTCATCGAGCTTGCGGTTTGGAATTCAGTGCTCGTAGACTTCATTGGAGAATGAATAACTCGCGGGTGCTGTCAGCGGACGGCGACCCAAGGAGGAAACATGGAATCGATTGACACGGGCGTGAAGGCGGCAGCCCCGCCCGGTACTTCGCCCGGCCCGGGAGCCATCGCGAACCCGGCGCGCTGGGTGATCCTCGCCGTCACGCTGTCCGCCATCTTCATGCAGATGCTGGACACCACGATCACGATGGTTGCCCTGCCCTCGCTGCAGAGCGACCTCGGCTCGACCTTCGCCGAGATCCAGCTGGTCGTGGCGGTCTACTCGCTCGCCTTCGCCTGTGTGCTGGTGACCGGCGGGCGGCTCGGCGACATCTACGGCCGCCGCAAGGTCTTCCTGATCGGCATGCTGGGCTTCACGCTCGCCTCGGCGCTGTGCGGCGCGGCCCCCAGTTCGACCTTCCTGATCGCGTCCCGGGTGCTCCAGGGCATGTGCTCCGGCCTGATGTTCCCCCAGGTGCTGTCGATCATCCAGGTCACCTTCTCCACGAAGGAACGCCCCAAGGCCCTTGCCATGTACGGGGCTTCGGTGGGACTCGGTACGGTGCTCGGGCCGGTGCTCGGTGGCTGGCTGATCCAGCTGAACATCCTGGACACCGACTGGCGGGCGATCTTCTACGTCAACCTGCCGGTCGGTCTGATCGCCCTGCTGCTCGGCCTGGCCAAGATCCCGGAGTCCTCGGCGGACGGCGCGCGGCGGCTCGACGTCACCGGTGCGGTGATCCTGAGTGCCGGGCTCTTCAGCCTGATCCTGCCGCTGGTCATCGGCCGTGAACACGACTGGCCCGGCTGGAGCCTGGTGCTCCTCGTGCTGAGCCCGCTCGTGCTCGCCGAGTTCTTCGTGTACGAGAGCAAGCTGTCGAAGCTGGCCGACAAGTCACCGCTGGTGCCGAGCGGGCTCTTCAAGGAGCGGTCGTTCACCGTCGGGCTCTTGATCAGCGTGGTGTTCTTCGCCGGCATCCCGTCGTTCTTCATGGTCTTCTTCATGAGCCTGCAGATCGGCTTCGGCTACACCCCGATCTCGGCCGGCCTGGTGAGCCTCGGCTTCGCCCTGCTCATCGCAGTCGGCTCGGCCCGCTCGGCGGCCGTGGTCAAGCGGCTCGGCACCAAGACGCTCGCGCTCGGCACCGGGCTGGCGCTGGTCGGCATGTCCGGTGTGATCGGCACGCTGCACTGGGCCGGATCGGACCTGCACGGCTACCAGTTGATTCCCTCGCTGATGTTCGCCGGGCTCGGCGGTGGCTTCTTCCTCGCTCCGTGCACCGGGATCATCCTGGCCGGCATCCGCTCCCGTGAGGCCGGTTCGGCGTCCGGCATGCTCGCCACCGCGCAGCAGGTAGGTATCGCCATCGGCATCGCGGTCGCGGGCATCCTGTTCTACGGTCTGCTCGGCTCGAACGCCAACGGAGCCAGCGTGACGGCGCTGCCGCAGCTACGGAGTGACTTGGCGACGGCCGGTCTTTCCGAGGCTCAGCAGACGCAGGTCACCACCGGTTTCCAGACCTGCTTCCACGACAAGATGAATCAGAAGGACCTCACCGCGACGCCGGCGAGCTGCGCGCGCATCGAGAAGGAGATGGCGAGCGCCCCCGTGCCGGCGGAGACCAAGGCGCAGGTGCAGGCTGCGGTGCTCGGCAAGGCTGTGCCCGAGGCGCGCAAGGCCAACTTCGGTGACAGCTTCGAGCAGGTCGTGTACTGGCAGATCGGCTGCTTCGGCCTGTCCTGCCTGCTGGTCCTCGCCCTGCCGAAGATCCGTCCCGAGGACGTCCAGGACGTTCCCGGGGGCGCGTGACCTCGGCCGTACGTCCGGGCGCCGCAAACGAGTAGCGAGTAACGAGTGGCGCGTAACGAATAGACGAAGAACGAGGGCCGGGGGCCGGGGGAGGCGCGCCCCGGTCCTCCCTCTCCTTTCGGCACCGGCTGTCCGTTGCGGCCCCGTTGCCCCGTTGCCCTGTTTCCCTGTTTCCCTGTTGACCGATCGCGCCCCGCGCTCCCCGCCTCCGGCCGCCCGCCCGCCGTGACTCCAAGCCCCCAACACCCGCGCCCCTCGCGGTGAAAGGACGAACCGTGTTCCCGGTTCTCACGCTCGGCGTGGCCTCGGCCCTGGCGTACGCCGGTGCGGCCGTGGCGCAGCGGGCGGTGGCCTCCTCCGCGAGTGAGCGGGGGCGCCGAGGGGTGCTGCGCGGTGCGACCTGGTGGGTGTCGCTGCTGCTCAACCTGCTGGGTGCGGCGCTGCACACGGCGGCGCTGCGCTTCGGCTCGCTCGTCGCCGTGCAGATGCTCGGGGTACTCACTCTGGTGACGGCGCCCCTGTTGTCCGCCGCCGTGCTGCGGCGTCGTACGACCGCCGCTCAGTGCTCCGGCATCGCCTTCACCGTGGCCGGTGTCGCCGGGCTGCTCTTCCTGACCCGGTCCGCGCAGTCGAGCCGGACGCTCGCGCCGCCGGAGACGGTGGGTGTCGTCGGACTGACCGTCGCGGTGCTCGGGATCTCCACGGTGGCGGCCGCCGTCGGCCGCAGCAGGATGACCACAAGCCTGTGGTACGCGGTCGCCGCCGGGGTCGCCTTCGGTGCCGCGTCGGCGCTGACCCAGACCGCGGTCCTGAAGCTGACGGACGGCGGCGCGTTACGGCTGCCGGTCTCGGCCGTCCTGCTCATGGTCGGGGTGATCTGCCTGGCGGTGGCGGGCCTCGTACTGTGCCAACTCGCCTACCGGGGCGGCCTGGAGGCCCCGCTCGCCACTCTCACGCTCGTCAATCCCGTGTTCGCCGCGCTCATCGGCGTCGTCGTCCTCGGGGACCGCTACGCCACCGGAATCCCCGGCGCGCTGACGGGACTCGCCGCGGCGGCCGCGGCGGGACGCGGCGTCTTCGTACTGGCGCACACGCGCTCCGAGCCTGCCGCCGCTCCGGAGCGGCGGCAGGCTCGGGGACGGCGGCCAGGGCCTGTCCTAGCTCTGGGACAACCGGTCGAAGTGCACTTCGACGGCGGGCACGAACCACTCGATGAGTTCCTCGAAGTCGAGCGAGGCCAGCGGCTCCATCCGCAGGACGTACCGCAGCATCACCAGGCCGGAAAGCTGCGCGGACACCAGTGAGGCGAAGGCGGGGGTGTGGTCGCTCTCCCCGGGCACGAGCCGCTGGACGCAGTCCGCGAAGCTGTCCTCGATCTGGTCCCGGAAGGTCTTCGAGGTCGCCTCGTCCGACAGCCCGGTCCGGTAGATCGCGATCAGCGCGGGCCGGGTCGACTCGTCCTCCCAGAAGGACAGGAACGTCCGCGCGACCCGCTCGCCGCGGCGCTCCGGGACCGGCTCCGCGTCGTCGTCCGTCAGGGAGTCGAAGAGGGCCGACACATCGAGCCGGGACGAGACCGCGTCCTGGAACACGCCTTCCTTGTTGCTGAAGAAGTGGTGGATGAGGGCCGGGTCGACCTGCGCCCGCTGGGCGATGCCGCGCATGGTGGTGCCCGAGTAGCCCTTGGCCGCGAAGAGTTCGAGCGCGGCCGTGAGGATCTGCTCCTTGGTGCTGCTCTGGCCCGGGCGCCGGCCGCCACCGCGCGACGGTGACCGGCCCCTGCGGGTGGCAGCGCCCGGCTGTGCGTCGGCCTGCGTGGCGCAGGGGATCCCGTTTCCGCTGCTCACCAGTCCCCCTTCGGGTATTAATTCATGGGTGCAGGAAATCGACGATATCAGCATCCCACATGGGAAGACTCCCCGGTAGGGAGCATTCCGGCAGTCCGTCGCGGTGTCGAGGCCCCCTCGCGAACCGGTGCGGGGGCTGGCCGGATTCGATCAGGGCCCGTGCCGTCGTGGGTGTCGCGGGGCGCCCGCGCGACAAGGAACCGCCGTCCCGGGCCCGCGCGGGCGAGCCTTTGCGGGACGGCGGTTCCTTCGCCCGAAATCCTTTCAGTGGCCCGTGAATTGACTGTGTCTATCGCTCGACGTCGGGCAGGACGGTGGCTCCCCGGGTGAGAACCCGCTGAACCATGTACGGCGCCCGGCGTTTGGCCCACAGCAGTACCTTGACCCGTTTGAGCGGGGTGAAGTTGTAGTAGCGGTCGGTGGGGTCGCCGAAGGCGAAGAGCGGCGGGACGAACGACGCGCTGCGCAACTGGCCGAAAATCCGCTCGGCCGCCGCACCCGGCGCCAGCCGGCCGTCCGCGACCTGCCGCGCCAGCCGCTCCATGTCGTCGAACAGGGCGACGAAGCCGGGGTAGACGGGGAACCACAGCCCCGCGCCCCGGCAGCGCTCCAACTCCCGCCACTGGTCCGGCCGTCCGGGCGTGGCCAGCGCGTCGTTGCGGGCCCGCTTGAGGGACAGGGCGGCGAACATGGAGTGCAGCAGCCAGACCCGGCAGAAGGCGTTCCAGAGCCGGAAGTCGGTGGTGGCCGTCAGCGCCGTACGCAGCAGCCGGTCCCCGTGCTCGATCAGCGAGGCCTGGAAGGACTCCAGGGGCCGGAAGCGCTCCACCGACCAATCGCCGCTGCCCGCCGCCGAGATGAGGTGCGCGGCGGCCTCGTGGACCAGCTCCGCGGTCAGGGTGACATCCCGGGAGAGCGTGAAGTCGCAGCGGACGGCGGAGCGTTCGAGGACGACGAAGCCGTCACCGGCGGCCGCGTTGGCGCCGTACTGCCACGGCTCCGAGCCCGTCCACGGCCGGACCGCCGTGGCCTCACCGAACTGCCACTCCAGGTCCGGGAATTGACGTATCAGCTGCTGGAAGTCGTCCTCCGGCGACGCAGAGCGCTGCGGCCACAGCTTGGCGTCGAGGCTCACCGACACGCTGGTCAGCGAGGTCTCGCCGGTGCGCTGGTCGCCGAACGGGACGAGCTGGATCCACCCGCCGGGGAAGACCACCTGCGTCGTGCCGCCCGTCCAGGGGGTGCCGCCCGTGCCCGGGGCCACCCGCCGCTCCAGCGGCCGTACCCCCCGCAGATGCGCGGTCAGCACCCGCGAGGAGTGGCGCAGCGGGCGCAGGGCCGGATCGGGGCCGAGGCGCCGCAGCATCGGTGCGTCGGGTCCTGACATGTCGACCACGAACGCCGCCGGGACGCTGCTCCCGTCCGCCAGCTCGATGGTGAAGTCGCCGGCCTCGCCCTGTACTTCGGTGAACACGGGGCGGCCCTGCGGCACCTTGGCGCCGTAGCCCGTGGCGAGCCGGTGCACCCAGGCGTCGACGTCGGGCCGGTACAGATGCGATTCGCCGTGCTCGCTGGGCACGTTGAACTGCACCACGTGGTGCGGCCGTACGGGGGCGCCGGGGCGCGCGTACACGAAGCCGATGCTCGACTTGATCCCGGAGGTTCTGCGGACCTCGGCGGGCAGCTGCCCGAAGTGCCCGAGCGCGGACAGCTCCGGTACGCCGTAGCGGCGCGCGAGCAGTTCGAAGACCTCCGCGGTGTACGGGACCGTGGTCTCGCCCGACGGGGCCGTGGCATCGTGCGGTGAGTCCACGAGGACCACGTCGATCCCGGCGCGGGCCAGGATCGCGGCGAGCATGCCGCCGCCGAGGTGGGCGCCGAGCACGGCGACGGTGTGGCGGGCCGCGTTTTTGGGCCGTGCCGAGCGCTCTGCCGGTGAGGCGGTTCGTTCGCTGCGGGCCGGTGGGGGCTGGTCGCGCAGTTCCCCGTGCCCCTTACGGGGCACGGTTCCGCTCCCGGCTTCACCAGGCGAGGGTGCGGCCGTCGGCTCGTACGGCAGTGCCGACTCGGCCGCCGTCACCGTCTCGGCGCCCTCCGCCCAGACCGGGTCCGCCGGTCGCGCGGGGCCCGCGGTGGGTGGTCGTTCCGTGGGTTCGTGCGGGGACATGGGCTCGTCCTCCCTCATGAGTGCCTGCGCAGCCGGGAGCGCAGGAAGCCGCCGAGCGCGCCGGCCACCACGGGGCCGGTGTCCGCGGCGGCGGACCCGCGCTTGGCCCAGAGCATGGTGCGGATCATGCGGGCCGGGTTGGGGTTGTAGAAGCGGTTCGCCGGGTCGTGCAGACCGAACGGCGGCGGCGCGTAGCCGTCGTCCTGCAACAGGTCGAACAGCTCGCCGGTGGCCCGGTCGGGTGTCATCAGACCGGCCTCGACGTCCCGGCAGGCCGCCCAGGCGGCATCGGTGATCTTGTTGAAGCCGATGCTCGCCGGGAACAGCGCGCCGGGGTGCGGCTGCGCTTCCAGCTCCCGCCAGATCAACGGGTCCTTGGTGCGCTGGAAGCGGACGAGTGCGTCCTGGGCGTTGAGCGTGCCGAGCACCGTGCCGAGCGCCCACATACGAAACGTGCCGTTCCACATGCCGTAGTCGCGGAAGGAGGTGAAGGAGGACGCCACCACCTCGTCGTGGGCCCGTACGAGACCCTGCTGGAGCGTCTCGATGTGCCCGAACCGCTCGGCGGAGAAGTCGTCGTCCTTGGCCGCCTCGATCAGCCGCCAGGCCAGTGAGTTCACCACGTCGGTGGTGTTGGTCAGACCGCGCGAGTACAGCGCGTCCACGAATCCCGCGGCGTGCGAGGTCAGGCAGTAGCGGTCGCCGACGACCTGGTGCGAGGAGTACTGCAGCCGCCCGGTGGACACCCAGGGGCGGGCGGCCTTCGCGTGCTTGAACTGCGGGGCGATGTCCGGGAACCGCTCCAGGAACTGCGCGAACTCCTGCTCCGGCGGCAGATCCGTCTTCGGGTGCTTGCGCGGGTCCAGGGTCAGACCGACGCTGCACAGCCGGTTGGTGGCGCCACGGTGGTTGTCGAACGGGATGACCCACACCCAGCCGCCGTCGAAGACGTGGTGCAGGGTGCCCTGGTGCCAGGGGCTCGGGTTGCCGTGCGCGCGCCCCGCCGGGCAGTCGTCGTACGGGCGCACCCCGATCATGTGGGTGAACAGAGTCCGCGAGTGCGTGCGCTGCTGCGGCACCTCGTCGCGCAGCGCGAACTTCTTGGCCAGCGGCGAGTTGTGACCGCCCGCGTCGACCACGTACCGGGCGCGGATCGCCGGCCCGTTCTCCACCGCGAGGGTGACCCCGGAGCCGTCCACCTCGACGTCCGAGACCCGGGTGCCCAGGCGCGGCACGGCGCCGTAGCGCACCGCCACGTTGAACATGTACGAGTCGACGTCCTGACGGAACATGTGGGACTCGGTGGACAGGGCCACCGGGATCACGAACTGGTTGATCTCGTCCGGGACCTGGCGCTCACCCTCGCGGTGGTAGACGAAGCCGAAGTTGCGCTTCTGGCCGGAGTTCGAGGACACCTTGGAGCGCATCGTGGAGAAGTGGCTCAGATGCGCGATCTCCGGAACCCCGTAGCGAGCGGCGAGGATCCGCAGCATCACCGAGGTGTACGGGATGGTGGACTCGCCCACCGCGAAGCGCGGGTGGGTGCCGGCGTCGATCAGGACCGTCTTCACCCCGTTGCGGGTCAGGATGGCCGCGAGGATGGAGCCGGCGATTCCGGCGCCCAGAATGGCGACGTCATGGACGGCCTTGTCGGGCGAGCCGGACGCGGGCAGCGGTTGCATGATGCTCGTTCCTCCAGAGGTCGGGGCGGAGTGGTGGTGCCGGGGACCCGGGCCGCGAGCGGTGCCCGCCGCGGAACCCGGGCCCCGGGCGGTCATGCCTGGTCCTGGACCGTCGGCCGCTCGGGGCCGGACGCGTTGGTGGTCGCCGGGTACCTCTCCTCGATCAGCTCGTGGAGGAAGGAGCCCCAGTGGATGCCGGGGCAGGCGAAGAAGTCACGGCTGTTGATCTCCAGGCCCAGATCGTCCCGGCAGCGGCTGATCAGCTCCATCACCATGAGGCTGTCCAGGCCCATGTCGGCGAGCCGGGTGTCCTCGGTGAGGGTGTCCAGCTCCAGACGCAGGATCCCGGAGAGCTGGACGCGGATGTACTCGTTGAGCTCGGCGAGACGTTCGGTGCGGCTCAGCCCCATCAACCGGGCAGTCAGCGCGCCCAGTTCGGCGCCCTCGGCCTGGTCGGCGGCGGGCGCGCTGCGGATCTCGCTGAGGATGGGCCGCTCCCGCCGCGCCTCCATCAGGTCCCGGAACAGGGCCCAGTCCGCCGAGCACACCGTACGGTGGGCGACCTTCTCGACCACCGCCTCGCCGAGCAGCTCCAGCGCGTGGTCGGGGTTGAGCTGGTGCAGCCCGATGGAGCGCAGGAACGCCATCACCGAGTCGTCCGCGAGCCCCGACCGGGCGGCCCACGGCCCCCAGCTGACGGTCGTGGCGGCCAGGCCCTTCGACTGCCGGTAGTACGCGAAGGAGTCCAGGAAGGCGTTGGCCGCCGAGTAACCCGCCAGGTGCTGCGAGCCCCAGACCGAGGCGATCGACGAGAAGGCGACGAACAGGTCCAGGTCCTGGTCGACGGTGGCGTTGTGCAGCGCCCAGGTGCCGTCCACCTTCGCGTGCAGGCAGCGGTCGTACGTCTGGGGGTCGCTCTCCCGCAGGAACTGCGGCTCCGACAGGCCCGCCGCATGCACCACACCGCGCAACGGCCGTCCCGACAGACCCAGTTGGTCGGTCAGGGAACGCAACGCCGTCTCGTCGGCGGCGTCCAGCGCCTCCACGCGTACGTCGGCGCCCTGGGCCTCGATCCGGCGGACCCCGGCGATCCTGGCGGCGGTGGTGTCGTCGTGGTGCGGGTCGTCCCAGGTGGAGCGGTCCGGCAGACCCGTGCGGCCCACGAGGACGACGGTGCCCGCGCCATTGCGGGCGAGCCACTCGCCCATCAGCAGGCCGAGGCTGCCCAGACCGCCGGTGACGAGATAGCTGCCGAGGTCGCTCAGCTGCGGCGCCGGACGCGCTGTGCTTTCCCCGTTCCCCTCGCCCGACCCGGCAGCCACCAGCCGGGGCACCAGGACGGTGCCGTCGCGCCGGGCCGTCAGGTCCTCGGCGGTGCGGGTCGCGAGGAGCTCGGCGATCCGCTCCGCCTCGTCGAGCTCGCCCGCCGGATCGAGGTCGAGGAGGCCGCCCCACAGTTCGGGGTGCTCCAGGGCGGCCACCTTGCCCAGACCCCACAGCGGGGCCGCGGGCAGGCAGATCTCGTGCTGCCCGGGCCCGGTCCACTGGGCGCCGCGGGTCACCACCCACAGCTGGGTGGCGGCCCCCTCGACGGCCAGCTGCCGGGTGGCGGCCAGGAAGACGTGTTCCGCCTCGGCCCTGGCCTGGCCCACGGACTCGGCGCCGTAACCGGCCACCGGCAGCTCCAGGCCGCTCAGCAGGACCAGATGCCCGTACGGCCGGCCCGCGTCGAGGGCCCGCAGGACCGACTCCGTGGACGGCCCGGCCTGGCTCACCACCGCTCCGCGCTGCGTGAGTTGCTTGGACACGTCCTCCAGCAGACCGGTGTCCGTGCCGGCCGTGGCGGCGCCGGAGCCGATCAGCAGCACCCGCTCGCCCAGCAGGCTCCGCTCGCCGAACGCCTCCGGGCCGGCCGGCCGCCAGATCTGCTCCCACACGGTCTCCGCCCGCGCGCTGCGCGGCACGTCCGGCACAGGCGGCGTCGACGACCGCAGATGGACGTCCCGCATCATGATCAGCACACTGCCGTCGGAGCCCAGGATCTCCAGGCCGCCCCTCAGTTCACCGTCCTCCTCGGCCGGGTCCAGCCAGCCGTGGATGTAGCGGCGGGTGCCCTCGGGGACGGCCGTGGGCGTGCGGGTCCCGCCGGTGCGCGGGGCGCTCTCGGACTGGCGCAGCAGCCCGAGCGTCAGATCGAGCAGGGCGCCCCGGGGCAGTTTCTCGGCGGCGCGGTTGACCTCGGCGAGTACCTCGCCGGGCCCCTGGTAGACCTCGTTGAGGACCGGCTCGGCCCAGCCGGGCACCGTGATGTCGGCCGGGTCGACCGGCACACAGCGGGCCCGTACGGCGTCGAGGTCGCCGCCCGCCCGCCGGGTGTCCGTGGGGCGCCGGACCAGGACACCGCGGGCGTGCAGCCGCCAGCTGCCGCTCTCGGCGGAGTCGACGCCGTGCCGGGAGAAGCAGAGGAACAGCGAACGGCCCTCGTCGTCCTGGGGCAGTACGTAGACCCGTATCTGCGCGGGCCGGTGCTCGGGGTCCAGAAGCAGCGGTTCGCCCACCACGAAGCGGTCCACGAGCCGGGGCTGCGCGCCGGGCAGCTTGGCGGCGCCCGCCAGGGCCCAGTTGCAGAAGCCGCCCGCCGACACGGACCGCCGGCCGTCGGGGCCCGTCTGGACGAACACCTCGGACAGATCGTTCAGCTGGGGCGAGAAGGTGGGTGCGCCGGACAGCAGATGACCCTCGAAGAGCGCCCCTGGCGCGTCGTCCGCGGCGAACTCCGGGGAACCGCCCGGCGCGTCGTCGTTGAACCAGTACCGCTCACGCTGCCACGGGTAGCTGGGCAGTGAGGTGCGGCGCGGCTTTTCGTCGCGGTGCACCGCGCTCCAGTCGACCGGTACGCCGCGGTGGTGCAGCGTGCCCAGGGCCTGGCCCACGATGTGCGTGTCCTCGCGGTCCCGGCGCAGTGACGGGATCCAGCCGACGCCGTCCTCGGGCAGGCAGCGGGCGCCGAGACCGAGGAGCACCGGGGCCGGGCCGAGTTCGAGGAAGGTGCGGCAGCCCGTCTCGTACAGGGCGGTGACGCCCGCGTAGAAACGCACCGGCGCCAGCACATGCTCGGACCAGTAGGCGGGGCGCAGCTGTTCGGGCCCCCACTCGCGGCCCGTGACGTTGGAGATGATCGGGTACTTGGGCTGATGGAACGTCAGGGTCTCGGTGACCTTGCGGAATTCGTCGATCATCGGGGCCATCAGCGGGGAGTGGAAGGCGTGCGAGACGACAAGCCGGCGGTGCTTGACACCGCGTCCGGCCAGGACGCCGACGACCTTGGCGACCTCCTCCTCGGGACCCGAAAGGACCACGTCCGTCGGCCCGTTGACCGCCGCCACCGCGACCTGCGACACCGGACCGGCCTCGGCGATCGCCGCGCGCACGGACTCCTCGTCGCAGACCAGGGTCTCCATCACACCGCCCGAGGGCAGCGCCTCCATCAGCCGGGCGCGGGCCGTGACCAGCCGGGCGGCGTCGTCGAGCGAGTGCACCCCGGCGACGCACGCCGCGGTGATCTCGCCCAGGCTGTGCCCGATCAGCGCGGTCGGCCGGATGCCCCACGACTCCCACATCCTCGCCAGCGCGTACTCCACGGCGAACAGCGCGGGCTGGGTGAATCCCGTCCGGTTGATGCGCTCGCCGTCGGACAGGACGGGGCCGAGCGGCTCGTCCAGGTAACGGTCGAGGGCCTCGACCACCTGCGCGAGGGCGTCGGCGAAGACCGGCTCGGCGGCCGTCAGCGAGGCGGCCATCCCGGCGTACTGCGAGCCCTGGCCGGTGAACAGCCAGCCGAGCCGGCGCGCCTTCGCCCCGGTCGGGCCGTGTGTGGTGACCTGGTCGGCGCGCTCGCCGGCGGCGAACGCGGCCAGGCCCGCGGCGAGTTGCTCGCGGTCGCCGGTCACACTGAGACCGTGCTTCATCCGGGCCCGCCCGATGTGCGACGAGTAGCAGATGTCCGACAGGGTCCGCGCGTCCGCCGCCCGCACCCGGCTCTCGTACGTGCCCGCCATCGCGCGCAGCGCCTCCGGGCTGTTGGCGCTGAGGGTGAGCAGACCCACCTCGCGCGGGGTGCCCTCGCGGGGTGCGGCCTGCGGCGCCTCGGCGAGCACGGTGTGCGCGTTGGTGCCGCTGGCGCCGAAGCTGCTCACCCCGGCGGTCCTGGGCCCGTCCGGCCAGCGGGTCTCCTCGCTGGTCACCTTCAAGTTGATGGCGTCCCAAGGGACTTGAGGGTTCGGGTTGTCGAGGTGCAGATGCTTGGGGAGCGTGTCGTGCTGGAGGGCCAGAACGACCTTCAGCAGGCCCGCCGCACCGGCGGCCGGCTCCAGATGGCCGATGTTGGTCTTCACCGAACCGACGAGCAGCGGCCGGCCGGCCGGCCGCCCGGTGCTGGTGACCGCGTTCAGGGCCTTCAGCTCGATCGGGTCTCCCAGCTGGGTGCCGGTGCCGTGCGCCTCGACATAGGTGAGGTCGGCGGGGGAGACCCCGGCGTCCTTGAGCGCGGAGGTGATGACGTTCTGCTGCGCGGCCGGGTTCGGAACCGTCAGACCGCTGCTGCGCCCGTCGTGCTCCGTCGCCACGCCCCGGACCACCGCGAGGACGCGGTCCCCTGCGGCCTCCGCCTCGTTCAGCCGCTTCAGCACGAACAGCGCGCCGCCCTCACCACGGGCGTAGCCGTCCGCGGAGGCGTCGAACGTCTTGCAGCGCCCGTCCGGCGACAGCGCGCGCAACTTGCTGACCAGGACGAAGCCGTACGGGGACAGCATCAGGTTCACCCCGCCGACCAGCGCCATGTCGCACGCGCCGGAGCGCAGCGACAGGACGGCCTGCTCCAGTGCCACCAGCGAGGACGAGCACGCCGTGTCGATCACCATGCTGGGGCCCTGGAAACCGAAGGTGTACGAGATCCGGCCGGCCAGGAAGCTCGGCTCACCGATCAGCTGGTAGGCGTCGACGTCCGCCATCGAGCCCTTCTGCTGCCGCATCCGCACGTAGTCGCTCGTACTGGCACCGAGGAAGACCCCGACCCGGCTGCCCTCCAGCTCGCTCGGCGGCAGGCAGGCGTTCTCCATGGCCTCCCAGGCGAGTTCGAGCACCAGCCGCTGCTGCGGATCCATGCCCGCGGCCTCACGCGGCGAGATGCCGAAGACGGTCGGGTCGAAGGCGTCCACCGGGCCGTCGAGGAAGTTCCCCAACAGGGTGTACGCGGTGCCCGGGTGGTCCGGGTCCGGGTTGTAGAAACCCGCGATGGAGTGCCGCTCCTCGGGGAACTGGGACGTCGCGTCGCGGCCGTCGGCCAGGGACTGCCAGAACTCCTCGGGCGTGTCGCCGCCCGGCAGCCGGCAGGAGAGACCGATCACCGCGAGTGGCTGTGGCTGGGAGAGCTCCTGGACCCGCGCGCGCAGACTGCGGATGGTGCCGAGGGAGTCCTTGAGCCGGCCGCGGAGAACGTCCTGGCTCGGCTGCTCGGCGTGGCTCTTCGTCATCAGTTCTCCTCAAATCCAAGCGCCTGTGAGTCGGAGATCTCCGCCTCCAGTTGGCGTAGCAGTTCGTCGTCGTCGAGGTCGTCCAGGTCGTCGGCGGCCTCGGCCCGGTACTCGTCGGGGCCGGCCGGATCCGCGGCGGTGTCCTCGGCGCCGGCGGCCGGGTGGCCGAGCTGCTCCAGGAGGTGCGTGGTGAGCGCCAGCGCGGTCGGATGCTCGAAGGCGACCGTCGAGGACAGCTCGGTCTCCAGCTCGCGGGACAGCCGCAGCCGCAGCGTCAGCGACATCACCGAGTCCATCCCGAGCTCGAAGAAGCCCTGGTCGGCCCGGAGGTCGTCCTCCGGCAGGCCGAGCACCGCGGCGACCTGCGCGCACACCCAGTCGAGCATCCGGTCGCGGCGCTGCACGGGGTCGAGCCCGCTGAGCCCGGCCACGAACTCGGTGCCGCCGGTCTGCTTCGCCGTCCCCAGGACCGTACGGAACAGCTCCCGGTGCGGGGCGTCGGCCAGCGCGCTGCCGAACAGCTCCCAGTCCACGTCGGCCACGCACGCGTGCACGGTGTGGTCCCAGGCCAGCAGGTCAAGGGCGGTGACCAGGTCACGCTCCCGCAGCGGGGCGACCCCGCTCGACTTGAGCAGTAAAGTCGTCCGTTCGTCGAGGAGATGGCTGCCTTCGAGAGGCATCAGCTCGATGTGCGCCACCGGCAGCCCGCCGGCCCTGCGCCGCGCGGCCAGCGCCCGCAGCGACCAGTCGGCCGGCGCCGCCGCACCCGTGACGGCGCCGCCCCAGGTGCCCGGCACCGAACCCAGCAGGACGAAGAGGCGCACCGGCTCCTTGGCGGTCAGCCGGTGCAGCAGCTCGGCCGTCTCGGCGCGGTTCCACTCGGCCCGCAGCGCGGCCTCGGTGGTCTCCTCCAGCGGGGCCGCCAGCTCCGGAGCCGCCGCGCACACCACGCCCGCGATCCCGGAGTCGGCCCGCAACTCCTCGACCAGCGCGGCCAGTTCGTCCCTCGAGCCCCGGGTCCGCACGGTGCGGACCTCGGCGCCCGCGGCACGCCACCCGTCGATCCGCTCCTCGACGGACAGCCGCTCGCTCCGCCCGGGTTCGGTGTCGGCGAGCACGATCCGCCGGGCGCCCGCGCCGACCAGCCAGTCCACCACGGGCGGCACCAGGGCGCCGCCCGCGCCGGTCACCAGCTGCCAGCGCTCGGCGGACAGCGGCCGCTGTCCGGCCCGGTCCGGCGCGTCGGCGCGCACCAGCGAACCGACCTGCACCGACGAGTGCTCCACGCGGATGTGCTCGTCGCCCGGTGCGCACAACAACCGCGTCACCAGCGTGCGCAGTTCCTCCGCGCTGCCCCGGCTCAGGTCGACATGGCCGCCCCAGGCCTCGGGGCGGGTCATCGCCAGCGTCCGGCCGAGCCCGGCGTGCGCCCCCTGGTTGCCGTCGGGGAAACCCTCGTGACCGGACGGCAGCAGGGCGTGCCGGGTGACCAGCCACAGCCGGGGCACCGTGCCCTCGGCGCCCGCGAGAGCGGCGGTGAGCGCGGTGGTGACACGCCATCCGTCGGGGCGCGAGTCGAGGTCCTCCAGCGGCCACAGGTCGCAGATACCGGTGGTCGCCTCGTTGGCGTGCACCGCGAGCAGCGTCTCCCACGCCTCCCGGTCGGCCGGGTCGACGACGAGCCCCTCGCTCCCCGGTACGTCCACCGAGCGCACCCGGCGCACCTCGCAGCCCGCCGCCCGCAGCCCCTCGGCCACGGCACCCGCCAGATGCTCGGTGTCACCGCACACCAGCCAGCGCGTCGCGGGCGCCACCTGCGCACCGTCCCGGCCGGCCGGGCGCTGGCCCGCGGCGTGCCACACCATCCGGTACAGCAGCCGCTCGATCCGGCCTCCGTCGCCGTCCCCGTCCCCGTCCGTGTCGGCCGAGGCCGGTTCGGGGGCGGCGGCCAGGCGCAGCCCGGTCAGCTCCACCACGGCACGGCCCGCCGCGTCGAGCACGGTCACGTCCGCCTCCGGCTGCCCGTCCGCACGCGCGCGGACGGGACCCCGGCACACTCGTACGGTGCCCTCCACGGCCGCCCTGACCCGGACCGACGCGAGGCCGGCGGGCAGCGGTTCGGCGTCCGGCGCCTCGGCGCCCGGCACGTCCGCGACCAAGTGCAGTGCCAGACGCAGCAGTTCGGCGGGCAGCCGGTGGCGGGCGGCACCGTCGGGCAGCTCCACGGTGACGTCCGCAGCGCCCCGGCCACTGCCGGCCGACCGCACCCCGAGCGCCGGGAAGCGGTCGGCCAGCGCGGCCCGGAGGGGCTCGTCGTCGGCCAGCGGACCGAGGCCGACCGCGTCCGAAGCGGGCCGGGCCGATACGTCGGTCGACGCGCTCAGCGCGGGCGTGTCCCCGCCGCTCCCGTCCCCGGACAGTGGGCGCAGCACGACCGTGCCCTGCCGGGTGTCGACCACGGCCTGAAGACCGGCCCGTCCTTCGTCGTCGGCGCGGGGCGGAGTGCCGAACCGTACGTCGTCCAGTGCCGGCGCGGGGGAGCCCGTCGCGGCGGCACCCGCGAGCGCGGCCTCCAGCAGCGCGGGCGCCGACACCGTCGTACGGGATCCGGAACCGCTGACCTGCCAGGGGCTGCGGGTGCCGTCCACCGTCACCGGGAGCAGCGCCGTCCACGCGGCGGTCGTCGGCCGCACCGGCGCCCCGACGAGAGCGCCCGAGCCGGCGGGGCGGTCCACGGGGGTGTCCGGCAGCCAGTGCTCCTTGCGCTGCCAGGGATAGCCGGGCAGATCCACCACGGTGCGGCCGGGTCCGGCGAACGCCGCCCAGTCGACCGGGGCGCCCTGCGCATGCAGCGTGCCGAGGCTGGTGAGCAGGGTGCCCACCTCGTCCTCGTCGCGGACCAGCGAGGGCAGCACAACGGGGCGTTGCACCCCGGCGGCCTGCAAGGACTCCTCGGTGCCGGAGACCAGCACCGGATGCGGGGACACCTCGACGAACACCCGGTCCTGCGGGTCCTCGACCGCGCTCACCGCGTCCTGGAAGAGCACGGTGTTGCGCAGATTGCGGCCCCAGTACTCGGCGGTGAGCGCGGAGCCCGTGACCTCGCCGCCCTCCACCGAGGAGTACAGCGGGACACGGGCCTCGGACGGCACGAGGTGCGCGAGGCCGGACACCAGTCGCTCCCGCAGCGGTTCCATCAGCGGCGAGTGCGGCGCCACCAGCACCTTGACCCGGCGGACGAACACATTCGCCTCGGTCAGCTCCTCGGCCAGTTCCTCCAGGGCGTCCACATCACCGGCGACGACCGTGGTGCGCGGGCCGTTGACCGTGGCGATGCCCAACTTGTCCTCGTACAGCACCAGATACGGCGCGAGGCCCTCGCGCGACAGCCCGACGACGATCGAACCGCCCGTCCCGACCAGCGTGTCCAGAAGCCGCGAGCGCAGGCACAGGATCTCGGTGGCCTGCGCCAGGGTCAGCGCCCCGGCAGCCCAGGCGGCGGCGACCTCGCCCATGCTGTGCCCGACGACCGCCGCCGGCACCACACCCCAGCTGCGCCACAGCTCGACCAGGCCGACCTGCACCATGAAGATCAGTTCCTGCGGGACGCCCTCGTCGAAGGGGCGGCTGTCCGGCTCACCGCGCAGCGAGGCCAGCGGGGACCAGGCGATCCACTTCCGCATCTCCTGCTCGCAGGTCAGCACGGCATCCCGGAACACCGGCTCGCTCTCCAGGAGCTGACGCCCCATCCCGGCCCACTGAGAGCCGAACCCGGAGAAGACGAACACGCAGGAGCGCTCCAACTCCGCTTTCCCTGTGAGGACTTGGGGGTGCTCCTCGCCCTTGGTCAGGGCGCGCAGGGCCGAGCGGACGCCGACGACGTCCTGACCCACCACGACGGCCCGGTGGTCGAGATGACTGCGCCGCGCGGACGCCGTGTACGCGAGGTCGGCGAGGGCGGTCGCGTCTCCCGACTCCAGCACCGCGAGGTACTGCTTCGCCGCGTCGGGCAGCGCCGACTCCTGCGCGGCGGACAGCGGCAGCGCGAACCGCGCCGGGGGTTCGCCGCCCGCCTCCCCGGGAGCCGGGGCCTCGGCCACCAGGATGTGCGCGTTGGTGCCGGTGAAGCCGAAGGAGCTGACGCCCGCGATCCGGCGCCGCCCGTCCTCGGGCCACTGCTCCGCACCCTCGGCGATCGCCAGCCCCAGCCGCTCCCACGGCACTTGGCGGGTCGGCGTGGTCGTCACCCCGATGTGCGGGGCGATCCGCCCGGAGTGCACCGACAGGACCGCCTTGATGAGCCCGGCCATACCGGCCGAGGCCTCCAGATGCCCGATGTTGGGCTTGGCGGAGCCGACAAGGAGAGGCGCTCCGTCGGGCCCCTCGGGACGCAACGCCTGGGCGAGCGCCCGCAGTTCGATGGGGTCGCCGAGCGGGGTGCCGGTGCCGTGCGCCTCGGCGTAGCCGACGTCGCGGCCGCTCAATCCGGCCTGTACCAGGGCTTGTTCGATCAGGGCGCGCTGCGCGGTGCCGTTCGGCACGGTCAGCCCGCTGCTGGCGCCGTCCTGGTTCACCGCGCTGCCGGGCAGCACGGCGTAGATACGGTCACCGTCGGCGAGCGCGGTCGACAGCCGCTTCAGTACGACCGCTCCGGAACCCTCGCCCCGCAGATAGCCGTCGGCCGCCTCGTCGAACGTACGGCAGTGGCCGCTGGGGGAGAGGGCGCCGCCGGCCGAGACCGCCACCGGGATCACCGGGCTGAGAATCACGTTGACGCCACCGGCCACCGCGAGGTCGCTCTCGCCCTGGCGCAGGCTCTGCATGGCCAGGTGCACGGCGGTCAGCGAGGACGAGCAGGCGGTGTCCACGGCCATGCTGGGTCCGGTCAGGCCCAGGAAGTAGGAGAGCCGTCCGGACGCCCCGGCGAAGGAGTTGCCGGTGCCGTAGTAGAGGTCCACGTCCTGGAGGTGGCTGCCGATGTGCTGGGCGTGGTCCGCGCTGTTCATGCCGACGAAGACACCGGTGGCGGAGCCGCGCAGCCGGTCCCTGGTCGCGCCGGCGTCCTCCAGTGCCTCGTAGGCGACTTCGAGGAAGAGCCGGTGCTGCGGGTCGAGGCTGCGTGCCTCACGGGGCGAGATACGGAAGAACGCCGCGTCGAAGCCGCGTACGTCGTCGAGATAGCCGCCGCGCAGCGAGGTCATGGTGCCGGGTGTCCACGGCCCGTCGGACAGGAACGCCTGACCGTCCCAGCGGTCCGAGGGCACGTCGCGGATGACTTCGCGGCCGTCCAGCAGGAGCTGCCAGTAGTCGCGTACGGAGGGGCTGCCGGGGAAGCGGCAACTCATGCCGACGACGACGATCGGGTCGTCGGCACGGGCGTCGGCGGTGGCGCCCGATGCCGAGGGCACGGTCTCCCGCTCGTGCGCCTGTGCCGGTGCGGTGGCGGGCGGCCGCGGTGCCTTCTGTGCGATCACCTGCGGCAGCAGATGGTCGACCAGCTCGTCCAGGCAGGGGCGTTCGAAGGGGGTGGACAGGGGGATGTCCAGGCCGAGCCGCAGACCGAGACGGTCGACGAACTCCACGATGCTCAGCGAGTCCAGACCGAGGTCGGCGAAGCCGCGCCGGGGCGGGATGCGCCGCCCCGGGTCCTGGCCGAGGATCTCCGCCAGCACCTCGGACATCAGCCGCATCAGCGACCTGCGCTCGCGCTCGGCGCTCGCCGGTTCGGAAGCGACGGGCGCGCCGGCGGACTCCGTCGTACCGGCGGGGGTTCCGGTCCCGTCCGCCACCGCTCCCGCAGGGGGAAGGAACGGGGCGGTGGCGGACGAGGCGGCTTCCCGGTCGGTCCCCAGGGGGGTCGGGACCGTGACCGGGGCTGCACCGCCGGAGCCGAGCGGCTCCGGCGGAGTCGTGGGCGCGCCGCTGGGCGTGCCGTTCAGTTCGAGCTGCTGCGCGGGCCCGAGCGGCCTGCCCGACGGGTCGAGCAGCTGCACGGCGAGCCGGGCGGGCGCGACCTCCGCGCCCGGCACGGCACCCGGGGCGTACTGCGTGCCCGGGGTCACCTCGGGCAGCCAGAACGACTCGTGCTGCCACGGATGCCGGGGCAGCTCGGTGAGCCGGCCCGGAACCAGATCGTCCCAGCGGACCTCGGCACCGGCACAGTGCAGTGCGGCGAGCGAGGAGAGCAGCGTCGCGGGCCCGTCGGCGTCCCGGCGCAGCGAGCCGACCGCGACACCCTGGCGCCGCAGCGACTTCAGTGCCTCCGTCAGAGGGCGTACGAGGGTGGGGTGCGGGCCGATCTCGATGAAGTCGGCGCCCATGTCCTGGAGCAGGCCCCGCACAGCGGGCCAGAAGCGGACGGGGCGCAGCACATTGGCGGCCCAGTACGCCGCGTCCAGCGTGGCCGGGGGCTCGTCGGGCCAGACGGTGGACACGAACGCGGAGGGCCGGTCGGCCGGGGCCAAGTCACCCAGCTCGGCGCGGAGTTGGTCGGCGAAGGGTGCCATCGCCGGGCTGTGGAAGGCGTAGTCGCCGGGCACGAACCGCGCGGTGACGGACCGCTCGCGCAGCAGCGAGGCGATCGCCGTCAGATCGTCCTCGGAGCCGGCGAGCACCGTCGAGGCGGGCCCGTTGACCGTGGCGACGGTGACCGCCCGCCCGGTTCCGGCGGCGGCCTGGACCGCCTCGTCCTCGGGAAGGGCCACCGCGAGCATCCGCCCGGTGCCCGCGGCGGCGGCCATGACGCGCCCGCGCCGCACCGCGAGGTCGAGCGCCGTGGGCAGGTCGAGGGCGCCGGTGAAACAGGCGGCGGAGATCTCGCCGAGGCTGTGCCCGACGACCTTGGACGGCTCCACGCCGCGCGAGCGCCAGACCTCGGCGAGCGCCAACTGCAAAGCCACGACCGCCGGTTGGGCCAGCTCGGTGGCGGCGAGATCGCTGCCGCCCAGCAGCTCCCGCAGACCCGGCAGGCCCGCCTCGCGCAGCACCGCGTCGCTGTGCTCAAGGCTCGCCGCGGCGACCGGCTCGCGGTCCCACAGGTCCAGTCCCATGCCCCGCCACTGCGAGCCCTGCCCGGAGAAGACGAAGACGGTGCGGTGGCGGCGCCGGGGCTCGGCGGTGCCGGTGACGGTGCGCTCGTCGGGGTTGCCCTCGGCGAGTTCGCGCAGCGAGGCGCGCAACTCCTCGACGTCGGCGCCGATCACGGTGGCCCGCGCCTCGTGGTGGGTGCGCCGGATCGCCGCGGTGTGCAGGACGTCCTCGACGGACCGCTCTCCGTCGAGGGTGCCGGCCAGGTCGCGGGCGCGTTCCTGGAGGGCGGCCTCCGTGGAGCCGGAGAGCAGCAGCACGCGCGGGGCGTCCGCCTCGGGCGCGCTCGCCTCGGGTGCCGGCTGCTCGGCGGGCGCGGACAGCAGCAGATGGGCGTTGGTGCCGCTGAGGCCGAAGGCGCTCACACCGAAGAGGGTGTCCTCGGTCGCGTCCAGCGGCCTGGCCTCGGCCGAGATGCTCAGCGGGCCGTCGGCCCAGGGGATCGCCGGGTTGGGCGTGCCGAGGTGCAGCTGGGGCGGCACCACCCGGTGCCGTGCCGTCAGGACGGTCTTGATCAGGGCGGCGACACCGGCGGCCGCGTCCGTGTGCCCGAAGTTGGCCTTGTGCGAGCCGATGTGGAGCCTGCGCCCGGCGTCCCGGCCGGGGCCGAACACCTGCGACAGCGCGTACGCCTCGATCGGGTCGCCGAGCGGGGTACCGGTGCCGTGCGTCTCGACGAACGCGACCTCGTCGGCGGTGGCGTCCGCGCGCCGCAGCGCCTCCCGCAACAGGGCTTCCTGCGCGGAGGCGTTGGGCACGGTCAGGCCGGCGCTGCGGCCGTCGTGGTTGAAGGCGCTGCCCCGGATGACCGCGAGTACCTGGTCGCCGTCGGCGAGCGCGTCGTCGAGCCGCTTCAGTACGACGACGCCGCAGCCCTCGCCGCGCACGATGCCGTCGGCGTCGGCCGCGAACGGCTTGCACCGTCCGGTGGGGGACAGGGCCTGCACCTTGCTCATGAAGATGGACAGCTCGGGGGCGGCGAGCACGTTGACGCCACCCGCGAGCGCGGTATCGGCCTCGCCACTGGCCAGCGCGCGGCAGGCCAGGTGGACGGCGACCAGGGACGAGGAGCACGCGGTGTTCACGGCGAGCGCCGGCCCGTGCAGCCCCAGGGTGTAGGCGACCCGGCCGGGCGCGAAGCTGAACTCCTTGCCGCTCGCGTAGTACGGGTCGATGCCCTTCACACCGCGCGTCTTGGAGTGCAGCAGCGTGTAGTCCATGCCGAGCATGCCGAAGAACACGCCGGTGCGGGAGCCCGCGAGCTGGGGCTTGGTGAGCCCCGCGTGCTCCAGGGCCTCCCAGGACACTTCGAGCAGGAGCCGCTGTTGCGGGTCCATCTCGCGTGCCTCGCGGAACGAGATGCCGAAGAAGTCGGCGTCGAACCGGTCGAGCCCCGGCAGCACTCCCGCGTAGCGGCAGTACCCGGTGCCCGGTGCGGCCCCGTCCTCGCTGATGTACTCCGGGCCCCAGCGCTCGGGGGGTATCTCCCCGATCACGTCGACGCCGTCCCGCAGGACGTGCCAGAAGGACGCGGGATCGGTCACCCCGCCCGGATAACGGCACCCGATGCCGACAAGGGCTATGGCCGGATCGGTGGTGATTCCGTTGCGGGCGGGCATGGATCCCCTCCAGGAGTGCGTCAGACGGTGGGTGCGGGCGGAAGTCCGGGGCCGGACGGTGCGGGCGGAAGTCCGGGTCCGGGTGGCGGGAGGGGCGTCCACGCCACCCGGGTCGTGCCCGGCAGCGATCGGCTGCCGCGGTGCCGCGGCGTCAGAACTTGGCTGCCGCGGAGGGGGCCTTGAGCGTCCCCAGGTACTTGTGCCAGAGGTGGTTCGGGTCGGCCTCGACCGCCTCGACGATCTCCCGCATCGCGGCGAGGGCCTTGGGCTCCCCGTCGTACACATCGCCCTGGAGCATCTTGAGGACGTCCAGGCGGTAGCGCGGGTCCTGGACGAACGCCGTGAAGAGGATGTTGAGGCGGTAGTAGATCGAGATGAACTCGTACCAGTTGTTGACCGCGCCACGGAGCGTGTTGACGTACCCGTCGAACCGCTCCTTGCGAAAGTCCCCGGCCTTGTGCGCCGCGATGATGTCGGCGGCGGCCAGACGGGCGCTGTTGAGCGCGACGCTGACACCGCTGGAGAAGATCGGGTCCACGAACCGGGCCGCGTCACCGATCATCACGAGCGAGTCGTCGGCGACCTTGCTCAGTGAGTAGCTGTAGTCGCCCTCGGCCTTGAACTCCTTGACCCGCTTGGCGTTCTTCAGCGCGTCCTGGAGGGCCGGGCGGCTGCCGATGGTGTCCCAGAAGAAGGTCTCCAGGTCGTTCTTGGCCTCCTTGAAGCGGGCCTTCTGGGTCACGACACCTATGGACGTGATGGTGTCCGTGATCGGGATCTGCCAGACCCAGGTGTCCTCCAGCGGGAGGAAGTGGATGAAGATGTAGTCCGCCTGGTCCTTGTTGACCGCGAGCGCCTTGCGGTCGAAGTCGTCGAACCAGGTGTGCACCGCGTACTGGTTGAAGACCGGGTCCGGCTCCTTGACCTTGAGCTGGCTGCCCATCATGGTGCGGCGGCCGCTGGCGTCGACGACCATGCGGACGGGGACGCCGACGGACTGGTTGCCGACCTTCGCCTGGATGACCGGGCGGTCCCGGTCGGTGAAGTCGACGCGGTTGACGCGTACGCCGTGGTAGACCTTCGCGCCCAGGCTCTCCGCGTGCTGGAGCAGGATCTGGTCGAACTTGCCGCGGTCGACGTGGAAGGTGTGGTCGCGGTCGACGCCGGCCTGGTCGCGCTCGCTGAAGAGGACCTCGGCGGCGCGGAAGTCGTGGTCCAGGCCCTGGAAGCCCAGGTGGTCGATGTTCCGGTCCTCCGCGGAGGTCCAGGCGGCGCCGTACTTCTTGGGGAAGCCCGCGGCCTCGACCTTCTCCATCGCCCCGGTGTCGATGAGCACCGGCGTCGTGGCCGGGACCAGCGACTCGCCGACGTGCTCGCGCGGAAAGGTCTCCGATTCGAAGACCACTACGGACAACCCCTCCTTGGCGAGATAGGAGGCGGCGGTGGAGCCGGCCGGACCGCCGCCGATGATGCCGATGTCGTAGTCGTAGTTCGCCGATGTCTCGGACACGTGATCTCCTGTCGCGAATTCGGGTGGGTGACGCCGTGCCGTGGCCGCTGGGACCTGTCCGGCGGGCAGGCCCTGGTCAGTGAGCGGGCGTACGCAGGGACAGCAGCAGGTCGGTGATGCTGTCCAGGTTCTGGAAGTTGGTGCCGGTCAGCTCGGTCGGCGGGATGTTGGTTCCCAGCTCGTCCCGGATGAAGGTGAGCAGCTGAGCGGTGTTGATCGAGGTGAGGATCCCCCACTCGAGCAACGGGGTGTCCGGGGCGATGCCCTGCGAGTCGGGCTCCGCCAGAAGCCGGTCCTGGACGAACTCGGTGAGCTGGGCGATCAGTTCGTCGCGGTCACTGGCCACGCCGTACCTCCTGGAGATGCGTTGAGGGGCGGGCGGTCCCGCCGGGATCCAACGGGTGTCCAACGGAGTTCAACGCCCGTTGATTTCAACACCTGATGATGTCATTTCCTGATGAACTCTACTAGTGTTGAGTTCATCGTCAAGAGGTCAACGGGCAGTGATGACCGAGTGGTTGGAGAAGCGATGACCCAAGCCATGACCCAAGTGGCGGCCCGACCGGTGACCGTGCGTCGGCCCGGACCGCCGGCCGGAGAAGTGCACGTCTGGTCGGTACGGGAGCCCGGCCCCGGGCAGGAAACGGCACTGTGGCGCTGCCTGGACCTGCTCTCGCCGGACGAGCTGCGGCGGTGGCGGCACATGGTGCCCTCGCAGCGCACGCTGTACGCCTCGGCGCATGCCGCGCTGCGCACCGTGACGGCCGCGTACGCCGGACTGACCCCGTCCCAAGTCACCTTCGCGGCAGGCAAGTTGGGCAAGCCCTATGTGTCCGGGGACCCGGGTCTGCGGGTCAGCCTGGCGCATACGGAAGGGATGTCCCTGGTGGCGGTGAGCCGTGACGGGCCCACCGGCGTCGACGTCGAACGGATCAGACCGCTCCGGGATCCGGCGGGCCTGCGCCGCCAGGTGCTCTCCGACCACGAGGCGGCACAGTGGCCCGTGGACCGCGAAGGCCCCCTGAACAGCGGCCTGTTCACCCACTGGGCGTGCAAAGAAGCGGTCCTCAAGGCCCTCGGCAGCGGCCTGGCGGGGGACCTGACCGCGGTGCGGGTCACGCCCGGCGCGCGACGGGCGGGTCCGGTACGGGTGCAGTCGGCCCCCGGCTCGGCCGCACGGACATGGAGCCTCCAACTCATCGACGTAGGAACCGAGTTCAGGGCCGCAGTGGCGGTCGCCGGGGGCGGCGGCGTCGTACGCGTGTACCCGCTCGAACCCGGTGAGCGGCCCGAACCGCCACCGCTCCCTTCGAGTCCCGCGACACCCACGACCCCCACCGGAAGCCTTCGCACTCACTTCACCAGGGAGATCCCGCCATGCAGCAGTTGAGCACCCCCGGACCGGGCACCACCACGCCGGGACAGGGCACCGCCACGCCGGGACGGGCCGCCACCACGTCCGCGCCCGCCAGCGCCCGCCAGATCCGCCCCACGCTGCTGTGCCTGCCGCACGCGGGCGGTGCCGCTCGGGCCTTCGCCGGCCTGGAGGCCGCGCTGCCGAGGGCCGCGAGGATGACGCTGCTGGAGCTGCCGGGGCACGGCAGCAGGATGGCCGAGCCGCTCCGGGAGGACTTCGGCGCCGTCATGGAGGACCTGATCCGCGGCTCCGCCCCGCACACCACGGGGCAGTACGTGCTGCTCGGGCACAGCATGGGCGCGGCGTTCGCCTACGAGATGGGCCGCTACTGGAGCGCCCTGGGCCGCCCTCCGGCCGGTGTCGTCGTGGTGGGACGCAACGGCCCCACAGCCCGGCGCACCCTGCCCGACCTGCACACCCTGTCGGCACCGGCGTTCCTGGACTCTGTGCGCCGGCTCGGCGGCACCCCGCCGCAGCTCTTCGAACACCCTGAACTGGTCAAGCTGTTCACCCCCGTGCTGCGCGCCGACTTCACCATCTCGGAGACGTACACCCCACTGCCCGGACCGCCACTGGCGTGCCCGCTGTGGGTGTGCGCCGGCGTGGACGACCCGATGGTGGACGATCCGGGCCTGCGGGACTGGGAGAACCACGGCGCCGGCGACGTCGCCATCGAGTGGCTGCCGGGCAACCACTTCCTGCTCGACGACCCGGCGTTCCACGCGTATGTGGCGGGGGTGCTGCGGGCGTTGCCCGAACCGGGGACGACGGCCTGAGCTCGGAGCTGCGGCCCGCACCCGTCTTCTCGTCAGGTGGCCCGGAGCCCGGGGGCGGGAATTCCCGCGCGCCCCGGTGCCTGCTTGCCTGGTGCCTGCCGCACTCTCCGTATCGCTTCGGCACCACATCCGTACCCTGAGTCCGGCCGGGTGGGAAGCGTGCCCCGGCTTCCCACCCGCCGTCTCAGGCCCCCTCGTACCCCGTCGCGGCCCTTCGGCAGGCGTTCGCACCACGCCGCCGGCCCTCGCCCCTGCTGGACGGGGGGAGGGCCGGAGGCGGAAGGGGCCGGGTCAGGCGGCGGGGTGCGCCCGTACCTCGGAGAACTGGGCCCGCCAATAGGCCAGCGGCGTAAGACCGGTGGAGATGTCGCCGTGCACCAGACGGCCGATCAGCACCTGGTGGTCGCCCGCCAGATGACTGCTCGTCAGGATGCACTCCGCGAACGCCACGGTGTTGTCGAGCAGCGGTGCGGAGGTGCGCTTGCCCGGGGTCCAGGGCACGCCCGCGAAGCGCTCGGGCACCGGCGACGCGAAGGTGCGGGCCGTCTCGGCCATGCCGGCGGAGAGGAAGTTCACCGCGAAGACCGAGCTCTGGTGGATGGCTTCGAGTGTCGCGCTGGGCTGCTTGACACAGACCAGCAGCAGCGGCGGCGAGGCCGACACGCTGCACACCGCGCTACAGGTGAGGCCACGCGGTTCGCCGTCGGCCGTGAGGCTGGTGACGACGCTCACCCCGGTCGGCAGGGAACCCATCACCGAACGGAAGGTGTGCAGGTCCACCTGGTCCAGCAGGGTCTCGGAGGTGCTGAGTCGTTCAGGCATGGGCAGGTCCTCGTCTCTGAGGCCGAGGCGGGTCAGGGCCGCGGAGGTCATCGGGGTTCACCGGGTGACTGTCATCGGGAAGCGCCGTACGCCGGGCATCGGGAAGCGCCGTCCGCCCGGCACAGGGAATCGCGGTGTGCCGGGCGCCGGGAATCGCCGTATGTCAGGCATCGGACGGGCCGTGGGCCGTGGGCCGGGCATCATGGCTCACCGCGCGTCGAGGGCGGTGATCTGCTTCAGCAGGGCCTGCCGGTCCGTCTTGCCGTTGCCGGTCAGGGGCAGTTCGGGGACGACATGGACCACGTCGACCACCATGTAGAGGGGCAGCCGGTCGGCACACTCGCGCTTGAGTTCGAGCAGCCCGGGAGCCTCCGGGCCCTCCGGCACCACCACGGCGTGGATCTTCGCGTCCAGACCGTCGCCCACCACGACACACGACGCGGAGGCCACCTTGGGATGGGCGGAGACCACCGTCTCGATGTCGCCGAGCTCGATGCGATGCCCGCGCACCTTGACCATGTGGTCGCGCCGGCCCACGTACTCCAGCATCCCGTCGGGCCCCATCCGGCCGATGTCACCGGTGTAGTAGGCGCCCTTGTGCGGCTCCTGACCCCAGTAGCCGAGCATCACCGTCGGACCGCTGACCACGATCTCGCCCTCACGCTCGCGCGGCGGGTGTATCCGGATGCGGTCGCCGCTGACGGCGGTGCCGATCGGCAGCGGACGGGTGCTGCCCAGATCGCGGTCGGTGACCTCGTAACTGGTGCACACATTGGTCTCGGTCGGCCCGTACCAGTTGAGCATCCGCACATCCGGCCACGCCTTGCGCAGCTCGTGGACCTGCTGGATGGGGAACGGCTCCCCGGCGAAGACGCACACCCGCAGATCGGCCGGCGGCTCGTCGCTGAGCAGCTCGCCGCGCTGCATCATCAGGACCAGCGCGGACGGCACCGAGTACCAGACGGAGATCCGCTCGCGGCGCAGCAGCGCGCCCAGCTGGGCGGGGTCGTAGGCCAGGCCCTCGGGGACCAGGACGACCGAGGCGCCGGCCAGGAAGGTGGCGTACAGGTCGAAGACGGAGAGGTCGAAGTTGAACGGCGCATGGTTGGAGAGCCGGTCGTCGGCGGTGACGCCCACCTCGTCGGCGGCCCAGCGGATGAAGGAGAGGGCGTTCCTGTGGCTGATGCAGACGCCCTTGGGCTCGCCGGTGGAGCCGGAGGTGTAGAGGATGTACGCCGGCTCGTCGGGCTCGTTCTCGTACGGCGCCGGGGCGTCGGCCGCCGGGGCCTCCTCGCGCACCTCGTCGAAGGAGACGAGCGGCAGGGAGTCGTCCCAGCCGGCGGCCGTGGCGCGGCGGATGCCGTCGGAATCGGCCACGACGAGGGCGGGCGTGCAACTCGCGGCGATCCGCCGGACCCGGGCGGCCGGGTTGTTGGCGCTGACCGGTGCGTAGATCGCGCCGACGCGCAGCGCGCCCTGCATGAGGGCGATGGCGTCGAGGGTCTTGTGGGTCCACAGCACGACCCGGTCGCCGGGGCGCACGCCGCGGCGGTGCAGCGCCGCCGCGTACCGGTCGGCGAGGTCGTCCAGCTCCCGGTAGCTGAACACCCCCTGGGACGAGCGCACGGCCGGGGCGTCCGGGGCGCGCCGGGCGGAGTCGATGACGAGCTGGTGGAGCCTCACAGGCCTATCTCCTTCACTATCAACTGACGCTGGATGTCCGAGGTTCCCGAGAAGATCGTGCTGGGCACGGCGTCGCGCAGCGCGGCCTCGATGCCGTCCTCACGCAGATAGCCGCGGCCCCCGAAGACCCGGACCGCGTCGGCGGCGGACGCCAGCACGCCCTCGGACACGGCCAGCTTCGACAGGGCGATCTCCAGCACGGACGCATCGCCCTGGTCCATCGACCAGCAGGCGCGGTAGAGGAGCAGCCGGGCGCTTTCCAGGCGCAGCTTCATGTCGGCGATGCGGTTCGCCACCGACTGGAACTCGCCGATCCTGCGCCCGAACTGACGGCGCTCCCGGGCGTGCGCCACGCACTGTTCCAGGAGCCGGTCGAGCAGACCGAGGTAGAGGGCGAAGAGGCAGGCGCGCTCCCAGCCCATGGAGTGCTGGAAGATCGCCGCGCCCGCGCCGACGCCGCCGAGCACCTGCTCCTCGGGCACGAAACAGTCCTCGAAGGTGACCGGGCCGGCCGGGCAGGAGTGCAGGCCCATCTTCTCGTAGGGCTTGCCCACGACGACGCCGGGCGTGTCCCGGTCGACGACCAGACCCGTGACCCCGAGGAAGCCCATCTTGGGATTGACGGTCGCGTACGTCACATACACATCGGCGGCCGGTCCGTTGGAGACGAAGCTCTTCGTGCCGTTGAGCACGAACCCGCCGTCGGTGGGCGTCGCGGTCATGCCGAGCCGCGAGGAGTCCGAGCCGGCCTCCGGCTCCGTCATCGCGTTGCCCGCGATCAGCCGGCCCGCCGCCAGCTCGGGCAGCAGCCGCCGGCGCAGGGCATCGCCGCCGAACCGTGCGAGGGGTACGGCGCAGGCGAAGGTGTGCGCCGCCGCGCCGAACACCAGACCGGTGTCGGCGCAGCCACGGCCCACGGCCTCCACGACACGCGCGGTGTCCAGCGCGCCGAGCCCCTGCCCGCCGTACTCCTTGGGCAGGCAGGAGCCGAGCATGCCGATCTCGGCGAGCCGCAGCCAGTCCTTGCGGGTGTAGAAGCCGTGGCCCGCGCCGGGCGCCGCGGGGAACGCGTCCCGCGTCGCGTCCAATACCTCGTCGTAGCGGGCCTGTTGGCCCTCGTTCCAGCCGAACTCCACATCTGCTCCTGGGGTACGGGGGAAGGGGGCGCCCTCCCTCATCGGATCGCTGGTCAGTCGGTCTCGGGGACGTGGCGCAGGTTGCGCGGGCCCACGTAACGCAGCCTGGGGTGGATGCGCCCCTGCTGGGCCCGCTGCTCCTCGACGTGGGCGAGCCAGCCGGGGACCCGGGCCGCCGCGAACATCGGGACGAACAGGTCGGAGGGCATGCCGAGCAGGTGGTAGATCGCGGCGGCGTAGCAGTCCACGGTCAGATAGGGGCGGGGCCCCTTCGACGGATGGGCGGCGGCGCGTACGGCGTCCAGGACCTGGAGGATGCGATCGCTGCCGGGGCCCGCGTTGAACCGGCGGGCCGCTTCGCGCAGCGGCCTGACCCGGGGGTCCTCCTCGGCGTGCGAGCCGGGCCTGGCGCGGGTGGCGGAGGCCTGGTCGGCCCGCCCGCGCAGATAGGCGGCGGTGGTGTCCGGGTCGCCGTCCTCCCGTGCCACGTCGATCACCTGGTGGGCGGCGCCGCCGTGCAGCGGTCCGGTGAAGGTGGCGAGCGCGACGGTGATGGTGGCGAAGGTGTCGGCGCCGGTGCCGGCCGCGACCCGGGCCGCGAAGGCCGAGGCGTTGCAGCCGTGTTCGGCCTGGAGGACCAGGCAGAGGTCGACCAGCCGCACCCGCTCCGGATCGCGGGGCAGGCCCAGCATGTAGAGGATGTTCTCGGCGTGCGACAGCTCGGGCGCGGGGCTCGGCAGCCGCCGTCCGGCGCGGGCCGCCTGCTGGGTGGCGAAGATCGTCGGGATCCGCGCGATCAGGCGTTCCCGCAGGTCGATGTGGGCCGCCGGGTCGGCGTTCGCCTCCGCGGCGACGCCGAGTGCGGGGACCGCGGTGCGCAGCACGGACGACGTACTGGAGTTGGCGTTGAGCACGAGGTTCGTCGCGACCATGGGAGGCAGTTCACGGGCCGCGGCGAGCCGGGCTTTGAAGGCGCTGAGCTCCTCGGCGTCCGGCAGCCAGCCGCGGATCAGCAGATGGACGACCTCCTCGAAGGTCACCCGGCCGATCAATTCCTCGATGGGATAACCCCGGTAGGCCAGCCGGCCGTGGACCGGGTCCACCTCGGAGATCCCCGTCTCGCCGACGACCACCTGGGAGATGTCGGTCAGCTCCTGCTCGATTCCCGCCGGCACCGGGCCCGGCAGCGCGGGGGCAATGGACGAGGCATCCGGGGGGACCTTGAACGGGGAGAGTTCGGCGAGCCGTTCGTCATAGAAGGCACGCAACTGCCCCACCGACTCGATGTGTTCGATGAGGTGGTCGTCGAGGGTGGTGCCCAACTCGTGCTCCAGATGGACCTGGAGTTCCACGGCGGTGAGGTTGTCCCAGCTGGCCACGGCGCGAAGCTGCATCTCGTCGCCGATGAACTCCGACGGCATGTCGAAGACGCGGGAAAGAGTGCTGATGACGGGGTGCACCTGGGCCTTCTCCTTGTCTGAGCGTCGCTTCTCCTGTGGGTGCCGAGCGACGAGGGGGGTGAGGTGTCGCGGCGCGGACGGGGTGCGCGGCCGGAGCCCTGCGTGGAGCCGGGCCGGCCCCGAGGCAGGCCGCGCGTGCTGCCGGACCCGGCTATCCGGCCAGGTCCGAGGCCTGCTCGCCGGCCGGCTCAGGCATCCGGACCACCGAGGAGGCCGAGGCCGGCGTTGAGGGCGTAGCGGGTGTGGCGATCAGATCCATCCGGGAGCGAGGGAAAAGGAACGGGAGGAGCGGGCCGGTCATGGCCGTGGTGATCAGCGCCATGAGGACCATCTCGGTGAAGAGGGTGTGGTCGAGCACCCCCAGGTTGAGCCCCACTCCGAGGATGATCAGCTCGGTCAGGCCCCGGGTGTTCATCAGGACACCGACGCCCGTCGACTCCCGCCAGCCGAGGCCGAAGGACTTGGCCGGCAGTCCGGCGCCGAGCAGCTTGCCGAGGATGGCGGCGGAGAGGATCAGGCCCAGCTCGCCCCAGGCGGTGAGCGACATGGCGGCGACGTCGACCGAGAGCCCGGTGACGATGAAGTAGACGGGCAGCATCAGTTCACCTGCGTGCTGGAGCGGGCGCAGCATCTTCTCCTCCAGCAGGGCCTCCGGCTTGCGGGGCATCACCAGGCCGAAGGCGAAGGCGCCGAAGATGGGGTGGATGCCGATCTTCGACGTGGTGTACGCGGAGAGCAGCAGGCCCGCCGTGACCAGCGTCGCCAGATAGACGCCCGTGCCGCGCTTGGATATCCAGGCGACCCCGCGGGCCAGCAGCGGGCGGACCACGACGATCATCGCGGCGCCGTAACCGGCGGACATCCAGAGGGTGTCGGTGAAGCCGGAGGGGCCGGACGCGGTCACGATCGCGACGACTCCGGCGAGCAGGCACCAGGCCAGTACGTCGCCGAAGGCCGCGCAGGTCAGCGCGAGCGCGCCGATCTTCGTACGGCCGAGGTTGTTGTCCTTGAGGATGCGGGCGAGCACCGGGAACGCGGTGATCGACATGCTGACACCCAGGTACAGGGCGAACGAACTGAACGGCACCTTCTCGCCGTTGACGTGCGAGTGGCTGTGGTAGATCAGCGCGGCGACCCCGAAGCCGAGGATCATCGGGGCGAGGATGCTGCCCGCGGTCACTCCGGCGACCGAGCTCTTCCGGCGCTTCATGGTCGTCCAGTCGAGCTCCCAGCCCACGGTGAACATGAAGAGCAGCAGGCCGAGTTGGGCGACCATCGAGAGTAACGGGCGTACCTCGTCGGGAAACAGACGCTGCGTCGGGTTCCCTGGGAGCAGTCCCAGCAGGCTGGGGCCCAGCAGGATGCCCGCGGTGATCTCACCGATGACGGCGGGCTGGCGTACGCGTCGCGCGAGATGGGCGAGAACCGTACCCGCGATCAGAATGCCGGCGATACCGGCGATGGCGGTGGCCTGCAGTGCTTCGGCGGTGTGCGGATGCGTCACGGCATCTCCTCCGGCATCGAAACTGGTCAGATATTGAACTTAATTCACTAGGCGTTGAACTCAACTGATGATGAGTTTTGCATGTGCCGTGGTGCGCGCACAAGGGGCGTCGGGGCCTGTCGGGGCTTGTCGGGGTCACACCTTCGTGCGAAACTCCCTACTTGTTGAGTTCAACGCATGTTGAGTTCATTGATAGTTGAGTTTTCTTGTCGAGCGTGAACCGCGGAAGGTGGTGCCTGACCATGCGCGAACTGGTGGAGGTGATCGAGTCCCCGGACTCGGTGCCGGCCGATGTGGCGGCCCTGGGAGTCCCCGAGTCCTTCCGGGCGGCCGTCCTCCACAAGGAGGAGGCGGGGATGTTCGAAGGAGTCGAGCTGCGCGACCGGCGCCCCGCCGACTCCATCCACCTTCAGAACGTGCCGACCCCCACCCCGGGCCCCGGCGAAGTGCTGGTGGCGGTCATGGCCAGCGCCGTGAACTACAACACCGTCTGGAGCGCCCTCTTCGCGCCGGTGCCCACCTTCGCCCTCCTGGAGCGCTACGCACGCCTCGGCGGCCTCGCCGCCCGGCACGACCAGCCGTACCACGTCATCGGCTCCGACCTGGCCGGCGTGGTCCTCAAGTGCGGGCCCGGCGTACGGCGTTGGGGCGTCGGTGACCGGGTGGTCGCGCACTGCGTCTCCGTCGAGCTGGAACACGCCGAGGGTCACGGCGACCCGATGCTCGACCCCGACCAGCGCATCTGGGGATACGAGACCAACTACGGCGGACTCGCCGAACTCGCCCTGGTCAAGGCGACCCAGCTGCTGCCGAAGGCCGCACACCTCAGCTGGGAGGAGGCCGCCTCGCCCGGACTGGTCAACTCCACCGCGTACCGCCAGCTCGTCACGCAGAACGGCGCGGGCATGAAGCAGGGCGACAACGTCCTCGTCTGGGGTGCCGTCGGCGGACTCGGCTCGTACGCCACCCAGCTCGCCCTCGCCGGCGGAGCGAACCCCATCTGCGTGGTCTCCTCGCCCGAAAAGGCCGCCCTGGCCCGCCAGTTGGGCGCCGAGCTGATCATCGACCGCAAGGAGGAGGGCTACCGCTTCTGGCGGGACCCGCACACCCAGGACCCCAAGGAGTGGCGCCGATTGGGCGCCCGCATCAGGGAGTTGACCGGCGGCGAGGACGTCGACATCGTCTTCGAGCACCCGGGCCGGGAGACCTTCGGCGCGTCCGTGTACGTCACCCGCAAGGGCGGCACCATCGTGACCTGTGCCTCCACCGCCGGCTACACCCACGAGTACGACAACCGCTACCTCTGGATGAGCCTCAAGCGGATCGTCGGCTCCCACTGCGCCAACTACCGCGAGGCGTGGGAGGCCAACCGTCTTGTCGCCAAGGGCCGTATCCACCCGACACTGTCGCGGACGTACGCCCTCGACGACGTGCCCCAGGCCGTCCAGTCCATCCACCGCAACGAACACCACGGCAAGGTCGGAGTGCGCTGCCTCGCGCCCGCGGAGGGACTGGGCATCACGGCCCCCGAGTTCCGCGCGCTCCACGAGAGCGCCATCAACCGCTTCCGCACCCCGCCGCCCCAGGCCGTGGCGCCCGTCCTGAGCGAGGTCGCCGCATGAGCGCGCGGCACGGCACGGTGGGCGTCGTCGGCCTCGGGACCATCGGCGGAGCGCTCGCCCGCAGGGCCGCGACCGCCGGGCACACCGTTCTCGTACTCGATTCCGACCAGCGGGCGGGGGAGCGGCTGCGGCAACTCCTCGACGAGACACCCGAGGCCGGCGGACGCATTCGGCTCGTGGACCGCTGGGAGGAACTCGCCCCCGCGGCAACGGTGTTGGAGGCAGTGCCCGAACGCCGCGACACCAAGGTCGCCGTGCTGCGCGCCCTCGACCGGGCCTGCCCGCCCGAGACCGTCCTGGCCAGCAGCGCCGCGGCCCTCTCGCTCACCGACCTCGCCGCCGCCTCCGGACGCCCGGGCCGGCTCGTCGGCCTCCATCTGGCCCTGCCGACGGCGGGCCTCGCGGAGATCGGCCGTACGGTCATGACCGACGAGTCCGCCCTCACCCAGGTGAGGGACCTCGTGGACGGCATCGGGCTGAGCCGGGTGACCGTCGGCGACCGGGCGGGACTGATCTCCACCTCGCTCCTCTTCGGCTTCCTCAACCAGGCCGTCATGATGTACGACCAGCGGCTCGCCGGGCGCGACGACATCGACGCCGCGATGCGCCACGGCTGCGGACTGCCCCTGGGACCCCTCGAACTCCTCGACCTCATCGGCACGGACACCGCCTGCGACATCCTCGACGTCCTCGCCGCGCGCTGGTCCGAGCCGACGCTCCAACCCGCCCGCCGACTACGGCACATGGCGCTCGCCGGTCTCCTCGGCCGCAAGTCCGGACGCGGCTTCTACGACTACCGCGAACCCGTAGGCGCCGCGCCCGCCCCTGAGCGGCGGTCGCCCGACGAAGCGCCGATCCGCACGGTCGGCATCGTCGGCACCGGCACCATGGCCACCGGCATCGCGGAGGTCTTCGCCAAGGGCGGCGTCGCCACCGTGCTGGTCGGCCGCACCGACGAACGCGCCAAGGCCGCCTGGGAGGCGGTCGCCGCGTCGACAGCCCGTGCCGTACGACGCGGCAAGCTGGCCGAGGCGGAGCGCGAGGCCGCCCTGGAGCGGCTCACCCCGAGCGGCGCTCTGGCCCAACTGGCCGACTGCGACCTGGTGATCGAGGCCATCGCGGAAGACCTGGACGTGAAGAAGGAGCTCTTCCGTACGCTCGGCGAGCTCTGCCGGCCGGGCGCGCTGCTGGCCACCACCACCTCCAGCCTGCCGGTGATCGAATGCGGTCTGTCCTCCGGACGCCCCGAGGACGTGATCGGGCTGCACTTCTTCAACCCGGCCCCGCTCATGCGGCTCGTCGAGGTGATCCCCTCACTGGAAACCGCACCCCAACACATCAGCGTCGCCAGGGAGTTGTGCCACCGACTCGGCAAGCACCCGGTGCAGTGCATGGACCGCCCGGGCTTCATCGTCAACGCGCTGCTCTTCCCCTACCTCAACGGCGCCGTCCGTCTGACGGAGAGTCACTACGCCACCCCCGACGAGATAGACGACGTGATGAAGCTGGGCTGCGGCTATCCGCTCGGCCCGTTCGAGCTGCTCGACATCATCGGCCTCGACATCTCGCTGAGCATCCAGCGCGTGCTGCACGACGCGGACCGTCATCCCCGTAGCGTCCCGGCACCCCTGCTGGGGCACCTGGTGGCTGCCGGCCGGGCGGGCCGCAAGTCCGGCGCCGGGTTCCGGGTCTACGGCTGACCGTCCGACTCAAGGAGGAAGCACCTGATGAACACCAACGCCGACCGAACCGCCCCCGCCGACGCCCTCGGCTGGGCCATGCTGGCGGAACTGACCGGCTGCGCCGACCTGGTCTGGGCCCTCGGGGGACCGGCGCCGGGGGACACGTCGGACGGCACCGACTCCGCACCGCACGACGGAGCCGACCGGTGACGGCCACGACGAAAGCCACCACGAGGACCACGGCCGAGGCCGCCGCCTCCGTGGAGGCGGTCGGGGCTGAAGCTACCGCGTCCGCGGGGACGCTCGCGGCTGAAGCCGGCGCGTCCGCGGGGATGGTCGCGACTGAAGCCGCCGTGTCCGTGGAGAGGGCCTCGGCTGAATTCAGAGCGACCACTGCAACGGCTGTCGCGGAAAGCGCCGCGACCGCTGCGACGGACGTTGCTGAACCCACCCCGCCCACCACGACAGCCGCTTCCGAAGCCACCACGACCACAGCCACCGTGCGGGACGCGGCCCTGGCCGCCCGTGCCGCGGCGATCAGGCTGTCCACCACGACCGGTGCCGAGCGGGACGCCGCGCTGACGGCCATCGCCGCCCGGCTGACGGCTGGTTCGGGCCGGATCCTCGCGGCGAACCGGCAGGATGTGGCGGCGGCCCGGGAGGCGGGGCGGTCTGCGACCGTGCTGGACCGCCTGACCGTCTCCGAGCAGCAGCTCGAAGCGCTCGCGGGGACGGCGCGGGCCCTGGCGGCCGAGCCCGACCCGGTCGGTGAGGTCGCGAGTGGCTCCGTCATGCCGAACGGCCTTGAGGTACGCCGGATCAGGGTGCCCCTCGGCGTCGTCGGCGTGATCTACGAGGGCCGGCCGAACGTCACCGTCGACGCCGCCGCCCTCTGCCTCAAGAGCGGCAACGCGGCCCTTCTGCGCGGCTCTTCGACCGCGCGGCACACCAACGCGGCCCTTGTCGACGTCATGCGGGAAGCCCTCGCGGACACCGCCGTTCCGGTCGACGCCGTACAGCTGGTCCCGGGCACGACCCACGCCTCCGTCCACGAACTCATGTCCCTGCGCGGCCTGGTGGACGTCCTCGTCCCGCGCGGCGGCCACGACCTCATCCAGGCCACCGTGCGCGACTCCATGGTCCCCGTCATCGAGACGGGCGTCGGCAACTGCCATGTCTACGTCGACGAACACGCCGACCTGGACAAGGCGTTGGCGATCCTGCTCAACGCCAAGACGCAGCGCCCGTCCGTCTGCAACGCCGCCGAGTCGCTGCTCGTCCATGAGCGCGTCGCGCCCGCCTTCCTGCCCCGGGCCCTGTCCGCGCTGGCCGGCCACGGAGTGACCGTGCACGGGGACGAGCGGGTGCGGTCCTTCCACCCCGCGGTGGTGCCCGCCACCGAGGAGGACTGGGGACGGGAGTACCTCTCCCTGGAGCTCGCGGCCGCCGTCGTCGGCTCGCTGGAGTCGGCGATCGAGCACATCCGCCGGTACGGCAGCGGACACACCGAGGCGATCGTCACCGACTCGCAGAGCGCCGCGCGCCGGTTCGTCGCGGCCCTGGACACCGCTGTCGTCGCCGTCAACGCCTCCACCCGCTTCGCCGACGGCGGGGAACTCGGGCTGGGCACCGAACTCGGCATCTCCACACAGAAGTTGCACGCGCGCGGCCCGATGGGGCTGACCGCGCTGACCACCACGAAGTACGTCCTCGTGGGCGACGGGCACATCCGGGGCGGAGCCGCCGCCCCGCTGTCGTAGATCAGGAGGTCCGGTCATGTACGTACGCATCATCACCGCGACGGAGCCGTCCGGCCGGATTCTGTACGCGGAGGAGCCGCGCGGCGAACGGAAACCCGCGACCGCTCCGCGCCCCTGGCCGGGACTGGCCGGAGTCGACGACGACCCGGCCGAGTTCCACATCGTCCGGGGCATCGACTAGTTGTCGGGCCGCTCGGTCCTTTGGATCGCTCGGTCTTTCGTTCTCGCGTCGGCGCCCGCCCCCGATCCGGAGGCGGGCGCCGACGCGAGAACGAAAGACGCTGTGGAAGGCGGCGATCACCCCTCGGCGAACACCCCTGAGGGTCATGCCCGAGGTGTGGCCGCCGTCTTCGGCGGGCCGCACCAGGGCTCCACCAGGGGCTCGGCAAGACCCCGGGCGTCCAGCAGCTCCAGCGTGCGGGCGTGCAGGCCGAAGGCGCGGGACCAGCCGGACCGTTCGGCGCGGCGCTCCAGGACCCGGCACCGTACTCTCGCGAGCGCGAGCTCGGCCGCCGTCACCAGCCCCGCGGGCCCGGCACCGACGATCAGCACATCTTCCATGACGGGGACTTCCTTCTCCGACTCGGTGTACCCGGGTGGGACGCGCGGAGGAACAGGGCGCCGGGCGCAGCCGGATGGTGCAGTGCCGACGACCGCATCCCATGCGGGGCCGCGCGCCGGCGGCAGGGGCGTGGGCTCCGGAGGTCCGCTCGCCGGTCACGGCTCGTTGCCTCCGGTGCTCACGCGCTCCGGTGTGTGCGTTCTGCGCGTCGGGGACAGGCCCCTGCCGGGCTGCTCACCGGCCCGGCGAGTCGCTCCCGGCGCCCGCCCGGGCGTACTCCTCCGCCGTACGGATCCGGATCCGTACGCGGGTCGGCGCGACCGGCGCCGTGTCCACCGGCGGCGGGGCGCTCACCAGGGGGACCAGGTCGTCCTGGTGGACCACCTCCCGCGTGGAATGCCCCTGGAGCCTCGGCAGTTCGCGTGCGTCGAGGCCGACGAGCCCGCGGGCCACCACGCGGCCGCTCTCGTCCTGCAGCTCCACCGGATCTCCGGCGACGAAGTCCCCGTCGACCCGGGTCACCCCGGCCGCGAGCAGTGGCCCGCGGCGCTGGGCGACGGTCCGGACCGCGTGTGCGGTGAGCCGGACCGAGCCGCGCGGGCTGCTGGCGTGCTCCAGCCAGAGCAGATGGTCGGCGGCCCGCTCCCCGGTGCGGTGGAAGAACGTGCCGGTCTCGCGTCCGGCCAGCGCGTCGGTGGCGTGGCGGGCGGCGGTGAGCACGACGGGAATACCGGCGTCGGTGGCGATGCGCGCGGCCTCCACCTTGGTCACCATGCCGCCGGTGCCGACCCCCGAGCTGCCGCTGCTGCCGACCTCCACGCCCGCCAGATCCTGCCGGCCGCGGACCTCCCGCAGCCGCTGCGATCCCGGCCTGCTCGGGTCGCCGTCGTAGAGTCCGTCGACGTCCGAGAGCAGGACCAGCAGGTCGGCGCGGACGAGATGCGCGACCAGGGCGGCGAGCCGGTCGTTGTCGCCGAACCTGATCTCCGCGGTGGCCACCGTGTCGTTCTCGTTGACCACCGGCACCGCGCCCATGGCGAGGACCTGGGCGAGGGCGCGATAGGCGTTGCGGTAGTGGGTACGACGGCTGATGTCGTCCGCGGTCAGCAGGACCTGGCCGACCCGCAGTCCGTAGCGGGCGAAGGAGGCGGTGTAGCGGGCGACGAGGAGCCCCTGGCCCACACAGGCCGCCGCTTGCTGCCTGGCCAGGTCCCGCGGCCGCTCGGTCAGGCCCAGCGGCGCGAGCCCCGCGGCGATCGCGCCCGAGGAGACGAGGACGACCTCGGTGCCCGTCGCCCGCGTCCGTGCGAGGACGTCCACGAGGGCGTCCACCCGGTCCGAGTCGAGGCCTCCGGCGGCCGTGGTGAGGGACGAGGAGCCGACCTTGACCACGATCCGACGGGCCGTCAGAACATCGGAGCGCAACGGCGGTTCGCCGTTCGGCCCCATGCCATCGCGGCGGTTCACCGCGCTGCCGGGCCGGACAGGGCGAGGTCTCCGGACGACAGGCTCCGGGGCATCTCGCGCAGCAGCGCGTGCACGGTCTCCACGACGAGGACGGGCCGTTCGTACGGCAGGTCGTGGCCCTGCCCCGGCACGGTCTGCAGCACGGCCCCCGGTATCTCGGCGGCCAGCCTCCGGGCCTGTGCGGGCGGGGTGACACAGTCCAGGGTGCCGACCAGGATCCGGGTGGGCACCCGGGCCAGCGCACCGAGGCGGCCCGCGCAGTCGTGGGTGGTCAGGGCGGCGTAGAACTCGGCGATGGCCATCGCGGGGATGTCCCGGAAGGCGCGGGCGCCCTCGCGGACCGTGTCGGTGTGCGGTCCCGGCCCGAACACCGCGCGCCACAGCGGGGCGGTGTTCGGGTGCGACAGCGGCCCGGTGAGCAGCCGGTGCACCGTCCGGGCCGAGCGGGGCGAACGCATCAGCCCGTCGGCGACCCGCTGCCGGGCCCGGCTGAGCCGTCGTACGGCCGCGCCGGGCCGGTCGACGGGGACGGTCAGCCCCTCGGCCACCTCGTTCAGACAGGTCGAGATCAGCCCCACGCCCGCGACCCGGCCCCCGAACAGGACGGGTTGACGTGCGGCCAGCTGCTGGATGGCCATGCCTCCCATGGAATGACCGAGCACGACCACGGGGGCGTCGTCCCGGGTCGCCTCGGCGAGCACGCGGGCCAGGTCGCGGCCGAGCAGCGCCATGTCGAGTGCGGCGGCGCCGCGGGTGGAACGGCCGTGGCCCCGCTGGTCGTAGCTGACCGTGCGGACCGCCGGGAAGCCCTGGCGCGGCCGGGTCAGCGCGTCGATGTGCGGCCGCCAGTTGTGGGCGGACATAGTCCACCCGTGGCACAGCAGGACGGTGACCGGGGCGTCGGGATCGCCATGTGTGTACACGGCGATCTCGGCGCCGTCGTCGGTGGTCACCGAGCGCACCAGGCGACGGGGTTCGGCGAGGGCGAGGGCGGTCATGAGACCCGGCCACGGTCGGCGGCGAGCGCTTCCGCCCTGCGGGCACGGGGCCTTCGGATACGGGGCTGGGGAGCATGCGACTCGGGGGAGCGGACGTAGGCGGACGCCGACTCGGCCATGCGCCAGGCCTGTTGGACCTGGCCGAAGGTGAGTCCCAGGGCGCCGGCGATCCGCTGGGGGCTCCAGCCGCGCCGACGCAGGAACCACACATAGGCCGGACGCTGCCGCGGATGCGGATCGATCCGCCGGCTCCCGTTCGCCAGGAACGCCGCCAGCTCGGAGCTGATCGCGCCGAGGGTTCCGGCGACCCGGAGCAGTTCCCGGCGCTCCCGGACGTTGAGACCGCCCCAGATCCCGGTGCTCTCCTCGTTCAGCAATGCCTCGCGCAGGCACTCCTCGGTCACGGGGCACCCGGCGCACAACCGCTTGGCGGACGCCTCCCGTTCGTCGTCGGTGCCTCCGGCGGGCGGAAAGAAGGTCTCGGGGTCGGCATCACGGCAGGCCGCGCGCTCCACCCAGGGGTCGGTGTCCGCACGGTGGTGCGCCGGTGCGTGCATGGCGGTCGGCCCTTCCTCGGCGTGGGCGTGGACGGTTCTCAGAGACCGAGAATAAACTCAACACGCAATGATTTCAATGGTTGTTGATATCTGACCCGGCGCTCGTGCACCAAGGTGCTGGATGTGGTGGAAAGTTGAAGGTACGACGGCTGTCCAGTGGATTCCACGCTTGTTGAAATAGGGGCTTGCTGGCACCAACTCCGCTGGCGTACCGTCACGTTGGCTTCACCCGCAAGGCCCAGGTAAGGGCCACGGGAAGCGCCGACGGACGTGCCCTGGGCCCAGCCCGGTCAACCCCACCGTCCGCAGTGCGCCCGTACGGCGGAGGCCCCGGACCCACGCTCTTGATCGTCACGCGCCATCGAGCTCGACGTACTTCAACCGCGGCTGTACGGCGCTCCCAACGGGGGGAGCACGATCAACACCTGGGGGGTGTTTTGCGTGCGCGGACTTCCTTCGCCAGAGCTGTCGAACGGGCCGGCGGTCGTTGTCGCACCTGGATGATCCGGGCGGCGCCGCGCCGTTCACAACGGGCTCGTTCTCACTTCGCAACCGTCCGAGAGCTCTTGGAGGTCGTATGTCCGTCGTCGTCAGCGCCCCTGTCGTGTCACTGCCTCGCTTCCAGGTGACCACCGATGAACTGCTCGACCGGATCACCGAGTTGTACCCGGATGACCCCAGCCTGTCCGTCGTCCGGCGGGTCATCAGGAGCACCACGGTCCGTACGCGGTGGTACTCCCGGCCGCTGGAGCGGCAGTTCGCCCCCGCCCCCTCGCTCGCGGAGCGGACGCGCACCCATCTGATGGACAGCCTGGAACTGGCGGAGAAGGCCGCGCACGGAGCGCTCTTCGAAGCGGGGCTTGCCGCGTCCGACATCGACGGCCTCGTCGTCCTCAGCGCCACGGGCCACACGATGCCGGGGCTCGACGTCCTGCTGATGGAGAAGCTCGGACTGCCTCCTTCGGTCCGCCGCATACCGGTGAGCCAAGTGGGTTGTACGGGAGGGGTGTTCGGGCTGACCCGCGCCATGGAGATGGTGACCGCGCACCCGGGATCCACGATCCTCATGGTCTGTTCCGATGTGTTCAGCCACTATCTGCACCAGGGTGACTCCGGCCTGGACGGCATGATCCTGAAGGGGCTTTTCGGCGATGCGGCCGGCGCCTGTGTGGTGCGCACCGAAACGCAGGGACCCCATATGGAGCTCACCGACTCCTGGGAGTACGTCCACCCCAACAGCCATGACATCGTGGGTAGCCGGCTGGACTGCGACGGGCTGCACGCCTTCAACTCGCCGAGACTGCGGCACGTGGTCGAGGGTGCGATGCCCCGTCTGCGGGAGTGGCTGGAACGCACCGCGCCGCCCGGTACGGATCCCGCGCCGCGGTTCGTGGTCTCGCACACCGGAGGCCCCAGAATCCTGGACGCCGTCGTCGCGGGGCTGGGCTGCGACCCCGCGATGGTGGACCTCGCCCGTGACTCGTTGCGGGAGCTGGGCAACGTGGGTTCGGTCTCCGTCCTCGACGTCCTGGAACGGACCTTCGTCAAGTCGCCCGCCGACGGCGATCACGGCCTGCTGATCGCGGCGGGCCCAGGTGTGTCCCTGATCGCCGTGCGCGCCGTCTGGCGTGTGTGGGGGTGACACGGGACATCGCATGATTCCGCACAACGGCCTTGCTCGCGCAGATGGCTGAGCCGGCGGTCCCGGTAGGGAGCCGCCGGCTCTTGGCTGCCCGGCGGGCGCCGCGCGGACGAGGGGTCAGTCCTTCCGGGCGCTGCGGGGTTCCAGTTCGGTGGACAGACGCAGCTCCAGGGCCGGTACGACCCAGGCGAGGAACTCCTCGAAGTCCATCTCGGCCAGTGGGTGGACCTTGAGTACATAGCGCATGAGGGCGAGTCCGACGAGGTGACCCGAGGCCAGGGCCGCGCGGGTCTCGGCGTCCGGATGGTCCCGGTACCCGGAATTCGCCGCCCAGTTCTTGGTGCTTTCCTCCACGCGGGCGCGGAGCCTTTCCGAGGTGGCACTGTCGGCGAGACCGGCCCGGTAGATGGCCGTCATGCCGTAGCGGGTTTCCTCGCTCTCCCAGAACGACAGATACGCGCGGGCCAGCCAGGCGGCCTCTGCCGTACCGGCGTCCGCCATGTCCGGGGGCAACTCGTCGAAGACGGAGGAGACGCTGAGCGGCGAGTTGACCGCGGCGTCGAACACCCCCTCCTTGTTGTCGAAGAAGTGGTGCACCAGCGCCGGATCCACCTGGGCGTCCTCCGCGATCGCGCGAATGGTCGTCCTGGCGTAACCGTGTTCGGCGAAGAGGTGGAGCGCCGACTCCATGATCTGATCTCTCGTGCCACTGTCTCCGGGCCGGCGTCCGCTGCGCGCACGCACCGGACGCGGCTTCTTGGCTGCCGGGGAGGCGGCCCGCCGAGGGGAGGCGGACTTTCGGGCGGGGGTGGGCGAACCGTCTGCGGACCTGGATGTCATGGGATCACTGCACTTCGGGGGTTCCGTGAGCGGGGTAATTCACTGCGTAGTGAAAACAATCCTATCAGTCGGTTCCCCGAGATTCCATCCACAGGTGACACTCAGCAACTACAGGGTGATGTCCAGCCGTTGGTGTGAATTTCTACTCCAGGCCGGCTGCCGTTCACCTGACCGCGCGGATCGCGGTCACCGCCCGCCGCCGCCCCCGAGCAGAGTCTGCCGCAGTCCCGGCGTGATCGTCTGGATCACCGTCTCCAGGTCGGCCGAGGCGACGGCGTCCACCTTCAAGAGGTGTCGTGCGAAGGCTACTCCGCCGAGTTGTGCGCCGAAGAGGGCGGTACGCAACTCGGCTTCCCCACCCGGCAGTTCGTGGTCCACCTGGCCGTTCAGGGCCTTGGAGATGCGCTCGCGCAGCACCTGTGAGGCCTCCCGGTCGGACAGTGCCACCCGGTACAGCTCGATCATCGGGGAGTCCTCCTCGTTGGGCTCCCACAATGCCAGATACGTGCGGGCGAGGCGGACGGGCAGATCCTCGTCGACGCCCTCGGCCACCGCCGGACCGAGTATTCCGGCCACCCTGACGGTCCGCTCGATCAGCGCGCCGAAGACCGCCGCCTTGTCGGGCAGCAGCTCGCGGGCGAACCCCTCCTCCAGTCCTGCGGCCTTGGCCAGGGCGGCGAAGTCGGTCTGCCGGTAGCCGAGTTGCGTGAAGAGGGTGCGCCCGGCGGAGATCAGGGCCTGGGTCGCCTCGGTGCGCACGTCGGCCGTGCTCCCGGTGGTGGTGACGGTCATGGCTGCAACTCCCGTTGGTGTGAGGCGTGTCGGCCGGCGTGACGGTCGCGGCGCCAGCGCACCGCCGATTAATTCACATCCAAGTGAACTCTCTCCCTGTTGAATTAGTCAAGCTGCTCTGCGAAGATGATTTCAACGCCTGGTGAGTTAAGTAGTGGCTCGCCGCTGCCCGAGGAGGAATCGTGCAGTCCATCGGCATCATCGGAGTGGGCTCCTATCTGCCCGAGGCCATCATCAGCAACGCGGAGATCGGGCACGGCGCCGGCGTGACCGACGAGTGGATCGTCCGCAAAACCGGAATCCGTGAACGGCGCCGCGCCGCCCCGCACGAAGCCACCTCGGACCTGGCCGTCGCGGCGGCCCAACGCGCCCTGGACAGCGCGGGTCTGACGGCGGATCAACTCGCCTACGTGGTCGTCGCCACCTCCACCCCCGACCATCCGCAACCGGCCACGGCCGCCCTCGTCCAGCACCGCATCGGCGCCCACCGGGCCGCCGCCTTCGACGTCAACGCGGTGTGCAGCGGCTTCGTCTACGCCCTCAAGACGGTGGAGAAGCTGCTGGCCGGCGCCGCCGACGGCGAACCCCGCCACGGACTGGTCATCGGCGCCGACATCTACTCCCGCATCCTCGACTACACCGACCGCCGCACGGCAGCCCTCTTCGGAGACGGCGCCGGTGCCACGGTCCTCGGCCCGGTCGCCCCGGGCCTCGGCCTGCGGCAGATCTCCCTGGTCTCGCGCGGTGACGCCCACCGCCTGATCGAGGTCACCGCGGGAGGCAGCCGCCGCCCGCCCTCGACCCAGACACTGACCGACGGCGACCACTACTTCCGCATGGACGGCAGGGGGGTACGCGGCTTCGTCACCCGCACCCTCCCGTACGAGATCGGCAGGCTCCTGCGCCACGCCGAGGTCAGGCCGGACGCCGTACAGCACTTCGTCCCGCACCAGGCCAACGGCATCATGCTCGCCGAACTCTGGCCCGACCTCGGCCTGCACCGCGCCGCCCTCCACCTCACCCTGGAGCGCTACGCCAACACCGGCGCCGCCTCCGTCCCGATCACCCTCGCCGAGATGAACCGCAAGGGAGCGGCCGCGCCGGGCGACCTGGTCGTGCTGGCCGCGTTCGGCGGCGGGATGAGCCTCGGCATCGCCCTGCTGAACTGGTCCATGGACACCCGCGAGGACGCCCTCGGCGCACACCCCGCGGTCCCGCACCTCCTCACCGCCGGCGACCGCGTCGGCCCGCTCGCGCCGTGACCGCCGACGACGCGGCCGCCCCGGACATCAGGGCACGGGTCGCCCAGCTGCACGGACTCCGCGAACAGATCCGGCAGGGCCCGGACGAGAAGGCGACCGCCTCCCAGCACGCCAAGGGCAAACTCACGGCCCGCGAACGCATCGAACTCCTCCTGGACGAAGGCTCCTTCACCGAACTGGAGCCACTGCGCCGCCACCGCGCCACCGGATTCGGCCTGGAGGACCGCCGACCCCACACCGACGGCGTGATCACCGGCTGGGGTACGGTCCACGACCGCACCGTCTTCGTCTACGCCCACGACTTCCGCATCTTCGGCGGCGCCCTCGGCGAGGCACACGCCGAGAAGATCCACCGCGTCATGGACCGCGCGGTAGCCGCCGGCGCCCCCCTCGTCTCGCTCAACGACGGCGCGGGCGCCCGCATCCAGGAGGGCGTCACCGCGCTCTCCGGCTACGGCGGCATCTTCAGCCGCAACGCCCGCGCCTCCGGGGTGATCCCGCAGATCAGCGTGATGCTCGGCCCCTGCGCAGGCGGCGCCGCCTACTCTCCCGCCCTCACGGACTTCGTGTTCATGGTCCGAGAGACCTCGCAGATGTTCATCACCGGCCCCGACGTCGTCCAGACGGTCACGGGCGAGAAGGTCACACTGGGCGGCCTCGGCGGCGCCGATGTGCACGCAGAGGTGTCGGGCGTGGCGCACTTCGCTTACGACGACGAAGCGACATGCCTGGAAGAGGTCCGCTACCTCCTCTCCCTCCTCCCGCAGAACAACCGGGAGACCGCCCCCGCCGCACCCCCCGAGGACCCGCCCGACCGCCCCTGCGACCGGCTCCTCGACCTCGTTCCCGCCGGCGGCCACCGCCCGTACGACATGCGCCAGGTCATCGAAGAGACAGTCGACGACGGCGAGTACCTGGAGATCCACGAACGCTGGGCGGCCAACGTGATCGTCGCGCTGGCCCGCCTGGGCGGCCAGGTGGTCGGCATCGTGGCCAACCAACCCCTGGTCCTGGCCGGCGTGCTCGACATCGACGCCAGCGAGAAGGCGGCCCGCTTCGTCCAGATGTGCGACGCGTTCAACATCCCCCTCGTCACCCTCGTCGACGTCCCCGGCTTCCTCCCCGGCGTCGACCAGGAACACAACGGCATCATCCGCCGCGGCGCCAAACTCCTCTACGCCTACTGCAACGCCACCGTTCCCCGCATCTCCCTGATCCTCCGCAAGGCCTACGGCGGCGCCTACATCGTCATGGACTCACGCTCCGTCGGCGCGGACCTCTCATACGCCTGGCCCTCCAACGAGATCGCGGTCATGGGCGCCGAGGGAGCCGCCAACGTCATCTTCCGCCGCCGCATCCAGTCGGCCGACGATCCCGAGGCCACCCGGCGTCAGCTCGTCAAGGAGTACAAGACCGAGCTGATGCACCCGTACTACGCCGCCGAACGAGGCCTCCTCGACGACGTCATCGACCCCGCCGACACCCGACGGATCCTCATCGACTCCCTCCGCATGCTGCGCACCAAACACGCCGACCTGGCCCCCCGCAAACACGGCAACCCGCCCCAGTAGAACCGAAGGAGCACCATGACCACAGCCATCGAGCCGGCGCAGCCCCTGGTCCGCGTGATCAAGGGCGGCGACCTACCCACAGAGGACCTGGCAGCCCTGACAGCGGTCCTCCTGTCCCGAACCACCCCCATCACCACAGAGGCAGAGTCGAAACCCAAGACGGTCCTCCCCCTCTGGGAGCGCCCAGCACCCCCCGCCCCCTACCGCTCCCCCCACAGCTGGCGCAACTGACAGACAGCCGGGGCCCGTTGCCGCAATAGCGGCAACGGGCCCCGTTCGCACATCGGCTCAAAGATCAGCGAGCGCAGCCCGCATCGATGGGGCGACAAGGTCGGCCAGGGCGGAGACGGACAACTCGGCGATGGGCTGAAGCCGCAGCAAATACCGAGCGAACGCCACCCCCAACAACTGAGCGGCGACCAGCCCACTCCCCGCAGCCGCACGTTCGGCGCCCAGCACCCCCGTCAGACTGCTGGTGAACTGCTCGTGCAGCACCCGCCGCAGCCGCTCCGCCGCCCGCTCATTGGTCGCCGCCGAACGCAGCAGCAGCCGCAGCGACCCCTCGGCCGCGTCCTGCTCCCACGGCGCGAGAAAATGCGCGACAAGAGCATGCGGCAACCGCTCCACCGGCGTCCCCGTCAGATCGGGCAGCCCCAGATCAACATCGAGGGCGGCATCGAACAGCCGCTCCTTGCTCCCGAAGTACCGCATGACCATGGAGGGATCGATCGACGCGCTGGCCGCGATGGCCCGTATCGTCGCCCGCTGATACCCCTCAGCAGCAAAGTGCAGCCGCGCGGCATACAGAATCGCCTCACGCGTCCGCTGAGAACGAGATGTCACACGCTGCTCCACAAAGCCCCTCCTACTCAGCCACGAACAACCCACCCACACCCACCGACACACAGGGCCCCACCCGCAGCCGGCGACGCACGACGGCGCCACCCACCCCCAGCCGAGACGGCGGTGCACTCGTCGTCGCGCAGAAGGGGCCGTGTCGGTACGTCCAGCCCGTCGCTTACGGGGTTATGGGCAAGTTCATGCCATGGCAGCAGGCAGTAATGCCCACCGGCGACGGGCTGGACGTACCGGCACGGCCCCGCCCCACACCCACCGGCTCACGTCCGTTCGACGCCCGCAGGCTCCTGCGAACGAACCCTCGCCACCACCGGCGCCGGCCCCTCAACCCCGCACCAATGATGCAGCGCCCTCCGAAGCCGCTCCTCACCCCCGTCAGCATCCTCCGCACCGTCCACCCAGGCCGCATACCCGTCCGGACGGACCAACAGGGCACTCACACCCGGGAGTTCGGGCACCGGAACACCGACCCGCACCGGACTCACCCGCGACCCCCACGCCTCGGTGACCGCGGCACGCCGCCCATCCTCAGCGAGATCGAGCAGCAGAAACCGCCCATCACGCATCAGCGAGTACAACCGCACCGGAGAACCCCCAACCCGCGGCACCGTCAGATCCGGCACCCGCTGCCCGACCCGCACCGAGGAGCCACCGCCGGGCGCCCCCCGCCGCACGTACCCGTTCCGCAACCCCGAGATCGTCTCCCCGGCAACCTTCCGAACCCGCCGATACGACAGCGCCTTCGCCAGCACGGCCCGACGCACCGCGGTCACCCCCGCGGACGCGCTGGTGGCCGCCCGCGTAGCCCGGTCCGTGGCCCGCAGAATCCGCTCAGCCTGCGGCCGCCGCTCCACTTCATACGAGTCGAGCAGCCCCACCGGCGCCCACCCCTGCACTTCCGCGGCGAGCTTCCACCCGAGATTCACCGCGTCCTGGATCCCCAGGTTCAACCCCTGCCCACCGAGCGGCGAGTGCAGATGCGCCGCGTCCCCGGCCAGCAGCACCCGCCCGATCCGGTACTGGTCCGCGATCCGCTGGTGGATCTTGAACCGGGCCAGCCACTCGGGCTCGTACGGCCCGGGATCGAACCCGAGCGCCCCGGTCAGCACCTCACTCAGCTCGTCCAGCGTCACAGGCTCCCGAGTCCACGGCCGGTCCCGCCGCGCCACCGCGACCCGGTACAGCCCGTCGCCGTACGGCACCGAAACGACAACCCCACCCCCACCGGACACGATCAGCACATCGTCCGGCGGCGGCTTCCGCAGCCGCACATCGGCGAGGACCGGCGCGATGTCATACGTACGGCCGCGGAAGGCGATGCCCGCGAGTTCGCGTACGACGCTGTGGGCACCGTCGCAGCCGACGACGAAGTCGGCGCTCTCCTCCCACTCCCCGCCACCGGCCCGCACCTGGAGCGTGACGCCCGAGCCGTCCTGCGTCAGACCGAACACCTCGGTGCCGCGCTCGATGGTGACCCCGAGGTCGAGGGCGCGCTGCTGGAGCACCTGTTCGGTGCGGCTCTGCGGGATGACGTTGAGGTAGGGGAACCGGGTGTCGAGTTCGGCGAAGTCGACGCGGGCGCCGCGCGCGGGCACCATCCGGCTGACCGGCCGGCCGAGGGCCACCAGCGCGTCGGCGTGCCCGCGCAGATCGAGCACTTCCATGGTCCTGCTGTACAGACCCATGGCACGGGACTGAGTGGACGCCGCGAGCCGGCGTTCGAGGACCGTGCAGGACACGCCCGCGGCGGCGAGCTCACAGGCCAGGGCGAGACCGGTGGGCCCGGCCCCGACGACGATGACGGACTGTTCAGGAGCGTTGGCCACGAGTTCCTCCTTGGACGTGGGGCAGAGCGGAAGACGACACAAGAAGGGGAGCGGCCACCAGCCGGCTGAACCGCGCGGCCCAGGCGCCGGCACCCAGCACGAGCCCCCCGAGCAACAGCCAGCCCACCGCGCCCCGTTGGACCACGAGAAAGGTGATGACCAGCGGCCCATAGGTGTTCCGCGCCGCGTTCCCCAGGCCGAAGAAGGCGAGGTACACCTGCCGCCGGTCCTCGGGCGCCAGGTCGTACGAGATCGCCCAGGCCCCGGCCTGCTGATACATCTCGGCGAACGCCTGGAAGGCGACGGCGCCCAGCAGCAGCGCCACGGCGGCCACGGCCGGCACCGCCCCGGTGCCCGCGAGCCCGCAGCAGCAGACAGCGAGCAGCACCCCACTGCGCCACAGCGCCCGTCCACCGTCGGCGGCGCTCTCGATGCCCCGGGTGGCCCTGACCTGGAAGAGCACCACGACGACCGTGTTCAGCACCAGCGTCCAGGCGATGGCCGCCCGCGGAATCCGGTCATGGGCGAGCACCCACAGCGGGACTCCGGCCGTCAGCACCGTGACATGCAGGCTCACCAGCGAGTTCAGCCCGGTCAACAGGGCGAAGCGACGATCCCGGAAAACACTGACCCGCTGCGTCCACGACAGCGCCCGCCCGCCACCGCCCTCACCACCGCCCTCACCACCACCCCCCGGCGCGCCGCCGGCGACGGTCCGCAGCCGCGCGACCAGCCCCGCGGCGACCACGAACGAGAACGAGTTGGCGTACACGATGCCCACGTACAGCCCGTCGCTGTCCGGCAGCAGCACCGCCCCGGCCGCGAGGCCGCCGAGCGCGAGCCCGAGGTTCTGCAGCGACCGCGCGCGCCCCATGGCCCGTACCCGCTGCTCCTTGCCGACGGCCGTACCGAACAGGCCCTGCACCAAGGGCGATGCCCCGCGGTCGGCCACCGCGAGCAGCGACACCACGAGCAGGAACGGCGCGAAGCCCGACACGAACGGATAGCAGGTGAGCAGCGCGGCCCGGACCAGATGGGCGCCGATCAGCATGCGCCGAGGGCCGACCCGGTCCGCGAGGATCCCGATCGGCACCAGCGACAGGAAGGAGAGTCCGCCCGCGACAGACAGACCTACGCCCACCTGCCCGCTGCCAAGATGCAGATACCGGGTGAAGAAGATGACGGACACGGACATGTACAGCCCGCTGCCGAGGGCGTCGACGAACACCGCGACGAGCAGAACGGCCGCCGCACCGGCCCGCGGCCCGCGCCGCGTCCGTCCCGCTGCGTGTGTCATGTCGCCCTCACTCGTCAGGAGTTCAGTAGTAGTCGCGCATCAACTCGTCCACCCACTCCGGCTGGACGACCTCCTCGCGCGGCCCGAACTGCCGCAGATACGGCTTGATGTCGAGCACGGGAGTGCCGTCGACGGCGTCGAGCCCGACGACATGCAGATCGAGGCCGTCCGTCTTGACCAGCCGGCAGCGGGAGACCCCTATGCGGTTGGGCCTGTTCTTGCCGCGCTGGGCGAAGATGCCGGCCAGTGGCCACTGAGGGTTGTTGCGCGGATGGCGGGCGCCCTCCTGCACCTTGTCCAACGGGACGCGGTGGAAGTGGAAGACGACTTCGAGGTGGGAGAACGAGTCGAGGGAGAGCAGGGCGTCGGTGGTGAACCGTTCGGCGTCCAGCCGGATGACGGAAGCCACCTGGCCCCAGTCGTCGTCGATGAGTTCGCGGCGCTCGTTGCGCACATGGGCGATGGGCACCAGGTCAGTGATCGCATCACCGTTCATGTCGGTGTCAGTCCTTCCGTCGTCGCCGGACAGGGCCGTCCCCCCGGCGCTCCCGTCCAGAGACCACACCTGATCCCGAACGAGCAACTCCCCCTCGGAGGCGCGCTGTACGGCCAGATAGACCTCCTCACGGGGTACGCCGAGAAGCTCGCCGAGCCGTACCTGGAGCAGTCGCAGCAGCTGACGCACCTGGGCCTTGCTGTAGCTCTCCTTGCATACGACGAAGCCGACCGGGGCCGGGGCCGTGGAGCCGTCGCGCCACTCGGGCCGGTGGAAGGTGTCGGGCTCCAACCGCTGCCACCACAGCCAGCAGTGGCCGCGGTCGAGCCCGAGCAGCGCCGTCACGGAGTCGGCCAGTTCACCGAGTACGGCCGCGCCGGGGCTGGGCGCGGGCGAGAACAGCCTGATCACCGGCATGTCAGCGCACCCCGCCGAGCGGTTTGACGCCGATCACCATGCAGGTGCGGACGGGGATGAAGAACTCGTCGCCGTCCTGGCGGATGCCCAGCGCCTCCCGGTGCGCGGGGGAAGCCTCGGCGAGCCGCTGCCGGATCGCCCGCTCGGCCTCGGCGCCGGACGAGGCGATCTCGCACCAGCGCTTGATGGGCACCCCGGTGCGGCTCTCGGACTGCGAACCGCGGGCGACCGGGACGTTGAGCCCGGCGCCCTGGAGGAAGCCGATCCACTCGTCGAGGGTGTAGCTGCGCTGGTGCGTGGGATCGTGCAGCATCTCCAACTCGTGGTTCAGCGCGTCGATTTCGGGGTTCCCGTGGCCCTCCAGGTCGATGACGGCGAGCCGCCCGCCGGGGCGCAGCAGCCGTGCCATCTCACCCACCGCCGCCGGCATGTCACGGAAGTGGTGCGGGGCGAGACGGGACACCACCAGGTCGAAGGAGCCATCGGCGAAGGGGAGTTCCTCGGCGTACGCCTCCTGCGTCTCGACGGAGACGCCGCGTTCGGCCGCGAGTTTGCGGACGGACGCCAGCATGTTGGGCGCGGGGTCCACAGCGACGAGACGGGCCGGGAGTTCGCCGGCGAACGAGAGCGCCAAGTGGCCGGCGCCGCAGGCGACATCGCAGATGGCGCTGCCCGTCTGCGGACCGAGCGTCTCGTGCAGGGCCTCCATCGTGGGGCTGGACCGGTGCACCTCACTGGTCGCGAAGTTTTCGGCGATCTTGTCGAATCGCTGGCTGGAGAGCATGTCCTGCGCCGCCTTCTTCCTCTTCCGCTGACTCACTGTTTTTCTGCTGACCAACTGTCACTTCTTCGTGCCCACAAGGGAGGTGAGCGCCGACACCGCGTCCCCGTGGGGACCCTTGCCGCACGGCTGGAGCGTGTGCCCGAAGCCTTCGAACAGCCGCACCCGGACCTCGATGGAGTTCCGTCCGACCAGATGACGCGCCGACCACTGGCCGTACATGTCGGGCGCGAACACGGCGGGCGGCAGGGTTTCGTCGTCGGCGTCGGCCACGTATCCGACCAGGTCGAAGCCGCCGTACACGAGGTCGAGGGAGGGGACGCGCGACGTCAGGAAGGCGTCCTCCTCGATCACCGTGCCCACCAGCACCACCGTGTCCGTCCGGGCCGGCCGGCCGGACCGCAGCAGATGCAGCAGGGCCAGCCCGCCCAGCGAGAAGCCCACCAGGACGAGTGGCCGGACCAGCACGTGCTGGTGGGCGTCGAGCAGGTGGGACAGGCGCCCGGCGCGGGCGAGCTGATCGGCCTCTGTCGAGGGCGAGTTCGGCTCCCGGACGGGCATGTCGCAGGTGAGTACCTGTGCGCCCCGGGCCACCAGTTGCCCGGTCAGCTCGCCGAGCAGCCGGTCGTCGCGGCCCTCCCCGTCCAGGACGGAGACGCTGCCGGGACCGGCCAGCAGTACCGTGGCGTTCGCCGGACCGGCCGGGAAGGACCGCCGGGTGCGGTACCGCGTCCCGTCCGGGTCCCCGCGCCACTGGGTGCGCTGATGCACGTTCATCGGATCACCTGTGGCAGACGGCCTCGGCGAAGCCGCCGACGCGCTGGTGGAAGTAGACGCTGATGATCTCCTCGTGGAGCGCTTCGCCGTCCAGCGTGGGCGCGACGCTCTCCAAGGTGCCGGGCACCGGTTCGACGAGCCCCCGTTCCATGAGCTCGGCGAAGACCGCCGCGAATGGCTCGTCACGGAAGAGCTCGACGCCGAACCGCCGCCGGAACCGGCCCGCGTCGATCGGCTGGTTGGCCTTGAACGCGAAGCCGAGCACCATGCCGATCGCCTGGAAGCCGGCCAGCCGCCGTCCGGAGGCGAGCGGCAGCCCCGGCCCCTCCTTGAGCCGGCGCGCGTACCCGGAGATGTCGGCGACGTTGTGCGTCTGCACCACGGTGTCGTCGTCGCCGGTCAGCCAGCCGTACGCGCCGGGGCCGTACGCGATCATGGAGTCGTGGCGCTGCCACTTGTTGCGGGAGACGCGGGGGATGTTGCCGTCGGGGTAGACGTCGGGCCGGTTCCACCAGCCGCACGGGCTCGGGTGGTAGCCGCCGTCGAGCAGCAGCTCCACGATGGCCTCGCGCATCGCATAGGTCTCGCCGAGCGAGGGGAAGAGGTGCTGCTCGCGCAGCCGGGTCTTGACGCTCTCCACGTTCCACAGCGCCCGGTTGCCGATGCCCATCTTGGCCCGGTCGGCGTTGCGCAGCCGGTAGATGGTGATGGTGGGGACGTCGAGGTCGATCAGCCGCCGGATGTCGTCGGCGACGGTGGCGGTGCTCTGGTGGGGCAGCCCGAACATCATGTCGACGTTGAACGGCTTCCCGGTGGCCCGCAGTTTGTCGATGGCCCGCAGCGACATGGCCGCGTCGTGGCCGCGCCCCGCGAACGCGTTGACCTCGCTCTGCAGGGACTGCACGCCGACACTGAACCGGTTGAAGCCGATCGCGCAGGCCTCGGCGAGCTCGTCGTGCTGGAAGTTGTCGGGGTTGCCTTCGAGGGAGATCTCGCAGTCGTCGGTGAGGGTGTAGCGGGCGCGTATGTGGTCCATCAGCCGCTGTAATTGCTCCGTGCCGAGCAGCGAGGCGGTACCGCCGCCCAGGTAGACGGACTCGATCGAGGAGTGCGCGAGCCAGGGGGAGTGGGCGAGCCGCCGGCCGGACTCGTCGAGCAGCAGGTCGGTCCAGATCCGTGGCGCGGCCTCGCCCTCGGGGCCGTCCGCGACCTTGCGCTTGACGTAGTTGCAGAAGTGACAGATGTACGCGCACAGCGGCACATGGAAGTAGAGATGTGCGGGGCGGCCGGCTCCCGGATGACTGCGCAGCGCGTCGGCGACCTGCGAAGTCGACAGCTGCTCACCGTAGTTGGCCGTCACGTTGATGTTGTAGTCGTCCTGGCCGATCCGCAGCGCGGGGTTCTCGTTGAGCAGCCGCGCGAGTCCGGTACCCGGGCGCGGCGCGGTTTCCGTACCGGGGCGCAGTGCGGTTCCCGTGCCGGGGCGCAGTGCTGTGGTGCCGGCCGAAGCAGCCGTCTTGCTCATCGCGACCTCGTCTCCTGAATCGGGAAGAACGGATGCCGAGCGAGCCTTTGCCGTCGGCGGGCCTTCCCGGCCCGCCCCTCAACGGGCCGGGAAGTGGTACACCGCTTCGTCACCTGCCGGCAAAGGCGTGGGGTCAGACCTCGACCTCGATGACCGTGGCCTCCGTGATGTTGGTGGCCTCCACGATGGTCTCGGCGGGCGCGGTGGCAGAGGCGGCTCCGACGGCGCTCAGGGTCACGCCCTCCTGCCCCGGCTCCAGGTGAATGCGGATGACCTTCTTCTCTTCGGGCATGGCTGTCTTCCCTTCGGTGGAGGCGGCAACGGTCGCGCCGCCGTGGGACAGGGACCCGCTCACTTCGTCGGGAGCGGGAGTCGGATGGGGCCGGGCGCGTCGGCCGGGGTGGAGCCCTGCGGGCCGGCCGACGCCGACTGACGGGGCGTCAGGGTCAGTCGTACGTTGCGCTGTTTGCGGGCGCGCCAGTAGCGGCCGGAGCGCAGGGTGAACTCCTGCAGATACTCGGTGGCGCCGCAGCCCTTCGGGTCACCGGTGATGTTCTTGGCCAGCGGCGGGCACCGGAACTGGCACCAGATGTCCTCCGCGGCCACCGGACAGGAGCCGCACACCGAGTGGTCACTGAAGCGGATGTCGCGGAACTCGTCGAAGCCGTGCTCCCAGATCTCGGCGAACGGCTTCTCCGTGGTGTTGCCCGCCTTGTAGAGCTGCCCCGACATGCAGTTGCTGCACGGGTACACGTCACCGCGGCTGTTGACGTAGACGACCGAGCGGCCGCACTTCTCCTGGCCCACCGCGCGCTCCAGGCGCTGGCAGAACTGGATGGTGTCCACCCCGCGGATCTCGTCGGCGGCGCGCCGGGCCGGGCCGGTGGGCGTCTCGGTCGGTTCCTGGTCGGGCTCGGTGGAGTACCGGTCCATGCACCGCTGGTAGACCTCGAAGACCTCGTCGACGTCCTCGGGGCGCAGCAGCATGTCCGGGTGGAGCAGCGCCCGGCCCACCGGGTGCGTCTCCAGCCACTGGGGCCGGGGGTACCCGCGCTCCGCGCACCACTCGAAGATCTCCTCGGCGTCCTGGATGTTGTCGCGGTGGACGGAGATGGCGGTGCGGAACACATGCCCGTGCTTGCGCATCATCTCGAAGGCGTGCTGGAGCTTGGGGAAGTCCATCCTGCCGCGGACGGTGCGTTCGGGGTCGGCGGTGTCGAAGCTGATGAAGAACGACTGCCCTGCCGGGATCCGGGCCAGCTTCTCCTCGGTGACCAGCAGGCCGTTGGTGAAGATCTGGGTGCTGAAGGGCTTGCTGCGGGCGTGCTGGATGATCTCGACCGCGTCGCGGTGCGAGAAGATCTCACCACCCGTCAGAAACACCTGGAGCACGCCCATCTCCGCGAAGTCGTCGAGGAGTTGCTTGACGCGGTGCGTGGAGATCTCGTCGGGCCGCTTGAGCGCGGAGTCGGCGTAGCAGTGGCGGCAGCGCAGATTGCAGAGGTTCGTGGTCTCCACGAACGCGATGGCAGGGGCGGGCAGATGGAACCGGTCCAGCGTCACCAGCGGATCGGCGAGCGCGTGGGCCATCAGCTCGGCGGTGGCGACCGCCCGTCCGGAGTTGTGACGCTCGATCAACTCCCGTGCGGACGCGGCGAGGAACTCGACATGACCGTTCGGCAGCAGAGCGACGATCCCGCCCTCGTTCACCTGGAAGGGAATCTTCTGCACGGGCCCTGCCTCTCCTGGTCATGGGATGGCGGAACATGCAAGTCAACGGATGTTGAACTCATGCCGTGTTGAACTCTACGGAGGATGAATAACCTTGGCAAGGTCTGCCGTGCGCGCCGGACCGGCGGGCGGAACGGGGAAGGGGCGGCTGGGGCGCCGCGGCCCGCTGTGACCAGGCGACTCTGCGCGCCTGTGGTGCGACCGGCGCAGTGGGTGACACGCTGGGTGTATGAACATCCCTTTCCTGGGCAACTGGCGCAAGAAGCGCGGCCTCGCCTTCGGCGTCGCGGTGTTCTCCGACGGCGAGAGCGACCCCGAGGGCATCGCCGAACTGCTCTCCGAGTGCGAGCTGCTGCGCTCCCAGGCGCACCAGGTGGGAGTCGAACTCGACGACTCCGTAGCCTCGTTGGAAGCCCTCGACCAACTGCTTCCGCGCTGGCGCGACGACGAGGAGAGCCTGCCCTGGCTCGGCAATGACGCGGGGCTCTATCTCGGCACGGTGATCGTGCGTACGGTCGTCGGTGCGGCCTGGGAGATCTGGCCCAACGGCCAGCCGGTGGTGAAGCTGACCTCCGGCCGTGAGATCGACGTGGTTGCGGGCGGTCACGCCTGGGCGTCCAGCGGTGCGCCCGAACTCTCCCAGTTCTATGCGGAGGTCGCCGAAGCCTAGTCCGCGACCCCAACGGCAGCTCATTCGTCGTAAATACGGCTAATGCCCGAAAAGTGCGTGTCGAGTATTAAGTCCGTTATCGTCTGGGTAGTTTGCGGCAACTGCGACACAGCTGAGAGTGGGTAGGGCAGGGCATGGCTGTCGATCCGTTGATCGAGCTGCATGACGTGAACAAGTACTTCGGGGAGCTGCATGTTCTGCAGAACATCAACCTCACCGTCGGCAAGGGGGAGGTGGTCGTGGTCATCGGCCCGTCGGGGTCCGGCAAATCGACCCTGTGCAGGGCGATCAACCGTCTGGAGACGATCGAGTCGGGGACGATCAAGCTCGACGGCCGGCCGCTCCCGGAAGAGGGAAAGAGCCTCGCCAAGCTCCGCGCCGAGGTCGGGATGGTGTTCCAGTCTTTCAATCTCTTCGCCCACAAGACGGTCCTGCAGAACGTCTCGCTGGCCCAGATCAAGGTCCGCGGCCGCAAGAAGGACGAGGCCGACAAGCGTTCCCGCGAACTCCTGGACCGGGTGGGCCTCGCCAGCCAGGCCCCGAAGTACCCCGCGCAGCTCTCCGGCGGACAGCAGCAGCGTGTGGCCATCGCCCGCGCCCTCGCCATGGACCCCAAGGCGCTCCTCTTCGACGAGCCGACCTCGGCCCTCGACCCCGAGATGATCAACGAGGTCCTGGAGGTCATGCAGCAACTCGCCCGCGACGGCATGACCATGGTCGTCGTCACCCACGAGATGGGCTTCGCGCGCTCCGCCGCCAACCGCGTCGTCTTCATGGCCGACGGCCGCATCGTCGAGGACCGCACCCCCGAGGAGTTCTTCACCAACCCGCGCAGCGACCGCGCCAAGGACTTCCTCTCCAAGATCCTCAAGCACTGAGCGGGGGAGCGCACCGCATGATCCGTACGACACGTGTGTGCCGTGCCCTCGTGGCGCTCGCGGCACTGACCGCCACCGCCGCATCCGCCGCCTGCGGCAAGGAGGGCAGCCCGCCCACCAAGGGCCCTGCCGCCGAGAAACTCCCCAACTACCAAGTGACACAAGGCTTTCAGCTGCCCAGCTCGCCCACCTGGAAGCGGGCCGAGAAGCGCGGATACTTCACCGTCGGCGCCAAGGAGGACCAGCCGTACCTGGGCCAGAAGGACCCGGCGACCGGCACCTACTCCGGCTTCGACATCGAGATCGCCAAGATGATGTCGGCCTCGCTCGGCTTCGCCCCGAAGAGCATCCGCTTCAGGACGATCGCCTCCGCCAACCGCGAAACCGCACTGCAGAACGGCCAGATCGACTACTACGTCGGCACCTACACCATCAACGACCTGCGCAAGAAGCTCGTCGGCTTCGCGGGCCCGTACTACCTTGCGGGCCAGTCCCTGCTGGTGCGCAAGGACGAGAACGACATCCACGGCCCGCAGGACCTCGCCGGCAAACGCGTCTGCTCGGCGGCCGGTTCGACCCCGTACCAGCGCATCAAGGCCGACTACCCGAAGGCGACACTCGTCGCGTACGACACGTACTCGGTGTGCGTCGACAACCTGCTCACCTACCAGGTCGACGCGGTCACCACCGACGACGCGATCCTGATCGGCTACGCGGCGAAGGTGCCCGGCGAACTCAAGGTCGTCGGCAAGCCGTTCTCCGAGGAGCCGTACGGCATCGGGGTACCGCGCGGCGACAACGCGCTGCGGTTCGCGCTCGACGACGCATTGGAGGCCCGCGAGATGAACGGCGACTGGAAGAAGGCGTACGAGGCGACGCTCGGCCTGTCCGGCGTGCCCGCGCCCACCCCGCCACCGATCGACCGCTACCCGGCGAACTGAAGGACGAGCGGCCGCGATGTACGTACTGACAGACAACTTCGACACATTCGTCGAAGGATTCCTCGGAACCGTCCAACTCACCGTCTACGCCTCGGCATTGGCCCTCGTGCTCGGCTTCCTGATGGCCTCGTTCCGGGTCGCGCCGGTCGGCTCGCTGCGGGTCTTCGGCACGGTGTGGGTCACAGTGCTGCGCAACACCCCGCTGACTCTGCTGTTCTTCGCGGTGCTGCTCGGCCTGCCGCGCTTCGGACTCGTGCTGCCCTTCCAGGTGTTCGCGATCCTGGCACTCGGCTGCTACACCTCGGCCTTCATCTGCGAGGCGCTGCGTTCCGGTATCAACACCGTGCCCAAGGGGCAGGGCGAGGCGGCCCGCAGCCTCGGTATGACGTTCAGTCAGACACTGTCCGTGGTCGTCCTGCCGCAGGCCTTCCGTTCGGTGATCCCGCCGGTCGGCTCCACACTCATCGCACTCGCCAAGAACTCCGCGATCGCGGGAGCGTTCAGCGTCACCGAGCTGCTCGGCACCTACAAGACGCTCAGCGAACTCGGCTACAACATCGTCTGGACCTTCTTCTGGATCGCCGTCGGCTACCTGATCATCACCCTCACCATCAGTGCGATCTTCATCGTCCTCGAGAAGCGCTGGGGAGTCCCCGGATGACCGCCACCGCCTTCGAAGCCACCGCCCTCTACGACGTCCCGGGTCCCAGGACCCGCAGACGGCACCGGATGTACGGGGTCGTGTCCACCGTCCTGATCCTCGCCCTGATCGGCTGGATCCTGTATCTCCTGTTCGACACCGACCAGTTCACATACACGAAGTGGATGCCCTTCGAGTACAAGGGCATCCAGGAGCTGCTGCTGCGCGGCCTCGGCAACACGCTCAAGGCGTTCGTGATGGCCGCGGTGCTCTCGCTTGCGCTCGGCACCGTGCTCGCGACGGGACGGCTCTCCGACCACCGTCCGGTGCGCTGGATCTCCACGCTGGTCGTCGAGTTCTTCCGCGCCATGCCCGTGCTGGTGATGATCTTCTTCATCTTCGTGGCGCTGAAGGTGCAGCCGCTGCCCGCGCTGGTCGCCGGGCTGACGCTCTACAACGGCTCGGTGCTCGCCGAGGTCTTCCGCTCGGGCGTCAATGCCGTCGAACGCGGCCAGCGGGAGGCCGCGTTCGCGCTCGGCATGCGCAAGACCCAGGTCATGACGTACGTCCTCGTGCCGCAGGCCGTACGGTCCATGCTGCCCACCATCATCAGCCAGCTCGTGGTGGCCCTGAAGGACACCTCGCTCGGCTATCTGATCACCTATGAGGAGTTCCTCCACGCCGGGAAGCTCATCGCGTCGAACCTCGACTACGATTTGCCGTTCATCCCCGTGGTGATGGTGATCTCACCGATCTACATCGGGATGTGCATGCTGCTCTCCTGGTTCGCCCAGTGGGTGTCCCGGTGGGAGCGGCGCAGTCCCAAGACCGAGGCCGTGCACGTGGCACCGGCCGAACCAGGGACGCTGCTGCCGGGTGGGGGTCCCCCCACAGCCCCGAGACTGTAGGGGGAGCAGCGGCTCGCAGGGCCAGACCCGGCCGGCGGCAGCCGGAGATCACTGCTCGCGCAGGGGCACCGACACATACGAGGGGTCGTGCTCCGGCGAGGAGAAGGTCAGCTGCGCGCCGGACGGGTTGTGCTCGATGTAGAGCGGGTCGACCGTGTCGACGACCAGGGCGAGCCGATGCCCTGCCGGGACGTCGTAGGCCGTGGAGTTCAGCTCCAGGTCGACGCCGAACGGCTTGCCCGGCGTCCGCCCGTGGAAGGTGTACGGCGCGTTGCTGACCAGCTTGCCGAGGCCGAGCGGGCCCACGTCGTAGAGGTACGCGACGAAGGTGCCGCTCTCCTTGGTGGGTGTGACCGTGGTGTGCAACGCGACGGTGCCGCGCACCTTTTGGGCGCTCGCGTACTTCTCCGACTGCCAGACGGCCGTCCAGTAGCGCGGCAGCAGCGGGATGGAGGCCATCGGGGGCAGCTGGGCGAGCTGGTCGAGGATGCTGGAGAGGAAGATGATCCCGCCGTCGGCGCCCGAGTCGACGTTCGTGTGGATCGTGGTGGTGCCCGCGAGGGCGATCTTCCTGGTGGTCGCGCCGACCGACTTCCAGTCCGGGTAGCCCTCGTAGGCGCCCGTGGTGCGGGGCTTGAGCTGGACGGGCTGCTCGCGGTCGATGGCGTTGTCCTCGCCCTTGAGGTAGTGGTCGAACCAGCGGCCCGTGTCCGTCCACACGTCGTTGGGGAGCCCGAACAGCCCGGTCACCTCGGCCGTGGCATGGTCGCCGGGGCGGAACTCCAGCCTCTTGGGCCCGGTCAGCTTCTCGTAGAACTTGGCGTACTGGTTGGGCGAGAAGATCGTGTCGCCCCAGCCGTTGGCCAGCATGATCGCCGCGCCGTTGGCGTTGAGCTGGTCGACGTAGGTTTCGGGGGAACGTTTCTTCCCCCAGGCGAGGATCTCCTGTTCCTTGGAGAGGTCGGAGGCGAAGAAGTCCTTGAATATCTGCTGGAGTTCGGCGCTGGGGTGGCCGGTGAGCGTGCCGGCGCCGTCCAGGAGGGCGGCCGCCTGGGCGTGCTGGGTGCGGCCCGAGTAGATCGATTCGATGAGGTCGGCCCAGCCGCTGAGGGCGGCGACTGCCTTGATCCGCTTGTCGTGCGCGGCGGCGAGCAGGCTGATGCCGGCGCCGTACGACATCCCCGCAATGCCGACCTTCTGTGCGTCGGACGGGGTGTTGGCCAGCGCCCAGTCGATCACCTTGGACGCGTCGGCCACGTCCGGCGGGCCCGCCACTTCTATCTCGCCGCCGGACTGCCAGAAGCCGCGGACGTTGTAACTGACCACCACATAGCCGGAGTCGGCGAGCTTCTGGGCCTGTGCGAGGTACTCGACCTGCGGCAGGCCCCAGCTGGTCGGCAGCACGATGAGCGGGTAGCTGCGGGTGCCGTCGGCGCTCGCCGGTGTGACGACGTTGGCCTTGAGGATCGTGCCGCCGTCTCCGGAGATGTCGACGAAGCGGATGCCTGCCGCGCTGGTGGCGGCCTGGGCGGCCGGAGCCAGACCGAGGCCGGCGGTGGCGATCAGCGTCGCGGAGACGGCACCGACGGCGGACGTACGCAGGGCGTTGCGACCGTGTCCCACGGGTCACTCCTCACTCGTGTCAGTGCAAAGTGACCCGACGGTAACCTTGATCACTTACCGGAAGTAACCCGTCGGTAAGTTACGTGCGAGTAACGATTATTGAAGTGTTCATTTCGTGAGCAATAGCCGCCCCGAAGCGTGCGTTCCGTGTGCGTGAGGCTCTAGCGGAACGCGCGGAAGTATGCGTCGGGGGTGCCTCCGCGGTGGTCGTGCCCGCTTCGGCCCCTACGGGAGTGCGCTCTTCGCCTGCCAGTCGGCCCACGACAAGTTCCACTCGCCGTACCCGTTCCCGGCTGCGGGCTTTCCCTTCGAGCCGCTGCCTGTCACCTCGAACGGGTCGCCGACCTGGACCTCTCCGTACAGCCAGGAGGCGTCGGAGTCGCTCATGCCGATGCAGCCCGAGCTGTGGTTGACGGTGCCGAAGTACGCCGCGTTCCAGGGCGCCGCGTGCGCGTACATGCCCGACCAGGTCAGCCGCATCGAGTAGTCGACCATCTTGTCGTAGGCGTTGCCGAGCCCCACCGTCTCGGAGCGCATGTTGATCGTGCCCTCCTTGGCCATCAGGACGGACGTGCCGCCCCAGGAGGCCTTCTCGCCGCCCGGTGTGCCCGCGGACATCGGCACCGACCGCACCGTGCGCCCGTCGCGCACCAGCGTCAGGTGCTTGCTGTCGAGGTCGACGTCGACCCGCTGGCTCTTGCCGACGACGAAGCTCGTGGCGTAGTCGCGGACGAACCAGCCGCCCTCCGCGCCGGAGTCGACGCGGTTGAGGTGAGCCTCCAGCGTCACCTTCGTGCCGGACTTCCAGTACTCCTTCGGGCGCCAGTCGACGCGGTCCCGGCCGTCGTAGTGCTGGACCCAGCCCCATGATCCGACGGTGTCGTTCGAGGTGGTGACCTTGAGGTGCCGCTCCACCGCCGCCTTGTTCTTCACCGGGTGGTCGAAGACGATCGACAGCGGCTGCGCGACGCCGACCGTGGTGTCCTTCCCGGGGGCGAGCGTGAGCTTGTTGACCTTGTCCGGCCTGAACGGCTTCGCCTGCCGCTTGCCCGGGCTCGCCTTGGGCTGCGGCTTGTCCGCCACGGTGTCCGCCGCGGAGGGGGAGCCGCCCGAGCAGGCGCTCAGGGCGGCGGCGGACGCGGCCGTGGCGAGGGCGAGCGGAATCAGCGGGCGTATGCGAATCAAGGGGGCGTACCTCCGTGCGGACTGTGGACCGCACGGAAAGAGGGGGGAAACGCCCCTTTGGGTTGCCCTGTGCTAGTTAGATCACATTAATAGGGGTCGTTATGAGTTCGCCCGATGCGAGTTCCGTGGCGGCGCGGGTGTGGGCAGCGGGGTCTGGGCGATCCGGGTGACGTCCGCGACGAGTTCGACCACGTCGGGACCGTATGCCTGGGAATTGATCACCTTCAGCAGCAGGACGAAGGTGTTGTTGCCGTGCTTGCGGGCGAGGCGCTCGTGATCGCGGGCCAGGTAGCGGGTCGCGGCCTGGTTGGTGATGGCCCGCTGGCCGCAGAACAGGAACACGGGGCGAGTCTGGCGGTGCTGGCCGACGGTGAGCCGGGCCAGCAGGACGTACTCCGTGACACCCGGCTCCAGGCGGTAGTGCTCGGTGCCGATCTGGAAGGCGCCCCGGTCCGGGCCCGGCTCCGGGTCGACGTTGACCCGCACGCCGGGCAGCATCGCCTGCATATGGGCCACCATGCGCCGGTTCGAGCCGGGGCCGCCCACGCAGAACTCCGTGCGTTCGCCGAAGCCCTGCTGAGCCGTGTCCTGAGTGACCACCTGGACGTGCGCGCCGCAGTCCTTGATCAGTGCGGAGAGCTCCAGGAGCGCGAACACGTCGAAGCGATGGACGGCCGGTTCGGAGGTCGCGGGATCGCGGTTGACGACGAGCAGTGACTCCGAGTTCTCCGGCAGCCCGAAGAACGCCTGCTTGCGCCGCAGCTTTCGCTTCCACAGATACGTACGGGCGAGCCAGCCGAGCGCGGCGCTGATGGCGGCCGCGAGCACGCCGAGGACGATGTTGCGCACGTCGTCATTCATGGGCGCGCATGTTAGCGGCAGTACGGACCGGCGTTCGAGGGGGTCCTGACGCGGGCATGGCAGTGAAGTTACGCTGCGCGGACGGCTGTTGACTGGAGGTACGGATGCGTCGCCCTCTTGCGCGGAATCTGGCGGTCTTGGCGGTTTCGGCCGCGGTGGTGTCGGTCGGTGCGGCGGCGCCTCCCGCCGCACCCGCCGCCCAGGCGGCGGAGAAGGTGCCCGTCGCCGTCGGGTACGGCGGAGCCGTCGCGAGCGTCGACGCGGACGCCTCCGCCGCCGGGATCGAGGTCCTGAAGAAGGGCGGCAACGCCGTGGACGCGGCCGTCGCCACGGCGGCGGCTCTCGGCGTCACCGAGCCCTACTCGTCCGGCATCGGCGGAGGCGGCTACTTCGTCTACTACGACGCCAAGTCCCGTACGGTGCACACGATCGACGGCCGCGAGACGGCACCGCTGACCGCCGACTCCGGACTGTTCCTGGAGAACGGCAAGCCGCTCGCCTTCGCGGACGCGGTGACCAGCGGGCTGGGCGTGGGCACGCCCGGCACCCCGGCCACCTGGCAGACGGCTCTGGACGAGTGGGGCAGCAGGGGCCTGGGCAGCGTCCTGAAGCCCGCCGAGCGCATCGCCCGCGACGGCTTCACGGTCGACTCGACCTTCCGCTCGCAGACCGAGTCCAACCAGGCCCGCTTCAAGAACTTCCCGGACACCGCCGGGCTGTTCCTGCCGGACGGCGCGCTCCCGGTGGTCGGCTCGACCTTCAAGAACCCCGATCTGGCGCGCACATACGAGGAGTTGGGCACGGAGGGCGCCGACGCGATCTATGACGGCGACCTCGGCCAGGAGATCGTCGACACCGTGAACAAGCCGCCGGTGGATCCGGGTTCGGGCTACAACGCCCGCCCCGGCAAGCTGTCCCTGGAGGACCTGGCGGCGTACGAGGCGAAGCTTCAGGCGCCCACGAGAACCTCGTACCGCGGGCTGAAGGTCTACTCGATCGCGCCCTCCTCCTCGGGCGGTACCACGGTCGGCGAGGCACTCAACATCCTTGAGAAGACCGACCTTTCGAAGGCGAGCGAGGTCCAGTACCTGCACCGCTACATCGAGGCGAGCCGGATCGCGTTCGCGGACCGGGGGCGCTGGGTGGGCGACCCCGCCTTCGAGGACGTACCCACCAAGGGACTGCTCTCGCAGAAGTACGCGGACTCGCGGGAGTGCCTGATCAAGGACGACGCGGTGCTGACGAGCCCGCTGGCGCCGGGTGACCCGAGCGACCCCGCGGCCTGCTCCACCGCCGGAACGGCCGCCCCGACGACGTACGAGGGCGAGAACACCACCCATCTGACAGTGGCCGACAAATGGGGCAACGTCGTCGCGTACACGCTGACCATCGAGCAGACCGGCGGCAGCGGCATCACCGTCCCGGGCCGCGGCTTCCTCCTCAACAACGAGCTCACGGACTTCTCCTTCACGCCCGCGAGCCCCGACGTCCACGACCCGAACCTGCCCGGCCCCGGCAAGCGGCCGCGCTCGTCCATCTCGCCGACGATCGTGCTCGACCGCAACAGCCGGCCGGTGGTGGCGCTCGGCTCGCCGGGCGGCGCGACCATCATCACGACCGTGCTGCAGACGCTGACCGAGTTCCTGGACCGCGGGCTGCCACTGGTGGACGCGATCGCCGCGCCCCGCGCCAGCCAGCGCAACCAGACCACCACCGAACTCGAACCGGCCCTGTGGACCAGCACGCTGAAGACCCAACTGGAGTCCCTCGGCCACGCCTTCCGCCAGAACGCGGAGATCGGCGCGGCGACCGGCGTGCAACGGCTGCCCAACGGCAAGTGGCTCGCGGCGGCGGAGAAGGTGCGCCGCGGCGGCGGCTCGGCGATGGTGGTGCGGCCGGCGTCGTAGCGACGGTGGCAGCGCCGGCGTCGTAGCGACCGGTGGTCGTGTCTGCGGCGTAGTGACAGGTGTCGTGCGGGCGGCGTTCCGGCAGCTCAGGGCGCTGCCCGACCGAATGTCAGTGCCGTGCGCCATCCTTGCGGGCGTGGACGGGAGTGCCTTCTGGCGGCATGGTCGAGGAGCGCCGTCCCGCGGTACCCGACCCTGACGGGTCCGGGCCGGCCGCGGGCCTGACCGGCATGCTCGTGGCAGGCCCGCGGTACGAGTCGTACTCCGACACGAAGGGCCGCCTGGGCGCGCCGAGACAGCGAGCGGGCCGGGAGTCAGCGCGCCGTGAGGATGCGTGGCCCCCCAGCCGTGATCGCCACCGTGTGTTCCGCGTGGGCCGCGCGGGAGCCGTCGTTGGTGCGGAGGGTCCAGCCGTCGGGGGCGGCGTGGTATCCGTCGGTGCCGCCGCCGATGAGCATGGGCTCGATGGCGAGGACCATGCCGTGGCGGAGAGGGAGGCCGCGGCCGGGGCGGCCCTCGTTGGGGACGCCCGGGTCCTCGTGCATGCGGCGGCCGATGCCGTGGCCGCCGAAGCCGTCCGGGATGCCGTACCCGGCCGCGCGGCAGACGGTGCCGATGGCGTGCGCGATGTCGCCGATGCGGTTGCCGACGACGGCCGCCGCGATGCCCGCCGCGAGGGCGCGCTCGGCGGTCTCCACGAGGCGTACGTCGGCCGCGCGCGGCTCGCCCACGATGAAGCTGATCGCCGAGTCGCCCACCCAGCCGCCCAGTTCGGCGCCGAAGTCCATGGAGACCAGGTCGCCGTCGCGCAGCCGGTAGCCGTTCGGGATGCCGTGCACGATCGCGTTGTTCACCGAGGCGCAGATGACCGCGGGGAACGGGGTGGGTGCGAAGGAGGGGCGATAGCCGAGGAACGGGGAGCTCGCGCCCGCGTCGCGCAGGACCTGGTGAGCCACCTCGTCCAGCTCCAGGAGCGAGACGCCGACGTCGGCCGCTTCCCGTACCGCCGTGAGCGCCCGGCCCACGACCTGGCCCGCCGCGTACATCTCGTCGATCGATGTGTCTGTCTTGAGTTCCACCATGCCAATTACTATACCGGTATTAGAATGGTGGCATGGTACGTACTCCCCTGACCCCCGAAGAGCGCGAACGCGGCGAGCGGCTCGGCCAGTTGCTGCGCAAAGCGCGCGGTGACCGCAGCATGGCGGAGGTCGCGGCGGTGGCCGGGATCTCCGCCGAGACGCTGCGCAAGATCGAGACCGGACGGGCGCCCACCCCCGCCTTTTTCACGGTGGCGGCGCTGGCTCGGGCGCTCGGACTGTCGATGGACGACCTCGTCGTGCGATGTGCGTTGGCGCAGGTGGCGTGACGTGTGAGGTGCATGGGTTTCCAGTTGGTGGAATACCCCTTGTCGTCTACGCGCGTAGTCACTAATCTCCGGCCATGTCGATCATCAACGACCGCCCCGCTGCGGCCACTTCGGATCAGACCGGCCCCTCCGTCGCGACTGCGGAACAGATACGGCGCGCGCCCAAGGTGCTGCTGCACGACCACCTCGACGGCGGTGTGCGGCCCGCCACGGTCCTCGCACTCGCCCGCGAGACCGGATACGACGCCCTGCCCAAGAGCGATGCCGCCGAACTCGGCGCCTGGTTCCGCGAGGCCGCCGACTCCGGTTCGCTGGAGCGCTACCTGGAGACCTTCTCGCACACCGTCGGCGTGATGCAGACCCGCGAGGCTCTGGTCAGGGTCGCCGCCGAATGCGCCGAGGACCTCGCCGCCGACGGCGTCGTCTACGCCGAGGTCAAGCACGCCCCCGAACTGCACACCGCCAAGGGCCTCACCCTCGACGAGGTCGTCCAGGCCGTCCTCGAAGGCTTCCGCGAGGGCGAGCGAAGGGCCGCCGCGGCCGGTCACCGCATCCGGATCGGCGCCCTGGTCACCGCGATGCGCCATGCCGCCGGATCCCGCGAGATCGCCGAACTCGTCAACAAGTACCGCGACGTGGGAGTCGTCGGGTTCGACATCGCGGGCGCCGAGGACGGCTTCCCGCCCACCCGGCACCTCGACGCCTTCGAGTACCTCAAGCGCGAGAACAACCGCTTCACCATCCACGCGGGCGAGGCGTACGGCCTGCCGTCCATCTGGGAGGCCGTGCAGTGCTGCGGCGCCGACCGGCTCGGGCACGGCGTACGCATCGCCGACGACATCCAGGAAGCGGACGACGGCAGCGTGAAGATGGGCCGCCTGGCCGCCTACGTACGCGACACCCGCATCCCGCTCGAACTCTGCCCGACCTCCAACCTCCAGACGGGCGCCGCCCCTTCGTACGCGGAGCACCCGTTCGGACTGCTGGCCCGCGTCGGCTTCCGGGTCACCGTCAACACCGACAACCGGCTCATGAGCGACACCAGCATGAGCCGCGAACTCGGTCATCTCGTCGAGGCGTTCGGCTACGGCCTGGACGACCTGGAGCGGTTCGCGGTCGACGCCATGGAGTCGGCGTTCCTGCCCCTGGACGAGCGCACCGCCCTCATCGAGGACGTCATCCGGCCGGGGTACGCGCGGCTGCGCAGCGGCGAGCCCGACATCGTCGGCCGCAGCAAGCGGCTCTGGCTCAGGCAGGACGGCACCTGCGACATCGAGCTCATCCCGAGCCTGCGGAGTTATACGTACCATCGCGACGAACTGGTCCCCGCCACCGCCAAGTTGCGGCTCGACTTCTACGAGGCCGCAGCCGCGCGCCTCGCCGAGCAGGGCGTGCGCACCGTGTTCCGCGAGCGGCTCGCCGACAACGCCTACCGCGCCGACTACGTGCCCGCCCCGCCCTTCGAGGTCATCGTGAAGAACCTGGCCACGGGGTCGACCACGATCAAGTACCCGGGACTGTTCGAGGAGGGCCACCGGTTCGACCCGCCCGTGGTGAAGTTCGACTTCCGCGTCGACCCCGAGGACCAGCCGATCGGCGAGGACTACCTGCGAGCCCTCGGCGTCGACACCGACGCCTACCGGCGCGTCGCGCTGGAGACCAACGCCGCGCTGCGCTCCTGGCTGGCCCCGCTCGACCTGTGGGACTTCTGCCTCGTCATCGGCGACGGCCCGGACGGCGAGCCGGTCATCAACTCCGAGATCTCCCCGGACTGCATGCGCCTGCGCGACCCGGAGGGCAACCCGCTCGACAAGGACCTGTTCCGGCAGGGCGCCACCCCCGAGCGGATCGTCGCCGTCTGGACCGACCTCGTCCACCGGATCACCGGATGACGGCGCGCACCGCCCTGGTCACCGGAGCGAACCGGGGCTCGGGGCTGGCCATCGCCACCGCCCTGCACGACGCGGGCTGGCGGGTCCTCGCGCTGAACCGGACGCCCGCCGCTCTGCCCTGGCTGCGCGAGCGGGTCGTGGACCTCGGGCGCCCGGGTGAAGTGGCAGCGGCAGTAGACGAGTTGCTCGCGGAACTCGCGGACGGGGACGGTCTCGACGCGGTCGTCGCCAACGCCGTCGACCGCGCCTTCGGGACCGTCGCCACACTGCCGCCGGCCGCGTGGCAGCGGGCCCTCGACGTGAACCTCACCTCCGTGGTGGCCCTGGTCCAGGCCGCCCTGCCCCGGCTGCGGGCCGGGGAGGGCGGGCGGATCGTGCTGATGGGAAGCCACGCGGGCAGCCGCTTCTTCGAGGGTGGCGCGTCCTACTGCGCCACCAAGGCCGCCCTCAAGGCACTCGCCGAGGTGCTGCTCCTGGAGGAGCGCGAGCACGGCGTCGTGACGACACTCGTCAGCCCCGGTGCGATCGCCAACGTGCCCGGAGACGCATCGGAGTTCAAGATGTCGACGGAGTCGGTCGGCTCCACGGTCCGCTGGCTCCTCGAAGCGCCCGCGGACCTCGCGGTGGGAGAGATCGAACTGCGCCCGGCCCGGCTTCCCGGCTCCCTCCCGGTGACGGGCCTCGACCGGCTGCAGGCGGTCTGAATGGCCGACAGCCCTGCTGACATCCCCGCCGGCCACCCCGACGACACTCCCGTCCACCTGCCCACCCAGAGACAGGCGCGGACACCGGCGCAGGCACGGGCCCACTGGGACCGTGAGAACGGCGAACTACGCATCCGCACGGCAACTCCCGGCCCTGGCCCACGGATCGGCTACACAGGCACCGTCTGGATCACCCTCGACGCGACGGACACTCCCATCGCGCTCGATCTGCATCAGGTACCGGACGAGGTCGCCCGCCTCGTCCCCGTCCGGCCCCGCACGGACGGCGGAGACGGCCTGCCCTGGCTGCTCGACACGGACAGCAACTGGGTCTGGCTGCCGCTGCCGGACGGCGGCCCACGGGCCGAACGGCTGGAGTGCGAAGGGGCCGTGGACATCCAGCTCGACGCGGACCGGAAGGCGGCGGTGTCGGTGACCGTGACGGTGACACCATGAGCGCTACGCAGTCGGGGGCGGCGCCTCTTCCGAGCGGCCCGGCACCGGCGACCAGGCGCAGGCGCCGTGCCCTCCCGGCCGTACGGCTCCTGTGCACCGACCTCGACGGCACCCTGCTCGACTCGGGCGGCGCAATCGGCGAGCGCACCCTGGGCACGCTCGCCGAGGCGGCGCGGGCCGGGGTCGCCGTGGTCGGCGTCACCGGCCGGCCCGTCCGCGACACCCTGGACGTCACGCGCCGGTACGGGCTCACCGGTCCTGTGGTGTGCAGCAACGGAGCCGTGACCGTCGACGCCGGGTCGGGGCGGCTGCTGGACTGCCGGGGCTTCGGCCCCGCCGACGCGGTGGGCATGCTCCGGGCGCTGCGGGCCGCGGTGCCCGGGATCGGAGTGGGCGTCGACTCCGTGGCCGGACTCCGGCTGGAGACCCGGTTCGCGCGGCTGGTGCCGGACCCGTGGGACCACGTACCCCTGGAGGAGGGTGCCGTGCCGGCGGAGGGGGATCCGGTGGTGAAGATCCTCGCCGCCCATCCGGAACTGCCGGTGGACGAACTGTCGGAGGCGCTCGCCCCCGTCGTCGGCGACCGGGCGGTCATCACCCGGTCCACCGGCGCCTTCCTGGAACTGTCCGCCCCCGGCGTCGACAAGGGGGAGGCGCTGCGCCGGCTCGCCCGGCAGCGCGGCCTCCCGCCGGAGAACACCGCAGCCGTCGGCGACATGCCCAACGACATCCCGATGCTGCGCGCGGCCGGGCTCGCCGCGGCCGTGGCCAACGCCCATGAGGACACCCTGCGGGCCGCCGACATCGTGCTGCCCAGCAACGACGACGAGGGGGTCGCCGCGCTGATCCGGCTCGTCCTGCCCCGCACCCTGACAGGAGAGGCATGCTGTATCTGAGACTGCTCCGACGCCCCTACGTCACCAGTCTGCTGACCGGGTCCCTGATCGGCAGGATGCCCGGCGCGATGGCCGCGCTCGCCATTGCCCTGACCCTGCGCGAGGCCGGCTCCGGCTACCGCCTCGTGGGCGTGGCGACCGGCGTCTTCGCCGTGGCGGGCGCGGTCGGCGGACCGCTGCTCGGCCGTCTCGTCGACCGTACGGGACAGCCGCGGGTCCTGATCGTGTCCGCCGTCGTCTCGGGCGCCGGGTACGCGCTGCTCGCCGTCGCGCCCGGATCGGCGTACGCCATCGTCGCCGGAGCGGTGGTCGCCGGTGCGGCGGCTCCTCCGCTGGAGCCGTGTCTGCGCGCGCTGTGGCCTGCCCTGGTCGACAAGGACCAGCTGGAGTCGGCGTACGCGGTGGACGCCGGGGCCCAGGAAGTCATGTTCATCGCCGGGCCGTTGGCGGTCGCGGGCGTGGCCGCGCTCGGCCCGGCGCCGCTCGCCCTGTGGCTGGCCGCCGGACTCGGGTTGCTGGGCTCCGTCGTGATGGCCACCGCCGAGCCCTCCCGGTCCTGGCGGACCGAGGTGCGCGACGCGCACTGGCTCGGGCCGCTGCGCAGCCCGGGCCTGCTCCTGCTGCTCACCGCCCTGTTCGGGGCCGGCTGGGCGGTCGGCACCTTCAACGTCTTCAGCGTCGCGTACGCCGAGGCCCACTCGGTGCCGGGCGGTGCGGGCACCCTCATGGCGCTGTCCGCGTTCGGCGCGCTGCTCGGCGCGGTCACCTACGGCGCGCTCGGCTGGGCCGCGGCGGCGCAGCACAAGGCCGTCCTGCTCGCCGCCTCGATGGCGGCGACGTACTGGCTCGTGGCCCTCGTGCCCGGACCCGCGGGCGCCTGTCTGGTGGCCGTCGGCACCGGGGTGTTCTTCGCGCCGCTGCTCACCGTGGCCTTCGGGCTGGTCGGCGAACTCGCGCCGGAGGGGACCGTGACGGAGGCGTTCGCCTGGCTGGTGACGCTCATCGGCGGCGGTATCGCGGCCGGTTCCGCGGTCGCCGGTCTGCTGCTCGCGGGCTCCACACTCACGGCGGCCGCCGCGGTCGGCGCCTGCGGGGTGACGGCGGGCGCGCTGGTGCTCGCCCTCGCACGAAGCGGACTGGCCGCCAACCACCCGGCGGGGGAGGCGAGTAGGGTCTCCTGACAGCTGCGTCCCGCACGGGCCGCACACCGGTGTCATCCATCCCGGAGCGCTCTGCGCCCGGCCCGAAAACTCCCTGTAGCCGTCCCGTAACACGGCTGGTGTTTTCTACCGGACCGGAGCACTCCATTCGGGCGGGGAGTCGTGTGATGGCTGTAGAACAACTCCCGGGTCAAGTGCGGGAGTTCGCGAAGTACCTGAACGGGCTGATGGATCGGCTCGATCAGGGCGGCGGCTGGTGCGGAGTGTTCTGGCAGCGCGACCCCGACGGCATGCGGGCCTGCCTGGACGGCTGGGAAGTGCCGCCCTGGGACGTCGTGGAAGCGCTCCTCCAGGACACCGCCGCGGAGTACGGCGACCGCGCAGCGGCCCAGGAGACCGAGCGGGCCCGGGCCCTGCACGGCGGCGCGCTCGCCGCGTACGACGGCCGGCCCGGCGGCCGGGACGCCCTCAGCGACCGCCTCGACGTCATGCTCCGCGAACAGCGCTACGCGGCCGAGCGCCAGGCCGAGCTGAGCCGGCAGCTGCACTCGGCCGGTTCCCAGGAGGAGGCCGAGTCGATCCGGCTCGACCTCGCCTGGGCCCACGACGACCACGAGCGAGCCACGGCCCGCTGCGCCGAGCTCCGTCACCGCATGGAGAACCTCGACCGCCGCGCCCTGCACACCCACGCGCAGGGCGCCCTGAACATCCCGGCCGGCGCGGCCGGGGACGTGTTCCGGGTACAGGAGCCCGAGCGCGGGGCGGATCCGTCCGGCCGAGGCGGCGTACGGCGGGATTCGGGCGCGGGTGGCGCACGCCCCGGCGCCCCGGGGGCGTCCTCGGACACCCGCCGCCGCTCGACGATCCCGGAGCAGACCGGACCGGGCTCACCGTTCGCGGACCCCGGACTGCCGGACGATTGGGCGCCCTCCCGCCCCGGCTCGTACAACCCGGCTGCCGCGCGCCCCGCCGCGGGCTCCGGCGCCGATGTGTACGCCCCGCGCGACGGCGCGGGCACTCCGCGCGCCCCGCATGACGGCGCGTACGCCCCTGCCGCGCGCCCCGGCGGTTTCGACACCCCTGCCGAGTACCGCGACGACTCGCGCGCCGCTCAAGCCCCGCACGACGGCGCGTACGCCCCCTCCGCGCAACCCGACACCTCCCGCGCGCCCGCCGAGCAGTCCGCGAGCCCCCAGCCCGCCATCGAGCGCCCCGCGCCCGCCACGCCCAAGCAACGCTCCAAGCGCCGCCCCCGCGGCAGCGCCCGCTTCGCCGGAATGATGGAGCCCGAGGCGCCCCCCGTGGTCGCACCCGAGGCGGCGCCGCCCGCCCCGGCTCCGGCCGCGACGGGCGGCCGTACCCCCCGAGGCGCCCGTTTCGCCGGGGCGGCCGAAGAGGTCGCGCAGCCCCGGACGGAGCCGCTGGACGAGGGCGCGGGGCGGGCCACCGCAGAGACCGTCGACACGCTGATACGGCTGCGCGGCGAGGGCAGGAGCGGCGAGGCGCACGCCCTGCTCGTCGAGGCCGCGTACTGGCCGGCCGCCCGCTTCCCGCTGCTCGCCGCCGAGCTGCACCGTGCGGGCCTGGACGCCGACTGGGCCACCCTGCTGTGGGAGGCGGCCTCGCTCCCCGCCGACCGCCTGGTCGCCGCCGCGGACGCGCTCGTCGCGGCCGGCCGGACTGCCGACGGGCAGCAGATGCTGCGCCAGGGCGTCGCCCGGCCCGCGCCCGAGATCGGGGCCGCCGTACTGGGTCTCGCCGAGGAGGGCCGACTCCGCGAGATCCGCGCGCTGCTCGGCGCGTACGTCCGCGTACGCACCCCTGAGGAGACGGCCCGCAGCGCGGAAGCCGACCCGCAGCGGCTCGTGCCGCTCCTCCTGGAGGCCGCCCAGGGCGTCTCGGAGCAGCGCCGCTGGGACCTGGTGCACGCCCTGCGGGTCGCGGGCTTCACCGCGTGACCGGTCTTCCCGGCCGGCGGCTCACCGCGGCGGCCGGTCCGGTCACTCACCCGCAGGGGTATGAAACGTGATCGACTCAGCGGGTTAACGACGATGGTCTTGGCAACGCTCTCCAGGGGGCTTACTTTCGAGCCTCTACAGCCTTTGTCTACGGGCGTAGAGGCTCTCTGACGTCCCGTCGAAGGAGCAGCTCATGGCCAACGTCGTACGTGCCGCTCTGGTCCAGGCCACCTGGACCGGCGACACCGCATCCATGGTCGCCAAGCACGAGGAGCACGCCCGCGAGGCGGCCCGGCAGGGCGCCAAGGTCATCGGATTCCAGGAAGTCTTCAACGCCCCCTACTTCTGCCAGGTCCAGGAGCCCGAGCACTACCGCTGGGCGGAGCCGGTGCCCGACGGGCCCACCGTCACGCGTATGCAGGAGCTCGCGCGCGAGACCGGCATGGTCATCGTCGTGCCCGTCTTCGAGGTCGAGCAGTCCGGCTTCTACTTCAACACCGCGGCCGTGATCGACGCCGACGGTACGTACCTGGGCAAGTACCGCAAGCACCACATCCCCCAGGTGAAGGGCTTCTGGGAGAAGTACTACTTCAAACCGGGCAACCTGGGCTGGCCGGTCTTCGACACCGCGGTGGGGAAGATCGGCGTATACATCTGTTACGACCGCCACTTCCCCGAGGGCTGGCGGCAACTCGGCCTGAACGGCGCACAGCTGGTCTACAACCCGTCCGCCACCTCGCGCGGCCTCTCCGGCTACCTCTGGCAGCTGGAGCAGCCCGCGGCGGCTGTCGCCAACGAGTACTACATCGCCGCGATCAACCGCGTCGGGCAGGAGGAGTACGGGGACAACGACTTCTACGGGACCTCGTACTTCGTCGACCCGCGCGGACAGTTCGTGGGGGAGACCGCGAGCGACAAGGCCGAGGAACTCCTCGTCCGCGACCTCGACTTCGACCTGATCGAGGAAGTGCGCCAGCAGTGGGCGTTCTACCGTGACCGCCGTCCCGACGCGTACGAAGGGCTGGTGCAGCCGTGACCGACCTGTACGCACGCCACAAGGCCGTCCTGCCCGACTGGCTCGCCCTCTACTACGAGGACCCGATCGAGATCACCCACGGCGAGGGCCGCCACGTCTGGGACGCCAAGGGCAACAAGTACCTCGACTTCTTCGGCGGCATCCTCACCACGATGACCGCACACGCCCTCCCCGAGGTGACGAAGGCCGTCAGCGAGCAGGCCGGGCGGATCATCCACTCCTCGACGCTCTACCTCAACCGCCCGATGGTCGACCTCGCCGAGCGGATCGCCCAGCTGTCCGGCATCCCGGACGCGCGCGTCTTCTTCACCACCTCCGGCACCGAGGCCAACGACACCGCCCTGCTGCTCGCCACCGCCTACCGGCAGAGCAACCAGATCTTGGCGATGCGCAACAGCTACCACGGACGCTCGTTCAGCGCGGTCGGCATCACCGGCAACAAGGGCTGGTCGCCGACCTCCCTCTCGCCGCTCCAGACGCTGTACGTCCATGGCGGCGTCCGCACCCGCGGCCCGTTCGCCGAGCTGAGCGACGCCGAGTTCATCGCGGCCTGCGTCGAGGACCTCAAGGACCTGCTCGGCCACATCCGCCCGCCCGCGGCCCTGATCGCCGAACCCATCCAGGGCGTCGGCGGCTTCACGGCGCCGCCCGACGGCCTCTACGCGGCCTTCCGCGAGGTCCTGGACCAGCACGGCATCCTCTGGATCGCCGACGAGGTGCAGACCGGCTGGGGACGCACCGGCGAGCACTTCTGGGGCTGGCAGGCGCACGCCGCCTCCGGCCCGCCGGACATACTCACCTTCGCCAAGGGCATCGGCAACGGGATGTCCATCGGCGGGGTCGTCGCACGCGCCGAGATCATGAACTGCCTGGACTCCAACTCCATCTCGACCTTCGGCGGCTCGCCGGTAACGATGGCGGCGGGCCTGGCGAACCTCTCGTACCTCCTCGAACACGACCTCCAGGGCAACGCCCGGCGGGTCGGCGGTCTGCTCATCGAGCGGCTGCGGGCGATCGCCGCGCAGCTCGACGGCGTACGGGAGGTGCGCGGGCGCGGGTTGATGATCGGTGTCGAGCTGGTCAAGCCCGGCAGCGACGACGCGAACCCCGAAGGCGCCGCGGCCGTGCTCGAAGCGGCCCGCGAAGAAGGCCTGTTGATCGGCAAGGGCGGCGGTCACAACACCAGCGTGCTGCGCATCGCACCGCCGCTGTCCCTCACCGTCGCGGAGGCGGAGGAGGGCGCGGCGATCCTGGAGCGCGCGCTGAGGTGTACGCAGTAAGAAACTGAGCAAGGGAACGCGTCAATGACCACCGCCTTGGAACCCGCCCTGTCAGTACGCCAGGTCCTCGCCCTGGACCGGGTGCTGGCCGGAGAGCCCGAGGTGGTGGCCGGTGCGGGCCATCTCGACCGGTCCGTGCGCTGGGTGCATGTCGCCGAGGCCGCCGATGTGGGCGTGATGCTCACCGGCGGCGAAATGGTGCTCACCACCGGGGTGCTGCTCGCCGGCGACCCCGACGCGCAGGCCGAGTACATCCGTTCGCTGCACCGCGCGGAGGCCGCGGCCGTCGTCCTCGGACTCGGCCGCGCCTTCCCCGCGCCGCCGGACGTGATGCGCCGGGCCGCCGAGCGGTGCGGGCTGCCCATGGTGGTGCTGCACCGGCCCTTCCCCTTCGCGGAGTTGACGGAGGAGGTCCAGTCCCGGCTTGTACGCAGCAAGTTCGCGGCCGTGAGCCTGTCCGAGGCGGTACGGACGGCGCTCACCGGGCTCATCACCACGGGCGCGCCGTTGCAGCGGATGCTCGACGAGATCGCCGGGCACGCCGCCTGTCCGGTCGTCGTCACCAACCTCGCCCACCGGGTGCTCGCCACGGCGGGGGAGCGGTCCGCCGTCGACGACGTGCTGCGTGACTGGGAGCGCATAGCGCGGCAGGCGGGCGGCAGCGAGGGTGACGGCTGGATCCGGGCCGAGCTGGGCGGGCGCGGCGAACGCTGGGGCCGCATCGTGCTGTGCGGCTACCGCGGTGACGCCGCCACCGGGCGGCTGCTCGCCGACCGCGCGGCCGAGGCGCTGGTCCTGCACCGGATGCTCGGCGGCTCCGTGCACAGCTGGGAGGCGGAGTCCGCGCAGAGCCTGCTCACCGACCTCGTGAGCGGGGTCGTACCGGCCCGGCAGCTTCTCCCGCGGGCGCGGGCGGCCGGGCTGCCCGTCAACCGGCGCGCCTTCGTGCCGATGGTGGTCCGGGACGGCGACCCGGCCCAACTCGACCGTGTACTGCGCCTGTTGGGGCTTCCGGGGCTGGTCGCGGAGCTCGCGGACGGCGCCACCGCCGTGCTGCTCAGCCTCGCCCGCGACCAGGACGCGGAAGCGCTGGCCGCGCACTTCGCCGTGCGGCTGCGGAACGAGAGCGGGGTCCGTACAACCGTGGCGGCGGCCTCCGCACGCGACGCGTGGGACGACGTACCCGGCGGTCTGCGCGAGGCCCTGCACGTCGCCGAGGCCGCCGCCGACGCACCCGCCGACCAGGACCAGCCGGTGCTCGTACGGCTGCGTGACGTCCATCTGCGCGGCCTGGTACGGCTGTTGCGCGACGACCCGCACGTCCAGTCCTTCGCCGAGCGGGAGCTGGACGGACTGCTGTGCGGGGCCGACGCCGAGTCCGAGCTGCTGCCCGTGCTCCGGACGTACCTCGCGACGGGCCGCAACAAGTCGCGCACCGCGCAGCTGCACCACGTCAGCAGGCCCGCGCTGTACCGGCGCCTGGAGGCGATAGAGGCGCGCCTCGGCGTCGACCTCGACGACTTCGAACAGGCGGCGTCCGTACACATCGCGCTGCTCGCGCACGACGCGCAACAACGGTGAAACACAGGACGACTCAGGTGAAACATGGGACAACGCGGGGGTGACACCGTGGAACGGCACAGCGCCTCAGACGTGACACGGTGCAACTCAAAGCGGCCGTCAGGGCTTTCTAGGCTCCTCGCACACCGAGCGACCGGAGGTCCCGATGAGCAGAGTGATCCGAGCCGCCGTCTTCCAGACCGCATGGACCGGCGACAAAGAATCGATGATTCAGGTCCACGAGCAGGCGGCCCGCGACGCGGCCGCACAGGGCGCACAGGTCCTGTGCTTCCAGGAGCTCTTCTACGGGCCCTATTTCTGCCAGGTCCAGGACAAGGCGTTCTACGAGTACGCCGAGCAGATCCCCGAAGGCCCGATCGTCCAGCGCTTCCAGGCGCTGGCCAAGGAACTGGGCATCGTCCTGATCCTGCCGATGTACGAGGAGGAGCAGCCCGGCGTCCTCTACAACACCGCGGCGGTGATCGACGCCGACGGTTCGTACCTGGGCAAGTACCGCAAGACCCACATCCCCCAAGTGCCGGGATTCTGGGAGAAGTTCTACTTCCGGCCGGGCAACTCCGGCTGGCCGATCTTCGACACCGCCGTGGGCAAGATCGGCGTATACATCTGCTACGACCGGCACTTCCCGGAGGGCTGGCGCGCGCTGGGTCTCGCGGGTGCCGAGATCGTCTTCAACCCCTCGGCCACCTCGCGCGGTCTGTCCGGCTACCTCTGGCAGCTGGAGCAGCCGGCCGCGGCCGCCGCCAACGAGTACTTCGTGGGCGCGATCAACCGGGTGGGCGTCGAGGAGTACGGCGACAACGACTTCTACGGGACCTCGTACTTCGTGGACCCCGAAGCCCAGTTCGTCGGCGAGGTGGCCAGCGACAAGGAGACGGAACTCGTCGTCCGCGACCTGGACCTGGCCAAGCTCCGCGAGGTGCGCGACCGCTGGCAGTTCTACCGCGACCGCGCTCCGGGGACGTACGGGCCGCTGACCGCGCCGTAAGCGCATCGAGCTCCGCGGGCCCGGCTCACGGGGGGCCGGGCCCGCGGCACCGTATTCCTCTCAAGGAAACAGCGTTGACCTCAGCTTTCAACAGCTTCGGTATTCCCTCAGTGCACGCACGACCGGAAGGAGAGGGAGCATGAGCCGTACCGTCATCCGTGGTGGTCTCGTCATCACCGCGTCCGACGAGATCCATGCCGACGTCCTGATCGAGGACGGCCGGATCGCGGCCCTCGCCGCGACCGGCACCCCGGCGGCCGAGGCCTGGACGGCCGAGCGGGCCATCGACGCCACCGGCAAGTACGTGATTCCGGGCGGCGTCGACGCCCACACCCATATGGAGCTGCCGTTCGGCGGCACCTCCGCCTCGGACACCTTCGAGACGGGCACCCGGGCCGCGGCCTGGGGAGGCACCACCACCATCATCGACTTCGCGGTGCAGAGCGTCGGCCACTCGCTGCGCGAGGGCCTCGACGCCTGGAACGCCAAGGCCGACGGCAAGTGCGCCATCGACTACGCCTTCCACATGATCGTCTCCGATGTGAACCAGGAGACGCTCAAGGAGATGGACCTGCTGGTCGAGGAGGGCGTCACCTCCTTCAAGCAGTTCATGGCCTACCCGGGCGTCTTCTACAGCGACGACGGCCAGATCCTCCGTGCCATGCAGCGCTCCGCCGAGAACGGCGGCCTGATCATGATGCACGCGGAGAACGGCATCGCGATCGACGTGCTGGTCGAGCAGGCGCTGGCCCGCGGTGAGACCGACCCGCGCTTCCACGGGGAAGTACGCAAGGCACTGCTGGAGGCCGAGGCGACACACCGTGCCATCAAGCTCGCCCAGGTCGCGGGCGCCCCGCTGTACGTCGTGCACGTCTCGGCGCAGGAAGCGGTCGCCGAGCTGGCGCGGGCCCGCGACGAGGGCCTGAACGTCTTCGGCGAGACCTGCCCGCAGTACCTGTTCCTGTCGACCGACAACCTCGCCGAGCCCGACTTCGAGGGCTCGAAGTACGTGTGCTCGACGCCGCTGCGGCCCAAGGAGCACCAGGCCGCGCTGTGGCGGGGCCTGCGCACCAACGACCTCCAGGTCGTGTCGACGGACCACTGCCCCTTCTGCTTCGTGGGCCAGAAGGAGCTCGGCCGCGGCGACTTCTCGAAGATCCCCAACGGCCTTCCGGGTGTCGAGAACCGCATGGACCTGCTCCACCAGGCCGTCGTCGACGGGCATATCTCGCGCCGCCGCTGGATCGAGATCGCCTGCGCGACCCCGGCCCGGATGTTCGGCCTGTACCCGAAGAAGGGCACCATCGCGCCGGGCGCCGATGCCGACATCGTCATCTACGACCCGCACGCCGAGCAGGTCATGTCGGTCGAGACGCACCACATGAACGTCGACTACTCGGCGTACGAGGGCAAGCGTGTCACCGGCCGGGTCGAGACCGTGCTCTCGCGCGGCGAACTGGTCATCACCGAGCGGGAGTTCACCGGACGCGCCGGTCACGGCGTCTACACCCCCCGCTCCACCTGTCAGTACCTTCTCTGAGCGACTAGGAGCGGCGCAATGGACTTCGGACTCGTCCTGCAGACCGACCCCCCTGCCTCCCGCGTCATCGAGCTGATGAAGCGGGCCGAGGGCAACGGCTTCACGTACGGCTGGACCTTCGACTCCGCCGTGCTGTGGCAGGAACCCTTTGTGATCTACAGTCAGATCCTCGCGAACACCGAGAAGTTGACGGTGGGCCCGATGGTCACCAACCCGGGCACCCGCACCTGGGAGGTCACCGCCTCCACCTTCGCGACGCTCAACGACATGTACGGCAACCGCACGGTGTGCGGCATCGGCCGCGGCGACTCGGCGATGCGCGTCGCCGGACGCTCGCCGAACACCCTCGCCCGGATCAGCGGCGCGATGAAGGTCATCCGTGCTCTCGGGCGCGGCGACGAGGCCGACCTCGGCGGCACCGTCATCAAGTTCCCGTGGGTCAAGCCCGGCGCCGAACTCCCGGTCTGGATGGCCGCGTACGGCCCGAAGGCCCTCAAGATGACCGGCGAGGAGGCCGACGGCTTCATCCTCCAGCTCGCCGATCTCTATCTGACCGAGTACATGGTCAAGGCCGTGAAGGACGCGGCGGTCGAGGCCGGCCGCGACCCGTCCGACGTGAAGATCTGCGTGGCCGCGCCCGCGTACATCACCGAGGACGACTCGCCCGAGGCGCTCGCCCACGCGCGTGAGCAGTGCCGCTGGTTCGGCGGCATGGTCGGCAACCACGTCGCCGACCTGGTCTCCAAGTACGGCGAGCACTCCGCCGCCGTACCCGACGAACTCACCGACTACATCAAGGCCCGCGAGGGGTACGACTACTCGCACCACGGGCGCGCCGACAACCCCGACACCGCGTTCGTACCCGACGAGATCGTCGACCGGTTCTGCCTGATCGGCACGGCCGAGCGGCACATCGAGAAGCTCAGCGCGCTGCGCGAGCTCGGCGTCGACCAGTTCGCGGTGTACGACATGCACGACGCACAGGAAGCCACCATCGACGCGTACGGGACCAAGGTCATCCCGGCGATCAACGGCTGACCCGCACCAGAGCCCCACAGCTTCACAGCATCACGGCACCACCGCGGCTCCCGCTCCTCCTCCCCAGAACGTCCCCTTCCCGCCGTCCCGGGAAGGGGACCGGCCGCACCCGCACCTCCCCCCACGGCGTCACCCGCACGGCCTTTCCCGTCACTCCTCACCTGATTGGCCTGCCCATGACTGAGACCGTCCCCACCGACAGCCCGCCCCCCGCTCAAGTCACGCTCGCCGACGGCCGCGTGGAGATCGCGCCCGACGCGCCCGCGCCGAGCGGCCCCTACGCCAACGAGGACCTGCTTCCGGTCCCGGTCGAGAAGCGCACGTGGACCACGTACAACTTCTCGGCGCTGTGGGTCGGCATGGCCCACAACACCGCTTCCTGGACCCTCGCCTCAGGTCTCATAGCCGTCGGCATGGACTGGAAGCAGGCCGTCCTCACCATCGCCCTCGCCAACCTGATCGTGCTGGTCCCGATGCTGCTCACCGGGCACGCCGGACCCAAGTACGGCATACCCTTCCCGGTCTTCGCCCGCGCTTCGTTCGGCGTGCGCGGCGCCAACCTCCCTGCCGTCGTACGGGCGTTGGTGGCCTGCGGCTGGTTCGGCATCCAGACCTGGATCGGCGGTGAGGCGATCTACTTCCTCGCCGGGAAGCTCTTCGGGGACGGCTGGAAGAACGCCTCCGAGGTCGGCGGCTACGCGTGGACCATGTGGCTGTCCTTCGCGATCTTCTGGGCGCTCCAGGTCGCCATCATCTACCGGGGCATGGAGACGATCCGCCGCTTCGAGAACTGGGCGGCGCCCTTCGTCCTCCTCGGCGCCGGCGTCATGCTGTGGTGGATGAGCAGCAAGGCGGGCGGCTTCGGCCCGCTGCTCGACCAGCCCTCCAAGCTCGGCTGGGGCGGGGACTTCTGGAAGCTGTTCTGGCCCTCGCTCATGGGCATGATCGGCTTCTGGTCCACGCTGTCGCTGAACATCCCGGACTTCACCCGGTACGGCAAGAGCCAGAAGGCGCAGACCTGGGGTCAGGCGCTCGGTCTGCCCACCACGATGACGCTCTTCGCCTTCCTGTCCGTCATGGTCACCTCGGGCTCGCAGGCCGTGTACGGCACGGCGATCTGGGACCCGGTCCAGCTGGCCGCCAAGACGGACAACGTCGCCGGCATCCTCTTCGCCCTGGTCACCGTGCTGGTCGCGACCCTGTCCGTGAACATCGCGGCCAACCTGGTCTCCCCGGCCTTCGACTTCTCCAACATCGCACCCCGGAAGATCAATTTCCGCACCGGCGCGCTCGCCACCTGCGTTCTCGGCGTGCTGATCTTCCCGTGGAAGCTGTACTCCGACCCGCAGGGCTACATCTTCACCTGGCTCGGCCTGGTCGGCGGTCTGCTCGGCACGGTCGCCGGCATCCTCATCGCCGACTACTGGATCCTGCGCCGCACCAAGCTCGACCTCGCCGACCTGTACCGCACCGGAGGCCGCTACTGGTACGACGGCGGCTGGAACTGGCGGGCCGTCGTCGCCTTCGTCACCGGCGGTGTCCTGGCCGTCGGCGGCGCCGACTTCCACCCGCTGATCGACGGACGGCCCATCCCCGCGCTGAAGTCGCTGGCCGACTACGGGTGGGCGGTCGGACTCGGTACGTCGATGGTGCTGTACCTGGTGCTGATGCTGCTGCGGGGCAAGGAGAAGGTCACTGTCTGACGTGCCCGACTTAGCCGTACATGAGTAGAGCCGACCGCTTTGTCGGGGTCGGCTCTACCGGTTTGTTCCGACTCTTGCCGACTCTTGCCGGTTCTTCCCTACTGGTTCTTCTCCAGCGCGGCCACCGCGTCCTTGGCGGCCTTGATGGCCCCCTTGTTGATCACGTCCGTGCTGGGCGCCTTCTTCGTCTCGAAGTCGCTGCCGTTGTACGTGACGACCACCAGCGCGTTGGACGCGCGGACGATCACCACGCCCTCGCGGGTCTGCTGCTTCTTCTCGGTGGTGAGGTTCACGACGGAGTAGCCCGAGTCGCCGAGGCCGGGCACCGCACCTCCGCCGCTTTTGTCCGCGATGCGTTCCGTATAGGACTTCTCTGCCGCCGCGTCCGACTCCTTGATCTCGTACGAGACGTCGAGCCAGCGGTAGTCGAACCCCTTGAGCGCGTTCCAGGAGCAGGTGCGGCGCACGGCCTTGTCGGTGGACGCGATCTCCTGGCCGGCCGTCTTGGCGCCCGGGACCAGGGACTTGACCGTCTTCTCGGTCACTCCGTCACAGGGGGCGGGCGAGGCGGCGTACGTCTTGGTGGCCGCGGACGTGGACGGTGCGGATGCCGTGGCCGTCGTCTTGTGCGTCGCTTTGTGGTCGGCGGTGGGGGTCGCGGCGAACGGGCCGGACGACAGGGCCCAGCCCGCCGAGGCGAGCACGGCGACCGGCAGCAGGCGCGCGGTGAGGGCGAGCGGCAGAGGAAGGGAACGCAAGGCGCACTTCTCGTGGGGGACGGTGCGGAGGTGGTCCGCACTGCGGACGGGACGCCAGTGTCACATGAGTCCCTGTGGGGCGGAAGTGCCAACTCGCTCCGTGCCTGTGTGGTGACAGTGGCTCACTGTTGACGGGCTGTGGGCCCTCACGCCGTCACGAGCCGCACCGCGGCCCGGTTCGTCCCTTTCGTGACGTCAGTTGTTCAGCGTGTGGACGGGAAGCGCGCTCTCGATGCGGTCGACGGCGGCGAACGCGCCGTACGCCACGAGATGCACGAGGCAGTGGTCGGTATGAACCGGTTCGCGCCACGCCGTCACGTCCTCGTCCGTGATGCGGTACGGGGCGAGGGCGGCCAGCAGCGCGAGGCGCGCGCCGGGGCGCGACCGGTCCGGGAGGCCGTCCCACGCGAGCGTCGGATGCGCGCCGTCCCATCCCTGGAGTGTTTCCCGTACGAGGATCCGGTCGGCCTCGTCGAGAAGTCCCGCTCCCGCGGTGGCGGCGGTGCGCAGCGCGGCGTAGGCCGGGCCGACAGTGGTTCCCCGCGCCCAGTCCGGTCCGGGCCCCGGGTCGTCGAGGAGCGCCAGGCTCGCGCCGGGGGAGGGGCGGCGGCGCACCGTCTTGGCCACCGAGCGGCCCACCAGACTCCTGACCGGCCGGAGACGTTGGACGTTGCCCGGCAGCAGGCTCTCGGTCAGCAGCGCCGACACGATCCGGTTGATGAAGTGGAAGGAGAGCGCGGTGCCGATGTAGGCCGGTGCGTGAGCCCGGGGGAAGGGGAGAGGCGTCAGTTCCGGGGCGCCCGGTGTCCTGGTCGCTCGGCCCCAGGCCAGCAGCCGCGCGTGCTCGGCGTCGGCGGGGGTCTCGCCGCGCGCCACCGTCTCCGCGAGCGCGTGGTCCCCGGTGGCGTGCAGCAGCATCGTGTGCGCGTCCACGCAGAAGGGACACCGATTGGCTTCGGACACGCCGAGCGCCGCGAGCTCCTTCCCGGTCCTGTCCCCCTCGCCCGCGATCAGCGACTCGCGCATCAACGCCCAGGTGGCGGTGAGGAGTTCGGGGGCGGACGAGAGGACGACGAAGGTGGACGGGCGGTCGATGCCGAAGTCGTCGGTGAGCTGGGCGTAGACGTCGGCGGTGCGGCCGGTGGCGGATTTGGGTGGCGGCGGGGTCGTGTAGCGGAAGGGGCTGGGCATGGGGTTCCTCCAAGTGGGTTACTGCTGATGCCGGTTGGCGACCGCCGACCACTGCGGGCAGTCGTTCCGCGGGGCGGAACGGGTGGGCGTGGCCGCCGGCGCCGGGTGCCGTTGCAACCCTGGTGCAGAGAGCCATCCGCAGGCGTCGTACACCCGAAGGCAATGCGAGCTACCCCACCGGGCCCGCGCCTGGCGCGACCTACTCCAAGCGGAGTACCCCGGGATCCATCCACAGGTCTGACGCGGCTGTCCGGGCAGCCGTCTATCGTGCCGAACATGCAGCTCGACCAGGCCACCCGAAGGCATCTGGCCGACATGGCCCTCGCGGTCGTGATCGGCGCCCTCGTCGTGACCGCGGCGGCGTTCCACGACAGCACAACCACCGTCGACTACGCGCTGATCACCCTCGGCTCCCTCACCCTCGCGGCCTATCGCACAGCACCACGCGCCGTACTGGCGATCACCACGACCACGACGACGGCGTACGTCGTGCACGCCCATCCCGGTCCTGTCTCCGCCCTCCCCGTCCTGGCCGCCGTACACACCGCGGCCCGCGTGGGTCACAGAGCCGTGGCGGCGTCGGCAAGTGCCGTGTTCCTGGCCGGATATATGGCGACGGGACCCACGAAGCAGGAGATCGTCGAGCGGGCCCTCCTGCTCGCGGGCTGGTTCCTGTGCGCCCTGGTGACGGGTCTCGCCGACCGGAACTGGCAGGCGTATCTGCGCCAGACGGAACAGCGCGCGCTGGAGGCGGAACGCACCCGTGAGGAGGCGGCACTGCGGCGCGCCGGCGAGGAACGGCTGCGTATCGCCAGGGAGTTGCACGACTCGCTCACGCACAGCATTTCCATCGTCAAGCTCCAGGCGGGCGTTGCCGTCCATCTCGCCCGCAAGAGAGGCGAGGAGGTACCGCCCGCGCTGCTCGCCATCCAGGAGGCGGGCGGCGAGGCGATGCGCGAACTGCGGGCCACGCTGGAGGTGTTGCGCACCGACGAGCCGACCGGCACACCCGCGCTGCTCGTGGAGCGGGCCCGCGCGGCCGGTCTCGCCGTCGATCTGAGGGTGAGCGGCGAGGAACGGGCACTGACGGCGACCGTGGACCGCGCCGCGTACCGCATCGTCCAGGAAGCCCTCACGAACGCCGCCCGTCATGCCGGCCCCGCCAAGGTCACCGTCGGACTCGACTACACGCCAGGCGAGTTGACGATCAGCGTGGACGACAACGGCGTCGCCCAGCCGTCCCGGCCGCCCACGCCCGGCATCGGCCTCACCGGCATGCGCGAACGCGTCACGGCCCTCGGCGGCACCCTGAACGCCGGCCCGCGCGCGGAGGGCGGCTTCTCGGTACGGGCCGAACTGCCGCTGGGGATACCGGAGGACGCGGTATGAGTGGCGTGGGCGAGGCGAGAGCGACGAGCCCGCTGATCCGGGTCGCGCTCGTCGACGACCAGGCCCTCATGCGCGCCGGCTTCCGCGCCCTGCTCGACGCCGAGGAAGGCATCGAGGTGGTGGGCGAGGCCGCCGACGGAGCACAGGGGCTGGCCCTGGTGCGGGCCGAGGTGCCGGACATCGCCCTCGTCGACGTACAGATGCCGGTGATGACGGGCATCGAGACGACCCGCCGTATCGCCGCCGACCCCGAGCTGTCCGGCGTACGCGTCGTCATCCTCACCAACTACGGCCTGGACGAGTACGTCTTCGAGGCGCTGCGGGCCGGCGCCAGCGGCTTCCTGCTCAAGGACACCGAGCCGGCCGACCTGCTCCAGGCCATCGCGGTCGTCGCCCACGGGGAGGCACTGCTCTCCCCGTCCGTGACCCGCACCCTGATCGGCGAGTTCGTGGCCCGGCCACCGGACCGGGCCACCGCGCCGGGCCTGGAGTGCCTCACGCGCCGCGAACGCGAGGTCACGGCGCTCGCCGCACGCGGCCTCACCAACGAGGAGATCGCCGCGCACATGGTCATCAGCCCTTTCACGGCCAAGACCCACATCAGCCGCGCGATGACGAAGCTGGGCGCCCGCGACCGGGCACAGCTGGTGGTGTTCGCGTACGAGTCGGGGCTGGTGGCGGTTCGGCAGGGAGATCAGCGGTTCGAGTGAGTCAGCGGCCGAGCTCCTCCTCGATGGCCGCCGCGAAGGCGTCCACGTCGGCCTCGGTGGTGTCGAAGGAGGTCATCCAGCGGACCTCACCGGTCAGCTCGTCCCAGACGTAGAACCGGAAGCGCTTCTGGAGGCGCTCGGTCACGGCGGGCGGGAGGACCGCGAAGATCTGGTTGGCCTGCACCGGGCGGTCGATCTTCAGCCCCGGCAGGTCACGGACCGCTTCGTACAGGCGCTGCGTCATGGCGTTCGAGCGGGCGGCCGAGCGCAGCCAGAGGTCACCGCTGAGCAGGGCCTCGAACTGGACCGACATGAATCGCATCTTGGAGCCCAGCTGCATGCTGGCCTTGCGTATGTGGGCCATGCCGCGCACGGCGTCCTCGTTGAGCACGATCACTGCCTCGCCGAACAGCAGGCCGTTCTTGGTGCCGCCGTAGGACAGGACGTCCACGCCCGCGTCGGTGGTCATCTCGCGCAGCGGTACACCGAGGGTGGCCGCCGCGTTCGCCAGGCGCGCGCCGTCCAGGTAGACCAGCATGCCGAGGCTGTGGGCGTGGTCGCAGATCGCGCGGATCTCGTCGGGCGTGTAGCAGGTGCCGAGCTCGGTGGACTGGGCGATCGAGACGACCTTGGGCTTGGCCCGGTGCTCGTCGTCGAAGCCCCAGGCCTGACGGTCGATCAGCTCCGGGGTCAGCTTGCCGTCCCAGGCGGGCACCGTCAGCAGCTTGATGCCGGCGACCTTCTCCGGCGCTCCGCACTCGTCGACGTTGATATGGGCCGACTCGGCGCAGACGACGGCCTCCCAGCGGTCGAGCATGGCCTGGAGAGCCACCACGTTCGCCCCGGTGCCGTTGAAGACCGGGAAGGTACGGGCGGTGGGCCCGAAGTGCCCGCGCATCACGTCCTGCAGGCGCTCGGTGTAGACGTCCCCGCCGTAGCTGACCTGATGGCCGTGGTTGGCCTGGGCGATCGCCTCCAGGACCTCGGGGTGCACGCCCGCGTAGTTGTCGCTGGCGAAACCGCGGGCATCCGGGTCGTGTCGTCGCTCTACGGTCATCGTGCTTACTCGTTTCGGTCGTGCGGTGTGTGGATGGTGGCCCGGGCCGGGAGTGGGCCCGGACCCGGTTCAGGGCGGGACCTGTTCAGGACGGGACCGGCTCTGTTCGGGCGCGGGACTTCTCCAGCCCGCGCACCAAGGGCGGACCGGCCAGTCCGAGCAGGACGAACAGCGCCGCCAGGACCACCCAGCCGGTCACCGCGGCGCCGACGATCAGCGACGTCATCAGCCACGGCCCGGCGAACTGCTGGAGCCCGCGTCCCAGGGAGAAGACCGCCTGGTACTCGCCCTGCCGGTCGGGCGGGGCGAGCCCGAAGGACAGTCCCCAGCCCGCCGACGCCTGGTACAGCTCACCCAGTACGAGGACCAGTGCGCCGCCCAGCAGAGCCGCGCTGTCCAGCAGCGTGCCATGTCCCGCGCTGAGCGCGAAGACCAGGCAGGACGCCCCCAGCGACCAGCCCGCCCAGCGCAGCATACGTGCCGCTCCCGCGGGGGTCTGCGCGCCCCTGCTGACCCTGACCTGGAACAGCAGCACCAGGACGGTGTCGAGGATCAGCAGGCCCGACACGGTGAGGGCGGGTGCGTCGGTGCTGGTCACGATCCACAGGGGCAGTCCCACGGTCAGCAGCGGGTGGTAGAGCTCCAGCGCCCCGCACACCAGGGCGATCGCCACATAGCGCGTGTCCCGCAGCGCCGAGCTGCGCAGCACACCCGTGCTCGTCCCGCCGGCCGTGCTCTCCTCGCTGACCTGCTCCGGGTCCGGGTCCGGGTCCGGGTCCGCGGATCGTCGCGCGCTCCGCCGCATCCCCGACAGCACGGCGACGGAGACCAGTTGGAGTGCCGCATTGGTGAGGACGGTGGCGTACAGCGCGGTCGAGGTGCCGACCGCGATGGCGGCCCCGGCCAGCGCGGCACCGCCCAGAAAGCCCAGGTTGAACAAGCTGCGCATCTGCGCGCTGACCCGGACGCGCTCCTCCCCGCCCACCAAGGCGTGGGTGAGCGACGCCTGGAGCGCCCCCGCGGAGGTCTCCAGCACGGCGATGGCACAGGCCACCGCGAGGAATCCGGCGAAACCGTCCACCATGCAGTACGCGGTGAAGCCCGCCGAGGCGAGAAGAAAGTTGGCCGTCAGCACCCTGCCCGCACCGAGCCGGTCGGCGAGCCTGCCGATCGGCACGGTGCAGACCAGGCCGCACAGACCGGCGACGGACAGGGCGAGACCCACCCGCTGGGCGGGGATGCCGATGGTCCGGGTGAAGAACACCGCGCTGGAGGTGAGGAACACCCCGAGCCCCAGGGACTGGATGAGCGTGAGCACGCCGAGCCGGCGCGCGTTCCCGGCGGCGGGGAGGGTCTCGCGGAGCCAGGCGCGCAGCGCGGGACCCGGTCCGCGGGTGTCAGCCATGCGGCTGCTCCGACGGGAGTTGCCCGCCCCCGCCTTCGATGGGCTCGGTCCGCAGGCCATAGCCTTCCATCACCGTCCGCACGGCACGCCGGACACCGTCCGCGGTCTCCCCCCGGAACCGGAAGATCCCGGTGCCTACGTCGTAACTGCCGGGGCCGGTCATGACGTGCCCGACCGGCGGCAGTTCCTCGTGGTAGACCTCCGGGACGACGTCCCGAAGCGAGGCGCGGTGCGTCACCCGGCTGGGCAGCTGCCCGGGCGTCGGATAAATGAGCCACCCTCCGCCGGAGGCGGGCGCACCGGTGTCCCGCCACAGTGGGGGCAGGCCGATCGCCGCCCGGAACGCCTCGGCGAACAGGTCGATGCCGTAGAGGTCGACATGGAGGAACGGCACTTGGGCGCCGCCCGGCCGCAGTCCGACCTCCAGGAACACCAGCTCGCCGCCCGGGCGCCGGATCACCTCCAGGTGAAAGGCGCCGTCGCGCAGCCCAAGGGCCTTCAGGCAGCTTCCGGCGAAAGTGGTGAGCTCGGCCCGCTCGGGACCTTCGTCGAGCAGCACCGACCCGAGGGGGCGGCCGTGCGCGTAGTCCAGGCAGGTGTTGACGTACTGGGAGGCGCTGACGAAATGGAAGGAACCGGAGCGGTACACGCCGTCGACATGGAAGATGTCGCCCTCGACATACTCCTCGCACTCGTACGCGGTGGGGTCGACGCCGCTCAGCGCCAGCTCCAGTTCCGCCGTGCTTCTGACAATGGTGACGCCCTCGGAGCCCGCCGAGGCCCGTGGCTTGAGGACCAGGGGCAGACCGCCGAGTGCTTCGGCCACCGCCTCGGCCCGCGAGCCGTCGTCCAGTGGGCAGAACCTCGGCACCCGCAGTCCGGCGTCGCCCACGGCCCGCTTCATGGCGGGCTTGTCCTTGAACCGCCGGACCAGGTCCAGGCCGTAGCCGCCGGTGACACCGAGGTCCGCCGAGAGCCGGGCGGCGGTGAGGATGTCGTACTCGGACTGCCCGAAGACGGCGTCGGGGGTGCCGTGCCGGCCCGCGATCTCGCGTACGACGGGCAGGACGTCCTCGTGGGCGAGGCTGTCGAGCACCCGGATCTCGGTGGCGCCGTCCTGGTCGAGCGCGGGCAGGCCGCCGGGCGTGGTGAGGTACACCGTCCGGCACGGCGTGCCGTCGAGGAAGCGGTGGTATTCGCCGAACTCGTCGCCGGAGCGGTTGAGTACGACGTACAGCGGAGTGCTGCCGATGGTGTGCGGGGGTGTGGTGCCGACGTTGTCCGGGGGTGTGGTGCCGACGGTCATGCGCCCGCTCCCGGTCGCATCGAGTCCGGCAGACAGGCGTCGAGGTCGGCGGCCTCGACCCGGCCGAAGGCGGGGGCGGCCGGGCGCCGGTCGGCCGGTGTCGGGGCGAGGAAGGCTGCCGCGCGGGGCTCGCCGGTGCCGCCGAGGGCCTGCCAGATCTGTTCGGCGAGGTCCGGCATCACGGGGAACGCGAGCAGGGACAGGCCCTTGAGCCACCAGTAGGCGCCGTCGTCGGCCGAGTGGGCCACCGATTCGTCGGCGCACCAGCGGTCCAGGGCCGCGACCGCACGCCGAGTGTCGACGCGGGTGGCGTCCAGGGCCGCCGACTGCTCGGCGAGCAGCGACTCCAGAAGCTCGGCCACGGCCGGTGCCGGAGCGTGCGGCGGTCCGTCGGCCAGCCGGGTCCAGGCGGCCTCCATCCGCTTGCCGAGGTCGTCGGCGAGCGTGGCGTTGGCCGTCGTGAGGAAGTCGGCGGTCTCGAAACTCGCCGGCCCGGACTCCAGATCGGCACGGGCGAGGAAGTACCGCACCGCGTCGGCGCTGATCGCGGGCGACGCCGCGACGTCCGCGGCCCAGATCGCATGGCGGGCGCTGGTGGAGAACTTGCGTCCGGCCAGTTGGTAGAAGTGGTTGATGAGACACCGGTCGTACGGCTTCATGTCGCCGTGCAGCAGGCTGGTGCCGACGATGGAGACCAGCGTGGGGATCACGTTGTCGATGCCCAGCGTGGTGATCGTCGTGACGCCGGAGTCCGGGTCGAAGGCGTTCACGCCGGTACCGGACAGCTGCCCGTGGACCGCTCCGGCGAGCCGGGCGAACATGAAGATCCCGGCGTACGGGAACAGGGCGTGCGGTACGTCCGGCTCGGGTGCGGGCAGCGGCACTCCCCACTCCTGCGGGGCGCTGAGCCGTACGGTCAGACCGTCCCGCTCCAGGAACCGCGCCACCGTCTGCCGGTAGCGGTCGGCGATCCCCAGCTCGGCGAGAGGGGCGTCGAGCACGTCGCGCTCCGGCACCCGGAGGAAGAGGCTGGATATCTCCCGCCAGGTCAGCGGGCCTTCGTCGAGGAGGGGACGCGGGTCGACGACCGACTCGGGCAGGAAGTGCGCGCTGCACTCCTCGCAGAAGTAACTGGCGACCCCCGCACCGCACTCGGGACAGCGGCCGAGCAGCCAGCCGCCCACCACCCAGCGGCCCGACGTGTCGCAGTAGGGCACGCGCTCCTTCCGGGTCAGCACCGCGCCCCGGTCCTTCAGGCGCTCGATCGACCCGGCCACCTCGTGCTCGAAGAGGTCGCGCCACGGCTCCTGGTCCGGGCTGATGAAGGCGTCGACGCCGATGCGCAGGGCGGCCAGGTCGTCCTGGATCCGCCGGCCGTAGCGGGCCGCGACCTCACCGGGTTCCGATCCTTCGGCGTGTGCCTTGAGCGTGACGTACGACTCGTACACATCGCTACCGGTGATCACGAGCGGCAGGTCGCCGCGGACGCGCAGATGCCGGGCGATCATGTCGGACCACAGGAAGGGGCCGCCGATGTGTCCCAGGTGCAGGGGCCCGTTCGGCGTGGCCTCGGGTGGCACGAGAAGGTAGTGCTTCGGGACGTGCGCGTCCCCCGTCAGCAGCAGACTCATGACCGCGAACTCCCGTAGAGCAGATTCAGTGTGTCCTCGGCCATGGCCGGAGCGAGTCGGTAGCCGGAGCCCGATCCGCCGATCGCCATCACCACGTCGTCGTCATCGACCGTGTCCACGATGGGCAGATGGCCCGGAGTGAAGCAGTCGCTGAAGACCCGTCCGCCGAGCAGGTGCGGCAGGAATCCCGGCACGTGCCGTTCCAGCAGGGCACGAGCGAGGGAGCGGTCCCGGGCATCGATGGCCAGCGGCTCGTCCGGGCCGCGGTCCCAGTCGGGCGAGGTGACGCTGAAGATCCAGTGGCCGCCCGGGTGATGGGGCAGCAGGAACGCGTCCGCGTCCTCGAAGACCAGCGCGGGCGCGTGCGGCGGGGGCGGCGACATGATGTGGAACGCCACCACCTTCTTCACCCGGGCGCCCCGGTCGCGGGCGGCCCGGGCCACGGGACCGTCGAGGGCCCACGGTCCGGGCGCGACAACCGCCTTGTCCGCCGTGACACGGCTCCCGTCGGCGGCGTCCAGCTCGATGTGCCCGCCCGCTCGGCGTACGGCCGTGACCCGGAAGCCCTCCAGCAGAGTGCTGCCGGGACGGCTGAGCACCCGGTCGAGCAGCTGGTCGGCCAGCGCCTGTGGACGGCCTACGGTCATGGGGGCGGACGCCCGCACGACCTCGTCGTCGCCGTGGGCGAGCCCGGGGAACGTTTCGGTGAGCAGCCGCTGCCCGTCCTGGTCCACGGCGGAGGTCCGCCCGCCGTCGGCCATGCTCATGTGGAGCGCCGCCGCGTTGACGCGGCTGACCAGCCAGTAGGTGTCCACCGGTTCGCGCTGTACGTCGGGCAGTTCGGCGGCGAGTTCGGCGAACAGGGCGGTGCTGCGGGCGGCCAGGGCACGCTGCGCGGCGCTGTGCCCGGTGGGCGTGTCGAAACCGGCCGACAGACGGGTGGCCCCCGTTCCCCGTGCGGCGTGGGTGAGGACGAGGACGCGCAGGCCGGGGTTTCGCCGCACCGCGTAGTGGGCGGTCAGGGCGCCCACCACGCCGCTGCCGACGACGGCCAGGTCGTAGTGGGGAATCGCGGTGTTCGGGTCACGCATCGGGCGCCGACCACCAGAAGGAGAAGATGACCAGTTCCTCGCCCCGGTCGGCGAACACCTCGTGGACCGACTGCGAGGGAAAGGCGACCACCGAGCCGGGGGCGACGGACGACCGCTCCCCGTCCACCACCAGCGTGCCGGAGCCGGCCTGGACCACCCAGATCTCCCGCACCGCGTGCTGGTCGGGGGAGCTGGTTCCCCCGGGCGGCACGGTGAAGCGGGCCATCTTGAACGGCACCGACGAGAAGCACGAGCGCGCGAAGTCCGCCTCGGCGACGGTGACTCCGTCCGGCTCGACCTCGGTGGGCAGGAAGGGCAGCAGAGCCCGGTATGCCTCGGTCGACTGCTGATGGACCGTCATACCGTGTACCTCGTCTCACCGAGCATGCTGTTCAGAATCACCGCGCTGCGCCACGCGAGCAGGCTCAGATTGGGGTCGGCGACTCCCCAGGAGTGCCGCGCGCCGTTCTGGAGGTAGATCCGGTTCTCCGACGGCCCGTCCCAGGCCAGGGAGAAGTCGTCACGGACGTCGAGGAGCCCGTCGGTGCGCCGCAGCCGGGGGGCGAGGGATGCCATGAACTCGGGCAGCTCATAGGCGTATCCGGTGCACAGGATGACGATGTCCGCGGCGAGTGCGGCGGGGGCGTCGAGGCCGGAGGAGTCCGTGAAGTCCGTGAACAGCTTCCACTCGTCGGGGCCGCCTTCGAGAGCGGTCACCCTGCAGTCCGGCAGGAAGCGCAGTCTGCCGGGGGTGTTCTCGATGAACTCGTCGCGGTAGCTCAACCGGTAGATGTCCTGGAGGACTTGGAGGTCGATGCCGTCGCTGGTGTACTTCTGCCGTTCGAGCAGCCGGGCCTTGCGGTCCGCGGGCAGCCCGTGGAAGTGGCGGACGTACTCGGGGCTGTAGAGGTCGTTGGCGAACGGCGAGTCGTCCATGGGCAGGAAGGACTGACGCCTGCTGGCCCAAGTGATGCTGTGCGCCGGGCTGTTGGTGGCGAGGTGGCGGACGATCTCCGCCCCGCTCTGGCCGCCGCCCACCACGACGACGCGGCGGCCGGTGACGTCCGGCGCGCGCAGCAGGAACTCCCCGGAATGGAAGACCGTCGGCCCGAGGAAGGGGCGGAACGGCTCAGGGACGCTCGGGGTGAGGCCGGTGCCGAGCACGAGATGACGTGCCGTCACTTCGCTCTCGTCCGTGCGTACATGGAACGCCCCGCCGTGGAAGTCCACGGTCCGCACATCGGCGCCGAAGGTCAGATTCGGCAGCTGTCCGGCGACCCACTGGAGGTACTGGTTGAACTCCGTGCGCAGGACGGCCGGGAAGTCCGCCGCAAGGAACCGGTAGAGGCGTCCCGTGGTGGACAGGAACGACAGAAAGGAGAACGGGCTGGTGGGGTCGACGAGGGTCACCAGGTCCTTGAGCAGCGAGACCTGCAAAGTGGCCTCGGGCAGCAGCAGACCGGGGTGCCAGGAGAAGCTCTCCCGGCGTTCCAGGCAGGCGCCTTGCAGCCCGTCGATGCGGTGGGCGAGGGCGGCCAGGCTCATGTTGGCGGGCCCGACGCCGACGGCGGCGTAGTCGAGTATGTGATCGCTCACGGTGCGAGTCCGAGGGTCAGACGGCGACGACGGCGTCGCCGAGAGCTTGCCAGCGGTCGAGTGCGCCCTGCGGCGAGTCCGCGGTGAACAGGGCGTGACCGAGGCGCGATCGGCAGTCCTCGACGCCGGGGATGAGCTCGCCGGGCGCGAAGTACACGGAGGTCTCCGTCACTTCGGGCAGCGCCGCCATCTCCTGCCAGCCCGTCAGTTCACGGTAGGAGGAGCGGCCCCCGGCGGAGAAGAAACGGATGCCGGCGCTCTTCGCCTGCGGGTCGGCGAAAACCCCCGCCTCGTCGAGGCCCAGTCCCAGGGAGGTGGCGATCGCCACCTTGGGGAGGCTGACACCGGTGACGAGCCGCAGAAGTTCCACGATCCGGTCGCCGGGCAGGCGCGCGCCGATCTCGATGAGGACAGGACCCTCGGCGGTCAGCCGCAGCTCGCAGTGGAACGGGCCACTGGTCAGATGTACGGCGCGGACGACGTCGACGACGTACGCCTCGACGGCCTCCAGGGTGCCGGAGTCGACCTGGGCCGGGGTGAGATGGCCCATCTCCACGAAGTCGGGCTCGGGGCCGAGAAGCGTCCGGGTGAGAGCCACCAGGGTCACCTCACCGCTGTCCAGGACGTAGCCGTCGGCGCTGAACTCGGGGCCCGTGACGTACTCCTCGACGAGCACGCGGTGTTCGTGCAACTGGCCCATGTCCGGGACGGGGTCGGTGACCAGGCGCTGGAAGGCGGCGGTGAGCTGGTCCATGTCGTCGGCCCGGCTGACATGGATGCTGCCGGAGCAGGCCACCGGCTTCATCACACAGGGAAAGCCGACGTGGGCGGCCGCGGCGCGCAACTCCTCGTCGGAGGTGGCCTGGGCGAAGCGCGGTGTGCGCAGGCCCGCTTCGGCCACCGCGGCCCGCATGACGCTCTTGTCGCGGACACGGTCGACCGTCTCCACGGGCAGGCCCGGCAGGCCGAGCGCGGCGGCGACGCGAGCGGTCGCCGAGACATAGATGTCGGACCCGGCCAGCACCGCCTCGAAGGGCTCCTGGTCGTGCAGTTCGCGGACCGCGGCTTCCAGCGCCGCCTGGTCGTTGGTCTCCACCGTCAGCACCGTCTCGGCCGCGCCGCGCACGGCGTCGGAGAGCCGGCGGTCACCGGAGTCGGCGGAAGCCACCACGACCCGCAGCCCCATCTCGGCCGCGACACCGATCAGGGTGGCGCCTCCGGAAGAAGCGGGTTCGACCACGACGATGCGCGCAGGCTGAAGGGGGTCTATGCGTGACAAGGCGAATTCTCTCGGGTCAGAGGAGGGCCGGGCCGGCCTTGTGGGCTGTACGGGCCCGGCGAACCGTTTGTTCTCCGGCGGGGCGGACATCGGGGGCGTTCGTGTGTCGCGCCGTGATCTTTCTATCCGGGGAGCTTGATCGCGGTCAATGCCTGACGGGAAGAATGTCTGCCGATTGGCATGTGAGCCGCATAACCTCCTGTGCCCGGCCGGATTTTTGATGTTCTCGGCTGTGAACGTGCCCTTGCGGGACGGCAGCGCCAGCCGTGCGGCGCGTGGTCGACGGCGTCCAGCGGCCGGTCACGAAATGGCAAGTGCCATAGTCGGGACCGAGGTTGATCGCTCCGCACAGCGAGGTGGCAGGCATGTTTACGACCCGACCGACGCTCCAAGGCACCTTCGGAATGGTGTCCTCCACGCACTGGCTCGCCTCGCAGTCGGCGATGGCCGTCCTGGAGGGTGGCGGCAACGCGTACGACGCCGCCGTCGCCGCCGGTTTCGTCCTGCACGTCGTCGAGCCGCACCTCAACGGACCCGCGGGCGAGGTCCCGATCATCCTCGCCCCGGCGGGCGGCGAGGTGCGGGTGCTGTGCGGGCAGGGTGTCGCGCCCGCAGGAGCGACGATCGACCACTACAAGGGACTCGGTTTGGATCTCGTACCCGGTACCGGGCCGCTCGCCGCCGCCGTACCGGGCGCGTTCGACGCCTGGATGCTCCTGCTGCGCGACCACGGAACCAAGTCGCTCGCCGATGTCCTCACGTACGCCATCGGGTACGCCGAGGACGGCCACGCGCCCGTGGAGCGCGTCGGCGAGACGGTCGAGACCGTACGCGAGCTGTTCGAGACGGAGTGGACCTCGTCGGCGCAGGTGTATCTGCCGGACGGCAGGGCCCCGAGGCCCGGCGAGCTGTTCCGCAATCCCGCCCTCGCCGCGACCTGGCGACGGCTGCTCGCCGAGGTCTCCGCGGAGACGGACCGGGTGGCTCAGATCGAGGCCGCGCGGAGGGTCTGGCGCTCCGGCTTCATCGCCGAGGCCCTGGTTCGCCAGGCCGAGCGGCCCGCCATGGACACCAGCGGCGAGCGCCACACCGGCACGCTGACGGCCGCTGACCTGGCCGGTTGGTCCGCGACGTACGAGGCCCCGGCGACGTACGACTGGAGGGGCTGGACCCTGTGCAAGGCGGGCCCCTGGAGCCAGGGCCCGGTCCTCCTGCAACAGCTGGCCCTGCTGCCGCCCGAGCTGCCGCACTACGGCTCCGCCGACTACGTCCACCTCCTGGTCGAGGGCTGCAAGCTCGCCATGGCCGACCGCGAGGCCTGGTACGGGGACGCGGCGGAGGTGCCGCTCGACGAACTGCTGTCGGAGCCGTACAACGCCGCCCGCCGCGCCCTCGTCGGCGACAAGGCGTCGTACGAGCTGTGCCCCGGCAGCCCAGGTGGGCGCACTCCGCGGCTGAGCGGGCACGCGCGCGTGGCGGCGGACGGGGAGCCCGGCTTCGACGCGCTGGCGGTACCGGGCGCGGGCGAACCCACCGTGGCCCGGGCGGCCACGGAACCCGGTGTCGCACCGGACGGCGGAACCCGGGGCGACACCTGCCACCTCGACGTCGTCGACCGGTGGGGCAACATGGTCGCCGCCACCCCCAGCGGCGGCTGGCTGCAGTCCAACCCGGTCGTGCCCGAGCTGGGCTTCCCGCTCGGCACCCGGCTCCAGATGGCCTGGCTGGAGAAGGGGCTGCCCAACTCCCTGACGCCGGGCCGCCGGCCGCGCACCACGCTGACCCCCTCGCTCGCGCTGCGCGACGGGGTGCCGGTCATGGCCTTCGGCACCCCGGGCGGCGACCAGCAGGACCAGTGGCAGACGCACTTCTTCCTGGCGGTGGCGCTCCGCTCCGAGGTGCGCGGCGGCCTCGACCTCCAGGGCGCGATCGACGCCCCGAACTGGCACACCGACAGCTTCCCCGGCTCCTTCTACCCTCGCGGCATGCGCCCCGGCAGCCTCACCGTCGAGTCCCGCATGGACGAGGCTGTCGTCGAGGAGCTGCGCCGCCGCGGCCATGACGTCCTGGTCGACGAGGCCTGGTCCGAGGGACGGCTGTGCGCGGTCGCGCGGGACCCGCGGACGGGCGTGCTGTCGGCGGCGGCGAACCCGCGCGGGATGCAGGGGTACGCGGTCGGACGCTGATCACCGAACCCCCTGAATTCATCGCGATTCCATCCGGAGTGCACCGGACGGGTGAGGATTGTCAGTGGCGCGTGCTGTCATGGAGCCATGATCGAAGACATCGAAACCATCGACGAGTTTCTCGCCCACCGCACGTCAGACGTCGAAGAAGCAGTACGCAAGGCGGCCGCCGCCGAGATCATGCCGCGCTTCAGGCAGCTCGCCGCGCACGAGATCGACCAGAAATCCGGCCCGCACGACCTGGTGACGGACGCCGACCGCAAGGCCGAGGAGTACCTCACCGAGGCCCTCACGGCGCTGCTGCCCGGCTCGGTCGTCGTCGGCGAAGAGGCGGTGCACGCCGATCCGGCGACGTACGACGCGATCCGTGGCGCGGCGCCGGTCTGGATCGTCGACCCTGTCGACGGGACCAGGCAGTTCGTGCACGGCGACCCCGGATTCTGCACGCTGGTCGCGCTCGCGGTGGACGGCGTGGTGCGCGCCTCGTGGACGTTCGCTCCCGCGCGCGACGAGTTCGCGACCGCGATACGCGGTCGGGGCGCCGTTCTCGACGGCGTGCCCCTGCGCTCCGGCTCGCCCGAGCCCGGCCGCGACCTGGACATCGCCACGTCCCACCCGGACTACACCACGGACGAGCAGAAGCGCGCGCTCCTGGGCCTGCGCGTCGAGGGCGTCGCCCCGCGCGCGTGCGGCTCGGCCGGCCTGGAGTATCTGGCCATCGCCCGCGGCGAGCTGGACGGCGTCGCCTTCTCCTGGGAGGCCGCCTGGGACCACGCCGCGGGTCTGCTGCTGGTCGAGGAGGCGGGCGGCGCGCATCTGACTCTCACGGGGGAGCCCTTCCGCATCACCGGGGGCAACGCGCTGCCGTTCACGGCGGCCCGGGACGAGGCCACGGCCCGCCGGGTGGTGGCGCTGCTGGCGGCCGGAGCCTGATCACCGGGCCCGGCGCGTCACCGAGCTCGACCCGCCACCCAGCCCGGCGCGTCACCGGCCCCCGCGTTCTCAACCGCCCGCGCGGCCAAGGCTGTCAGTCCTCCGGCATATCCTGAACTTCAGAGGCCATCGGCTGACAAAGGAGTCCGAAGGTGCCGTCGATGCTCGATGTGGTCGTGGTGGGTGCGGGGCCCAACGGACTGACCGCTGCCGTGGAGCTGGCCCGCCGGGGCTTCTCCGTGGCCGTGTTCGAGGCGCGGGACACCGTGGGCGGGGGAGCGCGCACCGAAGAGCTCACACTGCCCGGTTTCCGGCACGACCCGTGCTCGGCGGCGCATCCGCTGGGCGTGAACTCGCCCGCGTTCAAGGCGATGCCCCTGGAGCGGTACGGCCTTCAGTGGCTGCACGCCGAGCTGCCCATGGCGCACCCGTTCCCCGACGGCACGGCGGCGGTGCTCTCGCGGTCGGTGGCGGAGACCGCGGCCTCGTTCGGCCCACGCGACGCCGGTGCGTACCGTCGGCTGGTCGCACCCTTCCTGCCCAAGTGGGACACGCTGGCCCACGATTTCATGTCGCTGCCGCTGACGGCGCTGCCCCGCGACCCGGTCACCCTCGCCCGCTTCGGCCTCGTCGGACTGCCGCCGTCGACGTGGCTGACGCGACGCTTCCGCGACGAGCGAGCCAAGGCCCTGTTCGCCGGGCTCGTGGCGCACGTCATCGCCCCGCTCGACGGCATCGCCACCGGCGCCGTCGGCCTGGTCTTCGCCCTGGCCGCGCACGCCGGCGGCTGGCCGGTCGCGCGCGGCGGCTCCCAGTCCATCTCCGACGCGCTCACCGCGTACCTCAAGGATCTCGGCGGCACCGTCCACACCGACTACGAGGTCAAGCGCCTGGACGACCTGCCGCCCGCGCGCGCCTACGTCTTCGACACCTCACCCACCGCACTGGCCCGGATCGCGGGCTTCGGGCGGTACTACGAGCGCTACCGCTACGGGGCGAGCGTCTTCAAGATCGACTACGCGCTGGACGGCCCCGTGCCCTGGACCGCCAAGGAGGCCCGCACCGCCGGGACCGTGCAGGTCGGTGCGAGCAGCGCGGAGATCAGCACCGCGCTGCGGGCGGCCTCCCGCGAGGGCCGGGCGCCCGACGCGCCCTTCCTGATCACCGTGCAGCCCAGCGTCGTGGACCCCTCCCGGGCGCCCGACGGCAAGCAGGTCTTCTGGGTGTACGGGCATGTTCCGAACGGCTGGACCGGGGACCTCACGGACGCCGTCGAGCGGCAGCTGGAGCGCTTCGCGCCGGGCTTCCGTGACCGCGTACTGGCCCGCGCGACCGCGGGGCCGCGCGAGCTGGCCGCCCGTAACGCCAACTATGTGGGCGGTGACATCGCCTGCGGCGCCGCCTCCGGGCTTCAGCTCCTGCTGCGCCCCAAGCTGTCCCTGTCCCCGTACAGCACCCCGCACCCGGCCGTCTTCCTCTGCTCCTCGGCCACCCCGCCGGGGCCCGGCGTGCACGGCATGTCGGGGCACAACGCGGCGAAGGCCGTCTGGAGGAGGCTGAGGCAGCCATGACCACGATCACGCTGGTCCAGGGCGACATCACCCGGCAGAGCGTCGACGCCATCGTCAACGCGGCGAACTCCTCGCTGCTCGGCGGCGGCGGAGTCGACGGAGCCATCCACCGCCGTGGCGGCCCCGCCATCCTCGCCGAGTGCCGGAAACTGCGCGCTTCCCACTACGGCAAGGGCCTGCGCACCGGCCAGGCGGTCCCCACCACCGCGGGCGAGCTGGACGCGCGCTGGGTGATCCACACCGTCGGCCCGCGTTACTCCCACGAGGAGGACCGCTCGGCGCTGCTGGCCTCCTGCTACCGGGAGTCACTGCGGATCGCCGACGAGCTCGGCGCCCGTACCGTGGCGTTCCCGGCTGTCTCCGCAGGTATCTACGGGTGGCCCATGGAGGACGCGGCACGCATCGCCGTGGAGACGGTGCGGGCGACGGAAACATCGGTCGAGGAGGCCAGGTTCGTCCTCTTCGACGAGCGGGCGTACGAGGCGTTCGCCGCGCAGGTCGGCTGACCTCGACATGGCCGGTCTTTGCCGTTCTCTTTTGTCGTGATGCCCAGCTGAGTTCCCCCTCTGCCTGCCGCGAGGGCCGGTGCGCGCCAACGCCTTGTCCAGCAAGGGTGCGCCACTCCAGGCCTTGCGCGGGTCAGGGTGTCGCCCCTATAACCATCCTGCATGGTTCGGTGGGGATGGCCGGAAATGGCAGTCAGCCACCGACCAGGGGGGTCCCCAGCTCCGCCGGGATCAGCACCAACACGCGCAGACCGACGGAGACATGAGGACATGACCGACGACGCCTTTCGCGATGCCATGACCCGCCTTGCTGTCGACCCGGCTTTCAGGGCCCAACTCGACGGCGACACTGACGACATTTCACGAAGACTTGGCCTGACGCCCGAGCAGGTCGCCGAGCTCCGTCGGCTTCGTGTCGAATCCGGCACCGCCGAGGGGCCGGGCACACTCGACGCGAGGCTGTCCAAGTCGTCCCTCTTCTTCGGCAGTGCGGCACACGCGCTGGCGCACCACGACGCGTCCGTCGACCACGCGCCTGTCGAGCACGGGGCGCACGATGCCGGGGCCGGCGACGCCACGGCGCCGCACGTGGGTGAGGCCGACCCGGGCGACTATCGGGACGGGAGCGGCGCGCTTGACCACGGTGCGTCCGACTCCGTCAGTCTGATCGGTGGTCAGCTCGACAACACGGCCCTGGGCAGCGGAGATGCCCTGTTGGGCGACCCCACCGGTGCGGGCGAGTTCGGCGAGTTCGGGGGCTTCGGCGGCGAAGGTGCGGGCGGCTTCAGCGGTGGTGAAGACGGCTTCGGCGCCGGGGGCGCGGACGGGTTCGGCGGAAGTGAAGGCGGCCTGGGCGGCTTCGGGGGTTCCGGCGGTGGCTCTGAAGGTGGCTTCGGGGGCTTCGGCGGTGGCTCTGAAGGTGGCTTCGGCGGCTTCGGTGACGGTGGGGGCGGCGGGGCGGAGGGGAACTTCGGCGGCTTCGGGGGGCACGACGGGGGCGAGGGCGGCTTCGGCGGTGGTCACGGCGGGGGCGACGTCGGTGAGTTCGGCCACGGCGGCATCTATGAGCGCGGCGAAGGCGGAGACGGCGGTGGTGAGGGCGGCGGCGAAGGCGGTGGCGGCGAAGGAGGCGGCGGCGAGGGCGGCAGCGGGGGCGGCGGCGACCAGGAGAACACCGGCCGGCGACCCGGCGGTGGCGAAGGCGGCGGCGGTGGCGGCGGTGAAGGCGGCGGCGGAGGCGAGGGCGGCGGCGGGGGCGGTGGTGACGAGGGCTCCGGTCACGGACACGACGGCGGGTCCTCCGGCGGTGGTGGTGAGGGCGGCGGCGACGGCGGTGGCGGCGAGGAGGGCGGCGGCCACGGACACGGCGACGGTCCCTCCGGCGGTGGCGGCGGTGGCGGTGGCGAAGGAGACGGCGGAGGCGGCGGCAGCCAGGAGAACACCGGCCGTCGGCCGGGCGGCGGTGGCGAGCCCGGCGGCGGTGGCGGTGAAGGAGACGGCGGCGGCAGCCAGGAGAACACCGGCCGGCGCCCCGGTGGCGGTGGTGAGCCCGGCGGTGGTGAAGGCGGCGGCCGCGGGGGTGTCCTCGGCGGTTCCGAGAGCATCCGCGGCGGCGTGACCGCCCCTGGCGCGGGTGGCATCAGTACGCATCTGTCGCCTTCCGGCCCCGGCACCGCCGCACCCGGCGGTGGCTTCTCCGACGGCACGTTCACCAGCGGTTCCGGAGCGGGCTGACCCGAATGTTGTGCCATGTGTGTCGCGTTCACGTACGGCGCGACTTCCCGTACTGCCTGCACTGCGGCACGCTCCGCCGGGGTGCGGCGCCGACGTCGTTCGCCGCGCCCCAGCTGCGCGGCGTCGACGATCCCGCACTGCTCGTACCGCTGACCGGTCCGGTGACGACGCTGGGCCGGGACGCGGACAACGACGTCGTCCTTTCCGACGGCAGCGTGTCGCGCCGGCATGCCCGGATCGTCCGCACCGAGGCAGGCTTCCGGATCGAGGACCTGGATTCGTTCAACGGCACGGCGGTCGGCGGAGTCGACCTGCACGGAGGCTCGGCGCGCCTCGCCGACGGCGCCCACCTGTCCGTCGGTGATGTCCGCCTGGTGTTCGAGCAGCCCCGCGATGCCCGGGTCGGCTCACGCACCATGGTCGTCGGCACCCAGCTGACCCAACTGCCCACCGCCCTCGAGGAGGAGGTACCGGAGGCGACCGGGCCCCTCACCGCGCGACCCCGCCGCCGCTCGGGGTGGGCGCTCAAGCAAGTACCCACGGACCGCGGTGAACCCGGCTGGGTGCTGAACAACACGCGGACAGGCGTATATCTGCGGCTGGACGAGCGCGAGGTGTTCCTCTGGAACGCCGTCGACGGCGAGAACACCGTACGGGATCTGCTGTTCGCCTACGCGGACCGCTTCGGTGAGCTCGCGCTGCCGCGGATCGAGGCCGCGCTGGCGGCGTTCGCGGACGCGGGACTGCTGCGAGGCCTGCCCGGCCGTCCCGGGGAGGAGCAGACCAAGGGCTGGCGGCGGGCAGGGCGTGCGCTCTACCGGGCCTTGCTGAAACTTGAGGTGTCCGTACCGGGCCTCGACGGCGCCGTGGCCCGCCTGTACAGCGCGTTCGGCTGGCGGTTCTTCACCAGGACCGGGGTGACGCTCGTCTGGCTGTCGGTCGTCGGCGGTCTCGTCGCGTTCTTCACGGCGCAACGACGCCAGCACCTGCTGGACTTCGGCGGAGCCGGCGTCTGGGGCCCGGTGACGCTGGCCGCGGGGTACGTCTCGGCCCTGATGCTGCATGAGCTGACGCACGCGCTGGCCGTGAAGTCGTACGGCCGCAAGGTCCGGCGCGGCGGGTTCCTGCTCATGATGGGGATGCCCTTCGCGTTCGTGGACACGAGCGACATGTGGTTCGGCTCCCGCTGGTCGCGTGTCGTGGTGGCGCTGTCGGGACCGGTCTCGACAGCGGCGCTGGCCGGCTGGTGCGCGGTGGGCGCCGCCTGCCTCCCGGCCGGTCCGGCCTCGGCCGTGCTGTTCCACCTGGCTTTCGGGCTGTACCTGAACACGCTCTACAACTTCAATCCCCTGATGCCGCTGGACGGTTACCAGGCGCTGACCGACGCGCTGCGGGTGCCACGGTTGCGCGAGGAGGCGAGCGCCTACTTCCGCAGGGGGCTCTGGCAGGACCTGCGGGCGGGCCGCCGGCCCGGACCGCGCCAGACGGGAATGGCCGCCTACGGTCTCGCGGTCGTCGCCGGTACGTACGGCTTCCTGGTCCTCGCCCTGCTCGCCTGGCGTTCCCGGATGGGGGACCTGCTGGACGGACGGGTGTCCGCGCCCTGGGACGCCCTGATCGAGGCGGTCGTGGTCGCCCTGGTGGCCTTCCCGGTGTGGGCCGCACCGGTGCGATGGCTGATACGCCTGGTGAAGCGGCGGCGCGAGGCCGGCGGCCGTCCGGCGTCCGTGCCGGCCGGCGCGGCCGTGGAGGGGGCGGCATGACGGCAGGTGCGGACGGCGCCGGCGAGTGGGCCGTGCCCGGCTACCTCGCAGTGCGGACGCTCGGCGAGGGCGCCGGCGGCCGCGTCGTACTGGCCCGGCACGCGGCGACCGGCGTACCCGTCGCCGTCAAGTACCTGAGTGACCGTCTCCGTGACGACCAGGAGTTCCTGGCCCGCTTCCGGGCCGAGGCGCGGCTGCTGGGCGATCTGCGGCACCCGTGTGTCGTACGGCTGTACGAGTACGTCGAGGCACGGCAGGGTGCCGCGATCGTGATGGAGGCGGTGAACGGAGTCAGCCTCCGTGAACTGCTGCGCGCGCGGGGGGCGACCGGTCCGGAGGCCGCCCTGGTCCTGCTCAAGGGTTCGCTGCTGGGGCTCGGTGCGGCCCATACGGCGGGAGTGGTCCACCGCGACTACAAGCCGGAGAACGTGCTGGTGCGTGCCGACGGTTCGAGTGCGCTCGCCGACTTCGGGATCGCCGTACGGGCCGGCCGTGAGACGGAGGCCGCGGGCACGCCCGCCTATATGGCGCCCGAGCAGTGGCGTGGTGAGCCCGCGGCACCGGCGGGCGACGTGTACGCCGCGGCGGCGGTGTTCTTCGAATGCCTGACCGGTCGGCGGCCGTTCGCCGGTGACGATGTGACGGCGCTGCGCCTGCAGCACCTGAGGGCACCCGTGGCGCTGGACGACGTACCCGATCCGGTCCGTGCCCTGCTGCGCAGGGGCATGGCCAAGGACCCGGCGGACCGGCCCGGAATCGAGGCGTTCCTCGCCGATCTCGAACGGGCCGCCACCGAGGGGTACGGCGTCGGCTGGGAGGAGCGCGGACGCCGTCGGCTCGCTGAACTTGCCGCCCTGGCAGCCCTGTTGTTCCCGTTCGCCATCACACCGGCCGTCTACGAAGCCTCGCGCGCGCTGACCGTACTGGGCCGGCTGAAGCGCGGCGGCTGGAAGGCGGCTGCCGGGGCCGCCGCGCTGGCGGTGGTCGCCGGCGCGGTGACCGCCGCGACAGCCGGCCCGCACGACACGACGACGACCGCGGCCAGTTCCACACCGACGGGATCCTCCGGTACGACCCCGTCCTCTCTCTCCTCCCCCTCCGCCGCTCCGTCCGGCTCGCCCGGGACGACCCCGTCCGCGGCCGACGGATCACCGTCCGGTACCCCTTCGGTGGGCCTGTCGCCGGGGGAAACACCGGCCACCCCGTCGACGAGCGTCACACCGCCCGTCGCATCGTCGTCCCCGACGACCGGAACCTCGGCCCCGCCGACCCCGGGCACGGTCACGGTCACCATCGGCTCCTGGAGCCGCGGACAGAACCCCGGCACGCTGATCGCCGACGTCACCGTCGGAACGACCGGTACCGGACCCCTGACGCTGACGGCGGACTTCTATGTCAACACGCCAGCCGATCCCTACGGTTCCCAGACCCGGACGCTGTCGGGCAGCACGCAGTACGCGGTGAGCTTCGAGGCCGACTTCTCGAACCACCCGTGCAGGGGCACGTGGATCGTCGCCCTCACGAGCAGTCCCCAGGCCGCGGACGGGACACAGACGGCTTCCGTGGACGCGCCGCCGTGCTGAACGGCGACGACGTCGAGGCGCCGGTGCCGTACATCGAGGAGAGCAGATCGACACATCGACACATCGAGGAGAGCGGATCGACATGACGACAGCCGCCGTGGTCGCCGGGCGTCCTCTTTCCGACTGGTCACGTGACACCCGCTGGGGCACCTGGTACGCCCTGTGCCCGGAGTCCGCCGACGCACCGCCGCTCGGCGCGTTGCGGATCGACCGCGCGCTGCTGACGCCGCAGGGAGCACGCGAGCGGCTGGCGAGCGCGGTGCTCGCCGTGGGCAGGCTCCGGCTGCCCGGTGTGCCGGCCACGGTCGACCTCGTGGCGGAGGCCGGGGAGGTGTGGCTGATCACCGCGCGGCCGCCGGTTCCCACGCTCGCCGACCTTCTGGCCGCCGAAGGCCCCCGACCGGACGCGGGCAGCGTGGCGAGCGTCCTCAACGAGACCGCCCAGACGCTGCTCGCCCTGCACGCGACCCGACTGGCCCACGGATCGCTCACCGTGGACAACGTCGTGCTCGCCCCGGACGGCACCGCCCTGCTCGCCGAGTCGGCGCTGGGCATCGCGCTGGGCGACGACATGCCCTCGGCATCCGCCCAGCGCGCCGACATCGCTGCCTGGGCCGCCGTCGCCCGGACACTGGGTGACGCCTGGGCGGCGGCGGGTACTCCGGAGGCGGACCTGTTCGCCCGCTGTGCCGCCACCGCCGTGTCCGACGGCCTCGTCGCCGCCCGCGCGGTCCTCGTCGCCGGGCGCGAGGTCCTCCCCGCGGACTTCCTGCTGCGCACCGCGCTCCGCGCGGCGGCAGCCGCCGCGTCCGCGGACCTCACTCCGCCGGTGACGCGGGACGCGCCGCCTGCCGTGGGGGATACGGCCGGCGAAGCACCCACTGCCCCGGACCCCGAGACCGTGGTCCCGGGGCGGGACGACCATGCCGGATTCCCCGCTGTGCCGGACACACAGCTCACGGTGCCGGGGCGGGCCGACCGCGTCCCACGCCCCGCCGCTCCGGACGAGCAGGCCACCGTCCTGGGCAAGCGAAACCGCACCCCCGACGCGTTTCGCGCACCAGCCACGGAAGGAGACGGGGACGACGGCATCCTGCTGCGCTTCGGCCCCGGCGTCCCGGCCGACGAGCAGGAGACCCTCCGCGCCCTGTGGCGGGCCGCTGCCCCGGCACCGGCCCGTGAGCGACGACGGCGACGCGCCTGGTTCGGGGCGACCGTGGTCCTGACAGCCCTCGCCGTCGTGGTCTGGCTGTTGCTGCTGCGCCCGACCGCCGGACCGACGGTCACGGCCGCCGAAGTCCAAGCGCCCACCCGGCAGTTGCACTGCGGCCAGACCGCCGACGTCATGGGCGTCCTGACCACCGACGGTCGCCGAGGTCCGGTGACCTACCGCTGGCTGCGCAGCGACGGTCATGACTCCGGTGAGCTGATCCACACGGCCCGCCGTGGCGACCGGAGCCTCACCGTTCACCTGCGCTGGACCGTCCGCGGCTCCGGCAGCTTCCAGGGGACCGCCCGCCTCCAGGTCCTGCACCGGAGCGGCTCGGACAGCGGAAGCGCTCCGATCGAGGCGGAAGGCAGCTTCAGGTACTCCTGCCCCTGAGACGTGGGTGAACCCTTCCACGACGGTGGGGACCGCATGTCCCGCTAGCCGAGCTTCGAGACCTGGTAGTGGCTGATGTACCAGCCGTCCTCCAGGCGTGTCACCAGTACGCCGAGGTTGACGCCGAGGGTGGGCCGGTCGGTGAAGGCGAAGTCGACGTCCAGATAGCCCAGTACGAGGTCGTCGGCGGGGCGCCTGGTTTCGAGAATCCGATACGTGGCCGTCGTTCCGAGGGGCTGGGAGTCGTAGTAGGCGGCGATGCCCGGCCTTCCGACGCTGTAGGGGTGCAGTCCTTGGAAGATCGCGTCTTCGGTGAACTGGTCGGCGACCCGCTGCGGTTCGTGCCCGTCGACGGCGGCCTTCCACCGGTCGAGGACGTCACGCAGGATCGCCTCACTGTCTGTCGTTCTGTTCATCGGGGTTCTCCTCTCGGCGTGTGTCTTCAGTGGCCGGCGCTCATGCCACCGTCGACGTGGAGGATCTCGCCGGTGACGAACGGGGCGTTCTCCAGGTAGATCACCGCGTCGACGATGTCGCTCGGCTCGCCCATCCGGCCGACCGGATGCAGGGCGGCGAGAGCCTCATGGGTCTCCTCGGGGTGCATGGGCGTCTTGATGGTGCCGGGTGAGACGGCGTTGCTGCGGATGCCGCGCGTGGCGTACTCGATGGCGAGGGACTTGGTGGCGGACTGCAGTCCGCCCTTGGTCAACGAGGCAAGCACGGAGGGGACGTTGGAGTTGGCGTTGTCGACCAGGCTGGTGGTGACGTTGACGATATGGCCGTCACCGTGGGCGAGCATGTGCTCGATGGCCAGCTGGGTGATGCGGAAGAAGCCGGCGAGGTTCACACCGGTCACGGCGGCGTAGTCGTCCTGGGTGTAATCGGTGAAGGGCTTGGCGACGAAGACGCCCGCGTTGTTGACCAGGGTGTCGATACGGCCGAATCGCTCGATGCCGGCGGCGACGGCGCGTTCGGCGGTGGCGGGGTCGGCGATGTCACCCTGGACGGTCAGGATGCCCGCGTCGTCGGAGGGTTCGATCGTGCGCGAGATGGCGACGACGGCGTGGCCGAGCTTGCGGTAGGCGTCGACGAGGCCGGCGCCGATGCCCTGCGAGGCGCCGGTGATGACGGCGACCTTCTGGTCCTGAGAGCTCATGATGATCTTCTCCGAGATGAACGAGATGAACGAGAGGGAGTGGGAGCCGGAGCCTCCCGACCGGCTCCTCGATTACTAGCCGACCGGTCGACTAAGTGGAAAGTAGGTCGCCCGGCGAGACGAAGTCAAAGGTCGGAAGGGCCCAGCCCAGGACCGCTTTCCTCCCTGCTGTGAGGCGTGGCCTTCCAGCGCAGGTCAGCGGGACCGGTGCGGATCGCCCTCGGGCAGCCAGGCGTCCGGGGCGTGGATCCCGAGGTCGCCCACGCCGTCGCAGAGGGCGTCGATCACGGCGAGCACGGCGGGGCGGTCCTCGCCCTCGCGCCAGACCAGGGACCAGGTCCAGTAGATCTCCGGTGCGACGACCGGGCGTTGGACCAGGTCGTGCGGCAGGGGAGTGGTCTGGCCCTTGGGGGAGTTGACGACCGGGCGGCCGCTGCGGCGGACGTGGTCGAAGAACGCGGGTCCGGTGATGCCGCCGTCCGAGATGCGTACCGCGCGGGCTCCGGTGTCCCGGGCCAGCTGCTCCCCGTAGACGTTCCAGGACGACCAGGAAGTGGTGTCGTCGTCGAGGAGGACGACGGTGTCCCGGGCGGGCACGTCGCTCGTGTCGTCGCCGGTGGCAACGGCGTAGAGCCGGTCGGCGCCGATGAGCCGGGCGTGCAGGCCGCTTCGCTCCAGGTCCTCGGTCCGTACCCAGCACACCGCGAGGTCCAGGCCGCCGGCGGCGACTCGGGCGGCCTGCGTGTGCGAGGGGGCGATCCAGGCGTCGATGTGGAGTTGGGCCACCGCGGCGGTGCGCGCGGTCAGGTCCGGCGGGAGCCAGTTGACGTAGCCGAGTCGTACCGGTTCCGATCCGGACAGCCGACCGGCACGCCGCTGGAGATCGTCTGCCCGTTCGAGCAGGGCGCGGGTGTGCGGGAGCAGGGCCGCACCGGCCGGGGTGAGGGAGACCGAACGGCGGTCGCGGTCGAACAGCCGTACGCCGAAGTCGCGTTCAAGCGCCTTGATCTGCTGGGACAGGGAGGGGCCCGCGATGAGCAGGCGCTCCGCGGCCCGGCCGAAGTTCAGTTCCTCGGCGACCGCGACGAAGTACCGCAGTTGGCGCAGCTCCACGCCCGTCATGCTACGTCGGTGCGAGGCCGCGCCTCCCAGCAAGGAGGAAGCCGGTCATGGCGGCACACCTGGTGCGGGCGGACGATGAGGACAGGGAAGTCCGACGGCCCGACCGCGGCGGCTGACCGCCTCTCGGACACCACAGGCCACCGCCGACAACACAGGGCACCGTCAACGATCACCACCAGCGGCGCTCCGGTCCCCGCCGGACGCCCCGTCGAGCGGAGCGGGACCATGCGAGAGTTCCTGGTCGAGATCACCACCACCGTCCCCGAGGGCACCAGCCAGGACGAGGTCGACCGGCGGCGCGCCGCAGAAGCCGTCCGTGCCGGGGAACTGGCGGGCACCGGCAACCTGGCGCGGCTGTGGCGCCCGGTCGGTGAGCTGCGCAGCATCGGCATCTGGCGGGCCGCCGACGAGGACGAGCTCCACGAGAAGGTGCTCGGCACGCTCCCGCTGCGCCCGTGGATGACTCTCACCGTCACCGCACTGGAGTCCCACCCCAACGACCCGGGCCGAAGCGACGCCACGCAGTGACGGCACGCCTTTCCGTTTCCCGCCCTCGCAGCGGGGGCGCACCTGCGGTTCCCCCGTTCCATCGGGCTCCTGACCGCCGGATAGTCCGTCGGCCAGATCTTTGGCCCCCTGGCTGTCACGCCACTGCTCCACCGCGGATACCAGCAGGCCCCGGTCCTGGCCGCCGTCGTGGTCCTCGCGGCAGCCACGGCCGCCGCCGTGCTGCGTATCGGCTTCCCGCGCGACATGGTGGTAGTACGAGACGCCGCCCCCGTACGACAGTCCGCGCCGGCGGAAACCGTCCCGGACGCGGACGGGCGCGGTGCCTGACGGAGCCGAGCCGCGGTCGGCCGGCCGTTCGCGGTTCCGGTCCCCGGAGAGACGTGCCGCCGATGCCCCCGACCCGCCACCGACGCCTCAGACGTGGAGCCCGTCATGACCACACCGCAGGACCTGTTGATCGTCACCATGGATGTCGAGTCCAGCCGTCCTGTCGATCCGGGCGACCTGTCGCTGGCCCTCGCGGGAGCCGAACTGGTCGACCTCCTCGACGCCCAGGCCATCACCCTGGACGGCGACCGCATCGTGCCCGGCCCGCACTGGACCATGAGTGACCCCCTGTTGGGCGAGGCCGTGTCGTCGTTCACCCGGCAGGCGCCGTACGAGTCCGTCGAAGACTGGCTGTGGCGGCGGGGCCGCGGCCTTTCGGCGGCCTACCGCGCCGTCCTGCACGCGGAAGGAAACGTCACCCGGCGACGCCGCCGCTGGATTCCCGTCCGGACCGGTCCCACGGCTCTGGTCGACTCGCCGGCCCGTCGCCACGCCGCCGACCGCTGGACGTCGGGCGACCCCGTCCTCGCAGGCTTCGCGGCCGCCGTGGGCATCCACCATGAGCCGACCGAGCCGACCGAGCCGACCGAGCCGACCGAGCCGACGGAAGAGCCCGCGAACCTCGCCGACGACGCGGTCGTGACCGTACTGGCCGCCGTCCACCACGCCGTGACGGAACTGGAAGGCGTACGGCAACGGCGAAGCGTCGAAGATGCGGCCTTCGACAACATCTGGCGAGGCCAGTGAGGCGCAGCCATGTCGACGCGATGCCTTCGCCCGCAGCGGCGGGCCACCGGGTGATGGTGATCGTCCCGTGCCCGCGCGGTCATGGCGCGACCCGGAGCCGTCAGACGCCGGCCACGGCCTCCCGCGGTGCGCGCGCGCCGAGCAGGGCCAGGCAGTTCGCCCACAGGGGGCCGAGCCGATGGGTGCTGTTGTAGAGCTTGGCGAACAACACCTGGCCCTCCAGCTGGGCGACCACCGCCCGTGCGGCCTCCCGGGTGTCGGTCGCGGTGATCTCCTTGCGCTCAAGGGCCTCGGCGATGACCGAGTCGACCAACTCGACCTGCGCGTCGAAGATCTCCTGTAGCCGAGCACGGATGGCCTCGGTGTGGTTGCTCAACTCCAGGGTGAGGTTCCCGAACAGGCAGCCCGAGACGGTGCCGCAGCCCTGCTGGCCGGCGCGCTGGCCTGCCTCTGTCTCCTCGAACAGCAGGCGCAGCCGTTGCAGTGGTTCCTCGCCGCTGTTCAGGATGCGTGTCCAAGTGCGCTGCTGGCCGGCCCAGTGCTCGTCGATCACGGCCAGGGCGAGAGCTTCCTTGGAGGCGAAGAAGTAGTAGAAGCTGCCCTTGGGTACGCCTGCCGTCTTGCAGATCTCGGCCACGCCCAAGGCCGAGTAGCCGCGCAGCTCGATGAGCGATTGCGCGGCGCTGAGGATCTTCTCCCTGGCGTCGCTGGTCCGTCCCATGGGGCAAGTGTACGACCGGTCGTCTATCGCCCATATGGGTTGGTATGCCCGTGTGTTCAGGATGCGTTCAGGATGTGACTGCCAGGTTGATCATCATGCCGTCGAGGCATGTGCTGTGCACCGCTGAGCCACCCCCCACAGGAGAATTGAACATTGGACAAGTCGGAACTCTTCACCGATCCCAGTGTCACCGGTCCGAGTGTCGCCGATCCCGGCACGTACGTGATGAAGAAGCTGCCGGAGGTGACCCTGGCCTTCTGGGTCATGAAGATCGCCGCGACGACACTCGGCGAGACGGCGGGCGACCTCTTCGCCCAGACCCTCAAGCTGGGCTACTTCCTCACCACCATCCTGCTGTTCCTGATCTTCGTGATCACGCTGGTCGTGCAGCTCAGGTCACGCCGGTACAACCCGTTCTTCTACTGGACCGTGATCCTGTCGACCAGCATGGCCGGCACCACGATGTCCGACTTCATGAACCGTGACGCCAGCGCCAAGTACCTCTCGGGCGGCGCCACTTCGCTCGGCTGGGGGCCGCAGGGCCTCGGGCTCGGGTACCCCGCGGGTGCCGCCATCCTGATCTCGCTGCTGATCGTCATCTTCACCGTCTGGCGGATGACCGGGCAGACGTTCGTCATCCGCGACATCGTGACCTTCCGGGGCGAGGCCCTCTTCTGGGCGGCGATCCTCGTGTCGAACACGCTCGGCACCTCCATGGGCGACTTCCTGTCCGACAGTTCCGGACTCGGCTACGCGGGCGGTGCGCTGCTGGTGGGCGGCGTACTCGCGGTGCTCCTGGCGCTGACGCGCGTGCCGGTCGTGCCGAATGTCCTGCTGTTCTGGTTCGCCTTCGTGCTCACCCGCCCCCTCGGCGCCACGGCGGGTGACTTCCTGACCAAGCCCGTCGCCAAGGGTGGTCTCGACCTCGGCACGGCGGGCTCCTCGGCCGTGCTCTTCGCGATCCTCATCGGCCTCATGGGCTACGCCCATGTCAAGGAGCGGCGGTCGTAACGGGTGACTACCAGTCGGGCAGTGTCTCGGCCAGCAGTCGCAGCAGGTCGCCGGTGGCGTCGACCGCGCCGAGCGTGGGCAGCGCGCCCAGGGCGAGGACGGCCGCCCCGATGGGCCACAGGTCGGGCGGCGGAGCCGTCTGCAGCGCCGCGATCCGGCGGGTGACGGCATGTTCGGAGAAGTGCAGGGCGCAGCCCGTGCGGGCGCGCTGGGAGATGAGGGCGGCGCGGGCGAGGGCGCGCGCGGTGGTACGGCGGTCGCCGACGCTGCCCGCGGCCACCTCGTCGGCCCAGCGCTCCAGCAGGAACGTGACGGTGGTGCGCACCGGCACGAGCAGCGGGTTGGCCACGGCCGCCAGGGCGACGGCGGTGGACAGAGCCGAGTGGCGGTGGGTGAGATGAGCGCGCTCGTGGGCCAGCAGGACGCGCCGCTCCGCGGGCTCCAGCGCGCCGAGCATCGCGGCCGTGACCAGGATCCGGCCCGGCGTCCCGGGGATCGCGAAGGCGTGCGGCGTCGAGGAGGCGGCGACGATGAGTTCGCTGTCCGGCGGGTGCCCTTCGCACAGCCGGAGCAGGACCCGGCGGGTCGCGAGTTGCGCTCGTACGGCATGGCAGAGCCGGAAGGCGATCACGCCGAGGGCGGCGACCGCCACGACGGCGATGGTCTCCGGGACGGGCTCGGGCAGTGCGCGGCCTTCCTCGCTGGCCTCCGCGGCCACCGAGGGGGCCCGGTTGATCAGCGTGGCGGAGAGCAGGAGCAGCGCCCAGGTGGAGGCGGCCGCGGTCAGTACGGCCGCGACGGTGAGGACGCGGGCCGCCAGTGCGGGCGACACGCGCCTGCCCACCTGCGGCGCGACGGCGGGGAGCAGCAGCGACAGGACGATCGGGACGTAGACGTCGATCCTCATGGCCCGTTCCCCCCGAGGAGGTCGCGCAGGGCCTCTTCCTCCTGGGGGCTCAGCCCGGTGACGAACTGCTGGAGGGCCGCGATCGGGTCGGGTCCGCGGTCGAGTGCCTCGTGCATGGCCTCGGCGGTCAGCTCGGCCGCGTTCTTGGCGGGCCGGTACGCGCCGCGCCGTCCGTCCACGTCACGCAGGACCAGCCCCTTGTCGTACAGGCGCTTGAGGATGGTGTGCACGGTGTTGTAGGCGAGACCACCGCCGATCTCGGCCTGGATCTCGGCGGGCGTCAGCGCGTCGTCGGTGGCCCACAGGGTGGCGAGGACTTCGCTCTCCAACTCGCCCGCGCTGCGCCGTTCCGCTCTGCTGTGGGGGCCTGTGCCAGCCATGTCCGCCACCTTACAGCGCGTAGGGGCACGCGGACCGATGCGGACATCCGGATGGCCTTCCCGGCCTGCACCGGTGGGCGGTACGCGCTAATTTGGCGGTGTTTTCCCGACTCCCTCCCTCACCCTACGTCTTGTAGGGTGAGGGAAACCCTACATCTTGTAGGGCTGAAGGGTGGACGATGGTCAAGACCTTGAACGTCCCGCTCGTCGGCGCCAGGCGCCACGGCCCGCCCCCGGCTGCCCGTGGGTCGAGACGCCCCGGCGGCGAGCACTGGCTGGTCCTGGTCGCGGCCGCCTTCACCCTGGCCCAACTCGTCCTCGTACGCCCCGGAATGGGCCTCGGCTGGGACGAGACCGTGTACGTCAGCCAGATCAGCCCGCACGCCCCCGCCGCGTTCTTCAGCGCACCGCGCGCCCGCGGCGTCCCGCTGCTCGTCGCGCCGATCGCCTCCTGGTCGTCGTCCACCACGCTGCTGCGGGTCTACCTCGCCCTGCTGTCCGGACTCGGACTGTTCCTGGCGCTGCGCGTCTGGCGGGGGCTGTTCCCGATCCGCGTCCTGGCGTCGGCGGGCGCCCTGTTCGCGACGCTGTGGGTGACCCTGTTCTACGGCCCGCAGGCCATGCCCAACTACTGGGTCGCGATCGGCGCCCTGGCCGGCGTCGGCTGCTTCCTGCGCGCCCAGGCGGACCGCTTCGACCGGGCGGCACTGTGGGGAGCGGGCCTGAGCACCGCCCTGATGGCGTGGATGCGGCCCACCGACGCGATCTGGGCGACCCTGCCCCTCCTCGTCCTCGTCGTGGCCGTCCGCCGATGGCGCCGGCCACGACTGCTTCTCGCACTCGTCGCGGGTCTGGTGGCCGGAGCGGGCGAGTGGATCGTCGAGGCGTACGCCGGCTACGGCGGCCTCGGCCAACGGCTCGCCGACGGCTCCCGCATCCAGGGCGGGCTCGGCTGGAACATCGCCGTCGGCGACCAGATGCGCAGCCTGGGCGGACGCGCGCTGTGCCGCCCCTGCACCGGGGCGATGCCGAACCCGGTGGTGATGGCGTGGTGGTTCGTCCTGCCGCTGCTCGCCGTCCTCGGACTAGTGATCGCCGTCAAAGCCCGGCGCACGGCGGGCACCCTGCTGCTTCTGGCCTGCGCCACGACGGCGGGCGTCCCCTATCTGTTCATGATCGGATACGCCGCCCCGCGCTTCCTGCTCCCGGTCTACGCCCTCCTCGCCATCCCGGTCGCCGACGCCCTCGTCCACCTGGTCACCGCCCCGGGCCGGGCCTGGCGCCCGGTGGCCGTGACCCTGGTGGCGCTCGGCCTCGCCGGACATCTGGCGGTGCAGTTCGCGGTGCTGCAAGCCACCGTGCAGCGCACCACCGTCACCCACCGGGGCTGGGCGAGCACGGCGGCCGAGCTGCACCGGTTCGGCGTACGGGCGCCCTGTCTGCTGACCGGCCATCAGGCCGTCCCGATCGCCTTCTACGCCGGCTGCTCCTCCGCCGCGACCAGCGGCCACAACGCCAACACCACCCCGTCGGCCATCGTGCGGGCCGGACAGCGCGAACCGGTCGCCGTGCTCACCACCCCGGCAGGACGCCCGCCCGCGTACGCCCGCGACTGGGCCCCGCACCGCGCCGGTGACCTGCGTGTCTACGTCGCCCCAGGGGCCGGAGGCGGAACGGTATGAGCCTCCCGCCCAGCGCCCCTTCGACAGCCGGCACCGGTCCGGCGTCCACCAGAGGCCCGGTGTCCGTCGGCCGACGGCTCTCCTGGCACGCCGGAGTCACGCTCGTCGTGGTGGTGTGCGCGGCGTATGCCGCCCGGCGTCACTGGCCGGTGATCGAGACCGGAGCGGGCCGGCTCGCCGGCGCCGACCGCGGCTGGCTGCTGGTCGCGACCGCCGCCACCGTGGCGACCTGGGCGTGTTCGGCGCTCGCCCAGCAGGGCGCGGTGGCCCGGCCGTTGCCCACCGGGCGCCTGGTGGCGGTGCAGTTCGCGGCTTCCGCCGCCAACCACGTGCTGCCCGCCGGTATCGGGGCGGGCGCCGTCAACCTGCGCTTTCTGACCCGGTGCGGGCTGCCCGTCACCCGGTCGGCGACCGCGCTCGCGGTCAAGGCCACCGCCGGGACCGTGGTGCGAGGCTGTCTGATCGCCGCGCTCGCGCTGGCCTGTCCCGGCGCGCTCCGCCTCCCGCACGTCTCCGCGACGGTATGGGTGGTGACGGTCGCGGTGGCCGCCACCGTCGTGGTCCTTGTGGCCGGGCCGCTGCGGCGCGCGCTGCGGGCCGTGCTGGCGGACGTCAGGGCCGTGCACGAAGTTCCCGCGCGGGCGGCCGCGTTGTGGGGCGGCTCCCTCGCCTTCGCCTCGCTGCACGCCGCCGTGGTCATCGCCGTCACCCAGGCCATCGACCTGCCGCTGCCCCCGGCCCAGGTGGCACTGGCCTACCTCGCCGCGAGCAGTGCCGCCGTGCTGCTGCCCACCCCCGGCGGCTTCGGCTCCCTGGACGCCGCACTCGCCCTGGCCCTCACCCTCGCCGGAGCACCGGGCAGCGCGGCGGCGTCCGCGGTCCTCGGCTACCGGCTGCTGACCGTGTGGCTGCCGCTGCTCCCTGGGCTGCTGGCGCTGGGAGTGCTGGTGCGCCGCCGGGTGCTGTGAAGCACCGTACGGATCAGGTGAGTTCGAAGCGGTCACCGTGCCCGGCCGTATGCCAGGAGTGATCCCGCACGCGGTCACGCAGTCAGGATGTGTTCAGACTCCGGCTGCCAGGGTCGGCCTCATGACTGAGACTTCTGAGACGTCCGGGGCGTATCTCCGCACCGAGGCCGCCCCCGGCCACCGCCTGCGCTGGAACAAGGTTCCCGAGGTCACCGCGTTCTTCTGGATCATCAAGGTGCTCTGCACGACGGTCGGCGAGACTGCGGCGGACCTTCTGAACGAGAAGCTGAACATGGGCCTGACCGGCGTGTCGCTGCTGATGAGCGCGCTTCTGGTGGTGGTCCTCGTGGTCCAGTTCCGTACGAAGGCCTACAAGGCCGGCGTCTACTGGCTCGCGGTGGCCCTGATCAGCGTCGTCGGCACGCTGATCAGCGACAACCTCACCGACAACCTGGGCGTGCCGCTGGAGACCAGCACCGCCGTGTTCGCCGTCGCCCTCGCCGTGGTCTTCTTCGTCTGGTACCGCCGCGAGCGGACCCTGTCGATCCACAGCATCGACACGACCTCCCGCGAGGCCTACTACTGGCTGGCGGTGCTGTTCACCTTCGCGCTGGGCACCGCGGCCGGTGACCTCGTCGCCGAGAAGATGGCTCTCGGCTACTGGGTCTCCGCCGTTCTGTTCGGCCTCGCCATCGCCGCGGTCGCCGTCGCGCACTTCGCGCTCGGCCTGAACGCCGTACTCAGCTTCTGGATCGCGTACATCCTCACCCGGCCGCTGGGCGCCTCCGTCGGCGACTACCTGTCGCAGCCGACCGGCGACGGCGGCCTGGGCTTCGGCACCGTGGTCACCAGCGTGCTGTTCCTCGCGGTCATCCTCGGCCTGGTCGTGTACCTCTCGGTCACCCGCCGGGACGTCACGGACGCCGACCGGCTCACCCCGCGGGAAGGCTGACCACGAACGTCGCGCCCGAGGTGTGCCGCTCGTCGTGGTGCACCTCGCCGCCGGCGGAGCGGGCCAGGCGTCGCGCGAGCGGCAGCCCGAGGCCCGCTCCGCCGTGTCCGTCCCCGGGATCGGCGCGGCGCCCCGGCTGGAAGAGCTCCGCCGCGAACGACGCGGGTACGCCGGGACCGTCGTCCATGACCTCGACGCGTACGCCGCCCGGGCGGGCGCCGGCCCGGATCTCCACCCGGCTGTGCGCGTGCCGCAGCGCGTTGTCGAGCAGGGGGCTGACGATGCGCTCCAGGAGGGCGTCCGGCACCCCGGCCGACAGTGCGGTGGCCCGCCCGGTGACGACGACCTTCACCTCCTCCGCCTCCTCCGTCTTCGCCGCGCGGTCCGCGAGCCGTCTCAGCACAGGCAGCACGTCGGTCGTGCCCGGGGCGGAGGCCGCGCTGTCGCGGGCGTCGTCCAGCAGCGTGTCGCAGATCGTGCGCATGGACTGGGCGGCGTCGGCGATGGCCTCGTGCGTGGTCCGGGTGTCGGCGGCGGAACGGGGCCGGGCCTGCCACCAGTCGAGCTCGGCGATGATCCGGGCGAGCGGATTGCGCAGCTCGTGCGACAGCTCCCGGGTGAGCTGCTGCTCATGCCGCAGCAGCGCGCGGATGCGGTCCAGGAGCGCGTCCAGCGACCCGCCCAGCTGGGCGAGTTCGGTGGGCCGGGCCACGCTCCCGAAGCGTTCCTCGGAGGCTATGGCGCTCCACTGGGTGGCGTGCTCGGTCATGGTGCGCACGGGACGCAGCGCGCGCCCCACCGCCAGACGTGTCAGCGCGTACGTACAGGCCAGCATCACGGCGTCGAGCGCGAGCGACGCGAGGAGCAGGGCGTCGGCCGAGCTGCGGTAGGGGGACAGGTCCAGCGCGGTGACGACGGTCGCGGCGCTCTGGTCGCCGGGCACCGGCCGCGAGCACAGCCGGACCGCGCCGTGGGCGTGGGCGGTGACGCAGTGCCGGCCCGCGCGCGCGGCCAGTCGGTCGGCGGCGCGGGTCAGCGGGCCGGTGGCGGTGGCGGACGGGGGCTTTTCGAGGAGCCGGTCGCCCGCGTAGATCCATACATTCGTGTCGAGGAGTTCCTCGCCCGGTGTCTCCAGCACACGCACCTTGGGACCGCTGGCATCGATGGTCGCGGCGACGGCGGCGCCCCGCGTACGCAGTTCGTCGTCCGCCTGGTGCTGAAGGTGGCGCTGGACGACGGTGTTGAACGTGACGGTGAGGATCACCATCAGCAGCGTGGCGGTGGTCAGCGCGACCAGGGAGAGCCGGCCCCGCAGGGTGCGCGGCCACGACCGGGAGACGAACGCCCTCATGACAGGCGGTGCCCGATACCGCGCGCGGTGGTGACGGTCAGCTCGCTGCCGCTGTCCCGGAGCTTGCGGCGCAGCCGGGTCAGATACTGGTCGAGCGTGTTGTCACTGACCTGGGCGCCCTCGGGCCAGCCCGCCCTGATCAGCTCCCGTCTGCGCACGATGTCCCCGGACGCCGCCATGAGCGCCGCCAGCAGCCGGAACTCGGTGGGAGTCAGGCCGACCCGGGTGCCCTGCACGGTCAGGCTGTGCCCGACCGGATCCAGGACCAGATCACCGGTCGTCGCGGTCGGGACGGAGCCGGTGCGCTTGAGGGCCGCCCGCAGCCGGGCGGCCAGTTCCGTGAGATGGAACGGTTTGGGCAGATAGTCGTCGCCCCCGGCCGAGAAGCCCGCCAGCCGGTCCGTGAGGTGATGATGGGCCGTCAGGAAGATGACGGGGGAGAGGAAGCCACCCGCCCGGAGCGCCTGGCACACGTCGCGTCCGTCCGCGTCGGGCAGCCCGACGTCGAGCACGGCCGCGTCGACGTCGTCCCCGGCCAGCCGCAGCGCGGTCGCGCCGTCCTGCGCGGGCACGGTGTCGAAATCCTCGTCCCGCAGTCCGCGCAACAGGACGTCACGCAGGGCGTGATCGTCCTCGACGACCAGGATCCGGTGCCGCATGCCTCTCCCTCACCTTTTCTCGTACGGCGTTGCCCCGGCGAGTTGTGGCGCGACCAGCAGGGGTCTCAGCGGTGATCCCGTGAGGCGGTGCGCCAGCGTCTCGGGGACCCGCCGCAGCGCCGCCGTCAGCAGCATCGCGATCAGTGTGCCGACCAGGACCCCGGCCACCACATCGTGCGGGTAGTGCACGCCCACCCAGACGCGCGACACGGCCATCGCGCAGGCGGCCACCACCGCGACGGTGCCGAGGCGGCGGGAGACGAAGAGCAGGGCGACGGCGGCCGCGGCGGCGATGACCGCGTGATTGCTCGGGAACGACCAGTCACCCGGCGCCGGACACGCCTCCAGCGTCTTCACCCGCAGGCTCTGACAGGGCCGGTCCTCGCGCACCAGCATCTTGAATACGGAGTTCACCGCGTACGCCACGACCACGATCACCGGCACGGCGAGCGCGATCAGCGCGGCCCGGGCGCTCACCCGCCGCGCCTGCCACCAGCCCAGGAGCATGAACACGGCGAACAGCCCGAGCCCGTACGTCGACCAGGCGGACACCAGTCTGTCCAGCCACGAGGGGGAGTCCTGGGCGAGGTCCAGCACGTAGGTGTAGGCGGAGCCGTCGATCGAGGAGCCGTCGAACGCGAGGATCATCCCTGGACCCCCTTCTCCGCGGTGGCGGCCCGGCGGGAGCGGTAGAACTCGGCGGCGAGCGGGAGCAGGGACACGATGACGATCAGGGCGATCATCGGGAGCAGATACCGGTCGACGTTCGGGATCGACGAGCCCAGTGCGTATCCGCCGAGTGTGAGGCCCAGGCTCCAGACGAGTCCGCCGATCACCTGCCAGAGGGTGAACGTCCGCACGGGCACGTGCAGCGCGCCCGCCATGGGGTTCAGGACCGTACGCACCACGGGGACGAAGCGGGCCAGCACGATCGCCTTCGCATGGCCGTAGCGCTCCAGCAGCTCTTCGGCGCGCTGGGCCCCCGCGTGCAGCCGGGGCGAGCCGCTGCGGGCGAGCAGGGCGCCGCCCGCCTTCCGTCCGAGCAGGTAACCGCACTGCGAGCCGGCCAGCGCGCCCACCGCGGCGGCGACCAGGAGCGGGCCCAGCGACAGCTTCAGGCCGCCGTGACCGGACCCCGTGCACAGCAGGCCCGCCGTGAACAGCAGGGAGTCACCGGGCAGGAAGAAGCCGATCAGCAGGCCGGTCTCCGCGAACATCACGACACCCACGCCCAGCACACCGAAGGCGGCGAGCAGGGACTGCGCACTGAGAACATTCACGGCGAGCTGTGACGCTGCGAACATGGATGCGGCCATTGTCGCGGGCCCTCTCATACTGGACGGGCGGGTACGGTCGACACGTACCCGAGTGACTACAATCCTGTAGACGGTCTACTGAACTGTAGACGATGGCGGGGTGAGGATCGTTCCCATGACCAGCGCGAAGGACGAACGCCGACCGGCGGGCGAGCTCGAGGCCAGTGTGATGGCCGCTCTCTGGGCCGCAGGGGCACCGCTCACGCCCGGGCGTGTACAGCTGGAGCTGGACTCGGGTCTGGCGCGTACGACGGTGACGACGATCCTGTCCCGGCTGCACGAGAAGGGCATCGTCGGCCGCGAGCGGCAGGGCCGGGGCTACGCGTACTTCCCCATCCAGGACCCGCACGGTCTCACCGCCCGGCGCATGCACAGCGAACTCGACCGGGACGACGACCGCGAGACGGCCCTGGCCCGGTTCGTCGCCCAGCTCAGCCCCGACGACGAGCGCCTGCTGCGCGATCTGCTGGAACCGGGTGAGGCATGACGGCTCTGCTGCTGATCCCTCTGCTGGTGCCCTTCGCGGTGCCGGCGCTGGCCCGCCGCTGCCTCGGCCGTCTCGCACCCGTGACCGCGCTCTGGACGCTCACGCTCGCCGTCGTGGTGCTGGCCGGCGCCTCCGTGGCCGCGCTGGGCGCGCTGCTTCTGACCGGCCTGTTCAAGCTGCCCGTCTTCGCGGGCCTCGGCGATCTCGTCCACCCCCTGCGCACCGCCTCGGACCTGGTCGTCCTGCCCGCGGCGGCGGCCGCCACCGGCGCGCTCACCGTCGGCGCCTGGACCCTCGGGCGTTCGGCCCTGCGCCAGCTCCGCGCCTTCCGCACCGCCCGCACCGAGGCCGACCGCCGCCCCGCCGCGGGTGACCTGTGCGTCATCGAATCACCACACCCGGACGCTTACGCCCTGCCGGGCCGCCCGCACCGGATCGTCGTCACGACAGCGATGCTCCGCAGCCTCGGCGCCGACGAACGCGAGGCGCTCTTCGCCCACGAACGGGCCCACAACGCGGGCGGCCACCACCGCTTCCTCCTCGCGGCCGAACTCGCCGCCCACTGCCACCCCGGCCTGCGCCCGGTCCGCCCGGTCATCGCGCTCGCCGCCGAGCGCGCCGCCGACGAGGCCGCCGCCGCCGCGGTGGGGGACCGGCGCCTGACAGCCCGCGCCATCGCCCGCGCCGCCCTGGCCACCACGGCGTCCCATTCGACCCGCCCCGACTTCGCCCCCGCAGCCACCTCGGGCCCCGTACCCCAACGCGTCGCGGCCCTCCTCGCCTCACCCCCGCGCCGCCCCCGCGCCGCCCCCTGGATCGCCCTCCTCCTCGCCGCCGCCGCCGCGACCACCTCCGCAGGCGCCTCGGCGGCAGGCGTCCTCGCCTTCCACCACGAGGTGGAGATCGCCCAGGGCGAGGAGACCCGCTGACGCCTCCGGCGTGCGGCTCCCTGGGGATCGCGGGGAACTGCGCGACCAGCCCACCCACCCGCAGCCGACACACAGCCCCCACCCACCCCCACCAAGGGGCGCGAGGAACTGCGCGAGCAACCCCACCCACCCGCAGTCGACACACAACCCCACCCACCCCGCGGGGTCTGGGGCGGAGCCCCAGGAACGGGATGGGACGGGTAGGGGCGGCGGGGGCGAAAAACCCTGCGGGGGCTAGCCCCGGCCCCGCCACCTCTCTACCACCCGGCTCCCCAGCGCGACCCCCACAACAGGCCCGACCGCCAGCAGCACGGCGAGCACCCCGAACCCGTACGCCAATGTCCCCACCGTGGCGACCACCGCAACGAGCAACGGCCCACCCGCATCACCCAGTTCGCGCCCCAGCTCAGCGGCCCCCATAGTCTGCCCGAGCCGCTCCGGAGGCGTGCCGCCCGCCAGCGCGGCAAAGCCCAGCGGAGTGATCAGCCCCGTACCGACGCCGATCAGCGCGGCCGCGAGCAGAACGCCCGCCAGCCCGGGCAGCATCGCGCAGACGAGCCCCGCGGCGGCGGTCATCAGCCCGGCACCGATCCCCGCGCGCGCGGTCAGCCGGCCCGCGTCCAACGCCCGCCCGGCGCGCGGCTGGACCACCGCCGCACAGGCCGCGAGGACCGACACCGCGGCCCCGGTCGCCACCGTGCCGAGCCCTGCCGCGGCCCCGGAGACGGGCAGGAACCCCACCCCCACGGACAGCGCGGCCGTCGCACCCGCGAGCGCCGCCGTCGGGGTGAGAAACGCGGGATCGGCCAGCCGCCGGGCCAGGTCGAGCACGGTCTGCCGGGCACGCGGCAGCGGCGGCACGCGCGGCACGGAGAGCAGCGCCCATACGGCGACGACCGCGCCCAGCACGGTGAGCACGCCGAACAGCAGCCGCAGCCCGCCCGCCCACACGAGCACACCGCCCAGCAGCGGCCCCAGCGTGTAGCCGATGGACTTGTAGAAGCCGTAACTCCCGTACGCCCGCCCGTGCCCCGCCGCCGGATTGAGCCGGGCGACCAGCGCGGAGGCCGCCGGCGAGAACGCGGAGGCCGCCGCGCCCTGACCGAGCCGGGCCGCCCACAGCAGGCCGGGCCGGTCCACCATGACGTACAGCGCGGACGCGGCGGCGAAGGCGACGAGCCCGCCGAGCAGCACGGGCCGGGCGCCGATCCGGTCGGCGAGCGTGCCGAACACCGGCTTCAGCAGCACCTCGGCCCCGTCGTAGAGGGCGAGCAGTCCGCCCAGGACGAGGAGCGAGGTGACCCGGTCCTCGGAGCGCCCGCCCAGGTTCGCGGCGATGCCGTGCGCCCCGAACGCGGTGGTGAACCCGGCGGCGTACAGCGGCCACATCTGCCGCGCGGGCGCCGCCGTCACCTCACTCGGGCGCGTCGCTGAGGCCGAGCCGCAGATGCTCCACGTGGAAGACCGCCTGGTCGAGGAGTTCGGCGACATGGTGGTCGTGGAGCGCGTACACCACCGAGCGGCCGCTCCGCTCGCCGACGACCAGGCCCAGGTTGCGCAGCAGGCGCAGCTGATGCGAGCAGGCGGACTGCTCCATGCCCACCGCCGCGGCCAACTCCGTGGCCGGGAGCGGTCCTTCGCGCAGCCGGGCGAGGATCAGCAGGCGGGAGGGGGTCGACAGGGCCTGGAGCGTGGTGGCCACCTTCGCGACGTTGGCCGCGTCCAGACGTACGCGCGGGGTGGCGTCCTGCGCGGCGGTGACGGCTCCATGACCCATGGGCGGTATCTTACCCACCGTACATGAAGGTATGAATGAGTCTTCATGTGTTCCTCTATGGTGCTCCGCGTGACTCCCACTCTCGCCCCGCCACCACCCGTCACCGAGCCCCCCGCCCCGGCGCCCCTGAGCCGCCGCACGCGCCTCCTCGCGCTGCCCGAGGCCCGCTGGGCGCTCCTCGCGACCGTCGCCTTCCTGCTCGCACTCCCGCCGCACCTCGGCGGCGCGCCCGGGTGGACGTACGGCCCGCTCTACGCGATCGCATACGCCGCGGGAGGCTGGGAACCCGCCCTCGAAGGGCTGCGGGCGCTGCGCGAGAAGACCCTGGACGTCGACCTGCTGATGATCGTCGCGGCGCTGGGCGCGGCCGCGATCGGGCAAGTCCTGGACGGCGCCCTGCTGATCGTCATCTTCGCCACCTCCGGAGCCCTGGAGGCCCTCGCCACCGCCCGTACCGCCGACTCCGTACGAGGTCTGCTCGACCTCGCGCCGACGACCGCGACGCGGCTGGCGGACACGGGCGAGGAGACCGTGGCGACTGCCGAACTCGCCGTGGGAGACGTGCTGTTGATCCGCCCGGGGGAGCGGATCGGCGCCGACGGGCAGGTCCTGGACGGGGTGAGTGAGGCCGACCAGGCCACCATCACCGGCGAACCGCTGCCGGTCGTCAAACGCCCCGGCGACGAGGTCTTCGCGGGCACCCTCAACGGCACCGGCGCGCTGCGTGTCCGCGTCGAGCGCGACCCCGGCGACTCGGTGATCGCCCGCATCGTCACCCTTGTCGAGGAGGCCTCCCGCACCAAGGCGCCGACGCAGCTGTTCATCGAGAAGGTCGAACAGCGGTACGCGGTGGGCGTGGTGGCCGCCACCCTCGCCGTCTTCGCCGTGCCGCTCGCCTTCGGCGCGGACCTCACCGGTGCGCTGCTGCGGGCGATGACCTTCATGATCGTCGCCTCGCCGTGCGCGGTGGTGCTGGCCACCATGCCGCCGCTGCTTTCCGCCATCGCCACCGCCGGACGGCACGGAGTCCTGGTCAAGTCGGCCCTCGCCATGGAACGCCTCGGCGAGATCGACATGGCCGCGCTCGACAAGACCGGCACGCTGACCGAGGGCGCGCCCGAGTTGACGGCCGTCCGTCCGGCGCCGGGCTCGGGCCTGGACGAGGACGCCCTGCTGGCCCTGGCTGCCGCCGCCGAGCACCCCAGCGAACATCCGCTCGCCCGCGCGATCGTCGCCGCCGCCCGGTCCCGCGGCCTGCGCCTGGCGCCCGCCGACGACTTCACGGCGCGGCCGGGGCACGGCGTCACCGCCACGGTCGACGGCCACGCCGTCACGGTCGGCCGCCCGGCCGCGCACACCGGCACCGGTGACGGCACGGTCGTCCTTGTGGAACGCGACGGCACCCCCGTCGGCACCCTCGCCCTCACCGACCGCCTCCGCCCCGACGCCCCCGCAACCGTCTCCGCGCTCACCGCCCTGACCGGCACCACACCCGTGCTGCTCACCGGCGACAACCCACGCGCCGCCGCCCAGGTGGCCACCGCCACCGGCATCACCGACGTACGCGCCGGTCTCCTCCCGCAGGACAAGGTCGAGGCCGTACTCCAACTCGCCGACCGCAAGGTGCTGTTCGTCGGCGACGGAGTCAACGACGCCCCCGCCCTGGCCGCCGCCCACGCCGGGATCGCGATGGGCCGCGCCGGGTCCGACCTCGCCCTGGAGACCGCCGACGCCGTCCTCGTCCGCGACGAGCTGGCCGCCATCCCCGCGGTCGTACGTCTCTCCCGTGCCGCCCGCCGCCTGGTCACCCAGAACCTCGTCGTCGCCGGTACGTTCATCACGGCCCTGGTCCTGTGGGACCTCCTCGGCCACCTGCCGCTCCCGCTGGGCGTCGCGGGCCACGAGGGCTCCACCGTCCTGGTCGGCCTGAACGGGCTGAGGCTGCTGCGGGAATCCGCGTGGCGGAGGACGGACGTCGGCTAGCCGCAGGCAGCGCCACGTACATGTCGTATTCTCGCCAGCCCCGCCCTCGCGCGTGTCCGATGCTTGATGCATGCAGAACGCGATGCACACGGACACCGAGCGCTGCGTGCGCGCCGTCCAGTCGAAGGACGCGCGCTTCGACGGATGGTTCTTCACCGCGGTGCTGACCACCAGGATCTACTGCCGGCCCAGCTGCCCGGTCGTGCCGCCCAAGCCGGAGAACATGACGTTCCTCCCGAGCGCGGCAGCCTGCCAGCAGGCCGGATTCCGGGCCTGCAAGCGCTGCCGCCCGGACACCAGCCCCGGCTCACCCGAGTGGAACCAGCGCGCCGACCTGGTGGCCCGCGCGATGCGCCTGATCGGCGACGGCGTGGTGGACCGCGAGGGCGTGCCGGGGCTGGCCACCCGGCTCGGCTACAGCACCCGCCAGATCGAACGGCAGCTGCTGGCCGAGCTGGGCGCGGGACCGCTGGCGCTCGCCCGGGCCCAGCGCGCCCAGACCGCGCGGCTGCTCATCGAGACCACCCCGCTCCCGATGGCGGAGATCGCCTTCGCGGCCGGGTTCTCCTCCATTCGCACCTTCAACGACACCGTGCGCGAGGTCTTCGCACTGTCGCCGAGCGAGCTGCGCACCCGCGTGCCCAAGAAGCGGGCGGCGGGCACCGCGGGAGCGGGCGCGCCGGGGGTCCTGAGCCTCCGGCTCCCCTTCCGCGCCCCCCTCAACCCGGACAACCTGTTCGGCCACCTCGCGGCGACCGCCGTACCCGGCGTCGAGGAGTGGCGCGACGGGGCGTACCGGCGCACCCTGCGCCTGCCCTACGGCCACGGGATCGCCGCGCTCACCCCGAACGCCGACCACGTCGCCTGCCGTCTCAGCCTCAGCGACCTGCGCGACCTGCCCGTCGCGATCAGCCGCTGCCGCCGCATGCTCGACCTGGACGCCGACCCGGTCGCGGTCGACGGCCAGCTGCGCACCGACCCGCTGCTCGCCCCGCTCGTCGACAAGGCGCCCGGCCGCCGGGTGCCGCGCACGGTCGACGAGGCCGAGTTCGCCGTACGAGCCGTGCTGGGCCAGCAGGTCTCGACGGCCGCGGCCCGCACCCACGCGGCCCGCCTGGTCACCGCGCACGGCGAACCGGTCGACGACCCGGAGGGCGGCCTCACCCACCTCTTCCCGTCCTCCGAGGCACTCGCCGCACTGGACCCCGAGTCGCTCGCGATGCCGCGCACCCGCCGCACCACGTTCACCACGCTCGTACGCCAACTCGCGGACCACACTCTCCACTTGGGCGTGGAGAGTGACTGGGCGGAGGCGCGCGCCCGACTGCTGGCGCTGCCCGGCTTCGGCCCCTGGACGGTCGACGTCATCGCGATGCGCGCCCTCGGCGACCCCGACGCCTTCCTGGCCACCGACCTCGGAATCCGGCGCGCCGCACAGGAGTTGGGCCTGCCCTCGACCCCGTCCGCGCTCACCGCACGCGCGGCAGCATGGCGGCCGTGGCGGGCGTACGCCGTCCAGTACCTGTGGGCGACGGACAGCCACCCGATCAACTTCCTGCCGGTATGAGCCCGTTGGGTCGACATTCATTCAAGGACACTCAGTGAAACAGCACACGGTCATCGACAGCCCCTACGGCCCCCTCACCCTCGTCGCCGACGACGGAGTCCTGTGCGGCCTCTACATGGTCGGCCAGCGCCACCGCCCGCAGGAGGAGAACTTCGGCGAGCGCGACGACACCCTCTTCGACGAGGCGGAAGCCCAGCTGAAGGCCTACTTCGCGGGCGAGTTGAAAGAGTTCACCCTCGAACTGCGGATGGCCGGCACGCCCTTCCAGCGCAGTGTCTGGGACCAACTGCGCCAGATCCCCTACGGCGAGACCCGCACGTACGGCGAACTGGCCGAAGCCCTGGACAACGTGGGCGCCTCCCGCGCGGTCGGCCTCGCCAACGGCAAGAACCCCATCGGCATCATCGTCCCCTGCCACCGCGTGGTCGGCGCCAACGGCAGCCTCACGGGATACGGCGGCGGCCTGGACCGCAAGAAGCGGCTGCTGGACTTCGAGGGCGGAGCGGCTCTCTTCTAGCTGTTGCCCAGCCCGAGCAGCAGCTTGGGCAACGCCGTGCCGATCGGCTCCCGTACGACCTCGTCGGCCCGCTCGTCGTACGGGGTCGGCTCGGCGTTGACGATGATCAGGCGGGCCCCGTGGTCGGCGGCGACACCTGCGAGCCCGGCGGCGGGCTGCACCTGGAGACTGCTCCCGACGGCGATGAACACCTGGCAGGCCTTGGTGATGGCTACGGCCTCGCCGAGGACGACGGGGTCGAGCTGCTCCCCGAACATGACGGTCGCCGACTTCAGGATCCCCCCGCACTCCAGACACGGCGGGTCCGCCTCGCCGGCCTCGACCCGCGCGAGCGCGTCCTCCATCGGCGCCTTGGCATGGCACTTGGTGCACACCACGCTCCGCGCGCTCCCATGCAGTTCGAGCACCTTCCGCGCCGGCATCCCGGCGAGCTGATGCAGCCCGTCCACGTTCTGCGTGATCACCCGCACCGGCACCCCGGACCGCTCCAACTCGGCCACGGCACGATGCGCCGCGTTCGGCTCCGCCTGCAGCGCCCGGTTCTTCCGCCGCATCTGCCACGAGCGGCGCCGGATCTCCGGATCCCCCATGTAGTACTCGTACGTGACGAGCTTCTCGGCCTCCGGGTCGCGCCGCCACAGCCCGTTGGGGCCGCGGTAGTCAGGGATCCCGGAGTCGGTGGAGATACCGGCGCCGCTCAGAATGGCGACGAGGGGCTTGGTCATGTCACCGAGGGTAGGTCGGGGACGAGGGGGCGGCGAATGGATATATCGCTGGTCGCGTTCTGGCGGGGATCCCGGCGTTCAGCTACGGAGCCGGAGCGCGTCGAGCGCCTCGTCCAGCGTCGTCGCGGCCATGATCAGGGAGAGATGGGTGAACGCCTGTGGGAAGTTGCCGAGTTGCTCGCCGCTGGGGCCGATCTCCTCGGCGAACAGGCCGACGTGGTTGGCGTATGTCTGCATCTTCTCGAAGGCGTAACGGGCCTGGGGGAGGCGCCCCGCGCGGGCGAGGGCGTCGACGTACAGGAACGTACACAGGCTGAACGTTCCTTCGGAACCGCGCAGTCCGTCGGGGGAGGCCTGGGGGTCGTAGCGGTAGACGAGGCTGTCGGACACGAGGACGCGGTCCATGGCGTCGAGGGTGCTGAGCCAGCCGGGGCTCTGGGGGGACAGGAATCCGACCCGGGGGACCAGCAGCAGAGAGGCGTCCAGGACATCGCCGTCGTAATACTGGACGAGGGCCTGCTGCTTCTCGCTCCAGCCGCGCTCCATGACCTGCTCGAGGATCGCGTCCCGGGCCCGGGTCCAGCGCACAGTGTCGGCCGGCCTGCTGAACTCGGCCGCCAGCTTCAGACCGCGGTCGAAGGCGGCCCAGCACATCACCCGGCTGTAGGTGAAGTCCTTGCGTCCGCCCCGGGTCTCCCAGATGCCCTCGTCGGGCCGGTCCCAGGAGTCGGCGAGCCAGTCCAGGGTCGCGGCCAGCCCCTTCCACCCGTGATAGCCCGCCTGTTCGCCGACCGTGCGGCCCTCGGCCAGGGCGTAGAGGGCCTCGCCGTAGATGTCGAGCTGCAGCTGGTCGGTCGCGGCGTTGCCGGCCCGGACCGGGTAGGAGCCGCGGTAGCCCTCGAAGTGCTCCAGGATCTCCTCCGTCAGATGAGGGTCGCCGTCGACCCGGTACATGATCTGGAGGGGTTCGTCGCCCGGACCCTCGCGGTCGTGCAGGCGGTCACCGAGCCAGCGCGTGAAGCGCGTCGCCTCCTCCACGAAACCGAGGTCGAGCAGGGCCCGTACCGACAGGGAGCCGTCCCGCACCCAGGTGTACCGGTAGTCCCAGTTGCGTTCACCGCCGATCTGCTCGGGCAGTCCCATGGTGGCGGCGGCGACGGGCGCGCCCGTAGGGGCGTAGGTGAGGAGCTTGAGGGTGATCGCGGAGCGGTGCACCATCTCCGTCCAGCGGCCCTGGTAGCGCGAAGTGCGCACCCACTTCTGCCAGAAGTCGACGTTCTCCCAGAGTTCTTCCGTGATCCGCTCGGTGGTGGGTGGCGGCGGCATCTCCCCGCCCGGCGCGCACACGGTGAACACCACGCCCGCCGTCTCTCCGGCGTTGAGGGTGATGCTGCCCCGGACGTCCTGCCCGTCCTGTTCGAGCGGGATGCTGCCCTGAAGGTAGGCGGTCGTCCCCGGAGCCCGGAACGTCGCGGTGTTCGTGTCGGGCGTGAGGCCGAGTGTGTGGGTGGCCCGCGCGTAGTCGAACCGCGGCCGGCATTCGAGGGTGAAGCGCACGGTGCCGCGCACCGAGCGGACGACCCGTACCAGGCTGTGCCGGTCGGTCGCCGTCAGGCCCGTTTGGACCGGCATGTGGTCGATGACCTCGCCGACTCCGTCGGGTGACATGAAGCGGGTCACCACGAGGGCGGTGTCCGGGTAGTAGAGCTGCTTACAGGTTCCCTCGGGGTGCTCGGGCGCGAGGAGGAAGTACCCGCCCCCGTCGTGGTCGAGCAGGGCAGCGAAAACACTCGGCGAGTCGAAGCGCGGTGCCGCGAACCAGTCGATCACACCCTGGGACGACACCAGCGCCGCGGTCTGCAGGTCCCCGATGAGCCCGTGGTCGGCGATGGGCGGATAGCGATCCATGCTGATCTCCTTGTCAGGTCGCCTCAGCCTTGACCCGCCCCGAACGGACCGCGTCGACGAGTGCCTGGTGGTCCATCTCGTTCTGGTCGGCATACCGCTCGGCGAACGTCACCAGCGCCCGGTCGAAGACGTCGCCCCCGCCCAGATACGCGGCGATCGCGATCCGGTCGCCCGACCTCGCGTGCGCGCGGGCCAGCGTGGCACCGCACAGCGAACCGAAGGCCCGCATTCCCCTCGGCACCATCGTCTCGGGCTCGGCGATGCCCTTCCAGTCCCGCAACTGCCGTACGTAGAAGTCCCGTCGACGGCCGTCGATGCCTTCGACCTGCCCCCAGCCCAGGAAGATGTCGCTGGTGGCCTGCATGAGCCGCTGGCCGGACACCACGCGCTCGCCCTGCGTCCGGTAGCCACTGGCCCCGGCGAACGGCGCCAGCACCGACTCGTCGGCCTCCTTGGCCTGGAGAAGCAGCGGATCCATGTCGTCCCGGCCGAGCAGGAGAATGATCCAGCAGCGGGTGCCGACGCTCCCCACCCCGACCACCTTGCGGGCCACGTCGACCACCCGGTACTGCTCCAGCAGGAACCGCCGGTCCGACGGGAGGCTGTGACCGTACCGTTCGATCAAGCGGCGGATCTGCTTCTCCAGCTCGGCGCGTTCGACGTCCGGAAGCAGGTCCTGGAGCGGCGTGATCAGCGGTGGATCCGGGGCGATGCGGGCCTTCCCGTCGACGAGGTGGGTGAGCTTGCTGAAGGCCTGGAGACTGTCCCGGGTGCGTGCCTTCGCCACCGACTGGGTCCAGCGGTGGCGGGCCCGCGTGCTCACGTCCTGGACGAAGTGGTCCCACACCCACTCCTCGTCGAACTGGGAGTACCACACGGGGAGATTGCCCATGGTGGCGAAGCGCCGCATCCACTTGCGGTACGACCGCACGGCCGACATCACGATGTCGGTCCGCTCCCTGGTGCTGAAGCCGTTCGCCCGGCCCGCGATGACGAGACTGGCGGACAGCCGCTTGACGTCCCACTCCCACGGGCCGGGCAGTGTCTCGTCGAAGTCGTTGATGTCGAACATCATGCGGCGCTCGGGCGAGCCCAGCAGCCGGAAGTTCAGCAGGTGCGCGTCGCCGCACAACTGCGCTCTGATCCCGCTCCGTGGGGTGTCGGCGAGGTCGCCGGCCATGATGGCGGCGGCCCCCCGGTAGAAGCGGAAGGGTGACTCGGTCATCCTGCCGTAGCGGATCGGTACGAGCTCGGGCACCCGCGCCGCCGACTGCGCCTCGATGACGTCCACCGGGTCGGGCCGCTTGTCCGTGGGCGCAAACTCGGCGTGACTGGAGCGGGGTACGGCAGAGCGGGCGTCCTTGCCGAGTGCGGCGCGCTCCTGCGGTGTGCGGTGCGGGGTGGGGCTGTCGGCAGGGTGGTTGGTGGTCACTGCAGTCGCTCCGCGATGTGGTCACCGACGCGCAGAGCGTTGGCGATGGCGGTCAGCGACGGGTTGACCGCTCCGATGCTCGGGAAGAAGCTCGTGTCGACGACGTACAGGTTGTCGAGGTCGTGGGCCTTGCAGTTGACGTCGAGCGCGGAGCCGGCGGGGTCGTTCCCGAAGCGGACCGTGCCCGCCTGATGCGCGGTGGCACCGATGGGCATGCCCTTGTGCAGGTAGATGCTGCGCGACAGCAGATGGTGTTCGTGCATGCCCAAGTGGCTGAGCATTCCCTGCAGTTTGTGCCGCAGGCGTTGCAGCCCGGCGATGTTGTTCTTCTCGTCGAGGGCCAGGTGGATTCCGCCGTCCCCGTCCAGGGTGACGCGGTTGTCGGCGACGGGCAGGTCCTCTCCGCACAGCCAGAAGTCGACCGCGTGGTGGGCGAGTACCTCGAACGGCATATCGGGAGTGACGGCCCCGGCCCAGCGGGGCGCCTCGCCGTGGATCTGCGCGGAGTCGGACTTGCCGAGCATCTGGATGCCGCCGAGGGGATAGTCCCAGTCGTCGGATCCCAGGTACCAGTCGTGCAGCGCCAGCGTCTTCTGGAACCTGGTGTCGTTCGGCTCCTTGGAGACGGCCATCAGGGCCAGGTTGTTGTGCCGCATGTAGTGCCGGCCCACCACGTCCGAACTGTTGGCCAGGCCCTGCGGATGGCGGTCATTGGCCGAACGCAGCAGCAGGACGGCGGAGTTGACGGCTCCGCAGGCGACGACCACGATGTCGGCGCTGAATTCCACGGTCGAGGGGTCCCCGTCGCCCACCGTCGCGACGACAGTGGTGACACTGCGGCCGGTCGCATCCGTTTCGAGGCGCCGCACGTCCGCGTGGGTGACCATCTCGACGTTGGCGTGTTCGAGGGCGGGGTCGACACAGATGACCTGCGCGTCGGACTTCGCGCCGACCAGACAGGGGAAGCCGTCGACGCGGTCGCAGCGGATACAGGCGCTGGTGTGTAGGGCCCGGCCCCGGTCGTCCTGGGTGAGGTTCACCCCGATCGGGAGGTGGAAGGGGTGCAGCCCCTGCTTCTCCAGGTCGTGGCTGAGTTGCTGGATACGCGGCTCGTGCTGGACCGGCGGGTAGGCGTACTGGCCGCTGGTGGGACCCTCGGTCGGGTCCTCGCCGTGTCGGCCATGGACGAGATAGAGGTGTTCGGCCTGTGTGTAGTACGGCTCCAGGTCCTCGTAACGAAGCGGCCAGGCGGGGGAGACGCCGTCGTGGTGGCGGAGTTCGCCGAAGTCCTCGGGGCGCATACGGAAGAGGGCGGCGCCGTAGAACTTGGTGTTGCCGCCCACGTAGTAATTGACCTCGGGCGGGAACTGGTTTCCGTGTTTGTCGAACCAGAACTCCGGGGCGCGGTATTTCCCTTTGACGAAGACCGCGGTGGAATCCCAGTTGTCGCGTTCGCGGGGCAGATAACCACCGCGTTCCAGAAGGAGAATCCGTTTCCCGGTGGGCGCCAGTCGGTGGGCGATCGTGCCACCGCCCGCACCGGTGCCAATAACGATGACGTCGTAGTGCTGCGCGTCGGCCATGCCGGCCACCGTCCTTGGAACATGGTTCGGTATTGCCGGGTGAAGAGGGCATCAACCCCACCAACCAACGTATCTCCGGGCGATGTTTCCGGCGAGTTGGGCTAGTCGGGTGAGCCGAGGCGCCGGGCCACCGCAGGTTCCCGTGCGATGACGGCGCCGGTGGTGATGCCGCCGGCGACGACGACGCAGAGTCCGATCAGCCACGACAGCACGGTGAAGACCGCGCCCAGCGACCCGTACCGGTCCAGGCTGTGGTTGAGCGCGGCGGGTACGTACAGCTTGGCCACCACCGCCAGCACGGTCAGGGCCGTCCCGGTGAGGAGCGCACCGGGCAGCAGCGGCAGCCAGGGGACGCGTGCGGCCAGCAGCAGGTGCTGGGTCCACCACCAGACACCCACCTGGGTGACCAGCACCAGCGGCAGGCCGAGCCACAGCCCCGCGCCGAATCCGTTCCGCAGCGGTCCCTGCAGGGCGAGCACGGCCAGGAAGGCCACGAGCCACACGAGCCATCTCCATGCGGCGATCCGCGCGCTCGTCTTCGGCAGCCGCCAAGCGCGCTGGCAGAGACGCTGCATCGCACGGCTGCACGCGGTGGCGGAGAGCAGCACCATCAGCGCGCTGACCACCCCGGTGCTCTGCCGCAGGCTTCCGGAATCGGCGTCGTAGACCATCTTCAGCTGCTGGTCGGCGGCGCCGTTGATACCGAGGACGTCGTGCACGGAGTCGACGATCTGGTTGCGCAGTCCTTCCGGCGCGAAGGAGGCGACCACGAACAGCAGGGGAACGGCGGTCAGGAAGGCCTGGGCCGCCAGCCGCGTCGCGGAGTCCAGCAGGTTCACCGCGATCAGATGGGAGGTGAGGCGGGTGATCACCGGGAACCGCTCCTCGGCGGTGTTCCGCAGCCGCAGCAGCCGGGCCCGCAGACGCGCCGACCGCGCGCGCCAACGGCCTGCCCTGCCGTTCGTGGGCGAGCCGGATCCTCTGCCTGCGTGCATCCTGCTCCCCGGGTCGGGCCTGGGTTCCACGCCCCCGAGGCGTGCCCGCGCCACCAGGGTGCCGCCCGGGGCGGCCGCCTGCCCTGCGGCGCGGGCGCCGTTGGGCCGTACGGGGGAAGAGGCCGTCGGTGGCGTTCCGGGCGGAGCCGCGGATTTGTGGGTGCGGACGGGGGCGGTGACGATGGGATCATGCCCCTCGGCGCCGCCGCGGGGCTTGCGAGGCCACATGGGGGCTGCGATGGTCCTTGACCTGCTCCTCATCGGCCTGGCGATCGCCTTGAACCCGTTCCCGGTCACCGGATTCGTCCTGGTGCTGACCGCACGCAACGGGATCTGGAACGGGCTGGCCTTCATCCTCGCGTGGCTGGCGTGCTTCGTCGGGATCCTCGCCGTGGTGCTGCTCATGACCGGCGGGGAGCCGCCACCGCCGAAGTCGCCGCCCTCCACAGCCGCGCTGGCCGCCAAACTGGCCATCGGCGTCGGACTCGTCTGGTACGCGGAGCACACCCGCCGCACGGCGGGCAAGCGGCACAAGTCCTCCGGGCTGATGTCGAGGCTTGACACGATCTCCCCGTGGACGGCGGCCGGGCTGGCGTTCTTCCTCCAGCCGTGGGGCTGTGTGGCCGCCGGTGCCGCCACGGTGGTAGAGGCCGACCTCTCCCAACCCGCCTCGGTCGCCGCGTTGCTGGGCTACTGCCTGCTGGCCAGCTCCAGCCTGCTGACGATGGAGATCTACGCGACCTTCGCCACCGACTCGGCCCCCGCACGGCTCGGGAGGCTGCGCACATGGATGGAAGGCCATCAGGACCAGACGATCGTGGGTCTGTCGCTGCTGCTGGGCCTGTGGCTGGTGGGCAAGAGCATCTACCAGCTGACCTCCTGAGCCGGCTCGGCCGTCACAGGATCGCGAGGGGATTGACCGGGGAGCCGGTGGCCGCGGACAGCCGGAGAGGGGCGATCACGCAGAGGAAAGACCAGCGGCCTTCCCGGGCGCAGATCGGGGCGAGGTCCTCGAACCGCAGATAGTCGAGCAGATGCAGTCCCATCGCGTGGATGGCGAGCACATGCACCGGGAACGCGACTCCCTCCGCGGCGCTGGGGGCCGTGTCGTTGTTGCCGTCACTTCCGAGTACGGCCACCTCCCGCTCGGCCAGGAACTCCATGGCGGTCGGATGGAGTCCGGCACGGGCGCCGGCCGTGTCCCAGGGGCCGAGCTCCTCACGGCGCCGGCGGTGCCCGACCCGTACGAGCAGGATGTCGCCCCGGCCCACCCGGAGCCCCTGCCGTGCCTCGGCGCCGACGAGGTCCTCGGCGGTCACGTTAGTTCCGGGTTCGAGCCAGGACACGCCGTGCACCCGGGGGATGTCCAGGAGCACCCCGCGTCCGACGATGCCGTCGCGGGCCAGGTCGACGGACAGGTCGCTCGCTCCGTTCGGCGACAGGACGTCCGCCGCCGGTATGCCGCCGTGCAGCGTGCCGTCGTAGATGACGTGGCACAGCGCGTCGAGGTGGCTGTCCACATCGCCGTGAACGTTCATGGCGAAGCGGTCCCGCGCGAACTCCAGGCCGATCGGGTCCGGTTCACCGTCGGCCGGAGCGGTGAGCCGGTGCTCGGCGGGATCGGCGTCGTCGGGTCCGGTACGGGTGTTCACGGGGGCGGCGAGCGACACCGTACGTCCCGACCGCACCTCGCGGACGGCCGCCAGCACCTGTTCTTCGGTGATCGTGTCCAGAGCGCCCCGGTGCGTGGCGCCGCCGGGGGCCGTGTCGCGCAGGTGTCGGTAGAGCGACCGGAACTCGGCCTTGCTCAGATCCTCGGACGTCCCCATGCCTCCACCCTCCGCCAGCCGGCGGATTCCGGCACGCCGAGTTGCCGGGTTCGGAAGCCGCCGCGTTAATGGATGAGCGACCGGTCCGGACCACATGCCGGCGCACACCGCACCGATACGCGGAGGTCCGGATGGACATGATCCACGTCCGCGCGGTGTGCCCGCCGGACCTCACGGAACGCACCATGGCCCTGCTGAGCGCCGAGCCGTGCGTCCTGAACCTGCTGCAGCACGGCGGCAGCGTACGCAACCCCGACGGCGACGCCGTCGAGTGCGACGTCCTGACCGGAGCCGCGAACGAGGTGCTGCGCGGACTGCGGGACCTCGGACTGGAACGCCGTGGCTCGATCATCCTCGCGCCGGTCGACGTCGCGTTCTCGCAGCGCGCGGCCAGGGCCGGGGCCGAGGAGCTCGGGACCCAGGCGCGCGCTCCGGTGTGGGAGCAGGTGGAGGCCCGGATCCGGGCCGAGGGCAGGTACCCGCCGAGCTTCTATCTCTTCCTGGTCATCGCCGGAATCATCGGCGCGGTGGGCATCATCACCAACTCCCAGATCCTCATCGTCGCGGCCATGGTGGTCGGGCCCGAGTACGGGGCCATCACCAGCGTCGCCCTCGGGATCGACGAACGCTCCCGGCCGAGGGTCCGGCAGGGTCTCATGGCCCTGCTGGTGGGCTTCCTGCTGGCCGTTGTCGCGACCTTCCTCTTCGCCCTCCTCGTGCGGGGCTTCGGGCTGCAGCCGAAGGCCTTCGAGCTGGGACTGCGGCCCGTCTCGAGTCTGATCAACACCCCCAACTTCTTCTCGGCAGTGGTGGCGGTGCTGGCCGGGATCGTCGGCATCGTCTCGCTGACCGAGGCCCGCACGAGCGCACTGCTCGGCGTCTTCATCTCGGTGACCACTATTCCGGCGGCGGCCGACATCGGGGTTTCGTCAGCGTTCGCCAGCTGGGACGAGGCCTGGGGTTCCCTGCTCCAGCTGCTGCTCAACATCGTCGTACTGATCGTGGTCGGGACCGGCACACTCAAGTGCCAGCGGGCTCTCTGGCTGAGGGTGAGCGAGCGCCGGCACGAGCGCGCGGTCAGACCGACGGCCTAGGAGTGGACGGTGCGGGAGCGGACGGTGTGGCAGGGGTGCCGGTGTCCAGGAACTCGCGGATCGCGAAGGCGATCAGCACGATCACCCCCGTCCACAGCACGACCGCCATCGTCGGGTAGTTCCAGGCGAACAGGACGATCGCGGCGACCGCAAGGATCACGCCGCCGATCCACCGCTTGAAGCGGTGCACGAACCGGCCGACCGCACCCAGCGGGAGCCCCGCCGACACGGCGACGTCGCGCAGGGCGCCGATGCCCTTGCGGCAGCCCGTACGGGTGAGGACGGCGACCCGGGACGGGCCGATGAGGAAGGCGCCGAGGGCCGTCGCGAGAGCGAGCGCACCGACCGCCCGGACGCCGGAGCGCAGGAACTTGACCAGTGCGTCGAACACCGCACCGGCGGCGGCCTCGGACGCTCCGACGGGCAGATGGTCGAGATAGACCGATCGCATGAGGGCGAGTGCGACGCCGAGCACCAGCATGGCGACGAACACCCCGAGCCCGACCCCGATCAGCGCCCGGCGGCGGTGGACGGCCAGGTACACACCCAAGGCGGCGATCAGTACGGCGATGATGGGGAGCCAGGTGCCGATGATCTCCAGCAGCCTCAGATACGTCTTGATCTTGCCGACGTCCTTGGACGCGAACACCACAAAGTCCGTGTGGACGGCCGGGATCCGAGCGGCCGGCTTGAAACCGGCACTGACCAGTTGCTCCTTGACCTGGGCCACGATCGGTCCCACATCGATGGCGACCTGACCGTTCTTGACGGACACCGCACCGCCGGACTCGCCCGTGAGGGCCTTGTCCACGGCGCTGTGGACCCGGCGGTTCGCGTTCACCCAGACGGTGTCGAAGGCGTTGCTGGAGACCACCCGCTCCACGGTGCCGCTGACCAGACTCTTCAGGCCGCTCGTGATCGGGCCCTTCAGGTCGCCGAGCAGCTGGGACGCCCTCGGCGGGGCACCCTTCTCGGACGCCGCCTGCTCCAACTGCTTGACCAGCGCTTCCACGTCGATCTGAGCCAGGACCTCGGCGGTGACCCGGTTGGTTACCGCCTTCTGCACATCCGGATTGCTCGCCAGCGGCCCCACGGTGGCGACGTAGCGGTCCGTGTCCCGCACGATGCTGTTCGCCCAGACCGCGACGACGGCCAGCAGCGACAGCAGCGAGGCGAGGAGAATCAGCAGGACCGAACCCGTCGACCGGAGCCAGTGGTGCCGCGCGGCCCCCGGCGGCCCGGCGCTCTCCAGGGCGCTCACCCGGTGCCGCAGTTCGTCCAGCTCATTGCGCTCCCGCGCCGAAAGCTGCTGGTCGCCGGACGGTTCTACGGGGTGCTTGTCCGGGTCGGGTGGGGGCGGGCTGCTCGTCATGGTTACAGGAGATTCGTACGGGTCTGATCCCGCGACCTGGACCGGCCCGGCGGGTGAATGCCGCATCGAAGTGCGGCGGCTTCCGTCCGGTGATGCAATGGCATTCGGGGACGAGGGATCCATGGCAATGGGGGACAGGGGGAATTCCGTTACCAGCCAGGGGTGAAGCCGTGAGCGATGAATTCGATGAAATGGGACCGATCGATTACGTGGTCGTCGAGTTTCCCGGCAACCGGATGACCGGCGAGGGCTTTCCTCTGCTGGTCGATCTGGTGGACCGCGGCCTCATCCGCATCCTCGATCTGATGTTTGTCAGGAAGGATGAGGACGGATCCGTGACCGGCCTGGAAATTGCCGATCTCACCGGCGACGGAGCTCTGGACCTGGCCGTCTTCGAGGGCGCTTCCTCCGGCCTGCTCGGCCAGGACGACATCGAGGAGGCGGCCAACGCCCTGGAGCCGGGCAACTCCGCCGGAATCCTGATCTACGAGAACGTGTGGGCCGCGCCCTTCGCCACCGCCCTGCGACGCGGGGGTGCGCAACTGGTCGCCTCCGGGCGGATCCCGGTGCCGGCCGTGCTGGCCGCGCTGGACGCCACGGACTAGGCCCCGCTCGAAGCGACGGTGCCGCGATTCGCGCCTCGGCGTCATCCGCCGCGGCGTCATCCGCCGCGGCGTCATCCGGAGAACGACAGGTCGGCGCGGGCGGCTGCCGTCCCGCAGCGCGGAAGGCATCGCGGTGACGGAAGACCAAGTGCTCGTCGGCCTCGGCCTGATCGTCGTACTCTCCGCCGCTTCTCAACTGGTCGCGAGCCTTCTGCACATCCCCGCGCTGATCGTTCTGCTGCCCGTCGGATTCACCGCCGGCGCGCTGACGGACGACGTCAACCCCGAGCGGCTCCTGGGCAGCACCTTCTCGCCACTGGTCTCGCTGGCCGTCGCGTTGATCCTCTACGATGCCGGGCTCGGCCTGGACCTGAAGAGGTTCAGAGCCCACACACGCCGGGTCGTGGTGCGGCTGATCTGGTGGGGCAGCCTGGGCACCTGCTTTTCGGCGGCGCTCCTGGCCATGCCGCTGCTCGGGATGTCACAGGGCGCGGCCGTGATGCTCGGAGCGATCCTGATCGTGTCCGGGCCGACTGTTGTCGGCCCGCTGCTCAACTTCGTCCGTCCCACGGAACGCTTGCAGCGGATCCTCATCTGGGAGGGGTCGCTGATCGATCCGCTGGGCGGCATCCTGGGCGCGCTGGTCTTTCACGGTGTCATGTCCGGAGGGCGCAGCGGCTTCGCAAGCGAGATCGGCCACTTCGCCGTCAGTATCGCGGTGGGAGTGGTGGGGGGTGTCGCCGGAGCGGCCGTACTGACGTGGGCGCTGCGCAGGCTCCGGCTCGGCGAGGTGCTCGGCACCACCGTGCAGCTCGCCGCGGTGGTCGGGGTGGCGGCCGCCTGCGACGTGGTCCGGGCCGACACGGGACTCATCGCCGCCGTTCTGATGGGGCTGGCGGTGGCGAACCTGCCCGGCTTGGACGTCGCTGCCCGAAGGCCGTTCTTCGAGACCCTCGTGAATCTGGTCATCGGCTTGTTGTTCATCTCCATCTCGGCCACCGTCAGCCCGCAGTCCCTGCGGCATGTACTGCTGCCGACGCTGGGTCTCGTGGCGGTCCTCGTACTCGTCGTCCGGCCCCTTGTGGCGCTTGTGTCAGCGCTGAGGACCGATCTGACGGCCGGGGAACGGGGCTTCCTCGGGTGGATGGCGCCCCGCGGAATCGTGGCCGCGGCCACCGCCTCGACGTTCTCGTCCTCGCTGGTCGACAAGGGCATCGGTGGCGCCGCCAAGATCCTCCCGGCCACGTTCGTGGTGATCGTGGCCACCGTCACGCTGTACGGGCTGAGCGCGGGGCCCGTGGCCCGACGGCTGGGCGTGGTGCGCTCGGCGCGTTCCAGACCCTTGCTCGTGGGCGGCGATCCATGGGTGATCGATCTGGGGCGGGCCCTGCGCTCGGCGGGGCTGGACGTGGTCATGTGGGCCGGGCACGAGGCGGAGCGCGACAGCATCAGGGCCGCCGGGATCGAACTCGCCCCCGGAGAGCTGTTCGCCGCGGCCACGGGCGCAGGCGCGGAGCTCGAAGGCCTGACCGGGGTGCTGCTCCTCACCGGCGAGGACGACTTCAACGCGCTGGCGTCGATGAACCTCGAAGGCAGCGTGGAGGGGACGGTGTACCGTCTCGGGCCGCCCGCGGAGAGCCAGGGCGTCATCGCCCCCTACACAGGTGGCCAGGTGCTCTTCGACCCGGAACTGACCGGACCCGAACTGACGCGCCGCTACGCCCTGGGCGCCCGTGTCGTGACACATCGCGTCGACGGTCCCGTCCCGGCGGGGCACACCGTGCTGTTCCTGGTACGCGGGGACGGCCGGCTGCTTCCCGTCACGCGGAGCGGCGGTCCGACGCCGCAGGGCGGGGACGTCGCCGTACTCCTGAGCGCCTGACCGGTCAGGGGGCCTGGCCGGGGCGCTCGACGGCGGCCCATACCCGGGCGAGATTCGCGGGAAGGCCGGCTGTGGCATCCAGGGTCAGGCCCGGCTCGTCCGGTTCCAGTGGCTCCAGCGTCTCGAACTGCGAGCCGACCAGCCGGGCGGGCATGAAGTGACCGGTGCGCCGGGACACACGGTCCCGCGCGCTGTCCCGGTCCAGGGCGAGGTACAGGCACCAGAGCCTTGAGCCAGCGGCCGCCCGGAGCTCGTCGCGGTACCGGCGCTTGAGGGCCGAACAGGCCATGACCAGCCCCTCGCCGGCCTCGATGGAGCGCCGGATGCGGTCGGCGAGGTTGCGCAGCCAGGGCTCGCGGTCGGCGTCGTCCAGGGCGTGGCCGGCGGCCATCTTGGCGACATTCGCGGCGGGATGGAAGTCGTCGCCCTCCACGAACGGCAGGCCGAGCCGCTCGGAGACCGCCTTGGCGACGGTGGTTTTTCCGGAACCCGATACGCCCAGGACCAGGACGATCGGCGGCCTGTCCCCGGCCCCGGCCCCGGTCATGGGTTCTCGGGTTCCCGCCCGGCCGCCGTCTGCCGCAAGTCCGCCTCGGTGAGCGGCTGGAGGACGCCGCGGGTGTCCAGCCGGTAGAGCAGGACGAGGGGCGGTCCGACGAGCACCACCGCGATGACTGTGACCAGCATCAGCCAGCGCAGCGTCGTCGAGGCTCCGGCCGCCTGGGACACGGTCAGCGAGGTGGGAATGAGGTAGGGCCGCTGGGCCAGCCCCCACGCCAGGACGACGAGGGCCACGCTGCCGACCGCGGTGACTCTCGCCCAGCCTGTCGCGGTGCGGTAGAGCAGTCCGGCGGTGGCCAACGCGCTGACGACGGCGACCAGGACGAGGGCGAGACCGATTCCGCTGGTCAGCCCGTCGTGCACGTAGGGCGCGTCGTTGTGGGTCACGGCGAGGCCGACGACCGCCAGCACGGCGAGGACGCCGAGGCTGCACCAGGCCCGCAGCCGGAAGTAGCCGACGAGGTCGGGAGCATCGAAGCGTTGGGCGTCGGCGGTCAGGAACACCGCCCCGAGGAAGGCGGTCGCGGCGACAGTGAGCAGCCCGGTGATCACGGAGGTCCCGTTGGACCATGCGTGGGCGGATGCGTTCGTGCCGGGAGCCACCTGGCCCGTGGCGATCCCCCCGATCGCCGCGCCGAGGAAGAAGGGCGTCAGGAGAGAGGAGACGGCGAAGACGGCGCCGTAGACCCTGCGCCGGGCGAGCCGCCGTGTCGGTTTGCGCAGCGCGAAGCCGGCTCCGCGCAGGACGAGTCCCACGGCCGCGAGGGCCAGGGGGAGCCACATGGCCGAGAAGACCGTCTCGAACAGGACCGGGAAACCGGTCCACGTGATGACCAGAACGAAGATGAGCCAGACGTTGTTGGTCTCCCACACCGGTTCCATGGCGTGGTCGATGAGCCACCGGGGGCGTTTTCCGCGTTCGGTGCCGCCGGCGACGAGGTCCCAGAATCCGGCGCCGTAGTCCGTGCCACCGGCGCACGCGTAGGCGGCCACCGCGGCCAGCAGCACCCAGGCGACGACATCCTCGATCATTCGTCCCCACCCCTGTCCGCGCCCGTGGTCGTGGACAACGGGCGGGGCCCGTAGGGGGTGTCGCCCTCCAGGTCCTCGGCCAAGGCTCCGGCGAGGACGCCCTCGTCGGCCAGCCGCCACCGCCTGCTCATCTTCAGCAGGATGGCCACGAAGGAGCCGAGGACGAGGACGTAGACCACCACGACGATGCCGAACATCGTCCACAGAGACGCGGCGCGGGTGCCCGTCACCGCCTCCGAGACCCGCATGTTCTGGTAGACGATCCAGGGCTGCCGGCCCACTTCGGTCGTGATCCAGCCGCACTCGACGGTCAGCAGGCAGGCGGCGCCCGCGACAGCGGCGCACCGGAAGAACCAGCGCGACTTGGGCAGGCCACGGCTGCGCAGCCAGCACCAGCCGTACCAGAGCGCGAGCAGGATGAGCAGGCTTCCGATGGTCACCATGATGTCGAACGCCCAGTGGGCGATGGTGGCCTGGGTCGCCGTCGGGCGGTCGCTCGCGGGAACCGATGTCAGCCCGGTGACCTTGGTGTCCGGGCTGAACCCGGCGAGGATCGAGTCCAGTTGGGGGATCTTGATCCCGCCGGAGATCGACCCGTCGGGATGCAGCCGCCCGAACATGTACTCCGGCACGTGAGTGTCGGTGTTCCAGACGATTTCGGTGGCCGCGAACTTCACCGGCTGCTTGTGGAAGACGGAGCGGGCGATCGAGTCCCCGAGCATGAACTGCACGGGGGTGAGGATCGCGGCGACGGTGAACGGCACGGTGAAGCCGAGCCGGTGGTAGCGGTCCCGGCGGCCCCGCAGCAGGCCGACCGCGTACACCCCGGCGACGACATACCCGGCGGTCAGAACCACGCCGACCACGAAGTGCCAGTACTCGGGGCCGAACATCGGCGTGAAGACCGCCTGCCGCACATTGACGTTCACGGGCTTGCCCGACGCGTCGAGCGTGAAGCCGCGGGGCGTGTTCATCCAGGCGTTCGCGGCCACGATGCCGAACGCCCCCATCAGGGCGGTCAGCGGCAGGGGCAGGCCGAGCCAGAAGTGCGTCCACGGCTTGAGCCGGCGCCAGCCGTACAGATAGATGGCGATGAGGATCGCTTCGAGGAAGAACGCCCATGCCTCGACCCCGAAGCCGAGGCCGAAGACATCGCCCCAGCGGCCCATCATCCCCGGCCACAGCAGCCCGAATTCGAAGGAGAGCACGGTGCCCGTCACGATGCCGATGGCGAACTGGACGGCCATGACCGCCGACCAGCGCCGCGCGAGCAGCAGGGCGACGGCATCGCCCTTGCGCAGCCCGCGGTAGTGCATCAGGAGGGTGATGCCGGGCAGGGCCACGCCGAAGGGCACGAGCAGGATGTGGGAGGCCAGAGTGAAGGCCATCAGCTCCCGGGCGGGCAGCAGTTGTGGTGGGCCCTCTGCCAGAAAGTGGTCGATCACGCTGTTCACATGGGCCTCGGCGGCTCGTACCGGATGGCTTCGGAGGTGCGGGCTTCAGCCACCGGTGGCGAAACCGGGGAACAGCGTCATTCCGCCGTCCACGTAGATCGTGGTCCCCACGACGTAGTCGAAGAGGTCGGATGCCAGAGCGGCCACGACGTTCGCGATGTCGTCCGGGTCGCCGACGCGGCGGTAGGGGACGAGCCGGAGAAGGTCGGCCTCGGCCTCGGGGGTGTCCCAGGCACTGCGGTTGATGGGTGTGCGAATCGCTCCCGGAGCAACGGCGTTGACCCGGATCCGGTAAGGCGCGAGCTCTTGTGCGAGGGTCGCCATGAGCATCTGCACCCCGCCCTTGGATGCCGCGTAGTTCACGTGGCCCGACCAGGGGATGATCTGGTGGACGGAACTCATGCAGATGATTTTCCCGGCGGAACGGGAGACCTCCGGGACGACACCCCGCCGCAGGAATTCCTTGGCCGCTTCGCGGGCGCACAGGAATTGGCCGGTCAGATTGACGTCCAGCACCTTGTGCCACTGCGCCATGGTCATGTCGGTGAGGGGGGCATCGCGCTGGAGCCCCGCATTCGCCACCATGACGTCGATGGTGCCGAATTCCTTGACCATACGGGAGACCATGTCGGTGACCTGGTCCTCCTGCGACACGTCCGCCTCGTGTGCGTAGGCGCGGACGCCGAAGCCCTCGATCTCGCGCACGACCTCTTCTGCGGCGTCCCGCCCGGCCACGTAGTTCACCACCACATCGGCGCCCACCCGCCCCAGGCCGATCGCGGTGGCCTTGCCGATGCCGGAATTCGCCCCTGTCACAAGAGCCTTCTGCCCCTTGAGGACCTGGGGGGCGGGGGGCAGGTGGCTTTCAGTGCCGCTGGTTTCCACGCGTGTCTCCCTGTGGGTGCTGCCGCGGATTATTCGGAGGAATCCGCCCCACAACGAAAGCACTGATGAGTCCCTACGGCCTGGTGGCGCGTCGCCTGTCAGCCGGTCGTGGGGCTGTCCCGGGCTGAACGGACCAACTCCCACCTGCCGGGTTGCCGGGGACGGTGCGTTCGGCTAGCCGGTGGCGCCGGCGTCCCGGCTGGTTCCGACGCACAGCGCCCAGATGACGAAGGCATCCACGGCGATCAGCACGCTGGCCCACACGGGGGAGTACGGCAGCCACATGAAGTTGGCGATCATCGACAGGCCTGCCAGAGCGATACCGACCACACGCGCCCACATGAGTCCACTGAAGACCGCGATGCCCGCCAGGACGACCAGGACGCCGAGGAGCATGTGGATCCAGCCCCAGCTCGTCAGGTCGAAGCTGTAGGTGTAGTTCCGGGTGGTGACGAAGACGTCGTCCTCGGCAATGGCGGCGATTCCTTCGAATATCGCCATTGCTCCGCCGAAGATCATCATGACCCCTGCGAAGGCGGTCCAGCCGGTCGCCCACACTCGTTCGGTGGTTCCGGTTTCGTGTCGGTGCATACCACTTGTCGTCATTTCGAGCTCCTACCGCGTAGGCCTCGCCACTGACCTGGGACCGGTCGGTGGCCCACGTTTCAGCTTGCCACGAGAGTGGCCTACCGGCAGAACTCAGGGATTTCCCCAGGGCAGCACCAGGGTCGGTGTGCGGGGGAATTCATACGGTGCTCCAATAGAAGTATCCGGCGCGCCGAGAATTGCGCGTCGGTCAGGGAGTCGTTGTCTATTTCCCAGCCTTTCGCGAGAAAAGGAACCGTCGTGCCAGGTCTCCTCCGCGGGGTCGCCCGCACAGCCGTAGTGGCCGGTACGGCGACAGCCGTATCAGGCCGTGCGTCACGCCGTCAGCAAGGGCGATGGGCCCAGCAGGAAGCTCAAGAGGCCGCGCCGCCGGCCCCTGCTCCGCCGGCCCCCGCCCCGCCGGCCGACGATATGAGCAGCAAGATCGAGCAGCTGAAGCAACTCGGGGAGCTCAAGGACCAGGGCGTCCTCACCGGGGCCGAATTCGAGGAGCAGAAGCGCAGGATCCTCGGCTGAGCGAATCAGCCCTCATCCTGCGGACCGTCCCCTGGTCAGCCAACCCGGTGGCCGTTCTCCAGCTCCACCGTCCCCGAGCCCGACGCGAGGACGTCGAGCCCGGCAAAGACACGCCGGCCCAAGGCGCCCGGCAGATACTCGGCGAGTTCCTCGCGCGGCACCAGCCGCCAGGACAGCAGCTCCTCCTCCTGGAGGCGGATCGACTTGAAGTCGTCCTCGGCGAGGACCCCGCCGTCGTAGAGGTAGGCGACCACCGGCGGCCGCGCCGCGCCGTGCACCCAGTCGACCGCGAGGAGCCGTCCGAGTTCGAGGTCGAGGCCGATCTCCTCGGCCGTCTCGCGGCGGGCGCCCTGGCGCGGGGTCTCCCCGTCGTCCGACTCGACGGTGCCACCCGGAAGGGCCCAGCCCTCGCGGTAGTTCGGCTCGACGAGCAGCACCCGCCCTTCGGCGTCGCGGAAGAGGGCGGCGGCCCCGGCGAGGACGCGGGGCAGGCCCGCGATGTACGTGGCGAAGTCTGGAGTGGTCATCCTCGAAGGGTAACGAGGGCGGTCATTCACGAAGGGTAACGAGGCGGTCATCCACCGTGGGTGACGAGCTCGCGCAGCCGTTCCTCGGACTCGCTGCCCGGCTCGGCGAAGTGGCAGATCAGGCTGAGGCGGGGCGCCTCCTCCAACGCCAGTCGTACGTAAGACACTTCGAGGTCGCCGACCTTCGGGTGCCGGTAGCGGCGTACCGAGGAACGGAACTCCACGACGTCATGGGTCTCCCAGACCTCCGCGAAGAAGGGGCTGGTTTCGAGGAGGTCGGCGACCAGTTCGGAGAAGCGCGGGTTGTCGAGTTCGTACGCCGCCTGCTGGCGCAGCAGTCCGGCCATCCAGCGGGCCTCCCGCTCCCACTCCGGCATCAGGGCGCGGATCTCCGGCACGCGGAACAGCATCCACGCGCTGTTGAGTTCGCGGCGCGGGCGGTCCAGCAGGGTCGGGCCGAGGATGCTCTCCTGCGCCGGGTTCCAGGCGAGGATGTCGAAGCAGCGGTCGATGACGAACGCCGGGTTGGGCATGAGCTTGGCCAGGAAGGTGCGGACGGCGTCCGGGACCTCCAGCGAGCGCTCGGCGGGCTCGGGTGCCGGAAGGCCCGCCAGCCGGAAGAGATGGGACCGCTCCACCTCGTCGAGCTGGAGGACGCGGGCCAGGGCCAGCAGGATCTGCGGGGAGACATTGATGTCACGGCCCTGTTCGAGCCAGGTGTACCAGGTCAGGCTCACGCCGGAGAGCAGGGACACCTCCTCGCGGCGCAGCCCGGGGGTACGGCGACGGCCACCCTGCGGCAGCCCGGTTCCCGCGGGGTCGGCGCGCTCCCGGCGGGAGCGCAGGAACGCCGCGAGGGCCTTGCGGCCGTGATCGTGCGGTGCGGCGGCGAGCGCCTTGCGGTGGTGATCGCCGGTGCCTGGTTCTGATCCTGGTGTCGCTGCCACCAGTAAATTCTGCACTCTTCAACGGGGCTGCGGCCTGGCGGAGGGTGGGCGGGAAGCGAACTCCCTTGTGAAAGGCGGCCCTTGTGGCTGAGCTGACCCCTCCCCGAACCGTTCTGATCACCGGCGCCACCGGCGGTGTGGGCGGCGCCCTCGCGCGCAGGCTCAGCGCCGACGGCTGGATCGTGTACGCGGCCCATCGAAAGCCCGCGGATGCCGGACCCCTGCGCGACGCCGGGCTGACCCCCGTCCTCCTCGACGTGACCGACGAGGAGTCCGTCGCCGCCGCCGCGGACCTCGTCGGCCCCCGTCTCGACGGTCTGGTGAACAGCGCGGGCATCATGGGGCAGGGCCCCGTCGAGCTGGTGCCGGCCGAGGCCTGGCGCCGCCAGTTCGAGATCAACGTGATCGGTCAGGCGGCGGTGATCCGCGTCTTCCTGCCCGCCCTGCGCGCGGCCGGCGGCCGGATCGTGAACCTCGGTGCCGTGTCCGCCCGCGTCGCACCGCCCTTCTTCGGGCCGATCGCCGCCTCCAAGGCCGCCCTCGCGGCGCTCACCCAGGCCCTGCGGATGGAACTGCGCCACCAGGGCGTCAAGGTCTCCCTGGTCGAGCCCGGCGCCATGGACACCGCCATCTTCGGCACGGCGGACAAGGCGAGCGCCGACATGGGCTGGGCGGGCACACCCGAGACCCAGCACCGGTACGCGGGCGCCCTGGACGCCGTACAGGCCGCTGCGGCCCGCCAGCCCCTGGGACCGGTCGCCCCGGCCGTCAACGCCGTCGTACGCGCCCTGACCGCGCGCCGCCCCGGCACCCTCTACACCACCGGACGCGACGGACGGGCCCTCGCCCTGCTCCGCTTCCTCCCGGACGGCCTGCGCGACCGCCTGATGCTGCGAGCGATGGGGGTGACGGCCGAGGTGTTCAGGACGAGCACGGCCGCAACGGTGGGCTAGGGGGCTAGGGGCCCCTAGGCCTCGGCCCCCACCAGCGCGACCGTACGCGATGCCAGCTCGCTGATCCGCACCCCGTCGAAGCCGAACACCGCACTGCGGACGGTGTCCTCCAGCGGGTCCTTCCACTGGGAGGGGACCGCCTCGGCCCCGCACAGGACGCCCGCGACGGAGCCCGCGGTCGCCCCGTTCGAGTCGGTGTCCAGGCCGCCGCGGACGGTCAGCGTGATGGTGCGGGTGAAGTCGCCGTCGCCGTACAGAAGCCCGGCGGTGAGGACGGCGGCGTTCGGGATGGTGTGGATCCAGCCGAGCCCGGCCGTCTCCTCGGCCACGGTGCTGAGTGTGTCCTCCCAGGTCATCCGGGTCTCGTGAAGCGTGAGCACCCGGCGCACGGTGCGGGCGAGGCGGCAGCTCGCCGGGATCACCGTGAGTGCGGTGTCCAGCGCGTGCCGCACGGTCGGCGCGGTGAACGCCGCCGAGATCAGCGCCGCCGCCCACATCGCGCCGTACACGCCGTTGCCGGTGTGTGAGAGAACGGCGTCCCGTCGGGCGAGGGAGGCCGCACGGCGCGGCAGCCCCGGGCAGGTCCAGCCGTAGACGTCGGCGCGGATGAGCGCGCCGATCCACTCCTGGTAGGGATTCTCGTACGTCGCTGTCAGCGGCGGTTTCAGCCCGTTGGCGAGGTTGCGGTACGCGGCCCGCTCCGCCGTGAACGTCTGGAGATACGGCAGCCGCAGCAGCCACAGGTCACCGACCTGCTCCGTGCTGAAGGAGAAGCCGTGGGTCTCCAGCAGGTCGAGCCCGAGAATGGCATAGTCGACGTCGTCGTCCCGGCAGCTGCCGTGGATGCGGCCGCGCACGCAACTCCGCCACTCGGGCCGCAGCTCGAACTCTTCGCCGCCGCCGTCGCCCGCGGGCTCGGGGAGGTAGTCGGTGAGCGGCAGGGCCGCGGCCTGCCGCAGATAACGGTCGATCCGATCCCGCGTCCAGTGGTCGCCCTGCTCGACCGGCTTGCCGAGCATGTTGCCCGCGATCCGGCCCAGCCAGCCCCCGAGGATGCGGTCGGCGAGCTCAGTGCCCACAGGGGTCATAGCTCCGGTTTACCCAATTTCGGGCGGGCAAGCGCGGCAATCCGGTAGCCGGGCGATTCCGGGGGCCACGTGATTCCGGGGGCTGGGCGGGGCATGACGGCGGGGGCTTCCTCCGGTTAAGGTCGCAGCGGCGCGACTGCCTTGACTTGAGCAAGGCCCGGAAAGCAAGGGGAATGCAAGGTGGCGGACGCTGCTGTGAATCGGACTCCGCGTGTGCTCATCGCCGCGGACAAGTTCAAGGGATCGCTGACGGCCGTGCAGGTCGCCGAGCGCGTGACGGCCGGACTGCGCCGGGTCGCGCCGCGCGTCGAGGTCGAGGCTCTGCCCGTGGCCGACGGCGGCGACGGCACCGTCGACGCGGCGGTCGCGGCCGGTTTCGAACGGCGTGAGGTGCGGGTCGCCGGGCCGCTGGGCGACGAGGTCACGGCCGCGTACGCGCTGCGCGGTGACACCGCGGTCGTGGAGATGGCCGAGGCGAGCGGGCTGCAGCGGCTGCCCGCCGGGGTCTTCGCGCCGCTCACGTCGTCGACGTACGGCTCCGGGGAGCTGTTGCGGGCCGCGCTGGACGCCGGTGCGCGCACGATCGTGTTCGGCGTCGGTGGCAGTGCCACGACGGACGGCGGTGCGGGCATGCTGTCCGCGCTCGGCGCGCGCTTCCTGGACGTGGAAGGCGAGCCGGTGGCTCCCGGCGGTGCCGCGCTGCGTGACGTCGTGACCGCCGACCTGTCCGGTCTGGACGCCCGGCTCTCCTCGATCGACTTCGTCCTCGCCAGCGACGTGGACAACCCCCTGACGGGCCCCAAGGGCGCCCCCGCCGTCTACGGCCCCCAGAAGGGCGCGAGCCCCGACGACGTGGCCACCCTGGACGCGGCCCTCGCCCACTTCGCCACCGTTCTGGAGAAGGCCATCGGGCCCAAGGCCGCCGAGTACGCGGCGGCGCCCGGAGCCGGGGCCGCGGGCGGAATCGGATATGGAGCCCTCGTCCTGGGCGCCCGCTTCCGGGCCGGTATCGAGGTCATGCTCGACGTCCTCGGCTTCGCGCCCGCGCTGGAACGCGCCACGTTGGTGATCACCGGCGAGGGTTCTCTCGACGAGCAGACCCTTCATGGCAAGGCTCCCGCCGGTGTCGCCGCCGCCGCCCGCGCGGCCGGCAAGGAGGTCGTCGCCGTCTGCGGCCGCCTCGCCCTCCGGCCTGAGGCTCTCGGCAAGGCCGGTATCCGTCGGGCCTACCCACTGACCGACGTCGAGCCCGACGTCGCGAAGTGCATCGCCGACGCCGGCCCGATCCTGGAACGCGTCGCGGAAAACATCGCCCGGGACTTCCTGACCACGTAGGCGAGCTGTCGGGGGCCTTTTCGCCCCCCCCGCCCCTACCCGTCCCATCCCTGGGGGCTGCGCCCCCAGACCCCCCTGAAGATTGCGCCGTTCCCCGCGCCCCTTAACAGTCGGCTGCCGGCCGGTGGGGGTTGCTCGCGCAGTTCCCCGCGCCCCTAAAAACCGGGGCGGGCGGGGGATCGCGGGGCGCAGCCCCGCGCCTTCAGGGGCGCGGGGAACTGCGCGACCAGCCCCCACCCACCCGCAGCCAAAGAACCCACCCCCGGGGGCGAAAAACCCGAAGGGCCCCGAACCTCGTAGGTTCGGGGCCCTTCAGTCACGTACAACGGATCGGCTGCCGCTACGGCAGCTGCGCCGCCCGAGCCTCGCGCCGATTGTCCCGGAAGTTGTTCACCCTCCGAGCCGTGGCGAAGAGGGGAATCACCGCGCCCATGACGAGCTGCAGCGCGCAACCGGTCTGAAGGAGCAGCTGACCGCTCGGGGCGTCGAAGGCCCACGCCGCCAGCAGCCCCATGCTGAGCACGATCCAGGACAGCATCGCCACCGCGAGGCGCCCCCGCGGCTTCGGGTACTCGACCCGGCTCACCATCAGCCACGCGGTACCGATGATCGCCATGAGCGTGGCGACGAACGGCAGCTCCAGCAGCACGATGGAGACGACGGTCAGCGCACCGAACGGCGAGGGCATGCCCTGGAACGTGCCGTCCTTGACCGTGACGCAGGAGAAGCGCGCCAGGCGGAGTACGACCGCCAGCAGGACCACGATGGCCCCCACCGCCGCCACCCGCTGATGCGCGTCGTCCGCGACCATGCCGTAGACCAGGACGAAGTACGCCGGGGCGAGACCGAAGCTGATCAGGTCCGACAGGTTGTCCAGCTCGGCGCCCATGGGGGAGGAACGCAGCTTGCGGGCGACCAGACCGTCGAAGAGGTCGAAGACCGCCGCGCAGAGCATGAGGATGACGGCCGTGGCCGCGCTGTGGCGGGCCATGCCCGTCGACTCGTCGTTGCCCGTCAGGTGCGGGATCAGGATGCCGGTGGTGGTGAAGTACACCGCCATGAAGCCGCACGTGGCGTTACCGAGCGTGAGGGTGTCCGCTATTGAGAGGCGGAGCGAGAGGGGCATCTCCTCCTCGTCGTCCACCTCGTCGGCCTCCGGCACCCAGCCGGCCTGTGTCTCGGGATCAATCACGGTCAATTCGAGTCACCCCAGCCACGGTCTTCTGACCGACCTCCACATCGACCTCGACACCCTCGGGGAGATAGATGTCGACGCGCGAGCCGAAGCGGATCAGACCGATCCGGTCGCCCTGCTCGACCTTCGTACCCTGAGGGATATAAGGAACGATACGACGGGCGACCGCGCCGGCGATCTGGATCATCTCGATGTCACCGAGCTCGGTGTCGAAGTGCCAGACGACGCGTTCGTTGTTCTCGCTCTCCTTGTTGAACGCCGGAACGAACCCACCGGGGATGTGCTCGACCGACGTCACCGTGCCGGAGAGCGGCGCGCGGTTGACGTGGACGTTGAGCGGGCTCATGAAGATCGCGACGCGGGTGCGTCCGTCCTTCCACGGCATGATGCTCTGCACCACACCGTCGGCGGGCGAGATGACCCGGCCCTGGGCGATCTCGCGCTCGGGGTCGCGGAAGAACCACAGCATGCCCGCCGCCAGCGCGGTGGCGGGTACGGCCACGGCCTTGGCGGCGCCGGAGCGGCGCGCCTTGACCAGGCTGAGTGCTGCGGTGGCAACGGTCGGGAGAAGCCACGGCGATGCTCCGCGCGCGAGGCGGACCCGGCCGCGTGGTGCAGAGGTTTGGCTGTGGGGCATGGATGACCTTCGTAGCGGATGATGCCGCGCTGTAACGGGGGACGGCGGCTTTCCCGGGATCGTACCGGTCGCGGGCCGTAACTGGGCAAGCCAGGAAGCCGAGTCGGCGGCCGAAGAGTGTTGACGGGGTGTGATCTTCTTCTCGAAGAAAACACCCCGAACCCGGACATCTAGCCCTGGAGTCGATACTCTTCGAGCAACCTGCGCCCGATGATCATTTTCTGGATTTCAGCGGTACCTTCACCGATCAGCAGCATCGGAGCCTCTCGGTAGAGGCGCTCGATCTCGTACTCCTTGGAGAAGCCGTAGCCGCCGTGGATCCGGAAAGCATCCTCCACGACTTCCTTGCAGTACTCGGAGGCGAGGTACTTCGCCATCCCTGCTTCGAGGTCGTTTCGTTCCCCAGAGTCCTTTTTGCGTGCCGCGTTCACCATCATGGCATGGGCGGCCTCGACCTTGGTAGCCATCTCGGCCAGCTTGAACTGGATGGCCTGGTGCTGGGCGATCGGCTTGCCGAAAGTGTGACGTTGCTGGGCATACGAGACGCCGAGCTCAAATGCACGCTGTGCGACGCCGCAGCCACGTGCCGCCACATTCACGCGGCCGACCTCGACTCCGTCCATCATTTGGTAAAACCCTCGGCCCGTGGTCCCGCCGAGCACACGATTGGCCGGAATGCGCAGTCCGTCCATGATGAGTTCGGTCGTGTCGACGCCCTTGTAACCCATCTTGTCGATCTTCCCGGGAATGGTGAGGCCGGGGCGGACCTCTCCGAAGCCGGGCTCCTTCTCGACCAGGAAGGTCGTCATCGACTTGTGGGGCGCCGTGCCCTCGGGGTGTCCTTCGTCACTCCGGACGAGAACGGCCACCAGAGTCGACGAGCCGCCGTTCGTCAGCCACATCTTCTGACCGTTCAGGACGTACTCGTCGCCGTCCTTGACCGCCTTCGACGTGATCGCCGACACATCCGAGCCAAGACCCGGCTCCGACATCGAGAACGCGCCGCGCACCTCACCGAGCGCCATGCGCGGCAGGAAGTAGTCCTTCTGTTCCTGCGTGCCGTGCTGCTTGAGCATGTACGCCACGATGAAGTGGGTGTTGATGATGCCGGAGACCGACATCCAGCCGCGGGCGATCTCCTCCACGCACAGCGCGTAGGTGAGGAGCGACTCGCCCAGACCCCCGTACTCCTCGGGGATCATCAGGCCGAAGAGGCCCAACTCCTTCAGACCGTCGACGATCTGCTGCGGGTACTCGTCGCGGTGCTCCAGCTCGGTGGCGACCGGGATGATCTCCTTGTCCACGAAGTCGCGGACGGTGGAGAGGATCTCCTGCTGGATGTCGGTCAGACCGGCGGTCTGGGCGAGTCGCGCCATGGCTACTTCTCCTGCTCCTTGAGCTGGGGGCGGCCGGGCTGCTCGCCGCCGCGCTCCTTGATGTACGTCTCGGTGGGGACCATCACCTTGCGCCGGAACACGCAGACCAGCGTGCCGTCCTGCTTGTAGCCCTTGGTCTCGACGTAGACGATGCCGCGGTCGTTCTTCGACTTCGACGGCGTCTTGTCGAGAACCGTCGTCTCGCCGTAGATCGTGTCGCCGTGGAAGGTCGGCGCCACGTGCCGCAGCGACTCGATCTCCAGGTTGGCGATCGCCTTGCCCGACACGTCCGGCACGGACATGCCCAGCAGCAGCGAGTAGATGTAGTTCCCGACTACGACGTTCTTGCCGAAGTCCGTCGTGTTCTCCGCATAGTTGGTGTCCATGTGGAGCGGGTGGTGGTTCATGGTCAGGAGACAGAAGAGGTGGTCGTCGTACTCCGTGACCGTTTTTCCGGGCCAGTGCTTGTAGACCGCGCCGACCTCGAACTCCTCGTAGGTGCGTCCGAACTGCATGGTGCTCAGGCCTCCGGGGCTTCGAACTTGCTGGTGCGCTGCATGCCGGCGGCCCGGCCCTTGCCCGAGATGACGAGCGCCATCTTGCGGCTGGCCTCGTCGATCATCTCGTCGCCGAGCATCGCGGAGCCCTTCTTGCCGCCCGCCTCGGACGTGCAGTAGTCGTACGCGTCCAGGATCAGCTCGGCGTGGTCGAAGTCCTCCTGGGAGGGCGAGAAGATCTCGTTGGACGCCTCGACCTGGCCCGGGTGGAGCACCCACTTGCCGTCGAAGCCGAGCGCCGCGGCGCGCTGGGCGACCTCGCGGTAGCCGTCGATGTTGCGGATCTGGAGGTAGGGGCCGTCGATCGCCTGGAGGTTGTTGGCGCGGGCGGCCATCAGGATCTTCATCAGGATGTAGTGGTAGGCGTCCGCCGGGTAACCGGGCGGCTGCTCGCCCACGACCAGCGACTTCATGTTGATCGACGCCATGAAGTCGGCCGGGCCGAAGATGATCGTCTCGACGCGCTGGGAAGCCGTGGCGATCTCGTTGACGTTGTTCAGACCCTGGGCGTTCTCGATCTGCGCCTCGATGCCGATCTTGCCGACCTCGAAGCCCATCGTCTTCTCGATCTGGGTCAGCAGCAGGTCGAGCGCCACGACCTGCTGGGCGTCCTGGACCTTCGGCAGCATGATGCAGTCGAGGTTCTGGCCCGCGCCCTCGACCACGGTCACGACATCGCGGTACGTCCACTCGGTCGTCCAGTCGTTGACGCGCACGACCCGCGTCTTGCCGGTCCAGTCGCCCTCGTTGAGGAACTTGACGATCGTGTGCCGCGCCTCGGGCTTGGCGAGCGGGGCGCACGCGTCCTCCAGGTCGAGGAAGACCTGGTCCGCGGGGAGGCCCTGGGCCTTCTCCAGGAAGCGGGGGTTGCTTCCCGGCACCGCGAGACAGGAGCGTCGCGGGCGAAGCCGGTTCACGGGGGCGGGCGTGGTCATGCGGGGACCTCCAGGGGGTCGAGCTTGTTCGCTTTGCGGATCTCGTCGACGATACGGCCGATGATTCCGGTGATGTCGAAGTCCTTCGGGGTGAAGACCGCGGCCACTCCCGCGGCCCGCAGCTGTTCGGCGTCGGCGTTCGGGATGATCCCGCCCGCGATCACCGGAATGTCGGCCGCACCGGCCTCGCGCAGCCTCTCCAGCACGTCCGGCACCAACTGGGCGTGCGAGCCGGACAGGATGGACAGCCCGACACCGTGCACGTCCTCGGCGACGGCCGCGGCCACGATCTCCTCGGGCGTCAGCCGGATGCCCTGGTAGACCACCTCGAACCCGGCGTCGCGGGCCCGCACGGCGATCTGCTCGGCGCCGTTGGAGTGCCCGTCCAGGCCCGGCTTGCCCACCAGGAAGCGGAGCTTGCCGACGCCGAGGTCCTGCGCGGTCCGCGCCACCTTGCCGCGGACCAGCGCGAGCGCGGTGCCCTCCTCGGCGGTGACCGCGACGGGCGCGGACGAGACACCGGTGGGGGCGCGGAACTCGCCGAACACCTCGCGCAGCGCCCCGGACCACTCGCCGGTCGTGACGCCGGCGCGGGCGCACTCCAGGGTGGCCTCCATGAGGTTGTCGGTGCCCTTGGCGGCCTCCTTCAGCCGCTCCAGCGCCTTGCACGGGCGCGGGTGGTTGAAGGGCGGCTGGTAGCGGGTGTCGCGCCAGTGCTGGAGGGCCGAGATCACACGGGCCTCGACCGCCGGGTCGACCGTCTGGATCGCCGCGTCCAGGTCGGCCGTGAGCGGGTTCGGCTCGGTCGACTCGAAGATGTTGACGCCGACGATCTTCTCCTGCCCGGACTCGATACGGGCGCGGCGCTCGGCGTGCGAGGAGACGAGCTGCGACTTCAGGTAGCCCGACTCGACGGCGGCCATCGCGCCGCCCATCTCCTGGATGCGGTCGATCTCGGCGAGCGACTCCTCCACCAGGGACGCGACCTTGGCCTCGATGACGTGCGAGCCCTCGAAGATGTCCGCGTACTCCAGCAGATCGCTCTCGTACGCGAGCACCTGCTGCATACGCAGCGACCACTGCTGGTCCCAGGGCCGGGGCAGGCCCAGCGCCTCGTTCCAGGCGGGCAGCTGCACGGCACGCGCGCGTGCGTCCTTCGAGAGCGTCACGGCCAGCATCTCGAGCACGATCCGCTGGATGTTGTTCTCCGGCTGTGCCTCGGTCAGACCGAGGGAGTTGACCTGGACGCCGTACCGGAAGCGCCGCTGCTTGGGGTCCTCGATGCCGTACCGCTCGCGCGTGATCTTGTCCCAGATCCGTCCGAACGCCCGCATCTTGCACATCTCCTCGATGAAGCGGACGCCCGCGTTCACGAAGAAGGAGATACGGGCGACGACTTCACCCTTGCGGTCCTCGGCGATCTGCCCGGACGCGAACACCGCGTCCAGGACGGCGATCGCGGTGGACATCGCGTACGCGACCTCCTGGACCGGGGTGGCTCCCGCCTCCTGCAGGTGGTAGCTGCAGATGTTGATCGGGTTCCACTTGGGGATGTGGTTCACCGTGTACGTGATCATGTCCGTCGTCAGACGGAGCGAGGGACCCGGCGGGAAGACATGCGTCCCCCGCGACAGGTACTCCTTCACGATGTCGTTCTGCGTCGTCCCCTGGAGCTTGGTGATGTCCGCACCCTGCTCCTCGGCGACGACCTGATAGAGCGCCAGCAGCCACATGGCGGTGGCGTTGATCGTCATCGAGGTGTTCATCTGCTCCAGGGGAATGTCCTGGAACAGGCGGCGCATGTCACCGAGGTGCGACACCGGCACGCCGACCCGGCCGACCTCGCCGCGGGCGAGGATGTGGTCGGGGTCGTAGCCGGTCTGCGTCGGCAGGTCGAACGCGACCGACAGGCCGGTCTGACCCTTGGCGAGGTTGCGCCGGTACAACTCGTTGGACGCCTCTGCGGTGGAGTGACCGGCGTACGTGCGCATGAGCCACGGCCGGTCCTTCTGGCGCTCAGTCATCTACGGGACCTCAGACGTTCCGGAAGCGGTTGATGGCGTCGATGTGCTGGGCGCGCTTCTCCTCGTCGCGTACGCCCAGGCCCTCGCGGGGCGCCAGCGCGAGCACGCCGACCTTGCCCTGGTGGAGGTTGCGGTGCACGTCGTACGCGGCCTGCCCGGTCTCCTCCAGGGAGTACACCTTGGAGAGCGTCGGGTGGATCTTGCCCTTGGCGACCAGCCGGTTGGCCTCCCAGGCCTCACGGTAGTTGGCGAAGTGCGAGCCCACGATCTTCTTCAGGGACATCCACAGGTAGCGGTTGTCGTACTCGTGGTTGTAGCCCGAGGTCGAGGCGCAGGTGACGATGGTGCCGCCCTTGCGGGTGACGTACACGGAGGCGCCGAAGGTCTCGCGGCCCGGGTGCTCGAAGACGATGTCCACGTCCTCGCCGCCGGTCAGCTCACGGATGCGCTTGCCGAAGCGCTTCCACTCCTTCGGGTCCTGGGTGTGCTCGTCCTTCCAGAACTTGTAGCCCTCGGCGTTGCGGTCGATGATCGCCTCGGCGCCCATCGCCCGGCAGATGTCCGCCTTCTGCTCGCTGCTCACGACACAGATGGGGTTGGCGCCACCGGCGAGCGCGAACTGCGTGGCGTACGAGCCGAGTCCACCGCTCGCGCCCCAGATGAGGACGTTGTCGCCCTGCTTCATGCCGGCGCCGTTGCGGGAGACCAGCTGCCGGTACGCGGTCGAGTTCACGAGTCCCGGAGCGGCGGCCTCCTCCCAGGAGAGGTGGTCCGGCTTCGGCATCAGCTGGTTGGACTTCACGAGCGCGATCTCGGCGAGACCGCCGAAGTTCGTCTCGAAGCCCCAGATGCGCTGCTCCGGGTCGAGCATCGTGTCGTTGTGGCCGTCGGAGGACTCCAGCTCGACGGACAGACAGTGCGCGACGACCTCGTCACCGGGCTTCCAGGCGTTGACGCCCGGGCCGGTGCGCAGGACGACGCCCGCGAGGTCGGAGCCGATGATGTGGTACGGCAGGTCGTGGCGCTTGGTGAGCTCGCTGAGCCTGCCGTAGCGCTCCAGGAAGCCGAACGTCGCCATCGGCTCGAAGATCGAGGTCCAGACCGAGTTGTAGTTCACGGAGGAGGCCATGACGGCCACCAGGGCCTCGCCCGGGCCGAGTTCCGGCACCGGCACGTCGTCCAGGTGGATCGACTTGCGGGGGTCCTTGTCGCGGGTGGCGAGCCCGGCGAACATCTCCGTCTCGTCCTTGTGCACGGTGATCGCGCGGTACGACTCGGGGAGCGGAAGAGCGGCGAAGTCGGCAGACGTGGCCGTCTGCGACTGAATCGCGTCCAGGATTTCCTTCACGGTGTTGCCTCCGGCGATGAGCGTCCGAGGGAAGACGCTGAGGGTTACGTCGGTGCTGCTGCTGGGTGTGAGGGGTGTGCCGTCGGTTCGGCGGAGGTGGTGCTGTGGCAGCGCTTTGTGGCGCAGGAGGTTGCCTGTGACGCAGGCGTCCGGGCGCGCTCGCCATTGGCTTGCGGGGACAGCCGGCGTACGAAAGGTCTCTGCACGCCGGCCGCCCGGACTCCTTCAACGTATGGCACGGCGTGTCACCGTGCAAGGCACGGAGTGCCAGAAGTTGCGCTCAGGTGAAATCTTTACGTAACACGTGAGCGATGATCGATCAGGGCGCGCGATGATCGATCGAATACGGGGCGCAAAAACGCCGGACGTGCTCAAAATGAGCCCGTCCGGCGATTGAGGAAAAGCGGCGGAGCCGCGGTTCTGTGAGGGAAGTCGCTACGACCGTTCCCTGAGCGCCTGCTCGATGGTGCGCATCACCTGGTCCAGCGGGGCATCGACCCGGGCCACGGTCACCAGCACGTCCCCCTCCGTGAAGGAGGAGGCCGACGCCGACCGGGGTGGGGTCTCCCGTCCCGCACCGATCCCGGTCCCGAACGTCTTCCGCACGATCGCGAAGGCGTGGTCCAGCTGGGTCTCGACATCGCCCTGCCCCCCGGCCCGCAGCCAGCGGCGCAGGACGTGGTTGTGCGCCGTGACCACGGCCGACGCGGCGACCTCCGCGAGCAGCGGATCGTCGTTGGCGTCGTCGTCGTGCGCGTGCTCGTCGAAGTGGCCCAGGAGATAGCGGGTGAAGAGCCGCTCGTAGCGGGCCACCGAGGCGATCTCGGCCTCCCGCAGCGTCGGCACCTCGCGCGTCAGCTTGTAGCGCGAGACGGAGATCTCGGGCCGGGCGGCGTACATCCTCATGACTTCCTTGATGCCACGGCACACCGTGTCGAGCGGGTGCTCGTGCGGCGGCGCCGCGTTGAGCACCGCCTCGGCCCGGATCAGGGTGTCGTCGTGGTCGGGGAAGATCGCCTCTTCCTTGGAGCGGAAGTGGCGGAAGAAGGTACGACGGGCCACCCCGGCCTGGGCTGCGATCTCGTCGACGGTGGTCGCCTCGTACCCCTTGGTCGCGAACAGCTCCATGGCCGCGGCCGCCAGCTCCCGGCGCATCTTGAGCCGTTGCGCGGCCGCGCGACTGCCTGCGGCACTTTCCGGCGCGTCGGGCGTAGCTGGTGTACGTGAGGACTTGGCGGGCTGGGACATGACCCGAACGTACTGCATGTGTGCAGGAGAGCGCGCATGTCCGGGGATCCCCCCGCCCTCCACGGGCGGGGGGTTTCCGGTCGGGCCGAGCAGTCCGCCCCAGTCGGCGCTGTCTCGCAGCCAGTCGCCCGGACGCTCAGCGGCGGGCATATTCGCGGAAGCCGCGGCCCGTCTTGCGGCCGAGGCAGCCCGCGGCCACCAGGTGCTCCAGGAGCGGCGCCGGGGCCAGGCCCGGGTCACGGAACTCGCGGTGCAGAACCTTCTCGATGGCCAGCGAGACATCGAGCCCGACCACGTCCAGGAGCTCGAACGGGCCCATCGGGTACCCGCCGCCCAGCTTCATCGCCGCGTCGATGTCGTCCAGCGACGCGTAGTGCTCCTGCACCATCTTGATCGCGTTGTTCAGGTACGGGAACAGCAGCGCGTTCACGATGAAGCCGGCCCGGTCCCCGCAGTCAACCGGGTGCTTGCGGATCTTCGCGCAGACCTCGCGCACGGTGGCGTGCACGTCGTCCTCGGTCAGCACCGTCCGCACGACCTCGACGAGCTTCATCGCCGGCGCCGGGTTGAAGAAGTGCATGCCGATCACGTCCTGCGGGCGCGAGGTGGCGCGGGCGCAGGCGACGACGGGCAGCGACGAGGTGGTGGTGGCCAGGATCGCGCCGGGCTTGCAGACCTTGTCGAACGTGGCGAACAGCTGCTGCTTGATCTCCAGGTCCTCGGCGACCGCCTCCAGCGCCAGATCGACGTCGGAGAAGGCGTCGTACGAACCCGCCGGGGTGATCCGCTCCAGCGTCTGCGCCGCCGCCTCGGCCGTCATCCGGCCCTTGTCGACGGAGCGCGAAAGCGACTTGCCGATACGGGCCTTGGCGGCCTGCGCCTTCTCCTCGCTGCGGGCGGCGAGGACGACTTCGTAACCTGCCTTCGCGAAGACCTCGGCGATACCGGACGCCATCGTGCCGGAGCCCGCGACGCCGACCGAGCGGATCGTGCGGCCCTCGACCAGGGCGGCGCCCTCCAGCGGCGTCAGCGCGTCCCGCACGACGGCGGCGCTGCCGGGAGCCTCGTACGAGTAGAAGCCGCGCCCCGACTTCCGGCCGGTCAGGCCCGCCTCGCTGAGCTGCTTGAGGATGGGCGCGGGAGCGTGCAGCCGGTCGTGCGACTCGGCGTACATGGCCTCCAGGACCGTACGCGCGGTGTCGACGCCGATCAGGTCGAGCAGCGCCAGCGGGCCCATCGGCAGTCCGCAGCCGAGCTTCATGGCGGCGTCGATGTCCTCACGGGAGGCGTACTTCGCCTCGTACATCGCGGCGGCCTGGTTGAGGTAGCCGAACAGCAGCCCGTCGGCGACGAATCCGGGGCGGTCGCCGACCGCGACGGGCTCCTTGCCGAGCTCGAGCGCCAGGTCCGTGACGGCGGCGACGGCCACCGGCGCGGTCAGCACCGACGAGACGACCTCGACCAGCTTCATGGCCGGGGCCGGGTTGAAGAAGTGCAGGCCGAGCACGCGCTCGGGGTGGGCCGAGTCGGCGGCGAGGCGCGTCACGGACAGGGCGTTGGTGCCGGTCGCGAGGATCGTCTCGGGGCGCACGATGGTGTCGAGCGCCCGGAAGACCTGCTGCTTGATGTCGTACGACTCCGGGGTCACCTCGATGACCAGGTCGGCGTCGGCCGCGGCCTGCAGATCGGTGAACGTACGGAAGCGGGCGAGGACGTCGGCGCGCTCCTGCTCGGTGCAGCGCCCGCGCTGCACACCGCGGGCGGTGGAGGCTTCGAGCGCCGTGACGGCCTGGGCGGCCGCGGCCTCGCTGATGTCGATGCCGATCACTTCGCGGCCGGCCCGGGCGAGGACCTCGGCGATGCCGGTGCCCATGGTGCCGAGGCCGACGACGGCGACGGTCTTGAGCGGGGACAGAGGGGTGTCGGACAGGGGAGTGGCCATCGCGGGACTCCAGAGAGAGGGTGACGACTGAGGAGCGCACCCGGGTACGCCAACAGGCGCACACAGTGCGGAGGATGCGGGTGTTGCCGGGCTGACGAGCGCACACGCCCGGTGCCGTCCGAGGGCGCCCAAGAACGGACGCCGCGTGGAACGGTGATGACCGACCGGCCCTGTCCCGGAGCCGTGTCGTACGCAGATACCTGAAGTACCGAACCGACTGCTCTCGCGGCGACTGCGTCACCAGGCCACCGCAAGTAAGAGGCGAGTGGGTAACTCGCTCGTCTGAGCTTAACCCGCCAGTAACGAGCACGCCAGCCCTTGAGTTTGTGATGTACGTCCCGGCGCCTCACAGGTTTCTCTAGGCTCGCCGCCATGGACGAAGCGTTGCGATCACTCACGGAACGTGTACGGAGCGAGGCCGGGGGCTCGGCGGTGTACGAGCGGCTTGTGGCGGCCGAGGACCCCGACGAGCTCGCGGCCTCGCTGACGGAGCCCGGACAGCCGTTGTGGGCCCGGGAGTTGGTCGCCTTCCGGCTCGGGGTCGCCGGCGACCGGCGGGCCTTCGAGGCGCTCGTCCTGCTGCTCAACCACCGCGACCCGCAGCGCTGCGCGTCCGCCGCCTACGCCCTGGCCCGCCTCGGCGACCCCCGTACGGCCCGCGCGGCGGCCGCGCTCGCCACGAACGAGCTGCGCGTCGCCTACGCGCTCCACCCGGTGCGACTCCTGGTCGAGCTGCGCGCCCCCGAGGCCGTGCCCGCGCTGATCACCACCCTGGAGCGCAGGCTGCGCCCGCACGACCCGTACCGCAGGGTCGCGCTCGCGTGCGTCGAGGGACTGGGCGCCCTGGGGGACGCACGCGCGAGACCCGTCCTGAACGAGGCGCTGGCGCATCCGGCGCTCGCGGAGGCGGCCGTGCGTGCGCTGGCGCGGCTGCCCAAGGAGTAGGGCACGGCCGCCCGGCTACCGATGCGCCGGTCGCCAAGCAGGCGCCGACGCGAAACCCCGGGCGCGGGTCAGTCGATGCCCACGCCGGTGAGCGCGCGCACATACCGCACCTCGGGCACCGCGACCCCGCCCACCTCGAAGGGCTCTTCGGCGCCGTCGGGACCGAAACCGGCCCGCTCGTAGAAGCGGCGGGCCGGGGTGTTCTCCTTGAGCACCCACAGCAGCATCCGCCCGTGCCCGGCCGCCGCGCACCGGCCGGCCGACTCGCTCAGCAGCGCGCGCCCCAGGCCCTCTCCGACCCGGTCAGGACGCACATAGATCGCGTACAACTCGACGTCCCCGGCGCGGAATTCGCCGTCCCGGTACGGCCCGTGGCAGGCCCAGCCGACCACCTCGCCGTCCAGCTCGGCGACCAGGTTCACCACGTCGCCGGCGCCCTGCTCGAAGCGCGCGCGTCGCCGTGTCTCGTCCTCGTCCACGCTGAGCGCGTCGAGGTACGGCTGCGGTATCAGCCCCTTGTACGCGCTCTGCCAGCTCCGGATGCGGATCTCGGCCACGCGTCGGCAGTCGTCCAGGGTCATCTCACGGACGCGGAGCCCGCTCACTCGCCGACCACCGCGTACGCCTCGATCTCCATCAGGAACTCCGGGCGGACCAGCGCGGCGACCTGGACCGCGGACGCGGCCGGGAGGCGGTCGGCGGGTATGTGCGCGTCCCGGGCGGCGCGGACGGCCGGCATGTGGGCCATGTCCGTGACGAAGAAGGTGAGTTTGACGACGTCGTCGAATGTGGCCCCCGCGGCGGTGAGACACCGGCGCAGGTTCTCGAAGACCTGGCGGGCCTGCGCGTCCGGGTCGCCCTCGCCGACGAGCTTGCCGTCCTCGTCCAGGGCGAGCTGGCCCGAGACCGCGACGAAGCGGCCCGTGCCCATGACGACGTGCGTGTACGCGGTCGCGGGGGCGACCCCGTCGGGGGCGGAAATACGCGTCAGCTCACTCATGCGTCCATGGTGGACCATGGGTCTGACAATGCCCCCGACGGGCCGCCGCCAGGGGAGGGTTCAGCCCCGGAAGCCGAGCAGTCCGTGCAGTGCCGAGCCGCGCGAGGAGGTGGACGCCGCCTTCGTCCTCAGCGGCTCCGGGTCGGGCAGTGTCTTGCACACCGCGTCGATCTCGCCACCGCTGTGCGGCAGCTTGCCGTCGGTCAGATACGCCGCCAGGTACTTGTCCAGGCAGGTGTTCCCGCTCAGCGTGATGCCGTGGTTCCCGCCGCCCTGTTCGACCACCAGGCTGGAGCCGCGCAGCTGGTGATGGACGGTGACACCGCCCTCGTACGGGGTGGCCGCGTCGTTCGTGGCCTGGAACAGCAGTGCCGGCGGCAGGGCGGCGTTGGCGATGTCCACCGGCTCGAGCGAGTGCGTCGGCCAGAAGGCGCACGGCGCGTTGTACCAGGCGTTGTTCCAGACCATCAGCGGCGCCTTGTCGTACACCGCCCAGTTGTCCTCGCGCCACTGGTTCCAGTCGCGTGGCCAGGAGGTGTCACGGCACTGCACCGCGGTGTAGACGCTGTAGCCGTTGTCGCCCGAGGCGTCGACGGCGGCGAAGTTGTCGTACGCCTCGACGAGCGGGTCCGTGTTCTTGTCGTTCACATAGGCCGCGAACGCCTCGGCGAGGGAGGGCCAGTAGCCGTTGTAGTAGCCGCCGGGGATGTAGGTGTCCTCCAGTTCGGAGGCGCCCACCTTCTTCTGTGCGGGCTTCTTGGCGAGCGCCGCGCGCATCGCGTACCACTTGGTCTCGACCTTGGCCGGGTCGGTGCCGAGCTTGTACGTCGCGTTGTGCTTGGCGACCCAGGCCATGAAGGCCAGGTGGCGGTCGTTGAAGGCGTAGTCCTGACCGATGTTGTCGTCGTACCAGACGCCGTTGGGGTCGACGATGGAGTCCAGGACCAGGCGGCGCACGCGGTTCGGGTAGAGCTTCGCGTACACGGCGCCGAGGTAGGTGCCGTACGAGTACCCGAAGTAGTTGATCTTCTCGGCGCCGAGCGCGCTGCGGATCGAGTCCATGTCCTGGACCGCGCTCACCGTGTCGATGTACGGCAGCACGCTCGCGTACTTCTTGCCGCACGCCTCGGCGAAGGCCTTGGCGCGGTCGAGGTTGGCCTTCTCCATGGCCGGGGTGCTGGGCACGGTGTCGGGGCGTACCGCGTTGAAGTGCCCGGGCTCGCAGTCCAGGGCGGGCTTGCTCGCGCCCACGCCACGGGGGTCGAAGCCGATGACGTCGTACTGCGCGGCCACCTTCTTCGGCAGCGAGGACGCCACGAAGCCGGCCAGCTTGAGCCCGCTGCCGCCGGGACCGCCAGGGTTCACGAGCAGCGGCCCCTGGTACGTCTTCGCGGTGTGCGGAACGCGTGAGAGCGCCAGTGTGATCTGCGGGCCGCCGGGGTGCGAGTGGTCCAGCGGCACCTTCAGTGAGGCGCACTGAAGCGTCGGATAGGCGCTGGTGCCGCACTTCTTCCAGGTGGGCTTCGCGGTCTGGGTGGTGCGCGGTGCGGTCGCGGAGCCGGCGCTCGCGTCGGCGGGGATCGACGTGATCATCCCGGCCACCACGGCGGCAGCTCCGCACAGAGCAGCTGCGCGTTTCTTCACAAGGCCTCCCAGGACGGAGGATTCTGAGCCGTGCACGCCACGGCCTTCGCCGCATCGTCCCGGAGAGGGGGGTCGGAAGAACCCGTTCTGGCAAGATTTGACCCGATTGCGCCGCGGGATGCGCTCGGATGCCGTCAGAAGTGTTTCGGATGCCGTCGGAAGTGTTCACGGACGTCGGCTGAGCGGTTTCGAAGGAGTCGTCAGAGCAGCGTGAGCTGGGTCGGCTCCTGGGGCGCGGGCGGCTCGGCGGGGGCGGTGATCCTGCGGGGCATCCCCGCGCGCGTGGGGCCGATGCCGTACTCCTGGGCCAGCTCGTGGACCTGACGGGTGATCCGGCGCTGGTACCACTTCGGGGCGTAGGCCCCCTCGGCGTACAGCCGCTCGTAACGGCGTACGAGGTACGGGTGGTGGTGCTCCAGCCAGGCCATGAACCACTCGCGGGCGCCGGGCCGAAGGTGCAGCACCAGTGGGGTCACCGAGGTGGCGCCGGAGGCCGCGACGGCGCGTACGGTGGCGCGCAGCTGGGCCGGATGGTCGCCCAGGAAGGGGATCACGGGGGCCATCAGGACGCCGCAGCCGATGCCGTGGTCGGTCAGGGTGCGGACGACGTCCAGGCGGCGCTCCGGGGCCGGTGTGCCCGGCTCGACGGTGCGCCACAGCTCGGGGTCGGTGAAGCCCACGGAGACGGAGATGCCGACGTCGGTGACCTCGGACGCCTGCTTCAGGAGGTCGAGGTCACGCAGGATCAGCGTGCCCTTCGTCAGGATCGAGAAGGGGTTCGCGTGGTCGCGCAGGGCTGCGATGATCCCGGGCATCAGCCGGTAGCGGCCCTCCGCCCGCTGATAACAGTCGACGTTGGTGCCCATCGCGATGTGCTCGCCGTGCCAGCGGCGCGAGGCGAGCTGGCGGCGCAACAGGTCCGGCGCGTTGACCTTCACCACGATCTGCGAGTCGAAGTCGAGTCCCGTGTCGAGGTCCAGATAGCTGTGCGTCTTGCGCGCGAAGCAGTAGACGCACGCGTGCGTGCACCCCCGATAGGGGTTGACCGTCCACTCGAAGGGCATTCGGGAAGCCCCCGGCACCCGGTTCACGATCGACCGCGCCCGGATCTCGTGGAAGGTGATCCCACGGAACTCCGGAGTGTCGAAGGTGCGGGTGGTCACCGCGTCCGCGCCGAACAGCGCGGCGTCCGGAGCGGGGTCCCCGGCGGGGTCCACTGTGAGGTTGTCCCAGCGCATGACGCCTCCTCGATAGCACTGGCCACAGAATAGAACACATGTTCCCTTGATCGTGCGACCTCGTATTCGGGCTCTGCCGGGGACCCCCGATTTGGGTGGCTCGGCCGCCTGGTGGTTGGGTGGCCGCACACCCCCGAGGAACCAATTGCTGGAGGAAGTGCCATGGCGCAGGTCGAGGCCACGACGGAGCGGGTCATCGCGGCGGACGCGGAGGCGGTGTTCGACGCCCTGGCCGACTACAGCGGCACGCGAGCGAAGCTGCTGCCCGAGCACTTCAGCGAGTACGAGGTGCGTGAGGGCGGCGACGGCGAGGGCACCCTCGTCCACTGGAAGCTCCAGGCCACCAGCAAGCGCGTCCGTGACTGCCTGCTCGAAGTCAGCGAGCCCACCGACGGCGAGCTCGTCGAGAAGGACCGCAACTCCTCGATGGTCACCACCTGGCGGGTCACCCCGGCCGGCGAGGGTGCGTCGCGCGTCGTGATCAGCACCGTCTGGAACGGCGCGGGCGGCATCGGCGGCTTCTTCGAGAAGACCTTCGCGCCCAAGGGCCTCGGCCGGATCTACGACGCGCTGCTCGACAAGCTCGCCACCGAGGTGGAGAAGTAGCCCGAGGGGCGACTCCGCGAGGGCGCACCGTCCAAGAGGCAACTCTCCAGGGCGTGTTGCGCCCTCACCGTTTCGAGTGGATCTCCCTGTCGCGCGACGGTACGCCGTAACTCGTCGCGCTTACTCGCAGTTGTCGCGATAAGCGGGAATTGTGCAGTGGGTGCGACGAGGGGAGCGGTACGTGGGCGGGATCACTCTGGTGAAGGACCAACCGGCTGCCGCGCCCCCGCAGAAATCCACTGAGGCGCCGGCCGAGCCCGTCCAACTCGGACCACGCCAGGTGCGGTTGGTCTTCTTCGGACTCATGCTCGCCCTGCTGCTCGCCGCCCTGGACCAGATGATCGTGGCCACCGCGCTCCCGAAGATCGTCGGGGAGCTGCACGGGCTGGACAAGATGTCCTGGGCGATCACCGCCTATCTGCTCACCTCCACCGTCGGACTCCCCGTCTACGGCAAATTCGGCGACCTCTTCGGCCGCAAGGGCGTCTTCCAGTTCGCGATCGCCGTCTTCGTCGTCGGCTCGGCGCTCGCCGGATGGTCGCGCACCATGGACGAGTTGATCGCCTTCCGCGCGATCCAGGGCGTCGGCGCGGGCGGCCTCATGATCGGCGTGCAGGCGATCATCGCGGACATCGTGCCGCCGCGCGAACGCGGCCGCTTCATGGGCCTGATCGGCGCCGCGTTCGGCCTCGCCTCGGTTGCCGGCCCTCTCCTGGGCGGCTATTTCACGGACCACCTCTCCTGGAGGTGGTGTTTCTACATCAACGTGCCCTTCGGCCTGGTGACGCTGGCCGTCGTCACCGTCGTACTGAAGCTGCCGAAGCCCACCGCCAGGGGACGCGTCGACCTGCTCGGGGTACTGCTCCTCGCCGCCGCTTCAACGTGCTTGGTGCTGCTGACCAGTTGGGGCGGCACCGAGTACGCGTGGGGCTCGCGGGTCATCCTGGGGCTCGGGGCGGGCGCGCTCGCCGCGACGATCCTCTTCTTCGTCGCCGAGCGCTTCGCGGCCGAACCCCTCATCCCGCTGCGGCTGTTCAAGGACGGCGTCTTCAACGTCACCGCGCTGGTGGGCCTGGTCATCGGCGTGGCCCTCTTCGGAGCCGCCAGTTACCTGCCCACGTTCCTTCAGATGGTCGACGGGGCCAGCGCCACCGAGTCCGGGCTCCTGATGCTCCCCATGATGGGCGGCATCGTCGGCACCTCGGTCGTCTCTGGGCAACTCATCAGCCGCACCGGCCGCTACAAGGTCTACCCGGTCCTCGGCAGCGCCCTCTCCGCCGTCGGCATGTGGCTGCTGTCGCGCCTCGAAGCCGACACCCCACGCCTGCACTACAGCATCTGGATGGCCGTACTGGGCGCGGGCATCGGCATGGTGATGCCGGTCCTGGTCCTCGCCGTGCAGAACTCCGTACGCCCGGCCGACCTCGGTACCGCGACCAGCGCCAACAACTACTTCCGGCAGATCGGCGGCAGCGTCGGAGCCGCCGTCTTCGGCACGCTCTTCGCGGGCCGGCTCGCCGACGCGCTCGCCGATCGTCTCCCCGCGCGCGGGGGCACCGGAATTCCGGACTCCAAGTCCATCACCCCCCAGCTCGTCCACGCGATGCCCGCCGCTCTGCGTGACGACTACATCGGTGCCTACGCGGACGCCATGCCGCGGATCTTCCTCTATCTGGTGCCGGTGCTCGTCCTCGGCCTGCTCATCGCCTTCTTCCTCAAGGAGAAACCGCTGGTGTCCCACAACGCTCCCACCGCCGACCCGGAGTCCGCGCAGGTGAACGCCCATATCCCGCAGGCCCGTTCGGCGTACGCCGCCGGGATTCCCGTCTGCGGCACGGTGCAGCACCCCGACGGCACCGTCGTGCCACGCGCCGCGCTCACCCTCATCGACGTCGCGGGACAGCAGATCGGGCGGGGCGCCAGCGGCGAGGACGGGCGGTACGCGCTGTCCACGCCCGGCTCGGGGTCCTACGTCCTGATCGCCGCGGCGGGCGGCCACCAGCCGCAGGCCGTCTCGGTGACCGTCGGCGAACGTCCCGTGGAACTGGACGTCGTGCTCGGCGGCGCCGGACGCCTCGCCGGAAGCGTGCTGACCGCGGACGGCACCCCGGTGCGCGAGGCCACGGTCACGCTCACCAATGTGCACGGCGAGGTGGTGGCCACCACCCGCAGCGGGCGCGAAGGCGGCTATGTCATCACGGAGCTGGTGGCGGGCGAGTACACCCTCGCCGCCAGCGCGCCCGCGTTCCGCCCGGCCGCGCTGCCTGTCTCCGTCCAGGCCGCCCGCGAGACCCGCCAGGACGTCGAACTCGCCGGCGGCGCCGTGCTGCGCGGCACCGTACGGGCGGGCGGCGGACGGCCCGTCGAGGACGCGCGCGTGACGCTCCTGGACGCCGCGGGCAATGTGGTGGACACGCTCACCACGGGCGCTGAGGGAACGTTCCGGTTCGTCGACCTGTCCTCCGGCGAGTACACCGTCATCGCGGCCGGCTATCCGCCGGTGGCCACCGTGCTCCAGGTCGCCGGGGGCGGCAGGACGGAACGGGACTTGCAACTGGGGCATGAAGACTAGGGAAGACCAGGGAGAGAAGACGGAGGAGACCACTGGGGATGGGGGCGTGACGGAGCGGGCGAATGGGGCGTGAGTCGGCCCGTCGTGCGCCGGAGCCGCCCCCGGAGAGGTCAATTCCCGTATTGCCACACATGGCAACGGGCCACCGCCGTACGGTAGTGGAGGCGGCACAGATCTTGCGGAGCCGTGGGAAGAAAGGGCCTGGGCCATGGACCGTGGCACCGAAGCGGGCGCAGCTCCCAGCCGTGAAGCTGGCAACGGCGCGGCGGAGTACGCCGCCGTCGGCCGCATCCCGCTGGCCGTGGTGACAGTGGACCGTGACGGTCTCGTCTCGCACTGGAGCACCGGCGCCAGGCGCCTTTTCGGCGCCCCCAAAGAGGACGCGGTGGGCCGCCCCGCCGTCGACCTGCTCCCCGTCTCGGGCGCGCTCCCCGAGGACGACGACACAGCGCCTTACGGGGCGTACGCGGCATACGACGGACTCGGCCCCGACCTGGAGTCCTCCCTCGACGGGCGGCTCTCCTACCCGGCCGCCGGGCGGGCCCGCCTCACGGTGGCCGGTCACGACCGGACCGACGTCCTGTGGTGGGCCTATCCCCTGGTGGGGCCCGGACGGGAGCGGCTGCTGGTGCTCGCCGCCGACGCGGCCGCGATGCGTCACGAGGGCGACGACGCCGACGGGGCGGCCGTCGAGCGCATCGCGCCCGGCTTCGCGCTGCACACCGACTTCCCCGGTGCCGAGGGCCTGGCCCGCCGGCTCCCCGAGATCCTGCCCAGCATGAGCGTGGGCGAGAGCGCCCGCATCGTCGCGCAGGTTCTGGAACTGGGCTATCCCGTCCTGGAGTTCAGCCAGAACGACCGGGTGCCCGTCACCCCCGACTGGGGTGTGCCCCGGCGGACCGAGCGCAAGGCGCGCCGTGAACGGGCCGCCCGCGCGGCGGCCTACGGCGCGCCCGTGCCGCGGGACGTCCAGGACGAGGGCGAGGACCTCGAATACGTCGCCGTGCGCGAGCGCCTGGAATTCCTCAACGAGGTCAGCGGCCGCATCGGCACCTCCCTCGACCTGACACAGACCATTCTCGAGGTCAGCCGCGCCGTCGTGCCGCGCTTCACGGATGTGGCGGGCACATACCTGCGCGAACAGGTCGTCGCCGGTGAGGGTTTCCCCGAAGGGGTGCCCGACACCACCACCATGTGGCACCGGGTCGCCTTGGAGCACACGGACGAGCCCGGCCGCTGGGACGACGTCGTGCCGGTCGGCGAGGCCATGCCCTTTCCGGCGCACACACCGTTCTTCCAGTGCATGACCACCGGTGAGCCCGTCCTCGTGCCGCGCATCAGTGAACAGATGGGGCACATGATCGCCGCGCAGTTCGAGAAGCGCGACATCAGGCCGCTCATCACCAACCGCTCCATGCTGGTCGTGCCTCTGAAGGCCCGCAATGTGGTCCTCGGGTTCATGATCCTGCTGCGCCACCCCGAGCGCGTCGAGTTCAACGACATGGACCGGGTCACCGGCGCCGAACTGGCCGCCCGCGCGGGCCTCGTGCTCGACAACGCGCGCATGTACACCTACCAGGAGAGCGTCGCCGAGACCCTCCAGGACAGCATGCTGCCGCACATCGCGCCCCGCATGGCCGGCTGTGACATCGCGACCCGCTATCTGCCCGGCACGCTCCTCGGGCGGGTCGGCGGTGACTGGTTCGACTCGGTGAAGCTGCCCGGCTCGCGCACCGCCCTGGTCGTCGGCGACGTGATGGGCCACGGCCTCAACTCGGCCGCGATGATGGGCCAGTTGCGTACGGCCGTCCAGACCATGGCCGCGCTCGACCTGCCGCCCGCCCAGCTGCTGCGCAACCTCGACGACCTGGCCCAACGGCTGGGCGACAACTACCTCGCGACCTGTTTGTACGCCGTCTACGATCCCATCGCCGGGGAGCTTCAGATCGCCAACGCGGGCCACATCCCACCCGTTCTGGTCCGTGCCGAGGACGGATACAGCGAGCTGCTCGATCTCCCGACGGGCGCGCCCATCGGAGTCGGCGGAGTGCCCTTCGAGGCGGTTCGCGTGCGGGTGGCGCCCGGCGACCGGCTCGTGATGTGCACCGACGGACTGGTCGAGGTGCGCGGCGAGGACATCGGCGTCGGCCTCGCGACGCTCTGCGAGTCCGCGGCCCACCCGGCCGCGTCCATGGACGACGCCTGCAACACCATCATCAGCGCGCTCAACACCCGTGGCGGCCGCAAGGACGACGTCGCCCTGCTGATGGCCCGGCTCAACGGCATCGCGTCCGAAGCCGTCGCCGAGTGGCGGCTGTCGCTGGACCCGATCGAGGTGGGCAGGGCACGCGCGGTGGTCCGCGAACAGCTGCATGTGTGGGGCCTGGCAGGCCTCGTTGACAGCGCCGAGCTGATGGTGAGTGAGCTGGTCACCAATGCCGTACGGCACGCGCACAGCCGCCAGATAGAGCTGCGGCTCGTCCGGGGCGACACCCTGCTGTGCGAGGTGGACGACGACGACCACACGCTGCCGACGCTGCTCAGCGCCGGACCCGGCGACGAGTTCGGGCGCGGCCTGCGCGTCGTCAGCACGCTGGCCCGCGAGTGGGGGACCAGCCGGACCAGCGCGGGCAAGACCGTGTGGTTCGAACTGACGCTCCCGCGCCGTTGACGTGTTCCCGCGACGCCCGGGAGGGGCGGGGCGCACGCGGTGTGCGCAGGCGTACGGGTATCGAATGAGCAGTGAAGGAATGCGCCGCCCGCTTGTCGCTTCGCGCCGGGCGCGATAAACCGATCTGGCCTGCCAGGTCCCGGCGGGCCGAGGTCGCAACCTGGGGAGCGGGCATGAGTGTGACGAGCCGGTACAGGCAAGCCTGGGAGGGCTTCTGGAGCGAGGCCTCCGACGAACAGGGGGCGGTCTTCTGGGACGCCGAGCCCGCGCTGACCGTCGGCGTTCATCTCGCCTTCTTCGAACCGCACTTGGCGGCTCCCGGCCTGCCGGTCGTGGACCTCGGCTGTGGCAACGGCACGCAGACCCGCTTCCTGGCCGACCGCTTCCCGCACGTCGTCGGCGCCGACCTGTCGGCCGCGGCGCTGGACCACGCCCGCCGCGCCGACCCGGCGGGGCAGGCCGTGTACAGGCTGCTCGACGCGGCCGAGAAGACCGAGGCGGAGACGCTGCACGCGGAGCTCGGCGACGCCAACCTCTATATGCGGGGTGTGCTCCATCAGGCCGAGCCGGACGACCGGCAGCCGTTGGTGGACGGCCTGGCGACGCTGGTGGGGGAGCGCGGCCGGGTCTTCCTCGTCGAACTCGCCGAGGCCGCGGGCCTGGTGCTGAGGGGCCTGGCACAGAGCGCCGACGGCCCGCCGCCCAAGCTCGCCCCGGTCTTCCGGCACGGCATCGCCCCCGGCGAGGTCGCGGACGCCGCCGTCCCCGAGTACCTCCGCGCCGCGGGCCTCACGGTCCTCGCGAGCGGCGAAACCCCCCTGGTCACGACCGAGTACACGGCCGACGGCTCGCGTATCGAACTGCCGTCGAAGTGGCTGGTGGCGGGGCGTACCGGGTGATGCCGGTGGTCCGGGTGCCACCTGCCGCGCGCCGCGGCCGGGTCATGCCGGAGTGAGTGCCTTGGCCGCGGTGGTGAAGGCCTGTGCCCAGTCGCCGGTGATGATGCTTCCGATGTATCCGTCCGGCCGGACGAGGATCAGAGTGTCACCGGTGATGCCATAGATGTCGGTGAGCCTGCCGGTGGTGTCGGTGAGGAAACCTTCATCGATCCCGCGTCCGGTGCGGACGGTGTAGCGGCGCAGTTCGACGCCGTCGGCCGGCCAGGTCAGTTCGGGCAGCGCCTTTGCGGCATCGCTTCCGAAGGCCAGCAAGGTGAAGTGCGGTCCCTGGTAGGCGTCGAACAGGCGTCGGGCGCCGGGGGCGGTGCAGGGTGCGTCCGGTGCCCGGTCGCCGACGTGCAGGCTCTTGGTGTCCGGAGCATCGGTGGGTGCGAGCGGGCCGCCGTGGTACGAGAGTTCGAGCTGGCGTTCCTCGTCTCCGCGCTTGAGGCCGGAGACCTGGTGTCGGCTGAGGCTTGAGTACAGTTCGCTGGACTTGCCGAGGACGCGTGCGGCGATGGGCAGTCGCTCGGCCTCGTAGCTGTCGAGGAGGCTGTCCGGTGCGCCGGCGATGACCTGGCCGAGTTTCCAGCCGAGGTTGTAGGCGTCCTGCACGCCGGTGTTGAGCCCCTGGGCGCCGGCTGGGGTGTGCACGTGGGCGGCATCGCCGGCGAGGAAGACCCGGCCGGCGCGGTAGTGCTCGACGAGCCGGACGTTGGGCCGGAACACCGAGGTCCAGGTGATGTCGTGCAGCCGCAGCCCGGTGAGGTCGTGGAACCGGGCGGTCAGCGCGGCTTCGTCGAGGTCCGGTGTGTCGTCCGGCTTCAGACGGATCATCACCTGGAACAGGTCGGAGTGCGGCAGCGGGCATGCTCCCGCGGACGCGCGGGGCCACATGTGCCACCGGTCGCGGGACAGACCGTCGATCACGCCGTCGATGATGAGGGTCCGGTCGGACTCGTCGGTCTCCCCGGCGAACTGGAGGCCGGCGCTCTGTCGGACGGTGCTGCCGCCGCCGTCGGCGCCGACCAGGTATCGGCTGCGTACCCGCTCGCCCGAGGTGAGCGTCGCCGTCACACAGTCGGCGTCCTGCTCGAAGCCCTCCAGTGCGACGCCGTACTCGATGCTCAGTCCGAGGCGGTCGAGCAGGCGGTGCAGGATGGCGTCGGTGCGGAACTGCGGCAGCAGCAGGATGTTCGGGTAGGGCACGTCCGGGGTCGGCTTGTTCCGCTGCTGCATCTTCCATGGCGCGGTGACCGGTCCGAGGTGGAGTCCCGCGAGCGGGTACGGCGCACCCTCCGCCTCTGCCTCACGCAGTACGCCGAGGTCCTCGAAGACCTCCTGGGTGCGCGGCTGGACGCCCTTGGCGCGCGATCCCTTGAAGGCGTGCGGTGCCTTGTCGACCACGCGCACGCGCAGCCCGCGCCGCAGCAGGTCGGCCGCCAGGGTGGAACCGGTCGGGCCGCCTCCGACGACGAGTACGTCGATGTCGTGGGGTTCAGTCATGTTGATCAACCTCAAATGATCTTTCAGAAGAAGGTGGCGAGCGGCCGCGGTGTGCTGCGCGGGGCCTCACTCGGGAGGGTGTCTTTCATCCGGTCTCCTGGGCCACGGCTCGGCCCTCATTTCGGATACAGCGTATCCGATTTTCGGGGCCGGGCCACCGGGGCGAGGTGCGGGTCGGGTCGCAAGGGGTCGTGTACGCATGGTCGGCGCGAGTCGGGATGACGGCCCGCCGTGATGCTGGAGCAGGCCGCCGGACCGGCTGGGCGTGACGCGGGCGGCGCGGCCGTCGGTATGCGGCTCGGCGCGGCCTGGAAGGGCTCCGTGGCACCCGAAACGGATACGATAATGCCGAAAGTCTCGTTTCTGGATGGCTCGGTACGTCTGGCTGAGAGGGCGGCTGTTTCATGGTGTCGGAGGTCCAGCCCGTCCCGGGCAGTCCTGCCTGGTGGGCGAGCCGGGAGCCCGCTCCCGCCTACCGGCGCGGGCGTCCCCCGATGGACGCCGGCCGCATCGTCGACGCCGCCCTGAAGCTCATCGACGAGGTCGGGATCCAGGCGCTGACCCTGCGCATGCTCGCCGACGCCCTGGACTCGGGCACGGCGACGCTCTACCGGCACTTCAACGGCAAGGACGAACTCCTCGCCCTCGTGGCCGACAGGATCCTGGGCGAAGTCCGCATCCCGCCCGAGGAACTGGACGGCCTCGCCTGGCGGGAAGCCGTGACCGCCGCCGCGGAGGCCTTCTACGACAACCTGCGCCGGCATCCCCACGCGCTGCCCCTGCTGGCGGCCCAGGTTCCCGTCGGCCCCAACGGGCTGCGCGTCAGGGAACGGCTCATCAAGCTGCTCCTGGGCCACGGGTTCTCGGTAGCCCTGGCCGCTCGCGCCTTCACCGCCATCGGCCACTACGTGATCGGCTTCGCCATCCAGCAGTACGGCCCCGGAACGCCGCGCCCCGAGGACCAAGTCCAGTTGCGGGACTACTACCACTCCCTGGATGCGGCCGCCTATCCGGCCACGACGGCCGCGGCCGACGACCTGACCTCCGTACCCCTGCACGAGGAGTTCCGGTTCGGCCTGGACCTGCTTCTCGACGGACTGGAACTGGCCAGACGTGAAGCGGGCCAGGCGCCCGGAGGACTCACGCAGCACTGACCGCGGCCGCTCGCACGGGCGAGTCGTTCGGGTGTCCCTCCCAAATATATCGGCTACGATGTATCCGAAATGGCCCAAGCGGCCGCGCGGCGGTGTCCGTCGCTCAATCGGCGAGAGGTGAGCCTGTGGCCGCCGGAGGGACGGCCACGCGCGGTCGTTGAGATCGGTCCAACGGCGAAGGCGAGCGCCATCAGCCGGAACGCGACGGCACGCGGTACCGGCCGTCGGTGGAGCGGCAGGCTTGGCTGCGGAGGCGCTGTCACCTTGCGTGGCTCCTTGCCGTTGCGTCAGGTACCTGGATGGCGGTTGACGTCAAAGCCAACCTCCGAATGCACCACATTTTAACGGCTACAGTGTTTCCGTTATTCGGGGATGCGTCAAGAGAGGGAGTGCTCCTGTCTCCCCTCCGCGTCGTAGCCGGTTCCCTTGTCCGGGCGTAACGTGACGCAGCATGAAGATCCTCATCAGTGCCGACATGGAAGGCGCCACGGGTGTGACCTGGCCGGCCGACGTGCTGCCGGGGACTCCGCAGTGGGAGCGGTGCCGCTCGATGTTCACCTCGGACGTGAATGCCGCCGTGCTCGGTTTCTTCGACGGCGGCGCCGACGAGGTGCTGATCAACGAAGCCCACTGGAGCATGCGGAACCTGCTCCTTGAGCGGCTGGACGAGAGAGCGGAGATGCTCACCGGGCGGCATAAATCGCTGTCCATGGTGGAGGGCGTGCAGCACGACGACGTGGACGGCATCGCCTTCGTCGGCTATCACGCGGGCGCCGGCATGGAGGGCGTCCTCGCGCACACCTATCTCGCGAACTCCCTCACCGGCGTATGGGTCAACGACATACGGGCGAGTGAGGGGCTGCTCAACGCGCACGTCGTCGCCGAGTACGGGGTGCCGGTCGTCCTGGTCACCGGCGACGACGTGGCCTGCGAGGACGCGCTGGGGTACGCGCCCGAGGCGCTGAAGGTCGCCGTCAAGGACCATGTGTCCCGCTACGCGGCCGTGTGCCGTACGCCCTCCAGGACCGCCGCCGACATCCGGGCCGCGGCCAAGGAGGCCGCGTCGCTGGCGGTGCGTCACGAGCCGGTCGTCGGCGGCCCGTTCACGATCGCGATGGAGTTCGACGCCGAGCACCTGTCGATGGCCGCCACCGTCGTGCCCGGTGTCGAGCGCATTGGGGAGCGCAAGGTGGCGTACACCAGCGACACCATGTATGAGGGGATTCGTACCTTCAAGGCGGTCACCACGATCGTCTCGGCCGCGGTGGAGGAGCAGTATGGCTGACGCACACGCTCTCGGCGACGACGCACTCGCTCTCGACGAAGTCGTCCGGTTCACCTCCGATCTCATCCGGATCGACACGACCAACCACGGCGGCGGGGACTGCCAGGAGCGCCCGGCCGCCGAGTACGCCGCCGCGCTGCTGGCCGAAGCGGGCCTGGAACCCACACTCCTGGAGCGCACGAAGGGGCGTACGAACGTCGTCGCCCGCATCGAGGGCACCGACCCGTCCGCCGACGCGCTGCTCGTCCACGGTCATCTGGACGTCGTGCCCGCGCAGGCGGAGGACTGGAGCGTGCACCCGTTCTCCGGGGAGATCCGCGACGGGGTCGTCTGGGGGCGCGGCGCGGTCGACATGAAGAACATGGACGCGATGATCCTGGCGGTCGTACGCCACTGGGCGCGCGGCGGGATGCGCCCTCGCCGTGACATCGTCATCGCGTTCACCGCCGACGAGGAGGCGAGCGCCGAGGACGGCTCGGGGTTCCTCGCCGACGAGCACCCCGGTCTCTTCGAGGGCTGCACCGAGGGCGTCAGCGAGTCGGGGGCCTTCACCTTCCACGACGGCGGCGGCAGACAGCTGTATCCGATCGCCGCGGGCGAGCGCGGCACCGGCTGGCTCAAGCTCACCGCGCGCGGGCGTGCGGGACACGGCTCCAAGGTGAACCGGAGCAACGCGGTGACGCGACTCGCCGCCGCGATCGCCCGGATCGGGGCGTACGAGTGGCCGCTGCGGCTCACCCCGACCGTGCGCGCCGCACTGACCGAACTCGCCGCCCTCTACGGCATCGACGGTGACCCCGCGGACCCCGAAGGCATGGACATCCTCCTGGACAAGCTCGGGCCGGCCGCCGCCCTCGTCGAGGCGACCGTCCGCAACAGCGCCAACCCGACCATGCTGAGCGCCGGTTACAAGATCAACGTGATCCCGGGGGAGGCCGTCGCTTATGTGGACGGCCGCTATCTGCACGGCTGCGAGGACGAGTTCCGCACGACCCTCGACCAGCTCACCGGACCGGACGTGGAGTGGGAGTTCCACCACCGTGAGGTGGCCCTCCAGGCGCCGGTGGACTCCGCGACGTACGCGAAGATGCGCGCGGCCGTCGAGGAGTTCGCGCCCGAAGGGCATGTGGTGCCGTACTGCATGTCGGGCGGCACGGACGCCAAGCAGTTCTCGCGCCTCGGCATCACCGGATACGGGTTCGCGCCCCTGAAGCTCCCGGAGGGCTTCGACTACCAGGCCCTCTTCCACGGCGTCGACGAGCGCGTGCCGGTCGAGGCGCTCCACTTCGGTGTCCGTGTCCTCGACCGCTTTCTGCGCACGGCCTAGGGGGACGAGATGCAGACCCTTGCGTACGGTTCGTGGCCCTCGCCGATCGACGCGACGCTCGCCGCCGCGCACGACGGGCACCCCGAGTTCGTGGGCTTCGTCGGCGACGAGGCCTGGTGGACCGAGCCCCGGCCCACGGAAGGCGGACGGCGCACACTCGTACGGCGGAAGGCCGACGGCACGGAGGAGCCGGTACTGCCGGCCCCCTGGAACGTACGCAGCCGCGTCATCGAGTACGGCGGTCACCCATGGGCCGGGGTCATGCGCCCCGAGGGCCCCCTGGTGGTCTTCGTGAACTTCGCCGATCAGCGGCTGTACCGGTACGAAGTCGGCGGCGAACCACTTCCGTTGACTCCCGTGTCACCCGTGGGTGAGGGGCTGCGCTGGGTGGACCCGCAGTTGATGGTGGAGCGGGGTGAAGTGTGGTGCGTCCTTGAGGAGTTCACCGGGGACGGGCCGACCGACGTACGACGCGTCGTCGCCGCGGTGCCGTTGGACGGATCGGCGGCGCGGGACCGGGACGCCGTACGGGAACTGACCGACGGACGGCACCGGTTCGTCACCGGGCCCCGGCTCTCGCCCGACGGCGGGCAGGCGGCCTGGCTCGCCTGGGACCACCCAAGGATGCCGTGGGACGGGACGGAGGTGGTCCTGGCGGATGTGGCCGAGGACGGCACGCTGCACGCCGCGCGGTCCGTCGCCGGCGGCCCGGAGGAGTCCGTGGTCCAGGCCGACTGGGCCCCCGACGGCACCCTGTTGTACGTCAGTGACCGCACCGGGTGGTGGAATCTGTACCGGCTCGGCCAGGACGGCGAGGGGACGGCCGTCTGCCCGCGCGAGGAGGAGTTCGGCGGGTCGCTGTGGCGGATCGGGTACCGCTGGTTCGCGCCGCTGGCGACCGGGCTGATCGCCGTCGTGCACGGACGCGGCGCCACCGCGCTCGGGATACTGGACCCGGAGACCGGCGAGGTCGTCGACGCGGCGGGTCCCTGGACCGAGTTCGCCCCGACGCTCGCCGCGCACGGCAGCAGGGTCGTGGGCGTCGGAGCCAGCCCACGCAGCGCGTACGAGGTCGTCGAGCTGGACGCCGGCACCGGGCGGGCCCGGGTGATCGGCGCCGCGCACGACGACCCGGTGGACCCCGCGCACTACCCGGAGCCGCAGATCCGCACCTTCAACGGGCCCGCGGGGCGCGAGATCCACGCGCACATCTATCCACCGCACCACCCAGGCCATGTCGCCCCCGGCGACGAGCTGCCGCCGTACGTCGTCTGGGCGCACGGCGGCCCCACCGGCCGGTCGCCCCTCGTCCTCGACCTGGAGATCGCCTACTTCACCTCGCGCGGGATCGGCGTCGCGGAGGTCAACTATGGGGGGTCGACGGGACACGGGCGGGAGTACCGCAACCGGCTGCGCGAGCAGTGGGGCGTCGTCGACGTCGAGGACTGCGCGGCCGTCGCGCACGCGCTCGCCGAGGAGGGCACCGCCGACCGGCGGCGGCTCGCCATCCGCGGGGGCAGCGCGGGCGGCTGGACCACGGCCGCGTCCCTGACGAGCACCGATGTGTACGCCTGCGGCACGATCCTCTACCCGATCCTCGACCTCGTCGGATGGGGTTCGGGGGAGACCCATGACTTCGAGTCGCAGTACCTGGAGACGCTGGTCGGGCCGCTCGCGGAGGTGCCCGGCCGGTACGCGGAACGGTCGCCCACCGAGCGCGCCGACCGGGTCACCGCGCCGTTCCTGCTGCTCCAGGGGCTCGACGACGTCATCTGTCCGCCCGCGCAGTGCGAGCGGTTCCTGGCCAGGCTGGAGGGAGAGGGGCGACGCGTGCCGCATGCCTACATCGCCTTCGAGGGCGAGGGGCACGGCTTCAGGCGGGCCGAGACGATGGTGCGGGTCCTGGAGTCCGAACTCTCGCTGTACGCACAGGTCTTCGGGCTGAACCCGCCCGGCATCCCCACGTTGGAGCTGGCCAAGTGAGGCCGATCGCCCAAGAATTGGAGCACACCGAGTGACGTCAGTGACCCCCCTGACCCGACCCCGGCGTCTTGTCCCCGGAGCCCGTGTCGCCGTCGTCGCGCCCAGTGGCCCGGTGCCCGAGGCGCGGCTGGAAGCGGGCCTCGACATTCTGCGCGGGTGGGATCTCGACCCGGTGGTAGGGCCCCATGTCCTGGACCGGCATGGCCAGTTCGACTACCTGGCGGGCACGGACACCGACCGGGCCGCCGACTTCCAGGCCGCCTGGTGCGACCCGGACGTGGACGCCGTGCTGTGCGCCCGTGGCGGATACGGTGTGCAGCGCATGGTCGACCTCCTCGACTGGGACGCGATACGGGCCGCGCGCCCCAAGGTGTTCCTCGGGTTCAGCGACATCACCGCGCTGCACGAGGCGTTCGCGACCCGCGTGGGCCTCGCGACCCTGCACGGCCCGATGGCAGCCGGCATCGACTTCATCAAGAACACGCGGGCGCAGGAGCATCTGCGGGCGACCCTCTTCGAGCCGGAGACGGTACGCACCATCACGTCCTCCGGCCGAGGGGCCGCTCTCGTGCCCGGGCGCGCCCGGGGTGTCCTGCTCGGCGGGTGCCTGTCCCTGCTCGCCGCCGACCTGGGCACCCCGCACGCCCGGCCCTCCGCGCGGGGCGGGCTGCTCTGCCTGGAGGACGTCGGCGAGGAGACGTACCGCCTGGACCGCTATCTCACCCAACTGCTGCGTGCCGGCTGGTTCGACGGGGTCGCCGGGATCCTGCTGGGCTCCTGGGCGGAGTGCGCGCCCTACGAGGAGGTGCGGGCGCTGCTGGCCGACCGGCTCGGTGGGCTCGGGGTGCCGATCGTCGAGGAGTTCGGGTTCGGGCACGGGGAGGGTGCGCTGACGATTCCGTTCGGCGTCGAGGCCGAACTGGACGCGGACGCGGGGACGTTGACGCTGGACGAGCCCGCGCTCGCCTGACGAGGGTGGCAGGGCCCGCGACTGCCGCGCACGGCGGTCGCGGCAGTTACGGCGGTCGCAGCGGTCACGGGCCCGGCCGTTCACTGAATCTCCGTCAAGAAACACCCGGCACGGTGATTGACCGTTGTCTGACACGTGTCACAGCATGACTACCGGCCGGTACTTACCGGCCAGTAGTCGGGTTGTCCTCAGCGTGGAGGTCTACGTGTCCCGTCGCTCGCGTGTGCCCAGATCCCGTGCCTCGCTCGCCCTGGCCCTCGGTGCCGCGCTCGCCGCACCGCTCGCGTTCACCGCACCGCCCGCCTCGGCCACGGGCCAATACACCGTCACCGCAGTGAAGTTCACGGTCCAGGCCGGTGGCCGCACCTGCACGGTCGACGCCGATCTGTACCGGCCCGCGGGCGTGGACCGCGAGCACACCGCGCCCGCCGTGCTCGCCACCAACGGCTTCGGCGGGAGCAAGTCGGACGGTTCGACGGACGCGATCGGCAAGGCGTTCGCGGCGCGCGGCTATGTGGGGCTCATCTACTCGGGGCTCGGTTTCGGCAAGTCGGGCTGTCTGATCTCGCTCGACGACCCGCGCATCGACGGCGTGGCCGCGTCCCGGCTCGTCGACTTCCTGGCGGGCACACGGGCCGCCGACGACGGCACGAAGGCCGACTACGTCACCCAGGACGGCAAGGGCGACCCCCGCGTCGGCATGATCGGCGGCTCGTACGGCGGCGCCGTCCAGATGGCCACGGCCGCCGTGGACCACCGCGTCGACGCGCTCGTCCCGCTGATCACCTGGAACGACCTGGCGTACGCGCTGGACCCCAACAGCGCGGCCGGCGCCCGCGATGTGCCCGGCGCCTACAAGTGGCAGTGGGCCAACGGCTTCTACCTGATCGGCGAGAGCCAGCCGCTGACCGCGCCGAACCTGGACCCCTCCCGGATCAACTCCCTCGCCTGTCTGCACTTCGTGAGCGACGCCTGCGACACGATCCGGACCCTGAACTCGGGGAGCTATCCGGCCGACAGGACCGGACCGCTGCTCAGCTACGCGCGCAGCGTGTCGCCCGTCTCGTATCTGCGCAAGGTGCAGGCGCCGACCCTCCTCGTCCAGGGGCAGGCCGACAGCCTCTTCAATCTCAACGAGGCGACAGCGACGTACAAGACCCTCAGGGCGCAGGGCGTGACGACGAAGATGATCTGGCAGTCGTGGGGACACAGCGGCGGGCTCACCGACCCGGCGACCGGTGAACTCAACCTCGGCCAGGGCAACTTGGAGACAAGTTACGTCGGCCGGCGGATCCTCGCCTGGTTCGACCGCTATCTCCAGCACCGCAAGGGCGTCGACACGGGCCCCGCCTTCGCCTACTACCGTGACTGGATCGCCGACCCGGACCACACCTACGCCACGGCCCGGCGGGTACCCGCGCTCAGCCAGAAGCTGTACCTCTCCGGAGACGGCAAGCTCGTCGACAACCGCGAGAAGGTCGCGCGCGGCAGCCGGGAGTACCGCAACTGGCTGGTGCCCACGAGCCACTCCGAGAGCTCCCTGGCCGGGATCGTCGGACTGCCGGACCCGGCGCCGTACGACACCGAGGGCACCTACCTCGGCTGGACGAGCGAGCCCCTGACCCGGGCGGTCGACGTGGTCGGCGCGCCCCGGGCCACGCTGAAGGTGGTGTCGCCGGCGACCGAGCGCGTGCAGAACTCCGACAACGCCGCCGACAAGCTGGTCCTCTTCGCCAAGCTGTACGACGTGGCGCCCGACGGCACCAAGACGCTGGTGCACCGGCTGGTGGCGCCCGTGCGGGTGCCGGACGTCACGAAGAGCTTCACCGTCACGCTGCCCGGGATCGTGCACCGGTACGAGGCCGGGCACCGGCTCCAGTTCGTCGTCGCCGCCAGTGACGACGCGTACCTCGGGAACAGGGGGGTGAAGCCGGTGACCGTGACCAGCGCGCGCGGGGACACGGGCACCCTGGAGCTGCCGGTCGTCGGGGACTGAACGCCCTCGGAGGCCGGAGATCCGGGTCACCCGGAGGAACCTCCCACCGCGCGGGCCGGCACCTCGCGACTCATGCTGAGCGCATGAGTCCGAAGACCTCCGAGAGTGCCGGCGCGAGCGGCGGGAAGAGCCACGGCGGGCTGCTCACGCCCGGCAGGGTCAGTGTCGTCTCGCTGGCCCTCCTTGCCCTGATCTTCGTCTTCGAGAACACCCGCAGTACCAAGATCCGACTGCTCATTCCGGAAGTGACCATGCCGCTGTGGATGGCGCTCCTCGGCACCGGGGTGATCGGCGGGCTGTGCGGGGCGTACGCCATGAAGCGCCGAGGCTGAGGACGCGTTCGCGTAGGGTGACGGAATGTCTGAGAACGCCGGTTACCTCGCCGAAGGCCCTCGTGTCGGTATACGCCACTTCACCTACGAGGACGGTGCCGAGTTCACCGCGCGGGCCCGCGAGAGCAAGGATCTGCACCAGCCGTGGCTCTTTCCGCCCGGCAGCGCCGCCACCTATGCCGCGTACGCGGGCCGGCTCATCCAGGATCCGACCAAGGCCGGGTTCCTCGTCTGCGAACGGGACGGCGGAGGCATCGCCGGGTTCATCAACATCAACAACATCGTCGAGGGCGGCTTCCTCTGCGGGGCACTGGGATACGGCGCCTTCGCGCACGCCGCCGGACGCGGGCTGATGGCCGAGGGGCTCGGGCTCGTCGTGCGGTACGCCTTCACCACGATGGGGCTGCACCGCCTCGAAATCAACGCACAGCCGGGGAACGCCGCCTCCCTCGCACTCGCCCGGCGCTGCGGCTTCCGCCTGGAGGGCTTCTCGCCGGACTTCATATACATCGACGGGGCCTGGCGGGACCACGAGCGGTGGGCGATCACGGCGGAGATGGTCCGCAGCGGCTGACCGGTTGACCGGCACCACCGGAACGCCCTCCCCGCCGGCCTCCCCATGGGTGAGGGTGAGCCCATGCGGAACATCGTGGTGCTGGACGCCCCTTCCAACCTGGGCCTGCGCCCGCCACGTGCGCGCCGGTGACCTGCCCGTCGTCCTCGGCGGCGACTGCTCCATCCAGCTCGGCGCCTCGCTCGCGCTGCGCCGCATCGGCCGGTTCGGGCTCGCCGCCGATGGGGGCACCTCCCACGCCCTTAAGGCAGTGGGGGAGGATCGGCCGACTTCCGCCACCCCGGCAACTCGGACCGGATTCGGCGCCGCCGGTGGCGAGGAACTGGCCCTCGCGACCGGCCGCGGACAGGACGACCTCACCGACCTCGAAGGGCTGAAACCCTATCTGCGGGACGAGGACGTACGCCTCTTCGGCATCCGCGACTACGACAGCGAGCGGGACGAGCTCGCCGCGCTGAAGATCCAGACGGTGACCGTCGGCGAACTGCGTGAATGGGGCGCGGAGGCGATCGCGCGGGCCACCGTGCAGACCCTCGAACTCCCGCACCTGGAGGGCTTCTGGGCCCGCCTCGACGCCGGCTGCCTGGACCCGTCCGTGATGCCCGCCGTGGACAGCCCGGACCCCGACGGGCTGCTCCCCGACGAACTCCTCGCGCTGCTGAGCCCGTTGGTGCGCTCCCCGCACGGCGTCGGACTCAACATCACCATCTACGACCCCGATCTGGACCCGGAGGGCACGGCGGGGGAGCTGCTCGCGGACCTGGTCGTCGCCGCCCTCACGGAATCCTGACCGGACCCCGTCGTCTTCGGCTTTGCGGAATCCTGACCGGATCCTGACGAGCGGAGACCCTGGTCAGCTCCTCGATGGCCATGTTCCATGGTCGTCGTGACGACGATCCGACGTGACGTACTGACGCTTCCCGCCGCCGAGTTGGGGCCGAACAACCCGCTGCCGCCGCTGCGGCCCCTCGACGAGATGCACCGCATCGACGAACGCGACCGCGAGGGCCTGCCCCGCGACATGGCCTGGCAGATCGGATACGAGCCGCTGCGCAGCGTCCTGCCGGAGCGCATCCGCGACGGGTACGACAGACAGCGGGCGCCCCGCGAGACCGACGCGATCGTGATCGAGAACGACCGGCTCCGGGCCACCGTGCTGCCCGGCTACGGAGGCCGTGTCGTCTCCCTCTTCCACAAGCCCTCGCAGCGCGAACTCCTCTACCGCAACCCGGTGTTGCAGCCCGCCTGCTTCGCCCTCAACGGCGCCTGGTTCTCCGGCGGCATCGAGTGGAACATCGGCGCGACGGGCCACACCACCCTGTCCTGCTCGCCCGTCCACGCCGCCCGCGTCCCCGCCCCCGACGGCGGCGAGATGCTCCGCCTCTGGGAGTGGGAGCGGCTGCGCGACCTGCCCTTCCAGGTCGACCTGTGGCTGCCGGACGGCTCCGACTTCCTGTACGTCGGCGTACGCGTCCGCAACCCGCACGAGAAGCCCGCGCCCGTGTACTGGTGGTCCAACATCGCCGTCCCCGAGGAGCGCAGGGTACTGGCGCCGGCCGAGGAGGCATGGCACTTTGGCTACGAGCGCCGACTGCGCCGGGTGCCCGTGCCGTCGTACGAGGAAGTCGACCGGACATACCCCCTGAACAGCACCTTCCCCGCCGACTACTTCTACGAGGTGCCCGACGGGCGGCGGCGCTGGATCGCCGCGCTCGACGACGCGGGCGACGGGCTCGTGCAGACGTCCACCGATGTGCTGCGTGGGCGCAAGCTGTTCGTCTGGGGCTCGGGCTCTGGAGGACGGCGCTGGCAGGAGTGGCTGACCGAACCGGGAACCGGCGGATACTGCGAGATCCAGGCCGGGCTCGCGCGCACCCAGCTCGAACATGTGCGGCTGGACGCGGAGAGCGAGGTGTCCTGGCTTGAGGCGTACGGGCCCTTGAGCGGGAACGCGGCGGCGGTTCACGGCGCGGACTGGGAGGCGGCGCAGGCCGAGGTCGAGGACCGGCTGGAGGCCTCCCTGCCCCGGGGTGACGTCGACGCCGCGTACGCCGCCTGGGCACCGTACGCCGACACCGAGCCCAGCGAGGTGCTCGCCGTCGGATCCGGCTGGGGCGCACTCGAAGTGCTGCGCGCTGCCTACAAGTTGCCGGGTACGCCCTTCGACGAGTCCACCCTCGGTGAGGCGCAGGCGCCGTGGCTTGAGCTGCTGCGATCGGGTGCGTTTCCGGAGCCTCGGCGGGTCGGGCCGCCCGGCGAGACCCTGGTCGCCTCGCACTGGCGGGACATGCTGGAGACCGCGCCCGCCGTGCCGCTCGCCGAGTACCACCTCGGGGTGGCCCAGTGGCACGCGGGTGATCTGGCGCAGGCCGTACGGAGCTGGGAGCGGGCGCTCGAACTGGCCCCGTCCCTTTGGCCGTTGCTCCGTTGTCTCGCCGTCGCCGACCAGGAGGCGGGCCATCGGGAGCGGGCCGCCGACCGGTACGCCGAGGCGTTCGACGATCTGTGCCGGGAGCGGCGGGATCACGGTGTGGTGTGGACTGCGGCTACGGCGGCGTTGGGGCGTGAGGCGATCGGGGCGCTGCTCGCTGTGCGGCGGGTGGGGGATGCGCGGGCTGTGTGGGAGCGGTTGCGGCCCGCTACGCGCGGGCGGGGGCGGTTTCGGTTGATCGAGGCGCAGTTGTTGGTGGCGGAGGGGGAGGTGGGGGCGGCGCGGGCTGTCTTCGATGCGGGGTTCGAGGTTGCGGATCTGAGGGAGGGGGGCGAGGTGATTTCCGAGCTGTGGGCCCGGGTTACGGATGAGCCGCTGCCGGAGCGGTACGAGTTCCGGATGCGGCCGCCGCGCGAGTGAACGCGGGGGGTTCCTCGCCCCCGCCGCCCCTACCCGTCCCATCCGTACCTGGGGGCTGCGCCCCCAGACCCCCAAAAGATTGCGCAGTTCCCCGCGCCCCTTTCAGGGGCGCGGGGCTGTGACATTTGCGGCTCCGCCGCGGGGCGCGAACGGCCCCCACCGGTCCGCAGTCGACACTCAACCGAACGGGGTCTGGGGCGGAGAGACCGCATTGGCTACTGTGTGGCGCGGCGGTCGGCGTACTCGAACACCGCCCCGTCCGGATGCATCACGATCAGATTGCGCCCCGCCGGCGTCGCAACCGGCCCCGCCAGGATGCGAGCCCCCGATTCGCTGAGAACGCGGTGGGCCTCGTCGACGTCCTTGACGGCGATGGTGGCGGCGACCTTCCGGAGAACGTCCAGTTCGGCCTCAGGCCCGCTCATCAGCAGGAAGAAGCCGACCGCGGCGACCGAGACGCCACCACGCTCGAAGCGGAGGGCACGCCCGCCGGCCAGTCTCTCGTAGAAGGGGACCGAGGCCTCCAGGTCGTCGACGCAGATACGCAGCGTGGCTCCCAGAATCTCCATACGCAGAAGCCTAGTTGGGCCGTGCAGGGGGCGAGATCGTTTCGGGCGGACGGGTCCGTCAGACTTCCTTGCGGCAGAGAATCTCTCCGTGCAGGACCGAGAACCAGGCGTCCTCCTGCCGACCCCACTCCCGCCAGGCGTCCGACACCGCACGCAGCTGTTCCGTGGTCGCGTGACCACCCCCCGTGGCGCGTTCCGCGTATGCCGACGCCAGGGTGCGGTCTGCCCACAGGCCGCTCCACCAGTCGCGCTCGTCCTCGGTGGCGAAGGTCCAGGTGCTTGAGGTGGCCGTGATGTCCCGGATGCCGGCCGCCAGTGCCCACGACTTGAGACGGCGGCCCGCGTCCGGCTCGCCGCCGTTGGCGCGGGCGACCCGCAGGTACAGGTCCTGCCAGTCGGTCATGCCCTGCGACTGCGGGTACCAGGCCATGGCCGAGTAGTCCGCATCGCGGACCGCGATGAACCCGCCCGGCTTGGTCACCCGGTGCATCTCGCGCAGTGCCTGCACCGGGTCGCCCACGTGCTGCAGTACCTGGTGGGCGTGGACCACGCAGAAGGTGTCGTCCGGGTACTCCAGCGCGTGGATGTCCGCGACGGCGAACTCGATGTTGTCCAGGCCGCGTTCGGCTGCCGTGGTCCGGGCCTGGCGCAGGATCGCCGGTGCGTGGTCGACGCCCGTGACGTGTCCGTCGGGGACCAGTTCCGCCAGGTCGGCGGTGATGGTGCCCGGGCCGCAGCCGATGTCCAGGATCTTCATGTGGGGCTTCAGTGAGTCGAGCAGGTATGCCGCCGAGTTGGCGGCGGTGCGCCAGGTGTGTGAGCGCAGTACGGACTCGTGGTGGCCGTGTGTGTAGACGGCGGTCTCCTGCGACTTCGACATGACCGTTCCCCTTCTCGCCGGTGTCGGTTACCCATCACCGTACGCTCGCATGTCGAATAGTGAGACCTGCGTCTTGCGATATGGACGAGCTTGAAGTGTCACCTCGCCCTCCACGTCCGTGACTTGACCCTCGTATGCCTGCCTCGGCCATGCGTTCTTCGCCCCCGCCGCCCCTACCCGTCCCATCCCCAGGGGCTCTGCCCCTTCGACCCCGTTCGGTTGTGTGTCGGGTGCGGGCCGGTGGGGGTTGGGCGCGCAGTTCCCCGCGCCCCTGACGGCTCGGGGCTGCGCCCCGTCGCCTCCCGGGCCGCCCCGGGTGCTTTTGTCTTGTGTCTCTTGTCTTTTGTCTTTTAGGGGCGCGGGGAACTGCGCGACCAGCCCCCACCCACCCGCAGACGCATTCAGGGGCGCGGGGAACGGCGCAATCTTTTGGGGGTCTGGGGGCGGAGCCCCCAGGGATGGGACGGGTAGGGGCGGCGGGGGCGAAGACGTGCTTGGGGCGGCGTCAGGCGAATACGCGTTTGCCCCGTGGCCCCGGCTCCCCGGAGAATGCCTCCCCATGGGACATCTCGAAGCCGCACATCTTGAGTACTACCTTCCCGATGGGAGGGCGCTGCTCGGCGATGTGTCGTTTCGGGTGGGGGAAGGGGCCGTCGTGGCCCTCGTGGGGCCCAACGGGGCCGGTAAGACGACGCTGCTGCGGCTGATCTCGGGGGAGCTGAAGCCGCACGGGGGGACCGTCACCGTGACGGGCGGGCTGGGCGTGATGCGGCAGTTCGTGGGGTCCGTGCGGGACGAGACGACCGTACGGGAGCTCCTGGTCTCCGTGGCACCGCCCCGGATCCGGGAGGCCGCGAAGGCCGTGGACGCCGCCGAGCACGGGATCATGACCGTGGACGACGAGGCCGCGCAGCTGCGGTACGCGCAGGCGCTGTCCGACTGGGCCGAGGTGCGGGGCTACGAGTCCGAGACGCTCTGGGACATCTGCACGATGGCCGCGCTCGGCGTCCCGTACGACAAGGCGCAGTGGCGGCTGGTACGGACGCTGTCCGGAGGCGAGCAGAAGCGGCTCGTGCTGGAGGCCCTGCTGCGCGGCACCGACGAGGTGCTGCTGCTCGACGAGCCGGACAACTACCTCGACGTACCGGGGAAGCGCTGGCTGGAGGAACGGCTCAAGGAGACGCGCAAGACCGTTCTCTTCGTGTCGCACGACCGGGAGCTGCTGGCCCGGGCCGCGGAGAAGATCGTCAGCGTCGAGCCCAGCCCCGCGGGCGCCGACGCCTGGGTGCACGGCGGTGGCTTCGCGACGTACCACGAGGCGCGGCGGGAGCGGTTCGCGCGGTTCGAGGAGCTGCGCCGGCGCTGGGACGAGAAGCACGCGCAGCTGAAGAAGCTGGTGCTGAATCTGCGGCAGGCAGCCTCCATCAGCCATGAGCTGGCGTCCCGGTACCAGGCCGCGCAGACCCGGCTGCGGAAGTTCGAGGAGGCCGGACCGCCTCCGGAGCCGCCGCGCGAGCAGGACATCAAGATGCGGCTGCACGGCGGGCGTACCGGCGTACGGGCCATCACCTGCAAGGGGCTCGAGCTGACCGGGCTCATGAACCCGTTCGACCTGGAGGTCTTCTACGGCGAGCGCGTCGCCGTGCTCGGCTCCAACGGCTCCGGCAAGTCGCACTTCCTGCGCCTGCTCGCCGGCGACACCGTCGCGCACACGGGCGAGTGGAAGCTCGGCGCCCGCGTCGTGCCCGGCCACTTCGCGCAGACGCACGCCCACCCGGAGCTGCAGGGCCGCGCGCTCCTGGACATCCTGTGGACCGAGCACGCCCAGGACCGTGGCGCCGCCATGTCCCGGCTGCGCCGCTACGAGCTGACCGCGCAGGCCGAGCAGCGCTTCGAGAAGCTCTCCGGCGGACAGCAGGCCCGCTTCCAGATCCTCCTGCTGGAGCTGGAGGGGTCCACGGCCCTGCTCCTCGACGAGCCGACCGACAACCTCGACCTGGAGTCCGCGGAGGCCCTCCAGGAGGGCCTGGAGGCGTACCAGGGCACGGTCCTCGCCGTCACCCACGACCGCTGGTTCGCCCGCTCCTTCGACCGCTACCTGGTCTTCGGCTCCGACGGCCGCGTACGGGAGACCCAGGAGCCGGTGTGGGACGAACGCCGGGTGGAACGGGCCCGCTAGGCCGCCCTGTCCAGCGCCCCCTGGGGCCGGTGCTCCTCCGCCGTACGTCTGCGACGGGACGGGGCGACGCGTACGGAGGCCCCGGGGCCCGGATGTTCGTAGAGTGGAGGGAGACAGGTGAGATCCATGGCTCCCTCCCGGACGCCGCTCGGGGTACTGCTTGCCGGGCGGGTACGCGGACCGCACCGAGGACACGACGAGCGGGGTACCACCATGACCGGAGTCGACCCGGGCCGGCTGGACGACCAGCAGCTGATGAAAGAGCTGGAGACCATCCACCGCACGCGCCACGACACGCTGCTGCACGGTTCGAACGACGCGCTGCGGACCCACAACGAGCGCATGGCCCTGCTGGAGGGCGAGTATCTGCGCCGCCACCCGCGCCGCCCCGTCCTCGCAGGCCGTACGAGGGACGGGGCCCGGGAGAGGGGACCGGCGGGGGCGCCGTCGGCATGACCGGCACAAACCCGCTGCTCACCCGGCACGCGCAGGCCCTCGACCTGTTCGGCGACCGCGTCCACGCGGTCCGGGACGACCAGTGGGGCGCTCCTACGCCCTGCACCGACTGGACGGTGCGTGATCTCGTCAACCATCTCGTCTCCGAGCAGTTGTGGGTGCCTCCGCTGGTCCGGGACGGAGTCACCGTCGAGGCGATCGGAGACACCTTCGACGGCGATGTGCTGGGCTCCGATCCGGCCGCTTCCTGGGATGCGTCGGCCCGCGCCTCCCACGCCGCCTTCACCGCGCCGGACGCGCTCGACCGCGTCGTCCACCTGTCGTACGCCGACACCACGGCCGCCTTCTACTGCGCTCAGCTGGTGACCGACCTGGCCGTGCACACCTGGGATCTGTCCCGGGCGATCGGCGCCGACGAGCGGCTGCCGGGCGACCTCCTGGAGTTCACGGTCCGCGAGGTCACCCCGTACGCCGCCGACCTCGCGAAGAGCGGGCTCTTCGCCGCGCCGGTGGAGCCGCCGCCCGGCGCCGACGCACAGACCGAGCTGCTGTGCCTGCTGGGACGTGAGCCTTAGCCGGCGAGCAGGAGGGTCGCGTATGTCCGCCCTCGCGGACGCCGGCTGCCGTCTCCCTGGCGTCACCCGCTCGGGCGCCTGTGTCCCGCGAATGGTGCCCGGCCGCGCGCGCCGCGCGGCCGGGCGGGCTGTGATGGGCCCCGAGGGGCACGACGGCCGTGCCCCTCGGGAAAGCCGCCCGGCCGAAGGAGCCCAGCCCATGCGCCGTACCGCCCGTGCCCTGTTCGCCACCGCCCTGGCAGGTGCCGCCCTGGGTGCCGCCGCGTCGGCCGCGTTCGCGGATCCTGCCGCCGAGGTCAGCCCCGGCTCCGTCGAGCCCGGCGGCACCCTCACCATCTCCGTCACCTGCGACGCGATAGGCGGAGCCCCGCCCGACTTCATCGACGCCACCTCGCAGGGCTTCGAGGAGGGCAAGGTCCAGCTGAGCCGGGTCCAGGGCGACACCGAGAGCGCGGCGGGCGCCGCCTACCGCGGCACGGCCCGTATCCCGTCCGGGGGGAACTTCGACGGCGGCTCCGACGCGACGGGCCCCGAGCCGGAGTGGGGCGTCGACGGCGCGTGCCCCGAGCCCCCGGGCGGCCAGAAGAAGCCGTGGAAGGCCTCGTACACCGTGGCCCGTGGCACCAAAGCAGCGAGTGGCACCGCGCAATGGCCTCCGGACGTCCAAGGGCCCCCGGACGTCCAGCGGCCCCCGGCCGTCCAGCGCGGGGTACACGCCGGCGAGGGCGGCGCCTTCACCGGGTCCGTGCCTGCCCTGGTCGCCGGGAGCGTCCTGATCGCGGGCGCGCTGGGCGCGGCCGTCCACCGGCTGCGCCACAAGGACACGTCAGCAGACAGTTGACGCTGTGACGGGAACAACCGGACGGGTGCCCATGGGGTGGCCGAACCCTGGGTACGGAGAGGCCGAGGGCACGAGCGGAACCGTACGAGGAGCTGTACCAGGACACGGATGACGCATAAGCAAGAAGGGCTGTACGACGGGACAGGGGCACCGGAGACCGTACGGAGGCGGGAGCACCGGAGCAGGGCACGGCACGCACCACGGACTGCGCGGAGGCACATATGCGGCGGACGGATCCGGAAGGGCACGGCCCCGTCCGTTACGGCCCGCCCCTTCCCGGCCAGGGCCTGCCCGTGCTGCCGGAACTCCGCTCCGTGCTGGCCGCCGCCGCGGACCGCGCCGACGCCGAGCCCTCCGGCGGCGGCCCCGGCCTCCTCGACGCCGCCTGCGGCTACTGGAGCCGGCGCGGACTGCCCACCGCGCACGACCGGGTGGCCGCCGCACCCGGCGCCCCCGCGCTGCTCCTCGCGCTGACCGGCGCGCTCGGCGGCGACGTCCTCGTGCCCCGTCCGTGCGCCGCGTGGTGGGCGCCGCAGGCACGCCTGCTGGGCAGATCCGTGTTCCATGTGGCGACACCCGCCGAATGCGGCGGCATCCCGGATCCGTACGCCCTCCTGGAGACCGTTCGCAGAGTCCGCGCCGAGGGCGGTGAACCGCGCCTGCTCGTGCTCTCCGTGGCCGACGACCCCACCGCCACCGTCGCGCCGCCCGAGGTCGTCCACGAGACGGTCGAGGCCGCGATGGACGAGGGGCTGCACGTCGTCAGCGACGAGACCTGGCGCGACACCCTGCACCGGCCGCACGCCACGGTGCTGCTCAGCCCCGCCGAGATGCTCCCCGGCGAGGTCACCGTCGTCACGGACCTCGCGGGCGCCTTCCTGCCGCAGGGCTGGCCGGCCGCCGTCGCCCGCTTCCCCGACAACGACTCCGGGGTCCGGTTGCGCGCCCAGGTCCTCGACGTGCTGACCGTGCTCGGCGCGTGGGTCGCGGCACCGGTCGCCGCGGCAGCCGCGTACGCGCTCGGCGAGCCCGCCGGCATCACCGAACGGCTCACCGCCGCCGTACGCCTGCACGCGCACGTGGCCACCGCCGCGCACCGCGCGGTGGTCGGCGCGGGCGCCCTCGCGCGGCCCCCGCAGGCCGGGAGACATCTGTACGTGGACCTCGGCCCGCTCCGGTCCGCGCTCGGGGCGCACGGGGTGGGCGACGCCCAGGACTTGGAGGACTTCCTCACCGCCCGGCTCGGCATGCCCGCGCCGGGCGGGCACCGGTTCGGCGACGACCTCGCGGCGCTCCGGGTGCGCCTGGGCACCGGGCCGCTGCTCGGCGCCACGGACGAGGAGCGGGCGGAATGCCTCACGTCGCCCTCGCCGTTGGAACTGCCACATGTGCAACGCGCGTTGACCCTCTTGGGGTCGGCCTTCGACGATCTCCGCGACGACGCTCAGCGATGGGAGCCTCCTCGATGACGCAGCAGTCCGAGTCGACCACGAGCACGACGACCCAGGACGCCGACGATCCGGCGTCCTCTTCGAGCCCGGCGGCGGCCGGGCACGCAACTCCCGCCGTTCCTCTCGTTCCTGCTAGTCCCCTCGTTCCTGCCGGTCCGCTCGCCGAGCCCCGTCCGCTCGGCGAGCGGCGTAACTGGCCGCGGTCCTTCGTGGACCGGCTGACCGCGCCGCTGCCCGGACTGCGGGCCTTCGCCAGGTTCGCCCGCGAGGGCGCGCTGCGGCCGGGCGCCGAGGGACTCGCCGACATCCCGTCGCTGCCGTTCGAACCGGAGCCGTTGCCCCAGGTGGGCGCGCGTACGGTCGCCGTCTCCTGGGCGGGGCACGCCAGTTGGGTGGTCCGGATCGGCGGGCTCACCGTTCTCACCGACCCGGTCTGGTCCCGCAAGATCCTCGGCACCCCGGCCCGGATCACACCGGTCGGCGTGGCCTGGAGCGCGCTGCCGCGCGTCGACGCGGTCGTCATCAGCCACAACCACTACGACCACCTGGACGCGCCGACCCTGCGCCGACTCCCGCGCGACACCCCGGTGTTCGTACCGGCCGGGCTCGGCCGCTGGTTCAGGCGCCGCCGGTTCACCCACGTCACCGAGCTCGACTGGTGGGAGGCGGCCGAACTGCGCGGCGTCCGCTTCGACTTCGTCCCCGCGCACCACTGGTCCAAGCGCAGCCTCATCGACACCTGCCGCACCCTGTGGGGCGGATGGGTGCTGACGGCGCCCGACGGCCAGCGGCTGTATTTCGCGGGGGACACGGGGTACGGGCACTGGTTCGCCCGCATCGGCCGACGCTACCCGGGCATCGACCTCGCCCTCCTCCCCATCGGGGCGTACGACCCCCGGTGGTGGCTGAGTGACGTCCACTGCGATCCGGAGGAGGCGGTGCGGGCGGCTGTCGATCTGGGGGCGCGGCGGATGGCTCCCATGCACTGGGGGACGTTCGTGCTGTCGGCGGAGCCGGTGCTGGAACCGTTGGCGAGGGTGCGGGTCGCTTGGCAGCGGGCGGGGCTGGCGCGGGGAGATCTGTGGGATCTGCCGGTGGGGGGCTCTCGGGTTTTGGGGTGATCGCGGTGGGTGGGTCGCTGCGGGTTGTTCTGGGTTGCTCGCGCAGTTCCCCGCGCCCCTAACGGGGCGCGGTCCTGCGCACCCTGCGCCACAGGCTCGGCGTCACGCTGATCGCCAGTGTCAGGGCCACCGCCGCGACCACGCCCTCCCACGGCTCGTCGAAGAGGGAGCCGCCGAGGATGCCGATGACCTGGTAGGTGGCCGCCCAGGCGAGGCAGGCGGGGACGTCGCCGCGGGCGAAGGTGCGCAGGGGCGTCTTCGCCAGGAGGCAGGCGAGCATGACCGGGATACGGCCGGCGGGGACGAGGCGGGACAGGACGAGGACCGCGATGCCGTGGTCGCGCAGCTTCTCCTGCGCCTGGGCGAGACGGTCCTCGGGGGCGCGGTCCCGGAGGTTCTCCAGCCAGCGCGAGCCGTTCTTGGACCGCATACCGCGCTGACCGAGCCAGTACAGCGTTATGTCGCCGAGGAACGCGGCGAGCGCCGACACCCCGAAGACCAGCAGCAGGGCGAACGGCGCCGACTGGTGAAAGGCCACCACGGCCGCCGAACTCACCAGGGCGCCCGTCGGCACGACCGGCACGAGTGCACCGATCAGCACCAGCAGGAAGAGGGACGGGTAGCCGATCGCCTGCTGCGTGGACTCCGGCGGCACGGTCGTGGCCGCGACGGTCAGGATGGTCACCGGGCGACCTCCGGCCATGCGCCCTGGCCGCGCGTGGCGTCCGGTTCGGCGGACATGCTGGACGGGAACGTCACCTCGCGACCTCCGGGCGTACGCTCTCGCCGTGTTCGAGGCGGTGGACCGCGACCTGGGGCGCGCGTTCGGCGGCGAGGCGCACGAACTCCTCGCCCGGCGCGTGGAATTCATGGGGGCGCACGGCGTCCATTCCGATCGGCCAGTACGTGCCGTAGTGCACCGGCACGGCGCTGCGCGGCATCAGCTGGGCGAGCGCCTGCGTGGCGCGCCCCGCGTCGAGGTGTCCCTCGCCCAGGTACGGTCCCCAGCCGCCCACCGGCAACAGCGCCACGTCGACCGGTCCGACCTCCTCCGCCATCGACGCGAACAGCCCGGTGTCCCCGGCGAAGTACGTGCGCGCCTCACCCTCGATCACATATCCGACGGCGGGGGAGAGGTGCGGTCCGATGGGCAGCCGCCGTCCGTCGTGCCGCGCCGGCACGGTGCGTACGACCAGGTCACCGATCTGGGTCCGGTCGCCCGGCGCCACCTCGATGAGCTGGAGATGGTCCAGCCTGCGCAGCCCGGGCACCGCGCGCGGCGCGCCCTTCGGCACGATCAGCCGCGTGCCGGGCGCGAGCCGCGCCAGCGAGGGCAGATGCAGATGGTCGGCGTGCAGATGTGAGACGAGCGCCGCGTCGGCGACCGCCGCCCGGGGCGGGGGCGGCGCCCCGCGCCTGCGCCGAAGGTGCGCGAGCCGGCGCGCGAAGAGCGGGTCGGTGAGCAGGCGCATTCCGGAGTCCTCGACCGTGCAGGTGGCGTGCCCCCACCAGGTGATCTCCACCGGCACCTCTTTGCCTCCTTCGCGCGACTCCCCCCGAGCCTACGGGCAGGAGTAGGGTCGGCGGCGAAACCCGGAGGTGAGGGGGACGCCATGGGAGACGCGCGCGGTGCCTCCGGCATGCACGCCTTCAACTGCTCGCTCGACCAGAGCGGTCCGCCGTCGCGCCCCCCGTCGCTTCGCGTGATGGCGATCGCGAGCCTGACACCCCTGGAAGAACTGGAGGCGGATCCCTTCCTGGTCGACTCCCGCAGCCAGCACGCCATGTGTGCCCGCTGGGCCGCCGAACGCGGCTACGTGGTCACGCGGGAACTCCTCGTGCGCGGTCTGCGCCCCGACCACCGCACCCTGTGGGCGGACGTCGAGGCGGGTCTCGTCGATCTCTTCGTCGCCCCCAGCCGACGCGTGCTGGAACGCGCCCTCGCCTCGGTCGACGAGTTCACCGCCGAGTGTGTGCGCCGCGGCGTACGGGTCGAGACGGTCGGCTGCGCGGAACCGTCGTACGACGCCCAGATGAAGGCCCGGGTCCACCGCCGTCTGTCCATGCCGACGGCCGGGTACGACGGCCGCTGAGCCGCACTCCGCCAACGGGAGACTCGCGGCCCCTCCCGATCGTTGTGACAGGGTGGGAGCAGGCCTCGCGTACCGGGCGGGCCGGGACGTGAGGTGGACTGGGCGTGGGTGGAGGACGTTGGCGGCGGATCCTCAGCGGAGTGTGGCGGAGCATCGCGGTGTGGGCCGTGTCCACGGTCACGATGCTCGTTCTCGCCGGCGTACTGCCCGACTTCCAGTTGCAGTCGGACAACGGGGACAGCGCCACGCAGATCGCCGTCACCGCGGCGGCGGCAGCGGGTGTCTTCGGTCTGCTGTCGTCGCTTGTGTGGCCCCTGCTGGTCAGGGCGTTGCTGCTGGTGCCGGCCCTGGTGCTCGGGCTGCTCGTCTTCTTCCTCAACGGGTCCCTGCTGCTGATCGCCCTGCGGATCAGCCCCTCCGGGCAGAGTGAGGTCGCCCCCGAGACGGCCGTGGTCGTCGCCGCCGTGATGTCCGCCGTCGCCTCGGCCACCGGTGGTGCCCTCGCCGTACGGGACGACGACGCGTACCGGCGCCGGCTGTACCGGCTCGCCGACCGGCGCCGCAGGCGCTCCGACGGACAGGCCGGGCCCGTGACCCCCGGCGCCGTCTTCCTCCAGCTCGACGGCGTGGGCCACGACGTCCTGGAGGGCGCCATCGCCAAGGGGCTCATGCCGACCGTGGCGGCCTGGCTCGGCGGCAGGCGTCCGACCCACCGGCTCACCCCCTGGCGCACCGACTGGTCCAGCCAGACCGGCGCCAGCCAGCTCGGCATCCTGCACGGCAGCAACCACGACGTCCCGGCCTTCCGCTGGTACGAGAAGGACAGCCAGGAGGTCATGGTCTGCAACCGGCCCACCAGCGCCGCCGAACTCCAGCGCCGCGCGATCGAGCACACCGGTGACGGCGGACTGCTCACCGTCGACGGCGCCAGCCGCGGCAACCTCTTCAGCGGCGGCGCCGACGAGCTGGCCCTCGTGCTGTCCATGGCCGCGAGAAGGGGGAAGGAGAACCGCTCGCGGGCGGGCTACTTCGCGTACTTCTCCGACCCCGCCAACGCCGTCCGTACGGCGATGTCCTTCGTCGCCGAGGCGCTGCGGGAGCTGGGCCAGTCCACCTGGGCCCGGTTCAAGAAGCGCCGGCCACGCGTCAAGCGCGGCGGGCTCTACCCCTTCGTCCGCGCCTTCGCGACCGTCGTCGAGCGGGACGTCGTCGTCGCCGCGGTGATCGGCGACATGCTCGCCGGGCGCAACGCGGTCTACGCGGACCTGGTGGCGTACGACGAGGTGGCGCACCACTCCGGACCGTACAGCCGTGACGCCGAGAAGGTCCTGGAGCGCCTCGACCGCTCGCTCGCGCTGATCGCGAAGGTCGCCGAGCACGCCCCGCGGCCGTACCGGATCGTGCTGCTGTCGGACCACGGCCAGAGCCCCGGCGAGACCTTCCTGGCCCGTTACGGGCTCACCCTCGGCAATCTGGTCCGCGCGGGCTGCGGGCTGCCCGTGCCGCGCAGGGCGCAGCGCACGCACAGCGGTGCCGAGGCGCGGGCCGCCGTACGGGCCGCACTGCGCAGGCCGGTCGAGGAGGGCGATGAGCGGCACCGCCCCTCGCGCGGCTCCGAGCCCATCGTGCTGGCCTCCGGCAACCTCGGCCTGGTCTCCTTCCCCGATGTGCCGCACCGGATGAGCCGCGAGGAGATCGACCGGCGCCACCCCGCGCTGCTGTCGACGCTCTCCAACCACCCCGGCGTCGGTTTCGTCCTCGTGCGCAGTGAGGAGCACGGCGGCCTCGTGCTCGGCGCATACGGCGCGGAGGTGCCGGTGGACGAGCTCGACGACGAACACCCGGGCCCGCTCGCCGACTTCGGACCCGGTGCCGCCGACGCCGTACGCCGCACACACTCGTTCCCGCACGCCGCCGACATCATGGTCAACTCCTGGTACGACCCCAAAGAGGGCGAAGTCCTCGCCTTCGAGGAGCAGATCGGCTCGCACGGCGGACTCGGCGGGTCCCAGGCGCGGCCCTTTCTGCTCTCGCCGGTGGCGCTCTCCACGCCGGCCGAGGACGGCACCGGACTCGTCGGCGCCGAGCACATCCACCACGTACTGCGGCGGTGGCTGCGCGAGTGCGACGGCCCCCAAGTACCGCTGGCGGCACGCCCGAGCGAGCGTGCCGCCTGACGGGCCGGCCCCCGACCGCCGGGGTACGGCCTGGCCCCTGACTACCGGGCCAGTGGTGCGACCACCCAGCGCCGCGTCTTGAACCTGCTGTCCTGCTGCCCGATCTCGATCAGCTTGCGGGCCGCGGGGTAGGCCTCGTTGCCCTCGATCTCGTAGCCGACCTGGAGTGTGCCCGGCACGTCCCGGATCTCCAGCCGCTCATGGATCTCGGCGGCGGAACGCTGCTCGTCGGAGCCCACCACGGCGAGATGCTGGACCAGCCTCAGCTGGGCTGCGGCCAGCGACTCGGCCGGGTCCCGCGGAAGCGGTGCCGCGGCGGGCCGTATCCCCTGCCCGGAGGGCGGCGCGACCACGGAACTCGGCGTACGGGTCGAACCTGCCGCCTCCCTCGTCGACAGGTGCGCCTGGACGACCGTGCCGTCGTTGTCGAGCGCCACCCGGATCTCACCGCGCCCGGGCGTGATGACGGGGACGCCGCCGAAGGCCTGACGGAACGTCACATGCGTTTGGAGCGACACCGGTTCGCCGAGCTGCGAGCCGTCCTTGCTGCCGGAGTTCTGCCACAGGTCGTGCACCGAGTCGACGATCAACTCGGCGCCGTCCGCGTGCTGTTCGGCGAAGGCGCGGGCCAACTCGATGGCCCGGCCGGTGTCCAGCTGATCGGTGTTGCGGTGATTGGCCTCGGCGAGCTTGACCCAGCGCGCGGCGAGCGGCGCCGTCGAGACGTACCGGTCACCGGAGTTGGCGCTCAGCACACCCTGCCGCTCGACCTGGACCTCCTGCAGCGCGGCGGCCGGGAAGTTCGCCAGCTCCCCGAGCCGTGCCAGTTCGGCGCTCGGATCACGCGGAGCCAGCTGAACGGTCTGCTCGGGTACGGCGGTCGCCGCCTCGCGCAGACTGCTGCGGGCGTAGTACCAGCGCCAGGCGTACCAGGCGTCCGAGACGTGCTCGCGGACGAAGTTCCGTTCGGAGCCCAGGCGGTTGGCCGCCTCCGCCTGGGTCGGCCCGGTGGCGCAGACCGAGGGCGCCTGGCCCTGGTAGATGTCCCACGAAGCGTTCAGCCAGGCGTCAGTGAACGTCTGCCCGGCCCGCCACTTCTCCCAGAACTTCTTGCCGTAGTCGGGGCTGTCGATGCTCGTCGTCTCGAAGCCGAAGATCATCCGTGAGCCGAGGTTGGGGCCCGCCCAGGTGCGGATCGGGGTGTGCCCTTCGAGGACGCGCACCGAGTTGCAGGTGGACCAGAAGACGTAGTTCGCCTTCTCGTTGCCGAACGCCATGCGGTTGGAGATCGCGTCACTGCGGCCGTCCCACACCGCGCCGAGCGGTGCGAAGAACACCCCGTTGCCGTCCATGCCGCCGTGCCCCGAGTGGTAGACGGCGACCACGGCGTCCACCCCGTAGCGGTCCTGCCAGTTGTCGTACGTCTCCTCGTACGCCCACACCTGCACGCCGCCGTCCGCGAACCAGAAGTTCCGGTCGTAGAACTGCTGGAGATAGGCGAGCCAGCCCGTGGCGTCCTCGTGCGTGTGCGAGAGCGGGTTCTGGTTCACGAACTTCTGGATGCTGAACGCACCCCACCAGCCGAACGTCGCATCCCGGTCGGCCGCACCGGGCTTGCCGGAATCCAGCGGTGACGGACCCCGGTCCGAATAGATCATGCGCATGGTCAAACCCCCTGATGGTTCACCTCGCCGCGCTCGGTCCCTGAGGGGCGAGGGGGCCCAAAATGGCACCGCTGGAAGGGTTTGCCCAGCGCACAATCCGGCCATAGCGGCCGGGACCCGGGAATGACCCAGTGCCTCACACGTCGCCGTGGGAGCGGGGGTTCCGGCGCCTGGTCCGCATTTAAATGAGTGACCACCGCAACCATGAATTGCGTAACCTCGACGGCGAGCAACCACATCCGCGAGAGCGGCGCCGGTTTAGGCGCAAAGAGGGGAGCCGCTGCGTGCAGGCAGCCGTCACCGTCACTCCCGCCCGTATACCGGAGCTGCTGCTCGGTCTCGCGACCGTGCGGCCGGTCTTCATCTGGGGCGCCCCCGGCATCGGAAAGTCCTCCCTGGTAAGGGAGTTCGCCGAGTCGCTGGGACTTGAGTGCGTGAGCCTGCTCGGCACCCAGCTCGCCCCCGAGGACCTCATCGGCGTTCCGCAGATCCGCGACGGCCGGTCCGTGTTCTGCCCGCCGGAGGCGATCGCCCGCGACGAGCCGTACTGCCTGTTCCTGGACGAGCTGAACGCGGCGACGCCGGACGTACAGAAGGCCTTCTACTCGCTCATCCTGGACCGCCGCATCGGCAACTACGAGCTGCCGAAGGGCTCCATCGTGATCGGCGCGGGCAACCGTGCGACGGACAACGCGCTGGCGCGCCCGATCGCCTCGGCGCTGGTCAACCGTCTCGCGCACGTCCACCTGGAGGCGTCCCCGAAGGACTGGCTCGTCTGGGCCGCTTCCAACGACATCCACCCGTGGGTCCTGGACCATCTCACCGACCGGCCCGACCACCTGTGGTCCAAGCCGCCGAAGACGGAGGAACCCTTCTCCACGCCCCGCTCCTGGCACATGCTCTCCGACGCGCTGCGCTCCTTCGGGCCGGCCCTCGACGAGGCGACCCTGAAGGTGATCGCGCACGGCACGCTGACGCCCGCGCACGCCGTCGCCTTCTGCGGTTACGTCAAGATCGTGCGCAGCCGGTTCGGTATCGAGGCCATCATCAAGGGCGACGCCCGCTGGCCCGGCCGCCCGGAGGACCGCGACCTGCTCTACTACCTCGCCGAGTCCTTCCGTGGCCGCCTCGTCAAAGAGCTGCCGGCCAGCAAGGAGCACCTCTCGGAGAACGGCCGCCAGACCGCGTTCCGCGCCAAGTCGCTGCTCGTCCAGCTCGCCGAGATCTCCGTCGAGGTCGCCCAGAGCGTGATCGCCGCCGACGCCGACGGCAACCCCGTACTGCCCGCGTGGTTCCTGGTCGAGGCGGCACGGGACATGCCGCGGCTGGTGGAGGCGCGGCGATGAGCGGGGCGCTGCGCGCGCCGTCCCCCGGCTTCCTCGCCCCCTCCGCCCCTACCCGTCCCGTACCTGGGGGCTGCCGCCGCCAGGCCCCCGCTGTCGCGCTTCGCGCTCGTCCTCAAACGCCGGACAGGCTGATTCGGCCGTCCGCCGGAGCCCCGCGATGAGCCGCCCCCGTAAGCCGGCGGCAGCGGCCAAGCCGGATCCCGCCGCCGAGGCGTTCGCGGAGGGGATGCGGCTGGTGCGGGCCAATCGGGCGCTGGCCGCCATCGGGTTCAGCACATGCCGGCAGGAAGACTGCGTCAGGGCGCCGCGCGCCGGTCTGGTGTGCGTCGACTCCGACGGCATCCTGCACGTCCATCCCACCCGCCGCGCCGAACCGGCCGCCTGGGCCTGGGCCATCGCGCACGCCGTCATTCATCTGGGCTTCGGGCACGTCCCCGCCGCTGTCGGCGAGCGCGTACAGCCCGACCGTTTCGACCTCGCAGCCCGCTGCGTCGTGGTCAACCGCTTCCTGCTCGGCTTCCCGATCGGGCTCACCCCCGAGGACCTGCCCGACTCCTACCCGGACGGCGACGAGGAGCAGCTCGCCGCCCGCTGGCGCCGCGACGGCATCCCGCCCCGGTACGACCATTGCGGCACGGGACGTGACGAGCCGGACCAGCTGCTGGTGCCGTGGAACAGCTGGATCGGCGGCTCCCCGCCCGACTGGCAGATCGCCTTCGCGCACGCCTTGACCCGCACCATGGCCGACGCGATGGACATGGCGGGCGGCCGCCGCACGTCCATGCGCGGCGGACCCACCCGGCTGCAGCCCTGGGAGAAGGCGCTGAGCTGGTTCATCTCCTCCTACCCGCTGCTCGGCGGCGTCGCGGCCGGCATCACCCTCGTCGCCGACGCCGAACTCGCCCGCGCCCACGGCATCTCCATCGCGGCGGTCAACCCGGAGGCCGCCGAGATCTACATCAACCCGCTGTGCCAGTTCGACGCCGAGGAATGGCGGTTCGTCCTCGCCCACGAGATGCTGCACGCCGCCCTGCGCCACGGCGACCGCTGCGGGACCCGCGACCCGTATCTCTTCAACGTCGCCGCCGACTATGTGATCAACGGCTGGCTGTGCGAGATGCAGGTCGGCACGATGCCCGAAGGGCTGCTGCACGACCCGGAGCTGAAGGACCTGTCGGCGGAGGAGGTCTACGACCGGATCGCCGGCGACCTGCGCCGGATGCGCCGCCTGTCCACGCTGCGCGGCAAGGGCGCGGGCGACATCCTCGGCGGACCGCTCGGCTCGCCGCGCGACTATGTCGACCTCGACGAGTTCTACCGCCGGGGCCTCGGCCAGGGCCTCGACCTGCACCAGCAGCAGGAGCGCGGATTCCTGCCGGGCGGTCTGGTGGAGGAGATCCGCGCGCTCAGCCATCCTCCGCTGCCCTGGGACGCCCAACTCGCCCGCTGGTTCGACGAGTTCGTGCCCCGCCCGGAGCCCGTACGGACGTACGCGCGTCCGGCGCGCCGCCAGGCGGCGACCCCCGACATCCCGCGAGCGGGCCGCTACTTCCCGCCCGAGGAGATCGCCCGCTGCACCTTCGGCGTCGTCCTCGACACCTCCGGCTCCATGGACCGCACCCTGCTCGGCAAGGCGCTGGGTGCCATCGCCTCGTACGCCGAGGCCCGCGACGTACCGGCCGCCCGCGTCGTCTTCTGCGACGCGGCCCCGCACGACGCGGGATATCTGCCGGTCACGGAGATCGCCGGACGCGTCCGCGTGCACGGGCGCGGCGGTACGGTGCTGCAGCCCGGGATCGACCTGCTGCACCGCGCCGACGACTTCCCGCCCGGCGCGCCCGTCCTGGTGATCACGGACGGTTACTGCGATGTGCTGCGGGTGCGGCGTGAGCACGCGTATCTGATCCCGCAGGACGCGCGGCTGCCGTTCACCGCGCGTGGGCCCGTCTTCCGAGTGCGGTGACCCCTCTTCGGGATGCCGTGACCTGTCTTCCGCGTGCGCCGGGCCAGGTTGTGATCGGATGGTGGGTACGGACCCCGAAAACGGGACCTCACTGAAGGGATTCACCGTGGCCACCACGCGCTCTGCACACACCGTCTGGGAAGGCAACCTGCTCGAGGGCAAGGGCGTCGTCACCTTCGACTCCTCCGGCGCCATCGCCCAGCAGCCGGTGACGTGGGCGTCGCGCGCCCAGGACGCGAACGGCAAGACCAGCCCCGAGGAGCTGATCGCCGCAGCCCACTCCAGCTGCTTCTCCATGGCGTTCTCGCACGCTCTCGCGGGGGCCGGCACCCCGCCCACCAAGCTCGTCACCTCCGCCGATGTCTCCTTCCAGCCCGGTGAGGGCATCACCGGCATCCACCTCACTGTCGAGGGCTCGGTGCCCGGCATCGACGAGGGCGCCTTCCTCGCGGCCGCCGAGGACGCCAAGAAGAACTGCCCGGTCAGCCAGGCGCTGACCGGCACGACGATCACCCTGACGGCGAAGCTCGCCTGACGCTCGTACGCCGATGCCGCGCTTTCCCCGAGGGGGCGCGGCATCGTCATGCGCGCTCCTTTACGCGACCCCGTGCCATTGACAACCAGCCACTCAAGATTTGTGCTGGAGATCGGGCAGAGCCCTGGCGGAAGGGGACGGACATGGCACGTGCGGTCGGGATCGACCTCGGTACGACGAACTCGGTGGTGGCCGTCCTGGAGGGCGGCGACCCCACCGTCGTCGCCAACGCCGAGGGTGCGCGCACCACGCCCTCCGTGGTGGCCTTCGCCAAGAACGGCGAGGTGCTCGTCGGCGAGGTCGCCAAGCGGCAGGCGGTGACGAACGTGGAGCGCACCGCGCGCTCCGTGAAGCGTCACATGGGGGACGTGACCTGGCGTTTTCCGGAGAAGGACGCCATCGACGGCACCCGCTACCGGGCGCAGGAGCTGTCTGCGCGGGTGCTGCAGAAGCTGAAGCGGGACGCGGAGGCCTACCTCGGCGAGGACGTCACGGACGCCGTGATCACCGTGCCCGCCTACTTCGACGACGCGCAGCGCCAGGCCACCAAGGAGGCGGGCGAGATCGCGGGCCTGAAGGTCCTGCGGATCATCAACGAGCCGACGGCCGCCGCGCTCGCGTACGGGCTCGACCGCGGCGAGGAGCAGACCGTCCTCGTCTTCGACCTGGGCGGCGGCACCTTCGACGTCTCGCTCCTGGAGATCGGCGACGGTGTCATCGAGGTCAAGGCCACCAACGGCGACACCCGGCTCGGCGGCGACGACTGGGACCAGCGGATCGTCGAGCACCTCGCCCAGCGGTTCAAGGCCTCGTACGGCATCGATCTCGGCCACGACAAGATGGCGCTGCAACGGCTGCGCGAGGGCGCCGAGAAGGCCAAGATCGAACTGTCCAGCGCCTCGGAGACCACCGTCAACCTGCCCTACGTCACCGCCACCGGCGACGGCCCCCTGCACCTCGACGAGAAGCTGACGCGAGCTCAGTTCCAGGAACTCACCGCCGACTTGCTCGACCGCTGCAAGAACCCCTTCCACCAGGCGGTCAAGGACGCGGGCGTGAAGCTCTCCGCGGTCGACCACGTGATCCTGGTCGGCGGCTCCACGCGCATGCCCGCCGTCACCGACCTCGTGAAGGAACTCACCGGCAAGGACCCGCACAAGGGCGTCAACCCGGACGAGGTCGTGGCGCTCGGCGCGGCCCTCCAGGCGGGTGTCATCCGGGGAGACGTGAAGGACGTGCTGCTCCTCGACGTCACCCCGCTGTCCCTCGGCATCGAGACCAAGGGCGGCATCATGACCAAGCTCATCGAGCGCAACACCACGATCCCGACCCGGCGTTCGGAGATCTTCACGACCGCCGTGGACAACCAGCCGTCGGTCGGCATCCAGGTCTACCAGGGCGAGCGCGAGATCGCCGCGTACAACAAGAAGCTCGGCGTGTTCGACCTCACCGGGCTGCCGCCCGCGCCGCGCGGGGTGCCGCAGATCGAGGTCGCCTTCGACATCGACGCCAACGGGATCATGCACGTCTCGGCGAAGGATCTCGCCACCGGACGCGAGCAGAAGATGACCGTGACCGGCGGCTCCGCGCTCCCCAAGAACGACATCGACCGCATGATGCGCGAGGCCGAGCAGTACGCCGAGGAGGACCGGGAGCGCCGTGAGGCCGCGGAGACCCGCAACCAGGGCGAGCAACTCGTCTACCAGACGGAGAAGTTCGTCCGTGAGAACGAGCAGCGCATCCCGCCCGACACGAAGCCGGAGGTCGAGTCCGCGGCAGCCGACCTGAAACGGCTCCTGGAGGACTCCTCCACCGACACGGCCGCCCTGCGCGCCGGCATCGAGAAGCTGGCCACCGTCAGCCAGCGGATGGGGCAGGCGATGTACGCGCAGGCCCAGCAGACGCCCCCGGAGGACCAGCCGCCCACCGAGCAGGCCCCGGGCGACGAGGAGGGCGTGGTGGACGCCGAGATCGTCGACGAGGACAGGGGGCCCAAGGACGGCGGCGCCGCCTGAAGGTCAGGCGTCCGTCTTCTCCCAGCCCCGCCGTGCCGGCCGCGCCCCGAGCTGCTTCGGGTCGCGGCCGCGGTAGACCACGTACGGACGGAACAGATACTGCACCGGCGCGCTGAACATATGGACCAGCCGCGTGTACGGCACCAGCGCGATCAGCGCCATGCCGATCACCGCGTGGATCCGGTAGAGCAGCGGCACGCCCTCCATCAGCTCCGTCTTCGGCTGGAGCGTGAACAGGCTGCGCGCCCAAGGGGCGATGGAATCACCGTAGTTCCAGTCGTGTCCTTCACACCGATGGCGTCCGCGTCCTGCGGGGGCATCCAGATGTTCTGGCCGCCGCGCGAGAGCGAGAGCATGAACAGGTTGTCCTGGTACTCGGAGTGGATCGACCACTTGTTGTGCGGGGTGAGGTAACGGACCGCGCTCCCTTGCTTACCCGTGCTCTCGAAGCCAGGGGCAAGCAGGGGAACGCACCCGCTCACGGCACCCGTACGGGTCAGAGCTTGAGTCCGACCCCCGCGTACACCGGGACAGCTCCCTCCGCCTGGGCCGCCAGGTCCTCCGCCTCCGGACGCCACTCGGAGACCGCGACCACGCCGGGCTCCTGGAGCTCCAGGCCGTCGAAGAACCGCGAGAACTCGGCGTGCGTGCGCGGGAAGAAGGGGGTGCCACTGCGCCGGAACAGCTCGGCGGCCTTCGCGACGCCCTCGGGGCTGATGTCGGCGGTCACCTGGGACAGCACCACGTAGCTGCCCGGGGCGAGCCCCTCGACGTACCGCTTGATCAGGCCGTACACATCGTCGCCGTCCGTGGCGTCACCCAGGTAGTGGGTGAGCGCGACCAGTGACAGGGCGACGGGCCGGGTGAGGTCCAGGGAGCCGGCGGCCAGCCGCAGGATGGTGTCGGGGTCACGGACATCGGCGTGTACGTAGTCGGTGGTGCCCTCGGCGGAGCCGTGCAGCAGCGCCTCGGCGTGCCGCAGGACGATCGGGTCGTTGTCCGCGTACACGACCTTGGCATCCGGTGCGACCTGCTGGGCCACCTGGTGCAGATTGGGTTCGGTGGGGATGCCCGTGCCGATGTCGAGGAACTGGCGTATCCCCGCCTGCGCGGCGGTCCGCGTCGCACGGTGCATGAAGCGGCGGTTGGCGCGCGCCCCGCGCACCGCCGTTCCGTCCGCGGCGAGGATCTTGCGGGCCAGCTCCTCGTCGACCGGGTAGTTGTCCTTGCCGCCCAGCCACCAGTCGTAGACGCGGGCGGGATGGGGACGACTGGTGTCGATACGGGTGGGCGCGGCTTCACTGCCGGTCATGCGCGTGCTCCTCGGTCGTGTTCGGGCGGCGTGTTCGGGCGGCCTCTCAGAAGTTCTCGCGGAACTCCCGGAGGATCTCTTTGGTGCGCTGGGCGGAGGCCGCGTGGGCCGACATGTGGTCGAGGACTTCCAGGTGCAGGGCGACCTCGGCGCGCGAGTCGAGATACAGGGCACCGGTCACGTACTCGCTGTAGACCATGTCCGGCAGCTCGGGCTCCGCGAAGCGGAACAGCGCGAAGGACGTGTACGTCCCCGGGTGCGGGCCGTTCGCGTACTCGGCGACCTGGAGGGTGATGTGATCGTGCTCGCTCGCTTCGAGGAGCCGGTCGATCTGGTTGCGCATGACCGAGGCGCGGATGCTGACGGGCCGGCGCAGCACCGTCTCGTCCATGATCACCCAGAGGTGCGGCGGATTCTCGCGGGTGAGCAGCTTCTGCCGGTTCATCCGCAGCGCCACATGCCGCTCGATGGCCTCGGGGCCGGTCTGCCCGACCGTCCCCGCCTCCAGCACGGCCCGCGCGTAGTCCTCGGTCTGCAGCAGCCCGGGCATGAAGTGCGGCTCGTACGAGCGGATCATCCGGGCGGCGCCCTCCAGGCTGACGTGCATGCTGAACCACTCCGGCAGCACGTCGTGGAACCGCTGCCACCAGCCCGGCTGGTTCGCCTCCTCGGCCAGCGTGACGAAGGAGCCCACCTCGTCGTCGGCCACGCCGTACGTCGTCAACAGCACTTGTACGTAAGGGATCTTGAGGGCGACCTCGGCCATCTCCATGCGCCGCACGGTCGCCGGGGCGACCCGCAGCACACGGGCCGCCTCCTCCCGCTTCAGCCCCGCGGCCTCCCGCAACTCCTGAAGCCGCCGCCCGAGCACCACCTGCCCCACGGTGGGCGCAGCCCGCCGCTCACTCACGCCACGCCTCCCCACGCGCCGAAGTACCCGAGCAGTGTGTCATGTCCCACCCACAACGCTCACAGGATCCGCCGAGCCACTTTCACCCCGGACGCATCCAGCACGGTGATTGACGTTCCCTCAGGAGAGCAGTGACTGAAGGTACTTGACCGTCGCCGGGTCCGCGGGGAGGAACGTCTCGATGGCCAGCTCGGCGACCGTCACGTCCATCGGGGTGTTGAAGGTCGAGATCGACGAGATGAAGGACAGGACCCGGCCTTCGTGCTCGATCTGCATCGGAAGCGCGAAATAGGGGACGGGGCCGCGGAGTTCGCCGCCCTCGGCCAGGTCCGGGTCCGGATCCGGGACCGGATACGCCGCGACCTCCTCGTACAGGGCGCGCAGCGGCTCCGAGCGGCGCAGGGCGATCTGCCGGTCCATCTGGGCGAGCAGATGGTCCCGCCACGCGCGCAGGTTGCGGATGCGCGGCGCCAGACCCTCCGGGTGGAGGGTGAGCCGCATGGCGTTCAGCGGCGGCGCGAGCAGGGACTCGGGGACGCCGTCCAGCAGCATGGCGATGCCCCGGTTCGCGGCGAGGACGTTGTACGTGGCGTCGACCACCAGCGCCGGGTAGGGCTCGTAGCCCTGGATCAGGCGCTCCATGCCCTCGCGCAGGGCGTCCATCGACGGGTCGTCGAGCGGGGTCTCCTTGAAGTGCGGCGCGTAACCGGCCGCGAGCAGCAGCGCGTTGCGTTCCCGGACGGGTACGTCGAGGTGTTCGGCGAGGCGCAGCACCATCTCCTCGCTGGGGCGGGAGCGGCCCGTCTCGATGAAGCTGATGTGCCGGGCCGAGGAGTCCGCCCGCAGTGCCAGCTCCAACTGGCTCACCCGCCGCTGCTCCCGCCAGCCGCGCAGCAGCGGACCGATGCCTTCGCCGACACCGTCGCCGGTACCTTTGCCGGCGCCCTTGCGGGCGGGGGCAGTTGGGGGTGCGGCGGCTCCGGACGCGACAATCGTCATACGACGACGGTAGTCGAGGAGCGGTGACGGTGGTCGAGCGGCGGTCACCGAGGTCGAGGAGTGGCGAGTGAACGACGTATGGAGCCGACGTCTGGGCTGGGAGGCCGAGGCGGTCTACCGCGCACGGGTACGCGGCTGTCTGCTGGGCGGGGCGATCGGGGACGCGCTCGGCTATCCGATCGAGTTCGCCTCCCTGGACCGGATCCGCGCCGCGCACGGACCCCGGGGCGTGACCGGGCTGGTGCCCGACGGCGACGGAGTCGTGGGGCGCGTCAGCGACGACACACAGATGACGCTGTTCACGGTGGAAGGGCTCGGGCAGGCCCACGCGCGAGAACGCCGCAAGGGCATCGGCGGCGGGGCACCGCGACTGGTGCGCTGGGCGTACGAGCGGTGGCTGGAGACACAGCGGAAGCCGGGGCCCGAGGTGAGCGCGACGGCCGCGGTGCCCGCCGGCGCACCGGCCCACGATTCCGGCGCCTACGCCGGGCCCACCGGCGGTCTCGCGGCCCAGGCCTGGCTGTACGCGCGCCGCGCCCCCGGCAACGCCTGCCTCTCCGGGCTCGAACGGGACCACGTTCCCGACCCAGCGCTGGCACTCGGTCCGCCGGGAGCGGTGAACCCCGACTCCAAGGGCTGCGGTGCGGTGATGCGCTCGGCACCCTTCGGGCTCGCCCCCGCCTCGGAGGACTTCGCGTTCGGGCTCGCCGCGCGGTGCGCCCAGATGACCCACGGCCATCCCACCGGGTACTACGCGGCCGGGGCGCTGGCCGCGATGGTCGTCCACCTGGTCGCCGGGGAGTCCGTCGAGAGCGCCGTACTGCGGGCTCTGCGGCTGCTCGCCCGGCACCCCGGGCACGAGGAGACCGCCGTCGCGCTGCGGCGGGCCCTGGACCTCGCCGACGAGGGGGACCCGAGCGCCGAGAAGGTGGAGCGCCTCGGTGCCGGCTGGATCGCCGAGGAGGCCCTGGCCATCGCGGTCTACTGCGCCCTCGCCGGGCCCCGCGTGACCGACGCCCTCCTCCTCTCCGTCAACCACTCCGGCGACAGCGACTCGACCGGGGCCATCTGCGGCAACCTCCTGGGGGCGCGGTATGGCGACCATGGGCTGCCGTGGGAGTGGCTGGAGCGGGTGGAGGGGCGTGCGCAGATCGCTGCGCTGGCGGATGATTTCGCGACGGAGTGCTCACGCCGGTGACCGCGCCCCTTCGACCCCGGCTGCGGGTGGGTGGGGGCTGGTCCAAAAGATTGCGCAGTTCCCCGCGCCCCTAAAAGGGGCGCAGCCCCCAGGGATGGGACGGGTAGGGGCGGCGGGGGCGAGGAGACCGGTGTGGGGCCGGATTGCAGGGACTGTGGGACGCTGAGGAACAGCCCCACCCGTATCGCCACGCGCATCCCCACCGGACGAAAGGAGCGAGGTCATGGCCGTCGAACCGTTGTCGCAGAAGGAGATCGAGGACCGGCTCGCGGAGCTGCCGGGCTGGTCGGTGGACGGCGACCGGCTCGCCCGCTCCTACCGGCTCGGCTCACACTTCGCGGCGACCGCGATGGTCGTCCACATCGCCCAGGTCCAGGAGAAACTGGACCACCACTCGGACCTCACGCTCGGCTACAACACCGTCTCCCTCACGGTGAACACGCACAGCATCGGCGGCGCCATCACCGAACTCGACTTCAATCTCGCCCGCAAGGTGGAGGAACTCGCCCCGGGACACGGGGCACGCTGACCCACGTGCTGGACTACGACAAGGAAGCCGACGCGTACGACGCGACCCGGGGCGGTGAACCCCGGGCCGCCGCGGCCGCCGACGCCGTGCTCGGCCTCGTCCCCGAGAGCGCCCGCGGCCTGCTGGACATCGCCTGCGGCACCGGGATCGTGACGCGGCGCCTCGCGGCCGGACGGCCGGGGCTGCGGGTGACGGCAGCCGACGCGGCGCACGGCATGGCGCGGGTGGCGGCGGCGCGTCTCCCGGGTGCCGTCGTCCGCGCCGACTCCCGTCAACTCCCCTTCGGGGACGGCTCGTTCGACGCCGTCTCGGTCATCTGGCTGCTGCACCTGCTGGACGACGCTGCCCCCGTCGTCGCCGAGGCCGCCCGCGTCCTGCGCCCCGGCGGCGTCCTCGTCACCACCGTCGACAAGAACGCCGCCCACCACGTGGGCAGCGACATCGACGCACTGGCCGCGCCGTACCGCGGGCAGCGCGCCACGGACGAGACCTCGCTCATCACGGCGTACGCCGCCGAACACGGTCTGCTCCCCAGTGGTACGGCTCGCTTCCGGGGCCACGGCCAGGGGCGGATCCCACGCCGCCTGGCCCGCTACGTCCGGGACGGCGAGATCTACGCGGCGGGCGGTACCGCGCTCGCCGAGCGCATCGAGGCGCTGCCGGACCCGGACGCACCGCGCCCGGACCCCGAGTTCACGCTACGGGCGTTCCGGAAGGCCGCGTGAACTCCATGACCCAGTTGGTCACCCAGGTCCTCTCCCCGTCCACGGAGAACGCCTGCTCCCAGCGGGCCGTGGTCGCCGAGATCCCCGACCACACGAACCGCACCCGCACATCCTTCCCGTCGTGGGTGTCGTCCCCGTGGAACTCACCCCGCCCGTCGGGCCCGAACCGGCCGATCACCGGCGGGAACAGCCTGCCGCTGCGGCTGGACGACCAGTTCAGCGACCACGCGCCCGCCGCGGGGTCGAAGAGCCGCAGGGTGAGCCCCTTCCAGCCCTGACTCGGTACGTCCAGCTCGTCGACGTTCGCGGCCCCGTCGAACAGGCTCCAGCAGCGGCTCGTGGCCGAGAACTCCTCCCAGCCGCTGCCGGCGTCGAGGAAGTCGGTCAGCCGGCGGTGGTGGACGTCCCACTCGCCGTGGAAGAAGTCGAAGTCGTGCGCGGTGCTCATGTGCGGTCTCCAGTCGTGCCCTCGGGGAGGGAGTCGGTGAGGTAGGCGTCGAGGTCGGGGGTGTCCGGCGCGAGCATGTGCCGCACCCAGGCGTCGCGTTCGTGCAGGATCGGCGGCAGCTCCCAGACGCAGCCGATCCACGGCAGGTCCGGTGTGATGAAGTGCGTCGGATCGCGGTCGGGGCAGCCGAGTACCGGCTGGCCCGCCGACGCGCCCCGGAAGTGCAGGACGTTGTCCCACACCCAGCTGTACGCGTTGAGGTACGCGCCGTCGTCGCCGCCCCGGTGCAGCACGACGAAGGTCGCCGGCGGCGTGCCGTCCGGCTCGGGGAGCAGCTTCGGCAGCATCGCGTACGCCGCCCGCTCCACGTCGGGCGCGATGCCCGCCGCGTCGGCGGTGACGTGGTAGCGCTTGATCCGCCGTCCCGCCACCTCGATCGGCGGCGGCACGGTCAGGAGTTTCTCCGTGAAGGCCATGAGGGGAAGCTAGGCGGACTTCACTGACACCTTCTGTCAGCGAAGTCCGTCGGATCTGGGATTCTGGTGAGGTGAAATCCGCGCGGCTCGTCTCGGTCCTCCTGCTCCTCCAGACCCGCGGCCGTATGACCGCCGCCCAGCTCGCCGAGGAGCTGGAGGTCTCGGTGCGCACGGTCTACCGGGATGTCGAGGCGCTGAGCGCGGCCGGCGTCCCGCTGTACGGCGACGCGGGCCACGCGGGCGGCTACCGCCTCCTGGACGGCTACCGCACCCGCCTCACCGGCCTCACCACCGACGAGGCCGAGGCCCTCTTCCTCGCGGGCGTCCCCGGTCCCGCCGCCGAGCTGGGCCTCGGCTCGGTCCTCGCCGCCGCCCAGCTCAAGGTGCGCGCGGCCCTCCCGAGCGAGCTGCGCGAGCACGCCGACCGGATCAGCGGCCGCTTCCACCTGGACGCGCCCGGCTGGTACGCGGACGCCGACGAGACCCCATATCTGCCCGCCGTCGCCGACGCCGTCTGGAACCGCCGCGTCCTGCACATCCGGTACCGCCGCTGGCGTGAGCCCACCGATGTGGAGCGCCGCCTGGAACCGTACGGCCTGGTCCTGAAGGCGGGCCGCTGGTATGTCGTCGCGGGGCCGGGGCCGCGTACGTTCCGCGTCGACCAGATCCTCGAACTCGCCGCTTCCGAAGAGGAGTTCGTCCGCCCCGAGGGCTTCGACCTCGCCGCGTTCTGGTCCGCGTACCAGAGGGACTTCCATGAGCGGCTGCACCGCGCGGAGGCGGTGGTCCGACTCGCGCCGGGAGTACCGGCAGCCCGGCTGAGCGGCCCCGCCGCACACGCGGTGGCGGTCAACGGGCGTACGGACAAGGACGGTTGGACGCTCGCGACCATCCCCATCGAGTCCGTGGACCACGCCCATCACGACTTCCTCCGCCTCGGCACCGACATCGAGGTCCTCGAACCGGCCGAGCTGCGGGAGCGGATCGCCGCGACGGTCGCGGAGCTGGCGTCGCGGTACGCGTGACGCCAGGTCCGCCAGGGCCGCGGGTCAGATGGTGAAGTGCAGGGCGCGGTGCAGGAGGTCCAGCTTCTCGTCCGCCCAGCCGAGCAGGCCGAGACTTGAAGTGAGGTTCCCCGGTGGGCGGTTGATGAGGGTGTCGTGGCGGATGAGGCGTCCGAAGTCCACGAGCACCGGGTCGGGGCGCGGCGTGGAACTGTGGGGCGGGAAGAACTCGACCCCCGCCCGCCGCATGACGTTGATCAGTTCCTGGGCGAGGATGCCGTACCCGACGGTCGTGGGGTGGACGCCGTCCAGGGAGAACAGGCCTCCGTTTGTGCGGCGCGTCCCGTCACTGGCGAGGAAGCGGCTGTTGGGGACCGGGGTGAGCGCACCCAGCTGCGGGGGCATCGGGTAGGGCTGCCACCAGTCGGGGCGGGCCTGCGGATCCTCGATGTACCGGCGCGAGCCGAGCCGGTCGAGAAGGCCCGCGGTGTCCAGCAGATACCAGTCCTTGCCGTCGTCACGGGCGCCGCGGACCTCCGCGGTGATCGCGTAGTTGTACTGGTCGACGGCACCGTCGACGGCACGCGCCTGCTCGGCGGTGAGGTGGGGGTCCTGGCGGGGGTCGAAGTCGCGGTCGCTGATCCACGGGCGGGTGTAGTACGGGAAGTAGGCCGATCCGGGTGCGGTCTTGGCGGCGACACCTCGGGCGATGGGTGCGATCGTGACATGCGGGACGGTGCACCAGATCACGTGCCGCGCCTTGATCTCGCGTACTTCCAGGGCCACTTGGCGGAGCTCGGCGGCGAAGTGCTCGGGCCTCCAGACGGTGAAGGCGCCCTTGCGCTGCGGGTCGTCGTAGCCGTCGTCGCTCCACACCACCCGCAGATCCACCACCGAGCGCAGCGCGTTGTTGGGGCCGAGGAACACGATGAGTGTCTCGATCCCGTGCGCCGGGTCCGTCGCGCCGACCTCGTCGCCGAGCCGGGCGGCCGCGTCCAGCTGGCTCAGGTTCGCGGCCTCCGGCGGCTCGGTCGGCAGGACGCGCAGTGCGGCGCGGTCGTCGGCGTGCTCCACGATCTGGTGCACCAGGTTGTCCTTGGGGGTGGAGATCCGCTTGCGGCACACGTCGGCCGACCGGTCCAGCGCGTCCCGCAGATCCCAGCCGAAGACCGCGAGGTTGTGGTTGATGGCGGTGGTACTGGGCACGGCGGTACCCGCTCCGCGCTCCCAGTAGTCCTCCACCTTGTCCATGAACCGGCGGGCGTGGAACAGCGCGGGCGCCGTCTCCCACCAGTCCAGGTCCCGGCCGTAGCGCGCCTCCAGTTCGCGTAGGAACAGCTCCAGATTGAAGGGGAGCCCTCCGAACCCGTTGTAGGAGGGGTATCGGAAGTGCTCGCTCCACCCCAGCTCGTGGGCGATGATCGCGGGATACGAGACATCGGTGTGGAAGACCGCCGCGCTCTGGAATCCCTGGGTGAGTGAATCGCCGACGGAGACCAGCCGGTGGCGGGGCCGTCCGGTCCACGTCGGACGGACCTCGACCCCCAGCGTGGGATCGGTGACCGGCACCCGTGGAATCGGCCCGTGCGTGAATACGTTCTCGCCGTTCTCGCTCATGGTTCCCCCTAGGCCTGTACGAGTGCTGTACCGGAGAGCGCGGCGGAGCGGCACGGGGCGGGAACGCAATTACGTCCGAAAATAGGTTGGTTGAGGTGGGGAACCACGGCTCGTTGGTGCTACCCGGCAACTCCCTTGCGAACAGAGGCAACTGAGGGAACAGAATCCGTCTGTCCTCTCAGGAGGTACCCCACCGTGCAGCACCCGCACAGGCAGCACCCGCACAGGCAGCACCGCAGACGCGCGATCGGCTCGGCCATGGCGGCCACCGCGGCACTCATCGCCGCCGGACTCACCGCCCTCGGCACCGGTTCGGCCCAGGCGGCCACCGCCCGCCAGGTCGAGGCCCTCGACCGGGGCGTCGTCAGCGTCCACACCGACAGCGGCAACCTGGTCAGCTGGCGCTGGCTCGGCACCGATCCGAATGACGTGTCGTTCAACGTCTACCGCGCCGGGACGAAGGTCAACTCGACCCCCATCACCGGCTCGACGAACTACTTCCACTCCGGCGCGCCCGCCCAGGCCGACTACACGGTCCGCGCGATCGTGGGCGGCGTCGAGCAGGCCGACTCGGTGCACGCCATCCAGTTCCGTACGGGCTACAAGGACGTGCCCATCACCCCGCCCGCGGGCGGCACCACCCCCGACGGAGTCGCGTACACCTACGAGGCCAACGACGCCTCCGTCGGCGACCTCGACGGCGACGGCCAGCTCGACTTCGTCCTCAAGTGGCAGCCCACCAACGCCAAGGACAACTCCCAGTCCGGCTACACCGGCGACACGATCATCGACGGCATCAAGCTCGACGGCACCCGCCTGTGGCATATCGACCTGGGCAGGAACATCCGCTCAGGGGCGCACTACACCCAGTTCCAGGTGTACGACTACGACGGCGACGGCAAGGCCGAGGTCGCCATGAAGACGGCCGACGGGACGACGGACGGCCAGGGCACGGTCATCGGCAGCTCGTCCGCGGACTACCGCAACAGCAGTGGATACGTCCTCTCCGGGCCCGAGTACCTGACCATGTTCAACGGTCGGACGGGCGCCGCCATGGGCACCGTCGACTACGTCCCGGCGCGCGGCACGGTCTCCTCCTGGGGCGACTCGTACGGCAACCGCGTCGACCGGTTCCTCGCCGGAACCGCCTACCTGGACGGAGCCCGGCCGTCCCTGATCATGGCGCGCGGCTACTACACCCGGACCGTCATCGCCGCCTGGGACTGGCGGAACGGCGCCTTCACCCGGCGCTGGACCTTCGACACCAACTCCTCGACCAACAGCGGCAAGGGGTACGACGGCCAGGGCAATCACCAGCTGTCGGTCGCGGACGTCGACGGGGACGGCAAGGACGAGATCGTGTACGGCTCGATGGCCGTGGACGACAACGGCAGCGGCCTGTGGACCACCAAGAACGGGCACGGTGACGCCATGCACGTCGGCGACCTCGACCCGTCCCGCGCGGGCCTTGAGGAGTTCAAGGTCGACGAGGACTCCTCGAAGCCGGCGTCGTGGATGGCGGACGCGAAGACCGGCGCGATCCTGTGGTCCACGGCGGCCAACGGCGACAACGGCCGGGGCGTGGCCGGGGACATCTGGGCGGGCAGCGCCGGGGCCGAGTCATGGTCCTCGCACGCCGACGGCGTACGCGATCCGCAGGGAAACGTGGTGGCGAGCCGCAAGCCCGGGAGCACCAACTTCCTGTCCTGGTGGGACGGCGACACGGTCCGCGAACTCCTCGACGACACCCACATCGACAAGTACGGCACCTCCGCGGACACCCGCCTGCTGACGGGCGCGTCCGTCCACTCCAACAACAGCACCAAGGCCACCCCGTCGCTCTCCGGCGACCTCTTCGGCGACTGGCGCGAGGAGGTCGTCTGGCCGACGACCGACAACACGGCGCTGCGCATCTACTCCACGCCGTACGAGACGACCACGAAGATCACGACCCTGCTGCACGACACCCAGTACCGAACGGCCCTGGCCTGGCAAAATACTGCGTACAACCAGCCCCCGCACCCGAGCTTCTTCATCGGTGACGGGATGGCGACGGCACCGCGCCCGAGCGTCTACACGCCGTGAACGACGGTGGGTGCGTGCCCCCGCCGGGGCACGCACCCACCACCGGGTCAGACGACCGTGCAGGTCTGATCGCCCAGTTTGAAGGTGGCCGGCTTGCTGTTGGTGCCGGACCAGCTCCCCGTGAACCCGAAGCTCACCGACGATCCCGCCGCCACGTTCGCGTTCCAGCTGAGGTTCTTCGCCGTCACCGCGGCATCGGTCTGCGTGTAGTCGGCGTTCCACAACTGGGTGATCTTCTGGCCGTCCGGGAAGGTCCAGCCGAGCGACCAGCCGCTCCAGGCGCTGGATCCTGTGTTGGTGAGCGCCACATCCGCCTGGAAGCCGCCCGACCACTGGTTCGTGATCTTGTACGTCACCGAGCAGGCGCCCGTCGGCGTCGGTGTCGGATCGGTGCCGCCCCCGCCTCCGCCACTGCTGTCGGAGCTGTCGCCGTAGATGATCCCGCGCCCGTTGGTCGCGATGTACACCCGCCCGTAGACCCGCGGGTCACCGGTGATCGCCGCGCCCGTCCAGCCCCACTGGTGGGCGTCGTCGTTGATGCGGGTCCAGCTCGCGCCCTTGTCGGTGGACCGGAAGATGCCGCGTACGCCGCCGATCTTCGCGCTGGTGTAGAGCGTCTGGTACGAGGCTCCCGTCGCCGCCTTGCCGAAACCGATGGTGTCGGCCTGGTCGACGTTCGACAGTTTGGTGAAGCTCGCGCCGCCGTCCGTCGAGTGCCACAGCCCGTACGCGCCGTCGCTCGCGCCGCCCGCCAGCCACACATCGCCCTTCGTGCCGGGCAGCGCCTTGAAGCGCACGCTGTCACCGCTGGGCAGGCCGGTGGCAGCTGACGCCGTGAAGGTCGCGCCGCCGTCCGAACTGACGTAGAACTTCCCGGACTTGAACCCGTAGAAGGTCTTCGGGTCGACCCGGTCCGACTCCACGATCGCCCCGGACGGGATACCGCCGGCCGCCGACCACGAGGTACCGAACCCGGTCGTGTACTGCACGCCGGTGCCGGCCGGGCTCCACACGAAGCGGCTGCCGTCCGAGGCCGCGGCGACCGTTCCGCCGCCGGTGACGCCCGAAGGGTCGGTGCCCGCGAACCAGTTGGCGCCGTTGTCCGTCGAGAAGCCGATGTGCGGGCCCGAGTCGAGGTTGCCGACCCGTACCACCGTGTTCGGGCTGGTTTCGGCGTAGTCGAGGCTCGTCGTGCTGGTGAGGTTCGGCGAGGTGTACATCATCGACGGCACCTTGGTGAGGTCCGTGTGCCGGAAGCCGCCGATGTCACCGAGCGCGCTGAGCAGTGGGGCGCCCGACGGGGGAGAGGCGAGGTCGTTGACGGCCGTCTCCTCCAGGCCCTGGACCATCGGCTTGATGGTGAACTGGCTTCCGCTGTCCCAGTTGGTGAGGTTCTCGGTGCCGAAGACCGTCGCGCCCGTCCCGTACATCATCCGGGCGGAGTTGAACGGATCGATCTCCAGCCCCTCGGTCATCCAGCCGAGTTTGGGCGTCTGCTCGGGAAGCGAGGGGTTCGCGCCGAACGTCAGCCAGGGCACGGACGACACGTCCATCGTGTAGCGGTTCGAACGGTTCGGGTACGAGGTGTAGTCCCAGGCCTTCGTCCAGGTGGAGCCGCTGTCCGTGGAGCGGAAGATCTGCGTGTCCGGCCACCAGGAGCTGTACGCCGTCGCCATCACCGTGCCCGGATGCTGCCGGTCCACGGTCAGCCCGCTGAAGCCGTAGTAGGTATCGGCCTCCGCGACCGGGCTGATGTTCGTCCAGGTGCCCGTCTTGGTCGCGTACCGCCACAGCTGGCCCTTGCCACCGTCGTACGGGCCGCCCTTGTCGCTGTAGGCGAGATAGAGATAGCCGTTGGCGGCGTCGAGGACACCCTTGTGGGCGAGATAGCCGGTGGGCTGGCCCGCGAGCCGGGACCAGGTGGCGCCCCCGTCCGTCGAGCGGTAGACCGCGTTGTCCTTGTCGGCGACCCCGACGTAGACGGTCTGCGTCGCGCTTCCCGACGTACCGGTCGACTCGTCGAAGGTGACCCAGACGATGCCCTGGTTGTCGGAGGCGTAGCCGCTGGTGTCGGTCGAATCCTGTACGTAGTTACCGACGTTGGGGAAGTTGGTGACCTGCGACCAGCTCGCGCCCGAGTCCGTCGAACGCCACAGGCCCTTGCCGCTGGGTGCGCCGAGATACAGCACGCTGTTCTTGTTGGGGTCCACGGCCAGCCGCTCGCCCATGCCACGCCCCGGCATGTTGCCGCCCAGCTTGAAGGGCAGGTCGGCCTTCTGCCAGCTCGCGCCCCGGTCGGAGGACCGGAGCACGGCGCCGTTCGTCGGGTCCCAGCTGTTGGTGTACGTGCCGACCGCCGCGTACACCTTGTTCGGGTCGACGGAGTCCGAGGCGAGGCTGACGACGCCGGTGTGGCCCCAGTCGGCGAAGCCGACCGAGTCGAGCAGCGGCGTCCAGGTCTTGCTCGACTCCACCCAGCGATAGGCGCCGCCGATGTCCGTGCGGGCGTACGCGAGGTTCTTCTCGGAACGGTTGAAGACGATGCCGGGGACGAAGCCGCCTCCGTCGATCCGGGCGTTGTTCCAGGTGTACGTGTCGGCGGCGAGGGTCGTCGTCGCCTTGGGGGTGCTCGCGGCCAGGGCGGGCGGGGTGCCGGCCAGGAGACCGGCGGCCAGCGCGAGCACGGCCGTGAGGATGCGGGTTCTTCGCACGGTGGGGGTCCTCTCTGAAGGAGGGCATGAGGACCGGGCGGCCCCCAGTGCGGGTGGGGACCGCCCGGCCGGTCGGCCCCGTCGTCAGGTGACGAGGCCACGCACGCGGAGCTTTCAAGCGGTTCCGAGGATGCGCGGCGAGCAACCGCGCCCCGATAGGGGCGCGGGGCTGCATCGATCTGTGGCTCCGCCGCGTGGGCGCGACCAGCCACAACCGGCCCGCAGCTAAAGTGCCGCCCAACCCGCGGAGCGCTTGGCGGGGTTATTCGAGAAGCTCCGCGTACGAGCCCATGGCGAGGGCTATGTCCGCCTGGGCCCAGAACCGGTGGTACGTGAAGGAGGGCGCGGCCCCGCCCGCCAGATAGCTCTCGATCTTCGACCAGGCCGGGTCGTTCTTGTAGAAGGACCGGAGCGAGGTGAAGGTCGAGGAGGAGTTGATCGTGTCGCCGTTCGGCATCGTGCCGCTCCAGCCGCTCGGCACGTACACGCTGTCGTCGAAGCGGTTGTAGTCGGCGCGGGTCTCCGGGACGGCGATACCGAGGCCGTCCTGGTAGTTGCTCCACATGCCGTCGAGCAGTGCCTTCGCCGTCGTCTTCGCCTGCGCGTTGCCGGACTTGGCGGCGTAGTACGACAGGGTCTTCGCGTACGCGGCCGCCACACCGACGTCGTTCGTGTAGTCGGCGACGGTCACGTGAAGTCCGCTGTTGGCGCCGGGACTTGACGCGTTCCAGGTGTCGGGCGCGCCGGACCACTGGAGGGTGGAGGGGATCTGGTAGGTGCCGTCCGGGTTGATCGTGGTCTTGGACAGCGCCCAGGAGACCCACTTGTCGAGGACCGCCTTCGCGCTCGCGTTCCCCGTCTGCTGGTAGTACTCGGCGACCCGCTCCATGGACCACGCCTGGAAGCCGAACCACTGGTTGGACGGCGGGTCGTGGTACACCGGCTGCTGGTCGTAGTACATGCCGTAGAAGGTCGGCGTCCCGGTGGGCGGCGTCGCGTAACGGCCCGCCCAGCTGTTGGTGGCACCGCCCGCGATGGCGCCCTCGTTCGACTGGAGCCAGCGGTAGAACTCCAGCTGCCGGGTGAGGGAGGTTCCCCAGTCCGCCGCGCCCGTCGAGGACTTGGGCTTCAGGTCGGCGTTCGTGCTGAGCGCGTACGCCGCCAGGGGGTTCTGATAGCCGCCGTGGACGTGGCTGGATCCGATGCGCCAGGCCCAGCCCGCCGAGGTGTCGTTGGCGCCGCCCCAGGCGTAGTACCAGGAGAGCAGATAGGAGGAGGCGTCCTTGCCGGTGCCGGCCGCGCAGGTCGACGGGCCGACGCAGTTGCCTATCTTCTTGAAGTACTTGTCGTACATGGCGTAGCGCAGATAATCGCCCATCTTCGCCGCCTTGCCGACGGTCGTCGACACATCACTGCCCTTGCCCTGGGCCTTGGCCCAGACGTCGGCCCAGTACGCGGCCTGCACGGCCCGCGCGTCGGCGTCGGGAGCGTCGGTGTACTTCCACTGCTTGGCGTACGAGGAGTCCCCGGTGAAGAGGTCCAAGTACCCGTTCGTGCCGCCGTACTTGAAGGAGTCACAGGTCGGCTGCGGAACCGTCTCCCACACCGACTCCTGCGCGCCGCGCTGGAAGGTGTTGATGTACGAGGGGCCGGTGTCGGTCGGACCCGCCTCGCACTTGCCCGGAGCGTTGCCGTACCCGTACGTGTTGTCGACGTCCTGGAGCCAGTGCATGCCGTACACGTCGTCCGTGCCGTACGCACTCTTCAGCTCACCCGCGATCGGGTCCGAGCCGACGGAGACGCTCGTGTCGAGCTTCGCCGGGTACTCGTTCGGAGTGTCCAGCTCCGGCGCGTAGGTCGCGGGCTTCGAGGCGTTGTAGAAGGAGTTCGTCGGCTGGTCGGCGTGGGTGGGGATCATGTACGTCTCCATGGTCGTCCACGCGGCGTTGAACTTCGACCAGTCGCCGGTGACCTTCCCGTACATGGCCTGCAGCCAGATCAGATAGCTGTACGCCTCCGACGTCGTCTCATGACCCTGGTCGGGCGCCTCGACGATCAGTGTCTCCACCGAGTGGTAGGGGATGCCCTCGGGGGAGAAGTAGCCGTTCGCCGGGTTGGTGATCTTGCCGTAGAGGTCCAGGAAACGGGCGTCGTACGCCTTCGACGCGGCCAGCTCCGTCACGGTGACCGTCGCCTTGGTGAAACCGGTCGCGGAGGCCGTGAAGGTCGCCGATCCGGTGCCGGAGGCATCGGCGGTGACGGTCACCGTCTGCGCCGTGTTCCAGTTGGACGGGGTGAAGGTGAGCGAGGAGCCACCCGTGACGGACAGGCCTGTGTTGCCGTCCGTGCGAGCGGTCGACACCGTCACGTTCGCCGACGGCTGCGTCGACAGCTTCAGGTCGAAGGTTCCCGTCTTGCCCTGCTGGACGCCGAGTTGGGTCGGTGAGGCCACCACGGCGGGACCCGAGGCGACCGTGATGCCGACCGGCGTGGAGTCCGCGGACGCGCCCAGGCTGTCGTACGCCTTCGCCACCAGCGAATGACTGCCCACGGTCAAGCTATTGACCGACAGCGTGTACGGGGAGCTGGTGTCCGTGCCCAGCAGTGTCGTGTCGTCGTAGAACTCGACCTTGCTGATGGTCGCGCTGTCGGCGGCAGCGGCGGTCGCGGCCAGCGGGATCGCGTCGCCCTGCGTGTAGACCGCGCCCGCGGTGGGGCTGGTCAGCACGGTGACCGGCGGCTGGTGTGCGCCGGTGCAGGTGGTGCCGTTGACCGCGAAGGACGCCGGTGCGGTGTTGGTGCCGCTGTAGGTGAACTGGCCGCCGGCGGTGACGGCGGCCCCGGCGGCGATCGTCCCGTTCCAGGACGCGTTCTTCACGGTGACCGTCTTGCCGGACTGGGACCAGGTGCCGTTCCAGCCGTTGGTGAGGGTCTGGTTGCCCGTGTAGTCGTACGTCAGGGTCCAGCCGCTGATGGCGTCGCTACCCCGGTTGGTGATCGTGACGTCGGTGGTGAAGCCGGAGCCCCAGTCATTGGTCTTGTAGTCGACGCTGCACTGAACTGTCGCTGCCTGTGCGGGAGTTGAACCTGTCGCCAGTGTCGTGATCGGGAGCGCGAGGGCCGCCACGACAGCGGTCCACAGCCGCCGTACGGTGCGGCGGTGTCTCCTTCTGGGGCTGGGGTGCATGTGCTGGTTCCTCCTTGCGGCTCGGACAATGGGGGGAGGAGCAACAAGCCTTGAACCAGTGGGAGCGCTCCCATATTGGGGAGAGGGGTGTGAGGGGTCAAGGTGCTTGAAGAGTCGAAATGATTCGATTGATCAACAGTGCAACATCTCTGTCCTTTACTGACACTTGGCGCTAGCTTCATCCGCACCAGTGGGAGCGATTCCATCAGTCGACGCGTCCGTCACGACGCGACCGAGCTGCAAGGAGTCGCTCATGCGACACCCTCCGCGTTTAGGACTTTTAGTGGTCGGCGCCGCGGTCGCCCTTGTGGGCACCGCGATCGCGCCGGTCGTCACGGCTTCAGGGGCCACACCCGCGTGCACGGTGGAGTACTCCGTCACCAGCCAGTGGGACACCGGCTTCCAGGGCGCCGTGAAAATCACCAACAACATGGCAGCGGTGAGTAGTTGGAGCCTCACCTTCGATTTCGCCGGCGGCCAGAAGGTCACCCAGGGCTGGAGTGCCAAGTGGTCCCAGTCCGGTACGACCGTGACCGCGGCCAACGAGAGCTGGAACGGCTCGCTGGCCACCGGCGCGAGCGTCAGCGCCGGATTCCTGGCCTCGTGGTCGGGCAGCAACGCCGTACCGACGGCCTTCAAGCTCAACGGCACGACCTGCAACGTGGACGCCGAGCCGACGCCCACACCGACACCGACCGAGCCGCCGGCCACCGGTGAGGCGCCGAAGCTGCATGTCTTGGGCAACAAGCTGGTGGACGCGACCGGTGCCACGCGCCGGATGCTCGGCGTCAACCGCTCCGGCGGCGAGTTCATGTGCGTCCAGGGCTACGGCATCTTCGACGGCCCGGTCGACGACGCCTCCGTCAAGGCGATCGCCGACTGGAAGGCCAACACGGTCCGCATTCCGCTGAACGAGGAGTGCTGGCTGGGCCTGTCCAACATCAAGGCGGAGTACGGCGGCGCCAACTACATCGCCGCCATCAAGGACCTGGTGGCCAAGGTCGAGGCGCACGGCATGACGCCGCTCGTCGAACTGCACTGGTCGTACGGCCAGTACACCGGCAACTCCTCGGGCTGCTCCGACGTGCACGCCACCTGTCAGAAGCCGATGCCGGACGCCCAGTACACCCCGTCCTTCTGGGCCTCGGTCGCCAGCACCTTCAAGGACGACCCGGCCGTCGCGTTCGACCTGTTCAACGAGCCCTACCCGGACCGCGCGACCTCCACGACCACCCAGGCGTGGGAGTGCTGGCGGGACGGCGGCACCTGCCCCGGCATCTCCTACGAGGTCGCCGGAATGCAGGACCTGGTCGACGCGGTACGCGGCACCGGCGCCAAGAACCTGATCCTGGCCGGCGGGCTCGCGTACTCCAACGACCTGAGCCAGTGGCTGACGTACAAGCCCAGTGATCCGACGGGCAATCTCGTCGCCGCGTACCACGTCTACAACTTCAACACCTGCGCGAGTGAGAGCTGCTGGAACTCGACGCTCGCCCCGGTGGCCGCCCAAGTGCCGCTCGTGGCGGGGGAGATCGGCGAGAACACCTGCTCCCACTCCTTCGTCGACACCGTCATGAAGTGGTTCGACGACCGGGGGCTCTCCTACCTCGGCTGGACCTGGAACACGTGGGACTGCTCCTCGGGTCCTTCCCTGATCTCCAACTACGACGGTACGCCCACGGCGTATGGCATCGGGCTGCGCGACCACCTGCGCGCCCTCAACGGATAGGACACCCGCACTCATGAGCCGTACCAGAACAGCGTTACTCGCGAGCCTGATCCTCCTCGGCGGCGCGACGACCACCGGCACCGCTGCCGCCGCCGTCGCGCCGGACGCCTCGATCGCCGCCATCCCCTGCACCGTCGACTACAAGGTGCAGAACCAGTGGGACACCGGCTTCACCGCCGCCGTCACCGTCACCAACAACAGCGCCGCCAAGTCGGCTTGGGCGGTGAAGTGGTCGTACGCCGGAAACCAGAAGGTCACCCAGGGCTGGAACGCGAAGATCAGCCAGAGCGGCACGGACGTCACCGCGGCCAACGAGACCTACAACGGAACCCTGGCGACCGGCGGTTCGGTCAGCTTCGGCTTCAACGCCTCGTACAGCGGAACCAACGCGCTGCCGACCACCTTCACCCTCGACGGGGTGACCTGCAACGTCGATGACGGAAGCGGCGGCGGGGGAGGCGGGGGCGGCACCGACCCGTCCGGCAAGGTCGACAACCCGTATGCCGGGGCCAAGGTGTATGTGAACCCCGAGTGGTCCGCGAAGGCCGCCGCCGAGACCGGGGGCAGCCGGATCTCCAGCCAGCCCACCGGTGTGTGGCTCGACCGGATCGCCGCGATCAACGGGACGAGCACCAGCATGGGTCTGCGCGCCCACCTCGACGCGGCGCTGGCGCAGAAGGGCAGCAACGAAGAGGTCGTCCAGCTCGTCGTGTACGACCTGCCCGGACGTGACTGCGCGGCGCTGGCCTCCAACGGGGAGCTCGGCCCGACGGAGATCGACAAGTACAAGACGCAGTTCATCGACCCGATCGCCGCGATCCTCGCCGACTCGAAGTACGCGAGTCTGCGCATCGTCACGACCATCGAGATCGACTCGCTGCCGAACCTCGTCACCAACACGGGCAGCCGCGCCACCGCCACGGCCGCGTGCGACACGATGCTCGCCAACGGCAACTACGTGAAGGGCGTCGGCTACGCGCTCGCCAAGCTGGGCGCGATCCCCAACGTCTACAACTACATCGACGCCGGACACCACGGCTGGCTCGGCTGGGACGACAACTTCGCCCCCTCGGCCACCCTGTTCAAGCAGGCCGCCACGGCCGAGGGCGCCACGGTCGACGACGTGCACGGCTTCATCACCAACACGGCCAACTACAGCGCGCTGAAGGAGAACAACTTCACCATCAACGACACGGTGAACGGCACCTCCGTCCGCCAGTCCAAGTGGGTCGACTGGAACCGCTACGTCGACGAGCTGTCGTACGCCCAGGCCTTCCGTACCCAGCTCGTCTCGGTCGGCTTCAACTCCGGGATCGGCATGCTGATCGACACCTCCCGCAACGGCTGGGGCGGCACCGCACGGCCCACCGGTCCCGGCGCGACGACCAGCGTCGACACCTACGTCGACGGGGGCCGCTACGACCGCCGTATCCACGTCGGCAACTGGTGCAACCAGTCCGGTGCCGGTCTCGGCGAACGCCCGCAGGCCGCACCGGCGACCGGCATCGACGCCTATGTGTGGATGAAGCCCCCGGGTGAGTCCGACGGCTCCAGCTCGGCGATCGCCAACGACGAGGGCAAGGGCTTCGACCGGATGTGCGACCCGACGTACACGGGCAACGCCCGCAACGGGAACAGCATGTCGGGTGCTCTGCCGAACGCCCCGCTGTCCGGGCACTGGTTCTCCGCCCAGTTCCAGCAGCTGATGACGAACGCGTACCCGCCGCTGTAAACCGGCTGGCATACCGGGCGACCGGTTGACCGGGCGATCCGCCGGGGTCAGGCCTCCTGGGCCAGACCCCGGCGGATCGCGAACTCCACCGCCGAGTAGTCGCCGTCGGCCCGCTCCAGTTCGTACGGCACGGGCGCGTGCAGCGGCGGCTGCGCCATGAAGCGCGGCCGGGTCCCGTGGTGCGGCTGCGCCGCGTGTACCAGGAAGGGGTGACACAGGTATACGTCGCCGGGGCCGCCGGTGGCATACGCGAGGGGGCGGTGCGCGGACGCCTCGACCAGCTTCGGCGCGAGGTCGAGACCCGACACGCCCTCCTCGCCGTACGGCTCCAGCAGCGGCGGTACGTCCAGGTGGGAGCCGACCCTGATGCGGGTCGGGGCGTCCCGCTCGCCGACCTCGCTGAAGAGGAAGAGCATCAGCAGGGCGCGGCCCTTCGACCTGAGGTTCGTGAAGTACCAGCTTTCACCCTCGGGCAGATAGCTCCCTTCGATGTGCCAGCCCGCGTCGTCCGGCTCCTCCTCGTGCGGGAACCGCAGCGGAAAGCTGCCCAGCGAGTAGCGCGGCTCCCAGCGGCCCTCGCCGAGCAGCACGTCGAACGCCTCATGCAGAACAGGGGAGTTGGCCGCGGCGGCGAAGGGGCCCTGCGCCATGCCGGCGACCCAGCGCACGGGCTCGGCCCAGGTCGTGGAGTCGGCCGGATCGTAGCCCGTCTCCTGCCACAGCAGCCGGGCGCAGTCCTCGGCGACGCGTGGCGGGAAGGCGCCCTCGATCTTCACGAACCCGTCCTCCAGGAAGCGCTCCACCATCACGTCGTCCATGGGGTCATGCTCGGTGAGCGGCCCACGCGGGCGCATCCGAATTTCCGCGCGGCCGGTTCGTGTGCCCGTGCGGTTCTCGCGGCCGCCCATTTTGCTGTTTACGCAACACGACTGGCCGTTTCCGGGAGTGGCGGAGCACGCTGGCGGCATACCGAACGAGAGGCTTGCCGCCATGGGACAGCACCACGATCACGCCGGGCACGACCATGCCGGGCACGACCACACCGACATGGACTTCGCCGAGATGCTTCCCCTGCTGGTGCGGGAGGCCGAGCTGTACACCCCGTCGTACCGGGAAGCGGCGGCCTGGCTGCGGGAGCAGCAGCCCGAGCCGGGGCTGATCGTGGACGCGGGCAGCGGCCCCGGCGTCATCTCCGGTCTCCTCGCGGCCACGTTCCCGGGAGCACGGGTCGTCGCCGTGGACGGCGCGGGCCCCCTCCTGGAGGAGGCCCGGGCCCGCGCGGACCGGCTCGGCTACGGTGACCGCTTCAGCACGGTGGAGGCCGAACTCGCCGATGGACTGGGCGAGTTGGAGTACCCGGCCGACCTTTTGTGGGCCAGCAGGTCGCTGCACCACGTCGGCGACCAGCGAGCCGCTCTCGCCGGCTTCGCGCGGGGTCTCGCGCCCGGCGGCACCCTCGCCCTGCTGGAGGGCGGCCTGCCCACCCGCTTCCTCCCGCGCGACATCGGCATCGGCCGGCCCGGCCTGCAGGCCCGTATCGACGCGGTCCATGAGGAGTGGTTCACCCAGATGCGGGCCTCGCTGCCCGGAGCCGCGGCGGAGATCGAGGACTGGCCCGCGCTGCTCTCCTCGGCGGGACTGCGGCACACCGGCACCCGTACCTTCCTCGCCGACCTCCCCGCCCCGCTCTCCGACGAGGCCCGCGCCTTTGTCGTCACCTCCCTCACCCGCCGCCGCGAAGGCCTCGCCGAGGGCCTCGACCCGGACGACCTCGCCACCCTCGACCGCCTCCTCGACCCGGATGACAAGGCGAGCGTCCACCACCGCCCGGACGTGTTCGTCCTCACGGCGCACACGGTGTACACGGCGACCCGCACCGACTGAGCGGCCTCGGGGAGGTGCTCAGCAACGACCCGCCCGGGCGAACACCGTGATCCGAGCACCCCGCACGTGCGGATGGCGCACCGCCACGATGCGGGGTGTCGCGAGCATGCGGGCACGGATCACGGACGCGGGCACCTCGGTGCCGTAGAGCGTGTGCGAGACGACCGGGGCGCCCTCCAGCGCGAGGTCGCGCGGCCCCCGTACGACCCCGCATCGGCGACGGCCCGCGCGACCGTCCTCCCGCACGGCCGAGCCCGTCCAAGGCGGCGCCGGTACCTGCCCTCGGTGCCGTACCACGCCACCTGCGGTACTTGACTTCGAGAACGCTCCAAGTGATCTACTCCGGGCGTTCGTCGCACACTCAATGGGGGTAACCATGACCGACTCTCCAGTCGCGCTCATCACCGGAGGCGGCAGCGGTATCGGCGCCGCGGTCGCACGACAACTGCTCGACGCCGGGCACCGGGTGACCGTGACCGGCCGGGGGGAGGAGCGGCTGCGCGCCTTCGCCGAGGAACTCGGGCGTCCCGAAGGCCTGTTGACGGTCGTGGGGAACGCCGCCGAGTACGACCACGTTCAGACGGCGGTCCAGGCGACGCTCAAGGAGTTCGGGCGACTCGACACCGTCGTCGCCAACGCCGGCTTCGCCACCCACGACACCGTCGCGGAGGGCGACCCCGCGGGGTGGTCCGAGATGGTGCTGACCAACGTGCTCGGTCCCGCGCTGCTCATCAGGGCCTCCATCGACGCGCTGAAGGAGACCCGCGGACGCATCGTGCTGGTCGGCAGTGTTGCCGGGCATGTGCACGGGCCCGGCAACATCTACGGCGCGACCAAGTGGGCCGTGACCGGACTCGCCGAGAACACCCGGCGCCAGGTCACCGAGTTCGGAGTCGGCGTGACCCTGATCTCCCCCGGCCGCGTGGAGACCCCGTTCTGGGACAGCTACGGCAGCCTGCCCCCCGGCCATCTCCTCACCGCCGACCAGCTCGCCCACTCGATCGTCTGGGCGATCGGCCAGCCGACGGGCGTAGACGTGAACACCGTGGTCGTACGCCCGATCGGCCAGCCGGTCTGAGGACACTGATTCGAGGCGCACTGTTTTACGTGCCTCGTCAGGAGCGCCCCTTCAGGGGCGCGGGGCGGTGACATTATGCGGCTCCGCCGCGTGGGCGCGACCAGCCACGACGGACCCGCAGCTGACAAACGACCCCAACAGCCCCTCAGTTGTTCTGAAGGAACTGCTTCGCCAAAGAGTCCCCCAACGACACAGCCGCACTGTGACTCTCGATGGGCGACACCTGCGAGTTCTTGAACAGGATGTACGTCACCCCGGAGTCGGCCCCACCCGTCTCCGGGTCCGGGTCGATGCCCAGCGCCTTCGCGGTGGCATACGAAGCCTCACCGATAATCTTCGTAGGCCCGGTGTCACCCACCACCGCGTACTCGACCTTCCCGTTGTAGATGACAGCGACCACACCACCGCCCTTGATCCCGGCGCTCGTGTACTTCCAGATACTGCTGCTGCTCGGCACCACGACATACGGCAGCGATTCGGCGCGCAGCGCCTTCCCGTCGGACTGATGGAACGCGGTGTCGTCCTGGAACCAGGGATCCGTGTCTCCGTTGCACTTGCTGGTGACCTGACCGTCGCAGTCGATGTCCATGTCGGCCTTCCAGAACACCGCGCCGCTCTTGCCGCACACGGGGACGGTGGCCGACGTCTCGTCGTCGGTCTTGTACTTGCCGTTCGAGATCTGCGAACAGGACGTCACCTTGGCGAGCAGATCGGCCGCGCTGACCGAACCCTCCTGTGCCGAACGGGGGTTGACGCTGCCCGAGGCGCTGGCGGCCGGGAGCACCGCGGTGGCGAGGAGCGCGGCGCCGCCGGCCGCGGCGAGGGTCAGTGTTCGAGTGCGCACTGTGGGGGACCCTTCTGTTAGGAAACTTTCCTTACCGGGTTGCCGTACAAGGTGGACCCCTTTGCATGACCTCGTCAAGCCCCTCGTGTGAACTGCGGCGTTCGGAGCCGATTGCGGCCGCTCCCTCGTGGGAGAAGACTGGCTGTATCGAACATTCCGGGTCATCGCCCGGCTTCTGGGAGGCGAGGAGCCATGTTCGTACGGACTGTGTATGCGACCGGCGATCCAGCGAAGATCGACACGGCCATCAAGTCGCTGAACACGCAGGGCCGGGACCTGCTCGAGGATCGCCCGGGGTATCGCGGATCCGGCGTCTTCGTGGACCGGGTGCTCGGCAAACTCTTCGCGGTGAGCTGGTGGGACTCCGAGGAGGCCAGGCGCAACAGCGACGAGGTGCTGCGCACGCGGCGTGCGTCGCTCCTGGAGCCCTTCGCGGCGACCCTGGCGGTCGAGAACTACGAGGCGGTGGTCTTCCATCCGGTCCGGCAGCCGCAGGCGGCAGGCGGGCTACGGCTCGGCAGGCTGGAGTTCGACCCCGCGGACGCGGATCTTCTCGCCGACACCTTCCGGGCCACGGTGGTCCCCATGCTGGAGAGCCTTCCGGGGCTGGCCAGGACGTCTCTGCTCGTAGACCGGGAGCGGGGGCGTGGCCTGGTCGGCACCCTGTTCATCGACCGGGAGTCCCTGGCAGCGTCCCGCGGAGCCCAGTCGGCGGCCCGGCACGAGGGCGCGGCCAAGGCGCATGTGACCGTGACCGGACTGGAGGAGTTCGAGATCGTCTTTGCGGACGTGCGGGGCGACTGACGCCTGCCGTAGGCGACTGACGCCTGCCGTGAGTGAGCCGGCCGACTGAGGACCGGTTCCCGTACACGTCCGCCCCGCCGCGGGATCTCGTGCGGCGGGGCGGATGCGTACGCGTGCGGGGCTCAGCCCATGTCGAACGTCGCCGGGTCCGGACCCAGACGACGGTCCTCGTTGAGCGCCGTGATCGCCGCGAGGTCCTCGGTGTCCAGGGAGAAGTCGAAGACCTCGATGTTCTCCTTGATCCGGGACGGGGTCACGGACTTGGGGATCACCACGTTGCCCAGCTGGAGGTGCCAGCGGAGCACGATCTGCGCCGGGGTGCGGCCGTGCTTCTGGGCGATGGCGATGATCGCCGGGACCTCCAGGAGGCCCCGGCCCTGGCCGAGCGGCGACCAGGCCTCGGTGGCGATGCCCTGCTCCGCGTGGTACTCACGCGCCGCGTGCTGCTGGAGATGCGGGTGCAGCTCGATCTGGTTGACGGCCGGGATGACCGACGTCGCGTCGATCAGCTTCTCCAGGTGCTCGGGATAGAAGTTGGAGACACCGATGGCCTTGGCGCGGCCGTCCGCGTAGATCTTCTCGAAGGCCTTGAACGTGTCGATGTACTTGCCCCGGGACGGCAGCGGCCAGTGGATCAGATACAGGTCGATGTACTCCAGACCCAGCTTCTCCAGGGACGCGTCGAAGGCGCGCAGCGTCGCGTCGTACCCCTGGTCGCTGTTCCAGAGCTTGGTGGTGACGAAGAGATCCTTGCGGGCGATGCCGGAGCGGGCGACGGCCTTGCCGGTGCCCTCTTCGTTGCCGTAGATCGCCGCTGTGTCGATGCTGCGGTACCCGGCCTCCAGCGCGGTGGCGACCGCCCGCTCCGCCTCGTCGTCCGGCACCTGCCAGACGCCGTAGCCCAGCTGCGGCATCTCGACGCCGTTGTTCAGGATGATCGGGGGGACCTTGCTCACGAGCTCTCGATCCTTCAGTCGTCGGGTGGTACTCCCATGGTCAACGATCACGGGCCGTGATGCATTCCTGACTGCGCTTCCCATGGTCCGCATCGCAGATTGGCCGGAAATGGATCCGACCAATCTCGGTCCGGACCATTGACCGGGTCGCGTCGTCCCGCAACTCTGGATCGCGGCACCGAACGCATCAATGAACTCGGTGCACGCATGTGAACACCAGCGCCTGTCTGGGCTCCACACCCCCCACCCATCAGGAAAGCAGGTATGCACACATGAACGAAAAGGCTCCTGAAGCCCGACATTTGGAAGTGGCGATTCAGGAAACATCGGAGGAAAGCGTCTGGGAGGCCCCCGGGTATCTCGTCATCGAGACCGCCCTCGAGGTCACCGCGTACGCCCTCGGCGACCGCTAGCCCCACGGTGGTCGAACCGTGACCGCGACAACCGTGCGCGACGACGGTGCCGCGGCCCCTTGGCGGACCCCCGAGTTCACCGAGCGGCTGCGCGCCGTCGCCGAGGAGCGTTACCACGACCGGCATCCCTTCAATATCCGCATGCACCAAGGCGAGTTGACGCCCGACGAGCTGCGCCGCTGGATCGCCAACCGCTTCCACTACCAGCGCCACATCCCCGTCAAGGACGCCCTGATCCTCGCCAAACTCGACGAGCCCGCGCTGCGTCGCGCCTGGCTGCGCAGGATCCAGGACCACGACGGAACGGCCGACGGCGAGGGCGGCATCGAACGCTGGCTGCGGCTCGGCGAGGCGGCCGGTCTCGACCGTCCGGCACTGTGGGACGCCTCCCGGGTGCTGCCCGGCGTGCGGTTCGCGGTTGAGGGTTACGTCACCTTCTGTCGGCTGCGCCCGGCCTTGGACGCGGTCGCCGCCTCGCTCACCGAGCTCTCGGCCCCCGGGCTGATGCGCAGAAGGATCGCCGCCTTCGAACGGCACTACCCCTGGATCGACGCCGACGGGCTCGCGTACTTCCGGGCCCGCATCGGCCAGGGCGGCCGCGACAGCGAGGAGGCCCTCGCGCTCGTCCAGGCCTGGGCCCGCACCAGGCGGCAGCAGGAACGGGCGGTGGCCGCGCTGGCGTTCAAGTGCGAGGTGCTGTGGGCCTTGCTGGACGCGGTGGACCAGGGCGGCCGGGCGAACTCGGGCGGGGTAGTGGACCAGGGTGCCGGAGCGGACGACGGTGCCGGAGTGGACCAGGGTGCCGGAGTGGACCAGGGCCGCGGGCCGCGCGACCCGGCGAGCGGGCCATGACCTGGCACCCCGCCCTCGCCCGGTCCGTGATGTTCCGTCACGACCACGTCAGAGACGCCGACTTGCTCCTGCTCCCCGAGCGCGTCGTCGTCCTGCGCGGCACCGCGAGCAGCATCGTGCGGCTCTGCGACGGCAGTCGTGAGGTGTACGAGATCGTCGCCGAGCTGGGCGAACGGTTCCCCGGCGCGCCCGTCGCCGACGAAGTCCCCGCATTCCTCTCGACGTTGCGAAAGGAGGGCTGGCTCCAGTGACCGTGGCTCCCCCCTGGGCCCTGCTCGCCGAACTCACCCACGGCTGTCCGTTGCGCTGCGCCTATTGCTCCAACCCCGTCGAACTGATCAGTCGGTCAAGAGAGCTGAGCACCGGACAATGGGTCGATGTGCTGCGCCAGGCCGCTGACCTGGGCGTCGTCCAGACCCATCTGTCCGGCGGTGAACCGCTTCTCAGACGCGATCTCACCCCGATCGTGGAGGCCGCGGCCACCGCGGGCCTCTACACCCAGCTCGTCACCAGCGGCGTGGGCCTGCACGAGCGGCGGCTCGCGGAACTGCGGGACGCCGGACTGCGCTGTGTCCAGCTCTCCGTGCAGCACGCCGATCCCCTCGCCTCCGAACACATCGCGGGCGCCCGCTCGTTCGCAGCCAAGGAACGCGCGGCCCGGCTGGTGCGCGCCGCCGGGCTCCCGCTCGGCCTGAACGTCGTGCTCCACCGAGCCGACATCGACGCCCTCGACGACCTGATCGACCTCGGCCTCGACTGGGGTGCCGAGCGGATCGAGCTCGCCAACACCCAGTTCTACGGCTGGGCGTTACGCAACCGGTCGGCCCTGCTGCCGACCCGCGACCAGGTCGAACGGGCCCGTGCCACGGTGGCCCGCCGCCGCGAACAGCTCGCCGGGGCCCTGGAGTTGATCTGGGTCGCCCCCGACTACCTCGACGGCACCGCGAAACCGTGCATGGGCGGCTGGGGAGCCGTCTCCCTCACCGTCGCCCCGGACGGCACCGTCCTCCCGTGCCCGGCCGCGGCGACGCTGCCCGGCCTCGATCCGCCGAACGTGAAAGACCGCCAACTCGCCTGGATATGGCGTGAGTCGAAGGCCTTCAACGCCTACCGCGGCGAGGACTGGATGCGCGACCCCTGCCGCACCTGCGCCCTGCGCGCCACCGACTTCGGCGGCTGCCGCTGCCAGGCCTACGCGCTCACCGGCGACGCCACCCGCACCGATCCGGCCTGCCGCCACGCCCCCGGCCACCACCTCGTCCGCACGCTCGTCGACGACAGCCCCCGTACGACCTCTGCCTACGCCTATCGAGAGGGAGGATCATGAGACGACGACCGCGCGCGGTGCTGCTGGCAGGCGCGCTCGCCACCGCGGGCCTGCTGACGGTGTCCGCGACCGTGCCGCAGGAGGCCGCCACCGGCCCTCGGCCGGTCTCCGCCACCGCCCGGTTCCCGGCCGCCGGCACCCATCAACCCCCGGTCGTCGGCACCGACCGGTCCCCGGTCGCCGCGCCCGACTGGTCGGTCGCCCTGGTCGACTCGACCATGGCCCGCTACACGCCCAGCACCATCGGCGGCTGGTCGTACCCGGTGGGCCTCTATCTCTACGGCCAGTACCTCACGTACCAGCGCACGCACGACGCCCGCTACCTCACCTACATCAAGAGCTATGTCGACCGCTTCGTGAAGAGCGACGGAACCATCAGCCAGAGCTTCAACAGCCTCGACAGCATGCAGGCCGGCCGGCTGCTGACGATCCTGCACCACGAGACGGGCCAGGACCGCTACCGCAAGGCGGCGAAGAAGATCCGCGACAGGCTCACCACCTATCCGCGCACGGCCGACGGCGGCTTCTGGCACGCCGACACCAGCAGCCGCGCCCATCAACTCTGGGCGGACGGCGTCTACATGGTGAACCCGTTCCTCGTCGAATACGGCAAGGAGTTCGGGGACGCGACGTACGCCGACGACGAGGCGGCCAGTCAGCTGTACGTCTACGGCAGCCATCTCCAGGTCGCGAGCGGCCTGTTGAAGCACGCGTACGACGAGTCGAAGACCGCGAGCTGGGCCGATCCGCAGACGGGCCTCGCGCCCGAGCACTGGTGCCGGGCGGTCGGCTGGTACGCGATGGCGATCGTCAACGTGCTGGACGCGATCCCCGCCGGCCATCCGCGTCGGTCCCAACTGGTCGGCATTCTGCGGAAGTTGGCGACCGGTCTGGAGAAGTACCAGGACCCGGCCACCGGGCGCTGGTTCCAGGTGATCGACAAGGGTGGCCGGAGCGACAACTGGACCGAGACGTCCTGCTCCAGCATGTTCACCTACGCCCTCTCGCGCGGTGTCCAGCAGGGCCACCTCGACGCGCACTACGCCACGGTCGCCCAGCGCGGCTACGAAGGCGTCCTCGCCAGGATCTCGACCGGCTCCGACGGCCGCACCAACCTCACCGACATCTCCATCGGCACGAACGTCGGCGACTACGCGTACTACATCGCCCGCACCCGGGCCACCAATGACTTCCACGGCCTCGGCGCCTTTCTGATCATGAACGAGCAGCTCGGAGCACATCCCGTCAGGACACGGAGCACCCCCACTCAGGACGAGGTGAGTCAGCCATGAGCACATCCAGAAGAGCCCTCTTGGGCGCGGCACTCGGCGGAGCCGCCGTCGGTCTGTCCGCGCCGACCGCGCACGCCGCCTCCTGGCAGCTGAAGTGGTCCCCGTCGGCGAGCGGCGACGGCCTCGGCGCCTTCGAGACCATCGAGGACGACCGCGCCGACTCGCACCCCGCCGGGCAGCCGCACATCTACGCCACGGGCAACAACTGGCGCTTCAATATGCACACCGTCGACCGCGACACCTCAACGGACCGACAGCGTCAGGAAGTCACCGGTCTGCGCACGAGCGGCAGCAGCTATCTGCAGTGGACCGAGGGCCAGACCTGGCGGATCACGTACTCGATGTACATCCCCAGCTCGCTGAAGGCGACGACCACCTTCACCCACATCATGCAGATGAAGCAGCCCGGCAACGGCACCTCGCCGATCGTCGTGCAGTCGCTGCGGCGGGTGAACGGTGTGCAGACCATCGAGCTCAAGCTGGCGATCGACGACATCCTCATCGGCCGTACGGACCTGGAGCCGCTGCAGAACAAGTGGATCGACGTCGACTTCCAGATCAAGGTCGGCAACGGGTCGGCGGGCTCGGTCCGTTGGATCCTCAAGAACGGCTCGACCACGGTCATCGACAAGTCGAGGACGGGCGTCGACACCTTCCTCGCCGACCGGGTGCGGCCCAAGTGGGGCATCTACCGCTCCCTCGGTGACACCTCCGGGTCCTTGCAGGACACGTACCTGCTGCTGACCAACCTGCGTGGCTATCAACTGGTCTGAGGAGCCGTCATATGAAGCACATCCACTGGGCGGCGTCCGTCTTCTTCGCGTTCGCCGTCGTGCTCGGACTGACCCACCCCCAGGCCCTCGCGGCTCCCCGTACGGCTGAGGCCGGCGTCTTCGACGTACGCGACTACGGAGCCAAGGGCGACGGCTCCACCAACGACACCCCGGCCATCAACAAGGCCGTCACAGCGGCCAATTCTGCGGGCGGCGGCACGGTCCGCTTCCCCGCGGGCACGTACAAGTCCAAGAACACCATCCACATGAAGAGCGAGGTCACGCTCCAGGTCGACAAGGGCGCGACGATCCAGGGCTCCAGCGCGGACACGTACGACCCGCCCGAGGACAACCCCAACGACGCCTACCAGGACTACGGTCACAGCCACTTCCACAACGCGATGATCTACGGCGACCGGCTCACGAACATCGGCTTCGTCGGCGACGGCGTCATCGACGGCCTGGGCAACCTCATCACCGGCAACCCGAAGTCGGGCGAGGCCGACAAGATCCTTTCGCTGACCCGCTGCAACGGTCTGCGCCTCGGCGACGGCCTCACCCTGCGGCGCGGCGGCCACTTCGCGGCCCTCATCAACGGCTGTACGAACGTCACTTCGGACCACCTGACCATCGACACCGCGAGCGACCGCGACGGCTGGAACATCATCAGCACGACCAACGTCACCGTCACCCACGCCACCATCAAGGCCAACGACGACGCGCTCGTCTTCAAGAGCGACTACGCGCTGGGCGCCAAGCTGCCCAACGGCCATGTACGGGTGAGCGATTCCTCTCTCTCGGCGGTGTGCTGCAACGCGCTCATGTTCGGCTCCGAGACCTGCGGAGACTTCTCCGACTACCAGTTCGCGAAGATCCGCATCGAGGGCTCCAACAAGTCCGGGCTCGGCATGGTCTCGATGGACGGGGCGAAGATCTCCGACGTCCACTACCGCGACATCACGATGACCAACGTCCATTCCCCGATCATGCAGAAGATCGGCACCCGCAAGCGCTGCGGGAACAGTCCCGGGATCGGCTCGATCAGCGACGTCACGTACGACAACATCACGGCGACCGGGTCGAGTCCGTCCTTCAGCCCGACACTGTGGGGCGAGAGCGGCCACCGGATCAACGGGGTCACCTTCACCAACGTCAACATCACCGTGCCCGGCGGCAACGGCACCATGTCCACCGCCGTACCGGGCAACGACCCGAACGACTACAACCCGAAGGCCATCGGCACGCGCCCCGCGTACGGCTGGTACCTCCACAACGCGGACAACGTCACCTTCACGGACAGCTCGGTGAAGTACGCGGCCGACGACGGACGCCCGGCGGTCATAGCCAACGCTGCCAGCGGCATCAGGTTCACCCGGTTCACCGCGCAGCGCGGCAGCAACTCGCTGCATGACATGGGCTTTCAGAGCGTCACGGGGTATTGCCTGACAGACAGTCACAACACGGCCGGCGGGTCCCTGCGTGTCTCCCACACCGGCTCGAATGAGAACTGCGGTACGGCGGCGAAGCCCCTGGCGGCCGCGAAGCCGCCGGCGGCAGGTGCGAAGCCGCTCGACCTGGAGAACCCCCGCCAGGCATTCCTGCGCGGCTCCGTCGGCGGCCTCTTCCTGCACTGGGGCGAACGCACCGCCCCCGCCCACACCAGCTGCACCGCCTGGGAGAACGACGTCACCAGCGGCGGCTGGACCCCCGACTACTGGGTGAAGGAGGCCCAGAAGCTGCACACCCAGTACCTGGTCCTCGCCACCTTCCACAGCCGCCTCGGCTACGCCCGCCCCTGGCCGTCGAAGATCCCCGGCAGCTGCTCCACCCAGCGCGACTTCCTCGGCGAACTGATCACCGCGGCCAAGGCCAAGGGCCTCAAGGTCATCCTCTACATGACCGACGACCCCCAGTGGCACAACGAGGGCGGCCACGAATGGCTCGACTCGGCGGCGTACTCCGCCTACAAGGGCACGAACGTCGACCTCACCACCCGCGACGGCTTCGGCCGCTTCAGCTACGACAACTTCTTCGAGGTCATGGACCGCTACCCCGACCTCGGCGGCTTCTGGATCGACAACGACAACGCGTACTGGGAGAGCCACAACCTCTACGCACAGATCCAGCAGAGGCGCCCGAACTACACGCTGAGCAACAACAACGAAGACACGCCGATCATGGACATGATCAGCAATGAGCAGAAGACGGGGATGACACCGTCGTACGACTACCCGCAAGCTGTCTACACGGCCCAACCCCGTCTGACCGAGGCCGACTTCAAGCTCCCGTCGAGCGGCGCCTGGTGGTACGACGGCTCGAACCCGTCCGTCGACAGGACGCTCACGCTCGGCCGGCTGATCACCAACGCGGGCTCGTCCGTGAAGGCGCTGATGGCCGAGACCGCCCAGGTCAACGGCAAGTTCCCGAGCAATCAGGCCGCCTTCAACACCTTCGCCGACTCCTACCTCGACCCCATCTGGGAGTCCCTGCACGGCACCGAGGGCGGCGGCTACCTGTACGGAGGCCTCAAACCCGGCTTCTGGAACGACGGCGCGCACGGAGTGATCACGGTCAGCAAGACCGACCCGAACCTCCAGTACGTGCACGTGCTGACACCGCCGTCCACCAGCACCTTGCGCATCCGGGACAACGGCTACCGGATCGCGTCCGTCACCAACCTCCGTACGGGAGCAGCCATTTCGTGGTCGCAGTCCGGAGGCGTCCTCACCCTGGGCGGGCTCGGCGGCTGGGACCCGTACGACACCGTCTTCAAGGTCACGACCGCCGGCCGGCAGGGCATCCTGTCCGGCGTCACGGTGAGCGCGAGCGCCTCGGCGAGCGGCCACGCGGCATCGGCCGCCGGGGACGGCAGTTACCTCAGTTACTGGGACAGCGACAAGACGCTGCCGGTGAATCTCACCTTCGATCTGGGGTCGGCGAAGAAGGTGCAGTACATCGGCCTCAACCAGCGCGAGGACTCCGTCGCCTACGCGCGCTCCGACACCGAACAGTCCGCGCGGATCAAGGCGTACAAAGTGTTCCTCAGCAACGACGGCTCCAGCTGGGGAAGCGCGGTGAAGACCGGGCAGCTGCCAAGTCGCCGTGGAATCCAGGGAATTGACCTCACGGCGGCGAACGCCCGGTACGTACGCCTCGAAGTCGACTCCACGTGGGCGGCGTCCACCGACACCACCCGCTACAAGCGGCTGCGGATCGACGAGGCGTGGATCGGCACGTCGTACGCCACCCCGGCGGCGACCGCCACCGCGTACCCGGCGGCTGCCGTCACCCCGTACTCCGACAACGACCAGGCGCTCCGCCCCGCCATGGGCTGGAGCAGCTGGAGCTTTGTGCGCCGCTGGCCCACCGAGGCGAAGATCAAGGCGCAGGCCGACGCCCTCATCGCGAGCGGGCTCAAGGACCACGGCTTCGTGTACATCAACCTCGACGACTTCTGGCAGAAGTGCGACGCGAACGGATTCGTCGTCGACTCGTACGGGCGATGGACCGTCGACACGGCGAAATTCCCCTCCGGGATCAAGGCGCTGGCCGACTACATCCACTCCAAGGGGCTGAAATTCGGCTTCTACGTCACGCCGGGCATCGCCAAGAACGCGGTCACCAAGAACACGCCGATCGAGGGGACCTCGTACCACGCCGCCGATATCGCGGACACCTCGAAGACCGAGAAGAACTACAACTGCAAGAACATGTACTACATCGACTACGGGAAGCCGGGCGCGCAGGAGTTCGTGAACTCGTGGGCGAAGCAGTTCGCCTCCTGGGGAGTCGACTACCTGAAGATCGACGGGGTGGGCAGCGCCGACATCCCCGACGTCCAGGCCTGGGACAAGGCGCTGCGGGCGACCGGCCGGCCGATCACCTTCGCGCTCTCCAACAACCTGCCCATCGCCAACGCCTCGACCTGGCGATCGCTCGCGAACAGCTGGCGCACCCAGGGCGATGTCGAGTGCTACTGCGGTTCGGGCGCGAACGGCAGCGGCTATCCGCTGACCGACTGGTCGCACGTCTCCGCCCGCTTCACCTCGGCGGCCAACTGGCAGCCGTACGCGGGCCCGGGCGGCTGGAACGACCTCGACTCGCTGGAGATCGGCAACGGAGACCAGGCAGGACTCACCGCCGACCAGCGCCGCTCCCACTTCACCCTGTGGGCGATGGCCGGCGCACCACTGCTGCTCGGCACCGACCTCACGCACGTCGACTCCGTCGACAAGGCGATGCTGACGAATGACCGACTCATCGGCGTCGAGCAGGACGGCGTCGCCGCGAAACGGGTGGTGAACAGTGGTGTCAAGCAGGTCTGGAGCAAGAAGGAAAACACTGGCGACTACGTGGTGGCGCTGTTCAACACCGGTACGTCCGGCAACACCACGGTCGGTGTGAACTGGTCGCAGGTCGGATTCACGGGCTCCGGCGACGTCACGGACCTGTGGTCGGGCTCCCACAAGGGCGTGATCGCGGACTCGTACAGCGCGACGCTGCGGCCGGGCGAAACACGGCTGATCCGTGTGAAGCCGGTTAACAGCGCGAATGCCGTGAAGGCGGCCGACGGTACGCAGAGTGTGAACCCGGTTAATCGAGTGAACGTTTCTGTGGCTCCCGGCGCGACAGCCGTCTCTCCCGGCCCCGGCACGGCAGCCGCCTCACCCGGTATGGCCGTCGCCCCCTACGAGTACCTCGGCTGGGGCAGCCCCCAGAACCCCACCACCGTCATGGCGGCGACCGGCGTCAAGTGGTTCACGCTCGCCTTCGTCCTCTCCGACGGTTCCTGCAACCCGAAGTGGGACGGCTCGCGCCCGCTGACCGGCGGCAACGACCAGTCGAAGATCAACGCGATCCGGGCGGCCGGCGGTGACGTCATCGTCTCCATCGGCGGCTGGAGCGGCGCCAAGCTCGGCGAGAAGTGTTCCAGCGCCTCGGCGCTCGCCGGCGCGTATCAGAAGGTCATCAACGCGTACGGCCTCAAGGTCATCGACATCGACATCGAGAACACCGAGTGGAACAACGCGACCGTGCGGCAGCGCGTGATCGACGCGCTGAAGATCGTGAAGGCGGGCAATGCGGGCCTAAAGACCGTCATCACCTTCGGTACGACGACCAGCGGCCCTGACTCCACGGGTGTCGACATGATCAAGCGGGGCGCCGGCTCGGGCCTGGCGAACGACATCTGGTGCATCATGCCGTTCGACTTCGGTGGCGGCACCACGAACATGGGCACGCTCACCACCCAGGCCATGGAAGGCCTCAAGGCGCGGGTCAAGTCGGCCTACGGATACAGCGATTCGACGGCCTACGCGCACATCGGGCTGTCGTCGATGAACGGCAAGACCGACGACTCCGGCGAACGCGTCCGGGTGGCCGACTTCAAGACCATGCTCGCCTACGCGCAGCAGCACCACATCGCGCGCCTCACCTACTGGTCCGTGAACCGCGACCGGGCCTGCGGCTCAGGTTCCGACGGGGACTCCTGCAGCGGCGTCTCGCAGCAGCCGTACGACTACCTCAAGGTCTTCGCCCAGTACACGGGCTGAGGGGACGAACCATGAAACTCAGCAGAGCACTTCCCTGGTGCCTTTCCCTGGCCCTGGCCGTGCCGCTCGTCGGGCTGACCGGCTCGATGGCCCGGGCGGCCACCGACTACCAGGCCGAGGACGCCACGATCTCGCAGGGCGCGGTGGCCTCCAACCACACCGGCTACACGGGCACCGGCTTCGTCGACTACACCAACACCACCGGCTCGTACGTGGAGTTCGCGGTGAGCGCGGCCTCGGCGGGCACCTCGTCGCTGGCCCTGCGGTACGCCAACGGTACGACCACCGACCGGCCGATGAACATCTCCGTCAACGGGACGGTCGTCGCCACCGGCGTCTCCTTCCCGGCCACCACCAACTGGGACACGTGGGCGACCAAGAGCGTCGACGTTCCCCTGAACGCGGGCTCCAACAAGATCCGCGCGACCGCCACCACCGCCAACGGCGGCCCCAACCTCGACCGGATCGGCATCGGCGCGGCTGCCGACACCCAGGCACCGAGCCGCCCGGGCCAGCCGAGTTGCTCAGCGGTGTCGGAGGACGGCCTGACCCTCGCGTGGGGCGCCTCGACGGACAACGTCGGCGTGACGGCGTACGACATCTACGAACACGGCAACAAGCTCAGCGAGGCGCCGGGCGACACGACGTCCAAGACCCTCACCGGGCTCAGCCCCCGCACCACCTACAACCTGACCGTCATCGCCCGGGACGCGGCCGGCAACGCCTCGCAGGCCAGCCCGGTCGTCGACTGCACGACCCCGCCGAGCTCCGACACCACACCGCCGACCAAGCCCGGCACCCTCACCTCCTCCAACGTGACCGCCAACAGCGTCGACCTCGCCTGGGGCGCCTCGACGGACGACAAGGCGGTGGCCGGGTACGACGTGCGCAGCGGGACGACGGTCTACAAGAGTGTGGCGAGCGGTACGGCGACCACGCTCACCGGACTCGCCTGCAACAGCCCGTACACGCTGAACGTGGTGGCGCGCGACGCGGCGGGCAATGTCTCCCCGCAGAGCAACACGGTCACCTTCACGACCCAGGCGTGCGCGACGGACGGCGGGGTCCCGTCGTCGATCGGGACGGTCTCCAGCGGCTGGACGATCCCCTGGGGCACGTACTGGATGCCCGACGGGCAGAGCGCGCTGGTCACCGAGCGGGACGACTTCCGGGTCTGGAAGGTCACGAAGGACGGCACGAAGACGCAGGTCGGGACCGTGCCGAACGCGGTGACGACGAACGGTGAGGGCGGTCTGCTCGGCGTGGCCGTCGACCCGAAGTGGGAGACCGACCACTACGTGTACTTCATGCATACGGCGTCCGAGGGCAACCGCGTCGTCCGCATGACGTACAACGGCAGCTCGCTGACCGGCTACACGGTCCTCCTCCAGGGCATCAAGAAGAACCGCTACCACAACGGCGGACGGCTCGCCTTCGGCCCCGACGGCTATCTGTACGTCTCCACCGGCGAGGCCCAGACGCCCGACCTCGCGCAGGACAAGAACTCCCTCAACGGCAAGATCCTGCGCATGACGACGGACGGCAAGGCGGCTCCCGGCAACCCGTTCGGCAACTACGTCTACAGCTACGGCCACCGCAACCCGCAGGGCCTGGCCTTCGACCGCAACGGGCGCCTGTGGGAGGCCGAGTTCGGCGACAGTTCCAAGGACGAGCTGAACCTCATCAAGCCGGGCGCCAACTACGGCTGGCCGACCTGCGAGGGCACGTGCAGCGTCGCCGGGATGACCAACCCCAAGAAGACCTGGAACGTCTCCGAGGCCTCGCCCAGCGGCATCGCCATCGTCCGCAACGTCATCTACATGGCATCCCTGCGCGGCGAACGGCTGTGGCGCATCCCCATCAACGGTGACACGGAGAACGTCGGCACGGCGACCGCGTACTACGTCGGCACCTACGGCCGGCTGCGCACGGTCACCAAGGTCCCGGGCGCCGACCAGCTCTGGCTCTCGACCACCAACTGCGACAACAACGGAGGTGCGGCGGACGGCTCGGACAAGATCTTCAAGGTGAGCATCGACTAGCGGTCACTGAGCGGGCGCGGTGCCGAGGTACGCGTCGGTGACCTTCGGGTCGGCGCGCACCTCGGCCGGCGTGCCCTCGGCGAGGACGTGGCCGAGGTCGAGGACGACGACGCGGGTGCAGAGTTCCATGACGAAGGCGACGTTGTGCTCGACGAGGAGGACCGCGCACCGTTCCTCAACTGTCAGATGACGGATGACAGACAGCAGATGACCACTCTCACTGTCTGTCATTCCACTCGCGGGTTCGTCCAGCAGCAACACCCTGGGCGGATCCGCGACCGCACGCGCCAGCTCCACCATGCGGGCCCGGCCCACCGGGAGCGCCCCGGCGTACGAGGTACCGATGTCGCCCAGCCCGCACTCGCGCAGCACGGCCGCCGCACGCTCCCGACGGCTCCTCTCGTACGCACGCCTGGTCGGCGCCGCCAGCAGATCCGCCGCGAGGCCGCCGCCGCCCCCGCGCCACTCCTGGGCGACGACCAGGTTGTCGGCCACCGTGAGCTGGCCGAACAGCTGTTGCCGCTGGAAGGTGCGGCGCATGCCGTGGCGGGCGCGCCAGACGGGGGAGCGGCGGGTGATGTCCGCGCCGTCGAGGAGGACGCGGCCGTCGTCGGGGCGGCGGATGCCCGACAGGGCGTCGAAGAGGGTGGTCTTTCCGGCGCCGTTGGGTCCGATGAGTCCGCACACCTCGCCGGGGCGCAGGGCGAGGTCCACTCCGTCGAGGGCGCGGACGCCGCCGAAGCGGACACCGATGCCGACGGCTTCGAGCACCGGAGCAACTGGAGCGTCCGTCATGGCCGCACCATCCCTCCGGGCCAGCGGCCTGGTTGTCCGGAACCTTCGGGACCTCCGGCACCTTCGGGCGCTCCTGATGCGCTCCCGGCCGCGATCCCCAGGTAGGCCTCCGCCAGCCGGTCCGCCTCCACCTCCTCGCGCGGGCCGCACCACGTCACCCGCCCCTGGGTGAGATACGCGACCCTGGAGGCGATCCCGAGGACCTCGGTGGCCTTCTCCTCGACCAGCAGCAGTGCCGTGCCCGCCCGCTTCAGTTCGGTCAGCAGCCGGAACACCTCCTCGACCACGCGCGGGGCGAGGCCGAGGGAGGGCTCGTCCGCGATCAGTACCTTCGGCGGGCGCTGGAGGAGCGGCGCGAGCGCGAGCATTTGCTGCTCGCCGCCGGACAGCGAGCCGGCGAGGACGCCACGGCGTGCCGCGAGGCCGGGGAAGCGGGCGTACACGGCGTCGCGTTCGTCCTTGGCGCGCAGATGCAGGGCGAGGTTCTCCTCGATGGTGAGGGACGGGAAGATCCCGCGTCCTTCGGGCGCCAGGACGATCCCCGCCCGGGACCGTCGGACGGCCCGCTCGCGCGTGGCGTCGCGCCCGGCGACGTACACCTGGCCGGTGAGCGGGGTCAGCAGCCCGGCGGCGACGCGGCACGCGGTCGTCTTTCCGGCGCCGTTCGGGCCGAGGAGGGCGAGGATCTCGCCGGGGCGGACGGCGAGGTCGACGCCGTGGAGGACGGGGGCTCCGTCGTATCCGGCGTGGACGGCGCGGAGTTCGAGGGCCACTTCGGGGGATGACGCCGAAGGCGCCTCGGCGGGTGTTCGGGGTGCCGTCGTCGTGCGCCTGCGGTGCAGCCGGGTGGACACGGCTGCCGCGTACCCGTCCGGGTCATTGGCCAGCGCCAGCCCCGCCAGGCCGAACAGGAGCACCGGCAGATGGACGGACTCGGTGACGTAGTCCGACAGCAGATGCGGTACGACGGCGTAGACGAGCCCCGCGACCACCGCGAACTGGGGGCGGCGCACCCCGGCCGCCACCACGACCGCGAGCCAGATCAGCCCCGTCATCGCGGTGAAGTCGGTCGCGGTGATGCGCGTGCTGTACGACGCGTACATGACGCCGCCGAAGCCCGCGAGCCCGGCCGACAGCGTGAACAGCATGAGCTGGGTGCGGATCACCGACACGCCGGACGCCATCGCCGCCGCCGGAGCCGAGCGGACCGCGAGCATCGCGCGCCCGGACGGCGAGTCGCGCAGCGCGCTGAGCGCCGCCACGGCCAGCGCGACGAGCACGATCATCGCCACGCCCATCGCGCGGTCGTCGCCAAGATCCACTGGGCCGAGGACCGGCCGCGGTATCGCCCAGCCCGTGTCCCCGTTCCTCAACCAGCCCATCTGGAACAGGACTTGGTCGGCGAGGAAGGCCAGCGCGAGGGTCGCCAGGGCCAGCGAGCGTCCGCCGAGCCGCAGTGCCGGCAGCGCCACCAGAGCGCCCAGCACCGCCGCCGCGCACGTCCCCACCGCGGCAGCCGCCACGAACGGCCAGCCATGGCTCATCAGCAGCCCGGCCACCAGCGCCGCGCCCGTCACGAACGTCGCCTGCGCCAGGGACACCATCGCGCCGAGCCCCGTCACCACGGTGAACGAGACGAACACCAGGGACAGGGCGAGCCCTTGGGCGAGAAGACCGCTCCAGAAGGGGGTCGTGACCGTGTAGAGCGCGAGGGCGAGCAGCAGTCCGGCCGCCGTCCAGGGGCCCCAGCGCCGTACCCACGACCGTCCCGCCAGATAGTCCACCGGCGGTGCGTCCGTGGCCGCCGTGCCCGCGGTCCGCTGCCGTCGGGTCAGCACCAGCAGCCCGGCGAAGAGGATCAGGAACGGAACGGCCGTACGGAAACCGGTGATCCGCTCGGCGAACGTCGCATACCCGGCGACCAGGTTCTGCAGCACCCCGAGTCCGAGGCCGCCGGCGAAGGCGAGCGGAACGGAGGCGAAGCGGCCGAGGACCGCGGCCGTCGCCGAGACGAAGAGGAAGAGGGTGAAGTCATGGGCGGACAGGCCGAGAAGAGGGGTGGCGAGGACGCCCGCGAGACCGGCGAGCGCCGACGACAGCATCCACGCGATCGACGACAGCCGGTCCGCGCTCATCCCGCGCAGCTCCACGAGGGAGCGATTGTCCACCGAAGCCCGGAGTTTGAGGCCCAGCGGCGTGTGCCGCATCAGGATCCACAGACCGACGGCGACCACGGCGGTCGCGACCCACGTGATCAACTGATCGGAGTCGACGCCGACTCCGTCCATCAGCTGCCACGACTTCGCGGGGCTCGACCCGACCCCCGGAAGCCCGAACTGGTTCTCGGCGGGTTTGACGGACACCCCCGCGTCCTCAAGGAGCTCCACGATCCACAGCCCCAGCGCGGGCAGCGCCACCAACAACCCTATGGTGGCGACGATTTGGGCCGTCTCGCCGACCCGCGCCAGTTTGCGGAACATCAGCCGGTCCAGGCCCCAGCCCAGCGCGGGCGCCATCACGCACACCAGCAGCACGGCCGTCGGCACGGCGGGCCAGCCGAGGCCCGAGTGCAGCTCGTAGAAGGCGAGCGCGCACAGGTAAGCGGTGGCTCCGTGCGCGAAGTTGAACAGTCCCGAAGCCGAGTAGGACAGCACGAGCCCGGTCGCGAGCAGGGCGTACAGCGCGCCCGACACCAGTCCGCTCAGCACGAACCCCAGCAGGTCCGACATCCCGAACCCCCTCCCTGTACGGCTACTTGAAGGGAATGGGCGGGTAGCACGTGAAGGGCGCCGACACCACGTACTTGCCGTCCTTGAGCTGGACGAGCGCCCCGCAGCCGAACGACTGCTTCTGCCCCTTGGGCTCGGCGCGGTCGCCGACCATCGTGCCTGTGTCGGAGAACGCTCCCGCCGCCTTCTGGAAGGACGCCACCGTCAGGTCCTTGCCCGCCTTCCCGGCGATGGCGAGGAAGAGGTCGGCGCTCATGTACCCGGTCATCATGTGCATATTGAGCGGGACATCCTTCCCGGCCGCCTTCTTGATGTCCTCCTTGAACTGCCGCATCGCCGCGCTGTCCTGCTCGAACGGCTGGAACGACAGCAGGATGTGCACTCCGTCGAGCGCCTGCTTCGTCGCGCTCTTGGCGAGCAGCGAGGGGTCGTAGTCGGTGGGATCGGTGAGCACACCGTCGTACCCGGCGCGCTTGAGTGCGGTGAACAGGCCGATGTTGTACGGGGTCTGCATCACGGAGACCACGGCGTCGGGGGCCTTGCCGCCGTTGCTGCGCAGGATCTCCTTCGTGTACGCCGACCAGTCGCTCGGGACGGTGCCCGCGGGGACGGAGGACTTCGCGAACGTCACCTTGTAGCCCGCCGAGGCGAAGCTCTGCTTGTAGGTGCGGATGGCGAAGGTGCCGGCGTCGCTGTCGTTGGCCAGGATCGCCACGGACTTGCCCTGCGAGCCGCCCGTCACCTTCTTGAGCCCTTCCGGCCAGGTCTGCGAGATCGTGCCGCCGGGCATCGGCACCATGCAGCCGCCGAAGCCGTAGATGTAGGTGGGCCCGCAGAAGGAGGGGAGGGTGCCCCAGCCGAAGGTCGGCACCTTCTGCTGCTGGAGGAAATCCGACCCCGAGAAGGTGGTCGAACTCATCGGCGCGATCGCGAACACCTTGTCCTGCTGGACGAGTTTGCGTGCCGCCGCGAGGTTCTTGGCCGGGTCCTGGCCGTCGTCCTCGGCACCGAGGTAGTCGATCTTGCGGCCGTTGACCCCGCCCTCCGCGTTCGCCCGGTCGAAGCGGGCCTTAGCGCCGAGGTCGGTGTCCTTCTTCGAGTACCCGGTGGCGGTCGTCATCGAGACGATCCCGCCCACCTTGATGGAGTCGTCGGTCACCCCGCGTACGGAGCTTCCCGCCTTGTCCGAACTGCCGCCGCCGGAAGCCGAGTTGCAGGCGGTGGTGGCGAGCAGCAGCGCGGCCACGGCAGCGGTCATGGTGCGAATCGGGCGCGACACGTCGGTCCCCCTCCGTCGGGTGACCGAAAGTCTCGGTTGAATCTGACGACCCGTCAATATCTGACGCGTTGGTAAGTGATGAGCCGTCAGATGTGACTCACGCCCGGTACAGCGCCTCGACCTCCGCCGAGTACGCCTTCTCGATCGCCTTCCGCTTCAGCTTCAGCGAAGGCGTCAGCAGCCCGTGCTCCTCGGTGAACTGGTGGGCCAGTATCCGGAACGTACGGATCGACTCGGCCTGCGAGACCAGCGTGTTCGCGGCCACCACCGCACGCCGCACCTCGGTCTCCAGATCGGTGTCACGGACCAGATCGGCGGGGGACAGCTGCGGCTTGCCGCGCATCTGGAGCCAGTGCTCGACGGCCTCGGAGTCGAGGGTGACGAGCGCCGCGATGTACGGCCGGTCGTTGCCGACCACGATGCACTGGGCGACCAGCGGATGGTCGCGCACCCGCTCCTCCAGGACGCCCGGCGAGACACTCTTGCCGCCGGAGGTCACCAGGATCTCCTTCTTGCGGCCGGTGATGGTGAGATAGCCGTCCTCGTCGAGGGAGCCCAGGTCACCGGTGGCGAGCCAGCCGTCGTGCAGGGTCGCGTCGGTCGCCTTCTGGTTGTTGAGGTACCCCTGGAAGACGTTCTCGCCGCGCAGCCAGATCTCCCCGTCGTCCGCAATGTGCACCGTGGTGCCCGGGATCGCCTGACCGACGGAGCCGAACCGGGTGCGCTCGGGCGGATTGGCGGTCGCGGCCGCCGTGGACTCGGTGAGCCCGTACCCCTCGTAGATGAAGACACCCGCGCCCGCGAAGAACAGCCCGAGCCGCCGGTCCATCGCCGAGCCGCCCGACATCGCGTGCTTGACCCGGCCGCCCATCGCGGCGCGCACCTTGGAGTAGACGAGCTTGTCGAACAGCTGGTGCTGCATGCGCAGGCTCGCCGAGGGGCCTGGCCCGATGCCCCAGGCCTTCTCCTCGACCGCGTCCGCGTAGCGCACGGCGACCTCGACGGCTTTTTCGAAGGGGCCCGACCTGCCCTCCTTCTCGGCCTTGCGGCGGGCCGCGTTGAAGACCTTCTCGAAGATGTACGGCACCGCCAGGAAGAACGTCGGCTGGAACGCGGCCAGGTCCGGCAGCAGGGCGGCCGCGTTCAGCTGCGGCTGGTGCCCGAACTTGACCTTCCCGCGGACCGCGGCGACCTGCACCATCCGCCCGAAGACGTGGGCGAGCGGCAGGAACAGCAGCGTGGCTGCCTCGTCGCCCCGCTTGGAGTGGAAGACGGGCTCCCAGCGGGCGATGACGGTGTCCGCCTCGAACATGAAGTTGGCGTGCGAGATGACACAGCCCTTGGGGCGCCCGGTGGTGCCGGAGGTGTAGATGATCGTCGCGGTCGACTCGGGCGTGACCGCGCGCCGGTGCCGGTGGACCACCTCGTCGTCGATGTGCGCGCCCGCCTCGTACAGCTCCTGGACGGCGCCCACGTCGAGCTGCCACAGCTTGTGCAGCTGCGGAAGCCGCTCGACGACCGTGGCGATCGTCATCGCGTGGTCCTCGTGCTCCACCATCACCGCTGACACCTGGGCGTCGTGCAGCATCCAGAAGACCTGTTCGGCGGAGGAGGTCGGGTATACGGGGACGACCTGGGCGCCGATCGTCCACAGCGCGAAGTCGAAGAGCGTCCACTCGTAGCGCGTACGGCACATGATCGCGACCCGGTCCCCGAACCGGATCCCCTGGGCGAGCAGGCCCTTGGCGAGTGCGAGCACCTCGTCGCGGAACTCCGCGGACGTCACATCGCGCCACTGCTCCTGTTCGTCCTTGCGGCCGAGGGCGATGCGCAGCGGGTCTTCGAGGGCATGGTCGAAGACGACGTCGGCCAAGCCGCCCACCGGCGGCGCCGACGCCAACGGAGGGTTGGTGAACTCGCGCAATCCCGCTCCTTGTGGCGCTCCGCACAGCGCCGTGAAAGCTACCCCACCGGGCCGCCGGGCGGGAGGGGGGTCGGAGCGCCGGGGGTCGTGGCATCCGCACAGGTCAGTCGAGGAAATGCCCGCACAAGGGGAAGGGCCGGACAGAATCTCTTACGGTTCCGTAAGTTTCGGGCCCGTAATCTCCACGGAATCTGTACGACGCGGTTACGCCGCGAAGTGCGCGTGGCGCCGGTACATGGACCGTACGTTTTCCACTGGGACTGGCCCGGGAGAGGGCACCAGAGCCGTTGACACGGGGCCGGGAACAGCTCCGAGTGCGAGGTAGAGACCCTCCGCCGAGTCGAACCAGCGCAGCCGCCAGTTCCGCTCGCGCGCCCGACGTTCGATGAGGTGCGCGTACGAGGTGAAGCCCAGGCCTTGGATCCGCCGCACCTCCTTCCGCGCCGCCGCGGAGGTGGCGGCGCGCCGGAGGTCGTCGGCCCAGCGCCGGTCGTACGCGGGGCGGTACACCAGCCAGGGCACCGGCTGCTCCGGGCTCGCGGTGAAGGCACTCGACTTGTTGGCGAGCAGCAGGGGGCCGTCACATAGTTGCCCCACGACTGGTCGTGCTCCGGGCCGCCCGAGATGAGACGTCCGTAGATACATGCCAGACACGCCCTTCTGCCGACCCCAGCCTGCTGGACCCACCGGCCGGCGGGCCAGGGACGGAAGTGCAGCCTCAGGTGCACCACGGTCCCGGGCCCCCGGGGCCGGCTCCGCGACACCACCGCCCCTGGCCTGGTGCTCAACTCCGCGGCCCCGCCGCCTCCTTGACCGGCTCGGCCGCCGGGCTCGGCGTCGCCGCCCGCGGTGTCCGTACCAGCGTCAGCACCAGCGCACCGGCGATCATCCCCGTCACACCCGCGGCCAGCGTCGCCGTGTTCAGCCCCGACGCGAACGCGGCCCGCAGGGCGTGTTCCGAGAGGGTTCCGCGCAGCGCGCCCGCGCCGCCGCCCGCCAGGGTGTGGGCCGCGTCGTGCGACAGTGTGTCCTGCATACGGGAGGTCAGGACCGTGCCGAAGACGGCCACCCCGAGCGCGTACCCGAGCTGGCGGACCGTGTTGACCGCGCCGCCCGCCATGCCCGCCCGCTCCGGCGGTACCGCGGCGAGCGCGGCGCCCGCGATCGCGGGGGAGACGAACCCGGTGCCGATCCCCACCAGCACCAGGCCCGGCACCAGCACCGTCCAGCTCGCGCCCGCGTCCAGTACGGCCTGGCACAGGGCGCCCGAGCCGATCAGCAGCAGTCCGCCGCCTATCGTCAGCCGTGCCGGAACCCCGTGCAGCAGTTTCCCGGCGAGGATCGCCACCACCACCGACGCGCCGGTCAGCGGCAGCAGGGTGAGGCCGCCGCGTACCGGGCTCATGCCCAGCACCGTCTGCATCCAGATCGAGACGTACGGCAGCACTCCGAACGCCACCCCGTTGAAGGCCAGCGCGCCCGTCATCACGCCGATGAACGCCGGCTTGCGCAGCAGCGACAGGTCCAGCAGCGGATACGCCGCCCGACGCTCGACGGCGACGAAGGCGGCGAGCGCGAGCGCCGCCACGGCGAAGGACACCGCCGTCACCGCCGAACCCCAGCCTTCCGCCCCGGCCTTCACCACTCCATACGTCGTCGCCCCCGCGAAGCACGCGAACGTCGCCGTGCCCGCCCAGTCGACGCGCATCCCGCGCGGACCGCGCGACTCCGGCACCACCTTCAGCGTCAGCCACACCGACGCCACGCTCACCGGCAGGTTCACGAAGAAGATCCACCGCCAGCCGGGCCCCTCGGTGAGCAGCCCGCCGAGCACCGGTCCGACGGCCGCCGCACCGCCGCTCACCGCGCCCCACACCCCGAGCGCCGCCGACCGCTGCCGTCCCTGGTAGACCGAACCCAGCAGAGGCAGCGTCGTCGCGAACATCGCCGCCGCGCCCACACCTTGCAGCCCCCGCGCGGCCACCAGCATCCCGGGCCCCGACGCGAGCCCGCACAGCAGCGACGCCACCGCGAACAGCACGACGCCCGCCACATGCACCCGGCGCCTGCCGAGGATGTCGGCCGCCGCCCCGATGCCCAGCAGCAGCGCGGCGAGCGCGAGCGCGTACCCGTCGATCACCCACTGCAGATCACTCAGCGTCGCGTGCAGCGCCCGTGCCATGTCCGGCAGCGCGACGACGGCGATCGTCACGTCCAGCAACAGCATGAACGTCCCCAGGCACACCGCCGTGAGCGGCCCCCATGTACGCATGTCCTCAACTCCTTGTGCCACGGATGCGTATGCCTCCGTACGATGAGGTCGCACTGGATGATCGCGGTGGTCTCCGGCATCCGATCGACGGAATCCGACAAGGGCAGGCCCCATGGAGATGGAATCCCACACCTTCGACCAGCTGGATCTCCAGCTGCTGGCCGCGCTGGAGGCGAACGGCCGGGCGCCCTTCAGCCGGATCGCGGAGGTGCTCGGGGTCTCCGACCAGACGATCGCGCGGCGCTTCCGCAGGCTGTGCGCCGAGGGCGGGCTTCGCGTCGTCGCCGTCCGCGATGCCCAACGGCTGGGCCAGGACCACTGGATGCTGCGGCTGCGCTGCGCGCCCGACAGCGCCGAGGCCATCGCGGAGGCGCTGGCCAAGCGCCCCGACACCGCCTGGATCGGGCTTGCCTCGGGCGGTACCGAGGTGGTCTGCATGACACGCCCCCGCAGCCCCGGTGACCACGACGACCTGCTGCTCGGCAAGCTCCCGCGCACCCCGAGCATCATGGAGATCCGCGCGCACCAGCTGCTGTACCGCTTCTACGGCGGACCCGACGGCTGGCTCGGCAAATTCGCCGCGCTGACGGACGATCAGATCGACGCGCTGCGGCCCGAGTTGCCCCGAGCGACCGGCCCCGCCCGGATCGACCCCGAGGACGAGCCGCTGGTCGCCGCCCTCGAACGCGACGGGCGCGCCACCTACCCCGAGCTGCAACGCGCCACCGGCCGCTCCGAGTCCGCCGTCAAACGCCGGCTGGCCGGGCTGATCGCCTCCGGCGCCCTGTACATCGACGTCGAGTACCACTCCGAGACCCTCGGCTACGCCGTCGCCGCCTGCCTGTGGATCACGGCCGCCCCCGCCGCCCTGCACTCCGTCGGCGAGGCCCTCGCCACCCACGACGAGATCGCCTTCGCCTCCGCGACGGCGGGCCCCTCCAACATCGTCGTGACCGCCGTCGCCCGCGACACGGCCGGCCTCTACGCCTACCTGAGCGGCCGCCTCGGCAGCCTCGACGGCGTCCAGTACGTCGAGACGACACCGTTCCTGCGCCGGGTCAAGCAACTGACGTACACGAAGCCGTCCCGCTAGGCCCTGTCGGCCTGGCCCCGCTGCCCCCGGTGCAGCCGGTCCCCGGCCCCGAGGATCGCCGCCGCCAGTGCGTCCGCCGCCTCCTGCGCGGACGTACGCCGCCGTCCGTGCACCAGGACGAAGTCGACCTCGCCGAGTTCCGGCAGCCCCGCCCGCTCCGGCACCTGGACCAGCCCCGGCGGGACGAATCCCCGTGAGTGGGCCATGACGCCCAGGCCGGCGCGGGCGGCGGCGATGAGGCCGTTGAGGCTGCCGCTGGTGCAGGCGATGCGCCACGGGCGGCCCTGGCGTTCCAGGGCTTCGAGGGCGAGGGCGCGGGTGATGCCCGGGGGCGGGTAGGCGATCAGGGGGACCGGGCGGTCGGGGTCCAGGCGCAGCCGTTCCGCGCCGATCCACACCAGGCTGTCGTGCCAGACCAGCTCGCCGCGCGGGTCCTCGGGCCGCCGCTTGGCCAGCACCAGGTCGAGCTTTCCCGCCGCGAGCTGCTCGTGGAGCGTGCCGGACAGCTCGACCGTCAGCTCCAGGTCCACCTCGGGATGGTCGTACCGGAAGCCCTCCAGGATCTCCGGCAGCCGGGTCAGGACGAAGTCCTCGGACGCGCCGAAGCGCAGCCGGCCGCGCAGCCGCGTCCCCGTGAAGAACGCCGTCGCCTGCTCCTGCACCTCCAGGATCCGGCGCGCGAAGCCGAGCATCGCCTCGCCGTCCTCCGTCAGCTCCACGGAGTGCGTGTCCCGTGCGAAGAGCTGGCGTCCGCAGGCGTCCTCAAGGCGGCGCACATGCTGGCTGACCGTGGACTGGCGCAGCCCGAGCCGGCGGGCGGCCTGGGTGAAGCTCAGGGTCTGGGCCACCGCCAGGAACGTACGCAGCTGCGAAGGGTCGTACATGGTTTCAGGTTATCGCGCATCGTGATGACAGTCAGAGCGGTGAAACGGATTCCCGATCGCGGTTCCGGAGAGGACGATGGAGAGGGCACGACCCGCCCCGGAACGATCACCTTCGACAAGCGAGCAGTGGAGCACCGTGAAACGCCTGCAGTGGCCGAGTTGGATGCCGATCGACCCGTACATCCTGCTGTTGCTCGGGACAGTGGGCCTCGCGGCCCTCTTCCCGGCGCGGGGTACGGGCGCCGACGTGGCGTCCGGCGCCTCCACGGCCGGGATCGCCTTCCTCTTCTTCCTCTACGGGGCCCGGCTCTCCACCCGTGAGGCGCTGGAGGGGCTCAAGCACTGGCGGCTCCACGGCACGGTCCTGGCCTGCACCTTCGTGATCTTCCCGCTGCTCGGCCTGGCCGCGCGCGGCCTTGAGCCGGTGTTCCTCACGCACAACCTCTACACCGGCCTCCTCTTCCTCACGCTCGTCCCGTCGACCATCCAGTCGTCGATCGCGTTCACCTCGATAGCGCGCGGCAACGTGCCCGCCGCGATCTGCGCGGGCTCCTTCTCCTCCCTCGCGGGCATTGTCATCACCCCGCTGCTCGCGGCGGCTCTGCTCGGCAACAGCGGTGGCGGTTTCTCCGCCGACTCACTCGTCAAGATCGTGCTCCAGCTGCTGGTGCCGTTCATGGCCGGGCAGGTACTGCGCCCCTGGATCGGCGGCTTCATCACCCGGCACAAGAAGGTCCTCGGATACGTCGACCGCGGCTCGATCCTGCTCGTCGTCTACACCGCGTTCAGCGAGGGCATGGTGCAGGGCATCTGGCATCAGGTCAGCCCCGTCAGGCTGGCCGGACTCCTGGTCGTCGAGGCCGTGCTGCTGGCCGTGATGCTCGCGCTCACCTGGTACGGCTCGAAGGCCCTGAACTTCCACCGGGAGGACCGGATCGCGATCCAGTTCGCCGGGTCGAAGAAGTCCCTGGCCTCCGGACTCCCCATGGCCAGCGTGCTGTTCGGCGCGCACGCCTCGCTCGCCGTGCTCCCGCTGATGCTCTTCCACCAGATGCAGCTCATGGTGTGCGCGGTCATCGCCAAGCGCCGCGCCCACGACCCCGAGGCGGCCGAGGCCGCCGAAACGGCTACGACCCCGGTCCCGCCAGCCGCAGAGTCACGAATCGCGGTCGGTACAGGGACACGTTCCGGCTGACATTCGTCTGCGCCGAGACACCCGTCGCGTCCAGCCAGTTGACGTCGTAGCTGAGCACGAGCCGGTCCCCGTGGCTCAGCTCCGTATGCATCTGCGGGTTGTACGCCGCCACGTCGCCCTGGGGGAGCGACGGGCTGAAGCCGCGGGTGGGCCCGTGCCAGGGCCCGGTCGGCGAGCACGCCCAGTACGACGTGATCGTCGTCAGCCCCGCGGTGCCGGCGGCCATGGTGAACAGGACGTAGGTGCCGCCGTCGTGCACCACCGTGAACGCGCTGCCCACACCCGTGCGCTGTCCGTCCCCGAGCACCGGCGCCGGACGCGCCCGTACCGCCCACCCAGAGCCGTCCCAGTACTCCCAGGCCCCCGGCTCGGCGAGCCTGCCGCGCGGCACCCGCGCGACGTACGCCTTCGAGACGGGACGCGAGGCGGCCTGACCGTCGTCACCGCCGAAGACGTACGTCCACTCGCCCGCGTCGACCATCGAGGTGCCGAACAGCACCCGCCGGGAGGCGTCCGCGACGAGCCGCTGGTCGAGGACCGTGCTGATGCCTTCGAGGCGCAGGTCGGGCAGGGAGAGCGTGGCCACCTCGGTGGCGGTGGGCACGCCGTAGATCCAGGGGGCCTGGCCCGCCGTGCGGGTCCACAGCAGGACGCGTACGACCTTCTCCGGCGAGCCGGGGGCGCGGGGCTCGACGCGGGCCGCGACCGGCCAGCGCCACTGCTGCGGCCCCGGGTCCGGGAACACGGGCGCGGGAAGCGTGGACTGCAGACGGCCCTCGCGGGACATCACGACAGCCGAGTTGCGCACCAGGGGCGCGCTCACGTCACGCCAGGCATACGACTCGCCGACCGGGTTCGGTGGCCCGTGCACCAGGCCGAGATAGGTGTCCGAGAACAGCCACAGCACCCGCCCGTCCGGCAGCCGCACGGAGTGGGTGCCGTCGCCGCCGGTCCAGTCGTCGGTGCGGGAGGCGTCGTCTCCGTACCGGGCGAACTCGCCGGTGAGCCTCGCGTCGGCGGACCAGGACCTGAGCGTACGGGCCGTGCACGCGCCGCCGCCCTCCCGGTCATGGTCCGGAAGGGCGGTGAGCAGCACGGCCGCGCAGACCAGGGCCAGCAGGATGCCGAGCCCGGTCTGGTTCTGCCGTCGTGCTCGTGCGTCGTCGGGCACGGACGGGACGTTAGTGGCCTTTGCTCACATGGTCCATGGGGAGCCACAGGACGGTGTCCCGGGTCACGTTCCGGGAGGGCTCCGCGGACAACTCCTCGTCGCTCAACGCCCGGTCATAGACCCGTACGTCGTCGATGGATCCGGTGAAATACGCCCGGCTGTCGAGCCGTTGACCGATGTGCACCCCGAACGGCGAGTTCCGGCTGACCGATCCGGGCACGTCGGCCGTACTGACCGTCGTCCCGTCGACGAACAGCGTCAGCTGCCCGCCGCCACGGCGCAGCGCCAGATGATGCCACTGGCCGTCGTTGTACGAGCCCGTGGTGCGCACGGACGCCGACGTGGGCGCCGCCGCGCCGTTCCTGGTGGTGATCAGCCCGGTGATCCTGTTGGACGCGGGCTCGCCGCGCAGCCACACCTGCGGCTGCGACGTCCCGATCCCGCCCATCCACAGCAGCGGCTGCTCACCAGTGGTGGCGGTATAGCGGAACCACAGCGACGCCGTGAAGTCCTTCGTCCCGAGCGGGAGTTGGTCCTGATACGGCAGTCGTACGGCGTCGTCGGTGCCGTCGAACGCGAGCGCGCCGCCGGACACGCCGTCCGTCTCCTGGGCGCCGCCGAGGACCGCGGCCCGCTCGGTGCCCGGAGCGAGGTCGGCCGTGGTCGGATCGGGGCCACGACGTGGCGTCAGCCAGTCCTCGGTGAAGCGGGCGAAGCGGATCTCGTCGCGCGCGTCGACCGCGCCGCCCTCGTACAGCAGGCCCACCGTGTCGCCGTCGACGCGGACCATGTCCGAGTAGCCGGACCAGTCCGTGGTGACGACCGTGCCGCGGTCCACGCTCTCCCAGGTCCGTCCACCGTCGTACGAGGAGCGGATCATCATGGTCCGGCGGCGGTCCGGGTCACCGGGGCAGGCCAGCAGTATCCGGTCGCCGAGGCGCAGCGACGAGCCCTGGACCTGGGGTGCGTAGAGGTCCGGGAGGTCGCGGAAGGAGCCCGTGAAGCTGTCGCCGCCGTCGCGGCTGACGGCCTGGGTGCGGTGGCCGAGGTCGGTGCCGTCCTGTTCCCGCCCGCTGACGAGGACGGATCCGTCGAGGCGTTCCGTGAGCGTCATCTCGGAGGGCTTCTGCCGGAAGGTGCCGTCGTCGGCGATGGGCCACGAGTCGGTCGCGCCGATGTCCCAGTGGTCGCCGCCGTCGTCACTGGTGATCAGCGCGGCGTTGTTCGTGGTGACCCTACTGCCGTCCCACGTCTCGGTGTTGACGCCGAAGACGAGCCGTCCAGCGTGCCTGCCCCGCGTCAGCTGGATGCCGTGCACGGGCCCGGTGGCATACCAGGAGTTCCAGTTCGCCGGGAGGATCTCGTCGCTCAGGTCGCGCGGCTGCGACCAGGTCAGTCCGTCGTCGTCGCTGTACTGAAGGTGCGGGGTGCGGTTGCAGGGGACGGAACAACTCGCGCTGTCCGTACGGCCCTTGTTGTACGTCTCCGCCAGCAGGATGCGGCCGGTCTCGCGGTCCACGATGGGCGCGGGGTTGCCGTGCGTGTCGCCGCCGCCGTCGTTGACGACCTGGAGAGGGCCCCAGGTGCGCCCGCCGTCGGTGGAGCGCTTGACCACGATGTCGATGTCGGCCGCGTCACCGCAGTTGAGGACGCGGCCTTCGGCGAACGCCAGCAGCGTGCCCTCGGTCGTCTTCACGACGGCCGGGATGCGGAAGCAGGCGTAGCCCGGATCCTGGGAGGCCTTGAAGAGCACCTGCTGCTCGAACTCGCCTACCGCGGAAGCCTGTTCGGCCCCTGCCGGGCTGGGCAGTGCGAGCAGTGCGGCGGTGGTGAGAACGGCGGTGAGGGTGAGACGGACTCGGCGAGTCGATCCGAGGCGTGCGCGGAGCGTGGCTCTCAGACGTGCGCGGAGGGTGGATCTGAGGCGTGCGCGGAGACTTGACGGCATGGTGCGACCTGCCCTTCATGCGGCTGGGCAATCCGGAGACTCTGGACATCCCACGTCCAACGTTCGCGTCGCAGACGCTACTTGGGCTCTCAGATGCCCCACAAGAAGCGTGCATCGGTCATGTTCACGCCAGATCTCGCCGACGCCGCAGGGGCAGCGGCACCGGAAGTACGGCCGCGGTCTGGGGAGTCGGTGTCGCGCCCGCGCCGCCCTTGCGGCACACCAGGGCGTCCGGGTCGTTCGCCGGCACCTGGAGCGTGTAGCCGTCCGGGCAGGCGGGTCCGGGGTCACCCTGGGGGCCGGGCGGGCCGGGGTCACCCTTGTCGCCGGGGTCGCCCTTGTCACCCTTCGTGCCCGAGGTGCCCGATGACCCCGGCACCCCCTGGGGGCCCGGCGCACCCTGGATGCCCTGCTCTCCGGGCGGTCCCACCGGGCCGGGAAGGCCGTCCGTGCCCGGTGCTCCCGAGGGGCCCGGCGATCCGGAGACACCGGTGGGGCCGGTGGGACCGACGGGACCGGGTACACCGCGTGCTCCGCGCTGCCCGGTGGCACCCGTCCTGCCGCCCGCGCCCCGCTCGCCCTTGGCCCCGGGTTCTCCCGGCGCTCCGGCGGGCACGCGCACCCGGTCCACGAGGTTGTCCACTGCCTCGGAGGGGTCCGGGGCCGCGGGGGTGCCGCCGCCGGCCCGCACCTGCGCGCGCAGTGCGCGTACGTCCTGCGCCAGCGTGGACAGCGCCTTGCCGCGCCGGTCCGCCTCCGAGCGCAGTTCCTCCGCCTTGCGGTCTCCGGCGTCGATGCGCGCCCACAGGATCACCGCGACACCGGAGAGGGCGATCAGCACGCAGACGAGGAAGATGCTGCGCCAGCGCAGGGCGAGCAGCCGCTGGAACCCGTTCACGGCGCACCTCCTAGACGGTGGATGTCGAGGCGCAGCCGGGCGATCTCCGACTGGTCCGCCGCGTGCAGCGAGGACAACTCGGTGATACGCGTGTCGCGTTCCGCGACCTGGCGTTCAAGGCGGTCGCGCTCGGACTGCAGCTTGTCGGTAAGACTGGAGAAACCGTTCAGGGCGTTCTCGCCCCGCTTTCCCAAGTACGCCACGACGGCCGCGCCCAGCACGCCCGCGCAGGCCAATAACGAGCCGAGCAGGGTGGTGCCGGCATCCAAGTAACTGCCTCCTACCCGGACGACGGGCCGCGCGGACGTGGCCCGATGGAACTCGCCAGGAGTAACGAGCCCGGCGCCGCGGGGTTGTGTGCCCTACGCCTCGTACCCCGGATGGGTGGTGACGGGATATCAGAGGCTGACCGCATTACCCGCCCCTCACCCCGCCCCGCCCTTGCCCGGGTCAGGGGCTCAGTACCACCTTGCCGAGGTTGCCCCGCGACTCGATCGCGTCGTGCGCCTTCGCGGCGTCCTCCAGCGCGAACTCCCCGTGCACGGCGGGCTTCAGCGCACCGTCCGTGAACAGCCGCCACAGTTCCTGCCGCCACCGCTCGTACAGCTCCGGCTCCCCGCGGGCGATCCGCGCCATCTGGAATCCGATCACCGACTTGGCGCCCACCAGCAGGTCGTACGCCTGTACAGTCCCGCCGCCCGAGCTGTACGCGATCAGCCTCCCGCCCGGCGTCAGCGCGGCGACGGCCGGGGTGAGCAGGTCGCCGCCGACCGCGTCGAGGACGTAGTCGACGGGGGTGCCCCAGTCGCCACTGTCGTACGTGATCACCTCGTCGGCGCCGAGAGCGCGTACGAACTCCGCCTTCCCGGGGGCGGACACCGCACCGACGACACGCGACGCGCCCCGCAGCCGGGCGAGTTGGACGGCGAGATGGCCGACCCCGCCGGCCGCCGCCGTGACGAGTGCCGACTCACCGCGGACGGGGCGCGCCGCTTCCAGGGTGCCGAGCGCGACCAGCCCGCTGCGGACGAGGGCGACGGCGTCGACGGCGCTCGCGCTCCCGGGGACGGGTGTGGCCATGGCCTCGTGCAGGAGTGCGTAGTCGGCGTACCCGTGCCCGAAGCAGAGCCCGGTGACACGGTCGCCCGCCCGGAAGCGGGTGACACCCTCACCCGCGGCGACGACCTCCCCGGCGATCTCGCCGCCGAGCGGGATCGGCTCGGCCGCCTCGGTCACCTTGCGTACGACGGGGAGGGTCACGCCGATCGCCTCGGCGCGGACCAGCAGCTCGCCGGGCCCGGCGGTGGGCACGGGGACGTCTTCCAGGAACAGCGGGCCGCCGGTGTGCTCGTAGCGGACGCGACGCATCGCACCTCCAGGGGTGTCTAAAGTCGTTGGGAGTCCCAACGGTATCGGGAGATTCGTTGGGAAGTCCAACGGTTATTCGCTACCCTGGCGGCATGTCCGCCCCCCTGTCCGCGATCCGCGCCCTCCCCAGCTGGCTCCTCGGCCGGGCCGCCGCCCGCGGTCGCGCCCTCGTCGCCGAGGCCCTGGCCGCCGAGGGCATGAAGATGTGGCACCACGTGGCGCTCTCCGCCGTCTCCGACCTCGGCCCCGTCGCCCAGGCCGAGCTGGGCCGCGGCATTCAGCTCGACCCGAAGGATCTCGTCGGCGTCCTCAACGACCTTCAGGCCGCGGGTCTGGTCGTCCGCGAACCGGACCCGAGGGACCGCCGCAAGAACGCGGTGTCGATCACCGAGGAGGGTGCCCGGCTGCTCAAGCGCTGCGAGAAGGCGGGCCGTGAGGCGAACGAGGTCCTGATGGCCCCGCTCTCTGCCGCCGAACGTGAGCAGTTCATGGGCTTGTTGATCCGGATTTCCGGTACGGACGGCTGACGCAAGCTAACGTTCCGTCATGACCGCACCTGAAGCCGAACCCCGGCCCGCCCTCGACCCCGCGCGAACGGCCCTCGTGCTCGTCGACCTGATGGACCGCATCGTCGCGCTGCCCCTGGCACCCCGTACAGGCACCGAAGTCCTCTCCACGGCCGAGGAGTTGGCGGTGGCTTTCCGGAAGGCGGGCGCGCTGGTCGTCCTCATCCGGGTCGAGCGGCCCGGTGTCGCCGAACAGCCGTCCGGCAGCGGACTCGCCGCCGGACTCGCGGCGGAGGGCGACATCGAGATCGTGAAGCGCACCATCGGCGGCTTCCAGGGCACCGGCCTCGACGAGCGGCTGCGCGAACACGGCATCACCACGCTCGTCTTCGGCGGGATCGCCACCAACCTGGGCGTCGAGTCGACCGCCCGCGCCGCCGGCGACCTCGGCTACGACCTCGTCTTCGCCGAGGACGCCATGTCCGCGTTCACCGCCGCCGAACACGACGCTTCCGTGCGCCTGGACTTCCCGCGCCTGGGCACGGTGGTGACGGCGGCGCAGGTGCGCTTGGGCGTGGGCTGATCGACGACACCACCACGCGCCGGTAGGCGCACATTGATGCAGCTGCGCCCCGGAGGCGAACCGAGCCTTCAAAAGAACAGCGGGGCCCGTCCGGCGCAGGGGGCGCTCCCCGCCGTTCGGGCCCCCGCCGCCGTGACGCGGGGGAGCCGGTCAGCCCTGGGCGGCCGCGGCCCGCAGGGCTATGCGGTGCTCACCCGCGTACACGTTCATGGAGGCGCCGCGCAGGAAGCCGACCAGGGTCAGGCCTGTCTCCGCCGCCAGGTCGACCGCCAGGGACGACGGGGCCGAGACCGCCGCGAGCACCGGGATGCCCGCCATCACCGCCTTCTGCGCCAGCTCGAAGGAGGCCCGCCCCGAGACCAGCAGGACCGTCCGGGAGAGCGGGAGCGTGCCGTTCTGCAGGGCACGGCCGACCAGCTTGTCCACCGCGTTGTGCCGGCCCACGTCCTCACGTATGTCGACCAGCTCGCCCTCCTCCGTGAACAGCGCGGCCGCGTGCAGGCCCCCGGTCCGGTCGAAGACCCGCTGGGCCGCCCGCAGCCGGTCGGGGAGGCCGGCGAGCAGCTCGGGTTCCAGCCGGACCGGGGGAGTGGTGTCGCCCTTCGTGTCGTCGATCGTCCAGCGGGCCGTCGTCCGGACCGCGTCCAGGCTCGCCTTGCCGCACAGGCCGCAGGAGGACGTCGTGTACACATTGCGTTCGAGCGAGATGTCGGGGATGACGACGCCGGGAGCCGTCCGTACGTCGACGATGTTGTACGTGTTGGAGCCGTCGACGGTGGCGCCCGCGCAATACACGATGTTCTGCAGTTCGTCGGCCTCGCCCAGCACTCCCTCGCTGACCAGGAAGCCCGCGGCGAGCGCGAAGTCGTCGCCCGGCGTGCGCATGGTGATCGCGAGCGATTTGCCGTTGAGGCGGATCTCCAGTGGTTCCTCGGCGACGAGCGTGTCCGGGCGGGTGCTCACGGCCCCGTCCCGGATGCGGATCACCTTGCGTCGTTCCGTGACTCGTCCCATGTCCTGATCAGTCCCGGTTCTGTCCGTGCTGGTGGCCGAAGCGGCCCTTGATGCGGAGGTTGCCGTGGGTCACCGGGTCGTCCGGAGAGGTGACCTTCACGCTCTCATTGTCCTGCACGTGCCGGACGAGGTGGCAGCCCACCCCGGGCCGAGGGCCGCCGGGAGACCGGCGGCCCTCGGTGTGTGACGGGTGCGGTCGCGGGAGTCCATGTGGCCCGTGATCTTCACGGCACGTGCGAACTTCTGCGCCGCGTAGCGCACTTCGGTGGTCGCGCGGGTGCCCGCGACCATCCCGAAGGCGCCGCAGCCCTCCGGGCCGGGTGTCCTCATGCCGCGGTCCGCAGCGCGAGCAGATCCGAGATGGCATGGACGGTACGGAGCGTCGGCACCGGAACCTCGGTGATCTCCGCCAGTTCCACGACGGCCGCGAGCAGCACGTCGAGTTCGAGCGGCTTGCCGCGCTCCAGGTCCTGGAGCGTGGAGGTGCGGTGGTCGCCGACGCGCTCGGCACCGGCAAGGCGCCGCTCGATGGACACGCCCACCTTGCAGCCGAGGGCCTCGGCGACGGCGAGCGTCTCGGTCATCATGATCTCGATGACCTTGCGCGTGCCGCCGTGCAGGCACATCTGCCGCATCGTGGCGCGGGCCAGCGCGCTGATCGGGTTGAAGGAGATGTTGCCGAGCAGTTTGAGCCAGATGTCGTTGCGCAGGTCCTGTTCGACCGGGCATTTGAGACCGCCCGTCTGCATGGCCTCGCTGAACGCCTGGCAGCGCGCGGAGCGGGAGCGGTCGGGTTCGCCGATGGAGAACCGGGTGCCTTCGAGATGACGTACGACTCCTGGTCCTTCGAGCTCGGTCGCGGCGTACACGACACACCCGATCGCACGTTCGGGCGCGAGCACCGCACTGACCGTGCCGTCCGGGTCCACACTCTCGATCCGGTGGCCGTCGTGCGGGCCGCCGTGCCGGTGGAAGTACCACCAGGGGATGCCGTTCTGGGCGGCGATCACCGCCGTGGTGTCGTGCAGCAAGGGCTCGATCAGCGGCCCGCACGCCGCGTACGAGTTGGCCTTGAGGCCCAGGAACACATAGTCGACCGGACCGATCTCGGCCGGGTCGTCGGTGGCGTGGGCCCGCGCGGTGAAGTCTCCGCGCGGGCTGAGGACTCTTACTCCGTGCTGCCTCATGGCCGCCAGATGCGGTCCACGGGCGACGAGGTGCACATCGGCGCCTGCGCGGTGCAACGCGGCGCCGACGTAGGCGCCGATCGCACCGGCGCCGAGAACTGCGACTTTCACTGTGTGGCGCTCCGTTCGGTCGAGGGTACCGAGGGGCTGCCGAACTCTGTCGACGGAATATTGTCTACAGGATGGAAGGGGTGGCAGCAAGAGGTCGGGCGGTACCCGGGTGGGCTTTTGTGCGGCGATCACGGGACCGTCCGTCTGGCGCCACCGACCGTTCGTCGCGTCAGGGGTACCGCTCATCGCATACGGTCGACCAGTTTCCGCCGTGCGACTTCCCCATCGGACAACCGCTTCCTATCGTTCGGGATCATGAGCCCCCCTGTCGCACCGCCCGGCTGGAGCCGCTGGCTCGTCCCGCCGGCCGCTCTGTCGGTCCATCTCTCCATCGGCCAGGCCTATGCCTGGAGCGTCTACAAACCGCCGCTCGAATCCGCGCTCGACCTCAGCGGAACCCAGAGTGCGCTGCCCTTCCAGCTCGGCATCGTCATGCTCGGCCTGTCGGCCGCGTTCGGCGGGACGCTCGTCGAGCGCAATGGGCCCCGCTGGGCGATGACCGTCGCCCTGATCTGCTTCTCCTCCGGCTTCCTGATCGCCTCGCTCGGCGCCGCCACCGAGCAGTACTGGCTGATCGTCTTCGGCTACGGCTTCGTCGGCGGGATCGGTCTCGGCATCGGCTACATCTCGCCCGTCTCGACCCTGATCAAGTGGTTCCCGGACAGGCCCGGCATGGCCACCGGCATCGCGATCATGGGCTTCGGCGGCGGCGCGCTGATCGCCTCGCCGTGGTCCACACAGATGCTGAAGTCGTTCGGCTCCGACTCCTCCGGGATCGCGAAGGCGTTCCTCGTGCACGGGCTGACGTACGCCGTCTTCATGTCGCTCGGTGTCCTGCTGGTGCGGGTGCCGCGCACCGAGAAGCCGGTCGCGTCCGGCCCCAGCTCGCTGGACGGTGTGCAGGTGTCCGCCCGGAACGCCGTACGCACCCCGCAGTTCTGGTGCCTGTGGGTCGTGCTCTGCATGAACGTGACCGCGGGCATCGGCATCCTGGAGAAGGCCGCCCCGATGATCACGGACTTCTTCGCGGACACCTCCACGCCCGTGTCCGTCTCCGCGGCCGCCGGATTCGTCGCGCTGCTGTCGGCCGCCAACATGGCGGGCCGTATCGGCTGGTCCTCGACGTCCGACCTGATCGGGCGCAAGAACATCTACCGGGTCTATCTCGGGGTCGGCGCGCTGATGTACGCGCTCATCGCCTGGTTCGGGGACTCCTCGAAGCCGCTGTTCATCCTCTGCGCGCTGGTGATCCTCTCGTTCTACGGGGGCGGCTTCGCGACGATCCCCGCCTACCTGAAGGATCTCTTCGGCACCTACCAGGTCGGTGCGATCCACGGCCGGCTGCTCACCGCGTGGTCCACGGCGGGCGTCCTGGGCCCGCTGATCGTCAACTGGATCGCGGACCACCAGGAGGCGGCGGGCAAGCACGGCTCGTCCCTCTACGGCCTCTCGTTCCTGATCATGATCGGCCTGCTCGCCGTCGGCTTCGTCGCCAATGAGCTCGTACGACCCGTCCATGTCCGGCACCACATTCCCGCACCGAGGGAGGCCGTCGATGTCGAACAGCAGCAGCCAGAGTCCGCCTGACCGCAGGCCGTTGATCGTCTTCGCCTGGCTCTGGGTGGGCGCACCGCTTGGTTACGGAGTGTACGAACTTGTACTGAAAGCGAAGCAATTGTTCACAGGGTGATCCAGGCACACGTACGGACGGTGTTCGGGCGTCCGAGGGTCTGACAGAAGCCGACAAGCCTGGCGCCCCTTTCCTGTGGCATCACCTGCCGCCGTACCCGCGAGTCACTGATCAGACTGGTGGATCCCGCTACCCAAGGCAACGAGGGGGACCACTCATGAACGGCTCACGGATCGCCGCCGTCGGCCATTACCAGCCCGCCAAGGTACTCACCAACGAGGACCTGGCGGGCCTGGTCGACACCAACGACGAGTGGATCAGGAGCCGGGTGGGCATCCGCACCCGCCACATCGCCGGGCCCGACGAGCCGGTCGACGAGCTGGCCGCGCACGCCGCCGCCAAGGCACTCGCGGCGGCCGGCCTCGTCCCGGCCGACATCGATCTGGTCCTGGTCGCCACCTCCACGGCCGTCGACCGCTCCCCGAACATGGCCGCCCGGGTCTCCGCCCGCCTCGGCATCCCGTCCCCGGCCGCCATGGACATCAACGTCGTCTGCGCGGGCTTCACGCACGCCCTCGCCACCGCCGACCACACCGTGCGCGCGGGTGCGGCGACCCGGGCGCTGGTGATCGGCGCCGACAAGATGTCCGACGTGACGGACTGGACCGACCGCACGACGTGTGTGCTGGTCGGGGACGGGGCGGGGGCCGCCGTCGTCGAGGCCTGTTCTTCCGGAGAGGAACCCGGCATCGGTCCGGTGCTGTGGGGCTCGGTGCCCGAGATGGGGCACGCGGTGCGCATCGAGGGCACGCCGTCGCGGTTCGCGCAGGAGGGGCAGAGCGTCTACCGCTGGGCGACGACCCAGCTGCCGTCGATCGCGCGCAAGGCCTGCGAGCGCGCGGGCTTCGCCCCCGAGGAGCTCGCCGGGGTCGTGCTGCACCAGGCGAACCTGCGCATCATCGAGCCCCTCGCCGGGAAGATCGGCGCTGTGAACGCCGTCGTCGCGCGGGATGTCACCGACTCGGGGAACACGTCCGCCGCGAGCATCCCGCTCGCCTTCTCCAAGCTCGTCGAGCGCGGGGAGATCTCCTCGGGCGACCCCGTCCTGCTGTTCGGCTTCGGCGGAAACCTGTCGTACGCGGGCCAGGTCGTCCGCTGCCCGTGAGCTGCTCGTACGATCCCTCGCAGGACCCCAAGTGACAAGCCCAACTCCTGTGCCTCCTGGCGTTTGTGCGCCGTAGACTGTAGGCGAAAGACAATTCATAATTGACTTTCCTATCGCGGCGACGGCGCTGCCCAGGAGGGACCGTGATGTTGTCGACAGGACTGCCGCAGGGAGCGGTACCCAAGCTCGAACGGCCCGGCCCGCTGCGTGACCGTGTCTACGAAGCACTGCTCGAACTCATCACCACTCGCGCCCTCCAGCCGGGCCAGCACCTCGTCGAGAGCGAACTCGCCGGGCACCTCGGGGTGTCCCGGCAGCCCGTGCGCGAGGCCCTGCAGCGGCTCAGCACCGAAGGCTGGGTCGATCTGCGGCCCGCCCAGGGCGCGTTCGTGCACGAACCCACCGAGGAGGAGGCGGACCAGCTCCTCACGGTCCGTACGCTCCTGGAGGCCGAAGCCGCCCGGCTCGCCGCCGCCAACGCGGGCAGCGAGGCCATAGCCACGCTCGAAGAGCTGTGCGCGGAGGGCGAGCGGGCGGTCGCCGCCGACGACGTGGACGCCGCGGTCGCGATGAACGCCCGGCTCCACGCCAAGGTCATGGAGCTCGCCGGCAACACGGTCCTCGCCGAGCTCGCCGCGCAGGTCGACCGGCGTGTCCGCTGGTACTACACGCCGGTCGCCCGGCAGCGCGGCCACCAGTCCTGGATCGAGCACCGTGAGCTGATCGCGGCGATCGCGGACCGCGACGAGCAGCGCGCCACAGCCGTCATGCGCGCCCACACGGAACACACGCGGAAGATGTACCACGAGCGGGACAAGTAGCCGGCCGGTTCCTGGAACGGGAGAAACCGTCAGGCCACGGCCGCCGGGGACTCGGCAGCGGGCCGGCACGGTGACCACCGAGCCTCCGCGCCCAGCATCGCCACCAACACCCCGACCAGCGCGAGGAGTTCGACGACCGCCGACAGGCGGATGCCGAGCAGTGCGGTGGCCAGGGCGACGGGCACGGCGGCCGCGCGGTAGCTCACCGGGAAGAGCCGCAGCACCGCGCGGAACGCCACGTCCCCCGCGAGGAAGAGGGCGACCCCGCCCGCGAGCGCGAGGGCCGGACCGGTGTGCAGATGCTCGGTGAGATGCCCGAGCGTCTTCTTCACCCCCGCCGCGAAGTAGGCGATGCCGAGCAGCATGGGCAGGAAGGCGTAGTAGTACGCGTTCATCGCCAGGCGCCAGCGCCGGTCCGGCGCCGTCGCCGTGAACGCGACCTCCGCGCCGTGCTCGTCGCGCACGAAATACGTCCACCACAGCGCGGCGGCCAGCGCGAGAGCGAGGAAGGCCCCGCCGAACAGGTCCGCCGTGAGCGGCAGATTGCCGATGCCGATGCCGATCGCGATGACGGACTCGCCGAACGCGACGATCAGCAGCAGCCCGTGCCGCTCCACGAAGTGGGCCGGGTCGAGAGCGCCCAACTGGGTGCGCAGCCGCGCGGCGTCGCGTCCGTCCCGGCGCCGCGGACCGTGCTCGGCGATGAACGGCGTGACGAACTGCAGCACCAGCGCGAGCAGCCACAGCCCGTCGGCGACGAAGCCGTGGAACAGTCCCGCCGCGGTGACCGACAGTGCGGCCAGGGAGTTCGGCACCGCGTACCAGATGACATCGCGGCCATGGCTGCGGGTGTAGAGCGCGCTGTGCACGAGCACCACGGCCAGGAAACCGAGGCCGAAAACGACTCCGCCGTCGTCGAAGGCGCGCGGGATGGCCAGCGCGCACACCAGGAACGCGCCCATACCCAGCATCAGCAGGAGCCGCCGCGAAGGCCGGTCGGGCGGCACCTGGTTGGTGAGATACGCGTACGCGCCGTACATCCAGAACAGCACCACGAAGATCAGTGCGACGCGCGCCGCCGTCGCGAACGACAGGTCGGCGGTGAGCAGCACGGTGAGCTGGGTGAGGGTGAAGACGAAGACCAGGTCGAAGAAGAGCTCCAGGGTGCTGACCCTGCGCCCTGCCTCGTCAACTGCCGTGTGCCCAGCTGTGTTTGCTGCTGGGTCCTCAGTCCTGTCCGCTGCCGTGTTCATGTGTTCCCCCCGAAACCGATCGATGCCCAGATCGTATGCGGCCTCCGCGGCTGATTGCAGACCTCGCTTTGTCCTGTGAGTGGAGAAAGTTGACAGCAATCCGTGCGCGACTTCTTCCCACTCCCGGCAGCCGCTGCTACGTTCCCCTCGAAAGCACGACCGGCGAAGTAGCCGGAACTCGACGCAGGCGCAAGCCGATTGAGGCGGGGAGGGGCTCGTGAGACGCATGACGGCACGACCCGCGAACGCACACCAGGCCCGACTGCTGCGCCTGTTGCGCGACGGCGGCCCCAACTCCCGTGCCCAGCTGGGTGATCAGATCGACCTCTCCCGGTCGAAGCTGGCCGTCGAGGTGGACAGGCTGCTGGAGACCGGCCTGATCGTGGCCGACGGACTCGCCGCATCCCGTGGCGGCCGCCGCTCCCACAACATCCGGCTCGCACCGGCCCTGCGCTTCCTGGGCGTCGACATCGGCGCGACCTCGATCGACGTCGCCGTCACCAACGCGGAACTCGAAGTGCTCGGGCACATCAACCAGCACATGGATGTACGCGAGGGCCCGGTCGCGGTCTTCGAGCAAGTCCTCGCCATGGCCGCCAAGTTGAGGGCCTCGGGACTTGCGGAGGGGTTCGACGGCGCCGGGATCGGCGTCCCCGGGCCCGTCCGCTTCCCCGAGGGCGTTCCGGTCGCACCGCCGATCATGCCCGGCTGGGACGGCTTCCCGGTCCGCGAGGCGCTCAGCCAGGACCTCGGCTGTCCGGTCATGGTCGACAACGACGTGAACCTGATGGCCATGGGGGAACAGCACGCGGGCGTCGCACGCTCCGTGGGCGACTTCCTCTGCGTCAAGATCGGCACGGGCATCGGCTGCGGCATCGTCGTCGGCGGTGAGGTCTACCGCGGTACGACGGGCAGCGCCGGCGACATCGGGCACATCCAGGCCGTGCCCGACGGGCGACCGTGCGCCTGCGGCAATCGGGGTTGTCTGGAGGCCCACTTCAGTGGCGCGGCGCTCGCGCGGGACGCCACGGAGGCCGCCCAGCAGGGCCTTTCGATGGAACTCGCGACGCGGCTGGAGACGAACGGCAGCCTCAGCGCCGTCGACGTCGCCGCCGCGGCCGCCGCGGGCGACGCCACCGCACTCGATCTGATCCGCGAGGGCGGCAACCGTACCGGTCAGGTCATCGCGGGCCTTGTCAGCTTCTTCAATCCGGGCCTGGTGGTGATCGGCGGCGGGGTGACGGGTCTCGGCCACACCCTGCTCGCCGCGATCCGCACCCAGGTCTACCGCCAGTCGCTGCCGCTGGCGACCGGCAATCTCCCCATCGTCCTCGGCGAGTTGGGACCCACCGCCGGAGTCATCGGCGCGGCCCGGCTCATCAGCGACCACCTGTTCTCACCCGCGTAAGGCGCGAGCGTTCTCACTCGTGCAACGCCCGAGGCCGGTACGGCCTCACGACACCTCACGACACCTCACATCACCTCACCAGTACAGCGCCCTGCTCTGCCACGCCCTGAAGTCGCTTGCCCTGTAAGCGCCCTGCCCTGAAACCGGCCCGCACGCCCGCCAAGGGGAACCGTCATGGCACCAGAACCACCGCTGCTCACCATGTCCGGCATCACCAAGTCCTTCCCCGGAGTCCGGGCCCTCGACGGCGTCGACCTCGACGTCCAGGCCGGCGAGGTGCACTGCCTGCTCGGCCAGAACGGCGCCGGAAAATCCACGCTCATCAAGGTCCTGGCCGGCGCCCACCAGCCCGACGACGGCACCATCGGCTGGCGCGGCGAACAGGTCACACTCAGGTCACCGATCGCCGCCATGCGCCTCGGCATCGCCACCATCTACCAGGAACTCGACCTGGTGGAGGGCCTGTCGGTCGCCGAGAACGTCCACCTCGGCCATGAACCCACGGCCGCCGGCTTCGTCGTACGGGGAAAGACTGCACGGGCATCAACCACCGCTCTTCTCAAGCGACTTGGACACCCGGAGATCGACCCGGCACGACTCGTCGGCGAGCTGTCGGCGGCCCAGCAGCAGATCGTCTCCATGGCCCGGGCGCTCTCCCACGACGTACGCCTGATCGTCATGGACGAACCGTCCGCGGCCCTCGACCCCGACGAGGTCGACAACCTCTTCCGCATCGTGGGCGATCTGACCGCGGACGGAGTCGCCGTCGTCTACATCTCGCACCGTCTGGAGGAGATCCGCCGCATCGGCGACCGCGTGACCGTACTGAAGGACGGGCGCGCGGTGGCGGGCGGACTCCCCGCGAAGTCCACACCTACGCGCCAGGTCGTGGCACTGATGACGGGGCGCAATGTCGAGTACGTCTTCCCGGAACGGCCCCGGTCACGGCCACCCGGTGAGCCCGTCCTCACGGTCCGAGGTCTCGCCCGCGCAGGCGAGTTCGCGCCGCTCGACCTCGATCTGCGCCCCGGCGAAATCGTCGGACTGGCCGGACTCGTCGGCTCCGGCCGCTCCGAGATCCTGGAGACGATCTACGGAGCCCGCAAACCGACGGCCGGTCAAGTGAGCGTGAACGGCCAGCTGTTGCGCCCCGGCAGCGTCCGCGCCGCCGTCCGCGCCGGACTCGGGCTCGCCCCCGAGGAGCGCAAGGCGCAGGGCCTGCTGATGCTGGAGTCCGTCACCCGCAATGTGTCGGTGTCCTCCATGTCCCGCTTCGCGCACGGGGGTTGGATCGACCGGCGTGCCGAACGCGGCGCGGCGCGGGCGGCGACACGCGAGCTGTCCCTGCGCCCCGACAACCCGTCGGTGCCGGTCCGGACACTGTCCGGCGGCAACCAGCAGAAGGCCGTCCTGGCGCGCTGGCTGCTGCGCGGCTGCCGCGTGCTGCTCCTCGACGAACCCACCCGCGGGGTCGACGTCGGCGCCCGCGCCGAGCTGTACGCGGTGATCCGCCGCCTCGCCGACGAAGGGCTCGCCGTGCTGCTGGTCTCCAGCGAAGTGCCCGAAGTACTGGGGCTCGCCGACCGCGTCCTGGTGCTTCGCGAGGGGCGCGTCGTCCATACGGCGCCCGCCCGCGAACTCGACGAACACCGTGTACTCGACCTCGTCATGGAAGGAAGCCCCGTGGCCGATGAAGGGAGCCCGGCGTCGTGACGCAGCCCGTATCCCCGCCCAGGGACGACACCCCCAAGGTGTCACCGCTCAAGGAACACGCCCCGTGGCGCACGCTCGCGGCCGCCGCCGACCTCCGCACCCTCTCGCTCCTCGGCGTACTCGCCGCCCTGATCGTCATCGGCGGCATCACCAAACCCGACGAGTTCCTCGACACCCGCAACCTCCAACTCGTCCTCACCCAGGCCTCGGTGATCGGTGTCGTCACCGTCGGCATGACCTTCGTCATCACCTCCGGCGGTATCGACCTGTCGGTCGGCGCGATCGTCGCGCTCTCCTCGGTGTGGGCGACCACGGTCGCCACGCAGGAGTACGGTTTCGCCGGCATCCTCTTCACCGCGGTGCTCGTCGGCGTCGGCTGCGGCCTGGTCAACGGCCTGCTCATCGCGTACGGCGGGATGGTCCCGTTCATCGCGACCCTCGCCATGCTCGCCTCGGCCCGCGGACTCGCACTCCAGATCACCGACGGCAAGACCCAGATCGTCAGCGTCAACAGCATCCTGAAGCTCGGCGAGCGCGACTCGTACGTCCTCGGCATACCGCCCCTGGTGCTCGTCTTCGCCGTCGTCACCGTCATCGGCTGGCTGATCCTCAACCGCACCACCTTCGGCCGCCGCACGGTCGCCGTCGGCGGCAACGCGGAGGCGGCCCGGCTCGCCGGCATCGACGTACGGCGCCAGCGGCTGTACCTCTATCTGCTCTCCGGACTGTGCTGCGGCATCGCCGCCTTCCTGCTGATCATCCTGTCCGGCTCGGGTCAGAACACCAACGGAAACCTGTACGAACTCGACGCGATCGCGGCCGCGATCATCGGCGGCACGCTGCTGAGCGGCGGCCGCGGCACCATCACCGGCTCCGTGCTCGGCGTCCTGATCTTCACGACGATCACCAACATCTTCGCGCTGAACAACCTCCAGAGCGACGTCCAGCAGATCGCAAAGGGCGCGATCATCGTCGCCGCGGTCCTGGTCCAGCGGCGCACAGCGAACACCACCTGAGCCGTAGCGCACCACAGACCTGACACGGGAAGGGTCCACCGCCATGCCAGAACCCACGAGTATCACCAGCCGCAGAGGACTGCTCTTCGGGACCGCCGCCGTCTCGGCCGGTGCCTTCCTCACCGGCTGCACCAGCAACGACACCAAGAACGAGGAGCCGGCCGCGAACAGCGGGCCGGCCGCCGACGACAAGCCCGGCAAGCACGTCACCATCGGCTTCGCCGGCCCGCAGGCCGACCACGGCTGGCTCAACGCGATCAACGACAACGCCAAGAGCCGGGCCAAGAAGTACTCGGACGTCAGCCTGGAGATCACCGAGGGCTCCAACGACACGGCCGCGCAGATCGGCCAGATCGAGACGCTGATCAACAAGAAGGTGGACGTCCTGGTCGTCCTGCCCGCCGACGGCAAGGCGCTCACCCAGGTCGGTCTCCAGGCGATGCGCGCCGGCATCCCCGTCGTCAATCTCGACCGGATCTTCAACTCCCCGCAGGCATACCGCTGTTGGATCGGGGGCGACAACTACGGCATGGGCCTCAGCGCCGGGCACTACATCGGCGAGAAGCTCAAGGGCAAGCAGGACGCCCGCGTCATCGAACTCGCCGGACTCGACAACCTGGAGCTCACCAAGCAGCGCACCCAGGGCTTCGACGCGGCCCTCAAGAACTATCCGAACATCAAGAAGGTCGCCCGGCAGGCCGCCGAGTTCACCGTCGAGTCCGGGCAGGCCAAGATGGCCCAACTCCTCCAGGCCCAATCGAAGTTCGACGCCCTGTGGAACCACGACGACGACCAGGGCGTGGGCGCGCTGCGCGCCATCAAGCAGGCCGGGCGCGACGACTTCCTGATGGTCGGCGGCGCGGGCGCGCTCTCCGCCTTCCAGGCCATCGACGCCGACAACAGCGTCCTCAAGGCCACCGTCCTGTACCCGCCGACCATGGCCGCGTCCGCGATCGACCTCGCCCGCGCGCTCGGCCAGGGCAAGGGAGTCGGCGGCCTCGCCGAGTTCGAGATCCCCGCGTCGCTCACGCTCTACTCGGCCGTCGTCGACAAGGACAACGTCAAGCAGTACATGGCCACCGGCTTCAAGTGATGCGTCCTGCCCCGGGGGCTGCCCGCCCCACCCCCCACCGCGCCACGACGACGAGGAGGACATTCCGCATGGCACAGCCGCAGCAGTCAGAGGGGACCGAAGGCGAGAAGCCGCCGCTCCGCGTCGGCATGGTCGGATACGCCTTCATGGGCGCCGCCCACTCCCAGGGCTGGCGCACCGTAGGGCGCGTCTTCGACCTGCCCCGACGTCCTGTCCTGGCCGCGATCTGCGGGCGGGACGGCACCGCGGTGCGCGCGGCGGCCGACCGGCACGGCTGGGCGGCGGCCGAGACCGACTGGCGCGCCCTGATCGAACGGGACGACATCGACCTCGTCGACATCTGCACCCCGGGCGACAGCCATGCCGAGATCGCCCTCGCCGCGCTGGCCGCCGGCAAGCACGTGCTGTGCGAGAAGCCCCTCGCGAACACCGTCGAGGAGGCGGCAGCCATGACGGCGGCGGCCGAAGAGGCCTGCGGGCGCGGCCAGTTGGCGATGGTCGGCTTCAACTACCGCCGCGTGCCCGCAACAGCACTGGCCCGGCGGATGGTGGCCGAGGGCAGGCTGGGGAGCCTGCGGCACGTCAGGGTGACGTACCTTCAGGACTGGCTGGTCGACCCGGAGTTCCCGCTGACCTGGCGGCTGCGCAGGGAGCTGGCCGGGTCGGGCGCGCTCGGTGACCTGGGCGCGCACATCGTCGACCTCGCGCAGTATCTGGCGGGGGAGCGGCTGACCGGGGTGTCCGCGCTCACCGAGACCTTCGTACGGGAACGGCCGCTGCCCGGCGGACCGACCAGCGGTCTGACCGCCGTCTCGGCCCCCGGCACCGGACAGGTCACCGTGGACGACGCCGCCCTGTTCACCGGCCGCTTCGCCTCGGGCGCCCTCGCCTCCTTCGAGGCCACCCGCTACGCCACCGGCCGCAAGAACGCCCTGCGCATCGAACTCAACGGTGAGCACGGGTCGTTGGCCTTCGACCTGGAGCGCCTCAACGAACTCTCGTACCACGACGGTACGGAGCCCGGAGCGCACGCCGGCTTCCGGCGCATCCTCGTCACCGAACCCGACCACCCCTACCTGGACGCCTGGTGGCCGCCGGGCCACGGCCTCGGCTACGAGCACACCTTCGTCCACCAGGCCCGCGACCTGATCCACGCGATCGCCGAGGGCCGAAGGCCCGAACCCTCCTTCGCCGACGGGCTGCAAGTGCAGCGCGTGCTGGCGGCGGTGGAGGAGAGCGCCGAGAAGAACTCCGTCTACACCCCCATAGCGGTCTGAGGAGGCCCGGGAAATGCCGCGCGACTTCACGCTCTTCACCGGCCAGTGGGCCGACCTGCCCCTCGAAGAGGTCTGCCGCCTCGCCCGCGACTTCGGCTACGACGGACTCGAACTCGCCTGCTGGGGTGACCACTTCGAGGTCGACAAGGCACTCGCCGACCCCTCGTACATCGACTCCCGGCACGCGATGCTCGACAAGTACGGCCTCAAGTGCTGGGCGATCTCCAACCACCTGGTCGGCCAGGCCGTCTGCGACGCCATCATCGACGAGCGTCACCGGGCCATCCTGCCCGCCCGCATCTGGGGCGACGGCGCACCCGAGGGCGTACGGCAGCGGTCCGCCGCCGAGATCGCCGACACCGCACGTGCGGCGGCGGCCTTCGGCGTCGACACCGTCATCGGATTCACCGGCTCGGCCATCTGGCACCTGGTCGCGATGTTCCCGCCCGCTCCCGAGTCGATGATCGAGCGCGGTTACGAGGACTTCGCGACGCGCTGGAACCCGATCCTGGACGTCTTCGACGCGCAGGGCGTGCGGTTCGCGCACGAGGTCCACCCGAGCGAGATCGCGTACGACTACTGGACAACGCACAAGGCGCTGGCGGCAGTTGACCACCGCCCGGCCTTCGGGTTGAACTTCGACCCCTCGCACTTCGTGTGGCAGGACCTCGACCCGGTCGGCTTCCTCTACGACTTCCGCGACCGGATCTACCACGTCGACTGCAAGGAAGCCCGCAAGCGGCTGGACGGACGCAACGGCCGCCTCGGCTCGCACCTGCCCTGGGGCGACCCGCGCCGCGGCTGGGACTTCGTCTCCGCGGGTCATGGCGACGTCCCCTGGGAGGACGTCTTCCGGATGCTGCGCTCCATCGACTACACGGGCCCCGTCTCCGTCGAGTGGGAGGACGCCGGCATGGACCGGCTCCAGGGCGCACCCGAGGCCCTGACCCGCCTCAAGGCATACGACTTCGAGCCGCCGTCGGCTTCGTTCGACGCGGCGTTCGGCGGCAACGACTAGGCCGCAGCGCAGAGTTCCCATGCTTCCGGGGTGACGGCGCACCCCGGCGTCACGCACCCACCCGTACGACCAGCCCCTTCATGGAGGCATTTCGTGCACCCGTACGCCAGAAACAGGAAGAACAGGAAGAGCAGGAAGAACACCAGCCACTCCAGACGTCCGAGACTCCGCGGGGCACTCGCCCTGCTGAGCGGCGCGCTGCTCACGGCGGCCTCCCTCACCCTCACCACACCCCAGGCCGGCGCAGCCGTCGCCGACCCGTCCGACACCGCGGCCGCCGCGGCCGAGGACTTCCAGCAAGTCACCCTCGCCAAGGGCGAGCCCGAGGTCGGCGAGCCCATGTCGCTCGCCGTGCTCCCGGACCGCTCGGTCCTGCACACCTCGCGCGACGGCGAACTCCGGCTGACCGACAGCGCGGGCAACACCAAGCTCGCGGGCAAGCTCGACGTCTACTCGCACGACGAGGAAGGCCTGCAGGGCGTCGGCATCGATCCCGACTTCACCGCCAACCGCTACATCTACCTCTACTACGCCCCGCCGCTGAACACCCCGGCGGGCGACGCCCCGGAGACGGGCACCGCCGCCGACTTCGCACCCTTCGACGGCGTCAACCGGCTCTCGCGATTCGTCCTCAAGGCCGACGGCACCCTCGACAACGCCAGCGAGAAGCAGATCCTCGACGTCAAGACCTCCCGCGGCATCTGCTGCCACGTCGGCGGCGACATCGACTTCGACGCGGCCGGGAACCTCTATCTCTCCACCGGGGACGACTCCAACCCGTTCCAGTCGGACGGCTTCACCCCCATCGACGAGCGTGCCGACCGCAACCCGGCCTTCGACGCCCAGCGTTCGGCCGGCAACACCAACGACCTGCGCGGCAAGATCCTGCGCATCAAGGTGAACGCCGACGGCTCGTACTCCATCCCCGACGGCAACCTCTTCGCCCCGGGCACCGACAAGACGCGCCCCGAGATCTACGCGATGGGCTTCCGCAACCCGTTCCGCTTCAGCGTCGACAAGGCGACCGGCATTCTGTACGTCGGTGACTACGGCCCGGACGCGGGCGCTGCCGACCCGGCGCGCGGCCCCGGCGGCCAGGTCGAGTTCGCCCGTGTCACCGCCCCCGGCAACTTCGGCTGGCCGTACTGCACGGGCAAGAACGACGCCTACGTGGACTACGACTTCGCGACCAAGGCCTCCGGCGCGTCCTTCGACTGCGACGCGCCGAAGAACACCTCCCCGCACAACACCGGCCTCACCGATCTGCCCCCGGCCCAGCCCGCCTGGATCCCCTACGACGGCGCGTCCGTCCCGGAGTTCGGCAGCGGCTCGGAGTCCCCGATGGGCGGCCCGGTCTACCACTACGACGCCTCGCTCGACTCGCCCGTGAAGTTCCCGCAGGCGTACGACGGGAACTTTTTCGCCGGAGAGTTCGGCCGCCGCTGGATCAAGCGGATCGTGAGCGATTCCTCCGGCACCGTGCAGTCCATCAACTCCATTCCGTGGACCGGCACTCAGGTGATGGACATGGCGTTCGGACCCGACGGCGCGCTGTACGTCCTCGACTACGGCACCGCCTGGTTCGGAGGCGACGAGCACTCGGGCCTGTACCGCATCGAGAACGCCACCGACGGCCACTCACCCGTGCCGCAGGCCGCGGCCGACCGCACCTCGGGCCAGGCACCGCTCAAGGTCCGCTTCTCCTCCGCCGGTTCGACGGACGCCGACGGCGACGCCCTCACGTACAGCTGGGACTTCGGCGACGGAGGCAAGTCGACGGCGCCGAACCCGGCGCACACATACAAGAAGAACGGCACGTACACGGCGACGGTGACCGCCAAGGACGCGAGCGGGCGCACCGGAAGCGCGAGCGTGCAGGTCGTGGTCGGCAACACCGCGCCCAAGGTGACGCTCCAACTTCCCCGTGACGGCCAGCTGTTCAGCTTCGGGGACACCGTGCCCTTCAAGGTGAAGGTGACCGACCCGGAGGACGGGACGATCGACTGCTCCAAGGTGAAGGTCAACTTCATCCTCGGCCACGACAGCCACGGCCACCTGCTGACCTCGGCCAACGGATGCAGCGGCACCATCGACACCGGCGCGGGCAACGGCCACGACGACGACGCCAACATCTTCGGAGTCTTCGACGCCGAGTACACGGACGGCGGTGGAGGCGGCCAGGCCCCGCTGACCAGCCACGACCAGAACGTCACCCAGCCCAGGCACCGCCAGGCCGAGCACTACGGCAACGCCTCCGGGATCACCGTCCAGTCGCGGGACACCGCGCACGGCGGCAGGACGGTCGGCGACATCGACAACGGGGACTGGATCTCGTTCACGCCGTACGTCCTGAGCGACGCCAAGAAGATCACGGCACGTATCTCGTCCGCCGGTTCGGGCGGCACTCTGGAGGTCCGCGCGGGCTCCTCGACCGGCCGGGTGCTGGGCACCGCGACCGTGCCGGTGACCGGCGGCTGGGACACCTTCCAGGACGTGACCGCGGATCTCTCCCGTGCGCCGCGCGGCACCACCACGCTCTACCTCGTCTTCAAGGGGAGTGGAACCGGCGCGCTCTACGACGTGGACGACTTCACCTTCACGACGAGCTGACCGTAGGGGTGCCCAAGGAGCTGCCCATGAAGCCCTCGGCTGGTACGGCTTCGCCGGGCGACTGAACGGCGGCGGGCGGGAGACGCCGTACTCCCGCCCGCCGTCTCCACCCCTCGCTTTCTCCATGGCTGACGCACGAGCTGACGCAGGAACCGACGTTCGAGCTGCCGTATGACAAGGAGGCTGCCCATGCCCGCGTCCCTTTCCGAACCCCGGGTGGGGGTGTGGCTGATCGGAGCGCGCGGCTCCGTCGCCACCACCGTCATCGCGGGCTGCGCGGCCGTCACCGCCGGCCTGCATGCCCCGACGGGCATGGTCACCGAAACCGGCCTCTTCGCCGACTGCGGTCTGCCCGCCCTGCCGTCCCTCGTCTTCGGCGGCCACGACACGGTGGACTGCCCGCTCCCGAAGCGCGCGGAGGCCCTGGTCGCCGGCGGCGTACTCCCGCACGGCCTCCCCTCGGCGATCACGGCCGAACTGGAGGCCGCCGACCGGGAGATCCGCCCCGGCGGGCCCGCCCCGGGCGACACCCGCGAGCCGACCGAGCTGGTGGACGCGTTCGCGACGGACATACGGGACTTCGTACGCCGGTGCGGACTGGCCCGGGCGGTGGTGGTGAACGTGGCCTCGACGGAGCCGACGCTCGTCGGGATCGCCGCCAGGGAGCACGCGCCCACCGAGACGGCATCCCTGGAGCGCGCGCACGCAGCGGCGGCCTCCGGGGCGCCGGCTCGCGGAGGGACGACGCTGCCACCGAGCTCGCTGTACGCGGCGGCGGCGCTGCGGGCCGGCTGCCCCTACGTGAACTTCACCCCCTCGACGGGGCTGCACCACCCGGCTCTGGCGTCCTTGGCCGAGTCCAGCGGGCTGCCCTACGCGGGGCGCGACGGCAAGACCGGCCAGACGCTGCTCCGGTCGGTGCTCGGCCCGATGTTCGCCCAGCGCGCCCTGGCGGTCCGCGCCTGGTCCGGCACGAACCTCCTGGGCGGCGGCGACGGAGCCGCCCTCGCCGACCCGGCCGCCGCCGCGGCCAAGAACGCCGGCAAGGAGCGCGTACTGGCGGACACCCTCGGCACGGCCCCGGAGGGCGAGACCCACATCGACGACGTCCCCGTCCTCGGCGACTGGAAGACCGCCTGGGACCACATCGCCTTCGACGGCTTCCTCGGCACGCGGATGATCCTCCAGACCACCTGGCAGGGCTGCGACTCCGCGCTCGCGGCCCCCCTGATTCTCGACCTCGCCCGCCTGACGGCCCGCGCCCACGAGGCAGGCCTCACCGGCCCATTGACCGAACTCGGCTTCTACTTCAAGGACCCGGCGGGGGAGGGGCCCGCTGCGCTGGGTGACCAGTACGCGGCGCTGGCGGGGTTGGCGGGTCGGCTTCGGGGACTAGCCGGGGAGGTCCGGTGAGGTTGCGCGGGGCTGGGGCAGTCGATCCGGGGGAGTCCGTGGGACAGCGGTTCTCGGCAGGGTCGGGCACATCCGATCGGTCGGGGGACTCGCGCGGACGACGGGTACTGCTGGGGCCAGGCAGGTTGGTTGGCTTGGGTGAGTGGCTCGGGTTGGGCGGGTTGGCCAGGTCGAGCGGGTCGGCCGGGTCAGGCACGTTGGCCGCGAGTGGCGGACTTTCCGGGGCGAGCGGGGCGAGCGGGGCGAGCGGGGCCAGCGGTGTGGCCGGGGCGGCCGGGGCGGCCGGGGCGGCCGGGGCGACCACGGCGACCGGGGTGGCTGGGTTCGCCGGGTTCGCTGGTTTGGCCCGACTGGGCCCGCGGGCGCGGGATCAAGCCTGGGCCTGGGCTGAACTTCTGCGGCTGCCCGCCCTGTTCACCGTCCCCGGAGACGCCCTCGCGGGGGCCGCCGCCCTCGGCGCCCGCCCGAACTCCCGCACCCTGCTCGCCATCGGTTCCTCCCTCTGTCTGTACGAGGCGGGCATGGCCCTGAACGACTGGGCCGACCGCGCCGAGGACGCCGTGGAACGCCCGCACCGCCCGCTGCCTTCCGGCCGCATACGCCCGGCCGCAGCGCTGGCGGCGGCCGGAGCCCTGACAGCAGCGGGTCTCGCCCTGGCGGACCGCGCGGGCCGTCCCGCCCTCGCGGTCGCCGTGCCTCTGGCTGCCACCGTCTGGGCGTATGACCTGACGCTCAAACGAACGCCCGCCGGACCTGCGGCGATGGCCACGGCGCGGGGCCTGGACGTACTGCTCGGCGCTACGGCGACCGGAGATACCTCTCGGAGCGGGCACGTGTTCCCCGGCGTGACCGCCGCCTGCCGCACCGCCCGCCGCGCCCTCCCCTCCGCTCTCGCCCTGGCGACCCACACCCTCGCGGTGACCACGGTGTCGCGCGGCGAGACGCAGGGTGGTTCGCCGGTGGCACCGCTGGCCGCGCTGGCCACGACCGGTGCGCTGGCCTGGGCATTGGCGAACGGCCCGGCAGGCACAGCGCAGCCCGGCCACCCCGCGGCTGCATGGTCACAGCCCGCTGGGGACACCCCAACAGCCCCTGAGCCAGTGCCCCTTGGTGGAGCGAAAGCGAGACTCGGCCAAGCACCCGGCGTCACCCCAAGTCCAGGCCTAAGCCCAACTCCAGGCCCAACTCCAGGCCCAGGCCCAAGCCCCGGCCCCGCTCCCCGCCCCACACCGACCCCCGTGACAGACACCCTCCGCGGGGCCCTCACCCTCGCCTACGCCGCGACCTCCGCCCGCCCGCTCTTCCACGCAGCCCTGAACCCCTCACCCCCGCTCACCCAACGAGCCGTCGGCGGCGGAATCCGCGCCATGATCCCCCTCCAGGCCACCCTCGCCGCCCGAGCGGGCGCCCCCGTCACCGCCCTCCTGGTGGCCGCGCTCGCCCCAGCTGCCCGCAAGTTCGCGAGGAAGGTGAGCGTCACATGACCGCGAGCCCCCGACCGACCGGCCAGGCGAGCCCCCGCCCGACCGGCCAAGCGAGCTGCCGACCGATCCCGCAGACGAGCCCCGGCGCCACCGCCCACGCGAGCCCCGCCCCGGCCCCCCACCCCCTCCGCTTCGGCTACGGCACCAACGGCCTCACCGACCTCCGTCTGGACGACGCCCTCGCCCTCCTCGCCGACCTGGGCTACGACGGTGTGGGCCTGACCCTCGACCACATGCACCTCGACCCGCTCGCCCCGGATCTGGCTGCCCGCACCGGGAAGGTGGCGCGCAGGCTGGCGACCCTCGGGCTTGGTGTGACGGTCGAGACCGGCGCCCGCTATGTCCTCGACCCCCGACGCAAACACGGCCCCTCCCTCCTGGACCCGGACCCGGACGCCCGCGCGCGCCGTGTCGACCTGCTCATCCGTGCCGTGCGGGTCGCCGCCGACCTCGGCGCCCACGCCGTGCACTGCTTCAGCGGAGTCACCCCGGTCGGCACGGACGAGGACACCGCCTGGAAACGCCTGGCCGAGGCGCTCGCCCCCGTGCTGGACGCCGCCACCGGTGCCGGCGTCCCGCTCGCCGTCGAGCCCGAACCCGGCCACCTTCTCTCCTCCCTCGCCGACTTCCACCGTCTGCGCCGAACACTCGGCGACCCGGCCGCCCTCGGCCTCACCCTGGACATCGGCCACTGCCAGTGCCTCGAACCCTTGCCGCCCGCCGACTGCGTACGCGCCGCCGGCCCCTGGCTGCGGCACGTCCAGATCGAGGACATGCGCCGCGGCATTCACGAACACCTCCCGTTCGGGGACGGGGAGATCGACTTCCCGCCCGTACTCGAAGCCCTGGCCGCCACCGGCTACCAGGCGCTGACCGTCGTCGAACTGCCCCGCCACTCCCACGCGGGCTCCCACTTCGCCGAACAGTCCCTTCCGTTCCTCCACCGCGCGGCCCGGGCGATCCCCACCGGCCCCGAAGGGAGAACCCCGTGAACCACCCGCACCGAACTCAGCGCGGCGACCACAGCCAGGCCGGCCGGGACCGTCAGCCCGACCACACCGTCCAGCCTGCCCTCGCCGCCCTGCGCACCCGCCTGAACACCCACCTGGGGGGAGCCGCCCGCGCCTGGCTCGACCAGGCGCTCGACGAGGCGGCCGCCCACCCCGGCATCCACGGCCCCATCTCCGTCTGGGAGTTGCGGATAGCCGAGGCCGGGCGCCGGTGCGGGCCCGAGTACGCCGACGCCGCCCGCGTACTCCTCCTGCATGCCGCTCACGCCGACCCGGACGCACTCGCCCGCGTCTACCGTCAGGGCACCGCCGCCGAACGCCGAGCCGTTCTGCACGCCCTGCCCCACCTCGTGCCGGGACCGGACGCTCTTCCCCTCGTCGAGGACGCCCTGCGCACCAACGACACCCGGCTGGTCGCGGCCGCCGTCGGCCCGTACGCCGCGCAGCACCTGGACCCGCACAACTGGCGCCACGCCGTCCTGAAGTGTCTGTTCACCGGAGTCCCCGTAGACGAGGTGGCCGACCTGCCCCGGCGCGCCCACTCCGACGCCGAACTCGCCCGCATGCTCGGCGACTACGCCGACGAACGCGCCGCCGCGGGCCGTCCCGTACCCGAGGACCTGCACCGCGTCCTGGCCCTGACCGAGCCCACCGCCACCCCCACCGGCACGCCCGGAAGCCCCGGCGCGCCCGGAGTCCACGGAATTCCCGGAACCTCCGGCACGTCCGGCACCCCCGGCAAGGAGTCCTGATGCGCATCTTCGACCCCCACATCCATATGACGTCACGGACCACCGACGACTACGAGGCCATGCACGCCGCCGGCGTCCGCGCCGTCGTCGAACCCTCCTTCTGGCTCGGCCAGCCCCGCACCTCACCCGCCTCCTTCCTCGACTACTTCGACTCGCTCCTGGGCTGGGAGCCCTTCCGCGCCGCCCAGTACGGCATCGCCCACCACTGCACGCTCGCCCTCAACCCCAAGGAGGCCAACGACCCCCGCTGCGTCCCCGTCCTCGACGAGCTGCCCCGCTATCTCGTCAAGGACCAGGTCGTGGCCGTGGGCGAGATCGGCTACGACTCGATGACCCCCGCCGAGGACACCGCGCTCGCCGCCCAGCTCCAGCTCGCCGCCGACCATGAGCTGCCCGCGCTCGTGCACACCCCGCACCGCGACAAGCCGGCCGGCCTGCGCCGCACGCTGGACGCCGTCCGCGCGTCCGCCCTGTCCCCGGACCGGGTCCTTGTCGACCACCTCAACGAGACCACCGTCAAGGAGGCCAAGGACAGCGGCTGCTGGCTGGGCTTCTCCGTCTACCCGGACACCAAGATGGACGAGGAGCGGATGGTCGCGGTCCTGCGCGAGTACGGGCCGGAGCAGGTACTCGTCAACTCGGCCGCGGACTGGGGGAGAAGCGACCCGCTCAAGACCCGCCGGGTCGGCGACGCCCTGCTGAAGGCCGGGTTCACCGACGACGACGTCGACCGGGTGCTGTGGCGCAACCCCGTGGCCTTCTACGGGCTCAGCGGGCGGCTGGATCTGGGGAGCACGACTACGGACGTCACCCACGAAGGCAACTCCATCCTCCGCGGCGGGGAGTGAGCGATGCGCTTCCGCCACCCCGACGGCTCCACCGTCCACCTCGCCTACTGCACCAACGTCCACCCGGCCGAGACCCTCGACGGCGTCCTCGCCCAGCTCCGTGACCACTGCGAACCCGTCCGCCGCCGCCTCGGCCGGGACCGCCTCGGCATCGGCCTGTGGCTCGCCAAGGACGCCGCCCACACGCTGGTCAGCGACCCGTCCGCGCTGCGCGGCCTGCGCACCGAACTCGACCGCCGCGGCCTCGAAGTGGTCACCCTCAACGGCTTCCCGTACGAGGGCTTCGGCGCCGAAGAGGTCAAGTACCGCGTCTACAAGCCGGACTGGGCCGACCCGGAGCGACTCGACCACACCACCGCCCTGGCCCGCGTCCTCGCCCAGCTCCTCCCCGACGACGTCACCGAGGGCAGCATCTCCACGCTGCCCCTCGCCTGGCGCACCGCGTATGACGACAAGCGCGCGGTGACCGCCCACAAAGCGCTGACCACACTCGCCGAACGCCTCGACGCCCTCCACGAACTCACCGGCCGCTCCCTCCGCGTCGGCCTGGAACCCGAACCCGGCTGCACGGTCGAGACCACCGCCGACGCCCTCGCCCCGCTTACCGCGATCGGCCACGACCGCATCGGCATCTGCGTCGACACCTGTCACCTCGCCACCTCCTTCGAAGACCCGCACACCGCCCTGGACGCGCTCACCGAAGCCCGCGTCCCCGTCGTCAAGTCACAGCTCTCGGCCGCCCTGCACGCCGAACACCCCCATCTCCCCGAAGTCCGCACGGCCCTCGCCGCCTTCGACGAACCCCGCTTCCTGCACCAGACCCGCACCCGTACGTCCGCCGGCCTGCGCGGCACCGACGACCTCGGCCAGGCCCTGGCAGACGACGCCCTGCCCGACGCCTCCCCGTGGCGCGCCCACTTCCACGTCCCGCTGCACGCGGCCCCCGCCGCGCCGCTCACCTCCACACTCCCCGTCCTGAGGGCCGCGCTGGCCCAGCTCGTCGGCGGCCCGCATCCGCTCACTCACCACCTGGAAGTCGAGACCTACACCTGGCAGGCCCTCCCGCCCGAGCTGCGCCCCCGAGCCCGCGCCCAGCTCGCCGACGGCATCGCCGCCGAACTCACCCTGGCCCGCGAACTGTTGACGGACCTCGGCCTCAAGGAGCTGCCGTGACCCAGCCGCAGGTACCGACACCGCAGCCCGAGCACGCCGGCGGCCGGCCCCGACCCACCCCTCTCCTCGTCCTGGACGTCGTAGGTCTCACCCCCCGTCTCCTCGACCACATGCCGCACCTCAAGGCCCTCGGCCAGTCCGGCTCCCGTGCCCCGCTCGGCACCGTCCTGCCAGCCGTCACCTGCGCCGCCCAGTCCACCTTCCTCACCGGCACCCACCCCTGCGAGCACGGCATCGTCGGCAACGGCTGGTACTTCCGCGAGCTCGGCGACGTACTCCTGTGGCGTCAGCACAACGGCCTGGTGTCCGGCGACAAGCTGTGGGACGCCGCCCGGCGCGCGCATCCCGGTTACACGGTCGCCAATATCTGCTGGTGGTACGCCATGGGCGCCGACACCGACATCACCGTCACTCCCCGTCCCGTCTACTACGCCGACGGCCGCAAGGAACCCGACTGCTACACCCGGCCCCCGGCCCTGCACGACGAACTCACCGAGAAATTCGGCACGTTCCCCCTCTTCCACTTCTGGGGTCCCGGCGCCGACCTCGTCTCCAGCCGCTGGATCACCGACGCGACCCGCCACATCAACCGCACCCGCCGACCGGACCTGACCCTCTGCTACCTCCCTCACCTCGACTACGACCTGCAGCGCTTCGGCCCCGACGACCCGCGCTCCCTCCAGGCGGCCGCGGACCTGGACGCGGCCATGGCTCCCCTCCTCGACGACGCGAAGGCCGAGGGCCGTACCGTCGTCGCGCTCTCCGAGTACGGCATCACGCGCGCGGACCGCCCCGTCGACATCAACCGCGCCCTGCGCCGCGCCGGCCTCCTCGACGTGCACACGCAGGACGGCATGGAGTACCTGGACCCGATGGCATCCCGCGCCTTCGCGGTCGCCGACCACCAGATCGCCCATGTGTATGTGCGACGCCCGGAGGACCTGGAGGCCACGAAGGCGGCGCTCGCCGGCCTGCCCGGTATCGAGCAACTCCTGGACGACGAGGGCAAGAAGACCCATCACCTCGACCATCCGCGCTCCGGCGAACTCGTCGCCGTCGCGGAGCCGGACGCCTGGTTCACGTACTACTACTGGCTCGACGACGCCCGCGCGCCCGACTTCGCGCGGCTCGTCGAGATCCACCGCAAACCCGGCTACGACCCGGTCGAACTCTTCATGGATCCCCTCGACCCCTACGTCAAGGTGAAGGCGGCCACGGCACTGGCCCGCAAGAAGCTCGGCATGCGCTACCGCATGGCGGTCGTGCCCCTGGACCCCTCACCTCTTCGCGGCAGCCACGGCCGCCTCCCCCTGAGCGACGACGAAGGTCCGCTCATCATCTGCTCCACCCCCCACGCAATCACCGGCCGCGTCGCGGCCACCGATGTGAAATCCCTGCTGCTCGACCTGGCAGGCCTCACCTGAAGAGTCCTGACGGGCTGTGACGAGCCCGTGTCGAGCGACTACGGAAAGTGAAACACGCGCCACTGGCAACGCGTCCGGTCACGCGTCCCACACGCGCCCGGCCCGTGTCCCGCACACCTCTGACCTGCACACGAGCCGCACACAGCCCGGCACCGTCAGAGTCCACCAGCGACCCGAAAGAGAGAAACCGTGACCGCGTTCAACGACGAATCCGGAACTGGCGACGCCCTGCGCCGCACTCTCGGCATCGACCGCCGCCGCTTCCTCAGCACCTGCACCGCCGCCGCGACCGCGGCGATCGCCGCACCCGTCTTCGGCGCCTCGCCCGCCGTCGCCCAGGACCTGGACAGAGGCCAGGACAGTGGCGGCGACGTCCTCGTCCCCCCGAACAGGCGCGGCATCATCCTCTACACCGTCCGTGACGCGACGGGCCGCGACCCGCTCGCCACCGATCTGCCCTCCGGTTTCCGCGAGGTCTTCCAGCAGCTCTCGCGATTCGGCTACCGCCAGGTGGAGTTCGCGGGGTACGGCCAGCACGCCAACGCCCCGGGTGGCGCGAGCCTTGAGTCCGTGGAGGGCGCCAAGCTGCTGCGTTCCTGGCTCGACGAGTATGGGCTGCGGGCGCAGGGCAACCACGGCTTCATACCGCCGTCCTGGCCCTTGACCACACCCGACCTGGACACCTTCAAGAAGCACCTGGAGATCGCCAACATCCTCGGCATGGCGCACATGGGCACCGGCGGCGACCCCACCGGCAGCGCCTACCGCGCCGACTGGGACGTGGCCGCCGACAAGTGGAACGCGCTCGGCGAGATCGCCCGTCGCGAGGGCATCAAGCTGTACACCCACAACCACGACGCGGCGTACGCCTTCCTGCTCGACGGTGGCCCGCTGGACGCCCAGGGTCGTCCGACCCGCAGCTCCGGCATCCGCAAGCTGGAGTACTTCCTGAAGATCACCGACCCGAAGGTGGTCTGGCTGGAGATGGACATCTTCTGGGCGCACGTGGCCCAGTACAAGTTCCACACGTACACGGCCCAGGACGGCTCCACCCAGGAGAGCGTCTTCGATCCCGCGGGGCTCGTCGCCCGCAACAACAAGCGCTACCCCCTCTTCCACGCCAAGGACGGCACCGTCAACACGACGAACGGCATGGGCTACGACATGGTGCCGTTCGGTACCGGAGTCATCGACTACACCACGTTCTTCACTCGTGTCGGGGCCCGGAATTACCACAACCCGATGGTCGAGCAGGACAACGCCCCGAGCGCCACCGACCCTGCTCAGTCGCTGAAGCACGCGAAGATCGGCTACGACAACCTCGCGGCCCTGCGCAAGAAGTGCGGTTAGCCGCAGCTGCGCCCGCGCGAACGGGCGGCCCTCCCCGCGTATCGCGGGGAGGGCCGCCCGTTTTCGTGATCTTCCTTGCTCAGCCCACGGGTTGCGGCTGTGGAACCGAGGTGTCCGCCGTGCTCCGCCCCGGCTGCCGCAGCAGCAGAGCGATCGCCGCCGCCACCATGGAGATGCCGCCGGCCAGCGCGTAGGCGCCGTTGTAGCCCCAGGCGGCCACCACCATCGAGCCGAGCCCGCCGCCGAACAGGCCGCTGATCAGCTTGCCGCTGTACACCAGCCCGTAGTTGGTGGCGTTGTAGTTCTCGCCGAAGTAGTCGGGAGTCAGGGCCGCGAACATCGGGTAGAAGGCCCCGCCGCCGAACCCGGAGAGGAAGGCGAAGAACAGGAACAGGGCCTCGCTGTGCATGTCACCGGCCCAGATCACGCCGAACTGGGCCAGACCCAGGACGACGATGACGAACACCAGGGTCTGCTTGCGGCCGTACCTGTCGGACAGCCAGCCCACCACGCCCCGGCCGACGCCGTTGATGACGGCCATGACGCCCATGGACGACGCCGCCACCAGCGGGCCGAAGCCCACTTCCTTGGCGAAGTCGACCTGGAAGGAGATCCCGAAGATCGACACACCCGCGGTCATGACGAGAGCGATCCACATGAGGGGGAGCATGCCGGTCCTGATGGCCTCCTTCGGTGTGTACTGCTTCACCGCGGGAGGGTTCTTGGCAAGGCTCGCCGCGCCCTTCTGGGTACTGCCGTAGGTTAGCGGGTCGATGTCCGCCGGCCACCAGTTCTTCGGCGGGTCCTTGAAGAAGAACGCGGAGGACAGCACCACGATCATCACGTAGCAGCCGATGAGGTCCAGTACCCGGTGGTAGTTGGCGGTGTCGAACGCGTAGTTGAAGATGAAGATGAACGGCAGGGAGCCGTACGCGAATCCGCCGTTGACGAATCCGGTCTTCGCGCCACGTCGCTCGGGGAACCACTTGCCGACCATGTTGATGCAGGTCGCGTACACCAGGCCGGACCCGATGCCGCCGATGACACCGAAGCCGAGGATCGCCAGGAGCACATTGCTCAGGTGCGAGAGGGCGAGGAAGCCGAGCAGGCACATGACCGACCCTGTGTACATGGCCTTGCGGGCGGTCAGGATTCCCTTCTCCCGCAGCCAGCCGGCGGGGAAGGCTATGCCGGCCTGGAAGAAGACCCAGACGCTCAGGATCCAGAAGGTGTTGCTCTGCGTCCAGCCGTGGGCGTGGGACAAGGTGTCCTCGGCCGAGCCGTACGCGTACTCGAAGACACTGATCGCCATCATGGCGAGCCATGGCAGATACACCATGAACTTGCGTGAGTGGCCCAGGATGTCCCGGTCCGTCTCGCCGATCCGGTAGACACGGCCCCGGGGGTCGGTGACTTCACGGTACGCGCGGTGCGAGGCGTCGGGGTCGCCCGACGCTTCCTTCGCGGCGATGGGTTCCGCCGTCATTACGCCATCTCCTCGCCAAGCGGTTGCGGGTTGGGAACGATGCTGCGGGCCTGCGGGCGGCCCGGAGACTTCAGGAACAGCGCCAGCACGGCGGAGGCCAGGCCGACGGATCCGGCGAGCACGAAGGCGCCGTGGTAGTCCCACGCGTCGACGACGATCGCGCCCATACCGGATCCCACGAGGCCGGAGATCAGCTTCGAGCTGTAGACCATTCCGTAGTTGGAGGCGTTGTGGTTCTCGCCGAAGTAGTCCGCCGTCATGGCCGCGAACAGCGGGAAGATCGCCCCGCCGCCGAAACCGGAGACCATGGAGCAGAACAGGAAGAACGGCATGCTGCCCATCTGGCCGGAGACCAGCACACCGAACTGGGCGGAGCCCAGCACGAGACAGACGATGATCAGTGTGTGGCGGCGGCCGACGCGGTCGGATATCCAGCCGATGACGCCGCGTCCGGTGCCGTTGACGATGGCCTTCAGAGACATCGCCGTGGCCACGATCCCGCCGGCGAAGCCCATGTCCTTGCCGAACGGCACCTGGAAGGCGATGCCGAAGATATTGATCCCGGCCGTGCACAGCAGACAGAACCACATCATCCAGAGCACGGGGGTACGAGCGGCCTCCTTGGGGGTGTACTGCTTCACCGCCGGCGGGTTCTTCTCCAGCGCCCGCCGGATCTTCGGGTCGTCCGACGCCTTCAGCGGGTCCACGTTCGCGGGCCACCAGCCTTTCGGCGGGTCCTTGAAGAACCAGCCGGCGACGGCGACGACGGAGCAGCACAGCAGGCCGACCGCCACCAGGACGCCCTTGTAGTTGCTCAGGTCCATGTACGAGGTGAACAGGAAGACGAAGGGCACGGATCCGTAGGCGAAACCGCCGTTGACGAAGCCCGTCTTGCCGCCCTTGCGTTCCGGATACCACTTGCCGACCATGTTGACGCAGGTCGCGTAGACGAGACCGGCGCCGATGCCGCTGCACATGCCGAAGCCGAGATAGGCGACGATCACATGCGGCGCGAGGGCCAGTGACAGATAGCCCAGCAGGGTGCCCAGCGCGCCCAGCAGCATCGCCGTACGGGCGGGGAGGCGGCCGCTCTCCCGCAGTTGCCCGGCCGGGAAGGCCACGGCCGCCTGGAAGAACACCCAGACGCCCATGAGCCAGAAGATGTGTCCGCTGCTCCACAGGTGAGCCTCGTGGAGAGTGTCCTCCGCCGACGTGAACGCGTACTCGGCGGAGCTGATGCCCATCATTCCTGCCCAGGGCAGGAAGACCATCCATTTGCGCTTGCGGCCCATGATGTCGACATCGGACTCGCCGACGCGATACACACGGCCGTTGTGGTCCGTCACCTCTTGATAGGGGACGGATGTGGAGACATCGGTGGTTGTCATGTTGCTCAAGCACCCCTTGCGTCGAAAGATCTGGTCAGCGCCCCCTGCCAAATGCCTTTCGTGCGCTCACGGGTCCCGGGGGTGGCCGACGCGCACCGTCGGCCGCCCCCGCGCACACTCATGTCATGAACGCGCCCCCCAACAGCCCTGCCGCGTGGGCCCAGCGGTCCTTCGCGCCGAGTACGGCCACCGGCTTCTCGGTCGTGTACGGGTAGGCGACGACCCCCCGCTCGTACAGGTACTGGCGGCCGCCACGTCAGATCACCCCGCTCGACTTGAGGAGGCGGAGTTCCTCGTCCCCGAGGCCGAGCTCGCCGATGTAGACCTCTTCGTTGTGCTCGCCGAGCAGCGGCGAACTGGTCACATCCACGGGGGAGTCGGAGAGCTTCAGCGGGCTGCCCACGGTCACGAACTCGCCCCGCTCGGGGTGAGTCACCTTCACAACCATCTCGTTGGCGGCCAGCGACTCGTCCTCGATGATCTCCTTGGTGGACAGGATCGGGCCGCACGGAATGCTGTGGGAGTTGAGCTGCTCCAGCACCTGCCACTTGGGGAGGGCGGACGACCACTCCTCGATGAGCTGGAACATCTTCTCCAGCTTGGGCAGCCGGACTTCTGGGGTGGCCCAATCGGGGTCGCCGGCCAGCTCGGGCCGGCCGATGAGTTCGCTGAGGGGCTTCCAGCCGACGGGCTGCACGATGACGTAGACGTAGTCGTTCGGTCCGCCGGGTGCGCATCTGATCGCCCAGCCGGGCTGACCGCCGCCGGAGGCGTTCCCGGACCTGGGAACCTCGTCGCCGAAGTCCTCGTTGGGATATTCGGCGAGTGGGCCATGTGCCAGTCGCTGCTGATCGCGCAGCTTCACCCGGCAGAGGTTGAGCACAGCGTGCTGCATGGCGACATTGACCCGCTGACCACGCCCGGTGTTCTCCCGCTGGAACAGCGCCGCGAGAATCCCCGCCACGGCGTGAATGCCCGTGCCCGAGTCACCGATCTGGGCTCCCGTCGCCAGCGGTGGTCCGTCCTCGAAGCCGGTGGTCGACATCGACCCGCCCATGGCCTGCGCGACGACCTCGTACGCCTTGAAGTCGGTGTACGGGCCTTCGCCGAAGCCCTTGATGGAGGCGTAGACGATACGTGGATTGATCTCGCGGATGCGGTCCCAGGTGAAGCCCATCCGGTCGATGGCGCCGGGCCCGAAGTTCTCGACCATGACATCGGAGCGGCGGATCAGTTCGGTGAGGAGCTGCTTGCCGCGTTCGGTCTTGGTGTTGAGGGTGATGCTCCGTTTGTTGCTGTTGAGCATCGTGAAGTAGAGGGAGTCGACGCCCGGGATGTCGCGCAATTGGGTGCGCGTGATGTCACCGGTCGGCGCCTCCAGCTTGATGACGTCCGCGCCGAGCCAGGCGAGGAGTTGGGTCGCTGAGGGCCCGGACTGGACGTGTGTCATGTCGAGGACGCGGATGCCTTCGAGAGCCTTGGTCGTCACAGGTCACCTCACTTGTCCGTTGCTTCGAGCCACCCTGGCGTCGCCACTCCCGGGCCACGTCGGCACATTGCATACAGTCGACGGATACTGTATGAAGATTGTTATCCCGCATCCGATGGGTGATGTCCAGGGGTCGTGCAGCACTTTTAAGACAGGAGCCGAATCATGGACCTGTATGAGCACCAGGCGCGGGGGCTCTTCGAAGAACACGGCATCGTGGTGCCGCGGGCCGAGGTCACGGACTCGCCCAAGGAAGCACGGGAGATCGCCCGCAGGCTTGGGGGACGCGTCGTCGTGAAGGCCCAGGTCAAGACGGGTGGGCGCGGCAAGGCGGGCGGTGTGAGGCTCGCCGCGGACCCGGCCGCCGCCGAGCTCACGGCACGGCAGATCCTCGGCATGGACATCAAGGGCCACACGGTCCGCAAGGTGATGCTGGCTCAGCCTGTCGACATCGACAGCGAGTTCTACGTCTCGTACGTCCTCGACCGCGCCGCCGGACGCTTCCTCGCGATCGCCTCCGCCGAAGGCGGCATGGACATCGAGGAGGTGGCCGCGACCAGGCCGGAGGCGGTGGCACGCGTTCACATCGACCCGGCGCAGGGCGTCACCTCGGCGAAGGCGACCGAGATCGCCGAGGCGGCCGGGCTGCCGCAGCAGACCGTCGATGTCCTGGTGCGGCTCTGGGAGGTACTGACGCGCGAGGACGCCGTCCTCGTCGAGGTCAACCCGCTCGTCCGCACCGCCCAGGGGCAGATCCTCGCCCTGGACGGCAAGGTCACCCTTGACGGCAACGCCCGCTTCCGCCAGGCGCGTTGGGGTGAACAGGACGCCGCGCACGACGACCCGCTGGAGGCGGAGGCCGCCGCCAAGGGCCTCAACTACGTCAAGCTGGACGGCGAGGTCGGCATCATCGGCAACGGCGCGGGCCTGGTCATGTCGACGCTCGACGTGGTCGCCGGCTGCGGCGCCCGGCCCGCCAACTTCCTCGACATCGGCGGCGGCGCCTCCGCCCAGATCATGGCCGACGGTCTCTCGGTCATCCTTTCCGACCCGGCCGTGAAGTCGGTCTTCGTCAACGTCTTCGGCGGCATCACCGCCTGCGACGCGGTCGCCGACGGCATCGTGCAGGCCCTGGAGACCGTGCGGCTGACCAAGCCGCTGGTGGTCCGCCTCGACGGCAACAACGCCGTGCGCGGCCGCGCCATCCTCGACGACCGCGCGCACCCCCTGGTCCAGCAGGCCACCACCATGGACGGCGCCGCCCGCCGCGCCGCCCAACTCGCCAACACCAGCTGAAGGAGCGGGACATGGCCATCTTTCTCACCAAGGAGTCCAAGGTCCTCGTCCAGGGCATGACCGGCGGCGAGGGGATGAAGCACACCCGGCGCATGCTCGCGGCCGGCACGGACGTCGTCGGCGGCGTCAACCCACGCAAGGCGGGCCAGCGCGTCGGCTTCGACGTCCCGCAGGGCCTGAACGGCCTGGGAGGTGACCCCATAGCCGTGCCCGTCTTCGGGTCGGTGCGCGAAGGAATGGCGGCGACCGGCGCGAACGTGAGCGTCGTCTTCGTGCCACCCGCCTTCGCCAGAGTGGCCGTGATGGAGGCCGCCGACGCGGGCATCGAACTCGCCGTCGTCATCACCGAGGGCATCCCCGTCCACGACTCCGTCGCCTTCCACGCGTACGCCGCCTCGAAGGGCACCCGGATCATCGGCCCCAACTGCCCGGGCCTGATCACCCCGGGTCAGTCGAACGCGGGCATCATCCCCGCCGACATCACCAAGCCGGGACGCGTCGGCCTGGTGTCCAAGTCCGGCACGCTCACCTACCAGCTCATGTACGAACTCCGCGACATCGGCTTCTCGACATGCGTAGGCATCGGCGGCGACCCCGTCGTCGGCACCACCCACATCGACTGCCTGGCAGCCTTCCAGGACGACCCCGACACCGAGCTGATCGTTCTCATCGGGGAGATCGGCGGCGACGCCGAGGAGCGGGCGGCCGCGTTCATCCGCGACCACGTCACCAAGCCCGTCGTCGGCTACATCGCCGGATTCACCGCGCCCGAGGGCAAGACCATGGGGCACGCGGGCGCAATCGTCTCCGGCTCGTCGGGCACCGCCCAGGCGAAGCAGAAAGCCCTGGAGGCGGTCGGGGTGCGTGTGGGCGGCACCCCGAGCGAGACGGCGCGGCTGGTGCTGGCCCAGCTGGAAACGGAGCGTGACGTCACTCATAGTTAATGCGAGGTGACTGCCGGAAACAAGGCGGCCTCACTACCTTCCCCCTTACGTACGCGACGCGACCACTGCTCGCGCGGGCCCGCGCACCCTGCGGTTCGGCAGCTGCCAGGCCCCCCGCCCCCGACTGTGCACCGAGAGCGGAGACACCGAATGACCAACACCCTCAACCCCGACACCCTTGTCGTGAAGTCCGGCACGTCCTGGACCGACGCCTGGCAGCGATGCCTCACCGTCGCCCCCGAGGCGTTCCGGGGCGACCGTGTCCTCAACCTCTGGGGCGCCGCCTGGCAGGCGGACGGCCGGGCGCTGCCCGCCACCAGCCCCGTCGACGGCAGCCCCATCGCGGGCCCGCCCCGGTTGGACGGTGCCACCGCCCAGCAGGCCGTGCGCGCCTCGCTCGACCAGCACCACGCCTGGCGCCATGTGCCGCTCGCGGAACGCCGTGCCCGCGTGGCGGCGACGCTCGACGCCCTCACCGAGCACCGCGAACTGCTCGCCCTCCTTCTGGTCTGGGAGATCGGCAAGCCCTGGCGGCTCGCGCAGGCCGACGTGGACCGGGCGATCGACGGCGTGCGCTGGTACGTCGACGGCATCGAGCCCATGGTGGACGGCCGGGCTCCGCTCGACGGACCCGTGTCCAACATCGCGAGCTGGAACTACCCGATGAGCGTCCTCGTTCACGCCATGCTGGTACAGGCATTGGCAGGCAACGCGGTCATCGCCAAGACCCCGACCGACGGCGGTGTCGCCTGCCTCACCCTGGCCTGCGCGCTTGCCGCGCGCGAAGGGATCCCCGTCACCCTCGTCAGCGGCAGCGGCCGCGAGCTCTCGGAGGCGCTCGTCCGCGCCCCCGAGATCGGCTGCGTCTCCTTCGTCGGCGGCCGGGACACGGGCGCCGCGGTGGCCACCGCCGTCGCCGACCTCGGCAAGCGGCATGTACTCGAACAGGAGGGACTCAACACCTGGGGCATCTGGAACTACACGGACTGGGACGCGCTGACGGCGGTCATCCCCAAGCTCTTCGACTACGGCAAGCAGCGCTGCACGGCCTACCCGCGTTTCGTCGTCCAGCGTGAGCTGTTCGACGAGTTCCTGGCCGCGTACCTGCCGGCCGTCCGCACCCTGCGGGTCGGTCACCCGCTCGCGGTCGAGCACCCCGACGACCCGTACCCCGTGCTGGACTTCGGCCCTGTCATCAACGCGGCCAAGGCCAAGGAGCTGCACGACCAGGTCGCCGAGGCCATCGACCGGGGCGCCGTCCCGCTGCACCGCGGCAAGCTGTCCGACGCACGCTTCCTGCCCGGCCAGGACACGGCGGCGTACGTCCAGCCCGTCACGCTCCTCAATCCGCCGCCGTCCTCACCGCTGCACCACGCGGAGCCCTTCGGCCCGGTCGACACCATCGTCCTGGTCGACACCGAGGCCGAGCTGCTCGCCGCGATGAACGCGTCGAACGGCGCGCTCGTCGCCACGCTCTCCACTGACGACGAGTCGACGTACGGCCGGCTCGCCCCGCAGATCCGCGCCTTCAAGGTCGGCCACGGCAAGCCCCGCTCCCGCGGTGACCGTGACGAACTCTTCGGCGGCTTCGGGGCGTCGTGGAGCGGTGCGTTCGTCGGTGGGGAACTGCTGGTGCGTGCGGTGACGCAGGGGCCGGTGGGGGAGCGGCTGCCCGGCAACTTCCCGGACTATCACCTCATGCCGTGAGGTGAGGATGGGCGGCGTCCGCGTCGGGGCGCCGCCCGTCGACCGGCTCGATGATCTCGTCCACCAACCAGCGTGCGACGCCCTGCGGATAGGGCGTCGGCAGGCTGAGGACGACATGGTTCACACCGATGCCGATGAGCTCGGCGACCACCGCACGGATGGCGCCGGGATCGTCGTACGAGACAACGATCTGCACGGAGCGCGTGGATCTCCCGCGGATCCCGGCCGATGTCCGCGCAGTGCGCGTCCAGTACGCGTCCGCGCTCGGCGATGAACCCGACGCCGTTGTGCGGCGGCCCGGGAACGTTCCAGATCGTCCTGCGTCCACATCCGCCGGAGGATGTCGACGGTCTCTGTGAGCCGGGCGATACCCTCGGCGGGCGGGACGAGCGTCAGCCCGTACGCCTCGTACTCGGCGATCGCCGGATTCTCGCCGACGATCCCGCCCGCGCCGGACGGCTGATGGGTGGTCGTGGCGATCTTTCCGAGGACGGCGGGTGGGCGGATCCGGTTACTGGTGACCAGCAGCCCGAGCCGCAGACGCTCGGTCTGGGCGGCCAGGGCGGCCAGCAGGGTCCAACTCTCGTATGTGCAGCTGCTGTTGGGCCAGCGCAGCGGAAGCAGGTGGTCCCAGAGTCAGGCGTCCTGGATCTGCGGCAGCGCGTCGGCCCCCTGCCATACGCGGCGGATGTCGTCGTAGGTGGAGGAGCAGCGGGTCACGGAGTGACCGTGTAGGTCTGCACGTCGAAGGTCTGCCCCAGCGAGTCGGTGGGCGCGACCGTCACCGAGGTGCCGTCCACCGTCACCTTCAGGAAGTGGTAGACCTGCGCGTCGTCCGTGGGAGCGGTCGCCGCGCCGCAGGCCGAGCCGCGGTTACGGCTGTACGACCAGCCGATCCCGTACGCGTCGGTCGCCGAGCAGCCGTTCTCGCCCACGGAGTGCACATCGGCGCCGCCGCCTCCCGTGACATACGAGACGATCCGTCCCGCGCCGGCGCTGTTGCGCTGGTACAGATGCGAGTGGCCGTTGAAGACGAGGTCGACACCGCCGTCCAGCAACGTCTGCTCCACGTCCGCGAGGAAGGTGTCGCTCGGCTCGCTCGCGCTGTCGGAGCGCAGCGGGAAGTGGAAGAACGCGAACTTCGGCCCGGTCGGATGCGCGGCGAGGTCGGCCTTCAGCCACGCGTACTCGGCGGACCCGCTCTGCCAGTGGGCGTGCGCGTCCTGTTCGTAGATCGCGCAGTGCGAACCGCACGAACCACCCGTCGCCGAGCCGGTGTTGGAGTTTCCCCAGGCCGTGTCGAGGACGTAGAAGCGGACGCCGCCGGTCGTGAACGCGTAGTACGTCGTCGGGTAGCTGATCGCGTTCGAGCCGAGGTACGACGGGTAGTCGACCATCCCGAACACACCGCCCGACGCGGCCGTCAGCGCCGGCTGCTTCCACACGGACAGATAGGTGGCCGTCATGCTGTGGTTGCCGACCGTGCCGATCAGGGGGATACGCATGCCGGGCTGGGCCCAGTACGACGGCCCGAACCACGAACTCACGTCGGCTCCGGTCTGGTTGAGGTCGCCGTACTGCGTCTGTGACGTACCCGGATGGGTGTTGTCGCCGGTCTGCAGGACGAAGCGCGCGCCGCTCGACCCGATCCGGCTCATCACGTTCGCCTGGTTCACGTTCACCGAGCCGTCGTCGACACCGCTGTTCGTGGTCTCACCGGTGTCTCCGAGCACCGCGAAGGTGAAGGGCGCGGTCGAGGACGCGGAGTCGGGGGTGGTGAAGCCCGGGGTGGCCAGGGTGCCGAGGAGATCCGTCCCCGAGGCGGTGTAGACGCGGTAGCAGAATCCGGTGCTCGCGCTCAGCCCCGTCAGCGTCACCGAGTTCGCGTACTCGCGGGTCGACCCGACGGTGATCGGACTGCCCAGAGACGCCGAAGTCGCCGTCTGGGCCGCGCAGTCGCCGAGCGGTCCATAGCGGACGGAACCCCGACTCTGCGTCGTGGTGGCCCAGTTGACCTGAACGGAGGTCGTCGTGGCGTCCGAGAGGTACGGCGCCCGCGTCAACTGCGCGTCGGCGCCCGGGAGATCGGCGTGCGCGGGAGCCGTGAACGACAGCGCCGCGCCCACCCCCAGCACGAGGGAGAGCGCGGCGAGACGTGCCTTTCTGCTCAGCGAGCCGCGCGGCGAACCGGCCGTCGAACCGACCGGCGAACCGCTCAGCGAAGATCTGCTCATGTTCTTTTTTCCTTTCTCGTTCTGACACTCCGCAGCCGGGCGAGCCCCGCCACCGCGCCCACCAGCAGCGCGGCGCTCCCGGCGATGCGCAGCAACCCCGGCCAGTAGCCGAGGCGTTGGTGCCGGACACTCCCCGAGGAAGCGGGCGGAACCGACGGCGACGCGGAGGAAGGCACACCGCGCAGCCGGCGCAGCTCGTCGAGGGCCTGCGTGCCGTGCTCCACCGACGGCTCCACATGCGAGTTCTCACTGAACTCGTTCCAGCTGATCAACCCGAGCACATCCGGGCCCGAGGTCTCGGCGGCCGCGTACTCGACCCGCAGCGTCCGGCCCCCCTCGCGCGGCACCGACTTGGTGCCGCCCACCTTCCGCGCGTCGAAACCGGGCGCGAACGGCGCCATCCAGTAGCCGCCCGCCCCGTGCACGGCCTCGGCCATGGCGCGCAGCTTCGTCTCATGCCGGTCGTTGGTGTCGGGGTTCACCGACGACCAGTAGTACGCGTCCCCGTCGGTGACCCGCGCCAGCCTGCGGCAACCCTCCGGGTTCTTCTCGGTGCCGAGGACGGTCAGCCGCGACCGCACCGGCCCGGTGATCCGCGCGATGTCCGTCGTCGCGTACTCCCAGGTCCCGCTGAACACGGTGAGCGGCTTCCCGCCGAGGCGGAAGAAGGCCGGATCCCGCGCGTAACGGTCGCGCAGCAGCCGGAAATCGGCGGCGACGCGGGCCGTCGCCAGCGGGCGGCGGTGGAAGTCGAGACCCTGATAGATCACCGCGACCTTGAAGTCCTGCGCCCGGGCCTCGGTCAACAGCAGCTCCAGTCGGCGGTTGTTGACGGCAGTGGACTTCCAGCTCACCACGAAACCGTCGATTCCGGCCGACCGTGCCCATGCGATATGCGTTCGGATCACGGAGGCGTCGTCGCTCGAATACCGGCCCAGGCGCGGGTAGTCGGTCTTCGCCCGCTGCCAGGACGAGCGCTCGAACCACTGGTAGTAGTACGCGAGAAGCGGCGCCCGGCCCCCGCGCACCGCCGAGGCCGGGGCGGGCGCCGGCAGCAGCCCGGCCACCATCAGGGCAAGGACCACCACCAGCGCCGCTCGTCTCACACCCCACCCCGCCGTCTGCGCAGCCTTCGCCCAGCGAGGAGCAGTCCGAGCGCCACGGTCGCCAACACCCCTGCGGCCAGGGCGAGATCGGCCCGGCTGACCACCCGTACCTGCACGGACTGCGTCCGCGAGAGCCGGATCTGCTGCTCGGCCCGCAGCCCGTTGCCGCCGGTGACCTCCACCTCGTACAGCCCGTGCGGCAGATTCCGCAGCGTCGCCGTCCGGTCGTCGCCGAACGGCACGGCGCGTACGGATCCGTCGGGCAGCGTCACCCGCGCCGTGCTCCCGGCCTCCGAACCGAACAAGGCGTCACGTGCCGAGACGGTCAGATCGTGGAACGGGGTCGTCAAGGTCACCTCACGCTCCTCGGCGGGCCGGAACCGCTGCCGCCCGGCGTCCACGGTGTTCGCGCCGTACGCGTTGGCGGACAGCAGCACGTATCCGACCCTGCGCGAGGTGAGCACGCTCTTGCGGTACACGGGCCGCAGTCCATCCAGCCAGACCGGGCGCCCCACCGGCAGCCGCTGTGTGCGCCCCGTGTCACTGCGTACGGTCACCGTCGGCACCAGCGCCCGAGGCACCGCCTTCCCGTCCTGGTCGACGCAGCGCAGCGTCACCCGGAAGCGCGCGGTGAACGCCGCCGTCACCGTGTAGTCCGCCCGCAGTGGCAGACCGTCCACCGTGCTCCGGAACGCCTGGTCGGGGTCCCGCTGCCCGGCCCACCGCGCGAAGCTGAACTCCTTTTCAACGGAGCCCAGTTCACCGTCGTCGACGGTCAGGGTGTGGCCGTCGAAGTCGTGCGCGCCCGTGAAGCGAACCGTGCCATCCGTCCCCGTCACGGCTGTCCGGCCGTCGAACACGAAGCGCACTCCGGCCAGTTGCGGTGCCGTGCGTACGGTGACGGTGACCGGGCCCGCCGCGAACGCGGGCGTCGGCAGCAGACAGCAGCCCAGGACGACCACGGCCAGCGTCAACCACCTCATGATGTACGCCACTTGGGCCGCACCGCCCCCCACAGCAGCAGCGCCACCAGGGCCGAGGCTCCGCCGTACACCGCGTACACGGGTGTGGGCGAGGGCCGGTGGGCCACGGGCAGAGCGGCCTCCCGCGCGTCGTCGGGGATGAGTTCGGCCTGGCGCGGCGGTGACCGGAAGTCGAAGGCAGCGGCCAGGCTGCGCACTTCGGTGGTCCGCCCGCCGAGCTTGCGCAGTCCCCAGTTCTCCTCCACGAACCGCAGGGCGCTCGCCGCCTCGAACTGGCCGTGCTGCACCTGGCCGCGCGCCGTGTACGGGCTGACCAGCAGCGCGGGCACCCGCAGCCCGCGTCCGGCCGGCGGCTTCACATGGTCGTACCAGCCGCCGGATCCGTCGTACGACCACAACAGGGCTGAGGAGCTCCAGTACTGACTGACCATCAACTGTGAGGTCAGCTGGCGCACCAGCCGCTGCCCGGCGGGGATCGACCGCGCGGACCGTTCGCCCGCGCCCGACGACGCGATGTACGCGACCGCGGGCAGCGTTCCGTGCTCCAAGTCCCGGTAGTACTCGCTGAGATCGGCGATGTGGGAGTTGAGTTCCGGGTCGTCGACGAAGTGCGGGACGTCGAGGAGGGGCACGCGCACCGTCTGCGTGGCCGGGTCGGTGGGGGAGGTGGTGCGGTAGGTCTTCTTCGGGTCGTAGTTCTGGACGTAGAACTTCCAGCTGACGCCGGCTTCTTCGAGCCGGTCGAAGAGGGTCGCCCCGCTGAGATCGGGGCCGCCGGTCACCCACTGGGCGCGGTTGGCGCGGGTACCGTCGAGCGAGGACGCGAAGTAGTGGTCGAAGAGTTCGTAGCGGTCCGCCGCGTTCCAGTAGAAGGGCAGGTCCCGGCGGTCGTAGTGGCCCATCGCCACCCGCCCGTCCCGGCCCTGCCGCTCGAAGGCGGCGACGAAGGAGTCCATCCGCCCCCCGTTGTACTGCTGTTGGACCAGACGGGGCCCGGCGCCGGGCGAGACGGGTGTCGCGTCGTGCAGTGGATAAGGCGCCACCAGACCGTCGTCCGGATGCTTCGGATCGATCGCCTGACGGGCTTGCGCGGGCAGCCCTTCGGCTCCGGGATACGTGCCGAAGTAGTGGTCGAAGGTGCGGTCGCCCTGCATGAGGTAGACGAAGTGCTCAATCGGCGTACGGGTGGACTGAGTTGACGCCGTACCCGTACCCGTCCCGGATGCCGATGCCGTGCCGCTTCCCGTGAGGAGCAGCAGGAGCATCGCGGCGAACACCGCCCTGATCCGGGGGATCATGACACCCTCACCCGGTAGACGATCACGACCCGCACCCCGTCCGTGTTCCGCGCGGTGAACACCGCGTCCCCGTGGTAACGCCCCACCAGTTCCTGGAACTTGGCGGTGAAGAAGGGTGTACGTCGGGCGGTGTACGCGTCCCACACCAGGTACTGGAAGCGGCCGTCCCGCAGGGCGCGGTCCGGGTTCTCGACGGCCCGGTAGCTGGGGTTGCGGCGCGCCGGATCGGGCGAGACGGACAGGGCGGAGACGGGCCGCAGCCCGTAGTACTGCACCACGTTCGCCATCGAAGGGCCGATGGCCAGCAGCCGCGCACCCTCCGGCGCGTGCGTCCGCACCCACAGTCCCGCCTCACGTCCGCCCGGCAGCCCGCCGGTACCGGCCAGGAACCGGGTACCGGTCAGCGGCGCGGTCCGCAGCCAGGTCGGAACGGCGAGCGAGACGACCACCAGACAGATGGCGGCAGCGGCGGCGACGCGCTGGGCGCGCACCACGCGCGGGAACGAGGTGAGCGTGCGCCCGGCCAGCACCGCGAAGACGGGCGCGGCGGGCAGCAGATACTGGAAGCCCTTCACCGGCCAGACCGTGAAGAACAGCGCGGGCACGGCCACCCAGCACACCAGCAGCCGCTCCCGCCAGGTGTTCTCCCGCCGCAGCCACACCAGCCCCGCGACGGCGGCGACGACCACCAACGGGCCCACCGCCCAGGGGACTTCGCGCGCGTAGAAGTAGTAGGGGTGGTTGGCGCGGCGGAACATCTGCCACAGCAGATAGTTTCCGCCCGCCTTCGAGTGCCCGGACAGCGCCTGCGACAGCGGATGCGCCACCGCCACCACCGCGATCGCCGCCAGCGCGGGCAGCAGATGCCGCCAGCGGGTGCGCACGGCCGGGGTGAGCGCGAAGAAGGCGTAGAGCGAACCGAGGAAGACGATAGATGTCTCCTTGGCGAGCACAGTGAGCCCGAGCATGCCGCCCGCGGCGAACAGCCAGCGTGGCGCGGGCGATTCGGCGTAGCGCACGACGCAGTACAGCGCACCGGTCGCGCACAGCGTCATCGGCGCGTCGAGCAGCACCTGACGGCTCACGACGACGTGGTACGGCATCACCGCGAGCAGCAGCGCGGCCACGAGCGCGGCCCGCCGCCCGTACAGCCGGCGGCCAAGACCGTACGTCATCGCGACCGTCACCACGCCGAGCAGCGCCGGGACCGCGCGCGCCGCCCAGTCGCTCTCGTGCACCCGCAGCGCCAGCGACACCAGCGACTGGAAGAGCACGGGGTGCGCCCTGAACACGGGGAAGAGCGAACCGAGTTCGCCGTCCCCGGCGAGCGAGGCCGACGTGCCCGTGTACACCGCCTCGTCGCTGTTGAACCCGGTGTCCGTCAGCCGGTACAGCCGCAGAAACGCCGCGACGAGCAGCACCGCGGCCAGGGGTGCCGCCCGCCGCAGGGACACCCCGGCGCCGGTGGGGGCCGGCGCCGGGGTGGTGCGGGGTGCCCCCGAGGGGAGCACGGACCGTTCGGTCATGCGGCGGCGCCGGGCATGAGCCCCCAGCGAGGCCACGCGTCGACCCGCACCTGTGCGGTGTGCGGCTCTTCCTCAAGGCGCGCGGTGTCCCGCTCACCGGCCAGCAGCCGCGGGATCTCGTCCGCCCAGCCGAAGCAGTCCGACGCGAGGACCCGGGTGCGGACACCGGAGAGGAACCCGGCGAGGATCTCCCGTTCGAGGGCGCGCAGTTCGGCGTGGTCGAGGCCGCCGATACGCAGCGCCGGCGCCAGATAGCGGTACGGCGGAAAACCGTACGCGTCCTCCGTGTTGACGAGCATCCGCTCCAACGCCTCGGTGCCGTCGAGGTCGTACAAGGACGGCGTACCCCGCTCGATGACGAACAGGTCCTTCACCTCGACGCTCGACCCGAGCCGGCAGGGCACGAGCCGGTCGACGCTGTACTTCGGTGGCGGCACCAGAATCTGCGTGATCGCGTTGATGCCCATGATCGGCAGATTGAAGCGGGCCAGCATCAGCGCGATCGACCGGCCGCCCTTGGAGTGCAGCCGTGACTGGATGTTGAGCCGGCGCCACTCCTTCTTCGTCAGATCCTCGGCATGCACGGCACGCAGGGTGTGCGCGCTGATGGTGAGCGGCTTCGGGAAGCACACCGCCCGACCCGTGGCGTCCACCACCGTCATGTCGTCCGACAGGAACCGCCCGCCGTGCTCGCGCAGCAGCCGCAGTACGGTCGCGGTCTTGCCGGTGTCGGTGAGCGCGGACAACATCACGCCGTGGCCGTCGAGTTCGACACAGGCCGAGTGCAGCAGCATCCGCCCGCGCGAGATGAGCACGAACCGCAGCAGCGCTTCGACTACGTTCGTGTAGACGACGTGCGGGGAGCGCGCGAGCAGCGGACCTACCTCTACGGTGATCGGTGGACCCAGCCGTACGCGGAAGTTGGCGCCGAACCGGCCCAGGTGCTCCTCGTAGCGCAGTGCGCCCGACTCGCCGCGGTCCTCGGTGAGCGCGGCGCGCCGCCGGGGCATGCGCCGGCCGACGTCACCGACGCGTACCGCGATGTCGACCTCCGCGTCCGGGATCCACTGGGCGCGGAAGAACTCCAGCTCGGGCAGCCGGATCTGGGATCCGATGGTGACGGTGCCGGCGACGTCGTACCGATACGGGAGGTACACGGACCGCTTGCGGCTGGGTGCCTCAGCGGCGCTCTCCGCATCCGGATCCACCAACATCCGTACGGGATCCCGCCGTTGGACCTTCTTGTCGTCACCCCGGTAGATCATGCGATCGCTGATCAGGAAGCGGAGCGCGAAGAGGAGCACGAGGCTGAGGGCGTTGGCGGTGAGCACGCCCATGCCCGCGAGCACCAGCCATTGGAGCAGCGGCAGCCGGGCGACCAGCAGCAGGTTGTTCATCGCGAAGAACCGGCCCGCGCGCCCGTACCAGATGCCCTTCCGCTGCCTCCCGCGGTACACGGCGGCATCGGTGAGGACGAAGTTCCAGGCGGTGGAGAACTGCGTGGCGAGAGCCGCGCCGACCAGGTGATGGACACCGAGCAGATCGAAGAAGAGCCACAGCGCAGCCGTGTTGACCGCGACCCCGGAAAGACCGACCGCTCCGAACGCGCTCATCCGCAGCAACTGCCGCTGCCCGCCCGCCACCCCGCGGCGCAGCCGCCCGACATGCCGTACGAACGCGATCCCTTCCCGGAGCGAGGCCTTGGAGCGACCCGCCTCGCGGGGCGCGAAGGTGTACGCGACCTCGGCGACCCGGGCCGCCGGGTGCCGCACCAGGATCTCCAGCAGGATCTTGAAGCCGACGGGCCGCAGCAGGGCGGTGTCGACCGCGTCCTTGCGGAAGGCGAACAGACCGCTGAGCGGATCGCTGACGGTGGCGAGCCGACGCGGGAACGCCGCCTTGACCAGGCGCGTAGCGGTCGACGAGGTCGCCTGCCGCCCGGCGCCCGCGAGCCCCTCGGACTGACCGGTACCGGCGTACCGGGTGCCGACGGCGATGTCGACGCCCTCCCGCATCGCCGTCCTGGCCAGTAGCGCGGCGGCCCCCGGCGGATGCTGCAGGTCCCCGTCCATGACGAGGACCCAGTCGCCGCGCGCGACCCGGGTGCCGGCGACCACCGCACCCGACAGGCCCCCGCCGCGCAGACCTGGCGGACGGTGCAGTACGCGGACCGGGACCCGGCTGCCCGGAGCGAGGGCCGCGATCTCCTCGACCGTGCCGTCGTCGCTGTCGTCCACGAACAGGATCTCCGCGCCGAGCGGCGCGACCGCGGGTGAGAGCCGGGCCAGGAGCAGCGGAACGCTCTCCTGCTCATTGCGCGTCGGCACCAGGACGGTCAGCCGGGGCACGGCACCGTCGCCGTGTGCGCCCCCGCCGAGATCCTGGACACCGAGATCCTGGACACCTGGATCCTCCGGATGGTCCCCCTCGCGGGCATCCGTACGGGAATTGATGACATGCGTCATGGAGTCCCCCCTGAACGCGCGCCCGTCGGCGACACAGCGCGACGGGCACCGAGTCCGCCCGAGGAAACGGGCGGAGAAGTGAGCGGTGACCCTCGCGGCGTGCGGTCTCGACGCGGCGCGGGGAGGTACAGGACGTGCCAGAGGTACGGAACGTACCTGGCTCCACGGTCAGGAGCGGAAAGCAGAGGCTAGCAGCGCGCGTGTGCGGTTCGCCGGGGATTCGGCTCGTATCGGACGGTAATTAGCCTGCTGTTAACCCGAGTTGGTCCGCTGTTGCCCCTTGAGCAACTCCTCGCCCCATCTGTACCGGTCAGACGTAGGCAGATCTACGCATCGATTACATGGAGGTGAAAGTCTGCGCATTCTTCACGTGCGCCCTGCTGAAGCCACCGTTCCGCGACAACCATGACCCGTATGCCTTCCGACGAAACAGCGTCCCTGCCGGAAGCCCCCACCGGTGCGCCCGGGGGTGCGCCGCCCTTCCCTGTGCGCGACCACGCGGTCACTCTGATGGACGCGATGCGTGCGGTCCTGGCCATGATCGACGACCTGGAGGCCCTGAGAGCCGAGAACCGCCAGCTGAAGGAGGCCCTTGAGGGGCGCGCCCTGATCGAACGCGCCAAGGGCATCCTCATGGCCCGCCGCGGCTGCGACGAGGCGACCGCCTTCCGGATACTCGTTGCCCTCTCCCGCAAGCAGCACCGCAAGGTGCGCGCGGTGGCGGCGGACTTTGCGGAGGGGGTCGGGGCGGGTGGGGTGGATGCGGGAGTGCATCCCTTGACGTGAGGGCGGTCGACGGCGGAGTCACTCGCCCCCGGGAGGGCGAGCCCCGGGTAGTCGGCCAGTCACCCATGGTGAGACCGGAAGTGCACCCCCACCCCGCCCCGCGCATCCGCTCCAGCGGCCCAGATATGCAGGTGAAAGGCACTCCGAAACCTTGGTATTGTTGTCCATGTCGCCGCGGGGAGCACCCCCGGTCAGGCGGCAGACACCTAGTCCGGGTGGCGGAATGGCAGACGCGCTAGCTTGAGGTGCTAGTGCCCTTTATCGGGCGTGGGGGTTCAAGTCCCCCCTCGGACACCGACTGGTAGCCCACGGGTTGCCGCAGAGTGCTGGTTGAGGTTCATCTCAACCAGCACTTTCTGTTTTCCGGAGTCGTAGGTCAGGGCGAGCCCGAGCTGACGCTAGATCTCCGCCTTGTCCCTGGTCTCTGCGGGTGCCGATCAATCCAGACCTCCGGGGCATCCGGATGCCGCTGGTGACGACGTTCGTGTCGGCGTCGGCCGGCACCGCGTCGAAGGCCTGGGTGAACTTCGAGTCCCGGTCGCGGATCAGGAATCTGGCCCGGCTGCTCGCGTCCTCCAACTCCATGACGAGATTACGTCCGAGCTGCACGATCCACTCGGCGGTTGGGTGCGCGATGACGCCCAGGATCCGGATACGCCGGGTGGCGTGTTCGATGACCGCGAAGACGTACAGACGCGCCCCCGGTCAGGGTGCGGGTCTCGAAGAGATCGCACGCGAGCAGCGCTTCGGCCTGGCTGCGCAGGAAGGCGGCCCAGGTCGTGCTCTGCCGTTCGGGCGCGGGCGGGATGCCGTACTCCTTCAGGATCTCCCAGCAGGCCGGCGAGGACAGCGCGGTCGGTGTCCGTGAACGTGGGCTTGCCGACTTGGCGTTGCAGTACGAGCAGTTGGGGTCGGAGGGCAAGGATCTCGATGGCGTTGGTCGCGGCGAGGTAGGCCAGGCGCAGCAGCACGACAGATCATGATGCGGTCCGCGTTTGTCCACGTGAAGACACCGGAGCGGTCGGGGAGCGCAGCCGAAGATCAAGCGATCAAGGCCGCGACCTGGGCGGATGATGTATCGGCACCTGCAGGGCGCTGACGCATCTCCGGCAGGCGTCAGAACACTCCGCCCGTGCGACCTGAATCCCGGGCGGCGCTTTGCCTCACCTGGCTATGTGAATCATCTGTCGGTGATCTCGGAGAGCCAGGCCGTGTCCTCCGGGCCCGGCGCTTCGGGGCCGGGCGCGGGCAGCCGGCGGACCTCGCCCGTGCGCAGGGCGACCGTGGCCCGTGGCCGCATCGGCCCGTCGCCCCTGCGTGAGAGCAGGACGAGGTCCCAGACTGTCGCCGTCATGGCGTCGAGCCGGGTGGCGCAGTCGGCGGTGACTCGCCGCGGATCCCGGGTCCGGCCCAGGGACAGATGTGGGGTGAAGTTCTTGGCGGGCCCACGACAGCGCGGGAATCGCTGCTGCAGTACGCGGTGCAGGTCCGCCCACGGCGCCTGGTCGGCCGCCGTCGGGTCGATCCACACGGTGAAGTACGCCCTGTGCCGGAAGGTGCGCACCCCGTCCAGCCGGGCGGTGAAGACCGGCGTCTCGGCCGTCGCCGCGGCGAGCAGCGGGGCCGCCCGCTCGAAGTCGGACTCCGGCACGAAGCCGAAGAGCACATTGACGTGCGGCGGCCAGCGGTGGATCTGTGGATCGTAGTCCCGGCGGATGTCCTGGATCGGCGGCCACAGCTCCGCAGGCGGGATCCAGGCCACCGCCGTGCGGGCCGTCGGGGACACGTCGAGGACGCCGGCGCGCTCGCCCCTGCCGGAGCTCGTGTAAAAGCTCAGGTCCGCTTGCGGGCCCCGCACCCGGCCGGCGCCCGACGCGTCGATGCGGTCCACACCCGTGGCCCGGTCCCAGACCACCTCGCCGTCCGCCTCGATGAACACCACCCGGTGCCACGGGATGTCGCCCCCGGGCACGAAGGAAGACAGCGGGATGCGTTTGAGGGCATCCCCGCGCTGGCTGATCCCCAGCACGAACCGGCCCGGGTCGAACCGCGGGTCCCAGCGGACCCGGTGATAGATCTCGTCGCTGGTCCGCATCACGCCTCCTCTCCCGCCTTCACACCTTCTCTTCCTCCAGGGTGCCGCCCGCCCTGCCTTCGATGGTTGTTCCGCTCGCACCGCGACGCATCAGGTGCGGTGCGCCTGACGGAGGACGGCAGGGAGAACCGGTGCGCCTGTGCGCTGAGCACCCGCGGCAGCATTGCCGCACCTCTTCTCGCCGTCCTGTCGGTTCTGGGACCGGCTTGTTCGTCACGGCCGGTAGCGTGGGCAGCGAGACAGAGCCCTGCGAAAGACAAGAGCGGGAAACCATGCGGATGATCTTCAATCCCGCGGAGGAGAACGAGTACGAGGCGGTTTGTGGTCTTCTTGTCCACCGTTTCGAACAGTGGGCCCGGGAGAACGGGATCGACGCCGATCCGTTCGTCGTCGAAGCCGCGCTGGACTATCGCCATCTCGGTACGCCGGACGGCAGGCTGGGACTGTGGGACCAGCGGCACATCGAGGAGTTCCTGCTCGACTGGGTTCCGCGGACGGTGACCGTACTTCCCGACGAGGAGCCCGCCGATGCGCCGGGCACTCTGCGGTGCCTGCTGCGGTATCTGGATGCCGTCCATCTTGCCGATCCCCGAGGGGCGTCCCTGCCCGAGGTGCTGGAGGCCGTCGACGCGGCGGCGCCCCGCTACGCGGAGGCGATGGCCGACCGCAGCCTCTGGGGCCTGGCGAAGTTCTGGATCACTGCCGCCGCGGAGCAGGGCGTCGACGTCCACGACGAGCAGGCGTTGCAGGACTTCGTGGGGCGGGCACAGGGTGGCGAGGTGCCCTACGACCCGGAGCTGCTTCAGACCATCGTCGAGCGGCACATGCGGAGTTCCGGGCCCGTACGGTCCGAGCCGCAGCTCCCGGTCGCGCTCCCGGGCGACGACGTGCTGCGGGAGCAGGCCGGCCGGTCACCGGTCCTGCGGCAGCTGCGCGGCCTGGCCGAGTGGGCGGGGCGCGACGGCAGAATGCTGACCGGTTCCGGCAGGCTGCGTCTGTCAGATGCCCGGGAACTCGTAGAGCGGCTGGACACCGGAGACGACACGGATTCGGTCCGCTCGTCCGGGGACCTGCCGCGCCTCAACCTCCTTGTGGAGTGGGCGAAGACAGCCAGGCTGATACGAGTCGCCAACGGGAGGCTGTACGCGGTGGCCAATGCCGAGCCTGTGCTGAACGACCCGCTTGCACTGTGGCGGCGCGCGTTCGACGCGTTCCGCGAGCTGCCCAGCCCAGTGAGCGGCGGGCGCGGCGGCAGGTACGGAGAATCCGTGCTGTACGACGTGTACGACGTCGTCCTGCCCGACGTACTGGCAACCCTCTACAGCCTGCCGTACCCCATGCCCTGGCCCGGGCTGCGGGACAGCGTCCACCTCGCCTACCGCTCGAGTTCCCTGCTCGAGGTCTTCGCCACGGACTCCATCGGGTTCGAACAGGCCGATGACGATCTGCGCACCGTGCTGGGTGTTTTGGAGGACCTGGGGGCGATCGAGTGCCACCAGGGGATGGCCGACCCTGTCTTTGCGGATCTGGCGATGAGCGAGAACGACATCGAGAGTTGGGCCGGAATACCGACCGAGGACGATGACGACCTCGAGACGCCGTCCGGCGTACTGCCAGGGACGCCGACCGGACTTGCCGGGCTGCCGGACGACGCCCTGCCGGACGAGACCCTGTCGGGTGACGCCCTGTTGAGTGACGCTCAGCTGGACGACGAGGCCACCCAGCGGGCCCGGAAACTGAGGTCCGAACTGAGCTCGGGCCCGGTCGAGTTGATCCGTCTCACTGACCTCGGAACGGACTCCGTGCGCCGTCGGCTGCTGGCCGAAGGCCGGGATGCACCCCTGATCGGCGAGCTTGCCCAGGCATCGCCGGCCGGTTTGCTGGGCGTCCTCGCCGATCACTACGATCCGGAGGCCGCCCGGGCGGAGCTCGCCGCGTGGATCGCCGTCCACGGCGACCGGTCCGCGGCGCTGGAGCAGCTCGTCCACGCGGTGCGGACCATGCCGTTCCGTACCCGGGCCGAGGCCATGCTGGACGTCCTCGTCTCATCGCTCGACGACGGGGAGCTCCTGCTGCGAAGCCTGCGTTCGGATTCCTCGCTGGCTCCCACCGCGCTGAGCCTCCTGGCCCGCCGGGAAATCCTCACCCCCGAGGACCTCACGGAGCCGGAAAGCCTGCTCATGGTCGCTGAAAGCCTGTTGCAGCTCTGTGAGGCGACCGGCGCCGACGGGGTGAGGGAGGTACTACGCCAACAGGGTCGCGAGGCCGAAGAGGCCCTCCGGGCGGCTCTGGCCTCCGGTCACCCGGACGAGGAGGGCCTCGCGGACCTTCAGGCCCTCGCCGAGCGTGTGCCCCGGGAGCGCAAGGCCCACGTCGGCCTTGTTCAGCAGCGCGGCCACCGAAAGAACGGCAGACGGGGCAGCAAGCGGCGCCGCTGAGGACCTGGCGCTCCTGGCGCTCAAGGGCGACGCCGGCGGCCGAGAGACCGCATGTTCGAGGCAGCGGTCTCCCCGCCCGCGGAACCAACCGGCCCGCCATCGCCCTGCCCGCCGCCCAGAACCTCTACCCCCACGCCTCGCAGTATCGCGTAGCCGAACAACTCGCCCGAGATTCCGTCCTGCTGTCCACCGTCGTCTCCGTACCGGCACTGATCACCGTTGCCGCTCTCCTCGAACAGACCGCGCGCGGACGCCATCTCCTGGCAGGATCCGGCAGTGGAGCGCCAGCAGCACGGGTCGCTCGGCAAGGTTCTGAAAGCCGTGCACCCTGCCGGTGAGCAGCACTGATGCGGCCCGCTCCACGCCCTGTTCGCCGTCGAACACTCGATCATCACCGCGATCTGTCTTGGGTTGTGAAGACGCTGTCGAAGGCCTGGGTGCAGCGGGTGTCGCGGTCGCGTAGCCAGGCCAGGAGGGTGCGCGGAGAGACGATGAGGTGGCGCTGCAGGGACTGGGGGAGTAGCCGGGCGAGGGCGGTGATCGAGCACTCGCACGAGCACAAGGTTCGATGGTGCCGTATCGCCTCCGGAGAAGCGTCGTCCCAGGTCGCGGGCGGTACAGCCGTTATGGAGTGGTACGGGGCGGGTAGGGGCACGCACCGGAATCAGCGGGCTGGTCACACGCCTTCGCCCAATGCTGAAAAATTTACCTACAACCTATTGACTTGGGGCATAGTGCGTGCATCGTAGTTACCAGACCACAACACCGAAAAAGTCGCAAAGTCTATGAGGACGTCTAGTCGGCGGAGCGGCTTCGACAGGATGTGGTTCAGGCCCCCGGCAAGCCGGCGCGATACCGAGGCAACGGTGACGACTGAAGCTTCAGGACACGTGCAGCACTACCGGGGACTGTTTTGCCCTCGGAGCCTTCGCGCGGGTCTGGCCGCGGCGCGAAGGCTCCGCCCGTCCTCGCGATCGCCTTGTGTACGCGGGTGCTTTGTCGTTTCAGCTCCCGGTATCGATCCCCCCTCGGACACAATCTCTGTATGCGCGTATGGCGCCGACTGATTTCCGGTCGGCGCCATATGCGTTTTCGTTGCCTATGGGCCGGGCCGGCCGAGAAAGCTTGACGGTTCAAGTCAATCCCTTTCAGGTTTCAACTTTCAACTTGAATGTTCAAGTGGTGCCTCCCGGGCGCCCGGCATGCCGTACGGACCGCCGTGTGAAATCCCTGACCGCTCCGCGACGTTGCATCACCACAGGCAGCAGTCCGCCCCCACTTCTTCGGAGTTGAGTCATGACCGAGCAAGCCGACCGCATCATCGACGCCCTGCGCAGCGGGCACGACTACCTGACCTCCGTGGTGCGCGGAATCGCCGCCGCCGACCTCGGGCGGCCGTCCGGAGCGACGGAGTGGGATGTGTCGCAGGTGCTCAGCCACCTCGGCAGCGGTGCGGAGATCGGCCTCGCCACTCTCGAAGGCGCGCTGAACGGCACCGGCCCGCAGGGCGGCGACTTCAACAAGTCGGTCTGGGCGCGCTGGGACGCCATGTCCCCGGCGGAGAGGGCCGAGGGCTTTGTGACGGCCAACGAGACACTGGTACGCCGCTACGAGGGCCTCGACCAGCGGACTCGCGAGGAACTGCGCATCGATCTCGGTTTCCTGCCGGTGCCCGTCGACCTGGCGACGGCGGCCGGTCTGCGACTCGGCGAGTTCGCCCACCACTCCTGGGACGTGGAGGTCGCCTTCGACCACACGGCGAGCCTGGCGCCCGCCGCGACGGAGCTCCTCCTCGACCAGGTCGGACTGCTCATAGGTTTCCTCGGTAAGGCCGACGCCCTGGACGGCCGCCGGGCCGACCTGGCCGTGCGGACCACCGCTCCCGTGCGGGCCTTCGGGCTCGGCCTGGGCGACACGGTCACGCTCACCGACCAGCCGGCCCAGCCCGACGCGGTCCTCTCCGCCCCCGCCGAGTGGTGGCTGCGACTCACCACCGGCCGTCACGCCCCCGCGTACACCCCGAGCACCGTGACCCTCACGGGCGACAGCCTCACCCTCGACGACCTGCGGCGGGTCTTCCCCGGCTTCTGAGGCGCGCCGTACCCGACCAGGCCGGTCCGGAAAGCTCGCCCGGAGCAGGGCCGAACTCGCCCCACAGTGGGGGCGAGTTCGGCCCGTACGCGTTCCGGGACGGAAACGTTGGTACCGTGCCGCCGGCAGCCGGAAGGATCAAGGAAGGCCGGCAACGTGCAGGAAGGCCGGTCGGCAACGTGCGGGAAGTGACGTGCCACAACGTCAGCGAGCAGCGGATCTCCCACGCCCTGGAGGACATCTGGGGGCGGGCGTTCGACCGCTGGCACGGGCTGCGTTACGACCGCCTGTCCCTGAAGTCCCTTCAGGAGATGGGCGACGAACTCCTCGACCACGTCGCCGCTCGTGCCCTGGAAGACCCCACGCTCGGCGCCGCCTCCGCGCGCACAGTCCTGTGTACCGCGGCCGAGTGCGCCCTCGGGGTGCTGAGCCTCGGCGCCTTCCCCGACGGCGACTTCGAGGTCCCCTTCCCTCTCGTCGACGAGACGCTCAGCAGCGAGGACTTCGCGTTCGGGGACGCGGTGGACCTCGCGCCCAACGCGGGGACCTGGCTGGACGCGTTCGCGTTGTGCCTGATCAGTGGCGCGGTCTGGGAGCGGGACCGGGCGATGGGTCTGCTGCTGCGGGAGGACTATGCGCCCGCGGTCCGCGACGGGGTGCCGTACTCGCCGCTGGAGTCGCGGTCGGATCCGGCGGGCCTCGCGGAGATGGACGCGCTGTGCGGCTACCTGACCCCGGCACGCGGGCACCTGCCCCGAGACTGGCCCACTGTCACGCTGTGCAAGCCGGACGCCGAAGAACGCCTGGAAGCGACACGGCGATTGGACGCCCTCGATGCGCTGACGCCGGATCAGCAGCTTCTCCGCGTACTCCTGGAGGACGACCAGCCGGCCTTCGAGCGGGCCCTGGCCGGTCGTCTCGTCCAGCACCGCGAGAGCGCGGCAGCCGATCCGGCCCCCAGGAGCCTGCTGCCGGTCGGCGCGATCGCTCTGGCCGCGCTGGCTGTCCAAGTGCACGGGTGGGAGTTGCGCATCAGGTCGGGCTATCTGCCGGAAGGCCTGCTGCGTGCCCCGGAGGGCGCTCCGCGGGTCGGCCGCGTGGGCGCCATCACACGTGACAGCGGGGGTGAACAAGCGCTTAGATAGTGAGTCTCGGCCTTGCCCGAGTCTCGACCTCGTCCGCGCCGAGCTGGAGGCCCTATTGCTGTTCACATCCGTCGATGACGTCTCCGCGCGCCTCGCCGAGACCGGCTATCTGGCGTCCCCCGCGGTCGCCACGACCGTCTTCCTGGCCGACCGCCTCGGCAAGCCGCTCCTGGTGGAGGGCCCCGCCGGGGTCGGCAAGACGGAACTCGCCAAGGCCGTCGCGGAGGTCGCCGGAGCCCGACTGGTCCGGCTGCAGTGCTACGAAGGCGTCGACGAGTCACGGGCGTTGTACGAGTGGAACCACGCCAAGCAGCTCCTGCGCATCACCGCGGGCCGCGACGAGTCGTGGGACGAGACGCGCACGGACATCTTCAGCGAGGAGTTCCTGCTGGCGCGCCCGCTGCTCACCGCCATCCGCGGCGACGACCGCAAGGTGCTGCTCATCGACGAGACCGACAAGGCCGACGTCGAGGTGGAGGGCCTGCTGCTCGAAGTGCTCAGCGACTTCCAGGTCACCGTCCCCGAGCTGGGCACGATAGCCGCGACCAGCCGCCCCTTCGTGGTGCTCACGTCGAACGCGAGCCGGGAGCTGTCCGAGGCGCTGCGCCGCCGCTGTCTCTTCCTCCACATCGGGTTCCCGGACGAGGAGCTGGAGCGTCGCATCGTACGGCTGAAGGTGCCGGGCCTCGACGAGACCCTGAACGAGTCCGTGGTGCGGGTGGTCGGGGCGCTGCGCGAGATGGATCTGCGGAAGGTTCCGTCGGTCGCCGAGACCATCGACTGGGCGCGCACGCTGCTCGCGCTGGGGGCCGACACCCTCGACGAGACCGTCGTACGCGACAGCCTCGGCGTGATCCTCAAGCATCAGGACGACATCCTCAAGGCGGCGGCCAAACTCGACCTGGACGCCATGTGAACGCTCCTGCGCCGACGTCGGGTGTCGCGGAACGGCTGACAGGTCTTGTCGGCGCGCTGCGCTCGCACGGCGTCCGGATCGGCACCGGGGAAACCGTCGACGCCGCACAGGCGTTGGAGGCACTCGGCCTCGCGGACCGCGAGCGGCTGCGCGAAGGGCTGGCCGCCACGCTGCTGCACACCAGCGGACAGCGACGGGTGTTCGACCCGGTCTTCGACGTGTACTTTCCGCGCGGTGTCGGAGCGCCCGACACCGAAGCACCCGCGGACCGGGAGGATCTGCGCGACCGGCTCGCCGCCGCGCTCGCCGCCAACGACCAGGCGATGCTGGCCCGGCTGGCGGTCGAGGCGGTGGACGGCTTCGGCGGGTACGGGGCGTCGCCCGGGTCGGACGGCTGGTCGTCGTACCAGACACTTGACCGGCTCCGCCCGCAGACGCTGATGGCCCGCGTGCGGGACACCGTCCGAGCGCGGGGCGACGGCACGGGATTCACCGACCGGCTGCTGGAGGACGAGATCCGGCGGCGTATCGAAGGCTTCCGACGCCAGGTCGCCACGGAGGCGCGACGCCGGGTCGCCGAGCGGCGCGGCCGGGACCAGATCGCCCGGCGGGCGGTCGCCACGACCGCCGACCGGGTCGACTTCCTGTTCGCCGGACGGGAGCAGGTCGCCGAGCTGCGCAAGGTGGTTCAGCCGCTCGCACGCAAGCTGGCCACCCGGCTCGCCGCGCGCCGCCGCCGCGCCGCCCGCGGCACCATCGACCTGCGGCGGACCCTGCGCGGGTCGCTGTCGACGGGCGGGGTGCCGATGCGACCGGTGCTGCGCCGGCGCCGCCCCGTCCGGCCCGAACTGGTGCTGCTGTGCGATGTGTCGGGCTCGGTGTCGGGCTTCTCCGACTTCACGATGCTGCTGGTGCAGGCGCTGCACGACCAGTTCAGCAAGGTGCGGGTGTTCGCCTTCGTCAACCTGATCGACGAGGTGACCGGGCTGCTGGTGCACGGCGCCGCCGACGCGGACGGACTGAGCGCCCGCATCCGGGCCGAGGCGACCCTGACGGGCTGGCACGGCAGCAGCGACTACGGCGTCTCGTTCGGCGCCTTCGACGAGCGGTACGCCGACGCGGTGGGCCCGCGCACCACCGTGTTCATCCTCGGCGACGCCCGCACCAACATGAGCGACCCGAACCTGACGGCCGTACGGCACCTGTCCGGACGGGCCCGCCGCGTCTACTGGCTGAACCCCGAGCAGCGCTCCCAATGGGGCACGGGCGACTCCGCCGCGCCCGCCTACGCGGAACTCGTCGAGATGTACGAGTGCCGCAACGCCCAGCAGCTCAGTGGCTTGATCGCACGGCTGTTGCCGGTCTGACGCCGGGCTTCGACGGAGCCGGCGGTCCGCACCTCCTCGATGCCGTGGCCGGCCACCCTCTGTGGTAGCGTCAAACGTTTGCACGGTCGTGACGGCCGACGGCTCTGCCCGTCCGGTTCCCGTTGTTCGTCGGCTGCTCATTCCTGCCGGGCCTTCCTCGGTACGTTCCCCATGCGGAAGGCTCTTCATGAACCACCCGGACCGCCCCGACACCTCGCAGGGCGACCTCGCCCAGCCGAAGACCGTCACCCCGGCGTTGCCCGCGGTGACCTCCTTCGCCGACCTGGAACTGCCGGCCGAGGTGCTGCGAACGCTCACCGAGTTCGGCGTGCGCGAGCCCTTCCCGATCCAGGCGGCCACGCTGCCGAACGCCCTCGCGGGCCGCGACGTCCTGGGGCGCGGGCGCACCGGATCGGGCAAGACGCTCGCCTTCGGCCTGCCGCTGCTCGTACGGACGGCCGGGCGGCGCGCGGAGTCGAAGCAGCCCCTCGCTCTGATCCTGGTGCCTACCCGGGAGCTCGCTCAGCAGGTCACCGAGGCGCTCGCACCGTACGCCGACGCGCTCCGGCTGCGGATGGCCACGGTCGTCGGCGGTGTGTCGATCGGCCGGCAGGCCGCCGCGCTGCGCGACGGAGCCGAGATCGTCGTCGCCACCCCCGGCCGCCTGCACGACCTCATCGAGCGCAAGGCCTGCCGCCTGGGACGGGTACGGATCACCGTCCTGGACGAGGCCGACCAGATGTGTGACATGGGCTTCCTGCCGCAGGTCACCGAGGTGCTCGACCAGGTGCACCCCGACGGCCAGCGGATGCTGTTCTCGGCCACCCTGGACCGCGACGTCGACCACCTGGTCCACCGCTACCTCCACGACCCCGTCGTCCACTCGGTCGACCCGTCCGCGGGCGCGGTCACGACGATGGACCACCATGTGCTGATCGTCCACGCCCCCGACCGGTACGCCGTCACCACGGAGATCGCCGCCCGCGACGGCCGCGTACTGCTGTTCCTGGACACCAAGCACTCCGTCGACCTGCTCACCCGGCATCTGCGGGCGAACGGCGTGCATGCCGCGGCCCTGCACAGCGGCAAGGCCCAGCCGCAGCGCACCCGGACCCTCGCACAGTTCAAGAACGGCCAGATCACCGTCCTGGTGGCGACCAATGTCGCGGCCCGTGGCCTGCACATCGACGACCTCGATCTCGTGGTCAACGTCGACCCGCCCACCGACCCCAAGGACTACGTGCACCGCGCGGGCCGCACCGCCCGGGCCGGTGAGTCCGGCCGCGTCGTCACGCTGGTGCTGTCGGGCCAGCGCCGCGAGATGAGCCGGCTGATGGCCGAGGCCGGCATCCGGCCGACGGTCACCAAGGTGCGCTCGGGCGAGGCGGAGCTGAGCCGGATCACCGGGGCCAAGGCTCCCTCCGGCGCCCCGCTCGACGGGCCCGCCGCACCCCGGCCCAAGAACACCAACGCCCCCTTCCGTGGCCTGGGCACCAGCAAGGACCCCTCCCGCGGCACGGGCGGTACAGGCGGCACGGGCGGCAAGTCCCGCAAGTCCGGCGAGGCCCGCAAGCTCGCCGAGGCCCGCAAGGCGGCCATGGTCCGCCGCGGCGGCTGAGCGGCGCCCACCTGAACTGGCGTCGCGGTTCTTCGACGCCCTCCGCGAAGGCGACGTCGTCGGCTTGCAGGACCTGCTCGCCGCCGACGTGTCGATGGTCGGCGACGGCGGCGGCAAGGCCCCGCAGCTGGCCAGGGCCGTCTCCGGCGCCGAGAACGTGGCCCGGCTGCTTGCCTCCGTCTTCCCCCTGCTGGCCCGGATCGACGTGACGTTCGAGTCGCACGAGGTGAACGGCCAGCCGGGCGCGATCTTCCGCGACCGGGACGGCAAGGTGATCCACACCCTGGTGCTCGATGTACTCGACGGGCAGATCCAGGCGATCCGCGCGGTGCTCAACCCCGACAAGCTCGGTCACGTGGGCCCAGTAGCGGACGCCTGGGCAGTCCACCGCGACGTACAACAGGCACGCCGGCCCACGAAATAGCCGCAACAGCCGGCCGCACCAGCTCCTCCCCATTCGCGCCCGCCCGTCCTGAGCAGCGGTCCAGGGATTCCTTGAGGTAGGCGAGCGGGGGGCGGGGGCGTGGCGAAATCTTCTCGGCGCCCTCTGGACATCCCCCTCGTCTGCCGCAACCATGAAGGCAATTCCATACGGTATGCAATCTACAGTGTGGAAGGCGTCTGGGGCGACGTCCAGACGACGTACCCCGTGGCGACGTACCAGTAGCGACGTACAAGTGGCGATGTACAAGTGAGGTGGCTGTCATGACCAAAGCTCTCGAAGGTATCCGCGTCCTCGACATGACACACGTCCAGTCCGGGCCCTCGGCGACCCAACTCCTCGCCTGGCTCGGCGCGGACGTCATCAAGCTGGAGGCGCCGACCGGCGACATCACCCGCAAGCAGCTGCGGGACCTGCCCGGTGTCGACTCCCTCTACTTCACGATGCTCAACAGCAACAAACGGAGCATCACCCTCAACACCAAGACCGAACGCGGCAAGGACATCCTCACCGAACTGATCCGCCGCTCGGATGTCATGGTCGAGAACTTCGGGCCCGGCGCCATCGACCGGATGGGCTTCACCTGGGACCGCATCCGCGAGATCAACCCCCGTATCGTCTACGCCTCCATCAAGGGCTTCGGGGAGGGCCCCTACACCGACTTCAAGGCGTACGAGGTCGTGGCGCAGGCCATGGGCGGGTCCATGGCCACCACCGGCTTCGCCGACGGACCGCCGCTGGCCACCGGGGCCCAGATCGGCGACTCCGGCACCGGTATCCACGCTGTCGCGGGCATCCTCGCGGCACTGTTCCAGCGCGAGAGCACCGGGCGCGGCCAGCGCGTCAACGTGGCCATGCAGCACGCCGTGCTCAATCTCTGCCGGGTCAAGCTGCGCGACCAGCAGCGCCTCGCCCACGGCCCGCTAGCCGAATACCCCAACGACGACTTCGGCGACGAGGTTCCCCGCTCCGGCAATGCCTCGGGCGGCGGTCAGCCCGGCTGGGCCGTGCGCTGCGCGCCCGGCGGACCCAACGACTACGTCTACGTCATCGTCCAGCCCGTCGGCTGGAAACCGATCAGCGCCCTCATCGGACGGCCCGAACTCGCCGACGACCCCGACTGGGCCACCCCCGAAGCCCGCCTGCCCAAACTCACCAAGATGTTCCAGCTCATCGAGGAATGGACCGCCACCCTCCCCAAGTGGCAGGTGCTGGAGCAGCTGAACGCCCACAACATCCCCTGCGGACCCATCCTCTCCACCCAGGAGATCATCGAGGACGCCTCCCTCGCCGCCAACGAGATCGTCGTCGAGGTCGAGCATCCCGAACGCGGCTCCTACGTCACCGTCGGCAACCCCCTCAAACTTTCCGACTCGCCGGCCGACATCACCACCTCACCCCTCCTCGGCGAACACAACGAAGAGATCTACGTCGGCGAACTCGGCCTCGGAGACGAGGAACTCCGCCTCCTCAAATCGAGCGGCGTGATCTGACCGACAGCCCTCGACCGTAGTGGCCGACCCCCCGAAGCCGGGCAAAGGCGCACCGGCCGGTGATGCGTCGTCGCAGGTCGTGCCCGGTTGATAGGCGGCGTTTATCACGTAGAAGTTGTTCTCTCTTTGACTACCTCTCACGGCCTGTCCGAAGCTGATCTCCGAGCGGCCACGGCGCTGGATCCGCCGTACGCGCGGCAGCGACAGCGGCAGAAAGGCACAGGCCAAGACCATGAGCACCATCGAAGACCCGACGGACGACCGGCTGGAAGTCACCGCGCCCAAGACCTGGGCGACCGGACTGCCCGCGGTGACGCACGCGATGCAGTACTCGCTGGGCCAGACCTCGGTCCGGCGGACGGCGCTGACGCTGCTGAACATCAACCAGACCAAGGGTTTCGACTGCCCCGGCTGCGCCTGGCCGGAGCCCGCGCCGGGGCACCGGGCGAAGAACGAGTACTGCGAGAACGGCGCCAAGCACATCAGCGACGAGGCGACCTCGCGCCGGGTCACGGCTGACTTCTTCCGTACGTATCCGATCTCGGAGTTGGGGGAGAAGTCCGACTACTGGCTCAACCAGCAGGGCCGGCTGACCGAACCCATGGTCAAGCGGCCCGGGGCCGATCACTACGAGCCGATCGGCTGGGACGAGGCGCTCGGTCTGCTCGCCGGGGAACTGCGCCGGCTCGACTCACCCGACGAGGCCCTCTTCTACACCTCGGGCCGGCTCAACAACGAGGCCGCGTTCCTTCTTCAGCTCTTCGCCCGGGCCTTCGGCACGAACAACCTGCCCGACTGCAGCAACATGTGCCATGAGTCCAGCGGCTCCGCACTTCAGGAGACGCTCGGGATCGGCAAGGGCAGCGTGAGCCTCGACGACATCCACCACTCGGATCTCATTTTGGTGGTGGGGCAGAATCCGGGGACGAATCATCCGCGGATGCTCTCCGCTCTGGAGGAGACCAAGCTCAACGGCGGTCACATCGTCGCCGTGAACCCGCTGCCCGAGGCCGGGCTCATCCGCTTCAAGCATCCCCAGAAGGCCCGCGGAATCGTCGGCCGCGGCACCGCCATCGCCGACCAGTTCCTGCAGATCCGACCCGGCGGCGACCTCGCGCTCTTCCAGGCGCTCAACCTGCTCTTGCTGGAGGCCGAGGACGCGAGGCCGGGAGCGGTGCTGGACCACGGGTTCATCGCGGCGCACACGACGGGCTTCGACGCGTTCGCCGAGCAGGCCCGCAAAGCCTCCTGGGACGACATCCTCGAAGCCACCGGGCTCACCCGGGAGGAGATCGAGGCCGTGGGGGAGCGGGTGCTGCGGAGCGAGAGCATCATCGTCTGCTGGGCGATGGGACTGACACAGCAGAAGCACGCCGTGCCCACCATCCGTGAAGTCGTCAACTTCCTCATGCTGCGCGGCAACATCGGCCGGCCCGGGGCGGGCGTCTGCCCGGTCCGCGGCCACAGCAACGTGCAGGGCGACCGGACCATGGGTATCTGGGAACGGATGCCGCAGGCCTTCCTGGACGCCCTGGAGCGCGAGTTCGCGTTCACCCCGCCCACCGAGCACGGCCTGGACTCGGTGAACGCCATCCGGGCCATGCGCGACGGCGAGGCCAAGGTGTTCCTCGGGGTCGCAGGCAACTTCGTACGGGCCACCCCCGACAGTGAGGTCACCGAGCGGGCGATGCGGCGGTGCCGGCTCACCGCGCACATCTCCACCAAGCTCAACCGCTCCCACACCGTCTGCGGCGACACCGCGCTGATCCTGCCCACGCTGGGCCGCAGCGACCGGGACATCCAGGCGGGCGGCGAGCAGTTCATCACCGTCGAGGACTCGATGAGCGAGGTGCACGCCTCCCGTGGCCGCCTGGACCCGGCCTCACCGCACCTGCTCAGCGAGGTCGCGATCATCTCACGGCTGGCCCGGCGCACCCTGGGCGACAGCCCCGCCATCCCCTGGGAGAAGTTCGAGGCGGACTACGGCACGATCCGGGACCGGATCTCCCGGGTCGTCCCGGGCTTCGAGGACTTCAACGCCAGGGTGGACCGGCCGGGCGGTTTCCGGCTGCCCAATCCGGTGAACGAGGGGGTGTTCCCCACCCCGAGCGGCAAAGCCGTCTTCACCTGCAACGACTTCGAGATGCTGCACACTCCCGAGGGGCATCTGCTGTTGCAGACCCTGCGCTCCCACGACCAGTGGAACACCGTCCCGTACGCCATGAACGACCGCTATCGGGGCATCCACAACGCCCGCCGGGTGGTGCTCGTGAACCCCGTCGACCTGGAGGCGCTGGGGCTCGCCGACCGCAGCGAGGTGGACCTGGTGAGCGTGTGGCGTGACGGGGTGGAACGCCGTGCGGAGAAGTTCCGGGTGATCGCCTATCCGACCACCCCCGGTTCCGCCGCGGCGTACTACCCCGAGACCAATGTCCTGGTGCCGCTGGACAGCGTGGCCGACATCAGCAACACGCCGACCTCGAAGGGCGTCGTGGTCCGGCTGGAACCCGCCGTCGCGGGGTGAGGTACACCCGAGGCGCGACCCGAGACACTCCCGGGCGCGCCTCTCGACTTCTGGCTACTCCATACCGTATACAGATTGATACTAAAATCTGTCTGATTTCCCGGGCGCCCGGCTTCTGTGCGGGCGTGGGGGCGACCGTCGCGTGGGAATGCTGAGGGCGTCTTCAACCCCACTTTTCCGCGACGCGATCCATGGTCTTGTCGAACTCGACCGGAGTGAGGTAGCCCAGCATGTCGACGTCAGCATCCCGATTCACCCTGCCCGCCGACGCCGTTCCCAGCAGCCGCACGGTCATCGACCGGCTCGTGGAGTCCAATCGCGCGTACGCCGCCGGATTCGCCGACCCGGGCATGGGTGCCGCCCCGGTCCTCCGAGTCGCCGTCGTGGCCTGCATGGACGCCCGGATCGACCTGCACGCCGCGCTCGGCCTGGAGCTGGGCGACTGCCACACCGTGCGCAACGCGGGCGGAGTCGTCACCGACGACACGATCCGTTCCCTGACGATCAGTCAACGTGCCCTCGGCACCCGCAGCGTCATACTCATCCACCACACCGGCTGCGGTCTGCAGAGCCTGACCGAGGACTTCCGGCACGAGCTGGAGATGGAGGTCGGACAGCGGCCGGCATGGGCTGTGGAAGCCTTCCGGGACGTCGACCAGGACGTACGGCAGTCGATGCAGCGCGTGCGTACGTCACCGTTCCTGCCGCACACCGATGACGTCCGCGGCTTCGTCTTCGATGTGTCGACCGGGCTCCTGCGGGAGATCGACCCGCGGTCCTGAGCGGTCGTCAGGTGCGCTCGGCCGCCGTCACCGCCGCGATCTGCCGGCAGTAGAAGTCGGTGGTGTTCCGGGTGTGCCGGCCCATGAGGTGCTCGGCGCGGTCGGGGTCGCCGTCGGCGATGGCCCGGATGATCTGTGCGTGCTCGCTCCACGCGTCCGTGCCGCGCGGTTTGGCGATGGGCATGTAGTACCAGCGCACGCGCCGGTCGACCTGCGGGATCAGTTCGGCGAGGACCGCGTTGCGCGACAGATGGGTGATGTGGCCGTGCAGCGCGGCGTTGGCCTCGACGATGGCGCGGGCGTCCCCGGCCGTGAGCGCGGTGAGGCCCGTCTGTTGCAGCTCCCACAGGCGGGCGACGTCCTCGGCGGTGGCGTGTTCGGCCGCGCCCCGCGCGGAGTGGGTCTCCAGGACCCCCCGGACGCTGAGGAGTTGGGCGCACTCCTCGGCGGTGGGGGAGTGGACGAAGGCGCCCTGGGCGGGGCGCAGGTCGACCCAGCCGGTGGTGTGCAGACGTTGCAGGGCTTCCCGGATGGGCTGGCGGCTGACGCCGAGATGTTCGGCGAGCTCGGCCTCGACCAGGTGCTGACCGGGCTTGAGGGAGCCATTGATGATCAGTTCGGTCAGTGTGTCGTAGACGGCCTGGCGCAGTGGGGCGGGCCGGTTGATCGGGCCGCGGGCTGCCATGGTGGGCGTGTCGGGCATGGGACCCTCCCCGTCGTCGGACTGCGAACGCCATGTCAATGGCTGAGGGATACAGATTTCAGTATGCAATAGCCCCTGTGGTTTGTGTGCCGCCCGTGTCGCGAAGTCACGGAAACTGCCTTCCCCTCACCTCTGGCGCTCCACGCGGGAGACAACATACTGTATGCAATCTAACTCCCGATGCGTGCTGCCGAAAGCCGCTCCCGAGGAGGGGGTCACCCCGTGTCGTACCGCACCTCTCTCTCCGATGTTCTGACCGGCGTCATCGCGCCCTCCGCCGAAGTGACCGACAGGGAGGGCAAGTTCCCCCGCGGCGCGGTGACGGCCCTCGGCCACGCCGGGCTGCTGGGACTCACCGTCTCCGCGGAATTCGGCGGCGGCGGCATGGATCTGCCGGATGCCGCCGAGGTGGTGGCACGGACCGCGCGGGTCTGCCGGGCGACCGCGGCCGTGCTCCAGTCCCACTACGCCGCGGTCGCCGTCATCGAGTCGTACGGCAGCCCCTGGCTGCGCGGTGAGATCGCCGCCGGACGCCATCTGAGCAGCCTCGCGCTGGCCGAGGACGGCAGCCCCGGCGAGCAGGGTGGACAGGCCCAGTACTGGGCGTCGCACTCCGTCGCCGCCCGCTCCGGTGACGTGGTCGCGCTCCGCGCCCGTAAACACGAGGTGGTCGCGGCCGGGGAGGCCGACAGTTACGTCTGGTCCTCACGGCCGCTCACCGCCGTGGACGGCCTGACGCTCTGGGTGGTCCCGGCGCATGCGCCCGATCTGTTCGTGCCCGCCCGGCCGGGCGGGGGCGGGCCGAACGGCAGCGCGACGTCCACCGTGTTCGCCGACCCGGTGCTGGTTCCCGCCGACGCGATGCTCGGAGGGGACGGCGGCGGGCTCGACATCGTGCTGCGTACGGTGCTGCCGTGGCTGCTCGAACTGCGGGCCGCCGCCGGGATCGAGGCCGCACATCCCGCGACCGCCGGCGCCTTTCCAGGGCCGGCTCGCCGCCCCACGGATTCGCTGGCGTCATCCTGAGAGCGTGGGGAACGGGCCCGGCCTACTCGCCCGCCCGGTCGCCCGCGCGGTCAGTCCTTGCTCGTGCTCGCCGCGATCTGCTTGCGGTAGAAGTCGGTGGTGCGTTCGGTGTGCTTGCGCATGACCTCGCCGGCGCGGTCCGCGTCGCCCTTGGCGATGGCCTTGATGAGCTGGGTGTGCTCGTTCCAGGCCTCCTTGCCGCGGGGCCGGGCGATGGGCGTGTAGTACCAGCGGACCTTCTGGCTCACCCCTGAGATCAGTTCGGCCAGCACGGCGTTGTCGGCCACGGTGGTGATGAAGGCGTGCAGGGCGGTGTTGGCCGCGACCAGGCGCTCGACGTCGCCCGCGGCGAGGGCGTCGACGCCTTCCCGCTGCAACTCCTGAAGGTGTTCGACGTCTTCGGGCTTCGCGTTCTGGGCGGCGAGCTGGGCCGAGTACGTCTCCAGTACCGAGCGGACGCCGAGGAGTTGGGCCGCCTCCTCCTCGGTGGGGGAGTGGACGAAGGCGCCCTGGGCGGGGCGCAGGTCGACCCAGCCGTCGGTCTGCAGTCGTTGCAGGGCTTCGCGCACCGGCTGGCGGCTGACGCCGAGGTGTTCGGCGAGCTCGGCCTCGACCAGGTGCTGGCCGGGCTTGAGGGAGCCGCTGACGATCAGTTCGGTCAGGGCGTCGTACACGGCCTGGCGCAGTGGTGCCGGGCGGGTGACGCGCCGGGACGCCGCGGCCGTGAGTGCCTCGCGCATGGTTGCCCCGTTCTGCCACCGGGCCCGCGGGGCCGACGGCTCTGCCAAGTGGTGGCCGCCGAGAGAGTCGCCGACGGCAGCCTCAGCATACAGGTTTTGGTATGCAAGATGGAGTGTGTCTTGGAGGGGGTGAAGGGGGCGATCCCCTGGTGGGCGGGGGTCCGGCGGCGGTTGGGGCTCCCGCGCGCCCCTGCGTAGGGCCGGTTCCTGCGCGGGGGCGGTTCCGATTCCGTACGACTGACTTCTGTATACAGAAGCCTGTATGGGGTATCGTCTCAGTCTCCTGCAAGCATCGCCGGGAACCCGTGGGACGGAAGGCGGAGCGATCATGACGACCAGCGGGAGTGACGCGACGGTCGAGGACGTGGTCCGGAGGGTGGTGGCCGGACACCGCGATCAGCGCGGGGCGCTGCTGCCCGTACTGCACGCCGTGCAGGCCGAGTTGGGCCATGTGCCGCAAGAGGCCATTCCGGTATTGGCCGACGAACTGAACCTCTCCCGGGCGGACGTCCACGGAGTGGTGACCTTCTACCACGACTTCCGGCGCGAGCCCGCCGGACGGACCACGGTGCGCATCTGCCGCGCCGAGGCGTGCCAGGCCCTGGGGGCGGACCGGCTGGTGGGCTACGCCCGCGAGGCCGGACTGTCGCTCGGCGAGACGACGGCGGACGGTTCGGTCACCGTCGAGCAGGTCTTCTGCCTCGGCAACTGCGCCCTCGGGCCCTCGGTCGAGGTCGACGGCCGGCTGTACGGACGTGTGGCCCCGGCCCGGCTGGGCTCGATCCTCGACGGGACGGTCTCCTCATGAACAACTCTTCGCACTCCGCGGCGACGGTCTATGTGCCCCGCGACTCGGCGGCCAGGTCCGTCGGCGCGGACGAGGTCGCCGACGCCCTGCAACGCGCCGCCGATCGCGGAGACTTCGCCATCGACGTCGTACGCAATGGATCGCGCGGCATGCTGTGGCTGGAGCCCCTCGTCGAGGTGGCGACCCCGCAGGGCCGCGTCGGCTACGGGCCGGTGCGCCCCGAGGACGTGGACGACCTGCTGGCCGCCGGCCTGCTCGACGGCGCAGACCATCCGCTGCGCCTGGGTGTGATGGACGAACTGCCCTGGCTGGCCGGCCAGACCCGCGTCACCTTCGCCAGGGTCGGGGTCACCGACCCGCTGTCGACCGACGACTACCTGGAGCACGGCGGACTGGTGGGGCTGCGCGCGGCGCTGGGCCGCGCCCCCGCGGACGTGGTCGCGGAGGTCACCGCTTCCGGGCTGCGGGGCCGGGGCGGCGCGGGATTCCCGGCCGGCATCAAGTGGAAGACCGTGCTGGAGTGCGCCGACGACCTGAAGTTCGTCTGCTGCAACGCCGACGAGGGCGACAGCGGGACCTTCGCCGACCGCATGCTCATGGAGGGCGACCCGTTCCTGCTCATCGAGGGCATGACGATCGCCGCGCACGCGGTCGGGGCGAGCGAGGGCTACCTCTACATCCGCTCGGAGTACCCCGACGCGGTGGCCACGATGCGCGCGGCCATCGACATCGCGCGCGGGCACGGATGGCTCGGGAAGGGCATCCTCGGCTCGGCGCTCGACTTCGACCTGCACGTACGCGTCGGCGCCGGCGCGTACATCTGCGGCGAGGAGACCTCCATGCTGGAGAGCCTGGAGGGCAAACGGGGCACGGTCCGCGCGAAGCCGCCGATCCCGGCGATCGAGGGCCTGTTCGGCAGACCGACCGTGGTGAACAACGTCCTCACACTGGCCACCGTCCCCATCGTCCTCGCGGACGGGGCGAAGGCGTACCAGGACCTCGGCGTCGGGCGCTCCCGCGGCACCCAGGTGTTCCAGCTCGGCGGCAACATCGCGCGCGGCGGCATCGTGGAGACCGCGTTCGGCATCACCCTGCGCGAACTGGTCGAGGACTACGGCGGCGGCACGTTCTCCGGGCGCCCGGTGCGCACGGTGCAGGTCGGCGGGCCGCTCGGCGCTTATTTGCCGACGTCGATGTTCGACCTGCCCATGGACTACGAGGCCTTCGCGGCCGCCGGTGCGATGGTCGGCCACGGCGGCATCGTCGTCTTCGACGACACCGTCGACATGGCCGCCCAGGCGCGCTTCGCGATGGAGTTCTGCGCCGAGGAGTCCTGCGGCAAGTGCACTCCGTGCCGGGTGGGTTCCGTACGCGGCGTCGAGGTCATCGACAAGATCGTGGCCGGCACGCACCGGGACGAGAATCTGGCCCTGCTCGAAGACCTGTGCGACCTGATGACCGATGGCTCGCTGTGCGCGATGGGCGGGCTGACACCGATGCCCGTACGCAGCGCCCTCGCTCATTTCCCCGACGATTTCCTCGGCGGCCGTCGAAGCCTGGAGATCCAACCCGTACAAGCCACTGGCGTGAGGACGGAGGGCACGGCATGACACTCCTCAAGGAACCCGACTTCGGAACCCCGGAAAGGCCCGGCCCGGCGACGGTGTCGGTGGAGGTGGACGGCCTGCCGGTGACCGTCCCCGAGGGCACGTCGGTGATGCGTGCCGCCGCGCAGGCCGGCGTCGAGATACCCAAACTGTGCGCCACCGACAGCCTGGAGGCGTTCGGCTCCTGCCGGCTGTGCGTGGTGGAGATCGACGGCCGGCGGGGCACCCCGGCGTCCTGCACGACACCGTGCGCCGACGGGATGAAGGTGAGCACCCAGACGCCGAAGGTGGAGAAGCTCCGCCAGGGCGTCATGGAGCTCTACATCTCCGACCATCCACTGGACTGTCTCACCTGCCCGGCCAACGGCGACTGCGAACTGCAGGACATGGCCGGGGTGGTGGGGCTGCGGCAGGTGCGGTACGGCTACGAGGGGGAGAACCACCTCGACGCCGAGAAGGACACGTCCAACCCGTACTTCGACTTCGACCCCTCCAAGTGCATCGCCTGCTCCCGCTGCGTACGGGCCTGCGGCGAGGTGCAGGGCACGTTCGCGCTGACGATCGAGGGGCGCGGCTTCGACTCCAAGGTCTCGCCCGGTGCCGGCGAGACCTTCATGGACTCCGAGTGCGTCTCCTGCGGAGCCTGCGTCCAGGCCTGCCCGACCTCGACGCTCCAGGAACGGTCGGTGGTCGAACTCGGCATGCCGACCAGGTCGGTGGTCACCACCTGCGCGTACTGCGGTGTCGGCTGCTCGTTCAAGGCCGAGCTGCGCGGCGACGAACTGGTGCGGATGGTGCCGTACAAGGACGGCGGAGCGAACGAGGGCCACTCCTGTGTGAAGGGCCGCTTCGCCTTCGGCTACGCCTCACACCCCGACCGGGTGCTCAAGCCCATGGTCCGCGACCGGATCACCGATCCGTGGCGCGAGGTCGAGTGGGACGAGGCGATCGGCACGGTCGCCACCAAGATGCGCGAACTCCAGGCGCGCTACGGATCGAGTGCGATCGGCGCCATCTCCTCCTCGCGGTGCACCAACGAAGAGGTCTACGTCGTACAGAAGATGGTGCGCGCGGCCTTCGGCAACAACAACGTCGACACCTGCGCCCGGGTCTGCCACTCCCCGACGGGATACGGACTCAAGCAGACCTTCGGTGAGTCGGCCGGCACCCAGGACTTCCGTTCGGTGGCCGAGGCCGACGTGATCATGGTGATCGGGGCGAACCCCACGGACGGGCATCCCGTGTTCGCCTCCCGGATGAAGCGCCGGCTGCGCGAGGGCGCCGAGCTCATCGTGGTCGACCCGCGCCGCATCGACCTGGTGCGCTCGCCGCACATCGAGGCCGCGCACCACCTCCAGCTCAGGCCGAGCACGAACGTCGCGGTCGTCAACGCCATGGCGCATGTGGTGGTCACCGAGGGCCTGGCCGACCTGGCCTTCGTGGCGCAGCGGTGCGAAGGGTTCGAGGAGTGGGCGGAGTTCGTCGCCCGCCCGGAGAACAGCCCCGAGGCCACCGAGGAGATCAGCGGCGTACCGGCCGGGGAACTGCGGGCCGCCGCCCGGCTGTACGCGGGGGCACCCAACGGGGCCATCTACTACGGCCTCGGCGTCACCGAGCACAGCCAGGGCTCGACCATGGTCATGGGCATGGCCAACCTCGCGATGGCGTGCGGCAACATCGGCCGCGACGGTGTCGGTGTGAACCCGCTGCGCGGTCAGAACAACGTGCAGGGCTCGTGCGACATGGGCTCCTTCCCGCACGAGCTGCCCGGGTACCGGCATGTCTCCGACGACGCCGTACGCGACGTGTTCGAGAAGCTCTGGGGCGGCACCCTGCTGGCCGAGCCCGGACTCCGGATCCCGAACATGTTCGACGCCGCGATCGACGGGACCTTCCGGGGCCTGTTCGTGCACGGCGAGGACATCGCCCAGTCCGACCCGAACCTCCAGCACGTCACCGCGGCGCTGGAGGCCATGGAACTGGTGGTCGTCCAGGACCTGTTCCTCAACGAGACGGCGAAGTTCGCGCACGTCTTCCTGCCCGGTGCCTCGTTCCTGGAGAAGGACGGCACGTTCACCAACGCCGAGCGCCGGATCAACCGGGTGCGCGCGGTGATGAAGCCGAAGACGGGCAAGCACGAGTGGCAGATCGTCAGCGAGATCGCCACCGCCATGGGGTATGCGATGGCGTACGACCATCCGAGCCAGATCATGGACGAGATCGCCTCGGTCACACCGACGTTCACCGGGGTGTCCTTCGAGGTGCTGGACAAGCTCGGCAGCGTCCAGTGGCCGTGCAACGAGTCGGCTCCGGAGGGAACTCCGGTCATGCACGTCGACGAATTCGTACGCGGCAAGGGCAAGTTCGTGGTCACCAGCTATGTGCCGACGAACGAGCGCAGCACCCGGCGCTACCCACTGGTCCTGACCACGGGCCGCATCCTCAGCCAGTACAACGTCGGCGCGCAGACCCGCCGTACCGGCAATGTCGCCTGGCACCCCGAGGACATCCTGGAGCTGCACCCGCACGACGCCGAGGTCCGCGGCATCAACGACGGCGACCTGGTGACCCTCACCAGCCGCGTCGGGCGGACGACCCTGCACGCGGAGATCTCCGACCGGATGCCGGCCGGCGTCGTCTACACCACCTTCCATCACCCCGTGACCGGCGCCAACGTGGTGACCACGGAGAACTCGGACTGGGCCACCAACTGCCCGGAGTACAAGGTGACCGCCGTACAGGTCGGGCTGGCGAGCCCGCTCCGGCACCACGACACGGAGCTCACCGAGGACGGCCGGCTGGTCACGGTGGTGGACTGAGATGGCGGGCGCAGTGCCACCGGAATCCAGGATGGCCAACGACATCGCCGCGCACCACGGCCACCTGCCGGGCGACGTGGCCGCCGAGGCGATCGCGGGACACCTGGGCAGGTTCTGGGACCCGCGGATGCGCACGCGGCTGTACGAGTTCGTCGACGCCGGAGCGGACGGGCTGGACCCGTTGGTGGTCGCCGCGGTGAAGCTGATGCGCTGAACGGCGAACCGCACCGGAGCCCGGGGCCGGAACGGCCGGCCTCGGGCGCTGCTTGCCCCGCTGGGTAGGCTTTGGCCGATCACCTGGCATCCGGAGAGGAGCCGTTCATGCTGTTCCGGCAGCTTGAGTACTTCGTCGCGGTGGCCAGGGAGCGTCACTTCGCCCGGGCGGCGGAATCCTGCTACGTGTCGCAGCCCGCGCTCTCGGCGGCGATCGCCAAGCTGGAGCGCGAGCTGAACGTCACGCTGATCAACCGCGGGCACAACTACCAGGGCCTCACCCCGGAAGGCGAACGCCTCGTCGTGTGGGCCAAGCGGATCCTCGCCGAGCAGGACGCGTTCAAGGCCGAGGTGGCCGCCGTGCAGTCGGGCATCACGGGGACGCTCCGGCTCGGGACGGACCCCACGGCGTCGACGACCCTGGCGCTTCCGGTGGCCGCGTTCTGCGCGGCCCACCCGCTGGCCAAGGTGCAGGTCCGCTCCCGGCTGTCGACGAAGGAACTGCACCGCCAGCTGCGCGACTTCGAACTGGATGTGGCGATCGCCCACTTCGACCCGGGCGACCAGGAGGGGCTGACGGTCGTTCCCCTCTACCAGGAGCGGTACATGCTGCTCGTCTCGGACGACCAGCTGACCTCCCAGGCCTCGACCATGACCTGGGCGGACGCGGCCCAGCTGCCGCTCGCGCTGCTCACCCCCGACATGCGGATCCGGCAGATCGTCGACAGCGTCTTCGCGGACAAGGGGTTCGTGGTGACCCCGCAGGTCGAGACGGACTCGATCGCCTCCCTCTACGCGCACGTGGGCGGCGGAGGATGGGCCAGCATCGTGCCGCACACCTGGCTGCGCGCGATGCCGGTCATCGGCAGGACCAGAGCGCTGCCGCTGGTCGACCCGGAGGCCGGGGCCCAGGTCTCGGTGGCGATCCACGCGGCGACCCCCGGTTCGGTCGCCGCCCGGGCGTTCGTGAACGCGGCGACGGGCCTGTCGCTGGACGACTTCTTCGCCAGTCCGCTGCCGGCCGAGCACCGCGTGCGCTGAGCGGGACGCCCAGGCGTCACGGCGCGGCGTACCGGTCCTCCACCGCCCGGCGGTCGAGGCCTCCCTTGGCGGTGTACGGCAGGGCGTCGACGAACGCGAGCCGGTCGGGCACCTCGAAAGCGGCCAGCCGGTCACGGCAGTACCGCAGGATCTCCTCGGTCCCGACGCACTCGCCCTCGCGTACGACGACGGCGGCGCCGACACGCTGCCCGTACGTCGCGTCGGGGATCGCGAACACGGCCGCCTCGGCGACTCCGGGGCACCCGGCGAGGATGTCCTCGACATGCTCGGGCGAGATCTTCTCGCCGCCCCGGTTGATGAGGTTCTTGATCCGCCCGGTCAGGGACAGATGGCCGTCCTTGTCCAGTGCGCCCAGGTCTCCGGTGCGCAGCCACCCGTCGGTGAAACCACGCGCCGTCTCGGCCGGGTTGGCGAGATAGCCGCGGGCCACGGTGGGGCCGTGCACCCACACCTCGCCCTCGACGCCGACGGGGCAGGCACACCCGTCCGGGCCGACGACCCGCACCTGAACCCCGGTCGGCCGGCCGACCGAGCCGTGCTTCAGCGGCCCGCGCTGCGGCAGCGGCTCGCTGGTCGCCTGGTGCGCGGACTCGGTCATCCCGTACGCGGACAGCAGCGGCGCCCCGAACGTGCGCTCAAGTGCCCGCTGCGTGGCCGTGTTGAGAGGAGCGCTGCAACTGCGGACGAACCTCAGGGGTGGCGCCTGCGGACCCGGGTACTCGGTCTCCGACCGGTCCAGGAGGATCTCGTGGATGGTCGGGACCGCGGTGAACCAGGTGGCGGACGCGGCGCGCATGTCGTCCCAGAACGTGCGGGCCGAGAACCGTCCCCGCTCGGGCAGCAGGACGCACCCTCCGCCGGCCAGCGAGGCCAGCAGTGCCGCGAACAGCCCGTGGCCGTGGAAGAACGGCATCACCGCGACGGTCGCGTCGCCGGTTCCCAGTTCGTACGTGGCGCAGATGCCCCGTACCGACGCGGCCACGTTGGCGTGGGTCAGCGGGACCATCTTGGCCCGGTCGGTGGTTCCCGCGGTGAACAGGACCAGGGCGTCGTCGGGCGACAACTCGCCTGCCGCGCCCTGGACCTGGCGCATCGCGAGCGCACCGGGTTCGAGCGCCACGGCCGCCGTTCCGGCGCGGGAGACGTCCACGCGCAGCGGCCAGCTCGGCACCGGCACCGCCGCGACCGGCGGAGCGCCGGCCGCGGGCGGACCGAGGAGGACCGCCGGCGCACCCAGCGCTTCGAGCCGGGCCGTCAGCTGGGTCGCGGGCAGCGCGGGGTCCAGCGGAGCGACCACCAGACCCGCCCGCGCCGCGCCGAGCAGCGCCACGACGAACTCGACGGTGTTGGAGCAGATCAGGCCGACCGGGTCGCCCCCGCGCAGCCCCGTACCGGACAGCCGGGCGGCCACGTCGTCGGCCAGGGACGCCAGGGCACGGTAGGACAGATGCACCCGATCCGCGGTGACGACGAGGGCCCGGGCGTGCGGCCGTTCCCGCACCTGCCGGTCGAGGAGATCGACGAGGCCCGTGACCTCCGGGGGCCGGTACCGGTTCGCGTCGCGCACGGATGCCGCGGCCGGAACGGCCATGACCCCACCTCCTCGCGCCAGGTCTGATGAAGCAGTCCTCTGCGAGCCTGCGGTGGTGCGCGGTGCGCGTCCAATACGTACTGGCGAACGGCCGATAGCAGCCATTTATCAAGGGAGTTGCGAGCCCCTCCACCAGCGATCGATAGATGTTGTTTATCGGCTGGTCGTCGATGGGTCTTGGACGCGGGCAGGCGCGCTGCCGAAGGTGAGAGGAGTAGCCGCACCGGCATGACCTGCCCAAGGAGGACCTCGGACCATGACCGCCCCCTCGACTTTGGAGACCGCGGCAGCAGCCGACGTTCCGACCGAGCTCACCGACGGGTACCACCTGGTCGTCGACGCGCTCAAGATGAACGACGTCGACACCATCTACGGGGTGGTCGGCATCCCGATCACCGACCTGGCCCGTCTCGCACAGGCGCAGGGCATCCGCTACATCGGCTTCCGCCACGAGAGCAACGCGGGACACGCGGCGGCGGCCGCCGGCTACCTCACCAAGAAGCCGGGCGTGGCGCTGACGGTGTCCGCACCGGGCTTCCTCAATGGTCTGGTCGCGCTGGCGAACGCCACCACGAACTGTTTCCCCATGGTGCAGATCTCCGGCTCCAGCGAGCGGCACCTCGTCGACCTCAAGCAGGGCGACTACGAGGAGATGGACCAGCTCGCCGCCGCGCAGCCGTTCGTCAAGGCCGCGTACCGGGTGAGCCGGGTCGAGGACATCGGCCGCGGCATCGCCCGCGCGCTGCGCACCGCGATCTCCGGGCGCCCCGGCGGTGTCTACCTCGACATACCCGCCGCGGTGCTCGGCTCCATCATGGACAAGGAGGCCGGCGCCAAGACGCTGAGCCGGCTCGTCGACCCCGCCCCGCGCCAACTGCCCGCGCCGGAAGCCGTGGACCGGGCGATCGAACTCCTCGCGAGCGCCGAACGGCCGCTGGTGGTCCTCGGCAAGGGCGCCGCGTACGCCCAGGCGGACGCCAAGATCCGGGAGTTCATCGAGTCCACCGGCATCCCCTACGTACCGATGTCGATGGCGAAGGGCCTGCTGCCCGACGATCACCCGCAGTCCGCGGCCACCGCCCGGTCGATGGCGCTGAAGAAGGCCGACGTCGTGATGCTCGTCGGCGCCCGCCTCAACTGGCTGCTGAACCACGGCGAGGGACCGTCGTGGAACCCTGACGCGCAGTTCATCCAGGTGGACATCGAGCCCAAGGAGATGGACAGCAACCAGCCCATCGCCGCCCCGCTCGTCGGCGACATCGAGTCGGTCCTCGACGCGCTCGCCGAACGCACCAAGCCCGGCCAGATCGCGGCCCCCGCCGCCTGGCGCGAGGAACTGGGCGCACGCTCGGCGCAGAACGTCGCCAAGATGGCGGAGCGCCTCAAGGCCGACCCGCACCCCATGCAGTTCATGGGCGCCCTGAAGGCCGTACGCGACGTCCTCCACGCACGCCCCGAGACATACCTCGTCAACGAGGGCGCCAACGCGCTGGACATCGCGCGCAACGTCATCGACATGCACGTACCGCGCCACCGCCTCGACAGCGGCACCTGGGGCGTCATGGGCATCGGCATGGGGTACGCCATCGCCGCCGCCGTCGAGAGCGGCGCACCGGTCGTGGCCGTGGAGGGCGACAGTGCCTTCGGGTTCAGCGGCATGGAACTGGAGACGATCTGCCGCTACAAGCTCCCGGTCGTCACGGTCATCATGAACAACGGCGGTGTCTACCGCGGCGACGACGTCAACCCGCAGGGCGACGCACCGTCCCCGACGACCCTGATGCTCGCCGCCCGCCACGACCTGATGATCGAGGCGTTCGGCGGCAAGGGCTATCGCGCGACCACGCCCGCCGAGGTCACCGCCGCCCTCACCGAAGCACTGGCCTCGGGCGGCCCGGCGCTCATCGACTGCGCGATCGACCCCTCGGCCGGCACCGAGAGCGGCCACATCGCGCACCTCAACCCCAAGGGCATCACCGTCGGCAACATCACGCCGGCGAAGAAGTAAGTGCCTTCACCCCGAACTCCCGCCCCGCACGAGATCATTCACGAGAAGGAAGCCAAGATGAGTGCTGCATCTTCCAAGGGCGCGCCGCTCGCCGGAATCAAGGTGATCGACTTCACCGGGGTCCAGGCCGGTCCCGCGTGTACCCAGATGCTCGCCTGGTTCGGCGCCGACGTCATCAAGGTCGAGCGCCCCCAGGGCGGCGATGTGACCCGCAACCAGCTGCGGGACATCCCCGACCTCGACGCCCTGTACTTCACCATGCTGAACAGCAACAAGCGTTCGCTGGCCATCAACACCAGGACCCCCGAGGGCAAGGAGGTCATGGAGAAGCTGATCCGCGACGCGGACATCCTGGTCGAGAACTTCGCGCCGGGCGCCATGGACCGGATGGGCCTCGGATGGGACCACATCCACGAGCTGAACCCGCGGCTGATCTTCGGTTCGGTCAAGGGCTTCAACGACGCCTCGTCGTGGTCGGACCTCAAGGTGTACGAGAACGTCGCGCAGGCCGCCGGCGGCGCCGCGTCGACCACCGGATTCTGGGACGGCCCGCCCACCATCAGCGGCTCGGCCCTCGGCGACAGCAACACCGGTATGCACCTGCTGATCGGGCTGCTGACCGCGATCATCCAGCGCAACGCGACCGGCCTCGGCCAGAAGGTGTCGGTGTCCATGCAGGACGCCGTGCTCAACCTGACCCGGGTCAAGCTCCGTGACCAGCAGCGCCTGGAGAAGATCGGCTACCTGGAGGAGTACCCGCAGTACCCGCACGGCGAGTTCGGCGACGCGGTGCCGCGCGGCGGCAACGCCGGCGGCGGCGGCCAGCCGGGCTGGATCCTGAAGTGCAAGGGCTGGGAGACCGACCCCAACGCCTACATCTACTTCACGGTCCAGGAGCAGAACTGGAAGCGGACCGCCGAGGCCATCGGCCACCCCGAGTGGGTCGACGACCCGGACTACACCACCGCCCGGGCCCGCCAGCCGCGCATCATGGAGATCTTCGGCGAGATCGAGAAGTGGCTCGCCGACAAGACCAAGTACGAGGCGGTCGACATCCTGCGGAAGTGGGAGGTGCCCTGCGCCCCCGTGCTCAGCATGAAGGAGCTCGCCGAGGACCCCGACATGCGCGCGAGCGGCACGATCGTCGAGGTCGAGCAGAAGGAGCGCGGCACCTATCTGACGGTGGGCAGTCCGATCAAGTTCTCCGCCTTCAAGCCCGAGATCGAGGGTGCGCCGCTGCTCGGCGAGCACACCGACGAGGTGCTCGCGGACCTCGGCTACGACGCGGACGACATCCGCAAGCTGCACGAGGGCCAGGTCGTCGCCTGACCCGCGGCACGCACAGTGCCCCGCGTACGGTTCTCGTACGCGGGGCACCGGCATGTGAGGGGGAGGGGTGAGGGGGGGTGTCAAACCCCCCTCGGCTTCAGACTGTTGTGTGCTCGGAGGTGGCCGCCTCGGCGCGCCGCCGCATCATCTCCCGCTCCCGTGCCCGTCGCGCGGTGACGTCCCGGATGACCGCCCCGACGTGCGCGCCGTCGTCGGATCCGGTCAGCAGCACCACGCTGAACTCGATGGACAGAGTGCGGCCGTCCGCCGCCAGCGCGGGAACCGTCAGGAGGTCGGCTTCCCCGTACCTGGTGGCCCCTCGCTCCATGGCCGTCCGAAAGCCGTCGGCATGACGCTTCCGGTGCTTCTCGGGGATGATGATGTCGAGATCGCGGCCCGCCACGTCGGCCGCCGAGTACCCGAAGATGCGCTCGGCACCCCGGTTCCAGTGGCGGATCAGTCCTTCACGATCGACGATCACTATGCCGTCGGGTGCCTGGGCAGCCATTGCCAGCACCACCTCGGGATCCAGATCTTCCATGTCGCCTCCGAGCCGGGGCCATTAATGGCGACAGTATACAGAATGCAGTTCTGTGGGAACCCTTGCGGACAAGAGTGGTTGCGTCAGTGCGCGGTGCGGACGCTGTCGAGGACGACGGCCAGGACGCGGTCGGGTGAGTTTCGTAACGCGCCCAATTCATCGGTCATCTGATCGATCCGATGGACCGTCACACGCGCCACTGTCAGAGCATGACTGACACCCCCCACCCCATATCCGCGGAACCGCAGCGCGGCCCCGAGCAGGCCGACGCTCCGGCCGCCGCCACCCGCAGATCCGTGATCGCCGCTCTGGGCGGCGCGACCCTCGGAGTGGCCGCTCTGGGTCTCACGGGTTCTGCCACCGCGCAGCCGGCCGCCGCCGCGGAGCGGAACTCCGCGGCCCAGCCCCCCGCCCGGCCGGCCGCCGCGTGCGTCCTCACGCCCGAGCAGACGGAGGGCCCCTACTACCTGGACCTGGAAACGGTCCGCAAGAACATCACCGAGGGCAAGGCCGGCGTGCCGCTCGCCCTCCGCGTCACGGTGATCGACACCGCGACCTGCTCCCCACTGCCCAACACGGCGGTCGACATCTGGCACTGTGACGCACTGGGGATCTACTCGGGATACGTGGCCGGCGGCTCGACCCCGGACACGACCTTCCTCCGGGGCGTGCAACTGACCGACTCCGCCGGTGTCGCGGAATTCACCACCGTCTACCCCGGTTGGTACGTCGGCCGCGCCCTCCACATCCACGTCAAGACCCATGTCGGTGGCACCGTCTCCAACGGGGTGTACCGGGGAGGCCACGTGTCCCACACCGGCCAGCTCTACTTCCCGGAGACGTACAACAGCAGGGTCGCCGCCCTGGCCCCCTACCGGAGCAACACGGCCACCCGCACGCTCAACGCGAGGGACGGCATCTACCGCAACGGCGGATCGTCGACCCTGCTGACCATCACACCGGTGGGCAGTGACCTCAGCAAGGGAGTGGCCGGCACCGTCGTGCTCGGTATCAATCCGGCCGCCACACCCTGACACACACCCACGAACGGCAGCCGGGGCGCTGTGACAGCCCCGGCTGCCGCCGGCGTGCGGCCGGCGGCAGCGGGCGCGCGCGTATGGACAGGGCGATGGACTCGATGGTTTCGTCCCCGGAAGGTGCGGCCAGGAATCGAGGATGAGCCGGAGTCGAACGTGCGAGTTGTGCGGCGCGGCGCTGACCGTGAGACCACACGGCGGCCGGCCGGCTCGCTACTGCTCCAACGCGTGCAGACAACGGGCGCTCAGGCAACGGTCGGCGCGCGGGGATTCCGGCCGGCCGCAGCCTGCCGCGGCACCTGTCTCACCTGCCGCGTCGCCCGCGACGTCGACCGCTGCCTCCTCGGTCGCCCAGGGCCGCCGGCTGCCACGGGCGCTCGACTCCTTCGTGGGCCGACGGCAGGAGCTGTCGCGGCTGCGCACCTTGCTGAGGACGTCGCGGCTGGTCACCCTGACTGGTGCGGGCGGTGTCGGCAAGACGCGGCTGGCGCTCGAGTTCGCCAAGGGCGGTCCGCGGGGCGGGCGGGTCGACCTGGTCGCACTCGACTCGCTGCACGACGGCGCTCTGCTCGCGCAGACGGTGGCCGCCGCGCTGGCGGTGGGTGAAGGTGCGGGACTGTCCGGCGTCGACGTACTGGTCCGTGCGATCGGCGACGCTTCCCGGCTGCTGATTCTGGACAGTTGCGAGCATCTGGCCGAGCCGTGTGCCCGACTGACCGCGGCCCTCCTGAGCCAGTGTCCTCGGCTGCGCATCCTGGCCACCAGCCGGGAGGCTCTGCGCGTACCCGGCGAGATCGTGTACAGGGTCGTAGAGCTGTCTCTGCCGCCGGCTGATGCCGGGGACGACCCGGTAGCCCTGTTGCGGTCGGATGCCGTCCGGCTGTTCGTCGAGCGCGCATCGAGCAGCGCACCCGGATTCACGCTCCACCGCGGCAACGGCCGGACCGTTGCCGAGATCTGCCGCCGACTGGACGGCCTGACGCTCGCCGTCGAACTGGCGGCTCGCCGGGTCGGCACCCTCCCGCTGAGTGACGTCCTGGCCGGACTGGACGACCAGCTGTCCCTCCTGACGGACGGAAGCCGAACCGGGCCCCGGCGCCACAGCGGACTGGCTGCCGCGATCGACTGGAGCCATCGGCTGCTCGATCCGGCGGAACAGGCGGTCTTTCGGCGGCTCGCGGTCCTCGTCGGCGGGTTCGACACCGCTGCGGCGCAGGTGGTCTGCGCAGGCGGCGGCGTCGCACCGTGGCAGATACTCCGCGTACTGTGCGCCCTTGAGGCCAAGTCGCTGATCGCACGTATGCCAGGAGACGCGCAGCCCGCGCGATTCCGGCAGTTGGACGCCATCCGCGTCTACGCCATGGAGCGCTTGCTCGCCTCCGGCGAACTGCCCACCACGCGGCAACGGGCCATCGAGTGGCTGAACGGGCTGGCGGACCGGTTGGGCGACGAGGTGTTCGCCGACCAGGCCGGTGGCCCGCTGAGAGTGGAACGGGACAATCTCGCGGCGGCCCTGGCCCGCACGACCGGCCACGACGGTTCCTCGCACCCGCGGCTGGTGCTGGAACTGGCTCGCGTGCACTTCCAGCAGGAGCAGCCGTCGGTTGCCCGTACGCTGCTGAACGGACTTCTGCGGGAAGCCGACGACCGGGCGCTCGGAGGTGCGGTGCCGGCGCTCGCCGCGCGCGTTGCCTGCCAGCAGGCCGACCTGGCCGGGGCACTGCGCTTGGGCGACCGGGCGGTGGACACGGAACGCACGCGCAACCACCCCGCCGGCCTTGCCAACGCCCTGGACGCGCGGGCCGCGGCCCGGCTGTGCCGCGGCGAATTCGCCGCCGCCGTCGCGGACCTCCGCGAGTGCCTGGACCTCGTCGCCGCGCTGGGCAAACCGCACGACACGGCATGGTGCACCCATCACCTGGCGTGGGCGCTGCTCCAAGCCGGCCGGGAACACGAGGCCGACGTGCTCATGTCCCGCTGCCTGCCCGTGCTCAGGGAGCAAGCGCCGTGGAGCCGGGCCGCGGCCGCTCTGCACACCGCGGGCGCCGTGCGGCTGGCCCTCGGCCATCTGGAAAGTGCTGAGGCGTTGTTCGCCGAAGTGCTGCGGATCGTCCCTGAAGCAAGTTTCCACGCGCTGTACCCCATTGAGGGCCTGGCCCTCGTGGCCGCCGAGAGTGGAGACATGCAGCGAGCCCTACGCCTGTACGAGGCGAGCGCCCAGGCACGCCGCCGGATGGACACCGAGCCCGAGGCTCCATGGCGACGCCAGGTGGAACAGACGGCGATCCGTGCGCGGACACGACTCTCGGCGGCCGCGCGGGACGCCGCCGTCAGCGGCGGCCACCGGCTGCTCGGGGACCGGCTGGTCGCCTATGCCCTGCGGGAAAGGGGCGGCGACCACCGAACGGCAACGGCCGCCGAACACGTCGTCGACGACCAGTCCACGCTCACCGCAAGGGAGTTCATGGTGGCCGTCCTGGTCGCCGACGGGCTGACCAATCGTCAGATCGCAGACCGGCTCGGTCTTTCGATCCGTACGGTCGCCACACATCTGGACAAGGTCCGCGACAAGCTGGGCATGCGATCGCGCACGCAGATCGCCTTATGGGTGGCCGCACGAACGAAGGACGGGCGTACCTCCCTGCGATGACACGGCTGCTCTGACACGTCCCGGACCCGCTGGGCCGGGCCGGGGCACCGGGGCGCCCCGGCCTCACGCCTTCAGGACGTCAGCAGGCTCCCTCGTCCTGCCACGGCCCCCATTCGACGGCGCTGGGCGTCTCGTTCTGGGTCCACCACTTGGCCTTCCAGTTGTGCTTGTTGTACGAGACCTCGTTGCCGGCGGTGTAGACCGCCGTTGAGCTCCAGGCGGTCGCGCACGCGGTGCTCGGAGGCGTGGGTGTCGGGGTCGGCGTGGGTGTCGGGGTGGGGGTGCTGGTGGGCGGGGTGGCTCCGGCGAACTTCACCGAGTACTTGGCGAAGTCCCAGGAGTTCTGGGCCACGCTGGAGCATGTGCCCGAGGTGCGGCCGCCGTTGTCGGCGGGGGTGCACTGGCGGTCGCGGTTGAGGGACCAGAAGGTGAAGCGGTCCATGTTGTGGCCGGTGGCGTAGTCCAGCACCGTCTGGAAGTCGGCCTGTGAGAAGTACTCGCCGGTGTCGCTGCGTCCGTTCATGCCGGAGAAGCCCTCGTGGGCGTAGGCGGTCGCCTGGTCCCAGCCGAAGGTGGACTGGAGGATCGTGTTGAAGTTGGTGAGCGCGCTGGTCTGTGAGGCCGCGCCGTTGAAGCCGCCGTCGAACGGCATGATGGAGAAGTTGTTCGGCGTGAACCCCTGCGACTTCGCCTCCAGCAGCATCTGCTTGCCGAACCAGCCGGTGCCGTCCGCCGTACCGGCCGTCGTGACGGAGACGTAGAGGCCGGGGTTGTTCTGCTGGAGGATCTTGGCGGCGCTGATCTCGTTCTTGATGGCCGCCGTGTTCTCGTACTCCGGCTCCTCCAGATCGAAGTCGATCGCGTGCAGGCCGTACTTGGTGATGACCTGCTGGTACGCCGCGGCGGTGGCGGCCGCGTCCGAGCAGGTCTGCCCGAGCTTGGTGCCGCCGTATCCGCCGATCGAGACGGAGACGTCCCCGCCCTTGGCGCGGATGGTGTTGATGACCGACTGCACGGCGGTGTCCGAGGAGACGGCGGCCGTGCCGCCCCAAGTGGGTGAGCAGCCGCCGCCGTTGGGGGCCAGGATGAACGCCAGCTGGAACGCCTTGAGGCCGGTCGCGTCCATGATGGCGCCCGGGTCCGGCGGGTCGTTGTCCAGGGGCATCAGATAGGGGGCGGCGGCATACCAGCGGTTGCTGAGCGCGGTGGTCGCGCCCGAGGCATTGCCCGCGACCAGGGCGGTCGTGCCGACTGCTGCCAGGCTTACGGCGGCTGCCGCGCCCAGACATGCGCGAAGACGTCTCACTGTGCCTCCAGGGGAGTGGGGGAGTGGCCCCAGCCTCCGGGGGCTGTCGCGATCACGTCAATGAGTTGGACTAGACCAGGAAAGCCTTTGGACTAGACCATACGTTCTCTTTACCTGGATTCCGTCGGGGGTGCCGCCGCAGTCGGTGCCGCGCGGACCCCGTCGAGAGCGACGGTCAGGACGCGGTCGCGCTGGGCGTCGTCGAGGAAGTTGGTCGCGGTGATCCCGGCGACCATCCGCAGGAGGTCGTCGAAGTCCATGTCCGCGCGGGCCGCCCCGGCCTTCTGGGCCCGCTCGAACAGCGGGCCGCCCGCCGCGTACATCGAGTCCCGGCAGGCCAGGAAGATCTCCGACTCGTTGTTGAGCGCCTCGCGGATGGCCCGCTTGGTCACGGTGTAGTCCACGAACCGGTGCAGCCACGAGGTCAGGGCCTCCCACGGCTCCAGCTCGGCGACCTCGTGCGCCACCCGGCACAGGTCGTTCACCTCGCCCGCGTAGACGCTCTCGAAGAGGTGGCGGCGGGTCGGGAAGTTCCGGTAGAGCGTGCCGATGCCGACGCCCGCGCGGCGGGCGATGTCCTCCAGGGACGCCTCCGCGCCGTTCTCCGCGAACGCCTCACGCGCGGCCGCCAGCAGCGCGTCGTAGTTGCGGGCGGCGTCCTTCCGGTGCGGCCGCCGGGACGCGACGATCTCGCTGACGGGGAACGGCTGAGCCGGCACTGCTGCCTCCCTGGTGGGGAACGAGGTTGAAGCGGAGGTATGCCTCCGCTACAGTGGAGGGGTACCTCCACTTTACCAGTGCGGGGTGTCTTTCGCCGTGGACGCGTGCGGCCGCACGCATCACCGATGCGACGGCACCCTTCGCGTATCCGCGACGGCATCCCCCTGTGCCGGCGATTCGATTCGATTCGATTCGATTCGATTCGTAGATCTCATCGCGGGCCCTGCGCCGACCGCACCGCCCGCCACCCGCACCACACCGACATCCACGGTCCTCCGCGACCGCTCCCCGCGGCCGTCGGCGTGCTCGACGCTGCCCTGCGGCATGCCGAGCCCGGACGACCGCCGCCCGATGACCTCGGCCGCACCCTGTTCGCTTGTTCGGAGAGGCTTTTCATGCCCCGGAAATCCACCCGCCTCACTTTCGCGGTCCTCGCGACCGGCGCGGGCGTGTTCGCCATGCTGCAGTCGCTGATCGCGCCGGCCCTGCCGACCGTTCAGCACGCCCTGCACACCTCGCAGTCCACCGCGACCTGGGTGATGACGGCCTATCTGCTGTCCGCCTCGGTCTTCACACCGATCCTCGGCCGCGTCGGCGACCTGATCGGCAAGAAGCGCACCCTTGTCGCCGTCCTGCTGGCCGTCATGGCCGGCTGTCTGCTCGCCGCGCTCGCGCCGACCATCGGCGTGCTGATCGTCGCCCGGGTCGTCCAGGGCATCGGCGGCGCGCTGTTCCCGCTGTCCTTCGGCATCATCCGGGACGAGTTCGCCCCGTCAGAGGTGAGCGGCAGCATCAGCAACCTGTCCGCCGTGATCGCCGCCGGAGGCGGAGTCGGCATGGTGGCGGCCGGTCCCATCGTGACCGCGCTCGACTACCGCTGGCTGTTCTGGCTCCCCGTCGGCATCGTCGCCCTCACCACGCTGATCGCCCTCCGCTATGTCCCCGAGTCGCCCCGCCGGGCCGAGGGGAGCGTCAACTGGTTCGGCGCCGTCCTGTTGTCGGGCTGGCTGGTGGCCCTGCTGCTGCCGCTCAGCCAGGCGAGCCGCTGGGGCTGGGGATCGGGCAGGGTGAGCGGTCTGTTCACCGCCGCCGTGCTGCTCTTCGCGCTGTGGCTGTTCGTCGAGGCGCGCTCCCACAGCCCGCTGATCGATCTGCGCATCATGCGGCTGCCCGCGGTGTGGACCACGAATGCCGCCGCGCTGCTGTTCGGCGCGGGCATGTACGCGATCTGGTCCTTCCTGCCGGGCTTCGTGCAGACCCCCAGCTCCGCCGGTTACGGCTTCGGCGCGAGCGTGACGGGGGCAGGACTGCTGATGCTGCCGATGCTGATCGCGATGTTCTGCTCGGGTGTGCTGAGCGGCCGTCTGGAGCCTGTTCTGGGTGCCAAGAAGCTGCTCACCACCGGCGCCGCACTCGGCGCGGTCGCCTGCGGCTTCCTCGCCCTGTGGCACGACCAGCAGTGGCAAGTGGCCTTCGCGGCGGGCGTGTTCGGGCTCGGCATCGGACTGGCCTTCTCCTCGATGGCCAACCTGATCGTCGGCAGTGTCCCGGCCGAACAGACCGGCGCCGCGACCGGTATGAACGCCAACATCCGGACCATCGGCGGGTCCATCGGCGCCGCGGTGACCAGCGTCCTGGTGACCAGCCGCCTCCAGCCCTCGGGCCTGCCGTACGGGTCCGGCTACACCCACGGGTTCAGCCTGCTCGCCCTGCTCTGCCTCGCCGCCGCACTGGCCGCCCTCCTCGTCCCGGCGCAGCGCGCCGGCCGCGGCTCCGGCATGCCGCGCGCTTCCCACGACGTGTCGCGCACGGAACCGGAGGCGGTCACGCCCGGCGCGCGGAGCTGACGGGCTTGTGGAGCTGACGGGTATGGGGAGTTGACGGGCATGTGGAGCTGATCGTCGCGTGGGTTCTGGACCCGGCACCCGGAACGATCAGCACCCTGCCGCGAGTTCGGCGAACTCGTCCAGGAGAGCCGCCGCGTCGGTCACGTCGTCCGTGAGCGGGCGGTCCTCCATCGCCGGGTCCAGGACCGCCGCCGCGCGAGCGTACGCACGGCCCGCCGGGGTCCCCGGAACGGGTACGGTGCCGCGCTGGCGCAGGGCCCGTACCGCGGCGACCAGTTCGCAGCCCAGGACCAGCCGGTACGCCTGGGCCAGCCGAAGCGACTTGCGGGCCGCCTGGGTGGCGAAGCTCGCGGCCTCCTCCAGCCCTTGCGAGAGCACCACGTGACCGAGGGCGGCCGGGGTGGCGCACGCCTGGATCTCGGCGAGCGCGGCCGCGCCGCTGTACTCCAGGATCATCATCCCAGACCCCGCCGAGGCGTCGTCGGCCAAGTAGGAGCGCAGCCCGGTCAGTTCGGGGCGGCCGAGACCGGACAGCCGGGCCGCGGACAGCCGGGCCGTGCCGAGAACGGCGAGGCCCAGCTGGTCGAGCGCGAGGGTGAGCGGCGTGGCGAAGAAGCCGCCGTGATGATGGGCGACCGGGACACCCGTGGGTTCGTCCCACCCGATCAGGGGGTTCTCGGTGGCGGAGTTGAGCTCGATCGACAGCACGCGCTCCAGGCCCGCCCAGGCCTCCGTCGCGGGCCCGTGGACCTGGGGAAAACATCGGAAACCGAAGGGGTCCTGCACGCGCGGGACCGATGGCGCCGAGCGCTCCGCCATCGCGGACCGCCACTGTTCCGGCCCGTCGGGCGCGAGCAGCCCCCGCACACAGGCCGCCGCCCGCCCGATCGCCGGATGCGGGTGGGCCCGGTGGACCTCGGGTGCGTAGGCCTCCAGGGATCCGTCGATCGCGAGCAGCGACAGCGAGGCCACGACGTGTGCGGCGCGGAGCAGCCCGCCGAGGTCGTGGCAGACGAGCGCGGAGTGGCCGAGGGTGAGGGCGTTGCTGCTCAACAGGGCCAGCGCGTCGCCGCGTCGGATCTCCAGCCGCTCGGGGAACGGCTCCTCGTCGCCCGTCCCGTCCCGTTGCCACGTGCCGTGCCCGAAGAGCGCCAGCCCCAACTGGGCCAGCGCCGTCAGGTCGCCGGTGCCGACCGACCCGTACTCGTTGACCTGGGGATGCGCCCCCGCTCGTAGCGCGTGCGCGAGGGCCACGGCGATCTCGGGGCGCACACCGGAGCCCCCGGCGAGCAGTTGGTTGATCCGCACCACCATCATCGCGCGGACCTGGCGCACGGGCAGGGGGTCGCCCAGGCCGCCCGCATGGCTGAGCAGCAGCCGCAGGTCATGGCCCGCGCCGTCCTCTTCCTCGACGGCGACGCCCCGGTGCGCCCCGACGCCGGTACTGCGCCCGTACACCCGGGCGCCCTCCTTGGCCAGGCCGCGTGCGGCCCGCCGGGTGCGCTCCATCGCCTCCAGCGCCGCCGGACGCACGGCGGGAGGCAGCGCGCCGTCGGCGATCCGGGCGACCGTGCCCACATCGAGGCCATGACCGTCGAGTGACGCACCGGTCGCCGTGGCACAGCCGGCCGTGCCGCCGGTGGTCGTATCGGCGGTGCGCTTGAGCATGACGGACGTTCTCTCCTCAGCCGTACGTCGTCGGGGAGTGTGGCCGGGGCGGGTGTACGCCCCGGCCGTCACGCACCCGTCAGACCAGCCCGGCGGAGGACAGCCATGCCTTGGCCACGTCCAGCGGGTCCTTGCTGTCGACCTCCACCTGGCCGCGGAGCTTGACCAGGGTTTCCGTGTCGAGCTTCGCCGAGACGGCATTGAGCACGGGAACTCCGGCCGACGGGAGACCACTCTTGTAGGCGAGCGGAGTCACGTTCTCGAAGCCGAAAAGATTCTTGGGGTCCTTGAGGACCACAAACTTGTTCTTACTGATTCCGGGGTCAGTTGTGAAAATGTCCGCGGCTTGGATGTTGTTGCCCTTGAGAGCGGCCACGGTCAGCGGACCGCCGGCGTCCAGCGCCTTGAAGGATTTGAATTCGAGACCGTAGACGGACTTGAGGCCCTTAAGGCCCTGCTGCCGCGTCTGGAACTCGGGAGAGCCGCCGATGACCAGGTCCGGCGCCGCGTCGGCGAGGTCGGCGATCGTCGAGTTCTCCGTGAGGCTGTACTTCTTGGCCGTGGCCTCGTTGAGGGCGATCGCGTCCTTGTCCTCGGCCGAGGACGGCTTCAGCAGGGTCAGGCTGTGGTCGAGGCCGGCGTTGATGGCCGTGCTGGTCTCCTCGACCGTCTTCGGTGTCGCCTTGGCGTTCAGGTAGGCCAGCAGGGCCCCGTTGTACTCGGGCAGGACCGTGATCGTGCCGTTCTTGATCAGACCGTAGGTGGTCTCACGGCTGCCGATGTTCAGCTTGTAACTGACCTTGATCCCCTTGGACTTGAGAGCCTCGCCGTAGATGTCGGCGAGCAGGATGCTCTCGGGGAAGTTGTTGGAACCCACAACGACCGTACCGGCCTTGGCGGAGTCTCCCTTCAACGGGTCGCTCTTGCCCGAGTCGTCGGAGGAACCACAGCCCGTCAGCGCGGCCGTGGCCACAACCAGCAGGGAAACAGCGTACGTTGCGGACGTTCTGGTGCTTCTGGCGATGGTCACGTTGGTCATCCAGACTTGGCATGGTGGGGCGAAGGTGGCCGGAAGGCGCGGGTGTTGACGGTCGTCCACACGATCCAATCGAGCCTCCGAGTGGACCGTCAAGACACGAATAGATCACTGGTGGGGATCGCGCGGCTTCAGCCCGTATGCACAACGCGACTGAAATGCGAGCGAATCAGGCGTCTCCACATGTCACTTTTTGGTTGATCATGGCCGTACTCTTGCGGCAGCCGCTACTGTTGGCCGCGTCGAGGACCAAGTTCCGCTTATCGGGCCTGACCGCGCTGTCGCGATCGCTGATCCATGCGCCCTGGCAATGGGCTCCCACAGGGATTGAAGTCAAGGAGGCTGGGTGCCCGCGCACAGGAAGTCCGCCCCGGGGCAGCCGTCCACGGCTCCCCGAACAGGCCGGACACCTTCTCTTCTCGACCGCTGGCCTTTCCGCCGGAAACTCAACGTCCTGGTGATCGTCCCGCTCACGGTCGTCTCCGCGATGCTCTCCTACGTCGTCTACGGCCAGGTCGACCGTGCCCGGTCCGCCGCCGACACCGCCCAACTCGTGCGGGACAGCGCGCAGGTCGCCAAACTCATCGACGGTGTGCAGACCGAGCACCGGCAGGCACTCCTCGTCTCCCTGCGCTACGAGGCCGCCCGCTCCGACGACAGTCCGCCCGACACCTCCTCCTACCTCCAGGCGCAGGACAAGGTCAGCGCCCAGGCCGAGGCCGTCCGGTCGGCCTACGGGGACCGGCTGCCCGACGCCGAGGCGCAGGCGCTCAAGGAACTCGAGGGCCTGGACAGCCTCCGCAAGACCGTCGAACAGGGTCCGATACCCGCCGACAACATCGACCCCGCGTACGGATCGGTGATCGAGGGCCTCATCAACGGCCTCGGACTCGGCCAGTCCGGCAGTGAGTCCTCGTCGTCCGCGGGCAGTCTGCTCGACGCGCTGCTGCGTGCCGACACCGCCCACGCCTCCTTCGAGACCAGCGTCTTCGCCGCCCGTACCCGGGACCCCAACGCGCTCATCGAGTTCACGGCGGCCGTCGGGGACTACGACCAGTACACCTACCAGGCCGAGCGGTTCACCCGGTTCGCCAGCACCGAACAGGGCAGCGACCTCGCCGAGATCGAACACAGCCCGTACCAGAGCGTCATCGCGCAGCACTGGGCCGAGCTCCAGGTCGACCCCAGCGCTCTGGTCGCCGAGAACGCGGCACAGCTGCGGGCCGCCCTCGGCGACGCGCTGAGCGCCGACCCCACCTATGAGCGCCAGGCCCAGAACCGGCTGAAGATCGTCCAGGAGCTGATCAGCGAGATCGCCGCCGACACCCAGGGCGCGTCGAACAGCGCCTGGTGGCTGGTCGGTTGGCTGGTCGCCGGCAACCTGCTCGCCTTCGCCGCCTGGCTCCTGTTCTCCGTTCTGATGCGCCGCTCCGTGGTGCGGGCCGTGAAGACCCTCACCGAGGCGGCCCAGTACGTGGCCACCGCGGCCGGGACCGAGCTGGCCCGGGTCGCGGACGACGACGCCGACGACGCGAGCCCGCCGCGCCTCGAAGCCGTGCCCGTGCCGGTACGCGACGAGATCGGTGAACTCGCCGAAGCCTTCAACCAGGTTCAGGTGACCGCGACCGCCCTGCTGGAGCGCCAGGTCGTCAGCCGCCGCAACATCGCCGAGATGTTCGGCAACGTCGGGCGCCGCGTCAGCAATCTGACGGCACGTCAACTCGCGCTGATCGACTCGGTGGAGCGTGGCGAGACCGACCCGGAGGTACTGGACCGGCTCTACCGCATCGACCACATCGCCGTACGTCTCCAGCGCAACGCCGACAGCCTGATGCTGCTCGCCGGCATCAGCGAGACGGGCCTGGGCACCGAACCCATGCGGCTCAGCAACATCGTGCGCGCCGCACTCGGCCAGATCGAGGGCTACCAGCGGGTCACCCCGCATGCCGAGGGCGATGTCACCGTAGCCCCTGACATCGTTGGCGATCTCACGCTGATGCTCGCGGAACTGCTGGAGAACGCGGTGATGTTCTCCCCGGCGTCCAGCGGGGTGGAGGTGGTCCTGCGCCCCCGGCACGGCTCCGCCGGCGGCGCCCTCGTCGAGATCATCGACCACGGGCTCGGGATGAGCCCCGAGCGGCTGGAGCAGGAGAACTCCCGTCTGATCCGCCGTGAACGGCTCGACCTGGCGCCGACCGAGGTCCTCGGCCTGTTCGTGGTCGGCGGACTGTCCCGGCGCTGGGGCATCGAGGTCGTCCTGACCCGCACCCCGGGCGGCGGCGTCACCGCCACCGTCGCGGTCCCCTCCTCCCACCTCCTGCTCACCGACCCGGCACAGGCCGCGGCGCGGGCCCCGCACATCCTGCCGCCGGCCCGCCGCTCCGGCATGAGCGAGCCGCGCCCCGCGACGGTGGAGTCGCCGCCCGGCCCCTCGGGCCTGCCCCGCAGGGTTCCCGCGCGGCCCCGGGGCGGCGAATCTCCCGGCCACGCCCGCCGCACGGAGTCCGCCGGACCCCTCGGCGGCGAGGACGCCCTGGCCCACCCGGCGAACGGGTCCGGGGCGCGGCCCGGCAGCGGCGCCGCCGACGCCCGCTCCGGCACGGCGACCGAGTCGAGGCCCGGCGAGGCCGGTCCGCTGCGCCGCCGGGTGCGCGGTGCGACCCTGTCGGCCGGCACCGCTTCGAGCCGACAGCCCGAACGGACCGTCACGAACCCGCGGCCGCCCGCCTGGCGGCCCACGGACGCGGAGGCGGCACGATCCGAGATCGACGAGTTCGAGGCAGCCGTCCTGCGGGCCGAGCGCGACAGCGCGGCCGACGACCGGACCACCGGGGCGACCCGGCCCGGGAGCCGGCCAGGCACCCCGAACCGACCCAGCACAGAGAACAGCAGACCCTCATCCCCGGAAGGCAAGAGCAAGTGACCATGTGGACAGGCGAGCCGGAGTCCGGAGCCGTGGCCCCGGTGACGGACGTGAAGACCGCCGCTGCCGACTTCAATTGGCTGCTCAATCGATTCGCCACCGAGACGGCCGGGGTCGTCGACGTGATCGGTGTCTCCTCCGACGGACTGCTCATCGCGGTGTCCCAACTGCGCGGACAGGCCGACTCGGAGAGGCTCGCCGCGATCGTCTCCGGTATGACCAGCCTGGCCATGGGCGCGTCCGGCAACTACGGCCTCGGCGCCCTGAACAAGGTCATCATCGACCTGGAGGAAGGGCACGTCCTGGTGTCGGCGCTCGGCGCGGGCGCGGTGCTCGGCGTGGTCGCCTCCAAGGAGGCCAAGCTCGGCAACATCGCGTACGAGATGACCCTCTTCGCCAACCGTGCCGGTGCGGTCCTGAGTCCACAGCTGGTCATGGAGCTCAAGAACACCGTGGGCATCGCGCCGGCCGGCTGACGTCCGACGGGCCGTCACATCGGCCGCCACATGAGCGATGACGGTTCGCGAAGCGAAGGGGGGAGGACGAGATGACGGCCGGCGAGCCATCAGCCACCGACGGCGCAGGGTGGGAAGTGGAGCCCCCCGCGTCGGTCGTCCGGCCGTTCCTGCTGACCGCGGGGCGGATCGCCGGCGGCGACAGTCTCGTACCGCCGATCCCGATCGAGACGCAGGTGGTCGCGACCGATCTGGGTCTTGCCGCGCTGGACGCCTTCGTCTTCGACCAGCACCGCGACATCATCACGGTCTGCCGCGAGCCGCAGTCGCTGGCGGAGATCGCGGCGAAGCTGCGGATGCACTTGAATGTGATCCGGGTGCTCGCCGATGATCTGCGCGCGGACGGTCAACTGGCCCTGTACGCACCGCAGGCCCGCTCCAACCGCGATGTCACCGTATTGCGAAGGGTTATCGATGGTCTCCGAGCTATCCCCGACTCCCGGGGCGCGATCCGTGAGGGCTGACGCCGAGGGGCCCCGGCCGCCGCTGCCGGTGAAGATGGTGATCGCGGGTGGCTTCGGCGTGGGCAAGACCACCACGGTGGGCGCCATTTCCGAAATCGAGCCGCTGACCACCGAGGCGTCCATCACCTCGGTCGCCGCGGGCGTCGACGACCTCACCCACACTCCGGAGAAGATGACGACGACCGTCGCCATGGACTTCGGCTGCGTCACCCTCGACCCGACCCTGAAGCTCTATCTGTTCGGGACCCCCGGCCAGGAGCGGTTCGGGTTCATGTGGGACGACCTGGTCGAGGGCGCGCTCGGCGGACTCGTCATAGTCGACACCCGCCGTCTCGACGACTGCTACGCGGCCGTCGACTACTTCGAGCACCGCGAGATCCCCTTCGCGGTGGCCGTCAACGCCTTCGACGGCAAGGTCGAACACGATCTGAACGACGTACGGTGGGCCCTCGACGTCGGCGACCACGTGCCTCTCACCGTGTTCGACGCACGTGAACGAGGCTCCGTGCGGGACGCGTTGCTCGTCGTACTGGAACACGCGCTGGCCACCGCCGAACGATGAAAGGGGGGACGGGCTCGAAGCCCGTCCCCCGTTCCATCCGTCCGTCAGACCGCGCGGCGTCTGCGCACGCCCGGGGACACCGCCACCCGGCCCACGGCCCAGAACAGCGCGAGGACGAGCAGCGCGAGTGTCGCCGTGAGCGTGGCCCCGCCGACCACCTTCTCGTAGTTGCGCTGGTAGAGGCCGTCCACGATGTAGCGGCCGACGCCGCCGAGACTCACATAGGCCGCGATCGTCGCGGTCGACACGATCTGGATCGCCGCCGAGCGAAGTCCGCTGAGGATCAGCGGCAGCGCCGCGGGCACCTCGACCTGGAGCAGGATCCTTGCCTCCGCCATGCCCATGCCCCGCGCTGCGTCGACGGGGGAGGGGTCGACGTTGCGGACCGCCTCGTAGGTGGTGATGAGGACCGGCGGGACCGCCAGCACCACGAGCGGGATCATCACGGGCAGGATGCCGAGACCGAGCCAGACGAACATCAGCACCAGCAGCCCGAACGTCGGCAGCGCCCGGGCCCCCGCCGCCACGAAGGCCAGCGCGTTGCCGCCGCGGCCGGTGTGTCCGGTGATCAGGCCGATGGGAAGGCCGATGGCCGCGGCGATGGCGAGCGCCGCCGCCGAGTACTGGAGGTGCTCCCACACGCGCTGCGGGATGCCGTCGTAGCCGTGCCAGTGCGAGCCGTCGGCGAAGAAGGACTGCATGTAGTTCAGCACGTTCACGAGACGCTCTCCGGGGTGCGGGCCGCGCCCGCGGTCGTGGACGTACTGGACGTACGGCGCCCGGCCCTGCGGCCGGTGGGCGGCTGCCAGGGGGTGAGCACGCGACGCAGCAGGACGAGCAGTGCGTCGATCAGTACCGCGAGGACCGCGGTGGTGACCACCGAGTTCACCGCGAGGACGGGCCGGTGGTAGAGCATCGCGGTGGTCAGCAGATTGCCGAGCGCACCCTGGTTGCCGATCAGCGCGCCGACGCTGACCAGGCTGATGCTGGAGGCGGTCGCCACCCGCAGTCCGGCCATGATCGCCGGTACGGCGATGGGGAGTTGGACCTGGAAATAGCGGCGTACCGGGCCGATGCCCATCGCCGCGGCGGCGGCGATCGTCTCCTCGGGCACCGAGCGGATGCCGTCGACGACCGCCGGGACGAGGACCACCAGACTGTACAGACACAGCGGGATCATCACCGTGAGGCGGCTGAGCCCGGTGTAGTCGATGAGCACCACGAAGAAGGCCAGCGACGGGATCGCGTACAGCACCGTGGTCGTCCAAAGGACCGGCGGGTAGAGCCAGTTGAAGCGGACGCACAGCAGGCCGATCGGCAGCGCCAGCAACAGACCGACGAGCACCGGGATCAGGGCCTCCTGCATGTGCCAGGAGATCAGGCCTTGATAACTGTTCTGCAGGTCGCTCGGGATGTCGAAGAACCCGTTCATCGCACAGCCTTCGCCTGGGACGGGCCCTGCGTGGAATCGGCCGGGCCCGGCACGGTGTCGGCGGCCCGCCGCTGCCGAGCGGCGCGGATCGTGGCGGCGACCGTCTCCTGCCCCGCGACTCCGAGGACCCGTCCGGCCCCGTCCACGGCGACGGCCTGGCCGGTGGGCGACAGCACCGCCCGGTCCAGGGCGACCCGCAGCGAGTCCCGGCCCACCTCGAAGCTCTGCCCGTGCGGCTCCAGGGCGTGGATGTCACCGGCCCACACGGCGAGGTCGGCCCAGCCCAGCGGCTTGCCGTCGGCGTCGGTCACCAGGACGGGCGACGGCGTTCCCTCGCGCCCGGCGATCTCCTGCCAGTCGGAGCCGACGGGGAAGACCCGGGAGCGGTCGAGTGCGAGGTCGCGGGTGGACAGGAACGACAGACCGCGGATGCCCCGGTCGGCGCCCAGGAACTCCTCCACGAACGCATCGGCGGGCGACGACAGAATCTCGTCGGGGGCGGCGAACTGGGCGAGCCTGCCGCCGGTGCGCAGCACGGCGATGCGGTCGCCGATCGTGATGGCCTCGTCCATGTCGTGCGTGACGAACACGATCGCCTTGCCGAGTTCGCCCTGGATACGGAGCAACTCCTCCTGGAGGCCGCGGCGGACGACCGGGTCGACCGCGGAGAACGGCTCGTCCATGAGCAGGATCGGCGGGTCCGCCGCCAGGGCGCGGGCGACACCGACACGCTGCTGCTGGCCGCCGGAGAGCTGGTACGGATAGCGGCGGGCCATGCCCGGATCGAGGCCGACCCGTTCCATGAGTTCGGCCGCCCGGGCCCGGGCGCGCTGCTTGGACCAGCCGAGCAGCCGCGGCACCGTGGCGATGTTGTCGAGGATCGTGCGGTGCTGGAAGAGCCCGGCGTTCTGGATGACGTAACCCATGGAACGGCGCAGGGCGTTGACCGGCTGGCGCAGGATGTCCTCGCCGTTGACCCGGATCGTGCCGCTGCTCGGCTCGACCATGCGATTGATCATCCGGAGCGTGGTGGTCTTGCCGCAGCCCGAAGGTCCGACGAGAACGGTGATGGAGTGGTTCGGTATCTGGAGAGACAGGCGATCGACGGCCACCGTGCCGTCGGCGTATCGCTTGCTGACATCTTCGATGGCTATCAAGCGTCGAAACCCTTCGGGAACGGCTTTGCTCGTACGTGGCGCGATCGTGTGTACGAGGGTGCGTAGTCTAGCCAGTTGATGTTCGTTCGCGGTCGCCGCAGGTTACGGTTTCGAGCTTGGGCCGGTGTCCTGATGAACAGGTGAGTCACGGTGTGCGTGCGGATGCGCAGGCGCGCGTCCCTCCGTGTTTCTCAAGCGGCCCGCGCGGGGCGGACGGCGGCCGAGCCCAGCCGCTCACCGCGCAGGACACGCAGGTGCAGTGCGGCCCAGGTGCGGTAGGGCCGCCAGTTCTCCGCGATCTCGGTGAGGCTGCGCCCCGGCCCGTACCGCTCGGCGACCTCCGCCTCCAGCCGGCGCTCCTGGGTCGGCAGGGCGTCCGGATGGCCGGCGCCGCGCAGGACGACGAGCTCGGCGGAGAAGACGCCCAGCCCCTTGACCTGCTGGACCTGCCGCACCGCCTCCCCGGGGCTCAGGGCGCGCAGCCAGGCGCCGTCGAGGAGTCCGTCGAGTGCGGCGTGGGCCACGGAGTGCAGGTATTCCGTCTTGCGCCAGGGGAGTTCGTAGTCCAGGCCGAGCAGGGCCTCGGGGGAGGGGAACGCGCCGCCCGTGCCGTAGCGGGCGATGAGGCCGTCACGCATCCGCCTGGCCGACGTCATCCCCGTGCGCTGGGTCAGCACCGCCCAGGCGGCGGCCTCGTACGGCGAGTGGAACCCGCACGGGCGCAGGCCCGGCCAGCGGGCCTGGACCTCGGCGATCACGGGGTCGCGCTCGGCGACCGCGGGCCAGCCGCGGGCATCGACGTCCAGGGACAGAAAGCGGCGCACCTGCTCGGCGGCGGCCGCCAGATCGCCGTCTCCGGTCACCACGACCCGGGCCGTGGTGCCGTACTGGGTCACCTCCGCGCCGACACGGCGCCAGTCGGAGTCGGCGTGGAAGACCGTGCGCAGCGCCCCGCCGCCACCGGCCGCCGAGGCCGGGCCCAGCGGCGCCATCTCCTCCCAGAACTCCCGGCTCGTGTCCAGCGACCACGGACCGGCCACCTCGCATTCGACCGCGTGCTGTGCCATGTCCGACCCCATTTTCCGTGTGGCTGTGTCTCTGTGCCCACCACCTTGGCCGCAATACCTGACAAGTTCCGTCAACTATTTCCGCCGCCTTCATCGGTCGGGCAAGCGCGGCCCGCGCGAGGTGGCCGCCCCTCGCGCGAGCCGGAGGTACCGGTCAGCCGGCGCCCGTCGTGGACCGCTCGGGAGACAGATGTACGGACGCGGCGCGCTGGAAGGCGGGATGCCCGGCGAGGCGGCGCACATAGGCGCGAAGGTGGCTGTGCCGGGCGAGGGCATCGCGCACGTCGAGATGAGTGAGCGCCACCCAGACGTCCACATCGGCGGCGGTCGGTTCATCGCCCAACACGTAGGTATGTGCGGTGAGTTGACGGTCCAGCAGATCCAGCGCGGCCGCCCGGGCCGCCGGCCGTGCGGCCGATGTGACGTCCTGGTCGAGGAGTTCACGCAGGGCGTCGATGTCCGCGGCGCGGGCCGGCGGGTGCAGCAGCGGGACGCTTGCCGCGTCGTGGCCGGTCAGGAGGCCCGCGAGGTCGCGGAGGATGTCGGGCGTGTGATTGCTGACGATGCGTCCGCTCCAGCGGTCGCACAGCGCGGGCGCCGTCAGCGGGCCCTCGTAGTGGTGCCAGGTGGCCTCGTAGGCGCTGCGCAGCGAGGCGGACGCGTCCGGTGTCTCGGTGGGGAGCGCCACGACGGTGGTGGCGACCGAGTCCTCCAGACCGAGCAGGCCGAGGGTGATCGAAAGGCGCAGCGAGCGCGGACAGTTCAGGGAAAGGTACAGCTGATAGCGGTGCGGCGCCGGGTAGAAACCACCGGCGGCGCCGACGCCGATGCGGGTACACATGCCTGACGTGCCGGTGGTCGAAGCGCGCGAAACGGTCTTGGGCATGACTCTCCATGGGGGAACGACGAAGCCCCGGCCGCCTCTTGGGCGGCAGCGGCGGAACGGAGTGACTGCGCTTGCGTACGGCTCGAAGAGGCCGGACTAGTACGCGCTGGAGACCCGCAACAAGTCGATGTGCAGGCGCCTCGTCAGGTTGTTCCTGTGCATTCCCACCGGTCCCGCCTCCAGGTCCCGCGAGTCGCGAGACCGTGCTTGCCCCACCGAAGGAAAACCCGCGTGCTGAGGCGCTGACAATCGTGACCGTCCTCGTCAGTGTCAGCGCGCTCCCTGAAGCCGTCAAGGACGCGTCCACCCGGTCTCACCAGGTGGTCATCCGGGCCGGTGCACGTTGACATTGGTTTCCGCGCGTGCCTAACTTACGCCGCAGATCGGTCATGAGCGTCAGCGACAAGTCCTGGCTCAAGGGACAAGTCCTGGCTCACCGGCCGGAAACCAGCGATGGAGACGGCGATGCACGCAGCTTCGAGGAAGGCCGCACAGCGGCCCCGCGGCTGTGTCCTGCTGTGCGGCAACCGCTGCGTCGATCTGCTCCGCGTCAACAGCGCCCTGTGTACCGCTCCGGGCCGTGCCCGCAGTGCTTCGGGCTGTGCCCGCTGTCAAGGCTGACGGCGTTCTGAACCTCTGAAGCGCACCGCCAACCGCGGTGTGCCCTCTGCCCGCCCAGCCCCCGGTACCGGCGTTTCCTCGCGCTCCGCCATCCGCAGCCGTCTCTTTCGCGCCGCGGTGCCGTCGCGTACGCCACGCCCCGGGGTGTCCCTCTTTGCTGGAGCCCTCATGAGTGAACCCCCTGGCGCCGCCGTGTCCCTCGCCGAGGCACCGCCCGCCGACTCCCCGTCGAAGCCGCTCACGGCTCAGCGAGTGCTGCCGCTGCGCAGGCCCGGCCGCTGGATCGGCACGGCCGTCGCTCTGGTCCTGGTCGCCCAGATCATCCACGGCCTGGCCACGAACCCGTTCTACCAGTGGGACCGTTTCCGCTACTGGTTCCTGCGCCCGACGATCCTCGACGGACTCGTCGTCACCCTCGAAGCGGCCGCGCTCAGCGCCGTGTTGGGGCTGCTCGGCGGCATCGTGCTCGCCCTCGCCCGGCTCTCGGGAAGCCCGGTGCTGCGCGCGGTGAGCTGGGTGTACACCTGGCTGTTCCGCTCCATACCGCTGATCGTCGTCCTGATCTTCCTCTACAACTTCAGTGCTCTGTACCAGACGTTGAGCATCGGAGTGCCGTTCGGACCGGCCTTCTTCACCTTCGACGAGTCGCGGCTCGCCACCGACCTGACGGTCGCTGTCATCGGTCTCAGCCTCAACGAGGCGGCATACGCGGCCGAGGTCGTCCGCGGCGGCATCCTCTCCGTCGACCAGGGCCAGCACGAGGCGGCGGCCGCGCTCGGCCTGCCGAAGACGTATCAGTTCACCCGCGTCGTCTTCCCGCAGGCACTCAGGTCCATCACCCCCAACTACGTCAACCAGCTGATCGGCCTGATCAAGGGAACATCCCTGGTGTTCTACGTCTCGCTGCTCGACCTGTTCGGCTCGGTGCAGACGATGGGCAGCACCTATCCCGGCGACATCGTGCCGCTCCTGCTGGTCGCCACCGTCTGGTACCTGATCCTCACGAGCGCCGTGTCCGTCGTCCAGTTCTACGTCGAGCGGTACTTCGCCCGGGGCGCCACGCGCACCCTGCCGCCGACCCCCCTGCGAAAGGTGCGCAGCGGCCTTGGCGACCTGCGCGCCCGGCTGCGCAAGGAGGCCGTCGTATGACCACCACCCAGACCCTCGACGCCAGTCCGGCCGCGCTCGAGATCCATGACGTGCACAAGTGGTACGGGCCCCACCGGGTGCTCGACGGCGTCGACCTGACGGTGCGGCCCGGTGAGGTCACCGTCATCCTCGGCCCGTCCGGCTCCGGCAAGTCCACGCTGCTGCGAGTGATCAACCACCTGGAGAAGCCCGAGATCGGCTACGTCAGCGTCAACGGTGAGCTGATCGGCGTACGACGCCAGGGTGAGCGGCTGAAGGAACTCAGCGAGCGCGCCATCCTGGGCCAGCGCAGCCGGATCGGCTTCGTCTTCCAGAACTTCAATCTGTTCCCGCACCTGACCGTCCTCGACAACGTGGCCGCCGCGCCCGTGGCCACCGGGAAGCTGACCAAGCCCGAGGCCCAGGAGCTGGCCCGCGAACTCCTCGGCCGGGTGGGCCTGGGCGAGAAGACCGGCGCCTATCCGCGCCAGCTCTCCGGCGGCCAGCAGCAGCGGGTGGCCATCGCCCGCGCGCTCGCCCTGCGCCCGGGGATCATCCTGTTCGACGAGCCCACCTCGGCACTCGACCCCGAACTCGTCGGCGAGGTTCTGGCCGTCATCAAGGACCTGGCGACCAGCGGCACCACCCTCGTCATCGTCACCCACGAGATCGGCTTCGCCCGCGAGGTCGCCGACCGGGTCGTCTTCATCGACGGCGGCAAGGTCGTCGAACAGGGCCCGCCCGCACAGGTGTTGGACCACCCGCGGCACGAGCGGACCCGGGACTTCCTCAGCAAGGTGCTCTGACCTCCTTTCTCGGCAAGGCGCTCCGACGGGCGCCTCCCTCTTGCCGGTTCACCGCGGTCGGCCCTCACCCCAGCCCTCACCAGCCCACACCCAGCGACAAGGACAGCCAGCCATGCCTACGCACTTCTCCCGACGCAGCCTGATACGCGGGATCACCGCGGCCACCGCCGTTGCCTCGCTCGCCGCCGGGCTCGCCGCCTGCGGAGGCGACAGTGACGCCGCCACCACGACCGACGCCGTCGGCACGGTGACGGTGGGACAGCTGTCCAACGGGGCTGCCAAACAGGCCGAGTTGAAGGTCTCCGAGGTGAAGTCGATCAGCGCGGAGCTGCCCGCGTCGGTCCGCAGGAGCGGCACGCTGGCGATCGGCGTCGGCGCTCTGCCCGACGGTTTCCCGCCCCTCGCGTTCGTCGGTTCCGACCAGAAGACGCTCACCGGTGCCGAGCCCGACCTCGGGCGTCTGGTCGCCGCGGTCCTCGGCCTGAAGCCGGAGGTGAAGAACTCCACCTGGGAGAACATGTTCGTCGGCATCGACAGCGGCAAGGTCGACGTCGCCTTCTCGAACATCACCGACACCGAGGAGCGCAAGAAGAAGTACGACTTCGCCTCCTACCGCAAGGACAACCTCGGCTTCGAAGTGCTCAAGAAGAGCACGTGGAACTTCGACGGAGACTACGAGAACCTCGCCGGGAAGACCGTCGCCGTCGACAACGGCACCAACCAGGAGAAGATCCTTCTTGAGTGGCAGAGCAAGCTCAAGAAGGAGGGCAAGCAGCTCACCGTCAAGCACTACCAGAGCAAGAACAGCACCAACCTGGCGCTGGTCGGCGGGAAGATCGACGCGTACTTCGCCGCGAACCCGGGTGTCGCGTACCACATCACGCAGACCGCCTCGTCGCCCAACCCGACGCGCAGCGCGGGCACGTTCTCCGGAGCCGGGGCGTCGCTGCAGGGCCTGATCGCGGCGACCTCGAAGAAGGACAGCGGAGTGGCCAAGCCGGTCGCGGACGCGATCAACTACCTGATCAAGAACGGCCAGTACGCCAAGTGGCTGACCGCCTGGAACCTCTCCAACGAGGCCGTCACCACCTCCGAGATCAACCCGGCCGGGCTCCCGCTCGACAACTCCTGAACACCGGAGTTCTTCTGACGGTCCGTCGGCTGGTCTCTTGGAGCCGACGGGCCGTGAATCCGCCGAAGTCGCCGCGTCACCGCCACGGAGATCCGACACCTCATGTCCAGACTCCCGGCGCGCGGCCGGAACAGACGGCGAAGCCGGGCTGTTGAGAGGGACGACGACACGATGCCGGCGCGGCCACGGGCCCGCCGCGCCGGAAGGGCGGGGGTGACCGAGGTGCCGGGTGTGTCCCGACTCCCCGCCAAGGTCCTGGCACCACGCCGCCGCGTCCATCTGTACTCCCGGCCGCACATCGACCTGCAGCGCGTGGCCGGCGCGCTCTGTCGCCCCTGACCTGTCACCCCGCCACCGCACCCTCGACGCCGAGGGCCCGGTGATCTCATACGGTCGATCAGGAAGGCACCCTCCCGTGTCCTCACCATCTTCGCTGTCCCCCTCGTCCCCCTCCTCCGCCTCATCCGCCGGAAAACTCCACCTCGCCGTCGCGCTCGACGGTGCCGGCTGGCACCCGGCCGCCTGGCGCGAACCGGCGGCGCGGCCCCGGGAACTGCTCACCGCCGCCTACTGGACCGACCTGGTCACCGAGGCCGAACGCGGGCTGCTCGACTTCGTGACGATCGAGGACGCGCTCGGACTCCAGTCCTCGCACGTCACCGAACCCGACGGGCGGACGGACCAGGTCCGCGGACGCCTCGACGCCGTCCTCATCGCGGCCCGCGTCGCACCGCTGACCAGCCACATAGGCCTGGTACCGACCGTGGTGGCCACCCACACGGAGCCCTTCCATATATCCAAGGCGATCGCCACCCTCGACTATGTGAGCACCGGCCGCGCGGGCCTCCGGGTGCAGGTGTCCGCACGCCGCAATGAGGCCGCGCACTTCGGCCGCCGTACCTTCCCCCCGTTCCGTTCCGAGGATCTGGAGAGCCCGGCGATCAGGGAGTCGATCGTCGAGATCTTCGACGAGGCCGCCGACTACGTCGAAGTGGTGCGCCGGCTCTGGGACAGCTGGGAGGACGGCGCGGAGATCCGGGACGTCGCCACCGGCCGCTTCATCGACCGCGACAAACTGCACTACATCGACTTCGAGGGCCCGCACTTCAGCGTCAAGGGCCCCTCCATCACCCCCCGGCCGCCGCAGGGCCAGCCCCTGGTCACCGCGCTGGCCCACGAGACCGGGACGGGTGCGCCGTTCCGGCTCGTGGGGCGTTCCACCGATCTCGGATACGTTACTCCGCACGACGCCGAGCAGGCACGTGCCGTCGTCGCCGCGGTCCGCGCCGAACAGGACGCGGCCGGTCGCGCCGCGCAGCCGCTGCATCTCTTCGGCGACCTGGTGGTGTTCCTGGACGACGACCCCGCCGCCGCGGTGGCGCGCCTGGACCGTCTCGACTCCCTCGCGGGACACCCGTACACCAGCGACGCGCGGATCTTCACGGGAACGCCCGGACAACTGGCCGATCTGCTCCAGGAGTTGGGGCAGGCCGGACTGTCCGGCTTCCGGCTGCGCCCCGCCGTCGCCGGCCACGACCTCCCGGCGATCACCCGGGGCCTGGTTCCCGAACTCCAGCGCCGCGGCGCCTTCCGGGAGTCGTACGAAGCCGACACCCTGCGCGGGCTGCTGGGGCTCGCCCGCCCCGCCAACCGCTATGCCGCCGCCGTCACCGCCTGAGCCGGAGGGACCGTACGACCATGAGCAAGCCCCTGAAGCAGATCCATCTGGCCGCCCATTTCCCCGGCGTCAACAACACCACCGTATGGAGCGACCCGGAGGCCGGCAGTCACATCGAGTTCAGTTCCTTCGCGCACTTCGCGCGCACCGCCGAACGCGCCAAGTTCGACTTCCTGTTCCTCGCCGAGGGGCTTCGGCTGCGCGAACAGGGCGGCAGGATCTACGACTTGGACGTCGTCGGACGGCCCGACACCTTCACGATCCTCACCGCGCTCGCCGCCGTCACCGAACACCTCGGCCTGACCGGCACCATCAACTCCACCTTCAACGAGCCCTACGAGGTGGCCCGCCAGTTCGCGAGCCTCGACCACCTCTCCGGCGGGCGCGCCGCCTGGAACGTCGTCACCTCCTGGGACGCCTTCACCGGCGAGAACTTCCGCCGTGGCGGCTTCCTCCCGCAGGAGGAGCGCTACTCCCGGGCCAAGGAGTTCCTCACCACCGCGAACGAACTCTTCGACTCCTGGCACGGCGACGAGATCCTCGCCGACCAGGAGAGCGGCACCTTCCTGCGCGACGCGAAGGCGGGAGCCTTCGTGCACCAGGGTCAGCACTTCGGCATCGAGGGCCAGTTCAACGTGCCCCGTTCCCCGCAGGGACGCCCGGTGATCTTCCAGGCGGGCGACTCCGACGAGGGCCGCGAGTTCGCCGCGTCCAGTGCCGACGCGATCTTCAGCCGGTACAGCACCCTGAAGGAAGGGCAGGCGTTCTACACGGACGTCAAGGGCCGCCTGGCCCGCCACGGCCGCACCCGCGACCAGCTGCTGATCCTGCCCGCCGCGACCTTCGTCCTCGGGGACACCGACGCGGAGGCGGAGGAACGCGCCCGCGAGGTGCGGCGCCAGCAGGTCAGCGGCGCCACCGCCATCAAGCATCTGGAGTTCGTCTGGAACCGCGACCTGTCCGCGTACGACCCGGACGGTCCGGTCCCCGACATCGACCCCGACCCGGGCGAGCACACCATCGCGCGCGGTCGCGCCCAGGTGCGCATGTACCGCGACCCGCTGGCCACCGCCCGGGAGTGGCGGGAGCGTGCGGCGGCCAACAACTGGTCGATCCGCGACCTGGTCATCGAGACCGGCAACCGGCAGGCCTTCGTCGGCTCGCCGTCCACCGTCGCCGAGACCATCGACTCCTTCGTGCAGGCCGGCGCCGCCGACGGTTTCATCCTCGTCCCGCACATCACCCCCGGCGGCCTCGACGCCTTCGCCGACACCGTGGTCCCGCTGCTCCAGGAGCGCGGGGTCTTCCGCACGGAGTACGAGGGCACCACCCTGCGCGACCACCTCGGCCTGGCGCACCCGGACGCGGCGGCACCGGGCGAACGGGTCGCGTCGTGACGCCGTGGGTCGCCGCGTTTGACCCATCGTGGTGAACAACAGCGTATGTAAGCTGCGAAAGCGTACGAATATTGGCCGGTCCCGCTGACGATGATCGTCGGCGGGACCGGTCGGTCTCCGCCCTCGCGCACTCATGTACCGAGGTGGAGACATGCCCAGCACGCGCAGACGACGGGGCGGGAACCGACTGCTTGCGCTGCTGACGGGCTGTCTGCTGCTGGGCACCGGCGGCACGTTGCCTTCGCTCGCCGCCGCGCCGGGCCGCGCCGACGAATCGACGGTCTCGGTCGACAACTTCCGCACCGGCTGGGACAAGAACGAGCCCGGACTCGCGCCTTCCCAGGTGGCCAGCTCCGACTTCGGGCAGCAGTTCTCCACCGCCGTGGACGGTCAGGTCTACGCGCAGCCCCTGGTGGCCGGCAAGACGGTCGTCGCGGCCACCGAGAACGCCAAGGTGTACGGGCTCGACTCGGCGTCCGGGAAGATCAACTGGACGAAGAACCTGGGTGCGCCCTGGCCGGCCTCGGCGATCGGCTGCGGTGACCTGGTACCGAACTTCGGGGTGACCTCGACCCCCGTGCACGATCCGGCGACCAACACCGTCTACCTCACTGCCAAGATCAACGACGGGCCCGACGTCCAGCACCCCAACTGGTACGTCCACGCGATGGACGCGACGACCGGCGCCGAACGCAGCGGCTGGCCGGTGAAGGTGCAGGGCGCGCCGGTCAACGACCCCAGCCACCCCTTCAACCCGTTCACCGCCGCCCAGCGCCCCGGTCTGCTGCTGATGGGCGGATCGATCTACGTGGCGTTCGCCTCGCACTGTGACATCGGCCCGTACGTCGGCTATGTCGTGGGTGTCAACACCACGACCCGCAACACCACCCTGTGGGCCACCGAGGACTCCTCCGCCAACGGCAAGGCCGGCATCTGGATGAGCGGCGGCGGCCCGGTCTCCGACGGGCCGGGCAGAATCTTCGTGTCCACCGGCAACGGCATCTCCCCGGCACCCGGCCCCGGCTCGCAGCCGCCGGGCCAACTGGCCGAGTCGGTGGTACGACTGGGCGTCAACAGCGACGGCACGATGTCCGCGCAGGACTTCTTCAGCCCCAGCAACGCCCCGACCCTCGACCAGAACGACACCGACTTCGGCTCGGGCGGTCCGGTGGCGCTGCCCAATGACGTCTTCGGCACGAGCCAGCACCCCCATCTCATGGCGCAGATCGGCAAGGACGGCCGCCTCTTCCTCCTCGACCGGGACAGCCTCGGCGGCCGCAGCCAGGGATCCGGCGGCACCGACAAGGTGGTCGGCACCTTCGGGCCGTACGAGGGTGTCTGGGGGCACCCGTCCGTGTACGGCGGACAGGGCGGCTATGTGTACACGATCGGCAGCAGGGGGCCGCTGCGGGCCTTCGCCTACGGCGTCAACGGTTCGGGCCAGCCCACACTGACCAACACCGGCACCAGCACCGGCACCTTCGGCTACACCTCCGGCTCGCCCGTGGTCACCTCCACCGGCACCACGCCGGGCTCCGCCCTCGTCTGGGCGATCTACTCGGACGGCCCCAACGGAGGCAACGGCCAGATCCGCGCGTACGACGCCACGCCCACGAACGGAACGTTGACGCAGCGCTTCTCGGCCCCGATCGGCACCGCGTCCAAGTTCTCCGTACCCGCCACCGACGGTGGCCGGGTCTACGTCGGCACCCGGGACGGCCACATTCTCGCGTTCGGCCGCCCGTCCGCCGGGGCGTTGACCGGCAACGCGGTGGACTTCGGCAATGTGGCCGTGGGCAGCTCCCGCAACGCCACGGCCAAGGTGACCGCCACCCAGGACGTGACGATCACGGCGGTGAGTGCGCCGTCGGGCAGTCAGTTCTCCTCCTCGCCCTCGGGTCTGCCGGTCACGCTGCACGCGGGCGAGAGCTACTCGGTGCCGGTGACGTACTCGCCGACCACACCCGGCGCAGCCAGTTCCGTGCTGACCTTCACCACCGATACCGGTGACTTCGGGCTCGGTCTGACCGGCTACGGCACCAAACCCGGCCTCGTCGCCTCCCCGTCCACGCTGGCCTTCGGCACCGTGGCCACCGGAACGTCCAAGACGCTGGGCGTGAGCTTCACCAACACCGGAACCCAGCCCGAGACGATCTCGGGGAGCAACGCGCCGGACGCGCCCTTCAGCGCCGACGGCATGCCCGCCGACGGGACCGTCGTCCAGCCTCAGCAGGCTGTCACCGTGCAGGTGAAGTACACCCCGACGGCCGCGGGCGACAACAGCGATACGCTCTCGCTCACCGGCCAGAACGGCACCGCGACCGTGAACGTCACCGGCACGGCGGTGACCGGCCAGGCGCATCTGACGATCACTCCGACGTCCACCGACTTCGGCGATGTCGCGGTCGGGAAGTCCGTCACCAAGACCTTCGACATCAGCAACACGGGCAACATCCCCCTCACCATCACCAAGGCGGCACCGCCGACGGATCCGTTCCACGTGACCAGTCCGATCAGCGAGGGCCAGGTCCTGGGCCCGGAGGACGTGGTCCACCAGGCCGTCACCTTCTCGCCGACCGCTGTCGGCAAGGTCACCGGCACCTACCAGCTGACCTCCGACGACGGCCGTGGACCGCAGAACGAGACGGTCACCGGCAACGGAACGGCACCCGGAAGGGTCACCGTCCCGCCGCCCGGAGAGGGCGGCTGGAAGCTCAACGGAACCGCGCAGCTCTCCGGCAACGACCTCCAGCTCACCCAGGCGACCAAACACCAGGCGGGCTCGGGCATCTTCCCCGTCCCGGTGGTCACCGACGGCCTCAAGGCGGCGTTCACCACCGTCATCGGCGGCGGCGACGGCGCCGACGGTCAGACCTTCGGCCTGCTGGACCCGGCCCAGGCCACCCCCAGCACGCTGGGCCCCGACGGCGGTGGCCTCGGCTGGCGGGGGAAGCCCGGTGTGGCGATCACCTTCGACACCTCCCGCAACACGGGCGACCCGTCGTCGAACTTCGTGGGCATCGCCACCGGGGCGAGCGGTGACGTGTTCACCTACGCGGCGACCACCACCAACGTGCCCAACCTGCGCTCGGGCCCGCACGCCGTCGCCGTCTCGATCACCGGGAAGACGATCGCCGTCTCCCTGGACGGCACCAGGATCCTGACCACGACGGTGGCCTCGCTGCCCCCGACGGCCCTGCTGGCCTTCACCGGCGCCACTGGCGGACGGACGGACATCCACACGGTCCGGGACACGGTCATCAGCGCGACGTCGTACGCGGTGCCGCCGCCCGGGCCCAACGGGTGGACCTACAACAGTTCCGCCGCGCTGTCCGGCACCAGCCTGCTGCTCAACCCGGCCGTGAAGAACACCAAGGGGACCGGCATCCAGAGCACCGTCGTACCCTCCGGGCGCCTGAAGGCGACCTTCACCGCCGAGATCGGCGGCGGCACCGGCGCCGACGGCATGACCTTCATGCTGCTCGACTCGACGAAGGCGACCCCCAAGTCGCTCGGCGGGGGCGGCGGGGGCCTCGGTTACGCGGGGCTGCCGGGTATCGCCGTCACCCTGGACACGTTCCGCAACGCCGGCGACCCCTCGGCCAACTTCGTGGGGGTGGCCACCGGCGGCAACGGATCCCCCTTCACGTACGCCGCGACCTCGACCGCCGTTCCTCCCCTGCGGACCGGTACGCATGTCGTCGACGTGAGCGTGACGACCGCCGGGCACATCCTGGTGAGTGTGGACGGCACGCAGGTCATCGACACCGCGGTGACCCTGCCGGACAACGTGCTGGTCGGGTTCAGCGGCGCCAGCGGCGGTCTGACGGACAACCACACGGTCAGCGGCGTCAAGATCACTTACTGAGGATCCGGCCGGCCACCGACAGACTGCCGGCCACCCAACAGACCGAGGAGAGCGTCATGCGCAGAGGTAGACGTAGACGGGTCACCCCCCTGCTGGCCGCGATCGCCGTCGCGTCCTGCCTGGGCCTGCCACATCCCGCGGTGGCGGCGCCGGAACCCCCGCCGCTCACCGTCATGGTCGCCGACACCGACACGATGGGGCGCGTTCTCACGGATCCGGACGGGCGCACCCTGTACCGCTTCGACCGGGAGAGCGACGGGGACATCGCCTGCTTCCGCGTCTGCACGGACACCCACAAGCCGCTGCTCAACCCGCCCGGCGCGGAACTCCGGCTGCCGCCGGGCATCGCCGGGACGCTCGGTACCGTCGCACGGCCCGACGGCGGCGACCAGGTGACGTATGACGGCTCCCCGCTGTACTCGTACGCCGGGGACCTCCAGCCGGCCGACACCAACGGCGTCGGCCTGTTCTGGCATGTGATCAACCCTCTGAACGCGCCGGTACCGGCCGAGACGACAGGCTGACCGGACCGGGAAGCCGGCGCAGCGGCAGTCCGGCGGCGAGGGGCGCCGCGCCGCCGGCGACCTTTCGGCCGCCCTGGCGCCACAGCCACGCGATGTCGCGTCCGAATGACCAGACCAGCGACGCGAGAGCCAGCAGCACGGCCCCCGCGGTCGCCTCGTGCGGCAGGATCCCGGCGCCCGCGACGAGCAGCACGATGCCCTGCAGGGCCGCCACCGTCTTGCGCGCCATGCTCGGCGGCAGCGCGCCGTTCAGCCACGGCATCACCCGGGCGGCCGCCACGAACGCGTACCTCATCGTGCCGATCAGCAGCACCCACGGGCCGAGCGACATCGCTACGTACACGCTCAGTACCAGGATCAGGAACGCGTCGACCTCCATGTCGAAGCGGGCGCCCAGCGCGGAGGAGGTTCCGGTGCGCCGGGCGACCTTGCCGTCGACGCCGTCGAGGATCAGGGCGACCGCCGTCAGACCGACCAGCAGGCTGACCGGGGGCGAGCTCTGGAACGAGTCCGCGACCAGGGCGGTGACGCCGCCGACCAGGATGGCCCGGCCGAGCGTCACACGATTGGCGGGGCCGAACGAGCGGGGCTGCGAGCGGCGCAGGGCGCGGGTCAGTACCGCCCAGGTGGCGATCGCGAAGGCCAGGCCGGTCAGCCAGCCCGCGGGCCCCATCCCGATCGCCGTGCCCAGCAGCACCAGCAGCAGGAGCTGCACACCGGCTCCCACAATGGTCTCCTGCTGAGGGAGCCTCGCGTCGTATGTGTTGTTCAGGGCCACCGCACATCCTCCGGCCGTATGACAGAGTCGATCAACGCCGCGTACAGTGCGCGGCTTGTCACTGCTCCGTACGTGAAGATCTGCTGAATCGTTCAGGGGGACGCTCATGGAACTCTCAGCTCGCGCCTTCTGGCTCCGGTCGCCCGGGCAGGGCGAGATACGGGACGTCGCCGTGCCGGCACCCACCGAGGGCGAGGTGCTGGTGCGCACGCTCTTCTCCGGGGTGAGCCGGGGCACCGAGACCCTCGTCTTCCGAGGGGGTGTTCCGGAAAGTCAGCATGCTTCGATGCGTGCACCGTTCCAGGACGGGAATTTCCCCGCGCCGGTGAAATACGGCTATCTGAGCGTCGGCCGAGTGGAGGAAGGACCCGTGTCACTGCTCGGCCGGACCGTCTTCTGCCTGTATCCGCACCAGACGCGCTACGTCGTCCCGGTGAGCGCCGTGACGGTCGTACCGGACGCGGTCCCCGCCTCGCGCGCCGTGCTCGCCGGGACCGTCGAGACCGCGGTGAACGCCCTCTGGGACGCCGCGCCGCTGATCGGCGACCGGATCGCCGTGGTGGGCGGCGGCATGGTCGGCTGCTCCGTCGCGGCGCTGCTCGCCCGCTTCCCGGGCGTACGCGTCCAGCTCGTCGACGCGGATCCCTCCCGCGGCGAGATCGCGCGGGCGCTCGGCGTCGACTTCGCGCTCCCCGGGGACGCCGAGGGCGAGCGCGACCTCGTGGTGCACGCCAGCGCCACCGAGGCGGGACTCACCCGGGCGCTGGAACTCCTCGCCCCGGAGGGGACCGTGCTGGAAATGAGCTGGTACGGCGACCGGCGCGTCAGCCTGCCGCTGGGCGAGGCCTTCCACTCGCGGCGCCTGGTCGTGCGCAGCAGCCAGGTGGGTTCCGTTTCCCCGGCGAGCAGGCCCGGCAGGACCTACGCCGACCGCCTGGCGCTCGCCCTCGAACTGCTCGCCGAACCCGCCTTCGACGCGCTGATCACCGGCGAGTGCGGCTTCGCGGAACTGCCCGACGTGATGGCCAAGCTCGCCTCCGGATCGATACCCGGCTTGTGCCACCGCGTGGTCTACGACGACGTTTGAGCCCGGAACAACCTGCCTGACCTCTGAAGACTTCAAAGAAAGGGGAACAGGCAGCTGAACAAGGAGAACGGGGCAGCCGTACTACACGACGTGCCCCCGGCAGGGGATCAGACGCACCGCACCTGGAGGGTCGTCCGTTGTTCAGCATCACCGTCCGCGATCACCTGATGATCGCCCACAGCTTCCGTGGCGAGGTCTTCGGACCCGCGCAGCGCCTGCACGGGGCGACGTTCCTGGTGGACGCCACGTTTCGCCGCGCCGAGCTGGACGACGACAACATCGTTGTCGACATCGGTCTGGCCACCCAGGAACTCGGCGCCGTCGTGAGCGAGTTGAACTACCGCAATCTCGACAGCGAGCCGGACTTCAAGGACACCAACACCTCGACGGAGTTCCTGGCCAAGGTCATCGCCGACCGCCTCGCCGACCGCGTGCACGCAGGGGCACTGGGCGCGGGCGCCCACGGCCTCTCGGGCATCACGGTCACGCTGCACGAGTCGCACATCGCCTGGGCGAGTTACGAGCGTGCCCTGTGACCGACACGACCATGGAGCGGGCGTCCCTCACCAGTGACCAGGCCGCCCTGAACTACGTGCCCCCGCAGCACACGGCCCCCAAGAACGCCGAGATCATCCCCATGTCCCTGCGCTCCGTGCACTTCGTCATGCCGGGCGGTGTCGACGACCCGGCCGCGCCGAGCGGCGGCAACGCCTACGACCGGCGGCTCTGCCTGGACCTTCCCGGCTTCGGCTGGCAGGTCCACCGCCACGCCGTCGCGGGAGAATGGCCGAGCCCCCGGTCCGCCGCCCGTACGGAACTCGCCCGTACGCTCCGTGACTTGCCGGACGGCACGGTCGTCCTGCTCGACGGACTCGTCGCCTGCGGCGTCCCCGAGATCATCGTTCCCGAGGCCGAACGGCTGTGCCTCGTCGTGCTGGTGCATCTGCCGCTCGGCGACGAGACGGGTCTCGCGCCCGCCGTGGCCGCCGACCTGGACGCCCGGGAACGCACGACGCTCCGCGCCGTGTCGGCCGTCGTCGCCACCAGCGACTGGGCCGTCCGCCGGCTTGTGGCCCACCACGGGCTCGCCCCCGACCGCGTCCATGTCGCCGCGCCCGGCGCGGACATCGCGCCGCTCGCCTCCGGCACCGACGGCGTCTCGCGGCTGCTGTGCGTCGCCGCGGTCACCCCGCGCAAGGGCCAGCACCGGCTGGTCGAGGCCCTCGCGACCGTCACCGACCTGCCCTGGAGCTGCGTCTGCGTCGGCGGCCTCGGCCAGGACCCGGCCTATGTCGCCCGGCTTCGCGCGCTGATCGAGCAGTACGGCCTCGGCGACCGGCTGCACCTCGCGGGCCCGCAGGCGGGCGCGGAACTCGACGCGAGCTACGCGACGGCCGACCTCATGGTGCTCACGTCCTACGCCGAGACGTACGGCATGGCCGTCACCGAGGCGCTCGCCCGTGGGATACCGGTGCTCGCGACGGACGTCGGCGGCCTTCCCGAAGCGGTCGGGCGCGCCCCCGACGGCGGGGTGCCCGGCATCCTCGTCCCACCGGAGGACCCGGCGGCCCTCGCCGCGGAACTGCGCGGCTGGTTCGGCGAGGCCGACGTACGACGCCGTCTGAAGGCGGCCGCGCGAGGACGCCGGGCGGCGCTGGACGGCTGGGCGACCACGGCCCGGAGCCTGGCCGGAGTGCTCGGCCGGCTGCCCCGGGAACCCCGGAGGGCGGCGTGAGTACGGCGACGACCCCCGCGGGGGTGCCGGGACGGGGCGCGGCGGTGCCCGACGCGTCCGAGAAGATTGCGAGGACGGGTGTGCCTGGTCAGCGGGTCGGTGCGGCCGATGCCGACGAAGTCCCTCGATACGCCCCCCAGTGGCTTCAGTTGCGCGAGGGCGCCGACGCCGCCGCGCGGGCGGCCGAACTGCTCGACCCGTTGCGCATCCGGCTGGCGAACCGGCCGGGGCGCGGCGGCGACCTGGTCATTCACGACCTCGGCTGCGGAACCGGCTCCATGGGCCGCTGGCTCGCCCCCCGCCTCGACGGCGCCCAGCACTGGATCCTGCACGACCGGGACCCCTATCTGCTGCACTTCGCGACCGTCGGGGCTCCCCGCGCCGCCGCCGACGGCAGCCGGGTCACGGTCACCACGCAACGCGGTGACATCGGCAGGCTGACCGCCGACGCCCTCGCCGACGCCTCGCTGGTGACGGCCTCCGCGCTGCTCGACGTGCTCACCGGCGAGGAGATCGACCGGCTCGCGGCGGCCTGCGCGGGCGCCGGGGTCCCGGCCTTGCTGACGCTGTCCGTCGTGGGGCGGATCGAACTCGCACCGGCCGACCCGCTCGACGCCGAGTTCGGCGAGGCGTTCAACACCCACCAGCGCCGTGGCGAACTCCTCGGCCCCGACGCCATCACGGCGGCCTGCGAGGCCTTCGGCCGGTACGGCGCGACGGTACGGGTGTATCCCAGCCCCTGGCGGCTGGGCCCCGACGAGGCCGCGCTCACCGAGGAGTGGCTGCGCGGCTGGGTCGGCGCGGCCTGCGAGCAGCGGCCCGACCTGGCGGCACGTGCGGAGTCGTATCTCCACTCCCGCCTGACGGCGTGCGCCGCGGGCGAGTTGCGGGTGGTGGTCCACCACAGCGATGTGCTGGTGCTGCCCGGGCCGACGGGCGGTGCGGTGTGAGCGCCGGGGTCGAGGCCGTGGCGGTGGACGCGGGCGCGGTTCGTACCCGTACGGACGAGGCGAGTGAGCGCGAGGTCGGCGCCTCGGGCACGGCCGGCCCGGCGCGCACCCGGGCCGGGGCGGGCCTGCGCGCCCGGCTCGACTCCCGCCGGCTCCGCACCCACCTCGGCACGGTCGCCGGTGTCGCCATCCTCGGCGTACTGCTCTGGCGACTGGGTACCGGTGTCTTCCTGGACGGGCTGCGGAGGATCGACGCCACGACGCTGCTGGCGGGGCTCGGACTCGGGCTGCTCACCACGGTGTTCAGCGCCTGGCGGTGGTGTCTGGTGGCGCGCGGACTGCGGATCCGGCTGCCGTTGGGGCCCGCCGTCGCGGACTACTACCGGGCGCTGTTCCTGAACGCGGCGCTGCCCGGCGGGGTGCTCGGCGATGTGCACCGTGCCGTCCGGCACGGTCAGAGCGCCGGGGACGTCGGCCGCGGAGTGCGGGCGGTGGTGCTCGAACGGACCGCGGGGCAGGCGGTGCTGGTGGCCGTCGGGGCGGCGGTGCTGCTCACCCAGCCCTCGCCGGTGCTCACCGAGACCCGGCACTTCGCGGTGATTCTGGCGATCGTCTCGGCGTGCGGAGTGGTGACGGTGGGCGCGGTACGCAGGGGCCGGGCCCCCGGTCGTGCCCAGCGCTACGGAGCCGTCCGTGCCGCGCTCACCGAGGCGCGCGGCGCGCTGCTCGCCCGGGGCAGCTGGCCCGGTGTGCTGCTCTCGTCGGTGCTGGTGTTGGCCGGTCACCTGGCCATGTTCGTGCTCGCCGCCCGGGTCGCCGGATCCGCCGCGTCCGTGGCTCAGTTGCTGCCGCTGGCGCTGCTGGCCCTGCTCGCCATGGGGCTGCCGCTGAACGTCGGCGGCTGGGGCCCCAGGGAGGGCGCGACCGCTTGGGCGTTCGGTGCCGCGGGGCTCGGCGCGAGCATGGGCCTGACCGTCGCCGTGGTCTACGGAGTGCTCAGCTTCGCGGCGAGCCTGCCCGGCGCCGTTGTCCTGGTCGTCCGGTGGTGCGCTGCGCTCCGGCGCCCCCAGGAGGAGAGCGCGGGAGGGCACGATCAATGCGTCACCAGGGAGAAATACGCCTCGAAGGAATCGGTCAGCGCCGCCAGCAGTTCCTTCCCCTTCTCGGCGGAAGCCAGCGAGGGACGGCCGATGACACCGGAATCGGTATAGGCCGACATGCCGACGGTGAGCAGATGCCGCCGGTCGTCGGCGGTGAAATCGGAGGTCTCGTAACCGGCTTTGACCAATTCCGGATGGGCGTGCAGAAGAATGGAGGTCTCGATTTCTCCCGCATGCATATCGCTGAGCAACGAGGTCTGCACACCGGCCCGTTCCCGCGCCGCCTCCCAGTCCTCCATGGCAGGGAAAAGCGCCATACGGGTACCGCTCCCCGCGGATTCCTGAACCACATTGCCCAATACGTAATTCCCGCCGTGCCCGTTGACGAGCACCAGGGTGTCGACGCCCGACGCGCGCAGCGAGCCGGCGATGTCCCGTACCACCGCGTGGAGCGTGACGGAAGAGATGCTGACGGTCCCCGGCCAGGCCGCGTGCTCGTGCGAGCAGGAGATCGTCACCGGAGGAAGGAGATGGACCGGATACGCGGCGGCAACCTCCCGCGCGATGGCGCACGCCACGAGGGTGTCGGTCGCGAGCGGAAGGAACGGACCGTGTTGTTCGAAGCTGCCGACGGGAAGGACGGCGACCTGACGGGCGACACCGGCCCCCCGTTCCCGTACATCCTCCGTGGTGTCCAGCGGCAACAGACCGGATACCGTCGAGCGCGTTCCCGAACTATCCATGTTTTCACGGCCCTTTCGACTCTGCTTAGGAACCAGATCATGACAGATAACTTTGGCGTACTCGGCGGGAATGCCCACCTCACAGGTGTCGAACGAGTCGTGATTGCCCCCTTGCCCACCAAGTACGGCGATTTCCATGCCGTCGGCTACCTCGACCACGACCGGGGCGAGGAACAAGTGGCCCTGGTGTACGGGGACTTGGACACCCTCCGGGAAGGAGACGTGCTCACCCGGCTGCATTCCGAGTGCCTGACCGGAGACGCCTTCGGATCCACGCACTGCGAGTGCGGCCCCCAGCTCACCGCCGCGCTGCGCGCCATCGTCGCCGAGGGGCGCGGCATCCTCGTCTACCTCCGGGGCCACGAGGGCCGGGGGATCGGTCTGCTCGCCAAGCTGCGCGCGATGAAGCTCCAGGCGGAGGGCATGGACACCGTCGAGGCGAACCTCGCCCAGGGCCTCCCGGTGGACGCCCGCGACTACGGGGTCGCGGCGGAGATACTGCACGACCTCGGCGTACGGTCCGTACGGCTGCTGTCGAACAACCCGCGCAAGCGGGAGTCGCTGCTGCGCAACGGCATCAAGGTCGCCGAGCAGGTGCCGCTGCTGATCCCGCCGTGCGAGGAGAACCTCAGCTATCTGCTGACCAAGCGGGAGCGCCTCGACCACTACCTCCCCCACCTGGACGGCGGCGACTGGGCGCAGGCGATCTTTTGCGGATCGGCGAAGACGGTTATCACTGAGGAATGACAGAACACGACGACCACGCCGCCGGCGGCCCGCTGTACCTCTCGCGTGAGCAGGTGGCGGAGCTGCTGGACACCGACGCGGCGATCGCCTCGCAGCGCGCGGCCTTCACCGCGCTCGGTGACGGCACCGCGGAGCTGCCCGGGAAGATCATGCACCCCAGCCGCTTCGACGACAGCGTCGTCTTCGCGTATCTGGCGCGGCTGTCCGCGGACACCGGGGCGGTCGCCAAGATCGGCAGCGTCAACCCGGGCAACGCGGCGGCCGGACTGCCCACGATCCACGCGGTGATCAACGCGCTCGACCCGGTCACCGGGCAGCTCGCCGCCGTCATGGACGGCACCGCGGTGACGACCCTGCGTACGGCCGCCGCCAGCGCCGTCGCCTTCGACGCGCTGGCCACCGCCGACAGCGCCGAACTCGGCCTCCTCGGCTCCGGCACCCAGGCTCTCGCCCACGCGCGGGCCGTCGCCCGGGTCCGCGAGCTGCGGTCCGTACGGGTGTGGAGCCCGGACCCGGGACGACGGGCGCACGCGGCGCAGCGCCTCGCCGCCGAACTCGGTGTCGCCGTCAAGGCCGTCGACACGCCCGAGGAAGCCGTGGCCGGGCTCCCGATGGTCGCGGCCTGCACCCTCAGCGCCACCCCCGTCGTGCGGGGCGAGTGGCTGGCGCCGGGCTGCACGGTGGTGAGCGTCGGGTCCTTCGAACCCACCCGCAGCGAGGTCGACGCGGAGGTCGTGCGGCGGGCCGCCGCGGTGGTCGTCGACGATCCGGAGACCGCGGCGGAGCACGCCGGTCCGGTGGTCGAGGCGCTGCGGGACGGCCGGCTCACCCGGGAGGACCTGATCCCGCTCGGCGGTGTCCTCACCGGCCGGCACACGGCGCGTACGCGTCCCGAGGACATCGTCTTCTACAACAGCGTCGGGCTCGGCATCCAGGACGCCGCCGCGGCCTGGGCCGTGATCGACGCGGCCCGGGCGAAGGGGGCGCGCCGATGAATGCGTACGGGAGGAGCGTGCCGGTGAACCCAGCCAGGGAGGCGTGCCGATGAAGAGGACCGCGCGGGTCGTCGTCATCGGCGGCGGTGTGATGGGCACGAGCATCGCCTACCACCTGGCCCGCGCCGGGGTGCCCGACGTGGTGCTCGTCGAGCGCGACGAACTCGCCTCCGGGTCGACCTCACGCGCGGCCGGCGGGGTCCGGGCGCAGTTCTCCGACGAGCTCAACATCCAGCTCGGCGCCCGGAGCCTGGAGGCGTTCGCCCGCTTCGGCGAGGAACTGGGCCAGGACATCGGGCTGCACCGGGTCGGCTATCTGTTCCTGCTCTCCACGCCCGAGGAGGTCGCCGCGTTCGAGGCGGGAGTGCGGCTGCAGAACGGGCTCGGCGTGCCCAGCCGCATGATCGGCCCGGCCGAGGCGCGCCGGCTGTCGCCGCTGATCACCACCGACGGGCTGCTGGCCGCGGCCTTCTCCCCGGACGACGGGCACTGCACGCCCGAATCCGTGGTCCAGGGCTATGCGGCCGGGGCCCGCCGCCATGGCGCGACCGTACTGCGGCACTGCGAGGTCACCGGCATCGAGACGCACGGCGACGCCATCACGGCCGTGGTCACCCAGCAGGGACGGATCGCCACCGACACGGTCGTCTGCGCGGCCGGCGCCTGGTCCCGGGCCATCGGCGCGCTGGTCGGCGTGGACCTCCCGGTGGAGCCGCTGCGCCGACAGGTCGCCGTCACCGAACCCGTCCCGGGGCTACCGCCCGACCTGCCCATGACCATCGACTTCACGACCAGCCTCTACTTCCACGCCGAGGGCCCCGGCCTCCTCGTCGGCATGTCCGACCCCGACGAGAGGCCCGGCTTCTCCACGGAGACGCACGACCGCTGGATCCCGCACCTCTACGCCGCGATGGAGCGCCGCGCCCCCGCCCTGCTCGACCTGCGCAGGACAGGCGGCTGGGCGGGCCTGTACGAGATCACCCCGGACCACAACGCCCTGATCGGCGAGGCGAGTTCGTGCTCCCGCTTCCTGTACGCGACCGGGTTCTCGGGCCATGGCTTCCTCCAGGGCCCGGCCGTCGGCGAGGTCGTCCGCGACCTCTACCTGGGGCGGGCGCCGTTCGTCGACATCGGCCCGCTGAGCGCCGACCGCTTCGCCACCGACGCCCTGCGCCCCGAGGTCAATCTCGTGTGACCGGACTCAGTCCAGCACCGCCTCGTGGACCAGCCGCTTCAGCTCAGGAAAGAGGGAGTGCGAGGCCGTCGGGCGGACCTGGGTGAAGAACTGCACGGTCATGTCGCGGCGCGGGTCGACCCAGAACGTCGTACTGGCCACGCCGCTCCAGCCGAACGCGCCCCGGCTGGACGGGGACCGGGTGATCTCCGGGTCCACGACGACGGAGACGCCGAGGCCGAAGCCGAGGCCCGCGTTGCCGGGTTCCTGGTGGACGGGGCTGCCGAAGGTACGGCGGTCGGCGCCGCCGGGGAGGTGGTTGGAGACCATCAGGTCCACCGTCTCGGGGGTCAGCAGGCGGGTGCCGTCGAGTTCGCCGCGGCGGCGGAGCATCTCCATGAACCGGTGGTAGTCGTGGGCGCTGCCCACCATGCCGCCGCTGCCGGACAGGAAGCGGGGGCGGCCGTGCAGCGGGAGCCCGGCGATCGGGGTGATCCGGCCCCCGTCGTCCTCCCCGTACAACTCGGCGAGCCGGCCGGCCTGCTCGTCCGTGACACAGAACCCGGCGTCGGTCATCCCGAGCGGGCCGAAGATCCGCTCGGCGAGGAATTCGTCGAGGTCCTGGCCGGACACCACTTCGAGGACGCGGCCGAGGACGTTGGTGGCGACCGAGTAGTTCCACTGGGTGCCCGGCTCGAACTGGAGCGGCAGCCCGGCGTACACGTCGATGGTCTCGGCCAGGTTCGCGCCCGGCGGCACCGAGGACTCCAGACCGGCGTCCCGGTAGAGCGCGTCGACGGGGTGGGAGTAGTAGAAGCCGAAGGTGAGGCCCGCGGTGTGGGTCAACAGGTGGCGGAGCAGGAGGGGTTGTCCGGCCGGGCGGGTCTTCGTGCCGGGCCCGGATCCGCTGACGTATACCCGCGGTTCGGTGAAGGCGGGGAGGAAGTCGGCCACCGGGTCGTCGAGTTGGAAGCGCCCCTCTTCGAGGAGCATCAGCGCGGCGACCGAGGTGACCGGCTTGGTCATGGAGTAGAGCCGCCACAAGGTGTCGGTCTCCACCGGCAATCGGGCCGCACGGTCACGACAGCCGTACGTGGTGAGGTGCGCGACGCGGCCGTGCCGGGACACGGACACGAGGTAGCCGGGCAGCCGGCCGTCGTCGACGAGATGGGCGAAGTGCTGGTCCAGGCGGGCCAGCGCCTTCGGATCAAGGCCGGCCTCGCGCGGCTCGACCTCCTGTCGCAGGTGTCCCATGACTCTCCTCCGGGCTGCGGCTCTTGTCCTTCATGGTCTCGTACGGACGGGCGCGGCGTCCTTCGGGGGACCCTGGGCGGCTGCTGCGACGCCTGTACGACCCGGAAGCCGCAGGGCGAGCGGCACGCCGGCCGCGGACACCGCCGCGAGCGCGGTCAGCGGGGGACCCGTCGCGACACCGGTCGTGAGCGTCATCAGCGTGGCCGCCGTCGCGACTCCGAGCGTGGGCCCGACATTCATCGCCGTCTGCTGGAGCCCGCCCGCCACACCGGCCGACTCCACCGAGGCGTGCCGCACGAGGACCGCCGTCGCGGTGACCATCACCGTCCCGAAACCGGCGCCCAGCAGCAGGAAGCCACCGCCGATCGCGACAACCGTCGACGCCTCGTCGAGCCGGGACAGCGCAAGGACGCCCAGCGTGAGGACGGCCGTCCCTGCCAGTGTCGTCCGCCGCGCACCGAACCTGCGCAGGAGTACGGCGGCGACGGGGGCGACGAGCACGATCACCACGGCGCCGGGCAGCGCCCTCAGACTGGTCTGCAACGGGTCCAGGCCCAGGGTCTCCTGGAGGAAGTAGCTGCCGACGAACAGCGCGCCGAGCATCGACGCCGACGCCGCCACCAGGATGCCGAGCGCTGCACCGATGGTCGCGGAGCCGAGGACTTCGGAGGGGAGCAGCGGGCTCGCGGTACGGCGTTCATGGCGTACGAACACGGCTCCCGCGGCGGCGACCACGATCAGGCCGAGCACGGTCGTCGTCGTCCAGCCCGCCTCCGGCAGCGCGACCAGCGTCCGCACCAGAGCGACCAGGGCCACCGCGAGCAGACAGGCGCCGGGCACGTCGAGTCCCTGGGCCCGGACCTTGTCCCGGGCCGGGCCCCGCACGGCGAGCGCCAGGACGCCCATCACCAGCGACGGCACCACGTTGACGAAGAAGACGGCCCGCCATCCGATATGGGTGACCAGCGCCCCGCCGACCAGCGGACCGGTGGCGGCCGCGAGACCGATGGCGCTCGTACGCAGCGCGATGGGCATCCCGAGCCGGTCGGCAGGGTACGCGGCGCGCAGCATCCCGAGTGTGGCCGGTTGCAGCAGCGCTCCGAAGACGCCCTGCGCGACCCGCAGCCCGGTCACCCAGCCGATGCCGGGTGCCAGACCGATCCCCGCCGACGTCGCGCCGAAGCCCAGGATCCCTATGGCGAAGACCTGTTGGTGGCCGTACCGGTCCCCGAGACGCCCCGCGAACACCAACAGGCCGGCCACCGCGATGAGATACCCGGTGCTGGTCCACTGGATCTGTGCGAACGAGGCGTGCAGATCGCGTTGCAGCGTGGGCTGCGCGACGGTGAGCACGGTTCCGTCCAGGGCCACGATCACGGCGCCGACGACGCTGCTCGCGAGGGTGAGACGCCGGTGGACCGCAGAGCCGGGGGAGTTCACCGTTCCTCCGGCCCGAGGTGCGCGTCCAGCGCGGCGTGCAGCAGGGGTACGAAGTCGTCGGTGCCCGTGGTGAGTTGGAGGCTGCCCCAGCCCCACAGCTGGGCGATCCCGTGCAGGTTGGCCCACAGGGCGCCCGCGACGACCGGGGCGTCGGCCTCGGGGCGCGCCCGGCCGACGAGGTCGACCAGCGCACCGAACATCGGCAGGCTCGTCTCCCGTAGCCCCAGCCGATTGCTCTCCAACAGGTCATGACGGAACATCAGCTCGTACATTCCGCGGTGGGCCAGCGCGAAGTCGAGGTAGACCCGTGCGAGTGTGGTGAGTTGAGCGCGGGGACCGGCCTCGCTGTCCCCGACCGCCGCCGTCGCACGGTCCTGAAGGTCGGCGAAGCCCCGGCGGGCGATGGCGGACAGCAGTTCCAGGTGGGTGGGGAAGTAGCGGCGGGGGGCGCCGTGCGAGACCCCGGCCCGCCGGGCGATCTCCCGGAGGGACAGTGCCTGTGCGCCTTCCGTGGTCACGAGATCGACGCCGACCTCGATCAGCCGGCTCTTCAGTCCTGCCTCCTGCTCGCTCATAGACACTGTCTACCAGTCCGAGTAGACAGTGTCTACGCGGAATGCTGTCCGAGGTCCCCAGCGTTGATGCGGGCATGACTCAGGACGCTACGCAGGACGCACTGCTCAAGCTGCTCTCCGAGTACAAAGGAGGGGTGCTCGTCACCCTCAAGAAGGACGGACGGCCCCAGCTGTCGAACGTGAGCCATGTCTATTACCCCGACGAGCGGATCATCCGGGTCTCACTCACCGACGACCGCGCCAAGACCCGCAATCTGCGCCGGGACCCACGGGCCTCGTACCACGTGACCAGCGAGGACCGGTGGGCGTACACGGTCGCCGAGGGCACGGCCGAGCTGACGCCCGTCGCCCAGGACCCGCACGACGACACCGTCGAGGAGCTGATCCGGGTCTACCGTGACGTCCTCGGCGAGCACCCCGACTGGGACGACTACCGGGCGGCCATGGTCCGCGACCGCCGGCTCGTGCTACGGCTCCATGTGGAGCGGGCGTACGGGATTCCCCGGGGCTGAGCCGCTGCCGGTCCAGCAGGTGTGATGCGGCCCAGGCCCCTGCCGCCCGTCTCAGGAGCTCACGCGGCGTACGGGAAAACCGTGGGCGCGGGCCGCGATCACCACGGCCGCCACGGGCAGCAGGAGCCCAAGGACCGTCCACGGGAAGGACGTGGGGCCGAAGAGGTCGAGGAGGAAACCGCCCGCGACACCGCCGCCGGCCATGGCCGCGTTCCACAAGGTGACGAGCATGGCCTGCGCGGCGTCGGCGGTGTCGCCGCCCGCGTCGGCCACGGCCGTCTGCAGCAGGGTGGGCACGCCGCCCCAGCCGAGCCCCCACAGAGCCACCGCGACCCACACGAGCGCGGGACTGTCCGCGAGGAGCGCCAGGAGACCGGCCGCCACGGCGACGAGCAGCGTGCTCGCGACGGTGAGTGCGCGCAGCCGCCGGTCGATGTGCGCGCCCACGATCCAGATGCTCACCATGGACGCACCGCCGAAGACCAGCAGCACGAGATCGGTCGAGCCGCCCATGCCCAGGTGGCGCAGGAACGTGGCGATGTACGTGTACAGAATCGTGTGGGCCAGGACGAAGACCAGCGTCACGAACAGCACCGGGACGACGCCCGGGACCCGGAGCGCCCGGAGCATCGGTGCCCGGTCGCCCCGCCGCTGCCGGGACTGCCCCGGTTGCTCCGGGACGACCACGGCGATCCACCCGATCAGCGCGACGGCGACCACGGTCATCAGGGAGAACGTCACCCGCCAGCCCAGCGCGTCCCCGAGGAACGTCCCCGCGGGCACCCCCAGTGACAGCGCCACCGGAACGCCGGTCATGACGATCGCGATCGCCTTGCCCTGCAAGTGAGTTGGTGCCAGCCGACGCGCGTACCCGGCCAGCAGCGCCCAGGCCAGACCCGCGGCCACCCCGGCGACGAACCGGGCCACCATGGTCAACGGGTACGCCGTCGACGCCGCCGTGACGCTGTTGGCCGCCGCGAACCCCGCCATCGCCGCGAGCAGCAGCCGCTTGCGCCGCAGGCCCGCCGTGGCCGCCGACAGGGGGATCGCCGTGAGCGCGGTCCCGACCGCGTAGATCGTGACCGACTGCCCCGAGGCGGACTCCCCGACACCGAGGTCGGCACTCATCGCGGGCAGCACCCCCGCGGGCAGTGTCTCGGTCAGGCTCGTGATGAACACGGCGGTGGCCAGCGCGAGGAGGGCCCTCAGGGGGAGCCCGCGCTCGTCGACCAGAGGGTGCGAAAGGGCTGGTTGTGTCGTCGTTTCGCTTCGCATGCCGCGTAGCGTCGACCCTGACACTGGTGTCAGGTTCAAGTTGCCTTGTCCCTGGCCGAGTTGCGGGGGAAGGTTCCCGCACTGCCGTTATCGTTGATCGAAACGGTGTGGCGTGGACGCACCGCGACACGTCGGACGCGGGGGTGCGGGGGCATGCTGGATCCCATCTCGTTGGCGGCCATCACGACGGTGCTCGGAGCCGTCGGATCGGGGATGGCCAATGAAGCGGGCAAGTGGGCCTGGGAGTCGGCCGGGGGACTGGTACGCCGGATCGCGGGCCGCGAGGTCGCCGCGCCGACGACCGCCGAGCAGCTGACCGCCGTCGCGCAACTGGTCCACGAGCGTGTGCGCAGCGATCCGCAACTCGCCCACGCCTGGAGCCTGTTCGCCCAGGGGGTGCGGATGTCCGGTGCCGATACCGGCGTCGGATCCCGCTCGGGGCGTCCCCGTCTCCCCGCGTCCACACGGTTTTTCACGGACCGTCAGGACGCGCTGAAGCTCCTCGACAAGGAGGCCTCGCGCACGTTCGACGGAAGCCCCCGGGTGGCACTCCTGCACGGCCGGGAAGGCATGGGCACCAGCACGCTGGCCGTGCACTGGGGCTGGCGCCAGGCGGACCGTTTCCCGGACGGACAGCTCTACGCCGATCTGCGCGGCCCCGGCGCGATCGACTCGGGCGCCGTCCTGAGCTCGCTGCTGCGTCAACTCGGCCTGCCCGACGAGGAGATACCGCCCTCGGCCGAGGACCGTATCGACCGCTTCCGGCGGCACGTGGCCGATCGGCGACTGCTGCTCGTGCTCGACCACGCCCAGTCCGCCGCGCAGATCCGCCCCCTGCTGACCTCCGCGTCCGGCGTGTTCACGGTCGTCGTCACCCGGCGCCCGTTCACCGGTGTCGACGCCCTGCCGGTCCAGGTCGGCCCACTCGCCAAACGGGATGCCGTGCGGCTGCTCACCGACCTGGTCGGCAAGCCCGCGATCACCGCGGCGAAGGCCGCGCTGCCCTCGGTGCTGGAGCGGTGCGGCGGCTCGCCGTACGCCCTGCGGGCCGCGGCGCCCCGCCTCTCCGTACGAGCCGTGGAGGTGCGGCCGGTGCCCGACCGTGATCCGGTGCGTGCCGCGGCGGACGATTCCTACCGCCTGCTGCCACCTGAGGCGGCCCGGCTCTACCGGCTGAACGGCCTCTACGACTGGCCCGCCTTCGGTGCCGCGGCCGCCGCCCGCGCCGCGGACATCGAGGAGAGCGAGGCGGCCCGGCTCCTGGAGGAGCTCGCCGACGCGCTGCTCCTGGAGCGCACGGACACCGGCCGCTACCACTACCGGCCCGTGGTCCGCGTGCACGCGGAAGCCGCCGCGGCCGCCACCGACGGCATCGCCGCCTGTTCGGCCGCGGTGTCCCGGACCATCGAGGGATATCTGCACCTGGCGGTCGGTGCCGCGCAGGCGGCCCTCCCCGAGAGCTGGCGGGTCCCCTCCGGTACCTCGCCGGTCGCGTACGCGGACCGGGGCGAGGCCGTGTCCGCGCTCGCCACCGAAGCGCGCAACCTGGTCCAGGCGGTCCACGCCGCCGAGGAGTTCCGCGAGTGGAACGCGGTCGTGCGGCTCTGCCAGGCCCTGTGGCCGCTCCAGCTCAAGGCGGGCCACCACGACGTCCTGCTGCCCGCCCTGCGGATCGGCGTGCGCACGGCCGACACCCATCTCCCCGGCACCCGGGCCGCCGGCGCGCTGCACGCCCAACTCGCGCACACCCTCACCGAGTTGCGCCGCTGGGACGAGGCCGAGCCCGAGGCGCTCGCGGCCGCGCGGGACGAACGCGCCGCCGGACATGTACGCGGGCACGCCTCCGCCGTCGAGTTCCTCGGGCTGCTGCGCCTGCGGCAGTGGCGCTGGCAGGAGGCGTACGACTGCTTCGAGGAGGCGTACGGCATCCTCGACGGCATCGGTCCCGAGGACGAGGGCGCCGGTGATCTGCCGCGAGCCCGCGCCCTGTTGGAACGCCACCGGGGCCGCGCCCTGCGCGGTCTCGGCCGCCGCGACGAGGCACGGGAACGGCTGGGGCGCGCGCTGCGCTTCTTCCGGGAGAGCGGCGAGGCGTACAACACGGCACGCGCCCTCACCGACCTCGCCGAAACCAGACTCGACGGGGGCGAGTTCGCGCAGGCGCTGCCGCTGATCGACGAGGCGATCGCCGCCCTCGCGAAGGAGAAGGCCGCGTATCAGCTCGCGCATCTGCGGGCGTTGCGCGAGCGGTGCCTCAACGCCGACGGGCCTCAGGGATGACGCGCACGTGGAGCCTCAACTCCGGTCGCCCTCACGGGTGATGCGTACGCGGTGGAGTGTCGGCCCGGTGCGCACGGCCAGTCCCTGGGCGATCAGCTCGTCGAGCGACTTGCCCGCCGCCAGCCAGGCGTGCAGGGCGGAGGCGTACGCGGCCGGATCGGCGTCGGCCGCCGACGGCACGGCGGTCAGCCGGAGGAAGTCCCCGGCGCGGGTGCGGACCTCGCACTCCGCACCGCCCGTGACATAGGCGGCGAGCGCGCACTGCGGATGGCGGGCGAGCACCTCGCGGGTCCACAGTGCCGGAGAGCCGAAGCGCGGATCGGTTCCCTCGCCGTACCTGAACACGACGTCCGCGAGGGTGAGTTGGCCGGGGTCGCGGGTGTCCTCGTGCACCGCTGTGTGCGCCTCGCCGATGCCGTCCGGCTCGGAGCGCGGGTCGGCATGCCGCACGACCGAGACCTCGCCCGAGCCGAGAAGACGCGTCAGCACACGCAACGGCGCGGTGCGCGCCGGGGGCTCGTACGGCGGGAGCGGGAGCGGTTCGAGCAGCGCGGGTCCGTCGGGCTCGGGGATGCCGATGATCCCGTAGAAGAGGCGGCGCAGCCGGGCCGCCGACTCGCCCGGCACGGAGCTGGTGAACTCGGCCGGGCCCGGCAGCGGACGGTGGGTGGCGAGCAGGGAATCCACCTGGGGGCGGAGCGGGGCCTCCGGGTCGAGCCGGGGAGCCTCCCGTACGAAGTCCGAGATCGGCGCGTCCGGATCGAGACCGTCCAGAGGCGCGGCGCCGAGGAGTACGGGGGTGCCGAGTGCGGCGGCGTAGTAGGTGACCGAGCCGTGGTCGCCGATGACGGCGTCCGCCGCGAGCAGGGCCTGCCGCCAGCCCTCCAGCGGGTCGACCGGCGTCAGCCCCGCGCGCCGGGCCCGGTCGAGCCAGGCGCGGATCTGGCCGGGGCCGTGGCCGTGCCAGATGTTGGGGTGGAGCACGGCCGCGAGACGGTACTCGTCGGCCGGGAACTCCGAGGTCAGCCGGGGCAGCAGCGACGGCAGTACGTCATCGCCGCCGCCGTCGCCGAACAGCGACTCCGGGTTCCAGGTGGAGTTGAGCAGGATCAGCCGCTGGCCGGTCCGTACGCCGAGGGCGCGGCGGTAGCGGTCGCGGTACGGGCGGGCCGCCAGCATGCGGTCGAAGCATGGATCCCCTGCGAGGACGGCCGTGGGCGCCGCCTCGGGACAGGCGGCGCGCAGTCGCTCGTACTGCTCCGGATGCGACAGCACCAGCGCGTCGGCGATCGGCGCCCCGCCCTCGTCCAGCAACCACGCGCGCGACATCCCGAACACGGGAACCGGCTCCCGGCTCCCGGCTCCCGGCTCCCGGCTCCCGGCTCCCGGCTCCCGGCTCCCGGTGTCGCCAGCGTTTTAGTGTAGCCAATACCGTGGGACAATACGGTCAATTTGCCTGAAAGGGCCTGGAGTTGGCCCCCGAAGCTGGCGGAGACGACCAGTGAGGCCGGGGTCGTCACCGCCTGCTCCCAGGGCAGCACCGGCACTCCCGTGTCGGCGAGCAGCTCGGCGATCCCGGACCGGAAGACCGACGAACCGGTGCAGGTCACCAGCAGCTGCACCCGGAAGTCGTCGTGGAACAGCGGGAGTACATCGAGGAGCCGGGTGGCGGAGGTGACGTTGTGGACGACGAACAGGACAGGGGAGCTGTCCCCGCGCGTGGCCCAGCGAGCCGCGTCGTCCCCGACCGGCACCCGTATCCAGCCGTCCCGCCCCACGTCCCGCATCCCGCCCATCGGGCAACGATAGTCAACGAGCGCTCCGCGCACACCGGCCGCCCCTGAACCCGGCCGGGGTGCGCGGAGCGGCTCTCGAGGAGAGAGTCATGGGTTGCCGTGCAGCCGTGCTGTTCTTTCCTGCATGTTCCGGCCGATGTTCTTGCTGAAAATGTCACCTGTCAACAGGGCGTCCGCATGCCCAAGTCCCCGAACAGCCCTGTGCAGTCGGGGACTTGGGCGATCCTGGGGGTGGGCGTCAGGCCGTCACGGCCTCACGCTGCGCGGCTTCCCCCGCCGCACGCTCGCCCAGTCGCTCGCTCGGCACCTTGTGCGTCTCGCGGGCGGTGAGCGCGGCGATCACCGGCGGGACGCACAGGGCCGCGGTGAACAGCGCCACGGACGACCAGTCGTCGCCGCCCGGCCCCGCGATCTGCGCGGCGAAGGTGACCGCGAACCCGGCGACGGCGAAGCCGATCTGGGTGCCGATCGCCATGCCGGAGAGCCGGACACGGGTGGAGAACATCTCGCCGTAGAAGGACGGCCAGACACCGTTCGCGGCGCTGTAGACGACCCCGAAGGTGAGGATGCCGAAGAGGAGGATCAGGGGGTACGAGCCCGTGGAGATGGCCCACAGGTAGGCGAACATCAGGATGCCGCTGCCCGCGGCCCCGATCAGGTAGACCGGGCGGCGGCCGATGCGGTCGGAGAGCGTGGCCCACGCGGGGATCGCGGCGAGGGCTACGAGGTTGGCCAGCGCACCCACCCATAGCATCTGCGAACGGGACATGCCGACCGAGTCGCTGGTCCCGTACGCCAGCGCCCACACCGTGAAGATCGTGCTGACCGAGGCGATCAGGGCACCGGCCACGACCCGCAGGACATCCGCCCAGTGCTCGCGGAGCAGGATGGCGAGGGGCAGCTTGGCGACGCCCTCGGTCGCGGCCTGCTGGGTGAAGGCCGGGGTCTCCTGAAGCGTGCGGCGGATGACATAGCCGACGACGGCGACCACGACGCTCAGCCAGAACGGAACGCGCCAGCCCCAGGAGAGCAACTGGTCCTCGGGCAGTGCGGCGACCGGGAGGAAGACGAGTGTCGCGAGGAGCTGGCCGCCCTGGGTGCCGCTGAGGGTGAAGCTGGTGAAGAAGCCCCGGCGGTTCGGTGGCGCGTGTTCCAGCGTCATCGAATTGGCGCTCGCCTGCTCGCCGGCCGCGGAGATGCCCTGCAGGACGCGGCAGAGGACCAGCAGGACGGGCGCGAGGCCGCCGACCTGCGCGCGGGTCGGCAGACAGCCGATGAGGAACGTCGACAGACCCATCAGGATCAGCGTGAAGACCATGATCTTCTTCCGGCCGAGCCGGTCGCCGAAGTGGCCGAGGAACAGCGCACCGATCGGGCGGGCGGCGTAGGCGACGCCGAATGTGGCCAGCGACAGCAGGGTCGCGGTGGCCGGGTCCGACTCGTCGAAGAAGACCTTCGGGAAGATCAGGGCGGCCGCGCTGCCGTAGATGAAGAAGTCGTAGTACTCCAGCGCGCTGCCTATCCAGGCGGCCATGGCGGCCTTCCGTGGCTGGCCGGGAGGTGCGTCGAGCGGGGCGGCGGGGACGGACACGGCGTGCTCCTTCGAGGGAACTCCGAGGACGGAGGGAACTCCGGGGACGGGAGTGGCGGAGGGGGGAGGTGCCGGGGCCCTGGGGGTGTACGGGTCGGCCGTTGCCGGGGGCGTCTCTGCGTGACGACGATGCCCGGCTAATTAACCCACTGGATAGTTAGTAGCGGATGGCTACGGATGTTGCGCCGACGTTTCCCCGGTGTCAAGAGGTCGTGCCGAAGGATCTTCGCGGTCCTGGTCCGCGGAACGGTCCCCGGCGGGGGTCCTCAGTCCGTCGCGCGGTCCGCCGTCAGGTAGGCGATGACCATGTCGCCGAGCATGGTGCGGTAGTGCTCCCGCTGGTCGGGGGCGACCAGGTCACGGCCGAAGAGGGCGCCGAAAGTGTGCCGGTTGGAGACCCGGAAGAAGCAGAACGCGCTGATCATCGCGTGCAGGTCGATGGCGTCGACGTCGGCGGTGAACAGGCCCGACTTCCGGCCGGTCTCAAGGATCCGGGAGATCACGTCGAGCGCGGGCGAGCCGATCCTGCCGAGCTCCTCCGAGGCCGCGATGTGCTCCGCCTCGTGGATGTTCTCGATGCTCACCAGCCGGATGAAGTCGGGGTGCGCCTCATGGTGGTCGAAGGTCAGTTCGGCGAGCCGGCGGATGGCCGCGACCGGGTCCAGATGCTCGACGTCCAGCTCCTGCTCGGCCTGCCGGATCACCGAGTACGCGCGTTCCAGAACCGCCGTGAACAGCTGCTCCTTGCCGCCGAAGTAGTAGTAGATCATCCGCTTGGTGGTGCGGGTGCGGGCGGCGATCTCGTCGACCCGGGCACCGGCGAAACCGGCACGCGAGAACTCCTGGGTCGCCACGTCGAGAATCTCGGCCTTGGTGCGGGCGGCGTCACGGATGCGCCCGTTGGGTCGTGCCGGTTCTTCGACGCTGGTCATCGGGTTCCTTGGGGCGTGGGGCCTGGCGGGCGCGGTGGAGGGGCCGGTGCCGCGATTGTAGAAGCAGGGTCCCGCTGCGGGCTTTCCTGTCCGGGTCTTCCCGGCGGCCCGACATCCTGGTATCACTTACTAACGAACCAGTTCGTACATTAGCTATCGACCGGAGGCCCGCCGTGCCCCAGAACTCGTATCTCGTCGGCCTCATCGGATCCGGCATCGGCCCCTCGCTCAGCCCCGCGCTGCACGAGCGGGAGGCCGACCGGCAGGGCCTGCGCTATCTGTACCGGCTGATCGACATCGACAGGCTCGGCGTCGGTCCGGAGGCGGTGGGCGACCTCGTACGCGCCGCACGGGACCTCGGCTTCGACGGGCTGAACATCACGCACCCCTGCAAGCAGCTGGTCATCGAGCACCTCGACGAGCTCGCTCCGCAGGCCGCGGCGCTCGGTGCGGTCAACACCGTCGTGTTCGACGGTGGCCGGGCGATCGGGCACAACACGGATGTCACCGGGTTCGCGGCGTCCTTCGCGCGCGGGCTGCCCGATGTCTCCCTGGAGCGGGTGGTGCAGCTGGGGGCGGGGGGTGCGGGGGCGGCTGTCGCGCATGCGGTGCTCACGCTGGGCGCCGGGCATGTCACCGTCGTCGACGCGATGCCCGACCGGGCCGCCGATCTTGCCGCCGGGCTGAATCGGCACTTCGGGGAGGGGCGGGCGGCTGCTGCGACGCCGGATGCGCTCGGGGTGTTGCTCGGTCGTGCCGACGGGGTCGTGCATGCCACGCCTACGGGGATGGCCGCGCATCCCGGGTTGCCGTTCGCCGCCGAGTTGCTGCATCCGGGGCTGTGGGTTGCGGAGGTGGTCTATCGGCCGTTGGAGACGGAGCTGCTGCGTGCTGCCCGTGCGGTGGGCTGCGCCGTGCTTGATGGTGGTGGCATGGCGGTGTTCCAGGCCGTGGATGCGTTTCGGTTGTTCACCGGGCGGGAGCCTGACAGTGGGCGGATGCTGGCCGACATTGCTGAGCTGGCTGGTGCGGTGCGGGTGCCCTGAGCTTTAGGGCGCCTTATGGGTGGGGTGGCTGCGGTGTATTGGCGGCTGCGCGTCCGTGGGGGCTGGTCGCGCAGTTCCTCGCGCCCCTTACGGGGCGGGGTGGCTCGGCTGTTGGGCGGGTGCCCGTCTGTGGGGGTTGATCGCGCAGTTCCTCGCGCCCCTTACGGGGCCCGGGGCCCGTGCCTCGTTGCTCGTTCTCGGCAGTTACATCTAAGGAGCATCAAACGTGCGTACGTCCATCGCCACTGTCTCGCTCAGTGGATCCCTGACCGAGAAGCTCACGGCTGCGGCTCGGGCGGGCTTCGATGGGGTGGAGGTCTTTGAGAATGATCTGCTGGCGAGCCCTCTCACGCCGGAGGAGATTCGTGCGCGCACGGCGGACCTCGGTTTGAGTATCGACTTGTATCAGCCGATGCGTGACGTCGAGGCCGTGCCGGAGGAGGAGTTCGCGCGCAATCTGCGGCGGGCGCGGCACAAGTTCGAGCTGATGCGGCGCCTCGGCGCGGACACCGTGCTCGTGTGCTCCAGTGTCTCCCCGCTCGCCGTGGACGACGACGCGCTCGCGGCGGACCAGCTGTGCCGACTGGCGGACGTGGCCGGGGAGTTCGGTGTTCGGGTGGCCTATGAGGCGCTGGCCTGGGGGCGGCACGTGAGTACGTACGACCATGCGTGGAGCATCGTCGAGGCCGCGGACCACCCCTGTCTCGGTACCTGTCTGGACAGTTTCCACATCCTCGCCCGTGGCTCGGATCCCAAGGGCATCGAGGACATCCCCGGCGAGAAGATCTTCTTCCTGCAGCTCGCCGACGCCCCGCTGATGGCGATGGACGTGCTGCAGTGGAGCCGCCACTACCGCTGCTTCCCGGGCCAGGGCGGCTTCGACATCGCCGGACTGCTCGGGCATGTGATGAGCGCCGGATACCGGGGGCCGCTCTCCCTCGAAGTTTTCAACGACGTCTTCCGTCAGGCCGAGGCCGGGCCGACCGCCGTCGATGCCCGGCGCTCCCTCCTCGTCCTTCAGGAGGCGACCGGGCTCGCGACGCCGCCCGCCCCCGTGGTGCCGACCGGCGTGGCCTTCGCCGAACTCGTCACGCCCGACGTCGCGCCCGTCACCACGGTCCTCGGCGCCCTCGGCTTCACCCGCACGGCCCGGCACCGCAGCAAGCCGGTCGACCTCTGGCAGCAGGGCGAGGCCCGCGTCCTGGTCAACACGGGACCGGCCGCCCGCCGCGACGGCACCGCGCTCGCCGCCATCGGCCTGGAGTCACCGGACCCGGCGGCCGCGGCCCGGCGCGCCGAATCCCTCCTCGCCCCCGTCCTGCCGCGCCGCCGCGCGCTCGAAGACGCGCCCCTCGACGCGGTGGCGGCCCCCGACGGCACCGAACTGTTCTTCTGCGCCACCGACCGCCCCGAACTCCCCAGCTGGACGGGTGACTTCGAGCCCGTCGAGCACCAGGCGGACACCCCCTCCACGACCCGCATCGACCATGTGGCGCTCACCCAGCCCTGGCACCAGTTCGATGAGGCCGCCCTCTTCCACAGCAGCGTGCTCGGGCTGAGCGCGCAGGACAGCGTCGACGTCGCCGACCCGTACGGCCTGCATCGCAGCCGCGCCGTCACCAACGCCGACGGCAGTGTCCGCATCGCCCTCGGCGTCGGCCCCGCGCCCACGGACGACGGCGCCCGCGCCCAGCACATCGCGCTCGCCACCGATGACGTGGTCGCCGCCGCCCGCCGGTTCCGCGACGCCGGCGGGCGCCTGCTGCCGATGCCCGCGAACTACTACGACGACCTGGCCGCACGGCATGAGTTCGCCGACGGCGAGCTGGAGACGTACCGCGAACTCGGCATCCTCTACGACTGTGACCAGGACGGCGAGTTCCGCCACTGCTACACGGAGACCGTCGGCCGCGTCTTCTTCGAACTCGTCCAGCGCGACGGCGGCTACCGCGGCTACGGCGCGCAGAACGCCCCGGTGCGCCTCGCCGCGCAGCACGCGGTGGGACGACCGGGGCGTTGACGCCTCCGTCTACCGCAGGAGCCGTACCGAGAACGCCCGGTCCAACGGCAGACTCGGCGTCTCGACCGTCGTCACCCCCTTGTCGGTGTCGTACGACCAGGAAGTGCGGGGCAGCGGGCGCCCGTTGAGGAGCACCTGCCGTGGCGCCGACTCGCCGTGCACGGTGAAGCGGTACGAGCGCGCCTCGGGCTTGTCCTGATAACTGCCGTTGCTCGCACCGACGTTCACGGCGGTCGCGTCGGTGGAGGCGTGGACCGTCACCCGCTGGGTCGCCGACGCGCCCTGGGTGAAGTTCCGGGTCACGCCGTCGTCCTCGTACAGCGTGTAGCCGCTGTTTCCCCGCGGGTACAGGTCCCAGTCCAGTTCGTGCCGGTCACGGGTCTGCCAACTGGTCGTTCCCTTGGGCCACATGGGGACGATCGCGCCGCTCTTCACGAAGAGGGGCAGGGTGTCGAGCGGAGCGTGGTAGCCGTTGACGGTGGTCGGGCCCTGGTAGGTGCGGCCTGTCCAGTAGTCGGTCCAGGTGCCCTGGGGGAGGTAGATGCCGTCGCGGGTCTCGGAGTCCTGGTAGACCGGGGCGACCAGGAAGTCGGAGCCGGCGAGGAACTCGTACTTCGCGTTCGCGCCCAACGTCCCGGGGTCGTCAGGGTATTCGAGCCACAACGGACGGACCGCTCCCACTCCGGTCTTCGTCGCCTCCGCCGAAAGCGTGTACATGTAGGGGAGCAGGCGCTCCTTCAGCTGGAGGTACGTGCGGTTGATGGAGGTGTACGGCTCGCCGTCCAGCCAGGGCTGCTGGTCGGCGGGCTTGCCGGTGGTGAGGTCGGAGGCCCATCCGTCCATGGTCATGATGGCGGGCAGGAACGCCTTCCACTGGAGGTCGCGGGTGTACATCTTGGGGTCGTGGCGGTAGATCGAGCCCACGTCACCGGTGTTGTACGCGATGCCGGACATGGTGGCCCCGGCATACGTCGGGATCTGCCAGCGGATGTAGTCCCAGGACAGCTTCTGGTCGCCGCTCCACAGGACACCGCAGCGCTGGGCTCCGGCCCAGGAGACGGGCAGCCAGACGAAGCCGCGCGCGTCGCTGTTCTCCTCGATGCCCGCCTTGGCCTTGTCGCAGGCGTCGAGGGCGAAGCCATAGCCGTTGCCGACCCAGGCCACGTCCAGCTTGGCCACCCGCTGGCCCGCCTTCACCTGGTCGGCGAGTTTGTCGATGCCGTCCTGGGTCCACAGGCCGAGCCGGGCGTGGTGGTCCTGGAGGCCCTTCGCGGTCTCGGCCAGGTTCTCGTAACCGCAGCCGTAGCCGTCGTTGACGAGCATCCAGCCCAGCGGCATGTCGTTCGCCGTGTAGCCGTCGGCGATCTTCAGCGCGTCGAGAGTGTGCCGTTCGCCCCGGTTGGCGTTGTGCAGGTAGCAGTCGGAGTCGCCCGGTTCGAGCCCGTACACCGGCGGCATGAACGGCTTGCCCACCAGCGCGGTGTACTTGCCGATCACCTTCTTCGCGTCACCGAGGAAGTAGTAGGCGTCCAGACGCCGTTCCTGCTGCCCGGTCCGCACGGGTGAGCCGAAGTCGTACACGCCCGGCGCGAAGGTGTTGCGGAAGACGCCGTAGCCCGCGCTGGAGAGGTAGAAGGGCTGGGAGTTGTTGTAGCCGCCCTCGTTCCAGTTGAAGTTGTTCGCCACGTACATCGTCCGGTCGCGGTGGGAGAACGATCCGTTCTGCTCGCCGCCCCCGAAGAACTGCTCGTCCGTGCCGCGCGTCAGGCTCTGCCGCATTCCGCTGGTGGACCAGCGCAGCGGTTTGTCCTCCTGCCAGATGGGGGTGCGGTTGTCGGGCTTGTAGAGACCGAAGCGCAGTGGCGTCTTGTAGACGCGGAGGACGGCGTCCGGGGAGCGGATGCCGTAGTACGCGCCCGCGTCGAAGGACGTCGTGTGCTTCTGCGGCGCCGGCTGCTCGCGGACGATGGCCGTGCCCGCCGGGTCGGTGAGTGAACCGGACGGGTCGGCCTGGAGGCGCAGTTGGCCACCCGCCAGGAAGTCGGCCCTCGCCGCGAGTTGTCCGGCTTTGATGGTGTAGCTGCCGTCGCTCCCGCTGAAGGACGTGAGATCGCCCGCGTCCGTCGTCCGCGGCAGATACGCCTTTCCGGTGTACGCGTTGTCGTGCACGTCGTACGGCACGACCAGCACATGGTAGGTCCCCGAGGCGTTCGGGATCACGGTGGCCTCGGGGTCGGCGGTGCCCGCGCTGGAGGCGACCTGCTTGCCCGTGTCGTCGTAGATGTACAGGTCGAAGTCGTCGGTGGGGTGCTGCCAGTCGATCGAGACCGGTACGCCGCCCTCGGGGTTGTCCGCCCAATATCCCTGCGGCACCGACACGTTCACGTCGAAGCGGTCGCAGACCTTGTTGTCCGGGTCGTCGGCGGCGGACGGACAGCTCTCGGGGCCGCCGGACGTGCCCTTGGCGTAGACGGGACTCTGCCAGCTGACGCTCTGGTGGGTTTCGTCGAGGACGGCGCTCGCCGGGGTCGCCGCGAGCGCGGGCCGCGCCGGGGCGCTCAGCGCGGTGACGGCCAGGGCGGTGGCGAGCCCCGCCATGGCCCAGGAACGGTGTCGGAGTCTTCGCACGGTACGCATCTCCACTCAAACCAACGGCATGATGTTTACTGATGCTTGAAACAACGTCCGATCGTGCAGGTTCAAGCATGAAGAGTGGCCGTGCTTGCAGGTTCATGTCAATGGATCGTGTGAAAGGCGCGGAGGTCGGTGCCGCGCGAGCGGCCGTAAATTACCGGCCAGTTGACATTGAAAGGTGAATCACCACGGCTATCATCACCTCACCTGCGGAGCGACCCTCTGCCCGATGACGGCGGTTGTACGGCATCGACCTTCACACCCCCCACTTGCAACACGGCGTTGTCGGGCCTGCCTGCCCGCGCGCCGTGCAGGACGGAAAGCAGCGCGAGCATGAGCAACAACAGGGGCAGAGGGCTTCAGGCCAACGCCCTCGGTACGTTCGACACGGTCGTGATGGCGGTCGCGGGCAGCGCCCCCGCGTACTCGCTGGCCGCGACGACCGCGGTCCTCGTCGGGGCGGTGGGCCTCGCCAGCCCCGCGGCGCTCCTGTACTGCGCGATACCCATGCTGGGCATCGCGCTGGCCTTCAGCTACCTCGGCCGGATCGATGTCAACGCGGGCGCCAGTTACTCCTGGGTCGGCCGCACGCTCCACCCGTTCCTCGGCTTCATCAGCGGCTGGGCGCTGGTCATCTCCGCGACCATCTTCATGGTGGCCGGTTCGCTGCCCGCGGGCGCGATGACGCTGTCCCTCTTCGACGAAGGGCTCGCCGACAACACCGCGTTGGCCACCGCGGTCGGCGCCGGCTGGTTCCTGGTCATGCTGCTGGTGGTGCTCGGCGGCGCCCGGCTCACCGTACGCGCGCAGCTCGTGATGTCCGGTGTGGAGCTCGCGATCCTGGCCGTCTTCGCGGTCGGCGCCCTGTTGCACAGCCACAACGCGCGGTCCTTCGAGTGGTCCTGGCTCGGCTTCAGTCACTTCGACGGGGTGAGCGGCTTCGCGTCCGGCGCGCTCATCGCCGCCTTCTACTATTGGGGCTGGGACGTCACCAGCAACCTCAGCGAGGAGACGAGGGACAGCCGCCGCACCACGGGCCTCGCGGGCCTGATCGGCGTCGGCATTGTCTTCCTCCTCTTCGAGGTGTTCACCATCGCGGTGAACGTGATCCTCACCGACCGGCAGATCCAGGACAACGGCGCCAACGTCCTGGGTGTGCTCGGCGAGGAGATCTGGCCGGGCTGGGGCGGCAAGCTGCTCATCGTCGCCGTGATGCTGTCCACCATCGCCACCCTGGAGACCACGCTCATCCAGGTCACCCGCTCACTGTTCGCGATGGGCCGCGACCGTACGATGCCCGAGGCGCTGGGCCGCGTGCACCGCAAGTGGAACACCCCCTGGGTCGCCATCGTCGTGGTCGGCGCGGTGGCCCTGGTGATGTTCGTGACGTCCAACGCCCTCGGCTCGGTCGGTGACATCCTCTCCGACGCCATCGCCGCGATCGGCCTGCAGATCGCCGTCTACTACGGCCTCGCCGGCCTCGCGGTGGTCGTCGCCTACCGCAAGATGCTGCTGAAGTCCCCAGCCAACTTCCTCTTCGGCGGGCTGTGGCCGTTCCTCGGCGCCCTGTTCATGTTCTGGATCTTCGTCGAGTCGCTGGGCGACCTGAGCGACGCGTCGATCGCGATCGGCATCGGCGGCATCGCCGTCGGCCTGATCCCGATGCTCTGGTACTGGAAGCAGGGCAGCGACTACTACCGGCCCGCCAAGCTGGACGCCACCCAGGTCGTCGAGACCGACTACATCCCCGACGGCTACTCCACCGCGGCGGCGACCGAACGGTCCCGCGTCCACGAGGGTCTCCCCACCGACTTCTGAGAGGGACCCGATGGCGGGAGACCGCTTCACCCCCGACTTCGACCCCGACTGCGGGGACAGACCCCTCACCTCCGCCCGCCAGGACATCGTCATCGGCCGCTGGCAGGGCCTGCGCGAGCTGCTGCGGGCCACGAGCACCGACTGGTCAGTGCGCAGTCACCGGATCCGGCTGCTCGCGCCGGCCTGCGCGGGCAGCTCGACGGTCGAGTCCTGGCTCGCCGCCGAACCCCGCAGCGCCGACGCCCTGGTGCTGCGGGCCGCCACCGACGTGGCCAGGGCCTTCAACCTGGCCATAGCCGCGGGCCGGGGGGTGCCCATCGACCAGAAGCGCATCGACCGCGCGGTGATGGCCTGTCTCCAGGCCGCCGAGGCCTACCCCGAGGACCCCACGCCCTGGATCTACCTGATCTCCGTCGCACGGCTCTATCCCGCCGGGGTGCGCCGCCAGGAACTGGGCCGCTGGTGGGACGAACTGCACGGCCGCGACCCGTACAGCATGGAGGGCCATCTCCAGATCCTGCACTACTACTCGTCACGCTGGCATGGCACACACGGCCTGATGTACGACTTCGCCCGCGACGCGGCCGGCGTGGCACCGGCCGGCTACGCGCTCCCGGTCCTGGTGCAGTTCGCCCGTGTCGAGGAGTACCGCTACATCCTCGACGGGGCGAAGGGACAGCGGGACGCGGTCGTCGGGCTCGGCCAGCACTGGAACCACGACGCCGCCGTCAGCGACGTACGACGCACCTGGCAGCGCTGGATCTCGGACCGCCCGGACGGCCCCGTGGCGCCCTGGGAGGTCCGTGACCTCAACTATCTGACGCATGCCGCCAGCTACGCCGGAACGACGGACATCGCCGCCGCGCTGTTCACGATGCTGGGGCGGCGGGCCAGCCGGACGCCGTGGTCGTACACAGGCGACCCGGAGAAGGAGTTCGTGAAGTGGCGGAAGAAGCCCTCGCACAGGGCGTGAGCCGGGGTCAGGTGTCCCAGAGCCCGGCGTGCGCGCGGTGCGCCGGGGTCAGTCCGTTCACGAAGAACCGGTCGTAGTACTCGCTCTCGACATGGTGCGTCTGGAGCCAGATGCCCGGGACATGGATCGCGTCCGTGTGCGCCGGGAAACGGCGGTGCGTGCCGATGATGTACTCGCAGATGTCCCGGGCGCAGTCGATGACCCGCTCGTCGTACTCGCTGGCCTCGGCGAGATAGCGCTGCCCGTAGTCCTCCTTGTAGATACGGGCGAAGACGTCCTTGTCCGAGTACGTCCCGCCCGTGCCGAACTTGGCGGCGATGACCGCGTCCACCGCGTCCGACATCGACTGGTGCGTGGGCGGGCAGGCGGCGGCGATGAGCGGCTCGCCCTCGCGCGAGGTGAGCCCCACCGGATGCGAGCGCAGCGTCGCGTACTTGGGCAGCGGGACGTGCCAGCGCCACAGGTCGGCGAGGCGCCAGCGCGGGGTGACGAAGGTGAAGCCGAGCATCCTGCCGTAGGTGCGGGAGAACTTGGGGTCGCCCAGGGCGATCTGCGGGTTGATCGAGGCGTGGATCCAGGCGCCCAGACCCATCGCCTCGGCCGTGAGCATCAGGTTCTGCAGGAGGAGGTCCGCCTCGATCTGGGTGCGCATGGGGCCGAGCGCGCCGAGGGGGAGCTTGAGGTCCTTGTTCAGGAAGCCGTTCTTGATCCACTTCTTCACCCCGGCCGGGCGGTACAGGTTCCGGTCGTCGACCAGGGTCGGGCGTGCCCCGTCCGGCTGCGTCAGCAAGTACATCAGGGCGTTGATGTACTGGTGGGACAGGTCGACCACCGGCAGGAACAGGGTGGTTCCGGGGAGGTTGGACAGGAACCGGTTCGAGTCGAGGTACGCCGGGAAGTCCCGCAGCCCCTGGGCGACGTCGAGGCGCTGGTCGAGGACCCGTACCTTCGACTCGCGGGCCCGCGCGACCAGTGTCTGGGCGTCGAACGGCTCGTGGGGTGCGGGCGGCAGCTTGCGCAGGAAGTACGTGCCCGAGTCGTTGATGAGGAAGAAGTGCGTGCCCTGCGCGTTGTCCGGGCTGCCCGCGGTCCGGCCCGTCATGGTCATGTTGGGCTTGGCCATGATGGGTTTGCCGTTCCGCGGGTCCTCGAAGGGCCGGTCGGGCATCGTCAGTCCCGTGGAACCGGTGAGCGCGATGAGCACCGCCTCCTCCAGCTCCGACAGGGGCTGTTGGGTGTGCGTGGAGCGGTAGCTCATGGATCCGGCGGACACGGACGCGCCCCGGCTGACGCGGTGGGTGCGGCGGTGCCAGACGGTCTCCAGCAGGGGCCGCGCGAAGAGGTCACGCAGCCCGGGGTGATCGTCGGCCGGTGTCATCCCGCACCTCCGTCGGTGGTCGGCCGCACCGCCCGCCACGGGGCGAACGCGCTCGCCCCGCGCGGCATCAGCGCCGCCAGCTCCGGGCAGTGGCGCAGGATGACCGAGTTCATGCCGCCCTTCTCGACCCAGTCGATGCCGAGCGGCGTGTAGACCTCGGGCCGGTAGTCGACATTCAGGAAGCGGTCGCTCTGCAGGCGCCGGGTGGCCATCAGGATGAAGATCCGGAACGCGGTGTCGCTGAAGCCGAAGCCCTCGGGCGGGTTCTCCGCGAACAGCCCGACCACCGTGTCGATCTCGTCGACCGAGCGGTAGACCTCCTTGAGCCGCGCCAGTGTCTCCGCGTTCTGCGTCAGCTCCTCGAAGGAGCGGATGCGCGGTTTGTGCAGCCCCGCGCGGAAGTCGTTGTAGCGCGGGACACCCCGCCGCCTGGTGCGTACGAGGTCCACGACCGACAGGTCGATGATCTCGCCGTCCCGCTCGAACTGCTGGAGCGAGCGCGGGAAGTTGTGCAGCGTGATGGCGCCCGGGTGGGCGATCCCGAACGAGTACAGCGTGTTCGCGAGCCCCGTCTTGCGGATCTGCGACTCGGCCGCGGCGCCCTGGATGTCCATGAAGCCGACCGTCTCCTGGCGCTGCCCGAAGTGGTGCTCGCGCAGCTCGAAGTCGTCGGGGATCAGCGGGTGCATGCGGTAGACGGTGACGAAGTCCTCGGTGAGGGAGTACGGCGCCGTGTGGTGGTCGGGCAGTGTCTTCGGGATCCCGGTCAGGGAGTGGGCTTCGAAGAGCCACAGGCCCAGCTGGTTCAGCCAGTTCTTCGGCGGGCCCTGCCAGTTGGTCTTCAGACCGATGTCGATCGCCTTGGTGGCGAGGATCGCGGGTGTCCACTCCACCGTGTGGATCTTCGCGATCAGCGCGGAGACGACCAGCCGTGCCGTGTGGTAGATCCGCTCCTCGCTCATCGAGGGGTACTCGGCGCGCAGCGCGTCGCACACGGCGTTGTGCTCGCGTGCGAACAGCGTGTGCATCGCGCTGAGCCCCATCCACCAGCTCTCGTTGAAGCCGGTGAGCGGAATGCCGTTCGGGCCCGACGGCAGGTGGCCGTCCTCCAGGCGGAGTTTGGCGCCGCCGTCCGGCTCCCGCAGGAACCGCGCGGTCTGCTCGTCCTCGCCGTACACCTCGGAGCCGTCCCACCAGTGCGAGGCGACATTGCCGAAGAGGATCGGCGGCCGGTTGCCGGGCTGTTCGAGGCCCTCGTTCTCGGCGAACCGCATCACGTTCTCGGGAGGACCGCCGGGCGTGTTGTGCCAGCCCCCGCTGCCGGGCGGCAGCGGCACCTCGACGGTGCGCTCGCCGGGCTTGTAGCGGCGGTGGTTGACCCAGTCGTGCACCTGGAACTGGATCCACGCGGCGGCCAGGATGTTGAGCGAGGTCGCGGGCACGAAGCTCTCGCGGTACAGGAGCCGGCGGCTGACCGTGACCGGGTTGGGCGAGTCGAACAGGTCGGGGCGGTACTCCGGCTTGAGGTTCCGTCCGAAGGCGGAGCCCACAGCGCCCATCTTCGGTGCGGACAGATCGTTGTACGTCCCGTCGTAGGACCGCTCCGTGCGCAGCCGCTCGGGGATGGGCTCCGGCACGGGCTGCGCCTGCGGCGGCGCCTCGCGCACCTCGGTGTCGATCAGATTGAACCGGCGCAGCACCTTGCGCAGGAACACCAGGTTCAGCAGGCTCAGCTGCAACGGCAGCCGGTGCCAGGGCACGAACCGGTTCAGCAGCGAGAAGGCCGCGCCCGTCGGAGGGCCGAGCAGCCTGTTCTGCAGCGGCTCCTCCGTGACGAACCGCAGCCCCAGCCGGTGTGCGCTGCTCGCGTGGTAGGCGGCCTTCCTCGCCCGGTTGATATTGCCGAGCGGACGGAAGCCGTCGGTCGTGTACCAGGGGTTGAACGCGAGATCCTCGATGCGCCGGGCCGCCGCGCGGGCCTCGGCGGTGCTCAGGTCCTGGCTGGGGATGGTCAGCCGGGCCACCGGCACCGCGGGCGCCATGGTGTCCTTCCACTCCACGGAGGCGTCCTCGACCGGCGTGTGCCGCTCGTCGACGTACCGCTGCACGCACAGCTCGAAGACGACGTCCGTCTTGGCGAGCCGCCCGGCGATCTCACGGTGCAGGAACTCCGGGTCGCTCCGGTCCGCGGCGGCCGACGGAGGACTCCCGGGAGCCGGCCGCAGCAGATAGCGCACCGGACCCGCCTCGCCCCACAGGATCGCGCCCCGGCTCCAGTACGTCTCACTGGCCAGGGAGTTGACGGTGTGCCGCGTCGCCGCCTGGACATTGCGCCGCATCCGGTTCGCGGCGGCGAGCCCCACGGCCAGCGGCAGCTTCACGAACAGCCCGAAGGCCTTCTGGACCGGATTGCGGGCGCCCGCCATCGCCTTGGCGAAGGCCACGAACTCGCGTGCGTTGCGGGCGTGCGAGACCGGATAGCTGGTCGCGAGCAGGTCGTGGCTCTCGCCCTCCGACACCCGCACCCGCACGGCCGCGCCCCGCAGGTCAGGCGCTCCGTCGCCCTGCCGTACGCCGCTCGCGTTGGACAGCCGTACCGTCGCGGGATACTCGGCGCCGGGCTGGGCGAAACCGCTGCGCAGGGCTACGGGCAGGTCGTCGTGGAAGCGCAGCCGCGCGTTCTCCACGGCCACCGGCGCCTTGGCGTGGAAGGTGCGGGAGATCCCGCCGCCGCCCGCCCGCCGGTTCTTGACCTGCACGTCCATCAGCTCCCGGGCCAGCCGCTCGAACACCAGCCGTTCCGCCTCGGGGCTGCCACCTTCGTACTGCTCGTACTGCTGTTTGTGCTGCCCGGTCTCGGCCATCGGTCGTTTCCTTCGTACGAGTGTGTACGGGACAGGGGCCAGCACGCTACCGGCGGCCCTGAGCGCCCACAGCGGGGGTTCCCGCCGATGTGCGCGTCCTTGTCACCTCTACGAACCATGAGACGAAAGGTGCGGTGAGTGCACGTCAAGGCCGCGAACGCGCATTCGCCCGACCGGGGTGCCTGCCCCGTGAACGCCCCCGCTTCCCAGCGACCCCACCCGGCGGCTCGCGGGATGGCCGGTGAACGACGTGTGACCGGGGGTTACGTCGGTCGACGGATTCACAGGGCGGCGGTGCGCCCGACAGTCTGGACACCCACCCGGCCCGCCTCGGAGCGCGCCGGGGCGTCCGCTGTGATCCGGGGGAGGTCGCCCATGCGCGACGACGACTACGCCAAGGGGCCCGGCTTCGCCGAGCTGCGCCCGTTGAAGGCAGGCACCGAGCCGGGTCCGACCGGCTTCCCGGTCTACCCCGACCTGGTGGAACGCCTGGTCGAGGACAAGGCCCAGCCCGACCCCGACGGCATCGTCCCGCACACCCTGGCGACCTGCGCGGCGTACTCGTACGCCGGATTCGGCCAGCGGAGTGACCCACGGACCGTCGCCATGATCATGGCGAGGCTCGGCCTGGAGGAGAACAACTGCCGGGTGTTCGAGCAGCGCGTGGACGCGATGTACATCGCCTCGGCCGCCTATCTGATCCAGGACAAGGACCGCCGGATCGCGATCCTCTGCTACCGGGGCACCCAGCCCGAGGACATCATCAGCATCCTGACCGACGCCGACGTACGGCCCGAAACGCTCTCCGTCGAGCTGGAAGGACGGCGCTACGAGGTCCACGCGGGCTTCTACCGCAATGTCCGCGCCACCCGCCATCCGATCGTCGCGGCCCTGGAACGCGCCCTGCGCGGCGAGTCGGTGATTCCCGGCGAGGAGGGCACCCGCGGCGACGGCCTGGAGGCCCTGTACATCACCGGGCACAGCCTGGGCGGAGCGATGGCCGCCCTGATGGGCGTCGTCCTGGCCCACGAACCCCGCTACCGGCCCATCGCCGAGAAGCTGAAGGCCGTCTACACCTTCGGCCAGCCCATGGTCGGCGGCCCCGACTTCGCCCGGGCGTGCGAGGAGTCGATAGACCCCCAGGGCGTGCATCTGCTGCGCGACCGGCTGATCCGCTACATCTTCGACCGCGATGTCGTCCCCGCACTGCCGCCCCGGCCCGTCGGCCCCTACGCGCCGTTCGGCCGGGAGTTCCACTACCGCAGGCCGCGCGGGCCGATGGACATGGCCCTCGCCTTCGCGGCCGGAACGGCGATCGAGGCGGTGTCGCTCCCCGGCGACCTGCTGCGGACCCTGACGAGCCGGCCGACGGCGGGCTGGGGCGAACTGGGCGTCCGCGTCACCGAGTCGGTCCGCCGGTCCCTGCGCCCGCTGCTCGGCGCACACGAGGACGGCTGGAGCGAGAACACCGAACCGGGCCTGCACTACCCGCAGATGGACAGCCTCGCCGGCCTCGCGGTCGTGGCACCCCTCGCCTTCTTCGCCACCCGGCTCGCGCTGACCCGCACCCTCCCGTTCACGTACTCCTTCGACGACCACGGCCCCGGCCACTACGTCAACGCGCTCGCCCCGCCAGGGGTGTTGAGCGAGTTCGGCGACGTGCTGTAGCCGGGGCCTTACGGATGTCCGCAGCGTGGAGACCGGCCACTAGTGAGCCGGCGCCGAAGCTCCCGCGGCATTCCACTCGGCGATCACGGGGCGCCCGTGCTCCATGGAGAGCCGGCTGACCGTGCCCGTGGCGAGCTGGAACAGCCGCCCGTCGGCCGGGGGAAGCCCGAGCCGGCGGGCCGCGAGCACCCGCAGGAAGTGGGCGTGCGCCACGAGGACCACATCACCTTCGGCGAGCGCCGGCCCGATCCGGGCGAGCACGCGGTCGGCCCGCAGGCCCACCTGCGCGGGTGACTCGCCCGGATGATCCGCCGGACCGGGCGCGACCCCGTCGTTCCACAGGTACCAGTCCGGCCGGGTGCGGTGTATCTCGACCGTCGTGACACCCTCGTACGCGCCGTAGTCCCACTCGTGCAGTTCGGGATCGGTCACGGCCCCGTACAGGCCCGCGAGTTCCGCGGTGCGGACCGCACGGCCCAGCGGGCTGGTGAGGGCGAGGGCGAAGGTCCGGCCGGCGAGCAGCGGGGCGAGGGACTTGGCCTGTTCCTCGCCGCGCTGGGTGAGGGGCAGGTCGGTCCAGCTGGTGTGCCGGCCCGACACACTCCACTCGGTCTCGCCGTGGCGGACCAGCAGGAGGTCGCCCATGGCCATTACTTCGCGGACTCGACGGCGTGGCCGCCGAACTGGTTGCGCAGCGCCGCGATCATCTTCATCTGCGGGGAGTCGTCCTGGCGGGACGCGAACCGCGCGAAGAGGGAGGCGGTGATCGCCGGGAGCGGGACGGAGTTGTCGATGGCCGCCTCGACGGTCCAGCGGCCCTCGCCCGAGTCCTCCGCGTAGCCGCGCAGCTTGTCGAGGTGCTCGTCGTCGGCCAGGGCGTTGACCGCGAGGTCGAGCAGCCAGGAGCGGATGACGGTGCCCTCCTGCCAGGAGCGGAAGACCTCGCGCACGTCCGTGACGGAGTCGACCTTCTCCAGCAGCTCCCAGCCCTCGGCATAGGCCTGCATCATCGCGTACTCGATGCCGTTGTGGACCATCTTCGAGAAGTGGCCCGCGCCGACCTTGCCGGCGTGCACGAAGCCGAAGTCGCCCTCGGGCTTGAGCGCGTCGAAGACCGGCTGGACCTTCGCGATGTGCTCCGCGTCGCCGCCGACCATCAGCGCATAGCCGTTCTGCAGGCCCCACACGCCACCCGAGACGCCCGCGTCGACGAAGCCGATGCCCTTGGCCGCCAGCTCCTCGGCGTGCTTCTCGTCGTCCGTCCAGCGGGAGTTGCCGCCGTCGACGACGGTGTCGCCGGGCTCCAGGAGGTCACCGAGCTCGTCGATGACGGACTGGGTGGCGGCACCGGCGGGCACCATCACCCAGACCACGCGGGGGCCTTCGAGCTTGCCCACGAGTTCGGCGAGGCTGCTCACGTCGGCGAGGTCGGGATTGCGGTCGTAGCCGATGACGGTGTGACCCGCGCGGCGTATCCGCTCGCGCATGTTGCCGCCCATCTTGCCGAGGCCGATGAGTCCGAGCTGCATGTCGTTCACTTCTTTCGGAGAGTGCGGTAGGCGGCCACGAGGGCGGCGGTGGAGGGGTCGAGACCGGGCACGTCGGCGCCTTCGGTGAGGGCGGGCTCCACGCGCTTGGCGAGGACCTTGCCCAGCTCGACACCCCACTGGTCGAACGAGTCGATGTTCCAGATCGCGCCCTGGACGAACACCTTGTGCTCGTACAGCGCGATCAGCTGGCCGAGGACCGAGGGCGTCAGTTCGCTCGCGAGGATCGTGGTCGTCGGGTGGTCGCCCTGGAACGTCTTGTGCGGCACCAGCTCCTCGGCCACGCCCTCGGCGCGCACCTCGTCCGGCGTCTTGCCGAAGGCCAGCGCCTGCGTCTGTGCGAAGAAGTTCGCCATCAGCAGGTCGTGCTGGTCCTTGAGCTCGTCGCTCAGCTCGGCGACCGGGTTGACGAAGCCGATGAAGTCGGCCGGGATCAACTTGGTGCCCTGGTGGATGAGCTGGTAGTACGCGTGCTGCCCGTTGGTGCCGGGCGTGCCCCACACGACCGGCCCGGTCTGCCATCCCACGGGGTGGCCATCGCGGTCCACCGACTTGCCGTTGGACTCCATGTCCAGCTGCTGCAAGTACGCCGTGAACTTGGACAGGTAGTGCGAGTAGGGCAGTACGGCGTGCGACTGGGCGTCGTGGAAGTTGCCGTACCAGACGCCCAACAGGCCGAGCAGCAAGGGGGCATTGGCCTCGGCGGGAGCGGTCTTGAAGTGCTCGTCGACGATCCTGAACCCGTCGAGCAGCTCCCGGAACCGGTCCGGGCCGATCGCGATCACCAGCGACAGGCCGATCGCCGAGTCGAAGGAGTAGCGCCCGCCGACCCAGTCCCAGAACCCGAACATGTTGGCCGTGTCGATACCGAAGTCCGACACCTTCCCGGCGTTCGTCGACAGCGCCACGAAGTGCTTGGCGACCGCCTTCTCGTCGCCGCCCAGCCCGCCCAGCAGCCACGAGCGGGCCGAGGTGGCGTTGGTGATCGTCTCGATCGTGGTGAACGTCTTCGAGGCGATGATGAACAGCGTCTCGGCCGGGTCGAGGTCGCGGACGGCCTCGTGGAGATCGGCACCGTCGACGTTCGACACGAAGCGGACCGTCAGCTCGCGGTCCGAGAAGGCCCGCAGGGCCTCGTACGCCATCGCCGGACCGAGGTCGGAACCGCCGATGCCGATGTTGACGACGTTCTTGATGCGCTTGCCGGTGTGCCCGGTCCACTCGCCCGAGCGGACCCGCCCGGCGAAGTCGGCCATCTTGTCCAGCACGTCGTGCACGGCGGGGACGACGTTCTCCCCGTCGACCTCGATCACGGCGTCGCGCGGGGCGCGCAGCGCGGTGTGCAGCACCGCGCGGTCCTCGGTGACGTTGATCTTCTCGCCCCGGAACATGGCGTCCCGCAGCCCGAACACATCGGTGGCGGTGGCCAGTTCCTGGAGCAGGGCGAGGGTCTCGTCGGTGATCAGATGCTTGGAGTAGTCGATCCGCAGGTCGCCGACCCGTACGACGTAACGCTCCGCGCGAGCGGGGTCGGCGGCGAACAGCTCACGCAGCCGCGGGTGGAGCAGCGCGCCCGCGCGGTGGTCCTCCAGGGCCACCCACTCGGGGCGCCGCGTGAGCTTGGGGGAGTCAGGCATGACTGGGGGTCTCCTTGGTGCCCTCGCCCCGCAGGGCGACGGCGTACATCTCGTCCGCGTCGAGGCGGCGCAGCTCCTCCGAGATCAGCTCGGAGGTGGAGCGCACCTTCAGCGCGAGGGTGCGGGAGGGCTGTCCGGGCAGGGACAGCGTGGCGAGCGGGCCCTCGGGGCGGTCGATCACGATCTCGCCGCCCGCGGTGCCGAGCCGTACGGCGGTCACGACGGGCCCCGCGGTCTCGACCCGCTCGACCGGGACCCGGAGCCGGGCTTCCAGCCAGCGGGCCAGCAGCTCGGCGCTCGGGTTCTCGGCCTCGCTCTCGACGGCCGCCGACGTCACCTTCGTCCGGGCCTGGTCGAGCGCGGCGGCCAGCATCGAGCGCCACGGCGTCAGCCGGGTCCACGCCAGGTCGGTGTCGCCGGGCGCGTACGAGGAAGCGCGGGCCTCCAGGGCCTGGAGCGGGCGCTCGACGGCGTACATGTCGGTGATCCGGCGCTGTGCGAGGGCGCCCAGCGGGTCCTTGGCCGGGACGTCGGGCGCGTCCACCGGCCACCAGACGACGACGGGCGCGTCCGGCAGCAGCAGCGGCAGGACCACGGAGTCGGCGTGGTCGGACACCTCGCCGTACGTCCGCAGGACGACCGTCTCACCGGTGCCCGCGTCCGAGCCGACGCGCACTTCGGCGTCCAGACGGGAGTTGGTGCGGTCGCGCGGGGTGCGGGCGACCCGCTTGATGACGACCAGGGTGCGCGAGGGGTGCTCGCGCGAGGCCTCCTCGGCCGCCTTGATCGAGTCGTACGCGTTCTCTTCGTCGGTGACGATGACCATCGTCAGGACCATGCCCACGGCAGGAGTGCCGATGGCACGGCGCCCCTGCACGAGCGCCTTGTTGATCTTGCTTGCCGTGGTGTCGGTCAGGTCGATCTTCATGGCCTGCGCCAGCTCCGTCCGTCTCTTGCGAGCATCTCGTCGGCTTCCTTCGGACCCCAGCTGCCCGAGGGGTACTGCGCGGGCTTGCCGTGGTTCTCCCAGTACCCCTCGATCGGGTCGAGGATCTTCCAGGACTCTTCCACCTCTTGGTGACGGGGGAAGAGATTGGCGTCGCCGAGCAGGACATCCAGGATCAGCCGTTCGTACGCCTCCGGGCTGGACTCGGTGAACGACTCGCCGTACGCGAAGTCCATCGTGACGTCCCGGATCTCCATCGACGTACCCGGGACCTTGGATCCGAAGCGCACCGTCATGCCCTCGTCGGGCTGGACGCGGATGACGATCGCGTTCGCCCCGAGCTCCTCGGTGGCCGTGGAGTCGAACGGGGAGTGCGGTGCGCGCTGGAAGACCACCGCGATCTCCGTCACCCGGCGGCCCAGCCGCTTGCCGGTGCGCAGGTAGAAGGGGACGCCCGCCCAACGGCGGTTGTCGACCTCCAGCTTGACGGCCGCGTAGGTGTCGGTCGTCGAGGCGCGGTCGATGCCGTCCTCCTGGAGGTAGCCGCGCACCTTCTCGCCACCCTGCCAGCTCGCCGCGTACTGCCCGCGCACGGTGTGCTCGCCCAGCTTCTCCGGCACCTTCACGGCCCGGAGGACCTTGAGCTTCTCGGTGAGCAGCGACTCGGCGTCGAAGGCGGCCGGCTCCTCCATGGCGGTCAGCGCCATCAGCTGGAGGAGGTGATTCTGGATCACATCCCGGGCGGAGCCGATGCCGTCGTAGTAACCGGCGCGGCCACCGATGCCGATGTCCTCGGCCATGGTGATCTGGACGTGGTCGACGTACGACCGGTTCCAGATGGGCTCGTACATCTGGTTGGCGAAGCGGAGCGCCAGGATGTTCTGGACGGTCTCCTTGCCGAGGTAGTGGTCGATCCGGAACACCTGGTCCGGGTCGAACACCTCGTGCACGATCGCGTTCAGCTCCCGCGCGCTCACCAGGTCGTGGCCGAACGGCTTTTCGATCACCGCGCGCCGCCAGGAACCCTCCGGCGCGTCCGCGAGGCCGTGCTTCTTGAGCTGCTGGACGACCTTCGGGAAGAACTTCGGCGGTACGGAGAGGTAGAAGGCGTAGTTGCCGCTGGTGCCCCGGGAGGAGTCCAACTCGTCGACGGCGGAGCGCAGTTGCTTGAACGCCGTGTCGTCGTCGAAGTCGCCCGGGATGAACCGCATGCCCTCGGCGAGCTGCTGCCAGACCTCCTCACGGAACTCCGTACGGGAGTGCTCGCGCACCGAGTCGTGGACGACCTGCGCGAAGTCCTGGTCCGCCCACTCGCGGCGGGCGAACCCGAGGAGCGAGAAGCCCGGCGGGAGCAGACCCCGGTTGGCCAGGTCGTACACGGCCGGCATCAGCTTCTTGCGGGACAGGTCGCCGGTGACACCGAAGATGACCAGGCCCGACGGGCCCGCGATACGGGGGAGCCGGCGGTCGCGGGGGTCGCGGAGCGGGTTGTCCCAGTCGGACGCGGCGAGACCGAGTGCCTCGGCGAGCGCCCGCTGTGCCGCGTCCGCGGGTCCGGCGCTCGCGGCACCGGCGTCCGCCGTCACCACGGTCGGTTCCACGGCCGCGTCACCAGATCCCTCCGGCGCGGCGGCCGCATTCTTCGCGGCACTGTCCGGAAGCGCCTCACGCTTGGTCATTCCCCCTCAACTCCCTTGCCGCGCAGCGAGGCCGCCACCGCGTCGAGCAGATCTCCCCAGGCTGCCTCGAACTTCGAGACGCCCTCGTCCTCCAGCTGCTTCACGACCTCGTCGTACGAGATCCCGAGCGCCTCGACGGCCGCCAGGTCGGCGCGGGCCCCGGCGTAGCCGCCGGTCACCGAGTCGCCGTGGATGTCGCCGTGGTCGGCGGTGGCGTTCAGGGTCGCCTCCGGCATGGTGTTGACCGTGCCCGGCGCGACCAGCTCGTCGACGTACAGCGTGTCCTTGTACGCGGGGTCCTTCACGCCGGTCGAGGCCCACAGCGGACGCTGCTTGTTGGCCCGCGCAGTGTCGAGGGCGGCCCAGCGGTCCGTGCCGAAGACCTCCTCGTACGCCTCGTAGGCGAGCCGCGCGTTGGCGAGCGCCGCCTTGCCCTTGAGTGCGAGCGCCTCGTCCGTGCCGGCCTTGGCGAGACGCTTGTCGATCTCGCTGTCGACGCGGGAGACGAAGAAGGAGGCGACGGAGTGGATGCCGGCGAGGTCGATGCCCGCGGCCTTCGCCTTCTCCAGGCCCGCCAGGTAGGCGTCCATGACCTCGCGGTAGCGCTCCAGCGAGAAGATCAGCGTGACGTTGACGCTGATGCCGAGGCCGATGACCTCGGTGATCGCCGGGAGTCCGGCCTTCGTCGCCGGGATCTTGATCATCACGTTCGGGCGGTCGACCAGCCAGGAGAGCTGCTTGGCCTCGGCGATCGTGGCGGCCGTGTTGTGGGCCAGGCGGGGGTCGACCTCGATGGAGACCCGGCCGTCCTGGCCGCCGGTCGCGTCGTACACCGGGCGCAGGATGTCGGCGGCGGCGCGCACGTCCTGGGTCGTCATCATGCGGACGGCCTCGTCGACCGTCACGCCGCGCTCGGCGAGGTCGGCCAGCTGCTCCTCGTAGCCCTCTCCGGAGCCGATGGCGGCCTGGAAGATGGACGGGTTGGTGGTGACGCCCACCACGTGGCGGGTGGCGATGAGTTCGGCCAGGTTGCCGGACTCGATCCGCTTGCGGGAGAGGTCGTCCAGCCAGATGGAGACGCCTTCGTCGGAGAGGCGCTTCAGGGTTGCTTCGGTCACAGTGATCATCTTCCTTCGTGCGAACGGATCAACCGCGGGCGGCGGTGAGGGATTCCCGCGCGGCGGCGGCGACGTTCTCGGCGGTGAAACCGAACTCGGCGAACAGGGTGTTGCCGTCGGCGGAGGCACCGAAGTGCTCCAGCGAAACGATGCGTCCGTGGTCACCGACGTAGCGGTACCAGGTCAGACCGATGCCCGCCTCGACCGCCACGCGGGCCTTCACGGACGGCGGAAGCACGCTTGCGCGGTACTCGGCGGACTGCTCCTCGAACCACTCGACGGACGGCATCGACACCACCCGGGTGCCGACCCCCTCGGCCTCCAGCCGCTCGCGCGCGGCGACGGCGAGCTGCACTTCGGAGCCGGTGGCGATGAGCACGACGTCCGGGGTCCCGGTGGAGGAGTCGCGCAGGACGTAACCGCCCTTCGCGGCATCCTCGTTGGGCGCGTACGTCGGCACACCCTGGCGGGTCAGCGCCAGACCGTGCGGGGCCGGGTTGGTCGCGTGCCGCTTGAGGATCTCGGCCCAGGCGATCGCCGTCTCGTTGGCGTCGGCCGGGCGGACGATGTTCAGGCCGGGGATGGCGCGCAGTGAGGCGAGGTGTTCGACCGGCTGGTGGGTGGGACCGTCCTCGCCGAGGCCGATCGAGTCGTGCGTCCAGACGTACGTCACCGGGAGCTGCATCAGCGCGGACAGGCGCACGGCGTTGCGCATGTAGTCCGAGAAGACCAGGAACGTACCGCCGTAGATACGGGTGTTGCCGTGCAGCGCGATGCCGTTCATCTCGGCGGCCATCGAGTGCTCACGGATGCCGAAGTGGACGGTGCGGCCGTACGGGTCCGCCTCCGGCAACGGGTTGCCCTTGGGCAGGAACGAGGACGTCTTGTCGATGGTGGTGTTGTTCGAACCGGCGAGGTCGGCGGAGCCGCCCCACAGCTCGGGGAGGACACCGCCGAGCGACTGGAGGACCTTGCCGGAGGCGGCACGGGTCGCGACGGACGTGCCCTCCTCGAAGACCGGCAGCGCCGACTCCCAGCCCTCGGGCAGCTGACCGGCGACGACACGGTCGAAGAGCTGCGCGCGCTCGGGCTGGGCGGTGCGCCACTCGCCGATCCGCTTGTCCCAGGCGGCGTGCGCCTCGGCACCGCGGTCGAGGGCCTGGCGGGCGTGGGCGAGCACCTCGCCCGCGACCTCGAAGGACTTCTCCGGGTCGAAGCCGAGGACGCGCTTGGTGGCGGCGATCTCCTCGGCACCGAGCGCCGAGCCGTGCGAGGCCTCGGTGTTCTGCGCGTTCGGCGCGGGCCAGGCGATGATCGTGCGCATCGCGATGATGGAGGGGCGCCCGGTCTCGGCCTGCGCCGCCGTGAGCGCCGCGTACAGCGCGTGCACGTCGATGTCGCCGTCGGCGGAGGGCTCGATCCGCTGCACGTGCCAGCCGTACGCCTCGTACCGCTTCAGGACGTCCTCGGAGAACGCGGTGGCGGTGTCGCCCTCGATGGAGATGTGGTTGTCGTCGTAGACGAAGACGAGGTTGCCGAGCTTCTGGTGCCCGGCCAGCGAGGATGCCTCGGCGGAGATGCCCTCCTCCAGGTCGCCGTCCGAGACGATCGCCCAGATCGTGTGGTCGAAGGGGGACTCACCCTCCGGAGCCTCGGGGTCGAAGAGGCCGCGCTCGTAGCGGGCGGCCATCGCCATGCCCACGGCGTTGGCGACACCCTGGCCGAGCGGCCCGGTCGTCGTCTCGACGCCCGCCGTGTGCCCGTACTCGGGGTGGCCCGGCGTCTTGGACCCGTGCGTACGGAACGCCTTGAGATCGTCGAGTTCGAGCTCGTAGCCGGAGAGGAAGAGCTGGGTGTAAAGGGTCAGCGAGGTGTGACCGGGGGAGAGGACAAAGCGGTCGCGGCCGGTCCACTCCGGGTCGGCGGGGTCGTGACGCATCACCTTCTGAAAGATCGTGTACGCGGCCGGGGCCAGGCTCATCGCCGTGCCCGGGTGGCCGTTGCCGACCTTCTGAACGGCGTCAGCGGCCAGAATGCGCGCGGTATCGACGGCTCGGCGGTCGAGCTCGGTCCATTCGAAGCCGTCAGGGGTCTGCGTACTCATCTTCAAGAAGTCCTCACTGGATGGGCAATCTCTGGTGGAACGCCTTCAAACCTAAAAGTCTGACTTTTGCTGGGGAAGGTGCCCGTGTGTCAGCCTTCGGTGAAAGTGGGACACGGAGTGCCGTACCGAGCCGACGTGAGAAGGACATGGCAGACAGAACCACCCAAGGCGGTGCAGGGGGCGAAGGGGGGACCGTGGACGGGATCAAGACCTTCCCCTTCCCCGTCGACCTGAGCCTCTCCGGAGTCGGTGTGCAGGTCGGCGCGATGGGGACGGGCCGCGTCTGGCACGCGGACGCGCCCCTGGAGCGCGTGCACCGCATCGACTTCCACGTCGTGATGCTCTTCCACGAGGGCCCCGTCAAGCACATGGTCGACTTCGCCGAGTACGAGGTCTCGGCCGGCGACATCCTGTGGATCCGCCCCGGCCAGGTGCACCGCTTCTCCAGCACCGACCGCTACCGCGGCACCGTCCTGATCATGCAGCCCGGCTTCCTGCCGCGGGCGACCGTCGAGGCGACCGGCCTCTACCGCTACGACCTGCCCCCGCTGCTGCGCCCCGACGCCGACCAGCTGGCCGCCCTGGAGCACTCGCTGGCCCAGCTGGAACGCGAGTACGTCGACACGACCACGCTGCCGCTCAGCCTGCACACCGCGGTGCTGCGGCACTCCCTGACCGCGTTCCTGCTGCGCCTCGCCCATCTCGCGGCGAGCTCCGCCGAGGCGGCGCGCGAACAGACCGACACCACCTTCACCCGCTTCCGGGACGCGGTCGAGAAGGGCTTCGCCACCAACCACAGCGTCAGCGCGTACGCCGACGCCCTCGGCTACTCCCGCCGCACCCTGGTCCGCGCGGTGCGCGCGGCCACCGGCGAGACCCCGAAGGGCTTCATCGGCAAACGGGTCATCCTGGAGGCCAAACGCCTCCTCGCGCACACGGACATGCCCATCGGTCGCATCGGCGCCGCCGTGGGCTTTCCCGACTCCGCCAACTTCTCCAAGTTCTTCCACCAGCACACGGGGACCACTCCGGTGGCGTTCCGGGCGGAGCTGCGCTGAGAGGGGCGGGCCGTCGGGCCCGCGCGGGCCACGGGGGAGTAGTAGGACCAGGTTTGGTCGAGGTACGGCTGGAGCGCGGGTCAGTGTGATGCCCCGCGTGAACCGGCCTTCTCTGGGGATGTCGGCCGGTGGTCTGTCCGTGACGGTCAGCCCACCGGCTCGTCCGTGAGGACGAGGGAGTGGGCGAAGGCGTCGAGGTCGGGGAGAGCGGCGTAGAGCTGCCCCAGCTCGTTGGTGAAGGCGAGGAGCTGGACGTCGACGGCCGGATCCCGCGTACGCCAGTGGTAGGCCAGGACTCCCAGGACGAAGTCGGGGTCCCGTGGGTCGTCCGGCTTCAGCGGTACGAGCCGGAGGACGCGCACCCCGTCGCCCAGGCGGTCGGTGGTGAACCCCTCCCTGATCGGCGTCTCTCCGGTCGCCTCCTCGTACTCGACGGACCCTGAGTAATGCAGGGCGGCCGAGCCGGCGTCGTGCTCCGGCTGCCAGAAACCGACGAAGACGGGCACGGGCGGCTTGCGCAGGTCGGGCCAGTAGAGGAGGTGGAAGTGCGCGGGCACCAGGTCGAACAGCTGGGCGTAGCTGTCCCGGATCTGATCGGCGACGCGAGTGTGCAGGTCGTCCGCGATGTTCCGGTCACCGAGGAGTTCCCGCTGCCGGATGACGAGTGCGGTGGCGATGTCTTTCGCGTATGCCGAGGAGTCCGCCCACCTCGTCGCCGTGAACTCGGCGGGGAGGGCGACCCACTCCGGGCCGGGATCCCCGGCGAGTGAACCGTAGGGGGCGGGGGCCATGGTCCAGCCGTCGTTGTCGGGCGGGAAGGACATGGCCCGCACGGGAGACTCACTGCTCATCGGGTGCTCCAGCGGAGGGTCGTCATGACGGCGTCGAAGAGGTCGACGAGGAGCAGGGACAGCTCGCCGTCCGCGTCCTGCGCGCCGACGGCCGAGAAGGCGATGGTCAGCCATCGCCGGGAGTCCTGCGGTACGGGGACCTGATAGTCGACGCGCCGCGAGGGGAAGTCGATGCCGCGGGCCGGATCGGCGGGGGCGGTCCGTTCCGTCCGTACGGCGGTCGAGCCGTCGAGCTCGACAACCTCGCGGCCGGTCTCGGACGCGGCCAGGAAAAGGGCGAGCTCGGCGGGGTCGAGGTCGTCGCCCGACTCGGGTGTACGGGTCTCGGAGACCAGGAACGAGGCGGGCACGGACATGCCGTGCATCAGCTCGACGGGAAGGTAGAGGTCGAGCCCGTTCGCCTCACGCGCCTCACGAATACGCCGCCGGAGCCCGCTTTCGAGGTCCCTGCGATACGTGAACACCTCGTCGCGGGGCATGCCGTCGAAGGACCGGTCCAGGATTCGCTGGACGGCGCCGTCGGTGCCGTAGCGCAGGGGTATGCGGGCCCAGCCGGGCGGGAGGACGAGGGAGTACGAGTTGGGGGGCGCGGAGGATTCCTGGGGCTGGGGCGTCGGTGTGGGGGTGGATCCGGGGGTGGTCATGAGGCGGCACTCTTTCTGCGGGCCGAGCGGCGGCGGGAGAGGGCGCCCTGGATGAGGAGGGTGAGGGAGAGGAGAGAGGCCAGGAAGCCGAGCCAGACGAGGGCTTTCCAGACCGGGCCGTCCACCACGGAGAAGGCCTCGGCGCCCGCGCCACCGGAAGCGAGGACGAACAGCACGGTGACGAACCAGAACTGGAGCGGCGGCGCCGCGCCCGCCAGCTCCAGGGGTCCGCCCAGCACCCCTTCATCGGAGTGCCGCAGCAGATAGCCCGCAAGGCCTTTCGCGTCCCTCCTGGGGGGCCCGAGCGGACGGTTCAGAAGTTCGGGCGCTTGCCACAGGGATGTCGCCGCCGGCAGCAGCACCCAGAAGACCGTCAGGCCCACGAAGAGCGGCCCCTGGTTGGCGTGACTCTTCTGGTCCAGACCCAGCAACAACAGCACCAGCGCGTTCAGGCCGATCCAGACCCAGAACCCGAAGAAGCTGACGATCAGCAGGATGTAGCCGTTCAGGCGGGTCAGCGGCGGGAGGACCCGGGGCGGGCCGTCCGATGCGGTGCCGTTCTCGCGCGTCGGCCCGCCGGAGTTGGTCACCATGACGACCCCACTGGCTGTGTGGCCCACGTCTTGGCCTGTATCCAGGGGTTGTTCGAGCCGACCACTGAACCGTCGGAAAAGTAGGGCCCCGTCATCCCGAACGCCTTGTCGAACGAGTCCACGCCCATACCCGCCGCGAAGGCCCCCTGGCTGAGCCGTATCGCGCCCACCCCCTTCTCGACCGACGACGCGATGCGCGCCGAGTCGGGGAACCGCTCAGCCGCCTGGCCGAGGAAGGCCTTGAGGGGGGCAGCGTCGGCACCGCCCCCGAGAAGGTTCTTGAGGGCACCGAGCTTCGGCAGTGCCTGCCCGGACAGCTCCTTCGCACTGGTCAGCGCGGCATTCTTGGCCGCATACATGCCTTTGGCTCCGTCACTCATGGCCACGCGGGCCGCCTCCCATTCCTTGCTGCCCTTCACCCCGAGTTTGAAGACCCGCCCGGCGTTTCTCATCCCGTCGGTCACGGCGGCCTTGAAGGCGGCCTTCCCCAGGCCCACCGCCCCGGCGCCGCGCATCGCACCCCGCACGCCGTCCTCGGCGGCCCGCATCCCGGGCGCCGCCAGCCGCCCGAGCCCGAATGTGGCCAGGGCGAAGACATCGAGCCCCACGTCGATCCAACTGCCCGCGCCCGCGAGCGCGGTGGTCGTATGCAGCAGCAACGAGCCGATGGTCGCCCCGAGCGCGATCATCGCGATGATGTTCAGCCCGGGGATGAAGAGCGCCACGATCGCGCAGGCGGTCGCCACCCAGACCAACACGTTCGCAAGGTCGTTGAGCAGCCGGGCATGATCACTGACCCAGTTCTTGAACTTGTCCCAGCCCTTGTCGTGCAGCCCGTCCTTGCTGATGGCCCGCTTGATCTTGCCGGCCCAGTGGCCGGCCCGCTCGTCCCGGTGACCGATGGCCTTGTCGAGCTTGTTCCGGGCGGCCCCCAGGGCGTCCTCGGCGCGGGAGAGGGCATGCTGCCGCGTCGTTTCGGCGGTCTTCTCCGCCTCGGACATCTCGTTGTTCGGCTTCTTCGGCCCGTCGGGCGGCTGGTGCGCGTCGACACGCCCCTGCGCCTCCTTCGCGTCGCTCAACGCGTCGTCGGCCTGCTTCTGGCAGTCCTCCAGGTCGTCCGCCCAGTGCCCGAGATACCCCGACACGTGGTCGTACCGGTGATGCGTCTTGCCGAGCCGCCCTGACAGCTCTTCGGCCTTGTCGCGCATGGCGCCCGCGTACTGGCCTTTGAGCGCGGTCGTGTCCCGCCCGATGGCGTTCAGTCGCTCGACCTGTTCGCTGATCATCTTCGCCAGCTTGCCGAGTCGCTGGGACTCGCCCCGTATGTCGTGCACATCTCCGGGCATGGGGTCCTGCTCGGCGAGCGGACTCCAGTCGGTTGGCCGCGCCATCTTGGCTACTTCCCCCCGCCGTTGCCAGTGCCGCCCTTGCCGCCCTTGCCCTGGGTGGACTTCGCCAGCTTCTGGTCCAGGTCGCGGAAGGCCTGATGGCACTTCTCCGCCAGCTCTCCGACCGACTTGACGGACTCGAGGAGCTGCTTGCGGTGGTAGTCCCAGTTGTCGGCGAAGTCGTCCATGGCGCCCGCGATGTCACCGGACCCCCAGACGCCCTTGAGGTCGTTCTGGTGTTCCTCGGTGTGCTCGAACTCGTACTGGATCTTCTTCAAACTCTTGGCGGTCTTGACCAACAGCGTGTCGTCGACGACCAGATCACTGTCACTCATGGGTTCGGCCCGGCTCCCGCTGTGATCGGTTGGTGTTTACCAAAGCGATCACGGCGGAGCCGGGCCGGGACAGGTTTCGACCGCCTTTTGGCCGTGCATTGACCAAACTCTGACGCCGTGCTGACGGCTACCGCTGCGGTTACTGCTGGGGCTATTGCTGCGGGGGCTGCCCGTAGGGGTTGGGGGTGTGGCTGACCGGGTTGGTGTACGTGCCCCGGGTGTTGTTCTGGAACGCGATCGGGAAGCTGCCGGTGCCGCCCCCGCCGCCACCCCTCCGCCGCTGCCGACGGTGTAGGTGAAGTGCGGGGTGTCGTAGAGCGGGCCGCCTTTCCGTCATCCGGAAGTTCTGCCCGCCGGCGCCGGACGACAGATAGTGCACGTCGACCAGCGACGCGGGCGTGCTCGGTGTGAACCAGACGCGGACCGAGCCGGACCCCGTCGCGTCGACGCCCTGGGCGTAGTCGGCGGCGGCCCTCGCGGGCACCGCCCCGGCCAGGCCGAGCGCCAGCACCGTGAGGAGGGCGGTCAGGACGGCTGTCACGAGCCGCCTGGCCTCGGAGCGTGGCACGGCCGGCCTGGCCGGGGAGTGTGGGGTCATCGGTCAGCTCACCTCTCAGTGACCGAAGTCGAACCAGTTGACGTTCACGAAGTCCGCCGACTGGCCGCTGGTGAAGGTCAGATAGACGTCATGGGTTCCGGTGACCGAGCTGATGTTGGCGGGCACCGTCTTCCAGGACTGCCAGCCACCGGTGTTGGCCACCGAGAAGCTGCCGACCGGTGTGCTCGTCCGGCTGTCGAGGCGCACCTCGACCAGCCCGCTGACGCCGCCCGCCGCGCCGCTGGCGACCCGGCCGTAGAACTGTTTGGCCGCGGTGGAACCGAAGTTGACGCCCTTGTAGAGCGCGTAGTCGCCGTTCGCCAGCGAGCCGATGTCCTGGCCGCCGCCGGCGTCCGTGGTGGTCTCGGTGCTGGTGCCCGACTGGCTGTCGTACGACTCGGCCTGGATCGCGCTGTAGGCGTCACGGTTGCCGGTCGGCGGAGGTGTCGTGGAACCGCTCCCACTGGACTGAAGCACCTGGACGTAGTCCACGACCAGCGGGTGGCCGGGGTCGGTGCCGCTGTCCGGGCCACCGCCGAAGGCGTCGGGGAAGCCGCCGCCCATCGCCACGTTCAGGATGATGAAGAAGCCGTGGTTCGTGGCGTTCGCCCAAGTCGTCGCGTCGACCTGATTCGCCTTCACCGTATGGAAGTTGACGCCGTCGAGGTAGAAGCGGATCTCCTCGGGGCTCGTCGACTTGTCCCACTCCATCGCGTACGTGTGGAAGCCGGCCTGACAGGTAGTGCCGGCGCAGGGCGTGTTGCCGCCGATGCCCGATGTCTCGTTGCAGGGGCCGCCCGGGTTGGTGCCGCAGTGCACGGTGGCCCAGTCGGTGTTGAGGCCCTGGACGTTCTCCATGATGTCCAGCTCGCCGACGCTCGGCCAGTTCTGGTAGTTGCCGCGGTAGGGCGCGCCCAGCATCCAGAACGCGGGCCAGTAGCCCTTGGCGGCGGCGCCGGTCACGTTCGGCATCTGGATCCGCGACTCGACACGGAGTTTGCCGCCGGCGGGCGGCTGGAAGTCGGTGCGGTTGGTCTCGATGCGGCCCGAGGTCCAGTTGCCCGCGGAGTCGCGTCGCGGGGTGATCAGCAGGTTGCCGCTGCCGTCGAGCGCCACGTTGTTGGTGCTGGAGGTCATCGTCTCGACCTCGCCGGTGCCCCAGTTGGCGGCGCCGCCCGGGTAGGAAGTCCCGGTGTCGTACTGCCAGTTGGTGGTGCTCACGCCGGTTCCGGCGGCCCCGTTGAAGTCGTCGAGGAAGACCTGGGACCAGCCGGCCGGGGGTGTGGGGGCGGACGCGTTCGCGGGGAGAGTGGCGACGGTCGCGGCGGCCGCGGCCAGGCTGAGCGTGCTGAGCATGGCGATGAGCACGCGTTTCAGGGAGCCGCGTCTGACAGGTGTGCCGGAAGTTTCACGCATGAGTGCCTCTTTGGGTACGGAGTGGGGTGCGCGGGTGTTGTTGAGAGCGCTCTCAAAGGCAGCTGCGCGGCCAATGTGCTCTCTGTCACTCCGGTCGTCAAGAGGTAAAGCAAAGAAACTCCCTTCCGTAGAAGGGAGTTCACGATGTGAAGGAAGGACTTCCCGGGATGTGCCGCTAGAGAGCGCTCCCCGCCGTCCAGTCCGCCCATGACAGGTTCCACCCGTTGAGGCCGTTGGACGCCTCGACGGTCTTCTCGCCCGAGTTCTTGACGACCACCACGTCACCGAGCATCGAGCTGTTGTAGAACTTGTAGCCCGCCACGGAGCTGTCGTTCGCGCCCTTCGCGTCGTGCAGACCGACGCAGCCATGACTGGTGTTGGTGCTTCCGAAGACCGAGGTCGAGGCCCAGTAGTTGCCGTGGATGAAGGTGCCGGAGGTGGTCAGGCGCTGGGCGTGCGGGACGTCCGAGATGTCGTACTCGTCGCCGAGACCGACCGTCGAGGACTCCATCCGGGTCTGCTTGAACCGCTCGCTGATCACCATGATCCCGGACCAGGTGGTGTGGTCGGCGGCGCCGCCGCTCACCGGGTAGGTGGCGAGGGTCGAGCCGCTGCGCTCGACCGTCATCGTCTTCTTCGCCAGGTCGACCGTGCTGACCTGGCGGCGGCCGATGTGGAAGACGACGTCCTTGGACTGCGTGCCGTAGACGCCGTCCGTGCCCTCGACGTCCTTCAGGCGCAGGCTCAGTGTGATCTTCGTGCCCGCGGCCCAGTACTCCTCGGGCCGGAAGTCGAGCCGGGTGTCACTGAACCAGTGGCCGACCACCTCGACCGCGGGCTCCGCCGTCACGGTGATCGCCTTCTCCACGGCGGCGCGGTCCTTGACGGCCTCGGTGAAGTTGATCGACACGGGCATACCGACACCGGAGGTCGAGTTCGCCTCGGGGGTGAAGTAGCCCACGAAGGTCTCGCCGGGCGACTTCGTGACGAAGCTCGCGGTGTGCGCGTCGGCACCCTGTGGCTTCGCTGTGACCGTGTATTTGGTGCCGGAGTACGGATTCTTGGTGGAGGTCCATTTCGTACGGGCGTCGTTGAAGGACCCGGCCAGGGTGGAACCGTCGTTCCCGGTGACCTTGACGGTCGACAGGGTGCCGTTCGCCACGGTCACCTCGACCGGGCTGCTGAAATCGGCCTTCTTCGTGCCGTCGGCGGGGGTGACGCTGACGGTCGGCGTCTTGGCCTTGGTGCTCGCGGCGGCCTTCGCCGACGCGTTCGGCCCCTCCGACGCGTTCGGCCCCTCCGAGGCGTCGGCGGAGCCGCTGCAACCCGTCAGGGCCACCGCCGGCACGGTGCCGAGGACGGCGAGGATCCCGCGCCGCGACCACGCGGGCCGGCCGGACCGGTTCGCGCTCTGCTCGGACCGGTTCGATATCTCAGGGACGCCCACGGCACGCCTTTCTTAGATCACCACCACTGGGGGTGCATCTTGTGCCACTTTCATGGGTTGATCCTTTGAATCCGTGGGGCCCCACCTGAGATTCCTGTGAAGAGACGCTGTGAGACGTCCTGAAACCACGGTTGCCGGGCCGCCCCGGTTTGTGAACAGAGTATGAACAGCCGACCGGCGCCCTGAGTTTCCGGTGAGATCTCCGTCCCGCCCGCCTTTCCCCACCTCTCCGGTCGGAATAGTGAACAAGGAGATCCGCTTACTGGTCCCGCAGCAGACCCCCGCCGGAGGTATTCGTGATTCCAGCCCGCAAGCGGCACACCGTGGCCATCGTCGGAGCGGGCGCCGCCGGCGCGCTGACGGCGGTCCAGCTGTGCGAGACGGCCGCGCGCCGCCGGGTGTCCCTCGACCTCGTCCTGGTCGACCCGGCGCCGGAGGCCGGACGCGGCACCGCGTACGCCACGCCCGACCCACGGCATCGGCTCAACGTGCCCGCGAGCGGCATGAGTTGCTACCCGGACGACCCCGGACACTTCACCCGCTGGCTCTGCCGGCACGGCGAACCCACCGTCAAGGGCGCCGACTTCGCCACCCGGTACCGGTACGGCGCCTACCTCGCCGACACGCTGGCCCAGGCCATCGTCCGCGCGCACGGCACGGTCGCCGTACGCCGGCTGCGGACGCGGGCGGAGAGCTGTACCGGCACCCCCGACGGCGGGGTGGAGCTCCAACTCGCCGACGGGGGACACCTGACGGCCGACAGCGCGGTGCTCGCCACCGGGCCGGCCGCCGCGCGGGGCGACTGGGCCCCACAGGGGCTGCGTACGTCCGCGCGCTTCATACGGTCCCCCTGGGCGTCCGGCGCCCTCGACGGTCCGCTCGCCGACACCGCCGATGTGCTGCTCGTCGGCACGGGGCTCACGGCGGTCGACCTGGCGCTCAGCCTCGACCGGCCCGGGCGCACCGTGCACGCCGTCTCCCGGGGCGGCCTGCTGCCGCAGCCGCACGCGCTCAGCCCCGCCGCGGCGATGGCCGCCCCCGACGGGCTCGACGCGCCGTCGCTGACCGCGCTGCGCAGGACCGTCTACCGGCACATCGGCCGGGCCGTCCGCACCCACGGCGACTGGCGGCCCGCGCTCGACAGTCTGCGTCCGCACACCGCGCGGCTGTGGCACAGCCTCACCCCGCAGGAGCGGGCCGCGTTCCTGGAGCGGGAGGGCGCGCTGTGGAACACCCACCGTCATCGGATGGCGCCCGCGACGGCCGAGTCCGTGTCCCGTGCCCGTACGGCCCGCCGACTCAAGGTGCACGCGGGGGCCGTGACCGACGCCGCCGTCCAGGACGACGGCTCGCTGACGGTCGCGCTGTCCGACGGCCGGGAGATACGGGCCGGCTGGGTCATCGACTGCACCGGACCCGGGCCGCGCCCCGAAGACCCCCTGTGGCGCTCGCTGTTCGACGCGGGTGCCGCGGTGCCCGGCCCCCTCGGCATGGGCGTCGCCACCCGCGACGGCCGGCTCCTCGACGCCGAGGGCCGCGCCGAGCGCCCGCTGTTCACGCTCGGGGCCCCGCGCCGCGGCGAGCTGTGGGAGACCACGGCCGTCCCGGAGATCCGGGTCCAAGCGGCGGCGCTCGCCCAGGAGTTGCTCGAACCGCTCGCCCGGCCCGCGCGCACGACCCGCCGTGCGCCCCGCCGGCCCGTCGACGCGCACGGCCTCGCGCTGTCCACCCACGCCGAGGCGGCCGCCGCCTACCGCACCGGACTCGACCGCGTCCTCAAGGTCAGGTCCGGAGCCGAGGACGCCTTCGGGCGCGCGGTCGCCCTCGACCCCGGCTTCGCGCTCGGGCACGCCGCGCTCGCCCTGCTCGGTCATGAGTGCGGCGCCTCCGTCGACGTACCGAGGGCCCTCGCCGACGCGCAGCGCTCCGCGCGCGAACGGGCCGACGAGCGCGAGCGCTCCTTCGTGGACGTCGTCACGCGCCGTGTGCACGGCGATTCGGCGGACGCGGGTGCCGGCGCCCTGCTCGGGCACCTCGACGCGCACCCCGCCGACGCGCTCGCGCTCGCCACCGCCGTGCCCACCATCGCCTTCTCCGGCATCAACGACCTGGACAACAGCTATGCGCTGCGCCTGGTCGAGGGCACCTCGCCCGCGTACGACGGGCACTGGTTCCACACCTCGCTCCTCGCCTTCCTGCGCCAGGAACAGGGCCGCTTCCACGAGGCCGCCGAACTGGCCCATCGCGCGCTGGCCGCCGAGCCCGCCTCCGGACACGCCGTGCACGCACTCGCCCACGTCCACTACGAGTCCGGCGCCCATGAGGCGGGCCGCGACTGGCTCGACGCGTGGGTGTCCGGGCAGGGCCGGGGCGCCGTCCACCGGGCGCACTTCTCCTGGCACATCGCGCTGCACGAACTCGCCCTGGACGACCCCGCCGCCGTACGCAAGCGGTGGTTCGCGCAGCTCGGGCCCGGGAGGGTGAGCGGGGTGCGGGCCCTGGTGGACTCGGGGTCGCTGCTGTGGCGGGCCCGGCTGAGCGACAGCTGGCGGGGGCAGGTGCCCGCGGCGGACGTCCTCGGCTCGGTCGCGCGCGAGGTCGTGGAGCGGCCCGCCACCGCGTTCACCGCGCTGCACGCGGCGGTCGCCCTCGCCGCCGCCGGGGATCTCGCGGCCCTGCGCCGGCTGCGCGACCACGCCGCGGGCGCCGACCCCGTACAGCGCGAGGTCATCGTCCCGCTCTGCGAGGCCTTCGCCGCCCTCGTCGAGGAACGCTTCCAGGAAGCCGCCCGCGGCCTCGACGCACTCCTGCCGGTGCTCCGCAAGGTCGGCGGCAGCGCGGCCCAGCGCGAAGTCGTGGAGGAGACCCTGCTCTACGCCCTTGTCGCGGCGGGGCGTTGCGACGCGGCCCGGCGGCTCCTCGACGCCCGCCTCGACCGCGGGGCGGCGCCTCGGGACCGGCGGTTGCTTGCCGCGCTGCCCGGCTGAGCCGGCTGTCTCGGGCGGGGCCCCGTTCGATCACGTGTCGGACACGGGTCCCGTCGGCGGGGCGCGGGGCGGGCACCCTGCGGGCATGGCGAGACGCGGGGGATGCGTGCTGAACGGCTGTCTGGCCGTGCTGATGACCGCCCTGGTCCTGGTGCTGTTCGGGATGTGGCGGCTCAGTACGGCGTCCGGACGAGCCGATGGCCGGGCGCGGGAGCGGATGAAGGAGTCCGTGGAACAGACCCGGGACCTGTTGTCGCAGGCGGCCTCGGACGGTTCCCTGCTCGGGACCGAGATCGACCGGTCGATGCGCGGCGGCAACGGGAAGGCGGACAGGGCCGAGGTCCAGCGGCACGGCCGACGGGTCACGGTGACCGAGTCGTTCGCGATCGTGGAGGGCGGCTGGTACAGCGGCTCGGCCTCGGGCTGCTACCGGTTCGACCTCGTTCCGGCCTCCTCCCCGCCTCCCGTCTCCGTCCACGAACTGTCCGACGCCCACTGCCGGGACCGGTCGGCGACCACCCGCTACCGGGACCCCGCCGCGGTCGCCGCGGACGTGGTCGTGGAACTGCGCGCGGCCGTGACCCGCGGCGGGCTCACCGGCTTCCAGAACGCCTCCGTCTGGCAGACCGGCGGAATCGTGCGGACGGGCCAGGAGACGAAGCACGGCCAACTGATCACCCTTGCCCTGCTGTCCAGGGGGCTCGACCCGGCGGACCGTGACTGCTACGAGTTCCGCGCCGGGGAGAAGCCCGTCACCGTCACCACCAGGAAGCTCGGGCCGGACGGCTGCGATCGCATCCGGCGCGAGCAACAGGCCCGGGCGGCGGCCGCCCTGCGGGCCGAACTCGACGCCGGCTCCCGGCAGATCGAGCACCGGCTCGAACGGGCGGTCGCGGACGGGACCCTGACCGACGCGGAGCTGAAGCGGGCGCTCGCCCTGCAACAGACGGACGAGGGGCGCGAAGTCTCGTTCGACGCCCCGGTCGCCGTGTCCGTCCGCGTGCGGCGGTCACCGTCCGAGGTGGACGTCGTCGCCAAGGTCAACGCCCTGGACATCAACCACACGAGCACGGGCTGCTACGAGTTCCGCGCGCACCTCGCGAAGCAGTCCGTCACCCGCCGGCCGGCGGCGGAGAAGGACTGCTTGGGCTGAAGGAGCTGTCCGGCAGGCCAGCACACTCCCAGTCCTGTCAGGGTGGTCTCGGTGGGTTCATGGTGACTCCAGATTTTCGGCTGCAGTACCGGCGGCCGGGGTCTCCAAGCTCAGTAACCGCCGCCGCTGTTCGTGCTGTTGCTCGGTGACGCGCCGCCACCAACCGTCGTGATCTCCGTCTCCATGCCCAGGTCCTTGTGCCCGTCCACGGGGCAGTACACCTCGTACGTGCCCGGCTTGAGGGTCACAGCGAGGCTCGCGGACTCACCCGGCGCGAGGGTCCGAGTGCGGTGCTCACCGCCGGGGCCTTCGATCTCGAGTGCGTGCACTTGGTGACCGTTGTTGTTGGCGACGAAGTCATAGCGTCCGGCCGTGAAGGTCGACTTCGACAGCGTGATGCGGAAGTCGACCAGTGTGACGTCGACCTTGGTCACTCCTGGCTGACCGCCGGCCTTCGGCGTTGTGTGACTTCCCGTCCCGCTCCCGGTCGAAGCCCCGCCGCCGCAGGCGGCGAGCACGCTCGTGAGGACACCGGCGGCCAGTCCCGTCATGAGGCGTGTCCGGTATCGGGCTGTTGTTCTTGGCATCTGTGACCCCCAAGGCGTTGCGTCCCGCGAGGGGCTCGTAGGGCTCGTATGGGGTACGGGCCACCGGGCCCGATGGATTGGGCGGTGGAGCTGGAGGGCAATGGGAAGGCGGTCTTCCGTCGCCGCCAGGCAATCCCCTGACCGGAATGACCCGCATACCACCAGGTCTTCGGCGTCGCCATCGCTGTCCTCGGCGAACAGGGCCGTGCCCCGGTGATGGCGGGCATCTACGTACAGCAGGAAGGTCACCTGTCTGCTGGAGCGGACGGACGGCACAACCGTGCGCGTGGGCACTTTCTCCCTGCGCGACGGCTACGGCTCCTGGGAAGTCCCGATACCGGTGGAGCCGTCCACGCTGTCCGGCGCTCGTCTGACCTCCGCCGACTGCACCGTCCTGGCCATCGCGCACGTCGAAGAGGCGACATGGTCCTGGCTGCGCCCCCGTCGGACCGGTGACGTTACGGCCCCCGGCGCGCCCCCACAGATCCGTCACGCCTGTGGCACATGGCGCCGCTGCCACGGCAGAGCCGCGTCGAAGGCGGCGGTGAGCTCCCAGATGGTGGGCCGGGCTGCCGGATCGGGCCGCAGGCAGCCGTCGATGGCCGTGGCGAGGTCCCGCGGCAGGCGTCGGCGGGACCCGATCGGCAGGACAGGTTCTTCGAGCTGCGGATACCAGTCGTCCCGGCCGGTCGTGTCGTCTCCGCTCCCGTTTCCAGCCGCTGCCCCCTCCTCGTCCACGGTCTCACCGCAGTCGTACGGCAGGTCGCCGGTGGCGACCTCGTACAACGTGACACCGATGCCCCATGCGTCGGCGGCGGCCGTCAGCGGCCCGCCGCGCGCCTGCTCGGGTGCGAGATAGCAGAACGTGCCGACGCCCGCGGGAGCGATCCCGGGCGGCCGTGCGACGCTCAGATCGAGCACCTTGGCGTGCCCGCAGTCGACCACGACGTTGGACGGCTTGAGGTCGAGGTGCAGCAGGCCCTGACCATGGAGGTAGTGCATCGCGGAGCACAGGTGCACGCCGAGGAGGGCCACGTCCTGGGCGGCCGGCCGGCGCCGCAACCGGTGGATGAGGTGGGACAGCGTCTCACCGGTCAGGGTTTCCAGTACGACGAGTGGCTCGGGGAACTCGAAGGTGTCGTACGCGCGGACCAGGTGCGGATGGGTGAAGGCCCGAAGCCAGCGGCCCTCACGCAGCAGCCGGTCACGCAGTCGTTCCTCGTGGCTGCGGTCGGGGCGGACGACCTTGACGACGCACCGGCAGTCCCGTTCCTCGCTCCAGGCGTCGTACAGGTCGAGCCAGCCGGTCCGCGCCAGGTGCGCCAGGATCTCGTAGCCCGGCGCGGGTTTCGTTCCGGGTGTCAGGGGCGGAGGCGGTGATGCGGTGGCCCGGCTCATGACCGCACCTTCCCGTTGGACGGGGAGGCGGCGAGGGAGCTGTGGTCGGTCACCGCGTGCAGGCGGTGCAACTGGGCGTAGGTCCCGCCGTGCGCCAGCAGGTCTTCGTGTGTGCCGCGCTCGACGACCCGGCCGTGGTCGAGCACGACGATGCGGGTGGCGTCGCGCACGGTGAGCAGATTGTGCGAGATGACGATGGTGGTCCGCCCGGCCATGAGCCGGCGCAGCGGTTCCATGATCCGTCGACCCGACCGGGCGTCCAGCCCGGTGGTCGGTTCGTCGAGCAGGAGCACGGGAGCGTTCCTGATCATCGCGCGGGCGATCGCGAGGCGCTGGCGCTGCCCACCGGACAGCGTCCGGCCGTGCTGGCCCACCACGGTGTCGTAGCCCTCCGGAAGCAGCCGGATGAACTCGTGGGCGTCGGCGGCGCGGGCCGCGGCGACGATGTCCGCCTCCGTCGCCTCCGGGCGGCCGTAGGCGATGTTCTCCCCCACGGTGCCGTGGAAGACCAGCGTCTCCTGGAGGACCACCGCTACGCTGTCCCGCACCTCGGACAGTCGCAGGTCCCTCAGGTCGGTTCTGTCGATGCGGACCGTGCCCTGATCCGGGTCGTAGAAGCGCAGCTGCAGCTTCGCGACGGTGGACTTGCCGGCGCCGCTCGCCCCGACCAGAGCCAGCGTCTCGCCGGGCGCCGCTCGGAACGACACGCCTGCGAGTGCCCACCGCGATGTGCCCGGATAGCGGAAGGAGACGCCCTCGAACTCCACATCTCCGCGGGCACGCCCGAGCCGCCGTGCTCCGGCGGCCTCGACGACCTGGGGGCGCTGGTCGAGCAACTCGATGATCCGCTCGGCGGAGGCGGACGCCGCGTAGAACGTGTTGCTGAGCTGGGACAGGTCGCGGAGCGGACCGTAGAGCTTGCTGATCAGCGCGAGGAAGACCAGCAAGCCGCCCAGCGTGAGCTGCCCCTGCGCCAGCTTCCACGTACCCAGCGCCATGACGGCCAGTGCGCCGGTCACCTCGATGATCTCGACGATCGGCCCGTAGACGGCGCGGATCCGTGCCGACGTCATCGCCGCCCGGAACTTGCCCAGGCTCTCGCGCTCGAACCGGCGCTCCTCCCAGCCCTGCCGGTTGTACGCCTGCACCAATGCGACGTTGCCGAGCGACTCCTCGGCGATCGCGCTGAGCGAACCGCTCCGGCGTCTGCGCTCCCGTGACGCGTCCTTGATCAGCCGGGAGAAGTGGCGGGCCGCACTCCAGAACAGCGGCACGATGACGAGCGCGAGGAGGGTCAGATCCCACTGCAGGTAGAAGAGCAGGCCGAGGAAGACGCCCACCTCGACCACGTAATAGAGGGCGTTCGCCACGCCCGACAGGAGGAACGTCTCGACCGCGTCGACATCGCCCGTGACACGCGCCAGCACATCCCCCAGCCGCCGTCGTTCGAAGAACCCCAGAGAGAGGCTCTGGACATGCCGGAACACGTCCGCCCGCAGAGCCAGCAGGAATCGCTCACTGACCCAGGTGGACGTCACGTCGTCGGCGAAGCCCAGCACGCCGGAACCGATGATCAGTCCCAGGTAGGCGAGCGCGATCCAGGGGAACGGGCTCAGATCGCGCGGGACGAGCACGTCGTCCACCACGATCTTGAAGATCCAGACCTCGGCCCCGTCGAGCACGGGCCCGATCAGGCTGAAGCACAGGAGGACGACCAGCCAGCGCCTGCCCCCGCGCGTATACGGCCAGAAACGCCGGAAGACCCCGCTCAGGGGCACCGGTGGGGCGGCAGCGACGACGGCATCGGAATCCTCACCCACCGACAGCAGACGCCGCAGGACACGCCGGGGGACACGCGCCATGGCATGGGTTCCTGGAAGATCGCGGACTCAGCGGACCGGAGTTGCCGGCTCCGGCCCACTCAGCCGTGTGCGGTTACCAGTGACGATGGTCACTGGTACGGCGGCGGTGACGACGATGACGGCGCTTGCCGCTGGTGTCGTCGCGCCTTGAGGTCGTGTCCATCTTGTGGTCACGGCGCTTTGCGGGAATGAGGTGACTGAAGATCGCCATAAGTTTCCCTCCTGCATCCATCCCCCAAAGGGGATACGTCCGAGAGCGCGAAATGGATGGCGCCTCCAGGAAATTTCTTGTCAGACGCTGGTCATCTGGGGCCGGGCCGTTGCTTCCTCGCTCACCCCGAACCGGTCGTGCGCCCGCCGCAGCGCCCCCGGCGCCCACCACGCACGCTTCCCGAGCAGCGCCATCGTCGCCGGTACGAGGAGCATCCGGACGACGGTCGCGTCGATCAGGACGGCCAGGGTCAGCCCGAGGCCGATCTGCAGGATGGGGGAGAACCCGCCGGTCATGAACGCGCCGAAGACGATCGCGAGGAGCAGCGCGGCGCAGCTGACCACACGCCCGGAGCGGCGCAGGCCGGTCACGACGGCCTCGTGGTGGTCGCCGGTCTTCAGCCAGGTCTCGCGCATCCGGGCGAGGATGAACAGCTCGTAGTCCATGGCGAGTCCGAAGGCGATCGCGATGATCAGCGGCGGAGCCGTCAGGCTGAGCGAGCCGAGGCCTTCGGCGCCCAGCGCCCCGGCCAGATGGCCGTCCTGGAAGACCCAGACCACCGCACCCAGCGCGGCGCCCAGGCTGAGCAGCGTGGTCGCGATCGTCCGCAGCGGGATCAGCACCGAGCCGGTGAAGGCGAAGAGCAGCGCGAGAATACCGACGAGAACGATGACGGCCGCCCAGGGCGCCCGCTCGGCGAGCATCTCCCGGAAGTCGACCAGCCGGGCCGCGACACCGGTGACCTCGACGGGCTCGTTCCCGCGTACCTCTCGTACGCGCTCGACCAGGTCGGTCGCCGCCTTGCCGTCGACGCTGCCGGTCGGCTGGAGGTGCACCAGGGTGGCGCCGCCGGGAAGGGCGCGGGAGTCGCTGATGTCCGAGAGGGCGCGGATCCGGGCCACGGTGTCCGGGGCGGCGCCGGGGCGCACCACCACGGTCACCGGCGAGACTCCGGTGCCGGGCGGGAAGTGGGCGTCCACGGTGTCGTACAACTGCCGTGCCTCGGAGGTGGAGGGCAGTTGCTTCGCGTCTCCGATGCTGATCTTCATGCCCGCGACGGGCAGCGCGAGGACGAGCAGGGCCGGGACGAGGGTGGCCAGGACGACGACGGGGCGGCGGATGGCGAAGCGGGCGAGGCGGGCGAAGAAGCGGCCTTCGGTCTCGGGGTCGGCGCCGGACGTGAAGCCGAACCTGGAGCCGGCCTTGGAACCGAACCTGGAACCGGCCTTGGAACCGGCGTCCTCGCGACGTGCGCGGGCCGGTGCGATACGCGCTCCGAAGCGTGCCAGCAGCGCCGGCAGCAGAGTGACCGCGGCGAGCATGTCGACGACGACCACGGCGGCCACGGCCAGACCCATGCTGCGCAGGAACGGGCTGGGGAACACCAGCAGCCCGGTGAGGCTGACCGCCACGGTGAGTCCGGAGAACAGGACGGTTCGCCCGGCGCCGGCGACGGTGCGGTGTACGGCCTCGATGACGTCGTCGGTGTGCCGCCGCTCCTCGCGGAAGCGGACCACCATCAACAGCGCGTAGTCCACGGCGAGTCCGAGCCCGAGCATGGAGGTGACCTGGATCGCGTACACCGAGATGTCGGTGAACTGGCTGAAGGCGAAGAGCGCCAGGAACGCGCCCGCGACTCCGCTGATCGCGATCAGCAGCGGCAGCCCGGCGGTCCGCAGCCCGCCGAAGACGACGAGCAGCAGCGCCAGGACCACCGGCAGCGAGATCAACTCGGCCCGCTGTACGTCCTCCTGGGCACGGCCGGACATCTGCTGTCCGAGCAACACGCCGCCACTGACGTGGACTTCGGGCGCGTCGATCCGCCGGATGTGTTCGGCAGCCGTGTCCACGGCCTTCTTCTCGTCCTCGTCCTTCATGCCGCCCTTGAGCGACACCGGAATGACGAGGGCCTTGCCGTCCTCGGAGGTGAGGCCGTGGGTGGTGTACGGGTCGGGCACGTCGGCGACACCCGCGACCGTACGCAAGTCGGCCACGGTGCGCTCCACTTGGGACCGCAGGCCGGGGTCGGAGACCGAGGTGCCCGCGACGACGGCGGTGATCGACTCACCGTCCGGGTCGACGCGGTCGAGGTAGGCGGCGGCCCGCTCCGACTCGGTGCCCGGGACATCGGGCACCGAGTCGACGAGCCGCCCGAAGACACCCGTGCCGAGGCCGAAGCCGATCAGCAGCATGAGCAGCCAGACGAGGATGACAGTGAGCGGGCGGCGGGTCGCCGCCCGGGAGATCGTGGCGAGCACGGTACGCCTCCCGGCGATTGGGGCGGTCGGTGACATCGCCACTCAGCGTCGTGCCGGGCGGGGGGCCACCGGATCGCCGGGGGGAGCGGTTTCGGGGACTCCGTCGTACGGGGGAGGCGTCCCCGTGACTCACTCGCTAGGGGGAGCCGGGTGTGACGAGCCCTGTCTCGTACGCGCAGATGACCGCCTGCACCCGGTCCCGCAGTCCCAGCTTGCTCAGCACGTTGCTGACATGGGTTTTGACGGTGTGTTCGCTCACGAAGAGCGTCGTCGCGATCTCCGCGTTGGACAGACCGCGGGCGAGCAGCCGCAGGGTCTCCTCCTCGCGGGCGGTGAGGGCAGCGAGGCGGGCCGGCGCGGGTTCCGGGGCGGCCTCGGCGCGGCGGCGCCGGATCATGTCGGCGACCAGGCGGCGGGTCACCGAGGGTGCGAGAAGCGAGTCGCCCGCCGCGACGACACGGACCGCGTGCACCAGGTCGTCCCGGCGGACGTCCTTGAGCAGAAAGCCGCTCGCTCCCGCGTACAGCGCCTCGTACACGTACTCGTCGAGGTCGAACGTGGTCAGCATGACGACCTTGCAGCCGGACTCCGCGCACACCAGGCGGGCCGCCTCCAGGCCGTCCATGTGCGGCATGCGGATGTCCAGCAGCAGGACGTCGGGTGTGTGCCGCCGTACCGCGGCCACGGCTTCGATGCCGTCCCCTGCTTCCGCGACCACCTCGATGTCCTGCTGTGCTTCGAGGATCATGCTGAAGCCGCTGCGGACCAGCTCCTGGTCGTCGGCGACCACGACGCGGATGCTCACCCCAGGGCCGCCTGCCGGTCGGCGGCTGCCGGGAGGCGTACGGCGACCTGGAAGCCGCCGCCCGGACCGCGACCGGACCGCGCGCTGCCTCCGCAGGCGGCGGCCCGCTCGCGGATGCCGATGAGCCCGTGACCGCCGGGCGCGGCCACCGCTCCCGGGTCGCCCGGTGAACGCACCGGCCCCCGCCCGTCGTCCGTCACCGTGAGCGTCAACGCGTCCTCCGTCCACTCCAGTTCGACCCGTGCCGAGGAAGCGTACGCATGCTTCACGGTGTTGGTGAGGGCCTCCTGGACCACCCGGTAGGCGGCAACCTCGGTGTCCGGGGGCAGCGGGCGGGGCGTGCCGGTCGTGCGCAGGTCCACGCGCAGTCCGGTGGACTGCGCCACCTGGCCGACGAGTTCGGCGAGCGCGGCGATGCCGGGCTGCGGCAGCCGGGACGAAGTCCCGTTCGCCTGCTCCTCCTTGAGTACTCCGAGGATGCGTCGCAGCTGTCTCATCGCGTCGCGTCCGCTCGTCGCGATCGCGTCGAAGGCCGCCTCGGCGCGTTCCGGATCGCTGCGGACCACCACGGGACCGGCCTCGGCCTGCACCACCATCAGGCTCACCGCGTGGGCCAGGATGTCGTGCATGTCCCGGGCGATCCGGGCCCGTTCCTGCGCCGTCGCCCGCGCCGTGTCGGAGGCGCGCTCCCGCTCCAGGCGGCGGGCCCGGTCCTCCAGCGCGGCGGTGTACGCGCTCTGGACACGGGTGAGGATCCCGAGCGCGTACGCGCCGAGGTAGCTCGTCAGATGGAAGGCGTACTCGAAGGGCTGGGCGTGCTCCTTGGCCATCATCGTCAGCGCGGCACCGACCAGCCAGCCCACCAGCATGACGCGGCGCTGCGCGGGCGGGCACAGCGCGGCCACGGTGTAGAGCGCGACCAGTCCGCCGTAGGCGACGTTCGGCGGCGGCGCGTGGTAGAGCGCCATGGCGGGCGTGAACACCGACACCGCGCAGGCGGACAGGAAGGGCGCCCGCCGCCGCCACACCAGCGGCATCGCCGTGCCGACCGCCAGCAGGAACCCCTGCCACGACAGCCGGTCGTCGCCCTCGTCGGGGAACATCCACTGCAGTGAGGCGGCGAACAGGACGAGCGCGGCGAGCGCGGTGTCGACGACGTACGGATGGGTCGTCCGTGCACGTGAGACGACCGCCCGCCAGCGCGAGACGGCGGGCGTGAACCAGGACTGGGCGGACATGTGCGGCTCCTCGGGGCAAGGGCCGTCCCAGTATCCCGACTGGGCCACGGCGAAGTCCTCACCGGTGAGAGGGATATACCGGCGCCCTGCGAGCAAGCTCCCCAAGGTGTCCGATGCCCTACGGGCAAGCTCTACAACGTGTCCGATGCCTTACGAGGAGACTCTGAAAGGCATCCGACGCCCTACGAGCCCGGCGTGACCGGGGTCTGCGGCTGCCACCCCAGCGCCCGCGATATCCCGCGCGCCGCCAGCCGTACCGCGGGGATCAACGCCGGTATCTGTGCGTCGACTTGGGGCACCACGACCGAGACGGCAGCGATGACCGTCCCGCCCGTTCCGCGCACCGGAGCGGCCACCGACAGGGCGTCATCGGTGACCTGACGGCTGCTCACCGCCACTCCCGTGCGCCGTACTTCGGCGAGCAGGCGGCGCAGCCGGGCCGGATCCGTGACGGTGTGCGGGGTGAAGGAGGCGAGCGGGCGGTCGCAGTACGCGTCCTGGAACGCCGGGTCGCCGTGGGCGAGCAGCGCGAGCCCCACGCCGGTGGCGTGCAGCGGCCAGCGGGCGCCCACCTGGATGCGGACGCCGACCGCGGAGCGCCCGGAGATCCACTCGATGTAGACGACCTCGGAGCCGTCGCGGACGGCAAGCTGCACGTTCTCGTGCGTGGCTTCGTACAGGTCCTCCAGGTACGGGAGCGCGATCTGCCGCAGTGCCAGGCCGCGTGGGGCGAGTGCCGCGATCTCCCAGAGGCGCAGGCCCACGTGGTAGAGGCCCTCTTCGTCCCGCTCCAGCGCGCCCCACTCGGTGAGGGCGCCGGCCAGCCGGTGGGCCGTGGTGAGGGTGAGCCCGGCCCGGCGGCTGATGTCCGTCAGGCACAGCGCCGGGTGCTCGTGGTCGAAGGCGGCGAGCACGGCGAGCAGACGGTCGGGTGCGGACAGGGTGGTCATGAGTCGAGTTCGGTCTCGGCGATCCGTTGCAGGAGCCCGTGCAGGGTCTCGCGCTCGGCGGGGTCGAGGGGCTGGAGCAGATCGTTGGTGACGCGCAGGCCCGCTTCGTCGGTGTCGCGCAGGAAGGACCGGCCGTCCTGCGTCAGGACGACGATCCGGCTGCGGCGGTCGTCCGGCGAGGGGCGGCGCTCGGCGAAACCGAGCTTCTCCAGGTCGTCGACCAGGCCGACGATCGCGCTCGGGTCATAGCCGAGCCGGGTGCTCAGCTCCCGTTGGAGCGCGCCCTCGGAGGTGGCCAGGAAGCGCAGCAGCGCGTAGTGGCGCAGGCGCAGCCCCGACTCCTGCAGAAACGTGTTGAACAACTGACCCGAGCGCAGACCCAGCCGGTACAGGAGATATCCGGTGTCCGCGTGCAGCCCGCGCATCCACGGCTCCTGCGCGTCGATGGAGGCGGGGGTGGCGGCGTGCGGCTGGCGGGCGATGGCGGACTCCCTGGTCGTGGCCCCGGGCGGGGCGGTCCTGCGTGCTTCTCCGGTACGGCGTGACGTTCGTACCGCGTGACGTCCGTACGGGAACAGCATGGCGCACAAGTCGAACGGCAACAACTATTGACGTCAACAATTATTGTCCTTAGCTTCGATCTCGTAGCCGCATCTGCTTCTGCATCTGTTTCCCGAAGGGACACCGTCGTGCCCAGCATCGATCTCACCGGCAAGGTCGCCGTCGTCACCGGCTCGGGCCGTGGCCTCGGCCTGGCCTACGCGCACGCTCTCGCCGCCGCCGGCGCCTCCGTGGTCGTCAACGACGTGGACGAGGCCGTCGCCGAGCAGGCCGTCAAGGCGATCACCGAGGCGGGCGGCACCGCCGTGGCCGAGGTGGTCCCGGTCGGCACCAGCGAGGCCGCCGACCGCCTGGTCAACCGTGCCGTGGAGGAGTACGGACGGCTCGACATCCTGGTGACCAACGCGGGCATCCTGCGCGACAAGGTCCTGTGGAAGATGACCGACGAGGACTTCGACGCGGTGATCACCACCCACCTCAAGGGCACCTTCACCTGCGCCCGCGCCGCCGCCGTGCGCATGCGCGAGCAGGGCGAGGGCGGCAGCCTGATCCTGGTCGGCTCGCCGGCCGGGCAGCGCGGAAACTTCGGCCAGACGAACTACGCCGCCGCGAAGGCGGGCATCGCCGCCATGGCCCGTACCTGGTCGATGGAGCTGGGCCGTGCGGGCATCACCGTGAACGCGATCGTGCCGGTCGCCGCGACCGCGATGACCGAGACCATCCCGGCGTTCGCGCCCTACATCGAGGCCATGCGGAAGGGCGCGCCGCTGCCCGACTTCCTCCGCAAGGGCGAGGGCTTCGGCACCCCCGAGGACTGCGCCGCCCTCGTCCCCTTCCTCGCCTCCGAGGCCGCCCGCGGCGTCACCGGCCAGGCCATCGGCATCGGCGGCGACAAGGTGGCACTCTGGTCGCATCCGCAGGAGATCAAGGCGGCGTACGCGGACGGCGGCTGGACCCCGGACACCCTGGCCGACGCCTGGGCCACCTCTGTCGGCGCCGAGCCGCAGACCGTCGGGATCCCCGCGCCGAAGCTGCCGGAGGCGTGATGGACCTGAACGAACTGGTCGCGATCGACGTCCACACCCATGCCGAGGTGTCGTCGAAGGGCCACTCCTCGCTCGACGACGATCTGCACGCCGCCTCCAGCGCCTACTTCAAGGTCGAGGGCAAGCGGAAGCCGACCCTGGAGGAGACGGCCGCCTACTACCGCGAGCGGAAGATGGCCGCCGTGATCTTCACGGTGGACGCCGAGTCCGCCACCGGCACCGCGCCCGTCCCCAACGAAGAGGTCGCGGAGGCGGCCGCCGCCAACGCGGACGTGCTGATCCCCTTCGCCTCCATCGACCCCTTCCGCGGCAGGGCGGGGGTCAAGCAGGCCCGCCGGCTGGTCGAGGAGTACGGGGTGAAGGGGTTCAAGTTCCACCCCAGCATCCAGGGCTTCTTCCCCAACGACCGCTCGGTGGCGTACGAGCTCTACGAGGTGATCGAGGAGACCGGCACGATCGCCCTCTTCCACACCGGGCAGACGGGGATCGGCGCCGGAGTGCCCGGCGGAGGCGGGATCCGGCTCAAGTACTCGAACCCGCTGCACGTGGACGACGTGGCCGCCGACTTCCCGCATCTGAAGATCATCCTGGCGCATCCGTCCTTCCCCTGGCAGGACGAGGCGCTCGCGGTGGCCACACACAAGCCGGGCGTGCACATCGACCTGTCCGGCTGGTCGCCGAAGTACTTCCCGCCGCAGCTGGTGCAGTACGCCAACACGCTGCTGAAGGACAAGGTCCTGTTCGGCTCCGACTTCCCCGTCCTCACCCCCGACCGCTGGCTCGCCGACTTCGAGAAGCTGCCGATCAAGGACGAGGTCAAGCCGAAGATCCTCAAGGAGAACGCCGCCCGACTGCTCGGGCTGAGCACACCGTAAGGGGCCACCCCATGTGCCATCCCATGTGCGACGACGGACAGGGGCAGACAGATGCGCAATGAGGGACTGGGGTCATGGCCCGCACGCCGGGCCCGCAAGACCCCGCACCGCACCGCCCTGATCCACGGCGACCGCGGCGTCAGCTACGCCGAGCTGTACACGCGCACGACCCGGCTCGCGCAGGCCCTGCGCGCCCTGGGCCTGCGCCGCGGCGACCGGATCGCCTATCTCGGCCCCAACCACCCCGCGTACCTCGAAACCCTCTTCGCCGCGGGTGCCCTGGGCGCGGTGTTCGTACCGCTCAACCCCCGGCTCGCCGGACCCGAGATTGCCTACCAGCTGGGCGATTCGGGCGCCAAGGTCCTGGTGTACGCACCGTCGCTCGCCGGGCTGGTCGCGGGGCTGCCGGGCCACACCGACGTCCGTACGTTCCTCGAAGTGGGCGAGCGCTACGAGGAGTTGATCGCCGGGGCCACCGACGAGCCGGTCGACCAGCCCGTCACCGCCGACGACACCTGCATCATCATGTACACCTCGGGCACGACGGGCCGCCCCAAGGGCGCCATGCTCACCCACGGCAATCTGACCTGGAACGCGGTGAACGTCCTCGTCGACCACGACCTGATCGCCGACGAACGCGCCCTGGTCTCCGCCCCGTTGTTCCACACGGCCGGGCTGAACATGCTCACCCTGCCGGTACTGCTCAAGGGCGGCACCTGCGTCCTGGTCGAGTCCTTCGACCCGGCGGCCACCCTCGACCTGATCGAACGGCACCGGATCACCTTCATGTTCGGCGTGCCGACCATGTTCGACCAGGTGGCCCGGCATCCGCGCTGGGCCGACGCCGACCTGTCCTCGCTGCGCATCCTCACCTGCGGCGGCTCGCCGGTGCCGACCCCGCTGATCGCCGCCTACCAGGAGCGCGGCCTCACCTTCCTCCAGGGCTACGGCATGACCGAGGCCGCACCCGGCACCCTCTTCCTGGACGCGGAACACGCCGAGAGCAAGGCGGGTTCGGCGGGCGTGCCGCACTTCTTCAGCGATGTCCGGGTCGTACGGCCCGACTTCACGCCGGCCGACGTCGGGGAGACGGGCGAGGTGGTCGTCCGCGGCCCGCACGTCATGCCCGGCTACTGGGGCCTGCCCGACGAGACGGCCGCCGTCTTCACCGACGGCTGGTTCCGCAGCGGAGACGCCGCCCGGATCGACGAGGACGGCTATGTCTTCATCGTCGACCGCATCAAGGACATGATCATCTCGGGCGGCGAGAACATCTACCCCGCCGAGATCGAGGACCTGCTCCTCGGCCACCCCGACATCGTCGAGTGCGCGGTCATCGGTGTCGCCGACGACAAGTGGGGCGAGGTGCCGCGCGCGGTCGTCGTCGCCCGCGAGGGGATCGACCTGGACCCGGACGCCGTCCTCGCGTCGCTCGCCGGACGCCTCGCCAAGTACAAGATCCCGAAGTCGGTCGTCATCGCGGACGAACTCCCGCGCACCGCCTCCGGAAAGCTCCTCAAAGCCCGTGTCCGTACGCGGTACGGCACCACCAACTCCTCGACAGGGAAGCACATATGAGCATCACCGTGAACGGCCTCGACGAACTCAAGAAGCTCGCGGGCAGCGACCTCGGCACCAGCGAGTGGATCGAGATCACCCAGGAACGCATCAACACCTTCGCCGACGCCACCGGCGACCACCAGTGGATCCACGTCGACCCGGAGAAGGCGGCCGAGGGCCCCTTCGGCGCGCCCATCGCGCACGGCTATCTGACCCTCTCCCTCTTCATCCCGCTCTTCACCGAACTGCTGGACGTCGAGGGCGTGTCGACGAAGGTCAACTACGGCCTGAACAAGGTGCGTTTCCCCTCCCCGGTGAAGGCCGGCTCCCGGATCCGGCTGGTCGCGAAGCTCGCCTCCGTCGAGGACGTGCCCGGCGGGGTGCAGATCGCCGTCGACGGGACGGTAGAGATCGACGGCGGCCAGAAGCCCGCCGCCGTCCTGCAGAGTCTGTCGCGGTTCTACGCCTGACGGGTTACCGCTGGCGGTACGCAGCCGTGGCCGGGACGCACGCTCCGGGCGGAAACGCCTCGGCCCGGAGCGTGCCGCGCTGACGCTACGTCAAGCGCCTGCCACATCGACGAAGACCGGGTTCGCATAGAACCACGTATCGACCCACGGGTCACCGTTCCCGGGCACGTGCGGTATCGGGCCGTGCGGGTCGACCGACGCGCCGAGATACCCCGCGCCATGGCGGTTGCCGTCGCTGCCGCGCAGCCGGACGTAGAAGGACTCGTCGCCGGCGACCAGCGGGATGCGCAGGGTGTACGTGCCCTTCCGGCCGCTCACGTCCTGCGTGTGGGCGACCCTGGTGTCGGGCGCCCGCCAGTCGTCGCGGTCGGCCGCCGGGCCGTGCACCGCGCCACGGATCACGTCGACATGTGCCAACTCGGGGAGAATTCCCTGGGGGTTGGGGCGGGAGGCGGTCGTCACGGTGACCGACAGGGTGAGCTTCTCGCCCTTGCGGACCCGCAGTCGGCCACCCATGGTGACGCCCGGACCGTGGTCGCAGTCCCGCTTCAGCCGGACGTCGAGCCCGTCCAGCAGGTGCCCGTGGTCGAGCCAGACCCGGCCCGCGCGCAGGCCCGCCATCACCGAGCGGTAGCCGTAGCGGGTCACACCCACATGCGTACGGCTGAACTGGCCGGGCCAGAAGTCCCCGCCCGGCTGCTGGGTGTCGGTGTTCACCGGGTCGGGGATGTGCCCGGTGTTGTCGAAGTTCTGCCCGGGCGCCCAGTCGCCGTTCTTCCAGGTGTCGAAGACCACGCGGTGCACATCGGAGTTGGTGGTGATCGTGAAGAGCCTGCCCTCGGCGAGCATCGCGTCCCACATGCCGCCGACGGTCGCCGTCATCCAGTCGAACCCGCCGTACAGGACGTAGGCGTCCGCCGGGTAACCGGCGAAGGAGTTCTCGGACGGCTTGTTGACGTACTCGCCGCGCTGCTGGCCCGAGCCGACCCAGCCGGGGATACCGCCGCCCTGCGCGCCGGGCGCGCCCTCCATGCCGATCATGATCTCGGGTGCCGCGTCACGCCAGCCCCGCATCTCGTGCGGGGAGTCGATGCCGAGGCGCAGGGGGTGGTTGGCGAGGACGAGGACGTCGTCGACGTATCCGGTGCGGCGCTGTTCGGCGAGCCACTGGATCGCCTTGACCGCGTGGGCCTCGTTGCGCGCCGTGTCGGGGCTGGTGGGGGAGCCCGCCGTGTAGCCCAACAGCTTGCCGTCGTAGGCGAGTTCGAACTGGGTGAGCAGGTCCACCTCGTGCGGGCCGGGCGCCGCGAAGACCGTGGCGTGCTCGGCGGCCGGGATGTACCACTCCAGGCCCTGGAAGATCAGCTGGCGCGGGTTGTCGGCACGCGCCTTCAGGATCTCCTGGTGCTCCAGCTGGGCGCCGTAGTTCGCGTGCCCGAAGTTGGAGTGCTCGTTGAACACCATCCAGTCGAGGCCGTACCGGGCGCCCGCCTGGGCGAGTTGGGAGAACGTGTACTTCGCGTCGTGGCTGTAGACGGAGTGGATGTGGTGGTCGCCCACGAGATAGGCGAGACGCGGGTCGTCACCGCCGTAGCGTCCCGTGGTGGCCGCCGCGGGCGTCGCGAGCGAGCCGACCGCGAAGGCCGCCCCGAACAGGCCCGCACGGCTCAGCAGCCCGCGCCGTGACATGCCCTGCGGGTCCAGCGAGGCGGGGGATACGGATGGGTCGGCCCAGGCGGGCAGTTGCTGCTCGGACATGCGGACGTTCTCCCTCGGGGAGTCGGAAAGTCTTGGGGGGGGAGGGGGCTGCCGGCCGACTGCTGCGGCTCAGTGGTTCATGAACTGTGCGACGGACAGCGCTCGTTCGACGATGCGCACATCGCCGAGCCGTCCGTGCAGAATCTGGTCGATCTTCCCCGCGTACTCGTAACCGCCGAGCAGCCACGGCAGGCCCAGGGAAGCGAGTCCGACGGCGGAGGCATGCGGATTGCGGGCGACCGGACAGCCCTGGACGTACATCGTGGTGTGCGAGCCGTCGTTGACGACGGCGACGTGCCACCACTGCTCGCGGGCCGTCTCGTCGCCCCAGTTGGTGGCGATGCCCTGTTGGTTGAGCGGCCGGACCGCCCACTGCGGGCCGGGTCCGTCGGAGAGGGAGAGCGTGGCGAGCGGCTCGTCCGGGTCGTCGTCGGTCTTGCCCGCGCCGCCGCCCGTGCCGGTACGGCTGACCAGCGAGGCCCAGGCGTGGTGGGAGGGGTCCCAGTCGGCGGGGAGCTGGTAGAAGGCCTCGATGGTGTAACCGCGCTGGAAGGTCGCCGAGTTGAGGGGCGCGCCGTCGACCGTGCGCAGATACGCGCCCTTCAGCGGAGGCTTGCCGCCCTGGAAGACGAGGCTGCCGTGCCCCGGCTGGTCCGGGTGGTGCGCCGACGACCAGGTGAGGGTGCCGTCGGCGACCTTGACCACGGTCAGGTCGTTGCCGCGCCCCGAAAGGTCGCGGACCGTGCCGTCGACCGCCGTACCCTCCTCGTGCCCGTCGAACCGCCAGTACGCCACCGTGCCCCGGACCAGCATCTGCGCGGCGGGCCTGGACGGGCGCGCGGGCACGGGTGCGAAACCCGAGAAGCGCTTCTCGAAATCGACGGCGACGGAGAACCGGTCGGCGTCGCCGCTGAGTTCGATCTCCTGCCGCTCCAGCTCGTTGAGGCCCTCGGCCGCCCGGCCCAGTATCCACGGCGAGATCGTCTCGACGTCGATGGTGTTCCGGTCGAGGTCGAAGCGGTAGAGGCGGATCATCGCCGCACCGCCGTAGTAACGGTTCTGATAGTTCGTCAGGTGCAGATGGACGTCGTTCCCGGCCCCGTTCTCGCGGGTGGCACGGGCCGCGGGCCAGTAGTGCCCGTTGAGCGTGAGGAAGATCTGGTCGTGGTCGTGGACCAGCTCGTCCCAGAGCCGCTGACCGTACGAGGAAAGGGTGTCGTCCTCGACGACGAGCTCGTGCGTGGTCAGGATGACGGGCGTGTGCGGATGCTGGGCGATGACGTCCTTCGCCCACGCGTACCCCTTCGCCGAAAGCCGCCAGTCCAGCGCGAGGACCAGCCACTCCCGGCCGGCCGCCGTGAACAGGTGGAAGGTGTTGTAGCCGTCCGGCGAGGCACCCCCGAAGGTGCGCTTGCCCGCGAAGCGCCGCGGTCCGAAGACGTCGAGGTAGGCAGTGGCGCCGCGCTGGTCGTCGGTGGACGACCGGACGTCGTGGTTGCCCGCCAGCACGCTGTAGCCCACGCCGTGCCGGTCGAGGAGCTCGAACGCCTTGCCCGCAGCGTCGAATTCGGCCTGCGCGCCGTTCTCCGTGAGGTCGCCCAGGTGCGAGAGGAAGACGATGTTCTCGTCCCTGCCGTGCTCCAGGAGATAGCGGAGCGACGCCTCGATCGGCGCCGGGTTGATGCTCGGCCCGTCGAAGAGGTACTGGGTGTCCGGCATGACGGCGAGCGTGAAGCGGCGGCTTTCGGGGTCGGGCCGCCGGCTCTTGTCCTGCGTGGTCACCGCCCTGGCGGTCGCGGGGAGCGCGATCGTCGTGGTGGCCGCCGCGCCGATCAGCGCCGTGGCCCGCAGGAAGTTGCGTCTGCCGACGCCGGCCTGCTCGGCCTCCGTCGCCTGGTCATGCGAAGTACACACGTCTGCTCCATGGGAGAAAGCGGGGATGCGAGAAGGGTCAGAGCACGCGCAGGGTCCAGGACCAGCTGTGGGTGCCGGGCTCGATGAGGTGGGCGGGGGAGGTGTCGGGCCCGCACGACGCGGTGCCCAGCCCCCGGTGCGCGGCGTCGATGTGCACGACGCAGCCGGGCCGCGGCACCAGTTCGTCGTGGTGCGCGGCGGCGGTCAGGTCCTCGGCCCGGTACCGGGTCACGGAGACCTGGCGCGGCCCGTCCAGCGCGACGGAGAGTCCGGTGGCGTCCGGCGCCGACAGCGTGAACTGCCGTACGCCGTGCCGCCCGCCGCTCTCCTGCGGCCGCAGATAAGGGGTGAACAACGCGTCGACGGGGACGGAGTGGTGTCCCACGGGCGCGCCGTAGCAGCGGTCCGGATAGGACTCCCAGGGGCCCTGCCCGTACCACTCCAGGACATCGAGCCCGGCCACGGTCTCGAACACGGAGCCCACCCGCGCCACATCGTCGAGCCGGTCCGGCAGTTCGGCGGTCTCCTCGATCCGTACGCCGCCCGCGACACGCGTGAACACCTGCTCATGGCGTACGACGCCCGCCCAGGTGTCGTACTCGGCGAGCACGGTGACACTCCCGCCTTCACGGCGTACGCCGACGACCTTGCGTACGAGAGTGTCGAGGCCCCAGGCCCGCCAGCGCACCGCGGCGCCGCCCAGCTCGTCGTTGTCGGTCGGCGCCCGCCACAGCGAGAGCACGGGGGCGGCGGTCAGCAGGGGATGGACGAGGAGCCCGCTGTCGTCGACCTCGACGGGCGGCCCGCCGTCGGCCGGCACCGGAGCCGCGGCAGCCGACCGCAGCCGGACCTGCGGCAGACACACCTCCGTGCCCCGCGGTGCCCATGCCTCGTCCTCCGCCGTCGTCACCCGCAGCGTCAGCCAGGCCTCGCCGCCGTCCTCCGGCACCTCGAAGGGGAGCGGCAGGGACGCGGTCTCGCCAGGGCGTACGTCGGGCAGCTCGTCGGCCGGAGCCGTGAGAGCGCCGCCGTCCGCGAGGGCGAGCGACCACTCGGCGGTCAGCCACTCCAGCCCGCGGAAGTGCTGGCGGTTGACGATCCGGAGCTCACCGCCCGCGTACTCCAGCCGCACCGGCGCCGCGATCTCCCGGTGCTCGTACATCACCGGCTTCGGCGTGCGGTCGGGGAAGACCACCCCGTCGGCGATGAACGCGCCGTCGTGGATCGTCTCGCCGAAGTCGCCGCCGTACGCCCAGCGATGGCCCGGTGCCGTGACACCGTTGTCATACAGTCCGGCGCCACCGCGCCCGGCCGGTCTTCCGTCGTTCACGCGTTGCAGAATGCCGTGGTCCCAGAACTCCCAGATGAAACCGCCCTGAAGCCCCGGGGTTGACTCGATGGCGGCCCAGTGGTCGGCGAGCGTGCCATTGCTGTTGCCCATGGCGTGGGAGTACTCGCACTGGATGAGCGGCTTGGTCTGCTTCCCGGACAGGGCGTGCGCGACGCAGTCCTCGATGGGCGCGTACATGGGGCAGGCGATGTCGGACGCGAGCGCGGGATCCGCCCAGTCGAGCTTGGCGGCGCCCTCGTACTGCAGGGGCCGGGTCGGGTCGTGGCGGCGCAGCCACCCCGCCGCCGCGTCGTGGTTCGCGCCGTAGTCGGACTCGTTGCCCAGCGACCAGATGATCACGCAGGGGTGGTTCTTGTCGCGGAGCACCATCCGCGCGACGCGGTCCACGAAGGCGGCCGTGTAGCGCGGATCGTCGGCGATCTCGTGGGCGTGGTCGTGCGCCTCGATGTTCGCCTCGTCGACGACGTAGAAGCCCAGCTCGTCGGCGAGGTCGAGCAGGGACGGGTCATTGGGATAGTGGGCGGTGCGGATCGCGTTGAAGCCGAAGCGCTTCAGCAGCGTCAGGTCGGCCCGCATGTCCTCGTACGACACCGTCCGTCCCGTCAGCGGATGGAAGTCGTGCCGGTTGACGCCCCGGATGTAGACCCGCTCACCGTTGAGGAGCAGGTCCCGGCCGCGGATCTCGACCTCGCGGAAGCCCACCCGGTGGTGCGAGGTGTCGGCGACCGAACCGTCGGCGCGGTGCAGCCGCACGGCCAGTTCGTACAGCTCGGGTGTCTCCGCCGTCCACGCGCGGACGTCGTGGACGACCGTGTTGAGCCGTGCCTCGCCCAGGAAGTCGGAGACCCGGCCGTCCTCCTCCTTGAATCGGTCGAACTCCGCGTCCTGTGCGAGGAGGTGGCCGTCCAGCTCTCCGGTGACGTACCAGCCCTCCGGCAGCGCGCCGGAAGCGTTCCGCACCTGGCACTCCACCCGCAGCTCCCCGGCTGGCCGCGTCCGCACGGTCACGTCGGCCAGATGCAGCGGATCGGTGGCGTACAGCAGCACCGAGCGGGTGATCCCGCCGTGCCACCACTGGTCCTGGTCCTCGATGTGCGAGGCGTCCGACCATTTGACGACGGTGAGCCTGAGCCGGGCGCGCACTCCGGGACGTACGACGTCGGACAGGTCGAACTCGGCGGCGAGATGCGAGTCCTTGGAGATCCCGACCGCACGCCCGTCGACATGGACCAGCAGCACGCTCTCGGCGGCGCCGACTTGGAGCACGATCCGGCGTCCGGCCCACTCGGCGGGCACGTCCACCTCACGCTCGTAGACGCCCGTCGGGTTGGCGGCGGGCGACGCGGGCGGGAACTCGCCCCAGGGCATGCGGAAGTTGGTGTACTGCGGCAGGTCGTCGGTGCCCTGCATGGTCCAGGCGCCGGGGACGTGCGACGAGGACCACTCGGGGCCGGGCTCCACCGAGGGCGCCGGCAGCAGCTGGAACCGCCAGTCGCCGTCGAGCGACAACGCACCCGCCCGCCGGTCCACGGCGTTCATCGGCAACCGCCCCCAGGAGGTCACCTCAGGTGCCTCCCAGGGGCGCAGGACGATCAGGGGATCGGCGGACAGCGGACCGCGGATCGACGGATCGGTCATCAGCGGATGGCCCCCTTGCCCAGGTCGCCGATGATCTGCTTGGCACCGATCGCGAAGACGATCAGCAGCGGGACGAGGGCGAGCAGCGCGCCCGTCATGACCATTCCGTAGTCGGTCGTGCCGTGCACGCCGTTGAGCTGGGACAGGGCGACCTGGAGGGTCACGTTGTCCGGGTTGGTGAGGGCGATCAGCGGCCAGGCGTAGTCGTTCCACTGGCCCATGAAGGTGAAGATGCCGAGGAAGGCGAGGCCGGGCCGGACCACCGGGAGCGCCACATGCCAGTACTGGCGCAGGAATCCGGCGCCGTCGAGCTTCGAGGCGTCGAGGAGCTCGTCGTGGATCGCGCTCTTCATGTACTGGCGCATCCAGAAGATGCCGAACGCGTTGGCCGCCGCCGGGACGACCAGCGCGGTCATCGAGCCGATCCAGCCCAGCTTCGCCATGATCACGAACTGCGGGATGGCCTGGAGCTGCGCCGGGACCATGAAGATCGCCATCATCAGCGCGAAGAGCACCCGCCGCCCCGGGAACTGGAACTTGGCGAAGACGAACGCGGCGAGGGAGTCGAAGAACAGGACGAGGACCGTCACCGAACCCGCGACGAGGAGGGAGTTGAACATCGACCCGAAGAAGTCGACGTTGTCGAAGAGATGGCGGACGTTCTCCAGGAAGTGCGAGCCGGGCAGCAGCTTCGGCGGGTAGGAGAAGATCTCGGTCGACGAGTGCGTCGACATGATCACGGCCCAGTAGAACGGGAAGACCGAGAGCAGCAGGCCGACGATCAGGACCAGGTGGAGCATGATGCCCCGCTGCCGTGAACCCTTGATGGATGCCATGGTTGCGGGCTCCTATTCTTCGCCCCGGCGCTGCACCAGGCGCCAGTTGATGATCGAGAAGAGGACGACGACGAGGAAGATGCCCCAGGCCACGGCGGCGCCGTAGCCGAAGTCGTTGTTGTCGAAGGTCTGCTGGAAGAAGTAGAGGACCATCGTCTGGCCCGCGTGGCCCGGGCCGCCCGCGAACGACGAGTTGTTGTCCGTCGTCTGGAGCAGCACCTGCGGTTCGGAGAAGGACTGCAGCCCGGTGACCGTCGAGATGACGAGGACGAAGAGCAGGACCGGGCGCAGCAGCGGCAGCGTGACACGGAAGAAGGTCTGCACGGGTCCGGCGCCGTCCATGCGCGCCGCCTCGTACAGCTCGCCCGGGATCGTCTGGAGCCCGGCGAGGAAGATGATCGCGTTGTAGCCGGTCCACTGCCAGGTCATCAGCGTCGCGATGGCGACCTTGATGCCCCAGGGAGTGTTCAGCCACGCCACCTGGTCAAGACCGACCGCCTGCAAGAGCGCGTTGACCAGGCCGAAGTTGGTGGAGAAGACCGAGCCGAAGATGATGGCGACGGCCACGATCGAGGTGACGTTCGGCAGGAAGAACGCGAAGCGGTAGACGTTCTTGAAGCGGACCGCCGAGTTGAGCATCACGGCCGTGACCATCGCCAGGAAGATCATGGGGAAGGTGGCCAGCGCCCAGATGATGATCGTGTTCCCGATCGCGCTCCAGAACTGGCTGTCGTCCAGGAGATAGCGGTACTGCGACAGTCCCGCGAACTCCATCGAGCCGAGCCCGTCCCAGCGGTGGAACGACAGATAGAGCGAGAAGCCGACCGGTATCAGACCGAAGGCGAGGAAGAGCAGATAGAAGGGGGAGATCGCGGCGTACAGCCGCCAGTGGCTCAGGATGCCCTTCTTGGCATGGACGACGGGGGTGGCGGCCACTGCCGCCGGGGGTGTCTCGACCACGGGTGCGGTAGCCATCAGTAACTCACCCCCAGGTGGTCCGCGATGCGCCGGCACTTGCTCATGGCGTCCTTCCAGGCCTGCTTCTCGTCCTTGCCGAGGACGGAGAAGTTCCGCAGCTCGTCGTCGATCGGGGTCTTGAGCGCGATGTCGTACGGGCTGTTGTAGGCGACCGGGATCTTCTCCGCCGCCGGGCCGAAGACGTCCATGGTGATCTGGTTGCCGAAGAACGCGTCGGGTTCGCGCAGCTTCTTCATGCCGTACGACGCCGGGGTGGAGGGGAAGAGCACCGAGTCGACGAAGCCCTGGGCCTGGTTGCCCGCGTCGAGCATCCAGGTGATCATCTCGAAGGCCTTCTCCGGCTCCCGGCACGCCTTGGTGATGGCCAGGAACGAGCCGCCGATGTTCGACGGACCGCCCGGACAGGCCGCCACCCGCCACTTGCCCTTGGTCTTCGGGGTGTTGAGCTTGATGTCGCCGGCCGCCCAGGAGGCATTCAGCTGACTGGGCAGCAGGCCACGCTCCGTCGCCGATATGTTGTCCGGCGTGCCGTTGACGATCTTCGAGACCAGTCCGCGGCGGGTGGCCTCGACGGCACGGTCCCAGGCGGTGCGCACATGCTCCTGGTCGCCGATGAAGTGCCGGTCCTTGTCGACGAACCGCTTGGTCGTCTGGTTGATCGAGATGCCGTAGATGCTGAGCGCGTCGGTCAGGATGAACGTGCCGGGGATACGCTTCCTGAGCTGCTCACCGGCCGCGAGGAACTTCTCCCAGGTGTCCAGCTCCCTGGAGACGTCGGCCGGCTCGTGGGGCAGTCCGGCCTTCTCGAAGACGGCCGGCTGGTAGTAGTGGGCGACCGGACCGCAGTCGATGGGGAAGCCCACCATCGAGCCGTCCTCGGCGATGCCCTCGTCCCACTTCCACGGCAGGTACTGGTCCTTGAGCCTGTCGGCGCCGAGCGTGCGCAGATCCACGAACTGGTCGGAGTTCGGCAGGTACGAGGCCATGTCCTCGCCCTTGAGCCCGGCGATGTCCGGGACATGGGCGCGTCCGGTCATCGTGGTCATCAGCTTCGAGCGGTAGTAGCCGCCGATCTGGATGGCCTGGAGGTTCACCGTGCTGTCGTAGCGGGTCTTGGCGTCCTGGACGACTTTCGGGCTCAGCCCGCCGCTCCAGTACCACATGACCATGTTCCGGCCGGTGGATCCGGTCGGAACGGCACAGCCGGTCGCCAGGCCGCCGAGCGCCGCGCCGGCCGTACCGGCCAGACCCGCACGCAGCAGGCCTCTTCGTGAGAGCCGCACAGCTCCCACCGCCTTTCGGTTTCTTTGACGTTCTCTGAAGTTCTTTGAAGCTCGTTGAAGCTCTGTGAAGTTCTTCGACTGCGCGAGGTACCGATCAGGAATCAGTGGGGGGTGACGGGCGCGTACCGGACCGGCGGTCCGGGGTCCGCCGGGATCCGGTCGGCCAGAAAGCCGTACGCGCGCCGCAGTTCGGGATCTTCGAGGGTGTGCCACCAGCGGTGGACGCCGTACCAGCCGGGCGCCGCGAGGGCACCGCCGTGCCTGCGCACCGACAGCCCGGCGGCGAGGACCGCGAAGCGCAGCCGCTCCTCCAGCGGCCAGCCGCCGAGCGAGGCCGCGACGAAGCTCGCGCCGAAGACGTCACCGGCGCCCGTCGCGTCCAGGACATCGATGTCAAGGGCCGGGACGTCCGCGTACTCGCCCGTCGTCTGGTCCACGGCGACCGCGCCGTCGCCGCCCCGCGTGACCACCGCCACCGGCACCAGTTCGGTGAGCGTGCCGAGCGCCCCCATCGCGCTGTCGGTACGGGTGTAGGCCATCGCCTCGGCCTCGTTGGGGAGGAAGGCGTGGCACAGGGAGAGCTGGTCGAGGAGGTCGCGGGACCACTGCTGGGTGGGGTCCCAGCCGACGTCGGCGTAGATCTGTGTGCCGTTCGCGGCGGCCTTGGCGATCCAGCCGCGCGGCTCGGCCTCGATGTGCACGAGGGCCGTGCGCGCCTCGGGCGGGTCACCCATGAGCTCGTCCTGCGAGTACGGGGGTTCCTGGCCGTGGGTGACCAGGGCACGGTCGTGGCCGTACGCGAGGGAGACGGTGACCGGGGTGTGCCAGCCGTCCGCGGTACGGGAGAGCGAGAGGTCGACGCCCTCCTGGCCGGTGAGGACACCGCGGCAGTACGCGCCGTAGGAGTCGTCGCCGAAGACCGTGGCGAGGGAGGTGCGCAGGCCGTAACGCGACGCTGCCACGGCCAGGTTGGCGATGCCGCCGGGGCTGACGCCCATGCCGTCGGTCCAGATCTCCTCACCCGGCGTCGGCGGCTTGCCCAGTCCGGTGAGGACGAGGTCGTAGAAGAGCAGCCCGGTCAGCAGGACATCGGGCCGTTCGTCGCCCACGGGCGCATCCTCTCGTCAAAAGTCTGCAAGCGGTGCACAGGATCGTGCGCGCATCGAGCCAATTTGGCAAGAGTCGAGCAGAACTGAGCATAGAAATGATGGGGAATGACGAGTACTGTTCATTCCGTGCTGGCAGAACGACGACATCAACTCATCCTGCGGGCCCTGCGCTCCGGCGGTCCCGCGGCCGTGACCGATCTCTCCGAACAGCTGGGCGTGAGCCCGGCCACGGTCCGCCGTGACCTCCTGAAACTGGAGGAGGAGGGCCTGCTCACGCGGGTGCACGGCGGCGCGGTCGCGGACGAGGGCGACCAGCCCTTCGCCGAGGTCGCCGAGGTCCGCGTGCCCGAGAAGGACGCCATAGCCGCGAAGGCCGCGTCGATGGTCCAGGACGGCCAGTCCGTCCTCCTGGACATCGGCACCACCGCGTACCGGCTCGCCAGACAGCTGCACGGCCGCCGGATCACCGTGATCACCAGCAACCTGGTGGTCTACGAGGAGCTGGTGGACGACGAGGACATCGAGCTGGTGCTGCTCGGCGGCATGGTCCGCCGCGAGTACCGCTCCCTGGTCGGCTTCCTCACCGAGGACAATCTGCGCCAGCTGCACGCCGACTGGCTCTTCCTCGGCACCAGCGGCATCCGCCCCGCCGGCCAGGTCATGGACACCACCGTCGTCGAGGTGCCGGTCAAGCGCGCCATGATCAAGGCCGGGGAGCGGGTGGTCCTGCTCGCCGACCGGGCGAAGTTCCCGGGCACGGGCATGGCGAAGGTCTGCGGCCCCGAGGAGCTCGACGTGGTGGTGACGAACGCGCCGGTGGACGCGGCGACGCGGTCCTCGTTGGAAGAAGCGGGCGTACAGGTGGTCGTGGCGTGATCCCCAGCCGCGTGACCTGCGTCCCTGCACGAACTGCAAAGGTGGTAGTTGCGTGAGGCTGACCATTCTGGGCGGCGGCGGATTCCGCGTCCCGCTCGTGTACGGCGCGCTCCTCGGGGACCGCGCCGAGGGCCGCGTCACCCACGTCGTGCTGCACGACCTGGACGCGGGACGGCTCTCGGCCGTGGCCCGCGTCCTGGCCGAGCAGGCGGCGGGTGTGCCGGACGCGCCCGAGGTGACCGTCACCACCGACCTCGACGAGGCCCTGCGCGGCGCCGACTTCGTCTTCTCCGCGATCCGCGTCGGCGGCCTCGAAGGACGTGCGGCGGACGAACGGGTCGCCCTGGACCAGGGCGTCCTCGGCCAGGAGACGGTCGGCGCGGGCGGCATCGCCTACGGCCTGCGCACGGTGCCTGTCGCCGTCGACATCGCGCAACGCGTCGCCCGGCTCGCCCCCGACGCCTGGGTCATCAACTTCACCAACCCCGCGGGCCTGGTCACCGAGGCCATGTCCCGGCACCTGGGCGACCGCGTGATCGGTATCTGCGACTCACCGGTCGGCCTCGGCCGCCGTATCGCCAAGGTCCTGGGCGCCAACCCGCGCGAGGCCTGGATCGACTACGTCGGCCTCAACCACCTCGGCTGGGTACGCGGCCTGCGCGTCGCGGGCCGCGACGAACTCCCGCGCCTGCTCGCCGACCCCGACCTGCTCGGCTCCTTCGAGGAGGGCAAGCTCTTCGGCCCGGAATGGCTCCAGTCCCTGGGCGCCGTTCCGAACGAATACCTGCACTACTACTACTTCAACCGCGAAGCGGTCCGCGCCTACCAGGAGGCGGAGAAGACGCGCGGCGCCTTCCTCCGCGACCAGCAGGCGCACTTCTACGACGAGATGAAGGCGCCGGACGCCGCCGCGCTGGCCGCCTGGGACCGCACCCGCGCCGAGCGCGAGGCCACCTACATGGCCGAGAACCGGGACGCGGCCGGCGCCGGGGAACGCGACGCCGACGACCTCTCCGGCGGCTACGAGAAGGTGGCCCTCGCCCTGATGCGGGCCATCGCCCGCGACGAGCGCACCACCCTGATCCTCAACGTCCGCAACCGCTCCACGCTGAGCGTGCTCGACGAGGAAGCCGTCATCGAGGTGCCCTGCCTCGTCGACGCCAATGGCGCGCATCCCGTCGCCGTCGACCCGCTGCCCGACCATGCGACGGGTCTCGTCTGCGCGGTGAAGGCGGTCGAGCGTGAGGTGCTGTCCGCGGCCGAGTCCGGCTCCCGTACGACGGCCGTGAAGGCCTTCGCCCTGCACCCGCTCGTGGACTCCGTGAACGTGGCCCGCAGGCTGGTCGAGGGCTACACCTCGGTCCATCCCGGCCTGGCGTATCTTAAGTAAGCGCTTTCCACCTTCCTGGAGACTTCTCATGCACGACGAACGCCGCCGGATCGAGGAGCGCGTAGAGCGCGTCCACGACCAGCGCATCAAGCCCGCGATGTACGCCGCTTCCGTCCCCTTCGCCGTGGAGGCCTGGCAGGCGCCGGGCGAACCCGTCCCCTTCGAGGAGGCCGCGGCCGCCTCGTACGAGCCCTTCACGATGGACACCCCCTGGGGTCCGCCGTGGGGCACCACCTGGTTCCGTATGCGCGGGCAGGTCCCGGCCGAGTGGGCGGGCAAGCGCGTCGAGGCCGTCATCGACCTCGGCTTCACCGGCGACTGGCCCGGCAACCAGGCCGAGGCACTCGTCCACCTGACCGACGGCACCCCGCTCAAGGCCGTCAACCCGCTCAACCAGTACGTGCCGATCGGCAACCCGGCGACGGGCGGCGAGCAGATCGACTACCTCGTCGAGGCGGCCTCCAACCCGGACATCCTCGCCAATGACTTCGCGCGTCCGACCCCGCTCGGCGACGTCCTGACCGCCGGCGACAAGCCGCTCTACACCTTCCGCCGCGCCGACATCGCCGTCCTCGACGAGGAGGTCTGGCACCTCGCCCTGGACATCGAGGTGCTGCGCGAGCTGATGGTCGAGCTGGCGGAGCACGACCCGCGCCGCCACGAGATCATGCACGCACTCGACCGGGCGCTGGATCTGCTCGACCTCGACGACATCTCCGGCTCGGCCGCGGACGTCCGCTCGGCGCTCGCCCCCGCCCTCGCCAAGCCCGCCCACGCCAGCGCCCACACCCTCTCCGGCGTCGGTCACGCGCACATCGACTCCGCCTGGCTGTGGCCGATCCGTGAGACCAAGCGCAAGACGTCTCGCACGTTCTCGAACGTCACCGCGCTCGCGGAGGAGTACGAGGAGTTCATCTTCGCCTGCTCGCAGGCCCAGCAGTACGAGTGGGTGCGCGACAACTACCCGCAGGTGTGGGCCCGTATCCAGGAGTCCGTGAAGAAGGGCCAGTGGGCGCCGGTCGGCGGCATGTGGGTCGAGGCCGACGGCAACCTGCCCGGCGGCGAGGCGCTCGCCCGCCAGCTCATCCACGGCAAGCGCTTCTTCATCGAGCACTTCGGCATCGAGACCAAGGGCGTCTGGCTGCCGGACTCCTTCGGCTACAACGCCGCCTACCCGCAGCTCGCCAAGCTCGCCGGCAACGAGTGGTTCCTGACCCAGAAGCTGTCCTGGAACCAGACCAACAAGCTGCCCCACCACACCTTCTGGTGGGAGGGCATCGACGGAACCCGCATCTTCACGCACTTCCCGCCCGTCGACACCTACAACGCCCGTTTCAGCGGCGTCGAGATGGCCCGCGCCGTGAAGAACTACGCCGACAAGGGCCGTGGCACCCGCTCGCTCGCCCCCTTCGGCTGGGGCGACGGCGGTGGCGGTCCCACCCGCGAGATCATGGAACGGGCGCGCAGGCTCGCGGACTTGGAGGGTTCGGCGAAGGTCGTCATCGAACACCCCGACGACTTCTTCAAGGCCGCCCGCGCGGAGTACCCGGACGCCCCGGTCTGGGTCGGCGAGCTCTACCTGGAGCTGCACCGGGCGACCTACACTTCGCAGGCCCGCACCAAGCAGGGCAACCGGCGCAGCGAACACAAGCTCCGCGAGGCCGAGTTGTGGGCCACGACGGCCGCGCTGCACGCGCCGGGCTACACCTACCCGTACGAGAAGCTCGACCGGCTCTGGAAGACGGTTCTGCTCCACCAGTTCCACGACATCCTGCCGGGGTCCTCGATCGCCTGGGTGCACCGGGAGGCCGAGGCGGAGTACGCGCGCGTCGCCGAGGAGGTCGAGGCGCTCACCGCCGAGGCCGTGGCCGCGCTGGGCTCCGGGGAGACGCGGGTCTTCAACACCAGCCCGTGCGACCGGGCCGAGGTGGTACGGACTTCGGTGGGCGTTCCCATGTACACCGAGGTCCCGGCGAACGGCAGCGCGCTTCTGGGCGTCGCCGAACCGCCGCAAGCGGTGACCGTGACCGGCCGCGTCCTCGAAAACGGTCTCGTCCGCGTGGAGTTGGCCGAGGACGGGACCCTGGCCTCCGTACGTGACCTCAAGGCGAACCGCGAAGTCCTCGCCGACAAGGGCAACTTGCTCCGTCTGCACACCGACCTGCCCAACTACTGGGACGCCTGGGACGTCGACAAGCACTACAAGAACCGCTACACGGACCTCTTGGACGCCGACTCGATCACGGTCGTCGACCAGGACCCCCTGCTCGGCGCGATCCGCGTGGAGCGGTCGTTCGGCAAGGGATCGAAGATCGTCCAGACGATCACCGTCCGGGCCGGAAGCCCCCGTATCGACGTCGAGACCGACATCGACTGGCACGAGGCCGAGAAGTTCCTCAAGGCCGCCTTCCCGGTGGACGTCCGGGCCCCGCACTCCTCCGCCGAGATCCAGTTCGGCCATGTCCAGCGGCCCACCCACACCAACACCAGCTGGGAGGCGGCCCGCTTCGAGGTGTACGGCCACCGCTGGGTGCACATCGGCGAACCGGGCTACGGCGTCGCGGTCATCAACGACTCGACGTACGGCCACGACGTCTCCCGCACGGTCCGTGAGGACGGCGGTACGACGACGACCGTCCGGCTCTCCCTGGTGCGCGCCCCGCGCGTGCCCGACCCCGAGGCCGACCAGGGCAAGCACCGCTTCACCTACTCCCTCCTGCCGGGGGCGACCATCGAGGACGCGGTCGCGGAGGGTTACGCGCTCAACCTGCCGCTGCGGGTGGCCGATTCGGCCGGTCCGGTCGAGCCCGTCGTCTCCGTCGACGGCGAGGGCGTGACCATCGAGGCGGTCAAGCTCGCCGACGACGCCTCGGGCGATGTCGTCGTACGCCTCTACGAGTCCCGGGGCGGCCGCGCGGAGGGCACCCTCCTCACCGGCTTCCCGCTCGCCGGGGCCCAGGTGACCGACCTCCTGGAGCGCCCGCTCGCGGAGGCGGAGACGGACGGGAACGCGGTCCCGGTGACGCTGCGGCCCTTCGAGGTGCAGACGCTGCGGCTGGCAGTGGCGAAGAAGTGACCCTCCCGCGCAGGAGGGTGACCGCACTTCCCATGAAGAATTAAGGAAGCGGTAAGAGGCCTGGTCACGGCGGGTTTGGCGCCCGTCGTGACCACGGCCCGTCTTCTGCGTGACACCTGGAGTTCGCCGTTCCCCTTTGTGATGCGGGGGAACGACGAGAAAGAGGTGTCACGGTGCGAGACCCGCGTATGTCCGCGATCGGCAAGGGGCTGAGGCGTCGGGGGAGGCTGATGACGGAGGCGGTGCGTCCGCCGCGGCGCACGCTGGACGCCGTGCCGTCACCCAGGAACCCCGGAACCGCCGGAACTCCTGGAACTCCGGGTACTCCCGAAACCTCCGCCGAGCGGCTGTACGTCGCGCCGCGCGCCCCGCGTCTGGTGGAGTCGCCCGTCTTCGTGCTCTCCTCCGTGCGCTCCGGCTCGACCTTGCTGCGGGTCCTGCTCAACAGCCACAGCCAGATCCGCGCCCCGCACGAGATGCATCTGCGCACCGTCCACGTGCACTTGTCGCGCGACTTCACGGCCGACGCCATGCGGGCGCTCGAACTCGACAAGGACGAGCTGGAACACGCCCTGTGGGACCGGCTGCTGCATCTCGAACTCACCCGCAGCGGTAAGCGGATCATCGTCGACAAGACCCCGCCGAACACCCTTGTCTGGCCCCGTCTGCACCGATGTTGGCCGGGCGCCCGCTACATCGTGCTGCTGCGCCACCCTGGCGCGGTCATCGACTCGCTGACGAACCGGCGTACGGACCCCGACCACGACGCCATCCGTGCCGAGGTCCTCGACTACAGCGAGAAGCTCGAAGAGGCCCGCCAGAACCTCGACGCCCACGTGATCACGTACGAACAGCTCACCGCCGACCCGGAGACGACCACCCGCGGCATCTGTGACCACCTCGGCGTCCCCTGGGAGCCCGCCATGCTCGACTACGGCTCCCAGGACCACGGCACCTTCCGTCCCCAGCTCGGCGACTGGAGCGACACCATCAAATCGGGGCGCGTGCAGCCCGCCCGCAGCGCCGATCCCACGGTTGAACTGCCGCCCAGGCTCGCCGAGTTGGCGCGCGTCTGGGGGTACCCGGCGGTCTGACCGGCGGGCGGTCCGGCCGGCGGCGTCACCCGCCGAGGAGGCCGGCCTCCGCTCGTGCGAGCGTCGCGGGGTGGCCGAAGAGTCCGGGCAGACCGCCGGTGTGCAGGAAGACGGTGCGCTGCCCGGGGGGGATGTCGCCGTCCTCGACGGCCGCGACCAGCCCCGCCATCGCCCGCCCGGTGTAGATCGGGTCGAGGACGATGCCCTCGGTGCGGGCCGCGAGGGTCAGGGCGCTCATGACGGGTTCGGTGAGCGTGCCGTAGCCGTCGCCGACCTGGTCGAGCCGGACCCGCAGTTCCTCCGGAGCGCAGGGCTTGCCGGACAGCTCGGAGGTCAGCTCGGACACGGTCCGCGCGGGTTCGGCGACGGCGCCGACGTGCACGCCCAGCACGCGGGAGCCGCCGAGGTGCGCGACGAGTCCCGCCATGGTGCCGCCCGAGCCGAGCGCGACGACGACGGTCGCCAAGTCGGGTACCTGGTGGTCGAGTTCGCGTGCGCACTCGACATAGCCGCGGGCGCCGAGCGCGCTGGATCCCCCGAACGGGATGAGCGCCGGAACCTCGCCCCGCTCCCTCAGCTCCTCGACCACCTCCCGGGCCCGCGACGCCAGCTGCTCGCCGCCGCCGTCGCCCGCCCAGACGACGCCGGCGCCGAAGAGCCCGTCCAGCGCGAGGTTGCCGGACGCGGAGGCTCCCGGCTGTCCGGCGAGCACGAGGACGACGCGGAGCCCCAGCCGGGCGCCCGCCGCCGCGGTCAGCCGTGCGTGGTTGCTCTGCGGCGCGCCGGTGGTCACCAGGGTGGTGGCGCCCTCGGCCAGGGCCGCCCCGCAGGTCCACTCCAGCTTGCGTACCTTGTTGCCGCCGCCGCCCAGGCCGATGAGGTCGTCGCGCTTGACCCACAGGTCGTCCGGGCCCAGACCGAGCGCACCGGCCAGCCGGGGAGCGGGTTCGAGCGGGGTGGGCCAGGTGCCCAGGCGGGCGCGGGGCGGGGTGCTGCCGGTGGAGGGAGTCGTCACCGTCGGCAGCGTAGCTGGCCCGGCGCCGGCCGGCGGCGCCGGGCGCGAGGGTGCGGTGGGCCGCCCGGATGTCCCGGACGGCCCACCGCACCGACGCACTCCGTTTCGGTCGTCCGTCAGCCGGTGAAGCCGGCGTTGATGGACGTGAACTGCCAATTGTTCTGGCTGATGCCGGAGCAGTTGCTCACCACGCCGCCGCCCGGGCAGGGCCGGTCGCGGTTGACCGACCAGAAGGCGAGCCGTGCGATGTGGTGCGAGTTCGACCAGTCGCGGATCGAAGTCCAGATGGCCGGAGTGGTGTTCTCCTGCTGGTCGCTGAGACCGTTCATCCCGGAGATGCCGATGTGGGAGTAGGCCGTGGCGTCGTCCCACCCGAAGGTCGACTTCAGCTTGGTCTTCAGGCCCTCGGCGGCGTTGACGGTGTTGCCGTACATGTCGGAGCCGCCGCCGAAGTCGAACGGCATGATCGTGAAGACGTCGATGCCCGCGTTCAGCGACTGCGCCTGCTCGATGAGACGGTTGCCGTAGTAGGTCGGGCCGGTCGTCGAGGTGCCGAAGGTGACGATCGTCTTCAGGCCCGGGTTGTTGGCCTTGACGGTCTTCAGCGCGGTCAGGATCTTCGCCTGGATGGCCTCGTTCTCGAACTCGTCCGTGTTCTCGATGTCCATGTCGATCGCCTTGAGGCCGTAGGCGTCGATCACCTTCTGCAGCGCACCGGCGAGAGCGCTCGCCGAGGAGCAGTTGGCGCCGAGCTTGCTGCCCTGCCAGCCGCCGAACGACGGGACGATGTCACCGCCCGCGGAGCGGATCTGGTTGATGGCGGTCTGGTCGACGCCGCCGGTGAGCGCGCGGCTGCCGTCCCAGGCGGGGGTGCAGCCGCCGGAGTCCAGCATGAACGCCATCGTGAACCACTTGATGCCGGTCGAGCTCATCACGGTGGTCGGGCTCGGCGGGTCGCCCCAGCCTTCGTAGAGATAGGGCGCGGCCTGCTTGAAGCCGGTGCCGCCCCCGCTGCCCGCGTCCGTCGTGACGCTCACGGAGTTCGAGGCCGCCGAGGTGTTCCCGGCCGCGTCGCGCGCCTTGACGGTGAACGTGTAGGCGGTGCTGGCCGACAGCCCACTGACCGTCGCGCTCGTGCCCGACACACTGAGCACCTGGTTCGAGCCGCTGTAGATGTCGTACGCGCTCACGCCGACGTTGTCGCTCGACGCGCCCCACGACAGCGACACGCTGGAGGAGGTCTTGCCGGTGGAGGTCAGGTTCGTGGGTGTGGTGGGAGCCTGGGTGTCGGAGCTGCCGCCGGGCCCGTCCAGGCTGATGTCGTCGGCGTAGTAGGTGCCCTGCGCGTACCAGCCGTGGACGTAGATCTTGGCGCTGGTCTGCGAGGCACCGGTCGTGAAGGACACGCTGAGCTGGCTGTACGCCGACGGGGACGTCGTCCAGTTCGAGGCACCGCCGTCCACGCCCAGGTACACATAGCTGCCGCGCACCCAGCCCGAGAGGGTGTACGCCGTGTTCGGCTGCACCGCGACGGTCTGGCTGCACTGGGCGTTGTCACTCGAACTCACCGCCCCCGCAAGGGCCTTGGAGCCGCCGTGCACGGGACTGGAGACGACCGAGCCCAGGTTCCCGGTGCACGTCCAGGGGGAGAGGCTGCCCGACTCGAAGCCGGGGTTGGTCAGGATGTTGGCCGCCTGGGCCGTACCGGGGAGGGCGACCGCCCCGGCCAGGGCCAGGGCGGCGGTGCCGAGCAGAGCGAGGAAACGATGTCTGGAACGTCTGAGATATGTGATGCGCACGCGATCTCCCTGAAGAAATGGGGGTGTTCGGGAGTGCTGAGAGGTGCGCAACCAAGTTGGTATGGACCAATCCCGCTGTCAAGACGCTGAGCGGAAATTGGTCCAGACCGGTAGTCGGGTGGGGGCGGGGCTAGGCGGGTGCGATGGCGGCGGTGGCGGAGGCGTTCTCCGTCGCGGGGGCGGGCTCGGGCTCCGTGACGGGGGCGGGCGAGGGTTCCGTGACGGGCGCGTGCACGGCGGGCAGTGCCGGCGCGGGAGTGTCGGCCCGCTGGTGCGGCAGCGACACCGCGCGCACCGGGCGCGGGCCCGAGACCACCGTGTAGTCCTGCCCGAGGAACGGCGGGACCACGTCGCCCGTCTCCTCGCCGAGCGCCAACTGCACTGCCGTCCAAGGGGCGTTGACGCCGCACTGGGCGAGCTGGTGCAGTCCGCCGGCCGGACGGGTGTTGACGTCCATGAGGACCGGCTCGTCTCCGAACATGCGGAACTGGATGTTCGTCAGGTAGTGCAGTGCGAACTTCTCCGCGAGCAGACGCGCGGGCTCGATCCAGGACGGGTGAAGGGTGAACCCGCGGCGGCGCCCGTTCTTGGTGCGGCCCACCGCCATGCGGATCCGGCCGTCGGGCCCGGTCAGGCAGTCGACGGACACCTCCGGCTGCTCCAGGCGCGGCATCACCAGCCAGTCGACGGGCTGGTCGGCCGCGCGCAGCGCCTCCACGACCAGATCGAGCGGCACGTACGGGCTGGGAAATCCGTTGAGGTGATTGAGTGAGAAGGGGGCGCGCGTGATGACGCGGAAGCCCACCCCGCCCGCCCCCGACGCCGGCTTGAAGCACGCCTTGTGGCCCGCGGCCTCCAGCGCCTCGACCGCCGTGACCAGCTCTTCCTCGGTGCGCACCCGCCACCACGGCGGTACCGGCACACCCACCTTCTGGACCGCCTCATAGGCGGTGACCTTGTCCTGGAAGATGGCCACGGCCTCGGCGGGCGGCGCCAGCAGGGCCGTACCGAGCGCGGCGAACTCCGCGCGCTGCGCCACGATCGCGGCCTGGTGCAGGACGGGCACGAACACGTCGATGGAGTGGCGGGCGCAGTGGTCGAGGGCGTACTCGACATACGCGCGCGGGGACAGGCCCTCGGGCTCCATGGAGGCCACGTCGGCGGCGGCCAGGACGGGGGAGTCGGCATCGCCGTGTGTCGCATGGATCTCGACTGCGCGATGCTGCGGATTACTTCGCAGCTGATCCATGAAGAACACGTTCTCCGCGTACGTGCGGTTGAGCCAGACGCGTACGCGAGAGCCCATACAGGCCACCTTTCACGGTTCGCGGGCACGGCGGAGCAGGCCGTGCCCGGCCAGGGGAGTGGGAGGAACACCAAGCCGCCGTACGCCAAAGCAGGTTCGTGGCGGCCGTGTTGGGGCGATCATAAGGGGCGTGGGGCCCCTGTGCTGCTACGGGCGTGTTACGGATTCCCTGAAAGGCCCGGCGAGGGGGTACGGAAGCCCGGGGAACGGCCCACAGGGACAGGGGCGTGGGCCGGGGCGGACCGGGCGCGGGACAGCGGCGGGCCCTTCTTGTCCCGTGGGGGGCGGATGTGTTCTTGTGTTCCCATTCGTCTTCCTTGGGGGGTGTCGCGGGTGCGGTCGACAGACGGCGGTCATGGGAACCTGCTGGCCATCAGCGATCTGCACATCGGATACGCCGAGAACCGCGCCCTCGTCGAGAAGATGCGCCCCGAGACGGACGACGACTGGCTGCTGGTGGCCGGTGACATCGGAGAGATCGTCGCCGACATCCGGTGGGCCCTGGAGATGCTCAGCAGCCGTTTCCGCAAGGTGATCTGGGTGCCCGGCAACCATGAGCTGTGGACCCACCCGAAGGACGAGGTACAGCTGCGCGGCGTCGCCCGCTACGAGCATCTGGTCGCCCTGTGCCGGGAGTTGGGCGTGATCACCCCCGAGGATCCGTACCCGGTGTGGGACGGTCCCGGCGGCCCCGCGGTCGTCGCGCCGCTCTTCCTGCTCTACGACTACTCGTTCCTGCCGCAGGGGTGCGTGACCAAGGACCAGGGGCTGGCCTATGCCCAGGGCACCGGGGTGATCTGCTCCGACGAGCACCTGCTCCACCCCGACCCCTACCCGAGCCGCGAGGCCTGGTGCCGGGCCCGGGTCGCCGAGACCGAGCACCGGCTCGCCGAGCTGCCCGACGATCTGCCCGTGATCCCGGTCAACCACTACCCGCTGGACCGCCATCCGACGGACATCCTGCGCTATCCCGAGTTCGCGATGTGGTGCGGCACCCGGCTGACCGCGGACTGGCACCGCAGGTTCCGTGTCGAGGCCATGGTCTACGGTCATCTCCACATCCCGCGGACCACCTGGCACGAGGGTGTCCGCTTCGAAGAAGTGTCCGTGGGCTACCCCCGCGAATGGCGCAAACGGCCGGGAACGCCCGGCACACTGCGCCGCATTCTGCCGATGGAGGTCGGAGCCGGTGATGGAGGAGCTGCTCCCGGAGTCGGTCGTGGCCGTGGAGAGCTACGGTGACGACGAGGCCGCGGGCGCGACCCTGTACCCCGAGGAGCAGGCGCTCCTGACACGGGCCGTGGAGAAGCGGCGCCGCGAGTTCACCGCCGTGCGCTCCTGCGCCCGGCGCGCCATGGAGAAGCTCGGCGTGCCCCCGGGGCCGGTCCTGCCCGGCGAACGCGGCGCGCCGCAGTGGCCGTCGGGCCTGATCGGCAGCATGACGCACTGCGACGGCTACAGCGCCGCCGCGCTCGCCCGCGCCACCGATCTGGTCTCCCTCGGCATCGACGCCGAACCCCACCTGCCGCTCCCGGCGGGGGTCTTCGACGCCGTGGCCCTGCCCACCGAGGTGGACCGCCTCGACCGGCTGGGCGCGCGGACCCCGGCCGTCCACTGGGACCGGCTGCTGTTCAGCGCCAAGGAGTCGGTCTACAAGGCGTGGTTCCCGCTCACCCGGCAGTGGCTGGACTTCTCCGAGGCGGACATCGACATCGTCCAGGGCCCCGCGTCCGGCGGCCCCGTCCTGGCAGGGCGATTCCGCGCCCAACTCCTCGTGCCGGGCCCGCTGGTCGGCGGTGAGCGCGTCGGGGCCTTCGACGGGCGCTGGACCCTCCAGCGGGGCCTGGTCGCGACGGCGGTCACCGTGCCCCGCGCCTGAGCCGGGCCGCAGTCACCGTCCCCGGCGCCTGAGCCCGGCCCAGGTCACCGTGGATCACGGCTGAGCCGGCCGTGGGCACTGTCCCTCACCTTGGAGCCGGCTCCGGGCACCAGGTGTGCAGCAGCCGGAAGAACGCCTCCTCGTTGCCCGCGAGCCCGGCAGCCGCCAGCGCCCGCTCCGCCTCGGCGAGCGCGGACGGGGGCACCACGGGTGGTCGGCGCCCGTCGGGCGGACCGTCGAAGGCGGCTCGTACGGTCTGCAGGAGCCGCAGATAGGCCTGCACGGCGGCGCGTTCGCGGTCGGTCAGTACGGCGGTCGGCATCGGACGGCTCTCCCCGGGTCGGCTTGTCGAAGCGGTACATGGCGGTACGTCACTCCAGCTTGCCGTCCGGCACTGACAATCCCGTTTGGGTACGCGGGGGTTCGCCCGCTTAGCGGAGGCGAAACCTCACGGAAATCCCTGGTGGAACAGGAGCCCTAGGCTGGAGAGGAGAGCCGGCGGCCGCCTTCACGGCGGCCCGGGAGCTGCCTTCACGGCGGCCTGGAAGCTGCCTCACGGCGGCCTGGAACAGGAGGTCGGCCCGTGGTCGACGTACCGCCTCGGCGTCCGCGGCGCACCCTGCGGCTGCGCTCGGTGGGCGACGGGGAACTGCGCCTGCGCCACCGCGTCGTGCACGGCTACCGACGCGCCTACCGGATGGCGGGCGAGGGCCCGGTGCTCGTCCTGATCCACGGCATAGGCGACTCCTCGGCGACCTGGGCGGATCTGATCCCCGACCTCGCCCGCACCCACACGGTGATCGCGCCCGACCTGCTCGGCCACGGGGCGTCCGACAAACCGCGGGCCGACTACTCGGTGGCCGCGTATGCCAACGGGGTGCGCGATCTGCTCACCACGCTCGACATCGAGTCCGCCACCCTGGTCGGGCACTCGCTCGGCGGCGGCGTCGCGATGCAGTTCGCCTACCAGTTCCCCGAACGCACCGAGCGGCTCATCCTGGTCAGCGCCGGTGGCGTCGGGGGCGAGGTCAACCCCGTACTGCGGGCCGTCTCGCTGCCCGGTGCGCACCTCATGCTCTCCACGCTGCGACTACCCGGTATGCGCCTCCAAGTAGGCCTGTTCCTCCGTCTGATGAGACTCCTCGACACCGATCTGGGCCAGGACGCACCGGAGTTGCTGAACCTCGTGGACGCGCTGCCCGACGCGACCTCCCGCAGCGCCTTCATCCGCACCCTGCGCGCCGTGGTCGACTGGCGCGGCCAGGCGGTCACCATGCTCGACCGCTGCTATCTCACCGAGGGCATGCCCACGATGCTGCTCTGGGGCGACCGGGACAGCGTGGTGCCGGTACGGCACGCGTACGGGGCACACAAGGCGATGCCGGGCAGCCGTCTGGAGATCTTCGAGGGGGCGGGCCACTTCCCCTTCCACAGCGATCCGGCGCGCTTCCTGGCCCTCGTCGAGGAGTTCACCAGCACCACGAGCCCGGCCGACTGGAGCCGCGAGCACTGGCGGGAGCTGCTGCGCGCGGGCCGCCCGGGCACGACGGCCGGACAGCCCGACACGGCCCAGAACCGCGCGGCGGAACGGGACCTGCGGGAGGCGAGCGAACGCAGCGCGACCTGACGCCCGCCCGCCCCGGCAGGCCGGGGGATCAGCCCGGGGTGGGCGCCCCGGCCGTGCGGACCGACTCCCGTTCCTGGTCCGTGAACGGCGGCTCGGCCAGCGGAGGCCGACGCGGGCCGCGCAGCACCGCGAAGGCGACCTCGGGCTTGAAGAGGGTGGGCAGCGGTCCCGACAGCGTCATCACACTGAGCAGCGCCTGGGTGACCAGCGGACGACCGGTCGCCGTCAGCATGAGCCGGTTCACATAGCGGCCGAGCAGATTCTGCGCGCCCCCGGGCTGCTTGCCGATCGCCTCCGGGTAGCGGATGTCCGTGCCCGTGGCCAGGTCCCAGGCGGTCGCCACCGGACGGGACACGGCCCGCTGCACCCGCCGCGCGAGCCCCGGCTCCGTCAGCCCGTGCTCGGCCACCAGCCCGCGCAGCGCCACGGCGCCCTGAGCGGCCACCGACATGCCGTGCCCGTAGACCGGGTTGTAGGTGGCGACGGCGTCACCGATCACGACGAACCCCTCGGGCCAGTCCCGTACCTTCTCGAAGAAGCGCCGCCTGTTGACCGTGGAGCGGGTGAGGAAGACGTCCGTCAGCGGCTCCGCGTGCGCGATCAGCTCGCCCACGACAGGATGTCTGACCCCGCGAGCGAACGCCTCGAACTCCTCGGTGGAGTCGGTCGGCTGGCCGCCGCGTGTGCCGGACAGCGTCACCAGCCAGCGGCCGCCCTCGATGGGCACGATGGTCGACGACTGGCCCGGCACCGGCTGCGCCGCGTCCGGCTGTACGTTGACCACCGGGAAGTCCTCGGTGCCCGCGGGCGCGCGGAAGATCCGGCTGGCGTACGCGAGTCCGGAGTCCACCTCGTCCATCGGCGCCTCGGGCACGCCCAGCGCGTCGAGCCAGGTGCTGGCCCGTGAGCCGCGCCCCGAGGCGTCCACCACCAGATCGGCCGCGAGGACGCGCTCCTCGCCCTCGGGCGTGCGCACCCGCACACCTGTCACCCGGGAGGCGCCGCCCTCCAGGCCGAGGAGCTCGGTGCGCTGCAGGAAGGTGACGCGCTCCTTCTTGGCGAGCCGCGCGCGCAGCACGGAGTCGAGCAGATCCCGGCTGCACGCGATCATGAACTCCATCTCGGGCCAGCGCCGCAGCCAGCCCTGCGCCGACAGGGAGACGAGACCGGTCGGCAGCGGGATGCGGCGGGCGCCGGCGGCGAGCCAGGCGTCGGTCACCCCGGGCAGCAGGTCCTCCATCGCACGGGCGCCGCCGGACCACAGGAGGTGGGCGTGGCGGGCCTGCGGGAGACCTTTGCGCGGCTCGGGCCCCTCGGGCAGTGCGTCGCGCTCGACGACGGTGACCTCGGCGTAGTCGTGCAGGGCGGCGGCGGTCAGCAGACCGGCCAGCCCGCCGCCGACGACGACGGCCCGACGGGAAGCCGCACCCGGCGGCAGACGGCGGGCGGTGTCGGCGGGTCTGCTCGGTTCGGCCGCGCCCCGGGAGGCGCTAGCTGGTTCGCTCATGGAAGTCGCTCTCTGAGCTGGTCGGGGCCCGCCCTCGGGCGGCCGCGACGACGGGTGACTGACGCAGCGCGATGGACATCCGCACGAGGTCGCGGGGGCCATCGGTGTACGCGTACGCGGATCCGGCCGCCGGGGGACCGTCGGCCGCCTCCGCCGAGCTGATGACCCTGCCCTCCGGGTCGGCGGCCCTGGCCCGCACCGCCGCCGTCACCATCGCCGCGTCCGCCTCGGCCTGCGCCTGGGCGGGCGAGGAACCCGCGGTCAGGGCCGCGTCGTAGGCGTGGGAGCGCACCTCGGAGTCGAAGTAGGGGTACAGGCTGAGCATGCCGTCGTGGATGTCGGACTCCCGCTGGGTGACCTGGAGTTCGGCGGGGGACCACCAGGAGATCCGCACCGCGTGGTCCTCGTGCGCGGAGACCGACTTCAGCTCGCGCCACAGGGGCCCGAGCCGGCGGTACGTCGACCAGGTCGTCCAGCAGTCCCCGATGCGCTGGCAGGCCAGTGGCAGCAGGAAGCCGACCGCGCTGACCTGCTCTCCCACGGAGGCGAGCATGGGGGCTACATCGGTGCTCAGGCCGTCCAGGTTCGCACCGTTCCAGCGGGCGACCACGGCGGTGAACTTGGTCGCCGCGTAAGGGACGTTGAACAGGAAGCCGACCGCGATGATCAGCAGCCCGGCCCGCAGCCAGCCGTGCACCTGGAGCGCCCAGCGCCAGCACATGATGTTCATCGCGACGCCCGCGACGGTCAGCGCGAGGAGGTAGAGCACGATCATCTCGCGGATGAACGGGGTGTTGGCGTAGTAGGTGTCGAGATCCCGCAGCCGCTCCACGGGGGCGTCCCCGAGGGCGAACAGCACGACCAGCGCCGCGCTGACCACGCCGTACCCGGTGATCCAGCGGCGTGCGAGGCGACGGGTCACCTCCGGCGGTCCGCCGCGCCAGTTGATGATCAGCACCAGGCAGGAGGCGCAGAAGGCGCTCAGCAGGCAATAGACCAGGGGCGCCGAGATGTTGGGGACGCCGGTGAGGTCATTGACCCCGGCGATCGTCGGCGGGGCCGCGAAGACGAACACCAGGCCCGCCAGTGCCATGAGTACGCCGACGGACCGTTGGAGCGGGTCACGCCAGCCCCTGATCAGCGCGGGCGCCTTGGCGGCGAGAGCGACCCCCATGGCGGCGGCGGGGACGTAATAGCTGGATGCGTCCATGTCCTCGGAAACGTCCTCAGCCCTGCGGGCCGCGGTAGCCCAGGGACGCCTCGATCCGGCCGGCCAGACCGTCCCGGCTCACCGGCTGACGCAACGACGAACCGGCCAGCCATGTACGGCACTTGCTGGCGAGCAGCAGACCGAAGCTCTCGGCCTCCTTCTCGTTGTCGAGGTCGAAGCGGGTGCGCGCGGCCACCTTCAGGACGGTCGCCTGGAGGTCCGCGTGGTCGCTGAGTAAGCGGGCCGCGACGGCTGCGCCCTCGACGTGGTGACTGCAGTGACCGGCCTGCATGTGCCACAGCTCATGTCCGAGGATCACCAACTGGTGGTCGGGCGCGGTGCGTTCCTCGATGACGACGAGGTCCTGCTCGGCCATGTCGAGCCACAGCCCGCTGGCGGTGCCGGGCGGGAACGCGGCCGTACGGAACTGGACGGGACGGCCGCGGCGTCTGCTCATCGCGTCGCACAGCGCCGCGTACAGCTCGGCGGGTTCCGCCGGTGCCGGGAGCGAGAGCTCCGCGACCAACTCGCCGCACAGGCGGCGCATTTCCCTTCCGATGGCCACAGTTCTCCCCCGGCTCACGACTCGGGCCGCTTGACGCTCTCCAAGAGCATGTCCAGCCACTCGGCGACCTTGTCCCGGTGCTGGTCGGTGGGCAACTGCGCGGCCCGCCAGGCGATTCCGCGGACGCCGTGGTCCAGGAGCAGCCGTTCCAGCGGGTCGTTCGCGACGGAGGCCGCCGCGCGCTCGCGGTCGGCGAGTCGCTGCAGGAGCTCCTGCTCCGAGCGCTGGAGGGCGCCCACGAGCGCCTCGGAGTCCTCGGCCGTAAGGAACCCGGCATGGACCCGGAAGAAGCGCTGGATGGCGTCGCAGTGCTCCATGGTGGGGCGCCGGTCGCCGTTGATGAGGGCGCCCGCCTGCTGGCGCGACATGCCGGCGCCGTCGGCGATCTCCTGCTGGGTGTACCGGCGTCCGTTGGGCTTGAGCCGGGTGCGGCGCAGCAGGTCCAGGCGTTGCAGGAAGCGGGCCTGCAGGTCGGGCTCCCCGGCGGGGCGGCCGCTCAGCAGGGCCTTCACCACGGGTTCGGGGACGCCGGACTCGGCCGACAGGCGCCTCACGTCGAAGACCTCGGCGTGCTGCACACCGAGCCGGTCGGCGAGTGCGGTGACCCGGGCCACGACGGCCTGCAGCAGAACCGTCGCCGTGGCGCCCGGAACTTCGAAGCCATCCGTCACCGACAGATCTCCTACGTCTCTCTCAGGTCTCTCTCACGAAAGTCAGGAACCGTCCGGAAGTGAGGGTCGGGATTCGACCATCCGGACGTGAAGGTCAGGAACCATCCGGAGACTAGCGGCTTGCTCGAACTCACATCCAGGTCTCGCCACAACTGTGGCGAGATTCAGCCGTCAACAGGCGCCAAATGCCACGATAGTTGACACGCCTGTGCCCTGGGCAGCAGGATCGGGGCGCCGCGTGAAGGCCGCAGAGGCAAGAGGGGTGACCTCCCGATGGCGTACCAGGCAGGAAGGCAGCGGTCCCAGCCGCGACCTGTCCCCGAGAGTCTCGAAGCTCAGGCGTATCTCCAGGACTACGCCGCCCTCTTAGAAGCCGTCCCGTTCCCCTCCGTCGTCTTCGACCACCGCTGGGACGTCGTGCTGTCCAACGCCGCGTTCGAGACACTTTTCGACGGCGTCGACCCCCATCCGACGGCCATGCCCGGCGACAACTTCCTTCGGTTCGTGCTCTTCCACCCGGACGCGGCCACGGTCCTCGGCGACCACGAGTCGAGCTGGTGCCTGCCGATGCTGGCCCATTTCGCGGCCGCCGTGGAGCTCCACGGCCAGGACCGCGGACTCCAGTCGATCCGCCGGGACATCGCCCAGGACCCGATCATGGACGCCGCCTACCGGCACGGGCTGGCGCACTGGATCCGCGCGGTCGGCCCGGGCGCCGTCGAGCACGACGGCGCCGTGCGCCCGCTGGTGCACCCGGACCCGCGCTGGGGCAGCACGGAGTGCCGGATCGTTGACGACACGCCCAAGACCCTCCGGGACATGGGCTATACGCGGATGACGCTGGTCCTGCGCGAGACGCGGCAGGCGGCGGCCGTACCGCGCAAGGCCCGCAAGACGCGCAACGGAGCGGCGGAGCTGCGGGCGGTGTGAGCCCGTGGGGGCGGGAGGTTCGCGTCTTTGCGGCGGTGCGCACGGCCGGGTCTCCTCGGCCGTGCCGTACGGCGGGGCTCAGTCGTCCAGCACCACGAGCACGAGCGGAACGCCGTCGCACGGCACCAGCCGCATCCCGTCGAAGCGCGCGGTGCGCGCAGACGCCAGCACGGCACCGAAGTCCGGGCCCTTGGTGAGCGATCCGGCCAGATGCGCGGGATCGGCGGACGCGGCCACCCGGCCCCGCGCGTTCACCAAGTGGGCCGCCCCCGGCAGCCGTTGGAGCAGCGGGACGACGGCGTTCTCGAAGTGCCGCAGATACACGTCGGCCGCGGCGACCCCGACGAACCGTCCCTCCACCTGCACGGGCGCGGACAGCGTCAGGCTGTACTCGTCGGAGCACAGGTAGTCCACATAGGGCCCGGCGACCGCGCGCTGCCCGGTGTCGCGGGGGAGGGCGAACCAGTCCCAGTGCGTGTAGTCGGAGTACGCGGAGTGCTCCGGATCGAGGTCGAGCAGCAGCGGCCGTACGTCCCCGTCGGAGCCCTGCTGCCACCACTCCAGCCACGCCGGTACGTCACTCAGCAGCCCCGGCGCCGCGACGAACCCGGCGCCCGACACCAACTCCTGCCGGGTGAGCCGGAGATGGAGCCCCGGGCGCAGTGCGGCCAGATCCACGGTCGCGGGTCGACGGCTCTGCGCGGCGACCCGGGCGAGCAGCCTCGCCGTATCGGTACGGGTCTCGGCCACCGCCTCGAACACGGCCTCCAGCGTGGAGCGGACCTGGGCGGCGACGGCCGCCTCGGGCGACGCGTCAAGCGTCGCCGCGGCGCCCGCCAGGCCGGGGCTCCTGCTCATGGGTGCCCTCCAGCGGACGGGGACCGGACGCGGCGCGCGGCATCGACAGGCGCAGGGCGATGAGCCGCGCCGTCGAATCCTGCACGCACCGCTCGGCCAGGGCTCTGGCCGAATCGTGGGCCCCATCTTGCACCGCCGAGATTACGGAGCGGTGACGGTCGGCCACTTCTTCACGGTATTCGTCGTCCCCGAGCACAAGACACAGCAGCGCGCCCACTTCCGTCTGGAGCGCGACCTGTTCACGGGTCAGCCGGGCCGACTGCGCCGCCGCGGCGAGCTCGACATGGAACCGGCCGTAGACACGGCTGCGCGCCGCCGCCTCCCCGGCGGCCGACAGCTCGTCGAGGGTGCGCCGCAGCTGCTGGAGATCGTCCGGCTCGGTGCGCTCAGCGGCCAGTCGTGCGGCCGTTCCCGACAGGGCGGCCCAGTGGTCGCCCAGGTCGCGCAGCTCCTCGGTGCTCCAGCCGGCGAGCCGGGCCCTCAGCCGCTCCTCGCCGGGGTCCTCGGGGAGGGACACGAAGCTTCCGCCGCCACGCCCCCTGCGCGTGGTGACCAGTCCCTGCTGCCGGAGCGCCATGAGCGCCTCGCGCAGGGTCACCGTGGACACGCCCAGCTGCCCGGCCAGCTCCATCTCGCCGGGCAGCTGCTCCCCGTCGGCGAGCAGCCCGAGCTCTATGGCGTCGCTGAGCCTGCGGATGACCGTCTCCACTCGCGCCCGGTTGTCCACCGGGGTGAAAACGGCGCTCCGAGCGTCACTGCCCACGTATTGCTTCACGACCACCACCTTGTGCGTTGACTCAACCTTTACCATAAGGGGGTCTTGAGCTTTGAACTATGACTTCATATCTTTCCGGTCAACGTAAGAGTGCACCAGAAAGGTTCCCGCCCATGGAGGGAAGCACGATCCGGCTGCAGGATCTGCGGAAGTCGTTCGGCGAGACGACCGCGGTGGCCGGAGTCGACCTGGAGATATCCGACGGCGAGTTCTTCTCGATGCTCGGCCCGTCCGGCTCCGGAAAGACGACCGTCCTGCGCATGATCGCGGGCTTCGAGACCCCCACCTCCGGGCGGATCGAGCTGGCAGGCCAGGAGGTCACCGGGCTCGCCCCCTTCGAACGGGATGTGCACACCGTCTTCCAGGACTACGCGCTGTTCCCGCACATGACCGTGGAACAGAACGTCGCCTACGGCCTCAAGGTCCGCAAGGTGCCCAAGGCCGAGCGGCTGGTGCGGGCCCGCAAGGCGCTCGCCGACGTACGCCTCGAAGGGTTCGGCAGGCGGCGCCCGAGCCAGCTCTCCGGCGGCCAGCGCCAGCGCGTCGCACTCGCCCGCGCCCTCGTCGGCCGCCCCCGGGTGCTGCTGCTCGACGAACCGCTCGGCGCCCTCGACCTCAAGCTGCGCGAGCAGATGCAGGTCGAGCTCAAGGCGATCCAGCGCGAGGTCGGCATCACCTTCGTCTTCGTCACCCACGACCAGGAGGAGGCCCTGACGATGAGCGACCGCATCGCCGTCTTCAACCAGGGCCGCATCGAGCAGGTCGGCACCCCGGCCGAGATCTACGAGCGCCCCGCCTCGGCCTTCGTCGCCGGCTTCGTCGGCACGTCCAACCTGCTCGAAGGCCAGTCCGCGCAGCAGGTCGTCGGCGCCCCGGGCACGTACAGCATCAGGCCCGAGAAGATCCGGGTTCTGAAGGAGTCCGCCGAGGCCGACGAGCCGGAGCACTCCACCGCCGTCGGCACCGTCGTCGAGGTCGTCTATCTGGGTGACTCCACCCGCTTCCTGGTGGACCTCGACGCCGGCGGACGCCTCACCGCGCTCCAGCAGAACCTGGAGACCACCTCCGAGGACGTCGCCGCCTACCGCGGCACCCGGGTCCGCCTCCAGTGGCACCGCGGCCACACCTTCAAGGTCTCCGACCCCCGCTGACCCCCCCACGCTCAGTCCCCATCACGTATGGAGTACGTCGTGCGCCTCACCCGAACCCTCCAGGCCGCCGCCGCAGTTGCGGTGCTCCTCGCGGCCTCCGCCTGCGGATCGTCCAACACGGGCCCCTCGTCGAGCGGGCTCAACCCCCCAGACCTGAAGGCGCAGTCGAAGCTCGGCAAGACCGAGGGCCAGGTCAACCTCATCGCCTGGGCCGGCTATGTCGAGGACGGCTCGAACGACCCCAAGGTCGACTGGGTCAGCGACTTCGAGAAGCAGACCGGCTGTCAGGTCAACTCCAAGGTCGCCGCCAGCTCCGACGAGATGGTCAAGTTGATGAAGACCGGCCAGTACGACGCCGTGTCCGCGTCCGGCGACGCGTCCCTGCGCCTCATCGCCTCCGGCGACGCGGCCCCGGTCAACACCGCCCTCGTACCGAACTACAAGGACGTCTTCAGCGGCCTGAAGAACGGCGCCTGGAACTCCGTCGACGGCCAGATGTACGGCATCCCGCACGGCCGCGGCGCCAACCTGCTGATGTACAACACGCAGAAGGTCACGCCCGCCCCCACCTCCTGGTCGGCGGTCTTCGACGACGCCTCGAAGTACAAGGGCCATGTGACGGCGTACGACTCGCCGATCTACATCGCCGACGCGGCGCTGTATCTCAAGGCGACCAAGCCGGAGTTGAAGATCAAGGACCCCTACGCGCTGGACCAGACGCAGTTCGACGCGGCCGTCGCCCTGCTGAAGAAGCAGGGCGCGAACGTGGGGGAGTACTGGAGCGACTACCTCAAGGAGATCTCCGCCTTCAAGAGCGGTGACTCCGTGGTCGGCACCACCTGGCAGGTCATCGCCAACCTCGCCGCCGACGAGGGCGCCAAGGTGAAGGCCTTCGTGCCCAAGGAGGGCTCCACGGGATGGTCGGACACCTGGATGATCTCCGCCAAGGCCAAGCACCCCAACTGCGCCTATAAGTGGGCGGACTGGATCATCTCCCCGAAGGTGAACGCCCAGGTCGCCGAGTACTTCGGTGAGGCACCCGCCAACTCCAAGGCCTGCGCCGAGACCAGCGACAAGTCCTTCTGCGACATCTACCACGCCTCCGACGAGAGCTACTGGAAGAACATCGCCTTCTGGAACACGCCCATCGAGCAGTGCCTCGACGGACGCACCGACGTGAAGTGCGTGCCGTACGCCAAGTGGGTCCAGGCCTGGACCGAGATCAAGGGCTGAGCGAGAGATGACCTCCACCGCGCAGGCCGCCGGACGCTCCCCCGTCCGGCGGCTCGCCGGGACCCTGCACCGGCACTCCCGGTTGCGGCTGTCCCTGCTCCTCACCGCGCCGCTGCTCTGGCTGGCGGTGCTCTACCTCGGCTCACTGGCCGTGCTGTTCGTCTCGGCGTTCTGGACGACCAACTCCTTCACCTCCGAGGTGGTGAAGGTCTGGTCGACCGACAACTTCCACGCGCTGTTCACGACCCCGGTCTTCCGGCAGGTGATCCTGCGCAGCATCGGCGTCGCCCTCGCGGTCACCGCCCTGTGCGCGGTGATCGCCTTCCCGGTCGCCTTCTACACGGCCCGCATCGCCCAGCCCACGTGGCGCCCGCTGCTCGTGGTCGCCATCCTCACCCCGTTGTGGGCGAGTTACCTCGTCAAGGTGTACGCCTGGCGGCTGATCCTCTCTCAGGGAGGCCTCGCCGACTGGATGCTGGAGCCCTTCGGACTGAGCGGACCCGGGTTCGGACTGCCCGCGGCGGTCATCGCGCTGACGTACCTGTGGCTGCCGTACATGATCCTGCCGATCCACGCGGCGCTGGAGCAGCTGCCCGCCAACCTGCTCGACGCGTCGGCGGACTTGGGCGGGCGGCCCGTGCGCACCTTCCGTTCGGTGGTGCTGCCGATGGTCCTGCCGGCCGTCGCCGCGGGCTCGGTCTTCACCTTCTCGCTCAGCCTCGGCGACTACATCACCGTGCAGATCGTCGGCGGCAAGACCCAGCTCATCGGCAACCTCGTCTACTCCAACATCGAACTGAACCTGCCCATGGCCGCCGCGCTCGGCACGGTCCCCGTCGTCGTCATCGTGCTGTACCTGCTCGCGATGCGCCGCACGGGCGCCCTGAGCAGCCTCTGAGGAGCCCGCTGTGCAACTCTCCCGTTCCGCGCGCATCGCGCTGCGCTTCGCCGCCGGGCTCGGCTTCGCGATCATCTACGTGCCGCTCGCGCTGGTCCTGGTCAACTCCTTCAATCCGGACCGCAGCGCGAGCTGGCCGCCCTCCAGCCTGACCTTCCACTGGTGGTCGGTCGCCTGGGAGAACGAGGGCGCCCGCGCGGCGCTCTGGACCTCCGTCAAGGCGGGGCTCGGCGCCACCGCCATCGCCCTGGTGCTCGGCACGCTGGTCGCCTTCGCGGTCGGCCGGCACCGCTTCTTCGGCCGCGACGCCATCTCCTTCGTGGTCGTCCTGCCGATCGCGCTGCCCGGCATCGTCACGGGCATCGCGCTCAACTCGGCCTTCAGCACGGTACTTGAGCCGCTCGGCGTCGGCCTCGGCATGTTCACCGTGATCGTCGGCCACGCCACCTTCTGCATCGTCGTCGTCTTCAACAACGTCGTCGCCAGACTGCGCCGTACGTCCGGCACCTACGAGGAAGCCGCGATGGACCTGGGCGCGGACACCTTCCGGGCCTTCGTCGACGTCACCTTCCCGCTCATCCGCTCGGCGCTCCTCGCGGGCGCGCTGCTCGCCTTCGCGCTCTCCTTCGACGAGATCGTGGTGACGACGTTCACGGCCGGGCCCGGGATCGAGACCCTGCCGATCTGGATCTTCAACAACATGACCCGGCCCCAGCAGGCACCGGTCGTGAACGTCGTGGCGGCGGTGCTCGTCCTGCTCTCGGTGGTTCCGATCTACGTGGCGCAGCGGCTGTCCGCCGACACGGCTACCGAGAGCAGGATCTAGCGAAGGCCCTGGCGGGACCCGGCTATCCGGCGAACTCCCGCATCCACGCCTCGACTTCGTCGGCCGAGCGGGGCAGCCCGGCCGACAGGTTCTCGTACCCGTCCGCCGTCACCAGCAGGTCGTCCTCGATCCGGACGCCGATGCCGCGCCAGGGTTCGGGCACGGTCAGGTCGTCCGGCTGGAAGTAGAGGCCGGGCTCGACGGTGAGCACCATGCCCGGCTCCAGGACCCCGTCGACGTACTCCTCGTTGCGGGCCGTGGCGCAGTCGTGGACGTCGATCCCGAGCATGTGACCGGTGCCCGCCATGGTGAACCGGCGCTGCAGACCGAGCTCGTACGCGCGCTCGGCCGGGCCCTCGATGAAGCCCCACTTCACGAGCCGCTCGGTCATCGACCGCTGGGCGGCCTCGTGGAAGTCGCGGTACCGGGCACCCGGCTTCACCGCGGCCATACCGGCCTCCTGGGCCTCGTACACCGCGTCGTATATCTCCCGCTGGAGCGGGGTGAACGTCCCGCTGATTGGGAGGGTGCGGGTGACGTCGGCGGTGTAGAGCGTGCGGGTCTCCACGCCCGCGTCGAGCAGGAGCAGCTCGCCCGGGCGGACCGGGCCGTCGTTCTCCGTCCAGTGCATGATCGTGGCGTGCTCGCCGGCCGCGCAGATGGAGCCGTAGCCGACGTCGTTGCCCTCGACGCGGGCGCGGCGGAAGAAGGTGCCCTCGATCCACCGCTCCGAGGTGGCGACCGCCTGCGACAACTCCCGTACCACGTCGGTGAATCCACGGACTGTGGAGTCCACGGCCCGGCGCATCTCACCGATCTCCCACGCGTCCTTGACCAGCCGCAGCCCGGACACCGCCGTCTCGAGGTCGGCGTCGCGGTCCTCGTCCGTGGTGAGCGCCGCTTCGATCTCGGGGGCATGGCCGCGCACGACACGCGTCGGTACGCCGGTGCCCGACAGGTCCTCGACGATCGTGCGGATGTCACGGCACGGCAGGCCGAGCACCGACTCCGACTCGGCGAGGGAACGGCGGCGGCCCATCCACAGCTCGGCCGTCTTGCCCGTCCAGAACTCGTCGCTGTCCCGGGTGTCGCGGGGGAGCTGGTAGCAGTGCGCGTCGTGGCCGCCGTCCGCGCGGGGCTCCAGCACCAGGGCGCCGTCACGGGCTTGATCGCCCGTCAGATGGACGTAGCCTGAGTACGGGCGGAACGCGTAGGGGGTGTCGTTCGAGCGTGTCTTGAGACTTCCGGAGGGGATGACGAGCCGCTCGCCCGGGAAGAGGGCGGAGAGGGCGGCGCGTCGGCGGGCCGCGTACGGCGCCTGCTCGATGGGCCGCAGATCGCGCTGCTCGGTGTCGGCCCAGCCCGTCCGCATCAGCGCGGACAGCTCGTCGGAGACTCCTTGATACAGACCGTTCTTTCGGCCCTTTGCCACGTCAGGCACCTCTTCTGTGTGTTGTCGGCTGTTCCCGGGCTGTTCCCAGCAAGAGAAGCATGTGACATAGTACTGATGTGAGCAAGGCATTTACCTGCGATGTTGTAGTCGTCGGGGCCGGTATGGTCGGCGCGGCCTGCGCCCTGTACGCGGCCCGGGCGGGCCTCGACGTCGCCCTGGTGGACCGCGGTCCGGTGGCCGGCGGGACGACCGGCGCGGGCGAGGGAAACCTGCTCGTCTCCGACAAGGAGCCCGGGCCCGAGCTCGACCTCGCCCTGCTGTCGGGGCGCCTGTGGGCCGACCTCGCGGAGGAGGGTCTCGGAGCGGCGATCGAATACGAGGCCAAGGGCGGTGTCGTCGTCGCCTCCACCCCCGAGGGCCTCGCCGCGCTGGAGACCTTCGCGGCGGGCCAGCGCGCGGCCGGGGTCCTGACGTCATCGGTCGCCGCCGGCCAACTCCATGACCTGGAACCGCACTTGGCGCCCGGCCTCGCGGGCGCCGTGCACTATCCGCAGGACACCCAGGTGATGCCTGCCCTGGCCGCCGCCCATCTGGTGCGGGCGTCGGGGGCCCGGCTGCTGACCGGGCGGACCGTGACGGAGGTGCTGCGCACGGCGGACGGAGCGGTGCGCGGCGTGCGGACCGACCGGGGCGACCTCCATGCCCCGGCCGTCGTCAACGCGGCCGGTACGTGGGGCTCGGCGGTGGCCGAGCTGGCCGGCGTCCCGCTCCCCGTCCTGCCCCGCCGCGGCTTCGTCCTCGTGACCGAGCCGCTGCCGCGGATGGTGCGGCACAAGGTGTACGCCGCGGACTACGTCGCCGACGTGGCCAGTGACTCGGCGGCGCTCCAGACGTCGCCCGTCGTGGAAGGGACGGCCGCGGGGCCGATCCTGATCGGCGCGAGCCGGGAGCGGGTCGGCTTCGACCGCTCCTTCTCGCTGCCGGTCGTCCGGGCGCTGGCCGCCGGGGCGACCCGGCTGTTCCCGTTCCTGTCGGAGGTGCGCGCCCTCCGTACGTATCTGGGCTTCCGCCCGTACATGCCGGATCACCTTCCCGCGATCGGCCCGGACCCCCGGGTGCCCGGTCTCTTCCACGCCTGCGGGCACGAGGGTGCGGGCATCGGGCTCGCCACCGGTACCGGGCAGCTGCTCGCGCAGGTCCTGGCCGGCAAGACCACCGACCTCGACCTCGCGCCGTTCCGGCCCGACCGCTTCGTCCAGGAGGCCGCGTGAACCCCCGGGAACTGGTCCAGGCTCAGCCGGGCCCCGCGTTCACCGTCACCCTCGACGACCGCGAGATCGCGGCGCTGCCTGGCCAGACCGTCGCCGCCGCGCTGTGGGCCGCGGGCGTCACGTCCTGGCGGACCACCCGCGACGAGGGCCGCCCGCGTGGCGTCTTCTGTGGCATCGGCGTCTGCTTCGACTGCCTCGTCACCGTCAACGACCGCCCCAATCAACGGGCTTGCCTGGTCCCGGTGCGGCCGGGCGACGCGATCCGCACGCAGGAAGGCACGGGCCACCATGACTGAGCGACCGCACCTCGCGGTGATCGGCGCGGGTCCGGCGGGGCTCGCCGCGTCCCTGGCGGCGGCCGCGCGCGGCATTCGCGTCACACTGATCGACTCGGCGGCACAGGCGGGGGGCCAGTTCTACCGCCAGCCCGCGAGCGGGTTGGGGGCGCGCCGCCCGAAGGCGCTGCACCACCAGTGGCGGACGTGGGAGCGGCTGCGGGACGGGCTCGCCGCGGCGGACACGATCCACCAATTGACGGACCATCATGTCTGGTGTGTGGAACGGCGGTCCGAGGGCTTTGCCGTGCACGCGCTGCTGGGCCCCGAGCAGGAGGAGCCGGCCATCGTCCACGCCGACGCCGTCCTCCTCGCCACCGGTGGCTACGAGAAGGTGCTGCCCTTCCCCGGCTGGACCCTCCCCGGTGTCGTCACCGCGGGCGGGGCCCAGGCCATGCTCAAGGGCGGGCTCGTCGTGCCGGGGCGGACCGCCGTGGTGGCCGGGACCGGGCCGTTGCTGCTGCCCGTGGCGACCGGCCTGGCCGCGGCGGGCGTCGAGGTGGCCGCGCTCGTCGAGTCCGCCGACCCGAAGGCGTTCGCGCGGAAGGCGACAGCGCTGGCCGCCCAGCCCGGCAAGGTCGCCGAGGGCGCCCAGTACGCCGCCCAACTCCTGCGCCACCGCATCAGGTTCATCCCCCGGCACACCGTCGTCGAGGCGCACGGCGACGCACGGCTCGACGCCGTGACCGTCGCCGCGCTCGACACCGGCGGGCGCGTCCGGCCCGGCACCGCCCGGCGCATCCCCTGCGACACGCTCGCCGTCGGGCACGGCATGCTCCCGCACACCGATCTCGCCGAGTCGCTCGGCTGCCGTATCGACGGACTGAAGGTGTACGTCGACGACGAGCAGCGCACCGACGTGCCCGGCGTCTGGGCCGCCGGCGAGACCACCGGCATCGGCGGCTCCGCGCTGTCGCTCGCCGAGGGCCATATCGCCGGCCGCTCCATCGCCGCCCGGCTCACCGGCACGGAACCCGACCCGCGCGCATGGGCTGCGGTCGACAGGTCCCGTACGAGGACGCGGGAGTTCATCGCCGCGCTCGACACCGTGTACGCGCCGCCCGCGCACTGGACGGACCAGGTCACCGACGACACCGTCGTGTGCCGCTGCGAGGAGGTCACCGGCGGCGAGATCCGCGCGGCCGTCGCCGAGCTCGGTGCGGGCGATGTACGGACCGTGAAGCTGCTCACCCGCGCCGGGATGGGCTGGTGCCAGGGCCGGATGTGCGAGCCCGCGGTCGCGGGACTCGCCGGGTGCGAACAGAAGGCCGCACGGCGGCTGTTGGCCCGCCCGGTGCCGCTCGGAGTCCTCGCGCGGGCCGGGGAGTCGTCCCCGGAGCCTTCCGGGGAGCCCGAAGCCGACTGACCTCCGTCGTGCGGCCGTAGTCGCAGCAGCCGCAACGGCTACAACAGCCGTACTGCCTCTCGCCGACACCCCTTACCCACCAGTAAAATGTCACACCCTATTGAGATGGGATCTCTCTTATGACCGCCACCACCGAGAACCGCCCCTGGCGCGGAGTCCTCGTCGCCACCGCGCTCCCGCTGAACGACGACCTCTCCGTCAACTACGACGAGTTCGCCGAACACTGCGCCTGGCTCGTGGAGAACGGCTGCGACGGCGTCGTACCCAACGGCTCGCTCGGTGAGTACCAGGTGCTCACGCCGGAGGAGCGCGCGAAGGTCGTGGAGACGGCGGTCGCCGCCATCGGCGGTTCGCGTGTGATGCCCGGTGTCGCCGCCTATGGCTCCGCCGAGGCCCGCCGCTGGGCCGAGCAGGCCAAGGACGCGGGCTGCGGGGCCGTGATGCTGCTGCCGCCGAACGCCTACCGTGCCGACGAGCGTTCCGTCCTCGCCCACTACGAGGAGGTCGCCAAGGCGGGCGTCCCGGTCGTCGCGTACAACAACCCGATCGACACCAAGGTCGACCTGGTGCCCGAACTCCTCGCCAAGCTGCACGGGGAGGGATACATCCACGCCGTCAAGGAGTTCTCCGGCGATGTCCGCCGGGCCTACCAGCTCGCCGAACTCGCCCCGGGACTCGACCTGTTGATCGGCGCCGACGACGTCCTGCTGGAGCTCGCCGTCGCGGGCGCCAAGGGCTGGGTGGCCGGATACCCGAACGCACTGCCCGGCGCGAGCGTCGAGCTGTACCGCGCCGCCGTCGACGGCGACCTCGACACGGCGGGCAAGCTCTACCGTCAGCTGCACCCGTTGCTGCGCTGGGACTCCAAGGTCGAGTTCGTGCAGGCCATCAAGCTGTCCATGGACATCGTCGGCCGGCACGGCGGTCCGGTCCGCCCGCCGCGCGTCCCGCTGCTGCCCGGGCAGGAGGCCGCCGTCCGCGAAGCCACCGAGCGGGCCGTCGCCGCCGGTCTCGCCTGATCCCCACCGCTCTCGATCCATCAGGAGTGTCATGCGTAGCAAACTCGTCCTGCACGCCGTCGACTCGCACACCGAGGGCATGCCCACCCGGGTGATCACCGGCGGCATCGGCACGATCCCCGGCGCGACCATGAACGAGCGCCGGCTGTACTTCCGTGAGCACCGCGACGACATCAAACAGCTCCTGATGAACGAGCCGCGCGGCCACGCGGCGATGAGCGGCGCCATCCTCCAGCCGCCCACCCGCCCCGACTGCGACTACGGCGTGATCTACATCGAGGTCTCGGGCTACCTCCCGATGTGCGGGCACGGCACCATCGGTGTCGCGACCGTGCTCGTGGAGACCGGCATGGTCGAGGTCGTCGAGCCGGTCACCACCATCCGGCTCGACACCCCGGCGGGCCTGGTCGTCGCCGAGGTCGCGGTCGAGGACGGCGCCGCCAAGGCGGTGACCCTGAAGAACGTGCCGTCCTTCTCCGTGGGCCTCGACCGCAAGGCCACGCTCGCCGATGGCCGGACGGTGACCTACGACCTCGCGTACGGCGGCAACTTCTACGCGATCCTGCCGCTGGAGCAGTTCGGGCTGCCCTTCGACCGCTCCCGCAAGGACGACATCCTCGCCGCCGGTCTGTCGCTGATGGACGCCATCAACGCCGACGACGAGCCCGTCCACCCCGAGGACCCGTCGATCCGCGGCTGCCACCACGTCCACCTGTACGCGCCCGGCGCCACCGCCCGCTACTCGCGGCACGCGATGGCGATCCACCCCGGCTGGTTCGACCGCTCACCCTGCGGTACGGGCACCAGCGCGCGCATGGCCCAGCTGCACGCCCGCGGCGAACTCCCGCTGCACACCGAGTTCGTCAACGAGTCCTTCATCGGGACCCAGTTCACCGGACGGCTGCTCGGCACCACCGAGGTCGCCGGAATCCCCGCCGTGCTGCCCAGCTTCACCGGCCGCGCCTGGATCACCGGCACCGCCCAGTACCTGCTCGATCCGACCGACCCGTTCCCGGCCGGATTCGTCCTCTAGACCCGCAGGCCCCGGCCGATCCTCCCAGTCCCTCACCCCCGTCGGCCGGGCCCAGGAGCTCCCGGGGAAGGCGGCCCCGGACTTCCCTACCAGGACCCGCACTGTCACGATGCTCTCCGCCGCGTAGATACTGGTAGCACGTGATATTGCACATGGCCGGTACGAAGAGACGACGCATCGGCCCGTACGAGGAGACTCCCCATGGCCGCCCAGCGCAGCAGCGCACCCTCCGCCGCTCCCGCCCTGCCCACGCTGGGGGGAAAGAAGAGCAGCTACCGCGAGCGTGTCGCCGACGCGCTGCGGGCCGCGCTGATCGCGGGCGAGCTGCGCGCCGGCGAGGTCTACTCCGCGCCGACACTCGCCGCCCGCTTCGGCGTCTCGGCGACCCCGGTGCGCGAGGCCATGCTCGACCTCGCCAAGGAGGGCCTGGTCGACACGGTGCCCAACAAGGGGTTCCGGGTCACCGCGGTCTCCGAGAAGCAACTCGACGAGTACACCCACATCCGTGCGCTCATCGAGATTCCCACCGTGGTGGAGCTGGCGACCACCGCTGACGCCGTCTCCCTGGAGGCGCTGCGCCCGGCCGCCCGGGAGATCGTGACCGCGGCGGCCGCCGGCGACCTCATCGCCTACGTCGAGGCCGACATCCGCTTCCACCTCGGCCTGCTCGCCCTCGCGGGCAACGCCCACCTGGTCGAGGTCGTCGGCGACCTGCGCAAGCGGTCCCGCCTCTACGGGCTCAACGCCCTGGTCGAGGCGGGCCGCTTGGAGTCCTCCGCGGAGGAGCACCTCGAACTCCTCGACGCGCTCCTGGACCGTGACGAGGCCGCCGTACGCGAAGTGATGACCCGCCACCTCGGTCACGTCCGCGGTCTCTGGGCCGCTCGTTAGATCCTGCGCCGCAGATCGCGGTGGGGGAGTCCTTCTGACCCTTGTTCCGTTACGCAAGCCGCTTGCATTTCTTGCGCTATTCTTGCGCGCATGACGCGACGACTTGCTCAGGTGGCCAAGAAGGTCGGAGTCAGTGAGGCCACGGTCAGCCGGGTGCTCAACGGCAAGCCCGGAGTCTCCGACGCCACCCGGCAGGCGGTGCTCTCCGCCCTCGACGTCCTCGGCTACGAGAGGCCCACGCAACTGCGCGGTGAACGCGCGCGGCTCGTGGGCCTCGTGCTGCCCGAGCTGCAAAACCCGATCTTCCCGGCGTTCGCCGAGGTGATCGGCGGGGCGCTCGCGCAGCTCGGGCTCACCCCGGTCCTGTGCACACAGACCAAGGGCGGTGTCTCCGAGGCGGACTATGTCGACCTGTTGCTCCAGCAGCAGGTCTCCGGTGTGGTGTTCGCGGGCGGCCTGTACGCGCAGGCCGACGCGCCGCACGACCACTACCGGCGGCTCGCGGACCGCAATATCCCGGTGGTGCTGGTCAACGCGGCGATCGAGCACCTGGGCTTCCCGTGCGTCTCCTGCGACGACGCCGTGGCGGTCGAACAGGCCTGGCGCCATCTGGTCTCGCTCGGCCACGAGCGCATCGGTCTCGTCCTCGGCCCGGGCGACCACATGCCCTCGCAGCGGAAGCTGGCGGCGGCGCGTGCGCTGGCCTCGGCCGGCGGTGCCGAGCTGCCCGACGATCACGTGGCGCGCTCGATGTTCTCCCTGGAGGGCGGCCAGGCGGCCGCGACGCGGCTGCTGGAGCGGGGCGTCACGGGCATCATCTGTGCCAGCGACCCCCTGGCGCTCGGCGCGGTACGCGCGGCCCGGCGCAAGGGGCTAGTGGTGCCGGCCGATGTGTCGGTCGTCGGCTACGACGACTCCGCCTTCATGAACTGCACCGAACCCCCGCTCACCACGGTCCGTCAGCCCATCGAGGCCATGGGGCGCGCCGCGGTGGAGTTGCTCAACGCGCAGATCGGCGGGAGCAGTGTCACCGCCGAAGAGCTGCTGTTCGAGCCGGAGTTGGTGGTGCGGGGGTCCACCGCGCAAGCTCCCCGCCACTGAGATCCGGTCGGCTGTCAAATAATTACAGATTCTGCGCGACATCTTGCGGACAGATGTCGGCGGTGCTTGAGTGTGCGGCGCCAGACACGGCGGCGTGCGCTCCCCGCGTGCTGCCGTGGGCCTTCCTCGCTCCTGCCCAAAGGGGTCCACCGATGAGAAGCACCGGGTTCCGCCGTACCTTCGTCATGCTCATGGCGTCCTCGCTCGCGCTCACCGCCTGCGGTTCGAGCGACGACACGGCCGACGGAAAGACCCGTATCACCGTCAACTGCATGCCGCCCAAGAGCGCCAAGGTCGACCGTTCGTTCTTCGAGGCCGACATCAAGGCGTTCGAGCAGGCCAACCCGGACATCGACGTCGTCGCCCACGACGCGTTCCCGTGTCAGGACCCCAAGACGTTCGACGCCAAACTCGCCGGCGGTCAGATGGAGGACGTCTTCTACACGTACTTCACCGACGCGGGGCACGTCGTCGACGTCAACCAGGCCGCCGACATCACCGCTTACGTCAAGGACCTCAAGAGCTACGGCACCATCCAGCAGCAACTGCGCGACATCTACACCGTCGACGGCAAGATCTACGGCGTCCCGCGCACCGGCTACTCGATGGGCCTGATCTACAACAAGAAGCTCTTCGAGAAGGCCGGCCTCGACCCGGACAAGCCCCCGGCGACCTGGGAGGAGCTGCGCGCGGACGCCAAGAAGATAGCCGCGCTCGGCAACGGCACCGTGGGATACGCCGACTACAGCGCCCAGAACCAGGGCGGCTGGCACTTCACCGCCGAGATGTACTCGCAGGGCGGCAACGTGGTGAGCGAGGACGGCAAGAAGGCCACCGTCGACACCCCCGAGGGCAAGGCCGTCCTGCAGAACCTCAAGGACATGCGCTGGAGCGACAACTCCATGGGCAGCAAACAGCTCCTCGTCATCAACGACGTCCAGCAGATGATGGGCTCCGGCAAGCTCGGCATGTACCTCTCCGCGCCCGACAACATCCCGATCCTCGTCAAGGAGAAGGGCGGCAACTACAAGGACCTTGCACTGGCGCCGATGCCCGGCGGCAAGGGCACACTCATCGGCGGCGACGGCTACATGTTCAACAAGAAGGACAGCCCGGCGCAGATCAAAGCCGGCCTCAAGTGGCTCGACAGCATGTTCCTGACGCCCGGCGACGGCTTCCTCGGTGACTACGCCCGCGCCAAGCAGAACAACGCGCCCGTGGGCCTGCCCGAGCCGCGCCTGTTCACCGGCGCCGCCGACGCCAAGGACCAGCAGGTCAAGAAGGCCAACGCCAATGTGCCCGTCGAGAACTACCAGGCCTTCCTCGACGGCAACCAGAGCCTCCAGATGAAGATCGAGCCGCCGCAGGCCCAGCAGATCTACTCCGTCCTCGACAGCGCCGTCTCCGCGGTCCTCACCAAGAAGGACGCCGACATCGACCAGCTGCTGAAGGACGCTTCCGGCAAGATCGACTCGATCCTGGCCCGGGCCTGACACCGGGTATGAAGACCGCATCGAAGCCCGTAGCGCTCCCTCCGGCCGCCCTCGGCGCGCCGGAGGTGCCGCGGTCGGCCGGGCGCCGGACCGGGGGTCCGTGGCGCCGGCGCCTGGCCGACCAGTCCCGCGCCTACGCCTTCCTGACCGGCGGCCTGCTCTGCTTCGCGCTGTTCTCCTGGTACCCGGCGATCCGCGCGGTCGTGATCGCCTTCCAGAAGTACACGCCCGGCTCCGGCGCCGAGTGGGCCGGCACCGCCAACTTCACCCGCGTCTTCCACGACCCGGAGTTCACCGCCGCCTGGCGCAACACCCTCACCTTCACGCTCCTCGCCCTGCTCATCGGCTTCGCCGTCCCCTTCGTGATGGCGCTGGTGCTCAATGAACTCCGGCACGCCAAAGCCTTCTTCAGGGTCGTGGTCTATCTGCCGGTGATGATCCCGCCGGTGGTCAGCGCCCTGCTGTGGAAGTGGTTCTACGACCCCGGAGCGGGCCTCGCCAACGAGGCGCTGCGCTTCCTGCACCTGCCCACCTCGAACTGGTCCAACGGCGCCGACACCGCCCTCGTCTCGCTGGTCGTCGTCGCCACCTGGGCCAATCTCGGCGGCACCGTCCTCATCTACCTGGCCGCCCTGCAGAGCATTCCCGGCGAGCTGTACGAGGCGGCCGAGCTGGACGGCGCGAACATCTGGCAGCGCATCCGCCATGTGACGATCCCGCAGACCCGGTTCATCATCCTCATGCTGATGCTCCTTCAGATCATCGCCACCATGCAGGTGTTCACGGAGCCGTTCGTGATCACGGGCGGCGGACCCGAGAACGCGACCGTGACGGTCCTCTACCTGATCTACAAGTACGCCTTCCTCTACAACGACTTCGGAGGGGCGTGTGCCTTGAGCGTCATGCTGCTCGTCCTGCTCAGCGCGTTCTCGGCGGTCTATCTGCGGCTGACCCGATCGGCAGGGGAGGACGTATGAGCACGCGCACCCTGGTCTCGCCGCTGGCCCTAGCCAGCCCCCGTGGCAAGGCCCTCTACTGGACCGTCTTCGCGGGCGTCGTCCTGCTCTTCGCGCTCGCCTTCCTCTTCCCCGTCTACTGGATGGTGACCGGCGCCATGAAGTCGCCGGACGAGGTCGCCCGCACACCCCCGACGCTGGTTCCCCAGCACTGGAGCCTCGGCGGCTACACCGACGCGTGGGACCTGATGGACCTGCCCACCCACTTGTGGAACACCGTGGTGCAGGCCACCGGAGCCTGGCTGCTGCAACTCGTGTTCTGCACGGCAGCCGCGTACGCCCTCTCCAAGCTGAAGCCCGCCTTCGGCAAGGTGATCCTCGGCGGCATCCTCGCCACGCTGATGGTCCCGGCCCAGGCCCTGGTCGTACCCAAGTACCTGACCGTCGCCGATCTGCCGCTGATCCACACCAGTCTGCTCAACGACCCGCTCGGCATCTGGCTGCCCGCCGTGGCCAACGCCTTCAACCTCTATCTGCTCAAGCGGTTCTTCGACCAGATCCCCCGCGATGTCCTGGAGGCCGCCGAGATCGACGGCGCCGGACGGCTGCGCACCTTGTGGTCGATCGTGCTGCCGATGTCCCGGCCCGTCCTGGGAGTCGTGTCGATCTTCGCCCTGGTCGCCGTCTGGCAGGACTTCCTCTGGCCGCTGATGGTCTTCTCCGACACCGACAAGCAGCCCATCAGTGTGGCACTCGTCCAGCTGTCCCAGAACATCCCGCTGACCGTGCTCATCGCCGCGATGGTGATCGCGAGCATCCCCATGGTCGTGATGTTCCTGGTGTTCCAGCGGCACATCATCGCCGGGATCAGCACGGGCAGCACCAAGGGCTGACGCCGGCCCCGCAACAGAAAGGCAGGAACCGTGGGACAGCCCACCCATGCCCAGAACTGGTGGCGCTCCGCCGTCATCTACCAGGTGTACGTCCGCAGCTTCGCGGACGGCGACGGCGACGGCACCGGCGACCTCGCGGGCGTCCGCGCCAGACTCCCGTACCTCGCCGAACTCGGCGTGGACGCCCTGTGGTTCAACCCCTGGTACCTCTCGCCCATGGCCGACGGCGGCTACGACGTCGCCGACTACCGCGCGATCGACCCGGCCTTCGGGACGCTCGCCGAGGCGGAGAAACTCATCGCCGAGGCCCGGGAGCTGGGCATCCGCACCCTCGTCGACATCGTGCCGAACCATGTCTCCGAACAACACCCCTGGTTCCAGGCCGCCTTGGCCGGAGGCCCCGAGCGCGAGCTCTTCCACTTCCGCCCCGGACGCGGCGAACACGGCGAACTCCCGCCCAACGACTGGCCGTCCCAGTTCGCGGGCTCCGCCGAACCGGTCTGGACCCGGCTCCCCGACGGCGACTGGTACCTCCACCTCTTCACCCCCGAGCAGCCCGACCTCAACTGGGCGCACCCGGCAGTCGGGCAGGAACACGAGGACGTCCTGCGCTTCTGGTTCGAGCGGGGCGTCGCGGGCGTCCGCATCGACTCGGCCGCGCTGCTCGCCAAGGACCCGGACCTGCCGGACTTCGCCGAGGGCCGCGACCCGCACCCGTATGTCGACCGCGACGAACTCCACGACATCTACCGCTCATGGCGCGCGGTCGCCGACGCCTACGACGGCATCTTCGTCGGCGAGGTCTGGCTCCCGGACACCGAACGCTTCGCCCGCTATCTGCGCCCCGACGAACTGCACACCGCCTTCAACTTCTCCTTCCTGTCCTGCCCTTGGGACGCGCGGCGACTGCGTACGTCGATCGACGAGACCCTCGCCGAGCACGCTCCGGTGGGTGCGCCCGCCACCTGGGTGCTGTGCAACCACGACGTGACCCGCACCGTCACCCGCTACGGCCGCACGGACACCGGCTTCGACTTCGCCGCCAAGGCCTTCGGCACCCCGACCGACCTCGCCCTCGGCACCCGGCGGGCGCGCGCCGCCGCCCTGCTCTCGCTCGCGCTGCCCGGTTCCGTCTATGTCTATCAAGGCGAGGAACTCGGCCTGCCCGAGGTGGAGTTGCCACTCCGGAGCATCCAGGACCCGATGCACTTCCGCTCCGGCGGCACGGACCCGGGCCGCGACGGGTGCCGGGTCCCGCTGCCGTGGGCCGCCGACGCCCCGTACGCCGGATTCGGCGGCGAGCCCTGGCTTCCCCAGCCCGCCGACTGGCCCGCGTACGCGGCCGACCGCCAGGCAGAGGACCCCCACTCGATGCTCAGCCTCTACCGTGCGGCGCTCCGCATCCGCCGTACCGAACCGGGCTTCGGCGACGGTCCGCTCACCTGGCTGCCCGCACCGGACGGCGTCCTCGCCTTCAGCCGCACGGACGGTCTGCTCTGTGCCGTCAATCTCGCCGACCGTCCGGCCGGACTCCCGGAACACACCCGACTTCTGCTCAGCAGTGGCCCGTTGGACGCCGACGGGCTGCTCCCGCAGGACACGGCGGTCTGGCTGCGCGCCTGAGACCGCCGCACCGCAACCGCTATCCCCGCACCCCCACCACGAAGGGATCAGCACATGCACAGCACCAGATCTGTCAGGCGCATGCCACTCGCCGGGCTCACCCGGCCGTCCACCCGGCGCATGCCACTCGCCTGCGCTGCCGCCGTCGCCCTCGCCGCCGGGATGCTCGGCGCCGCCCCCGCCCACTCCGCCGTGACGGCCGCGGGCGCCGACCTGCCCTTCACCTCGGTCGAGGCCGAGTCCGCCACCTCCACGGGCACGAAGATCGGCCCCGACTACACCCAGGGCACCCTCGCCTCGGAGGCCTCCGGGCGGCAAGCCGTACGGCTGGCCGCCGGCCAGCGCGTCGAGTTCACCGTGCCGCGCGCGGCCAACGCGGTGAACGTGTCGTACAGCGTCCCCGACGGCCAGTCGGGCACGCTCGACGTCTACGTCAACGGCACCAGGCTCGCCAAGACGCTTGCCGTGACCTCCAAGTACTCGTATGTCGACACCTCCTGGATCGCCGGAGCCAAGACCCATCACCTCTTCGACAACGCCCGGCTGCTGCTCGGCCAGAGTGTGCAGGCGGGCGACAAGGTCGCCTTCCAGGCCACCTCCACCCAAGTCACCGTCGATGTCGCCGACTTCGAGCAGGTCGCCGGTGCCGCCGCCCGGCCCGCCGGGTCGGTGTCCGTCACCGACAAGGGAGCCGACCCCAGCGGCCAGGGCGACTCCACGCAGGCCTTCCGCGACGCGATCTCCGCCGCACAAGGGGGAGTGGTGTGGATCCCGCCGGGCGACTACCGCGTCACCTCCTCACTGAACGGCGTCCAGAACGTCACCCTCCAAGGCGCCGGCAGCTGGTACTCCGTCGTGCACACCTCGCGCTTCATCGACCAGACCAGCTCGTCCGGCGGCGTCCACCTCAAGGACTTCGCGGTCATCGGGGAGGTCACCGAGCGCGTCGACTCCAACCCGGACAACTTCGTCAACGGATCGCTGGGACCGGGGAGTTCGGTCTCCGGAATGTGGCTCCAGCACCTCAAGGTCGGACTGTGGCTGACCGGCAACAACGACAACCTCGTCGTCGAGAACAACCGCATCCTCGACACCACCGCCGACGGCCTCAACCTCAACGGCAACGCCCGCGGTGTCCGCGTGCGGAACAACTTCCTGCGCAACAACGGCGACGACGCGCTCGCCATGTGGTCGCTCTACTCGCCCGACACCAACAGCAGCTTCGAGAACAACACCATCACCCAGCCGAACCTGGCCAACGGCATCGCGATCTACGGCGGCACCGACATCGCGGTCAAGAACAACCTGGTCTCCGACACCAACGCCCTCGGCAGCGGCATCGCGATCTCCAACCAGAAGTTCCTCGACCCCTTCTCCCCGCTCGCCGGGACCATCACCGTCTCCGGGAACACCCTCGTCCGCGCGGGCGCGATGAACCCCAACTGGAACCATCCGATGGGCGCGTTGCGCGTCGACTCGTACGACAGCGCCATCGAGGCGACCGTCGACATCACGGGGACGACGATCACGGACAGCCCGTACAGCGCCTTCGAGTTCGTGTCGGGCGGCGGCCACGGATACGCGACCAAGAACATCACGGTCGACGGCGCCACGGTCAACAAGGCCGGCACGGTCGTCGTCCAGGCCGAGTCGCAGGGCGCTGCCAAGTTCAGCAACGTCCAGGCCACCGGGGTCGGTTCGGCGGGCATCTACAACTGCCCGTATCCGACCGGCTCGGGCACCTTCACCCTCACCAACGGCGGCGGCAACTCCGGCTGGGACACCACCTGGGCCGACTGCTCGACCTGGCCGCAGCCCGGCGCCGGAAACCCGGACCCCGACCCGGCCCGCAACCTCGCCAAGGGCCGCCCGGCCTCCGCCACCGGCTCGCAGGACGTCTACACGCCCGGCAAGGCGGTCGACGGCGACGCCAACACCTACTGGGAGTCCACCAACAACGCCTTCCCGCAGGCCTGGACGGTCGACCTGGGCTCGACCCTGGCCGTACGCCGGCTCGTGCTGAAGCTGCCGCCCTCCTCGGCCTGGGGTGCGCGCACGCAGACCCTGTCCGTGCTGGGCAGCTCGGACGGCTCGGCGTACTCGACGGTGGTCGCCTCCCAGGGCTACCGCTTCGACCCGGCGACCGGCAACACGGTCACCGTGACCCTGCCGAGCAGCACGAGCCTGCGCTATCTGAGGCTCGACGTCACCGCCAACACGGGCTGGCCCGCAGGCCAGTTCAGTGAGGTGGAGGCGTATCTGACTTCATGAGCCGGCCCTGAACCGGGAGAGTCCCGCGCTTCGCCGCCTGGATCTGCTCGTACACATGGGTCCGCAGCTCGGCGAAGCGCGGGGCCACCCGGGTGTGCAACTGGTCCCGATCGTCCGGCAGATCGACCTTCAGCTGCTCCTGCACGACGGTCGGGGAGGCGGACAGGACGACGACCCGCTCGCCCAGGTACACGGCCTCGTCGATGTCGTGCGTCACGAACAGGATCGTGATCCCGCGCTGCCGCCACAGGCCCCGTACGAGATCTTCCAGATCGGCACGGGTCTGCGCGTCGACCGCCGCGAACGGCTCGTCCATCAGCAGGACATCGGGCTCGTACGCCAGTGCGCGGGCGATCGCGACCCGCTGCTGCATACCGCCGGACAGCTGCCACGGATACGCCCCGGCGGCATCCGTGAGCCCGACCGACTCCAGCGCGTCGGCGACCAGCTCGCGCCGCCGTGCCTTGCTCAAGTTCTTCTGTTTCAGCGGCAGTTCGACGTTCGCGCCGACCCGCATCCAGGGGAAGAGGCTGCGCCCGTACTCCTGGAACACGAACGCCATCCCGGGCGGCGGTCCGCTCACCTTGCGCCCCGCCAGCAGTACTTCGCCGGCCGTCGGTGTGAGCAGTCCGCCCATGCACTTCAGCAGGGTCGTCTTGCCGCAGCCCGACGGGCCGACGAGACAGACGAGTTCGCCGGCTTCGACGGTGAAGGTGAGGTCCCGCACCGCCTCCACCCGGCGTCCGGAACCCTCGTAGACCTTGTTCAGGCCTCGTACGTCGAGCATGGACCGCCCTTTCACGATGTTCACGGGGACCGGCGGGTGGCGGCGCGCAGACCGTGGTACCAGCCGAGCACCCGCCGCTCGACCACTTGGAAGACGACGGAGAGCAGGAAGCCCAGCAGCCCGAGGACGAGGATGCCGGTCCACATGTCGGGGATCGCGAAACCGCGCTGGAACTGGACGATGGTGAAGCCCAGTCCGTCGCTGGCCGCGAACATCTCGCTGATGACCATCAGGATGATCCCGATGGACAGTGCCTGGCGCAGTCCCGCGAAGATCTGCGGGCTCGCCGAGCGCAGCACCAGGCTCCGCAGCCGTGCGACCCCCGTGATGCCGTACGAGCGGGCCGTCTCCGTCATCACCGGGTCGACCGCGCGCACGCCTTCGACCGTGTTGAGCAGGACGGGCCACACACAGCCGCTCGCGATGACCACGATCTTCATCGTGTCGCCGATGCCCGCGAACAGCATGATGACCGGAACCAGCACCGGCGGCGGCACGGCCCGCAGGAACTCAAGGACCGGCTCGCACACCGCCCGCACCCGCCGGTACGAGCCGATCACGGTGCCGAGCGCGACCCCGACGACGGCCGCCGTGGCGTAACCCGCCGTCAGCCGCAGGACGCTGGGCAGCACATCGGTCTTCAGCCGGTCGGCGGTCCAGACGTCCGGGAAGGTCTTGAGGATCGTCCGCAGCGGTGGCCAGAATGGATTGGTGCTGCCGTCCGACGCCAGCCACCAGACGGCGAGCAGCACGGCCGGCAGCGCGACCACGAACAGCAGCCGGATCAGAGCCCGCCTCACACCGCCACCTCCCCGCGCACCGACTGGTGCCAGGCCAGCGCCCGCCGTTCCACCGTACGCGCGCCCACGTTGATGAGCAGCCCCAGCAGACCGGTCACCACGATCAGGGCGTACATCTCGGGCACCGCCTGCGAGGTCTGCGCGACGGCGATCCGCGCGCCCAACCCCGGTGCCCCGATGACCAGTTCGGCGGTGATGGCGAGGATCAGCGCGACGGACGCGGCCAGCCGCACCCCCGTCATGACGTACGGCAGCGCGGTCGGCCACAGTACGTGCCGGACCCGCGCCCAGGTGCCGAGGCCGTACGACCGTGCCGTCTCCTCGGCGACCGGGTCGACGTCCTGGACGCCGTACAGGACCTGGATCAGGATCTGCCAGAAGGAGGCGTACACGACGAGAAGGAGGACCGAGCGGAGTTCGGTGCCGTACAGCAGGACCGCCAGCGGGATGAGGGCGACCGACGGGATCGGGCGCAGGAACTCGATCGTCGAGGCCGTCGCCTCGCGCAGATACGGGACGACGGAGACCAGCACACCCACGACGATGCCCGCGCCGACCGCGATCGCCAGGCCCAGGGCCCAGCCGGTGAGCGTGTCGCCGAGCGCCGACCAGAACGCGCCGTCCGTGATCTCGTCCCAGAACGCGGACGCGATACGGCTGGTCGGCGGGAAGTACGCCTCCTTGACGATGCCGACGCGCGGCACGACCTCGCCGAGGGCGAGGAAGGCCGCGAGCCCGGCCGCACCGAGTGCGGTGTTCAGTCCTTTCACGGGAGCAGCTTGTCCAGGTCGGGGGCCGTCTTGAAGAGGCCGTCCGTCTCGCTCAGCTTCTCCAGCGCCTCGATCGAGGAACGGTTCGCCTCGGCCGGCCACTTCGGCAGAATCACCTTGGCCAGAACCGTCGACGGGACCTGCGTGTAGGTGGAGACGATCTGGCGGACCTCGTCCGGGTGGGCGTCGGCGTAGGCCAGGGACTCGGCGGTGGCCTCCTGGAACTTCTTGACCACGTCCGGGTTCTTCGACGCGTACGACGTCGACGTGAAGTACATGGCGACGGTGAGGTCCGGCGCGGCGTCGACCAGCGGCCAGGCGATCTGGGTGGCCCCCTGGCCCAGCATGGTGGTGAGCGCGGGTTCGACGGCCATGGCCGCGTCGATCTGGCCCTTGTCGAGTGCGGCGGGCATCTGGTCGAAGGCGAGCTCGACGAACTTCACCTTGTCCGGGTCGCCGCCCGCCTTGCGCACCGACTCGCGCACCGCGGTCTCGTTGATGTTCTTGAGCGTGTTGACCGCGACCTTCTTGCCCTCCAGATCCTTCGCCGACTTGAGGGAACTGCCCTTCTTGACCACCACGGCCCCGAAGTCCTTGCCCGAGACGCCGGTTGAGGCGACGCCGTTGGCGATGGCCTTCACCTGTACGTTCTGGGACTGGGCGAGCATCAGCGAGGTCACGTTGGAGAAGCCGAACTGGAACTGGCCGCTGACGACACCCGGCACGATGGCTGCGCCGCCCTGTGCGGTCGTCATGGACAGTTTCAGGCCGCGCTTGCTGTAGAAGCCCTCTTTCTGGCCGAGATAGAGGGGGGCGACATCGACGATGGGGATGACCCCCACCTTGACAGTGGTGATACCGCCGGACGACGAGTTCTTGTCCGAGGCGCCACCGCCGTCGGACGAACCGCAGGCCGAGGTGGCGACCAGGAAGGCTCCGACCGCGAGACCGGCGAGCAGACGACGCATGGCTCCTCCTGTGCAGACTTCAGTGTTCCGACAGGTTGTGCGCACACCGCACATGGTGCTCAGCGGAAGGTAGAACCCCCGTACGGCGGGGGTCAATGGCTTTGGCTAACAATATTGTTGACAGTTATCGAAGTGCGCTCTTGACGTGTGCCGAGAGCGGGTTGTGCCCATCGGGAGTCCATCGGCAGCCCAGCGGGAGGCGACGATGCCTGAGGCAGTCCGCGCGCGCGGGCTACGCCATCGTCGACCAGGAACTGGAGGAGGGGCTGCGCTCGGTCGCCGCCCCGGTGCGGGACCGGGGCGGCGAGGTGGTGGCGGCGGTGAACATCCCGGTACGCGCGAGCCGCAACTCCGTGGACTCCTTATGCCGCGATCTGCCGCCCCACCCGCCGGCGACCGTGGCCCGCGTCGAGGCGGACCTTCAGGACCTGCGGCTCACAGGTCGAGCACGAGCCGCTTCCCGAGACACCGCGAGACACAGATGAGCATGGTCTCACCGGCCTCCCGCTCCTCCTCCGTGAGTACCGAGTCCCGGTGGTCCGGGGTCCCTTCGAGTACGTCGGTCTCGCAGGTCCCGCAGGTGCCCTCGGTGCAGGAGAAGAGCACCTCGACACCGGCGGCCCGCACGGTGTCGAGGACGGAGGCGTCCGACGGAACGGTCAGCGTCTGCCCCGAGCGGTCCAGGACCACCTCGAACTCGGTGTTCCCCCCCGCCTCTTGAGACTTCGGCTGGAAGCGCTCGACGTGCAGCACCCCGGCGGGGCAGCGTTCCTCCACCGCGTCGAGGAGCGCCCCGGGGCCGCAGCAGTAGACGAGGGTGCCCTCGGGGACCCCGTCGAGCACGGAAGCCAGGTCCAGCAGCCCCGTCTCGTCCTGCGGAGCGATCCGCACCCTGTCCCCGTACCGGCCCAATTCCTCGGTGAACGCCATGGATTCACGTGTCCGCCCGCCGTACAGCAGCGTCCACTCGGCGCCGGCCTCCTCCGCGGCGGCCAGCATCGGCAGGATCGGGGTGATGCCGATACCGCCCGCGACGAACCGGTACCGCGGGGCGGGCTTGAGGGCGAAGTGGTTGCGCGGCCCTCGGACGCGCACCTTGTCGCCCTGCCCCAACTGCCCATGGACGTAAGCCGATCCGCCGCGCCCGTCGGGCTCCCGGAGTACCGCGACGCGCCACGCCCGCCGGTCCGCCGGATCACCGCACAGCGAGTACTGCCGCTCCAGGTCCGGCCCGAGGACGACGTCGATGTGGGCGCCCGGTTCCCAGCAGGGGAGTTCCTCGCCCAGCGGGTGGCGCAGGGTGAGCGCGAGCACGCCGTCGGCCACGGACTCCCGTCGCTCGACGACGAGTTCGGCTTCGTACAAGGTCATGACCCGTTTCCTCGTGGTGCGTGTCCGTCGGGGTGGGCGAGCATCCACTCCCACATCTCGATCGGGTCCTGGGCTGTGTGCTCGGCGCCGCAGTGGCAGGTGCCGTGCAGGACGTCCGTGCCGGGGAGCCAGTCGACGCGGTAGATCTCGCCGGTGCGGCTGGTCACTGGACCTTCTCCATCGGCTTGTCGCCCTCCTCGACCAGCCGGGCGAGGATACGGCGGGCGGCGAGACCACCGGTGTCGATGTTGATGCTCAGCTCCTGGTACCCGGCCCGCTCCGAACCGAGCGTCTTCTGCAGCAGGTTGAGCGCGTCCACGTCCTGCATCACGACCGTGTGGTTGAAGTCCCGCAGGAACGTGGTGACTTCGTCGTCGTCGCGGGCGAAGTCCCGGGAGACCGCCCAGAAGTCGTACACCTTGCCGTCGGCGGACGGCGTGATGGCGTACGTGATCTCGGTGTGGAAGGCGTTCGGGTCGCTGCCGTCCGCCTCGGGCAGCACGCCGACCGGCGCGATCCGGCTGTGCAGCAGGTACAGACACGGTGCGTGGTACTCGATGTCCTGCCAGCGCGTGATGCGGCCCTCGATGCCGGTCGAGCGGGCGTAGAACGGCGGACACTCGGCGTCGGCCATGTGCCGGCTGACCCGCACGATCCCCGCGCCCTCGTCGACCTCGGTGGAGATCGGTGTCTCGGCGACCTCGGGGGTGCCGATGTAGCCGCCGTGCAGATAGGTCTCGTGGGAGAGGTCGAGGAGGTTGTCGACGAGCAGCCCGTAGTCGGCGTCGATGGGTTCCATGCCGCAGACCGTGGTCCAGTCCGGGGAGTCCATGTGCCGGGCGCGCGGGATGGTGAGCGGGTCGGCGAGCGCCGGGTCGCCTATCCACACCCAGACGAACGAGTCCTGCTCGACGACCGGGTACGAGGCGACCCGGGCCGTGCGCGGAATGCGCTTCTGCCCGGGCACGTACACGCAGGCACCCGTCGTGTCATACGTGAACCCGTGATACCCGCACACGATCCTGTCGCCGTCGAGCCGGCTCTCCGAGAGGGGGAAGCGGCGGTGCACACAACGGTCGGACAGGGCGACGGCCGTCCCGTCCTCCTCGGCACGGTAGAAGACGAGCGGCTCACCGAGGATGGTCCGGCCGAGCAGCTCGCGACCCACCTCGTGCGTGTAGGCGGCTACGTACCACTGGTTCCTGGCGAAGGCGGTCATGTGCGGCATGGCTGCGGCTCCCGTCGTTGGGCGATGGCGACATCGTCCGGAAGGGCGTCGCGGCACCGCAAGACCTCTTCCGCCTCACGGAAGGGACTGGGAAGACTGCCTGATCAGGGCGGGGGATCGTCTGCGGGAGTGAAATCAGGGGTGCGCTGAGCCGGCGACATCGCTGAGCGTTTCCGCCGGTGGTTTGCGTCAGCTTGGTGCTTCCGCTTTTCGATGTATAGGAAGTTTGAGCATTTTCTATCGATTGTTGCGCCGCAAACTGTCGGTACACCGGCAGAAGTTGCATCACTGCAGATCAGGCATGATCACTTCCGCGTTGATAGGTCCTGGGGTCGAATCCGGGTCGAACTTGCCAAACTTTCGCCTCTCCAGCGCGTAGTTGCAGGTCAGGAGTACGTTGAGGTGGCGTGGTGTCAGGCGGCGTGAGAGCAATTGCTGAGCGTGTGGTCCTGAAGGATGTACGCGAGCAGATTCTTGGTCTGCTGGTGGTACACGTCCACGTGTACTTCTGACCTGCAAAAATGAATGAAATGTCTTGGTGAGAAGCAGAGTTGGGCCGCGCCTGGTCCGGATCTTGCGAGGCGGGATCCGGGTGTCGGGCATCGGCGCGGGGAGCGTCCCCGGTGCGACATGGCACAGGGCGTAGATCCAGTCCTGTGCGGTCCAGGTGGTCCACGTCGGGGAGATACGCGCAGGTCAGATCCCTGTGGCCCAGGCGCGTTGCCCCTGTTGGTGGGAGGCGAGGAGGCCTCGTCGGCTGACGACAGTGGTGTGGCTTCGGTTTTGCATCGCGCAGCGCCGTTTCGGCGAGGTCTGGATGCTCGACTGCTCACGGCCCATGGGCTTCGTGGTCCTGGGCTCTACGAGGTGGTCGCGTCCCGGCATTGATCTTTCGCGCAGCCGTGCGACTTGATCGTACGTGCCGGATGATCTGCCACCGCGGGGCAGAATAGTTCGCGCGCCGCAGGTACGCGGGCGGTCCGGGGGAGGGCGTCGTGAAGTTCAGAAGGAGAACGCTGGAGATGCTCGGCGACCTCATTTGCGGGAACCTCGGTGCGGACATTCCTCAGGGCGATGCCGAGCCTCGGTACTTCCCGTACCGGTCGAGCACGTACATCACAGAGTTCTTCGGGGAACTCGACATGGACTGGGAACATGACGGTTCGACGCGTCATCGTTGGGTCGCGGATGTGCTGGAGCAGCTGCTGGCGGAGCCGCACGAGGGGCTTGCGCATCCACCGGAGTCATTCTCCAGGGTGATCGACCACCTGATGAGTCCGGCGGACGCTCTCAACGAGGGGCGCGAGCGCCCCAATGCCTTGCGCTTGCTGAACAACGTGCTGTCCCGCGAGGGGTTTGAAGCCTTCTACGGGGAGGATCAGCACTGCTACCTACGGCACATCGGAACGAACACCGTCTCAGCATTGGCCAAGAGTCCGCATCGTCCTCTGAGCCTGGCCGAGACGCGGAGACGTGCGGCCCTTGCTGCGTTCTTGGACACATGTAGTGAGGACGCGCTCATCGAAGAGGTGCTGCTGCCGTTGTTCCGACAACTGGGGTTTCACCGGATCACCGTGGCCGGGCACCGGGACAAGGCGCTGGAGTATGGCAAGGACATCTGGATGCGCTACACCCTGCCGACCCAGCACTTTCTGTACTTCGGCATCCAGGTGAAGCGCGGCAAGCTGGATGCGACTGGAAGGTCCAGGGCGGGCAATGCCAACATCGCTGAGATCCATAATCAGGCGCTGATGATGCTGGCGCACGAGATCTTTGACCCCGAGACCAACCGACGTGTCCTCGTCGACCATGCATTTATCGTGGCTGGCGGGGAGATCACCAAGGCTGCCCGCAACTGGCTGGGCAACGCTTTGGACGCGGCGAAGCGAAGCCAGATCATGTTCATGGATCGCGACGACATCTTGAACCAGTTCGTCGTGACCAACTTGCCGCTGCCTGTAAGCGCTTCGCTGCCGGGTGCAATGCCGCCGTGGGGTGTCAGGGACGCACGATTCTGACGCCGTCGACGCAGGTGCTATCGCGCCTGCTGGTCGACCTCGCCTGGGTGGCTCCCCTACCGGCCGCATGCCGGAGGTGGGCAGACCAGTCCGATGGCGCGTCACCGAAGTACGGGCAGATGACTGTGACACGCACGAACTCGTCCACGTTCAGGGCAGATACCACTCGCGCCCGGGCGGGCCGGGGTAGATCGGTCCGGTGCTGGGCCTGCCCGCCTAGACTGTGCCCCGGATCCTGACCCGCCACGACCTCAACCGGCTCGCGTGGCTCGACGGGCCCACCGGCACCGTAGTCCGTTGCTGCGAACGTGACCGCCCAGGCAAGCTGATCCTGACCGCAGACGGGTGGATGTCCTGGTGGGCGATGATGCCGTACAGCTCGACGGCGCCGGCCGTTCCGTGCGCGGGCTCGGCACGATCGCGGCGATCGGCGTACGTCGTGGCCCGCCATCGAGGGCGCCCGTCAGTGAGCGGCTGACGGGCCATCAGGCCCGGCCGGACGCGCGTACATCCATGGGGACGGTGGCGGGTGCGCGCCTGGCCGAGTCCTGTTGTTCGAGCGAACCGCCGCCCCACCCGATGCACTGTGTACGGTGCCGCCTCGTTGGCTTGCCGGACCGAACCAGGGGTGCTTGGCCCAGAAGGCGGGCGCCTCTGAGTGTGTCATCCGCACGCGCCTACAGGCCGGTCACTTCGGCGGCGAACCGCAGGGCCGTGCGGAACAGGGGCTCGGGGTCGGCAACGTTGGCCCACATGTGGTCGGCGCCCTCGACCGAGTCGAACCGCACGGTGGCGCCTGCCTTTTCGAGGGCGTGTGCCAGGTCTGCGCTCTGCTGGAAGGGAACGTGGCGGTCGGCCGTACCGTGCGCGATGAGGAAGGGCGGGGACGCACCGTGCACATGGTTGATCGGGCTGGCCGCCCGGGCCATCTCTGGGACGGCAGCGGGTCGAGCGCCCAACAGCCGGGCCTCGCACGAGTCTTCGGCGGCTTCGTTGTGCGGATCGGACTGCGAGCCGAGAGCGAGGAGGTCCGCGGGGCCGAACCAGTCGATCACCCCCACGATGTTGCTCATGCCGGGCTTCAGGGCCAGCAAGGCCGAGAGATGCGCCCCGGCGGACGAACCCCACAGGACGATCCGGCCGGCGTCGAAGCCGCGCCTGGCGTGTTCGCGCGGCGCGCCGACGGCCCTCGTATGACGTCGCCGTCGGCGTCGAACCCTTGGGTGATCCGGTCGGTCCTTTTCGGGCCGGGCCCGTGGGCAGGTCCGATCACGCTTCGGGTGACGTCCTCGCCCTGAGTGCGGAAGTCGAGGCATACCCGGCGGCCACGCCAGCCATGCTCCGGGGACGTTTTGACGCAACGGCAAGGCCATGCGCGGGCGCGGCGAGGATCGACGCGGCCCGGCCAGCGGTGGCGCTCTGACACGTCGTCGGCGGTTGGTCAGAACGGGCAATGGGCCTGCTGGGTCGCGATGGTCACCCAACGAGTGTTGGAGAACGCCTCGAGGCACCACCGTCCGCCGGACCGGCCGTAGGCCGAGGCCCTCGGTGCCACCACACGGCACCTGCGGCTCGGCGGCCACGGACCAGTCGTTGATTTACACGATGCCGGAGTTGATCATACGGAGCCGTCGGGGGCGTGCGTTGATGCGATCGGCGAGGTAGCCCTGTGAGGCGGCACGGACAGCGGGATCGGGCTTGTGAGCCTGCTGCTGCCGGCTCTGTGCTGTCGAAGTTTTCGATCCGTCGTGAAGGGGCGGTTCGTTGAGGTCTCCCCTTCACGACGGGAGAGCGCTTCAGCCCCGGCTCAGGGGTGACGCGCGTCAGCGAAGCGCGGAGCTCGCTTCTCCGTGAAAGCGGCCATGCCCTCGGCGTGTTCCGGGCTGCGGGCCGCGATGCCCTGGCCGTCGGCTTCGGCGGCCACCACCTCGGCGATGGGGGCCTGGGCGGCGAGGCGGAAGACGCGCTTGGTGAGGGCGAAGGCACGGGCGGGACCGGCCGCCAGGGCGTCGGCGCGGGCCTGGGCCTCGGCTTCGAGACCTTCGGCCGGGACGACCGTGTTGATGAGGCCGAGACCATGAACTTCCCGCGCGCTCAACGAGCGGCCGGTGGTGGCCAGTTCGAAGGCGCGGATGTGACCGAGCGCACGTACCAGGACACTCGAGACGCCTGTGTCGGGGACCAGCCCCACCTTCCCGAATGCGCAGGCGAAGCTCGCGGTGTCCGCGGCCACCACCAGATCGCAGACCAGGGCCAGGCCCATACCCGCTCCGACAGCGAGGCCATTGACCGCCGCGATCACCGGTGTGTCCATCCCCGTGATCGCGGTGACCAGCGGGTTGTAGGTGTCCCGTACGGTCGCGCCCGCGTCGACGAGTTCGTGCCGCGCGGACAGATCCTGGCCGACACAGAAGGCGCGCCCGGAGCCGGTCAGGACGACGCAGCGCACGTCCGGATCCTCGTCGGCCCGGCGCAGGGCGGCCAGGAGGGAGCGGCGAGTGGGCTCGTCCAGGGCGTTGAGCCGGTCCGGGCGGTCCAGGGTGATCCATTCGACCGGGCCCTTGCGGGCAGTGGTCACCGTGTTCATGCACGGGCCTCCTCGACGGGAGGGGTGTGCAGATTGCTGTTCTCCGTACCGTGACCGGAGTAGCCGCGGTCGACATACGGGAAGGCGTCCAACTCGGTGTCCCCGTCCGCGTGCTGCCGGTAGTAGGAGCGGATCTCGGTGATCCGGCCGTCGGGGCCGAAGGTGAACCACTCCGCCCCGCGGGTGGCGACCCGCCGTTCGGTGTCTTGAGGAGTCCAGTACATCGTCCACTCGATGACCGCCTCACCGTCGCCGTCGAGGATGTGGTCGATGACCCAGACCGCGTCGATGAGGCGGTGCACCTTGCGCCAGTAGCGGGCCAGGTGTTCACCGCCGCGCACCGGCGCGGAGCCGGGGTTGGGAGCGAGGAAGTAGTGCACGACGTCCTCGGCCAGCGTCTCGCGCATCAACTCGACATCGCCGGTGCTGCAGCCGTCGTAGTAACGGCTGATCGTCTTCAGGTGTGCGCCCGCGGTCATCGCTGGATCGCCTTCGTCTCGGTGAACTCGTCGATGCCGTGTGTGCCGAACTCCCGCCCCAGGCCGGACTTCTTGTAGCCGCCGAAGGGTGCGGCCGGGTTGAAGGCAGCCCCGTTGATGTCGACCTGCCCGGTACGGATGCGGCGGGCCACGGTCAGCGCGCGCTCCTCGTCGGCGCTCCACACGCCGCCGGCCAGGCCGTACGGGCTGTCGTTGGCGATGGACACGGCCTCGTCCTCGCTGTCGAAGGGGACGATGACGAGGACCGGGCCGAAGATCTCCTCCTGCGCGAGACGGGAGGTGTTGTCGACCCCGGCGAAAATCGTCGGCTGTACGTAGAAGCCCTTGTCGAGTCCGTCCGGGGCGGCGGCACCGCCGAGGACGAGTTTGGCGCCCTCGCTCTCGCCGAGGCGGATGTAGTCGCGGACGGTCACCTGCTGCTGGGCGGAGGCCAGCGGGCCGAGGCGGGTGGCTGGGTCGAGTGGGTGGCCGAGGGTGAGTCGAGCGGCGGCGGCACGGGCGAGGTCGACTGCCTCGTCCTGCTTGTCGCGCGGGACCAGCATGCGGGTCCAGGCGGAGCAGGTCTGGCCGGAGTTGAGGAAGGCGTTGTTCACGCCCGTCTTCACGGCGCGGCCCAGGTCGGCGTCGGGCAGGATCACATTGGCGGACTTGCCGCCCAGTTCGAGGGAGACGCGGGTGATGTTCGCGGCCGCGGAACGCATGACCTTCGCTCCGGCTTCCGTCGACCCGGTGAAGGAGACGACGTCGACGCCGGGGTGCCCGGCGATCGCCTCGCCCACCTCGGAGCCGGGGCCGGACACCAGGTTGAACAGCCCGGAGGGCAGGCCGAGCCGGTCCGCCACCTCGGCGAAGACGTCGGCGAAGGCGAACGCGGCGAGCGGGGCGACGCCGGCGGGCTTGGCCACCACCGAGCACCCAGCCGCGACCGCGCCGCCGACCTTCGCGACGAGCTGGTGCAACGGGTAGTTCCAGGGCGTGATCGCGCCGACGACACCGGCCGGCTCACGCACGACGAGGGAGTTTCCGACTTCGTGCTCCCACTCGTACGAGGTGAGCGTGTCCGCGAAGGCGCTCAGCACCGCTGACGGCAGCCCGACCTGGACGATCCGGGAGATCTTGAGCGGTGTGCCGACCTCGAGGCTGATCAGGCGGGCGATCGAGTCCTGCCGCTCGGCGAGCCCCGCGCTCAGTGCACGCAGCGCCTCGACACGCTCGGCGACGCTGCTCGTGGCCCAGGCGTCGGAGGCGGCCCGTGCGGCGATCACCGCCGCGTCGACATCCTCGGCGCTGCCGCGCGGTACGAAGCCCAGCTCGGAACCGTCGGCGACGTTGATCACCGTGTCGGTCGCGTCGGAGGCGGAGTAGCGCCAATCGCCGTCGATGTAGAGGGCGTTGCGCTCGGTCAGGGCGGGGTCGGGGGAGGGGTACTCGCTCATGTCGTGCTCCGGGTGGGGGAGGAGTGGTCGTGGAAGCCGGCGCCGCTCTTGCGGCCGAACCGTCCCTCGGCGACGAGGGAGAGCAGGCCGTCGGCGGGCTTGAGGCGCGCGTCGCCCGATGCCTGGTGGAGCATCGACTGGGCGGCGGCGGTGACATCGGTGCCGATCAGATCGATCAGCTCGAAGGGGCCCATCGGGTGCCCGAACGCCTCACACATCAGCGCGTCGGTCTCGATGGCCGTGAACGCTCCGGCGTCGAGGGCGCGTACGGCGTCGTTCAGGTAGGGGATGAGCAGGCGGTTGACGACGAAACCGCGTTCGTCGCCGCAGCGCACCGGCACCTTGCCGATCCTTCGGACCCAGGCGCAGGCCGCGTTCACCACGTCCTCGTCGGGGCCGGTGACCTCGACCAGCTTCATCGCCTTGGCGGGGTTGAAGAAGTGCAGCGCGATCACGGTGCGCCAGGCCGGGAGCCCGGCACGGATCTCGGCGACCGTGAGGGAGGAGGTGTTGGTGGCAAGGACGGTGTCCACCGGCAGCGCGTCGTCCAGGAGCCTGAGCAGTTCCTGCTTGACGGCGAGGTCCTCGGCGACGGCCTCGATGACATGACCGCAGTCGGCCAGGTCGCCCGGGTCGGTCGTCAAGTGCAGGTGGGCCAGCGCGCGTTGATGTAGATCATCGGTGAGGCGGCCTCTGGCGACAGCCTTTCCCAGACTCGTGGCGACCGCGTCGTGAAGGCGTTCGGCCGACGCCCGCGTGCGGCCCAGGACGATGGCGGGCACATCGGCGCGCACCAGTGCCTCGGCGATGCCGGACGCCATGGTGCCCGTGCCGGCGACGCCCACCGGGTGTTCCCAGACTTCGGCGGCCGTCTCCTGCTCGCTGCGGTCGGGCTCGACGACCGCTTCGGGTGGCTCGGGCAGCCCGGCAGCGGCCCGTACGGCCGGATCCAGGTGCCGGAGCAGGGTGAGCGGTCCGACCGGGTGCCCGGCACCCAGCCGCATGGCGGTATCGATGTCAGCGGGGGAGGCCAGCCCGGAGCCGGCCAGGGCGACCGCGTCCCGCAGCAGCCCGCTGAACAGGGACAAGGCGGCCTCGTTGGCCGGCTCGCCGGATTTCATGTCTTGACTCATGCTATCTACCTTCCGGACGGTAGATAACGTAAAGTGACCGCGCCACGGTGTCAACAGAACCGAAAGGACGGGCCATGGCGGCACATCTCCACCCCGATACCGCGGAGTCCGCGTCCCTGAGCAAGGTCGTCAGCGACCCGGGCCAGGCCGTCGCCGACATCCGCGACGGCGTCACGCTCGCGGTCGGCGGCTTCGGCTCCTGCGGCATACCGAGCCTGCTGATCGACGCCCTCCACACGGCGCGGCCGCGCGGCCTGCACGTCGTGTCGAACAACTGCGGCATCGATGGCTGGGGCCTCGGCATCTTGCTGGAGGCCGGCCAGATCGACCGCGTCACCGCCTCCTACGTCGGCGACAACAAGGACTTCGCCCGCCGCTACCTCTCCGGCGAGCTGGAGGTGGAACTCATCCCGCAGGGCACCCTCGCGGAACGACTGCGCGCCGGCGGCTCGGGCATCCCCGCGTTCTTCACCCCCGCCGGCGTCGGCACCCAGATCGCCGAGGGCGGCCTGCCATGGCGCTACGCCCCCGACGGTTCCGTCTCGGTAGCCTCGCCCCCGCGCCGCACCGAGGTCTTCGACGGACGCGAGTACGTCCTGGAGCGCGCCGTCAGAGCCGACTTCGGCCTCGTACGCGCCTGGAAGGGCGACACGGACGGCAATCTCGTCTTCCGTCAAGCCGCCCGCAACTTCAACCCACTGTGCGCGATGGCGGGACGTGTGACCGTCGCCGAGGTTGAGGAACTCTACGAGCCGGGCGACCTCGACCCCGACGAGATCCAGCTGCCGGGCATCTTCGTCCAGCGCGTCGTGCCGATCGACCCCGAGGGTCCGGGCGCCGAGAAGCGCATCGAGAAACTGACCGAACGCCGAGCCGGCACGCAGCACGAGGAGACGACCCGATGAGCCTGACCCGCGAGCAGATCGCCGCCCGAGCCGCCCAGGAGCTGAGTTCGGGTCAGTACGTGAACCTGGGCATCGGCCTGCCCACGCTGATCCCCGGGTTGCTTCCGCCGGGCGTGCGGGTCCGGCTGCACAGCGAGAACGGGATCCTCGGTACCGGTGACTACCCGCTGCCGGGCGAGGCCGACCCGGACCTGATCAACGCGGGGAAGGAGACCGTGACCGTGCTGCCGGGCGCCTCCTTCTTCGACTCTGCCATCTCCTTCGCCATGATCCGTGGCGGCCACGTGGACGTCGCCGTACTCGGCGCCATGCAGGTGTCGGCCCATGGCGACCTGGCGAGCTGGGCGATTCCCGGAAAGATGATCAAGGGCATGGGTGGTGCCATGGACCTGGTGCACGGCGCCCGGCGGGTGATCGTCGCCATGGAGCATGTCACGCGCAAGGGGGAGCCGAAGATCCTGGACCGCTGCACGCTCCCGCTCACCGGAACCCGCGTCGTGCACCGAGTGATCACGGACCTGGCCGTGCTCGACGTCAGCAACGACGGACTCGTGCTGCGCGAGACGGCCCCCGGTGTGAGCGCGGCGGACGTGCGGGCGAACACGGCCTGCTCCATCGAAGTCCTGGACGACGTCACGGAGATGGACCTCGGAGAAGTGGGCATGCGATGACCGGCCGCCTTCCCGGCCCCGCACCGGCCGACGAGGAAACCCGACGCCTCCTGGAGCCCTATCGACTCCCGGACGGCCGCCCGCTGCCCATCTTCCAGGCCCTCGCCCACAGCCGTGCCGCGCTCGACGACTTGCGCCGGGCGACGGCCGCCTGTCTGCAGGGCACCGCGCTCCCTCCCCGCACCCGCGAGATCGCCGTCCTGCGTGTGTGCGCCCGGGCAGGGGCGGAGGCGGAGTGGGCGGTGCACGTGGAGATGTTCGCCGAACAGGCCGGGCTGGGCGTGGACGAAGTACGGGCGACGGCGGCGCCGGGCGTCCAGGACCTGTGGCCCGTCCGGGACGCGCTGGTGATCCGACTGGCCGACGAGATCCACGACGGCTGCACCGTCTCGGACGAGCTGTGGATCGGCTTGGCGCGCACGTACGCTCCGCAGGAGATCGTCGAACTCCTGCTGGTCGTCACCCAGTACCTCAAGGTGGCCTGTCTGACGAACGCGCTCGGCCTGCGGGCGCCCGAGGGGCTGCCCGCCCTGCCGCGTGACATAGAGTGACCGGCGGTTGGCAGCGGAAACGGGAGAGGTGCCGGTGGCGGACGCACGGAGCGCGGGCCTGCGGATGTCCGGGGAACAGCGCAAGGCATTGATCATGAAGGTCGCGGCCGAGCTGTTCGACACACGCGGTTACTCGGACGCCCCCATGGAGGCCATCGCCCAGCAGGTCGGCATCCGCAAGGCCTCGCTCTACTACTACTTCCCGAGCAAGGACGCCCTCCTGGTGCAGATGCACCAGGAGATGATCGACCTGATCATCGACGCCCAGCAGCACCGCCTCGACGAGGGCGGGATGGGACCGCGCGAGCTGCTGCTCGCGATCATGACCGACCTGGTGTCGTTGATGGAGACCCACCCGGGACATCTGCGGGTGTTCTTCGAGCACTTCCGCGAGCTTCCGGATACGGTCCGGGACGAGATCGCCGGGAAGCGCGACCGCTATCTGCAGATGCTCGTGGACGTCCTCGATCGCGGGGTCGCCGAGGACGAGTTCCGGGTCGCCGACCCCCGCCTGACCGCCCTGGCCGTCCTCGGCATGTGCAACTGGACCTACCAGTGGTTCCGGCCCGGCGGCGAACGCGACGCCGCCGAGGTCGCACGCTACTTCTACGACACGCTGCTCGGCGGCATCGGCGACGGGCAGCACGCCTGATCAGCCGTTCACAGCTGCTTCAGGCCGCCGGCCACCTCGGCCATGATCCCGAGCAGCCACCGGTGCCCCGGATCCAGCTGATGGCTCGGATGCCACCAGGCGGCCTGGCTCACCGCGGGCAGCGGCACGGGAAGGATCACCCGGCGCAGCGGCAGGCCCGGGGACGCCCGCAGCACTCGCTCGTGGACCAGGGCCAGCAGGTCACTGCCGACGACCAGGCGGCCCAGCGCTGTGAAACTCTGCACGGTCACCGTGGCGCGCCGGTCCACACCGAGCGCTGCCAGATGGGCATCGGCCGGTGAGGCGAGCGGCGACGGAGCGTACGGCACCACCCAGCGGGCCTTGGGGGCGTCCTCGAAGGACAGCATGCCCGGAGTCACCGTGTTGCCCTCCCAGGCCACGCACACCCACCCGTCGGTGTACAGATCGCTGCTGGGCAGATCGCTGAGCAGACCGCGCGCCAGGACCAGGACGTCGGTCTCAGCGAGCCTGGTGAGCGGATCGTGGATGACGCCGGGGTCGACGGGCTCGAAGTCGAGGCGGACGTCCGGCGCGGCTGACTGGACGGCGGTGACCAGGGCGGGGCCGAGAACGGTGAGGACCGAGTCCGAGCAGTGGACGCGGAAGCGCCGGCTGGAACTCTCAGGCTCGAAGCGTGGGCGCGCGGTCAGCAGCCGGGAAACCCGCTCCACCGTGTCGCCCAGTTCTGCCCGCAACCCCTGGGCCACCGGCGTGAGCTCGTAGTGCGTGCCCTTCCGCTCCAGCAGCGGATCGTCGAAATGCCTGCGCAGCCGGCCCAGCGCAGCGCTGGCCGCGGGCTGGCTCAGCCCCACCCGCTCGCCGGCCCGGGTCACGTTGCGTTCTTCCAGGAGCGCATGCAGGACCACGATCAGGTTCAGATCGAGTGCAGGAAGCTCCAACTCGCCCTCCAGGAACGGGAATCGGCAGGTATTGGCTGGGTGGATGGCGCACCATACGGATCATTTGTTGGCCCACCGCAGGGGCCGGACAGCATGCTGCTGTTCACATCGACGTTACACGGATGTCGATGTTGCACAGCCTTGCGAAGGAGCATGCGCATGGGGTCCTCGATCGACCACGCCGGGACGTGGGCGCTCGGCAGTTTCTCCCGCGATGACCAGCCGGTTTTTCCGGCGCTGGTGTGCCGGGACAGAGTCCTCGACCTCTCCGCGAACGATCGGGTCGGCCGCCCCGACTCCGTCCTGCGGCTGCTGGAGGACTGGGACGCCGCCCGCGCCGTACTCGACACGCTTGCCGCGGACGCGCCGGAGTCGGACTGGATCGCTCTGGACGGGCTGGAGGTGGCCGCCCCTGTCGCTCCTCGCCAGATCTTCCAGGCCGGTGCCAACTACCGCACCCACGTCATCGACCTCGCGGTCAAGCACCACGACCCGTCCGACGGGCGTACACCCGAGCAGGTGCGCGCGGACGCGGCGGCCCAGATGGACAGCCGTCTGGAGCACCCGCCGTACGTGTTCACCGGCCTGCCGAGCGCGATCTGCGGCCCGTACGACGACGTCGTCCTGCCCGCTCATGGCGAGAAGCCGGACTGGGAGCTGGAGTTGGCCGCGGTCATCGGCCGTCCCGCTCGCAACCTCGACCCCTCCGAGGCGCTCGACGCGGTCGCCGGCTGGACGATTGTCAACGACCTCACACTGCGCGAGCTCGTCCTGCGCCGCGACATGCCCGAGCTCGGTGCGGACTGGCTGGCCAGCAAGAACGCCCCGACCTTTCTGCCTACCGGACCGGTGATCGTCCCCCGGTCCGCCGCACCGGAGCCCGCGGACTTCCAACTGACGCTGAAGCTGAACGGCCAGGTCATGCAGAACGAGTCCGCCAAGGACATGATCTTCGACGTGGCGCGCATCGTCGCCCACTGCTCCAAGGTCGCCACGCTGCTCCCGGGTGACCTGGTGCTGACCGGCAGCCCGGCCGGCAACGGGCTCGTCCATGGGCGCCTCCTGCGGCCCGGTGACGTCATGGACGCTGCCATCACCGGCCTCGGCGCCCAGCGCAACGCGTGCGTCGCGGAGGCGTGATGACTGCCTCCTACGCCCCCGCGGTGGACGTCCACGCCCACCTCGGCGTGCCCGCCGTCGACCAACTCATCGCCAATGAACCCAGACTGGCCCGCCAGCGTCAGATCGACGCCGCCGCGCTCGGTCCGGAATCGCAGGCCGTGAACGTGGCACAGATCGGTGCGCTGGCCGCCCGCCTCACCGACCTGGACCTGCGCATCGAGGCCATGGACCGCGCCGGCGTGGACATCCAGGCCGTCAGTGCGGTCCCCCTCCCGCACTCCTGGGCGGGGCGCGAGCTCGCCGCGCGGATAGCCGCGGCGTCCAACGAAGCCGTCGCCGGCTACTGCGCCAAGCGGCCCGACCGCCTGGTGCCCATCGGGGCCGTCGCGCTTCAGCATCCCGACCTGGCGGTACGCCAACTGCGCAGCGCCGTCCTCGACTTCGGTATGCGCGGGGTGCAGATTTCCACCTCCGCCGCGCCCGGTGTCGAACTGGACGATCCTTCTCTGGCCGACTTCTGGGCGACGGCCGAGGAACTGGGGGCCGCAGTCCTCATCCACCCATGGGGATGCACCCTCGGTGAACGGCTGAACTCCTACTACCTGTTCAACACGGTCGGCAACCCCGTCGAGACGGCCCTCGCCCTGTCTCGCATCGCCTTCTCCGGGCTCCTCGAACGCCACCCCGCCCTGCGGATCTGGGCAGCTCACGGCGGCGGCTACCTGCCCACCTACCTGGGGCGCGCCGACCACGCCTGGCACCACCGCCCCGACGCCCGCACCACCGCCGCCCCCCCCAGCGCACAGCTGGGCCGCATCTGGGTCGACTCCCTCGTCTACGCCCCGCACCAGCTGCGCCACCTCGTCGCGGCACTGGGGCCCACCCAGGTCACCCTCGGCAGCGACTACCCGTTCGATATGGGGGTCGAGGACCCCGTCGACCGGCTGCTCGCCGCCGGTCTCGACGCCGAGACCGTCACCGCCATCCGTGGCGGCAACGCCCAGCGCCTGCTCGGCCGCCTGCCCGGCTTCCCGCACGAACCGTCCATCGCGTCCATCGGAGGTGTCCAATGACGGGCCGTCTGATCACCCATCTGCGCCATGTCGACCTCGCCGTACCCGACTTCGAGAAGCAGCGCGAGTTCTACACCAACCTCTGGGGCCTGACCCAGGTCGCCGAGGACAACGGGATCGCGTTCCTGGCCGCCGAGGGTTCACCGGAGCAGTACATCGTGCGGCTCCGCAAGGATGCCGAGAAGCGACTCGACCTCATCTCCTACGGTGCCCACGACCGTGCCGCCGTCGACACGCTCGCCGAGCAACTGGCGGCGAACGGTGTGCAGTTGGTGCACGAACCCCGGGACGTGGACACGCCCGGCGGCGGCTACGGCTTCCGGTTCTTCGACGGCGACGGACGGACCATCGAGGTCAGCTCCGACGTGGAGACCCGCCGGCACCGCAAGATCGAGGAGAAGGAGGCGATCCCGGTCCGCATCTCCCACGTCGTGGTCAACTCCGCCAACCCCGAGGCCACCCGCGCCTGGTACGAGAGGCACCTCAGCTTCGCCCTGTCGGACGCGCTCACGCTGCCGCACCTGGGCGACCTCATGTACTTCATGCGCTGCAATCCACAGCACCACAGCATGGCCATCGCCCGCGGCCCGCACACCTCCCTGCACCACGTCTCGTTCGAGATGCGCGGCGTCGACGAGTACATGCGCGGCTCCGGACGGCTCCTGCGCGCCGGGGTGACCAAGGTGTGGGGTCCCGGGCGCCACATGGCCGGCAACAACACCTTCTCCTACTTCCTCGACCCCCACGGCAACACCATCGAGTACACGACGGAGCTGGAACTGCTCGAAGAGGACCACTGGCACCCCAGCCACTACGACGTGACCAACCCGGAGACCCAGGACCAGTGGGGCACCGCCAACCCGTTCAACGAACTGGTGGCCAAGGAGAGCTACAACGACGTCGACCGCGGCTGCTTCGTCGCACCCCCGGTGTGAGGTGACCCGATGAACGTCATCGACGAGTACGGCAGCGACCCGGAGGCGGCGATCGCCCAGGCCGCAGCCCGCTGCAGCAACTGGAACCGCTGGGGTGCCGACGACGCCCTCGGCACCGTCAACTTCCTCGACGACAAGGTCAGGGCGCACGCCGCGACGCTGGTCCGCAAGGGAGCGACGTACTCCCTGTCCCTGCCACTTGACGAGAACGGCCCGCAGAACGGGTGGAAGCGCCGGGTCAACCCGGTGCACACGATGATGTCCACCGGTCAGGACACCGCCGCCCAGATGGGCACACCGCACGGCCTGACCGCGGCCGACGACGCCGTCTACATGCCGCTGCAGTGCGGCACCCAGTGGGACGGCCTCGGCCATGTCTTCGACCATGGCATCGGCTGGAACGGGCGGCGCGGCGCCGAGATCGTCACCAGCGAGGGCGACTCGGCGACCGGCATCGAGAACCTGGCGGCGCCCCTGGTCGGCCGCGGCGTCCTGCTCGACGTGGGCCGAGCGCTGGCGGGTGAGACCGGCGAACTCGACGACGCCTACCCCATCACCGCCGACGATCTGCGGACCACCATCGAACGACAGGGCGCTACGAGTGACGTGCGCCGGGGCGACATCGTGCTCGTCCGCACCGGCCAGCTGTCCCGGGTCAGGCGCGGCATGGACCACGGCGAGGGCTGGGGCACGTATGCCGGCGGCCCCGCCCCGGGCCTGTCGTTCGGCACCGCGGACTGGCTGTATGGCTCCGAGATCGCCGCCATCGCCACCGACACTTGGGGCTTCGAGGTACGGCCGAACGAGTTTCCCGGGTCCTTCCAGCCGCTGCACCAGGTGGCCCTGCCCCACATCGGGCTGCTGGTGGGGGAGATGTGGGACCTCGACGCGCTGGCTGAGGACTGCGCCTTGGACGGCACCTACGAGTTCCTGCTCGCCGCTCAGCCGCTGCCCTTCACCGGGGCCGTGGGCTCTCCGGTGAACCCCGTCGCCGTGAAATGACCGCATCCTCTCCGAGCCGCAAGGACACAGCCCGTTGAAACTCACCACCCTCCGCACCGACGCGGGCCTTCGGCTCGGCGTCGCGGACGGCGACGCCGTCCGCGTACTCCCGACGCCCGAAACCCTGCTCCAGGTGATCCGGGGAGGCCAGGAGGCCCTGGACGACGTGGCCCGCCGAGCCCGCGGCGCCGAGGCCCTGCCCCTGGCGGAAGCGCAGTTCGCCCCGCTTCTGGAGCCGCCTACCATTCGTGACTACCTGACCTTCGAGAACCACATCGCCGTCCTGATGTCGAAGGACGCAGCCGACGGCGCCATCCCCGAAGGCTGGTACGCGGAACCCGGCTTCTACTTCTCCAACCCCGTGGCAGTCGTCGCACCGTACGATCCTGTCCCGGTGCCCCCGGGCTCGCAGCGGTTCGACTACGAACTGGAGATCGCCGCGGTCGTCGGTCGTGCCGGATCTGATCTGACGCCCGCGCAGGCCCGTGAGCACATCGTCGGCTTCACCGTCATGAACGACTGGTCCGCACGCGATCTCCAGCGCCGCGAGCTGACCCTGCCGCTGGGCCCGTCGAAGTCCAAGGACGCAGCCACCACCCTCGGTCCGTGGCTGGTCACCGCCGACGAGTTCGCCGACGTGTGGGACGACGAGGGAACCCTCTCGCTCACCACCGAGGTACGGCTGAACGGTGGCCGCACCGGCGGCGACACGACCGCGAACATGTCGTGGACCTTCCCCGAGCTCCTCGCCTACGCCTCGCGCGGCACTGTCGTCCGGCCCGGCGACGTGCTCGGCTCCGGCACCTGCGGCACCGGCTGCCTGGCCGAGCTGTGGGTGTCCAGCCCCGACACTGCACCCGGGCCGCTCACGCCGGGCGACACCGTCCGCATCGCCATCGAACGCATCGGACACATCGAGAACCGCATCGTCCCGGGTGCGGCGCCCGTCTCTCTGCCGCCTGCCCGCAGCCGTCGTACCAGTCGTATCAGGAGCACGTCATGAGCCAGGTTTCCCGAGTCCTCATCCAGGGTGCCGGCATCGGCGGACTCGTCGCCGCCACCGCCCTGGCCCAGCGGGGCGTCCATGTCGACGTCGTGGAGCACCGCGCGTCCGGCTCCGTCCTCGGCGTCGGTCTCAACCAGCCCGGCAACGCCCTGCGTGTCATGCAGGAGATCGGTCTCCTCGACGACTGCCTGGAGGCCGGCTACCAGTACCGCGATCTACGGATGGTCGCCCCCGACAGCGGCGTCATCGTGGACATGCCGCCGCCGGCCCACCCCGGGGTGCCGCCGAACAACGGCATCCAGCGCCGCGAACTGTGCCGGATCCTGTTGGGCGCCGCGCGGGACGCCGGTGCCCACCTCCACCACGGCGTCACCATCTCCTCCATCCGGGAGGACGCGGACGGCGTGGACGCGGCCTTCGCGGTCACGGCCGACGGTGCCGCCCTGCCTGCCCCCGGCCGGTATGACCTGCTGCTCGGGTTCGACGGCATCCGCTCGCAGGTGCGCCGCCATCTGTTCGGTGACCGCTACCCCGCCGAGTACACCGGCTTCGCGTGCTGGCGCATCAGTCTGCCCCGGCCCGAGCAGCTCGACCGGGTCGTCTACGCGGTCTCCGGCCAGATCAAGGCCACCCTCATCCCGCTGAGCGACGACGACTGCTACGTGGCCCTGGTCGTTCCGCAGGAGCACCTCCGGGCGCGGTACAGCGCCGAGGAGATCGCGGACCGGATCCGGGCGCTACTCGGCGAGTTCACCGGCTGGCTCGGCGGACTGGCCGGCTTGGTGTCCGAGGAGTCGGCATCGGCCGCGTACAGCCCCATCGAACAGGTGACGGTCCGCGAGCCGTGGTTCCAGGGGCGGATCGCGGTGGCCGGTGACGCCGCGCACGCGAGCAGTCCGCACATGGCTCAGGGCGCTGCGATGGCAGCGGAGGACGCCGTCGTCCTCGCCCAGTGCCTGGACTCGGCGGAACCCCTGGACAAGGCGCTGCAGACCTGGTGGGAACGGCGCATGCGGCGGGCGGGCTTCGTCCAGGAGTATTCGGCCGCACTGCTGCGCAGCGAGTCGGGCGTGCCGACACCGGAGGACGAGAAGCTGCTCAAGCTGCCGATCCCGGCGGCTCAGGCGAGACTCGCCGAGCCCTACTGACACGGGCCCCATGAAGACCGGCGCCCGGCTCGCGAGCCTCGACCTCAACCTGCTGCTCGTGCTCGACGCGCTCCTCAGCGAGCGCAACGTCACCCGGGCCGGGCTCCGGCTGAGCCTGACCCAGCCCACGGTCAGCGCGGCCCTCGGCAAGCTTCGCCGGCACTTCGGCGACGAACTGCTGGTCCGGGTCGGCAACCGCTATGAACTCACGCCGCTCGCCAACCGGTTGAGCGACGATGTCGCGGCCGCCGTGGCGGCCGTCGGGCGAGTGTTCGGCGCCGAGGCGGAGTTCGACCCGGCCACCTCGGACCGAGAGTTCATGCTCATCCTCTCCGACTACGCCACCGCCGTGCTCGGCGAGGCGATCTCCACCGCCCTCGCCGAGCGGGCACCCGGTGTACGGCTGTGCTTCCGACCACCCGTGGTGGAGGCAGCCGTCCGTCAGGTCACCGAGACGCTGAGCACGGTCGACGGGATGGTTCTGCCGGGCGATCTGCTCGAGGACCTGCCCCATCTCGACCTGTTCGACGACACCTGGGTCTGTGTGGTGGCGCGCGACAATCCGGCGGTCGGTGACGTGCTCACCCTCCCGCAGCTGACGGAGCTGCCGTGGGTCCTCTGCTATCCCCACCCGACCGCAGGACCCTCCGCTCTCGGTCAATTCGGGAGGCTCGGCATCGAGCCGCGGGTCCAGGTCGTCGTCGGCAGCTATTTCGGGTTGGCACCCATGGTGGCGGGCAGTAGCCGTGTCGCCCTCCTGCAGAGCCGCATCTCCACCCGGATTTCCCGCCTGCTCGATCTGCGGGTGCTGCCGTGCCCCTTCGACCCGGTGCCACTCAAGGAAACCCTGTGGTGGCACCCCCGATACCGCGATGATCCCGCACACCGGTGGCTACGGGGCCTTCTGGCGGACGCGGCGAGCACGCTGCCGCCCATTGCTTTCTGATCCACGCCCCACGCAATTCCTGTCAATAGGCCTGCACATAGGTGCTGTCGATAGGCACCTGAAAGAGAAACGATTTCCGCCCGTCGCAGGGTGTTGCTGCACTTCTCTCACCAGTTTGGTTAACACCCGTCATCATCACTTCATCGGGAGCGGACATGTCCGAGTCGGCCCTTGTAGGAATCGGCAGCGAAAAGCCCGCCGCATCCAATGGCACACGTACCGCGGGATTCCCGCAGGCTCTGATCCTTCTGCTGGCCAGTTGTCTGGGCGTGCTCGGCGCGGTCCTGCTGACGCCGGTTCTGCCCAAGATGGAGGACGCGTTCGCCGGCACGGCCGGTGCCGGGATCCTGGTGCCGGTCGTCGTCACCGTCCCCGGCCTCATGATCGGCCTGCTCTCGCTCGTGGCCGGCTCGGTGGTGGACCGCGTCGGCCGGAAACGGCTGCTGGTGTGGGCGCTCGCCGCCTACGCCGTGGTCGGCACCGCACCGCTCTGGCTGGACTCCCTGCCGCTGATCGTGGTGAGCCGAGCGCTGGTCGGCGTGTGCGAGGCGGCCATCATGACCTGCTGCACGACGCTGATCGCCGACTACTTCGACGGCGCCAGACGCGACAAATACCTCGGTCTGCAGGTGGTGTTCACGAACGTCGCGTCGATCGTGTTCTTCGGGCTCGGCGGCGCGCTGGGAGACTCGGGCTGGCGCACCCCGTTCTGGCTGTACGCCATGAGCCTCCTGCTCGTCGTCCTCGCGGCCGTGTTCATCTGGCAGCCCCGCGCTGCGAACGATCGCCCCGCCGTGCTGGCCCCCGTGCCGTGGCGAACCTTGCGGATGCCGTCCGTCGTCACGCTCATCGGCGGAATGGTCTTCTACACCCCGATCGTGGAGCTGTCGTACGTCCTCGACGACATCGGCGTCGAGTCCACGGCCACGATCGGGCAGGTCAGCGCCGGCACCGGCGTCGCCACGGCCATCGGTGGATTCCTCTTCGGCAGGGTCTCCCGCTCGGGCCCCCGCACCCTGCTCCCGATCGGCTTCACCCTGGCCGGCGTCGGACTCGTCGTCATGGCCCTGGGTTCCGGTATCGCCATGGTCACCGTCGGCGCCGTGGTCGCCTGCGGCGGCACCGGACTGCTCCTGCCGACCATGCTCACCTGGGCCATCAACTCCCTGGACTATGCGGAGCGTGGACGCGGTACGGGCCTGTGGACCGCTGCCTTCAACATCGGCAACTTTTTCTGCCCGCTCGCCGTGCTCGGCCTTTCGGCCCTGCTGGGCGGTCTGTCGGGCGCGATCGTCGCCGTGGGCGTGGTGTCACTCGCCACGGCAGGCACCGTGCGCGCCCTCCTGGGACGCCCCGGCACCCGCCCCGCCCCCGCTCTCACCGCCGAACCGAACGATTGAGATCCACCATGACCGCACATCTCGAAGTGGCTGACGGCGTCGCCGCCGTCCGACTCGACCGCCCACCCATGAACGCCCTGGACATCGCCCTCCAGGACCGGCTGGGCGAACTCGCCGCCGAGTGCACCCGTCGGGACGACATACGGGCGGTGGTCCTGTGGGGCGGCGACAAGGTGTTCGCGGCCGGCGCGGACATCAAGGAAATGCAGCACATGACCCACGCGGACATGGTGCTCCGAGTCCGTGACCTGCACGCCGCCTACACCGCCGTGGCCCGCATCCCCAAGCCGGTCGTCGCGGCCGTCACCGGCTACGCGCTGGGCGGCGGCTGCGAGTTGGCTCTGTGCGCCGATTACCGTATCGCTGCCGACAACGCGAAGCTCGGCCAGCCGGAGATCCTGCTCGGCCTCATCCCCGGCGCGGGTGGCACCCAGCGCCTGGCCCGTCTGATCGGCCCTTCCAAGGCCAAGGACCTCATCTTCACCGGCAGGCACGTGCGGGCCGGTGAGGCGCTCGTCCTCGGTCTGGTGGACCGTGTGGTACCGGCCGACGAGGTATACGAAGAGGCGCACGCGTGGGCGGCGCGGCTTGCGAGCGGTCCCGCCCTGGCGTTGAGGGCGGCGAAGGAAGCGGTGGACGGCGGGCTGGAGACGGACATCGACACCGGCCTCGCCCTCGAACGCAACTGGTTCGCTGGGCTGTTCGCGACGGCGGACCGCGAGACCGGCATGCGCAGCTTCGTCGAGGAAGGGCCGGGCAAGGCCCAGTTCCGCTGAGGCGATTCACCCAGATGGCTCATCGGCGGCCTGTGGTGAGGTCGCTCGTGCTGTCCGGTTGCGAGGGCCTTACGTACATGAATGCTGACATACTTGACTGAAGCGCCCGTGGAGAGCCCGCCGACGGCTCTCAACCGCAGACAGACCAACATCGCCTTCGTCGCGATCATGCTGGGCATGCTGCTGGCGGCCCTGGACCCTGGAGCGCGCGGCGGCCCCGCACGGCGTCGACGCGGCGGTCGACTGCGTGGGAACGGACGAGGCCGTGGACACCTCGCTCGGTCTACTGGGCGGGGACGGCGCCAGGTTCGCCACCATCGCGGCGATCGCCCGGGCCCAGAAGGATGGACTTCGGGCTCTCATCGGCGTGCTGCCTGAGAGCATGGCCTACCGAAACGTCGTTCGGCAGGAAGTCATCGACATGGCAGCCGACGGCACACTGGTGGTTCCGGTGGCCGCGACGTACTCCTTGGCCGACGCGCAGGCTGCCATCGCCCGGCTGGCCACCGGGCACCCCGGCGGCAAGCTCGCTCTCATCCCCTGACCATCACCTCGCGTCAGCACCACACGGACACGCGTTCCGCAGGTCGCACCACCCAACAGGCAGGCAGCCGGGTCACGCGGTGAGAGCCGCCCTCCGTGGTCAGACTCATTCACGTCCGCGCAGCCTGAGGGCGAGTTCGATGTCGTTGGTCGCGTGGGGACCGGAGATCCGGCTCACCGGCCGGGTGGGAGCGAGGCGTTCGTGGGCCTGGGCGACTGAGGAGGCGACATGGTCGGGCCGCCGGCCAGGACGACAGTGGCGGTCTCGGTGACGGCCGCCGCGCACGGGTGAACACGCGGTCCACCCCGCCAAGTTCCTGAGGCGGTGTCCAGCCGGTCCTGGGAGGCGCGTGACGTCCGAGTCCGCCAGGGCGCGCGCACGATCATCACGCCGCTGACAGCGAACGGTGGCGAGATCTTCAGGAGCGACAGGCGGACATCCTGGCTAAATCCGGCTACCGGGGAGCCGGTTGCTGCACGCCCCCGGCACCCAGGAGCCGGTACACGCACGATGGGCGGCCACGGAGTCGCTCGTCGCCGTTCTGCGGTGATGTTGGGACGCGAGAGTTCAGCCCGCGGGTACGAGGCAACGTGGGCAGGCGGGCAGTCGGCAGTGGGATCGTCAGGGCTGCGGGGATGCTGCGGCGTCCGGAGCGGCCGTCTCTTCGACGGCCGGTTCCCGGCGGCCGCCGGCTACAGCATCAATGATCCGCAGCTCGTCCGGGCTCAGAGAGAGCCGGGCCGAGGAGGCCGAATCCACCGCCGTCTCAGGGCGTCCGGCGCCGCTGATCGGCAGGAGTGTGTCGGACCGGTGCAGCAGACAGGCGAGAAGCAACTGCTGGGGCGAGACACTTCGATGTGCCGCGAGATCCAGGAGGCGCGGCGAAGCATCGCTTGCGGTCCACCCTCGCAGCGGTGAGTAGGCCAGAAACGGAATGCCCTGGCGTTCGCATTCACGAAGGAGCGTGTCGTCGCCTCCGCCGAGCGCGGAATACGGGTTTTCCACGGCGTCGACCGATGTGACGGTGCGTGCGAGAGCCAGGAGGGCAGGGTCGACGTTGGAGATGCCGATGGCTCGGATCTTCCCCTCCGAGCGCATCTCGCTGAGAGCACCGACGCTCTCGGTGAACGGTACGTCGGGATCCGGCCAGTGCAGAAAGTACAGATCGACCGTCTCACGCTTCAGCGCCCGAAGGCTGCTTTCGAGGTCCGCTCTCAGCGCGGCGGGCCGGGCGTCGTTCTTCCATTCCGCCGGTCCTGCCCTGAAGTGGCCGCCCTTGGTTGCGACCATCACGGTGCTTCCGTCCTGGCGGGCGGTCAGTACGTCGCCGATGAGACGCTCGTTGTGCGCTTCCTCGTCGACGGTCGTGTAGGCGCGAGCAGTGTCGATGAGGTTCACTCCGCTGTCGATCGCAGCGTTGATCGTGGATACGGCCGCTGTTCGGCTCAGGTCTGGTCGAAGGGACAGCGCCGCTCCTCCGAGAGCGATCGGCCAGACGCGGTGTCCGGCTATTTCTCGTATCGCAGGTTCGCCATGACCGTCCGATTGTTCTGCTTGGTTCACTACGCGCACCCTTTCCTGGTCATCGCGTCGGCGTCCGGTGGGGAAGACGGAGCCGTTTTCGTGTCCTCATGGTTCCTCGGGTGTGCGTGCGGAGTGCGAGGGTGCCTGCCCCGCAAAGGACACCGGTTGTTCAGGCCCTGCCGGGGCTCGGGCGGAAGGTCTCGGAGTCGGCCAGGCGTCTGGCCGCTCGGGGGTCGTGGGCGGGCAGGACGACGACGTCGTGCTGCCGGGCGAATTCCTTGATCTTGCGGAGGGATTCGATGGCCTGGCGCGGACTGTTGTTGACGCCGTCTGTGAGTTCGGCGTCGAGGAGATCCTGGTCGTAAGTGGAGTCGCCGCCCAGGAGATACGTTGCCTGATCACCGAAGACGATCAGGCAGACGTGCGATCGCACCGGCCGATGTGCGCCGTGGCCGGCTCCATGTCGGCACACAACCGCGGCGCCTCAGCAGCGGACGGCATCCTCGGGCAGGTCTTCCTGTGCTGTCAGTGGCAGCTCGAGAGAGGTGAGCATGTCCCGATAGCGTTCCGCCAGCTGCGAGGGATGTCTTCTGCTGTACGCCACGAGCTCCCGGTAGAACCCGGAGCCGATTCTCCGTGCGTGCCTGGCCCACCCGAGAGGCACCGCGTTCTGCGGTGCCACCGTCATTCCGAGGCCCTCGACCGCGAACAGGAGAGCCGCCGCCACCTGGCCCGTACGCGCTACGGCGCGTGGCGTGAACCCCAGATGCGCCGCCACCCAGTCCACCACCTCGCTCATGCCCTGCTCCGGTTCGTAGAGCACCCAGTCGGTCCCCGCCAGTTCGGCGGGCTCGGCAACCTCTTCCGCCTCGTGCCCGACTGGACCGACGACCACCATCTCCTCGTAGCCGAGTGAGACCACGGGCCCCTCCCATGAGGACGGCCGCGGCCCGACGGCGATGTCACCCTGGCCGCTCCGTACGGCGTCCTCCAGGGCGCGGCGGTGCGAGAAGTCGTGCAGGCGCAGGACGGTGGAGGGGAACAGGGCGTGCCAACGTGCGGCGGACGACGGCAGGATGCCCGATGCCACGGATCTCACCGTCAGCACGTGGACGTCACCCTTGCGGCCCTCGACAACCTGGCGAACGGAGTCCTGGGCGTCGCGCACGGCCTGGACAGCGCGTTGGGCCTGCGGCAGGAAGACCCGGCCGGCGGGGGTCAACGTGATGCCGTGACGGCCGCGTTCGAGTAGATCCGCCCCGAGCTCCTTCTCGAGAGCGCGGATCTGCTGGGACAGCGAGGGCTGTGTGACATACAGCCGGACAGCGGCTGCGCTGAAGGAGCCGGCCTCGCAGATGCCGATGAAGTACTCCAGCTGACGCAGCTGCATGCGATCGAGCTCTCCTGCCTCATCAGGGCGTCGGCCTGCGCTTCGGTACTACCGGCTTGGGGCTGGTCCGGGCTCGTCAGGCCACGAGAGTGACCCTACTGTCCCTGCGTGTCAGCCGCGTCAGCAGGTAGTCGACCTCGGCGCGGGCCGTGGCGGAGAGCCTGGCCCCGGGCCTGCGCTGCGCGTCCGACGTCAGCAGCCCTCGCCGCATCATGACGTACTTGCGCACGGCCAGACCGGTGCCCGGTTGCTGCTCGTACCGCAACAGGGGCAAGTGGGCGTCGAAGACGTCATGGGCGGCGTCACGGTGACCGGCCGCCGTGTGACGGACCACGTCCACCAGCAGTTCCGGAACGCAGTACCCGGTCATGGCGCCGTCGGCTCCACGTTCCGTCTCGAAGTCGAGGAAGAGGCCGCCGTTTCCGCACAGGATCGACAGACGCGGCATGTCACCGGCCGCCTCCATCTGCCGCAGGCTGCTGATCTTCTCCAGGCCCGGCCAGTCCTCGTGCTTGAGCATCACGCACCCGGGGAGGGTGCGCGCGATGCGGGCGATGACGGACGGGGACATCTCCACGGAGAACGACAGCGGGTAGTCCTGGATCACGAAGGGCACATCCTCGCCGATGGCTGCGGCGGCTCCCTCGTAGTACGCCACGATCCGGTCGTCGGTGCGCAGTGTGTTGGGCGGTGCGATCATGACGCCGGACGCGCCGGCGGACATGACCTCCGTGGACAGTGCCCGCAAGGCGGCATAGCCGGGCGCCGACACTCCCACGACGATCGGCACGTCGGTCCGCTTGAGCACATGCCTGACGATGCCCACGCTCTCGTCGTGGGACAGCTTGGGGGCCTCGCCCAGCTGACCGAGCAGTGTCAGTCCCGTGACACCGGCACGTGAATAGAACTCCGTGAGCCGGCTGAGCGAGTCGAAATCGACGGCCCCGTCATCGTCGAACGGAGTCGGGGCGATAGCGAAAACACCTTCGGTCGTGCGCGTCAGCAGTGCCATGCCGCAACCTTCTTCGTGTCAGCTCTTCACGTTCAGATGCCCGCAATGAGGCCGCCGTCGACCCGGACGACAGAGCCGGTGATATAGGCGGCCTGTACGCTCGCCAGGAAGGCGACCGTGGACGCGTACTCGCGCGGCTCGCCGTAGCGGCCCACGGGGATCGACCCGACACTCTCCGCGGATGCCTGCTCCGGGGTCTTTCCCTCCCGTTCGGCTCTCGACCGGTCCAGAAACCGCACTCGCTCCGTCCGGATCCGACCGGGAACCACCACGTTGCAGGTGACTCCGTCGCCCGCGACCTCCCGTGCCAATGTCTTCGACCAGCCGAGGAGAGCGGTGCGCAGCGTGTTCGAGAGACCCAGATTGGGGATGGGGGATACCACGCCGGAGCTGGTGCTGGTGATGATCCGGCCCCAGCCGCGACTCCTCATCGACGGCGCCACCTTGTCGGTGATCGCCATCACCGACAGCACCATGGACTGGAAGTAGCTCAACCAGACCTCGTGGTCCTGACCCAGCACGGGGGAGGGGGGAGGTCCGCCGGTGTTGTTGACGAGAATGTCGACCGGGCCCAGAGAATCCTCAACGAGTGCGACATGCGCGTCGATCGCGCCCAGGTCGCTGAGATCCCATTCCACTGCCAAGGCTTTTCCGCCGACATTCCGTACCGCCTCTGCACGCTTTTGTGCGGTCTGCGGATCGATATCGGCAATGGCCATGTCGGCACCCTCTTCTGCCAGCGTCTGTGCGACAGCGCCGCCGATACCTCCGCCTCCCCCCAGCACAAGCGCAGTTTTCCCGGCAATTCCCAGATCCATGGTTCCGCTCCTCAAAGGCACCTTGCCCCACCGGTAATACGGTGAGTCGCCATATCCCGACGACTGTGGCACGCGGAGCAAGCCGTCACCAATAGGAATTCACCTCGTGCCCTATAGGTAACCCCTATGCGACACCGGTAGGCAGGCGGCATGAATATGGCAAGGATGGTGGCGAGTCGTGAACGTCCCGTTCACCCAGGTTGACGCGTGGCGTCATGGCCCGCAGTTGGAGACGCGATATGTCCTTGCCGGAGACCATGCAGGCGGCAGTGCTGGGCGGGCCCGGCGTCATCAGGACGGCAACGCTGCCCGTGCCCGACGTGGGCCCGGAAGACGTCCTGGTGCAGGTCCGGAGAGCATCCTTGTGCGGCACGGACCTCAAGGTCCGCAGCCGTCACTTCTTCCCCGACGGCGGGCCGGCCCCCGACGTGTTCGTCCCAGGCCACGAGTACGCGGGAGTCGTCGCGGCTGTCGGGGATACCGTCGACGAGTTCCGCGTCGGCGACCGGGTCGTGACCGAAGCGCACCGCGGCTGCATGCGCTGTGCCAACTGCCTGGCCGGGGGCTATACCGACTGCCTCAACTACGGTCACCGGGACAAGGGCCACCGTGTGCAGGGGATGACCGTGAACGGGGGATTCGCCGAGTACGCGGTCAATCATGTCTCCACCCTTCATCGGCTTCCGGACTCGGTCGACTTCGAGGCCGCTGTCGTTCTCACGACCGTGGGCACGGTCATGCACGCCTTCGACATACTCGACTCCCTGTTGGTCGGCGCGAGCGTCGCGGTGATCGGACCGGGCCCGATCGGACTGCTCGCCACCCAGGTCGCCCGCGAACTCGGCGCTCGGACGGTGGCCCTGATCGGCACACGTGACGCCCGCCTGGAGATCGGCAAGTCATTCGGCGCGGACCTCGTGCTCAATTCCCGGCACGAGGACGCCGTTGCCGCGGTCCGGGAAGCGACGCAGGGTACGGGCGCCGACATCGTTCTGGAATGCTCGGGCGCTCCCAGCGCGGTGGACGACGCCCTCCGTATGGCAAAGCGGGCCGGCAAGGTCGTGCTCGTGGGCTTCTTCGAGGAGCCGGTGCGCGCCGACCTCAACCACGCCGTGATGAACGGCATCTCGATCGAGACGGTCCGCGGGGAGGGCACCGGCTCGCTGGCCCGGGCGGTCTCCCTCGCGGCCCGCGGACGTCTGCGTACCGCTGAACTGATCACGCATCACTTCCCTCTGCAGGATGTCGGCGAAGCCTTCGACACGTACGCCGAGCGCCGGGGCAACGCCATCAAAGTCATGCTGGACGTGTCCGAGGACGGGGGAGTGCGCCGGTGAAGAACGACGGCCGCAACGCCCGGCCGACTGCCTCCGCACCTGGACGCGAACAGGTGGCAGCGGCCATGGCGACAGCCGCCGCCACCTGGCTGGGCACGTTGAGCCAGGAACAGCTGCTCCTCGCCCAGTACGACTCGCCGCTCGTCGCCGAAGCCGAGGCGGAGAGGCTGCGGTGGTACTACACGCCGACCAATCACGGCGGACTGGCCATCCGGGAGCAGAGCGCCTACCAGCAGAGCCTGGTCATGCAGTTGGTGGCGAGCGGGTTGTCCCAGGCCGGATACGCCACGGTCGCCACGGTGATGGGTCTGGAGAACGTCCTGGACCAGGTGGAAGGGTGGCGGATCGACTGGGGCCGGGAGCGCGGGCGCGATCCCGGCCTGTACTGGCTGAGGATTTTCGGCCGACCCGGTGCCCCGGTCTGGGCCTGGAGGTTCGGGGGCCACCACATCTCACTGAACAACCTGATCGTGGCGGACCAACTGGTCTCGACGACACCGAGTTTCATCGGCGCCGACCCCGCGAAGAGCGCGCTGTTGGGCGGATCCCTGGACCCACTGGGTGGGATCGAGGACCAGGCACGGCAACTGGCGCGAACGCTGAGCGCACCACAACTCCGGCAGGCGCTGCTCCACCCGTCAGCCGTGTCCGACATCGTCTCCGGCAACAGACCGCGAGTCCGCCAGGGCGACACCATGATGCACATGCAGGACCTGTGGCGGGGGAGTTTCACGGACCCGGCTCTGGCTCGCCTCGTGGACGACATCGACCGTCGGGCCGAGGCGGGCAGTGGATACACCGAGGACGACCACGCGCGCGTAGCGATCACAGTCCCTCCTCGAGGCATCAGCGCACGCGACCTGGACGAAGAGCAACGCCACGGTCTCCGACGGCTGCTCGCCCTGTACACCGGCCGGGCGCCGCAGGACCTTGCCAAGGAACACGGAGCCCACTACGCCTCCGACAGCGTCCTCGACGAGGTCCACTTCAGCTGGGCGGGCAGCCTGGACCCCGGCGAACCGCACTACTACCGGCTCCACGGCCCCAGCGTCCTCATCGAGTACGACAACACCCAACGGCGCGCCAACCACGCCCACTCGGTGTGGCGCGATCCGGTCTCCGACTTCGGTCTGGACGTCCTCGCGGAACACCGAGCACGGGCGGCCCACTGACGGACCGCGCGATCGGGCCCTCTGTCCGAAGTTCGCGACGGGGTCCGTCAGCGAGGTCGGCGGTCATGCCTGCGCAGCCGGCTTGTGGTGTCTGACCAGGCCCTTGCGGTCGTAGGAGCGGGTGCCGAGGAAGTCGACGAGGAGGCCGAGAACGAGGGCGGCGACTGAGGCGATCACGGCGCACGACCACCGCGACAGCGGTGATCGCCAGCACACTGAGCATCCACAGCGTCCATGGATGCTCCAAGGGCATCCCAGCCCAGGAGGCCACCCCCAGATAGACCGTGCTGACGACCACCGCGAGCCCGGCCATGAGGGCCCACTTCATCGCGAGGGTGGCCACGCGGCTGTATCCCGAGCTGGCCTCCTGCAGGTAGACCGGCCCCCTCTCCGTCGGGATGAAACCGAGGTGAGCGTCGATGAAGTTGCTGGCGATCAGCGAACCGGTGAAGCCGGCCAAAACGAGGAGAAGGGCGTAATACATCGCCGACATACCGTTGCCCGTGCCGTCCGGAACGCTCTGGAAGGGCGCGACCTGGACGTCCATGGGTGCGGACAGGACGAGGCGCGCGGTTCCCGGCAGGCTTCGATCGCGAGACGCGCCGGTGGCCTTGGACGAAGTCACGGCCGTGATGAGTTGCTCGCCCACCGTCTGGTTGGCCTGTATCAGTGCCCGGTCGGCGAACGAGGTGACGATGGACGCGCTGGAAGCGCTCGCGAGCTGGTTGGTGTAGACGGTGATCTGGGGCCGTTCGACGGCGCCGACGGACGCCGCCTCCGCGGTGAGCGTCGTCAGCTTCTTGCTGAGGTCGACGGGCAGGACGATGGCGCCGTAGATCTTCGCCTTACCCATTTCGCCCTTCGCCTCGGCGAGGCTGAGCATGCGCAGGTCGAACTTGTCGCCGCCGGCGTTCTTGCGCAGATTCTCGACTATCTGTCAGCCGACGTCGATGTGCTGACCGGATGAGGTGGTGCCCCCGGTGTCGGCGTTGACGATCGCGATCGGGAAGTCGTCGATGTCGTCGGACGAGTTGACCATCCCTCCCAGGTACATCGCGGCCAGCACCCCCATGACGATGGTGACGAGTATCGAGGGGGTGAGCCACATGCGGGGGCCCAGCCTGCTTCTTGTGGAGTCTGTGTCCTGCGTCATCGCCTCTTGCCTCTCCGGCGAACATTATGGTTACGTAGTATCCGTAATGATGGGTTGATCTCATGACGTCAATGTGAGGGCAGTTGAGCGAGGGGCGAGGACGTGCGGCGTCGGTGCCTGATGCCCTTGCGAGAAGGCATCCGTCGTGCCGCTGTCGAAAACGGATACGATAAGGCCGAAAATCCTGTTCTGGATACGTGCCGACAGTAGATCTGGCTGAGAGGGTGACCGCGTCATGGCTTCGGAGGCCCAGCCGGTTCCGGGAAGTCCCGCTTGGTGGGCGAGCCGGACACCCACCCCTGCGTACCGGCGTGGGCGCCCCCCGATGGACGTCGGCCGGATCGTCGACACGGCCCTGAAGCTCATCGATGAAGTCGGGATCCAGGCGCTGACCCTGCGGATGCTCGCCGATGCCCTGGACTCGGGTACGGCGACGCTCTACCGGCATTTCAACGGCAAGGACGAACTCCTCGCTCTTGTCGCGGACAGAATCCTGGGCGAAGTCCACGTCCCGTCCGAGGAGTTGGACGGCCTGTCCTGGCGGGAAGCCGTGACCGTCGTGGCGAAGGCTCTCTACGGCACCCTGTGCCGGCATCCCCACGCGCTGTCTTTGCTGGCGGCCCAGGTTCCCGTCGGTCCCAACGGTCTCCGAGGCCGGGAACGGCTCATCACACTGTTCCTGAGCCATGGGTTCCCAGTCGGCCTGGCCGCGCGGGCCTTCACGGCCATCGGCCACTACGTGATCGGCTTCGCCATCCAGCAGCACGGCCCCGGGACACCACGCCCCGAGGATCAGCTGCAGCTGCGGGACTATTACAACTCGCTTGATCCGACGGCTTATCCGGCCACAATGGCGGCGGCCGAGGAGTTGACCTCCGTACCGCTGCACGAGGAGTTCCGGTTCGGCTTGGATCTGCTTCTCGACGGGCTGGAAAAGGCCAGTCTCAACTCGTCGCAGGATCCTGAAGAAGGCCCAGGAGCAGCCGGATAGCCGCTCTCGGGCGCCGAACATGGTGTTGCGGAAACGGCCGGTCATCGACGGGGCATTGCGGTCGAACGGTTTGTCGGCGGCGTGGTGCATGCCCGGTTCGACGTGTAGCTCGCACGCGTCGCCCCCACCGGCAGGCGGCGGGCGTATGCGACGGCTTAGGCATGGAAGAGGTCGATGTCGCCCACACCGATCCAGGCAGGCGAAGCCCCGGTACAGCCCCTTCGGCCGCGCGCCTCGGCATGCAGCACGGTGCGGTCGTCGAGCATCGGACGGAGCAGCAGTCGCAAGCGGACCGGGACAGTGGTGGCGTACGCGCGTTGGACCACCGTGGTGACTGGCCCCCCGCCGGCGACATGGGCGGGATCAACTCCGAGGCTGGTGGCGTTGTCGTTCACCCGCGCAGCGCGCGGTAGCAGTCATCGGGAGCCGCAGGGCAGGGGTTCCGAACCCTTCGCGCCGGCGATCAGGGCGTCGAGCCGTGAGACGCCGCCGCCCCCATGACTCGACCGCGAAGTCGCGCCACGAGGCCGGGGTGCAGGAAGCCGGTCTCCATGGACGGTCCTGAGCGGCTTCTGCTCGGGCAAAGCTCAGATTCACGTCGGCGAGCCCTGCCGTGGCGCCCGGCTCCTCAGCGCCAGCCGATCCAGTCGGCCACGGCGCGGCCCATGACCAGCTCCAGGTCGCGCCCCTTCAGCCAGGGCAGCTCCTCGGTGAACATCGTCACCGCCTCGCGCCATGAGCAGTGGAGGCGAGTGATGTCCGTGCCCCAGAACATCCGCTCGGCGCCGTACGCGTCGAAGACCTGCCGCAGTACGTCATGGGTGCCGGCGAACGGGTACGGGTCCGTCGCCATGCTCGGTACGCCCGTCGCCTTGACCGCGATATTGGGGTGGCGCGCGAGGGCGAGCAGGGCGTCGAGGTGTGCGGCCGCATCGGGCAGCTTCTCGAACGGGTTGCACGCGAGGTGGTCGATCATCAGGCGCATCTGCGGATACCGCGCGGCGATGTCCCCGACGGCGGGCAGGTACGGGGGCATCACCATGAGCCCCATGGGGATGCCGCGCCGGTCGGCGGCCGCCCACAGCCAGTCGAGCCCGCCCGACGCAAGGCTTTCAGCCATCTCCGGCGCCGCCAGCATGAACCGCAGGCCCAACATGCCGGGTTTGTCCAGCCATGCATCGACGAGGGACTCGTCCGCGGCCTCGTCGAGGGGGAACCAGCCGAGGGTCGCGAACCGCTCAGGATGTTGTTTCGCCGCCTCGACCGCGTAGTCGTTCGCGTCGGCATCCCAGATCGCCGGGCAGTTGACGGCCCGGTCCACGCCGGCCTCGTCCATGTCACGCAGGGCGGTGTCGACGGTGTACGGCGCGCGCCAGTGGTGGGGCGGCGCGCTCTCGCCGGCCCAGAGGTGGATCTGTGCGTCGATGATCTGCACGGGTTTTCCTCTCAGTTCGCGATCGCGGGGCTCGGCCGGCCGCACAGACGCGCCCTCATCCAGTCGGCGACGAATGCGTCGCGGTCGTGCTTGTGGTTGTAGACGCAGTGGTTGCCGTCGGAGAAGACCACCATCTGCGTGTCGTCCGTGGGGGCGCCTTTCAGGAGGATCTCCGCGAGGTCGTTCGAGACCATGGGGTCCTTGCCGCCCTGCACGACCAGCAGCGGATAGCCGGCGTTGGGTCCGTCGGAGAGCGGGGTGATGGTCTTCCACACGTCCATCGCCCGGTCCGGGTCCTCTGTTCCGCAGGCGGCCACCATCTTCGAGAAGAAGGTCCCCATGGTTGGCGGCACGAGCCACGGGGCGTGGATGCCGCCGTTGTCGACACATGCCCGGATCCGGGTGTCCTGCGACGCGACGGCCATGGCGACGCTGCCGCCCATGCTGTTGCCGATGAAGCCGATCGGGCGGCCCGGCGAGCGCTCGGCGAGGAAGTCGAGGGCTCGCCGGTAAGCGTCACGCCAGTGATCCGTGAGGTAGTGCTCGTGCGTAAGCCGCGTTTCGCCCTGCCCCGGCCCGTCGAGCATCAGTGTGTCGACGTCACGCGTCGCGAGTGCCTCGCCGATGCTGTCGAAATCCATGGCCCAGCCCTCGACGCCCCCGATGACGATGGCCGAGGCGACCGCGGTGTCGTACGCGGGGATCAGCCACCCCGTCAAGGGACCGCGGTCGGTTTTGATCGTGACGCGCTCGCGGTCGGCGCTCAGTACGGCGGCCTGTGCGTAGAGCTCCGCGGCCCGCGCGAAGATCTGCCGGCGTTCGGCGGTGTCGGACAGCATCATCATCTGGCTCATGCGGAGCAGGGCGGACGCACGCCGCAGGTACCCGATCCGGGTGGGCCTCCCGGCGACCTCCGTGGCGCCCTCGACGCGACGCACGCACACCTCCGCGAGCTCCGTGGCGGCCGAGCGCCAGTCCTGCCCCTCGACCACGCGGGCACGCACCTCGATGGCGTCCGCGTAGTCGACGCCGTAGCCGGTCATGCGCTCCAGCGAGAACTGGCGCAGCGCGGCCTGCGATTCGACCGAGAGCTTCGACGTGGCTTCCTCCGTCTCCGTGCGGCTGCCGACGAAGTCGAGGGTCACGACCGGTGCCGGGCGGTCCTCGGCGACCTCCTGCTGTGCTGACATTCCTGAAGCTCCTCCTGTTCGGTCTGACGTATGGCGGTACGCCCAGCGGCTGTCCGGCGAGCTGCAGCAGTGTGAGGTGCGCTTGTAACAGCCGTCGTAGGGGAAGGTGCAGCGCTGGAAAGCGGCCTGTCCGGGATGACCAACAGCCGCATTTTCGATTACAACGTAGCCGTAATGAAACGCCGACGCAACGGACACCGGGTGCAAAGTCCGGTGCGGTTCAGGGCACCAAGACGATCCGGTCGGACATGCCGGCGGTCGCGGTCCAGACGTGCTCGACCTCCGCAAGGGGTACAGCGCGCGCCCTGACGTCGAAAACGCCCTGGGTGACGGCGGATACCAGCTTGGGGAGCTCCTTGACGAAGTCGCGACCGGGGACTGAGCCGATGCCGGAACCGACGATCTGCAGTCGCGTCGAGCGCAGCGCCGCGGAGGGGATCGGTGCCGTCGGGCCGGCGACCGAGCCGATCTCGATCCAGGTCAGCGGTGCACTGCGGTCGGCGCGAGCGGTGAGCATGTCGACCATGGCTCGGGCCGTGGGCTCTCCCCACACGTAGTCGATGACGACGTCGACGTCGGCCGCCAGGGCGAGTTCGTCGAAGGTGCAGGTTTCGTCGGCGCCGAGAGCCCGCAGTTCGGCCAGGCGAGCCGTGTCGCGTCCGGCTGCGATCACCTGCGCGGCCCCGAACCGTTTCGCGACCTGGATCGCCATCCGGCCGGCGTTTCCGGTCGCGCCCAGAACGAGGACGCGTTGCCGACGCCCGAAGTCGATGCGTCGGCGCAGCGCGACCCACGAGGACATCACGGGGTTCATCGCCGCCGCGATCTGGACCGGATCGATTCCATCCGGGAGGACGACGCTGCGCCGGATGTCGATCACGGTGCGCTCGGCCATGGTGCCGAGGACGGTGTCGTCCAGGACGGTGTACCGGATACGGCCCTTCGGGTCGCGTACGACGCCGTCGATGCCGGGGACGAACGGGAGCTCGTCGGTGCTGGTGTAGTGCGAGCCGGACGCCTGGGAGCGAACACGCGGGTGGAGGCCGGCCGCGAGGACCTCGACGACGACCTCGTCGGTATCACGGGCGACGGGATCGGGATGATCACGGTACTGCGGGGGAGTATCGAACGATGTGACGACCGCTGCGTACACGACAACAACCTCCAGTAGTCAGAGCCTCGGCTCGCCGAGGAAGGAGCGGCGGCCCCTGCGTCCGGTTCCGTTCTCCGAATGGCCGGCGGGGTGGGTCCACCGAGGATGTACGGGGGCTGACCGGATGCCCCGCAGGGAACCGAGGGAAGAATCAGATGGACCATCTCAACGGCGGCGCCTGGTCCTTCGAGCGCCGACGGTTGCCGGATCGACATCCTGCGGCCCGGACCCGCTCTCGCTGATTTCAGCGACGCGCACTGCTTGATGACTGCTCGCGGTCCGGATGTGCCCCGGGGCGGGTGGCCCACCGGGCGGCCAGCGCGGAGAGCACGAAGACCACTGCCCAGCTGTACTTGGCGCCGCTCAGGGTGACGAAGGCGAACGGGATCGACAGCAGAAAGGCGACCGTCGGGAACGTGAGGAACAGCTGGAAACGCCGCATCATCTCGGGCGCGGCGTGCGGCCGCAACAGGCCGCGGGCCCGACAGTGGCGGAGCGAGTTGATCAGGGCCAGCCCGGTGCCTCCGACGACGGCGGCGTACAGGACGGCGCTGAGCTGGTAGGGGCTGTCCTCGATGAGGACCTTCGTCGCGAAGGGAACAAGGATGATCCCCAGCAGCCAGACGAAGTTCAGCCACAACAGCCGAGGGCTGAACCCGCCGACGCGGCCGAAGAGCCACTTGTGCGCCACCCAGTACGCGGCGATGACCGCGAAGCTCAGCAGGAACATCGCGTAGTCCGGGAGGTGCTCCCGGAACGCCCGCCACACCTCGGCATCGCTTGACCCGTGAGGCACCGGCAGCTCCAGCGCCAGGAGGGTCAGGGCGATCGCGACGACCGCGTCACTGAAGAAGACCAGCCGCTCGTTGTCGACTTCGGCAGGGCCGTCGGTGGTCTCGCTCGCCTGGGTCATGTCCGATTCCTGGTGTCGTCGAGTGGGTTTGGGCGGACTGCGCGTCGAGCAACGCTCGCGGCGCCGGGACCGCTGTCACCTCGGAGTGAACGCCTCGGCCGCGGTGGCGAAGGAGGCCGCCCAGTCGCTCGTGATGATGCCGCCGATGTATCCGTCGGGCCGGATCAGAATCAACGCGTCGCCGTCGACGCCGTAGACACTGGCCAGTTGGCCGGTGGCGTCGGTGATGTAGCCGCTGTCGATTCCGCGCCCGCCGCGGACGGCGTAGCGGCGCAGTTCGGCACCCTCGGCCGGCCATGTCAGTTGGGGCAGGGCCTCGGTGGCGTTGGGGCCGAATGCCAAGACGGTGAAATGCGGTCCTTGGAAGACCTCGAACAGGCGGCTGGTGCCGGGCGCGGTGCACGGCGCGTCCGGTGCCCGGTCGCCCACACGCAGGGTCTTGGTGGCGGGAGCGTCGGCGGGGGCAAGCGGGCCGCCGCGGTAGGAGAGGGAGAGCTGACGCTCTTCGTCGCCGCGCTTCAGGCCGGAGACGCGGTGCTTGCTCAGGCTCTGGTAGAGCTCGCTGGACTTGCCGAGGACGCCTGCGGCGATCGGGAGCCGTTCGGCCTCGTAGCTGTCGAGCAGGCTGTCCGGCGCGCCGGCGATCGCCTGGCCGAGCTTCCAGCCCAGGTTGTAGGCGTCCTGCACACCGGTGTTGAGGCCCTGCGCGCCGGCCGGGGTGTGCACGTGGGCGGCGTCGCCCGCCAGGAAGACCCGGCCTTGGCGGTAGTGCTCGACGAGCCGGACGTTGGGCCGGAACGCAGAGACCCAGGTGATGTCGCCGAGCTTGAGGCCGGTGAGCGCGTGGAACTGGTCGGCCAGGACGGCGTGGTCGAGGTTCGGTGTGTCGCCCGGCTTCAGCCGGATCATCACCTGGAACTGGTCGGAGTGCGGCAGCGGGCATGCCCCTGCGGATGCCTTGGGCCACATGTGCCACCGGTCGCGGGACAGTCCGTCGATCGTGCAGTCGATGATGAGGGTCTTGTCGGAGTCGTCGGTCTCCCCGACGAAGCCGAGACCGGTGGCCACGCGGACGGCGCTCGCGCCGCCGTCGGCGCCGACGAGGTACTTGCTGCGCACCCGCTCGCCGGTGGAGAGGGTCGACGTGACGCCGTCGGTGTCCTGTTCGAAGCCTTCCAGGGCGACCCCGTACTCGATGTGCAGTCCGAGGCGTTCGAGCAGCCGGTGCAGGATGGCGTCGGTGCGGTGCTGCGGGAGCAGCAGGATGTTCGGGTAGGGGACGTCCGGGGTCGGCTTGCTCCGCTGCTGCATCTTCCAGGGCGCGGTGACAGGCCCGAGGTGGATTCCCGCGAGCGGGTAGGGCCCGCCCTCCGCGTGCGCCTCCTGAAGCACGCCGAAATCCTCCAGGACTTCCTGGGTGCGGGGCTGGATCCCCTTGGCGCGGGAGCCCTCGAAGGCGTGCGGCGCCTTGTTGACCACACGGACGCGAAGACCGCGCCGGACCAGGTCGGCCGCGAGGGTGGAGCCGGTCGGGCCGCCCCCGGCGACGAGGACGTCGATGTCGTGGAGTTCTGTCATGGTGATCGACCTCAATTGCTTGTCTCGGACAGGGCGGCGATCGGCCGCGCTGTGCTGTGGGGGCGTTCGAACTGGACCATGTGTCCGCGCTCGGCGGCGGGGTGACACTCGACTGGATGGAGTAGTTCCCGGATGGCGTCGGGGGTTCTGTTCTCCCTCTCGCCTCCCGCATTATGGCTACGATGTAGCCAATCTCTTTCGGATACACCGTAGCCGTTTATGGGGGAGGAGGCAAGCTGTGAGACCTGGCCTGTCACGCGGCCGGTTCGTCGTTCCCGGGGCCTTGCGGGATGCGTAAGGGCGGGTGTCTGCCGGGCCCCGTCGAGCCTTGAGGCTCTTCACGTGCGGCCAGCTCCAGGCCATCGAGGAGTAGGCCCAGGCCGAACCAGAATTCCTCGTGCAGTGGCACGGAGGTCAGCTCGTCGGCGCTTGCCGTCGTCGCCGGATAGACGGCCGGGTCGAGTGAGCGGTAGTAGTCCCGCAGCTGGGCTTGGTCCTCGGGGCTTGGTGTTCCGAGATCGTGCTGTCGGATGGCGAAGCCGATCACGTAGTGGCCGATGGCGGTGAACGCGCGGGCGGCCAGGGGGACCGAGAATCCGTGCCGCAGGAGCAGCCTTCCGAGCCATTCTCTGGCGCGCAGGCCGTTGGGGCCGACGGGGACCTGGGCAGCGAGCAAAGGGAGCGCGTGGGGGTGCCGACGAAGGGTGTCGTGAAAGGCGTTTGCGGCGACAGCCACAGCTTCCCGCCAGGGCAGGCCTTCCAGTTCCTCGGGTGCGACGCGCACTTCGCCCAGGATTCTCTCTGCTACGAGAGCGAGTAGCTCGTCCTTGCTGTTGAAACGACGGTAGAGCGTCGCCGTGCCGGATCCGAGGGTCTCGGCGAGGGCGCGGAGGGTCAGTGCCTGGATCCCCGCATCGTCGATGAGTTGCAGGGCCGTGTCGACGATCCGGCCGACGTCAGTCTGTGGACGGCCGTGTGGACGTGTCAGGGCGGGTGCCCGGCCCGCCCACCAGGCGGGACTGCCCGCAGTGGGCTGAGCCTGCGAAGTCATGCAGCCGTCCCCCTCGAATGACGGGTCTCTGGACTCGTGTGCTCGGGAGGCTCAACTTCGGGGCCGACCGGCGGCCAGGATCGGGCCGTCGCGCGCACCTGACTGTCCGTGGCCCAAGGCGCGATGGCCTCCGCGATGCTCATGAACGAGTTGGCAGCCGGCTTTGGAGGCCGTCGAGGATCGCTCCGAGACCGAAGGCCAGATTTCGATGCACGTCCTGGCCGGTCGGCGCGAGGGGCTCGCCGTCCTTGCACACGGCGCGCCGTGTCAACGCGGCGTCGGGCGCCGAGTCGAGAGCGGTGCCGAGCACGAAGGTGAGCACGGTCCTCGTGGCCTGCTCCGCTTCGCTTCCGGTGAACCCAGCGGCTTCGTACACGGAGAGCAGATGGTCGTCGTGGTGGGTTCTGGCGGGGCCCCACGGGGAGCGGAGGGGCATGGTCCGTACGAGCCAAGGGTGCCGCAGGAGCATCGCGTACAGATCGTTCGCCATGGTCGTGGCTGCCGTCCGCCACCCAATGCCTTCAGGGTCAGGCAGCGGCATGTCTCTCCAGACCGCGTCGGTGGCCAGGAGCAGGATTTCCTCCTTGCCCTCGACGTGCCAGTAGACCGCTGCCCCGGTCGTGCCGAGACGGCTGCCGAGTCGCCGCATGCTCAGGCCGTCGGCTCCCTCACTGTCCAGCAGCGCGATGGCGGCCTGGACGATCTGCTCCCGGCTCAGCGCGTTGCGTGGCATGCGAGTCTCCCTCTCAGGGCGACGGGGCACCGTGGTCACCTGGGGGCGAGATAGCGAGACGGTTCTGGCAGAGAGTGCGCAGCGGCGCCGGTGGGGTCGTGCCCGGCATCGGCACGGCGAAGGCGAACGTCACCGCAACGCGGCGGCCCCAACGCCCTGCGGCCCTGGATACGTATTTCGTGAAGAAGTACGTGCCATTCGCGTCAGGACGCCGGGATGGCAGGCGCACCGAGTGTGCGCAGAAGCCGCTCGCCGGATTCCAGCAGCTTGCCCATGACTTCTTGGAGATCTGCACCGAGCATGGAGTGAGCGCGCTTGCGCCAGCGACCGGCGATCATCACGGCCTCGATGTTGGCAATGTCGGCGTGCAACGCCGCAGCGATCGGGTCGTGGGCGGGCCAGAGGTTCAACGCGCGGGTGTCGATGACGACGAGGTCGGCCTGCATACCCGGCTGGATCCTGCCGACCTGGTCGGCCAGCCCCAGCGCTTTGGCCCCTTCGACCGTCGCCCATGACAACGCCTGCTTACCGGTGACCGATGCATTCTCAGAAGCCGCGCCGGTCGATAGCCGATGATGCTCGTGGTCGAGGGCACGTTGATGGGCCAGAGCGATACGCGCTGCGGTGAGGAGGTGTCCGGGTGCGACGCTGTCGACATCGGTGCCGAGTGAGGGGGCCACGCCGAGCCGCAGCAGCGGCCCGGTGAGAGGCGTGCCGTGGCCTTGACCGAGTTCGTTCTCGGGGGTGATGGAGAAGGTGACATCGGCCTCGACCAGCGACTTGAGCCACTCGTCGGGGAGGCCCGCACCGTGCACGACATTGGTGCGGGACCCGAGCAGGCCGGCGGCGCGCACGGCGTCCCATGCGGCCGTTGGCTCGCCGCCGCTTTGATGCATGGACACGACGATCCCGCGCTCATTGGCGGCACTGAAATCGGCCACCGCGACGTCGGGAGTCGAGTATTGGGGTCCTTGGGTGGCCATCCCGAGTGTGAGCAGGGGGTGCCTGCGGACGGGGCCGTCCAGCAGTCTGTCGATCTCGGGCAACGGGTGGGCGACATCGGGCGCCCGATAGGGCGTGCCATGCAGGAAGACGGCGCGTATCCCGGATTCCAGCAGTCCTTCTATTGCGGCATCGGCATGCTGGGGCGTCCGGTTGTTGTGACACCAGTCGCCGACCGTGGTGGTACCGCAGTTGATCTGGTTCAGCGCGCCGGCGAGATTGCCGATGAGCATGTCGTCGGGACTGTAGTGCCCGGCGAGCCCACCGTGCAGGTGAGTGAGATATTCGAGCAGGGTCCAGTCGGCGCCCACGCACCGCAGCCCGGTCTGCCAGGTGTGCAGGTGTGCGTTGACCAGGCCTGGCATGACGATACGCCCGGAGAAGTCGATGCTGTCGGCGTCGGGGGCGTCAAGGCCGCAGCCCATGTCGGCGATGCGGTCGTTGTCGACGAGTATGTCGATGTGCTCGGCATCGGGGTGGCCGGGCGCCAGGGTGATCACCCGTGCCCCACGCAGCAGTGTGCGGCTCATGCAACTGCCTCCCCATGCGAGGAGGGGCGACTCATCGCGGACATCTTGAAGCTCCTTGCCAGTGGCGTCGTTGCCTGATCGGCGGCTCGTGTCAGGGTGCCGCTTCCTTACGTGAAGCCGTGCGGCTGAAACGGGAGGTGGGCAGACCGGGAGGCCGTAACGGGTACAGTGTTGCCATTATTCAGGGCTCGCGTCAATGCCGCGGCTGAGCTGCGGAGGGCTGTGACGAACGGTGTCGTGGCGCAGCGGTCGTGCGAGGCCGATTGCTGCCCGGTAGAGCGTCGTCGATGACCGCGGCGGGAGCCGCGAGCTCGACGCTGTCCTCGCCGACGGGCCAAGAGCCCTGGCCGGAAGGTCCGACGCCCTTCGTATAGGGCAGGCCTATGGCTGACGTTCAAAATTCGACTTAGACCTACGCCTGTGGGTGGCGGCATCATGAGCGGAATGGGATCTGCGGTCATTATGCGTGCGAAGGCGCGGATTGCATTCCGATTCTGCTATCCGAGCTAATCCCTCAATGGCGAGGAGTATGCAATGAAACCGTTCCGGCCGTTGCGGGGTAAGAGGTTGCGGGCCTTTGTACCCGCTTTTTGCTGTCTGATCATCTTCTTCGACGGTTACGATGTCACGGTTTTCGGCGCCACCATCCCGGAGTTGGTGAAGTATCGGAAATGGGACCTCGACGCGGCGGAGGTCGGAGTGATCGCGAGTCTCGGGCTGGTCGGTTTGTTGCTGGGGGCGCTGGTGTGTGGTTTTGCCACGGATCTGTTGGGCCGCAAACGCATGTTGATGCTTTGCGCCAGCTGGTTCTCCCTGTGCATGCTCGCTTGTGCCGTGGCGCCGACCAGCGAGTCCTTCGGACTCTTCCGCCTCCTCGGTGGGATCGGCCTCGGCGGCGTGATACCCGTCTGTATCGCGCTGGCGGTCGAGTTCGCCCCGGAGTCGCGTCGCTATCTGTTCAATGCGATCGGGAACGCCGGCTTCGCGGTGGGGGCGATCGCGTCGGCGTTGCTCAGTATCGCCATCACACCGACCTTCGGGTTCCGGCCTATGTACGCGATCGCGGGTCTGCCGCTCCTGCTCGTCCCGGTCGCGGCGGTCATGCTGCCCGAGTCGGTGGACTTCCTGGTGGCCAAGGGGCGGATCCGCGAGGCGCAGGAAGTCGCGCGGAGGTGCGACCTGCCGGTTCCCTCGTCTGATGCAGGGGCTCGCCAGTCGGAATCCGAGGTGCTCGGACGGACGAGTCTGCGCGCGCTGGCACGTCGGCCGTTGCTCGGGAATCTCTTGCTGTTCGGCGCGGTGGGGATCGTCGGTCAGGTGTTCATCTACGGCCTCAACACCTGGTTGCCGCAGATCATGGTGTCGGCGGGATACGGGGTGGCCTCTTCTCTGGGCTTCCTCGCGACGATGTCCGTGGGCGCGATCGTCGGCAGCGTGGCCATGTCGATGTTCGCCGATCGCATCGGTCCCCGCCACATCCTGATCGTGGGCTTCGGCGTCGGCGTGATCGCGTTGGGACTGTTGAGCGTCGGACCGCCGACCATAGCCGTCTACGCGGCGGTGGTCCTCGCCGGTGTCGGCGGAAGCGGAACCGCCGCGATCGTGAACGCGTTCGTCGGCACATGGTTCCCACCGGCCGTCCGTGCCTCGGCGGTGGGTTCCTACTTTGCGCTGTCGCGCCTCGGGAGTGTCCTCGGGCCGCTGGTACTCGGATGGATCATCGCGGCCGGTTTGCCGCTGCGGTGGACCTTCTGCAGCCTCATGGTGCCCACGGTGCTGGGTGCGGTCCTGGTCCTGCTACTTCCTCGCAAGCACGCCGACGGCCGTCCGTTGGATGCGGTCGGGGGATGGGCGGCGTCGGAGTAGTCCTCGACCCGGCGCTGTGGATGATGAAGTCCTATCGAATCCTCTGCGGAGGTTCGGACCTTGAGGCAGCGGCAGGGCGTTCTCTGCTCGGACCGCAGTGCGAATCCGGGGCCGGCGGTCCGGGCCACCGCGTTGCCGAACGTCGCGGCGCCCCGGACACCGTCCCACCGGATGTGGGTTCCTGCGCGCGGGTCCTACTCGGAGGATTCCCGCGGCAGTGCGTCGGTCATGCTGCCGAGTATCAGGCACGGCTCGGTGCCGCGGTTGCTCCAGCCGTGATTGCTGCCCTGGATGACCACCGTGTCGGACGGCTTCAGCAGGATCTCGTCCTCGTCGAGGACGAGGTATATCTCACCCCGAACGATGTGGAAGACATCGAGAGTGTCGGTCTTGTGCATCGTGGGGTGGCGAGGCTTGACGGCCTCTCCGGGCTGGTGGTTCTCCGCGGCTACCTTGTTGAGGTCGGCGAACAGCTTCTCGGTTGTCTCGGGGTCGGGCTCCGGCCAGAACTCCATGGCGCGCACCAACATGCCGTTCGGGAACGGGGATCGGGCCGCGCCACCCTCCACCGATCGGTCTCCGGGGATGCTGTTGTCGACCGGTGTTTCGCGGGTCTTCCACAGCGTTGCGCGCCAGAAGAAGCCGGGAAATTCCTGCTGATTGGGTACACCCGTTTGGAGAACGGCCGATTTGCCCTTGTCGTCGAGGCCGACGACGTAACGCTTCAAGTCTGCCATTGGTGATCCTTTGAGTGATTGCGGAACGCAGGTGAGCACGCGCCGGAGAATCCGCTGGACAGAGCGGTGGCCGATATGAGGGAAGAGTGGCCTCGACTGCGACGGTGAAGGGGCTCACGCGTTTCGAATACATTGTTGCCACTATTAATTCGTCACGTCAAGAGGCAGCTAATGAATAGCGTGTGGTTGCGGATGGGTGCGGCCGGGTAACCTGACCCGTCCGCTTTTTCGCAGGTTGAAAAACCGCGAGGTAGGTAATTCCGTACGCGGTTTTGGGTGCGAAAAGGGAACCGAGGCGGAGGCTATCGTCGCTGCTCCCGGTGTCAATGCCTTCCGCCGAGTCGAAGGCGGAGAACCTACTGTGCAGGCGCGGTACCGAGCCGCGCCCGCGTGCATGCTGAGGGCGTATTACTCGCCCAGTTGCCCTGTGGGGTGCGGAGTGGTCGCGTGCGTGCCTCCCTCCGGCCACAGCGCGCGGGCGGCGTCCGACAGCCCGTCAACTCCTGAGGGTCCCAGGACCGTCAGCTGGAGGATGAAACCGGGCATGATCGTCGCGATCAACTGGGCGAGTTCGTCCGCTGAGGCCCCCTGGGGCAGGGCGCCGGCACTTTGATGCTCTCGCACGATCTTGACGATTTCACCGCAGGCCTCGACGATTGTGGCTTTGATCCGCTCGGTGAGTGCCGGGATGTACAGCGATTCGGACCACACCAGCAGCGTGAGGGCGGCGAAGCCGTTCTCCGCGTGCTTCGCCTTGATGACCTCGAAGAGGTCGGTGAGTGCTTCTCCGATGCCGACCGTGGGTCTTTGATCGGCCAGTTTGCGGACTTCGGCGACCACCTCGCCCAGGTTCTCCTCGGCGATCGCGACGATCATGTCCTGCTTGCCGGCGAAGTACCTGTACACGGCTCCCGTGGACAGGCCTGTCTCCGTCAGCACGTCCTGCATGGTCGTCGCGTGGAAGCCGTTGCGCACGAAGCAGCGCCTCGCGCCGCTAAGGATCTCTGCGCGGCGGGCGTCTAGGTACTCCTGGCTCACCTTGGGCATGCTCGCAGCGTACATGAAAAACGAGCGGTCGTTCTCCTTGACGGCGAGCCTCGGTCGGTGCACAGTTGACAAAGACAACGGGCGTTCGTTTTTTTACGCCTGGCCTGCCTCCACGGAACCCCCGACCGGGCTCCCTCAAGCACAGGACGCAGCTGTGCGCTGCGTATCCGATCAGCCAGGCACGGATGGCCACTCAGCGCGCTCGCGTCCCCGTGCCCTTGCTCCTGGACCCCCCCGCCGAGCCGTGGGCACCGCGGACCCGCCAGAAGGAGAAGGAATCATGAAGAAGCGGTTCATCGTCGCCGCGGCTGCCGCGGTGCCGGTGGCGCGCCTGGCCCGCAGCTTCGCGTCGTCGCCACTGCCTGTGCCTCCCTCTCTGTCCGACTCGATTCCGATTCCCGAGGCCAGGCCACCGGCGGAACTGGACGTCGTTGCGGTGCCGACCGGCGTCAACAAGCGCGTCGCCGCCTACGGTTACCGCGGCGGGTCGTTCTTCGAGAAGCGCGACTTCAACATGGGCGCCGTCCTCATCAAGCACCCCAGCGGCGACCTGCTGGTCGACACCGGCTTCGGGCGCGGTATCGACCAACAGATGGCCACCATGCCGCCCTTGTTCCAGCGCATGACCAAGTACGAGGTGTGGAACCCGGCCCGGGACCAACTGGAGGCCGCCGGCTACGACTTCGGTCGACTCGCAGGCATCCTCCTCACCCACGCGCACTGGGACCACGTGAGCGGCCTCCCGGACTTCCCCGACGTACCGGTGCTGGCCACCGAGCGAGAGAAGGCCGCCTTCGACAGGGAAGGCATGCACGGCTACTTCGGCCCACCCTTCAGCGAGACCAGCATCCCCTGGAGCGTCATCCGCTTCGAGTCCGGTCCCTACCTCGGCTTCCCCCGCAGCCACGACGTTCACGGCGACGGATCGATCGTCTGCGTCCCCGCCCCGGGGCACACCCCGGGCAGCATCATCGTGTTCGTGACGCTCGCCAACCACGTGCGGTACGCCCTGGTGGGGGACCTGGTGTGGCAGCGCGAAGGTCTCACCCGGCTGGAAGAACGTCCCTGGCTGGTGCGGAGGTTCGCCGATCTGGACGCGGACGGCAACCGACGCAATCTCCTGCGGATGGCCTCCATCCTCCAGCGCATCCCCGACATGATCGTCGTGCCCGCCCACGACCAACGCGCCTTCGCCGAGATGACGACCCTGCCCAACGTGATCACCAAGGGCCTCATCCTCTGACGGCATTCGGCCGTGGCTCGACGCAGGCCGCCGGCACCCCGTCCCGGACCGCAGGCGTCCGAGGGGCGTGACAGCAGGTGACGCCGAGCTTCGACCGACCATTGGGCGCTGCGAGTTCCGCTGCCGCTCGGGCTTCCGGCCCGGCCCGGCCCCCAGCCTTCACCGAAAACCGCTGGTACCGACCTTCTTGTGCCCTGCGGTCTCGACGGCGGCCAAGGTGCCGTGTCCCAGCGGTGAAGCAACCACATGTTCTGAGCCGATGAAGAGAGAAACTCGTGACGAAAGCAAGCGGTGACACCGCAACGGAACACAAGACCGAGATGGCTGCGCCCCGGGTCGCGCACGCTGTGGCCAGGGCCCTGAAAGACAACGGGATCGACCGTATCTTCCTGGTCACCGGTGGCGATCTGCTCCTCTGGCAGGCGCTGCGTGATCACGGCATCGCCATGCACCTCGCGCGCAGCGAGGCCGCGTCCGTCGTCATGGCCGACGCGTACGCCCGGGTGACGGGCAAACCCGCGGTCGTCTACGGGCAGTGGGGGCCGGGTGCGGCGAACGTCGCCGGAGCGCTCGCGGACGCCTGGTGGGCACACAGCCCCCTCGTCGCCATCACCAGCACGGTGTCCACACGGGTCGAGTACAAGAACGAGTACCAGGAGCTCGATCAGCCGCCGATGTTCCAGTCGGTCACGAAGTGGCAGGCGCGTGTCACCCGCGCGGACCGCGCCGGAGAACTCGTCGCTCAGGCCGTGCGCACCGCGGCCGCGGGATGCCCACGACCCGTGCACCTCGACATCCCCTTCGACACGATCATGGAAGTCGCGCCGAACGCCCGCTACGCGCCTGCCTTCACGCCCACGCCGCCGGCCCCGTCGGCGAGCGCGGTGGACGACATCGTCAGCAGGCTCGCTCGGAGTGAGCGGCCGATGATCCTCGCCGGCAACGGAGTGCTGCTCGCCGATGCCGCGCTCGACCTGGTCGCACTCGCGGAGACCGCGTCGGTGCCCGTCCTGACGACACTCGGCGGGAAGGGCGCCATACCCGAGAACCATCCGCTGTCGGTCGGCGTCGCGGGACGCTACTCAAGCAAGATCAGCAACGAGATCGCGCGTGAGGCGGATCTCGTCCTGGTCATCGGTACGGACCTCGGAGGTCTCGCGACCGACACATACACCCTGCCCTCGGCCACCACCGAGGTGGTCCAGGTCGATCTCTCGCCCGAGGCCATCGGCAGGACGCGCGCCGTGCAGGCGGGTGTGGTCGCCGATGCCGGCGAACTGTGCCGCTCACTCGCCGCGGCGCTGACCTTGGAGCCGGTCACCGACGCTCGCCGCACGTGGTGCGAGTCCGTCCAGCAAAGGCGCGCCGCCTGGAAGGAGGACTTCCAGGCAGTGGCACGCCGACCTGCCGCCGGGCACGTGCGGCCCGAGGCCATCGTCTCGATCCTTCGGGAACTCACCCACGAGCGCGACCTGCTCGTCGTGGACACGGGCTTCATGGGGGCCTGGGGCGGCGCCCTGTTTCCCGTCCACTCGCCCGGCCGGACGTTCCTGCGCGCCGCCGGCACACTCGGCTGGGCCTTCCCCGCCGTTCTCGGAGCCCAACTCGCGGCGCCGGCGGGGCAGCGTGCCTTCGCGCTGGTCGGCGACGGTGGCTTCGGCTACAACGTCGGCGACCTCGAGACCGCGATGCGACTGGACATCCCGGCGGTGACCATCGTCCTGAACAACGCGAGCCTCGGGTACGAGCACGTCGGCTTCCAGCACGCCCTCGGAGGCGACGTCGTGCACGAGGTCTGCGATTTCATCGACGTCGACCACGCGAAGGTCGCCGCCGTGTACGGACTGTTCGCGGCTCGCGTCGATTCGGCGCAGGACTTCAGGGGAGCCCTGAAGCAGGCGATCGCCGGCGCCCGCCCGGCACTGATCGACGTCGTGGTCGACAAGGAACGGATCGCCCCGGTCACCACGTTCGACGCGCTGCTCAAGCGCGATGTCTGAGCCGGCCCGGTGACCACGACCAAGGCATCGTCGGCACGACGACGTGCTGATCGGCTGGTCCACCGGGTCTCACTGCCCTGGAAACGCACCTGAACGCTCGGTGTTCGGCTGTCGAGCACAAGGAGATCACCATGCGACTGCCACTGATTCCCCCTACGGAGCTGACCGCCGAGCAGCGTCCCCTCTACGAGGCCTTCGAGAAGATGATCCAGGCCGAGGAGTACCAGGGCTTCGAGGTCCGCGACCCCGACGGTGCGTTCGTCGGGCCGTGGGGCGTGATGCTCCACTTCCCCGACCTCGCGGTGCCGCTCGGCCAGTTCATCGACGTCGCCCAGAAGCTGCCGGGCCTGAGCGAGCGGGCCCGGCAGGTCGTCATCCTGACGCTCGGCGGCAGGTTCAACGTCGCCTACGAGCTCTACGCGCACACCCCGCTGGCCCTGCGCGCCGGGCTGCGCCCGGACCAGATCGCGGCCCTGAGCGCAGGCTCGCGCCCGGCCGACCTGGGCGAGGACGAACTCCTCGCCGCAGATGTCGCCTCCGCCCTGGCCCGCGGTGGCGCGGTGCCGGGGCCGCTGTACGACGCCGCGGTCGCGAAGCTCGGCCGGCAGGGCTTCGCCGCGGTCGCTTTCATCACCGTCCACTACCTGGCGCTCGGCACCCTGCTCAACGCGTATGACGTGCCCGCCGGCCGCGCCGTGACCCAGACCGACTAGGAGCGAATCATGCCCGATATCAACGAACTCAAGGCCATGCTCGAGAACCCGGAGGACTTCGGCACGTTCGGGCGCTTCGCCGAGACACCGGTCGACGAGATGTCGCCGGAGATGCGCGAGGCGTTCGACTTCACGCTGAAGCTGCGCGGACTCGTGCCGGGTCCGCACAAGATCTGGGCGGCGAACCCGACGCTCCTCAAGACGGTCACGCCGGTCGGGGCGTATTTCCAGACGAAGTCGACGTTGTCGAAGGCCGAGATCGAGATCGCCACCTGTGTGATCTGCGGGCGCTGGGGCGCCGCGTACGCCAGCTACGAGCACGAGAAGATCGGTGTGATCTTCGGAGGGCTCGACGCGGAGAAGGCGCAGGCGCTGATCGCGGGACTGCCCACCGCGTTCGACGACCCGCGGCAGCAGATGGTGTACGAGCTCGCCTCGACGCTGGCCGCGGCGCGCATCGTGCCGCAGGGGATGTTCCAGCGGGCGCAGGAACTGCTCGGTGACGAAGGCATCGTGGATGTGACCGTCCTGATGGGCTGGTTCAGCGCGGTGTCGCTCACCCTGATGGCCTTCGATGTTCCCTCGAACGCCGTCGGGCTCGACCAGTAGGCACATCGAAGCGCCTCACCGGCAGCCTCGTCGAGTACTGCCCGGCCGGGCTCGCCCTGGTCCTGGTGGTCGTCGAGCGCAGGGACGGCATGACGGTCCGTCGACTCGGCGGACCGTCACGCATGCCGTGATCAGGGACGGCCAGTTCTTTCGCTCTCGTACACCAGCCAGTTGGTGAGCAGGGACGGCATTGTTCCCGCTCCCGAGAGTCCCGACAACACGCTTACCGGTTGGGCGTACCGACCGGACGCCCTCGGCATCGCGCTGCGACATGCCTGGGAGGCCACGGAGGGGATCCCCCTGCTCGTCACCGAGAACGGCATCGCCACCGCCGATGACACACGCCGGATCGCCTACACGACGGAGGCGCTGGGGCACCTCTACGACGCGGTCGCCGAGGGTATCGACGTCCGCGGGTACCTGCACTGGTCCGCGCTCGACAACTTCGAATGGGGACGGTGGGCGCCGACGTTCGGTCTCATCGCCGTCGACCGTGAGACGTTCGAACGCACCCCCAAGCCGAGCCTGGCCTGGCTCGGCAGCGTCGCCCGCAAGGGCGGTGCCTTGGAGGGCGGGGCCTAGGGGGCTGGCGCTCACGACAGGGGGCCCTCGCCGGATGGGCGGCCGGATGAGCGCCTCCCGTCCGCCCCCGACGCCTCCACGCGCGCGCCAACGCCGTCGCCCTCGGTCCCACCGCGACCACCCTCCGGGTGGACACCGACGAGAAACCCCCCGGGCCCACCGCCGTTGGCCCGTTGACGGGAGCCGACGTCGACCGACCGGCTTCGGTGGAGGAAAGGCAACGACGATCGTCTTCCCGGCTTCCGACGTGGCCTTTTTTGTCAACGGCGCCGGAAGAGCCACATTTATGGGGGGTCCCGACTGGTGGCTCGTCAGCGGAAGGCGAAGTGTTCGGCGTGGACGTGGTCCCGGGGGATGCCCTGGCGGTGGAGGTCCCGGCTGAGGTCTTCGACCATGGACGCGGGGCCGCAGAGAAAGACGTGGGTGTCGGGCGTGAGCGGGCCGGCCGTTGTCCGGATCCTGTCGGCGGTGAGATGGCCCTGGCTGCGGCTGAACGTCGGGTGGAGGCGGAGTCCGGGAAGGCACTCGGCCGCCTCCGTCAGCTCCGCGAGGAAAGGTGCGGTGTCGGCGGTCGGAGCGCAGTAGAAGAGGTCGGCGCGGGGGAGCGTGCCGCTCGGGTGCGTGAGCCAGCCGAGGAACGGGGCGATGCCGATGCCGCCGGCGATCCAGATCTGGCGGGGTCCGCCGAGAGTGTGGTCGAACATGCCGTACGGGCCGTTGAGGGTGGCGGGCAGTCCTTCGCGTACGTCCGTGTAGAGCTTCTGGGTGCCGCGGCCGAGCGCGCGGACGGTGAGCCGGACCGAGCCGTCGGGCTGGACTCCGGCCACGCTGAAGGGGTGTTCGCGCCATGCGCGTCGGCCGCCCACGCGCAGGTAGACGAACTGGCCGCCGATCAGGGGCAGGGCGTGCGAGCCGGTGGGGGCCAGAGTGAGGTCGACGATGTCGGTGGCGGGCCGAGAGACACGGCGGATGGTGTAGTCGGCCTGGGGTTCCCTGCGTCGTAGCACCAGTTCGTCGTAGGCGTAGGCGGCCAGGCCGACGGTGGCCATGGTGACGTAGAGGGCCCGGAGAATCGCGGATCCGTTGATGACGAGGTCGAGGAACCAGCCGTGCACGAGAGCGGACAGGAGCAGGAGACCGGTGAGGCGGTGCAGGAAGAGCCAGCGTTCGTAGGGCAACCGGAGGATGCGACCGACCTGGCCCAGCGAGATGAGGACCAGCACGAGCAGGCCGATGGCGGACGCGGCGCCGAGGACGTGGCCCATCCCCACGAGCTGGCCGGCCCGGGGGGTGCCGGCGTAGTGGTCCGCGCTGCCGTCGAAGCCGGAGAAGAAGTGGAGAAGGAGGTGGGGCGAGAGCAGGAGCATGGATCCCAGGGCGTACTGCTTGTGCCAGAAGTACATGCGGTCCAGTCCGCCGAACCACTGCTCCAGCCACGTGAGCCGGGTGGCCAGCACCAGGGTGCAGGTCATCAGATAGGCGGCCGCGACACCGGCGAACTCGCCGACGAAGTACACGGTGCTGATGCCGTCTTGGCGGAGCCAGTCCCACGCCAGGTAGAGGACCACGGCTCCGGCTGTCACTGTCAGCGGTCCGGCGTGGCGCTTCTTCAGCCGCACGTCCATGGGGGCGCGCACGAGCCGGATCGCGTAAATCGCTATCGCGATGAGGACGGGCATCGTCTGCCTCTCGAGCGGTGGTGGTGCGGACGTGGAAGCACTGGGCGCATGCCGTCGCCGCCCGGCAGTGCCGCGTCTCCGGCGATGGCGTGCCGAGGGTTCGCACCTTTGATCACTGGATTATTGGCTACATCGTAGCCTTTTCTATTTCGGCTGCAGTGTAGCCACGTCGGGTGGGATGGGGCAATCGATGCCCGGATCGGGTGCGCGCGACTGGGAGACGGTGCCGTAGGACAGGCCGCTGGCGGTGACCAGTTCCTCGACGGTGGCACCGGCCTCGTACTGCTTGCGCAGGTACTCGGGCGTCACCGCCTCGCTCGTGCCGGGGCCGGGTGGGGGATGTGCGTTCATGCGACGGACTCCCATTCGCTGAGGGCTTCGGCATGGGCAGCGGCCAGCTCGTCGTAACTGCGCTGGTCCGATGGGGTGATGAGGATCAGTCGGCCATCTGTGGCGACCCGCCAGTCGGCGGCCGGACGACCGGTGACCGGGTCGAGGACGCGCCCGTCCGGGGCGGGCCACGCGGGCGGGATCTCGTCGGGGCGCGGCACGGGGACCAGGACCTGGCGGCCGTCGCGGACGATCGCCACAGCTCTGCTGCGGTGCTGGGCCAGCCGGTCCAGTGCCTCCTGGTAGGCCGCCCGCTCGGCCGCGTGCAGGGCCTTGCGCCGGGCCGCGACACCCCAGGTGCCGTGTTGCTCGGCGACCCTGTCCCAGCCCTGTGCTGGCGCTGCGGTGTGGCCGTTGTCGGCGTCCGGGAGGCGGATACCGAAGCCCTCCAGCGCACGTGGCGCGAGGGCCCAGGTCTCCCCGGTGTGCTTCACGAGGCCGTGGTCGGCGAGGCGCCGCAGGGACCGGTAGGCGGTGGCGCGGGAAACCGAGGAGGTACCGACAAGCTCGCCGACGGTCTGATCCTGGCGTACATGTAGAGCGCTGATGATCACGAGGGCGGCGCTGCCGAGGCCGTGGTGGGCGAAGGCGTCGTGGCCCATCAGGTGGCCGAGGACGGTGGACTCGATGTCGGCGGTCGTGGCCGTCTCAGGGGTGGTCCACTCCTCAAGTGCCGGGTCGGGGGGGGTACTGAGTGGTCCGGAAACGAGACGGCCGAGCGTCCAGGTACCAGGTCGAGCCTTCGCGACCGTGGCCGACTCGCAGCCGGCGCAGCCAGCCGTGCGGCTTGAGGACGGTCTCGTAGACGGCCCGCAGCGTCGTGCGGGAGATGCCTGCCTCTTCGGCGGTCTGCCGTTCGCTGGCGTGGTGCAGGGGGCCGCCCGCGATCTCGGCGAAGTTCAGATGCGCCCGCAGCACCCGCAACGCGGTACGTCCCCGCTCCCCGCGCCAGGGCGTGGTCTCGATGCGGTCGCGCAGCGCAGCGAGAACCTCGTACGCCTCGTGCCGGGACCTGAGAAGTCTGGTGGTGCTGACCGCTTCCGAAGCGCTGGCCCACACCCGGCGGATGTAGCCCAAGGCACGCGACTGCCCGGAACGCAGCGCGATGCTCCGGGCGTGCCTGCCGCCCTCATGCTCCGGGTGCAGCAGGAACTGCGTCAGCTGGTCGACGGTGCCACCGGCACGGGCCACGTGGCAGGCGATGGCCGCGGTGATCCGGTGCCCGTGCTCGGCAGCGCCCTGGCGGTTTTCACGCAGGACCAGACTTCGGCCGTCGGAGGCGAGCCTGCTGTAACTGCCGGTGGCGTAGCGGCCGGTGAGGTCTCCGAGCAGAATGAGATCGGTCGCGGCCGACGGAAGCTGGACGGGGCTGAGAATTCCGCGGAATTCGGTGGAGTTTCGTTGAGAGACGGCGTGATGTGTGCTGTCTGGCACGGTGGGGTCGTCTCGCAAAGACGTGGACGCCACCCAGGCCCGCTAAAACCACGGGTGGTGTCCGGAACCGACCTCCATCGGCGCCGGCAAGGTCTCCAGGATGGCCGTCCTGGAGGCCCTCGCAAGCCTGGCCCCGAGCGGAGGCAGACGTCCCCATCGCAGCTCGACCGAGGTCGAAACAGAGCACCGCCAGAGTCGCCCACCCGTGACCCACACCGGCCAACTCGTGTCCCTCACAGGCCAGTTACAGAGGCTGATGCCTCTGACTGCCTCTGAGCGGCCCGGGTCGAACCGGGGTCGAATCAGAGTGATTTCCTCTGACTGCCTCCGCTCGCCTCTGCAACCCGTCCTAGCAGGTCACAGCCTCATCGCCTCGCATAAGCGCAGGTCAGAAAGATGCGCTAGCTGTACCACTGGTTCCTGGCGAAAGAGGTCATGTGCGGCATGGATGCGGCTCCCGTCTTTGGGTGGTGGCCACATCGTCGGGAAGGGCCTCGCAGGGGCGCAATGGGGCTTCCGCCTCGCGGAAGCATCTTTGGAAGTTGCCTGGTCAGAGAAGTGATGAGGACGCGCGGGCCGATGTCGGATGCCGATGAGGTCGGTAGCCGCAATGAGCGTCTTCAGAGACGGAACGGATCGCTCGGTGCTCAGATCTTGTACAACTATGGGCGAATTGGCGGCTATGTCTAGCTTTTCTGATCGCATCGGCCTGGTACAGCTGCAGTTTTGTGCATCATCGCAGTTCAGGTGTGATCGATGTCTTCGCGATGGAGTTCCGGGGCGCCCGCTCGTGGGCGTGCGATCTGGAGTGTCACCTTGAGGTGGACCGGTCGGGTGTGTCGCGCGCTCAGCCGGTCGCCTCCCGAAGGGGAAGGAGGAACGGGGTGAGCCCCAACTGGAGGGCCCTCGCCGCCTTCGTGCTGTGTTGATCCTGGACCCTGCTGCCGTTGTCTGTGGCCATGTAGTCAGCTGGCTCGGCGGTGAGCGGCTCGAAAGCGTCGTGGCCGGCGGCGGCGCGTGGGCGGCAGTACTGATAACGCTCGGCGTGGCCCTCATCGCGTTGTTCGACTTCAAGGACGATCGATACCCTCCGCAGCTGCTGGCCGCCGGTCATGGAAGACCGCAGGCGCCCCCGAGCCCGAGTCAGTCGGGGACGCCTGTTGCTTGACCTATCGGACGGGCAGGCGTCGGTCGAGCACTCTTCGTCGGTGCCGTCCTCGACCCACGTCAGGTCGTACGTCCCTGGCATCGGGGCCGCCCAGAGCCAGCCCCGGTGAGCTCCGACTTCTTGCCTCAGGGTCGGACGACTGGGGATCTATGGTTGGCGCAGCACAGCGTTCAGTATTGCTCGGTCTCCACGAAACCCGCGTCCGCGTCGTCAGCGCCGAACGTGTCGGCGGCGGCGGTCGGATTGAATCCGGGCGGGGCGTCCTTGAGACCGAGGCCCATGCCGGCCAGCTTCGCCTTGACCTCGTCGATGGACTTCGCACCGAAGTTGCGGATGTCCATCAGGTCGGCCTCGGAACGCGCCAGGAGCTCACCCACGGAGTGGACGCCTTCGCGCTTGAGGCAGTTGTAGGAGCGGACCGTGAGCTCGAGCTCCTCGATCGGCCGGGCGAGATCGGCGGCCAGGGCGGAGTCCACGGGGGAGGGGCCCATGTCGATGCCCTCGGCGTCGATGTTGAGCTCGCGGGCGAGCCCGAACAGCTCGACGAGCGTCTTGCCCGCGGAAGCCATGGCGTCGCGCGGCCGCATGGCCTGCTTGGTCTCGACGTCGACGATCAGCTTGTCGAAGTCGGTGCGCTGCTCGACACGCGTGGCCTCGACCTTGTAGGTGACCTTCAGGACGGGTGAGTAGATGGAGTCGACCGGGATACGGCCGATCTCCTGGCCCACCTGCTTGTTCTGAACGGCGGAGACGTAACCGCGACCGCGCTCGACGGTCAGCTCCATCTCCAGCTTGCCCTTGCCGTTGAGCGTGGCGAGGACGAGGTCGGGGTTGTGCACCTCGACACCGGCCGGGGGCGCGATGTCGGCGGCGGTGACCAGACCCGGACCCTGCTTGCGCAGGTACATCACGACCGGCTCGTCCTGCTCACTGCTCACGACCAGCTGCTTGATGTTGAGGATCAGGTCGGTGACGTCCTCCTTGACGCCCGGCACGGTGGTGAACTCGTGCAGAACGCCGTCGATCCGGATGCTGGTGACAGCCGCACCGGGGATCGAGGACAGGAGGGTCCGACGCAGGGAGTTGCCGAGGGTGTAGCCGAAGCCCGGCTCCAGCGGCTCGATCAGGAACCGGGAGCGGAACTCGTCGACGACTTCTTCGGTCAGGGACGGACGCTGAGCGATCAGCACGGGGTGTTGCCTCCAGTGGTTTGGCGCCCGCTATGTGACGCCGTAGACACCACGAAGGGTACGGGTGATACGGGCGATACGGTCTTCGCAGGGGCCGAACCGCCCGTCTCCCAAAACCCAGCGAGGAGGCTTCGAGGGGCGCGGGCGGTGACGCTGATCGGCAGGAAGTTTCACGTCTCCTACAGCGTCTCGGGCGCGGCGAGGCTGATGCGCCGGATCGGGTTCACACCGCAGGTCCCGGCCCGCAGGACCGCGGAACGCGACGAGAAGGCCGTCACCTCCTGGAAGGAGGTGACGCGGGCGGAGGTAAAACCACTCGGGCGGTCTGCGGCGGCTGGATCTGCTTCAAACACAGCCTCGCGAACCTCGCCAGCGCTGCCCTCGACCGACTCGCAGCGCTCGTGCGCAACCGACTCAGGCGCCTCCAGTACCGCCCCGACGCCCTCGACGGCTTCCTCGCCGGGACCGGACTCGCCCTCGACCTCCCGCCACCATCACCTTGAAGCGCCTGGTCAGTTAATCGGTTGCACGCCACCGAGACGGGATGTCTGATCCCGGCTATGACGATTGTGCTGAGGACGCCGACGGCCCACGGAGTGCGCGAGGCCATTGCGGCGCTGCGGGAGTGGCAGCACGACGAAACGCCGATGCAGCTGCATCCCGGGGACATCGGCTGGAACTACCGGTTCGGAACGGCCGAGACGGCCGCGGCGGTACGGACCTGGAGCCGGAACGGACGGATTCTCGCCGTCGGGATGCTGGATTCACCGACGCTCGTGCGGATGACGGTCGCTTCCAACGCTTTCCATGACGAGGACTTGGCGCGGCGACTCGTCGAGGATTTCTCGCTGCCCGAGCGCGGCGTGCTGCCGGAAGGAGCGGTGTCCATCGAGGCGCCGCAGGGCCTGCTGCTCCACGACCTGTTGAGCAAGGAAGGCTGGGGCGTCGACGAGCCGTGGACACCGCTCTTCCGCGACCTCGCCGAAGCGGTGGAGGACCCCGGCGTGCGGATCAAGGAGATCGGCCTGGAGCAGGCACAGGACTTCGCCGACGTCCTGCGGTCCGCGTTCAACACCACGAAGCCCACGCGCGAGTACCGGCACAGGATGTCTGCGGCACCGTTCTACGCCGACGCCCGCTGCCTGGGTGCTTACGACGACCAGGGCAACCCCGCGGCGGTGGTGACGGTCTGGTCGGCCGGCCCGGGGAAACCAGGACTGGTCGAGCCGATGGGCGTCCACACGGACCACCGCGGCCGCGGCTATGGCCGGGCGATCACCGTCGCCGGGGCGGCCGCACTGCGGGAGATGGGCTCGTCAAGCGTGCGCGTGTGCACGCCGAGCTCCAACGTCGGCGGCGTCGCCACGTACAAGGCGGCCGGGTTCGCGGCGAGGCCGGAGATCGCCGACCGGATCCGGAAGGTCTGACGTCGGGGCCTGCGGACCTTCCATCGGGGTGGTGGTCGCTGTGATGGCCAGATCACGCCGCTGAATCAGCTACAGCAACAGGGTTGCACAAGGCTCCCCTGCTCGCAGCTTGCATCCTCTGTCCACCTCCCGCTCAGCGTTCACTCGCACCACCTGCACACCCCGCGGGCTCCACACCGTCCGGTCCACCCTCCGGAACGGATCCGCGGCCAGCAGCTCCTCGGCGAGAGCCCACTCGACGAACTTGTCCAACGCCGCGATGAACCGGTTCCACGTCGCGGCCGCCACCCCCTCACCCACGGGGGCCGGGCCGGCGAGCTCGCTTGAACGCCCGCAGATCCGCCGACCCGGCCTCCCACTCGTGCGGCCGTTCCTACGACACGGGCCGACGGGCATGCGGGGTGCTTCAGCCCCCGGCCTCAGTCACGGAGAAGGTGCCGGCGGCGTCTGAGTGCGCTGGTAGAAGTTGACGATATTTCCGTCGGGATCGCGCAGCCACATCGAACGCCGCCCCCAGGGCTGGGTGGTGGGCGGCTTGAGGATCCGAACGCCACCGACTCGGAGACGGTCGTAGCGCGCATCGACGTCGTCGACCTCGAACTCGATCGTGAAGTTCCCGCTGCCTGCGTGGGCCATCGAGCCCGGCGCCATTGCTTCCATACCAGCGGTCGAGAAGACCGACAGCACCGCGCCAGGGCCGGAGATGATGGCGAACGAGTCGTCGCCCTCGACCTGTGCGGACAGCAGCGTGGCGTAGAACGCTGCGAGAGCGGGTACGTCGCCGCTGATCAGACAGGTGCCGGTGAAGTGTGGCTGCATGGCAGCACGCTAACGCTCGCCACTGACAGTCCCGAGATCGCCAGCGCCGTACGTCCCGGCCGCTGCGGGGGAGCGAGGCCGCTGCGCCAGTATCGATCCCCAAGTCGTCAGGAGAAGTCCGCAGCGGTGATGCCGTCGGGGTGTCCAGGTGGCCACTCCACCAACTCGATCCGGTAGCCATCCGGGTCGGTGAGCCACGACGTCTTCGGGCCGCGAGCGCCGCCCGGGTACTGGACAGGTCCCGGCTCCAGGCCGGCGTCGGTCAGCCGCTCCAGGGTGGCGGCCAGCGTGTCCACCTGGATCGCGAGGTGGTCGAAACCGGTGCCCACCTCGATGCGTCCGCCGACGGGGCGGTGGACCAGTTCGAGCGAGGCCGCCGGTTCGCCAGGGAACTTGAGGATCACGAGGTGACCCGCGTCGCCGCCCTGGACCCTGCCCAGCTCGACGTAGCCCAGGGCGGTGTAGAAACCGAGCGAGCGGTCCAGGTCGGTGACACGGTAGGAGACGAAGAGCGTCTTCACGCGGCCTCCTCGGGTCGACGCACCCGGTAGCGCAGGTGCGTAACGTCTCGATCGTCGAGCCGTCGGACAAGGTCGAGTTCGATGTGATCACTGCCCAGGTGGTCGAACAGTCGTCGGCCGTCCCCGAGGAGGACCTGAACCAGGTGGATCTCCATCTCGTCGATGTGCCCGGCTCGCAGGAGCGCTTGGGCCGCGCCCGCCCCATGGACCATGACCGGCCGGTCGCCAGCGCCTCGCGATAGACCTGTCCGCTGGGACCGTCGGATTCCCGGTCGTCGAGCCAGTTGAAAAGCCGTCCTCCGGCGCGTCCGAGCTCCTGGCCCGGTGGATCGTCCGGACCGGCGACGTAGCCGTCGAGCGACATCGACATGTACAGCCGAATCGGACTGCCCATTCTGGCCTCCATCTCTCCTCCATGGCATGGGGATGCTCCGCTTCTCGCCCCATCAGGGCGGGAGTCTCAAAGGGGAAGACTTCAGGCACCAGGCAAACTCATCGCCCTGGCGAGGCGTAAATCCAGAGCAGTCGATCAGTTGCGGTCATTCAGGCTGCGTGAGCCTCGGGGCGTTCGACAAGCCGACCGCGTTCGAAGCAAGCGCCGGCCCGCACGAGGGCGACCAGGTGGGGCGCGTTCACGGCCCGCCAGCGGGCCTGGGCGGACTCGACGAGCTTGAAGACCATGGCAAGCGCGGCGGCTGCACCGCCGGCGTCCTTGGTGACCTTGGTCCTGAGCCGTACCGTCGCGAAGGTTGATTCGATGGGATTCGTCGTGCGCAGGTGAACCCAGTGAGTTTCCGGGCGTCGTCGGTCAGCCGCTCGTCGGCGAGGGCCGCGGCGGGATTCATGCCACTCGGGACCCGGATCCACTCTTCGTAGAGTGCGCCGGGCGGTTGCAATGCGCGGAGGCTGTAGTCCGGTACGTGCCGTGGCCGCCGCGGTTTTCCTGGCTTTGCCGTCCCATTCGTGAGGCCCCTCGGTGAGTAGCGCGCTGGTCGGGTCAACTGGCCGTGGTTGTACGGCGTCAAGGCACCAGTCGAGGTCTCAACTGGTGGCTACGGGCTTCGACCCCGGCAAAGTGATGTCCTGGGCCTGGGCGGTTCGTCCCGGGCGAAGCGTCCAGGGCACGGGGGCCGTGTCGGTCAGCCATTCATTGGCGAGGAGGCGGCGAACGACGAAGGATCGCAGCGGCCGTGGAAGGTTCCAGCCCAGGCCCGCGCAGAGTTGGGTGAAGGAGGGACCGTGCCCATGCTCTGCGCGGAACGTCACAGTGAACCCTGCTGCCAGGGGGCCGCGATCTGGGTGCGCGTCCTTCCATGCGCCGTAGGCAGCCCGAACGGCATTCTGGAAGGGAAGCACAGCAGGTGAATCCGTGAACGCTGCCGCGATCCGTTCGACCGGCAGCGCGCACAAGGCACAGTTCTCCACGGCTGCAACATGCCGTCGCAGAGCCGGACTTGCCTGTTCTTTCCACCGCTCCCAACCAGCCGCGTCGAATTCCTCCTCTGCAGCAGTCCGAGACTTGCCTGCGGCACCGGGCTGGGTTGCCACATTACGGGCGTCAGTGGTCGCGGCGCGCCGTAGCCCCGAGAGGTGCCGGACCGCCGGAGCAAGGCGGTACTGGCCGTCGACTAGTTCGGCAAGGAATCCACTGCGTAGAAGTTCGGGGAGCGCAGTGCGACACACCTCGGGGAGACCGGACGGAATATCTCCGTGCAACTGAGATGTGCTGTGTGCGGCAAGGAACAGGGCAGCCAGGCGCGTAGCGGGAGTTGCTCTTTTCACGGGCTTGGCTGCCAGGGTTCGTGTTGTCCATCCGGACACTCGTGAGCGCTTTTGCTTTCCGAAGGGAAGCCTGCGGTCCGCCTCTCCGGCGAGGTCGGGCACGGTGACGGCTACCGGAGTCTCCGGGTCACCGACGAGAAGCTCGTCCGTCACCTGCCAACCGATCTTCCGAACCTCACCGATGGCGCCTGCTGGGTCGGCCAGACGCAGCGAGGAGAGGTCACCGCCGGTGAGATTGCCGACGCCGCCCCGTGCCGCCCGGATGGCCACGACCACGGCAAGCAGTTGCGCGTCGGGCGAGTTGAGAGGCAGCGAGCTTACATAGCCGAGAAGTGCACGGGCAGCTTCGCCTTGTTCTGCCGTCAGTAGAAAGGGCTCCACCGTCGGCTTCTTGGTTGGTGAGCCGCTGGTGCTGGGTACGTTGGATTCTGGCTTTGCCATGCTGATTTCAACGCACGTCGATATGACAGGTCACCGTGCTCGTCGCGTTCGGCATCATGGCGGGAAGGCCTTCACCCGAGTGGTGCATCGCACCGCGTGGCGACCGGCCAGTCGTATCCCGGCCAGTCGTATCCCGGCCGGCTCCGCGGCGGTGGATGTCTTGAGCCGCCGCCACGAGAAGTCGCCGGGCGTCACCCATGCCCACGTCTGAGGGTCGACCTCACGGATCATGTCCAGCGGTTGGAAGTTGGGGCGGCACGGGCCAGGCGCCGCAACCGTGAGGTTCACGAAGCCCGGTCTCAGGCTGTACCCCCGGGCCACGGCCTTTCACCGCCTCGCCGCACTGCCCTCCGGCCAGATGACAGCTGCTCATCCCGCCCGCCCACACGGGACGGCGGTGCCTCCGTCATCGAGGGGTTGCGCTACCGGGGGTGTGAGGGGCGGCCCTCACACAGGGCCGTCTGGACGGCGGCCTCCATGTCGTCGTCCTGCTCGTCCGTGCCGCCCGGGTCGACGTTGGCCATCACCGTGGCCTGCCTGCCGTGGGTGGTGGCGCCGCCCGCGGTCTGGTAGCCGAAGATGTCGCCGCCGTGGCCCCAGTACACGCCGCCGCAGGGTAGCTCCTTGCTCTCCAGGCCGAGGCCGTACTCCCGGCCCTTGTCGCCGGTCGGGTGGGTCGTCATCATCGCCTTGAGCTGGGCCGGGCGCAGCAGCCTGCCGCCAACCAGTGCGCCGAGGAAGCGGTTGAGGTCGCCGGCGCTGGAGATCATCTCGCCGGAGGCTCCCGCGATCGACGGGTTGATCGCGGTGAGGTCCATCAGCGGCGCGCCCTCACCGGGGCGCACGTAGCCGCGCGGGTGCGGGCCGTTGATCGCGGTGGCGTCGCCCGGCACGGATGTCTGGCGCAGGTGCAGGGGCTCGATGATGCGTCGGCGGATTTCCTCGCCGTAGGGGTGGCCGGTCACCTTTTCGATGAGCATCCCGGCGATCAGATAGTTGGTGTTGGAGTAGCGCCAGCCCTCGCCGGGCTTGAACGTCCGGGGTTGGGCGAGCGCGAGGTTGACCAGGTCGCGGGTGTCGTGGTGGGCGAGCGGGTCGTCGAGGATCTCCGCGGGGCTGAGGAAGGTGAGGTAGTCGGGCAGGCCGCTGGTGTGCTGGAGCAGCTGACGGACGGTGATCTTCCGGTCGTCGTTGTCGTGGCCGCGGAGGAGATCGGGCAGGTAGCGCGCTACGGGCGCGTCGAGGGCGACGCGATGTTCTCCCACCAGCTGGAGCACGACCGTGGCCACGAAGGGCTTGGTCATGCTGCCGATCCGGAATCTGCTGTCGGGCGCCACCGGAGCGTTGCTGTTCACGTCCGCGACGCCGCTGGTCAGCACCCTGAAGCCGTGCCGATCCCGCGTTTGCAGGAGCGCGCCGGGCGCACCGTCGGCCGTGGTCAGCCGGTGCATGAGCGCACGCAGCTGCGTGTCGTCGCTGGTGGTGGCGGGCTGTGCGGCGGTGGACTCGGCCGTGGCCGTGGCCGTGGCGGTGGCGGCGCCTGCCGGCAGCGCGCCTGCCACGGCACCGATTGCCACGGCCAGCGTGAGTGCCCCACCCAGCGAACGCTTGTACTTGATCACGTGTTCCTCCTTGACAGCCGGCAAGATCACCGCGGATGACGGTGGCCCGTGACGCTGAGCCTTCAACCCCCGCTCAGCGCAGGCAGGTTCAGCATGTCGAAGCGGTAGGGGCGCGGCGATGGGGTGATCATCCGGATCGGAGGTGGGGGTAACCCCCTGTTACGTGCGATGCCGCAACTCGGCGATGCCCGGGCGGACACGCGATCGGTGGCCGCCCGCGTGGAGTCCCGGGCATGCGTGATCGATGGCGTCCCACCGTGTGTCCACCGTGTGGTGTAGGGGATCAGTCGTTGGTGGTGGTGGGGAGGGTGGCCGTGTCGGTGGTGGTGTAGACGGCGGCCATGCTCTCTTCGGAGAGGCAGCGGCGGGGGAAGGTGATCCATTCGTCGTGTAGCTCGGCGAGGCCGGCGGTGGCGAGCCGCAGGACGGCGTCGGGGTTGGGGAAGACCACGACGTCGGTGCGGCGTCTGATCTCCCGGGGCTGGCAGGGCCTGCCGGAGTCGGTCACCGTCGCCACCGGCAGGCCGCGGTCGGCCTGGCCAAGGGACTCAGCGGAGTCTGTCTCGTCCTGGCCTGACCGTCAGCGGCGGCTGACCCGACAGCAGTGACATCAGGGCCGAGGTCGGTCCGCGTCCTTTCTCAGGCGCGGTCGACCTCGGCCCTCAGTGTGTTGCAGTCCGCGAAGATGGCCTCGACGTCGGCCTTGGGCGGGCGGTGGGATCAGTGTCGGGCGAACTGGACCTGGGTGGGTTGCACGACGTTCGGCCGCACCGCGATTCCGTTGATGGTCAACCGTTCGCCGTAGATGTCGGTGAGTCTGATCGCGCTGCCGCACCCGCTGCCGTCCGCGGAGATGAAGTAGTTGTAGGAGGTGCGGGGCAGTCGCCGCCAGCCGCCTGCGGTACGGACTTCCAGCCCGGCGACCGGGTTGCGGTGGCCGATCGCCTGGATGCCGCACCAGTAGCGGCTGGAGCCGGTCTTGTACCGGATGGAGATCTTGTTGGAGATGCTGGGGCTCACCAGGCTCCAGGTGATGGAGATCCGGCCGACCTTGAGGTCGGCGAGTTTGGCGAATGCCTGTTGGCTGAGGTCGAGTTGCCCGGGTGCGCAGGGCAGGGGGCATTCGTTGGTGATGCGTACGGTGATGGATTTGCCGTTGGCCGCGTGTACGAGCACGTATGCGCCGCACGCCCTGGACGTCTCGTAGTCGGTGGTGTTCATGGCCGCGATCATGAGGTCGGGGCTGGGGCCGAACAGGCAGGCGCCGTTTCCGTCCGCGGCCTCGTAGGCGGTGGCGACGCCCCGGTAGCTGGTGTGCGGCTGAATCCGTCCTGCCTGCGCAGTTGTGGTAGCGGGCTTTTGCTTGGGCTCCGGGGTGGGAGTGGGTGACGGTCGCGCCGACTTGGTGGTCGCGGTACCCGTCGGGGTGGGGGAGCCTGTCGGGCTGGGCGAGCCGGTCGGGCTCGCCGTCGCGGCCGGGGTGGCCCTCTCGCCGCCGGCGGCGGTGGCTTTCACCTGGGTGCTGGCGAGGGGTGTGGCTGCGGCAGGCCCTGCGTCGACGTTGCGGTCGGGGAGCAACGCCATGACCAGGTAGACGAGAACGCCCGTGGCGATCAGTGCCGATGTGCCGCCCAGCATGAGCCTGCGTCTTTGTCTGCGCTGCCGCGCGGCCTGCCTCGATGTGTTCATTTCCTGTCCGTTCGCAAGATCGAGCCGATGGTGCACTACTGAGTGGCCACAGGAAGCGCAAAGGTTGCCAACGATTTCTCACAGGAAGTGGCTCACGCGCGAGCACGGGTGTGCCGCGGCGCCGCAGAGACGTCGGTGCCCTGGTTGCCCGGGAGGCGGGCAACCAGGGCGAGGGTCGGTCGGTCAGGATTCCGTGACAGCCGTACCGGTGACGGAGTCCCCAGACTTTGTGACCTTGTACTTCACCTTGGCGCCGCTGTGGAAGTGGAAGGTCAGCGTCGCCGCTTCGCCGTCACGCAGTGCCTTCAGGAAATCGGGGGTCAGGATGATCGTGCCGTTCGGGTAGTCCGGCGAGAAGGCCGCGTTGAACTCCTGGTACGGAGTCCAGCTGGTCTGGCCGGCGTTGCTGCCGTCGGCGTACGTGGCCTCCATGGTCGCCAGCAGGTCGCCCTGGAACTTCGTGGGAAGGGTGGACGCATCGGGTGTGCCCGTGGCGTTCGACAGCACCGGGGTGTCGTAGGTAACCACGTCGATCTTCCAGGGCAGGCCGCGGGAGAACCGGGCCTGGAGCGTCGCGTTGACCCCGTAGTCCCGCTCGCCGGTCAGCCGGGTCAGCGCCTGCGCCGTGAGGGTGAGCCGATCCTTGAAGACGGTGTAGTCCTTGCCCGCGACAAGCTTGGTGTCGCCGTTCCACAGACTCTGGAACTTGGTGCCGTTCGGGTTCAGCGTGAGCGACTGGGCCGTGATCCGGCTCGACTTCGCCACGAAGACCTTGTCGAAGGAGGCGGTTCCCGAGCGGGTGGTCCAGCTCGACTTGATCCAGGCGAACAGGGCGGGGTCCTGCCACTTCAGGGTGTCCCGGTTCAGGTAGGCGAAGGTTCCGGGGTCCCACAGGGCGGTGGTGACGCCGGCCTGGCGCGCCGCGTATCCGAGGTGCTCGAAGTACTTCAGCGCCTCACCCCGCTCGACGCGGTCGGGATGGTTGTGGTCGGGCCAGGCCAACAGGCCGTACTCGCCGAGGTAGACGGGGATGCCCCTGTCGACGAAGGTGTCGTGCATGCGGGCGAAGGCGTCGGTCAGGTCGTTCTGGGCGGCGGTGTCGTACCGGGTGCCGCCCGCGACGTTCACGCTGAACGGGTAATAGCTGTAGTAGTGCACAGTGGCGACCAGGTTGCTGTCATGCAGCGCGGTGATCGTCGTGTACAGGTCGTCCATGAGGTCCTGTGAGGGGGTGCCGCCCTGTGTGGTCAGGACGAGCAGGCGGCCCTTGTTCGCGCCGCCCGAAGAGCGGACGATCTCGTGGAACGAGGTGTTCAGCTCGTTCATGAACTGGGTCTTCTGCGCCGCCGTGGCGTTGTCGAAGCCCGGTTCGTTGATGCTCTCGAAGAGCAGGGTGCGCGGCTCGTCCCGGAACGCCGCGGAGATCTGGGTCCACAGGGCGTCGTAGCGGGCGAGCACGTTGTCGTGGTCGGTGGAGATCTTCGAGACCCACTGCCATGAGTCGTGGTGGACGTTGAGCACGACGTAGAGGTTCTCGGCCTGTGCCCAGTCGACCACCTCCTTGACACGGCTCAGGTACGCGGCGTCGACGGTGTAGGGCGCGGTGGCGGACTGGTGTGCGCTCCAGGTCACCGGGATGCGGACGCTGCGGAAGCCCTGCGCCCGGATGGTCTTGAACAGCTCCCTGGTGGCCTTGGGGTTGCCCCAGGACGTCTCGTCGGGAATCGCGTCCAGGGTGTTGCCCAGGTTCCAACTGGGCTGCATCGCGGCTACGGCGTCCTTGGCACCGGCCGGCACCTTGACCGTGGCGAGTGCCTGCTGTGCCGTCCCGTCGGTCGCGGCGAGCGCGGTGCTGCCGGACAGCCCCAGGACGACGAGCAGCGCCATCAGCAGGCCGGCCAGGCGTCCGGGGCCGCGGCTGCGATGGGGTGAGGGTCTCCGTATGTCCTTCATGTGTCATGCCTTTCGGCCGATGGTGCGGGTGATCCGGTCCGTGGCCGGGCAGCGATCAGGCGCCACCGTCGGCTCATGGTGAGCAGAGGGAGGCGGAGGGATGCAGAGAGATGCAGAGGGAGGGGCCCGGTTCAGCCGTCGAGGGGCTCGTAGTCGAACCAGTCGAAGTGGACGGTGCCTGCCGCGGCGTACATGCCGATGACCCGACCGGTGAAGCCGCCGGCGACCTCGGTCGACAGGTAGCGGCCGTCGAGGGTCGCGAGCTCGGTCAACGTGCCGTCGGGCTGCTCGACGCCGAGGGAGACGACGTCGGGTCCCGTGCACGGCCCGTGCGGAGACGGCGGCTGCGTGATCGTGACGGCGAGGACCACCGGCCCGGCGGGCACGGACTGTGCGGCCACGACCGTGCGCAGGGAGCCGACACGCGTGACCACCCGCACCCGCGTGCCGGACACCTCGATCTCGTAGTGGTGCCGCTCGTCGAGCCGCACGGCGAGGCCACCGCCTCCTTCCGTGGCATCGACCAGAGTGCGCGCCCGGCACGACAGGTGCTGCTGGCGGCGGCCGGTGAACACCACGTCGGGCTCGTCCAGGGAGCCGCCCCGCGTGTGGAGCGTCAGCCATCCCGGGCGCTCCTTGGTGGTGCAGTGTTCGGCGGGCCGGTCCCGCAGGGAGATCCAGGACGGTCGCAGTTCGGCGAGCTCGAAGTCGTCCCGGTGCTCCTCGACAGGGCTGGGGGAGAGCGGCCACGGGAGCTCGGGCAGGTCCAGGGCGACCTCGCCGACGACCGGCCAGTCGTCCACCCAGGTCACGGGGGCCAGGAAGGTCTCCCGGCCGAGCACGTGCCAGCCCGGCGTGCCGCCGCCCGGCCGTACGCCGAGCAGCACCATCCACCAGGAGCCGTCGGGGCCTTGGACCAGGTCGGCGTGCCCGGTGTTCTGGACGGGGTGGTCGGTGCCGCGATGGGTGAGGATCGGGTTGGCCGGGCACGGCTCGAACGGGCCCGCGGGCGTACGGCCGCGGGCGATCGAGACACCATGGCCGCGCTCGGTGCCGCCCTCGGCGATGAGCAGGTACCAGTAGTCGCCGATCCGGTACAGGTGCGGCGCCTCCGGGGCCTTGGCGCCGGGCCCGCCGGACCAGAGCCTGTGCGGTGTTCCGTACGTCTGCCCGGTGGACGGGTCGAGACGGACCTGCGAGACCCCGGCGACCGTGCACCAGCAGGTGCCGTCCTCGTCCCAGACCAGGTCGGGATCGATGCCGGGGACACCCGGCGCCCAGATGGGGTCCGACCACGGTCCGGCGGGGTCGGTGGCCGTGACGATCAGGTTGCCGCCGCCCTCACTGCAGTTGGTGACGATCAGCCAGAAGCGGCCGTCGTGGTGGCGCAGGGTCGGGGCGTAGATCCCGCCGGAGGACGGCATGTCCGTCGGCAGGCGCAACTGCTCGGGCCGGTCCAGGGCGTTGCCGATCTGCGTCCAGTGGACGAGGTCGCGGCTGTGGAAGAGGGGTACGCCGGGGAAGTACTCGAAGCTGGAGCAGGCCAGGTAGTAGTCGTCGCCGACGCGGCAGACGCTGGGGTCGGGGTGGAAGCCGGGGATCACGGGGTTGGCGAAGCGTCCGTCCGGCTGGTGCAGAGGGGGCACCCGATTGGTCCTCTCGTCGATTCGTGATGCAGGTGTGAGGTGGTTCAGGGAGCGCCGCGGTCCGTGGCGGTGATGCGGAGCAGGACGGCGGACGGCGCGGTGGGCAGGGTCAGGCTCAGCTCGGCCGCGTCGGGCAGCCAGGCGGAAATGGCCCGGCCGGCCGAGGGGTAGAGCAGGTCGACACGGGCGGCGGTGTCCCGCAGGTGGGGCAGGTGAAGCGCCGCCGTGGCGTCGGTTCCGGGGCGGCGCCAGGCGGTGACGTAGGTGGTGGCCGGGGTGCGCAGGGCCAGGGCGATCCAGGGGTCGTCCCAGGCGGGAAGACCCAGGGGCCAGGACGGCACGGCCTGCGGCAGGTCCGCGCGGATGGCCTTGTACGCGGCTACCGCCTCGTGGACCAGGGCGCGGGCCTCCGGCTCGAGTTCGGGAATGCGGCCAGAGAGATGGATCCGCCCGAGGAGCGCGTTGGCCATCGTGAAGGCCACCTCGTCGAGGGAGTCCTCCGGTTGGGGGTACGCCCAGACGGCACCCTGTTCGGGGGTGACGGCTGTGGGCGCGGAAGCCGCGATGGGCGCGTAGAGGTGGAGGTTCTGCTGATCGCTCGTGGACTGCAGCTGCATCCGGGACAGCAGGGCATGGTCCCAGCGCATGCCGCCCGAGGAGCAGTTCTCCACCACCAGGTGCGGATAGCGGTCCAGGACGCCGTCGAGCCAGTCGAGGTGCGCACGGTTGTGGCCGAGCAGGCCGGCGCCCGGTGTCTCGCCGGGGTGGGCGCTGGTGCCGGAGCCGGGGTCGATGTTGTGGTCGAGCTTGAGGTAGCCGACACCCCACTCGCCGGCCAGGCGGTCCACGACCTGGTCCAGGTGGGCACGGGCGGCCGGGTGGCGCAGGTCCAGGTGGTGCCGGCCGGCCTCCGTGACGCGGGCGCCGTCGCGGCGGAAGAACGCCTCGTCGGGCAGGGACTTGGCCATGGGGCTGCGTACGCCGATCACCTCCGGCTCCAGCCACAGGCCGGGCACCATGCCGCGCTCCCGGATACGGTCCAGCACCTCGTGGATCCCGCGCGTGCCGGGGAACCGGGAGGCGGCGGGCTCCCAGGCGCCGACGCTGTCCCACCAGCCGCCGTTCTCGCCGTCGTACCAGCCGGCGTCGATCACGAAGTACTCCGCGCCCGCGTCGGCCGCCGCGTCGATGTGCGGCAGCAGCTTCTCGGTCGTGGGGTCGCCCATCAGGCAGTTCATGTAGTCGTTGAAAATGACGGGCAGGCGCTGGTGGTCGGCATGCGGGCGGCGCTGGGCGCGGCGGTAGCGGGTCAGCGCGGCGAACGCCTCGTCCGGGCCGCCGTCGTCGCTGAAGGACAGGGCGGCGGGTACGGTGCGGAAGACGGCGCCGGGTTCAAGGGGGTGCCGCCAGCCGTGGTGGGTGTCGGTTGGTCCGAACAGCGCCGCGTAGGCCGCCTTGTCCTGCTCGCCGCATTCCCAGCGCCAGCCCCCGCCGTTGTGCTCGATCTGCCACACCCAGGTGCGGCCGGTACGCCGGTCCGTCAGGCCGCCCATGGGGAGGCGTCCGCAACTGGACCAGGTGCCCTGTCCGTTCAGGGCGAAGCCGGCTCTGCGGTTCGGGTGGCTCACGCGTCCGCTGTGGGCCGGTGCGGTCAGGCGCATCGGCTGTCGCTGCCAGCGGCATTCGGCGAGCCAGTCGTTCTCCGCCCACAGCAGGTCCGCGGCGTCGATGGCCGCCGGGTCCTGCGGGGTGAGGCAGCCCACCGCGAACGAGCTGACCGACTCCAGGTGCAGCGTGGTCTGCCCAACGTTCCGCAGGGTCACCTCGCTGCGGAGCACGGGGATGCCGTCCGGTGATCGGTAGGTCACCTCCGCGGCCAGCCCGGTCTCCGGATCGTGGAGGTGCACGGTCAGCGTGTGCCAGTCGCCGTCGCGGGTCGCGCGGTGGGTCCGGTGGCGCAGACGTCCGCCGAGATCGGTGCCCACGAGGTGGTTGCCCGACCAGCCACGGCCGTGACCCGCGGCCGTCACCTCCACCAAGGGCAGGGACGCACCGGGGAGTCTCCGCGCTTCGCCGGGCAGTCCGAGGTACGTGAGGCGCGGGCTGCCGTCGTCATCGAGGACGATCTCGAGGTGAAGGGCCTCATGCCCCCAGTGGAAAGCTCCTTGTTCCTTGGTCATGGAGGCCCTTTCTAGGTCAGTGCCCGCGCAGAACCGCGCACCGCCGGGCGGTAGTTCGTGCGCGAGGGCATCGGTGAGCAGGTCGTGGGCGGGGTCCGGCAAGGGCACGGCCTCGGGGATGTGGTGGAGCAGGACCTGCCAGTGGCGGCCGTCGGGTGTGTGTCGGGTGACGGCTTTCGACACCGGCCGGCAGGCCGACGGCCTTCTTGCGGCGGTTGTCGAAGCGCTTCACCTCTTGCCGCAAGTTAACGGACAAATCTCATGTGAAACAAGGGCTTCTACCAGCAAGGCACTTTCTGCTGCTGGTCTATTGGCAGTCCGTCAGGGAGAATGACAGCTTCGAAGCGCTTCGACAAGTCATCCGTCAGAGTCAGCTCCACACTCGGCTTCCGAGGGGTGTGCGCTGTGCGCTCGGCGTCCTTTCCGCCACTGACCCGGCTTTCCTGGCGGTGCCCGCCACCGATGTTCTCCCGGGACCGGAGCGCGGCGAGGGTTCGGGTCCCGGGAGCGGGGGTCATCCGGCCGTCAGAGTGGTCCATTTCTGGTTGGAGCCGCCGTTGCAGTCCCACAACTGGAGCTGCGTGCCGTCGGCCGTGGAGAAGCCCGGATCGTCGAGGCAACGGCCGGAGGCGGGGTTGCGGTAGCCGCCGTTGTAGGGCTGCCAGACCTGGTTGGCGCCCCCGTGGCAGGCCCAGATGTGCACCTTGGTGCCGTTGGCGGTGCCTCCGTCGGCGGCGTCGAGGCACTTGCCCAGGGAGCGCAGGGTGCCGTCGGTGTAGGCGGACCAGAGCTGGTTGGCGCTGTCGCTGCAGCCCCAGATCTGGACGGCGGTGCCGTCGGCGGTGTTGGCGCCGTTGACATCCAGGCACTTGCCGGCGATGCCGGACTGCACGCGTGCGGGGGCGGGTGCGGGGTTCTTCAGCCAGCCGGCGCTGTCCGCGGCCTGGATGCCGCGGTGGAAGGCGTCTGCCATCTTCTGGTAGCCCCTGTCGTTGGGATGCAGGGTGTCGGCCAGGTCGGCCGTGGTCAGGCTGCTCATGTCCACGTATGCGACGTGCTTGCCCGCGGCGTGTGCCTCGCTCACGATCTGGGGGATGGCCTGGTTGTACGCGGCACGGTACTGCTCCACCGTGCCGCTGGTGGACACGACCAGGGAGGCCACGAGGACGGTTGCGTCGGGGACGGCGGCGGTGATCTGGTCGACCAGCGACTTCAGCCTGGCGGTGGCGGTGGAGGGTTGGTAGTTCCCGTTGAGGTCGTTGGTGCCGATCTCCAGCGTCACGACGTTGGGCCGGTAGCGGGTCAGCGAGGCATCGGCGAGTGCGGCGATCTGGTCGATGCGGTATCCGGAGTGGCCTTCGTTGTCGGGGTCGGACATCGAACCGCCCCGCAACGTGCCGACGAAGTCCAGCGGATGGCCGTCCGCCGCAAGCTTGTCCCACAACGGACCCCGGTAGCCGTTGCCCGTACTGCTTCCCTCACCCCAGGTGATCGAGTCGCCCAACGGCATGACCCGTAAGGGCGTGGCCGAGGCGGCGGAGGCAGGGGGCACAGCAGCCGCGGTCACCCCGAGCGCGGCAGTGACGAGAGTGATGAGGGATAGAGGCCAGGACTTTCTCATGCAGGCGTCCTCTCATGACGAGTGAGTGCTGAATCAACGGGGCTGAATCGTCGTTCGAGTCAGCAACTCGGCCGAGGTGCCGTCCCGTTGGCGTCGTACGGCTACCTGACGTACCGTCAGAACTGCGTTCGTGGCCGGACCTGTGGTGTCCCTGGGCGGTCGGTGCCGTCACCAGCCTGTCGGCAGACCGGCGATGAACGAGGTGAGCCGGTCGGCGATCAGTCGGTCGTCATGGGCCGAGTAGTGCCAGTCGCAGCCGAGGAAGTCCAGGCCCGAGTCGTCCAGGGACCAGTAGCGGACCCGGCTGTCGCCGGCGTCGTTGCGCGCCTTGACCACCTGCTGGACATGGCCGGCGTACTGGCCGGCGCCTACTGCCACGATGGTCGTGTCGGCCCCGTAGCGCGTGCGCAGCTTCTGGATGAAGTCGCCGTAGGCGCTGCGGTAGGTGGCCGCGAGGCTGTCCGGCGTCCATGGCTCACCGGGGTTGATGGCGGTCGAGAAGTCGTTGGTGCCGAGGTTGATCACCACCACCTGGGGGCGCCAGGTGCCCGGGTTCTGCCAGACGTCGCCCGACACGTTCAGCAGGGCACGGTCGTAGAAGGTCCGGTACGTGACGTCCGGCGAGCCTCCGTTGTAGTTGCGCACCATGCCAAGGCCCGAGTAACCGTTGATCTGGTAGTCGGCGTTCAGTTGCCGGGCGGTGAGGGCGCCGTAGCTCACGTCGGAGTTGGTGTTCCGCTTGGCCTGGTCCCAGGTGCAGGTGCGGGAGGTCGAGAGGTTGCCGTAGCCCACCGTGAGGGAGTCGCCGATGAACTCGATCTGGCGGTTGCGGGCGGCCGGTTTGCTCAGTACGGCACCGCCGGGCGCGGCGACGAAGCCTCCGAAGGTGCTGGTGTCCCCCGGGGTGTCGTTGCGCTTGACGAGCCGGACGGTGTGCGTGCTGTTCGACAGGCCGTTGATCCAGTGCGTGGTGTTGCCGGGCGTGACGAGCGTGGCGACGGTGGCTCCGTCGATCTGGACGTCGTAGTCGGCGGCCGAGTCGCCCAGCACGATGCCCACGCCGGTGCCGCTGACGCGGCCCTCGAAGTACACGCCGGGCCAGCTGTACTGCACGGTGTTTCCGGCGTCCTTGACCCGCCCCGCGGTGTGCACCTGTGCCAGCACTCCTGTCGCGCGGACCAGTTGCCACTGCTGGTTGGCCCCGCCCCAGTCGGTGTACTGCACGACCTTGGCGCCGTCCGCGGTGGAGGCGTTGTCGACCTCGACGGCCTTGCCGCTGTTGCGGTTGATCAACCGGACGTAACCGTCCGGCGAGTCGGCCAGCCGGAACTGCTGGTTGGTACCGCCCGCGTCGCTCCACTGCGCGATGTCCGCGTGGTCGGCGGTGGAGTAGTTGAGCACGTCCAGCACCTTGCCGGAGTGCTGCGCCCTCAGCCGGTAGTAACCGCCACCCGAGTCGACGAACTGGAACCGCTGGTTGGCACCGTCATGGCGCGTCCACTGCGTGAGACCCGCCCCGTCGGCGGTGCTCGCGCCCGCCACGTCCAGCACCTTGCCGCTGCCCCGGTTGACCAGCACGTACGACGCGTTCGTATCCACCGTGGCCGCCTGCGCCGTCCCGGCGGCGCCAAGTCCGGTCAGCAGCGCCGCCAGTAAGGCGGTCACCGCGGTGAGCACTCCCGTACGCCTCCCGCGGCCCCACCACGACGCGCCTAATGTCATATGCATGCCACCTGTCTGCATTCGTGTCCCCTTCGCCATACGACGGATGTGCGCCGCCACGTCAGCGGCAGCGGGCTCTACCGGCTACAGCGCGGTGAAGGTCCACAGCAGGTTGGTGCTGCTGCCGTAGGTCCACTGCTTGGCCATGGAACCCGAGTCGACGTTGCCGCCGCCGTCGAGGACCAGGCCGGTGGTGCGGTTGGCGATCGAATAGTGGTCGCCGCCGCGGTGGGTGATCGTCCACTGCTGGTTGGTGCCACCGTTCCAGGCGGCCTGTCTGGCTGCGGAGCCGTCGGCGGTGGCACCCCAGCCGTCGGCGACCATGCCGTTCGTGCGGTTGACCAGCCTGTAGTAGCCGCCTCCGACAGCCTCCGCATGCCACTGCAGGTTCGAACTGCCGTCCCAGGTCCACTGCTTGAGGTTGGAGCCGGAGGCGACGTTGCCGCCGCTGTCCAGGGCGAGTCCGTTGGTGACGTTGGTGATCCGGAAGTACGTGGCCGGGTTGAACTGGACCTTCAGCGAGGTGATCTGGTCGTTGTTGCCGGTGACGCGCAGGTCGGGGTTTTCGGCGGTGAAGGTCCAGGAGGTGCCGGTGAAGTTGTCTCCGGAGTAGCCGATCACCTGGTAGCCGGGGGCCGGACGGAGGGAGGAGAGGGTGCGCGGGCCCGGTCCGGCCGAGGTCAGGTCGGCCGCGGTGTAGTCGCCGACGGTGAACACGGCGGCGTTGCCGGTGTAGTTGACGTCCGTGAAGGCGATGGCGCCGGCGAGCGGCCGCAGGCCGGGGATCGTGCCGGAGAAGGTGAGCTTCAGGACGTAGGCGCCCGCGCTGTACGGCGCCGAGGACGGCAGGGTGACGGTGAGGCCGGCGGCGTTCTGGGCCGGCGTGGGCAGGTCGATGTAGGTGCCGGCGGTGTTCCCGAGAAGCTTCACCGAGGTGAGCGAGGAGAGGTTGATCCGGTCCGAGCCGAGGGTCTTGATCGTCAGGGAGCTGCCGGGCCAGCCCAGGACGGTGGCGTACAGGACGTTGTCGGCCTTGTTGCGGGTGAAGCGGATGTCCTGGGGCGTGCCGGCGTGCGGGGTGGTGAACGCACCGCCGCCCATCTTCGTCGGGCCTTCGCCGTACGCCGTCCAGGCGCGGGTCGCGTACACCGACTCGCCGAAGCGCTTCAGGTGGTCTCCGATACCGAGCAGGATGTCCTTCTGCGCCTGCGGGATGGTGCCGTCGGCCATCGGCGCGATGTTCAGCAGCACGTTGCCGTTCTTGCTGACCCGGTCGATGAACGAGTGCAGCATCTGCTGGATGGTGTAGTAGCCGATGCCCTGGGTGTAGCACCAACTGGAGCTGGAGATGCTGTCGTCGGTCAGCCAGTACGGGGTGGTGAGGTCGGCCGGACCACCACGCTCGTAGTCGAAGACCTCGCCCTTGCCGTTCATGCCGTCCTTGTAGGTGGCGACGACTTCACGGCCCCAGCCGTTTGCTTGGTTGTAGTAGTACGCCAGGAAGTTCAGGCGCTGTGTCTCGTCGACGGCGTCCATCCTGAAGTCCTGCCACAGGATGTCGGGTTGGGCGCGGTCGATGACCTCTTTGAGCTTGTCGTACCAGAGCTGGTTCTCCGCGGATGAACCCAGCTGCCCGTAGAGCTTCTTGAGGCTGGGGTCCGTCTGGGCGGGGACGAATTCGTAGAAGCCGTTGAAGTGGTACGCGTGGTGCATGGCCACCAGTAGCTTCAGGCCCTTGGCGCGGATGGCCGTGGAGAACAGCCGCAGCAGGTTCAGTCCCGGGCCCTTGTCCACCGAGTTCCACTCGTTGACCTGGCTGTCCCACATGGAGAAACCGTCATGGTGCTCGGCGACCGGGCCGGCGAACCTGGCGCCGGCGTCGACGAACAGCTGCACCCACTCGTCGGGGTCGAACTTCCCGCCGGCCGACTTCAGCCTCGGCGCGAACTTCACGGTGTTGCCCGCCAGGTCCTTCGCTCCGTTGATGAAGTTGTGGTACGGCCATGCCGAGGGCTGGCCATAGGTGGCGATGTGGTGCTGGTTCGCGTTGCTCCCGGCCTGGTACATGCTGCGCGGGTACCACTCGTTGTCGTAGGCGGGGACGCTGAAGACACCCCAGTGGAAGTAGATCCCGAACTTCGCGTCCTGGAACCACTCCGGGGCGGGCGGGTGCTGGTCGACCGAGTTCCAGTCGGGCGTGTACGTGCTGGGCGCCGCCCGGGCGACGCCGGCACTGAACACACCTCCGGCAACGGCCGCCGTGGCCACGCAGGTTGCGGAGGCCAGGAACTGGCGTCTGTTGATCGAGCTCGACATGGACACATCCCTGATGCGTGAGGGGACAGGGGGAATGCAGGGCCACGCATGAAGGTCGGCCATGCCGCCATGGGATGTCAACCAGCGTGCAGGGATGAAAGTGCCCAATGCTTCGGGTGAGTTGACTGATTTGTCTCGATCTGGAGTCTATTGCGATCACGTAAACATGCCATGTCTTGCAGTGCCTCATGGCTAGCCGTGAGCCATCAAGGGACGGCGATTGATGGGATGGATGCTCCTCCCGTGAGTGCCTCTCCTGTGCTCGGGGACGTCTACGAGCTGGGATTTCATCGTGACTTGTGCAGAGGGCTGGACAGGTGGCCGGAAGTCGCTCTATAAACATCCCATCTCTACTGCGCGGCGATACACGGATGTCGTCGAAGCGAAATATCTCCCACTACGGGACCGGCGCGAGGAAGCACCGATGAGACTGAGAACCGCCCTCTGTTCCGCCGTCTCCGCCCTGTCCGCACTGGCGCTGCTCAGCGCGTGCGGCAGCGGCTCCACCCCGTCGGCGTCGGCGGGTGACGCGCCGTTGGTCGGCGTCGACTACCCGCGCTCCGACACCGACTTCTGGAACTCGTACATCAAGTACACGCCGGAGTACGGCAAGAAGCTCGGCCTCTCGCTCAAGACCACAAACTCGCAGAACGACGTCGCCAAACTGACCGCCAACGCACAGACGTTCATCAGCCAGGGCGTCAAGGGCATCGCGATGGCCCCACAGGACACCGCCGCCATCGCGCCGACCCTGGCGCAGATGGAGGCGAAGAAGATCCCGGTCGTCACCGTGGACACCCGTCCCGACACCGGCAATGTCTACATGGTCGTCCGCGCCGACAACCGGGCCTACGGCGAGAAGGCGTGTCAGTACCTCGGCACCAAGCTCGACGGCAAGGGCAAGGTCGTCATGCTGGAGGGCGGTCTCGACTCCATCAACGGCCGTGACCGCACCGAGGCGTTCAACGACTGCATGAAGGAGAACTACCCCGGCATCAAGGTGTTCGGTGAGGCCACCAACTGGGACGGGGCCGTCGCCGCGCAGAAGCTGCAGACCGACCTGACCGCCCACCCGGACATCAAGGGTGTCTACATGGAGGCCAGCTTCGCCCTGTCCGGCACGCTCCAAGTCCTCAAGCAGAAGGGCCTGTTGGTCGACCCGAAGGACAAGAAGCACGTCTTCGTGGTGTCCAACGACGGCATCCCCGAGGAGCTCAAGTCCATCGCCGCCGGGAAGATCGACGCCACGGTCTCCCAGCCTGCCGACCTCTACGCCAAGTACGCCCTCTACTACCTCAAGGCCGCGATCGACGGCAAGACGTTCAAGCCCGGCAAGACCGACCACGACAGCACCATCATCAAGGTCCGCGACGGCGTGCTGGAGGACCAGCTCTCCGCCCCGCTCGTCACCGCCGACGGCGGCGCCTACGGCGGCGTGCCCAGTGTCAAGAGCGACGACAAGTCGCTGTGGGGCAACAACCTCGGCTGATCCCTCCTCCGGCATGCAACGGCTCACGAGAACAAGGCGGTTGAGATGAGCGACGGGGAGCGAGCGGTCACCCCCGTGCCCGCCCCGGCGGACGACGGACGGGTCCCGGCGGGCCCGCCCGTCGTCGAGGCGACGGGCATAGTCAAACGATTCGGTCCGACGGTGGCCCTGCACGGCGCCCGGATCACCATCAGGCCCGGCGAGACCCACGCGCTCGTCGGCCGCAACGGGGCGGGCAAGTCGACCCTGGTGTCGATTCTCACCGGTCTCCAGGTCCCCGACGAGGGAACGGTCACCTTCGGCGGCGAGCCTGCCCCCCGGCCCAGCGACCGGGACGCCTGGCGGCAACGCGTGGCCTGCGTCTACCAGAAGTCCACGATCATCCCCACGCTGACCGTCGCCGAGAACCTCTTCCTGAACCGGCACGACCACGGACGAAACCGGCTCATCAGCTGGCAGGCCACCCGTCACCGCGCACAGGAACTCCTGTCGACCTGGTCGGTGGACGTCGACCCGCACACCCCGGCGGGCGAACTGAGCGTCGAGCAGCGGCAGTTCGTCGAGATCGCCCGCGCGCTGTCCTTCGGGGCGCGGTTCATCATCCTCGACGAGCCGACCGCCCAGCTCGACGGGGCAGCCATCAATCGCCTCTTCGACCGCATCCGCGACCTGCAACGCCAGGGCGTGACCTTCCTGTTCATCAGCCACCATCTCCAGGAGATCTACGAGATCTGCGACATGGTGACGGTCTTCCGCGACGCCCGGCACATCGTCACGGCGCCGGTGGCGGAACTCCCTCGCGCCGATCTGGTCGCCGCGATGACCGGTGAGGCGGCGGCCGACCGGCAAGGGGAACGGGCGAGCACCCTCACCCCCGGCGCCACGGCCGCACTGAACGTCCGTGCGCTGCGAGGCGACGCGTACGACGACGTCAGCTTCCAGGTCGGGGCCGGTGAGATCGTCGGCCTCGCGGGCGCCGCCGGCAGCGGACGTACCGAGGTCGCCGAGACCGTCGTAGGGCTTCGGGCGGCAGCGGCGGGCGAGGTGGAGATCGCCGGGCGGCGGCCCCGGCCGGGCAGTGTGCCCGCGGCGCTCGCCGCCGGTGCCGGGTTCGTCCCGCAGGACCGGCACCACCAGGGCTTCGTGCCCGACATGTCCATCGCGGACAACGCCACACTGTCCGTACCGAAACGCCTCGGCTCGAACGGGTTCCTGAGCCGCAGCCGCCGGGACCGGCTCGCCGAGGGCATGATCGAGTACCTGGCGATCAAGACCCCCGGTCCCGAACTGCCCGTCTCCTCGCTGTCCGGAGGCAATCAGCAGAAGGTCGTCATGGCCCGAGCCCTGGCGAACGACCCGCGTCTGCTGGTCCTGATCAACCCGACCGCGGGCGTGGACGTGCGCTCCAAGGAGTTCCTCCTCGGCAAGGTCGAGGAGACCGCGGACACCGGCACCGGAGTGCTCATCGCCTCCGACGAACTCGACGATCTGCGCATGTGCGACCGGGTCCTGGTGATGTTCCAGGGCCGTGTGACCTCAGAGATCGCCCGCGGCTGGCACGACCACGACCTCGTGGCCGCGATGGAAGGAGTGGACCTCAATGCCTGAAACCGTCCTCGCGGACACCGCCGCCCCCACGGAAACGGAAGCGAAGCGGACCACGCTGCTCGGCGGCCGGATACCCCTGGCACGCCTGCGCGATCTCGCCCTCGTCCCTGCCATCGTGGTCATCGCGATCGTCGGCCAGATCGTCAACCCGGTCTTCCTGCAGGCCGACAACCTCATCAACGTCCTGCAGACCATGTCCGAGATGGCCCTGCTGGTCCTCGCCCAGACGATGATCCTGATCGTCAAGAAGATGGACCTGTCCCTTGAGTCCACGATGGGCCTCGCGCCCGGTGTAGCGGCCTGGCTGGTGGTGCCGACCGGCGCGGGACACGGTCTCGGGCTGCTGCCCGGTGCCTGGTCGATCCCGGTCACGCTCGCCGTGGGCGCGCTGGTCGGCGTGATCAACGCCCTGCTGATCATCCGCTTCGGTCTCAACGGCTTCATCGTCACCCTGGGCATGCTGATCGTGCTGCGCGGTGTCCTCACGGGCATCTCCGGCGGCCAGACCTTCTTCCAACTGCCTGAGTCGATGCTCTACCTGGGCACCGCCGAATGGTTCGGGATGCCGGCCTCCATCTGGATCTGCCTGGTCCTGTTCGCCGTCGCCATCGTCGTCCTCGGCTGGACCAGCTTCGGCCGCTCGCTGTACGCCATCGGCGGCAACGTCGACGCGGCGAAGGCGGCCGGCATCCGCACCGACCGGGTGCTGTGGATCGTCATCGTCACCGGCAGCGTGCTCGCCGCCCTCGCTGGGCTGATGCTCTCCGGACGGCTGGCCTCCGTCGCCTCGGGCCAGGGCAACGGCTACATCTTCACCGTCTTCGCCGCCGCCGTCATCGGCGGGATCAGCCTCAACGGCGGCAAGGGCACCATGTTCGGGGCGTTCTGCGGCATCCTGCTGCTCTTCATGATCCAGAACGTGCTCACCCTGGGCGGCGTCCCCGCGCAGTGGATCGGCGCCCTCAACGGTCTGATCATCCTGGTCGCCCTCGCCATCTCGCGCATCACGGGCGGCAAGGTCCAGGAGTGACCCGCGCGGCCGTCGCCGCTGGACCTCCCACAGCCGCCTCACCCTTCCGTCGCAGCGGGGCCCTGTGCCCCGCCTGCTCCTCAGGAGTTGCCGCAATGTCCTCCGCCGTGCCCGCATCCGCCCGCATCACCGCCCTGGACGTCCTCGACGTACGTTTCCCGACGTCCGAGCACCTGGACGGGTCGGACGCGATGAACCCCGAACCCGACTACTCCGCCGCCTATGTCGTCCTGCGCACCGACTCCACCGACGGACTGGAGGGCCACGCCCTCGCCTTCACCACCGGACGCGGCAACGACGTCCAGGCCGCCGCCATCGCGGCCCTCGCCCCGCACGTGGTCGGCCTGTCCGTCGAGGAGGTCTGCTCCGACCTCGGCGCCTTCTCCCGCTCCCTGGTCCACGACCCCCAACTGCGCTGGCTGGGGCCGGAGAAGGGCGCCATCCACATGGCGACCGGCGCGGTCGTCAACGCCGCCTGGGACCTGGCCGCCAAGCGCGCGGGCAAGCCGGTGTGGCGGTTCCTCGGCGAGATGTCGCCGGAGGAGCTGGTCGCCCAGGTCGACTTCCGCTGGCTCAGCGATGCCCTCACCCCCGAGGAGGCGCTGGACATCCTGCGCCGCGCCGAGTCCGGCCGCGAGCACCGCATCGGCCGGCTGCTCGACCAGGGCTACCCCGCCTACACGACCACCCCCGGCTGGCTCGGCTACTCCGACGAGAAGCTGGCCCGCCTGGCCCGCGAGGCGGTCGCGGACGGCTTCACGCAGATCAAGCTGAAGGTCGGCGCAGACCTGGAGGACGACGTACGCCGCATGCGCACCGCCCGGGAGACGGTCGGCGACGACATCCGCATCGCCGTCGACGCCAACCAGCGTTGGGACGTCCAGCCCGCCATCGACTGGATGCGCGCCCTGGCCCCCTACCAGCCGTACTGGATCGAGGAGCCCACCTCACCCGACGACATTCTCGGCCACGCCGCCGTGCGCAAGGCTGTCAGCCCCATCAAGGTCGCCACCGGCGAGCACATCGCCAACCGGGTCGTCTTCAAGCAGCTCCTCCAGGCCGGCGCGGTGGACATCGTGCAGATCGACTCCGCACGGGTCGGCGGCGTCAATGAGAACATCGCGATCCTGCTGCTCGCCGCCAAGTTCGGCATCCCCGTCTGCCCGCACGCCGGCGGAGTCGGCCTGTGCGAGATGGTCCAGCACCTGTCGATGTTCGACTACGTCGCCGTCTCCGGTACGACCGAGGACCGCGTCATCGAGTACGTCGACCACCTGCACGAGCACTTCGTCGACCCGGTGCGCATCGTCGACGGCCACTACCGGGCGCCGACGCTGCCGGGGCTGAGCGCGCAGATGCGCCCCGCATCCCTCAAGGAGTTCACGTATCCCGACGGCCCGGTCTGGTCCGCCCGTGTCTGACGTGCCGGACCGCTGCGCCGCCGCAGTCGGAACGTTGCCGGGCGGCTGTCCCGAGGGCTCGAAGCAGGCAGAGCGCTGCCGTACAGCGACCGCCTTCCACCGGCTGCCTGACAAGAACGAGAGGACACTCCCGTGCTCCTGACCGAACTACTGCATCCCGGCATCCTCGAATCCCTGGCCGGCGCCGGTCACGGCGCCCGCGTCCTGCTCGCGGACGGCCACTACCCGGCCGGCACCGCCACCGGTGAGCGCGCCAGGACCGTCCACCTCAACCTTGCGCCCGGCCTGTTGGACGTCACCACCGTGCTCGACGTCCTGCTGCGCGCCCTGCCGGTCGAGGCGGCCCACGTGATGGTGCCGCCGGAGGGCGAACCGGAGCCGCCGGCCATCGCCGAGTACCGCTCGATGCTGGCACCCATCCCGGTCGACACGCTCGGGCGCTTCGAGTTCTACGACGCCGCCCGCTCGCCCGACCTGGCGCTGGCCATCGTCACCGCCGACACCCGTACCTACGCCAACCTGCTGCTGACCATCGGTGTCCGCGCTGAAAGGACCCTGACAACACGATGACACTTGCTGTCCGTTACGTTTCCGCCCGCACGCTGGACACGGCTCCCGCGCTGGGTGTGCCGCCCGGTGCGGGTGAGGTGGAGCTGGCCCCGGCCTTTGTCGGTATCTGCGGTACCGATCTGCATATCTTCCACGGCGACATGGATGCCCGGGTGTCCGCGCCCGCCGTTCTGGGGCATGAGATGTCCGGCCGGATCGTGCGGGTGGGTCCGGGTGTGGAGGGCTGGGAGCCCGGGGACGCGGTGACGGTGATGCCGTTGCGCTGGGACGACACGTGTCCGGCCTGCCGCGCGGGCCACCGGCATGTCTGCCAGCACCTGGACTTCATCGGCATCGACTCCCCGGGCGCGATGCAGCAGCGCTGGATTGTGCCCGCCGCCACCCTCATCCGGCTGCCGGACTCCGTTCCCCTGGACCGGGCCGCGCTCGTCGAGCCCACCGCGGTCGCCGTGCACGACGTGGGCCGCGCCGGGGTGCGGGAGGGCGAGAGGGTGGTGGTGGTCGGTGGCGGGCCGGTCGGGATCCTGATCGCTCTGGTCGCGCAGGCCCGGGGGGCTGAGGTGCGGGTGGTGGAGTTGAGCGGCCACCGTCGGCTGCTGGCAGGGGAGTTGGGGCTGACCGCCTGGGACCCGGCCGATGACGACATACCGGCGCTGGTGGGGGAGTGGACGGGGGATGCGGGCGCGGATGTCGCGTTCGAGGTGTCCGGCGCGGCGGGCGGCGTGGACACCGCGGTGGAGGTGCTTGGGGTGCGGGGCCGGTTGTGTCTGGTGGCCATTCATCCCCGGCCGCGGGAGGTGAACCTGCACCGCTTCTTCTGGCGCGAACTGACCCTGGTGGGTGCCCGGTTGTATGACCGCGGCGACTTCGAGCAGGCGGTGGCTCTGGTCGCGGAGGGCACTGTTCCGGTCGAGCGGCTGATCAGCAAGATCGTCCCGCTCACGCAGGCGCCCGCCGCGTTCGAGGCCCTGGAGGGCGGCGGCGACGTGATGAAGATCCTCGTGGACTGCACCACCGACACCGAGGGAGCCGTCGTATGACCCTCTTCGACCTCACGGGAAAGCTCGCTGTGGTCACCGGGGCCCGGCGTGGCATCGGCCGGGCCATGGCCCGCGCGCTCGCCGAGGCCGGTGCCGACATCATCGGCGTCAGCGCGTCGCTGGAGGCCTCCGGCAGTCAGGTGGAGAAGGACGTCCTCGCCGCCGGCCGCACGTTCGAGGCGATCCGCACCGACTTCGCCGACCCGGAAGCGGTACGCGTTCTGGGCGCGGACCTGGCCGGGCGGGAGCGGCCGGTGGACATCCTGGTCAACAACGCGGGCACGATCCGCCGCGCCCCGGCCGCCGAGCACACCGACACCGACTGGGCGCTGGTCCTCCAAGTCAACCTGAGTGCGCAGTTCGCGCTGACCCGGGCGGTCGGCCAGGCGATGGTGGCCCGCGGCCAGGGCAAGGTCATCTTCACCGCGTCTCTGCTCAGCTTCCAGGGCGGCATCACCGTCCCCGGCTACACCGCCGCCAAACACGGCATCGCCGGTCTGACCAAGGCCCTGGCCAACGAATGGGCCCCGCACGGCGTCAACGTCAATGCCCTCGCCCCCGGCTACATCGCCACCGACAACACCCAGGCCCTCCAGGACGACCCGCGGCGCAGCAAAGCGATCCTGGAGCGCATCCCGGCCGGCCGCTGGGGCACCGCGGACGACCTGGCCGGCGCCACCGTCTTCCTCGCCTCGAACGCCGCCGCCTACCTCCACGGCGTCATCCTGCCCATCGACGGCGGCTGGCTCGGCCGATGACCGCCGGCTTCGACTCCGTGCTGAACGGGTGCCGTCTCCTTCCGGTGCTGACCGTGGCGTCCACCGCGATGGCCGGCCCACTGGCCGACGCACTCACCGCGGGCGGTGCCCGGTGCGCCGAGGTCACCTTCCGCACCCCGAGCGCCGAGCGGGTCCTCAAGGAAATGGCCACCCACGGTGGGCTCACCGTCGGCGCCGGCACGGTACTCACCCCCGAGCAGGCGGAGCGGGCTGTGGCGGCCGGGGCCCGCTTCGTGGTCTTGCCCGGCTTCGACGAGGAGGTCGTCGTGAAGTGCCGCGAGCTGGGCGTGCCGGTCGTGCCCGGCATCGCCACCGCCACCGAGCTGATGCGCGCCCTGCGGGCCGGCCTCGACACCGTCAAGTTCTTCCCCGCCGAGCCGCTCGGCGGCCTGCGGACACTACGAGCGCTCGCGGCCCCCTTCCCCGGGATGCGCTTCGTACCGACCGGCGGGATCGACGCTTCCCGCACGGCCGCCTACCTCGCCGACCCGGCGGTCCTTGCCGTCGGCGGCAGCTGGATGGCCACCACCGACCACCTTCGGCGGGGCGACTACGACGAGATCCGCCGGCTGACGGCCGATGCGGTGGAGAGGAGTACGACGTGATCGACGTGGTGGCCCTCGGCGAGGTGATGCTGCGTTTCGACCCGGGCGAGGGACGGATCCGCACCGCCCGCTCCTTCCAAGTGTGGGAGGGCGGCGGCGAGTACAACGTCGTCCGGGGACTGCGGCGCTGCTTCGGCCTGCGGACAGCCGTCGTGACCGCCCTCGCCGACAACGCGGTGGGCCGGCTCGTGGAGGACCTGGTCCTTCAGGGTGGCGTCGACACCTCGCTGATCCGCTGGGTACCCGACGACGGCATCGGCCGCACCGCCCGCAATGGCCTCAACTTCGTCGAACGCGGCTACGGCATCCGCGGCGCAATCGGTGTCAGCGACCGCGCGCACACCGCCGTGTCCCAGCTCCGCAAAGGGGACGTCGACTGGGACGCCGTGTTCTCCGGCGGGGTGCGCTGGTTCCACACCGGCGGCATCTTCGCCGGCCTGTCCGACACCACGGTGGACGTCGCGGACGAGGCCATGGCCGCGGCCCGCAGCCACGGCGTCACCGTCTCCTACGATCCCAACCACCGTCCCAGCCTCTGGGCAGGCCGGGGCGGCGCCGAGGCCGCGCGCGAGGTCGACCTGCGGCTCGCCCGGCAGGCCGACGTCGTGGTGGGCGCCCTGGGCCTGGCCGGGACGTACCCGGGACAGGCGCGTGTCGGGGCCGACGAGGTGGCGGACGCGCTCGCCGAGGTGGCCGGCCTGCTCCCCGAGGCGAAAGTACTGGCGACGACCCTGCGCGAGGTGCCCTCGGCCGGGGTCAACGACTGGTCCTCAGCCGCCTGGTCCGCCGAAACGGGCCTCGTCATCGGCCCCCGGATGCCGGGCCTGCATGTCCTGGACCGCATCGGGTCCGGTGACGGCTTCGCCGCCGGCCTGACGTACGGACTGCTCAGCGACACCGGCCTGGAGCGCGCCCTGGCCTACGGCACCGCCCACGGCGCGCTCACCATGACCACGCCCGGCGACGTCTCCATGGCTTCGCTCGCCGAGGTCGAGGCGCTCATCGCGGGCGGGTCGGCCCACGTCAGTCGCTGACCGGCGCCCCGTCGCCCGTATCCCAGGAGCACGTCTTGCACCACCGGAAGATCCAGAACACGTCCGTCTCCGTCACCGAGCTCGGCTTCGGGGCGTCCGTGATCGGCAACCTCCACCGGGTCACCCCGGCCGGTGAGGCGGCAGCCGCTGTCGACGCGGCGTGGGAGGCCGGAATCCGGTACTTCGACACCGCCCCGCATTACGGCCTCGGCCTCTCCGAGCGTCGTCTGGGCGCCGCCCTGCGGGGCCGCCCGCGTGACGAGTACGTCATCTCCTCCAAGGTGGGCAGGCTGCTGGTGCCCAACGAGGAACCGCGCGGCGTCGACACCGAGGGCTTCGTCGTACGGGACGACCTGCGACGGCGGTGGGACTTCAGCCGGGACGGCGTGCTCCGCTCCATCGGGGACACACTGGAGCGCACCGGTCTGGACCGGCTGGACATCGTCTACCTGCACGATCCGGACGCCCACTGGCGGCAGGCGGCCGAGGAGGCCATGCCCACGCTCGCGGAGTTGCGCGCCCAGGGTCTGATCGGCGCGATCGGCGCCGGCATGAACCAGTCGGCGATGCTCGCCCGCTTCCTGCGCGAGACCGCCGCCGACGTGGTCATGCTCGCCGGCCGCTACACACTCCTGGACCAGTCCGCACTGGACGACGTCCTGCCCGCCGCGTACGAACTCGGCAAGAGCGTCGTCGCGGTGGGTGTCTTCAACTCGGGTCTGCTCTCCGGCGACCGGCCCGCCGAGGGCATGAAGTACGACTACCAGGACGCCCCGCCGGCCCTGGTGAGCCGGGCTCGGGCGATCGCCGAGGTCTGCGCAGGCCACGGGACCACTCTGCCCGCCGCCGCGATCGCCTTCCCGTACACGCATCCCAGTATCATCAACGTCACCCTCGGCATGCGGACTGCGGAACAGGTCGGACGAAACGTGCAACTCCATGATCAGCAGGTCCCGGACGGCCTCTGGGACGATCTCCGCGCTCAGGGGCTGATCAGATCGGATGTGCTTACGGGGCACGGTGGGGGGAGGGATGAGCGGTGTCTCTGACGGACAAGGCCATTGAGGATATCCGTGAGCTGATCCGGTCCGGTGCCCTGCCTCCGGGCTCGAAGCTTCCACCGGAGCCGGACCTGGCCGCCCAGCTGGGACTGTCCCGCAACCTCGCCCGCGAAGCGGTCAAGGCGCTGGCGGTCGCGCGGGTCCTGGAGGTCCGGCGGGGCGACGGCACGTATGTGACCAGCCTCCAGCCGAGCCTGCTGCTGGAGGGGCTCGGGGGCGCGGTGGAACTGCTGCAGGGCGACTCGGTCGCCCTGCAGGACCTCATGGAGGTACGGCGGCTCCTCGAACCGATCGCCACGGCTCTTGCCGCCACCCGGATCTCCGACGCTCAACTGGCCGAAGTGAAGCGGCACTTGGACGCCATGCGCGAGGCCCGTGACGATGTCGGACAGCTCAACGCCCACGACGCCGCCTTCCACCGCGCCGTCGTCTCGGCCACGGGCAACGAGACCCTCCTCACCCTCCTGGAAGGGATCTCCGGCCGCACCCTGCGCGCCCGTATCTGGCGCGGTCTGGTCGACGACAAGGCCGCGGGCCGCACTCTCGCCGAGCACGAGGCGATCTTCAACGCGCTGTCCACCCGTGACTCCGCCCTCAGCCAGGCCGCCGCACTGCTGCACGTGAGCAACACCGAGCAGTGGCTGAGGGAACACCTGCGCTCCGGCGAACCCCTCCCCTTCGGAACGACAGCGCGAAAGTGACGGGCGGGCTGCTCGTCCACGGCGGAGGCGAGCGCCCCGCCTTCCAGGACGCGGCAGGCGTCCGGTGCCGGGTCATGGTCTGCCAGAAGAACCTGATCAGCGAAGGCCGGCCGCCGAGGCCGCACGCGTGCGACGCGTGGGTGGACTCCGACCACGACTCGGGCCGCGCCTCCTGCTCGGCCACCTGACGGAGTCCGGTGCCCGGCGGATCGGGCTCTTTCTGCCCCTCCACGACGACGCGTACCCGCGCCTGATCGCAGTCATCGGTGTCTACTCCGACTCCGGTCACAACATCCTCGCCGCCGCTCGGCACCACGGTCTGCGGGTGCCGCGGGACCTGCTGGTGGCGTGCGTCAGCGAGGATCCGGACTGCGCGACGACCAACCCGCCCGTCACCACGGTCAGCCTCCGCCCGGACCTGGTGGGTACGGAAGCGGTCGATCTGCTGATCGCTGTCGTCAACGCCCGTAGCGGCGTGCACCGGCGCCGGCTCGTTCAGCCGGTGTTGCTGCCTCGCCGGTCCACACGGCGCGCGGTACGACGGAGCAACGGCACACCGTGACCCCGGCAGGGCTGCGAAGACGTGCGCACCGCGGTACGGACCCTCGCCGACCCCGACTTGGCGCCTCTAGCGGTTCACCAGCCCGAAGGTGCCGCCATCCGCGCTCAGGGGCCGGTCGTAGACCTCCAGGCTGCGGATCGAGGCCCAGGCGCCGCTGGGCAGGCCGGTGACCGTCACCCGTACATACCGTGCCTGCGCGCGGAAGACGGACACCTGCACCTGGCTGGTGCCGGTGGTGGCGGTCAGGTCGGCCAGGGTGGTCCAGGTGCTGTTGTCGGTGGAACCCTCGATCCGGTAGCGGTAGTTCGTGGCTGCGAACTCCCAGGCGATACGGGTGCCGGTGAGCGACTTCTCCGACCCCAGGTCGACCTTCAGCCAGTTGCCCGTGTTGCCGTTGTTCGCGCACCAGCGGGTGGCGGTGGAGCCGTCGAGGGCCTTGGCCGCGATGTTGCCCTTGGAGGTCTCCTCGCTGCTGGCCGTGGCGGTCTTGCCGGCGGCGATGTCGGCCGGCTGCACCGGGCGGTCCAGCGTGACGCCGACGATGCTGTCCTCGGGGATGCGGGTGCGGTTGACGCCGGTGATCGTCACCCTGCCGTCCGCGCCGACGGTGAACGGCAGGCCGGCACCCGTGGCGACGTCGAAGACGCGGGTGACCTGCGCGTCTCCGGTGGACGGGGTGGCGAAGGAGGTGCCGCTGTAGCCGGGCAGCAGGTGGACGTAGAAGGTGTTGTCCTTGTACGTGTAGCCGTACTGGCCGTCCACCGGCTGCCACGGTCCGCCGCGCGTGCCGTAGACGGCCTGGCCACAGGTGGACAGGAAGGAGCCGACCTTGCGCACAGCTGCTGCCTGTTCGGCCGGTACCGCGCCCGTACGGTCAGGGCCGACGTTGAGGAGGACGGTCATGTTGCGCACCCACGCGTTGACCAGGACGTTCATGATGTCGCCGAAGCTCATCACGGGCGCGCCGGCCGTGTAGCCCCAAGCGCCGCCGATGGTGAAGCACTTCTCCGCCAGCTTGCCGGTGCGGATCGCTCCAGTCGGCACGGAACCGCCCTCCTCGCTGGCGAAATCGCCGATCCAGCCGGAGCGCAGAGTGGTGACGATGTCGGGCTGGTGCTTGCGCACCAGGCCGGTCAGCCCCAACGGCTTGCCGGTGGCGGAGTCGGTCTCGCTGTAGGCGGAGTCCACCGGCCACTCGTTGGAGGGGTCGCGGAACTTGCCGGGCTCCCAGAAGAAGGCGGCGTCCGCGTCGGTGCCCTGCTGGCCGAGCCAGCCGCCGTCCCACCACAGGTCGTCGATCTTGCCGTACTGGGTGACCAGCTCCTTGACCTGTTGGTACACCTCGTTCTTCATGATCCGCGCGTTCTCCTTGTGCGCAGGATCGGTGACGTAGCCCCACTTGTTCGGGAGGCAGTTGGTGCCGCGGACGTCGTAATAGCCGGGGTAGCGCCAACTCAGCGGCGAGTAGTACAGACCCACCTTCAGACCGGCGTTGCGCACGGCGGTGACGTACTGGCTGATGAAGTCGCGCTGCAGGGGCGCCTGTCCGGCATGCCAGGCGTTCGGGTGCGTGGACGGCCACAGCGCGAACCCCTCGTGGTGACGGGCCGTAAGTACCGTGTACTTGGCGCCCATGTCCTTGGCCAACTGCGCCCAGTCGGCCGGGTTGTACGCAGTGGCGGTGAACTGTTCGCCGGTGGCGTCAGTGACGTACTTCCGGTAGTTCTCCGGCGTGACGGCGGAGTTCTCCATGTACCACTCGCCCCTGGCCGGGCCGGAGTAGACGCCCCAGTGGATGAACATGCCGAGCTTGGCGTCCTGCAGCCACTGGATCTTCTCGTCGGGCTGCTGCTCGATGCCCAGGTCCAACTTGGGGATCCTCAACGGGAGAAGGGGCAGCGGCTGGGGGGCGGAGGCGGCGTGCGCCGGTGTCGCCAGCGTCGGCGAGACGGCTGCGGCAACCGTCAGGGCGGCCATGCCGGTCAGCACGGTGCGGCGACTGATCGGTTCGGACAAGGAACTCTCCTGACTGTTCGCAGAACAGCACGGACGGTGGTGCGGCGTAGGTGGGAGCAGGCACAGGGAGGGCGCCCCCGCGGTGAACCGCATGTCACCGCACCATCCAAGAACATGGGATGTATTAGCGGGTACAGAGAGGGTTGCTGTCCATAGGTGGGACGTGAATCCCTGGATTCGCGCGAGTTGAGAGGTTGCCTTCCGGTCACCGGGACGCTCGTCATAGGATGTATTTACCTTAGCGTAACTATTGACGGGGACATGTCGCGTGCCTAGTGTCCTGCGACGGAACCGAACAGATTCCAACAATCCGAAGCCCTGTCCTTGGGAGTCGAATGCTGGCGCGGCTGCCCTGCCTCGGGACGCGCACCGGCGGACGGGCAGCCGCACCCGGCGAAGGAGAGACAGATGAAGGGCATGTTCAGGGCATGCAGGGTCCCGTGGTGGGCAGGCGGGAGGCGTACGGGAGTGCTCACCGCGGTGACCGCCTTACTGGCGGCGTTACTGACCGGACTTGGCGCCGCCGGGACGGCGCAGGCGGCCACGGTGGATACGAACGCGTCGTACGTGCTGGTCAACCGGGGCAGCGGCAAGGTGCTGGACGTGGCCGGGGCGAGCACCGCCGACGGGGCGGGTCTCACGCAGTGGACCCGCCATGACGGTGCCAACCAGCGGTTCCAGTTCGTCGACTCGGGTGGCGGTTACTACCGGCTGAGGGCGCAGCACTCCGGCAAAGTGCTGGACGTGCTCAACTACTCCACCGCCGACCACGCGGACATCGCGCAGTGGAGCGACGCGGGCGGTACCAACCAGCAGTTCCGGCTGGCCGACTCGCCGGACGGTTACGTCCGGTTGATCAACCGCAACAGCGGCAAGGCCGTCGAGGTCGACAACGCCTCCACCGCGGACGGCGCCAAGGTCGTGCAGTACACCGACTGGGGCGGCGCCAACCAGCAGTGGCAACTGGTCCGCGTCGGCAACAACTCCAGCACGCTGCCGTCGACGTTCCGGTGGTCCTCCAGCGGCGTTCTGGCCGGCCCGAAGCCGGACGCCCAGCACCCGGACGCGGCGGCCATCAAGGACTTCTCGATCGTGCGGTACAACAACCAGTGGCTGACCTTCGCGACCACCGCCAGTCCGTCCGGCTGGGGTCTGGTGCAGTTCAACTTCGACGACTGGTCCCAAGCCGCTTCCGCGCCGCACACCTACCTCGACACCTCGCCCATGGGCGGCGGCTACCGGGCCGCGCCCCAGGTGTTCTACTTCGCGCCGCAGAACCTCTGGTACATGGTCTACCAGACCGGCCCGCCCACCTACTCCACCAGCACCAACCCCGCCGACCCGCACTCCTGGTCCGCGCCGCGCACCCTCATCTCCCAGGAGCCGCCGATCGTCACCCAGAACAAGGGAAACGGCACCTGGATCGACTTCTGGGTCATCTGCGACACAGCCAACTGCCACCTGTTCTTCAGTGACGACAACGGCCACATCTACCGCGCCCAGACCAGCCTGGCGAACTTCCCGAACGGGTTCGGGAACACGCAGATGGTCATGTCGGACACCAAGAACAACCTGTTCGAGGCGACCAATGTGTACAAGGTCGCCGGCAGCGACCAGTACCTGCTCCTCCAGGAGGCCATCAGCAACACCTCGGGCCGGCGCTACTTCCGTTCCTTCACCTCCAGCAGCCTCACCGGGAACTGGACACCCCTGGCCGCCACGGAGAACGAACCCTTCGCCAGCCGCAACAACGTCGCCTTCCCCGGCGGCGCCTGGACCCAGGACATCAGTCACGGCGAGATGGTCCGTGCCGGCAACGACCAGACCCTGCCCATCAATCCGTGTCGAATGCAGTACGTCTACCAGGGCATGGACCCCGGCGCCGGGGGCGACTACATCCGCCTGCCGTGGCGGATGGGCCTGCTCACCCAGACCAACTCCCCCTGCTGACCGACTGAACCATCGCCGAGGATCCACGCACCCCGCCGGGCAACTCGCCCGGCGGGGTGACGGCGTTGTGATGTAAGAGATTGAAGGCGGCAGAGCACCTTGAAATGAGTACTACTCATTTCGCTAACAGTTTCGCTGAACAGGCCGGGTGGGCGGCGATAGCCATGCCGATCGCTGCGGTCAACTGCGCTTCTACCTGGGATGTTACTGCGCAGCGGATAGTGCGCGTGGCGCCGAGCCTTGACGCATGCGCGTGTCATCGGTGTTGCGCCAGTGAAAAATAAGTATGCCTATCGTCTTGACTGTGGCGCCATCTTGCCTCGATAAATGCAACTCATAAGAAGCGGGGCTTGGAGGAGGGACACCACAGATGAGACCCCTACGCATCGGCGCGGGGACGGTCAAGGCGCTCGCAGCGGCAACCGTCGTCTTCGCGGCCGTGCTGCCCGCTCAACCCGCCTACGCGGCCACGACGAACTTCTACGTCGACCCTCTCAACGGTAGTGACAGCAACTCAGGAACCAGCACCGCCGCGGCCTTCAAGACTGTCCAGGCCGCCAAGGCCGCGGTCCGAGCCGTCAACGCGAGCATGTCCGACGACATCGTCGTGAACCTGCGCGGCGGCACCTACCCCCTCACTGCCCCGATCACCTTCGGCACCAGTGACTCGGGCACGAACGGCCACACGGTTGTCTACCAGGCGTACAACGGTGACACGCCCGTGATCACCAGCGGCAAGGCGGTCACCGGCTGGACCTCGGCCGCGGGCGGCGAGTACAAGGCACCCGTGGGCACCTTCAACTTCCGGCAGCTGTACGTCAACGGGGTCCGCGCCACCCGGGCCCGCTACCCCGACGTCGGCTCGGACTTTCAGCTGCAGGGCAGCGACAAGCCCAACAAGCTGCTGAAGGTGCTCGGTTCGCAGGTCTCCAACTGGGACCACCTCAACCAGGTCGAGATGATGCTGGAAACGCAGTGGGGCGAGAGCTTCCTGCGGCTGAAGTCGATCAACTCCAGCAACGGCACCGCCAACGTGTCGATCCAGGACCATGAGGCGGGCATCCTGTTCCAGCGCCCCTGGCCGCAGCTCTCCGACGGCTCCCCCCTGCACTTCGAGAACGCCCACGAATTCCTCAACGAACCGGGCGAGTTCTACGTCGACACGGCCGCGCAGAGCGTCTACTACAAGCCCCGCCCCGGCGAGGACATGTCCACGGCCACCGTGCAGGCGCCGACGCTCAAGACGCTTTTCGACATCAAGGGCACGAACCTCGACAGTCCCGCCCACGACCTGCGCTTCTCCGGGATCACCTTCACCCAGACCACCTGGATGGAAGCGACCGACAACGGCCTCCTCAACGCCCAGGGCGGCAACTACAACCTCTCGGCCGACAACTCCAACAACCAGTACGTCGACCGTCCGCCGGCCGGGGTCCAGGCCTCGTACGCCGACCGCGTCTCCTTCACCGGCAACACCTTCACGCAGATGGGCTCCACCGCCCTCGACCTGCACCACGGCGTGCATGACAGCACCGTGACCGGCAACCTCGTCCATGACATCGCCGGCAACGGAATCATGGTCGGCAAGTTCTCCGACCCGAGCGTGGAGTACCACTCCGTCTACAACCCGCCCACCACACCGTCCGGTGAGGACGCCCGGGAGGTGGTCAAGAACGTCACCGTCAAGAACAACCTGATCACCCGGATCGGCGAGGACTACGTGGGAACCGCGGGCATCAACGCGGGCTTCGTCAACAGCACCACCATCGACCACAACGACATCTCCGACACCCCGTGGGCCGGCATCTCGCTCGGCTGGGGCTGGCAGTCGGCGGCCAACGCCCTGGGGAACAACAGCGTCAGCTACAACCGGATCGGCAACGTGATGAACCGGCTCTGCGACTCCGCCGGTATCTACCACCTCTCGAACGACCCGGGCACGGTCTTCAACGGCAACTACATCCACGACGTGATACGAGGTCCGGCCGCCTGCGGCTCGCCCGTCCACGGCATCTACCTGGACGAGGGGTCGAACAACATGACCGTCTCGAACAACGTGTTGTCGCACACCGACGGATTCATCAACCAGAACCGCAACGGCTCCAACGTCACGCTCACCAACAACACGACGTCCGGCGACACGGTGATCAAGGCCTCCGGTCTTGAGTTCTCCCATCAGGGACTGGCGGCGAAGCTCAACCTCGCCTACAACAAGTCGGCGTCCTCGTCGTCGGTCTACGGTTCCTTCACACCGGCCTCGAACGCCGTCGACAACGACAGCTCGACCGGCTGGTCGCCCACCGGGAGTGACTCCTCGGCGTGGTGGCAGGTCGACCTGGGGCAGGCCTACCAGCTCGGACAGTTCTCCCTCACGACCCGTCAGGACTTGGACCAGTCCGAGACCCGCGGTAACTTCGAGGTCCGGGCCTCCAACGACCCGTCCTTCGGCAGCTACACCGTCCTGGGACGTCAGACGGACACCCTGCCGCTCGCCGCGACGCTCACGAGCAACGTCGACATCCGCCAGAAGTTCCGCTATGTGCGGGTCGCCAAGACCGACGGCGCGTACTTCTTCATCACGGACTTCAGCGTGCAGCAGGCCGGCGGGGCGCTGGAGGACGCGACCGGTACACCGAACACCAACGCGTCGACGTACTACACGATCAAGAACGTCAACAGCGGGCAGCTGATGGATGTCAACGGGTGGTCCACTGCCGACGGCGCGAGCGTCGTGCAGTGGCCGAGCACCGGTGGCGCCAACCAGCAGTGGAACATCGTTCCGGTCAGTGGGCAGCTCTACAAGATCGTGAACAGGAACAGCGGCAAGGCCCTCGACATCAACGCCGCCAGCCACTGGAGGGGGACCACGCTGCAGCAGTACACCTACGGCGGCGGCAACAACCAGCTGTGGTACTTCGAGCCGACCAGCGGTGGGTACCTCATCCGCAACTTCGAGAACAGGCAGATCCTGGAAGTCAGCAACGGATCGACGGCGAACGGAGCCGCCATCGATCAGTGGATGCCCCTGAACCAGTCCAACCAGGCTTGGACGATCCAGTGACAGGGTGACCCGACGCGGGGCAGTAGGCGGTGAGGCCGGAAAGCGATGGCTTTCCGGCCTCACCGTACCCACTCCTCGGCATGGCATCAGCCCCTGAGCGCGAAGGTCATGGTGTCGTTGAAGCAGGTGATGAACAGGGCGATCCGCATCACTCCTCCTCGGCCGGGGTCGGTGCGTGGGCGGGCAGCAGTCCGCGTTCCTTGAGCTCCGCCCAGAGCGCGCCGGGAATGGGGTGGTCGACCATCGCGGCGGCGTCCCGCACCTCGTCGGCGCTGCGGGTGCCGACCAGGACCGACGCGACGGCCGGGTGTCCGAAGGGGAACCGGAGCGCTGCGGCGCGCAGTGGGACGCCGTGCCGCTCGCACGCTTCTTTCAACTGCGTGGCCCGGATGAGGAGTTCGGTGGGGGCTGCGGCGTAGTCGAAGGTGGCGCCGGGCTTCGGGTCGGCGAGCAGGCCGGAGTTGAAGACACCGCCGACCACCACGCCGACGCCGCGTTCGGCGGCGAGGGGCAGGAGCTCGGCCAGGCCTCGCTGGTCGAGCAGGCTGTAGCGGCCGGCCAGCAGCACGGCGTCGATGTCCGTCTCACGGACGAACCGGGCAGGCAACTCGGCCTGGTTCATGCCGACGCCGATCGCGCCGAGCACGCCCTCGGCGCGCAGGCGTTCCAGCTCCGGGTAGGCCTCGGTGAGGGCCCATTCAGCGTGGTCGTCCGGGTCGTGCAGGTAGGCGATGTCGATCCGGTCCACGCCCAGGCGCTCGAGACTGCCCTCCAATGAGCGGCGTACGCCCTCGGCGCTGAAGTCCCATCGGCGGCGGTGCGTCGCAGGGACCGCGAAGCCGCCGTGGGCCAGGTCGTCCCCGTCACCGGAGCCAGTGGGCTCCAGGAGACGGCCGACCTTGGTGGAGATCGTGTACTCCTCGCGGGGCATGCCGCGCAACACGGTGCCGAGCCGGCGCTCGGACAGGCCGAGGCCGTAGTGCGGGGCGGTGTCGAAGTACCGGACACCGCACTCCCAGGCGGCGATGACGGCCTCCTCGGCCTCGGTGTCGGTGACCGGGGTGAACAGATTGCCGATCGCCGCCGCGCCGAAGGCGAGTTCACTGACCCGCACCGGCCCGGGCCCGAGCATGCTCTGGCGCGTTGTCATGGCTTCACGCCGGATCGCAGGCGCAGGCCCGCCATGCCGCCGTCGACCGCGAGGGCGGTGCCGGTGACCGAGGCGGCCGTGGGGGAGGCCAGGTAGACGATGGCAGCGGCCACCTCCTCGGCGGTGATCAGGCGGCCGGTGGGCTGACGGGCGTTCAGGGCGGCGCGTTCGGCGGCCGGGTCGGGAGCGGCCTCCAGCAGCCGGCCGACCCACGGGGTGTCGACGGTGCCGGGGTTGACGCAGTTGACCCGGATGCCCTCGCGAACGTGGTCAGCTGCCATGGCGAGGGTGAGCGAGAGCACCGCGCCCTTGCTCGCCGAGTACAGCGCACGCTGCGGCAGACCGGTAGTGGTGACGATGGAGCCGATGTTGACCACCGAGGCGTGGGCGGATCGGCGCAGGTACGGCAAGGCGGCCCGGGTGGCCCGGACGACCCCGAGCAGGTTGACGTCCAGGACGCGGTGCCACTGCTCGTCCGGGTTGTCCTCGATGCTTCCGATCGCACCGATGCCGGCGCTGTTGACCAGGATGTCGATTCCGCCGAGTACCGCGGCCGCGGCGTCGACCGCCGCGCGCACGGAGGAGTCGTCGGAGACGTCGGCGGTGAAGCCCCGAAGCGGTTCTTTCAGCGATGCGGGGTCGAGATCGAGGACGGCGACCCGCGCGCCGCGTTCCGCGAGCAGGGACGCGGCGGCGAGGCCGATCCCGGAGGCGCCTCCGGTGACCACCGCCGTGAGTCCTTCGAGGTCTGTCGTCGTCATGCCTGCGACTCCTCTTGGCGCATGGTGGCGTGGCCCTCGTGCCCGCCGGCCGAGGTGCGCGGAATCACGTAGGCGGCGGAGTGGTCGGGGTCGGGGTTCATGGCGTCCGACCCGTCGAGCTCGCGTGAGGTGGGGAAACGGATGTCGTGGGTGTCGACGGCCGTGATCCGCGCGGCGGATGTTGCCAACATGGGGGCCTTTCACGCGTTGATGAACGCCTGGCACTGGGTGCCGAGGCCGTCGATGGACAGTTCGACCGTGTCGCCCGCGCGCAGGTACGGGGTGCCGGGCAGGCCGAGGGCCACGCCGGCGGGGGTGCCGGTGTTGATGACGTCACCGGGGCGCAGCACCATGTACTGGCTGAGGTACCAGACCAGGTACCCGACCTCGAAGATCATGTTCTTGGTGTCGCCGGCCTGCCTCGTCTCACCGTTGACGGCCAGCCGCAGGCCGAGCGCCTGCGGGTCAGCCACCTCGTCCGGCGTGACCAGCCAGGGCCCCATCGGGTTGAAGGTCTCGCATGACTTCCCGAGGTCCCACTGCGACGAGTACTCCAGCTGGAACTCGCGCTCGGAGACGTCGTTGCTGATGGTGTATCCGGCGATGTGCGCCGCCGCCTCGTCCGGGCTCGCCAGGTAGCGGGCCTCCCGGCCGATCACGACCGCGAGCTCCACCTCCCAGTCGGTCTTCACCGAGCCGCGCGGGATCAGCACCTGGTCGTACGGGCCGACGACGGTCGCCGGGTCCTTCATGAACACCACCGGCCGCTCGGGGACGACCGCACCGGTCTCCGCCGCGTGGTCGCGGTAGTTGAGGCCGACGCACACCAGCTTGCCCGGGCGGGCGACCGGCGCGCCGATGCGCAGCCCGGCCGGGTCGACCTCGGGCAGCTGTCCGGCGGCCAGCGCTGCCGCGGCTCTGTCGGTCCCGCCAGTGGCGAGGAACGCCCCGTCAATGTCGCCCGTCAGCTCGGCAAGGGAGAATATGCGTCCGTCCTCGCCGAGGACTGCCGGGATCTCCTCTCCCGTGGCCCCGATTCGAAGCAGTTTCATAGGGACTCCTATCAAGACATCGGATGAAATTTCGGCGTCCCGACCGTAGGAGACGGCGCAATCCGAGAGCCCGAGGTCGGTACGTCCGGTCTGATCAGGCCTTCGGCGCGGAGATGGTCCCAGAGGTCGGCGGGGACGGGTCGGCGATGGAGCTCGGCGTTGCGTTCGACCTGTTCGGCGGTTCGCATGCCCAGGGTGACGTTGACGACGCCGGGGTGGGTGTAGGGGAAGGCGATGGCGGCGGCGGGCAGGGTGGTGCCGTGCTGCTCGCAGACTTCGGCGATGGCCGACGCCCGGTGGACGAGATCGACCGGGGCGCTCCGGTAGTCGTACTTCATGCCGGGCACGGGCCTGTCTCGGGAGAGCAGTCCGGAGTTGAACACGCCGACCGCGACGACGCTCTTGCCCAGTTCCTGCGCTGCGGGAAGGACGTCGTCCAACGCGGACTGGTCGAGGAGGGTGTAGCGCCCGGCGAGCATCACCACGTCGGCGGCGGTCTCGCGCAGGAAGCGGGCCGGCATCGCCGACTGATTCATGCCGACACCGATGGCACCGATCACTCCCTGCTCACGCAGGTCGGCGAGAGCGGGCATGGCCTCCTGGGCGGCCTGCTGCCAGTGGTCGTCGGGGTCGTGCAGGTAGACGATGTCCAGGCGGTCCAGGCCCGTGCGCCGGAGCGTGTGCTCGATGGAGCGGAGCACCCCGTCACTGCTGAAGTCCCATTGGCGGCGCAGGTCGTCGCGGACGACGAAGCCCTCGGTGTCGACCCCGCGTGGCTGCTCGTTGGGTACCAGCAGTCGGCCCACCTTCGAGGAGACGACGTACTCCTCTCGGGGACGGCCTTTCAGAACGGCACCGAGGCGTAGCTCGGAGAGACCGAGACCGTAGTGCGGTGCGGTGTCGAAGTAGCGGATGCCGGCGTCCCAGGCCGCGTCGATGGCGGCCGTCGCGTCGGAACTCGGGGTGACGCGGTACAGGTTGCCGATCACCGAGGCGCCGAAACCGAGCTCGGTGACCGCGACCGGAGTGTTCTGGATCTGCCGGAGGCGCAAGTGATGCTCCCTGTTGGTACGGGCGGAGACGCCGGTCAGCGTCTGACAGCAGCGGAGGCGCCCGCGATCAGTGCCTCGACCTCGGCGATCGAGGCCATGGCGACGTCTCCGGGCGTGGTCATGGTGAGGGCGCCGAGGGCCGTGCCGTAAGCGAGGGCGCGCTCCAGATCAGCACCGGCGAGCAGGCCGTGGATCAGGCCGGCGGCGAAGCCGTCGCCGGAGCCGATGCGGTCCAGGACGTGCAGTCCGGGCATCCTGGGGCCGATGACGTAACCGGTCTCCGCCGACCACGCGGCTGAGCTCCAGTCGTTCACTCCGGCCGAAGGGACCTCGCGCAGGGTCGTCGGCAGCACCCGCGCGTCCGGGAGCAGGTCGGCCACCGAGGCGAGTGCGTCCGGCACCTCGTCGGTACTGATGCGGTCGGCGCCGGGATGGCGGCCCGCCATCCCCAGTGCGCCTACGACGACGTCGGCGTGCCGGGCGAGCCGCAGGTCGGTCTCGCGGGCCCGCTCCGGTCCTCCGCGGCCGGCCCAAAGGCTCGGGCGGTAATTGGGGTCGTAGGAGACGGTGAGACCGTGGCGGCGGGCGGCCGCCATCGCCTCGTCGGCGACGTCGACGGTGGTGTCGGACAGGCCGGCGAAGATGCCGCCGGTGTGGAACCAGCGCACCCCTGCCGCGAAGACCGTGTTCCAGTCGACGTCCCCCTTCCGCAGCTGGGATGCGGCTGTGTGGGCGCGGTCGCTGACACCGAGTGCGCCGCGGATGCCGTAGCCGCGTTCGACGAAGTTGAGGCCGTTGCGGGCGGTGCGGCCGATGCCGTCGTCCGGTATCCAGCGGATCAGCGAGGTGTCGACGCCGCCCTGGAGGATCAGGTCCTCGACGAGCCGGCCCACCGCGTTGTCGGCGAGCGAAGTGACGACAGCCGTCCGCAGGCCGAAGCAGCGGCGCAACCCGCGTACGACGTTGTACTCACCGCCCCCTTCCCACACACGGAAGGTACGGGCGGTGCTGATCCGCCCTTCCCCCGGGTCGAAACGCAGCATGACCTCGCCGAGGGCCACCACATCGGTCACGGCGTACACACCTCCACGGCTGCGGCCGTCAGCCGGCGGATCTCGTCGTAGTCGCCCCGCCGAAGGTGGTCGGTGGTGGCCATCCAACTGCCGCCGACGGCAAGGACCGCCGGGTCGGCGAGGTAGCCGGCCAGCTGGTCGGCACCGATCCCACCGGTCGGCACGAAACGCACTCCTGGGAACGGCGCTGCGAGCGCGCGGAGCGCACGCAGGCCACCGAGGGACTCGGCGGGGAAGAGCTTGACGGTGGTGATGCCCGCCTTCTGGGCGCGCATCAACTCGGTGGCGTTGGCGATACCGGGCACCACGGGCACCCCCAGTTCCCGGCACTTCTCGATGACCTCCTCGTCGAAGCCGGGCGACACCACGAAGCGGGCCCCGGCCGCCACGGCCCGCTCGGCCTGTTCGGGCGCGAGGACCGTGCCGGCACCGACGGCCAGGCCGCCGTGGGCCGCCATCGCTTTGAGTACTTGCTCGGCGTCCGGGGTGCGGAAGGTGACTTCGGCGCACCGGGCACCACCCGCCGCGAGTGCGTCGGCCAGCGGGGCTGCGGTCGCCGTGGACGGCACCGTCAGTACCGGCATCACGCGGGCGCCGGCCAGTGCGGCGGCCAGGTCGGTGCCGGTCATCGGCCCAGCCATCCGCCGTCGACGGGCAGCACGGTGCCGTGGATGTAGGCGGCGGCGTCGGAGGCCAGGAAGACGGTGGCACCGGCCAAGTCGTCGGCGTTGCCCCAGCGGCCGGCCGGGATACGGTCCAGGATCGCCCTGCTGCGCACCGGGTCGTCCTGCAGGGCCTGGGTGTTGTCGGTGGCGATGTAGCCCGGCGCAAGCGCGTTGACGTTCACGCCGCGCCCGGCCCACTCGTTGGCCAGGGCCTTGGTCAGACCGGCGATGCCATGCTTGGCGGCGGTGTAGCCGGGCACTGTGATGCCGCCCTGGAAGCTGAGCAGCGACGCCGTGAAGATGACCTTCCCCTGGCCTCGGGCCACCATCGCCGCCCCGACCGCCCGGGTCAGCGCGAACTGCGCACTCAGGTTGACCTGGAGTACCAACTCCCAGTCTGCATCGGTGTGTTCGACGGCTGGGGCGCGGCGGATCGTGCCCGCGTTGTTGACCAGGATGTCCACCGGCCGCTCCCGCCCGGCCAGGTCCGCGCCCAGCGCTCGTACGGCCTCCGGGTCGGCGAAGTCGGTCCGGATCGCCTCGAACGTGCGGCCGGCGGCGTGCACGTCCTTCTCGACCGCGCTGCCGGACTCCTCCAGGTTGGCGCTGACGCCGATGACGTCCGCGCCGGCCCCGGCGAGCGCGCGGGCCATGGCCCGGCCGATGCCGCGCCGGGCCCCGGTGACGACGGCGAGCCTGCCCGTCAGGTCGAAGGCGGTCATACGGCCACTCCCCGGGCGTCGTCGGTGCAGTCCACGAGGATCTTCATCACGTCGCCGCCGCCCTCCAGGGCCTCGAACGCGGCGGGCGCCTCGGTGAGTGGCACGACCTTGCTGATCAGCCGTTCGGCCGGGACCGTGCCGTCCGCCACCAGCGCCACCGCCCGCTCGAAGTCCGAGCGGTCGTACAACCGGGCTCCCACCAGGGTGAGTTCGCGCCAGAAGAAGCGGTGCAGGTTGACCTCGCGGGGGCGGGGATGGATGGCGACGAGGCACAGCCGGCCGCGCACTCCCAGCACGTCGACCGCCGTATCCACGCCGGCCGCCGCACCTGACACCTCGAACGCGACGTCTGCGCCCGCGTCCCCGGTCCACTGCCGCACCGCCTCGGACACGTCCTCGGCGGCCGGGTCCCAGGCAGCGAGCCCCAACTCCTCGGCCAGCGTCCGCCGGTGAGCGCTCAGCTCCACCACCCGGACCTCGGCCCCGGCCGCCCGCGCCACCAGCGCGATCAGGATCCCGACCGGCCCGCCACCGACCACCACGACCTTCTCGCCCTCCCGCACGGCGGCGCGGCCCACGTCGTGTACGGCGACCGCGGTCGGCTCGACGAGCGCGGCCCGGTCCAGGGCAAGCGACTCCGGCAGCCTGATCAACGTCGAGGCGGGCACCGTCCAGCGCTGCTGCATCGCACCCGGGGAGTCGATACCGATGAAGTCCAGGCGCTGGCAGATGTGCTGATGGCCACTCAGGCAAGCCGGGCAGGTGCCGTCCCAGCGCAGCGGCATCACGGTCACCGCGTCCCCGGCCCGCCAGCCCTCCACCCCGGCGCCGACCCGCAGCACGCGGCCGGACATCTCATGTCCCAGAACGGCCGGCGCATCGACCCGGGCGTCCATGTCGCCGTGGAAGATGTGCAGATCGGTACCGCAGATCCCCACATAGGCGGGAGCCAGCAACACCTCCCCGGGACCGGGCTCGGAGAACTCGACCGGAGCCGTCTCCAGCGTTCGGGCGGACATATATCGGACAGCAAGCGTCATCGTGATCCCAAGGTCCGTTCAGTACGAGTGAGGCGGTAGAAGGTGGTCGCGGTGCCCGCGAGAATCGCCGAGGTCTCGTCGGCGGAACATCCGTCGAGCAGTTCGTCCACCGTGGCGGCCCAGCGGTTCCAGCCGCCCGCGAGGTTCGCGACCGGCCAGTCGGAGCCGAACATCAACCGGTCGGGGCCGAAGGCGGAGAGCAGGACGTCCCACACCGGGCGGATGTCGTCGGCGGTCCACTTCTCGTGGTCCGCCTCGGTGATCAGCCCCGACACCTTGCAGACCACGTGCGGGTGTACGGCCAGCAGACGCACCTGGCGTTCCCAGCCCGCCAGGTCACCGTCGGCGATCGACGGTTTGCCGGCGTGGTCGAGCACCTGGGGCAGGCCCGGGAACCGCTCGGCCAGCCGGATCGCCTCGTCGAGCTGGTGGCTGCGCACGAGCACGTCGTAGCAGAGCCCGCGGTCCCGTACCGCCGCCAACCCGCGTTCGACATCGGGGCGTTGCAGCCATTCCGGATCCGTCTCGCCCTGCACGAGATGGCGCAGGGACCGCAGATACGCGCCGCCCGGTCCGGCGAGCAAGCCGTCGAGCTGGTCGCCGATCCCGGGGGACGTCAGGTCCGCCCAGCCCACCACGGCCCCGATCAGCGGCTCCCGCTCCGCGAGCGCGAGCAGGTCCTCCGTCTCGGGTACGTCCGGAAGGCACTGCACGGCCACCGTGCTGTGCAGACCGCGGCCCGCGATGAGGTGAGTGGCGGTGGTACGCAGGTGGTCGGGGGTGAAGGTGCGGCGGATCGTCGCCAGGGCGGGGTCGTCGAGCCAGGGTTGCGGACGCCGGCCGAGATCCCACAGGTGGTGGTGGGCGTCGATGAGAACGGGGGCGGTGATGGCGTTCATGACAGGGGCCGAGGGGGCGGGCTCAGGTGCCAGATCTCGGGGAGTTCCGTCCACTGGCGTGAATCGCCCCGGTCGGGCAAGGGCTCCTGGCAGGGATCGGTGAGTTTCCACCAGTCCTGGGTTTCGGGGTCGGCTTCGAGTGCCGCCATGTCGGCCTCGAAGTCGTCGCCGTGGTACTCGAAGTAGGCGAACAGGACGTCACCGTGGAGGAAGATGCTGTAGTTGCGGATCTGTGCCCGGTGCAGGGCGGCTTCGACTCCGGGCCAGACGGCGGAGTGGAGTTCGAGGTACTCCGTGCGGTGTTCGGGCCGCAGCCCGATGGTCTGGGCGATGCGCTTCATCACACACGCTCCTGGGAGGTGAAGGGTGTCCGGTAGCTGGGTGTGTTGGCGCGCAGCCGGAGGCGCAGAGTGAGCTTGACGCGGCTGGAGGCGGGCAGCCGGACCGTCAGGAAGGCGCTGTCGCAGACCTGCTCCGACTCGGTGACGACGGGCTCGGTGTGGCCGTAGTCGTACATGTCCCCGATCCAGGTGTCGTCCGCGCAGGTCGTGTACCGGACCGTGGCGATGGTGTGCTCGGCGAAGGCGCCCGCCTGGACGATCACCGTGCGCGGGGAGTCGGGGGAGAGGTTCACCAGCTCGACGGTGGTCGCTTCGGGGTCGATGGAGGTGACCAGGGCGGCCACGTCCGGCGGCAGACCGGCACGGCGGGCCTCGGCGTCGTGGTACCGCAGCCGGGCCTGCTGAAGGCCACCGTTGTAGAGCACCTGGGGGCCGCCCCAGGTCAGCTGGACGAGGGCTTCGGTGACCACGGGGTTGGACTGCTGCCACACGTGGATGTCGGCCTCGGGCACGTCCAGGTCGCGGTAGCGCTCGATGCGCCGCATGCGGTGGCGGATCTGGGCCTGGGCGGTGGCGAGGATGCGTTCCGGGTAGTCGGGGTCGTCGCCGGCGAGGAAGGCGAACCACGCCTTCTCGTGCCCGGACTCCTCCTTGGCGCGGAACGGCCGGACGGTGCGCCAGTCGATGCCGTCGGCCTCGCGCAGTCCCTCCAGCCGGGCGCGGTCGGCGTCGGAGGCCGTGTGGTGCCACAGGGCCACCGGGACGGGTGGGGTGGACGGGTTGTAGTCGAACCAGCCCGTGTCCTTGTGGCGGAAGGGGAGGTGGAGCGTGGGCGTGTGGATGTCGGGCCCGAGTTCGGCCGTCCACTTGGAGGGGAGGCTGGAGTCCGCTTCGGTGTGTGGCATCACCTTGCCGCGGCCGATAAGGGTGTCGAGTGAGGTCGCGACCATGGAGAGGTAGTCGTCGTCCCCGGTGACCGTGGCCGCCGCCAGCGCCGCCACACAGGCCGCGTGGCCCACGCTGTGCCAGCCGTGCGGCCAGGACCAGCCGTAGTGGCCGCCGTACCAGCGGCCCTCCAGCAGGCTGCCGACGACGCCGTCCGGGCCGACGTTGTCCGGGATGAGACCGGCGTTCGCCTCGGTGCGCTCCCGCCACGCGCCGACGTACTCGACGATCCAGTCGCGGTAGCGGTCCTCGCCGGACAGGATCCAGGCGTTGAGGACCAGCCCGGCCGCGGCGAGGTTGACCGCGGTGTCGCCGACGCCCATCCGGTCCCGCATCTGCGCGCCGAGACGCGGGTCCGCGGAGAGGGGGTGGGGGCCGTCGCCGGCCTCGGGAATCCAGTCGAGCGGGAAGCCGTACGTCTGCGCTTCCTTCTCCAGCCAGGGATAGACGTCACCGTCGAACAGGCCCGTGCGGTCGGGGTCGCTGCCGTTGTGGGCGCGGGTGATGACGCGGTGCTCGGGGTCGTAGTTGCCCTTGGCCGGGTCGACGTACAACTCGGCGAAGCGCAGGGCGCGTTCGGACCAGCGGTCGGGGGCGGCCATGCTGAGGAAGTAGAGCAGGAGCAGGCTCTCGCCCTGGTGGAACCAGTCGTATCCGCGCTCGAACTCGTCGTGCAGCATGCCCAGTTCGGTGAGCTGCCGGGTCACGCCCTCCCAGTGCTTCTCACTGGCGGGCAGCAGATCGTCGGCGCCGCCGAGGAGATACAGCTGGGGCCAGTTGAAGAACACCTCGTAGAAGTCGTCCACACCGTCACGAGTGGTCAGCGGGCCGGAGTAGTTCAGCCGTCCGTCCGGACCGGTGAAGTCGCGGGCGAAGCGCCGCCAGGCGTGGTCGAGGAGATCGAACAGGGACCGCTGGGCCACGGCCCAGCCGGGCGGTTCCAGCAGCGGCACCCCCGCCTCGACCTCGGGTGGCGCGACCGGGCGGTCGCCGGGGGTGTCCTCGGCCGTGGTGCGGTCGGCAGAGCTGAAGGGCATGGGAGATCTCCGTTCGGGGCGGGCGGCGGGACGGCGCGCGCCGGGGACGACGGCCGGGACGGGCCGCTATTCCTTGGTGGCGCCCGCGAGCATCCCGCTGACCAGGAAGCGCTGGGCGAAGAGGAAGACGACCAGCACGGGCATGATGGCCACGAGCGTCGCCAGAGCCAGCTGCGGCCGCTCGATCGCGAGGTTGCCGACGGCCGGATTGAAGGACGGCACGTTGCTGAGCAGGGATCCGACGCCCACCTGGATGGGCATCTGGTCGCTCTCGGGGAGCATGACGTACGGCAGGAAGTAGTTGGTCCAGTTGGCGACGAAGCTGAAGAAGCCCACGAGCGCGATGACCGGGGTCGCCAGCGGCAGCGCGATGTGCCAGAAGACGCGGAGCTCCGAGCAGCCGTCCATCCGTGCCGCCGCCAGCAGGTCCTTGGGTACGGCGGTAGTGAAGTAGATGTACGTCAGGTACACGCCGAACGGGTAGAAGGAGTACGGCAGGATGATTGACCACATCGTGCCGATCAGGTGCACCGCGTTGATCTCCAGGAACAACGGCACCACCAGGGTGGCGTTCGGCATGAGCATCACGACCAGCGTCGCGACCAGCAGCGTGTGCCGGCCGCGGAACTCCGTCATGGCCAGGGCGTATCCCGCGGGAATGGCGACACCGAGAGTGATGACCAGCGAGATCACCGCGTAGAGCGCGGAGTTGCCGAGCCACTGCATGACGGCGTTGTCCTGGAACGCCGTGAGCGCGTCCCAGTTGGTCTTCAGCGCATGGAAGGATCCGAAGGACAGCGGATTGTCGTGGACCAGTTGTTGGTCGGTCTTGGTCGCCGCGAGGACGAGCCACAGCACCGGCAGCACGAAGAAGGCGAGGAAGCCGGCCAGTACGGATCCGGTCAGCAGCCGGGAGCCCAGGTGCCGAACGGTCCGGCGGTGCGGCGGCTGGTGGTGAGATCGGCTCATGAGGGGTGCTTCCCGTTCCGAGCTCGCCGTGGCGGCGACTCGACTGACAGGGGTACTAGTCGGCATCGAAGAACCCCGACCGTGCGACGAAGACGGCGGCGGCAGACACACTGACGACCAGGAGCTCCACCGAGACCGCGGCGGCGCCGTTGATGTTGTTCATCTGGAAGGCGAAGTCGTATGTCAACTGGTTCAGCGAGTAGTCGCGTCCGGCCACGCCCACACTGGCGAGGGACAGCAACTGCGGCTCGACGAACAACTGGGCGCCGCCCGCGAAAGCCAGGATCACCATGTACACGATCCACTTGCGGAGCATCGGGATCTGCACGTGCCAGGCGGTCTGCCAGGCGCCCGCGCCATCGATGCGCGCGGCTTCCATCACATCCGTGGGGATGTTGTTGAGCGCGCCGTACATGACGACGATCCAGCCTCCCGCGCCGGTCCAGAACGCGATGATCGTGAACAGCAGGGGGAGGTGGCCGGGCGCGATCACCTCGCCGAAGGTGTGGAACCCCAGCACGCCCAGGAGCGAACTGACCGGGCTCACCGTCGGGTCGAGCATGAACAGCCACACCAGCACACTGGCGGCGCCGGCGAGCGCTCCCGGGATGTAGTAGAAGAAGCGCAGCGCCTTGCTGGCGCCACCCGAGGCCAGGCGGTGCAGCAGTAGCGCCAGCGCCACCACGAACACCACCAGGGACAGGAGCCAGAAGGCGAGGTAGACGGCGACATGGCCCACGGCGTCCATGAAGCGGAAGTCCTGCGCCGTGGTCACGAAGTTGGAGAAGCCGGTGACTTTGCCCCCGGCGTCGGTGAAGGCGAAGTAGATCGCGTAAGCGGTCGGAAGGACGCCGAAGGCGACCAGCAGGACCACGTAGGCGGCGACGAAGGCCATACCGGCCCGGCTCTGCCGTCCGGCGCCGCGACGGCGCCGGTTGGCAGAGCCGGCCGGAGAGTGGGAGAGGGTCACTGGGCGACCTTGTATCCGTTGGACTTGGCGTACTTGACGATGGAGTCCTGCCAGGCCGGCAGCAGCGAGACGACGCTCTTGCCCTGGGTCAGGCCGGGCTTGACGGTGGCGGCCCAGATCGCCTCCTGGCTGAACTGGCCCGAGCCCCAGCCGTTCCAGACCTGGGAGGAGGCGTTCTTGAGGGCGCTCAGGTCGCTGGCGAAGTAGCCGGAGGCGTCCTGTCCCTTCAGCCACGTCTCGGCCGCCGGCGTGTACGCCGGGAAGCCCGGCGCCTTCTTGCCCTGGTAGGCCTCGTCGGTGGTGACCCACTTCAGGAAGTCGGTGGCGGCCTTGATGTGCGCGGAGTGCTTGGACAGCAGCCAGGTGCCGCCGCCGACGTTGCCGGTGGACGGCGAGGTCTCCCCCTGCCACTGGGGGATGGGTGCGGCCGCGATCTGCTTGGCCGGCGTCTTGAAGGTGCCCTCGAACAGCGCGCCGCCGTACCAGGCCGGACCCGGCATGAGCAGGACCTTGTCGGCCTTGTTCTTGCCGAAGTCGGTGCTGAAGACCCCGCTGATGGACATGGACTTGTTCTTGATCAGTACGTCCATGAGCTTGGCCATCTTGGTGCAGGCCTCGCTGGAGGTGTTCACCGACACAGCCTTGGGGCCGGTGATGTGGTTGGCGCCGCACTTGCTCGCCCACAGGTAGATCTCGGGCGTGAAGGAGTCGCCGGCGTCACCCACGAGGTAGCCCGGGTGCTCCTTGGCCACCTTCTCGCCGAGCTTCTGGTACTCCTCCCACGTCGTCGGCACCGAGTAGCCGAACTTCTTCAGCAGCGGCGCGTTGTACCAGAGCACCGCCTGGGAGAGGTCGTTGCGCAGACAGTAGACGGTGCCGCCCACGGTGCAGACGTCGTTGGCCCCGCTCGCGAACTTCCCCAGGGACGCCGAGGGGATCAGGCCCTTGTTGAGCGGAGCGGCGAAGCCCGCGTCGACCGCCCAGCTCGCCTCGTTGTTCTGGGAGCTGAACACGACGTCCGGCCAGCCCTTGCCGGTGCGGTTGAAGAGCTGGACCTTGGTCTGGAGGTAGTTCGAGCCGTTGGCGTCGCCGTCGTAGGTGACGATGTCCAGCTTCACGTCCGGGTGCTGCTGCTGGTACAGCTTCGCGGCCTCGACACGGGTCGCGTCCACCCAGACGGTCAACGCACCGTCCTTCTGCGACACCTGGGCGAAGCCGTCCTTGTTCGTCGTACCCGTGGCGCCGCCGCCTCCACAGGCAGTCAGGGCCAGCGCTGCGGTGGCCGCGCAGCCGGCCAGCAGCGCCGCGCGCCGCTTGCTGGACGCACTCTCCCGGCTGGACGAAGGCTTGTTGACGGTCATGTGCGACTCCACTGGTTTCACAGGGCGCCCCGAGCAGATGGGCAGGTGGCGCGTGGATGGGTCGACGCCGGGCCGAACCGGTCGGGCGTCGGGGATCGCGACGGCCGTTCCGCTTGCCGTCGCGGATGAAATTAGCCGCCCTATCGAGGGTTCCGTCAAGGGTTTGTGCGGGCTTCATCTCAGTGAATCGCGTGCGATGCGGTGTCTTAGAACGAGAAATGTTCAATAAGAGACTGTTTACACCAGTTAGAGACCCCGCTCTATGATGTGGATCTACTTGCTTAATGAGTACGACTCATTGATGCTTGAGATACGATGAGCGCGGCACTACAGCGATCAGCCGCTCCAGTTGCGTCAGCCAGGAGGCAGGACAGATGAACGACACGCCCGCGGCCCAGCCGGCGCAGGCACGCCCCGTTGCGGCGGCAGCGGTGAACGGCGCGGACGAGCGGCGTGACTACCGGCCCGGCTACGAGGTCGTGGCGGAGCGGATCCTCGAATTCATCGCCGAGGCCCGTCTGGTGGCAGGTGATCGGCTGCCCACGGAGATCGATCTGGCCCAGAGGCTGAACACCAGCAGGGCGGTGGTGCGGGAGGCCGTGAAGATCCTCTCGGCGCTCGGCCGGGTCCGCGCGCACAAGGGGCGCGGGCTGTTCGTCGCGGACGACGAGGGCATGCTCATCACCAGCCGCTGGGGCGGCTTCTTCCGCCCCGTCGACCTCGATCACGTGCTCATGCTGTTCGAGTTCCGCAGGGTTCAGGAGATGGCCGCGAGCAGTCTGGCCGCCACCCGTGCCACGCCCGCCGAGCTGCGGACCATCGAGGTGGCCATGCAGCAGTGCCGCCACGGGTTCGTCAACGGTCAGGTCGAAGTGTTCAACGAGGCGGACGAGGACTTCCATATGGGCGTTGCCGTCGCCTCGCACAACACCTTCCTCGTCAGCGCCGTCCGTGACGCGCGCCGACTGCAGCGGCAGTCCAGCGCGATCGGGATCCACGACACGCTCGGTGAAGGAACCGAGGCCGCGGTCGTGGAGCACGAGGTGATCTACCGGGCCATCCGCGACGGCCGGCCCGACGAGGCGGCCGAGGCCACGGCGACACACCTCGACAGGACGCTCGAGGACTACCGGCGGGAGATTCAGCGACGCCTGTTCGGATAGACGTAGAAGTGCTCCGACCTGCCCCGGTAGTGGAAGCACACCTCCGTTCAGTAGCCGTAGATCATCTTGTAGGCGACCTCGGGGAGGAACTGTCCGGCCGAGGAGCCGGTTCCGGCGCCGCAGTTGCCGTCGGACTCGCCCGGGACCTTGATCCACAGGAGCATCTCGGCGCCTCCGCCCAGGCGGGTGGGGGTGCCGATACGGCGACCTGAGGGGTTGCACCACTGGCCGTTGGAGCCGTTGCCGTTGCGGCTGGTGTCCACGACGAACGGCTTGGTGTAGCCGTACCGGGCGCTGAGTTCACTGTTGATGGCGTTGGCGTACGCGGTGTTCTCGGCCGTGGTCAGGTAGTTGGAGACGTTGAGCGAGAAGCCGTGGGCCTGCCGGAGGCCGGCTTCGTGGAGGCGCTGGGCCATGGTCGCCGCGCTCGCCCAGGCCGGGTTGCCGGCGTCGAGATAGACCCAGGTGTTGGGAGCCTGGCGGTTGAACTCGGCGAGCGCGCCGGTGAGCATCCCCTCGCGTTCGTCGATCTGGGCCTGGGTCATGCAGCCGTAGTCCCCGAGGGAGTCCGGTTCGAGGACGACGACGGCCGGGCGGCCCGCGATCCCGCCCGCGAACTGGGCGATCCAGTTCGCGTAGGCGGACGGCGAAGAGGCTCCGCCCGCGGAGTGCCCGCCGCAGTAGTCGCGGTTGTAGATGTTGTAGGCGACGAGAATGGGCAGCTTGTCCCGGTAGTCGGCGGCGCCCACGTACGCGCCGGTGGCGGTGCCGATGGTGCCGCTCCAGGAGCCGAACCAGCGGGCCGTCGGGGTGTTGGCGATGGAGGCGTTGATCGCGGGCGCCCGGCCGTCACCTTGGTTGGCGGCGACCCACCGCTTCGCGCTGGAGTCGGGATCCACGTAGAACCCGTTGGTCATGGTCGTCGGGTCGGCCGCGTGGGCGGACGGTGCGGTGGCGAGCGCCAGGGGCAGCGAGGAGAGAGCGGCCACCAGGGCGAGGAGTCTGCGGCGCATGACAGTGCCTCGGCTTTCTGACAGGGATGTGTCCGAAGGTCGGCGGTGAGCATGGGGGAGCGCTCCCAAACCGGAAGCGCTCCCCACGGCACGGTCGGTCAGCAGGTGGAGTTGGTCTGGGTGAGGAGGCCGAGCCGCCACGGGAGGCTGTTGTAGTCGCCGCTCGCGTTGGGGTCCTTGCCCTGGTAGAGGTACTGGAGTCGGCAGGCGGGAATGGTGAGTGTCTGGTCGTAGCCGGCGCGGATCATTTCGCCGTGGCTGATGTCCTTGGTCCACGCGCCTGCGGGGAAGGTGACGTTGCTCGCCCGTGCGAACGGGTTGCTCTCGGTGGCGGCCAGGGGTGTCCACGAGCCGGCGAGGTTGCTCGTCGTCCAGGAGCGGAAGTAGCGTCGGCCGTCGGATCCGATGGCTTCGACGAGCAGCAGGTACTGGTTGGCGCCCTGCACCTTGTAGACGTTGCTCGCCTCGAACAAGGCGTACCTGTTGGAGTCCTGGGCCGCGATGACGGTGTTGGTGAACCCGTTCGGGAACTGGCCCACGGTCGTCTGGGAGCGGTACAGATGCCCGTTGTCGTCGGAGGAGAACAGGTAGCAGTTGGCGCTGTCGCAGATCACCCACATGTCGACCCAGTAGCCGTTGCCGATGTTCTGCCGGATGATGTCCGGCATCGAGGCGTAGAAGTTGTGCGGCGCGCTCCAGCCGTTCGGGTTGCTGATGTCGGGGTTGGTGGAGTACGACGCGTTGCCGGTCTGGTAGACGAGGTACCACAGGCGTTGCGGCGCGTAGTAGAACACCTGCGGCGCGGCTCGGTACCCGGACCCGATGGCGGTGCGGTCCAGGTAGTGGTGCGTGGCCGAACCCGCCTGCGACCAGTCGCTGAAGTTCAGGTAGACCAGGTTGTAGCCGGAGGCGTTCGCGGTGCTCGCGAACACGTGGTACTTGCCGTTGTAGTAGACGACCGTCGGGTCCTTGATCCCGGCGATGTTGTGGGTCGAGTCCGGCTTCGGCGAGATCAGCGCACCGCTGGAGCTCCATGTGAAGGTGGAGGGCAGGGCGGCGGCGGACTTGGCCGAGCGAACTGCCGTACGTTGCACGGTGGTTGATCCGCTCGCGGCGGTGGGGGTGCCGCCCAGCGCGGTCAGTGTCGCGTTGTAGGCCGGCTTCTTGTTGCCGTTGCGGTCGAACAGCAGGGGGTTCTCGCCGCTCCGCCACGAGTCGCTGTCTCGGATGCCCCAGGCCGTGATGCCGGTGCAGCGGGGGACGTTCATGCAGGCCCTGACCGTGTTCGCGTACGCGGTCGGCGGCGCCTGCGCGATGTCCAGTTCGGTGATCTGTACGTCCACGCCGAGGGCGGCGAAGTTCGACAGCGTGGTCTGGAAGTTGGCCGGCGGTCCGGCGGTGCCGAAGTGGGACTGGAAGCCGACGCAGTCGATGGGCACGCCGCGGGACTTGAAGTCGCGCACCATGCGGTAGACGCCCTGCGTCTTGGCCGCGTTCCAGTCCTCGATGCTGTAGTCGTTGTAGCAGAGCTTGGCCGCCGGGTCGGCCGTCCGAGCTGTGCGGAAGGCCTGTTCGATGAAGCCGTCGCCCAGCAGGTTCTGGAACACCGAGGAGCGGTGCTGGCCGCTGCCGCCGTCGGCGAAGGCCTCGTTGACCACGTCCCAGGCGTAGATCTTTCCCTTGTAGTGGTTAGCCACGGTGGTGATGTGGTTGTTCATCACGGATCGCAGAGTGTTCGCGTCCCTGATGGAGCTGACCCAGCCGGGCAGTTGGGAGTGCCACACCAGGGTGTGGCCACGCATGCGCTGACCGTGGGACGTCGCCCGGTTGACGATCTGGTCGCCGGGGCCGAAGTTGAACGAGCCGCGGGACGGCTCGGTCGTGTCCCACTTCATCTCGTTCTCGGGTGTGACCATGTTGAACTCGCGGTCCAGGATGCCGGTGTACGTGCCGTCGCCGAGCCGGCCTGCGGCCACGGCGGTTCCGAAGTACCGTCCGGACTGGGCCGCCTGGGCGCCCAGGGTGGAGGCCCGGACGGCGTCGGGCGCGCCGGTCGCGGTCCCGGGTGTCACCAGGACGGTCGCGGCCAGCAGGCCCAGGACCGAGGCTCGGCGACAGCCGAGCCGTTTCAGCGGGTTCATAGTTCTCCTTGTGGGGTGGGTGGGGGGTTGCGTGGTGCGATCGGTGGACCTCTTCAGGGCGTGGTCAGCTCGAACCGTGCGATGCGCACCGAGCCGCCGAGCGCCTGGGTGGCGTGGTTGAAGAGGGCGAAGCGGTAGCCCATGAAGAACCGCCAGTCGTTGCCCAGGGAGAAGGCGGGCCCGAGGCGGGTGAAAGTGGTGCCGTCGGTGCTGTAGGAGAAGGTGCCGGGGCGTCCGGTGCCGGGGCGGATGTCCGCGTTCGCGCGCAGCCAGACGCGGCTGCCGGAGAGGGTCGCGCTCGCGGCCTCGGTGCCGGTGCCGGTGGTGTTCCAGTTGCCGTCCATGGTCAGCCCGTTGACCATCACCAGCCGCGTCGTACCGTCGTTGCGCTTGATGCCGATCCAGGCGGAGGAGTCACGCAGCAGTGCGAGTCCGGCGCGGTCGCCGTCGCGCATCGTGGTGTGGTCGAGCTGGACCGTGGCGGTGGAGGTCGGGCCTTGGATGCGGTGGGTGAGGGTGTTGCGGGCCCAGTACAGGTCGTTGGTGACGGTCGCGGTCCGCAGGGTCAGTCCGTTGTCGAGCGACCACTTGGTGTTGTCCGGGTTGTGGTTCCACTCCCACCGCGGCTTGAGGGTCGTCCCGTCGAAGGTGTCGACGCCGATCATCGGGGTGACCTGGCGGGGTGGAGCGGGTACGGCCGGGCTGGGATACGAGGTGCCCCATGCGCCGTTGACGAGTTGCACGACGGGCCAGCCGTCCGGGGTCCAGGTGATGGGCGCCAGGGCGGGCATCCGGCCGCCGGGGTAGGCGTCCACGAAGGCCAGGTAGTACCAGGCGCCGCTCTGCGTCTGCACCAGTCCGCCCTGGTGCGGGACACCGCCGCCCGGGATCGGCCCGCGCAGGTCGAGAAGGACCTGCCGCATCGTGTACGGGCCGAAGGGGCCGCTCGACGACTTCAGGATGTACTGCCCGTTCGCGGGGCGGGTCAGGAAGATGTAGTACTGCCCGTTGATCTTGTAGAAGCGGGAGCCCTCGAGGGTGCCGACACTCGACGGTGCGGTGAACACCTGCTGCGTGCGCACCTGGTTGCGGCCGTCGGGTGAGAGCTGGGCCACGCTGATGGTGGTGTTGCCGTACGCCACGTACAGGGTGTCGTCGGTGTCGACGAGCAGCCCCGCGTCGTAGTAGGGGGTGCTGATCGTCGTGAGTCTGCTCCACGGGCCCTCGGCGGCGGTGGCGGTGTAGACGTACGTCCGGGCGAAGTCGATCTGGCCCAGCCAGTAGAAGGTCCGGTTGCTCGGCCGGTAGGCCAGCGACGATGCCCAGATGCCCCGGACGTAGCCACGGGCGCCGTTCAGGTCGTACTTGGCGCCGAAGTCGAGGACGGGTACCGAGTGGCCGGCGATCTCCCAGTTGACCAGGTCGTACGAGCGCAGGACGGGTGCGCCCGGCGAGTAGTGCATCGTCGAGGCCGAGGCGTAGTAGGTGTCACCGACGCGGATGACGTCGATATCCGCGAAGTCCTGCCAGATCACCGGGTTCGTGAAGGCCGCCGCGGTCGCGAGGGTCGGCCCTTGGGTGGAGGCGGTGCCGGGGGCCGCTGTCGGAGGAAGCAGGGCACCGGCGGCCAGGCCGGTGGCGGCCGTCAGCGTGCGTCGACGGGAGAAAACTTGATGAGTCCATGACATCTGCACGTGTGGCGTTCTCCTTCTGTGGCCCAGCCGTTGGCGGTTGGAGTTGTCCGGAGGTGCCCTGCTGGTTCGCCGGGGGCGGCTGCTCTGTATACGAGATGTCGAACATGGATCGGCTTGTCGAGCACCCTGGATGATAGAGAGCCGGTGAACCCCGTCAATACCTCTCGCACAAATCGTTGTTGGCTTCGAAACATTCGAAGATTGATCCCATGTCACTGCGGGCCAGTTGCCCGGATAGTGCAGATGCGCCGCCTTCCACGGGTCTGAATGGCCGGATCGTGAAGGCAGTGCGGTGATGGGTGTTGACATGTTCGACGGCCTCCCTAGTATCCGTGAGGCCTTGCTTTCCGAATGGTTCACGAAATTTCGAACCGCCCCTCTCTCTTCTGTCATGTGTCATGGACGTGACATCGATCTCCGTGTCACCCGCCCATGGCGCCCTTCCGTGAAGGAGCCCTTGGTGCCCAGACGGTCAGGCGGACGACTGCTCCGCCTCCTCGCGACCCTCGTGCTGACGCTCACCGCGTCCGTGACGGCTTCCGCTCACTCCACTGCTTCGGCCGCGCCCGGCAGCCCGGCGCTCACTCCACCGCTGGGCTGGAACAGTTGGAACAGCTTCGGGTGCGGGGTCACGGAGGCGCAGGTTCGCCAGGCCGCCGACGCGATGGTGTCCTCGGGGATGCGGGACGCCGGTTACCGGTACGTGGTGGTCGACGACTGCTGGTTCGACCCGCAGCGTGACGCGGCGGGCAACCTGCGGGCGAATGCGGCCAAGTTCCCGAGCGGGATGAAGGCGCTCGGGGACTACATCCACGGCCAGGGGCTGAAGTTCGGCATCTACCAGGTGCCGGGCGAGCGCACCTGCGCGCAGACCAGCGGCGCCTATCCCGGGTCGACGGGCAGCAGGGGGCACGAAGCCCAGGACGCCGCCACGTTCGCCGAGTGGGGTGTGGACTACCTCAAGTACGACTGGTGTTCCTCCAGCGGCACCCGTGACGAGCAGGTCGCACGGTTCACGGTCATGCGCGACGCACTGCGTGCCACCGGGCGGCCGATCGTCTACAGCATCAACCCCAACAGCTTCCACGCCATCACCGGCGCCACGTACAACTGGGGCGAGGTCGCCGACCTGTGGCGGACGACCGAGGATCTGCTCGACATCTGGCAGAACGGCAACACCAACAGCTATCCGATGGGCGTCGGCAACGTCCTTGACGTCACCGCGCCACTGGCGGCGCAGTCGGGTCCAGGGCACTGGAACGACCCGGACATGCTGGTCGTGGGCCGTCCCGGCCTGTCACTGACCGAGTCCCGCTCGCACTTCGCCCTGTGGGCGCTGCTGGCTGCCCCGCTCATGGCCGGCAACGACATCCGCACCATGTCCGCCGACGTGAGCGCGATCCTGCGCAACCCGCGTCTGCTGGCGGTGAACCAGGATCAGCTGGGCGCGGGCGGGCGCAGGGTGCGCGACGACGGCAGCACCGAGGTGTTCGCCAAGCCGCTGTCGGACGGCTCGGTAGCGGTGGGCCTGTTCAACCGGGGCGGCAGCACCGCGGCGGTCAGTACGACAGCAGCCCAAGTCGGCCTGTCCGGCGGGCCGTTCACCCTCACCGATCTGTGGACCGGCGGCACGTCGAGTACGGCGGGCCAGATCTCGGCGAGCGTCCCCGCGCACGGCGTGGCCGTGTTTCGGGTGAGCGGTGGCAGCCCGCCGGCCGCCACCACCTCGCGGCTGCGCGGCAACGGGTCCGGCCGCTGTGCGGACGTGGACAACGCCTCCACCGCCGCCGGGGCGACAGTACTGCTCTGGGACTGTCATACGGCCGCCAACCAGCTGTGGACCACGTGGGCCGGCGGCGAGATCCGCGTCTTCGGCGACAAGTGCCTGGACGCCTACAACCAGGGCACCACCGACGGCACCCGTGTCATCACCTGGCCCTGCAACGGCCAGGACAACCAGAAGTGGTCCGCCGGTTCCGACGGGTCGATCCGCAACGTCCACGCCGGGCTGTGCCTCGACGTCGACCGGGCCGGCACCGCGAACGGGACCCCGCTGGTGCTGTGGACCTGCAACGGCCAGGCCAACCAGAAGTGGACCCGCGTGTGAGCAACCGCGGCTTCAGAACGGGAGTTTCACGATGACGAGGACAAGGTCCCTCTTATGGTCCGCCGTGGTCGCGGTGGTGGTCGTCCTGAACATGGGAGGCACGGCACTGGGCCGCGGCCAGGGCGAGAACACCCCGCGCACGGTCTCCGCCACGGCGGCCGCATCCGCCGGCGCCGCTGCCCCGACCGCAGGGTGCGGCAAGGCTCCCGCCCTGACGAGCGGAACGCACACGTTCCAGAGCGGCGGCAAGAACCGGAACTTCATCCTGCGCGTCCCCGACGGCTACGACCGCAACCGCGCCTACCGGCTGGTCTTCGGGTTCCACTGGCTGGGCGGCACCTCCACCGACGTCGCCACCGGCCGCACCGTGGAAACGGGCACCTGGGCCTATTACGGGCTCCAGCGACTGGCGAACAACAGCACCATCTTCGTCGCACCCCAAGGCCTCGACAACGGCTGGGCCAATGCCGGCGGGGAGGACGTCACCTTCGTCGACGACATGATCAGGCGCATCGAGACGGATCTGTGCGTCGACACGACACAGCGCTTCGCCCTGGGATTCAGCTACGGAGCCGCCATGTCGTACGCCCTGGCCTGTTCGCGCGCGACGGTCTTCCGCGCGGTCGCGGTCCAGAGCGGCGGGCAGCTGAGCGGATGCAGCGGTGGCACCCAGCCCATCGCCTACCTCGGGGTGCACGGCCTCAGGGACAACGTCCTCGGCATCTCCGGCGGACGGGCGTTGCGGGACAGGTTCGTCAGGAACAACGGCTGCACCGCCCAGAACCCGCCGGAGCCGGCGCAGGGCAGCCTGGCGCACCGGGTCACCGCCTATTCGGGTTGCTCGGCCGGGCATCCGGTCGTCTGGGCCGCGTTCGACGAAGGGCACATCGCCGCTCCGCAGGACGGGGCCGCGGGTGACAGCGGATCCAGGACCTGGGTGCCGCAGGAGGTCTGGAAGTTCTTCACGCAGTTCCAGACCTCCAACCCGCCGCCGGGGACGGCGACCTGCCGGGTCACCAGCACCGTCAGCGCCTGGAACACCGGCCTGACGTCGAACATCACCCTCACCAACACCGGCATCACCGCTCCGCCGAGCTCCTACACCCGCAACGGCACGGCCTGCGCCATGACAGTGACTGCGCCGAAGTGACCGATGGTTCGTCGGCGCCCGACCTGGCGCTCTCCGCCTGCGGCTGAGCACCGGGTCGGGCGGCGGGTCAGTGGTCGCGGCAGTGGGCTCCCGGTGCCCGGCCGGCGCCCCGTACGGCCGGAGCCGTGGTCAGGAGGTCGTGCCGGTCACCGTGCTTCCCGACTTGGTCACGTGGTACGTCGCGGTGGCGCCGCTCCAGAAATGGAAGGTGAGCTTGACGCGCGTGTTGTCCTTGAGCGCGTTGAGGAAGGCGGGGGTCAGGCGGATGGTCTTCTTGGTGTAGTCCGGCGCGAAGGCCGTGTTGAACTCCTGGTACGAAGTCCAGTTCGTCGGGCCTGCGTTGCTGCCGTCGGCGTACGTGGCCTGCATCGTTGCCAGCGCGTCACCCCGGAATTGTGTGGGGATGCCGAACGACGCCGTCGTACCGGTCGTGTCCGACTGCACCGGGGTGTCGTAGGTGACCACCTGGATGCGCCAGGGGATTCCTCGGGAGAACCCGGCCTGGAGCGTCGCGTTGACTCCGGGGGAGCGGTCGCCGACGAGCCGGGTGAGTGTGGCCGCCTTCAGGGTGAGCCGGTTGCCGGAGAGGGTGTAGTCCCGGCCGCTGACCAGCTTGGTGGTGCCCTGCGTGAGCGCCGTGAAGGTGGCGCCGTTCAGGTTCAGGGTGAGCGAACGGTCCTTGACGGGGCCGGACTTCGGCACGAAGACGCGGTCGGAGCAGGCTGTCGCCGAGCGTGTCGTCCAACTCGACTTCATCTGGCGGAGCAGCCCCGCGTCCTTCCACCGGCGCTTGGCGCGGTCGTAGAAGGAGCCGTTGTCCCACAGCACGGTGGTGACCTTGTTGGTGCGGGCGGCATGGCCGAGCGCCTCGAAGTACTTCAGCATCTCACCGCGTTCCACCGCGCCGGGACCGTGGTCGTAGCCGAGGAGGCCGTACTCGCCGAGGACGACGGGGATGCCCTGGGCGACGAAGGTGTCGCGCATCCGCTTGAACGTCGTGTCCAGGTCGCCCCGGGCCTGCGCGTCGAAGCGGGTGGAGCCCGCGACGTTCACGCTGAACGGGAAGTAGCCGTAGTAGTGCACGGTCGCGATCAGCCGGGAGTCGTGCAGCGACTTGATCGTGGTGGCCAGGTTGTCCATCAGCCGCTGGTCGGGGGTGCAGACCTCGGTGGGCAGCATGAGCAGACGGTTCTTGTTGTTGCCGCCCGACGCAGGCAAGTCCGTGCCAGCGGCCGCCCCTACACCGTGGTGCGTCCCGGCTGGTTCGACTACAACGCCCCCGGCGAACTCGCCCTGGTGATGCTGCAGGGCGACACCCGGCACGCGGGCGACCCCAGCGACGGCGTCGTCTCCCGCCGCCAGATCGCCCAGGTCCTCGTCTCCGCCCTCACCTCTTCCGAGGCGGATCACAAGACCCTCGAACTCGTCGCCGAGCACGGTCCGGCCCCCACCGGCCTCGCCCCGCTCTTCGCCGACCTGGCCGCCGACCCTCCCGGCTCACTCGACGCCGCCCTGGACAAGGCCAACATGCCGCTCGACGCCGAACCCGCAGGCGTCCAGCAGGAGTTGGAAGCCGTCCGTACCGGCTGACCGTTCCGGCCCGACCTAAGCCGCCCGGCGCCCCAAGGCGTCGCCGCCGCCTCGGCCACGGAAACGTACGCGGCGCTACGGCCGAACGTCGACACCCGCTGGTCGGGCATTCCGTACGCCGGACACCGAGCCGATCACGTATTCGCGCGGCAGATGGCGAGCCGCGAGCAGCGAACGCCTTTGATCGGATGCGGGGCGCGGGCGGGTGGCGTCAGCGCGGGATGAGCTTGAGCGTGGCGGCGCGGGCCTGCTCGGTGAGCACGTGGTCGACGATGCCCCGGTAGGCGTCGTACTTGGCGTGGTAGGCGGTGTCCACGGCGGGCCAGTCGGCCGGGTCGGCGTCGGTGAAGGTGACGTCCTTGTGGACGCGCCGGAGCTGACGCGGCCCTGGCGCTGCGCCAGGGTGCCTCGGAACCAGGGGCCGGAGCGGCCCTTGACGGAGCGTACGTAGATGTCGTCGCCGGCCCGTACGACCCACATGGTGACGGGCGCGCACAGGGTGCCGTCGGCCCGCTCGGACTCCAGGTCGAGCTCGGTGGCCGAGGCGATGCGGCCGAGTTCGTCGGGCGTCCAGGACGTCATGGCGGAACTTCCTTTCGTGCGGGGGAGGTTGCGGAGGGCACGGGTCGGGTCACCCGGCGGCCTCCTCCTTGATGCGGTCGAGGGCCGCGTCGAAGCCGTCGGGGGTGCCGCTGGAGCCGGCCACGCGGTCGAGCTGGACGTCGTCGACGGGCTGCCGATCGCGTTTCGAGAAGACGCGGTGGGGCGCGGCTCAGAGCAACGACTCGGCGGTGATGGGAAGTTCGCGCACCCGCCGACCCTTGGCGTGGAAGACGGCGTTGGCGATGGCGGGCGCCACCCCGACCAGGACGACCTCGCCGAGGCCCTTGACGCCGAGGGGGTCCGCCTCGTCGTCCCGGCCGTCGACGTAGATCGCCTTCAGGCCGGGGACGTCGGCGTTGACCGGCACCAGGTAGTCGGCGAGGTTGGCGTGGCGGCGTCGGATCCAGTAGCGGCGGTAGCCGAGCTCGTCGGCCTTCCGGGCCATGGACGTGGCGGCCGCGATCGCGTCGCCGCTGGTCTGGTCGGGGCGGATCAGGACATGGTCGAGTACGGACAGGGCGGGCATGGTCACACTCACTCTCGCCAGGCGCTCCTGGTCACGGGCGCACGAAAGCCCCGCCACCTGGTGGGTACTAAAATAGAACCAAGTGACTTCGACCTTAGCAGTGACTAATCGAGGGCGGTCAAATTGCCGAGCCGAATCAACCTGGGAGACCGGGAGAGTCCGCTGTGCGCCGCGGCGCAGCACGTCTGCGAGTGGTGGACGCTGCTGATCCTCCAGGACGCCTTCGACGGCTACTCCCGCTTCGACGAGTTCCAGGAGAACCTGGGCATCTCCTCCAGCATGCTCACCACCCGGCTCAAGGCCCTCGTCGCCGACGGTCTGCTGGAGCGCCGCCCTTACCAGACCAACCCCGTGCGTCACGAGTACGTGCTCACCGCGCTGGGGCGCTCTCTGTGGCCGGTCATCGTCGCGCTGACCGCGTGGGGCAACTCCCGCCTCACACCGGAGGAGCGCAGCATGGTCCTCGTCGACGGCGCGACGGGTGAGGAGGTCGACCCCGTCGTCGTCGACGCGGCGACCGGGCGTCGCCTCGACGACAGCGACACCTACGTCTTCACCGCGGGCCCCGCGGCGAGCGACGCCATGCGGGATCGGTACCGTCACCGCAGGCGGGGCCCGGGTGGAGTCGCTGTTGACCAGGGCTGAGCGGTCAGCTCGACGGGAGGGGACGGCGGGGGAGACGTTCCGATGGTCGGGGTGCCGATCGGGTGCTCGCTCTTTCGGCAGGCGCCGATGAAACAGCGAGAGGCCCCTCGCAGGGATCCACGCACGCCGTCACCACCAGGCAACCGCCGGGAAGGCGCCCCTTTTTGGGGCTGTGCCCCGACGTCGGCCCGTTCGGTGAGGCCGCCCGCATCGTCCCTCGCACCCCTCGAATCCGGTGGCCGCCATCAGCGTGGCGCTGACGCCCGCCATGGCGTACTGGCCGTTGCAGAACGCCTTGCTGAGGTGCAGCTTCTCCTGGAACAGAATGCCCTCAGCATCGACGCGTTCTCCTTGCTCCACAACCGCCGCTCGCCCGCGGGCACGCTCGTCGGCGGCATCCGGGAGACACAGGAGATGCTCGACTTCTGCGCGGGGCACAGCATCGGCGCCCAGGCCGAGGTCATCGCGGCCGACGAGATCGACACCGCCTACGACCGGGTCGCGGCCGGTGACGTCCGGTACCGGTTCGTGATCGACATCGGCACGCCGGCGACGGGCTGACCGCCACTCGGACGACCTGAGCGGCAGGGCGCGGAGCAGTGTGTGCCGCCGCGGCCTGCCGCTCAGGGTGTGGTTCAGCTGTCGAGGCGCCTCGCGCTGAGCCACTTCACGATCTCAGGGTCGTGGTGGTCGAAGAACAGCGAGGCTCCGGTGTCCAGGCCGGCGATGGACGCCATCTCGGCATCGGTGAGCGCGAAGTCGAAGACGTCGAGGTTCTCCGCCATCCGCTCGGGGCGTACCGACTTCGGGATCGAGGCAACGCCACGCTGGACCGCCCAGCGCAGCACCACCTGGCCCACCGACTTCCCGTGCCGCTGGGCGATCTCGCTCAGTACGGGGTTGGTGAACAGATCGTTCTTGCCCTCCGCGAAGCCGCCCCACGCCTGCTGCTGGACGCCCTGCTCGCGCATCAGGTCCTGGTAGTCGGCACGCTGGAAGAAGGGGTGGGTCTCGATCTGGTTGACGGCGGGCGTGATCTCGTTGTTGATGATCAGGTCGAGCAGGCGGTCGGGGTAGAAGTTGGAGACGCCGATGGCCTTGGCGCGGCCCTGCCGGTTCAGCTCCTCCATGGCCCGCCACTGGCCGTACACGTCGCCGTAGGGCTGGTGCATCAGGTACAGGTCCAGGTAGTCGAGCCCGAGCTTGGTGAGCGACGTCTCGAAGGCACGCTTGGTGTTCTCCTCGCCAGGCCCGTCCTGGACGTACAGCTTGGTGGTGACGAAGAGTTCCTCGCGCGGGATGCCGCTGTTCTTGATCGCCCGGCCGACGGCCTCCTCGTTGCCGTACGACGCCGCCGTGTCGAGCAGCCGATAGCCGGCCGCGAGGGCCTCGGTGACGACCTGTTCGGTCTCGTCGGCCGGGATCTGGAAGACGCCGAAGCCGAGGATCGGCATCTCGGCGCCGTTGTTCAGGGTGATGTTCTGCGTGGGTTCTTTCCTTTGGTGCGGGAGGCTCAGCGTTCGAGCATCTTCAGCTGGGCTTCGGTGTGGGTGGCGCCGGCCGCGGGCGGGAGGCTCGTCAACCGGTCCAGCTGGGCGGGGGTGAGCCGGACGGCGTCGGCGGCGGTGTTCTCTTCGAGGCGGCTCACGCGCTTGGTGCCGGGGATGGGCGCGATGTCGTCGCCCTGCGCGAGCAGCCAGGCGATGGCGACCTGCGCCGGGGTGGCGCCGACCTCATCGGCGACGGCCTTGACCTCGTCGGCCAGGCGCAGGTTGTGCTGGAAGTTCTCGCCGGTGAAGCGCGGGTTGTCCTTGCGGAAGTCGTTCGCGGCGAAGCCGTCGGTGGAGCGGATCGCACCGGTGAGGAAGCCGCGTCCCAGCGGCGAGAACGGCACGAAGCCGATGCCGAGTTCGCGCAGCGTCGGCAGTACCTGGGCCTCCGGGTCGCGCGTGAAGAGGGAGTACTCGGACTGGACGGCGGTGACCGGAGTGACGGCGTTCGCGCGGCGGATCGTCTCCGGCCCGGCCTCGGACAGTCCGAACGCGCGGACCTTGCCCGCGGCGATCAGCTCGCCCACGGCGCCCGCCGTCTCCTCGATGGGGACGTTCGGGTCGACCCGGTGCTGGTAGTACAGGTCGATGTGGTCCGTGCCGAGACGCTGCAGGGAGCCTTCGACGGCGGTACGGATGTTGGCCGCGCTGGAGTCCAGATTCCCCGGGCCGTCGCCCTCATGGGAGACGAGGCCGAACTTCGTGGCCAGCACCACCTGGTCGCGGCGGTCCTTGAGGGCGCGTCCGAGGAGTTCCTCGTTGGTGTACGGCCCGTAGATCTCGGCGGTGTCGATGAAGGTGACACCCAGCTCCAGGGCGCGGTGCACGGTACGGATGGACTCCGGCTCGTCGGTCCCGGCACCGGTGTATCCCTGGGACATGCCCATCGCGCCGAGACCGATCCGGGAAACCGCCAGGTCACGCAGGTGGATGTGGTGCATGAGTGCTCTCCGCTCCGTCGTCTTCGGGCCGGTTCTTCGCCGTGCTCTCGGGCTGGGCGCTCGCCGTTCGCGGGCCGGTTCCACTCTGGCCCAGGCATCCGGCCTCCGCTTGTCGCGTGCCCTCGGCCCATGGCGGCAGGGCCGGACCGGGCACGGCACCACGCGCCGTACGGCACTGTGGTCGTGGGCCTCATGGGAAGCCTATGGGCAGGTCCCAGCCGTCGTGGCGCCTGAGCGCCCCAGATGACGGGCCGAGCTGTTCGGGGGAATGACAGGGCCCCTCACCGCACCGCCGAGTGGTCGGCACGCCACGAGAGCGTGCCCGGTCGCGCGACATCCGCATGTTGGCCGGACCACCGCGGACATGACCCGCGCAGAGCCCGGCAGGATGTCGGCACGGCGCGTGCGGCAAAGGGCACGAAAGACCACTCGGTGGACGTCGCCAGCGGGCTCGGCGCGTATCTGCGGGCCCCCGCGCCCAGGTGACCCCGGAAGAGGCAGGGCTGGGCGCCTCGCCCGGCGTGCGCCGTATCCCGGGACTGCGGCGAGAGGAACTCCCCTTGCTGGCCGGGATCAGTCTCGCCCACTGCGTCCGCCTGGAGCGCGGCAAGGAGACCGGCCGAAGTTCCGCAGGGCGCGGGCGAGGGCGTCGATGACGGATGAGCTCGTTGCGCGAACCGGCCCGGGAGGTCGGGGTCAGCCCCGCCGCGCCCAGCCGTCACTTCAGGAACAAGCAGGCGCTGCTGGACGCCCTGGCGCTGGAGGAGTTCGACCGTCTCGTGACCGTGCTGAACACCGCCCAGGACGAGGCCGGGGAGTCCTTCGCCGAGCGGCTGACCCTCCTCACCCGCGCCTACATGGAGTTCGCCGCCGCCCGCCTGATCGAGGACGGACAGCGCCGGGGCGAGGTACGCGAGGGCCCGGTGGACGAGATCGGCTTGCCGGTCATGGCCGCTCTGAACGGCTACGTCACCCTCGCGGCCGCCGGCGGTATCCCCGCCGACGGCATCGAACGGGGCCTGGAGAACATGGTGGTCTTCATCCTGCGTGGGTGCGCGCCGTAGCAAGCGCGCCCGGCGCCGGCCGGCGAATGCCGTTGCTCGCCCCTTGCGTCAGGTGCGGCAAGTGACGTCCCCCACCGGCAAGCGCCCTTCCGTGAGGTACGCGTCGACCGTGCGGGTCACACACTCGGGCGCGCCCGGCAAGCTGTGGACGACGTGGCCCCGTCCACCGCGGACGTATGCGAGGCGTGAGCCGCGCAGCGCGTGGTGCAGGGCGCGGGCGCCGGCCGCCGGGGTCTGCGCATCCCACTCGTTCTGTACGGCGAGGGCGGCGGTCGTGTTGTCGACGCGGGTGGCCGTCTCGGGGCCGCGGGGCCAGAAGCGCAGGGGGTGATGTTGGCGGCGAAGTCCCCGTAGACGGGGTGGCGGGCGCCGTCGTGGAGCGCGTCGCGTCGGTAGCGCGCCGGATCGCGGGGTCAGGCGGCGGAGTTGTCCCCGCACGGGATGGACCAGTAGACGGCGGTGGCGTTGTCGTCGGTGGCGTTCGCGCGGCCGGCGAGTGCAGAGAGCGGAGCCGGGCGGGTGGTGGGGGAGTGCCGGAGGGCCACGAACTCGCTGGAGGGTGAGGCCTCGTCGCCCCGCTGGGCACCGGATTCGTGACGGCGGCCACAGCCGGGCAAGGCGGCTTCCGTCAGACGGAAGCGTTCGTGAACGGGGGAGGCCGACGCGCTGGGGAACGGACGCCGCGCTCTCCCGGGGCGGGCCCGGAGCTCTCGACCGGCCGTCGGCTGACGATCCGTCCGAAACCGTTCGCCTCACGTACCGCCGAGTTTCACATGGGGGCTACAGGACCCTTCCCTGACGTTTGGTGCTCTTGGAACACTCCAACCGCGCACGTTCCCTCACCATCCGGCCGACCGGGCCCGTCAGGACAAGAGGTCACTCACCCATGCCTCAAGTGAATCGGCGCCGATTCCTCCAACTCGCCGGCGGCACCGCGGCGTTCACCGCGCTGGCCAACAGCATCGAGCGCGCCGCCGCGCTCCCGGCCAACCACCGTTCCGGCACCATCGACGACGTCGAGCACATCGTCGTCCTGATGCAGGAGAACCGTTCCTTCGATCACTACTTCGGCTCGCTGAGAGGTGTCCGCGGCTTCGGCGACCCGCGTCCGGCCACGACGTCGGGCGGCAAGTCGGTCTGGTACCAGTCGGACGGCACCAAGGACGTGCTCCCCTTCCGGCCCGAGGCGGACAACCTGGGCATGCAGTTCATCCAGGACCTCCCGCACGGCTGGAGCGACGGGCATACTGCCTTCAACAAGGGCAAGTACGACAAATGGGTGCCCGCCAAGTCGTCGACGACGATGGCGTACCTGACGCGCGAGGACATCCCGTTCCACTACGCGCTTGCCGACGCGTTCACCATCTGCGACGCGTACCACTGCTCGTTCATCGGCTCCACCGACCCGAACCGCTACTACATGTGGACGGGCTACACGGGGAACGACGGCAAGGGCGGTGGGCCCGTCCTCGGCAACGACGAGGTGGGCTACGACTGGACGACGTACCCGGAGCGGCTGGAGGAGGCCGGGGTCTCCTGGAAGATCTACCAGGACGTCGGCGACGGTCTCGACGCGAACGGCTCCTGGGGCTGGATCTCGGACGCGTACCGCGGCAACTACGGCGACAACTCGCTGCTGTACTTCAACCAGTACCGCAACGCCAAGCCGGGCGACCCGCTGTACGACAAGGCCCGCACCGGTACCGACGCCCGCAAGGGCGAGGGCTTCTTCGACCAGCTGAAGGCCGATGTGCAGGGCAAGAAGCTGCCCAAGGTCTCCTGGGTCGTCGCACCCGAGGCGTTCACCGAGCACCCCAACTGGCCCGCGAACTACGGCGCCTGGTACATCGCCCAGGTCCTGGACGCGCTGACCTCCGACCCCGAGGTGTGGAGCAAGACGGCGCTGTTCATCACGTACGACGAGAACGACGGCTTCTTCGACCACCTCGTGCCGCCGTTCCCGCCGCAGTCCGCCGCGCAGGGCAAGTCCACCGTCGACGTCGGCCCGGACCTCTACCAGGGCGACGCGAGCCGGGCGGCCGGACCGTACGGACTCGGCCAGCGGGTGCCGATGCTTGTCGTCTCGCCCTGGAGCAAGGGCGGTTACGTCTGCTCCGAGACGCTCGACCACACCTCGATCATCCGGTTCATGGAGCGCCGCTTCGGCGTGCACGAGCCCAACATCTCGCCCTGGCGGCGCGCGATCAGCGGCGACCTCAGCTCGGCCTTCGATTTCGCGCGCAAGGACAGCAAGCCGGTCGCGCTGCCGGACACCGACGGCTACCAGCCGCCGGACCACGACCGCCACCCCAGCTATGTGCCCACCCCGCCGGCCAACCCCGTCCTGCCCAAGCAGGAGCGTGGCTCGCGCCCGGCCCGCCCGCTGAAGTACGCGCCCCTGGTGGACGGTTCGGCGGACACCGCGGCCGGCACGTTCACGCTCACCTTCGGCTCCGGCGCCAAGGCGGGTGCCGCGTTCCTCGTCACCTCCGGCAACCGCACCGACGGACCCTGGACCTACACCACCGAGGCGGGCAAAACGGTCTCGGACACCTGGAACTCGGCGTACTCGAACGGCTCGTACGACCTCACCGTGCACGGACCGAACGGCTTCCTGCGCACCTTCAAGGGCCCCGGCAAGGCGGCCGGACCCGAGGTCACCGCGCGGCACGTCGGGAGCCATGTGGAGCTGACCTTCACCAACAAGGGCTCCGGCACGGTCCACCTCAAGCTCACCGACGGCTATGGCGGAAAGTCGCAGTCGTTCAAGGTGCGGGCGGGTGCGACCGTGCAGTACACGGTCGAACTGCGGGCGAGCAGGCGCTGGTACGACCTGACTGTCGTGTCCGACGCGGACGCGGGCTTCTTGCGCCGGTTCGCCGGACATGTCGAGAACGGTCTGCCCGGTGTGAGCGACCCGGCGATCGTCACCGCCTGATGGTTACCCAACTACCGGTTGCTTTCCGGCCATCTCACGGTAGTGTGCCCCGGTGACCACGCATTCGAACACTCCTGCAGGTTGGTACCCGGATCCGCACGGGGCGCCCCAGACGTTGCGCTACTGGGACGGATCCCAGTGGACCGACCACACGAATGCGGACCAGCAGGCCCAGGGCGCGCCGCAGGTACCGCACCAGGCCCAGCAGCCCCAGCAGGCGTACGCCCAGCAGTCCGCCCCGGCCCCCGACCAGCGCGTGCAGCGTCAGGTGCAGCAGCAGGCCGGGGTCGCGCCCAGTGGCGTCGGCGGCGGCACTCTGTTCACCGAGCCGGTCCTGGTGGTGAACCAGAAGGCCAAGCTGATCGAGGTGACCAACGAGTACAAGGTCATGGATCAGAACGGCAACCAGCTCGGCTCGGTCACCGAGGTCGGGCAGGGTGTGTTCAAGAAGATCCTGCGCTTCGTCTCCAGCCTCGACCAGTTCATGACCCACAAGCTGGAGATCCGGGACGCCCACGGCCAGCCGCAGCTGCTGCTGACCCGCCCCGCGAAGTTCCTCAAGTCGCGGGTCATCGTGTCGCGTCCGGACGGATCGCCCGTCGGCGAGATCGTCCAGCAGAACATGATCGGCAAGATCAACTTCGCCATGAACGTCAACGGCCAGCAGGTCGGCGCGATCAAGGCGGAGAACTGGCGGGCGTGGAACTTCGCGATCGTCGACCACGCGGACAACGAGGTCGCCCGGATCACCAAGACCTGGGAAGGCCTCGCCAAGACGATGTTCACCACTGCGGACAACTACGTCCTGCAGATTCACTTCCAGCTCCCCGAGCCCCTGCTGAGCCTCGTCGTGGCGACGGCGCTGACCGTCGACACGGCGCTCAAGCAGGACTCCCGCGGACTGGGATGACGGTGGCATGAGGAAGGGCGGCCGCGGATCTCCGCGGCCGCCCTTCTTGCTTTCTCCCCGGCGGGACGCCGGCTGCTTGCTCTAGAGGGACGTCAGGTGCCCCGAGTTGGGCTGCTTGGGCACCAACGAGGGTTCGTACGTCGCCGATCCCGCGTCCAGTGCCAGTACCGCGGCGACCGGGTGGTCGTCGTCCACCAGGGTCTGGGGCCGGGCCAGGGGCAGGGGGTCGGGATCGGGCGTCGACCGTGACAGCGTCACCACGCCCCACGCCGCGATCCCCGCTCCCACGAGCGCCAGCAGCACGCCCGCCGCGCCGCCCTGAAGGCGTTCGCCGAGCAGCGACAGGCCGACCACCACGGCGGCGACCGGGTTGGCGAGCGTCACGACGGCGAGCGGCGCGCCGAGCCCGCCTTGGTACGCGGTCTGCGACAGCAGCAGTCCGCCGGCCGCGAAGGCCGCCACGAGCAGTGCCACCACGACCACTTGGGCGCTCAGCAGCGAGTCCGAGCGGTCCGTCGCGGCCACCGTCACGGTCTGGGTGAGCGCCGAGGCGACCCCCGAGGCGAACCCGGATGCGGTCGCGTGCCGCAGCCCCGGCCGCGTTCCCGGCCGTGACAGGCCGCCGATCAGCATGGCGGTCGTACCGGCGACGGCGAGCGCCTGGGGCACCGTCAGCACGTCGTCGGGCGCGGGCCCGGACGCCGTGACGAGCAGTGCGGCGAGGCCGATCAGTGTGAGCGCCGTCCCGCGCCACTCGACCGCGCTGACCCGCCGTCCGGCGACCCGAGCGCCCAGCGGAACCGCGGCGACCAGGGTGAGCGCGCCGAGCGGCTGCACCAGCGTGAGCGTGCCGTACTTGAGCGCGGCGACGTGCAGCAGCGCGGCGGACGCGTTCAGCGCGACCGACCACCACCAGGCCCCGCTGGCCAGCATCCGCAGTGTGCCCGAGCCGGGCGACCGGGAGGCGAGCCGTTCCTGCGCGACGGCCGCGGCGGCGTACGCGACGGCCGAGAACAGGGACAGGACGACGGCGGCGAGAGTGGCGCTCATCGTCCCGCCCCCACGAGCTCCGGCACTTCCTGTACGGGGACGACCTCGGCGGGCTCCTGGACCCGGCCCGCGGTCGTCGCCGTCCGGTGCGGCAGGTGGATCACGGCGAGCGCGATGCCGAGCAGGGCGGTCGCGACGATCGCGTCGAGCCAGTAGTGGTTCGCGGTGCCGACGATCACTACCAGGGTGAGCAGCGGATGCAGCAGCCACAGCCAGCGCCACCGGGACTTCGTCGCCGCGATCAGGCCGATCGCGACCATCAGTGCCCAGCCGAAGTGCAGCGACGGCATCGCGGCGAACTGGTTCGCCATCGAGTCGGTCGCCGGGTGGGCCCCGTACACCGTGGGCCCGTAGACCTGTCCGGTGTCGATGAGACCCGCCTCGGCGAGCAGCCGCGGCGGCGCGAGCGGGAAGGTGAGGTGGCCCACCAGGGCGGCGGCGGTGACCACGGCGAGGACCCGGCGGGCCCAGATGTAGTGGGCCGGGCGCCGCAGGTACAGCCAGACCAGGAAGGCCGCGGTGGCAGGGAAGTGAACGGTCGCGTAGTAGGTGTTCGCGAGGTGTACGAGGGTGTCGCTGTGCAGCAGTGCGGTCTGCACGGTGTCCTCGCCCGGCAGGCGCACGGCCCGCTCCAGGTCCCACACCTTGTGCGCGTTGCCGAAGGCCTCGGCGGTGTGGCCGGTGGCCAGCTGCCGGCCGACCTTGTAGACGACGAAGAGTCCTACGACGAGCAGGAGCTCCCGCACGAGCGGCGGGCGCGCCGCGACGTCGGACGCGTGCGCTGTCGCGGCGGCGTCGTGCGACGCCGCCGCTCGTATGGCCGCGTCAGGCGGCTCCGGCTCTGAAGCGGACTCTGATGCGGATTCTGCAGGCTCGGTTCGGGAATCCATCCCCCGGCCCCCTTGCTGACGGTCTTGCGTGGGGTGATGCGCGGTGAGCCCAGGACAGGATCCACTCGACAGAAACGTAGATCCTGTCCAAGGCTCATCGATACGACAGTGTACCGATACGCCAGTGTACCGATACGGATCCGTACCGGTACACTGGCGTATCGATTAGACTGTGTGAAGCAGGCCACCACACGAGCCGGATTCAGCGAGGAGAAGAGCCATGACGTCGCAGGACGCGGACGGACCGGAGACGGTCGTCGCCTCGCGCCGCTCCAAGATCACGCCCGAGCGTGAGCAGGAGTTCTACGACGCTGTGCTCGAACAGATCCGCGCATGCGGCTATGAGGCGCTGACCATGGAGGGCGTGGCCGCGAGCACCCGCTGCAGCAAGTCCACGCTCTACCGCCAGTGGAAGACGAAACCCCAGTTCGTGGCCGCCGCGCTGCGTGCCAACCGCTGTCCGCGGTTCGCGGGGATCGACACCGGCTCGCTCGCCGGGGACCTGCGCGCTGCGGCGCGGGCCGCGGGCGACTGGTCGGGCCGCGACACCCAGCTGCTCCAGGCGCTCGGCCATGCCGTGATGCAGGACACGGAACTCCAGGAGGCGCTGCGCGACGCGCTCGTCGAGCCCGAGATCGCCGCGATCAAGGAGATCATCGCCCGCGCCGTCGACCGGGGTGACATCGCCGCCGACCATCCGGCGCTGGAGTTCATCCCCGCGCAGCTGTTCGGCGTAGTGCGCGTGCGCCCCGTGCTGGAGGGCCAGTACGCGGATGCGGCGTATCTCACACAGTTCGTGGAGGCGGTCGTGCTGCCGGCACTGGGCCTGAAATGAGACCGCTCGGCCTGACTTAAGACTCAGGTCGCCGTCCGCGGGATGACCGGACGTCGGCCTGTAACGCGCCGCACCGTGGGGACGGGGGCGGCGCGCACCCCCCGGCCGGGTGGGGTTCCCCTTGAGCGGAGGGGCGCCCCACCCGGCCGAACCATGTCCGGGGTCCATGTGCCGGTCCGGGGTCTCCGGACCGGATGTGTGGACGGGCTACACGTTCTGCCCGTTGCCGCTGACTCCCGACGCGACCTTGATGCCCTTGGTGATCGTGTCGATCACCGACTGCTTGGGCGCCTTCGAGCTGACGTCGACACCGAAGCGGACGACGACGAGCGTCTTGGAGTCGGCGGGGGAGGGGAAGACAAGCGACTCGACATAGCCGTCGTCGCCCTTGCTCGTCACGACCTTCCAGCGCACCAGATAGCCCTTCTCGCCGGCCACGGTGACCGCCTTGGAGGCGAGCTCGGTGTGCGAGGAGATCGTGCCGTAGCCCTTGCCGTACGACTCCGTGGCGTTCTTGGAGATGTCCTCCTTGGCCGCCGCCTCCGCCGTGGTGGACTTCAGGCCCTGCGACGTCGCGGGGGCCGAGTAGGCGCCGCCCCGCTGGCACTTCTCCGACGTGTCACCGGGGCACTTGTAGGTGTCCTTGGTGGCGATCGCGGCGCCGGTCGTGCCGTCCTGGCCGGTCCAGCCGTCGGGCACCGGGATGCTGACGCCGCTGAGCGCGTCGGTGGCGTACCCCTCCTCGGCCTGCGGCTGCGCCGACTGACCGGGCGCCGGGCTCTGGCCGTCGGAGCCGCCGGAGCCACCCGAGCCGCCGGGAGCGCCGCTCGGAGCGCCGCTGGGTGCGCCGCTCGGCGCGCCCGAGCCGCCCTGTCCGCCACCAGGTCCGCCCTGGCCGTTGAACCCGCCGGGGCCCTGCGCATTGGCGCTGTTGCCGCCGCTGCCGTCGTCCTTGGTCAGCGCGTACACACCGCCGCCGATGCCCGCGAGGACCGCGATCGCCGCGGCGACCGCTATGCCGGTGCGCAGTCCGCGCCGCGGCGAGCCCGGGGGAAGGGCCGGATACGGTCCGGCGGCCGGCGCGTGCGCCGGGGGACCCCATGGGGCGGCCGACCCGACGGGGCGGGTCTGGTCCGTCCATGCCGTACCGTCCCACCAGCGTTCGGTGGCGGGAGCGTCATCTGTCTGCCCGGGGTCGGGATACCAGCCGGGAGGAGTCACCTGCGTCATGGTGCCCACCGTATGAGCCCTGGGTGAAAGGCGGATGAGAGGGTTCCCCGGCGGTTCACTTCAGGTCACTTCAGCACGAGCCGTACGGGTGCCCGGTCCGCCCGCGGTGGCACCCGCAGCCCGTTCCGGCCCGGGGTGATCGACCCGAGCACGCTGGGATGCCGGGCCCCGGTGCTCGCCGGATCGGTGCCCGCGAGGCCGTGCAGCGTCAGAAAGCCCAGCACGGCGAAGGCGTACGCCTCCTTGGCGTCCGAGGGCAGCCCCAACGCGTCGGAGGTGCGCAGCGCCACCCCGGGAAGCTCCGCGCCCAGCATCGCCATGAGGACGGGATTGCGGGTGCCGCCACCGGAGGCGATCACCTCCGTGGCCCGCACCGCGCACACGGCGTCCGCGACCGTCCGGGCGGTGAGCCGGGTGAGGGTCGCGATGACGTCCTCGGCGGTCAGCGTCCCGAAACCCGCCAACGCGTCCCGCAGATAGCCGAGATGGAACAGCTCCTTGCCGGTCGTCTTGGGTGCGGGCAACGCGTAGTACGGCTCCGCGAGCAGGCGCTGGAGCAACGGCTCGTGCACCGTGCCGCGGGCGGCCAGGGCCCCGTCCACGTCGTAGTGCAGGCGCCCTCCGCTCAGCCCCCGCGTCGCCGCGTCGAGCAGCGCGCACGCGGGCCCGGTGTCGAAGGCGGTACCGTCAGGCGCGGTGAGGTTGGCGATGCCGCCGAGGTTCAGAGCCACCGGCGTCCCCGGCCTGCCGCGCAGCCACAGCCGGTCGACCAGGCTCACCAGCGGTGCTCCCTGGCCGCCCGCGGCGATGTCCCGCGGGCGGAAGTCGGCGACCACCGGCAGCCCGGTCGCCTCGGCGATCCAGGCGGGCTGCCCGAGCTGGAGGGTTCCGCGCACCTGCCCGTCCTGTGCCCAGTGGTAGACCGTCTGGCCGTGCGAGGCGACCAACTCGCCCTGCCCGTCGCACAGTTCATGGTCGGCCCGGACGGCGGCCGCCGCGAAGGCCTGTCCGATGAGGGTGTCCAGGCAGCACACCTCGGCCAGGCTCGTGGGGGCCGGGGGCAGTGCCGCCGCGAGCGTGTCACGCAGTCCGTCGTCGTACGTCTCGCGGACGAGCCCGAGCGGCCGCAGCACGAGGCTGTCGCCGTCGAGGGCCAGCTCGGCGGCGGCCGCGTCGATGGCGTCGTACGACGTGCCGGACATCAGGCCGATCACCCGCACTTGCTCAACTCCCTTTCTCCGTACGGAGGGTGGAGAGCGCCAGCGCGCTCACCGCGCATGTCGCCGCCGCGTAGTACGCGGGGATGTCCACGCTCCCGGTCCGCTTGATGGTCTCCGTGATGATGAGCCCCGCGCAGCCCGAGAACACGGCATTGGACAGGGCGTAGGCGAGTCCCAGTCCCGTGTAGCGGACGCTCGTCGGGAACATCTCGGAGAGCATCGAGGGACCGGGCCCCGCCATCAGTCCGACGACGGCACCCGCCACGAAGACGGCGACGCCCTTGATGGCGTTCGAAGTTCCGCTGTCCTGAAGGAGATTGAGCAGCGGGAGCGCCAGCAGGGTGACGAGAACGGCTCCCGTGAGCATCACGGGGCGCCGCCCGATCCGGTCGCTGAGCAGCCCCGCCGGGATGATGGTGGCCGCGAAGCCGAGGTTGGCGAGGACCGTGGCGAGCAGCGCCTGCTGGAAGGAGGCGTCGAGCGTGCTCTGGAGGTACGAGGGGAGCACGACGAGGAAGGTGTAACCGGCCGCCGCCCAGCCCATGACGCGTCCGGCGCCGAGAACGATCGCCTTGGCCAGCTCGCGGCCGGGCGGACGCTCGCGCTCGAACTCGCTGGTGAAAGCGGGCGTCTCCGCCAGTCTCAGGCGCAGCCACAGCGCACCGAGGCCGAGCGGCAGCGTCAGCAGGAACGGCAGTCGCCACCCCCACGCTTCGAGCTCCTGGGGGCTGAGGACCGTGGCCAGCAGTGCGGCGATCCCCGCACCGCCGAGCAGTCCCAGCGCCACCGTGAACGACTGCCACGATCCGTACAGTCCGCGCCTGCCCGGCGGCGCGAACTCCGTCATCACCGAGACCGCGCCCCCGAACTCCCCGCCGGCGGACAGCCCTTGGAGCACCCGGAGGAAGGTGAGGAGCCAGGGGGCGAGAGCGCCGACGGTGGCGTAGGTGGGCAGTGCGCCGACCAGGGTCGTCGCGGCCGTCATCAGGGCGATCACCAGGATCAGCACCGGACGCCGCCCGATCCGGTCGCCGAGCCGGCCGAACAGCGCGGCACCCACGGGCCGGAAGAAGAACGCCAGTGCGAAGGATGCGTACGCCTTCACCAGGCCCTCGACCTCGCTGCCGCCCTCCGGAGTGAAGAAGCGCGCCGCGATGACCGTCGCGAAGTAGCCGTAGACCCCGAACTCGTACCACTCGATGAGGTTGCCCACCGAGCCCGCCAGCAGGGCTCTTCGCGCGTGCGGGGGCCGGGCGGCGCGCAGGTCCGTGTCGTGCGCGGGGGCGCTCATGCCGGTTCCTCCCGGGGTGTGCCGGGGCCGGGCGGTGCCGGCCGGCGGCGGAGACTGACGGGGGAAAGTTACCTTCATTTCGAGGGTTATTGACGGTCAGTAAATTTCACGCGGCCTGGTCGGCGCCTCGCCGCGTCGCCTTCGGAATCTCACTGTCACTCATCCCGGCAACAGCTGCCCGGACGGGGCTCCGCTGTGCCTTCCAGGAGGCTAGGCTCGTTTCCAATACGTCGTGTGGGCGACCTGGGGAGGTAGCGGGATGACGGAGGTACGGCCCGGAGCGGTCGCCTCGGCCTCCCTGTGGGAGCGCGACGAGGAAGTCGCCACACTCGAGGAGGCGATCGCCGCGCTGCGCGCGGACTCCGCGTCCTCGGGAAGCCTGCTGGTCCTCAGCGGCGAGGCGGGTCTCGGCAAGACCGCGCTCCTGGCCGAGGCACGCCGGATCGCGGAGAACAGCGGCTGCGCCGTGTGGTCGGCACGCGGGGGTGAGACCGTCACGTCCGTCCCCTTCAATGTCGTACGGCAGCTGCTGCAGCCCGCCCTCGTCTCGCTGCTGCCCGAGGAGGCACGCGAATACCTGGGCGACTGGTACGACATCGCCGGCCCCGCCCTCGGCATAACGGAACCGGGTGACCGGCAGCCCGACCCGCAGGGTGTCTGTGACGGGCTGGTCGCCGCGGTGCGGCGGCTCGCCAAGCGCGAGTGGCCGCTCGTGCTGCTCATCGACGACGCGCACTGGGCCGACCAGGAGACCCTGCGCTGGCTCGCCGCGTTCGCCGAGCGTCTCGACGATTTGTCCGTCCTCGTCGTGGTGGCCCGCCGCCCGGCGGGGTCAGCGGCGACAGCGCCCGCCTGCTCGACGCGGTCGCCGCCAAGGCCCGCCCGGTCGCCACGCTGAACGCGCTCACACCGGCCGCGGCCGCCGGGCTGACCCGCGCCACGCTCGGGGAGCACGCCGACGCGCCGTTCTGCCGCGAGGTGTGGGCGGTCACCGGCGGCAATCCGTACGAGACCGTCGAGCTGCTCGCCAAGGTGCAGGACAGCGAGCTTGAGCCGGGCGAGGGATCGGCCGCCGAACTGCGCGCGCTGAACCGCTCGGCCCGCGGTCGCGGACTCGTCGCCCGCCTCGAAGGCCTCGGCATCGATGCCACCAGGTTCGCCTGGGCGGCCGCGATCCTCGGTACCGGGATCTCCCTCGACGTGGCCGCTCAACTCGCCGGCATGCAGGACGACGAGGCCCAGCGCTGCGCCGAACTGCTGAGCGCCGCCCGCATCCTGACCAGGACCGAGCCCGTGAACGGTCAAGTACCCGACGGCGACCTGGAGTTCGTGCACCCGCTGATCGCCACCGCGGTCTACCGCTCGATCCCGGACGCCCTGCGCACCGCGATGCACGGTCAGGCCGCGTGGGCGGTCACCGAGTCCGGGCGCGGCTCCGCCGCGGCCTCCCGCCATCTCCTCGAAGTCCATCCGGACGACGACCCCGAGCTCGTCGAGCAGATGCGCGAGGCCGCCCGCGAACACCTCGCCGTCGGCGCCCCCGATGCGGCCAGGCGCTGCCTGGAGCGGGCACTGGCCGAGCCCCCGCTGCCCGAGGTCCACGCCCGCGTGCTCTACGAACTGGGCTGCGCCACGCTCCTGACCGCGCCCTCCACGACGATCGGCCATCTGCGCGCCGCGCTCGAAAGGCCCGGCCTGGATGACGCCATGCGCGTGGACGCCGTGTTCCGGCTCTCCCAGGCACTGCTCCACAACGACCAGCTGGACGAGGCCGTCCGCACGGTCGACGCGGAGGTCGCCCGGCTCGAACCGGGCCCCGCCCGGATGCGGCTGCAGGCCGTGCACTACATGTGGGAGAGCCTCCACGGGAGCGAGGAGCGCTCCGGATACTCCCGTGGTCTCGCCGAACTCGTCAGGACCTGTACCGGACGGGACAACTCCGAGCGCGCGCTGCTCATACTGCGCGGCTTCGACGCGATGACGCGCGGTGAGAACGCCGAGGAGGTCGTCGAGCTCTGCGACCGCGCCCTCGTCAACGGCCGTCTCGCACCCGGACTCGGCTGGACCGACACCGAGTGGGGTGTCGAACTCCTGCTGATGCTCGGCAGCGCGTACGCCTACGCCGACCGGCTCGACCGGGCCGAGAGCCTGTTCAGCGAGGCCCTGCACGCCTATGTGAAGGCCGGCTGGAGCGGCGGTCATCTCTCCCTGGCCAACGCCTACCTCGGCCTCGCGCACCGCAGACGGGGCCGCCTCGTCGACGCGGAGAGCTACCAGCGCGAATCGCTGCGCCTCGCCGAGCGGGTCGGGCGCGGGCTGCCCCTGTACTGGTCCGCGACCTGCGGTCTCATCGACACGCTGCTCGCCCGCGGCCATGTCCAGGAGGCCGCGGAGATCGCCGAACGCTACGGCTTCGCACCGCCGTATCCGTCCACGATCGTCCTCCCGGACACCCGTTCCGTACGCGGCCGTCTGCTGATCGCCGCCGGCCGCACGAAGGACGGCATCAACGAACTGGAGGCAGCCGAGAAGGCCGCCACCGCCCGCGGTCACCACAACACGGTGCTCGCCCCCTGGTCGGTCGACCTTGCCCGGGCCCTCGCCACGGAGGACCCGGCGCGCGCCGCCGCCCTGGCCGCGGACGCCCGCCGCCAGGCCGAGCGCTTCGGGACCGACACGGCCATCGGAGAGGCTCTCCGCTGCGCCGCGGCCCTCGAATCGGGCCAGCGCGCGGTACGGCTGGCCGCCCAGGCGGTCACCTACCTGGAAGCCTCCCCCTGTCAGTACGAACACGCGGCGGCCCGCATCGAGCACGGCATCGTCGCCCGCTCGGCGTCGGAGCTCAACAAGGGCCTGACGCTGGCGCGTTCGTGCGGGGCGGACGGGCTGGTGGTGCAGGCGAGGGAGGCGCTGGCGAACCTCTAGCCGGGCAGCTGGGTTCAGGAGCCGAGGAGCTGATCCGTCGTCGCCTCCAGCCGCTTGCGGACATCGCGGTCGTACGCCTCCGTGTGCGCCCGCGCGGGACTCGTGCCGTCGAAATACCTGCCGGTGCCCGACTCCTGTGTCACCAGGGCGAGTACACCCGCGGCGCCGTCCGCCACGGTGGACCAGGGGCTGACACCGGCCTCGCGGACCATCGCCGTGTCCATGTAGGTCGCGGGGTGCAGGACGTTCACCGAGACACCGCTCCCCGCCAACTCCTCGGCCAGCGCGAACGTATGTGCGGCCAGCGCGAACTTACTGCGGCAGTACGCCGATACGCCGCTGTAGCCCCGGATGAGTTCCGGGTCGTCGAAGTCCAGGGGCTCCTGGCCGGCCGAGCCGACGTTGACGACGCGGGAGGGGGCGCTCGCCCGGAGCGTGGGCAGGAGCGCCCGGGTGAGGGCCACCGGCGCGAGATAGTTCACCGCGAGCCGCAGTTCGTGACCGTCGGCGCTCACCTCACGCCCCGCACCGCGTGGCCCCGCGCCCACTCCCGCGTTGTTGACCAGCACGTCGAGACGGGGGTGCGCGGCGGCGACCTCATCGGCGAGCCGCCGCACCCGCGCCAGTGAGGCCAGATCGGCGACGAACCCGTGGGCCTCGCCGCCCTCCGCCCGCAGCTCCGCCACCAGCCGGTCCGTCCGCCCGCGGTCGCGCCCGTGCGCGAGGACGACGTATCCGGAGCGGACCAGCTCGAAGGCGATGTGACGGCCGAGGCCGGAGGTGGCGCCGGTGATCAGGACAGTGGGCACGGGAGCTCCGTTCGCAGGGTTCGCAGAGGATCCGCTGCCATCGCAGAGGACCTCCTGCCACCCTAGGCACGCCGTGACCGCTCGTACGAGGTGCTGTTGTCACTACCCCTGGCAGGGTCACCCTCACCGTCGGACCGTGGTCAGGACCCCTCCGCCTCCTCCTCGGCCAGTACCCGCTGGGCCACCGCGAAGGCCGAATTGGCCGCCGGGACACTGCAGTACACGGCCGTCTGCAGCAGCACCGCGCCGATCTCCTCCGGCGTGAGACCGTTGCGCCGCGCCGCGCGGACGTGCATCGCCAGCTCGTCGTAGTGGCCGTGCGCCACCAGCGCCGTCAGCGTGATCATGCTGCGCTCACGGCGCGCCAGCGTCGGATCCGTCCAGATCTCGCCCCACGCATAGCGCGAGATGAAGTCCTGGAAACGGGCGGTGAAAGGGGACTGGCGAGCCTGCGCGCGGTCCACGTGCTCGTCGCCCAGCACCTGACGGCGTACCTCCATGCCCCGCAGCGCGTACCCGTCGAAATGCCCGCGCAGCGCGGCGAGTACGGCCTCCGGGCGCTCCGCCGGCGCCAGGTGCGAGGCGCCGGCGATCTCGGTGAGGGAGGCGCCGGGCACCGCGTCCGCGATCTCGCGCAGATGCGCGGGCGGCGTCGCGGGGTCCTCGCGGCCCGCGATCAGCAGGGTCGGCGCACTGATCGACGACAGCCGGTCCCGGAGGTCGAAGGCGGCGAGAGCGTCGCAGCAGGCGGCGTACGCCCCGGGGTCCGTGGTGCGGTGGTCCTCGATCAGCCGCGGCACGGTGAAACCGGGAGTGAACCAACGGGCGTTCGCGTTCTCGGCGAGCGCGGCCAGTCCCTCGCGGCGGACCAGCGCGGCCCGCTCCTCCCACGGCTTCGAGCCGTTGAAGTGGGCCGACGAGCAGACGACGGCCAGGGACGAGATCCGCTCCGGGTGGTGCGTGGCGAGATGCAGACCCACCGCACCGCCGAGCGAGACACCCGCGTACGCGAACCGCTCGATGCCCAGGTAGTCGGCGAGTTCGAGCACCAGCTCGGCCAGGTCGGCGACGGACGCACCGGGACCGATCAGGTCCGGCGCGGTCCCGCCGTGCCCCGGCAGGTCCCAGCGGATCACCTGATGGGTGGCGGACAGTTCGGGCGCGACCTTGTCCCACAGGGCGTACGACGTGCCGAGCGAGGGCCCGAGGAGCAGCGGGGGAGCGGTGGCGGGACCCTCGGCGCGGTGATTGAGCAGTTTCTGGGTCAACGTCGCTCCAGAGCACGGTCGGTGAGGGCTCCCGCGGAGCCCGTGTAGCGGGTGGGATCGGTGAGGTCCGCGAGGTCGAGCTCCTTGAGCTCCGGCTCCTCGCCGAGCACCTCCACGAGGGGCCGGTTCCCGGCGACGGCGCGCCGCGCGGCCCGTGTCAGCAACTCCTTGGCACGGGCCCGGCCGAGCACGGGAGCCAGCTCGGCGGCCAGCCGCTCGGAGACGATCAGCCCATGGGTGAGGCCGAGGTGTTCACGCATGGTGTCCGCGTTCACCTGAAGGCCCTCCGTCAGCTCGGCGGCGTCGCGCGCCGCGCCGCCGGCCAGCCTCAGCAGGTCGCGCAGCGGCTCCCACTCGGCGTGCCAGGCACCGGCCGGACGCTCGTCCTCGGCCGCCATCGCTCCGTACAGCGTGGCGGCGAGCTGCGGCGCCCGCCGGGCCGCGGCGGCCACGAGGGTGGCCCGTACCGGATTCGCCTTGTGCGGCATCGCGGACGATCCGCCACCGGAGCCTTCGGCCACCTCCGCGATCTCGGTACGGGCGAGGGTGAGCACGTCGACGGCGGTTCTGCCCAGCGCTCCGGCGGTGAACGCCAGTGCTCCGGCCAGGTCGGCGATCGGTGTACGGAGCGTGTGCCAGGGCAACACCGGCTCGGCGAGGCCCAGTTCACGGGCGTACGCGGCGGTCAGGGCCTGGGGGTCGGTCGCCCCGAAGACGGTGAAGGCCGCCAACGTGCCTGCGGCACCGCCGAGTTGGGCGGGCAGCGAGCCGCGTACGGCGGCCACCCGGTCCCGGGCGTCCAGGACCAGCGACCGCCATCCCGCAGCTTTCAGCCCGAAGGTCGTCGGCACGGCGTGCTGGGTCAGCGTCCGGCCCGGCATCACCGTGTCCCGGTGGTCCGCCGCGAGCCGGGCCAGTGCCCGCTCCGTGCGGTCGAGGTCCGCCAGGACCAGATCGAGCGTGCGCGCGGCGACCAGCATGGCCGCCGAGTCCATGATGTCCTGGCTCGTCGCGCCCCGGTGGACGTACGGGCCGTACTCCGTGCCGACCGCGGCCGTCAGATCCGCGACCAGCGGAATCACGGGGTTGCCGCCGCCTCGCGCACGCAGCGCGATCGCCGCGACGTCGAAGCCGTCGGCGTCGGCCGCCGAGGTCACCGCCGACGCGGCCTCGGCCGGGGCCAGCCCCAGCGACGCCTGGGCGCGGGTCAGCGCGGCCTCGGCGTCGAGCAGAGCCCGCAGATACGCGGCGTCGCTCGTCGCGGACGACGCCGGGGAACCGGCCCACCCGGGGGCGAGCAGGCCGGCGTCACCACCGACGGGGTCGACAGCTGTCACTGGAACTCCAGGAAGACCGTTTCGCCTTCGCCCTGAAGGCGGATGTCGAAACGGTACGTGCGGTTCGCCCCCTCGGCCGCGATCAGCGTGGCGCGCCGGTCGGCCGGAAGTGAGTCGAGCAGCGGGTCCGCGCCGTCGGCGAGGTACGCGCGGGTGAAGAGGTGGTGCACCAGACCGCGCGCGAACACACACACGCTGATGTACGGCAGCCCGGCATTGCCCGGCGGCAGGGTGTGCAGCGCGTAGTGCCCGTCGGCGTCGGTCGCGACCCGCCCGAAGCCGGTGAAGTCGACGCCGTTGCGGCCGATGAAGCCGCCGGTCGACGGGTCACGGCGCATCGAGCCGGGGGCGCCCTTCAGCGAGCCGTCGGGCGCCGCCTGCCAGAAGTCCAGCAGGGCGTCGGGGATCGGTGTGCCCGCGCCGTCGAACACGTATCCGTGCAGGGTGATCGTGTCGGGGCGGCCCTGCGGCGCGACCTCGGCGCCTCCGGGGAAGGGGAGCGCATGGCCGTAGAAGGGGCCGATGGTGTGGGACGGGGTGGGGAGCAACCGCTCGGTCATGCTCAACGGCCTTCCTCGATCCAGGTGGCGGAGGGACCGTCAAGGACGATGTCCCATTCGTAGCCCATCGAGAACTCGGGCTGGGAGAGGTCGTGGTGGTAGGTGGCGATCAGCCGGTCGCGAGCCGCCTGGTCCGTCACGGACTGCAGAATCGGGTCGTACCGGAACAGCGGGTCGCTGGGGAAGTACATCTGCGTGATCAGCCGCTGCGTGAACGCCGTGCCGAAGACCGAGAAGTGGATGTGCGCGGGCCGCCACGCGTTGGTGTGGTTGCCCCACGGGTACGGGCCCGGCTTGATCGTGGTGAACGTGTACCGGCCCTGATCGTCCGTCAGGGTCCGTCCGACACCCGTGAAGTTGGGGTCGAGCGGAGCCGGGTGCTGTTCGCGCAGATGGGCGTAGCGGCCCGCGGCGTTGGCCTGCCAGATCTCGACGAGCTGGCCGCGCACGGGACGGCCGTCGCGGTCGAGCAGCCGGCCCGAGACGGTCATGCGCTCGCCGATCGGCTCGCCCCGGTGCTGGAGCGTCAGGTTGTTGTCGTGCTCGGTGATGTCGGTGACGCCGAACACCGGACCCGACAGCTCGACCGTCTCCGGGTCGCCGCCGCTCACGGCGATCAGCGGCTGCTTGGGGTGGCGCAGCAGCGAGCTGCGGTACGGGGCGTAGTCGCGCGCGGGGTGGTGCTGGACCGGCGCGCCGCCGACGACCGCCTTGTCGTACGCGTCCTGGAGATCCTTGATCTCGACGTCGATGTCCGACTGAGTGAGAGCCATGGTCGACTTCCTATCGTTCGAGGACGAGGGCGAGGCCCTGGCCCACACCGATGCAGAGGGTGGCGACACCAACTCCGGACCCCTTGCGGGCGAGTTGGTGGGCGACGGTTCCGGCGAGCCGGGCGCCGGACGCGCCGAGGGGGTGGCCGAGGGCGATGGCGCCGCCCTGCGGGTTGAGGATCGCGGGGTCGAACTCGGGCCATTCGGCGACACAGCCGAGGACCTGTGCGGCGAAGGCCTCGTTCAGCTCCAGCGTTGACAGGTCGTCAAATCCCTTGCCCGCCTTGGCGAGTGCGCGCTTGACGGCCTCGACGGGGGCGAGTCCGAAGTAGTGCGGGTCGATCGCGGACACGCCGGAGGAGCTGACGCGGGCGAGGGGCTCGCGGCCGGTGGCCTTCAGGCCCTCCTCGTCGACCAGGAGCAGGGCGGCGGCGCCGTCGTTGAGCGGGGAGGCGTTGCCCGCCGTCACCGTGCCGTTCTGCTCGCGGAAGGACGGCTTGAGCCTGGCCATGGCCGCCAGGGACGCGTCGGCTCGTACGCACTCGTCGGCGCCGAAGACGACCGGGTCGCCCTTGCGCTGGGGAAGGGGGACGGGTGCGATCTCGCCGTCGAACAGACCGTCCGCCTGTGCCCGGGCCGCCTTGCGGTGGCTGGCGAGGGCGAACTCGTCCTGCTGCTCACGGGTGATCTTGTGCTTCTCGGCGATGAGTTCGGCCGACTCGCCCAGCGGGACGGTCCACTGCGGGTCCATCTTCGGGTTGACCATGCGCCAGCCGAGCGTGGTGGAGTACAGCTCGGCGTGTCCGGCCGGGAAGGGCCTGTCGCTCTTCGGCAGGACGTAGGGGGCGCGGGTCATCGACTCGACGCCGCCGGCCAGGGCGATGGAGGCGTCGCCGAGCGCGATGGCCCGCGCGGCCTGGATGACGGCTTCGAGCCCGGAGGCGCACAGCCGGTTGACGGTCACGCCGGGCACCGAGGTGGGCAGACCGGCGAGGAGGGCGGCCATGCGGCCCACGTTGCGGTTCTCCTCGCCGGCGCCGTTGGCGTTGCCGAAGTACACGTCCTCGATCCGGGACGGGTCCAGGTCCGGCGTACGGGCGAGGAGTTCACGGATGGCGTGGGCGCCGAGGTCGTCCGGGCGGACGGCGGCCAGCGAGCCGCTGTACTTGCCGATCGGCGTCCGTACGGCATCGACGATGTAGACGTCCTTCACGACGGGATCTCCTCGGTTTCCTCTGTGATGCGGACCTTGGCGGCGGTCTTGGCGATGATCTCCTCGACCGTGACGCCCGGCGCGGTCTCGACGAGCACCAGGCCCTCCTCGGTGACGTCGAGAACACCGAGATCGGTGATGACCCGGTTCACACACGCCTTGCCGGTGAGCGGCAGCGCGCAATGCTCAAGGATCTTCGGGGAGCCGTCCTTGGCGGTGTGCGTCATCACGACGATGACGGTGCGGGCGCCGTGCACGAGGTCCATCGCGCCACCGATGCCGGTGATCATCTTGCCGGGGATCGCCCAGTTGGCGAGGTCACCGCCCGCGGACACCTGCATCGCGCCGAGCACGGCGACATCGATGTGCCCGCCGCGGATCATCCCGAAGGACAGTGACGAGTCGAAGTAGGAGGCGCCGGGCAGGACGGTGACGGTCTCCTTGCCGGCGTTGATGAGGTCCGGGTCGACCTGGTCCTCGGTCGGGTAGGGGCCGGTGCCGAGGATGCCGTTCTCCGACTCCAGGATCACCTCGACGTCGGCGGGCAGGTAGTTGGGGATCAGCGTCGGCAGGCCGATCCCGAGGTTCACGTACTGGCCGTCCTGAAGCTCGCGCGCGGCGCGGGCGGCCATCTCTTCCCTGCTCCAGGCCATTACTCGCTCACCGTTCCATCCGCCGCGGGCGCCGAAACCGTCCGCTGCTCGATCATCTTGGCGTTCGCCTGCTCCGGGGTGAGCGCCACGACGCGCTGCACGAAGATGCCCGGCAGATGTACCGCGTCCGGGTCGATCTCGCCCGGCTCCACGAGCTCCTCCACCTCGGCGATCGTCACCCGGCCGGCCATCGCGGCCAGCGGGTTGAAGTTCCGGGTGGACTTGTTGAAGACCAGGTTGCCGTGCCGGTCGCCCTTGGCGGCCCGGACGAGCGCGAAGTCGGTGCGGATGCCGTGCTCCAGCACGTACTCCGTGCCGTCGAACTCGCGCACCTCCTTCGGCGGGGAGGCGAGCGCGACGCCGCCCTGGCCGTCGTACCGCCACGGCAGCCCGCCGTCCGCGACCTGGGTGCCGACCCCGGCCGGGGTGTAGAACGCCGGGATCCCGGCGCCGCCCGCGCGCAGCCGCTCGGCGAGCGTGCCCTGCGGGATCATCTCGACCTCCAGCTCACCGGCCAGGTACTGCCGGGCGAACTCCTTGTTCGCACCGATGTACGAGCCGGTGACGCGGGCGATCCGCCCGGCCGCGAGCAGGATCGCGAGGCCGGACTCCATGGCCCCGCAGTTGTTGGAGACCACGCCGAGCCCCGAGACGCCGCGCTCGTACAGAGCCTCGATCAGCACGTTCGGCACACCGCTCAGGCCGAATCCGCCGACCGCGAGTGTCGCGCCGTCCGGCACATCGGCCACCGCCTCCAGGGCTGTGGCGACCACCTTGTCCATCCGTGAAGCCCCATCTCTCCCGAGCGCCCAGTGCCTCAATTAGTCAGGGCACTGATTATTAATTCGAGGTTTCAAACACGCTGCCATCCGCTGCTTGGTCAGTCAAGACCTTCAGGGAATATGCAGGTGAGAGTCTCGGCATACGAGGAGACAGGTCAGCTGGGGGGCGGGTATCGTTCAGTGCACCAACGAATATGACGACAGGAGCGCACATGGCCGCGGTGGACCTCTCCGCCCACCCCGGGCACCTGGCCCGGCGACTGCAGCAGGCGCACTACCTGCTGTGGAACACGATGGTCTCCGAGGAGATCACCTCTCCGCAGTTCGCGGTCCTGAACGCGCTCGTCGCGGAGCCGGGCCTGGACCAGCGCACGGTGGGGGAGCGCGTGGGGCTCGACCGGTCCACCATCGCCGAGGTCATCAGCCGGCTGGACCGCCGTGGTCTGCTCGACAAGGTGCGCGACCCGCAGGACGGCCGCCGCTTCCTGCTGCGCCTCACGGACGAGGGGATGCGTACGCACCGCAAGCTGACGGTGCGCACCGCGCGGATGAACCAGGTCTTCCTGGCCCCGCTCTCCGCCGAGGAGCAGGCCATGTTCTTCGACCTCATCCAGCGTGTCTCGGACGCCGCGGAGGGGCTCCGCAACCCGACGGAACCTCTGACCGTCCAGCGCTGAGCGCACGGCCGGGCGCCGGCCTCACGCGTCGAGGCGCTCCACCTTGTCGATGAGCAGGGCGTACGCCAGGAATCCGGCCACCGAGAGCGCGGCGACGTAGATCAGGCCGCCCGCCATCGAGCCCGTACGGTCGATGATCACGCCGATGACGAGCGGGGCGAGCGCGCCGCCCAGATTGGCCGCGAAGCTGAACGTGCCGCCCGCCAGGCCCATCAGCCGGACCGGCGCGATGTCGGACAGCGCCGCCCAGCCCAGCTGCATGAAGCCCTGGGCGAAGAACGCCACCGACATGAAGAAGATGACCAGCGGTACGGAGTCGGTGAGGTTGGCGGCCACGATGACCGGAGCCAGGCACAGACCCGTCATCACGGGCAGCTTGCGCGCCCAGGTCCGCGACATGCCGCCATGCAGCAGCCGGTCCGAGCCCCAGCCCGCGACCACGACGCCCACCACGGCGGAGAGGTAGGGCAGCGAACCCCAGAAGCCCGCCTTGATGGTGTCCATGTGCTTCTCGTCGACGAGATAGCTGGGGAACCAGGTCAGGAAGAAGAACAGCACCGACGTGTTGGCGAACTGCGCGATGTACAGGCCCCACATCCGGCGGCTGCGCACCAGGATCGCCAGCCCCTGCCGGGTGGACTCGGTGCGCGCGGCCGTCTGCTCGGCGGGGGTGTCCTCGCCGTCCTGGCGGATGTACGCGAGTTCCCCGGCGCTCACCCGCGGGCTCTGCTCCGGGGCGTCGTGGACCCGCTTGAACCAGACCGCCGAGAAGAGCAGCCCGACGACGCCGGTCGCCAGGAAGATCGACGGCCAGCCGAAGCGTACGGCCAGCAGGGAGAGCAGCGGCACGGCGACCGCGAGGCCGACGTACTCACCCGCCGTGTACCAAGCGGTGGCCCGGCCGCGCTCCCTGCTCGGGAACCAGTTGCTGACCAGCCGGTTGTTGGCCGGGAACGCCGGCGTCTCGAAGAAGCCGAGGCCGACCCGCAGCCCGATCACCACGCCGAAGGAGCGGGCGAAGAAGAACGCGACCGTGCACAGCGACCAGCCGATCATCGCGTAGCCGAACGCCAGCTTCGGTCCGATCCTGTCGACCAGCCGGCCGCCGGGCACCTGGAGCGCCGCGTACACCCACGAGAAGGCCGACAGGATCAGGCCCGCCTCGGTGGCGGACAGCTGGAACTCGTCCGTGATGTGGGGGAGGGCGACCGCCATGTTCGTACGGTCGAGATAGTTGATCGCGGTGATCATGAACAGCGAGACCAGCAGACCGTACCGGGCTCTGCTGTTCGCCGGGCGGGCCGTCCGGTCCGCCGGAGCGGACGGGGGCGTGACGGCAGTGCGCATGGCTGCTCCTTCGCGGCCGTTCCAGTATGAGTCATGACTCAGGTCCGCCCAGCGGACCGTCGCGGAGTACCGTGCGGCTGCAGAGCCGTCATGGAGACCGCACCGCGGTCCGGCGTCGAGGAGGAACAGATGGCAGCCGAGTCCGAACAGGCAGGCATGCGGACCGTCCAGCGGGCGATCGACATCCTCGGGCTCTACGACGAGAGCCGTCCCGCGATGTCCGTCCGCGAGATCGTCACCGCCTCCGGGCTGCCCAAGACCACGGTCCTGCGGCTCCTGGGGACCCTGCGGATGAACGGCCTGCTGTGGGTCGACGAACACGGCCGCTACATCGCCGGTCCCGCTCTGCTGCGCTGGTCCCGCCTCGCCGAACAGGCCTGGCGGCTGCCGCCCGCGGCCGGCGCGATCCTGCGTGATCTCGCCGCCGAGCACAAGGAGACGGTGCACCTGTACGTACGCCGTGACATCCACCGTGTCTGCATCGCCCAGGAGGAAGGGCCGCAGACGCTCCGTCAGGTGGTCCGCGTAGGAGACGAACTCCCCCTGTGGGCGGGCGGCGTGGCCAAGGCCCTGCTGGTGGACGCGCCGGACGCGCTGCTGCGGAAGGTCGCGGACGCCTCACCGCACGGAATCGCCCATCTCGACACCCTGCACTCCTGGATCGCGGAGGCGCGCGAGCACGGGTACGCCGTGAGCCACGGGGAGCGCGAGGAGGGGCTGTCGGCCGTGGCCGTTCCGGTACGGGGGAGGGGCGGGGCCGTGGTGGCCGCCCTGTCGTTCGGCGGGCCGAGCACCCGGTTCACGGCGGAGCGGGTGGGGCGGTTCGCGGAGGGACTGACGCTGGCCGCGGGGGAGTTGGCGAAGGCGGGGCTGCCGTTCGAGGGATGAGCGTGCGCGGGGAGGCCTTGGGTGGTGTTCGCGCGCGGGCTTCTCGGATTGGGCGGGCCCTGCTCGCCCCGCACACAGCAGAGAGGTCCGCTGAGCGGACCACTCGAACCGTACAGCGGATCGCGGGCTACACTGAGGTCGCCGTATCACCCCGCATGCGGCGCCCCGGGAAGGAAGGCGGCCCCACCGTGAGCCAGACCCTCGGCACCCGTTCCCCGCACACCCCCGCGGACTGGTGGGTCACCGCCGACCAGGCGCGCCATGCCGCGCAGGGCGGTCTCGCCGACGCCGCGACGGCCCCCGATCTGCTGCGCACGCTCGCCGAACTCGACCGGGCACGCCGTGCGTCGACGGCCGCCGTCGGCGCGGCGGTCGAGGCGCTGCTCACCGCGGGCGCCCACTGGGAGGACATCGCCGCCGCGGTCGGACTCGACTCGGCCGACGACGCCCGGCACGCGCTCGCCGCCGCCCGCCAGGATGCGGGAGCGGCGATCGAGCGCCGACTCGGGCACCGCGCCTGAGGCCCCCCGGCGCCCCTGACTGGTCAGGCCTTCGCGAACACCACCCACACCTGGCCCTGCGCGAAGTTCATCGGCGCACCGTCCGTCGTCGTGAACTCCGTGCCGTCCGTCGCACCGGGACGCGCCCAGTTCGCATTGAAGACACGGCCGTCGCGCAGCACCTTCGCCGTCCCCGAGCCCACCGTCTCCGTGTACGGCGTGTTGTTGCCAAGGAAGTCGTGGAACTGGGACTGATGCACCTTCACGTACTGCACGACGACCGTCGCCGGAGCCACCGTCGTGCCCTCGGTCGTCACGGTCGGCGTGCCGTCCATGTCCACCAGCCAGCGCTGCCGGCTGCCGGACCAGGTGAAGGTGAAGCGGGCCGCCGGGAAGCGCACGGTGCGTGAGGTCTCCGGGCTGCCGCCCGCGGGTGCCGCGCCGAAGTGGAACCCGGTGGTGAGAGCGGCGCTGCCCGGTGCGGAACCCAACAGTCGGCCGGGGCGCAGATACAGATTGTGCGGCGCCGGCTTGTCCGTGCCCCGGTAGAAGGCACCGGACACCTTTTCCGGCGTCCGTGCGTGCAGCGGGGCCTTGCCGATCAGCGGCAGCAGCTTGTGCTGTGCCCCCGAGAAGGCGAGCGTCGGCTCGTCGAACTGGCGCAGCAGCTCCAGGTCCGACTCGCGGGCACTGCGCACCGGCCCGATGACCTTCGGGAACTTGCTCGCGTAGACCGCCATCAGCCGGCTCAGGCCGCCCTCGACCTGCTCCGCGTACACGACGTCGGCCGCGTCCAGGCCCGTCTGCGGCCGGGCCGCGCGCACATTGTCGATCTTCACGGCGAGCACCGAACCACCCCTCGGCGTGGCGTGGTTGCCGTCGGTCGGCCCTTGGCTCGGCTCTTGGGTCTGGCCGCGCCCGTCATCGATCGTGCCGCCGCCCGAGCCGCCGCCGGCTGTGCAGCCCGTCATCAAGGAGCCCGTCAAAGAGGCGGCCAGCAGTGCCGCCGTCATCGCGCCGCGCCGCATTCGCGCCAACAGTCGCATGCCCACCGTGCGCCCCCGTTCCGTGCCATCGATTGTGCGCTTATAGGTGCATCGGTGGCTATACCCGTTCGATTCTGATTACGTGCGCAAGCTGAGCTGAACGGTCGACGGGGCGAGCGGGTCTCCGCAGAAGAGGGCAGGGTGGGAGAGGACAGCGCGGGAGGGCGGGTCGGTGACGGTCAGTCCGGTGGCGGTCAGTCCTGTGGTCCGAAGATCTCCGCGAGGTCGTACCCCACCGGCTCCTCCAACTGGCTGTACGTGCAGCTCTCGGCGGTTCGGTCGGGGCGCCAGCGGCGGAAGCGGGCCGTGTGGCGGAACCGCACACCGTTCTCCATATGGTCGTACGCCACCTCCGCCACCCGCTCGGGCCGCACCGGCACCCAGGACAGATCCTTCTTCGCCGACCACCGGCTGGGCGCCCCCGGCAACCGCGCCGTCTCATGCGCCGCCTCGTCCGCCCAGGCCGCCCAGGGGTGCTGCCCGGCATCCTCCAACCGCAGCGGCTCCAGCTCCTCCACCAGCTCCGCACGCCGCTTCATCGGGAACGCGGCGCTCACGCCCACGTGTTGCAGGGTGCCCCCGTCGTCGTACAGGCCGAGCAGCAGGGAACCGACGATCGGCCCGCTCTTGTGGAAGCGGTAACCGGCGACGACGACGTCAGCCGTCCGCTCGTGCTTGATCTTGAACATGGCGCGCTCGTCCTGGAGATAGGGCAGCGTGAGCGGTTTGGCGATCACCCCGTCGAGGCCCGCCCCCTCGTACTGCTCGAACCACAGCTGGGCGACCTCGCGGTCCGTGGTCGCGGGCGCCACATGGACCGGTGCCGTCACTCCGGACAGCGCCATCACCAGCAGGGCGCGCCGGTCACCCAGCGGGACGTCGAGCAGTGACTCGTCGGCGAGCGCCAGCAGATCGAAGGCCACGAAGGAGGCGGGGGTCTTCTCGGCCAGCATCCGCACCCGCGAGTCCGCCGGGTGGATCCGTTCCGTGAGCGCGTCGAAGTCGAGCCGTCCCTCCCGGGCGATCACGATCTCCCCGTCCATCACGCAACGCTCCGGCAGCCGCTCCCGCAGCGCCTCGACCAGCTCGGGAAAGTACCTGGTGAGCGTCTTGCCGGTGCGGCTGCCGATCTCCACCTCGGGGCCGTCGCGGAACACGATCGCGCGGAAACCGTCCCACTTCGCCTCGTAGTGCATGTCCGGCGGGATCTTAGCCACGGACTTGGCGAGCATCGGCTTCACGGGCGGCATCACCGGCAGATCCATGCTCCGATTCTGCGCGGTGACGCGGCCTCCCGCCCGGTGTGCGAGGCATGCGCGGTGCGCCTACCGTGGCTCGCATGGGCGATGCGGTGGAACTCGAGGCAGCCGGGAGGACCGTACGTCTGTCCAGCCCGGACAAGGTCTTCTTCCCGGAGCGCGGTTTCACGAAGCTGGACCTCGCCCAGTACTACCTCGCCGTCGGCGACGGCATACTGCGCGCCCTCCGCAACCGCCCCACCACCCTGGAGCGGTACCCGGACGGTGTGGCCGGCGAGTCCTTCTTCCAGAAGAGGGCCCCGAAGAACATGCCCGACTGGATCCCGACCGCCCACATCACCTTCCCCAGCGGCCGCAGCGCCGACGAGATGTGCCCCACCGAGCCCGCCGCCGTCCTGTGGGCCGCCCAGTTCGGCACGCTCACCTTCCACCCCTGGCCGGTCCGCCGCGACGACGTCGACCGCCCCGACGAACTCCGGATCGACCTCGACCCGCAGCCCGGCACCGACTACGCCGACGCGGTGCGCGCCGCCCACGAACTGCGCGAGGTCCTGCACGAGTACGGCGATCTGCGCGGCTGGCCCAAGACCTCCGGCGGGCGCGGCCTGCACGTCTTCGTGCCGATCCAGCCGCGCTGGACCTTCACCCAGGTGCGCCGGGCCGCCATCGCCGTCGGGCGCGAACTGGAGCGCCGTATGCCCGACCGGGTCACTACCGCCTGGTGGAAGGAGGAAAGGGGCGAAAAGATCTTCGTTGATTACAATCAGACCGCGAGAGACCGCACCATTGCCTCCGCCTACTCGGTACGCCCCCGCCCGCACGCCCCCGTCTCCGCGCCCCTGCGCTGGGACGAGGTGGACGACGCCCAGCCCCGCGACTTCGACCTGGCGACCATGCCGGGCCGCTTCGCCGAACTCGGCGATGTGCACGCCGACATGGACGACCACGCCTTCTCCCTGGAGGCCCTGCTGGAACTCGCCAGCCGTGACGAGCACGACCACGGCCTGGGCGACCTGCCGTACCCACCCGAGTACCCGAAGATGCCGGGCGAGCCGAAGCGCGTACAGCCGAGCCGCGCCAAGCACGAGGACAGCTAGGGGCCTTTGGGGCTTCTGATGGATCTCCGCGGCGTCGCGACGCCCGGCACGCCCTCTCGCCGCCGAGCCCGGCCAGGACCCGAGGCCGCTCAGCCGTCGAGCGCGGCCACGATGGTCCGGCAGTCCCTCAGCAGTGCCTCGTCCGAGGCCACGTCGTAGCGCATGTTCCCTGTTGAGTTGTCGTTGTTGTGGCGGCGGACGGACGCCAACTCCTCACGTATGAGGGGGAGGGCCGGGGCGGCCGCCTGGCCCATCTCGGCCAGGCAGGCCGCTGTGGCCGGGCGGCTCCTGGGCGTGGCCGTCCACTCGCTCAGCAGCACCGGGAGCACTGCCTCGGCGTCGCCGGTCACCTTCCACAGGGCGACGGCCTCGGGGGCGTTCGTGCCGTGGGCCGCTATCAGCTCCCTGAGCCGCGGGGCCAGCGGGGCGCCCGCAGGGCCGAGCGAGCGCAGGATCCGCAGGGCGGCCGACCGCCCGTACCAGTGGTCCGAGTTCAGGCCCTCGCGTACGACGGGCAGCACCGGCTCTACCTCCCCCGTCACCGCCCAGAGCGCCTCCGCCGCGTCCAGCCCGACCTCGGTCGAGGTGGTCTCGTCGGTCACCAACTCCCTCAGCCGCGGGGCTGCTTCGGCCGCCGCGCGGCCGTACCGGGTGAGTGCCCGGAGTGCCGACCAGACGGTCATCCTGCCCTGCTCGTCCTGGAGCAACCCGATGAGCAGCGGCAGCGCCTCGGCCGGCGCGAGCACACCCACCGTGTCGATCAGGCGCCCCTTGTCCTGGCTCCGGTCAGCGGACGGGAGCGCGGCCAGCCGGCGGAGCAGCACCGGGCCCAGCGGTGCCGCCGCCTCGGGGCCGATCTCCTCCACCCACCTGGCCAGGTACTCCGGTATGTCGCCGCCCTCCGCCATGACGTCGACCAGCGCCGGCACGGCCCGCGCGTCACCCTGGAGGGCCAGCGCCTCCAGCGCCCTGCCGTAGAGAGTCCGCTGCCAGCCGCCGGGCTCCCACTCCTCGTCCCATTCCTCGACACACGCCGCGAGGACGTCCGCGACGATGCCGGCGATCGGGGCCACGTAGGACAGCTCGCCCAAGGCCCGTTCGGAAAGGTCGGGTTCCTCCTCCAGGAGTTGCTGTGCGACCAGGAACACGGACAGGTCGTTCGGCGCGCGCCAGCCCGTCAGCAGCAGGCCGCTCATCCGGACGGCTGCGACGCGCTGGCCCCAGTCGGGGCTGCGCAGCTGTTCGTTGAGCAGGTCGAAGCGCTCCTCGGTGCGGTCCCCGAGCGCTCGGTGCAGCTCTTCCAGCAGGTCGTCGGCCAGATCGGCGTCGACGCTCCTGCGGTGCCCGGCCTCGAGCTCTCGCAGATAGGACACCATCGTGTCCGTGCGCGGCCGCTCCGGCTCCGGTTCCTTCTCCTCCTCGGTTCCGTGCTTCGTCTCGTACGCGAGCCGCATGACGTCGACCGCCAGCTCCGCGGTGTTCTCCGGCAGCAGGCTCGGCGCGCAGCGGGCCAGTTGGGCGAGCCCGGTCATGCGCAGCTCGGGGTCGGTCGTGCGGTCCACGATGTCCCGCAGGACCGGTCCCGCCTCGGCGCCGAGCGTCTCCGCGTGATCGACGGCGAGTCTGCCGATGGCGCGCGCGAGGGCCCGTACCGTCTCGGCGTCGGACTCGACGGACAGCCGGTCGCGCAGCGTGGCGAACACCCGCGCGGGGTCGGAGTGCAGATGGGCCAGCGCGCCCGGAAGCGCGGCGCGCAGCTCCGCGTCCGGATCGTCGAGAAGGCCGAGGAAGAAGTCCGCGCGCCCGCGGATCAGCGCGGAGGCGTCGAGGAAGGGCCGGATCCACTCGGCGTCCTCCTCCTCGTCCTCGAAGATGCCGCCCAGTTGCCCGGGATCGGGCTCCGTCTCGCCCGCGATGCTGCGCAGCAGACCGACGATCGCGTCCCGGTCGGCCACCGTGGGCGTCGCGATCAGTTCGAAGAGGAACGGTATGCACGCGACCGTGCTGTCGTACACATCTCCCTGGTGGTGCACCGCCCCGTACATCCCGTCCAGTGCGATGTCGCGCCTGGCCGGGTCGTCCGAGGCGAGGCCCCACAGCAGGTCGGGCACGTCTGTCGCCGACTCGGTGTAGGCGTGTCCCATCGACGCCCAGTCGACCTCTTCGATCCCCGTGAACACACAGACCTCCCCGTCCCCAGCGGCGTACGGCAGCCACTGATCACAGCATGCCGCACGCCACTGACAACGGCTCGGACAGGACGGACGTCCCCCGAACGCCTAACCGATGTCCAGCACGGCCCAGTCGGTGCACGGTTCTTCCTGCACGTAGATGCGGGGGCCGCGGCAGACGACACGGTGTCGGCCGAGATCGGTGCCGTCGGGGCGGACCAGGCGCCCGTATGCGACTGGCTCCACCGCGTTCAAGGTGATCCGGCAGTCGACGATCTCGCTGTGGTCGTCCCCGTACGGGCTGAAGAACAGGACGCGATCGGCGTGGACGGCGAACCCGCTCGCTCCCTTGACCGGATTCTCGCGTGCGCGCACGGCTCGGTCGCCGCGGATTTCCAGCAGCGGGAAGTTCTGGTAAGGGCACGCCCAGACGGCCCGGGTGCCGACGTTCAGGGCGTAGCAGTCGGAGATCGTGCCGTGCCCGGGGCCGGGCTTGTACTCCCACAGCGGAACGCCGGTGCTGCTCCAGCGGCGCAGGCCCGGCCAGCTCAACTCGTCGCTTCCGTAGACGCCTTCGTCGAAGTAGCCGACCCAGAGGTCTCCGGCCGCGTCGGCCAGGAGATCTTCGATGCCGTCGCCCACGCGGAAGGTCGATGAGGACCGCCCCAGGGCGTCGAAGACCTGGACGTGCTCTTCATCGCGCCGGCTGCGGGCGCTCGCGAGGACGAAACCCCCGTCGGGCAGCGCGTCGAGCTTGGCGAACCGCGCTCGCACCGCGCTGAGATGCGTCTCGTACGTGCGGCCGTCCTCGACCGTCACGACCACGGCGTCGTAGGGCTCCTTGCCGCGAGGCTCGGGCGGATGCTCGGTCAGCAGCCAGTGCGCGCGCCCGAAGGCGTCGACCGTGCTGTGCAGGTTGTGCAGGTCCCGATAGGCGCGCGGGAGATGGGCGTACCCGGCCAGCCGGGTCGCGGGGCGGTCAGGCCGCATGGGCCTTTCTCATGGTCATACGGCGATCTTCGACGCACCAGGCTCCCTGGCGCAAGTCGATTCCGGTGATCTGGGAGCGCTCTCACGAAGTGACTGGTGGCGCGGCTATCCTGACCCGCAACCGCCGATGAGGAGCCCTGAGGTGACCGAAACTGCGTCGCGCCCCACGCTGGAGGCCGTGGCCGCCCGGGCCGGAGTCTCCCGGGCCACCGCGTCGCGCGTCGTCAACGGCGGTGACGGCGTGCGCGAACCCCTCGTCGAACGGGTCAGGCGGGCCGTCGAAGAGCTCGGTTATGTTCCCAACCAGGCTGCGCGCAGCCTGGTGACGCGGCGGCACGACGCCGTCGCCGTCGTGATCGCCGAACCGGAGACCAGGGTCTTCGCCGACCCCTTCTTCGCCCTCCAACTCAGGGGTATCAGCAAGGAGTTGACGGCACACGACTCGCAACTCGTGCTGCTGCTCACGGAGGGCCGCGACGACCACGTACGCGTGGGCCGCTATCTCGCCGGCGGCCATGTCGACGGCGCCCTCGTCTTCTCGCTGCACCTCGACGATCCGTTGCCCGGACTGATCCACGGAGCGGGCGTGCCGACGGTGTTCGGTGGCCGGCCCGGCTGGGGCCACGGTGCCCGCAACTCCGTACCCTCGGTGTATGTCGACTGCGACAACCGGGGCGGCGCCCGCGAGGCCGTACGTCACCTCGTCGGACTCGGGCGTACGCGCATCGCGCACATCACCGGCGCCCTCGACCAGACGTCCGCGGTCGACCGGCTGGACGGGTTCCGGGACGTCATGGTCGACGGCGATCCGGCGCTTGTCGCCGAGGGTGACTTCACGCCCGCGGGCGGCGAGCGTGCGATGCGGGAGCTGCTGGAGCGCCGCCCCGACGTGGACGCGGTGTTCGCCGCGAACGATCTGTCGGCCTCGGGAGCCCTGCGCGTACTGCGCGAGCGGGGGCGGCGCGTGCCCGACGACGTCGCCGTGATCGGTTTCGACGACATGCTGCCGATCGCCGAGCAGACGGACCCGCCCCTGACGTCGGTCCGTCAGGACATAGAGGAAATGGGCCGGTTGATGGCTCGACTCCTGCTGCGCCGCCTCGACCGCGGGACCGGTGAGGAGAGCCTGGGAGGCGATCCGTCCAGCGTGGTGTTGCCGACGACACTCGTACGAAGGGCCTCCGCCTGAGCTACGGCGCTCCTCCTCGTTCAGTCCCGGTGCGGCCCCAAGTTTCCCAGGACGTCGCCGAGTTGGGCCTCTGTGAGCGAGGGCTCGGGCAGCGGGGCGGCGGTCGGTGAGGCGCGCAGGCCGTCGAGGAGAAGGGCGAGCGCGCGGCGCCAGGCGTCCGGTGCTGTGGCCGTGAGCGCCGGGACGGCGCGGGAGAGCGCGGCCAGCGCGAAGAGGAGGTCCTCGGTGCTGAGATCGCCGCGCACCGTGCCCTGTGCGCGGCCACGGCGCAGGAGTACGTCCACCGTCTCCCGGTTGTGGGCGTGCACGGCCTCCAGTGTGGTGACGCCCTCCAGCCGGGTGGTCATGAGGTCGATCGCACCGCGGTCGGCGGCCAGTCCGGTGAAGACCGCCTCCGTGTAGTCCAGGAGCGCCGTCCAGGCGTCTTCTGCCGTCCGGGCCCGCTCGCCGACCGCCATCGTCCCCGTCAGGGTGTCCCGGAAGACCTCGTCGACGAGCGCGGCGCGGTTCGGGAAGTGCCGGTACAGCGTGGCGTTTCCCACGCCTGCCCGGCGGGCGATCACGTCCAGTGGCGCGTCAAGCCCCTGTTCCGCGAACACTTCGCGGGCCGCCTCGACCAGCAGCTCGCGGTTGCGCCGGGCGTCGCGCCGCCGTGGTGCCGCCTCCGGCCCGTTCGCGCCGAGCGTCATGACCTCACCCTTCGGTAGTACCGGGGACCATTCCCCGGTACTGATGCTATCGTCACCCCGGGAAGTGGGGGGTACTCCCCATTTGATTGGAAGGGTGGACCGATGGCGGACACGGCGCTGGTGCTCGGCGGCGGCGGGGCGGTCGGCGGGGCGTGGATGGCCGGAGTGCTCGCCGGACTCGCCGAGGCCGGTCTCGATGTGGCCGCGGCCGATGTCGTGATCGGCACCTCCGCGGGCGCGATCTTCGGCACCCGGCTCGCCTCCGGTGGCACCGCCGCCGAGTTGTACGAGGAGCAACTCGCCGGGGCGAACCCCATCGGCCTCACCGTCACCCTGGGGCAGACGGCTCGCTACCTGTGGGCCGCACTTGGATCGCGGGACCCGAGGCGTTCCGTCCAGCGCCTCGGCCGAGCCGCGCTGGCGGCCCGAACCGCCCCCGAGTCGGAGGTCTTCGATGTCGTCGGCACTTTGCTCGGCGATGTACGGCAGTGGCCCGAGCGGGAGTTGCGGATCACGGCGGTCGACGCGCGGACCGGCAACCTTGAGGTGTTCGACGCGGCCTCGGGCGTGACCCTTCTCGAAGCGGTCGCCGCGAGCTGCGCGGTGCCCGTGGTCTGGCCGCCCGTCAGCGTCGCCGGCCGCCGCTGGATGGACGGCGGCAGCCGCTCGACCAGCAACATCCACCTGGCTCGCGGCCACCGTCGCATCGTCGCGATCTCACCCATTCCCAAGGCGGTCGGCCCGCACCCGAGTGCCCCGCGGCAGGCCGCGGAACTGGCCGCGGACGGGGCCCGCGTCAGCCTCCTGACCCCGGACGGCACCGCACGCCGTGCGATGGGCCGCAACATGGTGGACAACTCCCGCCGCCCGGCCGCCGCCCGCGCGGGCCACGCCCAGGCCACCGCCCTCGCGGAGTCCGTGGCCGAGGTGTGGCACGGCTGATGCCCTCACAGACCCCTGAGGTGTGGGTCGTTGTTCGGGAAAGGGGCCTACGCGGCGGGGAGTTGGCGCGCACGACGCGCGTCCGGTGACGGGTGCTCTCGCCCTCGTGTCAGTCGGCCCGCGTCGACGCGTCGCCGTGCACGGGAGTCGACGACGCATCGGTGGGGCCCCGGTGTGCCAGGACCCCACCGATCCGGGCCTCAGCTCTGCTGCGGCGCGCTCTTGATCACCGCGAAGCGTGCCCCGTACGGGTCGGCGAGCTTCGCGATGCGGCCCACGCCCTCCATGTCCGTCGCGGGCATCCGGACCGTGCCGCCCAGCTCCTGGGTCTTGCTGACCACGGCGTCCGTGTCGCCGACCTCGAAGTACGGCAGCCAGTACGCGCCCGACTCGGCCTCGACCGGGTCGTCGGCCAGCGGGACGACCCCGCCGAACATGGCCTCATCCTCCGTCCCCGCGGGGTTGATACAGGTGTAGGTCCCGCCCGGGAACGGCATCGCCGAGGTGTTCCAGCCGAAGACCGAGTCGTAGAACGCGGCGGCCGCGGCGATGTCCGGGGTGTAGAGCTCGACCCAGCACAGCGAGCCGGGGTCCCCCGCCACGTCCAGGCCCTTGGTGCGGGCCGGCTGCCAGATGCCGAAGGGTACGCCCGCCTCGTCGGCCAGGATCGCCATGTGGCCCTCGCCCATCACATCCATGGGCTGCATGAGCACGGCACCCTTGGCCTGCTCCGCCGCCTTGGCCGTGGCCTCCGCGTCAGGGCTCTGGAAGTACACGGTCCAGGAGGGCGGGCCCTGCTCAGGAGTGGTCTGCATGCCGCCGGCCACGGTCTTTCCGTCGAGCTGGAAGAAGCCGTAGCCTCCGGCGTCGGGTCCCGCCGACTGGAACTGCCAGCCGAAGAGGCCTCCGTAGAAGGAGATGGCGCCGTCGATGTCGGATGTGCCGACATCCAGCCAGTTCGGCGCGCCGGTGACAAAGCGGGTGGTGAGCATCATTGCCCTCCTTTGAAGGGTCCCGTTGCCTGCACTGCCGAGTCTTGCACCGCCCACTGACAATCGCTGCGGAGCGCGCGGGCGGCATGGGGTGATGGCCACAGTTACCCTGGGTGACCAAAGGGGTTCGCCTTGTTTTCACGCTCCCCGCGCGCCGCCGTGCGCTGTCCCCTTCGGCGGCGTCATCATCAGGGGCCGCCGGGCACTTCGGAACGCGCCGTTGATCGCGCGTTGATCGAACGTTTTTCGCCCCGAGGCACGATCTTGCCATGCACCTGGAAACGATCACTCCGTCCGACATCGCCTGGCAGCAGCAGGCGCTGTGCGCGCAGACGGGGGCCGACTTCTTCTTTCCCGAGCCGGGCAGCTCGGTGCGCGAGGCGAAGCGCATCTGCGGGATGTGCGAGATGCGCTCCGCGTGCCTCGAATACGCGCTGAGCAACGACGAACGCTTCGGGGTCTGGGGCGGCCTCTCCGAGAAGGAGCGCCTCGGCCTCCGGCGTACCGACCACAACTGACCGGGTCCTTTCAGCCGTACGACACCATGTACCCCCTCAGTCGTACGACACCGTGAACTGCCACGTCCCGGCCGGTATCTGTACGTCGTTCCCCGTCACCGCCAGCTGCCGTCCGTCCGCGGCTGCCGACCGCACCGCGCCGAACCGGCACGGATAGACGAACCGCACCCGCTCCGGCGCCTGCGTGATGTCCACCGCCACTGTCCGCGCGACCGGGTCGTGCGTGAGCCGGTATCCGAACGGCTCCCCGAAGAGCGTGGGCGCCGCGTCCACCGCGACCCTCTCGCCCGCCGGGACCCAGTGCGGGCGTACGCCCGGCGCGATGTACACATGCGGGTCGCGGTCCTCGTCGGCCTCGAAGAAGAGGATGTCGCGGATCAGCAGCAGATACTCGGCGGCTGCCCAGCCGTGCGGCATGTCGCCCATGTACCAGTGCCGGTACGGGACTTCGGCGAAGTCCGAGGCGATGGGGAAGGCGTGCTGCTCGTTCCACGCGCCCAGCGCGGCGGGCCGCCCCGCCGTCTCCGGGAAGCCCGCGCCGACCACCCAGCCGAGCAGCTCGTCCATCCGGGCCGGGTCACCGGCAAGGAGATAGGCGTGCGCCAACTGGAGGGTGAGATACGGCCCGTACGCGTTCCAGGCCGCCTCGTGGCGGTAGCCGCCGGTCACGAAGTGGGCGTACATCGTGTCGAGCGTGAAGCGTGCCGCGCGGTCCACGTCGTCGCCCAGCTTGCTGCCCATGTGCAGGCGCAGCGGATGGAAGTACGCCGCCGCGCCGATCAGTGTCGAGTCGAGCCGTCCGACGTCGTCGGGGCCGGTCGGAATGTACGTCTCCCACGCGCCGCGCGAGCGCTGCTCGCCCAGCACCCAGCGGATCGCGTCGCCCGTGGCCCGCTTCAAGTCGTCGAAGGCGCCCCAGAGTTCGGGCACCTCGGGCGCGCCGATCCGCTCGGCGAGGCGGGCCGCCTCATAGAGCCCGGCCAGCGCCCAGAAGTCGTCCCAGAAGTGCCGCTTGTCGCGCTCGCCGAGGTGTTCGGCGCTCCAGCCCTGGTGCAACAGCCCATATCCGTCACGGTTGTCGCGGATCCAGCGGGCGGCATCGCGCACGTACGGTACATACAGCTTCGCCCCGAAGGCCGCGGCGGCCCCGCTCGTACGGTCGAAGCGGCCGATCGCCCACAACGCCTGGCCGTTGCTGTCCCACTCGTGGTCGTCCTTCTCGTGCGGGCCGCCGTAGAAGCCGTACTCGGCGCAGGGCCCGATGCGCCCGCCGCCCAGGTTGAACTTCAGCGGATAGTGCGTGCCCAACTGGGTTTCCGCCAGCGCGGAGTCGCCGACGAGAGAGCACGCCGTCGCCTCCACCGACGAGTCGCGGATCCAGAACGAGTCGTACACCGTCGGGCCCGGATGGATCTCGCCCTGGTCGGAGAGGATCAGCAGCTGCGAGCGCGCCTGCCGGAAGAGGTCGGTCAGATGACCCACTGTGCGCGGAAGTTGGGGTTGCAGGCCCTGGCCGAGAAGCTTGGCCGTCCAGAAGTCCCGGTTGGCCGACTCCAGTTCGGCCGCCGGGGTCGCCCGCAGCTCCGCCAGATCGGCCGGCCCGCTGAACAGGTCCACGGGCAGCCGTACGTCGATCTCGAAGACCTCCTCCTCCGCGACCCGGAACGGCCAGCCGAACACCGCGCTGCACAACCCGGCCACCTGGTCCTGCGCCTCCACCGCGCCGTTCAGCTTCCCGCCCGTCACGAGGTCGTGGAACGGGCTGTGCGCGACATACGCGTCCGGGTCGAGCGAGAAGTCCGGATTGCCGTACACCCCGTACTGGTCGGGCGCGGTGTCGAAGACCGGTCCCCAGCCCGAGTTGGTCTCCACGCGCTGTTCGTCCGGCAGATGGCGCAGATACGTGAGGCGGCGGTCGGTGATCTGCCGGCCGTTGCGGTCGTGCCGCTGGAAGCCGCTCGGCCCGGCCGGCATCAGTGCCGCGCAGAGCAGCCCCTCGCGCGGCTGTCCGGTCGGGCTGCCCACGGTCACCCGGGTGACGGCCAGGTCGCGCCGGCGCGGGCCCACCGGCGTGGCGAACGTCCGCTGCACGAACTCCACGTCCTCCGGCGTACGGAACGTCGTCAGCACGACCGGCAGATGCGGTGCCTCCATACGCTGTTCGACGCTTCCGCCGTCCGGCAGTTGAGGCAGCCGCAGTGCGCCGGTCGCCGGGTCGTACAGGAAGAACGAGAGACAGTATTTGTCGTAGACCGGCTCGATCTCGCCCGCCTGCCCGATCAGGGACTCCTGACGATGGTCCTTGACGCCGACCATGCTCCAGTAGCGGTACAGGGCATTGGAAGCGAAGGCCGCCTCCTTCGAGTCGTACGTACCGGCGTCGAAGTCGTCGCTCCACCGCCGAAAGGCCTGCTGAGCCCACCAGGGCACGGGATACGGGACCTGTGCCCGCCCCGCCCAGCTGCGCCACATGACCTCGTAGAACATCCATTCATGGGTCTGGGCCATGGTGTTCACCCCCTGGGGGCACCGTTGCACCGCTGAGGCGGGCCGTAAATCGGTACGGCGGGTCAGCATGCGTGCGGTTAAGATCCGGGAGCGCATCCGGGCGTAGCGCAGAGGCAGGCGCACCTGCATGGCATGCAGGAAACGCCGGTTCGAATCCGGCCGCCCGGACCCGCGCGCCGGTCCTGTAGAGCAGAGGCAGACTCGCCGCCTTGCCCAGGCGGATACGCCGGTTCGAATCCGGCCGGGACCACTTCAGAGCACAGTCGGGGCGGGGACACATGAGTGAGGGTGGCGGGATCACAGAGGACGAGCTGGCGGCCTTCCACCGTGCGGTCGGAAAGCTGCGGGCGCTGCCCGTGGACGACCCGGTGCGGCTGCGGGCCGAGCAGGTCGCCGCGTCCTTCGCGCGCGACGGGCGGGTGCGCAGGCGCAAGGTGCGCGGCGCCGAGCTGTCCGCCGCCGACGCGGCCGCGATGGCGGCGACCGCGACGGGCGCGCTCGACCGGCGGGAGGACGCGCCGCTGGCCCACGATCCCGGCGCGGCCGCTGCGGGAGGCGTCTTCGCCAAGCCGCGCGCCTGCTACGTCTGCAAGACGTCCTATCGACAGGTCGACTCCTTCTATCACCGGCTGTGCCCGGACTGCGCCGCCGACAACACCGCCCGGCGCGCCCTCGCCACCGACCTGAGCGGCCGCCGTGCGCTGCTCACCGGGGGCAGGGTCAAGATCGGCTTCCAACTGGCCCTGATGATGCTGCGCGACGGCGCCGAACTGCTGGTCACCAGCCGTTTCCCGCACGACACCGTGCGCCGCTTCCGGGCCGAGCCGGGGAGCGGGAAGTGGCTGGACCGGCTGACGGTACTGGCCGTCGACCTGCGTGATCCCCGGCAGGTCCTCGGGCTGTGCGAGCAGTTGCGGCAGGAGGGCGAGCCGCTCGACATCCTGGTGAACAACGCCGCGCAGACGGTGCGACGGCCCCCGGAGTCGTACGCGTTGCTGACCGCGGGGGAGTACGCCGGGCTGCCCGAAGGAGCCCGGCAGGCACCGGGGTTCACGCCGATGCGCGCGCTGGAGGGAGGCCCCTCTGCGCTGCCCGTCGTGCTGCGCGAGGCCGACGAGGCGGGCCTGCTGCCCGACCCCTCCCCGGACAACTCCTGGTCGGCCCGGCTCGGCGAACTCGACCCGGCCGAGGTGCTGGAGACCCAGCTGGTCAACGCGCTCGCCCCGGCGCTGCTCTGCGACCGGCTGCTCCCGCTGCTGCTCGCCTCGCCGCACCCGCGCCGCTATGTCGTCAACGTGACGGCCGTCGAGGGCCGCTTCGCCGTCCGCAACAAGATGGCCGGCCATCCGCACACCAATATGGCCAAGGCCGCCCTCAACATGCTCACCCGCACGAGCGCCGCCGAACTGGCGCAGCAGGGCGTTCACATGTGCGCGGTCGACACCGGATGGATCACCGACGAGAACCCCGCTCCGAAGAAGGAGCGGATGGCGGGTGCGGGGTTCCGTACGCCGCTGGACATCGTGGACGGGGCGGCCCGGGTGTACGACCCGATCGTGCGCGGTGAGGCGGGCGAGCCCCTGTCCGGCGTGTTCCTCAAGGACTACCGGGAGGCGGAGTGGTGAGCGAGCCCGAGCCGGAGCCCAAGTCGGAGACTGAGCCGGCGTCCGGGGCGAAGTTTGCGGGAGTGCCGCCGGTCGTGCCCCGCCTGGTGGCCGAGCTGGAACCGCTGCTCGACTGGTTGCGCGGTGGCCGTCCCGCCGGGGAGCGGCTGGACTTCACGGCGGGTACCGCGCTGCCCGACGGCCGGCTCGACCTGTGCAAGCAGGGGATCGGGGCGCAGGGTGCCGCGCTGGTCGCCGAGGCGCTGTCCGAACGCTCCGAAGGGCCGTCCCCCGTACGGCATCTGCTGCTCGGCACCGACGGGCTCGGCGACGAGGGCGCCGCCGCCGTGTCAGCGGGCGCGGCCGTCGAGACGCTCTATCTCGGCTGCAACGGCATCACCGCGGGCGGCGCCTGCCGCATCGCCGACAACCTGCGCGCCTCGCCACGCGTCGTCACCGGGGTGTGGCTCAAGCGCAACCCGCTCGGCAGCGGGGGAGGGCAGGCCGCCGCCGAACTCATCGAAGCCGCACGGTCGTTGCGCACCCTCGACCTCGTCCAGACCGGCCTCGACGCGGCGGGCACGGTCGTCCTCGCCGACGCCCTTCTCGCCGCGGCGGAGAACGGCCGCCGCATCGAGCGGCTGTTCATCGGCGGCAACCCGTTGGGCGCGGACGGCGCCGTACCCCTCGCGGCGCTGATCGTCGCGGGCGCGATCGACGAACTCTATGTGTCGGCGGCGCGGTTGGGCGACGGGGGCGCGCTCCGGCTCGCCGCCGCGCTGGAACGGGCGCCGCACGGACGGCTCGCCCGGCTCTCCGTCGCCAGCAACGGCATCGGGCCGGGAGCCGCCGCCCGACTGGTGACGGCGGCGACCGCGGCCGGGGTCACGCTGCTCGACCTGGGGCGCGTACGGGCGGCCGCCGTCCTCGGAGCGGCCGACAACCGTGTCGACCTCACGGCCGCCGAGACGATCGCGGACGCCCTCGCGAGCGCCGAACACCGCCTCACCCATCTCGTCCTCACTCACACCGGCATGCGCAGCCGCGAGGCCCACCGCCTCCTCGACACCGCACCGAGCGCCGTCACGGCCACCCGCTTCGTCCTCGGACAAGGCATTGCCACCAGCGTCAAGCGGCGCCTGGAAGCGCTGAGCGCGCACGTCCCGATGCCGTCTGTCCCGGCCGACGTCGCCGCCGTACGCAGCGTGCACCGCACGGCGCCCCCGGACGGCGACGACGACCGGTGATCAGCGCCGCATGCCCATGAATATCTCCGTCCAGAACCGCTGCTGCTCCTGCGTCGCCCCCACCAGATACGTCGCCCGCAGTTTCGGCGGCAGCAGCGGCACAAGGCGGGCCACCACCTTCCGATGCTTCTTCAGCTGGGACAGCTCGGCGTTGGCAAGCACCTGGTGCACCACATCGCTGTCATTGGCACCCTCGTCGGAGTGCTCCGCCGCGCGCCGCAGCCGGGCCTCCCAGGCGTCCGCCTCGCGCGCGAGCTCGCGCAGACCGGTCACCGGGCGCCCGCTCAGGCGGTCGACGAGCGCCGTCAGCGGCACCGGGGCGTACTCGCCGTCGCCGAGATAGACCGTCGCCATCTCCAGCGGCAGCCCGCGCCGGTGCAGCTTGATGAGGCGCTCCAGGGTCCGCTTGGTGATCCAGGCGCGGCCGTCGTCGTCGATGTCGTGCTTCCACCACTCCAGGACGGTCTCGGCGTCCGAGCCGTACCGCGCGAGCAGCCACTCATTGGCCGGGATGTCCTCGGGCTCGACCGTCAGCGAGGCCGTGAAACGGGTCGCCTGAGCGATGTTGTTCCGCGAGACCAGAAGCTTGCGGCCCAGGTGGTACGGCGGATTCTGCACGGCTATCTGCGCCCGCAGGTTCTCGATCCGGCGCCCCGCCAGTGACCACTCCTGGGTGATCTCCATCAGCTTGGCAAAGGCGGCCTTGTCCTTGGGGCGGTTGTACTCGTCCCAGACGATCGCCTTCGGCTCGGGCCCCGTGAAGCCCGCCGCGAGCAGGTTGTCCAGCGTGCCGTCCGCCGACGGGATCGGCGCGCACAGGTCCTCGACATTGGTCACCGGCAGCGAGAAGTACAGCGGCTCCCGGCCCAGCCCCTCGCGCACCGTCTCCCGTACGAGCTCGGTCTTGCCGCAGCCCGGCGGGCCCTGCAGCAGCACCGTCCAGCGATTGCGCAGCGCGGCCCGCAGGACCTGACGTACGGGATCGGGGATCGTCGACGGATTGGACACGCCCACGTGCTCGGCGATCCGGTCCAGGATCTCGGCCGTACGGTTCTGACCGGGCTTTCCGTCCGGGCGGGGCTCGACGAGCCGCAGCCGCTCGCCGCCCACCAGCGGCAGGGCCCAGCGCAGCGGGAAGCCCTCCCGGGCGTTCGCCAGGACATGGTCCAGCGTGCGCGGCGACAGCCGTTCGCGCAGCGTGGGGCTGAGGGACGCCCACAGGGAGAACACCGGATCCAGGTCCCATTCGCGGTACTTGGCCGCGAGATGGCGCCGCCACGAGGTGTCGTTCGCGGTGATCCGCATCGTGACCATGCGGTCCAGCAGCGCCAGGTCGCTGCGCCGCGCCGAGGTCTCGGAAAGCGACTCGTTGTCGGTGAGGAAGACGCCGATGCAGCCCAGGGCGCGCAGATCGTGCTCGCCCAGCGTCCAGTTGCAGGCGATCTGCATCAGCTGCGACTGGATCGTCTCACCGGCCTGGAGCGAGTCGTCGATGAGCAGCACGAACGGCGTGCCCGGCTTGAGCTGGCTCATCACCAGCTGGCGCAGCACGAGTTCGCCGGTGTGCGGGTCCCGTACCGGCGCGTTGACGAGCAGGTCGTCCGGGGTGAGGTTCGCCGCGGGCACGTAGACCAGCGTGGCGTCGGGGCGGGCGCGCGCCACATGCGAGAAGAACGTCGCCGTCTTGCCGATGCCGTGCTCGCCGAAGATCTGGCCCGTCTGCCCCATGTCGATCATCGCGTCGATGAACGACTCGAGACGGGAGGGCGCAGGTGCCGTGCGGTCGGGGTGGGTGGGGTTGGTGGCGGTAGTCATCCGTCCTGCCTGGTCCTGTGCCGAGGGGAGTTGCCCCAGTGGTCTGGTCACGTCGGGCCGGCCGGCGCGAACCGTGGTCACGCGAGGCAGCTAGTGCGATCCGGTGCTCACGCGATGGCAGTCCATCGCCGGTATGTGACTGTCGGGCCACTCATGGCCGCCCTCGGTGATCAGCCAGATCCATTTGTCGGGCTCGGCGGGCGTGATCGGCGGGGCGTATCCGTCGGTCAGCATCACCACGGCGTCCGGACTCACCTCGCAGCGGCGGCCGTTCACCTCCGTACGCCCCTCCACGTAGTCCGCGACCGCCTGGAAGCTCGTGCCCCCTCCGCCGTAGACCCGGCCACCCGGCTCGAAGGGCATCACCACGGCATCGAAGGACAGCCAGTGCGCCTCGACCCCGTCGATCCGTCCGACGAGGTCCGTGAGCCAGTCGACCACCCGGTCGGGCATGGAACCCGAGGTGTCGTACGCGATGACGAGGACCTTGTCGCGCACCGGGCCGCGCCGAGAGAGCATCGGGTCCTGGCCCAGCGCCGCGAGCAGCGCACCCCGCTTCTTCGGGTACACCAGCCGCTCGCCGTCACGCAGTTTCGAACCGAGCACGTCGACCAGCCAGCGCTGCCACCAGTCGACCGTCCGCGTCCGCGCGGTCTCGCCGCGCAGCTCGCCGGCGCCCAGCTGCCCCCAGATCTTCGCGGCCCGCGCCGAGGCGTCCTCGGTGCGGCCCATCAGGTCCAGCAGCTCCTGCTCGGCGCCCGCGTGTCCGCGGCGGGCCGCGAGCAGCGCGTTGAGCAGCGCGGAGGAGGAGACCTCGTCGACGGTCTCCTGGTCGGCGGGCACGTCGGACGTCAGATGCACACACAGCCGTCCGGCGGGAACCGGGGGCTTCCGCATCCTCTTCAGCTCGCCGTAGACCGTCATGTCGGTCCGCGTGAACTCGTCGTACGCGACCGGCTCCAGACCCTGCGCGAGCAGGTCCTCCCGGTACGCCTCGTGGACGTTGCGCGGATCGATGCCCGTCGGACGGCCGTCCAGCAGGGGCAGGCCGTCCCTGCCGAGCCGCACCAGCGCCACATGGTTGATGCACACCTCGGTGGCCACCTCGAAGACCGGGTCCGCGCGCAGCTCCGGGTCGGCGAACAGATGCCGCTGCACCAGATGCCGGGCCTCGTGGAACAGCACGAACTTCACGCCGTCCAGGCCGAGTCGTACGAAAAAGCCCGGGTTGTAGAGCAGCAGACAGGAACCGTCGCCGGAGGCCACCACGGCCGCCGTGTCCACCGCTGTCGTCGCCAGCTGGTGGTGGCACTTCGCGTACAGCCAGGAGGCCACCGCCGACTCCGTCAGCCCGAAGTCCAGCAGCGCGGCCTCCTTGAGCCGCCGGGCCTGCTCGACGACCTCCGCGTCGGCCGGCCGGAACCGCTCCAGCGCCCTGCGGTCCGCCAGGTCGACGACAGGCCGTCGCCCCCGCTCTCCGTACGCCATGCCCGCCCCCGTGTCCGATCTCCCCCATTGCCTCTTTGGTACCAGGCCGCACTGACATCGGGCCAAGGCATTACCCTCAGCGCCAAGGGCGGGGCCGTAGCGCAGAGGCAGGCGCACCGGTCTCCAAAACCAGAGCACGCTGGTTCGAATCCAGCCGCCCCGCCCCCTCACCACAGGGAAGGTACCGCTCAGGCGATCGCTCCCGCCGTGATCACCAGCTCCGGAACGCTCCCTTGGAACGTCCCGATCAGCTGGGCGAGCACAGCCCAGGCGTCCTCACGGTCTCCCAAATGGTCCCGTACGAGCGGCCGTAGCGCGTCCTCGGCCTCCCGGACGCGCGTCGGGAAAAGGGTCCGCCCCAGGGACAGCACCTGCAGCACCTTGCTCGCGGGGCTCCATGCGGTGGCGTACTGGGCGGGCCCCTCGATGACGCCCGCCTGCCGCACCCGATGGGCGAACTTCGCGTGCGAGCCGAACCGGGCGCGCAGCGATGGCGGGCAGTCGGGGCGCACGGACAGCGCCCACCGCGCATAGCCGGGCAGCGGACGCTCCCGGTCCGCATCGGCGACCGCCTGCCAGCCGGGGCGCCCGAGAACCATGGACGCGGCCGACCTGGCGGGTCCCATGGAGGTGGACGCCCGCAGCGCGCCGATGAGCCCGTACTGGGTGAAGTGCCCGGGCACCGGGGGCTCCTGGTCCCGGGCCAACGGCTTCGCCACCCGTACGGCACGGGTGCGGCCGGGACCGTGCGGGACACCGCGCACGATGGCGCGGCGCATCGCGTCGTCCGTCGACACGTGCCGCCACACGATGGCGTTCAGCTCCGGATCGTCCTCCTCCAGGACCCACAGCAGCACGGAGGACGGCACGGCCGTCTGCGTCCACCAGGAGAACAGCTTGCGTTGTGTGTCCAACGGCTCCTCGGTCGCGGGCTGTTGCAGCCCGATCCGCCGGCGTGCCCGCTCGGCATCGTCGGCCTCGATCAGGTCCAGCAGGAAGCCGGCCGCCCTCGATGACGTGCTGTTCTCGTACATGGCCGCATGATGCCGCAGGTGCGCGCCGGACCGCACCGCGAAATCGTTACGCCAGGCGGCCCCCGGGCAGGCACAATCCCCGCATGGCCCGCACCCCGCGGCAGGATGCCGACAGTCTGCTGAACGCCCTCGATCCGCTTCCCTACCCGCAGCGCATGCGCGAACTCGCTCTGCGGGTACGGGAGATGGTGCCGCTACGGCCGGTTCTGGAGGAGCTCGAAGCGCGCGGACCCCATGAACGCGGGATCGCTGTCGTCGCGGCGTCCGTCGGCCGGGACGCCGAGTGGATCGCGGACCGCGTCGCCGACCCTGACGCCTTCGTGCGCGGACACGCCCTGCGCGTCGCCGAAAGTCTCCAAGTGCCGGACTCCGCCTACGAGTCGGCCCTCGGTGACGCCCCCGAGGCGGTCCGCAGAGAGCTACTGCGCGCCATCGTCGCGGGGCGGCGCACCGCACTCGCCGACCGGCTGGTGGACGGGCTGCGGCGCGACTGGGGCGACGCGGAGGCGGCCCGACTGCTCCCCGGGTGCTCGGCGGAGACGGTCGGCGGACTGCTTCCCGAACTCTTCCACGCGGTCACCGGCTGGAAAACCCTCGCCAAGCGCCATCCCGGCCTCCTTCTCGATGTCGCCGAACGGGAGTTGACGACGCTGCCCGAGGCCATGCGCGCCACCTGGTGGAGCCGGTACGCGCCGGGTGTGGCCGCCACGGTCGCGGCGGAGCCGCTGCGCGTGCTCGACCTGATCGAACGCTTCGGACCCGCCACCCTTCCCTACCAACTCCGCGAGCGCTTCGCGGAGTTCGCGGCAGCCGACCCGAGCCGGCTGCTGCGACTGCTGCTCACGCCGACCGGATTCGCCGCACGCCGCAGCCGGTCCCTGGGCCCCGCCGTGCTGCGCAGGCTGGCCCGCTCCGACGCGCCCGAACTCGCCGCGTACGGGAGGGCTTTGGCCGACTGGGGCGATCTCGCACCGCTCGTGAAGGCGCTGCCGCCGGCGCGACGCCACGCCTTCTACCGGGCCGCGGAGGAAGGCCGCGGAGCCGGACACGTCAGCATCGACGCGGTCATCCTCGAAGTGCTGCCGCGCAGTTGCGTCGCCGAGGAGGCCCGCCGCATGGCCGACGTCGCGCGTGAAGGGGGCGCCCGGTGGAACTCCCTGCTGCTCGCCGATTCCTTCCTGCCCGTCGCCGAGGTACGCGACCGGCTCGTCGAGGCCACCCGCCGCCCGGCCGCCGAAGACCGCGCCGAGGCCTGGCCGTTGCTCATCCGCAACGCCGCCCGCTCCGGCGACTCGGCCGCCGTCACCTCCGCACTGCGGGAGATGGGGCGGCTGCGCAACGAGCAGGACCCGGTGCGCTCGGCCGCGCTCGGCGCGCTGGCCGGGGTGCGGCCCGCGCTGTTCACCGAGGACGCCGAGCCGCACCTCGACCGGATCGCCGTGGACGCCGTCGAGGCCCGTGACTCCTCGCCCGCCACCCGGCAGAACCTCAGCAGGCTCGCCGTGTCCGTCCTGCGCGAGCACGCGGCAAGCGGGCAACGGGAGTTGGTGAACTGGGCGCTGCGCACCCTGGTCCGGATATCCGGCAACACCGGCGGTGCCGACCTCGGCCGGCTCGACGCGAGGCTGCGCCGCGGCCAGGAGCACCAGGTGTACGAGGCCCTGCGCCCCTGGGTCGAGGCGGGCGCCGAGAAGGCCGACTACAGCCTCGCGTTCGCGCTCGCCCGCGCGGTGGGTCGCCGCGCCGCCGGTATGCCCGAGCTGCAGGAACTCCTGTGGCAGGCCATCCGATACGGCAACGACGTGACAGTGCGCTCCGCGGTCGAGCTGTGGCTGGAGCCGCCCGCGACACGGGACGAGCGCGTGGCGCGCGTTCTCGCGCTCGAACCGTCCGCCGGTGCGCTGTGGCCCGTCCTCGGGATCGTCACCCGGCGCCGCACCGATCTGCTCGACCCGCTGCTCGCCGAGGCCCCGCCGTACGGGCGCTTTCTGACCAAGGGCACCCCCTGGACCGTACCGGTGGACCGGGATGTACGCCGCTGGGTTCCGCGCCAACACCGCGCGGTGGCCCGGCAGCTGACGGCGGAGGCCGAGGACGCCGGGCTGCCGCTGTACCAGCGGGCCGCGGCCGTCGCGCGGGGCGCGCTGGTCCCGGGCAGCGGCGCCGATCTGGTACGCCGGTGGACGGATTCGCCGGACGTGGTGCTCGCCGAGGCGGCGCTCGCCGCGCTCGCCCGCACCGACCGGCCCGCCGACGCGCTGCCCGAGCTGCTGGCGCACGCGGGCGGTGAGCGGGCGCGGGTCGCCGTGTACGCGGCCACGCAGGCGTCCCGGTACGCGGCGCCGTCGCGCCTCGCCGAGCAGCTGCGCGCCGTGCTGTTCGCGTCGCGTGCCAAGGTGACCAGCCGCAAGGAGGCCGCCCGGCTCGCCGCGGTACGGCTTCCGATGCCGCGGGCGGCGGCGCTGCTGACCGAGGCGTACGCGGCGCCCGGCGCCCACCTCGACGTCCGCGCCGCCATCGTGGCCTTCGCGGGCGGCCTGCTCGCCGAGGAACCGGTCTGGGATCTGCTGCGCGCCGCCGCGGGCGCCGAACCTGTGCTCCGCACCGCGGTCCTGCGTGTCACCCCGCTGGACCTGCCCGAGCCGCACCGCGAGCGGTACGCCCGGCTGATCCGCGACGTCTCCTCCACCGACGACGCGGAGACGGCGACCCTCGCCTTCGACGCCCTGGCCCGTTGGGCGCCCTGGTCCCCGGACGCCCCGACGGTCCTCGCCGACGCCGTCACCGATCTCACGGGACGCACGGGCTGGCGGGCGGCGGCGGGCGGTCTGGTGACCGCGGCGGCGGGTTCACCACGGGGTGGCCTGGGGCTTGAGCAGGCGCTGAGGACCTTGGCCGAGGTGGAGACGGAGACCGGCACCGCCGCGGAGGCCGATGCCGACGCGGACGAGCGGCGGGATCGGCCGGCCCGGCAGCGCGTCGACTACCTTGTCGTCCGCCTCGCCCAGCAGGCCAGGACGGTCCCGGGACCCATCCGTCCCGCGGCTCTCGCCGCCGGTGAGCTGCTCGCCGGGTACGACGCCTTCGTCCCGCATGCGGCCGCGATCACGGCGTACCACCTGGACCTGGACGCCGAGCCGGGGCGGCTGGAGCGGCTGGCCGCCCTCACCGAGGGCCGGCCCGCGCTCGCCGCCCGGACGGCCGGGGAGCTCGGGGAGCGGCTGCGGCGGCAGGCGCACGAGGGCGATCCCGAGGCACTGCTCGTCACGGTACGGAGGCTGACCGCGCACGGCGGGCACGGCGAGGGGCTGCTCGCGGCGGCCGTCACCGGGGCGATCGGCAGCCGTACCGGCTGGGCCGCGCCCTGGCGGCAGCAGCTGAGAGCACTGCGCCGCCACCCGGTGGCCGACGTGCGGGACGCGGCGCTGGACCAGGTGACGGCGCAGGAGTGAGGTGAGGTGACGCTGAGCGAGTACGGAGGGCGTCAGCCGGCGGCGCGTGCCGCCATACGGGCCTTGCGGGCGGCGAGCTTCTCGTCGAACTTGGAGGCCTCAGCGTCCAGACCGCCCATGAAGAAGCCGAGCTCCTCCTGGGCCTGCAGGCCCTCGGGGCCGAGGCCGTCGATCTCCAGGACCTTGAGGTGGCGCAGCACCGGCTGCAGCACGTCGTCGTGGTGGATGCGCATGTTGTAGACCTCGCCGATGGCCATCTGCGCGGCGGCGCGCTCGAAGCCGGGCATGCCGTGACCGGGCATCCGGAAGTTGACGATGACGTCACGCACGGCCTCCATGGTGAGGTCGGGGGCGAGCTCGAACGCGGCCTTCAGCAGGTTGCGGTAGAAGACCATGTGCAGGTTCTCGTCGGTCGCGATGCGCGCCAGCATGCGGTCGCAGACCGGGTCGCCCGACTGGTGGCCGGTGTTGCGGTGCGAGACGCGGGTCGCCAGCTCCTGGAAGGCGACGTACGCGACCGAGTGGAGCATCGAGTGGCGGTTGTCCGACTCGAAGCCCTCGCTCATGTGCTGCATGCGGAACGCTTCGAGCTTGTCGGGGTCCACGGCACGCGAGGCGAGCAGGTAGTCGCGCATCACGATGCCGTGCCGGCCCTCTTCCGCGGTCCAGCGGTGCACCCAGGTGCCCCAGGCGCCGTCACGGCCGAACAGCGAGGCGATCTCGTGGTGGTAGCTGGGCAGGTTGTCCTCGGTGAGGAGGTTGACGACCAGCGCGATCCGGCCGAGTTCGGTGACCTTGGACTGCTCCTTGCCCCAGGCCTCGCCGTCCTCGAAGAAGCCGGGGAAGTTACGGGCGTCGCTCCACGGCACGTACTCGTGGGGCATCCAGTCCTTGGCCACCTTGAGGTGGCGGTTGAGCTCGGTCTCGACCACTTCTTCCAGCGCGTACAGCAGTCGAGCGTCGGTCCAGGCGGCGGACGGGCTGCCGAGGTGGGGAGAAGTGATCGTCACGGGTGCTCCAGGGGGGACGTGTACAACAAGCCAGGACGCAACCTACGGCATCGTAGGCTACGTATCCGTAGGTTACGAAACCGTAGGTTAAGTGTGCTGTAAAGCCCCCCTGGTCAGCGGGGGTCTTCACGGGAGATCGCGCACTCTCCGACGCCCGCCGGGAGCGTCCTGGATGCCCAGGTCCCAGCACCGGACGCGCGCCGGACGGACGTCACGATCACCTGTTCAGACGTACAGCTCCCGGAGCCGGACCGAGAGACATGTCACACAGCCTTCGAGTTTCTCGAACTCACTGATGTCCACGAGGACCGGCTCGTGGCCGAGGTCCGCGAGCAGCTCCGCCGTCTTCGGGGCGCTCTCGGCCATCAGAAGTTTTCCTCCGCCCAGCAGCACGACGTGCGCCCCGGACTCCTCCGGAACCGCCAGAAAGCGCGGGAACAGCGACGGCGTGTCGACCAGTGGCTCGTGGCCGATAACCGTCCCGTCGGGCAGCGCGGTGACCGCCGACTTCAGGTGCAGCACCTTGCTCACGGGTACGGCGACGACCCGCGCTCCGAGCGGTTCGAAGGCCGCCCGCAGCTGCTGGACCCCGGCCGCGTTGGTGCGCCCGCCGCGGCCCACGTACACGGTGTCGCCGACCTTCAGGATGTCGCCGCCGTCGAGGGTGCCCGGCTCCCAGATCCAGTTCACCGAGCAGCCCAGCCGGGCCACGGCCTCCTCGACCCCGGCGGTCTCACCGCGCCGGGACTCGGCGCCGGGGCGGGAGATCAGGGCGACGTTGCGGAAGACGACCACGGTGTCCTCGACGAACACCGAGTCCGGACAGTCGTCGGCAGGGTCCACCTCGACGGTCTCCCAGCCGTGCGTACGCAGTGCCTCCGCGTACGCCTCCCACTGCTCGACCGCCAGGTCGACGTCCACCTTCGCGCGCTCGATGTGCGTCACCAGCCCTTCGGCGAGGCGGGGGCTGGGACGGCGTATCAGGGCTTTCTGGCTGGGCACGGATGGATCTCCGAATCGGCAGGGGGCGTCGGCGGACATCATGCAGCGCGGGTCCGCGCGCACGAAAGCCCCCGGCTCGACGCCGGGCAGCCCCCGAATCAGACGCTAGGCGTCCCCCAGGCCCAGCGCTATGAGGGATACCCGACAGCTTCCGGCGTGATTTCTTTCAGTTCTCCTCCTTCCAGGAGCAGCCACCGCGTGATTCCGATCGACTCCAGGAAGGGCACGTCGTGGCTGGCGACGATCAGCGCCCCCTCGTAGGAGTCCAAGGCCGTCGTGAGCTGCCGGACGCTCGCCATGTCGAGGTTGTTCGTCGGCTCGTCGAGCATCAGGAGCTGCGGTGCGGGCTCGGCCAGCAGCAGCGCCGCCAGCGCCGCCCGGAAGCGCTCGCCGCCGGAGAGCGTCGCCGCGCGCTGGTCGGCCTTCGCCCCCTTGAACAGGAAGCGGGCCAGGCGCGCCCGGATCCGGTTGTTGGTGGCGGCCGGCGCGTAGTGGGCCACGTTCTCGGCGACCGTCCGCTCGTCGTCGAGCACATCGAGCCGCTGCGGCAGGAAACGCAACGGCACATGGACCCGCGCGTCGCCGGACACCGCGTCCAGCTCCCCGTGGATCGTCCGCAGCAACGTGGTCTTGCCCGCGCCATTGCGCCCGATCAGCGCGATCCGCTCGGGCCCGCGCAGCTCGAACACGCCGTCCACGCGCGCGCCGTACCGCAACTCCAGTTTCTCCAGAGTGAGTACGGTGCGGCCCGGCGGCACGGCCGTGTACGGCAGGTCGACGCGGATCTCGTCGTCGTCCCGTACGGCCTCCACCGCGTCGTCCAGACGCTCCTTCGCGTCGGCGAGCTTCTCCTCGTGCATGATGCGGTGCTTGCCCGCGGATTCCTGGGCCGCGCGTTTGCGCGTCCCCATGACGATCTTCGGCTCCCGCTTCTGCTCGAACATCTTCTGGCCGTACCGCTTGCGCCGGGCCAACTTCACCTGCGCGTCGACCAGTTCGCGCTTCTGCTTCTTCAGGTCGGCCTCGGCGACGCGCACCATGCGCTCCGCCGCCTCCTGCTCGCCGGCGAGCACCTCCTCGTACGCGGAGAAGTTGCCGCCGTACCAGGTGACCTCTCCGGAGCGCAGATCCGCGATCTGGTCGACCAGATCCAGGAGTTCCCGGTCGTGGCTGACCACGACCATGACCCCGGACCAGGCTTCGACGGCCGCGTAGAGCCGCCGCCGTGCGTACAGGTCGAGGTTGTTGGTCGGTTCGTCCAGCAGCAGTACGTCGGGCCGGCGCAGCAGGAGCGCGGCCAGGCGGAGCAGCACCGACTCGCCACCGGAGACTTCACCGATCGTGCGGTCCAACTCGATGTGCCCGAGCCCGAGTTCGCCGAGCGTCGCCAGCGCCCGCTCCTCGACGTCCCAGTCGTCGCCGACGAGGTCGAAGTGCGCCTGGGCCACGTCGCCCGCCTCGATGGCGTGCAGCGCGGCGCGGGTGGCGGCGATGCCGAGCGCCTCGTCGACGCGCAGACCGGTGTCGAGGGTGACGTTCTGCGGCAGGTAACCGACCTCGCCCGCGACCCGGACCGTGCCGTCGGCCGGGGTGAGTTCCCCGGCGATCAGCTTCAACAGGGTGGACTTTCCTGATCCGTTGACGCCGACGAGCCCGGTCCTGGCGGGGCCGAAGGCGACTTGGAGGCCGTCGAAGACGGCGGTGCCGTCCGGCCAGGTGAAGGAGAGGGAGGTACAGGTGATGGAGGTGGGAAAGGCTGACATGAAGGCCTCGCGGTTGCTGGATGCGGTCAGGGGCACGCGTTCGGGACACCGCGAGGTGACGACGATCCAGTCAGGAGGGCAGCAAGAAGGCCCCGCACCGGAGGACGGCTCATACGCCGAGGTCGCACGCTGCGCACACGAAAGCCAGGAAGAGGCGGCTGTGTGTGACGCGGTGTCTCAGACCTCAGACGAGCAACGTCCTTCTCCAATCGACGGCAACAGGACCGCTGTACACCGTAGGAACGGCCCTGAACCCTGTCAAAGGATTAACGCCCGCTGCCCGCGTTCCTCCCTCACGTACATGTCGATTTCCTGCCAGCCCCCCACCCCGCTCCATGCTTGGCTCACCCCCATGACAAACCCTGATTCCCTCCGCACGAACCCCGATTCCCTGCGCGGAACCGCTCTCGCCTTCCGTGCCCTGCACGTGCCCGGACATCCGCTCGTCCTGCCGAACGCGTGGGACGCGGCGAGTGCCCGGATCGTCGAAGGGGCGGGCGCGGCCGCGGTGGCGACGACCAGTGCGGGGCTCGCGTGGGGGCTGGGGACGGCGGACGGGGACCGGCTCGACAGGGATGCGGCTCTCGGTGTCGTGGGGCGGATCGTCGCCGCGGTACGGGTGCCCGTCAGCGCGGACATCGAGAGTGGTTACGCTCAGGACGCGCAGGGCGTCGCGGACACGGTCCGTGCGGTGCTCGCGGCCGGTGCCGTGGGCGTGAACATCGAAGACGCGCTCTATGGCGACGAGGGCGGTGGCGCGCCGCTGCGGCCGGTCGCCGAGCAGGCGGAGCGCATCGCGGCGGCCCGCGCGGCCGCCGACGCGGCCGGGGTGCCGCTGTACATCAACGCCCGCATCGACACGTATCTGCGCGGCGCGGGCAAGATCGAGGAGATCCTGGAGCGGGCGGCCGCGTTCCTGGCAGCCGGAGCCGACGGTGTCTTCGTCCCCGGGGCCGTCGATCCGGTGACCGTCAAGACACTCGTCGAGGGCATCGAGGGCCCGCTGAACGTACTGGTGGGCCCCGGCGCACCGTCCGTCGCCGAGCTGGCCGCGCTCGGAGTGGCCCGGATCAGCGCGGGTTCGGGCATCGCGCAGGCCGCACACGCCCTGGTCCACCGTGCCGCGCGGGAGCTGCTGGACGCGGGGACCTACGACTCGCTGACCGACGGGCTCGACTACGGCGAGCTCAACACCCTGATGGGCAGGAGCAGCTGAGGGCGGTACGCCGCTCAGCAGGGGCGCTCAGCACGTGCCCCGCATGAGCTCCGCCAGATCGTGGTCCAGGTCCACGTGGAGGTGCTCCAGACCGACGGGCACCAGGTCCGTCGTGCGCTGCAGGAAGCGTCGCACCTCGCCCGAGCGCACATGCACCACGGCGGTGCCCTCGGGGGCGTGGAACTCCAGGACGGTGCGGTCGTAGCCGTACGGCCGCACCCGGACGTCGCCCCAGCCCACGGCCTCCTCCAGCCCGGACGTGAGCAGCTCGCGCGCGAAGGTCCAGCACACGTCGACGCCCTCCAGCGTGGCCGGGGCCGGGAAGGTCATACAGACGGCGAAGGGATCGCTCCGGTCGTAGTGGAGCGTTGCGGGAATGCTCGGCATCCGCGGCGCGGCGGCGACGAGGCGGGCCTCTACGGGCTGCTCGATGACGGTGGACAACGCCTTGCTCCCTTGTGACGGCTGGACGAACTCCGGGCGGATGAGGCCGGTCACATGAAGAGACGAAGAAATGAGCCACTGCGTGCACCTGAAACCCGAGTGACCTCTGTCACCGAGTCCCTTCACTGGGGTGATCCCGGTGATCCCTGTAGTGATCCACTTCTCGTCCCGTGCTCTCCGGACATCCGAGAGGACACTCAGTCGATGCCCCGAGGTTCCCGGAGGACGCCATCTGGACGGCGCAGGGGGAGTGGGCTAGCTTCGCCCGCCATGAGGGGCTTGGGGAAGACGAGACGTACGAGTCGGATGGTCACCGTGGGACTGTGCGCGGCCGCGCTCGCCACCGCGCTGACGGCGGCATCACCCGCGCAGGCACACGAGGCGGGGAAGGCGGCCCACTGGGAGCTCAAGGACAGCGGCACGGACGTACGGTTCCGCGGACTCTCGGCCGTCAGCCGGGACACGGCCTGGGTGGCCGGCTCCAAGGGCACCGTGCTGCGCACCACCGACGGCGGCGCGAACTGGGGGAACGTCTCGCCGCCCGGGGCGGCGGACCTGGAATTCCGTGACATCGAGGCGTTCGACGCGCGGCGCGCCGTGGTCCTCGCCATCGGTGAGGGCGAGGACTCCCGTGTCTTCCGGACGGACGACGGCGGCGCCACCTGGACGGAGTCGTTCCGCAACACCGACGCGAAGGCCTTCTACGACTGCCTCACGTTCTTCGACCGGCGCCACGGACTGGCGATGAGCGACCCCGTGGACGGCAAGTTCCGCATCCTGTCCACCAGTGACGGCGGCCGCTCCTGGAAGGTGCTGCCCAGTGACGGGATGCCCGCAGCTCAGGACGGCGAGGCGGGCTTCGCGGCCAGCGGGCAGTGCCTGGTCAGCTCGGGGCCTCGTGATGTGTGGCTGGCCACCGGCGGGGGTGCACGCGCGCGTGTGCTGCACTCCTCGGACCGTGGACTGACCTGGACGGCCACCGACACGCCGATCCCGGCCGGCGACCCGGCGCGCGGCGTCTTCGCCCTCGCCTTCCGTGACCCCACCCACGGCCTCGCGGTCGGCGGCGACTACCGCGCCGACCAGGCCTCACCCCAGGCCGCGGTCCTCACCCCCGACGGCGGCCGCACCTGGACACCCGCCGCCCAGCCCCCGCCCGCCTATCGCTCCGGTGTCACCTGGCTCCCGCACAGCCGTACCGCCGCGCTCGCCGTCGGCCCCACCGGCACCGACCTGACGACGGACGGCGGCCGCACCTGGCGCACCCTCGACACCGGCTCGTACGACACCGTGGACTGCACCCCCGACCTGGGCTGCTGGGCCTCCGGCGAGAAGGGACGGGTGGCCCGCCTGGAGCGCTGACGGTGATCCCGCGGAAGGGTGATTCCCGCGCGGGAACGTATGTCGGGCCCGGGCGGGCGAACATGATCGCGAGCCCGCCCTGGCCGATCGCCCTGCTCCGTGGCCCCCTAGGCTCGTCCCCACCATGACGACCGTAAGGATTCCCGCGGGCTGGCCCGCCACCGAAGAGCAAGCCCGTGCCGTACAGGACGAGTTGCGGGAGCGGGTGGTGCTCGACGAACCGGGGCCACCGCCCGGCACCGGCCGGGTGGCGGGGGTCGACGTCGCGTACGACGACGAGCGGGACCTCGTCGTGGCGGCGGCCGTCGTGCTCGACGCGGCGACCCTCGACGTCGTCGCCGAGGCCACCGCCGTCGGCCAGGTCTCTTTCCCGTACGTTCCCGGCCTGCTCGCCTTCCGTGAGATCCCGGCCGTCCTGGCCGCACTCGACGCCCTGCCCTGCGCCCCCGGCCTGGTCGTCTGCGACGGCTACGGCCTCGCTCATCCGCGCCGCTTCGGCCTCGCCAGCCACCTCGGGGTCCTCACCGGGCTGCCCACGATCGGGGTCGCCAAGAACCCCTTCACCTTCTCGTACGAGGAGCCGGGCACCCGGCGCGGCAGCGCGTCCGCACTGGTCTCCGGCGAGGACGAGGTCGGCCGCGCGCTGCGCACCCAGGACGGCGTCAAGCCGGTGTTCGTGTCCGTCGGCCACCGGGTGAGCCTCGACAACGCGTGCGCGCACACGCTCGCGCTCACCCCGAAGTACCGCCTCCCGGAGTCCACCCGACGTGCGGACTCCCTCTGCAGGCGGGCCCTCCAGGAGGCAACCCCGTGATGGTCCTCATCCGTTGACTGAGTACGTGTTCTGAGTACCTGTACGGATGTGGCTCCACCGTCATGATCGGCAGGCTGTGCCGCATGACGACGCACCGTGCCCCGAAGACCGCCGCCCACCCCGCCCAGCCCGTCGAGCGCGCCGTGTTGGCCGCACTGGTCCTCGCCGTGATCGCCGGACTCGCCTGGATAGGCGGGATGATCTACACGGTCACGGGATGGTCGTCCTGAGGTACGACTACCTCGACCATCCCGGCCGCCCGGATCATCCCGGCCACCCGCACCACCCCGACTGTCCGGACCACCCCGACTGTCCGGACCACCCGACTACAGGACAGCCGCCACCCGGAACGTGATCCCCGCCTCGCGCAGGCGCTCCATCAGAGCGTCTCCCATGGCCACCGCCGGCGTGACCTGCCCGGACGTCTTCGGCAGGTCGTCGAAGGCGAGGGACAGGGCCGACTCGGCGAGCATCTTGGCGGTCTCGTCGTAGCCCGGGTCGCCGCCCGCGACCTCGGTGAAGACGCGGCGTCCACCGCCCTCGCCCACGAACCGCACCGAGAACCAGCTCTTCGCCCGCCGCGAGGCACTCGGCCCGTCCCCGGGCTTGATCCGGTCGGACAACCAGCGGCGCGCGGGCGGCAGTTGAGCCGCCGCGAAGACCGCGCCCACCGCCGCGACCCCGCCCACGGCGATCGGCAGCCGCTCGACGGCCGCGTAGTGGCGGTAGCGGAAGTCGGGCCCGTACCGTTCCAGGGCCCGCGCGGACCGCTGGACCACCTGAGCGTCGATCGTGGGCAGCGGCAGCGCCCACGCCCCGACCTCCTTGGCGAACCGCGGAGCGCTCAGCGGCGCCACGGCCCGCCGCCCCATCAGACGCGGCTCATGGCGTTTGCGGTCCCGCGCCGCGGCGAGCATGTGCCGCCCGCGCGCGAACTGGTTGAGCGCCGAGGCGAAGGTGCCGCCCGAGAACATCGCCTGGGAGCGCACGAATCCGTCGACCCTCAGCGGCACCCCCTCGGGAAGCTGCCGCACGGTGAAGTACGCGCCCAGGTCGTGCGGAATCGAGTCGAAGCCGCAGGCGTGCACGAGCCGCGCCCCCGTCTCCCGCGCCCGGGCGTCGTGCCGGACGTACATCAGGTCCACGAACTCGGGCTCACCGGTGAGGTCCACGTAGTCGGTCCCGGCGTCCGCGCAGGCGGCCACCAGCTCCTCGCCGTACGTGATGTACGGCCCGACCGTCGTGGCCACCACGCGCGCGTGCCGGGCGAGTTCACGCAGCGACTCCGGATCGGCCACGTCCGCCCGGAGTACCCCCGGGGCGCCGGACAGCCGCTCGCGCAGCCGCTCCAGTTTCTCCGCACTCCGCCCCGCGATCGCCCAGCGCAGCCCCTCGGGCGCGTGGGCGGCGAGATACTCCGCCGTGAGTTCCCCGACGAACCCGGTGGCTCCGAAAAGCACGATGTCGTACGCGCGATCCGTCCCGTTCAGCCTGCTCATGACACCCCTCAGCCGTGCGCGAAGCGCCGTTGTCGGTGGCTGAGGCTAGCGTGAGGTACGAGCAGCCGGACGATGAGGTCGGACGAAGAGGTCGGAGGTAGCCGTGGCCGTGCCGAAGAACGCCCTGAAAAAGTGGGAGAAGGTGCGCGAGTTCGCCCTCGGCCTGCCCGGCGCCGCGGAGGAGTTTCCCTGGGGCGAGACCGTCGCGAAGGTGAACAAGAAGGTGTTCGTCTTCCTCGGAGTCGACGACGGCAGCTATCCGCTGGGCGTCACCCTGAAGCTCAAGGACGACGCCGCCCACGCCCACGCCCTCACCTCTCCCGGCGCCGAGCCCGCCGGGTACGGCCTGGGCAAGTCCGGCTGGGTGCGCATACCCCTGGCGGAGCGGGGCGCTCCGGCCGCGGAGCTGCTGTGCGACTGGGTCGAGGAGAGCTATCGGACCATCGCGCCGAAGAAGCTGATCGCCGAGCTCGACGAGCGTTGACACGGCCCGTTCTGGCCCGTTTCGTCACCATCCGCCGACCGGAATTTAACTAAGCGCTTGCTCGTTAAGGGCTTGCCCGATGTGGAACACGTTCTTAACATCGCTGATGTCACATCAGTAGTGTCACAGTGCTGGGGGCTTGATGGCAGTGGCAGGGACGCCAGGACACGGCCCGCTCGCCGGGGTGCGCGTGGTCGAGCTGGCGGGCATCGGTCCCGGCCCGTTCGCCGCCATGCTCCTCGCCGACCTGGGCGCGGATGTCGTCCGAGTGGACCGGCCCGGCGGCGCAGGGCTCGCGATCAACCCGGAGTACGACGTCACCAATCGCAACAAGCGGTCCGTGATCCTCGACCTGAAGACCGAGAGCGGCCAGGAAAGCGTCCTTGACCTGGTCGACCGCGCCGACATCCTCATCGAGGGCTACCGCCCCGGCGTCGCCGAGCGCCTCGGCGTGGGCCCCGGGACCTGCCATGCCCGCAACCCGAAGCTCGTCTACGGGCGCATGACCGGCTGGGGCCAGGAAGGTCCGCTCGCCCAGCGTGCCGGGCACGACATCGCGTACATCGCCCTCACCGGCACCCTCGGCATGATCGGCCGGCCGGACGAGCCGCCCACGGTCCCCGCGAACCTGGTCGGTGACTACGCGGGCGGCTCGCTCTATCTCGTCGTCGGCGTCCTCGCCGCACTCCACCACGCACGCGCGACCGGAGCGGGACAGGTCGTGGACGCGGCCATCGTCGACGGCGCCGCACACCTCGCCGCGATGATCCACGGCATGCTCGCCGCCGGCGGATGGCAGGACCGGCGCGGCGCCAACCTCCTGGACGGCGGCTGCCCGTACTACGGGACGTACGAGACGGCTGACGGGCAGTACATGGCGGTCGGCGCCCTGGAACAGCAGTTCTACGCCGAGTTCGCCGAACTGCTCGGCATCGGCGAACTGGCCTCGGCCCGCAAGGACCTGGCCCGCTGGGGCGAGCTGCGCGAGACGGTCGCCGCCCGCTTCAAGACCCGTACGAGAGACGAGTGGACCGCGGTCTTCGAAGGCTCCGACGCGTGCGTGGCACCCGTCCTGTCGCTGCGCGAGGCGCCCGCCCACCCGCATCTCGCCGCCCGCGGCACCTTCGTCGACCACGGCGGCATCACCCAGCCGGCCCCCGCGCCCCGCTTCTCCGTCACCCACACCGACGTCCGCACCGGCCCCGCCCAGCCGGGCGCCGACACCGTGGACGTGGCCCGCGACTGGGGCGTACCCCGCCTTCTGAACGACAGCGACCCGATGAAAGCCAGCGATCCGATGAAGGACGGCGCCTGATGCAGCTCTCCCTCCCGCTCGACTACGCGGGCGACCCGCGCCGCGCCGCCGATGACGTCGCCGCCCTCGAGTCCGCGGGCCTGGACGCCGTCTGGGTCGCGGAGGCCTACGGCTTCGACGCGCCCACGATCATGGGCTATCTGGCCGCCCGCACCGAGCGCATGACGATCGGCGCCGCGATCCTCAACGTCTACTCGCGCACCCCCGCCCTGATCGCGCAGACCGCCGCCGGGCTCGACGCGGTCTCCGGAGGCCGCGCCATCATCGGCCTGGGCGCCTCCGGCCCGCAGGTCGTCGAGGGCTGGCACGGGAAGGCGTACGACAAGCCCCTGGGCCGGACACGCGAGGTCATCGAGCTGACCCGTCGTATCCTGCGCCGCGAGGTCATCGACCACCACGGCATCACCGACATGCCGCGCCCCGGCGGCCTGGGCAAGCCCCTGAAGATCCTCACCAAGCCCGTACGGCCCGAAGTGCCCCTGTACGTCGCCTCTCTGGGCCCCGCCAACGTCCGCATGACCGCCGAACTCGCCGACGGCTGGCTGCCCACCCTGTTCATCCCCGAGAAGGCCCACCAGGTCTGGGGTGCGCCGCTCGCGGAGGGCGCCGCGCGCCGGGACCCGGAACTCGGCCCGCTCCAGACCGTCGCCGGCGGACTGCTCGCCATAGGCGAGGACGCGGCGGCCGTACGTGACCTCGCGCGACCCAAAATCGCCCTCTACGTAGGGGGCATGGGCGCGCCCGGCAAGAACTTCTACAACGACCTCGCGGTGGCGTACGGCTACGAGAAGGAAGCCCGGCTGATCCAGGACCTGTATCTGTCCGGCCGGAAGAAGGAGGCCGAGGCCGCCGTGCCGGACGAGTTCTGCGAGCTCATGTCGCTGTGCGGGCCGAAGAGTTACGTCCGCGAGCGTGTCGAGGCCTTCCGGGCGGCCGGAGTGACGATGCTCAACGTCATTCCCGTCGGACCGGAACCCGCCAGGCTGATCGAAACCGTCAAGAGCTGGCTCTGAGAGGGGCTTGCCCGCAAATGAACTCCAGGAAGGCGTTTCCCGCATGAAGCGGCAGATCTTCACCGCCGAGCACGACGCGTTCCGCGAGACCGTGCGCACCTTCCTCGCCAAGGAAGTACTGCCCCACTACGAGCAGTGGGAGAAGGACGGCATCGTCTCGCGCGACGCCTGGCGGGCGGCAGGGAAGCAGGGGCTGCTCGGGCTCGCCGTGCCCGAGGAGTACGGAGGCGGCGGCAACGCCGACTTCCGCTACAGCGCCGTTCTCGCCGAGGAGTTCACGCGCGCGGGCGCCCCCGGGCTCGCCCTCGGGCTGCACAACGACATCATCGGGCCGTATCTGACGGACCTGGCGACCGAGGAACAGAAGCGGCGCTGGCTGCCCGGATTCTGCGACGGCTCGCTGATCACGGCGATCGCCATGACCGAGCCCGGCGCCGGATCCGACCTCCAGGGCATCAAGACCCATGCCGAGGACCAGGGCGACCACTGGCTGCTCAACGGCTCGAAGACCTTCATCTCGAACGGCATCCTCGCCGACCTCGTGATCGTGGTCGCGAAGACGACACCCGAAGGCGGCGCTCACGGGCTCTCCCTGCTCGTCGTCGAGCGCGGCACGGAGGGCTTCGAGCGCGGCCGCAACCTCGACAAGATCGGCCAGAAGTCGCAGGACACCGCCGAGCTGTTCTTCAACGACGTACGCGTGCCCAAGGAGAACCTCCTCGGCGAGCTGAACGGCGCCTTCGTCCACCTCATGACGAACCTCGCGCAGGAGCGCATGGGCATCGCCGTCGCCGGGATCGCCGCCGCCGAGTACCTGCTGGAGATCACGACCGAGTACGTCAAGGAGCGCGAGGCCTTCGGACGGCCGCTCTCCAAGCTCCAGCACATCCGCTTCGAGATAGCCGAGATGGCCACCGAGTGCGCCGTCACCCGGACGTTCCTCGACCGCTGCATCGTCGATCACTCGAACGGGGAACTCGACGCAGTGCACGCCTCGATGGCCAAGTGGTGGTCCACCGAGCTGCAGAAGCGGGTAGCTGACCGTTGTCTCCAACTGCACGGAGGCTACGGCTATATGACGGAGTACCGCGTCGCCAGGGCCTTCACCGACGGCCGTATCCAGACCATCTACGGCGGGACCACCGAGATCATGAAGGAGATCATCGGCCGTTCCCTGCTGGGCTGACCCTCCCAGCCCGGCTCAGCCCTCCCAGCTCTCCTGAAAGGCATACCAGTGAGCACCGAAGCGTACGTGTACGACGCGATCCGCACCCCGCGCGGCCGCGGCAAGGCGAACGGCGCCCTGCACGGCACGAAGCCCATCGACCTGGTCGTCGGACTCATCCACGAGATCCAGCGCCGCTTCCCCGGGCTCGACCCGGCGGCGATCGACGACATCGTGCTCGGCGTCGTGGGCCCGGTCGGCGACCAGGGCTCCGACATCGCCCGGATCGCCGCGATCGCCGCCGGACTGCCCGACACGGTCGCGGGAGTCCAGGAGAACCGCTTCTGTGCCTCGGGCCTGGAAGCCGTCAACCTGGCAGCGATGAAGGTCCGTTCCGGCTGGGAGGACCTGGTGCTCGCGGGCGGCGTCGAGTCGATGTCCCGGGTACCGATGGCCTCGGACGGCGGCGCCTGGTTCGCCGACCCGATGACCAACATCGCCACCAACTTCGCACCGCAGGGCATCGGCGCCGACCTCATCGCCACCATCGAGGGCTTCTCGCGGCGTGACGTCGACGAGTACGCGGCCCTGTCCCAGGAGCGCGCTGCCGCCGCCTGGAAGGACGGGCGTTTCGAGAAGTCCGTCGTCCCCGTGAAGGACCGCAGCGGACTCGTCGTCCTCGACCACGACGAGCACATGCGCCCCGGCACGACCGCCGACTCGCTCGCCAAGCTGAAGCCGTCGTTCGCCGACATCGGCGAGCTGGGCGGCTTCGACGCCGTGGCCCTGCAGAAGTACCACTGGGTCGAGGAGATCGACCACGTCCACCACGCGGGCAACTCGTCCGGCATCGTGGACGGCGCGTCGCTCGTCGCCATCGGCTCGAAGGAGGTCGGCGAGCGCTACGGCATCACTCCGCGCGCGCGGATCGTCTCCGCGGCCGTCTCCGGCTCCGAGCCCACCATCATGCTCACCGGCCCCGCGCCCGCGACCCGCAAGGCGCTCGCCAAGGCCGGGCTGACCATCGACGACATCGACCTCGTCGAGATCAACGAAGCCTTCGCGGCCGTCGTCCTGCGCTACGCGCGGGACATGGGCCTGTCCCTGGACAAGGTCAACGTCAACGGCGGCGCCATCGCGCTCGGCCACCCGCTCGGAGCCACCGGCGCGATGATCCTCGGCTCCCTCATCGACGAACTGGAGCGCCAGGACAAGCGCTACGGCCTCGCCACGCTGTGCGTGGGCGGCGGCATGGGTATCGCGACCATCATCGAGCGCCTGTAACTCCCCAGCGGACCATCAGACTTCAACGGAGACCGGAGACCCTCCTCATGACCGAGAGCACCACCATCCGCTGGGAACAGGACGAGACAGGCGTCGTCACCCTCGTCCTCGACGACCCCAACCAGTCCGCCAACACCATGAACCAGGCCTTCAAGGACTCGATCGCGGCGATCGCCGACCGCGCCGAGGCCGAGAAGGACACCATCCGCGGCATCATCTACGCCTCAGCGAAGAAGACCTTCTTCGCGGGCGGCGACCTCAAGGACATGATCAAGGCAGGCCCGGAGGACGCCCAGCAGGTCTTCGAGTTCGGTACGGCCATCAAGTCCTGCCTGCGCCGCATCGAGACCCTCGGCAAGCCGGTCGTCGCCGCCATCAACGGCGCGGCACTCGGCGGCGGCTACGAGATCGCCCTCGCCTCCCACCACCGCGTCGCCCTCGACGCGCCCGGCTCCAAGATCGGCCTTCCCGAGGTCACCCTCGGCCTGCTGCCCGCCGGCGGCGGTGTCACCCGCACCGTCCGCCTGATGGGCATCACGGACGCCCTCCTGAAGGTGCTGCTCCAGGGCACCCAGTACTCGCCGCAGCGGGCCCTGGAGAACGGTCTCGTCCACGAAGTGGCGGCCACCCCCGAGGAGATGCTCGCCAAGGCGCACGCCTTCATCGACGCCAACCCCGAGTCGCAGCAGCCCTGGGACAAGCCGGGCTACCGGATCCCGGGCGGTACGCCGTCGAACCCGAAGTTCGCCGCCAACCTCCCCGCCTTCCCGGCCAACCTGAGGAAGCAGCTGAACGGCGCGCCCTACCCGGCCCCGCGCAACATCATGGCGGTGGCCGTCGAGGGCTCCCAGGTCGACTTCGAGACCGCGCTGATCATCGAGGCGCGCTACTTCACCGAGCTGGTCACCGGGCAGACCTCGAAGAACATGATCCAGGCGTTCTTCTTCGACCTCCAGGCGGTCAACTCCGGCGCCAACCGGCCCAAGGGCATCGAGCCCCGCCAGGTCCGCAAGGTCGCCGTCCTCGGCGCCGGGATGATGGGCGCAGGCATCGCCTACTCGTGCGCCCGCGCGGGCATCGACGTCGTCCTCAAGGACGTGTCCGCGGATGCGGCGGCCAAGGGCAAGGCCTACTCCGAGAAGCTCTGCGCCAAGGCCGTCTCCAGGGGACGTACCAGCCAGGACAAGGCCGACGCCCTCCTCGCCCGCATCACGCCCACCGCCGACCCGAACGACCTGGCCGGCTGCGACGCCGTGATCGAGGCCGTCTTCGAGGACACGGCGCTCAAGCACAAGGTGTTCCAGGAGATCCAGAACATCGTCGAGCCGGACGCGCTGCTGTGCTCCAACACCTCGACCCTGCCGATCACCGCGCTCGCCGAGGGCGTCGAGCGGCAGGACGACTTCATCGGGCTGCACTTCTTCTCACCCGTCGACAAGATGCCGCTCGTCGAGATCATCAAGGGCGAGCGGACCGGCGACGAGGCACTGGCGCGCGCCTTCGACCTCGTACGGCAGATCAAGAAGACCCCGATCGTCGTCAACGACTCGCGCGGCTTCTTCACCTCCCGTGTCATCGGGCACTTCATCAACGAGGGCGTCGCCATGGTCGGCGAAGGCATCGAGCCCGCGTCCGTCGAGCAGGCCGCCGCCCAGGCCGGCTACCCCGCCAAGGTCCTCTCCCTGATGGACGAGCTCACGCTCACCCTGCCGCGCAAGATCCGCAAGGAGTCCAAGCAGGCCGTCGAGGAGGCGGGCGGCACCTGGCAGACGCACCCGGCGGAGGCGGTCATCGACCGCATGGTCGACGAGTTCGGCCGCACCGGCCGCAGCGGAGGCGCGGGCTTCTACGAGTACGGCGAGGACGGCAAGCGCGGCAAGCTGTGGCCGGGCCTGCGCGAACACTTCGCCAAGCCGGGCCACGAGATCCCCTTCAAGGACATGCAGGAGCGCATGCTCTTCTCCGAGGCGCTGGACACCGTCCGGCTCCTGGAGGAAGGCGTACTGACCTCCGTCGCCGACGCCAACATCGGATCCATCTTCGGCATCGGCTTCCCCGGCTGGACCGGCGGTGTCCTCCAGTACATCAACGGATACGACGGCGGCGCCGGGGCAGGTGCCGGGCTGCCCGGGTTCGTGGCACGCGCGCGTGAACTCGCCGAGCGCTACGGGGAGCGGTTCACGCCGCCCGCGCTGCTCGTGGAGAAGGCGGAGAAGGGCGAGAAGTTCAGCGACAACTAGGGCGCGACGTTCAGCGACGCGAAGTGATCCGGCCGGCGGACTGCCGCTGAGCCGTATGTGGTCACGTATCGCTGAGTGACATGCAGGGCTTGCTCCTCGGGGGGCGGGACCGGACGCTGACCCGCGAACCGGTTCTCGTCCCCACCGAGGAGCTCCCATGGGTCGCCGCCCCGCCCTCGCCCTGCTGGACATCCTGCGCGGCGAGGGCGTGGACCGCGTCTTCGGCAACCCCGGCACCACCGAACTGCCGTTCCTGGCCGCCCTCGTGGACGCCGAGGGCGCGCCCGAGTACGTCCTCGGCATCCACGAGGGCGCCGTCGTCTCCATGGCCGACGGATACGCCCGCGCGACCGGGCGGCCCGCCTTCGTCAGCCTGCACATCGCGGCCGGGCTCGCCAACGGGCTCATCGGCCTGCTCAACGCCCGCCGCTCACGCACCCCTTTGGTGGTGATGGCGGGCCAGCAGGACCGCCGCCACCTCCAGCAGGACCCCATGCTGTCGGGCGACCTCCTCGGGCTGGCCCGCCCTGCGGTCAAGGCGGCCGTCGACGTCCAGCACGCCCGTGACCTGCCGCTCGCCGTGCGCCGTGCCTTCGCCCTTGCCGTACGGCCGCCCGCGGGCCCGGTGTTCCTCTCCGTACCGATGGACCTGCTGACCGAGGACACCGAGGTCGAGGTTCCGCCTCCTACGCCAACACCCCGTACGGGGCCGGCCGTCGGTCTGGAGCGCGCCGCCTTCCTGCTCGGCGGGGCCGCCCGCCCCGTGATCGTCGCCGGGGACGGAGTGGGCCGCGACAACGCTGTCCCGGCGCTGGTGCGCGTGGCGGAGACCTGTGGCGCCCCCGTGCACCACCAGCCGATGGCCGACTGCCTGAACTTCCCGACCACACACCCCCTGTACGCCGGCATGCTGCCGCCGCGCCACGACGCGATCCGTGCCGCGCTCGCCCCGTACGACACCGTGCTGATCGCGGGCGCGCACGCGTTCACCCCGCACCACTACAGCCCCGGACCGGCGCTGCCGCCCGGCCTCGCCGTCGTCCAGCTCGACGCGGACCCCGACGAGATCGGCCGCAACTTCCCAGCCGACACCGGACTCGTCGGCGCCCTCGCCCCCTCGCTCGACCGGCTCGCCGAGCTGCTGCGCGAACGCGTGCCCGCGCACACCGCGAAGGCGCGGATGCTGCGCGCGGGCGAGCGGCACACGGCCGAGCGTGGCCGTACCGAGGCCGCCGCCCGGGCCGCGTACTCCGCCGCGCCGCTCGCGCCCTGGGCCGCGGCCCACGCCGTGGCGCGCGGACTGCCGCGGGACGCCGCGGTCATCGAAGAGGCCATCACCGTCGGCCTGTTGCTGCGCCGGCTCGTACACCTCGACCGGCCCGGCAGCTATACGCACACCGTCGGCGGCGGTCTCGGCTGGGGGATCGGGGCCGCCGTCGGCCGTGCGCTCGCCGAGCCGGGGCGGCCGGTGGTAGCCGTCCTCGGGGACGGGTGCGCGCTCTTCGGCCTCCAGGGACTGTGGAGTGCCGCGCGCTGTGCGGCGCCGGTGCTGTTCGCGGTGATGAACAACGGCGCCTACCGCACACTTCAGGACACCTACGAGGCGATGGGGGGCCACGGACCCTGTCCCGGCACGGAGTTGGGCGCACTCGACTTCACGCAGGCGGCGCGGTTCTTCGGGATCGACGCGGTGCGGGCGGGGAGCGCGGACCACGTGCGTGAACTCGTCTCCGGAGCGGCGGAGTTGGCGCGCCCCCTGCTGCTCGACATACCACTTCGGTAGCGGTGGCCGACTCACAGTGACCGGAACCTTGTCAACCGTCGTCATGCACCCGACCATCGGTCCATGACGGACGGTCCGGCGCCGAAGTCGGTGCTCGCGCGCGGGGCGGCGCTGCTGCATGCCTGCGGGGAGTCCGAAGGTGCGCTGAGCCTTGCCGAGCTGGCACTGCGCACCGGGCTGCCCAAACCGAGCGCGCACCGCCTGATCGGCGAGCTGGTCCGGCTCGGGCTCGTCGAGCGCACCCCCGAAGGCCTCTACCGGATCGGGCTCGCCCTCTTCGTCCTAGGTCAATCGGCGCCGTCCGCACGGGAGTTGCGGGATGCCGCGCTGCCCTACCTCGGCGATCTGCACGAGGAGACCCACGAGAACGTGCACCTCGCCGTGCCCGACGGGTCCGACACCCTCTTCCTGGAGAAGATCACCGGCCGCCGCGCCACCCCGATCGTCTCGCGCGCCGGGGGCCGGCTTCCCGCGCACTGCACGGCCACCGGCAAGGTCTTCCTCGCCCACGATCCCCGGCCACCGCATCTCACCCTGCCCCGCCTCACCCCGCGGACCCTCGTGCTGCCGGGGCAGCTCGCTCGCGACCTTGCCGCGACGCGCGCCCGCGGGTACGGGGTGAATCTGGAGGAGGCCGAGGTGGGGGTCTCGGCCGTCGCCGCGGCCGTGTACGAACGGGGGCGTGGGCCGCGGCCGGTCGCCGCGATCTCGGTCACCGGTGGCACGCGTCGTCTGGATGTGGACCGCATCGGGGCGAGGGTGTGTGCGGCGGCCAGGGCTCTGACCCGCACACTGTCGGCCTGACAGACCTTCCTCGCCCCCGCCGCCCCTACCCGTCCCATCCCTGGGGGCTCCGCCCCCAGACCCCCAAAAGACTGCGCAGTTCCCCGCGCCCCTTAAGGGGCGCGGGGAACTGCGCGAACGGCCCCCACCCGCCCGCAGCCGACACGCAACCCAGGGGGTCTGGGGGCGCAGCCCCCAGGAACGGGATGGGACGGGTAGGGGCGGCGGGGGCGAAAACCGCCAGGTCAGCCCGGGCGCGTCAGTCCCGACTGCACCGCCACCGCCAACGCATGCTCGGTGAGCCGCTCCCCGTGCACCTCACCCACGATCCGCCCCCGCACGAACACCAGCACCCGATCGCACACCTCGGTCAGCTCGGCGAGGTCGGTCGAAGCGATGAGGACCGCCGCGCCGCCCGCGGCCAACTCGCCGACGATGCGATGCATTTCGGCGCGGACGCCGACGTCGACACCCCGGGTCGGATCGTCGAGCACGACGATGCGGGGCTCGGTGGCGAGCCACTTGGCGAAGACGACCTTCTGCTGGTTGCCGCCGGAGAGGCGGGCCACGATGTCGTAGGGCCCGCCGCGCAGCCGCAGCCGGTCGGTCAAGTCGGCGGTTCGGCACACCAGTTCGGCACGTGAGGGCAGCACGCCGCCGCGCCCCAGGGCCAGCCAGCTCACCGCGGTCGCGTTCTCCCACACCATGCGCTCGGCCATCAGCCCGTACCGTTTGCGATCGCTGGGGACGAACGCGACGCCCGCGCGGACGGCGGCGCGCAGGGAGCGCGGCAGCCCCCGCCCGCCCACGTCGACGCGCCCCGCCGAGATCGCCGTACGCCCGCACACCACCTCCAGCGCGGCGAGATGGCCCGCCCCTTGGAGCCCGGCGACCCCGACCACCTCGCCGGCGCGCACGGTGAAGGTGACGTCGGCGAGCCGCCCGGGCACGCTCACTTCGGACAGCACCACCGGCGGTGGGCCTTCTGCGACGGTGCGTGCACGGCGTAGGGGCTGGGGAGGCCGGCCGCCCAGCATCGCCGTGACCAGCTCCGGCACGTCGACGTCCTCCCGTCGTGCCCCGGCCAGCGCGACCCGCCCGTCCCGCAGCACGGTCACCCGCTGCGCGAAGCGCATCACCTCCTCCAGGAAGTGGGTGACGTACAGAACCGCGATGCCCCGCCCGGTGAGGGTGCGCAGCACCTGTTCGAGGCGGTCCACGGCGGCGGCCGACAGTGCGGAGGTCGGCTCGTCGAGCACGAGGATCTTGGGGCGCCGCAGCAGCGCCCGGGCGATCTCCGTCAACTGCCGGTCAGCCAGGGGGAGTTCGCCGAGGAGCATGCCGGGGTCGACGTCGAGGCCGAGCTCGGCGAGGACCGGGCGGGCGGCGCGGTCCATGGCGCCCCGGTCGAGCAGGCCGAAGCGGCGGGGCGGGCGGTAGGGGTAGAGGTTCTCGCGGACGGTGAGGTCGGGGAAGAGGCTCAACTCCTGGGAGACGACGGCGATTCCACCGGCCCGCGCCTCCTTCGCGAGCCGTACGGTGCCGTCGTCGGGAGCCACCGTGCCCGACAGGATTCGTACGAGCGTCGACTTGCCCGCGCCGTTCTCGCCGACCAGCGCGTGGACCTCGCCGCCGCGCACACTGATGTCCGCTCCGTCCAGGGCCCTGACCCCGCCGTACGACTTGACCAGGCCCCGTGCCACGAGCATGTCGCCGTCGCTCATCTCAGCGTGCGTCCTTCAAGGGCTTGAGCTGGGCGTTCTGGTCTCCGAGCAGTTTGTCGATGGTCGGTTTGTACCAGTCGTACGCCGCCTTCGGGGACTTCTGCCGTGTGATGATCTCGTCGATGTTGGACTGGTCCACGACTCCGCCCGGGGACAGGAACCAGCCCTTGAGCAGCTTGCCGTCGTTGTCGCGCACGGCCTCGATCAGCATCGCCGTGGAGAGATAGCCCTTGAGGAAGTGCTGGGGGTCGATGGTGACGAAGTTCGAGCCGTCCTTGACCGCGTCGAGGGTCTTCGGGTCGACGTCGAAGCCGGCCGTGAGCCAGGTGCCCTTCTCGGCCTTCTTGATCTTCGCGAGGTTGTAGCTGTCGGCGTCACCGACACCGAGGAAGGCGAGCGCCTTGGGGTGCGCGTTCACCTGCGCCGACCAGGAGCTGTAGTTCTGCCCGGGATCGCTGTACGTCTGGAAGGGGCCCAGGACTTCGACGTTCGGGGCCTGCTTCTTGAAGGTGTCCGCGATGCCCTTGGCCCGGTTGTCCAGCACCGGCGTCCCGGGGTTGGGTACGCCGATGACGATCTGTCCCTTCGGGGCGCTGCCCAGCCGCTTCAGCGCCTCCTTCGCCATCAGCTCGCCGAGCGCGTAGTTGTCGTTGCCGACGTAGAAGCCGACCTTGCTGCCGTCGGTCGGCGAGGTGTCCAGGGCGACGACGGGGATGCCCTGGTCGACGGCGTGTGCGGCGGGCCGGGTGAAGATCGGCGGGTCGAGGTTCTCCAGGACGATGCCGTCCTTGGCGCGGGCGGTCAGGTTCTGGAACAGCTGCACCTCGGCAGGCCCGTCCGTGTTGGGCGGGCCGACCGCCTTGAAGTTCACGTTCCCTTCGTGGCTCGCGGCGCTCTCGGCGCCGAGGACCATCTCGTGGGCGAAGTTCAGGCTGATGTTGGCCACGGCGATACCCATGTCGAGCTTGCCGTTCTTGCCGCCGGAGCCGTTGCCGCTGCCGCAGCCGGCGGCGGCGAGGAGGGCCAGCGCGGCGGGCACGGCCAGCAGCGTACGCAATCGGGGGTGCATCACGGCCTCCAAACAGGCTCTGAACAGCTGAACAGGCTGCGGACCAGGGGGATTTCAGCGGCGTCGGCGTCCCGTACGGCGCAGCGCGCTGTCCGCCGCGACCGCGACGAGGATCACCCCGCCCGTCGCGAACGACGTCCAGTTGATGGGTACTTCGAAGAAGACGAGCCCGGAGGCGACCACGGAAAGGATCATCGCGCCGGCCACCGCTCCGACCACCGAGCCGCGACCGCCGGCGAGCGGGGTGCCGCCGATGATGCACGCGGCGATGGCCTGCAACTCGTAGCCCTGGCCCAGCGTCGGGTCGCCGGCCCCGTAGAAGGCGAGGGCGAGCGCCGCCGCGCAGGCCGTGGTCAGTCCGGACAGGGCGAGCGCCTGGATACGGGTGCGGACGACGGGGATGCCGCTGAACGCGGCGGCGTCGGGGTTGGACCCGATCGCCCGCACTCGCGCCCCGAATCGCGTCCGGGTCAGCACGACCGCCAGCACCACGACCACGGCCAGCAGCACCCACAGCGCGAACGGAACCCCCGCGGCGTCGCCGCCCGCGAACGTGAAGAACGAGTCGTCGAGCGGCAGATCGGTGATCTGCTTGCCGTCGGCGAGCGCGAGCCCGACGCCCCGGAAGAGCATCAGCGTGCCCAGCGTCACGATGAACGACGGCAGCGCGAGCAACGTCGTGACCAGCGCGTTGAAGACACCGAGGGCGATACCGGTGACCAGCATCACCGGTACCGCCAGCCAGGGCGGCGTACCGTCCCGCACCAGCAGGGCGCCGACGACCAGGCACATCGCGTAGGTGCCGCCGACGGACAGATCGACCTCGCGCATGGCGAGCGCGAAGACCATCCCGCACGCCATCAGCGAGATGTAGACGGAGTTGTGGGCGGTGGTGAGCAGGTTGTCACTGTCGAGGAAATCGGGGTACGGGATGCCGATGCCCGCGATCAGCAGCCCGAGCACGATCAGCACGCCCAGCTCGTCCCTGATCAGCCGCCGCGCGAGCACCCCACGGGTCAGCCGTCTCGGGATCGCCCCGAACTGCCGTCGTCCGCCGCCCTGTTCGCGGGCGCGCTCGGCGTCGTCCACGGCACGCTCGGTCTCGGTCATCGGGCACGGCTCCCGGTACGGCTGACGCTGGGCGGTCGCCCCGCAGCGTGGGCCCCGCGAACGCCCACGGCAACAGGGCCGTTCCAGCGAGTGAAATGCGCTCTTGCCGGGTGGCTGACGGGTCATCACACTCGGCCCATGGAGACACGTACCGCCCTGGTGACCGGAGCGGCACAGGGCCTCGGGCAGGAATTCGCCGTCGCGCTCGCCGGGCGCGGATACCGGGTCGCCGGGATCGATCTCGTCCCGCAGCCCGAGACGGTCCAACGGGTGCTGGACTATGTGGAGTTGATCGCCGACGTCACCGACGAGGAACAGATCGGGGCGGCGCTGGAGCGCGTCATCGACCGGTTCGGGACCCTGCACGTGCTCGTCAACAACGCGGGCGTCTACCCGGAGTCGCCCTTCGAGGACATCACTCCAGAGGACTGGCGGCGGATCATGCGCGTGAACCTGGAAGCGCCGTTCCTGGTGACCCGCGCCGCCCTGCCGTATCTCAAGGCGGCGGGCCGGGGCCGGATCGTGAACATCACCTCGGCGGCCGTCCTCACAGCTCCGCCCACGATGGTCGCGTACGTCTCCTCCAAGGCGGGTCTGATCGGCTTCACGCGCGCGCTGGCCTCCGCGCTGGGGCCGTACGACGTCACCGTCAACGCCATCGCGCCGAGCATGGTCCGCACCGCCACCGCCGAGCGGACCGTCGGCGCGGACGGCGGCTTCGAGCACGTCCGCGCCCAGCAGGCCGTACCGAGGACCCAGAAGCCGTCCGACCTCGTCTCCACCCTCTTGTACGTGGTGGACCCGGGCAGCGGATTCCTGACCGGTCAGACCCTCAACGTGGCAGGCGGATCGGCCTACTTGTGAGGGTTTTCTGTGCGTTCGCCGGCGACGCAACCGGATGGGCCCCTCCCACGTCCTAGGCTGCCGTAGATCATGATCACGCCAACGGAGGGGCCGTACGTGCGGTGCACCACCAAGCGAGTGCTGCGAGGAGCCGGAGTCGGCGTCCTCGTCCTGTCGCTCGCACTCACGGGATGCCAGGGCAAGAAGAACAAGAAGAAGAGCCGGGGGAAGTCGTCCACCTCCCGCAGCCGCACCATCGGCGGGACCAGCGGTGGGACGAGCGGCGGATCGAGCAGCAAGAGCGTCGGGTCGCTGAGCGGCGCCCGGCAGGCGCAGTCCGTGCTGCCGCCCGCCGACAGCATGCCCACCGCGCTGCGCACCGTCACCTCACCGCTCTCCAGCCGCGCCAAGGCCCCCACGAGCTGCAAGGATCCGTCCTCGAAGTGCAAGAACGCCGTGGCACACGGTGACGTCGGGTACCGAGGCACGGACATCACCAGCTTCGACGTCATCGTGTACAGCAACGCGCGGGCCGCCAAGAAGGCCTTCACTTCCTGGGACAGCCACATCCGCAACAGCGCGAGCAAGTACCAGGTGCTCGACGCGGCGACCTACGATGCCGCAAGCGTCACCTTCCAGTTCAAGTCCGCGTCCGACGCGAATGTCCGGGAGACGGTGATCCTCCAGGGGAAGTTCATCGGCACCCTGGACTACCGTGACGACACCGACTTCGTGAATGCGGGTGCCTCCGACACGCTGGCCGGTCTCGCGCGGATGTACGCCGAGCGGCTGAGGCAGGTCGCCGCCGACGAGACGCCCACCGCGTCGGCGGCGGGGCTCAAGGTCTCCTAGGACGTGATGGCGTAGGGCGGGGGGAGTGGCTCAGGACTCCTTGAGCCACTCCCGCAGTTCCTCCTTGAGCGAGCGCTGGAACGTGGTCAGCAGCGCCTGCACCACCAGCGGCTGCATGTGCGCCGACAGCGACTTCACCGCCGCGACGGACTCCCGCCCGCCCACCGCTTCACGCAGCAGCGTGGACAACTCGTGGGCCGCCGCGCGCGAGTGCTCCAGCAGCACGGTCCGCGCCGCGAGGATCGTCTCGTGCGCGAGCGGTACGTCGAGGAGCTGTACGCCGAGCCGCAGCAGCCCCGGGTCCACGCGAAAGGAGTCCGCGGTCCGCTCGATGACGTTCATCGCGGCCAGCCGTTCCAGATCCTCCTCGCCCAGGGAACGCCCGGCCCGCCGCTCCAGCTCCTCGCGCGTCACGTCCTGGGCCGCGTCGGGCGCCCAGGAGGCCACCACGGCACGGTGGATGGCGAGGTCGTGGGCGCTCAGGCCGGGCGGCAGCTGCGTCAGATGGCGCTCGATCGCGGCGAGCGTCATGCCCTGGTGCTGCAATTCCTCGATGAGCGCGAGCCGGGCCAGGTGCTCCTGGCTGTAGTGGCCCACGCGCCGGGGTCCGATGACGGGCGGCGGCAGCAGGCCCCTGGCGCTGTAGAAGCGGACCGTACGGACCGTGACACCCGCCCGCGCGGCCAACTCGTCGACCGTGAGCGTCGGCTCCTCGGTGTCCGTCGTCATGGCAGGTCCTCGCCTTTCCGGGTCGTGCCGCGTCCGGCTCCGGGCCCGGAGGCGACGCGGTGCAACAGTATTGCTGTCTCACCGGTGTTGTGAAAGCGTCCGTCGACTTTGTCGAACTCCCCGGTCACAGGCCACTGTCAGTGGCAGCGCCTACGGTGGCGTCATGTCGGAGATCACATATGTCCGGGGTGACGCCACCGTTCCGTTGGGCAAGGGCGTCAAGGTGATCGCCCACGTCTGCAATGACATCGGGGGATGGGGGAAGGGCTTCGTGCTCGCCGTCTCGCGCCGCTGGCCGGAGCCGGAGGCCGCGTACCGCGCCTGGCACCGGGACCGCGCGCACAACGACTTCGGCCTGGGCGCCGCCCAGTTCGTCCAGGTCGACCGGTACGTGTGGGTGGCGAACCTGGTGGGGCAGCGAGGCATACGCACGGGCAGCAAGGGGGTTCCCGTGCGCTACGAGGCCATCGACACGGCACTCGGACGGGTCGTCGGCAAGGCCGCCGAGCTCGGCGCCTCCGTCCATATGCCCCGCATCGGCTGCGGCCTCGCGGGTGGCACGTGGTCACGCGTGGAGCCGCTCATAGCCGAGCGGCTGGTGAAGCGGGGGGTGGCGGTCACGGTGTACGACCACGGGGACTGAGCCGCGGCGAAAGCATGCGAACAGCGGACAGTCTCGACCGGCCTCAACAGGCAGGCAGATGAAAGAAGTTGCGGAAAATTGCGCAAGTCCTTGCCGTGATCGGCGGAGCCTGCTTGACTCACGGCTCGCATCCGAGAGAGCCCGAGAGAGCCCGAGAGGATCCGGGAGGAAGAGCCATGAGCCGCGACATCGACGTCCTCGTCCTCGGCGGCGCGGGCGTGGACACGATCGTCCACGTCCCCGAACTGCCGCTCCCGTTCGCCGACAGCTACATGATCAGGCCCGGCATCGAGACCCGCGCGGGCCAGACCGGGGACTTCGTGGCGCTCGGCGTGCACGCCCTCGGCCTGCGCACCCACCACCTCGACCTGATCGGCGACGACCACGAGGGCGAGCTGGTCCGCGCACTGCACCGCGACCGGGGCATCGCGCTCACCGACGCCCTCCAGGCCGGCGGTACCAAGCGCGCGGTCAACCTCGTGGGCCCCGACGGGCGCCGGTTGTCGCTGTACGACGAGAGCCGCTCGCGGGAGTCGGACCGGCTGCCCGAGGAGACGGTCCGGACTCTGGCCGCGGCGAGCCGCCACGCCCATGTCTCCATCACCTATCCGTGCGCCTTCGCGCTGCCGGCGCTGCGGGAGGCCGGGGTGACCCTGTCGACCGACCTGCACGACTGGGACGGCGCCAACCCCTACCACGAGCCGTTCGCCCACGCCGCCGACGTCGTGTTCCTGTCCGCCACCGCCCTGGCCGACCCGGAGCGGACGATGCGCCGGATCGTCGAGCGGGGCCGGGCCGAGGTGGTCGTCGCCACGGCCGGAGCCGACGGCGCGTACCTGCTGGCCGACGACGAGGTGACCCACATCCCGGCGGTCGCGCCCCGCACGCCGGTGGTGGACACGAACGGGGCGGGCGACGCCTTCGCGGCCGGCTTCATCTTCGGCCGGCTGAGCGGTGAGCCGCCGAAGCGCTGCGCCCGCTACGGCGCGGTGGCCGGTGCCCATGCCTGCACCGTGCCGTCGACGCGGACCGACGCGATCGGCAGGGATGAACTCCTCACCCAGGTAGCCGAGTTGGAGTCGGCGTCCGTGACGCACTAGGCGGCCCGGGATGGTCGTACCCCCGGGCCGCCCTGCCGTCCCCTACTCGGCGTGCAGGTCGTTCGTCGCCTCGATCTTCTTCCACGACTTCGGCTGGGAAGGAGCCCCCGCCTTCGCCGAGCTCCGTGCGATCGACGCGCCCTGCGCCGCGGGTGCCGCAGGCTTCGACGGCTGGAACAGCCAGGTGTCGAAGAGCGAGGCGAGGGACTTGCCGGACACCTGCTCGGCGTACTTCTGGAAGTCGCCGACCGACGCGTTCCCGTACGCGTGATCCTTCGGCCACCCCTTCAGGATGGCGAAGAACGCGTCGTCCCCGACCTCGTTGCGCAACGCCTGGACCGCCAGCGCGCCCCGGTCGTAGACCGCGATGTCGAACTGGTCGTCCGGACCGGGGTCGCCGGGCTTCACCGTCCAGAAGGCGTCGTCGGCCGGATGCGAGGCGTACACGTAGTCCGCGAGCTCCTGCGTCGTCCCCTCGCCCTCGTGTTCCGACCAGAGCCACTGCGCGTACCGCGCGAAGCCCTCATTGATCCAGATGTCCTTCCAGCCCTTCAGTGACACATCGTCGCCGTACCACTGATGCGTCAACTCATGAACCACGACCGAGGTGTTGGAGCCGTTCGCGAACTGCCGGGGGCTGTAGAACACCCGGGTCTGCGTCTCCAGCGCGTACCCGGTGGTGGTGTTCGGGACGTATCCGCCGACCGCGTTGAAGGGATACGGGCCGAAGTACCCGGTCAGCCAGTCGACGATCTCCCCGGTCCGCTCGACGCTCGCCCGTGCCGCCCCGTCGTTGTCGCCGAGGTCCTTGCTGTACGCGTTGATGATCGGGACACCGTCGGACGTCTTCCCGGTCGTGATGTCGAACTTGCCGACCGCGAGCGTGGCGAGATAGGTGGCCTGCGGCTTGTTGGAGCGCCAGTTGTAGCGGGTCCAGCCGAGCCGTGAACTCGTCGACTGGAGCGTTCCGTTGGAGATCGCCTGGGTGCCGTCGGGGACGGCCACCGACACGTCGTACGTGGCCTTGTCGAGCGGATGGTCATTGCTCGGGAACCACCACCAGGCCGCCTCGGGCTCGTCCGCCGCGACCGCCCCGTCCGGAGTGCGGTGCCAGGTCGAGAAGCCGTACGCGCTCTTCGTGGACGGCACCCCGCTGTAGCGCACGACGACCGTGATCGGTGTGCCCTTGGGCAGCGGGTTCGCCGGAGTGATCTCCAGCTCGTGCTGACCCGAGGTCGCGAACGACGCCTTCGCGCCATTGACCCGCACCTCGCTCACATCGAGCAGGAAGTCCAGATCGAACCGCGAAAGATCCTGTGTGGTGGTGGCCAGGAGGGTCGCCGTGCCCTCCAGCTCGTCCGTCTGCGGCTGGTACTTGAGCCGCAGATCGTAGTGCGAGACGTCGTAGCCGCCGTTGCCGTAGGCCGGGTAGTAGGGGTCGCCGATGCCCGGCGCCCCGGGGGAGTAACTGGCCGCCGATGCCGGGATCGCCAGCAGGAGGGAGGCCGCGAGCGCGCCCGGGGCGATGAGTCTGCGGTGCACGTCAAGCTCCAAGTGGTAGGGGCATGAAGTCTGTCCGGAGCCTATTCAGTCCCTGTGGCCCCGGTCATGTCCACGGCCACCCCTGTCACACGATCGCCATTCGGCCGACATGAGCGATCGAGCCCCACAGTCCTTTCACAGACCCTCTTTTGTACGGGAGTTGACCGGGGTACCTTCCGCGCATGCCGATACCAGCGCGCCGCAGGCGCTTCACGACCTGGAGATCGCTCGCGACGGCGGCCACAGCCGCCCTGATGGCCGCCTTCCTCACCCCCGTCGCCGCACACGGCGCCCCACGGGAGAGCACCCCGGTCTACTCGTACGAGAACGCGATCCGTGAATCCGTCTGGGTGGACACCGGCCTCGACGGCGACAGCGACGGAAAGCCCGACCGCGTGGCCGTCGACATCGTCCGGCCCCGCGAACTCGCCCAGCAGGGCCGCAAGATACCCGTGATCATGGACGCCAGCCCCTACTACTCCTGCTGCGGACGCGGCAACGAAGGCCAGAAGAAGACGTACGACGCCAACGGCGACGTCGTCCAGATGCCGCTGTTCTACGACAACTACTTCGTGCCGCGCGGCTACGCCTTCGTCGGCGTCGACCTGGCCGGAACCAGCCGCTCCGACGGCTGCGTGGACGTCGGCGGACGCTCCGACGTCCAGTCCGCGAAGGCGGTCGTCGACTGGCTGAACGGCCGGGCCAAGGGCTACAGCAGCCGCACCGGCAGCGCCACGGCCAAGGCGACCTGGACCAACGGCAACACCGGCATGATCGGCAAGAGCTGGGACGGCACCGTCGCCAACGGCGTCGCGGCCACCGGGGTCAAGGGCCTGAAGACCATCGTGCCCATCAGCGCCATATCCTCCTGGTACGACTACTACTTCGCCAAGGGCGCCCCGCTCTACGACTCCGGCCCCGACTGGCTCTCCGACTACGTCGACAGCCCCGACGCCCGCGCCAAGTGCGCCGCCGTCCAGCAGAAGCTCGTCGACGAGGCACCGCGCACCGGCGACTGGACCTCGCTGTGGACCGAACGCGACTACGTGAAGGACGCGAGCAAGGTCAAGGCCAGCGTCTTCCTCGTCCACGGCATGCAGGACCTCAACGTCCGCACCAAGAACTTCGGCCAGTGGTGGAGCGCCCTCGCCAAGAACGGCGTCGAGCGCAAGATCTGGCTCTCCCAGACCGGCCACGTCGACCCCTTCGACTTCCGCCGCGCTTCATGGGTCGACACCCTGCACCGCTGGTTCGACCACGAACTCCTCGGCTACGACAACGGCATCGACGACGAGCCCATGGCCGACATCGAGCGCCACCCCGACCAGTGGGTCACCTCCAGCGTCTGGCCGCCCCGCACCACCGCGACGACGACCCTGCGCCCGGGCACGGGCACCGAGGCCGGCGTCGGCACCCTCGGCCTCCGTACCGGCTCCGGCACCGAGACGTTCACCGACGACCCGCAGCTGAGCGAGACCGACTGGGCCGCGCACATCGACCAGTCGACCCCCGGCAAGGCGGGCTTCGTCACCAAGCCGCTCACGCACGACCTGCGGCTGTCCGGCTCCTCCAAGGTGACCGTCACCGCCACCCCGACGACCTCGACGGCCCATCTCTCCGCGGTACTCGTCGACCTCGGCCCGGACACCATCCGCGACTACGCCGCCTCCGGCGAGGGCATCACCACGCTCACCGACCGCACCTGCTGGGGCGCGAGCGCGACCGGCGACAGCGCCTGCTTCAAGGAGACGCAGGCGAACAAGACCGACGTCGACTTCAACGTCTTCAGCCGCGGCTGGGCCGATCTCGGCAATTACGCCTCGGACCTGAAGGGCGTCGCGCTCACCCCCGGCACGGCGTACACCATCACCCTCGACCTGGCCGCCACCGACCATGTCGTCCCCAAGGGCCACCGGCTCGCGCTGATCGTCGCGGGCACCGACAAGGACCTCATCGATCCTCCGTCGAGTACGCCGACCCTGACACTCGACCTGTCCCGTACGTCGGCCCGCGTCCCGCTGGTCGGCGGCGCCGACTCCTTCACGAGGGCGACGGCGGGTTCGGCCGCGACGCCGACCGCCTCCGTCCTCGACGGCGTACGCGATCCGCGCACCGCCGTCCGGGTCCCGGGGGAGACCCGTTGATCCCCTTACGCATCCGCGCCCTGGCCGTGGCGGTCTCCGTCACGGCCTTGGCCGCGCCCCTGACGACAGCACCGGCGTACGCGGCACAGACCCCGCCGCGCACCGGATTCGAGCGGACCGACGGCGCACGCTGGACCAGCGAGCCCGAGGAGCAGGACTTCCTGGCCGCCGTCGACAAGGCGAGCGACCAGGTGTCCATGGCCCGGATCGGCACCACGAAGCAGGGCCGCCCCCTCCAGCTCGTCCGGATCGGCACGCACCGCACGGCCACCACCGTGCTCCTCGTGTGCAGCCAGCACGGCGACGAGCCGTCCGGCCGCGAAGCCTGTCTCACGACGATCCGCGACCTGGCGTACGCGAGGGACCGGCGCACCCGGCAACTGCTGAAGAGCGCCACCGTGCTCGTCGTCCCCACCGCCAACCCCGACGGCCGCGCCGCCGACACCCGGGAGAACGGCGACGGCGTCGACATCAACCGCGACCACCTCGCCCTCAGGACGGCCGAGGCCCGCGCGATGGCCACGGTCCTGCGCGACCGTAAGCCCGACGTCGTCTACGACCTGCACGAGTACGGCGCCACACCCAAGTACTACGACAAGGACCTCTTCGACCTCTGGCCGCGCAACCTCAACACGGACACGGTCGTGCACGACGAGGCGGAGACCCTGTCGCGGGACTATGTACGGCCCGCCGCCCAGGAGTCGGGGTACTCGACGGGCACGTACGGCATCTGGACCGACCCCGTGACCGGCGACCCGGTCAAACAGACCGCCGGCGACGGGCAGGAGCGCATCCTGCGGAACATGTCGGGCGTCAAACACGCGGCCGGACTGCTCATCGAGAGCCGCGTCGATCCGATGACGGACGCCGAGAAGGCCGATCAGGCGCTCAACAACCGGCGTCGCGTCCATTCCCAACTGGCCGCGCTGGGCGGCCTGTTCGGCTTCGCGGGCGAACGGGGCGGACAGGTCGCGGCCGCCACGAGCGCGGCCCGGCTCGCGGGCTACCGCGACACCGGCCCGGTCTACCTCGGCGGCGCCGACAACGACCCCGCCGAACCCGCCGAGGTGATCCAGGACCCGCCCTGCGGCTACCGGCTCACCGCGGACCAGTACGCGGACGTGCGCGACCGACTCGCCCTGCACGGCGTGCGCGTACGACCGGACAGCGACGGCGGCGGCGTTCTCGTACCCCTGCGGCAGTCCCTGCGCGTCCTCGTCCCCCTGCTCCTCGACGAGCGCGCGCCGTACCACCTCACGGCCGGGGAGCCCGAGAATGCCTGCTGAGGACGGTTACTCAGGCGGAGGCGGCCGGGCGGGCGAGCCCGGCCGCCTCCCGCGCGCACCCCCACGCCACCGTGACGCCCGCACCGCCATGACCGTAGTTGTGCACCAACACCCGCCCGTCCGGCAGCACTTCGCGCTCCAGCCGGACCGTGTCGCGCACCGGCCGCAGCCCCACCCGGTGGTCGAGCACGCGCGCCCCGGCGATCTCCGGGTACAGCCCCGCGCACCGCTTGACGATCTCCGCCGCCACCGCCGGGTCGGGTGTCAGCGACCATGCGTCGTCGTCGGTCGTGCCGCCCAGGACCAGCCGGTCCGGATGCGGGAAGACGTATGTGGTCGTCCCGGCGTCCGGGTCCGTCGAGACGAGCCAGGTGCGGACACCGGGGTTCTCCACGATCACGAGCTGCCCGCGCACGGGCCGTACGGCCGGATCGGGTACGAGCTCGCGGGCGCCCAGCCCCGTGCAGTTGACGACGACCGGCGCCCCAGCCTCCGCGAGGTCCGTCACCGTGTGCTCCTCGATCGTTCCTCCCGCCCGCAGGAGGCGTTCGCGCAGCCACCGCAGATGCACCGGCATGTCGATCAGTGGCAGCCGCGCCCACAGGCCCGTTCCCGCGTACTCCTCGTCCGTCGCCGCTCGCAGCCCCGGCACCCGGGCGGCCCACGGGCCCAGCGAGTCCAGCCGTGTCTCGCCCTGTACGCCCTCGACCACGCGTACGCCCGTCTCGTCGGGCCGGGCCGCCAACTCCTCGTACACGGAGAGTGATATGAGGGCCCATTCTCCGGCCAGCGCCTCGGGCTCGATGTGGTACGGCCACCACAATGCGCCGGCAACCGCCGAGGTGGTCCGCTCGGCGGGCTCCCGCGCCCACACCCGTACCCGCCTTCCCGCTTCGGCCAGGACAACGGCCGTTGTCAGGCCGATGACACCGCTGCCGACCACGATCACTTCACTGCCGCGAGAGCTCTTCACGCGTGGACCGTAGCGGAATATGTCATGCCGTGCTCACATCACTCCCAGTCTGGGGATACTCACAGCATGTCTGCCGAGTACGCGACCTTCGGCCTGGCACCGGCGATGCGTGCCGGTGGAGTCCTCGCCAACGGTGACTACCAAGTCCACCGGGACTTCGTCGACTTCATCGTCGACGGGCGCCCGCTGCTGTTCCAGCTCTCCGACCTCGACGCGGTGTCCCCGCTCGCCTCCGACGTGCCACCCGCGATCTTCACCGCGCAGGTGCGCAGCCTCCTCCTGGAGGCCGACGCTCCGCTCGACGGCGGCCGGTACGTCATCTACGGCTGCCCCGAGTGCCAGGGCCTCGAATGCGGTGCCGTCACGGCGGTCATCGAGAAGGACGGTGACGACTATGTATGGCGCGACTTCGCCTGGCAGACCGACGAACGGGCCGACCTGGAGCTCAACGGCTACCACGGCATAGGGCCGTTCCGCTTCCACGGCGCCGAGTACCGCAGCGCCCTGAACTCCCTCCTCGACACCGATGCGGGACCCCGCCGCCGCGTCCTCCTCATCGGCGCCCGCGTCGCCCTGCTCGCCAAGCTCGCCGCCGCCCTGCGCACCATCGGCATCGGCGCCGACATCGCCCACGACACCACGGACGTCTCGGTCGAAGAACTCCGCGCATACGGCGCGGTGGCCTTCGGCCGAGCCGTCTCCGAGGACGATCGTGCCGCCGTACGGGAATCCTTCCGGCGCGCGGGCGTCGACGTCGCGTACGTCGAGGGCCTCGCCCCGATCGTTCCGCTCCTGGTCGCGCAGATCGAGCACGCCCTGGACCGCAGCCCGCGGGAGCTGCGCCGTCTCACACGCCTGGTCGCCACCGACGGCGAGGCGGGCATCGAGGTCACCTCCACCTGCCGGGTCCAGCTGACCGCGTACCGGCTCGACCGCCTGTACCGCACCCACGCGCACGAGGTCTTCGACGGAATCCTGGAGGCGGGCCGGCACCGGGTCGCGCTGGATGCCAAGGCGGTGAAGGGGGAGTCGTTCATCGTGGCACGGACATCGGGGAGTGTGCTGGTGGAGGCCATGGCACGGTGATCACCAGGGATCGGGCGGGTGGAAACCGCGGCGCGGCCCAGGGCGCCGGGCCGTTAGGATCGGCCTCCTGATGACTGCCACTCTCGTCGCCAAGAATCTCGCCGCCGGACACGGCGACCGCTCGCTCTTCTCCGGGCTCGACCTCGTCGTCGCACCCGGCGATGTGATCGGGCTCGTCGGTGCCAACGGCGCGGGCAAGTCCACGCTGCTGCGGCTCCTCGCCGGCCTCCTCACGCCGGAGCAGGGGGAGCTGCGGCTCTCCCCGCCGTCCGCGACCGTCGGGCATCTGCCGCAGGAGCCGGAGCGGCGGGAGGGCGAGACCGTACGGGAGTTTCTGGCGCGCCGCACGGGCGTCGCCGAGGCCCAGCGGGTGATGGACGAGGCGACACAGGCGCTCGTCGACGGGGCGCCGGGCGCGGACGACGCGTACGCGACCAGCCTGGAGCGCTGGCTCGACCTCGGCGGCGCCGACCTCGACGAGCGCGCCGAGGAGGTCACCGACTCCCTGGGACTCGCCGTCGACCTGGACCAGCCGATGACCTCCCTGTCCGGCGGCCAGGCGGCTCGCGCCGGACTCGCTTCCCTCCTCCTCTCCCGCTACGACGTCTTCCTGCTCGACGAGCCCACGAACGATCTGGACCTGGACGGCCTGGAGCGCCTGGAGCGTTTCGTGTCCGGCCTGCGCGCCGGGACCGTCGTCGTCAGCCACGACCGCGAGTTCCTGACCCGCACGGTGACGAAGGTGCTCGAACTCGACCTCGCACAGCAGCAGATCACGCTGTACGGCGGCGGATACGAGGCATACCTGGAGGAACGCGACACCGCGCGCCGGCACGCCCGCGAGGACTACGAGGAGTACGCCGACAAGCGGTCCGCGCTCGAAGGCCGCGCCCAGATGCAGCGCTCCTGGATGGACAAGGGCGTCAAGAACGCCCGGCGCAAGGCGAACAACGACAACGACAAGATCGGCCGCAAGTTCCGCAGCGAGGCCAGCGAGAAGCAGGCCGCGAAGGCCCGGCAGACCCAGCGCATGATCGAGCGCCTCGACACCGTCGACGAGCCGCGCAAGGAGTGGGAGCTGCGCATGGAGATCGCGGCTGCCCCGCGCTCCGGTGCGGTCGTCGCCACGTTGCGGGACGCGGAGGTGCGGCGCGGCGAGTACACCTTTGGCCCGGCGACACTGCAGATCGACTGGGCGGACCGGGTCGCGGTCACCGGCGCGAACGGCGCGGGCAAGTCGACCCTGCTGGGCACGCTGCTCGGGCGCGTTCCCCTGGACGCCGGGCACGCCACCCTCGGCTCGGGTGTGGTCGTCGGCGAGGTCGACCAGGCCCGCCGGCTCTTCCACGGCCCGGAGTCTCTGCTGGACGCGTTCTGCGCGGCGGTCCCGGACACGGAGCCCGCCGAAGTACGCACGCTGCTGGCCAAGTTCGGCCTGAAGGCGGACCACGTCCTGCGCCCGGCGGCCACCCTCTCCCCGGGCGAGCGCACCCGATCGGCCCTGGCCCTCCTCCAGGGCCGAGGCGTCAACCTTCTCGTCCTCGACGAGCCGACCAACCACCTCGACCTCCCGGCGATCGAGCAACTGGAATCGGCCCTCGACTCGTACGAGGGCACGCTGCTCCTCGTCACCCACGACCGCCGCATGCTGGACGCGGTACGGACGACCCGCCGCCTGGAGGTAGCGGACGGCAAGGTGACGGAACTGCCGTAACCGCCCTCGCTATGGGCATGCGTGCCGCTAGGGGCGGCACGCATCCCAAAGAAAGCGGCACCCTGCGAGCGCCGGTAAGCGCACCCACCCCTGGCCCAGCCCCGGTGCCGGGCACCCTGTCACCAGGGTCCCGGCACCGGACGCCAGAACGTCAGCGCCGGCCCCGTTTGGGGTCGACCAGCCCGGCCTTGCGCAACGCATCCGCCATCGCGCTGTTGGCGGGCGGCGGCGCAGCCTGACGCGACCCGCCACCGGCGCCGCCACGTCCCTGCCCTTGCCCCTGGCCCTGCCGCTGTCCCTGCCCTTGGCCCTGCCGCTGTCCCCGCTGCTGCGGCGGCCGCCCCCCACGCTGAGGCCGCCCCCCGCCTTCCTGAGCCGGAGCCGCGGCCTCATCGTCCAGCCGCAGCGTCAGCGAGACCCGCTTGCGCGGAATGTCGATGTCCAGCACCTTCACCTTGACGATGTCGCCCGGCTTCACGACATCCCGCGGGTCCTTGACGAAGGTCTTGGACATCGCGGAGACATGCACGAGCCCGTCCTGGTGGACACCGATGTCCACGAACGCCCCGAACGCGGCCACATTCGTGACGACACCCTCCAGCACCATCCCGGAGGCCAGGTCGGAGATCTTCTCCACGCCCTCCTTGAAGGTGGCCGTCTTGAACGCGGGCCGCGGGTCGCGCCCGGGCTTCTCCAGCTCCTTCAGAATGTCCGTGACCGTCGGCAGACCGAACGTCTCGTCGACGAAGTCGTTCGGCTTCAGCGAGCGCAGCACACCGGTGTTGCCGATCAGGGACGCGACCTCGCTCCCCGCCGTCTTCACCATGCGCCGCACCACGGGGTACGCCTCGGGGTGCACGCTGGACGCGTCCAGCGGATCGTCCCCGCCCCGGATCCGCAGGAAGCCCGCGCACTGCTCGTACGCCTTCGGGCCGAGCCGGGCCACGCCCTTGAGGGCGGTACGGGACGTGAACGGACCGTTGGCGTCGCGGTGCGCCACGATGTTCTCCGCGAGACCGGAGGTGATGCCGGAGACGCGGGCGAGCAGCGGGGCGGAGGCCGTGTTGACGTCCACGCCCACGCCGTTCACACAGTCCTCGACCACGGCGTCCAGCGACCGGGACAGCTTCACCTCGGACAGGTCGTGCTGGTACTGCCCGACACCGATGGACTTCGGGTCGATCTTCACCAGCTCGGCCAGCGGGTCCTGGAGCCGGCGCGCGATGGACACGGCGCCGCGCAGCGACACGTCCATGTCGGGCAGCTCCTGCGAGGCGAACGCGGACGCCGAGTACACCGACGCCCCCGCCTCGGACACCATCACCTTGGTGAGGTTCAACTCCGGGTGCTTGGTGATGAGTTCACCGGCGAGCTTGTCGGTCTCGCGGGACGCCGTGCCGTTGCCGATAGCGACCAGCTCGACCGCGTGCTCCTTGGCGAGCCGCGCGAGCTTGGCGATGGCCTCGTCCCACTTGTTCGCCGGGACGTGCGGGTGGATGACGTCCGTCGCGACGACCTTGCCGGTGGCGTCGACCACGGCGACCTTCACACCCGTACGGAACCCGGGGTCGAGGCCCAGCGTCGCGCGCGTGCCCGCCGGGGCGGCGAGCAGCAGGTCCCGCAGATTCGCCGCGAAGACGTTGACCGCCTCGTCCTCGGCGGCCGTCCGCAGCCGCAGCCGCAGGTCGATGCCGAGGTGCACGAGAATGCGGGTCCGCCAGGCCCAGCGGACCGTGTCCGTGAGCCACTTGTCGGCCGGGCGGCCTCGGTCGGCGATCTGGAAGCGGTGGGCGACGATCCCCTCGTACGAGGAAGGGCCGGGCTGCTCGGAGGGCTCCTCGGGCTCCAGGACGAGGTCGAGGACGTCCTCCTTCTCGCCGCGCAGCATCGCGAGGATGCGGTGCGAGGGCAGCGCCTTGAAGGGCTCGGCGAAGTCGAAGTAGTCGGCGAACTTGGCGCCCGCCTCTTCCTTGCCGTCCTTCACCTTGGCGGCCAGCCGCCCCCGCACCCACATGCGCTCGCGCAGCTCGCCGATCAGGTCGGCGTCCTCCGAGAACCGCTCGGTGAGGATCGACCGGGCGCCGTCCAGCGCGGCCTGCGGATCGGCCACTCCCTTGTCGGCGTCGACGAAGGCCAGCGCCGCGGCGAGCGGGTCGACCGTCGGGTCGCCGAGCAGGCCCTCGGCCAGCGGCTCCAGGCCCGCCTCGCGCGCGATCTGCGCCTTCGTGCGCCGCTTCGGCTTGAACGGCAGATAGATGTCCTCAAGACGCGCCTTCGTCTCGGCGCCCCTGATCTGCGCCTCGACCTCCGCGGTGAGCTTGCCCTGCTCGCGCACCGAGTCGAGGATCGCGGCGCGCCGCTCCTCCAGTTCCCGCAGATAGCGCAGCCGCTCCTCGAGGGTGCGCAGCTGCGCATCGTCGAGCATCTCGGTCGCTTCCTTGCGGTAGCGGGCGATGAAGGGCACCGTCGAACCGCCGTCGAGCAAGTCGACGGCGGCCTTGACCTGCCGTTCCCGTACGCCGAGTTCCTCGGCGATCCTGCCTTCGATGGACCCTACGAGGGGTGTCGTCACGATCCCGTACCGCCTTCTCCACTGAGGTTGCGCGGCAATTGTGGCAGGTGGCACCGACAACGGGGGATCAGGGCACCGCTCGGCGGTGTCAGCCCTTGCCGGTCATGCCCTCGGGGAAGGCGCCGGCCGCGAGCGCCGTCATGAGGACGCCCCTGGCCAGTTCGGTGAGGCGTTCGACACCCGCGGCGCCCAGATGCTCGTACGGGGCGCGGTCCAGCCGGTCCGTCCGCGCCTCGATCTCGTTGCGCAGGGCCACACCTGCCTCTGTCAACTCGCCCTCGGCGTCGAGCAGTCCACGCTCCCGCAGCCGTCCGGCCGCCGCCTCCCAGTCCGCCCGGGACCAGCCGCGCGTGCCCAGGGCCCACTTCGGGGCCATGCCCTTGCCGGTCGCGGTGTGGCTCACCAGGGCCTCCACCGGGTCGAGTTCCGCGTCCAGCAGCACCGCGAGGTGACCGTCGCCGCGGTGCTCACGCAGCAGGGTGGCCGCGTGCCAGAGCGCGAGGTGCGGCGCGTCGGGCACGGGGAGGTCGGCGTGGGCGGCATACAGCGGGCGCGCGGTCCTGCCGCAGGCCTCGGCCGCCCGCAGGGCGAGCTCCGCCGCCTCCGCCACCTCCTTGGAGGCGATGACGTCCTCGCCGAGCAGCCGCCGCAGAGTCGCGTCGACGGCACGCGCGCGTGCCGCGAGCACGGTCTCCGGGGAAGCCGTCCGCCACACCTCGGGCAGGTGCTTGGCCACCAGTTCGTGGCGGAAGTTGTAGAACGTCGCCGTCACCGTGCCCGGGCCCACCGCTCCCATGGCCGCGGCCCGCACCGCGAAGTACGCGGCCCTGCTGTCCTCGACCCCGACCGAGGCCAGCTCCCGCCCCAGATCGGGCGAGAAGTAGTGCGTCGAGTGCAGCGGATTGAGGACGTTGTGGCAGCGCCGCCCGGCGCGCTCCGGCAGTGGAGTGGTCATGCCCGGCACATTACCGACTGGTCGGTACGGCGGGAATGGCAGTGCCTGGGATGGCAGGAAAGGTGGGGTATTCGGCGTTGCGGCCATCACCGGGCCCACGAAGAATCGAGGACATGCGAACCGTCCTGATCGTCCTCTTCGACGAGGTGCAGAGCCTCGACGTGACAGGTCCCCTCGAGGTCTTCGCGGGCGCCGAGGCCCGCCATGCCGGCTCGTACCGCATCCGCACCGCCTCCCCGGACGGCGCGCCGGTGCGCACCTCCAGCGGCCTCACGGTCGTCCCGGACCACGCGCTCGCCGACGTACCCGATCCGCACACCCTGCTCGTGCCCGGCGGGCAGGGCACCCGGCGCCCCGATCCTCGCCTGACCGACTGGCTGCGTGAGCACGGCCCGCGCGCCGAACGCCTGGTCTCCGTGTGCACCGGCGCCCTCCTGCTCGCCGAGGCGGGCCTCCTGGACGGCCACCGCGCCACGACCCACTGGGCCTACTGCGACAAGCTCGCCCGCGACCACCCGGCCGTCGAGGTCGACCCGGACCCCATCTACGTCCGGGACGGCCAGGTCTCGACCTCGGCGGGTGTCACCTCCGGAATCGACCTGGCCCTCGCGCTGGTCGAGGAGGACCTGGGCCGCGAGACCGCCCTCCTGATCGCCCGCTACCTGGTCGTCTTCCTGCGACGCCCCGGCAACCAGGCGCAGTTCAGCGCCCAGCTGGCCGCCCAGACCGCGCAGCGCGAACCCCTGCGCGAAGTCCAGCAGTGGATCACCGAGCACCCCGGCGGCGACCTGAGCGTCGAGTCGCTCGCCGCCCGCGCCCGCCTCTCGCCCCGCCACTTCGCCCGCGCCTTCCAGACCGAGACCGGCATGCCGCCCGGCCGCTACGTCGATCGCGTCCGCCTCGAACACGCCCGGCGCCTCCTGGAGGACACCGCCGACGGCATCGAGGAGATCTCCCGCGCGTGCGGCTACGGCACGCCCGAGGCGATGCGCCGTGCCTTCGTCAGGACGCTCGGCTCGGCACCGGCCGAGTACCGGCGCCGTTTCCGCCCGGCGCCCCTGGGCCCGATCCGCCGCGAACCCACCCGCTGACCCGCTGGAATCCCACCCGCTGATCCCCTGAAAGGAACCCCGATGCAGATCGCCATCGTCCTTTTCGACCGCTTCACCGCCCTGGACGCCGTGGGCCCCTACGAGACCCTCGGCCGACTGCCCGACGCGGAGACCGTCTTCGTCGCCGAGCACACCGGCCCGGTACGCGCGGACACCGGCTATCTGGCGATCACCGCCGACAAGACGCTGGCGGAGGTGCCGAACCCCGATATCGTCCTGGTCCCGGGAGGCCCGGGCCAGACCCCGCAGATGGAGAACGAGGTCCTGCTGGACTGGCTGCGCGCCGCCGACGCCACGAGCACCTGGACGACCTCCGTGTGCACCGGCTCGCTGCTGCTGGCCGCCGCGGGGCTTCTGGAGGGCCGCCGCGCCACCTCCCACTGGCTGGCGCTCGACATCCTCAAGCAGTTCGGCGCCGAGCCGACGGGGGAGCGGGTCGTGTTCGACGGCAAGTATGTGACGGCGGCCGGTGTGTCGTCCGGGATCGACATGGGGCTCACCCTGCTCGGCCGGATCGCGGGCGACGAACACGCCCAGGCCGTACAGCTGCTGACCGAGTACGACCCGCAGCCGCCCTACGACGCCGGATCCCCGCAGAAGGCGCCCGCGCACCTCGTCGAAGAGTTCCGCGCGAAGAGCCGCTTCATCCTGACGTAGTCCAGGTGAAGCGCGGCTGCCGGCGCTCCAGGAAGGCGGCGACCCCCTCGGCGGTGTCGCCGCTGCCCCGCGCCCGCTCAGCCCAGTAAGCGTCCCGGTCCGTGCGCCCGTTCGCGAACTCCTTGGCCGCCGCCTGGGTCAGCAGGGAGCGCGTGATCAGTACGCGAGTGAACTCCACGACACGCTTGTCGAGTTCGCCCCCGGGCAGTACCTCGTCCACCAGACCGGTGCGCAGCGCACGCTCCGCGTCGATCAACTCGCCCGAGAACAAGAGGTACTTGGCGGCGCCCGGCCCCACCAGAGACACCAGCCGTCGTGTGGAGGAGGCCGAATAGACGATCCCGAGGTTCGCCGGAGTCACCCCGAACAGCGCCCCTTCCTCGGCGAACCGCAGATCGCAGGCCGCAGCGAGCTGCGACCCGCCGCCCACGCAGTACCCGCGAATCGCGGCCAGCGTCGGTTTCGGGAACGCGGCGAGCGCCTCCTCGGCGAGCACGGCGAGGCTTTGCGCCTCGTCCGGGGAGCCCCGCAGCGTCGAGATGTCGGCCCCCGCGCAGAAGGTGTCGCCCTCGCCCCTGAGTACGAGCGCGCGCACGGCGGGGTCGGCGGCCAGCGTGTCGAGCAGCGGTGGCAGCGCCCGCCACATGCCGGCCGTCATGGCGTTGCGCTTGGCCGGGTGGTGGATGACGACGGTGGCGACCCCGTCGCCGGTGCTGTGCAGCAGCTGAGGCTCCATAGGCCGGATGCTATCCGCACCCGCCGAACGAACGATCAAGAAGGGGGCAGGCGGACGACGAGACCGCGGGGAACGAATCGGGCGAGCCCGGTGCCAAACCCGTACAACCCGAATAGTTCGCGAAGCAGGCCCAATAGGGACAGGAGCAGTCCCACAACTGACCGTGTCATACGCCGACGGTCAGAAGGCGTCGATACCAGCTGACTTCTGTTCAGTCATCCGGTCCGGACCAGCGCATTGTCAACACTCGACGTGTGGTGACAATCGAGCGCAAGGGTGGCGACCGGACGATGGAGAACCTCGGGCGGGGGTCCGACCCGAGCCCTGGCGGCGGCGGGGAGATGGCTCCCGACCGGAGACCGCCGGGCCCGCTGCCGTACGAGGGGGTGTGGCGGTTCACCGCTCCCGCCATCGACGCTTCGGTGCCGCAGGCGCGGCACGCCGTCCGTGATCTGCTCGCCCGCCAGGGGGTGCCCGTCTCGGACGACCTCGTCCAGGGACTCCTGCTGATCGTCTCCGAACTGGTCACGAACGCGGTCCGGCACGCGGCGCTGCTGTCCCCGATGCTCGCCGTGGAGGTCGCCGTCGGTGCCGAGTGGGTGCGCGTCTCCGTGGAGGACAACCACCCCTACCGCCCGACCGCCCTGGAGGCCGACCACGGGCAGACCGGCGGCCGGGGCCTGCTGCTGGTGCGGGAGGTCACCAGGGAGTCGGGCGGAGTGTGCGACGTCGAGCACACGGCGAGCGGCGGCAAGGTGATCTGGGCAGCCCTGCCGCTCACTCCGAGCGTGGTGTAGCGGACGCGCTACCAGCCCGCGGACGGGCCCGTCAGCTCCCTGATCGCGGGGCGGGCCGCGTCCAGCACGGTCATGAACCACGACGAGAAGGTGTCCTTCTCATGCCGCTCCGTCAGCTCGGCGGCGGTCACGAAGGCCGTCGAGCCGACCTCCTCCGGGTCGGGGCCGAGCTGCGACTGCACCATCCCGACGAAGAGGTGGTTGTACTCCTGCTCCACCAGACCCGAGTCCGGGTCCGGGTGGTTGTAGCGGACCGTGCCCGCCTCGGCGAGCAGCGACGGGGAGACCCCGAGCTCCTCGTACGTCCGCCGGGCCGCCGCCGCGAAGGGTGCCTCGCCCGGGTAGGGGTGGCCGCAGCAGGTGTTCGACCAGACCCCGGGGGAGTGGTACTTGCCGAGGGCGCGCTGCTGGAGCAGCAGCCGCCCGCGCTCGTCGAAGAGGAACACCGAGAACGCTCTGTGCAGCTGCCCCGGCGCCTGGTGCGCGGCGAGCTTCTCCGCCGTGCCGATCGTATTGCCGTCCTCGTCGACCAGCTCCAGCAAGATCGCTTCAACGGTGCCGTTCGACGAACTGTGCGTCGCGGTGGCAGGTGTGATCGGCATACCCATCCTTCGCATCGGTCTTCGAGCCCCAAGTCTGCCGTACGAAACCGGCACTCCCGGCACTTCGCGACTCCCGCATGTCCCGCCCCGGAACCCCGGAGCGGGACGTACGGCCGACGTGCGTCAGACGCCGAAAGCGGCCGGATACCTGATCGTGCCCGGTGCCACGGACAGGGAATCGCTCAGGACAAGGGCCATCAAATGTTCGGACGGCACGTCGAATCCGGGCCGGATGCCGTACTCCGAAGCGGGCCGGAATCCGAACCTCGGGTAGTACCCGGGATGTCCGAGTACGAGGACCAGCCGCTCCCCACGCGCGCGTGCCGCCTCCAGCACCGCGCGTACGACGGCCGATCCCGCGCCCCGGCGCTGCTGGTCCGGTCGTACGGCGACGGGGGCCAGCGCGGCGGCGGGGGCGCCGTCGACATGGCAGCGGGTGATCAGCGCGTACGCCGCGATCGTGCCGTCCGGCGCCTCGGCGACGTACGACAGGTCCGGGAACCATGCCCCGGGATCGGCGCGCAGAGCGTCGACCAGATCGGCTTCCTCCGCCCTCTGGAAGGCGGCGGCGGTCACGGCGTACACCTCGGCGCGATCGGCGGAGGTTTCCCGGCGGGTGCGCCAGGCAGTGATGTGTTCAGCGTTGTCGGTCAACGTGGAAACCCTTGGGTGAGGGGCCCGGCCGACGCACGGATGAGCTGCGGGTCAGCCTCGGGCCCGGGAAACGGGGACGACTGTGTCGCTGCGCGCGGCAGCGCCGAAAGCGACCGTCATCAACCCACCTCCTCCAATCGCCGGCCACGTTAGCAAAATGAGCGGCCGTCCCGCCCCCGAATTCAGGCGGCTCCCCGCCTGCGCGTCAGTGGCACAGCTTCGCCTCGTGCTCCGCGTGCCCGCTGGGCTCCAGCTGGAACGTGCAGTGCTCGACGTCGAAGTGCACGCCGAGGCAGCCCTGGAGTTCGTGGAGCATCTTCTCGTGGCCGATCGCGTTCAGGACGTCGGAGCTGACGACCACATGCACGGAGAGCACGGGCATGCCGGATGTGATGGTCCAGGCGTGCAGGTCGTGGATGTCCTCGACGCCCGGCAGCGCCAGGATGTGGGCGCGCACCTCCGCCATGTCGACGTTCTTGGGGGCGGCCTCCAGGAGCACGTTGAGCGTCTCCTGGAGCAGCTTCCAGGTGCGCGGGACGATCATCAGGCTGATCAGGATCGAGGCGATCGGGTCGGCGGCCTGCCAGCCCGTGGTCATGATCACCGCCGCGGCGATGATGACCGCCACCGAACCCAGCGCGTCCGCCACCACCTCCAGGAAGGCGCCGCGCACGTTCAGGCTTTCCTTCTGGCCGCGCATGAGCAGCGTGAGCGAGATCGTGTTCGCGACCAGGCCGATCAGACCGAACACGATGGCCTGAGCGCCGTCGGTGTCGGCGGGCGTCACGAAGCGCTGGATCGCCTCGTACATGACGTACCCGCCGACGACGAGCAGCAGCAGGCAGTTGGCGAGCGCGGCGAGGATCTCGGCCCGCGCGTACCCGAACGTGCGGGTCTCGCTCGGCGGGCGGCTCGCGAAGTGGATGGCCAGCAGCGCCATGCCCAGGCCCAGCGCGTCCGTCGCCATGTGTGCCGCGTCGGCGATGAGCGCGAGCGAATCGGCGACGAGACCGCCGACGATCTCGACCACCATCACGGTGAGCGTGATCGACAGCGCGACGCGCAGCCTCCCGCGGTACGCCGCTGTCGCCGTACCCGTGGCGGGAGCGCCGTGCGCATGCCCGTGGTCGTGCCCAGCCCCCATGGAAGCCGCCTCCTGTGCTCTGCTCGGGCTCACAGTGAACTACGGGCGGGGGGTATCGGGCAACGCGGCACTGAACACCGTTGTCATGTGCCCTGACCTGCGGAAACGATCCGCAGGTCAGGGCATGGGAAAGATCGTTAATCCTGCGTCCGGGGGCGGTGCAGCTGCCAGCCCTCCCACGCCGACCCGACCATCTCGCGCACCCCGCGCCGCGCGCTCCAGCCGAGCTCCCGCGCGGCCAGCTCGGCCGAGGCGACCGCGCGCGGGGCGTCGCCGGGGCGGCGCGGTTCGACGAGCGGCTCCCGGGTGTCCCCGCTGGCCTCGCCGATGAGGGTGATGAGTTCGCGGACCGAAACGCCTTCGCCGCGGCCGATGTTCACCGTCAGATCGCCCGTCGCGCCGTCGGCCAGCCGCCGGGCCGCCGCCAGATGCGCCTCGGCGAGGTCGGCGACGTGGATGTAGTCACGGACGCAGGTGCCGTCCGGCGTCGGATAGTCGTCGCCGAAGATCCGCGGGGCCTCGTCGCGCGTGAGGCGGTCGAAGACCATCGGGATCACGTTGAACACCCCGGTGTCGGCGAGCTCGGGCGCGGCCGCGCCCGCCACGTTGAAGTAGCGCAGGCACACGGTCGCGATGCCGTGCGCCCGGCCCGCCGCCCGTACCAGCCACTCCCCGGCGAGCTTCGTCTCGCCGTACGGGCTCATCGGGGCGCAGGGGGTGTCCTCCGTGATGAGGTCCACATCGGGGTTGCCGTAGACGGCCGCCGACGAGGAGAAGACGAACCGCTTGACGCCCGCCCCGGCGGCCGCCTCCAGGAGCGTCGCGAGCCCGCCCACGTTCTCCTGGTAGTAGCGCGTCGGCTGGGCCACGGACTCGCCGACCTGCTTGCGTGCGGCGAGGTGCACCACACCCGTCACCGCGTGCTCCGCGAAGACCCGCTTCAGCAGATCCCCGTCCAGTGACGAGCCCTGCACCAGGGGAATGCTCTCCGGAAGCCGGTTCGGCACCCCTGACGAAAGGTCGTCGAGGGCGACGACGCGCTCCCCGGCCTCCGCCATCGCCCGCGCCACGTGGGCCCCGATGTATCCGGCTCCGCCTGTGATCAGCCATGTCATGGACGCCCACCCTATGCCGGTCCCGCGCGGTGTCCGTCCTGTCCCGCTCCGGGCGGGGCGCCGGGTGCCGTGCGCGATGCCGAGAATGCGCCGGTCTGAGGGCACGGTTTGTGGCGCGGGCCCCGGATCCCTGATGATGATCTCGGCGGAGGCCATGCAAAACCGGGTGGATCGGGCCATGAACGGGTGGTGAACGCCCGCTGCCGTCCATCCGATAACCTCTGCCGACATGCCGCCCGGACAGGCCCTGTCGCCTGGCGCGGGGCCATCCCACCACGCACTTGCCCGGCGCGGACGCGTCGGCACCCAGGGAGTGAGTTCGCTGTCGACCGCCATCCTCACCGGCCAGCCGGTTCCCGGATCGTCGCTTGAGGGCGATCTGCGGTCGCTCGGCTTCGACGTGCGGCTCGCCGCCGACGCCGGAGACGCCGAGACGCTCCTTGCCGCCGTCCCCCTGGACCAGCGGGTCGCCGTCGTCGACGCCCGCTTCGTGGGGCACCCGCACGCGCTGCGCCTCGGCCTCACGGATCCCCGGTTCGCGGCCTCCGCGCTGCCCGGAGCCATATCGGTGCAGCCCGAGGCCCGCAAGGCCCTGACCCGGGCCGTGGCCCGCGAGAGCTCCGCCCCCGGCGGCCTCGCCGTCGCCACGGACCACCTCGCCGAACGCCTCACCGCGGCGCTCGACGCGGACGGCGTCGCCGTGTACCGCCCCGAGCTCGGCACGCTGGTCGCCGCCGTACCCGCCGACCCGCAGGAGCGCAACGAGGCCCGGCAGGCCGTCTCGGCCGTGGACGACGAGGCCGTACGACTGCGCAGCGCCGTGAAGGCCCGCGACGGCTTCTTCACCACCTACTGCATCAGCCCGTACTCGCGCTACATCGCCCGCTGGTGCGCCCGCCGCGGCCTGACCCCGAACCAGGTCACCACCGCCTCACTGATCACCGCGCTGATCGCCGCGGGCTGCGCCGCCACCGGCACCCGCGCCGGGTTCGTCGTGGCCGGCCTGCTGCTCATGTTCTCCTTCGTCCTGGACTGCACGGACGGCCAGCTGGCCCGCTACTCCCTGCAGTACTCGACGCTCGGCGCCTGGCTGGACGCGACCTTCGACCGCGCCAAGGAGTACGCCTACTACGCGGGCCTCGCGCTCGGCGCGGCCCGTGGCGGCGACGACGTATGGGCGCTCGCGCTCGGCGCGATGATCCTTCAGACCTGCCGGCACGTCGTCGACTTCTCCTTCAACGAGGCGAACCACGACGCCACCGCCAACACCAGCCCCACCGCGGCCCTCTCGGACAAGCTCGACAGCGTCGGCTGGACGGTCTGGGTGCGCCGGATGATAGTCCTGCCCATCGGCGAACGCTGGGCCATGATCGCCGTCCTCACGGCGCTGACCACCCCGCGCATCACCTTCTACGCGCTGCTCATCGGCTGCGCCTTCGCGGCGACGTACACCACGGCGGGCCGCGTACTGCGCTCGCTGACCCGCAAGGCGCGACGCACGGACCGCGCGGCGCAGGCGCTGGCCGACCTCACGGACAGCGGACCGCTCGCCGAGCTGCTCACCCGCTTCGCACGCCGCGTGCCCCTGCGGGCACCGGCCGTCACCGCGCTGGCCGGCGGCGCCGTCGTCGTCCTCGCGGCCTGGCTCGCCCCTTACGGCAGCTGGTGGCCCGTGCTGGGCGCCGTGTTCTATGTACTGCTGTCGCCGCTGGCCGTCGTCCGCCCCCTCAAGGGCGCCCTCGACTGGCTGGTCCCGCCGTTCTTCCGCGCGGCCGAATACCTCACCGTTCTGGTACTGGCGGCCAACGCCGACGTGAACGGGGCGCTTCCTGCGGCTTTCGGCCTGGTGGCCGCCGTCGCCTACCATCACTACGACACGGTGTACCGCATCCGCGGCAACGCCGGAGCCCCCCCGCACTGGCTGGTGCGGGCGATCGGCGGGCACGAAGGCAGGACGCTGCTGGTCACCGTCCTGGCCGCGCTGCTCACCGCCGAACAGTTCAAGGTCGCGCTCACGGCGCTCGCCGTGGCCGTGGCGCTGCTGGTGCTCGTCGAGAGCATCCGCTTCTGGGTGTCCTCCGGGGCGCCCGCCGTACACGATGAAGGAGAACCCGCATGATCGGCCTCGTGCTGGCGGCCGGCGCCGGACGGCGTCTGCGTCCCTACACCGACAGCCTCCCCAAGGCTCTCGTGCCGGTGGGGCCCGCGGGCATAGAGGGCGAACCGACGGTCCTGGACCTGACGCTCGGCAACTTCGCCGAGATCGGCCTGACCGAGGTCGGCATCATCGTGGGTTACCGCAAGGAAGCCGTGTACGACCGCAAGGCGGCCCTTGAGGAGAAGTACGGCCTCAAGATCACCCTCATCGACAACGACAAGGCCGAGGAGTGGAACAACGCCTACTCCCTGTGGTGCGGCCGTGACGCCCTCAAGGACGGCGTGATCCTCGCCAACGGCGACACCGTGCACCCGGTCTCCGTCGAGAAGACGCTCCTCGCCGCCCGCGGCGACGGCAAGAAGATCATCCTCGCCCTCGACACGGTGAAGAAGCTCGCCGACGAGGAGATGAAGGTCGTCGTGGACCCCGCCAAGGGCGTCCAGAAGATCACCAAGCTGATGGAGCCGTCCGAGGCCACCGGTGAGTACATCGGCGTCACCCTCATCGAGGGCGCCGCCGCCGCCGACCTGGCCGACGCCCTGAAGACGGTGTGGGAGACGGACCCGCAGCAGTTCTACGAGCACGGCTACCAGGAGCTCGTCAACCGCGGCTTCCAGATCGATGTCGCGCCGATCGGTGACGTCAAGTGGGTCGAGATCGACAACCACGACGACCTGGCCAAGGGGCGTGAGATCGCGTGCCGGTACTGACGAGGCTCATCCCCTCGCCGGTCGTCGTCGACATCCGTCCGGGTGCCCTGGACGACCTGGCGAGTGTGCTCTCCGACCAGCGGATCTCGCATTCGGGCAAGCTCGCCGTCGCGGTGAGCGGCGGCTCCGGCGCCAAACTGCGCGAGCGGATCGCCCCGGCCCTGCCGGGCGCCACCTGGTACGAGGTCGGCGGCGGCACCCTCGACGACGCGATCCGGCTGGCCGGTGCCATAAAGGCCGGGCATTACGACGCGGTCGTAGGCCTGGGCGGCGGCAAGATCATCGACTGTGCGAAGTTCGCCGCGGCACGCGTCGGCCTCCCGCTGGTCGCCGTGCCCACGAACCTCGCGCACGACGGCCTGTGCTCGCCCGTCGCGACCCTCGACAACGACGCGGGCCGCGGCTCGTACGGTGTGCCGAACCCCATCGCGGTCGTCATCGACCTCGATGTGATCCGCGAGGCCCCCGTACGGTTCGTGCGCGCCGGCATCGGCGACGCCGTCTCCAACATCTCCGCGATCGCGGACTGGGAGCTGGCGAACCGCGTCAACGGCGAGAAGATCGACGGTCTCGCCGCCGCGATGGCCCGCCAGGCCGGTGAGGCCGTGCTGCGGCACCCGGGCGGCATCGGTGACAACGGCTTCCTCCAGGTACTCGCCGAGGCGCTGGTCCTCAGCGGGATCGCCATGTCGGTGTCCGGTGACTCACGACCCTCGTCCGGCGCCTGCCACGAGATCAACCACGCCTTCGACCTCCTCTTCCCCAAGCGCGCGGCGAGCCACGGCGAGCAGTGTGGTCTGGGCGCGGCCTTCGCGATGTATCTGCGTGGGGCGCACGAGGAGTCGGCGTACATGGCCGAGGTGCTGCACCGGCACGGGCTGCCGGTGCTGCCGGAGGAGATCGGCTTCACCGTGGACGAGTTCGTGCAGGTCGTGGAGTTCGCTCCGCAGACCCGGCCCGGCCGCTACACGATCCTCGAACACCTCGACCTGAAAACCAACCAGATCAAGGACATCTACACCGACTATGCCAAGGCCATCGGTAGCTGAACTCCGCCCCGTCGTTCACCCCCCAGGGGTGAAGGACCGGCGCAGCGGTGAGCACTGGGCGGGACGCCTGTACATGCGAGAGATCTCGCTGCGGGTGGACCGGTACCTGGTGAACACACGGGTCACGCCCAACCAGCTGACCTACCTGATGACCGTCTGCGGCGTTCTCGCGGCCCCGGCCCTGCTGGTGCCGGGGATCGCGGGCGCCGTGCTCGGCGTGCTGATGGTCCAGCTCTACCTGCTGCTCGACTGCGTCGACGGCGAGATCGCGCGCTGGAAGCAGCAGTTCTCGCTCGGCGGGGTCTACCTGGACCGGGTCGGCGCGTATCTCACCGACGCCGCCGTGCTCGTCGGCTTCGGCCTGCGCGCCTCCGATCTGTGGGGCTCCGGGCGGATCGACTGGCTCTGGGCCTTCCTCGGCACCCTGGCCGCCCTCGGCGCGATCCTGATCAAGGCCGAGACCGACCTTGTCGGCGTCGCCCGCCACCAGGGCGGGCTGCCGCCCGTCAAGGAGTCGGCGTCCGAGCCGCGCTCGTCCGGCATGGCGCTGGCCCGCAAGGCCGCCGCGGCGCTGAAGTTCCACCGGCTGGTGCTCGGGATCGAGGCGTCCCTGCTGATCCTGGTCCTGGCGATCCTGGACCAGGTGCACGGCGACCTGTTCTTCTCCCGGCTCGGCGTCGCCGTGCTGGCCGGCATCGCGCTTCTCCAGACCGTGCTGCACCTCGTGTCCATCCTCGCCTCCAGCAGGCTGAAGTGAGCGCCGCGATGAAGGTCGGCGCGGTGATCATCACCATGGGCAACCGACCCGAGGAACTCCGGGCCCTGCTCGACTCCGTCGCCAAGCAGGACGGCGACCGCGTCGAGGTGGTCGTGGTCGGCAACGGCTCGCCCGTCCCGGACGTCCCCGCCGGAGTGCGTACCGTCGAGCTGCCCGAGAACCTCGGCATACCCGGCGGCCGCAACGTCGGCATCGAGGCCTTCGGCCCCGGCGGCACCGACGTGGACGTCCTTCTCTTCCTGGACGACGACGGCCTCCTCGCCACCTTCGACACCGCCGAGCTGTGCCGCCGGGCCTTCGCGGCCGACCCGAAGCTCGGCATCATCAGCTTCCGCATCGCCGACCCGGAGACGGGCGAGACCCAGCGCCGTCACGTCCCGCGGCTGCGCGCCTCCGACCCGATGCGCTCCTCGCGGGTCACCACCTTCCTCGGCGGCGCCAACGCCGTCCGTACGAAGGTCTTCGCCGAGATCGGCGGGCTCCCGGACGAGTTCTTCTACGCCCATGAGGAAACCGACCTCGCGTGGCGGGCCCTCGACGCGGGCTGGATGATCGACTACCGGTCCGACATGGTGCTGTGCCACCCGACCACCGCGCCCTCGCGGCACGCGGTCTACCACCGCATGGTCGCCCGCAACCGCGTCTGGCTCGCGCGCCGAAACCTTCCCGCGCCGCTCGTTCCGGTCTACCTCGGCGTCTGGATGCTCCTGACGCTGCTGCGCCGCCCCTCGGGACCGGCACTCAAGGCCTGGTTCGGCGGCTTCAAGGAGGGCTGGACCACACCGTGCGGGCCCCGGCGTCCCATGAAGTGGCGTACGGTGTGGCGGCTGACTCGACTGGGCCGACCTCCTGTGATCTGACAAGCTCGTTTCTGAGAGCATTCGTGGCCGTACCCCGGTCCCCGGCTCATGCCTACGCCCGTCCCGGCTGTGCGCATCTTGAAGACGAAAGTTTCCACTTGTGAGTGAGACAACGCATGACGGCGGAGTCGCGGTGAGCGACCGACCGTCGCCCGATGACGGGCTCTCCGCGGCCGACCTGGCCACCAAGTACGGGCTCGCGGTCAGCGGCGCCCGGCCCGGACTCGCCGAATACGTTCGTCAGCTGTGGGGGCGGCGGCACTTCATCCTCGCCTTCTCGCAGGCGAAGCTCACCGCCCAGTACAGCCAGGCCAAGCTGGGCCAGCTGTGGCAGGTGGCGACCCCGCTGCTCAACGCGGGCGTCTACTACCTGATCTTCGGCCTGATCCTGAAGGCCAACCGCGGTATGTCGCACGACGTGTACATCCCGTTCCTGGTGACGGGTGTCTTCGTCTTCACCTTCACGCAGAGCTCGATCATGGCGGGCGTCCGCGCGATCTCCGGGAACCTGGGGCTGGTGCGCGCGCTGCACTTCCCGCGCGCCTCGCTGCCCATCTCCTTCGCGCTCCAGCAGCTCCAGCAGCTGCTCTTCTCGATGATCGTGCTGTTCATCGTGGCGATCGGTTTCGGCAGCTACCCGAGCGCGTCCTGGCTGCTGATCGTGCCGGTGCTCGTGCTGCAGTTCCTCTTCAACGTGGGACTCGCGCTGATCGTGGCCCGGATGGGCGCCAAGACCCCGGACCTCGCCCAGCTGATGCCGTTCATCCTGCGGACCTGGATGTACGCGTCCGGCGTCATGTTCTCCATCAGCACCATGCTCGCCGGCCGCCCGGAGTGGATCGCCCGCGCACTGCAGGCGAACCCGGCCGCCGTCTACATGGACCTGATGCGCTACGCCCTCATCGACGGCTACGGCTCCTCCCACCTGCCTCCGCATGTGTGGGCCATCGCCCTCTTCTGGGCCGTGGTCGTCTCCGTCGGCGGGTTCGTGTACTTCTGGAAGGCAGAGGAGAGGTACGGCCGTGGCTGAGCAGAGGACCGACTCCCACATCCCCACCGTCATCGCGGACGAGCTGCACATCGTCTACCGCGTCAACGGCGCCAAGACCGGCAAGGGCAGCGCGACCGCAGCCCTCAGCCGCATCATCAAGCGCGGCGAGTCGCCCGGCGTACGCAAGGTGCACGCCGTCCGGGGCGTCTCCTTCACCGCGTACCGCGGCGAGGCCATCGGCCTGATCGGCTCGAACGGCTCCGGCAAGTCCACGCTCCTGCGTGCCATCGCCGGCCTGCTCCCCGCAGAGAAGGGCAAGGTCTTCACCGACGGCCAGCCCTCGCTGCTCGGCGTGAACGCGGCCCTGATGAACGATCTGACGGGCGAGCGGAACGTCATATTGGGCGGGCTCGCCATGGGTATGACCCGCGAGCAGATCAAGGAGCGCTACCAGGAGATCGTCGACTTCTCCGGCATCAACGAGAAGGGCGACTTCATCACCCTCCCGATGCGCACCTACTCGTCCGGCATGGCGGCCCGCCTCCGCTTCTCCATCGCGGCCGCCAAGGACCACGACGTCCTGATGATCGACGAGGCCCTCGCCACCGGCGACCGCTCCTTCCAGAAGCGCTCCGAGGCCCGCATCCGTGAGCTGCGCAAGAGCGCGGGCACGGTGTTTCTGGTCAGTCACAACAACAAGTCGATCCGCGACACCTGCGACCGCGTGCTCTGGCTGGAGCGCGGTGAGCTGCGCATGGACGGCCCGACCGAAGAGGTCCTCAAGGAATACGAGAAGTTCACGGGCAAGTAGCCCATTTCGACCAGGGCCCCGCCGGAACTCTTCGGCGGGGCCCTGCGTCTGCAAAGGAAACGCCAACTCCGCCCGGCCTTAGGAATCTTGACACCAATCGGTGTGTTGTTGTGATGTGCAGGACACCCCGACGGAGCGTGCCGCGTTGTACAACGTAAGCTGTACCGGTGCTGATTCGCGGCAAGTAGGGCGATAATGCGCGACACCCGGCACCGCGCGCCGCGCGGACCTCCGGGCGGCGTGTCCGAAAAGGGCACTATTGGGTCGGCAGTGTAGAACGGGAGATGTGACGGCAATGGCTACGGAAACTCTCCAGCTCCGCGACGCGTGTGCCGTCCCCGCGCCGGGCGGCGAGCGGTGACCGAAGCCGGCACGGCGCGTACTGGTGATCCGGAGCGCGGCACTCTGGACAAGGCCGCGGACGAAAACTTCCCCGTGGCACCCTTCTTCCTGCCCAAGGCCTGGCGCGACGATCTGATGGCCGTGTACGGCTTCGCCCGTCTCGTCGACGACATCGGTGACGGCGACCTCGCCCCGGGCGGCGCGGACGCCCGCCTGCTCGGCGTGTCGCCCGAGGAGGCCGAGGACCGCCTCCTCCTGCTTGACGCCTTCGAAGCCGATCTTCACCGTGTGTTCGACTCGACCCCGCGCCACCCGCTGCTGCGCCGGCTCCAGCCCACCGTCCGCCGCGCGGGCCTCACCCCCGAGCCCTTCCTCGGCCTGATCGCGGCCAACCGCCAGGACCAGTTGGTCAAGCGGTACGAGACCTATGACGACCTGCTCGCCTACTGCGAGCTGTCCGCCAATCCCGTCGGCCGCCTGGTTCTCTCCGTCACCGGAACCTCCACGCCCGAGCGCGTCCGCCGCTCCGACGCGGTGTGCACGGCGCTGCAGATCGTCGAACACCTCCAAGACGTCGCCGAGGACCTCGGCCGCGACCGTATCTACCTGCCTGCCGAGGACATGAAACGCTTCCACGTCGAGGAGGCGGATCTCGCCGCCGCCACAGCAGGCGCATCGGTGCGAGCACTGGTTGCATACGAAGCAGAACACGCCTCGAACCTCCTGAATGAAGGCACCCCCCTCGTGGGTAGCGTCCACGGCAGGCTGAAGCTGCTGCTCGCGGGGTTCGTTGCGGGGGGAAGGGCGGCAATCCGTGCGATTGCCGCCGCTGAATACGACGTACTTCCCGGCCCGCCCAAGCCCGGCAAGCTCCAGTTGCTGCGCGAGGTGGGAGTGACTCTGCGAGGAGAGGGGTGATCCGGACCGTGGAGTCGGAACAGCACGTGTCTGCACCGGTACTCGCCGCGTACAGCTACTGCGAGGCAGTGACCGGTCAGCAGGCCCGCAATTTCGCGTACGGCATCAGACTTCTGCCGACGCCCAAGCGCCGCGCGATGTCGGCGCTCTACGCGTTCTCCCGGCGTGTCGACGACATCGGCGACGGCACGCTCGCACCGGACGTCAAGGCGGCCCGCCTGGAGGACACCCGGGCACTGCTCGCCCGGGTCCGTGCCGGGTCCGTCGACGAGGACGACACCGACCCGGTCGCGGTCGCCCTCAGCCACACCGCCGAGTACTTCCCGGTGCCCCTCGCCGGCCTCGACGAACTCATCGACGGCGTCCTCATGGACGTACGCGGAGAGGCGTACGAGACCTGGGACGACCTGAAGGTCTACTGCCGTTGCGTGGCCGGGGCGATCGGGCGGCTCTCGCTCGGCGTGTTCGGTACGGAACCGGGGGCGCGCGGCGCCGAGCGCGCGCCGGAGTATGCCGACACGCTCGGGCTCGCGCTCCAACTCACCAACATCCTGCGGGATGTACGCGAGGACGCCGTGGGCGGGCGTACCTATCTGCCTGCCGACGATCTCGCCAAGTTCGGCTGCTCGGCGGGGTTCAACGGGTCGACTCCACCGCCCGGCTCCGACTTCGCGGGCCTCGTGCACTTCGAAGTGCGTCGGGCCCGCGCTCTTTTCGCCGAGGGCTACCGGCTGCTGCCCATGCTCGACCGGCGCAGCGGCGCGTGTGTCGCGGCGATGGCCGGCATCTACCGCCGCCTGCTCGACCGCATCGAGCGCGAGCCGGAGGCCGTGCTGCGCGGCCGGGTCTCGCTGCCCGGACGTGAGAAGGCGTACGTCGCCGTGCGCGGCCTCTCCGGTCTCGATGCCCGTCATGTGTCCCGCCGTACCGTCAGGAGGCGCGCCTGATGGACAATCCGGTCCAAGGTGATTCCACCGGCGAAAAGCGGCACGCAACCCTCCGGAGCCGGATGGCGTCCCTGACTGCAACGGCCTGCCGTGCACCGTTCAAGCACCGCGGCGCGGCCGCAGGGGAGGGTGCACGATGAGCGAGGTCACGCAGCCCCCGGGGGCTTCGGGCCGCCCGGACGGGGCGGCTGCCGTGGTGGTCGGTGGAGGGCTCGCCGGGATCACCGCGGCGCTCGCGCTCGCCGACGCCGGGGTGCGGGTCACCCTGCTCGAAGGGCGGCCGCGGCTCGGCGGTCTCGCGTTCTCCTTCCAGCGCGGCGAGCTGACGGTCGACAACGGCCAGCATGTCTACCTGCGCTGCTGCACCGCCTACCGCTGGTTCCTCGACCGCATCGACGGAGCCTCGCTGGCGCCCCTGCAGGATCGTCTCGACGTGCCCGTTCTCGACGCCGAGGGCACACCGGGGCGACGGCTCGGCAGAATCGGCCGCACGGCGCTGCCCGTGCCGCTGCATCTCGCGCGCAGCCTCGCCACGTACCAGCATCTGTCGCTCGCCGAGCGTGCCAAGGTCGGCCGTGCCGCGCTGGCGCTCAAGGGCCTGGATCTCTCCGATCCGGCGCTCGATGCGCAGAACTTCGGCGACTGGCTCGCCGCGCACGGTCAGTCGGAGCGTGCCGTCGAAGCACTGTGGGACCTCGTGGGGGTCGCCACCCTCAACGCGGTGGCCGGCGACTCGTCGCTGGCGCTCGCCGCGATGGTGTTCAAGACCGGTCTGCTGTCCGACCCGGGCGCGGCCGACATCGGCTGGGCACGCGTCCCGCTGGGCGAACTGCACGACACCCTGGCCCGCAAGGCGCTCGACTCCGCGGGCGTCCGTACCGAAGTCCGTACACGCGTCACCTCCATCTCCCTCAACGAGAACGGGCGTTGGAGCGTTCAGGTTCCCGGCGAGACGCTCGAAGCCGACACGGTCGTGCTCGCCGTACCCCAGCGCGAGGCCCGCGATCTGCTGCCCGAGGGGGCGCTCGACGCCCCTGAGCGGCTCCTGGAGATCGGCACCGCGCCGATCCTCAACATCCATGTCGTCTACGACCGCAAGGTGCTCGCCCGGCCGTTCTTCGCGGCGCTCGGCTCCCCGGTGCAGTGGGTCTTCGACCGGACCGAGGCGTCCGGGCTGCGCGAGGGCCAGTACCTGGCGCTGTCGCAGTCGGCCGCGCAGGACGAGATCGACGAGCCCGTCTCCGTACTGCGCGAGCGCTATCTGCCGGAGCTGGAACGGCTGCTGCCCGCCGCGCGCGGCGCCGGAGTGAAGGACTTCTTCGTGACCCGGGAGCGGACGGCGACGTTCGCCCCCACCCCGGGCGTCGGGCGGCTGCGGCCCGGCGCCCGCACCAAGGCTCCCGGCCTGTACCTGGCCGGAGCGTGGACCGCCACAGGGTGGCCCGCGACCATGGAGAGTGCGGTCCGCAGTGGCGTCAGTGCGGCGGGAGCCGCGCTGGGCGCCCTGGGCCGGCCTCGCGATCACCTCTTCGACGTCTTTGAGGAGGCGGCCTGATGCTCGATCAGCGCGCGACCGACCCCCGCACCCCCGGTACCGCAACAAGAGGAGAGACTGTGCCCACTGTGCCCCCGGCCGAAACGGCTGCCGACGCGGTGGACGTGACCGCGCTCCTGGAGCGCGGCCGGACCCTGGCCACACCGGTGCTGAAGGCGGCCGTCGACCGGCTCGCAGCGCCCATGGACACCGTCGCCGCCTACCACTTCGGCTGGATCGACGCCAAGGGCAATCCCGCGGACGGCGACGGCGGCAAGGCCGTACGCCCCGCGCTCGCCGTCCTGTCCGCGCAGGCCGCCGGCGCCGCCCCCGAGGTGGGCGTGCCGGGTGCGGTCGCCGTTGAACTGGTGCACAACTTCTCGCTGCTGCACGACGACCTGATGGACGGCGACGAGCAGCGCCGCCACCGCGACACCGTCTGGAAGGTGCACGGCCCCGCCCAGGCCATCCTCGTCGGCGACGCCCTGTTCGCGCTGGCCAACGAGATCCTCCTGGAGCTCGGCACCGTCGAGGCGGGCCGCGCCACGCGTCGCCTCACCACCGCGACCCGTGCCCTGATCGACGGTCAGGCACAGGACATCTCCTACGAGCACCGCGACCGCGTCAGCGTCGAGGAGTGCCTGGAGATGGAGGGCAACAAGACGGGCGCCCTGCTCGCCTGCGCCTGCTCCATCGGCGCGGTGCTCGGCGGTGCCGACGACTTCACCGCGGACACGCTGGAGAAGTACGGCTACCACCTGGGCCTGGCCTTCCAGGCCGTCGACGACCTCCTCGGCATCTGGGGCGACCCGGAAGCCACCGGAAAGCAGACCTGGAGCGATCTGCGTCAGCGCAAGAAGTCCCTGCCGGTCGTGGCCGCGCTCGCCGCGGGCGGGCCCGCCTCCGAGCGCCTCGGTGAACTGCTCGCCGAGGACGCCAAGGCCAGCGACTTCGAGAACTTCTCCGAGGAGGAGTTCGCCGCGCGCGCCGCGCTCATCGAGGAGGCGGGCGGCCGCGAGTGGACCGCCCAGGAGGCGCGCCGCCAGCACGCCATCGCCATCGAGGCGCTGGACGCCGTCCAGATGCCCGACCGGGTGCGGGCCCAGTTCGTGGCGCTCGCCGACTTCGTCGTCGTACGGAAGAGATGATCACTATCGGTCGAATAAACCTCGCGTAGTCGCCGGCCGGTGCCGCGGGACAAGGACGCACCGGCCGACGGCGGACCCACAGCAGAGACGTACCACTGCACGAAGGGGAAGCCATGACAGCGACGACCGACGGAAGCACCGGGGCCCTGCCGCCCCGCGCTGCCTCGGCCAGCGAAATCCAGACACAGACGACTCCCGTGGCGGCCGGGACAGTCGAGACCCGAGATGTCGCCACGTACGCGATGCGGCGCGCCACCGACTTCCTGCTCTCGCGGCAGGATGTCGAGGGCTGGTGGAAGGGCGACCTCGAGACGAACGTCACGATGGACGCCGAGGACCTGCTCCTCCGTCAGTTCCTGGGCATCCGCGACGAGTCGACGACGCACGCCGCCGGGCTGTTCATCCGCGGCGAGCAGCGCGACGACGGCTCCTGGGCCACGTTCTACGGCGGACCGGGCGAACTCTCCACCACCGTCGAGGCGTACGTCGCCCTGAGGCTGGCCGGGGACGCCCCGGACGAACCGCACATGGCACGGGCGTCCGCCTGGATCCGTGAGCGGGGCGGCATCGCCTCGGCCCGGGTCTTCACCCGGATCTGGCTCGCCCTGTTCGGCTGGTGGAAATGGGACGACCTGCCCGAACTCCCGCCGGAACTCATCTACTTCCCGAAGTGGATGCCGCTCAACATCTACGACTTCGGCTGCTGGGCGCGGCAGACGATCGTGCCGCTCACCGTCGTCTCGGCGAAGCGTCCAGTGCGGCCCGCGCCGTTCCCGCTCGACGAGCTGCACACCGACGCGCACCATCCCAACCCGGTCAAGCCCCTTGCTCCGGTGGCGAGTTGGGACGGTGTCTTCCAGCGGCTCGACAAGGCGCTGCACCAGTACCGCAAGGTCGCGCCGCGCCGGCTGCGCAGGGCGGCGATGAACACGGCCGCCCGCTGGATCATCGAGCGGCAGGAGAACGACGGCTGCTGGGGAGGCATCCAGCCGCCCGCCGTGTACTCGGTCATCGCCCTGCATCTGCTCGGCTACGACCTCGAACACCCGGTGATGCGTGAGGGGTTGGCGTCGCTGGACCGTTTCGCCGTATGGCGCGAGGACGGCGCCCGGATGATCGAGGCCTGTCAGTCCCCGGTGTGGGACACCTGCCTGGCGACCATCGCGCTCGCCGACGCGGGATTGCCCGCCGACCATCCGCAGCTGGTGAAGGCCGCGGACTGGATGCTCGGCGAGGAGATCGTCCGGCCCGGCGACTGGTCGGTGAAGCGGCCCCAACTGCCGCCGGGCGGCTGGGCGTTCGAGTTCCACAACGACAACTACCCCGACATCGACGACACCGCCGAGGTCGCCCTCGCGCTGCGCCGCGTCAAGCACCACGACCCGGAGCGCGTCGACAACGCCATCGGGCGCGGGATCCGCTGGAACCTCGGTATGCAGTCCAAGGACGGCGGCTGGGGCGCCTTCGACGTCGACAACACCAGCGCCTTCCCCAACCGGCTGCCGTTCTGCGACTTCGGGGAGGTCATCGACCCGCCGTCCGCGGACGTCACCGCGCACGTCGTGGAGATGCTCGCGGTCGAGGGACTCGCGCACGACCCGCGCACCCGCCGGGGCATCCAGTGGCTGCTCGCCCACCAGGAACCGAACGGCTCATGGTTCGGCCGCTGGGGCGTCAACTACGTATACGGCACAGGGTCGGTGGTCCCGGCGCTCATGGCCGCGGGGCTGCCCGCCTCGCACCCGGCGATCCGCCGGGCCGTGGTTTGGCTGGAGACCGTGCAGAACGACGACGGCGGCTGGGGCGAGGATCTGCGCTCCTACCGCGACGTCGCCGAGTGGAGCGGGCGTGGCGCCTCGACCGCCTCCCAGACCGGGTGGGCCCTGCTCGCGCTGCTCGCCGCGGGGGAGCGCGACTCCAAGGCCGTGGAGCGCGGGGTCGAATGGCTCGCGGAGACCCAGCTGGCGGACGGCTCCTGGGACGAGCCGTACTTCACCGGCACCGGGTTCCCGTGGGACTTCTCGATCAACTACCACCTCTACCGGCAGGTCTTCCCGCTCACCGCGCTCGGCCGGTACGTCCACGGCGAGCCGAGCTTCGTCCACGGCGAGTCCCTCGCCGAGGCCAAGGGGGGTTGATGAGCACCAAGCCCGACCCGGTCCCGCTTCTGATCGCCTGCGCGCTCGGCATCGAGCACCTCGCCCTGCGCAGCGGCGACCGGACGGGGGCCGACGGGCCCGTCACCGTGCTGCGCACCGGCATGGGGCCCAAGGCCGCCGAGCGTTCGGTCACCCGGGTCCTCGCCGATCCGGCGCTGTCCGAGGCCGCCGTCCTGGCCACGGGCTTCTGTGCCGGGCTCGCCCCGGGCATGCACCCCGGTGACCTGGTGGTCGCCGAGGAGACCCGGGACCCGCGCGGCACCACGCCGTGCGTGGGCACCGATCTGCTGGTCAAGGAACTCGTGCGTACCCTGCCGGGGCGCACTGTCCATACGGGGCCGCTCACCGGCTCCGATCACGTCGTCCGCGGTCACGAACGGTCGGAGCTGCTCGCGACCGGCGCAATCGCGGTCGATATGGAGTCGGCGTCCACACTCCACAGCGCCGTGCGCACGGGCACGCGCCCGGTTGCGGCCGTACGGGTGGTCGTGGACGCTCCAGAACATGAACTCGTCCGTATCGGCACAGTCCGCGGTGGAATATCAGCTTTCCGTGTTCTTCGTGCCGTGCTTCCCGCTTTTTTTGAATGGCACCGTTCTTTGCTGCTCCCTCGGAGGTGAGCCAGATGGCCATGCCCCTTCGGCAGACCATGAAGGTCGCTGCGTACCTGTTTGAACAGAAGCTCAGGAAGCGGGACAAGTTCGCGCTGCTGGTCGAGTTGGAACCGCTCTTCGCGTGCAACCTCGCCTGCGAGGGCTGCGGCAAGATCCAGCACCCCGCGGGTGTGCTCAAGCAGCGCATGCCCGTGGCCCAGGCGGTGGGCGCGGTGCTCGAGTCCGGTGCGCCGATGGTGTCCATCGCCGGCGGTGAGCCGCTGATGCACCCCCAGATCGACGAGATCGTGCGGCAGTTGGTGGCCAAGAAGAAGTTCGTCTTCCTGTGCACCAACGCGATGCTGTTGCGCAAGAAGATGGACAAGTTCAAGCCCTCGCCGTACTTCGCGTGGGCCGTGCACATCGACGGACTGCGTGAGCGACACGACGAATCCGTCGCGAAGGAAGGTGTCTTCGACGAGGCGGTCGAGGCCATCAAGGAGGCCAAGCGGCGCGGCTTCCGGGTCACCACCAACTCGACGTTCTTCAACACCGACACCCCGCAGACCGTCATCGAGGTCCTCAACTACCTCAACGACGACCTGAAGGTCGACGAGATGATGCTCTCGCCCGCCTACGCCTACGAGAAGGCACCCGACCAGGAGCACTTCCTCGGCGTCCAGCAGACCCGGGAACTGTTCAAGAAGGCCTTCGCGGGCGGCAACCGGCGCCGCTGGCGGCTCAATCAGAGCCCGCTCTTCCTGGACTTCCTGGAGGGCAAGGTCGACTTCCCGTGCACCGCGTGGGCGATCCCGAGCTATTCGCTCTTCGGCTGGCAGAAGCCCTGCTATCTGATGAGCGACGGGTACGTGCAGACGTACAAGCAACTGCTGGAGGAGACCGACTGGGACTCCTACGGCCGCGGCAAGGACGACCGGTGTGCCAACTGCATGGCGCACTGCGGCTACGAGCCGACGGCCGTCCTCGCCACCATGGGCTCCCTCAAGGAGTCGCTGCGCGCCGCCCGTGAGACCTTCACGGAAAGCCGCGGGTGACGTCATGACCGCCGTTTCCCTGGGCCTCCCCGAGGTGCCGGTCCGACCGATCGCGGAGCGCCGTGTGTCGCGGCAGATCCAGGTCGGACCGGTGGCGGTCGGGGGCGGCGCACCCGTGTCGGTGCAGTCGATGACGACGACCCGTACGTCGGACATCGGCGCCACCTTGCAGCAGATCGCGGAACTCACCGCGTCCGGTTGCCAGATCGTCCGTGTCGCCTGCCCCACGCAGGACGACGCGGACGCGCTGGCGACCATCGCCCGCAAGTCGCAGATCCCGGTGATCGCGGACATCCACTTCCAGCCGAAGTACGTCTTCGCGGCGATCGACGCGGGCTGCGCGGCGGTGCGGGTGAACCCGGGCAACATCAAGCAGTTCGACGACAAGGTGAAGGAGATCGCGCGGGCCGCCAGGGACGCGGGCACCCCGATCCGGATCGGGGTGAACGCCGGGTCGCTCGACCGGCGGCTGCTGCAGAAGTACGGCAAGGCGACGCCCGAGGCGCTCGTCGAGTCGGCGCTGTGGGAGGCGTCGCTCTTCGAGGAGCACGGGTTCCGGGACATCAAGATCTCGGTGAAGCACAACGACCCGGTGGTGATGGTCAACGCCTACCGGCAGCTCGCCGCCCAGTGCGACTACCCGCTGCACCTCGGCGTGACGGAAGCCGGTCCGGCGTTCCAGGGGACGATCAAGTCGGCTGTCGCCTTCGGGGCCCTGCTGAGCGAGGGCATCGGGGACACGATCCGGGTGTCCCTGTCGGCCCCGCCCGCCGAGGAGTGCAAGGTCGGCATCCAGATCCTGGAGTCGCTCGGGCTGCGGCAGCGGCGCCTGGAGATCGTCTCGTGCCCGTCCTGCGGGCGCGCCCAGGTCGATGTGTACAAGCTGGCCGACGAGGTCACGGCCGGTCTGGAGGGGATGGAGGTCCCGTTGCGCGTCGCGGTCATGGGCTGCGTCGTCAACGGCCCCGGCGAGGCGCGGGAGGCGGACCTGGGGGTCGCCTCCGGCAACGGCAAGGGGCAGATCTTCGTCAAGGGCGAGGTCATCAAGACCGTACCCGAGTCGAAGATCGTCGAGACCCTCATCGACGAGGCGATGAAGATCGCCGAACAGATGGAACACGACGGCGTCGCGTCCGGAGAACCGGCCGTCACCGTGAGTTGATCAGCACGGACCGAGAGGGGGCCGAGCGTGACGATTCTGGAGAACATCCGGGGACCACGCGACCTGAAGGCGCTGTCCGAGGCGGAGATCGGTGAACTGGCCGAAGAGATACGGGAGTTCCTGGTGCACGCGGTCGCCAGGACCGGCGGCCACCTTGGGCCCAACCTGGGAGTGGTGGAACTGTCCATCGCGCTCCACCGGGCCTTCGAGTCACCCGACGACCGGATCCTGTGGGACACCGGCCATCAGAGCTATGTGCACAAGCTGCTGACGGGACGTCAGGACTTCTCCAAGCTGCGCGGCAAGGGCGGCCTGTCCGGCTACCCGTCGCGCGAGGAGTCCGAGCACGACATCATCGAGAACAGCCACGCCTCCACGGCGCTCGGCTGGGCGGACGGGCTCGCCAAGGCCCGTCAGGTGCAGGGCGAGAAGGGCCATGTCGTCGCGGTCATCGGCGACGGCGCGCTGACCGGCGGCATGGCGTGGGAGGCGCTGAACAACATCGCCGCCGCCAAGGACCGCCCGCTGATCATCGTCGTCAACGACAACGAACGCTCGTACGCGCCGACCATCGGCGGCCTCGCCAACCACCTCGCGACGCTTCGTACGACGGACAGTTACGAGCAGATCCTCGCCTGGGGCAAGGATGTACTGCTGCGCACACCCGTCGTCGGACACACCCTCTACGAGTCGCTGCACGGCGCGAAGAAGGGGTTCAAGGACGCGTTCGCGCCGCAGGGCATGTTCGAGGACCTCGGGCTCAAGTACGTCGGGCCGATCGACGGACACGACGTGGGGGCCGTCGAGTCCGCGCTGCGGCGCGCGAAACGCTTCCACGGGCCCGTGGTCATTCACTGTCTGACGGAGAAGGGCCGCGGCTACGAGCCCGCGCTCGCGCACGAGGAGGATCACTTCCACACGGTCGGCGTGATGGACCCGCTCACCTGCGAGCCGCTCGCGCCCTCCAACGGGCCTTCCTGGACCTCGGTGTTCGGCGACGAGATCGTCAGGATCGGTGAGGAGCGCGCGGACGTCGTGGCGATCACGGCGGCGATGCTGCATCCGGTGGGGCTCGGGAAGTTCGCCGAGCGGTTCCCCGACCGGGTGTGGGACGTCGGCATCGCCGAGCAGCATGCCACGGTCTCGGCGGCCGGGCTCGCCACCGGCGGTCTGCACCCCGTCGTCGCCGTCTACGCCACCTTCCTCAACCGGGCCTTCGACCAGCTCCTGATGGACGTCGCGCTGCACCGCTGCGGTGTGACCTTCGTGCTGGACCGGGCCGGCGTCACCGGTGTCGACGGGGCCTCCCACAACGGCATGTGGGACATGTCGATCCTCCAGGTCGTGCCGGGCCTCAGGATCGCCGCGCCGCGCGACGCCGACCAACTGCGGGCCCAGCTGCGGGAGGCCGTCGCCGTCGACGACGCGCCGACGCTCGTCCGCTTCCCGAAGGAGTCGGTGGGGCCCGCGATTCCCGCGGTCGGCCATGTGGGCGGGCTCGACGTCCTGCACCGTTCCCCGGAGACACCGCAAGTCCTCCTGGTCGCCGTCGGCGTCATGGCGCCCGTCTGCCTCCAGGCCGCCGAGCTGCTCGAAGCCCGCGGCATCGGCTGCACCGTCGTCGACCCGCGCTGGGTCAAGCCCGTCGACCCGTCGCTGCCCGGCCTGGCCGCCGAGCACCGGCTCGTCGCGGTCGTCGAGGACAACAGCCGGGCGGCCGGTGTCGGCGCGGCGGTCGCGCTGGCGCTCGGGGACGCCGAAGTCGACGTACCCGTAAGGCGGTTCGGCATCCCGGAGCAGTTCCTCGCGCACGCCAAGCGCGGTGAGGTGTTGGCCGACATAGGTCTCACCCCCGTCGAGATCGCCGGGCGGATCGGTGCCGGCCTGGCCGTCAAGGACGCGCTGTCGAAGGGCGCGCTGTCCGAGGATGAGTTGTCCAAGGAGAAACAGGAATGAGCGACCCTGCTGAGAAGGGGGAGTTCGACCTCGGCGCGCTCCTCGCCGAGCGTGGAGCCGAGCGCTACGAGCTGCACACCAAGTACCTGAACCACCAGCTCCCGCGCATGCTGCACACCATCGGCTTCGACAAGGTGTACGAGCGGGCCGAGGGTGCGCACTTCTGGGACGCGGACGGCAACGACTACCTGGACATGCTCGCCGGGTTCGGGGTGATGGGCCTGGGCCGCCACCACCCGGTCGTCCGCAAGGCGCTGCACGATGTCCTGGACGCCTCGCTCGCCGACCTCACCCGCTTCGACTGTCAGCCCCTGCCCGGCCTGCTCGCGGAGAAGCTGCTCGCCCGCAGCCCGCACCTGGACCGGGTCTTCTTCGGCAACAGCGGTACGGAGGCGGTCGAGACCGCGCTGAAGTTCGCCCGGTACGCCACCGGGAAGCCGCGGATCCTGTACTGCTCGCACGCCTTCCACGGGCTGACCACCGGCTCCCTGTCCGTGAACGGTGAGGACGGCTTCCGCGACGGCTTCGCCCCGCTGCTGCCCGACACCGCCGTGCCGCTCGGCGATCTCGACGTCCTGGTCCGGGAGCTGAAGAAGGGCGACGTCGCCGCGCTCATCGTCGAGCCCATCCAGGGCAAGGGCGTGCACGAGGCCCCGCCCGGGTATCTGCGCGCCGCCCAGGAACTGCTGCACAAGCACAAGGCGCTGCTCATCGCGGACGAGGTGCAGACCGGCCTCGGGCGGACCGGGGACTTCTACGCCTACCAGCACGAGGACGGAGTCGAGCCCGACCTGGTGTGCGTGGCCAAGGCGCTCTCCGGCGGCTATGTGCCGGTCGGCGCGACCCTCGGCAAGGACTGGATCTTCAAGAAGGTCTACTCGTCGATGGACCGGGTCCTCGTCCACTCGGCGAGCTTCGGGTCGAACGCGCAGGCCATGGCGGCCGGTCTGGCCGTGCTCTCCGTGATGGAGAACGAGCAGGTCGTGGCCAATGCCCGGGCCACCGGGGAGCAGCTGAAGTCCCGGCTGACGGCCCTCGTGGACAAGTACGAGCTGCTCAGTGACGTACGCGGCCGGGGCCTGATGATCGGCATCGAGTTCGGGCGGCCCACATCGCTGAAGCTGCGCAGCCGCTGGACGATGCTGCAGGCCGCGCGCAAGGGCCTGTTCGCGCAGATGGTGGTCGTACCGCTGCTGCAACGGCACCGCATCCTCACCCAGGTCTCCGGCGATTACCTGGAGGTGATCAAGCTGATCCCGCCGCTGATCATCGGCGAGCGGGACGTGGACCGCTTCGTCGAGGCCTTCACCGCGGTGATGGACGACGCGCACCACGGGGGCGGGCTGATGTGGGACTTCGGGAAGACACTCGTGAAGCAGGCGGTGGCGAACCGCTGAGATTTTTTGCCTCTGGGGCAAGAAAATTGCCCCAGAGGCAAGCATCGGGCTCAATAAACACATGAGCCCTGCTGAACCGGGGGCGGTCGAAGAGCCGTCCGTCGAGCTTCCCGCCGTCGCACCACAACTGCGTGAGCTGCGCCGCCGTGCCTCCCTGACCCTGGAGGCCGCCTCCCGCGCCGCCGGGCTCTCGCCCGCCCACCTCTCCCGTCTGGAGACCGGGCAGCGCCAGCCCTCGTTGCCCATGCTGCTCGCGCTGGCCCGTATCTACGGTACGACGGTCTCCGAACTGCTCGGCGAGACGGTCGCCGACCGGGACGCGATCGTGCGCGCCGCCGACATGGACCCGACCTCCGCCGGGGGCTGGACCTATTGGCAGGCGGGCGCGCCCGGTCGCGGTATGCAGGCGCTGCGCGTCCACGTTCCCTACGGCTCGCAGGGCGACATCGTGCGCGTCCACCCCGGCGAGGAGTGGCTGTACGTCCTCCAGGGGCGGCTGCGGCTGCGCCTCGGGGACACCGCGTACGTGCTCGCGCCGGGCGACAGCGCGCACTTCGACTCGCTCACCCCGCACCGCATCGCCGCCGCCGATCACGGCGGTGCCGAGCTCCTGTTCGTCCACACCCTGCTGCAGAGCCCCACCGCCGCGCTGTGCCTCGGCCCGGCGACGGGGCACCCGACCTCCGGAGAGACGTCATGACCGAACCCACGGAACCCGGCACGCGACGGTCCATGGAGGAGCGGTTCCCCCGCTCCCTGTGGGTGCGACTGATCATCTACATCGCCGTCGGCCACCTCTTCGCGGCCTTCATCTTCCTGCTGTTCACGCTGGGCGCGCACAACCAGTAGATCCCTCTCGGGCAGTGGATCCCCTTCGGCGCCGGCTCAGTCCAGCAGCCGCTCGCGCAGCCGCTCCCGCAGCTCCGGGGTGACCCGCAGCGCCCGCTCCAGGTAGGGGTCGACCCCGCCCCAGGTCTCCTCGATCGTCTCGAAGGCCGCCGTCAGGTACTCGGCGCGCGCGTCGAACAGCGGGCTCAGCAGCTCCATGACCTCGGGGGAGTACGCGGAGGCGGAGCTGCCGTTGCGATGCACCTTGTAGCGGCGGTGCTTCGCGTTCGACTCCAGGTAGTCGGCCACGATCGCATCGCGCTCGACGCCGACGGCGAGGAGCGTCACGGCTATCGACAGGCCCGCGCGGTCCTTGCCCGCCGCGCAGTGCATCAGCGCGGGCACGCTGTCCTCGGCCATCGCGTGCAGCACCTGGGAGTGCTCGGCCGTGCGCTCCTTGATGATCGTGCGGTACGAGGTGATCATGCGGTTCGCGGCCTTGCCGTCCCCGAGGATCGAGCGGAGCTGGTCGATCTCGCCGTCGCGGACCATCTTCCAGAACTCGGAGCCGTCGGCCGGGTCGGTCAGCGGAAGATTCACGTTCCGCACGCCCGGCAGCTCGACGTCCGGGCCCTCCAGCTTCTGGTCGGAGGCATTGCGGAAGTCGAAGATCGTGTGCAGGCCCAGGGAGGAGAGGAACGCGGCGTCCCCCTCGGTGGCGTGCGCCAGGTGGCCGCTGCGGAACAGCTGCCCGTGCTTCACCCGCCGACCGTCCGTGGTGGGCAGGCCGCCCACGTCCCGGAAGTTGCGCACTCCTGCCAGCTCGGGCTCGGTCGACGGGACCTGCTGCGTCACTGGGGCTCCTCCCCTTCGGCCGTCGGCGCTGCTCGGCGTTGCCTGCCGACGGAGGTTGCGCTCTCGACGATACGACATGGGTTCCTCGGGCAATGAGTTGTCCACAGGCGTTGCCTCCAGGGCGCCGAGCCCATGATGATGTTGGTGCCTGATCGCACCTGTTCGAATCTGTGGGGGACTGATGATCGAGGTCGGCACGGACGGTCGTACCTGGCTTCTTTCGGGGCCGACGAGCAGCTACGCGCTACGGCTCACCGGCCTCGACGAGCTGCTGCATCTGCACTGGGGCCCACGGATCGCGCTCGCCGACGCCGAGGCATTCGCCGCCCTGCCCGCGCCGCAGTACTGGCCCTTCGAGTCCCCGCTCGACGGGCGCGAGGAGTACCCGGTCGAGGGCGGCCCCCGCTTCGTCCGCCCCGCCCTCTCCGTGCGGACGGACGAGCGGCGCGGCACCGAGTGGCGCTTCGAGGAGTACGAGGCGGACGGCGACGAGCTGCGGCTGCGTTTCTCGGACGCCGGACTCGGCATCACCCTGCACTACCGGATGCGCGGCGACGTCGTCGAACGCTGGGTGACCCTCGCCAACCAGGGTCCCGCCCTGGAGCTGCTGCGCGCCGACTCCGCGACCTGGACACTGCCCGAGCGCGACGGCTGGCGGCTGTCCCAGCTGCACGGGCGCTGGGCGGCCGAGTCCCGGCTCGTGCGCTCCCCCCTCACCTACGGTGAGAAGGTCATCGGCAGCCGGCGCGGACACACCGGTCACCAGCACCTGCCCTGGGTCGCCCTCGACAGCGAGGCGACCGAGGAGAGCGGCGAGGTGTACGGATGCGCGCTCGGCTGGTCCGGCTCGTGGCGGATCGCCGTGGCCCAGCTCCCCGACGCGCGCGTACAGATCTCCGGCGGCGCCGGATACGACGACTCCGGGCTGCTGCGGCTGGAGCCGGGGGAGTCGTTCACCACTCCCGTCTTCGCCGGCCTGTGGAGCGACGCCGGCTTCGGCGGGGCGAGCCGGGCCTGGCACGCCTACCAGCGCGCGTACGTCATCCCGGACGCGGACCAGGACCGGCCGGTGCTGTTCAACTCCTGGGAGGCCACCACCTTCGACATCTCCGAGGACCAGCAGGGGGTACTGGCACGGCGGGCCGCGGCGATGGGGGTCGAGCTGTTCGTGGTCGACGACGGCTGGTTCGGGACGCGGACCAGCGATCGCGCGGGGCTCGGCGACTGGACCCCCAACCCGGACCGCTTCCCGGCGGGGCTCAAGCCGCTCGGCGACTACGTGCACGCGCTCGGGATGCAGTTCGGTATCTGGGTCGAGCCGGAGATGGTCAATCCGGACAGTGAGCTGTATCGCGCCCACCCGGACTGGGTGCAGTTCCAGCCGGGGCGAACCAGGACGGAGTACCGCAATCAGCTCGTACTGAACCTCGCCCGCCCGGACGTCCAGGAGTACCTGTGGGGGCAGCTCGACGGCCTGCTCTCCAGTGCGCCGATCGACTATGTGAAGTGGGACTTCAACCGTTGCTTCACGGACGCCGGGTGGCCCGGTGAGCGCTACCCGCAGAAGCTGTGGGTCGAGCACGTGGAGGCCCTGTACGCCCTTCTCGACCGGTTGCGGGCCGCGCACCCCTCGGTCGCCTTCGAGTCGTGCTCGGGCGGTGGCGGCCGCATCGACCTCGGCGTCATGGCGCGTACGGACCAGGTGTGGACTTCCGACAACACCGACCCGCTCGACCGGCTCGCCATCCAGCACGGCTTCGGTCAGATCCACCCGGCCCGGATCATGGCCGCCTGGGTTACGGACAGCCCGAACACGCAGCTCAACGGGCGGGTCAGCTCGCTGCGCTTCCGCTTTGTGAGCGCCATGGCCGGGGTGCTCGGCGTCGGCGGAGACCTGGCCGAGTGGAGCGAGGAGGAGCTTGCCGAGGCGCGGGGCTGGGTGGATCTCTACAAGGAGATCCGGCCCGTCGTCCAGCGCGGCGACCTCTACCGGTTGCGGCCCCCGGAGGGCGGGCTGAGTGCGGTGCAGTACGTCCACGGCGATGAGACCGTCGTCCTCGCCTGGCTCCAGGCCCAGCGGTACGGCGAGCCGGTCGCCCCGCTGCGGCTGCGCGGGCTCGACCCGACACAAGCGTATGAGTGCCGTGAAACGGGCGAAGTGCACCGGGGTGCGGTGCTGCTGCATCACGGGGTGCGGACGGGGCTGCGCGGGGATCTCGATGCGGTAGTTATCCGACTGCGTCGTATGTGACTGTTCTGTCCGAATTGGCGGCTTCATTCCAACTGGCCCTGGAATAAAGCATCGTGGGACGAGGTGCGTGAGCAGCGTCATATTCGTGACGATGCGTTGCGACCCCTATTTCGCAACATGCCCGAATTCCCGGGCGGATTGAGGGGCCGGAAAGATCGTCGATCCACGGAGGGTGACCGGAATTCCGGCGTGGATCAAGAAGGGCGGACGCGCAGAAAAGGCACATGGTTGTCGCCGCGCTCTCATCTCGCCTACGTTCGGCCCCAATCCGGACGGACGCCCAATCCTGCCGCCGCCCGGAATCCGCACACTCACCCGCACACGGCAGGAGCGGGGGACCCACAGGTTCCGTGCCTGTTCCGGTCTCCGGAACGGCTAGGGGTACAGCCGCGCACCAGCGCGGCCGGGCATCTCCAGCCCGCACCCGACAGCTCACCCCGCAGGCGCCGGAGAGGAACTCGTCATGCCCGCGAAGGGTAAGCACCGCCGTCCCAAGTCCCAGCGTTTCACCCGCTCGATCGCCGTGGCCGGAACCGGCGGCGCCGCGCTCGCGCTGCCTCTGATGGGGGCCACCGGCGCCCATGCCGCGACCCCGACGGCCACCGTCGCGAAGACCGCCACCGCCGCTCCCGCGGCCGCCAAGAAGGCGGCCGGGACGAAGACCTACGCGGTGAAGGCCGGCGACTCGCTCTCGAAGATCGCCGACGAGCAGAACGTCAGCGGCGGCTGGAAGAAGCTCTACTCCGACAACCGCTCGGCCGTCGGCAGCGACCCGACGCTGATCCGCCCCGGCCTGAAGCTGACGATCGGCAAGAAGGCCGCGTCAGGCAGCGCCACCCAGTCGTCCGCCAAGACGACGCCTTCGTCGACCAAGTCGGCCGCCACCGCCGCCGCCTCCACCAGCAGCAGTTCCGGCTACACCCTGCCGGTCGAGGGCGCCACCGTCGGCACCGGTTACAAGGTGGCGGGCAGCATGTGGTCCAGCGGCTACCACACCGGCGTGGACTTCGTGGTCCCGACCGGCACCACGATCAAGGCCATCGCCGCGGGCACCGTCGTCTCGGCCGGCTGGGGTGGCGCGTACGGCAACCAGGTCGTCATCCAGCACGCCGACGGCCAGTACTCCCAGTACGCCCACATGTCCGCCCTCTCCGTCTCGGCGGGCCAGACGGTGACCGCGGGCCAGCAGATCGGCCTCTCCGGCGCGACCGGCAACGTCACCGGACCGCACCTGCACTTCGAGATCCGCACCACCCCGAACTACGGCTCGGACGTGGACCCGGTCGCGTACCTGCGCTCGCACGGTATCGCCGTCGGCTGACGCCTTCCCCTGCCCCCCAAGGCAGACCACGTGCCCCCAGGGCACGACTCCCTGCTCCCCACGGCAGACTCCGTGCCCCCAAGGCGCGACTCCCTGCTCCCCACAGCAGGACTTCCTGCTCCCCAAGGCAGGACAGCAGCCAAAGGCCGGACCCCACGATCCCCGGGGTTCGGCCTTTGGTCTTTCATGAGCGATTCATGATCGGCACATTGCGGTCCTGTGGCATGCCTGCACGAGGTATCGACAGGCGTGCGACAGTGGCCCCACAGTGATCTCCGCAAGCGCTTTCTATGCCTTCGGAGGTCCCCGTGCCCGGCGTCGACCGACGCACCGTCATCAAGGGCGCCGCAGCCGCGGCCGCCACCGCCCCGTTCTCCTGGGCGCTCTCCCGCAGTGCCGCCGCCGCGCCGTCGGCCGGGGGCGACACCGAACTGCACTGGCTGGAGGGCACGGCGCCCGGCACCCACGCGGGCGCCGTCTGGGGCGTGCCCTGGTCCCGCGGCACCTACCAGCCCGACCAGGCGTTCAGGCTGGCCACTGCCTCCGGTGACGAGGTGCCCGTGCAGAGCTGGGTCACCGGCCACTGGCCCGACGGCTCGGTGAAGTGGACCGCGCACGCCATCGCGCCGGGCGCGCCCAAGGCCGAGACGTACAAGCTCTCCGCGGGTACCCCGGCCGCTCCCTCGCAGCAGCTGAGAGTCACCCGCTCCGGCGGCCGGATCGAGGTGTCGACCGGTGTCATCACGGTGGCCTTCGGCGCGAAGGGCTCCGGCACCGTCGTACGCAGTGTCAGACGCGGCTCGGCCGAGATCGCCCGGGACGGACGGCTGGTCGCCCTGCGCCAGGGTTCGCTGCGCGACGGCGTCGCGGCGGAGGACTTCACCGGCCGGATCGAGAAGACCGAGGTCGAGCAGGACGGGCCGGTCCGCGCGGTCGTCCGGGTCGAGGGCAGGCATCGGCGCGGCGGCCGGGGCTGGCTGCCCTTCGTGCTGCGCTTCTCCTTCCACGCAGGCGCCGAGTCCTTCCGGCTGGTGCACTCCTTCGTCTGGGACGGCGAGCAGGAGCCGGGCAAGGCGGACGGCGACTTCCTGCGAGGCCTCGGTGTCCGCTTCTCCGTGCCGCTGAGCGACCAGCCGTACGACCGCCACGTCCGCCTCGCCGACTCCGGCGGGGGTCTCTTCAGCGAGGCGGTCCAGGGCGTCACGGGACTGCGCAGGGATCCCGGCGAGGCGGTGCGCACCGCGCAGATCGCCGGCGAGAAGCTGCCCGACACTTCGACCTGGGACAGCCGCGTGTCGAGCCGCCTCGCGTACATCCCGCGGTGGGGCGACTTCACGCTCACCCAGCCCACGGCCGACGGCTATGTGATCCGCAAGCGCACCAAGGACGGACACGGCTGGATCCAGGCCGCGGCCGGACGGCGGGCCGGTGGCTTCGGCTACGTCGGCGGCGTGAGCGGCGGACTCTCCTTCGGGCTGCGCGACTTCTGGCAACGGCACCCCACACAGCTCGACATCAGGGGCGCCGCCACGGACACGGCCGAGGCCACCCTCTGGCTCTACTCGCCCGAGGCGCAACCGCTCGACCTGCGCTTCTACCACGACGGCCTCGGCCAGGACACGTACGAGAAGCAGGCCGAGGGCCTGGAGATCACCTACGAGGACTACGAGCCGGGCTTCGGGACCCCGTACGGGATCGCCCGGACCAGTGAACTGACCTTCTGGGCCCACGAGTCGACGCCGAGCGCGGCGGATCTCGCGGCGCAGGCGGCCGCCGTCGCCACTCCGCCGCTGCTGACTGCCACCCCCGAACGCCTGCACTCCGCCGGGATCTTCGGCGACTGGGCGCCGGTCGACCGCTCGAACGCGGCCCGCGAGGTCATCGAGGACCACCTCGACGACCTCTTCGCCTACTACCGCGACCAGCGCGAGGACCGCCGCTGGTACGGCTTCCTCGACTACGGGGACGTGCAGCACACCTACGACAACGACCGGCACGTCTGGCGCTACGACGTCGGCGGCTTCGCCTGGGACAACTCCGAGCTGGGCACCGACCTGTGGCTCTGGTACCACTTCCTGCGCACCGGCTCCGCCGAGGTGTTCCGCTTCGCGGAGGCCATGACGCGGCACACCGGTGAAGTCGACGTGTACCACCTGGGGAAGTGGGCCGGGCTCGGCACCCGGCACGGGGTGCAGCACTACGCGGACAGCGCCAAGCAGGTCCGTATCTCCACGGCCGCCAACCGTCGCTTCTACTACTTCCTCACGGGCGACGAGCGCACCGGCGACCTGCTGCGCGAACTCGTCGACGTGGAGCTGGCGTTCCTGGAGGTCGACCCGCAGCGCAAGGTCCGCAACGACGGCTACACGCCCGGCGACCGGCACGCCCTGTCCGTCGGATTCGGCACCGACTGGGGCGGGTTGTCGGCGGCCTGGCTCACCGAGTGGGAACGGCGCGGCCCGCACGCGGACAAGGCCCGTACGAAACTGGTGAACTCCCTGCGGACGATCGCCGCCCAGCCCAACGGCTTCTTCACCGGCGCCGGTCTTCTCGACGCCGACACCGGCGAGTTCGCGGTCACGACGGACAAGGCGGTGACCGTCTCGCATCTGTCCGCCGTCTTCGGACTCGTGGAGACCAACAGCGAGATCGTCTCGCTGCTCGGCGACGACGAGCCCGAATTCGCCGCCGCCTGGCTGGACTACGCGCAGTACTACAACGCCACGAACGCCGAGAAGACCGCGCTGACCGGCTCGACCTGGAAGTCCGCGCTGCCCGCCGCGCACTCCCGGATCACGGCCTACGCGGCCCGGCGCAAGGACGATCCGACGCTCGCCAAGCGCGCGTGGAACGAGTTCTACACCGGCACCGACACGTACTTCCCGTCCAACGACTGGTCGCGCGTGACCATCAGGACCCCGGCCGTGCTCCGTACCACCGAGGAGATTCCCTGGATCTCCACCAACTCCTCGGCGCAGTGGGCCCTCGCGGCGATCCAGAACCTGGCGCTCATCGGCGATCGGATCCCGTCATGAGACGTACGTTCCTGATCGGGGCGGTGACGGCCGGTGTGCTGTGCGCGCTGACTCCTCCGGTGTCCGCATCGCCCGTCTCTGCGTCCGGTACCTCGAACGTCGTACGCCCCGATGACCGGCGTCTTGCCTACGAAGGGCACTGGGGGAGGACGGCGACGTCCGCGACGACGGTCAACTCCGGCTCGCGGCTCCGCTTACGCTTCACCGGCGGCACCCTGCACGCCCTCTTCGACGTCTCGTCGATCACCGTGCCGGCGCAGATCTATGTGTCGGTGGACGGTGGGCCGAAGCGGCTGTACGCCGTCGACCGGGACGATCTCGACATCGCCGTGCCGGGCCGGGGGACGCACACCGCCGAGCTCTCCGTGAAGGACGTCTTCTCGCGGGCCAACCGTTGGACTCCGCCTCTGGAGACGGGAGTCGTCCTCACCGGGTTACGGCTGGAGGAGGGAGCGCGCCTGCTTCCCCAACACCAGCTGCCGGGGCCTCGGTTGGTCTTCTACGGCGACTCCATCACCCAAGGCGTCATGGCGCTGTGCGAGGTGAACACCTCCGACTGCGCCGACGGGACGGCCGCCTATCCGACGCTGGTCGCCGACGACCTGAACGCCTCCCTCACCCAGGTCGGCTTCGGCAGACAGGGCGTCCTCCAGTCCGGCAACGGGGGAGTCCCGGCCGCCGGGGACGCGTACGGATGGAACTACGCGGATTCCAGGGCGGATTCGGACCGCCGCGCCGATGTGATCGTCGTGAACCAGGGGACGAACGACGCGGCGTACGGCGCGGAGGAGTTCCGGGTCGCCTACCGGGCGTACCTGGACCGGCTGCGGTCGGCCGCCCCGCACGCCCGCATTCTCGCGCTGCGCCCCTTCAGCGGCGCGCACGCCGACGACATCGCCGCCGTCGTCCGTGAACTCGCCGACCCGCACGTCGAGTTCGTCGACACCACCGGCTGGATCTCCCCGGAGGACGGGGACTTCAACGGCACGGTCCACCCGAATGCCCAGGGCCATCGCAAGGTGGCCGACCGGCTCGCTTCACTGATCAAGAGCAAGGAGCACTGACCTCGTGAGACCTCGAAGACTCGGAGCGATCGCCGCCGCCACGCTGCTGGCCTGCCTTGTCGCCACCCCGTCTCAGAGCGCCGAAGCCTCCACGCGCCGCGTCGTGGAGAACCTCGACCGCGGCCTGGTCGCCGTCCCCTCCGGCCAAGGCACCTTCCTGAGCTGGCGGCTGCTCGGCACGGAGTACGCGCGCTACGGGAACGCCATCGCGTTCAACGTCTACAAGGGCGGCCGACGGCTCAACCACGAACCGGTCACCAAGTCGACCACCTACCAGGACAACAGCCCCGGCACGGGCACGTACACCGTGCGCGCTGTCGTCAACGGTCATGAGCAGAAAGCGAGTTCGGCAGCGCTCGACTTCGCCGAGGGATACGCGGAAATCCCGCTCGCCACTGCCGACGGCTACACCGTGCAGCACGCCTGGCCCGGGGACCTCGACGGGGACGGGCGGTACGAGCTCGTCGTCAGCCGCCTCGCCACCGACCGGACCAAGCCCGACCTCCTGGAGGCGTACACGCTCACCGGTGAACGCCTGTGGCGCGTCGACCTCGGCCCCGGCTCGTACACCCAGGTGTCCGGGAACGGCGCCAACGACCCGGCGCCCGCCGCGATCAGCGGCTCGACGGCCATCGGCGGCTATCGCAACGACGACAACGTCACCGTCTACGACCTCGACAGCGACGGGAAGGCCGAGGTGCTGGTGCACACGGCCGACGGGACCACGTTCGCGGACGGCTCGAAGGTGACGGCCGACTCGCCCGCCAACCAGTTCATCTCGGTGATCGACGGCGAGAGCGGCACCGAGCGCACCCGGCAGCCCGTGCCCGACGACTTCGTGGCCGACGGCCCCTCCGGCGGCCACTTCGGGATCGCTTACCTCGACGGCGAACACCCCAGCCTTGTCACGAAGTTGGTCACACGGGTCGGCTCCAGGCGTGGCTCGTTCCGGATCCTCTTCCAGACGTGGGACTTCAACGGGACCGATCTGACCCGGCGTTGGAAGTACGTCGTCCCGTCCGGCAGCGGCGCCACCAGCTTCCACCAGATCCGGACCGTCGACGTCGACCAGGACGGCAAGGACGAGATCGCCGACGGCAACTACGTCGTCAACAGCGACGGCACGCTGCGGTACGTGGTCGACGGCGCCGGACACGGCGACCGCTTCGACATCGCCGACCTGGACCCCGACCGGCCGGGCCTGGAGGGCTTCGCCATCCAGCAGTCCGAGCTGGGCGTCGTATCGAAATTCCCCTGGTACTACTACGACGCCGACACCGGTGAGCGCCTGGTGACCGGCGAACATCCGGCGAACTCGACCAGCGACGCCGACCTCGACGTCGGCCGGGGCAGCGCCGCCGATATCGACCCGTCCCACCCCGGCTACGAGTACTGGACCTCCACGGCCGACGTCACCCGGCCCGGCGCCGGCGTCTTCAACGTCCAGGACGGCAAGGTCTCCACGACCACGCCCAGCGTCAACTTCCGCATCTGGTGGGACGGCGACAAGGGCGCCGAACTCCTCGACTCCACGCACGTCGACAAGTGGGACCCGAACACCGAGACCAGCACCAGGCTCTTCGACCCGGACGGCGTCGTCTCCGGCGCCCGCAACGCGACCCCGTTCTACGGCGACCTGCTCGGCGACTGGCGCGAGGAGATCCTCGCCGAGACGGGCGACCACACCGCGCTGCGCCTCTACACCACCACCGAACCGACGAAGACCCGCATCTACACGCTCGCCCAGAACCCCGAGTACCGCCTCGGCTGGACCGTACGCGGCTATCTCCAGTCGACGTACACGGACTACTACCTGGGCACCGGGACCCGGCGGGTGCCGAAGCCCGCGATCACCACCACCTCGACTGAAGGAGACGCCTCGCATGACGACCACTCGTAGAGCCTTCGGCGCACTCGCCGCGGGTGCCGCCCTGGCCGCGCTCGTCCCGGCCCAGGACGCGAGCGCCTCGCCCCGTCACCGTCACGGACGGCTGCTCGCCGCCGACGACTTCCGGCACGGACTCGGACAGTGGGCCACCGAACTCCAGGACGGCGGCACGGTCACCGCCTCGCGCGGCGTCCTGGAGATCGACGTACCCAGCGGCGCGACGGTCTGGTTCCAGCGGAAGCTCGAAGGGCCGTACGCCATCGAGTACACCGCCACACCCGTCTCCGAGGGCGGCGTCAACGACCGGGTCTCCGACCTGAACAACTTCTGGAACGCCGTCGACGTACGCTCCCCGGACGATCTCTTCGCCACACCCCGGGGCGGTGCCCTCGCGGAGTACGACTATCTCAAGACCTACTACGTGGGATACGGGGCCAACACCAACACCACGACACGGCTACGCCGGTACGTCGGGGAGGCGGGCGTCCGGCCGCTGATCTACGACTACACGCAGCCGCTGCTCACGGCGAATGAGCCGAACCGCGTGCGGATCGTCTCGGACGGCTCCGTCGTGCAATGGTGGAACAACGGGCAACTGGTCTTCGACTACACCGACCCGGAGCCCTACACGAGCGGGCACTTCGCGTTCCGGACCGTGTGGAGCCACTTCCGGATCACCGACTTCCGTGTGTGGCGGCTGTCCCAACGCCCCTGATCAGAGGCTTATTCCGAGTTTGGACAACACTTGACGAGTGGTTTATCTCACCATCCGTCAACCCTTCCTTACGGTCGCGTAGCTCACATCGAAAGGTGAATCATGGGCCGATGTGGCAGACGATTCGAAGAGTGACAACAGATCAGTGATCGGGTCGTACGTGGCGGTGGGGGACAGCTTCACCGAAGGCGTCGGCGACCCCGGCCCTGACGGGGCATTTGTCGGTTGGGCCGACCGGTTCGCGGTACTTCTCGCGGACCGGCGGCCCGAAGGCGACTTCAATTACACCAATCTCGCCGTACGCGGCAAACTGCTCGACCAGATCGTCGAGGACCAGCTCCAGCGGGCCAAGGAACTCGCCCCGGACCTGGTCTCGTTCTGTGCGGGCGGCAACGACATCATCCGGCCCGGTACCGACCCCGACGAGGTCGCGGAGCGCTTCGAGCGCGCGATCTCCGACCTCACCGCCGCCGTCGGCACCGTCCTGGTGACCACCGGCTTCGACACCCGTGGCGTCCCCGTGCTCAAGCATCTGCGCGGCAAGATCGCCACGTACAACGGACATGTGCGGGCCATCGCGGACCGGTACGGCTGTCCCGTCCTCGACCTGTGGTCGCTCAAGACGATCCAGGACCGCCGCGCCTGGGACGGCGACCGCCTGCACCTCTCACCCGAGGGCCACACCAGGGTCGCGCTCCGCGCCGGCCAGGTCCTCGGCCTCGAAGTACCCGCCGACCCGGACCAGCCCTGGCCGCCGCTGCCTCCGCGCGGCACGCTCGAAATGCGGCGCGACAACATCCACTGGGCGCGCGAGTACCTGGTTCCGTGGATCGGGCGGCGGTTGCGCGGGGAGTCGTCGGGGGACCACGTGGCGGCCAAGGGGGCCCTTTCGCCCGACGACATCAAGATGCGGATCGAATCGGTGGCCTGAGCAGCGGCGGCGGGATGCGCCGCCGGTGGCTCGACCGGTGAGGTGACAGCGTGGGAGTGGCGCGGGGCGGGTCGCGGTCGGCGGTGCTGGGATGACCGCGACCCGCCCCGACGTCCCGAGGGGCGGCGCCCGAAGGAGACCCGCATGCCCGCCCTCCGCGCGTCCACCGCACTCGCCGTGACCCTCCTCGCCCTCACCCTTCCGCAGACCGCGACGGCACCCGCGTTCGCGCTGTCCACCCGTCCAGGGCTCAGCGCCGAGCCCAGCCCCTCGACGGTCACCGTCACCGGCGAGGGCAGCGCCACCGCCGTGCCGGACATCGCCGTCATCGGCGCGGGTGTCGACGTCATCGCCAAGACGTCGAAGGAGGCGCTCGCCGCGCAGAGCGTCGCGTCGAACGCCCTGCTCGACGCCGTACGCGCCCAAGGCATCGAAGAGCGGGACATCCGTACCGAGAGCATCTCGCTGTCCCCGGTCTACGAGGACCAGAACGGCGTCTCCCAGCTGACGGGCTACGAGGCCGCGCAGTCGTTCTCGGTGAAGGTCCGCGCCATCGGTACGACGGGTGCGGTCCTCCAGGCCATCACCGACGCGACCGGCGACGCGGGCCGCATCCACTCCGTCGCCTTCGACATCGCCGACCCGGCCCCGCTGCACTCCCGCGCCCGCGAGGCCGCGCACGACGACGCCCATACGAAGGCCCTGGACTACGCCCGCCTGAGTGGACGGCGGCTCGGCCGACTCGTCTCCCTCACCGAGAGCGGCAGCGGCGACCTCCGCCCCGTGCCCATCGCGGCGGCCGCCTTCGACCAGGGCGGGGCGGGCGTACCGGTGGCTCCCGGGGAGATCCGGGACACGATCACGGTGACCGCGGTGTACGAGCTGAACTGAGGGGGACGGACGGTGGTCGGGCCCAAGCAACCTCGGCGAAGTCCGGTGCGGTGGGGCAGCGCCCTGGAAGGGCGCGGGGCTGTGACATCATGCGGCTCCGCCGCGTGGGCGCGACCAGCCACGACACACCCGCACCCGGCGCACCGGACTCCCGGCGGAGCGCTTGGGCACGCCTCAGCGCACCGCCGCCACCAACGCCTCCCGCTCAAGTCCCAGTTCGCGAGCGAGCGCCTCGTCCACCCACTCGTGGGTCCGCGCCCGTGACACCGCGCCCGTGTACGCCGTCATCTGGACGGCCAGTCCGTCCAGCAGCGCGGTGAGCCGCAGGGCCGCCCCCGTGGGATCCGGGCAGCGGAACTCGCCCGCGGCCACACCCTCCGCGATGACCTCGATGATCGCGGCCTTCCACTGCCGGTCGAGATCACAGGTGACCTCCCGCAGCGCGGGCTCGCGCAGCGCCGCCGCCCAGCCCTCGATCCACAGCCGCCAGCCCTTGGCCTGCCCGGTCGGCGCGTACCAGCGCACGGCCGCCCGCAGCCGCCGCAGCGCCGTCGTACGGCGGCCGAGCAGCTTGCGCAGATGGGCGAGGTCGTCCTCGGCCGCGTAGGTGAACGCGGCGGCCACCAGCTTCTCCTTCGTCGAGAAGTGGTACAGCACCAGCGCGTTGCTCACCCCGAGCGAGGAGGCCACGTCGGCGATGCGCACCGCGGCCACACCCCTCGCCTCGATCTGCTCGACGGCAGCCCGCAGCAAGTCCTCACGCCGCTCCGCCACGCTCAACCGCACTCTCGCCACGCGGCAACCCTATCCCCCGCCGGGGACAGCGCCGGAGGAGGCCGCTTCCTCCGGTCTCCCGGCTGGACGGCACCGCGGCGCCCGCGCGCGCATCAGTCCACGAACTGGTAGTCGGCCTTGATGCGACCGTCCTCGCCGACGACGAGGAACTCCAGGCCACCGCCCGTCGCTTGGCCCTCCCCGGTGTGGAAGGACTCCCAGCGGAACGTGATCACGTCACGCAGTTGCCGGGCGGCCTCCTGGATCCTGAAGACATACGTCCCCGGGGCGACGAACTCCTCGTAGGCGCGCGTCACGCGTGCGTGCAGCTCGTCGTGGCCGCGGGCCTCCAGCGCGGCGGTGGCGAAGCCGAGGCCCACCGCCCGCTCGTGCATCTCCTGGGGCGGCAGCAGGATGTGCAGACCGTCGTCCGCCCACAGTTCGTGGACGGTCTTGCGGCGGATCTCGGGGTCGGGCTCGTTCCACACGCCTATGTAGCGCTCGATCAGGTCCTGTGCGTCGATGGCGGACATGGTGCTCCTTGTGCGGGTCGGTACGCGAGGTCTGACGTCACCTCGGGAGGGGGCTTCCGACGTCACCTCGGTTGCGGTTTCTGACACCACCGACTCTGCTTCCGCACGGCCCGCGCCTCAATTCCCCGCAGGGTATGGCTGCCCTGTGCCAGGACTCCGTGGTCGGAGGCGCCCACCACGGCCACCGGGCGCGGGTCGAAGAGGGCGGTCAGGCCCGCCTGGCGGCCCCTCCGTCATCTGTACCACCCGAACCGCTCCGCGATCACCGGCAGCCGGTCGGTGACGATGGCGTGTGCGGCGGCCCGCGCGGTCGTCCCGTCGGCCTCCGCGCGGGCCAGCATCTGGTCGATCAGGGCGCGCATGGAGCGCCGCGTGTACGCGAACGCCTCGTCCGCGTCGGCGCCGATGTCGCCGAACAGCGTCCACCACCACCAGGCGTTCGTCCCGGAGTTGACGACCACGTCCGGCAGGACGGTGACCCCGCGCGCGGCGAGCAGCTCCTCCGCCTCCGCCAGAACGGGCATGTTGGCCGCCTCGACGATCCAGCGGGCGGTGATCCGCCGCTGGTTCACGGCGTCGATCGCGTACGAGACCGCCGCGGGCACCAGCACCTCCGCGTCGACGGACAGCCAGGCGTCGCCGGGGAGTTCACGGTCGGCGGGGCGCAGCGCCGAGCGGTCGACCGTCCCGTACGCGTCACGCGCCGCGAGCAGCGCCTCGACGTCGAGGCCCCCGGGGTTCGCGATCGTGCCCTTGATGTCGGCGACGGCCACGACGTCGAGCCCCGCGCGCGCGAGGAAGCGGGCCGTGGCCCCGCCCATGGTGCCCAGGCCCTGCACGGCGACGCGCGTCCCCGCGTAGGTCACCCCGGCGCGGTCCAGGGCCGCGAGCACCGACTCGGCGACACCGCAGCCGCCGACCAGCTCGTCGAGGCCGATGCCGTCCACCTCGACCGCGAAGGCGTCCGCGAGCCGCTGCCGGGCCGTCGCCTCGTCGTCGAGCAGCGGGTACACGGCCTGGATGGACGAGACGAGCCCCGCCTCCTCGGCGGCCCGGTCGACCAGGTCCTGGGTGAGGCCGAGGTCCTCGCCGGTGGTCCAGAAGTTCTCGATGTGCGGGCGCATGGCGCGCAGATAGCGCACCAGAAGGCCGTACGCCGCCGGGTCCTGGGGATCGCAGTCGATGCCGCCCTTGGCGCCGCCCAGCGGGATGTAGCGGCCCTCGGAGTTGTAGTGCAGGGCCTCCTTCATGGTCATGCCGCGGGCGAGCCCGGCGACCTCCTCCAGCGTGCAGCCGGGACGCATCCGCAGACCGCCGCTGGAGACGCCGCGCACCAGCCGGTCGACGACGAGGAAGCCCTGGCGGCCGGTGACATGGTCCGTCCAGGTGAGCGTCATCAGGGGGGCGGTCATCGGGTCTCCTCGGGGATGGCGATCAGGGTGGGGCCGGGGGTACGTGGGGGTGTCGCCCCGGGCGGCCATCTCGTCGCGGTTCTCGCCGTAGCAGCCGTTGTCGAACACCAAGACGGGCGGCGCGTGGCCGAGCGTGCCGAAGCCGGTCGGCTGAAGATAGCGGCCCGCGGCACCGAGCGGGAGGTACGGGATCCAGCGCGCGTCGGGTTCGGCGGTCCCGGCATCACGGGCGGCCCGCAAGGCCCGCGCCCGCGAAGGCGTCCTTGTCGGCCTCCACACGGGTCACCCGAGCAGTTACTGAATCATCGGTCAGTATCGGGACTGGCACGGGGTCCTGTCAACGTACTGAATGGATCATCAGTAGAGGGCGGCTGGGCCGGCGCGGGCCCGGTCCGTCGGACACGCCCTCCGAGAGGGATCGGTGAGGGAGCGGAGCGGGTCCTCCCGGCGACTTCAGGTTGTACTCGCTTCCGTCACCGGTGGGCACCCCCGTGCCCGGGGTGCTCGAGTACGGTTCCCTGGCGCGGAAGAAGCGCGGGTGCGGTGGGGTTGAGGAGACACAGACCCAGGGCCACGGACATCGTGCTGTGACAGGGGCGACCCGGCGCTGTCAGAGGCGACGACCATAATGAAAGCCTGACCGACTCCATCTGGAGGTATCCGTGACCGGTTTCCGTACCTTGAGCTCCGGGCTACGCTCGCTGCGGCCCGCCGCCTTCGGCGCGGATCCAGGTGGTGAGCGCATGGAGCGCATCCGCAGGTCGCCGAACTTCGCGGACGGTGTCTTCCAGAATCCGGAGAGTGCCCGGACCCGCCCCGACGGTTCCATGGTCGAGTTCGCGAAGGTCTACTTCCGCAGCGAGGAGCGCGCCCACCGCGCCCCGACCGGGACGGTGCCGGTGCACGCGACGACGCTCGCCGACCTGGCCAGGCCCGCGGCGAGCGGCCTGCGGATCACCTGGATGGGGCACTCCAGCGTCCTCGCGGAGATCGACGGGCACCGCGTGCTCTTCGACCCGGTCTGGGGCGAGCGCTGCTCCCCGTTCAACTTCGCCGGGCCCAAGCGGCTGCATCCGGTGCCCCTGCCGCTGGAGGCGCTCGGTCCGGTCGACGTCGTCGTCATCTCGCACGATCACTACGACCATCTCGACCTGCCCAGCATCAAGGCCCTGGCCGGCACGGACACGGTGTTCGCGGTGCCGCTCGGCGTCGGCGCCCACCTCGAGCACTGGGGTGTGTCGGCGGACCGCCTGCGCGAGCTGGACTGGAACGAGACGACGAAGATCGGCGGAATCTCCCTGACCGCCACTCCGGCGCGTCACTTCTGCGGGCGCGGTCTGCGCAACACGCAGCACACGCTCTGGGCCTCCTGGGCCGTCGCGGGCGACGAGCACCGGATCTACCACAGCGGCGACACCGGCTATTTCCAGGGCTTCAAGGGTATCGGCGCCGAGCACGGCCCGTTCGACGCCACGATGATCCAGATCGGCGCGTACAGCGAGTTCTGGCCCGACATCCACATGACGCCCGAGGAGGGCATGCGCGCGCACCTGGACCTCCAGAGCGGGCGGCCCTCCGGAGTGATGCTGCCGATCCACTGGGCGACGTTCAACCTGGCGACGCACCCCTGGGCGGAGCCCGGCGAGGGCACGATGGCCGCCGCGCACGCGGTCGGCGCGCGCGTCGCGCTGCCGCGCCCCGGCGAGCCCTTCGAACCCGCGGCCGAGACCATCCCGTCCGAGCCCTGGTGGCGCGGCGTGGCCCTCCCGCCGGTGGGCGGATGGCCGGCCGTCGAGCAGGCCGTCGCCGCCACACCGGGTGACGTCGCCGCCGACGCGGCGGAGGACACCGGGGAGCCGGAGACGGTGCCCGCGGGCTGAGTTTCCTGAATTTCCGATGGACGGCGAGGGCCGGGGAGCAAACTGCTCCCCGGCCCTCGCTGCCTGTTTATGACCACTCCTGACCAGCTCCGATCGGATCGACGCCCCGCTGGAACGCGTGTCCGATGGAGTTATCGGTCTGTCGTACGAGGCCTCATACCAGAGCGGGACGCTGGCCGTGGGACTTTGTCAACTGCCCACCGCACATGATGCGTTGCCGACTACTGTGAGTTGCCGTCGGGCGATGCAGGGCCGATTTTTTCGGCACTCTCGACCGACACCGCGATGGCGCACGCCCGAGTCGCGCAGACCGCGGGAGCCCCCGCGCTTCCGACGCCACAGTACGAGGACACCGATGTCTCACCTTCGCGCACCGGCCGCACGCGCAGACCGCCGTGAGGGCGGACGGCACGGGCGACCGGTCGCCCATACCGCCCCCTCGCTGCCCGAGACCCACCTGCGGCCCCAGCTGCTGCGCCTGGCGGTCCTGCCACCGATCGCGGTGGCCCTCAGCGCGTGCGCGGCCGTACTGTTCACCGTCCGCTCCACCGGCGCCCGGCCCGGCCTCATCCTGTGGGCCGTACTCGCCGGAGCCGTGGGCGTGGCCCTGGCCGGCATCCTGATCGCCGCCGTGGCCGCCGACCGTGCCGCCAAGTCCGTACGCGACCGCATCGGCGCCCTGCGTCGCACCAGCGCGCGGACGGAGGACGACCTGCGCACCCTCGTCGAGGGACTGCGCCGGGGCGAGACCCCGCCCGCGCGCAAGGCCCGTCGCCAACCCCCGGCGGACGCCGACGACTTCGAGCTGCTCGCCGCCGATCTCTCGCGGGCTCACGACGGTGCCGTCGTGGCCGTCGTGCAGGCCTCGCAGCTCTCCAGCCAGGCGGGCAGCGAGCAGAAGGTCGAGGTCTTCGTCAACCTGGCCCGCCGCCTGCAGTCCCTCGTGCACCGCGAGATCTCCATCCTGGACGAGCTGGAGAACGAGATCGAGGACCCGGACCTGCTCAAGGGCCTGTTCCACGTCGACCACCTCGCCACCCGCATCCGCCGCCACGCCGAGAACCTCGCCGTCCTCGGCGGCGCCGTCTCGCGCCGTCAGTGGAGCAACCCCGTCTCCATGACCGAGGTGCTGCGCTCCGCGATCGCCGAGGTCGAGCAGTACTCGCGGGTCAAGCTGGTGCCCCCGATCGACGGCACCCTGCGAGGGCACGCGGTCGCCGACGTCATCCACCTGCTGGCCGAACTCGTTGAGAACGCCACGGTGTTCTCGGCCCCGCACACCCAAGTGCTGCTCCGCGCCAACCTGGTCACCTCCGGACTCGCCGTCGAGGTCGAGGACCGGGGCCTCGGCATGCCGCTCGGCGAGCAGAACAAGATGAACGCCCTGCTCGCCGACCCCGACCAGGTCAATGTCGCCAGCCTGCTGCAGGACGGGCGCATCGGCCTTTTCGTGGTCTCGCAGCTCGCCCGGCGGCACGGCATCCACGTCCGGCTGCAGACCAACATCTACGGCGGTGTCCAGGCGGTACTCGTCGTGCCGCAGGGGTTGCTGGGTACCGCGCCGGGCGCCCCCGGGGACGTCACGCAGGGGCAGCCGCACGAGGCGCCCGTGAGACCGCAGGTCACGCAGCCGGTGCCGGTGCCGGCGCCCGCGTCGCCCGGCGGCCGCGCGGTGTCCCCCCTGCCGAGGCAGTCCCGGCGGGACCAGGCACCACCGCCCGCCGTACCGGGTACGCCGCTCGCACCGGTCGTGGGCGGCAGCGGTCCCGCGCCGCTCCCCGTGCGAGGTACCCACATGGAACGGCCCAACCCGGCGGAGGCCCTGCCCGGCATCCGCCCCGAGGACCGGCGCACCGCGGAGGAGAACGCGGCCGTGCCGCCCACGCCGCGCGGCGGCGCCGTCCGCGGCACCATGGGCAAGCCCCAACTGCCCAGGCGACGTGCCCAGGAGCACATCGCGCCCCAACTGCGCGACGGGCCCGCACCCCGCCAGGAGACGGAGTACGTCGCCGGGCACGACCCGGGCCTCATGGCGGCGTTCCAGCGGGGGATCGGTCTCGCGGAGGCGGCTCACGCGGAGACGGAGCGCATGCAGGCATCGTCCGTGCAGTCATCGTCCAGGAGCCGGGCGCACTTGGACCTGGTGCCCACGGATCCGCTGCCGCCACTGGAGGTGGTCCGGGTGGACGTGCCGCCGTTGGGCGCGGCCCACCTGGATGGTGCGCACATGGACCACGCCCACGTGACGCGCGCGCACATGGACGACGCCCACATGGAGCGACCGCACCTGGATGTTCTGCACATGGACGGCGTGGCCCAGGTGGACGGCTCGTCCTCCGCCGCCGCCGATACCCCCAATGTCGGTGACTCCAGGGACGTACCGCTGATGGACGCGACGCCCGCGCCCACGGCCCAGATAGCCGAAGCGCACACGGCGCACGCGTCGGCGCCGCACGACGCGCAGGGGACGCGGGACACCGCGCCCGCGCCCGGACATGACCTCACTGCCCGGCACGACGGGAGCACACCGGCCGGATGACGACGCCCCTCACCACCCCCACACCCACCCCCTCCGCTCCCGCAGACCTTCGTACCCCAAGGAGTCGATCCACCATGGCGAGCGATGCGCCGACCGGCCATGTATCCGATCTCGACTGGCTGATGAGCGGTCTCGTACAGCGCGTACCCCACACCACCAGCGCGGTACTGCTGTCCTGCGACGGGCTCGTGAAGTCGGTCCACGGCCTCGACCCGGACAGCGCCGACCACATGGCGGCGCTGGCCTCCGGCCTCTACTCCCTCGGCCGCAGCGCGGGCGTCCGCTTCGGGGACGGCGGCGACGTACGGCAGGTCGTCGTCGAACTCGCCTCGACCCTGCTGTTCGTCTCCACCGCGGGTTCCGGCACCTGTCTCGCCGTGCTCGCCGGACGCGAGGCGGACGCGGCGGTGCTCGGCTACGAGATGGCGATGCTCGTCAAGAGCGTCCGGCCGTATCTGATGACCGCGCCCCGGCAGCCCGCCGTCGGACCCTCGGCGATGAGGCCTTGAGCGTGGCCGCGGCCGGCGACGGGCCCTGGCTCGATGACGCGGCCGGACGGCTGGTGCGCCCTTACACGGTCAGCAACGGCCGGACCCGGCCCACGACCGCGCTCGACCTCCTGTCCCAGGTCATGGCCACCGGAGCCACCCCCCTCGGCTACCTCGGCCCCGAGCACAGCCAGGCACTCGAACTGTGCCGGATGCCCGTCTCGGTCGCGGAGATGGCCGCCCATCTGAAGCTTCCGGCGGTGGTCACCAAGGTCCTGCTGTCCGACCTCGTCGACTGCGGGGCGCTCACCACGAAGCCCCCGTCCTTCCACCACAACCCCACTGACCGGTCTCTTCTGGAGGCAGTGCTCGATGGACTACGACGACAGCTCTGACCCCTTCCCCACCGCCTTGAAGATCTTGGTGGCGGGAGGATTCGGAGTCGGCAAGACAACCTTCGTCGGCGCGGTGAGCGAGATCGCGCCGCTCAGCACGGAGGAGCTGCTCACCACGGTCAGCGCAGCGACCGACAATCTCGACGGCATCGAGAACAAGGTCGAGACCACCGTGGCGATGGACTTCGGCCGCATCACCCTCGATCCGGAACACGTTCTCTATCTGTTCGGCACACCCGGGCAGGAGCGGTTCTGGTTCATGTGGGACGAGCTCTCCGAAGGCGCGTTGGGCGCGGTGATCCTCGCCGACACCAGGCGCCTGGAGGACTGTTTCGCGGCCGTGGACTTCTTCGAACAGCGCGGCCTCGGTTTCATCGTCGCGATCAACGAGTTCGACGGCTCGTACCGCTACGACCCCGCGGAGGTGCGCGCGGCCATCGACCTCGACCCCGAGATCCCCGTCGTGCGCTGCGACGCCCGGATCTCCAGCTCGGGCGTGCAGACCCTGCTCACCCTGGTCCGCCACCTGCTCGCTCACGCGCCCGCACACGCCCCGAGCCACGGAGCCCACACATGACACCCGCCCAGAGTCAGGGAGCCCGCACATGAGTTACGACCCGCCGCGTACGGCCGGTCGTCTGCTGCTCACCCCGGAGGACAAGGACGCCCCGGCCCGGGTGCGGCGGCTGCGCCGACTGGGGCTGGGGGAGCGCACGGAACCGGCCTTCGACGCCTTCGCGGACCGGCTCGCCGAGGTCGCCGCGGTCCCGTACTCGATGGTCAACTTCATCGACGAGAACCGGCAGTTCTTCGCCGGTCTGCACACCCCGGACGCAGGCGGCCAGGGCGTCCTGCCCGCCATCGACGCAGAGGACAACGCCGCCCCCCAGGTGGGCCGCTACATGACCCGCGACTACGGCTTCTGCCCCCATGTGGTGGTCCGCCGCAAGGCGCTGGTCCTGGAGGACGTCTGTGACTACCCGCGCTTCGCCGGGAATCCGGTCGTCGACGATTTCGGCGTCCGCTCCTACCTCGGCGCCCCGCTGATCGACCACACGGGCATCGCCCTGGGCACGGTCTGCGTCGTCGACGTCGAGCCGCGCCCCTGGGGGACGGCAGGGCTGGAGACCATCAAGTCGCTGGCGGCGGAACTGGTCGAGCTGCTGGAACGGCGGGAGGGCGGCCTGGGGTTCTGACGAGGGGCCGGGCAGTCGGCGTCCGGCGTTGGTGTGTGTGATGCGCCCACATGGGATGTACGTATGGCATGTCTCCGTAGCCGATGGCATGTCTCCGTGGTCGTTTGTCGGTACTTGTATGTCGGTGCCCAGGAGAGGTTGACCCGGCCCTTACGGAGGAACGCTGCGCCCGAGCCTCTTCGACACCGCATGGAAAGGCACACCATGACCGACCTGCGTCTCGGTGCCCTCGGCTTCGGCCTGCGCGGTTCCCTCGCGCGCATCGCCCACCGTCCCGGCCGGGGCTCCCGCGTGACCGTCGTCGCCGAACACGACCCGGTGCTGCGGGACCGCGCCGCCGACCGCATTCCCGGCGCCCGGACCGTCGACGACCACCACAAGGTCATCGACGACCCCGAGGTCGACGCCGTGCTCGTCCTCACCCCGGACCACACACACGCCGACATCGCGTGCGAGGCGCTGGGCGCGGGCAAGGCCGTCTTCGTCGAGAAGCCTCTGGACATCACCATCGAGCGCTGCGACCGGATCCTGCGCACCGCCTTCGAGACCGGCAGCCGGCTGTACGTGGGCCACAACATGCGCCACATGCCGGTGATCCGGCTGATGCGCGACATCATCGAGCGCGGCGACATCGGCACGGTCAGAACAGTGTGGGTTCGCCACTTCGTCGGCTACGGCGGAGACTGGTACTTCAAGGACTGGCACGCCGAACGCCGGTACACCACCGGCCTGTTGCTGCAGAAGGGCGCCCACGACATCGACGTACTGCACTGGTTGGCCGGTGGCTACACCCGGCAGGTGCAGGCGCTCGGCGACCTCATGGTGTATGGGGACATCCCGCACAGGCGGGCGCCGGGAGAGCCCAAGACGGCCGACTGGTTCACGGGGGACGGCCACTGGCCCCCGCACACCCAGCGGGCGCTGAACCCTGTCATCGACGTCGAGGACGTGTCGCTCGTCAATATGCGCCTGGACAACGGGGTCCTGGCGGCCTACCAGCAGTGCCACTTCACCCCCGACTACTGGCGCAACTACACCGTCATCGGCGACGCCGGACGCCTGGAGAACTTCGGGGACGGGCCCGGCGGCGTGGTGAAGGTCTGGAACAGCCGCCGCTCGGGGCAGCGGGACCGGGCCGACGCCGAGTACCCGGTGCCGGAGGCCGACGAGGACACCGCGCACGGGGGCGCCGACCCGCTGCTGATCGACGAATTCCTCCGGTTCGTGCGGGAGGGCGGACGCACCGACACCTCCCCGGTCGCCGCGCGCATGGCGGTGGCGGCCGGATTCCGGGCCACCGAGTCACTGCGGGACGGCGGCACTGCGCGCGAGGTGCCGCCGCTCGCCCCGGAACTGGTCGCCTACTTCGAGCGGGGGCAGGTCCGCGGGGAGGCGTGAAAGAAGCCGCGGCCGCTGCTCAGGGAAACAGGCGTGAAGGAAAGCTGCGGCCGCGCTTAAGAAAACCTCGATGGACCAAGAGCACCGGCGTACGGCAGATTCCTACGGGAATTCACCCCTCTCCCCGGTACGGGCTCCTTCGGCGTGCCCTGCCCCGGGATCTCACCCACAGGAGCCGTAGCGTGAAGGCGCTGGTCAAGGAGAAGGCGGAGCCCGGGCTCTGGCTCGCGGACGTTCCGGAGCCGCAGGCCGGCCCCGGCGACGTACTGATCAAGGTTCTCAGGACCGGGATCTGCGGCACCGACCTGCACATCCGCAATTGGGACGGCTGGGCGCAGCAGGCCATCGACACGCCGCTCGTGCTCGGGCACGAGTTCGTCGGCGAGGTCGTCGAGACCGGCCGTGACGTCCCCGACATCAAGGTCGGCGACCGCGTCAGCGGCGAGGGCCACCTGGTCTGCGGCAAGTGCCGTAACTGTCTGGCCGGGCGCCGCCACCTGTGCCGGGCCACGGTCGGCCTGGGCGTCGGGCGCGACGGCGCGTTCGCCGAGTACGTGGTCCTGCCCGCCGCCAACGTATGGGTGCACCGCGTCCCTGTCGACCTCGATGTCGCCGCGATCTTCGACCCGTTCGGCAACGCCGTGCACACGGCGCTGTCCTTCCCGCTGGTCGGCGAGGACGTCCTGATCACCGGCGCGGGCCCGATCGGCCTGATGGCCGCCGCCGTGGCCCGCCACGCGGGCGCCCGCAACGTCGTCATCACCGACGTCAGCGAGGAGCGCCTGGAGCTGGCCCGCAAGATCGGCGTGAGCCTCGCGCTGAACGTCGCGCAGGGGACGATCGCCGACGGTCAGCGCGAACTGGGTCTGCGCGAGGGCTTCGACATCGGCCTGGAGATGTCTGGCCGCCCCGAAGCGATGCGCGACATGATCGCCAACATGACACACGGCGGCCGTATCGCGATGCTGGGCCTGCCCGCCCAGGAGTTCCCGGTCGACTGGTCCCGGATCGTCACCTCCATGATCACGATCAAGGGCATCTACGGCCGCGAGATGTTCGAGACCTGGTACGCCATGTCGGTCCTCCTCGAAGGCGGCCTCGACCTCGCCCCCGTCATCACCGGCCGGTACGGCTACCGCGACCACGAAGCGGCCTTCGCGGACGCGGCCGGCGGCCGCGGCGGCAAGGTCATCCTCGACTGGACTGTCTGAGACCTCCACGATCTCCACGGAACTCTCTAAGGAACTGATGATGTTCGATTCCGTACGCGACGACCTGCGCACCACCCTCGACGAGATCCGCGCCGCCGGACTGCACAAGCCCGAGCGCGTCATCGGCACCCCGCAGTCCGCGACCGTGAACGTCACCGCGGGCGGCCGCCCCGGCGAGGTCCTCAACTTCTGCGCGAACAACTACCTCGGCCTCGCCGACCACCCCGAGGTCGTCGCCGCCGCCCACGAGGCGCTCGACCGGTGGGGTTACGGCATGGCGTCCGTGCGCTTCATCTGCGGTACGCAGGAGGTGCACAAGGAGCTGGAGGCGCGGCTGTCCGCGTTCCTCGGCCAGGAGGACACGATCCTCTACTCCTCCTGCTTCGACGCCAACGGCGGCGTCTTCGAGACCCTTCTCGGCGCCGAGGACGCGGTCATCTCCGACGCCCTCAACCACGCCTCGATCATCGACGGCATCCGGCTGTCCAAGGCGCGCCGCTTCCGGTACGCCAACCGGGACATGGCCGATCTGGAGGCCCAGCTCAAGGAGGCCTCCGACGCCCGCCGCCGGCTGATCGTCACCGACGGCGTGTTCTCGATGGACGGCTATGTCGCGCCCCTGAAGGAGATCTGCGACCTCGCCGACCGCTACGACGCCATGGTCATGGTCGACGACTCGCACGCCGTCGGCTTCGTCGGCCCCGGCGGCCGCGGCACCCCCGAGCTGCACGGCGTGATGGACCGCGTCGACATCATCACGGGCACCCTGGGCAAGGCGCTCGGCGGGGCGTCAGGCGGCTACGTCGCCGCCCGCGCCGAGATCGTCGCCCTGCTGCGCCAGCGGTCGCGCCCGTACCTCTTCTCGAACACGCTCGCCCCGGTGATCGCGGCGGCCTCCCTGAAGGTCCTCGACCTGCTGGAGTCGGCCGACGACCTGCGCGTCCGGCTCGCCGAGAACACCGCTCTCTTCCGCTCCCGGATGACTGAGGAGGGCTTCGACATCCTCCCCGGCGACCATGCGATCGCCCCCGTCATGATCGGCGACGCCTCCGTCGCCGGGCGCATGGCGGAGCTGCTCCTGGAGCGCGGGGTGTACGTGATCGGCTTCTCGTACCCGGTGGTTCCGCAGGGGCAGGCCCGTATCCGGGTGCAGCTGTCCGCGGGGCACTCGACGGAGGATGTGAACCGGGCGGTGGACGCGTTCGTGGCCGCACGCGCGGAGCTGGAGAGCTGAAAGGCGCGCGTGACCTGAGAGAATCGGTCACATGATCGAAGCGCGGCGGCTCCATATCCTCCGTGCGGTGGCCGACCACCGCACAGTGACGGCGGCTGCCGCCGCGCTCTATCTCACGCCCTCGGCCGTCTCCCAGCAGCTGGCCGCGCTGGAACAGGAGACGGGGCACCGGCTCGTCGAGCGCGGCGCCAAGGGTGTCCGGCTGACGCCCGCCGGCGAGATCCTGCTCAGCCACACCAACGCCGTCCTCGCCCAACTGGAGCGCGCCGAAGCCGAGCTGGCCGCGTACAGCTCGGGCTCCGCGGGTACGGTCACCGTCGCCTCCTTCGCGACCGGGATCGGCCTGGTCGTCGCCCCCGCGCTGGCCAGGCTCGCCCTCACGGCGCCCGGCATCCACATCCGCGTCCACGACGCCGAGGGTGACGCCAGCCTGCCGATGGTGCTCGACCGGCAGGTCGACATCGCGGTCGCCGTCGAATACCGGGGCGGCCCGGACGCGGACGACCCGCGCCTGACGCACGTGCCCCTGTACGCCGAGCCCTTCGACGCGGTCGTCCCGGTCACCCATCGCCTGGCCGGTACCGACGAGGTCCCGCTCGCCGAGTTGGCCAAGGATTCGTGGATCGGCCCGTACCCGGGCAACCCGTGCCACGACGTGGTCGTCCTGGCCTGTGAGAACGCCGGATTCCAGCCCCGCCTCGAACACTCCTCTGACGACTTCCGCGCCGTCGTCGCCCTCGCCTCGGCCGACGCGGGCGTGGCCCTGGTGCCCCGCTCGGCGTTGCGCGGCATGGATCTCACGGGGGTTCTCGTACGCCCGGTCGACGGCGTCGCGCCCACCCGTCGCGTCTTCGCCGCCGTACGCCGCGGAGCGGAGGGGCATCCGCTGATCCGGCCGGTGCTGGAGGCACTGGCGGAGGCCGCGACCGTGGAGTGACGGGCGCGCGGCCCCTGTCGGGCGTTTCGCATCTGGGATAACATCCCGAATATGGGAAACGATGTTGAGGATGCCGTCGACGTCCGGCTCGGGGCCCGACTGGCCGAGCTGCGGGCCGAACATGGCTGGTCCCTGGGGGAGCTGGCGGAGCGCAGCGGGGTCAGCCGCTCGACCCTGTCCCGTGCCGAGCGCGCGGAGATCAGCCCCACGGCCTCACTGCTGAACCGCCTGTGCGGGGTGTACGGGCGGACCATGTCGCAGCTGCTCAGCGAGATCGAGGCGGAACCCGCGCTGTTGGTGAGGGCGGCCGACCAGGTGATCTGGGAGGACAAGGCCTCCGGTTTCGTACGGCGATCGGTGTCGCCGCCGCACGCCGGGCTGCGCGGCGAACTCGTCGAGGGGCGGCTCGCGGCCGGCTCCGACATCGCGTACGACCGTCCTCCCGTGCCCGGCCTGGAACAGCACATCTGGGTCCTCGACGGAACGCTGGACGTGACGGCGCAGGATGTCGGCCACCGCCTCGCCGCCGGCGACTGCCTCCGGCTGCGGGTGTGGGGCCCGACGCGTTTTCGCTGCCCCGGCCCCGAGGACGTGCGGTACGCGCTGGCGGTGGTGCTGCCGTGACCACCGTCTCCCGGCTCGGCGCGGCCGAACTCATCGCGGCCGCCGAGGAGTTGGCCGACGTCTTGACGGACACCGTGGCCGGCGGGGCCTCGGTCGGATTCCTCGCGCCGCTCGACCGCGCGGCGGCCGTCGCCTGGTGGGAGGGGCGCGCGGCCGCGGTGTCGGCCGGTCATCTCGCCGTGTGGGTGGCTCGTGACGTGGACCGGCTGCTCGGCACCGTCAGCCTCGCCTTCCCGGACAAGCCCAACAGCCGCCACCGTGCCGAACTCGTGAAGCTGATGGTGCACCGGGACGGCCGCGGACAAGGCCTCGGCCGTACGCTCCTGACGACCGCCGAGACCGAGGCGGCCGCCGCGGGAGTGACCCTCCTGCACCTGGACACCGAGACCGACAGCCCCGCCGAGTCCCTCTACCACTCGGCGGGCTGGACCCGGCTCGGGGCGATACCCGACTACGCGGCTTCGCCGTCGGGCGAGTTGCGCCCGACGACGATCTTCTACAAGCGAGTGGGGTCGGGAGCGGGCGGAGAAGCCGGGGCGGAAGCGACGGCCGTCGGCGGGTGACGACCGGCGGCCACGCTGAGATGTCAGTGTCATTGGCTACGGTGCGTCTCATGCCGGATGCCGAAGACGTACGCCGTATCGCCCTCTCCCTGCCGGACACCACGGAGAAGATCGCCTGGAGCATGCCCACGTTCCGGGTGGCGGGAAAGATGTTCGCCACGCTGCCCGAGGAGGAGACCTCCATCGCCGTGCGCTGCCCGAAGGAGGAGCGCGACGAACTCGTCCTGGCCGAGCCGGGGAAGTTCTGGATCGCCGACCATGAGGCGGGTTTCGCCTGGGTCCGGGTCCGGCTCGCCTCCCTGGAGGGCGACGACGAACTCCGCGACATCCTCGCCGACTCCTGGCGCCAGGCGGCCCCGCCCCGACTGCTCGACTCCTACCCGGAGTTGGGTCTCCCGTCCGCCGACTGAAATTCTTCCGGCGTTGTCAGTGCCCCGTGGCATGATCCGGCAGCAGGAGTGGAGAGCGGGACGCTCGACTCCGCGGGGGAGTGGTGGGGCATCGGCAGGGCAGGGCACGACCGAGGAGGGGTGCGAGCGGGATGGCCGGGACGTCATCGGGCGAGAAGCCGTCATGTGCTTCCGAGACACGGAGCGGAGCCTCGGAGAATCGGCGCGGAGCCTCTGAGGGGCGACGCGTTGCTTCCGGAGCCCCGCACGAAGACCTCGCGACGCTGCCCGGAACTGCCGAGACGCCCCGCGAACGTCCCGGCCGCCCTGACATCGTTGCCGAGGACGGGCCGCGTCGGCCCGTCTGGTCACGGGACTTCGCCCTGTTCTTCGTCGCGCGGGCCCTCGCCCGGCTCGGCGACACCATGCTGCCGGTGGCGCTCGCCGCGGGACTGCTGCAGTACGGGTACGGGGTGGGCGCGGTCGGCCTCGCCATGGCCGCGTCGGCCGCCTCCTTCGCGGGGCTGGTGATCTTCGGCGGGGTCATCGCCGACCGGTTCAGCACGCGCAAGCTGATGATCGGTGCAGATCTGGTGCGGCTGGCCACCCAGTCCCTCGCCGCCGTGCTGTTCTTCGCCGACCATGTGGTCCTCTGGCAGATCTGCGCGATCGGCGCCGTCAACGGAGTGGCGGGCGCGGTCTTCCAGCCCGGCGTCGCGAGCACGGTGCCGCGCCTCGCCACCGACGTACAGGGGGCCAACGGAGCCATAAGGATCGCCGAGTCCGCCGCCCAGCTCGTGGGCCCCGCTCTCGCGGGTCTGCTGGTCGCCTTCGCCTCGGCCGGCGGCGTCTTCGCGGCCCACGCGGCCACGTACGCGCTGAGCGCCCTGTGCCTGCTGCTGCTCCGGCTGCCCCCGGTCGGGCCGGGAAGCCAGGCTCACGGAAGCAGCTTCAAGGCCGATCTCGCCGAGGGCTGGCGGGAGTTCAGATCCCGGACCTGGCTGTGGGGCGTCATCGTCATCTGGTGTGTCTACATGATCTCCATCTGGGGCCCGACCGTCCCGCTGGTGGCGACGGAGGTGGTCCAGCAGCATGGCCCGCGCGCCTACGGCCTGGTCAACTCGGCCCTCGGCGCGGGCACCGTCGTCGGCGGACTGATCGCGCTGCGGCTGCGCCCCCGCCGTATGCTGCGGGCCGGCTCGTTCGCCCTCTTCGCCTTCGCCTGCTTCCCCGCGTCCGTCGGGGCGGGGCTCGGCGTGGCGGCCATGTCGGCCGGAGCGGTGATAGCGGGGGCGGGGATGTCGCTCTGGGGCGTGATGTGGGCGACCAGCGTGCAGACGCAGGTCGCGCCGGACGTCCTCAACCGCATCCACGCGTACGACGTCGCGGGCTCCCTCGCGATGATGCCCGTCGGCCAGGCCCTGGCGGGACCGGCCGCCACGGCCCTCGGCGCCGGTCATGTTCTCCTCATCGCCGGTGCCATGACCCTCGTGGTCTCGACGGCCCTGCTGTCGGTGCCCGCGATACGCAACCTGGTGCGCGTCGATACCCCCATACCCCCGTCGCGTACGACCGCGGTGATGCCTGAAGTGGCTCACAAGGCCCGGCGGGAGGATCGCCGAGCCGTGTGAGGGACCGGGCGCGGGGATCAGACGCCGACCCGTGCCCCCAGGAAGCCGTCGATCCGCTCCCGCAGGGACCTCGCGTCGAGGCCGTGCGCGGCGACGTGTTCCTCGATGGCGCCGTACCGGCGCAGCTCACGACGGCCCACGCCCAGACCGAGGACGCGGTGGGGTACGTCGGCGAGCGCGTCGTTCGCCGCCGTCGTGGACGTACCGGCCAGGTACGGCTCCACAAGGACGACATCGGTGCCCGCCGTCTCCGTCGCGCTGCGCAGCGCGGCCGCGTCGAACGGGCGCACGGTGGTGGCGTACAGCACGGTGACGTCGAGCCCCTCCGTCGCGGCCAGTACGGCGTCGAGCATCGGCCCGACGGCGACCACGACACCGGCGCGGCCTTCGCGGACGGTGAGGAAGCGTGTCCCGTCGACCGCGTGCCCCTGCGTGTTGGACTGCACGGACAGCCGCACGTACACCTTGTCGTCCCCGGCGGCGACGGCGTGGCGCAGCAGTGTCTCGGCCTCGTCGGGGTGGCCGGGGACATGCACGGTCCAGCCGTCCAGCGTGTCGAGGAGGGCCACATCACCGGGCGCCATGTGCGTGAAGCCGCCGGCGGGCCAGTCGAACGAGGCGGCGGCGCTCACCAGCACCGCACCCACGTCCTGGTGCCCGAGGTCGAGCTTGACCTGCTCGAAGGGCCGCTCGACGAGGAAGCTGGCGAAGGTGTGCACCACGGGGCGCAGCCCGGTCAGGGCCAGTCCCGCGCCCGCCCCGATCAGGAGCTGTTCGCGAATCCCGACGTTGATCACCCGATCCGGATGCCTGCGCCGTGCCTCCGTGAATCCGTCCTTGCCGATCTCGGCGAGGACGACCGCGACGCGCGGGTCCTCGTCGAGCAGCCGTGAGACGACGGGGGCGAATCGGTCACGCATGGTGTCCATGAGATGGCGTGTCCTTCCAGGAGACGTACGGGATGGTGACGGGTGCGGTGCGGTGCTGTGTGGTGCCGGACGAGGTGACGTGTGTGCCGTAGGGCTGACGGGCGGCACCCCGGGAGACGGGCGGGCGCGGCTCAGGCGGATTTCGGCTCGACCTGGGCGACGACCACCCGCGGGCGGCCCGGATGAGGGGCGGTGAAGGCGTCGTACAGCGCCTCGTGGTCCCGGCCGTCGACCGTCGCGGCGGACCAGCCGGCCGCCTCGAACCGGGCGGCGATCCCGCCGGGCCGGGCATGGCTGGCGGAGGAGTTGTCGATCACGACGGTGTGCAGCTGTTCGAGACCGGCGGGCCCGGCGTACGCGATCGCCTCGTGATTGCTGCCCTCGTCCAGCTCCGCGTCACCGATCAGCACCCACACGTGCGGCTCGTCGCGCCCCTGCGCCCGCAGCCCGAGCGCCGTGCCCACGGCGATCGGCAGCCCGTGCCCGAGGGACCCACTGCCGATCTCGGCACCCGGCACCAGCACCCGGTCCGGGTGGTGCCCCAGCGGCGAGTCGTACGAGCCGAAGCCGGGCAGCCACTCGACGGGCACGAAACCCTTGGCCGCGAGCACCGCGTAGTACGCCATCGGCCCGTGTCCCTTGGACAGCAGGAACCGGTCCCGCCCCGTATCCCCCATCCGCCCGGGCCCGACCCGCAGCACCCGGTCGTACAGCACCCACAACGCGTCCATCGTGGACGTCGCCGCAGGTCCGTGCTTCTCGTCGCCCGTCATCAGCCCCATCAGCCGGGGCAGGTCCGTGTACGCGTAGCTCTGCTGAGTCGTGATCTTCATACCGACGATCGTGCAACCTCAAGCAAACTTGAGGTCAACATCGAACCGTAGGGCGCGTTCGCCCCGAATAAAGGAGTGCGCGACCACCGGCACGAGTGCGGTATTGTTTCGGTGCACGTTCGGCCAGGGAAAACACCAGGTCAGACGGGCACCGGGACGTGGCGCAGCTTGGTAGCGCACTTGACTGGGGGTCAAGGGGTCGCAGGTTCAAATCCTGTCGTCCCGACGGTGCGAAGGGTCTTCGCAGGCGAGAGCCTGCGGAGGCCCTTTTTGCACGGGTCGTGACCGCTCGCCGTCGCGGTCAGTGGGTGCCGGTCACTTTGAAGTCCTTGGGTACGAGGGCGACCGTGAGGACGGCGGCGACCGCCACGAGGGCGGCGGAGACGTACGCGGTCGTGGTGAGCGCACTGTCGAAAGCCTCACTCGCCGTCCTCGGCACGGCCGCACCCTGGGCGCCGCCGATGTCCTGGGCGACATCATGCGCGCCACCCGCGGACGGCCCGCACCCGTCCGTCGAGCCAGATCTTCTCCAGCCCCTGCCCGAGCCCCGGCGCGTCGGTGGCGTCCTGCGCCGCGGGGGCGCCGCTGTCGCTGACGGAGTCCCAGAACCGCGCCGCCTCGGTCTTCTTCGTGGTGACGGCGGCGCCGTGGACGCTGTCGAGGACGGCTTCGCGACTGCTGTGCTCGGGGGCCTGTTGCGCGGACACCGACTGTTCGGCGGCGCGGTACTGGACGATCAGCGGCAACCGCTTGGTGTGGGCGTCGTCGTACCCCTGCTCGATGAGGCCCGTCACGTCGAAGAGACCGGCGTCCAACTGCCCTGATGACACATACGGCACGGCCGACAGCGGCAGCACGTGTATCCGGCCGTCGACCTCGCGCGTGGAGAAGCGCTTCGTGCCGTGACCGGCGGCGGGCCGCACGGTGGCCGTCTGCCTGCCGTCGGCCGTTCGCTCCACGACAACCTTGTCACGGGTGATCAGAGTGACGGTTCGGCTCAGTGACGCGATGCCCTGCGCCCCGGCAGGCGGGCTGTCGGCGGCGGACGCGCCCTGGGCGGCGACAGGGAGAGCGACCGCCACCATCGCCGCCGCCAGTGACAGCCGCCGGGTGTCTCTCGTTCGCCAGAAGTTCAGAGAAGGGGGTGGGATCAGCGGCCGTGGCGCCGCGTCGAGTCCCGTACGACGATGTGGGTGCCGAGCACGTGGTGCTGGCTCTCCGGGAACTCCTCGCGGTGCAGCGCCAACCGGACGGCCGCACGGCCCAGCTCCTCGGCCGGTACGTGGACGGTGGTCAGCGTCGGGTACACGTCGATGGCGGTCGGGATGTCGTCGTAGCCGGCCAGGGCGACGTCCTCGGGTACGCGCACTCCGGCCTCCCTCAGCGCCTGGAGGGCTCCCGCCGCGACCATGTCGGTGCCCGCGAAGACCGCGCTGAACTCGGCGCCGGATGCGAGGAGTTCACGCATTCCCCGGTAGCCGGAGCCGCGGCTGAAGGTGCCGTCGATGATCAGCTTGGGGTCGGGTTCGACGTCGAGCATCTCGTGCGCCCGGGTGAAGCCGCTGATGCGCTGGCTGCTGGTGGACAGGCCCGGCACCCGGCCGAGATAGGCGACCCGGCGGTGGCCCGCGCTCAGCAGGTGGGTCGTCATGGCGAAGGCGCCGCCCTCGTTGTCGTAGTCGACGACGGTCGCGGGCACTCCCGGGCCGAGCGGCGGCCGGCCGACGAGGACGAGCCGCGAGCCCGCCCGGTCGAGGGCGTGCGCGAAGTGGGTCATGCGGTCCTGGTAGGCCCGGTCGTCCCAGGCGCCGCCGACCACGATGACGGCGTCGGCGCGCTGTTCACGCATCGTCTCGACCACCGCGAGAACGCGCTGCGGGTCGTTGTGCGTGGTGCACAGCATGCACAGCCGGCCCTCGGCGGACGCCTGCTCCTCCACACCGCGAGCGATATGGGCGTAGAAGGATCCGGTGACGTCGTCGACGACGAACGCCACCGTGTTGTTGGTGGAGCCGCCCAGCGCCCGGGCGTGTGCGTTGACCACATAGTCGAGCTCGCGTATGGCCTTCAGGACCTTGGCGCGGGTGGCCTTGGCCACGGGGTAGGTGCCGCCGAGCACACGGGAGACGGTGGACGCCGACACGCCCGCCCGGGCCGCGACGTCCCTGACCGTCGAGGTATCGCCCTGGGGCGAGGCCACCGCCTTCTTGCCCACCGCTCGCTTCCCTCCGCCCCGCGCACCCGCGCAGACGCTCACCCTAGTGGAGCACTTCGGCGTGGCAGCGGGGGAGGACGGCCGGGACGGGCGCGGTGTCAGGAAGCCTGGCGGGTGAAGCGCGCGGTGATCGTGACGAACGTCAGCGGCTTCAGCATGTTGGCCTGGTTCCAGGTCATGCCGAACTGCGCGCGCTCCACGGGGATCTCGGCGGTGAGGGTGACCGCGTCGGCCGATATCTCGGACGCCTCGGCGGTGAAGGACAGCTCACGGCTCACGCCCGTCACGGTCAGTTCGCCGGTGACCTGGGCGCTGCCGTTGCCGGTCGCGGTGACCTCGTTGGCGGTGAAGACGAGCGAGGGGTGCTTGTCGACGTCGAAGAAGTCCGCGGTGCGCAGGTGCTTGTCGCGCTTGGCGTTCTTGGTGTCCAGGGAAGCGGCATCGATCGTCACGCTGCCGTGCGCGCCACCCCCGGCGAGCACCTCGCCGTCACCGCTGACCTCGGTGAAGACGCCCTTGACGTTGACCAGGCCCCAGAACGTCTTGTGCTGGACACGGACCGTCGTGCCCGCCGGGTCGAGAGTCCAGCGACCGGCGGCGACCTCCGTGAGTGAACCGGACTGGGGGGAGTGCGAAGTGGTGTGGGACATGGTCGTTCGTGCCTTTCGGGGGACGAGTGCGGCGGGTTGCTTGAAGAATCAATACATCGCCAGCTATTACCTAGTCAGCTATTAGGTAGTTAGCGAGATAATAGCTGTGCGAGGTATCCTCGGCAAGCGGGTCGGGCCCGGGAATCGCGAACTGGGCAGGCCTTGGGATCGGACGACGGGAGTCAGCGCATGGGGGAGTCCCCGCAGTCAGTCGAGCGGGTCGAGTGCCCCGGCGCCGCGGACGAGGCGTGCCCGAGCGCCGAGCTGACCGAGCTGCTGCAACGCTGGAACGCGTTGGCGTCGGGATTCCGTGAGCTCACCGACGAGCTGCTCGCCGAGGCGCAGCGCGAGGTCGGTCTGCCGCCCTCGTCGCTCGAAGTGCTCTGCTACCTGGTCACCGCGCCCGGTCAGGCCGCCCCCATGCGGCTCCTCGCCCAGACGCTCGGCTTCTCCACCGCCGGGACGACCGGAGTCGTCGACCGGCTGGCCGACGCCGGATTCGTCGAGCGCCGCCCGTCCAGCTCCGACCGCAGGGTGACGTACGCCGCGCTGACACCGCTCGGCCGGGAGACCGCCACGACCGCGGCAAAGGTGTTCGCCGAGGCGGTCCGCCGACGTGTGGTGGAGCCCTTGGGCGAGGAGGGCTTCATGTCGTTCACCCGCGCCTTTGTCACACTCGGGATCGTGGACGAGTCGTGCGCCGGGGCGGCGGAGTCCTCCTGACGCTCCTGTCCGACTCGCGCGTACCACTGTTGATCGGGGTGCTCCAGGAGATCGAGATGCTCCAGGAGGCTGTCGCCGCCCGTGCGGCACAGGGTCTTTGGACCCCGGCATCGGGGACCTGCCCCAGGGCGACGTCCTCAATGAGGACGGGACGATCGCGGCGGTGGAGTGTGAGATCACCGCCGGCGCCGAGGTGCTCGACATGACGGGCCGCATCGTCGTCCCGGGATTCGCCCCCGTGCCGCCTTGGGGCCGAGGGCCCTGCTAGGCCTTGAAACCGACTCCGCCGTACAAGGAGACAGGCGCGTCGCCGATCGGGGTCTCGCCCTCCCCGAGTTCGGGATGCCAGTCCTTCACGGACACGATTCCCGGCTCGACCAGGTCAAGTCCCTTGAAGAAGCGGCTCACTTCGCTGCGCGAGCGGCCCACGAGGGTCACGCCTCCCTTCGCGTACGTCTCGATGCCCCGCCGCACGTTCTCGGGCTCGAAGTCGGCGGTCATCGCGGACAGGACCAGACAACTGCCCGGCGCCAGCGCGTCGACAAGGGTCTCCACCAGCTCGTACGCGCCGCTCTCGTCGGCGATGAAGTGCATCAGGGCGATGAGCGACAGGGCTATGGGCCGGTCGAAGTCGAGTACGCGCCCCGCCTCGTCGAGGATCTTCCGCGGCTCGCGCGCGTCGGCCTGGACGTACTCCGTCACTCCCTCCGGGGTCCCGCGCAACAGGGCCTCGGCGTGCGCGAGGACGATCGGGTCGTTGTCGACGTACACGACCCGTGCGCCCGGAGCGGTCAACTGGGCGATCTGGTGCAGGTTGGGTTCCGTGGGAATGCCGGTGCCGATGTCGAGGAACTGGCGGATGCCCGCCGCGCGGACCAGGTGGCGGGTGGCCCGCTGCATGAACCAGCGGTTGCTGTGCGCGGCACGCTTGGCCCCCGGATCGAGCGACATGATGTGCTGACCGAGCTGTTCGTCGACCGGGTAGTTGTCCTTGCCGCCCAGGTACCAGTCGTACACCCGAGCCGGATGCGGCTTGCTGGTGTCGATCTGGTGGGCGGCGGGCTCGGTCCCCGTCATGCGTCAACTCCTCTGCTCGGCAGTCCAGTTCGCCCCGCCGACCCGCGTTCGGCAAGACGTGCGAGCAGTCTGCCACCTCGGGCGGCTCGCGGCCGCCCGGCTGACCGCAAGGGCATGCGGAACCAGAGCCGAAGCAAGCGGACGAGCTGCACGGAGAGGAGGTGTGCGCGGTCGTCGTACGCGCCGCGGGAACCACTTCGGACGCGGCGAAGATCACCGACTGGTCCAAGGGGCACCTGGGCCCCACAAGTACCCGCGCCGCGTGGAGTCCACCGACGCGCTGCCGCTGGGTCCGAGCATCAAGGTCGTCAAGCGGGACCTGCGGGCGTGCTACGGGAGCTGACGCGGGGGCACCAGGCGTCGGCGGGACGGTCCGTCGGCGGGACGGCCGCGAGGTGCCGCGGAGGTCACCTGGCGAGACGCTGCTTACGCGGCGAGATGCGTGGGCATAGCATCGGTCCCCGCATGAACACGATGACGCTCTGGCACATATCCATCTGGGAGTTCGCCGCTCTCGCCGCCGCGGCCCTGCTCGTCGGTTTCTCGAAGACCGCCGTGAGCGGGGCCAACACGGTCAGCCTGGCGATCTTTGCCGCCGTGCTGCCTGCCCGCGCCTCGACCGGTGTGCTCCTGCCCATCCTGATCGTCGGGGACGTGCTCGCCGTACTCACCTACCGGCGGCACGCCCACTGGCCGACGCTCTGGCGGCTGTTCCCGGCGGTCGCCGCGGGTGTCGTCCTCGGCACGCTGTTCCTGGTGTGGGCCGACGACGGGGTCGTGCGGACCTCGATCGGCGCGATCCTGCTGCTGATGGCGGCAGTCACCGTGTGGCGCCGCCGGGCTGCCGCCCAGGACGACGAACCCGACTCGGTGGCGAGCCGCAGCGGCCGGATCAAGGCGCGTTCGTACGGGGTGCTCGGCGGCTTCACGACGATGGTCGCCAATGCGGGCGGCCCGGTGATGTCGATGTATCTCCTCTCGGCGGGCTTCCGCAAGCTGGGCTTCCTCGGCACCTCCGCCTTCTTCTTCCTGATCGTCAACGTCTCCAAGGTGCCCTTCAGCGTGGGCCTCGGGCTGATCGACGGCCACTCGCTGCTGCTGGACGCGGCGTTGGCGGCGTTTGTCGTGCCGGGGGCGTTCATCGGCAAATGGGCTGTGAACCGAATCAACCAGCTGCTGTTCGAACGGCTCGTGATCGCGGCGACGGTGGTGGGCGGAGTGCAGCTGCTGCTGCGCTGACCGCTACCGGCCGGCGGCGGCGTCCAGCAGTGCGGGGAGATCCGCGAAGGAGTCCAGCACGTGGTCGGGCTCGCCGCTCGCCGCGCGATGGCTCTCCGGCAGGTATTTGCCGGTCTTGACCAGGACACCCGTGATGCCGGTGTGCTGCGCCGCGAGTACGTCCGACTCGATGTCGTCGCCGACCATCAGAGCCTCCCCGGGACCGACCCCGAGACGTGCCAGCGCCGTCTCGAAGAACGCGGGCGCCGGCTTGCCGGTGATCTCCGCCTCGGTGCGGGCCGCCCGCTCCAGACCGAGCAGGAACGCACCACTGTCGAGCTGTAGCCCGCGGTCCGTCCGCCAGTACAGATTGCGATGCATGGCGACCAGCCGGGCACCCCGCTGGAGGTGCCCGAAGGCCCGGTTGAGCGCGGCATAGTCGAACTCGGGACCCGCGCCGCCCACGACGACCACATCCGGCACGGTGTCCGTGTCGGTGCCGGTGCCGGTGTCGTCGAGCAGCGTGACGCCCGTCAGGTCCTCGGCGATGTCACCGCTGTTCAGCAGGGTGCACCGGGCGCCCGGATGGCGCTCGGCCAGATACGCGGCGGTGACGGCCGGTGCGGTGAGGATGTCCTCGGCGTCCACGGGGAAGCCGGCTCCGGCCAGGGTCGCGGCGATCGACGCGCGTGTACGGGACGTCGTATTGGTGACCAAGGCGACGCCGAGCCCGGACGCCCGGATCCGCCGCAGCGCCTCGACCGCACCGGGCAGCGGCTCCCACGAGACCGTGAGCACTCCGTCGATGTCGATCAGGACCGCGCGTACCGACTCCATGTCCGGACGATACCGATCAGCGACCGCGACGCACGTGCACGCAGGCGCCCTGCGCCGCCGACTCACTCCGCCGGACCCGCCGGACGCCCGCACCTACTAGTCCACCCGAACCTCCGTTCCCCACCCCGCCCCCGTACGCTCGACCCCATGTCCCCCCACGTCCTGGTCCTCGGCGGCACCACCGAGGCGCGCGAACTCGCCGCCGAGCTGGCGGCGCGTCCCGAGGTGCGGGTGACGACCTCCCTCGCGGGACGGGTGTCCCGGCCGGGGGCGCTCGAAGGGGACGTACGGATCGGGGGATTCGGCGGGGCGGAAGGGCTGGCGGAGTGGCTGCGCGAGCACGGTGTGACTGCCGTGGTGGACGCGACGCACCCGTTCGCCTCCGGCATCACGGCGAACGCCGCGCGGGCCGCCGCGGCCACCGGAGTCCCGGCCGTGGTGCTGCACCGCCCGGGCTGGCGCCCCGGCCTCGGCGACCGGTGGCACTCGGCGGCCTCCCTCGCCGAAGCCGCCGCGCTGCTCCCGGCGTTGGGCCGCCGCGTCTTCCTCACTACGGGGCGCCTCGGCCTGGCGGCCTTCGCGCATCTCGCCGGACTCCACTTCCTCGTACGGTCGGTGGAGGCGCCCGAGCCGCCGCTGCCCCCCGACACGGAAGTGCTGCTGGCGCGTGGCCCGTTCACGCCGGACGGAGAGAAGACCGTGCTCCGCGAGCACCGCATCGACGTCCTGGTCACCAAGGACAGCGGAGGCGATGCCACGGCGGCCAAACTCGCCGCCGCCCGTGACCTCGGCCTCCCCGTGGTCGTCGTGCGCCGCCCACCACTCCCGGAGGGTGTGACGGCGGTACCGGACGTGGCGTCGGCCCTGGCCCGGCTGGACCTCAGCCCGCGCTGACCGACCCCCTGATCCGCTCGACGGCCCGCAGCACCTCGTCCCGGTTCTTCGCACTCTTGATCCACACCGGCAGCCGGGCGACCACCGTCATCTTCTTGCCCGTGTCGTACCAGGGCGCCCGCTCCCGCAGCGAGGCCGCGACGAACTGCCTGAGGAATGTGAGGTGTTCGAGGTTGTAGGCCCACAGCCAGCCGTGCCGGGTCTCGGTCTGAAGCCAGAGGGGGGTGCCGAAGTAGGGGTCCAGGGCGGGCCCTGCGGAACTCCGCCACAGAGCGATGCGTTGGCTGCTCGTCTGCCGTGAGAGGCCGCAGCCCCGGCAGACCAGGCGCCGCGGCGCGAAAAATACGCCGGGTGTGCCCTGTCTCTCCTCGTCCGGCCCCGGTTGTACGTGAGCGATCCGCTCGCACTGCGGGCAGCGGACCAGGATCGACTCGGTGAAGTCGTACTTGGTGCGCCGGGGGTCGCGGAAACGGGCGGGAGCTGGGGACTGGGGCCTGGCCATCGCACGAGTATGGCGACGGCGGTGGTGGGAAGCACCTCGTTTTCCTGGGCGGCGGTGGCGGTGGCGGTGGCGACGGCTCCGCCCGTCAGCTCGTCGTGAGGGAGGCAGGCTCCCGGGTCTGGGAAGGCAGGCCGTTGGTCAGGTCCTCGACGAGGAGGCGCTTGGCGATGGTGTCGACGGCGGCGCGGAGGTCCTTGCCGGAGGGGCGCCCGATGTCCTGTTCCACGCGCTCGGCCAGCCAGGTGCCCCAGGCCTCGCTGAGGACCCGAGCCTCGCGCTCGCCCGCCTCGGTGTGCGAGAAGAGCGAGCCGTGGCGGGTGAGATAGCCCTCCTCGACCATGCGGTCGAAGACCGGCACGAGGACCTCCGGGGGCAGATGGCGGCGCGTGGCGATCAGCCCGAGGTTGGCGTGGCCGACCAGCCGCGTGAGCAGCTCCACCTGCATCACGGCCCAGGCGCCCGCCATGTCGAGACGGGTGTCGGAGCCGGTGACGATACGGCGCGCGGTGTCCATTTCGGTGCCGCCGATGATCTTTCCGACCGAGAACTCCAGAAGCCGCTGCGAATCGGCGGTGGACGGGGAGGCGAAGCCCTCGCCCATGTCGGTCGAGCCCATCCGCGCGCTGTCGCGCAGCTGTACCTGCTTGAGGAAGAGCGCCACGACGAAGCCGAGGAGCGCGACCGGCACCGTCCACAGGAAGACCGTCTGGAGTGTGTCGGCGTACGCCTCGATGATGGGCTTGGCCGCCGCCGGCGGGAGTTGGTGCAGCCCCTCCGGGCTCTGCGCGGCCTGGGTGATCGTGGCCATGTCCGCCGCGCCCGTCGCCGCGGCCTCCTTGACCCCGTCGGCGAGGTTCGGCTTCAGCGTGTTGGTGTAGATCGTGCCGAAGACAGCCGTGCCGAACGAACTGCCCAGCGTACGGAAGAAGGTGACGCCGGACGTCGCGGTGCCGAGGTCGACGTATTCGACGGTGTTCTGCACGGCGATCGTCAGCACCTGCATGCACAGGCCGATCCCGGTACCGAGCACGAACATGTACAGCGACTCCAGCCAGGCACTCGAGTCCGGACCCATGAGCGAGAGCAGGTACAGCCCGACGGCCATCACCAGCGAGCCGATGATCGGGAAGATGCGGTAGTGCCCGGACTTGCTGACCACGTTGCCGCTGAAGACGGACGCGATCAGCAGACCGATGACCATGGGGAGCGTGCGGACACCGGAGACCGTGGCCGAGTCCCCGTCGACGTACTGCAGATACGTCGGCAGATACGTCATCGCGCCGAGCATCGCGAAACCCACGATGAAGCTGAGGATCGAGCAGACCGTGAAGACCGGGTTGCGGAACAGCCGCATCGGCAGCATGGGCTGGGCCGCGCGCGTCTCGACCCAGCAGAACAGCCCGAGCGCAAGCAGACCGCCCACGAACAGGCCGATGATGGTGGCCGACCCCCACGCGTACTCGTTGCCACCCCAACTCGTCGCCAGGATCAGTGAGCTGGCGCCGACCGCGACGAGCGCGATGCCCAGATAGTCGATGACGGGGCGGACCGCCGACTTCACCACGGGGATGGTGCGGGCCGCGGCGAAGACCACGACGATCGCGATGGGCACGTTGATGTAGAACGCCCAGCGCCAGGACAGATGGTCGGTGAAGAGCCCGCCGAGCAGCGGCCCGATGACGGTGGCCACGCCGAAGACGGCACCGATCGCACCCTGGTACTTGCCCCGCTCGCGCAGCGGAATGACATCGGCGATCAGCGCCATGGCGGTCACCATCAGACCGCCCGCGCCGATGCCCTGCATGGCCCGCCAGGCGATCAGCAGCGACATGTTCGTGGCGAGGCCGCACAGGAAGGAACCGGTGATGAAGATGATCGCCGATGCCTGGAAGACCACCTTGCGGCCGAAGAGGTCACCGAACTTGCCGACCAGTACCGTCGCCACGGTCTCGGCCAGCAGGTACGACGTCACGACCCACGACATGTGCGCGGCGCCGCCCAGATCCGACACGATCGTCGGCAGGGCGGTGCCCACGATCGTCTGGTCCAGCGCGGCGAGGAGCATGCCCAGCATGATCGTCACGAAGACGATGTTGCGGCGCCGGCGGTCCAGCACGGGCGGCCCGGGCGCCTCCGCCGCAGGCGGCACGGTTTCCTCGATGGTCGTCACATTCGCCACCATCACACCGGCGGGCGCCCGGTGCATGCGGGGTCACCCGCCCGGCGTACCGTCGCCGGGGCGCGCTACCCCCGCGGATGCCTGCGCAGCAGATACGTGTCCATGATCCATCCCTTGCGTTCCCTGGCCTCGGCCCGGAGGCGCTCGATACGGGGAGCCGCCTCGGCGATGGGGCCGGAGGCGAGGATCTCGTCGGGCGTGCCTATGTAGGCGCCCCAGTAGATGTCGATGTCCTCGTCGGCGTACTGCCGGAACGTCTGGTGGGCGTCCAGCATGACGACCACGTCGTCGACGCCGTCGGGGAAGCCCTCCGCGAGGCGGCGGCCCGTGGTGATCTGGACGGGGCGGGCGACCCGGTTCAGCCCCGTGCGGTGCCGGGCGACGAGCGCGGAGACGCTGCTGATGCCGGGCACGACGTCGTACGTGAACGCCACCGCGCCCCGGTCGAGGATCTCCTCCAGGATGCCGAGCGTGCTGTCGTACAGCGCGGGATCGCCCCACACCAGGAACGCGCCGCTCTCGTCCTCGCCCAGCTCCTCGGCGATCAGCTGCTCGTAGATGTCCGCGCGGGCGCTGCGCCAGTCCCCGACGGCCGGCGAGTACGCCGTGCCCCCCGCGGAACGGTCACGGTCCGGGTCTCGGGCCTCGACCAGGCGGTACGCCCCCTCCGGTATGTGCGCGTCGAGGATGTCACGGCGAAGCTGGACGAGGTCGGACTTCACCTCGCCCTTGTCGAGGATGAAGAACACGTCCGTGCCCTTGAGCGCCTTGACCGCCTGCAGCGTGAGCTGATCGGGGTCGCCCGCCCCGATGCCGATGACATGAATCTTTCGCACACCCAGAGTCTGCCGCACGCCACTGACAGTGGACGCACCGCACCCGAGATGGGACCGGCGACCGGCAAGGGGATTCCTGGTCAGACGCCCCGCCCGCGCAGCCGCGGCGCCCACTCCCGCGCGCTGACCGCCGTGCCGTCCCGCTCCACGACCCCCGCCAACTCCCGTGCCCAGGCGCCCAGTTCCGCGAGATCCAGCCCATAGGGCCGCTCCCGGCCAGCACCCGACGCCCACTCCTCGACCGCCCCGGCACCGCGCCGCAGCAGCCGGGCGCCGCCCGTCGTGTTGCCGCGGGCCGCGTGTGTGAGCCCCACCGCGAGCTGGGCCAGCCCCTTCCAGAGCGCCCGCTCGTCCTCGGGGCCGGTCTTCCAGGCGTCCTCGAAGACCTCGTGCGCGTGGAACGGTTTCCCCGCCTCCAGCAGCGCCTGCGCCTCGGTGACCGTCTCCTCGGGGCCGCGTACGACACCTTCCGGCTGCCGCTCCACCCCGTCCGCGCCGTACGGCAGGGGTCGCCCCAGCCCGTCGCGCGGCCGGGCGTTCCGCGCCCGCCCCCGCGTATCCCGATCGCGCCCGTCGTCTTGCCGCGCCTCAGATGTCCCGCTCATACGCCGATTGTCGCGCGCGACGCGCCCCCTTCGGAGCAGCCACCGACGTGGGGTAAAGTTCTGTTCGCACGATCACGCGGGGCACCGCGGGTGAAACGCATCGGGACGTGGCGCAGCTTGGTAGCGCACTTGACTGGGGGTCAAGGGGTCGCAGGTTCAAATCCTGTCGTCCCGACTCGACAGAGTCGTGGATCAGAGGCCGTATCGCAGTAATGCCGATACGGCCTCTTGGTCATTCTTGAGGCTCATGCGGGCGCATGGCTCCATGGGATGCTTCCTCGAAAGCAGCGCGGTCCATGCCGACGCAAGCGCTTCACAAGCGGTGCCGCAAGGCCCTCAGGACCTCGGTCAGCACCGCTGTCGCCGCCCGCCGACGGGCAGGGCGCGAGGACCACACCGCCGGGAGGACGACTCCGGCGAAGAAGCCGGTGAACATCAGTGCGAGCAGCGCGATCGAGTTCATGGCCAACCAGTGCACGGAACATCCCCTCCTCGGACGACCGCCGTTGCGGCCGATGGTTCGAGTCTTCGACGGATGCCGTCCCGCCGGCCCTGCCGCTGAAGAAAGCCGAAGACTGGGGATGTCGGCGCAGGTCACGTCATACGCTGGCGCGGGTGGGTCCTGAAGAGAAGTGAAACCGGAGGGTCCTGGTGGGGGATGCAACGGGTGCCGTGGCGGACTTCTGCGCCACGCTCCGCCGTACCGTGCGTGGGTGCGGTGTCGCGCAGGCCGAACTCGCCCGGGTGCTGCATCGCAGTGACGCGGCCGTCTCCGCGCTGCTGAACGGACGGCGGGCCAAGCCCCCGCAGCTGGACGAAGTCCTGTCCATCGTGAACCACTGCCGCGACAGAGCCGGTGCGCATCCCGCACCCGGGCTGGTCCTGGATCCGGCCTGGTGGCGCACCCGCCTGGCCGAGCTCGAAAACACGGCGGAGGCAAGCCGCCGGCCGCAGCGGTACGCCCAGGGGCGGCTGCCCATCGCGCCGGTGGAAGCCGTCACCTTCGATTTCGGCTCCGCCGTCGAGCTCCTGGCGGGCGGCCGGGGAGGTTTCGACGACCTGGACGCGGACGTCCTGGAGCCGCTGGATCTGGTCGGCGCAACGGCTGTCGAGCTGCGGGGGCTGTTCGACGGGTTCGGCGCCCGCGTGAGGGCTTGCCGCGGGACCGCGAGGACGGCTCTTCTCTGCGCGGCGGACGTCGTTCTCCTCGTGACCGGCTTCTGTGACGCGGTCGCCAGACTCGGGGCCGTACGCGATGCCGAGGGGGTGGATGCCGACCTCACCACGCAGGTTCTCGAGGAGCTGAGAAGAGTCGTGCTCGGCTCAGCACGCGCCCGCGACACGGCTGAGCTTCGCGAGGAGATCGCGACCGCGTATGCGGCGGCGGCGGACATCATGCACTTCGGCGGTTTCGCGGGGGCCCCGCCGGAGGAACTGGCGAGGCTGGCACAGCGCCGCTACGAGTCGCTGCTCGCCGGGGTCACGTGGGACTGCCCGGAGCTGCGCCTCACCTCCGAGACTTACGACCCGGACCAGGAGGAAGGGCGGCAGCAGGCCACCGCCGACCGGGTGGGCCTCATCGAACTCGGCGTGCTGCTGAGAGAGTTCGCGAACGGAGACCGGGTCACCCCTCAGCAGCGGGACCGGCTGCGGGCACCGATCGCTCCGGCCGAGGGGTCCGGTCCGGCCATCCCCTCCCTGGCGGCCGGCTATGTCAACCCGGCCTTCCGGTCGGCCGGTCGTTCGGCCGACTGGCAACTCGCTGCCGACGACTGGTGGGAGTGCCAGCCCCTCAGGGAGGACATCGCGGGATTCCTTGCCGCGTACCTGCTCAGCTACCAGGCCATGCAGGCTCCGTTGCTCGTGCTCGGCCATCCCGGCTCCGGGAAATCTCTGCTCACCAGATTGATCGCCGCCCGACTGCCGGAGGCGGAGTTCTCCTGCCTCCATGTCGAACTCAGGCACGTTCCGGCCGAGCTCGACCTCCAGGAGCAGCTTGAGGAAGCGCTGTTCCGGTCGACCGGGCGCCGGATCTCCTGGCCGGACGCCGCGCAGTCCGCGGGTGATGTCGTACGGGTCGTCCTGCTGGACGGGTTCGACGAGCTGATCCAGGCGGGGGCGGGGCGACTGGACATGAGTACCCAGTGGCAGTACCTGAAAAGCATCGAACGGCTCCAGCAGCGGGAGTTCGAACTGGGGCGTCCGGTCGTCTTCGTCGTGACGAGCCGCACCGTGGTCGCCGACCAGGTCCTGACCCCCACGGCGAGCACCGTCCTGCGGCTTGAGCCGTTCGACGATGCGCGGATCGCCTGCTGGCTCGAAGTCTGGGAGGCCACGAACCGGCGCTACTTCGCCACGCAGGGCGTCGAACCACTCACCTGGGACGTCGTGCGTCCCTACCGGGATCTGGTGCGGCAGTCGCTGCTGCTGCTCATGCTGGCGCTCTACGACGCGGTCGGCAATCCGCTGCGACGACTGGACGGTCGCGACATCCGGCGCGTGGACCTGTACGAGCGGCTGCTCGTGGAGTTCGTCCGCCGCCAGGTCGTCAAGCATCAGGGCCCGCTGCCGCCGTCGGCGGAAGCCGAAGCGATCGAGAAGGAACTCGGGCGGCTCGGTGTCATCGCGGTCGGTATGTTCAACCGCCGCAGCCAGAGCCTGACGTCCGACGAAGCGGACCGTGACCTCGACGTGCTGCTCGGCGAGGGTGGTTCCACGCTGCTGTTCGGGCGGTTCTTCTTCGTGCACGAAGCGCAGGCCGTGGTCGCCGAGGAACGCCTCAGGTCGTACGAATTCCTGCACGCCACGTTCGGCGAGTACCTGGTGGCCCGGCTGGTCTGCGACGAGGTGTGGCGCGTCCTCGACAGGTGGGAGGGGAACGAGGCGGCGCGGATCGACGACGACGTGCTCCAGGCTGTGCTGTCGATCGTCCCGCTCACCGACCGTGCCGAGGTTCTCGACAACATCAGGGAGCTGTCCGGGCCGGGCGGAGCACGCCGGCACGGGCGCCTGCCGGTGCTGCTGCGCACCCTGTTCCAGCGCGGTGACCGAGGCCACGGAGAGCGGGAAGTCCTGCCGTACCGCCCGGCCGACCGCAACCGGACCGAGCGGGACGCCACTTACGGAGCGAACCTCCTCCTTCTCGTCCTGCTGGTCGAGGACGGCGTGCGTGCCTCCGAGTTCCTGGCGAGCGCGGCTCCTGTGGAGCGCTGGTGGCGTTGCGCACAGTTCTGGCGTTCGCAGTTCGGTGAGGCGTCGTGGGAGCTGTTCACGGGCGCGGTGTCGGTGCAGCGGCGCTCCGCGGACCGGGATCCCGACACCACCGGGGACCTGTGGATCACACTGCGCGGCACCGCCGGACCCGCGGACGATCTGACCTGGACCCTGCGTCGCACAGTGCTGGGGCCCGCCGCGTATCACGACGCCCGAGGCGTGGACGCCGCCGAGCTGAGCCGACGGCTCTCCCTCCTCTGCGACACGGACGCACAGCAGTTGCTGCACGCCCTGGCGCCCTTGTTACGGACACTGCCGAACACCCTGCGGACCTACCGCATCGACGAGGAACAGCGCGCTGTCTCGGGGGCACATACGCTCGTGGCCCTGCTCTGCCGCGACAGGGGACTGCCCGGGCAGATGGCGGCACGCTACCTCGACGTTCTGGAGGTGCTGCGGAATCTGCCTGACGCGGACCGTTCGACCGTCGCCGACGTGCTCGTACGGCACCTCGTGCAGGATGCCGACTTGCTGCCGGAGGATGTGGTCGGCGCCGTCCTGGTCGAGCTGATCCGGCTCGGACCCGCAGGCGGCGGCGCCCGATGGACAGGGCTGTGGCCCGTGCTGGAGGCCTACGTGTCTCGCGCGATGGGGCGAGCGGCCCTGGAGGACAAGGAGTTCGACGTCCTGGTGGGGCACCTCCGCCGGTACGCGGCGCTGTTCCCGGGACCGCAGGAACGTCTGCAACAGATGCTCAGGGAAGCCGGCACCAGCCACATCTGGGCGGTGATGGAACGCGGACCTGGACACGTGGTGCTGGAGGAAGGGCGTGCGCTCCTCGACGCCACCCCGGCTGCCGAGCGCGCGCCGGAGTCCGTGATCGGGCTGCTCCGGCTGGCCCGCGAACTGGGACAGGAGGACTGGCTCGCCGAGCATGCCGAGCCGCTGCTGCGCTCCCTGGAACCGGCCGCGCTGCTGCGACTGCGAGCCGGCGACGTCGACGCGCTGCGTGCGGTGGTGCGGGACGCCAGGCTTCTGAGCACGTTTCGGGCCATCGAGGAGATCTGGCGAGGTCCTGACGCACCACGTCCTGGGCGCGTTGATCACGACCGTCCGGAGGAGAGTGCCCCATGACCCTCCTCGCCCGACACCACGCCAACTCGCCTGGCGGCAGGGCGGCTTCGACCCGCAAGCCCCGCCGGCGTGGCCACCTCCCGTCAGCGGGGCGCCGGCCGAGGCCTCCTCGTGCCGCGGCCGTCCCCGTTCAGGACAGGCGGCCCACGTACGCCAGGGCCTGCCTCAGCAGGACGCCCTGCCCGCCGGGCATCTCGTCGATGACCATCGGTGACGAGGCCTCCTCGGGGCTGAACCAGACCAGGTCGAGCGCGTCCTGCCGGGGGCGGCAGTCGCCGGTCACCGGGACGATGTAGGCGAGGGACACGGCGTGCTGGCGGGGGTCGTGGAAGGGCGTGACGCCCAGCGTCGGGAAGTACTCGGCGACGGTGAAGGGCTGCAGGGAGGCCGGGACCCGCGGCAGTGCCACCGGGCCGAGGTCCTTCTCCAGGTGGCGCAGGAGAGCGTCCCGGACCCGCTCGTGGTGCAGCACCCGGCCGGAGACGAGGGTGCGGCTGACCGTCCCGTCCGGCCCGATGCGCAGCAGGAGTCCGATGTGGGTGACTTCGCCGTTGTCGTCGACGCGTACGGGGACCGCTTCGACGTACAGGATCGGCATGCGTTCGCGGGCCATTTCCAGCTCGTCGGGAGACAGCCAGCCGGGCGTGGTTTCGGTCATGTCAGACATTGGTTGATCATACTTTCCGTGTCTCCTGCCGTGCGCGTGCCGCTCCAGGTCAACCGTTCCCCGAAGGAGCGGTCACCGAACACCATTTGCTTTCAGCCAGTCGCTGTCCGACCACTCCACTGTCTCCGGGATCCGGTCCGCGTAGTCCGGGTCCTTCTCGATGCGGGCACGGACACTCGCGTGCACGTGTGAGCCCTGCGGCGGTCTGCGGCGCCGGTAGGTGAGCAGGGACCAGATCCAGCCCATCCGGTGCACCTTCCCCAGGGCGTCCTCGGGTGCGAGGGTGACCTCGCGCGCGTATGCCCCGGGCTTCAGCAGCAGGTGCTCGTCGAGAGCGGCGTCCACAATCCACTTGAGGGTGATGGTGGGGAGCCGGGGATCGTCCTCGAAGGTCCCGCCGACGTCGGAGTGCACCCCGGCGAACCACACCTGCTCGACCGAGCCGGGCGCGGGGTGCTTCTTGTCGGGGGTGACCAGGTACTCGCGGTAGGGCCTGCGTTTCTCGTCGATGGACACGGCGTGGCGGACGCGGCGGACGTTCGGGAGCTGACGGGTGTACGGCCACCGAAGGTTCCAGCGCAGCACGCCGGCCGCCTTCACGGAGTCCCAGAGCCCCAGGTAGGCGACGGAGATGCCGACGCGCCCCTCGACCGCGTTGCTGAAGGCGCCCGCGAAATGGTGGAGTTGGTCCCAGTCCTGCCGGGTCCAGTCCTTGTTCTTGGCGTAGACGGACACGGCGTACGGGACGAGGTTCTCCATACCGGGCCGCATCAGGCCAACCGTTTTGAGCATCCCCACGAGTGCGCGGGCCGTGTAGGCGCCGCGGCTGAAACCGAAGACGTAGATCTGGTCGCCGGGCTGGTAATGCCCCATCAGATACGTGTACGCCTCGGCGAGGTTCTCCTTCATGCCGGAGCCGACGGCGAGGCCGAGGAGCTTCGACAGGCGCCGGGCGAGGGGTGTCCAGGCGCCCGCGGCGGAGAAGGTGCCGACGCCGGGGTCGTAGTAGGCGATCTGGCGGGCGGGATCGGAGAGGTCCAGCATTTCGTAGAGCCGGACGACGTTGGTGTTCCCTTTCGCCTTCAACTGATTGCCCGTGCCGTCCAGACAGACGACGAGATTCTTGGCCATGCCGGGCCTCACGTTCACTGACAGACCAGGACGCTGATGGGTCGGGACATACCAGGACATACAGGGCTTACAGAAATATAATAAGGGAAATGCTGCTCGTGGGCGTCCCCGCCCTTCCGGGCAGCCCCCGGCGCAGTCGGGTTCCGGAGGATCCATGGCCGGCTCCGTAGTTCATCTCGAAGAGGACACCGGCCTTCCGCGCACCCACGCGCTGGTCATCGGTGTCGGAAAGTACCCGCATCTCGCCGGTGGCGAGGCGCCGGTGGCGGACTCCGACGGGATGCGGCAGCTCAGCTCGCCGCCCGTCTCCGCCCGGGCTCTCGCGACCTGGCTGCTGGCCGAGTACAACGATCCGCAGCGACCGCTCGGCAGCGTGGCCCTGCTGCTGAGCGAGGAGCAGCCGGCCCCGTTCACGGACCCCCGCACCCAGACCGCCCACGACGTCGACGTCGCCACCATCGACAACATCCTCGCCGCGATCACGGAGTGGTACGACCGCGGTGACAGCAACGTCGACAACCGGCTCGTCTTCTACTTCTGCGGACACGGCGTCTCGCAGGGCGACGACATGGCGCTCCTGGCCGCCGACATCTTCGCCGACGAGCACAACCCCCTCAACGGAGCACTGGACTTCGGGGGGTTGATGAACGGGCTCAAGCGGTGCAAGGCCAGCCAGCAGGTGTTCTTCGTCGACGCCTGCCGGTCCAACTCCGATGTGCTGATCGAGAGTTCGGGCACCCGGTTCGCCGGGCGGACACCACTCGGGGCCGGCGCGCGCCCCCTCGACCTCCCCAGGCGGTTCCACATTCCGTACTACGCCACCCTGGCCGGGGACCGCTCGCACGCGCGGCCCGGACAGGTGAGCGTGTTCACCGAGGCCCTGCTCAAGAGCCTCGCCGGGGCGGCGAGCGACGATCCCGAGGGCGACTGGCGGGTCAACACCTCCCATCTCCTCGAAGCCATCGACCACTTCATGCACCAGCCGCAGTTCGCCGGAGCGGTCGCGGGCGTCCAGGTCCCCTCGGTCGGTGAACTGCCCGTGTTCGTGCTGCACGAGCTGGCCGATCCACCGGTCGTCCCGGTCTACGTGGGCTGTCAGCACGCGGAGGACAATGCCGAAGCCGAATTCGTCTGCCGCGAGGGCGGCCAGGAACGGCTGCGGCGGGCGCCCGGTGACGTCGACGAGGAGGATCCGCAGAGCGAGTGGGCCATCGAACTCCGTTTCGGCAACTACGACTTCGAAGCGCGACTCGGGGACCATGACGTGCTGACCAAGTCCGTCACCGTACGTCCGGTCTTCCGCCGCGTGCAGCTGGTGAAGCCATGAGTGCCGTCCTGAGCGTGCGGGTCGCGCTGAGTCTCTACGAAACCGACGTCGCCGCCGGGGCGAAGGTCGTCGGCAGCATCCACCCGGCCGACGGCGGCGGCGAGTCGCTCCGCAACGTCCTCTTCCCCTGCGGGGATTCGGCTCCGCCGGCGCGCTTCGAGGTCGAAGCCGGCCGGTACATCGTGTCCGCCACGCTGCCCTCGGGCGTCCTGCTCTCCAAGGACGCCGAGGCGCGGGAAGCCACCGACACGTCCGTGACGCTGTCCACGGCACCCTCGCCGTACGAGTCGCACTCCTGGCAGTACCTGATGGGCAACATCGAGTCCTACCGGGCCTACCACGACGGCGAGGAGACACCGGTGCCCCGCTCCCGGGGATCGAACTCCGGGGTCCGGGAGTGGTCCTCGGTCGTCGAACCCGGCCACGCCGTCTGGGTCGGCGACCCCAAGGCGGCGAGCTGGCAGTTCGCGTCCCTGCTCAAGCTCGCCGAGGAGCCCCCACAGGGACCGGTCGTGCTGGAGATCGCCCACTCGGTGCCACACGTCGTCCGCAGTCTCCATCTGGGCGACGCGGCGGCGCGGCTCTACCGCTTCGGCCCGCACGGCCCGGTCGACGAGCACGGCGAGCCCAGGCCCGGTGGGCCCAGCGGCGGGCCCACCGGCCCACGGCAGTTCCTGGTCGTCTCGCTGGCCGGCAGCGACTACGTCGTCACCCTCCCGGCGCCGTGGGGTTCCGCTCAGATCGAGGTCCTCGTCAACGAGCGCCAGAGCCCGACCGGCAGCGCCGTCTCGGTGACCGTGCGCGACAGCCGGGTGGGACCCGCCCTGGGCTACATGGTCCGAGGCGCCTTCGACTCGGCCGCGACCCTCGTCAAGGACGCGGAGACCATGCTCTACGGCGAGATGACGAACCCGCTCGCGGCGGTGGCAGGCGCGTACGTCCTGGTCGGCAGCGAGCTGGCCGAGCGGCCGCGCCGCTGGGACCCGTGGCTCTCCCGGCTGCGGCACGAGTTCGACTGGATGAGCGACGGATCCCTGCTGTGGGCCATGCGTCATCTGCGCCGGGCACACACCGAAGAGGAGCGGCAGGCGGCGCGCGACGCGCTCGTCGAGGCCTTCGACCGCGGAGTGCCGGTCTTCACCCTGGGCTTGAGCCGCCTCATCCACGGGCTCTCAGAGTTCCCCGACGACCCGGAGTGCATGGACCGGCTCGACCAGGCCCGCCGTCTGTCGTGGCGCGTCGACACGCGCGAGCCGTTCGTGACCGTCGCTCTGTACAGAACGTCGCCATGACAGCTCGGCGCGGAAGAACGCCATGACCAGTCCGCATGGGAGGCCGCGATGATCAGGTTCACCATGATGCCCGGCGAGGACGGCGACTGCCTGCTCCTGGAGTACGGCGACGACGCCTTCGTACGCCGGATCCTTGTCGACGGCGGCCGTTCGGGCACGTATCCGCTCATCAAGCCGACGCTCGACGGGCTCGACGGCCTGGTCGACCTCCTCGTCGTCACCCATGTCGACCAGGACCACATCCTCGGGGTGCTCGCCCTGATGGACGACCCCGACAGGTCGGTGGAGTTCGCGGACGTGTGGTTCAACGGCTTTGACCAACTCCTCGACAGCGAGGGGTTCGGCGCCGTGGACGGCGAGAAGCTCACCAGCGCCCTGCTGGCCCAGAAGGTGCCGTGGAACGACGCGTTCGGCGGGCGCAGCGTCGAAGTCGGGCGCGAGCTCGCCTGGTTCGACGACGGCTCCACGATGGACGTGCTCTCGCCCGACCGCGGGCAACTGGAGCGGCTGGCCCCGGTCTGGAGCGCGGAATGCGCCAAGAACGGGCTGATCCCGGGCCGGGATCCCGACGAACTCCCGCCGGTGGAGGGCTTCGAGCACTTCGGCGCCCCCAACGTCGAGCAGCTCGCCGCGTCACCGTTCAAGCCGGACACCTCGAAGACGAACCTCACCAGCATCGGCCTGCTCTTCGAGTTCGAGGACAAGCGCATCGTGCTCACCGGCGACGCGGACGACCGCAGGCTGGTGGCGTCGATACGGCCGCTGGCCGAGGCGGCGGGCGGCCGGCTCCACCTCGACGTCCTCAAGGTCGCCCACCACGGCAGCGACCACAACCTCTCGAACGAGCTGCTCGGCCTGATCGACTGCGACCGCTATCTGATCTCCACGAGCGGCGCACGGCACGACCATCCCCACGAGATCGCCGTCGCCCGCATCCTCCAGCACGGCGGCGACGAGAAGGAGATCGTCTTCAACTACCGCGACCGCGCGGTGATGTGGGATGTCGCCGCCCTCAAGAACCGCTTCGGCTACACCGTGACGGCGCCGGAGCGGGACGCGGAGGACGGGTTCGTCAGCTTCGAACTATGAGTTCCGACAGCCTCGTAGCCTGAGGCACATGCCTGGCAGGATGATCGGTGGGACCAGGGGAGCGGCATGACCACGGAATTCACGACGGACATCACCGGCGCTGTCGTCGACAGCCTCAACGGCACGGCCCATCCGCGGCTGCGCGAGCTGCTCGGAGCGCTCACCCGTCACCTCCACGACTTCATCCGCGAGACGCAGCCGACGATGGAGGAATGGGAGCGCGCCATCGGCTTCCTGACGGCGACCGGGCAGAAGTGCACCGACACCCGGCAGGAGTTCATCCTGCTGTCGGACGTACTCGGCGTCTCGATGCTCGTGGAGACCCTCAACGGCCACCGCGATCCGGCTGTCACCGAGTCGACCGTCCTCGGCCCCTTCCACATGACCGAGTCACCGGTACGCGCACTCGGCGCCGACATCGACCTGGTGGGCAGCGGCGAGCCGTGCGTGGTCAGCGGCCGGGTGCTGTCCCGCGACGGCACTCCGCTGCCCGGCGCCGTCCTCGACGTCTGGCAGGCCGACGCCGAGGGCTACTACGACGTGCAGCAGCCGGACGTCCAGCCACCCGGCAACGGACGCGGGCTCTTCACGGCGGACACCGAGGGCCGCTTCTGGTTCCGCACCTGCGTGCCGAGCCCGTACCCGATCCCCACGGACGGCCCGGTCGGCGACCTGCTCCGGGCCACCGGCCGCCACCCGTACCGCCCCGCGCACATCCACTTCATCGCCACGGCCGACGGCCACACCCCCGTCACCACGCACATCTTCGTGGCGGGCGGCGACTACCTCGGATCCGACGCGGTGTTCGCCGTCAAGAAGAGCCTGGTCCACGACTTCGCCGAGACCGACGACCCTTCCCTGGCACGGGAGTTCGGCATCCCCAACCCCTTCCGGCACGCACGCTTCGACCTCGTACTGGAGCCGGAACGACTGGACTGGCTGGAGTGACCGGCATGAGCACCCCCCTCGACTTCTCGTACGAGACCCGGCCCGCGCGTGTCGTCTTCCGTCCCGGCGCCTCGGTGTCCGCGACACCGGGCGAGGCGGCGCGGCTCGGTCTGCACAGGGTGCTGGTGGTGTGCGGCAGCCGGGGCGAGGCCACCGCGCGGGCGGTCGCGGACGCGCTCGGCGACGCCTGCGCGGGGCTGCACGCCGAGGCTCGTATGCATGTGCCGGTGGAGGTCGCCGACCGGGCCGTCGAGGTGGCGCGCGAGGTGGGCGCCGACGGCTGTGTCGCGGTCGGCGGCGGCTCCGCGATCGGCCTCGGCAAGGCGATCGCGCTGCGTACCGGCCTGCCGCTGATCGCCGTACCGTCCACCTACTCCGGCTCCGAGATGACCCCCGTCTGGGGCCTCACCGAGCACGGCGCCAAGCGCACCGGACGCGACGCCGCCGTCCAGCCCCGCAGTGTCGTCTACGACCCCGAACTCACCCTCACGCTCCCGGTCCCGCTCTCCGTGACCAGCGGCATCAACGCGCTCGCGCACGCGGCCGAGGCCCTCTACGCGCCCGACGCGTCGCCCCTCGTCTCCCTGATGGCCGAGGAAGGCGTACGGGCGATGGCCGGGGCCCTTCCCCGGGTGGCCGCCGCGCCCGACGACCTCGACGCCCGCAGCCGTGCCCTGTATGCCGCGTGGCTCTGCGGTGCCTGCCTCGGTGCCACCACCATGGGCCTGCACCACAAGCTCTGCCATGTACTCGGCGGCACCTTCGGCCTGCCGCACGCCGAGACCCACACCGTGGTCCTCCCGTACGCCCTTGCCTACAACGCGTCCGCCGCACCCGAGGCCATCGCCGCCCTGTCCCGCGCCCTGGAGACCGACGACGTCCCGCACGCCCTTCGCGCGCTGGCCCTGGGCCTCGGCGCTCCCCGTTCCCTCGCCGAACTAGGCCTGAAGGAGCCGGACTTGACGGTTGCCGCCGCGCAGGCCGCCGCGCAGTCGTATCCCAACCCCCGCGAGGTCACCGCGAACGGCGTACTCGGCCTGCTGACAGCCGCGTACGAAGGCTGGGAGCCCCGAAGCGACACCGTGTAGGCGTGGCGTACATCACCCGGGAAGTGTGCGGAAACGCGAAGCGGAACTTCACAGGTTCATGACACGCTCACCACTGGTTACCCGCTGGTAATCCATAGCCACCCCCCACCCCCCTCAGGACTGATCTTGCGTATCCGCAAGCGGCCCTTGCGCGCCGTCATGCCCGCGCTCGCCGTAACTGCCCTTTTTCTCGCCGCCGGTTGCTCCGCAGACCCCGGAACACACTCCTCCTCCGGCGCCGAACGCGCCCGGAACGCCGACGCCTCCGCCGCCGCGACCGCGGACGCCGGCCGGCCGCTCGCCGTCGCCGCCGCCCCCGAGGCGGCTGCCACCTCGACCGCCGTCGCGCGGCCGGGCGCGGCGGGCGGCAAGGCCCGCAAGACCGCGCTGAAGGTCTCGTCGTACGACAGCCGCACCCGACGGGCCGTCATATCCCCTGTCAGCAAGGGGACTTCATCCCAGCCCCAGCCCCAGTCCCAGACCCCGTCCGCCGCCAGTACGGCGAAGCCGCACGGCACCGCCGTCGGCGACGTCATCGCCAGTGCCCCCGCGCCCGGCGCCCCGGACGGACTCCTCGCCAAGGTCACCAAGGTGATCGGCGAGAGCGGTGACGGCACCGAGGTCCAGACCGCGCCGACGACCCTGGATACGCTCCTCGGTGACGACGACGCGAAGGGCTCCGTCCCCGTCGACCCCTCGTCCTTCGACGTGGAGCGGCTGCTGCCCGACGTGAAGGTCTCCTGGGCGAAGACGGGAGACATCCACTCCGGACCCGAGGGCACGAAGGTCCCGCTCGGCAGCCTGCGGATCGATGTCGGCGCGAAGGTCGGCACGGCCGAGGGGGCACCCGCCTCCGCGACGGCGTCCGTGTCCGGCTTCATGCAGGTCGCACCCGAGGTCGACTTCTCCTACGGCGGTGACGCGGCCGGCTCCGGGCCGGGGGCCGCCTACCTCGGTGTCTCCGGCGACTGGACCTCGCAGTGGGCGGTCAAGGGCCGCGCCGCCGCCTCCGCCCAGCCCGTGCGGCTGCCGTTCGCGAAGCTGCACGCCGACCCCGTACTCCAGGTCGGCCCGATTCCCGTCGTGGTGAACCTCGATCTGACCTGCTACTTCCAGATCAGCGCCGACGGAAGCGTCACCGTCGACATCGAGCAGGACCTCAAGGGCGACTTCAAGGCCGGCGGCACCTTCGGCCAGTCCAAGGGCTGGTCGCCGGTCAACGAGTCGCACATGGCGAGCACACCGGTCCGCACCTCGCTCACCACGGCCGGAAGCGTGAAGGCGTCCCTCGGTGCGGAGGCCACCGTCGGTCTGTACGGCACGGTCGGTGTCACCGCCGACCTGGCCCCGTATCTGCGGGGTGAGGCCGCGGGCTCGGTCGACGCCACGTCCGCGACCGGCTCCACGGCGAAGACCGGCGTCGACGCGACAGGTTCCTGGGCCGTCTACGGCGGCGTCGACCTGACCGGCACCCTGCGCATCCAGCTGTCCATCTTCGGCACACCCGTCCTCGAACACAGCGTTCCCCTGGGCACGTTGCACCGGGAGTGGAAGCTGGCGGACGGCAAGGTGTAGCCGTACGAGCAGGACCTCCCGTGTCCGGTGGCAACCAGGCTGCCGGACACGGGAGTTGAGCGGCGAGAGCGCCTCCTGGGCGCCCAACGGGCGGTGCTGCTCTCCTCATTGGTTGATCCTTCATCACTCGGACACCTCCAGACACTGGCGTTTTCCACACCACCCCGGAAAGCTGAGCTGGGCATGCCAACGCGACCCTGGTCTGCCCCGCCCCCACACCGCGGTCGATCAGGAGGACGCAGTGAAGAAAAGCTCGCGGATCCGCAAGGTCTCGCTCATCCTCGGCAGCGCCGTCGCGCTGGTCGTCGCCTTCCCCGGCAGCGCCCTCGCCGACCCGCCGAAGGCCTTGCCCGCGAACGCGGACGGACTGGAGCAGACGTTCCAGCCGGCCTACGACTACGACACGGACGGCTGCTACCCGACCCCCGCCATCGGCCCCGACGGCACCATCAACGGCGGCCTCAAGCCGTCCGGGGCCCTCAACGGCCAGTGCCACGACTCCTGGGACCTCGACAACACCAACGGCTACTCGCGCGAGAAGTGCAACAACGGCTGGTGCGCCATCATGTACGGCCTGTACTTCGAGAAGGACCAGGCGGTGGCCGGCAGCGGCCTCGGCGGACACCGCAACGACTGGGAACACGTCGTGGTGTGGGTGCAGGACAACGAGGCCAAGTACGTGTCCACTTCGGCCCACGGCAACTTCAACATCTACGGCCGTGACCAGATCCGCTGGGACGGCACCCACCCCAAGGTCGTCTACCACAAGGACGGCATCAGCACGCACTGCTTCCGCCCGGCCAACTCCAACGACGAACCGCCGGAGAATCACTACCACACCTGGCAGTTCCCCAGCCTGGTCGGCTGGAACGGCTACCCCGCGGGTCTGCGCGACAAGCTGAGCGCCTACGACTTCGGCAGTGCCGTCTTCGGACTCAAGGACGGCAACTTCAACTACCACCTGGAGAAGGCCAAGCCGGCCGGAATCGCGTTCGACCCCAACGCCTGATCGGCGGGGGCGGGGTGGGTGGCGTGTGCGTCGCCGCCCACCCCGATCGACCGGCACCCCTGACTACTCGGCGAGGAGTCGTTCCTGGTGGCCGGGCGGCCTTCCCTCCTGCCAGGGCACGACCTCCCCGAAGCGCACGAGTTCCCCGTACGCCGCCGCGTCGGCCTTCTCGGAGAGCAGCAGGTCGAGTACGGCCACCGCGGCCCGCGCCGGCGTCTGCGCCTGGCTGAAGTCGGGGAACCACGGCCGGGACAGCGGTGTGTCCACGAGCCCGGGGCAGACCGCCGCGACCAGGGTGTTCCGGTCCAGGTCGGTGGCCCGGCGCTCGGCCGCGACCGCCCGCACCGCGGCGACCTGGGCCACCTTGGACGGCACGTTGATCCAGTGGGGCCAGCCGAGCTCCTCCCAGGTGCCGGCACGGATGGCCGCGCGCCAGGACTCGACCGCCGCCTCGACCTCGTCGAGCGAAGCGCCGTCGAACAGGTGGTGGAGGCGAGGGTCCAGGTGACCGAGCGTGCCCAGGGAGCTGGCCACGACGATCAGCCGTCCGCCGGGACGCAGCACCGGGCCGAACGAGCGCAGCACCGCGTGCGCGCCCCCGTTGGCGACGTCGATGAACTCGTCCGCCTGCTCGGCCTGCGACCGGTCCGGGGTGAGCAGGGCGCTCGCGTTGGAGACGACGATGTCCACCCCGCCGTACCGTGTGCGGAGTTCGGTGGCGAGGCGGTCCACGGCCCGCGCGTCGGTGACGTCGAGCACCCGGCCCTCCACCCGGCTCCTGGTGCCGGGGGCCTTGGCGACAAGTGAGACGGCATCCGTGACGCGCTGGGCGTTGCGCCCGGTGAGCAGGACCAGGTCGTCGGGCTCCATCCGGGCGGCGAGCCCCTCGACGAGAGCGAATCCCAGCCCCTGGTTGGCGCCGGTGACGAGAGCGATACGTGCAACTGTCATGCCCACCACGCTAGGAACACCTGTGCCATGCGTCCAACGAAAGTTGCTCACGTCTGGTATGCGTAAACGTCATGGACTTCACGGATGTCTCTCTCGTCGCGCTCCGCGTCTTCCGCGAGGTGGCCGAGCGGTCCACGCTCACCTCGGCGGCCGCGGCGCTCGGCTACACCCAGTCCGCGGTGTCCCGGCAGATCGCCTCGCTCGAACGGGCGGCAGGGGCACCGCTGTTGGAACGGCGCCGGGACGGGGTACGGCTGACCGCCGCCGGGCACATCGTGCTGCGCCGGGCCGTGACGGTGCTCGACCAGATCGACGCGACGGCGCGCGAACTCGCCGGGCAGCCCGCCGAGGCCGGGACCGTGCGCCTGGGCTGGTTCGCCAGCGCGGGCTCCGTGCTGCTGCCCCGGGCCATCGCCGCGCTGCGCCGCAGCCACCCCGCGATCACGGTGAGCACCCGGGAGGGCAGCACCCCCGCCCTGGTCCGCGCGCTGCGGGCCGGCACCCTGGACCTCGCGCTGCTCGCCTCGATGCCGCCGTTCCGCCCCTTCGACACGGAGTCGCCACCGCTCACCGTGCGGACGCTCAGTGAACGCAGCCTCCGTCTTGCGGTGCCCGCCACGCATCCGCTCGCCGCCGGCGACTGGGTCGACATCGCCGACCTGCGCGGACAGCGCTGGATCGCCGGTTCCTCCTCGGGCGACGAGAAGCTGATGGGCGTCTGGCCCGGCCTGGACGAGCGCCCCGTGATCGCGCACACCGCCCGTGACTGGCTGGCCAAGCTGCACCTCGTCGCCGCGGGCTGCGGCCTGACCACCGTTCCCGCCTCGCTCGCCCCCGCCGCACCACCCGGCGTACGGATCCTGTCCGTGCACGGCGGCCCCGAGGAACGGCGCCGCCTGGTCCTGGCCCGCCTCCCGCGCCCCCTGCCGGAACCGGCCGCCCGCCTGGCCGACGCGCTGCGCACCGCCGCCGCCGAATGGAACACGCCGGCCTGACGATGCCCCCGCGCACCAGGGACGATGACCGCCCGTGCACGGCCATCCACCCATGTGCGGTAGGGTTTACCTGCACGATCACGCGGGTGACCGCGAGTGAGACGCATCGGGACGTGGCGCAGCTTGGTAGCGCACTTGACTGGGGGTCAAGGGGTCGCAGGTTCAAATCCTGTCGTCCCGACGGTGCGAAGGGCCCCCGCAGGCGAGAGCCTGCGGGGGCCCTTTCCGTTGTCCGTCAGGCCTTGCCGAGCAGGCGCCAGATCTGGTTCTTCTTGGTGCCGAGCACGCTCGCCGCATCGCAGGTCCATTGGTGGACCTTCGCGCCGGCCGTCGTCGAGACGTTGCTGACGTCGACGCACTTGCCGCTGTGGACCGCGGTCAGCTGGTAGTCGTGGCTGTTGCCGAGCGCGGTGACAGGGGTGAGGGCGAACTGCTGGTTGGTGGCGCCGTTGCAGGTGTACTGGATGACGGCGGCGCCGTCGGCGGTGGACGCGCCCGAGACGTCCAGGCACTTGCCGCTGAGCTCGTCGACCACGGTGTACGTGTTGGTCTTGCCGCTCACCGGCTTGAGGTCGAGCATCTGCTGGTAGCCGCCCTCGCAGTAGTACTGCTGATACTGCGTGCCGTTGGCGGTACTGAGATTGGTGTCGTCCAGGCACTGCCCGCTGTTCTGGCTCACGGCCACCGTGGAGACCGTGGTCTGGGACGGCGGCAGCAGGGTGACGGTGTAGCCGTCCTTCGCGCTCGTCCAGGGAAGGCTCACCGAGGCGGCGTTGCCGCTCACCGTCAACGTGGTGTCGGAGACGGTCTCCGGTCCGGTGACAGCGCCTCCGCTGTTGTAGGGGATGCGCTGCACGACGGCCCGGACCTGGCCGCTCTCCACCACCGATGTGGTGTTCAGGCCGGTGAGGTTGACGGTGACGGTCCCGGTGTTGCCGCTGCTGCCGAGCAGCACCTTGGCATTGCCCGCGGAGTTGTCCTTGGTGGCCAGGCCGTCGGTGCCGGTACCCGGGGTGAGCTTGACGATGTTGCCGGTCTGGGAACCGTAGTAGCGGTACATGAACCACTCGCCGAGCGGCAGGTACTGGCCCGCACTGTTCTTGGTGAGCAGATTGGCCTCGTTGTCGTGCAGCGCGTTGCCCGAGGCCCAGTTGCCGCGCAGACCGTCGGCGCCGGCCCGTTCCAGCTGGCCGATGAACCAGGCGCCGCCGCCCGGGGACTGCATGGACAGCGTGGCGTACTCGTTGATCTGGTACGGGCGGGTGTTGGTCAGGCCGTAGGAGGAGAGCAGCGAGTTGGCGCGGCCCGCGTCGGTCACCGGGTCGCCGGGCTCGTCGTGCCAGCTCCAGATGTCGGGGGCGACGTTGTTCGCCTTGACGTACGTCAGGTAGCCGGCCCACCAGGTGTTGGACGAGGAGGGCTGGCCCGCCGTGCTCGGCCCCACGATGAGCTGGTCGGGGAAGGACGCCCGGACGCGGGCGTAGAAGCGCGACCACATCTGGAGGAACTGGGTCTGCGAGGCGCCCCAGAAGCCGCTTCCGTCGGGCTCGTTCCACAGATCCCACTGGACGGTCATGTTGTTGGCCTTGACGTCGCTGATGAGCTGGGTGACGAAGGCGTCGAACTGCGTCCAGTCACCGTTGTCGCCGGGCCAGCCCTGGCTGGTGGTGCCGTCCGCGCCCCACAGGTCGTGCGGCAGCAGGACGAAGGTGCCGCCGAGGGCCGCGGTGCGCCGGTACTGGGCCAGGGTGGAGGCCCATCGGGTCTGGTAGTCGGCCAGGCTGGTGGCGTAACCGCCGCTGTTGAGCTGGGCGCCTCCCGCCCGCATGAAGTGCCACTTGATGTCTTTGAAGAAGTGGTCCTGGGGCAGCGAGCCGTCCGGGGTCATCCCGTAGATCATGCCCGAGGCGTGGTACGTCGGGGCGCCTCCGGCGGTGGAGAAGTCGACGGTGACACTGGTGTCGGCTGCCTGCGAGGGAGTGGTCGGCAGCAGGGTCCCGGCCAGTGCGGCCAGCAGGACGGCGACGGCTGAGACCGCTCGGCGTCCGGGTCGGGTTCTGCGGCGGGGAAGAGGGCGTGGCGCGTGCATGTGCGGCTCCCGATGAGGTGGGGTGGGTCGGGTCCGTGCTCGTACGGGCCCGGGCTGTGGGGAACGCGGCCGGCCGGTTCGGTCAGTGGTCACCGCCGCGTACGTGCGCTTCGGCCAGCAGGAGATAGCTGCTGGCGGTCCAGGTGTAGGCGCGGTCGCGCAGGCCCGTGCCGGTCAGGGCGTCGAAGTTCTCGGCGAAGCCATGCGCTTCGCACAGGGCGCGGAAGCGGGCGCTGATGTCGTCCGCCAGCCGGTGGTGGCCGGCGCGGCGCAGGCCGTCCTCGACGAGGACGGTGGCGGGCGCCCAGATCGGGCCGCGCCAGTAGCCGTCGGCGAGGTAGTGCGGTGAGGTGGGCAGTTCGGTGGCGAGGCCGTACGGGGTCAGATGGGTCTCGATGCGGTCGGCCAGCACACCGGCGACGTCCTCCGGCAGCTGCTCGCCCAGCGCGATGGGCATCAGGTCGAGCAGGCTGGAACTGCTCCAGGTGTTCTCGTGGCCGGCTCCCCGGGCGACGAACCGGTCGCCGGTCCAGAGCTGGTCGAGCAGGGCGGCCTGGATCGCGTCGGCGGTGTGTGTCCATCGGAGGGCGTCGTCCGTACGTCCCAACTCGGCTGCCAGATCGGCGAGTTCCCTCAGCTGGAGAATGAGGAAGGACGCCAGGTCGGCGGTGACGACCACTCGCTCGGGGTCGAAGGTCGTGGCGTTGTCCCAGCCGCTGTCGTTGCCGTGCTGGTAGTGGGGCAGGGCAGCACCGGGCGTGCGTCGCGTGGTGAGCCAGAAGTCCGTCCAGCGCTCCAACCGGTCGTACGCCACGGTCAGTTCCGCCTGACTCAGTGGCTCGGGCAGGCGTCCGCGCAAGCGGCGCAGGGCCCAGCCGTGGATGGGTGGTTTGACGAAGTTGTGGAGGACCTCGGAGTGGGTGACCGAGTCGGGCAGCGCCCCGCTCCCGTCCTGGTGGTCGAAGGGCAACGCGAACTGGTCCCAGGCCAGCTCCGGGCAACCGGGCGCCAGGGCAAGGGCGTTGAAGCAGTGGTCCCAGCTCCAGACCTTGTCCATCCAGTGCTTGGACATCAGCACCGCGGGCCGGGTGACCAGGCCGGCAGGGCGTACGGTCGCGGACCACACCACATACGCGGCGAGTTCGGCGGCCGGAGTGGCGGACGAGCGCCAGGGCGCGACCGCGTCGACGAAGTCCGCGAAGGAGTTCCGCGCGGCCTCCGCGACCTTGCCGAACGCCGCGGACGAGACATAGGGGCGACGTCCGGTCTCGTACTCCTCGACGGCGATCTCCCAGACTCCGCCGTCTTCGGCGGTGACCGTGACACCGCGATCCCCGGTGCCCAGCGCCTGGGCACCGGACACGTCGGACACGGTCCCGGACAGCACGGTGATCCCGTAACGGCGCCCGGTCTCGTACGAGGTGAACACGTACCCGCCGCTGACGGGTTCGGGGAAGAAGTAGGTGCCGCTGAACGGTGTCAGAGCCTGTGCCGCGGCGGCCACGCGCAGGCCGATCCCTGTACCGCGCAGGCGCACGGTGTCCGGCGACTCGTAGGCGAGGTCGATGCGTCCGCCCGGGTGGATCCAGCTGAGCAGGCCGGGGGTCGCCTCCACGCGGGCGGCGGCCCGGTCGCCGGTCGCGGTGTCCAGCGGGACCAGACGCAGCACGGCGTGCATGCCGTTCTGGTGGGAGACCAGATGGAGGTCCTCCGCGTATGTCTGCTCCGCCACCACGGGGGAGATGCCGAACCAGGATCCGTGGGTGCTGAACGGGATGTCGTGGACGGAGAAGGCCGGGCCGGGTGAGGCGGCGGTCATGAAGGGTGACTCGTTTCTTCAACAGGGGGCGCACCGCGAGAAGGTGACGGAAGGTCAGTCCTTCATGGCGCCGGCGGTCACGCCGGCGGCGACGTAGCGCTGGGCGAGGACGAGGATGATCGCGGCCGGCAGCGAGGCCACGACGGCGGTGGCCATGATGGCGTTCCACTGCTGGTTGTTGTTGCCGATGTAGTGGTAGATGCCGAGGGTGATCGGCTCGTGGGCTCCGCCGTTGACGAGCGTGCCGGCGAAGACGAAGTCGGACCAGGACCACAGGAACGCGAACAGGGACACAGTGACGACCGCGTTGCGGCTCATCGGCAGGACGATCGACCGGAAGGTACGCCACGGGCCGGCGCCGTCGGTCTTCGCGGCCTGGAGCAGTTCGCCGGGGATGCCGGACATGAACGCGGTGAAGATGAGCACGCCGAAGGGGACGGCGAGCGTGGAGTCGGCCACGATCAGGCCGGGCACGGACTGGAGCCAGCCGAGGCTCAGATAGATGGCGTAGAAGCCCATCGCCATGATGATTCCGGGGATCATCTGGGCGGCCAGGAGGACGAAGTTCAAGATGCCGCCGCCGCGTGGGCGCAGCTTGGCCAGCGCGTATCCGGCGGGTGCGGACAGGGCCACGGTCAGGGCGACGGTGCCGAGGCCGATGACGAGGCTGGTACCGAGATACGGCAACTGCTGGTCCACGACGGCCCGATAGCCCTCCAAGGTGCCGTGGACCGGGAACAGGTCCGGCGGCGACTTGCGCATGTCCTGATCGCGGGTGAAGGACACGTTGAGCATCCAGTAGACCGGGAAGAGCATGATCGCGGTCAGCAGGACGCCGAGGACCGTCTTCCAGCCCGTACGGCTGTGCCGGTTCATGAGGACGCCTGCTTTCTCTGGGCCCGCACATGGACCAGGCCGAACATCAGGGCGGCGACGACGAGCAGGTTTCCGACGGCCGCGCCGGGGCCGAAGGCCGGGAGCAGATTGCCGAAGCCGAGTTGGTAGGACCAGGTGGCGAACGTGGTGGACGAGTCCGCGGGGCCGCCCTTGGTCATGATCCAGATGATGTCGAAGACCTTGAGCGTGTAGACCAGGCCCAGCAGCAGGGTGATCGCGGAGACCGGCCGCAGCAGCGGGAAGGTGATGCGCCAGAACCGCTGCCAGGCGTTCGCGCCGTCGAGGGCGGCGGCCTCGTACAGGCTGGCGGGGATCGACTGCAGACCGCTGTAGAGGACCACCAGGTTGAAGGGGACACCGATCCAGATATTCGCGATGATCACCGATGCCAGCGACCAGGACGGCGAGGTCAGCCAGTTCACCGGGCCGATACCGACCGCGTGCAGGGCCGCGTTGACGACACCGGAGTCGCTGTTGAGCATCCACGACCAGGTGGAGGCCGACACGATCAGCGGCAGCAGCCAGGGCACCAGGAACAGGGCGCGCAAGGTCGCCGAGAGCCGGAAGTGCTGGTTGAAGAAGACCGCGAGGGCCAGACCGATGGCGTACTGGAAGACCAGGCACACGGCCGTGAACACCACGGTGTGGAGCAGCGCCGGGGCGAATGTGGGGTCGTCGAAGACGGTCAGGTAGTTCTTGAGGCCCGTGAACGGCGCGTTGCCCTGGACGAAGGAGCGCACCGTGTAGTTCCGCAGGCTCAGGTCGATGTTGCGGTAGAGCGGATAGGCGTAGAAGAGGGCGAGATAGACGGTCACCGGGGCGAGGAACCCCCACGCGGCCCACTGCTGGGAGGTGGGACGGCGGCGCTGCCGGGGCGGCGGTGCCGCGTCGGCCGCACCGCTGTGGTGGCGTACGGCCGGACGGGCTTCGGTCGTCGGGCTCATCAACGGGCCTCGGGTACCGGTCACTTGACCGCGGACTGGGCCGCGGTGAGCGCGTCCTTCGGCGACTTGGAGCCGCTGAGGGCGGACTGCACCGCCTTCCACAACTGCTCGGAGATCTTCGGGTACTTGGTGCCCAGGTCGTCACTGGTACGCCCCTTGGCCGCCTTGACCGCGTCGACCCACGGCTTCAACTGGGCGTTGGCCGACACCTGCTTGTCCTGGACCTCGCCGGTGGGCGCGACGTAGGAGAGGGTGGTGTCGGTGTCGTACAGGTTCTTGGTGCTGGTGAGGCACGTCGCCAGCTTCTGCGAGGTGGCGTAACGGCCGCTGGAGCCCTGGACCGGGAGGGTGACGAACTCGCCGCCCGTCGGGGCCGCGGCGTTGCCTCCGGAGTCGCCGGGGACGGGGATGACGCCGTAGTCGAAGCCCGCCTTGGCGGCGTTCGCGAGCTGCCAGGTGCCGTTCTCGCTGAACGCGTAGTCGCCGGTCGCGAACTCCTGCCAACTGGTCGTCTGGGTGTTGTTGAGCACGGAGTTCGGGGCGTAGCCCTTGGCCAGCCAGCCCTTCCACAGCGACAGCGCGGAGACGGCCTGGTCCGAGTCGAGAGCGGTGAGCTTCGCGCCCGAGCCCCAGAACCACGGCAGGAACTGGAAGCTGCCCTCCTCCGTCCCTGTCGCGGAGAACGTGATGCCCTTCTTGCCGGCCTTCTTGACCTTCGCCAGCGCCGCGGTGAGCGACGTCCAGTCCTTGACCGAGGTGACGTCCACCCCGGCCGCCTTCAGCACCTTCTTGTTGTAGTAGAGGGCGAGCGTGTTGGCGCCGATCGGCGTGCCGTACGTCTTGCCGCCCGACTGGCCGGCCGCGAGCAGGTTGGGGTCCACGGCCGAGGTGTCCAGCTTGTTGTCGTCGGTCGTGGTGAGTACGCCGGCCTCGGCCAGGGTCGACACCACCGGGTTGTCGACGATGAGGAGGTCGGGGGAGTTGTCCTGCTGCGCCGCGAGCAGCGCCTTGTTCGGCAGGTCGCTGGTGTCGAAGGCGGTCCGCTTGATCTTCACGCCTGCCTGGGTGCCGCAGGAGTCCAGCAGCTTCGCCCAGGCCGAGCTCTTGTCGAACTGGGGATACGGGTCCCAGATCGTGTAAGTGCCGCTGTTTGAGGACGAGTTGGAGGTACTGCCCGAGCCGGAGGAGCAGGCGGTCGCGGTGGTGGCGACGGCGACGACGGCCACGGCTGCGGCGGTGAGACGGCGTCGTCTTGAGGAGCTGTTCATGGCGGGTCCCTCTTGGTTCTGGGCACGGCTGTGCCGTAGGAGAGGCGATAAGGGTGATCCGGGCATGCCGAGGGCGCCGATGAGCGGTTCAGCGGCCGGTGTTGGGGAGGGGCAGGGGAGGCGCCGAGGAAGAGCCGGGCGCAGGGGAGAAGTGGAGGAGGGGCGTCAGACGGTCGTGTCGGCGGCGGGCGGCGCGATGCCGGCGGGCCCGGTACTGGCACGCAAGGAGATCGGTGGCGCGAGAAGGTGGTGCCGGCCGGGCGCGTCGGGATGGTCGAGCCGCTCGACCAGCAGGTCGACGGCGCGGCGGCCCATCTCCGCGGCCGGCACGTCCGCCGCCGTGAGCTGCGGGGTCACCGTCTCCGCCCACCGGCTGGCCACCACGCCGGTGACGGAGAAGTCGCGTGGCACATGGCGGCCGGCCTGGGCCAGCCCTCGGTAGAGGCCGCCGAGCGCGGCCTCGTTCAGTGTGACCAGGGCTGTGGTGGCCGGATCGTCGTACAGGATCCGCTCCACGCAGGCCTGGCCCGAAGAGGCGTCGTCCCCGCAGCAGTACGTCCGGACGGTCAGCCCGCGCTCGGCGGCGGCCTTGGTGAATCCGTCCAGACCCCGGTGGGCCGACTCGTACCCGGCCCGCAACAGCTGCTCGGGCCGGTTGACGAAGGCGACCCGGCGATGGCCCAGGTCGGCGAGGTGATGGACGCACGCCTCCACCAGCGCGGTGTGGTCCAGGCCGACCCACCAGCCGTCCTCCGGATGCGCGGTGCGGCCGATGGCGACGGAGGGGAAGTCCAGCGAGGTGAGGTGGTCCACCCGGTCGTCCTCCAGCCGGATCTCCATCAGGATCGCGCCGTCGACCCGGCGTTCTCCCAGCAGCCGCTGGAACGAGCGGTCGCTGTCCACGCCGCTGGGCGAGAGCAGCACGTCGTAGTCGTAGGCCGCGGCGGCCTCCACGACACTGCCGATGAAGTCGAGCTGCATGCCGGTGTAGTGGTTCCCGGCAGGCGGAAAGACGAGACCGATGGTGCTGGTCCGGCCGTTGGCCAGGGCACGCGCGCTGGCGTTGGGCCGGTAGCCCAGTTCGTCGATGACCTGCTGGATCTTCCGGCGGGTGTCGTCCGACACGGGGCGCTTGCCGCTCAGCGCATAGGACACGGTGCTCCGCGAGACACCGGCCCGCTGGGCGATCTCTCCGATGTTCACGGGGGCTCCTAGCTCGGACCGGTTCGATGAGCCCCGGGAGGGCGTCATCGCCGGTCGCAGGATACGGGGGACGGCGGGCGGGTCACGATGACGAGCCGTTGTCGAACCGGTTCGCGTGAAGGGAAGGTAGGAGCAGCGCGAACGACGTGTCAACGCCTTGCGCAGTACTTTCCGCCATGACGTGGAAACCGGCAGGTAAGGCGACCGTGCGGAGCCGGGGGATCTGGGTCGTGCGTATTGCTGGCCGGTTTCCCCGGTGCTAGCTTCGTCGAACCGGTTCGATGTGGTGGGTCGGTGTGCGGGCGTTGGCGCAACGTCGGCACCCGCCACCCCTATGGGTGCCCGGACAGGCGGAGAGTTCAATGGCTGGGCGCGGCGCCGACGGCTTTTCGACTGCCGCCCGGGCCGACGCCGGCTCGATCACCGCGTTGAGCCGGAACCACGACCGAGAGGAACGACACCCGTGAGCGAGTGGCAGCTGACCCGGACATTCCGCAGCACCTCAGGTGACGTTCGCTGGGACAGCCTCGGACAGCCCGGCCAGGATCCGGTCGTCCTCCTGCACGGCACACCGTTCTCTTCCTATGTGTGGCGCGCCGTCGCCCGCTCACTCGCCCGCCGGCACCAGGTGTTCGTGTGGGACATGCCCGGTTACGGAGCGTCGGAGAAGTACGCCGGGCAGGACGTCTCCCTGGCCGCCCAGGGCAAGGTCTTCACCGAGCTCCTGGCCCATTGGGGCCTGGAGGAACCGCTGGTGGTCGCCCACGACTTCGGCGGTGCCGTTTCCTTGCGGGCGCATCTGCTGCACGGCGCCCGCTACCGCGCGCTCGCCCTGGTCGACCCCGTCGCTCTGGCGCCATGGGGGTCTCCGTTCTTCCGGCTCGTCGGCGAGCACTCCGAGGTCTTCGAGCAGCTGCCACCCGCGCTGCACCACGCCCTGGTACGCGAGTACATCGGCTCGGCCAGCAGTCCGGGCCTGCACCCCGCGGTGCTCGACGGACTCGTCCGGCCCTGGCTCGGCGGCGTCGGCCAGGCGGCCTTCTACCGGCAGATCGCTCAGGCCGACGAGCTCTACACGGACGAGATTCAGGACCGGTACGGCGAGATCGGCATCCCCACGCTGGTGTGCTGGGGGCAGGACGACACCTGGATTCCCGTGGCGAAGGGGCAGGAGCTCGTCGCCCGCATCCCGGGCGCACGCCTTGAGCCGATCGCTGGCGCGGGCCACCTCGTCCAAGAAGACGCGCCCGCCGAACTCACCGCCGTTCTCATCGCCTTCCTCCAGCAGTCCCTCTGAAGGGTTCTGTCGCGGCGCTTGGCCGTACGGCGGCGTAGCCGCGCCCGCGGTGAGGAGAACCGCCCTGTGCGGTCGGCGTTCTCCGTGCCGAATCCTTGACCGCCGCCCGCCCCTCCACGATGCTGTGTTGCGGCACATGAGATGCGTGCCGTAATGAGCAACGTTCGACTCAGGTCTCGTACCAGCCGAGGAGTGGCCATGACTCACCAGGTCCGTGCTGTCGTCGCGCGGGGGAAGGGCGCCCCCGTCAGCCTGGAAACGATCATCGTGCCCGACCCCGGCCCGGGCGAGGCGCTGGTGAAGGTCGAGGCCTGCGGGGTCTGCCACACCGATCTGCACTATCGCGAGGGCGGCATCAACGACGACTTCCCGTTCCTGCTGGGGCATGAGGCCGCGGGTGTCGTGGAGTCGGTGGGGGAGGGTGTCACCGATGTCGCCCCGGGTGACTTCGTCATCCTCAACTGGCGTGCCGTGTGCGGGCAGTGCCGGGCCTGTCAGCGCGGGCGGCCGCAGTACTGCTTCAACACCCACAACGCGAAGCAGAAGATGACCTTGCTCGACGGCACCGAACTGTCCCCGGCCCTGGGAATCGGCGCGTTCGCGGAGAAGACGCTGGTGGCGGCGGGGCAGTGCACCAAGGTCGACCGTGCGGCGTCGGCGGCGGCCGCCGGACTGCTGGGCTGTGGAGTGATGGCGGGCATCGGCGCGGCCATCAACACCGGCAACGTCGGACGCGGTGACACCGTGGCAGTCATCGGCTGCGGCGGGGTGGGGAACGCGGCGATCGCCGGTGCCCGGCTCGCCGGGGCGGCCAAGATCATCGCTGTCGACATCGACGAGCGGAAGCTCGAAACCGCGAAGAAGATCGGCGCGACCCACACCGTCAACTCCAAGCACGGCGATCCCGTCGAGGCCGTACGCGAGCTGACCGGCGGCTTCGGCGCCGACGTGGTGATCGAGGCGGTCGGCCGCCCCGAGACGTACAAGCAGGCCTTCTACGCCCGCGACCTGGCGGGCACGGTCGTCCTCGTCGGCGTACCGACCCCGGAGATGAAGCTCGAACTGCCGCTGCTGGACGTCTTCGGGCGGGGTGGCGCACTGAAGTCGTCCTGGTACGGCGATTGCCTGCCCTCCCGCGACTTCCCGATGCTCATCGACCTGTATCTGCAGGGCCGACTGGACCTGGACGCGTTCGTGACGGAGACCATCGCGCTGGAGGATGTCGAGAAGGCCTTCGAGCGGATGCACGGCGGAGATGTGCTGCGCTCGGTGGTGGTGTTCTGATGACCGTGCGTATCGAGCATCTGGTCACCTCGGGGACGTTCTCCCTGGACGGCGGTACCTGGGACGTCGACAACAACGTCTGGATCGTCGGGGACGACAGCGAGGCCGTCGTCATCGACGCCGCGCATGACGCCGCGGCGATCGCCGAAGCCCTCGGCGGACGTACGCTGCGGGCCATCGTGTGCACCCACGCCCACAACGACCACATCGACGCGGCCCCCGAACTCGCCGACCGTACCGGCGCTCCGATCCTGCTCCACGGCGACGACCTGCCGCTGTGGAAGCAGACCCACCCGGAGCGGTCACCCGATGGCGAACTGGCCGACGGGCAGGTCGTCACGGTGGCCGGTGTCGAGCTGACCGTGCTGCACACCCCCGGGCACGCCCCCGGCGCGGTGTGCCTGTACGCGCCGGGCCTGAAGGCACTCTTCAGCGGTGACACGCTCTTCGCGGGTGGACCGGGGGCGACGGGAAGGTCGTACAGCCATTTCCCGACCATCGTCGACTCGATCCGGGACCGGCTGCTGACGCTGCCGGGCGACACGGTCGTGCACACCGGCCACGGGGACACGACCACCGTCGACGCCGAGGCCCCGCATCTTCAGGAGTGGATCGACCGCGGGTTCTGACCGCTGCCGACCGTGCGGCGGCCTCGTCTCAGCACTCGATGACGTTGACGGCGAGGCCGCCGCGCGAGGTCTCCTTGTCCTTCGCTTTCCCTAAACGCGGCCTGCAGGCGCAGCCATGCGCAGCAGCCGTTCGGTGATCTCCCGGTACTGCTTGAGCGCGAGCCGTAGTTCCTCGGTCTGCACATGGGTGTCCGGGTCGTGCCAGCCTGTGCGCAGGACGCGCCGGCGTTCTGCGAGGGTGTGGGTGAACTGGGTGGCGACCTCGCCGAAGACGGCGTCGGCTTCTTCCACCGCCTGGCGCGGGCTGTCGACGAAGGTGCTGAGAGCCTGCTGGAGGCGCAGGGTGAGCTTGTCCCGGTCGCCCTGCGGGATCAGGTCCGGGCCGAGTTTGCGGTCGGGGCTGTCGGCGCTCGTGCCGGGCTCGCGCGGTGCGTGAGCGGGTTCGGTGCGGGGTGCCTGCGGGGCGCGCTGCATCGCGGGATCCGGGGCCCCGGGCTGGGGGTGCGGTGCGTGTTCGGCGTTGTGCGACATCATGTGCTGCTTCCCTTCGCGTGGCGTCGGGTCAGTGCCCACGGCGCATGGCCCTGGTCGTCGCGGGACGACGCGTCGCGCCGGTCCGGGTCGGCCGGCTGTTCGCTGACCAGCGCCTCGAAGAGGCTTCGGGCTTCGACCATGGCCTCCCGCATTTCCTCGGTGCCGCTCTGGTCGCGGGCCGCTGCGTGCATGCCGCGGTAGCCCTGGACATAGTGGGCGTGGTGGACGGAGAGGGCGGCGATCTGTTCGTCGAACTGCGCGCCGTCGGGGAAGCCGCGGTCCCCTGCCAGGCGCGCCAGCAGCGCGTCCGCCTCGGTGACGGCCTTCTGCGGTGATTCGACGAACTGCTCCTGGACGGAGGCCCATTGCGTCACGTAGTGCTCGCGGACCTCGGGCGACAACGGCAGCTCCGTGAGGGAGCCGTGCTCCTTCACGCGCTCGCCGAGTTCCCGCTCCGCGGCCTTGGTGTCGCCGTCGTGGTCGGCGACGGCACGGTCGTACTCGGGGCCGAAGCGCCGCTTCAGCCCGTGCCCGCCACCGCCCCGCACTCGTCCACGTCCGAGGTAGAGGAGGGCGGCCAGAGCGATGACGATCACAGCGATGATCATGACGGTGAACATGGCCGCCTTCTTTGACTCTCGGTTCGCACGTTGGTCTGCTTCATTGCCGTCAATTCCTGTCGGCTCATTGAGCGTTGAGGTCTGCCGGGTGGTGTCCACACGGTGTGGGAACGGCCCGGGGCGCCTGCTGTCACAGCCTGAAGCCGCCCTTGGCGTTGTCGCCGGTTGCGGGTGGTCCGGCCGATGCGTTCGGTGACCAGGCCCTTGAATGCCTGCGTCTTGTGCTTGATCGTCCGTCCGGCACTCATGGTCGGCCTCCTACTGGTGTGCCGAGTGGGCTCCCGCGTGTGATCGCCGTACAGGCCGCTGTTCCCGCGGGCGGGATCGAGCCTCGGAGCGGACTACCTGCGGCTGTACCGGCGCCTGCCACCGCCGCGCCCGCGCATCGCGAAGCCGGCGATCCAGACGATCAGCAGGACGGCGGCGACCCACCAAAGGGCCTGCAGGGTGAAGCCGAACCCGAACACCACCAGGATCAGCAGAAGGAGAAGGATCCACAGGATCATTGCCGGGCCTCCAGATCGCGGGAAGTTCCTGAGTTCCGCGGGGTCCGGGCGAAGCGGGGGAGGTGGAATGCGTCGCCCGAGTGATCCGGAGTGGCATAGCCCTACGCCGTGCTGTCAGTCAACGCCGGGCGACTTCCCTTGTCAACGGGGTGTCGACACTGAGGAGTTCTGTGAGCGGGGCAGGGGGCATCGGGGTGAGCGGACCCTCGGCGGGGGCTTCGACCGGCTCGACCCGCTCGGCCGTCGGCAGGATGCGGTCCTCCCACCAGGACAGGCCCAGCACGGTGGCGAGCAGGACGAAGGGGGTCGAAGCCGGAACGATCAGCGCGTACATGTGTACCGCCTGCGGTGGGATGCGTGCGACGTGGCGGACAGCAGAAGGGTGCCCGCATGGGGCGCATCGATGCTGCGTCAGGATCGAGTGGCGGCGGCGGATGCGGGAGCGGCCCGTTGGTGGCGGGACGGGTTCCGGCACTGATGCGCGAGGTGCGCTCCCGAAGGAGCGCGAGAGGCGATCTACGCTGCCGGGGGCTCGGGCCGCACCGCGTACGCTAGCCCTCGCAGCACTCCCCGGACAGATGCCAAGTGGCCATTTGGTTCCCACCAGTTCCGCCGAAGCCGCGGACATGGTCGCTATCCGTAACCTCTGGGCAGGGCTACGCTGTTCGCACAGGCCCCGGCCCCCGGCAGTGATGCTTTGCTCCGCTCCGGGGAGGCCCGCCGTGTTCGTTCTGCTTCTCATCCTGATCGTGGTTCTGTTCGGTCTCGGCTTTCTCCATCCTCTCTGGTGGGTGGCCGCGGCCGTGATGGTCTTCGGTGCCACCCGCTACGGTCGCGATCGTGGGGGAGGCTGGATCCGTGGTGACGGTTCCGATGTCGGGGAGTACCGGGACGACGAGAACCGCCGGGACAGTCAGGACCGCTGGGACCGTCGCTACAGCCGTCAGTACCGGGCGCGCTGGAGGCGCGAGGACCGTCGGGACCGCGAACACCGCGGGTGACCGATGAAGCGGCCTGGCATCGAGAGGTTCCGGGGCGGCTTCAGCCGCGCCGGACGCGCGGAAATCATGGAGAGGCAGAAGCCATGCATCGCACAGCCATGCTTGCGAAGGACTGGTGGAATCCGCGGGCCGAGGCCTCGGCGGAGGATCCGGCGGGTCAGGATGATGTCGTGGCGCTGCGCGCCGAGATCGATCAGCTGCGGCGGGCGCTGGCCGGCCGTGCGGTCGTCGATCAGGCCTGCGGCATGGTGATGGTCCTGGCCCCCTGCCGTCCTGGACCGGCCAGGAACCTGCTGGTGGACATCTCGCGGCAGTGCAACACCAAACTTCCGGACGTGGCAGCGGCTCTGGTCGCCGCCTGGGAGGGGGAGCCGCTCTCGCGGGTGATGCAGCGGGGGCTGCGGCGTGCGCTGCGGCGGCTCTACGCGGAAGACCGAGGGTGCGACTCACCACCGGCGGATGAACCCTCCGGAAAGGGAAGGTCATGATTCACGCAGCGGATGTCCGAGAGTGGCCCAACTGCGACATCGTCGATACCTGAGGGCCACAAGATCGGTGCGCTCGCCGGGTTGTCTCAAGGTCGGCTATGTCAGAACGCTGGTGAAGCAGGCTCCTTCGATGCAGCCGGTAAGAGGCAACTGGCGCGCCGCTGACCGCTCATGGGCACAACGACTGCGTTGTGAGGTACGCACCATGCACCAGGTGACCACGCTCCGTGAAGAACAGTGGCTGTTGACGGCTGTCACTTCGACGGGGACGCGGCGTTGGCCGTCGAGATCCTCGAACTGCGGGACAGGAATGAGCAGTTGGAGAGAGCGCTGGCACGTCGTGCGGTGATCGACCGGGCGTGCGGCATGGTGATGGCCATGGCGCCGTGTTCCAGCGAGCGGGCGTGGGACCTGCTGGTGGACGTGTCGCAGCACTGCAACGACAAGCTCCGGGACGTGGCTGCGGCCCTGGTCGCCACGACGGAGGACGAGACGCTCCCGGAACAGATACGGCGGGAGCTGCGCCGGGCGCTGCGGCGCCTTCATGCGGCGGACCGGGGGTGACGGAGCGCGCGCCCGTCGGACGGCACGGAGCTGTGAGCTCAACCCTCCGGTGTCTTCGTCCAGGCCGGCCGTCGGACGCCCTTTGTGCAGCCCACCTCCTGGAACTCGAACACCGGCCTGGGCCCCCTCGCCCCCAAAGCCATGGACAGTAGGGTTGAGGAGGTTTCAACTCTGCTTTCAGGGCTAGTCGTTGGATATGTCCAGACGCTACGGCGGAAGCCCCGCGGGGACGGTCATCTCCATCATCGCGGACATCGCGGCACTGATCCTGATCCTGTGGATCGCCCTCTACCTGTTCGACGCCAACACCGCCAACAGTACGGTTTCCTGGGTCCACGACGCGGCGAACTGGCTCTCGGGCTGGTCGCGCAATCTCTTCACCATCCACTCGGACAACTGGCGCACCGTGGTCAACTACGGTCTGCCCGCTGTCGTCTACCTGCTGATCGGTCACGCGGTGGCCGGCCGGGTCAACCAGGCCTAGCCCACTCCGCCGACGCGCAGCCGCGCGCACAGCCTTGGCTGTCCGCGAGGTGCGGGCGGCACTGAACTGCCAGGCACAGGCACAAGCACGGACGCAGCCCCAGCCCCCGGCAGCGTGACATTCCGCCCCGAGGAGGCCCATGGTGTCTGCAGATACGGCAACTCCCCGCATCCCCGCAGAAGTCCCCCGAGCTCCGGGCCGACGGCCTGTGCTCGCTGGTGTGCCGGAGGGCTGCGAGACGGTCGTCGTCAGTGGCAATCTCACTCTCGCCACGGTTCCGGGACTGCGCGCGCGTCTTCTGGGCGCATGCCGCAGTCCCGGAAGGCAGTTGACCCTCGACCTGTCGGGCGTCACCTCCTGCGACACCCTGGGCCTCGGGCTGCTCGTCGCCACGGCACGCAGGGTCCACCTCTCCGGCGGCGACCTGCGCCTTGCCGCCCCGAGCCGCGCCGTCGTCGAGGCGCTGAGCGACAGCGGGCTGATCCGGCTCCTCCGGGTCCTTCCCGATGCCGGCACGGCCGTCGGAACCACGGCTGCCGAGGCGCACGCCCCGGGGCTCCGGGCAGCGGCCTAGGCGCACAGATGACCGACGGACATCCTGAACCGATGAGACGGCCGCGCCCAGGCAACCGCGTCAGGCGCCCGGTCCGTCGTCGTCAGCGGAGAGGACGCCGCCGAGCGCGCCGGGACAACCGCACGGCGAATACGGAAACATCGGCCACGAGAACCACGATGCCGATGATCAGCAGATAGCCCATACCTCCGGCTGTCGCGCCGATGATTCCCAGAACGACGGCAACGAGGACGAGCAGGAGGAAGAACGCCACGACTCGGACACCTCCCTTGGGCCGTGCCGCCGCTCAGCGGCGTGCGAGCTTTCGTTCGCCGCCCGCGCCCGGCTGGTATGTCATGCCGTAGTGCTGGAAGATCGCTTCCTCCTGCTCGGCGGGCAGGATGTCGTCCGTGCCGATCGAAGGAGCCTTCCTCACCAGGCTCCTGGCGTAGGAGATCTTTACGTAGTCCGGCCCCAGGAGTGCGTCGTCGAGGGGTACGAAGACCAGGCGTCGGCGACCCGGCAGCCCGGTCCTTACGGTGATCACGGCTGGTTCGTCGGTGGTGGTGTCCACGTAGACCGCTTCGAGCACGCCGATCTTGTGCCCCTTCGGGTCGACCACGTCATAGGTGCGCCACTCGCGGATGTCGGCTGCCTGGATCATGCGCCGTCCCTCCTGAGCGGGACACCCGTCGATGCGGGCCGCGTCCCTTGGAAGGTCGCGGCCTGGCCGGAACCGCCAGTGCGGCTGTGACAACGACTCCGGCGCAAACACGCCGGAGTCGCCCTTCCGGGCGGCTGCACGTGAGAGTGAGCCAACCCACGATCCATGGTACTGCGGCTGGTGCGGCTCGCGCTCTTCCCGAGCGTTGCATCAACCACGCTCTGCTACGGCTTCCGTGATCCGTCCGGCACCGAGTGACGCAGGACGCGGCCCCACATGGACGCGTACTGGCGCCACAGCGGCCCGCTCACGTACGTGATCCCGTGCCGGGCGCAGATTTCGCGTACCCGTGGCGCGAGTTCGGCGTAGCGGTTGCTGGGCAGGTCGGGGAAGACGTGGTGCTCGATCTGGTGGCTCAGGTTGCCGGTGAGCACGTGGAGGAGGAAGCCGCCCTCGATGTTCGCCGAGCCCTGGATCTGGCGCAGGTACCACTGGCTGCGGGTCTCTCCGTCAAGCTGTTCCTCCTCGTAGGAGAAGGTCTGGACGTCGCCCGGGAAGTGGCCGCAGAAGATCACGGTGTGCGCCCAGATGTTGCGAAGCCCGTTCGCGGTGACGTTGCCGACCAGGCAGGGCAGCGCGGACGGGCCCGCGAGCAGGGGGAAGAGGACGTAGTCCTTGGCCGCCTGGCGCACGGCCTTGCGGGCCAGGCCGGCCAGGTCGCCGAGGAAGGCCCGCACGCTCTTGCGGCCGGACGGCACGGCGTCCGCCTCCAGGTCGTACAGGGCGATGCCCCACTCGAAGACGGGGGCGAGCAGAGCGGTGTACAGCGGCTGGAGGAGGTGGGCCGGATGCCAGGGCTGGTCCGGGCTCATGCGCAGGATCGTGTAGCCGAGATCCCGGTCGAGGCCGACGACGTTGGTGTAGGTGTGGTGCAGGTGGTTGTGAGTGTGCTTCCAGGCGTCGGCGGGGGTGAGGAAGTCCCACTCCCAGGTGGTGGAGTGGATCGCCGGGTCGCCCATCCAGTCCCACTGGCCGTGCAGGACGTTGTGGCCCAGCTCCATGTTCTCCAGGATCTTGGCGATGGTCAGCATCGCGGTGCCCACGAGCCAGGCGGGCGGAAAGAGGGATACGGCGAGGGCGGCGCGGCCGCCGGTCTCCAGGCCGCGCTGGACGGCGATCACCGTACGGATGTAGCGGGCGTCCTCCGCGCCGCGCGCCGCGACGATCTCGGTGCGGATCCGGTCGAGCTCCTCGCCGAGCGGCTCCATGTGATCTTCGAGCGACTCAAAGGGGTTGACTGGTACGGCAGTTATGGACATCGCAGGCTCCTTGAGGGGCCTAGAGAGCGAGGGCGAGCGGACCTGCCGCAGCATTGACGCAGGTCTGGATCAACTCGCCTGGTTCACCGTGCAGTTCACCGGTCCGCAGATCGCGGACACGGCCGTGGACCAGCGGGACGAGGCAGCCGAAACAGATCCCCCGGCGGCAGCCGTACGGCATCGCCACACCCGCCGCCTCCCCGGACTCCAGGAGGGGCACGGCCGCGGACGCTTCGACCTCGACGCCGCTGTGCTCGAACCGGACCCGGCCGCCGGTCGTGCCGACGCCCGGCGACAGCACGGGGGCCGGCCGGAAACGCTCCACGCGCAGCCGCTCACCGGCGCCGGCCGCCGCCCAGTGCCGCTCCAGTGCGTCGAGCAGTCCGTCCGGACCGCAGGCCCAGGTCTCCCGGTCGTACCAGTCCGGACAGAGCACGTCCATGTGCTCCGGGACCAGCCGGCCCGCGGTACGGGTGTACCGCGCGTGGACGCTCAGCCAGGGCAACCGTGCTGCCAGCCCGGCCAGTTCGGTACGGAAGAGGAACTCGTCCGGGCCGGGTGCGCTGTGCAGGAGTACTACGTCGGGGGCGGGCCTGGGGAAGCGGCGGCCCGCGAGAGCGCGCAGCATCCCCGCCACCGGGGTGATGCCGCTGCCCGCCGTCACCATGAGCATCCGCGGCGGCAGCGGATCCTCCGGCAGTGTGAACTCGCCCTGCGCGGGGCCGAGTCGGAGCACCGCGCCGGGACGGGTCCGGTGCACGAGGTGCGGGGAGACCCGGCCGCCGGGTTCCTCCTTGACCGTGATCGTCAGCGCTCGGCCTGGCGCCTCGGGGGGTGAGGTGATCGAGTACGTACGCCAGTGCCGTACGCCGTCGATCTCCACTCCCACCGGCAGGTACTGCCCGGCCCGGTGCCCCGCCCAGCCGCGGCCGGGACGGATCTCCAGCGTGGCCGCGCCGGCGCACTCCGGCCGCACGGTGACCACCCGGCCCGCGGGATGGCGGGCGGACAGCAGCGGGTCGATCAGGCCGAGGTAGTCGTCCGGGGCCAGGGGACTCACCAGAGGGCTCATGAGAGCACCGGTGATCCGGCCCGCCACCGTCGGCACAAGGCCGCCGCCCCACTCGGCGAGCCTGTCGGCGAGACCGACGAGAGCAGCGAACAATCCGGCCGTCGTACCGGACACGGCCGACGGTATCGGCTCGCGCAGAACCGGCATGGGAGGGAACCCTTCTCTCACCACAGGGCACACGCGGGGGCCGGGCGCGTCATCTCGTAGGGCGCATCACCGCATCACGTACTCGGGACCGCCTCGGTCACGTACGTCGGCCCCTGGGTGGCGGGCCGCGGCCGGCGTCCCGCCAGAGAACCACAACGACACGACGCGCGGCGGACGCGGAACCAGATTCGGCCACCCCACACGCCCCTCCCCCCACTCGCGCCGAGCGACACGGGTGATCCCGCCCGGCGCACGTGGAAGGACCTCGGAAGCAAGGCGTACGAATTCCGCGCCCGTCCGTCGCACCATGGCCGAATCCCGTTTGCGCGCACACCGTGTCAGTGCACGTGCGGCCCGAATTGTTCCGCCGATGGGGTCCACGTACCGGCTCGCTGCGGCGACTCTGCCTCTTACGGGGTGACAGCGTCACTGACCACCAGGCGCTGACATGTGCAGCCGTTCGGTGATCTTCGGGTACTGCCTCAGCGCGAGCCGTAGTTCCTCGGTCTGCTCTGCGGTGTCCGGTTCCTGCCAAAACTCGCGGAGAACGCGCCGCTGTTCCGTCAGGGTGTGCCTCGCCGCGGTCCGTTCGCCGACGGGAAGGACCAGCACCCGGAGCAGTGTGGCGCTGACCGGCTTCCAGATCTCTCCCACGTCCCGCCATCCCCAGGAACGGAGCGCGGTGAGGGCGGGGTGATCGGCCTGGTCCACCAGGGTGACGCCGAGCGACGCCCGGTGGTCGGTCAGCAGCCGCTCCTGTAACCGGCAGGCCACCTGCTCGTCCTGCAGGTGCGGGCGGACCAGGATGTCGGTGATCGCGAAGACGCCGCTGGACGCGGTGAGTTGCTCGATGCTGCGCGGTAGTGCCCCGCCGAACCCGAGCCGCCAGAAGCCGTCGCCGCGCACCGGGAATCCGAAAGCGCATCCCACCAGGCCGTCCGTCTCCGCGATCACCATGGCGAACCCCGGCCGCCGGATCTTGGCGGTGAGACGGTTCAGAAACTGCTGGCGGCTGGGACGGCGGTACGCCTCCGGAGGTGACGTCTCGCGGGAGTCCACGTACAGATCCGCCAGCTTCCCGCTCAGGCCCTGTGCCAGCCAGCGGTTCACCCGGCGTAACCGGACCGCGTCCATGGTGGACGACTCCCCGCCGCGGGACTTTCGTGGCTGCCCTTGCCCCGACCGGGCCGTCATCGCACTTCACCCGAGAGGAGGGAGGCGAGCGGAACAGTCCGGTGCGGCGGGGCTGGGACACCCCCGAGAGGAGGTGACAGATGCCCGAACGGAACGCCGAGGAGCAGTAACCCCGAGCCGGTGGTGTCGAGTATCAGGCGCAGTGCCGGTGACGGGTGGTGCAGTCGCAGGGTTCCGTCGGCATCGGTGGTCTTCTGCGCGGCGTGGAGGAAGGCGTTGAGGCCGCTGCAGTCGCAGAAGGTGACAGGGGTGAGGTCGACATCGATGATGCGGATGCCGTCGCTCAGACACCGCGCCAGTGCCGTGTGCACCAGCGGCGCCGATTCCAGGTCGATCTCGCCGGCCAGGGTGATCAGCGCCCGTTGCCTTCGGTCATGGCGGTAGACGGTGAGCTGCGGGAGGGGCATGACGCCTCGGTTCAGAAGACCATTCGGCAGCGGGCGCGGTGACGCCGGGTTTCCCGGCCCCCCTCGGCGCGCTCCCGGCAGGGGCGTACGTTCGGCGGAGGCGGAGCAACGGCCGGTCCGACAGCCTGTGCGCCAGGACAGCGGATCCACCCAGTTCCCTCCAGGGATGCGCCGGGTGACGGACGAAAGATCCGCTTCCCGCAGCCATCTGTGTTGAGCGATGACAAGCCGCCGGGGTCTGGGACGTCCGTACAGCAGCATAGTCCTCGACCCGGTCCGACGGACGGGTGGAAGCCGTCCGTGCCTCGTGTCCGGGCGACGCCAGAGCTGATGCCGCGCGGGTATATCCGGTGCCCTGCACGGTGCTTGGGCAGGCAACGCGAAACACGGTGACCGACGGGCGGCGGATTCACTCGCACCATGGGAGCCATGCGCGACCGTGCCCCGGGCGGGCACGCGGGCGCGGGGCGTGACGGGCGATGGCTTCGGTGGGCGGGGGGACTTCTCAGGGACTTTCAGCACTCGATGATGTTGACCGCCAGCCCGCCCCGCGCCGTCTCCTTGTACTTCACCTTCATGTCGGCGCCGGTCTCGCGCATCGTCTTGATGACCTTGTCGAGCGAGACCACATGGGTGCCGTCGCCGCGCAGCGCCATCCGTGCCGCGTTGATCGCCTTGACGGAGGCGAGGGCGTTCCGCTCGATGCAGGGGATCTGGACGAGCCCTCCGACCGGGTCGCAGGTCAGCCCGAGATTGTGCTCCATGCCGATCTCCGCCGCGTTTTCGACCTGTTCCGGTGTGCCGCCGAGCGCCTCGGCGAGACCGGCGGCGGCCATGGAGCAGGCGGAGCCGACCTCGCCCTGGCAGCCCACCTCGGCGCCGGAGATCGACGCGTTCTCCTTGAACAGGGCCCCCACCGCGCCGGCGGCGAGCAGAAAGCGGACGACGCCGTCCTCGTCGGCCCCGGGAACGAAGCGCGTGTAGTAGTGCAGCACCGCGGGCACGATCCCGGCCGCGCCGTTGGTCGGTGCGGTGACCACACGGCCGCCCGAGGCGTTCTCCTCGTTGACGGCCAGCGCGAAGAGGTTGACCCAGTCCATGATGTGCAGCGGATCCACATCCTGGGAGTCGTCCTCGGCGAGGCTGTGCAGCAGTTGCGGGGCACGGCGTGGCACCTTCAGCCGGCCTGGCAGGGTGGTCTCGGTCCGGGAGCAGCCGCGCTCCACGCACTCCTGCATCACCGCCCAGATCCGCAGCAGACCGGCCCGCACCTCGCTCTCGCTCCGCCGGGCCAGTTCGTTCGCGAGCATCACTCCGCTGATCGGCAGGCCGGTCTCATAGGCGCGCAGCAGCAGTTCGGACGCCGAGCCGAAGGGGAGCGGTACGGGGGTGTCGTCGGGCTTGACGCGGTCGGCGCCCGTCGCGTTCTCGTCGACGACGAAGCCCCCGCCCACCGAGTAGTACGTGCGCGTCCTCAGCTCGCCGCCTTCGCCGTCCGTGGCGGCGAACCGCATGCCGTTGGGGTGGAACGGCAGCGCGCGGCGACGGTGCAGCACCAGGTGCTCGCGCTCGCGGAACTCCACCTCCCGGCGGCCCAGCAGCCGCAGCCGGCCGGCCGCGTGGATCCGGTGCACCCTGTCGTCCACGGTGTCGGTGTCGACGGTTTCCGGATCCTCGCCTTCGAGGCCGAGGAGTACGGCCTTGTCGCTGCCGTGGCCGTGACCGGTGGCGCCGAGCGATCCGAAGAGTTCTGCCCGGACCGAGGCGGTGCGGGGGAACAGGCCGTCCTCGTACAGCCCGGTGGCGAAGAGACGGGCGGCCTTCATGGGCCCCACGGTGTGGGAGCTCGACGGACCGATGCCCACCTTGAACAGGTCGAAGACGCTGATCGCCACGCCGGCTCCTTCATGCGGTGTGTTGTCTATGGCGCAAAGCGTTGCGTAAAAAGCAACATTGAACAAGGGGTCGGCCTGTCCTCTGGATGCCTTGACAAGGGTTTGGGGCCGCCCTCAAACTGGCGTTGCGCTTACCGCAATCCGTTTCGCTATACGCACCGAGGTGTCATGATGATTCCCGCGTGCCTTCTCGTGGATCTGCCGCGAGGCGAGGCCTACCGGCTCGACATCGATCCGCCGGTTTCGGTGTTCCACACCGACGACGGCGAGGTCTTCGCCATCGACGACACCTGCACCCACCAGGACGCCTCGCTCGCCGACGGCTGGCTGGAGGGCTGTGAGGTGGAATGCCCGCTGCATGCTTCGAAGTTCGACCTCCGGACCGGAGCCGTCGACTCTCCGCCGGCCAAGCGCCCGGTCCGTACCCATGAGGTCATCGTCGAGGACGGCATGATCTACGTCCGGCCGTCCACGGAGGCCCCCAACCTGCCGCCGTGCGTCGCTTCCCGGCTCGCCGGAGGCGCCGCGTGAGGACAGTGGCCGTGGTGGGTGCCTCGCTGGCCGGGCTGTCGGCGGCGCGCTCATTGCGGAAACAGGGGTACGACGGACGGCTCGTCATCATCGGCGACGAACCGCACCGCCCGTACGACAGGCCGCCGCTGTCCAAGGAGTTCCTGGCCGGCGGCATCGGCGAAGCCGATCTCGCGCTGGAGTCGGACGACGAGGACCTGCGAGCGGAGTGGCTGCTCGGCGCCCGCGCCACCGGGCTCGACACCGACGGCACGGACCGTGTCGTCCGGCTCGCCGACGGCCGGGAGGTCCGGGCCGACGGCGTCGTCATCGCGACCGGTGCGGTAGCGCGGAACCTGCCGGGCACGGACGGGCTGGCCGGAGTGCACACCCTGCGCACCCTGGACGACGCCCGCGCCCTGCGGGACGAACTGGCCCTGGGCGGACGGCTGGTGGTGATCGGCGGCGGATTCATCGGCGCCGAGGTCGCCTCCACGGCGTACGCCCTCGGACTCGATGTGACGGTGGTCGAGGCGGCGCCCACGCCACTCGCCGGACCGCTCGGCGAGACCATGGGCGGCATCGTCTCCGCCCTCCATACGGACCACGGCGTACGGCTGTTGTGCGGCGTGGGGGTCAAGGGGCTCAGCGGTGAGACCCGGGTCGACGCCGTCCTGCTGGACGACGGTCGCAGCATCCCCGCCGACATCGTCGTCGTCGGCGTGGGCGCGCGCCCCTGCGTCGAGTGGCTGGAGGGCTCCGGCGTCGACCTCGACAACGGCGTCAAGTGCGGCGCGGACGGCCGTACCAGCCTGGCCGGTGTGGTCGCCGTCGGTGACTGTGCCTCCTGGTACGACCCGCACGCGGGGATCCACCGTCGCGTCGAGCACTGGACCGGTGCGCGAGAGCGGCCCGACGCGGCCGTGGCCACGCTGCTGTCGTGGGGTGCGACGGAACCGGGTGTGCCCCGGCCGCCGTACTTCTGGTCGGACCAGTACGGAGTGAAGATCCAGTTCGCCGGTCATTCGGCCGGTGCCGACAGTGTGACGGTCGAAGAAGGCGCCGCGGGCGAGCGCAGTTTCCTGGCCGTCTACCGGCGTGCCGGGCACCCGGTCGCCGTGCTCGCGATGAACCAGCCGCGGCTGTTCATGCGCTGGCGCAAGCAGCTCTCCGCCGCGACATCTTGACACCACCGACGCGGCATCTCATGCTGCGGTTGCGCATAGCGCGCAGCGTTGCTCCATACGAAACACCTTAGAAATCGCCTTAGGTGAATCGCCAAATCGCTCCACATAAAACGCCGTCCGGAGTCGCTCTTCCCGGCGCGTGAATGACCGATCCACGACGTTCTCCGAGGAGTGCACTGTGACCTCGACCAGCCTGCCGGACAGCCTGATCGCCACCCTGCCCGGCTCCTCCTACACGGATCCGGAAATCTTCGCCCAGGAGCAGGAGCGCATCTTCGAAACGATGTGGTTCTGTGCCGTGCGCTCCTCGGACCTGGCCAAGCCCGGCGCCTTCCGGACCGTCGACGTGGGCCGCGAGAGCATCCTGATCACGCGCGCACGGGACAACTCCATACGCGCCTACTTCAACGTCTGCCGGCACCGCGGCGCCAAGCTCTGCACCGAGGAGGCCGGCGAGGTCAAGCGCGCCTTCCAGTGCCCGTACCACGCCTGGACGTACGACCTGAACGGCAAGCTCGTCGCGGCACCCAACCTCACCAAGATGCCCGACGTCGGCCGCACCGAGTTCGGCCTGGTGAGCGTGGCCACCCGCGAATGGCTCGGCTATGTCTGGGTCTGCCTGGCGGAGAACCCGCCCTCCTTCGAGGAGGACGTCCTCAACGAGGTCGTCACCCGTCTCGGCGACGTGGAGTCGCTGGAGCACTACGACGTCGACAACCTCTCGGTGGGCAAGCGCATCGTCTACGACGTCAAGGCGAACTGGAAGCTCATCATCGAGAACTTCATGGAGTGCTACCACTGCGCCACGATCCACCCCGAACTCACCGAGGTGCTCCCCGAGTTCGCCGACGGCTACGCCGCCCAGTACTACGTCGGCCACGGAGCCGAGTTCGGTGAGGAGGTCCAGGGCTTCACCGTCGACGGTTCCGAGGGTCTTGACCGCATACCCGGCGTGTCCGACGACCAGGACCGCCGCTACTACGCGATCACCATCAAGCCGCAGGTCTTCATCAACCTCGTCCCCGATCATGTGATCTTCCACCGGATGTACCCGGTGGCCGTCGACCGCACGATCGTCGAGTGCGACTGGCTCTACCTCCCGCACGTCGTCGAGAGCGGCAAGGACGTCAGCCGGTCCGTGGAACTCTTCGACCGGGTCAACCGCCAGGACTTCGAGGCCTGTGAGCGCACGCAGCCCGGCATGAGCTCCCGGATGTACGCCAAGGGCGGGGTCCTCGTGCCCAGCGAGCACCACATCGGTGCCTTCCACGACTGGGTGAACGAGCGTCTGGGGACCCACCAGGGGTGACTCAGCCCAGGTAACCCATCCGATGGCTGATCTCCTCCGCGCCCTTGACCAGCACCGGAGCGAGCTCGTGCATACGCTCCTCGGTGAACCGGTACGAGGGTCCGGAGGCGCTCAGTGCCGCGATGACCTCTCCGTCCCGGTCACGGACCGGCGCGGCCATGGCGTGCAGCCCTATCTCCAGCTCCTCCAGGGTCCAGGCGTAACCGCGCTCCCGGGCCTCGGCGAGGTTCTTCTCGAGCTTCACCTTGGAGGTCAGCGTGTGCGGAGTCAGCTTCTTCTGGCCGGCCTCGGTCAGCAGCGCGGCGCGCTCCTTCGCGGGCATGTGGGCCAGCAGGATCTTGCCGCTGGAGGTGGCGTGCAGCGGGGTCAGTTCGCCGACCCAGTTGTGCGCGGTGACGGCCCCCGGGCCGCGCACCTCGTAGAGGTTGATCGCGTACTGCTCCTGCATCACGGCGATGTTGACGGTCTCGCCGATCTCCTCGGCGAGGCGCTCGCAGACCTGGCGGCCCTGCTGGGTGATGTCGATGCGTCCCGTGACCGCGCCGGCCAGGCGTACGATGCCGAAACCGAGGCGGTACTTGCCGCGCTCGCCCGCCTGCTCGACCAGACCGCGCGCCTCCAGGGCGCCGAGCAGCCGGAACGCGGTCGACTTGTGAACATCGATCTCGCCGGCCACCTCGCTGACGCCGGCCTCGCCGCGCTGGGCCAGGATCTCCAGCACGCTGATGGCGCGGTCGACGGACTGCACGCCGCCGGACTGCGAACCTGTCGTTTCAGTATCTGGACTGTAGTTGCTCACAGCGAAACTATACGCGCAGTAAACAACACCAGCGCAAGAAACAACGTGGAAACTTAGACCTTGCAAGTTGCGTGGCTCGCAACCTGGTGCGTATAGCGATACTCGTACTAGCATGCCTCGCGTATCTACGGCGCGAGCGAGACGAGGCACCATGGCTCCCCTGCAATACGACTTCGTCATCGTCGGCGGTGGATCGGCCGGCAGCGCACTGGCGAACCGACTCTCCGCCGACCCGGGCAACCAGGTACTGGTCCTGGAGGCCGGCCGGCCCGACTACCCGTGGGATGTCTTCATCCACATGCCCGCGGCGCTGACCTACCCGATCGGCAGCCGGTTCTACGACTGGAAGTACGAGTCCGAACCCGAGCCCCACATGGGCGACCGGCGCATCTACCACGCGCGCGGCAAGGTACTGGGCGGCTCCAGCAGCATCAACGGCATGATCTTCCAGCGCGGCAACCCCATGGACTACGAGCGCTGGGCGGCCGACGCCGGCATGGAGTCCTGGGACTACGCGCACTGTCTGCCGTACTTCAAGCGGATGGAGAACTGTCTCGCGGCCGACCCCGACGACGAGTTCCGCGGCCACGAAGGCCCGCTCGTCCTCGAACGCGGCCCCGCCTCCAACCCGCTGTTCACCGCCTTCCTCAAGGCCGTCCAGGAGGCGGGCTACCCCCGCACCGACGACGTCAACGGTTATCAGCAGGAGGGCTTCGCCCCCTTCGACCGCAACGTCAGCCGGGGCCGGAGGCTGTCGGCCTCGAAGGCGTACCTGAAGCCCGTCAAGAAGCGGCCCAACCTCACCATCACCACCCGCGCCCTGGTCACCCGAGTCCTCTTCGAGGGCAAGAAGGCCGTCGGCGTCGAGTACCGGCGGCGCGGCAAGGTCCAGCAGGTGCGCGCCAAGGAGGTCATTCTCTGCGGCGGCGCGATCAACTCCCCGCAGCTGCTCCAGCTCTCCGGCGTCGGCAACGCCGAGGAACTGAGCGCGCTCGGCATCGACGTCGTCCACGACCTCCCGGGTGTCGGCGAGAACATGCAGGACCACCTGGAGGTGTACATCCAGTACGCCTGCAAGCAGCCCGTCTCCATGCAGCCGTACATGGCGAAGTGGCGCGCCCCCTTCATCGGCCTGCAATGGCTCTTCCGCAAGGGACCCGCCTCGACCAACCACTTCGAGGCCGGCGGCTTCGCCCGCAGCAACGACGACGTGGACTACCCCAACCTGATGTTCCACTTCCTGCCGATCGCGGTCCGCTACGACGGCTCCTCGCCGTCCGGCGGCCACGGCTACCAGGTGCACGTCGGGCCCATGTACTCCGACGCCATCGGCTCGGTGAAGATCAAGAGCAAGGACCCGCAGGAGCACCCGGCCCTGCGCTTCAACTACCTGTCCACCGAGCAGGACCGCCGCGAGTGGGCCGAGTCGATCCGGGTCGCCCGCAAGCTCCTCAACCAGCCCGCGCTGGCCCCGTACAACGACGGGGAGATCTCGCCCGGCCCGTCCGTGGAGAGCGACGAGGAGATCCTCGCCTGGGTCGCCAAGGAGGGCGAGACCGCCCTGCATCCCTCGTGCACCTGCAAGATGGGCACCGACGAGATGTCCGTCGTCGACCCCACCAGCATGCGCGTGCACGGCGTGGAGGGACTGCGTGTCGTCGACGCGTCGGTGATGCCCTACGTGACCAACGGCAACATCTACGCGCCGGTGATGATGATCGCCGAGAAGGCCGCCGACCTCATCCTCGGCAAGGAACCGCTGCCCGCATCCAAGGCCGCGTACTACCGGTACCGCGACGCCCAGAAGCAGGCCGGGTAACCCTTGGGCGGCGAAGGCCTCCGGGCGCTGCTGTCGAGCGTCCGCTACGAGGTGCTGCCCGCGAAAGCGACCGAGGACAAGGTCCTCGCCCATGTGCCGCGCGACGTCGTCGTCACCGTGACGGCGTCGCCGGTCAAGGGCCTGGAACCGACCCTCGACCTCGTCGGCAGGCTGGCGGCGCACGGTTATCGCGTGGTCCCGCACATGCCCGCGCGGCTGCTGCGGGACGACGCTCACCTGAAGGACGTCGTCGAGCGGCTACGGGAGGCGGGCGTCGACGACGTGTTCGTCCCGGCGGGCGACGCCGACCCGCCGGCCGGGGCGTACGACGGGGCTCTACCGGTGCTGCGCAGGCTCAGCGAGCTGGGCGGCCCGTTCGCCCGCGTCGGCATCACCGGCTATCCCGAGAGCCATCCGCTCATCCACGACGACCTCACCATCCAGGCCATGTGGGACAAGCGCGCGCACGCCACGTACATCGTGAGCAACCTCTGCTTCGACCCGCGTGTGCTCGGTGACTGGGTCGGCCGGATACGGCGTCGCGATGTCACCCTGCCCGTCCATGTGGGCGTCGCGGGGCCTGTGCAGCGGGCGAAGCTGCTGTCCATGGCGACGAAGATCGGGGTGGGGGAGTCGACCCGCTTCCTGACCAAGCACGCCTCCTGGTTCCTGCGCTTCGCGGCCCCCGGCGGCTACTCGCCCGACCGGTTGCTCGACCGCAGCGAGGCGCTTACCGCGCCGTCAGCAGGGGTGGCGGGCCTGCACGTGTTCACGTTCAACCAGGTTGCGGAGACCGAACGGTGGCGCTGCGCTGTGCTGGAGCGGTTGGGCAGCTAGGGGAGCCTCCTGGGTGCGCTTGGCTGCAGCGGGCCTTGCTGGGGGCTGCGCCCCCAGACCCCCTATCGGCCTGAACGGCCTCGTCCTCAATCGCCGGACGGGCTGGACGATGCCGGCCTGCGCCCTCAAGACACCCACGGGCTTCGGCCGGAGCCCGTATACAACATCGGGGCGGGGCTGGAATCGATCCAGCCCCGCCCCGCGATCGTGCGTGCCGCTCAGCGGAATACCACCGTGCGGTTGCCGTCCACCATGACCCGGCTCTCGCTGTGCCACTTCACCGCGTGCGCCAGCACCTGCGCCTCCACGTCCCGCCCGACCGTGACCAGCTCCTCGGAGTCGAGCGAGTGGTCCACCCGGACCACGTCCTGGTCGATGATCTGTCCCTCGTCCAGGTCCGGTGTCACATAGTGCGCCGTCGCGCCGACGAGCTTCACCCCGCGGTCGTACGCCTGCTGGTAGGGGCGCGCGCCCTTGAAGCTGGGGAGGAAGGAGTGGTGGATGTTGATGGCGTGCCCCTCCAACTGCTTGCACAGGTCGTCGGAGAGGATCTGCATGTAGCGGGCCAGCACCACCAGGTCGATGTCCAGTTCGCGTACGAGCTCCAGCAGGCGCGCCTCGGCCTCGGCCTTCGTGTCCTTGGTCACCGGGATGTGGTGGAAGGGGACGCCGTAGGTGTCCGCGAGTCCCTCGAAGTCCCGGTGGTTGGAGACGATCGCGGGGATCTCGATGTTGAGGGCGCCGGTGCGGCGGCGGAAGAGCAGATCGTTGAGGCAGTGGCCGAACTTGGACACCATGATCAGCGTCCTGGTCGGGGTGGAGGCGTCCCGGAGGGTCCAGGAGATCCGGTAGGCCTCGGCGACGGGGCCGAATCGGTAACGCAGAGTTTTCAGATCGGCGTTTGGATCGGAAACGTCGAAGTGGACCCTCATGAAGAAGCGGCCCTTGAGCCGATCATCGAATTGCTGGCTCTCCAGGATGTTTCCGGAGTTCCTGACGAGAAAGCCGCTCACGGCGTGGACCAGTCCGGCGCTGTCCGGACACGAGAGAGTGAGGACGTACTCACGGCCAGGATGCGGTCGAGGGGACATGTGCAGCCTCCGTCGGTGCGTATTGCACAACATGGTGAGCGATACGCAACATGGTTGGGCTACGCGCGGCTTGTGGTCAAGAGCGGCCGCGGAACTGCCCGCATGGTGAAATCGTCATCCGCCAACCCCTTGACGTATGTCCGCACATTCGCCAGGGTGTTCCACCACAAGCAATACGGTGCACGATGCGCAACGAAATTCGCTCGAAGGGCTCCACACGTGGAAGACCTGTATGTGGACGGAGAATGGCGCGATGCGGTGGCCGGAGGCCATCGCGAGATCCGCTGTCCCGCTGACGGCACACTTGCCGCGACCGTGTCCGAGGGGACGCGTTCCGACACCGAGGCCGCGATCGCCGCGGCCCGCCGGGCCTTCGACGAAGGAGCCTGGCCGCGCACCCCCGAGCGGGAGCGCGGTGCGCTGCTGCTGCGCACCGCCGACCTCATCGAGCGTGACGCCAAGGAGTTCGCCCGCGCCGAATCGCTGGACACCGGCAAGCGGCTGGTGGAGAGCGAGTACGACATCGCCGACGTCGTCTCCTGCTTCCGCTACTACGGCGGGATCGGCGGCACCGATGCCGGCCGGGTGATCGACACCGGCCGTGACGACGCCGTCAGCCGTGTCGTCTACGAACCGGTCGGGGTGTGCGGGCTCATCACCCCCTGGAACTACCCGCTGCTCCAGGCGTCCTGGAAGGTCGCGCCCGCCCTGCTCGCGGGCAACACGATCGTCCTCAAGCCCAGCGAGCTCACCCCCTCCACCTCGATCCTGCTGATGCGGGCGCTTGAGGAGGCCGGGCTCCCGGCCGGCGCCGCCAATCTCGTCCTGGGCACGGGCCCCGAGGTGGGCGCACCGCTCTCCGAGGACCCGGCCGTCGACATGGTCTCCTTCACCGGGGGCCTGGAGACCGGCAAGCGCATCATGGCCACCGCTGCCGCGACCGTGAAGAAGGTGGCGCTGGAGCTGGGCGGCAAGAACCCCAATGTCATCTTCGCCGATGCCGATTTCGAGACGGCCGTGGACTTCGCTCTCACGGCCGTCTTTCTGCACTCGGGGCAGGTCTGCTCGGCCGGCGCCCGGCTGATCGTCGAGGACCCGCTGCACGACCGCTTCGTCGACGAGGTCGTGCGGCGTGCCCGGCAGATCCGCCTCGGCGGGCCCTTCGACCCCGAGGCCGAGACCGGAGCGCTGATCTCCGCGCAGCACCGGGAGAAGGTCGAGGCGTATGTCGCGGCGGGCCTCGCCGAGGGCGCCGTACTGCGCTGCGGCGGCGAACGGCCGGGCGACCCCGCCCTCGCCGACGGTCACTACTACCCGCCGACCGTGCTCGACGCGTGCACGCAGGACATGCGGGTGGTGCACGAGGAGTCGTTCGGACCCGTGCTGACCGTCGAGCGCTTCACCGACGAGGACGACGCCGTACGGATCGCCAACGACACCGAGTACGGACTCGCCGGCGCCGTCTGGACGCAGGACGCCGGGAAGGCCCAGCGGGTCGCCCGGCGGCTGCGCCACGGCACGGTGTGGATCAACGACTACCACCCCTACGTGCCGCAAGCGGAATGGGGTGGCTTCGGGCACTCGGGCGTGGGCAGGGAGCTGGGACCGACCGGCCTGGACGAGTACCGAGAGCCCAAGCACATCTGGCAGAACATCCAACCCCGGCCGCAGCACTGGTTCCGCGGCTGAACGCCGAAAAGAGGTCGATCGTGACCCCAGCACAGACCGAGGTGCCGCAGCGGCGCGGCACGCCCCAGGACTCGGCCCCCACCCCGGTCATATCCGTGCGCAATCTGTGGAAGGTGTTCGGGCCGAAGGCCGACCAGGTACCGGAGTCCGAGGAGCTGTGCGGGCTCACCCGCCGCGAGCTGATGGACCGCACCGGATGCACCGCCGCCGTACGGGATGTGAACTTCGAGGTCTCGCCCGGCGAGGTCTTCGTCGTCATGGGCCTGTCCGGCTCGGGCAAGTCCACCCTGGTGCGATGTCTGACCCGGCTGATCGAACCCACCGCGGGTGAGATCGTCTTCGAGGGCGAGGACATCCGCGACGCGGACGACAAACGCCTGCGCGAACTGCGCCGCCGCAAGTTCTCCATGGTCTTCCAGCACTTCGGCCTGCTGCCGCACCGCCGGGTCGTCGACAACGTCTCCTTCGGCCTGGAGATACGCGGCATGAGCAAGGCCGAGCGCACCAAGCGGGCCCTGGAGGTCGTCGAGCTGGTCGGCCTCTCCGGTTACGAGAACTCCTACCCCGACCAGCTCTCCGGCGGTATGCAGCAGCGCGTCGGCCTCGCCCGGGCGCTGGCCGGCGATCCGGACGTGCTCCTCTTCGACGAACCGTTCTCGGCGCTCGACCCGCTGATCCGCCGTGACATGCAGAACGAGGTCATCCGGCTGCACCACGAGGTCGGCAAGACCATGGTGTTCATCACCCACGACCTCTCCGAGGCGCTCAAGCTGGGCGACCGCATCCTCATCATGCGCGACGGCAAGATGGTCCAGTGCGGCACCGGCGACGAACTGGTCGGTGCCCCCGCCGACGACTACGTACGGGAGTTCGTCAAGGACGTGCCGCGCGGCGACGTACTGACCCTGCGGTGGATCATGCGTCCGGCGGTGGACGGCGACGCCCTGGACGGTCCCGAGCTGGGCCCGGACGTCGTGGTGCGGGAAGCCACCCGGGCCGTACTGGCGGCGGACAAGCCGGTCAAGGTCGTCGAGAACGGCAAGCTGCTCGGCATCGTCGGCGACGAGGAGATCCTCGCAGTCGTCGCCGGGCAGGAAGGCGACATGTGATGACCGTCGCCCTGGAGAAGCCGGAGAACGCCGACACGGCGGAGCAGGTGGAGAAGACCGCGCCCGTCGTGGGCGTGCGCAGGGTCAGCCGCCGCATGATGGTGGCCGCGATCCTGGTCGTCTGGCTGCTGCTCTTCGCCGTGCTGCGCGGAAAGCAGACCCTGACGCTGGCGGCGGCGGACCTCACCGGTCTGCACCGCTGGTTCAACGACGTCAACGACTCGATCGGCGCCGACCGCAACTCCAACCCGCTGTTCCTGTACTTCTTCAACGAGATCCGTCTGGTCATCGACAACCTGGTGACCTTCATCCAGCACCTGATCTCCCAGCCGCCTCCGGGCCGGCCGCTGCCGCAGATCGGCTGGCTCGGCGTCGTCGGCATCGTCGGCTACATCTCCTGGGCCGTGGGCAACTGGCGGGTCGCCCTCCTGGCCGTGGCCGGGTTCACCTTCTTCGGGCTGCAGGGCCTGTGGCAGGAGAGCATGGACACGCTGGCGCTGACCCTCTCCGCGGTCTTCGTGGCGCTGCTGATCGGCATCCCGCTGGGTGTGTGGGCGGGACTGTCCAACCGGTTCAACCGGATCATGACGCCCTTCCTGGACTTCATGCAGACGATGCCGACCTTCGTCTACCTGGCTCCCCTGACGCTGTTCTTCCTCATCGGCCCGGCCTCCGCCACGATCGCCACCCTGATCTACGCGGCACCGCCGGCGATCCGCATCACCGCGCACGCCATCCGCTCCGTACCGGAGACCACCGTCGAGGCGGCCGACTCACTGGGCTCGACGCGGCGGCAGACGCTGCTGAAGGTCCTGCTGCCGATGTCCAAGCGGACCGTGGTGATGGGCGTCAACCAGACCATCATGGCCGCCCTGGCCATGGTGACCATCGCGGCCCTGATCGACGCGCCCGGCCTCGGAAAGACCGTCGTGCAGGCCCTGCAGTCGCTGGACGTCGGCACGGCGTTCAACGCGGGCCTGGCCATCGTCGTGATGGCCATCGTCCTCGACCGGGTCACGACCGCGGCGAGCGGACGGGCGGAGGCGGCCCGGCGCTCGGGGAACCGCTTCCTCAAGTGGCGACGGCAGCTGCTGGTGGCAGGCGGAGTGGCGGCGGCGGTGCTGGCGTATCTGTCGCACACCTACATATGGGCGGCCGAGTTCCCCGGCGAGGGCAGCACCGGCAGCACCATCGCGAGCGCGGCGGACAACGTGACCACCTGGGCGCAGGACAATCTGTCGGGCATCACGAACGCCTTCCGCGACGCCATCACCAACGGCCTTCTCAATCCGTTCCAGACGCTGCTGACCGACTCCCCGTGGTGGCTGGTCGGCGGGGCCCTGGTCGCGTTCGGCGCGGTGCTCGGCGGATGGCGCGCCGGGGTCACCACGGCCGTGTGCGTGGGACTGCTGGTCGGCACGGGCATGTGGTCGGACAGCATGACGACGCTGGCGTCGACCTTCGTGGCGACCGTGCTGGTGATGCTGCTCGGTGTCACCTTCGGGGTGTGGATGGGGCGCAGCCTGCTCGTGGACCGGCTGTTGCGGCCCACCCTGGACGCCGCGCAGGTCATGCCGCCGTTCGTCTATCTCGTGCCGTTCCTCGCGCTGTTCGGCGCGACACGCTTCACGGCGATCGTCGCCGCGGTCGTCTACGCGGTCCCGGTCGCCATCAAGATCGTCGCGGACGGAATCCGGGCCGTGCCCGAGACCACCGTCGAGGCGGCCACGGCTGCCGGGTGCAACACCTGGCAGATCATCACCAAGGTTCAACTGCCGATGTCACGCAGTGCCCTGACGCTCGCGACCAACCAGGGCCTGATCTACGTGCTGTCGATGGTTGTTGTGGGCGGCCTGGTAGGAGCGGGCGCCCTCGGCTACGACGTCGTGGCCGGATTCTCGCAGGGAGAGCTGTACGGCAAGGGGCTGGCGGCGGGGCTCGCCATCGTACTGCTCGGTGTCATGTTCGACCGGATCACTCAGGCAGCGGCGCGACGTACGAGCGCATAAGGGAGCACGGACCATGGCAACGCAAGCAAAAAAGTGGAGAGCCGGCGCGGCCGGCATAGCGGTCCTCGGCCTCACACTCACCGCCTGCGGCGGTGCGAAGGTCGGTGACAGCTCCGCCGGCTCGGACAGCAGCTCGGGCAAGTGCGGCACCTTCAACCTCGCGGTCAACCCGTGGGTGGGCTACGAGGCGGACGCGGCGGTCGTCGCGTATGTCGCGCAGCACGACCTCGGTTGTACGGTCAACAAGAAGGACCTGAAGGAGGAGATCGCCTGGCAGGGCTTCGGGACCGGCGAGGTCGACGCCGTCCTGGAGAACTGGGGTCACGACGATCTGAAGAAGAAGTACATCACCGGGCAGAAGACCGCCGTCGAGGCCGGCCAGACCGGCAACAAAGGCATCATCGGCTGGTACGTGCCGCCGTGGCTGGCGAAGGCGCACCCGGACATCACCGACTGGAAGAACCTGGACAAGTACGCGTCCAAGTTCAAGACCTCGGAGTCGGGCGGCAAGGGCCAGCTGCTCGACGGCGACCCGTCGTACGTCACCAACGACGAGGCGCTGGTGAAGAACCTGAAGCTGGACTTCAAGGTGGTGTACGCGGGCAGCGAGACCGCGCTCATCCAGGCCTACCGGAAGGCCGAGAAGAACAAGGAATGGGTGATCGGCTACTTCTACGAGCCGCAGTGGTTCCTGTCCGAGGTGCCGCTGGTCAAGGTCAATCTGCCGACGTACAAGACGGGCTGTGACGCGGATGCGGCGAAGGTCGCCTGCGACTATCCCGTGTACGACCTCGACAAGGTCGTCAGCGCGAAGTTCGCCAAGTCGGGCAGCCCGGCCTATGACCTGGTGAAGAAGTTCAACTGGACGAACGACGACCAGAACACCGTGGCCAAGTACATCGCGGTGGACAAGATGTCGGCCGACGCCGCGGCGAAGAAGTGGGTCGAGGCCAACCGCGACAAGGTCGACGCCTGGATCAAGTAGGACGCGAGGCGGCACTGTCTCCGGCCCCCGGGCCGGCGACGGCGCGTTGCCGCACGAGTGACCCGGAAACCCGCCGGAGGGGCCCGGCAGGCTGCGCTGGCAGCCTGCCGGGCCTCGTCGCGTTTCGGGCTGTTTTCCGACGTCACGGACCTCTTGACACTCATCCTCGCGACGGGCACATTGAGTTGCGCAACCTGAAGCATGTTGCGCACACAGCAACTGGATGGCTTTCAAGCCGGAGGTGCGGCGATGGCGGGACCCCGAGTGGTCATCATCGGAGCGGGCGTCGTGGGAGCGGCCCTCGCCGACGAGATTTCCGCGCGAGGCTGGACCGAAGTGACCGTGGTAGACCAGGGCCCGCTCCCCGCCACCGGGGGGTCGTCGTCGCACGCCCCGGGCCTGGTCTTCCAGACGAACTCCTCCAAGACCATGACCGAGTTGGCCCGCTACACCGTCGAGAAGTTCTGCTCCCTCGACGTCGACGGGCAGCCCTGCTTCCTCCAGGTCGGCGGCCTCGAAGTGGCGACCACCCCCGAGCGCGTCGCGGAACTGCACCGCCGCCACGGCTGGATCACAGCCTGGGGCATCGAGGCCAGGCTGCTGAGCGCCGAGGAGTGCGTCGAACAGCACCCGCTCGTGAACCCCGACAAGGTCCTCGGCGGCCTCCTGGTACCGACCGACGGCCTCGCCAAGGCCGTCCTCGCGGTCGAGGCCCAGATCCGCCGGGCCACCGAGCGCGGCGTACGCTTCCTCGCCCGCCACGAAGTCCTCGACGTACAGCAGAGCGAGGGCCGGGTGACCGGCGTCCTCACCGACCAGGGCGAGATCCCCGCCGACATCGTCGTGTGCTGCGCCGGCATCTGGGGCCCGAAGATCGCCCGCATGGCCGGCATGAACCTCCCGCTGACCCCGCTCGGCCACCAACTGGCCTGGACCGGCCCGGTACCGGCACTGGCGGGCCAGACCGAGGAGGCGGTGCGCCCGATCCTGCGCCACCAGGACGCCGACCTCTACTACCGCGACCGCTACGACACCCTGGGCATCGGCTACTACGGCCACCGCCCGATGCCCATCTCCGCGGACGACATCCTGTCCGTCGACGAGGCCAACGAGATGCCGTCGGTCCTGAAGTTCACCGAGGACGACTTCGAGGACGCCTGGACCGAGACCCGGTCCCTGCTGCCCGCGACGAGGGAGGCCAAGGTCGAGGAGGGCATCAACGGCCTGTTCTCCTTCACCACCGACGGCCTGCCCCTTCTCGGCGAGTCCCCGGACGTCAAGGGCTTCTGGGTCGCCGAGGCCGTCTGGGTCACCCACTCCGCCGGAGTGGGCCGGGCCATGGCCGAATGGCTGGTCGACGGCTACTGCTCGTCCTTCGACCTGCACGAGTGCGACGTCAACCGCTTCGAACCGCATCAGCTCGCCCCGGAGTACGTCCTGGCCCGCGACTGCCAGAACTTCGTCGAGGTCTACGACATCCTGCACCCGCTCCAGCCGTCCGGGGACCCGCGCCCGATCCGCACGAGCCCCTTCCACGCCCGCCAGCAGGAGCTGGGCGCCTTCTTCCTGGAGGCGAACGGCTGGGAGCGCCCCCAGTGGTACGAGGCCAACGCGAGCTTGATCGAAGGCCGTTCCATACCCACCCCGAACGACTGGGCCGCACGCTACTGGTCACCCATCGTCGGCGCCGAGGCACAGGCCACCCGCGAGACCGTCGCGATGTACGACATGACGGCACTCAAGCGCCTGGAGGTCGCCGGGCCCGGGGCCGCCGCCTTCCTGGAGCGGCTGTCCACCGGCAAGATCGACAAGTCCGTCGGCTCCGTCACGTACACCCTCCTCCTGGACGAGGACGGCGGCATCCGCAGTGACGTCACCGTCGCCCGGCTGGCCCGCGACCTCTTCCAGGTCGGCGCCAACGGCAACCTGGACCTCGACTGGTTCACCCGCCACCTCCCCGCCGACGGCACGGTCCAGGTCCGTGACATCACGCCCGGCACCTGCTGCATCGGCCTGTGGGGCCCGCTGGCCCGCAAGGTCCTCCAGCCCCTCACGGACGAGGACTTCTCGAACGACGGCCTGAAGTATTTCCGCGCCAAGCGCGCCCACATCGGCTCGGTCCCCGTCACCGCCATGCGGCTGTCGTACGTCGGCGAGCTCGGCTGGGAGCTGTACACCACCGCCGACCTGGGCCAGAAGCTGTGGGACACCCTGTGGCAGGCGGCCAAGCCGCTGGGCGGCGTCATCGCCGGGCGCGGCGCCTTCAACAGCCTCCGCCTGGAGAAGGGTTACCGCTCCTTCGGCACCGACATGACCTACGAGCACGACCCTTACGAGGCCGGCGTCGGCTTCGCCGTCAAGCTCGACAAGGGCGACTTCCTCGGCAAGGCGGCGCTGGAGCTCCGCAAGGAGAACGTGCGCCGGAAGTTGACGTGTCTCACCATTGATGCCCCGGAGTCCGTGGTCATGGGGAAGGAGCCGGTGTACGACGGTGATCGTGCGGTCGGCTATGTCACCAGTGCGGCGTATGGCTACACGATCGGCAAGGGGATCGCGTATGCATGGCTTCCAGTGGAGCTCGCCGTCCCCGGCACCATCCTGCACATCGGCTACTTCGACGAGCGAGTTGAGGCGGTCGTTGCGGAAGAGCCGCTGTTCGATCCGACGATGTCCCGTCTTCGTGGCTGAGCGGTTTGGAGGGGGTGCCGCGATGGGTCGTCATTCGTCTGCGGATGCATCGTGGCTGGTCGCGCCCCGCGGCGGAGCCGCTGGTCAACACAGCCCCGCGCCCCTTTGGGGCGCTCAGCGCCAGCCCAGTTGGAAGGAGTACCGCCGGTGACCGCACAGCTGCTCGACGGCAAGGCGACCGCCGCCGTGATCCGCGGCGAACTCGCCGAGCGCGTGGCCAAGTTGACCGCCACGGGCGCCCGGCCGCCGGGGCTCGGCACGGTCCTCGTCGGCGACGACCCCGGCAGCCGCGCCTACGTCGGCGGGAAACACCGGGACTGCGCGCAGATCGGTGTCGCCTCCATCCGCCGTGAGCTGCCCGCCGACGCCACGCAGGAGCAGGTCGAGGAGGTGATCGACGAGCTCAACGCCGATCCCGCCTGCACCGGCTACATCGTCCAACTCCCGCTCCCGCGCCACCTGGACGCCAACGCCGTCCTGGAACGCATGGACCCGGCCAAGGACGCCGACGGCCTGCACCCCGTCAGCCTCGGCCGGCTCGCCCTCGGCGTCGAGGCCCCGCTGCCGTGCACCCCGCGCGGCATCGTCGAACTGCTCCGCCGGTACGACGTGCCGATCGCCGGAGCGCGGGTGTGCGTGATCGGCCGGGGCATCACCGTCGGCCGGCCCCTCGGGCTGCTGCTCACCCGCAGGTCCGAGAACGCCACCGTGACCCTGTGCCACACCGGCACCAAGGGCCTGGCCTGGCACGTACGCGAGGCGGACATCGTCGTCGCGGCGGCCGGCTCGCCCGGGCTGATCACCAAGGACATGCTGCGCCCCGGTGCTGCCGTCCTGGACGTCGGCATCACCCGCACCGACCACGGGCTGGTCGGCGACGTACACCCCGACGCCGCCCAGGTCGCCGGATGGCACGCGCCGATGCCCGGGGGCGTGGGCCCCATGACCCGAGCCATGCTGCTCGCCAATGTCGTCGAGGCCGCCGAGAGGAACGCGAACGCCGTATGAACGCGCTGAACACCCCCCTGGCGGAGCTGGACCCGGAGGTCCACGCCGCACTCCGTGCCGAGCTGCACCGCCAGCAGTCCACCCTCGAAATGATCGCCTCCGAGAACTTCGCGCCCTCCGCCGTGCTGGAGGCCCAGGGCTCGGTCCTCACCAACAAGTACGCGGAGGGCTACCCCGGCCGCCGTTACTACGGCGGCTGCGAACACGTCGACGTCACCGAGCGGTTGGCCATCGAGCGGATCAAGTCCCTCTTCGGCGCCGGGTTCGCCAACGTCCAGCCGCACTCGGGCGCCCAGGCCAACACCGCCGTCTTCTTCGCCCTGCTCCAGCCCGGCGACACGATCCTCGGCCTCGACCTCGCGCACGGCGGGCACCTCACCCACGGCATGCGCCTCAACTACAGCGGCAAGATGCTGAATGTGGTGCCCTACCACGTGGCCGAGACGGACAACCTGATCGACATGGACGAGGTCGAGCGGCTCGCCAAGGAACACCGCCCCAAGATGATCATCGCGGGCTGGTCGGCGTACCCGAGGCAGCTCGACTTCGCGGCCTTCCGCCGGATCGCCGACGAGGTGGGCGCCCTGCTGATGGTCGACATGGCGCACTTCGCGGGCCTGGTCGCCGCCGGGCTGCACCCGAACCCGGTCCCGCACGCCCACGTCACCACCACGACCACGCACAAGACGCTCGGCGGCCCGCGCGGCGGAGTCATCCTCACCAACGAGGCCGACCTCGCCAAGAAGATCAACTCGGCGGTGTTCCCCGGGATGCAGGGCGGCCCGCTGGAGCACGTCATCGCCGCGAAGGCGGTGTCGTTCAAGGTCGCCGCGTCACCCGAGTTCGCCGAACGCCAGGCCCGCACGCTGGCCGGTTCCCGGATCCTCGCCGAGCGGCTCACCAGGGCCGATGTGGCGGCCACCGGGGTGAAGGTCCTGACCGGCGGTACGGACGTGCACCTGGTTCTGGTCGACCTGCGTGATTCCGAGCTGGACGGCAGGCAGGCGGAAGACCTGCTCCACGAGATCGGTATCACCGTCAACCGCAACGCCGTGCCCTTCGACCCGCGCCCGCCCATGGTCACCTCGGGCCTGCGCATCGGCACGCCGGCGCTGGCCACCCGGGGCTTCACGGAAGAGGACTTCGCCGAGGTCTCCGATGTGATCGCACTGGCCCTCCAGCCGGAGCCCGACATCGCCGGCCTGCGCGCCCGCACGGAGGCACTGGCCGCCAAGCACCCGCTCTACCCGCACCTGTCAGCAGTAGAGGAAGAAGCCGGAGACGCCCGATGAGCACCCGCACCCCCGGCGCCGAGCTCCCCGAACACCCCGACTGGCTCTGGCGCACACCCGAGCCCAAGCGGTCGTACGACGTGGTGATCGTGGGCGGCGGCGGCCACGGCCTCGCCACCGCCCACTACCTTGCGAAGAACCACGGCATCACCAACGTCGCCGTGCTGGAGAAGGGCTGGCTGGCGGGCGGCAACATGGCCCGCAACACCACCATCATCCGTTCCAACTACCTGTGGGACGAGAGCGCGGGCATCTACGAGCACGCGCTCAAGCTGTGGGAGGGACTGGAGGAGGAGCTCGACTACCCGATCCTCTTCTCCCAGCGCGGTGTGCTGAACCTCGCCCACAGCCTCCAGGACGTCCGCGACAGCGTGCGCCGTGTCGAGGCGAACCGGCTCAACGGCGTGGACGCCGAATGGCTCGACGAGCGGCAGGTCAAGGAGGTCTGCCCGATCGTCAACATCTCGCCCGACGTGCGCTATCCGGTCATGGGCGGCACCTACCAGCCGCGCGCCGGCATCGCCAAGCACGACCACGTCGCCTGGGGCCTGGCCCGCTCCGCCGACGCCGCCGGCATCGACATCATCCAGAACTGCGAGGTCACCGGCCTCGACATCGTCGGCGGCCGGGTGGTCGGCGTACAGACCACGCTCGGCCCGATCGCCGCGGGCAAGGTGGCACTCTGCTCGGCCGGTCACTCCTCGGTCCTCGCCGCCATGGCGGGCATCGAACTCCCGCTCCAGAGCCACCCGTTGCAGGCCCTGGTATCGGAGCTGCTGGAGCCGGTCCACCCCACGGTGGTCATGTCCAACGCCGTCCATGTGTACGTCAGCCAGGCCCACAAGGGCGAGCTGGTGATGGGCGCGGGCATCGACTCGTACAACTCCTACACCCAGCGCGGCGCCTTCCACATCATCGAAGAGCAGATGTCCGCCGCCCTGGAACTCTTCCCGGTCTTCGCCCGCGCCCATGTGCTGCGCACCTGGGGCGGCATCGTCGACGTCAGCCCCGACGCCTCACCCATCGTCGGCCTCACCCCGGTGGACAACCTCTACCTGAACTGCGGCTGGGGAACCGGCGGCTTCAAGGCCACCCCGGGCGTCGGCTGGGTCTTCGCCCACACCATCGCCCACGACACCCCTCACCACCTCAACGCCCCCTTCTCGCTCGACCGTTTCACCACCGGCGCGCTCGTCGACGAGCACGGCGCGGCCGCCGTGGCCCACTAGGGAGCCGAACCCATGCTGCTGATCCCCTGCCCCTGGTGCGGGCCCCGTGACGAAGCCGAGTTCCACTACGGCGGCCAGGCCCATGTGCCGTATCCGGAGAACTCCGCGGACCTGACCGACGAGGAGTGGGCGAGCTACCTCTTCTTCCGTGACAATCCCAAGGGCCCGTTCGCCGAGCGCTGGAGTCATGCGGCGGGGTGCCGTCGCTGGTTCAACGCGGTGCGGGACACGGGGACGAACGAGATCCTTGCCGTGTACCGCTCGGGCGAGCCGCGCCCCGCTGATCCTGCCCGCCCGCCCGGGTTGTGGGCAGGCGTTCCGCAGGGCGATGGGGGTCCCCCCGGTCGAGCGAAGCCGAGACTGGGGGAGGGTGGGCACAACCCACCCATGGACCCGCAGTCGTCGACGGACCCCGCGGGGTCTGGGGCGGCAGCCCCAGTTTCGGGAAGGGGTGGGCTTGGGGAAGAAACCACTCCCACCGCCACCCAACCGTTCCGGATGCCCACTGGCGGACGAGTCCACCGCGGTGAGCGGCTCCGCTTCACCTTCGACGGCACGGAGTACGAAGGCGTCCGCGGCGACACCCTAGCCTCCGCCCTCCTGGCCAACGGCATCATCCAGACCGGCACCAGCATCAAACTCGGCCGCCCGCGAGGCATCTTCTCGGCCGGTGTCGAGGAACCCAACGCCGTCATCCAGATCGAGGAACCTTTCCCCGAGCCGATGCTCCCCGCGACGACGGTCGAGTTGTACGACGGCCTGGTCGCGAGCAGCCTGCCCGGCCAGGGACGCCTCGCCACCGAACCGGACCCCGCCCGCTACGACGCAGTGCACGCCCACTGCGACCTGCTCGTGGTCGGCGCCGGCCCGGCCGGTCTCGCCGCCGCGGCAGCAGCCGCCCGCAGCGGAGCCCGCGTCATCCTTGCCGACGACCGGCCCGAGCTGGGCGGCAGTCTGCTGGGTACGGGTCAACTCCTCGACTGGGTAGGGGAGTTGGGTGAGCAGCTCGGCGCCGCGCCCGAAGTGCGCGTACTGCGCCGCACCACGGTCTTCGGCCACTACGACGACAACCACCTCCTCGCCGTGGAACGCCGCACCAACCACCTGGGCGCCGAGGCCCCCGAGCATGTCTCCCGAGAGCGCGTCTGGCGCATCCGCGCCCGTCGCGTCGTCCTCGCGACCGGCGCCCACGAGCGCTCGCTGGCCTTCGCGGACAACGACCGCCCCGGTGTGATGCTCGCGGCCTCGGCCCGCACCTACGTCAACCGCCACGGTGTCCTGCCGGGTCGCCACGCCGTCGTCTTCACCACCAACGACAGCGCCTACGCAGCCGCGCTGGATCTCGCGGCGGCGGGCGTGCAGGTCGCGGCGATCGTCGACACCCGGCCGTCCGAGCCGGGGGAGTGGGCGCGCCGAGCCCGCGAGGCCGGCATCGAGGTGCTGACCGGACACGCCGTCGTCGGCACCGAAGGCGCCCCGCGCCTCACCGCCGTGACGGCCGCCCCCTACGGCGAGTCCGCGGGGACGCGTGAATTCGCCGCCGACCTCCTGCTGGTCTCCGGCGGCTGGAACCCCGTAGCCCACCTGTTCAGCCAGGCCGGCGGAAAGCTGCGCTACGACGAGACGGTCGGCTCCTTCGTCCCCGACACCTGCCGCCAGGCGGTCGAGGTCGCGGGCAGCGCGAACGGCGTCCTCGACCTGGCCGGGGTCCTGGCCCAGGGCGCGGCAGCCGGTGCCCGGGCGATCGAGGCCGAGGGCTACACGTCCGAGGCGCTCCGCCTCCCCGAGGTGAGCGCGGAACCGTACTCGCCCGCCATGCAGGTCTTCCTCGTCCCCGGGGCCACCGATGCACCCCGCTTCGTCGACCTCCAACGCGATGTCACCGTCGACGACTTGACGCGCGCGACCGGGGCCGGCATGCGCTCGGTCGAGCACACCAAGCGCTACACCACTGCGGGCACTGCCAACGACCAGGGCAAGACCTCCGGTGTCCTGGCCAGTGGTGTCGTCGCCGACCTGCTCGGGGTGGACGTCTCGGCCCTCGGCACGACGACGTTCCGCCCGCCCTACACGCCGGTCTCCTTCGCCACGCTCGCCGGCCGCGACCGCGGCGCGCTGCACGACCCGGTCCGTACGACCGCCCTGCACGACTGGCATGTCATGCACGGCGCCCTGTTCGAGAACGTCGGCCAGTGGAAGCGCCCCTGGTACTACCCGCAGGACGGCGAGGACATGGAGACCGCCGTGCTGCGCGAGTGCGCCGCCGCTCGCGAGGGCGTCGGCTTCATGGACGCCTCCACCCTCGGCAAGATCGACGTACAGGGCCCGGACGCCGCCGCCTTCCTCGACCTGCTCTACACCAACATGATGAGCAACCTGAAGGTCGGCATGATCCGCTACGGCGTCATGAGCCGCCTGGACGGCATGATCTTCGACGACGGCACGGTCATCCGCCTCGCCCCGGACCGCTTCCTGGTCACCACCACGACGGGCAACGCGGCCGCCGTACTGGACTGGATGGAGGAATGGCTCCAGACCGAGTGGCCCGAACTGCGCGTCCACTGCGCCTCCGTCACCGAGCAGTGGGCCACCGTCGCCCTGGTGGGCCCGCGTTCCCGTGAGGTCCTCGGCGCGCTCGCGTCCGAACTGGCCGTGGAGAACGAGGACTTCCCGTTCATGGCCTGGCGGGAGACGACCGTCGCGGGCATCGGGGCCAGGGTGTGCCGGATCAGCTTCTCCGGCGAACTGGCCTACGAGATCAATGTGTCCCCGTGGGAAGCCCTCGCCCTGTGGGAGGCGCTGTACGAGGCCGGTGCCCCCTTCGGCATCACCCCGTATGGCACCGAGACCATGCACGTCCTGCGCGCGGAGAAGGGCTACCCGATCATCGGTCAGGACTCCGACGGCACGGTCACGCCGCACGACCTCGGCATGAGCTGGGCGGTGTCGAAGAAGAAGCCCGACTTCATCGGCAAGCGCTCCTACGCCCGCGCCGATGCCGTCCGCCCCGACCGCAAGCACCTGGTCGGCCTGCTCCCCGACGACCCCGGCACCTTCCTCCCCGAGGGCACCCAACTGGTCGCCGACAGCGTGCTGCCGGCCCCGCCCGTCCCGATGCTCGGCCATGTCACCTCCAGTTACCGCAGCGCGGCGCTCGGCCGGACCTTCGCGCTCGCCCTGATCAAGGGCGGCCGGGACCGCATCGGCGAGCGGCTCTACGCCCCCGTGGGCGACCGGCTGGTTCCGGTGACCGTCGCAAGCCCCGTCCTCTACGACCCCGAGGGAGCCCGCCGCGATGGCTGACACCGCCCTTTCCGTCCCGCGCCGCAGTCCCCTGTCAGGGGCCGCCGACCGGCTGGCCGCCGCGACGCGTGCCTCCGGGGGTGCGGTCCGGCTGGCCGAACTCCCCTTCCTGGCGCAGGTCAACGTCCGGCTCGACGCCAAGGGCGCGGCAGCGGACGCCGTCGCGCTCGCGATGGGGCTCCCCCTGCCCCTCGAACCCAACACCGTCGTACGAGCCGGCGAGCTGACCGCTCTGTGGCTCGGTCCCGACGAGTGGCTGGTGGTCGGCCCGCCGGGCACTCAGCAGGACGTGGAGAGCCGGATCCGGGCAGCGGCCGGAGCCGAGCCCGTGTCCGTCACCGATGTCTCCGCCCAGCGCACCACCCTCCTCGTCGCGGGTCCCCGCGCCCGCGACCTGCTGGCACACGGCTGCCCGCTGGATCTGCACCCGCGTGCCTTCGGGGCCGGACGCTGTGCCCAGACCACCCTGGCCCGGGCACAGATCGTGCTGGTCGCCCGGGACGAACCCGGGACCGGATTCTGGGTGCTGGTCCGTTCGTCCTTCGCAGGCTATCTGGCGGACTGGCTGCTGGACGCGGCCACGGAATACGTCTGAACCAGCTCAAACCTCCCGGGGCAGGTGGCGGCGTCCCCACCGACCTCGATACGCCCACCGGCCTCGATACGCGCGCCGCGTCCCGCACGGAGCGGGGCGCGGCGCGCGTGCCTCTGGCCGAGAAAAACGCTTGGACGGTGCGCGCGCCGTCGCGGGACACTGCGATTCCTGGCCTGCCCTTACTCGCCCGTTGGCGCCGCCGCGAACCGCGCGGGGGCTTCGTCGTCGTGCCGAAGCTCCGCACGGTCATTGAGGCAACGGCATCTCTCCGGAGAAGCACAGGGCGGGCCGCCGTACAACACCACAGGGTCGGGATGGGATCGCCTGAATCGCGCGAGGTTCCGCCGGGCAGGGGCCCGGTGCTGCTCGCACTTCGTTATTACGGACGGGAGTTAGCCCGCCTACGGCGGCTGACCGTCCCCGGGATGCTGCTGCCGGCGATGGGCAACATCGGCATCAACTACATCGCACCGCTGATCGTCGCGAAGCTCGTCGGCCGTATCGCCGGGGATGCCGATATCTCCATCGGCTCCACGATGCCGTACGTCCTCGGCTTCGCCGGAGCCCTGCTCGCCGCCGAGATGCTGTGGCGCATCGGCCTGCACTGCCTGAACCGCGTCGACGCCCTTGGTATCGAGCAGCTGTACGTGATCGGCATGGACGAGCTGTTCGCCAAGGACGCCGCGTTCTTCCACGACAACTTCGCCGGGTCGCTGACCAAGCGGGTCCTGAGCTTCGCCTCCCGCTTCGAGGAGTTCGTCGACACACTGACCTTCTCGGTCATGGGCAGCGTCGTGCCGCTGTTGTTCGGGTCGGTGGTGCTGTGGCGCTACGAACCGCTGCTCGTCGTCGGACTCCTGGCGATGATCGCCCTGACGGCGCTGTGCGTGATACCCCTCATCCGTCGCCGCCAGACGCTCGTCGCTCAGCGCGAGGCGGCGATCGCCCGGGTCTCGGGCCACGTCGCCGACAGCCTGATGAACATGGACACGGTCCGGGCGTTCGCGGCGGAGGAACGCGAGGCCGCCGAGCACCGGTCCCGTGTCGCGGTGTCGCGGCGGCTCACGCTGAGGTCGTGGGACTACGGCAACCTGCGCATCGACACGCTGGTCGCGCCGCTGTCCGTGCTGACCAACGCGCTGGGCCTGCTGCTCGCGGTCGCGCTCGGCGGGGGCGAGCACGGCGTCGAGGCGGTCGTGGTCGCCTTCACGTACTACTCCAACGCGACGCGGATCATGTTCGAGTTCAACCAGATCTACCGCCGCCTGGAGAGCTCGATGACGGAGGCCGCCCAGTTCACCGAACTGCTGATGTCGCCGCCGACCGTACTCGACCCGGAGTCACCGGAGCCACTGCGGTCCCGGGCCGCCGACGTCCACTTCGAGCGGGTGACCTTCGCCCATGCGGGCGCGGAGCCGCTCTTCGAGGGCCTCGACCTGGCTGTGCCCAGCGGTGCGAGGATCGGTCTCGTCGGCCGGTCCGGCGGGGGCAAGACCACCCTCACCCGGCTGCTGCTGCGACTGACGGACATCGAGGCCGGCCGGATCCTGATCGGGGGTCAGGACATCAGCAGGCTGCGTCAGAGCGACCTGCGCAGCCTGATCGCCTACGTGCCGCAGGACCCGGCGATGTTCCACCGCACGCTGCGGGACAACATCGCGTTCGCCAGGCCGGACGCCACCGACGCCGAGATCCGCCGCGCGGCCGACGCGGCGCACGTCACGGAGTTCGCCGAAGCGCTGCCGGACGGGTTCGACACGATGGTGGGCGAGCGCGGTATCAAGCTGTCCGGCGGACAGCGCCAGCGGGTCGCCCTCGCCAGGGCGATCCTGCGCGACGCGCCGATCCTGCTGCTCGACGAGGCGACCAGCGCCCTGGACTCCGAGAGCGAGATCCTCGTCCAGGAGGCGCTGTGGCGGCTCATGGACGGGCGGACCGCGCTCGTGGTGGCGCACCGGCTGAGCACGGTCGCCGGCATGGACCAGCTCGTCGTCCTCGACCACGGACGGATCGTCGAGAAGGGCACGCACCAGGAGCTGCTCGCCTCGGAGGGTGCCTACGCGAAGCTGTGGCAGCACCAGTCGGGCGGCTTCCTCGACGACACTCCCGCGCGGGCCGACCTGCATTGAGCCGGAGGTCAGGGCCCTGCCTCACTCACGTGATGCAGGGCCCTCGACCATTTCTCCGGGCGGTCGGGTCACGCTGTCGGACCGTCAGGTGGACCGTGCGGTGAACGGGTTCACGGCGACGTTCTCGGCGTTCACGAGCACCCAGAAGTCATCCGCGAGGCCCTTGGTGACGTAGTCGTACGGCAGGTAGCCATAGCCGTGGTCGCCCCATGACGTGCCCCAGGAGTTGCGGATGATGAGTGCGCCTGTCGTGGTGCTGCTGTCGACGGGGTTGGTCACCGTGCGGCTGTCGTCGTAGCCGACGGCGACGATCGCGTGGCCCCCGAGAACGCTCTCGCCGTTCGACGCGGGGAAGGGGATGTTGCCCCCGGTGGCCTGCCGAATGCTGGTGTAGACCGGGAAGCCGAACATGGCGGGCAGCCCGCCCGCGAGGGTGGCCTTGATGTCGGTGAGCAGTTCGTTGAGGTTGATGCCCGGCGGGTCCAGCCGGTAGTACAGCAGTGCCTGGTAGTTCCCGCCGAAGGCGTAGCAGAACGCGGGCGGTTCGTCGTCGAAGTGCGAGATGTCGTAGGCCCAGAACTTCTCCGGGGGGACGCCGAAGAGCGCGAGGGCGCCCATGGTGGAGCGGAGGTACGCACCGGTGTCGCCGTGGAGGTCGAGGAAGTTGCGCGTCGCCTTGTAGATGAACCGGCGAGAGGCGGGGGTGTATGAGCCGGAGGACTGGATCTCGAAGTACTCGAGTACTCCGGCGGCCGCGTTGGCCGTACAGGAGCCGAGGTCGCCCTGGTCCACGACGGGCGAGCACCTGGGCCGCAGGTCGACGAGCGGAGGCGGCGCACTGATGGCCCGGGAGAGTATCCCTGCCGAGCCGAGGAACTTGTCGACCTGCGGTGCGTCCTTGGTGTAGTCGCGGATGTCGGGGTGGTCGGGTATCCAGCCCATCCCGCCGACTTGTCCATTGAGTTGTCCATTGAGCGGAGCGTCCATGAGCGGACCTTCTCTCCGAGAGGGAGCTGCGGAAGATGTGAGCCCAAATGGGTGAATTTCTCCCCTCCCGTTCTAGGGTCCCCGGGGCGGAGTCGCAAACGGGACTGGGCCGAATGGGTGATGTGTACCCTGTCGCCGATCGCTTCCACGCCGCAGGTCAGAGGCCGTATTGGAAGGAACCGATACGGCCTCTGGTGGGTGGTGCGGAGTGTTCAGCCCCGGTCCAGGATTGTGGCGAGAGCCTTCCGCAACGCCGTGGTGGGATCCGCTGAAGCCCCTTCGGACCGCCATGCGACGAACCCGTCGGGACGGACCAGCACCGCACCGTCCGCGGTGACGCCGTGGACCTCCGCCCAGTCCATGTCGCTCGCGGGGGACAGCTCCGCGTCGGGCCCACTGCCGATCCGGTACGAGTCGAGCGGAACCGAGAGCTGTTTCGCGACGGCCTTCGCCGCGGCGTGCCACCCGCCGGCGCCGTCCGCGCAGCTGAGCAGCACCAGGGACCGCTCGTACAGGTCGAGGGTGGAGATCCGGGCGCCCGCGTCGGTCAGCCACATGTGGGGCGCCCGGCTCCCGGGTTCGCCCGTGAACCGCATGCCCTCGGGCACGATCGGCATCGCCTGATCGGCGCCGAGGACCGCCCCGCGCGGATAGCGGTAGCCCAGCGCCACGTTCAGGATTCCGCCCTTGCCACCGGGGCCGCCAGGACCGCCGCCGGGGCCACCGGGTCGGCCGGCGCCAGCAGGTCGGCCAGGACCGCCAGTGGCAGCAGGACCGCCAGGGCCACCCGATCCGCCAGGCCTGCCGGCTTCGGGGCCGGGCGTGTACCCGGGGTGGCTGTGCTCGACCGAGCGCGACGAGGCGCGTGCGCTGGTCGCCTCCGCGACCGGGCGGCGCTCCGCGTCGTAGGACTTCAGCAGTCCGGGGCCGGCCCAGCCGCCGACCACGGCGGCCAGCTTCCAGGCGAGGTTGTGCGCGTCCTGGATACCGGTGTTGGAGCCGAACGCCCCGGTGGGGGACATCTCGTGGGCCGAGTCGCCGGCCAGGAACACCCTGCCGTCCGCGTACCGTTCGGCGACCCGCTCGGCGGCGTGCCAGGCGGCCCTGCCGGTGATCCGCACATCGAGGTCGGGTACGCCCACGGCCCGCCGGATGTGTTCCTCGCACCGCTCGTCGGTGAACTCCTCCAGGGTTTCGCCGTGCTCGGGGTGCCAGGGAGCGTGGAACACCCAGTGCTCCTTGTTGTCGACCGGCAGCAGGGCCCCGTCGGCCTCCGGATTGGTCAGGTAGCAGACGATGAAGCGCCGGTCACCGACGACGTCCGCGAGGCCGCGGGAGGTGAAGGTGACGCTCACATTGTGGAAGAGGTCGCCCGGTCCGGTCTGCCCGATGCCGAGCCGCTCGCGGATGGGGCTGCGCGGACCGTCCGCCGCGACGAGGTAGTCCGCGCGGATGGTGGTGTGCTCGCCGGTGTCCCGGCTCTTGACCTGCGCGGTCACCCCCTGGGAGTCCTGCTCGAACGACAACAGCTCCGTGTGGAACCGCAGATCTCCGCCCAGCTCGCGCGCGGTCTCCAGCAGCACCGGCTCCAGGTCGTTCTGGCTGCACAGACACCAGGCACTGGGGCTGAAGCGGGCCAGACCGCCGCCGGGGTCGATCTCCTTGAACAGCCATTCGCCCGCATCGCCCACCAGGGTCGGCGCCTGCAGGATGCCGTGGTTCTCGGCCAGGACCGACGCGGCCTCCTCGATGCGCCGCTGAGCCCCGGCCACCCGGAACAACTCCATCGTGCGCACGTTGTTTCCACGTCCGCGCGGATGGATCGAGGTGCCCGAGTGGCGCTCGACGAGCATGTGCGGCACGCCGAGACGGCCCAGGAACAGGGAGGTGGACAGGCCCACCAGAGAGCCGCCGACGATGAGGACCGGCGTGTGGTGACCGACCTCGCCGGCCTCTTCCAATCGGTTCATTGCTTGCCTCCAGCGTCACCTGCGACGTGAGTCAGGAATGGGATGCCCGGCCGACTTGAACGGCCACCAGGTTCCATGCCCGGTGTGGACCGGTTCGCGCGCTCGGGGCACCCGGATGGCACGCGGTTCACTCGTCCGCCCCGTGGGGCTCGCGCGCATCCGGGCTCCCGTCAACGATCGGCACATGGCGACCCCGGCCTTTCGGACACGGCGGTCGTTTCCTGACCTTCTGTGAAAGAAGAGGAGAGGTGTGCCGGATGACCATCTCGGGACGTATATCGCAGTCGGCGTTCGACGGTTCCAGGCTGCGGGTGATCCTGCTGCTCGATCTGTACGAAGGAGCTCAGCAGCAATTCCTCGACGCGTACGAGCACATGCGCAATCAGGTCGCGTCGGTCCCCGGTCACCTCAGTGACCAGCTCTGCCAGTCGATCGAGAACCCCTCGCAGTGGCTGATCACCAGCGAGTGGGAGAGCGCACCGCCCTTCCTCGCGTGGGTGAACAGCGAGGAGCACGTCGAAACGGTCCGGCCGATGCACAGCTGCGTCCGCGACACCCGGTCGATGCGCTACAGCATCCTCCGGGAGACGACACCCGCTCAGCCGCTCACGCCGGAATCGGCCAGGTCGGCGATGCAGGTGGAGGCCCGCGTGGGTGATGGTGTGGCACGCCACGCCCTCACTTTCACCGTCAAGCCGGGCTCCGAGTCGAAGGTCGCGGAGATCCTGGCCGGGTACAAGTCACCCCAGGCCCAGGTCGACGACAAGACGAAGCTGCGCCGCACCTCGCTCTTCATGCACGGCAACCGTGTCGTGCGGGCCGTCGAAGTGGAGGGCGACCTGCTCGCGGCACTGCGTCACGTCGCGCGCCAGCCCGAGGTGCGGGCGGTCGAGGAGGCCATCAACCCGTACCTGGAACAGGACCGGGACCTGACCGACGGTGATTCGGCGCGGGTCTTCTTCACCCGGGCCGCGCTCCCGGCCGTGCACCATGTGGTGTCCGGCCGTAAGGCACCCGCCGACCTGCGGCGTCACGCGCTCTACTACCCGGCCAGAGCGGGCTGCGGTATGGAGCTGGCCCGGTTGCTCGCCCATCAGGACGAGGCCGCGGCGGAGGACCCGAAGAACCCGGTGTACGGCAGCACGGTCTTCCAGCGCGACGACATCGTGGTGCGCCTCATCGACATCACGGGCGAGCTCGACCTCGACCCCGTCGCCTCCCTCGGCCTCAAGGGCCGCAAGAAGGCCGCGGAGCTGGAGCGCCTCCTCGATGGTGCCGCGATCGGCGTCGAGGGCTCCCTGGAGACGGAACGCAACATCAACCGCCTCCTGTCGCACGCCGACATGCTGCCCATCACCGACCGCAGCGCGACGGATTCCTGACGGACCACGACGGCCCCTGACCGGGGCCGTCTCACCCGGACGTCACTGCCACACCCGGAGGTATCAACCATGTTCAAGAAGCATCCACGCATCGTGGATCTGAGCGAGACGGAACCCAACCGCAGGCGCGGAGGTGACCTGCGGGCCATGCTCACGCCCGCCACCGCGGGTTCCACCAGCGGCTTCATGGGCCTGGCCATCGTCCAGCCCGGCGAGCGCATCGGCGAGCACTACCACCCGTACTCCGAGGAGTTCGTGTACGTGGTCACCGGCGCCCTCGAAGTGGACCTGGACGGCGACACGTACGGGCTCAAGCCCGATCAGGGCCTGTTGATCCCGATCAACATGCGGCACCGCTTCCGCAACATCGGCGACACGGAAGCCCGCATGGTCTTCCACCTGGGTCCGCTCGCCCCGCGTCCGAGCCTCGGCCACGTCGACACGGAGGTGACCGACGACACCGCGCCCGGCCCCGAGTTCGCCACCGCTGGGGCGGACCTGTCCGCGCCGGACCACGGACAACCGTCCGAGCGAAGTGGGGCCATAAAGTGACCCGGCGGGTGGCCGTCACCGGTATCGGTGTGGTCGCTCCGGGCGGCACCGGGGCGGAGGCGTTCTGGGACCTCCTCGCAGGCGGCCGTACCGCGACCCGCGGCATCACGCTGTTCGATCCGGCGGGCCTGCGCTCGCGCATAGCCGCCGAATGCGACTTCGACCCGCTCGCGCACGGCCTGGGCCCGGAGCTGAGCGAACACGCCGACCGGTACATCCAGTTCGCCGTGGTCGCCGCCGGTGAAGCCGTACGTGACTCCGGACTCGACGCCGACAGGGAAGACCCCTGGCGGATCGGAGTCTCCCTGGGCAGCGCCGTCGGCGGCACCACCCGCTTGGAACACGACTACGTCCTGGTCAGCGAGGGCGGCCGGCGGTGGGACGTGGACCACCGCGCGGCCGACCCCCAACTGCACATGGCGTTCTCGCCCAGCACGCTCGCCTCGGTCGTCGCCGAGCAGTTCGGTGCCCAGGGACCGGTGCAGACCGTCTCCACCGGCTGCACCTCCGGACTCGACGCGGTCGGCTACGCCTTCCACACCATCGAGGAGGGCCGGGCGGACGTCTGCATCGCCGGGGCGTCGGACTCGCCGATATCACCGATCACCATGGCCTGCTTCGACGCCATCAAGGCGACATCCCCCAACAACGACGACCCCGAGCACGCCTCCAAGCCCTTCGACGCCCACCGCAATGGCTTCGTCATGGGCGAGGGCGCCGCGGTGCTGGTCCTGGAGGAGTACGAGCACGCCCGAGCCCGCGGCGCGCACATCTACTGCGAGATCAGCGGCTACGCCACCTACGGCAACGCCTACCACATGACCGGTCTGACCGGTGAGGGGCTGGAGATGGCCCGGGCGATCGACACCACGCTCGACCAGGCCCGCCTCGACCCCACGCTGATCGACTACGTCAACGCGCACGGCTCGGGCACCCGACAGAACGACCGGCACGAGACCGCCGCGGTGAAGCGGTCCCTGGGCGCCCACGCCTACGACACGCCCATGAGCTCCATCAAATCCATGGTGGGGCACTCGCTGGGCGCGATCGGCGCGATCGAGGTCGTCGCCTGCGTGCTCGCTCTCAAGCACCAGGTGGTGCCGCCGACGGCGAACTACGAGACCCCCGACCCCGAGTGCGACCTGGACTACGTGCCGCGCACCGCACGCCCGCGGAAGCTGAGGAACGTGCTCTCCGTGGGGAGCGGATTCGGCGGCTTCCAGTCCGCGGTCCTGCTGACCAGGCCGGGCGGGAGGACAGGATGAGCAATCAGCGCCCCCGGCGCGCGGCCCTCACCGGCATCGGTGTGATCGCGCCCAACGGACTGCGTGCCGACGCGTACTGGAAGTCCATCAGGGAAGGCCTCGGCGTCCTGGACCGGATCACCCGCGAGGGATGCGAGCACCTGCCGCTCCGTGTCGCGGGCGAAGTCCGGTCCTTCGACGCCGCGGCCCTCATCGAGGAGCGGTTCCTGGTCCAGACGGACCGCTTCAGCCACTTCGCGATGGCCGCCACCGTCCTCGCCCTCGACGACGCCGGCCTCGGCGGCGGTGACCTCGACGACCCGTACGACATCGGCGTCGTCACCGCGGCCGGGTCCGGCGGCGGCGAGTTCGGCCAGCGGGAACTCCAGAAGCTGTGGGGCCAGGGCTCCCGGTATGTCGGCCCGTACCAGTCCATCGCCTGGTTCTACGCCGCCAGCACCGGACAGATCTCCATCCGGGGCGGCTTCAAAGGGCCCTGCGGAGTGGTCGCGAGCGACGAAGCGGGTGGCCTGGACGCCATCGCGCACGCCGTCCGTGACGTACGGCGCGGAACCGGCGCGGTGCTCGTCGGAGCCGCGGAGGCGCCCCTCGCCCCGTACTCGATGGTGTGCCAGCTCGGCTACCCCGAGCTCAGCACCGCCGAGGACCCCGACCGTGCCTACCGGCCCTTCACCGCGGGAGCCTGCGGCTTCGCTCCCGCGGAGGGCGGCGCCATGCTCGTCGTCGAGGACGAGAACCGCGCCCGCGAGCGCGGTGCGGCCATCCGGGCCACCGTGGCCGGCCATGCCGCGACGTTCACCGGAGCCTCCCGCTGGGAGCGGTCCAGAGAGGGGCTCGCCCACGCGATCCGGGGCGCCCTCGACGAGGCCGGCTGTGCCCCGGAGGAGATCGACGTCGTGTTCGCCGACGCCCTGGGCGTACCGGAGGCGGACCGCGCCGAAGCACTGGCCATCGCCGATGCCCTGGGCGCGCACGGCACCCGCGTACCCGTCACCGCACCCAAGACCGGAATCGGGCGGACCTACTGCGCGGCGCCCGTGCTGGACACCGCGGCCGCGGTGCTCGCCATGGAGAACGGCCAGGTACCCCCCACTCCCTACGTGTTCGACATCTGCCACGACCTCGACCTGGTGATGTCGAGCGCTCGCCCCGCCGAGCTGCACACGGCCCTGGTCCTCAGCAGGGGACTCATGGGCTCCAACGCGGCGCTGGTAGTGCGCCGCGGCAGCGAATCCGCCCGGTAGGACCGGGCGGGAAGGAGAACACACGCATGATCATCGAAGTGACTGTCGACGAACTGGCCACGCTGATGAAGAAGGCGGCCGGAGTCTCCGTCGACCCCAAGGAGCTCAGGCACGCGTCGGATTCGCCTTTCGGCACCCTCGGCCTCGACTCGCTCGGCCTGCTCGGCATCGTCGGCGAGCTGGAGAACCGGTACAGCAAGCCGCTTCCCCCCGACGCGGAGCGCTGCAAGACCCCCAGGGAATTCCTCGACCTCGTCAACAGCACCCTCAAGGCTGGAGCCTGAAGTGGCCGGACACACCGAGAACAGCATCACGATCGACGCCCCGCTCGAGCTCGTGTGGGACATGACCAACGACATCGAGAACTGGCCGCGGCTCTTCAGTGAGTACGCGTCCCTGGAGGTGCTCTCCCGCGAGGGCGACACGACGACCTTCCGCCTGACCATGCACCCGGACGAGAACGGGAAGGTCTGGAGCTGGGTCTCGGAGCGGACCATGGACCGCGCCAAGCGGACCGTCCAGGCCCGCCGCGTCGAGACCGGCCCCTTCGCCCACATGAACATCCGGTGGGAGTACAAGGAGACTCCGCAGGGCACTCACATGCACTGGGTGCAGGACTTCGCGATGAAGCCCGAGGCCCCGGTCGACGACGCCTGGATGACGGACAACATCAACCGCAACTCCGTGACGCAGATGGCCCTCATCCGGGACAAGATCGAGCAGGCCGCCCGCGACCGCCAGAACGCGCCCCTGCCCCGCTGACCGCCGGCTCAGGAAGGACACCCGATGCATCACGCCCTGATCGTCGCCCGCATGGCGCCCGAATCGGCCCCGGCGATCGCCGACGTGTTCGCCGCCTCCGACCGCGGCGAACTCCCGCACCTGATCGGCGTCAAGCGGCGCAGCCTCTTCCAGTTCGGTGACGTGTATATGCACCTCATCGAAGCCGACCAGGACCCGGCGCCCGCCATCGCGAAGGTGGTCGGGCACCCCGAGTTCCGCAGCGTCAGCGAGCAACTGTCGGCGTACGTCAGCGCGTACGACCCGCAGACATGGCGCAGCCCCAAGGACGCCATGGCGCACTGCTTCTACCGCTGGGAGCGCGACGCCGCTTCCTGAAGCGAAAGCCGGGACACAACCCGAGGCCGCCGACCCCGCGCAGAACGCGGAGCCGGCGGCCTCGGGTTTTACCGGGTCGGCCGGGTCAGCCGGGGATCGTGCACTCGAAGGCGTGCAGATACGCGTTGACCGGACGGAACTCGTCGATGACGAGCCCCGCGTCCGTCAGCCGGTCGACCATGCTCTGCCGGGTGTGCTTCGCACCGCCGACATTGAGGAGCAGCAGCAGGTCCATGGCCGTGGTGAACCTCATCGACGGGGTGTCGTCCACCAGGTTCTCGATGACGACGACACGGGCACCGGGCCGTGCCGCCTTGCGGACGTTCGACAGCGCCCTGCGGGTGCTGTCGTCGTCCCACTCCAGGATGTTCTTGATGATGTACACATCCGCCTGGACCGGGATGTCCTCGCGGCAGTCCCCGGGCACGATGCGGACCCGCTCGGCCAGCGAACCGCCCTTCCGCAGGCGCGGATCGGCGTTCTGCACCACTCCCGGCAGATCGAGCAGTGTGCCGTGCATCCCGGGGTGCTTCTCCAGCAGACTGACCAGGACCTGCCCCTGGCCACCCCCGATGTCCGCGACCGAGGACACGCCCCGCAGCTCAAGAAGGTTCGCGACGTCCCGCGCGGACTGCTCGCTGGACGTCGTCATGGCCCGGTTGAACACGTACGCCGACTCCGGAGCCTCTTCGTTGAGATAGTCGAAGAACTCCCGCTCGTACACGTCCTCGAAGACGTTCCGGCCGGAGCGCACCGCCTCGTCGAGCTTCGGCCAGACGTTCCACGTCCACGGCTCGGTGCACCACAGGGCGATGTACCGCAGGCTGTGCGGATCGTCCTCGCGCAGCAGCCGGGACATCTCCGTATGCGCGAAGCTGCCGTCCGGGAGCTCCGTGAAGACTCCCTGGCAGGACAGCGCGCGCAGCAGCCGCCGCAGGGTCTTCGGCTGGGTCTTCACCGCCGCCGCCAGATCCTCCACGCTCATGGGCGTTTCTGTCAGGGCGTCGGCCACACCCAGGCGGGCTGCCGCGCGTACGGCGGCGGCGACCGCCGCTCCGAAGACCAGCTCCCTCAGCCGCATGGGCGGCGGGGGAGCCGTTTCCACTTTCGTCACCGGGTCAACGGTCGTCATCTGTTGCCTCGCTTCTGCTGTCGTGCTGTGTGGGGGGACTCGGGAGCGGGCCGGTCAGCACATTCCGGCGGGCTCGGAGACCGCGCACGTGTTGCCGTGGAATGTGTTGCCCTTGCCGGTGGTGTCACGGTTGGCCAGATCGGCCGGGCTGTTGCGCGCCAGCACGTTGTCGCGGATCTCGTTGTGCTGGCTGAGGGCGCCCACGAAGCTCTTGAACAGCACGATGCCGCCCGACAGCGGGGATTTGCCCGCGTTGTCCTCGACCATGTTCTCCGTCACCTGCGCGTCCTCGGCGCCGGTGAGGACGATGCCGGAGCCCTGCAGGAAGGGCAGCCGGGCGGTCTTGGGACAGAGCTTGTTGTTGGCGTGGATGTAGTTGCGGCGCACGCTCAGTGCCCCGACGCGCGGCTTGTTCTCGTCACCCACGACGAACACCGCGGCGCAGTTGCCGGTCGCCTCGTTGTGATCGACGGTCAGGTTCCGCAGCCGTCGCACCGTGACGCCGATCCGGTTGCCGGCCAGACGGTTGTGACTGACCACCGTCCCCTTGGCATCCCGGGCTCCCTCCTCGGTGTCGACCGTGTTGGAGAGGAACAGGCCGGCGTCGCCGTTGTTCTGGGCGAGGTTGTAGCGGAACACCCCGCGCACGGACCTCTCCTGGGCGAGGCCCCACTGGCCGTTCTTCTCGGACGTCACGCCCTGGACCGTCAGCCCATCGGTCCCCGACGCCCACAGGCCCTGCTTGGTGAAGCCTCTGAGGGTCAGTGAGCGCACGGTGACGCCCTTTACGGGACTCTTGTCCGTCCCTGTCACGCAAATGCCGTTGCCGGCTTTGGCGCACGTGCTGTTGGCGGTGGTGGTGCCCGGCACGATGACGGTGTAGTGGGAGCCGGAGCCTCGCAGGGTCAGGTTCGGCACCGTGATGCGGACGCTCTCGTGGTAGGTGCCGGGGGAGAGGAACACGGTGTCCCCCGGTCGCGCGGAGTTCACGGCCTTCTGGATCGACTCGCCGGGGTTCACCCAGTGCACCCTGTGGTGGTCGGCCGACGGGGCGGCGGCACCCAGCCCCGACGCCACGACGACCACGGTGCAGGCGAGGTAGGCCATCTGTCGTTTGGTCATATTGCCGAAGCTATGAGCGGCTGTTCCGGCCCGCCACCGCTGATCACCCAGGTGGGCCGCCGCAGTCACCTCCCTGCGCGCGTACGAGTGAGCCGGGCGTCACCGGAAAACACGACCGCCCCGGCCGGAAGATCCGGCCGGGGCGGTGCGGTGGTGGCCCGTGGGCCGCCGACGGTGTGTCAGGCGAGGGTCGCCAGCGACTCGTTCCAGGTGGCCGACGGGCGCATGACGGCCGCGGCCTTGGCCGGGTCGGGCTGGTAGTAGCCGCCGATGTCCGCCGGGGAGCCCTGGACGGCGATGAGCTCGTCGACGATCGTCTGCTCCTGCGCGGCGAGCGTCTCGGCGAGCGGGCCGAACGTCTTGGCGAGGTCCGCGTCGTCGGTCTGCCCCGCCAGCTCCTGCGCCCAGTACAGGGACAGGAAGAAGTGGCTGCCGCGGTTGTCGATGCCGCCGACGCGACGGGTCGGCGACTTGTCCTCGTTGAGGAAGGTCGCCGTCGCGCGGTCGAGGGTGTCGGCCAGGACCTGGGCGCGAGCGTTGCCCGTGGTCGTCGCGAGGTGCTCGAAGCTGGACGCCAGCGCGAGGAACTCGCCCAGGCTGTCCCAGCGCAGGTAGTTCTCCTTGACCAGCTGCTGCACGTGCTTCGGGGCGGAGCCGCCGGCGCCCGTCTCGAAGAGGCCGCCGCCCGCCATCAGCGGGACGACCGACAGCATCTTGGCGCTGGTGCCCAGCTCCAGGATCGGGAACAGGTCGGTCAGGTAGTCGCGCAGCACATTGCCGGTGACGGAGATGGTGTTCTCGCCGCGGCGGATGCGCTCCACGGAGAGCTTGGTGGCGTCCTCCGGGGAGAGGATGCGGATGTCCAGGCCCTCGGTGTCGTGCTCGGGCAGGTACTGCTTGACCTTCTCGATGAGGACGGCGTCGTGCGCGCGGTCCTCGTCCAGCCAGAACACCGCCGGGTCGCCGGTGGCGCGGGCGCGGCTGACGGCCAGCTTCACCCAGTCCTTGATCGGGGCGTCCTTGGTCTGGCAGGCGCGGAAGATGTCGCCGGCGGAGACGACCTGCTCCAGGACGGCATTGCCGGCCTCGTCGACGAGGCGGACCGTACCGGTGGTCGGGATCTCGAAGGTCTTGTCGTGGCTGCCGTACTCCTCGGCCTTCTGCGCCATCAGACCGACGTTCGGGACCGAGCCCATCGTCGCCGGGTCGAAGGCGCCGTTGGCGCGGCAGTCGTCGATGGCGACCTGGTAGACACCGGAGTAGCTGCTGTCCGGCAGGACGGCGAGGGTGTCGGCCTCCTGGCCGTCCGGGCCCCACATGTGGCCGGAGGTGCGGATCATCGCCGGCATGGAGGCGTCGACGATGACGTCGGACGGGACGTGCAGGTTGGTGATGCCCTTGTCGGAGTCGACCATGGCCAGCTCCGGGCCCTCGGCCAGCTCGGCGTCGAAGGACGCCTTGATCTCGGCGCCCTCGGGCAGCGCCTCCAGGCCCTTGAAGATGCCGCCGAGACCGTCGTTCGGGGTCAGACCGGCACTGGCGAGCACCTCGCCGTACTTCGCGAACGTCTTCGGGAAGAAGGCGCGCACGACGTGGCCGAAGATGATCGGGTCGGAGACCTTCATCATCGTGGCCTTGAGGTGCACCGAGAACAGCACGCCCTCGGCCTTGGCGCGGGCGATCTGCGCCGTGAGGAACTCGCGCAGCGGCGCGACGTGCATGACGGACGCGTCCACGACCTCGCCCGCGAGGACGGGTACGGACTCGCGCAGCACCGTGGTGGAACCGTCGTCGCCGGTCAGCTCGATACGGAGCGAGCCCGCCTCGGCGATCACCGCGGACTTCTCGGTGGAGCGGAAGTCGTCGACGCCCATGGTGGCGACGTTCGTCTTCGACTCGGACGACCACTTGCCCATGCGGTGCGGGTGGGTCTTGGCGTAGTTCTTGACCGACGCGGGGGCGCGGCGGTCGGAGTTGCCCTCACGCAGCACCGGGTTCACGGCGGAGCCCTTGACCTTGTCGTAACGGGCGCGGATGTCGCGCTCCTCGTCCGACTTCGGCTCGTCCGGGTAGTCCGGAAGCGCGTAGCCCTGCGCCTGCAGCTCGGCGATCGCGGCCTTCAGCTGCGGGACCGAGGCCGAGACGTTCGGCAGCTTGATGATGTTCGCCTCGGGCGTCTTCGCCAGCTCGCCGAGCTCGTGGAGGGCGTCGGCGATGCGCTGGCCCTCCTGGAGGAACTCGGGGAAGAGGGCGATGATGCGCCCGGCCAGCGAGATGTCACGGGTCTCCACAGTGACACCCGCCTGCGAGGCGTACGCCTGGACCACCGGCAGGAACGAATACGTCGCCAGGGCCGGGGCCTCGTCAGTGTGCGTGTAAATGATGGTCGAGTCAGTCACCGGGTGCTCCGCTCCACGTCTGCAACATTGCTCGACATCAAGATATCTCGTGAGCGGCACCCTCTCGACAGGGCCCTCGGCGTGGATGTCCCGCGGTGCCGACGTCCGGGGTCGTCCGTACCCTCCCAGGCCTCGGTCGCCGGCAGCCGAGGCGCGGCCGCCGGTCCGGTGCCGAAGGCGGGAGTCGCCGAGAAGTCGCCAGAGATGCCACTTTTCGCCATGGATGTCTACTGGTCACCACCGACCGTTGACCGGTCTTCGCAGCGCCGAGGGCCAGGCGCGACGCGCCTCGCCTCTTCGGCGCGTCGCGCCCCGCGCACCCCCGGCCGGGCTCGCTCCGTATCCCCGGGAGCGGGGCGGACCCGGCCGGAGCGGGCTTCGTCGCCCCTGGTGGGGCCCGCCGAGTGGTGGGCGAGCCACAGGTCGGCGGGCCGTTCCCGTGCCTCTTTGCACCGTTCGGCGGCGGTGCGAGGCCGCGGGCCTAGAGCCGCTCCGCCATCGCCGCGACCTGCTCCCCGTCGTGCTTCTGGAGCAGCGCGCGCAACCCGTCGCAGGCGTGGTTGTACCCCTCGTCCTGGAGGGCCGTGCGTTCGCGGGCCGCCTCCCACGCCTTGTTCTCCTGCCTGGCGAGGGCCAGCCAGTGCAGTCCGGGGCGCCCGTCCACGGGTCGCCGGAGGTGGCACTGGAGGGCAGGCCACCGGGCGGCGATCTCGGCGAGCACGACCAGGTGGAGGGCCTGCTCCACGTCGAGCTGGTCCGCTCCCCGCTCCTTGTGGCCGACGACCCGGAGATAGAACTGCCAGATCGTCAGCAGGCGCTTGGTCTCCCGGATGGACAGGTCGGGCTGGTCGTAGAGCCGTTGCTGAATGAGGGCACGGACGGCGGGGTTGGTTTCCAGGGCGCGGGCTCGGATGTCCGGCTCGGGGTCGGGGTCGGGTGCGGGCGCGAACACGAGCGATGCCGTCTCCGGGGCCTCGGCCGTGGGCTGCGCCGCCGGCTCGGTCTCCCCACCGCCCGCGGGTGGCGCCGACTGCGGCGTGGGCTGCGGGACGGACCCCAGCAGTCCCGACAACGCCTCGTCTATCCCAGTGTCGGTGATCGGCGGCAGAATCACCGGGAGCTGGATGAGCTTGCGCAGAAACGTCCAGCCCCAGGACGGGTCCCCGTTGGACGGACGGGACTTCTCCGGCTGGAGGTCCTTGAACGCCTGGTCGAGATGACCGGCGACCACGGCTGGGTCGAGCCCGATGACGAACCGGCATTGTGCCCGCGTGTCCGTCGCTTTCGGAGCCTGCAGGGCCTGTTGGGACTGTTGGGCCTGCGGGGCCTGCTCCACTGTCCTTTTCTTCAGCCCTGTCTTCTGCCCGATCTTGTCCCCTGTCCTCCGACTCGTCCTCGCTATCCATGTTGTCTTCGCTGTCTGGTCGGCGGTCTGACAGGGCGCGGCGTCCTGCAGGGCTCCCGACAGGAACAGGTTGATCGCCTCGAAGACCTGGGCGGTCGTGCCCGGCGTGCATCGGTCGAGGTCGTCGATGAACACGATCAGCTCGTGACCGCGGCCGCGCAGGCTCGCGAGAAGTTCGCTGATGTCGTGCTGGACCAGGTAGAGGTATCCGGAGCGGGCGTTGAAGTAGGGGTCGCGCAGAGCGGGGTCGGCGGTGCCGCCCATCCCCGGGGCCAGAGCGCCACTGAGTACGGGGCCGTCAAGGACGTCTCCCGGCAGGAAGGACCTGGCGCGGCCGAAGAGGAGGCGGGCGGCGGTGTGGAGGAGCCCGGCTCCGAGGAGCCCGGCGGGGATGGCCAGGGCCAGTTTCGGTGCGGTGAGCGTGTGTCCCCACACGGTGTAGGTCTGATCCGCCTTCACCAACTGCGCGATCAGCGGGGGCAGCAGGGCGAACACGGCCAGCCGCAGCAGCGGAGAGGCCAGACTCCGCCAGAGCTTCCGCCTGAGGTGGCGGCGCTCCAGACGCAGCCGGTTGCGGAACAGCCAGTACCTTTCGCGCGCCCTGTCGTCCGCCCCCAGCACGGGGTGCGCGGCCTCGATGATCGAGCGCGTCAGGCCCGCCCAGATCTGCTCGTTGGACTGATGGGCCCAGGGATTGAAGTGGGCGATGACAGGCAAGCCCCGTAGGGCCTCGGCACGATGTCGGCCCCGACGAGTCGTCTCCTTCTTGCCCGACCCCAGGATGCGCAGTGCCGATCTGACGGAGAGATGCCGGGGCATCGGCAAACGCCACCACCAGGACCACCACCAGCGCCGCGACCAGCGTTCTGGCTTCGGGTCCGGCTGTGGCCGGCGGCGGATCAGCTCCTGCTCGATGAAGCGCATCGTGGTCGACTTGCCCGAACCCCAAGGTCCTTCGAGCGCTACGACGGTCGGGCCGTGGGCATCGGCTCCGGTGGCGGACTCGTCCGGCTCCGGCGGGGCGAGCAGGTCGGTGATGGCGGCGACCATGGCGGTTCTGCCGATGAGGTCGGCCTCGGCGAGGCGGTCTCCGAAGCCCCGGGTGTGGAGGGAGCCTGGGGAGGAGGCGGGGTCTTGGGCGGACTGGCTTTCGGGCAGGGCTTGCGGAGCATTGCGGACGCGGGCTTCGAACTCGTCGAGGGAGCCCAGCAATTCGTCGGTATCCGGTGCGGCCGCCAGCAACGCGCGGAGCGCGGCTGCTTGAAGGCTGCCCACCGCGTCGAATGCGGGTTTGCCCAGCGGCGGTTGCGAGATCGTCTCGGCGATTCCCTGCCAGTCCCGGTTCGACAGATCTGGAATCTGTGAGAGCAGCGGTATGAAGCCGCGTACCGCATTTTCGAACGCCTCGGCCCTGGCCGGCTCCGAGATGTGCTGAGGCGGCAGCGGCATGGCGCGTGCTGTGCTCAGCGCCTCGCGTGCCCCGGCGGCTTTGGTTCTCTTGATGAGAGAGTCCCACCACGGGCCTTCCGTACGCGCCAGGACCAGCAGGCGGAACGGCGTGTCGGAAGTGCGGCGCGCAGCCTGTTCGAGCACAGGGAGCAGCTGGTCCGTCTGCGCTTCGCCGTCGTCGACGACCAGCAGCGTGGGCGCCTGAAGTTCGGCGATCCTCTCCAGTTGATGGGAGGGCGTATCCCGACGCAGTACGCCGACGGCCCACTCACGCCGGGCCATTTCCACGGCGAATTGGAGAGCCAGCCGACTCTTGCCGAACCCGGGCGGAGCCATGCACAAGCACACCTGGACGCCGGAACCCTCGGACCAGTCCCTCAGACTTTGGAGTTCCTCCTCTCGTCCGCTGAAAGGCAGGGCCCACGCCTCAGGGGCGAGGAGCGACACGGGTGAGGTGAACGTACGCAGAGGGAGTGGCGATCGGGCGATGCGCGCGAGCTCCACGGACTCGGGTACCAGCGGCACACCGCTCCGGGACGACACCAGCTGGGCGAACTCGTTGTCGCGCGCCAGCTGAGTCGTACGCGTCGCCCGCAACCGGCCGTCGGTGCCGAGCGAGCTGAGCATGCCGATCATGAGGTCGTCGACGAAGACGGGAGCTCCCGTGAGCCCGTCCAGAGGAGCTTCCGTGCTCGTGTCCAGAGGAAGACCCGGGGGAACATTGCTCGAAACACCCCGGATGACCCAGCCCGACGTGGCGGATCCCTCCGTCGGCTCGATGACGCCCGGCAGTCGCTCGATGTCCCTGATGCCGGTCCGCCGCTGGGCGAACTGTGGAAAGCCCGTCACCGTGCAATCCACTCTGCTCCTGCCGGCGAGATTCCCCCACCGGGTCGAGACATGCCGCCGGCCGCGAAGCCACCGCTCGTCGGTGATCTCCAGCAGCGCCGCGTCCAGACGCTCGGAACTGCGCCACCGCACGGCGCACGCGATCCAGTCGTCCTCGTCCGTGAAGCGCACCGCGAGACGGTCGCTGTTGGTGCTGTTGAACCCGACGGCGTGTTGCGCCGTCAGAACCAGGCCGCTGGCGACCAGGTAGCCGGATCCCGTCAGTCGTGCGCCGACGGTGATCTCCGCCACCCGGCTCTCGTCCACGCCCATTGTCCAGAAATACCAGACTTACGAGACCGGTGTACTGCCCTCTCGCTGATGCGGGATGGCAGCGCTCCCCGGCTGCAGCGCCACCGTCCGGGCGGGCGCCGGAATCCGGATGCCCTCCTCCCGGTAGCGCTTGTGCACACGCTTGATGAACTCGTGCTTGATCCGGTACTGGTCGCTGAACTCGCCCACGCCGAGGATCACGGTGAAGCCGATGCGGGAGTCGCCGAAGGTGTGGAACCGGACGGCGGGTTCGTGGTCCGGGACGGCGCCGGTGATCTCGGTCATCACCTCGGCGACGACCTCGTTGGTCACCCGCTCGACGTGCTCCAGGTCGCTGTCGTAGCCGACGCCGACCTGGACCGTGAGCGTCATCTGCTGCTCGGGCCGGGTGAAGTTGGTCATGTTGGTGCCCGAGAGCTGGGCGTTGGGGATGATGACCAGGTTGTTGGAGAGCTGACGGACCGTGGTGTTGCGCCAGTTGATGTCGACGACGTAGCCCTCCTCGCCGCTGCTGAGGCGGATGTAGTCGCCGGGCTGGATCGTCTTCGACGCGAGGATGTGGACGCCCGCGAAGAGGTTGGCGAGGGTGTCCTGGAGCGCGAGGGCCACGGCGAGACCGCCCACGCCCAACGCCGTCAGCAGCGGGGCTATCGAGATGCCCAGCGTCTGCAGCATGACGAGGAAGCCCATCGCCAGCACCAGGACGCGGGTGATGTTGACGAAGATGGTGGCCGAACCGGCGACGCCCGACCGTGACTGGGCGACGGTCCGGACCAGGCCGGTGATCACCCGTGCCGCCGTGATGGTCGACACCAGGATGAGCAGAACGGTCAGCGACCGGTTGACGTTGCGCCCGACCTGCGCGGTCAGCGGAAGCACCGCGGCCGCCGACGCGATCCCTCCGGCGATCGCCGCCCAGGGCACCAGGGTGCGCAGCGCGTCCACGATCACGTCGTCGCCGCTCCAGCGGGTGCGCAGCGCGTGCTTGCCCAGCCAGCGCAGCAGCATGCGCAACAGGAAAGCCGCCAGGAGGCCCGCGGCGACGGCGATTCCGGCGACCATCAGATCGTCCAGGGTGAGGGAGCGCTTCACCGGTGACCTCCATTGCGGCCGGGGAGAAGGCCCGAGGGCCGGATGTGCTGTGTCGTCACTTGCCACCTGCTCGAATCCGGGAACGCACGATCACGCCCGGACGGGTGTTCGTCGTCCGGGGCGACCGCTCATCCTGCCGCATGCGCCTGCCCACCCGTCACCAGGCCTGCGCGGACCCGCCCTTGACGGCCGCCACCGACGCGGGATGTGCCCATTGACGGTCGGGTACGCCCTGAAGCAGGCTGGCACGCGGTGATCACAGAGGAGGGCCATGACCGGTTCGGTGCTCGCGATCGACCAGGGGACGTCCGGGACCAAGGCGCTGGTGATCTGTCCCGAGCGCGGTGTGATCGGTTCCGGGACCGCTTCCGTGCGCCCCCGCCATCTGCCCGGCGGACTCGTCGAGGTCGATCCGGCCGAGTTGTACGAGTCCGTCGTCGCCGCCGGGCGCCGAGCGCTCGCCGAGGCGGCGGAGCCCGTCGCGGCCGTCGGGCTCGCCAACCAGGGCGAGACCGTCCTCGCCTGGAACCCGTCGACGGGCGAACCGCTGACCGAAGCGCTGGTGTGGCAGGACCGGCGGGCGGAGAGTGTCTGTGCCGAACTCGCCCCGCACGCGGAGGAGTTGAAGCGCCTGACCGGGCTGCCCCTCGACCCCTACTTCGCGGCCCCGAAGATGGCCTGGATACGCCGTCACCGCACCCGGGCCGGAGTCGTCACGACCTCCGACGCCTGGCTCGTGCACCGCCTCACCGGCGCCTACGTCACCGACGCCGCCACCGCGGGCCGTACCCAACTCCTCGATCTGGACCGGGTGGAGTGGTCACCGGCGGCCCTGGACGTCTTCGGGCTGTCCGGCGAGCGACTGCCGGAGGTGGTCGACGCGGACACCCACACCGGCACAACCTCCGTCTTCGGAACGGAACTTCCCCTCACCGGCCTGCTCGTCGACCAGCAGGCCGCGCTTCTCGCCCAGCGCGTCACCGAGCCCGGAACCGCCAAGTGCACTTACGGAACAGGGGCGTTCCTCCTCGCGCAGACCGGAGCGACACCCCGGCGCGGGGGCTCGGGCCTGGTGAGCTGTGTGGCCTGGCGGCTCGCGGGGCGGACCAGCTACTGCCTCGACGGCCAGGTCTACACGGCCGCGTCCGCCGTCCGCTGGCTCACCGACCTCGGTGTCATCTCCGGCGCGGCGGATCTCGATCCGGTCGGCGGCGCCGTACCCGACAGCGGCGGTGTCACCTTCGTGCCGGCCCTCGCCGGGCTCGCCGCACCCTGGTGGCGGGGCGATCTGCGCGGCTCGCTCACCGGACTCGGCCTCGGCACCACGCCCGGACATCTGGTGCGCGCCCTGTGCGAGGGCATCGCCGCCCAGGTCGTCGAACTCGCCGACGCCGCGGCCGGCGACCTGGGCGCACCACTGACCGCCCTGCGCGTCGACGGCGGTCTGACCCGCTCGGCGCTGCTCATGCAGACCCAGGCCGACCTGCTCCAACTCCCCGTCGAGGTATCGGCGTTGCCCGACGCCACCGCCCTCGGAGTCGGGGTCGTGGCCCGGCTCGGCCTCGACCCCGCGCTGACGGTCGACGACGCGCTGTCCGACCGGAAGCCCTCCGCCGTGTACGAACCGCGCATCGGCCCGGACGAGGCCGCCGAGCGCCTCACCCGCTTCCGCTCGGCCGTCGCCGCCCTGCTCGGCCGGGCACCCGCATGACCGTCACGGTCAGCGGCGCGCTGCCGGATGTGACGTATGACGTCGTGATCGTCGGCGCGGGTGTCGTCGGCTGCGCCCTCGCCCGTGAACTCGCCCGCCACCGGCGGCTGCGCGTCGCCCTGGTCGACGCCCAGGACGATGTCGGGCAGGGCACGTCGAAGGCCAACACGGCCATCCTGCACACCGGTTTCGACGCAGTGCCCGGCTCGCTCGAAGCCCGGCTCGTGCGCGAGGGCTCCCGCCGACTCGCCACGTACGCCGCCGAGTCCGGCATCCCGGTCGAGCCCGTGGGCGCCCTGCTCGTCGCCTGGGACCGCGAACAACTGGCCGCACTACCGGAGTTGGCGGCCAAGGCGGAGAAGAACGACTACCGGCACGCCCGCATCCTCGGCCCCGGCGAGGTGTACGCCCGTGAACCACACCTCGGACCCGGTGCGCTCGGCGCGCTCCACATCCCGGGCGAGAGCATCATCTGCCCGTGGACCACGACCCTCGCGTACGCGACCCAGGCGGTACGCAACGGAGTCGACCTGCACCTCAACTGCCGTGTGGACACAGCTGATCGCGAGGTGGCGCGCACCAGCCGCGGGACACTCCGCACCCGCCACCTCGTCAATGCCGCGGGCCTGTACGCCGACGAACTCGACCGGCACCTGGGCCACCACGACTTCACCGTCACCCCGCGCCGCGGCCAGCTCCTCGTCTTCGACAAGTTCGCCCGCGACCTGGTCCGGCACATCCTGCTGCCCGTCCCGAGGGCGCTCGGCAAGGGGGTCCTGGTCGCCCCCACCGTGTACGGAAACGTGCTGCTCGGACCCACCGCCGAGGACCTGGACGACAAGACGGCCACCGGGTCGACCGAGGAGGGCCTCGCCCTGCTGCGCGACAAGGGGCGCCGGATCCTGCCCCACCTGCTCGACGAGGAGGTCACCGCCGTCTACGCCGGACTCCGCGCCGCCACCGAGTACGACGACTACCAGATCCGCGCCCACCCCGACCAGGCGTACGTCACCGTCGGCGGCATCCGCTCCACCGGCCTGACCGCGTCCATGGCCATCGCCTCGTACGTCACCGGGCTCCTCGCCGAGTGCGGCCTCGGCCTCGGCGACCCCGACGAGCTGGAACCCGTCCGCATGCCCACCCTCGGTGAGGCCTTCCCGCGCCCCTACCAGCGCCCCGAACTCATCGCCGCCGACCCCGAGTACGGCACCCTCGTCTGCCACTGCGAGCGCGTCTCGCGCGGCGAGATCCGCGACGCCCTCGCCAGTACGATCCCGCCGCACAGCCTGGACGGACTGCGGCGCCGCACCCGGGCGCGGGGCGGCCGGTGCCAGGGGTTCTCCTGCGGCGCGGCGGTGCGGGCCCTCTTCGAGGGCGCCGCCGAGCGGGAGGCGCGGCCATGAGGCACGTGGACGTCCTGGTCGTCGGCGCCGGGCCCGCAGGTCTCGCCCTCGCCGCCTGGCTGGCGGCCGGGGGAGTGCATCGCGTCGAGGTCCTTGAGCGCGAACAGGAAGCCGGCGGGGTGCCGCGCCACTGCCGTCGCCGGCGGTTCGACGGGCCCGGCGTCGCGCGGCTGCACGTCGAGGCCGCGGTGCGGGCCGGGGCCACCGTCCGCACCGGGGTCACCGCCCTCGGCTGGTCCGGACCGCTGGGGTTGGACACCGTCGGCCCGGCCGGCCCGGAGACGATCACCGCCACCGCCGTCGTCCTCGCCACGGGCGCCCGTGAACGTCCGCGCAGCGCACGGCTGGTGGCGGGGACCAGGCCCGCCGGGGTGTTCACCACGGGAGAGCTCCAGCAGGCCGTCCATCCGTACGGCCAGTACATCGGCAGCAGGGCGGTCGTCGTCGGCGCGGAGGCCGTGAGTTACGCCGCCGTGGACACGTTGCTGAGTGCCGGAGCCGACGTCGTGGCGATGGTGACCGACCTGGCGCGTCATCAGGGCGACCGGCTCACGGCCCTCAACTCCCGTCTGGGGCAAGGGATCCCTCTCCTTACCGACACCACCGTGACCGGTCTGCGAGGGCGCGGACGCCTGAGCGGGGTTGCCCTGCGCCACCGCGACGGCCGGGCCACGACCCTCGCCTGCGACACCGTCGTGTTCACCGGCGACTTCGTACCGGACCACGAACTCGCCCGGCGTGGCGGCCTCGACCTCGACACGGGAACGCGCGGCCCCGCGGTCGACGGCGCGTTCCGCACCTCGCGCGAGGGCGTGTTCGCCGTCGGCAACGTCCTGCACGCCGTGGAGAGCGCGGCTGCCGTGGGCCGCGAGGGCGTACGGGCCGCGCTCCACGTACGCGATCACCTGGCCGGGGCGCCGTGGCCGCCGACGGTTCCGCTCCTGGTGGCCCCGCCCCTGCGCTGGGTCGCCCCGAACCGGCTCGCGCCCCCGATGACGTACGACCGCTTCGTGCTGCGCACCACGGAGTTCCTCGCCATGCCGGTCCTGACCGTCACTCAGGACGGCCGGGTCCTGCACCGGCAGCGCCTTCCCGGCACCGCCGTACCGAACCGGCGGGTGAGTCTCGGCGGACACTGGGCCGGCGCCGTCGATCCGGCCGGCGGGCCCGTCCGCGTCACAGCCCGCTGAACGAACCGTGCCGCCCGGCTCCCGACGCGAAGCGGGCGGCGCCCTCCACGCTCTCGGCCAGCACGCCCATGCCGTACCGGAGTTCCGTGCCCATGGCCGCCTTCTCGGCCAGGCCCTCCTGGTCGAGGGCGGAGGCGCGGTCACTGCGGAGGCAGGACTGCGGGAAACCGGCGATCTCGGCGGCGAGTCGCTCGGCCTCGGCGCGGGCGCGGCCGGTCGGCACGAGCCGGTTGGCGAGGCCCATCCCGTACGCCTCGGAGGCGGGGACCGGGCGGCCGGTGAGGATCATGTCCATCGCGCGGCTGGTGCCGATGAGACGGGGGAGCCGTACCGTGCCGCCGTCGATCAGCGGGACGCCCCAGCGGCGGCAGAAGACGCCGAAGACGGCGTCCTCCTCGGCGACCCGCAGGTCGCACCAGAGCGCCAGCTCCAGGCCCCCGGCCACGGCGTGCCCCGCGACCGCCGCGATCACCGGCTTGGTCAGGCGCAGCCGGGTGGGGCCCATCGGCCCGTCGCCGTCCTCGGCGACCTGGTTGCCGCGCTCGCTGCCGATCGCCTTGAGGTCCGCGCCCGCGCAGAACGTGCCGCCCTCGCCCCAGAGCACCGCGACCCTGGCCGACTCATCCGCATCGAACTCCCGGAAGGCGTTGGCGAGTTCGGCGGCGGTCGGCCCGTCCACCGCGTTACGGGCCTCGGGGCGCGAGAGGACGACCGTGGTGACGTATCCCTGACGTTCGATCCGGACCGGCATCGTGCTGTCCCCTTCCGCTGGCTGGCGTACGCCGAGGTTACTCCGGGGTAGTACCGCCACCCCGGCGTCGGCTCAGATCACCTTCCAGCGGACCAGCGCACCCAGCGTCAGCGCCCCCGGCAGCAACGGCAGCCACACCGTGATGATCCGGTACGCCAGCACCACCGCCGTCGCCACGGCCACCGGACCGCCCGCCGCGACCAGCGCGACGACCAGCGCGGCCTCCACCGAACCGATCCCGCCCGGCGTGGGCACCAGCGCGACCGCGGCCGTCGCCGCCAGATAGGCGATCGCCATGTGCGCGGGCGGCACCGGCAGCCCCAACGCCTGCCCCACCGCGGCCAGTCCGGCCGCCTGGAGCAGTGGGAAGGCGAGCGAGCCGCCCCACAGGGCGAGCGCGCGGGACGGGCGGGAGTGCACGGAGCGCGCCTCGCCGAGCGCGGTGCGCAGGAAGGAGAAGACGGCCGTACGCAGCCGGCGTACGAGAAGCAGCGTCCCCGCCGCCGCGCACAGCACCAGGCCGGCGCCGAGCAGCAGTGGGCCGATCGCCCCGTCCGGAAGGAGGCTTCCGATCCGCAGTGCCCCGGGGAACGCGATGAGCAGGCCCAGCAGCAGGCCGAGCCGGGCGATCGACTCCGCGAGCATGTACAGCGCGAGCGCGGCCGATGAACGGGCGAGCGGTACGCCGCACACCGTCATGAACCGCAGATTGACCGCGCTGGCGCCCAGGCCCGTCGGCAGCAGATGGTTGGCCGCACCCGCCGCGAACTGCGTGGCGAGCAGCCGGCGCGCGGGCAGCCGCTCCATCACCGCGCCCTGGCGGGTGAAGGCCGCCGCGACCCAGGTCAGGCAGGTCGCGAGGGCCGCGGCCGCGAGCCAGGGCCACTCGGCCGACTCCAGATGGCCGAAGCCCTCCATGAGCACGGACCGGTGGCGCACCCCGACCACCAGGACCAGGGCGAGCGGGAGCAGGCACAGCGCGGGCCGGACGGCTGGCCGGAGGGAGAAGCGTCTGGGGAGTCCCTGGGGGAGTCGTACCGCGGTCACATCGGGAGAGGTTTTCCACACCGCACCAACGTGGGGTTGCGGGAGCGAAGACGGCGGCTGACACGCCGGGCAAGGTGCGGGAGGGCCGGGCTTCGTGAGATTCCTCGCGTAGCGCGTCGACTTCTTTCTGTAGTCATTGACCTCAACAACGCTTGAGGTCATACGGTCTCTCTTATGAGCATGGAGACCACAGCCTGGACACAGCTGCACAGTGTCATGAACGCGCAGCAGGAACGCCGGCCCTTCGCCCGCGCGACGCTGCGCCGCATCGCCGCCTTCGCCCGCCCGCACCGCCGCCGCATCGGGCAGTTCGTGGTGCTCAGCGTGCTGACCGCGCTGCTCGCCGTCGCGACGCCGGTGCTCGCGGGGCGCGTCGTGGACGCCATCGTGTCCGGCGGCGACGAAAGCACCGTCATCCGCCTTGCCGTGCTCATCGCTGTCATCGCGCTCGCCGAGGCGGCGCTCGGGATCCTTGGCCGCTGGCTTTCGTCGACGCTCGGCGAGGGACTCATCCTCGATCTTCGGACGGCTGTGTTCGATCATGTGCAGCGCATGCCGGTCGCGTTCTTCACACGTACTCGTACGGGCGCGCTGGTCAGTCGACTCAACAACGACGTCATCGGTGCCCAACGCGCCTTCAGCAACACCCTGTCCGGAGTCGTCAGCAACCTCGTGACGCTGCTGCTCACCCTCGCCGTCATGCTCACGCTGTCCTGGCAGATCACCCTGCTCGCGCTGGTCCTGCTGCCGGTGTTCGTGATTCCCGCGCGCCGGATGGGCAGCCGGATGGCCAAGCTCCAGCGGGAGGCCGCCGACCTCAACGCCTCGATGGGCACCCGGATGACCGAGCGCTTCTCGGCACCCGGCGCCACCTTGGTGAAGCTCTTCGGGCGGCCCGAGCAGGAGTCCGTCGAGTTCGCGGCGCGGGCCCGGCGGGTGCGGGACATCGGGGTGCGTACGGCGATGGCGCAGTCCGCGTTCATCACCGCCCTGACGCTGGTGTCGGCCCTGGCCCTCGCCCTCGTGTACGGGCTCGGCGGCTGGTACGCGCTGCGCGGCACCCTGGAGCCGGGCGCCGTCGTCTCGCTGGCGCTGCTGCTGACCCGCCTGTACGCGCCGCTCACCTCGCTGGCCGGGGCCCGCGTCGAGGTCATGAGCGCCCTGGTCAGCTTCGAGCGCGTCTTCGAGGTGCTCGACCTGAAACCGCTCATCGAGGAGAAGCCGGACGCCCGCAAGGTGCCCGAAGGACCGGCGTCCGTGGAGTTCGACGGCGTCCGCTTCGCCTACCCCTCCGCCGACAAGGTCTCCCTCGCTTCGCTGGAGGAGGTCGCCGCCCTGGACACCCGCGGCGGCGCCGAGGTCCTGCACGGCGTCTCCTTCCGCGCCGAACCCGGCCAGACCGTCGCGCTCGTCGGCTCCTCCGGCGCCGGCAAGTCGACCATCGCGCAGCTGCTGCCGCGGCTGTACGACACCGACGAGGGCACCGTCCGCATCGGCGGCGTCGACGTCCGCGACCTGAGCGCCGAGTCGATGCGCGAGACCCTCGGCATGGTCACCCAGGACGGGCACCTCTTCCACGACTCGGTCCGGGCGAACCTGCTGCTGGCCCGCCCCTCCGCGACCGAGGAGGAACTGTGGGACGTACTGCGCCGGGCCCGTCTCGAAGACCTCGTACGCTCACTGCCCGACGGCCTTGGCACCGTGGTCGGCGAGCGCGGCTACCGGCTCTCCGGCGGCGAGCGCCAGCGCATGACCATCGCCCGGCTGCTCCTCGCCCGCCAGCGCGTCGTCATCCTCGACGAGGCCACCGCCCACCTCGACAACACCTCCGAGGCGGCCGTCCAGGAGGCGCTCACCGAGGCGCTGGACGGGCGGACCGCCGTGGTGATCGCCCACCGGCTGTCCACCGTGCGGGCCGCCGATGTGATCCTCGTCGTCGAGGCGGGCCAGATCGTGGAGCGGGGCACCCACGAGGAACTGCTGGCGGCCGACGGGCGGTACGCGGAGCTGTACCGGACGCAGTTCAACAAGCCGGGCACGGGGGAAGCGACGCACACCGCCGACGTGATCGATGTCGCGGCCGCGGAAGAGGCCGTCGCGTAGGCAGCGACCCGGCGCCCGCCGTACCCCGGCGGGCGCCGGCGCGTACGCCCGTTGTGACGTTCACCCTGGAGGACGACGGCCGCCGCCCAGGGCGAGTGCTACGGAGCCCAGGCCCTTGCTGGGCTGCCCCGAGCGGTTGAAGGCTCTCACCGCGCAGGAAGCGGGTCGGGAGTTGGCCGAGGAGAAGACGGTGGATCTGTCTCGGCGGTCGCTGCCTGACCTGATCCCGACGGCCACCCCACCGGCCGAATGGCGTACCCCGCCCTCTCTCGCCGCCCACACCCGCCACACCCCCTGCACCGGATACGCCCGCCGCTGATGAGCAGCCCCGCCCCTGTACCGTGGCGCTCCCGGCCCCGGGCACCGCCCGATTCCCACACGCTGGGCCGCCAGAGGGGTGTCGTGGCGGATATCGCGGTGTCCCCTCGTGGACGGGCCCCGCGACGCTGCTCGGTCGGCGAAACTCCCCCCAAACCCGGCGTGCGGCGTTCGGGGACGTGCGCGTGGCTTCCTTGACCGGTCGGGCCGCCGCTCGCAGAGTCGGGATGCGGTGCCGTGACAGCGCCGCCCACCCTGTTCGCCAGTTCGCCCGTCCAGAGGCGGCAGGCGGCCTTGACCTCCGGGAGTGACGGTCGCTGATGGTCCTCGACCTGGTAGTGATCGCTACTGCCATCACCCTGGGACCTCTGCACAACAGTGCTTTCATCCTGCTGCTCTCCTCGCGGCGTGGTGTCCGCAAGGGCATGGCGTTCCTGTTGTCGTGGCTCGCCAACCTGGTTGCGGTGATCGCGTGTGTGCTGCTGCTGACCGGCGGGGAGCCCCCGGCCCGCCACAGCACGCCGTCGACCGCGGCGGCGTGTGCGAAACTCGCCATCGGCTTGGGGCTGGTGCTGTTCGGCGCGTACCGGCGCCGCCGGCCGCCCCGCCCGCACGGCCCGCCGCGCTGGACCGCCCGGGTGGATGGCGCGTCCCTGGCCACGGCCGCCGGGCTGGCCTGGCTGCTGCAGCCTTGGGGGCTGGTCGGTGCCGGCGCCGCGACGGTCGTCGCCGCGGACCTCTCCTCTCTCGCCGACTGGCTCGCACTGACCGGCTACTGCCTGCTGGCCACGCTCGGCCTCATCGTCATGGAGATGTACACGGTCTGGGCACCGGCAGCCGCGGGTGCCAAGTTGAACGCCCTGCGGACCTGGCTTGAGCAGCACCAGGACCAGCTGATGGTCACGCTCTCCCTGCTCGTCGGCCTGTGGCTGACAGCGGGGGGCATCTACGAGCTGGTCGCCTGACGGCAGCTGCGGCCGCTTTGCCGCTGCCGGCCGGTCGCCGGAGGCGGAGGTTGGTGTTAAGGATGACCGCCGAGAGCGCGGCGGACCCGAAGAGGCTGATCAGCGGAGGCAGGCGGAACTCTGCGCCGCCCAACCCGATCATCTTGCCCAGAACGTTGATTGCCGCTGCCGCACCGAACCCCACGGACGCTCAGTGCGTCGAGCGGAGGGAAACGAGGTTCTGGTCGGTGGTCATGGCGGGGCATCCTCGCTGGTGGCTGTGCCTGCCTTCTACGGCGCGATCCCGTCTTCGGGGAAAGTCGCCGGGGCCCGCTCAGGATTTGTCCGGACCTCCGAGCACTGGCATCGACGCCCGCGCTCTCCGCCTGCTTCGGCGCCTCGCCGGACTTCGCCGTGCCGCGTCGTCCCGGCCGGCAGCCGCCCGGGCGACGCCAATAGCACCATGTCCTCGCGGGACAGCAGCCGGGTCGCCGGCCCGCGCTGCTGCCGGCGGTCGAGCGCCACCACGGCCAGGGCCACCGTGCCCTCGCGCAGTGCCTGCCGGATGTCGGCGACCGCCGCCTGTCGCGGCGGCACGACCACGCCCGGATGCTCCGCGCGCAGCGCGGCCAAGGCATGGTGGGGGCCCTGCCCTCACCCCTTGCATCGTGCCGGCCGTCACCCGCCCGTGTAGCTGCCCCTGTACGGCGTCGACGGCCTCACGCGCCAGTTCGGCGGCCCGGAGTGCCGCGCGTGCGGCGGGACGAACGCCTCTCCGGCCGGGGTGAGGGCGACGCGGTGCGTGGTGCGGTCGAACAAGGAGGTGCCCAGTTCCCGTTCGAGAGGGCGGACCGTGCTGGACACGGCGGACTGGACCACGTGAAGCCGTCTTGCTGCCGCTGTGAAGCCGCCCATGTCGGCCACCGCGACGATGGCCTCCATCTGCCGCAGATCCATCATCCGCTCCCGGTCGAGCAGCGTTCCGTCTTGTATGAAGGCGACGGTCTTCGATCTTCGCTGCATCGTATGGGGACGGCGGAGCATCGTGCGGATGCCGCCTCATGCCGCTCCAGGTACCTGCTCACGTACGGTGGGGCGGCGGTCCGAGGCCATTCTTCAGGCGCGGACCAGCGGGGTGTCGACCAGATGCTCGGCCAGGAACCACGCCTGCCGTTCGCCGGTCCGGATCACCTGGGACACCAGCAGGTCGATGGTGCCGTCGTCACCGCCCTCGGCGGTCCGGGCGGTGGCGTCGTGGGCGTCGATGAGGATGGTCTCGTGGGCCTCCAGCAGCCGTGACAGCATCGCCGGTACCTCCTCCACCCCGTCCGGGGGCCGCGGGATCGACGTGATCTCAGCGACGTGCCGGGGATCTCCCACCGCGACGCCGCCCAGGGACTGGATGCGTTCGGCGATGGTGTCGATGATGTCGAGCTGTTCCCCCGCGTGCTTGTCCAGGACCAGGTGCAGTTGGTAGAAGGTCGCGCCGCGCATCAGCCAGTGGTGCTTCTTGTAGAGGCCGTAAAGGATCTGCGTGTCCGCCAGGACCTTGTTCAGTCGCTGGCAGGAGTACATCCGGGCCTCGTAGGACAGGGCGACCGGGAACTGCTTGACGGTGCCGAACTCCTGGATCACCTCGCCCTTCTGGTGCAGCCAGGGCTGACTGCTGTGTGGGGATGGGGAGTTGGTGGTCATAGTCCGCCTCCTGCGATGCCGTGCTGTGCGTACCCCGATGACGCTAGGTGCCCGGTCGGAAGGCGTCTTGACCGGCAGCGCATGCGGTGGTGCCCGCCAGCGCACTGTGCACGGTGCTCATGCCCGGCGTTCGCTCTCGGGCAAGCCTTCGTGCGCTGGCGGACTCGGGCCGTTGTCCGGCCGCTCTAGCGTCAGCGGGAGAGTCCACGCCCGGAGAGCCGGCGGAACGAGGAGAGGCATGAGCGTGAACGAGCAGGCGGATGTGGTGGTCGTCGGGCTGGGGCCGGGCGGTGAGCATGTGGCGGGCACGCTGGCCGAAGCGGGACTGGACGTGGTGGGGATCGAGGCGGAACTCGTCGGAGGTGAGTGTCCGTACTGGGCATGCGTACCCAGCAAGATGATGATCCGGGCCGGGAACCTGCTCGCCGAGGCGGGCCGGATCCCCGCCCTCGCCGGTGAGGCGGTCGTGACTCCGGACTGGACCAGGGTCGCCGGACGGATCCGCGACGAGGCCACCGACGACTGGAACGACCAGGTGGCTGCGGACCGCTTCGCGGCGAAGGGCGGTCGGCTCGTCCGGGGAATGGGTCGGCTCGCCGGGCCGCGCCGTGTGACGGTCGGTGACCGCATGTTCGAGGCCCGGCGCGGTGTCGTGCTGGCCACCGGTACCCGGCCCCGGATCCCACCGGTGCCGGGTCTGGAAGGAACGCCGTACTGGACCAACCGGGACGCCATGGCGGCCAAGGAACTGCCCGCGTCCATGGTCGTGCTCGGCGGGGGTGCCATCGGCGTCGAACTCGCCCAGGTCTTTGCCCGCTTCAAGTGCACGGTCACAGTGATCGAGGGGCAGGACCGGCTGCTGTCACAGGAGGAGCCGGAAGCAGGGGAGTTGGCCGCGCAGGCGCTGCGCGCGGACGGTGTCACCGTTCTCACGGGTGCCCGGGCGCGGCAGGTCAGCCATGACGGCACCGCGTTCACCCTCCGCCTCGAAGGCGATGAGCAACTGCTGAGTGCTGAGCGGCTATTGGTCGCCACCGGACGTCAGGCGGACCTGACTCCGCTGGCGGTCGACACGGTGGGGCTCGACCAGACAGCGGGAACCGTGCCCACGGACGGGCAGATGCGGGCCGCGGAGGGTCTGTGGGCGGTCGGCGACATCACCGGCCGCGGAGCCTTCACCCATGTGTCGATGTACCAGGCGGAGATCGCCGTCCGGGACATCCTCGGCCGGCCCGGTCCCGACGCCGACTACCGGGCACTGCCCAGGGTCACCTTCACCGATCCGGAGGTCGGGGCGGTTGGGCTGACGGAACGTCAGGCACGCGAGCAGGGGCTGGCGGTGCGCACCAGCGTGGTGACCATCGCTTCCTCCACGCGCGGCTGGATCCACGGGCCGGGCAACGAGGGGTTCATCAAGCTCGTCGAGGACGCCGACCGGGGTGTGCTGATCGGCGCGACCTCGGCGGGGCCGGTGGGCGGCGAGGTGCTGTACGGGCTGAACGTGGCCGTCCATGCCGAGGTACCCGTCGACCGGCTTCAGCACATGATCTACACCTATCCCACCTTCCACCGGACGATCGAGGCGGCCCTTGGAGCCCTCCGCTGAACCGCGCCCCGATCATGCAGGCGGACCCGGGTGCCAGGCGGTGGCGCACCATGGTGGGCCGCAACCCCGGCGAGCCACACCGGTCCGCCACCTCGCTGGAGCTCTTCTTCGACCTGTGCTTCGTCGTCGCGGTGGCGCAGGCGTCCACGAGCCTGCGCGGGGCGCTGGAGGCAGGGGACTACACCGGCGGTGCGCTGCGCTTCGCGCTGATCTTCTTCACCATCTGGTGGGCGTGGATGAACTTCACCTGGTTCGCCTCCGCCTACGACCCCGACGACGTCCCGTACCGGCTGACGGTGCTGGTGCAGATCACGGGCTCGCTCGTCCTCGCCGCCGGCGTGCGCCGCGCGTTCGAGGACGGGGATCTGCACGTCATCACGCTCGGGTACGTTGTGCTGCGGACGGCGTTGGCCGCGCTGTGGCTGCGTGCAGCGCTGTCCGACCCCGCCCGGCGGAAGACCACGCTGCGCTTCGCCGCCGGGGTGACGGTATGTCAGCTCGGCTGGGTGGGCTTGTTCCTTGTCCCGGTGCCGGTGCGGCTGCCGGGCATCGTGGCAATGATCGTGGCCGAGCTGTCCGTTCCCGTGTGGGCGCAGTCCGCCGGGATGACGCCCTGGCATCCGCACCACATTGCCGAGCGCTACGAACTGTTCACCCTCATCGTCCTCGGTGAGTCCGTCGCGGCCGCCACCGTCGCCGTCCGCAGCGCCTTCGAACGGCATCAGGGCACCGGTTCGCTGTACGCGCTGGCGGCCGGAGGCATGCTCATGGCCTACGCCATGTGGTGGCTGTACTTCGCCCGTCCCGCACACACGCTGCTCGCCACGACGCACCAGGCCCACCGCAGGAGATTTCCCTGGGCCTACGGCCACTACCTGATCTTCGCCTCGGCGACCGCCGAGGGTGCCGGCCTGGCTGCGTACGCCGATCACATCACGCGTCACACCTGGGCCTCGCCGACTGCTGCCGGCGCCGCGGTCACTGTTCCAGCGGCGGTTTTTCTGATCACGGTCTGGATGGTGCACCTGCGGCCACACCAACGGCGCCTGGCCGAGCGGATTCCGATGCCCGTCGCGGCGGGCGGCATCCTGGTGGCCGCCCGGTCCCCGGCACCCGCGCTTCTCACCGGTGTGCTTCTGGCGGGCGTGGTCGCGCTGGTCACCGTGCCGAGCCGGTGACAAGGCCCGGGACGGGATCCCGCCCTGCGCCAAGACGAAAGGGCCGCGCGGACAGGCACCGTAAAGGGATTCCGTCCGCGCGGCCGTCATGCCGCCCGTCGCCACGTCAGGTCGTCGCGCGTTCCGCCTCGCGGATCAGATCGGCGACCTCAGCGGGTCGGGACACGGTCCCGGCCGGATGTCGGCGGCGAACACGGCCGGGAACGCCTCGGGCCTTGATGGTGACCTCGACCGCGGTCTCCGCTCCCTCGACGGCAGGGTGCGTCGCCTGCTTCAGGCTGCTGCTTGTTGTCGGCCGGCTGTCGCAGGTGAGGGCGGCGCGCGGTGTCAGCCGGCGTGGAGCGCGGTGCGCAGGGTGTCGGTGGCCAGCCTGATGGCGGCCTCGGCGGCGTGGGTCTCGCGCAGGGCGTTGAGCATCACGAAGTCGTGAATGATGCCCTGGAAGCGCACGGCGGTGACTGGGACGCCGGCCTCGCGCAGCTTGTTGGCGTACGCCTCGCCCTCGTCGCGCAGGACGTCGGCCTCGCCGGTGATGACCAGGGCCGGCGGCAGGCCGGTGAGCTGCTCGGTGGTGGCGCGCAGCGGAGACGCGGTGATCTGGGCGCGATCGGCCTCGTCGGTGGTGTACTGGTCCCAGAACCACTGCATGCCGTCGCGGCGCAGGAAGTAGCCGGTGGCGAACTGGTGGTAGGACCCGGTGTCGAAGTTCGCGTCGGTGACCGGGTAGAACAGCACCTGCTGGACCAGGGGGACGTCGCCGCGCTCCTTGGCCATCAGCGTCAGCGCGGCGGACATGTTGCCGCCGACCGAGTCGCCGGCGACGGCCAGCCGGGAGGCGTCCAGGTCCTTGGACGCGCCCTGCTCGACGACCCAGCGGGCGACCGCGTAGTTCTGCTCGATGGCGACCGGGTAGCGGACCTCGGGGGAGAGGTCGTATTCGGGGAACACCACGGCAGCGTCCGAGCCGACGGCGAGCTCGCGCACCAGGCGGTCGTGCGTGTGGGCGTTGCCGAACACCCAGCCGGCGCCGTGGATGTAGAGGATCACCGGCAGCGTTCCCGTGGCACCGGCGGGCTTGACGATGCGCGCCCGGACACTGCCCGTCGGACCGCCCGAGACGGTGATCCACTCCTCGTCGATCTGCGGCTTGTCGATCTCGCCGGACTGCACCTCGTCGACCGCTTTGCGGCCCTCGGCGGGCTGCAGGTCGAAGAGGTACGGCGGGTTGGCGGTGGCCTCGGCGAACGCGGCGGCGGCCGGCTCCAGGACCGGCTGGACCGGTACGACGGCGTCGGACATGTGAATCTCCCGGGTTCATGTGGTGCGCCGGTCTCTCCGGCGAGGTGAGGCGGCTCCGAGGCAGGCACAGAGATCTGCGGAGTCGTCGATCGCCACGCTAAGTCGCGGAGGCGGCGAAAATTGTCCACGAGCGCACCGGAGTTGACCCCACAGTGCACGGAGAGGCAGTGCACTGCCGGAACGCATCCAGTGCACTGCCGGGATACACCGACGCTCCGGCGCGAAATAGCCTGTCGGCGAAGCAGTCGCGGGTCGCCGGGGTCCGGGCCAGTGCATCGCACGGAAAGCCCACCCGGAATGCGGATCGGTTCAGCTTGGGCGCAGTAATTGCGCGTGCCTCGATTCATTTCCGCCCGTCGCTGTCGACGCACGTGGAAGTCGAGGCAGATGCAATCGACGCCGTTCATCCCGCAGGAGGTTGTCGCAAGGTGTCCATGATGCCGGTCGGTGGGCTGGTTCCCCGCGTCACCGACAACGCCGCGGAGCTGGTGGTCCGCAACGCGAAGATCCACACCGGAGACCCGGTCCGCCCACAGGCCGAGGCGATCGCCATCCGCGACGGTGTCATCACGGTTGTCGGCGACGACAACGGCGTCGCCTCCCATGTCGGCCCGGACACGAAGGTGGTCGACGCTCTCGGCCGGCTCGGCATGGGCCTGCAGAACGCGGTCGCCCGGCGCCTCGGCGTCCCCGACCTCACCACGACCGTACTGACCCTGACCCTGACGGGGCTGGCCGCGGACTCCACCCCGGCCGGCGGTGCGGCGCCGCGGCCCGGCCGCCGGATCCTTTCCGTGCCGGCGATGTTCCTCGGCGCCTTCGTCGGAGCCCAGCTGGTTCTGCACGGCCATCTCGTACTCAGCCTGAGCCTGGCCCTGCTGCTTCTCGCCGTCACCTGCGTGACCGCCCACCGCCTCTCGGCCGCCGACCCGCCTGGACCCGGTAACCCTCCTGAGACAGGGACCGCTCGCCCACGGGTCGCACCGGATAATGCTGCGCAGGTTGCCCGTTGTTGGGGAATGCGCGGAATGTGGCACGAGAATGCACCCGCGCACCAGTTTCAGGCATCGATGAGCCCCGTGGGCGACGGGGTGTACGGCGTCAAGCCTTGGGAGTCGCGCCATTCACGGGGGGACACCCCATAGGCGGCCCGGAACACCCGGCTGAAATGGGCGGCACTGGTGAAGCCCCATCGGTGCGCCACCGCGGCGATCGTGGAGCCGTTTGCGCGGCGCGCCAGATCACGCCCGCACTCCTCCAGGCGACGCCGCTGGATCCACCTGCCGACAGTGGCGTCTTCGCTCTCGAACAGCTTGTGCAGGTAGCGCAGGGATATGTGGTGGGCTCGGGCGATGGTCTGCGGGGTCAGACCGGGATCCGAGAGGTGACGATCGATGAACTCCTGGATCCGCAACAGCAGTGCCCGGTTCCCGCCGGGCGTGTCCATGCTCGTCCGGCCGAGCAACTCGTCGGCCAGCACGCCGAGCAGGTCCACGACGTTACGGGCCATCAGCTCGCGGGTGCGTGGCGGGTAGGTTCCCGCGCCGTCCACGAGTCCGGCCAGGAAGGGCGAGAGCAGACCGCCGAGGGGCGTGTCCGGGCCGAGCGGGGATGCCGTGATGTGAGCCACCTCGGACTCGCTCAGGCCCAGAACGCCTCTCGGCACGCGGAGGGACTTCGTCCGAAACGACCGGGAAAGGTTCAACCGCACGGGGCGCGCCATGTCGTACATGAAGATGTCCCCCGGCCCAAGGTGCGCTTCGCGGCCGTCCTGCTCGAGCCGGGCGACTCCTTTCTCCAGCAGTTTGACGACCACGTACTCGTCTTCGTTGCTCTGCGCGACAAGTCGGCGCGTTCGTAGGGCGGAAAGGCAGTCGCCGTCCACGGTGACGGCGTCGAGCCCACCGAGCGGTGCCGTACGGATCGTGCCGGAATACACCTCGTCGGGAACGGTCATGTCCACGGCGCCGAACGTCTGGCTCAGGGCTTCGCGCCAGTATGCCCGTCTGCGGTGGACGGGCAGCGAGTCGGTGGTATGGAGGCTGCCGGGGATGCTCACGTCGTCTTCGACAAGTGCGGCAGGCGTCATCGGATCCGTCCCCCCTCTTCGCGGCAGGGCTTCACGTGAGTACGCCCGACTTTGGCGGGTTGGTGCCGAATCCGTGGTATGGAGGGTGCCCGAGAGCTGCCCGGGTTCTGGTCTCGATGAATCCGGAGCCATGATCTTCGCCCTTCAACCGGTGTGCTTTCTGGAACACCGTGCCAGCGGGCCTGGGGCAGCACATCGCGTGAATCCGCTAGATCAGGGGTGCAGGACCGAGACAGGCGGCACGGCGATGACCATCCGCGGTTCGTCTGCGTACCGGACGGAGACGGAACCGGCCCTCACTCCTTGATGGCTCCGCTGGTGGCGCCGGCGGCGACATGGCGCTGAGCGACGACGAGCAGTACGGCGGCGGGGATGGACGCCATGACTGCGGTGGCCATGACGGCGTTCCACTGGTTCGTGTGAGCGCCGATGTATTGGTAGATGCCCAGGGTGATCGGCCGTACGGTCTCCGTGGTGGTCAGCGTGAGGGCGAAGAGGAAGTCGCTCCAGGTGAAGAGGAAGGTGAAGAGGGCGGCAGTGATCAATGCGTTCCTGCTCGCCGGGAGCACCACGGACCGGAAGACGCGAAGCCTCCCGGCGCCGTCCACTCGCGCGGCCTCGATGATCTCCCGGGGAATGCTCTGCATGAATGAGCGCATGACGATGATCGCGAAGGGGACCCCGGCGGTGGAGTCGGCGAGGATCAGTCCGAGGTAGGAGTTCAGGAGTCCCAGGTCGTTGTAGGCGCTGTAGAGCGCGTTGGCCACGACGATGGTCGGCACCATCTGTGTGATCAGGATGCCGAAGAGCACCAGGTTGGTTCCTCGGAGGGGGAACTGGGCCAGAGCGTAGGCCGCCGGGGCGGCGAGCCCGAGGCTGAGCGTCACGCTGCCGAGGGCTATGACGAGGCTGGTGATCAGGTTGCGTCCCTGATCGCGCAGTGCGGTGGCGTAACCACTGAAGTCCGGATGGAAGGGGAACCAGCCTCCCTGCAGCGTATTGCCCGCCGGCTGGAGGGAGGCGTTCACCATCCAGTAGACGGGAAACAACATCAGCGCGAGCAGGACGATCCCGACGATGGTGGACGGCCGGCCACGGCCCGGTGCGCGCTTCACGGGATCGCCTCTCAGACGTTCCGGGCGCGACGGTTGGCGCGCAGGTAGATGAGGGCGAAGGCGAGCGAGATGAGGATGAGTACGTTGCTCATTGCGGCACCGCGTCCGAACTCGAACTGCTGGAAGGACAGTTCGTAGGACTGGGTGGCGATGGTCTCGGTGGCGTTGGCCGGTCCTCCGCCCGTCACCACGAGGATGATGTCCAGCACCTTGACCGTGTAGACCACGCCCAGCACCAGCACGACGCTCACCACGGGCCGCAGCAGTGGCCAGGTGACATGGCGGAACGACGTCACCGGGCCGGCGCCGTCCAGCCTTGCCGCCTCGTACAGATGTGGGGGGATGTCCTGCAGGGCGCCGTACAGGATCGTGGTGTTGAAGGGGATTCCGACCCAGATGTTGACGAGGATCACCGACACGAGCGCCTGTGAGGTGCCGGTGAGCCAGGGCATGCCGGACGAGGAGAGGTGGAGGTGGCGCAGCGCGTCGTTGACGACGCCCGTGTCGGGGTCGAGCATCCACTTCCACGTCGTACCGGAGACGACCAGCGGCAACAGCCACGGCAGCAACAGCAGCGATCGCAGAACGCCGCCGAGCGGGAAGCGGCGCTGGAAGAACAGGGCGAAGGCCAGGCCGAGCACGAACTGCCCCAGTATCGAACCGGCGGTGAACAGGGCCGTGGTCAACAAGGCCTGGGAGAACAGGTCCGACGACAGGATCTCTGCGTAGTTCTGCAGTCCTACGAACGGCGCGGCACCGGTGTAGAACGTCGTGGTCGTGTACTGCTGAAAGCTCATCACGATGTTCTTGACGATCGGGTAGCCGAAGAACAGCAGCAGGTATACAGCGGCGGGCAGGACGAACATCCACTGGGTCAGCTGCTCCCAGATGCGTGCCCGGGCCATGGCCCGGTCCCTCGCGGCGACGGTGCCATCGTCTTGTGCGGTGCCCATCCGGAGGTTCGGGGACAGATCAGTCACCGGTCGCGATCTGCTGCGCATGCCTGAGGGCTTCCTCCGGTGTCTGCTCGCCCGTCAGCGCGGACTGGATCGCGGTGTATATGCCGGTCGCTGCCTTGGGCCACTTGACGCCGAGTTCGCTGGTACGGGCCCGGGCCGCTTCAGCGCTCTTGACGAAGGCCGCCATCGAAGGGACCTGCTCGGCATACTGGGCGGCCACCGCGGAGCGGGAGGGCACGGTGAAGTGCTGCTTGGCCAGGGCGAGCATGTTCGAGGAGTCGTTCAGACAGGCGAGGACCTGGGCGGCCTTCTCCTGCCGGGCCTTGGAAGCGTTTTGCGGGACCGTCCACACCTCGCCGCCGAGTGGTGTGACAGGGGTCTGCCCCGTCCGGGGGACGGGGATGGGGGCCACTCCCCAGTGCAGGTTCTTGTCCTTCTCAAGGGCCGGGATTCGCCAGGGGCCGTTGACCATCATGGCTGTCTTGCCGGCGACGAACTGATCGTGGACGTCGGCCTGCGTCCAGTTCAGCACCGACTTCGACATGGACCCGCTCTTCACGAGGTCGACCCACAACTGGAGTGCCTGCGCGGCCTGCGGGGTGTCCAACTGCTTCTCGTCCCCGCCGTTGGACCACAGGAAGGGCAGGAACTGCCAGCTGCCCTCAAAAGTGGGGTTTGCGTCGACCGCCATGCCGTAGCGCCCCGGGCGGGTCAGCTTGGTCGCCGCCGCCTTCAGCTCGTCCCAGGTCCTCGGCACGGCGACACCGGCCTTGGAGAGCATGTCCTTGTTGTAGATGAGAGCGACCGTGCTGACGTCGGGCGCCAGTCCGTACACCTTTCCCTTGTAGGTGCCCGCCGAGAGGATGCCCTTGGCGAATCCGCTGGAGTCGATGCCGTACTGGTCCAGCGGGGTCAGCGCGCCCGTCTGCGCGATCTGCTGCATGTCGGGGTTGTCCAGCATCAACAGGTCGGGAAGGGTCCGCGACGAGGCCTGCTGAAGGACCTTGGGGATGAGTGACGCCCCCGGAACGCTCGTCTGCTCGACCGTTACGCCGGCGGACTTGCCGCAGGCGGTGAGCATCTCGCCCCATTGGGTGTGTTCAGGCTCGTCGGTGTAATAGTCGAGGGCGGTGATCGAGGTGACCTTGTCCGTGGCGGACCCGGCACCGGTTCCGCCACCGCACCCGGTGGCAGCCAGTACCAGGGCGAAGGTTCTGGTCAAGAGGGCGGCGATCCGCCGCGTCGGCTGTCTGGCCGGTGAGATCATGCTGGTGCCTTTACCGAGTGACGTCTTTGGCCGGGGCCGGTGTCGGGAGAGTGGGCGGACTCCGGGGGTGCCGTCAAGACGGTCCACACCGGCATCTTCCGTTCCAACACATGTTATTTCGAACGCATGTTATAGGGTCCTGGGTGGCCGATGGCGTGCAGCCTTCGGAAGATCAGCTTCCTCAGGACGCGGCGGTCGGCCCCGTGTACACGAAGACGTGTGACCACCTCCTTCACCTGCTCAGAAGGCTTGCCGAAGCCCGTCGCCGCGACCATTGCCCTGTTCGGCGGCTTCCCGGATCATCGCCACGACGGCGGCGGGCTGCGACAGCGCCACGGCGTGCGAACCGTCCAGCACGTATTCGGTGGCCGCCATGCGTTGTGCCATGAAGCGCTGAGCGGTGGGGTTGAGTGCCCGGTCCGCGGTCGCGATGGCGTACCAGGACGGCTTGGAGGCCCAAGCCGGCGGGCCCGATCTACTGGTCAGCGCGCTGCAGGCGATCGGCCGTTGCGCCACGGACAGCACATCGTTGACGCTGGGCGACAGGTCGGCGGCGTACACCTGCGGGAACCGTTCCTTACGAATGTAGAGCTCGCTTTCCGGGCTGCCGGGAATCTGGGCGGGGAGGGCGGCGGTGAAGGTGGCGTCGGCCACCGGCACGGGGGCGAAGCGGTTCGTGATGTCCAGGACGCACTCGCCCGCGTCGAGGCCGAACGCCGCGACGTAGCACAAGGCCACGACGTTGTCGGCGTCGGAAGCGGCCTGTGTGATGACCGCGCCACCGTAGCCGTGGCCGACCAGCACGACGGGGGCGTCGATGTCGCGCACCACGCTCCTGATGCCGGCGGCGTCCTGCGCCAGGCCGCGCAGCGGGTTCGCCGGAGCGCGAACGGTCAGTCCGGCGGCGTGAAGGAGGCTGATGACCCTCGCCCACGATGAGGCATCGGTGAACGCACCATGTACAAGCACGATGGTCGGCGGTACGGGGGTGGGCCTGTGCATGCCGGTGACCTCCGACGGGGTGTGGGGGTGCCCCAGCCAAGCGCATTCAGGTGTGGCAGGGCATCGCGCGAACGTACCAACTGGTCCGCTCAGCTGTCGGGCAAGGTCATGACCAGGTTCGCGAGCTGAACCCGGGAGTTGACCGACAGTTTGCGGAAGACGGAGGTCAGGTGAGTGTTGACCGTGTGCGGGGAGACGACGAGCAGATCGGCGGCCGACCGGTTGGTGTGGCCGTCGGCGACAAGGCGCGCGATCTTCTTCTCCGAGGCCGTGAGGGCCTCCCATCCCTGCACGGGGCGCTGCGTGGTCGCTGCCCTGCCGCCGCCGGCCCCGGCACCGTCCAGATCGCGCTGTACGCGTGACACTGCGGCGTGGGCGCCTGACTCGGCGAACATGCCACGGGCGTGAGTCAGCGCGGCCACGGCCTGAGGGTTCCGGCCTGCTGCCAGGAGTGCTTGTCCGAGATCGGCGGAGGCGGCGGCCCGGACCAGCGGGCGAGGGCTTGCCTTGAGCAGCCTTACGGAGCGTTCGAGCATGGCGAGATCGTTTTTCACGAGCCCGAGGGCTTGCGCCGCGATGCCCGCGGCGGTGGGCACGGCAGGGTTGCGTGCGGCGTGGGCTTGGGCCTGTGCGGCCAGATCCTCGGCGAGCTCGTGCTCCGCGCCTCGCAGGGCCATACGTATCGCGGAATCGACCCAGTCGCGCAGCAGCCGCCAGCGCATGAAGAATCCTTCCTGCTGCACCTGTCGAATCTTGTCGACGGCAAGCCTGGTGTGCCCGTCGGCCTCGGCGTGGACCGCTTCCAGGAAGCGCACCGCCGCCGTGTTGCCCGGGTTCGGTTTCACCGCCAGTCGTTCTTGCGCCGCGGCCAGGTGCTGCCGCGCCGCTTCCCGATCGCCGCGCAGCAGGGCGATCCGGGAGCGGATCACGCGCGCGTTCACCTGCTGCACGGGTACCTGTACGTCGTCTTCCAGGCGCTCCATTGTCACGAAGTCGACTTCGGCGTCGTCGAGTCGGCCGAGCCCCAGATCGTGCTGGCCCTGCGCCCACAGCATCATTGCCTGACGCATCGCCCCGGCATTGTCCGCTGCTTGCAGGAGCAGTCGTTCGCTGGACGCGAAGTCGTCCACGTGCAGGTGCGCGACGATCTCTTCGGGAAGGAAGGCGGATTCGACGGCGCTGAGCGCTGCAAAGCGCTCCAGCGCGACGGCGTTCTCCCCCGCGTTCTGCGCGATCTCACCGAGCCCGGACAGGGCCAGGACGTGCGCCTCCCGGTCACCGGTCGCGGTGGCGGCACGCAGCGCGGTCTCGCCGGCCTCACGCGCCGCGACGAGATCATGGTCCCGGGACAAGGCCAGTGCGCGCAGGGCAGCCAGTCTCGCCCCGATCTCCGGGGCGGCGCCCCCCAAGGCGAGGGCGGTTTCGGCCCGGCGGCGCAATTCGCCGGCGAGATCCATGTTCCACAGCGTCCCGCCGAGGGCAGCCTGCAGCCGACTGAATGCCTCCAGCGGTGGCCGGCCGGCCAGCAGCCGGTCGCCGGCCGACAGCGCCTCTCGGTTCCTGCCGGCCCGTGTCATGCAGAGGATCATCTGCTCACCCACTGCGAACCTCAACCGCCGTGCTGGTGGCACCAGTTCCAGCGCGCGCGTCATCAAGTCGGCCGCGAGGCCCGGCGTGACCGGCAGTACGTCGTCGGCGGCTCGCCGCAGCAGCGCCACGGCCTCCTCGTCTCCGGGCAGGGCTCCCCTGAGGATGTGCGGCACCGCGTCGATCGGCTGGTGGCCCGCGGAGACAAGGTGATGGGCAGCCTCTCGGTGCAGCGCCTTCCGGGCTGACGGCGGGATGTCGGCGTAGACCGCCTGGCGCAGCAGATCATGCCGGAAGGCCAGATGATCGCCGTCGTCATCCAGGAGTCCGGCGCGCACGGCTTCCTCAAGTGCCGTGATCAACGTGGCGGTTGTTCGGCCGCAGAGCGCGGCAGCATCGTGGAAGCCGAACCTGCGTCCCAGCACCGCTCCCATCTGCAGGAAGCGCAGTGTGCCGGGCTGCAGGGACCTGAGTCTGCCGCGCACACCCACTACGAGCCCTGGGGGCACCAGCTCGTCCGAGGCCCCGGCGGTCCGCAGTCCCGCGAGCATCTCGACCGCCAGAAACGGGTTCCCGCCGGCCCCGTCGAGCAAGTCCCGTACCTGCTCGTCAACCGCTGTGCCCAGTGTGTCGCCGGCCAGTTGGCCGATGGCCGCGCCGGACAGTGGCCCCAATGGCACAGTGACCGTCGGGAGGCTGCCGGTCGCGGCTGCGACGACCTCATCCGCTGGGCCGGCGGGCTCCCGCCGCCCGGTCAGCATCCACAGAACGGGCGAGGTCTGCAGGCGTGTCGGAAGCTGCTTGAGGGCAAACCGGCTCAGCGGATCGGCCCACTGCACGTCGTCCAGGGCGATCAGCACAGGCGCGCTGCCTGCTCTGGCTTCGATCGCCTCCGCCAGGCGCTCCACCAGCCAGATCCGCTGATCGTGACTGCGCGCGAGATCGGCAAAGGCATCGCCGGACAGCAGCGGCTGATCGCCGTGCAGGACGCAGGCCGCCAACGACGAGAGCGGCACGATGTGATGCAGCTCATCGGCCCTGCCGAGGCCGACGGAGAATCCCGCCGCCCTGGCTCTGGCGACGGCCTCGGCGAGCAGCGTGGTCTTGCCGATGCCCGGTTCCCCCTGGATCAGCGCCAACCCGCCGCTTCCGGTGTGGGCCACCGAGGCGATCAGTGCCTGAAGCTCTTCGAGCTCGGCCTCCCGGCCGCGCAGACCGCTACGGGACAGCGATCCGACTACCCCCGCCACCAACGCCCCTTACTGTCCGCACTCGCAGGCCGAAGCCGGGCTCGGCCCATGCCGACTGGCGACTCCGCTCCTTGGCATCGCCTGCCGCTGCCGGAAGGTCTCAGCCTCACAAGGGTCGGCGTGCACCTTGGGCCACTGGCTTGGAGCCATGCCGTACGCGTCGCGGAAGAGTCGGCTGAAGTGGGCCGCCTTGGTGAAGCCCCAACGCCGAGCCATGCTGGAGGTCGTCCTTTCACCGCTGTCGCCCCGGGCGAGATCCCTGGCACACTCCTGCAACCGACGGTGCCGAATCAGACGGTTGACGGCGATTCCTTCCCCTTCGAAGAGCTTGTGGAGGGACCGGACGGACATGTTGTGACCAGCCGCGATGATATCCGGTCCGAGCTCCGGATCCCCGAGGTGCCGGTCCACGTAGGCGCAGACTTCCCAGACCTGGGTGTATCGCGAACCGACCGTGCCCGACCAGGGCTGCCACCGGGCCGTCCGCGAGCAATCGTCAAGAGTTGTGGTTGCGGGCTCCCGGGGTGCATCCGGTGATCTCGGCTGCTGCGACTCCTGCTTCCTCGCGCACGTCCGAGTCGGGGTGGTGGAGGAACGGCTCGATCAGCGGGCTGGCCTGCGAATCGTGCGTGGCGCCGAGGATGTAGATCGTGTGAAAGGCAGGCGGTGGTGGATGAACGCCTCGTCGATCGCGTGCAGGACGGACTCGTGCACCTTGGTCACCGGTTCGTCAACGCTATAGCAGGAGTTGGCGTGAGGCGCCGGGAAGCTCGCCCGGCGCCACTACTCGCCGCGGGTGGAGTCGGTCTCCCAGAAGTCGGGTTTGCCCTGCGACATGGGGGAGTCCGGGGATGTGTGACGTGCACCGGCTGTCAGTGCAGGTCACAGGGTATGCGGGTCATCTGCCGGCATCCAGCCGGAGGGCGAGGTCGTGGGCGGTGGCGCTGGTGAGGTCCCCGACGAAGGCCCCGACGATTTCGAGACGGCCGCCGGTGATCGAGGAGGTCACGTAGGGGTTGCCCCAGAGCTTGCCGTCGATGACGATGGCGAATCCGTTGCGCGGGGACGGGGCCGCGGCGATGGAGCCGGTGAGGGCGGCGAAACGGGTCCGGTCGGCGGAGCTGAGGGTCACCTCGACCTGCCAGGTGCCGTCGATGGTGCTTTTCTCAGCCTTCGCGGAGGTGACACGGACGTCGGTCATGCCCCTGGCCCGGTCGGCGCGGATGCAGAACGCCGGGTGGGCCGCGCTCGCGTGCACGGTGTAGCCGCCGCTGCCATGGGTGCAGGCGTGCTCCGTGGACGAGGTGACCGGCAGGATGGAGATCAGGGCCGCCTTCTCGGTGTTCCCCGTGCCCTGTGCGGCGGGCTGAACTACGTGCGCGTGCTGGGTCGCGCCGTCCGCGACGGCCACCCAGGCGGTGGCGACCACGGCGGCGGCGGCGATGCCGACCCCGGCGCGGGCCAGCCGCTGCCGCCGCCGGGCGACCTGCAGTGCGCCGTCGGCCAGGCCGACCAGATAGGGACCGGCGGCATGACCGCCGCTCTCCCGGACATGGGCGTGCAAGGCATCGTGCAGCAGCGTTTCGTGCAGCGGGTGTTCGGTCGAGTCGTTCATACGATGACGCCCCTTCCGGAGGCAGTGGAGGAGGAGGCGGCCGACGGCCCTGCCTCGGCCAAGGTGGTGCGGAGGGAGGCGAGGGCCTTGTGGGTCTGGCTGCGGACCGTCCCCTGGGCGACGCCCAGGATCGCGGCGATCTCGGTGTCCGGCCGGTCCTCGAAGTAGCGCAGAACGATGACCGCGCGCTGGCGCTTGGGCAGCCGCCGCAGCGCGGCCATGATGTCCTGTCGCTGGACCACGGTGTCGGCCCAATCGGCGACCTGCGCGGACGGCTGGTCCGGCAGGGTGTCGGTGACCGTCTCCCGTCCCCAGCTGAGCAGTCGGAAGCGGTCCACGTGGGCGTGGTAGATCGCCCGGCGCACATAGATCTCCGGCTGCTGCCGGTCGCGCAGCTGCGACCAACGCCGAGCGGTGGAGGCAAGCGCGGTCTGGAGCAGGTCGCGGCCCTGCTCCCAGTCCCCGGTCAGCAGGTAGGCCGTGTGCAGCAGCGATCTCGACCGCGCCGCCACGAACTCGCGGAACTGGCGTTCCTCGTCGGCGTTCATCGTGCCCTCCCTCGTTCCCCCGTATAGACGGGTACGGAAGGGGGTTCGACTGCCCTGCCGGTCAGACTTTCTTGACCACGACGCTGCCAGGCTCCTCGCGCGGAGCGTCGTGGCGGTTCATGCGGCCTGGTTCTGTCGCCCGACCAGGACACCGTTCCCGGACCTGGCGCCTGTCCGGACCAGCGGCACCAGGTGGGCTCCGGTGATCGCCCTCCAGCGGGCCTGGGCGGACTCGACGGGCTTGAAGACCATGGCGATGGCTGCGGCCGGGCTGTCGGCGCCACGGGTGACCTTGGTTCGCAGCTTGACCGTGGAGAAGGTCGGCTCGATCGCAGAACCTCTGATGCCTCGCGGCGGGGACCACCTCGGCCAAGGCCTTCCACAATGCCATCGCGCCGTCGCCGACGACCAGTTCGGGGTCGCGCATGCCGCGTCGGCGGCAGTCGCGCAGCAGGTCGGCCCACGACTCGGTGGACTCTCGCAGCCCCTCGGCCGGCGCGATCAACTCTTTGGTGCCGTCCGAGCTGACGCCGCGCAGGACCAGCACGCACGAGTGTGCCTGGCCAAGCCGCACCTTGGGATGCACCCTGTCCGCCCACACGTAGACAAAGTCGCGGTCGGACAGGTCCCGGTCGCGGAAGGCGGCGTGGTCGTCCTGTCACTGTTTCGTCAGCCGGGTCACCGTCGCGTGGGACAGCTCGGCCGCGCTGCCGAGGAAGTGTTCCAACGCCGGGACGAAGTCGCTGCTGGACAGCCCGTACAGGTAGAGCAGCGGCAGTACCTCGGAAACCCTCGGCGATTTGCGGCACCACGCCGGCACCATCTTCGAGGAGAACCGCCGTCGCTCGCCGGCCGGTGGCCTCATCGACGCGTTTGTCGTTCACGCGCGGGGCCTTGACCTCAACCGAGCCCGCGGCGGTGACCACGCCGCGGGGCGCATTGCTCCGGTCCCGCCTCGATCAGGTGCCGGCGCAGGCGATCACTTCGCCAGTACGGTCTCCAGCCACTGCAGGACTTCGGGGGTCACGGGGTCGGTGATGTCGGCGAACTCGTCGTGCTTCTTGAGGAACTTCGCCACGTAGGGGCAGACCGGCACGATGCGCTTCCCGGAGGCGCGTACGTCGGTCAGGGCCTGCTGTACGAGTATCGCGGCCAGCCCCTGTCCGGCGAAGGCGTCGTCGATTTCGGTGTGGTAGAAAACGCGCTGGTCATCGTGGTCGCGGTACGCGGTGAGGCCTGCGGTTTTGTCGTCGACCAGGATTTCGTACCGGTGCTTGGCGTCGACTCGCTGGACAGTGGGAGTGGCGGCGGGCTGTGTCATCGTGAGCCTTTCAGTGGCGCGTTGGGTTGTTGCGAGGCGAGATGGTGGCATGCGGAAGGGCGGGTGCGGGAAGGCGGTCGCCGTCGTAGCCATCGACGCTGCCGAAGCGGTCGGATGCGTTCTCCCAGGCTTCCCTGGCTTCGACGATGTCTTTGTGGCTACGGCCGATGAAGTTCCACCACATGACGATCCGTTCCTCGAACGGCGTGCCGCCGAGCAGCACCGCCCGGGCGGGGGTGTCCGTCTCGTTCATCAGCGTCAGCGTGTCGTTGTCCGTGCCGAGGTAGCCCAGTTCCGCCGGGCGCAGGAGTGTTCCGGCCATGCGGACGTCCCCTTGGTCGACGAGCAGGCCGTACTCGAAGGCGGCGTTCACCGGGAGTGTGGTCTTCGAGCGCGGATCGAGGACGAGTTCGGCGCCGAGCAGGGGCGTGAAGGTCCGCACCGGGGAGGTCTCACCGGCGAGGGATCCCAGAAACACTCTGATGTGTGCCCCGCCCACCCGGACCGGGCTCGGCACGAAGTGCCGGAAGTCACGGGCCGTGTATCGGTGTTCTTCGGGCAGGGCCACCCACAGCTGGACTCCGTGCAGGATCGTGGTGCCGGTGGTGGAGACTTCCGAGTGGCTGATGCCATACCCGCCCGTCATGAGGTTCAGCTCACCGGGCCGTACGAACGCGTGGCTGCCCAGGCTGTCGCGGTGCTCGATCTCCCCGCTGAACAGCCAGCTCACGGTCTGCAGACCGGTGTGCGGATGGGGAGCGACATCCATGCCACCCGTGTCGGCGACGTCGTCCGGGCCGTAGTGGTCGACGAAACACCAGGCCCCGATCAGCGTCCGGGCTCGCTGTGGCAGCGTGCGCCGCACCGTCATGGCTCTTGGGCCGCCCAACGGGACGTCCCGCGCGGACAGTATGTCGACTTGCGGGGCGGCCTCACCGTGGTCGGCGGCACCGTAACGCAGTGCGGCGGGATCCACTTCGACGTCGCTCATCGAACGCCCTCTCCCATCCGAGGATGATTTCATATTCAACAATCATGCCTGATAGTAAGTCCGTGCCCCATCACATGCACGGCAGAGCGAGCGAGGGCCGGGAGCGGCCCTGAAGGAGTCCACGTTGAGTGACACCACAGCAGACTCCGCGAGTCGACGGGTCTTCATCGACAAGCAGAGTCCCAAGGCCTATCACGCACTGGTCGAGACGGCCGATGCGGTTCGTGCGGTCGCCGCCGAGGCGGGGCTGGACCGCGGCTTGGTAGAGCTGATCAACATCCGTGTGTCACAGATCAACGGCTGCGCCTACTGCCTCAACGTGCACACCAGGGCCGCGTTGCGCGCCGGCGAGACCACCCAGCGTCTGGGCGTGCTGGCCGCCTGGCGCGACACCGAATTGTTCACGGAACGGGAACGCGCGGCACTCGCCCTGGCGGAGGCAACCACCGGACCCGCGAACGCCGTCGCGCAGGAGAGCGCCTACGAAATAGCTCGCGAGGTCCTCAACGACGACGAGATCTCCGCGGTGATCTGGGTGGCGATCACCATCAACGCGTTCAACCGCGTCTCCATCCTGAGCAAGCACCCCGTCCGCGCGATCCCCCTGATACCCGGATCCCCACGTGGGTGATCGCCACCTCGGTCCGCTCAGCGGGCAACGCTCAAGATCAGATCGGTAACGGGGCCGGGGTCGCGCACGGCGACCGCGTGGGGTGCGCGGACCGTGATGGTGCGGGCGCCGGCCCGTTCGGCCATCCACTTCTCGGCGGCCGGTGGGATGTCGCGGTCCTCGGCGGCCACGAGGTACCAGCTGGGGATCTTCTTCCACGCGGCCGCGGTGGCCTGCTCCTGGACGGGGGTCGCCGGGACGGCGGCGCTCGCCAGGAGGGAGGCGGCGACGGCGCGGCGGGAGATCGGTGAGTTCATCAATGACTTCCTACGGGGCGGTGAAGCGGATGCGTCCCCGGACGGACGGGGACGGGGCGACGCGTGGGCAGGGCGCCCCCGGGTTCCGCGACAGCCCGAATCGGCCGCGTCCGCAGATGATCGCCCGGTCCGGCAGCGGAGAGCGCCGCCCTCCGAAGCTGCCACGCGAACGGCTGGGGCCATGAGTGTCCGCGTCGCGGAGGAACGGCTGCCGGCCTGCGGTCGCGGCACGATGGCAAGGGGCCGAGGGGCAGGCCGGGGTCAGTGAGCGGTGGCCCGGACGGCCTCCTCGATCAGCTTGATGACGCGCTCGGGGTGGGCAAGCATCACCAGGTGCGAGGACTCGACCTCGACGGTGGTCATGCCGGCCCGCTTGTAGCCGAAGCGCTCCACATCGGGGTTGATGGTGTGGTCGGCTGCGGCGACCAGACCCCAGGACGGCTTGGTCTTCCACGCCGCGGCCGGAGCCTTCTCACTGAAGGCCTGTGCGGCCAGCGGACGCTGGGACACGGCCAGTACGGAGGCGAGGCGAGGGTCGACGTCGGCGGCGAAGATGGACGGGAACTTGTCGATCTGAACCGACACGTCGGTGCCGGGAGTCGGGGAGCCCTCGATCGGGAAGGGCGTGTAGACGAGCGCGGTGGCCAGGTCGGAGTCGGGGAAGGCGCCCTGCAACTCGCCCAGACTCTCGCCCTCCTCCAGGGCGTAGCCGGCCAGGTAGACCAGCGCTCTGACGTTGTCCTCCACGCCGGCGACGGTGATGACGGCACCGCCGTAGGAGTGTCCGACCAGGACGACCGGGCCGTGAATCTGACGGACGATCGAGGCGATGTAGGCAGCGTCGCCGAGCAGGCTGCGGTTGGGCACCGCCGGGGCCACTACCTCCAGGCCACGGGCGGTCAGTTCGGGGATGATGCGGGCGAAGCTGGACGCGTCGGCGAAGGCGCCGTGGACCAGGACGACGGTCGGGCTGTCGGAACGGGACATGGCACAACTCCCTGTTGATGTCGTGTTGATCAGCTGATGCGCGGCCGGGCGGTCAGGGTCGGGTTCGCTGCTTCGTCGGGGTGAGCGGCGCCGGAGACACCAACGGCTGCCTGAGCCGAGGCGCTTCGCCGAGCCGGACCGGCGCACGCGGTGTCCGAGCCGCGCGGTGACCGCAGGCGTGAACAGCACATTAGGGAGGGCCGGTGGAGACATCTTGTCTGTCGGTGCACCACCTGTGGTCCGTCCGCGCCTACGAGGGGGCGGGGAGAGGGACGCCTCCGAGGCTTGCGCAGCGGCGCGCCGGGACGCGTCCCCCTCCTGGCACTTCCAGGCAATAGGCGGTGCGCTCGGGGACAACAGCCGACGGGAGGTTCTCCGTAGCGTGATGACATTCCGTGCCGCGCATGCCCGGACGTCGGCCGCCGATGGGTCGATGCCGTCCGTACAGCGCCCTCCCTCAGCGAGACGGAGCGCGGTCCTGCGCGTGCACCAGTCATTCGGACGAAGGAACGAGCACTTGCCGTACATCACCGTGGGCCAGGAGAACTCCACCACCATCGACCTCTACTACGAGGATCACGGAGCCGGGCAGCCGGTCGTCCTCATCCATGGCTTTCCGCTCGACGGCCACTCCTGGGAGCGGCAGAGCGCCGTACTGCTCGACGCGGGCTACCGGGTGATCACCTACGACCGTCGCGGTTTCGGGCAGTCCAGCCAGGCCACGACCGGCTACGACTACGACACCTTCGCGGCCGATCTGAACACCGTGATGGAGACTCTCGACCTGAGCGACGCCGTCCTGGTCGGCTTCTCGATGGGCACCGGTGAGGTCGCCCGCTACGTGTCCACCTACGGAACCGCCCGGGTCTCCAAGGTCGCCTTCCTGGCCTCGCTGGAACCCTTCCTGCTCAAGAGCGACGACAACCCGAACGGGGTCGCACCGAAGGAGTTCTTCGACGGCGTGGTCGCGGCCGTCAAGGCGGACCGCTACGCGTACTACACCAACTTCTTCAACGACTTCTACAACCTCGACGAGAACCTGGGCACCAGGATCAGCGAGGAGGCGGTTCGCAACAGCTGGAACGTCGCGGCGGGCGGTGGCTTCTTCGCGGCTGCCGCCGCGCCGTCGACCTGGTACACCGACTTCCGCGCCGATATCCCGGCCATCGACGTGCCCGCCCTGATCCTGCACGGCACGGCCGACCGGATCCTGCCCGCCGAGGGAACCGCGCGACCGTTCCACAAGGGGCTCCCGTCCGCCGACTATGTGGAGGTCGAAGGCGCCCCGCACGGCTTGCTGTGGACCCACGCGGAGGAGGTCAACACCGCCCTCCTCACCTTCTTGGGGAAGTAACTGCCTCAGGCTTCCCGTCGGCCTGCGGATCGAGGTCGTCGTCGCGGTCGCCGAATGCAGCGATGCGGGCCATGGCGAGTCAGACCTCGCCCACAGGCTGTCGTTGCGGCAGGAATGAAGGGCTTGTGGCGGTCCCGGTCAGGAAAGTCGGCAACGGGCCGGTGTGAGTCCTGGAACAGCAGGCGACAGCTGACCGAACATGCGAATCGTTGTAGCCTCCGGAGACCGCCCTTGACCTGCAATCAACGGGCAGGGCGCGGACAAATCGGGAGCTTCTCGATGCTTCGCGCCATGTTCAGGTCCAAGATCTAGCATCTGGACGTTTGTGCAGGTCAGAGCCCTTTAGGCTCGCCCCGGGTCAGTAAAAGTCAGCATGCGCCGCGGCCGCGTCCCCGCCTGTCGACCTTCCGACCGCTGCGCAGACCGGTGCGTGGGTCCGTCACCCTGCCCTGCTCGGTGCGGGTAGCGATGACGGGCCCGCTCCGTGTCGGTGCCCCTTCGCCGCACAACTGCTGGGCGCCGGGATCGTCCCAGCTAGCCGGAGACGGCCTTCGCCCAGCCCTGGGTGACCGTCTCCTTCGCCTTCTCCAGTTGTGCGTCCTTCGGGAACTGCGGCGTTCCCTCAACCGTCGGCAGTCGTGCAGCGGCGGCCTTGTCGAGGGTGCCATCCTGTCTCATGGCGTCCATGAGCACCGGGCGGGCATAGGCGCGCAGCCGGAGGTTCTGGCCCTCTGGGCTGAAGAGGTACTCCTGCCACAGGCGTGCAGCCGCCGGGTGCGGGGTGTTCTTGTTGATCGCCAGCGCGAAATACTGGGCGAAGCTGCTGTCGAAGGGGATCGAGACCTGCCAGTTCACGCCCTTGTCGCGGAGTTGGTCGGTGTAATGGAGGTTGACGTAGTCCCAGTTGATGCTGATGGGGGTCCGGCCGCTCGCGACCGTCGCCGAGTTGGAATTGAGAGGGTTGAAGTTGCCGCGATTCCTGAGCTCGGCGAAGAAGTCGAGACCCGGCTGGACGTTGTCGAAAGACCCGTTGTTCGCCAGCGCGGCCGCGTAGACACTGGCGAAGGCGGTGGCCGACCGGGGCGGGTCGCCTTCGAGTGCGACCTTGCCTTTGTAACCGGGCTTCAGTAGATCGGCGAAAGTCTCCGGACAGGGTTTGACCCGGTTGGCGTCGCAGCCGATGGAGATGTAGCCCCCGTAGTTGTTGGACCAGCGGGCCTTCGAATCCTTCTGATTGCCGGGGATCGAATCGTAGGCGGCTACCTTGTACGGCGCGAGAAGATTCTGCGCCGCTGCTTTCCGCGCGAACGTATCGCCCACGTCGATCACGTCGGGCGCGGTCGGCCGGTTCCCCCTCTTCCTCAGGGCGTCGATCTCGTCCTCGCTGTGGCCCAGCGGATCCTCGACCGTGACCTTGATCCCGTACTTCTTCTCGAAGCCGTTGATCAGGCCGCCGTAGTTGGCCCAGTCATGCGGCAGCGCGATCGCTCTGAGCGTGCCCTCCCGTTTCGCTGCGGCGATCAGTGCGCGCATGCCGCCCATGCTCTCGGCGGACGTGGCCACCGACGGCTGTGCGAGGCCAGCGGTCGGTGTGTTCTCGCAAGCGCTCAGGCCCAGTGCCACAAGAGCGAAGCAGCCGAAGACCGCCGCTGCTCGGGCACACGGTGTAGTCACGGCTGCTCCCAGACGTGGGGGGCACGGTGGTCACCTCGACCGGCTGTCGGCAGTGCCACTGGGCCCGGAGTGGCGGGCCTTCCGCTGTGCCTCCCGCTTCCTCGGCTCCACGGCGCCGGCGAAGTGGTCATCAAGGCCAGAGTACCCGGCAGCCTGGATGGCGGAATGTCGTCCGGGAAGCCCGCGATCACCGTCTTTGCCCCGGCACTCGGCTTCGCCGTACGTCTCGGGGCCGGCCGCGCCCATGCCGGCACGCGGCGTGCGCGACGGCGGAGGGAAGGGATGTACCGGCGCACCTCACAGCGCGGTGTCGTCCCATTGGCCGAGCAAGATCTCGCCGAGATCTTCGCCCTCCGGCGTGGCGCCGTGGTGCAGGTACTGTTCGGCCCAGATGACCTTGCCGGTGGGTGTGTAGCGGGTCCCCCAGCGTTCGGCGAAGCGGGCGACCAGGAAGAGTCCGCGGCCGCCCTCGTCGGTGAGCTTCGCCCGGCGCAGCCGCGGCGAGGTGCTGCTGCCGTCCGCGACCTCAAAGATCAGGGTGCCCGCATCGGGGCTGCCGATCGGCTCCGTGCGCAGCACCCGCACGGTGATGGGTTCGGCTCCGTAGCGGACGGCGTTGGTGATCAGCTCGCTGAGGATGAGTTCGGCGGTGAATGCGACCTGCTCCAGCCCCCACTCGGTCAGCCGGCGGGCGCAGGCGCTGCGCACCGGGGCCACCGCCGCCGGGTCACGGGGCACGTCCCACTCGGCGACCTGCTCTGGCCCGAGCCGGCGCGTGCGGGCCACCAGCAGCGCGATGTCATCCCTGGGCCGGTCGGACAGCATGGCCTCCATCACCGCCGCACAGGTGGCCTCCGGCGTGCGACCCGGCCCTGCCAGAGCATCGCGCAGGGCCTCCAGACCGGCGTCCAGGTCTCGGGTGCGGTCCTCGATCAGTCCGTCGGTGTAGAGCACCAGCCGGGAACCCTCGGGCACGGTGAGCTCGGCGGTCTCGACAGGCAGGCCTGCTCCGAGTCCCAGTGGCGGGGAGACGGGCAGCTCAGGGAAGTCGACGGTTCCGTCGGGCCGGACCACCGCCGGTCCCGGATGGCCGGCGGTGGCGATGGCCAGTCGCCCGGAGGTGGGGTCGTAGACGGCGTACTGGCAGGTGGCCCCGGTGATCATCCCCTGCTCGTCCTGGGCGGCGGCGACCTCCTCGGCGTCGATCTGCGCCACCAACTCGTCCAGCCGGCCCAGCAGCTCCTCCACGGGCATGTCCAAGCCGGCGAAGTTGTGCACGGCGGTGCGCAGCCGGCCCATCGTCGCCGCGGCGTGCAGACCGTGGCCGACGACATCACCCACGACCAGCGCCACCCGGGTACCGGACAGCGGGATGACATCGAACCAGTCCCCGCCCACTCCGGCCTGGGCCGGCAGATAGCGGTAGGCCACATCGAGGGCGGACTGCTCGGGCAGCGCGCGGGGCAGCAGGCTGTGCTGCAGGGTGACGGCCATGGCGTGTTCGCGGGTGTAGCGGCGGGCGTTGTCGATGCACACCGCTGCCCGGGCGGCCAGCTCCTCGGCGAACGACACGTCCTCGTCCTCGAACGACGGGGAGTCCTGCGCGCGCCAGAAGTCCACCACGCCCAGCACCACGCCACGGGCGCGGAGGGGCACCACGAGCGTGGAGCGGATGCCGCGATCGAGGATCCACTGGGCACGTTCGGGCTGCTGGGCCAGCCAGCCGTCGGAGGCGCTCAGGTCCCCGACCAGGACCGGTCGGCCCTCGGCCATCGCCGTGGAGACGGGGTGGCCCGGGACGAACCGGATGAGCTCGCGGACGGGATGGAGGCGATGGTCCGCGTCGAGACCGGCCACGGCGCTGCGGCGCAACTCGGTGATCCCGGTGGTCGCACCGGAGGACTCCTCACCGCGCAGGACCGGGTCCAGCAACTCGACGGTGACGATGTCGGCGAACCGGGGCACCGCCACCTCGGCCAGTTCCTCGGCTGTGCGTTTCACATCGAGCGTGGTGCCGATCCGCAGCCCGGCGTCGTAGAGCAAGTTCAACCGTCCGCGCGCCACCTCCGCCCGGCCGGAGAGGGCCTGCAGCTCGGTGGTGTCCCGGAGCGTCACCACGCTGCCGGCCGGTCCGTGAGGTGCGGTGAGCCGCTTGCTGACCGCGAGCAGCCGGTCGGCCGCCAGGTACACCTCGTCGGTGGCGGGGCGATCGGAGGCCAGCAGCCCGGCGAGGTCCTCATCCAGCCCCAGATCGGTGATGTCTCGCCGCTCCGCGTCCGCCGGCAGGTCCAGGAGCGTGCGTGCCTCGTCGTTGGCCAGCAGCAGCCGGCCGTCACCGTCGACGATCAACACTCCTTCCCGCACCGCATGCAGCACCGCGTCGTGGTGCTCGTACACCTGGGTCATCTCGGTCGGCCCCAGCCCATGGGTCTGCCTCCGCAGCCGCCGGCTCACCAGGCCCGACCCGCCCGCGGCGACTGCCAGGGCCGTTGCGGCACCGCCGAGGAGGACCGGCAGCTGCATGTTCAGCCTGTGCTGCACCCTCTCGACCGTGACGGGCACGGAGACGATGGCGACGACCGAGCCGTCGGGACCCCTGACGGGAACTGCCGAGATCACGGAGAGCCCCAGGGACCCCTGGAAGGTACTCGTGAAGGGCTTGCCCGTCGCCGCCTTCGCGTAAGGCCCGATGATGTGCTTCCCGACCTGATGCGGGTCGCTGTGGGTGAGGGTGATCCCGTTCAGCCCGTACACGATGATGGCGTCGACGCCTGCGGCCTTCCGGGCCGCCTCGGCGTGTGGCTGCAGCACGGCGGTCGGGTTCGCGCTGTTCAGTGCCGCCACGATCCCCGGGGAGTGCGCGAACGTCTGCGCCGTGGCGAGCGTCCGGCGGCGGGCGTCCGCCATCACGTCGCGTTGAGCCTGCACCACGAGCGCCACCAGGGCGGCGGCGACGAGCAGCATCACAACGGCCAGCTGGAGCAGGAACACCTGGCCCGCGAGGCTGTGCACGCTCAGCAGCGAGCCCGACCGCCTCGCCTTCTCCGCCTGACGGGGCCGACCGGGCCGATGAGTCCGCACGGACACATCAGGCACATCCCGCCCGGATTGATCCGAAACTCCACCCATATACCCTTTGTATCGTTTCTGGGTGGCCGACCACGAAGCGACCGGGACGGACTGGTCCGCTCAGGGACGGCGACGAGCGCATGGGCCCTGCCGGAGGGCTGCGGTCACGCGCAGCCTCTGAGGTCCGGTTCGAGCCCGAAGGGCGACGTCATTCGGTACCAGGACCGGCGGTCGGCCGACCGTTGAAGGCGGTTTCCCTACGGCGTGAGCTGCACCGACGTGCGCGCCCGGCCGGCACACCGGGTCGGCGCGGCGGCCGCGGTGCCGGCTCGTGCTGTACACCGACGGGCTGATCGAGGCCCGGGACCGCGACATCGACGACACCGCCGAACCCCACAGAAGGCGACTGCTGGCGTAGCCCCCGTGCAGGTCCGGGTACTGCCGCCGGCATCGCCGGCCGGTGTGTCAGCAGTCGGTCCAGGTGCGTGCTGCCTGGGTCTGTGCCGACCATGGATGAAGGCAGAACACCCGCCGGTACGGCAAGAGCCGGGGCGCCGAGCGGGAGGGAAAATGAGGCATGGGTACGACGGACTCCTCCCGAGCAGGCCGCGGCCGGTCGGTGGCAGGTCCTGTAGCGCCGCCCAGTGGCCTGCTCGATCTGCTCAGCGTCGCTGCGGTGGTGCTGAATGCGCAGGGCGAGGTGGTCTTCTGGAGCCCGAAGGCCGAGGAACTGTTCGGCTATACCGCGGCGGAGGCGCTGGGTCAGCACGCGGCTCGGCTGACGGTCCACGAGGAACACCGGGACGCGGTGATCAAGCTGTTCGCCGAGGTCATGGAATCCGGCACCGACTGGGCAGGGGCGTTCCCGATCCGGCACAAGGACGGCAGCACCCGCCTGGTGGAGTTCCGCAACATGCGGCTGCTGGACGACCTCGGTGACGTCTACGCCCTGGGCCTTGTTGCGGACCAGGCCGCTGTGGAGCGGATCGAGCGAGATGCCGCCCTGGCCATGCGTCTGGTGTCCCAGTCCCCGGTTGGGCTGGCCATTCTGGACCCGGAGCTGCGGTACGTGGCCGTGAATCCCGCTCTCGAACGCATCACGGGTCAGTCCGCCGCCGAGCGTCTCGGCCGGCCGGTCGGCGAGGTCCTGACCTTCCTGGACACGGACCCCGAGGCACGTCTGCGCCGTGTCCTGGAGACGGGCGAGTCGGTCGTGGACCGGGACATCGTCTGTTGTCCCCCCGCCGATCCGGACCACGAGCATGCCTGGTCCGTCTCGTACTACCGGCTGGAGGATTCCGGTGGGCGGGTGCTGGGCCTGGCCTACTCCGTCATCGACGTCACCGAGCGTCATCGTGCCGCTGCCGAGGCGGCACAGGCCCGGCAACGGCTGACGCTGATCGCCAGGGCTTCCGCCTCCGTGGGTACCACCCTCGATCTGGAGACGACAGCGCGCGAGCTTGCCGACGTCGTCGTACCGGACCTGGCCGATGTGGCAGCCGTGGACGTACTCGACAGCGCCCTTGACGGCCGGACCGCGCCGTACGCGGGACCCGCCCTCTTCCGCGCACTCGCGGTCAGCGCGGCCCAGTCCACCGAGGCGGTCCGCGCGGCCGACCCACCAGGGGGACTCGCCTCCTACGACAGCGACCGCCTGATCACCCAGTGCGTGCGCACTCGCCAACCGGTACTGGTTCCCCACACCACCCCTCAGGATCTGGAGCGCATCGCCCGACACGGCGAGGCCGCCTCCCTTCTCGCGGCGGCCGGCGTTCACTCCTACCTGGCCGTACCGCTCCTGGCACGGGGCGAAGTCCTCGGCGCTCTCGACCTCAAGCGCACCCGGAACCCTGCACCCTTCGATGACGACGACGCGCTCCTCGCCTGGGAGCTGGCCGCCCGAGCCGCGGTCTGTATCGACAACGCCCGCGGATACCAGGCGCAGCGCCAAGCGGCCCTCACCCTCCAACGCAGTCTGCTTCCGGAGCGCCCATCGCACCTGCCCGGCTTGGAGGTTGCGTGCCGCTACGAGCCGGCCGACGCCACGAGCGAGATCGGTGGCGACTGGTACGACGCCATACCTCTCCAGGGCGACAGAACCGCCCTGGTCGTCGGGGACGTCATGGGCAGCGGCATCAGAGCCGCCGCCACCATGGGGCAACTCCGCAGTGCTGCCCGAGCCTTCGCCGAGCTCGCCCTCGCCCCCGCCGAGGCCCTTCATCACCTGGATCACCTGAGCGAAGGTGTCGAGCAGACCATCACCACCTGCATCTACTGCGTCTACGATCCGCACCATGGCACGTGCGAGATCTGCCTCGCCGGCCACCTGCCCCCGGTCCTGATGCGGCTCGGCCACGCAGCGCAGCTTCTCGACCTTCCCACCGGCGCGCCGCTGGGCGTCGGCGGGGTGCCCTTCGAGGCCGCCACGATCACCTTCCGCCCCGGCGACGAACTGGTCCTCTACACCGACGGCTTGGTCGAAACCCGAAGCGAACCCATCGACGCTCGCCTGGACACCCTCCTCGACACCCTCACAGCGACACGTGGCCACGATCTGGAAGGCACCTGCGACCGCATCCTGGAGATTCTGCGCTCGCCCGGTGGTGAGGACGACGTGGCGCTGCTCATCGCCCGAGCCCGGCCCTGAGCGATCACATTTCGGGAGGCGACCCCAGGAGCCATCCAGGCGCGTGTAGCAGTCGATGCTGATGCCGGCGAGGGTGGCCAGTTCCTCGCGGCGCAGTCCGGGCGTGCGCCGCCATCCGGGCTGCGCCGCGAGCCCGGCTTCCTCTCTGCGATCAGCTCCTTGACCGTGCCGGCGACGTCCTCGGTCGGGACGTCCGTGCCGAGCTTGCCGGTGCTCTTCTCGAACGCGTGCAGCGTCTCGTCGTAGCCGTAGTCCGTGACCCGGATCTTCGTCTCGATGAACACCTCGGCGCGGTCCACTCCGGAGCGGCGCAGTCCTTCGCCGACCTCCCGTTCATTGCAGCCGCTCTCCTGGTCCTCGCGGTCGTGCTCGCCACGGCGCTCATCAACGCGGGGAAGCACGGCGCGGGCTCGCGGGTTGCTGCCGGCTTGGCGGGGGAACGCAGGCCGAAGCAGGTCAGGCATCCGTCGCGATCCACTGACGCGCTCAAGACAAAGAGCGCCCATCGGCACGCCGTGCCGTCCTCTCACCTCCGAGGGCGGCACGGCTGTCGCAGAGGCTCTTCAAGGACCTCCCTGCGCCGGACTGTCGTCGTGTACGAGTCGGCCATCCGACGGCTGGCTCTCGAAAGGAACGCTCGGTGACCTCGGGCTATTCGGGTCGCTCAGAGTGCAAGCAGAGGTGGCACCATGTACTTGCCCACCCAGTCCCCGGACCGCCGTACGCGTGGCTTCGACGGGCAGTACGCCGTGTCCGGTGCCCAGCCGGACGAAGTGTTCCTCCAGGCACTCGACATCGCTTGGAAACGGAAAATGCGCCGAGAACCCATGACGCGCGTGCGCACGTGACTGGAGCGGCGTCAGAAAGGTCAGCAACGGGTCAGTGTGAGTCCTGGAACACCTGGCGACAGCTGACCGGACAGGCGAATCGTTGTAGCCTCCGGAGACCGCCCTTGACCCGCATTCAGCGGGCAGGGAGCAGACAAACCGGGAGCTCTTTCATGCTTCGCACCATGTTCAAGTCCAAGATCCACCGCGCCACGGTCACCCAGGCCGACCTGCACTACGTCGGGTCCGTCACCATCGACGCCGACCTGCTCGACGCCGCCGATCTGCTGCCGGGCGAACTCGTCCACATCGTCGACATCAGCAACGGCGCCCGCCTGGAGACGTACGTCATCGAGGGCGAGCGCGGCTCCGGAGTCATCGGCATCAACGGGGCGGCGGCCCATCTCGTCCATCCCGGAGATCTGGTGATCATCATCAGTTACGCTCAGGTCTCCGATGCCGAGGCGCGGGCGCTGCGGCCGCGGGTCGTGCACGTGGACCACGACAACCGGATCGTGGCCCTCGGCGCCGATCCGTCCGAGCCGGTACCGGGCTCGGACCAGGAGCGCAGCCCGCAGGCGGTCACCGTCTGAACCCCGGCCGACGGCGGCCGAGGACGCGGCGGACCTGACGACCCGAGGAGTTGTCCATGAGCGACCCAGAGATCCGCGACGACCGGGCGGGCGGTCGCCTGGAGGCGTTCGCCGGGGAGGAAGTCGTCGGCCACATCGCGTACTTCGTCCTCGAAGCGCCCGCCCGCGCCCTCGTCCCCGTGCACACCATCGTGGAACCCGAGCACGAGGGCCAGGGCATCGCGGGCTCCCTCGCCCGTGAGCTGTACGCCATCGCCGCGCGCGAGGGCATCGTGGTCGCGCCGCTGTGTCCGTACGTCGTGAAGTGGGCGGCACGCCACCCCGAGGAGGCGCCGGCGGCCGACCCGCGGCTGCTGGAAGCGGCGGTGGAGTGGCTCAAGGCGCACCCGGGGCGTTTCTGATGGCGGAGAGCCTGCCGGTGATGTCCCGGTTCGAACCGCTCACCCTGCTGCACACCTCGCCGCTGCACGTTCCCGTCTTCGACGCACTGCGCGACGAGGAGCACCAGGGGCTGGAACTGCGGCACGTGGTGGTCGAGGAACTGCTGGCCCGGGCCCGGCGCGAGGGTCCCGAAGCGGTGGCCGACGAGGTACGGGCGCTGCTCGACCAGGCCGTCGCGGAGGGAGCCGGGGCCGTGCTGTGCACCTGCTCGACGATCGGCGATGTGGCGGAGCGGGCCGGTGCCGGGGCGGTGCCCGTGCTCCGCGTGGACCGCCCGATGGCCGCCGCCGCGGTGGCCCTGGGCCCGCGCGTCGTCGTCCTCGCGACGGTGGAGAGCACCCTGGAGCCGACCGTCGCCCTCGTCGAGGAGGAGGCCCGGAGCGCCGGCCGCCCGGTCGGCATCCGTACGGTGCTGGTCGAGGGCGCATGGGCGCTCTTCGAAGCGGGCGACATCGACGGCTCCGCCCACGTCGTGGCGGCCGCCGCCGACGCGGTCACCGACGCCGACGCGATCATCCTCGCCCAGGCGTCCATGACTCCGGCCCAGCGGCTGACCGTGACCTCGACCCCGGTTCTGTCCAGCCCCCGCCTGGGGCTCGCAGCCGGGGCGGAAGCTGCGCGGGACGGTCGGCCGGGCAGGGTGGCGCACGCCCAGTAGGCCCACCTGGCCCGCATCCCTCGCGCGAGGGGGTGAGCCGGTGCGCGGGGGCCGGGTAGCGTGGGACAAGTCCAGGGCCGACGTACGACTGGCTGGAGGACACCATGACGCATCCGATCCCCGACCCGGTGAAGCCGAGCCCCACCCCGGGCCCGGGCCCCGACCGCCCGCAGCCCTTCCCGGAGCCGCCGTTCCCGGACCCGAACCCGGGCCCGGGTCCCTCTCCGGAGCCTGTCCCGCCTCCGTCTCCGATTCCGAAGCCGCCGGGCCCCGACCCGGTTCCGGAGCCGTCGCCCTACTCTTGAGCGGACATCCACGCAGGCATCGGGCGGAGGACGCATCCGGGCCACGGGGCCGACGGGTGACCGCACCGGGTCGCCCATCGGCCCCGCTGCCTGCTAGGAGGACACTTCCGAGCGGTCCCCGCCCCACAGCGTGTGGAACGACCCCTCGCGGTCCGTACGCCGGTATGTGTGCGCGCCGAAGAAGTCCCGCTGCCCCTGGGTGAGGGCGGCGGGCAGGCGCTCGGCGCGCAGGGCGTCGTAGTACGCGAGGGCCGCGGCGAAGCCGGGGGTGGGGACGCCCTGGCGGGTGGCGGCCACCAGGACCTCGCGCCAGTCGTCCTGCGCGGCCGCGATCTCCTGCGCGAACGTGTCGTCGGACAGCAGGCTCGGCAGGTCGGGCCGGGTGTCGTACGCGGCGCGGATGCGGTCGAGGAAGGCCGCCCGGATGATGCAGCCGCCGCGCCAGATGGTGGCGACGGAACCGAGGTCGATGTTCCAGTCGTACTCGTCGCTGCCCGCGGTGATCTCGTGGAAGCCCTGCGTGTACGAGACGATCTTCGACGCGTACAGCGCCTGCTCCACCCGGTCGGCGAACGCCGCCGCCTCGGACTCGCCGAGCGGTGACGCCTTCGGCCCGGCCAGCCCGCGCGAGGCCTCGCGCAGCGCCGCGTGGCCGGACAGGGAGCGGGCGAAGACCGCCTCCGCGATACCGGAGACCGGGACACCGAGGTCGAGGGCGATCTGGACCGTCCAGCGGCCCGTGCCCTTCTGCTCCGCCTCGTCCACCACCACGTCCACGAACGGCTTGCCCGTCGCCGCGTCCACGTGCGACAGGACCTCGGCCGTGATCTCGATCAGGTACGAGTCGAGCCGGCCGGTGTTCCAGGTGCGGAAGATGTCGGCGATCTGCGCGGGGGAGTACCCGGCGACATCGCGCAGCAACTGGTACGCCTCGCCGATCAGCTGCATGTCGGCGTACTCGATGCCGTTGTGGACCATCTTCACGAAGTGCCCGGCGCCGTCGGGGCCCACATGCGTCACGCACGGCGCGCCGTCCGCCGCCTTCGCGGAGATCTTCTCCAGCATCGGACCGAGCGACTGGTACGACTCCGGCGAGCCGCCCGGCATGATGCTCGGCCCGTTCAGCGCGCCCTCCTCACCGCCGGAGACGCCCGTGCCGACGAAGTGGATGCCCTGGTCGCGCAGTGCGCGCTCCCGGCGCCGGGTGTCCGCGAAGTGCGCGTTGCCGCCGTCGATGATCATGTCGCCGGGCTCCAGGAGCGGGGCGAACTCCTGGATCACCGCGTCGGTCGGCTCGCCCGCCTTCACCATGATCACCAGGCGCCGCGGCCGCTCCAGGGCCGCCACGAACTCCTTCGCGGTCTCCGCCGCCACGAACTCGCCCTCGTGGCCGAACTCGTTCACCAGCGCGTTCGTCTTCGCCACGGTGCGGTTGTGCACGGCGACCGTATAGCCGTTGCGTGCGAAGTTGCGGGCGAGATTGCGCCCCATGACCGCGAGTCCCGTGACGCCGATCTGGGCTGTATTGCTCATACGGTTGGCTCCTAAGAGGTCCTGGTAAGAGGTCCTGGTATCGGTGATGCCGGTCGTGCTCGTCCGTACTGCTGGTCCTGCTCGTCAGTATTGCCCCCGGCCATCCTGACGCGTCGGGGAGGTGTACGCAGAAGAACCCCTCGGTGCCTCATCATCCGACGTCACAGGACAGGGGTGATTTTCAGTCACGCCCTTGCTGCCGGTCCGCTGCCGGGCGCCTGCCGGTGCCGCCGTCGCCCCGGCTTCTGTCATGCGCGTATCAGGTGTGTCGGCGTGGTGCGGCGGCCTGGCGGTGCAGGAATCGGCGCATTTCGTCTGCCGCCCAGCTGGCGGGATATCACCCAGCCACTCTGGACGTTTCATAGAGCGTTGAACTACGGTCAGCCGCGCCAGAATTAAGACCTATCGAAGAAATGGAGTCCCCATGTCCGAGGGAATGGAAATGGAATTCGAGGAATCCGCCTTCGACAGCTTGGTCGAGGACGAGTACGCGGTCGCCCAGACCTGTCAGCTTCCTACGGCGGCCTGAGACTCAACGGTGCGACTGCGCATATCACGCCTGTGCGTCTTCACCTGGCGCGACGGGCAGTTGGTCTGCGACGACCCGGTGCGGCGCCGCCAGATGGCACTGAGCTCAGGTGCCCAGCGGCTGCTGCACCGGTTCGCGGACTGGACGGACGTCGAGCGGGCCGAGGACGCGGAGTCCCGCCTGATCGGGCAGCTGCTCGCCGCGCACGTCCTGGTCGAGCAGGGCTCCGCGGAGCACCGCTTCGAGGAGAACCGGGGCCCGTGGGCGCAATGGGGCACCGCGGCCACGTATTACCACCTGGCGAGCCGTAATCCGAGCGACGAGAAATTCACGTCCGCGGCCGAGGACACCGCCTGGCTCGTGGAAAACCTGCCGGACCGCCCACAGCCTTCGGGACTCAAGGAATATCCGGACGCCGAGCGAATTCCGCTGTCCCATGGCGATGACAGTCCGCTCGCGCGGTCGGACCTGGCGCAGGTGCTGCGCGCCCGGCGTTCGACACGGAAATTCGACGCCGGCAAGCCGCTGTCGGAGGGCCAGCTCGCCTCCCTACTGCGTTGGGTCGGTGGCCCACTGCACGAAGTGCGGCCCGAGGGGCTGCGGCCCGCCGTGCTGAAGGCCAGCCCCTCTCCGGGCGCCCTGCACGCCCTGGAGATCTACCCCGTCGTACTGAACGTCACGGGCGTCGCCCCGGGGATCTACCACTACCACTCCGGCGCGCACGCCCTGGAAGCCCTGCGGCCGGGCCCCCTCGACCGCGAGCGGATCACCCACTGGTGCGGTGACCAGACCTATCTGGGTGACACCGGCGTGCTCCTGCTCTACACGGCGGTGCTGGAGCGCACGGCGTGGAAGTACCGGACGGGACGCGTCTACCGCACCCTCTTCATGGAGCTCGGCCACTTCAGCCAGACCGCGTATCTGGTCGGCACCGCCCTCGGTCTCGGCATGCTCTTCACCGCGGCGACGCGCGACGCCGAGATCGAGGACGCCCTCGGCCTCGACTGGACCGAGGAGATCCTGCTCGGCCTGAACGGCGTCGGTATCCCCGCCGAGGACGAAGTCGCCCGGCAACGGGCCATGCTGGCGGGCGGCACCGCCGACTTCTCCTTCGCCGGGGACGCATGGGACGGACGCGACGCGTGAGCGATGACGCGGGGCGCCCGAGCCGTCCCCTCCTGACGGCGTACGTCGATGTCGACCGCCTGGAGCGCAACCTCACCCGCTTCCACGCCCTCGCCGCCGCGCACGGTCCGGCCGTACGGGCCCATGTGAAGGCCCACCGCACCGTGGAGATCGCCCGGCGTCAACTGCGGGCGGGCGCCCGGGGCATCGCGGTGAACCAGGTCGCCCAGGCCCGCGGTTATGTCGCCGCCGGGATCACCGACGTGGTGATCGCGCACCCCTGGCGTGATCCCTGGCGGTGGCGGCTCATCGCGGAGCTGGCTCGCGACTGCCGGGTCGCGGTCCACGTCGACAGCCTGGAGTCCGTCGCCGGGCTCGCCGCCGCCGCGGCATCGGCCGACAGCGTCGTGGGGATCCGCGTACAGCTGGGCACCGGCGACGACATCACCGCCACGGCCGACGACACCCTGGTCGACCTGGCCCGTGCGGCGGCCGCCGCACGCTCCCTGAGCCTCGACGGGATCACCGGATACCAGGCCCTCACCACCGCCGAGTCCGCGCCGGACCGCGAGGCCGTCGGCCGGGCAGCCGCCGAGTACGCCGTACGGAGCGCGGGACTGCTGCGCGCCCACGGGCTCACCTTCCGGACGGTCGCCGTCGGCGGCACCCCCACGGCGGAAGGCGCCATGGCGGTGGAGGGGGTGACCGAGGTGTGCTCCGGTGCCTACGCACTTCAAGACGCCGGGATGGCCGCGATCGGCGTGTGCGCGCCCGAGGACGTTGCCGTGTCCGTGACCGCCGAACCGGGTGCCGGCGACGCCCTGCTCGACGCGTATCCCTACCCGTGGCAGACCCCCGGCGAGCGGATGCCGCGCCCGGGGTCCGGGACGGTTCACCTGCTGCCCCCGCACGTCTGCGCGCTGATGCCGCAGATCGACCACGTGACCGCCCGCGAGCAGAAACGGCCCGACAGCACATGGCACGTACTGAACCAGATGGACGAGCCGGACCGGGCGGCCCGGCCGGCGACGCGGTCACCTCAGGCGGCGCGGACACCCCGGCGGTAACGGCCTCCCGGCTGTCGGTCCTGCGGATCGCGTCCTACCGCTGGTTCTTCCTCGGGCAGTTCACCTCCGCGTTCGGCGACTACGTGGTCGGACCGGCGCTCGCGTTCGCGGTGCTCGATCTCACCGGATCGGTCGGCGACATCGGTCTGGTGCTCGCCGCCCGCACGGTGCCCATCGTGTTGTTCATGCTGGTCGGCGGTGTGCTCGCCGACCGGCTGCCCCGGCATCTGGTGATGATCGGCGCCGATGCGGCCCGTGCGGTGACACAGGCGGTGACCGCCGCGCTGGTGCTGTCCGGGCACGCCGAGATCTGGCAGCTGATGGCCTTGCAGGCCGTGCACGGCACGGCGAGCGCGCTGTTCACCCCGGCCGTCTCCGGCCTCATCCAGCAGACCGTGCCGTCCGCGCAGCTCCAGGCCGCCAACGCGCTGCGCGGCATGGCCCAGTCGGCCGCGATGATCGCGGGCCCGCCGGCCGCGACCCTGCTGGTCGTGACCGCCGGTCCGGGCTGGGCCGTCGGCGCCGACGCCCTCACCTTCGTGGTGAGCGCGGTCTGCCTCAGCCGGCTGCGGCTCAGCCGCACGGAGCGCGTCGGCGGGCCGGCGGCCAGGGACCTGGTGGGCGATCTCCGGGCGGGCTGGCGGGAGTTCACCTCCCGGACCTGGGTGTGGAGTCTGATCTCGGCGGCCTCGCTGACGAACGCCTGCTACGCCGTCTTCATGGTCCTGGGACCGGCCCTGAGCGAGCGTGAACTCGGCGGCCCCGGCGCCTGGGGCGCGATTCTGACGGCCTTCGGAGCCGGTGCGGTGAGCGGCGGGGCGATCACCCTGACGCTGCGACCGCGCCGGCCGCTCAGGTTCGCCGTACTGGCGGTGTCGCTGTTCGCGACTCCCGCACTCGTGATGTCGCAGTCGTCGTCCGCGGTGCCCGTCGCCGTCGCCGCGTTCCTGGGCGGCATCGGCCTGATGGTCTTCAACCCCTTGTGGGAGACGGTGCTCCAGCAGGAGGTGCCGTCCACCGCGCTGTCGAAGGTCAGCGCGTACGAATGGCTCGGCTCCTACGCCGCACAGCCCTTCGGTATGACCCTGGCCGGACCGGCGGCCGCCGTGCTGGGGATCCGGCGCACGCTGCTCGCCGTGGGCCTCTCCCACCTGGCGATCGCGCTCGCCCCACTGGCCGCACGCGATGTACGCGAGCACCAGGTGCCGCGGGCCGTACCCACCGAACGGAAGGACTGACACCATGGCGAGGTCCCAGGGGAATGCCCCGGGCGCGGGGGAGAACCGGCCCTGGACGGACAGTCTTCAGCGCGGCCGGGTCCCCGGCCCGCGGCTGCCCCAGCAGCGAGTGGTGGACGGCACCGGGCCCAGCACCCGCAGTGTGCACGCGGGCACCTATGAGGACCCGATCACCGGGGCGGTGGGCACCCCGGTGTTCCAGAGCACCACGTTCACCTTCACCGAGGACACCTACCAGGCGTTCGACCAGGGGCACATCCGCGACGTGCCGATCTACGGCCGGTACGGCAGCCCCAACCAGTGGTCGGTCCAGGAGAAGATCGCCTCGCTGGAGAACGCCGAGAGCGCCCTGATGTTCTCCTCGGGCATGGCCGCGATCACCACGACCCTGCTCGCGCTCACCAACCGCGGTGGCCACATCGTCAGTTCACGGGACGTGTACGGCGGCACCTTCAATCTGCTGCGCGAGGACATGCACCAGCTCGGCAGGTCCGTGACCTTCACCGACCCCACCGACATGGCCGCCATCCGGGCCGCGGTGCGCGACGACACACAGGTGCTGTTCTTCGAGACGCTCACCAACCCGCTCCTCAAGGCCGTACCCCTGGTGGAACTGGGGGAGCTGGCCCGCGAGCGCGGCCTGCTGCTCATCGTCGACAACACCTTCCTGTCGCCCGTCCACCTGCGGCCGCTGGAGCACGGCGCGCACCTCGTGATCCACAGCGCCACCAAGTACCTCAACGGGCACAGCGACGTGACGGCGGGCGTCGTCGCGGGTTCGCGCAAGTACGTGGACCGGACCTGGTCGCAGCTGCTGAAGTTCGGCGGCTCCCTGGACGCCATGATGTGCTTCCTGCTGGAGCGGGGACTGAAGACCCTGGCCCTGCGGATGCGCCGCCACAGCGAGAACTCCACGGCGCTCGCCGCGTTCCTCGCCGAACACCGCGCGATCCGGGCCGTCCACCATCCGTCGCGCCCCGAGTACCCCTACCGCTGGCTGCACGACATCTGTCCCGACGGCTGGGGCGGCATGGTCGCGTTCGAGCTGCACGGCGGCGACGAGGCGGCCCTGAAACTCCTCGACCGGCTGGAGCTTCCCGTCGTGGCCACCAGCCTCGGCGGTGTGGAGTCACTGGTGAGCCTGCCGTTCAACACCTCCCACAGCTTTCTGACCGCGCGCCAGCGGCGTGAGGTGGGCATCGAACCCGGCCTGGTCCGCTTCTCCGCCGGTATCGAGGACCCCGACGACCTGCTGGCGGACCTCGACCAAGCACTCTCAGGACTGTGACGAAGGGCCCGCAGGCATGCGCAACGGACTGAATATCACCGGAGTCTCGGAGACCGTCCACGAACTCCGCGAGTACCCCGAAGAGGCGATCGCCGACTTCGCCGTCGCCGCGAGCGCCCGCACCGACGACCACGGCGTCTTCCGGGCCAGGGCACAGACCCTGCGCGCCGGCACGATCCGGGTCGCCCGCGACTTCCGCCTGAAACAACGGTCGTTCACCGTCGAAGCCGCCGGCGATCCCACGCCGCACGGCTCGGACGCCGAGGGCATCCCCACACCGTACGAGTCCGCGCTCGCGGCACTCGGCGCCTGCGTGCTGATGACCAAGGTCAACGGCTACACGGCCCGCGGCGTCACCCTCGGCGCGCTGCGCGTCACCGTACGGGCCGACCTCGCGCTCGACACGGACGGGAAGCCGGCCGCGGGCGCAGCCCTGAGCCGCCTCGCGTGGCACTGCGCGCTCGACGGCTACACGTCCACCGACACGGTCACCTCCATCAACCGGCTCGTCACCGCCTTCAGCCCCAACCACCGGGTGTTCCTGGACGCGTCACCGATCACCGTCAGCGCGCGCGTGGAGCGCCCCGACGGCACCACCGTCGACGTCTCGGTCCCCTGGACTCCCGCGGCGGCGGAGGCGGCCGCCGTCTGCCCGGTGGAGGCCGACGTCGTCTGGGAGAACGGCTCCGAGGCGGTCTACCGCACGGCGCTCACCGTGAACGGCGTACGCAGGCAGTCCGCGCCCCTGATCGCGGACCAGCCCAAGCAGCTGGTGGGCATCGACAAGGGCCCCAACTCCCAGGAGATCCTGCTCTCCGCGCTCTGCGGCGAGCTGGCCGCGCTCCTTGAGGAAGAGGCCGCCGCCGACGGCACGGAGCTCCACGACCCGGTCCTGCGCGCCGACGGCCGGATCGACACCCGGGGCATGCTCAACGTCCACCGCGAGATCTCCAGCAGCTTCCACAACCTGGCCATCCGCCTCACCGTCCGCAGCGACGCCCCCGTGGCGCAGCTGAGAGGGGTGCTCTCCCGCGCCCTGTCCCGCGCGGTCCTGCCCGCCACGCTCCTCGCCGAACGCGCCATCACGGTCACCGTGGCGCACGGGGACGAGCCCCAACTGACGTACCACAGCACGGTCGAGGACGCGGAGGGGATCCGTGACGAGGTGACGCGGCGTCAGAGGGAGGCGGCCGCCTCGTAGGTCACGCGAGGGGCACAGCACGACCGATTGCCCTCTTGTCATGGCCTGTTCGCAGCGCTTACTTTTGCCGCTCCTGACGCATGTCGAGGGGGGCTCGCCCATGTCCGTACGCGGTCGGCACCGCCGGTACCAGCCCAACAGGATCAACCGTGCCTCACTCACGTTCACGGCCGGCGGCGCGGGCATCGCCCTCCCGCTCGTCGGCGCCGGTGTCGCCCACGCGGCCGATGTCGGCACCTGGAACAAGGTCGCCGCCTGCGAGTCCAGCGGCAACTGGAGCATCAACACGGGCAACGGCTACTACGGCGGGCTGCAGTTCACCCAGTCCACCTGGGAGGCGTACGGCGGCAAGGTCTACGCCCAGCGCGCGGATCAGGCCACCAAGGACCAGCAGATCGCCATCGCCGAGAAGGTGCTGCGGGGCCAGGGGCCCGGCGCCTGGCCGGTGTGCTCGGTGCGCGCCGGACTGACCAGAGGCGGCGACACCCCCGACATCAGCCCGTCCGGCACCTCGCCCCAGACGACGCAGCGCTCCGTACGGGACGTGAAGCCGCAGACCACGCCCCAGTCGCAGGCGGGCACCGCCGAGATGTACACCGTCGTCCACGGCGACACTCTCTCCGGCATCGCCGACTCCCGGCACGTCCAGGGCGGCTGGGAGCGCCTGTACGCCGCGAACCGCAAGACCGTGGGCTCCGACCCGGACCTGATCCTGCCGGGGCAGCGGCTGAACCTGCGCGGCAAGGCCCAGGCGCCCGTGCACACCCAGAGCGCGCCGGCCTCGACGGAGAAGCCCTCGGCCGACAAGACCTCCTCGGAGAAGACCAAGAAGGCCCCCTCCTTCGTCGCCCCCGTGAACGCGGCGACCGGCACGCCCTACCGTGCCGCCGGTTCGTCCTGGTCGAAGGGCTACCACACGGGTGTCGACTTCCCGGTGCCCACCGGCACGTCCGTGAAGGCGGTCGCGGCCGGTCATGTCGTGAGCGCGGGCTGGGGCGGCTCCTTCGGCTACCAGGTGGTGATCCGGCACGCCGACGGCCGCTACACGCAGTACGGCCACCTGTCCGCGATCTCCGTGAAGGCCGGGCAGAGCGTGGCGGGCGGCCAGCGCATCGGCCGCTCCGGGTCCACGGGCAACAGCACAGGGCCCCATCTGCACTTCGAGGTGCGGACGGGGCCCGGCTTCGGAACCGACATCGACCCGGTGGCCTACCTGAGGGCGGGCGGGGTCAGGATTTGACGCGCGTGCGGTGGTGGTTGACGAACGGCACCGGTAGATAGGGGCCGCCGTACAGGGCGGTGTAGTACGGCAGCTCGTCCTCGGCCACCGTGTCCCGCGACGCGCTCTCCACCGCCGGCGCCCTCGTCGGAGCCGGTACGAAGATGTCGTTGCCGACGGGCTGCCCGGGGAGCCCCGCGAGCAGCTCCGCCTCGGCGGCCGTGAGCGCGGCCAGGTCCGACTCGACCAAGCCGGGCAGCGGGCCCGGACCGGCCGCGTCGGCCACCGGAGCCGATCCGACGGTGACAGGAGCCGGTGCGCCGACGAGATCGCCGGAGTCCGACTCGACCGCGAGCGCGGCGGGTGCGGTCGCCGGCCGCGTGCTGCTGATCCGCTCCGTCGTCAGCAGGATCAGACCGCCCGCCGCGACGACTCCGCAGCCCAGTGCGAGAACGGTGCCGGTCGAGCCGTAGCGGAAGGTTTCGCCGAACATCGTGATGCCTACGGCGGCCGCCACGACGGGGTTCACGACCGTCAGCGTGGCCAGCGGCGCCGCCAGGCCGGCGTCCCGGTAGGAGGCCTGCGAGAGCAGCATGCCGGCCGTCGCGAAGACAGCGATCACGGCGAGGCTGGACAGGTCGGAGAGCGAGACCTGCTGCGACCAGTCCACCGCGACCGTCTTCGTGAACACCGACGACATGCTGAAGGCGATGCCCGCCGCGACCGCGAGGAGCACACTGCGCACGGCCGGGTGCCGGTGCGCGGCGCGGCCCGCCACCATCAGGGCCGCCACCGAGCCGCCCGCCACCACGGCCAGCGCCACCCGCTGGGCGTCGCTCAGGGACTGCGCGTCGGAGGCGCCGACCAGCGACAGCAGGCCCGCGAGGCCCACCGTGGCCATGATCGCGCCGCGCCAGGCGGTCGCCCCGGCCTTGCGGCCGACGAACAGGGCCGCCATGGGAAGGGCGAAGACTATGGTCAGCGCGCCGAGCGGCTGTACGAGGCTCAGCGGGCCGTAGGCGAGGGCCACCACGTGCAGCGACCCGCCGAGCCCGGTCAACCCCACGGCTGCCCACCAGCCCGGCCTGCGCAGCGGTGCGTAGGTCTGGCCGGGGGAGGTCAGGGCGACCTGCTCCTGAACGATTGCTCCGCCCGCGTACGCGACGGCGGAAACGAACGAGAGCAACACGGACAAAGCGAGGGCGCTCATGAGTCCCTCCTCTGCGTACGGCGCGGGCGATCTGCCCGGCGCGGCGAACGGTCGGCTTCCATGCAAACAACTCTGCCCCGCGATTTAGTTCTCGTCGTCGTACCTGAGCAGGCATTGGGTCCTACTGCCGATGGAGTACGAATCGCCCACTGTCCTCCCCAGGGTGGGTTACACAGAGCTCCGACCCGCTGGTGGAATCCCCTAGGGGGCTTGGTACTACTGCTCTTCGTGGACCTCGACCCCGAACTCTCGGCGCTCAACACCCTCGGCGGATTCTTCGTACTACGCACCGGCGTACCGCCGCGCGGCCCGCTGCCGACCCTCGCGCAGGCGTACGGTTCGCCACCGGTTGACACCCACGATGAGGTTTACGCGGATCCGCTAACTTTCCGTGTCCGAAAAGTAACGCAGAGTCTCCATGCGCCGGAATCGCGGATCGCGGCCTCGATCGCGCACCAGGCCCTCGCGGCCCGGCTGTGCTCGATCGCGCTCGGCGCCGCCGCACTGTACGGCCGGCTGCCCGACCTCGATCCGAAACTGCTCCACTGGGATCCGGACGGCAGCGCTCCGGACGATCTGTGGCTGTCCGAGGTGCGCGCCCTGCCCGTCACGGCCGCCGACGAGGTCGTACGAGCCGGTCACCTCGTCCCGCTGGCGGCGGCCCTGCACTCCCGATACCGCGTCTCACCAGGCCTGATGTGGGGCAACGCGGGCTCCGCCCTGGCCGGCGCCGTACGCCAGCTCGACCGCTGGGCGCGGGCCAACAACCGTACGGAGGTGGGCGATCGGGCCCGCGGCCTCGCCTCCGCACTCTTCGCGCACCCCGACCTCTCCGGCACCCTCGACCCCCGCACCCTCCGCCGCCGCAGCTGCTGCCTCTACTACCGCCTGCCCGGCGGCGGACTGTGCGGCGACTGCTGCTTCGACCGCCCGCCGCGGCCCGCACCCCGCCGTTCCTGACGGCCGCGGTCCTCGTGTGCTCTTCCCCAACTGCCCCATCTGAGTGACCATGAGGGACACCAGCCGCTATGACGGGGGGTTCTGTGTGCGCGTGGGACTGCTGACCCGGGAGTACCCGCCGGACGTGTACGGCGGTGCGGGCGTCCATGTCGAGTTCCTCGCACGCGAGTTGCGGGGCCTCACGGACCTGGATGTGCACTGCTGGGGCGAGGGCGCCGCGGGCGGAGTCTTACGCCACCGGCCCTGGCCCACGCTCGACGGCGCCAACGACGCCCTGCGCACCTTCTCCGTGGACCTCTCCATCGCCGCCGCCCTCGAAGGCCGCGAGCTCGTCCACTCGCACACCTGGTACGCCAACCTCGCCGGACACTTCGGCAAGCTCCTGTACGGCATCCCGCACGTCATGACCGCCCACTCGCTGGAGCCGCTGCGCCCCTGGAAGGCCGAGCAGCTCGGCGGCGGCTACGCCCTCTCCAGCTGGGCCGAGCGCACCGCCATCGAGTCCGCGGACGCCGTGATCGCCGTCTCCGGCGCCATGCGCGAGGACATCCTCAGCTGCTACCCGGCCCTGGACCCGGCCAAGGTGCGCGTGGTGCACAACGGCATCGACACCTCCCTGTACCAGCCGGACCACGGCACGGATGTCCTCGACCGCATCGGCCTCGACACCGGCCGCCCCTACGTCCTGTTCGTCGGCCGCATCACCCGCCAGAAGGGCGTGCCCCACCTCCTGCGCGCGGTACGGGACATCGACCCGGCCGTGCAGGTGGTGCTGTGCGCGGGCGCCCCCGACACGCCCGAGATCGACCGGGAGTTCCGCGACCTCTTCCAGGAGCTGAGCCGCGTACGCGAGGGAGTCCACTGGATCCCGCAGATGCTGCCGCGCCCCGACGTCATCCAACTCCTCACCCACGCCGCCGTGTTCGTCTGCCCCTCGGTGTACGAGCCGCTCGGCATCGTCAACCTGGAGGCGATGGCCTGCGGAACGGCCGTGGTGGCCTCGCGGGTCGGCGGGATTCCCGAGGTGGTCGAGGACGGCGTGACGGGTGTCCTCGTGCCCGTCGAGGGCAACTTCGAGGCGAGTCTGGCGCTCGCCCTCGACTCCGTGCTCGCCGACCCCCAGGCCGCCCGGCGGATGGGCGAGGCAGGACGGGAGCGCGCGGTGCGGGAGTTCGGCTGGGACGCGGTGGCCAGGCGGACCGTGCAGCTGTACGAGGAAGTCCTCAAACCGGGGTAACCATCGGACAGGCGTAGTTCAGCGAGGGGGCCGCCCCGGTACAGCGGGCGCGGCTCGACCGGGCGTAGAGGGGCGGCGGTATGCGGCGCGGTGGGCCTTCGGTGCTGGGAATCGTACTTGCGGGTGGAGAGGGCAAGCGTCTGATGCCTCTCACCGCGGACCGCGCGAAACCCGCGGTCACCTTCGGCGGTACGTACCGCCTCGTCGACTTCGTGCTCTCCAACCTCGTCAACGCCGACATCCTGCGCATCTGCGTCCTGACGCAGTACAAGTCGCACTCCCTGGACCGGCATGTGACCACGACCTGGCGGATGTCGAGCCTGCTCGGCAACTACGTCACTCCCGTCCCGGCCCAGCAGCGGCTCGGCCCCCGCTGGTACCTGGGCAGCGCGGACGCGATCCTGCAGTCCCTCAACCTCGTGCACGACGAACGGCCCGACTACATCGCGGTGTTCGGCGCCGACCACGTCTACCGCATGGACCCGCGGCAGATGCTCGCCCAGCACATCGAGGGCGGCGCGGGTGTGACGGTCGCGGGGATACGGGTGCCGCGCGCCGAGTCGTCGTCCTTCGGGGTCATCAGCCCGGGCTCCGACGGCCAGACCGTGCAGGGCTTCCTGGAGAAGCCCGCCGATCCGCCCGGGCTGCCGGACGACCCCGAGTGCGTCTTCGCCTCGATGGGCAACTACATCTTCACCACCAAGGCCCTGGTCGAAGCGCTCCAGCGGGACGCCGAGGACGGGCACTCCGTGCACGACATGGGCGGTTCGATCCTGCCCATGCTCACCGACCGGGGCGAGGCACAGCTGTACGACTTCAGCGACAACCACGTACCCGGCGAGACCACCCGCGACCAGGGCTACTGGCGGGACGTCGGCACCCTCGACGCGTACTACGACGCCCACATGGACCTGATCGCCGAACGCCCCGCCTTCAACCTCTTCAACCGCAGCTGGCCCATCTACACCAGCTCCGGTCAGCTCTCGCCGGCGAGATTCAATGCCGGTGGCATCGCCAGCGAGTCCATCATCAGCGCGGGGTGCCTGATACGGGGGCAGGTCACGAGGTCGGTGCTCTCGCCGGGCGTCGTCGTCGACCCGGGAGCCGTCGTCCAGGGCTCGGTCCTGCAAGACAACGTCAAGATAGGCCGGGGTGCGGTGGTGCGTGGCGCGGTCCTCGACAAGAACGTCGAGGTGCCGCCGGGCGCGACCATCGGCGTCAATCCGGAGCGGGACTCCGACCTCTACACGGTGTCGAAGGGCGGGGTGATCGCGCTGGGCAAGGGCCAGCGCGTCTCGTAGCCGCCGCGCACGGACAACGGCCCCGGTCACCGAGGCCGTTGTCCGCGCGCCTTTCCCGCCTCTTTCATGCCTCTTTTGTCTCCCTTTTCATGTCCCTGCCGGGGAACCAGGGCTCCAGCCCCGACCATGCGGGAAGACATCGATGTCGAACCATCGGAGGCTCCCGCATGAGATGGACCCGGCGCCTGCGCCTGTGCGCGGCCGGGCTGGTGACAGTGTCCGCGCTGTTCGTCCCGCCCACCGCCCAGGCCGCCGAGCCGCGCGACGGCCAACTCACCGATCTGGTCAACCCGTTCATCGGAACGGCGAACGAAGGCAACACCTATCCCGGCGCCGCGGTGCCCTTCGGCATGGTGCAGTTCTCGCCGGACACCGGCCACAAAACCGGCTACGACTACTCCCAGAACCACATCCGCGGCTTCTCCCTCGTCCATCTGTCGGGCGTCGGCTGCGCGCTGGGCGGCGACCTGCCCGTGCTGCCGACGACGGGTGACGTCACCCGGACGGACTACGCCGCGTACCAGGCGGGGTTCAGCCACCACACCGAGAAGGCGAGCCCCGGCTACTACAAGGCCGGCCTGAAGACCGGCATCGACGCCGAGCTGACGGCCACCGCGCGCACCGGCGTGCAGCGCTACACCTTCCCGGCCACGGGCAAGGCCAACGTGCTGCTCAACGCCGGGCAGTCGCTGCACAGGACGGTCTCCACCAAGGTCGAGATCCTCGACGACCGGACCGTGCGCACGGCGATCACGGGCAGCGGCTTCTGCCGGGCGACGAAGCCGTACACCGTGTACACCCTCACCCGTTTCGACCGGCCGTTCACGACCTCCGGAACCTGGAACGGCGACACCGTCACCGAGGGCTCCAAGGAGTCGGTGAGCACGGGGGGCAACGGCGCCTTCGTCCGTTTCGACACGACCAAGGACCGTACCGTCGAGGCGACCACCGCGCTCTCGTACGTGGACGCCGCCGGCGCGGCCGCCAACCTGCGCTCCGAGGGCGGACGTTCGTTCGACGCCATCCGGAGCGAGGCGCGCCGCGCCTGGGAGGACAGGCTCGACGACGTGCGCGTCCAGGGCGGCAGCGACACCTCGCGCCGGACGTTCTACTCGTCGCTCTACCGGTCCTTCCTCGCGCCCAACATCGGCAGCGACGCCGACGGCCGCTACACCGGCTGGGACCAGAAGATCCACCGCGTCCAGGGCTTCACGTACTACCAGAACTGGTCGCTGTGGGACACCTATCGCACCCAGTCGCAGCTCCTGTCCCTGCTCGCGCCGCGCGAGGCGCGGGACATGGCGATCTCCGTCATCAGGATCGGCGAGGAGAGCGGCTGGCTGCCCAAGTGGGGCTACGGCACGGTCGAGACGAACATCATGACCGGCGATCCGGTCACCCCGTTCCTCACCAACGCCTACCAGCAGGGCCTGCTGAAGGGGTACGAGGACCGGGCCTACCGCGTGTTGAAGAAGAACGCCGACGCCGTGCCGCCCGCCGACTCGCCGGCGGTGGGCCGCGAGGCCGACAAGGAGTACATCGCGGACGGTTACGCGCCCTACATCAAGGGCCGTCCGCACGCGAAGCTCGGCGACTCGGACTACGACCACGGCGCGTCCGTGACGCTGGAGTACGCCCTGTCGGACGCGATGCTCGGCGCGATGGCGAGGGATCTGGGTCATGACGCGGACGCCGCGCGCTACGCCGCCCGGGCCCAGAACTACCGCACCGTCTATGACCGTTCGACCGGATTCTTCCGTGCCCGGGATGCCTCCGGTGCCTTCGCCGGACCGGCGGACCCGGCCAAGAGCGTGGGCTTCCACGAGGGCACGTCCTGGCAGTACCAGTGGCTCGTGCCGCAGGACCTGCCGGGCATGGTCGGCCTGATCGGCGGCCGGCGGACGGCCAACGTCCGGCTCGACTCGTTCTTCGCCTACGAGCAGCTGCTCAAGGACCCCGCGAAGACCGCCCGCGAGGTGTGGGTGAACGGCCCGTACGCCTACTACAACGCGGACAAGTACAACCCGGAGAACGAGCCCGACCTCATCGCCCCGTACACCTATCTGTCGACCGGCCAGCCGTGGAAGACGACCGATGTGGTGCATGCCGCGCTGACCCTGTTCACCGACGCGCCGACGGGGATGACCGGCAACGACGACCTGGGCACGATGTCCGCCTGGAATGTGCTCTCGTCCATCGGGATTTTCCCGGTGCAGCCCGGTGACGACACCTGGGGCCTGTCGACGCCCGTCTTCGAGCGCGTCGACCTGACCCTCGACCCGGACTACTACCCGCGCGGCGCGCTGACCGTGATGGCGCCGGGCACCTCGGGCAGCGACCGGTACATCCAGGCGGCCCTGGCCGACGGATTCTCGTACGGTCGTACGTATCTGACGACCGAGGCGCTACGAGGTCTGCGCTCGCTGGCCTTCACGGTCGGCCCCGAGCCGTCCGACTGGGGGACATCCGCCGAGGCCGCGCCACCTGCCCTGAAATGACCGCAGACGGGCTAACGGGCACCTCGGACATCCCTTGAGGCCCTTGAGCCCCGCCCCTTCCGCGAGGGGCGGGACTTAATCTGCTGTTAACTATGCGTAGCTTGATCGTACTTGACCGTAATCGCCTGTCGGCGATTGACTGCTTTCTCACCCGTTTGTCGACGCGAGAGCAAGCCTTTGACTCCTGATCTCCTCGCTCCACTCGACCTGGCCTTCTGGAACATCGAGTCCGCCCAGCACCCCATGCACCTGGGCGCCCTCGGCGTCTTCGAGGCCCACTCGCCCACCGCGGGCGCGCACGCCGCCGACCTGCTCGCGGCCCGCGCGGCCGCCGTTCCCGGGCTGCGTATGCGGATCCGTGACGTGTGGCAGCCGCTCGACCCGTTCGCCTTCGGGAGCGCGGCCCGCGAGCCCGCGCCCGACTTCGAGCCACTCGACCACGTACGGCTGCACGCGCCGACCGCGGACTTCCACACGGTCGCGGGCCGACTGATGGAGCGCCCGCTGGAGCGCGGCCGGCCGCCGTGGGAGGCGCATGTGCTGCCCGGCGAGGACGGCGTGTCGTTCGCCGTGCTCTTCAAGTTCCACCACGCGCTCGCCGACGGGCTGCGGGCACTGATGCTCGCCGCCGCCATCATGGACCCGATGGACATGCCGGAGCCCCGCCCGCGCCCCGCCGAGCCGCCCCGAGGGCTCTTCCCGGACGTCCGCAAGCTTCCGGGCCTGGTCCGCGGCACCCTCTCCGACGTGGGCCGCGCCCTCGACATCGGCACCTCCGTCGCCCGCGCGACCCTGGGCGTGCGGTCCACGCCCGCCCTGACCTCGCAGCCCACCGGCACCCGGCGCACCGCGGGCGTGGCCCTCGACCTCGACGAGGTGCACCGCGTCCGCAAGACCGTCGGCGGCACCGTCAACGACGTCCTGATCGCCGTCGTCGCGGGCGCCCTGCGCCGCTGGCTCGACGAACGCGGCGACGGCAGCGACGGGGTCACCCCCCGTGCCCTGATCCCCGTCTCCAGGCGCCGCCCGCGCACCGCGCATCCCCAGGGCAACCGGCTCTCCGGCTATCTGATACACCTCCCGGTCGACGACCCGGACCCGCTGGGACGGCTGCGTACGGTGCGTACGGCGATGGACCGCAACAAGGACGCGGGGCCCCACCGCGGAGCGGGCGCCGTCGCGCTGCTCGCCGACCACGTACCGCCGCTCGGGCACCGGCTCGGCGGGCCCGTCGTCGGCCAGGCGGCCCGGCTGCTGTTCGACATCCTCGTCACCAGCGTGCCGCTGCCCAGCCTCGGCCTGAAGCTCGGCGGCTGCCCGCTCGCCGAGGTCTATCCGTTCGCCCCGCTGGCCCGCGGGCAGGCGCTGGCGGTGGCCGTCTCGACGTACCGCGGACGCGTCCACTACGGGCTCGTCGCCGACGCGGAGGCCGTGCCGGACCTCGATCTGCTGGCCCGTGCGCTGTCCGAGGAGGTCGAGACGCTGATCATCGCCTGTGGTTCCTGAGGGCCGTTGATCATCTCGGGTTTGGTGCCGCGGACGATTGGTCCGTAAAATTCCGCCTTCGAAAGCGAGCGCGGTTCGAACGCGGCGCACAACCCGAGGAACGGCAACGGCGATGACGGTGACAGAGGACAGCCAGGCGACCCCCGCCGTGGACACGGCAGAGGTCGCGGAGGTCTCGTACGGCCCCGGCATCGACCCGGAGCGGCTGGCGGTCTGCCTCGGCGTGCTCGACGAACTCGAGAAGATCGACGTCGACCACCCCGACGCCATCGCCGTGCGCCGCGCCACCGCGGGCGTCTACCGCACGGTCAAGCAGCGCCGCCGCCAGGAGCGCCGGGCCGCCAAGACCGCCCACGACAGGGCGGTCACGGAGTCCACGGCGACCGGCTCCGCCCAGCGCATCGACGACGAGACCGAGGGCATCCTGCCGTCGTCGGTGACCGAGGAGGGGCAGATCGCGGGGATACTCCAGCGCCCGCGCTCCTGCTACACCTGCAAGACGCGGTACGTCGAGGTCGACTACTTCTACCACCAGCTCTGCCAGGACTGCGCCGCCCTGAACCGCTCCCGCCGCGACGCCCGCGCCGACCTCACCGGCAAGCGCGCGCTGCTCACCGGCGGCCGCGCCAAGATCGGCATGTACATCGCGCTGCGGCTGCTGCGCGACGGTGCGCACACCACGATCACCACGCGGTTCCCCAAGGACGCCATCCGCCGTTTCAAGGCCATGGACGACTCGGCGGACTGGATCCACCGCCTGGAGATCGTCGGCACCGACCTGCGCGACCCGGCCCAGGTCGTGGCCCTGGCCGACCGGATCGCCGAGCAGGGTCCGCTCGACATCCTGATCAACAACGCGACACAGACGGTGCGCCGCCTGCCCTCCGCGTACGCCGCGCTGGTCGAGGGCGAGAGCGCCCCGCTGCCGGCCGGTGAGCTGCCCGCCCACCACGTCATCGGCGCCTTCAACTCCGGCGCGGTCGACGGCCTCGCCGCGCTGCCCCTCGGGACCAGCGGCCTGGACGCACAGAAGGTCGCCGAACTCGCCCTGGTCGCGGGCAACGCCAGCGTCGCCCGGCACCTCGACGGCACCGCCATCGACGCGGGCGGCCTCGTCCCCGACGTCGTCGACACCAACACCTGGGTGCAGACCATCGAGCAGATCTCCCCGGTGGAGCTCCTCGAGACCCAGCTGTGCAACTACACGGCGCCGTTCATCCTGATCAGCAATCTGCGGTCGCTGATGGCCGCGGCCGCGAAGCAGGCGACGAGCGGACGCGCGTACGTCGTGAACGTCTCGGCGATGGAAGGCGTGTTCGGCCGCGGCTACAAGGGCGCGGGGCACCCGAACACGAACGCCGCGAAGGCTGCCATGAACATGGTGACGCGGACCAGCGGCCAGGAGATGTTCCAGACCGACGGCATCCTGATGACCTCGGTGGACACCGGTTGGATCACCGACGAGCGCCCGCACTACGACAAGCTGCGCCTGGCCGACGAGGGCTTCCACGCCCCCCTCGACCTCGTCGACGGCGCGGCCCGCGTCTACGACCCGATCGTCCGCGGCGAGCAGGGCGAGGACCTGTACGGCGTCTTCCTGAAGGACTACGCGCCCGGCAAGTGGTAACCCCGGAGGGTCTCATCGCGCATCGCGGTCTCATCGCCGGGTGAAGGTGCCCAGGCCGTCCTGGTCCCAGGCCTCGACGGTCACCTTGGCCGCCGGCCCGCCGCCCTTGAACGTGACGCCGGACAGTCCGGTCGCGTTCTCGCCGACCGTCTCGAAGCTGAACGTGTCGCCGTCGTAGTGGCTGAGCCGGAACCTCATCGGCTTCGGGCCCAGGCTCATGGTGAGTCCGCCCTGGTCGGCGGTGACGGTGAGCGGGCCGTAGAAGTCGTTGGCGTACGTGCCCGTGTACGCGTCCTCGGGCCGGGCGGCGGCCGCGTTCTGAGGGGGCTCGGTGTAGTCGGTGGGGGAGCGGCCCGCCCGTTCCTGCTGCTGGTACACCTGGTCGACCAGGCTGAGCCAGTCGGCCGTGGGCTTGCCGTACTGGGCGGTGTCGAAGAAGTTCAGCGCGACCGAGTCGGCGAGTCCCACCGGTGCTCCGTTGGTGAGGACGGCGATCGCGAGCTGTTCGCCGGGCAGCATCGTCACATTGGTGTTCGCGCCGAGTTCGAAGGCGCCGGAGTGGCTGAGGCGCAGTCGGCCCTGGTCGTCGTAGCCGACGTTCCAGCCGAGGCCGTAGAACCCGGCGCGGCCCGCCGGGGCACGCGGGGGCTGGGCCACGATCTCGGGCAGGTGGGTGCGCTCCAGCGGGTCGGCAGGGATGATCTGCCGGCCGTCGAGCTTCCCGTTCGCGAGCTGCAGACGCAGCCAGGTGCCCATGTCGCGGGCCGTGGAGCTCGCGCCGCCGGCGGGCGACTGGGCGTCGGCGTCACGGACGTACTTCGCCTGCCAGGTGCCGTCCGCGGCCTTCACATGGTTGACGGCCTTGTCCTTGGCCCTGTCGTAGTCGGCGAAGCGGGAACTGGTGGAGTTCATGCCGGCGGGGCCGTACAGCGTGTCCTCGGCCAGCTTCTCCCACGTCGTGTCCTTGACGTTCGCGGCCGCCTGGCCCGCGGCGGTGACCCCGTAGTTCGTGTACGCGTAGCTCGCCCGGAACGGGGTCAGCGGCTCGTAGCGCAGATGGTCCAGGATGTACGTCCGGTCGTAGCCGAGGTCCTCCAGGAGGTCACCGGCGTGGTCGGGCAGACCGCTGCGGTGCGAGAAGAGGTCGGCGTACGTCACATGATCGGTGACCCAGGGGTCCTTGAGCGCGAAGCCGGGCAGATGCCCTGCCACGGGGTCGTCCCAGCCGATGGCCTTGCTGCCGACGACACCGGCGACCACGGTCGAGGCCAGGGGCTTGGACAGGGACGCCAGCTCGAAGACCGTGTCCGGGTCGACGGCCGCCGACTGCCCCACCCGGCGCTCGCCGAAGCCCTTCAGGTACAGGACGCGGTCCTTGTAGACCACGACGACCGCCACGCCGGGAACGCCGGTCTTCTTCATGCCGTTCTGGACGATGCCGTCGAGCTTGCCCACCGCGTCGTCCACCTTCGCCTGGGTGAGCTGGGGTGGAGGCTGGGGCGGCGGAGCCGCGGCCGACGCTGATCCGGGGGCGGCGTAGCCCGCGGAGAGCAGGGAGGCCACCGCGGCTGCCGTGAGCGCCGTCCGTCCGTGGTGTCTCGCCCGTCGCCGAACACCCATGGCCACCATTCAACGCGCGGTCGCGGTCGTTGTCCTGCGGAGTCGGCGGGGCCTCTAGACGCCGGGCGTCCGCGTCCGCAGGCGCTCCTGCACGGTGGGGCCGGGGGCGGCGGTGTACGCGGCCCTGACCCGCGTCCCTCCGTCGACCAGGAGGTCGGCGCCGGTGATCCACTCGGCCGCGTCCGAGGCCAGCCACAGCACCGCCCGGGCGATGTCCTCGGGCCGCCCGATGCGGCCCAGCGGAAGTCCTGCACCCAGCTCGTCCTCGCCGTCCTCCCACACGAAGCGGGCCATCTCGGTGCGGACGAGGCCGGGGGAGACGGAGTTGACACGCACCTTGGGGGCCAGTTCGCCCGCGAGCTGCCGGGTCAGATGCAGCAGGGCGGCCTTGCTGGTGCCGTACGCGCCCACGTGGGGGCCGACATGCCCGGCGCCCTCCGTGCAGATGTTGACGACCGCCCCGCCGTGCTCGCCCATCCAGGCCCGCCAGACGCACTGCACCAGCCGCAGCGGTGCCTCGACGTTGACCGTGAACGCCTCGCGCCAGCGGTCCGGGTCGGCGTCCATGAGGGGGCCGTACGGCTGGTTGGTCGCCGCGTTGTTCACCACGATGTCGATGCGCCCGAACTCCCGCAGCGCCAGCTCGGTCAGCTCCCACAGATGTGCGGGGTCGGCGACCGAGCCCGCGAGCCCGATGCCCCCGACCCGCTCGGCGGCCCGGGCCACCCCGTCCGGATCCCGGGCGGTCACGCACACCCGCGTTCCCGCGTCCGCGAGCGCCTGGGCGACGGCGAGACCGATCCCGCGCGAGGCCCCGGTGACGATGGCGGCCCTGCCCTCGATCCCGTACGGCGACGTCATCCGCGTACCGTCTCATGACGGGCCGTCAGTCAACAGCCCCCGGCAGAGAGCGCTGTCGGCCGGCAGCCCCCGGCCATCGGTGCCGCCGGTCGACGGCCCCCAGCCGTGAGTGCTGTGCCGCCACCAGCTCCAGGACCGTGCGCCAGTCCTCCATGACCCCGGCGTCCAGCCCGACGACCTTGCCCGCGTCGTCGGCCTGCCGCAGTGTCACCGCGTCCTCGGCGAGCGGATCGTGCTCGAACGCGGCGGCCTCCCACGGTGTCATGGCGCCGCCCTGCACGGTCAGGGTCAGCGCGCTCTGCGGGGACAGCCCACGGCCCGGCGACGTGGCGGCCAGATAGCGCTTCGCCGCCACGTGCAGTCGTACGAGACGGGAGACCCGCTCACCGAGCAGGGGCCGTATCGCGTCGGCCGCGTGGTCGGCGTGACCGGCGTCGTCACCCGGCCTGAGCAGATGGCCGATGTCGTGCACCAGGCCCGCCACCTGGAGTTCCTTGTCGCTGGGATGGCCGCGGCGCAGCAGCGCGGCGGTCTGCAGGGCGTGATCGTGCAGATCGACCGGGTCACCACTGCGATCCGGGGTGTCCCAGGCGCCCCGGCAGGCGTGCAGCAGATCCATCAGCTCCTCGACGCTGCGCAGCTCCATGCGTCAGTCCTCCCGAGTCCTCGCGCGGGAAAAGCCGTTGCCGGGCGTCAGCAGATCATGACTGCCTTGCGAATCGGCCAACGGGACCTGAACTGCGTGCCGTGTTCAGTGATGGCCGGGATGGCCGTGATGGCCCGGATGGTCCGCTTCCGGCGCCCCGCCCATCATCCGCAGCATGGCCACTCCTCCCGTCCGCACGAACCGCCACACCAAGGTCGCCGCGAGCAGCAGGAAGACGATGTTCAACCAGGTCGTGTAGTTCCAGGAGACGCCCTCCATGGGGATCTCCGCGTCGGCCTGGTCGGGGATGAGTCCGAGGCCGCCGAAGACGAACTCCACGACGTATCCGGCGAGCACCATCGCCGTGTAGAAGGTGACGAGCAGGAAGCCCGTCATGCGTGGCCCGTAGTACTTCCGGTAGATGTTCAGGATCGGCAGGATCAGCAGGTCGGCGAAGATGAACGCGACGACGCCGCCGAAGCTGATGCCCCCCTTCCAGAGGACCACGGCGAGCGGCACGTTCCCGATGGAACACACGAACGAGGCGATCGCCACCAGCGGTCCGATGAGCGGTCCGATCAGCTTCGCTGCGAGCGGATGCCCGTCCAGGAAGAGGGAACTCCAGAACGCGTCGGGCACCCAGGCCGCGATCGCGCCGGCGATCAGCAGACCGATCACCAGGTCGCGCAGGATCGCCGCCCACTCCATGACGAAGACATGCGCGACCGAGGTGAAACCGGCGCCCGACAGCAGCCGCCGTGCGAACGACCCTTCGCCCTGGACCGACATGTCCATCGCCGCATGCCCCTCCATCGACCCGGCGATCCCGCGGTCCGCCTGCTCCCGGGCCTGCCGCAGCAGCCGCTCGCGCAGGAAGCGCCGGAAGAGCACGGCCAGCAGCACGATCATGACGGGCCCGCCGACGAACTCCGCGAGCGTGAACTGCCAGCCCATCAACAGGGCCAGGATCACTCCGAGTTCGACCACCAGATTGGTCGAGGCGATCTCGAACGCCATCGCCGCCGTGAAGTTCGCGCCCTGGCGGAACAGCGAGCGCGCGAGGGCGACGGCCGCGTACGAGCAGGAGGAGGAGGCCGCTCCGAGCCCGGCGGCGAGCGTGAGTGTCCGTGGCCGGTCGTCGCCGAGCAGCCGTACGACCGTCGCGCGGCGCACCACCGCCTGGACGACGGCGGACAGACCGAAGCCGAGGATCAGCGCCCAGGTGATCTCCCAGGTCATCGAGCCCGTGAGGGACAGTGCGTGGAGGATCGCGTCCATAGGTTCGACTCTCTCCCGATCGGTGGAATCAGGCATGACCCGCGGCCGATTCAGTGACCCTGCCCACCGTCGGTATTGAGCCGAATGGGTGGTACCGAAGAGGGCATCATGTTTCAAATCACCGCAGATCGGGGCCTGATGGGCGCCTGGTGACTTGAGACAGTAACTTCTTGTTTTCGGCCCCATCGAGCGGGCGGCCGCTCATTTGGTTAACCTGTACCGGACGGGCAGCCTTTCTGGGTTCCACCCACACCCATGGTCCGTCCCGGGACAAGCCGGTCACCACGGCCTGCTCTCACCCGAGTTACCGGCGCCACCGCGTCCCTAACTGCCTTCCACTCAGACCCGAGCGGGCGTCAGGCGACCGGCAGTAGACCGGTCCTGTACGTCCCGAGGGTGACCCGACACATAAGGAGTGCGCGGTGACACCGGAGAAGACGAATCGCGATCAGCGCCCCAAGGAACGCACGGAGCGCGCGAGCCGTGGGCCCGAGAAGCTCGGCAGCCTGGACGTGTGGGCCAGGTCCGCCCCGATCCGCCTCGCGGGGTACGAGGACGACCTCGCCGAGCCCCACATCCTGCCCAGCGTCGACTGACCCGCCCCGGCAGGACCCATCGCGATCGATGACGGCATGGGCGTGCCAGACTCACGCCCATGCTCATCAGAGAAGCCGCGGCCGACGACTGGCCGCGGATCTGGCCTTTCTGGCACCGGATCGTCGCCGCCCGCGAGACCTACACCTGGGACCCGGACACCTCCGAGGAAGCGGCCCGCGCTCTGTGGATGGCCCCGGGCAAGCGGGTGTACGTCGCCGAGGACGACACCGGAGCCGTCGTCGGCTCGGCCTTCGTCACCCCCAACTACGGCGGTCCCGCCGCCCGGATCGCCAACGCCGGATTCATGGTCGACCCGGAGCGGTCCGGACGTGGCATCGGCCGCGCCCTCGCCGAACACATCCTCGCCGCGGCGAAGGCCGACGGCTACCAGGGCATGGTGTTCAACGCCGTCGTGGAGACCAACCCGGCCGTCAAGCTGTGGACTTCGCTCGGTTTCACGATCCTGGGCACCGTGCCGGACGCGTACGAGCACGCACGGCACGGGCTGGTGGGGCTGCACATCATGTACCGGGCTCTGTAGGGGAGAGCGCCGATGCGGCTGGTGAGGGGAGCGACCGGGTTCTGGGGCAGGAGTGATGAGCCGCTCGCGCCGACGGACAGGGCGTCGTTCAGAAGTGCCTGCTTCGAGGCGGCGCGGGGAATCGGGGCTCGCGTGGATGAGCCGGCCTTCGCCGGAGTGTGCAGCTTCCACGCGGTCACGGTCGCCGGACGCGGGGCGTCGCTAGTCGTCCTGTGCCACGATCACCTGCCCGTTGTCGCCTTCACCGATACTCCGCCAGTCCCCGGCCGGCCGATGGCACGTTTCGTCGACCCGCCGGCCTGGGCGGGAAGCTTCGGGACTGTCGGCTTTCGGGTCCTGCACGCTGGTGATCTGAGCGCGCCGATGACCGAGGCGGACCTGAGCGAGCTGGCGAAGGCGGAGCTCGCCCAGGTCCGTCACTGGCGCCCCGAGGCAGTGGGCGACCTGCTGTTCAACTGGTGGGACTGATCAGCTGCCGGCCACGACCTGGTCGAGGGGAGCCGTCCGCCGCCACGGCCGCAGCTCCTCCAGCTGTCCCGCCACATCGAGGAGAGCCGACTCGGATCCGGGGCGGCCGACGAGCTGTACGGCGCAGGGGGCACCGCTCGGCAGCGTCCCGAACGGCACCGACATCGCGGGCCAGCCGGTCAGGTTCCACGGCGGAGTCAGCGGCGAGTAGTTCGTGTTGGCCATCAGATTGCGCAGCCAGCCCCGCTCGTGCCAGGCCGCGGCGGCGGGACCGCGCCGGGCGAGCGCCGGCGTGAGCAGTACGTCGTACTCCTCGAAGAACGGCTCCAGACGCTTGCGCAGCTGCTCACGGCGCTCGCCCTTGCGGACGCCGGCCACGAAGCGGCGGCCGACGGCGGCGTGCATGCGGGTACGCCGGGCGAGCCGGCGCGGGTCGAGATCCTCCGCGTCGACCGCGGTGCCCGCCGTCCAGTGCGCGAGTGAGGTCGTGCTCAGCCACAGCGGGTACGGCGGGTCGGCGGGACGCACCTGGTGGCCCGCCCCGGCCAGCAGCCCGGCCGCCTCCCGGGCCGCGGTCGTATACGGTCGGCCGACGCTCACACCGGCCAGGGGGCTGCGCACCGAGACGGCGATCTTCCGGGTGACGGGCTCCGAGGGACGGAGCGCCTCGGTGTCCGCGAGGAGGGAGAACATCAGCCGCGCGTCCTCGACCGTGGTCGCCAGCGGACCGTTCTCCGACATCCCGAACCAGTCGCCGTGACCGATCCCGGCGGGCACCACGCCGTGGCCGGGCTTCAAGGTGACAAGACCGCAGTTGGCGGCCGGGATGCGCAGCGAGCCCATTCCGTCGTTGCCGAGCGCGATCGGCACCATCCCGGCGGCGACCGCGGCCGCGCTGCCGCCCGACGAACCGCCCGCCGTGCGGGAGAGGTCCCACGGGTTGCGGGCGGTGCCGTGCACGCCCTCCGTGGTGCCGAAGATGCAGAGCTCGGGCACGTTCGTCAGACCCACGACCAGGGCGCCCGCCGCGCGCAGCCGGGCCACGGTCACATGGTCGTGGTCGGCGGGCGTGTCCGGGGTCGCGGCGGAGCCGTTGCGGTTCGACTCGCCGCGCACCGGCAGGTTGTCCTTGACCGCCAAGGGCACGCCCGCGAGGGGGAGTTCGCCCAGATCCCTCGTGGCCAGTTCGTCGGCCTCCGCGAGGGCCGCCGCCGCCCGAACGGTGCGGAAGGCGCCGACGCGGCCGTTGAGCCGCTCGATCCGCGCGAGGTGTTCGGCCACCACTTCGCGGGGAGTGACCCGCTTCTCGCGTACGGCTGCGGCGATCTCGACGGCGGTCCGGCCGACCCAGGTGGTCACGGGCGCTCCTTGTCGTACTGGTGAGTAGTGCGAGGAGCACTCTGCCCGGAGGTGGGGTGCCGCGTCGAGGGCTGCCGCGCCTGGATATGCGGTCGGTCACCTTGCTGGGCCACGACCGTCCGCTGACCTGGTCCGACTCCCGCCGTCTCAGGGGTGGACGTCCGCACGCCGTCCACCCCTTCCGCTCCACCCGAACCCCGCTTCCGCCCCGCGCCGCTCTCACGCCCCGCAGGGACCCGTGCTGTCCCGCTCGATCAACCGCGGCACCGGCACCTGCACCGTGCGCGCCGGACCGCCGTCCAGCAGCGCGGTCAGTTCCTGCGCGGCCGTGCGCCCGAACTGCACGGTGTCGCGGGAGAGGGCGGACAGCCACGGCTTGACCATGCGGCACAGCGCGGAGTCCTCCCAGGCCACCACCGAGACGTCACCCGGAACGGAGAAGCCCAGCTCCGTCGCGGCGGCGACACCGGCGACGGCCATCACGTCGTTGTCGTAGACCAGCGCGGTCGGCGGTGTGCCGCTCTCCAGCACGCGGCGCGTGACGGCCGCCCCCTCCGCGTCCGAGTAGTCGGTCGGCACCGAACGCACCTCGGCCAGACCCCGCCGGCCGGCCTCCGCGCGCAGGGTACGCATCCGGCGCTCGGTGTGGGCGAGCCCCGGCAGGCCCGCGATGTGCACGATCCGACGGTGGCCGAGCGCGTACAGCTCGTCCACGACCGCGGCCATGGCGCCCGCGTCGTCCGCCCAGACGACGGACAGCCCGGGATGCCGGGCGTCCGGCGCACCGCCGATGACCACGGCGGGCAGGCCCAGCTCGTCCAGGAGGTCCGGACGCGGATCGTCGACGCGCGGGTCCACGACCATCACGCCGTCCACGCGGTGCTCCGCCCACCAGCGACGGTAGACCGCGCACTCGGCGTCCACGTCCTCGACCACCTGGAAGAGCAGGCCGAGATGACGCTCCGCCAGCACTTCCTGGATGCCGGAGATCAGCTGGAGGAAGAACGAGTCCACGCCCAGCGTGTCGGCGGGGCGTGCCACGACCAGACCGACCGTGGCCGCACCTTCGCCGGACAGCTGACGCGCCGCCGTACTGGGCCGCCAGCCCAGCTGCTCGGCGACCCGGCGCACCCGGTCGCGGGTGACCTCGGAGACTCCGGGCCGGTCGTTGAGCGCGAAGGAGACCGCGCTTTCGGAGACTCCGGCGCGCCGCGCGATGTCCTTCATCGTCGGCCGGCGCGCGGGAGACCGCTTGGCTGGCACGTTGCTCACCATTCTGCTGGGGCGGAGTACTAATGCGCTTGAGTGGCTGCACTCTAAAGCGCATTAGTGATCTGCTTCAAGTGGCCTGCCCTAGATTCCTGACCAGCCATGTTGTGCCGCTAATGAATTTAGCTGAACCAAATCCATTGACTTCCCCGGTGAGTTGCATGCAAGGTCTGGCGCGGCACCGTTCACCCACCGTTGCGAAGGAGCCCGGTCACCGTGCGAAAGCCTCGCAGAGCACCCGCACTTGTCGTCGCCGCCGTCGCCCTCGTCCTGCCGCTGAGCGCCTGCGGTTCCGGTGACGACGGCGGCGGTTCGACGGACGCCTCCGGCAAGGTCGAGGGCGACATCACCTTCCAGACCTGGAACCTGAGGGCCAACTTCAAGCCGTACTTCGAGGGCGTGATCGCCGACTTCGAGAAGAAGTACCCCGGCACCCATGTGAAGTGGATCGACCAGCCCGCCGAGGGGTACGCCGACAAGATCAGCGCGGACGCGGCCGGCGGCACCCTGCCCGACGTCGTCAACGTCTCGCCCGACCTCGTCGCCCCGCTCGCCAAGGCGGGCCTCGCCCTCGACCTCGACAAGTCCGCCGGCCAGTACAAGAAGGAGTATCTGGACGGAGCCTGGGCCAGCCACCAGATACCGGGCATGACCGGCACGTACGCCTTCCCCTGGTACCTCAACACCGGCCCGCTCTTCTACAACAAGTCGCTCTTCAAGGAGGCCGGACTCGACGCCTCCAAGCCGCCCACGACGTACGACGAACTCTTCGCCGACGCCCTGCAGCTGGCGAAGAAGAGCGACGGCAAGGTCGCCACCCTCGCCAATGTGCCCACCATCGAGGACTTCGGCCGCTACGGCGTCGAGCTGATGAACAAGGAAGGCAACGCCTTCGCGTTCAACGACGCCAAGGGGGTCGAACTCCTCACCAAGTACAAGGAGTTGTACGACGCCAAGGCGCTCGACCCGCAGGCGCTGACCGCGACCCCCGAGTCGTCGGGCAAGAAGTTCCTCACCGAGGCCGTCGCCATGAACCCGGGCAGCGCCCTGGACCTCGGCAACTTCAAGAAGCAGGCGCCGAACCTGTACAAGAACATCGGCATCACCGACCAGATCACCAGCACCGGCAAGGTGAACATGTACGTGATGGGGGTGATGGTCAACTCCCGCACCAAGCACACCCCGGCGGCGGTCGCCTTCGCGCACTACGTCACCGACGCCCAGAACCAGATGTCGTTCGCCAAGAAGGTCGCCATCTTCCCGAGCACCGCCGGCTCGCTCGACGACCCGTACTTCACCAAGGAGGACGGCACCGACGAGACCCGCGTGCGGATCGCGGCCGCCAAGTCCCTGAAGAACGCGGTCAATTACACGCCCGTCCTCTTCAGCGAGCAGATGAAGACCGCGCTGCGCAACGAGGTCGCCAAGGCGCTCCAGGGCAAGGAGAGCCCCAAGGCGGCTCTTGACAACGCTGTCAAGGCCTGCGACACGCTGCTCCAGCAGCAGGGCTGATCCGGCATGGCGAGTTCTTCCACCGTTTCCGGCGGACCACGGCGTGCGGCGCGGGTGCGGCCCCCCGCCCAGCGGCCAGGGCATCCCGCCCGGCGGGTGCGGCGCCATCTGCCCAGCAGCCCCTGGCTGTTCGCCGCGCCCGGGCTGCTGATCACCGGCGTCTTCATCCTGTACCCGTTCGTCTCCACGCTCATCAACGCCTTCACCGACCGCCGCACCCTGATCCCGGGCAGGTTCGTGGGCCTCGCCAACTTCCGCGAACTGCTGCACGACGACATGTTCTGGATCGGTCTGCGCAACAGCACGCTGTACGTCCTCGGGGTCGTCCCCGCGCTCGTCCTGCTGCCGCTGCTGCTCGCCCTGCTGGTCCAGAAGAACATCCCCGGCATCACGTTCTTCCGGTCGGCCTTCTACACCCCGGTCGTCGCGTCGATCGTCGTGGTCGGGCTCATCTGGGTGTGGCTGCTGGACGAACGCGGCCTGGTGAACTCGCTGTTGGAGACGATCGGCGTCGGCAGGGTCGGCTTCCTCAGCGACCAGTGGCTGCTCCTGCTGAGCGCCATGGCCGTCACGGTGTGGCGGGGGCTCGGCTACTACATGATCATTTATCTGGCCGCGCTGGCGAACGTGCCGCGCGAGCTGCACGAGGCCGCGATGGTGGACGGCGCGGGCGCGGTGCGCCGCTTCCTCACGGTGACGGTGCCCGCCGTCCGCTCCACGATGGTCCTGGTCGGGGCGCTCTCCTCGGTCTCCGCGTTCAAGGTGTTCTCCGAGGTGTATCTGATGGCGGGCCCGGACGGCGGTCCCGCGGGCGAGGACACCACCCTCGTCATGCTCGTCCAGCGCACCGGCACCGGGCTGACCGGCCGGGTCGGCTACGCCTCCGCCATCTCGGTCGTCGTCTTCGCCGTCACCGTCGTGCTGATGCTGCTGGTGCTGCGCGCCGACCGGAAGGAGGAGGCGTGAGCGTCGCCGAGAAGACACGACCGGTGGAGCGTCCGGCGGCCGCGCGGGAGCCCCGTGTCGCCGACGAGCACGGCCGCCGCATCCGCGTCTGGGAACTCGCCCTGCGCTACCTGCTGTTGCTCGCCGTACTCGCCCTGACGGTCGGGCCGTTCCTGTGGCAGCTGTCGACGTCCCTCAAAGGGCCGCACGAGGACATCTTCAGCTCACCGCCCGAGTTTCTGCCGGGCGAGCCAACTCTCCACAATTACAAGCGAGTTGCCGACACCATTCCGGTCTGGGACTACGCCCTCAACTCGCTGAAGGTCGCCACCGCCAACGTCGTGACGAACTGCGCCGGATCGGCGCTCGCGGGCTACGCCCTGGCCCGGCTGCGCTACCGCGGCCGGCGCGTCGCGACACTCGTCTTCATCCTGGCGATGCTCGTACCCGCCGAGAGCGTCATCATCGCCCAGTTCACGACCATGCGGGAACTCGGTCTGAACAACACGCTGATCGGTGTCGTGCTGCCCGCCTGCATCAGCGCCATGAACGTGCTGCTGATGCGCAACGCCTTCCTCAACCTTCCCTACGAGATCGAGGAGGCGGCCTTCGTCGACGGGGCGAACGCCTGGCAGCGGTTCCTGAGGATCGCGCTGCCGTCGGTGAAGGGCACCCTCGCCGTCGTCGCGATCTTCGCCTTCATGGGTTCCTGGGACGACTTCCTGTGGCCGCTCATCGTGCTCAGCGATCCCTCGAAGTTCACCCTGACCATCGGACTCAACTATCTGCACGGCACCTTTGCCAACGACGAACGGCTCGTCGCCGCGGGCACGATCATCGCCGTGGCGCCGCTGATCGCCCTGTTCGCCTGTCTCCAGCGGTACTTCTTCCGTGGCGTGGGTGAGGGCGCCGTCAAGGGCTGACCTCCCGTACCTCAGATCCGCAAGGAATCCGCATGTCTGCTGCCGTGCGCTTCGGCGTCAACTACACCCCGAGCCAAGGGTGGTTCCACCACTGGCTCGACTTCGACCTCGACGCCGTACGCGCCGATCTCGACTCGATCGCCGCGCTCGGCCTCGACCACATCCGGGTCTTCCCGCTGTGGCCCTACTTCCAGCCCAACCGCACCCTGATCCGCCCGCGCGCCGTGGAGCAGCTCGTCGCGCTCGCCGACGCCGCCGCCGAACGCGGCCTCGACGTCAACGTCGACGGACTGCAAGGGCACTTGTCGAGCTTCGACTTCCTGCCCGCCTGGACGCGGACCTGGCACCGGCGCAACCTCTTCACCGATCCGGAGGTGGTGGAGGGGGAGGCGGAGTATCTGCGCACCCTGGCCGCGGCGCTCGCCGACCGGCCGAACTTCATCGGCATGACCGTCGGCAACGAGGTCAACCAGTTCGCCGCCGGACCGCACCCCGACCCGGACCGCATCACGCCCGAACAGGCGGGGGCGTGGCTTCGGCGCCTGCTCACCGCCTGCGCGGAGGGCGCCCCCGGCAAGCTGCATCTGCACGCCTCGTACGACGCCGCCTGGTACCAGGACGACCAGCCGTTCACGCCCGAGCACTCGGCACGGCTCGGCGCGGTCACCGCCGTGCACTCGTGGGTGTTCAACGGGACGGCCCAGCGGCACGGCCGCACGGGTGTCGCCACCGAGCACCACGCCGCGTACCTCATCGAACTCGCCAAGGCCTGGGCGGACGACCCGCACCGCCCGGTCTGGCTCCAGGAGGTCGGTGCGCCCGCCCCGCTGATCCCCGCCGAGCACGCGGCCGCCTTCACCGAGGCGACCGTCGCGAACGCCCTCGACTGCCCCGATGTGTGGGGCGTGACCTGGTGGTGCTCGCACGACGTCAGCCGCGACCTCGCCGACTTCCCCGAACTCGAGTACAGCCTGGGCCTGTTGACCAATGACCGGCAGACCAAGCCGGCCGGGGAGACCCTCGCCCGGATCGTCAAGGAGGGCCGGCCGCAGACACCCGCCGCGCGCACCACCGCGCTGGTCGTCGACACCGCGCCTGGCCGTTCGGTCTGTGCGCCCGGAGGCCCGGTGTTCGAGGCCTTCGCCCGGCTGACCGCCGACGGGGTCCGTCCCACCACTGTCCTCGCGAGCCGTGCCGACGACAAGGAGCACCTCGTCGCTCGCGGTATCAGCGAGGTCGTCACACCGGGTCAGGCCATCGCGTGACCCCAGCACCGTAATCCGTCCCCCAACGATACGGAGCACACAGTGAACCTCAGCAGACGCACCGTCCTGCTCGCCGGAGCCGGCGCCGCCGCGGGGCTCGTCCCCGGCCTGTCCGGTACGGCGGCCGCGGCCACCCGCGACCTCCAGCCGTACGCCTCCTACTGGTATCCCGACTCGCTGCCCTCGGGCACCCCCGGCACCGGCATCACCTGGCGCAGCCTCAAGGCCTGGCGCGCCGACGGCGACACGGATCTGGCGTTCAACGCGGCGTCCGTGCCGCTCGCCGCGCGGTTCACACCGACCCCCGCGAACACGACGGCCCGCTCCGGCCAGGCCCGTATCCAGTCCCTGGTCTCCTTCGGCCCCACGTCGGGCAACCCCTCGCAGGGCGCGGCCACCGCCGACTACTACGCCCTCACCCACTGGGCGTACGTCGACGAACTCGTCTTCTGGGGCGGCTCGTCCGGCGAGGGCCTCATCCTCGCCCCGAACGCCCCGATCGTGGACGCGGCCCACCGGCACGGCGTACCCGTCCTCGGCAATGTGTTCCTGCCGCCCGTCGCCTACGGCGGCCGGCTCCAGTGGACCCGCGACCTGGTGCAGAAGGACTCCACCGGGCACTACCCGCTCGCCGCCCAACTCGTCGCCGTGGCCGCCGCGTACGGCTTCGACGGCTGGTTCATCAACGCCGAGACCGGCGGCGGGAACACCGCGCTCGCCACCGACATGCTCGGTTTCCTCAAAGAGCTGAAGACGCTCGGGGCGGCCAAGGGCCAGCGCGTCACCTGGTACGACTCGATGACCGTGAGCGGCTCGGTGAGCTGGCAGGGCGCGCTGAACAGCCAGAACAAGACCTTCTTCCAGGCCGCCGACACCATGTTCATCGACTTCCGCTGGTCCCAGAGCAGTCTCGCGTCCTCGGGCACAACGGCGCAGCAACTCGGCCGCAGCCGCTACGAGTTGTGGGCCGGCGTCGACGTCGAGGCGGGCGGAACCGGCACGTCCGTGAACTGGGACGCCATCGTGCCGGCCACCAGAACGCACGTCACCTCCATCGGCTTCTACCGGCCCGAGTGGACCCGCAACCACCTGCCCGCGGGCCGCACGCCCGGCGACTTCCACACCGCCGACGACAAGTTCTGGACCGGCAGCACCCTCGACCCCGCCAAGCCGGACCCGACCGCCGGCTGGCGCGCCCCCGCCGTCTCCGTCGCCGACCGGTCCACCGTGAGCTCCGTGCCCTTCGCGACCGTCTTCAACACCGGGCACGGACTGAAGTGGTACGAGGACGGCAAGGTCACCTCGGGTGCCGCCTGGAACCACCTCGGTCTCCAGGACCGGCTGCCGTCCCGCCGCTGGGTGGTGCGGACCACCGGCGGGCGCCCGTCCGTCACCTTCGACTTCGCGGACGCCTGGCGCGGCGGCAGCAGCCTTCTGGTCGACGGCGCCCTCGACGCGCCGGCCACGCTGGACCTGTACGCGACACGGCTGCCGCTCGGCGCGGACACGGTCGTGGAGCTCACCCACCGTCTCGACTCCGGCAGTGCGCGGGTCGAGCTCGCCGTCGCCACCGCCGAGCCGGGCACGGCGGGTGGGGCGCCCCCGTACACGTACTTCCCGGTGAGCGAGAGCGGCAGCTGGGGGACGTCGACCGTGCGGCTGACCGGCCTGTCGGGGACCGTGCGCGCGATCGGCGTCCGGCTGACCGCCACCGGCGGGCCCGTGCGCTGGCGTCTCGGCGGGCTCGCCGTCCGGGACGCGGTGGTGACCCCCGCCGCGCCCACCGGCCTGCGCGTCACCGACGCCGACGGAGGCGGCCTGCGCTTCGCCTGGCAGGGCGCCACCGGTGCCGTACGCCACTACGAGCTGTACCGGACACTCCCCGACGGGACGCGCCGCTTCCTCGGCGGCACCTGCCAGTGCGCGTTCTACGCCGGCGGTCTCGTCCCCGAGCAGGGCGAGACCGCCGCACGGTTCGAACTGCGCGCGGTGGGGGAGCTGTTCACCATCTCGACCGCCGCCACGACCACCCACACCTGGTAGCCCGCACCCTCACCCCACGGAGCACTCTCATGCATGACGACCGCACCCTGGTCGAAGCCCGCCTCCGGCGCGTCCTCGACGAGCGCATCCGCCCCGCCGTGTACCCCGAGTCCGTACCGCTGGAGGTGGCGGTGTGGCACGCGCCCGGCGAGCCGGTGCCGGTCGCCGAAGGGCTGGCCGCCGCGCCGGAACCGATCGAGGTGGGCGCGCGCTGGGGTGCTCCGTGGGGCACCAGCTGGTTCCGTGTCACCGGGACCGTGCCCGAGGCGTGGGCCGGCCGGACCGTCGAGGCGCTGCTGGACCTCGGCTTCGACGAGAACATGCCGGGATTCCAGTGCGAGGGGCTCGTCTACCGGCCCGACGGCACTCCGGTGAAGGGCCTCAACCCGCGTAACCAGTCGGTGCGGATCGGCGCCCCGGCCGAGGGCGGTGAGGAGGTCAGGCTGCACATCGAGGCCGCCTCCAACCCGGTCATCCTCGACTACCATCCCTTCCGGCCCACGCGGTTGGGCGACAAGGAGACCGCGGGCAGCGAGCCGCAGTACCAGCTGGAGCGCATGGACCTCGCTGTCTTCGACGAGACCGTCTGGCAGCTGGTCATCGACCTGGAGGTACTCGGCGAGCTGATGGCCGAGCTGCCGGTGGAGTCCGCGCGGCGCTGGGACATCCTGCGCGCCGTCGAGCGGGCACTGGACGCCGTGGACCTCCAGGACGTGGGCGGTACGGCGGCCGCGGCCCGCGCCCGGCTGGCGGAGGTCCTGGCCGTGCCCGCCGTCCCGTCCGCCCACCGCATCAGCGCCGTCGGACACGCGCACATCGACTCCGCGTGGCTGTGGCCACTGCGCGAGACCGTCCGCAAGGTGGCCCGCACGACCTCCAACATGACGGCGCTCCTGGAGGACGAGCCCGAGTTCGTCTTCGCCATGTCCCAGGCGCAGCAGTGGGCCTGGGTGAAGGAGCACCGCCCCGAGGTGTGGGCCCGGGTGAAGAAGGCGGTGACCGACGGGCGGTTCGTGCCCGTCGGCGGCATGTGGGTCGAGTCCGACACCAACATGCCGGGCTCGGAGGCGATGGCCCGTCAGTTCGTGCACGGCAAGCGGTTCTTCCTCGACGAGTTCGGCATCGAGAACGACGAGGCCTGGCTGCCCGACACCTTCGGTTTCGCCGCGGGGCTGCCGCAGATCATCAAGGCGGCGGGCTCCAAGTGGCTGCTGACGCAGAAGATCTCGTGGTCGCAGACCAACAAGTTCCCGCACCACACCTTCCAGTGGGAGGGCATCGACGGCACCCGGATCTTCACGCACTTCCCGCCCGTCGACACCTACAACTGCTCCATGAAGGGCAGCGAAATCGCCCACGCGGCACGCAACTTCAAGGACAAGGGCGTCGCCCGGCACTCCCTCGCCCCCACCGGCTGGGGCGACGGAGGCGGTGGCACCACCCGCGAGATGGTCGCCAAGGCGGCCAGGCTCCGCGACCTCGAAGGCTCCGCGACCGTGGTGTGGGAGACCCCTGCCGAGTTCTTCGAGAAGGCGGAGGCCGAATACCCCAACGCGCCCGTGTGGATCGGCGAGTTGTACCTGGAACTCCACCGCGCCACGCTCACCAGTCAGGCGAGGACCAAGCAGGGCAACCGACGCAGCGAACACCTCCTGCGCGAGGCCGAGCTGTGGGCGGCGACCGCGGCCGTACGGACCGGATTCCCTTATCCGTACGAGGAGTTGGACCGTATCTGGAAGACGGTGCTGCTCCACCAGTTCCACGACATCCTGCCCGGGTCGTCGATCGCCTGGGTGCACCGGGAGGCGCGCAAGACGTACGAAAAGGTCGCCGAGGAGCTGGACGGCATCATCGACGCGGCCCAGCGCGCACTGGCCGGGGAGGGCTCGGCGGCGCTGGTCTTCAACTCGGCGCCGCACCGCAGGGACGGGGTGGCGGCGGGCGGAGCCGGTGCGGCTCTCGTCGAGGGTGAGGCCGCGCTCGCGCCACGCGTGCACGGTGGCTACGTCCTCGACAACGGCCTGCTGCGCGTCGAGATCGACGCACGGGGGCTCGTCGTCTCCGCGTACGACCTCCTCGCCGACCGCGAGACGATCGCGCCCGGGCAGGCGGCGGGCCTCCTCCAACTCCACTCCGACTTCCCGAACATGTGGGACGCCTGGGACGTCGACGAGTTCTACCGCAACACGGTCACCGACCTGGTCGACGCGGACGAGGTCGTGCCTGGTCAGGACGGCGTGTCGGTGCGGATCGTACGGTCCTTCGGCGTGTCGCGGGTCACCCAGGTGCTGTCGCTCGCTCCGGGCGAGCCGCGGCTCGGCATCGACACCGAGGTCGACTGGCACGAGACCGAGAAGTTCCTGAAGCTCGCCTTCCCGCTCGACGTGCACGCCGAACGGTACGCGTCCGAGACCCAGTTCGGGCACTTCTACCGGCCCACGCACACCAACACGTCCTGGGAGGCCGCCAAGTTCGAGGCGTGCAACCACCGGTTCGTGCACATCGAGGAGCCCGGCTGGGGCGTCGCCCTGGTCAACGACTCGACGTACGGCCATGACGTCACCCGGACCGTCCGCGACACCGACTCCGGTACGACCACCACCGTGCGCGTCTCGCTGCTGCGCGCCCCGCGCTTCCCCGACCCCGAGACCGACCAGGGCGTCCACCGCTTCCGGCACGCGCTGGTGCCGGGTGCGGCGATCGGCGACGCGGTGCGCGAAGGGTGGCGGATCAATGTGCCGGAGCGGCGGCTGACCGGTTCCCAGGAGGTCGCCCCGCTGGTGACCGTCGACCAGGACGCGGTCGTCGTGACGGCGGTCAAGCTGGCCGACGACGGCAGCGGCGACGTGGTCGTCCGCTTCCACGAGTCCCGCGGCGGCCGTACGCTCGCCTCGCTCAGGGCGGGCTTCGAGGTCGCGGCCGTCGCGGTCACCGACCTGCTGGAACGGCCGCTCGCGGACGCGGCGGCACCGGAGCGGGAAGGCGACCGGATCACGCTGCGGCTGCGCCCGTTCGAGCTGGTGACACTCAGGCTGAAGCGCGCCTGACCGGGGCGCTTCGCCACTGAGTGCAGGGGGCGCCTGATCGAGGCCGCTCCGCCCCCGTATGAAGCGGGTTCCAGCTCAAGCCACTACGGCTTGAGCTGGGTCCGCAGCCACTCCTCCACCTCACCCACGTGAGCGGCCGCCGCCGCCCGTGCCGCCTCCGGATCGCGCGCCACCAGCGCGCGGTGGATCGCCGCGTGCTCGCGCCGGGTGCGCTCGAAGGCGCCCTCCTCCTGGTAACCGCGCCAGACGCGGGCGCGGAAGGTGCGTGACGAGAGGCCCTCCAGGATGGCCGCCATGGTCTCGTTGCCCGCCGCCGCCCCGATGGCGCGGTGGAAGGCCAGGTCGTGGGCGAGGATCTCCTCCGGATCGTCCGTCGCGTTCATCGCCGCGAGGTGTTTCTCGACCTCGGCGAGCTCGTCCGCCGAGATCCGGGCGGCGGCGAGCGCGGTCGCTGTCGACTCCAGGATCCGGCGGATCTCCAGCAGCTCGACCAGGCGCGGCCCCCGGGACAGATCGGCCACGACACCGAAGGTCTCCAGGAGGTCCCCGGCCTCCAACTGCGTGACGTAGATGCCCGATCCGTGCCGCGCCTCCAGGACGCCCATGACCGTGAGCGCACGGATCGCCTCGCGCATCGAGCTGCGGGAGATGCCCAGCTGGGCGGCGAGATCACGCTCGGTCGGCAGCCGCTGGCCCGGCTCGAGCCGGCCCTCGCCGATCATCGCCGTGATCCGCTCGATGGCGCGCTGCGTCACGGTGCCCTTCTGCGGGGCGGACTCGTCCACGCCGTTTCCTCCTGTCGCCGGGTGCGCCGCAGTCTAACCACCGGAGTGGTCGGACCACTATCGCTTGAAAGCAGGGAAATTTGGCCCCGGAGGGTGTTGCGGCGGCGAAGTGGTCTGATAAATATGCGGTCACCTGCTCGATCTCGCTCAATGAGGAGCTGTTAGATGGCCGGCAGAACCCTGCGAAACAGGCGGATCTCCCTCAGCGCGGTGGCTGTGGCCGCCTGCGCGACCCTCACGCTCACGGCGTGCGGCAGCACCAAGGACACCGCCGCCTCGGGCGGCGGGGGCGGCACCGGCAAGGTCGGGGTGATCCTGCCCCTGCTGACCTCGCCGTTCTGGCAGTCGTACAACGACTACGTCCCGAAGATGGCGACGTCCGAGGGTGTGGACGCGCTCAAGACCGTCAACTCCAACAGTGACCCGTCGCAGCAGATCACCGACATCAACAACCAGCTCAACCAGGGTGTGAAGGGCCTGGTCGTGGCTCCCCTGGACAGCGCCGCCATCGCCGCCGGACTGGACCAGGCCGAGCGCAAGGGCGTCCCCGTGGTCGCCGTCGACGTCGCGCCCGAGAAGGGCAAGGTCGCCATGGTCGTACGCGCCAACAACGTCGCGTACGGCGAGAAGGCCTGCCAGTACCTCGGCAAGCACATCAGCTCCGGCAAGGTCGTACAGATCATGGGCGACCTGGCGTCCGTCAACGGCCGTGAGCGTTCCGAGGCGTTCCGCACCTGCGTGCGGAAGAACTACCCGAAGCTGAAGGTCCTGGAGATCCCCGCCAAGTGGGAGTCCGACACCGCGGCCTCCAAGCTGGACACCCTGCTGAACGCCAACCCCGACATCAAGGGCATCTACATGCAGGCGGGCGGCGTCTACCTCGCCCCCACCCTCCAGACCCTCAAGTCCAAGGGGATGCTGAAGAAGACGGGCCAGGCGGGCCATATAGCGATCGTCTCGAACGACGGCATCCCGCAGGAGTTCGACGCCATCCGCAAGGGTGAGATCGACGCCACCGTCTCGCAGCCCGCCGACGCGTACGCCAAGTACGGCATGTACTACATCAAGGCCGCGATGCAGGGAAAGACGTTCAAGACCGGCCCGACCGACCACGACTCCGAGATCGTCAAGCTGCCCAGCGGCATCCTGGAGGACCAGCTGCCCGCGCCGCTGGTGACCAAGGACAACGTCGACGACCCCAAGCTCTGGGGCAACACGGTCACATGAGCACCCCACTGGTGGAGGCGCGGGGCGTGGCCAAGCGGTACGGCCCCACCGTCGCACTCCAAGACGGCCGACTCACCGTCCTGCCGGGCGAGTCGCACGCCCTCGTCGGGCGCAACGGCGCGGGCAAGTCCACCCTCGTCACCCTCCTCACCGGCCTCCAGGCCCCCGACGAGGGCACGGTCCGCTTCGACGGCGAGCCCGCACCCCCGCTCGCGGACCGCGACGCCTGGCGCCGCAAGGTGGCCTGCGTCTACCAAAAGCCCACGGTCGTACCGGAGTTGACGGTCGCCGAGAACCTCTTCATCAACCGGCAGCCGGTCGGGCGCGGCGGCTTCATCAGCTGGCGCCGGCTGCGGGCCGAGGCGGCGGAGGTCCTTCAGACCTGGGACGTGCACGTCGACCCGGAGGCGCGGACCGCAGACCTCAAGGTCGAGGACCGCCAAATGGTCGAGATCGCCCGGGCGTTGAGCTTCGGCGCGCGTTTCATCGTCCTCGACGAACCGACCGCGCAGCTCGACAACCGGGAGATCGAGCGGCTCTTCACCCGCATGCGGGCGCTCCAGGAGTCCGGCGTCACCTTCCTGTTCATCTCGCACCACCTCCAGGAGGTGTACGAGGTGTGCCAGACGGTCACCGTGCTCCGCGACGCCCGCTGGATCACCACCGCGCCGGTCGCCGAACTCCCGCGCCCGGCACTGGTGGAGGCCATGGCGGGGGAGTCGATCACCGAACAGGGGGACACGCGCCGGTCCGTGGCCGCCGGCGCCCCGGTGATGCTCGACGTCCAGGGGCTGACCTCGCACGCGTTCGACGGCATCGACCTCACCGTCCGCCGCGGCGAGGTCCTCGGCCTCGCCGGATCCAGTGGCAGCGGCAAGATCGAACTGGCCGAGTCGTTCGCCGGACTGCACACGCCGACCGGCGGAACCGCTCGACTCGACGGCCAGCCGCTGCCGTTCGGTGATGTGCATGCCGCGCTCAAGGCGGGCGTCGGCTGTGTTCCGCGCGACCGGCACGACCAGGGTCTCGTCTCCGGGATGAGCATCGGAGACAACGCCACCATGAGCGTCCTGGGCCGCCTCGGCCGCTACGGCTTCATCGGCACCGACCGCAGACGCGGCTTCGCCACCGAGCTGATCGAACGCCTCGACATCCACACCGAGGGACCCGAGCAGCCTGTCTCCGACCTCTCCGGCGGCAACGCGCAGAAGGTCGTCATGGCCCGCGCCCTCGCCTCGGACCCGCGCCTGCTCGTCCTCATCAACCCCACCGCGGGCGTCGACGTGAAGTCCAAGGAGTCCCTGCTGGCCCGCATGGACAGCGCCCGCGCGGACGGCACCGCCGTGCTCGTCGTCTCCGACGAACTCGACGACCTGCGCCGCTGCGACCGTGTCCTCGTCCTCTTCCACGGCCGTGTCGTCGCCGAGCACCCGGCGGGCTGGCACGACCACGAGCTGATCGCCTCCATCGAAGGAGTGGACCATGGCTGACACCAAGGCCCCGCCGCTCACCCCGCCGCGGACTCCGGACCCCCGCGCCGCCAAGGCCGTACTCCTCCGCCGTGCCCGCGAACTCGCCCTCGTACCGGCCCTGTTGGTGCTCATGGTGCTCGGCGCGATCGTCAACGACTCGTTCCTCACCGAACGCAACCTGATCTCCATCCTGGGCGCCTCGGCAGCGCTCGCGATGGTGGTCCTCGCCGAGTCGCTGGTGCTGATCACCGGCAAGATCGATCTGTCGCTGGAGTCGGTGGTCGGCATCGCACCCGCCATCGGCGCCCTGCTGGTGCTGCCGGCCGCGCAGTCCGGCTGGGGCACCCAGTGGCCGGCCGCGCTCGCCCTTCTCGCGATCCTCGTCGTGGGCGGAGTCATCGGCGCCTTCAACGGCATCCTCGTCGTGAAGTTCAAGCTCAACGCCTTCATCGTCACCCTCGCGATGCTGATCGTCCTGCGCGGGCTGCTGGTCGGCGCCACCAAGGGCAAGACGCTGTTCGGCATGCCCGACGCGTTCTTCTCGCTGGCCACCTCCACCGTCCTGCGCGTCCCCCTGTCGGTGTGGCTGGCCGCGGTCGCCTTCGGTGTCGCCGGGCTGATTCTCAAGTACCACCGGATCGGCCGCGCCCTGTACGCGATCGGCGGCAACGCGGAAGCGGCCCGCGCGGCAGGCATCCGCGTCGACCGGGTGCTGCTCGGGGTGTCCGTCGTCGCGGGCGTGCTCGCCTCGGTCGGCGGGATCATGCAGACCGGCTATGTCGGTGCGATCAGCGCCAACCAGGGCAACAACATGATCTTCACGGTGATGGCGGCCGCGGTCATCGGCGGCATCAGCCTCGACGGCGGCAAGGGCACCATGTTCGGCGCCCTCACCGGCGTACTCCTCCTGGGTGTCGTCCAGAACCTGCTCACGCTCGCCCAGGTGCCGTCCTTCTGGATCCAGGCCATCTACGGCGGAATCATCCTGGTCGCCCTGATGATCGCCCGCGTGACGACAGGCCGCGCCCAGGACTGACTTCTCGGATCCCCGAGTCCGAGGATCCCTTGCCACCGATCGAAAGGCCTTCCGTGTCCCCGACCCCCGCCCGCATCACCGCGGTCGACACCTACGACATCCGTTTCCCCACCTCGCGCGAGCTCGACGGCTCCGACGCGATGAACCCGGACCCCGACTACTCGGCGGCGTACGTCGTGCTGCGCAGCGACGCGGCCGACGGCGCCGAGGGGCACGGCTTCACCTTCACCATCGGGCGGGGCAATGATGTCCAGGTCGCCGCGATCGACGCGCTGCGCGGGCATGTGGTCGGACGGTCCGTCGACGAGCTGTGCGCCGATCCGGGCTCCCTGGGCCGGGACCTGATCGGCGACAGTCAGCTGCGCTGGCTCGGACCCGAGAAGGGCGTGATGCACATGGCGATCGGCGCCGTCGTCAACGCCGTATGGGATCTGGCCGCCAAGCGCGCGCGCAAGCCGCTGTGGCAGCTGCTCGCCGACGCCGAGCCCGAATGGCTGGTACGCCAGGTCGATTTCCGCTACATCACGGACGCGCTCACGCCGGAGGAGGCGCTGGAGCTGCTGCGGCGCGGGCGGGAAGGCGCCGAGGACCGCAGGGCCCTGCTCGTCGAGCGGGGCTTCCCCGCCTACACCACCTCGCCCGGCTGGCTCGGCTACAGCGACGAGAAGCTCACACGGCTGGCCGCGGAGGCCGTCGCCGACGGGTTCACACAGATCAAGCTGAAGGTGGGCGCGGACCTCGCGGACGACGTACGCCGCTGCCGGGTCGCCCGCTCCGTGGTCGGCCCGGACATCCGCATCGCGATCGACGCCAACCAGCGCTGGAACGTCGACGAGGCGATCACCTGGACCAAGGCGCTCGCCGAGTTCCAGCCCTACTGGATCGAGGAGCCGACCAGCCCCGACGACGTCCTCGGCCATGCCGCCATCCGCAAGGCCGTCGCCCCCGTCAAGGTCGCCACCGGCGAGCACGTCCAGAACCGCATCATCTTCAAGCAGCTCCTCCAGGCCGGTGCCATCGACGTCCTCCAGATCGACGCGGCCCGTGTCGGCGGTGTCAACGAGAACCTCGCCATCCTGCTGCTCGCGGCCAAGTTCGGGGTGCCCGTCTGCCCGCACGCCGGCGGCGTCGGCCTGTGCGAACTCGTCCAGCACCTCTCGATGTTCGACTTCGTGGCGCTCTCCGGCACCACCGAGGACCGGGTCATCGAATACGTCGACCATCTGCACGACCACTTCCTCGACCCGGTCGTGATCCGCGAGGGTCACTACACGGCACCCGCCGCGCCGGGCTTCTCGGCCGCCATGCGGCCCGGGTCCATCGCCGAGTTCACCTACCCCGGCGGCACCTTCTGGGCCGCCGACCTGGCACAGCAGAAGCTCAACGACAAGAAGGGCGCAGCAGTATGACGGACCCTCAGGACTTCGCCGGCCTCCGGGCGCTGGTGACGGGCGGCGCCTCCGGCCTCGGCCGGGCCACCGCCGACCTGCTCGCCGCGCGCGGTGCCCAGGTAGCCGTCCTCGACCTGGACCCGTCGTCGGTCGAGAAGCCGCTGCTCGGCTATCGCGCCGACGTCACCGACGACGCGTCCGTACGGCAGGCCGTGGCCGCGGCGGTCGCCGACCTCGGAGGACTCGACGTACTGATCAACAACGCGGGCATCGGCGCCCAGGGAACCGTCGAGGACAACAACGACGAGCAGTGGCACCGGGTCCTGGACGTCAACGTCCTCGGCATGGTCCGTACGACCCGGGCCGCCCTGCCCCATCTGCGGGAATCCGCGCACGCGGCCATCGTGAACACCTGCTCCATCGCCGCCACCGCGGGCCTGCCCCAGCGCGCCCTGTACTCCGCGTCCAAGGGCGCCGTCCTCTCCCTCACCCTCGCCATGGCCGCCGACCACCTCCGCGAGGGCGTCCGCGTCAACTGCGTGAACCCCGGTACGGCGGACACCCCGTGGATCGCCCGGCTGCTCGACGCCGCCGACGACCCGGTCGCCGAACGGGCCGCGCTGGAGGCCCGCCAGCCCTCCGGCCGGCTGGTCTCGGCAGCCGAAGTCGCGGGCGCCGTCGCCTACTTGGCGAGCCCGCTCTCCGGCGCCACCACCGGCACGGCACTCGCCGTCGACGGCGGCATGCAGGGGCTGCGACTGCGCCCGGTGGGCCAGTGAGCACGCTCGGGAGAAGCGGCGTCGAGGTCAGCGAGCTGTCCTTCGGCGCCGCGGGTATCGGCAACCTGTTCACCTCGGTGAGCGACGAGCAGGCGTACGAGGCGGTCGACGCTGCCTGGGCCGGAGGCATGCGCTATTTCGACACCGCGCCGCACTACGGCATCGGCCTCTCCGAGCGGCGCCTGGGCGCGGCCCTGCGCCAGCGGCCCCGCGCCGAGTACACCGTGTCCACGAAGGTGGGCCGCCTCCTGGAGCCCACGGACGCGGACGGCGACGACCTGGCCGACGGCTTCGCCGTACCCGCCACACACCGCCGCGTCTGGGACTTCAGCGCGGACGGCGTACGACGCGGTCTGGACGCCAGCCTCGAACGGCTCGGCCTCGACCACGTGGACGTCGTCTATCTGCACGACCCGGACGACCACGCCGAGCAGGCCTTCCGAGAGGGCTACCCCGCCCTGGAGAAGCTGCGCTCGGAGGGCGTGATCGGGGCGATCGGCGCGGGCATGAACCAGACCGGGATGCTCACCCGCTTCGTCCGCGACACGGACGTCGACGTGGTGCTGTGCGCGGGGCGGTACACCCTGCTCGACCACCGTGCGCTCACCGACCTGCTGCCCGCCGCCCAGGAGCGCGGCACGTCCGTCGTCATCGGCGGCGCCTTCAACTCCGGGCTGCTGGCGGATCCGAGACCGGGCGCGACGTACAACTACATGACGGCGTCGGGTGAGTTGCTGGAACGCGCTCTGCGCCTCAAAGCCATCGCCGAGCGGCACGGCAGCACCCTGCGCGCCGCCGCGCTGGCCTTCCCCGCCGCGCATCCGGCCGTGGCGAGCGTCCTGGTGGGTGCGCGTTCCCCGCACGAAGTCCGCGACTGCGCGGAGCAGTTCGCGACGCCGGTACCCCTGGAGTTCTGGGACGAACTGCGTGCGGAAGGTCTGCTGCCCTCCGCCGCTCCCGTACCCGGACAGGAGCCGTCATGAGAGTCGCGCTGCACACCACGGTCCGCGCGGACCGCGTCGCCGAGTACGAGACCGCTCACCGCGAGGTCCCCGAAGAGCTCACCGCGGCCATCAGGGCCGCCGGAGCCACCTCCTGGACGATCTGGCGCAGCGGCACCGATCTGTTCCATGTCCTGGAGTGCGAGGACTACGCGCGGATGCTCGCCGAACTGGAGAAGCTGCCGGTCAACATCGCCTGGCAGGCCCGCATGGCCGAACTCCTCGACGTCGTCCACGACTACTCCGGTGAGGGTGCCGGCGCAGGGCTGCCCGTCGTGTGGGAGCTGCCGTGAACGTGGACGCGCACCACCATGTGTGGGACCTCTCCGTCCGCGACCAGGACTGGATCACCGGACCCGAACTCCAGCCCCTGCGGCGGAACTTCACCCTCGCGGAGCTCGAACCGCAGGCGCGGGCCGCCGGGTTCGACCGCACGGTCCTGGTGCAGACGATCACCGTGGCCGAGGAGACCCCGGAGTTCCTCGCCCTCGCGGAAGAGAGCGAACTGGTGGCGGGGGTCGTGGGGTGGACCGACCTGACCCGCCCGGATGCCGCCGACGAACTGGCGCGGCTGCGCGAGATGGCGGGCGGCCAGTACCTCAAGGGCATCCGCCACCAGGTGCAGGGCGAGCCAGACCCCGAGTGGCTGCTGCGTCCGGACGTCCGGCGCGGACTCGCGGCGGTCGCCGGGGCCGGGCTGGTCTACGACCTGGTCGTGCTGCCCCACCAGCTCCCCGCCTGCGTCAAGGCGGCCGAGGCTCTGCCGGAACTCACGTTCGTTCTGGACCACTTGGGCAAGCCGCCCATCGCGTCGGGCGAACTCGAACCGTGGGCATCGGACGTCCGGGCGCTGGCCGCGCTCCCCAACACGGTGGGCAAGCTCTCGGGCCTGGTGACGGAGGCGAACTGGAGGTCCTGGCCGGAGGGGACGTATCCGCCGGCCGAGCTGCGCCCCTACGCGGACACCGTGCTGGACGCCTTCGGCCCGAACCGCCTGATGTACGGCTCCGACTGGCCGGTGTGCACGCTGGCGGCCACGTACTCCGGAGTCGGTGACATCGCGGCCGGGCTGGTCGTCGAGCTGAGCGGCGGCGAGCGCGCCGAGATCTTCGGGGGCACCGCCACCCGCGTCTACGCCATCTGACCCTAGGCTCCCCGCCGCCCCTGCCGTGCAGCACACGGTGGTGGCGGCATGCCCTGGGCGACGCGTGCACCGGGTCACTCCGCACGCCTCCGGTCCGGGGATGGCTGTGGTGCGGCAGGGGGAGGGAACCGTCTAGTACCGGACACGACGCTCGGCCTCCGTCTCCAGCCGTGTCGGCGGCAGGAAGTCGCGTACGTACGTCCGGTGCCAGCACGCGCCCGTCTCCCGCAGCTCGCGCCAGGTCGTGTACCGGTAGCGGAAGAGGCGGGCACGGACATAGCGGGGCGGGGCGTCGGCCGGGAACGGGGAGCGGCGCAGCAGTCGCAGCGTGTCGCGGTCGTTCTCCAGGAGCCGCTCCACGAGACCCGCGAACCAGTCACCGGCGTAGGCGGGGGAGAGCGCCGCGAACCACATCAGCCAGTCGAGCCGCAGATGGTACGGAGCGAACTGGCGCGGCCAATGCCGTGGATCACCCGGCTTGCCCTTGAACTCGTACTCCCGCCACTCCGCATCCTCGCGCGGGAGGCCGTCCGCCGTGCCCTCGACGATCACCTCGTACCGCACCCGGCTGATGCTGCCGAACGCCCCGTAGGTGTTGACCAGATGGAGCGGGTCGAAGGAGCGGTTCATGACCTGGCGCCGGGAGAACAGATTGCGCACCGGGCGGTAACTGAGGGCCACCAGGCCCGTGGCCACCGCGAGAACCACGACCTCGTACCAGAGGGGTGTTCCGGCCACGTGCGGGGCAGTGGTGGGGAACTCGACCGCCGACAGGGCCAGCACGATGGTGATCCAGTTCAGCCAGGAGAAGTTGCCGGACAGGACCAGCCACAGCTGGGTGAGGATCATCAGCGAGGCGGCGGCCGTCGCGATCGGCTGCGGGGTGAACAGCAGGACGGGGACGACGAGTTGGGTGACGTGGTTGGCGGCCACCTCGGCCCGGTGGAACGGCTTGGGCAGATGGTGGAAGAACCAGCTCAGCGGGCCCGGCATCGGCTGTGTCTCATGGTGGTAGTACAGGCAGGTCAGCTCCCGCCAGCAGGCGTCGCCCCGCATCTTGATCAGCCCGGCGCCGAACTCCACCCGGAACAGCACCCAGCGCAGCAGGAAGAGGAAGACGACCGGTGGGGCCACCTCGTCGTTGCCGAGGAAGACCGCGAGGAAACCCACCTCCAGCAGCAGGGACTCCCAGCCGAACGAGTACCACGTCTGGCCGACGTTGACGACCGACAGATACATCGCCCAGGGGACGAGCCACAGCAACATCCCGCCCCAGAGCGGCAGTTGCGAGTCCAGGCCCGCGATCAACGCCACCGACACCGCGCAGCCCGTCCAGGTCCAGGCCGCGTAGAAGCGGTCCGAGTAGTGCCAGTGGAACACGCTCGGTGCGTGACGGAACGCCACGCGCTCCACGAAACGGGGGACCGGGAGCATCCCGCGCTCCCCGATCAGCGCGCGGAACTGCACCGCCGCGCCAAGGAACGCGACGAGGTACACGACGGCCAGCGCCCGCTGGAAGACCAGCCGGCTCAGCCAGTACTCGGGGGCGACGAACCACTGCACGTCGAGTGCTCCTCTCCCTTCCATTGTGACGCTGGGTGACTGCCTCCGCTTGCGTGAGCCAAGTGAGTGACGCAGACAATGGTGGGCGAAATCGGCGGGGGGTCAACGCATGGCCCGGCAGGAACGGGAGAACGCGGTGCACATACCCACCAGAACCCTCGTCACGGCCTGCGCACTCTCGGCGACGCTCGTTGTCGCCGGGTGCGGCGGCGACAACCAGAAGGACAAGGTGGCATCCGGCGGATCCGGCAGCGAGGTCTTCCTCCAGCCCGTCGCGGCCCAGGGTCCCCACCCCTTCACCGACTCCTCCGCGACCCCGCCACCCGTCACCCGAATGCCGCAACCGGCGTCCACCGGCGCCGCCTCCGGCGGCCAGGGCGAGCGCTCCCTCTCGGGCTCCACGCCGGGCCTCTACGGCGGCACCCAGAACACCGGGAGCTGCGACGTCGAGAAGCAGATCGGGTTCCTCGCCGCGGACCGGAGCAAGGCGCGTGCCTTCGCCCAGGCCTCGGGGATCTCCCAGGCCTCCGTACCGGACTTCCTGCGCGGACTGACCTCGGTGGTGCTGCGCGCCGACACGCGGGTCACGAACCATGGGTTCAGCAAGGGACAGGCGACCAGCTACCAGTCCGTGCTCCAGGCGGGCACCGCCGTCCTCGTCGACAACCGGGGCGTGCCCCGCGTCCGCTGCGCCTGCGGCAACCCTCTGAACCCGCCCTCCGCGCTGGAGGGGAACCCGGGCACCCAGGGGCGGGCCTGGGACGGATACCGGCCCGCCCAGGTCGTCGTGGTGACCCCGGCGCCCATCGTGATCACCAACATCACGATCATCAACATCGTCGACAACACCTGGATCGAGCGCAGGATCGGCGACGACGGCCACCACGACCACGTCGTTCCGCCGGCCGACGACTGGACGAAGACGCAGACGCAGCGCCCGAGGCCGGACCACTCGGCCGGCACCGCCCCGCACGACGAGAGCCCGCGGCCCCACGCATCGGAGTCCGACTGCATCACGCCCACCGAGACGGTGACCGACATGCCGGGACCGACCGAGAGCGTCCCGGGCGAGACCCCCGACTCCGACTCCGCGCTGTCCGACACGGCGAAGCTCGAGTCCCCGACGGACGAATCGATGGACCCGGCGGACGAGCCGACGGACCCGGCGGACCGGGCGGCAGAGCCCCCGAAGTGCCCGACGGCCACCGTCACGGCCCCGCCGACCACGGAGCCCGGGAGTACACAGCCCCCTTCGGACCGGACTCCGCCGAGCGAGTCCCCGTCGGACCGGAGCACCGCTCCGGAGCCCGGCACGACCTCCCCCGGCCGGTCCGCGTCGGACGAGCCCTCGTCGCCGGCCCCGTCGAGTGAGCCGGACACATCGAACACCTCGGGCGAGGACATCGGCCCCGACACCGTTCCGGACAGCCCCGACGTCCCCGACGGCGGCGGTCTGATCCCCGACGACCCGCCCACGTCGGACAGCATCTTCGACGCCCCGACCGACGTCTTCGACAGCTGAGCTCCGGCTCGGCCGGGGAGCCCGGAGACGGGCTCCCCCAGAAGTCGAACAATCGAGCAAATCCTGGCAAGGTGGCTCCATGGTTGATCGGGGTGCGAGCGCCCTGTCACTCCCGGACGACTGGCCCGCCCACCCGGATCCGATCCTGGCGCTCAACCGCATGGGCAGCTTCGACTGGGACCTGGACGCCGGTCTGTTCCACATGGACGCCCAGGCCCACGAGATCTTCGACATGCGCCCCGACGAATACGACGGCCACCCGGAGAGCCTGGGGATCCGCGTGTCCCCGATGGAGGGCCGCAGACTCGACTCCGTGGTGTCTCAGGCCATCAAGGACGGCAGCGAGAACTACGGCGCCTACTTCCGCGTCCGCCGCCGCGACGGCTCCCTGCGCTGGACCCACACCCAGGGCTACATCCGCCGCGACGAGACCGGCCGCCCGCGCCGGATCATCGGCATCGTCCGCGATGCCACCGAGGAGCTGGGCGAGAGCGCGGCGCGCCGTGATCAGGCCGCGCAGGACGAGGCCCGGCGCCAGCAGACCAACGTCGTCCAGATCACCACGGCGGCCCTCGCGCACGCCCGCACCGTCCAGGACGTCATCGACGTCCTGGAGGACACCCACGGCCTCACCCACCTCGGGGCGAAGAGCCTGGTCATGGGCCTGGTGGAGGCCGGCCGCATCCGTATGGTCGCCGCGGGCCCCTCGGACAGCTACGTGCCCGGCACCCGGGTCACGCGCATCGACGCGCAGTACCCGATGAACGAGGTCGTACGGACCCTCGCGCCGCACTTCATCGAGTCGCCGGAGGAGTTCGCCGAGTCGTACCCCCTGCTGTGGCCGAACATCACCGATCTGAAGATCACGTCGGCCGCGTATCTGCCGCTCATCGTGCAGGCCAGACCCATCGGCGCGATCGGCCTGCTCTACAACGACCGGCACGGCTTCTCGTCGGACGAGCGCAACGTCCTCGTCGCGCTCGGCAGCAGCATCGCGCAGAGCCTGCAACGGGCCATGTTCTACGAGCAGGAGAAGGACCTCGCCCAGGGCCTCCAGCAGGCCATGCTGCCGCGCTCCATCCCCAGCGTGCCCGGCGCCGACATCGCCGTCCGCTATCGCTCCGCCTCCCTCGGCCGGGACATCGGCGGCGACTGGTACGACGTGATCCCGCTGCCCGGCGGCCGCGTCGGCGCCGTCATCGGCGACGTCCAGGGCCACGACACACACGCCGCCGCCGTCATGGGCCAGCTGCGCATCGTGCTGCGTGCCTACGCCGCCGAGGGCCACACCCCCGCGACCGTGATGGCCCGCGCCTCGGTCTTCCTGCACGAACTCGACACCGACCGCTTCGCGACCTGTCTGTACGCGGAGGCCGACCTGTCGACCGGAGTCGTCCAGCTCGTCCGGGCCGGCCATATCGACCCGCTGATCCGGGGGACCGACGGAAGCTGCCATCGGCTCGCCGTCGACGGGGGCCTGCCGCTCGGCCTGTCCGCCGAGTTCGGCCGCCTCGAATATCCGGTCGACACCGTCGAACTCGACCCGGGCCAGTGCCTGCTGCTGTTCACCGACGGTCTCGTCGAGCAGCCGGGCATCGACCTCGACGAAGGTATGCACACCCTCACGGAGCTCATCGGCTCGGGCCCGGAGGACGTCACCGACCTCGTCGAGCGGCTCATCGACGTGGCCGAGGAGCGCGGCGGCGACGACGACGTGGCGCTGCTGGTCCTGCGCCGCCGCGTCCCCACCACCCAGCAGCCCGGCGGCCGGCTCCAGCAGCATGTGGCGCCCGGCGACCCCGAGGCGCTCACCGAGGCCCGCCACATGATCCGCGCCGCCGTCCGCGCCTGGGGTGCCCGCGAGCGCTCCGACGAGATCGAGCTGGTCGCCGACGAACTGATCACCAACGCCCTGATGCACACCGAGGGCTCTGCCATCGTCACCCTGCGCGTCCTCGCCGGCCCCGACCGCAGACTGCGTGCCGAGATCGAGGACTCCTCCAGCGCCCTGCCGCGCCGCCGCGAGGCCGGCGAGTCCGGCGTCTCGGGCCGCGGCCTCCTCCTCGTCGACCGGCTGGCCGACGTCTGGGGCGTCGAGGCCCGCGGCGGCGGCAAGTGCGTGTGGTGCGAGTTCATCGTTCCGGAACGGAACTGAGCTCGTTCGCCCGGTGTTGTCGGTGGCGGATGGCACTCTGGACGTATGCCGGAACTGCCCGAGGTCGAAGCGCTCAAGGACTTTCTGGCCGACCATCTCGTCGGCCGTGAGGTCGTGCGCGTGCTGCCCGTCGCGATCAGTGTCCTCAAAACGTACGACCCGCCCGTCACCGCCTTCGAGGGGCGCGAGGTGACAGCCGTGCACCGGCACGGCAAGTTCCTCGACATCGAGGCGGACGGCCTGCACTTCGTGACGCACCTGGCCCGTGCGGGCTGGCTGCACTGGAAGGACACGCTGCCCGACGGTCCCGCCCGTCGCCCGACCACCACCCCTCACCGACGCGCTGCGCGCGACCCCTTCTTGTTGCGCCCGGGCAAGGGCCCGCTCGCGCTGCGGGTCGTGCTGGAGACCGGCGAGGGCTTCGACCTCACCGAGGCCGGCACCCAGAAGCGGCTCGCCGTGTACGTGGTGCGCGACCCGGCGCAGATCCCCGGCGTGGCCCGGCTCGGCCCCGACCCGCTCGCGGACGACTTCGACGAGGTGCGGTTCGCCGAGTTGCTGAAGGGCGAGCGGCGACAGCTCAAGGGCGCGTTGCGCGACCAGAGCCTGATCGCGGGTGTGGGCAACGCGTACAGCGACGAGATCCTGCACGCCGCCAAGATGTCGCCCTTCAAGCTCGCCTCCTCGCTGAGACCCGAGGAGACACGACGCCTGTACGAGGCGCTGCGCTCCACGCTCACCGAGGCCGTCGAGCGCTCCCGCGGACTGGCCGCCGGACGTCTGAAGGCGGAGAAGAAGAGCGGACTGCGGGTGCACGGCAGGGCGGGCGAGCCCTGTCCGGTGTGCGGCGACACCATCCGCGAGGTCTCCTTCAGCGACTCCGCGCTGCAGTACTGCCCGACCTGCCAGACGGGCGGCAAGCCGCTGGCGGACCGCCGGATGTCCCGCCTTCTCAAGTAGCCGATCAGCGGGACTTGAGCGTCACCAGGTGCTTGCCGTCCGTCGTGCGCACCTCGAACCGGCTGATCTCCGCGGACCGGAGCGCGGCACCGCCCCGGACGCTGATGGCCTTGCCGTCGTGCGGGGGCACCATCCAGGTCGCCACCGTCTGCTCCGAGCCGTCCTTGCCGACCACGACGAGCTGACAGGGGCGAGGGCCCCCGGCGTCCTTGACCTTGACGTCGACCTCGCTGCCCCAGTCCCGGTCCTCAGCGGTGACCTGGGCCCATACACCGGTCTTCGCGTCCGTCGCGGCGACCGGGGCCGACTGGTGACCCTGCGCGGTGACCATCGCGATCGCGGGCCCGCCCGCCGCGAACACCACGGAGGCCGCCACCGCGTACAGGAAGCGCCTGCGCCCGGTCCTGTGCCGTGTCGCCACCTCGCCGAGCAGCCGGTCCAGAAGCCGGGGCCCGGGGGCGGCGAAGGGGTGCACGGAGCGCGGTGTGGCTCGTCGGTACAACATCAACTGCCGTGCTGCGGGCCGGAACTCACTCACGTACGCCGTGCAGCTACGGCACTCCATGAGGTGGTCCTCGAAGCGGAAAGCCTCCGCCTCGTCCAGCACGCCGAGCGCGTAGGCGCCGACGTCACGATGCCGTTCCAGGGACCTCATACCGAATACCGAATCCTTGTGGCGATGGTGCGGGGTGGGGTGGTGTTGCTGTTGCCCACCGGTACGCACCAGACCGTCGAATCACTCAAGCCCCGTCCGGAATAGCGGCCAAGACATTCGGAGCACGAGGGCCCGCGGATTGGTACGAGCACGAAAAATTTGCCCGACCGTGTGGTCGGACAGGGTGGTCAGAACAGGTGGATCGCCAGATGCCCCAGCGGCAGCCCCAGCCGCCAGGCCGGCGTCCACACCTTCGGACCGTCGTCCTCGCCCGGCACAGGCCCGCCACCAGGCACCGCGTCCAGGTCGGGGGCGAGCAGCTCGGTCTCCTCCAGCCAGCGCCAGGCCGCCGACGCCAGCTCCAAGTCCGGTGCGGGAGCACCGGATTCGACCGCCTCCGCCGCGAGCCCCGCCATCCGCTCGCGCACCCAGTCCTGCCACGGCTGGTCGTACGCCGTCAGCGAAAGCCACATCTCCAGCTGTGTGACGACCCGGATCCCGGAGAGTTCACCGCCACTGTCGGAGAGGAAGATGGTCAGCGCCAGCGCGTCGCGTCCGGCGCGGAACTCGAAGGACGTGGGCGGCATCAGGTCGCCGGTCCGCAGCAGTTCGTCGGCGATGTACTCGGCGTACAACCACGCCATGGGGACGGTGAGTTCCCCACCGCCGGTGCCGTCCGTGCTCTCTTGACCTCTGTGCAGCATCCCTTCCTGCCTTCCTCCGGTGTGCGTGCGCGTCGCCCGACCCCGGGCTCTCAGTCCGGAACACGGATGAGGACAAGCGGAATACTCAACCATGGTCCTCGGCAGGCGCTTTACGGAGGTTTGACTCGGCCTTCGGTTTCACCGCAGGTCGGCCGCATATCCCGGAAGAACCCGGCGCAGGGCGCGGAGCGCGTAGTACGCGCGGGACTTCACGGTACCGGGCGGAATTCCGAGCGCCGCGGCGGCCTCCGCCACACTCGCCCCCTGGAAGTACACCTGCACCAGGACTTCACGGTGCTCGGGAGTGAGAGTCTTCACAGCCTCCCGTACATCGAGCGTCGCCGCGGACCGTTCGGCGTGATCGGCGCAGACACGCGCACTCTCCAGCACCGCGTCCCCGACCTCCGCGGGCCGTGCCTGGCGGGCCCGCCGCGCGTCGATCGCGAGCCGCCGTCCGACGGTGAGCAGCCAGGGGCGTACGGAGTCGAAGTCGTCGGCACGCAGCGCCTCGGGATGCTGCCAGGCGCGTACGAAGGTCTCCTGCACCAGGTCCTCGGCGCGTTGCCGGTCGCCGTCGGACAGGCGCAGCAGCAGCGCGAAGAGGGGGCGGCCGTGCTCGCGCTGCAGCGCGGCCAGCTCGTGCTCGGCGGTCGTTCCGCGGGTGATGGTGATGGTTCCGGCCGTCATGGCGTGTATGCCAGCGGGTGCCGCCCCACGGGGACAGGGGCGGGGCACGGTTGTGCGGTGGGCGGTCGAAGCCGTCGGTGAACGGTGCGCCGAACGGTTCGGCGAGCCCCGCCGGGGGCTCCGCCCCGAGACCCCGTTCGCCCTGACGAGCTCGTCCGCGGGCGCCGGACGGGCTAGCAGTGTGTGTGGCTCCTTGACTCTTGGCCGCCCTCGTACGTGGATTCGTGTCACTTCATGGGTAGATATGACCGCGTCGGGACGAGGCTGATGACCACACGCAGGCGACAGAGCACCGCGGCCCTCGCGGCTGTACTCATCGCGGCCACCGTGGGCTGCCAGGCGCAGCAGACCCCGGCCACACATGCCCCGCAGAGCGGACTCCCCGCGGCCCCGGCCCCCTCCGTCCCACCCGGGTTCACCCTCGTCGCCTCCGGCGACGTGCTGCCGCACACCTCGGTCATCGAGCGGGCGAACTTCGACGCCGGAGGTCACGGGTACGACTTCCGGCCGATGTTCGCGGCGGTCATGCCCGTCGTGTCCGGTGCCGATCTGGCGATCTGTCACATGGAGTCCGTGTACGGCGCGGACGGCCACTACACCGGCTACCCGACGTTCAGGTCCCCGCCGCAGGTGGCCGTGGCGCTCGCCGCGACCGGCTACGACGCCTGCTCCACCGCCTCGAACCACAGCCTGGACGACGGCGCCGCCGGCATTCGGCGCACCCTGGAAGCCTTCGACCGGGTGGGCGTGCGGCACGCGGGATCGGCGCGCACGGCGGACGAGGCGAACAGCGTCACCATGTTGCGCGCGGGCGACGCCAAGGTCGCCCATCTCGCGTATACCTACGACACGAACGGGTTGCCGCTCCCGATGGGGCAGCCCTGGGCCGTCAACCTGATCGATCCGGTCAGGATCATCGCGGACGCCCGCGCCGCCCGGAAGGCGGGCGCCGACGTCGTCGTCGTATCCCTGCACTGGGGCACCGAATGGCAGGACGCGCCGAACGAGCAGCAGCTGCGGCTGAGCAAGGAGCTGACCGCCTCCGTGACCAACGGGAGGCCCGACATCGACCTGATCCTCGGCACCCACGCGCACGTCCCGCAGGCGTACGAGAAGGTCAACGGCACCTGGGTGATCTACGGTATGGGGGACCAGGTCGCCGGCGAGATGTACAACTACCAGGGCGTCCTGGACCCGCGCGGCAACGAGAGCACCATCGGGCGGTTCACCTTCGCCCCGCCCGCGCACCGGGGCGGGCGCTGGAAGGTGACGAAGGCCGAGTTCATCCCGCAGGCCTACGACCTCGACGCCGGTCGCGTCGTCAACCTCAACGCCGCCCTGGACCAAGGGGCCGGGGTCGGCGGTGTACGCGACCGGATCCGGGGCGTCGTCCTGAGCCGGGGCGCGGCCCAGGACGGGCTCGTCATGGGCCAGTAGCCGTCGCGCCGGCGGGAACCCGGGCGCTCGTCGGCCGGTCTACGGCACGACCGTGACCGGCCAGCGCCCGGCCTTCACCAGCCGGATCGCCACCGAGCCGATGATCCGGTGTCCCGCCTGCTCGGAGGCGCCGACCACCACGGCGTCCGCCTTGAGCTCGTCCGCCGCGGTGACCAGTCCGTTGTAGGGGTCGCCGCGGAAGGTGTGGAACTCCCAGCGCACCTCGAATATGCCCTTCACCCGCTCGGTCGCGTCGCGGATGTACTGGACCAGGTCCTCGGCGATCTCGTCGGTCGTCTCCGCGACCGGCACCCCGAGCGCCGCCCCCGCCGCCATCACGGGCTGGACGTAGACCACCGCGAGCAGCGCGTGCTGCCGTCGGGCCAGGCCACCTGCATAGGCCGCGGCGCGCAGCGAGGAGTCGGAGCCGTCCACGCCGACGAGGATGACCTTGGGACCGTCCGTGCCCCGCTCGAAGCGATGCGAGCCCTGCTGTTGCGTCACAGTGGTGAGGCTATCGGAAACCGCAGGTCCCGCCCCCGCCGGGGATCCGGGCAGGCCGCTCGACGGGCGGGTACGCGCCGCTCTTCCTACAGTCGACACCATGAGTGCCACCGTGGAGGCCCGCGCACCGAAGGACGCGACAGGTCCGATACGGCCGTCCCGGGGCGGGTTCCTCAGCAAGGTGCCCGAGGGGTTCGCGGCCTTCTTCGGCGCCCTCGGACTGCTCTGCGCCCTGCTGGCCTTCATCGAGCCGCTGCGGCGGCTGCTGCGCCCCGTTGTGCGCTTCCTCGACCTGCTGACCGTCCCGGTCAGCGCCAACCTCGCGTACGCCGTCTTCCTCTTCCTGCTCGCCGGCGCGACCGCCGCCCGCAAGAAGGTCGCCTGGTGGCTGGTCGTCGTCTACCTGGGCCTCCTCGTCCTCGGCGACATCCTCGGCGTCGCGCTCGGCCTGTACGCCTCGTCGGTCCCGTCCCTCGTCGTCTGCCTGCTCGCGCTGGCGCTGCTGATCGTGGCCCGCGAGGAGTTCTACGCGGCCCACCGGCGCGGCGCCGTCTGGCAGGCCCTCACCGTGCTCCTCCTCGGGCTCGCCGTGGCCATCCTGGTCGGCTGGGGCCTGGTCGAGCTGTTCCCGGGCACGCTGCCGCGCGGCCAGCGGCTGTTGTGGGCAGCCAACCGGGTCTGCGGCGGCATCGTCTCCGGACGCTCCTTCGACGGGCGCCCGCCGAAGGCCCTGTCCTTCGTCCTCGGCCTGTTCGGCGCCCTCGCCCTGCTCAACGCCGCCGCGACACTCTTCCGCTCGCAGCGCCTGGAGGCGGCCCTGCACGGCGACGAGGAGTCCCGCATCCGGGCGCTGCTCCAGGCGTACGGCGCCGACGACTCCCTCGGCTACTTCGCGACCCGCCGCGACAAGGCCGTCGTCTTCTCGCCCAGCGGCAAGGCCGCCGTCACCTACCGCGTCGAGGCGGGTGTCTGCCTCGCCAGCGGCGACCCCGTCGGCGACCGCGAGGCCTGGCCGCACGCCATCGGCGCCTGGCTCGACGCGGCCCGCCACTACGCCTGGGCGCCCGCCGTGATGGGTGCCTCGGAGGACGGCGCGAAGGCGTTCGTGCGCTCCGGGCTCGGCGCGCTCCAACTCGGCGACGAGGCGATCCTGTACGTCGCCGGCTTCGACCTGGACGGCCGCGACATGCGTGTCACGCGCCAGGCCGTCAACCGTGTGAAGCGCACCGGTGCCACCTGCCGGGTACGCCGCCACTCCACCCTCACCGACGAGGAGATGGAGGAGATCGTGGGCCGGGCCGACGCCTGGCGCGACACCGAGACCGAACGCGGCTTCTCGATGGCGCTCGACCGGCTCGGCGACCCCGAGGACGGGGACTGCCTCCTCGTCGAGGCGATCGCCGCCGACGGCAAGCTCCTCGCGCTGCTCTCCTTCGTGCCCTGGGGCCGGGACGGCATCTCGCTCGACCTGATGCGCCGCGACCGCAGCGCCCCCAACGGCGTCGTGGAGTTCATGGTCGCGGAGCTGTGCGCGGTCGCCGGGAAGTTCGGCGTACGGCGGATCTCCCTCAACTTCGCGGCGTTCCGCTCGGTCTTCGAGGAGGGCGCCCGCATCGGCGCGGGGCCGGTGCTCAGGCTCTGGCGCAGGCTGCTGCTGTTCTTCTCCCGGTGGTGGCAGCTGGAGGCCCTGTACCGGTCCAACGCCAAGTACCACCCCGAGTGGTACCCGCGCTTCATCTGTTACGGCGAGACCGGCGCCCTCGCGCGCGTCGGTCTGGCGTCCGGCATCGCCGAGGGCTTCGTCTCCGTGCCCTCGCTGCGCAAGCTCTGGGGCAAGGGGCGCGCCAGGAGCGGACCCAAGCCCGCCGGCACCGAAGGCCTGCCGTCGCTGCCGGCCCTCGGGCTCGACGAAGGGGACGCGGTCGAGGCCGGCGATCCCACCACGGGTCTGCCCGAACAGGTCCGCATCCGGCACCGAAAACTCCACCGGCTGCGCGCCGACGGCACCGACCCCTACCCGGTGGGCATCCCCCCGCGCACCCACGCCCTCGCCGAGGTCCGCGAGGGCGCCCAGGTGACCGTCGCCGGGCGCGTCATCCTCGTCCGCGACTTCGGCGGCATCGTCTTCGCCGTGCTGCGCGACTGGTCGGGGGACCGCCAACTCGCCCTCACTCGCCAGGACTCCGGAGCCGCCCTCGACCGGTTCCGCAAGGACATCGACATCGGCGACCACCTCACCGCCGACGGCCTCGCGGGCGTCAGCGACAAGGGCGAACTGACCGTCTTCGTCACGTCCTGGCAGCTCACCGGCAAATGCCTGCGCCCGCTGCCCGACAAGCGCCGGGGCCTCGCCGACCCCGAGGCGAAGGTGCGCCGCCGCTATCTCGACCTGGTCTCCAGCCCCGACGCCCGCCAGGTCGTCCGGGCCCGCTCCACGGCCGTACAGGCGCTGCGCCAGGGCCTGCTGGACCGCGGCTATCTGGAGGTCGAGACCCCGATGCTCCAGCAGATCCACGGCGGCGCCAACGCCCGGCCCTTCACCACCCACATCAACGCCTACGACCTGAACCTCTATCTGCGCATCGCACCGGAGCTCTACCTCAAGCGGCTGTGCGTCGGCGGCCTGGAGAAGGTCTTCGAGATGGGCCGCACCTTCCGCAACGAGGGCGTCTCCTACAAGCACAACCCCGAGTTCACGATGCTGGAGGCCTACCAGGCCTTCGCCGACTACGACGTCATGCTCGACCTCACCCGCGAACTCATCCAGGGTGCCGCGACCGCCGCCTTCGGCGCGCCCGTCGCGCGCAAGGACGGCACCGAGTACGACATCTCCGGGCTCTGGCCCGTCAAGACGGTGTACGGCGCGATCTCCGAGGCCCTGGGGGAGGAGATCGACGCCGATACGCCGCTGGAGACGCTGCAGCGGCTGTGCGACCGTGCGGGCGTGCCGTACACCGCCGACGACGGACGCGGCGATGTCGTACTGGAGATGTACGAACGACTGGTCGAGGAGAAGACCCGGCTGCCCACGTTCTACAAGGACTTCCCGACCGACGTGTCCCCGCTCACCCGGCAGCACCGCGTCGACCCGCGCCTCGCCGAGCGCTGGGACCTCGTCGCCTTCGGCACCGAACTGGGCACCGCTTACTCGGAGTTGACCGACCCCGTCGAGCAGCGCCGGCGGCTGACCGCGCAGTCGCTGCTCGCCGCCGGGGGAGACCCCGAGGCGATGGAGCTGGACGAGGACTTCCTCGAAGCACTGGAGTACGCGATGCCGCCCACCGGAGGGCTCGGCATCGGTGTCGACCGGCTGGTCATGTTCCTCACCGGGCTGACGATTCGTGAGACGTTGCCGTTCCCCCTGGTGCGCCGTCGCTGAAATGGGCCGGGCGGGTGCTTTCGTAGGTTCGCGCCGGTGTTGCTGAGCTGCGTCGCCCCTTTTTGGGGTGACTGATGAGTCATGAAAAAGGATCAGCTGATTACCCGGCGCCGGGCGTTGATCGCCGGCGCCGCCGTCCTGGGAGCGGCCGGGGGGGCGGGCACGGCCCGCGTCCTGACCGCCGAACTGGCCGCGAAGCCGGTACGCAGTGCCCGTGCGGTATCGGGCCCACCGGCGGGCCGCGCCCTGAAGCCGTCTGCCTACCGCCTCCAGCCGATGACCGGATTCGGCCCACCGCACAGCGCACCCCCGCGCACCGCCGTCCGGCACGAGCCGATCCTGAGCGTGTCCGGTCGCGGCCGCCGCATGGTGCTGACCTTCGACGACGGCCCCGACCCGCGCTACACCCCGCACATCCTGCGCACCCTGCGCAAGTACGACGTGCGCGCGATGTTCTTCGTGTGCGGGGAGATGGCCGTCGACAACAAGGACCTGCTGAGCGAGATGGCCGACGACGGACACATCGTCGGCAACCACACCTGGACCCACCCGCTGCTGACCAAGCTCTCCCGCTCGGCGATCCACTCCGAGATCGAGCGCACCTGCGAGGTCATCGACGACGCCTACGGCGAACCGCCCGTCTGGTTCCGCGCGCCGTACGGGGCCTGGAACCGGGCGACCTTCCAGATCGGCGCCGAACTGGGCATGGAACCGCTGGCCTGGACGGTCGACACCCTCGACTGGGAGACCCCGGGCACCGACACCATCATCGACCGGGTCGAGAGCGGAGCCGCCCCAGGTGTCGTGGTCCTCTCGCACGACGCGGGCGGCGACCGCTCGCAGAGCGTACGGGCGCTGCGCCGCTATCTGCCGCAGCTGCTGGATTCCGGCTATCACATCACCGTGCCGCGACGGAAATTCGTCTAGCGACCGCCGGCCGGCCGATGGTCATACGCCTCGGCCGGTCGGCAGGACGTCGAAAAGGACCACCGACGGGCTTTCGCCCGCCCGGCCGGGGAACGCTCAGCGCACCTCGACCAGGCGGGCGAACACGACGACGTTTCCGTCGTAGCCGTGCTGCTTGGAGAAACCGCCCCCGCAGGTGATGACCCGCAATTCGGGAGCTCCCTTGCTGCTGTACACGCGGTCGCCGGGGAAACCGCTCTTCGCGAAGACCTCGATGCCGTAGATCTCGAATACCGCGGTCTTCCCGTCCTTGCGCGGGACCTCGATCCGGTTCCCCTTCTTGAGCGCCCCGAGCCCGTAGAAGACGGCGGGGCCCTGCGCGTTGTCCACATGGCCCACGATCACGGCCGTGCCCTTTTCGCCGGGCGATACCGCGCCGGTGAACCAGCCCGCGAGATTCGGGTTGTCCGGCGGCGGCGCCCCGACCCATCCGTCGACGTCCAGGCCCACCGGCATGACCGGGGCGTCTACCTGGATCGCCGGGATCCTGATCCGGTCCGCCACGGAGTACGGCAGCGGGGCCGGCAAGCCAGAGAAGGTGCCACCGGGGATGAGGCTGTCCGCTGCCGCCGCCGAAGCGGGCTGCGGAGGGCCCACGTCGAACTCACCGGAACCATTCCGGATGAGTGCGAGGCCGGTCAGCAGGACAAGCGCTATCACGCCCCACGGGGCGCGCTTCCGCTGCCGCTCCTCCTCTTCGGCCAGCTCGGACGCAGACATTCGCAATCCCCTCTCGACGCGGCCGTCGCCGCGTCCGTCGCGCATATGAGAACGCTAAGTGCAGCACGTCCGGCGGGCGACGGGGCGCGGGCGAACGGGTGGCGGAGTACATCCCTCGTGAGCCATCCGAGTTGCCGCGGGCAGGAATTTTCTGACGGTCCGTGACCTGCGGCAATATCCGATTGTGTGGAATTCTCTCGGCGTGTCCTCTCACCAGGACGGACCATTCTCGAAATGCGGCCCTGTGCACGGCATCTGAGGGTCTGTCTGGGAGGCGTTTTCTCGCCGATCGACCGGGGACGGTTCCCGGGGCGTCTTCCGCGGAGGATCACATGCGAAACTCACGTGCCCTGGCGGCCGCGGCCACAGTGGTCGCCGTCCTCGGGCTCGCCGCCCCCGCGGCCGTCGCGGACGGTATGGGCGAGGCGGGCAGTCAGAGCGACAACAATGCGGGTGACTTCGGGAACAACAACGAGGGCGTGTTCGGCGACAACGACGGGGGGCGGCCGGGCAACAACGGGGGGTTCGGCAACAATGACGGGGGGCGGCCGGGCAACAATGGGGGGTTCGGCAACAATGACGGGGGGCGGCCGGGCAACAACGGGGGGTTCGGCAACAATGACGGCGGGCGGCCGGGCAACAACAACGGATTCGGCAACAACAACGGATTTGGCAACAACAACGGATTCGGCAATAACAACGGGGGGTTCGGCAACAACGACGGGGGCCGACCGGGCAACAACAACGGGAACGGGCTCGGCGGCAACTTCGGGGGTATTTCGAGGAACATCATCGCCTCGCCCAGCGTCATCGCCGCCGGCGGCCAGCTGACGGTGACGGTCGACGGGTGCCGGAACGGCGGCACCATGACCTCGCCCGCGTTCCGGCGCGCGTCCCTTTCGCGGATCCCGGGCAACGGCGACACGGCGAGCGGAACGGCGACCGTGAACCGTGACGCGCGCCCCGGCTCGTACGACATCACGGTCAACTGCGTAGGTGCGGGCGCGCTGACCCGTCCGTCCGCCTTCACGGTGATCGGCGGTGTCCGCGGTGGTCTCGGCGGCAGCAGCTCGACCGGCGCCACGCGCACCGACATGGCCATCGGTAGCGGTCTGGTGGCCGCTGCCGTCGTCGGCGGCGGAGTGTTCTGGTTGCGCCGCAGATCCGAGAAGAGGATCTGACCGGCATCGCCCCGAAAGGCCGGTCCTGCCCCTTCGGGACCGGAACTCCCCTTCGGAAGCCGCACGAGACAGCCCTTCGCCCCGGACCCTCCCGAGGGAGTCCGGGGCGAAGGGCTGTCTCGGCGCGTCAGGCGTCGTCGGACGCGCCACAGCGGCGCGACATGTACCACGCCACGCCGACGGAGCCGCCGACGAGTGCGGCTCCCAGGCCGATCTCCTTCACGTCGAAGCCGCCGACACTGCCGCCGACACCGGCCCTGACACCCTGTTGCACGGGGACCTGGAGGGGCGACAGGTCGTCGGAACGGCCGGTGCCGGTGCCGGTGCCGGTGCCGGTGCCGATGGTGATGTTCGTGTGGCCGCTCACGCCGTCGCACACGAACGTCACCTCGTGCACGGCCCCCTGTCGGGCGTCCCGGTCGATCGTGGCCGTGGCCGAGGACCGGCCCGAGGGGATGGTGACGGTGTCGAAGACACCCGAGGAGATCCTGACGGTCCCGTTGCAGCCCCCGTCCCTCTTCAGCAGCAGCGAGAGCCGGCCGCCCGCGGTGATGGTCGACGGCTGGACGCTGAAGCCGAACGGGGTGATGTTGTGGTCGTCCCCGTCACCTGCGAAGGCGCTGGGTGCGGTGAAGGTCAGGGCGGTCAAGCCCAGCAGTGCGGCCGAAGCGACGCGTATCGCGCGCATGGTGAGCCTCCAGGTCCCCGAGGAGCCGTGCCGCGGACCTTTTCCGCTTGCGCGAGAAATGCACCTCGATGATCGGAACGCTAGGAAAGGGTGCGCGGGGGCGCGATCGCAGTCGCGCGAATGGAGCAACGGTGTGGGCCGCACAGGGGACGGTGTGCGTGCAGCCGGGGGACGGACGCGGCGTGGCGCCCGCCCCCTCGACGCCGAGCGCCTACTGAGGCTCCGTCACCCGGGAAGGTGCGGGAACAGCGCGGTGAACGGTTCCGCCGAGGCGGTGATCCCCCGGCTGTACGGCGCGTCGAAGTCCCAGATCAGGAAGAGCAGGAAGGCGATCAGAGCGGAGAACAGCCCGGCGAGGATCAGCTCGCGGGTGGTGCGCCGGATCTGCAGGGCGAAGACCATGCCGACGGTGACCACGGCACCGGCGATCAGCCCGAACCACACCACGCCCGGCATGGTCGCCCCCGTCGAGTCGGCACGGGAGTTGCGCGCGGCGTCCGCCGCCGTGACCTGGTCGACGAGCGGCTGGTACGCCTGGGCCTCGAAGTCCGTCTTCGGCTCGTAGTCGGTGACGTCCTGACGGATACGGTCGAAGAGCCGGCCGCCCTGGGCCGTCACATGGCCCTGGTCCGCCATGGTCTTCCACTCGGTGTGGACCACGTGGCTGACATACGTGTTGACGTCGGCGCGGATGCGGTCGCGCACGTCGGGCGGGTAGACGCGGACCCGCTCCGTGATCTCGTGCAGGGCCTGGGCCTCCGTCTGCACATGGTCCTGGGCGACGCCGCGTCCCTCCCAGACACCGGCGATGGCCAGGCCGAGGACGATGGCGTACACCACGCCGATCATCATGCTCATGTACTCGATCACGTCCGGGGTCTCGGACGGATCCTCGTCCACCGGGGCCGCCCGATGGCGTACGAGGGTCACGATGAGGACGACGACGCATGCGGCCGCCATCGCGAGGACGAGAACAAGCCATTCCGACAAGGATGCCTCCAGGGTCAGCGCGGGCGCAGCGCCGCTACGGCGAGCACCGCGGGCGCGGTGATGAGCAGGGTGAGCGAGACCAGCGACGGGCCGCTGCGGGGCAGGTGCTTGCGCGGCGGGATGCGGTACGCCGGATAACTCACCGGGGACGGCGACGGCTTGGGGCGCGCGCTCGGTGTGGGCGTGGGCTTCGGCTTCGGCGGCGGGGTGGGCCGCGGCGCCACGGGCCGTGGTGTCGGCGTCGGAGGAGGCGGGGGCGGGGGAGGCGGTGGTTGGGGTCTCGGCGAATGCGTGGGTGTGGGTGTGGGCGTCGGTCTGGGTTTGGGTGTCGGGGTGGGTGTGGGTGTCGGCGTGGGGGTCGGAGTGGGCGTCGGTGTCGGGCAGGGTGGCGTCGGGGTGGGTGTGGGGGTCGGGCACCAGGTGGTGTTCCCGGCGACCGCCACCGCGCCGCTCCCCGCGACGGCCACCGCCGTCGTCCCTTCGCCGTCCGGGCCCGTGGAGGCATACGCGCAGGAGTCGGCCGCGGCCGTTCCGCTCGGCGCGCCGCTGAGAATCCAGGTGAGCGTCAGCAGCGCCAACACCCGTATGACGAGGGCGGATCGGGTCCGCGTGGGTCCATGCACGACGGAGATCATGGGGCGCGCAGCGTCCGCGCACGCCGGAGTGCCGGGGATTGCCCCCGAAGGGAGGACGTGCGCCCTCCGGCGGTTTGACGAACCGGGCGGGAAACGCCGGTGTGTACGCACGTGTGTGCGAACCTCGCGGTTCGCGTCACAGGTTCCGGAAAGAAATTTGTGAGCCGGTTGAACACTCCCGCCACTCCCGCCCGTACCTAGGGCCATGCGCGGCGCAGCAGGGCGCTGCAACACTTATGCGAACAGCGGGAGTTACCAATGAAGACCTCCTGGCGGAGCGCCTCACTCGTAGCGACAGCTGCGGCCGTGCTGGCGCTCACGACGGCGTGCGGTCAGGAACAGGGCACCCAGTCGACGGGGAGCCAGAATGTGGGTGCGACCGCCGCAGCCGGTGATTACGGAACGAGCACGACCGCCGGCAATGGCTACGGCGCCGATTCCAAGGACCAGCAGAGCGCCGCGGCCCAGGCGGAAGCCGCGGGTCAGCTCACCGTCGCGGAAAGCGCGCAGCTCGGCAAGGTGCTGACCGACAGCGCCGGCTTCACTCTCTACCGCTTCGACAAGGACACGGCCGAGCCGCCCAAGTCGAGCTGTGACGGCGACTGCGCGAAGGCCTGGCCGCCCGTGCCCGCCGAGGGTGCCGAGGCCGCCACCGGTGTGGACAAGACGCTTCTTGGCGAGGTCACCCGGTCGGACGGCACGAAGCAGCTGACCATCGGCGGCTGGCCGATGTACCGGTATGCGAAGGACACCAAGGCCGGGGACACCAACGGCCAGGGTGTGGGCGGCACTTGGTTCGCATCGGCCCCCAACGGCAAGAAGGCGACGCTGGCCGACCTGCCCGGCCTGTCCGTCCGCAACGACCCGAAGCTCGGTGACATCGTCGTCGACAAGAACGGCATGACCGTCTACCGCTTCATGAAGGACCAGGCCTGGCCGGTCTCGAAGTCGGCCTGCACCGGTGCCTGCCTGGAGAAGTGGCCCGCGGTCGCACCGGTCTCCGCCAACGACACCAAGGGCGTCAAGAAGAAGGGCCTCATGGGCTTCACCCGCCCGGACGGCGTCAAGCAGATGACAGTCAACTGCTGGCCCATCTACACCTTCTCCGGTGACACGGCTCCCGGGGACACCAACGGTCAGGGCGTCGGCGGCACGTGGTACGCCGTCTCGCCCGAAGGAAAGCCGGTCGGCGCGTCGGAGTAGCGGATCACCTCCCCAGGGTTGATCGCCTCACCCGGAAGACAACGGAACGCGGAAGGGAGTGGAACAGACAGGCAAGTGTGCCGGACGAACACAGCAACGCGCGCGACCCAAGGTCCGCCCCCTCCGCACCGCACGGAGGGGGCGGACCGCTTGGCGTGTCCGGGCGGGAAACTCCCCGGAGCTTTTTGGAATGCTTCGGAGCGATTTCGCAGGGGCGGTGAGAGGCGTGTTCGGGCGGCGCTCGCGGGGCGCCAATTCGGCACTTGCCGGAGGCAGTGACCGGGAACGGACGGTCAATTTCCGTTTTGGCTCGCTCCTTTGGCGGGCGATCAGTAGCCTCAGCTCGAACACCGGATCGCCTACACCGTCGACTACGCCTTGGAGAGATAGATGGAGCGTCCCGCCTGGGCCCCCCGGAGCATTGACATCTCGGTGCCGAGTGTGTCCCGTATCTATGACTACTACCTGGGCGGTTCGCACAACTTCGAGGTCGACCGGGAAGCGGCACGCAAGGCGATGGAGTTCATGCCGGGACTTCCCAAGATCATGCAGGCGAACCGTGCGTTCATGCGCCGCGCCGTGCGCTTCGCGGCGGACGAGGGCATCGACCAGTTCCTGGACATCGGTTCGGGCATTCCCACCTTCGGCAACGTCCACGAGGTCGCCCAGGCGGCCAGGCCAGGCGCGCACGTCGTGTACGTCGACCACGACCCGGTGGCCGTCGCGCACAGCGAGTCCGTACTGAAGGGCAACGAGGACGCGGACGTCGTCGCCGCCGATCTGCTCAAGCCCCAGGAGATCCTGGCGAGCCCTCAGGTACAGCGCCTGATCGACCTGAACCGGCCGGTCGCCCTTCTTCTCGTTGCCATACTTCACTTCGTGGAAGACGCGGACGACCCGTACAGTGCGGTGGCCGAACTGCGCGACGCGCTCGCGCCGGGCAGCCTGCTCGTTGTCACGCATGCCTCGTACGAGGGAATTCCGCTCCCTGCGGAGCGGGCCGAGGGCACGGTCGACGTCTACAAGAGCATCCGCAATCCACTGATCATGCGCACGCGCGACGAGATCGCGCAGTTCTTCGAGGGGTACGACATGGTGGAACCCGGACTGGTGCCGATGCCGAACTGGCGGCCCGACACGGCACCCGAGGACGAGGATCCTTATTCCTTCTCCGGGTTCGCCGGCGTGGGGCGCAGGGCGTGACCGCCGAGCCGGACGGACCGGAGGACAGACTGCGCCGGTTCGCGACGATCTGGAGCCGGGCGGTCTTCCCGGTCACCTCGACGTCGCTGACCCGGCCGGAGTTCGAGCAGCAACTGGTGCCGCTCGCCCGGAGGTTGAGCGACGCGCTGCGGGCCAGGGCCTTCGACGCGGCCGAGGGCCAGGCGGTCGGCACCGCGCTCATCGCCGCGCACTGCACCGACCCGGAGGCCCTCAGCCGCACCCTCGACTGCGTGGATGCCTATCTGGTGCTCTACTGCGGCGAGGACGGGCCCCAGGACGCGCTGCGGACCCGGTCGGCGCGGCTGCAGCACGCCATGGCCGCCGGGTTCGCGCAGGCGCTGCGCGAGCGGACGCTGACCGAGCAAGAGGCCATCGCCCAGGCGACGTTGAACGCCCGCAGCGCGGTCGCCGAGGCGCTGCACGCCAGCGAGGCCCGCTTCCGCGCGGTCTTCGAGGGCGCGGCCATAGGAATCGGCATCGCCGACCTCGAAGGCAACATACTGCAGGTCAACGGAGCACTGCTGCGGATGTTCGGCGGCTCCGAGCAGGGGGTGCGCGGACGCAAGGTCCCCGAGTGGACGCACCCCGAGGACGCTCCCCAAGTCTGGCGCCTGTACGAGGAGTTGGTACGCGGCGAGCGCGAGCACTACCACGTCGAAAAGGCTTTCTACCGTCCCGACGGCACGGCCCTGTGGACCAACCTGACGGTCTCTTTGCTGCGTGACGCGGACGGCGAACCCCAGTACCAGCTCGCGCTGATGGAGGACACCACCGAGCGGCGGCTGCTCAATCTGCGGCTGCGCTACGAGGCCACGCACGACGCGCTCACAGGACTGCCCAACCGCACCCTGTTCTTCGAGCGCCTGGAGAAGGCCCTGTCCGCGGGCGAGGGCCAGCGCTTCGGGCTGTGCTACCTCGACCTCGACGGCTTCAAGACCATCAACGACAGCCTCGGGCACGCGGCCGGCGACCGGCTGCTCGTCGAGGTCGCCGACCGGCTGCAGTCCTGCGCGACCGCCCCCGGCGAGATGGTCGCCCGGCTCGGCGGCGACGAGTTCGTGGCGCTGACCACCGGTCCCGACACCGAGCGCGAGGTCGACGCGCTCGCCGACCGCATCATGAACGCGCTCGTCACCCCCGTCCGTATCGACGGCCGCGAACTGACCGTGCGCGGCAGCATCGGCATCGTCGAGGGACCGGCCGGTGAGCGCGGCCCCGCCGAGGTGCTGCGCAGCGCCGACATCACGATGTACCGGGCGAAGTCCGCGGGCGGCAACCGCTTCGAGCTCGCCGACCCCGAGGCCGACGCCCGCGCCATCACCCGGCACGGACTCACCACCGCGCTGCCCGCGGCCCTGGACCGGGGCGAGTTCTTCATCGAGTACCAGCCGCTGGTGCACCTCGGCGACGGCAGTGTGCGCGGCGCGGAGGCGCTGGTGCGCTGGCTGCATCCGCAGCACGGCGTCCTCGGCCCCGACCAGTTCATCCCGCTCGCCGAGCACACCGGCCTGATCGTGCCGCTCGGCCGCTGGGTCCTGGAGCAGTCGGTGCGCCAGGCCCGCGCGTGGCAGGAACGACACTCCGACGCGGGCCCGCTGCGGATCAACGTCAATCTGTCGCCGTGCCAGCTGACCCATCCCGGGCTGGTCCAGGACACGGTCGACATCCTGGAGCGCGAAGGGCTCGACGCGGACGCGCTGTGCCTGGAGGTCACCGAGTCCGCGCTGATCGGCGCCGACGACGACCTGCTCAAGCCGCTGCGCCGGCTGGCCGAGATGGGCGTCGACATCGCGCTCGACGACTTCGGCACGGGCTACTCCAACCTCGCCAACCTGCGCCGCCTGCCGGTCAGCATCCTCAAGCTGGACCGGTCCTTCACCCAGAGCATGCAGCAGTTCCCCGCCGACCCGGTCGACCTGAAGATCGTCGAGGGCATCGTCTCCCTCGCCCACAGCCTCGACCTCGCGGTCACCGTCGAGGGCGTGGAAACGGGCGCCCAGGCCGAGCAGCTGCGGATACTGGGCTGCGACACCGCCCAGGGCTGGTACTACGCCCGGCCGGGACCGCCGGAACGGCTGCACGAGCTGGCGCTGGTGGACGCGACGGGCTGACACGTCGTACGCGGCGTGGTCTCCTCCATCGGGAGCCACGCCGCAGCGCCGCCCGGGCACATGGAAGCCGTCGGTGTGATCCGGAGCGCAGCGGGAGGAGAAGGCGGATGGCGGACGAAGGGCCTCTTGTCGGCCGGGAGTCGGAGATCGCCGAGGTCTCCCGGCTCGCCACGTCGCCCGACGGGCGGGCCCTGCTGCTGCGCGGAGAGGCGGGAGTCGGCAAGAGCGTCCTGCTGGAAGTCGCCGCGGCGCGGGCCGCCGAGCTGGGCCATCGGGTGATCCGCGCGGCCGGTGTGGAGGCGGAGACCGAGCTGCCGTACTCGAGTCGCGGCGACACCCCGAGGCCGTCGCGGGACTCGGGATCGACGAGGTCACCGACCACTACGCGGGGATCATCCGCTCCCTCGACCGTCCGCCGGTGCTCATCGGGCACTCCTTCGGCGGCCTGATCGCACAGAGGCTGCTGGGCGCGGGCCTGGGCCGGGCCGCCGTGGCCATCGGCCCGGCCCAGATCAAGGGCGTCAAGGCGCTGCCCCTGGCGCAGCTGCGCGCGGGCTTCCCGTTCCTGGGCAACCCCGCCAACCGGCGCCGGGCCGTCTCCCTGACCGCCGCCCGGTTCCGCTACGGCTTCGGCAACGCGCTGCCGCCGGCCGGGTCCGACGACCTGTACGAGCGGTTCACCGTTCCCTCGCCGGGCCGACCGCTCTTCGAAGCCGCCTTCGCCAACTTCAGCCGGAACTCCTCGGCGGCCGTGGCCACCGACAACGCGGACCGCGGCCCGCTTCTGATGATCTCCGGCCAGGCCGACCACACCGTGCCGGACGTCGTGACGCGCTCGGCGTACAAGCTCTACGGCGACTCGTCCGCCGTAACCGACCTCAAGCAGTTCCCCGACCGCGGGCACTCGCTGGTCGTCGACCACGGCTGGCGGACGGTGGCCGAGTACACGCTGCAGTGGCTGGCCCGCCAGGGCATCTGCGGCCGGGACACGTCGCGCGCCTGACGCAAAGGCGGCCGACGGCGTCGGACGATCCAAGAGCCACCCCTACCACCGGCCAGCGGCCGGACCACCGGAACGAACACCACCAGGCGCCCCGAATCAGGCGCCGCAGCATGGGAGTTGAGGACAATGAGCACGGAACTGCAGGGCCGGACCGCCGTGGTGACCGGAGCCAGCAAGGGCATCGGACTGGCCATCGTGGAGGCGCTGACCAGTGAGGGGGCGACGGTCGTCGCGGGGTCCCGCACCGCGTCGGCGGGGCTGGACGCACTGGTGAAGGAGGGCTCCGTCACCTGGGTGCCCGTCGATCTCGCCGAACCCGGTGCGGCGGAGCGGCTGGTCGAGGCCGCGGGAGGGCGCGTCGACATCCTCGTCAACAACGTGGGCTCGGCCCCGGCTCGCACCGGCGGCTTCCTCACCGTGACCGACGAGGACTGGGCGCGCACCGTCGATCTGAACCTGCTCACGGCCGTACGGGTCACCCGGGCCGCCCTGCCGCTGATGCTGGAGGCCGGCCAGGGCTCCGTGGTGACCGTCGGCTCGGTCAACGCGACGCTGCCCGACCCCATGGTGATCGACTACAGCGCGGGCAAGGCCGCCCTGGTCGCCTTCTCCAAGGCGCTGTCGAAGGAGGTCGGGCCCCGGGGCATCCGGGTCAACACCGTGAGCCCCGGGCCGGTGGAGACGGAGCTGTGGCTCGGTGGGGACGGAGTGGCCGCCACCGTGTCGGCCGCCGCCGGCATCGCTCCCGAAGACGTGGTCGCGCAGGTGGCCGGGTCCACCGTGACCGGCCGCTTCTCCCAGCCCGCCGAGGTCGCCGAACTGGTCCTCTTCCTGGCCGGTGACCGCGCCCGGAACATCACCGGCAGTGACCTGATCATCGACGGCGGCTTCGTTCCGACCTGGTGACCCGCCCCCTGCCCCCGTTCCCCTCCACGCCGAGCTGACGGTTCAACGCTCCAGCAGCATCCTCTGTAGCTCCCTCGCCGCGCGCGGGGGAGCTACATCACTGCGGTGGGCCAGCGCGATCGTCCGGTGCAGTCCGGGCCGGGCCAGCGGTGTCACCCGTAGCCCCCGCCCGGACCGCGTCGCGACCATGCGCGGCACGACGGCCACGCCGAGCCCCGACCGGACGAAGCCGAGGACGGCGTCCATCTCGCCGCCCTCCACGGCGAAGTCGGGTTCGAAGCCCTCGGCGCGGCACGCGGCGACGGTCAGTTCCCGCAGGTCGTAGCCGTGCCGGAACATCACCAGACGCTCGCCCTCCAGATCGGCGACACGGACCGTGCGCCGGCCGCGGCCGGGCGCGGGGGCCTCCGGCGACGACACCACCACCAGGTCCTCGCGCAGCAGCTCCACCGTGGTCAGCGCGGGGGACGGCGTCGGGAGGGGGAGGACGACCAGGGCGAGGTCGAGGGCGCCGCGCGCGAGTTCCCGTACGAGATCGTGCGAACCGCCCTCCTCGATCAGCAGCCGGATGCCCGGATAGCGGTCGTGGAAGGCGCGCAGCACGTCCGGGAGCAGACCGGTGCACAGGCTCGGGGTCGCACCGAGGCGGATCCGGCCGCTGCGCAGCTGGGCCAGCTCCTGCACCTCGTGCCGGGCCGTGTCCGCGTCGGCGAGGATGCGCCGGGCCAGTGGCAGCAGCGCCTCGCCCGCGTCCGTGAGCGTGATGTTCCCGCGCGCTCGCAGGAACAGATCCGCCCCCAACTCCCGCTCCAGCGCCTTGATCTGCTGGGACAGGGACGGCTGTGCCACATGGACCAGATCGGCGGCCCGGGTGAAGTGCCGGGTCTCGGCGACGGCCACGAAGTATTGGAGCTGCGTGAACTGCACACAGCCACGATAGGGCATGCCTATGGAATCGAGCCGCACCATGTCTTGGACCGATCGGCCCCTCGGGCCCTAGCGTTCCGTGACATGGCTCTGGCAACGCGGACGGACCGACGGCCGTCCATGGCGCGCACCGTGTGGGACAGCTCCGTCGGCAAGAAGACCGTGATGGCCGTCAGCGGCCTGATCATGGTGCTGTACCTGGTCGCCCACATGATCGGGAACCTGAAGATCTACTTCGGGGCCGGCGAATTCAATCACTACGCGCACTGGCTGCGCACGGCCGGCGAGCCCTTCATGCACTACGAGTGGACGCTCTGGCTCGTCCGCGTGGTGCTGGTCGTCGCCGTCGTCGCGCACGCCGTCTCCGCGTACCAGCTCAGCCGCCGCGACATCAAGGCGCGCCCCAGCAAGTACGTGCACAAGAAGCCGCGGTCCAGCTACGCGACGCGCACCATGCGCTGGGGCGGGATCATCCTCGGCCTGTTCATCGTCTGGCACATCCTCGACCTGACGACCGGCACCGTGCACTCCGGCGGCTTCCAGGAGGGCCACCCGTACCAGAACGTCGTGGACACCTTCTCCACCTGGTACGGCAACGTCATCTACATCGTCGCGATGCTCGCGCTCGGCCTGCACATCCGGCACGGCTTCTGGAGCGCGGCCCAGACCCTCGGCGTCGGCAGCCGCACCCGCGACCGCGCCTTCAAAACCGTCGCCAACGTCCTCGCGCTGGTGCTCACGGCGGGCTTCATCTCCGTACCCGTCGGTGTCATGACCGGAGTGGTGAGCTGACATGACCACATACGCCGACTACCCGACCGGTGAGCCGGTCGTCGACAGCAAGGCCCCGCAGGGCCCGATCAACGAGCGCTGGGACACCCGGCGCTTCGAGGCCAAGCTGGTCAACCCGGCCAACCGCCGCAAGCACACGGTGATCGTCGTCGGCACCGGCCTCGCGGGCGGCTCGGCCGGCGCCACGCTCGCCGAACAGGGCTACCACGTTGTCCAGTTCTGCTACCAGGACTCGCCGCGCCGCGCCCACTCGATCGCCGCCCAGGGCGGCATCAACGCGGCGAAGAACTACCGGAACGACGGGGACTCCGTCCACCGGTTGTTCTACGACACCGTCAAGGGCGGTGACTTCAGGGCGCGCGAGTCCAACGTCCACCGCCTGGCGCAGATCTCGGTGGAGATCATCGACCAGTGCGTCGCACAGGGCGTGCCCTTCGCCCGCGAGTACGGCGGCCTCCTCGACACCCGTTCCTTCGGCGGCGTCCAGGTGTCCCGCACCTTCTACGCCCGGGGGCAGACGGGCCAGCAGCTGCTGCTCGGCGCGTACCAGGCGCTGTCCCGGCAGATCGCCGCCGGCAACATCGAGATGCACCCCCGGACCGAGATGCTCGACCTGATCGTGGTCGACGGACGGGCGCGCGGGATCGTGGCCCGCGACCTGATCACCGGGAAGATCGACACGTACTACGCGGACGCGGTGGTCCTCGCGAGCGGCGGATACGGCAACGTCTTCTACCTCTCGACGAACGCCATGAACTCGAACGCCACCGCCATCTGGCGGGCCCACCGGCGCGGCGCCTACTTCGCCAACCCCTGCTTCACCCAGATCCACCCCACCTGCATCCCACGCACCGGCGACCACCAGTCCAAGCTCACCCTGATGAGCGAGTCGCTGCGCAACGACGGCCGCATCTGGGTGCCGAAGGCCAAGGGCGACACCCGTCCGCCGAACGAGATCCCCGAGGACGAGCGCGACTACTACCTGGAGCGCATCTACCCGTCCTTCGGCAACCTCGTGCCCCGCGACATCGCGTCGAGGGCCGCGAAGAACGTCTGCGACGAGGGGCGCGGCGTCGGCCCCGGTGGCCAGGGCGTCTACCTGGACTTCGCCGACGCCATCCGCCGCATGGGCCGGGCGAAGGTCGAGGAGAAGTACGGCAACCTCTTCGACATGTACGCCCGGATCACCGCCGAGGACCCGTACAGCGTGCCGATGCGGATCTACCCCGCCGTGCACTACACGATGGGCGGACTGTGGGTCGACTACGACCTCCAGACCACCATCCCCGGCCTGTTCGCGATCGGCGAGGCCAACTTCTCCGACCACGGCGCGAACCGGCTCGGCGCGTCGGCCCTGATGCAGGGGCTCGCCGACGGCTACTTCGTCCTGCCGTCGACGATCAACGACTACCTCGCCCGCCATCCGCACCACGAACAGGTCACCGACGAACACCCCGCCGTACAGGAGGTGCTGGCCGACACCGAGGACCGGCTGCGGCTGCTCCTCGCCGTCGACGGAGACCGCACGCCCGACTCCTTCCACCGCGAAGTCGGCGAACTCATGTGGGAGTTCTGCGGCATGGCCCGTACGGAGACCGGGCTGCGCAAGGCACTTGAGCGCATCCCGCAGATCCGCGAGGAGTTCTGGCGGCGCATCAAGGTGCCCGGCACCGGCGAGGAGTTCAACCAGTCGCTGGAGAAGGCCAACCGCGTCGTCGACTACCTGGAGCTCGCCGAGCTCATGTGCCTCGACGCGCTGCACCGCTCCGAGTCCTGCGGCGGCCACTTCCGCGAGGAGTCGCAGACCCCGGACGGCGAGGCCGCCCGCAGGGACGAGGAGTTCTCGTACGCGGCCGCCTGGGAGTTCACCGCCACCGGCGACGCGCCCGTCCTGCACAAGGAAGACCTGGTCTTCGAGTACGTCCACCCCACCCAGCGGAGCTACGCATGAAGCTCACCCTGCGCGTCTGGCGGCAGAAGAACGCCGGCGCCGACGGAGCGATGTCCACGTACGAGGTGGACGACATCTCGGCCGACATGTCCTTCCTGGAGATGCTCGACACCCTCAACGAGTCGCTCATCCTGAGCGGAGACGACCCCGTCGCCTTCGACCACGACTGCCGCGAGGGCATCTGCGGTGCCTGCTCGCTCGTCATCAACGGTGACGCACACGGACCCGAGCGCACCACCACCTGCCAGCTGCACATGCGGTCCTTCCAGGACGGCGACACGATCGACATCGAGCCGTGGCGCGCCTCGGCCTTCCCGGTGGTGAAGGACCTGGTGGTGGACCGGTCGGCCTTCGACCGGATCATCCAGGCCGGCGGCTACATCACCGCACCGACCGGCGCCGCGCCCGAGGCACACGCGACGCCCGTGCCCAAGCCGGACGCCGACTTCGCCTTCGAGCACGCCGAGTGCATCGGGTGCGGCGCCTGCGTCGCGGCCTGCCCGAACGGCGCGGCGATGCTGTTCACCTCGGCGAAGGTCAACCACCTGAACGTCCTGCCGCAGGGCGCGCCCGAACGCGAGACCCGCGTCCTCGACATGGTGGCGCAGATGGACGACGAGGGCTTCGGCGGCTGCACCCTCACCGGGGAGTGCGCGACCGCCTGCCCGAAGGGCATCCCGCTGGTCTCCATCACCAGCATGAACAAGGAGTGGCTGCGCGCGACCCGAAAGGCGGGCAAGCGTTAGCCGACACGTCGTTCGCCGTATGGTGCGGACGGGCGGGACCGGGTGTGGTGCTCAAGCCCCGGTCCCGTCTCGCATTCCCGGGCACCCCTGGCATTCAACATCCTCACATCCGCCCTCCTGGCGCAGGTCACGCGCACGCCAACCGGCATCGGAAGAACAGGAGCGCGCAGACCGCACCGATCCGGTCTGCCGCCGATGAGCCGAAACCGGCCCGTGACCAGGAGAGTGCCATGACCGGCGTTTCCACCCTCGACAGCCCCCCGCAACCCGTCGCCCCGACCCGCTACACCGTCACCCTCGCCCGCGACGAGGCCGACGTCCGTGCCGCCCAGCGGCTGCGCCACGACGTCTTCGCCGGGGAGATGGGCGCCCTCCTGACCACCCCGGAGCCCGGCCACGACATCGACGCCTTCGACGCGTACTGCGATCACCTGCTCGTCCGCGACACGGTGACCGGCCAGGTGGTCGGCACCTACCGGCTGCTGCCGCCCGAGCGTGCCGCGATCGCCGGACGCCTGTACTCGGAGAGCGAGTTCGACCTCGGCCCGCTGGCCGCCATCCGCTCCGGGCTCGTCGAGGTCGGCCGCTCCTGCGTCCACCCCGACCACCGCGACGGCACGGTCATCGGGCTGATCTGGGCCGGCATAGCCCGCTACATGGTCGAAGGCGGCCACGAGTGGCTCGCCGGCTGCTGCTCCATCCCGCTCGCCGACGGCGGCGGGCTCGCCGCCGGCACCTGGGACCGGGTCCAGGACAAGTACCTGGCGCCCGAGGAGTACCGGGTACGTCCGCTGCTGCCCTGGAGCGCGGAAGGCGTCCCCAGGCCCGCCCGTACCGAGCTGCCCCCGCTCCTGCGCGGCTATCTCCGCCTCGGCGCGTGGGTCTGCGCCGAACCCGCGCACGACCCGGACTTCGGGGTCGCCGACCTGTACGTGCTGCTGTCGATGCGCCGGGTCAACCCGCGCTATCTGCGGCACTTCCTCTCGCTCGTCCCCGCCTGATGAGCGCGCCCCGCATCGGAGCGCCACGCCTCGCGGTCATCCGCCGCCCACGCCTCGGCGGGGTCCCGGGGGGCGTCGCGGTGCTTCCCGGTCCCGTGCCCACGGTGCCGCGGCTCGTCGCGCCCAGCCCCGCCCCGCAGACCAGTGCCTGGCTGCCCACCGCACCCTGCTCCCCGCACGGCTGCGTGGAGTCCACGACAACCTGGGCGGCGGTGCCGCGCGCCGTTCTGCGGCTCGCCGCGGTGCTGCTGGTGGTCCTCGCCGGCGTCCTCCTGACCCCGCTCGCGGCACGCATGCGGGCGGTGCCGCGCGACCGGTGGATCCGCCGCTGGTGTCTTACCGTCGTGCGCGCCGCCGGTGTACGGACACGGATCACCGGAGCCGCCAAGCCCACCGATGGACTGCTGATCGTCGCCAACCACATCTCGTGGCTGGACATCCCGCTGCTCGCCGCCGTCCGCCCGGCGCGGATGCTCGCCAAGACCGAGGTCCGCGGCTGGCCCGTGGCGGGCGCGCTGGCGGCCCGCGGCGGCACCCTGTTCATCGAACGCGACCGGCTGCGCGCCCTGCCCGCCACCGTGGACCGGATCGCCCAGGCCCTGCGCGGCGGGGCGGCCGTGGTCGCCTTCCCCGAGGGCAGCACATGGTGCGGCCGGGCCCAGGGACACTTCCGCCGGGCCGTCTTCCAGGCCGCGCTCGACGCCGGCGTGCCCGTCCAGCCGGTGCGCCTCCACTACCGGCTCACCGGGGGAGCGGCCAGCACCGCGCCCGCCTTCGTCGGCGACGACTCGCTCCTCGCGTCGCTGTGGCGGGTGGCGTCGGCGCGGGGGCTGGTGGCCGAGGTGGAGCTGCGGCCCGTGCTCGCGGCCGGCGCCCACACCGACCGACGTGCCCTCGCGGACGCGGCGCAAGGGGGCCTGCGACAAGTCTGTTCACCGGCCGACGCCCACCCCTGACGGCCGTGGCCATGGGCTGGGGGACCTGCCGGCTACCGGCCCTGTCCGAGCGCACGGGCGAGGTAGGGCGCCGTGCGGCTCCCGGCCGCCCCCGCCACCTCCGCAGGCGGCCCCACAGCCACGATCCGCCCGCCCGCGTCGCCGCCGCCGGGGCCCAGGTCGATCACCCAGTCGGCGCCCGCGACGACCGTCATGTCGTGCTCGACGACCACGACCGTGTGGCCCGCGTCGACCAGGCCGTGCAACTGGCGCATCAGCACTTCGACATCGGCCGGGTGCAGTCCCGTCGTCGGCTCGTCGAGGAGATAGAAGGTGTGGCCGCGACGCACCCGCTGCAACTCGCTGGCCAGCTTGATGCGTTGGGCCTCACCGCCGGACAACTCGGTTGCGGGCTGGCCGAGTCGCAGATAGCCGAGGCCCACGTCGAGGAGGGTGGTGAGGCTGCGCGCGACGGCCGGGGTGTCCGCGAAGAAGTCGGCCGCGGCCTCCACCGTCAGGTCCAGGACCTGCGCGATGTTCCTTTCCCGGTACGTCACTTCGAGCGTCTCGGGGCGGTAGCGCGCCCCACCGCAGTCCGGGCACGGCGTATAGGTGCTGGGCAGGAACAGCAGCTCCACGCTGACGAAACCCTCGCCCTGACAGGTCTCGCACCGCCCGCCCGCGACGTTGAAGGAGAAGCGCCCCACGCCGTAGTCACGCCTTTTCGCCTCCTGAGTCGCGGCGAAGACCTTGCGTACGACGTCGAAGAGTCCGGTGTAGGTCGCCAGATTGGAGCGCGGGGTACGGCCGATGGGCTTCTGGTCGACGGAGACCAGACGCCCGACACCTGAGAGTTCCTCCTTGATCTCGCCGATCAGCGTCGACTTGCCGGAGCCGGAGACGCCGGTGACCGCGGTGAACACGCCGAGCGGGAACTCGGCGGTGACCCCGCGCAGGTTGTGCCGGGTGACCGGCCCGATCTTCAACTGGCCGCCGGGTGACCGGACGTCGCGTACCGGAGCGGGGGAGCGGTCGAAGAGGAAGCGTGCCGTCGCGGACTCCGCCACACGCTCCAGCTCCGCGACCGGGCCGCTGTGCAGTACGCGCCCGCCGTGCTCGCCGGCGCGCGGACCGACGTCGACGAGCCAGTCGGCGCCCCGTACGACATCGAGGTGGTGCTCCACGACGAACACCGAGTTGCCCGCCGACTTCAGCCGCTCCAGGACGGTGAGCAGGGCCTCGGTGTCCGCCGGGTGCAGTCCCGCGGACGGCTCGTCGAGGACGTACACGACCCCGAAGAGACCGGAGCGCAACTGCGTTGCCAGACGCAGCCGTTGGAGTTCTCCCGCGGAGAGGGTGGGGGTCGCCCGGTCGAGGCTCAGATAGCCGAGGCCGAGCTCGGAGACGGGCGCGATACGGGACCTGAGGTCGGCGGTGAGGACCCGGGCGGCCTCGCTGGTTCCCCGCAGCGCACGGGCCAGCTCCGCCAACGGCAGCGCGGCCAGCTCGGCGATGTTCCGTCCGGCGAACGTCACCGCCAGCGCCTCGGGACGCAGCCGGCTGCCGCCGCACGCCGGACAGGGGGCGCTGCTGAGAAACCGCTCCGCCTTGGCCCTGAGCGTCGGGCTCTTCGTGTCGGAGAAGGTCTTCATGACATAGCGCCGGGCGCTCATGTACGTACCCTGGTACGGGCGTTGGATCCGCTCCGCGTCGCGCACCGGGTGCACGGTGACGACCGGCTGCTCGTCCGTGAAGAGGATCCACTCCCGGTCCTCGGCGGGCAGTTCCCGCCAGGGCCGGTCCACGTCGTGGCCGAGCGTGTCGAGGATGTCCCGCAGGTTCTTGCCCTGCCAGGCACCCGGCCACGCGGCGATCGCGCCCTCGCGAATCGACAGCGCCGGATCGGGTACGAGCAACTCCTCGGTCGTACGGTGCACTTGACCGAGCCCATGGCACTCGGGGCAGGCCCCGGCCGCCGTATTGGGTGAGAACGCGTCCGAATCGAGCCGCGCGGCGCCCTCCGGATAGTCGCCCGCCCGCGAGAACAGCATGCGCAGCGAGTTGGAGAGATTGGTGACCGTCCCCACGGACGAGCGCGACGTCGGCGCCGACCGCCGCTGCTGCAAGGACACCGCGGGCGGCAGCCCCGTGATCTCCCCGACCTTCGGCGCCCCCACCTGGTGGATCAGCCGTCGCGCGTACGGGGCGACCGACTCGAAGTAGCGGCGCTGAGCTTCCGCGTAGATGGTCCCGAAGGCCAGCGAGGACTTGCCGGAGCCGGAGACGCCGGTGAAGACCGCGAGGACGTCACGGGGGATGTCCACGTCCACGCCCTGGAGGTTGTGCTCACGGGCGCCCCGGACGCGGACGTACGGGTCGTGGGGGCTGTGCATGGGCTGGACTCCTGCGGCTTGGGGCAGGAGCCCACGATACAAGGCCACCGTGTGTCTAATAGCAAAAGTCTTGCTCTTGCAAGTAATATGCAAGAAGCTGGACCGGTCCTTACCGCCTGCCTCGAATGCGGAGCCACTTCATGCCCCGTCTGATCCCGGATGCCGGACCGCAACGCGTCATCGCCGCTTCGAACTTCGTCTACACCGTCGGCAGCGGCCTCTACCTGACCGCCGGGGTGCTGTACTTCACCCAGGCGGTGCACCTTCCGGCAGGCCAGGTCGGCCTCGGACTCGGCATCGCCGGTCTCGTCTCACTGGCCGTGGGCATCGCCGTCGGCCATCTCGCGGACACACGCGGAGCGCGCGGCGTCTACGCGACCACCCTGGTGGTCCAGGCGCTGGCAACGGCCGGCTTCGTGCTGGTGGACAGCTTCTGGCCGTTCGTTCTCGCGGTCTGCGCGGCCACCGGGGCGAAGGCGGCCGGACTGGCCGCACGCAGTCCGATCATCAGGCGCTACGGAGGGGACCGGCCGCAGGAGTTCCGCGCCCATCTCCGTTCCGTGACCAACATCGGCATATCCCTCGGTGCCCTGCTGGCAGGCTGGGCCGTCCAGGTGGGCACCCACGCCGCCTACCAGCTACTTGTCATCGGCAACGCGATCGGCTTCGCGGCTTCTGCCGCCGTCCTGGTCCTCCTCCCGCCGGTCACCCCCGGTCCCACCGCCGGCGGCCCTCGGTGGATCGCCCTGCGGGACCGCCCCTACCTCCTGATCACCGCCCTCGACGGCATCATGGCCATCCAGTTCAAGGTGCTCACCGTGGCCGTTCCGCTGTGGCTGGTCGCGGCGACGACCGCCCCGCCCTGGCTCATCTCGGGCACCATGCTCATCAACACCGTCATCGTCATCGCGTTTCAGGTACGGGCCAGCCGCAGCATCGATTCCCCTCGGACCGGCGGAGCCGCCTACCGACGGTCAGGTGTGGCCTTCCTCGTCTCCTGCTCGCTGATCTCGCTGTCCGCGGGGGCACCGGCCTGGGCCGCCGCGATGCTGCTGATGACGGCGGTGGTGATCCACACGGTCGGCGAGCTGTGGCACTCCGCCGGAGGCTTCGAGGTGTCCTTCGCCCTCGCTCCGGAGCACGCCACCGGCCAGTACCTGGGCGTCTTCGGCCTGGGGGCCGGACTGGCCGAAGCTCTCGGGCCAGGCCTGCTCATCGCGCTCTGCATCACCTGGGGCCGCCCAGGGTGGTACGTCGTCGGAGCGCTGTTCGCCCTGACGGGCCTGGCGGCACCACTCGCCGTCCGCCGGGCAAAACGCCACCAGGACGCTCACCCGACGCACATCGAATCCCCGCTGAAGGAACTGGCCGCCTGAACTCTCGCCCCGGGCACGCGCATTACCGTGTGCGGGGCGTTGCCAGGCTCCGCTCCCACAGAACGGGGGAAGCCGGTGGAACAGCGGCCCGAAGGCGCCGCCACCGATCCGGAAGCGGCGCGGCAGCGGTACGACTCCGACATGAAGGCGTCGCATGAGGCGCTGCGGGAGGTGGTCCGCGCCGACCTGGGCGCCAGGGCCTGTCTCCTGGATCAGGCCCGGGTCGGGTCCGGGTCAGGCCCGGACCCCGGGAACCCGGTCAGCCCAGCCACCCGCGCGAGTCTCCGGTAGGAGTCCAGGAGGGCGTCCCGGTCGTACGAACTGGTGGTGACGAGCACCTCCTGGGCGCCGGTCTCCTTGATCACCGTCTCCAGCTCGTGGGCGACCTGCTCCTCGGTGCCCGCGATATGGCCGGTGAGCCCGGACTCGTAGAAGCCGCGCTCCCTGGCGGTCATCGTGAGCGCCTCGACGCGCTCGGCGGGCGGCAGCGGCGGGAAGGTGCCGTGCGTGCGGGAGTACGCCATCGACCAGGCCTCCGGGAGCAGCAGACGGCGCGCCGCATGCGGGCTTTCGGCGACCGCGATCGTGCCGGATATGACGACGTACGGCTCCCGCGCCCAGACGGAGGGGCGGAAGGCCGCGCGGTAGTGGTCGATGCCCCGCCGCATCTTCTCCCGGTTCCTGAAGTCCCCAATGACCATCGGCAGGCCCGCCCGCGCCGCGATCGTGGCGCCCTCGCCCATCGCGAGCACGAAGGGTGGCACGGTCAGGCCCTCCGCGGGGCGCGCGTGGACGCGGGTCGGGGAAGTACCCCGGAACCACCCGAGGAGTTCGGCGAGCTGCGCCGCGAAGTCCTCGGCGACGTCCTTGTCCCGGCCGAGCGCCTTGCGCACACCGTCCGTGAAGCCGACGGAACGGCCCAGACCCATGTCGATCCGCCCCGGGAACAGCGACTCCAGCACACCGAACTGCTCGGCCACGACGAGCGGTTGGTGGTTCGGCAGCATCACACCTCCGGTGCCGACCCGGATCGTCCGCGTGGCGGCGGCGACCGCGGCGGCCAGCACGGTGGGCGCGGAGCCGGCGACGCCGGGCACTCCATGGTGCTCCGAGACCCAGAACCGGTGGTAACCGAGCTTCTCCAGATCCTGAGCCAGCCGCACGGTGTCGCGCAGCGCCTCGGGCGGCTCGTGCCCCTCGCGGGTGCGTGAGCGGTCGAGTACGGAGAAGCGGGCGGCTTCTCCGGGCGGGCCCGGCTCCTGCGAGGAGTCGGGATTCTGCTGACTCTGCATGCCTGCTCCGGAGGACTCGGTGCCTGTCGTCTCAGCTGTCGCTCTGCTGAAGTCCGCTGCGGCTTCCATGATCCGCGTGGTGTCCGGGGCGGGCAAGGTCCCCATGATCTCTGCGGAGTCCAGCGGCGGGGATCCGGGAGCCGGTCGGCCCGGACCCGGGCCGACCGGCCCTCGCGGCGGACCGACTGCGGGGCGATGCTGAAGGGGGTGACGAAGGGAGCCCCATGTCCGAGCGCCCGGAGGAGGCGGCCGGGGAACGCCGACGCGGTCTCATGCGGCGGCTGGCTCCCGGTCTCGCCGTACTGGCCGGCTACCGGCGCTCGTGGCTGCGCGGTGACCTGCTGGCCGGAGTGACCGTCGCGGCGTATCTCGTTCCGCAGGTGATGGCCTATGCGGGCCTCGCGGGGCTGCCGCCGGTCGCCGGGCTGTGGGCGATCGTCCCCGCCCTGCTGCTGTACACGGTGCTGGGCTCGTCGCGGTTGCTGTCCGTCGGGCCCGAGTCCACCACCGCACTGATGACGGCCACCGTGGTGGGGCCGCTCGCCGCCGGCAATCCGGACAGGTACGCCGTGCTCGCCGCCGGTCTCGCTGTCGTGGTCGGATTGATGTGCCTGGTCGCGTGGGCGGTGCGGCTGGGCTTCCTCGCCGACCTTCTGTCGCGGCCGATCCTGGTCGGCTACATGACGGGCGTGGCGCTCATCATGATCGTCGACCAGCTGCCCAGACTGACCGGTGTCAGCACCTCGGGATCGGAGTTCTTTCCTCAACTGCTCTCCTTCGTAAGGAACCTGGGGGAAGCCCAACTCGCCACAGTGATCTTCTCCGTGGTGGCCATCGCATTCCTCTTCGTGGTTCCGCGGTTCTTCCGCAATGCTCCGGGCCCGCTGCTGGCCGTGGTGCTCGGCACCGCGGCCGTCGCGGCCTTCGGACTGGAGGACCACGGCATCGCCGTCATCGGCGCGGTACCGTCCGGGCTGCCAAGCCCTGGCCTGCCGGCACCGGGTGACCTGCCGCAACTGGTGCTGCCGGCGCTCGGGGTGCTCCTCGTCGGATACACCGACGTCATCCTCACGGCGCGTGCCTTCGCGGTGCGGGGCGATGAACTCGACCCCAACCAGGAGCTGTTGGCGCTCGGGGCCGCGAATCTGGGTGCGGGCGTACTGCACGGCCTTCCCGTGAGCAGCAGCGCCAGTCGCACCGCCCTCGCCCGCTCGGCCGGGGGCCGCACCCAGGTGTACTCACTTGTCGCGTGCGCCGCGGTCCTCGCCGTACTGCTGTTCCTGAGCCCGCTCCTCGCGAACACCCCGGTGACCGTTCTGGGAGCCCTGGTTGTCTACGCCGCCGTCCACATGATGGATCTGGCCGGGTTCCGGCGACTGGCCGCCTTCCGGCGCCGGGAGCTGCTGCTGGCCCTGGGCTGCATGGCCGGTGTGCTCGCCCTGGACATCCTGTACGGCGTGCTGGTGGCCGTCGGGCTCTCGGTCGCCGAGCTGCTCAGCCGGGTGGCCCGCCCGCACGACGCGATCGAGGGCCTGGTGCCGGGCCTGGCCGGCATGCACGACGTGGACGACTATCCGCAGGCCCACACGGTCCCCGGCCTGCTTGTCTACCGCTACGACTCGCCCCTGTTCTTCGCCAACGCCGACGACTTCAAACGGCGAGCGCTGGCGGCGGTGGACCAACACGAAGGTCCTGTCGAGTGGTTCGTCCTCAACACCGAGGCCATCGTCGAGGTGGACATCACCGCGCTCGACGCGGTCGACGCCCTGCGCCAGGAATTCGGGCGGCGCCACATCGTCTTCGCGCTCGCCCGCGTCAAGCAGGACCTGCTCGACGACCTGGACGCCTTCGGGCTGACCGGGACCATCGGCGCCGACCGGATCTTCCCGACACTGCCCACGGCCGTGGCCGCCTACGTCGAGTGGCACCGAGGCGGAGGCTCTCACCAGCCGAGGCGGAAGTAGCGGCAAGCCCAACAGACCCGGCGGAGAGGGCCGTTCAGCCCCACGGCCACGGCCCTTCGGCACCGGGCGGGGACGGTCCCGAGCCACCAGAGTGGTTGCTGTCGGGCACCCGTCCGGCACTCTCCGATTCCCCGAAGGGATCACCATCATGGCCGTGCACGAGCACCCTCACCGGAGCCCGGGGTTCCACCTGCCGTCGTTCCGCAGGAGCCGGACCGCGTCCACCTCTGAGTCCGCCGTGTCGGCGAGCACCGACACACACTCCCTGCGGGCCTACTCCTTCGCCTCGCTCCGGCTGCTGACGGGGTTCGTCTTCCTGTGGGCGTTCCTCGACAAGACCTTCGGCTTCGGTTATGCCACTGCGTCGGGCAAGGGCTGGATCGACGGCGGCTCGCCGACCAAGGGCTTCCTCGGTGGCGTGGCCGCGGGGCCGATGGAGTCCACCTTCCACTCCTGGGCGGGCGACACCTGGGCCGACTGGCTGTTCATGGCCGGCCTGCTGGGCATCGGGCTCGCCCTGATCGGCGGGATCGCGCTGCGGCTGGCCGCTGTCGCGGGCACGGCGTTGATGGCGCTGATGTGGATCGCCGAGTGGCCGCCCGCCAAGCACCTCTCCGACGGCTCGGCCAGCATGTCCCCCAACCCGTTCGTGGACTACCACCTCATCTACGCCGTCGTCCTCATCGCCCTGGCGCTGGTCGCGGCAGGCGACACCCTGGGCGTCGGCAAGCTCTGGGCCAAGCTGCCCATCGTCCGGAACCACGGCTGGCTGCGCTGACCACGGCAGGGAGGGCGGCACCCGGTCGGGGCTCCGCCCTCCCGCGCAGACGGCGGCTCCATGGGGCCGATCGGTCCCTTCCGGGGACCTGCGGCCCCTGCATCACGAACCCCCGCGATACGACGATGGAATCGGATCGCTCGATTCAGGAGGTGAAGACCGTGCCCCGCACCGTCACCGTAGGGCTCGACGGTTCGCAAGAGAGCAGGGCCGCTGCCGAATGGGCGGCCCGTGAGGCGAAACTCCGCGGACTGCCGCTGAAGGTCGTCCACGTCTGGCAGCCGGTCCCGGAGCCCATGGCTCAGGCCCCGCTCCTCGGAGCCGAGACGCAGCAGCACTGGAGTGAAGAGATTCCTCGCGAAGCGGCCGCCGGAATCCGGATACGCCACCCAGAGGTCGACGTAGTCATGGAGCAACTTTCCGGGCGGCCGGCAGAGGTGCTGCCCGGCGTCGCGAAGGATGCCGAGGTGCTGGTTCTGGGCTCCCGCGGAATGAGCGGAGTGGGCGGTTTCATGGTGGGCTCCGTCGGCCTGGCCGTCGTGGCACACGCCGAGTGTCCCGTCGTCCTCGTACGGGCCGGAGAACAGGCGGCCGACGAGCACACGATGGACCCGGCCGGCATCCCTTCGGCCGCGGCCCCCTTCCGGCCCGTCGTGCTGGGACTCGACGTCACGAACCCGGACGACGCCTTGATCGGCTTCGCCTTCGAGGCGGCTCTCCTGCGCGGAACCTCCCTGCGTGTCGTGCACGGCTGGAACGAGCCGCCCTACATCGCGTACGGCATGCCCCCCGACCTCGAAATGAACGCCCGCATCGCCGCGGAGGAAGCCGCCGCCGTGGCCGAGGCGCTGCGCCCCTGGCGCCAGAAGTTCCCGGCCGTGGACGTCGTCGAGGACTCCCTGTCCGGAAAGGCGGCCAACCACCTGGTGGACGCCTCCCGCGAGGCCTCCCTGGTCGTCGTGGGCCGCCGCGTCCGCCGCTCGCCAGTGGGCGCGCACATCGGGCCCGTCACCCACGCCGTACTGCACCATGCCACCGCCCCCGTCGCCGTCGTCCCGCACGACTGACTCACCCAAGGAGAGACACCCCATGAAGGCAGCAGTCGTACGAGCCTTCGGCGAGCCCCTGGTCATCGAGGAGCGCCCCGACCCCGAGCCCGGCCCCGGCCAGGTCCGCGTCCGGGTGGAAGCCTCCGGGCTGTGCCACACCGACATCCACGCCGCGCACGGCGACTGGCCGGTCAAACCGAACCCGCCGTTCGTCCCCGGCCACGAGGGCGTCGGCCTCGTCGAGGCCCTCGGTGACGGCGTCACGCACCTTGCCCTGGGGCAGCGGGTCGCGGTGCCCTGGCTGGGCAAGGCCTGCGGACGGTGCGAGCACTGCCTGTCCGGCTGGGAGACGCTGTGCGAGCAGCAGATCAACACCGGATACGGCTGCGACGGCGGCTACGCCGAGAAGATGCTGGCCTGGGCGGACTTCGCCCAGCCGGTGCCCGACGGGATCTCCCCGCTCGACGCCGCCCCGCTCACCTGCGCCGGCGTCACGACGTACAAGGCGCTCAAGGTCGCCGACGTCAGGCCCACCCAGCTGGTCGCCATCTCGGGGGTGGGAGGGCTGGGCCATCTGGCAGTCCAGTACGCGAAGATCGCCGGGGCCGCCGTGGCCGCGATCGACGTCACCGACGAGAAGCTCGAGCTCGCCGCCGAACTCGGCGCGGACCTCGTGATCGACGCCCGCAAGGAGGACCCCGGCGAGGTGCTCAAGCGGTACGGCGGTGCCCATGCCGCCATCGCGCTCGCGGTGAACGAAGCGGCGTTCTCAGCGGTGTACACCGGGCTTCGGCGGGGCGGCAAGCTCGTGATGGTCGCCCTGCCGGCGCACGGCACGATCCCGGTCCCCATCTTCGACACCGTGCTGAACGGCACCTCGGTGATCGGCTCGATCGTCGGCACGCGGCAGGACCTTGCCGAGGTGTTCCACCTGCACGCGGCGGGCCGGACCAGGGTCATCCGGGAATCCCGTCCCCTGGACTCGGTCAACGAGTCGATGGACGAAGTCCTGCGCGGTCACGTCAAGGCCCGGATCGTCTTCGACTTCGGCGAAGGAAGGTGAAGAACGTGGAGACGTGGGAGCCGCCTCTGGTGGTGGGCGTCGACGGATCCGGGTCGAGCCTGCGCGCCGTGGACTGGGCGACGGACGAGGCCGCGCTGCACGGTGTACCGCTGCGCCTGGTGTACGCCTCGCTGTGGGAGCGCTACGAGGGCGCCGCGCTCGCCGAGGGGCTGGGCAGGTCCTCGGAGCAGGTGATGGCCGACAACATCGTCGAGGCCGCCGCGCGGCGCGCCCACCGTCGCAACGCCGACGTCAAGGTTTCCACCGAGGTGCTGCCCGACGACGCCGTGAGTGTGCTGCTGAAGGAGGGGCACAGTGCCTTCGCGCTGGTCATCGGGTCCCGAGGGCGCAGCGGCATGGCCGAGCTGTTGCTCGGCTCGGTCGGTCTCGCCGTCGCAGCCCGCGCGGTCTGTCCGGTGATCGTGCTCCGCGGCAGCCACGACAACCAGGTCAGGGCCGGGACCCACCGGAGCGTCGTCCTCGGGGTCGGCGAGGAGTCACGCGCCTCGTCGGCCACGCGCTTCGCCTTCGCCGAGGCGGAGGCCCGCGACGCCGTTCTGCACGCCGTACGGGCCTGGCGCTGGCCCGCGCACGAGAGCACCGACCACCCTCTGCTCGCGGGAGAACCCGCCCGTTTGCACGAGGAGCGGGCGGTGAAGGTTCTGGACTCGGCGCTGAGCGAGGCAGCGGCGAACCATCCGTCCGTGGATCTACGCCGGCGCATCACGGAGGGCACGGCCCGCCGGGTGCTGCTGGACGCTTCTGCCGACGCCGACCTGCTCGTCGTCGGCGCGCGGCGCCGCCAGGGACACTTCGGACTTCAGCTCGGCCGGGTCGCGCACGCGGTCCTGCACCACTCCGCCTGCCCGGTCGCGGTCGTACCACAACGCGCGTGAGCGGCTCACAGGCCCGCGGCGTGATCGGGGACGTACGTCTGCAGATCGCGCGGCGGCCGCACGTAGCCGGTCGACGGCGGTCTCGGCGGCAGCTCCAGAACGGGCGGCGACACCTCCTTGTACGGAACGGAGCCGAGCAGGTGCGCGATCATGTTCAGCCGCGCCCGGCGCTTGTCGTCGCTCTCGACGATGTACCAGGGCGCCTCGGAGACGTCGGTGTGCACCAGCATCTCGTCCTTCGCCCGGGAGTACGCCTCCCAACGGGTGATCGACTCCAGGTCCATCGCGGAGAGCTTCCAGCGCCGCGTCGGGTCCTTCAGCCGCCGCCGGAACCGCTTCTGCTGCTCCGCGTCGCTCACCGAGAACCAGTACTTGCGCAGCAGGATGCCCTCCTCGACCAGCATGCGCTCGAAGATCGGGCACTGGCGCAGGAAGCGCTGGTGCTCCTCCTTGGTACAGAAACCCATCACACGCTCGACGCCGGCGCGGTTGTACCAGCTGCGGTCGAACAGCACGATCTCCCCGGCGGCCGGAAGATGTTCGACGTACCGCTGGAAGTACCACTGCGTGCGCTCGCGCTCGGTCGGCTTGGGCAGCGCCACCGTCCGGGCGATGCGCGGGTTCAGATGTTCCGAGACCCGTTTGATCGTGCCGCCCTTGCCCGCCGCGTCCCGTCCCTCGAAGACGACCACGAGCCGGGCGCCCTCCGTCCGTACCCACTCCTGAAGCTTCACCAGCTCCGTCTGCAGACGCAGCAGCTCCCGCTCGTACGCCGCGCGCGGCAATGTCGCCGTCTTCTTGTCGGCCATGCCGCCTCCTCCGCCCGATGACTACGGAGTCACCATGCCCAAGGTCGAACACCAGGACAGCACCGTACTGACCGACGACGAACTGCGCACCCTGGACGCCCACTGGCGGGCAGCCAACTACCTTGCCGTGGGGCAGATCTACCTCTTGGCCAACCCGCTCCTCACGGAGCCCCTGACCCCCGCGCACATCAAGCCGCGGCTGCTCGGCCACTGGGGCACCTCGCCTGGTCTGAACCTCGTGTACACGCACCTCAACCGTGTCATCAAGGCCCGCGGTCTGGACGCGCTGTGCGTATGGGGGCCCGGTCACGGCGGGCCCGCCGTCCTCGCCGGCTCCTGGCTGGAGGGCAGTTACAGCGAGACGTATCCGGACGTGTCGCGTGACGGGGCGGGTATGGACAAGCTGTTCCGGCAGTTCTCCTTCCCCGGCGGCGTACCCAGCCATGTGGCACCCGAGACGCCGGGTTCGATCCATGAGGGCGGTGAGCTGGGCTACTCGCTGGCGCACGCCTACGGCGCCGCGTTCGACAACCCGGATCTGCTGGTCGCCTGCGTGATCGGCGACGGCGAGGCGGAGACCGGACCGCTGGCCGCGTCCTGGCACTCCAACAAGTTCCTCGACCCGGTCCATGACGGGGCCGTCCTGCCGATCCTGCACCTCAACGGCTACAAGATCGCCAACCCGACCGTGCTGTCCCGCCTGCCGGAGACCGAACTCGACGAGCTGCTGCGCGGCTACGGCCACGAACCGATCCATGTCACCGGCGACGACCCGCAGCAGGTCCACCGCGCGATGGCGGACGCCTTCGACCGGGCCCTGGACCGCATCGCGCTGATGCAGCGCACCGCCCGCGAGGACGATGTGTCCGAGCGGGTGCACTGGCCCATGATCGTGCTGCGCACGCCGAAGGGCTGGACCGGCCCTGCGGAGGTCGACGGGGAGCCGGTCGAGGGAACGTGGCGCGCCCACCAGGTCCCCCTGGCCGCCGTCCGTGAAAACCCCGAGCATCTGCGCCAGTTGGAGACCTGGCTGCGCTCCTACCGTCCCGAGGAGCTCTTCGACGTCGAGGGGCGGCCCGTCGCCGACGTCCTCGCCTGCGTTCCCGACGGCACGAAGCGTCTGGGCGCCACCCCGCACGCCAACGGCGGCCTGCTCGTCCGCGATCTGCCGATCCCGTCCCTGGACCGTTTCGCCGTGCCCGTCGACAAGCCGGGTGCCACCGTGCACGAGCCGACGCGGGTCCTCGGCGACCTCCTCGAACAGGTCATGAAGGACACCTCGGCCCGCCGCGACTTCCGGCTGGTTGGCCCCGACGAGACCGCCTCCAACCGGCTGGGAGCCGTCCTCAACGCCAGCGGCAAGGCCTGGCAGGCGGGGACCCTCCAAGTGGACGAGCACCTGGACCGGCACGGCCGGGTGATGGAGATCCTTTCCGAACACCTCTGCCAGGGCTGGCTGGAGGGCTACACACTGACCGGCCGGCACGGACTGTTCTCCTGCTACGAGGCGTTCGTGCACATCGTCGACTCGATGGTCAACCAGCACATCAAGTGGCTCAGGACATCGAGGGAGCTGGCCTGGCGCGCCCCGATCGCCTCCCTCAACTATCTGCTCACCTCGCACGTCTGGCGCCAGGACCACAACGGCTTCTCGCACCAGGACCCCGGATTCGTGGACCACGTCCTCAACAAGAGCCCGGAGGTCGTACGGGTCTATCTGCCGCCGGACGCCAACACCCTGCTGTCCGTGGCAGATCACGTGCTGCGCAGCCGTGACTATGTGAATGTCGTGGTCGCGGGCAAGCAGCCGTGCTTCGACTGGCTCTCCATGGACCAGGCCCGGGCCCACTGCGCCCGGGGCGCCGGAATCTGGGAGTGGGCGGGCTCCGCCGACGGGGACGTCGAACCAGATGTCGTCCTCGCCTGCGCCGGCGACGTCCCCACCCAGGAGACCCTGGCCGCCTCCGGTCTGCTGCGGCGCCATCTGCCCGAGCTGGCCGTGCGGGTGGTGAACGTCGTCGACATGACCCGGCTGCTGCCGCGCGAGGAACACCCGCACGGGATGAGCGACTTCGAGTACGACGGGCTGTTCACCACCGACAAACCGGTGATCTTCGCCTACCACGGCTATCCCTGGCTGATCCACCGCCTCGCCTACCGGCGCACCGGCCACGCCAACCTCCACGTCCGCGGCTACAAGGAGATGGGCACCACCACGACCCCCTTCGACATGGTCGTCCGCAACGACATGGACCGCTACCGCCTCGTCATGGACGTCATCGACCGCGTCCCCGGCCTCGGCGTCCGCGCCGCCGCCGTACGTCAGCTGATGGCCGACGCCCGTACCCGGCACCACGCCTGGATCCGCGAACACGGCACCGACCTGCCCGAAGTCGCCGAGTGGACCTGGACCGCCTGAAAGCCCCTGTCGCACAAAGGAGTTCACTGTCATGACGGCACGCGTCGGCATCAGCGGCCTCGGCCGCACCAACCGGCTCCTCGGCCTCACGGCACTGGTGGTGGACGCCTGATGTGCACGGACCGGAGCGGCACGGCTGCCGTGCCCCGCGCGCTGCGGGGGATGGCAGCCGTGGTCCTCGACACCGACGGCGTCATCACGGACTCCGCGCGGGTGCACGCGGCCGCCTGGAAGACGGCGTTCGACGGCTTCCTGCACGACCGCGGTCCAGGGGAGCAACGCCCCTTCGACGTACGGGACGACTATCTGAGGTACGTCGACGGCAAGTCGCGCCTGGACGGGGCCGCTGCCTTCCTCCGCGCCCGGGGGCTGCGGCCCACCGACGCCGAGATCCAGTCCGTGGCCGCCCGCAAGGAGCGGCTGTTCACGGAACACCTGCGCGCCGAGGGCGTCGACGCCTATCCGGGCACGGTCCGGCTGCTCCGCATCCTACGGGCCGCGGGGATTCCGCTGGCAGCCGCCTCCGCCTCCCGGCATGCGGGCGAACTCCTCGAACAGGCGGGAGTGCGGGAACTGTTCGACACGCTCGTGGACGGCACCGAAGCAGCCCGCCTGCACCTGCCCGGCAAACCCGACCCCGCCCTCTTCCTGGAGGCGACCCGCCGCCTGGGCGTCCCCGCCGGCCGTGCGGCCGTCATCGAGGATGCTCTCGCCGGAGTCGAGGCCGGGCGACGCGGAGGCTTCGGCCTCGTCGTGGGCGTCGACCGCGCCGACACCCCGGACACCCGGGCCGCTCTGCTGAAGCACGGCGCGGACCTTGTGGTCGCCGACCTGGCGGAGCTACTCGTATCGGAGGACTGAGGATGGCCGACTGGACGTGGGAATACGAGGGCTACGACCCCGCGCAGGAGCAGCTGCGCGAAGCGCTCTGCACCCTCGGCAACGGCTACTTCGCCACCCGCGGCGCAGCCCCGGAGTGCACGGCGGACTCCGTCCACTACCCGGGCACGTACGCGGCGGGCTGCTACAACCGCCTCGCGTCGGACGTGGCGGGACGCCGGGTCGAGAACGAGGACATGGTCAACCTCCCCAACTGGCTGCCGCTGCGTCTGCGGACGGGCTCGGGCACCTGGCTCTCGCCCGACACCCACAAGGTCCTCGACCACCACCAGAACCTGGACCTCCGAGCGGGCACGCTGGAGCGCACCGTCCGCTACGAGGACGAGGACGGCCGGTGTCTGGCCGTGCGGCAGCTGCGGCTGGTCCACATGGCCGACCCTCATCTGGCGCTGCTGCGCACGCAGGTGACCGCCGAGGGCTGGTCCGGAGAGATCGATGTCGAGTCGGCGCTCGACGGGACGGTCACCAACTCCGGAGTGGAGCGCTATCGCTCACTCGCCTCCCAGCACCTCACCGATGTCCGGACCGGCACATCGCCGCAGGACACGGTCTGGCTCAGCTGCCGCACCAGCCGCTCCGACATCCGTATCGGCATGGCGGCGCGTACCGTCACCGACGCACCCGCCGGCACCGATGCATCCGCCGGCACCGACGCATCCGCCGGCACCGACGCACCCGCCGGGACCGGTGTCGCACACGACAACGCCCGGGCTGTTCAGCTGTGCCGGCTCTCCCTGGCCGACGGCCGGACGGTGACCGTGGACAAGACGGTCGCCCTGCACACCTCCCGCGACCCGGCGATCAAGGACCCGCTGCACGCGGCCGTGGAGCGGGTCGGCCGAGCCCCGGACGTCGAGACGCTGCTGGCCTCGCACCGCACGGCCTGGCAACAGCTGTGGCGCAACGCGGAGTTGGACGTGCCGAACAGCGCGGGCCCGGTGCTGCGGCTGCATCTCTTCCACGTGCTCCAGACGCTCTCGCCGCACACCGCCGACCTGGACGTCGGCGTCCCGGCGCGCGGTCTGCACGGTGAGGCCTACCGCGGGCACGTCTTCTGGGACGAGCTGTTCGTCCTGCCGTACCTCAACCTGCACCTTCCCGAGGTCTCCCGGGCCCTGCTCACCTACCGCCACCGCCGGCTGGAGCAGGCCTGCCGGTCCGCCCGCGACGCCGGGCACACCGGCGCGATGTACCCGTGGCAGAGCGGCAGCGACGGCAGGGAGGAGACTCAGCAGCTGCACCTCAACCCGCGCTCCGGGCGCTGGCTGCCCGACTACTCACGGCTCCAGCACCACGTCGGCTCGGCGATCGCGTACAACGTCTGGCAGTACTGCGAGGCGAGCGGCGACACCGAGTTCCTGCACACCAAGGGGGTCGAGATGCTGGTGCGGATCGCCCGGTTCTGGGCCGGCATCGCGGCGTACGACGGGACGCTCGGCCGGTACCGGATCCGCGGCGTCGTCGGCCCCGACGAGTACCACGACGCCTACCCGGACGCCGACCGGCCGGGGCTCGACGACAACGCGTACACGAACGTCACCGCCGCCTGGGTGCTCGCCCGCACCCTCGAGGTCCTGCACGAACTGCCCGAACTGCCGCGCCGGGACCTCTGCGAGCGCACCGGTCTCGACTCCGCCGAGCTCGACGAGTGGGAGGACGTCTCCAAGAAGCTCTACGTGCCCTTCCACGCCGGGGTGATCAGCCAGTTCGAGGGCTACGGCGCTCTGGAGGAGCTCGACTGGGCCGGGTACCGGGAGCGGTACGGCGACATCCGGCGGCTCGACCGGATCCTGGAGGCCGAGGGCGACACCGTCAACCGCTACCAGGCGTCCAAGCAGGCGGACGTCCTGATGCTGGGCTACCTCTTCTCGCCCGCCGAACTCGGCGGCCTGTTCCGCAGGCTCGGGCATGAGGTGGACGACACCGCCTGGCGGCGCACGGTCGACTACTATCTGCGCCGTACGAGTCACGGCTCGACGCTGAGCAGCGTGGTGCACGGCTGGGTGCTGGCCCGGGCCCGGCGCGCGGAGGCGTGGACGTATGTGCACGAGGCCCTGGCCGGGGACATCGCGGATCTGCAGGGAGGCACCACAGGCGAGGGCATCCATCTCGGCGCCATGGCCGGCACCCTCGATCTCGTGCAGCGCGGCCTGACGGGGCTGGAGACCCGCGGCGGAGCGCTCCGGTTCGACCCGGTGCCGCTGCCGGAGCTGTCCGAGTACGGCTTCGCCATCCGCTACCGGGGCCATCGCGGCGTGCAACTGCGTTTGAGCGCCGACGAGTTGCGGATCGCGGTGCCCGAGTCCGACAGGGAACCGATCGACGTCGCCCTCGCGGGCCGCACCGTCTCCTTGGCTCCGGGGGAATCGTGTGTGCTGACTCTGCATACGTTCCGTGAAGCCAGGTGACGATGAGCCACTGTGCGGCGGCGGCGCGGCGCCGACCTGGCCGCCGCCCGGATCGCCTGAACTGCGTTCAGGATTCCTGTCTTAGGCCCATTGTGCAGTGATACCGAGGCATCCCGAGCAGTACGGTGAGGGCAGGAGAACTGGTGCGTGGTCTCTTGTCCGCTGAACGGCCGGAGGAAGCGATGGGCGCGGACGCGCGCGGGGGTTCTGAGCAGCATCTGCCCAAGCTTCGGCTCGACGAGTTGCTGGGCGAGCTGCAGGTGCGCATCGACGCGGTGCGGGGTACCCGGGACCGTCTGCACAGCCTGCTGGAGGCGGTCCTGTCGGTCGGACGGGAGCTGGACCTGCCGCAGGTGCTGCGCAGCATCGTCGAGGCCGCTGTGGTCCTGGTGGACGCGGAGTACGGGGCGCTGGGCGTGATCGGCGGTGACCGGAAGCTGTCCGAGTTCCTCACTGTCGGGATCGACGAGGAGCGGCGGTCCCGGATCGGGGCGCTGCCCAGTGGGCACGGGCTTCTCGGCGAGCTCATCCGGCACCCGGAGCCTCTGCGGCTGCCGGAGCTCTCGGAGCATCCGGAGTCGTACGGCTTCCCCGCCCACCACCCGCCGATGCATTCCTTCCTCGGCGTGCCGATCCGGGTACGCGACGAGGTGTTCGGCAACCTCTACCTCACCGAGAAGCGCAACGAGCGGGAGTTCGACGCGGAGGACGAGTCCGTCCTGTCGACCTTGGCCGTGGCCGCCGGGGTCGCCATCGAGAACGCCCGGCTGTACGAGGAGACCAGGCTCCGCGAACGCTGGCAGCGGGCCAGCGGCAAGGTCACCAGTGTTCTCCTGACCGGAGCACCCAGCGCGGAGGTGCTGGAGCTGATCGTCGACGAGGCCCGGAAGATCGTCTCCGCCGACATGGGCATGATCGCGGAGCGCCAGACGGGTGACGAGGTGCTGCGGCCGGCGCTCGCCGTCGGCCTGGGCGCGGAGCACCGCAGCGGACTGGTGCTGCCCGCCCGGGACGGATTCGTCGCGGCCGCGCTGAGCTCCACGGAGCCGGTGGTCAGCACCGACATCGAGCACGACTCCCGTACCGGTGAGGGAGAGCCCCAGTGGGCCGGGCTCGGACCCGTGGTCGCGGTGCCGCTCGGTACCAGCGGGAAGGCCCGGGGCGTGCTGCTGCTGGGGCGGGTGCAGGGCGGCGCGCCGTTCGGCGATGCGGACACCGGGCCGCTGCTCGGGTTCGCCGATCAGGCGGCGCTTGCCCTGGAGCTGGCCGAACGGCGTCGGGACGCGGAACAGATCGCGCTGCTTCAGGACCGTGACCGTATCGCTCGTGACCTGCACGACCTCGCCATCCAGCGGCTCTTCGCGGCCGGGATGACGCTGCAGAGTGCCCAGCGCTTCATGGAGCACCCCGAGGGCATGGAGCGGCTCGCGCGGACCGTCGACGACCTCGATGACACCATCAAGATCATCCGGTCCACGATCTTCGGCCTGCGTACACACGGCGGAAGAGGCCGGGAGGGCAACGGATTGCGCGGCCGGGTGTCCGAGGCGGTCACGGCATCCACCACGTCGTTCGGTTTCGCGCCCGCGCTGCGGATCGAGGGGCTCGTCGAGACCGATGTCCCCGGCGACATCGCCGACCACGCGGTCGCGGTGCTCGGCGAGGCGCTGAGCAACGCGGCCCGGCACTCCGGCGCTCAAGCCGTGGACGTCCGACTTCAGTGCGCCGGGGGCGAGTTGACGCTCACGGTGACGGACGACGGCTGCGGAGTGCCCGGTGACGTCCAGCGCAGCGGGCTGAAGAACCTGGAGCAGCGGGCCGTGGGTCTCGGCGGAACACTGACACTCGCCGAACGGCCGGAGGGCGGCGGCACGCGGCTGGTGTGGCGGGTTCCCGTGAGCCCGGACGGCGACGCGGCGGGAGGCTGACCCGTCGGAGGGCACGGTTCGTGCCGCGGGTCAGGACGAAGCGGGCAGGGCGGGAGGGCTCAGCGCGTCGGGTGGTCGGTGGAGTCGGGCTGTTCGAGGTGGCTGGCCAGCACGGCCGCCTGGACTCGGCGCTGGACACCGAGTTTCGCGAGCAGCCGGGAGATGTGGTTCTTGACCGTCTTCTCGGACAGATAGAGCTTCTTGCCGATCTCGCGGTTGGTGAGTCCGTCACCGATCAGCGCGAGAATGTCCCGCTCGCGGGGCGAGAGACTGGCGAGCTCGGGCGCGAGGGCCGGTGCCTCGGTGGGGTCGGCGCGCAGGGACCGCATCAGCCGGGCGGTCGTCGTGGGGTCCAGCATCGACTGACCCGAAGCAACCGTGCGGACCGCCGCGACCAGGTCGGAGCCCTTGATCTGCTTGAGCACATAGCCCGAGGCTCCGGCCATGATCGCGTCGAGCAGGGCTTCCTCGTCGTCGAACGAGGTCAGCATCAGACAGGACAGCTCCGGCATCTGGCTGCGCAGCTCCCGGCAGACACTGATCCCGTCGCCGTCCGGCAGCCGGACGTCGAGGACGGCCACGTCGGGGCGGAGCGCCGGCCCGCGCACCAGTGCGTGCTCGACGCTGTCGGCGTCGCCGATCACCGAGATGTCCGGCTCGGCGTCCAGGAGGTCCGTCAGACCGCGGCGCACCACCTCGTGGTCGTCCAGCAGGAAGACCCGGATGGGGTTCTGTTCCGAAAAGGTACGGGCCTCGGCCATGACGATCCCTTGTTCACGGGTGGACTGCGGCCCACGAGCTGGCTGTGACGACGATCATCGCCGTGCGGGACCGGATGCACTAGGGCCGACCGGCCCAACCAGAGCGTAGTTGTCCGATCGGCCGCGGGTCACGGCTGCGTCGCGGTATTCCTCCCCGCACGGTGACTCCTCGGCGGATTCCTACGCGGTCAGCGAAGACTTCCGCTGCCGTAGGGCGCGTACAGGTCCAGCAGCCGGTTCCTGGCCGACCGCAGCCGGCGGGCGACGATGTCACCCGCCCACTGGGCCACCGCCATGCCCAGCGCGGGATCGGCCTGGCACATGGCCCGTACCGTCTCGGCGTCGAACTCGTACGCGCGCACCGGGCTCGTGGCCTCGGCGCCCAGATGCCAGGTGTGCGGTCCGAACAACCAGGACCAGCCGATGAGTTCGTTGTGTCCGAGGACCTCGATGACGGCCGCGCGGCGGCCGGGCACATGCATGTCGAGGGCCACCGTGCCGCTCCGGATGATCCAGAACCGGTCCGCGTGCCGTCCCTCCTCGAACAGGCGGGTTCCCTGGGGGAACGACACCTCCCGGGCGATACCCATCAGTCGCCCGCTGTGCTCGGCGGACAACGCTCGCAGCTTGCCGGCAGTGGGGGGAGCGTTCATGATCCTCGCCTCTTTCTGGAGCGTGGTTCTGCCCACTCCAATCTCGCTCCGACACCTCGCCTTCACCATGGGCCACCCGGCCCCGAGGCCGGGCCGCATGGCATCCGGAAGGGCCCGCCCGGCCCCTGCCACCCGTGCTCGCCCCGGTACCAGGCTGGAGCGCACAAGCGGAATCCACGGGCATGCGCGCAGGAGGTGTGGACCGGTCGTCCTCGACGGTCCGCGGCACGACGCCCTGACAGTGAGGGCTTCCCGGAAGAACGGAAGTGAAAGGCCATGTCCGAACAGAGACCGCCGAACGCGGTGTCCGCCACAGCGGACCGCGCACAGAGCGACATCGGGCGTCGCATCGCCCGGCGACGCGAGGAACTCGGCCTGACCCGGGAGGAGACGGCCAAAAGGGCGCGTACGGCTCCCCGATACGTCCAATACCTGGAGGAGAACGCCACCGCCACTCCCGGCACCAGCGTGCTCGTCCGGGTCGCCGACGTCCTGCACACCACCGTGGCGGCCCTGCGCGGCGGCGACGCCGACCTGCCACCCGGTATCGGACGAGCCGCGGGCCACCCGGAAATGATCGACCTCACTGACGAGGAGTGCCGGGCGCGGCTGTCGACACACGGCGTCGGCAGGATCGCCATGGACACGCCCGACGGACCGTTCATCGGGCCACTGAACTACAGCGTCATCGACGGTGCGGTCGCCTTCAGGACGGCACCCGGTGCCACGCCTGCCATGGCCGTCGGAACCCGGGTCGCGTTTGAGATCGACCACATCGACGAGGCCTTGAGCCAGGGCTGGAGCGTCCTCGTACGCGGCCGGGCCCGGGCCGTGTCCGCCCCTGACACCGTGCGCCGACTGGAGGAACTCGCGTACAGCGCGCCCTGGGCGGGCGGCGAGCGCGACATGTGGGTGTGCATCGATCCGGTCGACATCTCCGGACGCCGGATCGCCGTGCGCTGAATGCCGACGCCGTAGGGCTGCCACTCTTGGGCCGCCCGGGACCGACGGTCCCTGCCCCTGACCACCATCGCCCCGCGACACGTGACGATGCGCACAGCAGTATTCGTGAAAGTTGACCCCGGTGATGAATCCCCACGACGGCTTCCGTGAACTCGACCGGCAGGAGTGCCTTGGGCTGCTGGGCACCGTACCTGTGGGCCGCATCGTGCACACGCGTCACGCGCTGCCCGCGGTGCTATTGGTCAACTTCTGCCTGGACGCGGACGCCGCCGTACTGCTCCGTACGGCGGCGGAATCGGAACTGGTCCACGCGATCGACGGTGTGGTCGTCGCCTTTGAAGCGGACGAGATCGATGCCCGTACGCACTCCGGCTGGAGTGTCGTCGTCACCGGTCGCGCCACTGTGGTGACCGACCCCGTCGAGCACGGCCGACTGTCCCGGACCGGCCCACGCTCCTGGGTGGCCTCGCCCCAGGACGTCTTCATACGCATCGAGCCCGAGTTGGTCACCGGCCGCGAACTTGCCGGAGGGCGCACAGGGCCGGCCCTGCGGGTGCTGCGCGGCTGAGGTCGCGCGCCGCCCCGTACTGGCACACGATGCGAAGACGACCCGACGCACACTTCTCTGGAGTCCTCATGGTCTGGATCCCGCAGATCGCCGACCTCGCCGACCGACTCGGCGCCGCCGACCTGGCCGCCGCCCTGCGCGACCCGGAGGCCTTGCCCCATGCGACAGCGGCCACGGTTCCCGTCGCGCTCGACGACCCGGAAGCCGGACGTATCAGCGGCGCGGGCGTGCTCGCCGCCTGGCTGGCCGAGCAGGAGAAGTGGCGCGCGGAGCACGAGGTGGACATCGAGCCGGTCGCCACCACCGTCACCGACAGGCAGGCCGTGGGCGAATGGGTCGTGCACCTGGGCGGCCCGGACGGCACGCGCATCGGGCTCCCCGTCGCCGTCGCCGTGGAGCCCGCGGTCGCGCTGCCGGTGCGGATCTACCACTCCCGGTGGCCGCTGCTCGGCCATCACGTCGTACGTTCTCCGCTGCTGCCGTACGACCCGGACGCGCACGCCTCCGACGTGGTGGGCGCCTACAAGGCGGCCCTCGGTGCGGGCGACGCCGCTGCCGTGGTCGCCACCTTCGCGGCCGACGGCTACTTCCGCGAGCCGTCCGGCGACGCCTACCGGTATGCCGGAACCGAGGTGCTGTCCGGCTTCTACAAGGGCTTCTTCTCCGCGGGCGGCGGTATCCCGCTCAAGCTGTGCACGGTCACGGAGGACGGCACCCGCAGCGCGTTCGAGTACATCTGCGACCGCTGGGGCGACGCCGACCTGCCGCCGCAGGCGGGCCTCGCCGTCTACACGCGTGGCGGGGACGGCCTGATCACTGCCGCGCATGTGTACGACGACGTGGCGGGCCCCGTGGAGTAGGGCTACGCGGCGCTCGTGGCGGGCAGGGTTCAAGTCGTCGGAGTGCCCCGCCCCACCGCCAGCGAGAGCAGGAGTGAGCATGCAGTACGTGAAGCTCGGTTCGACGGGCCTGGACGTCTCCCGGATCTGCCTGGGCTGCATGAGTTTCGGTCTTCCCGACCGCGGCGTCCACGAGTGGACCCTCGGCGAAGAGGCCTCCCGCCCGCTGATCCGCCAGGCGCTGGAGGCCGGGATCAACTTCTTCGACACCGCGAACGTGTACTCCGACGGCACCAGCGAGGAGATCGTCGGCCGGGTGCTCGCCGGCCTCGCGCGCCGCGACGAGATCGTCATCGCGACGAAGGTGAACGGCGCGATGCACGACGGCCCCAACGCCCGTGGCCTGTCCCGCAAGGCGATCATGACGGAGATCGACAACAGTCTGCGCCGCCTGGGCACCGACTACGTCGACCTCTACCAGATCCACCGCTTCGATCCCGCCACGCCCGTCGAGGAGACGATGGAGGCGCTGCACGACGTGGTCAGGGCGGGCAAGGCCCGTTACCTCGGGGCGAGTTCGATGTACGCCTGGCAGTTCTCCAAGGCCCAGTACACCGCCCGGCTGCATGGCTGGGCGGGGTTCGTCTCCATGCAGAACCACTACAACCTCCTCTACCGCGAGGAGGAGCGCGAGATGCTGCCGCTCTGCGCGGACCAGGGCGTCGGCGTACTGCCCTGGAGCCCGCTCGCCCGAGGTCGCCTCACCCGCGACTGGGACACGGACACGGCGCGCAGCCGCACCGACGAGTTCGGCAGGAGGCTCTACCGGGACGGCGACCGCGAGATCGTCGACGCCGTCGCCCGCATCGCCGCCGAGCGCGAGGTCCCGCGCGCCCGGGTCGCTCTCGCCTGGCTGCTGCACCAGGGCACCGTGACCGCACCCATCGTCGGCGCCACCAAGCCGCACCACGTCGAGGACGCGGTCGCCTCCCTCGCCCTGGAACTGACGGACAAGGAGATCGAGGAACTGGAGCGGCCGTACACGCCTCGGGCGATCAGCGGGCACTGAGGCGCACCACCGCGCGAGAGCGCTCCCAATGTGGTGATTTCTGGGGCGGTTCGTGTCGGCTACGGGAATCCGAATTCCTTTGCGAGCGCCCGGCTGACGTTTGTTCAATATTCGGTCCGGCGACGGGAATGGGAAAAAGGCGAGACCGCTTGTTCCGGCTCGGTGCCCTGTGCAAAGGTGTGCCTTGTCGGCGTGCAGACAAACGTTCAACTTCCTTCTGTACGCGTAACGGTGCGCCCGTTCCCCCCTCGCTTCAAAAGAGCTGCCAGAGGCGGTCGTTCGCGGCGCAACCCCCCCATGGGTAGTCCCTCCGCTTCGGCGGGCGGGCTACATACCCATTGGTATGGACTAATTCCTGCGTTACCTTTGGGAGGAAAGTGGACGTGAATGACGCATCGCTGTCTCATTCCCCAACGCCCGCTCGTTCGTTCGAGGTTTCGGATGAGAGGCTCGCGGCAGACCTGAAGAAGAGCCCGGGGAACACGCCCGCGAACCATCCCGTCGGAGAACTCCTGGACCGCCACTGGGAAGCGGTCTTCTCTTATGCGCGCCTGTGCACCCACGGAGTGCGTCCCGCCGGAATACTCACCACGGCCTCATTCACGCGCCTGTTCGGCGAATCGCTGCGGCAGGCCGGGCCGACGGCGGCGTGGCGTCCGCAGCTGCTGGTCACCGTCCGCCGCATAGCCGCCGAGTGGCTCATGGACCAGCGGCGCGAGCTGCTCCATCCCGAACTGGTCTCCGGCTCCGACCCCGAGGGCCGGGCCGCTGCGCGACTCCTTCCGCCGGAGGGCAGACGCCTGCTCTCCCGGGCGTTCCAGCGGCTCCCCGAGCCCGCCCGCTGTCTGCTCTGGCACATGGAGGCGGAAGCCGAACAACTCGACGTGCCCGCCGCCCTGTTGGGCCTCACTGTCGACGACGCCGCCATAGAACTGCGGCGGGCCCGCGAACGCCTGCGCGAGGGCTGTCTGGAGATCCATCGCGAACTGGCCCCCGAGCAGGAGTGCCGCCGCTACAACCGCATGCTGGACGTGTCCCTCCGGCGCGGCGGAGTCGACCTCGACCCCGATCTGCGGCGGCACATGGCCAGATGCTCACATTGCCGGTACGCCGCCGACCAGTTGAACCAGTTCAACGGTCAACTCGCCCTCCCGCTGGCCGAAGCCGTGCTCGGCTGGGGTGCGCGCCCCTACCTCGACTCCCGCGTGGGACGTGCCACCGCGATCGTGGAGGTGACGGAACCGCCCGGGGCCGTCGAGACCGCCATGGGAGCGACGTCCGAACCCGCCCCCGCACAGGGAGAGTTCCCCTCTCCCTCAGCTGCCCCTCGCCGCCCCGACGTTCCCCCGCGCACCGCGCGGCGCGCTCAGTCGCCCGCCGGCTCCCGCCCGTCGGCGCACCGGGCCACGACGCACAAGGCCCCCCGACGCGCCCCGCGCCGCCGGAACGTCACCCTCGGCGTGCTGACCGTGAGCACACTGATCCTGGTCCCACTGGTCCTGTGGGCGGCCGGTTCCCGTTCCGAGGGCCAGAACGGCATGGCCGACGGCACCAACTCCTCGGAGGCGCCCAGTTCCGGCTCGGGCACGGTGCCCGGCGCCAACCCGTCCTGGGTCGGCACCAGCGGCCAGGCGAACGGCACAGGGGGCCGCCTGCGCAACGCCGCGACCGGGCTGTGCATCGGCATCGTAGGCAAGAAGCCCGCGAAGGGCATGGAAACCGAACTCACCTCGTGCACCTCGAAGTCGGCCCAGCGGTGGACGTACGAGGCGGACGGGCTGCTGCGCGACGTGGCCGACCCCGGCCTGTGTCTCGACTCCCACCTGGGCTACTCGGTCCAACTCGCCGCCTGCTCGGGCGAGTCGCAGCCGGGCACCAAGAACGTGCGCTACGACTTCACCCTCCAGGGCACACTGGTGCCGCGCTGGAACCAGGACCTGGCCCTCGCACCCGCCTCCGCCAAGGCCGAGGCGGCGCTGGTCCTCAAACTCCGCAAGGACGAGCCGGCGCAGCGCTGGACCCTCGACACCTCCTCGCCCTCGCTCCAGCTGGAGGTGGTCAACTGGGACTCCGCCGCTGAATCGACCGCGCCCACGACCCCCGCCCCGCCCAGGGCGTCGATGACCGCCACACCCAAGCCCTCGGCGACGCCGACTCCCCAGCCGACTCCGTCGTCCGCCGCTCCGTCGTACGGCTACTGCTCCTACCCGTATTACTACTACTGCCAGGGGAGCGGGCAGTACGGCTCCGGATATGGCTATGGGTACGGCGGATACGGCTCCGGATATGGCTCCGGATACGGGGGAGGCCAAGGAGGCCACCGCTGATCGTCAGGACGTGGTGGTGCCGGACGGTGCGGAAGCCGTGCCCAGGAAATCCGCCCAGTCGCCGAGCGGAGACTGCCCGGGGCTGAGCGTGCGCAACTTCCGCAGCACCGCCGGGTCCTGGGCCTCCAGCCACTGCACGAGTTGCCGGAAGGAGACCATGCGTACGTCGTCATGCGTGGCGATCTCGGTGATGGCCTGCTCGACGGCGTCCATGTAGATCCCGCCGTTCCACCGCTCGAAGTGGTTGCCGATGAAGAAGGGGGCCCGGTTGCTCTCGTAGGCGCGACGGAAACCGGCGAGGTAGCTGTCGCGGGCCTGGGTGCGCCAGACGTCGTACTGGGAGCGGTCACCGAGCGGGTTCGCGTTCGACTGGTTGGCCATCAAGTTGTAGTCCATCGACAGGACCTGGAAGGAGTGGCCGGGGAAAGGGATGGACTGGAGCGGGAAGTCCCAGATCCGGCCGCCCTGTACCTTGCCCGGCCATATCTGGAGGCCACCGGGCGAGCTGGCGTCGTACTTCCAGCCGAGCTGGGCGGCGGTGGGCAGCAGGTTGGCCTGGCCCTCCAGACACGGGGTGCGGCCGCCGATCAGTTCCTTGCGGTAGTCGAAGGGAAGCGGATCGAGGTCGGTGAAGCCGGTGTTGGTCTTCCACTCGGTCACAAAGCGCGTCGCCTGGTCGATCTCGCTGCGCCACTCGGCGGGGGACCAGCGGCGGACCCCGTCCGTGCCGCAGAAGTGGCCGTTGAAATGGGTGCCTATCTCGTGGCCCTCCAGCCAGGCCGCGCGTATCTGCTGGAGCGTGGCATGGATGTGCCGGTCGGAGAGGTATCCGATCGCGGAGGCGCCGACGGGGTGCTGCGGCGGCCTGTAGAGGTGCTTCTTCGACTCGGGCAGGGTGTAGATGCCGCTGAGGAAGAACGTCATCGAGGCGCCGTGGTCGGCGGCGACCTTGCGGAAGCGGGAGAACAGCTGGTTGCTGAGCTCGCCCGCGCCGTCCCAGGAGAACACCACGAACTGCGGCGGGCGTTCACCGGGCTTCAGCCGCTCCGCCTTCGGCTGCTTGGGCTGGGCTCCGGTGTCGGCGGTGGAGCCGTCGCCGATGAGCTTGGGCCGCCGGCTCTGCGCCGAGCTGGGCCCGCCCCCGTTGCTGGTCCCCACGGACCAGTCGTTCGACGAGCAGGCGGAGAGCGCGCCCAGGGCGCCCGCCGACGCCGTCGCGGTCAGCAGCCGCCTGCGTGAGATACCGCTCATGATCATCCCCCGGTTCCTCGGTACGGCCCCCGCCGTACGGCGGGAGCTTCTGTTCCTGTGACGCGCCGTTCTGCGGGGTGCGTCAAACGGTGGGATGCGCGGAATTCCGGAAAGGGTCGCGTGATTCAGGCCATGTAGCCGTTCCGTGACAAACCCCGCCGACCTGCGGGGCAGGTGGCGGGGCAGAGGGGAATGAGGCCGGTGGGTTCAGACTCCGGTGCCGGCCTGGACGACCGTCAAGGAGACCGACGAGGCGTTGCCGGACACCGGCACCTTCCCCTGAGTCCACGTCACCTTGAGCGAGTCCTTCTCGTCGGGCGGTGTGACGAGCAGCGAGGCGGGCGTCGCCGTACCGGCCCCGCTGATCTCCGGGTTGGAGAACGTCAGGCCGGACCACGCGCTCTGTCCGGGCGCCAGCGTGACGGTCGTCGGCGTGCCCGAGGAACGCCGCGGGTCGGGGCCCAGCTGCTTGCCGGACGCGTCGACGAACGCCGCGCCGGGGTAGCCGCGCAGCGTGCAGGTGCGCCCGGAGCCGTTGGTCAGGACGACGGGGAAGTTCTCCTGCCCCGCGCCCGGGTCGTTGTTCCCGACCGATGCGCGCAGTTCGGAGGTGTGGCAGCGGGTGCTGGTCGAGCCGCTCCCCGAGGAGGCCGATCCCGATCCCGACGTCGTACCGGATCCGGCCGAGGCGGCGCTCCCGGTGGGGCTTGCCGTGGTGGGCGAACCGGCGTCCGTGGTCCGGTCACCGGAGGCCGGCTCGGCCGTGCCGGGCAGCTTCTGCGGCGTACCGGCCCCGCTGTTCTCGGTACCGCAGGCGGTGAGCACGCCCAGCAGCGCGACACCCGCGAGCAGCGCCGCCCGCCGGGCGGGAGTCGAAGTGCGGGGTGCGGGAACCGTGCCGAGCCGGTCCGTGTCCGCCGCGCAGCGCCGGAAGGTCGCCATGTCACCACTCCTTGAGCATCACCGCACGCGCCCTGACGCGTGCGCACGGCGCCTTGTGCCCCGTCATCAGTCTTCGATGCGGCGGGACCCGGAAAGGTTCGCGGGATCGTCGGGGAATTTTCGCCGGGCTCGCCCTCCCGGTCAGTCTCCGACTCGCACGGACCCGAGCACGCGGTCGGTCACGTTCCGGTCGCCGCCGTCCTGACGGATCTGGACGTACACCTGGGGCTGCTCGGCGCCGCCCGTCGGGGTGAGACCGGCCTCGGTGAGGGAACCGCCGGTGCCCGGGCAGCCGTTCCAGGTCCGTATCAGACCGTGCCAGTGCGCGCCGGTGTAGGTGCGGCTGCCGTCGTAGTGGCATCCGGTGTGCGCGATCGCGCGGACCTCGGCCGTGACGTCGCCCTGCTCGCTCAGGCCGATGAAGGCTCCGTTGACGTCCGAACCTAGGTCCTGCCATGCGGTGAGATCGTCCGCGACGGCGAGACCGGGTTCCTTCGCGGCCTTGAGGCCCAAGGTCCGTGGATTCCAGCCGGAGTCGCGCAGCTGGTGGTCCCACGCGGCGGGCACCTCGGCCGTGACCCGGCCGGTGCTGTCCTCGACCCGGACGGTCCCGGCGGCGGACCCTCGCGTCACGATCGCGGCGGTGACGCCCACGGCGCAGGCCACCACCGCGGCGGCCAGCACCGTGATCACCGCCCGCCGACGGCGCCGGCGAGGTCTGGGGCCGGCGCCGGGGTCGGCCAGCCGCTCCAGCTCCGCGGCGAAACCGGCGGCGGTGGGCCAGCGCCGCTCGCGGTCGGGTTCCATGGCGCGCAGCAGCGCCCGCTGGACGTCGGGGGCCAGGTCCGTACGGAGCCGGTCGGGCCGTACGACCTTGCCGGGCGGGCCGGGGACCGTGCCGGTGACGAGGTGGTACCCGAGGGCGCCCAGGCTGTACACGTCGGCCCGGGCGTCGATGCCCGACCCGGGCGCGGCCTGCTCGGGCGGCGTGTAGCCCGCGGAACCCGCCGCCATCGTCAGCCCGGACGCCTGGGCCAGGCTCTTGGCCAGACCGAGGTCCGCCAGCAGCACGCGGTCGCTGCCCCCGGGCGAGGTGCGCAGTAGCACGTTGGACGGCTTGATGTCCCGGTGCACGATGCCGGCCTCGTGCAGCGCGGCCGCTCCCCGCGCCGCGAGGGCCGTCAGCCGCAGGGCCTCGGCGACGGGCAGCGGTCCGACGCTGAGCCGGTCGGCGAGGGTGCCCCCGTCGGCGTACTCCATGACGAAGTACGGCCTGCCGTCGGGCAGTTCGCCGATGTCGTAGACCTGGACGACCCGGCTGGAGTCGGCGCGGCGCAGCAGCCGTGCCTCGGAGAGGAAGCGCTCCCGGATGTCCAGGTGGTCGATCCAGTTCTCCGACAGCACCTTCACCGCGACGGCCGCCTCAAGGACGTCGTCATGGGCGAGCCAGACCACGCCGAAGCCGCCCGCGCCCAGGCGCCGGTCCAGACGGTAGCGGCCGATCCGCTCCAGGGGATCCCTCAGCACGGACAACCCGCCGGAAGGCCCGTGAGCAGGGGCTCACGCGGCTGGAGCCGAGGTGGGGGTGCGGTGTGGCTGTGCCCTGTTGGTCGCGGCCGTGGCGGCGTACGCCTCCTGTGTTCACCAGCGGGCATTGGCTCTCCAGAGCGGGGCGGATGCCACGAGCGCGGCACTGTGGCCGCTGTCCGTAGACGGGCTGCTGCTCCTGGCAACGGTCGGGTATTTGAACCCTACCTGTCACGTCAGTCGGCACCTTACGGAGAGGGCCGCGATGTCGTCGTCGAGCCCTCCGCCGCTGAAGCGGAGCAGGTCCGAGTGAAGCCGGTCGAGCAGCTCGCGGGGCGGCCCCGGGCCCTGCTGCCGCATCCAGTCCGGCAGCGGAAAGAACTCGCCGGCACGGTCCCGGGTTTCCGACACGCCGTCGGTGTAGAGCAGCAACTGGTCGCCCGGGGCGAAGGGAACGGTATCGACGCAGTAGTGGTCACCGATGAGCGCCGAGAGGTTGAGAGGCGGCGAGGGGATGGTGGGGTCCAGGACGCGGATGTTCCCATGGTGCGCGAGCAGTGGCGGAGGGTGTCCGCAGTTGAGAAGCCTGACGAGGCCGCCGCCGTGCGGGATCTCGGCGATGAGAGCCGTGGCGAAGCGTTCCGGCAGATCCGGGCCGGGAAACGCGGCGCTGTGGCGGGCGATGCTGGTCTCCAGGCGATGGACGATGCCCCGCAGGTCGTGCTCCTCGTATGCGGCCTCCCTGAAGCAGCTGATCACCGCCGAGGCCGCCCCCACCGCGGACAGGCCCTTGCCCCGTACATCGCCGATGAGCAGCCGGACTCCGAACGGTGTGCCGGCCGCCTCGTAGAAGTCGCCGCCGATCCGGGCGTGCACTTGGGCCGCCAGATACAGCGACTCGATCTCGACGTTCTCGATGTGACGTGGCAGGGGGCGCAGCAGCACTTTCTGGGCCGCGTCGGCCACGAGGCGGACCTGGAGGAGTATCTCCTCCCGCTGGAGCCGGGCGTGGCTCCCGTATGCGGCCGCCAAGGTGACCGCGACGATCGCAGCTGACGTGTACTGCGTCCCCAGGTCGGTGTAGAAGAAGCTGAGGCTGATCATGATCAGCAGGCAGAACGTCCCCAGCAGAATCGTGGGGAGCACGGCCCACATCGCGGCGGCGAGGGCGGGGGCGGCGGGCAGAAGGCGACTGACGGCGATCTGCCGCGGTGTGGAGAAGGCCAGGACGGCGAGGACGAGGGTGAGGATCACCGGTGACAGCTGGGCGGCTTCCCATCGGCCGCGGTAGGACGAACGACGGCGCCGCAGCCGCCCAGACTTGGTCACAAAGTGCATTGTATCGGTCAAAGCCGACATTGGGCTCTGGGGGATCATGCTTCCTGTGCGGCGATCAGGGCCGCACGCCCGCATCCATCTGTTGCCGCCCATGACCTTGACCGCGCCGCCGCCCGGTCTCGTCCGGGCGGCGGCGCGGTCGGGAAGCGATACGGGAGCGTCCAGGATTTCCGTCGACCGGGGCGCCGTGGTGGCCGCAGGGCGGAAGCCGTGCGGTACATGCCCGAGCGGTCACCCGAGGTCGATCCGGGCGGGCATCACTCCTCGGGCGTGCCCTGGTCACTTGGGATCACCAGTGCTACAAAGGTCGCATGGCGAGCTTTTTCGCCCTTTTTCGACGCAAATCGCTGAAGTCACTGGTGAGCAGGAGCCCGCGAAGCGTTGCCGGGCAGGTGCTCGTTCTCCAGGTGGCGCTGGTCGTGGTGCTCGTGGCCTGCGGCGTGTTCGCCGTCGCCCTGCAGTCGAAGCGGGACACCAACGCCGAGGCCAGGCGCCGCTCCATAGCCGTGGCAGAGACCTTCGCGCACTCTCCCGGTGTCCTGGCGGCACTGCAGACCCCCGACCCGAGCAAGATTCTCCAGCCGCTCACCGAGGCGGCGCGCAAGGCCGCCGGCGTCGACTTCATCGTGGTCATGGACACCCATGGCATCCGCTACACCCACCCCCTGCCGAGCCGGATCGGAAAGCGGTTCGTGGGCACCATCGAGCCGTCGCTGGCGGGGAAGGTCTACGTGGAAAGCGTCCACGGCCCGCTCGGCCAGGAGGTACAGGCCACGGTCCCGATCGATGACGAGAAGGGCAAGGTGGTGGGCCTCGTCTCCGCCGGGCTGAAGGTCAAGAACGTGACCAATCAGGTGGACCGGCAGCTGCCGATCATCCTGGGCGCCGGGGCCGCGGCGCTCGTGGTGGCCACCGGCGGGACGGTACTGGTGGCCAAGCGGCTGCGACGGCAGACCCACAGCCTGGCCCCGGACGAGATGACCCGCATGTACGACCACCATGACGCGGTGCTGCACTCCGTGCGCGAAGGGGTGCTCATCGTCGCCGGCGACGGGCGGCTGCTGCTGGCGAACGACGAGGCCAGACGGCTGCTGGAGCTGCCCCCGGACGTCGAGGGACGGCTCGTGTCCGAGCTGTCGAGCCTCGACCCCGAGACGATGGAGCTGCTCGTCTCCGGGCGCGAGGCCACTGACGAGGTGCACTTCGCCGGAGAGCGGCTGCTGGCGGTCAACCAGCGCCCCACAGATCGCGGCGGAGGCCCCAAGGGAACAGTGATGACGCTGCGTGACTCCACCGAGCTGCAGGCGTTGACCGGCAGGGCGGAGATCGCGCGGGAGCGGCTCAAGCTGCTGTACGACGCCGGACTCGGCATCGGCACCACCCTGGACGTGCTGAGCACCGCCGACGAGCTGGCGCGGGTCGCCGTCCCCCGCTTCGCCGACTTCGCCACCGTGGACCTGGCCGACGCCGTGCTGCGCGGCGAGGAGCCGGCGTCTACCGCAACGGATATGCGACGCACGGCCGTATGCGGCATCCGAGACGACCATCCGCTCTATGAGACGGGCAGGCTGATCGACTATCTGCCTTCCACGCCTCAGGCGCGCGGCTACGGCAGTGGCCACTCCGAATTGGTGGCCGACCTGTCGACCGCCACGGGCTGGCACGTGCAGGACCCGGAGCGCACCAAGGCGATCATGGACTACGGCATCCATTCCCTCATCACCGCTCCGATCCAGGCCCGCGGTGTCGTGCTGGGCATGGCCAACTTCTGGCGCTGCGAGCAGCATGAGCCCTTCGACGAGGAGGAGCTGTCACTGGCGGAGGAACTGGTGGCCCGTGCCGCGATCAGCATCGACAACGCCCGCCGCTACACCCGCGAGCACGCCCTGGCGGTCACCCTCCAGCGCAGCCTGCTCCCGCGGGCCCTGCCCGAGCAGAGCGCCCTCGACGTCGGCTACCGCTACCTCCCCGCCCAGTCGGGCGTGAGCGGAGACTGGTTCGATGTGATTCCCCTGCCGGGGAGCCGGGTGGCGCTGGTCGTCGGCGATGTGGTCGGTCACGGCCTCCACGCCGCCGCCACGATGGGGCGGCTGCGGACCGCGGTGCACAACTTCTCCACCCTCGATCTGCCGCCCGACGAACTGCTGAGCCATCTGGACGACCTGGTCGGCCGCATCGACGAGGACGAGGCGGGTACGGAGAGCGCTGTGGGCGTGGTGGGCGCCACCTGCCTGTATGCGATCTACGACCCTGTGACGCGCCGTTGCGCCATGGCGAGCGCGGGGCATCTGGCGCCGGCGCTCGTCCACCCCGACGGAACCGTCACCTTCGCGGACCTGCAGGCCGGGCCTCCCCTCGGCCTCGGCGGCATGCCGTTCCAGACCACCGAGCTGGACCTCGCGGAGGGCACCCAGCTCATCCTCTACACCGACGGCCTCATCGAGGACCGCAGACGCGACCTGGACGTGGGCATGGAACTGCTGCGCGATGCGCTGGCGGGCCACCCCGACCGGCCGCCCGAGGAGAGCTGCCAGGCCGTGCTGGACGAGCTGCTGCCCGGGCGTCCCCAGGACGACGTCGCCCTGCTCATCGCCCGCACCCGGGTGCTGCAGCCCGACCGGATCGCCGACTGGGATGTGCCGCTGGATCCGGCCGCCGTCGCGGGGATGCGCGACGCCGTGAACCGAAAGCTCGACGAGTGGGGCCTGTCCGAGCTCGGCTTCACCATGGAACTCGTCCTGAGCGAGCTCGTCACCAACGCCATCCGCTACGCCTCCGAGCCGATCCACGTGCGGCTGATCCGCGACCGTACGCTGATCTGCGAGGTGGCCGACGGCAGCAGCACCTCGCCGCATCTGCGGTACGCCGCGACGATGGACGAGGGAGGCCGGGGCCTGTTCCTGGTGTCGCAGGTGACCGAGCGCTGGGGCACCCGGTACATCCCGCAGGGCAAGGTGATCTGGGCCGAACAGGCGCTGCCGGACGTCATCGAGGAACCCGGCCCGACAACGGCCGGCGCGGACGAGCGCCCGGACGAGGGCGCGGCCGGCCAGTAGCCCCGGCATGAAGACGGCTCGGGCCGGGAGCGGCATCGCGGCCGGCGTCACGCGGACGGTGAGGCGGTGGAAGCCGTGCCCGGGAAGAGCTTGGGGTCCATGCTTCGTACCGGTCGGGGGCCGGTGACACCCGTCGGGCCCCGAGCGATTCGGCCGGGGCCCGGATGCGGACTGGATCAGGCAGGGGAATTCCGCCGGATCAGGCGGTGAAGATCTCCACGAGGGACCAGATCGCGAGCGCGGTCATGCACAGGCCGCCGATGCGCTGGACGGTCTTGAGAGGCACGCGCTTGGCGATGAAGCGGCCGGCGAGCAGCGCGAGGGCGGAGACGGACATCAGGGCGGCCGCCGAGCCGATGGCCGTGGACCAAGTGCCGTTGCTTGCGGCGAGGTTGGCGGTGGTGATCTGCGTCAGGTCGCCCCACTCGCTGATGAACACGGCCATGAACGCGGTCGTGTAGACGGGCCAGAAGCCGGTGACGGTCTCGCCGCCCGTGTCCTCCTCGCCGTCGTCCCCGCCGCCGCGCAGCAGCATGAAGGCGCCGAAGGCGAAGAGAGCGGCGGAGACGAGCTTGACGACCCAGTCGGGCAGCAGCCCGATGAGCCCGCCGGCGCCGACGGCGATCGCGACGTGCACGATGAACGCGCTCGATGTGCCGAACCAGACATACAGCGGGCGCATCCGGGTGCCCATGGCGAGCGACGCGAACATGGTCTTGTCGGGGAGCTCGGCGAGGAAGATCAGCCCGAAGGCGGTGATGATCGCCAGGGGGTCGAGGTGCATTCCGGTGGTCTTTCTGTGGGGCCGGGCCCCCGGATCTTCTCGAAAACACCCTGGCGGGGCGGCGGGAGAACCGATCGGCCCGGCATGACGGGTGCGCCGCACGGTGTGCGGGCGCATCAATGCCTGGCCGAAGGTCTCGCCCGCCCGCGCTGTCGCACGAGCCCGGCCACCGGGAACCCGAGGGTTCCAGTGTGTCGACGACCGGTTTGCGGGGCTACTCCCCTTCGCAGCAGCTCAAGATACACGCACCCCCATGGGCGTGCTGTGGCCGGCGTCACCGCCGAGGGACTCTGGTATGCCGCCTGCGTCGGCTGCGGCTGTCAGGGCTGGACGACGATGACGTTCGCTCGGTCGCAGGGGTCGAGGCAGTCCGTCGTACACACGGTGAGTCGCCCGCGGAGGCGTGGCCCTCACTTGGGTGGCAGGCCTGCGGCGAAGGCATGACCCTCGTCGATCCACTCGCCCAGGACGTCGTCCTGCGTCAGGGCGGAGCCGGCGACGAGGATCCAGCCGCGCATCGGGCGGCCGGTCATGTCGAAGACGCGGGTGCCCGGCCGGGCCAGGGCGGCGTCGGTGTTGTCGGGACCGACGCGGACCATGAGGTCCTCCCCGCTCACTCCTACGGCCATGTTGCCGCGGTGGAGGAAGGCGACCCCGCCGAACATGCGCTTCTCGGCGATGTCAGGATCACCGCTCAGCCGGTCCCGGATCCGCTCGGCCAGTCCTTCGTCGTACGCCATGTGAGCCCCTCATTTCCGTTCGGTGAGCCGGTGTTCGAGGTCGCGCAGGTCCTTGGTGAGGGAGGAGCGGACCTGGCGGGCGAGCGGCGGTGCGGCCAGTCGGTAGAAGCCGCCTTCGCCGCCCCGGACGCGGATGCGGGCAAGGGTGCCGTGGGCGTGCGGGACGAAGGTATAGGTGACATGCATGGGCATGGGGCCCGCCACGGAGGTCATGTCCAGCAGCCGCGGTGGCTCGTGGGCGGCCACGCGCAGGACGTAGTCGATGCGTCGGCCGAGGAAGTACGCCGTACGGGTGACCTGGGCGCCGACGCCGAATCCGCCCGCGTCCGCCTCCTTGGTGAGCTGCGCGGTGCGGATGCCCTGGGTCCACTCGGCGTCGTGGCGCCAGTCCATGGCGTACGCGGCCACCCGCTCGGGAGGCAGCGGGATCACGCGTTCCACCGATACGTCGATCGTCATCGTGCCGCCGCCCTGCCGCCGTCCTGTCGGGCTCCTGTTCCGCCCGGTGCTGCATCCAGGATCCTCGGGCGGCCGGCCGGGTGCCCGGCGAAGGCACCGAGTGCCGGTGAGCCGGGGCGGGACAAGCCGGGATCCACGGGAGCCGTCGCTGTCGCGCCACGGCTCGGGCTCGGACCGGATCGGGAACAGGCCCCGGTGGCCCCGTGCGAAGGGAGGCCGCCGTCCGGGACGGCCCGCGGGCCATGCACGCTCGCGGCGGACTCGAAGGTGATCCGGACGACCTCGCCCCCGCCACCCTGGCCGGCCGTGCTCCAGGGCGGCCTTCAGCTCACCCAACTCCAGGGTGAGGTCGGGCCGTTGGAGGTGGCGCTCGACTCGCCATCGTCAGGCTGATGCGGCGGATTCAGACACCCGCGGCCGTGACGACGGCGTCCGTGGCGAAGCCCAGCAGGAGGCCGAGCAGGATGCACCAGGTGGTGAGTGTCTTGAGCCCGGTCCTGCGGGCGACGGCGAGCAGTTCGATGACCACGTAGAGGATCGAGCCGGCGGCGAGGCCGAGGAACGCGATCGACAGGGTGTCGTTGACCAGGTGCTGGCCGATGATCGTGCCGAGGAAGGTGGGGCCGCCGCCGATCAGGCCGAGCCACAGCAGCGTGAGCCAGGATGCGCGTTCGCCTTCGGCGGCCAGTGGGGCGACGATGCCGAAGCCCTCGGTGGCGTTGTGCAGGCCGAACCCGATGACCAGCAGGACGGCGAGGGAGAGGTCGCCCTGGGCGGCGGAGTTGCCGATGGCCAGACCCTCCGCGAAGTTGTGCAGACCGATGCCGGTGGCGATCATCAGCGCGAGTGACTCGGCCTGGCTGTGGGTCTTCGGCGCCAGCTCGGCGGTGGCGGCGGCACCGGGACCCGCGGGATGTGCGCCGGCGGCCTTACGGCGGCGGGCCGTCCAGGCGTCGTAGTGCACGAGCCCGGCCAGCCCGATCGTCAGGCCCGCGGCGAGCGTGCTGCCCCCGGAAGCGACCGTTCCCCACTTGTGCTCGCTCAGCGCCTCGTCGATGGGCTCCCACGCATGGGTCAGTACGTCCCACACGAGGAAGATGAGGATGCCGATGGCCACGGCGTTCAGGCCGGCTTTGAGGCGCGGCGTGGGCCTGCGCAGGCGGCCGATGGGGAGGCCGAGATAGATGGTGAAGCCGGCGATGGCGCCGAGCAGGGCGATGTTCGTGCTGGACATGGGGACTCCGGTCAGCTGTGCGGGGTGCGCACGAAACCTAAGGGAGGTAAGCCTTACCTAACAATAAGTGTGCAGCAACTTAGGGAAAGCTTGGTGAATTCATTGCGCGGGCTGTGCGGCGGGCCGGCGGGTCGCTCCGTGCGGCGCCGCGCTGGAGGGTGTGTGGCCGGTTCCGGGGTCGGCGCTCGCCCGGGTGAGGTCGTCGGCGATGAGGGCCGGTTCGACATGGCCATGCGCGGCGTCCCCGGGGGCATGCGGCTAACATGCCTGGCCTCTGATTCACATCGAGGGGAGCGACCGGTGCAGGACGCGGCGGAGACCGAGGAGCTCGCTCTGCGTGCGGCTGCCGGTGACGGGCCGGCGCTGAACGCGCTGCTCCAGAAGGTCCGGCCCGAGGTCGTACGGCGCTGCGGCCGTTTCCTGCCCTGCCGTGAGGACGCCGAGGAGGCGGCCCAGGACGTGCTCCTCCAAGTGGCCCGGAAGATCACCACCTTCGAGGGCCGCAGCCGCTTCAGTACCTGGCTGTACACGGTCGTCGCCAACTGCGCCCGCCAGAAGTACCGCGAGCTGAAGCGGCGTGCGGCCGAGCAGCCGGGTGCGATCGACGCGTCGCAGCATGTCGATCCGCGCACCACGAGCGTCATCGCCGGTTCCCGGGTCGACCTCCTGGAGGCGCTGGAGCGACTGGAGCGGGAACACCCGCACCTGGTCGCGCCGTTGGTCTACCGGGACATCTGCCAGCTGGAGTACGCCGAGGTCGCCGAGCGTGTGGGTATCCCGCTCGGCACGCTCAAGTCGCGTCTCCACGAGGCGCGCAAGCAGGTCAGGCCCTGGCTGGCCGACGCCTCCTGACGATTCGTCAATTCAGCCTCGCCATGGGGCGGTTGTGCCGCACGGTAAGAGCTTTCTAAGAAGTGGCGTACGGGTCTCCCGGTGCCCGTGATCTTGTGTGTACTGTCCACGCTTGTGTCGAGCGGCAGTTGTTCAACGGCCGTTCTACGCGCGCAGATCGGCGACCCGCACCGCCTCTTCCACCGTCCCCCCACTCATGGAGGAATGCCGGATGCTCACCCCCACCAAGCCCCGCCACAGACTCGCCACCGCTCTCACCGCGCTCGGCGTGCTGCTCACGGGCGCCGCACTCCAGACGACCTCGGCCGCCCCCGCCCACGCGGCCACCACGCACCGCGTCCTGTTCGACAACGGCCACGCCGAGACGGCCGGCAACGCCGACTGGATCATCTCCACCAGCCAGCCGAACCCGCTCAGCCAGGACTCCTCCCCGTCCTCCGAGACCGACTGGACCGGCGCCCTCTCGTCCTGGGGCGTGGCGCTGCAGCAGACCGGCGACTACTCGCTGGACACGCTGCCTTCGGGCTCCAAGCTGACGTACGGCGGTACGGCCGCGACCGATCTGTCGAACTTCGACACCCTGGTGCTGCCCGAGCCGAACACCCTCTTCACCACCGCCGAGAAGACCGCGATCATGACGTTCGTGAAGAACGGCGGCGGTCTGTTCATGGTCTCCGACCACACCGGTGCCGACCGCAACAGCGACGGTTACGACGCGGTCGAGATCCTCAACGACCTGATGACCAACAACAGCGTCGACTCCACCGACCCGTTCGGCTTCTCCATCGACTCGCTGAGCATCAGCTCCGGTTACCCCGCGGCGATATCGGACAGCACCAACGCGGTCCTGCACGGCTCGTTCGGCACCGTCACCAAGAGCCTGATCGCCAGCGGTACGACGGCCACGCTCAAGCCCGCCGACAACTCGGCCGTCAAGGGCCTGCTCTACCGCAGCGGTTACTCCGGTAACACCGGCGCGTTCTTCGCCACCAGCACCTTCGGCAGCGGCAAGGTCGCCTTCTGGGGCGACAGTTCGCCGATCGACGACGGCACCGGTCAGTCCGGCAACACGCTGTACGACGGCTGGAACGACACCGGCGCCACGAACGCCGCGCTCGCTCTGAACGCCACCGAGTGGCTCTCTTCGTGAGGTAGCACCACGCATATGGCCCTCCCCGCCACGCGTGAACGAGCGTGGCGGGGAGGGCCGTTGCCGTGTACGGAGAACGGTCAGCGCTGGGTGTAGATGAAGCCGATCTTGTCGACCTCGTCGCCCGTGCGACCGTGGAAGCCGGCGATCTGCCAGCCCGACGGCGCGGTGCGGGTCACACAGTCCGACGTCGTCGTGCCGCCCGCGAGGCTGCGGCCCAGGCTGGTGGTGAACTTGGCGTAGAAGATCCTCGTCTGGCTGTCCTTCTGGCCCTGGCACAGCTGCGCCGAGGTGACGTACTCGCCGCTGCCGAGGGTGAGCGACGAGGCGGTGCCGCCCGTGCCCCCGTGCGTCAGCGTCGTGCCGTTGCTGAGCGTCAGCCCCATCTGGTCGACGCGGGAACCGGCGCGCAGCGAGACGGTGGTGGCCCGGGCGCCCGCCGGCACGCTGTCGATGTCGTTGAAGTAGTCCCCGTGCGGGCCGCCGAACTGGTCGCTCAGCTGGAAGGCGGAGGTGCGCGACCAGCTGAACTTCGCGGTGATCGGGTCGTGGTCGGAGAGCATCAGCCCGTCGGAGGTCAGGAAGCTCGCGTGCTCGTTGTTGTAGCTGGTGGCGTTCAGCGAGACGAGCTTGCTGCCCCGGTAGAGGATCTTGTCGACGACCTCGCAGGTGTTGGGCACGGTGGCCCCGGTCTGGTCGCAGACCAGCGCGTCGCTGCCCTTGGCGGGCGGGGTGCCGCCGCGGATGAGCTGCACCCAGGCGTCGGTCAGGCCGTTGGCCGCGCCGAACTCGGCGATGGTGTCACCGGAGCGGGTGTAGCGGGTGTTGGTGTCCCCCATGACGACGACGGCGTTGCCCGCCGAGTGGCTCTTGATGAACGCGGTGAGCTGGTTGAGGTTGTCCGCGCGCGAGGCCAGGTCACCGTCGTTCGTACCGGCGTTGGTGTGCAGGTTGTAGAAGTCCACGTACACGCCCTCGGCGAGGCGCTCCCGCATGAACGTGAAGCCCTTGGGCGTCAGGCAGTCACCCGAGTCGATCTGGCAGGAGTTCCAGCCGACCCGCTCGAAGTCGTCGGTGTCGTAGGAGATCTTCGAGAGGGTGTTGAGTCCGCTGCCTATGCCGGCGCCGCCACTGGTGGGGGTGCGGTAGGCGTGCGCGGTGTCGGCCGCGTAGAGGTAGGCGTGGTAGTTGAAGTCCTCCTCGACGTGGACGATGTCGTACGGGGCGATCCGCTGACCGATCGCCGTGGTGCTCGTGTCGCGGGGCGTGGACGCGCTGGAGAGGCTCTCCGGCAGTCCGGCGACGTTGTAGCTGAGCACGCTGAAGGTGCCCGAGTCGGCGGCAGCCGCGGGGGAGGCGATCGCCGTGAGCCCGCCGACAGCGGCCGTTGCCGCTGCCAGACAGGCGAGAACTCTGCGGAGGGGGGACATGGGGGTGCCTCCTGGGGACGAAGGGGGGTCAGTAGCCGACCGAGAACGTGGCGTCGGACTTTTCCGTGGAGGTGGAGATCGGATCGATGCGCAATACGTAGTTTGAGTGACGGATGTAACGCGTGGGGTAGTTGTAGGAGCGGAAGGATGACCATGAGGTGTCGGCCAGCCCCGCGGTCCGGTAGAACGTGGCGTCCTGGGCGAACGTCGTGGTGCTGTCGTTCACGTCCAGCACCAACTGGTAGTTGGAGTGCCGCAGATAGCGGGTCGGGTAGTTCACCGACTGGAAGGACACTCCGGAGCTGTCGGCCAGACCGGGCACGAGCTTCCACTGGGAGTCGGTGTACGGGTCGAACGGGTACGCGTCGATGCGGCCGACGTAGTTGGAGTGACGGACGTACCGGTCCGGGTAGTTGTACGACTTCAGCCGGTTCCAGGCAGGCGCTCCGTACGCGGCGAGCAGGTTGTTGTACTCCGTCGTCGTGATGGGCTGGATGGTGCCGTGCTTGGAGTTGAGCGGCTGGGTGTAGAGCTTCTGGTCGACCGCCGTCCAGGTGCCGGTCGAGAGATCGGCCGACTGCCAGGCGTAGAAGACGCCGTTCGGCGTATAGGTGTCTCCCCAGAGGTACCAAGTGCTGGATGTCTGGGACTTGACGAGGATCGGAGCCTCGGTGCCGCCGTGCGCGACCGGCGTGCTGAACACGGTGAAGCTGCCCGGGTCCAGGGTGGTGGACTTGGCGCCCACCAGCGTCTGGTCCTTCTTGAAGTACAGGTAGTTGACACCGTTCACGCCCACGGCGAGGTCGCCGTCGATGATGTCGTAGCCGGGGTCGAAGAAGACCTGAGCATCCGTCACCGTCACGAAGTCGGTGGTGTAGTTGACCATGATGACGTTGTGGCCACTGGAGTTGACGGCCGAGTAGATGATCCCGTACTGGCTCCGGCCCGCGTCCCAGAACGCCTCCGGCGCCCAGCTGTGTGTGGCCATCTCATGCAGCTTCAGCCGGTGGTAACCGGTGAAGGACCGCAGGTCGGTGGAGTTCCAGACGTGGATGTACTGGCTCTGCAGGCTCCAGTCGGTGCCCTTGAGGTCGGTGGCGAGCACCACGAACGTGCCGTCCTGCTTGCGCAGGATGAACGGGTCGCGGAGTCCGCCGGTGCCCTCGGTCGGGGTCACCACGGGGTTGTTCTGGTTCAGCGGCGTCCACTGGAGCGAGTCGGGGCTGACGGCCAGGTGGAGGCCGTAGTCGGAGCCGTTGCCGCTCGGGGACTCGGTGAAGTAGCCCATCACGTACGCGGAGGTGGTCGCCGCGCGGGCGGGCGTGGAGCCGATGGTGAAGGTGGCGGTCAGGGCGGCCATCGCCCCCAGCACAGTGCGGCGGGACGGCTGGAGCGGGCTTTGGCTCATGGGTGTCTCCCTCTCTCGTGCGGTGTCTGTCATGCCCAGGCGGTGACGGGGACGAAGGAGCCGTCCTGCCGGAAGAGGGCGGTGCCGTCCGCGATGTCCACGCGGAGCTGGTAGTTGTAGTGGCGCAGGTAGTAGCCCGGGTAGTTGTACGACTCCAGGCGGATCGAGCCGCTCGCCGTGCCGGTCCGGGCGATGAAGGTGGCGTCCTTCGCGAACGTCGATGTCCCGTCGTTGGCGTCGAAACGGCCCCGGTAGTCGTAGTGCCGCAGGTAGTTGCCCGCCGCGTCCCGGAAGGAGTAGCCGCTCGAGTCGGCGAGGCCCGCCACGACCGTGAAGGTCGACGCCTGCTTCTCCGCGGTGGTGCTGGAGCTGGTCACCACGGGCAGGTTGAGCAGGGAGGACTGCTCCTGCCAGTAGCGGGTGGTGTAGTTGCCCGACCGGAGGGAGCGGGTGACGCCGGCCGACAGACTCGGTCCTCCGGAGACCGTCTCCTTGATGACGGTGAAGTGGCGTGCGGTGCCGGAGATGCCCGGCAGCTTCTTCGGGGCGCTCCAGGTGGCGAAGGTGTCGTAGCTGTCGCTGTAGTAGTAACTGCCGTCGCCGTAGCCGTCGAAGAAGATCCGCCAGCCGCCGTTGTCGAGCTGGATCAGGGCCGGCCCCTCACGGGTGCCGCCCCAGCCCGCCCAGTCGCCGGTCTTCTGGATGGAGTACGAGCCGGTGAGGCTGGAGGCGGTCGCGTACTCGATGTACTTCGTCGTCTCGTTCTTGGTGAACGCGTGGTACGTCGACCCGCTCTTCACGATGAAGGTGTCGATGTGGTTGCTGCCGATGCCGGACAGCGCCACGGGTGAACTCCACGCGGTGAGCGCGGAGTCAGTGGCCTTCAGCAGATACGGCGTGAAGATCCACTCGTCGCTGGTGAGCGAGCAGGACACGATGATGTTCACGCTGCCGTCGCTGTCCACGAACCACTCCGGCGCCCATGCCCGGGACAGGTTGGTGATCGGGACCGTGTAGTCGTACAGGAACGTCCAGTTGACCCGGTCGGAGCTGCGGGCGAAGCCGATGGTGGTGCTGACGTCCTGCCAGGTGTGCGTGGTGTACGTGACGTAGTAGTAGCCGTCCGTGTGCTTGAACACGCTGGCGTCGCGGATGCGGTTGCTGGGAGGCGTGTACGCGGATGCCTTCAGAAGCCGGAAGTCGGTGGCGTCGTCGGACTCGTAGACGTTGACCGTGCCGTCGTCGCTGTTGAGGAACGGCACGATGGTGTAGCGGGTGGCGTAACCCTGGGCGGGTGCCGCCGCTGCGGTGCCGAGCAGTCCGGGCAGTTCACCCAGGACGAGGGCGGTGGCGGGCAGGGTGACCAGCGCGCGGAGCAGGCTCCGGCGGGATGGCTGAACAGGGAGTGGCGGACTGTCTGATGTGGTCATGTGCGGCTCTCCTTGGTTCGTTCACTCAGCCGGCGCGGCGACTTCCGCGGCGGTGAGGGCCTTGCCGTACACGCGGAAGCCGTCGACGGGGAAGGAGCCACGTCTGTCGAGAGGGGGGTTCACCAAGACCTCCGCATGCCGAAGAACCGGGCGGTGGTGTCCCTCCACCACCCTGTTCTTGTTCGAAATACCGAATGTTGTGCGACATGCTGTGCGAGGCATTACGGTAAGGGCTTGCTGGGTGATGTGAACAGAGCCTGACGAGGCAGAAGTTGGACGTGTTCACGAGGGAGATCGGCCGCCGCGGTGCGCGGGGCGTCCCGGGCCCTGTCTAGGGTGGTCGGCGTGAAGGAGAAGATCAGCAGACCGCTCGCCGTGTTCGACCTGGACGGCACACTCGCGGACACCGCGCATCGGCAGCGGTTCCTGGAGAGCAAGCCTCGGGACTGGGACGCGTTCTTCGCGGCCGCGGCGCAGGATCCACCGCTGGCCGAGGGCATCGCGCTGGCGCGGCAGAGCGCGCAGGACTGCGAGGTGGTCTACCTGACCGGCCGCCCCGAGCGGTGCCGCCGCGACACCGAGGACTGGCTGGCCGCGCAGGGGCTCCCGGATGGGCGCATCTGGATGCGGCGCAACGACGACCGCAGGCCGGCCCGGCGCACCAAACTGGAGATCCTCCGCCGACTGGCCCGCAACCGCGAGATCCGCGTCCTCGTGGACGACGACGAGCTGGTCTGCGAGGACGCGGAGCGGGCGGGGTTCAGGGTCGTCAGGGCGCGCTGGGCGGCCGCGTCCGCGGCGCTGAGGGACGCGCAGGAGCGGGAGGGGCGGACCTGAGGGGCCCGCTCAGGGGTGGTGACCCCGGGGGCCGGGGCCGCGTCACTCGCCTTCGTCGAGCCGGAAACCGACCTTCAGGCCGACCTGGTAGTGCTCGATCTGCCCGTTCTCGATCTGGCCCCTGACCTGCGTGACCTCGAACCAGTCCAGGTTGCGCAGGGTCTGCGAGGCGCGGGTGATCCCATTGCGAATGGCCTGGTCGATGCCCTCGTGGGAGGTACCGACGATCTCGGTGACCCGGTACGTGTTCTCGGACATGCGGGTACTCCTCTCGCCGTGGCGGGTGTGCCACGCGTCATTCCACGGTGCCCCACAGCGCGGCGGTCCGCGAGATGTCGGGGATGCCCTGGGTGAAGTCGTCGGGCGCGTCCCGGGCCGTACGGCCGTGGTGCGCGGCCAGCGACAGCCGCGAGACGATGCGGTAGCGGTCGCCCCGGTAGAGGGAGTGGACGTACTCCACCGGCCGGTCGGAGGTGTCCGTGGTCAGGCGCTCGATCAGCAGAGCGGGGGAGAGGACCGGGACCCCCAGCACCTTGGCCTCGGCCTCGCTGACGACGGTCGGCTCGATCGACTGGGTCGCCTCGTGGACCTGGATCCGGTGGTGTTCCCGCAGATGGGCGTAGAGGTCCCCGGCCTCCAGTTCGGCAGGCGTGAGCGAGGGCACCAGCGCGGCCGGGATGTGCAGATGCTCGATCGCCATGGGGGAGCCGTCGACCAGTCGCAGCCGCGCGATGTAGACCAGCTCGGCGGCCGGTGACATCCGCAGCTTCCGGCCGATCCTGGCGCCCGCGCGGATGGTCGCGAGCTCCAGTACGCGGCTCGACCAGCTGCCGGTGGCGAGCGGCACGCTCGCCGTCTGCCGGTCCGGGACGATCTCCTGGGTGATCTTCGCCGGCGCCACGAACATGCCCCGCCCGTGCTCGCGCACCAGCAGCCCCGTGGCGACGAGTTCGTCGACGGCGGCCCGCAACGTGGGCCGTGAGACGCCGAGTTCGGCGCAGAGTGTGCGCTCGGAAGGAATGGCGGCCCCCGGACCGCGGTCCTCGACGAGACCGAGCAGGAAGTCGCGGACCCGCTCCCGCTTGAGTACGCCGTCCATGTGCTCCCCACTCCGTGCTCGATGACGCCGATCAGCGCCCGGCGGTCCTTCGGCTGGTCAGCCCCGATGTTAACCGCCCACCTGACCAGTTGACGATACGACGGGCCCCCAGCTCCCCCAATTTCCGTCCCTGCAAGGCCTCTTGACGCGCCTATTGGTCTATGCCACCTTCAAGTCGCGCAAGAGGTCAGATGACCAATTGGTAAGGTCGCGCCCCGCCGCGAAAGGGTTCTTCGTCATGCCCGCAGCCGACGTCTCGCTTCTGCCCGCGCCCGGCAGACTCGTCGTACTCCCCGGACGGTTCACCTTTGACGGACGTACGACAGTCACGCCGGCCCCAGGCGCCGAAGCGGCCGTCGCGCTGCTGCGTGAGCTCCTCGCCCCGGCCACCGGACTGTCGCTGCCCACGGCGGCCGACGGGCAGATCGCCTTCACCCTCGACCCGACGCTCACGGCCCTCGGCCGGGAGGGGTACGGGCTGAGGGTCACCCCCGACGCGGTACACCTGCACGCGGCCGGCCCCACCGGTCTGCTGCGCGGGGTACAGACCCTGCGCCAGCTGCTGCCACCCGCCGCTCTCGCGGACAGCCCCGTACGCGGTGTCGCCTGGACCCTCCCCTGCGTACGGATCACCGACGGACCGCGCCACGCGTGGCGCGGGGCGATGCTCGATGTGGCCCGGCACTTCCAACCCGCCTCGTACATAAGGCGTTTCATCGACCTGCTGGCGCTGCACAAGCTGAACACCCTGCATCTGCACCTCACCGACGACCAGGGCTGGCGCATGCCGGTCGCCGCGTACCCGGGGCTCACCGAGATCGGCGCCCGGCGTGCCGAGACCGCCGGGGACGGCATCCCGCACGGCGGCAGCTACACGCGGGCCGAGCTGCGCGGCCTCGTCGCCCACGCCGCCGCGCGCGGTGTCACCGTCGTACCCGAGATCGACATGCCCGGCCATGTCCGGGCCGCCCTCGCCGCCTACCCCGAGCTCGGCAACGATCCGGACCGCCGACTGGACGTGTGGACCGAGTGGGGCGTGTCCGAGCAGGTGCTGGGCGTCCACGACCGGGCCCTGGACTTCTGCCGCACCGTCCTCGACGAGGTCATGGACACCTTCCCCTCGCCGTACCTCCACGTCGGCGGCGACGAGTGCCCCACCATCGAATGGGCGGCGCATCCGGACGCGCGGCGGCGGGCGCGGGAGCAGGGGCTCGCCGGGCCCGAACAACTGCACGGCTGGTTCATGGGGCAGATCGGGGAGTTCCTCGTCCGCCGGGGGCGCAAGCCCCTCGGCTGGTGCGAGGACGGCGTGACCCTGCCGCGCTCCTTCACCGTGCTGCCATGGCGGGACGCGGCCGACGGTCTCGCCGCCGCCCGGCGCGGCCACGAGGTGGTGATGGCGCCCCACCGGTCCACCTACTTCGACTACCGGGAGTCCGGGCGTCGCACCGAACCGCCCGCCCAGCCGGGCCCGCCGATCGGCCTCGACACCGTGCATGCCTTCCGTCCGGCCCCCGCCGACTGGGAGCCCGAGGCCGCAGCCCAAGTCCTGGGAACCCAGGCCCAGTTGTGGACCGAGTATCTGCCCACGCCCGCGCACATCGAGTACCGGGCGTTCCCGCGGCTGTGCGCCCTCGCGGAGAACGCCTGGTCGGCGCCCCGGCCCTGGCCGGACTTCACGCACCGGCTGCGGCATCACCGCGTACGCCTGCACGCCCTCGGCGTACCGCTTCATCCCCCACACCGGGAGCCACGGCTGCCGGCCCTCCGAGAGGAGACACATCCATGAACCGACAAGGCAACAGAGCACGTACGGCCATCGCCGTCGCGGCGGCCGCGGGGCTCGCCCTCGCCGGACTCACCGCCCTGCCCGCGTCCGCCGCCGCCGACGGGCTCAGTGTGCAGTACCGCACCAGCGCGACCGGTGCGAGCGCCGACCAGAGCGAACCCTGGCTGAAGGTCACCAACACCGGTAGCGGACCGGTGCAGTTGAGCGAGGTCAAGGTCCGCTACTACTTCAAGGCCGACTCGGCCGGCATGGCCTACCGCTTCGCGTGTTCGTGGGCCGTGAAGGGCTGCGCGAACATCACCGGCACCTTCGGCACGCTCGCGCAGCCGACGGCGACGGCCGACCGCTATCTGGAGATCGGCTTCACCTCCGGCGCGGGCAGCCTCGCGGCCGGCGCCGACACGGGCGACATGCAGCTGCGCTTCTACCGCTCCGACTGGCAGACCCTGAACCAGAGCGACGACTACTCCTTCGGCGCCGAGCGGACCTCGTACGCGAACTGGGACAAGGTGACGGCGACCCGCGCGAACACGCTCGTCTGGGGGACCGCGCCCGCGGGCAACGAGCCCGGCCCGGACCCCGATCCGACCGACCCGCCCACCGACGGCGGCGCGCTCTTCGACGACTTCGCCTACACCGGCCACACCGACCCGAGGATCTCCGAGCACGGCTGGAACGTCCGCTCCAACTCCGGTGGCCCCGGAGTCTCCGGTGCGACCTGGGCCCCCGAGAACGTCACCTTCACCGGCTCCGGCGCCGGCTCGGTGATGAACCTGGAGACGTCGACCGCGGGGACCGGTGCCTCGACGAAACAGACCGAAGTCCTCACCAAGGCCATGAAGTTCAAGAACGGTACGTACGCGGCACGTGTCAGGTTCTCCGACGCGCCCAAGACCGGGCCCGACGGCGACCATCTCGTCCAGACGTTCTTCACCATCAACGACCTCACCGCGCCGATGGCCGACGACTACGCCGAGTACGACTTCGAGTATCTGCCCAACGGCGGCTGGGGCGAGCCCTCGAACATCCTCTACACGACGTCCTGGGAGACCTACAACCCGGACCCGTGGCAGGCGGTCAACCAGCACACCGAGGGGCGCCGGAGCTACGACGGCTGGCACGACCTGGTCCTGACGATCGACGGCAGCGGCATCACGTACTACATCGACGGACAGCTCTTCGGTACGCACGACGCCGCGTATCTGCCGGAGCGGCCCATGTCGATCAACTTCAACCAGTGGCTCATCGACCTGGCCGGGCAGACCAGTACGACACCCCGCGCCTACGACGAACAGGTCGACTACGTCCTGCACGTCAAGGACCAGGTACTCAGCCCCGCCCAGGTGGCGGCCAAGGTCGCCGCGTACCGGAGCGCCGGGACCACCTTCCAGGACACCGTGCCCGGAACCTGAACCCCTTGACGGGGGTGATTGGTCCATACCAAAATCAGAACTCCCGTACGAGCGTTGAGCTCGTCCCCCACGCCGGGCCCCTCATCCCTGTCCGCAAGACAGAACAGGACCCCTCGTGAGACATCGCCTCCTCGCCGTCGTATGCGTCACCGCCTCCCTGCTCACCGCCTGCGGTGCCCTGCCGGAAGCGGGGTCCGGTCGGCGGACCGTCACGGTGTGGCTGATGAAGGACAGCGCGTCCAAGGATTTCCTGAAGCGGTTCACCGAGGACTTCGAGCGGACGCACGGTGACCTCCGGCTCGACATCCGCATCCAGCAGTGGACCGGGATCGGCGAGAAGGTCCAGACGGCGCTCAAGCGGGAGGACAAGGACGCACCCGACGTCATCGAGGTGGGCAACACCCAGGTCGCGCAGTACGTGGACGGGGGAGGTCTGAGTGACCTGACCCTTGAATCGATGCGCGACTGGGGCAGGGAGGACTGGCTGCCGGGCCTCGCCCAGCCCGGCAGCTTCGGCTCCCGCCAGTTCGGCATTCCCTGGTACGCGGCCAACCGCGTCGTCATCTACCGCAAGGACCTGTTCGCACGGGCGGGCATCAAGCAGCCGCCGAAGACCCGCGACCAGTGGCTCGCGGACACCGAACTGCTCAACTCCTCGGGCAACCAGGGAATTTATCTGGCCGGACAGGACTGGTACACCCTCTCCGGGTTCATCTGGGACGAGGGCGGCGACCTCGCGAAGGAGGCTTCCGCCGGGACCTGGAGGGGCACTTTGCAGACACCGGCCGCCCTGCGCGGCATGGACTTCTACCGGCGGCTCCAGGCGCTCGGCGACGGGCCCGTGAACGCCGACGAGGAACATCCGCCGCAGGCCGGGGTGTTCGCCAAGGGGCGGGTCGCCCAGCTCGTGGCCGTGCCCGGGCTCGTCCAGGCCATCGAGCGGACGAACCCCGCCCTCAAGGACAAGCTGGGCTTCTTCCCGGTGCCCGGCAGGACCGCTGCCGCGCCCGGCGCGGTCTTCACCGGCGGCTCCGACCTCGTGGTGCCCAAGAACACGGACGACCGCCCCGGTGCCACGGCCGTCGTCGCGGCACTCGCCGGCGCCAAGTGGCAGACCGAACTGGCCCGGACGATGAACTACGTGCCCAACAAGACGACCCTCGCCAAAGCGGTGGCGGGCGAGGAAGGAGCCGCGGCCATGGCGGCGGGCGCCGCGCAGGGCCGGGCGACCCCCTCCTCGCCCCAGTGGGCCGCCGTCGAGGCCGACAACCCGATCAAGGCCTACATGACCAAGGTCCTCAACGGATCCGACCCGGCGACGGAGGCCCGGCGCGCCTCCGAGCGCATCACCGAGGCGCTGGCGGACAAGGGCGAGTGACGGATCTCCGCTGACGGATCTCCACGGGCTCCCGGCCGTGGAGATCCGCGGACTCCTACCCGGCCATGCTCAGCGACAGTGCAAAGCGGCCCTCCTCGTCCGTCCACCAGTGGGTCAACTCCAAGCCCGCGACGGCCAGTTCGTCGCGTACCCCCTCCTCGCGGAACTTCGCCGAGACCTCGGTGCGCAGTTCCTCGCCGTCCGCGAAGTCGACGGCGAGGTCCAGGGCGTGAATCTTCACGGTCTGCGCGGTACGCGACCGCAGCCGCATCTCGATCCACTCCTGCTCGGTGTCCCAGAGGGCGACATGGTCGAAGGTGTCGGGGTCGAAGTCGGCGCCGAGTTCACGGTTGACGACGGCCAGCACGTTCTTGTTGAACTCGGCCGTCACACCGGCCGCGTCATCGTAGGCGGCGACGAGGACCGACTCGTCCTTGACGAGGTCCGTGCCCAGCAGCAGCGCGTCGCCGGGCGACAGCAGCGCCCGTACGGACGCCAGGAACGCGGCGCGTTCGGCGGGCAGCAGATTGCCGATCGTGCCGCCGAGGAACGCCACGAGCCGTGGTCCGGGCGTGTCCGGAAGGGCGAGACCGCCGGTGAAGTCGGCGATCAGTGCGTGCACATCGAGGCCCGGGTGCTCCTCGATCAGGGCGTGCCCGGCCTGGGTGAGCGCGCTCTCGCTGACGTCGACGGGCATGTAGGTGTGCAGTCCCGGCAGCGCGTCCAGCAGATACCGCGTCTTCTCGGACGAGCCGGAACCCAGCTCGACGAGGGTGCGTGCCCCGGTCGTCGCGGCGATCTCCGGCGCGCGGCGGATCAGGATCTCGCGCTCGGCGCGCGTCGGGTAGTACTCGGGAAGTTCGGTGATCTTCTCGAACAGCTCGCTGCCGTACGCGTCGTAGAACCACTTCGGTGGCAGCGTCTTGGGCGTGCTGGTGAGGCCGTGCAGGACGTCGGCGCGCAGAGCGGCGTCCGTGGCGTCCTCGGGCAGGGTGCGGGTGAGAAGGAACGGACTCACGTACGGGGCTCCTTCGATGGTGCCGATGCCATGTTGTCGTTCATGTCCTTGAGCGGGGTGAGCAGCACCTCGGTGCGGCTCGCGGTGAGCAGTGTGCGGTCGGGGACCTCCTGCCAGTGCGGGTCGTCGTCGTACGGCTCGGAGGCGACGACGGTGCGCCGGCCGGGCTCGGTGAGATACCAGAGGGAGTCGCCCCAGGCCGTCGCGGTGATCGTCTCGCCGTTGGTGAGCAGCAGGTTGAGCCGGGAACCGGGGGCCGCCTCGGCGACCTCCAGGACCGTGTCGGCCAGCGCCTGACTCTCCTCGTCACCGCCCTGCAGCCGGTGCAGGACCAGCGCCCAGACGAGTGCCGAGTCGCAGCGGGCCTCCAGCGACAGCAGCTCCACCGCGGGCAGCGTCTGGACGAGCGGCGCCAGCGAGCCTGGCCATCCGGGCACGGCGCCGTTGTGGCTGAACAGCCAGGGGCCCGCGGCGAACGGCGCCGCCGCGGCTTCCCCGTCCGCGCCCGCCACGGTGGCGTCACGCACCGCGGCGAGCAAGGCCGTGGTCCGCACGACACGGGCCAGGTCCGCGAACGACTGGTCGCCCCAGATGGGCCCGGCTCGGCGGTACCGGGCGGGCACGGCATCCCCTTCGGCATACCAACCCACCCCGAAGCCATCGGCGTTGACCGTCCCGTGCCGCTGTCGCCGAGGTGCCCACGACTGCCGGAACAGGCCGTGCTCCGGCTCCACGAGGAGCGCGCCGAGCGGCTCCTCGGTTCCCAGGAACGCCAGATGACGGCACATCAGGAACTCCCGGGCGCGGCGTCCCGGGCTGTCCGGAACCCCGAGAAGATCTGCCGCCGTATCGGATAGTCCCAGTTGCGGAACGTGCCCCGGCAGGCCACCGGGTCCACCGCGAACGAGCCGCCGCGCAGCACCTTGTACTCCGGCCCGAAGAACACCTGCGAGTACTCCCGGTAGGGGAAGGCCACGAAGCCGGGGTAGGGCAGCAGATCGCTCGACGTCCACTCCCACACGTCTCCGATCAACTGCCGTACGCCCAGCGGCGATTCGCCCGCCGGATAGCTGCCGGCCGGGGCCGGACGCAGATGGCGCTGGCCGAGGTTGGCGTGTTCCGGGGTGGGGTCGGCGTCGCCCCACGGATAGCGGGTGGAGCGGTCGGCCGCCGGGTCGTGGCGGGCCGCCTTCTCCCACTCGGCCTCGGAGGGCAGCCGCCGCCCCGCCCAGCGCGCGTACGCGTCGGCCTCGTACCAGCAGACGTGCAGCACGGGCTCGTCGGGCGGTACGACCTCGGTGACACCGAAGCGGCGCCGCAGCCACTGCCCGCCCTCGCGACGCCAGAACAGCGGCGCTTCGATGTCGTGCGCCCGGATGTGGTCCCAGCCCTCCGGAGTCCACCAGCGCCGGTCGCCGTAGCCGCCGTCCTCGATGAAGGCCTGGTACGCGGCGTTCGTGACCGGCGTGGTGTCGATGAAGAACGCCGGGACCGTACGCCGGTGCGCGGGCCTTTCGTTGTCCAGTGCCCACGGCTCGGTGGACGTGCCCATCACGAACGGGCCTTCGGGCACCAGGACTTCGGCGGGTCCGGTGAACAGGGGAGCGGGAGCGGGGTCCGGCGCTGTCAGGGCGGCGGGCCCCTTGCGGAGCTGATGGGTGATCAGCATCGTCTCGTCGTGCTGCTGTTCGTGCTGCGCGATCATCCCGAAGGCGAAGCCCGCCTCGGTCAGCCGTGTGCCCTGGAACGCGGCGCTCTCCAGGATGTCCAGCGCCCGGCCGCGCACCTCGGCCGCGTACTGGCGGGCCTCGGCGGGCGGCAGCAGCGGCAGCGAGGGCCGCTCGGCACGCGGATGCTCGAACGCGTCGTACAGCCCGTCGATCTCGGGCCGCATCGCCTCGCGCCCCGCGACCTCGCGCAGCAGCCACAGCTCCTCCTGGTTGCCGATGTGCGCGAGGTCCCACACCAGCGGGGACATCAGCGGCGAGTGCTGGGCGGTCAGTTCGGGATCCTCGACACAGGACGTGAGGAGCGCGGTGCGTTCGCGGGCCGTGGTCAGCGCGTCCAGCGCACGTGTCCTGAGCGACTCCGGGTCCGTGAGCGAATCGGGCGCGGTCATGTGCGGATGTCCTTCCCGTGGAACTGGCCGTGAGACCGGCCATGAGATTGACCGTTGAACCGGATGAGCAGATCGTCGGCGGGGCAGCGGCCCCGCGCCACATAGCGGTCGGTGAACTCCGCCACGGCGTCCAGGACTTCGGTGGTGGCGCCCAGCCGGGGCAGAGCCTGAGACGCCGCCGCGAAACAGGTGATGGCGGCCTCCCGCAGCTCCGGGTCGGCCAGGCCGTACCGCGCGGCGTCCCGCCACAGCGGATTGCACGGGGCCGGCTGCGTGTCCGCCCGCTCGGCCAGGGGCTTCACGGTCCGGTAGGCGGTCTCGGCGGCCTCCGCGTCGTCGAAGAGCGCCGCCGTCACGGCGAGCGGCACGATCCACCCGTCGTCGCCCGGCTGGGCATCGATCATGCGGAGCTCCAGATGACCGCGCGGACGCACCGGCGGGAACAGGGTCGTCAGGTGATAGTCGAGGTCCGCCCGGTCCGGCGGTGTGCCGGACCGGGTCCACGCCCGGAAACTCATGCCCTCCGGTACGTCCCAGGGCCCGCTCGGCGCCCGTACGCACATCACCGGCGCGTCCAGCACATGCCGGGCCCACGCGGCGCGCGGCTCGCCGCCCTGAGGAGGCGCGCTGCTCCGCCCGGGATCCATCGCCGCCCACAGAGACTGCCGCGTGGAGCGCCAGCCGGTCCGCCGCCCATGGGCCACAGGGGAGTGCGCGAACGCGGCCACCAGGACCGCGCCCAGCTGGTGCGCCAGCCACCAGCGACGCCCGTGACCCAGCGGGCCCGGCTCCTCGTACCCGGCGTCCAGGCACACCTGGACGGAGGCGGAGCTGCACATCATCGCGCGGCCCTCGGGCCCCGCACGGTCGAGATACCGCTCCATGGCGTCGTACCGCGGCTCATGGAGGAAGCGGCTCGGGGGGTTCCAGGGATCGTGGCCGTAGCCACTGAGGCCGAGGCCCGCCTCGCGCAGCGTGGCGCGTACGGCGTCGAGGTCGGCGGAGACGGACCCGATGCACTCCATCAGGGAGGCGGCGGGAGCGGAGCTGAGCTCCAGCTGCCCGCCGGGTTCGACGGTGAGCGCCGAACGCAGGGGCAGGGTCCGCAGTGCGGCGTAGGCCGCTTCGAGATGTGCGGGTGGTACCGGGAGCCGCGGTTGCCGCAGCTCGTGGACGAGCCATTCCACTTCGACACCGAGGAAGCGGGGCGGACCGGTCTTGAAGCAGATGCCACGGACCAGCGCCTCCACCTCGGCCTCGGTGACAGCGGAGCGGTGCTCCGTACAGTCACTTACCGAATCGGACATGTCGGGATCCTCCTGAGATTCCACCATGTCGCCGGCCCGGCGTCCTGTTGGGCCGAACCGGCAATCGCTCGTCCCACCCAAGACCTTCTCGGCGGTTCGCACAAGGGTGCGGATCGCCGCTTTCGGGACCGGGAAACACTGTTTGCGGAGCCGCGAAACTCTGTTGCGCCGCACGACCAGCATCGCTCACGATGCGTTCATGGGCACGACGGGGGAGATCACGCGGGGGGCGCTCGTGGCGCGTACGGGGGTCGCGCCATGAGCGCGCGCCTGCGTGCGATCGCCCAGCAGACGGAGGAGATCGTCGCGGCGGGCGGGTACCGCGCGTCCCACGGGCGCGAGGTACCGATCGCCGCGGCGGTCGATGCCGCGCGGGCCGGGACGCGGATGTACGGCCCGGATCCGGTGAAAGCACCGGAGACCAGTGCGGAGGACACGTCGGCCGCTCTCCCGGGCACATTGTTCGAGGTCACGGCCGAGAGCAGCCTGGAGGCCGCCCGACGCCTCACGGCCCTGGCCGAGGACCCGGTGGCCGTCCTGAACTTCTCCTCCGCACGCAATCCCGGCGGCGGCTATCTGAACGGCGCGCAGGCCCAGGAAGAGGCCCTGTGCCGGGCCTCCGCGCTGTACACGTGCCTGCTGGGGGCCAGGGAGTTCTACGATCACCACCGCGGCCACCGCGACCCGTTCTACACGGACCGTGTCATCCACTCACCCGCCGTGCCCGTCATCCGCGACGATCGCGGCCGGCTCCTGGACGAGCCGTACCCGGCCGGATTCCTGACCGCGGCGGCCCCCAACGCCGGAGTGGTCCTGCGCACCGCCCCGGACCGCGCGCCCGACCTCCCACGCGCCCTCGCCACCCGCGCCGAGCGCGTCCTGGAAGTGGCCGCGGCCCACGGCTACCGCCGCCTGGTCCTCGGCGCCTGGGGCTGCGGCGTCTTCCAGAACGACCCGGCCCAGGTGGCGAAAGCCTTCCGTGACTTGCTGATCAAGGGCCGCTTCGAGGCCCACTTCGAGCACGTCGTCTTCGGAATCCTGGACCGCACGCCGGGCAGTGCGACACGCAGTGCCTTCGAGCAACAGTTCGAATCTAGTCTCCGGGCCCCGTAACGCGCCGCTTTTCAGGGGCGCGGGGCTGTGACACATGCGGCTCCGCCGCGTGGGCGCGACCAGCCACAACGGACCCGCAGCATCCCACCGGCCTTTACCGCGCCCCGCTCAACGCCACCCGTACCGCTCGCGCAACCGATGCACCACGAGATTGAACCGCATCCGGTCCAGCGCACACGCCTCGCGCCGCATACCGTCCTCGTACAACCGCAGCACACGATCCACGTCCACCCACGAATCGCGCCCTGACCGGTCCCACGGACCGGAGCCGATCGGCACCCACTCGCGGTCACCATCGTGCCGCTTGCTGGACAACTGCACGGCAAGCAGCGTCCCTGCGTCCTCGCGAGCGACCACCAGCACCGGCCGGTCCTTGCCCCGCCCGTCGTTCTCTTCGAACGGCACCCACGTCCAGACGATCTCGCCGGGATCCGGATCGCCGTCATGCGCGGGGGAGTACTCGGTCTTGACCCGGCCGACCTCGCGGGGTTCGGCTTCGGTGGTCGCGGTGGGCCCGTAGCGGCCGGGCACGTCTTCGTCGATAGAGGCAGTCACGGTGCACACGTTACTTCGGGGGTACGGAAGCCAACTCCCGTACCCCCGAAGCCTCACCGACTCACGGCCTCACTGCCTCAACGGCTCACCTCTCGTCCTTCTCCACCGTCACCTTCTCCGTGCGCGGCGCCACGACCCCGTTGAGCCCAGCCGAAGCCCCCGCACCGTTGCCCGTCGCCCCGTCCTGGTTCATCGACGCGAGCAACTGGCGTGCCAGGCCAAGGCCGGTGCCGCCCATGGTGAGCGCCTTGGCGAACATGTCCGCCATGCCGTCGGCGCCGTTGAGCAGCACCATGTGGTCGACGTTGCCGAACGCGCTCGCGCCCGCCTGGACGATCTCCGGCCAGTTCTCGGCGAGTTGCTGGGCGACCACGGCCTCCTGGTTCTCGGCGAGGGCGGCGGCCCGCGCCTTGATGGTCTCGGCCTCCGCCAGACCCTGCGCACGCGTCGCCTCGGCGGCCGCCAGACCCTTGGCCTGCGCGGCGGCGGCCTCGGCCTCACCGGTGGCACGGGTCGCCGTCGCCGCGGCCGCACCCCTCGCCTTGGTCGCCTCGGCCTCGGCGTTGGCGGCCGACTTGACCCGGCTCGCCTCGGCCGCGGCCGCGAGTTCGGTCTCCTTGGCCTTGGCCTGCGCCGAAGAGATACGCGCGTCACGCTCGGCCTCGGCGTGGGCCCGGATCTCGTACGCCCTCGCGTCCGCGGGCTTGCGGACGTCCGCCTGGAGCTGCTGCTCCCGGCGGAGGGCGTCGAGTTCGGCGATGCGGGTCTCCTGGACGACGACGTCCTGCCGGGCGGCCGCGTCGGCGAGCGGTCCGGCCTGCCGGGCCTTCGCCGCCGCCTTGTCGCGCTCGGCCTGGTAACCGGCCTGGAGGATCTCGCTGTCCCGGGTGGCCTCCGACATCCGGGCGAACGACTTCTGCTCGGCCTCGGTGGCGAGACGATTCGCCTCCGCCTGCGCGATGCGCGCGTCGCGCTGTACGGCGGCGGCGTGCGGCATCGCGAGGTTCTTGATGTACCCGGTCGGGTCCTCGATCTCGTGGATCTGCAGCGAGTCGACGATCAGGCCGAGCTTCTCCATCTCCGTACCGCATGCGGCCCGGGTCTGGCCGGTCAGCTTCTCCCGGTCGCGGATCATGTCCTCGACGGTCAACCCGCCGACGATGGACCGCAGATGACCGGCGAACACGTTGTGCACCCGCTCCGCCATCATCTTCTGCTGGTCGAGGAACCGGCGGCCCGCGTTGGCGATCGACACGAAGTCGTCGCCCACCTTGAAGATGACCACGCCCCGCACCTTCAGCGGAATGCCCTGGTGGGTCACGCAGTCCACGTGCAGCTCGGTCTCGTTGAGATCGAGCGAGATCTTGCGCACCGCCTGCACACCCGGCAGGACCAGAGTTCCGCGCCCCGTGACGATGCGGAATCCCATGCCCTCTTCAAGGCCTTCGGTCCGATGCTTCGAACCGGAGATGATCAGCGCTTCGTTGGGCTCCGCGACACGCCACATGAGCTTGAAGACCACAACGATGAAGATCAGTGCGAGGACAACAGCCCCCGCCACGACGCCGACAACCATCGGCATACGCCCCCTTTGCATGGTGCCCTATCGGCACCGAACGAACGGGAGTGTGCTCCTGTGCAAGGCGCGGGTACAGACGCTGACGGATCCTTGTTGCAATCTTGACGCGTACGGCTCTCACCTGGGGCGAACCCGTCACAGACGAGCTGTCGACTGGCGTGTACGGGGCGCGCGTCAGGCGTCGTACGCGGCCGACACGTACACCGTTCGCGGCGGCAGATACTCCACCACCATCACCACCGTGCCCCGCTCGATGCGGTCCTTCGCGGCGGCGGGATACGCGAGGAAGTGCTCGGCACCACCGCGCACCCGGACGATCACCTCGCCGACGAGCCCGGGTCCGACCGTGCCGGTCACCCGCCCCATCAACCCGACCATCGACGCATCGTCCATGGTCACAGAGTACGGCCGGAACTCGCTTACGCCGCCGGAGAGTCCGCTGGAGTCTGGTGCGGCGGCCACCATTCGTGCCAGCGCCGGTCCGCCTCCAACTGGGCGGCCAGGGAGACGAGAAGCGGCTCGCTGTTCGCCGGGCCGAGCAACTGGGCGCCGACGGGCAGGCCGTCGCCCACGAAACCCGCGGGGACGTTCACGCCGGGCCACCCGAGAATGTTCCACGGCCAGGCGTACGGGCAGGCGGCGATCATGGCCCGGTCGGTGCCGAGACCGTTCAGGTTCACCATCGAGCCGATCCGCGGCGGGGGAGCGGCGGTCGTCGGCGCGAGCAGCACGTCGTAGGTGTCGAAGAGCGCGCCGATCCGCCGGTGCAGCGTGGCCTCGGCCCGCCGGGCCGCCCGCAGCGGCGCGCCGCCGAGCAGCCGGCCGAGGCGGGCGGCGTCACGGGTGCGCCGGTCGAGGAGATGGGGGAACGGCGCATCGCGCACCCGCTCGGCGAGACCGGCCGTGGCGCGCGGGATGAACGTGAGCCCGATCTGCCCGTATCGCGGCTCCGCCTCCTCCACCACATGCCCGAGCGCCGCGAGCCGCTCCGCGAGCGCGAGGACCTTCGCCCGTACGACGGGGTCGAGCCGGGCGGGCAGCGCGGTGAACGGCGGTTTCAGCGACAGCGCGATCCGCAGCCGGCCCGGATCGCGGCCCACCGCGTCCGAGACGCGCAGCGCGGGCGGTTGGTGCAGGTCGCCGTCGTGATTGCCGCCGGCCGCGTCCAGGAGCAGGGCCGCGTCCGCGACCGTGCGGGCGAGCGTTCCGTTGACCGTGATGCCCTGGAAGGACTCCGGGCGCGGCCAGGTCGAGATCCGGCCGCGCTGCGGCTTGATACCGATCAGATGGGTCCAGGAGGCCGGAATGCGCACCGAGCCCGCGCCGTCCGAGCCGAGCGCCGCCGGGACCAGACCCGCCGCCACCGCCGCCGCGGAGCCCCCGGACGAGCCGCCCGGGGTGTGATCGCTGTGCCACGGATTGCGGGTGGCGCCGAAGGCGGGACCCTCGGTGAAGGGCCACTGGCCGAGCTCGCAGGTGTTGGTCTTGCCGATGACGACGGCCCCGGCCGCCCTCAGCCGGCGTACGGCCTCACCGTCCTCGGCCTGCGGCGGATGGTCGCCCCGGCAGCCGAACGCGGTCGGCTCGCCCGCCACGTCCATGTCGTCCTTGACCGCCACCGGCACCCCGAGCAGCGGTCGCCGCACCCCGGCCGCCAGCTCCTTGTCCGCCGCGTCGGCCTCGGCGAGCGCCGCCTCGGCGCGCACCAGCCGGAAGGCGTTCAGGGTGGGCTGGGTCGCCTCGATCCGGGCCAGCGCCCGCTCGACCACCTCGCGCGCGGTCACCTCGCCGGCGGCGAGGGCGCGGGCGCACTCCGCCAGACCTGCGGCACGGTCGGGAGCCATCCGGGTCACCTCCGAAGCATGTCGTCTACCGAACGGTAACCTCCGGACGGGCCATCCGACACCGGACGCGGAAGTTCCTTTGTGGAAGCGGGAGTTCCGCCGTCCGGAGGCCCTGGGCTCCCCCCGGCACCGAGCGGCACGCAGTGCCTCTGCAAGGATGCGATACGTCATGGTGCAGATACCGAAGCAGTCCGCCCCGCCGTCACCCGCACAACGACCCGTGCCGACGAGCGCCGATGTGGCGCGCCTGGCGGGCGTCTCCCGCGCGACCGTCTCGTACGTCCTGAACAACACCAGCGCCGTCCGGATCAGCGAACCCACCCGCCGCCGCGTCCACGAGGCCGCCAAGGAGCTCGGGTACGTCCCGCACGCCGCCGCCCGCAGTCTGCGCGCCGGGCACAGCCGCATGGTCCTGATGCCCGCGCCGTCCGTGCCCGTGGGCCCCCTCTACAGCCAGTTCTTCAACGAACTCCAGTGGGCGCTGAGCCGTCTCGACTACACCGTCGTGCAGTACGGCAGCGTCGGCCTGCACGGCGACGAGGCCGCCCGCGCCTGGGCGGAGCTCAGGCCGGTCGCCGTACTGGTCCCCGGCAGCGGGCTCGGCCCGCAGGGTGTGGCCGTCCTCAAGCGCTCTGGTGCCCGCGCCGTCGTCACCCTGGGCCCCGAGCGTGTCGAGGGCGCGCACGCGCTGCTCATGGACCACGACCGGGTCGGCCACAGCGCGGGCGCCCACCTGGTGGCCCGCGGCCGCCGCCGCATCGGCGTCGTGGTGCCCGAGGAAGCCGGCCTGGAGATCTTCTCCAAGCCCCGCCTCGAAGGCGTACGCCGGGCCCTGCACAACACCGACGCGTCGGCGACCGAGCTGCCACTGGCGTACGAGGAGGAGGCCGCCGCCCGGCTCGCGGCGCGCTGGCGCTCCCTCGGCCTCGACGCCGTGTTCGCGTACAACGACGAGTACGCGATGCTGCTGATGCGCGCCCTGCAGGACGAGGGCATCGGCATCCCGGACGAGACGGCCGTCATCGGCGCCGACGACCTGATGCTGGGCCGGCTGCTGCGGCCCCGGCTGAGCACCGTCCACATCGAGCTGCCGTCCGGACGCGACCTCGCCGAGCTGGTCGACCGGGCGGTCCGTGAACCCGGCGCCGGGCCCGAGACCCACGAGGTACTGGGAGCGCGGGTCGTGCATCGCGAGTCGAGCTGAGGGAGGCTGGATCCGGTCCCCCGACCGCATCGGACACCGGAGGCGCTTCATGCGGACCACGGTCGGCATCATCGGCGGCGGCCCCGCCGGGCTCCTGCTGGCCCGGCTGCTGCACCGGAGGGGGATCGACTGCGTCGTCCTGGAGAGCAGGACGCGCTCGTACGTCGAGCAGCGCCAGCGGGCCGGAATGCTGGAGCAGGGCACGGTGGACGCGCTGCGCGAGTGCGGCGCCGCCGACCGCCTGGACGCCGAGGGCCTGATCCACCAGGGCATCGAGCTGCGCTTCGACCGCGAGCGCCACCACATCGACTTCCCCTGGCTCACCGGCGGCCGTACCGTCACGATCTACGCCCAGACGGAGATCGTGAAGGACCTCGTGGCCCTCCAACTCGCCGAGGGACCACCGCTGTTGTTCGGGGCCGAGGCGCTCGCCGTCGAGAAGCCGGAGAGCGACTCACCCGTCGTGCGGTTCCTGCACGAGGGCCGCGAACAGACCCTGAGCTGCGACTACGTGGTCGGCTGCGAGGGTTCCCACGGTGTCGCGGCCGACGCGTTCCCTGCCGAGGTGGGCCGCATCTACGCGCACGAGTACCCGTACTCCTGGCTGGGGATCCTCGCCGATGTGCCGCCCTCCTGCGAGGAGTTGATCTACGCGCGCGGCCCGGGCGGCTTCGCGCTGCACAGCATGCGCTCGCCGTCCGTGTCACGGCTGTACCTTCAGGTCCCGAACGGCACCGACGTCCGCGACTGGCCCGACGAGCGGATCTGGGACGCGCTCGACTCGCGTTTCGCGGTCGACGGCGACTGGCGGCTGGCGCGCGGCCCCATCACCTCCAAGTCCGTGACCCGGATGCGGAGTTCCATCCACGAGCCGATGCGGTACGGACGCCTGTTCCTCGCCGGGGACGCGGCCCACATCGTGCCGCCGACCGGCGCCAAGGGCCTCAACCTCGCCGTGTCCGACGTCCGGGTCCTGGCGCGCGGCTTCGGCGAGCTGCACCGCACGGGATCGACCGAACTCCTGGACCGCTACTCGGAGTTGTGCCTCGCCCGGGTGTGGCAGGCCACACGTTTCTCGTACGACATGACTAGGATGTTGCACGCTCAACCAGATGGGGATGCCTTCGAACACCGGATGCAGCTCGCGCGACTGCGCCGGATCACGGCATCCCGCCCCGCGGCAGCCGAACTGGCCGCGAACTACACGGGACTTCCGCTGGCTTTATGAGCTCGACGGGCCGCACGGGATCCACGAGTCCTACGAGCCTGCTGTGCCCCGCTGGTAATCAGTGAACGATCGGAGAGCCGTCATGCCGCTGCTCGACCCCACCACCTGGCAGTCCCGCACCCTGTCAGGCGGTGAGTACACCGTCACCGAGCCCGCCACCGGCGAGCCGCTCGGCGCCGTCACGCTCGCCGCCGCCGAGGACGTCGCGACGGCCGCGCGGACCGCCCGCGCCGCCCAGGCCGAGTGGGCCAAGGCCCCGCACTTCGTCCGCGCCGCCGTGCTGCGCAAGGCGGGGGACCTGTTCGCCGCGCACGCCGGCGAACTGCGTGACTGGATCGTCCGCGAGTCCGGCTCCATCCCGGGCAAGGCCGACTTCGAACTGCACGTCGCCGCCCAGGAGTGCTACGAAGCCGCGGCGCTCGCCTCGCGTCCGACCGGCCAGATCCTGCCGTCCGAGGCGCCGCGCCTGTCGTACACGCGCCGCGTCCCGGTCGGTGTCGTGGGGGTGATCGCCCCCTTCAACGCCCCGCTGATCCTCTCGATCCGCTCGGTGGCCCCGGCGCTCGCGCTCGGCAACGGCGTCGTCCTGAAGCCGGACCCGCGCACCGCCGTGTGCGGCGGCCTCGCGCTGGCCGCGGTCTTCGCCGAGGCGGGCCTGCCCGAGGGGCTGCTGCACATCCTGCCCGGCGGCCCCGAGGCCGGTCAGGCGCTGGTCACCGACCCTCAGGTGCCGGTGATCTCTTTCACGGGATCAACTGCCGCCGGACGCACGGTCGGTGAGGCCGCGGGCCGTCATCTCAAGCGCGCGCACCTGGAGTTGGGCGGCAACTCCGCCCTGATCGTCCTGGAGGACGCCGACATCGACGCGGTGATCTCCACGGCGGCCTGGGGCTCGTTCTTCCACCAGGGCCAGATCTGCATGACGACGGGGCGCCACCTGGTCCATGCCTCGCTGTACGAGGAGTACGTGGAGCGGCTCGCCGCCAAGGCCGACGCGCTCGCCGTGGGTGACCCGTACCGCGAGCAGGTGCACCTCGGACCGATCATCGACAGCGCCCAACTCGCCAAGATCCAGGGGCTGGTGGAGTCCAGCACGGCACGCGGCGCCAAACTGGCGGCGGGCGGCACGCACGAGAAGCTGTTCTACCGGCCGACGGTCCTCGCGGGAGTCGACGACACGACTCCGGCGTACGCGCAGGAGGTGTTCGGTCCGGTCGCGCCGGTCCGTTCCTTCGGCGCCCTGGACGAGGCCGCGGCCCTCGCGGCGGAGGGACCGTACGGCCTGTCGCTGGGCATCGTGACCCGGGACACCGCGCGCGGCCTCGAACTCGCCGAGCGCATCCCGACCGGCATCGTCCACATCAACGACCAGACCGTCAACGACGAGGCCGTGGCGCCGTTCGGCGGGATCGCCGCATCCGGCACCGGCGCCCGCTTCGGCGGTGAGGCCAACCTGGAGGCCTTCACCGACGTGCGCTGGACGACGGTGCGCGGCGATGTGGCGGCGTACCCGTTCTAGACCGCGTACGCGGCCTTACTGACCGTCCTGCTGAGCCTGCTGGGCCTGCTGCTCCGCGATGGACTTGCGGACCTCGTCCATGTCCAGCTTCCGGGCCTGCCCGATGACGTCGTCCAGGGCGGCCTGGGGCAGGGCCCCGGGCTGGGCGAAGATCGCGACCTGGTCGCGGACGATCATCAGCGTCGGGATCGACTGGATGTCGAAGGCCGCGGCCAGCTCCGGCTGCGCCTCGGTGTCGACCTTGGCGAACACCAGGTCGGGGTTGGCCTCGGCGGCCTTCTCGTAGACGGGGGCGAACTGACGGCACGGCCCGCACCAGGACGCCCAGAAGTCGATCAGGACGAACTCGTTGTCCGTGACCGTCTGGTCGAAGTTCTCCTTGGTGAGCTCCACGGTGCTGCTCATACGTGTATCCCTCTTCCTCGCGTCCGGGTCATGCCGGTTTGCACAACGCCGCCTCCCGGGGGCGTATTCCGCGTGCGTACCCGTGTGGCCACGGCGCACACCAGGAACGAGACTGTGCCCATGACGGAAACGGAATCCATCGCGTACGACGTTGTGGTGCTCGGGGCCGGGCCCGTGGGGGAGAACGTCGCCGACCGCACCCGCGCGGCAGGTCTTTCCACCGCGGTCGTGGAGAGCGAGCTGGTCGGCGGCGAGTGCTCGTACTGGGCCTGCATGCCCAGCAAGGCACTCCTGCGCCCGGCCATCGCCCGCGCCGACGCCCGCCGTGTGCCCGGACTCAGGCAGTCCGTGCAGGGCCCCCTCGACGCCCCCGCGGTCCTCGCCCACCGCGACTACTACGTGTCCCACTGGAAGGACGACGGCCAGATCGCCTGGCTGGACGGCATCGGCGCCGATCTGTACCGCGGCCACGGGCGGCTCGACGGACCCCGCAGGGTGACCGTCGAGGGACCGGACGGCGAGCGGCATGTACTGACCGCCCGGCACGCGGTCGTCGTCAGCACCGGCAGCCGCGCCCTCCTCCCCAACCTGCCGGGACTAGCCCAGGTCAAACCCTGGACCAGCCGTGAGGCCACCAGCGCGCACGCCGTGCCCGGGCGGCTGATCGTGGTGGGCGGCGGTGTGGTCGCCACCGAGATGGCCACGGCCTGGCGGGCCCTGGGCTCCGAGGTCACCGTCCTCGTCCGCGGCAAGGGCCTGCTGCCCCGCATGGAGCCCTTCGCCGGGGAGCTGGTCGCCGAGGCCTTGCAGGAGGCGGGCGCGGACGTGCGCACCGGCACCTCGGTGTCCGCGGTGACACGGGAGGGCTCCACGGTGGTCGCGCTGACCGACTCCGGCGACCGGATCGAGGCCGACGAGATCCTCTTCGCCACCGGGCGCGCGCCCCGCACCGACGACCTCGGCCTCGACACGGTCGGCCTGGAACCCGGTTCCTGGCTCGACGTCGACGACAGCCTCCAGGTGGTCGGCAGTGAGTGGCTGTACGCGGTCGGCGACGTCAACCACCGCGCACTCCTCACCCACCAGGGCAAGTACCAGGCCCGGATCGCGGGCGCCGCCATCGCCGCCCGCGCCGCCGGGGTGCCTCTCTTGGAGACCGACCCCTGGGGAGCCCATTCCGCGACCGCCGACCGCGCGGCCGTCCCCCAGGTCGTCTTCACCGACCCGGAGGCCGCGGCCGTGGGCCTCTCCCTCGCCGAGGCGGAAGCCGCCGGGCGCCGCGTCCGGGCCGTGGACGTCGACATGTCCTCGGTGGCGGGCGCCGGCCTGTACGCGGACGGCTACCGCGGCCGGGCCCGCATGGTCGTCGACCTCGACCGCGAGATCCTCCTCGGCGTCACCTTCGTCGGCCCCGGCGTGGGCGAACTGATCCATTCGGCGTCCATCGCGGTCGCCGGTGAGGTGCCGATCGGCCGCCTCTGGCACGCCGTGCCCTCCTACCCGACGGTGAGCGAGGTGTGGCTGCGGCTGCTGGAGGGCTACCGGGACAAGTAGGCGGCGTGGTGGAAGTCGCGCGGCAGCCGCGCGGGACTTCGTCAGGCCAGGGAGACCAGGTCCAGGTACTCCTCGCTCCACAGGTCCTCGTCCGCGTCCGGGAGCAGCAGCACCCGGTCCGGACGCAGGGCCTCGATGGCGCCCACGTCGTGGGTGACCATGACGATCGCGCCCGGGTACGTGCCCACCGCGGCCAGGACCTCGGCCCGGGAGACCGGGTCGAGGTTGTTGGTGGGTTCGTCGAGGAGGAGCACGTTCGCGCCGGAGTGGACGAGACCCGCCAGGGCGAGCCGCGTCTTCTCGCCTCCGGACAGGACGCCGACGCGCTTGTCGGCGTCGTCGCCGGTGAACAGGAACGAGCCCAGCACCCGCCGCACCTCGCCGTCCGTGAGATGCGGCGCCGTGGCGGCCAGCTGCCCCCGGACCGTGTCGGCGGGGTCGAGCGTGTCGTGCTCCTGCGCGAAGTAGCCGAGGCGCAGCCCATGACCGTGCACCACGCGCCCGCTGTCCGGGGTGTCGTGGCCGGCGAGGAGACGCAGCAGCGTGGTCTTGCCCGAGCCGTTGAGGCCGAGGATCACCAGCCGGCTGCCCCGGTCGACGGCCAGGTCGACTCCGGCGAGGACACGGAGATCGCCGTACGCCTTGGCCAGGCCGATCGCACCGAGCGGCATCCGTCCGCAGGGGGCGGGCTCGGGCAGCCGGATCCTGGCCGCCTTCTCCGTCTGCCGGACCGGTTCGAGCTCGGCGAGCATGCGGTCGGCGCGGCGGGCCATGTTCTTCGCCGCCACGGCCGTCGACACATACGCGCGCATCTTGTCCGCCTGCGCGTGCAGCGTCGCCGCCTTGCGCTCGGCGTTCGCCCGCTCCCGGGCCCGGCGGCGCTCGTCGGCGTCCCGCTGGGTGAGGTAGGCCTGCCAGCCCGTGTTGTGGACGTCGAGCGTGGCGCGCGACGGGTCGAGGTGGAAGACGCGGTTGACCACGTCGGCCAGCAGCGAGGTGTCATGGCTGATGAGCACGAGCCCCGCCTGATGGTTCGTCAAGAAGCCGCGCAGCCAGGCGACCGAGTCGGCGTCCAGGTGGTTCGTCGGCTCGTCCAGCAGCAGGGTGCCGTGGTCCGCGAACAGGATGCGGGCCAGCTCGACCCGGCGGCGCTGACCGCCGGACAGGGCGCCGACCGGCTGGCCCATGACCCGGGTCGGCAGCCCGAGGCCCGCGGCGACCCGGGCCGCCTCCGCCTCGGCCGCGTACCCGCCACGCGCCAGGAACTCGGCCTCCGCCCGCACATAGGCGTTCATCGCACGCTCGGAGCCGTCGGCCATCGCGGCCTCCGCCGCGCGCAGCGTCCGTACGGCATGGTCCAGGCCGCGCGCCGACAGGATCCGGTCGGTGACGGTCACCGTGGGGTCGGCCGCACGGGGGTCCTGGGGCAGGTAACCGAGCGCCCCCGTACGGGAGATGGACCCGGCGGCGGGCCGCGCCTGCCCCGCCAGGGTGTTCAGCAGCGTGGTCTTGCCCGCGCCGTTGCGGCCGACCAGACCGATGCGGTCGCCGGGGGAGACGTGGAAGGAGATGTCGGACAGCAGCAGACGGGCGCCCACGCGCACGTCGACACCGCGAACGGTGATCATGGGAATACGCTCCGGGGAATCAATCAGCAAAAGGACACACGGGTGGCGTGGAAGCGGGTCCTTGAGCTAAGAGATGCGGGGCGTAGACATACGGCCAGGCTACTGAAGGGACTTGGGCGGGCGCCACGGGATTTCCGCGGGCCCGAGCCTTCCGTCAGTCTCTGCCGGGCTTCGACTCGCGCCGTGGTGCGGCCGAGGCCGGCTCTCAGCCGGGCAGCGTGAAGCCGAGAGCCGCGGCCGCCCGCTCCGGCGTCGGCTGGTTCCAGCGGTCCGCCATCGCCTGGTTCGAGGACAGTGAGCGAGGCTCCGCGCGGTCGAGGTAGAGCATGCCGTCCAGGTGGTCCGTCTCGTGCTGGACGATGCGCGCGGGCCAGCCGGTGAACACCTCGTCGACCGGGCGGCCCTGCTCGTCCAGCGCCGTCAGCCGCACCTCGGCGTGCCGGACCACCAGCGCCTGCCAGCCCGGAACGCTCAGACAGCCTTCGAAGAACGCGGCCCGACCCGCGCCGACCCCCTCGTACGACGGATTGACCAGCACCCGGAACGGCAGCGGAACCCGCCCTCGCGCGAGGCGCACCTCGTCGGGCACCGGCGCCGGATCCTCGATGACGGCGAGCCGAAGCGGTACGCCGACCTGCGGCGCGGCGAGGCCGACGCCCGGCGCCGCGTGCATCGTCGCGCGCAGGGCCGCGACGAAGCGGGCCAGCAGCCCCGGGTCCAGCTGGCCGTCGAAGGGCTCGGCCAGCCGGCGCAGCACCGGGTCGCCGGCGGCGACGATCGGCAACGGGCCTTCGTGGGAGAGGAGTTCCTCGACCAGGTCGCTCAGGGGGCGCGAGATGCTGGGGTCACGTTCGGATGCCATCGCGCCAGGATGCCAAGCCGGCCCGCGCCGAGCGAGGCGGCGCCGGGCGAGTCCCGCATCTTCCCGCATGTGACGCACGCCACTCGCATGCCCGGGAACTCGGCTGCTCCGCGCCCCGACTACTGGACCGCCACCGGCGAAGGGAGCCCAACTCCCCGGCCCACGGCCCGTTTCCGTCCCCTGCCCGACCGGAGAACCCCGCCGATGTCCACCGCTCCCTCCACCACGACGGACGAGTCCCCGCAGTCCGTAGCGCCGACACCGTCCCGAAGAATCTGGTCCCCGCTGCGCCCCCTGGTCCTGCGCCTGCACTTCTACGCCGGACTGCTCGTCGCCCCGTTCCTGCTGGTGGCCGCCACGACCGGCCTGCTGTACGCCGCCTCGTTCCAGGCCGAGAAGATCGTGTACGCGCATGAGCTGACCGTCCCGGCCGGCGACCACAAGCTTCCGCTGTCCCAGCAGGTGGCCGCCGCCCGCAAGGCCCACCCCGAGGGCACGGTCTCCGCCGTACGCCCCTCACCGGAAGCGGACGCCACTACCCGCGTACTGCTCTCCGGCGTCCCCGGCGTCGACGCCGACCACACCCTCGCCGTCTTCGTCGACCCGTACACCGGGAAGGTCCGCGGAGCCCTGGAACAGTACGGGTCCACCGGTGCGCTCCCGCTGCGCACCTGGATCGACGGGCTGCACGCCAACCTCCAGCTCGGCGAGAACGGCCGCCTCTACAGCGAGCTTGCCGCCAGCTGGCTGTGGGTGATCGCGGGCGGCGGCCTGGTGCTGTGGTTCGGCCGGCGCCGTGCCCAGCGCACGGTGCGCGGCACCAGTGGGCGCCGCCGCACCCTCGGGCTGCACGGCACCGTCGGCGTCTGGGCGGCAGCCGGGTTCATCTTCCTCTCGGCGACCGGTCTGACCTGGTCGACGTACGCCGGGGCCAACATCGACACCCTCAGGACCTCGCTCGGCCAGGCGACGCCCTCGGTCTCGTCGGCGACCGGCGGCGAGCACGCGGGTCACACCGGCACGGGGACCGCGGAGGCCACGACACCGGACATCGCCCTCGACGTCGACAAGATCCTCGCGGCCGCCCGCGCCAAGGGCCTCGGCGACCCCGTCGAGATCGTGGCGCCCGCCGACGCCTCCTCCGCCTACGTCGTGAAGCAGATCCAGCGCAGCTGGCCCGAGAAGCAGGACTCGGTGGCCGTGGACCCGGCGACGGGCAAGGTCATCGACGAACTCCGCTTCGCCGACTACCCGCTGCTCGCCAAGCTGACCCGCTGGGGCATCGACGCGCACACCGGCGTCCTGTTCGGCCTCGTGAACCAGATCGCCCTGATGGCCCTCGCGCTCTCGCTGATCCTGCTCATCGTGTGGGGCTATCGCATGTGGTGGCAGCGCGGCCGCGCCTCCGCGTTCGGCCGGCCCATTCCGCGCGGCACCTGGCAGCAGGTCCCGCCGCAGATCCTGGTCCCGGCGATGGCGGCCGTCGCCGTCCTCGGCTACTTCGTCCCGCTGCTCGGCATCCCGCTCGCGGTGTTCATCGCCGTGGACGTCCTCCTCGGCGAGATCGCGTACCGGAAGGGGAAGCGCACCTACGGCGGCCCGGTGGCGTGACCGGGCGGGCGAACGCCGGAGGGAGACGCGAAGAGGCCGGTCACCGAGGTGACCGGCCTGTCGTCGAAAGAAACCTGAGCAGGTGTGATCACACCTGCTCGAAGTCGCCCGCCAGTGCCGAGGCGATCCGCAGATGCGACTCCGCCTCGTCATGCCGCCCCTGGCGCTGCAGCGTGCGCCCCAGCATCAGCCGGGCGTAGTGCTCGACCGGGTCGAGCTCCACGAGCGCACGCAACTCCGTCTCGGCGCGGCGCAGTTGAGCCGAGTGGTAGTAGGAGCGCGCCAGCAGCAGCCGGGGTCCGACCTGCTCCGGCACCTCCTCGACCAGCCCGCCCAGAATCCGCGCCGCGGCGGCGTAGTCCTTGGCGTCGAAGTACATCCGCGCCCGCTCCCAGCGCTCCGCGGCCGTCCCGTGGTCGTAGTACGTCGTTTCCACTGCTGACCTCCTTCGAGAGGCCACAACCGCCAGGGTTGGTTGAATATTCCACAACAGGCTCTCGCCCCGCTGTGCTGCGGGAAGTTGCTTACGCGCCCGCCAGCTCCGCGTTCGCCCGCTCCGTGACGAGGGTCAGCACGCGGCCGGCGGTCGCCAGGTCCTCGGCCGGAATGTCCGCGTACAGCCGGGCCGCGATCTCGTTGCCGGCGGTGCGGATCCCCTCGAACAGCTCCCGGCCGCTGTCCGTGAGCGACACCCGTTCGGCCGTCGGCTCCTCCAGCAGCTTCCGGGCCGTCATCTCGTCGACGGTGGCCCGGGCCGCGGGCTCCTCGATCTTCAGCGCCCCGGTCAGCCGGCCCACGAGCCAGTCGCGCTCGACGGTCCCGCCGTTGTCGGAGACGGCGCGGAGGGCCACGGACTGGTTGAAGGTGGTGCCGCTGCGGGCGAGCACGCTCTCCAGGAGGGCTCGGCTCGCGTAGTGCGCCAGACCTATGGCCTGGCCGCCAACGGGGGGAGTGCTGATGGGGGGAGTGGTGATGGTCATGACTGCTCCTTGTCGGGATGTCGGTCGTTGTCACGATGTGGGCCGATGCCGCGATGCGCGTCGGTCTCGGCCTGCGGATCGAGTGGTACGTCGAGCAGGGTGGCCAGTTCGCGGCTGAACGCCTTCGTACGCTCGCCGTCGAGCCCGCCCAGGGGTTCGAGAAGCTGGTCCAGGAGTCCCTGGACCACCCGGATCGCGCGGCGTGCGATCTCGCGCCCCTCGTCCGTAAGGGTCAGCTGGATCGCCCGGGGGTCCGCCGGATCCCGGGTGCGGTCGACGACGCCTGCCGCCTCCAGGGCGCGGGCCAGCTTCGACACGTAGAGCGCTTCGAGTCCGGTGTGGTCGGCGAGCCGGCGCTGACTGGGCCGCAGCCCCTCCCTGTCCATGCCGTACAGCGACGCCACCAGCGAGTACTGCGCGTGGGTCAGGCCCAGCGGGGCGACCGCGCGGTCGACGGCCACGCGCCATTTCATCGACAGACGCCAGACCAGGAAACCTGGCGTCGCCTTCTCGGGTACCGAACTCATGAGAGAAACCATACATGGCTACTATATCCATGGCTACTATTTTCGGACGGGTCCGACCAACGGCGTACTCGCCTGCGACCGAGGTCCTAGGTCCCGCGCCGGTTCTGAGCCAAGTGCCCCTCGATGGGCGGGTCGATGGCCTGACGGAGGGTCCCCGACGGGGCTAGGTTGTGCGCCATGAGCAATCTTGATCGCGAGGCGGTTCCCGCACTCTGCGGTGGCCGCGGTTTCGTGGTGGCCGAGCCGGTGCGTGAACTCCTCAGCCCCCGCCGGGTCAAGCTCGGCGAGTCCACCGAAGTCCGCCGCCTGCTGCCCAACCTGGGCCGCCGCATGGTCGGCGCGTGGTGCTTCGTCGATCACTACGGGCCCGACGACATCGCCGACGAGCCCGGCATGCAGGTCCCGCCGCACCCGCACATGGGCCTGCAGACCGTCAGCTGGCTGCACGAGGGCGAGGTGCTGCACCGCGACTCCACGGGCAGCCTGCAGACCATCCGCCCGCGCGAACTGGGCCTCATGACCTCGGGCCGCGCCATCAGCCACTCCGAGGAGAGCCCCAAGTCGCACGCCCGCCTCTTGCACGGCGCGCAGCTCTGGGTCGCCCTCCCCGACGGCCACCGCCACACCGACCCGCACTTCGAGCACCACGCCGACCTGCCCGTCGTCACGGCTCCCGGCCTCAAGGCCACGCTCATCCTGGGCACCGTCGACGGCACCACCTCGCCCGGCACGACGTACACCCCGATCGTCGGCGCCGACCTGGCCCTGGCGAGCGGCACCGACGTACGACTGCCGCTGGAACCCGACTTCGAGTACGCCGTCCTGTCCATGTCCGGCGAGGCCCACGTGGACGGCGTACCGGTACTCCCCGGCTCGATGCTCTACCTCGGCTGCGGCCGCAGCGAACTCCCCCTGCGCGCCGAGTCGGACGCCGCGCTCATGCTCCTGGGCGGCGAGCCCTTCGAGGAGGAGCTGATCATGTGGTGGAACTTCATCGGGCGGTCCAACGAGGACATCGCACAGGCCCGTTCGGACTGGATGACGGGCTCCCGATTCGGTGAGGTGGTGGGCTACGACGGTGCGCCACTGCCCGCTCCTGAACTCCCGCCTGTGCCCCTGAAACCGCGTGGAAGGGTCCGCTGACCTGGGCTTCCAGCCCTGGTGCAGGCCTCTCGCGGGACGCTTGTGCTGGGGCGAGGCGCCACCAAGTGCCTGGGTGGCGAAGGGGAGGAGCCCTGGTCGATCAAGGCTCCGTGATCCTGGCGGGTGATGCCGGTGCGGCCACTGTCGTACGCGTGGCCGTCAACTACGTGGTGCCGTTCTGCGTGTCGAGCGCCGGATTCCTCAGCTGCCGCCGCGCCGCCTGGCGGGGCGAGCGACGCCCGCTCACAGCGCCGGGCCTGCCATCATCCGGTCCACCGACGAACCGCTCATCTGCAGACCGGGCAGCAGCCAGTCCTGGAACGGGGCGAGCACGGCCAGTACGAGGAAGGCGAGGCCGACCGCCCAGCTGAGCCAAGGACCCCCGCGCCACAGCTTCTCCAAGAAGATCACGGCGGCCAGTCCCGCCATCGCCGCCACGTTCATCACGCCGAGCGGGATCAGGACGATCATCAGGCCCCAGCAGCAGCCGACGCAGTAGAGCCCGTGGTGCGCGCCCACCCGCAGGTCCTTCGCCCACGGCCGGAACCGTGCGTACCGCAGCAGCTGGAACATCGGGTTGCGGCAGTGCCGCAGACAGATCCGTTTCAGCGGTCCGAACTGCTGCACTCCCGCGAGCAGGAAGGCTGCCGCGCCGATCCAGCGGCCCGCGTCGGCGTGGCCGTCGACCAGGTACCCGGTCGCCGCCAGGATCGCGTACACGAGCAGCCCGAACCCGGCCCAGGCCAGCAGACAGCCGCCGATGAACTCGCTGATGCGCAGGGCCCGGACATGGCCCGCCGCGCTGCGATTGATCGCCTGGACCCAGGTGAGGGCGACGGGCGCCAGTGACGGCAGCATCATCGCCGCCATCATGACCACCCACAGGAGCAGGAAGAGTGGGAGTGCCAGGCCCATGGTGCCCGGCTGCATTCCCATGCCGCGGGACTGAGCGACCGTGAGCACCCACGCCAGAGCGGCGATGAGCGTCAGCAGAGTCCAGCCGAGGGCCAGATCACGCCTCGGCAGCAGGACCCCGGGCCGGGTGGGCTCCGGCGCGGCGAGGTGAGGATGCAGCATGGCGTGCCTCCTGGGAACGCCCACCACGGACAGCGGTGAGCAGTCCGAAGACACCTCCAGCAGATCACAGAATCGGAGGGCCCAAAAGCGGACGGAGGGGAAGCTGCTCTCGGCGGTGACCGGACTTCCCTTGTGCTGCGGCCGACGGGTTGTTCTCCAAAGCGGCGGAACGGCGGCTCTTCGTGGTCACCATGGCTGGGCTGCGGCCACCGAACTGATCTCGTGCGCACGCGGAGAACGGCAGGCAGATGCCCTGCCGGGCCAGACCGGCTCAGTGCTGTGTCTTCCCCGCTTCGGGCGGTGTGCGGTGAGGCGGCGACCCCGCGCAGGACTGGGGTTTCCTCGGCGTGCAGACGCATGCCGGCGCTGCCACCGACTCGTATGCCGCCCTCTTCGTCGACGAGCGCGCCGACGACCAGCAGCGCGCCGCGCCCGGCACCATCTTCAGCGGTGAGGTGGGGGGCTGGCCGAAGGAGTTCGGTGAGCTCGCCCCCCTTCGAGGTGCGCGGTATGGAAGTCGCCCCTGTCATCGTGGAGATCGACGAGGATCTGGGACCGTGGAGCGTCGAGGTCCCGGGCCGGGTCACCGCCCGCGCCGAGGCCCTGGCCGGTCCCACCCCGCCCGCCGGCGCGCGGGTGCAGGTCCCAACGCCGGCGGTGCCGAGGTCGGCCCTGGCCAGATCGCCACATGGGGCCGCGCCACGACGGACCAGGCCGACGCCTTCGGCTTCAGCTGGGACCGCAGCGGCAAGTCGAGCAAGCATTTCCCGTTCGACTGGAGCGGCCCCGACTGATCAACCCCGCTGTACGGAAACGGAATCCAGATCCCTGCCCGCAGGGCAGGTCGGGACCGGACGGCCATTCAGGCCTTGCCGTACTCGTCGTGGCGGCGCAGCCAGAAGGCCTCCTCGCCGTCCTCGTGGCGGCCCAGCGGTGTCCGGTCGAGGAGGCCGTAGTAGGCCATGGCGGGTTCGAGGCCGCGCGCGGTGGTGACGTACGTCCGGTGGACGGTGCCGTCCGAGAGCGCGTAGGCGCTCATCCCGGGCCCTTCGGTGACGTAGTGGAGCACGTCCGTGCCGGACAGTTCCGCCATCTGATTCACGGTCGGCGGGATGTCGCCGTCGAGGAACGGCCTGAGCTCATCCTCGGTGTACTGCAAGCCGAGGTCGCGGTGGAAGTCGCTGCCGCCGGCGGAGACCCAGTCGAAGCTCCAGCCCATGCGCTCCCGGTAGGCGAGGAGCTTGTCGATCGGCGCCCGCGAGGAGCAGATCAGCGTCACGTCGCGGGCCTTGAGGTGGATCACGTTGGGCGCGAGGGTGTCCGCGATCGAGGAGCAGACCGTGCATCCGGCCTCGTACGGCGGACCGAACATGAAGTGGTATATGAGCAGCTGCGAACGTCCGTCGAAGAGGTCCGCGAGCGACTTGGTCCCGTCCTCGGTCTCGAAGCGGTAGTCCTTCTCGACCGGCACCCACGGAAGCTCCCTCCGCTTCCGCGCGAGCTCGTCGCTGCGCCGGGTGAGTTCCTTCTCCTCCACGAGCAGCTCCTGGCGGGCTGTGTCGAATTCCTCCTGTGTGCCGACCCTGTGCGTTGGCATTGCCTTCTCCCTCCTGCGCGGGAGCACCACCGGACGTGTGCGGTGGCCTGCGGCGGCTGCCGGCAGTGCCTGCACCGGCGTAACCGTCAGGCCTCATATCCACCGTACGCGCGGTGACAGGCCCTTGCCTTACAAGATCATTATCGTGGCCCCGCCGGCCGGCGCCTCCGTGTTGAACGCGGTCGCGGACAGTCCCGGCTGGCTGTGGGCGGCCCGCCTCGGCCAGGGCGCCGCGGCTTCCGCCCTTTCCCCTTCGGCCTCCGCCATGGTCGCCCGCGTGAATCCGGCGGCCAAGTAAGGCCGCGCGTTCGGCAGTTACGGCAGCTGCCGCTTCAGCTCGAGGACGCGCTCCCGTTGGTGCGTCAGTCCGGCTTCAGTGCCGACGGCGCCAGAACGGGGTGTCCCAGCGTTGTTCGCGTCGGTACTGGGCGGTCCGTGCTCCCGTGAGTGCTCCACTTCGCGACCATCTCGTCAGCATCGCCGACGTCGCGGTCCCACTCCCGGAACGCCTCGGCCGCGACCTGAATGAGCGCGTCGTGCTCAGGCTCGGGAAGGACTTCGTCGGGGTGGGAAGCAGGCCATCAGTAGGTGTGGCACGCGTGGAAGTCGCCCTGCCAGGGCAGGGCCATGTACTTGGCGCGGCCATGGCAGCCGTAGGAGAATCAGTGGAAATGCATCTCGGTGGCCAGATCCCCTTCTTCTTCGTAGAACTCCCGCCCTATCGCGAGCTGCAGTTCAACGCCGTCCGGTCCGCCGTCCAGAAACTTCGCGGTCACCTGGTTGCTCTCGTGCAGTCTGTCTGCCGGGCGATCCGCCCTTCCGGCGATCTCAAGCCGCGGGCCCTTGCGGAGGATGTCATCGGTGAGCACAGTGCCCCCGTTGCCTGAGGCTTGCCGAATCGCGATGTGATGGTCGAAGTCCGGAGCCTTGGTGATCCAATGCGCGAGGAAAAGCTCACTTCCCTTCCCGAAGGCCAGGTAATTCAGGGCCGGGGGCCGGGAGGCGTGATGGTCGAAGTGCCGGAAATTGATAACGCGTTGCACCTCGACGGTCACCGGGTCGAGGATTTCGGTGCCGCCTCGCTCGAAATGACCTCGAAACAACGTACCGGTGAACGAGGTGAGCTTGGGCTCTTGCCCTTCCGGGGCGACGAGATCTGAGATGCGGAACGGTTCGGGGGCCAGCGTGTACACAGCTGTTCCCGTAGTCCGGCGGTCATCGGCATAGATCTGCCGCGCGTCACCTGTCGCGCTCTTCAGGGTGACTTCAAGAACGTACTGAACGGCGTGGGGATCCATGAACATCGGCATGTGGGACAGATAGACCGTCCCCTCACCCAGCACGACCATTCCATGGGAAGCCTTCGGCTCGCCGATCGGCATCGGGATCATCTCCGTTGCGAAGTTCATCCGTCGTTCCCGTGCGGGGACTTCTCCTTGGGCCTTTCTCAGGCTTGCACGTGGTCTGGAAGATCGCCATTCATGGTCAGATCACGCCCGTTGAAGCGACACCGTGACGTGGCTACTGGAACTGCTCGGTCCGGCCGGCGACGAGCCGGCCGGACCGAGCAGTTCCAGCCGGGCCGATTGTGCGGTTGTGGCGTCCGGCACGGTGGCGTCGGCCTGGCCGCGGGTGAGAGCCGACCGTCAGGGGGTCAGCGTGATGTCCAGGTCGTCGTGGTCTCCGACGTCCTGCATGCGGTAGCCGATCTGTGTGGAATCCGTGCTGCTCGTCCACTCACACCAGTCGAACGCGCGAGACGGAGCCTGCCGGGCGAGGTCGCCGGCCCAGAACGCTCCGTCCGCGGCGTGTGCGAAGTAGCACCAGTAGCGGTTGATGTCCGACAGATCGCCGCCGTGGACGACAGCGCTCTGTCCGGGAGCCAGATTCCACCAGCCCTTCTTCGTCCAGTCTCCTCCGTCAACGCAGTTGGGCGTGTACCACATGATGGTCACGGAGAGCTTTTGCGGGTACTGGTTGATGAATTTCAGCATCAGTCGTTCCCCTCGCTCAGCGGTCGTACGGCAGGCCCTCTGCTTTTCGCCTCTGCGCTCTGCTCGGGCCAGCTGGGGGAATGCTCCGACCCGCTCAGCCCGGGACGGTGCGACACACTCAGCGACTTGCGGACCTTGGGGCCGTCTGACGATGCGCCGAAATCGGCGGTCGGGCTCACGCTCACCGTAAACTCGGTGGCATCCTTACCCGGCATTTATTCCGCTCCTCACGTCAATTGCCCGCAGTGAAGGGGCATTTCCTGTTTGTCATCTAAGACGGCCGATCTCCCCGGTGGTCGTATTTCCGCAGGCGACACGGACAGCTGTCACCTGATGGACCCAATTCCGCATGGCAGGCGCCCGGCCCCGATCGTCGAGAGGTTGCGGTGCCTGCGGCGGCATGGTCGCGGCTGCCCAGATGATCGCGTTGCAGGCGTCGTACATATGTGCGTCACTGGCTGTAGATGCAACCAAAAGGTCCCTTTTGGGAAGGATTTGACATGGTTGATCTTTCTACTGTGCAGGATTCCACGGTCGCCGTCTGGTCGGATTTCTGCGCCATCGCGCCCAGTCCGGAACTGCGTGCCAGGACGCTGCAGGAACTGGAGCGGGTCCGCAGCGAATCGGACGTGGCGAGTATGTTCCGGCTCGGTGGTGCCCCGCGCATGCTCGGCTTCGACGACGGCGCCATCATCCCGGCCGACGAATTCCCGCCGGGCACACCGCACGAGGCCATCCGCACCGCTGCTGCCACCCGCGCCTCGCTGACCGGCGCGATACGGGTCGTCGTCGTCCTGGCGGACTTCGCGGACAAGCCGATGACCGCGGACAGGGAGCACTTCGAGAAGCTGTTCTTCTCCCTCGGTGAGCTCCCGCACGGCAGTGTCCGGGACTACTACCGCGAAGTGACGCACGGTCTGGTGGACATCGTCGGCGAGGTCACCGGTCCCGTCCGGCTGCCGCAGAAGCTCTCCTGGTACGCCAACAACAACTTCGGCATCGGCCGCCCGGCCGGGCAGGCGCGCGCGCAGATCATGGCCCGGGACGCCGCCGTCAGCGCCGACCCGCTCATCAACTACGCGCCGTACGACAACGACGGCAACGGTTTCGTCGACGCCTTCATCGTCCTGCACGCCGGCGCGGGGGGCGAAGCCACCGGCAACCGCGGGGACATGTGGTCGCACAAGTGGGTCCTGCCGAACGCGTACAACGCCGACGGCGCCCGGATCTACGGTTATCTCACCATTCCCGAGGACGCCAAGATCGGCGTCTGCGCCCACGAGTTGGGGCACCTGCTGTTCGGTTTCCCCGACCTGTACGACATCGACGGATCGTCGGAAGGGGTCGGCAACTGGTGCTTGATGGGCGCCGGTTCATGGGGCGGCGGCGGTGACATCCCGACGCATCCGTCGGCGTGGTGCAAGGTCCAGCAGGGCTGGGCCGAGGCCGTCAACGTCACGAGCAATGGGACGCTGTCCATCCCTGACGTCAAGAACAGCTTCGAGGTGCAGCGGTTGTGGAGGGACGGCCTGCCGGGGAACGAGTACTTCCTGGTGGAGAACCGTCAACAGACCGGATACGACAGCTCGTTGCCCGCCTCGGGCATGCTGATCTGGCATGTCGACGAAGGCGAGTCGGACAACACGAACGAGAACCACTACATGGTGGGCCTGGTCCAGGCGGACAACCAGCGTGACCTGGAAGGGGCGGCGAACCGCGGTGACGACGGCGACACCTACCCCGGGAGCACCGGCAACAGCTCGTTCAGCCCGTCGAGCCAGCCCAGTTCCCGGTCGTACACCGGGGCCGCGACCGGTGTCTCCGTCACGGACATCTCGGCGCCGGCCGCCACGATGACCGCCACGGTGTCGATCTCGGCGGCGGGTGCCGTGCGTGCGCCCGTCCATGCCATGGCCAGGCACGAGACGGAGGACGTACCCGGGCTGGTCAAGACGATCCACGACCTTCAGGACCGGCTCGCCGCACTGGAGCAGGCCATGGCGCCTTGGGCGGGCGCCGAGGCGTTCCTCGAACAGAGCCTGCGGTCCGAGCTCAGGGGTACGACGGGCGGCCCGCAGCCTTTCGCCAGAGCGAGCGACGCCCACGGCACGCGCCGGCACGAAGGCCCGCCTCACCGGTGACCGTCGGACATGGTGCAGGCGATCGACAACCGCACTGATCTGGTCGCGCGGCTGGTCAGTACAGGGCCCCATCCGCGGCTGGCGGGCTGGGACCGGGCAGAGGTGGACGTACTCGACGCCGAGCCGGTAGCCGGCTACGCCGACCTGCTGTCGAGCAACGTCGGGCAGCGCATGCCGTTCGCCGTGCCCAGCCCACTCATGACGGACGCGGTGCCGGGGTCCACCATCCGTGCGAGGGCCAGACTGGCCGCCTCGGGTGAGGCGATGGCCGAGAACAGGCCCGCTCCGGGCACCTTCGTCGTCGAACCGCCGAAGTGAGGGGATGCGTCAGCGAGGGGGCCGACCCTGGGTCGGCCCCCTCGCTCCTGTCCTCTTGTAGTGGTCCGGCGGGTACACCGTGGACGGTTCACCCACCTTGTCCTGTGTCCCGGGCCAGATCGGCTTCGGACACCATGATGACTTCGGGGCGTGGCGGGAACTCGTGATCGGTCTCTGGCACTTCACAGGCCGAGGGTTCCAGTTGTGGACGCCAGTGCGATGGGGGAATCGGTTCGGTCATGGTCGGCCCTCCTGGCGGTGCGCTGCGGAGGCGAAACCGAACTGAAACACGGTCACAAGCCTGATATAAAGGGCTATTTCAGTGAGTATTTCCTGATTAGCCGCCAAAATACACATCCGGACCAGCGGCAGACTCATTTCCCTGACGTGCCCTCAGGCAGGAAAAGAGGGGGTGTTCTGACGCTCAGTTGATGATGGGCGAAGCGATGACGACGGTGATGTCCGCGGCATCTGTGCCGGTGCGGTAGATGTGAGGGGCGTCTCCGGCGAAGGCCAGGAGATCTCCCGGGCCCAGGCGATGGGGAGCGTCGGTGGGTCCGGCGGTGACACGGCCGGAGGCGACCAGCAGGTGCTCGACCGTGCCGGTCGCGTGCGGCACGCCCTCCAGTTCGGTGCCCGGCGGCATCCGCAGCCGCCAGATCTCCAGGCTGTTGCCGCCGCTGATCCGGCGCAGCAGTTCCCGTCCGACCTCGCCCTCCACCGCGGCCGTACCGGCCACGAACACCGGGCCTGGATCGGTGTCCCGGGTCAGCAGGTCGGTCAGCGGAATCCGCAGCGCCACCGCGAGCGCGTCGAGTGTCTCGATCGTGGGATTGCCCTTGCCGGCCTCCAGCTGCGACAGCGTCGCCTTGCTCAGGCCCGAGCGCCGGGCCAGCTCGGAACCGGTCATGCCGCGCTGCTCACGGCGCCGCCGGATCTGCGCGCCCACCGCGGCGGCGGTGCTGCTGGCAGGCCGCCGGTCGGCCGGTGCCCCCGCCATCACCGGGGCCTGTGCGCGGCGGTGTAGGAGACGCGGATACGGCCCTTCTTGACCTTCAGTGTCGGCAGGGCCACCTCGGCGAGGTCGGCGAGGCTGCGCACATGGGTACCACCGCAGGGCGCGGCGTGCAGGGTCCCCAGACGCACGATGCGCTGCCCCTGCTCGCCATGGTCCGCGGTCACGGGCAGGTCCTCGGCGATGGCCGCCGCGACCGTCTCCCGCAGGGCTGCGGTCAGCTCTTCCCGCCCCTGCGGGTCGGCCAGCCGGGCATCGGGCCGGTCCGCGGTGAACTCGATCCGCGCCTGACCGGGGAAGTGGATGTTTCCGGCGCAGGTCCATCCCTGGGCGCGGCCGGCCGCCTCGATCAGGTGCCCGGCCGTATGCAGCGCCGCATGAGTCTTACGCGCCTCCAGGTCGATCCGGGCCTTGACCGGCTGTCCCTCAGTGAAGACCGGCAATCCAGCACCTTCGGGCGCCCGCGCCACGATCAGCCCCGACTCGTGGTCCCGCACCGGGACGACCTCGCTCCCGTCCAGCCACCCCCGGTCGGCGGGCTGGCCACCACCCTGCGGGTGGAACAGGCAGTCCGCGACCGCCACCCACGGCGCGCCCTCCCGGCTTCCCACGGCGATCACCTGTGTGTCGGCCTGATCCCGGTACGTGTCCTTGAGGTAGGTGCTGACCTGCATGCCACTCTCCACTTCACCAAACGATGTGTTCACTATAACGAACGTTCGCGGAGAGGAGCGCCTCCCATGCGCCTCCCTGAGGGGATCGGCGCCCTAGGCTTCCACCCGGCACCGGCACCGACCCCAGGAGCGCACACCGTGTTCGACCCCGCAGCGGAGCACCCGTACCCCGACGCCGACCGACCGGACGAGGCGCCCGCACCGCACGCACTGCTCGAGCCCGTGCTCGGCCTCTTGGGCTCTTGGTACGGCCGGGGTCAGGGCGGGTACCCGACGCTCACCGAGGAGTTCTCGTACGCGCAGGAGGTGACCTTCAGTCACGACGGCCGCCCCTTCCTGCGCTACGAGGCCCGGGCCTGGCTGCTCGACGCCGATGAGGCACCGCTGCGTCCGTCGGCCCGGGAGAGCGGCTGGTGGCGGCTTCAGCCCGACGGCCGGGTGGAGGCACTGATCACCCAGCCCACCGGCATCGCGGAGATCATGGTGGGTCGTGCGAGCGACAACACGGTCGACCTCGCCACCCACGAGGTGGCCCTCGCCCCCACCGCCAAGAAGGTCGGCGCCACCCGCCGTCACTACGTGCTGACCGACGACGGCACGCTCACGTTCGTCCACGACCTGGAGGCGGTCGGTCAGCCGTTGCAGCACCATCTCTCGGCACGGCTGCGACGCAAGGGCTAGGAAGGGTCGCGCGGAGTCGCGAAGGGCCGCGCGCCTTGCCCGCGCCGCGTGCCCGGCGCACGCTGGTCGTATGGCTGGTCACGACGGGCCTACGCTCATCACATCCGTGCGGCGGGCCTTCCGCCTGCTGGAGGCGGTGGGCGAGCACGAGAACGGCGTGCCGGCGAAGCAGCTGGCACGTGAGACGGGTCTGCCCCTGGCCACCGCCTATCACCTGCTGCGGACGATGGTCCACGACGGATACGTACGGAAGCTGGACGACGGCGGGTTCGTCCTGGGTGACAAGGTGCAGACACTGCACACCACGGGGCGCGGGCAGGCGCTGCTCAGCCGGGTCCGTCCCACGCTCGCCGCTCTGCGGGACGAACTCGCTACCGCCGCCTACCTCACGTTCTACGAGGAGGGCGAGATCCGGGTCGCCGAGATCGTCGACGGCCCCCGGGCGCCCCGGGTCGACCTCTGGGTCGGATTCGAGGACGCGGGGCACGCCACCGCGCTCGGCAAGGCGGTGCTGCGAGAACTGGATGACGGCTCCCGCGAGGACTACCTCTCCCGGCATCACCTCGCCGACCTCACACCACGCACCATCACCAGCCGTCCGGGGCTGCTCCGCCACCTCGACTCCTCGCCCTTGGCCCCTGCGGTCACGGACCTGGAGGAGTATGCCCTCGGTACGGTCTGTGTCGCCGTGCCCGTCTACAGCGGGGACACGCTCGGCTCGCTCGGTGTCTCCATGCCGGCCAACCGGCTCGCCCAGCTCGAGGACGTCCTGGAGCGACTGATCCCGACAGCGAATCGGGTGACCAGGGGCCTGTCGCTCACTATCTGAAAATCCTGTTCTTGTGGCGCCCGAGCCAAACCCGTTTCCTGGATGAAACAGACATTTCAGGAGTGCGTCCGGCGCACAGATGAGGACTGCGGACAAGACATGAGCCAGGCCCGAGACCACGGTCGCGACCACTGGCCGATGCGGGCGTTCAGGGACCGGGTGGCCGGTCCCGGGGCACCGGTCCGGAGGCGTATCGCCGTGCAGATGGCCGCCGCTACGCCCGTACTGCCCGTGCTGTTCGTCTGCGCCATCGTGCTCATCGGCGTCGTCGGTGTGTCGGGGATGATCTGGCTGCCACTGTTCGCGGTCGGCCCCGCGCTGGCCGCCACCACCAGCGGGCCGCGCGGAGTCCTCTGTGTCGGCCTGCTCGCCGCGGTGCTGGGCGCGACGCTCGGAACCAGGGACGGTGTTCCGGCCCGCGAGCTGTCGGCGGTGCTGTCCGCCCTGGTGGCCGTCACACTGGCGAGTGGTCTGGCCAGTGCGCTGCGCGGGCGTCGTGAGCGGGTGCTCGCGGCCGTCCGTTCGGTCGCGGAGGCCGCCCAGCACGCGCTTCTCAAGCCGGTACCCGCGACCGTGGGCCCGTTCCAGGTGGCTGTCCGTTACAGCGCCGCGGCGGCGGAGGCCCGTATCGGCGGGGATCTCTACGCACTCGTGCCCACCCCGTACGGAGTCAGGCTGATCGTCGGCGATGTGCGCGGCAAGGGGCTGCCGGCCGTGAGCACCGCCGCACTGGTGCTCGGTGTCTTCCGTGAGGCCGCCTACGACGAGCCCGATCTCCTCGCCGTCGTCGACAGGATCGAGCGGAGCCTGGCGCGCAACCTCGGACCTGACGACTTCGTCACCGCCGTGGTCGCCGGATACCCGCAGGCAGGGCATCTGGAGCTGGTCAACTGCGGACACGCGCCTCCGTTGCTGGTCCGCGCATCCGGAAGCGTCGTGGCGGTCGAGCCGACCCATCCGGCCCCGCCCCTCGGGATTCGTGCCCTCACGAACGAGACGCCCAGCCTCCAGGTGCTGCCCTTCGCCGACGGGGATCAGCTGCTGCTCTACACCGACGGGGTCACCGAGGCCCGCAACCACAGCCGTGAGTTCTACCCGCTGGCCGAAGGGCTGGCACGCCACTTGTGCGACGAGCCGGCGCGCACCCTCACCGCGCTCCACGACGAACTGCTGGCCCATGTGGGCGGCCGGCTGCACGACGACGCGGCGCTGCTTCTGCTCCAGAAGCCGGCCGCTCCCGGGCCGGCGGTTCCCGGACCGGCCGTCCCGGAACCGGCGATGCCGACGCAGCTGTAGGCCCGCCCGCGTACACGGGGGCGGCCGTCAGCTGTCGTAGTCCACGCTCAGGGTCTCGGAGACGGGGAAGGACTGGCAGGTAAGGACATAGCCGGCGTCGACCTCGGCGGGTTCGAGGGCGTAGTTGCGGCGCATGTCGGCCTTGCCGTCGGTGACCAGGGCCCGGCAGGTGCCGCACACACCGCCCTTGCAGGCGAAGGGCAGGTCGGGCCGCGTCTTCTGGGCGCCGTCGAGGATGCTCCGGTCGCGGCGCAGGGCGGAGGCCGTGGAGCGGCCGTCGAGCGTGATGGTGACCTGGCTGACCGGGCCCTCGGTGGCCGCGTCCTGGTGGTGCACCTCCCGTACGGGCTCGTCGTCGGCGTAGAACAGCTCCTGGTGGACACGGTCGCCCGGCACGCCGAGCCCGGCCAGCACCTGCTGGGCGTCACGGACCATGCCGTGCGGGCCGCACAGCCACCAGTGGTCCGCGCCCGCCACGTCGACCAGCGAGTCCACGAGCGCGGACAGCCTTTCGGCGTCCAGCCGGCCGGAGAGCACTTCGGCCTCGCGCGGTTCGCGGGAGAGGACGTGGGCGAGCTCGAACCGGGCCGGGTAGAGGTCCTTCAGGTCGGCCAGTTCGTCGGCGAACATCACGGTGCCGGCACGCCGGTTGCCGTAGAAGAGGGTGACCGTCGAGCGGGAGTCCGCGGCCAGGACCGACTCGGCGATGGACACCATGGGCGTGATGCCGGAGCCCGCCGCGATCAGCACGTGATGGCCCGGGGTGGTGAGGTCGGGCGTGAAGGCGCCGGTCGGGGCCATGACCTCGACCGTGTCACCGGGGCGCACCTCCTTCACGAGCCAGGAGGAGAACAGCCCGCCCGGCACCACCCGCACCCCGATGCGGGGTACCGATCCGGCCGGAGAGCAGATGGAGTACGAGCGGCGCTCGTCGCGGCCGTCGATCGCGCGCCGCAGGGTGAGCGACTGCCCGGGGGCGAAGGTGAACTCCTCGGCCAGCTCCGCGGGGATGTCGAAGCTGACCGCCGCCGCGTCCTCGCACAGGGGCTGCACGGCGGCGACCCGCAGGGAGTGGAAGGCCGGCCGGCGGCGGGTACGCGGGCGTACCGCCGGGGCGCCGGCCGGCTCCATCAGGTCGTCCATCAGATCTCCTTGACGTACTCGAACGGTTCCAGGCAGGCGCGGCAGCGCCACAGCGCCTTGCAGGACGTGGCGGCGAAACGGGACGTCTCCTCCGTGTCCGCCGAGCCGCAGCGCGGGCAGGCCACCGTCCGGCGGGTGGGGGTCAGTACCAGCGGTACCGGACCGGCGGTCCGACGGGGTGCGGCGCCGGGCGGGGCGATCCCGTGTTCGGCGAGCTTGCGGCGGCCCGCCGGAGTGATCCAGTCACTGGACCACGGCGGGTCGAGAACGGTGCGGATCTCCACGCGCGCATACCCGGCGTCCTTCAGTCGCGCGGCGACACCCGCCCGCATCTCCGCCATCGCCGGACAGCCCGAGTAGGTCGGCGTCAGGCTCGCGACGACCGTGCCGTCGGGGCCGAGCGACACCTCGCGCAGCACGCCCAGGTCGGCCAGCGTCAGCATGGGCAGCTCGGGGTCCGGCACCTGCTCGGCGATGTGCCGGGCCTGCCGCACGTCGGTCAGTACGGTCACCATGTCGCCTCCGGGTGCGCACGGGCCACGCTCTGCAACTCGGCCAGCAGCGGCGCGAGATGCTCGGTGTGGTCACCGGAGCGGCCGGCTCCGGGCAGCGGCCGGTACACGGGCATGGGCAGTCCGCCCGCCTCCGTGACCTGACGCAGCACGGCGACGACCTCGTCCCGTACGTCGTACGCCGTGAACAACTCACCCAGGTACGGGGCGACTTGCTCCAGAGCCGTACGTGTCCGGCGGTGCGACTCCTCCGTGCCGTCGCCCAGCCGCACCACCCACTCGGCCGCGTACTGCCGGTGGTACGTCAGTTCCTTGACGCCCTTCGCGGCGATCGCCGCGAGGACGGGGTCGGGGGACGCCATGAGCCGCTCGAAGTGCGCGAGCCGCCAGCTGGACAGCACCAGGAGCCGCACGACGGAGAACGCGAAGTCCCCGCACGGGAGTTCGGCCAGACGTACGTTGCGGAAGTCGTCGGCGTCGCGGAAGTAGGCGTACGCGTCCTCGCCGCGGCCCGTGCCGTCGACCTGGCCGGCGCGCGCGTAGAGCAGGCGGGCCTGGCCGAGCAGGTCGAGGCCGATGTTGGCGAGCGCCACCTCCTCCTCCAGCTCGGGGGCGCGGGTGGTCCACTCGGCCAGTCGCTGGGCGGAGACGAGCGCGTCGTCGGCGAGCACGACGCAGGAGGCCGCCAGCTCCCCGGCGTCGACCCCGTCGGGCACGGTGGTGTCGACGCCGTGCAGGGGGTCCTCGAAGCCGGTGCCGTACGCCCAGCGGGTGTCGTCCTCGTGTCCCTCGGCGAGGGTCATGTAGACGTGGTCGTCACTCATGCCCTGCTCCTCAGATGTGCGGGACGTCATCGGGGATGTCGTAGAAGGTCGGGTGGCGGTAGACCTTGTCGGCGCTGGGGGCGAAGAACGGGTCCTTCTCGTCGCGGGTGGAGGCGGCGATGTGCTGCGAGCGCACCACCCAGATGCTGACGCCCTCGTTGCGACGGGTGTACAGGTCACGGGCGTGGGTCAGGGCCATCGCGTCGTCGGCGGCGTGCAACGAGCCGACGTGTACGTGGTTCAGGCCGCGCTTGCCCCGTACGAACACCTCGTACAGCGGCCAGCCGTCCTTCTTGCCGTCGGTGTCGCTCATGCCGCCGCTTCCTTCCGGGCTCGCTCATTCTGCTTGGCCGCGTGGGCGGTGGCCGCCTCGCGGACCCAGGCGCCCTCTTCGTGGGCTGTGCGCCGCCGGGCGATCCGCTCGGCATTGCACGGTCCGTCGCCCTTGATGACGCGCATCAGCTCGTCCCAGTCCGGGGTGCCGAAGTCGTGGTGTCCGCGCTCCTCGTTCCAGCGCAGCTCGGGGTCGGGCAGGACGACGCCCAGCTTCTCGGCCTGCGGGACGGTCATGTCCACGAAGCGCTGGCGCAGCTCGTCGTTCGAGTGCCGCTTGATCTTCCAGGCCATGGACTGGGCCGAGTTGGGCGAGTTGTCGTCGGGCGGACCGAACATCATCAGCGACGGCCACCACCAGCGGTCCACCGCGTCCTGGACCATCGCCCGCTGGGCGTCGGTGCCGCGCATCATCGTCAGCAGCAGCTCGTACCCCTGGCGCTGGTGGAACGATTCCTCCTTGCAGATCCGCACCATGGAGCGCGCGTAGGGTCCGTACGAACTCCTGCACAGCGGTACCTGGTTGCAGATCGCCGCGCCGTCGACGAACCAGCCGATCACGCCGACGTCGGCGAAGCTCAGGGTGGGGTAGTTGAAGATCGACGAGTACTTCTGCCGGCCCTCGATCAGCCGCTCGGTCAGGTCGGCGCGGTCGGCGCCCAGGGTCTCCGCCGCCGAGTACAGGTACAGCCCGTGTCCGGCCTCGTCCTGGACCTTGGCGAACAGGATGGCCTTGCGGCGCAGCGACGGCGCGCGGGTGATCCACTCGCCCTCCGGCTGCATGCCGATGATCTCCGAGTGCGCGTGCTGCGCGATCTGCCGGATCAGCGTCTTGCGGTAGCCGTCCGGCATCCAGTCGCGCGGCTCGACCCGCTGGTCGCGCGCGATAGTCGCGTCGAAGTGCTCCTGGAGCTGCTCTTCGGCCGCCGGCCCGACGCCGTCGGCGCTCGCGGCGGCGGAGTGTGTCGTGGTCATCGATACCAGCTTCCCTACCGACCATTCGTTCGGTTCTAGTGTGACGGTTTTCTTCCGGCCGGGCAAGACTTTCGCCCGGCCGGGCAGCACCTGGGCGTGGTCAGGGCCGGGCACGATCAGGGCCGGGCATGGCCGGACCGGTGCCGCTCACGGCCAGGCGTAGAAGCCCTGTCCCGTCTTCCGCCCCAGCTCGCCGCGCGCGACCTTGTCACGCAACAGCCGCGGCGGCGCGAAGCGCTCCCCGAGCGTGGCGTGCAGGTGTTCGGCGATGGCGAGGCGTACGTCGAGTCCGACCACATCGGTCAGGCGCAGCGGGCCCATGGGGTGCCGGTAGCCGAGACTCATGGCGTCGTCGATCGCCTCCGGCTCGGCGACCCCCTCCTCGACCATGCGGATCGCCTCAAGGCCCAGGGTCACTCCGAGGCGGCTGCTGGCGAACCCGGGGGAGTCCTTGACGACGACGTCCTTCTTGCCCAGCGCGCGTGTCCAGTCGAGCGCCAGCCGCAGGGTCTCCTCCCCGGTCTCCGGTGCGACGACGATCTCGATCAGCTCGGAGGCCGGCACCGGATTGAAGAAGTGCATGCCGAGGAAACGCCCGGGGCGGGAGAGGGCCGCCGCGAGGTCGGTGACCGACAGGGAGCTGGTGTTGCTGGCCAGCACGGTCGCCGGACTCACGACCCGCTCGGCGGCGGCGAGCAGCCGGGCCTTCAGCGACGCGTCCTCGGGGACGGCCTCGACGACGAGACCGCACGTACGCGGCAGCTCGTCGACCGAACCCACGACGAAGACCCGGCCGAGCACGTCCGCGGCGGGCTCGCTGAGCCTGCCGCGCTCGGCGGCCCGCTCCATCCCGGTGGCGACCCGGTCCAGAGCGGCGGCCACGGCTCGCTCACCGCTCTCCACGACGGTCACGGATGAGCCCGCGGCCGCGAACGACTGGGCGATGCCCGCGCCCATCCGGCCGCCGCCGATCACGCCCACGACGGCGGGTGCGGACGGAGTGCTCATTGCGGCGGTGCTCATCCCCTGCTCCTCTTCTCCAGGAAGCGACTCATCCGCTCCCGCTTGTCCTCTCCTTCGAACAGCACCGCCTGCGCCAGGTCGTCGGCGACCGGGTGGGCGCCCGGCGAGTCGACCACGAGCTTGGTCAGGCGCAGAGCCGCGGCCGAGGAGCGCGCCATGCGGTCCAGCAGCGCGTGCGCCGCGTCGAGGAGTTTGTCGGCCGGTACGACATCGATGACCAGCCCCGCTGCCAGCGCCGCCCGCGCGTCCAGGTTCCGGCCGGCGAGCAGCACCTGCTTGGCCACCGACTCACCGACCAGCTCGGGCAGCCGCCAGCAGGCCCCGGCCGCGGCGAGGATGCCGAGTCCCGGCTCGGGGTTGCCGAACACCGCGTCCGGTCCCGCGATGCGCAGATCGCAGGCGTACGACAGCTCCGCACCCCCGCCCAGCGCCCAGCCGTCGACCGCGGCGAGGGTCGGCATGGGCAGCCTGCGCACCCGCTCGAAAAGACGGCTGTTGATGCCCCGCAGGGCTTCGTCGCGGCCACGTCGCAGCAGCTCCGCGATGTCGGCGCCGCCCGCGAAGACCCCGCCGTGCCCGGTGAGCAGCAGGAGCTTCGGGTCCTGTTCCAACAGGTCGCAGACGGCGTGCAGTTCGCGGATCATCAGCCCGCTGATGGCGTTGCGGGCCTCGGGCCGGTGCAGGGTGACGACGACCCGGTCGTCGCGCTCCTCGACCAGGAGCGTCTCGTACGGGGTGCTCATCCGCGTCCCTTGGCCAGCGGGGACGCGTAAGCGGCGCTCATACGCGTTCCACGAGCATCGCGACGCCCTGCCCGACTCCGACGCACAGTGTCGCCAGGCCCCGGCGGGCGTCCTCGCGCTCCAGCCGGCCGAGCAGCGTGAGCAGGATGCGGGCGCCGGAGCAGCCGAGGGGATGGCCCAGCGCGATGGCGCCGCCGTCGGCGTTGACCCGCTCCTCGTCGAGCTTCAACCGCCGTATCACCGCGAGTGCCTGCGCGGCGAACGCCTCGTTCAGCTCGACCGCGTCCAGGGCGCCGGTCTGCCAGCCGGCACGGGCGAGGGCCTTCTCGGTGGCGGGGACCGGGCCGAGACCCATCAGGTTCGGCTGTACGCCGGCCGAGGCGGAGGTGATGATCCGGGCGCGCGGGGTGAGCCCGTACCGCTGGACGGCCGCCGCGCTCGCCACCACCAGTGCGGCGGCGCCGTCGGACAGCGGGGAGGAGGAACCAGCGGTGACGATGCCGTCCGGGCGGAAGATGGTCCGCAGGCCGCCGAGCTTCTCCGGCGTCGTGCCCGGGCGCGGGCCTTCGTCGCGTACGACCGCGCCGTCCTTCACCGGCACCGGCACGATCTCGCGGTCGAACCGGCCGGCCTCCCGCGCGGCCACCGCCCGCTGGTGGCTGCGCAGCGCGAAGGCGTCGGAGTCGGCGCGGGTGATGCCGTCGAGCGCGGCGACCTCTTCGGCGGTTTCCCCCATCGACAGGGTCACCTTCGCCGTCCCGGGGCCCGCGTCGGCGGCCACGGCCCGGTCGGCGGCCGTGAAGCGCGGGTTGGTGAAGCGCCAGCCCAGCGACGTGTCGTGCACCTCGCCCGGCTTGGCCCAGGGGGTGCCGGGCTTGGCCATCACCCAGGGCGCGCGGGTCATCGACTCCACCCCGCCCGCGACGACCAGGTCGGCCTCACCGGACCGGATCGCCTGGGCCGCGCTCGCGACCGCCGTCAGCCCGGACGCGCACAGCCGGTTCACGGTGTAACCGGGCACGGTGTCCGGGAGCCCGGCGAGCAGCACGGCCATGCGGGCCACGTCCCGGTTGTCCTCACCGGCCTGGTTGGCCGCCCCGAGGATCACCTCGTCCGCGGCGTCGCCCGGTATCCCGCTGCGCCGCACCGCTTCGCCGACGACCAGCGCGGCGAGGTCGTCGGGCCGTACGGAGGCCAGCGCGCCTCCGTAGCGGCCCTGCGGGGTGCGGGCTCCGTCGATCAGAAAGACCTCGTCAGGCATGGACGGACTCCTCTGTGGACTCCCCGGCCTGCCCCAGCAGAGTGCGCTGGCGGGCGAAGAAGTCCGGACGCTCGGGGGCTTTCCGGGGCATGCGTTCCACCTCTTGACAGGCAGTGGTGATGCTGGATTACTTGGCCGTGCCGCACGCTAACCGAATGTTCGGTCGGGCCACAAGGTGGTGAAAAAGGTGACGCAGACCACGGACGCGACATCGGCGGGGGCGACACCCACCGAGGCGATGTTCGCCGCGGACGAGGCGTCCCGGGCGCTGGGCATCGAGCTCCGCGAGCAGGGCGAAGGGACCGCCACGCTCCGGATGACCGTGACCCCGGCGATGGTGAACGGACACCACATCGCCCACGGCGGCTATCTGTTCCTGCTCGCCGACACCGCCTTCGCCTGTGCCTGCAACAGCCACGGACCCGTGACCGTCGCGGCCGGAGCCGACATCGACTTCGTCGCCCCGGCGTACGAGGGCGACGTCCTGGTGGCCACGGCTCGGGAGCGCATCCGGTTCGGCCGCAGCGGCATCTACGACGTGAGCGTTCTGCGCGGCGACGACGTGATCGCGGAGTTCCGCGGACGCAGCCGCAGCATCCGGAGCACGACGACAAAGGAGTCGCAATGAGCACCGCACCGACGCCCGGCGCGGCCACGGGACCGAGCCCGGCCCGCCTGGGTGAGCCGCTTCCCCAGGATCTGCTGGACGAGGGCGAGCGCCTCACCCGCGAGCAGCTGAGGGAGCTTCAGCTCGACCGGCTGCGGGCGACGTTGCGGCACGCGTACGACAACGTGGAGCTGTACCGCAAGAAGTTCGACGCGGCCGGGCTCAAGCCCGACGACTGCCGTTCCCTTGAGGACCTGGCCCGGTTCCCCTTCACCACCAAGGCGGATCTGCGGGAGACGTACCCCTTCGGCATGTTCGCCGTCCCGATGGCGGACGTACGGCGCATCCACGCCTCCAGCGGCACCACGGGCCGCCCCACGGTCGTCGGCTACACCGAGAACGACCTCTCCATGTGGGCGGACGTGATCGCCCGCTCGATCCGCGCGGCCGGCGGCCGCGCGGGCCACAAGGTGCACATCTCCTACGGCTACGGCCTGTTCACCGGCGGCCTGGGCGCGCACTACGGCGCCGAGCGGGCCGGCTGTACGGTGATCCCGGCCTCCGGCGGTATGACGGCCCGCCAGGTGCAGATCATCCAGGACTTCAAGCCCGAGATCATCATGGTCACCCCGTCCTACATGCTCACCCTGCTCGACGAGTTCGAGAGGCAGGGCGTCGACCCGCGCACGACCTCCCTTCAGGTGGGCATCTTCGGGGCCGAGCCGTGGACCGAGGCGATGCGCCGCGAGATCGAGGAGCGCATGGACATCCACGCGGTCGACATCTACGGCCTGTCCGAGGTGATCGGCCCGGGGGTCGCCCAGGAGTGCGTCGAGACGAAGGACGGGCTGCACGTGTGGGAGGACCACTTCTACCCCGAGGTGGTCGATCCGTTCACGGACACGGTGCTGGCCGAGGGCGAGGAGGGCGAAGTGGTGTTCACGTCCCTCACCAAGGAGGCCCTGCCGATCATCCGTTACCGGACCCGCGACCTGTCCCGGCTGCTGCCCGGCACCGCCCGGCCCGCCTTCCGCCGTATCGAGAAGATCACCGGCCGCTCCGACGACATGATCATCCTGCGGGGAGTGAACGTCTTCCCCAGCCAGATCGAGGAGATCGTGCTGGCAACGCCCGGAGTCGCGCCGCACTTCCAGGTGCAGTTGACCCGGCGCGGCCGGATGGACCACATGACCGTCCGCGTCGAGGCACGCCCCGGGGCCGGGACCGAGCAGCGGGAGGCGGCCGCGAAGGCGATCGTCCAGGGTGTGAAGGACGGGGTGGGTGTCACCGTCGAGGTGGCGATCGTCGACCCCGAGACGTTGGAGCGCTCGCTGGGCAAGCTCCGCCGGGTGAAGGATCTCCGCGAACAGTGACCGGGTGGTGACCGGCCCGGGAAGCGGGGCCGACGAGCATCGCGGCCCAGGGTTCGGGGCCGGTCGTCAGGGCGCCGGGATCAGGAGAGTTCGCCGAGCTTGTAGTCGAACCAGATCCGGCAGCTCTCATACGACGGATCGTATCGGCGCCGCCCGGACGCGACCGGGGCGAGTGGGGGCACCTCCCACGCCCTTGAGGCAGTGGGGGAGCGCACATGACGCCGCGAGGCGCGCGGGAATGTGACGACAGGGCCTAGCGAGCGGTCAGGCCCGCGGGCTTCGCCGACGGGCCTGGGCGCGTGCGCGCCTTGGGGGGAGTGAGCGCACCGTGCCCCGCGGTGCAGACGACCACGGCTTCGACCGGCTCGCCGCAGTCGGCGTGCGTGACCTCCAGGGGCGGACCTTCCGGATCCGCCGCGTAGCGGTCACCCCACTGCTTGAGGGCGATCATCGCCGGCCACAGTTCCCAGCCCTTGCGGGTGAGCCGGTACTCGTAGCGGGTGCGGCTGCCGGGCTCGCTGTAGGGGACGGTGTCCAGGATCCCGGCCCCGACCAGCTTGCGCAGCCGGTCCGCCAGCACGGACTCGGACAGCCCGACGTGCCGCCTGAAGTCGTCGAAGCGCCGTACGCCGTTCATGGCGTCCCGCAGGACCAACAGCGACCACTTCTCGCCGACCAGGTCGAGGGTGCGCTGGACCGTGCAGTTCTCCGTGCTTGTGTCGAGCCACGTCATGCCCCCCATCGTAGGTTGGCTTCGACATTGACATCCAGGCCTGGCGCTGGCTAGCTTCGAATACAGAAGCCAGATCATTCGAGGAGCGCCATGGGCAGGTCACGCACAGTCGACTGGGAGGACCCGGCCGTCTCGGCCGGCGCGGTCGGACAGCACAGCGGTCTCGACTTCCTCCGCGAGATGCAGGCCGGGCGGCTCCCCGCGCCACCGATCTCGGCGACCCTCGGCATGACGCTCGAGGAAGTCGAGTACGGCCGAGTCGTCTTCGCACTGGTGCCCGGTGAGGAGCACTACAACCCGATCGGCAGCGTTCACGGCGGCGTGTACGCCACCATGCTGGACTCGGCGGCGGGGTGCGCGGTGCAGTCGGTCCTGCCGCAGGGCACGGGGTACACCTCGCTCGACCTGAACGTGAAGTTCCTGCGGCCGGTCACCGTGGACACCGGCAAGATCCGAGCGGTCGGCACCGTCCTCAACAGCGGCCGCCGCACGGCCCTCGCCCAGGCCGAGCTCTTCGACTCCGCCGACCGGCTGCTCGCCCACACCACCAGCAGCTGCCTGCTGTTCCCCGTCTGACCGGGCACGGCGAGTCGTGGCGCCGGGGAACCTCCGGAGAGCGGGACCCGGAGGCGAACCGGCGTCCGGTCACTGGCGCTTGGCTGGCGGCCAACCCATGGAGCGGCGAGTTCCGTTGGTCCCGGGCGACGCTCGGCGAGCGCGGCCTTACGTCGTGGGATGGTCGCGTACGGGGAGATCGAGCACAACGGTTTCTGGCAATGCTGACGGAGGCTCAGATAGCTGTCGTGCGGCGAGCGTTGGACACGTACAGGACCTGCCGGCACCTGCTGTCGGGGTCCCACCCGCGATGGCCCGGTGGCGCCGAGACGAAGCACCGCCGACCACGACCGTGCCGCTGCCGTGGCTCCCCGAAGGATCCGAACCCCGTGTGCTGTTCAGAGCAGGCCCCCGGGCGACCTCGAACGAGACGACTGCGGGCGTGCTCTGGGAGTGGGGCTGCTGGCCGAGCGGTCCGCCATGCCGATCGGGTTCGGCTGAACGGAAACCTCGAAGTGCCAGGTCACAGACGGTTTCAGGGGTGGGTGAAAGCCCGGAACTCGCGCCCTGCGGCGTGATGGAATAGGGGATGACAACGTTCTGGACGGGTAAACGAGTACGCTTGCGCGGTATCGAGCCCGACGACTGGACCGCTTTCATGCGCTTCGCCGCCGACGAGGAGCGGTCGGGAGACCTGCTGCACCCACCCCGTTCCGCCGAGGGCTACCGCGCCTGGGCGAAGGAGCAGGCCGCCGCCAAGTCCGATGGCGACCGCTTCCAGCTGGTGGTCGAAGCCATCGAGACGGGGGAGACGGTCGGCGCCGTCGGCTCGCACCAAGCTGACCCAACTGCGGGCTGGTTCGAGTACGGCGTCACAATCGGCGCTGATCATCGACGCAAGGGCTACGCGGCAGAAGCCGTCGTTCTTCTGCTGCGCTTCATGTTCGCAGAGCGGCGCTATCACAAGTGCGAAGCGCGGATCTTCGCGCACAACGAGTCATCGCTGGCATTTCAACGTCGGCTCGGATTTGTGGAGGAGGGCCGCCTCCGTGATCGAGTGTTCTTCGCCGGCCGGCACCACGACCTCGTCGTGATGGGCCTGCTCGCCGGCGAGTTCGCCCAGCTGCAATCGATGAGTGAACTGTGAGCCGTCGGGCCCACGCCCGGCTCCGGCTCGCCTGGTCGTCGGCCGTCGGTCTCCGGCGCCCGGGACGAACATGGCCGAGCCGGACAAGCTGACGCCCGCCCGCCCGCCAGTCCGCCAGCCAGCCAGCCAGCCCGCCCGCGTCCGCGCTCGCGAGATGCGCGGCCCGGGCGGGGATCCCGCGGCGAGGCGTTCCAGTACGTCCACGACAGTGCGGCCGAGGCGTTCCCATTCGTTGCCGAGGGACAGCTACCGGCCCTGCCCCAAAGGCCCCTGGGAGCATGGGGTAGGGGTCGACCGGGAGTAGGTCAAGGCCGGGCTCCCGTCCCGGCGCGGCGGCCGCCGGCAGCGCCGGGGCGGCCCGCGCGGCCCGTGCCTTCCTTGCGGTCGAACTCGGACTTCCAGACCCGGAAGCCGTCCTCGGACCTGCCGCGCCGCCAGTAGCCCGAGATGGACACCTGCTCACGGGACAGGCCGCGCTCGGTGAGAAGGTGGGGCCGCAGCCCGTGCATGACCTCCTGCGCCTCACCGTGGACGAACGCGTGCACTCGGCCGGGCAGCCAGTCCATGTCCCGTACGGCGGCTACGAGTTGGTTCTCCTGGTCTGTGCCGCGCCGGTGGACGTAGGTGACCTCGCCGTTCTCCGGCAGACGGAAGGCGGGCTCGTGCGCGGGGGAGTCGACGAGCGCCACGACCCTGGCCACCGCGTCACGGGGCAGCTCCGTCAGGGCGGCGGTGATCGCCGGCAGGGCCGACTCGTCGCCCACCAGCAGGTGCCAGTCGGCGGACGGGTCGGGCCGGTATCCGCCTCCGGGGCCGTTGACCATGAGCCGGTCACCCGGGGCGGCGGCCGCGGCCCAGGGGCCGGCGACGCCTTCGTCACCGTGGATCACGAAGTCGATGGCCATGGTCCCCGACTCGACGTCCGGGAAGAGCGCCGTGTAGGTATGGACGTCGGGCAGGTCCTCGGGTGGCAGCACGCGGCGCAGGGCGCGCACGTCGAGCGGTTCCGGGTAGCTGACTCCGGGCTTCGGGAACACCAGCTTGACGTAGCGGTCCGTGTGGACGCTGTCGGCGAAGGCCGACAGATCCTCACTGCGGAACCACACCCGGCGCAGGCTGGGCGTGATCATCTCTGTGCTCGTCACGGTCAAATGCGTTGTCACCAAGGCTCCTTCATCGACAACATCCCTCAATTCGTCATGCATGTGCCGGCGCGTCGTGGGGAAGGGGTGGCCACGGACCGGGGGAGGGGGCCTTCGTCCGCGGCGGGGCGTCGCGCCAGGCCGTGGACGATGATCCGGACCAGGGGCGCGCCGTCCTGGGGATCGGCGTCGGATGTGGACGTCTCGTCGGACCGTCCTCCTGCGGAGCCCGGCGTGTACCGGGTGTGTTCGGTGTGGTGAAGTGCCGCCCCCGCGCATGACCCTCTCAGCGGAGAAAGGCACCGGCAAGGCCGTCGCGGGGGATCTATGGTTGCGGGGAAGACGCCTGCCGGCGGCCGGCCGTGCCCGCTGGTCAGTCGGCGTCGATGACCGGTGGTCGCGGGGAACGTAGCTCGCTGGCGGGCAATGCGTCGGCGCCAAGGACAGCGACACCGCGCTGTCGGTCGTCGGCAATCTCGCCGCCGCTCTGGACAACCTCGGCGACGACGTCAACTCCCTCATGTACGGGGATGAGGGCCACGGCGCGAACACCGACGCGGCCGACTTCATCAGGGGGGATCGCCCAGGTGACGGGCGACACCAGGCACCCCGCGAGGTAGCCCTCCCCAGGACTCCGACGTGCTTACACGGCGCCGGACAGGGAGTCCGAGCCGTCCTGCACATCGCCTCGGGAGACGGCCAGGTAGCCGACGAAGCCGATGATGGCGACGGTCCAGGACACGGTGACGGGCCCCAGCCCCAGGGCGAGGCCGCCGCGGGAGTGGCCGAGCGCCATCCAGTCGGCGACGGAGGCGCCGAGCGGACGGGTGATGACGTACGCGGACCAGAAGGCGGCCACCGCGTTCAGGGAGCCCCAGCGGTGCATGACGGCCGGGACGGCGATGGCGACGGCGTACAGGACGGCCGAGCCCAGGTAGCCGAGGCCGATCGTGGCGGAGAGGTCCCCGGCGGCGGTGCCGAGCGCGAAGGTGGCCAGCACGGTGGCCCAGTAGAAGATCTCACGGCGGCGGGTGCGGATGCTGTGGATGGAGAGCGTGCGTTCGCATGCGTACCAGACGGCGAACACGGCGGCCAGCGCGATCATGAAGAAGGGCGTCGAGAGCGTGTACGGGACGCCGAGACCCACGTGCAGCACGTCGGCGGCCATCGTGCCGAACACACTGACCATGACGATCGCCGTCCAGTAGATCCAGGCGACATAGCGGCGGACGGCGAACTGCACGGCCAGCGAGAGCGCGAGAGCCACGCCGCCGAGTCCGACGGCGGGGACGGGGCCGAGGTTCTGGGCGAGGAAGTCGGAGGCCGTCTCGCCCATACCGGTGGTCAGCACCTTGATCACCCAGAAGTAGACGGTGACTTCCGGAACCTTGCTCGCCAGGGCGGTGGCGGAGGGGGTGGCGACGCGACGGTGACGGGTGAGGTGCTCTGTGCTCATGCCCGCACGATGACATGGCGAACTGACGTTGCCACAGGGGTCTTTGCCATCGCTTGGGGGCTTCTGGTGCAGGAGTTGCCAGGGGCGGCGACGTGCCTGAACACAACCTGAACACCTGAACGGAACACCTGGTCAGCGGCATGATCGCGGTGATACGAAGAGCGGTTGCCCGACGGCCGGGCCGACCGCGCGGTGGTGCGCGGGCGTCACCCACCGATGGGGCACCCGCTCGGGCGGGTGCCCCATCGGCGCATCGGGCGTCCGGTCACGCGGCAAGCATCACCGCCGCCACCGCGGGCGTCCGCAAGGAGCGCCGGGCCGTGAACAGGCTGGTCCCCAGCGTCACCGCCGTCGCGACCGTGACGACGGCGAGCCAGATGCCCAGGCCCCGGCCCGGCCATGTCGTGTCCGTACGGACCAGGGTGAACGGGAGGATCCCCGCGAGCCCGGCCACGGTGCCGAAGAAGACTCCGGTGACCGTCAGGATCACACCTTCGGTGCCGACCATGGCGAGCACCTGGCCCGGTGTCGCACCGGCCAGCCGCTGCTGGCCGAACTCCTGGCCGCGATAAGTCGTCGCCGCGTACAGGGAGTTGATCAGCATGACGCAGGAGAAGACCACGACGATGCCGACGACCACGAGGTTGAGGGTCTCCAGGTTCTTGGCGTCGATGGACTTGTGTACGCCCGAGGCGTCGATCGCGTCGTTCTCGACCGCCTGCATGCACAGTGTCGCCGTCGCCATGCAGGTGAACAGGATCAGCGGCATCAGGACACCGGACAGCTCGTCGGCGCGCCGCCGTAGATTGCGTACGGCCAGACTGCCGCTCGGGCCCGGCAGCGGGAGCCGGTCGAGCAGCCCCTTCAGCAGCCTCGGGGACAGCAGCGCGAACCCCACCGACAGCAGGATCGCGCCGTATGCGGGAGGCGCCATCAGCGCGGCGTCGTTCGCGGAGAAGGCGAAGGTCGAGCAGACGGCCACGACGCCGACGGTCAGGGCCGTGTAGGTGAAGAACTTCCGTGCCCCGCCCCGGGGTTGGCGCCGCCGCGTCGCCCGTCGCACCGCGAGGAACGCCGCGCCCGCCGCCGCCAGCACCGTGATGTCGATGCCCGACACGAGGGCGATGGGACCGAAGGAGTAGTCCACGGACCGCGCCACCTGACCGCTGTCCTGGAAGACGGTGAGCAGGGCCCGCCCGCCGAGCATCGCGGGACCGATCGCCAGCACCGAGCCCACCAGCGCGACCGCCACCGACTCACCGACGACCATCCGCCTGATCTGCGCCGGAGTCGCCCCCGAGCACCGCAGCAGCTCCATCTCGGCGCCGCGTTGACGGACATTCACCGTCAGCGTCGAGGCGACCGCGAAGAACACCAGCAGCGTGCCGTAGCCGCCGACGACACTCGCCGCGGTGGACAGCGACTCCGCGCTCACCGGGTCGACGCCCGGCTGCCCGGCCGTGTCGTGCATCGAGTTGAACGTCATGATGATCGCCGCGCCCAGGAACGCGGACAGCAGCGTCGCCGTGAAGCGCCCGGGGCGCTTGCGGATCGAACGCAGGGCCAGAGCGAACATGACCTCACACCTCCAGCAACGCGTCGTCGCCCAGGTGCGCCAGGCGCTCGGCCACCGCGTCCACCGTCGGCGCCTGCATCCGGCCCGCCAGCCGTCCGTCCGCGAGGAACACCACGGAGTCGGCGTACGAGGCGGCGACCGGGTCGTGCGTCACCATGACCACGGTCCTGCCGTGCACCCGTACCGCCTCCTGGAGCAGGCGCAGCACATCGCGCGCACTGCGCGTGTCCAGCGCACCGGTCGGCTCGTCCGCGAAGATCACCCGAGGCTCGGTGACCAGCGCACGGGCGATGGCCACACGTTGCCGTTGTCCTCCGGAGAGCTGGTCGGGCAGGTGGCCGAGCCGGTCACCGAGACCGACGGCCGTCAGGATCTCCTGGACCCGCGCACGGTCGACGCGCCGCCGGGCGAGCCTCAGCGGCAGGACCGTGTTCTGCGCGACGGTCAGCGTCGGCAGCAGGTTGTACTGCTGGAACACGAAACCGATCCGGCTGCGCCGGAACCTCGTCAACTCGGCCTCGCCGCCGCCCGTCATCTCCGCGCCGTCCACCATCACGATGCCGCTGTCGGGCCGGTCGAGCCCGGCCGCACACTGCAGCAGCGTGGACTTGCCGGACCCCGAAGGCCCCATCACGGCGGTGAACGTGCCCCGCGCCAGGCTGAGTGTCACCCCGTCCAGGGCGGTCATGGCACTCTCCCCGGCGCCGAACGTCCTGCTGACCTTGACCAGCCGCAGAGCCTCCGGGGCGGGTCCCGAGTCGTGCGTACGTCGCGCTCGGCGAAACATCGTCATCACTCTCCGTCCGGCACGCCCTGTGCCTCGCCCACGACGCTACGGAGAGCCGGGCCGGGCCACATGGGGCGCAGAACCCGTATTCCGGGGTGTAGCCAGCGACACCCCGTACGGGTCACCAGAACGCGCCGACCTCCCGGCGGCCCCGATGCAATGGACAGATGACGGCGCCCCCGGACGACTGCCTCGCGCGCAACGAGTGGATCTGCGGCGAGTATCTGAGCACGCGCCGCCAGATCCTCCTCGACGCCGTCGGCCAGCACCTCCAGCTCACGGTGGTCTCCGTCCTCATCGGGCTCGCCCTCGCGGTGCCGCTGGCCGTCCTCGCCCGCCGCTGGGGCTGGGCGGCAGGTCCGGTCCTCGGGGTGACCACGGTCCTCTACACGATCCCGTCGCTGGCGATGTTCTCGCTGCTGCTGCCCGTCTATGGACTGTCGGCCGCCCTGGTCGTCGCGGGCCTCGTCCTCTACTCCCTGACCCTCCTCGTACGGAACATCCTCGCGGGCCTGCGCGCCGTCCCCGAGGACACCCGGCAGGCCGCGCGCGGCATGGGATACGGGCCCATCCGGCTGCTGCTCACCGTGGAACTGCCGCTCGCCGTGCCCGCCGCGATGGCCGGGCTGCGGATCGCCACCGTCTCGGCCGTCTCGCTGGTCACGGTCGGCGCGATCGTCGGCTTCGGAGGGCTCGGCAACCTCATCTACGCAGGCATGAACACCTACTTCAAGGCCCAGGTCCTCACCGCGTCCGTGCTGTGCGTCGTCATCGCCGTCGCCGCCGACCTCCTGCTGCTCGGCGTGCAGCGGCTCATCACCCCCTGGACCAGGGCGGCCCGCGGATGACCACCCTGACCGACGCCTGGGACTGGCTCACCGACCCCGCGCACTGGTCGGGCGACGACGGCATCTGGCACCGGCTCGCCCAGCATCTCGTGCTGACCGTCGTCTGTCTGATCATCAGCTGTCTGATCGCGCTGCCCGTCGCCCTCGTCCTCGGCCACCTCGGCAAGGGCGGCGCGCTCGCCGTCAACATCTCCAACGTCGGCAGGGCCGTCCCCACGTTCGCGGTCCTGGTCCTGCTGCTCCTGACCCCGCTGGGGAAGTACGGCGAGGGCCCGACCGTCGTCGCCCTCGTCCTGTTCGCCGTGCCGCCCTTGCTCACCAACGCGTACGTCGGGATGCGCGAGGTCGACCGCGACGTGGTGCGGTCGGCACGCGGGATGGGGATGACCGGGCGACAGATGCTGTTTCACGTGGAACTGCCCCTTTCGCTCCCGATGGTGATGAACGGGGTGCGGATCGCCGCCGTCCAGCTCGTCGCGACCGCCACCATCGCCGCGCTCGCGGGCGGCGGCGGGCTCGGCCGGATCATCACCGCGGGCTTCAATCTGGCGAGTACGCCCCAGGTCGTCGCCGGTGCCGTCCTGGTCGCCGTGTTCGCGCTGATCGTCGAGGGGATCTTCGAAGTCACGGAACGGCTGGCACCGCACTGGGTGAGGGGCTCGCGATGAGCCGTCGCCTCGCGCCGCACAAGGGGCTCGCCACGAGACGGCGCGGCGCCCTGCTGACGCTGCTCCTGCTGAGCAGTTGCACCACCGGCCCGACCCTGGAGAACCAGAGTGCGGTCACCGCCGCGCCCGGCGACAGCAAACACCTGACCATCGGCTCGGCCGGCTTCACCGAGAGCGACCTGCTGGCCCAGATGTACGCGCAGCTGCTGAACCAGGCCGGCTACCGGACGTCCATGCTGACCGTCGCCAACCGGGAACTGTACGAACCCGCCCTGGAATCGGGCCAGATCGACGTCGTCCCCGAATACGCGGCCACCTTCGCGGACTGGCTGAACGCCAAGACCAACGGAGCCGGCGCACCACCTGTCGGCTCGCCCGACCTCGACACCACGACGGCAGCCCTGCGTGAACTGGCCACGCCCCGCGGCCTCACGGTCCTCGACCCCGGCAAGGCCGTCGACCAGAACGCCTTCGCGGTGACCGGGGCGTACGCCCGCGAGCATCACCTCAGGACGCTCGGCGACCTCGGGAGGTCCGGCTTGGAGGTGCGGCTCGCCGCGGGCGACGAGTGCGTGCAACGGCCGTACTGCGAACCGGGGTTGAAGAAGACGTACGGCATCGGCATCACCGCCGTCGACCCGAAGGGTGTCGGCACCACCCAGGCGAAGCAGGCCGTGCAGAGCGGCCAGGACCAGATGGTGCTGACCACCACCACGGACGCGACCCTGGACGACTTCGGGCTGGTCCTGCTCGCCGACGACAAGCACCTGCAGAACGCCGACTACATCGTCCCCGTCGTCAACCGCTCCCGCGCGGGCAGCGAGGGCGTCACCAAGGCGCTCGGCAAGCTCAACGACGTACTCACCACCGCCGATCTGGCATCCATGAACCAGCAGGTGGACAGCTGGCGACGGCTGCCGGCGGACGTGGCGCGGACCTTTCTCAAGGACAAGGGCCTGCTGAAGTGACAGGTCCGTGACGTCCGTGACCGGACTGGTGCGGTGCGGTGGGTTCCCGCCGTGGCCGGGCCTCGGTACACGTTCTCCATGGGGGATTACGGGGGATTCCGCCGGACATGGCGGCAGGCATTACGTGAAGCGGTCCTGGGGGCCCGCACCGACACCAAGGCCGACGGGCTGGCGAATCTCGTCGAGCCCGGCCGCGAGACGGCGTACGAGCGGTTCGAGAGCGTCTATCCCAAGCAGCAGGTGCAACTTCAGCTGCTCTACGGCGCATCGCAGCGGGCCTTCGAGTCGCAGACCAGACAGTCGCTGCGGATCACCGTCGGCAGCGTACTGAGCAACGTGCTGCGCGACGGGCGGCTGACCGACACCGAGCCCAACCGTCACCTGGCGGACTATCTCGGCAAGGAGATCTCCGGCCTGCGGGCGAGGATCGACCAGGACTGCGCGCTCGCCGTCAGCCGCGGCCTCAACGTGGGGCTCAGCCTCGGGGCGCTCATCAGCGTCGTGCTGCTGATGGTGCCCCTGGTGGTGGGAGCCGCAGGACTGCTCGACCTGTTGCGGGTCGACGTGGGCTGCACCGACCGCTGGAGCCTCATGGGCGCCTTCGTCTGCGGGGGAGTGGGGGCGTTCGGGGCCGTGCTCAGCGTGCTCGTACGGCTGCGCAACAGCGGCGAGGAGCTGACGCGCCGCAGGACGAACGGCGACCGGGGCGCGGTCGCTCCCGGCCAGCTGGCCCGCGGTATGCGGCACGAAGGCGTCTACCGGGTCTTCGTCGGCTGGATCCTGGCGCTGGCCGTCTACTTCCTGCTCAACGCCGGCTTCATCACCCTGGTCGACATGCCCGCCACGCCCGCCGAGATCTGCGCGGACAACGCGGAAGGACAGGGCACCGCCTTCTGGGGATTCTGGTGCGCCGTCGGTTTCCTGGCGGGCTTCAACGAACGCTGGGCCTTCGGACTCCTCGACCGCTCGAACCGGCCGGACCGCACCGCCCGGTCCACGACTCAGGCGTCCGCCACGGAGTCGAACTCCACCTGACCCCGTGGCACGCCGCGCGCATCCGCGTCCACCGACCGTCGCAGCGCCTCGTGCAGCTTCGCCGGGGTCAGCACGCCGAGGAAGCGCGCCCCGTCCAGCACGGCGACCCAGCCGGCGTCGTGCTGGAGCATCACACCGAAGGCCTGCTTCAGCGGGGCGCCCACCGGGACCCAGGCTGGGGGTCCGGGGGTGTCCCCCGGAAAATGCAGCATCCGGTGGGCGAGGTCGCCGACATGGCCGCCCGCCCCGAGCTCGTCGACGCCGACCCATCCGTGCAGATCGCCCTGCGTGTCGAGCACGACGGCCCAGCGTGCGCCCTCCGCGTGCAGTCGCGAGGCGGCCTGTGCGGCGGGTTCGTCCAGGCGCGCGATCGGCGGCTGCTCCAGGTCGTCGACCTCGATCGTGGTGACCGACAGCCGCTTCAGACCGCGGTCGGCGCCCACGAACTCGGCGACGTACGGAGTGGCGGGCCTGCCGAGCACCGCGCCGGGCGTGTCGAACTGCTCGATGCGCCCCTGCCCGTACACCGCGATCCGGTCGCCGAGCCGCACCGCCTCCTCGATGTCATGCGTGACCAGCAGCACCGTCTTGCGTACCGCCTGCTGCATCCGCAGGAACTCGTCCTGCAACTGCTCGCGCACCACCGGGTCCACGGCCCCGAACGGCTCGTCCATGAGCAGCACGGGCGGGTCGGCGGCCAGCGCCCGCGCCACCCCGACCCGCTGACGCTGACCGCCCGACAGCTGGTCCGGATAGCGCGATCCGTACGTCGTCGGATCCAGGCCCACCAGATCGAGCAGCTCGGCGGCGCGCGCCCGCGCCTTCGCCTTCTTCCAGCCGACCAGTGTCGGCACCGTCGCCGTGTTGTCGAGAATGGTCCGGTGCGGGAACAAGCCGACCTGCTGGATGACATATCCGATGCGCCGCCGCAGCAGCACCGGATCGACGGTGGCGATGTCCTCACCGTTCACGAGGATCCGTCCCGACGTCGGCTCGATCAGCCGGTTCACCATCATCATGGTCGTCGTCTTGCCACAGCCCGACGGGCCGACGAGCGTGACGAGTTCGCCCTCGGCGACCTCGAAGGAGAGGCCGTCCACGGCGGTCGTACCGTCCGGATAGCGCTTGGTGACCTGCTCGAACCGGATCATTCCCTCACGCTAACCGCGGCCTTCACTCCCCGCTCACCAGCACCACCTCCAGGGTGCGCGGACCGTGCACCCCCTCGACCCGGTCCAGCTCGATGTCACTGGTCGCCGACGGCCCGGAGATCCACGTCAACGGGCGGGCCGGGTCGAGGCGCTCCAGGGCCTGAGGCACGGAGGAGACGACCTGGTCGGGGACCCGTACGACACAGATGTGGTGGTCGGGGACCAGGGTGATGCGGCGGCGGCCCTGGTCGGGGGAGCCGTCAAGGACGAGGGTGCCGGTCTCCGCGATCGCCACCGCGCACGCCGTGACCACGCTGTCGACGGCGTCCAGCTCGTGCGGTGTGCTGTCGAGCCGGTCGGGGACACGCGTCACATCGGTCGCCGCGAGCCACGCCTCGTCAAGGCCCGCCGGTACGACCACCGACGCCGAACCCCGCTCGGCGAGCAGCCCGGCGATCGTCGACGCCAGCCCATCGGCGTCGCAGTGGTGCACGAACGCCCGGTAGTCCGCCAGGTTCTCGGCGAGCAGATCAACCGTCTCCGCGACACTCCGAGCCCCGTGCTCGCGCAGATAACTCCGGTCGACGGCCTGCTCGTACGGCGTGTCGTCCTGTCGTACGTCGGCGATCGCCCGCCGCACCCGGCCCAGGATCACATCCCTGCTGCTCACTTCGCCTCCGCCTCCTTGCCGCCCTGCGTACGCTGCCACCAGTCGCGGAACGGCTCCGCGGGCACCGCCGGCAGATCACGGGTCTCGCTCCACGCCCTGCCGGGGCCCGGCAGGGTCCGCGGATGGAAGCGGCGTGTCCGCGAGGCGAGCCGCTGGCCGGTGCGCAGTGCGCCGGGATGGCTGAACGCCCAGCGTGCCGCCCGCATCGCCGCCCGCTCGGCGGCATGCCCCTTCGCGGGCTTGAGCACGACCCTGTTGCCGTCCCGCGTGGCCTGACCGCCCTCGGCGACCCGTTCCCGTAGATGGACGAGGACTTCCGGGATGTCGATGGCGACCGGGCATACCTCGTAGCAGGCACCGCACAGCGAGGAGGCGTACGGGAGGGAAGCGTCGATCTCGCTTCCGGTGCCCCGGAGCTGGGGGCTCAGGATGGCGCCGATCGGGCCCGGATAGACCGAGCCGTAGGCGTGACCGCCCGCCCGCTCGTACACCGGGCAGACGTTGAGACACGCCGAGCAGCGGATGCAGCGCAACGCCTGGCGGCCGACCTCGTCGGCGAGCGTGTCGGTGCGGCCGTTGTCGAGGAGGACCAGGTGGAAGGTCTGGGGTCCGTCCTCGTCCGTGGTGCCCGTCCAGGTCGAGGTGTACGGGTTCATGCGCTCGGCCGTCGAGGAGCGGGGGAGCGTCTGGAGGAACACCTCCAGGTCCTGCCAGGTCGGCACGATCTTCTCGATGCCGACGACCGAGATCAGGGTCTCGGGGAGCGTCAGGCACATACGGCCGTTGCCCTCGGACTCCACCACGACGAGCGTGCCGGTCTCGGCGACCATGAAGTTGGCGCCGGAGACACCGACCTTGGCGCGCAGGAACTTCTCCCGCAGATGCAGCCGGGCGGCCTCGGCCAGCTCGGCGGGCGTGTCGGTCAGTCCCTCGGGGGCCCGGCGGCCCCACTCGCCCATCTCACGGGCGAAGATGTCGCGGATCTCGCCGCGGTTGCGGTGAATGGCGGGGACGAGGATGTGCGAGGGGCGGTCCTTGCCCAACTGCACGATGAGTTCGGCGAGATCGGTCTCGTAGGCGTGGATGCCCTCGGCTTCGAGAGCCTCGTTGAGTCCGATCTCCTGCGTGGCCATCGACTTGACCTTGACGACCTCCGTCTCGCCGGTCATCTTGACCAGGTCCACGACGATCCGGTTGGCCTCGTCGGCGTCGGCGGCCCAGTGCACGATGCCGCCGGCCGCCGTGACCGACTCCTCCAACTGGACCAGATAGTCGTCGAGATGGCGGAGGGTGTGGTCCTTGATCTGCTTGCCCGCCCCGCGCAGCGCGGCCCAGTCGGACACCTCCGCGACCGCCTTGGCACGCTTGGAGCGGATCGTGTGGGTGGCGTGGCGCAGATTGCCGCGCAGGGTGGCGTTGTGCACGGCTTCGTGCGCGGCCTTCGGAAACGCCGGCATGCCGACGAAGGTCCCGCTCATACCAAGGGCTCCTCTTCCGTGCTCGCCAGGATCTCCGCGATGTGCACGGGCCGCATGCCCGTGTTGAGGCGGCCCATCGTGCCGCCGATGTGCATCAGGCAGGAGTTGTCGGCGGCGCACAGCACATCGGCGCCCGTCGACTCGGCGTTGCGCACCTTGTCGGCACCCATCGCCGCTGAGACATCGGGGTTCTTGACGGCGAAGGTGCCGCCGAAGCCGCAGCACTCGTCGGCGCCGGGCAGCTCGCGCAGTTCAAGTCCCTTGACTGCCTGGAGCAGTCGGCGCGGCCGGTCGCCGAGACCCAGACTGCGCAGGCCGTGACAGGTGGGGTGATAGGTCACCGTGTGCGGGTAGTACGCGCCGACGTCCGTCACGCCGAGTACGTCGACGAGGAACTCCGTGAGCTCGTACGTCTTCGGTACGACCGGCGCCAGCGTCTGGGCCAGGGTGTCGCCACGCCCCTCGGCGCGCGCCCGCTCACCCATCCGTGGATACAGCTCCCGCACCATCGCCCCGCACGAGCCGGACGGCGTCACGATCGCCTCGTACTCCCCGAAAACATCGGAGAAATGCCGGGCCAGCGGTTCGGCCTCATGGCGATACCCGGTGTTGTAGTGGGCCTGCCCGCAACACGTCTGACCCATCGGGAAGTCGACGTGTACACCTAGCCTGGTCAGGAGTTTCACCACGGCACGGCCGGTGTCCGGATACAGCGTGTCGTTGACACAGGTCAGGAACAGAGCGACACGCATCGCGGCTCCTCGTTCTCGATCATCGGATGAGTGCAGCGTACGCGGCGCGTGCGCAGTGTGGGAGACACCGCGCACGGGCCGCGTACGCGCCTCGCGGTTCATTACGGGGCGAGCCTGGCCTCGGCAGCCTGCCAGGCCGCCGTGTCGCCTCGCGGCTCGTACCGCTGCAACGGCTGGGTACGGGCGAGCAGTTCACGCATCTCCGCGCGGTCGCCCACCAGCCCGTGGGCCCGGGCCTGGACGAGTACGTTGCCCAGCGCGGCCGCCTCCGCCGGACCCGCCACGACCGGCAGGCCGCAGGCGTCGGCGGTCAGTTGGCACAGCAGGGCGTTGCGGGTGCCGCCGCCGACGATGTGCACGACGTCGACCGGGTGGCCGGCGAGCGACTGGGCCTCGGTGATCGCCCGGCGATGGGCGAGCGCGAGGGAGTCGAGGATGCAGCGTGTGACCTCGGCGGGGGACTTGGGCACCGGCTGCCCCGACTCCCGGCAGGCGTCGGCGATCCGGGACGCCATCCGGCCCGGTGCCAGGAACACCGCGTCGCCCGCGTCCACGACGGACCGCAGCGGCGCGACCTCGGCGGCGGCCGACAGGAGATCCCCCAGGCCGGGGTGCCCCCATTCCCGTACGCACTCCTGGAGCAGCCACAGCCCCATGATGTTCCGCAGATAGCGGACCGTGCCGTCGAGGCCCAGCTCATTGGTGAAGTTGGCCGCCCGGCTCGCCTCGGTGAGCACCGGCGCGTCCAGCTCCAGGCCCGCCAGGGACCAGGTGCCGGTGCAGATGTACGCGAACCGCTCCCCGGTGGCGGGCACGGCGGCCACCGCCGAGGCGGTGTCGTGCGAACCGACCGTGGTCACCGGCACCGGACCGGTCAGCCCGGTCTCCTCCAGGACCTGCGGCCGCAGCAGTCCCGCGGGGTCGCCGGGGCGGCGCAGCGGCGCGAACAGCTTGAGGTCGATGCCGAGCCGCGTCGCCAGGTCGTACGACCAGTCGCGCGTGCGCGGGTCGATCAGCTGGGTGGTCGAGGCGTTGGTGAGCTCGGTGCCCGCCTCGCCCGTGAGCCAGTACGTCAGCAGGTCCGGGATGAGCAACAGGCGCTGAGCGGAAGCGAGTTGTGCCGAGTGGCGGGCCGCCGTCAACTGGTACAGCGTGTTGAACGGGGCGTACTGGAGCCCGGTCGCCGCGTACAGCTCGGCGGCGGGCACGGTGGCCCATACCTTCTCCGCGATGCCCTCCGTGCGGGCGTCGCGGTAGTGCACCGGGTTGCCGAGCAGCGCCCCGTCGGCGTCCAGCAGGCCGTAGTCCACGGCCCAGCTGTCGATGCCGACCGAGTCGACCTGCCCGGCCGCGCGCAGACCGTCGAGGACGCCCGCGTACAGGGAGAGGATGTCCCAGCGCAGGCCCTCGGGGACGCGCACCGGGCGATTGGGGAAGCGGTGCGCCTCGGTGAGTTCCAGGGTGTCGGGGCCGACGCTGCCGACCATGACGCGCCCGCTGGACGCGCCGAGGTCGACCGCGGCGTACGACTTCACAGCAGTCACCGGGTTCCTCCGAGGATGCGCCGGCCTTCAGGTCGGGGAGGGATCGGACCTCTGCGGAGCAGGGCGGGGAAAGGCGAATCGCCGTCAGGGCGATTCGCTGTCTGGCTCGACGGTGGTGCGCTCGCCCTCCAGGCGGTACACGATCTCGGAGTTGAGGGACCTGCGGGCGGACTTGGCCTGAGCGGCCAGCCAGGCATGAAGGTCGGCGGGCAGTCTGAGCGTGATGCGTACTTCATCGGTCATGTCCCGAATCGTAGTGGTAGTTTGGTGTCATGACGACACCAACGGCGGTGGAGGGTATCGGGCATGCCCGGTACACCTACCGGCTCCGCGTGTCGTCGACCGCTCGCCCGCGGTTGCTTGCGGAGTGGGACCGGTGCCGGTGGGTGTGGAACGAGTGCGTGGCCAAGTCCAAGGCCGTGCACGCGCACAACAAGGCGCACCCCGAGGACAGGCAGACCTGCGGTCCGGCCCAGCTCGACATGATGCTGACCGATGCCCGCGCGAGAACGCCGTGGCTGCGGGAGGGTGCCAGTGTTCCGCAGCAGCAGATCATCCGGGACTTCGGCAAGTCCCGCGCGAAGGCGCAGAAGGACATCAGGGAACGCCTGCCGCAGCGGCAGCGGGCCGGGATGCCGAAGTGGAAGAAGAAGCGCGAGGCCGACCCGACACTCAACTACACCAAGCGCGGGTTCCGGCTGAAGGACGGCCGCCTGTACCTCGCGGGCGGCATCGCCCTGACCGTGGTGTGGTCGCGCGAGCTGCCCGCCGCCCCGTCCAGCGTGCGCGTGTACCGCGACAGCGTCGGCCACTGGTACGCCTCCTTCGTTGTCCCCGCCCAAGCCCAGCCGCTCCCCGCAACCGGCCGCGTGATCGGGATCGACTGGGGCGTCAAGGAGACCGCCACCACCACCTCGGACGCCCATGACCTCCCCCATGCCCAGCATGGCCGGAAGGCCAAGGTGAAACTGTCGCGGTACGACCGGATGATGGCCCGCCGCAAACCCGCCAAGGGACAGGCTGCGTCGAAGGGCTACCGCGAAGCGAAGAAGCTGCGGGCGAAGGCATACAAGAACGTTGCCCGGCAGCGGCAGGACACCGGCCGCAAGTGGGCCAAGGGTGTCGTGACCGACCACGACGCGATCGCCGTGGAGGACTTCCGCCCCAAGTTCCTCGCCAGAACCACCATGGCCCGCAAGGCCGCCGACGCCGCCATCGGCGCCACCAAGAAGGCCCTGCTGGAGATGGGCCGCAAGCACGGGCGGGACGTCCGCCTCGTGCACCCCGCGCACACCACCATGGACTGCGCATCGTGCGGAGCGAGAACCAAGCACGCACTTCCTCTTTCGGAACGTACCTTCACCTGCATCGCGTGTGGAACCGTGTCCCCCAGGGACAAGAACTCCGCCCGCGTGATGCTCGTCCGGGCTGGTCTGAACCCGGCTGGTGTCGAGGGCGTGAGACCTCCCGGAGCGCTGCTCCAGGAGGCAGCCTGAGCCAGGATTCCTCTCCCTTCAGGGAGGGGAGCAGTCAATTGAGTCTCCGTGTCACTTGCGTTGCCCGCGTCACCCGCGTCACCCGCGTCATCGAAGGAACGCGGCGGCGACGCCGGCGTCGACCGGGACGTGCAACCCCGTGGTGTGCGTCAGGTCCCCGCCCGTCAGGGCGAACACCGCGTTCGCGACGTGCTCCGGCAGCACTTCCCGCTTGAGGATGGTCCGCTGGGCGTAGAACTCGCCGAGCTTCTCCTCCTCGATGCCGTACGTCGCCGCGCGCTGCGCGCCCCAGCCGCCCGCGAAGATGCCCGAGCCGCGCACGACCCCGTCGGGGTTGACGCCGTTGACCCGGATCCCGTGCTCGCCCAGCTCGGCGGCCAGCAGGCGTACTTGGTGGGCCTGGTCGGCCTTGGTCGCGGAGTAGGCGATGTTGTTGGGGCCGGCGAAGACCGCGTTCTTGGAGGCGATGTAGACGATGTCGCCGCCGAGGCCCTGCCGGGTCATCACCCGGGCCGCCTCGCGCGAGACGAGGAAGGAGCCGCGGGCCATGATGTCGTGCTGGAGGTCCCAGTCCTTCGCGGTGGTCTCCAGCAGCGGCTTGGAGATGGAGATGCCCGCGTTGTTGACCACCAGGTCCACCCCGCCGAAGGCCAGCACCGCCGCCTTGAACGCCTCGGCGATCTGCTCCTCGGAGGTCACGTCGACGGTGACGCCGACGGCCTTGTCGGGGCCGCCGAGGGCCGAGGCGACCGCGTCGGCGTTCTCCCCGTTCAGGTCCGCGACCACCACGCACGCGCCCTCGGCCACCAGCCGCTCGGCGATCGCCTTGCCGATGCCGCTGCCCGCGCCCGTCACCAGCGCCACCCGCGTCGCGAGCGGCTTGGGCTTCGGCATCCGCTGGAGCTTGGCCTCCTCAAGAGCCCAGTACTCGATGCGGAACTTCTCCGACTCCTCGATCGGCGCGTACGTCGAGACGGCCTCGGCACCGCGCATCACGTTGACGGCGTTGACGTAGAACTCGCCGGCCACGCGCGCGGTCTGCTTGTCCTTGCCGAAGGAGAACATGCCGACACCGGGCACGAGCACGATCGCCGGGTCGGCGCCGCGCATCGCCGGGGAGTCGGGCAGGGCGTGCCGCTGGTAGTAGGCGGCGTACTCCTCGCGGTACTCGCCGTGCAGCTCGTTCAGCCGGGCAATGGCCGCGTCCAGGTCGGCGGCCGGCGGCAGGTCGAGGACGAGCGGCCTGACCTTCGTCCGCAGGAAGTGGTCCGGGCAGGAGGTGCCGAGCGCGGCGAGCCGCGGGTGCTCGGCGCGGGCGAGGAAGTCCAGGACGACGTCCGCGTCGGTGAAGTGGCCGACCTGCGGACGGTCCTGGGAGGCGATGGCCCGGATGTAGGGCGCGAGGGCCGCGGCCCGCTCCCGGCGCTCGGCCTCGGACAGCGCCTCGTACCCCTCGACGACCGGCCCGAACGGCTCCGCCTTCCCCTTTTCCTCCAGGAACGCCTCGGCTGTGCGGATGATGTGCAGCGAGTTGCGCTCGCACTCCTCGGCGGTGGCACCCCACGCGGTGATGCCGTGCCCGCCCAGGACACAGCCGATCGCCTGCGGGTTGGCCTCCTTGACCGCCGCGATGTCCAGCCCGAGCTGGAAGCCCGGCCGGCGCCACGGCACCCACACCACGCTGTCACCGAAGCACTCGGCGGTCAGCTTCTCCCCGTCGGCCGCGCAGGCCAGCGCGATCCCGGAGTCGGGGTGCAGGTGGTCGACGTGCGGCGCGTCCACCAGACCGTGCATCGCGGTGTCGATGGACGGCGCCGCGCCCCCCTTGCCATGCAGGCAGTAGTCGAACGCGGCGACCATCTCGTCCTCGCGCTCGACACCCGGGTAGACGTCCTTCAGCGCCAGCAGCCGGTCCAGCCGCAGCACGGCCAGCCCCGCCTCCGTGAGCGTGCCGAGGTCACCGCCCGACCCCTTGACCCACATCAGCTCGACATCACCCCCGGTCACGGGATCGGTTTCGGTGCCCTTCGCGGACGCGTTGCCACCGGCGTAGTTGGTGTTGCGGGGGTCGGCGCCGAGCCGGTGCGACCGTGCCAGCAGAGCGGCGGCCTCGGGATGGGTTGCCATGGTGTTCTCAGTCCTTAGTAGATCAAGAGGGTGGATATCTCAGCCGCGGGCCGAGGGGAGCGCCCCTTCAGGGGCGCGGGGAACTGCGCGACCAGCCACATCCGGCCCGCAGCCTGCAACCGGCGTCACCCGGCAGACGCGATGCAGCCCGCTACGCCCCCCAACCCGCCTGCTGCCCACCCACCCGCTCCGCGGCGATCTTCTCCGCCCAGCCGCAGCGGCGGTACGCGGCAACCGGGTCCGGGTCCAGCCCGAGCTCGGCGCGGCCCTCGGCCAGTAGCGGCCGCACGTCAGTGTTGTACGCATCCATCAGCACAGCATTCGCCGCCAGCACATCCCCGCTCCGCTGAGCCTCACCGAGCGCGGAACGATCAACGAGGAGCGCCTTGGCCGTGGCCTCCTGGACGTTCATCACCGAACGGATGATCGCCGGGATCTTCGCCTCGATGTTGTGGCACTGGTCGAGCATGAAGGCCACATCCGGCGTGAACCCACCCCCACGGATCACCTCGTACATGATCCGGAACAGCTGGAAGGGATCGGCGGCCCCCACCATCAGGTCGTCGTCGGCGTAGAACCGCGAGTTGAAGTCGAACCCGCCGAGCTTCCCCTCCCGCAGCAGCGTGGCGACGATGAACTCGATGTTGGTGCCGGGCGCGTGGTGCCCGGTGTCGACCACGACCTGCGCCTTGTCGCCGAGCTTGAGGCAGTGCGCGTACGCCGTGCCCCAGTCGGGGACGTCCGTCGAGTAGAAGGCGGGCTCGAAGAACTTGTACTCCAGCAGCATCCGCTGGTCGTCCCCGAGCCGCTCATAGACCTGGGCCAGACCCTCGGCGAGCCGGTCCTGGCGCTCACGGAGGTCGTCCTGCCCGGGATAGTTCGTGCCGTCCGCGAACCACAGCTTCAGGTCCTTGGACCCCGTCGCGTCCAAGATGTCGACACACTCGAACAAATGGTCGATCGCCTTGCGCCGCACCGCCGCGTCCGGGTGGCAGATGGAGCCGAGCTTGTAGTCGTCGTCCTGGAAGGTGTTGGAGTTGATCGTGCCCAGCTTCAGGCCGCGGTCCTCCGCGTACTTCGCCAGGGCCGCGTAGTCGTCGACCTTGTCCCAGGGGATGTGCAGGGCGACGGTCGGCGCCGCCCCGGTGAACTCGTGCACCTTCGCGGCGTCGTCCAGCTTCTCGAAGGGGTTGCGCGGCACTCCGGGTTGCGCGAACACCTTGAAACGGGTTCCCGAGTTCCCGTACGCCCATGACGGCGTCTCGACGGCCTGGGTCTTGAGCGCGGTCTTCACCGCTGCGAGCTCGGTCACTTCGGGGCTCCTACGACTTCGAATGTGGAAGGGCTTCTTGAAAGCTCACTCTGAAACGATTCAGGAGCCGAAGCTATGAGCCTCCCGAGGGGCTGTCAACCCCCGCGGCGCAGGCTGTTGGCCGTGACTCTGTTGTGACCTTTGGTCATCGAAAAATTTCGACACGAACCCATTGACGTGACCTGGGTGACCTGCCTAACGTCCCGGCAACCCAATTGAAACCTTTCACGACGCTGCGAGGGCAGTCCTGCCGGCGTCGTCGAGGAGCCCCTCATGACCCACCCGTCCGATACGGGACCGGCCCCCGTGCTGGCGCTCAAGGACATCTCGAAGTCCTTCGGCGCCGTACGAGCCCTGCGGGACGTGTCCCTGGAACTGTTTCCCGGCGAAGTGCACGCGCTCGCCGGAGAGAACGGCGCGGGCAAGTCGACCCTCATCAAGACGCTCGCCGGCGTGCACCGACCGGACGCCGGTCAGGTGCTGCTGGACGGCGAACCCACCGTCTTCCACGGTCCCGCCGACGCCCGCGACGCGGGCATCGCGGTGATCTACCAGGAGCCCACGCTCTTCCCCGATCTGTCGATCGCCGAGAACATCTTCATGGGCCGCCAGCCCCGGCGGGCGTTCGGCCGGATCGACCACAAGGCCACCCACGCGGCGACCGCCGCCCTGATGAAGCGCCTCGGCGTCGAACTCGACCCCGACCGCCCCGCGCGCGGCCTGTCCATCGCCGACCAGCAGATCGTCGAGATCGCCAAGGCACTCTCCTTCGACGCCCGCGTCCTGATCATGGACGAGCCGACCGCCGCCCTGACCGGCAGCGAGGTGGCCCGCCTCTTCGGCGTTGTCCGCACCCTGCGCGAGCAGGGCTCGGCGGTGCTGTTCATCTCGCACCGACTGGAGGAGATCTTCCAGATCTGCCGGCGGGTCACGACCCTGCGGGACGGCGCCTGGATCTCCAGCGAGCCGCTGGAGGGCATGACGGAGGACGACCTGGTCCGCCGGATGGTCGGCCGCGACCTCGACGAGCTCTACCCCAAGCAGGACGTCGAGGCGGGCGAGGTCGCCCTGAGCGTGCGCCGGCTGACCCGTGAGGGCGTCTTCACCGACGTCTCCTTCGACGTCCGGCGCGGTGAGATCGTCGGTCTCGCCGGACTCGTCGGCGCGGGGCGCACGGAGGTCGCCCGGGCCGTGTTCGGCGTCGACCGCTGGGATGCCGGTGAGGTCGAGGTCGACGGCAGGACGCTGACCAACGGAGCGCCCTCCACAGCCATGGCCGCCGGGCTCGCCCTCGTCCCCGAGGACCGGCGCGCCCAGGGTCTGGTGATGGACATGTCCATCGAACGCAACATCGGCCTGACCGGGCTGCGTACGACGGTCAGGGCGGGCCTGGTGGACCGCGGCGCCGAGCGCAGCCGCTCGCTCGACTGGGCGGTCAAGCTCCAGGTGAAGTACGCCCGGATCGCCGACACCGTCTCCACGCTCTCCGGCGGCAACCAGCAGAAGGTCGTCCTCGCCAAGTGGCTCGCCACCGGCCCCAAGGTGCTGATCGTCGACGAGCCGACCCGCGGCATCGACGTCGGTACGAAGGCCGAAGTGCACCGGCTGCTCAGCGAGCTGGCCGCCGACGGGGTGGCCGTCCTGATGATCTCCTCCGACCTGCCCGAGATCCTCGGCATGGCCGACCGCGTGCTCGTGATGCACGAGGGCCGGCTCACCGCCGAGATTCCGCGCTCCGAAGCCACCGAGGAAACCGTGATGGCCGCAGCCACCGGGAGGGCCGCCGCATGACAGTCATGGAAAGGGCTGCCCGTATGACCCCGAACATCCCCCGGAGGGCCGCCGTATGACGGTGACCGCACCCAACCCCGCCCCCGCCGCCGAGGTGCCCAGGTCGAGCGGCACCCGGCTGGTGGACCGCGTCTTCAAGATGCGCGAACTCGCCATCCTGGTCGTCTTCCTGGTGATGATCGCCATCACCCAGATGGGCAACAGCCAGTTCCTGTCCGAACAGGGCATCAAGGACCTGCTGCTGAACGCGACCATCCTGGTGCTGGTCGCCACCGGCCAGTCCCTGGTGGTGATCACCCGCAACGTCGATCTGTCGGTCGGCTCGACGCTCGGCATCAGCGCCTTCGCGGCCGGCACCTATCTGCACGGCGGCGGAAACCCCGTCGTCGCGGTGCTCCTCGCGGTCCTGCTCGGCATCGGCTGCGGACTGATCAACGGACTGCTCGTCAGCCTCGGCCAGGTGCCCGCGCTCGTCGTCACCCTGGGCACGCTCTACATCATCCGCGGCATCGACTCCATCTGGGTCGGCTCCCGGCAGATCACCGCGGCCGACCTCCCGGGCGGCTTCGTCGACTTCGGCTCCGGCGGCATCTCGGCGGTCCCGTATCTCGCGCTGATCGCCCTGGCGGTGCTGCTGGTCACCGCGTACTACCTCAAGCACTTCGGCAGCGGCCGCGAGCTGTACGCGCTCGGCTCCAACCCGGAGGCCGCGCGGCTCGCCGGCATCCCGGTGCGCAAGCGGATCCTGACCGCGTACATCGTCTGCGGTGGTCTCGCGGGGCTCGCGGGCGCGCTGTACCTCGCCCGGTTCGGCAACGTCGACTCCGGCACCAGCACCGGCTATGAACTGACCGTCGTCAGCGCGGTCGTGGTCGGCGGTGTCGTCTTCACCGGCGGCTCCGGCAGCGTCTACGGCGCGGCCCTCGGCGCACTGCTGCTGACCTCCATCAACAGCGTGCTGCCCGCCCTCGGCGTCAGCTCCGTCTGGGTGCTCGCCATCAACGGCATCCTGCTCATCCTCGCCATCGCGGTCGACCGGATCGTCGCGCTGCGCGTGGCCTCCGCCCTGAAGAAGAGGAACGCCCGCCATGGCTGACTCCGCTCTCGCGCGCGCCGTCCGCTGGGACACGGTCGTGGGCGCCCTCCTCATCGTTCTGCTGCTGTTCTCCTTCGGCTTCGTCGACGGCTTCGGCAACGCCCTCAACCTGTCGTTCCTGATCGGCAACACCCTGCCGATCGCGCTGATCGCCCTGCCGATGACCCTGCTGGTGGTGGCCGGTGAGATCGACCTCTCGGTCGCCTCCACGGCAGGCCTGTCGGGCTCGGTGATGGGCGCCCTGTGGAACCAGGGCATGTCGATCGAGACGATCATTCCGCTGTGCCTGCTGCTCGGCCTGGTGTGCGGGCTGGTCAACGGTCTGCTGGTGACCCGGCTCGGGCTGCCGTCGCTGGCCGTCACCATCGGTACGCTCGCCGCCTACCGTGGCATCGCGCAGATCGTGCTCGGCCAGGACTCGGTGACCGACTTCCCCACCCAGTACCTGGACTTCGCGGCCGGACGCCTCGGGAACACCTTCCTCCCGCAGGCCTTCCTGCCCTTCCTGGTGCTGCTGGCCATCGCCGTGGTAGTACTGCACGCCACCCCGTTCGGACGCTCGTCCTTCGCGATCGGCGCCAACGAGGAGGCCGCGCGGTTCGCCGGCATCCGCGTCAAGCGGCAGAAGCTGATCCTCTTCGTCGCCACCGGCGTCATGGCTTCCCTGACCGGCATCTTCTGGACGCTGCACTACGCCAGCGCCCGCTACGACAACGCCACCGGCCTCGAACTCTCCGTCGTCGCGGCCGTGCTGCTCGGCGGCATCGACTTCGACGGCGGCAAGGGCACGCTCGGCGGCGCGATCGCGGGAGTCTTCCTGCTCGGCGCGCTGCAGAACGTGATGAGCCTCCTGAATGTCTCCGCGCAGTCGCAGATCGTCGTCACCGGCGTGCTGCTCGTCGTCTCCGTGCTCGGCCCCCGGGTCGCGCGGCAGATCTCCGTAGCGAGGGCGGGCCGCAGAGCTGCCTCGACTCCGGCCTCGTAACTCCCACCCGGCCCCGCCCTGTCACCCTTCCGCTCACCCTCGTAAAGGAACTTCCGCCATGCGCAAGTCATCGATCCGTCGGGCCTGTGTCGCCCTCGCCGCCGTCAGTTCGCTCGCCCTGGCCGCCACCGCCTGCGGCGGCACCACCAAGAACGACGTCAAGGACGAGGGCGGCTCGGCCGTCGCGACCGGCAAGGCCGACCCGAACGCGGCCACCAAGAAGGGCCTGACCGTCGGCTTCCTGCCCAAGCAGGTCAACAACCCCTACTTCACCTCCGCGGACAAGGGCGGCGAGAAGGCGCTGACGGAGCTGGGCTCCACGTACAAGGAGGTCGGCCCGAGCAGCGCCACCGACACCTCCGGCCAGGTGAGTTACGTCAACACGCTCACCCAGCAGCAGGTCGACGCGATGGCCGTCTCCGCGCAGGACCCGGGCGCCCTGTGCACCGCGCTCAAGCAGGCCATGACCAACAAGATCAAGGTCGTCACGTACGACTCGGACACCAAGCCCGAGTGCCGCAACGCCTTCGTCTCCCAGGCCAGCGCCGAGGACCTGGGCCGTACCGAGGTGCAGCTGCTCGCCGAGCAGATCGGCTACAAGGGCGAGATCGCGATCCTCTCCGCCGCGCAGACCGCGACGAACCAGAACACCTGGATCGACTTCATGAAGGACGAGCTGAAGGACTCCAAGTACAAGGACGTCAAGCTGGTCAAGGTCGCGTACGGCAACGACGACGCCCAGCAGTCCTTCCAGCAGACCCAGGGCCTGCTCCAGGAGCACCCGAACCTCAAGGGGATCATCTCCCCGACCACCGTCGGCATCAAGGCGGCGGCCCAGTACCTGTCCGGCTCCAAGTACAAGGGCAAGGTCAAGCTGACCGGCCTCGGCACCCCCAACGACATGCGCAAGTACGTCAAGAACGGCACCGTCGAGGGCTTCGAGCTGTGGGACCCGGCGAAGCTCGGCGAGCTGGCCGCGCGGACCGCCGTGGCGCTGTCCTCGGGGCAGATCACCGGCAAGGAGGGCGAGACCTTCAAGGCCGGTGACATGGGCTCGTACACCATCGGCAAGGACGGCGTGATCAGCCTGGGCAAGCCGACCGTGTTCAACGCGAAGAACATCGACCAGTTCAACTTCTAGACGTCCACCTTGTAGGACCGGGAGGGTCATTGATGCAGCGTGTGTGCTTTCTGCTGAAGGTCCGTGCGGACCGCCTCGACGAGTACCGCGAGCGGCACGCCGCCGTGTGGCCCGAGATGCTTCAAGCGCTCTCGGCCACCGGCTGGCACAACTACTCGCTCTTCCTGCGCGAAGACGGCCTGCTGGTCGGCTACTTGGAGACCGAGGACTTCGCGGCCGCACAGGCAGGCATGGAGGCCACCGACATCAATGCCCGCTGGCAGGCGGAGATGGCGCCGTTCTTCGAGTCGCTGGACGGCGCCAGACCCGACGAAGCCATGAAGCCTCTCACCGAAGTGTTCCATCTAGCCTGACCAGGAGCTCCGCACGATGAGACGACGCACACTGCTCGCGACGGCACTGCTGGGCGCGGTGGCAGGCCCCGGTCTGGGAGCCGGTACGGCGCGGGCGGCCGACCCCGGCCCGTCCGTCACGCTGACCGGCACCACCCAACTCGACGCCCAGGCCCTGTTCTTCGTGTCCTACGACGGCCTGGTCAACAACAACTCGTTCCAGAAGAACGGGCTGTTGACCTACAAGGGCTACCAGTACGCGGCCTGGTACACCACCGACCGCAGCGCGGTCGTCGCCCGCCGGGTGCTCGGCGCGGCGAGCTGGTCGACGGTCACCCTCGCCCACACGCTCAAGAGCTCCGACTCGCACAACGTCATCTCCATGGGTGTGTCGAAGACCGACGGCCGGCTGCACCTCAACATGGACTCCCACAGCGACGGCTTCTTCTACGTGAAGTCGGTGGCGGGCCTGCTCGACAACCCGGCCTCCACCAGCTGGACCTCCGCCGTCTTCGGCTCCGTACAGACGACCCTCGACGGCCTCGCGCTCACGACACAGTTCACCTATCCGCAGTTCGTCTCGACACCGGAGGGCAAGCTCCAGCTCAGCTATCGCGTCGGCATCTCCGGAAACGGCCGCAACGCCCTCGCGGAGTACGACGGTTCGTCCTGGACGGCTCTCGGGGAGTGGTCCAGCTCGACCGGTACGTACACCAGCTCGCACGGCTCCAGCACCGTCCGCAACATGTATCTGCACGGCATCGACTACGACGTCAACGGCCGGCTGCACTCCTTCTTCACCTGGCGTGAGCAGAACGCCGCCGTGATGTGCAACAGCGGCGGCATCACCAACCACGACACGGGCTACGTCTACTCCACCGACCGCGGCCGCACCTGGCGCAACGACGCGGGCGCCCTCGTCGGCACCACCGGGGCGTCGGACACGGTCGCCGTCACCGACAGCGGACTTGTCATCGACTCCCTCAACCCCGACCACTCCCTGATGAACCAGGAGAGCCAGGCCACCGACTCCACCGGCCTGCCGCACGCGATCATCAGCTACGTACCCGGCCGCTTCGGCCAGTGCACGACCAACTACGTCACCGACCGGACGGCCAACGGGCGCGCCTTCCACGTCCGCAAGAACTCCTCGGGCACCTGGACCAAGACCGAGATCCCGATCGCCCTGAACTCCAGCCAGCGCACCAAACTGGTCCTCGACAAATACAACAACGCCTACGCGATCATGCCGTTCGGCCGGATCGCCGGCGCCTCGAAGTCGTCCGGGTACACCGACTGGACGCTTCTGTACGACGGCAGCGCCCTCAACGCCTTCGGTGAGGTCGTGATCGATGAGATGCGTGTCTCGCAGGATGGGAAGCTGTCGTTCATGTACCAGGAGAAGTCCAGCGGCACGACGCCGTCGGCCCTCCACGTCGTCGATTTCCAGCTGCCTTCGTGACCACCGGGCGCGGCCCTCACGCGGGTAGTGTGAGGGCCAGCCCGCCGCTTCTTGTTTCCCTGGAGGTTCCAGCCCGATGGCCCAGCCGGTGGGTATCAAGGACGTCGCCCGTGTCGCCGGAGTCTCCGTCGGTACGGTCTCGAACGTGATCAACCGCCCCGACTCGGTCGCCTCCGAGACCCGGGCGCGGGTGCTGTCCGCCATCGACCGGCTCGGCTATGTCCGCAGCGAATCCGCACGCCAGCTGCGGGCCGGTCGCAGCCGGATCATGGGCCTGCTCGTCCTCGACATGGGCAACCCGTTCTTCGTGGACGTGGCGCGGGGCGCCGAGCGCGCCGCGCGGGACACCGGGCTCGGTGTGATGGTCTGCAACAGTGCGCAGAGCTCGAGCGAGGAGGCCGACTATCTGTCGCTCTTCGCCGAGCAGCGGGTGCGCGGGGTGCTGCTGACGCCCACCGACGCGAGCGGGCGCAACATCGAGGCGTTCCGCCGCAACGGCATCCCGTTCGTGCTGGTCGACCGGGTCGCCGAGGGCACCACCGAGTGCTCGGTCTCGGTCGACGACGTGGCGGGCGGCGCGCTCGCCGTACGGCATCTCGTGGACGCCGGGCACCGCTCCATCGCGTACGTCAGCGGGCCGCCCGGACTCAACCAGGTCAGGGACCGCCGCACCGGCGCCCTGAACGCCCTGGCCGAGGCGGGACTCGGCCCGGACTGTCTGCGCGAGCTGCCCACCGAGCGTCTCGACGTGGCCGCGGGGCGCGACGCCGGCGCCCGGCTGCTCGGCCTGGCCGAGCGCCCCACCGCCGTCTTCTGCGCCAACGACCTGCTGGCCCTCGGCGTCCTGCAGGCCATGTACGCGGCCGGGGTCGGCGTACCCGACGACCTCGCGATCGTCGGCTACGACGACATCGAGTTCGCCGCCGCCGCGGCCGTCCCGCTCACCTCCGTACGCCAGCCCGCCGTGACCATGGGAGCGCTCGCCGCCGAGCTGCTCCTGGAGGAGATCGAGGCGGAGACCGCCCCCGCGCCGCACGAGCACCGGCGGGTCGTGCTCCAGCCGGAGCTGGTGGTGCGCCGCTCCAGTCTGTCGGTGCGCTGACCGTCGGTTCAGTGCGAGCAGGGGCTGCCGGGCGGCCCCCGCCGACGAGTGGGCTGAGCCGGTGTTCAGTAAGTGTTCTTGATCCCTGGACTCCGCCGCCCGCGGAACATGTGCTCAACTGGGACGCAGCCTGGAATCCGTTCGTCTCGGGAGCCCTGTTGACCGTCAGCTACCGCCAGCCCGGTGTCGTCCTCACCGACCACCGCTTCACCGTGCCCCTCGACCACGACGACCCGGCGGGGGAGAGCATCGAGCTGTTCGCCCGTGAGGTCGTCGCGAGCGACAGGGCCGACAAGGCACAGCAGGACCTTCCCTGGCTGGTCTACCTCCAAGGCGGTCCCGGCTTCGGCGCCAACCGCTTTGTCGGCAAGCAGGCCTGGCTCGGCCGTGCGCTGAAGGAGTTCCGGGTGCTGCTCCTCGACCAGCGCGGCACCGGCCACTCCACGCCCGCCAACCGGCAGACCCTCCCGCTGCGCGGCGGCCCGCGCGAACAGGCCGACTACCTCACGCACTTCCGCGCCGACTCCATCGTCCGCGACTGCGAGGCCATCCGGCCCGGGCTCACGGGCGGCGCCCCCTGGACCGTCCTCGGCCAGAGCTTCGGCGGTTTCTGCGCGGTGCACTACCTGTCGACCGCGCCGGAGGGACTGCGCGCCGCCGTGATCACCGGCGGGCTGCCCACCCTCGACGGGCACGCGGACGACGTCTACCGGGCCGCGTACCCCCGCATCGAGCGCAAGGTCGCCGCGCACTACGCGCGCTACCCGCAGGACGTCGAGCGGGCCCGCCAGATCGCGGACTACCTGCTCCAGCACGAGCCGGTCCTGAACGGCGGCTACCGCCTGACCGTCGAGGCCTTCCAGTCGCTCGGCATCGTCCTCGGCGGCAGCGAGGGCAGCCACCGCCTCCACTACCTCCTGGAGGAGGCCTTCGTCCGCACCCCGCAGGGCCCGGCCCTCTCCGACGCCTTCCAGGAGGACGTCCAGGGCCTCCTGTCGTACGCCGGTCACCCGCTGTACGCGCTCGTCCACGAGGCCTGCTACGCCCAGGGCGACCGCCCCACCGCCTGGTCCGCCGAGCGGGTGCGCGCCGAGTTCCCGCAGTTCGACGCGGCCAAGACCCTCGCGGACGACGGACCGCTGCTGTTCACCGGCGAATCCGTGCACCCCTGGACGTTCGAGACCGACCCGGCGCTGCGCCCGCTGCGCGAGACCGCCGAGCATCTGGCCGCCCGCACCGACTGGCAGCCGCTGTACGACCCCGCCCGCCTCGCCGCCAACGAGGTGCCGGTCGCCGCTGCGGTCTACCACGACGACATGTACGTGGACGCCGAGCACTCCCTGCGCACGGCACGCGCGATCCGTGGCCTGCGCACCTGGGTGACGGACGAGTTCGAGCACGACGGCGTACGGGCCGGCGGGCCCCGTGTCCTGGACCGGTTGCTGGCGCTGACGCGCGACGAGGTCTGAGGTCTCCGAGCGCCCCTAGGATTCTGACGGACTGTCAGAATCCTTAGGGGGTACGGATGATCGACACCACACGTACGGACATCCCGGAGGGCGAGGAGCGGCTGCGCCTCGACGTCGAGGACGGCATCGGCGTCCTCACCCTCTGCCGCCCGGCGAAGCTCAACGCGTGGAGCTGGGAGTCCACGCGTCAACTCGGGCTGTTCGCCGACCGGATCCGCTTCGACGAGTCGATCCGGGTGGTCCTGCTGAGGGCCGAGGGGCGGGCCTTCTGCGCGGGGATCGACGTCACGGCGCCGGGCGGCGCGATCACCGGGCGGTCCGCCGCGGAGCGTGCCCGCGCCTACTACGAGGGCATCCGCTGGGCGCACGAACGGTTCGCGGCCTTCGCCCGGCTGCCGCAGCCGGTCGTGGCGGCGGTACGGGGCTACTGCCTGGGCTTCGGGTTCGAACTCGCGCTGATGGCGGACCTGCGTGTCGCGGCCGACGACGCGGTGTTCGCGCTGCCGGAGGCGCAGCTCGGGGTCGCGGTCGACGCGGGCGGTGATCTGCGGATCGCCCGTGAGGCGGGCGCGGGCTGGGCCAAGTTCCTTGCGTTGACCGGGCGCCGGCTGGACGCGGTCACGGCCGAGCGCCTCCATCTGGTTCAACTCCTCGTCGCGCCCGCAGAGTTGGACAAGACGGCCCGTTCCGTCGCCGCCGAGATCGCGGCCAACGGGCCCCTCGCCGTGCAGGGCATCAAACACGACATCGACACCTACGCGGACGCCGGCCTCGCCGCGGCCCTCGACCGCACGGCCATGTCGGCGGCGCTCACCCTGACGTCCGAGGACGCGCGCGAGGGATACGCGGCGAAGGGCGCCCGGCGCGTGCCGCGTTTCGAGGGAAAGTGACCGGCATGTTTTGATCAGTCAGTGTTCTGCACACGTTCTGTACGGCGTTCCGTACGACGGAAGATGGGGGAGGACCGATGCACGACAGTGAACTTCTCGCGGACCGGTTCGAGGCGCACCGGGGCCACTTGAGAGCGGTGGCCTACCGGATGCTCGGCTCGCTCAGCGAGGCGGACGACGCGGTCCAGGAGGCCTGGCTGAAGCTCAGCCGGACCGACGCCGACGAGGTCAGGAACCTCGGGGGCTGGCTGACCACCGTGGTCGGCCGGGTCTGCCTGGACATGCTGCGCTCCCGGGCCTCGCGCCGGGAGGATCCCATCGAGGACACCTTCGTCCCCGACCCGGTCATCAGCCCCTTGGCACGCATCGACCCCGAGCAGGAGGTGCTGCTGGCCGACTCGGTCGGGCTCGCCCTCCTCGTGGTCCTGGAGACACTGGAGCCCGCCGAGCGGCTCGCGTTCGTGCTCCACGACATGTTCGCGGTGCCCTTCGACGACATCGCGGCCATCGTGGGCCGCTCCCCGGCCGCGACCCGCCAGCTCGCCAGCCGGGCCCGCCGCCGGGTACAGGGAGCCGCTCCGGAACCCGAGCCCGACCTCACCCGGCAGAAGAAGGTCCTCGACGCCTTCCTCGCGGCCTCGCGCGGCGGAGACTTCGAAGCCCTCCTCTCCGTCCTCGACCCCGATGTCGTGCTGCGCGCGGACTCGGGCCCGCTGGTCGGCGGAGCGGCGGCTTCCAAGCTGGTCCGCGGTGCGGCGGCCGTGGCCCGACAGGCGCTCACGTTCGCGCGGTTCGCGGCATCCTCGCGGCTCGTGCTCATCAATGGCGAGGTCGGTGTCGTCGCGCTGCTCGACGGGCAGCCGATGTCGGTCATGGGCGTCACCGTCGCCGACGGGCGGATCGTGGCCATGAACATCCTGGCCGACCCCGAGCGCCTCGCGCGGCTCGACCTCGGGGCACTGGCCGGGTGACGATCAGCCGGTGAAGGGCCCGCGCCCCATCTGCTCCCGCACCGGCACCACCGGCGGGCTGACGAGCCCCCTGCGCTGCCAGTTCGCACCGTCCACCACCAGCGTGTGGCCGGTGATGAAACGGGCGTAGGGGGATGCCAGGAAGGTGGCGGCCCAGCCGAGTTCGCGCGGCGCGCCGACCCGGAGGGCGGGCTGGCGCGCGTCGTGCGCGTCGGCCCGGTCCAGGTTCCCGCGGATGTCGTCGGTCATGTCCTCGTGCGGCATCAGCCCGGGCACCAGGCCGTTGACCTGGATGCCGTACGGCCCCCACTCCACGGCCAGCGTCCGGACCAGGGTGCGCACGCCCGCCTTGGCCGCCGCGCTGTGCGCGAAACCGGGGCCGCCCGTCCAGGCGTACGACGCACCGACGTCGATGATCGAACCGGGCGTACCCGCGGCCAGATGACGGCGGCCGAACTCGCGGCTCATCAGAAACGTTCCGGTCAGGGTGATGTCGACGACCGCCCGCCAGGCGTTCGGGGACATGTCCTCGGCGGGCACGGGGAAGTTGGCGGCCGCGTTGTTGACCAGCACGTCGGGCAGCCCGCACGCGTCGAACACCTCGGTGATGCGCTCCGCGTCCCGTACGTCGCACACGGCCGTCGTCACCCGCGTGCCCAGCGCCGCCAACTCCCGCCGCGCGGAGCGCAGATGCTCCTCACCGCGGCTGACGAGCACCAGATCGGCGCCCAGCCGCGCGAACTCCGCCGCGATCGCCTTGCCGAGCCCGGTCCCGCCGCCAGTGACCAGGACGAGCGAGCCGTCGTACGTCCCCTGCGGCAGCGCGCTCGCGCCGGGCGGGGGAGGGACGGGGAGACCGGGAAGAGAGGTGTCGTCCATGGCCGTCTCGATACCCGGTGTCCCCGCAATCCGCCAGAGATACCCGGACATCGGCGGGCATCCGCCTTCGGCGCCCTTGGCTCGGCTCAGTCGACGACGATGCCCAGGCACACCTCCTGAGCACCGAGGGCGAGACGGAGCGGGATCGTGCTGTAGGGGTGGTGCGGCGGCACAGTGATGCCGGCCGCGCAGGTCCACGCGGCGCCGGGCGGCAGTGCCGGAACGACGGGGGAGTCGAAGGAGGCATCGGCGCTGTCGATCGGGGTGGCGTCGGTGGCCGTGGCGGACACGTTGGTGACGGTCAGCCGAGCGGTGACGGTCGACCCGCGGACGGCGGCGACGGACCCGAGGGTGACGGTGAGAGGACCGGCAGCGTCGGAGACATGGCACCACTCCTGTGCGTACCGGGACACCCAACCGGCGGCCGGCGAGCCTGCGTTGGTCGTGCTGGGTTCCCAGATGACGACCCCGTCGGCGAGCTCGCGGAACCGGTCGACGCTGTACGACCAGACGTCCGGCGGCAGTTCGCCACCCCCGATGTAGTGGGGATGGAAGTACGGATGGACCGGCTTGCCCGGCGCCAGGGCGCGTGCGTGGCCGACGGCCGCCGCGAACCGGTCGGTCCACGTCGTACGGGTCTGATCGGGCCACCAGTACGCCTCGGGCGCGAAGAGGTCGAGCAGCCCGTCCTCGTACAACTCCCGTGTCAGTTCCCGGTTTCCGGGTTTCCAGTCGAAGCCGTACATCCCGACCGGGGAGCCGGGGACGGTCTCCTTCGTCCAGATGATGAGCCGCTTCCAGAGGTCGAGCGCGTGGCGGGCGGCCCGCCCGGACAGCTCGGTGAGCAGGATGTCCTCGAAGTCGAGCACGACCGGAGCGCCCGGCTCACCGCCGAACTGCTCGATATAGGCGTGGACCTGGGCCTGGTAGGCGGCCCGGCCGGGGAGCGCGCCGCCGCGCGCGTGGCCGCCGTCGTCGTCGCAGGTGAACTTGAAGATGTCGTACACGACCGTGGACCGGACCGCACCGAACTGGTGCAGGCCCGGCACACGCTCGCCGCGCTCATTCGTGAAGCCGCGCATGGAACCTTCCGTACGAGAAGCCGGCGATGTCAGAGAACGACCGTGGCCCAGCGGGTGTCGCTCAGACCGGTGCGCAGATGGAACAGCGCGGTGCTCCATGTCTCGGCCGACGGGATGGTCAGGTAGAGGGCCGTGTTCCAGGTCGCGCCGGGCGCCAGCGCGGGCACGTTCCAGTACTGCCAGGTGCCGGAGATGCCCTGCGGCGCACCGGTGAAGCTCTGCATGGTCGTGGCCGCGGTGGTGGAGCTGGAGGTGTTCTTGATGGTCACCGGAACGCTGGTGGTGGCGCCGCGCGGGACGGTGCAGTTGCCGCTGGGCGCGGACGCGGTCGCCGTCAGCGGTCCGCTGCTGCTGGTCCCCGTGATGACACCCATCTCGTACGAGTTCTGCGACACCCAGTTGCAGGCGGTGGAGTCGGCGGCGCCCGGCTCCCAGACGACGACACCGTCGGCGCCCGCCTTGACCTGGGTCAGGATGTAGCTCCAGGTGGTGCCCGACACATAGCCGCCGCCGATGATGTTGGGGCTGACGTACGGGTAGATCGGCTGGTCGGGGACGAGCGAGCGGTCGTTGGCGACGGACGCGTCGAACTGGGTCTTCCAGCTCGACTCGGTCTCCCCGCTGTCCCAGTACGCACGCGGCGCGAAGAAGTCGAGCAGGCCGTCGGCGTGGAGCGCCTTCGTCAGGGTGTTGTTGGTGGCGTTGTAGTCGTAGCCGTACATCCCGACCGGCGCCGACGGCGCGACCTCGTGCGTCCAGGTGATCAGCTCCTTCCAGAGGTCGAACGCGTTGGCCGCGGCCGTCCCGGAGAGCTTGGTGACGACGATGTTCTCGATGTCCAGGACCACCGGGGCGGTGTCGCCCGCGCCGAACTGGCTGATGTAGTCGAGCATCTTGGTCTTGTACGCGCTCTCGGTGGGCAGCGCCCCGCCGTTCGAGTAGCACGCGCTGGTGTCACAGGTGAAGGCGAACCAGTCGTACGCCACCGTGGCCTTCACCGCGCCGTACTGCTCCAGGCCGGGCGTGGTGGCGTTGCGCTCGTTGGTGAAGACGGGGAAGGTGCCGGCGGCGGAGGCGGGTGAGGCGAGGGCGGGCGGCACGGTCAGTGCGGTGGCGGCTGCGAGCAGCACGCTCCGGCCGAGGGTCCGGCGCAGGAGGTGGCGGAGAGAGCGCGGGCTGTTCCAGTGCATCGTTGCTCCTGAAAGGTCGTACGGGTGTGACATGGGCGTAGGGGCGGACCGGCCGAAGTCCTCAGCCGAGCCGCACCTTGACGGTGTGCGTCGAGCCGGCGGCTCCGGTCAGGTCGCCGAAGGTGAGCTTGAGACCGTGCCCGGTGCGGGCGTCGGTGACCGTCGGGGACTGGGAGAGCACCTCCCGGACCGGGCGGTGCCACACGACTTCGAGGGCGGTGGCCTCGCGGGCGGGGTCGGCGACACAGACGGTGGCCGTGCCGTCCCGGTGTTCCCGCACGAGGACGGCGGCCGGAGCACTGGCCGTGAGGAGGCCGAGGCTGCCGGGCTCCCAGAAGTTGACGGCGGTGAGGCCCAGTTGGGGGCTGCGGATGCCCTGCTGGCGGGCGGTGTTGGCGAGGATCCTCAGCCGGCCCGCGTCCTGCGCGCGATGCGCCGTGGCCCTGGCACTCGCGCCGGGCATGAGGACGTACGCGTAGCCGGCGCTGGCGGGGAGGAAGCCATGGTCGGTCCAGAGGGTCAGATAGCGGCGGGTGAGCGCGGTGGTGGAGCCGCCGGTGTTGATGTCCCGCCAGGCGCCGGTCCGTTCCTCGCGTACGGCGTTGAACGTGGCCCCGCCGGGGAAGACGTAGCCGGCGTGCCCCTCGATGTGGGCCCAGGAGGCGTTTCTGAACTTCCCCGTCCAGCCCTGGGTGTTGGGCTGCGTCTCGCCGTCGACGGTGAGAGCGGGTGAGCCCGACGTGCCCAGCGCGCGGTTGTCGAGGGTGGTCTCGACCGCGTACCCGTCGGCGGCGGAGATGCCCGCGCCGAGACAGACGACCGAGTCGTCCAGGAAGAACCAGGACTTCCGTGCGCTCATCGTGCTCGACAGGCCCTTGAGGTGCTGACCGACCGCCGCGTACTCGCTGTCGGTGGCGCCGCCGACCCAGGCCGCGTCGGGCTTCGGGTTGCCCCAGTTGCCGCCCTCGCCGTCGGCCAGGGGCTTCCTGGAAGCGGTGATGCCGGGCAGGCGGTACGGGTCGACGGTGGGCCAGAAGGCGTCCGAGTACTGCGTCTCGCCGAAGTCGTCGCCCCACCAGGACAGCCAGCCGGCGCCGGTGTGGAAGCCGCGCGCGTTCTCGCCGTTGCCGTACTCGTAGTGGGCGATCCGCTTCGAGGCCATGCTGAGCGAGGCGGCCCAGCCGGGGCGGCGGTGCGTGACCCGGTCCATGCTCGCGAAGATCCGGTGTTCGACCGGTTCGGGAGCGGCCTCGACCGATGTGTCCGCGAGCAGGGCGCGCAGCGGCGCGAGGCGCACGATGCTGAGATTGAGGTTGCTCGTGGCGGGCTCGTGGCGGTCGCGCTCCAGCCAGCCCTTCACCAACGTCCGCCAGCGGGCCTCCTGTTCGGGGCTCGCGCCCTGGCCGAGCAGCAGGATCGAGCCGAGCAGTCCGTGCGCGCGGGTGTGGTCGTCGGCGGCGCTGCGGCTGATGCCGCGGCCCGCGACGTTGTCCATGATCAGACCGTTGTAGAGGAACGGCGCCACGGCCTTCTCGATGGTGTCGAGGAACAGCGCGCTGTTCGGGTCGGTGACCTCCCAGCTGGAGCCGCGCAGCAGCGCGAAGAGCCGTCCGAGGCCGTCGTTGAGGACCGTTCCGTACCCGGCGATGTAAGGGATCGAGGTGTGCTGGATGTACGAGCCGTCGGCGTAGAAGCCGTCGCCCGTCGTGACGTAGGGGAAGACGGGGGAGAGGGCGTCCCGGGCGAGCGTGATCTTCGCCGGGCTGCGGCCGACCACCCCGCGCACCATCATCGCGCGGCACAGGTCGACCCGGTTGGCGCCGGTGCTGGTGCCGGTGTACGCGCCGACCGCCGAGTCGGGCACGAAGGCGTCGACCGCCGTGCAGTGGCCGGCGATCTGAGTCTCCGTCAGCGCGTCGTACACGAGCACACAGACGTCCATCAGATTCTGCGGGGCGCCGATCTGCCAGTCCCACCAGTTGCCGTAGCGCGTGGTGTTCTCGTTGTAGACCTGGGAGTTGATGTGGTCCAGGCCGGTGACGATGCCGTTCAGGAGCGTCGGGTCGCCGGTGAGGCCGGTGCCGGGCTGCGCGTATGCCTGGGCGAGCGTGCTGAGCCTGCTGTAACTGCCGGAGATCTTCGAGGAGTACGCGTACGACTCCGCGTCGGTGTCGGGCTCCGGGTCCGCCCAGACCAGGTCCGGCCACAGTGAGCCCGTCGCCGGGGCCATCGCGGCCAGATGAGCCGCGGCCGTGCTGCCGAGGGTGGCGAGCTGGGTGCGGAACGGCTCGGAGGCGGGGTCGAAGTCCGTGCCGAGGATCAGGTCGCGCCACTTGGCGCGAAGGGCGGCGAACTCGTCGTCCTCGGAGGCGGCGGCAGAGGGGAAGGACGCGGTGCTCACAGCGCCGAGGGCGAGAGCGGTCGCCGTGGATCCCTGGAGGAATCGTCGGCGGGACCAGGAAGAAGGCATGACTGATGTCCTCTGCGGGAGGGGTGGTGAGCAGGCGGAAGAGTCCGACGGTGTGATCGGCAGCCGGGCGGTGTGGGCGGTCCAGGGGTTCTAACACGCTCATCCACGCGCCAGCAATGGTTTACGCACGGAATTCTTGCTTTACCTTCGTTCGAAAGTAAACGTCAAGGTGGGTGCGGAAGCGATAGTCTGGCCCTGATCAGGGCATGTGAGCAGAGGGGAGCCGCCGTGCACGCGGAAGAGAGGCACCAGGTGATCCTGCGCCGGGTGCGCGAGCAGGGATCGATGCGTGTGACGGACTTCGCCGCCGAGCTGGGGGTCTCCCCGGTCACGGTGCGCAAGGACGTAGAAGTGCTGGCCGAGCAGGGGCTGTTGGTGCGGGTGCACGGCGGCGCGATGCTTCCGAAGGGCTGGACGGAGGGTGTGACGCCCGCGGCCGGGGCCGAGGCCGTGGAGCGGCGAACGCAGGCCCTCGGGCTGATCGTTCCGTCCTCCGCCTACTACTACCCCGAGGTGATCAAGGGTGCCCGCGAGGCGGCCGAGACGCGCGGAATCCGGCTGCTGCTCGGCGTCTCCGCCTACGACCCCGAGACGGAGAAGTCGCAGGCCGAGCAGCTGATCGCGGAGGGCGTGGCGGGCCTGCTGCTCGCACCGTCCGAGACGCGGGGCGCCGTGGGCCGGCAGTGGTACGAGGATCTCGACGTGCCGGTCGTGCTGGTCGAGCGCCGGCCGGAACAGGGTGACGCCGCCGCCGAGCACGTGGGCACCGATCACGCCTACGGCGCCCGTCTCGCCGTACGTCATCTGCTGGACGGCGGACGGCGGCGCGTCGCCCTGCTGCTGCGCTCGGGGACTCCGACCGCGCCCTGGATCCGGGAGGGTTACCTGGCCGGGATGCGTGCCGCGGGCCTCGACGCCCCGGAGGACACCGCGTTCATCGACCTCAGCAACTACGACGTGGGGGAGCCCGCCTACGAACAGGCGTTGGAGGAGTTCGTGCGGGGCGTGCGGGACAGGGCGATCGACGCCGCCCTGGTCCACACCGACAACGACGCGATGCTCCTGCTCCAGCGCCTGCGCGCCGCGTCCCTGTCGGTTCCCGGCGACGTGGCCCTGGTCTCGTACGACGACGAGGTGGCCGAACTCGCCGATCTGCCGCTCAGTGCGGTGGCCCCGTCGAAGCACGAAGTCGGCGCCACGGCGGTCGAGTTGCTGCTGCTGAGGCTGGCGGAACCGGGACGTCCGCGGCGCCGTATCGCGATCCTGCCGGAGCTGCGCGTGCGCGCTTCCAGTGAAGCGTAAGTGAAACGCTGCTTCGCTTTCGTTTCCTTTCGGAAATCTTGTTTTTCTATTGACTCCTTGCGGGGCGGGGCCCAAAGATGTGCCTCACCCGCCGCGACATGCAGCACCGCGGCCCGCCCCCGAGGAGCCGAGCAGTGAAGCTCACCTCTCGCACGTCCCGTTCCGCCCTTGCCGCGGCCGCCGTCTCACTCTCGCTGGCGATGTTCGCCACCGCCTGCGGCGGCGACGACGGCTCGGACAAGGCCGGCACCGCCACCAAGCCGGTCACCCTCACCTACTGGGGGTGGAGCCTCGGCGCCCAGCAGGTGGCCGACGAGTTCAACAAGACCCACAAGGACATCAAGGTCAAGTTCTCGGCGATCACCGGCGGCCCCGACGGCTACGCGAAGATCACCAACGCGATCAAGGCGGGCAACGCCCCCGACGTCGTCGGCATCGAGTACCCGCAGCTTCCCGAGTTCGCCAGCCAGGGAATGCTGGAGGACATCAGCAGCGAGGTCGGTGACACCGTCAAGGCCAAGTTCTCCCAGTCCATCCAGGACCGGGTGACCCTCGGCGGCAAGACCTGGGCCGTGCCCTACGACGCCACCCCGAACCTCCTCTACTACCGCAAGGACATCTTCAAGAAGGCCGGCGTCGCCGTCCCCACCACCTGGGACGAGTACAAGGCGGCCGCCAAGAAGATCAAGAAGGCCGACAAGAACGTCCGTATCGGCGACTGGGCCAACGACGACCCGGCGCTGCTCCCCGCGCTCGCCTGGCAGGCCGGCGCCAAGTGGTACGGCACCGAGGGCGACGCCTGGAAGGTCGGGATCAACGACGCCGCGTCGAAGAAGGTCGCGGACTACTGGCAGGGCCTGGTCGACGACGACCTCGTCGCGACGGCCGGCTTCACCAGCCCGGAGTTCACCAAGGCCAGGAACGACGGTACGGTCGCCAGCTACATCGGCGCCTCGTGGAGCGCGGGCGGCCAGATGACGGCCTTCCCGAAGCAGTCCGGCAAGTGGGCCATCGCCCCGCTGCCGAACTGGGGCACCGCTGCCACCGGCATGTACGGCGGCACCTCCTACGCCGTGCCGAAGGGCACCAAGCACGTCGAGGCGGTGGCCGAGTTCGCCGCGTGGGCGGCCACCACGCCGGCGGCCGTGAAGGCCCGGCTGAGCAAGCTGGAGGCCCCGAGCAGCGCCCTGCCCGCCAACGCGGAACTCCGTGAGGTGGCGGCCGGAGTCTTCGACGACCAGGGCTACTTCGGCGGCGACGACGTCTACAAGATCGCCGGTGCGGCGGCCGACACCATCGTCCCGGACTGGACGTGGGGCCCGGTCCAGACCGCGACCAACACCGCGATCACGGACGCCTCGTCCAAGGGCACCGTCGCCGACGGTCTGAAGGCCGGCCAGTCGGCCGCCGAGAAGGCGATCAAGGACCGCGGTCTCAACCTCGCCCAGTAGAGCCGGGCGGGTCCGGGGAAACGGGACCCCGGCCCCTCACCGTCGCCGGGCACTCACTCAGCCGAGTGCCCGGCGACGCCCCGTCCCTCACGGCAGCCGAAGCCCCCCCCCATGTCCCAAGGAGCCCCCGTGGCACTCTCCCTCCAGCGGTCGACACGCCGCCACCCCCGGCCGAAACCGGGCCAGCGCAGCGCGGTGGCCGTATTCCTCGTCCCGTTCTTCACCCTCTTCGCCGTCGTCCTGGTCGCGCCCATCGGCTACGCGATCTGGATGAGCCTGCACGAGGAACGCTCCTCCGGCCTCGGCTTCGGCGGCAGCGAGCGGGTCTTCAGCGGACTGGGCAACTTCACCAAGGCCCTGAGCGACGGGGGCTTCCTCTCGTCCTTCCTGCACCTCGCCGGCTACTGCGCCCTCTACATCCCGGTGATGATCGGCGCGGCCCTCGCCCTCGCCCTGCTCGTCGACTCCGCGGCGGCCCGCGCCAAGCGCTTCGTCCAGCTCGCGGTGTTCCTGCCGCACGCCGTTCCGGGCATGATCGCGGCGATCATCTGGATCTATCTGTACACGCCGGGACTCAGCCCGGTCCTCGACTGGATCCAGGCCGCGGGCGGCAGTTGGAGCTTCTTCGCCAAGGGACACACCCTGCCGTCGGTGGTCAACATCGCCGCCTGGCAGTGGACCGGCTACAACGTCATCATCTTCTACGCCGCCCTGCAGGCCGTACCGCGCGAGATCATCGAGGCGGCAGTCGTCGACGGCGCGAGCGGGCTGCGTACCGCCCTCCAGATCAAGCTGCCGATGATCCGCTCCGCGGTGGTCCTCACGCTGCTGTTCACCTGCGTCGGCGTCGTCCAGATCTTCAACGAGCCGAAGCTGCTGGCCGACCGGGCCCCCTCGATGGGCTCCGACTGGGCACCGATGATGTACGTCTTCAAGGCGGCCTTCGAAAAGCACGACTACGGTCTCGCCGCCGCCGCGTCCCTGCTCCTCGCCCTCGTCGCGGGCGTCCTCTCCTTCATCGTCACGAGGCTCGGGAACCGAGGTAAGGCAGCATGAGCACGCGCACACTTCCTTCGACTTCGACTTCGACTTCGACCTCGACCTCGGATTCGACCGGCGACTCGCCGGCCGCCACGCCCCAAAAGGCCCGCCCGGAGCGGGAGTTCTCCCGTCGGCACCGCCGCGTCACCGGTGGCGGAGCGGTATCCAAAGCGGCGGTCAACGGGGTCCTCCTCGTCGCCGTCCTCTACACGCTCATGCCACTGACCTGGCTGCTCATCGCGGCGACGAAGAACTCCGGGGACCTCTTCGGGACTTCGGGCTTCGCGTTCGGAGACTTCAACCTCGTCGACAACCTCCACGCCGTGGTCACGTACAACGGCGGGATCTTCCTGCGCTGGATGCTCAACAGCCTGATCTACTCCGTCATCGGCTCGCTGCTCTCCTCGCTGATCAGCGTCGCCGCCGGGTACTGCTTCGACAAGTACGAGTTCCGCGGCAAGGAGAAGCTCTTCGGGCTCGTGCTGGTCGGCACGCTCGTCCCCGCCGTCGTCATCACCCTGCCCCAGTACCTGCTCGCCTCCGACGTGGGCATCGTCAACACCTACTGGGCCGTACTCATCCCGTCCCTGGTGAACCCCTTCGGCGTGTATCTGGCCCGGGTCTTCTCCGAGGGCTATGTCCCCGGCGAGGTGCTGGAGGCCGCCCGGGTCGACGGCGCGAGCGAACTCAAGACGTTCCGCTCGATCGCCCTGCCGATGCTCACGCCCGGCTTCATCACCCTGTTCCTGTTCTCGTTCACCAGCAGCTGGAACAACTTCTTCGGCCCGCTGATCATGCTCAACGACGAACACCTCTACCCCGCCGGACTCGGCATCTACAGCTGGAACCAGATGGTGCTGCAGAACCCCGAGATGTACCGGCTCGCCATCACCGGCGCCCTCGTCGCGATCATCCCGCTGATCCTCGCCTTCGTCGGACTGCAGCGCTTCTGGCGTTCGGGCCTCACCGCAGGAGCCGTCAAGTGAACCACCCCCCGTCTCCGTCCGCGCGAACCCACCGCCCCCGCGCCGTCCTCGCCATGGACGCGGACTCCCGGGCGGCCGTGCTGGACGAGAGGGCCCTGCTGCGCCTGCGCTCACTCGCCCGCCTCGACCCCGATCTGCTGGTCACCGACTTCACCGCACCCGAGGCCGCGGCGGCGCTGCGTGAGGCCGAGGTCCTGGTCACCGGCTGGGGCTGCCCGCCGCTCACCGCTCAGGCCCTCGCCCTGATGCCCGCCCTGCGTGCGGTCGTGCACACCGCGGGCACGGTCAAGGGCCTGATGACCGAGGCGGCCTGGGAGCGCGGCCTGAGCGTCACCAGCGCCGCCGAGGCCAACGCCCGGCCCGTCGCCGAGTACACCGTCGCCGCGATCGTCTTCGCCAACAAGCGCATCCTCGACGCCGCCCGGGCCTACGCCGAGGCCCGCGCCCAGCTCGACCCGCTGCGCCTCTACCCCGCCATCGGCAACTACCGCAGGACCGTCGGTGTCGTGGGTGCCTCCCGGATCGGCCGGCGCGTCATCGAACTGCTGCGTTCGTACGACGTCGAAGTGCTGGTGTACGACCCCTACCTGGACCGGCAGGACGCCGCCGCCCTCGGCGTCGAGCAGACGACACTCGACCAACTCGCCTTCCGCAGCGACGTGGTGACCGTGCATGCTCCGGAACTCCCCGAGACCCGGCACCTGCTGGACGCCCGGCACATCGCTCTGATGCGTGACGGCGCGACCCTCATCAACACCGCGCGTGGCTCCCTCGTCGACACCGAGGCGCTCACCGCGCACCTGGTCTCCGGCCGTCTGTACGCGATCCTCGACGTCACCGACCCGGACGTCCTGCCCGCCGACTCCCCGCTCTACGACCTGCCCAACGTCCTGCTCACCCCGCACATCGCGGGCTCCCTCGGCACCGAACTGACCCGGCTCGCCGACGCCGCGGCCGACGAACTGGACCGCTACACACGGGGGTTGGCCTTCGCTCACGCCGTCCAGCCCACGGCCCTGTCCCGCTCCGCCTGAACGGCACGTGACCCAAGGAACCACCTCGTGACGATCGCCCCCACCCCTCAGCAACTCGCCTGGCAGCAAGACGGGTTCGGCCTCTTCCTGCACTTCGGCGTCAACACCTTCAACGGGGCGGAATGGAGCGACGGCACCCTCGACCCGGCGACCTTCGACCCCACCGGCCTCGACGCGTCCCAGTGGACGGAGACGGCCCGGGCGGCCGGAGCGAAGTATGTCGTCCTCACCGCCAAGCACCACGACGGCTTCTGCCTGTGGCCCACCACGACCACCACCTACTCGGTGGCGTCCTCGCCCTGGCGCGAGGGCCGGGGCGACGTCGTCGCCGAACTCGCCGAGGCCTGCCGGGGGGCAGGCCTCGGCCTGGGGCTCTACCTCTCGCCCTGGGACCGCAACGCCGGCTGCTACGACGACCCGGCCGCGTACGACGACTTCTACCTCCGCCAGCTCACCGAACTCTGCACACGCTACGGACCGCTGTACGAGCTGTGGTTCGACGGCGCGGGCTCGGAGGGCCGGACCTACGACTGGGACGCGATCATGGCCGTCGTGGACCAGCACCAGCCCGACGCCATGGTCTTCAACATGGGCCGTCCGACGATCCGCTGGGCCGGCAACGAGGACGGTCTGGCCGAGGACCCCTGCCGGTACGTCACCGAGTCCACCGGCATCAGCGTCTACGACGACGGCCGCGAGGCGCTCGACACGGCCCGCTATCTGCCGCCCGAGTGCGACGTCCCGATCCGCGCCAACTGGTTCTGGCAGCCCGACGACCTCGACACCCTCAAGAGCCGCGATCAGCTGCTCGACATCTGGTACCGCTCGGTGGGCCTGGGCGCCGGCCTGCTCCTGAACGTGCCACCGGACCGCCGCGGCCTGATCGACCCCGCCGACCGCGACCGCCTTCTCGACTTCACCGGCGAACTCGCCCGGCGCCTGGCCGAGCCCCGGACCTGCGCGCTGTCGGTCGTCGACGAGGGTGAGGTGCTCGCGTGCTTCCCCGAACCCGTCCGCATCGACCACCTCGAACTGCGCGAGGACCTCACCGCCGGCCAGCGCTTCACCCACCACGAGGTACTCGCCGACGGTGAGCCACTGCTGAGCGGCCACACCGTCGGCGTCCGGCGAGTCCACGCCTTCGAGCCCCGCACCGTACGCGAACTCCGCATCCGGCTGACGGGCGACGGCGCCACCCTGACCGAGGCGAAGGGATACGCCGCCAAGTGACCGAGATCAGCCCGCTGACCCTGACCACGAACGAGACCGGCTTTCTCCGCAACGGCCGGCCCCACCAGTTCATCTCCGCCGCGATCCACTACTTCCGGGTGCATCCGGACCTGTGGACCGACCGCCTGGAGCGGCTGCGCGCCATGGGCGTGAACACGATCGAGACGTACGTCGCCTGGAACGTCCACGAGCCCAGGCCCGGGGAGTTCGACTTCGACGGCCCGAACGACGTGGCGGCCTTCATCAGAGCCGCGGGCGGCCTCGGACTCGACGTCATCGTCCGGCCGGGCCCGTACATCTGCGCCGAGTGGGACTTCGGCGGACTGCCCGCCTGGCTCCTGGCGGACCGCACGATGCGGTTGCGCCGGAGCGACGACCGCTATCTGGCCGCGGTGGACGCCTGGTTCGACACCCTGATTCCCGTGCTGGCACCCCTGCTCGGAAGCCGCGGCGGCCCTGTCGTGGCCGTCGGGATCGAGAACGAGTACGGCAGCTACGGCAATGACAGCGCCTACCTCGAACACCTTCGGGACGGCCTGGTCCGCAGGGGAGCCGACTGTCTGCTCTTCACGACCGACGGCGCCGACCACGGCTTCCAGCTCGGCGGCCGCATACCCGGTGTGCTGAGCACCGGGACTTTCGGCTCCCGCCCCGAGAAGTCCCTCGCGACCCTGCGCACGTACCAGCCGGAAGGCCCACTGGTGTGCGTGGAGTACTGGCACGGCTGGTTCGACCACTGGGGCGAGCCGCACCACACCCGCGACCCCGAGGAGGCGGCCGACACGCTCGACGAACTGCTCGCCGCCGGCGCCTCGGTGAACATCTACATGGGCCACGGAGGCACCAACTTCGGATGGTGGAACGGCGCCAACCACGACGGAACCCGCTACCAGCCGGACATCACGAGCTACGACTACGACGCCCCCGTCGGCGAAGCCGGGCAACTCACCCGGAAGTTCCACCTCTTCCGCGAGGTGATCGCCCGGCACTTCGGCCCGGTCCCGCACGAGCCGCCCGCGCTGCCGCCGCGTCTGACGTCTCGGACGGTCACGGTGGAAGGGCGGGTCTCGCTCGCCGACTCCCTGGACGTACTCTCCAAGCCGCAGCACCACACGGAACCACTGACCATGGAGGAAGCGGGTCAGTCGTTCGGCGTGATCCACTACCGGACCCGGCTGCGCGGGCCGCTGCCCGAGACCGCACTGCGCATCGACGGGACGGCCGACCGGGCACAACTCTTCCTGGACGGACGGGAGATCGGACTGCTGGAGCGGGACCGCCCCCAGGAGTCCCTGCCGGTCACCGTGCCGGAAGGCGGCGCCGAACTCGACGTACTCGTCGAGAACCAGGGGCGGATCAACTACGGCCCGCTGCTCGCCGACCGCAAAGGCATCACCGGCGGGGTCCGGCTGGACAACCAGTACCAGTTCGGCTGGGAGATCCGGCCGCTTCCTCTCGACGACCTGTCGGGCCTGGAGTTCACGGCCGCGCCCGCCGGGGACGGCCCCGCCTTCCACCGCGCCACCGTCCAACTGGACGCCGCCGCCGACGGTTTCATCGCGCTGCCCGGCTGGACCAAGGGCATGGTGTGGCTCAACGGGTTCGCCCTCGGCCGGTACTGGGAGCGCGGTCCGCAGCGCACGCTGTACGCGCCCGGGCCCCTGTGGCGCGCCGGCGCGAACGAGGTGGTGATCCTCGAACTCCACCGGCCCGGCAGCACCGTCGAGATCCTCGACGCCCCGGACCTCGGCGCGGAGCAGGACGCGCCCATCCCCGTCTGGTGACCTGACACTTCGGAGAGCGGGAGCCCCGATGCCGTACGCGAACTCGCCCACCTCACCTGTGCCGCCCATCTCGTCGATCTCGCCCATCACCGGCCTGACGCGAGAGCACTGGGAGGAGTACGGCGACCGGCTCCTCGAAGGCGCCCACGCTCACGCCTCCGCGTCGTACGCGCAGGTGAACATCCCCGGCAGGCACAGCGTCGCCGGGCCCGCATCGGACGGTCTCGAAGGGTTCGCCCGCACCTTCCTGCTGGCGGCCTTCCGTATCGCCGGGGACGGGGGAGAGAGCCCCCGGGCCCAGCAGCTGATCGACCGTTGCGCGGCCGGGCTGGCGGCCGGGGCCGACGGGTCCCACGCGGAGGCCTGGCCGAGGATCGGCGGCGACCGCCCCTCGCAGCCCATGGTCGAGGCCGCGTCCATCTCCCTCGGGCTGCACGTCACCCGGCCCTGGCTGTGGGCACGGCTCGACCCCGGTGTCCGGGAACGCGTCGTGGACTGGCTGGCCGGGTTCGTCGGGCGGTGGACCTGGCCCAACAACTGGGTGCTGTTCCAGACCGTCGTCGAGGAGTTCCTGGCGTCGGTCGGCGGCCCGCACCATGAGGCGGAGATCCTGCGGGGCCTGGACGCCATCGAGAAGTGGTATCTGGGCGACGGCTGGTACACCGACGGCGCGGACCGGCGCATCGACTACTACAACGCCTGGGCCTTCCACCTCTACCCGCTCCTCTGGACGGACATGGCCACAGGAGGCGCCCGTTCCGATCGGGCCGCCGAACTCAGGAACACCTACCGGGAGCGGCTGCGGTCCTTTCTGGCCGACTACCTGCACCTGGTGTCGGGCGACGGTTCACCGGTCCACCAGGGGCGGTCCCTGATCTACCGGTTCGCCGCCGCGGTACCGTTCTGGACGGGCGCGATGTACGACTGCTCGCCCCTTCCGCCCGGGCTGGCCCGCCGCGCGGCGAGCGGGATGCTGCTGCACTTCGACCGGAACTCCGTTCCGGACCGACGGGGGCTGCTGACGCTGGGCTGGCACCGGGAATTCCTCCCGATGACGCAGGAGTACTCAGGCCCGGCCTCTCCCTACTGGGCGGCCAAGGCCTTCTGCGGCCTCCTGCTGCCCGCGTCGCACCCGGTGTGGACCGCGCCCGAGGAACCGCTGCCGGTGGAGCTGGCCGACCGGATGACGGCCCTTCCCACGGCGGGCTGGCTAGTCCAGGGCACCCGAGCCGACGGCATCGTCCGCCTGCACAACCACGGCAGCGACCGCCAGGGCGGCGGGGAGCCCGAGTACGACGACCCGCACTACGCCAAGCTGGCCTACTCCTCGCGGACGGCTCCCCAGACGTCGGACATGGCCTGGGCCCGCAACGTGGACAGCCAGCTGGTGCTGCTGGACCCCGACGTACCGGACTTGAACGCCCGGGCGCTGAGGCGAGGCCGCATCCACCCACTCCTCGCCACCGAGGAGCAGGGCGTCGGCCATGCCGCCTCCTGGCACACCCCCTTCCGCCGCACGGACTCCGGCCCCGGCGACGCGCGACCGGTGAGCGAGTGCCGCATCGAGACGCACACGGTGGCCTGGTCGTGCTACGAGATCCGGGTCCACTTCGTGACGGCTCCCGCGGGATGGGGCGTCCGGGACGGCGGCTACAGCCTGTCCTCCCCGACAGCCCCCGAGACATGCGCTACGCGACACTGGCAGGCCGCGGTCTCGGACGACGGCACGACGAGCGCGATCGCCTCGCTCTGGGGCTTCGAGCACGGCGGACTGCACCGGGACTCAGGAGCCGACGCCATGGGGAAGGAGTCCGCGGTCCCGTATCTCACCGCTCGTCACGCCGGCGGCACGAGGACGTACGTGTCTTGTGTGCTGCTCGCTGCGGACGGCTTCGATCCCGCCGGCCCCGTGCGCGTCGGTGTGGAAACCGTCGTCGAGGACGGCCGGGTGACGCTGAGCTTTCCGGGCCTGCCGGGCGGCACAGTGATCACACGGCTCGGGCCGGACCGCTGACGGAGCTGACGCGGCGGCTCCCCGCTCAGTTCAGGGCGTCGTGCAGCGCCGCGAGCAGATCGAGCGGCCGTCGGTCCGGCCATACGGCGCGCGTCCGGTTCATGGCGTACGAGAAGCCGACCCGGCTGCCGGGCCACGTCCCGTGCCGCGACCCCCCTGCCCCGGCGTGCCCGAACGCGTCGTGCGCCGGGCCGAAGAGGCCCAGCTCGGTCTGCAGCTCGAACCCCGCGCCGTACGCCATCGGGCTGCCCCACAACGGCTCGGTGCCGCACCTCAGTTCGCGTCGGCCCAGCTCGACGGTCGCCTCCTTCAGGACGCGTACGCCGTCCAACTCACCGCCCCGCGCGAGGCGGGCGTAGAAGCGGGCCATCGAACGGGCCGTCACATGGGCGCCCACGGCCGGGACTTCGGCCCGGCGGAAGGCGGCGCTGTTCCACAGGGCGGGCGCGTCCGGGGCGGCGGGGGCGAAGAAACCACCTCAGGCATGCGGAGAGGCTACCGATCTACTCGGTAATGGTCCAGACCACGGCATCGAGCCTGTTCAGGGCGCCCTCCCGGCTCAGTACGCTGGGGGCATGCATGAAGACAGCGGAACAGTCCAGGACGACCGACGCCTCGAACTGCGGGCCGACTGCGGTGAGTGCTTCGGGCTGTGCTGCGTCGCGCTCCCCTTCGCCCGCTCCGCGGACTTCGCCATCGACAAGGACGCCGGAAAGCCCTGCCCCAACCTGAAGACCGACTCCCGCTGCGGCATCCACACCCAGCTGCGCGACAAGGGCTTCACGGGCTGCACGGTGTACGACTGCTTCGGCGCCGGGCAGAAGGTCTCCCAGGTCACCTTCGGCGGCAAGGACTGGCGCTCGGGTTCGAAGGAACGCGCCCGGCAGATGTTCGACGTGTTCCCCGTCGTCCGTCAGCTCCACGAACTGCTCTGGTACCTCAACGAGGCGCTGACCCTCCCCGCCGCCCGCCCCGTGCACGCCGACGTCCGCCGCGCACTCGACAAGACGGAGCGGCTCACCCGCCAAACCCCCGAAGAGCTCGGAGAGTTGGACGTGGGCGCGCACCGGCAGGACGTCAACGTGCTGCTGCTGCGGACCAGTGAACTCGTACGGGCGGGAGCCGGTCGGGGGAAGAAGGGCCGCCCCAAGGACCGCCGGGGGGCCGACCTGATGGGCGCCCGCCTCAAGGGTGCCGATCTGCGGGGCGCCAATCTGCGCGGCGCCTACCTCATCGCCGCCGACCTGACCGGCGCCGATCTGCGCGGCGCGGACCTGATCGGCGCGGACCTGCGGGACACCGACCTCACGGACGCCGATCTGACCGGCGCGTTCTTCCTGACCCAGCCCCAGCTGAACGCGGCCCGCGGCAGTGTCGGCACCAGGCTCCCGGAGTCAGTCACCCGTCCGGGCCACTGGTCGGCCCAGGGCTGAGGACTCCCGCTGGGCGGGCGCCCGGCGTTCCAGGCGCAGGCGCAGCCCCTCCGGCATCAATGTCAGCCGTTCGGCCACGCGCAGCCGGTACTCCGGGTCGGCCCGCAGCTCGTAGCGGCGCAGCAGCAGCCCGAGAACCAGCGTCGCCTCGTGCAGCGCGAACTGGCGGCCGATACAGGCCCGCGCCCCTGTGCCCCACGGCTTGAAGGTGTGCGCGGGCCGGGCCCGTACCGCCTGCGCGTCGAAGCGGTCCGGGTCGAACTTCTCGGCGTCGGCACCCCACACCTCCGGATCCCGGTGCAGCAGTGGCGTCAGGACCAGCGCCCACGCGCCCTGCCGCATCGGGTGGACGCCGCCCAGCACCGTGTCCTGTCGGGCCTCGCGCGCGAAGGCCGGCGCCGTCGGCCACAGGCGCAGCGACTCGTCGAGGACGCGGCGGACGTAGCGCAGCTTGGCGATCTGGTCGTAGCCGGGCCGGTCGGTGTCGCCCCAGACGCGGTCGACCTCGGCCCGGGCGCGCGCGGCGACGTCCGGGTGCCGGGACAGGTAGTGCAGGGCGAAGGAGAGCGCGCCCGAGGTGGTCTCGTGGCCCGCGATGAGGAAGGTGATGACCTGACGGCGGACGTTCTCCGGCGCCAGCCGCTCCCCGGTCTCCGGATGGGCGGTCTCCAGCATCCGGTCGAGCAAATCCCCTTCCCCGCTTGAGGATCGGCGTGCCGCCACCACCGCGTCGACCGTGCGGTTGAGGAACGCCATGTCCGCCTCGTTGCGGCGGAAGGCGCCGCGCAGCAGCAGCGGGGCCAGCGGCGCGGGGACGACATTGAGGCGCTGCGCGTACGTCAGGGTGCCGACCATCGCGTTCACGAACGGATGCGGCCGGGAGCGCTCGAAGGAACCGAAGTCATGGCCGAAGCCGGTCCGGGCGATCGTCTCCAGTGTCAGCTTCGTCATGTCGCCGGGCACGTCCACGCCGCGCCCCGCCGCCTGCTCCCGGTCCCAGCGGTCCGTCAAGCGCTCGGCCACGGCCAGCATCATCGGGTGATAGCCCTCCATGGCCTCACGGCTGAAGCCGGGCGCCAGGACGTCGTGCGCCAGCTGCCAGTTGGGCTCGTGGTTGTAGGCCGTGAACAGGCCGTCGCCGGCCACCGGGCGGAGATTGGCGACCCCGAGGCCCACATGCTTGGCGAACCGCGACTCGTCCGCCAGCTCGGCCGCGAGGTCCGCGCCCCAGACGAAGACGATCTCCTTGCCGAAGGCCTTGCGCCGGAAGACCGGTCCGAGCCGGCGGCCGAAGCGCATCGAGTCCTGGAGCGGCGTACGGACGTTGACGCCGAGTACGTCGCCGAGCAGGGGGACGCGGCGCGGCGGATGCGGAATGCGGTGCAGCTCCGGCCAGCCCAGTTCCGCGCTGCGGAACCCCTTGGGCAGCGCGGTCCCCGTCGTCTCCGTCATGACGCCATCTCCCTTGTGCCCGGGGCGGATTGAGTCTGTTGTACGTGGGTTCAATAACGGAAACCAGTCTGGTCCCGTTGTTGAACCGACGTCAAGTAAAGTGCGGGCATGGCCGGGAAACAGGGGGAGCGCGCGCGTCGTCGGCTCAGCACCGAGGAGCGCCGGGAGCAGCTCCTGTCGGTCGGGGCCTGTCTGTTCTCGGAGAGCCCGTACGACGAGGTGTGGATCGAGCAGGTGGCGGAGATCGCCGGAGTCTCGCGTGGGCTGCTGTACCACTACTTCCCGACGAAACGGGACTTCTTCGCGGCCGTCGTCGAGCGCGAGAGCGGGCGGATGCTGCGGATGACGGCGGCCGTGCCCGGAATTCCGGTGCGCGAGCAGCTCGGTGCGGGCCTCGACACCTTCCTCGGATACGTCGAGGAGCACGCGCACGGCTTCCGTGCCTTCCACCGTGCCGACGCGGCGGGCGACCAGGCCGTACGCAAGGTCTATCGGCAGGCGCTGGCCGCGCAGGAGCGGCAGATCCTGGAGGCGCTCGCCGCGGACCCCGAGCTCGGCTGGGCGCCCGAGGACCGTCCCGAACTCCGGATCGCGGTCCGGGGATGGCTGGCCTTCACCACGGCCGTGTGCCTGGAGTGGCTCAGGGGGGCGGAGCTGACCCGGGAGCAGGTACGCGAGCTGTGCGCGCGGGCGCTGCTGGGCGCGATCACGCCCTGAGCCGGTATGCGTCCCGCCCGGTCACATCCTGAACAGAGTGCTCACAGATGGCGAGGCGTGGTTGGCGTACACCCGGATCTTCGATAGGTTAGGCAAGCCTTACCTAAGGAGGAACTGATGGGTGACCGTCACACCTGGACGGCCGCGCCTGCCGCGGCGGAACGCGCCCGCTCGGTACTCGCCGCGGCATGGTCCTGCGCGGTGACCGCCGAGGGCGGCCGGGAGGAGTTCGTCGGCGCGCACACCGTCGCCGTGGACGGCCGGGTGCTCCTGCACGTGCCGGAGGACAGCGCGCTGCTCGCCGCCGCGATCTGCGCGCCGCGCGGCGAGCCGTCCGCCGTCCTCGAGTTCGCCGATGTCGCGCCGGTTCCGGTACGCAACCGGATCCGCGCCCGCCTGTGGCTCGCCGGCTGGTTCATCCCCGAGGACGGCCACCTGGCGTTCCGGCCGACCCGCGCGGTGCTGCGCCAGCCGTCCGGAACGGTCGTGCTCGACCTGGACGAGTTCGCCGACGCCGAGCCCGACCCCCTCGCCATCGCCGAGGCCCAGCTGCTCACCCATCTCGCCGACGCCCACCCGGACGCCATCGAGCGGCTCACCCGCCTCGTCGAACCGGACAGCCTGCGCGGCGCGGTGCGCGTCCAGCCGCTCGCCGTCGACCGTCACGGACTCACGCTGCGGATCGAACGGGCGCGAGGAAACGGCGACGTACGCCTGCCCTTCCATGCGCCCGCCGACGATGTCACCTCGCTCACGGAACGCATGCACGTCCTGCTCACGCAGGCGAGCGCCGCGTCCTGTCCCCGCGCGCTACAGCGGCAGCGCACAGACGGCGACGGGTGAGGCGAACGGCTCGCCCGCGAGCCGGAGTTCGCCGCTCCCGCTGTCGACGTGGAAGACGCTGACGGTGCTCGATCTCTGGTTCGCCGCGAACAGCAGCCGCCCGTCCGGTGAGAACGCGATGTGGCGCGGGAAGTCGCCGCCGACCGGAACCGTGTCCAGGAGCCTCAGCCGGGCCCCGTCCGCCTCGATCGCGTAGCGCGTCAGGCTGTTGTGGCCGCGGTTGGCGAGATAGGCGTACGACCCGTTCGACGTCACCAGGATCTGCGCCGGGTAACTCGTGCCCTCACCCGTGCCCGTGGACTGCGGGTCGCCCGGGGTGAGCCTGCCGGTGGCCTGGTCGTAGGCGCAGACCACCACCGTGTTGTCGACCTCGTTGGCGAGATAGGCGTGACGGCCGCCGGGGTGGAACGTGAGATGGCGCGGGCCCGCGCCCGGCCGTGTATGCGCCTGGGAGACCTCGGTGAGCGTGCCCTTCGACTGGTTCAGCCGGTAGCTGTAGACGGTGTCGGTTCCCAGATCGACGGCGAGTACATGGCCGCCGTCGGGGCTGGTGACGAACTGGTGGGCGTGCGGGCCCTGTTGACCCGGGCCGGGTGCCGGTGTGGAGTGCGTGACCAGGTCGGTGCGCTCGCCGAGCGCGCCCGAGGCGTCGATGGGGTGCACCGCGACGCTGCCCGAGGTGTAGTTCGCGCTCAGCAGCCAGTGCCCGCTCGGATGCACCGACAGATGACAGGGGCCCGCGCCGCCGGTGCCGCGTGTGCCGAGCACCTTGTTCTTCGCGAGCCGTACGGCCGTCACGCCCCCCTCGTCCCGCTCATTGACCGTGTACAGCGTGCGGCCGTCCGGATGCGTCGCGAGATACGACGGGTTGCCGACGCCCGTGACCGTGCCGGTGCCGGTGATCCGGCCCGTCGTGGGGTCGTAGGTGGCGAGACCGATCCCGGTGCCGCCGCCGTCGACCGAGGTGTAGGTGCCGAGGTACAGCGGGCGGGGGCCGGAGCGGTGAGTGGGGGGCGGGGAGGCGTCGGCGCCCGGCGCTGTGGATGCCGCGGGTGCCGTCGGGACTGCCGCGGGGTCCGCCTTGGGTGCGGCCGGTGCCGGGACCGTCGTCACGGCGGCGGCTCCCGCCAGCGCGCCCACGAAGCGGCGCCTGGTCCAGCCGCCGCCCGGGCCCCGCGCCGGTTCTGCACCACTGCTCATGCCTGCACCTCGGGTGTCGGTTGCCTCAGCTGTGACAGCCACCTTGGCGTGAGAGACCCATGAAGTGCAAGACCGGCAACGGTCGTTGCGTTCTGTGCAACGACCTTGCCTTGGCTGTTCCTTCTCTGTCCTTGCCTCTTCCTCGCTTACCAGTCACCGTCCTCGACCGGCTTGCCCGGCGCGTCCTTGAGCGGCTTGACCTGGTGGGGCGAGGGCTGCTGCCAGGGCTCGTGATCGTCGCCGAGCCAGTCGCCGACCGGCTGCACCGAGCCCAGCGTGTCCGTGGGGGCCAGGTCGGTGGCGTCCTGGTCGTAGTAGTCGAACCAGGGGAGCCCGGCCCGGGTGTAGGCCGCGCGGTCCACCGGGGACGGCGGGGGAGCCTCTCCTGTGATGCGGCGCCACTCCGGGGGCGTCACGAGATGGACGAAGACGCGCCCGGCCGGCTTCTTGGCCCAGGACTTCAGCGGCCGGTCGTCCCGGTAGACCTCCTGGCGCATCGAACCGCCGACGCCGAGTCCCATCGCCGGAGCGCTCCGCGGACGCCCCGGCACTCCGCCCACGGGGGGCGGAGCGGCACCCGGCGCGGCCGGGGCGGCCATGGGGAACGCGGCGCCGTAGCCGCCCGCCGACAGGGTCATCTCCCTGCGCTCCTCGGCCCTGCGGCGCTCCGCCTCGCGCCACGCGGCCAGCTCCCGGTCGTTGAGCGGGAACGACTGCAGCTGTACGCCGCCCCACACCTCCTCGCCGGTGACCTGACCCTCGACGGTGGCGCCCAGGCCGAGAGGCACCGCCACGAACTGGCGGACGGTCCCCTTTCCGGAGTTGATGCCGTCGAGCCACGGCTGGCGGGGCAGTACCACGTAGTTCTGGGGGTCCCTGGTGAGCCGGGAACTCCACGGCTTGCCCGAGACCGCGCACACCTTGCCCACGCCGACCTGCAGGGCGGCCGGCTCCGATGTCCCGCCGAAACTCAGCCACATGGCCTCGCGCAGATACACCGGCAGCATCACACCGCCGCGCGCCCGCCACTCGGCGGGCACCGTGTCGGCGTAGTCCTCGACGCGCCGGATCGGGAACTCGCCGAGCCCCGGAGGCAGCGCGTGCGTGCCCGTCTCGGGCAGCCGCAGAGTCCGGATGAACCGGACCTGCACCCCGCCCGGCAGCCGCAGGGTGTTCCCGTCGATCCGCACGGTGCCCTCGGTCATCCGCCCGCCCCCTCGTCGTATCGCCCGGTCGACGTCGTCCCGCATCCACGCCATCGGACGAGTCTCGATCCACGGCGTCATACGGCTCAGGCGATGTCGTACCGCTTCCTCACTGAGAACGTCGAGAGGATGCGGGGCGGTTCCGCTTCCGGCGCAGTCGCCGCGGTACGCGCAGGTGTCGCCGCAGGCGCGTGAGGTGCGGCCGGCGTTCGCGCTCCTCGCGGGTGCAGCGGTCCAGCTCCTCCAGGAGCCGCCGGGTGCGGTGCTCCGTGTCGAGCTCGTCGAGGATGCGGTTGACCTCCGTCAGGACGGCGCCGTGCAGCTGCCACTGACGGGCGTCCCGCTGGACCTCTTCGAGGAACAGCTGGGCCAGCTTGTCGCGGGTGGCGGCCGCCGTGGTGAGTTCCGCGCTGAGCCGCTCCTCGGCCGACGCGGCGCTCTGGCTCACATCGGTGGTCACCAGGACGGCGAAGCTGACGATGGCGTCGGCGACCTCGGACAGGAGCTGTTCCAGGGCGGCCCCGGCCTGCGGCTCGAACAGCGGCTGGGGTTCGCGCTCCTTGGCGAGATCGGTGAGGCTGCGCGAGAGGACGCGCAGGACCACGGTGCAGATCTCCAGCGTGTCGAGCCCGGTGCGCAGCACCACCCGGTGCAGCAGTCCCTCGCGCACGCGCGGGTTGAGCTTCAGGCTGTCCTCGGCCTGCCGCAGCGCCGCGTCGACCTCGACGATGTCGTGGTCGAGGCGGCGCGCCTCGTGCAGCCGCTCGGCAGCCAGCTCGAAGGGGGTGTGGCCGGCGGCCTCCTCACCGACGCGCAGCATCAACTGGCGCATCCGGCGCGCCAGGTCCTCGATGGACTCACCGGCCTCCTCCACCCACACCGGCGGCGCGAGCACCAGATTGAAGGCGAAGCCCACGAGGGCCCCGATCAGCGTCTCCAGCACCCGCGCCCACGCGGTGTCGCCCACTCTGGTGACGCCGAGGACCAGCATGGCGCTGATCGCCACCTCGGGCACGAACTCGCTGACCCGTACGAGATGTCCCACGGCCAGTGAGGCGACGATGATCAGCGCCAGGCTCCACCAGGTCAGCCCCACGAGGCTGCTGAAAACGATGGCGATGACGACGCCGGCCACCACGGAGTTCACCCGCCGGATTCCGGTGGTGATCGTGGCGTAGACGGTGACCTGCACGACCAGCAGCGCGGTCAGCGGTGCGGTGAGCGGCGCGGGCTCGGGGCTGAGGTGCAGGGCGACGACGTACGCGATCGTCGCCGCGGCCGCCGACCGCAGCGTCTGGACGACCACGGGTTCCCGGCGCCGCTCCATCAACCGGGCGACGGACGTCGCCCACTCACCACGTACCTCTTGCATCTTTGGGCTTTTCCCGTTCCACAGCTGTGCCGAACGTTTTCATTGCGGACCGTTTCTGTCCGCGAGTCGGCCTAGTTTGTTCTCATCAGCCGGAAGGCACAAGGAGGGGACCAGGGGATGAGCAATGTCGAGGGAGTCGAACTGCTGACGCGGGCACACACATACCTGCGCGAGGTGGTCGCGGCCGTACCGGAGAGGGGATGGGGTTCACCGACGCCGTGCAGTGAGTGGACGGTACGCCAGGTCCTCAACCACGCGCGACTCGATCAGCAGGCGTACGGTGCCGCGATCACCGGCGCGGGATGGCCCGACTCGGACCCCTTCCACCCCGTCGACGCGCTGGACGCCGACGCGCGGGCGGGGCTCGACAAGGTGCTGCGGGACGTCGCCGACACCTACGCGCAACTGCCCGCCGGCACCGAAGAGGTGGCGACCCCACTGGGGCCGCAGCCGCCGCGTCTCGCCGCCGCCGCGGGCGCCATGGACGCGGCGGTGCACGCCTGGGACATCGCCGTCGCGACGGGCCAGGACGCGCCGCTGGACGAGGAGCTGGCCGAGGGCATCTGGGCCGCGGCGGTGCGGCTCGCCGATCATCTCCGGGACTCGTTCGGGGTGTTCGCCGCGGCCCGCGAGGTGTCCGAGGGGCACAGCAGGGCCGAGGCGCTGCTCGCCTTCCTCGGCCGGGACCCGCACTGGACGCCCGCCGCGTCCTGACGTACTCCCGTCGGGGCTGAGGAACGCCGACGGGAGGGGAAAGCCGACTGATGAGGCCGGCCGGGGAAAGCGGGCTGGGGGAAAACCACAGGGCCGCCCGCGAGGTTTTCCCCGCCCCCATACGGAGGCCTGTCGGATGGTCCGCCGGAGCCCCGCACGGGACCCTCGGATCATGAAACGGCACCGGCCCGCATCCGCGAGTCGACGCTGGACCAGGTCCGCTACCGCGACTACGTCGACCTGCGAGAGGTCGGTTCACCGGCCCGGGAGTGGCTGGACCGGACACGGCCGACCCGGTTCGTCGGCACCGACTGTCCGGGCCCGGACTTCAGGATCGCGCTCGGCCGCAGCCACGACATCCTCATCCACCTTCACCGGGTGGAGGCGGCGCGGCTGCGGGACCGGTAACCGGCCACCTTCGCGAGGTTGCCGCAGCGGTCCATGGAGCACCAACGGCGGCGGCGGGCCTGGGAGTCGTCCAGGAAGAGCAGCGAGCAGCCGGGGTTCTCGCACTCCTTGACCCTGGCCAGCAGGGGACTGGCGACGAGGAGAACGGCATCCCGGGCCACGGTCGCCAGGGCCGCCGGGGCGGGATCGGCGGCCTTCCACCGCAGGGGTGGCCGCGGGCCCTCGTCCCCCTCGCCGAGCTGGGGAGCGAGGTCGGCACGGGCGGCCGCTTCGTTGACCTGCGCGACATCGGCCGGGTCCGGGGCGGCCGAGTCCATCGCGGTGCGTACGAGGCGGTAGAGGGCCTCGCGCAGGGTGCGGGCGTATGCCAGGTCGCCCTCGGTGACCCGCGCCGGCGCGTCGTCGGCCCCGGCCCGCAGGTCCGCCTCGGAGATCCAGCGGGCGAGGGCGCCGGTGTCGGGGAGCCGCTCGAAGGGGGCGTCGCCGTGGCGTCTGCCGAGCGTGGCGACGAAGTTCAGGCACGGGCGGCCGCCGATGAAGGGGAACGCCGACATCGGGTCGGGGGCGGGGCTGGTCATGACCCGAGCTTAGCGCTTGACACTGGTTCATGTGGTGTCGCATGGTGACACCAGTTGAACCGGTGTCACCACTCCCGGGTGGGGAGCGGTACCCGGCGTCGCCATGAGAAAGCGGGTACGGGAATGCGTGCGGTGCGGATCGATGAGTTCGGCGGGCCCGAGGTGCTGGTACCGGTGGAGGTGCCCGACCCCGTCGCGGGGCCCGGCCAGGTGCTGGTGAAGGTCGCCGCCGCGGGCGTGAACCGGGCGGACGCGCTGGTCCGCGCCGGGCTCTACCACCGGGCCGGACGGCCACCGCTGATCCCGGGCGTCGAGGCGGCCGGAATCGTCGCCGCAGTCGGGCAGGGCGTGACCGGCCTCCGTGTCGGGCAACGGGTCATGGCCCTGGACGGCGTGAACGCCCCCGGTTTCTATGCCGAGTTCGCCGTCGTACCGGCCACGCAGGTGACCGTCCTGCCGGACGGCGTGGAACTGACGGAGGCCGCGGCCCTGCCCGTCGCCTGGCTCTCCGCCTGGTACTGCCTGCGCCACCTGGCCAAGGTGACCAAGGACGACACCGTGGTGGTGAAGGCCGCCGCGAGCGGGGTCGGCAGCGCGGCCGTGCAGATCGCCGCCGAGACCGGCGCCCGGGTCATCGCGGTCGCCGGTTCACCGGAGAAGACCGCCTGGGCCGCGGAACTGGGCGCCCACGTCACCCTCGACACCTCCGCGCACCCCGACGACGCCGAGGTCGACGAGGTGCTCAGGCTGACCGAGGGGCGCGGCGCGGACGTCGTGCTCGACACCGTCGGTGGCCCCGCCTTCGGACGCAGCCTGCGCGAGACCGGGCACGGCGGGCGGGTGGTGGCCCTCGCCAATGTCGCGCTGGAGCCGAGCACGATCGACACTCGCGACTTCTATCCGAAGAACGTAACCATCCTCGGCTTCCAGCTCACCAATCGGCAGATCCACGGCTACGACCCCCGAGAGGATTTGCGGGAGTTGGCCGATCGGGTCGCGGCCGGCACGTACCGCGTACCGGTGGAGACCGTGCTTCCGCTGGACCAGGCGCGCGCGGCCCACGAGCGCCTGGAGCAACGCGACAACCGGGGCAAGATCGTGCTCGCCGTCGGGGAGAACTGACACCGCCGGGGACATGAGGCTCAGGCGAGAGTGCCGAGGAGCCCTTCGAGGACCGCTTCCTGCCGCTGGGCGCCGGTCGTGTGCGGAGCGAGCAGGGCGTTGATCTGGAACCCCATGAGGGTGGCCAGGAGGGTGTCGATGACGGGTTCGTCCGGCGTCGTCGCGGTGACCTCTCCCGCCTCGCGGGCCTGCCGCAAGTAGGTGTGCATCTGGTCGCGCCAGATGCACACCGCCTGCTCGTGCACGTCGGCCATCCGCTCGTCGTGCAGTGCGCGGTCCCAGAAGGCGATGACCACCCGGGCCTCCATGAGCCGGACCTCGTCGAGGGGCATGATCTCCAGACAGAGCCTGCGCAGAGCGGTCAGACCGCTCGCGCCCCCGATGGCCTGCTCGGCACGCGTGTTGGTGCTCTCGAACGCGTGCTGGAAGGCGGCCTGGAGGATCTCGTCCTTGTTGCGGAAGTACGGCGCCAGCGCGCCGTTGGAGTAGCCGGCCTCGGAGGCCAGGTCCCGCATGGTGACCGCGTCCAGACCGCGGCGCGCGATCAGGGCCCACACGGCTTCGACGATCTGCCGACGTCGTGCGTCATGGTCGACGATCTTCGGCATCCGCGTGTCGCCCCTCGTCCCGGTCCTCGTCCTTGGCCGCTGCGAGCCTGGCCTTCGTTCAACTCGACCTTAGCCAAGACCGCGAGCACCTCCGCGACCTCGTCCGTGGTCAGCCGAGCATTCCGGCCATCCCCGCGATCATCAGCAGGCCGCCGGTCTCGCCGAGCAGCGGGGTGCGGCCGGGCGGTGCGGGAACGTCACGCCAGATCCGTGTGAACAGCATGGCCCCGGCCCGGGCGACGGCCCAGCACGCGAGGAAGAACAGGGGCAGCGGCCAGGAACCGTCGCCGTGCGTGTGCGGCCCGTGGGACGGCATCATCGCCGCCGTCAGTACGGCCATCACGGCCAGGTCGACGCTGCGGGCGGCGCACCCGCCGCGGGCGCTCCACGCGCAGGCCGAAGCGGTGGCGGCGCAGGCGAACAGCAGCTCACGCATGCCCGCTCCCGGGGCCGTCGCCGTCATCGCGGCGAGCGCGACCGCGTGCGGACCCCACCGCCGTACCGGACCGGGCAGGTGACCGGCCAGGCACAGGGCAGCGCCCGCCAGACCGGTCACCCACAGCAGTTCATGCACGACGGCGCACCGCGGACAGCGCGCCCGCCGCGAAGGCGAGCACGACCAGCGCCTCGAAGGCGTGCGCCAGCCAGGCCGAACCTCCGATCAGCGTGGTGAAGTTGTCCAGCACCAGCCACAGGACGACCGCCAGGCCGACGACGCCGAGCACCGGCGCGACCCTGGTGTGCCACGGCCGGCGGTCCACCTCGGTGCGGGCGAAGTAGGCCACGACGGCCACGCCCACCAGGATCATCAGGACCAGGATCCCGAGCGTGGCCAGCCCGCTCATCCAGGTGAAGAGGTCGAGGACGGGGTCGGCACCGGCGAGCGTGAACGCACCGACGATCACCACCGCCGAGACGGTCTGGGCCAGCGAACCGGTGTGCGGCGAACCGTGCCGGGCATGGCTGCGGGCGAGCACCGAGGGGGCGCTGCCCTGGCGGCCCAGCGAGAACAGATAGCGGGCGATGGCGTTGTGGAAGGCGAGCAGCGCGGCGAACAGGCTGGTGAGCAGGAGGACTTCCATGAGGTCGGAGGCCGCCGAGCCGACGTACTGCTCCGCGATCGCGAAGACGAGCCCCGAGGTGTTCTTGCCCGCCGCCTCCTGCACCTTGTCGCTGCCGACGGCCAGCACCACCGCCCAGCTGGAGAGGGCGTAGAACACCCCGATCAGGATCACCGCGAGGTAAGTGGCCTTCGGGACGCTGCGCTTGGGGTCGCGGGCCTCCTCGCCGTAGATCGCGGTCGCCTCGAACCCGATGAACGAGGCGACGGCGAACATCACGCCGATCCCGGGCGATCCGGTGGTGAAGGCATCCGGGGTGAAGGAGGTGAGGTCGATGCCGTTGGCGCCGCCCTTGACCAGTACGGCGACCGCGACCACCGCGACGATGCCGACCTCCAGGATCAGCAGTACCGACAGCAGCTTCGTGCCGACGTCGATGTTGCGGTACCCGAGCAGTGCGACACAGCCGAGGAGCAGCCCGCTCCACAGCCACCAGGGCAGGTCGGGGCCGTGGTACTTCACGACCAGGCCGTCGAGTGTGGTGCCCGCGAGGCCGTAGACGCCCGCCTGGACGGCGCTGTAGGCGAGGAGGGCCAGCCCAGCCGCTCCGGTGCCGGTGACCCTGCCGAGTCCGGCGGTGACGTACGAGTAGAAGGCGCCGGCGTCCACGACGTGCCGGCTCATCGCCGCGTAACCGACGCTGAAGAGCAGCAGCACGACCGCGACGACCAGATAGGCGGCGGGCACGCCGGGGCCGTTGCCGATGGCGAGCATCACCGGCAGCGCGCCGCCGATCGCGGTGAGCGGGGCGGCCGCGGCGACCACCAGGAAGACGATCCCGGCGACCCCGACCGAGCCGCGCAGGCCGGACACGGGTGCGGTGCCGGTCTCGACGACCTCTGTCTGTTCACTCATGGCAGCTCCCCGTGGAACAGGCGGTGTGGGCAGAGGCGTTGGGCGGCACGTCGAGGGTGGGGTTGCGGTCGAAGAAGCCGACCGGCCTGAGCTTGAAGCCGGTGTAGTCGACCGGCATGATCGGCCAGTCCTCCGGGCGCGGTGCGTGGGTGAGGCCGAAGGTGTGCCAGACGACGATGTCCTGGCCGTCGATGTCACGGTCGGCGGCGGTATAGGCGGGCAGCCCGGCGCCGCCCGGGTGCTGGTTGACGAAGTCCCCGGCCGGGTAGCGCTCGGCGGGGTCGTAGCGGGTGACCCACAGGTGCTTGGTGGCGAACGCGGCGCGCGCGGCCACGGACGACGCCGGGTCGGCGAGCAGAGTGGGCTTGCCCTCGGGGAACAGCGCGTAGCCGACCGGATGGCCGAGTCGGTTGAGCTCGGTGGGGTTGGAGATGTGCCAGACGCGGTCCACGGAGGCATCCGCGCTGCGCTGAGCCTCGCTCTCCCTGGTCAGCGGCGTACGGCGCAGGCTGAAGGCGTTGCCGCGCGGGTTGTCCGGGCCCATCGGCACCCGGGCGGCGTCCACCTCCTCGACGCGGTTGGCACTCCCGTCGAGCGACATGTCGAGCCGTGCGCAGAACAGGTGCTGGTGGTACGGGGCGCCGAGACCCGGCGCGATCTCGGTGGCGTAGGGGTAGTCGCCGCCCGGGTGCGCGGAGGTGAAGACGACGCCGGTGGCCTTGGCCTCGAACTCGATGGTGCCGTCGAGGTACAGGTACCAGTAGAAGCCGTAGTCGTAGTTGCCGACAGTGGTGAAGAAGGAGAGCACCATACGGCGCTGGCGGCGCGTCTCGGTGGAGCCCGCCCACAGGTCGGTGTGCTTCCAGAGAATGCCGTAGTCCTCCTCGTGCAGACAGATCGCGTTGGTGAGCGTCTGCGGAGCACAGGATTCGTCGGCGATGACGGCGTCGAGGTAGGTGATGTCGCCGAGGCAGTCGCAGCCCAGCTCAAGGGAGTTGGCGTAGCGGCCGATCAAGTACTCGCCGGTGTCGAAGTAGTTCTGCCAGGACCGTACGGGGGAGGGGTCGGCGTACGGGACGACCATCTCGGCGATGGAGGCGCGGTGGATGAGCGGCCGTTCGCGTCCCTTGTCCCGGTCGTCGAAGGCGATCTGATGGAGGATCAGACCTTCGCGGGCGTCGAAGCCGATGCGCAGCGACCAGTTCTCCCAGCGCAGGAGATGGCCGTCGAGGGTGAAGCTGGGGCCCTCGGGCTGGGTGATCTCCAGGGGCTTCTGGGTGGTGCGGAGCGGACCGGTGACGGCCGGGTCGTCGAAGTTGCCGGACTCGGTGGGTATCGGGACGGGGCCGAGGTCGACGACCTGGTCGACGGTGCGGCCGATGACATCGACGTAGGCGACGAGGCCGTCGACGGGGTGGGCCCAGGCGTGGTCCTTCTCGTGCTCCTGGACGAAGGCGAGCCCGCGCAGGATGCGGCGCCCGGCCTCCTGCGGGTACTCGTCGCCGTACACGCCGGCGGACAGCGGCGCGACCCGGACCTGCGCCACGTCCAGGTCCCGGGCCCGCAGGGCGGCGAGCCACCGTTCGTCCTTGGCGAGGATCTCCTCGACAAGTCCGAACTCCTCGTCCAGCACCGGGAGTTGGCCGTCGGTAACGGGGTCCAGGACGCGGTCGCGGTGCACCGACGCGCGGGACAGCGACACGACCACGTCATGGGCCGGTGCTCCGGCCGTGTCCTGGAGCAGGACGCGCGCTCGACGCTCGACCGGGGCGTCCGGTGTACGGCCGAGCAGGTCCTGCTTGGCCGGTTCCTCCAGGCCGAGGTAGGCGAACCGGGTCGTGTCCGTCAGGAGGCCCGCCGCGAGGAGGACGTCGCGTGCGGCGGAGATCTCCTCGGGGGTCAGCGGGTCGAGCGGGTGGGGCGGAGTGCTCATGAAGTCTCCAGGGGAGCGGTGCGACATTTTTTCTTCTACGTCCGTAGAGAAAAAATGCGCCACTCATGTTTCCCGCGGGCTCGCGCCCCAGTTTCCCCGTGGTTAACAAGTCGCCCGTCACCTCCGCATGGCGACTCAGGCCATGAGCTTCTCGAGGAACGCGGAGAGATTGCGCACCGTCCGGGCGATCTGCTCCTCCACGGTGAGGGTTTCCTCGAAGCGGCTTCCCGACTGAGGGACCTTCTTGCCGCGTACGTACAGGGAACAGTCGAGGTCGGCGCACATGTAGACGCCGACCGAGTTGCCCTCGCGGCCGGCCGCGCCCGCCTTGCGTGCCGTCATCAGCGAGACGCCGTTGCCCGGGTGGGTCGTCAGGCACAGCGAGCACATGCTGCGGTGCAGGAACCCGCGCTGGGAGGAGGGGAAGCGCAGGGTGATGCCGACGAGAGTGTCGTCCCGCTCGGTGACGACGTAGCTGCGGTCGGGAGCCCCGGGATCCCGCCAGCCCAGGAAGTCCAGGTCGTCCCAGGGGAGTTCGTCGAGATCATGGGGTATCGCGAGCCGCTTGGCCTCTCCCTTGGAGCAGTTGACAAAGGAGTTGCGGATGTCCTGCTCGGTGAGTGATCTCATGGGGGAGTCCTCCTGGGAAGCGGTGCGCTGGCGTCGACAAAACCTAGGGGTACTAGGTTTTGTCCGAAGCTACCTAGCCTCATGGAGGAGGTCCAATGGATTTCGGGAGGGTCGGTACGCCGCCGGGCAATGGTGGCGCGGCGGAAAGTCGCCGCGCGCCGGTGAACGGCTGCCGCACACCGCAGGAGCGAGCCCTCCGCCACGTCGCGGCCCACTCGCGCGGCCCCGCGCTGGATCCGGCGCTGCGGGTGACCCTCAACTTCCACCCGGACCGGCTCGTGCATGGCCTGCCGATCCTGGAGGCGCTGGCCCAGGACGGCATGTACCGCTCGCAGTTCGTCACAGGGACGAGCAACGGCGGGCTGACTGCTCGTCCCGGCGGTGACCGCTGGCGCTGGGAGAGCCGGATCTTCGGAGCGGCGTACGACGACGCGCCCGCCCACGAGCGCCCCGTGTACGGCGGGCTGAACTTCCGTCGCCAACTGGTCGGCGCGTCACCCCGGTTCGGCTCCTCGCACTTCCGGATGACCGGCGAGGCGCTGCGGCGGGCCACCTTCTGCTACCCCGACAGCGCGGCCGAGCCCTCCGCGTTCGGGGTCGCATCCGGCATGTCCCTCATCGAGCTGGCCGAGGCGGACGAGCAGGACGCCCTCAACGACTACGTCGAGGCGCAGGTGCACGGACAGGTCGTCCTGGCCCGGGACATGGAGGCCCTGGTCCTCGACGCGTCGTACCGCGGCACGCCTGTCGAGGCCGCGGCCCTGCGGCTGCCGTGCCCGGTGGAGTGGCATACCGGATACCGGCTCTCCGTCGAGGAGCTGCGCCGCCACCCCGACTTCCGGGGGCCGGAGTACGTCGAACTGGGCGCCCGTATCGCCGAGGACGGTCACCTCGACCCACGGATCATCGGGCACGCGGCACGCACGGGACGCTACGAACTCCAGGACCTGAAGATGGTGTGGCACTGCCTCGCCCGCTTCGGCGCTCCTCAGGGCGCGGGAACGGCCGTGGGCGGCACACTCCGGGAGTCGGCACCCCCAACGCGTAGCCGCCGCGAGCGGATGCCGAGCAGTGGCTGAACGACCTGATCGCGTCTGGCCGATACGGCGAGGACGTGTACGCAGCCGGATGAGCCGTACCCGCCCGTGGGCCCACGTGGCAGAGTGGGCCCACAGGCGACTAGGGGGCTGTGGTGGACGGCTGGGAGCGGGCGCGGCGGGTTCTCGGCATGGCGGGTCTGCCGTCCGGCAGTCTCGCCGACCGCCGTGCTCTGGCGGGCGGGACGTACAACGAGGTCGAGGAGCTGCGACTCACCGACGGCACCCGGTACGTACTGAAGGTCCCGCCGTCGGCCACCACTCCAGGCCTGACGCACGAACAGGAACTCCTCGTCTCCGAGGCCGAGTTTTATCGAGCCGCGGCTACGGTCGGCGTCCCGGCGCCCTGGGTTGTCGGCGACCTTTTCGACGGCCATCTGCTGATGACGCACTGCCCCGGTGCGCCCTGGGGTGACCTGCCGCCAGGTGAACAAACCTCCCTGCGCGAGGAGTTGGGCCGTCTGGTGGCCCGCCTCCACAGCGTGACCGGTCCCGGCTTCGGTTACCCCTCCGGCGCGCTCGGACCGCTGGCCCCCGACTGGCGCGCCGCCTTCACCGCCATGTACGACGCCGTCCTGGACGACGCCCGCCGCTATCGCGCCTGGCTGCCCCGCCCCGTGGACGAGGTGGCCCGTACGGCGAAGACCGCGTACGACGCGCTGGGCGAGGTCGCCGTTCCCCGCCTCGTCCACTTCGACCTGTGGCAGGGCAACATCCTGGTCGAGCGGACGGAGGCGGGAGCTCGGATCGGTGGTCTGATCGACGGCGAGCGCATGTTCTGGGGCGACCCCCTGGCCGACTTCGTCTCGCTGGCCCTGCTCGGCGACATCAAGCAGGACAAGGACTTCCTGACCGGCTATCAAGAGGCGGGCGGCCGAGCCGAGTTCGACACCCCGGCCCGGCAACGCCTCGCTCTCTACCGCAGCTACCTCTACCTGATCATGCTCGTCGAGACCGTGCCCCGCGCACCCGGCGACGAACACGTCGCCTGGGTGCGCGAGGCGGTGGGGCCACAGCTCGTCGCCGCTCTCGACGAGATCGCCTAGGCCGCGCTGCGCCCCCTCCCGCCATACGCCCGGATGATGTCCGCGTACCGGTGCCCGCTGCCCTTCACCGTGCGCTTCTGCGTCTTGTAGTCGACGTGCACGAGCCCGAAGCGCTTGTCGTAGCCGTACGCCCACTCGAAGTTGTCGAGCAGCGACCAGGCGAAGTAGCCGGCGAGCGGAACGCCCTTGCGGACGGCTGATGTGCAGGCGGCGAGGTGCTGTTCGAGGTAGGCGGTGCGCTCGGGGTCGTCGACGGTGCCGTCGGGGCGTACGACGTCGGGATAGGCGGAGCCGTTCTCCGTGACGTACAGCTTGCGGGCGCCGTAGTCGTGCGTCAGGCGGAGCAGGAGGCGCTCGATGCCGGCGGCGTCGACCTCCCAGTCCATGCCGGTGCGGGGCACCCCGAGGCGGCGGACCGTACGCACGCGCGGGGCCGGTCCGGTGGGGTCGTCGGCAACGGTCGACGGGAAGTAGTAGTTGAGGCCCAGCCAGTCCAGCGGCTCGGCGATGGTCTCCAAGTCGCCTGGAAGCTCGGGGAGTTCGACCCCGTACACCTCGCGCATGTCCGCGGGAAAGCCGCGGCCGTGGACCGGGTCCAGCCACCAGCGGTTGGTGTGACCGTCCATTCGGTGGGCGGCCGCGATGTCCTCAGGGCGGTCGGTGGCGGCCTCGACGCTGGCCAGGTTGTTGACGATGCCGACCTGGGCGTCCGGGACCGCCGAACGGATCGCCTGCACCGCCAGACCGTGGCCGAGCAGGAGGTGGTAGGAGGCGCGGACCGCGGCCGTGAGATCCGCCAGACCAGGGGCCATCCGCCCTTCGAGGTGTCCGATCCACGCCGAGCACAGCGGCTCGTTGAGCGTGGTCCAGTGCTGGACACGGTCACCCAGCCGGTCGGCGACGACCGCCGCGTACGAGGCGAAGTGGTGAGCGGTGTCGCGTTCCGGCCAGCCGCCCCGGTCCTGGAGCACCTGCGGCAGGTCCCAGTGGTAGAGGGTGACCGAGGGCGTGATGCCCGCCTCCAGCAGGGCGTCGATCAGGCCGTCGTAGAAGTCGAGCCCCTTCGCGTTGACCGGGCCGTCGCCGCCCGGCATCACGCGCGGCCAGGCGATCGACAACCGGTAGGCGTTGGTGCCGAGTTGGCGCATCAGCGCGATGTCCTCGCGCCAGCGGTGGTAGTGATCGCAGGCGAGGTCCCCGTCGTCGCCGTTGTCGATCTTGCCGGGGGTGTGCGAGAAGGTGTCCCATATGGAGGGTGAGCGGCCGTCCTCGGCGACGGCGCCCTCGATCTGGTAGGCCGACGTGGCCGTGCCCCACAGGAAGTCCTCGGGGAGTGCGGCAAGGTCGATGGTCACGGAAGTCCCTTCGTTCTGGGAGGAGTTGGTCACTTGACGGCTCCGGCCGTCAGCCCGGCGACGAGATAGCGCTGGAGCAGCAGGAACCCGGCGACCACAGGCACGCTGACGACGAGCGAGGCGGCCATGATCTGGTTCCAGTACACGTCGTTGAGCGTGGAGTAGCCCTGGAGCCCGACGGCGAGCGTGCGCGTGGTGTCGTTGGTCATCACCGACGCGAACAGCACCTCGCCCCAGGCGGTCATGAAGGCGTAGACGGCGACCGCGACGATGCCGGGGATCGCTGCGGGCACGACCACACGGAACAGGGCGCCGAGCGGCCCGCAGCCGTCGACCAGCGCCGCCTCGTCCAGGTCGCGCGGCACCGAGTCGAAGTACCCGATCAGCATCCAGATCGAGAACGGCAGGGAGAAGGTGAGATACGTGAGGATCAGGCCGCCGCGCGAACCGAACAGGGCGATGCCGGTGGCGTTGCCGATGTTGACGTAGAGAAGGAAGAGCGGGAGGAGGAAGAGGATGCCGGGAAACATCTGCGTCGACAGCACGGTCACCGTGAAGACGCGCTTGCCGCGGAAGCTGTAGCGGCTCACCGCGTACGCCGCGAAGACCGCGATCACCACCGAGCAGACCGTCGCCGCGCCCGCCACGATCAGCGAGTTCACGAAGTACCTCGCCAGCGGGACCGTCGACCAGATGTCGATGTACGGGCGGAAGGTGAGCCCGCTCGGCAGCCAGCGGAACTTCCCCGAAACGTCCGCGAGCGGCTTCAGGGAGCTGGAGACCATCACGTAGACCGGCACCAGGACGAAGCCGGTGAGCAGGGTGAGGAAGATCCGCCGGGACCAGAGGAAGGACCGCGGTGGCGCCATCGGGGAGCGGCGGCTCGTCGTGGAGGTGCTAGACATCGGCCGTCTTCCTTCCTCGGGAGGTCAGCAGGAGGTAGACGCCCGTCACGACGAGCAGGAAGAGCAGCAGCAGGACGGACATGGCGGATCCGGTGCCGAAGTTCCAGGTGACGAACGACGCCTGGTAGATGTGCACCGAGATGAGGTCCGCGGCCTCGGGAGCGGTCTTGCCGAACAGGACGTACGGCGTGTTGAAGTCGTTGAACGTCCACAGGAACAGCACCAGCACCAGGACCTGGTTGACCGGGCGCAGCGACGGCAGGGTGATGCGACGGATCCGCTGCCACATGCCGGCCCCGTCGAGGGCCGCCGCCTCGTACAGCTCGCCCGGGATGTTCTGCAGGCCGGCCATCACGATGAGGAAGGCGAACGGCCAGCCCTTCCACACCGACACGGTGAGCAGGGCGTAGAAGCTGTTGTCGCCGATGAGCCAGAAGGACGGCTTGTCGGTGAGGTGCAGCTGGTCGTGCAGGACGTGGTTCACCAGGCCGTTGTCGTGCTGGAACATGAACACCCAGGTGATGACGGCCGCGTACACCGGCAGCGCGTACGGGATGAGGAAGAGTGCCCGGAGCAGGCCGCGGCCGCGGAAGGTGTCCTGCATGTAGATCGCGGTGGCCGTGCCGATCAGCCAGCACAGGCCGACCGAGAGCAGGGTGAAGCCGACGGTGACGAGGAACGAGTGGAGCAGCGCCTTGCCGACCGGCGCGCTGAAGTCCACGGAGACCTTGTAGTTGTCGAAGCCGGACCAGGGCGCGGTGCCCCAGTCGCGGATGTAGAACTGGGTGAGTTCCTTGAAGCTCATCACGATGCCGATCACCATCGGCACCAGGTGGACGAGGAGTTCGAGGAGCAGGGCGGGCAGGAGCAGCATGTAGGGCAGTCCGATGCGCCGGACGCGCCCGGTGCGGCGGGGACCGCGTGCCGCACCGGGGGAGTTCTTGCGCACCGTCCGCTCGCCGGAGCCGGCGGAGGCGGCGGTCGTGGTGGTCATGTCGGTGCTCGCGCTCACTTCGTCGGCATCTGCTGCTGGGCCTTCTGGAGCGCGGCCTTCACCGACTCCGTGGTCACCGGGTGTCCGGCGGCGGCAGCGGCGAACAGCTCCTTGACCGCAGTCCCGACCGCCGTCTCGAACTGGGACTCGTCGGCGACCTGCGGAAGCGCGGCGGCGCTCTTGGCCAGGGTGTCCTTGAGGACCGCGTTCGCCGGGGTGTTGAAGGTGGCGTCCGTCTGGGCGGTCTTGACCGGCGGGATCGAGCTGTACGCCGTGTTGAGGACCTTCTGCTCGGCGTCGCTCGTCATGAACTTCACGAACTTGGTGGCGCCGTCGAGGTTGTCGGTGTTCTTGAAGACGGCCAGGTTGATGCCCGCGACCATCGAGTTGACGTTGGTGCCGGTTCCCGGGGTGCCGGACTGCACGGGGACCGGGGCGATACCGTACGCGTCGTCACTCATGCCCTGGGACTTGAGGTTGGCGGACGCGGACTGCCACAGCAGCATCGCGTTCTTGCCCTTGGCGAAGTCGCTCACGGACTGGTTCTGCGCGTACTCGGCGTTGCCCGGCGCGATGATCTTGTCTTTGGCCATCAGGTCGACGTACTGCTTGACCGCGGCGACCGTGCCGTCGGAGGTGAAGTCGGGCTTGCCGTCGGCGGTGAAGAAGCCGGCGCCGTGCTGCTGGGCGAAGACGAAGGTGTGATGGATGTTCTCCGACGGGTTCGAACCCTCGGCTCCCAGGCCCCACTTGCCGCCCTTGGAGAGCTTCTTGCCGTCGGCGATCAGCTCGTCCCAGGTGGCCGGAGGCTGGGAGATCCCCGCGTCGGCGAACATCTTCTTGTTGTAGTAGAGCGCGTACGCCATCGAGTACAGCGGCACCGCGGCTGGGTCCTTGCCCTGAGCCCCCGTCGAGCCGAGCGCCGAGTCGACGAAGCGGTCCTTGCCGCCGATCTTGGCGAAGTTCTTCGCGTCCCATGGCAGCAGCGCCCCGGTGGCCTGCAACGAGGCGCTCCAGGTGTTGCCGATGTTCAGGACGTCGGGGCCCTGACCGGAGGTGGTCGCCGTGAGGATCCGGTTGAGCAGGTCGGACCAGGGCACGACCTCCACCTTGACCGTGATCCCGGTCTGCTTCTTGAACTTGTCGAGTTCGGGCTGGAGGACCTTTTTGTCGATCTCGATGCTGGCGCCCTGGTTGGAGGCCCAGTACGTGAGCGTCTTCGGCGAGTCGTTGGACCCGCCATTCGACGAGCCGCCGCCACAGGCGGTCACGGCGGTCAACAGGGAGATGGTGACCGCACCTGCGGCCGCGGCTCGGATTCTGCGCATGGCTGGGTATGTCCCTTTCCCGGAGGGAGTGTCATGAGGGCCGTGTGCGTTCACTTCCCGAACGACCCTCATGGCTTAATTTAGGACGTGAGTTAAGACCCGGAAGAAAGTCGCGTCAAGGGATCGCGCAGGGGTATCTTGCAGGTCGGGCAGGCGGGAAGGGATTCTCATGGCGGGGCGGAACGGGCGGACAGTGCGTGACCTGCGGCGGGGCAATCGCACCGCCGTGCTGCAACGGTTGTATTTCGACGGCCCGATGAGCCGTTACGAGCTGGGGCCGGCCACGGGCCTGAGTTCCGGTTCGATCAGCAACGTGGTCGCCGAACTCGTCGCCGACGGACTGGTCGAGGAGGCGGGCAGTGTCGACTCCGACGGCGGCCGCCCGCGCACTCTGCTGCGCGTGGTGCCGGGCAGCGGCCACATGATCGGCGTCGACGTCGGCGAAACCCGCGTCCGCGTCGAGCTGTTCGACCTGACCCTCACCGAACTCGCCCGCACCGAACGGCCGTTGGAGCGCCAGGGATACGAGGCCGACCGGCCGCTGAAGCCCCAGGAGTACGACGTCGACGTCATCGTCGGCCATATCCGCGACGGCATCGCCGAGGTCCTCGCCGAGACGGGTATCGCCCCGGAGCGGCTCCTCGGCGTCGGTATCGGCGTCCCCGGTATCGTGGCCCGTACCCCGGAGCGCGGCGCGGTGGTGCACGGCCAGACGATCGGCTGGGATGCCGTCCCGCTCGAATCCCTGCTCCGCTCCACCTGCGAACTCCCCGACACCGTCCCGTACTTCGCGGACAACGGCGCCCGCACCCTCGGCCAGGCCGAGATGTGGTTCGGCGCCGGACGCGGCGCCCGCAACGCGGTCGTCGTCCTCTTCGGCTCCGGCGTCGGCGCCTGCCTCGTCACCGAGGAGGTGGAGAACGGCCGGTCCGTCGAATGGGGGCATCTGACGGTACGCGTCAGGGGGCGCCGCTGCCGCTGCGGCGCCCTGGGCTGTCTGGAGGCCTACGCGGGGGCGGAGGCGCTCCTCGACCGCTGGCGCGAGGCAGGCGGACGCCCGCCCGAGGGCACCGACGAGGAGACGGCGCTCACCGCGATGCTCGCCGCCGCGTACCCGGCCGGGGACACCGAGCCCGACCCGGTGGCGCTCGCCGTCCTGGAGGAGACCGCCGAGTATCTGGGCGCGGGCCTCTCCGACCTGATCAACCTCTTCCAGCCCGAGCGCATCCTCATCGGCGGCTGGGCGGGCCTCCAGCTCGGCACCCGGTTTCTGCCCGCCGTACGCCGGTACGCCGCCTCGTACGCCCTGCGCTACCCCGCCGAGCGCGTCTCGATCGACCTCGGCAGACTCGGCCCGGACGCCGTCACGGTCGGCGCCGCGATCCTGCCGCTGGCCGACTTCTTCGCACGGGGCGGGCGGCGCGCCGAACCGGTGAGCGAGGGCCCGCCCCCGGCCTGGCGCGCGGCCCTGGAGGAGCGCGCTCCGCACTGATCTACGTCAGCGGATCCTCCCGCTCCCGTTCGTATGACCTGCGAGGTAATCGACCAGGCCGCCGCCTCCCGGAACCATGAAGGGCGTACCCACTCGCCCGTCACCGGATTCCGGGAGGTTTCCCATGCCGTACTTCGAGAGCCCCGTCGATGGCGCCCGGCTGCACTTCGTGGACTACGGGCCCGCCGACGGCCAGGTGGTCGTGTTCGTCAACAGCTCCTACTTCGGTACGGAGATGTGGGAGTACCAGATGCTCCCGCTCGCCGAGGCCGGGTTCCGCTGCGTCGGGTTCGACCGGCGCGGGCACGGGCGGTCCGACGACGTGTGGGGCGGTTTCGACCTCGACAGCCTCTCCGACGATCTCGACGGGCTGCTCAGGCACCTGGACCTGCGGGAGGTGACGCTGGTCGGGCACTCGCTGGGGACCGCCGAGATCGTGCGCTGCCTGACCCGGCACGGAGCGGGTCGGGTGGCCGGGGTAGCACTGGTCGCGGGCATGGTGCCGGGTGCCGTCCGGTCCGTGGATCACCCCGGAGGTGTCGACCCGGCACTCATCCGGGCCGGCAACGACACCTTCCGACGTGACCGGGCCGCGTTCTTCGCGGACGGCGCCCACGCGTTCTTCGCCCTCGACCTCCCCGGGAACGACCTCTCCGAGGCGTATGTGCAGTCCATGGTCGACCGCTGCCACGGAGCGACCGCGCGAGCCGGCGCGGCGATGGGCGACCTCGTGGTCACCCTGAACGTGGCCCCCGAGCTGGCCAAGCTCGACCTGCCAGCTCTCGTCGTGCACGGCACGCACGACGCGTCGGCGCCCCTGGACCTGACCGGCCGGCGGGCGGCGGAACTGCTGCCCGACAGCACCCTCAAGGTCTACGAGAACGCGGGCCACGGCCTGTTCGCCACGCACGCCGAGCGACTCACGGCGGACCTGCGGGAGTTCATCACCCGCTCATGACCCTGTTCGGTCCTGCGGTCGTACGGCCGTCACGCGAACGCGTTCACCCCGGTCAGCTCCGCCGACAGCTCCCACAGCCGCGCCGCCTGGTCGGGGTCGATCGCGTGCTCGCGGACGCCGACCCGGGTGCCGTCCGCCGGAGCGGACTCGGCGATGTCGCAGTCCTCGCAGTACACCCCGCCCATGCCGGCCAGCTGCGGCGAGGTCGCGGCCCATACCTGGGTGGCCGCGCCCTGCTCGGGCGTCTTGAAGGCCTCGGGGTGCAGCAGGACGCCGTTCTCGTCGATCCAGCCGCGCTCGACCATCTCCTCCCTGGGCAGGTGGCGCTGGAGCGGGGTGAGGATGCCTCCGGGGTGCAGGGAGAAGGCCCGTACGCCGGAGTCCCGGCCGAGCCGGTCCAGGTGCACGGCGAACAGGACGTTCGCCGTCTTCGCCTGGCCGTACGCCTCCCACTTGTCGTAGCCGTTCTTCCAGTGCACGTCGTCCCAGCGGATGCCCGACAGGTGGTGACCGGTGGAGGACACGGCCACGACCCGCGCCCCGCCCGGCTCGATCGCCGGCCAGAGCCGGTTGACCAGCGCGTAGTGACCGAGGTGGTTGGTCGCGAACTGGGTTTCCCAGCCAGGTCCGACCCGGGTCTCGGGGCAGGCCATGATCCCGGCGTTGTTGATGACGATGTCGATGACGCGGCCCGAGGCGAGGAACCGCTCGGCGAAGGCGCGCACGCTGTCCAGGTCGCCGAGGTCGAGCTCGTCCACCTCGACCCCGTCGATGCCGTCCAGCGCCTCCCGGGCGACGGCCGGGCGCCGCGCGGGAACGATGACACGGGCGCCGGCTTTGGCGAGCGAGCGTGTCGTCTCCAGGCCGAGGCCTGAGTAGCCGCCCGTGACGATCGCGAGCTTTCCGGAGAGGTCGATGCCGTGAAGGACTTCGTCGGCGGTGCTCCGGGCACCGAAACCCGAGCCGATCTTGTGCTGTGCGGTGGTCATGACGTGAACGCTACGAATTGGAGCGGACTCCAAGTCAAACGGACGCTCCGTGCCGTGGGGTGACTCTGCTCCCCGGGCAAAGAAAAGACCCCGACCGGACGGGGGAATCTCGGTCGGGGTCGCCTGTGGTGGGCACGGGCGGCGGTCGCCTCACGGCGGGGGCTCCACAGGGCTTCAGCCGAACGATCGTCCCTGTGGGCAAAAGGTTAGGCCCGGGGACACTGTTCCGTCCGCACCCACGTGTTGTTCAACGGAGAACGACGGGCGAGTGTTCCCCGGGACCGCATCATCCCTGGTGATGTGCGTCACGGGGTGTTCACGGCTTCACGGCGACCGCGCCGAACTGAGGAAGTACGGCGGGGGGGCCGGCATCGGCGCGCCACTGCGAACACGGCACGATTCCCGGCGTGATCACCTCCAGGCCGTCGAAGAAGGCCGTGATCTCCGCGCGGCTACGGGCCGTGATCGGCGGGGTGGCGTTCTCGTTCCAGAACTTCATGGCCTCGATGTTGCCCTCGCCGCCGAGGTCGGCCTCGGTGGTGGGGTGGGTGAGGACGAGATAGCTGCCGGAGGGGACCGCGGCCATGATCCGTCGCACGATGTCCTGTGCCTGCCCGGTGTCGAGCACGAAGTTGAGGATGCCCAGCATCATGACCGCGACCGGTTCGCCGAGGTCGAGGGTCGCGGCGGCGCCCTCGACGATGCTGTCCGGGCGGTGGACGTCGGCGTCGAGGTAGTCGGTCGCTCCCTCGGGCGTGCTGGTCAGCAGCGTACGGGCGTGGACGAGCACGATGGGGTCGTTGTCGACGTAGACGATCCTCGACTCGGGCGCGATCCGCTGGGCGATCTCGTGGGTGTTGTCCAGGGTCGGCAGTCCGGTGCCGATGTCCAGGAACTGCCGCACCCCGCGGTCGGCGGCCAGATGGCGGACCGCGCGGCCCAGGAAGTCGCGGTCGGCGCGTGCCACGTCCCGGATGACGGGGAACATCGCCGCGACCTGGTCACCGACCGTCTGGTCGACCTCGTAGTTGTCCTTGCCGCCGATCCAGTAGTTCCAGACCCGGGCGTTGTGCGCCACGCGGGTATTCAGCCTCGCCGAACCGCCCACCGGGCCCTGGCTCGCACTCACGTCTTCCCCTCTCCGCGCGCCGAGCAGGTGTGCTGGGCGCATGCGACAGCCGCCACGGCGGCACCGGACCGTCGCCGTCATTGTGCCGCCCGTCGATCCCGGTGTCCGGGGAACCGGGCGGGTGCCTGTCCGCTCGCTCGACGGCACGGGCGTGCCGGGTGTGCGGTTCCGCGCGAGGGGCAGGTCAGGGGCTCGTCGCGCGTGCCGGCGTCTCCCGGTCCGCGGCCCAGGCCAGCAGCTCCTCCGCGGTCCATGTCGTGATCACCCGCTCGGCCGGCACCCCGCACTCCTCGGCCCGCGCGCAGCCGAGGATCTGCCAGTCGAGCTGGCCGGGGGCGTGCGCGTCGGTGTCCACGGAGAACAGCACGCCCGCGTCGACCGCCCGGCGCAGCAGCCGGCGCGGCGGGTCGAGCCGTTCGGGGCGGCTGTTGATCTCCACGGCCGTCCCCGACTCCGCGCAGGCCGCGAACACCGCGTCCGCGTCGAACTCCGACTCGGGCCGGCCGCGCTCGCCGATCAGCCGGCCGGTGCAGTGCCCGAGCACGTCCGCCAGCGGATTGCGTACGGCGGCGACCATCCGGCGGGTCATCGACCGTGCGTCCATGCGCAGCTTGGAGTGCACGGACACGACGACGACGTCCAGCCGGTCCAGCAACTCCGGCTCCTGGTCGAGCGATCCGTCGTCGAGGATGTCGCACTCGATGCCGGTGAGCAGCCGGAAGGGGGCCCAGCGGTCATTCAGTTCCGCCACCACGGCCAGCTGCTCGCGCAGGCGCTCGGGCGACAGGCCGCGCGCCACGGTCAGCCGCGGCGAGTGGTCCGTGAGCACCGCCCACTCGTGCCCGAGCCGCGCGGCGGTGCGGCCCATGTCCTCGATCGGACTGCCGCCGTCCGACCAGTCGGAGTGCAGATGGCAGTCCCCCCGCAGCAGCGCCCGCAGCCGCTCACCCCCACGGGTGAGCGGAGCCGCCCCGGTCTCCCGCTCCAGCTTCTCCAGGTAGGCGGGCACCTCACCGGCCAGCGCCTCACGCACCACCTGAGCCGTCTTCGGACCGATCCCCTTGAGCGACTCCAGCGTCCCGGCGGCGGCCCGCTCCGCCACCTGGTCGGCGGGCAGCGCGGCCAGTACGGCCTCCGCGGTGCGGAAGGCACGTACGCGATAGGTGGGGGCCAGGGCCCGCTCCAGCAGGAACGCGATCCGGTCCAGGGCTTCGACGGGGTCCATCGGCACCTCCTGCCTCCAGCGTTGCCCAGCCCTCGGGGGCCCGCACGGCGGACGACGGGCGGCCCTGCGACCGGGGCGCCACCCGGCCGCTCACCCGGCTGGGCGAACACGCCGGCTCCGGCCGTCCGGCCACACGAGGGGCCGCCGGGGCCGGGGTGCTCGAATCGCTCAGCCGCTGCCCCGGGGGAACCGATCTACGCTCTATTCATGACCGAAAGTGCGAGCCCCCACATTTCCCACCCACGGATCATGGTGCTCGGGGTACAGCCGGGCACGCCGCCGTTCCGGATCATGGAGATCGACGGTGAAGTGGTCGGCGAGGCCAAGGCGATCACCGATGTCCTGGAGACCGCCGCGGCCTACGGCATCACCGTCCACGATCTCGACGACCCGGAGGTCGTCCGCTGGGTGGGCGGCGACAAGCTCACCTGGATTCCGCGCTGACGCCGGGCACGGCTAGGGCGGGCCGGGCGGAGGCCCGGGAGCGCCGGGCAGGGGCCCGGCACATCCGGGCGTGAAGCGGTGGCGTACGGCCGTGAAGTGATGGCGCACGGCCGTGACGAGGCGGCGCACGGCCACGAAGCGGTGGCGCACGGCCATGAAACGGCAGTGCTCGCGCTTGACGCCGCCGCGCCCGGCCATGAAGTCCGAGCGGCCCGTGGCGGCCTGGGGGCGCGCGGACCTGCGGGTTTCGCGCCGGTGTGAGCCGCCGGTGGCCTAATGCCCCCGCACCCCAGCAAAGATCATTATTCGGCGGGAACCGGGCATGGGCTCGCACCCGCCAGGGCACGTTGATCTTGCCGGGTGATCACGACCGCCCCGGCGCCCCCTCTTCCCTACGGGAGTCGTCATGTTCTCTGGCTTCGCCGTGCCCGCAGCCGCCCTCGCCGCCACCGTCCTGGCCGCCGCCACCCTCCTGAGCGCTTCCCCCGCCACCGCGGCCGGCGCGCCGCTGGCCGGAGACGTCTGCTTCTGGACCGCCGCGGGACAGCACGGCTCGTCCTGGTGCTACACACCACCCGGCTATACGGATGTGCCCGACTTCCTCCACGACAAGGCCGCCTCCTTCCGCTCCAACGCCGACAGCGCCGTGTACGCCATCGACTGGGGCCGCGACACCTGTTACTACCGGCTGATCCGCGCGCACGACCTGGCCGACAACTGGCCCTGGGGCGCCCGGCTCGACGGCGTCGCCGATACGACGATGGGCTGCGAGGTCGGCTGACACGTGCGACCACTTCGCGCGCTGTGCGCCACCGCCCCCGCGGTGCTGGCACTGCTGGGGGCGCTGGCGCTGACCGGATGTGCCACGACGACGGAGACAACGGGAGCGACGGCCGGGCGGGGCGCCCTCGCGTTGCCCACCACCGAGCGCGGCAAGGACGCTCTCATCGACACCGCCCAGCAGGTGCTCGTCGACCAGTGCCTGACCCGCCAGGGCCTGACCCCGCGCCACCCGTCGGACAAGCGGCACGCCTCGGGCGACCCCAACCGCCGCCCTGTGCCCGCGGACGACCGTGCGCTCCAGGCCGCCCTCTTCGGCCGCGGCCGCCCCGAACTCTCCGTCACCCTGGCCACCGGCTACACCGTCACCGCCCACACCGACGGCTGCCTGGCCGCCGCGCAACGTGAGCTGTACGGGGACCAGGCCCGATGGTTCCGAACCCGGGTCGTGGTGAACAACCTGCGGGCCGAGGCCCAGCAGCGCATGCGACGCGACCCGGACTACCGCGCCGCCACCACCCGGTGGGCCCGCTGCGCCACCCCGGCGCACGGCCCCCGGCCCGAACGACCCGACACCGCCGTCTCCGCGCGCTGTGCGCGCCAGAGCGGCCTGACCCGGCTCCGCGCCCGACTGGAGCCGGCGCTGCTGGCCCGGGTCCGCGCCGACCGGCGCGACCAGCTGACCACCTACGAGCAGCTGCGCACCCGCGCACTGCACCGCGCGGCGGCCCTGTACGCCGAGCGGACCGTTCCGGTAACCCGTGAGAAAGGCAGTACCTCTTCGTGATCATCAAGCGTCTCGCCACCTCCGCCGCAGCGGCCCTCCTCGCCCTCGGGGGCGGTCTGGCACTCGCCACGCCGTCCGGTGCCGCGGACTGTCCCAGCGGCAACTTCTGCGTCTGGGAGGGCGCCAACTTCGACGGTCAGCGCGCCAACTGGTCGGGGGACGACGGCTGGTGGGAGAGCTGGATCGCCGACACCGACTCCTCCTGGGCCAACCACGGCATCTCCGGACCGGGCGTCAAGGACCACGTCAAGGTCTACGAGGACGCCTGGCAGGGCGGCGACATGACGATCTGCCTCGCACCGGGCGAGGAGGTCGGCTACAACGCCGTCGCCAACGACCGCGGCGACTCGCACACCTGGTCCATGGGCTGCTGACCGGCCGACACCGGCCGACCGGTTCCGTCCGCCCGCGGTGGGGGCCGCGGGCGGGCGGTCAGTCCCTAGGACCGAACGGCACGGAGGGTCCGGCCGGGGTCATCCCCGCCGGACCCTCCGCCCGCCCGCCCGAGCGGTCTCTCAGCCGGCCGTCAGCCCACCGTCCACTTCTGGTTGGCTCCACCGGAACACGACCAGATCTGCAGCCGCGTACCGTTGGCCGAGTTGTTGCCGGTGACGTCCAGGCACTTGTTGGCCTGTGGATTCACGATGTCGTGGGCCGCGGTGACCGTCCACTTCTGGTTCGGGCCGCCGGTGCAGTCCCACAGCTGGACGGTCGAGCCGTCCGCCGTGCCGTTGCCGGTGACGTCCAGGCACTTGCCCAGTGCGCGAAGGGTGCCGTCCGAGGACACCGTCCACTTCTGGGCAGCGGTGCCGTTGCAGTCGTAGAGCTGTACGGGGGTGCCGTTCGCCGGGTTCGCCCCGGCCACGTCCACGCACTTGCCCGCGAGACCCGTGATCGGGGCGCCGGTGCCGCCCGAGCTGTCGCTCGTCGTCACCGTCACCGAGTCCACGACGAGTTGCTGCGGGAAGGAGGTGGAACTGTCGGGGTCGCCCGGCCAGTAGCCGCCGACCGCGAGGTTGAGGATCAGGAAGAACGGCTTGTTGAACACCCATGTGTTGCCGCCGAGATCGGCGGGCGTACGCCGATGGTAGACCGTCCCGTCCACCGACCAGGTGATCGAGTCGGGCGCCCAGTCGACCGCGAAGGTGTGGAAGGCGTCGGCGAAGGCCTGGCCGTTCGGCAGGGAGTACCCGGCGCCGATGCCGGCCGAGCCGGAGTACCCGGGACCGTGGATCGTTCCGTGCACGGTCGACGGTTCGTAGCCGACGTTCTCCATGACGTCGATCTCGCCCGAGTCCGGCCAGTTGACCGGTGTGCCGAGCATCCAGAACGCGGGCCACATGCCCTGCCCGCGCGGAATCTTCATCCGGGCCTCGACATGGCCGTACGTGGTGGTGAACTTCCCGGCGGTGTTCAGCCGGGCCGAGGTGTACTGACAGGTTCCGTACCAGCACTGGTAGTTGGCCGGATTCTCCTTGCGGGCGGTGATCACCAGATGGCCCTGGCCGTCCAGGGCCGCGTTGTTGCTCCCGGACGTGTAGTACTGCCGTTCGTGGTTGTTGACGTTGTCGCCGGTCTCGATCTGCCACTTGGACGAGTCGACGGCCGACCCGGCGGGCCCGTCGAAGGTGTCCTGGAACGTCACGGCCGCGGCGGCCGCCGCGGCCCCCGCGTGAGCGGGTGCGACGGCGGCGGACGCGGACGCGACGAGCACGGCGGACAGCGCGGCGAAGAGGCATCTTCGGAGCAGGCGTGGGGAGTCCATGACTCTCCCTTCCGTACGGCGACCCGGGGGGACGGGTGGGCCGACTGAGGTGGGGGGTGCATGCTTCGCCTCTTGATTTAAGAAGTGAGGTAAGGGGGTGTCAAGAGTCTGGTCCGGACCTTTACTTGAGGTGACTCGTCAGGTGCGACGACCACTCTTGGGGTGCACCGCCCGGCCGAGCCGGCGCCCCAGCAGCAGATAACCCGCCAGTGCCCCCGCCGTGTTGAGGATGACGTCGTCGACGTCGAATGCGCGCCCGGTGATGAGTGCCCCCTGGACCAGCTCGACCAGCAGCATGACCGCGGCGGTCAGTGCGAGAACACGCAGGATTCCCCGGGCCCGTGGGGCCAGCACGGGCAGCAGCACGCCGAAGGGCACGCCGAGCAGAAGGTTCCCGCCGATCTGCTTGACGGCGTCGCGCAGCTCCGGCTGGGAGAGGTAGGCGTTCAGGGACCGACCGGGGTGGAGATTGCTGTGGACCAGCGCGGTCGACGCCGGAGACGGTTCCAACGTCAGCCGGGCCAGCGCGGCGGCGAACGCCACCATGGCCGCGAAGGCCAGCGCCATGGTCAGCAGTCGTAGCGGAAGCGGGAGCGCCCCTCGCTCCCGGGGCGACGCCGAGGCTCGGCCGCCGGACTTCGCCGCCGGTGTCTGGCGCTCGGACTTCGTCTTCGGTGTGCGGCGGCCGGATTTCGCTGTCGGTGTCCGGCGCCCGGCTTTCGCGGCACCGCTGCGTAACGCCGTACGGACCATGCGATCCTCCCGGTTTCAACTGCCCTCTGGATAGAGGCGGTTACCCCGGATGGAGGCATAGATGCCGATCGGCACGCCGACTGGGGGAGCTGTGCACCAAGGGGCGGCGAGGGGGCTGTGAGAGGCGCGGCCAGGGAGCGCGGCGAGGGTCCAGTGGGGCGATCACCTCACGCCACTGGACCCTCGCGCCACTGGACCCTCGCCGCGGTGCCTAGTCGTTCGCCGGCTTCGCGTACTGCGTTGCCATGCCTCCCGCGAAGTCGTACACGATGACCTGCTCGTCGCCCACGACCCATGCGTCGTGCCCGGGCGGGCACACGAACACATCGCCGGGTCCTACTTCTCCTTCGCCGCCGTCGTCCATGCGGATGTGCATCCGCCCCTGGATGACATAGCCGTTGTGGTGGATTTCGCAGCTCTCGGTCCCCGCGAGGGGGGCCACGGACTCGGACCAGCGCCAACCCGGTTCGAAGGTCCCCACGGCGAAGTCGAGCCCGGTCATGTGGACCGCTTCGAGGTGGCCGCGGGGGAAATCACGCCGTTCATCCGGCTTGTCGACCGTCTTGATCTCCAGCATGACGGCTCCCTTCAGTTGTCCCCCTCCATCGTCAGCCCGCCGACAGGGGACTGCCATCCGGGAAGACGACCGCTGCAGGACGGTTGCCCCGTGGGTCGTGGGAGCGCTTCCATGGATGCCATGTCCACGTCATTACGCACAAGGAAACCGCTCCGGTCCGCACTCGGCGCACTGCTCGCGGCGCTGGTGCCGTTACTCGCCGCGGTGCTGCTCACCGCACCGCCGGCCTCCGCCGCTCCGGTGGCGACCACCGCCCCCGCGGCCGCCGCCGCGTCCCTCACCGAGGTGACGAACTTCGGCAGCAACCCCAGCAACCTCCAGATGTACCTCTATGTGCCGGACAGCGTCACCGCGCACCCGGCGGTCCTGGTGGCCGTGCACTACTGCACAGGCTCGGGTCCGGCGATGTACTCCGGCACCGAATACGCCTCACTGGCCGACCGCTACGGCTTCATCGTCATCTACCCGTCGGTCACCCGCAGCAGCAAGTGCTTCGACGTCTCCTCGCCCCAGGCCCTGAGCCGCGGCGGCGGCAGCGATCCGGTCGGCATCAAGTCCATGATCGACTGGGTCACCCGTACGTACAGCGCCGACACCGGCAGGATCTTCGCCACCGGCATCTCCTCCGGCGCGATGATGACCAACGTCCTGCTCGGCGACTACCCCGACGTGTTCGCCGCGGGCGCCGCGTTCGCCGGGGTGCCGTTCGGCTGCTTCGCCACCACCGACGGATCCGAGTGGAACAGCGCGTGCGCGAACGGCACCGTGACCCACACCCCGCAGGAGTGGGGCGATCTGGTCCGCGCCGCCTACCCCGGCTACAGCGGGCCCCGGCCACGGATGCAGCTGTGGCACGGCACCGACGACGCCACCCTGCGCTACCCGAACTTCGGGGAAGAGATCAAGCAGTGGACGAACGTCCTCGGCGTCAGCCAGACGCCGACCGCCACCGACTCGCCCCAGTCCGGATGGACCCGCACCCGCTACGGCTCCACCGGTGACCAGGCGCCCGTCGAGGCGATCAGCCTCCAGGGCGTCGGCCACAACCTGATGACCACCGGCATGGCGGCCCGCGTCCTCACCTTCTTCGGCCTGGACAGCACCGGCCCCGCACCCCAGCCCCAGCCGGGCGGCTGCCGGGTGGCGGTCACCACCAACGCCTGGAACACCGGCCTGACCGCCTCCGTGACCCTCACCAACACCGGTACCACCACCGTCAACGGCTGGCAGCTGAGCTTCACGCTTCCCTCCGGCCAGACCATCACCAACGGCTGGGGTGCCACCTACGCGCCGGCCACCGGCACCGTGACCGCGGCCAACGCCACGTACAACGGCACGATCGCCCCCGGCGCCGCCGTCACCATCGGCTATCAGGCAAGCCACAGCGGCAACGCCGGGTCGCCCACCGCCTTCACCCTCAACGGCACGGCTTGCAGCGTCACTTGACCAAGGCGCCCTGGCCTCGACGGGTCAGGCGCCGTAGCTGACCGTCACCTCCTCGAAGCCCAGGGAGTGCAGCAGACCTTTGAGCATGCCGGTGGTGTTCGCCTCGGCGCGCGAGGTGAGGCGGCTGTCCTTCGCCGCCTCACCTATGTGCTTGGCCGCGAGCTTCTGCACGGCCTGCTCGCTGTTGGGGTTACCGGAGAAGATGTCGCCGATCCGGTCGAGGAGACCGCGCTGCTTGGAGACGGCGTAGGAGTGGTCGGGGTCGAGCGCGGGTTTGCCCAGCACCGCGTGCGGCAGCCGGAGCGTGGCCGACGTACGGTCGCTGTTGACCGTCACGTCCTTCTCGCCGAGCGTGCCGAGGTCGACATACGCGTCGACCGTGCCGGCCCCCACGTACAGGGTGCGGGTGCCGCGGATCGCGTCGGGCAGGTACTTGGCGTCCTTCTCCAGGTCCACGACCACCTGGAAGTTGCCCGTCGCGGCGTCGTAACGGCTCATGTCCTGGATCGACGTGAGGAGGGCTGGGCCCGACCGGTCGTGCGTCTCGGTGCCGAACAGATCGCGCAGCCCCGGCAATACGGCCAGCCGGAGCCCGGCGAACAGCACCACGAGCACCAGCAGGAACGCGGTGACCACTTTCGCCCAGCCGGGCATCCTCCGCTTGGTGGACGTCGAGGGGGGCGTCTGCTTGATGGACGTCGTCATGTCGACGGTCCTCCTTTCAACCATCCGTGTACCCTCCAAGTCACTTGACAGGCCGATGTGTCGGCGGATTGCTGCCGGTGCCGGGCTCGCGCGGTCAGGTCAGGTACTTATGGCCCCCTGCTCCGGCCGTAGTTGGCTGTAGGCCGAGAACGCACCGTGTCTGCTCGTCCACCGAATCCGCTAGACGGGGCGGTCGCCCGAGACACGGGACCACCACACGCCCTCGCCGCGCGTCAGCCCCGGCAGCCGCAGCTCGACGTCCCGCACATGCCGGGCCGGCAGTTCACCGGTGACCAGCCACGCGGTTCGCCCTCCCGTCGTCTCCTTGAACTCTGCTCCACGGGACGCCAGTTGGGCGGTCACCGGGGCCAGCGCGTCGAGTGGGAGCTCCACCTCGAACGCGTGGTACGGCTCGTACACCCGCGTCCCGGCCCGCTCCAGGGCGCGGCGCAGCACGACCGGGGTCAGTCCGCGGAAGTCGGCGGCCGTGCTGAGCGGCGCGGCGAACCCGGAGCGGATGAGCGTGACCCGGTAGTCCGTCACCGGTCGGCCGTGCGGACCGGCGAGCAGGGTCGCGTGGACCGTGTCCTCGATCGCCTGGTGGAACGCCCGGGGCAGCGCGCCGAGTTCCGTCTCGTACGCGAAGACGCCGCCGGAGCCGCGCGGCCCCGGCTCGACGCGCAGCCCGACCGTCGCCCAGAATCCGATGTGCCCGTGCCGCTGGATCTCCTCGTACGCCTCACCGGTGCCGTCCGGGCGTTCCAGGAGCCGTACCCTGCTCGGCTCGAAGGCGGCCTCGATGCCGAAGTCCTGGACGAGTGTGGCCGCGAGGACCTCCTTCTGGACTTCGCCGTAGAGCAGCAGCGCGGTGCCGCCGGACGCGGCGGGCCTGGCGTGCATCAGGGGGTCCTGGTCGGCCAGGGCGAGGAGCGCCGAGCGCAGCGGGGCGGCCTGGGCAGGGTGCCTGGCCCGTACGAGCGTCTCCAGTGTCGGCGCCGCGAACTGCGCTGCCCGGTCGGTGCCGTGACCGAGGCGGTCGCCGACGCGGATGCCGCCGACACCTCGCAGCGCGGCGATGTTCCCCGCGGTGAGGGAGGCCGCCCCGGCCTGTCCGACCACCTCCAGTGCGAGCGCCCGGCCGGGCACCGGCACGGTCCGGCCGTCGGCCTCGTGACGCAAGAACGTGAGCCGCTGACGGTGCGTCACCTCACCTTCGTACAGGCGCAGATACGCCGTCCGCTCGCCGCCCGGTCCGGGCCGTACGGCGAACACCGTGCCCCGGGGCTCATCGGCGGGCGGTTCCTCCGGGCGGGGAACCAGCCGGATCACTGCCTCGACCAGTTCGGCGACGCCTTGTCCGCCGAGCGCCGATCCGAAGAGGACCGGATGGACCGAGCCGTCGGCGGTGCGCGCGGTGAGCGCCGCCCACAGCTCGTCGCGCGTCGGCGGCGGGCCGTCCACAAGCGCGGCCAGGATGCCGGAGTCCACCTCGGCGAGCGTGCCGGCCGCGAGGTCGTCCAGCGGGCGCGGCAGCACACGGGCGGCCGCGGCGCCGATGTCCGTCACGCGTGTGAGGGGGACGACGTACGGCGTGAGGCGGCGCCGGATGTCGTCGAGCAGCCCGTCCTGCCGTGCGCCCGCCCGGTCGATCTTGTTCACGAAGACGAGGGTGGGCAGGCCGAGCCGCCGCAGGGTCTTCATCAGGACGCGCGTCTGCGCCTGGACGCCCTCGACGGCGGAGAGCAGCAGCACGGCGCCGTCCAGGACCTCCAGGGCGCGCTCCACCTCGGCGATGAAGTCGGAGTGCCCGGGGGTGTCGATCAGGTTGACCTGTACGTCCCCGGCGGTGAAGGCGGCGACGGCCGAGCGGACGGTGATGCCGCGCTGCCGCTCGATCTCCCCGTCGTCCGTGCGGGTGTCCCCGGCGTCGACGCTGCCGAGCCGTTCGATGGCGCCGCCGTCGAACAGCAGCCGCTCGGTGAGGCTGGTCTTACCCGCGTCGACGTGGGCCAGAATTCCGATGTTCAGGGTGTGCATGGGTGGTCGAGTCCTCGAGAACAGTCGTCCGGTAGGGGCGCTGAGAAGTTCCGAGGAATCGGCGCATGCGGGTTCTCCTGAATCCGAGGGGGCACTGGCCACGCCATCATGGCGTGCCCCGGGCGGCCGTCCGCAACCGGTTTTCCCCCGGGTCGAGTGCCCGAAAGGTGCCCAGTAGCATGAGGCACGCACCCCGGGTCGATCATGCCAACCGGCGACGCAACCCGGTTCGATCATGCGAGGAGCGGTCGTGCGTGACATCGCCGTGTTCAGCGGTAGTGCCCATCCCGAGCTGGCGGCCGAGGTCTGCGCGCATCTCGGTGTGCCCCTCAGCCCGACCCGGGTCAGCCGTTTCGCGAACGACTGCCTGGAGGTCCAGCTCCAGGCCAATTGCCGCGAGCGCGATGTCTTCCTCGTGCAGCCCCTGGTCACACCGGTCCAGGAGCACCTCGTCGAGCTGCTGATGATGTGCGACGCGGCCCGCGGCGCCTCCGCCGGCCGGATCACCGTGGTCATGCCGCACTACTCGTACGCCCGCTCGGACAAGAAGGACATGCCGCGGATCTCCATGGGCGGCCGTCTCGTGGCGGACCTGATGGTGGCCGCCGGGGCGAGCCGTGTCCTCGCCCTGACACTGCACTCCCCGCAGGTGCACGGCTTCTTCTCGGTGCCGGTCGACCATCTGCACGCCCTGCGCGAGCTGGCCGCGCACTTCAGGAACTACGACCTCTCGCGTACGACGGTGGTGTCGCCGGATCTCGGCAACGCCAAGGAGGCGGCGGCGTTCGCACGGCTCATCGGCGCCCAGGTGGCCGCCGGTGCCAAGCAGCGGTTCGCCGACGACCGGGTGAGCATCAGCTCCGTCATCGGTGAGATCACCGGGCGGGACGTCATCGTGCTGGACGACGAGATCGCCAAGGGCAGCACGGTCCTCGAACTCCTGGAGCGGCTGCGGGAGTTGCGTCCGCGGTCCATCCGGGTCGCCTGCACCCACGGTCTGTTCGCGGCCGGTGCGCTCAAGCGGCTCAGCGACCAGCCCGACGTCCTGGAGATCGTGTGCACGAACACCGTGCCGGTCCCGGTCGCGGAGCACACGGAGAAGCTGCGCATCCTGTCCATCGCCCCGGCGCTCGCCGAGGCGGTGCGGCGCATTCACAACGGTGAGTCCGTCAGCGCCCTGTTCGACGCGCCCCAGAGCGAATAGACAGGAGGGAGCGGAAGTTCCTGCCGATCGCTCGGCCGGAAGCCGCGAAGCAACGCTCGGCGTCACCCAGGTGATCAGGAGGGCTTGCAGTGGCGAAGGCGAAATTCGAGCGGACCAAGCCGCACGTCAACATCGGCACCATCGGTCACATCGACCACGGTAAGACAACGCTCACCGCGGCCATGACCAAGGTGTTGCACGACCAGTTCCCCGACCTGAACCCCTACACGCCGTTCGACCAGATCGACAAGGCTCCCGAGGAACGCCAGCGCGGCATCACGATCTCGATCGCCCATGTCGAGTACCAGACCGAGCACCGGCACTACGCGCACGTCGACTGTCCGGGGCACGCGGACTACATCAAGAACATGATCACGGGCGCCGCCCAGATGGACGGCGCGATCCTGGTCGTCGCGGCGACCGACGGCCCGATGCCGCAGACCAAGGAACATGTGCTGCTGGCCCGGCAGGTCGGCGTCCCGTACATCGTCGTCGCACTCAACAAGACGGACATGGTGGACGACGAGGAGATCCTGGAACTCGTCGAGCTCGAAGTGCGCGAACTGCTCACGGAGTACGAGTTCCCGGGCGACGACGTCCCGGTCGTGCAGGTCTCCGCGCTCAGGGCCCTCGAAGGCGACCCGAAGTGGAGTCGGTCGATCCTTGAACTCCTCGCGGCGATCGACGAGTTCGTGCCGGAGCCCGTACGCGATGTCGACCGGCCGTTCCTGATGCCGATCGAGGACGTCTTCACCATCACGGGGCGCGGCACGGTCGTCACCGGTCGCATCGAGCGCGGTGTGCTGAGGGTCAACAGCGAGGTCGAGATCATCGGCATCCACGAGCAGAAGACGAAGACCACCGTCACCGGCGTCGAGATGTTCCGCAAACTCCTCGACGAGGGCCGGGCGGGAGAGAACGTAGGACTGCTGCTGCGGGGCGTGAAGCGCGAAGACGTGGAGCGCGGGCAGGTCGTCATCAAGCCGGGATCGGTCACCCCGCACACGGAGTTCGAGGCGCGCGCGTACATCCTGTCCAAGCATGAGGGCGGCCGGCACACACCGTTCTTCGACAACTACCGGCCGCAGTTCTACTTCCGTACGACGGACGTGACCGGAGTCGTGACCCTGCCCAAGGGCACGGAAATGGTCATGCCCGGCGACAACACCACCATGCAGGTGCAGTTGATCCAGCCCATCGCCATGGAGGAGGGCCTGAAGTTCGCCATCCGCGAGGGCGGCAGGACGGTCGGCGCCGGGCAGGTCACCAAGATCCGGAAGTAGCCTCCGGCCGGCTCAGCGCCTCGTCCAGCGACGAGCAGGGCGGCAGGAGGCGCCCAAGGCCGGTCACCCGGAGGATGCGCAGCGTCAGCGGCTGGGTGCAGACGAGGTGCAGCCGTCCGCCGCGGGCGAGGACGCGGCGCCTGGCCCGGTACAGCAGCCGCAGGCCCGAGCAGTCGAAGAAGTCGACGGGCCGCAGGTCGATGACGACCTGCGGCGCGTGGCCCCCGGTCGCGGAGTCGAGGACCGGGGTGATCTCCAGCGCCGCGAGGATGTCGATCTCCCCGTGGAACTCCAGCACCAGGTGACCGCGGTCCTGGTGGATGCGCAGATGCCGGGTGAGCGGTGCGGGGTCGTGCGCCACGAGTCATCACCTCCAACCGGCAGCTGCCTGCTCCCGAGGGCACCGGTGGTTGCAAAACTGTTCCCTGCTCTGCAAGTTACCCTCGATGGAGCGAATTCCAGCATGTTCGATTGACATATGTCTTCGATTTGCGCGGCGAGTCGCCCTCGCTGTTACGACAGTGCGTGCCACGCCTTGGACAGCGACTGCCGGAACTGGTCGGTCTGGTGCGAGGTGAGGTCCTTGACCATGCGCTCCTCCAGCTCTCGTACGGCGTCCGCGAACCGCCCGAGCACTTCGCGTCCCTCGTCGGTCAGCAGGATCAGCAGCTCTCTCCGGTTGCGCGGATTGCGCTCGCGGCGCACCAGGCCGCGGTTCTCCAGTGAGCGCACCAGATCCGCCATGGACTGCGCCGTCACGAACGAGTCGCGCGCGAGCTGCGCCGCCGACAGGCCGTCGTGCCGCTCCAGGACGGTGAGCGAGGTGTACTGCAACGCGGTGATTCCCGCCGGTTTCACCAACTCGTCGAGGTGTGAGCGCACGACGAGCTCCACCTGCTTGACCATGTAGAGCAGTGACGGGGGTGCCTTGGTTGCCTGGGTGCCGACCATGGGTTCAGCCTAAGGCATTGACAGGAAACCTGTCTGTAACGAGACTGCCAACCAACAGGAATCCTGTTTGTTGAAATCTTGGCGATCAAGGCTGAGGAGTGGGCAATGACGACCACCTTCGAGAGTGGGCCCGGGCGGCTGTTCATCGGTGGACAGTGGCGCGAGGCGGCCGACGGAGCGCGTACGGACGTGATCGATCCGTCCACGGGCCAGGTGGTCACGACCGTCGCGGAGGCGGGCGCGGCCGATGTCGACGCGGCCGTACGTGCCGCACGCGAGGCCTTCGACCACGGCCCCTGGGCCGCGATGAGCGGCCGTGAGCGCGGCCGGGTGCTGCACCGCGTCTCCGAGCTGATCCGCGAGAACGCCGACGAGCTCGCCGCCCTGGAGAGCCTCGACGTCGGCAAGCCCCTCTCCCTGTGCCGCCCCGTCGACGTGCTCACCGCCGCCGACGAGTACGAGTACTGCGCCGCGCTCGCCCAGACCCTGGACGGCGCCACGCGGGACACCCCGCTCAACGCCTTCGCATACACGCGCCGCGGACCGCTCGGCGTGGTCGCCGCGATCACACCGTTCAACTTCCCGCTGATCCTGTCCAGTTCGAAGCTCGCCCCGGCACTGGCGGCCGGCAACACCGTGGTCCACAAGCCCGCCGACGAGACCCCGCTGAGCGCCCTCTACATGGCCCGCCTGCTCCAGGAGGCCGGTGTCCCGGACGGCGTCGTGAACGTCGTCACCGGCAGCGGCCCGGTCGCGGGCGAGGCGCTGCTGCGCAACCCCGGCATCGACAAGGTCGCCTTCACCGGGTCCACGGCGGTCGGCCGGCACGCCGCGACCGTCGCCGGGGAGGCGCTCAAGCCGGTCACCATGGAGCTGGGCGGCAACGCGGCTCACGTGGTCTTCGCGGACGCCGACCTGGAGAAGGCGATCGGCGCGATCATCAAGGGCTTCGTCTTCAACACCGGACAGTTCTGCATGGGCGGCCCCCGGCTGCTGGTGGCGCGCGAGGTGTACAGCACCGTGGTCGGCATCCTCGCCGACGCCGTGCCCGGCGTGCCCGTCGGCGACCCCCGGCTGCCCGAGACCGTCGTCGGGCCGATGGCGGGGGAGAAGCATCTGCGCAAGGTCGAGGAGTACGTCGACCTGGCCCGCAAGGAGGGCGGCCGCATCGTCTGCGGTGGTAAGCGTCTCGACCTGAACGGCGGCTACTACTACCAGCCCACCGTGATCGCCGACCTGTCCAACGACTCCCGCGTCGTCCAGGAGGAGATCTTCGGTCCCGTCCTCACCGTCCAGCCCTTCGACTCCGAGGACGAGGCCGTCGAACTGGCCAACTCCACCCCGTACGGGCTGGCTTCGGGCATCCAGACCACCGACCTCACCCGCGCGCACCGCGTCGCCGACCGGCTCCAGGCGGGCATCGTCTGGATCAACGACTGGGCGATGCTCGACCCCGCGGTCCCCTTCGGCGGGGTCAAGGACTCCGGCTTCGGACGGGAGTACGGGCCCGAGGCGCTCGCCGCCTACACCAAGGTCAAGTCCGTCGTCGTCTCGCTCGACTGAGCGCGCTCACAAAGGAGTTCATGCGATGTCCACCACCACTCGCGCCGCTGTGGTCGAGTCCGGGGGAGCGCCGTTCACGCTCGCCGACGTCGAACTGGACGAGCCGGGTCCGGGCGAAGCCCTTGTCCGGATGGTGGCCGCCGGGCTGTGTCACACCGACCTCGGTGCGGCGAGCGGCGGTCTGCCCTTCCCGCTGCCCGGGGTGCTGGGCCACGAGGGGGCGGGTGTCGTCGAAGCCGTCGGCCCGAACGTCACCGCAGTGGCCCCCGGCGACCATGTCGTGCTCTCGTTCAGTTCCTGCGGCGGCTGTCACAACTGCCGTGATGGACACCCGGCGTACTGTGCCACCTGGCTGCCGCTGAACCTCATCGGCGGCCGGCGCGCCGACGGAAGCAGCACGATCAGCCGCGACGGGACGCCGCTCGGCGGCCACTTCTTCGGCCAGTCCTCCTTCGCCGAGCGGGCGTTGGTCGACGAGCGCAGCCTCGTCAAGGTCGACCCGAACGTCCAGCTGGAGTCCATCGCCCCGCTGGGCTGCGGGGTGCAGACAGGGGTCGGTGCCGTCTGGAACGTACTGAAGCCGGCGGCGGGGAGCAGCCTCGTCGTCCTCGGCGCCGGAGCCGTCGGCCTGTCCGCGGTGATGGCGGCGGCCCTGACCCCCGCGACCACGGTCATCGCCGTCGACAAGGTCGCCGAACGGCTCGAACTGGCACGGGAGTTGGGCGCCACGCACACCGTGAACGCGGGCGAGGCCGATGTCGCCGAGGCGGTGCTCGCCCTCACCGACGGCCGCGGCGCCGACGGAGTCGTGGAGACCACCGGCAGCGTCGCCGTGCTGCGCAAGGGTGCCGACGCGCTCGCCCCGCGCGGCACCCTGGTCGTCGTCGGTGCGCCGCCCTTCGGCACCGAAGTCGCCCTGGACGTCAACGCGTTGCTGCCGGGCAAGAAGGTCGTGGGTCTCACCCTCGGCGACAGTGAGACCCAGACCTCCATTCCCGCCCTGGTCCGGCTCGTCCAGGACGGACGGCTCCCGCTGCATCGACTGATCAGCCACTATCCGTTCGAGGACATCGAGCAGGCGGTGCGGGACATGAGCGCGGGCAAGACGATCAAGCCCGTACTCACGTTCTGAGACGTCCGTACTCACGTTCTGAGACGGCCGAACCGTCCTTCGACCGGTCCCTCGATCCGTCGGCCGATCCGTCAGTCGACCAGCAGCACCAGCTTCCCCGTGGTCCGGCCGGTGTCGCCCAGCGCGTGCGCCTTGGCGGCATCGGCCAGCGGGAAGGTCTCGGCGATCGTGGCGCGCAGCTTCCCCGTCTCGACGAGGTCCGCGATCGCCGTCATGCCGCTGTGGTCGGCATCGACGAGCATCCGCACCGCCCGTACGCCGAGCCGCTCGGCCTCCTCGGGGAATTCGTCCGACCCGACCGGCAGGATCGAGACCACCACTCCGCCCGGCCGGAGCACGCGCAGGGAGCGGACCGCGGTCTCGCCACCGATCGTGTCCAGCACGACGTCGACGTCCCGCACGGCCTCGGTGAAATCGACGCCTTGGTAGTCGATGGCCTCGTCCACGCCGATCCCGCGCAGGAAGTCGTGCTTGCCCGCGCTCGCCGTACCGATCACATACGCGCCGAGCGCCTTGGCGATCTGCACGGCCACATGCCCGACCCCGCCGGCCGCCGCGTGGATCAGTACGCGCTGCCCCGGCTGGAGGTTCGCCTGTTCGGTCAGGGCCTGCCACGCGGTCAGGGAGACCAGCGGGAGCGCGCCCGCCTGTGCGTGGTCGATTCCGGACGGCTTCAGCGCGAAGAAGCGGGCCGGGGCGGTCACGTACTCGGCGTGCGAGCCGTGGCCGAACGGATAGCGCAGCATGCCGAAGACCTCGTCGCCGGGCTTGAAGAGGGCGACACCGATCCCGGTCGCCTCGACGACGCCGGAGACGTCCCAGCCGAGGACGAAGGGCGGCTCACCGAGGAAACCGCCGGTGGCGCGGTGCTTCCAGTCGGTCGGGTTGACCCCGGCGGCCCGCACCCGGACCAGCACCTCGTTCGGCCGTGGCGTGGGGCGCTCCACCTGCACTTCCTTCAAGACCTCGGGACCGCCGAGGACGTCCTGGCTGATGGCTCGCATCGTGTTCACAGTGCTCATGGTCACCCAGCCTGCCGGGACCCGCCTCGCAAGAAAATGGCATGATTGCCAACCTTCGATAGGATCGTGCCATGCGGCATGTGGAACGGATCGTGGTCCTGGCGCTGGACGGCGTCTACCCCTTCGAGCTGGGCATCCCCAGCCGGATCTTCGGCGCGGCGGACGGCCGGTACGAGGTGGTGACCTGCACCGTCGACGGACGGCCGGTCCGCACCAACGCCGATTTCTCGGTCACCGTCGACCATGGTCCCGAGGCGCTGCGCACCGCGGACACGGTGGTGATCGCGGCGATTGCTCCGGCGAGGCTCGTCGAGGAGCCCTCCGACGAGCTCACCGCCGCGCTCGGGCTGATCCGGCCCGGCGCCCGCCTCGTCTCCATCTGCACGGGTGCGTTCGTCCTGGCGGCGGCGGGTCTGCTGGACGGGCATCGGGCGACCACGCACTGGCAGGTGGCCGACGAGTTCCGGCGTCTGTTCCCGCGTGTGTCGCTGGACCCGGACGTGCTGTTCGTCGACGACGACTCGGTCCTCACCTCGGCGGGCGCCGCGTCCGGCATCGACGTCTGCCTGCACATCGTGCGCAAGGACCACGGCAGCGCGCTGGCCAACAAGGTGGCCCGGCGCTGTGTCGTCCCGCCGCTGCGGGAGGGCGGCCAGGCCCAGTACATCGAGCAGCCCGTCCCGGAACCCTCGGCGACGAGCACGGCCGCCACCCGCGCGTGGGCCCTGGCGCACCTCGACGACCCGCTGACACTCACCGATCTCGCCGGCCACGCCCGGATGAGCCTGCGCACCTTCGCCCGCCGGTTCAACGACGAGGTGGGCATGAGCCCGGGCCGCTGGCTCATCCAGCAGCGGGTCTCCCGGGCCCGCCATCTGCTGGAGTCCAGCGACCTGTCGGTGGACCAGATCGCGGGCGAGGTCGGCTTCGCGACCGGCACCTCGCTGCGTCAGCATCTGCACGCGGCGATCGGCGTCTCGCCGCAGGCCTACCGGCGTACGTTCCAGGCGACGCGCTAGCCACCGAACGTTCCCGGCCACTCGCGCGTCGTAGGAGGGCACACGCGAGTCGGAGGAACAGGGGTGGGGATGCGCAAGGTGATCGTGGCGACGGTGGTGCTGGTCGGTCTGACGGCGGTGGGCTGTGACGAGGGGATCCGGGAGGACCTCGTGGTCACCGGTACGCCCCCGGCCACGCCGTACGCCGGGCGGCTGGACCTGCCGTTCAAGGAGAGCGCCGATGGCAGCCCGCGCGAGGCCGAGGCCAGTTCGGGCTCGGCCGGGCAGGCCCTGGAATGCGACCACGGGATCTTCGAGGGCAGTGGGGGCGACGGGTGGGGCAAGGGTGACGGCGGCTCGACGCCGGAGGAGGGACTGAACACGTACTTCGACATGTACAAGCCCGAGGTGCCGGATCACGGCTACCGGGTGGAGCGCAAGGAGAAGGACCGCGTCCTGTTCTCGTACGACGTCAAGGGCAGGACCAAGGTCGCCGTCGTCGTCGCCAAGGACCAGCCGAACCGCCCCGGCTGGGGCCCGGAGACCAGCGCCTCGTGCGACCCGGCCGAATTCCCGGCGAGCTACACCGACTCGAAGGGATACGAGATCTGGCTCGACCGCGACGGCAAACGCGTGCCCACCTCCGTCGTGAGCAGCTCCGTGGGTCCGGAGCACTGCGACTGGGAGAGCGCGCACTTCCTCGGACTGGGACAGGGCGAGAAGGGCAGGCAGTACGTGCGCGACCCGCAGGGGGTGCTCGGGACCGAGTCGCTCACCGCCCCGTACGACGGAGACGTCCGTATGCCGGCCGACGCCCATGACACCGGCTACCACTTCCACGACTGGGAACTGTGGCTGGCGGCCGACAAGGCGACGGCCTACGTCCGCACCCCCGACGGGGTGGAGGCATGGCCCGCCACGAAGGACGGAGTGGGCTGTATGTGAGGCGTCAGCGGCTCATGTGCAGGGCGACGAGCAACTGCCAGACCTGATCGGCGATCTCCTGCGGGGTGCCCTCCAGCACCCCGTGCAGCCAGTCGGCGAGGACCCCCGCGAAGGTGGCGGCGACCGCGGAGGCGACGAGCGGGGCGTCCGGGGCGCCCACCAGGGTGCGCTCGGCCAGGCTGCGGGCGCGCAGGTCCCGGTGCAGCACGAGGCCGAGCGGGCCGCCGCCGCCCGGGGTCAGGAGCGCGCGGTAGAGGGCGGCGCGCGGGGCCAGCTCGGCGAAGAACGTGCGGAGCGCGGGCGGCGCGGACACCGGGTCGGGCCGTCCGCGCCACGCGTGCAGTGCCTCCACGGCGTCCCGTACGACATCGGCGCAGGCGTCGACGGCCAGCGCCTCCAGGTCGGCGTAGTGCACGTAGAACGTGGCCCGGCCGACGCCGGCCCGCCGCACCAGCGCGGCGACGCCGACCTCCTCCAGCGGCCGCTCGGCACACTCCTCCAGCAGCGCCTGCCGCAGCTTCGCGCGGGTCCGGGCGGCCCGCGGGTCCTCCGGCGTCACCGCGCGACGAGGACTGCGGCCAGGGCGAGCGCGCCGGGCAGGGCCTGCGCGAAGAGGATCCGGCGGTTCGCGGTGACCGATCCGTACACACCCGCGACCACGACGCAGCACAGGAAGAAGACCTGTGCGTCGAAGCCGGTCGGATCCGCCGCGATCAGTCCCCACACCAGGCCCGCGGCCAGAAACCCGTTGTAAAGCCCCTGGTTCGCGGCCAGCGGAGCGGTCGCCCGGGCCATCTCCGCGTCGAACCCGTGCAGCCCCCGCCCCGGCTTCTTCTGCCACAGGAACATCTCCAGCACCAGGATGTACGCGTGCAGCGCGGCCACCAGGCCCACCAGCACGTTCGCGACCGTTTCCATCGTCAGCAAGCTCCGTCGTACGTCGTCATCTCTTGGACAGGTGTCCACTATAGCTGGACGTCTGTCCAAGAAGTCCAGGGGCGCGTCGGGTTGTCTCGCGCGCCCCCGGGGTAGCGATGCAACCGATTTCTGTTCGCTGAGGGGGAGTTGACGTGTCGGGCAGCCTCGCGCCGGGTGGGTGGAGCGGGAGTGAACGCGGGATGTGGGCCGCTTTCCGAAGGGGGGAGTGGTTCGCGGACGAGGGTGAGATCCGGGCGTCCGTCGTGCGGGGGCTGTTGCTGGCGCCGCCGCCGGCCGAGGCGGGGCATCTGCCGCGGCTGAGGCTGAGGGATGTGCGGATCACCGGGCGGCTGGACCTGGCCGAGGCGATCGTCCCCGGGACCTTGCGGTTGCACAACTGCCGTTTCGAGCAGGCCCCTTGCCTCGACGGCGCGTCGCTGGGGGCATTGGAGATGCGGGACTGTGTGCTGCCCGGACTGTCGGCCGTGGGCGTCACGATCGGCTGGAAGTGCGAGATCTCCGGGTGCCGGGTGGAGGGGCCCATCGACCTTTACGGCGCCTCGATCGGCGGCACCCTGCACCTGGAGAACAGCCGTCTGACGGGGCACGGCGAGCGACGCGGCGAGCGGGCGCTGCAACTGCTGTGCGCCACCATCGGCGGGGACATCCAGGCGAGCACGGGGCTGCACGTCGACGGCTGCACGGACCTCAGAGACACCTCGGTACGCGGCAGCGTCGTCCTCAAGCGTGCCGAGCTGCTCAACCCGTCGGGGATCGCGCTCAAGGCCAACAGGCTGCACATAGGAGGGAACTTGAGCTGCCGCGGGCTCGTCGCCGAAGGCACCGTCGACCTGTGTGACGCCCGGGTGGGCGGCGGCGCCCTCTTCGAAGGCGCCTCGCTCACCACCGAACACGGGCCCGCGCTGCGTGCCCACGGCATAGACGTGGGTGCCGTGTTGAACTGCTGCGACGGATTCACCGCGCGCGGCAGGGTCTCGCTCAGCAGCATCACCGTACGCAGCCGGGTCTGCTTCCACGACGCCGTCATCGACGTACCGTCCGACACCCCTGCCCTCACCTGTCGCCGCTCCACCGCGTCCGAACTCGCCCTCACCACGCGCGAGCCCGTACGCGGCACTGTTGACCTCAGCCACACCCGCCTGACCGTCCTGCGCGGCACACCGGACAGCTGGCCGGACACGGTGCGGCTGGAAGCGGTCGTCTACGACAGCCTGCTGCCACAACTCCCCGCCGTACAACGGCTTCCTTTGCTCACCCGCGACCCCGAGGGCTTCACCCCGCAGCCGTACGAGCAACTCGCGGCCGCCTACCGGCTGCACGGTCACGACGGCGACGCCCGTACGGTGCTGCTCGCCAAACAGCGGCGGCTGCGCACCACCCTGCCGTGGCCGGGGCGGGTGTGGAGCAGGCTCCAGGACGTCACCGTCGGCTACGGCTATCGGCCGATGCGCGCCGTGTGGTGGCTGTGCGCGATCGTGCTCAGCGGGATCCTGCTGTTCACACGGTGGCCCCCGCAAGCGGTCGATCCGGGCAAGCCGCCCCACTTCCAGGCGGCGATCTACACCTTCGACCTGGTGCTGCCCCTCGTCGACTTCGGGCAGGAGCAGGCCTTCAGCCCCCGCGGCGGCCTGCAATGGGCGGCCGTGGTCCTCGTCTGCCTGGGCTGGCTGCTCGCCACGACGGCCGCCGCGGGCGCCAACCGTATGCTCCGCAGAGCATGAGCCCAGCGGTCACAGAGGTCTCAGCGATCTTGGTGATCTCAGCGGGATGCGGCCGCAAGCCGCAGAGCGAGCGCCCGTAACGCCAGCTGCATCTCGAACTGCGCCGTCGGATCGTGGAGTTGGTCCCCGAACAGTTCGTCCAGCTGCCGCATCCGATACCGCACCGTCTGCGGGTGCACGGCGAGCGCATCGCGTCCAGCGGGCGCAGTCGGCGCTCGGCCATCGCGCCCACCAGGGCCTCGTCGCGGAAGAGCAGCTGCGTCGTCAGATGCTCCTGGCAGCGCACCATCCGCGTGTTCCCGCGCCGCGCCCGCATGACCCAGGGCGACGTCGTCCTGATCTGGAGAGCCGCGGGCGGCCTCGGCGCGTACGCGGTGCAACTCGTGCGGGGCGGCGGGGGGATCGCGGTGGGCGTGGTCAGCAGCGAGGCGAAGGCCGCGTACGCCCGCCGCCTCGGCTGCCACGCGGTGATCAACCGCGAGGAGATCGGCCTCACGGGAAGCGAACCGGCCGATCCCATGACCGTCGGCAAGTGGCTCGGCCGGCGTGTCCGGGCCGCGACCGGCGACGACCCGCACATCGTCTTCGAGCACGTCGGCCGCGCCACTTTCGGCGTCTCCGTCTTCGTCGTCCGCTGCGGCGGAACCTTCGTCACCCCTGCGGCTCCAGCACGGGCTACATGCACGAGTTCGACAGCCGCTACCTCTGGATGCGCCTCAAACGCGTCATCGGCAGCCACGGCGCCAACCTTCAGGAGCAGTCGGCCGTGCACCGCCTCCTCGGCCTCGGCCACCTCACTCCCGCCCTCTCCGCCACCTACCCGCTCGCGGACACGGCGGAGGCTGCCCGACTCGTCCAGAACAACGCCCACATGGGAAAGACCGGAGTCCTGTCCCTGGCACCCGGCCCCGGGCTCGGCATCACGGAGGCCGAGCCCGGGGTGAGGCTCCTGGCAGGAGACCGGTCGGGGCCGCCGGTGGTGACTCGCGGTGTCAGCCCCCTGTGGCGTGTGAACTCCGCCGGGTCCGTTCGCGGGGCCGGGCGCGAGTTCGAGGCGCCAGTCCCGGGTGAGGGTGGCGATCGCCGTGGTGAGTTCGGCCTGGGCGAAACGATCGCTGATGCATTTGCGCTTCCCGGCACCGAAGGGCAGAAACGATCCTTCTCAGAGCGGGGCCTGGTCGTCGTTCAGTCACCGGTCGGGATCGAAGGTCAGTGGATCGGGGAAGAGTTCGGGATCGCGGTGCAGGGCGTGCTGGCAGTGCCAGCTCGGTCCCGGCCGGGATCTCCCACGCACCGATACGGGTCGTCCGCAGGGTGCGGCGGGTGACGAGCCAGCCGGTGTGGTGCAGACGGAGGGCCTCGGTGATGACGCGGCCCAGATAGGGCAGATGGGGCAAGTCGTCGAAGGTGACCGGTCGGTCGGCGACGACCTCGTCGAGTTCGGCCTGGACCCGCTCGTCGATGCCGGGGTTGCGGGCGAGCTCGTAGAGCACCCAGGACAGTACGGACGCGGTCGTCTCCGTGCCGGCCACCGCGAGAGTGAGGATCTCCGGGCAGATCTGGTGCCCCGTCAGCGGCTTGCCGCTCCCCTCGTCCTCGGCCTGGAGCAGCATGGAGAGCATGTCACCGCTGTCGCGACCGGAGGCCCGGAGCTGATCGACCGCGTCGCCGATGGTGGCGCGCACGGCGTCGCGGGCGGCGGTGAAGCGCCGGTTGGCGGGCAGCGGCAGGCGTTTCGCCCAGTCCGGCAGCATGATCCGGGTGCCGACGCCGTTCATGACGACCGACAGGTCCCGGCGCAGCTGGTGGAAGGCCTGTTCGTCGATGCTGCCCGAGAAGACGGTCGCGGCGAGCATGTCCACGCTGAGCTTGACCATGACCTCGCGTACGTCGAGGAGTTGGCCCGGCCGCCAGGTGGTCATGGTGGTGGTGACCTGGTCGCGCATGAGGTCCACGTACCGGGCGATCTCGGTGTGCCGGAAGGCGGGCTGCAACTGGCGGCGTTTTTGTACGTGTTCGGCGCCGGCGGCGGTGACCACGCTGTCGCCGAGCAGCTGGCCCATTTTCTCGAAGAAGCGGCCCTTGTCGAGGGTGGGGGCGAGGTCGACCAGCATGGTGCGGATCAGCGCCGGGTCGTTGACGACGATGGTCGGCTGCTGAGGCTGGAGGCGTATCTCGACGAGGGGTCCGTAGTCGCGCAGTCGGGCGATGAAGGCGAGGTTGTCGCGCATGAGCGGTATCGCGTGGCCGAGCAGAGGGAGTGACCCGCTGCCTTGGGTATGGGGGGAGGCGTTGCGGCAGTCACGGCGTTCAGTGAGTCCCTTCACGATGATGGCGCCGTGATCACTTCCCTGCTCGGAGTGTGGGCGACGCCTTCCGCCGATTGAATCGCAGCTTCGTGTCAGCGATTGCGGTGATAGCGCACGGAATTGTCGAGATGAGCACTCCTGTCGGAGCGTGATCGATTACTCGCCGTTATACGGAGGGGAGTTGATCCTTTCGATCTCAAACCCGATAAGCTCCCCTGCGGCGCTGCGAGTTGACGCGAACACACTCGGTCGCCCTCGCGCCGCGTGCTCGACGCGTTCGGCGCCTGCATACCCCCCGTTCGATCGTGTTGCTTTCGAAGGATGCAGATGGAACTTGCCACTCCGCCCCCGGCGGCGCGGGCACCGGTCGGTTGGTACAGCTGGTGGCTGATGCCGGTCGCCTTAGGAGCAGGAACGGTCGTCACCGCCGTCGCGGGACCCGACCAGATCCAGATACCCGCGACCTTCGTCGGCGCCGCGGCCACCGCGGCCGGCGCCGTCTGCGTACGACTTCTCCTCCGCGCCCAGCACCAACTGCGCCGCAACAGCGGCGACTTCCGCGCCCAGCAGGCCGAGCACTCGCAGCAGTGGCAGCAGCATGTGGCCGGTCTGGAACGGAAGTTCGCGGCCGAGCGGTCCGCGCTGGAGGGCCAGCTGTCCGAGCAGGCCCAGCTCTTCGAAGCGCGGCTCGCCGAGCAGGTCGACGCCTACGAAACGCGACTTGCCGAGGAGGCCAAGGCCTACGAGGCGCGGCTCACCGGAGAGGCGCAGGGCTACGAGTCCCGACTCACCGAAGAGGGGCAGGTCTGGCAGGAGCAACTCGCCCTGCAACAGGACGCGATCGCCCGGCTCGGTGACACCCGTCTGCCCGACGCGCTCAAGCGGCTGCGGGCCGGTGACGCCATCGACGACATCCTGATGTCCGTCGCCGAGGAGAGCGACGCGAGCCCCGAGCTGCGCGCCGACATCCGCAAGGTGCTCAGGACCGCGCTGATCGGTGTCGAGGAGGAGTTCGACCGCTCCACCTCGGCCGAGCAGGCCGTGATCAGCATCGGCAACCGTATCCACGTGCTGACGAGCAAGCTGCGCGGCCGTCTGCACGAGATGCAGGGCGAGCACGGCCGGCTGCCCGCGGTGGCCCAGGGCCTGATGGAACTGGACCAGGAGATCGGCCCCGCCGACTGTCTCGCCGCCAGTATCGGCGTGCTCGGCGGTTCGGACCGGCCCGGACGCCAGTGGCAGGAACCGCAGCGGCTGCTCAGCGTGGTCCGGGGCGGCATCGGGCGGATCAAGGACTTCGACCGCGTCCAGGTCCGCCATCTCCCCGAACTCGGCGTCGACGGCGGTCTGGTGGACCACCTCACGCTGATCTTCGCCCACCTTCTGGACAACGCGGTGCGCTACTCGCCGCCCACCGAACCCGTGGTCGTCTCCGGCAAGGAGGTCCCCAACGGCGTCGGCATCGAGATCCAGGACGCGGGCAAGGGCCTCAACGAGGAGAAGAAGCGCGAGGCCGAGCAGTCACTGGACGGCGTCGCGGCCGGCCCCGGGCTCGGCGGCCTCTCGGAGGACGCCAACCTCGGGCTTCGCGTGGTCGGCGCCCTGGCGCGCCGGTACGGCATCCGGGTCACCTTCTCGGACTCGCCCTGGCTCGGCACCTCGGTGGTCGTCGTGGTTCCCCACAAGTACTTCAGCCCGTTGGCCGCCCCCGTCGCGGAACCGGTGGCCCCGGCCGCCGCGGTCGAGACCGCGTCCGCCCGCGAGTCGGTGGAGGCCCCGCCCGCGGCCGGCGCCGGCGAGGTGGACACCACGCCCGGCGGTCTGCCGCGTCGCAGGAGCAGGCGTACCGACGCGCCGGCCACACCGGTGAGGTCCGTCGAGCGGACCGAGGAGCCCGTGGCCGCCGTGCCGCCGGACACCTCGTTCGCCGGTCTCGCGGCCTTCGCCACCGCCGGACGCGAGAGCGCCCCGCCGCGTGAGCCGGCCGCGGATGCCGTACGCGAGACGACCGCCGGACGCGAGTCCAACGAGCACCGCACTGAAGAGAGCGACTAGTCCACATGACGCAACAGGGAACCGACGTGAGCTGGGCGCTCCGCGATCTGACGGAGAGCATCCAGGAGATCCGCTTCGCCCTCGTGGCCTCCAGCGACGGCAAGGCCATCACCTCCTACGGCGCCGACGACCCCGACGACGTGGACCGCTTCGCCGCTGTGGTCGCGGGCCTGCAGGCGCTGGCCCAGCCCGTCGCCGCGCAGTTCCCGCAGTACGCGGGGCAGTTGCGCCTCGCGATGATCGAGGTGGACGGCGGCCATCTCTTCGTGGTGCGGGCCGGCGTGGAGACGTACCTCGGAGTCCTCGCCAAGGAAGGGCTTGACCAGGGCCTGCTCGGACACCAGATGAGGGACCTCGCGCGAAGGATGGGTGAGCTTCTCGGCACCACGCCGCGCCTGGAGGAGCACTCTGGATGAGTGGTCCCCGCCGGCCCACGGACCCGTCCGGTCTCGAGCGCTACTACGTCCTCACCGGTGGCCGCAGCGGACCGGGCGGTTCGGCGTCGACTCTTGACGTGGCGACCCTCATCGTCTCGCACGCCGCGGCCGTCCCCGGCATGCAGCACGAGCACGAGGAGATCCTCCGGCGCTGCCGCGATCCGCTGTCGGTGGCCGAACTGGGCGCCCACCTCGGATTGCCCTTCAACATTCTCGCGGTGCTCCTGGCCGATCTGCTGGACGCAGGCCGCGTCGAAGCCCGCGATCCCATTCCGGCGTCAGGCGCCGGCAGCGGGCCCGACCTCGCGCTCCTTGAGGAGGTACTCAGTGGACTTCAAAGGCTTTGACCATCCCGACCGGCAGACGGACGGGGGCACCCGCTCGGTGAAGGTGATGATCGCCGGCGGTTTCGGCACCGGAAAGACCACGATGGTGCGCTCGGTCAGCGACATCAAGCCGCTGACCACCGAGGAGACCCTGACCCAGGCGAGTGCGGACGTCGACAACCTGATCGGGGTGGCGGACAAGCAGGAGACCACCGTCAGCCTCGACTTCGGCAAGATCGGCATCAACGACCAGCTGGTGCTGTACCTGTTCGGAACGCCGGGGCAGGAACGGTTCTGGTTCCTGTGGAACGGGCTGTTCAAGGGCGCCCTCGGGGCGGTGGTCCTGGTGGACACCCGGCGGCTGGCCTCCAGCTTCCGGGCCATCGAGGAGATGGAACGGCAGGACGTCCCCTTCGTCATCGCCCTGAACGTCTTCCCCGACTCCAAGGACCACCCGATCGAAGAGATCCGCGACGCCCTGGACATCCCCCCGCACACCCCGATCGTGGCCTGCGACGCCCGCGACCGGACCTCCAGCCGTGACGTCCTCGTCGCCCTGATACGTCACTTGAAGGAACGCTCTGCCGTCGCACTGGAGTCCCGATGAACGCCCAGCCCTTAAACGATCCCGAGGCACCGCGCGGCTGCCCCGTCGCCCACGGTTCGGCCGAGCTCACCCGGCTGTACGGGCCGGAGGCGGCGACCGACCCGCTCGGCATCTACGAGCGGCTGCGCAAGGAGCACGGCTCCGTGGCGCCGGTACTGCTGGAGGGTGACGTCCCGGCCTGGCTGGTGCTGGGGTACCGGGACAGTCGGCGGGTGCTCGACAACCCCCGCCAGTTCGCCCGGGACTCGCGGAACTGGCGGGACTGGCGGGAGGGCCGGATCCCGGAGACCTCTCCGTTGGTTCCGATGCTCGGCTGGCGTCCCGATTGCGTGTCCCTGGACGGCGAGGAGCACCGCAGGCTGCGCGGCGCCGTCAACGACGTACTGCAGGCTGCTGCCGGCCGCGGGGTCCGGCGCCACGCCACGAATTTCGCCAACAAGCAGATCGACACGTTCGCGGACAGCGGCCGCGCCGATCTGGTGGCGGACTACGCCGACCTGCTGCCGATGCTCGTGATGTCCCGCATTCTGGGGCTGGCCGAGGCGGAGGGGCGCCGGCTTGTCGAGTCCTGCGCCCAGGTGCTCAAGGGCGGCGAGGACGCGGTGGTGCACGACGGCATGATCAGGGAGATCTTCGGTGAACTCGCCGAGCGCAGGCGGTCCGAACCAGGCTCCGACCTCGCCACCGGCCTGCTGGAGCATCACGCGGCCCTCGACCACGACGAAGTCGTCCATCATCTGCGCGTGGTGCTGATCGCCGCGCACGTCACGACCAATCTGCTGGCCCGGGTGCTGCAGCTGGTCCTGACCGACGCCTCCCGGCTCTCCGGGCTGATCAGCGGTGAGCTGAACATCTCGGCGGTGGTGGAGGAGGTCATGTGGGACTCTCCGCCGCTGGCCGTCCTGCCGGGGCGCTTCGCCGCCAGCGATGTCGAACTGGGCGGGCACCGCATCGAGGAGGGCGACCTGCTCGTTCTCGGTCTCGCCCCGGGCAACCTCGACTCCGAGGTCCGGCCCGACCCGGGTGTCTCGGTGCAGGGCAACCAGGCGCACCTGGCGTTCGGCGCGGGCCCGCACGAGTGCCCCGGGCAGAGCATCGGGCAGTCCATGATCGAGGTTGCGGTGGACGTCCTGCTGCACCGGCTGCCGGGCCTGCGGCTGGCTGTGCCGGCGGATGAGCTCACCACGACCGCCTCCACCTGGGATTCCCGCCTGGACAGGCTGCCCGTCGAGTTCCCGGTGTGAACACGCCGCTGCCCGGTCGGAAACCCGACCGGGCAGGGCGCTGCCTTACCCGGCTTTGAGACGTCAGCCGTCGAGCCAGTCGCCCTCGACGCCCGTGGGACGGTATCCCGTGGCGTTCCAGAGGAAATGCGGGTGGGCGCAGCCGAACATGTAGGCGAGCAGCGCGGTGTCTTCCCTCCCGGTTTGCGGGTCGTACAGGGTGTAGAACGTTTCGGATCCGACTACGCCGGCGTCTTGTTGGACATGACGAGCGCGCTCCGGGGACGGTGCGGCGCTGGATGCCTCCACGGCGGCGATGTAGGTGCGGCGCAGGATCTCCCATGTGCTGTCGATGTTGCCGTACCAGGGGCCGTGCAGTGCTTCGAAGGCATGGAGCTCGGCGTCGAAGAGGGGCCACGTCTCTGGGTGTTCGGCTCGGCAGCGTGCGGACAGCTCGGCGGTCCGGGCGCTCAGTGCCGGCGCGGTGGGCCGCGGGGCGAAGGTGAGGGTGGTGCCGTGGGTGAGGATGCCGGTGCATGCGTTGGGCTGCAGGTCGCACAGCGGGCAGTCCTCGGCCGGGGGGAGGCCCTCGGTGATGCCGTCGAACCACAGGGCGTGGCGGCCCGTCAGCCCCAACCAGACGACGGTGCTGGGCATCAGCCAGGTGTTCCACATGGGGGGATGCGCCTCGGGCATGCAGCCGTACTTGACGCTGGCGATGGCGCAGGCAGCGTAGAGGACCTTGGTGTGGGTGGGTATGTCGGCGAGCCAGAAGTTGCTGATCTCGCCGGTGAGGGCGTCGGCTCGTACGTCGGTCATGTCGTCGATGACGCGGCACAGCAGCAGGGAGGCGAGGTGTTCTTCCTGCCAGAGTTCGGTGTCGGGTGAGACGTGCCAGAACAGGCAGTCCAGCATCTGCAGGAGTGAGTAGGTGCTCTGGCTGAGTGGGTTGGTCTGAGGGAGCGAGACGCTGCCCGCGTGGTGCTGCTGGAGCCAGTACTCGTCGACGGATCGCTTATGGGCTGCGAAAAGCCCGCAGACCAGGGCCCTGGCGGTGTTGGTGCTGAAACTCTCGGCCAAACGGCCTTCGATGAGCTGGGTGAGGCGCGCGGTGTCGATGGTATCGATCACGCGTTTGTATTCGTGGAAGAGGAGGATGTCGTCCTCGAACGAGTGCCGGAGGCCAAGGTCTTGTTCCAGGTCGTTCATCTGCCGGGCCAAGGTCCATCCACCGGTCAGGACACTGTCGAGTTCCTCGCGGTATGGCCAGGTCTTGACGGTGAGGGGACGACCGGCGCTCTGCCGCCAGCCGTAGTCATCCAGCGTGCGTGCGGGGGGCGTGGGCAACCGACGGCACAGAGGGCAGGCGCAGCCGGTTGTCCGCTCCTCCTCGTGCGGCGGGGCGAGGGCCCGGCTCCGCCAGGCCCCTTCCAGCATCGTGCAGGTCAGCCGGCAGATCTCGATATCGGTGCTGACCTGGGGGAAGGCTGCTTCGATGACGCGCAGGCCGGCGTCGAGGTGCCTCAGCCTGGCGTATCCCTCCTCGTCGGGCGGGAGGAACGCGGGCTGCGCCAGATGGACGGCTCCCTCCACATGCAGCGTGGTGCCGGCGTGCGGGGATCCGAGTGCGTTCAGCCGCTGCTGAGCGGCGTTCTGGAACCTTCGGTGCTCCTGCGTACTCCCATGGACGCGTTCCACGAAGAGGCGGGCCAGGGCGTTCCCCGCCTCTGTGGGCTGGACCTGGGCGCTTGGCTGCGCCGGGATCAAGCTGTCGGCGGACGCCTTCGAAGCGGCATCTACGACTCGAGATTTCACGCCGGTCTCCCAACAAGCTGTGGTCATGACAACGGAGCGATCGGCCGTGGTTGCTGGCCGGTCGCGTCTTGAAGCCGAGAAAGTGGAGCGGATCGCCTATCTGACCTTCGAGGACGAACTGCCCCGGGCCCGCTCGGTTCTCGAGCGCTGCGAGCCGCTCGTCCATGCCGGATTCATGCTCTCCGGCTCAGCTGTGTTGATCAGGAAGCGCTCGGCCTGTCAGGCGAGGGCCAGGGAGATTCTGGGTGTGCTCCAGATGTCTGCTGACGGGCATGTCGAAGGGGAGGTCGAACGTGACGTCCTGAGGCATGCGCTTCCTTCCGGGAGACGGCGAGACGGAATCCCCCCGCCCTGCGAACGGGTGGCCGACATGGCCACCCGTGCACTCGAACTCAGCTTCTATGGCCGAAAATTGAACCGTGAAGCGCTACGAGGCTGCCCAGAGCGTAAATGATCTACGCGTGACCTCACCGTGATGTCCGTTACTGCCTACGCCTCTTGCGCTGCGTATACTCGCGCGCCCCCCACATACGTCTGTGCGACCCGCGTGTCGCCGATCGCCTCAGCCGCCCCGTCGAACGGATCGCGGTCCAGGACGACGAGATCCGCCAGCGCCCCCGCCCGTACGCTCCCGGTGTCGTCGAGGTGGTTCGCGTACGCCGATCCCGCCGTGTACGCCGTCAGCGCGGCCGTCAGGTCGATGCGCTCGGCGGGCAGGAACACCGGGCCCGGCTCCTCGGGGCTCACACGGTTGACCGCGACATGGATGCCCTGGAGCGGGTCGGGGCTGCTGACCGGCCAGTCGCTGCCCGCCGCGAGCCGTGCCCCGGAGTTCAGCAGTGCCCCGAACGGGTACTGCCAGGCGGCGCGTTCGGATCCGAGGAACGGGATGGTCAGCTCGTCCATCTGCGGCTCGTGCGCGGCCCACAGCGGCTGGATGTTGGCCGTGGCGCCGAGGTGCGCGAAGCGGGGCACGTCGTCGGGGTGCACGACCTGGAGATGCGCCAGGTGCGGACGCGTGTCGCTCGGCCCGTTCGCCTTCCGTGCCGCCTCGACGGCGTCCAGGGCGTCGCGTACGGCCCGGTCGCCCAGCGCGTGGAAGTGGCACTGGAAGCCGAGAGCGTCCAACTCGGTCACATACGCGGGCAGTCGGGCCGGGTCGATGAAGCTGGTGCCCCGATTGGCCGTCGCGCAGCCGCACTTGTCCAAGTAGGGGTCGAGGAGAGAGGCGGTGCCGTTCTCGGCCACTCCGTCCAGCATGAGCTTGACACTGGTGGCCCGGAACCGGCCGTGACTCAACGCGGTGCGTCGCTCGACGAGTTCGGGGATCTGCTCGGCCCCGCGTGCGCGGTCCCACCACAGGGCGCCCACGACTCGCGCGGTCAGCGAACCGTCGCGGGCCGCCGTCAGATACGCCTCGGACGGATCCTCCATGCCCAGGAACGTCCCGACGAGCGCGTCCTGCCAGGCGGTGATGCCGAGCGCGTGCAGATGCCGCTGGGCGTGCAGCAGTGCGGCGAGCCGGTCCGCCGGGGTGGCCGCAGGGGTGATCCGGCCGACGTACTGCATGGCTCCTTCCTGCAGCATGCCGGTGGGCTCGCCCGACGCGTCCCGCTCGAACCGCCCGTCCGCCGGGTCGGGTGTGTCCCGGGTGACGCCCGCGAGTTCCAGGGCACGGCTGTTGACCCAGGCGCCGTGGTGGTCACGGTTGGGCAGATACACCGGCCGGTCCGGTACGACCGCGTCCAGCAGTTCCTTCGTCGGCGTACCGCCCTCGAAGGCCTCCATGGACCAGCCGCCGCCCGTGATCCACTCCCGGTCGGGGTGCGCGTCGGCGTACGCGCGGACGGCGGCGAGCGTGTCCTCGGCCGTCCTGGCCCCGGTCAGGTCGCACTGGGTGAGCTCCAGGCCTGCCGGGACCGGGTGGACGTGCGCGTCCTGGAACCCGGGCAGGAGCAGCCGCCCGGCCAGGTCGACCACTTCGGTCCCGGGGCCGGTCAGGTCGTGGACCTCGGCGTTCCCGACGGCGGTGATCCGGTCGCCGGTGACGGCGACGGCCGTCGCGGTGCGGCCCGCCGGGGTGAGGACCGGGCCGCCGGTGAAGAGGAGGTCTGCGTGCATGTTCTGTTTCCTTAGTTGGATGTGACCAGCAACTGGGGCGCGTCGGCGTCGGTGCCGTGTCCCGTACGGAAGTACGGGGACTTACGGACCCACTTCGCCCACGCGGCGGCCACAAAACCGGAGAAGATCATCAAAGCGGGTGTGAGCAGCAGGAACCACCCGTTGTCCGCGCTGACTTCGAAGTGGTCGGTGGAGGTGTAGAAGGACCAGGCGAGGTAGCCGCCCAGCGCGAGCAGCGACGCGGCGCTCAAGGAGGGGAGGACCACGGCCCGTATCCCTTGCCGCCAGTCCTCTCGCAGCAGCCCCCGGAAGCGGACGGCCGCCGCGAGGGCGGTGAGCGCGTAGGAGAGCGCCACGACGATCCCGACCGCGTTGACCGTCGCCATGATCATGTCGGCGAGCCGGGGGATCACCAGGGCGAGGGCGGCCACCACCGTCGCCATCGCGCCGATCAGCAGTGTCCCGATCGCCGGAGTCCCGTACCGTGCGCTGACCTTCGACCACACGGGCCCGAGCGTGCGGTCCCGGCTCATCGCGAACATCCCGCGAGCCGTCGGGATCACCCCCGCCTGGAGCGAGGCGACGGCCGAGAACATCAGGGCCACCAGCGGCAGCGCGGCCAGCGGCTGCGAGGCCAGCCGGTCGCCGAAGAACGCCAGCCCCTGGGCGCCGTGCCCGGCCAACTCGTCCTCGGACAGCACGCGTTGGAAGGCGATGGAGCCGAGCAGGAACAGCCCCAGCATGGTCACCAGCGTGATGGTTCCGGCCCGCGAGGCGTCCCGGGGGTCGCGCACCTCCTCGTTCACGGTGAACGCCGCCTCGAAGCCCCAGTAGCAGAACACCGACAGCAGCAGCCCCTGCGCCAGCGCCGACGCCGAGGGGATCGCGAAGGGGTCGAACCAGCTCAGGCTGAAGGGGTGCGGCCCCGTGACGATGCCGTATCCGCAAAAGCCCAGCAGGACGACGTACTCGAAGACCAGCAGCCCGCTCTGCAGCCGCGCGGCGGTCTTGACCCCGGTGATCGCGGTGAGCGTGACGGCGACGAGGACCAGGATGCCCACGGCGGTGGTCTGGGCGGTGGAATCCGGGTCGAGCGCGAGGCCCGCCACCTTGTGCAGCCCCGCCTCACCGGCGAGCTGGATCATCGCCGAACCGGTCACCGCCGTGGTGTACGCGAGGAACGCCACCGTCGCCACGATGCTCACCCAGCCGACCAGGAAACCCAGCCAGGGCGTGAGCGAACGGCCCACCCACACATAGCCGTTGCCCGCGTTCGGCTCCACCCGGTTCAGCCGGGAGTAGGCGCCCGCGATCCCGAGGATCGGCAGGAAGGCCAGCAGCATGATCGCGGGCAGATGCAGCCCGACCACCCCGGCCGTCACCCCGAGACCGATGCCGATGCTGGTGGTCGCCGCCGTGCTCGAAGCGGCGATCGCGACGCCGTCGGCGACGCCGAGGGTCTTGCGCAGGGAAGGGGGATCCACACCGTACGGCTTCTGCGTCATGGCCTGCTCCGATCGCACCCGGGGCCTGATTCCGGCCCGATGACCGGAAATGAAACTGCCCGGGGCCTTAACACGTCAACGCTGTTGACATAAGGTGCCCGCACCGGAGGCAGCGCCCCTCAGGAACCGGCGGGAGAGCCCATGACGTCCACGAACGACCGAGTCGTGCCGCCCGCCGCCCGGCGGCGCAGGCGCCCCACCAAGACCGGTGTGGTGCTCTCCGAGGGGCTGATCGTCGAGACGGCGCTGCGACTGCTCAAGGAGCACGGCGCCGACGCCCTCACCGTCCGCCGCCTCGGCCTCGCCCTCGGCGCCGACCCGAGCGCCCTGTACCGGTACTTCCGCGACACCGACGACCTGCTGCTCGCCATCGCCGACGAACTCATCGGCCGGAACCTGCGCACCTGGCACCCCACCGGGGACTGGCGCACCGACCTGCGGGACCTGGGTCTGCGGATGCACGCCGGGTCGCTCGCGCATCCACAGGCCGCCGTGCTCAGCTCCTACCGGGTGACGGGCCGGGTCCACGAGATCGAGGCCGTGGAGATGATCATCGGCGTGCTGCGCGGCGCCGGCTTCCCCGACCCCGAGGCCGTCCGGATCTACCACGCGTTCGTCGACCAGGCGCTGGCCTTCGCGGCGCTCGACGCGGCCGGCCTCGCCCTCCCGCAGGCCGCCCGCGAGGCGGAGGCGGGCGTGTGGCGGGCGACCTACGCCCGGCTGCCCGCCGACACATACCCGAACATCGCGGCGACGGCCCGCCACCTGGTGGCGGACATGCGGCGCAGCGGCTATCCGGTGGCACTGGACATGCTGCTGACCGCGGCGGCGGCCCGGCTCCAGGAGATCCGGGAGCACGGGAACGGGAGCGCATAGACGAGATCACGGAGCACAGGAACGGGAGCGCATAGACGAGATCACGGAGCGCAGGAACGAGGAGAGGCTCACGCCGAGAACACCCGGCGCGTCACACTGAAGGGCGCTCCTACGTCATCCCTAGTAGACCTGTCCGTACGACGGCCACCAGGAGGCTGCCCGCCGATGAACCCGCCAGCCCGCACCACGAAGCAGCGCAAGCAGGACACCCTCGACCGGCTGGAGAACGACGAGGACGCCTGGGTGTCCACGGCCGACGGCGACGGGGGACTGCCCTATCTGATCCCGCTGTCCTACCTCTGGGACGGCACGACCCTGCTGTTCGCCACCCCGGCCGCCAGTCCGACCGGCCGGAACCTGCGGACGACGGGGAGGACACGCCTGGGCATCGGCCCGACCCGCGACGTGGTCATGGTCGAGGGGACCGTCGAGACGCTGGAGCCCGCCGAGCTGGCGGACGGGGTGGGCGACGCCTTCGCCGCGAAGACCGGCTTCGACCCCCGTCAACTCACCACCGCCTACCTCTACTTCCGCGTCACCCCGCGGCGCGTGCAGGCCTGGCGCGAGGCCAACGAGATCTCCGGACGGGACCTCATGCGCGACGGCGAGTGGCTCGTGACCGACTGAATCCCGCCGTACGGGGTGCCTGCGCGCGGTGCGCCGTACAGGGGTGCCCGGGAGCGCGGACTCCTCAGTCCCCGCCGTCCCGGGCGCCCTTGTCCGAGATCGGCCACACACCCGTGGAGCGCTCGGCGGCCTTCGCGCTCGTGCGGTCCGCCGCGCTGCGGGCGACGGCGAAGATCGCGCCCTGGAGGGCGGCAGCCAGCAGCACCTCGCCCCAGCCGCGGTCCCGGTCGAGCGCGTCCGGCGCGTCCTCCTCGTGACGTATCGCCTTCCAGGTCTGCTGGAAGGCGAGTCCGGCGAGGGCACCGCCCGCCCAGCTCAGCGCGAGGCCGAGGGGCTTGTAGGCGAGGGGGAGCTTGAGCTTCTTGCTCTTCTTGTTCTTCTTGGACACCTGGTCTCCTTCGCCTCTCCGGTTCGCCTCTCGGTCAAGGATGTAAGGCTGCCCGCCCAACTGTCCCCGATTCCCGCTGTCTTCACGCCGTGAGATAGGCCAGCACCGCCAGTACCCGCCGATTGTGTTCCTCGCCCGTCGCGAGGCCCAGCTTCGCCATGATCGAGCCGACGTGCGTCTCCACGGTGCGCTCGGTGAGCCACAGCCGCCGGGCGATGCCCAGGTTGGTGCGTCCCTCGGCCATCAGCCCGAGCACCTCCGTCTCGCGCGCGGTGAGGGAGGCGAGGGGGTCCCGGTGGGCGCCCAGCATCCGCGCGACCACCTCGGGATCGAGGGCGGAACCGCCGGCCGCGACCCGGCGCAGCGCCTCCAGGAAGTCCTCGACGTCGAAGACGCGGTCCTTGAGGAGATAGCCGAAGCGCCCCTGGGCGACCAGCTCCACCGCGTTACGGGTCTCGATGTGCTGAGACAGGAGCACGATGCCCAGCTCGGGGAACTCGCCTCGCACCTGCCGGGCGGCCCGCGCCCCGTCGTCCGTGAGGTCCGGCGGCATCCGTACGTCGATGACGGCCAGATCGGGCCGGGCCTCGGCCACGGCCGCCACGAGAGCCGGCGCGTCCCCCGCGCGCCCGACGATCTCGTGCCCCGCGTCGGCGAGCAGCCGCGCGAGTCCTTCCCGGAACAGCGCGGAGTCCTCGCCGATCACGATACGCATGGCAGCACCGCCTCCACGGTCGTCCCGGCACCTGCCCCGCTGGTGATGTGCAGCCGCCCGCCGAGCGCGGCCACCCGGTCGGTGAGTCCCGAAAGCCCGGACCCCGTACGGGGATCGGCGCCGCCCCGGCCGTCGTCGCGCACCGTCACGCGCACCGCCCCGTCCCCGTCCTCGCGTACGACGACCCCGATGCTCGCGGCCTCCGCGTGCTTCACCGCGTTGGTGACGGCCTCGCTCGCGACGAAGTACGCGGTCGTCGCGATGTCGTCGGGCAGCTCCCGTTCGTCGAGCCGCCAGTCCAGCCGCACCGGCGCCCGCGCGGCGAGCGCTTCGAGCGCGGGGCCGAGCCCGTCGTCCAGCGAACTGGGCCGAAGTCCGTGCGCCAGCTCGCGCAACTCCGCCACAGCCGTGCCGAGTTCGGCCACGGCCTGGTCGAGCAGCCCGTCCACGTCCACCGTGTCGTCATCCAGGTGACGCTGGGCGAGCCGTAGCGCCATGCCGAGCGTGACGAGCCGCGACTGGGCGCCGTCGTGCAAGTCCCGCTCCAGGCGCCGCCGTTCGCGGTATCCGGCCCGCAGCAGCCGGCTTCGGCTGGCCTCCACCTCGCCGAGCGCGCCGGCGAGTTCGGCCCGCAGCCGTACCGTCTCGACGAGCGAGGCACAGGCGGTGGCGACCTCGCGCGGACACGGCCCGTCGATCACGCCGATCGCCCGGCCCGCCGCCCGCACTTCGAGGCCCGCCGTGACCCGTATGCCGTCGATGTCCTTGAACTCCGTTCCGCCCGGCAGCAGATAGCCCACCCGCAGCTCCGGTGCCCGCAGCGCGTCCCGCAGCGCCTCCTCCAACTGCTCGGGACGCGCCCGCCCTTCGTGCACCGCGCGCTCCAGGGCCCGTACGGCGGCCAGCGCCGCCTGGCGCACGGGATAGAAGCGCCGGTCCACCCGGCGGCGTACCCGGTTCTTGACGGGTACGAGTACCACGGCGACCAGCGCGGTCGCGGCGGACGCCACGAGGGCGCTGCCCCGGCCGAGCGCGAGCCCGCCGGAGGCGGACGCCGCGCTGTACACGGCGAGCAGCCCGGCCGTGACCACGGCCCAGGTGATCACCGCACTGGCGGCGCGGTCGACGTCGTACAGATCGTGGCGCAGGATCGCCAGCGCGGTCAGGGACGGAACGCCGAGGTAGAGCGCGAGGAGCCCCAGCCAGATGAAGACCCCGACCTCACCGAACAGCAGGTAGTCGGTCCAGCAGGACAGCAGCGTGCCCGGCAGCGCGACCGCGCCGAGGGCGAACCACTTCACCTGGGCCCGCTGCACCGGTTCGGCCGTGCGGTAGCGGCGCCGCATCACCAGCATCGAGGCGACGAGCAGCGCCATGAGCAGGCCGAGGGACAGGTAGGCGACCCACAGCAGAGACATGGGGCCCGTCGGAAGCGGGTGGCCGAAGTCCTCGAAGGGCGGGTCGTACGGGGTGGGGTCGAGGGTGGCGAGCACCTCGAAGACAACCGGGTCGATCAGCACCCCGTACAGCACCAGGCGCGGGAACCGGCCCGCCGGCAGATGTCCGTCCGGGAAGACCAGTACCAGGAGCATGACCGGCACATACCACAACGTCCATATTCCGGCGCCGAGTTGGTGGGCGGCCTCGGCGCCGGGCAGCAGGCGCGAGCGGTCGACGCTCACATAGGCGTAGGTGTCACTGAGCATGATCAGCGGCGGTACCAGGCCGATGAGCGTGAGCAGGAAGCCGACGGGGTTGGTGGGGCGGCGGCCGGAGACGAACAGGCCCAGCCCGGTGGAGAAGGCCCCCACCACGGCCGCGCCGACGACCGTGAGGACGTCTCCGACGGCGGGGCCGGGGTCGAGGAACAGCAGCGCGCAGCCCCCTGCGGCCACGATCGCCGTCGACGACGCGGTGACCAGGGAGAGTCGGCGAGGCCAGGGCATGCGCTCACGGTAGGGCCGGAGGGCGGGCGTCGGTATCCGTACTGACACGCAGGCTCTCCCAGTGCCAGCCCTGATGTGCCACCAACTCCCGGCGCGCGACAGTGCAGTGACGCCCCATCACGTCACACATCGGGAGACCGCCATGACCGCCCACACCGCCACGCCCGAGCGCCCCACGTACACCCTGCCCTCGCCCCGCCTGCGGCCGTTCGCCACGGTCGCCCTCGTCGCGGTCGTCGTCGGACAGGTGATGAACTTCCTGCTGACCTGGCTGGCGCCGGGCGGAGATCCCAGCAACGGCAACTCCTACGACAAGGTCGCCGACAACCGTGGCTCCTTCTGGGCGCTCTACGCCTACGGAGGCGTGGGCATCGCCGTGTTCACGGTCGGGCTCGCGATCGCCGTCTGCGTCCTGGTGCGTGAACGCGGCGCCGTACTCGCCCGGATCGGCGCCGTGGTGGCGGTGCTCTCGGGCGCGTTCCTCGCCGCGGGACTCGCCGCGATCGCCGTCGTCTACTCGTACGCGACCGACACCGCGGCCCTGGACGAAACGGCCGGACGCTCTTTCGTGCACTACGTCAATGACCACGACGGCCGTGTGATGGCCCTGATCGGCCCCGGCGCACTGGCCACCATCCTGGCGACGCTGCTCATCACCGTGGCCCTGCTGCGCTCGCGGGTGGTCCCGTGGTGGATCTCCGCCCTGTTCTTCGTCGGCGGACCGCTGGGCTTCGTCTTCGCGTCGGGGACCTCGGGAGCGGTGGCGGCGCTGCCGGGCGCGGTGGCGGCGATCCTCATCGCCGGACAGGCGTGGCGGCAGACGGCCGCCTGACCAGGGGGAGTGGCCCGTACCGGCGCGGGGGGCCGGTACGGGCCACAGCCGTGTGTGCGCCCGTCAGCCGGTCGGCTCCAGCACGAAGACGGGGATCTCCCGGTCGGTCTTCTTCTGGTAGTCGGCGTACGGGGGATACGCGGCGACCGCGCGCTCCCACCACTGGGCCTTCTCGTCACCGGTGATCTCGCGGGCCGTGAACTCCCGCCGCTCGGGGCCGTCCTGGAGCTCCACGCGGGGATCGGACTTGACGTTGTGGTACCAGACCGGGTGCTTGGGGGCGCCGCCCAGCGAGGCGACCGCCGCATAGCTTCCGTCGTGCTCGACGCGCATCAACGGGGTCTTGCGGATCTTGCCGCTCTTGGCGCCACGGGTCGTGAGAATGATGACGGGGAGACCCGTGTCCATCAATGTCGTGCCCTTGGTGCCACCGGAACTCTCGTACAGCTCCACCTGCTCCCGCACCCACTGCGTCGGGCTGGGTTCGTACTCGCCCTGAAGAGGCATGACTTCCGTCCCATCGTCACGTCGTACCGATGTTGTCCCGGCACGATTCAACACCAGTACGGACGCGAATCTTCCGCACCATTACCTCGCGTGTAATCGCGTTCGGAGTACGTGTGCGGCACGGTGGAGCCGTTTCCCGCACCGAGACGACAGAGGGGCCGACCCATGTCCGTGATCACTGACCACGCCTCGACGACACGCGCCGTGGTCGAGGAGCTGTTGCGCCGGATGGGGGAGGGCGATCCCCAGCGGATCGCCGAGCTGTACGCGGAGCGGGGCGACTGGAAACTCAGCTGGCCGGAGGACGAGCACGGGCGCGCGGACACGCCATGGATCCGCCACAGGTCCACGCGGGCCGACGCCGCGGACCACTACCGCGCACTGGCCGCGCATCATGTGCCGGGCCGGGCGGCCACCGAGATCGAACGGATCCTCGTCGACGGCGCCGAGGCGGTCGTACTCGGCGAGATCCGCCAGACGGCCGGGGCGACCGGACGCGCCTATCGCGCCCGGTTCGCCCTGCACCTCACGGTCGAGGACGGCCTGGTCGTACGGCACCACGTGTACGAGGACAGCCTCGCCGTAGCCCGCGCCTTCGAGCCCGAGCCCACATCCGAGTCCTAGCCCTGGACCTGGTCCTGGGCCAGGACTCCGAACCAGGTACCCGGCTCACCCCCAGGTGGCGCCCGCCGGCTCCTTGATCGTCGCGTTGAGCCGGTTGAAGAAGTTCGTCGTCGCGATCCAGAGGATGAGCGCGGAGAGCTGCTGCTCGTCGTAGTGGTCGGCGACCTCGTCCCACAGCTCGTCGGAGACCGCGTCGCCGGAACGGTCGTTCAGCCGGGTCATCTCCTCGGCCAGCGCAAGCGCGGCCCGCTCGGCGTCCGAGTAGTACGGCGCCTCGCGCCAGGCCGCGACGGACCACAGACGCTCGTCCGTCAGGCCCGCCTTCTTCCCGCCCCGGCCACCGGCGTCGACACAGGCGCTGCACCCGTTGATCTGGCTGGCCCGAAGATGGACGAGCTCCAGGGTCTGCTGGGGGACACCGCCCTTGTAGGTGGCCTTGTACAGACCCTGGATGGCCTCCATGGCGCCAGGAAGGATCATCGCCGGGTTCTTCATCCGTGCCTGCATGACGTTCTCCTCAAGAGTTCGCGGCGCTTTCTGCGCTGTCACTCCACTGACGGAGCCGATCGGGGGAATGTGACAGGCCCGGCGAAGAAAGATTGAAGAAAGATCGAGGAAGGGTGGCGGGAGGCTTCTCCGCCCTCCTCGCCCTCATGGCGGGGCCATCAGCATCCGTACGGCCAGCGCCGTGATCACGGCGCTCGACGCGAGCGCCGTCACCAGCCGTCCCCGACGTCCCGTCAGGGTCCGGCCGAGCAGCGCGCCGCCCCCGGCGAGCAGGAGTTGCCAGCTCGCGGACGCGGCGAACGCGGCGAGGACGAACACGCCCTGCTCCAGGGGGCGCACCGCCTCGGCGGTACGGCTGCCGAGCACCAGCGCCGCGAAGTAGATCACCGTGGTGGGGTTGAGCAGGGTGATCCCCAGCAGTGCCAGATAGGCGCGCGCCGGGCGTGGCGGATCCTCGCCGGAGCGGGCGGCAAGCCGTCGCCCGCGGTACTGGCGGAACGCGGTGACCGCGCCGCGGATCGCCAGCGCGGCCAGCACCAGTCCCGAGGCCCAGCGCAGCGGGAGCAGTATCGGCTGCAGCGCGGCCGCGAGCGCGGAACCGCCGAGCGCGGCGACCAGGGCGTACAGCCCGTCGGCCGTCGCCACGCCCAGCGCGGCGCACACACCGATCCGCAGGGACGTACGAGCGGTGAGGGAGACGAGATAGGTCGCGACCGCTCCGACGGGCATGGCGATGCCAAAGCCCGCGAGAAGCCCCGCGACGAGCGCGGCGGTCACGACCGGGGAAGCGTAGGCCTCCGCGGTCGGCCGGGCTGCTGCTGGACCCGCACCGGACGAGCGGCGGCGGAGGTCGGCGGCAGGAAGGCTTCGATCGTGGACATGGGCAGATCCTGGTGTCACCGGATCTGCCCACGCAAGCCAATTACCCAGGGGCTGCCACGGAGGAGAACAGGCCATGCCCGCGGCACCGGGACAGCGGCGCGGACGGGAAACCCGAGGAACGCGGCATCGGTCCCCGCACGCTTCGGCCAGATCACGCGTCCGGCGCATCTGGCCGAACTTCGCGTGGCCGTGTAGATGCCCCGGGCATCTAATGAAGATCGGCAAGAGCGAACCATCGCTTGATCGCTTGCGAGGTCATCCATGACAGAGCCCCCCACGACAGAGCCCGACGCGACCGAATCCGCCACGACAGAGCCGATCGCCTTCCCCCAGGACCGTACGTGTCCCTACCACCCGCCGACCGCCTACGACCCGTTGCGCGAGGCGCGCCCGCTCTCGCGGATCTCCCTGTTCGACGGGCGCGGCGTGTGGGTGGTCACCGGCCACAGCACCGCCCGTGAACTCCTCGCCGACCCGCGGTTGTCGTCGGACCGCACCCGGCCCGCGTTCCCGTCGCCCACGGAGCGGTTCGCCGAGGCCCGCAACCGCCGTGTCGCGCTGCTCGGCCTCGACGACCCCGAGCACCACATCCAACGCCGCATGCTTGTCCCGAGCTTCACCCTCAAGCGGGCCGCCGCGCTGCGTCCGCGCATCCAGGAGACCGTCGACCGGCTCCTCGACCGGATGGCGGCGCAGGGCCCGCCGGCCGAGCTGGTGAACGCCTTCGCGCTGCCCGTGCCCTCCATGGTGATCTGCGTCCTGCTCGGCGTCCCGTACACCGACCACGACTTCTTCGAGGAACAGTCCCGCAGACTGCTGCGCGGTCCCGCCGCGGCCGACATCGAGAACGCGCGCGACCAACTGGACGCGTACTTCGGCTCGTTGATCGACCGCAAGCAGAGGGATCCCGGGGACGGACTCCTCGACGAGCTCATCCACGATCAGCTGCGCGAGGGGACGGTGGACCGCCAGGAGCTGATCTCGCTGGCGACGATCCTGCTCGTCGCCGGGCACGAGACGACGGCGAACATGATCTCGCTCGGCACCTTCACCCTGCTGAGGCACCCGGAACAGCTGGCCGAACTGCGGGCCGATCCGACGCTGATGCCCGCCGCCGTGGAGGAGTTGCTGCGCTTCCTGTCCATCGCCGACGGGCTGCTGCGCGTCGCCACCGAGGACATCGAGGTGGCCGGGAGGACGATCCGCGCCGACGAGGGCGTCGTCTTCTCCACCTCCGTCATCAACCGTGACGCGCGGACCTTCGCCGAACCCGACGCCCTGGACTGGCGCCGCTCGGCCCGCCACCATGTGGCGTTCGGCTTCGGCATCCACCAGTGCCTCGGCCAGAACCTCGCCAGGGCCGAGATGGAGATCGCGCTGTTGTCGCTCTTCGACCGGTTCCCCGGGCTGCGGCTCGCCGCACCGGTGGATGCCATCCCGTTCAAACCCGGAGACACGATCCAGGGGATGCTGGAACTCCCCGTGACCTGGTAAGAGGCTGCGGGCATGAACATCGACATCTCCATCGACAAGGACGTCTGCATCGGCGCGGGCCAGTGCGCCCTCGCCGCCCCGGGCGTCTTCACCCAGGACGACGACGGATTCAGCGAGGTGCTGCCGGGCCGCGAGGACGGCGGCGGCGACGCGATGGTGCGGGAGGCGGCACGGGCCTGTCCGGTCGGCGCCATCACGGTGTCCGAGACCTGAAAGAGGATCACTTCTCAAGGGTGGCGGGGCCGAGTCGGTGCAGGCGTACGGGGTCGGCGATCACCCTGTACGCCGTGACCCGCTCGCCCTCGCCCTCGACATCAGTACCCGCGCCGCGTCGGCCGCCTGGCCGGCGGGCTCCGTGCTCCGCGTGATGCCCGCGGTGACCATGGCGCCCTCGGCGAGCAGATAGAGCTGGTCCGCGAGGGGGGACGGAAGCCCGGCGTCGGCCACGAGGTCTCTCAGGTAGTCCTTGAACGCCTCTTTGTGAGCGGTGACCTGAGCGGTGACGAGGGGCGAGGTGGTGCCGAGCTCCCCGTACGAGTTGATCCAGGCGCAGCCCCGGAAGCCGGGCTCCGCGAACCACTGCCCGAGCCAGTCGAAGACCGCCAGGATCCGCTCCTCCGGTTCCCCGTGCCGGTCGACGTGCTCGGCCAGCCGCTGCCGCCAGCGGACATCGCGCCGCTCCAGATACGCCTCGACGAGCCGCTCCTTGGCGGGGAACAGCTGGTAGAGCCGCTTGAGCGACACCCCTGACGCGCCGCGGATGTCATCCATGCCGACGGTCTGGATGCCGCGGCCGTAGAACAGCTCCTCCGCGGCGTCGAGCGCCTGTTCCCGAGCGAGGGCGAGGGCCTGGTCCCGGGCGGTCGTGCTGTCCATGCGGGGGACTCCTTGACGTGAGAACGGTCGTTCTCTACATTAGCAGCCATGACGGAGAACGCTCGTTCTCCACTGCTTCGAGATCGTCGAGCCCGAGGAATCGCCATGACCGACCGCCCGCCCCTGCCCCCGTTCACCCGTGAGACCGCCGCCCAGAAGGTCCAGGCCGCCGAGGACGCCTGGAACACCCGCGATCCCCACAAGGTCTCGCTCGCCTACTCCGAGGACTCCGTCTGGCGCAACCGGGACACCTTCGTCACCGGCCGTGCCGAGATCGTGGAGCTCCTCACGGCGAAGTGGGCGCGCGAGCGGGAGTACGCCCTGCGCAAGGACTTCTGGGCCTTCGACGGCAACCGCATCGCCGTCCGCTTCCAGTACGAGTCGCTCGACGCCGACGGCCAGTGGTGGCGGTCGTACGGCAATGAGCTGTGGGAGTTCGACGAGCACGGTCTGATGACGCGGCGGGAGGCCGGCATCCATGACGTACGGATCGAGGAGAAGGAGCGGCGGATCTTCGGCCCGCGGCCGGAGTCGGAACGCGGGGACTCCTTCCCGGTGCGGTAGAGGTCCCGTGTGTTCATGCGAAGTCCCGTGTGTTCATTAGGGTTTCCGGGTGAGTGAACACGCCGAAAAGCCCTTCCTCTACGTCGTCGTCTGCGCGGCGGGCATCGCCGAGGACATCAGCAAACTGATCACCGCGGCCCAGGAGCGGAACTGGGAGGTCGGCGTCATCGCCACCCCCCAGGGCCTCGGTTTCATCGACGCGACGGCTGTCGAGACGCAGACCGGACGCCCCATCCGGTCCGCCTGGCGGTCCCCGGGCGACCCACGTCCCTTCCCGGCCCCCGACGCGGTGGCCGTCGCACCGGCCACCTTCAACACCGTGAACAAGTGGGCGGCCGGCATATCCGACACCCTCGCCCTGGGAACGCTGTGCGAGGCGTACGGCCTCGGGGTACCGATCGCCGTACTGCCCTGCGTGAACGAGGCGTTGGCGGCCCACCCCGCCTATCGCGCGAGCATCGAGCGGCTGCGCGGGATGGGCGTCCGGTTCGGTGACCCGTACACCGGGGAGCCGCAACAGGACGGCGGGCGACGGGAGTTCCACTGGGAACGGGTGCTGGACCTGCTCACCCCTGGCATGTGCGGGCAGTAACCCCGTGGGCGGTCACCGACGGTAGATCGTGATCGAGTGGCCGACCTCGTCGATCGGCCGGCTGGTGGCGAGCAGCGCCGCCAGCCGGCCGTCGGCCTTGGCGGCCGAGGTGTCGGACACGACGAGCAGCCCGTGCACCTCGCCCGGCGGCGCCTTGCGGGGATCGGCCGCGTCGATCCCGTAGTACGACGGCACACCGGCGCCCTTGTAGACGAGCCAGACCTTCTCGTGCGGGTAACGCCGGTCCAGACGGTCGGCGAGTCGCCCCAGGTCCTGGCCCCAGTCGACGTTCGAGTCGTGCAGCCGCAGATGGGTCTTCGACGGGCCACCGAACGCCTCGTTGGAGTACGGCAGGTAGTACGGATACGTGAGCAGCGAGCTCACGGCGACGAACAGGACCAGCGCCGCCGTGGCGATGTGCGCCCACCGCCGTCGGAACGCGACGACACCGGCAGCGGCGACCGCGAGGAACACCGGTACGAACAGGGCGTAGCGCACCCCCAGATCACGTGAGCCGTTCATGGCCGCGGCCAGCAGCAGAGCCGGGGGGATCAGGACGTACGGGGCGGCGGGCCGCAGCCGGGGTACGGAGACCATCGCGACGGCACCGGCGAGCCACAGCGCCGGCATGCCGAGCGGCGTCTTCACCAGCAGCGCGGCCGGCAGGTAGTACCAGAGCCCACCGTGATAGAGCCGACCGAACAGAAACCCCTGCCACGTCGCGTTCTCGAAGCCGAACTGGACGCGCATCCCGTCCCGGTACGGCTGCGGGAAGGGCAGCCCGTCGACGAACAGCCCGCGCAGCCCATGGACGGCCGGGAGGTCCGCGGGAGCCGTCCAGCGCAGCTGGGGGTCGACGGCGAAGTAGGCGGCCCACACCACGGCGACCGCCACCAGCGCCATACCGGTCGCGCCGACCGCGGCGAGCCCGAGGAGCCGCGCCTTCGCGGATGTGCCGAGGGGTTGTGCTTCTACGGACGTGCCAAGGGGTCGAGTATGCGCAGGCCTGCCCTGGGGCCGAGAATCCGAAGGCCTGTCGAGGGGCTGAGTATCCGAGGGCGTGTCGACGGACCGTGTCCCCGCGGGCGTGCGGAGGCCCCGCGCATGCCAGACCGACGCCACCGCCAGGAGCATCAGCACCGGAACGGCAGGCAGCGTACTCATCTTCGTGGCCATAGCCGCCCCGAGCGCGGCCCCGGCGAGCGGGAGATGGAGGAGCGGTCGGCGCCGGGCCCGCCACAGCAGCCACACCGACGTCAGCAGGAAACCCGACGCCGGCACGTCGAGCGTGGCCAGCGAGCCGTGTGCGATGACGTCGGGCGAGAACGCGTACAGGGCGAGTGCCACCAACCCGCCCGCAGGGCCGACGAGTTCACGGGCGAAAGCGAGGACGACCAGGCCGAACAGCAGCGTCAGCACGATCACCGGCAGCCGTGCCCACCACATCACCCGCCAGGGATCGTTGCCCGACTCGTACAACACCCGTCGGCCGAGCGCCGTCTGATCACCCGTGAAGCCGGCGTCCAGGTGCGGATGGGCGAACACCAGCCCGCTCGCGATGATCAGTTTGCCCAGCGGCGGATGCTCGGGGTTGTAGCGCAGGCTGTGCTGCTGGACGTAGACCACCGCCGTGCCCACGTACACGGGTTCGTCGATCGTCGGCGTCTGTTCCACGGCCGTCGTGACCATCGCGACCGCCATCTCGGCGAGCAGCGCGACCACCGCCACCACGAACAGCCACCGCCGGTGCCGCCGCAGCCACGCGAATCGCCTCGGTGGCTCCGCACTGCTCACCGGCACGCGGTCCCCGTGCCTGCTGGCCATGAATGTCGGCATGCCCTTTGTTACGTCCGCTCCGTACGAGCCTGCTCAACCGGTGGCACCCGGCTTCGGACACCGGAATCACCGCAGGGGAGTCATGAGTATGCACCGCCGCGGGTCCGCGGCCGGGAGCCGCGTCGTCTGCCCTAGTCGCCCGTCTCGGCGGTCCAGGTGATCCGCGGGGGCTCCACCCGCGCGCACAGAGGTGTACCACCAGTGTCGGTCAGACCGAGGCGTCCGACCAGCAGGCCGTCGCGGGCGGCCGCGGCGAGTACCTCGGCGGGGATCGTGTCGAGCATCAGCTTGGCGCGGCGGAACATCGTGAAGACGCCCGACTCGTCGACCGTGCCCCACGACAGATAGATGAACCGGCGGCCCAGACGGTTCTGCACGTAGGGGCCCGTCACGTCGGTGCCGGTCGGCGAGGTGGTCGCGGTGCAGTCCAGGGTCCAGGTCGCGGACTTGGCGTCGCCGGGGTGCGGTTCCAGGACCTCGGCCGGACGGTCGCGGCGTTGCACGGCGACATGGATGTTGCCGTACGTGGCGAAGGCGGCGCCGGCGGGGGCCGGGCAGGTGGAACCGGGCAGGTCGACGGCGTCGATACGGATGCGCATAGCGGCCATCATCCGGTAACAGGCACCAGGCCTGCTGCGGTCGGACGGGCACACGCGGTCGGCGATGTCATCCGATGCGGAGGACTCCGTCGTACCGAAGTACTACGGGCCTCCCCTCAGTGACCTCCCGGGTACCACGGATCCCGGTTCGCGGGCCCTTAGCGTGGCGAGAGAGCAGCCAGGCCGGTTCCGGCCCCCCGAGCACGAGGGAAGAGCGATGATCGAGGCACAACAGCTGACGAAGCGGTACGGCGAGAAGACGGCGGTCGACCGGCTCGACTTCGTCGTCAAGCCCGGCACGGTCACCGGCTTCCTCGGCCCCAATGGTGCGGGCAAGTCCACCACCATGCGCATGATCGTCGGACTCGACGCACCGTCCGGGGGCAGCGTCACGGTCAACGGCAAGCACTACGCCCAGCACACCGCGCCGCTCCAGGAGGTCGGTGCGCTGCTGGAGGCCAAGTCGATCCACCCGGGCCGCTCCGCGTTCGACCACCTGATGGCGCAGGCCTACACCCACGGCATTCCGCGCCGCCGGGTGGAGGAGGTCATCGAGCTGACCGGGCTGCAGTCCGTGGCCAAGAAGCGCGCGGGCGCCTTCTCCCTCGGCATGGGCCAGCGGCTGGGAATCGCCGCGGCGCTGCTCGGCGACCCGGCCACCATCATGCTCGACGAGCCGGTCAACGGGCTGGACCCCGAGGGCGTGCTGTGGATCCGTAACCTGCTGACCGGACTCGCGGCGGACGGGCGTACGGTCTTCGTCTCCTCGCACCTGATGAGCGAGATGGCGCTGGTCGCCGACCACCTGATCATCGTCGGACGCGGCCGCCTGCTGGCCGACACCACCGTGCAGGATCTGGTCCGGCAGGCCGGCGGTGACACCGTGACCGTGGCGTCCGACCAGTCGGCCCGCCTGCGCGAGGTCCTGGCCGGCCCCGGCGTGGAGATCACCGGTGAGGTCGGCTCCGAGGAGCTGCAGGTGACGGGTCTGTCCGCGCGGGCCATCGGCCTCAAGGCCGCCGAGCACGGCATCCCGCTGTTCGAGCTCAGCTCCCGGACCGTCTCCCTGGAACAGGCCTTCATGGACCTGACCCGCGACGCCGTCGAGTACCACGCCACCGCCACCATCGAGGCCCCTGGGAGGGCGGCATGAGCACCGTCACCGTCACCGACAGCCCCGCGCCCGCACCCGTGCGGGCGGCACGTCCGGAGTACAAGGTCACCGGGCGCCGGGTGCTGCGCTCCGAGTGGGCGAAGCTGTGGTCGCTTCGCTCCACCTGGATCACCCTCGGTCTGGGGCTGCTGTTCCTGATCGCGTTCGGCGTGATCGCCGCCGCGCACTACAAGTCCGAGCTCAACTCCGGTCATCCCCTGCGTCCGGACGACGCCTCGGCCACCGCGCTGAGCCTGTCCGTGTTCGGCACGAACTTCGCGCAACTGGCGCTCGGTGTCCTGGGCGTGCTGGTCACCGCCGGTGAGTACTCGACCGGCATGATCCGCTCCACGCTGGCCGCCGTCCCGCGCCGCCTTCCGGTGCTGTGGTCCAAGGCGGGGGTGTTCGGCCTGGTCGCCCTCGTCGTCTCCACCATCGGCGTCTTCGTCGCGTTCCTGATCGCCGGCGGCATCGTCTCCGGCACCCCCGCGGCCCTCTCGCTCTCCCACTCCGGCGTCGTCCGCAGCCTGCTGGGCGCGGGCCTCTACCTCGGTCTGGTCGGCGTGATCGGCACCGCCCTGGGCGCGCTGCTCCGCTCGGTCGCCGGCGGCATCTCGGTCCTGGTCGCCTCGCTGATGCTGATCCCCGGCCTGATCTCGCTGCTGCCCAGCTCGTGGCAGGACAACATCAGCCCGTACCTGCCCAGCACCGCGGGCGAGTCGATGTTCGCGCTGACCCACGACTCGACGACCCTGTCGCCCACCGCCGGGCTCCTGGTCTTCCTCGGCTGGACCGTGCTCGCGCTGGCGGGCGCCGCCTACCGCCTCGTACGCACCGACGCCTGAGGCCTGACGCCCGGCGACTGAGGCCTGACGCCCGACCCTGACGCCGGCTTCCTCGCGACCGGCGCGGCACCCGACCGGGTCACCGGACCGGTGCCGCGCCGGTCGGACCGCGTTCCGGGCCACCACGGACACGGGGAGGGACGCGCGTACGGGGACGCGGCCGGACACACAATGGACAGGTGACACCCATGAGCGCGAACCAGTGACCCCCATGAGCATCGACGACACCGCCCACCGGACGGCACCCTCCGAGCCGCCCTTCGCGGAGGCGGACCTCCCGTGGAATCACCCCCTGGCCCGCGGGCTGTCCCGGCTCGGCCGACGGCTCAAGCAGGGCGACCGGAACCGCCCGTGGATCCTGGACGCCGCGGTGACCGCGGTCGTGGCGCTGATGTTCTGTGTGCCGGACCTGGTGCACGGCGGCGACGGCGACGGCGACCGGCGTGGCTTCGACCTCCAGCTCACCCACCTGCCCTGGCCGGGAACCGTCGCGCTCCAGGCCGGACTGGTACTGCCCCTGCTGTGGCGGCGCAGAAGGCCGTCCCTTGCCTTCGCCGTGATCGCCGGCGTGTTCTGCCTTCAGCTGGCTCTGGGAGTCTGGCTGCGCGCCGACATCGCCCTGCTGATCGCCCTCTACAGCCTGGTGCTGCACGGAGAGCTCCGGCGGCTGCCCGTGGCCTGCGCCGTCATCGCCGGTGCCCTGGGGCTGACCGCCGTCCGGCTGTCGTCCGAAGTGCACGTCCTGGACGCGCTGTTCTTCCTGTTCAGCACCATCACCGCGGCGGTCGCGCTCGGTCTGGCGGTACGGATCCGGCGCGCCCAGCTCGCCGTCCTGCGCGACCGCGCGGCCCGCCTGGAGATCGAACGCGACCAGCGCAGCAAGCTGGCCGCCGCCGCCGAACGCACCCGGGTGGCCCGCGAGATGCACGACATCGTCGGTCACAACCTCTCCGTCATCATCACGCTCGCCGACGGTGGCGCGTATGCGACCGACCACTCCCCGGAACGCGGCAAACAGGCCCTGCTGCTCATCGGTGACACCGGGCGCCAGGCGCTGGGCGAACTGCGTCGCATGCTCGGCGTCCTGCGCGAGCAGACCCAGACCCCCGCCGCGCCCCAGCTCAGCCCCCAGCCGGGCATCGCGGACATCGATGCCCTGTGCGCCCGGATCCGGGCCGCCGGTCCCCATGTCGTCTACCGCACCGGCGGCGAACTGGACACCCTGGACCGCGGTGTCCAGCTGACTGTCTACCGCATCGTCCAGGAGGCCCTCACCAACGCCCTCAAGCACGCGGGCCACGACACCCGCGTCGAACTCGCGGTGAGCGTCAAGGACACGCGGCTGCACATCGACGTCCACGACACCGGCCGGGGCGGCGGTACCGTCCGTCCCGGGCCGCCCCAAGAGGAAGGACACGGACTCGCCGGCATGAGAGAACGCGCAGCCCTCTACAACGGGACCGTCACCGCGGGACCCGCCCCCGGCGGAGGATGGACGGTACGGGCCACCCTCGACCTGACCCCCCTGGCCGGGACCGACGTCACCCCACCGGCGGCCACCGGCGGTGCGCTGTGACCACCGTGCTCATCGTGGACGACCAGCCACTGCAACGCCTCGGCTTCCGGATGCTCCTGGAGAGCACCCCCGACACCGAAGTCGTCGGCGAGGCCGCCCAGGGCGGGGACGCCGTCCGCAAGGCCGCCGAACTCCGCCCGGACGTGATCCTCATGGACGTACGGATGCCCGGCATGGACGGCATCGAGGCCACCCGCCGCGTTGTCGCCTCCGGCGGCCGCTCCCGCGTCCTCATCCTGACCACGTTCGACCTGGACGAGTACGCCCACGCGGCGCTGCGCGCGGGAGCCAGCGGGTTCCTGCTCAAGGACGCCCACCCCGAGGAACTCCTGGCCGGCATCCGCGCGGTCGCGGCGGGCGACGCCGTGATCGCCCCCGCGCTGACCCGCCGCCTCCTCGACGCCTACGCCAGGCACCTGCCCCACGAGTCGTCGAGCCGGAAGGCGGCGGACGACCCCCGAGTGCGCGCCCTCACCGAACGGGAGTACGAGATCTTCGTCGCCATGGGCCAGGGCTGGAGCAACAGCGAGATCGCCGAGCGCCTGGTCGTGGCGGAATCCACCGTGAAGACCCACGTCGGCCGCGTCCTGGCGAAGGTGGGAGCCCGCGACCGCGTCCAGGCGGTCATCCTCGCCTACGACCTCGGACTCGCCCACCCGAACCCGCCCGACTAGGCAACAGGGACGCCCGTGCACCAGGCCAGGCGCTCCTGGTCATCCGAACTGGCCGGGCTGGTAGTCGCCGGCGGGCTGCTGGATGATGACGTTCCCGCGGTTGAAGGCGTTGATGAGGGCGATGGTGCACACCAGGGCGGCGAGCTGCTCCTCGTCGTAGTGCTTGGCGGCATTCGCCCAGGCCTCGTCCGTGACGCCGCCGGCCGCGTCGGCGATGCGGGTGCCCTGTTCCGTCAGCTCCAGGGCGGCGCGCTCGGCCTCGGTGAACACCGTGGCCTCCCGCCAGGCCGCGACCAGGTTGAGGCGCGTGGACGTCTCCCCCGCGGCCGCGGCGTCCTTCGTGTGCATGTCGGTGCAGAAACCGCAGCCGTTGATCTGACTGGCGCGGAGCTTCATCAGTTCCTGCGTCGCGGCCGGCAGCGTCGAGTCCGCGAGCACCTTGCCCGCGGCGACGAGGTGCTTCCCGAACTTGGCCGCGACCGGGCTGGCGAAGACGTTCAGCCGAGCTTCCATGGTGCACTCCTGTGTCGTTGTTGCGGTTACACCTCCTTGGACGAAACAGCTCCCACGAGTTGTGACATCGCCGATTGTGATGCGCGTCTCCTGTCGCACTGAGGCGCGGACCCACGCGGGGCTCAGTGCGTGGTGGTGATCCCGGACTCTGAGAGACCGGGTCGCAGAGCTGTGCCGGACGCGAAAAATGCGGTGGCCCTCCCTCGCGGGCCCTGGTCATACTGCCGCCATGGATCCCGTGACTCTGGAGACCGCCCGTCTCCTGCTCAGGCCGTTCGGCCCCTCCGACGCGGACGCGGTGCACGCGGCCTGCCAGGACGCCGACATCCAGTACTACACACCCGCGCCCACACCGTTCCGGCGCGAGGACGCCGAGAAGTACGTCTCGGAGACCGGGCCCCAGGGCTGGTCCACGGACCGTGACTACATCCTGGGTGCCTTCCGCGCGGACAGTGGCGCCCTGGTCGGTTCCTTCTGCCTGACCAAGCTCTTCCAGGGCGTCTACGAACTCGGCTACTGGGCAGCCAAGGAGCAGCGTGGCCGCGGGTATTCCGCGGAGGCCGCGCGGATGCTGTGCGACTGGGGGTTCGCCACGCTCGGGGCCCACCGGATCGAGTGGTGGGCGATGGTCGGGAACGCGCCCTCCCGCGCTCTCGCCGAGAAGCTCGGCTTCACCCTCGAAGGAACCCTCCGCAATCGCAGCATGGTCAACGGCGAACCCCACGACTGGTGGGTGGGCGGGCTCCTGAAGCCCTGATCCGTCCGGTCAGGGCTTCTCCTCAGTGACCCAACCCGGCCCGGAGTTCCGGTGGGAGAGGCTCCCCGTGGGCGCGTACGAGGCCGTCGCACAGGTCCCAGATGCGCTCGACGGTCACGCCTCCCGTCAGCGGGTCCTGCGGACGTAGTCCGCGCTGTCGGGCGTCGACACCGTCACATCCCGGCGCACGATGCTCAGCCGGCCCCCGAAGCCCGAACGGGCCTTGCGCAGACCGCTGTCGGTGTACTCGATGACGACCACCCGGTCGTGGAACGCCTTCGCGTACGTCCCGCACTCGTCGTACTCGCCGCACTCCTCCGCCACCGCGAAGTCGAGTCCGGTGCGGGCCCTGAGCCCCGCCAGCTGCACGGTGTTCTTCTGACCGATGGCCAGATGCCGGGCATGCGCGTGCGCCGAGAGCAGGGTGATGAACGCGGTGGCGTCGTCGGCGGTCAGCAGATGCCGCGAGCGCGTGTAACTGTCGTAGTTGTCCGGCTCGATCGCGTCGAAGCCCTTGTCGGCGCAGCCGTCGATCCACCGGTTGACCCCCGCGGCCACTCGCTTGCGCTTGGCAGGCGTCCGGATGTCCAGCAGCGCCTCGCCCCAGTCCTCGTCGACGACGACCTTGCCGTGCGCGTCCCGCAGCAGCAGATCGGCCGGCCACTGCTTCCGCTCGTCCGGCTGCGCCTGGAAGGCGTTGACGTAACAGATGTTGTAGAGGCCGGGCGCGGGGGACGCCGCACGGTCGCGGCTGACGATGCGGACGCCGGCGGCCGGGGGATAGGCGCCGCCGATCTGGTAGTCGAAGCCCGCGTGGAGCGGGGGGAGTTCGACGGCCGTCGCGGTCGCGCCCGGTTTCGGCGTGGGCTTCGACGAGGTGGCCGGCGCTGTGGAGGACACCGGCGGGTTGTGCGGCGAGGCCCCCGTGTCCTTCCCCGCACCGCAGCCGACCAGCGTCAGGAGACTCGCCAGGACAGCGGCTGTTCCCGGACCTCTGACGCCGGAAACACGCTTGACGGGCATGTCCGCTCCATCAATCGCGAGTACGTCCCCGCCTCGGACGCTTTCCGCGATCCTGGCGACTTTGGCCGGACTTGAACCTGGTCCGTTACCGGCTGGGCGCACCTCTGCGTGCCGGGTCGCACCACGGCACGCCAGGATCAAATCGTGTGGGCACGCCCACGTCAAGGGCGGAAATCGGCGATGTGGGCATATAGAGGGAAACCGGTCCCTCGGGCACCACGTCGGCGCCGACGAACGCATGGCCCGGCTCGCGGGGCATCTCGGCTCTATTGTCTGGACATGACCGGAGACCGCATCGCACTCGCCGTACACGACCACGGGGGCGACGGACCGCCCCTGCTGCTGCTCCACGGCGCGAGGCGCACGCTCGCCGACTGGGCCGCCGTCGCCCCGCTCCTCGTACCCCGTCACCGGGTACTCGCCGTGGACCTCCGCGGACATGGTCTCTCACCCTCCGGCACCTGGGACTTCCACCACGTGCTCGGCGACATCGAGGCGGTCCTGGAGGAGTACGGCATCCCTGGCGCCCTTCCCGTGGGCCACTCCCTCGGCGGGATGATCGCCGCGCGGTACGCGGTGGATCACTGGGACGTCACGCCGGGCGCGGTGAACCTCGACGGATTCGGGTGGGGCCGCCCCGACCAGTACGTGGGCCTGGACCCGGTGTACGTCGAGGAACGGCTCACCGGGGTGCGGAAGGCGGCGGCGTCCGTGTCGGGCGAGCGGCTTCCCACCGACGGGCTGAGGGAACTGCTCGCCCAGCAGCGTGCGATGTCCGAAGAACTGGGCATCCCCTACGAGCTGTTGGAGGCGGCCGCCCTGCGTTCCGTGCGCGAGGGACCGGACGGCCGGCTGGAGGTGAGGCCGGAGCGCGAGTTCGCCCTGGAGATGCTGGACGCGGTCGACTCGCTGGACCTCTTCGCGCTCTTCCACCAGGTGCCCGTACCGCTGCTGCTGGGGCGCGCGCTGCGGCCGGGGCGGTCGATCCCGGGCATGGAGTGGTTCGACGAACTGATGACGGCGTACGCGAAGGGGCTGGCCCGGGACCTCGCCGAACTGGCCCAGCAGCGTGCCGATGTGACGGTCGCCGGGATCGACGCCACCCATGAGATGCTCCTGGAGAACCCCAGGGCGGTCGCCGACGCGATCCTCGCGTTCACCTCGGAGACGATCCCCGGGTCCGCCGCATGAGCTCATGACCGGTCAGTGGGGAGTACTCGCCACGAACTCCGTGCCGCACGGCCCCGCGCCCTCGCTCTCGGGCAGGGCGACGGGTTCGCCGCTCATCGTCAGCGTCCGGTAGAAGCCGCCGATGCGCTGCGTGGAGCGGCCGACGTAGTGGCCGATGAACGAGCGGCGGAAGCGGCCTGTACTGCGGTTGGGGCCGGAGCCGTGCACCAGGCTGCCGTTGAAGAAGAGGACGTCGCCCGGTGCCATGTCGACGGGTACGGCGGCGAGGCCCGGCGGCGGCGGAACGTACTCGCGCGCGAAGGACAGCGCCGCGTCCGCCTCCTCCGGGCAGAACAGGTCCATGCGGTGGGTGCCCGGCACGACCTCCAGGCCGCCGTTCTCGCGGTCGATCGCGTCGCAGGCGATCCAGGCGGCCACGCACGTGCCCGGCTCGACCCGCAGGTAGAAGTTGTCCTGGTGCAGCGCCTGGCCGCGGGCCCCGGGCGGCTTGAAGTAGAACATGCTCTGCGCGGCCAGGACGTCCTCGCCCAGCAGGACTTCCAGGACGTCCCGCAGCCGGGGATCGAGAAGGAGGCGCAGGGACAGGGCGTTGATGCGGTGCGGATGCATGACACGGGGGTGGGCGTGCAGCGGATCGGCCGGGCCGCCGGTTGCCGCGGGGCGGGGTTCGAAGTGCCCCGGCACCGGCCCGGCGGCGTGCAGTGCCGTGAACTCCGCGCACAGCTCGTCGATCTCGGCGGCGGTGAACAGGCCGCGCATCACCACGAAGCCGTCCTCCTCGAACTCGCCCCCGAGGTTCCTCGGCCCGCTCCTGTCCGTCACTGTCATGCGACCGCCCCTTCTCACCGGTGTCCAGGTGCCTCACGCTAGGCCGGTGCGCCTTTCGAGAGGATGCCTGTGCGTGCTGAGAAGTTGTCCGAGCCTGCTGATCCGTCCCCGCCGCCCGGCCTGGTGACCATCGGCCGCTTCGACCAGCGGCCGGGCTACAGCGTCAACCGGCCGCGGGGGGCGGACAGCTGGCTGTTCACGTGGACCACGGGCGGACAGGGACGGATCACGCAAGGGGTGACACGGACGGTGGCCGACGCGGGCGACCTGGTGGTCCTGGGGCCCGGCGTGCCGCACCGCTACGCCGTCGAACCGGGCGCAGGGCACTGGGCGTTCTGGTGGGTGCACTGCCAGGCACGGGCGGCCTGGTCGGCGTGGCTGCGGCCGTACGCTCTCGATGACGGGGTGTACGCCGTCGGACCCGCGCGGGGCCAGGAAGAACCCACCGTCCGGAGCCAGGAACGTATCGAGGCCGCCTTCCGCCGTATGCTCGCCGACGCCCGCTGGACCGGAGACGGCCCGCCGCCCGCCCCCGAGGAGCCTGTCGGCGGCGAGGTCGCGGTCGCGCACGGTACCGCCGCCAGGGAGCTGACCCTCTGCTCCCTGGAGGAGATCGTGCTGCTCGCCACCGCCCGGGCCGAGCGCCGCCGGACCGGCCTCGACGCGCGCATCCGGCGGGCCGAGTCCCTGATCGCCGCCGACCCTGCCGCGCCGCACACCGTACGGTCGCTCGCCGAGGCCGTCTCCCTCTCACCGTCCCGCTTCGCCCACCTCTTCACCGAGCAGCTCGGCCGCTCCCCGATGCGCGCCCTGCGAGACGCCCGGCTGCTGCACGCGGCCCGGCTCCTGGAAGCCACCGAACTCCCGGTGGAGCGGGTGGCCGCCGCGTCCGGCTTCACCAGTGCCTTCCACTTCAACCGGGTCTTCCGCCGGCGGTACGGCACACCGCCGGGCGCGTACCGGACCAGAACCGCTAACGGTGTGGGGGAGACGGCGGCAAGGTCGTGATGTCCGGTGCCGCTTCGGGCCAGACCAGCAGCACCGGGCAGGGCGCGTGGTCGACGACGAACCGTCCGGCCCTTCCCAGGCTGTGCGGTCCGAGATGGGCGCGGTCTCCGTCGCGGGCCGCCACGAGCAGATCGGCGCCTTCGGCGGCGGAGACCACCTCCCGCTCGACACGGCCCACGCGCTCAACGCGTGCGCAGGGGCGGCCCAGTCGCTCGGCCGCCGCATCGAGGAGCCGCGCGGCCGAGGCGGTGTCGAGGGTTTCCAGGCGGTTGCCGGGGTCGCGCTCGGGATGTCCGCGGCCGAGCAGTCCGGCGTAGGCGCCGTGCGCCAGACCGGGCACGCCGGGTTCGGCGACGTGCAGCAGGGTCACGTCCGTCGCGTGCGGCGCGTACGTGCGTACGGCGTCCACGCACGTGGGCCACGTTCCCTCGACCAGCCAGACGACTACCCGCATGCCCATCAGCCTCCGATGACGTGGAGTGAGGCCCACAGTGCCAGTACGGCGGGGACCAGCGCCGCAGGCACGGCGATCAGACCGAGCCGGGAGAACTCCTTGAGGTCGACGCCGTGTTCGTGCTGGTGCACGATACGCCGCCACAACAGGGTCGCCAGAGAGCCCGCGTAGGTCAGATTGGGCCCGATGTTGACCCCCAGCAGAACGGCCAGCACCGCGCCGGTGCCGGACACGGCGGCGAGCGGGAGCAGGACGAGGACCGCGGGCAGATTGTTGATGAGGTTGGCCAGGACGGCGGCGAGCGCCGCGACACCGAGCAGCGCGGGCAGACTGCTGCCGTGGGGGAGCAGATGGTCGAGCGCGTCGGCGAGCCCGTTGTCGACCACCGCCCGTACGACGATGCCCAGCGCCAGGACGAAGGCGAGAAACGACGGGGCGGCGGCCCGCATCACGGTGAGCGGGGTGGCGCGCCGGCGGACGAGCGCGCGGCCGGCGAGCACGAGCGCACCTGCCGCCGCGGACCACGCCGGATCGATGCCGAGCGCGGAGGCGACGACGAAACCCGCCAGCGTGCAGCCCACGGTGACCAGCGCGAACACCGGCACGGCCGGCGACTCGTCGACACGCGGCTCCGGCGCGGCCGCGACCAGGTCGCCGGCGAAGAAGCGCCGGAAGACCACGTACTCGGCGCCGATCGCGACCAGCCAGGGCAGGGCCATCAGCGCGGCGAAGCGCGTGAAGCTCAGGCCGGTGGCCGTGAACGCGAGCAGGTTGGTGAGGTTGGAGACCGGCAGGAGCAGCGAGGCCGTGTTCGACAGGTGAGTGCAGGCGTACACATGGGGCTTGGGGCGGGCGCCCATCCGCGCCGCGGTGGCGAACACCACGGGTGTGAGCAGCACGATGGTCGCGTCCAGGCTGAGCACCGCCGTGATCGCCGAGGCGAGTGCGAAGACGGCGGTCAGCAGACGGCTCGGCCGCCCCGCCGCCCCTCGCGCCATCCACATTCCGCAGGCTTGGAAGAGTCCTTCGTCGTCGCAGAACCGGGCCAGTACGAGGACCGCCGCCAGGAAGCCGATCACCGGTCCCAGATGCGCGGCCTCCGCGCGCACGTGCTCCCAGGAGATCGCGCCGGTGACGAGGACCAGACCGGCGGCCGGGACCGCCACCACCGCCTCGGGCCAGTTGAAGGGGCGGATCACCGCGCACACGAGCACCGCGACGAGCAGGAGTACGGAGAGGGCCTCGGCGAGCGGGGTGCTGAGTGCGACGGAAAGGCCTTCGGCGAGCGGGGCGTTCAGAGTTCGGTCCTCCGGGGGATCATGGTGGCGCCCATCCATCACATCAGATGTCGCGCCGGCCGCACCCCCGAGGCCGTCAGTCCTCCCCGACCAGCGTCAGCTCCGCCCAGATCGTCTTGCCGTCGGGCGTGTGCCGGCTGCCCCAGCGCTGGGTGAGCTGGGCGACGAGGAGCAGCCCGCGGCCGCCCTCGTCGTAGGTCTTCGCCCGGCGCAGATGCGGGGCGGTGTGGCTACTGTCGGAGACCTCGAAGATCAGGGTGGCGGCGTCGTGGATGAGGCGCAGCCGTATGGGCGGCTCGCCGTAGCGGATGGCATTGGTGACCAGTTCGCTCACCACGAGTTCGGCCGTGAAGGTCGCCTCGCTCAGCCCCCGGACGTCCAGCTGATCCGCCACCTGCTTGCGGATCGGCGCGACCAGGGCGGGGTCGGCGGGAATGTCCCAGGTGGCCACCTGGGAGGGGGCCAGGCCGCGCGTCCGGGCGAGCAGCAGGGCCACATCGTCCTGGGCGCCGCCCACCGGAAGCAGCGCCTGCAGGATCGCATGACACGCCCATTCCAGGGAATGGGACGACTGCTCCAGAGCTCGGGACAGCAGCTGGTGGCCGACGTCGAGCTCCCGCCCGCGGCTCTCGATCAGCCCGTTGGTGTACAGGGCCAGCACCGTGCCCTCGCGCAGCTCGAATTCCACCGACTCGAATGGTAGTCCGCCCAGGCCGAGCGGCGGTCCGGCCGGGAGCTCGAGCTGCCGGGGTGGACCGTCCGGAGGGGCGATGTAGGGAGGCGGATGCCCTGCCCGGGCGAGGGTGCAGCGCCGGGAGAGAGGGTCGTACACCGCGTACAGGCAAGTGGCGCCGACCTCGCCGGTGGTGCCTTCGGCCCCGGCCTCCTCCGACAGCCGCACGACGAGGTCGTCCAGGTGGGTGAGCAGCTCGTCCGGGGCCAGGTCGATGTCGGCGAGCGTGCGTACGGCGGTGCGCAGCCGCCCCATGGTCGCCGAGGCCTGGATGCCGTGGCCGACGACGTCGCCGACGACCATGGCGACCCGCAGCCCGGACAGCGGGATCACATCGAACCAGTCGCCGCCCACCCCGGCCCGCGCCGCGGGAAGATACCGCGAGGCCGCGTCCATGGCCGCCGTCCGGGGCAGCGACTGGGGGAGCAGACTGCGCTGCAGGGCCAGTGCGGTCTGGCGCTCGCGGGAGAAGCGACGGGCGTTGTCGATGCAGACGGCAGCCCGGGCGGTGACCTCCTCGGCGAGCAGGACGTCGTCGGAGGTGAAGGGGCCGGGCTGCCGGAACCGGGTGAGCACCGCCACGCCCAGAGTCTGGCCCCGGGCCCGGATGGGCACCGACATGGTGGCGTGGACGCCGAGCTTCGCGACGCGCTCGCGCCGGCGTTCGTCCCAGGCCAGCCACTCCTCCATCGTGTTGTTCGCGTCCGGCACCACGATCGTCCGGCCGGCGATCAGGGAATCGGCCTGCGGTGAGGCGGCGGGGTATACGTCGACCTCGCCGAGCGTGACGACCGCTTCGGGGGAGCCCGGGTTCACCGATCGATGGGCTGCACGGCGGAGTGTGACCGGGGCGGTCGGCAGTTCGGAGTCCGGCTCGCCCCCGTGCTCCGGCGGATCCAGCAGGTCGACGCTGACGAAGTCGGCGAGCACGGGCACGCAGACATCGGCTAGCTCCTGGGCCGTTCGGGTGACGTCGAGGGTGCTGCCGATACGCACACTCGCCTCGTTGACCAGCTGCAGCCGCTCCCGGGCCTTGTACTGCTCGGTGAAGTCGTGCGCGGCCAGGCACACGCCCCGCACCCGTCCGTCGGCGTCTGTCAGCGGGGCGATCCGCGCCAGCCAGGCGTGCGCGCGGTCCTCGCCGCCCGTGCGCATGTACGTCTCCACGTCGCGCCCCTCGCCGGAGACGAGCACGGCGCGCATGTCCTCCTCGAGCTCTTCGCTCTCCCGCTTGCCCCCGATCTCGGAGATCCGCAGGCCCCGGATACGGTCCTCGGGGAGACCGATGACCTCGGCCATCGCGTCGTTGATCCCGTACAGCCGCAGCCGTTCGTCGTAGATGGCCATCGCGCAGGGTGACTGGGTGAGCACCGCCCTGATCAGCGGGTCGTCCGGTGGGCGCGGTTCCTCTCCCTCCAACGGGGTGACCACGAGCCATCCGCCGCCTTCCGGTTGTCTGCGATGGGCGAGCAGCCACACGGACAGGACGCGTCCGTCACGGTGGCGCAGGGGGAGCACTCCGTCCCAGCGGTTACCGGTGGGCTCGGTCGGCGCCGTGGCGCCCGTGGGGTCCAGCAGGTCAGCGGCGGGGTGGCCCTCGACCTCCTGCGGCGCGTACCCCAGCAGTCGGTGGGCCCCCTCGCTCCAGCGGACCAGGGTGCCGTTCTCATCGATGACTGCCCATGCCGTGGCGGCCTCTTCGATGGGGTGGACCGGGCTCATCGTCGCCACTCCATTGCGCACAGTCACCGTGAACACCGCTTCACTTGTGTTCCAGCCTAGTGCGTGGGCGCCCTCCGCACCCCGGAACACGGACGGCCGACGCGGCGCATCCGTGAGGTGGGTTTCCGGCCGATGTGTCGTGCGGGACGGAAGTGGGTGCCGGCCCCTTGACGGCCGCATGTGTCATCCCGTCAGAATCTGTTTGTTCACGATCAGTTGTGATGATTTATGGGCCCTGATGAGGGAGAGCCGCCATGACGGTCACGCGAAGATCGGTATTGATCGCAGGAACGGCCGTACCCGCGGCCGGTGCACTCCCGGGCGCCGCCGACGCCTGGGCGGCGTCCCCCGGGCGAGCCCCGGGGCGCCGCACGGTCGAGCTGCGCGACGGCTGGCGCTTCGCGCTGGTCAACCTGGGCGGCGTCACCGACCCCACGGGTGCGTACGAGGGCGCCGTACAGCCCGGCTACGACGACTCGGCGTGGCGTGAGGTCGCCGTGCCGCACGACTGGAGCATCGAACAGACCCCCACCACGGAGCACGGCACCACCAGCGGCACCGGCTTCTTCCCCGGCGGCCTCGGCTGGTACCGCACCACCTTCACGCTGCCGCCCGCCCTCGCCGGCAAGCGGATCTCCGTGGAGTTCGACGGCGTCTACATGGACTCGTACGTCTACTGCAACGGCACGGAAGTCGGCCGCCACCCCTACGGCTACACCGGGTTCGCCTTCGACCTCACCGACCTGCTGCACACGGACGGCACCACCGACAACGTCATCGCCGTCAAGGTCCAGAACCGACTGCCCAGCAGCCGCTGGTACTCGGGCAGCGGCATCTACCGGGAGGCCCGCCTGGTCGTCACTGAAACGATCCATGTCGGACGCTGGGGAACCTACGTCACCACTCCGGACGTCGGCGACGACCGGGCGGTCGTACGGGCGCGTACGACCGTCGTCAACGAATCCGGGGCCTCGGCCGATGTCCAGGTGATCTCACGGATCCTCGACCCCGACGGCCGTACGGCCGCCCGTACGGTCACCACGGTCACGGTCGGCGACCGGACGGACGAAACCCATGAACTCACCGTCGAGAAGCCGAAGTTGTGGGACTTCGCGACCCCGGACCACCGCTACACCCTGGTGACCGAGCTGCGTGTCGGCGACGAGAGCGTCGACACCTGCCGCACCACCTTCGGTATCCGCTCGTTCCGCTTCGACCCGGACGAGGGCTTCCACCTCAACGGCACCCACGCCAAGATCAAGGGCGTCGACCTGCACCACGACCAGGGCGCGCTCGGCGCGGCGATCAGCATCGACGCCGTACGCAGACAGATGACCATCATGAAGTCGATGGGTGTCAACGCCTTCCGCACGTCCCACAATCCGCCCTCGCCGCAGATCATCCAGGTCTGCGAGGAACTGGGCATCGTGATGATGGTGGAGGCGTTCGACTGCTGGCGGACCGGCAAGACGAAGTACGACTACGGCCGGTTCTTCGACGAGTGGTGCGAGAAGGACGCCACCGAGATGGTCCTCGCGGCCCGCAACTCGCCCGCCGTGGTCCTGTGGTCCATAGGCAACGAGGTCCCCGACTCCACCTCCGCCGCCGGGCTCGCCATGGCGGACCGGATCATCGGCGCCATCAAAGCCGCGGACGACACCCGCCCGCTGGTCATCGGCTCCGACAAATACCGCCGCGTCCCCGCGAAGGGCTCCGCCGCCGACCTCATGCTCGCCAAGCTGGACGGGCTCGGCCTCAACTACAACACCGCCAAGTCGGTGGACGCCCTGCACGCCGCCTACCCGCACCTCTTCCTCTTCGAGTCGGAGTCGTCGTCCGAGACCTCGACCCGCTCCACCTACCAGGAACCGGAGCACCTCAACACCGGCGAGAACCACACCCCCGGCAGGCGCGCGGTCTCCTCGTACGACAACAACCTCGCCTCCTGGACGATGAGCGGCGAGTACGGGCACAAGAAGGACCGGGACCGGAAGTGGTTCGCCGGGCAGTTCCTGTGGTCGGGCATCGACTACATCGGCGAGCCCACGCCGTACGACGTCTTCCCGGTGAAGGCCTCGTTCTTCGGCGCCGTCGACACGGCCGGCTTCCCCAAGGACATGTACCACCTGTTCAAGAGCCAGTGGACGGGCGAGCCGATGGTCCATCTGCTGCCCATGAGCTGGAACCACGAACCGGGGGACACGGTCGAGGTCTGGGCCTACGCGAACGTCGACACCGTCGAGCTGTTCCTCAACGGAAAGTCCCTCGGCACAAGGGAGTTCGACACCAAGAAGACCACTGACGGCCGTACGTACCTGGAGACCACGGAGGCGCCCGGTGACGACAAGACCTTCACCGACGGCCCCTACCCCGGCAGTTACACCAGCCCGAACGGCAGCGCGGGCAAGCTGCATCTCGGCTGGAAAGTGCCGTACGAACCGGGTGAGTTGAAGGCGGTCGCCCGCCGTGACGGCAGGACGGTGGCGACGGACGTGCTGCGGACCGCCGGGAAACCCCGTGCGATCCGTCTCACACCGGACCGCAAGACGCTCGCGGCGGACGGCCGTTCACTGTTCTTCGTGACCGCCGAGGTGATCGACGCCCATGGTGTCGTGGTGCCCGACGCCGAGCACCTGCTCACGTTCGACGTGGCGGGCGGCTCCCTCGCGGGTCTCGACAACGGCCGGGAGGAGAGTGCCGAGCGCTACCAGGCGAGCACCAGAACCGCCTTCCACGGCAAGGCACTCGCGATCGTCCGGTCCGGTACGAAGGCGGGCCCGGTGAAGGTGACCGCCCGCGCCGAAGGCCTGCGTACGGACTCCACGACCGTCCGCACCACCCCTGCCGGGCCGAAGGCGACCACTCCGGCGACGGCGTTCGAGCCCGACTACCCCGCGGCCCCGAACTACCCCTTCGCGGACGCCAGTTACTCGGGTCGCACCGACACCCTCCCCGCCGCCATGCTCGACGGCGACGCGGCCACCGGCTGGTCCAACGCCTTCTACAAGTCGGCGACGGCCCTGCTGCCCGCGTTCAGCGGGGCCCGCCCCGAGGACTGGGTCTCGGTCACCTGGGCGCGCCCCCGCACAGTCGACCGCGTCGAGGTCTCCTTCACCGTGGACTCGACCCACGCCCTGCCCGCGTCGGTCGCGGTCTCGGTCTGGGACGGCGAGGATTATGTGCCGGTGCAGGGTGCGGCCGTCGACTGGGCCACCACGTCCGACGCGCCGACGGTGATCACCTTCGATGCCGTACGCGGTTCACGGCTGCGTCTCGTCATGGCCGGCGGCCACCCGGGGGCCGCCGACGGCGGGCTGCGGATCAGCCGCCTGGAGGTCCCGGTGGTCTGAGCGCCCCCGGTGCTCGTGCTCGGTGAGAGCGTGCAGTTCGGCCGGGCCGAGCGGGCGGTGCACCTCGACGTACTCGCCGTGCGGCAGGCGCTTGACGATGCCTGTCGCACGGCCGTGCGCCACCAGCTCGCGGTCCCGCTGCTGCAGACCCAGGCAGATGCGGCGGGTCATGACGAAGACCAGGACGGGGACCAGGAACAGGGCGATCCGTACTGTCCAGGTCACGGTGTTGATCGACAGATGCAAACGGGTCGCCATGATGTCGTTGCCGCCGCCCGCGAGCAGGATGAGATAGACGCTGATCCACGCCGCCCCGATCGAAGTACGGACCGGCCGGTTGCGCGGGCGGTCCAGCAGATGGTGTTCGCGATGGTCCTTGGTGACCCAGGCCTCCACGAACGGATAGACGCCGATCAGCACCAGAAGCGTCGGGAAGACGAGGATGGGGATGAGCACGCCCAGCACGAGCGTGTGGCCCGCCACGGTGATCTCCCAGCCCGGCATGACACGGACCAGCCCCTCGGCGAAGCCCAGGTACCAGTCCGGCTGGGCGCCCGTCGACACCTGGTCGGCGCGGTAAGGGCCGTACGCCCAGACCGGGTTGATCGTCGCGACCGCCGAAATGAGCGCGATGACACCGAACACCAGGAAGAAGAAGCCGCCCGCCTTCGCCAGGTAGACCGGCATGAACGGCGTGCCCACGACGTTGCGTTCGGTCTTTCCCGGACCCGCGAACTGGGTGTGCTTGTGGTAGACGACCAGGATCAGATGCGCCACGACGAGGGCCGCCATGATCCCCGGTATCAGCAGGATGTGCAGGGAGTAGAAGCGGGCCACGATGTCATGGCCCGGGAACTCCCCACCGAAGAGGAACATCGAGAGGTACGTCCCGACGATCGGCACCGACAGGAGCGCCCCGTCCACGAACCGCAGCCCGGTCCCGGACAGCAGATCGTCCGGCAGCGAGTACCCGAACAGGCCCTCGAACAGGCCGAGGAGCAGAAGCGTCCAGCCGAACACCCAGTTGACCTCGCGGGGCCTGCGGAACGAGCCCGTGAAGAAGTGCCGCATCATGTGCGTCAGCATCGCGGCGAGGAAGATCAGCGCGGCCCAGTGGTGGATCTGCCGGATCAGCAGCCCGCCGCGCACATCGAAGCTGATGTCCAGCGTCGAGGCGTACGCCTCCGACATGCGGATGCCGTTCAGCGGGACGTAACTGCCGTGGTAGACCACCTCGTTCATCGAGGGATGGAAGAACAGCGTGAGATAGACGCCGGTGAGGACGAGGACGACGAAGCTGTACAGGCAGATCTCGCCGAGGAGGAAGGACCAGTGGTCCGGGAAGACCTTGCGCAGGTACTGCCTGCCGAGGGAGTAGATGCCGAGCCGGCCGTCGAACCAGTCGGCGACACGCTCCCCGGACGACGGCTTCTCCGCAGGCCGTTCGACGGTGGTCACGCGCGCTCACCCTCCTCGGCCGGGATCTCCTCGTTGTTCCGTCGTACGTGCGTGAGCTTCTCGGGATTGGTGACGATGTAGACGTCGGACACCTGCTCGCCGTCCGGGGTGAGGTCCATGACCATGACGGCGTACGGCGACTCGCCCATGAAGATCACCGCGGAGTCGTCGCCGTTGACCCGCCGGTAGCTGATGTCGAGGTCGGTCCCGCGGCGCCTGGCGTAACCGGCGAACAGCCGCGCCGCCTTGTCCCGTCCGTGCACCGGCCGCAGCCCGGCCGAGCGGGCCTTGCCGCCGCCGTCCGTCCACACCGTGACGTCCGGCGCGAGGATCTCCATCAGCGCGGCGATGTCACCGCCGAGCGCGGCCGCCACGAACCGTTCGGTCGCCTGCCGCCGTACCCGGGGATGGGCCCGGTACAGCGGACGGCGGGCGTGCACGTGTTCCCGGGCGCGGTGCGCGAGCTGGCGCACCGCCGCCGGGCTGCGGTCGATGACCTTCGCGATCTCGGTGTGCGGGTAGCCGAACACCTCGTTGAGGACGAACACCGCCCGCTCCAGCGGGGTCAGCGATTCCAGGACCACGAGCATCGCCAGCGACACCGACTCCGCCCGCAGGGTGCGCTCGTCGGCGGAGTCGTGGGCGGTGGGTTCGTCGAGCACGGGATCCGGCAGCCAGGGCCCCACGTACGTCTCGCGGCGGCGGGTGATGGCGGCGCGTCGTGCCAGGGCGTGGTTCACGGCGATGCGGACGAGGTAGGCGCGCGGGTTGTCGATCCCGTCGAGCGGGGAGCGGTGGGTCCGGCGACTCCAGGACAGCCAGGTCTCCTGGAGTACGTCCTCGGTGTCGGCGACGCTGCCGAGCATGTTGTAGACGATCGCGAAGAGCAGCTCGCGGTGGTCGACGAACACCCGCGTCGCGCCGTCGGTACCGGCCCCGGAGCTTTCTGACATGCGTTGCCTCCCTTGATGCGCTCACTACTGCGACGGGAGAAGGGAGTCCGAATGTGACGTCCGACGGTCGAAATGTGACGTACGTCTCAGGCCGCTGTCCTCGTGTCACACCGGCCGTCAGGACCGCCCTCTTGAACGCGAGTACGACGCTTTCGGCACAAGGAGACACACATCGTGTTCAAGAAATGGCACGGCAACCCATGGGCGATCCTCATCACGCTCTCCCTGGGGTTCTTCATGACACTCCTCGACCTGACGATCGTGAACATCGCGATCCCCGACATGGGCCAGGACCTGGACGCCTCCCTCGACGAGATCCTGTGGGTCGTCAACGCCTACACCCTCGCCCTCGCCGTCCTGCTGATCACCGCGGGCCGCCTCGGTGACCTGCGCGGCAAACGGAACCTGTTCATCGCGGGCGTCGCCCTCTTCACGCTCGCCAGCCTGGCCTGCGGCCTCGCGCGGGACCCGGCCCAGCTGATCGCGTTCCGGGCGGTCCAGGGCCTGGGCGCGGCGCTGCTCATGCCGCAGACCCTGTCGATCATCGCGGAGGTGTTCCCGGCCGACCGGCGAGGCGTCGCGATGGGCGTGTGGGGCGCGGTCGCCGGGGTCTCCGGAGCCCTCGGCCCGATCATCGGGGGCGCGCTGATCACCCACCTCGACTGGCGGTGGATCTTCTACGTCAATCTGCCGCTCGGAGTGCTGGTCCTGGGCCTCGCCGTGGCGATCATCCCGGGTTCGCGGCGCACGGTCCGCCACCGCTTCGACACCTTCGGCGTAGCGCTCGCCTCAAGTGCCCTGTTCTGCCTGGCATTCGGTCTGACGGAAGGGCAGCGCTACGACTGGAACGGCTGGATCCTGGCGCTGTTCGGCGGGGCGGCCGTGCTCTTCGCCGGCTTCCTGGCACACGAGCGCGGCCAGCAGACGAAGGACCCGCTCGTCCCGTTCTCGCTCTTCAAGGACCGCAACTTCACCCTCATCAACTTCGTGGGCATCACCGTGTCCTTCGGCGTCATCGGGATGTTCCTGCCGCTGACGATCTACCTCCAGTCCGTTCTGGGCTTCAGCGCGCTCAAGTCCGGGCTGGTGCTGCTGCCCCTGGCGCTCGGCTCGTTCGTGATGGCGGGACCCGCGGGCGTCCTCGCGGACAGGATCGGCGGCAAGTTCATCCTGATGACCGGGCTGCTCGCCTGGGCGGCCGCGCTGGTGTGGATCGTGGCCGCGGCCGACGTCGGTTCGAGCTGGACGGCGGTCGCCTTCCCGCTCTTCCTCGCGGGTCTGGGCGCGGGCTGCACCTTCGCGCCGATGGCCACCGAGGTCATGCGCCACGTACCCGCGCGGCTGTCCGGTGCGGCCTCGGGTGTCACCAACGCGCTGCGGCAGGTCGGTGCGGTCCTCGCGGGCGCCGTCGTCGGAGCCGTGCTCCAGGCTCAGCTCGCCAACTCACTGACCGACCAGGCGCGGCAGCGCGCCGGGCAGCTCCCGACCGCGTACCGTGACGGCTTCGTCGCCGCCTTCTCCAAGGCGGAGTCGGACGTGAACGCCCGGCAGGCGGCCGGTGCCCCGTCCGGAGTGCCGCACGATGTCGCCGACCGGATGCGGGAGCTCGGCGGCCAGGTCTTCGGCCACGGCTTCGTGGACGCGATGGGCCCCGCCGTCCTGGTCTCCGCCGCGGTCCTGCTGACCGGCGCGCTCACCTGTCTCGCCGTACGCCGTCACCGTGGCCCGTCCGCCAACCCGCACGCCCTGCCCGTGTCCGAGCCCGCACTGGAGGAAGCCACCTCATGAGCATCGACCTCACCGTCATGTACGCCGCCCACGACGCGTTCCGGCGCGACCTGGAACGCCTCGGAAAGGCCGCCGCGGACGGCACCGCCTTCACCCCCCAAGTCCGCGCCGGCTGGGACAACTTCACGCACCAGCTGCACATCCACCACACCGCCGAGGACAGCGACCTGTGGCCCCGGGTGCGGCGCGAGGTCGCGGGCCGCCCCCAGGACATCGCCCTCCTCGCGGAGATGGAGGCGGAGCACGGACTCCTCGACCCGCAGCTCACCGCCGTCGGCGCGGCCCTGAAGGACCGCTCGGTCGAACTCCCCGAGCTGGTCCACGCGTTGGCCTCGACCCTCGACGACCACCTCGCGCACGAGGAGGCGAGCGCCCTGCCGCTCATCCAGGAGGTGCTGACGCCCGCGGACTGGGGCGCCTTCACGGGACGTATCCGTCAGACGCAGGGCCTGCGCGGAGCCGCCGTCTTCGTTCCGTGGATCGTCGACGGCATCCCGCCCGCCGACCGTGCCGCGTTCCTCGGCGCGCTGCCCCCGCCCGTCCGCGTCCTCAACCGCCTGTTCTGGGAGGCGGGTTACCGCAGGCGCGGGCTGTGGGGGAGCTGACCGGGCGGCGGGAGCTCAGGCGGGGCCCTGCTGCATCCAGTTGTCCGGGCCGGGGTCGCCGCCGGGCGCCCGGACGGCGAGCCGGTCGAGGTAGTGCTCCCAGCCCTCCTGGTGCGGCTCGCGGGCCGGCTCGGGCAGACCGGAGTGGGTGAGCGTGAGCAGGGTGCCGTCCGGCTCGGGGGAGAAGGTCACCTCGATACGGCTGCTGCCGGGCGGCACCGGGTCGCCCTCGTTCTCCCAGCCCCAGGTGAAGACGATCCGGGTGTACGGCTCGACCTCCTCGAAGTGCCCGGCGGCGGTGGCGTCACCGACGACCCGCATCCGGTACGCGCCGCCGGGCGTCGGGTCGAGCACGCCCTCGATGCCCTGCCAGGACAGCCAGCGCTCGGTGTCGGTGAAGAAGGAGAACACGGTCTCCGGACGGGCCTTGATGTGCCGCTGTACGACGACGGAGCCGTCGGGGGTGATGGTCACTTCTGCTCCTCCTCCCGCTCGGCCTGTTCGGCGAGCGCGGCCAGGGCGTCCAGGGAGTCGCCCCACATGGACTCCAAGTAGGCGGCCAGCGGTCCCATCCCAGCACGGTCCGCGCGGTAGTACCGCTTGGTGCCGTCCTTTCGGACGACGACCAGGCCTGCCTCGCGGAGCACCTTCAGATGCTGGGACACCGCGCCGAAGGTGACGTCGAAGCGCTCGGCGATCTCTCCGGCGGACAGCTCCTCATGCCACACGAGCTGGAGAATCGCCCGCCGTCGCGGCTCGCTGATCGCCTTCACCTGGTCCACGCTGCTTATTTTAGTCATGGCTTTAACTTGCGCCGAACCGGTTCTTATTTTAGTGTCGACTAAAGAACGAGGTTCGGGGCAATACCGGACACTCGCGACAGATCCGAACGATCCCGAGAGGACATCCGATGGCCGACATCGCGATGCAGCTGGCCATCGAGGCCGAGGCGGACACCGTCCGTGAAGCCCTCACCACCGAGACCGGCGTACGCGGCTGGTTCACGGCGGACGCCGAGATAGGGGAGGGTGTCGGCGCGGAGCACACGCTGAGCTTCCCCGGCGTACCGGAGTCCTGGCGGCTGCGGATCACCGAGTCCGGCGAGCGGCGCCTGGTCCTGGCGGGCGAGAACGGACCGTGGGCCGGCACCACGCAGACGTACGAGATCCTCGACGTTCCCGAGGGCGGGGTCCTGCTGCGCTTCACGCACGCCGGGTTCCCGGCCCAGGACGACGCCTATCGCAACTTCACCTACGGCTGGGCGACCAAGTTCACGGCCCTCAAGTCGTACGCGGAGACCGGCAAGCCCGCTCCCTTTTTCGACTGAGCCGAGTCAGTACCTGCTGAAGCACCTTCCGTCCCCGCCGGGCCGCATCCCTTCCCGGTGAGCGACCCCTCTTGAATCGGAGCACATCATGAACACCACCCCCGTCGAGCTCGCCGACCAGCTCGCCCGCGCCGCCCGTAACCTCCAGGCGCACGCCCGGCAGCCCGCCCTCACCGGCAAGCGTGAACTCCCCACGCCCTGCCCCGACTTCGACGTCCATCGGCTCAGCGAGCACCTGCTCGGCGCACTCGTCATGGGCGCGTACGCCGCCGCGAAGGAGCCGCTCCCCGCCGACGCCCCGATGACCCTGACCGAGGCGCCCTGGGTGGCCTTCCCGCCGCTCGTCGACCGGCTCGCCGCCGCGTGGGCCGAGCCGGGAGCCTGGGAGGGCGAGACACCCTTCGCGTCGAGCACCTTCCCCGCGCAGCTCGCCGGGATGATCACCATCATGGAACTGACCGTGCACGGCTGGGACCTGGCCACCGCCACCGGTCAGCCGTTCACGGCCGATGACGACGTGATCGCCACCGTGACGGCCGTGGTCGGACAGATCGCCGACGTCGCCCGGGCGAACGGATCCTTCGGGCCGGAGATCGAACCCGCCGCCGATGCCACGCCGCTGGAGCGTCTGCTGGCCCTCACCGGACGAAAGGTCGCCTGATGGCGGACGCGGACCAGTTGTTCGCGCGTCTCGCCGAGGACCTCGAACCACGCGGGGCGAAGCTCTCCAGGATGTTCGGGATGCCCTGCCTCAAGGACCCGAACGGCAAGGCGTTCGTCGGCCTCTACGAGGGCGAACTGGTCGTCCCCTGCACCGCGACAGCCCCGAGCACGCCGAGGTCCTGGCCCTCGCCGACGCGCGTCTCTTCGACCCCATGGGTGGTCGGCTCATGAAGGACTGGATCTGCGTGCCGCTCGCCGCCTCGGCGCACTGGCTGCCCCTGACGGAGGCGGCGCGCACCCAGCCACGCTGAGCCCGGGCGCGGCGCCGCTCGGCGCCCGCTAGGGTGCTCCGGTCGGGGCTGTGGCGCGCCCCGCGCGCAGGGCCACCGCCTCACCCGCGCTCTCGCCCGCCACCAAGGTGCGCAGGAAGTCCAGCACCGCGTCGACGTCATGACCGGCTGCCGCGGCTCCGATGCGGGCGTGCAGTTCCGTCTCGACCGCGGCCACCGCTCGGGCCGTCTCATGGCCCGCGGGAGTGAGCGTCAGCTCCACATGACGCCGGTCGTGGCTGCCTTCCTCGCGGCGTACGAGTCCCGCGGTCACCAGGCGGTCCACCAGGCGGCTGGGATTGCCGCCGCTCTCGCACACCAGCAGGGCCCCGAGTCCGGACATGCTGAGCGGCTGCCGCTCAGCGAGGAGCCGCAACACCTCGGCCTGGGCGGGCGTCACTCCCAACGGGCGCAGCCCTTGGGCGAGTTGGCGATTTCCCTCACGCTGCGCGGCCAGGATGAGGAAGCGGACTTCTTCGGCCGGCTCCATCGTGCTGCACTCCCGGGATCAATAGACGACGAAACTACGTTACACGACATCTATCCACTCCATCGTTGCCGCGGGGCCTGGCCGGTCGAATATATGTCGTGTAACTTAATGACACGACACAGGAAGCGGTGAGGTTCATGAGCGCGATCGCGTATCGAAAGATCGTCGTGGAGCGGTTCGGCGGCACCGAGACCATGCGGCCCGTCCAGGCCACCCTGGCGGAGCCGCCGCCGGGGTATGCCCGACTGAAGGTGCTGGCCTCCGGAGTGGGCTTCACCGACCTGATGGCACGTTCGGGCGACTATCTGCTGCAGCGCAAGGTGCCCTTCACGCCTGGCTACGAACTCGTCGGCGAGATCGTGGACTTCACGCCCGACGGCCCCCGGCCGGCCTGGCTCCAGGAGGGCGCGCGCGTCGCGGTCGCCCTGACGAAGATGGCCGCGTACACCGAGTACATCTCCCTCCCGCTGTGGCAGCTCGTCCCGCTGCCCGACGGCCTAGCCCCGCTCCTGGCCGCCACGATCCCGCTCGACTACCTGACGGCACTGAGTGTCCTGGAGACCCACGGCCGTGTCGCGGCCGGGGACACGGTGCTCATCCAGGGCGCGAGTGGGGGAGTGGGGCAAGCGCTCAGCCGCCTCGGTGCGCTGCGCGGACTTCGGATGTACGGCACCGCCTCGGCGCCCGGTGCCGAGGAACTGCTCGCACAGCACGGCGTGACCTTCATCGACTATCGCCGTCGGGACTTCGAGGACGTCCTGCGCGAGCGCGAACCGGGCGGGGTCCAGGCGGTGTTCGACCACATCGGCGGGGCCGGGCTGCGCAAGGCCTACCGAGTCCTGTCGCCCGGGGGAGTGCTGGTCAGCTATGCGTTCTCGGGCCGCCCGGGACACATGGTCGGCGACACCGTGCGCGGCGCGGCACGCGTCAAGCTCATGAATCTGCGGCCGGGCCGGCGCACCGCGCTGAGCATGGTGCCGGCCGAGATCAAGGGCGATCACGCCTGGTACCGGGCGGGTCTGGAGCGCGTGCTCGGCATGGCGGCGCGCGGTGAGATCGCACCGCGGATCGGCTCCGTCCACCCGCTGATGAAGGCCGCCGACGTGCATGTCGCGCTCGAAAGCCGCGAGATCACCGGGAAGGCCGTCCTGGTGACGGACCAGGCGTGACGGACCGGGGGTGCCTCCGTTCGTTTGGTACCGCCCTGCACTGCCCTTGAACTGGGAGTATTTACGAGTAAGTACCCGCGCGGTACCGTGAGGGCATGCCAGCTCTCAACGTGGAGTTCAGCGACCGCGAGCTAGAGGATCTGCGGCAGATAGCCAAGGAGCGCGGTACGTCGATGAAAGCCCTGGTGCGGGAGGCGGCCGCGGCCGACATCGTGCGGCACCGGGCGCTGCAGGAAGGCGCGGAGGTGTTCCGCCGGTTCTTCGCCGCGCACGCGGAGGAATTCGCCGCTGCCTTCCCCGAGGACGAACCATCCGCGAAGGGCGAGGGGCGGGTCGCCTGACCGATGGCTCCCGTCATCCATATCGACGTGCCCTGGCTGCTCCAGCGCCACGAAGAAGTACTGCCCGACCAGCCCACGGTCAACGACTTCTCGGCACTGGTCGCCGCCGTGGCCCGCCACCGTGTCGACCCGCCCCGCCTCGGCGTCGACTCCGACCCGGCCTGGCGCGCCGCCGCGCTCCTGCACACCCTGGCGCTGCTGAAGCCGTTACCGGCCGCCAACGCCCGCTTCGCCTGCTCGGCGGCGGTCGCGTACATGTTCGTCAGCGGCGTCGGCATCGACCCGCCGTACGGCGCCCTCGTCGATCTCGCCCGCGATCTGATCTCCGGCAAGACGGACGTGTACGGCGCGGCCGACCGACTGCGCTCCTGGCAGATCTGAAAGAGCGTCCCCGTAGGGGCGTTGTCACCTGGCCGTTGTCGTCGGATGGCCCGTGGCGCGCGAGCTGCGGACGGCGGCAGGAGCGGCCTGCGACCGCGCGGTGCCGCCGGTGATGGGCAGGGGGCCGGCCGTGAACAAGGCCTCGTTGAACGCCTGCCCGCCGGCGGGTGCCTTGCCGACCGGGAACGCCGACACGGCCCGGCCGCCGATGATCGACGTGGAGATGTAGTCGCCGACCATGCGTCCTTGGTTGGTGTTCGCGATCTGCGAGAGCGGGAACGGCCCGGTCAGCGTGGCGGGCGTGCCCCACGAAGTTCCGCCGTTGACAGAGGAGATGTATCCGACCTGGAGGCGGCACGTGGACGAGGAGCAGTTGGCGAACGGATAGAAGTAGTAGTACAGGCCGATTCTGGTGGCGGACCCGGAGGTGGTGCGGTCGACGCCGATGCCGGGCAAGAAGTGGTCGACACCGCTTGAGGTGGAGTCGATGGGCACTCGGGTCACCGGCGTCCACGTGGTGCCGGTTGTCGACGTGGAGTAGACGATGTCGTTGGCCGAGCAGTTGGCGCGGAAGCGGCAGTCGTGCCAGGCGACGTAGATCCGTCCGGCGCCGTCGATCTCCGCGGAGGCAAGGCCCGCGGGAGCGCGCAGGCTCCCGGCGACGGTGTGGGCGTTGACCGTGGCGACCAGTGAGGTGCTGCTCCAGGAGGCACCGCCGTTGGCGGAATTGAACGCGCGGATGGAGCTTCCGTTGGCGGAGTACGGAACCACCACGGTGCCGTTCGGCCGGACCAGCGGCTGACCCCCGAGCCCGCTCGGTGTACCCGATGGTGAGATGGGCGCGGACCAGGTGAGGCCGCCGTCGGTCGAGGTGCTCATCAAGATCCTGTTGCCGGCCGAGTTGTTGTCGACCTCGATGTAGCAGCGCCCGTAGAACGGGCTGGCGGGAGTGTTGTCGCAGACGACCCACTCCTTGTCGTAGTTCGGGCCGTTGAACCCGACTGCCCTGATGGGGTTCTGCCAGGTCACCCCGTTCGTGGAACGGCTGATCGTGACGCCTGCGCCGATGACGCCGTTGGAGCCGGCGTTGAGCGCCAGCCCGGCGACCAGCCAGGTGCCGTGCCGGGCGTCGTAGGCGACCGCCGGGTCGGAGACGCGGGAGAACGAACCGCCCTGGTAGACGGTGATACCCGGAACGGTGCCGTGCTGCCAGTTCACACCGCCGTCGCTCGATGTGCTCCACCCGAGGCCCGACGCCCCGCCGTTGAAGAAACGGCCGTTCTGGGCGACAGAGACGATGGTGTTGCCGGCGGCGAACGTGTCCGGTTCCACCACGGTGGCGTGCTGGCTGCCGGTGTTGGTGAACGGGTCGCTGTCGATCTGCGGGAGGGCGGGCGGCGGAGGCGGCACGGCGCCGAGCCGGACATCGTCGTACAGGGTGTACGTCGGATCGCCGGGATAGTTGTCGTCGTGGCTGATCAGCCTGAGGGTGTAGTTGTGCCCGGGTGTGATCGCGGTGCTCGCCTGCCGCCAGCCCTGTCCGTTGGTGCATGTCCTCGGCAGCAGGGTGGCGGTGGTGCCCGTCGTGTTGTCCCTCAGCGTCGCCGTGGCCCAGTCGTAGGTCACGGTGTCCGGGCAGCTGACGTTGTACCAGAAGGACAACTGCGCCTCCCCGGTGGCCGCGTCGAAGGTCTGGCCGATGGAGGAGTCCCCCGTGGTGGGGCTGGTGCCTCCGACCCGGGCGGCATACGTTCCGCTGTGTGCTCCCGCACTGACCACCGCGGTCGTACCGGTGGACGACCAGCCGGTCAGGCTCCCGGTCTCGAAGCCGCCGTTGGACACGGCGGCGGCAGCCGAGGGGGCGAGGAGGAGGGACGAGAAGCTGATGACGGCCGTGGTGGCCAGGGCTACGGGGCCGCGTGTGCGCAGGGCATGGGGCAAGGACACGAAACGATAGTGATCGGCTCGAACAAGGGGCGTGGGTGCAACACGGGTGCATCCACCCCTTACGGACGGATCGCATCGCCCGCCCAGCCCAATCGGCCTGAATTCACGGCCCTCCCGGTCGGCGTGAGAATCCCTGGCGCAGGCGGCCGTGGTGCCCTACCGCAGCCGCCGTACCCCCGGCCCATGTCCGTTGTCCGTGGAACCCGACGCGGCGTCGTGCGTTCTGACGAGCTCGGCCCACGGCGGCCGGACGAACGCGACCACGGGCGACGCCATCATGGCGGGGCCCCATTGCGGTGCGCCGTCCAGCCTCGGGCTCTCCGGCCACGAGTCCGGCAAGGGCCCCGCCCTCGGGGCCGCCGACCGAGGGCGGGAGGATCGGGGCCGGCGGCCGGTTTCGCGCGGGAGAGCCGCCGTCCTGCGCGGGGCCTCCGAGAAGGGCCGGTTCCAGTGGACTACGGAGTTCTGCGCGCCGGGAGCGTGCGCGGGCCGCCGGCGCGTGCGCGCGGTTCACACGGGGCGCATGGAATGTCGAAAGCCGGTGCGAGTCATGTGAGTTGCCCCTGGTTCTGACTTTCTTTCAATAAGGCTGATGTTGCTCAAGTGCCTTGTTGGTCATGAGCGTGTTGTGCGAGGGTGAACGTCCTGCGCTGGGTCAATGGCCGGGTCAGAATCGCCGTTCACTATTCCGGTCTGTCGACGAGCTCATAAGGCTCCTGGCCGACGGTCGCCGTACGGCCTTCGCGCCCCGGCCGTTTTCCCGACGTTCCGTCAAAAAGGTACGCACCAATCACGGCTCCTTTTCGGCGGAAAAGAACTTCTGTGTGCCACCTTGCACCTTGGAAGGAACCCGCTCTAGTGCACACCCCCCACCCCCCTCGTCCCCCTTATCCGCCCGGTGGCGTTCCCGGTGAATCCGACGAGAGTCTCGCCGCCGGGCTGAGAGGCAGGCCGGAGAGCGATGCCGCCCATCCCGTCGCCCTGCTGATGGCCCGGCACTGGCAGCCGACGTACGACTACGCGGTCATCTGCCTCGCTTCTTCGGCGAACGTCGCTTCCATGGTCACCGCGACCTCCTTCCACCGGATGCTCGACCGCCTCATGCAAGGCGACTCCGGTCTCGCGCTCCGGCCGCACCTCCTCGTGACCGTGCGGGACACCGTCAGGGACTGGTCCGCGGACGATCGGATATCCGGTGTTCTGCCGGACTTGAGGAAACCCGCGGGCGGCCGCGGTATGCGCGCGGCCAAGTCCATGACGGCCGAAAATCGGAAGCTCGCCGAGCGCTCTTTCCAGGCACTCCCGGGACTCGCCCGGTGTCTGCTGTGGCACACCGAGGTCGAGGGCGAGCCCATATCCGTACCGGCTGGTCTGTCGGGCATGGATACCGACAGTGCGTCGGCCGCTCTGGAGCAGGCCCGCGAACAATTCCGGGAGGGCTGTGTGCGCGCCCACCGAGAACTCGCGCCGACCAAGGAATGCAGCTTCTACAACCGGTTGCTGGACGTACCGATTCGCCGCGGCGGCGCCTTGCTGCCCGATGTCCAACAGCATCTGATGGAGTGCCCCTACTGCCGCTACGCGGCCGAGCAACTCAGCTATTTCGAGGGAGGGTTGGGCCTACTGCTCGCCGAAGCGGTACTCGGCTGGGGCGCACGGAGGTATCTCGACTCACGCCCGGGGCGCGCGGGGCAAGCGGTGCGCCCCCGGGTCGGATCCCCCTTCGGCGGCAGGCGGCAGGGGAACGACGGATCTCCCGGCAGTGGTGGACGTCCGGGAAGCGGTGGCCGCCATCGCCTGCTGTCCCGGATTCCCACCCAGGATCGCCGCGCGGCCCAGCCGGAAGGGCGGCCCCCGAAGGCCCTGCTCACGGGGGCGGGCGTCTCGGCCGTCCTCCTCGTCACCGTGCTCGCCACCAGCCTGTGGTCGAACGACGACGGCGGCGCCGACCCCACGGCCTCCACGGGCGCGAGCAGCACCCGCACCCTGTCGCCCACCCCCGGCTCCCAGGCCCCGCCCGCCATGTCCTCGCCGCCCGACTCGGCCGGACTCCCCACGACCACCGAGCAGACCCGGCTGCGCAACCTCGCCGCCGACCTGTGCCTCGACATCCGGGGCGGCAAGGCGAAGGCCGGCGCCTCGACCAAGCTGGCGGTGTGCTCGTCCGCCTGGACCCAGCAGTGGTCGTACGAGGAAGACGGTCTGCTGCGCAGCATCGCCAACCCCGAGCTGTGCCTCGACTCGCACGCTGACAACGGTGTCGTGTTCCTCGACCGCTGTGTCGCCAAGAGCGCGGCGGGTGGCGAGGACGAGCGCTACGACCTCACTGTGCGGGGCGAGTTGCTGCCCCGCTGGAACGACGGACTCGCCCTCGCGCCCGCCTCCACCGATCCCGACGCCGACATCGTCGTCAAGGTGCGCGACGGCTCCGACGTCCAGCGGTGGCGGACCGACGCGTCGTCGGCCGGCCCCGAGTCCCTGTCGATCGCGGGCACGACCAGCCCCTCGACGCGGCCCACGAGCGCCCCGCCGTCGGCCGGCGGCACGCCCGAAGTGCCGAGCGAACCGCCGAACGAACAGTCGACAGGCGTACCGGTCGAGCCGGAGGCCACTCCGACGGAGACCTACCAGGAACCGCGTGCCGTGGCCGTCAGCGACGGTGACGACAACGGCAGCGCGAGCGCGACGCCCGCGCTGCCGCTGCCGCTGCCCCTCCAACTTCCCGATGTCATCACGGGGGTTGGACTGTGACGCTACGAGACGACATCCCGCGGCGGCTTGCCGGCCACGAACTCGACGGCGTTCTGGACGGCCGCCAGCGCGATCCGGACGAGCGTCTCGCGCGTGACGCCCGCGACATGCGGTGACAGCACCACGTTCGGGGCCTTGAGCAACCGCAGGGCCGGAGTGGGCGGTTCGGGGTCGAAGACGTCGATGCCCGCTCCGGCCAGGGTGCCCGCCTCCAGCGCGTCCGCGAGGGCGTCCTGGTCGATCAGGGCGCCCCGCGCGGTGTTGATCACGAACGCGGTCGGCTTGAGGAGCGCCAGCCGTTGGGCGTTCAGCAGATGCCGGGTCGCGTCGGTCAGCGGCGCGTGCAGCGTGATGTAGTCCGAGGTACGCAGGAGTTCATCGAGTTCGACATGGCGGGCGCCGCCGAGCCGGGCCTCGGTCTCCGCGCCGACGGGCTGCGGACCGGCGTACACGATGCTCATGTCGAACGCGACCGCGCGCCGGGCGACCTCCTCGCCGATGTGCCCGAGCCCGACGATGCCGAGGGTCTTGCCGGACAGTTCGGTGATGGACCGCTGGAGCCGCGGCAGCGCCCAGTCGGCGTCGACCAACGCCGTGTGCGCGGGGACCAGTTGCTTGGCGAGAGCCAGCATGAGGGCGAAGGTCTGCTCGGCCACGTTCTGCTTCTCGGCGCCGCTGGAGCCGATGTTGCACACGGGCACGCCCTTGGCGCGCGCCGCGTCCAGGTCGACGTAGTCGAAGCCGTGGCTGGCACACTGGATGAGTTCCAAGTCCGGTGCCGCGGCGATGTGTTCGGCGGTCACCGGGCCGAGTCCCGTGATGATGACATGCGCCTCGCGCAGCGCGGCGGGGTCCTCGTCGGTCGCCTCCACGACGGTGACGTGGGCCTCGCCGGGGAACACGGTGGCGAGCGCCGCGCCTGCCGTACGGCCCCCGACATGCGGCGAGACGACGGCCAGAACGTTCTTCGTGACGGTCATGCGGATTCCTCGATCAGGTCGTCGGGGCCGAGGGTGGCGGGGCGGGCGTGCCCGGACAGGGCCAGCGTCAGGTCGAACTCGGCGAGCAGACAGCGGATGACGTGCTCGACGCCCGCCTGTCCGTCGAGGCCGAGCCCATAGGCGTACGGGCGTCCGACGAGCACCGCCTCGGCGCCGAGTGCGAGCGCCTTGAAGATGTCGTCGCCCGTGCGGATCCCGCTGTCGAAGAGAACGGTCAGCCGCTCACCGACCGCCTCGACCACGCGGGGCAGCGCGTCGGCGGCCGCCACCGACCCCGCCACCTGGCGCCCGCCGTGGTTGGAGACGACCACGCCGTCCATCCCGGCGTGGGCGGCACGGCGGGCGTCGTCCGGGTGCAGGATGCCCTTGAGGACGATCGGCCCGTCCCAGTTCTCCCGCAGGAAGGCCAGGTCCGGCCAGGTCTTGCCGGGGTCCGCGAACATCCCCACGAAGTGCATCACCGCGGCGTTCGGGTCCTCGTGCACCGGCTTGGCCAGGCCCGCCTGGAACGCCGGGTCCGTGAAGTAGTTGGCGGTGCCCACGCCGTGCAGGAACGGCAGATATGCCTGGTCCAGGTCGCGCGGCCGCCAGGCCAGCAGGGGAGTGTCGAGGGTGACGAGCAGCGCCGTGTACCCCGCCGCCTTCGCCCGGTTCAGGAAGGACCGGGTGACCTCGCGGTCCTTCGCCCAGTACAGCTGGAACCAGCGCTCCGCGTCGCCCATCGCCTCCGCGACCTGCTCCATGGGGGTGCTGGACGCCGAGGACAGGATGTACGGCACGCCCTGCGCCGCGGCGGCCCGCGCGGCGGCGGACTCCGCGTCCGGGTGCATGATCGACAGTACGCCCACGGGTGCCAGCGCCACCGGCGCGGGCAGCGGACGCCCCAACACCTCGACGGACAGATCGCGTTCGTGCACATCGCGCAGCATGCGCGGCACGATCCGCCGCCGGTCGAGGGCCTCCCGGTTGGCTCGCGCGGTGCTGCCGTTGCCCGCGCTGCCTGCCACATAGCCGACCGGACCGGGGCCGAGCCGCTGCTCGGTGAGTTCCTCCAGCCGGGTCAGATCGGTGGGCAGCCGCGGTACGGCGCCCGTCATTCCGTTCAGATAGATCTCGTACTGGAAGTCGGCCCAATGCTTCGCCATCCGTACGTCCCGCCTCTCGTCCCTGAGACCGCGCTGTACGACGTCGATCCTGGCGACTGTGACAAGGTCCGTCCACTGTGGTGCGCACATCGTGCGGCTGGAATTATCACCTTGTGAGTAATAAGACCGCGGAGGTCGCGGCACAGAACCCCGCAGACATCAGAGAGCGCATCCGGCAGGAGATGGTCGCCGACCCGCGTGTCGTGGAGGCGATCGTCGCGGCGGTGCACGAACAGGTTCCGGTGTACGCGGCGCTCGACGACAGCCGACTGCCGGAGGTGCGGGCCATCGCGGCGTGGGGGCTGGAGCGGCTGCTTCACCTCTGGGCGACCGACGGCACGCTGGGGCCGGCCGACCTCAGACGGTTCCGGGGCATCGCGGCGGCCCGCGCGGCGGACGGGCGGCCCGTGCAGGCCGTGCTGCGCGCCTACCGCGTGGCGGGGACCGTCCTCACCGACGAGATCGCGGCCCGCGCCCCCCGGCTCACCGCCGCGGACGCCTTCGCGCTCGCCCGGATGCTGCTGACCACCCTCGACACGCTCTCCGAGGAGATGGCCACGGCGTACGCCGCCACCGACGAGGATCTCGCCGGGGACCACGACAGGGCACTGCGGCTGCTGCTCGACGACCTGATCGCCGGGCGGCACGCCTCCGTGGGCGCCCTGACCGACCGGTCGGCCCGTCTGGGCATCCAACTCCCGGATCCGTACTGCCTGTTGGTGGCGGAGCCGGTCGGCGGGGACCGCCCCGACATGGCGCACGACGCGGCGACGGAACTGCTCGACGCGCTGGCCGTTCCGGGCGACGAGGTCACTTCGTTGGCGACGGTACGCGGCTCACGTGCCGTTCTGCTGTTGCCGGCCGGTGTCTCCGCGAGGGTCGGAGCGGTGCTGGGCGGGCGGTCCTGGCGAGGCTGTGCGATCACCGGTGAGAGCCTGGACCGGGTCGCCGTCGCGCACCGTCTCGCGGCCGATGCCCTCGATACGGCGCCCGGCCACGCCCACCGGCCAGGGCGCGTGCTCACGGACGCGGACGCGCATGTCCTCGCGCTGCTCGCCGGGCATCCGGTCGCCGCGCCGGACCATATCGCGCGTCTGGTGCTCGGGCCGCTCATCGATGCGGGGCAGCGGCATCTGCTGGAGGCGCTCACCGCGTACATCGACACGGGTTCGGCGAATGCCGCCGCCCGTGCGTTGCATCTCCATGCCCAGTCGCTGCGCTACCGTCTGCGGCGCATCCACGAACTGACGTCCCGTGACCCCCGAGATCCCTGGCAGCGGCTCACGCTGGACATCGCCCGCACGATCAGGCCGTAGCAGAGGGTTCCCCGCGCCCCTTTTAGGGGCGCGGGGAACTGCGCGAACGGCCCCCACCGGCCCGCAGAGGAAACACAACCCGCGGGGTCGAAGGGGCAGAGCCCCTGGGGATGGGACGGGTAGGGGCGGCGGGGGCGAAAACCGGCTACTAAGCCTGGCTGTGTGGCGTTACGCGGGCGGTGGCGCGGACAGGGGCGCCGTCCGCGCCGGGGAGGCGGAGCGGGAAGAGGAAGACCTCGATCGAGTGGCCGGCGGCGTGTGCGTCGGCCACTCGGTCGAGGTGGGTGAGGTTCTCGGCGATCACGCCTCCCGTGCCGCACAGGACACGGTGCGCGGGCAGGCCGTCCCCACCGGTGGGGTCCACGCTCAGCGCGTCGACGGCCACCGTGCGGACGCCCGCGTCGGCGACCGCCTGCGCGGCCTCCGGAGTGAGCCAGGGATGCGCGAGGTAGTGGTCCGTCCCCCAGTACGCCGACCAGCCCGTGGCGAGCAGAAGGATCGCACCGGGCTGGAGCCGCAGCCGGCCCAGCGCGGGCGCGAGCAGGTCAGGACTGATCGGCGCCCGCGCCGGGAGCCCGCGGACGTCGGCGACGACCGCGGGTCCCGCGAAACGCTCCAGCGGCAGGTCGTCCAGCGTGGGCCACGCCTCGTCCACGTGGTACGGCGCGTCGACATGCGTCCCGGACTGCGACCCCATGTGCAGCCGCAGGACGTTGACACCGTGTTCGGCGACCCGCAGCGCCCTGGACACCTCCACCCGCGGGTCACCGGGATAGACGGGCATCCCGGTGACCACGGGCACGGACAGGTCGAGCCAGGACTCCATCAGCTGCCTTCGACGGCGAGCACCGGCGGGGTGCCGTCGGGCTCCTTGTCCGATTCCGCGCCGGGGCCGGTGATCGGCGGCACCGGGGAGTCGACCGTACGGGCCAGTCGTGCTCCCTCCGGTCCGTACACGGCCCGGGGTTCGGGGAACAGCCGCAGCAGCGACAGGAACAGTACGGCGGCGACGGCCAGCGACAGCGGCAGGCTGATGTCGATGCCGTTCGCCAGGTCGCCCAGCGGGCCGACGAACTGGCCCGGGATGTTGGTGAAGAGGACTCCGATCACGGCGCCCACCCACCATGCCGTCATGCCGCGCCAGTTCCAGCCGTGCGCGAACCAGTAACGGCCGCCGCGCTGACGGCGGTTGAAGACCTGGAGCGCGTCCGGGTCGTACCAGCCGCGCCGGGTGTAGAAGCCGAGGATCATCACGACCATCCACGGCGTGGTGCAGGTGATGATCATCGTGGCGAACGTCGAGATCGACTGCACCAGGTCGAAGCCGAAGCGGCCGACGAAGATGAACGCGATCGACAACACGCCGACCAGGAACGTCGCCTGGACCCGGGAGAGGCGGGGGAACACCGACGAGAAGTCGAGCCCCGTGCCGTACAGCGACGTCGTACCCGTCGACATGCCGCCGATCAGCGCGAGCAGACACACCGGCAGGAAGAACCAGCTCGGCGAGATGGCCAGCAGCCCGCCCACGAAGTCGGGGGCCGCCGGGTCGACGTACTTCGGCGCCTTCGTCGCGATGATGCTCGCGGTCGCGAGACCGAAGATGAACGGCAGGAGGGTCGCTATCTGGGAGAGGAACGCGGCGCCCACGACCTTGCGGCGCGGCGCGTTCGCCGGGATGTAGCGCGACCAGTCGCCGAGGAACGCGCCGAAGGACACCGGGTTGGACAGCACGATCAGCGCCGAACCGATGAAGGAGGGCCAGAACAGTGCCTGCGTCGCCGAGTCGGCCGATGCCGTGAAGACACCGGCGTACGACGGGTCGAAGTCACCGGCGAAGGCGATCGCACCGAGCAGGAACAGCACGGTGGCCGAAGTCACCGCGATCTTGTTGACGAACAGCATGAACCGGAACCCGTACACGCACACCGCGAGGACCAGACCGCCGAACAGCGCGTACGCGACGACGTACGACAGCGTGCTGCGCTCCAGGCCGAACAGCCGGTGCGCGCCGCCGACCAGGGCGTCGCCGGAGCTCCACACCGAGATAGAGAAGAAGGCGACCGCCGTCAGAAGGGAGAGGAACGAGCCGACCACCCGGCCGTGCACACCCAGGTGCGCGGAGGAGGCGACCGCGTTGTTCGTGCCGTTGACCGGGCCGAACACCGCCATCGGGCACAGGATCAGCGCGCCGACGACGACTCCGAGGAGCGTTGCCGCGAGCCCCTGCCAGAAGGAGAGGCCGAAGAGGATGGGGAAGGCGCCGAGGACGCAGGTGGAGAAGGTGTTCGCACCGCCGAACGCGACCCGGAACAGGTCGAGCGGCGACGCGGTGCGGTCCGCGTCGGGGATGCGCTCGACACCGAAGGTCTCGACCTCGGTGAGCGACGGGGGAGGGGTGGTCGGGGAGTTGTCGGACAAGAGTGCTCCATCGAAGTGCCTGTACCCGGACGGGCGGTGGAGCGCGTTGTGGCGCGGAGGAAGGAGGGATGGCCGGTGGCCGCCGCTGGGGTGTGCGGCGTGAGCGGATGCCGTCCTTGTGGGGTCTGCCGAAGCTAAGGCCGGGCATGCGGTCGGCACCAGAAGGTAAATCATCCATCTTTCACGCCGGAGGTGGAGTATTCGTCCATCGTCGACGGTGCTCCGGCGTTCGGCCCGCTGCTTCCGGATTCAGCCGGTCGGGCCGGGGTCCCGTGCGGCGCGCCAGCCGTGCCACCGGTGGACGGTGATCGCGATCACCGGGCCGTCCGGTGGCTGCTGCCGGTACGGCGCGTACTTCTCCCGCAGCAGGTCGATCGCCGCGGCGTACGCGTCCTGGGTGCCGGGCGGCAGGACGCGCGCGTCACCGTCCGCCCGTACCCACCACAGCCGGTCCCAGTCCTCGTCGTCGTACGCGTCCACGAGCAGGCTGACGGCGGGGTGGGCGGCGATGTTGCGCAGCCGCTTCAGCCGCTGTGATCTCTTGGGCTTGCGGTCGACGGCGGTGACGATCTCACCGCCGTGCGCGGCGAACACGACCGGCACCACGTGGGGGCGTCCCCCAGCGTCCACCGTCGCCAGGTGTGCGACCCGTGCCGTCATGAACCGGCGGCGCGCCTCGTCCTCGTCCATGTCCGGCACGGTGAGCTCCGAATCCCCGGCAGCCGGGCGTCACCGGTAGGCGGACGCGGCCTCGGCCAGGTCGTCCAGTGTGTGCAGGGTCTGGTCCTCGGGCCGGGTCGGCAGATAGAGCAGGGCGCGTTCGACGCCGAGTTCCGCGTAGATGTCGAGGGACTCCCGGTCGTGCCGGGCCGCGTAGACCACCACGGCCGGCCGGTCGCCGGCCGTCTCCCGCATGCGGTCGATCCGTGCGCCCAGCTCCTTGGGTGAGACGCCGCTGGGCATCCACGCCGACCCGTACTCGGCGACGCGGGCGAAGGTGCGCTCGCTGTTGCCCCCGACCCAGAGGGGTGGATGCGGCCGCTGGACGGGCTTGGGCCAGCTGTGGACCGGGTCGAAGTCGACGAAGTCGCCGTGGAACTCGGCCTCGTCCTTGGTCCACAGCTCGATGATCGCCCGGATCCGCTCGTCCATCAGCCGCCCGCGTCCGGCCGGATCCGTCCCGTGGTTGCGCATCTCCTCCCGGTTCCAGCCGGCGCCGACACCGAACACCGCGCGGCCGCCGGAGACCAGATCGAGGGTGGCCACTTCCTTCGCGGTGATGATCGGATCACGCTCGACCACCAACGCGATCCCGGTGCCCAGCAGCAGGTCGCCGGTCACGGAGGCGACCGCGGCGAGCGCCACGAACGGATCGAGCGTGCGGTAGTACATGCGTGGCAGATCGCCGCCGGCCGGGTACGGCGTCTCCCGGTTCACCGGAATGTGCGTGTGCTCGGCCAGCAGCAGTGCGTCGAAGCCGCGCTCCTCCAGGGCCGGCCCCAGTGCCGCAGGGCCGATGCCCTCGTCGGTGAGAAACGTCGACACTCCGAACTTCATCCGCGACCACCTCGTCTCATCGGCAGCTACTGCTGCCAGTGTGGCGCGGTCCCTCACTCCTCGTCGGCCGAGGCGTCCTGTGGTGCGGTGTCCTGTGGTGTGGTGTCCGGGCCCTGCGCCCGGACCCGCTGCACATGCTCCAGCGAGTCGCGCAGCTCGGTGAGCCAGTCGTCGGTGTGGCGCTGCACGAGGCGTACGCACCAGGCGAGGGCGTCGCTGCGGCTGCGCGCGACACCGGCGGCGATGAGGGTGTCGAGGACTTGGCGTTCGGGCTGGCGCAGCCGGGTCATGACGGGTGCGGCGATGTGCGTGAACAGGGCGCGCTCGTCCCCGCACTCCACACCCCAGGAGACCTTCTTGCGGAACCGGTGCTCCGCCTCGCGCGCCACCGCGACCCGGTCCTCGCGCGTGCGCTCGCGGAATTCCTGGATACGTGACTGGACGGCCGCCTCCTTCTCGGCGTCCGAGGCGCCTTCGGCGAGCCGGGGCTCGGGGATGCGGCCGATGACGGTGATCTCCTCGCGGTCGACCGTCACCTCCACGAGGCTCTCGAAGAGAGCGTCGGGCAAGCGGCCGGCGAACCAGCCGCGCAGCTTCTCGCGTTGCTCCGTTGTAATCATGTAATGACGATTACTCCGTTGAGCGAAGAAAGCAAGGGGGTCTGCCGTGGGCTGAAGCGGAATGTTTCAGGCCTATTGCTGAGTGATGGAAATCTGGCCAGGACGGGACTCTCGACGATCAACAACCGCTCAGTTCCGGGGCTTACGCGTTCGAATTCTGTAACTTCACGCCACTGCTTCAACACTCAAAGTTACCGAAACGCATGGGGTCGATGTGTGTTTCCGGTGAGGACTCGGCAGACTCGCGCTCGCCGAACCGGCACACAACCGAGCCGGTATGGCATTCAATCGAGCGGAAGGATGCACACAATGCCGACCACCGCGCGCTGGGCAGCGACTCTCACCCTGACGGCCACCGCCGTCTGCGGACCCCTGACCGGTTCCGCCCTCGCGGCCCCCGCCCTCGGCCCGTCAGGGCTCTACGCCCCCTCGGCCCTGGTGCTCACCGTGGGCCACGGCACCAGCGCGGCCACCGTCACCCCGGAACGAGCGGTCACTCTGAACTGCGCCCCGACCGCCTCCGGCACCCACCCCGCCGCCCGCCAGGCCTGCGCCGAACTCCGGGGAGCCGGCGGTGACTTCGACGCCCTGACGGTCAGAGACGACGTCGCCTGTACGAAGCAGTTCGACCCCGTGGTCGTCACGGTCGACGGCGTGTGGCAGGGCAAGCGCGTCTCGTACGAGCGCACCTTTGCCAACGAGTGCGTGAAGAACTCCTACGGGATGACCGTCTTCACGTTCTGAGGGACCGGGATCGCGCGGTCCTCGTGAATGACGATCGAGGTCTGTAGCTGGGGAGTGCGGGCCCCGAGGCGGGGTGCCACGCGATTTCGCACCGAGGGTCGGCCGGACAGAGTGGGGCTGTCGGCCGGCCCTCGGCATTTGTGTGTGTGCCCCGTGGGGTGGTCCGGGAAGCGTGCGTTTCAGGGCGGTTCCGGGAGCGGTGGGAAGCGGTCGAGCAGGCCCGAGGCGCGCAGCAGGCGGTGGATGTGAGGGTGGTCGGACACGACGCGGAGGCGTCCGCCGCGCTCCCGCACCCGGCTCTCCGCCCGGCACAGCACCCGTAGGCCGGAGCAGTCGAAGAAGGCGACCCCGCGCAGATCGACCAGCACGTCCGGCCGGGCGTCGCCGGTGGCGGCCACCAGGTGCTGGGCCAGGAAGTCCGCCGTCGCCATGTCTATCTCGCCGGAGGCCTCCACCACGGTGAACGGGCCGCGCCGATAGCTACGGGCGTAGGGGTTGGCCGGAGGAAGCCCGGATCCGGCAGCCGTACCCGCGGGCGGATCGGTGGCACGATCGCGGGACTCCGGCGGCATAGTGGCTCCACCTCGGCGGGGCAGGGGCTGGTCGATCCCGGTAGCTACCCGGCGCGGCCGGAAACATCCACACGGCGCCGTCCTCAAGATCTAGTTCACTCGAGCAGGTGAATCAGGGGTTGAGGTATTGACATGCGAAGGCGGCCCCGCCTCAACGTGCCCTGTTCTAGCGGATGTTGTGGGTGGAAGCGGTCGGCGGCAGCCGGCCGTGACGGCGGCCGGCAGGGCCGGGACGGGTGCCGGCGAGGCGCCCGCTCAGCGCACCGGGGTCGCTATGCGCAGATGCGCCCCACCGGTCGGTGGCGCGGCCTCGTCGCTCTGCCGGGTGATGTCCGCCCACCATGAGGCGCCCTCCTCCATGTGCCGCAGCAGGATGCCCTCGCGGATCGCCCAGGGGCAGATGGAGACCTTCTTGAGGCCCGTCAGCTTCATCGCCGTGTGTCCGACCACCGCACCGGCCAGGCTCTGGGCGGCCCGCGGCGCGGAGATGCCCGGGAGCAGCGCACGCTCCGTGGCCGTGAGCAGGGCGAGGCGGTCGAGTGAGTCGCGTAAGTCCGACCGGTGCAACTCCCGTTCCGTGAAAGGGCCTTGGCGTCCGGGCGGCGCCCCGCACAGCCGGGCCAGCTGCTGGAAGGTCCGCGAGGTGGCCACGGCGGTGCGTGGTCCCTCCCAGCGGATGCGTGCGGCCACGTCCCGCAGCTGATGGCGCACGTTGCGGCGCAGCGCCTTGACGCTGTCCGCCGACGGCGGATCCTGGCCCTCGAAGTACTCGCGGGTCAGCCGGCCCGCGCCGAGCGGCAGCGAGGCCACGAAGTCCGGCAGCCGGCCCCGTCCGAAGGCCACCTCCAGCGAGCCGCCGCCGATGTCGAGGAGCGCGAGCGGCCCCGAGCGCCAGCCCATCCAGCGGCGCGCCCCGAGGAACGTGAGCTCGGCCTCCACCTCGCCCGGCAGGGTGCACAGCCGCACGCCGGTCCCGGCGCGTACGGCCCTCAGCACCTCCTGACGGTTCGGGGCGTTGCGCACCACGGCGGTCGCGAAGGACAACGGGCCAGCCGCGCCCCATCGCTGGGCCGTAGTGCCCGCCGCGCGCACCGCCTCGACCAGCTGCTCCACGGCCTCCTCGGGAATCGGACCGCCGTGCGCCACTCGCTCGGACAGCCGCAGCCGCCACTTGGCGGTGTGCACCGGCAGCGGTACCCCGCCCTCGGCGTCCGCCACGACCAGGCGCACCGTGTTCGACCCCACATCAACCACGCTCACTCGCATGCCGCTGCATGTACCCCCGGTAACCGGGCGGCACGCCCTGAGTGCACCGTTGTTGAGGCTGATGTGGGCCCGGTGGTGTCCATCGCGCTGCTGCCGCGTCACCCGGGGCCGCGCCAGGGGCGGAGTCTGGGCCACCAGCCCGGCACCGCCGCGCGGTAGCGCTCGTACTCGGCGCCGAATCTGCCGGTCAGTTCCGGCTCCTCGTACCAGCGCGCGAACGCCGCCATCACGAGCCCGGCGACCGCCCCGTACACCAGGAGCACCGGCCGCGCGAGCAGCAGGCCCTGCCCGGCGATCACCGCGACGACCGCCACGTACATCGGATTGCGGACATGCCGGTAGAGCCCGCCCACGACCAGGTGTTCCGTGGGCGCGACCGGCGCCGGAGTGCCGAGGCCCTCGGCGACGAACCGCGTGAAGGCGGACAGCAGCACCACCGCGCCCGCGGCCAGCGGCACCAGGCCCAGCACGCGGACGGGGGGCCACCAGTGACCGGCCCGCCAGCCGGTCAGCCACCAGGGAAGAAGGACGGCCACCGTGCCGGGGGCCATGGCCAGGAAGAGCGAACTGCCGACCGCCGCCGCAGATCTGCGCATACGCCCACCATGGCCGCCGCGCGGCGCGGCGTAAACGTACGCCGTCACCGGTTCGGGAACAGTGCGCCGCCCGGAGCAGACCTGTCACCGGTCCGAGTCGTCCGGGATGCCGACGCGGGCGCGAGGCTGCAACAGTGGACCATGGGTGCACTCGGCGAGCTGGACCATTGGCTGTTCACACAAGTGGCCGGGGCGCGGGTGCCCGGGGCCCATCCGGGGCTGCGGCGGCTCAGCCGCAGTGCCGACCACGGACGTCTGTGGCTGGGAGCGGCGGCCGGGCTCGCGCTGATCGGCGGACACACCGCCCGACGGGCGGCTCTGCGGGGGGTGGGCTCGCTGGCGCTGGCCTCGCTGACCGTCAACACGGTCGTGAAGGCGAGCGCCCGCCGCCCCCGCCCGCTGCTGGACCTCGTACCGACGATCCGGCACCTGAGCCGCCAGCCGCACACCACGTCCTTCCCCTCCGGGCACTCCGCGTCGGCCGCGGCCTTCGCCACCGGAGTCGCCCTGGAGTCCACGCGCTACGGCGCCCTGGTCGCGCCCGTCGCAGCCGCGGTCGCCTTCTCGCGTGTATACGTGGGCGTGCACTACCCCGGAGACGTGCTGGCCGGAGTGGCGATCGGTGCCGGGGTCGCCGCGCTCACCTGCCGCTGGTGGCCGCCGCGCGCGGCCTCCCCGGAGCGGGAACGGCCCATGGCTGACGCGCCCGCGCTGCCCCGCGGCGAGGGACTGGTCGTCTTCGTCAACAGCCGGGCCGGTACCGGCGTGCCCGCCGCGCCGTTGCCGCCCGCCGAACGGCTGCGTGAACTGCTGCCCGGGGCCGAGCTGATCGAGCGCGGTCCTGACGACGACTTCACCGCGCTGCTCGCCGAGGCGGCCGACCGGGCCGTGGCGACGGGCGGCGCGCTGGGCGTGTGCGGAGGCGACGGCAGCGTCAACGCCGCGGCCCGCGCGGCGGCCGAACGAGGCCTCGCGCTGGCGGTGTTCCCCGGCGGCACCCTCAACCACTTCGCCCTGGACGTGGGTGTACCGGACTTCGAGGACACCGCCGTCGCCGTCACCAAGGGGGAGGCGGTGGCCGTGGACATCGGCGTGGCGCGATCGGAGGCCGGGCAGGAGGTGCGGTTCCTCAACACCTTCAGCATCGGCCTGTACCCCGAACTCGTCCAGCTTCGCGAGCACTTGGAGGAGCGGTGGGGCAAGTGGCCGGCCGCGGCCGTCGCCCTGGTCCGGGTGCTGCGCACCGCGACCCCTATCGAGCTGAGCGTCAACGGCCGCCCCCGCCGCCTGTGGCTGCTCTTCGCGGGCAACGGCCGGTACGTCCCCGAGGGCTTCGCCCCCGCCTTCAGGCCGCGTCTGGACGAGGGACTGCTCGACGTGCGCCTGGTCGACGGCGACCACCGCCTCGCCCGCACCCGCGTCATCGCCTCCGCGCTCGTCGGGGCGCTGCACCGCTCCCGGGTCTACGGCGCCGAACACGTCCCGTGGGTGCGGCTGGAGGGACTCGCCGGTACGGACAGACTCGCGTACGACGGTGAAGTCGCTCCCGTGCCCGTGGAGTTGACGCTGGAGAAGGAGCACCGGGTACTCGTCGTGTACCGGCCCGCACAGCCGCAGGACGAGCTGGTCCAGCAGGCCCGTCTGGCCGCCGCGACAGCCCGTTACCGCAGACGGATGGGCCGCTCCGCCACCGGAGACGGATGAGGGGCCGCCGTCTCCCTGCAGACGGCGGCCCCTCGGCCTGGTGGGTGATCGGATCAGTGACCGATCACATGTGGACGACCGGTGCGGCTGAAGCGTCGGAGGCCTGCTCCAGCTTCCCGCGGCGGTAGAGCAGGAAGGCGATCAGCGCGCCCGCCACGAAGAAGCCCGCCGACCACCAGAAGGCGGTGGTGTAGCTCTCGATCGTCGACTGGGCCTGGACCAGCTTGTCGGTCGCGTCCTTGCCGGAGAGGTAGCTCGTGGCGGCGCTCGCGGCGAGGGTGTTCAGCAGCGCCGTACCGATCGAACCGCCCACCTGCTGCATGGTGTTGACGGTCGCGGAGGCGACACCGGCGTCCTCGGGGGCGATCCCGCTGGTGGCCATCGACATCGCGGGCGGCATCACCATGCCGAGGCCCGCGCCGACCAGGAGCAGCTGCGGCAGTACCGCCGTGGAGAACGACGAGCCGATACCGATGCCGGTCAGCCACGCCATACCGACCGCGGCGATCGCGAAGCCCGCCGGGATGACGGCCTTCGGTCCGATGCGCGGCACCAGGATCGTGGTGGAGACCTGCGCCATGACCATGAGGGCGGCCATCATCGGCAGGAACGCCACACCCGTCTTGGTGGGGCTGAAGCCCAGGTTCAGCTGCAGGTAGTAGGTGAGGAAGAGGAAGACACCGAACATGCCCGCGCCGGTGATCAGGACGGTGATGAACGAGGCGGCGCGGTTGCGGTCGAGCAGGACGCGCATCGGCAGCAGCGGGTGCTTGGCGCGGGTCTGCCACCAGGCGAACGCGGCCAGCAGGATTCCGCCCGCGGTCAGGAAGCCCCAGGTGGCGGGCGAACTCCAGTCATGGGTCTCGGCGTTGGAGAAGCCGTAGACCAGGGAGAAGAGACCGGTGGAGACCAGCAGCGTGCCCGGCAGGTCCAGCTTGGAGTTCGCCGCGTCACGGTGATTGGTCAGCAGCATCCAGCCGCCGGCGAAGGCGACGATCGCGAAGACGACGTTGACGAACAGCGTCCAGCGCCAGTCGAGCGCGTCGGTCAGCACACCGCCGAGCAGCAGGCCCACCGCGCCACCGGCGCCGGCGATCGCGCCGTACACGCTGAACGCCTTGGCGCGTTCCTTGGCATCGGTGAACGTCGTGTTCAGCAGCGAGAGCGCGGCGGGTGCGAGCAGCGCGCCGAAGACACCTTGCAGGGCGCGGGCCGTGACCAGCATCCCGAAGCTGGTGGACACGCCGCCCAGCATGGAGGCCGCGGCGAATCCGGCGATCCCGACGAGGAAGGCGGTCTTGCGTCCGAAGAGGTCGGCGATGCGCCCGCCGAGCAGCAGCAGGGAGGCGAAGGCCAGGGAGTAGGCGGTGACGATCCACTGCCGGTTGCCGTCGGAGAAGCCGAGGTCCGCCTGGGCGGACGGCAGGGCGATGTTCACGATGGTGGCGTCGAGAACCACCATCAGCTGGGCGATGCCGATGATCGCGAGGATCCACCAGCGCCGCTTCGAGGCCTCCGCGGGTGATGCGTCCATGGCACCGGTGCGGGTGCCCTTGGTCAGGGTCTGAGGCATGGGAGAACCACTCCAGGGAAAGTCGCTCAGGGGTTACGTGCACGTAAACGAAACGGTTTCGTACACATCGACGGTTCGAGACTAGACCCCTTTCAGCGAAACGGCAAAGTTTCGCTAAGTGAGCTGAGTCGCTCCTCCATTCCTTGACGGGCATATAACCGGAGAGGCATATTGAAGCCATGTCCGATGTCTCCCTCTGGGCCGCACTCGCCGACCCCCACCGGCGCGCCATCGTCGCGCTGCTCCTGGAGCGGCCACGGGCCGTCGGTGAGATCGTCGAGGCGTGCGGTCTGAGCCAGCCGAGCACCTCGAAGCATCTGCGGGTGCTGCGCGACGTGGGACTCGTGCGGGTACGACAGGACGCGCAACGCCGCGTCTACGCGCTCGACCCGGCTCCGATCGGCGAGCTGGACGCCTGGCTGGCCCCGTACCGGAAGCTGTGGAACGAGAGCCTCGACGCCCTCGGCCGTCGCCTGGACGAGGCGGCGGGGGAGCCGTCGGACGACCACGAAGAACTCTCCCCGAAGGACTGAGCCACCATGTCCGCCGAACCCACCGCCCTCACCGGCACCTACGTCACCCTCGACGACGGCCGCCCCGCCGTCCGCTTCAGCCGGACCTACGACCACCCCGTGGACCGGGTCTGGCAGTTCGTGACCGACCCCGACGAGCTGGCCCACTGGTTCCCGTCCCGCGCCGAGATCGAGCTGCGGCCCGGCGGCACCATCACGTTCAGCGGTGACCCGAACCTGCCGGAGTCCACCGGCCGTGTCCTCGCCGTCGACCCGCCCCGGCATCTCTCCTTCGACTGGGGCGGCGACGAGCTGCACTTCGACCTCGAGGCCCTCGACGAGAAGCGCACGCACTTCACGCTCACCGACGTCCTCACGGCCGAGAACACCGCCGCCCGCAACGGGGCCGGCTGGGAGGTGTGCCTCGCGGCCCTCGACGCCCATGCGAGAGGCGAGGAGTTCGCAGGACCGCACGCCGGGGCCAGTGCGCCGTGGAAGGAGTTCTACCGCGGCTACGTCGAGGCCGGGGTTCCCTCCGGCGCCCCGGTCCCCGGACTCGACTGAACGCCTACCGCATCTGCCGCCGCACCAGCTCGTGCAGCCGCCCGCCCGTGTCCGCCAGCAGCGCCGCGGGCGGTCCCTGCTGGGCGACCCGGCCGTCCTCCATCACGATCACGCGGTCCGCGTCCATCACCGTGGACAGGCGGTGGGCGATCACGATCCGCGTGGCGTTGAGCGCCCGGGTGCTCTCGATGACCGTGCGCTGCGTCTCGTTGTCCAGGGCGCTGGTCGCCTCGTCGAAGAAGAGGATGCGAGGGCGGCGGATCAGCGCCTGGGCGATCATCAGACGCTGGCGCTGACCGCCGGAGATCGCGCCGCTGCCGGAGACGATCGTGTGCAGCCCCATCGGCATCCGCTTGATGTCCTCGGCGAGGCCGGCCATCTCGGCCGCCGCCATCGCCTCCTCGGGCGTGTACGGCTCGGTGCCGCAGATGCAGTCCAGGATCGATCCGGTGAACGGCTGGGCGTGCTGGAGCACGACACCGCACTGACGGCGTACGGCGGACTGGTCGAGGGCCGCCAGATCCTGGCCGTCGTACAGCACACTGCCCGAGACGGGCTTGTCGAAGCCGATCAGCAGCCGCAACAGCGTGGACTTGCCGCACCCGCTGGGACCGACGATCGCCACGAACTCGCCCGGCCTGATGTCGAACGACACGTCGTCGAGGACGAGCGGGCCGTCGTCGGCGTACCGGAAGGAGAGCCTTCGGGCCTCGATGCTCCCGGAGAGGAGCCCCGGACGGGTGCTCGCCGTGCGGACCTCGGGGGTCGCGTCGAGCACTGGCCTGATCTCCTCGAACATCGGCAGCGCGGCCGCCGCCGAGACGGCCGCTCCCGTGATCTGGGTGACCGAGGTCAGCAGCATCGTCACCGAGGTGTTGAACGTGAGGAACGCGGCGGCCGACAGCGAGCCGCGCGCCGGGCCCGCGAGCAGCATGAACATCAGCAGCGAGCACAGCGGCAGATACACCGCGCCCATCACCGTGGTGAGGTTCTTGATCCGGCCGACCTTCTGCTGGAGCTCACGGCTGCGCGCGAACTCGCCGGCCCAGGCCGCGTACGCGTAGTTCTCGGCCGCCGCGACACGCAGCTTGGGCAGACCGCGCAGGGTCTGGAACGCCTGGTTGTTCAGCTTGTTGCTGAGTACGACCAGCCGCCGCTGCCAGCGCACCTGCCACAGACCGAGCCCCAGGAACACCGCCGCGATGACGACGAGCATGCCGATCGCGGCCAGCGCCATCGGCACGCTGTACCAGAGCAGCAGCCCCAGGTTCATCGCGCCGACCGTGCCCGCCTGCGCGACCGTCGGTCCGACACCCGCGAGGAGCCGGCGGATCGCGCTGATGCCCATGGCGGCACTGGCGAGTTCACCGGTCGAGCGCGAGGTGAAGAACTTCGTGGGCAGCCTGAGCAGCCGGTCCCAGACGGCCGGCTGGAGCGTGGCCTCGATCCGCCCCTCCATGCGCAGCATCGTGAGGTTCTCCAGCAGCATGAACGCCGCCGACACGACGCTGGTGACCATGAGGGCCAGACAGACCTGCACGATGAGGCCGTGCTGGGCCTTCGGCACGTACTCGCCGAGCACCTTGCCGGTGGCGATCGGCACCAGCGCGCCGATCGCGACCGTGACGAGACCGCTGATCGCGAGGTTGCGCAGATCGCCGCCCGTGCCCTGGAGGCAGAACCGCAGCAGCCGCAGCGGGCTCAGCTTCCGCTCGGGCAGCGGACGGTAGAACATCACGGCCCGCGGCTCGAACTCCGCCGCGTTGGCCTTCTCGACCGGCGTCTCCCGCCCGGAGGACGGCTGTACGGCCACATATCCGCCGCGACGCCACAGCAGCGCCACCGGCGCGCCGGACACGGCCCGGTGACCTATCAGCGGACCGACGTTGTCGCGCCACCAGCGCCCGTCGAGGCGTACGGCACGGGTGCGGACGCGCGAGGCGAGCGCGATCCGCTCGACCGGGTCGAGCCGGTCGCTCTCCGTGCCGCTCTGCGCGGACTCGGCGAGGGTGATCCCGCCGGCGCGGGCCACCAGCTTGCAGGCCGCGTACGTGGCGTCCGCGTCGGCTGCGGTCGGCCGCTTCGCCGACGACTTGCCGATGGAGGCGAGCAGGGTCCGGTCGGCCTGGGCGCGGACGGCCTCGCCCGCCTTGATGCCCGCCGCCGTACGGTCCTCGTGGCTGGCCTCCAGCTGCTCGATCCAGCGGTCGAGGGTGGTCAGGAGGCGGTACTGCTGGTCGACCATGCTCTGCCAGACACCGGAGTCCATCAGCAGGTCGGCCGCGGCTTCGGCGCCGTACAGGGAGCCGTACTGGACACTGCCGGGCGGCACCTGCATCCAGAACACGTCGTCGTCCGTGAGCGCCGCCGCGTTCTCGGTGGCCATCGGCGCCTGGAAGAGGATGGAGAGGCTGCGGCCGACGCCGAGGGCGAGGGCGTACTCCAGCGGGCTCGACGTCGGCGGCACATACTGGGGGTTGCCGTACTCGTCGTACGACCAGGTCTCCGTGTTGACCGGCTGGTACAGCTCGCGCAGCACGATCCGGTGCACCGCGCAGTCGCGCAACGGCCGTCCGACGAGGGTGTGCTGGGGGCCCGCGACCGGACCGAGGAGGAGCGAGCCCGCTTCGAGGCGGCCGAGGTGGTGCCAGTGGCCCTGCTGGACGGCGTCGACCGCGAACAGGTCCATGGCGCCCGCGGCGACCAGCCACAGCACCTGCGGACCTTCCAGGTCGAGGCGGTTGAGCCCGGAGCAGTCGATCGCCGTGCCCATGCCGCCGAGCGCGCTGAGGACCACGTCTCCGTCGCGTACGCCCTCGTGAACCGTGGTCATCTCATCGCTCCTTGACCAGCTCGGCGTACGGGCCGCCGGCCGTCACCAGGGTGTCGTGCCGCCCGCGCTCCACGATCGTGCCGTGCTGCAGTACGACGATCTCGTCGCTGTCGCGCACGGTGCTGAGCCGGTGCGCGATCACCACGCAGGCACAGCCGCGCTTGCGCAGGTTGTCGATGACGGTCTGCTCGGTCTCGGCGTCCAGCGCGCTGGTCACCTCGTCAAGCACCAGGATGCTCGGCCTGCGCACCAACGCCCGTGCGATCTCGAGGCGTTGCCGCTGACCGCCGGAGAAGTTGCGGCCGTCCTGCTCGACCCGGCTGTGGATGCCGCCGGGGCGGCGCATGACGACGTCGTACAGCGCCGCGTCCTCCAGCGCCGCCACCACGGCGTCGTCCGGGATCGACGGGTCCCACAGCGCGATGTTGTCGCGGACCGTTCCCTCGAAGAGGAAGACGTCCTGGTCGACGAAGGACACGGAGGCCGCGAGCGCGCCGCGCGGGATGTCCTCCAGACGCTGCCCGTCGATACGGATCGTGCCTTCCCAGGGTGCGTACAGACCCGAAATCAGCCTGGAGACGGTGGACTTGCCGCTTCCGGAGCCGCCGACCAGCGCGACCTGCTGGCCGGGGCCGACCGTCAGGGAGAAGCCGGTGAGCAGCGGCTTGTCGAGCGGGCTGTAGCCGAACGTGATGTTCTCCAGCTCGACATGGCCCTGGAGGCGGCGCGTGGAGTCGCCGGTGCCGGAGCGGGCGTAGAGCGGGTCCGCCTGGAAGTTCTCGACGTCCTTGAGGCGGGCCACGTCGGCCGCGAAGTCCTGGATGCGGCCCGCGACACCGTTGAGGCGGGTGATCGGCGCGGTGAAGCGGGTGACGAGGGCCTGGAAGGCGACCAGCAGACCCACCGAGATATGGCCCTCCACCGCCCGCAGACCGCCGATCCACAGGATCAGTGCGGAGTTGAGCGTAGCGAGCGTCGGCGCGACCACGCCCAGCCAGGCGCTCGGCACCCCCAGGCGCTGCTGTTCCTCCAGCGTGGTGGCGTGCTGTCCGGACCACTTGCGGAAATAGCCGTCCTCGCCGCCGGTCGCCTTCATCGTCTCGATCAACTGGAGCCCGGAATACGCTGTGTTGGTGAGCCGGGCGGTGTCCGCGCGCAGTTTCGCCGTGCGGGTCGCGCGCAGCCGGATCACCACCCGCATGGCCACCACGTTGAGCAGAGCGACGCCGATGCCCACGGCGGTGAGCTGCGGGTCGTACGTGTAGAGCAGCACCGCGTAGAGCACGACCACGACCGCGTCCACACCGGCCGCCGCGAGATCACGGGCCAGGGTCTCGGCGACCGCGTCGTTCGACTGGAGCCGCTGCACCAGGTCGGCCGGGCTGCGCTGCGAGAAGAACGTGACCGGCAGCCGCAGCAGATGGCGCAGGAAGCGGGCGCTGCTGAGCGTGGAGGAGATGATGCGGCCGCGCAGCAGATTCGCCTGCTGCAACCAGGTCAGCACCACCGTGAGCAGCACGGAGGCGCCCATCGACGCGAACAGCACGCCGAGCAGCGAGGACTGACCACCGATCAGATACTGGTCGATGTACGTCCGGCTGAGCGCGGGCAGCGCCGCACCGACCGCCACCAGCAGCAGACTCGCCAGCACGGCCGCGGGCATCGTGCCCGACGTGCCGCGCAACCGGGCCGGCATGGCGCCCAGGACGCCGGGCTTGCGGCCGCCCTTGCGGAAGTCCGGCCCCGGCTCCATGACGAGGGCGACGCCGGTGAAGCTGGTGTCGAAGTCCTCCATGGGCACGAAACGACGGCCCTTGCCGGGGTCGTTGATGTGCACGCCGCGCCTGCCGAAGCGGCGCCCCATACCGTCGTACACGACATAGTGGTTGAACTCCCAGAACAGGATCGCGGGCGCCCTCACCTCGGCGAGCGCGACCGTGTCCATCTGCATGCCCTTGGCCGTCAGGCCGTAACTGCGCGCCGCCTTCAGCAGATTGCTGGCGCGCGAGCCGTCCCGGGAGACGCCGCAGGCGATGCGGAGCTCTTCGAGCGGGATGTGGCGGCCGTAGTGGCCGAGCACCATGGCGAGGGAGGCCGCGCCGCATTCGACGGCCTCCATCTGGAGCACGGTGGGGGTGCGGACGGACTTCCGGCTGCCCTTGGGGACCGTGCGCTTGGGCGCGGCGGCGCGGCGTCTGCCCCGGGTGTCTTGCGTGGTGGTCACGGCAGGAGCCAATCCATCGGGCGCTGATCGGCCAGGCGGATCGAACCCGTGGCCAGGGTCATGGAGGAGAGCGCGTACGGCGGCCCGTCCGCCGAGGACCACTTGAGGCCGCTCTTCGTGCCGGACGAACGGTCGAGACGGACCAGGACGGCCACCGGCCTGCCCTTCTTGGTGAACTGCTCGCCCAGCTGGCTGTCACCGAGGAAGGAGGCGATCTGCTGCTGGCTCTGCACCGTCAGGTCGACCGCCTTCACATGGCCGCGCAGCACCCCGTACTGCTGCGTCGGCACCGACTGGACGGTGAGGTCGACGGCGGCGTTCGCGGGAATCGTGGAGGCACTCTCGGCGGGGACGTACACGGTCGCGTACAAGGGATCGCCGGCGTGGGCGACCTTCTCCACCGCCGCGACATTCGCGCCGGTCTGGATGATCGCGCCGATGGTGGCGGCGAGTGCCGTGATGCGGCCCGCGGCGACCGTGCGGACGACGGCCGTTTCGCCCTGCGCCGTACGGACCTTCAGCACGGGGGCGTTCGCGGCGAGCCGTTCGCCCTCCTTGGCGAGGACCTCGGTGACCTGCCCGGCGACGGGGCTCTGCAACACGTAACTGCCCTCCCCGTGCGTGAGGATGGCGGGCGCGCTGACGGTGGACGCGACGGTGCCCGTCACGGCCCACACGGAGGCGGCCGCCATGACGACGACCGTCACGGACAGCACGAGCCAGCCCTGGGGGCGGGCGAAGCGCACCGGAAGGTCGAGCTCTTCGGGCGACTGCAGCTTGGCGAGGGCCTGTTGGCGGAACTGCACGGGACTTCCCTCACCTGTTCGAGAGATTTACGGCACCCGAGAGTCCCGGAACCGGGAAGCGGTTCCGGGACTCAACGGCATGAAACGCGATCAGAGACCGGCAACCAGGCCGGTGACCGGGGCGGTGTTCAGGCCGGTGACACCCTCGACGGTGCCGACGACCGTGCCCACGAGGCCGGAGACCGGGGCAACGCTGTCGACCAGGCCGGTGACGGTGCCAACGGCGTTCAGCGACAGGCCGCCGGAGACGTTGTCGAGGTCGGCGTCCGAGATCTCAGCGGTCTCAACACGGGGGGTGGAGTTCATGATGGAACTTCCCTTCCTAAAGAAATTCATAAGGGGGAGAGCGGCCCCCCTCTGGGGGACAGACGACGGCCGCCACCGCGAGCGTGCGGCACCCGTTTCGGGGAGCCTTGGTGCGACCCCCGCGGTGCAACGGATCAAAGCACGCCCGGATGGCGTGCATCCAATCAACCAGGGCTCTCACCTGGGCACTTGAGCACTCCCGCCGGTCAACCGTGATGACGTGCACACGTCTCTACAGCCAGTTCTTCACATGCTGCACGGGGTCGTTTCGTGCGGGCTCTTGTCGCCCGGGGATCGAATGGGACAGTCCCGTCCCAATGGCGCGGAGGGGGGCGCGCGACTGTGCAGATCCCTCGCACACGGTGACTTGGTTGAGTATTCGATGTGCAGATTCGCTGAAGCCGGGATTCCGTTCTTGGTCGAAGACGGACCGTTACCGGTCGGTAGCGGTCCGTGCCGCTCAGCCCAGGAGCGCGTACACCGTGCTCGCCCGCGCCGCGATCTCCTCCGAGCCCTCGGCGGTCATCGTGATGTCCGCGAAGGCCATGCGGCGGCCCAGCTTGGTGAGGACAGCCTCGACCAGCACATCGACGCCCGTCACCGCGCGCTGGAAAGTGGTGGACTGCTGGACCGTGGTCATGGGCACGAAGGCACCGCGCGCCGCCGACACAGCGATCACGGTCGCCGTGTCCGCGGCGGCCATCAGGGCCTGGCCCGACAGGGAACCGCCCTCCCGGGAGAGCCGCTCGGACCACGGCAGCCGCAGGACCGCGCGGCGGTCGCCCAACTCCGCCACGGACAGGCCGAGGTCGAGCACCCAGGGGGCGAAGTGGTCGGCGAGGATCTTGTCGGCTTCGGCGAGATTCAGTGTCATACGAGGCATTGTTCCCCGGTCGCTCGGCGGAAAGGCGTGATTGCCTCGCAATCCATGCCTTTCGCCGACGTAACTCCTGCCTTTCTTAAAGGCAGTTGAACAACCCGCGTGGCTCACGCGTATCAACAACCATCCAGGCGCCCCCCCAGTCAGCTGCCGGACGGCGGCATCGACCCCGTCCCCAGGAGGTCAGAAGTTGAGTCACAAGCGGATACCCAAACGCAAGGCCGCCCTCGCGGCAGGAAGCGTGGCGGCGCTCGGAGCGGCGGCACTTCTGCTGCCCAATGCCAACGCGTCCCAGACGAACTCGGACGACGCCACCCCCAAGACGTTCAAGGCGACCGATGTCGCGGACGTCGCCTCGCAGCTCGCCTCCCAGTTGGGTGATGCCTTCGCCGGTTCGTACTACGACGCGTCGAAGCAGCAGCTCATCATCAACGTCGTCGGCGACAACAGCAACGTCGTCAACCAGATCGAGAAGGCCGGCGCCGTCGCCAACCAGGTGCAGAACAGCACCTCCACACTCCAGGCCGCCGCCAAGACGCTGAAGACGAACGCGACGATCGCGGGCACGGCGTGGTCCGTCGACCCGAAGACCAACGAGATCCGCGTGACCGCCGACTCCACCGTCACGGGAACCAAGTGGGACACGGTGGAGTCGACCGTCAAGCGCCTCGGCTCGGGCGTGGCGACCCTCAAGAAGTCCGCGGGCACCTTCAAGACCTTCGTCGACGGCGGCGACGCCATCTTCGGTGGCGGCGCCCGCTGCTCCCTCGGCTTCAACGTCACCGCCGGCGACGGCAGCCCCGCCTTCCTCACCGCGGGCCACTGCGGTGTCGCGGCCGCCCAGTGGTCGGACTCGCAGGACGGCGCACCGATCGCCACCGTCGACCAGGCCACCTTCCCCGGCGACGGCGACTTCGCCCTCGTCAAGTACGACGACCCGAACACGCAGACCAACAGCGTGGTCAACGTCGGCAACGGCCAGACCGTCACGATCAACCAGGCCGCCGACGCCGCCGTGGGCCAGCAGGTCTTCCGTATGGGCAGCACCACGGGTCTGAACGACGGCAATGTCACCGGACTCGACGCCACCGTGAACTACCCGGAGGGCACGGTCACCGGCCTCATCCAGACCGACGTCTGCGCCGAACCGGGCGACAGCGGCGGCTCCTTGTTCACCCAGGACGGCAGCGCGATCGGCCTGACCTCCGGAGGCAGCGGCGACTGCACCGTCGGCGGCGAGACGTTCTTCCAGCCCGTCACGACCGCGCTGCAAGCGGTCGGCGCGACGCTCGGCGCGGGCGACGCCGGGGCCGGTGGCGCGGTCGACCCGAGCGCGAGCGCCGGCGACCAGGCCGGTGGAGCGGTGGACCCGAGCGCCAGTGCCAGTGACGCGGCGGGCGCCGGCGACCAAGCAGGCGGGGCCGACCAGACGGGCGACCAGACGGGCGACCAGTCCGCCACCGGCATGGACGACGGCTCGGGCCTGGTGTCCTCCAACCCCTGACGCCGGTGACGAAGAGCCACTGACCCGGCCGCGGAACAGCCGTCCCGGCCGGAAGTGGAAGGGTCCGGCCCTCCGGCGGGAGGGCCGGATCACCGGGAGCGCACGGGGCCGACTCCACCGGCCGGCTCCGGGGACAGGGCCCTCGTGGCCTTGCGCCCGGCCTCAGTTGTGAGCCCGCGCCCGCAGCAGGAGCAGTGCGACATCGTCGAGCCGCTCCCGCGTCGCCTTCTCGCCGCCCTTTACGAGGCTGTCGGCGAGCGCGTCCAGGGGCTGGTCGCCGGTCTCGGCGAGCTGTCGGCCGAGGTCGGCCAGGGCGTCCTCGATGTCGACACCGGGCGACTCGATCAGCCCGTCGGTGTAGAGGGCGAGCACGGACCCGGGGGCGAACGGCACCTCGGTCGTCGGATACGTGGCCGACGCGTCGATCCCGAGCAGTGGCCCACCGGCCAGGTCGAGCACCCGGACTTTGCCGTCCGGCCGCCGCAGCAGGGGCGGCGGGTGGCCCGCGCGCGCCATGACAGCCACCTCGCGTTCCGGGTCGAGGCGCATGTACAGACAGCTCGCGAAGAGGTCGGTGCCCAGGTCGATCAGCAGCTGGTTGGTGCTCCGCATGACCTCCTCCGGTGCCTGACCGACGGTCGTGTACGCCCGCACGGCGGTGCGGAGCTGCCCCATCAGCCCCGCCGCCGTCACGTTGTGCCCCTGCACATCCCCGATCACCGCCGAGGCCAGGCCGTGCGAGGGCACCAGGTCGTAGAAGTCCCCGCCGATGTCCATGCCCTGAGTGGCCGGCAGATAGCGTGCGGCGGCCTCGATCAAGGGCAGCGGCGGCAGCGAGTGGGGCAGCAGCGCGGCCTGCAGACCGTGCGCCAGCTGGAGTTTGGCGTCGTAGAGGAGGGCACGCTCCAGCGCCTGCGCGATCAGACCGCTCAGACTCGTCAGCACGGCGCGCTCGTCCGCCGGGAAGGGATGCGGCTGCGCGTACGCCAGGACACAGGTGCCCACCGGACGCCCGGACGCGATGAGCGGCAGATACGCCCACGCGGCCATGCCGTCGGGTGTCGCGTCCCGGGACGGGTAGACGCGCTCCAGCTGCTCACGCGAGTCGAAGAAGGCGGGAACGCCGGTGTTGAGCGCGTGGGTCCCGGGGTTCTGTTCGCTGAGTAGCAGCCCGTCGAAGCGCTCCACGACCCGCGCGTCCGGATACCCCCGATGGCCGAGCACATGCAGGCGCCCGGCCCGCGTGCCGAGGACGACCAGAGCCTGGCTGCCGACAGCGGGCGCGACCTCGTCCGCGACCAGCTGCACCACGTCCTGCACGCCCGCCGCCTCCGTGAGGGCGCTCGCCAGACTCAGCACATGGGAGATGGTCACCAGGCGCGGGGCGTCGTCGCCCTGCTGCGGTCCGGCACGGGTCATCTCGGCCACCGCCCGGGCCCGCGAGATGCGCACACTCAGCCCGCTCGTACTCGGATACAGGCGAAACGACAGCCATTCACCGGGCGGCCGCAGCGCCACGAACGACGTGACGTGCTGGCTGAGCAGCGCGGCACGGTAGCGGTCCTCGTAGACGGGGTCGTTGAGCCAGGACACGGACGCCCACAGCTGGGCGCCCAGCAGCCCGCTGACCGGGATGCCGAGCAGCTCGGCCGTCGCCGGGTTGGCGTAGCTGACCCGGCCGTGCAGATCCAGCGCGCACAGTCCGTAGGGCAGCCGGGCCACCATCCGCGAGGCTTCCAGCGTGCCGAGCGGGCCAGTCATGGCCGCCGCGGCGGACGGTGCCAGCAGGTCCGGCTCGTGCTGGACCGGACGCTGCTCCTCGGCGGCCCGCTCCAGGCGCAGCGCGAGCCGGTCGCAGGCGGCGGTGAGGTGGTCGCGTTCCCGGTCGGACAGTTCCGGCGGATGCGAGGCGGGCCAGGTCACGAAGACGGCACCGTACGCCGTGTTCGGGGTCGCCACGGGGAGCGCGGCCAGCGCGAAGGGATAGGGAAGTACCACGGCGATCCGCGGATACCGGCGGGCCATCTCCTCCTCGCCGCTGACCCAGACCAGCCGGCGCTCCCGTGCCGCCTCGGCGACGGGGATCGGCGCGCTCAGCCCCACGCGCTCCCAGGGCGCGGCGAAGGCCCTGGGCAGCCCCGCCATCACCGCCATCTCCAGGACCGGCTCGCGGGGCGCCAGCAGATACACCGCGCCGGAGTGGGCGTGCACGTCGTCCAGCATCGCGGCGAGCGACAGCGACAGCAGCGGCCGTCCGACCGGTGCCCGGGCGGCGGCCGGTGCCTGCGTGGACCCCTGCCAGTCGGACACGCCGACCACCTCCTCGCAGGGCCGTGCGACAGCTCCCAGGGATCAAGGCTCCCCCTTGGCGGCTCTTCCCGCACGGCGAGCGGTGTGGCGGGCGGTTCCGGTGAGGGCACCGCGTCTACCCCGCGGGCACATAGGCATGCCCCTCGGGTCGAAGCGCGACGTGGCGCACGGGCGCTCCCCGTGCGCCCCCGCGCACCCTGTTGGCCGGTTCTTCGCGCCCATGAACGGTCGCAGGCGCCAACAATGGGCACGCGCTCAGGACGAGGGCGCCGCCAACGGGGACCTGGAGGAACGACGTGATCCGCGTACTACTCGTGCACGACGCCTGTCTGGTGCGACGGGTGCTGGGGGAGTGGCTGCGCCGCGAGCCGGACATCGAGGTGTACGACAGCCCGTGGCGCAGCGCACCGGGCCGCGTCCGGTCGTTACGGCCGGACGTGTGCGCGGCGGACCTGGAGTGCATCGACTCCTACGGCATCCCGCCGCTCGCCGACCTGTGCGGCCGCGGCGCATGCCCCCCGCCGCCACGGCTTCTCGTGCTTGCCAGTGCGAACAGACCCGGATTGCTGAGGCGGGCCGCGGAAGCCGGCGCGCTCGGCTACGTCGACAAGGAGGGCTCGCCGGAGCGGCTGGTGTTCGGGATCCGCCGGGTCGCCGAGGGGGAACGTTTCGTCGACGACTCGCTCGGCTTCGGTTTCCTCAAGGCCGCCGAGATGCCGCTGACCCGGCGCGAGCTGAGCGTGTTAACCCTCGCCGCCGAGGGCGCCTCCGTCGCGGAGATCGCCGGCAGTCTCCATCTGTCCCACGGGACCGTACGCAACTACATGGCGTCCATCACGCGGAAGACCGGCGCCCGCAACCGCATCGACGCCATCCGGATCTCGCAGGGGGAGGGGTGGCTCTGAGCCCGCCCGCGACCAGGTGCCGACCAGGTCCCGGTAGAGCGAGGACCGCTCCAGCAAGGCCTCGTGATCCCCGAGGTCGACACGCTGTCCGTCCATCACCAGCACCTGTCCGGCACGCCGTGCCGAGCTGATCCGATGGGCGACGACGACCAGCGTGCCGCCGGGGCGCGCGGCGAAGGCGCGCTCCGCGCGTGCCTCCGCCTCGGGATCCAGGTGACAGGTCGCCTCGTCGAGCAGCACGAGCGGCGCAGCCGAGAGATACGCCCTGGTCAGCGCGATCAGTTGGCGCTCACCCGCGGACAACGCCCCCGGATCCACCTCCGCCGTCGGACCACCCAGCCTCCCCATCAGCCCGGCGAGCCCGACCTCCTCCGCCGCCGCCAGCAGCTCCGCCTCCGGCACGGGGTCCGGCCGCGACTGGCCCAGGTTCTCGGCGAGCGTCCCCGTGAAGACGTACGCCTCCTGCGGGATGAGGACCCGGTGCGCGGCGGCCCCGCTCCCGGGCACCGGGTGTCCGCACACCCGGATCGTGCCGTGCCCCGGCTCCAGGAGCCCCGCGACGAGTCCCGCGAGCGTCGACTTGCCGATCCCGCTCGGACCGACGACGGCCAGGTGGGCGCCCTGGGGGAGCCGGAGGTCCAGGTTGTCGATGACCGGGGCGCTGGCGGGGCCGTAGGCGAAGGTGACGGCGCTGAGGGACAGGGCGGGGGGCGTGCAGGGCGGCGGGGAGTCGCCAGCTTCGGGCGCGGGGACGGCCGGCGGCGCCTCCGGCCGCTGTACGGCGGCGGGGTCCGCTTCCTCCCCGGGCGGGGCGGGGCTGAGTCTGTGCAGCACCAACGCGAGGCGCGGCGTCGTCTTCGGTTCCTGCGCGGTGGTGGGGTCCGCCTCCTTCGGGGGCGGGGCGGGGGTGACCGGGCGCGGGACGGCCGTGAGGCGCGGCGTCGACTTCGGGCCCGGTGCGTCGGCGGGGTCCGACGGATCCGGAGCGAGTCGGCGCAGCACCACCGCGAGGCGGGAGCCGCTTGTGCCCAGGCCGTGGACCAGGTTCTGGAGGGCAGGGAGGAGGGACTGGGTGACGTAGGCGAGGGCGCCGACCAGCGCGCCCGTGGTCACGCCGTGGTCCAGGAGCCAGGGAGCCGTGGCGAGCAGGAGGACGAGGGGGAGCTGCCCGCCGACGGCGAGGGATGCCACCCGCAGGATCCCCCAGCGGGCCAGGGACCGCGCCGCGCCCAGCTCGGCGTCGATGCGCGTGCCCGCGTCGGCAGCGACCCGCGCTTCCGCGCCGCTCGCCGTGATGTCCCGCAACCCGGGGCAGACGGTGCCCAGTCGGTCCGCGATGGCCTCGTCCGCGACGAGGAACACCTCCTGCCTGCGGGCCAGCGGCCGCAGCGTCACGGCGAAGAGGGCCACCCCGGCGGTGAGCGGCGGCGCGACCACGACCAGGAGCAGCGGGTCGAGCGAGAACAACCCGATCAGGGCGCCCGCCGCGGTGAACAGGAACGAGCGCGACACCATCACCACGCCGGCGAAGGTGTCCCGGGCGATCTCCACCTGCTGGGTGAGCCCGGACAACGCGGCGCTGTCCCCCTCCCGCACCCCGCGGGCGACCACGCGCCGCACCAGAGCGTCCCGCAACGGCTCCACGAGCGCGGCGACGGCCCCGTACACCCGCCCCGTCCCGAACGCCCCGACGCACACCGCGAGCGCGCCGATGCCCAGCCAGCCGAGCCCGGCGCCCGTCCGCCCGGCCAGGAACCCCTCGTCCAGGGCCCGCGCCAGGGCGTACCCCATGAGGAAGGTCTGCCCCGTCTCCAGCACCGACCAGGCGATCAGCCGTACGACCACGCGCCACCGGTCGCGCAGGAACCGCAGCCCTTGCCGGTACACCGTCATGAGCCGCCTCCGAGCCCGCGCGCGTCGCCCTCCCCGAACACGCCCCGGTAGCCGGCCAGTTGCCACAGCTCCGCATGTGAGCCCCGCGCCCGCACCCGCCCGCCGTCCAGCCACACCACCGCGTCCGCCCGCGCCGCCGTGGACACCCGGTGGGCGACGATCAGCCGGCTGCTTCTGGTGGCGCGGCGGAAGAGCGCTTCGGTGATGTGGTGTTCGGTGACCGTGTCGAGGCTCGACAGGGCGTCGTCGAGGATCAGTAGCCGGCCGTCGTGGGCGAACGCCCGGGCGAGACCGAGGCGTTGGGCCTCGCCGCCGGAGAGGGGAGCGTCGGCGACGGGGGTGGCGTATCCCCGGGGCAGCCGGCGGACGAAGGTGTCGGCGTGGGCCGTGCGGGCGGCCTCCGTGACGCGGTCGGGGTCCGGGGCGGCGAGACCGAAGCCGATGGTGTCCCCGATGGTGTCGCCGAGCAGGGCGGGCCGTTCGAAGGCGTACCCGACCGCACGGCGCAGCTCGCTCCGGTCCAGCTCGCGCAGGGGGGTCCCGTCGAGCAGGACATCGCCGTCGTCCGGGTCCGCCAGGCGGCCCGCGAGCGCCGCGAGCAGTGACTTCCCGGACCCCGAGCGCCCGACCACGGCGAGCGTGGTGCCGCCCGGCACGACCAGGTCGACTCCGTCGAGCACGGTGCGCCCGCCCCGCCGCACGGTCACCCCGCGCAGCTCCAACCGCCCCTGCCCGTACGGCAGTCGGCGTGTTCCGTACGCGGTCGGCGGCTCGTCCAGCACCTCACCGAGCCGCCGGGCCGCCGCCCGCGCCCGGACCAGCCCGGACAGCCGGCCGACCAGGACACCCACGCCGGTCGCGAGCACCGCGTACCGGGACGCCGCGAGCAACTCGCCGACCGTCAGCCGGTGGTGGACGAGCAGGACGCCCGCCACGGCCAGCACCCCGATCTGCAGAAGCGGCGCCACGGCGACCGCCTGCGCGGCGGCACGCCCCTGGACCCGCCACATTTGGTGGCCCGCGCGGGAGAGTTCGGGCAGCGGCCGCAGGATCCGCGCCGCCTCCCTGTCGGCGGTCCCGCCGGCCGCGATCGTACGGAACCCGCCGATCGCCTCCGCCAGTCCGCTCGCGAGCCTGCCCTGCACCTGCTGGTACCGCGCCACGCACTGGGACGAGTCGCGGGCGAGGGCCCGCAGCAGCAGCATGAGCACCGGCGCGCCGCCGAGGAACACGGCCGCCAGCCAGGGATCGACGAGCCAGAGCGCCACCATCGCGCCGACCGGTGCGGCGAACGCGGCGAGCAGTGCGGCGACGCCGGTCGGCGCGGTTCCGGCCTGCGCGGCGTTGCCGACCAGCCGGGCCACGAGCTCGCCCGGCCCGAACCGGCGAACGGCCCGCGGCCCGATGGCCAGCACATGCCCCACCAGCCGGTCGCGCAGCCACGCGGTGGTCCGGGCGTCCGTGGTGGCGCCGAGAACGGTCTCGCACGCGTCGAGCACGGCGAGCAGCAGCACCAGACCGGTGCAGCCCAGCACCCAGCGCGTGGCCCGCGCCCCACCGGGATCCGTCAGCAGCAGGTCGAGGGCCCGGCCCAGTGCGGCCGGCAACAACAGGTTCGCCCCCGCCGCGGCCGTGGCCGCCACCCCGAGGACCAGGCAGCGCAGGCCACTGTGGCGGACGGCGGCGCGCAGGAGCGGCACGGAGGTGTCGGCGGGCAGAGGGCCAGGGCTTTCGGCGGGTGTCGTCATGCGGTGGAGGTCTCGCATCCCGGGTGCCTTGCGCCGGACGGACCCCGGGCGGCCCCTCCCCGTGAAGGGAGGGAACCGCCCGGAGCCGTACCCGCGCCGTGCTGTCAGAGACAGAGCAGAACGCTCGCGGCGGAGACGCAGGAGAGCAGGCTCAGGGTGCTCGCGCCGCCGCCGCCGGTGAGCTCGTCGGACTCCATCGTCTGCAGGTCGAGAAGTGCCATCTCGTGTCCTTTCCCTTGATTGGGGACGGGGTGTTGCGTCACGACTCCGTCAGGTTGCGGAGCCGCGTGTGGGGGCCGCCGTCACGAGCGGCGGCAGGAAGGGCAGATGAGCCGGGACCTCGCCGTCGAGGGCCGCGCCGAGCGCGAGCAGGCACCCGGCCGTTCCGGTGCCCAGGTCCATGGAGAGCCGCATCATCTGGTGCCCGGGGAAGGCGAGTTGCCCCTGGTACGACATCGCGAACCAGCCGAGCCCGGCGACCTGCTCGGCGAGCCGCTCCTCGGTGGCGCCCGGCGCGCGGGTGCGGCTGAGGTGCAGGATCATTCCGGCGCGGCCCTGGAAGAGTCCGGGCTGTGCGTAGAAGCGTGAGGTCGCGGCGGTCAGGATGCCGGCGCGCGCCCGTTCGAACTCCTCGGCGCCGCGCCCGCCGTGGGCGAGCCAGTCGTCGACGACCATCCCCAGCCCGGCACTGCCGTCACCGAGATACGGCAGCGTGCGCCAGCCCTCGTCGACCTCCAGACCGCCGCCCTTCTGGACGACACAGCGGTCCAGGTCCCGGCGCAGCGCCCGCGCGGCGGCGTCGAGGAGCTCGGGTGCGCCCGTGGTCTCGTACTGGCGCAGCAGGAAGAGCGCGGGCCCGCTCGCGCCGCGCAGCAGGCCGGCGCGTTGCCGGGGTGTGGCGGGGCCGGGTTCGGAGAGCCGCGCCATGAGCAGCTGGGCGGCCTCCGCGGCGCGTTCGGCGAGCTCCGGTTCGCCGGTGGTGCGGGCCAGTTGCCCAAGGACCAGGCCGAGCCCGGCGAGCCCACCGTGGAGATCGGAGGAGAGCTTCTGCCACCGCTCCTTGAGGATGGAGTCGATCAGGTCGAGGGCCCGCTGCCGGTGCCCGAGCAGGTCCAGGACATAGGCGACGCCCGCGAGCCCGTCATACAGGCCCAGCGGTGTCCCGACCGGCGCCGGGTCGGTGTGGTCGAGCAGCCAGCGCTCGCCCTCCTCGTGGCGCCCCGCCCCGGTCGCGGCCAGCGCGTACAGCACGCCCGCGGCCCCGTGCGCGAGCCCGAGCCCGCCGCCGTCGGAGAACTGGGCGATGTCGCCGGGGAAGAGCCGGTCGTCGCGTTCCGGTGTCGCCGAGGCCAGGATCGCCTTGACCATCGAGTCGCGGCTGTACGGCCAGTCGCCGGGGGCGGGGAGCGTGGCGAAGCGTGACGCGGCCGACCCGCGAGGGACGGCGGACGGCAGGGGCGTGCCGACCGCTCCGCCCGCGGGGGCCGACGCACGCCGGCCGCCGCCGTCCCGCGTGATCTCGGCGACCGCGGCCGCCAGGAACTCCCCGGGTATGTCCGGGAACTGCCCGGCGATGACCTCCGCCAGATGGGCGGCCTTCTGGCGGTCGACCACGAACAAGGTGGTGACCGGCATGAACAGCGCGAGCCGCAGACACGCCAGCGCGTACCGGTCGACGGCCGGGCCCGTCCGGTCCGGCGGCGCGAAGAAGCCCGGATGGGCGACCACTTGGCGGCCGTTCTCCTCGATCGGCGCCGCGGCCTCGAAGTCGAGCAGGGACACCGACTCCCCGTCGGGCGCGACCATGATGTTGAAGACATGCAGGTCGTTGAAGACGATCCCGCGCGCGTGCACCGCCTCGACGGCCTTCTCGACCGCGCGGTGGATGCGCAGCGCCCACGCCGTGTACGAGGCGACGGCGTCCGGGGCCGGTTCCGGGGTGAGCAGCGGATGCCGCTCGGCGAAGAAGGAGTTGAGCGGCCGCCCCTCCAGGAAGTCCATGACGAGGAAGCGATGGTCGCCGAGCGTGAACCAGTCCCGGACCTCGGGCACCACAGCCAGCCCCGCCACCCGCTCCAGCGCGTCCTTCTCGCGTTCGAGGCGGGCGACCGCGTCGGCCCCGTCCGCGGCGAGCCCCGCGTGCGGCCGCCCCTCCTTGAGGACGACCTTGCGACCGTCACGGGTGTCGGTGCCGGCGTACACCCCGCCGCCGTTGGAGAAGTGCAGCGCCTTCTCGATGCGGTACGGCAGCTCGCCCACCGTCGTCGTGTTGCGCGCCGCGAGCTGCGGCGTGAGAAAAGCGGGCAGCGTCACCCACTCCGGTACCTGGAAGGAGGGCTGCCGCCGGTCCGGCACCAGCTGCCCCTCGCCGTCCCGGACCGCGGGGACCAGCGAGCCGCGCTCGTCGACCACGAAGGAGCGCGCGAACGCGCCGTAGCGGACGTACAGCGGCCCGTCGTTCCAGCGCAGATCGGTGAGGATGTACGGCCCCTCGAAGCCGTCAAGCAGCCTGCCCAGCTCACGCAGCACGAGGTGCAGCTGCTCCTCGTCCGCCGGGTAGACCGTGACGAACTTCCCGCTGGTGTCGCGGGCCGCGTACTTGGTGTTCCGCAGGTGCAGCAGATGCGGACCCGGCACGAACTTGAACGGAATCAGCCGCGGCACGCAGTAGTCCCACACCGTCCGGGCGATCCGGTCCGCGTTCTCCTGAGTGGCGGAGGCGTGGATCTTCCAGCCCTGGGCGGGCCCGGAGCGCGGAGTGCCGTCGTCGTCGACCGGCGTGAGCGTCAGCCAGTCACCGATCCGCGCCGCCCGCCATCCCCCGGGCACCTCACGCAGCGCCGTCGGGTACGAGGGCGGGGCACTGCGCTCACCCGTGCCCGGCCGGTCCGGCGAATCGTAGAAGTACCGGTCCGCCAGCGCGTACACCTCGTACCGCTTGTCCATGCATTCCCCCTCGGCCCTGTGATTCCGAGCCTTTCAGCCCGCCAGAGGCGCGGACAGTCACACCTGTCACGAGATCACCGTGCGGAACGCATGCGTAAAGTCATGTTCGGCTTCGTTCGAGAGGCTGGGCTCCGGCGCAGGCCCGACGGCCCCGGAACGGTCGCAGGGGCTGCGCGAGCGTCCCGGAAGCGCTGTAATTGCGGACGTGGTCAGTGAGGGCGCTGCGGAACGCGGAAAGAGAACGCTGCGTGCCGAACTTGCCCTCAGGACGCTCACCACGGAACGGGACCCGCGCGAGCGGCTGCGCCGCGTCCTGGAACAGGTGCTCGTCTTCACCGGCACGGCCTTCGCAGCGGTGTACTCACCGAGCGAGAGCGGCGACGAGCTGCACCTGGCCGAGTACGCAGGGGTGCCTAGGACGCTGTACGGGCTGCGCGACAGCTATCCGCTCTCCGGCGGGTCCCCCGCGGTGGACGCCCACCGCTCGGGACGGCCCCTCTGGCTGGGGCCGGAGGAGCTCGGCCGGTGCGCCGACGCCCGGCGGCTGCCGTCCCAGGACTTCTCACTCGCCGTGCTGCCGCTGCGGGACGACGGCTGCCTGGTCGCCGTCACCGAGAACCCGGACGGCTTCGGCTCCGACGACCGGGAGTGCCTGGGCCTGCTCGCCGAGGCCGTCGTCTGCCCGCCGCCCGCGACGGCGGAGGGCACCGAGGAGATGCCCGCCAGCTCGTTCGACCTCGCCATGGACACCGGGTACGTCGGGGTCGGCGACGAGGTGCTGGAGCTGTTCGGCCTCAGCCCGGACGAATTCGACGGCAAGGTGGAGACGCTGCTGTCGATGACGGTGCCGGAGGACCTGCCCTCGCTGATGTCCGCGGTGGAGCCGGACCCCATGTCCATCGGGGACCGCGAGCTGGAGTTCCGGATTCTGGGGCCCTCCGGCGGACAGAAGTGGCTGCGACTCCGGGCCCGCCTGCTGCCCGGCGGCGAGGGCCGCCCCGCGCGGCTGGTGGGCACGGTCTCCGACGCCTCGAAGCTGCGCTCCGGCGTCAACGACGTGGCCCGCGTGCAGCGGCTCGACACGGCCCTCGCCACCGCGGGCACCGTCCGTGACGTCGGCGGCGCCGTGGTCACCGCCCTGCGCAAGCCCCTCCAGGCCGACCGGATCGCCCTCGCCGAACTGGAGGGCGACCGTCTCGTCGTCACCGTCCTCGACCCGCCCGAGCCCGAGGCCTGGCCCGAGCTGTGGCGTACCGAATGGCGCTCGGAGTGGCCGGACGCGCCCGTCCGCTCCATGCCGACGCTCGCCGCGGCCCTCAGCGAGGGGCGCCCCGCCATCTGGCCCGCCGGGGCACCCCTGGAACCGGCGCTCGCCGAGGTCGGCCCCGGCGGCCTCGCCATCCTGCCGCTGCCCGCCGGCGGACACATGGCCGGCGCCTGTCTGATCGGCTGGGACGCCCCGCACGACTTCGGCCCGGAAGAGCGCGCCCTGCTGACCGCCGCCGCGGGCCTCGCGGGCCAGGCCCTGGTGCGCGCCCACGCCTTCGACGCCGAACACGAACTCGTCGGCATGCTCCAGCGCACCCTGCTCCCGCGCCGCCTGCCCCGGCTGCCCGGCGCGGTCGCCGTCGCCCGCTATCTGCCGACCACGGCCGGTCTGGAGGTCGGCGGCGACTGGTACGACGTGATCCCGCTGCCCGACAACCACGTCGCCCTCGTCATCGGCGACGTCCAGGGACACAACGCCTCGGCCGCGACCCTCATGGGCCAGATGCGCACGGCCCTGCGCGCGTACGCCATCGAAGGCCACCCCCCGGACGTGGTGGTCTCGCACGCCAACCGTCTCCTCATGGACCTGGAGACCGACCTCTTCGCCACCTGCTGCTACGTCGAGGTCGACATGGAGGAGGGCTCCGCCTGGTACGTCCGCGCCGGACATCTGCCACCGGTGCTGCGCCACCCGGACGGCCGCACGGAGGTCCCCGAATCGGAAGGCGGGCCACCGCTCGGCGTCGTCACCCAGGCCGACTTCCCCATGAGCCTGCTGCGTCTCCAGCCCGGCACGATCATGGCGCTGACCACGGACGGTCTGGTCGAGTCCGTGGAGGTCGACATCGAGGACGGCCTGAACCGGCTCGCCGAGAAGCTGGCCGCCTCCGACCCCGCCCACCTCGGACTCGTGGCCGACGCACTGCTCGCGGGCGCCAACCGCAGCGACGACGTGGCCCTCCTTCTGATGCGCTACGACGGCATGGCGGTGCGCCCGCTCCGCGAGACCTGGACCGTCTGGCGCGTCCCCGAGGCGGTCCGGCACGCCCGCCGCTACACCAAACGCGTCATGCGTGCCTGGGGCGTGAGCGACGACCTGGACGCCGTTCTCCTCGTCGTCTCGGAACTCGTCACCAACGCCCTCGTGCACACTGACGGCCAGGTCAGGCTCGACCTCACCCTGATCAACCACCGGCTGCGGATCTCGGTGGCCGACAACTCGCCGCGTACACCGGTCAAGCCCACCAACCTCGGCTGGGAGGCCACCGGCGGCCGCGGCATTTTCCTCGTGGAGGCCATGTCGGCGGCCTGGGGGACGGTACCGGTGAGCGGGGGAAAGCAGGTGTGGAGCGACGTCCTGCTGGAGTGACACCTGCGAGACGGTCCTGGGGTGACACCCTGAGGGGGTGCGTCTGCTCCTGATGTCCGACACCCACCTGCCCCGGCGCGCCAAGGAGCTGCCCGCGCAGCTCATGGCCGAACTCCCGCTCGCCGACGTGGTCATCCACGCGGGCGACTGGGTGGACACCGCCACCATCGACCTGCTGGAGGACCGCTCCCGCCGGGTCCTCGGCGTGTACGGCAACAACGACGGCCCGGCACTGCGCGCCCGCCTCCCCGAGGTCGCCCGCGCCGACCTGGGCGGCCTGCGCTTCGGAGTCGTCCACGAGACCGGCGCCGCCCAGGGCCGCGAGCAGCGCTGCGCCGCACGCTTCCCCGACCTCGACGTCCTGGTCTTCGGCCACAGCCACATCCCCTGGGACACGACCGCACCGACCGGCCTGCGCCTCCTCAACCCGGGCTCCCCGACCGACCGCCGCCGTCAGCCGCACTGCACCTACATGACGGCGACCGTGGCGGAGGGTGAGCTGACGGACGTACAGCTGCACCGGCTGCCGCCCCGGGAATGACGTAGATCTGCCACGCCGTCGGCCGCGGACACGCCACACGCCTTGTCGAGCCCCTGCGCCCGGAGCAGACTGCCTAATCAGCGCACAGCCTCCAATGAAGGTCAATCGCAGCCAGGGGGAGGCGAAATGACCCGTGGCTGGAAAAGAGTAAATGCCGGCACACGGGTGTCCCTCTGTATCCCGCGAAATCTCTCGCCCTCCTCGCAACAGCCGGTCGACTCGGCCGTCACCGCATGGGAATCGGACGATCTCTCCGTTCTCGTCGACACCGGTCCCTTCGCCGACCGTCTCGATTCGCCGTCCACGCGCGCGTATTCGAGTGAAATAGTGCAGGGCATTCCGATACGCGTCGTCGGTTTCGAGGACGACGACGGGGCGACAGTTGTTGCGGCGCACGTCCCGAGTGCGCTGAGCACGGTGGAGACACCCCGCGTGCCCGTGACACTGATGGTGCGCGCACGCCCGGGAACGGATCCGGAAATTCCGTTCCGCGTCATCAGAAGTCTTCGGCTGAGCGAGTACGCTCCGCCCGTCCGGAACGCGCTCGCCACACCCAGCGGAAAAGCCGACCATGGCCGACGAAAAACTCCCGAGCCTGGATGCCATCAAGGATCTCTCCCCTGCCGCCTTGGGGGACACCCGGGCGGAACTGGTGCATGTGCAGAGGTTCTTGCAGCGCTTCGGATATCTGGAGCGCGGGGCATATGAACCCCAGCAGCTGGACAAGCCGACCGCCGACGCCCTCCGTACATACCAGGAGCGCAATTCCCTCGAAACGACAGGCGAGTTCGACGCCGGGACCCGCGACCTGATGACCGAGTCGCGCTGCGCCCTGCCGGACATGCTGGACGGAGTGGCCTTCGCCACCCGGTGTGCGTGGAACCGGCGTGAACTGACCTACACGTTCGACATCGGCACCAACGACACAGCGGGCACCACCGAGTTCGACGCCGTGCGCAGGGCCCTGCGGACCTGGTCCGCGGCCGTGCCCATCGGCTTCACCGAGGTCACCGCGGCTCAGAACCCGGACATCCGCATCGGCTGGCGACCGGCGAACGACCCGGACCTCAGCATGGTGGGCGGCACCCTCGCGCACGCGGACTTCCCACCCGGCTGCGGTGTGGTGACCAACGCCATGCCCAAGCCGGTGCACTTCGACGACGAGGAGCACAACTGGTCCGTCGGAGCGGCCGCCGACTCCTTCGACGTGGACACAGTGGCGCTCCACGAACTCGGCCACATCCTGGGCCTCGGCCACTCCAGCGTGAGCGGCTCCGTCATGTTCCCCACGGTCCGCCCGAACTTCACGCTGCAGTCCCTGACGGCGGACGACCTGTCGGGGGTCCGCGCGCTCTACCCCGAACGGGCATGGCAGCGCATCGGGCACGCCAACGATGTCGCGGCGATGACGGCCCTCAACAACAAGCTGTACTGCGCCACTCGCGACAACAGCCTCTGGATGCGCGACCCCGGTCGCTGAGCCCCGCTCGAAGGGCCGCGCACGCTCCGACGGAGCGTGCGCGGCGGGCCCACCAGGATCAGACGCGGGCCGTCACGCGAACCGGAGGGGCGGGCCACCACACCGGAAATGAGTGGACAGCCGACCGCCCGGCGGCTGGGATGGACGGCGTGTTGATCGACGCCGATCTCGTACGCCGTCTGCTGGCGGCGCAGTTCCCCCACTGGGCCGAACTGCCCCTCTCACCCGTCCCGTTGTCGGGCATGGACAACGCCACCTTCCGGCTGGGCGACGACCTGTCGGTACGTCTGCCGCGCTATTCCCACTGGGCCGGCCAGGTGGAACGCGAGCACACGTGGCTGCCGCGCCTCGCCCCCCGTCTGCCGCTGCCCGTTTCCGAACCGATGGCGAAGGGGGAGCCGGGGGAGGGCTATCCGTTCCCCTGGTCCGTCTACCGATGGCTGGAAGGGGAGACGGCGACGACCGAAACACTGGCGGATCCGCTCCGGACGGCCGAGCAGCTCGCCGAGTTCATCACCGCGCTGCACCAGCTCGACCCCACCGGCGGTCCCGGCCCCGAGGCGAGCAACGCCTTCCGCGGTGTACCCATGGGCGACGAGCGGGACTCCCTGGCGGCGGAGGCCCGAGTCCGCCCCAAGATCGCGGCGCTCAAGGGCAGGGTCGACACCGACGCGGTGACGCAGGTGTGGGAAGCGGCGCTCGCGGCGCCCGCCTGGGACGCGCCGCCGGTGTGGATCCACGGCGACCTGGCGACCGGCAATCTCCTCGCCGTCGAGGGCCGGTTGAGCGCGGTCATCGACTTCGGGACGCTCGCCGTGGGCGACCCCGCCGTCGATCTGCTGCCCGCGTGGAAGTTCCTGCCTGCCCAGGCCCGCGGCGTGTTCCGTACCGCGGTCGGACTGGACGACGCGACCTGGGCGCGGGGGCGCGGCTGGGCGCTCGCCGCATCCCTGCCCGTGCCGGACGACCCGTTCTTCCAGGAGGACCCGGCGCGGGTGACCGCGGCGCTGCACCACCTGGAGCAGGTGATCGCCGATCACCGCGACGAGGCCGGCTGACGGACTCAGCGGCGCCGACGGCGTCGTACGCACACGAACACCAGCGCAGCCGCGACGGCCGCGGCGACCACCGCCGCCAGCCGCTTGGCGACCGGCACCCCGGCCGTCCGGATCAGGTCGATCGGCTCCGCCTCGGAACGCACCGACACCGTTGGCTCGTTGAGCAGCTCGGACTCTTGAAGCCGGCCGGATGGTTCCGGTCGGCCGGATTCTTCGAGGCGTCCAGGCTCTTCGAGTGGGCCGGATTCCTCAAGGCGCTCGGAGAGGCAGGCCGCGAACCGGCCGACCAGCTTGTCGCCCACCTCCGCCATCACGCCGCGACCGAACTGTGCCGGGCGCCCTGTCACCGTCAGATCGGTCCGCACCGAGACGGCCGTGCCGCCGTCGCGTTCGCTGAGCGTGCCCGTGACCCTGGCCCGTGCGGTGCCCTGGCCGCGCGCCTCCTTGCCGCTCGCGACCAGCACCATGCGGTGCGCCGCCTCGTCCTGCTCCTCGAAGACGGCGGTGCCCCGGTAGGTCAGTGTGATCGGGCCGACCTTCACCTTCACCGAGCCGGTGACGGTCTTGCCGTCGTAGTCCTCCACCATCGCGCCCGGCATGCACGGCGCCACCCGTTCGATGTCGAGGAGCACCCGCCAGGCGTCCTGGAGCGGGACGGGGACCGTGAACTCGTGGTGCAGATCCATTTTCTCCTCCTGGACGGGCTGGACGGAGCCTTCTCGGACGGCCCTGGACCGCGCTACCTCGGATGAATCGCCCCGCCCGTCGCCGTCAGGGGCGCTCCGCTGCCGCCCCACCGCAGCGCGACGATCTCCGCGGCGACGGACACGGCCACCTCCTCGGGCGTACGCGCCCCGAGGTCGAGCCCGACGGGTGAGCGCAGCCGGGACAGGTCGCGCTCCGACAGACCGGCCTCGGCCAGCCGCTTCATCCGGTCGTTGTGCGTACGACGGCTGCCCATCGCCCCGATGTACGCGGCCGGGCGGCGCAGCGCCTCCTCCAGCAGCGGCACGTCGAACTTCGGGTCGTGGGTGAGGACACAGATCACGGTACGCGGGTCGGTCGTCGTACTGCTCAGATAGCGGTGCGGCCAGTCGACGACGACCTCCACGCCCTCCGGGAACCGTTTCGGCGTGGCGAAGACCGGGCGGGCGTCGCACACCGTGACCCGGTAGCCGAGGAACGCGCCGATACGGGCCACCGCGGCCGCGTAGTCGATCGCGCCGAACACCAGCATGCGGGGCGGTGGCGCGAAGGAGTTGAGGAAGACGGTGACGGTGTCCTCGCGGCGTTCGCCGTGCGGGCCGTAGTGCCGCCGGATCGTGGCGCCCTGGGCCAGCTCGCCGCGCGCGTCGGCGGTGACGGCCACGTCCAGACCCGTCGACCCGAGGGAGCCCGACACACCGCCCGAGGGCCCGGACTCCTCGTCCGGCCATACGGCGAGCGTGGCCCCGAGCGGGGCGGGCCCGGCGATCACCGTCGCCACGGTCACCGGCCGGCCCGCGGTCACCGACTCGGCCACCACCCCGAAGGCCGGGTCGTCGGCGGGGGACACCCGGCGGACGAGCAGGGTGATCTCGCCGCCGCAGGTGAGCCCGACGGCGAACGCGTCCTCGTCGCTGTACCCGAAGGTTTCCAGCCGAGCCTCGCCGGACTCCACGACCTCCTGGGCCAGCTCGAAGACCGCGCCCTCGACGCAGCCGCCGGACACGCTGCCCACGACCTCGTCGCGGGGGCCCACGGCCATGGCCGCGCCCGGGTCGCGCGGCGCGCTGCGGCTGACCGAGACCACCGTGGCAAGCCCGAACGGGGACCCCGCCGCATACCACTCGTTCAGCGCCGGGAGGATGTCACGCATCGCCCGCTCCCTTCACCGTGGAGTGCGTCTCTTTCAAGGATCCGCTCCTCTCACCACCGCCGCCAGACGCTCCAGCGCGGCCAGGCTGTGCCCCTCGACGAACGCGTCCACGCTCGGCAGCGCCGCCGCCATTCCCGCGGCCAGGGGTGCGTAACCGGGGCGGGCCTTGCGCGGATTGGCCCAGATCACCCGGTGCGCGAGCCGGTGCAAGCGTCGCATCTGGGCCGCGAGCAGGGCAGGATCGCCACGCTCCCAGCCGTCCGAGAGCAGCACCACGACCGCGCCGCGCGCCATGCCCCGCCGGCCCCAGCGGTCCAGGAAGGCCCGCAGCATCTCGCCGAGCCGGGTGCCGCCGCGCCAGTCCGGGACCGCCGCCGAGAGTGCCGCCATGGCCGTGTCGGGGTCGCGGTGAGCGAGTTCGCGGGTCACCCGGGTGAGCCGGGTGCCGATCGTGAACACCTCCGTACGGGTGCCGTGCGAGGCCGCGTGCGCGAACCGCAGCAGGGCGTCCGCGTACGGGGCCATCGAGCCGCTCACATCCACGAGCAGCACGACCTGGCGCGGGCGCTCGGCCCGGGCGTGCCGCCGCAGCCGGGCCGGCTCACCGCCCCGCCGCAGCAACTCCCGTACGGTACGCCGCGGATCGACGCTTCCGCGCCGGGCCGGATGCCGCCGCGCCGAGCGCCGTACCTCGCCGCGCAGGCGGAACGCGGCCAGCAGCCGCCGCAGTTGCTCCCGCTCGGCCGCCGTGAGCCCGGCGAAGTCCCGGTGGCGCAGTACGTCGGTGGAGTCGGCCAGCACCGGTGTCGGTACGCCGTCCTCCGCGGCCCGCGTCTCCGTGCGCGGAGCAGAACCGGGGTCGCGGACGACCAGGCGCAGCCGGGGTGCGGGAGCAGCCCCTTTCGGCACCCCGTCGCCCTGCGCGCCGAAGTACGCGGCGAAGACCCGTTCGTACCGCTCCAGATCGTTCCGGCTTCCGCACAGGGTGAGCCGCCCGGCCCAGTACACGTCGGAGCGCAGGCCCGGTTCGAGGAGAGTGAGCGCGCCGAGGAAGGCCTGGACACGGTCGGGCCCCGCGTCGACACCTGCCGCGCGCAGCGCACGGGCGAACCCGACGACCACGGCGGACGCATCGACGCCCGTCATCTTTCACACCCCTCGCGCCGCGAGGATCGCCGACAGATCGAGCCCGCGGGCCCGCTCCGCGTCCTCCCGGTACTTCAGCACCGACCCCAGCGTGGCCACCGCCAGTTCGGCATCCACCTCGGTGGCGCCCAGCGCGTGCAGGGCCTCCGCCCAGTCGATCGTCTCCGCGACCCCGGGCGGCTTGAGCAGGTCCTCGGCGCGCAGGGCCTGCACGAGCGCGGTGACCTGTTCGGCGAGCCGGGCGGTCACCTCCGGCAACCTCCTTCTCACGATGGCGAGTTCGCGGGCGAAGCCGGGATGGTCGAACCAGTGGTAGAGACAGCGTCGCTTCAGCGCGTCGTGCACCTCGCGGGTGCGGTTGGAGGTGAGGACGACGATCGGCGGCAACTCGGCCCGCAGGGTGCCCAGTTCGGGGATGGTGACGGAGTACTCCGACAGCAGCTCCAGCAGGAACGCCTCGAACTCGTCGTCCGCGCGGTCGACTTCGTCGACCAGCAGCACCGACGGCTGGGTCTCCAGAGCCTGGAGGAGGGGCCGCGTGATGAGGAACCGCCGGTCGTACAGCTCCCCTTCGAGCCGGTCGGCGTCGGTGATGCCCGCCGCCTCGGCGGCCCGCAGGTGCAGGAGCTGGCGCGGGAAGTCCCAGTCGTACAGGGCCTGGGACGCGTCGATGCCCTCGTAGCACTGCAGCCGGATCAGCGGGGCACCGGTTGCCTCGGCGAGGGCGGACGCGAGCGCGGTCTTGCCCACGCCCGCGTCGCCCTCGCAGAAGATCGGCCGGTGCAGCCTCAGGGCCAGAAAGCAGGCCACGGCCAGTCCCTCGTCGACGAGATACCCCGTCTTCTCCAGGCTGGCCCGCACCTCCTCCGGACCGCTCAAGCCGTCCACTGCCATACCGGTGATGGGCTCCTCACCCCATTCCGGCGGCGGACAGGACCGCCCGCCGCGTGAGCACCCGGGCGAGGTGTGCGCGGTATTCGGGCGAGGCCGATGGATCGGACGACGGGTGCGTGCCGTCCGCCGCCACTTCGGCGGCCCGCCGCACCGCACCCTCCGCGGAGGCGCCCACGAGCGCCTCCTCGGTCGCCGCGGCCCGCAGTGGTGTCGAGCCCATGTTCGTCAGCCCGATCCGTGCTTCGGCGATCTGCCCGTTGTCGCGCCGCACGAGTGCCGCGACACCGACGACCGCCCAGGCCTGCGCGACCCGCTGGAACTTCTCGTAGTGGAAGCCCCAGTTGTCGGTCGTCGGGATCTCCACCTCCACCAGCAGTTCGTCCGGCCGCAGCGCGGTCTGCAGATAGTCCACGAAGAACTCGCGGGCCGGGATGGCGCGCCGCCCCGCCGGCCCCTCCGCGATCAGTGTCGCGTTGAGCGCGAGGATCACGGCGGGCAGGTCACCGGCCGGATCGGCGTGCGCGAGCGATCCGCCGAGGGTGCCGCGATGGCGTACGGCGGGATCGGCGACCGTGGCCGTGGCCGCCGCGAGCAGCCCGGCGTGCCGGCGTACCCGGGGGTCCCCGATGACGTCGTGGTGCGAGGTCATCGCGCCGATGATCAGCGTGCCCTCGTCCTCGCGTATCCCGCGCAGTTCGGGGATCCGGCCGACATCGACGACGAGTTCGGGGAAGGCGAGCCGCAGCCGGAGCAGCGGCAGCAGGCTCTGCCCGCCGGCCAGCACCTTCGCGTCCTCGCCCGCGTCCGCGAGGGTGCGCACGGCCTCCTCGACGCTTGAGGGCCTCGCGTACTCGAATGCCGGAGGAATCATGCCGACGCCTCCTTCACGGACTGAGCGGACTGAAGGGCCTCCCAGACCCGCTGTGGCGTACAGGGCATCGCCACCTCGGTCACCCCCAGCGGGCGCAGCGCGTCCACGACCGCGTTGACGACCGCGGGAGTGGAGGCGATCGTCCCCGACTCGCCGACTCCCTTGGCGCCCAGGGGATTCGAGGTGGCCGGCGTCTCCGTCCGGTCCGTCACGAACTCGGGCAGATCGGCGGCCGAGGGCACGAGATAGTCGGCCATCGTGCCCGACACCAGGTTGCCCTCGTCGTCGTACACCGCCTCCTCGTACAGGGCCTGTGCGATGCCCTGCGCGACTCCGCCGTGCACCTGTCCCTCGACGATCATCGGGTTGATGACACGGCCGACATCGTCGACGCAGACGTACGAGCGGATGGTGGTCCGTCCGGTCTCGGTGTCGACCTCGACGGCGCACAGATGGGTGCCGTGCGGGTAGGAGAAGTTCTCCGGGTCGACCAGGTGCTCGGCGTTGATGGTGGGTTCCATGCCGTCGGGCAGGTCGTGCGAGGAGAACGTCTCGAAGGCGATCTCCTGGATGGACTTGCGCGCCTCGGGCGAGCCCTTCACGGAGAAGACGCCGTGCGTGAACTCCAGGTCGTGCTCGCTCGCTTCGAGGAGGTGCGCGGCCACCTTCCGTGCCTTCTCCACCACCTTCTGGGCGGCGTGATGGACGGCCGCCCCGCCGACGACCAGCGACCGCGAGCCGTAGGTGTCCATGCCCTGCGGTGCCGCCCTGGTGTCGCCGTGCACCACTTCGACGTCCTCGAAGGGCACGCCCAGTACGTCGGCGGCGATCTGGCTCCAGCAGGTCACATGGCCCTGCCCGTGCGGGCTGGTGCCGGTGACCACTTCGACCTTGCCGGTCGGCAGCATGCGGATGCTCGCCGCCTCCCAGCCGCCGGCCGCGTACCGCAGATCCCGCAGCACCCGGCTCGGCGCGAGCCCGCACATCTCGGTGTACGTGGACACACCGATGCCGAGGCGTACGACGTCACCGCGTTCGTTGCGCTTCTGCTGCTCGGAGCGGAGCTCGTCGTACCCGAAGAGTGCGAGCGCCTTGTCCGTGGCGGCCTCGTAGTTGCCGCTGTCGTACGTCAGACCCGCGATGGACGTGTACGGGAATTCTTCGTGCCCGATCCAGTTGCGGCGCCTCAACTCGACGGGATCCAGGCCGAGTTCGACGGCCAGTTCGTCCATGATCCGTTCGATGGCGAACGTCGCCTCGGGGCGTCCGGCGCCGCGGTAGGCGTCCGTGGGCGTCCTGGTCGTGAAGACCCCGGTGCAGGTGAAGTCGTACGCCTCCATCTTGTAGATCGCCGGATACATGAACGCACCGAGGATCGGGATGCCCGGCGTGACGAGCATCAGATAGGCGCCCATGTCGGCGAGGAGGTCGACCTTGAGGCCGAGCAGTTTGCCCTCGCGCGTGGCCGCGATCTCGATGTCCTGGATCATGCCGCGGCCGTGATGGGTCGCGAGATAGCCCTCGGAGCGCGACTCGGTCCACTTCACCGGGCGGCCCAGCCGTTGCGCCACGGTGAGCGCGAGGGCCTCCTCGCCGTACACCTGGAGCTTGGATCCGAAGCCGCCGCCCACGTCCGGGGCGATGACCCGGAGCTTGTGCTCGGGGATGCCGGTGACCATGGAGAGCATGATCCGCAGGATGTGCGGGATCTGGGTCGACGAGTAGAGGGTGTACTCGCCGGAGGCGGCGAGCGGCGTGACGACCACCGCGCGCGGCTCCATGGCGTTGGGGATGAGCCGCTGCTGGAGGTATCGGCGCTTGAGGACGACATCGGCCCGCTCCCGGACCGTGTCGAAGCTCTCTCCGGTGGCCAGAGGCCAGACGTAGCAGCGGTTCGTGCCCTTGTCCGCGTGGACCAGCGGGGCGTCCTCGGCGAGGGCGGCCTCCAGGTCGAGTACCGGGGGGAGGGGCTCGTAGTCGACCTCGACGGCTTCCAGCGCGTCGGCGGCCGTGTACCGGTCGCGAGCCACGACCACGGCCACCGGATCGCCCGCGTACCGCACCTCGTCGACCGCGATCGGCGGGTGGTCGGGCAGGACGATGTCCTCGGTGACCGGCCAGGCGCAGGGCAGCGAGCCGAGGCCCCCGGCGAGATCGCGTCCGCTGAAGGCGGCGACGACACCGGGCCGCTCGCGTGCGGCTGAGACGTCCACCCGGGTGATCCGGGCGTGTGCCATGGGGCTGCGCAGGATCGCCATGTGCAGCAGCCCGCTGACGCTGATGTTGTCCGTCCAGTTGGTCTGGCCTGTGACGAGACGGGCGTCTTCCTTGCGGAGGCGGGAGCGGCCTACCTCACGCTCGACGACCTGGTCGCTCATCGGGTGGCCTCCTGCCCGGAGGCGGCGAGGACCGCGCGCACGATGTTCTGGTAGCCGGTGCACCGGCAGAGGTTGCCCTCCAGGGCCTCCCGGATGTCCTGGGCACCCGGCTCGGGGTTCTCCCGGAGCAGATCCCGGGCCGCCATGATCATCCCGGGGGTGCAGTAGCCGCACTGCAGCGCGTGGCGATCGTGGAAGGCCTTCTGCAGGCTGTGCCACTCCCCGTCCTGGGCCAGGCCCTGGACCGTGGTCACTTCGCTCCCGTCGGCCTGGACGGCGAGGACCGAGCAGCTCTTGACGCTCTCTCCGTCGAGGTCGACTGTGCAGGCCCCGCAGTTGGAGGTGTCGCAGCCGATCGGGGTGCCGGTCAGGCCCAGGCGGTCTCGCAGGTAGTGGACCAGGAGGAGACGGGGTTCGACGTCGTCCTCGTATGTGGTGCCGTCGACCTTCACCGATATGCGGGTCATGTGCCCTCCCAGAGAGCCAGGTGAGGGGTGTCAGCCATTTTACGTGACGTGCGTCACTCTAGGGCTGAGTGCCGAGAGGGGCGAGCGCTGTGGCATGCATTTGTTGAGCGTTAATCCGTTGCCGTTGTGTGCCGCCGCCTGCTGCACTACCGGGGACGCGTCCACCAAGATCGAGGAGCAGCAATGCGCACACCGTTCATGTCCACCCAGGAAGGAATCACTCCCACTTCAAAGGACATGACGCCCGGTGCATATGCTCAACCTGGGAATTCTGGCGCACGTAGACGCCGGTAAGACAAGCCTGACCGAGCGGCTGCTGCACACGGTCGGGGTCATCGACGAGATCGGCAGCGTCGACGACGGAAACACCCAGACCGATTCCCTCGCGCTGGAACGACAGCGCGGTATCACGATCAAATCCGCCGTCGTCTCCTTCGCGATCGACGACGTCGCCGTCAATCTGATCGACACCCCCGGCCACCCGGACTTCATCGCCGAAGTGGAGCGCGTGCTCAGCGTGCTCGACGGCGCCGTACTCGTCGTCTCGGCTGTGGAAGGTGTCCAGGCGCAGACCCGTGTGCTGATGCGGACGCTCCAGCGGCTGCGGATTCCCACGCTCGTCTTCGTGAACAAGATCGACCGTGGTGGGGCGCGATACGAGCGAGTGCTGGAGAACATCGCCGCGCGGCTGACTCCGGCGATCGTCCCGATGGGGGACGTGGCCGAACCGGGCACGCGCGACGCGCACTTCACCCTGTTCGACGATGCCCGCCTCCAGGCGCCCCTCCTCGATCTGCTCGCCGAGCACGACGACGACCTGCTGGCCGCGTACGTCGAGGGCCCTGTCTCCTGCGAGCGACTCCGCGCCGCGCTCGCACGGCAGACCGGGGAGGCCCTGGTGCACCCCGTGTACTTCGGCTCGGCCATGACGGGCGCGGGCATCACCGAACTGATCTCAGGGATCAAGGAGTTGCTGCCCCCGGCTGAGGACGACGTCGACGGCCCGGTCTCGGGCACCGTCTTCAAGGTCGAGCGCGGACCCGCGGGGGAGAAGATCGCCTACGCACGGATGTTCTCCGGGACCCTGCGCACGCGCGACCGGCTGACCTTCCGTGACGGCGAGGAGGGGAAGGTCACCGCGATCAGCGTCTTCGACCAGGGGGCGGCCGTCCGGGAGGGAGCCGTGGCGGCGGGGCGCATCGGCAAGCTGTGGGGGCTCGGCGACATCCGCATCGGCGACACCATCGGCGTACCGCGGAAATCGCGGGCGGACGGGCACGGCGGGGACGAGCACTACTTCTCCCCGCCGACGCTCGAAACCGTCGTCGCCCCCTGCCGTACGGCCGACAAGGGCGCCCTGCATCTCGCGCTCACGCAACTCGCCGAACAGGACCCGCTGATCAATCTCCGGCAGGACGAAGTGCGCAAGGAGATCTCCGTATCGCTCTACGGCGAGGTGCAGAAGGAGGTCATCCAGGCGACGCTGGCGGACGAATTCGGTATCGACGTCATGTTCCGCGAGACGACACCCCTGTGCATCGAACGGCCCGCGGGCACCGGCGCGGCGGTCGAGTTCAACAAAAAGGACCCCAATCCCTTTCTCGCGACGGTCGGACTGCGCATCGATCCGGCGCCGGTCGATTCCGGTGTGGAATTCCGGCTGGAGGTTGAACTCGGTGCGATGCCGTACGCGTTCTTCAAGGCGGTCGAGGACACCGTGAAGGAGGCGCTGGAGCAGGGAATCCACGGCTGGCGGGTCACGGACTGCACGGTCACCATGACCCATTCCGGCTATTCACCCCGGCAGAGCCACGCCCATCAGGGCTTCGACAAGAGCATGTCCAGCACGGGCGCCGACTTCCGTGGCCTGACACCGCTCGTGGTGATGAGCGCGCTGCGGGAGGCGGGCAGTCAGGTGTACGAGCCGATGCACCGGTTCCGTCTGGAGGCTCCGGCGGACACGCTCGCGGCGGTGCTGCCGGTGCTGGCGAAACAGCGCGCCGTGCCGCAGACCACGGAGATGCGCGGCGACGCGTGCGTGCTGGAGGGTGTCGTCCCGGTCGCCCAGGTCCATGAACTGGAGCAGCAGCTACCGGGGTTGACGCGCGGGGAGGGCGAGCTGGAATGCGCCTTCGACCACTACGCCCCGGTCGTCCGCGGCACGGTGCCGGACCGGCCGCGGACCGACCTCAACCCGCTCGACCGGAAGGAGTACCTGCTGAACGTGACGCGACGGGTCGGTGGGTGACCCGAGGCCGGTGAAACGAGAAACTTACTCATGAGTCAGGGGTGTTGACGCCCCTGGGGCAGCGGCGCATGTTGTGAACATGTCGAAGTTACGTGCGCGTCTGCTCGGCGTCCTCGTACTCCTCACCGGCTTCCTCACGGCGGCGGGCGCACAGCCCGCCGCCGCGGACGGACTCCCCGACTCCCTCTGGTTCGACGCACCCGCGGCCGCCACCCTCACGGTCGCGAACGGCCACTTCACCGACGGTCTCGGCCGCGAGGTCGTGCTCCGCGGCTACAACGTCTCCGGCGAAACGAAGCTGGAGGAGAACAGCGGACTGCCCTTCGCCTCGGTCGCCGACGCCAAGAAGTCCGCCACCGCGCTGCGCGCCCTCGGCGGCGGCAACTCCGTGCGTTTCCTGCTCTCGTGGGCCCACGCCGAACCCGGGCGGGGTCAGGTCGACACCACCTATCTCGCCGCGGCCACCGATCAGATACGCGCCTTCCTCGACGCGGGAATCCGCGTGTACCCCGACTTCCACCAGGACCTATACTCCCGCTATCTCTTCAACACAGGCAGCTGGTACAGCGGCGACGGCGCCCCCAAGTGGGCCGTGGACGCGGGCAATTACCCCCAGGAATCGTGCGGGATCTGCCTCTTCTGGGGCCAGAACATCACCCAGAACGGGGCCGTGAAACAGGCGTCGTACGACTTCTGGCACAACACGTACACGCTCCAGGACGCCTTCCTCACCACGGCCCAGGCCACCATGGCCTACGTCAGACAGCACCTCACCACCGCCGAATTCGCGGGCGTCGTCGGCTTCGACCCGTTCAACGAGCCGTACGCGGGCACCTACGACTCCGGGCAGACCAGCCGCACCTGGGAGCGAGACGTCCTGTGGCCCTTCTATGTGAAGTTCCGGACCCGCATGGACGCGGCAGGCTGGCAGGACAAGCCCCTCTTCGCCGAACCGAACCTCTTCTGGAACGCCAACATCGACTCACAGAAGCAGGAGGGCGGCCTGCTGGACGCGGGAACGCTGGGACCGCGCTATGTGTTCAACACCCACTTCTACGACCAGAAGGCGATCTCCGGCATCCTCATGTGGGGCAAGGCGGGGGACGGCCAGTACGCCACCGACTTCGGGACGGTACGTGACCGGGCCTCGGCCGCGGGCACGACGGCGATCGTCAGCGAATTCGGCCACCCGCTCAGCGGATCCGTCTCGGACAAGGCCCCGACGGTCGTCAAGGCGATGTACCAGGCCCTCGACTCCCGCCTGCCGGGCTCGACCTGGTGGACGAAACCGGCGTCGTCCGGCCCGGTCCTCTCCGGCACCCAGTGGCAGTGGGACATCTACAACGGCCGCCATCACGAGCTGATGAACAACAACCCCGACAAGGTCCTGACCACCGGCGACGCCTGGAACGACGAGGACCTCTCGGCCGTACGCCTGGACGACTCGGGCACGGCCGTCCTGCGCCAGGACGCCCGCCTGCTGGACCGCCTCTACCCCAGCGCCACCGCGGGCAGCACGGTCGCCTTCACCTACGAGGACCGCTCCCGGGACGGCTCCACCACCCTGACCTGGAAGCCGGTTCCGTCGTCCCTGCCGCATGTCTCCCAGCTCGTGGGATCGGGTCAGTACGGGCTGCTGCTCTGGCGTTCCAGTGGGAGCACCGCCCCCACGGAACTCCATCTGCCGGCTTCCTTCCCGACCTCGGCCACGACCGTGGTCTCCGACCTGGGCACGTCGTTCGGGCCGCCGTCGTACACGACGACGACCCCGATCGCCGTGGCCCCCGAGCCGGGCGGCACCGGCAGCCGACGGCTGCTGCTCACCGCACCCGGCTCGGGCACACTGCACTACGCGCTGGTCACGAACGGGGCGACGGCTCCGTCCGCCGACCTGCTGAGCGCGGCCCGGACCGAACTGGCGTCCTGGGCCGCGACTGCGGTCAACTAGCCGACGGGCCCGCCCAGTTCGCCTCCACATGGCCGAGGCGAACACGTTGGGGGTGGTCGCCGACCGGCACCGACACCGTCTTCTGCCCCGTGGCGAAGTCGATGGCGGTGACCTGGTCGGCGCCGCTCTCGGAGATGACGCAGTCCTTGCCGTCACCGCTGACGGTCGCCCAGTACGGCTTGGAGGCGGTGACGAGCGGGCCCTCCTGGAGGGTCGCCCGGTCGACGACGGTCGCGTAGTCGTCCATCGTTCCCGCGACGCACAGCTTCGTGCCGGCGGGGTTCATCGAAATGCCGTGGTGGCGGGAGTCGTTGACCCAGGTGGTGCGGTCGGTGCTGGTCGCGGGGTTCATCGGCAGGGTCTTGACCCGGGTGATCTTGTCGGAGGCGACGTCGTACTCCAGGAAGCCGTTGAAGAAGGAGACCTGGAAGTAGAGCTTGGACTCGTCGGGGGAGAAGACCGCGGGCCGGACCGCGTCGGAGAAGTCCTTGAGGCCGATCGCGTCCAGCCGCTCACGCATGTCGATGACCTTGACCTGCTTGTACGTGGTGGCGTCGACGACCGTGATGTGCCGGTCGCCCTTCGTCCAGTCCAGCCACGGGTCGTCGAGAGCGGTGTTGACGTCACCGATCGCCATGTTCCAGATGTACTTGCCGTCGTGGGTGAAGATGTTCTCGTGCGGCTTGTCGCCGGTGGCGAAGGAGCCGAGCTGCTTGCCGGTGCTGATGTCCAGGACGTGCACGGTGTTCGCGGTCGACGCCGAGACCGCGACGCGGGTGCCGTCGGGGGAGACGGCCATGTGGTCGGAGCGGTAACCGGACACCGGGAAACGCCAGTTGATGGCCCCGGTGGCGAGGTTGATCGAGACGACGTCCGCGAAACTCGGACGGGAGACGACCACGGACTTGCCGTCGGGTGTGGAGTACATGTCGTCGACGAACTGGTCGTGGCCCTCGCCGACGCCGTTGCGAATGGCCATGAAGTAGGCCCACTTGATCGGATCGGCGTTGATCGCGGCCATCCGTTCGTCCTTGTCCGGGATGACGTTGATCCGGCCGACCTTCGCGAAGTCACCGGTGGACTTGATGACGTCCGCGGTGCCCTCCCAGTTGTTGCCCACGAACATCACCTCGCGCAGATCGGTGGCGGAGGCCTGCGCGGTGGCGGCGGTGGCGGTGCCACCGAGGGTGAGGGCGAGGACTGCGGTGAGGGAACAGAGGTGTCTGGGCCTGAGGGCAGACATGGTGGGTCCTTGTCGTCGTGGGGAGTGCGGGTGGCGGGGGCATGACAAGGGAAAATCTGAACACGCCCGCGTTCAGAGTTGACTTACTGGAAAGTAAGGAGGGGACCCACCTCTCCACAAGGGTCCGTACACGACAAAATCGTCGGAGGGTCGAACGGTGGTTCGTCGGAACGGCGAGGGGGGAACGCGTGGCGGGCAGGCTCAAACAGCCGACCGGCCGTTACGGGGGCAGGACCGCCGAGGAGCGGCAGGCCGAGCGGCGCCGTCGTTTCCTGGAGGCCGCGCTCCAGCTGTTCGGCGACAGCCCGGGCTTCCGGTCCACGACGGTCGCGGCGCTGAGCGAGGCGGCGGGGCTGTCGACACGGCAGTTCTACGAGGAGTTCCGCACTCTCGAAGACGTCCTGGCCGCCCTGCACCTCCAGGTCAACGACTGGGGCGAGGAGGCCGCGCTGGCGGCGCTTGCCGATGCGGAGGAGCTGCCGCTCGCCGAGCGCGCCACCGCGATCTTCCGCGCCTACGCCGCCAACGTGACGAGCGATCCGCGCCGGATCCGCATCACCTTCGTCGAAATCATCGGCGTGAGCCCCCGGTTGGAGGAACAGCGACTCGCCCGCCGCGCCCGCTGGGTGGACTTCATCTGCGCCGCGGCAGCGGTCGCCGCCGCACGTGGCGAAGCGGCACCGCGCGACTACCGGATCGCGGCGACCGCCTTCATCGGCAGCGTCAACGGGCTCCTGCACGACTGGAGCGCGGGCTGGGTGGACGCGACGCTCGACGAAGCGGTGGAGGAGCTGGTCCGGCAGTTGCTGGGGATTCTGCGACCGGCGGGGTGGGGTGGGGCGGGCTGACGGGCGGGTTGCGTGCGGTGCGGGTGGGTGGGGGCTGGTCCAAAAGATTGCGCAGTTCCCCGCGCCCCTTAAAAGCACCCGGGGCGGGCCGGCGGTTTTTTAGGGGCGCGGGGAACTGCGCGAGCAACCCCCACCGCCCCGCAGCCGACGAACCACCCCGCGTTCAAGGGGCGCGGGGAACTGCGCAATCTTCCAGCGGGGGTCTGGGGGCGAAGCCGTCACGGCGGTGGACCCGCCAGTTGGCCGAGCGCCGCGGCAACCGGCCACACCCCGTCCTCCGTACGAATCCGCCCCGCCAACTCCTCGGCACGCCGCCGATACGACGGTTCCCCCGTCACCCGCACGAGCGCCGACGCCAGCCGCGCCGCCCGGAGCCCCCGCAGCGGCACCACCCCCGGAGACACCCCGAGGGAGACCAGACGGTTGGCCCAGAACCCCTCGTCGAACTGGATCGGCACGGGCACGGCCGGGACCCCGGCACGCAGCCCGGCCGCCGTCGTACCGGCCCCCGCGTGATGGACCACCGCGGCCATCCGGGGAAAGAGCACGGAGTGCGGCACCTCCCCGACGGTGAACATGTCGTCACCGCTGGCGCGCAGCTCACCCCACCCCCGCTGGATCACCCCGCGCAGCCCGGCCGCCCGCAGGGCGCGTACGACCTCGTTGCTCAGTCGCTCGGGATCGGGCACGGTGGCGCTGCCCAGGCCCACGAAGACCGGGGGAGGACCGGCGTCCAGGAAGTCCCGCAGTGGGGAGGGGAGTTGGGCGTGCTCGGCGTCGTACGGCCACCAGTATCCGGTCACGTCGAGCCCGGGACGCCAGTCGCGGGGCCGCCGCACCACCAGGGGACTGAAACCGTGGTGCACGGGCCAGCCCTGCCGCTCGCGGGCGCGTCGCGCGTCGCCGGGGCCGATGCGTGGCAGGCCGAGCCGGGCCCGCAGCGTGCGCACGGTGGCGGCGAAGACCCGCTCGACGGCCATGTTCACGCCGTACCCGGCCGCCCGGTTCACGGCGGGCCCCCAGGAACGGACCCCGGTCACCGGGGGCGCGAACTCCCTTGTGGGGGCCAGCGGCTGGAGGTAGACACCCATGCTGGGCAGCGACAGCCCTTCGGCGACGGCATGCCCGAGCGGCCCCAGGGAACTCGACAACAGGAGTACGTCACTTGTGTGGGCGGCCTCGATCAGGTCGTCGGTCATCTGCCCGACGAGCGCGCGCGCCAACTCGACGACGCGGATGAGTTTCCCGGCGCCGGTGGTGCTGCGGTGCAGCCCCTGTCCCCGCGCGGACTCCAACTCCGCCCGGGGATCCACGGGCAGCGCGTGAAACCCCACGCCCGAACCGGCCACCAGCGGCTCGAAGCACCCATGTGTCACCAGGGTGACCTCATGCCCGGCACGCGCCAGGCCGTGCCCGAGTCCGGTGTACGGCGCCACATCGCCCCGCGATCCCGCGGTCATGATCGCTACTCGCACGATGGTCAGTATGGCGGGGTTCCCGGCCGGTGGCCCGCGGCCCGCGCGGTTTGTTTCTGTGCCCTCGGCATCTACGGCGCCGCTGCCGCTGAACCGGCTCCGGGAATGGAACCGGCCACGGCCGAAAACCGCTCTGGCTCCTGTCCATCCGGAATGATCGAATCGGTGCCCGATTGATCTCGACGGCGGGGTGGGGCTACGTGAAGGCGATGACGTACGTGGATCTGCATCGCCAGATGTCCGCGGACATCGAGGCGGAGACGGAATCCGCACTCGACCGACTCGGTCCGTCGGCGACATCGGTCCGGGCGGCAGTCGCCGCGCTGCTGGGGCATCGCACGTTCAAGTACCCCCTGTCGGTGCTCCCGTTGATCGTCCACGCCGTCGAGACCGGCGCGCCCGAACCGGCTGTTCCACTGGCTGTCGTCCATGAGCTGTGGTGGACCTCTGCGTGCTACCTCGACGACCTGGCCGACGGACAGGGCGCGTTCGTCGCCGGTGACCTCAGCGAGAGTGAGGCGCAGCTCGCGGCGGTCATCAGCGGAATTTCCCTCCCTCTTCGCGTCGTTCAGTCGCAGCGGATACCCGAGTCGGTGCGCGGCGCTCTGTCCGCCGAGATCGTGACCTGTTGGATCGTCGCGACCGAAGGGCAGCTGAGTGACCTTCGCGGAGATGCGGGCGCCGCCACGCGCGAGTCGGTGGTCACGGCGTACAGAGGTAAATCCGGCGCACCCTTCAGCATGGTCACGGCGATGGCCGCCGAACTGGCGGGTGTGGAGAAGGGGACAGTGGAGCTCTGGCGCGAGTTCGGCAATGTCTTCGGCATCCTGTGGCAGATATTCAACGACCAGGAAGACATCCTGTCCGGCCGCAACGAAGACCTCCTGAACGGCACCGTCACGTATTTGCTCGCGTGCGCCCTTGAGGAGGCGGCACCCGAGTCCACGGAGCGTGTCCTGGGGCTGCACGCCGCCGCGCGGAATTCCGCGCGATCCCGAGCGGAGCTCACCGACGTCCTTCTCGCGCCTGCCGTTCTTGGCCGGTACGAGAAGGACATCGACGAGCTCCGCGCCGAAGCTCACCGCATCCTGGACGAACTGGGCGGCGACGAAACCTATGTGCCTGTGCTGCGGCACCTCGTGGACCAGTCCTCCCGAATGCTCCTTCAGGCAAGTAGCGCTGTCGGGTGGCCGTCGTCGAGGTGGTGAGACGGGGTAGCCCACCGCCGGCACCACCGATAGCGTCACCCCATCGACCAGGATGAACAGCTGCTTCACGCTTCGTCGTTCGGCGCGGCGGCGGCCACGCTGGTCGCGCTGGGCGCCGAAGTCATTGCGGTCGAGCCCGACCCGGCGATGCTGACCGAACTGCGCCGCTCGCTGCCGGCTGTCCGTGCCCTGCCGGGCAGTGCCGAGGCGATACCGCTGCCGGACGCCTCCGTCGATGCCGTGCCGGCCGGCAACGCCCTGCACTGGTTCGACATGGCCGCCGCGGGACCCGAGATCGCCAGGGTCCTCGCACCCGGCGGCATCCTGGCCGGCCTGTGGAACGTCATCCAGGCCGGTCCGGCGGACGGTCACCGGCCGCACGCCGCCGGCTTGCTGGACCACGGCTCCGCCGTCACCTGGCACCCGCATGCGTCGGCAGGAACCGATGCGCGTGCTCACGTGAGAAGTGCCTCCGGCCGGTGCGGGAACGAGGGCCTCGGCGCTCCTCATCCTCGCTGGTCAAAGGCGATCTCCCGCCGTCCCCCCTGCCCTGGCTGTACGGGGCACGCCACTGTCTGGCCAACGCCGTACGCGGCTACGGGCGCCGCCGCAGGCTCGTCGACCGGCTCGGCAACGACGAGAGCGCGCACGGCACCCAGGTGGTGGAGGGCCCCGACACCGAGTCGCCGGGCGACTGGGTGCACGAGGCCCTCGCCCGGCTCTCCCCTGCCGACCAGGAAGTACTGCGCCTGACGGCCTGGGAGGAGCTCGCCGTCGACGAGGTCGCCGTCGCCCTCGGCTGCGGGAGCCGCGCCGCGGCGATGCGGCTGCACCGCGCCCGCCGCCGCCTCAGAGCCGAGATCGACCGCCTGGAGACGACCGTGGCCGCCGGCACCGCAACGCTCCGCCGCGACACCCCGAAGGAGCACGGCCATGGCTGACGAACTCGAACTGCTGCGCCGCGCCAACCCGGTGCCGTCCGGCGACCCCCGCTTCCACGACCGCCCGCTGGACCAGCACGCGGAGCGCCGCCTCAACCAGCTGCTGCACAGCGAGAGCCCCCGACGGCTGCGCCGCTGGACCTGGAGCATCGGGACCGCGGCGGCGGCCGGCGTGGCCGCCCTCACCCTCATGGTGTCGGGAACGACCACCATCCCCGCCGTGGCCGCCCCGCGCCCGCTGGTCGTCGAGGCCGGCTCCACCCCCGTACCCCTGGACCGCCTCGCCGGCCGCGCGGCGGCATCCGACAGCGCGCTCAGGCTGCGCCAGGGGACCCACTTCCAGGCCTGGAGCCTGAGCATGACCTCAGGTCCCGAGGCCCGGCCGCCGGTCACGCTTCCCGAGGAGCGCGTCGTGCGCTGGAAGGCCGACGGCAGCCACACGGAACTCGTCGTCGCGACCGATCCACGCCACCCCGGCAGGCCGGTCATCACCGACGCCGACCCCGTCCCGCGCACCGTCGAGGACGGCCATGTCCTCAGCAGGCAGACGTACCCGCCGAGTTGGAGCGACGCCCCGCCCCAGGCACGACCGCCGCACGACGCCGAGCGGCTGCGCGCCTACCTCGAAGAGATCGACACCACCGGGGAGATGGACACCTCTCAACTCCTCGACGCCGTCGCCGAGTTGCTGGACCACTGGACGCTCGGCAGCCGTGAGAGCGCCGCACTCGCGCGCATCCTCGCCGACGCGAAGGGGCTGCACCCGGCCGGAGCGGTCACCGACCGGCTGGGCCGCACCGGGCAGGCGTACGTGTACGACGACACGGCCCACTCCGGCCGCCGGATGCTGATCCTGGACCCGGCGACCGGTGCCGTCCTCGGCCTGGAGGACACCGTCACCAAGGCCGATCCCGAGTGGGGCCTCAAGGCAGGGGATGTGATGTCGTACAAGGCGTGGATGCGCTGAGCCGCGACGGTCAGACGCCTGCCTGGCCTTCGGCTCCGGTCACGGTCTGCTCCAGCAGGACCGCGATCGTCATCGGGCCGACGCCACCCGGCACGGGCGTGATCAGCCCGGCCCGGGTGACGGCGGTGTCGAAGTCGACGTCGCCGACGTTCCCCTCGTTGTAGCCCGCGTCGATCACGACGGCTCCCGGCTTGATGTCCTCGCCGCGGATCAGCCGGGGCCGTCCCACGGCGGCCACCACGATGTCCGCCTCGCGCACCACCGACGAGAGATCCGCCGTACGCGAATGGCAGTACGTCACCGTCGCGTCGCGCCCGAGCAGCAGCATGCCGACCGGCTTGCCGAGGATGGCGCTGCGGCCCACGACGACGGCCCGCTTGCCGGCCGGGTCGACGTCGTACTCGTCGAGGAGCCGCATGATGCCGCCGGGCGTGCAGGACACGAAGCCGGGCAGGCCGAAGCTCATCGCGGAGTACGAGCTCAGCGTCACACCGTCGACGTCCTTCTCCGGCGCGATGGCCTCGAACGCCGCGCGTTCGTCGATGTGCGGCCCGACCGGGTGCTGGAGCAGGATGCCGTGCACGGTCGGATCGGCGGACAGGGCGGTGAGCGTGGCGACCAGCTCCGCCGTCGTGGTGCCGGCGGGCAGTGCGACGTGCCGCGACTCGATACCGGCCTTGCGGCAGCGGTTCTGCTTCATCCGGACGTACGTCACCGAGGCGGGATCCTCACCGACCAGTACCGTCGCCAGACAGGGCGCCATGCCCGTACGGTCCTTGAGGCCGGCCGCGCGCTTGGCGGTCTCCTCGACGATGCGGCGCGCGAGACCGGCGCCGTCCATGAGCTGGGCCTGGGACATGGGCTCTCCTGAGCGTTGCTGACACATCGCCCAGGCGCGCGGCAAAGACCCGTTCGTCAGGCCGCTCCCCGGTGGTACTCCACCTCAGCGCCAGTCACGGCCCGCCGGTCAGCCTAGCTCGTCGGATGATCGGCCTGGACGGCGGGCGGCGCCGTCGGGTCTTCTCCCGCCAGGAAACCGTTGGCCTGCGCCTCGGTGGTCACGGCTCCGATGGCTCCCGCCCAGCGGGCGATCTCCCGGGCCAGCGCGGCGGCTCCGGCCTCGTCGCCCGTGTCGCGGGCGAGCACCGCCAGGAGCATCTGCATCGAGAGGGTGCCGGGGACGGTTCCGGCCCGGGCGCCGAGCGTGGTCGCCCGGTTCCAGCGTTCCAGCGCCCGTGCGTGGTCGCCGTGGTCGTGGTCGTGATCGCCGAGGTGGCGCAGCGCCTCGCGGGACAGCAGGTCGTCCCCCGACTCGCCCGCGCTCAGGGCGGCCTCGTAGTGGGCGGGCGCGCTGTCCCGTTCGGCGAACAGATTGTCCGCGATCAGGCCCAGATACATCTCGGCCCAGCCGCGGCGCACCGCGTCCGGGGCCTGGTCGCGCAGGATCCCGGCGAGGTGCCGCAGCGCGGCGAGGGCCTCCGGGTCCTTGCCGCCGGGTCCGGCGCGGAAGGTGCCGCCGGCGTGCAGCAGACCGAGGTAGTCGTGGCGCAGCCACAGGAAGTCCAGGTCCCAACGGCCGTCCAGGCGTGCTTCCTCGAAGGCCTTCTCCGCGGCGCCGAGCCGAGCCCTCGCCAGGCCGGTCCCACCGAACCAGTCGCTCTCCAGCGCGACTTCGGCGGCGGCCACGGCCAGTCGGGCGCGGGCTCGCGGATCGGTCACATCGGTGGCGTCCAGCAGGTCCGCCGCGCGTTCCCAGCGACCTCCGATCCTCAACTCACGTACAGCGGCGAGGAGTTCGTCCAGCGATACGACCGTACGAATCGTGCTTGCGGTGTTCGTCATGGCGAGGAAAGTAGTAATTCGAAAAACTATCCACAAGAAAACTATGTGGGGGCCCGCATGACAGAACCGTCCGACGCGGCGACCGCGGACTCGGTCGACCGGCACGTCGCGCTCTGGTCGAAGGAACTCGACTGGATGGACCCGGTCAAGGAGGCGATCATCGCCCGGCTCGCCATCCTGGCCCGGCACACGGCGCAGGCCCGCCGGGACACCCTGGACTCGGACGGCCTCCAGCACTGGCAGTTCAAGGTGCTGCTGATGCTGCGCCGGCTCGGCCCGCCCTACGAGGCGAGCCCGTCACAGCTCGCCGACATGCTCGGGCTGACCCGGGGCGCCCTGTCGGCGCGGCTCGCACCGCTGGAGGACGCGGGACTGCTCACCCGCACCCATGAGCGGAGCGACCGTCGCCGCGTACGGGTACGGCTCACCGACGCCGGATTCGACGCCTTCGAGCAGCACGTGGTGTCGGAGGACAAGGGTGAGAACGCGCTGCTCGCAGTACTGAGCCCAGCAGAGAAGCAGACGCTCGCAGACCTGCTGCGGAAACTGGTCCTGTCAGCCGAGTCCGGTGCGTACGCGACCGGCCCATCGCCGTGCTGGCCGAAAAGGTCCAGGTCAGACGGGACCTGATCTGGACCCTCGGCCAGGTCCTTCCTACTCGTCCCATGCCTGCACAAGCGTCTGTTCGACGATCTTGCCGTCGCGCAGCGCCATCATCGAACTCGCCAGTACCCGCACGCCGTCCGGGTACTCGCAGGACTCGGTGTAGGCGACGTGGTCGCCCTGGATGACGCACTGCTCCAGCTTGTGCGTCATGTCGCGGCTGTAGACGTCGTTGAGCATGTCGGCGATCTCGCCGCGACCGTGTTTGATCATCGGGTGGCTGGGCTGGGTGTTGCGGTCGATGACACGTAGTTCCGCGTCGTCCGCGTACAGCGACAGCAGAGCTGTCGCACTCTGTCCCTCGATGCCCTGGCGTAGCGCTTCGGTGTCGAAGGTGGGGAATGCCGCAGTGCCCATAGTGACCTCCTTGGAAGGCCGCGGCCCAGCGAGGAGTGGACCGCGAAGGGCCTCTCCTTCGAGGCTCCTCCGCTGTGGAGCGGTCGGCAAGCGCAACGGCCCGATGCGCCTGACGGGTGAGCGACGGGGGAGGGCCGTGTCCGCCGGGGGCCCGGGGCCGTTGCTGAAAGCATGATCTCAACACGACGTATGGTCGCCGCCGTTGGTCTCGCCATCGGTGTCACGGGCCTTGCCGCGCCGATGGCGAGCGCGGCGGGCTCCGAGGCCCAGGACGCGGGGAAGCTCAACCCGATGACCCAGCTCGACTCGCTGGCGATGAGTGACATTCCCGCGGAACACCAGGCCGACCTCCCGCTGCCCTCCCGCCAGCTCGCTGGACTCAACCGGCTGAACGACCTGAACGAGCTGCACCAGGTGACCGACCTGGTCGCGCCCGTCACCGGGCTGCTTGGCGGCATTGAGAGCTAAGCGGCACGCGGGTCGGCACGGCGAGCCCCGGCAGAACAATGACGTTCTGCCGGGGCTCGCCGTCGCCTACGCGTCGGCCGTGACGACGGCGCCGGCGGAGGCCCGCTGGCGCCCGCTCATGCGCCGGGCCGGCGGGACGAGCGAGATCGCCGCGGCACCGAGCAGCCCGGCCAGGGCGAACGTGGTGAAGCCCCAGCTCTGGTTGCCGTTCGCGGCGAGCGAGCCGATCAGCCAGGGCCCGACGACGGCGCCGGTGCGGCCGACCCCGGTGACCAGGCCGAGCCCGGCCGCGCGCTCACTCTCGCGGTAGACGGTGTTGGCGGTGGCGTAGACCATGACCTGCGCGCTGAAGAGCCAGACTCCCGTGATCGCGACCACGGCGTATGTCACGCCCAGCGGGAGATGTGCCTTGAGCAGCAGCGCGCCCGCCGCGGTGAGCACGAACCAGACCGCCGAGACACGGACGGCGCCGAAGCGGTCGGCGGTACGGCCCGCGATCAGCAGGCCCACGATGCCGCCGGCGTTGATCACGAGCAGGAAGCTCACGGAGGAGCTCAGGCCGTAGCCGGAGGCGCGCATCATCTGCGGCAGCCAGGTGCTGACGCCGTACACGAGCAGCAGACCCGAGAAGGAGGCCAGCCAGAGCAGGGGAGTGGCCCAGCGGGACTCGGGACGGAAGAGCGCCCGTACGGCGGCGAGACGGCCCGCGGCGCCCGCGGCCGGAGCGGCGACCTGGGTGGGGCGGACCAGGCCGTAGCGGTCGGCGACGGCGTCGGCCTTCGCGCGCTCACCGCGGGCGAGCAGCACACCGGGGGACTCGGGCAGCAGCTTCAGCAGCAGCGGTACGGCGATCACGGCGGGCAGCACGCCCGCCCAGAAGACCCAGCGCCAGCCCGCCGCGGGCGCCGGCGTCAGCCCGAGCGTCGTCGCGAACATTCCGCCCGCGTGGTACGAGGTCATCAGCAGGCCGGTGGTGAGTGCCGCGCGGCGCGGCGGGGCGAATTCCATGACCATGGCCAGGCACAGCGGCATCAGACCGCCGAGCCCGAGACCGGCGACGAACCGGCCGCCCCGAACAGGGTGGGGTCCCCGGCCGAGGCGCAGATCGCGGATCCGACGGAGAACAGCGTCACGCTGGCGACCAGCATCGGGCGGCGGCCCAGCCAGTCGGTGATGTTCCCGGTGGGCAGGGCGCCGATGAGCATGCCGAACGTGGTCCAGCTGCCGATCGTGCCCGCGCTCGCCGGCGTCAGCCCGAGCCCTGAGTCGTCGAGCACGTGCGGCATCACCGCGCCGTAGATGTTGACATCCATGCCGTCGAAGAAGACGGCCATCCAGCACAGCGCCAGAACGGGGAAGACGCTGCGGAAGGTGTGCGACGGGCGGTCGGGAGACAGGTGCTGCGCACCGGACATACGGGGAGAAGTCATATTCAAGACCCTGGAAAAGCGAGCGACTCGTTCGCTGAGTGAAGTTGTATGCACTCTGTGAGTGGCTTGAGTGGCTTGAGTGTCCGGGTGGGGAGCGCGGGCGTCAATGGTCCGGGCCTGGGATCCGTGTCCGTCCCCGGCCCGACGGCGTATGTCCGGTGGGTGGCTACCCGGCGGTAGCGAGGAACTGCGTGGCCGCCAGTTCGGCGTAGAGCGGATCAGCGGCGACGAGCTCGCGGTGGGTGCCCACGGCGCGGACGCGGCCCGCGTCCATGACGACGATGCGGTCGGCCATGGTGACGGTGGACAGCCGGTGTGCGACCACGAGGACCGTGGTCGCACGGGCGACATCGGCGACCGTGTCGCGCAGTGCGGCCTCGTTGACGGCGTCGAGCTGCGAGGTGGCCTCGTCGAGGAGCAGCAGCCGGGGGCGGCGCAGCAGGGCGCGGGCGATGGCGACGCGCTGGCGTTCGCCGCCGGACAGCTTGGTGCCGCGGTGGCCGACCAGGGTGTCCAGGCCGCGCGGCAGCCGGGCGATCAGACCGTCGAGACGGGTCGTCTTCAGGACGCGCGTGAGGTCGGCCTCGTCGGCCTCCGGACTCCCGAGCAGCAGATTGTCCCGCAGGGAACCCGAAAGGACGGGGGCGTCCTGCTCTACATAGCCGATGGCGGAACGGAGTTGGGGCAGATCCCACTGCGCCAGATCGCGGCCGTCGACCGTGACGACGCCCGCCTCCGGGTCGTAGAACCGCTCGATGAGCGAGAAGACGGTGGTCTTGCCCGCGCCGGAAGGGCCGACGAACGCGGTCATGCCGCGGGCCGGCACGGCGAAGGTCACACCGTGGTGGACGTACGGCAGATCGTCGGCGTACCGGAAGCGGACGTCGTCGAAGGCGAGCGCGGCGGGTTCGGCGCCCGGAGTGGGCAACGGCGCGGGCAGGGCGGCCGGTTCGGCGGGCAGCCGCAGCGCCTCCTGGATCCGGGCCAGCGCGGCGGCACCGGTCTGGTACTGCGTGATCGCGCCGACCACCTGCTGGATCGGCGACATCAGATAGAACACGTAGAGGAGGAAGGCGACCAGCGTGCCCACGTCGATGGAGCCGGTCGCGACCCGGGCGCCCCCCACCGCGAGCACCGTGATGAAGGCGATCTGCATCGCCAGACCGGCCGTGTTGCCCGCGGCCGCCGACCACTTGGCGGCCCGCACGCTCTGCCGCCACGACTCCTCGGCCGCCGCGTGGATGGTCGCCTCCTCGCGGTGCTCGGCACCGGACGCCTTGACCGTGCGCAGCGCGCCCAGGATCCGCTCCAGCGAGGCGCCCATCACACCGACGGCGTCCTGGGCCTGCTTGCTCGCCCGGTTGATGCGCGGCACGATCACCCCGAGCACCGTCCCCGCGCACAGGATCACGCCCAGGGTGACGCCGAGCAGCACCACGTCGACCAGGCCCATCATCACCACCGTCGCCACGAGCGTGAGACCGCCCGTGCCGAGGCCCACCAGGGAATCGGTGGTGACCTCGCGCAGCAGCGTCGTGTCGGAGGTGATCCGGGCCATCAGGTCACCCGGCTCGCTGCGGTCCACGGCCGGTATCCGCAGCCGCAGCAGATACGACGACAGGGCGCGCCGCGCGCCGAGCACCACCGACTCGGCGGTGCGCCGCAGCACATACGAACCCAGCGCCCCCACCGCCGCGTTGGTGACCACCAGCGCCGCCATGCCGAGCAGCGCCCGCCCGATGGGCCGGTCGTGCGACAGATCGTCGATGAGCCCCCGCGCCACCAACGGCAGCACCAGACCGGTCGCCCCGGTCGCGAGCGCCAGCAACGCGCCCGCGAGCAGCGCCCATCGATGCGGTCGAACGTACTCGAGCAGCAGGCGCCACGCGGGCACCTCGGGCTCGGCGTCGGTGATGCTCACGGTGCTCCTTGCGGGAGTCGATGCGGAGCACTCAGGCTACGTCGGCGCGGACGCGGACCGAGAACCGCTCAACCTCCGTGCAGGGTGGGCCAGTCACGGGCCGCCGAGAGGACGAGCGGGGGTTCGCCGTCACCCGGCGGCTTGTGTCAGCGCCCGGCGAGCGTGGCCAGCGTCGCGTCGAGATCGGCCGGCCGGGGCCGGTTGTGCGGAAGCTTGGCGAGCAGCGCCGCCATGCCGCAGGTGTTGGTGACCGCCGAGAAGACCAGGCCCCCCGCTATCCCCGCGGAGAGCAACTGCCAGGCAGGGTGCAGCAGTCCGAGGCCCAGCCCGGCCAGGACGACGCTTCCCGCGGTGAAGCGGACCTGGCGCTCCATGGACCAGGTGGCGCGCGTACCGGCCGCAGGGTGATGCAGCTCATGTCCGCGCTCGGACCAGGCACTGGTGCCGCCGACGAGGGTCGCGGCCGTCACGCCGTGCTCGGCGAGCGTCTTGCGGGCGCTGTCGGAACGGGCGCCGGACGCGCACACGACGAGCAGGTCGGTCGTGGCCCCCTTGAGGGCGGGCAACGCCCGGTGCAGCTGGTCCAGGGGGATGTTGAGGGCGCCGGGCAGGTGCCCGGAGGCGAACTCGCCGGGCGTGCGGACGTCCAGGACGGTCAGCTCGGGCAGGCGCGTGCGGGCCTGGTCGGCGTCGAGGGAGAGGGGGGTCTTCATGTCGGTGTCATCCTTGATCTTCTAGGGTGCCCCGAAGGGCGGAGTATCATACCCCTAGGGGTATAGGTAGAGGAGTGTTCGTGGAACTGGATCTTGCGGCTGCCGAGCTGAAGTCCGTGCTGAACCGGCTGCGCCGGGCGCAGGGGCAGATCACCGGAGTGATCAAGATGATCGAGGAGGGGCGCGACTGCGAGGAAGTCATCACCCAGCTCGCCGCCGCCTCCCGCGCGCTGGACCGGGCGGGTTTCGCGATCATCGCCACCGGTCTGCAGCAGTGCCTGACCGACGTCGAGGGCGGCATGAAGAACGGCGAGGACAAGGACGTGATGCGCGCCCGGCTGGAGAAGCTGTTCCTGTCACTGGCGTAACAACTCACCGGCTTGACGACTCACTGGCGTGACGACGTCATACGACGGCGTCGATCAGCATGAACAGGGCCACCGCCAGCAGGACGCAGGCGAAGATCCGCTGAAGCATGCCGCCGGACACCTTGGCCGCCAGACGCCTGCCGTCCCACGCGCCGAGGATCGCGGCGCCCGCGAACGGCGCGACGACCGACCAGTCGAGGCTCTCGGCGGTCCCGGCACGGGCAGCCAGCGCCGCGAGTGAGTTCACGGTGATGACCAGCAGACTCGTGCCCACGGCGGCCCGCATCCGCAGACCCACCACACCGACCAGGGCTGGTACGGCGAGGAAGCCGCCGCCCACCCCCAGCACGCCGGTCACCGCGCCGAGCCCCGCGCCAGTCCCGGCGATCAGTCCCGGACGCGGTGGCGCCGCATCGGGCACGGCGGCCGAAGGCCGCAGCATCCGCACCGCCGCGAGGGCGGCGACCACCGCGAAGGCGGCGGTCAGCAGACCGGACGGCAGATGTCCGGCGACGGCCCCGCCCAGAGCCGCGGGCACCAGTCCCGCCGCCGCGAACAGTGCGCCGCCGCGCCAGCGCACGGCGCCTTCCCGGGCATGCGCGGTGAGCGCGGTCGCGGACGTGACCGTGACGATGACCAGGCTCGCGGTGGTGGCCGCGGCGGGGCTGAAACCGAGCAGATAGATCAGGGCGGGTACGGCCAGTACGCTGCCGCCGCCGCCCAGCGCACCGAGCGCCAGCCCGATCACGCCACCGGCGAGGAGAGCGAGGATCAGGACACTCACGCGGCCGGTCCGCCGTGTTCGTGCCCCCGGCCCGGCTCGGTCACCGTGGACAGGCCCGCCTGAGCCCAGGCACGCATCCCCCCGATGACGTCCACCACGTCGAAGCCGCGGGCCGCGAGCAGCGCGGCGGCCTCCCGGGAACGCTTCCCTGAGCGGCAGACGGCGACGAGGGGACGGTCCTGGGCGGCCGGAGGCAGCGCGGCGCCGGCGGCCAGCGCGGACAGCGGGGCGTTCACGGAACCCGGCGCGTGCCCATCCGCCCACTCGTCCGGCTCGCGGACGTCCAGCAGTACGGCATCGGTGCCGGGGCCCGTGCGATCCCGGGCCTCGGCCGGAGTGATCCGTGCCATCGGCAGACCGGCCTCGCCCGCGGCGGCGAAGGCGTCGTCCACGGCCACGACATCCCGGCCGGCCGCGTCGAGGAGCGAGGCGGCGATGGCGGCCCGCATGCCTCCGGCGCAGTGCACCCAGACGGTTCCGGCGGGTATCTCGCCCAGCCGGTCGCGCAGCTGGTGGACGGGGAGGTGCACCGAACCCGCGATGTGGCCCTCGGCGCGCTCGGAATCGCGCCGGACGTCCAGGATCACGATCTCGCCGGAGTACGCCCCGGCGAGGTCCGCGAAGGTGGCGCGCGGGAAGGAGCGCGGCTGTTCGCCCTCGCGCACCCAGCCGCCGGGCGAACCGACGGCGGCCGCGGCGGGACGGTCGACGCCGACGCGTACGAGCTCCCGCTGGGCGTCGGCGAGTTGGCGCGGTGACTCGGCGAGCAGGGTGACCGGCTTGCCCCACGGCAGCAGCCAGGCCAGATAGGTGGCGAGCGAGCCGTCCGCCTCGAAGTTGACGGACCCGGTGACATGGCCCGACGCGAACGCGACCCGGTTGCGCAGATCCACCACCCACTCACCGGCGGCGAGCCGGGCGGCGATCTCCTCGGCGTCCGCGAGCGCGGGCGGGGTGAGGTCGACGGGGGCGGGGCCCTCGGCGTTGGCGGGGCCCATGTGCGCGTAGTACGCGGGCACGTCGTCGAGCCCGGCGAGCAGCTCGGCAACGAAGGTGTCGACGTCCTTGACCAGCGCTTCGTTGCTGCCGCGCTCCTGCCCGATGGTGGTCGCGTCACCCGAGGCCTGCCCGGCGGAACAGAAGCTGCCGAAGCCGTGGGTGGGCAGCACCGCGGTGTCGTCCGGCAGCTCGGCGGCGAGCCGGTGCGCGGAGGCGTGCTGTGCGCGGGCCAGCTCCCCGGTCAGCCGCGGCTCGACCAGGTCGGGCCGCCCGACCGTGCCGATGAGCAGGGAACCGCCGGTGAACGCCGCCACCGCGCGCCCGGCCTCCTCCAGGACGTACGAGGTGTGGTGCGGCGTGTGTCCGGGCGTGGCCAGCGCGCGCAGGGTCAGCCCGGCGCCGACCTCCACACGGTCCCCGTCGGCCACCGGCACCCGCTCGAAGGCGACCCGTGCGCCGCCCGGCACCAGGTAGAGCGCCCCGGTGAGCCGGGCCAGCTCCAGGCCGCCGCTCACGTAGTCGTTGTGGAGGTGCGTCTCCACGACGTGCGTGATCCGCACGCCGCGGCGGGCCGCGGCCGCGACCACCCGGTCGACGTCCCTCGGCGGATCGACCGCCACGGCGCCCTCCGGGCCGCCCGCCAGATAGCTGCGGTTGCCCAGGCCCGGCACTTCGATGGTGTCGACGAAGAACACGGCAGCACTCCTCTCCTCGTGGACCCCGGGAAGGTACCCCCCGGGGTATATATCCACGGTAGCAGAGGTACCCCCGGGGGTATATTTTCGTGGAGTGGGGCACACGGTGAGGCGCGGCCACCTGGCCTTCTACCGGCCGGTCACCCCGTAGGGTCGGTTGACGGAACGTCGACCCATGGAAGGGCTTACTCACATGGCGCAGGAAGTACGGGGCGTGATCGCACCGGGCAAGAACGAGCCGGTGCGTGTCGAGACCATCGTCGTGCCGGACCCCGGGCCGGGAGAGGCCGTGGTGCAGATCCAGGCGTGCGGGGTCTGCCACACCGACCTGCACTACAAGCAGGGCGGCATCAACGACGACTTCCCGTTCCTGCTCGGCCACGAGGCGGCCGGGATCGTGGAGTCGGTCGGCGACGGTGTCACGGACGTCGCGCCCGGCGACTTCGTCATCCTCAACTGGCGTGCGGTGTGCGGACAGTGCCGGGCGTGTCTGCGCGGGCGGCCCTGGTACTGCTTCAACACGCACAACGCCAAGCAGAAGATGACGCTCACCGACGGCACGGAGCTGTCCCCGGCCCTCGGCATCGGCGCCTTCGCCGAGAAGACCCTCGTCGCCGCCGGACAGTGCACCAAGGTCGACCCGGCCGTCTCCCCGGCGGTGGCCGGACTGCTCGGCTGTGGAGTCATGGCCGGGATCGGGGCGGCCATCAACACCGGGAACGTCGGCCGGGGCGACACAGTCGCGGTCATCGGCTGCGGAGGCGTGGGCGACGCGGCGATCGCCGGGTCCCGGCTCGCGGGCGCGGCGAAGATCATCGCCGTGGACATCGACGACCGGAAGCTCACGACCGCGGAGAAGCTCGGCGCGACCCACACCGTCAACTCCCGCGAGACGGACCCGGTCGAGGCCATCCGCGAGCTGACCGGCGGCTTCGGCGCCGATGTCGTCATCGAGGCAGTCGGCCGCCCGGAGACGTACCAGCAGGCCTTCTACGCCCGTGACCTGGCCGGCACGGTCGTGCTCGTCGGCGTACCCACTCCGGACATGAAGCTCGAACTGCCGCTGATCGACGTCTTCGGACGCGGCGGCGCCCTCAAGTCGTCCTGGTACGGCGACTGCCTCCCCTCCCGGGACTTCCCGATGCTGATCGACCTGCATCTCCAGGGACGCCTCGACCTGGGCGCGTTCGTGAGCGAGACGATCGCCCTGGACGAGGTGGAGCCGGCCTTCGAGCGGATGCACCACGGCGACGTGCTGCGTTCGGTGGTGGTGTTGTGATGACGGCGCGCATCGAACACCTCGTCACCTCCGGCACGTTCTCGCTCGACGGCGGCAGCTGGGACGTCGACAACAACGTCTGGATCGTCGGCGACGACCACGAGGCGATCGTCATCGACGCCGCCCACGACGCCGACGCCATCGCCGAGGCGGTGGGCGACCGGCGGCTGCGGGCCATCGTGTGCACCCACGCCCACAACGACCACATCGACGCCGCGCCCGCCCTCGCCGAGCGCACCGGCGCCAAGATCTGGCTGCACCCCGACGACCTGCCGCTGTGGAAGTTCACCCACCCCGACCGCCTCCCCGACGCCTGGCTCCACGACGGCCTGGTGATCGAGGCGGCCGGCGCCGACCTGACCGTCCTGCACACCCCCGGCCACGCGCCGGGCGCGGTGTGCCTGTACGACCCCGGCCTGGGCACCGTCTTCACCGGCGACACACTCTTCAAGGGCGGCCCGGGAGCCACCGGGCGCTCCTACTCCCACTTCCCGACGATCGTCGAGTCGATCCGCGAGCGGCTGCTCGGCCTCCCGGCCGACACGGTCGTCCGGACGGGACACGGGGATTCGACCACGATCGGCGCCGAGGCCCCGCATCTGGAGGAGTGGATCGCGCGCGGTCACTGACACGAGGGAACGGCGGTCAGAATCCTGACAGAAGATGTCCGGCTTCCGGGGCACGCTCGTAGGGACGCATGGGCGGAGGCAGCCCGTGGGCGCCACGAGTACGGAGGTCGGACATGTCAGGGCCGCTGGAGGGCACGCCGTTGCGGGGCAAGATCGCCCTGGTCGCCGGAGCGACACGGGGAGCGGGCCGCGGTATCGCCGTGGAGCTCGGCGCGGCCGGTGCCACCGTCTACGTCACCGGGCGCAGCACACGCGAGCGGCGTTCGGAGTACGACCGCCCGGAGACCGTCGAGGACACCGCGGACCTCGTCACGGCGGCGGGAGGCCGGGGCATCGCGGTCCCCACCGACCACCTCGTCCCGTCCGAGGTCCAGGCCCTGGTCGCGCGCATCGCGGACGAACAGGGCCGCCTCGACCTCCTCGTCAACGACATCTGGGGCGGCGAAAACCTCTTCGAGTGGGACACCCCGGTCTGGGAGCACGACCTCGACCACGGCCTGCGGCTGCTCCGCCTCGCCGTCGAGACGCACGCGATCACCAGCCACCACGCGCTGCCCCTGCTGCTGCGCCAACCGGGCGGCCTGGTCGTCGAGATGACCGACGGCACCGCCGAGTACAACCGGAACACCTACCGCGTCTCGTTCTTCTACGACCTGGCCAAGTCGTCGGTCCTGCGCATGGCGTTCGCCCTCGGACAGGAGCTGGGCCCGCGCGGAGCCACCGCGGTGGCCCTCACCCCCGGCTGGCTGCGCTCCGAGATGATGCTCGACAACTTCGGCGTGACCGAGGCGAACTGGCGCGATGCCCTGGAGCGCGTCCCGCACTTCGCCATCTCCGAGACCCCTTACTACGTGGGCCGCGCCGTCGCCGCCCTCGTCGCCGACCCGGACGTCGCGCGCTGGAACGGGGAGTCGCTCTCCAGCGGCCGGCTCGCCCAGGTGTACGGCTTCACCGACCGCGACGGCAGCCGCCCGGACGCCTGGCGCTACCTGGTCGAGGTCCAGGACGCGGGCAAGCCCGCGGACACCACGGGCTACCGCTGAGGTCAGGCGCGTACCTGGGGCGGCGGGACCTCCCAGCGCGCCGAGTGGCCGGGCGGGAGCGCCAGGTCACGGCGGACCGCGGCGTAATACTCCTCGCGCCCGGCGCGCTGGCGGTCCAGCAGGACCTGCCATGCCTGCGGATCGTGGACGCGATCGCTCAGGAACCGTTCCATGTCGATGACCGAGAGGACCCACAGACGCGCCTTGTCCACCACCTCCTGCGTCCCCAGCAGCAACAGCGCCTCGCCGGCCGGGTCCCGGCCGACGGTGGCCTCGGCCAGGAGAGGGGCGGCCTCCTCGGGGGACAACGGGTGCGGGTGAGGGTCGTTCCCGAGGTGGGCGGCGACGCGGTACGTCAGGGTGATGGCCTTCTTGAGGGACCGCGCGTAGTCGGAGTACACCGCGAGCCTCCGCTCCTCCCAGCGAGTCGTCTGTTCGCGACGGAACCGGACCTGTTCGCCCCGCACGATCGCCAGATACGAGCCGAGGGCACCGATGACCACGCCGATCAGCGCCGGGAGTTGTTGTATGAACGCGGACATGGGCGCACGGTATCTGTCCCCGGGACGATCACGGCAGTAGCGTCCCTGCCATGACTGCGATGAGGCGCTTCGAAGGACACGGGGTTCTGATCACGGGCGCGGCCCGCGGCATCGGCGCGGCCACCGCGCGCCGACTGGCCGAGGAAGGCGCCCAAGTGCTCGTCACCGACGTGGACTTGGCCGAGGCGGAGAAGACGGCCGCCTCGATCCGTGAACTCGGCGGGCGCGCAGAGGCGTTCCGTTGCGATGTGGGGGACCGTACGACGGTCGAGGCGGCCGTCGCGTACGCCGTGGACGCCTTCGGCTCGCTCGACGTCCTGGTCAACAACGCGTACGGCTGCACCCCCGACGCCCCGCTCTTCGAGGACGAGCCCGACGAGGTGTGGGCCCGTGACCTCGACCTCACCCTGACCGGCGCCTACCGCTGCGCCCGCGCGGCGCTCCCGCACCTGGTGGCCTCGGGCCGCGGAGCCATCGTCAGCATCGGCTCGGTCAACGGCATCCAGTCCTTCAGCAACCACGCCTACAGCGCCGCCAAGGCGGGTCTCATGTCGCTGACCCGCACCCTCGCCGCGCACGCGGCCCCGCGCGGCGTGCGCGTCAACCTGGTGGCACCGGGCACGGTCCGCACCACGGCGTGGGAGGACCGCGAGGCCGACCTCGCACTGGCGTCGGAGGTGTATCCGCTCGGCCGGGTCGGCGAGCCCGAGGACATCGCGGCCGCCGTCGCCTTCCTCGCCTCCCGGGACGCGGCCTGGATCACCGGGACGACGCTGTGCGTGGACGGGGGCCTGCTGGCGGTCAACACCGGTTTCCAGCAGGCCATCAAGCGCCTCGATGGTGTGGAGAGGGGTTAGCGGAGGGGAGTCGGTGGAGCCGGCGGGTATCAGGGGCGTCGAAGGGCGCAGTGGCGGGCGACGGCTTCGTACACCCGGTCCGTATCCGCCTCGGACGTACGCCAGTTGCTGAACGCCGCCCGCAGCGCATGCGTGCCGCCGTAGAACGTCGGCGTCACGTAGGCCTCACCCGAGGCGGCGATCTCCCGCGCCAGCGCCTGCACCCGCTCCTCGCCCGGATCGTCGGCGAGAGTGAAGCAGACGACGTTGAGCCGGACCGGTGCCAGCAGCCGCAGTTGAGGAACCTCCGCGATGCGCTCGCCGAGACGCCGGGCGTGCGCGACGTTCCGCTCGACGATCTCGCGATGCCCGTCGCGCCCGTACGCCATCAGCGAGAACCAGGCCGGAAGCGCGCGCAGCCGACGGGAGTTCTCCGGCGTGAGGTGCAGGAAGTCGGGGTCGCCGGTGGGGAGTCCGAGATACGGCGACGCGTTGTGGAAGACCCGGACCTGGAGGTCCTGGCGGCGGGTGAACTGGACGGCCGCGTCGTAGGGGACGTTCAGCCACTTGTGCAGGTCGACACAGACGGAGTCGGCCGCGTCGAGGCCCTCGACGAGATGCGCGTACGACGGTGACAGCGCGGCGAAGCCGCCGAACGCGGCGTCCACGTGCAGCCAGAAGTCGTACCGCTCCTTGAGCGCCACGATGGCCCGCAGATCGTCGAAGTCGACGGTGTTCACCGTCCCGGCGTTCGCCACGACCACGGCCGGGCGCCCGTCGAGCGCGTCCAGGGCGGCGGCGAGCCGCTCGACGTCGACGGCCTCGCGGTTCCCGGACAGCACCGGCACCGGACGCAGCCGGTCCCGCCCGATGCCGAGCACGGACAGTGCCTTGGCGACGCTGGAGTGCGGGCTGCCGGACAGCACGTCGACCGGACCGAGCGCCCCGACCCCCTCCTGCGAAACCGACACGCCCAGGCGCTCGCCGAGCCACTCCCGCGCGATCGCCAGACCGACCGTGTTGGAGACGGCCGCCCCGCTCACGAACGCCCCGCTGTGCGCCTCGCTCAGCCCGAACAGTTCGCGCAGCCAGCCCAGCGTCTCGCGCTCCAGGGCGGCCGCGGACGAGCCACCGCTGCCGGACACGTTCTGGTCGTACGCGCTGGTCAGCCAGTCCCCGGTGAGCGATGCGGGCGTCGCGCCGCCGGTGACGAAGCCGAGGTAGCGCGGGCCGGCCGAGCCGGAGAAACCCGGCGACCAGCGCTCGGCGAACCGGGCCAGGGCGCCCTCGGCGCCCGTTCCGCCGGCCGGAAGGGGCTCGGGGCCGGGCGCCTTGCCGAGGTGGGCGACCGGACGCTCGTCGAGACCGCTCACCTCCCGCACGGCGAAATCGCGGGCGGACTGCTGCGGTAGCCGCCCGGGGCTGGCGTGGACGTCTGGCCGGGCGGGCGGGTGACGGTGGGAGGGACGAGGGGGCGGGCCGGCCTGGCTGCCGTGATGGTGGGGGAAGGCGCCGCCGAGGAAGAGGGCGGCCAGAGCCCCGGAAATCCCGGTGCTGCTCATGCTCCTCACATGGTCCCGTTTTGAACGGAATGGAGAGCGTGGGGAGGAAAGAGCACGATTCTCAGAAGCCATCCGCCGGCCGAACGTGATGCTTTGGCTCGGGGTGGGTGGGCATGAACTCTGGTTGGCGGCGGGAGAGACGCGGTGGTTCGTCCGCTCGTTTCGCTCGTGGAGGTGGCTGGTGCCGTCGGTGTCCGGTCTGCTGGAGGCCCGGGAGAAGCGGCAGGGCGTCTCACTCCTCCGCCTCTACTGCTACGCGGGCGACGACCGGTGGCCGGGGCAAGTGCCGGCCCGGCGGGTGTAGTCGGCCACCCGCCGGGCCGGCGCAGAGTGCGCGGTCAGTGCTCGGCCCGCAGGGTTCCGAGCAGGCCGTGCGCCTCGTCCTCGATGCCCGCGGCGAACCAGACGGAGTCCTTGCCGCCGGACTGCTTGGTGCCGCGCTGCAGGCCCCACAGGCCCTCGATCTCGATCGGGTCGCCGTTGCGGTCCTTCAGGGTTCCCTTGAGCTTGCCGGTCTTCTTGTTGAAGACGTTGATGCGGCCGTCGCCGAAGTTGCCGACGAGCAGGTCACCGGCGAACTTCCCGAAGCCCTTGGGGGCGACTTCGAGGCCCCAGGGGGAGTTGAGCACATGCCCGTTCTTCGGGTCGGCGCCGCTCGCGAAGCGCTGCAGCAGCTTCCCCTCCTTGCTGTACACGTCGATGAATCCGTGGCCGGCGCCCGGGACGTCGTCTTCCTTGTCGTCGTCCTGGAGGGCGTAGGTCACGAAGACCTTGGAACCGATCGTCTTGACATCGAACGGTGCGTATCCGTCGGGGAGGTTCGGATCCTCGAACCGGCTGTCGGTCGGCGGTACGGGGTTGAAGTCCTTGTCGAAGACGTCGATGCGCGCGTCACTGAAGTTCGCGACGAGGATCCGCGGCTCGCCGTGCTTCTCGTCCTTGCCGTCCTTCCCGTTCTCCCTGTGGTCCTTGCCGCGTACCAGCGCCAGGCCCTTGAAGATGGCGTCCTCGTGAGCGACCGTGTCGACGCCCGTCCCGGTGATGTGCGGGTTCCATGCGAAGAGGTCGCCGTGCTCCCCTGCGAAGAGGAACTTGGCGGCAGCCGTGGAGCCTCGGGGCCCGATCTGGAAGTCGTCGGTGTCGTTGCGTACGACCCCGGTCGGGGCGCCGTCCTCCGGGAAGTCCACCACCAGGGGCACGATGCTGACCGGCTGCCGGTCCACGGCTCCGGTGTAGATCGTGGCCTTGTCGGAGCCGTTGTCCGAGACCCACACCTCTCCGGTGTTCGCGAGTGCCAGGCCCCAGGGGTTGACCAGGTTCTTGTCCTGCACCTCCGCTCTTCCCGCGAGGTCGGACACGAGGTCCCTCTCCAGGAAGCCGTGGTCCGCCTTGTGCGGGCCGGCCTGCCCGGGCCCGGGCAGCGCCGCGGCGGCGAGGGCGCCGACGGTGCCCAGAGTCAGCGCGGCCGCCAGCACCCGTTTACTGAAGGGGCGCGATCGGCGGACCGATACCTGCTGTGCCATGTACGAAACTCCTCTGCCAGTGCGGAACAAACCGGTAGAGGTCATCAGATGTGACGCAAATCGCATGCGCCAGCCGACACACGACGGCTGACGCGCCACCCCGCCGATCGGGCCGCGCCCAACTGGCCGCACACCGAGCCACGCGGGCCGGCAGGTCGACATCCCCACCGTCGACATCTGCCCGAACTGCCACGTGGACGTGTACTCCGGCATCGACCGGATGTCCGCTGACCCGCCGCTGCCGTCGTCTCGCCGTGGCTGCCCTCGCCAAGGAGAAGGGCCTGCCGCCGCAGAGCGGCGGTGGCGGTCGCGTAGTTCCGCTCCTCAAGAAGGACGGCGAGGTGGGCGCCGGCGGTCGGCTTGTCCAGGACTGGACGGACGTCAGCCTCGTCACACCAATCCAGCCAGAGGCTGACGTTGTTCTCGTATACCTCGATCGTGCCGGGCAGGACCGATTCCTCAAGGCCCCAGGTCAGACGCGTCCAAAAGTGTCACAAGGCTACGAGAAAAGTCACCGTTTGGTCGCAGCCCCGATCCTCCCTACAACGCACACCCCCCGACGCGGGTCTACCAGGCAGGTAACGCGAGAAGCACGAAAGGGAGGGCCCGCCATGGGGGACATACGCAGACGAGGAGCCGTCGCACTCGGGATCACCGGACTGGTCGCACCGCTGACCCTCGCGCTGGGCACGACGCCCGCGCAGGCCGCGAGCTGCACGACGCAGACCGGCCCGTACCAGAAGCAGGTGGAGAAGTTCCTCGGCCGGCCGGTCGACGGGCGGCAGTCCACCGCCGACTGCAAGGCGATCCAGGCCTTCCAGACCAAGCACGGCATCACCCCGAACATCGGGTACGCGGGATCCGTCACCTGGGGCGTGATGGACCTGATGAACAAGCAGAAGGCCGTCGGGAACAACCCCAACAAGGACGGCAAGTGCCCGGTCAACAAGGGCCGCATCGCCTGCGTCAACCTGACACTCCAGCTCAGCTGGATCCAGGACGGCGACAGGCTCGTCTACGGTCCGGTGCCGGTCCGAACCGGACGCGACGGATACGAGACCCGCACCGGCCTGAAGAAGATCTACTGGCGGGACATCGACCACGTCTCGGACATCTACAACGTGCCCATGCCCTACAGCCAGTTCTTCGACGGCGGCGAGGCCTTCCACTCGGTCGGCCTCAGCATGTGGAACCCGCCCGGCTCGCACGGCTGCGTCAACATGACCAACGCCACCGCCAAGAAGTACTGGTCACTGCTCAAGACCGGCGACGACGTCTTCGTGTACGGCCGCAAGCCCGGCACCTGACGGCACCCGGCCGCAGGTGCCGGTCCGGAGCTCCCGCTCGCCCAACTCGTCGAGGACACCGTCCTCGTGAGTGATGAGCTTCACGGTCCGTAATGTCAGGGGGCGCACCTTTACTCACATCACCTTCACGCCAAGGCCCGTATGATTCACACCATGTCCACCACTCCTGAAAGCGACTCTGAGCGCTCAGCCGCCGAGGTCAACGAGGAGATCCGGGCCCTCTGGTTCCGGACGGGCGGGACGCTGAACATGGACCAGCGGCGGGAGTACCAGCGGCTCGTCCTGGAGTGGGCGGAAGCCTCCCTGGAGTCGCCCACGCAGGCGGCGTGACCACCCGGATCTCAGCCCCAACTCTCAGCCCCAACTCTGCGAATACTGGCGCCGATAGGCTTTGCGGTCCTGTTCCGTGCGGATGTACCGCGTCGCCACCAGCGCGATCAGACTTCCCGCGATGATCAGTAGGCCTGGACCGACGTTCTGGGGGTTCGTGAGCCGGGAGACGAGCGTCTGAGCGTTGCCCGTCGTCCCCACCGGCTCGACGGCGCCCGGCGCGGCCGACCCGGGCGCGACCGCCGCGCCCTGAGACGCCGAGGGCGCGGCCGAAAGCGACGGAGCGGGGGAGGCCTGGGCCGCACCGCCGGCGGAGGCCTGGGGCTGCCCCGCGAGCTGCACACCCAGCGCGGTCAGCGCCTTGGTGACCGGCTGGAAGAACGTTGTACCGCCCGCGGTGCAGTCCCCGTTGCCTCCCGAGGTCACTCCGAGTGCGATGCCCTCGGAGAACATCGGGCCGCCGCTGTCGCCGGGTTCGGCGCACACCGTGGTCTCGATGAGTCCGGTGACGGTGCCCTCCGGGTAGTTGACCGTGGCGTTGAGCGCGGTCACCTTCCCGTCGTGCAGCCCGCTGGTGCTGCCGCTGCGGAAGACCCGCTGGCCGACCGTCGGATCGGCGGCACCGGTGATGCGTACGCCGTTTCCGCCGCCGATGGCCACTACATTGCTCCCGGCCGTGGTCTGCTGACCGTTGTCGTACTGCACGAGGGAGAAGTCGCTGCCGGGGAACGCCGTGGTGATCGTCCGGCCCACCTGCTGAGTGCCCCGGTTGTCGGCGAACCAGACGGATCCTGCCGGGCCGCAGTGCCCGGCCGTGAGGATGAACTCGCTCTGCCCATTGGTCACATTGAAGCCCGCCGAACAGCGCCCGCCGGTCGAGAAGATCGGCTGCGCGCCGTTCAGCCGCGTGGTGAACGCGCCCTGGGTCCGCTGCATGCGTACGGAGTCCCCGATGCCGTCCGCGAGTTGCGTCATACGCGACCAGTCGGAGGCGGAGACCGTGCTGTCGGCCTGCACCACCACCTCGTTCTTCGTGTAGTCCACGGCCCAGGCGGTGCCCGGCACCCGGGGCGCCGAACTCAGGCTCGCGGTCGCGGACTTGAGGTCCCGCATGCTGTGCCGTACGACCTTCGCGCGGGCACCCGCCTCCTTCACCTCGGCCGCCGCGGCAGAGTCGGTCACCGCGACGACCGGGCTGCCGTCGGAGGCGATCCAACTGCCTGCGGTACGCGAGGTACCGAGACGCGTGACCAGGGTGGCACCTGTATCGGCGGCTGCCTGCGCCGAACTCTCCGTGGCACGCGACGTGTCGGACGGTTCGCTCGCCATCGCGTGCGTCACCATCAGCCCTCCGCAGAGCAGCCCGCCGACGGCCGCGAGTCGCGCCCCCCGTCGGACGATCCGTCGTCGTGCGTGCCTCATCCATGGGCTCCCGAAGCCGAACGGCGCGGCGTCACCACCGCCGAGGGCCCCGGTCGAGAGCCCTCCCCTCATACGTGCGCCCACGCCCGCGCGTTCACCGCGGCGCACGAAGCATTCGCGGGGCTCGGCCCCGGGCCCTCTCGCGTGGTGAACAGCCCTGCCATGATGGGCGGATGCGCGTGCTCATGCCGGTCCCTGACCGCGACTTCGACGTCACCGAAGTAGCCGTACCCTGGCGGATCCTCACGGAGGCGGGGCACGAGGTCGTCTTCGCGACCGAGCGGGCGGGTACCCGGCCCGAGGCGGACCCGAAGCTGCTGACAGGCGTGCTCTTCGGACAGCTCGGCGCCGAGGCGGAACCCCGGCAGTGCTATCAACAGCTCACCGAATCCCCGGAGTTCGACGCCACGGTCTCCTGGGCGGACGTCGACGTCGAGGGGTTCGACGGACTGCTGCTGCCCGGCGGACACGCGCCGGGCATGCGGCAATACCTGGGCTCATCAGCGTTGCAGCAGCGGATCGCCCGCTTCTGGACCCTGGAGCGGCCGGTCGGCGCGATCTGCCACGGCGTCCTCGTGCTCGCCCGGGCCCGCGACACCGCGACAGGCCGCAGCGTGCTGGCGGACCGGCGTACGACCTGTCTGCCCAAGTACATGGAACGCACGGCCTACTTCACCACCGCCTGGCGTCTCGGCCGTTACTACCGCACCTACCCCGCGTACGTCGAGGACGAGGTCAGAGCGGCCCTCGCCGACCCGGCCGCGCAGTTCGAACGGGGGCCTCGCACGCTCACCAGACGGGGCACCGCCTCCGACGACACGCATGCCTTCGTCGTGCGGGACGGCCACTACCTCTCGGCCCGCTGGCCGGGAGACGCCTACCTCTTCGGCCGCCGCTACCTCGCCCTGCTGACGCGTACCGCCGAGCGTTAGGCGCGGGTGCGGGCGGCGACCTCCGGCGGAGTCAGATAGACGTCGGTGTGTTCGAAGTCCCGGAGGGTCCCCTTCTTGTCGGCGAGGAACCCGGTGCGGACGAAGTCGTCGCCGGCGACCGCGTTGAGCAGCCAGTTGGCGCCGGTACGGAACCGGGCCGCGCCGGTGCGCAGCGCGTACAGGTGGTAGCTGCGGGCCACGACCTGCGCGGGCACGCCCTTGAGACCGATGCCGAGCGGCTTGGACACCGCGTCGTGGCCGCCGAGGTCGACGACGAGACCGAGGTCCTTGTGCTTGTACGGCGTCGTCGGCTCTCCGCGCAACAGCGCGGTCAGGGTCTTCGCCGCATGCCGGCCCTGCCGGGCGGCGTGCTGGGCGGTGGGCGCGCAGTACGAGCCGTCGCCCTTGGCCAGGTCGGGCACGGCGGCCGCGTCGCCGAGCGCGAACACCCCGTCCAGGCCCGGCACCCGGAAGTCGGGTTCGGTGGCGATCCGGCCGCGTACGGTCTCCGCGCCGAGCGAGTCGACCAGCGGGCTCGCCGCGACACCGGCCGTCCACACCAGCGTCCGCGAGGGGAGCACCCGGCCGTCGGTGAGGGTGACCTTGTCCTCGGTCACGGAGGCGACGGACGTCTCCAGGGAGATCTGCACGCCGCGTTCGCTCAGCATGCGCAACGCGCTCCTGCCCAGCTTGTCGCCGAGCTCCGGCAGCAGCCTGGGGGCGAGGTCGACCAGATGCCACTTGATGAGGTGGGGGTCGATCCGCGGGTGGTAGCGCTTCGCCGCGGCGGTGGTCAGGCGCTGCAGACAGGCCGCGGTCTCGGTGCCCGCGTAGCCGCCGCCGACCACCACGAACTGCAGTCGCGCGGCCCGCTCGTCCTCGTCGGACGTGGCCGCCGCCAGGTCGAGTTGGGCGATCACATGGTCGCGCAGATACACGGCCTGGGCGAGGGTCTTCATGCCCCGCGCCTCGTCCAGCAGCCCCGGGATGTCGAAGGTGCGGGTCACGCTGCCCGGGGTGAGGAGCAAGTAGTCGTACGACAGGTCGACGACGTCTCCGGTGATCTTGCGGACGACGCACACCTTGGCCCCTGGATCCACGCCGATCACCCCACCCGGCACCAGCACGGTGCGGTGCAGGATCCGGCGCAGCGAGGGCGCCACGGACTGTGGGGTGACGACACCGGCGGCGACGTGCGGCAGCAGCGGCAGATAGAGCTGATAGTCGGTGGGGCTGACCAGGGTGATCCGGGCATCGCCGGGAGCGAGGATCCGTTCGAGGCCCCGCGCGGCCTCGACGCCGGCGAAACCCGCGCCGACGATGACGATCTTCGGAGCGTCCATCCGAGCAGCCTCTCTCCACGAGCCGACACAGCGGCCCGCCGACCGCGAGCTCAGGCTCACACGGGATGCACGCGTCTGCCACCGCGACCGGGGCGGGGGAGGGCGGCGGCGACATTCTCTACCGAGCAGTAACTCTTCCTTCCCCTTTCGTACATCCGTGCGCGCGATCATGTCGGGCGCGGCGAGGTCGAGTTACCTCGTCGCTCCGACGTGTGCAGGCGTGAGAAGGGGACGGGCATGACAGGACGCGGTGTGGGGCGCAGGATAGGCGCGGTTTCGGCGGTCGTGGCGCTGGGGATCGGAGGGACGGTCACCGCGGCCGGGTCCGCCGCCGCGGCTCCGGTCCAGGCGGCGGTGAGCACGACCGCGGCCCAGGCCGACGTCGACTACGCCACCTGGCAGAGTGACGTCCAGGCCGTCATCGACCAGGCGCTGCCGTACGTGGAACAGCGCACCGCGAACGCCGGCGGACAGAAGCTCGCCCTCGTCTTCGACATCGACAACACCACGCTGGAGACGGACTTCCACCCCTGGTACGCGCTCCCCACCCCGGCGGTCAAGGCCTCCCTGGAACTCGCTCGCTACGCGCACTCCCGGGGCGTCGACATCTTCTTCGTCACCGCGCGCCCCGGCATCATCGCCAGCGAGACGAAGTGGAACCTGAAGACCGTCGGCTACCCGGTCTCCGGCCTGTACGTGCGTGATCTGCCGGACCTCTTCGACGAGGTCAGCGCCTACAAGACCAGCAAGCGGGCACAGATCGAATCCCTGGGTTACACGATCATCGCCAACGTCGGCAACAACACCTCCGACCTCGTCGGAGGCCACGCCGAGCGCACCTTCAAGCTGCCCGACTACGACGGCCAGTTGTCCTGAACCGAACGGTCCGGGCGCCCTGCGGCGCCCGGACCGGCCGCTTAGACTTCCGCCATGGATGAGGCTTCGCTGGACACGCTCGGTTCGGGCAAGTACCTGCTGATCACGAGCTACCGCAAGAACGGCACGGGAGTCGCCACGCCGGTGTGGGTCGTGCGGGACGGTGCGGCGCTCGGCGCCTGGACCCCCGCGGACAGCTGGAAGGTGAAGCGGATCCGCAACCGCGCCGACATCCTGGTGGGACCCTGCGACGTGCGGGGCAATCCGACCGGCGAACAGGTCCCGGCCACCGCCGAGGTCGTCGACGCGGCCGCGACCGCCCACTACCGGCAGCTCGTCGCCCGCAAGTACGGTCTCATCGGCCGCCTCACCCTCTTCGGCAGCCGCCTGCGCCGGGGCGAGCGCGGCACGGTGGGCATCCGCATCACACTGACGCCGTGACGCCCTGACGTGCCGCGCACCGCTCGTGGCCGCCAGGCGTAGAACGGCCCCCTAGGGGGCCGCGAGTAGCGCGAGAGCCAGGCGCCCCAGAATTGCGGGCGCGCGCATCTTCCCCGGGGGAACTTCCCCCTCGTGCACGAGGGGGCGCCTTCACCTGAACAGTGACAGGTGCACGCTAACGCCCCTCGGTCCCGTCGGGTGGTGTCTCACCCAACAACCAAGTCCAGGCCATGACTTCACCTACGGCGGTCAGGCCATGGATAAATCTTCAACCAAAGGTCTCCCGGTCGAGTCAAAGGGTCTACCCGCATAGAAGTCCCCGATGCTGTCATGCCCATGACCGCCCGGAACTCTGCCGGGCACCACATCGGGAGACCCCCACGATGTCCCGCATATCCCGTCCCCTCGTCACCAGTCTGTCCGCGCTGGCCCTCGCCGCCGCCGGGCTCACCGTCACCGCCGGCACCGCGCACGCCGCCACCTGCAGCCAGGCCTACCTTCCGCTGCCCGACCCCAGCTGCCAGCCCGGCGACCTCAACCCGGACGTCACCCAGGACACCATCGACTCCACGATCTGCGTCTCCGGCTGGACCGCGACGGTACGGCCCTCCAGCTCGTACACCACGGCTCTGAAGAAGAAGCAGATCGTCGAGTACGGCTACACCGACACCTCCACCTCCGACTACGAGGAAGACCACTTCGTCCCCCTCGAGCTCGGCGGTTCCCCCAAGAGCGCGCTCAACCTCTGGCCCGAGCCCGAGTACGGCACGAAGACCGCCGCCAACAAGGACACGGTCGAGAACAAGCTCAAGAAGGCTGTCTGCGCCGGCACCGTCAGCCTCACCGACGCCCAGGACGCCATCATCACCGACTGGACGACCGCCCTCTCCGACCTCGGCCTCAGCTGACGCGTCGGCATCGGGCCCGATCCCCTCCGCGGGTCGGGTCCGATGTCATGCCTTCTTCAGGAAGGTGGTCTTCAGGACCAGACCCTTGACCTTCTTGGTGTTGCACTCGATCTCGTCGGGCTTGCCGGTCAGGCGGATGTTCTTCGCCGGCGTGCCGCGCTTGAGGGTCTCCGAGGTGCCCTTCACCTTCAGGTCCTTGATCACCGTGACGGAGTCGCCGTCCGCTCTCTCGCAGCAGCTGGCGGTGCTGCGCCGCTCGGGCATCGTCACCTCCAAGCGCGGCGGCTCCACAGTGGTCTACGAACTGGCCGGCGGGGACGTCGCGGATCTCATGCGGGCGGCCCGGCGGATCCTGACCGAGATGCTCTCCGGGCGCGACGAACTCCCGGCCGAGCTGCGAGAAGCAGAGGTCGGCACACGATGACCGGGGCGTTCGACCGGGCCCGGACCCGGATCTCCGCGCTCTTGCCTGCCCGCGCAGACCTGGCGGAGATGGCGCGCGCGCCCCGGCGCGATCTGCTCGCCGGACCCACCGTGGCCGTCGTCGCGCTGCCCCTCTGCGTGATCGGGCTGCAACAGATGCCGAACGCGCTGGGTGTGGCCAAACCCGAGGGCGACCGCGTGCTGGTGGTCAGCTGGCGTGCCATCGAGGAGTTCGTCCGGCATCCGAACTGGACGGCCGTGGCCGGTGGTGCGCGGCGACGCCGACGGCAACGGCAAGAGCATCTGGATCACCCTGCCGCTGTGAAGGGGTGTCCCGCGCAAAAGGGACGCGAATTGGGTCCTGCCTGCCCGGCAGGCGAGGATGGTCCGCATGGGTGTGACGAGTGGGCGGGTGCGAGGCGCCGAGGAGCGGTCGGTACGTCCGTGCCGGCGGGTCGGAGAGGGGGCGGCAGCATGAGTACGCCGCTGTACCAACTGAAGGCCGAGTTCTTCAAGACGCTCGGGCACCCGGCACGCATCCGCGTCCTCGAGCTTCTGAGCGAGCGGGAGTACGCGGTGGCGGAGATGCTGCCCGAGGTGGGGATCGAGCCCGCGCATTTGTCCCAGCAGCTGGCCGTGCTGCGGCGGGCGAACCTGGTCGTCACCCGCAAGGAAGGCTCGACCGTCTACTACTCGCTGACCAGCCCGCACGTGGCGGAGCTGCTCAGGGTCGCGCGGACCATCCTCTCCGGAGTGCTGGCGGGGCAGGCCGAACTGCTCGCCGACCTGAAGGCCGCTCAGGGAGAGACGAAGCCGACCGCGTAACCGTGTCGCCGCCTTGAGTATCGCGGCGCCGGGCTTCAGGGCTCCGCTTGAGCACCGCGGCACCGGGCTCCAAAGGTCCGCGGGCATCCGCGGGAATCCGCGTGATGCGGGAGTTGGCCGGATGTGGTCTGTGTGAAGCGTTGACTAGAAAGCGCTTGCCCCTTACGTTTCCCGTTCAGCAGCGTGACCCGCGTGTGACATCTCGTATACGAGACACCAGAGCTTCGAGCCGCACCACCTGGGCAAGTGAACGCACCAGGGCCCCATAAGTCCCTGTACGAGCGTGACTGCGCGCCACACGCCGTTCCGTATGAAGTACGTCGTTCGCGTACATGACCCACGGATGCTCCCGAAGGGACACACCCGCATGCGTACTCGCCCCCCACGAAAGCGCCCCCGCCAACTGGCACTGGCGGCGGCCGCGACGGCCTCCCTGGCCGTCACCACGGCTCTCGTTCTGCCGCAGTCCGCCGGAGCCGCCGAGACCTCGCCGGTCGGCTTCGGTGCCGGGACCACCGGCGGCGGCAGCGCGACGGCCGTCACCGTCACCACGCTCGACGCCTTCAAGACGGCCGTCACCGGTGACACGGCGAAGGTGGTCAAGGTCAACGGCCTGATCTCGCTGAGCGGTCAGGTCGACATCGGCTCCAACACCACGGTCCTGGGCGTCGGTTCGTCGTCCGGGTTCACCGGCGGCGGACTGCGCCTGAAGAAGGTCACCAACGTCGTCGTCCGCAACCTGAACATCAGCAAGCCGCTCAAGCCCGCCGACGGCATCACCGTGCAGGCGTCGACGAAGGTGTGGATCGACCACAACTCCTTCTCGTCCGACCTCGACCACGGCAAGGACTACTACGACGGTCTGCTCGACATCAATCACGGCTCCGACTACGTCACCGTCAGCTGGAACACCTTCAAGGACCACTACAAGGGCTCGCTCGTCGGCCACAGCGACAACAACGCGAGCGAGGACACCGGGCATCTGCGGGTGACGTACCACCACAACTGGTTCAACAACGTCAACTCCCGCATCCCGAGCCTGCGTTTCGGCACCGGGCACTTCTACGACAACTACGTCGTCGGGGCCGAGACCGCCGTGCACTCCCGGATGGGCGCCCAGATGCTCGTCGAGAACAACGTGTTCCGCGACACGGAGGTCGCCGTCACCACCAACCGGGACAGCGACGTGGACGGCTACGCCAATCTGACCGGCAACGACCTCGGCGGAGCCGCCACCGAGGTCTCGCAGGTCGGCAGCTTCACCACCCCGCCCTACAGCTACACCGCAGAGCCCGCCTCGACCGTCGTCGCATCGGTCACGTCCGGCGCGGGCGCCGGGCAGCTCTGACCACCCCCCACCTGGAAGAAGGCAACGGGACATGACTTCACCAGTACGTGCGCGCGCCCGCCGGCGCGCTCTGACCGGCACCCTGACCGCACTCGGCCTTTCGGTTGCCATGGTCATGATAGAAGGCGCACTGACGCCGGCGAGTGCCGCCACCTGGCCCACCGCGAGCGGCAGTCAGGCGGTCTCCTCCACCATCTCGGTCTCCGGAACCAAGGACTACGGGATGTTGCGCCTCTACGGCACCGGTGACCTGGGCAGCGGCAGCCAGGACGAGGACCAGGGGCCGATCCTGGAACTGGCCGCAGGCACCGTTCTCAAGAACGTCATCATCGGTTCCCCCGCGGCGGACGGCATCCACTGTCTGGGCAGCTGCACGCTGCAGAACGTCTGGTGGGAGGACGTCGGCGAGGACGCGGCGACGTTCCTGGGCTCCTCGTCCTCCAACGTCTACACCGTGTCCGGCGGTGGGGCGAAGGAGGCCAGCGACAAGGTGTTCCAGTTCAACGGCGCCGGAACGCTGAACGTCTCGAACTTCGCGGTGCAGACCTTCGGCACCTTCGTCCGGTCGTGCGGCAACTGCAAGACGCAGTACAAGCGGACGATCAACCTCAACACCATCGAGGCCACCTACAAGGGAGGCCGGATCGTCGGCATCAATACCAACTACGGCGACAGCGCGACCCTGAAGGGCATCAAGATGGTCGGGGACACCAGCAAGAAGATCGTCCCCTGCCAGAAGTACATCGGCAACAACACCGGGGCGGAGCCGACCAAGAACGGCACCGGCGCTGACGGCACGTACTGCAAGTACGCGGCGTCCGACATCACTTACAGCTGACGGTCCCTTCCCCGGCGGCTGAACGAACCGGTCCCCGCACGCCGGTTCGTTCAGCCGCATTGCTGTCTTCGGGCGGGGGCGCGCCTCACCGGGCCTCCCTCGCCAGCGCCGCCAGGTCCTCGTCCGTGAGCAGGCGGCCGCCGTCGGCCATCAACTCCCGGGAACGGTCCAGTACTTCCTCGACCTGGGCCCGAGTGAGGTCGAAGCCGAGCGCCGTCAGCTTGTCGGTCAGGGTGTACGGGCCACTGTCGGGGGTGAACGGGACCTCGCGGTCGTTGCCGACCAGGATGGGCTCCAGGCAGTTGTGCAGAAGGGGGTCGACCTCCGTCTCCTGAGTGATGAGGTCCATGCCGCCCCAGCAGAAGGCGTGGGTACCGGTCACCGGGTGATTCCACGCGGTGCGATAGCCCGTCAGGGACTCGCCCGCACGGGCCAGTTCGGTCAGCCGCTCGGTCCTGATCCCGGTCCGTACGCCGTACAGCGCATCGAAGGCGAGAGCCGTCGCGGCCAGGTCGGCGTTTGCCGGGCCCGCCGCAGTAGCCGTTCACCGAGAGTTCGACGGCCGTGGCGCCGCCCGTACGGCGGCGACCGCGCAACCGACCGCCAGACCGAAGGTGTTGTGCGGGTGCAGCCCGACCTCGACGTCCGGAGCGAGTGTCCGGGTGCGGTAGACCAGGTACGCGTACGCCTTCGGGCTCATGGCGCCCGGCCCGTCGAACAGGGTGAGTTCGGTGGCGCCGGCTCCGGCCAGCACGGTCACCAACTCCTCGTGAGTCTCCTCGGTCAGGTACGAGACCATCAGCAGCGGCACGACGGTGGAGGCGACGACGCCCGGCAGTGTCTCCACCGAGCGCAGGGTCGCGTCCCGCAGCCGGACAGCCGGAGGAAGTGAACCCACCACATCCGGGCGCCGGTTGAGCGGACTGACCGACCAGTGGCCGGGTTCGTGGGCGCCGGGCGCACGCCGCGCCGCCAATTCCGCGCGGAACCTGGCGATTTCCTCGGCGGTGAACACGGGCGGCTTGTCCATGGCGTTCTCCGGGCGTGGATCGGTCGGGCGTGGATCGGTGGTGCGTGGCGCGGTTCGTCGGGACGGGGGACCCGAACGGGGGCGCGCTGCCCGCGTGGCCGGTCTTCACCGGCCCCGAAGTGATGTTCTTCGGCGACACCGTGGAGGCGGGGGTCTTCGACCGCCTGGAGGCGATGAAGCTCTTGGCGCGCACAACTCGCCCCCTGTGAAAGGAGTGCTACGTGGCACGACTGCCGGAGACCGACGGCACCGGCGAGATCGCCGAACGCATCCGTGAGCGGCGTGGCGGAACCCTGCGCCCGCTCGACCGCATGCTGCTGCACAGCCCCCAACTGGCCGACGGCTGGAACAGCCTGCTCGGCGCGGTCCGGCAGCGCATCGCCCTGCCCGCCGACATCCGCGAGCTCGTGATCCTGCGGATCGCCGTCCTCAACCGGGCCGCGTACGAGTGGACGGCACACGAGCCCGAGGCCCGCCGCGCCGGCCTCGACGACACGCAACTCGCGGCGGTGCGCGCCGAGAACGCCGCCGAGCACCCGGAACTCGACGCACGCCACCGGCGGGTCATCGCCTACACCGACGCGATGACCCGCGACGTCCATGTCCCGGAGGGGCTCTTCGACGCCCTGCGGGCCGACTTCAGCGACAGGGAGCTGGTCGAACTGACCGCCACCGTGGCCGCGTACAACATGGTCTCCCGGTTCCTGGTCGCCCTGGACGTACAGCCGAGCGAGCCCTAGCCGAGGCCGTCCGGCGCGGCGGGGCCGGGGCCGGGACCGGTGAGGTGGGCCTGGGCGTACTTGCGGAAGGCCGCCACCAAGCGGCCGCGGTCGCCTGCGCGGGTCGCCAGCACGACGTGGCTCGGCTCGACGCCGTACAGGGGGACCGTGGTGAGATCGGGGCGGAGACTGTCGACGCGCGGATCGGCCGGGACGATGGCCACGGCCTCCCCGGCGGCGATGGCCTCGAGTTTGTCCTCGAAGGCCGCCACGAAGGGGCCGTCGGGTGCCCGGCTTCCGTCGGGTCGTGGATCGATGCGCCAGAAGGCGTCGAAGGCCGCGTCGGACACCCGGGGCAGGGGTTCGTCGGCGATGTCGTCGAGGGTGACGGACTCCTTGCCGGCCAGCCGATGGCCGAGAGGGACGAGGAGCGCCCGCGGCTCGTCGTAGAGGACCGTCACGTGCAGCCGGCCGGTCGGGAACGGCAGCCGGGTCACCGTCGCGTCCACGCGGTGATCGAGCAGGGCCGCGCGCTGTTCGTTCCAGGGCAGATGCAGGGTGTGTACGTCGGCGTCCGGGTGCCGGCGGCGCAGCTCGCGCACCGCCGGGGTGACGATGAGGTTCGCGGTGTAGCCGATGGTGATGCGGCTGGGCTGGGCGGCGGCCCGGGTGCGCGCCGAGGCCTGGGCGGCCGACCGCAGCAACGCCTTGGCGTGCGGCAGGAAGACCTCTCCGGCCTCGGTGAGCCGGCTGCCCTGCGGGGTGCGGTCCAACAGGCGTGCCCCCAGCTGCTGTTCGAGGCGGCGGATCTGTCGGCTCAGGGACGGCTGGGCGATGTGCAGGGCGGCAGAGGCGCGGCCGAAGTGCCGGTGGTCGGCGACGACGGTGAAGTACCTCACCAGCCGCAGATCGAGGTCCACCGGAGGCGGCGGAGAGTCGGACATGCTGCGAGCGTAACCTCTCGTGCGCGCAGGCTGACACCGAACTGACACCTTGACCTGTGGTGATGCCTGATGCGTATGAACTGATGCGGAACAGGCCTTGGACGTGGAACTCCCCACGGTCGCACCGTGGAACCACCGTCCCGGCACCACTTGAGTGGCACATCGGGGCGGCCTCATCGTTGCGTCATAAGTTGTGCCGTAAGGAGTGCACCATGCGTGTGTTCGTCACCGGGGCGACCGGATTCATCGGCAGCGCCGTCGTCCGCGAGCTGCTGGGCGCGGGGCATCAGGTCGTCGGCCTCGCCCGCTCGGAGAAGGCCGCCGCGTCGCTGGCGGCCGCCGGGGCCGAGGTGCACCGCGGCGCCCTCGGCGACCTGGACAGCCTGCGTGCCGGAGCGGCCGCGGCGGACGGCGTGATCCATACCGCGTTCATCCACGACGACTTCACCGATTATGCGGGCGCGGCCCGGACGGATCTGCGCGCGATCGAGGCGCTCGGTGAGGCGCTCGTGGGATCCGGCCGGCCCTTCGTCGTCACCTCCGGAACCGCGGGTGTCCCGACGGAGGAGGACGACCACGATCCCGGCTCGCCCGCGGGAGCCCGGGTCCCCTCCGAGGTGGCGGCGCTGTCGTTGGCGACGCGCGGTGTCCGCGTCTCGGTGGTGCGGCTGCCGCCGTCGGTGCATGGCGAGGACGACCACGGCTTCGTCCCGCAGATCATCGCCGTCGCCCGCGCGAAGGGCGTCTCGGCCTACCCGGGTGAGGGGTCCAACCGCTGGGCGGCCGTCCACCGGCTCGACGCCGCGCGGCTGTTCCGGCTGGCGCTGGAGACGGCGCCCGCGGGGGCACGGCTGCACGCGATCGGCGACGAGGGCGTACCGGTCCGCGACATCGCCGACGTCATCGGCCGGCAGCTGAAGCTGCCGGTGACCGCGATCTCCCCTGAGGAGGCTCCCGGCCACTTCGGCTGGCCCGGAGCCTTCTTCGCGAGGGACGTCCCGTCCTCCAGCGCCCTGACCCAGAAGCGCATGGGATGGCATCCCGAGCGGCCCGCGCTCATCCCGGACCTCGAAGAAGGCCATTACTTCCGTTAGGAGTCGCTCGTCCTCGCGCAGGAGTTGCTCATCCATACCGAGGACTTGCTCCTCCTGCGCGCTACCGGCTGTGCCGCTTCATGAAGCGCACCAGCAGCCGGTTCCACGCGGCGGGCTGCTCCCAGTGCGGGTTGTGGCCCGCCTCGCGGACGACATGCGTCTCGCTGCCGCTCACATGCGCCGCGTTCAGCCGCATCACGGACGGCGGGCTGTACAGGTCGGCGTCGCCGGTGATGAGCTGGACGGGCAGGGCCAGCGTCTCCAGAGCCGCCCAGGTGATCTCGTGAGCCAGTGACTGCGCGAACGCGTCCGCGGTCCTGGCCCGTGCGTTGATGGCGAGCCAGGCCGCGACACCGTCCCGGTCGCCGCCCCGGTACGAGGGCCCTAACTCCTTGAAGTCGACGGGCATGTCGCCGAACGGGTCGGGCTGCAGGGCCGAGGTGAGTTCCTGGTACTCGGTGTCCTGGATGCCCATCACGCTGCCCGAGACGGTGAGGCTGTCCGCCGGAACTCTGGTGTGTCGATGTCTGTGTCGACTTCTGCGCCGCCTTCTGTGTCGACAGGTAACGCTGGACCGGGATGTGTATCGGCCATACGGTGAGATAGTGTCGACACCGTTGGATTGCCTGTGCGTTTGGACCAGACCTGCCAGTGCGGGCCGGACAGGGAGAATCGCCGCATGACCGATCAGGACACGCATCTCGTGCTCGGGCGCCTCCTGCGGCTGCGGGACCGTCGTGAACCGCTGGTCGCGCAGATCGCCGAGTGGGTGGGGGCGGGCATCATCGAGGGCCGCCTCGAACCGGGCCAGGACCTCAACAGCGTCGACCTGTCACGCCGGTTCGACACCAGCCGCACGCCCGTGCGCGAGGCGCTGATGCTCCTCGAACAGGAGGGCCTCGTCGAGATGAAGGCGCGTCGCCGGCCCCGGGTCGCCGCGCCCTCCCTCCAGGACATCCGCGACATCTACCAGGTGCGGCGCCAGCTCCTGTCGATGCTCGCCGGACTGCTGGTCGAGCGCGCCACGGACGAGGAGCTGGCCGGGCTGCGCACCCGGGTCGAGCGGATGCGGAAGCTCGCCGACGACGGTGACGTGGACGCGTACTTCTGGAGTCATGTGCAGCTTCAGGAGCGGATGACCGAGATCGTCGGCAATGCCACACTGAAGCAGATCCTCGACTCGCTGGCCCTGCGCACCCTGATGCTGCGGCACTTGAGCCTGACGCGGGCGGGCCGCCTCGCCTACAGCGTCGACGACCAGGAGCGGCTCCTCCAGGCATGTGAGGAGCGTGACGGCGAGCTGGCCTCGGCGCTGATCGCGGGGGCGACGGTCCGTGCGCTGCGGGCGGTGGAGGAACAGGTGGAGCAGGACACCGCGGGCGCACGCAAGCCCACGCGCAGACGCCGCACCGCGTCCTGACGTGCGGGCGTACCCAGGGGCGTTCACTTGGCGAGCACTCCGCCGTCCACGGGGAAGTTGCCGCCCGTGACCCAGCCGCACTCGTCGGACGCCAGATAGACCGCGCACCAGGCGATGTCCTCGGGCCTGCCCACCCGGCCCAGCGGGATCCGGGCGAGGAGCGCGTCCCGAGCCGCCCCGTCGTGCGCTCCGGCCGACTCGGTGGCGGGGGTACGGACCATGCCGGGCGAGACGGTGTTCGCCCGGATGCCCAACGGGCCGCCCTCTGCAGCGAGTTGGCGCGTCATGCCAAGAACCGCCGACTTCCCCGCGCAGTGCGCGACCATGCCGAAGGTACCGCTGCCCCGAAAGGCGTTCACCGAGGCGAAGTTGATGATCGAGCCGCCGCCGGACGCCTCCATGTGCGGCCAGACCGCTCGTACGGGCAGGAAGACCACGTCGATCTCGCCGCGCAGCGTCGGCGTCCACTGGTCGTCGAAGTCCATCGCCGCGGCGGGCGCCATGTGCGGGGCGATGGCGCCCGCGGTCACCAGGACGTCGACGCGGCCGTGCCGGATGTACGCCTCGTCCGCGAACCGGTCGGCGTCGGCGGGCTCGGTCATGTCCAGGGGCGCGAGCACATCGAGATCCAGGCCCCTGTCGTGCGCGAGTTTCCGGGTGCGTTCCGCCGCGCCCTCGTCGATGTCGCAGCCGACGACCGTCGCGCCCTGCTCGGCGAAGAGCAGGGCACATCCCTGACCGATCCCGGCGCCCGCGCCGGTGACGAGAGCGACTTTGCCGCAGAGCCTGCCGGTCACGTGGACCTCCCATGTCAGCGGCTGCCGATCGAGGCCGGAACAGGCCCCGCACTCCTTCCTAGTGTCGACACAATGGCGCGGTCAAGGGTTGTGGCGTCACCAATTGGCCTAACTGTCGACAGTCTGCCGATGATGACCGGAAATTGAGTGGTGCCCGGAGGCACTTATGGAAATGACAGCCGAGTGACACCTGAGCCATAGGAGGCGCCCCTACGTTCCGGCGTCCATGACTGAGAACTCTCCTGCCGAGCAGCAGGAAGAAGCGACCCACCAGGCTCCCAGCACAGTGAACCGCCGTCATGTCATCGCCGCGGGCGGAGCGGTCGCGGCCGCCGCCGGCCTCGGCCTCGCGGCGACGGCCTCCGCCACCCCCGAGACCTCGGCCGCGGCCGCGGCGGCGCGGCCGACCAGGCCCACCCGTTCCGCGTCGGCCTCCGCCACGGCGACCGCCACCGCGACCGCGTCCAGCGGCGTCTGCTCGCTGACCGCCGAGGTCACCGAGGGCCCGTACGCCCTGGAAGGCGCCCTGATCCGCACCGACATCACCGAGAGCAAGTCCGGCGTGCCGGTGAAGTACACCTTCACCGTCGTCGACGAGGACAACAGCTGCGCCCCGCTGGAGGGCGCGCTGGTGGAGATCTGGCACGCCGACACCCTCGGTGAGTACTCCGGGTTCGTCGGCGGCAACGGTCACTCGGAGACGGACGACGGGACCTTCCTGCGCGGCGGGCAGATCACCGACTCCAACGGCCAGGTCTCGATCACCTCGATCTGGCCCGGCCACTACGTCTCCCGCGCCGTCCACGTCCACATGCGGGTCCACACCGACGTCACGCTCACCGACGACTCGTACACCGGCGGCTCGATCATCCACACCGGCCAGCTGTTCTTCGACTCCACCATCAACACCAAGGTCCAGGCGCTGTCGCCGTACTCCTCCAACACCACCAAGGAGACCGCGCTCGCCGACGACACCATCTACGACGACGGCGGGGCGTCCTCCGGCCTGCTGACCCTCACCGCGCTGGGCAGCTCCGTGTCCTCCGGCTACGCCGCGACGCTGACCGTCGGCGTCAGCACCAGCTGAGTCCGCCTCCCCCGACGGCCGGTCACGCGGCTCTCCCCCTGTCGCCGCGTGACCGGCCCCACCCTGCTCGTTCCCTCTCCCCAAAGGTCACGCCATGACCGGTACACACACGCGCCAACCCCTGCTCAGCAGACGCAAGTTGTTCGCACTCGGCGGCGCGGGCGCCGCCGGACTGCTCGGCACCGCCCTGGCCCTCCAGGCCACGGCGAAGCCGGCCCACGGGCGCCGCCCTCGCCCCGCGGCTTCCCCTTCGGCCTCTTCCTCCACCACGGCGAGTCCGTCGGCCTCCGCCTCCGCGAGTGCCTCGACCGACGCCTCGGCGGCCACGACCGTCGCCGGACAGACACTCCAGTACAAGGCGTTCCTGGACGACAACTCGCGCACGGCCCCCAGCTACTGGGACGGCGACGACTTCCCCTCCGGCAAGGACGAACACCCTGTCCTGTACGTCTCGTTGGAGGACGCCGAGGCCTACGGCTGGACCTTCCGGCTGCCCACCGAGGCCGAGTGGGAGAACGCCGCGCGCGGCCCCGACGCGTACGCGTACCCGTGGGGCGACACCGCCGGCACGACGTACGCATCCGGCGTCCTCACCAGCAAGTACCACTACAACGCCGTCTGCGCGGCGTACTACCTGGCCAACTACAGCTCCACGGAAGCGACGTACAACAACAAGAACTCCACCCGCTACGGAGAGAGCGAACCGATCTCCGACATCATCGCCGTCACCTCGACGGGCGGGGTGAGCGGATGGATCGACCACACCACCTGGACCGGGTTCGTCTACACCGACGTCTTCGACGAGTTGACCGCGAGCGGCGGCAGCACCTCGGCCGTCGGCGCCTATCCGGACGGAGTCAGCTCCTACGGTGCGTACGACATGGCCGGGAACTGCTTCGAGTGGACGTCGAGCATCGTCACGGCCACCAATGGCGGTGAGGCCGGCCAACAGGTCAACGCCGTGCGCGGCGGCTCCTGGTACGCGACCGGCAGGAGCTGCGCCACGAGCTATCTCGGAGAGGGCCGTGACGGCAGCGGCGGTTATCTCACCGTCGGGATCAGGGTCGCGGCCGATCAGTCGTAGCGCTGACGACGTGGCCGGCCGGTCGCGGAAGCCGCCGACGTCGTAGCCGACCGAAGTCCAGGGCAGCGTAGGCCGGTTGAGGCCGCGTATGCCCCAATTCCAGACGCACGCAAGGCACAAGGTGCCGCATGAAACGCAAGAAGCACCAACGCACCCACCGTGTTGCCCTGGCGGGCGCCGCCGGGTTGGCCCTGGCCTGCACGGGCGCCGCGGGGCCGGCCGTGGCGGCGGGCGGTCCCGGGCACGGTCACGGACAGGGGTCGACCCGTCCCAGCGCGTCGGCCACGACCGGCGACGCGTGCGACGGCACCCTCTCCTACACCCAGCTCGACACCTCCGCGACGGCCTCGACCAACACCCGGCACGTGGCCGTCGCGGATCTCGACGGGGACGGTACGCAGGACGTCGTCGCCGCCAACCTCGACGACAACTCGGTGACGGTGCTGCTGGGGCAGGGTGACGGTACGTTCGCCACCGGCACCACCTACGCCGTCGGCACCCGCCCGTACCAGACGGCCGTCGCCGACTTCGACGGCGACGGAAGCCTCGACCTGGCGACGGCCGACTTCGGAGGAGCGCAGGTCAGCGTCCTGCTGAACGACGGGGACGGCGGCTTCGGGGCGGCGAGCGCCCTGGATGTCGGCGAGGCCCCGCGTGCCCTGGCCGTGGGTGACCTCGACGGTGATGGGAACGCGGACCTGGTCGTCGCCGAGCAGGGACCCAGCGCCGTACGCGTCCTCCTCGGCAACGGCGACGGCACCTTCGACGACCAGGGCGACACCTCGACCGGCAGCCAGCCGCACGGAATCGTGGTCGCCGACTTCGACGGCGACGGAGCCGCGGACGTCGCCACCGCCAGCGTCGGCAGCGACGGGGTGAGCGTCCTGCTCGGCGACGGCAGCGTCCTGGAGGCCGGAGCACTGCGAATGAATCCTGGTAGCGGGAGTTCTGCCCTCCGGCGGCCGCGGCCGCCCCGGGACCGTCAGCCCCAGCTCCGGTACGGCCCGTCGACAAGCTGGAACACGGGCTGTCGGCGTATCGGGTCCTGGGCAGTGGCGAGTTGGACCCGGTCGCCGCTGTGGACGTCGGAGGGCGGGCCCATGACCCGGCCCCGGACGGTGAACCCCTCGGCCATCTCGATGAGGGAGACGTTGCGCGCCGCCGGGGTGTTGCGGTGGATGACGGTGGAGTGGCGCACGATGCCCGTCCCCGCGCTCGCTTCGGTCCGCAGGTCGCTGCCCGCGCAGACCGGGCAGAGGAGGCGCTGGTACATCGCGGTGCCGCACCAGTGGCACCGCTGGAAGAGGAGGGCGTCCGCCTTGTGCTCCGCGGGCGCCGCGGGCGCCGCGTCGAGCATGTCGGACGCGGCTCCGAGCCCCGGATGAAGGGCGATTCCTGGGTGGTACACGATGTCATCTCCCTGCGCTCGGCCGGAGTCTGAAGGTGCCCGGATCGCCGTGCACGACCACAGAGTATGGCACTCAGTGCCACCCGTAAAGGCACTCGGTACCCTCAATCTGGCCGGAGTAGGGGGAGCGGTCAGTCCCGTCCGAGCGTGGTCTCGATCTCCTGGACGACGCGCCACATCGGGGCTCCGCGCCGGGAGACGACGACCACCACGTCCTCCCGCTCCTCGTCCGCCGCGTCACTGGGCGGGCTCCCGAAGGTGTTCCGGACATACCCGAGCGCGTGGTCGACCGCCGCCGTCGCGTCGCCCTGCCCGTCCGAGCGCAGCCAGGAGCGCAGGGCGTTGTTGTGTGCGGCGACCACGGCCGCGGCGATGACGTCGGCCTGCAGTGTGCCGTCGCGCCGTCCGGCGAAGCGCCCGCGCAGATACTCGGCGAGGGCACGCTCGTACCGCCAGACGACCGACAGCTCGTACGCGCGCAGGCCGGGGACCTTCTTGGTGAGCCGGTAGCGCTGCACGGAGAACGTCGGGTTCTCGGCGTACAGGCGCAGCACGAGCCGGGCGGCGTCGCAGACCCGCTGCACCGGCTCGTCCGCGTCGGCGCCGCCGCTCAGGAACGCCGTCATGTCGGCCAGGCAGCGCTCGTGGTCCGGGAAGACCACGTCCTCCTTGGACGGGAAGTAGCGGAAGAACGACCGGCGGCCCACCCCGGCGAGCGTCACGATGTCGTCGACCGTGGTCTGCTCGTAGCCACGCTCCAGGAAGAGCTGGAACGCCGCCGCGACCAGGGCGTCCCGCATCGGCGGCTTCACGGTCGTCGCGTCGGCGGTCTCGCGGCGCCGGGGTCCCTCGTTCATGGACGGGAAACTAGCATCGAAGCGAGAGTGATGGCACTCAGTGCGCACCCAGGAGGGAACTGAGTTCCTTGTGGTGCTCGCCGACGTGACCGGCATGGCGCGTGGCCACCACGGGGGCTGGTGCGCGGCCGCCATGGGGGCCGGTGCGCGCCCGCTCAGAGGTGCGGCCGACCGTTCCGGAGCCTCTGATTCCTCATGTGCTCCAAATGTGATCGACCGTGAAGTCATCGTGTATTCAACGAGGTTGACAGCGTCTGCGCGGTGATCGACTATGTGGTCGAGCTGTGACCCATGTGACCAATGGGTTCAGTGTTTCTTCGACCACTTCCCCCGGTGCGGCCTCCGGCTGCCGCGTGCTGCCCTGCTGCCGCCGACCGGGGTTTCGCATCATCAAGATGGGATCTGCATGTCCATAGCGAGACGTGTCACCCTTCGCTGCCTGCTGGGGACGGGCGCGGCGGCGCTCGCCCTCTCAGCGGCCACGACCACCGCCTTCGCCACCGACAAGCCCGGTGGCGACGGATGGGACAAGGCCGCCGGCGGTTACGCCCCCGGACAGGGCGCGGGCACGGCGACCGCGACCGATCGCTGCCAGTTCTCCCTGGACGGGACGAACTTCTACGACTCGGTCCGCGTCGACGACGAGAACCTCAAGCCGACCGACGACGGCAAGGTCCACATCAAGGTCCGCACGGCGAGTGACGCGAGCACCTGCACCGCCTCGCTGGCCGCGTACCGCACCCACGGCGCCACCTTCAAGACCTCGGGCGTCCAGGTCTTCCACGACTTCGACTCCGTCACGGTCAAGCCGGGTGCCACCGACTCGCTCGACATCTCGGTGCCGGACGCCGGCTGCTTCGCGCAGATCGACCTCTACCGTGGCGCCGTCAAGTTCGACGGCAAGTACGACGCCAATGACGGCTTCGAGCACGGTGACCTGCCCGCGGGCCCGGACCACGCGGTCATCAAGGACAAGCTGATCATGGCGTGGAACGGCGGCAAGAACGACTGCACGTCGCAGCCGACCACTCCGGAGACGACGCCGCCCGCCTCGACGACGCCCGCGGAGACGCCCGGCACCCCGACCGAGTCGACGCCCGCGACCCCGGCCACGCCCTCGGCGTCCGAGTCGTCCGAGACCCCGTCGGAGTCCGAGTCGAGCGCGTCGTCGGTTCCCTCGCCCAACGGCGGCGAGTCGACCACGCCCGGCGACCTCGCGGAGACCGGCGGCGGCAACACCCTGCCGATCGCGGCCGGCGCCGTGGCGGTCCTCGCGGCCGGCGCCGCGATCACCGTCGCCACCCGCCGTCGGCGCTCGACGGGCACCCGTTCCTGACGATCGCCGTCATCGGCCCTCGATGACCTGTTGACGAGCCCCCGGCACTCGCCGCGTACGTGAGTGCCGGGGTCTCGTCTTTCGGCGCAGGCAGCCGGGGCGGCAACCTTCGCTCCGCGTGCGACCACTGACCGGGTGACCAGCAGTCCGGCACCGCAACGGGAGGTCGTATGAGAGCCGCACGAAGGTTCAATCGGGCAGTGGTGGGAGCAGCCGCACTGGCAGTGGGGGCGGTGGTGGTGCCGACGCAGGCGTCCGCCGCCGCGGCGCCGACCATCGTGGTGGCAGTGAACGGCGACGACGCGGCCGCGGGCACGCCGGATCACCCGCTACGGACCATCCAGAAGGCCGTGGACAAGGCGAAGCCCGGCGATGTCATCGCCGTACGAGGGGGGACGTACGCGCTGACCGACAACATCACCATCGTCACGTCGGGCACCGCGTCCCAGCCGATCACCCTGGGCGCGTACCCGGGCGAGCGCGTGGTCGTCGACGGAGAGGCGCTGCCGGCCAGCCACACACCCGTCGGCGGCAGCATCCCGCGCGCCGAGCGCGGTGCCCTGCACCAGGAGGCCTCGTACTGGCGGATCTCCGGCCTGGAGATCGTGAACGGACCGTACGGCGTCTACTGCGACGGCTGCAACAACAACGTCTTCGCGCGGCTCGCCACCCACGACAACTACGAGTCCGGCTTCCAGCTCCAGGGCACGTCCAGCAACAACCAGATCCTCGACCTGGACAGTTACGCCAATCGCGACCCGCGCAAGAACGGCGAGAGCGCGGACGGCCTGGCCATCAAGGAAGGCAGCGGAACCGGCAACGTGGTGCGCGGCGCCCGGCTCTGGAACAACGTCGACGACGGCTTCGACGCCTGGAAGTTCACCTCGCCGATCCTCATTGAGAACACCATCGCGTACGGCAACGGCTTCAACCGCTGGAACTTCCCCGACTTCGCGGGCGACGGTAACGGTTTCAAGCTCGGTGGCGGCAGCCCGGCCCCGGCGGTGGCTCACACCGTGCGCAACTCGATCTCGTTCCACAACGCGGCGCACGGCTTCACCGACAACGGCAATCCGGGTGCCCTCGCCCTGTCCCGCGACACGGCGTTCGGCAACCAGGGCACGGGCTTCGACGCCGACGTCTCGGCCTCGAAGGCGGTACTCACCGCCAGCCTGTCCCTCGCGGACGGCCGCGCGGTCGCCCTCGCGTCCACCACCACTTCCAGCGGCAACTCCTGGGACCTGGGCGGCACGTGGAACGCCTCCTCCGTCCTGAGTACGGATCCGAGCGCGATCACCGGCGCACGCGGCTCCGACGGCTCCCTCCCGCCCGCACCGGACTTCCTCGTCCCGCGGGACGGCACCAAGATCGGCGCCCGCTTCTGAGCGTCGATGTCGATGATCGAGGGGCTCAATGGTCGTTGCAGCTCGCCGACGGCGTATCGACGGGAACCGGACTTGTCTGGTGGGCCTGGAGCGCGAGGCTCACCAGGGTCAGCAGAAGGTCGATGTCCGTGTCGACTTCGAGGTGAATCGTCACCCACCGCGAGCCCGGCACCATCCGGACCGCGGTCGCGCCCTTGAGGTGGTCCTCGAAGCGGCGGATGGCCCGGACCGTGAGGTGCAGGTCGACGTCGTGGCCCGTATGGAAGTGGACGATCTCGCCCTGGGCAGAGCAGAGCGCTCGGCCCGTGCCGCAACTCGGCCGGACCTCCGCGAGGTCCGGCCAGCCCGCAAGTCGCGTCATGGCTCTCAAGGCCAATGTCATGCTGACATCATGACCAGCTCACCACACGGCCACCAGGGATTGAGGAAGACGTAACCAGGCCGTAGCGCCCGAATGTCCGGATACGGACTCGGAATCAGCGGGCGCTACGGCCTCGGACCCCCTGGCCCGCCGGGTCGGGCCGGGGTGACCTCGACCGGCAGCCGCTTGACGCCGTTGACGAAATTCGAGCGGACGCACGGCACCTCGCCGGCGACGCGGATGTCGGCGAAGGTGACATGGCCGTTGTTCTGCCGCGTGACGCCGAAGTTGTACGGGTCCCCGGAGACCCGCTCGTCGCGGTCCCCGGAGGCATACCGGACATGGCAGCTCCGACCACCACCCCCTCCGCCGTCCCGAGGGGCCGCGCCGCGGACGAGGTCTGCATCGTGAGGGCGGAAAAGTTCTGTTCGTAGACCTTTCGGAGAAGACCGCGAAAGAGACGGCGGCGGAGATCACCACCGTCGGTGGAGTGGCCGGGTGGCGCGGTGTCGACGTCTCCTCCAGCGTCGAGGCCGACGCGATGGCTGACGCCGTGGCCTCCCGCTGGGAGGGATAGATGCCCTGGTCACAACGCCGGAGTCAATCTGCCGGGGCTGCCGCACGAAGTCCCCGACGACATCGTCGACATGACGCTTGATGGGAATGTGAAGGGTGAGTTGTACGGCTGTCGCGCGGTCGTCCCGCACATGCTCGCCACGGGCGGCGGCTCGATCGTGAACATCTCCAGCGTCAATGGTCTGGTCAGCGAGCCCTTTCTCACTGTTTACTCTGCGTCCAAAGGTGCCAGTGTGATGCTCACCAAGGGGGTGGCGCTGGAGTACGTCAAACAGGGCATCCGCTGCAACGTGATCCGCCCGGGATGGGTGGACACCCCCGTCAACCACGCCCACGCCGAACTCCTCGGCGGCCTCGACCACGTCTACGACACCATCGACTCCTTCCAGCCCATCAGGCGTCCCGGGCAGCCTCGCGAAAGCGCGAACGTGGCCCTCTTCCTCGCTTCCGACGAGGCGAGCTTCATGACCGGCAGTGTCGTCGCGGTCGACGGCGGCATGACCTCGCAGTAACCGCCGCACACCGTCCGCGCCGTACACCCTCCCAACCGGCCCAGCAGACAAGGGGATCACCCGTGGCTTCGGACAACACCCTGGACAAAACCGGATCGCCCGATCCGGCCGGCACCGCAGCACCCAAGATGACCGAGGACGAGGCCCGGCTCCACGAGCTCGGCTACGCGCAGGAACTCGAGCGCAGCATGTCGCCGTTCTCGAACTTCGCAGTCTCGTTCACGATCATCTGCATCCTCTCCGGCTGTATGACGCTCTACGGCTTCGGCATGAACACCGGCGGTCCGGCCGTTATGGTGTGGGGCTGGCCGATCGTGGGTCTCCTCACCCTCACCGTCGGCCTGGGCATGGCCGAGGTGTGTTCCAGCTATCCGACCGCGGGCGGCCTCTACTACTGGGCGGCCAAGCTCGCCAAGGGCAACGGCCCGGCCTGGGCCTGGTTCACCGGCTGGTTCAACTTCCTCGGCCAGGTCGCGGTCACCGCAGGCATCGACTTCGGCCTGGCGCAGTTCCTCAACGCCTTCCTGGACCTCCAGTTCGGCTTCACCGCCACCCCCGGCCACACGGTGCTCCTCTTCGGCATCACCCTGCTGGTCCACGCGCTGCTCAACGTGCGCGGCGTCAAGCTCGTCGCCCTGCTCAACAACATCAGCGTGTGGTGGCAGGTCATCGGTGTGGCAGTCGTCGTGCTCGCGCTGGTGTTCCTCCCCGACCACCACCAGTCGGCGGGCTTCGTCTTCGGGCACTTCGTCAACAACACCGGCTGGGGATCCGGCCTGTACGTCTCCCTGCTCGGCCTGCTGCTCGCCCAGTACACCCTGACCGGCTTCGACGCCTCCGCCCACATGACCGAGGAGACCCACGACGCGGCCCGCTCCGGCCCGCGCGGCATCGTCAACTCGATACTCGTCTCGCTGGTCGCCGGCTGGATCCTGCTGATCGGCGTCACCTTCGCGATCCAGAGCTATGACGGTGCGCTCGGCAGCAGCACCGGAGTACCCCCGGTCCAGATCTTCCTCGACGCCCTGGGCGACACCGGCGGCAAGCTGCTGCTCCTCATCGTCATCGGCGCCCAGTTCTTCTGCGGAATGTCCTCCGTGACCGCCAACTCCCGCATGATCTACGCCTTCTCGCGGGACGGCGCGCTGCCGGGCTCGAAGATCTGGCACCGGATCAGCGACCGCACCCGCACCCCGGCCAACGCGGTGTGGCTCGCCTCCGGCGGCGCTTTCCTCCTCGGCCTTCCCTATCTGATCAACCCCACCGCGTACGCCGCCGTCACCTCGATCGCCGTCATCGGCCTCTTCATCGCGTACGTCATCCCGATCTACCTGCGGCTGCGCCAGGGCGACGACTTCGCCGCCGGACCCTGGAACCTGGGCCGGTGGAGCAAGCCCATCGCGGTGATCGCCGTCGGCTGGGTCGCCTGCGTCACCATCCTGTTCATGCTGCCGCAGGCAAGCCCCGTCACGGCCAAGTCCTTCAACTACGCGCCGGTCGCGGTCGCCGTGGTGGTGGGCTTCGCCGGCGCCTGGTGGCTGCTCTCCGCCCGCAAGTGGTTCAACGGCCCCAAGGTCCAGGGCAGCGCGGCCGAGCTGGCCTCCATCGAACGTGAACTCATGGGCAACTGACGCGAGCTCATAGAGGTGGCTGAAGCCCGCACACGACGCCGAGCGGCCCCGGACTCGACAGTCCGGGGCCGCTCGGCGTCGCGGGACATCCCTACGGGATACGGGATCAGGCCATCCAGAAGAAGACCGCGGTCATCCGCTTGTCCTCCATGGTGCTGCCGCAGTACTCGGTGGCGCTGTGCATGAGGTTGGCGTTGTAGAGCAGCAGCCGGTTGTACCGGTGCGGTACGCGGATGTCCTCGACGAAGGAGTCCGGCGGGACGAAGCGCGTACCCAGCGCCTCGACCAGGTTGTTGTGCGGCGCGGTCACCACGTTCCCGCCCAGCCGGCCGCCGGGCAGGTTCTGCCGGTAGAAGCTGGTTCCGCAGTCCTTGGGAACGTTCGGGTTCAGATAGAGCACCGCGGCATAACGGCAGAGCGCACGTGAGTCGGTGTGGGGACGCGGCTCTCCCTCGTCCTTGCCGACCACCTGGATGCAGTTGTGGTTGAGGGTGGCGCCGGACGGCGTCGACTGCTGCCACAGCTTCTGGGCGCCGGTGGCCTTCTTCACCAGCCGCTCTACGCGCGTCAACTCCTCCGGTTCGAGCCCGGGCATCGTCCGCAGACCGGGCCAGCTCTCCGACGTGTACGGAAAGCCCTTGACCCAGTCGTCCTTGGCGACGCACCGGGCCCGGACGGCATCCATGTCGGGCAGCACATTGTCGAAGACCCAGTAGTCGCGATCGCGGGTGGGTTTCCGATAAGGGAGGACCGGGAGTGCCGGTGTTCTCGGAGGTTGTGGGGGCATGCGGCAGACCATATAGACGCGTGCGTCAGTGATCGCCAGAGATTTGGTCAATCTTCCGTCAACTCGGCGTGTTCGTAGTGCTGTCGGTCATCGAGGGTTTGCCGGACGCGCCTCGCGGGTCAGCTTGGTAATGGGATCCATTTTCATATAGCGTGGATCATGCCAGCTCACCCACCCAGGAGAACCCCCATGGCCGTCCCCAAGCGGAAGATGTCCCGCAGCAACACCCGCCACCGCCGCGCACAGTGGAAGGCCGCCACGCCCCAGCTCGTGCCGGTCACCGTCGACGGCTCCTCGCACCTCGTCCCGCAGCGACTGGCCAAGGCCTACGAGCGCGGGCTGCTGCGCCCGGAGGGCTGACGTGCGCGCCGCCTTCGTCGGTAAGGGCGGCAGCGGAAAGACCACGCTGTCGGCTCTCTTCTCCCGCCATCTGGCGCACTCCGGAGCTCGCCTCGTCGCCATCGACGGCGACATCAACCAGCATCTCGCCGAGGCCCTGGGCCTCGGCGACGACGAAACCTTCACCGCGCCGCCCCTCAGCGCACGCCTCGGCGAGATCAAGGACCATCTGCGCGGCGACAACCCGCGCATCACCTCGCGCGAGGCCATGATCAAGACGACGCCGCCCGGACGGGGGTCACGCCTGCTGCGGCTGCTCGGCGACGACGCGGTGCACACCCACCACATCCAGGAGGTGGGCGGCGTACCGCTGATGGTCACGGGCGAGTTCGACGAGAGTGATCTCGGGGTGGCCTGCTACCACTCCAAGCTCGGAGCCGTGGAGCTCTACCTCAACCATCTCGTCGACGGTCCCGGCGAGTACGTCGTCGTCGACATGACCGCCGGCGCGGACGCCTTCGCCTCCGGGCTGTTCACCCGCTTCGACATGACCTTCCTGGTCGCCGAACCCACCCGCAAGGGTGTCTCGGTCTACCGCCAATACCGCGACCACGCCGAGGAGTTCGGCGTCCCGGTCGCGGTAGTCGGCAACAAGGTCACCGGTGAGGACGACCTCCTCTTCCTCAAAGAGCACGTCGGGGACGACCTCCTGACGTACTTTCAGCACTCCTCCTGGGTACGGGCCCACGAGCAGGGACGGCCGCAGGGCGACCTGGAACCGCACAACCGCCACGCCCTGCGCCAACTGCGGACCGCGCTCGACTCCCGCACCAAGGACTGGACGGCCTTCCAGGAACACGCCGTCGCCTTCCATCTCCGCAACGCCGCGGCCTGGGCCGACCGGGCCACCGGCAGCGACCTCGCCGCACAGATCGACCCCGGCTTCCGGCACGGTCCGGACGCCCTCGGGCCGACCGCCGCCTGAGCACCGACCACGCGCCACCGAACCATCTAGCGACAGGACTGCCTTCTTCATGTCACTCGACGTCTCCCCGAAGCTGCTCGCCGAAGCCGAACACGGTCAGGTCCGCGAAGAGGACTTCGTGGAAACCGTTCGTACGTCACTGCCGTACGCGTACGACCTCATCGCCGGCCTGGTCGGCCAACTCCGGGACGGAGCCAAGGAGTTCGCCGACAACCACACCCCGCCGCCCTCCGAGAGGGAGCGAGGGCAGCTCTTGCGGGCGCTGGCCAGTGACGCGATCCGCGGCAGCCTGGAACGGCATTTCGGTGTGACCTTGGCCTTCATGAACTGCCACCGGGTCGCGGTCTTCCGTCCCGAGGCCCAGGGCGGAGACACCTACGCCCGCTTCACCTCCCTGCGCTCGCAGATCCTCAACCAGTCACCCGAGTTCCGCGACTGCTGACTCCCGTGAGCCACCGGTTCGTCGCCGGAGACGTCAGACGTCGCCGGATACGTCAGATCGGTGGCTCCGTGAGGGACTGCTCGGCCCAGATGATCTTCCCCTCCGGGGTGTAGCGGGTGCCCCACCGCTGGGTGAACTGGGAGATCAGGAACAGACCCCGGCCGCCCTCGTCGGTCGTCTTCGGATGGCGCAGATGCGGGGCGGTGGCGCCGCCGTCGGACACCTCGCAGATCAGGGCCTGTTCGGTGATCAGACGCAACCGGATCGGGCCGGAGGCGTGCCGGATGGCGTTGGTGACGAGTTCGCTCACGACCAATTCGGTGGTGAACGCCAGCTCGTCCAGGCCCCAGGCGGAGAGCTGCGCGGTCGTCGCCTTCCGGGCATCGGCGACCACGGCCGGGTCGAGCGACAGGTCCCAGGTCGCGACCTGGGCGGCCCCCAGACGCCGGGTGCGGGCCATCAACAGCGCCACGTCGTCGTACGGACGCGTCGGCACGAGATCGTCCACGATGGTGCGGCACACTCCGTCGAGCGGCTGCGGGTGCGCGGCCAGCGCGCGGCGCAGCCGCTGCCGGCCCGCCTCCGGATCCCGTCCGGTACGGGGAGTGGCGATCAGACCGTCGGTGTGCAGGGCGAGCACGCTGCCCTCCGCCAGGGTCAACTCGAGCGATTCGAAGGGCAGACCGCCGACGCCGAGTACGGGGCCGTGGGGGAGGTCGGCGAACGTCACGGTGCCGTCGGGGGTGACGATCGCGGGTGCGGGATGGCCCGCGCTCGCCATGGTGCACTGCCCGCTCACCGGGTCGTACACCACGTACAGACAACTCGCGCCCACCGCCTGCATGCCGCTTGTCAGGGTGTCCGCACCCGAGCCCTCCTCCCGGGCGGCGCGACTGACCAGATCGTCGAGGTGGGCGAGCACCTCCTCGGGAGACAGGTCCAGGTCGGCGAGGGTCTGCACGGCGGCCCGCAGTCGTCCCATCGCGGCGGCCCCGTCGATGCCGTGCCCGGCGACCTCGCCGACCACCAGGGCCACCCGGGTGCCGGACAGGGGGATGACGTCGAACCAGTCGCCCGCGAGTCCCGTCAGTTCGTCGGCGGGCCGGTAGCAAGCGGCGACCTCCACCGCGTGCTGCTCGGGGAAGCGGTGGGGGAGCAGATTGCGCTGCAGGACAAGGGCTGCGTCGCGCTCGCGGGTGTACCGGCGGGCGTTGTCCACGCACAGGGCCGCCCGGCCGACGAACTCCTCGGCGAGGCTCAGATCGTCCTCGTCGAACGGGTCCTGGCGGCCGCTCCGGAAGAACGTGGTGATGCCCAGGGTGATCCCGCGGGCGCGCAGGGGCACGATCATGACGCTGTGCAGCCCCACGTCGAGGAAGGAGGTGGCCCGTCCCGCGGGGGTGCCCGTGGCCCACTCCGTGGCCAGCGGGTCCAGCCGCTCCTCGCGCCAGGACTCGCCGTCGGCCAGACACCGGAGAGGGGGAGACCCGGCCGGGTAGCTGGCCACGTCGCCGACTTCCACGACGGTCTCGGGAAGCCCGCCCCGCACCGACTGATGCCCGGCGCGCCGCAGCGGCACCACGTCCGTGTCGTCCTGCGGACCGGGCGCGGGTTCGACTCCCTTGAGGACGGAATCCAGCAGGTCCACGGCGACGAAGTCGGCAAGCCCCGGCACCGCCACGTCGGCCAGTTCCTGCGCGGTCTGCAGGACGTCCAGGCTGCGGCCGATGCACTCACCGGCCCGGTCGAGGAGGGCGAGCCGCCGCCGGGCGCGGTAGCGCTCCGTGACGTCGAAGACGGTGTAGTAGACGCCGATCGGGTTGCCGAGGTCGTCCTCCAGCCGGATGAACGACAGCGAATGGGCCGTCTCGCGGTGCGGCGCGGACCGCACCCGGCCCACGTGCTCGTAGGCGACCACCGCCTCACCGGTCTCCAGCGTCCGGCGCATCTGCGCCTCGAGCCGCTCGGCGTCCAGGCCGGGCTGCACATCGGCGAGCCTCCGGCCCAGCCGCTGACGCGATGGTCCCCCGCCGAACTGCTCCAGCGCCGCGTTCGACCACACGTACCGCAGGTCCGTGTCCACGATCGCGGTGCCCACCGGCGAGCGCGCGGCCATCCGCTCCAGCACCGAACGGCTCATGTCCCAGCCGGGACCGCCCTCCAGATCCGCGAGCAGCACCACCCAGTGCGTCGGCCCGTCGCCGCGCTGGACCGGAACGGCCCGCACCATCAGCAGGACCGCGTGCCCGTCCCGGTGGCGCACGGACATCAGTCCGGTCCAGCCGCTGCCGTCGCGGCACCGCTCGGTCAGCTCAGGGATCCGCGCCGCGTCCTCGGGGAGCAGCAGATCGGCCGCGCGTCGTCCCAGCACCTCGGCGGCCGGGTACCCCAGCAGCCGCTCGGCATCCGCGGTCCAGCTGGTCACCGCCATACGGGCGTCGAGCAGCAGTGGCGCGGCGTCCGCCATGTCGAAGCGCCGACGGGCCAGCACATCTCGTTCCTCGCTCGCACCCACTGCGACCCTCTCCGCTCCCCGAAGGTGGTCTTACCCCGTGCTGCCCATTCTTCACGTTGTATGACCGGTGAGCGGGCCGTTCGGGCCCATCTGATCGTATCGATCGGAAACGATCGATACGATTGTGGGCGTACAGTGACCACACGGGATCACGCTCCGCGATCGCCCGTAATTCGTCCGTCCGGCCTTGCCTCAGGGGGAGCCCATGCGACTGCACGTCGACCAGCGCCATGAGCGGGTGCTCGAACTCGTCCGGGAGCGCGGCAGCCTCCGGGTCGCCGACCTCGCGGCCGAACTCGGCGTCTCCGCGGTGACCTTGAGGCGTGACGTGGAGGCGCTCGCCGCGCAGGGCCGGGTGCGGCGGCTGCACGGCGCGGTGGTGTGGCCGGGCGACGCGGCCGCCGAGGTCCAGCCCCGGCAGGAGTCCGCCGAGGGTGTGGTGATCGGAATGATCGTCCCGACCACCACGAACATCTTCGCCGACATCGTCCGAGGGGCTCGCGAGGCCATCGGGGCCCAGGGCGGCCGCCTGGTTCTCGGGATGACCGGATATGTCGACTCCGAGGACGCCGTACAGGCGGAACACCTGATCGCGGGCGGTGCGGAGGGGCTGCTCGTGGCGCCCAGCTGGTTCGGTGGCGTGCCCCTGGGAGGCCAGGAGAAGTGGCTCCTCGAATGCGCGGTGCCGGCCGTCCTGGTCGAGCGTTCCGCGCCGGCCGGGAACCCCGCGGCCGGCCTCGACCGGGTGCGCACGGACCGGGCGCACGGCGCCGCCGTGGCCGTCGGTCACTTCGCGTCCCTCGGACACCACAGGATCACCGCGGTACTCCAGGAGGGCCCGCACGCCACGCAGATCTCGGCGGGCTATCTGGCGGCCGTGCAGTCCCTGGGGCTGGACGTCGACTCCGGTGCGCCGTCGGTCCGCGAGCACGGGGACTACGAGGCCAGCATCGACTACCTCGTCGAGGCCGTCGAGAAGCGCGGCGTGACGGCGGCGCTCGTCCACAGCGACGAGGACGCGATCGTGCTGGTGCCCAAGCTCCAGGCCCGCGGCATCAGCGTGCCCGAGGACCTCGCGCTGATCGCGTACGACGACGAGGTGGCGGGCCTCTCGGACGTCCCCCTCACGGCGATCGCCCCGCCCAAGCGCTCGGTGGGAGAACTGGCCGCGAAGCTGCTGCTCCAACGGCTCGCGGAGCGCACGAGTGGGCGGCGCCCGGCGCCCCGTCAACACCTCGAACTTCTTCCCGAGTTGAGGATCCGTTCCTCCTGCGGGGGTGAAGCGCTCGACTCATGAGCGTTGGGAGATCGTTTTGATCGTATCGGCCGAACGCTCTTGACTTTGATCGTGTGCGCACAAAAGATGTCCTGCGTCCGCCTCTTCCCGCACGAGGTCTCGTAGGAGCCGTGCCATGTCGCGCACTTCTCGCTCGCAGGACCGGCGCCACGACGTCGACGCCCACCTGGTCCTGCGCAGCCTGTGACCGCCGTACCGAAGGGAATGCCCTTGCCTTCCTCTGCCGTTTCCCGTGTCCTGGTCGTCGGCATCGACGGCGTCCGCCTCGACACGCTGCGCCGCCTTCCGACCCCGCACCTGGACACCCTCGCGGCCGACGGCTTCCTTGCGCCGATCGAGGTCGACGACCGCACGCCCACCATGTCGGGCCCCTGCTGGGCGACGATCGTCACCGGAGTGGGCGTGGAGAAGCACGGCGTGTGGAGCAACGACTTCGGCGGCCACCGTCTCGACGTCTTCCCCGACTTCGCCACCCGGCTCGCCACGCAGGGCGGCCGGCGCACCTTCGTCGCGGCGGGCTGGCAGCCTTTCATGCAGGTGCGCGACGGTGGCCCGCTCTTCCGCGCTCCGTCCAGGAGCACCTACCTCTCCCCGGTCGCGGACACCCCCGAAGCATGGGAGACCTGCGACGAACGGATCACCGAGGAGGCGGTGCGCGTCCTCGGGGGCGACGACATGGACGCGTCGTTCGTCTACCTCGGTTCTCCCGACGAGACCGCGCACTTCCTCGGCTGCGGCGACGCGTACGAGGCGGCGGTGCTGCGCGCCGACGAGCGCGTGGGGCGCCTGCTGAACGCCGTACGCTCGCGGCCCGCGTACGACAGTGAGCGGTGGACGGTCCTCGTCGTCACCGACCACGGCCATGTCGACGCGGGCGGCCACGGCGGCCGCTCCGAGGAGGAACGCACCGCCTGGCTGATCGCCACCGGCCCCGGCCTCCGCGCGGCACCCGAGCGGATACGCCATGTCGACGTCGCCGCCCAGGTGTTCGCGTCCCTGGGCGTCGACGCCGACCGGCACTGGACGCTCGACGGCCGGCCGTTGCGGCAGTACGGCCGAGCCTCACGCGAGTTCGGCCATGCCGATTCCCTTCGGTTCAGCCGAGCTTGACGGTGATCTTCTGGGTGACGCCCGCGGTGGTGCTGAGGTCGCCGAAGGTGAGCGTCAGGGCGGAGCCGGTGGTCGCCGAGGTGACCGTGGACGGCTTCGAAGTCACCGAGGAGACCGCCTTGTTCCAGGTGAGGGTGAGGCTGGTCTGCATGCGCATCGGGTCGCTGACACAGATCACCGCGGTGCCGTCACTCTTCTCGTTGATCATCACGCAGCACGGATTGCTCGCCGTGAGAGAGCCGACCGTGCCGCCGAACCAGAAGTTGACGCCGGTGAAGCCGAGCGAGGGGACGCTCACACCCTGCTGGCTGTCCGTGTTGGCGAGGATCGTCAGCCAGGTCGTCGCGGCGGCGCGGGTCTGGGTCTGCGCGGCGGTGGCGCCCGGCATGACCAGATAGGCGTACGTGGCGGCCGTCGGGTCGGTGCCGTGGTCGACGTACATCGTCAGGTACTTGCGGTTCAGCACGGTCGTCGCGCCGCCCTTGTTGATGGCGCTCCATGTGCCGTCGCGGGCGTCGCGCAGCGCCTTGACGGTGGCTCCGCCGGGGAAGACATAGCCGCCGTGGCCGCCGATGTGCGCCCAGGCCGCGTCGGTGAGCGTCTCCGACCAGGGGTAGGTGGTGGACTTGACGGTGCCGTCCACCGTGAAGGCGCTGCTTCCGGTGGGCCCGAGGTTGCGGTTCTCGACCGTCGACTCCACGGCCGTGCCGTCCGTGCACTTGATCCCCGCGCCGAGACACACGATCGAGTCGTCCAGACAGAACCACGACTTCTTCGCCAGCAGTGTGCTCTGCAGGCCCTTGAGGTACTGGCCGATCGCGGCCCGCTGCCCGTCGGTGGTGCCACCGACCCAGTTGACATCCGGCAGCGAGGCGCCCCAGTCACCGCCCGCCGCGTCCGCGAGGACCTTGCGGGAGGCCGTGATGCCCGGCAGACGGTACGGGTCGACGGTGGGCCAGAACGCGTCACTGTACTGGCCGTTGCAGAAGGTGTCGCCCCACCAGTAGAGCATTCCGGAACCGGTGTGCCAGCCGTGCAGATTCTCGCCGTTGCCCGTCTCGTAGTACGTGATCCGCCGGTCCGCCATGCTGATCGACGCGGCCCAGCCGGGGCGGCGGTGGGTGGCCCGGGACATGTTGGTGAACAGCCGGTGCCCGGTCGGCTCGGCGATCGCGGAGACCGTGGTGTCGTCCTGAACTCCCTTGAGCCGGGCCAGACTTGTGAGACCCAGTGAGGGGTCACTCATGGGCGGGCTGTAGTAGTCGCGCTGCATCCAGCCCTTCACCAGACCGCGCCAGCGGGTGTTCTCCGTGCTGCTCGCCCCCTGCCCGAGCAGCACGATCGACGCGAGGATCGGATGACCGCGCAGATGGTCGTTCTGCTGGATCTGCTTGGCGTCGGACGCGGACAGGCCGCGACTGATCGCCCGCCCGGACACGCCGTCCATGACGAGACCGTTGTAGAGGAACGGCGCCCAGGCGTTCTCCACCGCGTCGAACACGATCTGCCGGCCCGAGTCGGTGACTTCCCACGTGGACCCGGCGAGCAGCGCGAAGAGCATCCCGAGCCCGCCCAGCAGCACCGAACCGTACGAACCGGTGTAGGGGACGGTGGTGTGCTGGACGAACGAGCCGTCGGTGTACAGCCCGTCCCCGCTGCTGACGTACGGGAAGACGGGGGAGAGTGCGTCCCGGGCCAGCGCGATCTTCGCGGAGCTCGCGCCGACGACCCCGCGCAGGGCCAGTACCCGGCACAGGTCCACCCGGTTGGCGCCCGTGCTCGTGCCGCTGTAGGTGGAGACCGCGGAGTCCGGAACGAAGTGGTCCACCGCGTTGACATAGTCGGCGAGCTGCGCGGCCGACAGCTGGTCGTACATGAGCACGCACACGTCGAGCAGCGCCTGCGGTGCGCCGATCTGCCAGCTGTACCAGTTGCCGTAGCGGGTCTGGTTCTCGTTGTAGACCTCGGAGTAGAGGTGATCGAGACCGGTCAGGATGTTGTCCCGCAGGCCGCTGTCGCCAGTGAGTCCGGTGCCTGCCTGGGAGTAGGCCTGGGCGAGCGTGCTCAGCCGGTTGTAGCTGGAGTTGAGGTTGCCGGAGTAGCTGTACGACTCCTGGTCGGTGTCGGGCTCCGGATCGGCGTACACCAGATCCGGCCAGAGCGAGCCGGTCGTCGGCGCCATCGTCGACTGCAACTGGCTTGCGGTGGTGCCCAGTTCGGTGAGCCGGGTCGTGAAGGGCTCGGCGGTGGGACTGAATCCCTCGCCCAGGATCAGCGTGCGCCACTTCGCCCGCAGGGTCGCGAACTCGTCCGCGGCCTCAGCGGTCTGGGCGCTCTCGGAGATCTCGGCGGAGGTGAGGGGAAGGGCATCGGCGGTGGTGTGCATCCCGAGCGCGAGCGCGGTACCGCTGCTTGCGGCCAGGAAGCCACGGCGTGACCAACGAGTCGTCATGACGGCGCTTTCTAGCACGCGGACGCTCAAACGCTCAACAAGTCTTACCGAATTGAACGTATCGATCGTTTGATGGGGTGTGGCCTTGGCTGAACCACCGGGCGCGCACCCTCGTATCACTCCACGGGGATGGAAGGAGACCGCGCGCACGGAAGGAGAAGACTGTGTCGATACCGACCGAGCCCGGGCAGCCGGTGCGGCGCCCGGCGCTCGAACCCACCCACGTCCAGCGCCGCCGCCGCTCGGAGGCGCTCGCGGAACTGGTGAGGCAGGTGCGCGAGGACGACGGTGGAGCCGACTCGGACGAGGGGTACGAGTCGATCGCGGTCCCCTCGACCGCGACGAGGCTTCTGCCGCCCCCGGAGGAGTACGAGACCCAGGAGCTGCCGCCGGTCCTGGCGGGGGAGAACTACGCCGGGGGCGCAGCGGGGCAGTCCCCCGCGCCCGGGAGGCGGTACGGCAGTGGGCGCGGACCCGGGCGCGGCTTCGGCCTGCGGCGTGCCGCGATCGCCGTCGCCGTCACCGCGGCGGCCCTGGTCGGCTTCGCCCTCGCGCTCCTGCTGCCGGGCGGCGCCCAGGACGACGCACCCAGTACCGGGGCCCAGCCATCGGCCACGCCCGCGGCCCGAGCCCCGTCCGGGGCAGCCGACCCGGACGGCACAGGCACCCTCCGGGAAGGCGACAGCGGCCCCGAAGTGACGGAGCTCCAGCAACGGCTGCTCCGCATCCCGAACGTCTACGACAACGGCAGCACCAGCGGCACCTACGACGCCACCCTCACTGCCGCCGTCGCCCGCTTCCAACTCTGGTACGGCATCCGGGGCGACGAGACGGGCGTCTACGGCAACGACACCCGGGCCGACCTCGAATCCCGTACGGGGCAGTAGCGCGACCCCTGTGTGGCATGGCCTTGATGGGGGACGACCTCGTCGTCAGGCGCTCCGGCCCGCGGCGAAGTCCACCTCCGAGGCGGGCAGCACACGGATGCTCCGCCCGGGGTAACCGATATGCCGGAAGAGCTCGTTGTGATGCGCGATCGACCGCTCGGGCGAGACAAGCTCGCCCGTGTCGGGCCGGGCGGACGTGGTGTGTCCGTCGGCGACGAGTACCAGGTCGTACCGGTGGCTCAGGGCCTGTCGTGCCGTGGTGTCGACGCACATCTCGGTGGCGAACCCGGTGACGACGACCTCGGTGACTCCCAGGGTCTTGAGGGTCTTGTCGAGGTCCGTGTCGAGGAAGCCGTCCACCGTGGTCTTGTGGACGACCGTCTCGTCGTCGGCGGGGGCGAGTGCGGGCGCGATCCGCCAGCCCTCGGTGCCGGCCTCCAGACCGTCACCCCGGTGCTGGATCGTCACGATCGGCACACCGGCCGCCTTGGCGCGTTCGCGCAGCCCGGCGATCACGGTGACGGTCTCGGTGGCCCGGTGCGCGATGGCCATCAGCGTGTTCTGCATGTCGATGACGAGGAGGGCGGAGGTGTGAGGCATGGCGCCACGGTAGCGGCGCCCTGCTCGGGGCGAGGTGATCGGGAGGGGAACGGCCGGATGTCGTGGGCGTGATGGTCAGTCGGTGTGCGGTGCCCGGGTGAACTCCCGGATCAGCCGGGCGAGTTCCGCCGGCTGGTCCAGTGGGACGAGGGTGTAGCTGTCCGCGACCTCGGCCAGCCGGCCCTGCGGCAGGAGTGCGGCGAGGCGTCGGCCGTGCTCGGGCGGCATCACCCGGTCTTCGGCGGCCCAGACCACCAGGGCGGGACGCTTGAAGCCGGGCAGGCGTGCGGCTGTGGACAGCAGGAGGCCTGTGTCGGCCGCCGCGGCCCGCAGGACGCGTACGGTGTCGCGGCGGATGTCGGGGCGGCGCAGGACCGGCCCGATCCAACGCGCTGTCGCCGCGTCCCCTCGTCGGGTCAGCCATCCGAAGGCGATCGGGAGCCGTCGGAGCATCCGGAGCCGCATCTGCTGCATGAACAGCCCGAACAGCCGGGGCGGCAGCTTGCCGGAGAGCACGAGCGTTTTGCCCGTCAGCCCGGGCGGGAAGTTGTCGAACGCGTCGCACGAGACGAGAACGGCCCGGCCCACGCGATCCGCGTCGTCGCACATCAGCAGCTGGACGAGCGCCCCGCCGGTGTCATTGCCGACGAGGACGACATCCCGCAGGCCGAGACGGTCGAGGAACTCGGCGACCAGACGGGCCACCCCGGGCAGTGAAAGATCGGCGTCCGCGTGCATCGCCCGGCGATGGGCGCCGAGGGGGAGCGTCGGGACGACGCAGCGATGGTCGGCGGCGAGGTCCGCGACAGGCCCGTCCCACAGCGAGGCGTCCATCATCAGACCGTGCAGCAGCACCAGCACGGGACCGTCACCGCCGGTGTCCTCGTACTCGATCGTCCCGGCGGACAGCTCGACCGTGGCGCGGACCTTCTCCTGCATACGGGCCTCCTGTGAGTGTCTCCCACCAAGAGGACGCCAAGCGGCCGAAGTGTGACATCACTTCAGGACGGCGAGGCCTCATCGAGTCCGAAGTCCTTGGGGAGCGGCCAGGGTTGGAACAGCCGGGCAGGGACGGTGTCGGCGAGGAGCTGGTAGCCGGCCGGGTTGAGATGCAGATGATCACCGTCGTCGATCGTCGCCAGGAGCCGTGCGGGTTGCAGCGGATCTCGGGCCGCCTTGTCGAAGTCGACCACGGCATCGAACCGGCCGCTGGTGCGAATCCACTGGTTGACGGCCTGCCGGGACGCCTCGCGGTACCCGTCCGCGTCGTCATAGAGCGCGTTGCCTCCAAAGGGAGTCAGCGTCGCCCCGTACACCCGGATGCCCTGCGCGTGCGCCCTGACGACGATCTGGTCGTAGGCCGCGATCAGGTCGTCCGTGACCTGCTTCTGGGCGGCCGGCGTGGGCTCGGCGGTCCCGATGTCGTTGACGCCCTCGAAGACGAGCAGCCAGTCGACTCCGCTCTGCGCCAGCACGTCCCGGTCGAGGCGCGCGAGCGCGCTCGGGCCCAGACCGTCGTTGAGCACCCGGTTGCCGCCCGCCGCCTGATTGAGGATCGCGGTGCCGGCCGTGTCTGCTTGGGACTGCAGGCGTCTGAGCAGCTGGTCCGGCCAGCGGTTGTTCCCGTTGGTCGTGGACCCGCGGCCGTCCGTCAGCGAGTCGCCCAGCATGACGGCCGCCGCGGTGCCGGCCCTGGACCACGTCTCGACGCCGCTCAGGAAGTACCAGTGGTTGGTCGGCGTGGCGCCGGCCAAGTCGTCGTCCGTGACGTGGTTTCCGGCCTGCAGGTAGGAGGTGGTCCGGGAACCGGGATGGGAGGTGATGTCGTTGGACGCCTGCCCTTGGGCCAGGTACGTCGTCACGGTGAGATTGGAGCCCGGCTCCAGGTCGAAGTCCAGTGGATCGGAAACCAGCTGCGCTCCGACCGGCACCACCGCCGAGGACCGGCCGTGGAACGTCACCGGCCGGGAGGTCCCCGGCCGGATCGCACTGACGCCCGCCCGCCCGTCGACCGGTAAGGCCACCGAGACGGCGGTGAGCGGCAGCACCGCACCCCCGAACGCGTTCGAGAAGCGCAGTCTCATGTGCCGTCCGCCGACCGACACCTGGACGGTCTGCCGCACCGTGGCGTCGGCCAGTACGCGCTTGTCCTGTGTGAACGGCGCGGGTGGCATGTTGCCGGGCTCCGTGAGCTGCGGCATGGACACCCAGGTGTTCACCCAATGCGCGTTCCCGCGTGGGGAGTCAGTGGTCTCGGCCGAGTGAGGAGCGGAGGCCGCGTGAGGGGCGGAAACCGCGTGAGGAGTGAGGCCGGAGTGAGAAGTGAAGGCGGCGGAGGCCGCGAGAATCCCCGCGACCACGAGGCTCACGAGCGACGATCTTCTATTCATGGATGGTGCGCCCTCCCTGTTTCCCGGGATTCCGGCGATGACACTGAACCGGTTCAGTGGCGCACCGTAAGGCATCTCCCCGGGGTCGGACGAGCGGAGGGACGAGATCGGCCGAATGTGAGCCCCCGGCTCGGATCAGCGCCCATCACGGCTGCGTCCTCGGCGTTGACCGGATCGGTCCGCTGCCGGACCCGATGCGGCCTGTCGCCGCCCTGTCCGCGCGGCTCAGGCTTGGGGCATGACCCGAGCACTGATCGTCATCGATGTCCAGGAGTCCTTCCGGGCCCGTCCGCTGTGGGAGACCACCTCCGACCTGAAGATCGCCGACCAGGTGAACCGCCTGGTCCGGCTCGCCCGCGGGGCCGGGGAGCTGGTGGTGTGGGTGCTGCACTCCGAGCCCGGCAGCGGCGATGTCTTCGACCCGGCCCTCGGCCATGTCCGGCTGATGGAGGAGCTGGAGCGGGCGGACGGGGAGCCGTTGATCCACAAGACCTCGCACAACGCCTTCACCACCACCAACCTGCAGCAACTCCTCACCGAACGCGGCATCCGCGAGCTCACCGTCTGCGGCATCCGCACCGAGCAGTGCGTGGAGACCACCACCCGCGTCGCCAGTGACCTCGGCTACCAGGTCACCTTCGTCGTCGACGCGACCGCGACCAATCCCATCCCGCACCGCGACGCTCCCGCCGGCCAGAGCGTCGCCGAACTGCTGGCCGACCCCCGCACACTGCCTGCCGACGAGGTCATCAGGCGCACCGAGTACGCCCTCGCCGGACGCTTCGCCACCATCGCGACGGTCGACGAGCTGGAGGCCTCGGCGGAACCTCGGGCATGATGACCGAATCGTGAGCCATATCGTCTTCTTCCTGGTGCCCGGAGTCCACTTGCTGGACCTGGCCGGTCCCGCGCAGGTCTTCTCCACCGCCGCCGACTTCGGGCACCCCTACACGCTCTCCTACGTCGCCGAGCAGCCCCAGGTCTGCACCGCCCAGGGGCTGCCGCTGGTGGCCGGGCTCGACTGGCCGGAGCTCGGGCCGGAGGATCTGATCGTGGTGCCCGGCTGGCGTTCGGTCGCGCTGGCCGACAGTCCCGCCGTCGGCGCCGCCGCCCTCCAGGTCCTCCGGGACCACCACGCCAGGGGCGGGACGGTCGCCAGCGTCTGCGCCGGAGCCGAGGCGCTCGGCCAGGCCGGTCTGCTCGACGGCCGCCACTGCACCACCCATCACGACGTGCAGGACGAGCTGGCCCTGCGCCACCCCAGGGCGCTGGTCGTCCGCGACGTCCTGTTCACCGCCGACGACCGGGTGATCACCTCGGCCGGCATCGCCAGCGGCATCGATCTGGCCCTGCACCTGGTCGCGACCCGGCACGGCCCGGCAGCCGCCGCCCAAGTCGCCCGCGACATGGTCGTCTACGCCCGCCGCAACGGCCATGAACCGCAATCCAGCGCGATGCTCCGGCACCGGTCCCACCTCGACGACACCGTGCACCGCGCCCAGGACCTCATCGACGCCCGCTTCGACCAACCGCTTCCCCTGCCCACCCTCGCCTCGGCCGTCGGCGTGAGCGAACGCACCCTCACCCGCCTCTTCGGCCGCGCCACCGGGCTCACCCCACTGCGCTACCAGCAGACCCTCCGCTTGGAGCGCGCCCAGCACCTCATCAGCCACGGCGCGACGATCGACGCCGCCGCCCGCTCAGTCGGTTTCGAGGACCCGCGCATGCTGCGCCGCCTCCGCGCCCGCACGGCCTGACCGCGCCGGACATCAGTCCGAGTGGGTGGCGCAGTTCGTCGAGCGTGTCGACGCTCAGCCGTCGCGCTCGCGCTCGGTGAGCCGTCCCACGCGGGCGGCCTCTCCGTCGTCGACGGCTTCCGGCGGCGCGACGGATGGTGGCGTCCTCAATGACTCGATTGTCATGGGTTCAGGTAGATGATTCCTGCCCGCACATGACAGACGCCGACAGTCGAGGGACGTCCACGATGCACACTCCGCACATCCTCCGCCGCGGCGGTCGCGCCCTGCGCCGCGAGGCCACGCGCCCCAACGTGCTGTTCGGCGGCGTGTACGGTGCCGTGCTGGCCAGCTCGATGGTCGCCGCGCTCACCCAGTACGGCCAAACGGCGCGCGAGGTCCGGCTGTACGACGCCCAGTGGCTGCTGGTCACCGCGTTCGCCTCAGCGTCGGCGCACGGATACGCGCACATCATTGCCCAGCGCGGCGAGGGCTCCCACCCCGGGCTGACCGGCGCGCTGCGGCTGCTGCTCGACGAATGGCCCCTGGTCATGGCCACCCTGCCCACGGTGGTGATGCTGCTCGGCGCGGGCTGGGGCTGGTGGCCGTCAGAGGACATCGAGTACGCGGCCTTCGCGTTCAACATCGTCTTCCTCTTCGGCTGGGGCGTGACCGCGGCACGCGCCGCGCGGCGGCCCTGGCGTACGGCGCTGGCGATCGGCTGCGTCGACGCACTGCTCGGGGTGATCGTCGTCATCGCCAACGCGCTCATCAATTGACTTGCTCCTCGGACTGAAGCCCGAGGATTCTGGCCTTCTCGTCCGACCCTGTGCCGCTACGCGGCACGGGGTTCGGTGGAGAATCCGTGGCTTCCTGTTTCGTCGCGCTGTGCCAGGACGCGTCCTGGTCTTATCTGCGCTCCACAGGCTGCAACCGCCAGTCCGGCGGCCGTTTTCACGTTGATCGCGGCATTGTGGTCCCGGTCATGGACCGCACCGCAGGCGGTGCAGGTCCAAGTCCGTATGTGCAGGGGCTTGGGCCCGTCCTTGGCCCCGCACTCCGAGCAGACCTGGCTGGTCGGCTCGAACCGGCCGATCTTCACCACGGTCCGCCCGTACCTGACCGCCTTGTATTCCAGCGTGTGTACGAACTGCGCCCAGCCCGCATCATGCACACTCTTCGCCACTCTGGTGCGCGCGAGTCCCTTGACCGCCAGGTCCTCCACACCGATCGCTTGATTGTCGCGGATCAGCTTCGTGGAGAGCTGGTGGTGGAACTCCCGGCGGGCATCGGTCACTTGCGCGTGGGCGCGGGCGACCTTCAGGCGGGCCTTCTCACGGTTCTTGGATCCCTTCTGCTTGCGGGACATCTCCCGCTGGGCCTTCTTGAGTTTCTTCTCCGCGCGGCGCAGGAACCTGGGGGAGTCGATCTTCGTGCCGTCGGAGAGGACCGCGAAGTGGGTCAGCCCGAGGTCGATGCCGAGCATCTGGTGGGTGTCGGGCATCCGGGTGGCGTCGGCGTGCGGGTCGGTGTCGATGACGAAGGAGGCGAAGTACCGTCCGGCCGCGTCCTTGATCACGGTGACCGAGGAGGTCCGTGTGGGCAGGGTCCGTGACCACTTCACCTTCACCGCGCCGATCTTCGGAAGGTTCAGCCGCCCGTTGTCGGTGATCGACCAGCGGGCGTTGGCCGTGAAGCGGATCGACTGCCGGGTGTCCTTGCGGGACTTGAACCGGGGCGCACCCATCTTCGCGCCCTGGCGCTGGCCCTTGAGGGAGGCGAAGAAGTTCCGGCAGGCGGCCTCCACATCGCGCAGCGCCTGCTGAAGCACCACCGAGGAGACCTCGCCCAGCCACGAGCGGGCCTTGGTCCGTTTCGCCTCGGTGATCAGCCTCTTCGACAGCTCACCGGGCGCCGGGAAGGCCTCGCCCGCCCGGCGGGCGTCCTCCCGGGTGCGCACGGCGTCGTTGAACACGACGCGGGCGCACCCGAACGCCCTCGCCAGCGCGGCACGCTGGCCGGAGTCCGGGTACAGGCGAAAGCCTGGTACGGGTCCTGCTTCGCCGGATCCGTCGGCGGCGCCCCGCTCTCCGTGGTCAAGCAGTCCATCGAACAGCAGAACCGGCCGATGTGAGCATCGCCCGGCCCCGCCGGCACCGGCCCTCGCGGCGCTCCGCGCCACGGTGGTGAACACGCGGCATCCGGCTCCGCCGGACCAGAATCCGCGACGCTCCGCGTCGCCACCATCTGATTCGCTTCACCCCCGGCCTGAAGGCCGGAGCACTACGAATGAATCCTGGTAGCCGGGGTTGAGGCCCGGCTGCCACACGAAGTCGTGAACGCCCGGGCTGCCCGGGCGTTCCGTAACCGTGAACCTCGCACCGTCCACGACGAGATCCATGATCATCGCCATCCCTCGTCCCTCATGTCACCAGGACGCGTCCGCCGTCGGGACGCCGTGCCTCCCATCATGTCGGACGGCCGGGGACGGCCCCGTCCACGGGTTGCGACCGCTCCGCGTGCGCGCGAACGTGCCACCCGGTAGCGTCGAAAGCGCGCGTTCCGCCCAAAACCGCTGCGGCCTGGCCCGGCAGGGCCGCCGCCGATGTCGGCTGAGGAACGGGATCACATGCCAAAGCGCAGCATCCATGCGGTGACTGCCGCGGCCGCGCTGTTCTGCCTGACACCATTCGGCCCCGCACCCGCCAGCGCCGCGTCACCACTCGCACAGTCCGCCGGGCCCAGCCCGGCAGCCCCGTCGCGGTTCGTGCCCGGCCTCTGTCCGAAGCCGCCCGAGCCCATCGACGCGCTGAGCAACGCACGGTGCGGCTTCCTCGAAGTCCCCGAGAACCGCTCCCGCCCCGATAGCCGGACCATCAAGCTGGCCGTGGCGGTCATTCCGGCTGTCACCCCGGCGAAGCCCGCACAGGACCCCGTGGTGTTCATGGCGGGCGGCCCCGGTGGCGACACGTTCGACGACATCCCGTTCCTCGTCGACTCCGGCCTGAACAAGGACCGCGAACTGATCATCATGGCCCAGCGCGGCAACCTCTACGACCAGCCGAACCTCGCCTGCCCCGAGATCGACCGGTTCAACGCGCAGGCCGTCGGCCTGCGCTATGGCACACAGCAGACGGAACAGCTCATGCTGAAGACGGTGAAGGAGTGCCGGGACCGCCTGGTGGCCGACGGCATCGACCTGAGCGCCTACAACACCACTGAGAACGCCGCCGACTTCGCCGACCTGCGCAAGGCGCTGGACCTCCCCCGGTGGAACGTCTACGGGTACTCCTACGGCAGCGACCTGGCCCTCACGTACCTGCGCCTGCACCCCGAGGGGATCCGCGCGGTGGCGATCGACTCGATAACACCTCCCCAGTCCGCGGTCCTGCCGTGGGGATGGAGCAGCGCCGCTGAGGGGATCGACACCATCTTCGAGGCGTGCGCGGCGCAGCCCGCCTGCAAGGACCGGTACCCGGACCTCCCCCGCACGCTGACGGAGCAGGTGCGCAAGCTGGAGGCACACCCCCTGACGCTGAACGTCCCGCCGCCGAGCGGAGGGAAGCCGGTCAAGGTCGTCCTCGACGGGGGCGCGCTGCTTGACCAGATCATCGCCTTCAAGCCCCGGCCCAAGGACCTCCCTGCGGCGCTCGACGAACTCAGCCACGGAAACCCGGAGCGCTTCGCGAAGGCCCGCGCGGCCGGCTCGGTCCAGAACGTCGGCGTGTTCGCCCACGGCCTGACCAATTCGATCGCGTGCAGCGAGTGGGCGCCGGGGTACTCGGAACCCGACGTGCTGAAAGCGGGGCGCAAGGCCTTCCCCGGGTGGCCGGACACGGTCCTGGCCCAGGTGCCGCAACTTCCCTTCCAGTACCCGGCTTGCCGGATCTGGAACGTTCCGGACCGCGCCTCCGTGCAGCGGGTGGCCACGGTCAGCTCGGTGCCGGCGCTCGTCATCTCCGGCACGTTCGACGTGAAGACCGGGGCGAGTTGGGCGCAGGGCGTGGTCCGTGACCTGTCCAACTCGACCGCCGTGCAGATCCCCGGAATCGGCCACTGGGTGGTCCCGCAGTCGCCTTGCGCGCAAAGCGTGCTGGCCTCGTTCCTCGCTCGCCCGACCGCGCCCGACACCAGTTGTGTGGACGGCCTCGAGCCCCAACCGTTCACGATCATCCCGAAATGATCGGGAGGGCAGATGGCACTCCACCACGCGCCCCGTCGTCGGCGTACCGTACGACGACTCCAGGCCACGTCGGCCGGCATGGCTACCGGCATCCTCGTCACCGGCCTGCTCGCAGCGCCCGCCCAGGCGCAGTCCCGCACCGACACCAGCCCCGGAGCGCCGATCGGCACGGTAGCCAGGACGGTGGGTGACGCCCGCTTCGAACCGGGCCCCTGCCCGAAGACACCGGAACCGATCGAGGAGCTGAAAGAGGCCCGCTGCGGAACGCTCACCGTGCCCGAGAACCGCGCCGAACCGAGCAGTAAAACCATCAAACTCGGTGTCGCGATCGTGCCCGCCGCGACCGACAAGCCGAAACCCGACCCCATCGTGTGGCTCGCGGGCGGACCCGGAGACGATGCGGTGGGGGAGGCGAAGATGGCCGTCGACGGCGGCCTGAACCGCGACCGGGACGTGATCTTCATGTCCCAGCGCGGCACGTACTCGGCCGACCCGGAACTCCTCTGCCCCAACATCGACGAGTTCAACGCACGTGTGGTCGGCCTCGTCTACGACGCTCCGTCCACCGAACGCCAGCACGTCGAGGCCACGAAGGCCTGCCGCGACAAGCTGGCGGGCCGCGGGATCGACCTCAGCGCCTACAACGACACCGAGAGCGCCGCCGACTACGCGGACCTGCGCACCGCGCTCGGCGTCGAGCAGTGGAACCTGTACGGCATCTCCTACGGCACCCACCTGGCGCTCGTCTACATGCGCCTGCACCCCGAAGGGCTCCGCTCGGTGGGCATCGACGGCATACTGCCGCCGTCCAGGTCCGGCTCGGCCTCGACCTGGAGCAGTTTCCGGCAGGGCGTCGACGGCCTGTTCAAGGCCTGCGCGGACCAGCCGGCGTGCAACAAGCGCTATCCGAACCTGTCGGCCACCTTCGAGAAGCTCGTCAGCGACCTCGAAGCCAAGCCGGTCACCACCACCGTCACCGTCCCCGGCAGCGAGAAGCCGGTGAAGGTCGTGATCGACGGCGGAACCCTGGTGAACTGGCTGACCTCCGCCACCCACACGGCAGAGGTCGTACCCCTCTCCCTCGACGAGCTGGCGAACGGCAAGCCGCAGCGGATCGCCCAGCAGTGGGCGGGCTGGAGGACCAACCCCAAGGGCATCGGCGTGGTTTCGCACGGTCTCTCCTACGGCATCTTCTGCAGCGAGTGGACGCCGTACGAGAGCAAGGACGCGGCGCTCCAGGGCGGACAGAAGGAATTCCCGTCGTTCCCCCGCTCGGTGCAGGCCCAGGCTCCGCTGCTCACCTTCCTCCATCCGGACTGCGACGTCTGGAACGTCCCCGCCGCTGCGCCCTCGATCCGGGACGTCACGCGCAGCGACATCCCCACCCTCGCCCTGTCGGGTGCGTTCGACGCCCAGACCGGGGCGGACAACGGGCCGTATGTCGCCCGCACGCTGAGCAAGGCCAAGGTCGTCACGGTCCCCTACGAGCCGCACGTGGTGTTCGCCACGTCGAAGTGCGCCCAGGAGATCGCCGTCTCGTTCTTCGAGACCCCGGCCGCGCCGAAGACCGGATGCCTGAACAGCCTTGAGCCGCCTGAGTTCGAGATCGGACCCTGAAACCGCTCCTGGTCCGCCTCGATGGCCGTCCTGGACGAGGAAGCTAGGAGATCTCCAGATCAAGGAGCTGCTGCTTGCGCTCCAGCCCGGCGGCATAGCCGGTGAGGGCTCCGTTCGCGCCGATCACCCGGTGGCAGGGGCGCACGACCAGCAGCGGGTTCGCGCCGATCGCCGTGCCCACGGCACGCACCGCGGCCCTCGACGCGCCGATCCGCGTGGCGATCTCGCCATAACTGAGCGTGGTCCCGTACGGGATGGCCTCCAGGGCCTTCCAGACCCGCTGCTGGAAGTCGCTGCCGCTCGTGACGTACTCGATGTCGAAGTCGGTGAGCGTGCCGTCGAAGTAGGCGCGCAGCTGGGAGGCGATCTCGGCGAACGCGTCCGCGTCCTCGACCCAGTCGTCCTGGACGACGGCCGCGCGCTTCTGGCCGGGCATGGACAGGGCGGCCAGTGCCGTGCCGCCCTTCGCGGTGGCCGACTCCTCGCCCACGAGCAGCAGCTCGCCCAAGGGGCTGTCGATGGTCGTGTAGACCGTCATCGGAAGTGTCCTTTCGAGAGTCCTCAAGCGCTGCCGGCATCGCTTCACCAGCAATGTTGCCGCTTCTCCGGCGCTCCGTCCGGCGGGATTCGGACACCGACCTGGCGCAGGAACGGATGAAGGGCCGACGGCGTCTGCCGTCGGCCCTTCCCTCACGTCTGTGTGGGGATCAGCGCTTGATCAGTCGTACGGACAGCCCCTCGCCCGTGTACACGGGCACTGCCCGGTATCCGTCGGCCTGCACGGTGATCCCACCGAACTGGCCCCGCAGCGCGGGCGCCCAGATCACCGGAACCGTGGTTCCCGAGGCCGGCGGACGGTCGGCGTCCAGCCGCAGCGAGAGCATGCTGTCCCGGCCCAGCAGCACCCGCCGGTCCACCACCAGCGCGGGTATGCGGCCCTCGCGGAGCGTCACCTCAAGGGTCGCCCCGGACGCCTGCGCGTAGGCGCCGCGCACCCGGGCCGCCGTGCCCGGAGCCACCCGCAGCGTGCCGCCCTCCACCCGGACGTCACCGTGGCCGAGCGCGCTCGCGGAACCGGCCGTCAGTGTGCCCTCCTCCAGCACCGTGCCGCCCGTGTGACAGTTGGCTCCCGTCAGGGTCAGCGCACCGCTGCCGCGCTTGACCAGGCCACCGCACCCGGAGATGTCGTTGCGCCAGGTGTCGGCCGCGTCGAAGCCCCCGGCGGCCGCGTCCATGGTGACGGTCACGTCGGAGTCGAAGGCGCCGTACCCGTCGGCGGCGGCGAACAGGTTGAGGCGCCCCCACTGCTCGAAGCCGTCGAGCAGCACGTACCCGGAGGGGAGCGCGGTCGTGCGGAGCACCTCGCGGCGCTGCGCGGCGTCGAGGTAGGGCAGCCGCGTCTCCAGCAGGACCTCCGCGCCCTTCGGCACGGTCAGGTCCTCGGAGCGGCCGTGCCGGGTCAGGACGTACGTCAGCCGGGGCGTGAGCGCGCGGGCGTTGGCGGTGCGGTCGGCGTACGGGTCGGCCTCGACGCCCGCCGAGTGCGCGTAGGCGTACAGGGTGTCCGCCGTCGTCCCGGTCTGCTGCTGGAAGTACGCGGCGGCCTGGGCGCGCGCCGCTGCCTTGAGGGCGGCGTTGGCCGGGTCGGCCAGCGTGGCGGCGGCCAGCGCCGTGGCCATGATGCGGCCGCCGACGACATCGACGGTGGAGTGCATGCCCGCCATGATGCGGGTGTGGCCGAGCTCGAAGGCGCGGGTCACCAGCTCCTGGAAACGCTCCGGAACGGCGTACGCGTATGCCAGCGCCGCCAGATGGAAGGCGTTGGTGTGCCCGCTGGGGAAGCCGCCGTCGTCGACCGGGGCCGTGCTGCGCTGCCACAGCAACTGCGGGGCGACCACCACGGCGGAGTCGTACACGGGGTAGCCGAGCGCGTCGACCTTGCCCGTGTCGACGACCTCGCTGTCCTCGTTCATGCGCCACGGACGCGGGTACTGGTACGCGTACTTGGACGGGTTGCCCGAGGCGTAGTTGCCGCGCACGGTGTCGACCAGCTCGGCCACCTTGCCGAGCGCCGAGCCGTGCGAGCCCGCGCCGAGCGCGGAACCGGCCGGGGCGCCGGACGGCACGGCGTCGTTGATCTTCCCGGAGGGGGTGCCGTCGGGTGCGCTGGTGATCGACGTGACCGCCTGGGCGCCCGACTTGTAGAGGTCGGCCAGCGGCCCCATGCCCGCGATGATCGCGTAACTCTGGTGCTGCCGGTCGTAGATGAACGCCTCCTTCGCCTGCGCGTCGGTGCGGGCGGCCGTGATCCGGGCGCAGTAGCGCATGTTGGCGCGCAGCACTTCGGGCATGAGCGGCGTGCCCGTGTTCCACGCGCCGCCCGTCTTCCACACCTCGGCCATGCCGCCGAGGATCCGGACCACCGCGTTGGTCTCGGGCGTCAGGTTGGTGAGGACGTTGGTCGTGTAGTCGTCGACGAACGCGGCGGGGCTCGTGGCGGCCTTCGCGTCCGCGGCGGCGAGCCAGGTGACGAGGGTCGGCGCGGCCAGCAGACCGGCCGAGGCGCCCAGCGAGGTTCTGAGGAACCCCCGCCGGTTGACGGTGAGTCGACCGGCCGACGAGGTGGAGTGGTGCCCGGCTGGTGACGGCATGGGTGTGCCTCTCTTGAGTTCTTCGGCCGTGCGGCCGGTGGGAGGTCGTTCGAGCAACCGGACGCCAAGGGGCGTGTGAGACCTGTCAGTCGCAGGTGTCCCGTGGCGAGGATGTGTCGTACGAGCGAAGATCTACGGCCGAGTCATGTCGGGCTGGGTATGGCTCGGCGTCCGAGACATGTCATACGAGTGAACGGGCCAGCGACACGGCCCCTTCGACCGGCGGCACCCGCAGGGGCCTCGGTCGCGCCCCCGGCACGGCCTCGGCCAGCCATGCCACGAAGGCGTCGTACAGGGCGGGTTGGGCGAGCACGGTACTGCCGGCCACGACGACGTCGTCGACGGCGACCCCGCGTTGGGCGAGTCGCACGACGAGCGCGGCGAGCGAGCGTCCGCCCTCGGCAATGACCTGGCGGGCGAGGGCTGAACCCGCCCCGGCGGCGGCGAACACGACCGGCGCGTGCCGGCCCCACTCGGCCGAGACATCTGTGGCGCTCTCCAACGCCGCGCCGAGGGCGGGCACTTCGCTCACCCCGAACGCGGCGATGAGTCCCAGGGCCAGCTCGTCCGGGTCCTCGCCGCGATCGTGCGCGGCCCACGCGGCGCGCGCCGCCTCACGGACGAGACCGGCCGAGCCGCCCTCGTCGCCGAGCACCGCACCCCAGCCACCGACCTGAACGGGGCTGCCGTCGGAGAGCCGGCCCACCGCCACCGAGCCGGTACCGGCGACCAGGCCGACGCCCTTGTCCAGGCCCGCGGCGGGGACCAGGAGTTCGGCGTCGCCGACGACGAGTGCGGGCACATCGAGAAGCACCCGGAGCGCGACACGGATCTCGGCGCACTGGCGAGGCGTCTCGCAGGCGTGCCCGCCCACGGCGACGGCGGACGGACGGGTGCCCGCCGGCAGGGCCTCATGGACCAGCGCGGCCAGCCAGGCGGCGGCGGCCTCGGGGTCGTGCGGCCGCCAGCCGCTGCTCGTACGGACGTGATCGGTGACCGTGCCGTCCTCGGCCGCCGCGCGGAGATGGGTCTTGGTGCCGCCCACGTCGATACCGACCACGATGGGGCACGAGGGGGGTGCGTCCTGCACGGATCCTCTTTCGTCGTTGCAGTGAGCCGCGACGGCGGGCGAACCGTGTCTGGACAGGGGAGCAGAAGAACTAGGGAAGCCCCGGGACGGGCCTCTGACGGAGCACGGCAGGCGAGTACCGTGAAGTTCGTTAGGAAACTAACTAACGAAGTATGGTGCGTCAAGAGGCATCGCGCACTCGACCACCGGGACGACCGTCCGGGCCGCCGTGGGGCGGGAAACGCGTGACGTCAGGGCAATCCATCGCCGCATCCCCGGAGCCGATCGACCTGGGAGCGCGGCCCTCGACCCGTGTGGGGGAACTGTGGAACATGGCGTGGCGGAAGCCACCCGCCTGACCGAGAGCGCGAGCACGGTTTTCGCCGTGCTGGCCCAGGCGGGCAGTGCGACCCGGCCGCAGCTCGCGAGCCTGGCGGGCCTGTCCAAGCCGACGGTGTCCTCCGCCGTCTCGGAACTGGAGAGCGCCCGGCTCGCCGCACATTCCGGCACCGCGTCCAGCGGCACGGGCCGCTCCGCCGCCGTCTACCGTCTCGGAGCGGCCGCCGGGGCCGTGCTCGCCGTCGACCTCGGCCCCGCCCTCACCCGGGTACGCGGCTGCGCCCTCGACGGCACCCTGCTCGCCCAGGCCACCGGCTCCCGCGCGGACGCCGCCGCCGTCGTACGCGAGGCCCTTGTCGCGCTGCCCGCCGACACCCCGCTGCGCACCATCGTCGTCGCCGTCGGCGACGTCACCGCGCAGGAGGAGGGCGCCCGTGTGCGCCCCGCGACCGCCAAGGCCGGCCCCGTCTTCGACGCCATGGCCGTCGCGCTGCCGCCGGGTGTTCCCGTCCACCTCGAGAACAACGTCAACTGCGCGGCGCTCGCGGAGCTGCACGAGGGTGCCGCCCGTGGCCGCCACACCTTCGGCTATCTGCGGATCGGCGTGGGCATCGGCCTCGGCATCGTCGTCGGGGGTCAGGTGCTGCGCGGGGCGAACGGTGCCGCCGGAGAGCTGGCCCGGCTGCCCTACCCCTGGGACGTCGGCCGCGAGCCGCGCCAGGAGGCCCTGGAGGAGTACATCGGCGCACGGTCCCTGCTCCGCCGGGCCGCGGAGGCCTGGCAGAACGCCGACGGGCCATGCCCCCGCACGGCCGAGCGGCTCTTCGCCCTCGCCGGAGAGGGCCGGGCCACGGCCCGCGCCGTCGTCGGCCGCCATGCCGCGGACATCGGCCGGCTCGCCGCCGCCGTGGTCGCCGTGCTGGACCCGGGACTGATCGTGCTGGGGGGCAGTACCGGCGCGGACCCGCAGCTCCTGCCGGGTGTGCGGGCCGAACTGGAGCGGCTGAGCTGGCCCACCGAGGTGGTCAGCAGCACGGTCGGGGATTTCGGCACCGTCGTGGGCGCCGCCCGGCTCGCGGTCGCCCGCGGAGTCCAAACCGTGACCGAGGCCGCGCAGACGAAGGATTGACGCCCTCCGACTCGGTCTGCCAATGTCCGGACAAGCGCTTTCTAAGTTGGCCGGGACGCCGACTTGGGGTGAGCGTCCCGCCCGTACGAGACGTACGGCAGCCACGCGAGGGCGTGCTCGCGTGACGACGGCCATGGTGGCCGGGGATCCCACCCGTCAGGATGGTGCGGCCGGGCGAGGCCGTGCCCCGGGAGGCGCATTCCGAGAAGGACGCACCCGTGCCCGCAGCGACTGGCCGGGAATTCCATCACGCACATCCAGGGAGGACCCGGTGGGTCACCAGATCTCGCGCAGAACCCTTTTCCGCACCGCGAGCGGACTCGCCGTTGCCGGTGCGCTCGGCGGCTCGCTGAGCGCCTGCGGCGGAGGCACCGGCGCCGGCAGCACCAGCTCCAAGCTGACCATGACGTGGTGGGGCAGCGACGACCGTCACAACGCCTACAAGAAGGCGCTCGCGACGTTCCAGAAGAGCAACTCGAAGATAAAGATCGAAGAGCGCTACTCCGGCTACGACGGCTACTTCGACAAGTTCAACACCCAGGTCGCCGGCGGCAGCGCCCCCGACCTGCTCCAGATGGACACCGCGCTCGTCGCCCAGTACGCCCGCAAGGGTGTCCTCGCCCCGATCGACGAATACGTCGGCAAGTCCCTGGACCTGACCGGCTTCTCCAAGACGCTGCTCGCGGCCGGCACGGTCGACGGCAAGCTGTACGGCGTGCCGTCCGGCATCGGCGTCAACATCCTCACCGTCAACGTCACCGGCCTGAAGAAGCTGGGCCTGGAGCTGCCGGACCGCGAGTGGACCTGGGCCGACCTGAAGAAGGTCGCCGTCCAGGTCAACACGAAGAGCGGCGGCAAGCAGTTCGGCGTCGACGACGGCGGTGGCGGCACCCTCCAGGCGTTCGAGGTGTTCGCCCGCGAGAAGGGCCAGTCCTTCTTCGCCACGGACGGCAAGAAGCTCGGCTTCACCGCGGACACCCTCCAGGAGTGGTGGGAGTTCTGGGCCGAGATGCGCAAGGACAAGGCGTCCCCGCCGGCCGCGATCACCTCGGCCGCGCACAACGACCTCACCAAGAACGGCGTGGTCATCGGCAAGACCCTGTTCACCTTCGACTCCGGTGTCTACGGCGCGGGCGGCGCGATCACCGACGCGGTCCTGGACTTCCTGCCCACCCCGAACGGCGACTGGTCCGGCGCCCGCGAGGGCAACTTCGTCAACGGCGGTGTCCTGCTGAGCGCCACCAAGGCGAGCAAGCACATCGCCGACTCGGTGAAGATCATGAGCTTCTTCGCCCAGGACGCGACGGCGATCAAGGACATGCAGCTGCTGCGCGGCATCCCGCCGACCGAGAAGGCCCGCTCCCTCATCGCCGCCGGTCTGTCGGACACGGACAAGAAGAACATGGACATCGCCGACTACATCTCCAAGCGGGTCGCCAAGGCGACCGACGCGCTGGCCGCCCCCCAGCCGCCGCCGAACGGCGCCGACCAGATCTGGGACCTGCTGTTCCAGTCCAACCTCGCCATCGCCTTCGGCAAGAAGTCGATCAAGGCGCAGCTGACCGAGTTCTTCGACCAGGCGGGATCGATTCTGTCGCAGTAGGCGTCGGCGCGGCGGTGGGCCGCAGTCACAGAAGGACCGGGAAAGGGCCAGGGAGATGAGCATGACCACCACCGAGACCGACGCGGTCGTCAAGGAGCCGACGGCTCCCACGACCCCGTCCGACCAGCGCGAGCGTGAACGGATGCGTCGCCGCGCTGCCAGACGGCGCGGTGGAGGCTGGTGGCCGTACCTCTTCCTGGCCCCCTGGTTCGTCGGCCTGTTCGGGCTGACGATCTACCCGATGCTCGACTCGCTCTATCTGTCGTTCACGAACTTCGACCTACTCACCCCCGCCAAGTGGGTCGGCACCGACAACTACACCCGGATGTTCACCGACGACCCCACCTTCTGGGACTCGGTGCACGCCACGCTCGTCTACGTGGCGATCTCGGTGCCGCTGAAGCTGTCCCTCGCGCTGGGCGTCGCGATCCTGCTCAACCGGCCGCTGCGCGGCATCGGCTTCTACCGCGCCGCCTTCTATCTGCCCTCACTGCTCGGCGGGGCGGTCGCCATCGCCATCATGTGGCGGCAGATCTTCGGCGGCGACGGACTGTTCAACGACTTCCTCGGCTGGTTCGGCATCAAGGGCCAGGACTGGATCTCCAGCCCCGACACCTCGATCTACACGCTGATCCTGCTGGCCGTCTGGCAGTTCGGCACCCCGATGGTCATCTTCCTGGCCGGCCTCAAGCAACTGCCCAGGGACGTCTACGAGGCCGCCGCCATCGACGGCGCCGGGGTCATGACCCGCTTCTTCAAGATCACCCTGCCGCTGCTCACTCCGATCGTCTTCTTCAACGTGGTCCTGCAGATCATCGACGCGTTCAAGACGTTCACCCCGGCGTACGTGGTCAGCAACGGCACCGGCGGACCGCTCAACTCGACCATGCTGTACTCGCTCTACCTGTACAAGAAGGGCTTCACCGACCTTCAGATGGGGTACGCCTCGGCGCTGGCCTGGGTGCTGTTCCTGATCATCGCGGGCTTCACGGCGGTCAACTTCATCGCCAGCCGCTACTGGGTCCACTACGACGACTGAGCGTCGGTGAGGAGTTAAGTACCCCATGTCTGCCATTACCCCGACGGTGTCGCCCCTGAAGCGGCTGCGCTCGCTCACCGGCCCCCGCCGCGTCCTGATCCACACGCTGCTCATCGGCGTCGCGCTGGTCATGCTGTATCCGCTGCTGTGGATGCTGAGCAGTTCCCTCAAGCCCGACACCGAGATCTTCACCCACCCCGGGCTGATCCCGAACAAGCTGCACCCCGCGAACTACTCCGAGGGCTGGAACGGTTCGGGCAACTCCTTCTCGCTCTACATCACCAACTCGCTGATCGTCACGATCGGCGCGGTGATCGGAAACGTGATCTCCTGCTCGCTCGCGGCCTACGCCTTCGCGCGCTTCGAGTTCCGCGGCAAGAAGATCTGGTTCGGCCTGATGCTCGGCACGCTGATGCTGCCCATGCAGGCCACGCTGATCCCGCAGTACACGCTGTTCTACAACCTGACCTGGATCAACACGTACCTGCCGCTGATCGTGCCGAAGTTCCTCGCGGTGGACGCCTTCTTCATCTTCCTGATGGTCCAGTTCATCCGCTCCATCCCGCGCGAGCTCGACCAGGCCGCGATGATGGACGGCGCCAACCCCTTCCAGATCTACTGGAAGATCATCCTGCCGCTGATGCGCCCGGCCCTGGTCACCACCACGATCTTCACCTTCATCTGGACGTACGACGACTTCTTCAGCCAGCTCGTCTACCTCCAGCAGAACGACCGCTTCACGGTGCCCCTCGGCCTGACGCTCTTCCTGGACAAGACCAGCGGCTCGTCGTACGGCGCGATGTTCGCCATGTCGACACTCGCCCTCCTGCCCACGCTCATCTGCTTCCTCGTCTTCCAGAAGAGGCTGGTAGAGGGCCTGGCGACCTCTGGCATGAAGGGCTGACATCCGGTGCATCTTCCCCACCAGCGCGGTCCGCTGCACGATCTCCCGGACGATCCCGCCGCGTACGACACCGTCCTCGCCGCCGTCACCGAGGAGGCCCTGGCCCGTCTCAGCCCCGAGGGCAACCTCGAACACCCGGCAGCCCTCGACGACATCGGCGACACGTCACTGGGCATCACCTCCCTCCTCGCACTCGCCTGGCAGCGTGCGAAGGACCCGCGTCTGCCGGAGGCCGTGCACCGCAGCCTCGCCTTCCATCTGCGCGAACGGGTCTTCACCGAGGACAACCCCGGCTACCCGAACCTCCGGCGACGCGGCACGCGCGAGCCGTACGCCCGTTACGTACTCGAAGCGGGCGCCCACCCCATCGGCGACTGGCCGAGCACGGTGTGGGCCCTGCTCCAGGCCGTGAACGTCCTGGACGCGGCGGACGGGCTCATCGACGACGGGCAGCGCCGTGAACTCGTCGAGCTGGCGGGCGGCTACTGGCACTGGCTGACCGAGTCGACCTTCTTCAACCCGCAGGAGGCCGGGAACCAGGCCATCGGCTGCATCGTCGGCGGGCTGATGCTGGCCCGCCATCTCCCGCCCGCCGACGGGGAGTTGGTCCACGCGCGGGCGATGAGTCTGTACGTCGACGAAATCCGCGCCCGTCGTGTACGGGACCGGGGCGCCCTCCTGCCCCCGGAGCACGGCGGCGCGTACGACAACAACTACGGCCCGATCTCCCTCTCCTTCCTCGCGCAGGCCCACCGGATCAGCGGCGAGGAGATCTTCGCCGAGGACGGCGACGCGCTGGCCCGCTACATCGACGCGCGCCTGACCGCCGGCGGCTACGACAACGGCGGCCCCCGCTACAGCGAGCAGCACTCCGGCTTCGAGTCGGTCCTCGGCCTGCGCTACTTCGGCCACCGCATCGGCGCCGACCTCGGCCGCTACCGGGGAGACACCCGCTGGGGCCGGCACGCGGTCAACCGGGACGGCGGCATCGACGGCCACTTCGCCTTCATGCTGGTCTGGCAGATCCAGGACGCCACGCGCTGGCACCGCACCCCGTCGAAGGACCCCGTACGCCATCAACTCCGCGCGGGCACCGTCTCGGTGGCCTTCGACGACCGGATGACCCCGTCGCTCGTCGAGGCGGCGGGCACCTACTACCTGCCCGCCGCGGTCAACCGTCAGCACGGCTTCGGACCGGTCACCGACGGCTTCCTGCTGTGCCGGCCCATGGGCGAGACCCGGGTCCGTGATCTGCGCACCGACGCCCTGACTGCCAAGCTGGTCACCAAGCCGGTCGTCGGCCGCGACCATGTGCTGCGCCACATCCGGTCCCTGTACGTCACGGACGGCACGAGCCTGTGGGTGACGGTCGCCGTGGAACGCCTCGACGGAACGCCGTATCTGCTCGCCGGGATGCCGTACGCCGAGGACGACGGCGACCGGGTGCGCAGGACCGCGGAGGCCGATGTGACCGCCGCCGGTGCCCTGCGGCTGACCCACCCGGCGACGGAGGGCGCGGACCACTTCGACGCCCGCTCGGAGACGACCCAGGAGCAGGCGGCCTTCGCCCTGGCGGCCGACCCGCGCGGCTACGGCAACCCGGACGAGGGCTGGCGGCACCTCGTCGCCTCGACGGCCTTCGAAGCGGACCCGGCTCCCGGAGCCCCGGAGGACCTGCACGTCTTCGCTGTGCGCTATGGCCCCGGCGGCCCCTTCACACCCGACTTCGAGCGCGCATCGGCGGAACTGATGGTCCGTACGGAGGCGTTCACCGCAGTGATCGGTGATCCGGCGGGCGATGAGCGAGGGGAACCCGAACTGGAGCTCCGCCCTCGTTGACCGCCGCCTCGACGACCAGGTCGGCGCGGTCCCGTGTCGCGGCGACCAGGTCGGCGTTGCGCTGGTCCGTGCCGAGCACCCACGCCACCGCCGTGTCGTGGTCCTTGCCGAACTCCTCGTGCCGGGCGACGAGCCGCCGCAGACGTTCGGCTTCCTCGACCTCGCAGAACCAGACCTCGTCCAGCTGCGACCTCGCGCGAGCCCAGGCGGCGTCCCGGAGCAGCAGATAGTTGCCCTCGGTGACGATCAGGCGGGCGGTGCGGGGCACGGGAACGGCACCCGCGATCGGCTGCTCAAGGGTCCGCTCGAAACCGGGCGCGTAGACGAGGTCGTCCTCGTCCTCGCGCAGCCGGCGCAGCAGCGCCGCGTAACCCGCCGCGTCGAACGTGTCGGGGGCGCCCTTGCGATCGCGGCGGCCGAGGCGGTCCAACTCGACGTCCGCGAGATGGAACCCGTCCATCGGCACATGCGCGACCCAGGCGGGCCCGTCCCCGTTCAGCTCCCGCACCAGGCGCTCGGCGAGCGTCGTCTTGCCCGCACCCGGGCTGCCGGCGATACCGAGCAGGGCGCGCTGCCCCGGACGTACGAGCGACGCGGCGCGCTCCAGGAGATCGTCGAAGCTCATGCCCGCGGCATCCGTACGACCGCGCGCCCGGCCCGCAACAGCAGCTGATCCGCGACGGCCACCAGGATGACCAGTCCGGGCGGAGCCATGAAAACGGCGAATTCCATGGGCCCAGTATTGGGGCATGCGTGGACCATGAGCCAAGACGAGGACCAGATCCGCACTCTGATCGAGCACTGGGCCGCCGCCGTGCGAGGCCTGGCCGCCGTTCTTCGAGTGGCAGGCGCAGGGCGCGACGGTCGAGATCGAGTCCCTCGACATCACCGCGGGCGACAAGGTGGCGTACGCGCACGCCCTGCTGCGCCGCGGGACGCCGAAGGAATTCGCCGAGAAGCCCGCCCGGCGCCTGCGACTCACCCTCGGACTGCGCAAGGAACAAGACCGCTGGACGGTCGCCCACGAGCACCACTCGTTCCCGCACGACTGACCTGGCGTACGACCGGTGGTGTCCCGTCCGAACCCGAGGCTGCGCCCCGCCCCGCACCAGCCGCCGCGCACCGGCGGCCGGCCCTCAGGAGTGAGGCGCAGCGCGAGAGGTCAGTCGCGGGCGATGCCGGGGGCGATGTCCTCGTTCCGCTCCAAGGGCGCGACGCCGTGCGTGGCGGCCTTGGTCGCGGACTTGCCGCAGAACGCGGATTCCAGAGTGCCGTACATGGTGTTCAGCACATTCGTGTTGTTGGAGGTGTTCGCCAGCGCGCTGACGCTGCGCTTGCCGTCCTTCGAGGTGAACGCGTACGTGTAGAAGCCCTGCACGGTGCCCGTGTGCCCGTAGACGGAGACCCCGCACGACAGGGTGCGGCGGCGCAGACCGAGGCCGTAGCTCGTGGTGCTGTTGACCGTCGTCCACTTCTCCATCTGCGTCAGCTGGGCGCCGGACATGAGCTTTCCGCGGATCAGCGCGGAGAAGAAGGTGTCGAGGTCGTGCGAGGTCGAGATGATCGCGCCGGCGCTCTGCGCCCAGGAAGCCGTCTGCTTGGTGGAGTCCACCAGCGCCGCGCCGGCCTCGTCGGGGGTCAGATATCCCTTGGCGTGGGTGCCCGGGATCGCGGTGTCGGGGTGGACGTAGAAGGTGTTGGTGAGGTTGAGCGGCGTGAAGATGCGCTTCTTGTACTCCGTGCCCACGGAGTGGCCGGTGAGCTTCTCGATGAGCATGCCCGCGACGACGAAATTGGTGTTCGAGTACGAATAGGCCGCCCCCGGCGCGTTGGTGCGCGGCTTCTTCAAGGACAGCTTCACCAGGTCCCGGTAGCTGAACACCTTGTTGCGGACGGCCTCGAAGCCGGGGACCGTGTGCGCGAACATGTCGTTGGTGTAGTCGTACAGGCCGCTGCGGTGGCTCAGCACATGGCGCACGGTGATGTGGTTGTCCGGCAGCAGCCCCGGCAGGTAGCTGTTGACCGAGTGGTCCAGCTTCAGCTTGCCCTCGTCGACCAGTTGGAGGAGCACCACGGCGGAGAAGCTCTTGGTGACGCTGCCGACGCGGAACCGGTCGTTCGTGCTGATGGCCCGTCCACTCGCGCGGTCGGCGACTCCCTCGGTCAGCCGGTGCACCGTGCCGTTGTCGTCGATCCTCGCCATCGCGCCGGGGGCTCCCTGCGTCAGCGCCGCGCGCAGCACCTTGCGCAGCCCCGCGTCGTCGGGCGCCGCCAACGCCGCCGTGGCCGCGACCTGTTCGGTGCCGGCGCCGTCCGTGGCCGCGGGTGCCGCGGCCTGCGCGGGGGCTGCCAGGAGGGACACCAGAACCGCGCCCAGCGCCGTACCCGTGCCCACCGTTCCTGAGACCATCTGATTCTTCTCCCGAGTTCCGTCCGCCGGTGCGGGTGCCCGGCACGAGCCGCGCCGCGGATGCGGGCGTCGGCACCATCTGTACGCGCCGCAGGGGCGCGTGGGTTGCATGGCCCGGGGATGAATCAGAAACGGTGAATTCGAATCGGTGAATTGGCGGAAAGTCAGCAGTTGAGGCGGGTCAGCCGCCGAAGAGCTGCGTCCAGTACGTGCCCGCCTTGCCGCCGCCCGCGAGGCCTATGCCTATGTGGGTGAAGTCGGGCTTCAGGATGTTGGCGCGATGGCCGGGGCTGTTCATCCAGCCGCGTACTACCTCGGCGGGGGAGCGCTGCCCGCAGGCGATGTTCTCGCCGATGGTCCGGCGGGTGCAGCCCGCTGCGGCGGCCCGGTCCCACGGCTGGCTGCCGTCGGGGGAGGTGTGGGAGTAGAAGGCGCGGGCGACCATGTCGGCGCTGTGCGCCTGGGCCGCGATGGTGAGGAGGGGGTCGCCGGACAGCGGCGGCAGACCGGCCGCCCTCCGCTCGGCGTTGGTGAGGGCGATGACCTCACTCGCCGTCCGCGTCAGGCCCGCGGAGCTGAACGGGTGCGCCCACAGTGCCGTCCAGTACAGGTCGCCGGAGCGGTCGTCGGCGACGTACGCCAGACCCGCCTGGCTGAACGCGGGATCGCACAGCGTGCGCCGGGACTGCTCGGCGGAGAGGCAGTACTCCACGAACTCGCCGGGTGTGCGCGGGCCGGAGACCAGGTGCTCGCCGACGGTGAGATACGGGTATCCGGCCGAGGTGACGCGCTGGTAGACGGAGGTGCCGTCCGGACTCTCCGAGGTGAGGAGTCCGCGCGCGGCCATGGCGGAGGCGTGGGCCCGGGCCGCGGCCGCCAGCCGTGCGTCGAGGGACACCGGCGGGGAACCGGCGGCGGCGCGGGCGGAGTTCACCAGCCCCAGGAACCCGTCCGTGTCGGGCGCGCCACGGGCTATCGCACCGGGGGCCGCACCGCGTGCCGCACCCGGAACGGCACCCGGGACAGCACCGGGCGTGGCGTCGTCCTCGGTGACATCGACCCCGAAGTCCCGCGCGATGCCCGCCAGTCCGTCCGCGTACCCCTGGCCCAGGGCGCGGAGTTTCCATACGGTGCCGCGCCGGTACAGCTCGGCGAGCAGCAGCAGCGTCTCCCGCTGCGGACGTGGTGGGGTGAACCGGGCGAGAGGACGGCCGTCCGGCGCGGTGACGTGCAGGGTGGGCGCGGGCAGGCGGCCCAGGGGCGTCGCGGGGTCGGCGGGGCTGACGACCACGGTGACGCGGCTCGCTCCGGCCCGCAGCCTCGGCGGATCGACGGTGAGCCGCTCGCCCTCGAGACGGGCACCGGGCGCGGTCGGCTGGTTGTAGAACACGAAGTCGCCGTCCCCGCGCACCTTTCCGCTGTCGTCGGTGATGAGCGCGGACACGTCGAAGGGGCCCGGCACCCTGAGGGTCAGGATGCCGCCCGGCAGGGGCATGTTGCCCCCGGGAACCAGCTCGCTCATGGTGCCGCCCGTCGACGTGGTGCTCGTTACAGGCATCAACGTCCCGTCGGAGCCCGCGGGTTCCCGCGCGCTCCGGGCAGCGCTTCCTTCGGTGTGTCACGCAGCGAGCGCAGGGCCAGCAACAGGACGCCGATGTCGTCCAGATAGATGGGGTCGGGCAGCAGATCGGTCGGGAGTACCAGATAGACGACGGCGCCCCAGAAGATCCAGCGGGGTCCGGACGGAAGTCCGGCGCGCCGCAGATCACGGCGTGCGCGGACCAGCCGGACCAGGAGCGCGAGCGCCACCGCCAGCGCGGCGGCTCCCACGACGGCGACGATGAGGATCACTGTCCACACGGTGGAATCCATGAGTCCGTCCTGGGGGATGTAGGGCTGCTCTTCCCCTTCGTGTTCCCGCCCATCGGATGCCTACCACCCCGGTTCGGCCGTGCGAGGGGAACCGGAGCCCTAATCTCTCCCGGACGCGTCGAGGCGGCAGATGACGAAGTCGTCGAACGCATGCCGTCCGGGCCGCTCGCCGACGGACTCGACCGCCCTCCGGATGTCCCGCAGCTGATCCGTCGTCATCTGCAGCGGCGGCTCGTCGGGCTGGTACGTCGTGCGGACGGGATAGTCCTGACCGGGCTTCCGGCTCATCTCGATGTGACAGCCGAGCACATGTGTGACCGGCCGGTCGGCGCAGAAGTCGATCAACCGGTCGAGGGTGCGTGTGAACGCCCGCCAGTCGTCGACGTACAGACGGCCGGGGTAGACCGTGTCGCCGGTGAGCAGGAAACCCGTCCAGGGGTCGAAGAACGTCACCGCCGCCTTGTGGTGCCCCGGGGTGGCGAGGCATTCGAGACCCGGCCGCCGAGATCGACCTCGGCGACGCCGTCGGGGTCGTCCCGGAACCCGAAGAACTCCCAGGCGCTGTCGAGGGCCGCGTCTACGACCCTCGTGGCGGGGCGGCCGGCGAACTGGCCGTCCCCCGCGATGTGGTCGCCGTGGGGATGGGTGTGCAGCACCAGCAGCTCGTAACCCTCTCGGGGATGCGCCGCCAGCCACCTCGCCGTCACCTCGTCGACCACTCGCCGCAGGGGGAAGTACGCGGCCGAAGCCGTGGCGCCGGTGTCGATCAGAACAGCCCGTGCCTCGCCGAACAGCAGGAACAGGAAAGGCGCTTCGTAGTCGATCGCCATGTTCTGCCGCAGGACGACCGTGTGCTCGTCGTACATATGGACCTGGATGTCGGGATCCGTGTTGTGCTTGGCCGACGGCGAGCCATGAATCCACCGTACGTCGAGGGTCCCGTCCACGATGTCTCCTTCGGTCACGGTCCGCCGGGACCACGACCTGGGCCCGGGACCTCAGTTTCTCGCGCTGTTGCTGTCCACGAGAGCCTGGGTCACCGCGCGGATGCTGCGGGCGATGTGCTGGAGCTGAAGGACCTCGGCGGCGTACAGCTTGATGGTGTGCTCGATGACGCCCTCGTGCAGGCCGAGCGCGGGCAGCTCGGCCCGGGCGGTCTGCAGCGCGGTCCGGGCGACCCGTATCTCGTGCTGCACCTGGATGTGCGCGTGACGGGCGAGGAGCACGGGGTGCTTGAGCAGGACGGGGTAGCTCGCGTAGCGGGTCGGGACCAGTTCGCGCAGCCATTTGACCGCCGATCGCTCCCAGTCGTAGCTGCCGGGTGTCTTGACCTGGCACGGCCAGTCCGAGGTGATCGGTGAGTAAGTCAGGGCCATGTTCATCGCTTCCGGGTTACGTCGGCGGGAAGGGGTCGTGGAGGGAGTCTGGGGCGGCCCCGGTCTAGGGGATTGGCCGGGGCCGCCACCACGGGCCCCGCGCGAGCGGGGCCCGTCTGAACACCCGGGGCCCGATGCGGGTAGGAGCGGACGGCCCCGGGTGGTCGTGGGACGTGACCAGGAGGCCTCCTGGTCACGATCCGCGAGCAGTATTTATATATACCGCCGGTAGCGCAAGAACATGAAAACATTCATGCGTGAAATGGTGTGAATGATCCCGTGATGCCGTGGTGACAGGCGGTACAAGGGAGGGTGTTCCGCAAGGGCCACGAGGCCGCGGCCCTGGGCGGCGGCCTCGACCCTTGGGGGAGACGGCCTCGGTCCTTGCGCGGGAAGCGTCAGTCCTTGAGGAAGAACTGGTGCTGCTCGGCGACCTGCTCGTACTCCTCCAGGCGGGCCTGCGTCCGCTCCGGATCGGCGTCGGTCATGGCCTGCAGCAGTGCCGCCGACAGCACGACGGGCGCGGCGTAGGAGTCGAAGACGAGACGCGACCCGGTGCCGGTGGCGAACGAGACGTCGGCCTCGTCCACGAGCGGCCCGAGCCCCAGGTCGGTGATCAGCGCCACCTGCAAGCCCGCACTGTGCGCGACCCGCAGCGCCGTGAGCGTCTCCTGGGCGTGCCGGGGCATTCCGAAGGCCAGCACCCAGGTGCCGCCGGCCTCGCGGGACTGGAGCAGCGCGTCGTAGGCGACGCTGCCGCCCCGGGTCACCAGCCGAACGTCCGGGTGGATGCGCCGCGCGGCGTACGCGAAGTACTCGGCCAGCGACACGGAGATCCGCAGCCCCAGGACCGTCAGCGGCGTCGACTTCGACAGCGCCCGGCCGACGCGGATCACCTCGTCCGGATCGGCGAAGTCCCGCCGCAGGTTCTCCAGGTTCTCGATCTCCGCGTCCACCGCCGCCTGCAACTCGTTGCTCGTGGCCTCCGCCGGCGTGCCCGGCGCGCTGCCGAGGGTGCTGAGTGCGATCGACTGGAGCTTCTCCCGTAGCGCGGGGTAACCACTGAAGCCGACCGCCGCGGCGAAACGGGTCACCGAGGGCTGGCTCACGCCCACGCGCTCGGCGAGATCGGTGATCGACAGGAACGCCGCCTCGGTGATGTGCTCGATCAGGTACTGCGCGATACGCCGCTGTCCCGGGGAGAGCCGGGGGCCGTCGAACAGCTCCCTGAGCTGGGACGTGGGTGCCGCGCCCGCCTCCGGGGCGGTCTTCCCCGAAGTGATCGCAGATGCCTGCGCGCGTGCCTGCTGCGGCGATGGCACCGGTGCGCCTCCTTCATGCCCCATGAGAACTCAACATAGCTCACGGACCGTGTTGACCTGGGCGTGTATCACCGCATGCAATGCGTGCGGTCTCGTTTCGCCCGTATCCGTGGGGTACCCGCGCCGGCGCGCGGCCGAGCCGGCCTGCCGACAAGTCGGCGACGGGTCATGGACACCGCGTGAGGCGGGAGTTGAGGATGGGAGTCCCCATCCGTAGGAGTTGTTCATATGCATAGACGACGCCTGCTCGCCGGCGCGGCCGCGCTCACAGCCTCCGCATCCCTCGTGCCCTCGCTGACGGGCACCGCACACGCCACCCCGCGTGCCGCCTCGCCCGGGCTGCCGCCGAGGGCCGAGATCACCGCTGTCCTGCGGCGTGTCGCCGACCAGTGGATCGGCGCCCACACGGATCCCGGCGACAACGGCTGGGCCAACGCCACCTTCTTCAGCGGGCTGCTCGCCCTCCAGCGCCTCACCGGCAGCGCCCGTTACCTCGCCTACGCGCGCGGCTGGGCGGAGAAACACGCGTACGGCCTCAACGGCGGAGTGACCACACGCCACGCGGACAACCACAACGCCGGGCAGGCCTACCTCGATCTCTACGAACGCGAACCCGACGAGCAGAAGCTCACCGCGATCGAAACATCCCTGCACCGCATGGTCTACGAGGACCAGCCGGACAAGAACGACGACTGGTGGTGGGACGACGCCCTCCACATGGCCATGCCGCCCTTCGCCCGCATAGGCGTCCTGCGCCAGGACCCCCAGTACGGGGAGAAGCTGTACGCCCTCTACCACCACACCAAGCGCATCGAGGGCGGCCCCGGCCTGTACGACGCCACCACCGGCCTGTGGTACCGGGACAAACGCTTCCTCCCCGGAGGGATCACCTCCCCCACGGGCAAGCCGGTCGTCTGGTCCCGCGGCAATGGATGGGTGACGGGCGGACACGCCAAGACCCTCAAGGCCCTGCCGCCCGGCGCACCGCACACCGCCGAATACCGCGACACCCTGACGCGCCTGGTGACGGCCGTGGCCGGCGTGCAGCGCGGCGACGGCTTCTGGAACGTCAACCTCGCCGACGCCACCCATCTGCCCGGCCCCGAGACCAGCGGCACCTCCTTCTTCCTCTACGGCACGTCGTACGCGATCGGTGCGGGCCTGGCCGACCGGCCCACCTACCTCCCGGTGGCGGCCAGGGCCTGGAACGGCCTGGTCACCACCGCCGTACACCCCGACGGCTTCCTGGGCTACGTCCAGAACGTCGGCGACCGTCCGGAGTCCAGCCAGCCCGTCACCTACGACACCACCGCCGGTTTCGGCGTCGGCGCCTTCCTGCTCGCCGGCACGGAACTCGCCCTCCTGTCCCGCTCCTGACGGCCACGGACCGGAACCCCCGTCGCGGGTCGCGGCGGGGGCACCGTGGGGTCGGCCGGTCAGGGCTGCGCGGTGAGCGTGAAGCTCTGCGCCGCGGAGCCGTCACAGGTGCGCTGGGTGAGCTGGACGCTGTTCGTCGAGGCGCTCGCCGAGGTCAGGCACTTGCCGCTGTGGCGGGCCGTGAAGTGGTAGCGCCCGCTGCTCTCCTTCACCGGCAGCCACTGCTGGTTCTGTCCACCCGAGTAACTCCACATCTGGAGCGGCGCGTTGTCGGCCGTCGAGACACCGGTCACGTCGATGACCTGCTGGGGATTGGCACGGATGGCCGCCTGCCGGTACCCGCTGTCGGTCGGACGGAGCTGGAACTGCTGGGCCTGAGTGCCGTTGCAGGCGTACTGCTGGATCACGGTCCCGTTCGCCGTGGCGGCCGAACGGGCGTCCACGCAGGTGCCGTTGCCGGCATTCGTCAGCGAGTACCAGGCGGTCTCGGAGGGGGAGTCCGCCGGGGGCGTGCCGGTGTCGGCCCCGCCGAGCCACTTCAGGCCGTCCAGCAGGAACTGATTCTGTGTCGCGCTCGCGAACGTCGACGACAGACGCGTGTTGGTCGAGTAGTCCATCGCGTTGTGGCCGAAGTTCGCGTACAGCATCTTGTACTGCGTGTTGGTCCACAGGATCGGGTAGTAGCCGCTGTACCAGGACTGGTTGGGATCAGTGCCCACCGGGAAGCTGCTGGGGTCGATCGAGGCCAGGATCTTGATGTTCGGGTTCTGCCGCAGATCGTTGGACCAGCTGTACCACTCGCTGACCGCCGAGGTGAACGTGGCCGGCAGATTCTTGGTGGCGGGGTGCGTACGGTCCTCGACCTTCAGGGTCACTGAGGTCGGACCCCAGGTGTTCGACTGGAAGTTCCCGGAGCCGAGGAACTGGTTGTGGTACCAGGACCAGCTCGCGGCATCGGTCGTGAAGGCGGAGACATGGAATCCCATCCAGGCACCGCCGCCCCGCATGTACGCCTCGAAGCCAGCCCGTTGGGCGGACGTCTGCGGCAAGTCGTCGAGAAACAGGACGACTTGGTAGGCGTTGACGCCGCCGTTGCTGAGCAGGTCCCAGTTGGTACTGGCCGTGTAGGTGAAGCCGTTCGCCGCGGCCTGCTGCGGGAACCAGGCGTTCGCCTCCTTGTCGAAGTCGATGTGGGCCGCGTCCCAGGTGCCGCTGTAGAGCGCCAGCACCTTGAACGGTGTCGCCGCGGTGCTCGCCTGCGCGGCGGGCGGTACCGCGAGGCCGAGCAGCGCCGTTAGCAGCAGGAGGACTCGTAGGGCCGCGCGGGCGGAACCGGATCTGATGATGTGCATCTGGTGATCGATCCTTTCCGTGCTGTCTACGGGTAGTTGGTGAGGTAGGCGACGTTGGTGCTGGAGTTGGAGGGTCCGCCGGTGCTGTTGATGATGTGGCTGATGGTGCCGACGCCGCCCAGGGAGACGGTCACCATGTCGTGGAATTTGACCCCTGACACGCTCGGCACCTCGAAGGCGCGATCGGCGACCACACTCGAGTTGGCGCTGAAGTAGCAGTAGCTGCCCAGACCCCACGCCTCGTGGGTGGTCACCGAGGAGGCGACTTTGTAGGCGGGATAGCCCTTTCCGGTGCCGTTCATCCAGGAGGCCTGGTTCGGCGGGTCGTAGGGCATCTCGTTCTGGAAGAAGTACGTTCTGCCGCCGTTACCGTTCCAGGTGACCTGAGTCTTCTGGTAGTGCTCGACGAACAGGCCGTACGCGGTCACGTTGTTGCCGTTGACGGTCAGGCCGTTGTCCGCCGTGTTGGTCGTCCAGCCGACCGTGCCGGAGTTGCCGTGGTCGGCCCGCCAGATCCAGGTGTGGTCGATGATCGTGTTGGCGCTGTTGATCACCAGCGAATTGGTCGCCTTGCCGACGGTGGCGCCGCCGATCCGGATGAAGACGTCGGACAGCTGCGTCGGGTCGGCCGCGTGGGTGGCGGACGAACCGGACGGGCCGATCTGCATCAGCGTCGCGGAGTTGGTCGTGCCCGCGTCGATCAGCAGGCCCGCCAGCTCGATGCCGTCCACGTCGGCGGTGGTGACGGCGGTGATCCCGCCGTCCGGCACGAAGGTGGCCAGGCCCATGCCCAGCACCACCGTGTCGGGGCGCGTGATGTTGATCGTCTGGTTGAGGTGGTAGACGCCGGGGGTGACCAGCAGGTTCTTGCCCGCCGCGAGGGCCGAGTTCATGTCGGTGGCGGTGGCGCCGGGCTTGACGATGTAGAACTGGTCGATCGGCAGGGACTTGCCCGCCGGGGTCTTCCCGCTCCACGTGGTGCCGACGGCGTTGGTCTGCAGGCCGGGCACGAACACCTGGTAGGCGCCCGCGCTGTCGACGTACAGGAACGGCTTCTCACGGATCGTCGGCGAGCTGGCGACGTTGGTGTACGTCGGGAAGGACTGGGCGGGCGCGCCCTGGTCGCCGACGAAGACCATGTTCCAGTTGGAGCCGGACCAGCTGCCCATCTGCGAGTTCCGGGTGAGGAACTGCTGCTGGGAGCCGGACTGGATCTGCCCGTCGACCTTGGTGTCGGAGATGAAGCCGCCGCTGGACCAGCCGCCGTCGTCGAGCGCGAGGTTGCCGCGTACGTGCATGCGCCGGTACGGGGCGGCCTGGGAGACGGCCCAACGGTCCGTGCCACCAGTCGGGTTGACCGACAGGTTCTCGGCGTCGCGCCAGAAGTTCTGGGTGGCGTTGCCCTGGAACCAGTCGGCCTCCGCGTGCACCGCGCCGTTGATGGTCACGTCGTCCGGCGAGAAGCCCAGGCCGGCGACCTGGGTGTAGAAGCCGACGTTGGCGTTGGCGCTGTAGGTACCGGGCTTGAACAGCAGGGCCTGGCGGGCCGAGCCGAACTGGTTGGTCTCCTGCTGGGCGAAGACCGAGTCCAGCTTGGACTGGATGCTGGACGCCGACATCGACGGGTCGAACACCGTCACGTTGGGACCGAAGTCCGGGGTGCCCGGCGGGTTCGTCGTGCCGCCGCCCAGAGTGAAGGACTGTGCGGCGGTGCCGTTGCAGGTGTACTGCGCCAGCTGCACGCTGTCCGCGGTGGAGGCGCTGGGGACGTCCAGACACTTCCCGCTGTTGCGGTTGACGAAGTGGTAGGCGCCGTCGGCCTCGGCGACGGGCAGCCACTGCTGGTTGTTGCCGCTGGAGTACGTCCACAGCTGGACGGGCGCGGAGTCGGCGGTGGAGACATCGGTGACGTCCCACGCCTTTGTCGTGTCGAGGTTGCTGTTCACGCGGTAGTAGCCGCCGCTGGTGGCCACCAACTGCCAGTTCTGGGCGGTGCTGCCGTTGCACGTGTACTGCTGGACGGCGGTGCCGTCGGCACTCGCGGCCGAGCGGGCGTCGACGCACTTGCCGCTGCCCTTGTTGACCACGGTGGTGTACCCGGTTGGTAGCGCGGCGGCCGCCGAGCCCTGCGCGCTGGCCGAGCCCTGCGCGGCGAACTCGACGCCGGTCACGGTGGTCGCCACGAGCGCGGCCACGGTCAGAACCCTCGGTATCCGGTGGCGACCGGACAGTCTCTTCCGTCTGAGCACGGATGTCTCCTGTGTTGATGGGGGTGGGGCGGAGGGGCGGAGCGCGTCCGTCAGCCGGTGTACTGGGCGAAGATGCTGGTGAACTGCCAGTTGCTCTGGGCCACGCCCGAGCAGGTGTCGTCGTTCGGGTAGCTGCCCGGGCAGGGACGGTCACGGTTGGCCGACCAGAACGTCAGCCGCGCGAGGTGGTGCGTCTGCGCGTAGCCGAGGATGGTCTGGAAGTCGGCGGTGGTGACGGTCTCGTTGTTGTCCGTAATGCCGTTCATGGAGGAGATGCCCATGTCCCGGTACGCCTGGTCGTCGCTGTAGCCGTACGCGTTCTTCAGCGCGGTCTTGAGGCCCTCCGCGGCCCGCTGGGTGAGCGTGCCCATGTTCTGGCCCGCGCCGCCGAAGTCGAACGGCATGATCGTCCAGGCGTCCACGGTCAGCCCGGACGCGGCGGCCCGGTTGATGAGACCCGTGTCGGGACCGCTCTGGCCGGTGCCGATGGTGACGTACACCTTGATGCCCGGGTTGTTGGCCTTGACGGTCTTGAGCGCGTCCACCGTGCGCTGCTGGACCGTCGTGTTGCTGTACGCGTCGGCCTCGATGTCGATGTCGATGGCCTTGAGCCCGTAGGCGTTGATGACCTTCTGGTACGCGGCCGCCAGCTCCCCGGCGCTGGAGCAGGAGCTCTCCAGCTTGTTGCCGCTGTAGCCGCCGAACGACGGGATGATGTCACCGCCGTTGGCCCGCACGGTGTTGACGGTCTGCTGGTCGACGCCGCCGGTCAGTGCGCGGCTGCCGTCCCACTGCGGGTTGCAGTAGCCGTTGCTGAGCACGAAGGCCAGCGTGAACCACTTGACGCCGGTGGCGTTCATGACGGTGGTGGGGCTGGGCGGGTTGCCCCAGCCGTTGTACAGGTACGGGGCGACGGCCATCGGCGCGGAGGGGGTCGTGCCCCCGTCCGCGGCGGGTGCGGTCCACTTCTGGTTGGCGGCGCCGGTGCAGCTCCAGATCTGGATGGGTGTGGCGTTGGCCGACGTGTTGCCCGTGACATCCGCGCACTTGTTGGCCTGCGGATTGACGATGTCGCGAGCCGAGGTGACCGTCCACTTCTGGTTGGCGCCGCCCGTACAGTCCCACAGCTGGAGCCTGGCCCCGTCCGCGGTCGAATTGCCGGTGACGTCAAGGCACTTGCCGAGCGCCCGTATCGTCCCGTCGGAGCCGACCGTCCATTGCTGGGCGGCGGTGCCGTTGCAGTCGTAGAGCTGTACGGCCGTGCCGTTCGTGGAGTTCGCCCCGGCCACGTCGAGGCACTTGCCCGCGAGACCGGTGATCGTGCCGGTGGCGGCGGAGGCGGGCGCCACGCTCAGAGCGCTTGCCGAAAGAGCGAGTACGGCGGTGGTGAGAGTGCCGCGCCATGCGGTGGAACGCGCAAGGGAATGTCTGGCCATCAGAGGGATCACAGCCCTTCACAGGTGGCTGGTGGGGGGTTCACGCGAGTTCACGTCCGTGAACGACAAGTGCATTCATGGAGCGCTGGTGATCGGTGAACCTAAAGGTCTGAACCAGACACGTCAAGATGTGAAGCAGTAACACCCTTCAATTGCTCCATCGGTACAAGGAGTTGAAGGCGTGATCCCCTGTGAGTTCGTGGCGCGGCTCTCTCGTCTCAGCCGAACAGCCTCCCGAGCAGGGCGTTGTCGTACACCCGATGCGGGTCGAGCCGCTCCAGGACCGCGGCCGTCTCTCCCCAGTCCGGCCCCACGCCGTCATCGAACGTGGCCGGTACCTCGGTGCCCAGGACCTCCGTGTCGGTCCAGGCGGCCTCGTCCGTGTAGCCCCAGCCCTTGGACCACTCGACACGAGTGAGGGCGAACCCGCCGTCGTACGTCGTGAGCAGGAAGCGTTCCAACTCCCGGTAGAACGCCTCCGCATCGGGAGTGCCCGGCAGGGTGAGCACGTCCAGCCAGACGGCCGTGTCCCACTCGGGGTGGTCGGCGCGGGGCCGCAGCGCGGACAGTAGGGGGGCGCGGGCGCCGGACGACTCGACGTCGGAGGGATCGTCGAGGCCGGTCACCCGGATCTCGACCTGGCCGTTGACGGGATAGCTCCCACGGACGGCGTAGGCGGCCAGCCGCTCCCGGAAGAATGCGGTGAACTCGGAAACGACACGCTGTACTTCGGCCCGCGAGGTCAGCACCGCGTAGCCGTTGGCGGTCACGCGCAGGGTGGTGGGCTTGATGTAGAGCAGCGTGTTCTTGGACGGCCCCCAGATGTCCGCCGACAACGTGGCCGTCAGCCCCAGAGTGGCCGCGGTGAGCTGCGCGGTGCCCAGGACCGGAGCCAGGTACCAGGCCGCGTCGGACACCATCCGCCCGGCGAGATCGGCCACGACCGTGGGGATGTTGTCGGAGAAGGGATAGTTGTACGGCGCGGTCACGCGGCGCGAGGTGAGCGGCCGGGTGGGGGCGACGCTCCACACCTTCAGCCAGGGAAACTCGGTGAACGCGAACCAGATCGCCTCGGCCCGCCCGGACTCGTCGAGGAAGCTCGCGAACGTACGGCCGTCACCGCCCGGCGCGGCGAACAGCTCGGCGGCGGGGATGTCGACGCGGCTGACACAGCGCAGGTTGGTGTTCACGCCCACCCGCAGCACGACCTCGGTGATGAGGGCGTGGCCCAGATGCGTGAGGAGCGCCGCGCCGTCCGCGTCGGCACGGTCGTAGGTGCGCAGCACATAGGCGTCCGAGTCGGCGTCCCAGACCACCGCGGTCAGCGACAGCACGAGATTGCTGAGCGAGCCGTATGTGTGCCCGGGCAGCCGGCTCTCGCCGTCGGCCGGTACGGCGGTGCCGTGCGCGTCGATGGCCAGCGCGCCGCCGAGCGTCAGGTCGCCCGGCGCGGGCGTCGCTGTGAGACCGAGGCCGTGGTCCTCCAGGAAGCCGAGCAACGCTTCGAGGGTCACGCCGGCACCGGCTCGTACGGCGGCGGGCTCCGTCGACTCCAGCGACAGACCGGTCAGCCGGGTGGCCGTGTCGACCAGCAGCACGGGGGCGTCCGCCCCGGTCCCGGCGGGGATCGTCAGCGGCGACCAGCCGTGCGAGCAGCCCCGCGCGCGGACCGTCCAGCCCTGCTGCCAGGCCCAGTTGACGACCTGCACGACCTGGTCCGCGTCGCGCGGAGCGCAGGCCCACAGCCCGTCCGCGGTGATCTCTCCGACCCAGTTGCGGTACGCCGACCGGTAGACGTCGACGCCCTCGGGGAACCCGGGCAGATCGGCCGCCGCGGCACTGCCCGCCACCACGATCGGTGGCCCGGCGAGGAGCGCGGCGGCGCTCAGCAGAAATCCACGGCGCGACCAGGCGGGTCGCCCTTCACTTCTTAAAGGGGCGGTCATGTACTGCACGCTAGGCGGCAGTTGACACGAATCAGTCTTTCGTCGAAGCGCTTCACCCATACGGGTGACAAACCCTCACAGGGAGTTCTTTGCGGACGCACAGATACAGCCAGGGAAACGGCGACCGGCACCGGGCGGCGGGTGGCGTCCTGCGCGACGGCGGGGAAGTGTCAGACTGACGGCATGGACGAGCGCGAATTCGGCAGGTCAGGTCAGCATGCTTCGGTCATCGGTCTCGGCACCTGGCAGTTGGGTGCCGACTGGGGCGATGTGAGCGATCGGGACGCCCTGGCGGTGCTGGAGGCGGCGGCCGAGTCGGGGGTGACCTTCTTCGACACGGCCGACGTGTACGGCGACGGGCGGAGCGAGGAGACGATCGCCACGTTCCTGCGCGGCCGGCCGGACCTGCACGTACTGGTCGCGACCAAGATGGGCCGCCGCGTCGACCAGATCCCGGAGAACTACGTCCTCGACAACTTCCGTGCCTGGAACGACCGTTCCCGCCGGAACCTGGGCGTCGACCGCATCGACCTGGTGCAGCTGCACTGCCCGCCCACGCCCGTCTACTCCTCCGACGAGGTGTTCGACGCCCTCGACACCCTGGTCGAGGAGGAGCGGATCGCCGCGTACGGCGTGAGCGTCGAGACGTGCGACGAGGCCCTGACCGCGATCGCCCGCCCGAACGTGGCGAGCGTCCAGATCATCCTCAACCCCTTCCGTATGAAGCCCCTGCGGCAGGTGCTCCCGGCGGCCCAGAAGGCGGGCGTCGGCATCATCGCCCGCGTCCCGCTGGCCTCGGGCCTGCTCTCCGGCAAGTACACCAAGGACACGGTCTTCGCGAAGAACGACCACCGCACGTACAACCGCCACGGAGAGTCCTTCGACCAGGGCGAGACCTTCTCCGGGGTCGACTTCGTGACGGGCGTGGAGGCGGCGGCCGAGTTCTCCGCCCTCGCCCCGGAGGGCAGCACCCCGGCCCAGCTCGCGCTGTGCTGGATCACCAGGCAGCCCGGCGTGACCACGGTGATCCCGGGCGCCCGCTCACCCGAGCAGGCCCGCGCCAACGCGGCGGCCGCGAAGCTGCCCGAGCTGCCGCAGAAGACGCTGGACGCGATCGATGACCTGTACGAGCGGCGGATCAAGGAGCAGGTGGAGGGCCGCTGGTAGGCGACCGCTCGACGCGCCCTCTTCCTGTCGTCCCGGCCATCCACGGCAGTGCGGGCAGCGGCGCGGCCCGGGTCACGGAGTGCGCCCCACCGCACGTGGCGCACTCCCGGCCTCGGGCCGGGGGAAGCGCTTCGGCTGCTGCGCGGGAACGCCCGCCGGCGTGAGCCGTTCCGCCCCCGTACCGTCGAGCGCCGCGAGCTGCCGGTCGTGCAGGCGGCTGAGAAGCAGGACCGAGACGGTGGCCCCGATCAGGGCGCAGAACATGTCCCACTGGGTGTCCCACACATCGCCCTGGGTGGCGAGGAAGGTGTCCGCGGAGTGGCCGCCGATCACCGCGGCCGCCCATTCGAACATCTCGAAGACCGCGCTGAAGGCGAGACAGGCGCACACGGTCAGCGGCGCCAGCCAGCGGCTGCCGCGCAGCGGTGAGGTCCGGCTGAGCAACTCCCGTACCAGGACGGCGGGTACGAAGCCCTGCATGAGGTGTCCGAAGCGGTCGTAGGGATTGCGGTCGAGTCCGAGCCCGTCCCGCACCCAGTCGCCCAACGGCACCTGCGCGTACGTGTAGTGGCCGCCCACGGCGAGCACCAGCGCGTGCGCCGCGAGCAGACAGCACAGCAGATTGGTGAGCGGGAACCGCCGTCGGCTGAGGACGACCAGCGGCAGACCCACCAGCACCCACACCGTCTCCAGCAGCCATGTCGTCGGGTCGTGCGGATGCCAGGCGGAGAGCGCCATGCCCGCGATCACGATGACGAGGAGTGCGGTCGGGAGCGTCCGGCGCGGGACGAGATCCCCGGATGCGGGGTGGCGGGCGGGCGGGGCGAGGACAGATCCGGGCATGGGAAGCGCTCCTTGGTCCAGGTGGCCCCATCGTGCTGGAGCGCGGGAACGAGGGCATGAGTACGGCTACTCACCCGGGGCCTGTGCAGATTTTCACGAACATGTTCGTGGCGTACTTGTTCGTGACGAACATGTTCGTTACCTTGGAGGAGTGACAGCACACCCCACTCCCCGCCCCAGCCGTCGCGAACGCCCGGCGAAACCGGCCCTGACCAGGGACGGCATCATCGATACCGCCGTCGCGCTCATGCGAGCCGAAGGCCTCCAGCGCGTCACCATGCGCCGCCTGGCGCAGGAGCTCGACACCGGTCCGGCCTCGCTCTACGTCTACGTACGCAACACCGCCGAGCTGCACGCGGCGGTGCTCGACGACCTGCTCGGCGCCGTCGACCTGAGCCCGGCCGGGGCGAGCGGCGACTGGCGCGATCGGCTCGTACAGGTGCTCGGCTCCTACACGGACGTTCTGTTCGAGCACCCGGGCCTCGCCCGCTCCGCGCTGGTGGCCCGCCCGTCCGGCGAGCGCTATCTGAACCTGCTCGAAGCGTTGCTGTCGCTGCTGAGCGAGGGCGGTGTCCCCGACGCGCGGGCGGCATGGGCGGTCGACCTGCTGCTGCAGTTCGCCACCGCGACCGCCGCCGAGCACGCGGCGGGGGAGAAGGACCCCAAGGACACCGAGGGCGAGTGGGCGGAGCTCGCCGCCGCGCTGCGCGGGGTTTCCGAGCACCGGCACCCGCACATCGCCGCGCTGGGCACCGAACTGCTCTCCGGCCCCGGCGAGGCCCGCTTGAACTGGGGCTTCCACGTCCTGATCAACGGCGTCCTGAACACGCCCAGGCCGGAGGCACCCGGGCCGGACGCGCCCGAGACGTCTTGATGGACGCCCCGGCCGTCGCCAACCCTCGACCACTATCGATCCACATATCGATCCGCAAGGAGAAGCTGCCATGCCGACACCTCCCCACCACCCCATAGCCGTGATCGGCGCCGGTCTCGGCGGCCTCACGCTCGCCCGCGTCCTGCGCCTGAACGGCATCGAGGCCGCCGTCTTCGACCTCGACGCCTCACCGACCGCCCGTACCCAGGGCGGCATGCTGGACATGCACGAGGACTCCGGCCAGGCCGCACTGCGGGCCGCCGGGCTCTACGAGCAGTTCCGCGCGATCATCCACACCGGCGGCGAGGCCATGCGCATCCTCGACAAGGACGCCACCGTCCGGATGGAGGACGACGGCGACGGCGGCACGCGCCCCGAGGTCTCCCGGGGCGCCCTGCGCGACCTCCTGCTGGGCTCCCTGCCCGAGGGCGCCGTCCGCTGGGGCGCCAAGGCCACCGGCACACGGACGCTCGACGACGGCCGCCACGAGGTGACGCTCGCCGACGGGGAGACGTTCACCGCCGATGTGCTGATCGGCGCCGACGGCGCCTGGTCGAGGGTGCGGCCCCTGGTCTCGGACGCCACCCCCGTCTACTCCGGGATCTCCTTCGTCGAGGTGCACCTCCTCGACGCCGACACCCGCCACCCCGAGAGCGCCGCCGTCGTCGGCGGAGGCATGCTGTTCGCGCTCGGTGAGGAGAAGGGCTTCCTCGCCCACCGCGACCCCGACGGCTCGCTGCACGTCTACGCCGCCCTGAGGACGCCCGCCGACTGGGCCACCGCCGGCGCCGTCGACTTTGCCGACACCGAAGCGGCCAAGGAGAGTGTCCTGGAGTACTTCGACGGCTGGGACAAGCGCCTGCGGTCCCTCATCGCCGACGCCGACGGCGCGCTCGTCGCCCGGCCGATCCACGCGCTGCCCGTCGGCCACCGGTGGGACCGCACCCCCGGCGTCACCCTGCTCGGCGACGCCGCCCACCTGATGTCCCCGTTCGCGGGCGAGGGCGCCAACCTCGCCATGCTCGACGCCGCCGAGCTCGCGACGGCGATCGCCGCCCACCCCGAAGACGTGGAAAAGGCCCTGGCCGAGTACGAGGAGGCACTCTTCCCGCGCGCCGAGGAGGCGGCGACCGGGTCCGCGGTCAACCTCGACATCTGCTTCAGTCCGGACGCCCCGCAGAGCCTGGTCGACCTGATGGCCGGCTACCGCGCCGAGTCCGCCTGAGGGAGAGCGGCCGTGCGGCGGCACGAGGCGGCGGGCGTGTGTGCACCGCCCACCGCCGAGGAGGACGCGCCACCCCTGGTCACTGCCGGGGAGCCGCCCCGCGCAGCGCCGCGATGGCGGAGCCGATCGCCTGCTGGAGGTCCTCCAGGCGCTGCACCATGTCGTCCTCGTAGATGTCGTCGGCGTCGTCGAAGGTCAGCTCCTCGAAGACCTTCGTGGCCTTCTGGAGGCTGTTGTAGAACTTCGTCCGCCGTTCCTGGACGCGTAGTTCGGGGTCGGCCTCGACGGTCTCGACGACGAGGTGCTTCATGGTGTCGTACGCCTCCGTCGCCCACTCACCCGAGTCCTCGCCCTCGTCCAGCTCGTCGAGCAGGGACAGATGCCGCTCGGCCTCGGAGCGGAGCTCGGCCGGGGCGTCCAGGGTCTGCCCGGCAGGCGTCCTGATCTGACCCTTCTCCGCGATCTGGCGCACATAGCCGATGCGGTCGGCGGCCCTGCTCTCGGTGGCGACCGCCTTCTTCAGTTCGTCGGTACGGGCGATGTCCCGGGCCAACTCGGCCTGCAGCGCCGGGTCTTCCTTCACCCGGTCGAGCAGCGCGTGCCGCGCGGCCTGGGCGGTGGAGGGGTCGGCGAGGATCGCGGCGCGCAGCGCGGTCGGGTTCTCGGCGACCTCCAGAGCCTTCGTGGGACGGATGCCCTCGGCCTCCGCGGCCTGAGTGATGGCGGTGCCGCGCTCCGAGGCGGCGCTGGAGCGCGAGACGTAGTAGGTGAGCCACACCTCGGCGTCCGGCAGCTCGATGTCCGCACCGGGGACCAGGAGTTCGAAGTGCGGGACGACACCGTCGTCGGCGGCCCGGTCCCACGCCTTGTAGTAGCGCATCACACGCTCGGGCGAGCATCCGGCCAGCTCGGCGAATTCCTTCGCGGACACCTTCGGCGTCTCGTCGGCGGACTGCCCGCCGGGACGCACACTGCGCGCCACCTTCAGCGCGAAGGCCCAGCCGCCGGTCCGCGCGTAGGCCCCGAAGTCGCGTGCGTCCCGCGCGACGGGGGCCAACTCGCCCTGGCGCGCGGCGGATTCTTCGGACGGGGCGATGGCTACGGTCACCGGGAACTCTCCTGGGATGGTGCGGCGTTCATGTCACTGAGGATGAAGCATTGGCCAAGGTCTGGTCGGGATCAAGCAGACAAACGACTGGACCGGAACCAAGCGGACACCCCAGTAAACCGGAAACGAGCAAGCGGGAAACGACGCGATGTGATGACCTTCACCCCGATGTGGCGGAAAGTGATGAATTCCTTACGGTCATGACACGTACGGGTGGGCGTCGAGCATCGTGAGACCGCGGGAGGATCTTTCGTGCGACCGTTCACCCTCAACTACGCCTTGCCCACGGGGCAGTCGGCCGCAGTACCCCCGTACCACTTCGATGTGTCCCTGCAATTGAACGTGCTGCCCGATGGCCGCCCGGCCGTCAGCGACCGCGCGCTGCTGATGGCCACCGGTACCACGACGTCCACAGCCGGCTCCCAGACGCATTTCGACGACTGACGGCCGCCCGCGCACATGACTGTTCTCATTCTCACGGCCGAGCAGGACGTCACCGCCGACATGGTGGTGGCCAAACTGCATGAGCGGGGCGTGCCCATGGTGCGCCTCGACCCCGCCGATCTGCCGGGCAAGGCGGTGCTGTCCGCCGACTACGCCCATGGTGACTTCGACGGCTATCTGTCGGTGAACGGCCATGTGCTCAGCATGGGCGGCCTGCGATCCGTGTGGGTGCGCCGGCCGGGCGAGCCGGCCGCCCACGCCGCCGAGCCCTCGCCATGGCTCACCGCCGAGACCCGGCAGGCCCTGTTCGGCATGCTCTACTCCGCGTCGACCCGCTGGATGAACCACCCGCGTCGTGCCGAGCAGGCCCGGCACAAGCCCTGGCAGCTGCGGGTCGCCCACAGCAGCGGCTTCGCGGTACCGCCCACCATCATCACGACGGCTCCGCGGGTGGCCCAGCAGTTCGTCGAGGAGTACCGGGACGTCGTGGTCAAATCGGCCTCGGGGCCTCCGCCCGGCGAACCGTCGGCGGCCCTGCCCACCACCCTGATCGGACCCGGCGCGGACTTCTCGGGCGTCGCGGCCGGTCCGGCGCTCCTCCAGCAGTACATTCCCAAACGCGCCGACATCCGGCTGACCGGCATCGGCAGCCGCCTGTTCGCCGCCCGGAAGGCAGCCGTGCCCGGACAGATCGACGGGCGGTTCGGCGACACCGGACACGGCTGGGAGATCACCGCGGTGCCCGACCGCATCGCCCGCGCGGTCCATGACTACCTCGTCTACACCGGACTCGCGTACGCGGCCTTCGACTTCGCCGAGGACGAGGACGGCGTCTGGTGGTTCCTGGAGGGCAACCAGGGAGGCCAGTTCGGCTTCATCGAGCTGGAGACCGGACAGCCCATCGCCGAAGAGGTCGCCCTGTGGCTGTCGCAGCGAAGACCCGAACTCCGCATCACCGAGGGGCGTTGAGGCCGGCCTTCACCGGCGGGTGGCCCGGCATCACTGCGAAGCCGGCTGAAAGGACTGGAAGAAGACGTCCAGCGCCCGCCGGTTGGCGGAGGAGTTCCAGTCGTCGGCCGGGGTCGTCCAGCGCAGGGAGAACCCCCGGTGGTCTCCGATGAGGAAGCCCCGGCCGTACGTGCGCTCGCGGACCCCCTGGGACACCGACAGCCACTCCATGTCGGCACCCTCGCGGCCGCGATAGGTCACGGCGCGGATGTCGCCCACCCGCTCGTAGCCGGTGGACTCGCTGCGCAGGGACGGCTCCAGCGCGCTCCAGACCGCGACGGGATCCGGTCCCAGTTGCGTGCTGTAGGTGACGGCCAGCGTGCGCGGGTCACCAATCGCGCCGAAGGTCACCCGGTAGGACCCGTCGGCGGAGCTCGTGGTCCGGACGGGTTTCCAGCCCTTGGGGAGGTCGACGGAGAAGCCTTCGGGAGCCTTGTAGCGGAAGAAGCCGGACGGCACCTTCTCTCCGACGGTGAACGAGGGGGAGGGGGAGGGAGAGGAGGACGGGGAGGCCGTGGGCGACGCCGACGGAGTTTGCTGGGGGAGCGTGCCGGGGTCGGTGGGGCCGGCGGACGGGCTGCCGGAAGCGGTCCGTTCCGGAGCCGCGCCGGATGCGGACGTATCCCCGTCGGGCAGTCCGCCCGCCGCGGTGAGCACGGCGAAACAGACGACGGTGACGGCCAGCGCCCCGCCCAGCACGACCGGCCGGCTGACATGCCGCCCGCCCCAGGTCCGTCCCGCGCGCCGGGCGGCGACATCGATGTCCTCGAAGGGAGGCAGCGGCTCCGTGGGCGTCGCATCGTCGAGGTCCTCCTTGAGGATGCGCGTCAAGGCCTCGCGTACGACCGGCTCGGGCACCCGTTCCAGGGGATCCCAGCGCAGCAGACCCTGAATGGCAGGTCCGAGCGGTCCGGCGTTCAGCGGGGCCCGGATGGGCAACCGGTCCACGGCGCGGAGCGTGGCGTCGAGCCGTCCCCGGTCCCGGATCGGCGGCCGGCCCTCGACCATCGCGTACATGATCGCGCCCAGCGCCCACAGGTCCGCCGCCGGTCCGGTGCCTTCGCCGCGGGCCTGCTCCGGGGAGGCGTACGACGGTGCGGTGACGCGTGGCGAGGAAGTGGCCCCCATGAGGCCGAATCCGCTCACGACGACGGCGCCCCGCTCGTCCACGGACACCTGGCCGGGGCTGAGATCGCCGTGCGTCACCCCCGCGAGATGGGCGGCCGTGAGGACATCGAGGAGGCCGAGCCCGATGCGGGCCACCCGGACGTAGTTCACGGGGCCGCGCCCGAGCAGCTCGGTCAGCGGGACGCCCGCAGGCCGCTCCGTCACCGTCCAGACGACGTCGTTCGCCTCGATCACGTCGAGGACGGTGGCCACGCGGCCGGGGCAGACCAGCGCCAGGCGCTCGGACGCGCGCAGGATCCGGGCCGCGGTACCGCGCTCCGCCTCCTCGCGCCGATGCTCCGGGAGCCGCGACCGGATCAGGGTGACCGGCCGCTCGAAGTCGACATCCTGACCGAGCCAGCCGTCGCGGCCCTCTTCCCGATGGACGAGGTCGATCAGCCGGTATCTTCCGGCGACCAACTCGCCCGTGGGGTCCTGCACCTTGACCATGGTCATCCCTCGCTGCGCACCGGGCTCTCACCTTTCCCGGAAGTACGGAGGGTGTGACGTTGTGTGTTCAACGTCCGACGGTTCCAGGGGCCTGTTTTTCCTCGGCTCCGTCGCCGTCGCCCAGGCGTGCGAAAGGTTCAGGCCAGCGGTCCACGGCGGTTCACCTCACGGTGCCCTGCCTATGTACGAGTCCGCGAAGGTGGCCGCCGCCGCGGGTGAGCCGAGGATCCGCCGCAGCCGCGCGATCGCGGACCCCGCCCGGAAGGGATCGCCCGACGAGGGCCCGTGCAGCAACTCCGCGAACCACTGGGAGAATTCCTGGTACTCCCACACGCGCCGCAGACAGGCCGCCGAGTAGTCGCGCAGCCCGCTGCCGTCACCCGTCCCGAAGTAGGCGACAAGGGCGTCCGCCAGGAGCAGCGCGTCGTACAGCGCCAGGTTCATGCCCTTCGCGGCGATCGGCGCCACGAGGTGGGCGGAGTCGCCGGCCAGGAACAGCCGTCCGTATGTCATCGGCTCCACGACGTAACTGTGCATGTCGAGCACCCGCTTCTCGATCAGCCGTCCCTCGGTGAGCGGTGGGGCACCCGTGACCGACAGCCGGGCGTGGAGCTCCGACCACACCCGTTCGTGCGGCCAGTTCTCCGGGTCCTCGCCCGGCGTCACCTCCAGGTAGTAGCGGGTGACCTGGGGGCTGCGGGCCATGTGCGCGGCGAATCCGCGCGGGTGGACACCGAAGACGACGCAGTCGGAGGACGGCGGGGCCTCGGCGAGCAGCGCCAGCCAGCCGACGCCGTAGTCGTACCGGGCCGTCGAGCCGCGCTCCGGCGGCACATAGGTGCGGGTCACTCCGCGCGCGCCGTCGCAGCCGGCGATCACCTCGCACTCGATACGCCGGCGTTCACCCGTCACCGGGTCCGTGTACAGCACCGAGGGCTGGTCGCCGTCGATGGCGTGCAGGGCCACGTCCCGTACGTCGAACCGGATGTCGCCGCCCCGCACGTCGGCGTACTCACGTACCAGGTCGGTCACCAGCAGCGGCTGCGGATAGACGAAATGGCGGTCCCCGGTCAGTTCGGCGTACCGGAACCGGTGACGTTCGCCGTCGATCCGGAACTCGCACTCGCTGTGCGGCTGCCCCCGCTCCACCAGCCGGTCGGCCAGCCCGCGCTGCCGCAGCGCGCGTACCGCCCACTCCTCGATGAACCCCGCCCGGGGCCGCTGTTCGATGAACTCCCGGCTCTCGGTCTCCAGGACCACGCAGTCGACGGACGCGGCGCGCAGGATGTTGCCGAGGGTGAGACCGGTCGGTCCCGCGCCGACGATGACGACGGGGACGCGCTGTACGGGTATGGGGGAGGGGGTGATCACCGGAGCATTATGGCGGTGGCCCGTCAACAACCTGCATCTGCCCGCGGGTTGACGCCCCGTCGGCGCGCACGCCCGCGTGCACCACCATTTCACTCCGCCGAGACCCCATGGACGCGCGGCAGCCCGAACGGGAAGGATGGTGCATGCACATGGTGTCCGTCCGTCGCGTCAAGGCCACGGCCCGAGCGCCGTCCGCACCACTGCCCGGACCACCGCACGCCACCCCGAGCCGCCCGGAGGCCGCCCGTATGAGCGCACGTTCCCTGCCCGTCAGCTCGCCCGGCGAGCAGGGCGTCGACGCGTCGGGCGTTCACGCGTTCCTCGATGCCGTCGAGGTCGCCCCGGACATCGAACCGCACAGCCTGATGATCCTGCGCCACGGCCACGTCGTGGCCTCCGGCTGGTGGGCGCCGTACACCCCCGATGGCCTCCAGCTGCTCTACTCGCTGAGCAAGAGCTTCACGTCCACCGCCGCGGGATTCGCCGCCGCCGAGGGGCTGTTGCGTCTCGACGACCCCGTGATCTCGTACTTCCCCGAGTTCGAGGCCGACATCACCGACCCGCGCAGCCGCGCCATGCTCGTACGGCATGTCGCGTCGATGGCCAGCGGTCATCTCGCCGAGACCTACGCCGAGGCGTTCCGGCTCGACCGGAAGGAGGCCGTACGCGGCTTCCTGCTGATCCCGCCGGACCGCGACCCGGGCACCGTGTTCGCGTACAACAACCCCGCCACGTACACGCTCGCCACGATCGTGCAGCGCGTGACCGGCCAGTCGCTGACGGCGTATCTGCGGCCCCGGCTGTTCGATCCCCTCGGTATCGGCGAGACCGCCTGGCAGCAGCGCCCTGCCGGACGCGACGTCGGCTTCAGCGGCCTGCACGCCGCGACCGACGCGATCGCCCGGCTCGGCCAGCTGTATCTGCGGGACGGCGTCTGGGAGGGGCGGCGGCTGCTCGCGTCCTCGTGGATCGCGGAGGCCACCCGCGCGCACATCTCCAACGCGGACGGTACGGCCGAGGGGGCGCTGTCGGACTGGCAGCAGGGGTACGGATTCCAGTTCTGGAGGTCCCGGCACGGATACCGGGGCGACGGGGCGTACGGGCAGTTCTGTGTCGTCCTGCCCGAGCACGACGCGGTGATCGCGACGACCGCGGCCACCGAGGAGATGCAGGACCTCCTGAACCTGGTGTGGCGTCACCTGCTGCCCGCGTTCGCAGCCGCTCCGCTGCCGGGCAGGGAGGACGACGGGCTGCGGCGGCGTCTCGCCGGGCTCGCCCTCCCTCCGGTCAAGGCGCATCCGGAGCCCCCGGCGCGCGGCGACGCCTGGGCGGGCGCCGAGTTCCTTCCGGAGGGCGGCGTCTGCGCGGATCAGCGGACACTGACGGGAGTGACGGTCGCGGCGGGCGACGAGGGCTGGCGGGTGTCGCTGGCCGAGGGCGACGGGCGACTCGACCTGCGGCTCGGTGAAGCCGACTGGACCGTCGACCCGGGGCCGGTTCCCACGGCGGTGAGCGGGGGCTGGACCGACCCGGAGACCCTGCACGTCGACGTGCTGTTCGTGGAGACCCCGCACCGCCTGACGGTGACCTGCTCGCTCCCGGACCGTACGTTCACGGCGCGGTGGCACACGACCCCGCTGCACGGCGGCCGACTGCGCTCACTTCACGCACCGCGGCACGTGCCGTAACGGCCGACGGAAAACGCCAGGCCGCGCCACCCCTTCCGCCGCCTAGAAATATCTACCAACATGCATATGCCTAGGGGCTGATGGGCAATCGCAGTCCCCGCTGGCCGTGTCTTTCTCCGCGCCTGTCGCGGAGTGGAATATCCCCGGGGTGGGCGATGACGAACGCGATGTGGATGCAGAGTGTGGAGTGGCTGGCCGCGGCCGCCACGGACCCCCGGGCGTGCAAACGGGAGTGGGATCAGGGGAGCGGGGGTGTGCTCCTGGAGGCCGGGCGCTTCTGGGACGTGCTCAGCGTTCCCGAACAACTGGGTCTGATCGCCCTGGACATCCTGTGGTGCGATCCGCTTCAGGTGCCGGGGCCCACGCTGGTGGACTGCGCGGCCCATCGCGTCGGCTTCTTCCTGGCGCCCGATCCGGCCAGCAGCTGGGTGGGGTCAGGACTGCGCCACCTCGGCAAGGGCTCATGGATCGCCGTGCCGCCGCCGTACCGGTCCGCGGGGTTCCTGGAGTGGATCATCCCTCCGGACGGGACGGGCGCCCTGCATCCCGCCGTCCCCTTGGAGCTGGCGCTGCGTCAGGCCAACGGAACACTGGCCGTCCTGGCGCCGCTCAGCGCGGAGTAGTCCTCACCAGCCGGGGAGGCCACGGGGCACGGGCACCGCGGGCACGGGTTCGGCTTCGTGGGTCTCCGGAGCCGGTGCCGCGAAGGAAGCCCACAGCACCTCACGGACATCGCGACGCTCCGGAACCCCACGGCCCTTGGCCCGCCACTCCGCGACGAGCTGCGCGTAGATCGGCGGATGGCTCCGGTAGTCGTTGGTCAGTTCCGCGTACGGGCCGCCCGTGATCGCGCGGCTCGGGGCGGGTCGCAGTGCTGTGTGAGTGTCCATGCCGGGGCAACGTCTCCGTGCACGCCGGTGGTACGTGTGCGTGCCGCCGCCCACCAATTGGGGTGAGCGCGCCCCCCCGATCGGAGTAAGGCGCTCGCCCCGCGGCCGTCCCCGTAGGTGGCCCGCCCGCCTCGCTACTATGCGGCACCGTAGTAGTGGGCCTGCCCCCCGCGCCACTTCACCCAGGCCGGATCGTCCAGGAGATCTTCCGCGTCCGGCAGCCCCGCCCGGCCCAGGAACTCGAGCAGATCCTCGTCGGAGAATGCCACGCCGAGGTTCTCGCCCCGTGCGGTCACTTCGCGACCGCCGGTGCCGAGCGCTGGATGAACGATCAAAGGAGCCCGTCCGGACATGTCTCCAGCATCGTCCTGAGCGCGGCAACGCGCATCCGGACGGGTGCCCCCCTGGCAGGAGCCTCCGTGCCTCCCGGACGAGGAACGCCGGATTCCGCCTCCTTTCCGGCATGTCCTCAACGCGAGCGGTACGGAGAAAGGGCACGGAAGAGCCGCCGCCCGACCGATGGGCAGGCGCCCGGGTCCGCGGGATGCTGGGTGGGTCCACGCAACCGCAAGCCCGGCCCCGCGTTCCTCGCGCCGGGCCCCGAACCCGGCGTCTTCCCTCGCAGAGGCGGAAGCCCATGAGTTCCTCCGGCACACCACATCCCCTCCCGGCGGGGGAGCAGGCCCCCGATCCCGACGCGTACCCCGGCCTGCTGGGCCTCCTCGCCCGTGGCGCCTGGCAGCGGCAGGTGGCCATGGGCGTGCTCACGCTCGCACTGGGCGCACTGACCCTGGCCTGGCCCGGCGCCACTGTGCTGGTGGTCGGCGTGCTGTTCGGGATCTATTTGCTGGCCTGCGGCGTCGTCCAGTTGACCGTGGCCCTCCAGTTGGCCGGAGCGTATCCGACCCATGTGCCCGGTCACCTGCGCGCGGTGAGTTTCCTCAGCGGTGTGCTCAGCGTGCTGCTGGGCCTGATCTGCTTCCGCGGCGCGGCCCAGTCGATCCTGCTGCTGGCCCTGTGGATCGGCTTCGGCTGGCTGATCCACGGATTCATGACGACGGCGGGGGTGATCTCCGCGGAGAACCTGCCGACCCGCGGCCGGCAGACCGTCCTCGGCATCCTCACGTCCCTCGGCGGAATCGTGCTGATCGTGTCGCCCTTCCGCTCCCTCGCCGCCCTGACGCTCGTCGCCGGGCTCTGGCTCGTGGCGCTCGGCGTGCTGGAGATCGAGCACGGCCTCCAGGTGCGCACGCACCTCGTCAACTGACCTGAACCGGGGGAGAGATGGACGAACACACCGAGAGCGCCGAGCGCCGGCGGCTGGCCGACGCGGACGAATCAGGAGTGCCCTGGCGCCGCTGGGGCCCCTATCTGAGCGAGCGCCAGTGGGGCACCGTCCGGGAGGACTACAGCCCGGACGGCGACGCCTGGTCGCACTTCACCCACGACCAGGCACGCTCCCGCGCCTACCGCTGGGGCGAGGACGGCATCGCCGGCATCAGCGACGACCAGCAGCGGCTCTGTTTCGCCGTGGCACTGTGGAACGGCCGCGACCCGATCCTCAAGGAGCGCATGTTCGGCCTGACCAACGCCGAGGGAAACCACGGCGAGGACGTCAAGGAGTACTACTTCCACCTGGACAACACGCCCACCCACGCCTACATGAAGTACCTCTACAAGTACCCGCAGGCGGCATACCCGTACGAGGACCTCGTCACCACCAACGGCAAACGCGGCCGCCACGAGGGCGAGTACGAACTCCTCGACACGGGAGTCTTCGACGACGACCGCTACTTCGACGTGTACGTCGAGTACGCCAAGGCAGGCCCGGAAGACCTGCTCATCCAGATCACCGCGCACAACCGCGGCCCCGACGAGGCGACCCTGCACGTGCTGCCCACCTTGTGGTTCCGGCACACCTGGTCGTGGGCCGGCGGCACCGCCGTACCGAGCCTGCGGCAGGAACCGGGCGGCCGGATCCGCGCCGAGCACGAGGAACTCGGGCGGCGATGGCTCCACGGCGCCACCGGCACCCCGGCCCTCTTCACCGAGAACGACACCAACAACCAGCGCGTCTTCGGCAGCCTCAACCCCACCCCGTACGTCAAGGACGGTATCGACCGCTGCGTCGTCCACGGCGAGAGCGCGGCCGTCAACCCCGAACGGACCGGCACCAAGGCGGCCGTCCACCACGTCCTGTCCATCCCGGGCGGGAACAGCGCCACCGTGCGCCTGCGCCTGAGCGACACCGAACTGGCCGACTGGGACGCCGAGTTCGACGCCATCATGGAGCGACGCCGGGCCGAGGCCGACGAGTTCTACGACGAGCTCGGCGCCCCCGGGATGAAGGACGACGAACGCCTCGTCGTACGGCAGGCGTTGGCCGGCATGCTGTGGAGCAAGCAGTACTACGCGTACGACGTCGAGCGCTGGCTAGCGGGCCATGGCGTCGACCCGCTCACCGCCGACCCCAAGGTCCGCAACAGCGGCTGGTACCACATGGTGGGCGGCGACATCCTGTCGATGCCGGACACCTGGGAGTATCCGTGGTTCGCCGCCTGGGACCTGGCCTTCCACGCCATCGCCCTGTCCACGGTCGACATCGCCTTCGCCAAAGGGCAGTTGGACCTGCTGCTGCGCCGCCTGTACCTGCATCCCAACGGGCAGATCCCGGCGTACGAATGGAACTTCGGCGACGTCAATCCACCCGTGCACGCCTGGGCGACCCTCTTCGTCTACGAGCTGGAGAAACAGCGCACCGGCCGCGGTGACCGGGTGTTCCTGGAGAACGCCTTCCAGAAGCTGATGAAGAACTTCACCTGGTGGCTCAACCGCAAGGACCCCGACGGCAACAGCGTCTTCCAGGGCGGTTTCCTCGGCCTCGACAACATCGGTGTCTTCGACCGCAGCGCGCCCCTGCCCGCCGGCGGCACCCTCGACCAGGCCGACGGCACCGCCTGGATGGCGCTGTACTGCCAGAACCTGCTGGAGATCGCCATCGAGCTGGCGCTCGACAACCCCGTCTACGTCGAGCAGGCGCAGGCCCTCTTCGAGCACTTCGCATGGATCGCCGTCGCCATGAACCGGATCGGCGCCGCCAACGACAGCCTCTGGGACGAGGAGGACGGCTTCTTCTACGACCTGCTGCGGCTGCCCGACGGCACCGCGACCCGGCTCAAGGTGCGCTCCCTCGTCGGCCTGATCCCGCTCGCCGCCACCACCGTCATCGGCGACTGGGCCGATCAGCGATTCCCTCAACTCATCGCGGGGGCCCGCGAGTTCATCGAACGCCACCCGGCCGTCGAGGCGGTCGTCGCCTCCCACCGGCCCTTCGACGACAGCGCGGGCGGACGGCATCTGTTCGCGCTGTTCGGGGAGGACCGGCTGCGCCGGATCCTGTCCAGGATGCTGGACGAGGAGGAGTTCCTCGGTCCGTACGGCATCCGCTCGCTCTCACGCCACCACGCCCGGCATCCGTACACGTTCGACCTGCACGGCGAAGTCCACCGCGTCGCCTATCTGCCCGCCGAGTCCGACTCCGGGATGTTCGGCGGGAACTCCAACTGGCGCGGACCGGTCTGGTTCCCCATCAACCTGCTGATCGTCCGCGCGCTGCTGAACCTGTACGCCTACCACGGTGACCGCTTCACCATCGAGTGCCCCACGGGCTCCGGCCACGAGATGAACCTGTACGAGGTCGCCCGCGAGATCTCTACCCGGCTCACGGACACCTTCCTCGCGGACGACACCGGCCGCCGCCCGGTGCACGGAGCACAGCACTCGTTCCAGACGGACCCGCACTGGCAGAATCTGCCGCTGTTCTACGAGTACTTCCACGGCGACAACGGCGCAGGCATCGGCGCGAGCCACCAGACCGGCTGGACCGGCCTCGTCGCGGTCACCGCCACCCTCTTCCACCTCGTCGACCCCGGACAATGGCCGACACGCAGCCGCGACGGCCTGCGGATGTCGCCGGATCAGGAAGAACCACTGTCCTGAAGTGGTTGGATTCAGTACCAAGCGTGTAGCTACTTCCCTACTTGAGGAGCTTCCCGATGGGTGCGGTGGACCTTGCAGCGATCGAGGCGGAGCGTCAGCGGATCCGGGACGCGTATCTGCACCAGGAGAGGCCGGCGAGCTCCGCCCGCGGAGTGCACCATGTCGCGCTGCTCTCCTCGGACGTCGAGCGGACCGTGCGGTTCTACCAGGGAGTCCTGGGATTCCCCCTCACGGAGATGATCGAGAACCGCGACTACAAGGGCTCGACCCACTTCTTCTTCGACCTCGGCAACAGCAATATGCTCGCCTTCTTCGACTTCCCCGGACTCGACCTCGGCCCGTACGCGGAGGTGCTCGGCGGACTGCACCACCTGGCCATCTCGGTCGACCCCACCACCTGGCGGGGGCTGCGCGACCGGCTCGACGCCGCCGGGGTCGAGTACATGGAGGAGAGCAGCACATCGCTCTACTTCCGGGACCCCGACGGCGCCCGCGTCGAACTGCTCGCCGAACCGCTCGGCGAGATGTACGGCAGGTCGGTGCGCTGACGGCGCGGCTCCTGGCCGACGCCGGCCGAGCGTGCAACAGGAGCCGACGCATGCTCAGCGCAGATCGAAACGCTCCGCCCAGTTCATGACGTCCTGGGTGGTCGCGTTGCCCCCGCACAGCACCAGCCCGATCCGGGCCCCGTCACCCACGCGCTCCAGCACCCGCCGGGCCGCGGGCAGCAGACAGCCCGCGGCCGGCTCGGCCCACACCTTGGCGTGGTCCGCGAGATCGAGGGTGCCTCGCACGGCCTCGCGGTCCGGGACCACCAGTACCTCGTCGACCAGGGCGGACACATGGTCGTAGGTCAGCCGCGAAACAGCCGGCGCGCTGAGCGTGGTCACGATCGAGGACAGCGCCACCGGCACCGGACCGCCCGCGGCCAGCGCCTGAGACATGGCCTGCGCGCCTTCCGTCTCCACACCCCAGATCCGCACCCCGGGCCGTAGCGCGCGCAGGGCCGCCGCGACACCGGAGATCAGGCCGCCGCCCCCGATGCTGACCAGTACATCGGTGATCTCGCCCGCGTCCTCGGCGAACTCCAGGACGACGGTGCCCTGCCCGGCGATCACCAGCGGATCGTCGAACGGGTGGACGAGCGTCAGCCCCTCGGCCCGCAACCGCGCCATGAGCGCGAACGCCCCGTCCATGTCATCGGTCAGCCGCAGGGAGGCGCCGGCCGACTCCACGATCTCGGCAGCACGGGCCGACGCCGACCGCGGCATCACCACGGTCGCCTTCACATCCAGGGCCGCGGCCATCACCGCGAGCGCGATTCCGTGGTTGCCGCCGCTCACCGCCACCACACCCGCCGCACGCTCGGCCTCGCTCAGCGCGAGCAGCCTAGCCGTCGCGCCCCGCGCCTTGAACGACCCGGTGCGCTGCAGCAGTTCCAGCTTCACGGTGACCGGCACGCCCAGCAGCGAGGACAGCCCCGGACTCGTCACCGTCGGCGTCCGCACGACATGAGCGCCGATCCGCTCGGCCACGGCCCGGATCTCCGAGATGCCGATCAAGGCAGCCGACCCTTCCGCATCTTCCAGCCCTTCCGGCCCTTCCAACCCTTCCCATCCTTTCCGTCCACAACTGCCGTCGCGGGAAGGACAGTTCCCCTCAGCGCAGTGTCTCGGCCCAGTTCGCGGGAACCCGTCCGGCGGGCCCGGGCGTGGGCTGGTCGGCCGGGTGACTCACCGGGGGAGCGAGGTCGGGCCCGGACTCGTACAGCTCGGAGGTGTCGTAGTTCCAGAACCAGCTCTCGCCCGGTTCGAAGCTGCGGATGATGGGATGCCCGGTGCTCTGCGCATGCGCGGTGGCGTGCTTGGACGGTGAGTCGTCGCAACAGCCGATGTGACCGCACTGGGCGCAGCGCCGCAGATGGAACCACCAGCCGCCGGCGGCGTCGCACTCGGTACAGCCGGTGCCGCTCGGCGGAACGGCGGGGTCGATTCCGGTCGACGCGGTCATGACGACTCCTCGGAGGTGTCCGTGGCGGTCAGTGGAAGACGTACCTGGAAACGCGTGTCACCCGGCACGGACTGCACCTGGAGGCTCCCGTGGTGCTTGTTGACGACGATCCGCCACGAGATGTCCAGGCCGAGTCCGGTGCCCTCACCCACCGGCTTGGTGGTGAAGAACGGGTCGAAGATGCGGCCCTGGATCTCCGCGGGCACCCCGGGTCCGGTGTCGCGGAACTCGACGAGCAAGTGGTCGTGGTCGAGCGCGGTGCGCACCGTGAGCACACCCTCCCCGGCCATCGCGGAGACGGCGTTGTCGATGAGGTTCGTCCACACCTGGTTCAACTCGCCCGGATAGGCCGGGATGTTGGGCAGTGCCCGGTCGTACTCCTTGACGATCGTGATCCCGGAGCCGAACTTCCCGGTGAGCATCATCAGTGTGCTGTCGAGCAGTTCGTGCACATCGGCGACCTGGTAGGGCGCGCGGTCCAGCTGCGAGTACTGCTTGGCCGCGTTCACCAGGTTCGAGACACGGGTCGTGGAGTCCTCGATCTCGTTCATGAGGAGCTCGGTCTCCACCGTGTAGTTGAGCCAGCGGATCGCGCCTTCGAGCGTCTCCTCGTCGACGGCCCCCGCGATCTGGTCCAGCCAGTCCGTGTCGAGCCCCGCCTGCACGAACGTCGGCGCGAGCTGCCAGCCGCCCGCGATGCCGTGGTCGTCCAGCCAGTCGGCGAGGGAGTCCTCCCGGTCGGAGGCCTCCAGCGGGCTCAACGGGGTGGCCTTGGCGACCTGTTCGGCCGTACGTTCCTGGAGCTCGACCAGGGTCTCCATGGCGTCGCGCGCGTACCGGCCCGACGCGATCATGCCGAGCTTGTGGCGCATCCCGGCCACCCGGTCCCGCAGCGCGGACGTGGCCCGCACCGCAGCGGCGGCGGGGTTGTTGAGCTCGTGTGTCAGCCCGGCGGACAGCGAGCCGAGCGCCAGCAGCCGCTCGCGCTGCCCGATCATCCGCTGGGTGTTCTGGCTGCCGAAGAACATCCCCTCCAGCAGATGCACCGCCATCGGGAACCAGTCGCGCAGTATCGAGGCGAACGTCTCGGCGGGCAGGATGAAGAAGCGGGACGGCTCGGTGACCCGCGCGGAACCCTTGTAGCTCGCCTGGCCCGATCCGGGGAGATAGGCCTGCATGGCGCCCGCGTACACCCCGCGCTGCGAGGTGCGGCTGATCTCCACCTCGTCGCCGCCGACCCGGCGCGACATCACGATCGTGCCGTCGAGGAGCACGAAGAAGCAGGTGGCCGGTTCGCCCTCCTGATAGATGTAGCCGGGCTCGAACAGCTCCACCCGGCCTTCCCGGCACAGCCGTTCGAGCTGCTCCGTGTTCAGCTTCTCGAACAGGAACAGCGTGCCGAGCTCCGCCATGTCGCAGGGCATCGGCCGCCCGCTCATGACTGCTCCAGATAACGGTGGACGAGCATCACGGCCATGGCTCCCTCTCCGACGGCGGAGGCGACACGCTTGGCGGACTCGGCGCGCGCGTCCCCGGCCACGAACACGCCGGGAATGTTGGTCTCCAGGTGATACGGCGGCCGGTCCAGCTCCCAGCCCGCGGGCGGCTGCCCGTCGGGCGTCATGTCCGGGCCGGCCATGATGAATCCGCGCGCGTCCCTGAGCACGGTCCCCTCCAGCCAGTCGGTGAGCGGGGCCGCGCCGATGAACACGAACATCCATTGCGCGTCCACGAGTTCGGTGTGCCCGCTCGCCACATCGCGCAGGGTGAGCTGCTCCAGATGGCCCGTGCCGTGCGCCGCCTCGACGACCGTACCGGTGCGCACGCTGATGTTGGGCGCGTCGCCGATCTGCTGGATCAGATAGTGCGACATCGACGCGGACAGGGACGAACCTCGGACCAGGATGGTGACGGACTTGGCGCCCCGCGCCAGATACATGGCGGCCTGACCGGCCGAGTTCGCCCCGCCCACGATGTACACGTCGTGACCCTGGCAGGCGGCCGCCTCGGTCAACGCCGACCCGTAGAAGACCCCGCATCCCGTCAGATCGGCCAGCCCGGGAGCCTCCAGCTGCCGGTACGACACACCCGTCGCCAGGATCACCGAGTGCGCGGCGATCGCGGAACCGTCGGAGAAGTGGATGGTGCGCGACGCCCCCGTGACCTCGAGACGGGTCACCTCGCGCGCGGTGAGGATCTCGGCGCCGAACTTCGCCGCCTGCCGCCGCGCCCGGTCGGTGAGCTGCGCCCCGGACACACCGTCGGGGAAGCCGAGATAGTTCTCGATGCGTGAGCTCTGCCCCGCCTGCCCACCGGTCGCCTCGCGCTCCACGAGAACGGTCCGCAGCCCCTCGGACGCGCCGTACACGGCCGCTCCGAGCCCCGCCGGACCGCCGCCGATGACGACGAGGTCGTAGAACTCCTCCGTCGGCGTCGTCGCCAGCCCCACCCGCGCCGCCAGATCCGGGTCCTCGGGCTCCACCAGCGGCGTACCGTCCGGGGTGATCACCAGCGGCAGCCGCTCACCGTCCTGCCCGGCGGCGGCCAGCAGCCGCAGCCCCTCCGGTGTGTCGGACGCGTACCAGCGGTAGGGCACCTGGTTGCGGGCCAGGAACTCCCGTACGCCCGAGGAACGCGCCGACCACCGGTGCCCGACCACCTTGCAGGTCGCCACGGGCCGGTAGTCGCTGGCCCGCCACGCGTCCAGCAGATCGTCCACGACCGGATAGAGCTTCTCCTCCGGCGGATCCCACGGCTTGAGCAGGTAGTGGTCCAGATCGATCACATTGATCGCGTCGATCGCCGCGTTCGTGTCCGCGTACGCGGTCAGCAGCACCCGCCGCGCGCCCGGATACACGTCGAGGGCCTGCTCCAGGAACTCGATGCCGTTCATCTGGGGCATCCGGTAGTCCGCGAGGATCACCGCCACCTGGTCACCGCGCAGCTTCAGCTCCCGCAACGCGTCCAGGGCGGTCTCCCCGGACTCGGCGCGCACGATCCGGTGCGCCTCGCCGTAGCGGCGTCGCAGGTCGCGGGCGACGGCGCGCGACACTCCGGGATCGTCATCGACGGTCAGAATGACGGTCCGCGCTGGACTGGCGGCCTGTGCCATACGTCTCCCACCCCGAGCAGGTCAGTGTCGTTCCGGCCGCACGGACGCTTTCGGGCTCCGCCCGGCCGGTACAGGCCCAATCGTATGTACGATCGGTCGCTTTTGCTCAGAAACCGGCTTCTCCGGCGGTCGACGCGGGGGCGTCCGCCCGGGGCGGCAGGGCGTCGCGGACCTTGGGCAGGATGGTCGTGACGTAGTCCTCGACGGCCGTGTCCAGGCCGATGTCGTGCTGAGCCTGCTCGGACAGGAACCAGCGGTGTTCGAGGAGCTCGTGGTAGACCTCGGCCGGGTCCATGGATCCGCGCAGGTCCAGCGGCACGGCCCGGACGGTCGGCCGGAACACGTCCCGCACCCAGCGGTGGGCGAGGACCTCCGGGCGGGCGGCGAGAGGGTCGCCCGGCGCGTAGTCGTCCTGGGTGGCCATCCAGCTCTCCAGGTCGTTCAGGAGCCGGCGTGCCTGGTTCTCCTCGGTGTCGAGCCCGGTCAGCCGCAGCAGCTGGCGCTGATGGTGGCCCGCGTCGACGACCTTGGGGACGAAGGTGACCGTGTCACCGTCGGCGGAGTGCGCTATCTGCATCTCGGCGACATCGAAACCGAGGTCGTTGAGACGGCGTATCCGGCGCTCGATGTAGTGGTACTTGCCCGCCGGATACACGGACGTGCGGGTCAGCTCCTCCCACAGGCCCCCGTAGCGCGCGCAGATCTCCATGCCGAACTCGATCGGGTCCACCGAGGGGTGCAGGGCTCCGGCCGCCTCCAGGTCCAGTAGCTCCCCGCTGATGTTGACCCGGGCGAGATCGAGATCGTACTCGCGCTGCCCGCTGCTGAGCTGAGGGTGCAGATCCCCGGTCTCGGCGTCCACCAGATACGCCGCGTACGCCCCGGCGTCACGCCGGAACAGCGTGTTCGAGAGCGAGCAGTCGCCCCAGGCGAACCCCGCCAGATGCAACCGCACCAGCAGCACTGCGAGCGCGTCCATCAGCCGGTGCATGGTGGCGGGCCGCATCGTCGTCTCGAACATCGACCGGTACGGCATCGAGCCGCCCAGATGCCGGGTGATCAGTACGGGTTCCAGCGGTTCGCCGGCGCCGTCGGTGCGCCCGGTCACCACGGCGAGCGGATCGACCGCCGGGATGCCGATCCGGTCCAGGCTGCGCAGCAGCTCGTACTCGCGCACCGCGGGCCGCTCGGCGAGCTCCTTGACGGCCACCACCTCGTCCCCGGCGCGCGCGTAGCGCACCACATGCCGGGAGATGCCGCGCGGCAGCGGCACCAGGTAGTGCTCGGGCCACTCCTCCAGGGGCAGCTGCCAGGGCAGTTCGAGCAGGAGCGCGGGATGCTCCGGGTTGGTGGCGCTGATCTGCAAAGCCATCGCTGGGCTGCCCTCACCTCAGGGTCGAACGGTGTCGGGCTCAAGCATCTACGAATGATCCGGGAGGCGGAAGACGGATCGGGCGTTGCCCGACAGGAACAGCTCCGTCGTCTCGTCGTCGAGGCGCAGGTCGGCGAGGTGTTCCAGCGCCCGAGCGGGCGTGATCATGGGGTAGTTGGTGCCGAAGAGGACCTTGTGCCGTCCCCGGCCGCGCAGATACTCCACCAGCTCCGGCGGATAGCGGCGGGTGGTGTACGCGCTGGTGTCGATGTGGACGTTCGCGTGTTTGTCGGCCACCGCGATCATCTCGGTGGTCCACGGGTAGCCGATGTGCCCGCAGACGATGGTCAGTTCGGGGAAGTCGAGCGCGACCTGGTCGATGTACGGGATGGGCCGGCCGGTCTCGGAGGGGCGCAGCGGTCCGGTGTGCCCGACCTGGGTGCAGAAGGGGACGCCGAGCTCGACGCAGGCGGCGTACAGCGGATAGTAGAGCCGGTCGGTGGGCGGCAGCTGCCACAGCCAGGGCACGATCCGCAGGGCCACGAAGCCCAGGTCCTCGACGGCCCGCCGCAGCTCCCGCACGGCCGCGACGGGCTTCGTGAGATCGGCGCCCGCGACGCCGCGCAGCCGTCCGTCGGACCGGGCGACGAACCCGGCGACCTCGTCGTTGCTGATGAGGGGGCCCTGGGGCCCGTACCAGGCCGCCGACAGGCCGATCTCCACATCGGCCTCCGCCATCGCGGCGACGGTGACCTCGACGGGCAGCGGTTCCTTCAGCAGCTCCATGCCCGTCCACCGGCGCAGCGACTCGAACATCTCATGGTTGGAGTGACGGAGCGTGGGGTGCTGCATCCACGCGTCGACGACCGGCATGGTCCCGTGCCTCCCCTGGTTCGGACACCCTGACTAAGCGATTGCTTACCCCGACCCTAGGGGTGATCGCGCCCGACGGCCACCTCGATGCGAAACCTCCCAACGGCTACGTCGACACGGCATCGAACATCGACACGGCATCGACCAGCGCGGTCAGCGCCCCGGCCAGGCGCGCGAGCCCCGGACCCGCCGGGCCACCCGGTTCGGTCATGTACGTGTCCCGCCGGATCTCCACCATCAGGGCCGCGACCCGCGGCTCCCGTTCGTAGAACCGCAGGGGCACGTACGCGCCGGAGAACGGGCTGTCGATCCCCACACCCCCGAGGCCCGCGAACGCCTTCTCCGCGAGGGCGACCAGCTCGGGCGGCGTGTGAAAGGAGTCGGTCCCTACACAGACCGGCGGCCGTGGACCGTCGCCGTGCAGCTCGTAGGGCAGTCGGGCCGTCGGATACGAGTGGACGTCGACGACCACGGCCCGCCCGGTGGCGGCCAGCCGGTCGGCCACCGCCGCCGTCATCGCCTGTGCGTAGGGGTGGAAGTAACGGTCGATCAGCGGCCGCGGATCGACGTCCGCGGGCCGCAGTGGCGCGCGATGCGTGGTCCGGGTGTAGACCGCGCCCATCCCGACGGCCAGCATCTCCTCCCGTTCGTCGGGAAAGCGCTCGGGATCGATCACCAGCCGGGACAGCCGGTTCACGAACCGCCACGGCGTGACGTCGGCCGCCTCGGCGACTGCCGCGGCCAGCTCTGCGGTGTGCGCGTCCGTGATGTGGTCCAACTCGCGCTCCAGCCCCGCGTCGTCGAGCACGATGCCGTCGCGCAGAGATGCCGGTACGTACCGCGAGGAGTGCGGCACATGCAGGATCACGGGCGAGTCCGCCGCGCCGGGCAGAAGCTGGAAGGAATCAAGGGCGTCCGGGGAATCCAGGGTGTCGTCCATACGAGATTCCTATCCCAGCCCGGCCTGCCCGAGGGCCTGCCCTCACCGGCTGCCACCGTGGCGCGCGTAGTGCTCGATCAGCGCCGCTCGTGTCGTTTCCAGCCGGTGGGCCAGGATGGCGCCGATCGTCCGGGTCAGGGACAGCTCCAGCGTCGGATCCTGGTCGCAGAGAGTCCGCACCTGCGCCGCGTCGAATTCATAGGCGCGTACGGGACTGAAGGCCTCGGCGCCGAAATCCCAGGTGTGGGGCGGGAACAGCCATGACCAGCCGAGCAGATCGCCGGGGCCCAGTTGCGCGACGGAGATACGTCTGTCCGCGACGACCCGCTGGTACAGGGAGACCGTCCCGGAGCGGACCACCCAGAAACGGTCCGCGGTACCCCCTGCCTCGAAGATCCTTCCGTCCGCGGGGAACGAGACCTCGCGGGCCACGCCCATCAGCCGTTCGCGATGCTCGGGGGAAAGTGCGGGCAGGAGCCGGAGAGCTGTGGTCATCGCGGACCTCCATCGCGCCGCCGCGGAGAAGCGACTCGTTCCGCGGATGTCGTGCCGGTCGTATCCCGTCACTCTCTATTGGAGCCGGTTCTGCGGGATCCGGCTATTGGAGCCGGTTCTACGGGATCCGGAGCGTCGGGGCCGGAATCCGTCGGAATGGGCCCGGGAAGCGCGCCCACCATGCGGCACCTCCGGCCCCTCATCCGGCAGGGGCCCCGCGAACAGCGCCATCGCGTCGGCGGCGGTCGCGCCCGAGGACACCGGGCCGTCTTCGAGCGACCGTAGGCAGGCGGCGACCAGCTTCGACATCGCGGCGCCCACCCGCGCTCGCCCACCGCAGCCAGGGTGTCGACCGCGTGACAAGCCTCGGCGATCGGTGGCGGACAACGACTCTGGGACTCATGGCAGCTGGTGTGCAACCAGGGAGCGGGCCCGATCGTCATGGGCATGAGAGGTGAGGGGGAGCGGATGGGTGTGGTGCGGATCCTGCTGCCCCTGCCGCGCGCGCTGGCCCGGGTCAGCCCGCGGGTCGGTGGGCCGTTGCTCGGCGCCGCGCTGCTGCGGTGCCTCACACCCGGGTGGGTGTGGATGCGGCCACAGCCGCCGGCGCGGCGCGTCGCATGGAGCGCGGAGGCCGTCGTCGCGTACCGCAGCCTTCTCGTGGGTGAGCACCCTCGGCGACGTGACCGGGACGGTTTGGCCCGCGCCCTTGCCCTGTACGCCAACGCGCTGTCCCTGGCCGGCCGTCATCAGGATGCGCTGATGGCGGCCGACGAGTCCCTGACGATTCCTGGCGCCCGAACGTCCCGGGCACAGGCCGCCTCTGTCCTGCACACCCGAGCTCAGACGCTGACCGAGGCCGGTCGGCTCGAGGAGGCTTTGGAGGCGGCCCGGGAATGCGTGGCGGCGTACCGGCATGCCGTGCCCCGGCGCCGGGACAGGCCGATGGGAACCCTTGCCGGCGCCCTGCGCACCTACGCGCTGGTGCTGGGCGGCCTCGGTCGTGCGGAGGAGTCCGTCGCTGTCTACGAGGAGTGCGCCGGGCTGCTTCGGGACATGTCGTTCAGACAGCAGCAACGCGTGCAGCTGGTGAGGCCCCGCGTGCTGGTCGAGCTGACCGGCGGACTGCGCGCGCTCGGTCGGTACGGTGAGGCCGTCGAGGTCGGGGCCGAGGCCCGGGAAGCGACGGACGAGTTCCCCGCGTGGATCTACCCGGAGATCATGCTGCCCCTGCGTGCCCGGCTCCTGACCGACCTGGCCCGGTGCCAGGACGTGACCGGTGACCTTCCCCGGGCGCGCGAGACCTCGGAGCAGGCCGTCGCCGTGAGCCGCACGCTGGCCGAGCGGAATGCGGCCATCGGCGAACCGTGGCTGGTCGAGGCCCTGGAGTGCCTGGCCCACCACCTGGGCCGGCTGAAGAAGACCGGCGAGGAGCGCTTGGCGCTGGGGGAGTTGGCCGATCTGTGCACTCGGCTCACCGTAGGCAACCCCGAGGTCTACGAACCGAGACTCGCCCAGGCCCTGGACGACTTGGCTTTCTGCTACGAGGCGGAAGGCGCCGACCGTGAGGCCGTCGAGGCGGGCGAACAGAGCGTGGCCGCGTATCGCAGCGCCGCGGAGCGCAGTCCCCAGACCTACGAACCGGAACTGGCCCGGGCGCTGGCCAATCTCACCCATCGGTACTGCGGCACGGGCAGCCCGGACGCGGCCGTGGCCGCCGGCCGAGAGGCCCTGGCCATCACCCGTCGGCTGGCCGAGTCCGACTGGGACACCTACCAGCCGCTGACCCCCCGCCGCCTGCGGGTCCTCGCCCGCGCACTGCGACACGCCGGGGACGACGCGGGGGCTCTGGCCTGCTACGAGGAGGCGGAGACGATCCTGCGGGAGCTGATGGAGGGCACCGACCCCGAGCGGTACGAAACCGGGCTCGCCGTCACCCTCTCCGCCCTCGCCACCACCCTCCGCACCGGCGCAAAGGCCCATCTCACCGGTGACCGCGTCGACGAGGCGGTCACCGCCCTGCGCAGTCTGCTGGCCCTGACCCGGCGCACCGACCAGACCGACGTCCATGCCGCCTGCCTCACCGCCTTCGCCGTGGCCCGCGCGCAGGCTCCGGATGAGGTCAGGTCGGCCTGGCAGCGCGTCACCGCGGACCCGTACCCGTCGTTCGTCTACCGGATTCCCGCGTCGCACAAGGCCTCCGCTACGAACTGAGGCTCGGGGGAGCGGCCTTCGAACCTTCGGTCAGCGCTGCGGGCACGGGCCACGTCAGCACCGCCAGCGCCACGGCGGTCAGCAGCCCGCCGATCAGGAACGTTCCGCGCACCCCCACGGCGGACAGCACGGCGCCTCCGGTCAGCGCGCCCGCCGCCACCCCCGTGTTGAAAGCGGCCGAGTTCGCCGCCAGGGCCAACTCGGTGCGCCCGGGCGCGACATGGAGCACCTGGCTCTGCGTGGCCATGAAGACGGGTCCCAGGGAAGCACCGAGCAGCATCAGCATGGCGACGGTCACCGGCTGGCTGCCACCGCCCGCGTACAGGCCGAGCAGGGCCACCGCCTGGGCCGCCACCGGGACGCTCAGCGTCCCGCGCGGGAAACGGTCGAGGAGCGGCCCGGCCGCGGCGACGCCCGCGATCCCCGCCACCCCGAACACCATCAGCAGCGCGCTCACCGAACCCTCCGAGAACCCGCTCACCTCGTCGAGGAAGGCGACCACATACGTGAATCCCGCGAAGGCTCCGGTCACCGACAGCGCGGTCGTGGCCAGCACCACGGCGAACCGGCGGGCGTCGGGAGCGGCCCCGTACGCGGCATGCCCCTCCTCCGCACGCGAGGTCGGCAGCAGGACGGCGATCGCGACGAGCGATACGAGTCCGATCGCGCCCAGGACCAGAAACGGCGCCCGCCAGCCGCTGTGCCCGCCCAGCCAGGTACCGGCCGGAACCCCGAGCACCGTGGCGAGGGAACCCCCGACCGACAGCAGCCCGATGACCCGGCCGCGCCGCTCGGGCGGGAACAGCCCCACCGCGACCGGACCCATCACCGCCCAGAACAGCGCCTGGGCCAGCGCGGTCGCCACGCGTGCCCCGAGCAGGAGCCCGTAGGAGAGGGCACCCAGTGCCGAGACCCAGCTGGCCAGCACGAGCAGCGCCAGCAAGCCCGACAGCACATGACGGCGCGGGATCGACCGGGTCAGGTGCGCGAGGGGCAGCGACACGACGGCCACGGTCAGGCCGTAGCCGGTGACCAGCATTCCGACGGACGCCAGCGGCACACGCAGGTCGTCCGAGATGAGGGAGAGCAGCCCGACCGGCAGATTCTCCGTGGTGTTGAAGGTGAAGGCGGCCAGCATGAGCGCCGCGACGACGGCGGCTCTGCGCCAGGCGGTGAGGCGTTCACTCCCCATCAACGAGCCTTTCTGCGACGGGTTGTTGAGAGTGGCCGGGTGCGGCCACGGGCAAGCGTGCGGGGCGCTCGCACGGCCTTCTACTCTTTCGGCTGGAGCCGAATCACTCGTGGACGGCTCGTCGAAGGCTCATCGAGGCTCACCGGAGGCCGTTTTGCCGCTGACCCTGCACCTGGGCACCGACGACCTGACCCGGTGCCGGTTCGCGGTGTCCCCGCTCTGCCAGACGCATGAGGCGCTGCGCATGCTGCGGCGACCGGCCCGGCATGCCTTCCACCGTGACTGGCTGCGGCGGGTACGCGATGTCGTGGCGGGCCTTGACCTGTCGGAGCTGTGGCTGTTCATCCCCCGCAAGGGCGGCTACACCCCAGACTTCCTGGGGCCGCCGCCCAAGACGCCGAACGCCTCCTTCGAGGAGGAACTCGCGCGGCTGCGGGCCACCGACCCGGCCATGGCCCGTACGGAACTGGCGCGTTCGCTCGCGTGCACGCCGGGGGCGGCCGCATCACCGTACGGCCGGGCGGCGTTGGACGACCCCGCGGCCACCGTGCGACGGCTCGCCGACCTCACCGAGCGGGCCTGGCAGGCGCTGCTCGCACCGGACTGGACGCGCCACCAGGCCGTGCTGGAGGCCGATATCGCCCACCGCACACGGCAGTTGGCGGACGGCGGCCTCGAAGCGCTCTTCGGCGACCTGCACCCGGGGATCGACTGGGCGGACGACACCCTCACCCTGCGCATGTACGCCGACCACAAGGAGGCACAGGGCGCCGACGGCCGGGGCATCCTGCTCATGCCCAGCGTCTTCGTGCGGCCGGACGTGGTGAGCGGCTTCGCCCGGCCCTGGCAGCCGACGGTCATCTATCCGGCGCGCGGCCCGGGCCTCCCGCCGGCCCCGGCCGCCGAGGCGCCCGCGGCCCTGGCCCGGCTGCTGGGCCACCACCGCGCCGCCATCCTCACCGGCCTCCACACGCCCGCATCGACGACGGCCCTGGCCGACCGCCACGGCCTGGCTCCCTCATCCGTCTCGGCCCATCTGTCGGTGCTGCGCGAGGCGGGGCTGCTGGTGTCGCACCGCCGGGGCCCGTACGTCCTCTACGGGCGCACGGCACTGGGGAAGGCGCTGGCAGCAGGGGCCTGAGCCCTACACGTCGCCCTTGGAGGTCACGGTGAAGTGCGCCCCGTCGGGGTCGATGAGGACCGCCTCCGTGGAGCCGACCCCCTGCTGGTGAGCCGTGCCGCCGTGGGCCCGCGCGGCCCGGGCACAGGCCTCCACGTCGGAGACCGCGAAGTGGATCTGCCAGTGCGGCCTGATGGTGGGATCGGGCGCCGCCTCCACCGCGCCCGAGTGGATCCGGGCCACGATGTCTCCCTGGCTGCGCAGGACGACCTCGTTCTCCTCGTAGTGGACCTCGCAGCATCCGGAGGCGTTGGACGCCCAGCCCAGGACCTCTCCGTAGAACATGGCGGCGTCGAAGGCGTCGCGGGTGTGCAGCCGGATGAAGGCCGGTGCCGCGCGGCGCCACGCCTCCCAGCCGGCCACCAGCTCGCCCTCCCAGATACCGAAGACCGCTCCGTCCCGGTCGGCCAGCAGAGCCGCACGCCCCGGCGGCAGCGAGATCGGCCCCACCGCGGTCGTACCACCGCGTTCCTGGCTCCTGGAGACGGTCTCGTCCGCGCTCGACACCGCGAAGTAGGGAGTCCATGCGACGGCTGTCTTCGCCACGAAGTCCACCTCGGAGACCCCCGCGACCGGGACTCTGTCCACGCGCGCGATCCTGTACTGATCGCCCATCTTGGTGTCCGAGGCCCACTCCCAGCCCAGCACGGCGTGGTAGAAGGCCTCCGCGGCCCGCAGATCGCGTGTGGTCAGACTGACCCAGCACGGCGCGCCGAACACCGAGTGACTGGTGACGACCTCATGGTGGAGTGTTCCATCGCTCTTCATCGCCGTACCGTCCTGACATCACTGGCCGGCAGCGGTCGCGGGGTGCATGCCAGACCCTCGGCAACAGCCCAGCCATAAGAGGCCTCCCATGCCGGAAGGCCTCCGACGGCATCAGTAGCACCTGCGGTTTCGCTGTCCCATCAGCTCCAGCATCCCCCGCCTCGGCGTCTCGCGCACTACGCGCGGGCTATCCGCGCGGCCGCTCCAGCGTCAGCAGCAGCCCCTCGACCGCGCCGGGGCCTATGCGGCCCTTGACGTCGGCGGAGGTGATCGCCTTGAGCTGCCACCCGTCCTCGGCGTGCTTGTTCAGGACCTTCTCCAGCTTGCCGCTGTCCAGCGCGTCGCCGATCAGCGACTCCCGGAAGGTGACGACCTTGTACTCGTACGTGTAGGGGCTGCTCATGGCTGCGAGGCTCTCCTGCGTTTCGTCGGGCGTGGCCGGGCCCACCCAATCACTGTTCTCCGGCGCGGCACAGGGGCGGGTCCCGCCTGACACAAGGCTTTGTTGAAGCTTCAGGGAATGGAGGCTTCAGGGAAGGGAAGCTTCAGGCAGGGGAGGTGTGCACGGGGTCCCCTCGGCCTTCGTGTCAACGACGGGCATCACTTCCCGGCCCCGTAGCGTTGCGCACCGTAGGGCGGGATCTCGTGACGGCGGACCCATGGTGACGCGATGTGCTGGAGTGCGACGGCCGATCTGGCAGCAGGTGCCGGAATCGCCGCTGTCGGAGTGGCCTGTGTGACGCGGGTGCGCAGAACAGCGGATCTCCCGCTGGCCGCGCTGCCGTTGCTGCTCGGGGCCCACCAGATCGTCGAGTCCGTGGTCTGGGACTCCGGCGGAGGAAGCGGTCCCGCCACTGTCGCCCGGGCCGTGATCGCCCTTCCGCTGCTGGCGGTGTGGGTACCGATGGGCGTGCTCTGCGCGGCGCCGCGGCACGCCCGGCTCCGGTTGGCGCTCCCGCTCGCGTCCGGTCTCGCGACCGCGGCGGCACTTGCGTACGCTCTCGCAGACCGTCCCGTCACGGCCGAGATCCGCGGCCACACCGTCGGCTACGTCGTCGATCTGTCCCACGCGGAACTGCTCATCGCGGGCTATCTCCTCGCCACCGTCGGCGCACTGCTGCTCTCCGGTGATCGCGGCCTGCTGCTGCTCGGTGTCCTGGTCGCCGTGGGGGCGGTGATCTGCTGGGCGCTGTGGCAGCTGGAGTTCGTCTCGACGTGGTGCGCGTTCGCGGCGGTGACCTCGGCGGCCCTGCTCGGGTGGGTCCGCAGAAGGGGCGCGGTCACCCGGGTGGCCTGACCTGACGAGTTCCTCATATCTGTCGGTCAGGGTCGACGCATGATCGATCCCGTACAGCGTGTTCCGGCGATGGTTCTGGCCGCCTCGTTCCTGCTCGTCGGCTGCGGAGCCGGCGGCACGGTGGAAACGATGGGCCAAGGAGTCGGCGGCCCCACGGTGAGGGCACGCGTGGCAACGCCCGCTCCCACGCCCACCGCATCCCTGGAAGTGGCACCACAGCAGCTGCCCGGTCTCGGGCCCAAGACCTTGGCCGCCGTCCCGTCGACGACCCGCCAGGCCGTCGTGGTGACCGGCCGGGGCAGGAACTCCCCGATATCCACGGTGGTGTTGTACGAGCGCACGGAGGCGGGCTGGCGGGCGGGACCGAGCTGGCCCGCGCACAACGCGCTGAGGGGATGGACCGACCACCACCGCGCTGGTGACCTCCACTCGCCCATCGGCGTGTACACCCTCGCAGATGCCGGCGGGCTGCTGCCCGACCCCGGTACCCGGCTCCCGTACGACCGCTCGGGCGCCTTCACCGCACCCGGCACGGGCTTCGAGGGCGAGCCCCTGACCGGCTCCTTCGACTATGTGATCGCCATCAACTACAACCGACCCGGTGCGGATGCGACAGGCGCTGGGCAACCTGGTGTCCAACGCGACGCGCCACACTCCCTCCGGCGGAACGATCACCCTGTCCGCCCGCAGCCAGGACGGTCAGGTCGTCCTTGAGGTGGCCGACACCGGCAGCGGTATCGCTCCTGAGGATCTGCCCAGTGTCTTCGACCGGTTCTGGCGGGCCGAGAAGTCCCGCAGCCGGCGCACCGGCGGCAGTGGGCTCGGCCTGTCCATCGTCCACCAACTCGTCGCCGCCCACGGCGGAACCGTCACCGTGACCAGCGACCTCGGCGCGGGCTCGGTCTTCGCCCTGCGGCTACCCTGCACGATGGAGCCCGCTTCCTCCGCCGCTGGGGCCGACTGACCTGTGACGGGCGCATTCCCGCCGATCGTGGTGGCATCGCTACCAGGACCAGCGGTCCTGCTCTCCGGAGGGATCTGGTTGCCCCGACCGCCTTCGCGCAAGGTGTCCGTATGAACACCACCACCAAGCAGCCGGAAGTCAGGAGCCGTGTGACGCCTCTGAGGTCCCTCCTGGGAGGCACATACGTCCCGCACCGCGACGGCGCCCGCCCCTTTCACCTTCACCGGAATACGTTGTCCGAGTCCTCCCAGATCGAGGAGTCACTGGACGCGTACTCCCGCGGAACCCGCGACGACGTCTGATACATCGCCTCGATCTCGGCGGCGAACCGCCGAGTAATCGCATCCCGGCGCAACTTCATCGAGGGCGTCAGCAATCCATTGGCCAGATCGAAGGGCTCCGGGAGGACGCGGAACACCCGAATGGATTCCGAGCGGGACACGGTGCTGTTGGCCGCGGCGACCGCGCGCCTGACCTCCTCCCGCAGTTCGTTCTCCTCGCGCGCGTCCCGGACCGGTGTTTCGCCCCTGGACCGGGACGCGCGCCAGTGCGCGACGAATTCGGGATCCAGAGTGATGAGGGCCCCCACGCAAGGGCGGTTGTCACCCACCACCACGGCTTGGTGGATGAGCGGGTGGACCCGCAGACGCTCCTCGAGAGCCGCGGGAGCCACACTCTTTCCACTACTCGTGATGATGATCTCCTTCTTGCGCCCGGTGATGGTCAGATATCCCTCGAAGTCGAGACGCCCGACGTCGCCCGTGGCCAGCCAACCGTCCAGGAACGAGTCCTGAGTGGCCGGGGCGTCGTTGAGGTATCCCTGGAACACCGAGGGCCCCGACACGAAGATCTCCCCGTCGTCGGCCACATGGATGTCCGTGCCCGGCAGCGGGCGCCCGACCGTTCCGAACTTCTCGCGCCCCACGGGCTGCGCGGTAATTCCTCCGGCTGTCTCCGTGAGCCCGTATCCGTCGTGCACGAAGATTCCGATTCCCGCGTAGAAGAGGGTGAGTTCACGATTCATGGGCGAGCCGCCCGACACCGCGCCGCATACCCGTCCGCCCAGCGCGGCGCGCAACTTCTTGTACACCGTCTTCTCGTAGAGCGAGTGCTGCAGGCGCAGGTCGAAGCCGGGGCCTGCGCCCTTGCCCAGCCGATGACGTTCTTCGGCGAGGGCGAAATCCTGCGCGGTGCGGACGGCACGCTCGAACAGTGAGGCGCGGCCCGTCTGCTGGGCCGTCCGCAGGAAGTTCTTGTAGATCTTCTCGAAGACGGACGGAACCGCGTACAGGTAGGTCGGCCGGAAGGACAGCAGCGCCGCGGAGAGCGCCCCTGCCCCCAGATCGGGTTCGTGCCCCATCAGGATGCCGCCCCGCAGACAGAGCCCCTGGATCATCAGGCCGTACACGTGGGAGAAGGGCAGGAAGGCGAGGATGGCCGGCTGCTCTCCGGGAGGAGCCGCCGTCTGTCTCCAGCCTTCGAGCAGCGTGTCGCAGGGGCTCGCCAGGTTGCGGTGCGTCAGGGCGCAGCCCCTCGGGTGGCCCGTCGTGCCGGAGGTGTAGGCGATGACCGCGGTCGAGTCGGGCAGCACGATCCGGCGCAGCGAGTCGACCGCCGTCGCCGGTATCGCCCGGCCGCGCTCGACCAGCTGTGGCAGCGCCCCGCTGTCCAACTGCCAGACGTGGCGCAGGAACGGGAGCGCGGCGCACGCCGAGCCGACCGTCATGACCCCCTGCTCGTCCTCGACCACCACGGCGACGCAGTGCGCGTCCTTCAGAATCCACGCGACCTGCTCGTGCGACGACGTCGGATAGATCGGCACGATTTCGGCGCCCACCGACCACAGCGCATAGCTGAGCACGGTCCACTCGTAGCGCGTACGCGCCATGATGGCCACGCGGTCGCCCGGGCGTATGCCCGAGGTGACAAGCCCCCGCGCCAGGTCGACCACCTCGCCCCACAGTTCCGCGGCGGTCACCGGCGTCCAGGCCGCGGAGGGGACATCGGGGCGGCGCGCCAGCTGCGGAAGGTCAGGGGTGCGGTGTGCCGCTTCGAAGAGGCTGTCGGCGAGTCCCCCCTGGATCAGTGGTGTGGCCGGTGGAGGAAGTTCGGACTGGTGCATTCGCCGCTCCGGAATTCTCCTCAACGTGGCCTCACCCAGAGACGCCGGTGTCGAGGATTCCCGAATGTAGCCCACACCGGCGACGACCGTGCACCATTCAACGAGCAGCTCGCCCGCGGCCGAGTTCCGGGCCCACGGACCGTCGCTTGCACGGGACGGTTCTTCATCTCCAGCCCCTCCCCAAGGCTCCCCAAGGCCTCATTCTGTTCGTCATGGACGGTCAGGACGCAGCGGACCGTCCGCGCGGCGGTGGGAGTGCCCGTAGCAGTTCCCACAGCGGTTGCGATCCCGCCGCCCAGGTGGCGAGCAGCCGGCGGTCGACAAGGTGGAGCCGCTGCTGCTTCGCGAAGTCCCGCGCGGGGCCGGTTATTCGGCCGTTGGTCACCATGACCGCCACATCGGCCCGGTGCACGGGTCGCGCCGTGCCATTGAGGACCTGCAGATCCGGGGTGCCCACCGCGGACCCGCGATCCCCTTCGCGGCGGTGCTTGCACTGGAGCACCCAGCGCCGCCCGAACGGGTCCGTCGCCTTCACGTCCGCGCCCAGATCCCCACGGCCACCGACCCGCGCGGAATCCGGGCAGCCGTCACGGCGCATCAACTCCCGTACCGCCTGCTCGAACTCCTGATGGTGCAGCCCGTCCAGCTGCGCCAGCGCGTACCGCAGCCCGCGCGACCGCACTTCCTCCCACCGCTCCCGCTGCCGACTCCGGTACAACCACCCGGCGCCCGCGAGACCCGCGAACACCACAGCGGTCACGACCACCCACCAGTGGTCCGCGAGCCAGCGGACCACCAGGACGGCCGCGCCCGCGACCACAAGGATCACCAACAGTCGTGCGTCCGCCTCCCGTTGCCGCCTGCTGGGCCGCCGCCCGCGCCACCGGACGGGCGGCCGACGGCGCGTCACGGGGCACCGCCCGGCCGACATGCTTTGCCGCTCTTCCCGCACACGTCGATCGAAAGCACCCGTACCCCCCGTGGTCATGTGATCGCTCACCGTGCCACCACCCATCATGGCAAGGACCACTGACAACGGGTCACGAACGACCGTGGGACGTGATCGACGCAGGCCGAGATCCGGCCAGGCGGCGGCGATTCCACCAGGGGCGTCGCCACGAGGTGCTCGCGACGCGTCCTGCGTCAGCTGCTCCAGTAGTCCCGCTCAGGCAGTTCAACCCATAGGTCGGGCGGCCCGACGACGGCGCGCGCGTCCGTCGGCCGCAGTCCCGCGTAGGAGCACGAGTAGGCCACCGCGCTGCTCTGGAAGAGGTAGGCGGCCAGGACTTCCCCGGGTGTGGCGTCGAGGTCCGGTGCGCCGCCCGGGTGGAGGTCCCATGCCTCGACGACTCCGTCGCGGGCGATGCTGCCCTGGTTGCCGCTCTTGGGGTTGGCGTACAGGCCGTAGCAGACGGTGCCGATGGACAGCCGGCTCAGCACGCCCGGCATCTGTGGCGCGTACCCCCACGGCTGGGTCACGACACAGCCGCCCGGCACGGTCGTCACGCCGATGATCTGCAGGGTCTCGTCCATGTCGTACGCGTACGGATCCTCGATCAGCTCGTCCAGTTCCTCGCCTTCCGCCGGTGTCGCCTCCAAGCGGCGTATCGCTTCCTCGGCGTCGATCCCGGCCACGCACGCCAGGCCCGTGCCGTCGTAGTCGATGCTTCCCAGCGCCGCGACCAGCCGTCCGCCCTCCTTGGCCACCGCGCGTTCGGCCTCGGTCAGCGTGCGTTCCCCCTCGGGCACCGCGAACAGGTCCGGCGTCGGCCCGGCCAGGCTGAGCCGACCCGGCGACCAACCGCCGATCTGGGGGCGCCAGAGATCTGCCCCGGCGGCCGCGAGGGCCCGCGCGTTGTCCGGTCGGCCGGTGAAGAGGGCTTCCCACAACGCGGTCGTCCCGTTCTCCCATGCGTTCACGTCCGCGACCCGTCCGGCCAGCTCCGCGACGACCTCCGGCGAGCCGAACCCCGCTGCCCGGTGCAGGGGCCGCCCTCCGCTCCAGGCCTCCGGATCGGCGCCCTGATCGAGACGCCGCCGAATGCCGTCGTAGTCCCGCCAGTCTTCCCAACTCACGCCTGCCCAGCCACCAACCCGACCTGCCACCATGCCCCCTCCGGTCCCCATCAGGGCGACTCCTCATGGCGCCCGTACACACCCTCGCAGACGGGTGTGACAACGCCCCGGCATGCCGCGTCGCCAGGACCGTGCTGGGACTCCAACTGTCGTCATCTCAGCCGGACATGAGGCATGGCTTCAGGGCGGGACGCCCCCGCGGCGTGTCCCGCCCGTGCGCCGCGCGCCCCCGCCTCCCGCGAGGTCACCGACTCCGGTGACCGTCGCCCGCAGGCTCCTCGGATCGACGGCGAATCCCCGCGAGCAGCCGCCGCACGCCCATGCCGTGCCCGCCCGTCCCGATGACGAGCCGCCGGTAGAGCCTGCCGGTCGGGCCGGGGAAGGCGGCTCTCGTTTCGGCCCGCAGGCGTGATCGGTCCGGCCCGAGTTCTTCGAGGCGGAAGGTCAGGGCGTATGTCGAGAATCGATGGCGCCCTTCGAGGACCAGCTCACGTCCCGGTACCGCCGTCGTCACCCGGAAGCCCGGGAACGTCGAACCCTCGGCAGGGGGGCGTGGTCCGGACGCCGTCCGGTCCGCGCAGTCCACCAGCCTCGCGTAGCCGACCGCGCCGGGACGTGAGGACGACCGGTCCAGTGTGTTGCCCAGCACGCGCCAGACAACCTCGGTCCCGGCCGCGATCACCGTCGTGTGTTCATCGACGTACGGCAAGAGATCGCCCATGTGCATCACGCCCTTCCTGGCCGATGTGCGCGCCTGTTCCTCGGCACCGTAGGCGATGGCGGTCGGGCATGGCTGCGGTGCCGCCCCGGGCGTTCACGCCCAACTCCGCCCGGCCCGGCCGCCCCTGGCGTAAGCCCCCGGGACAGGTTCGGCGTCCATGCTTTGCGAATGATCCCCCGTTCACCCTTTCGACGGAGGGCTCGCGACTGACAGACTCCGGAGGGTGCCTGACTTCGACATGCTCGTCATCGGATCCGGCCCGGGCGGCCAGAAGGCCGCCATCGCTGCGGCCAAGCTCGGCCGCCGGGTCGCTGTCGTCGACCGCCCCGACATGGTCGGCGGGGTCTCCATCCACACCGGGACCATCCCCTCAAAGACTCTGCGTGAGGCGGTCCTGTACCTCACCGGCCTCACCCAGCGCGATCTGTACGGCCAGAGCTACCGCTTGAAGGAGGACATCACCGTCGCCGATCTGACCGCGCGCACCGAGCACGTGGTCAGCCGCGAAGTCGACGTCATCCGCAGCCAACTGTCACGCAACCACGTCTCGCTCTTCGCGGGCACCGGCAGCTTCCTGGACGACCACACCATCGCCCTGCGCGAAGTGAACGGTCATGAACGGCAGTTGAGCGCCGAGCACATAGTGATCGCCACCGGCACTCGTCCGGCAAGGCCCGCGACCGTCGCGTTCGACGGGCGGACGATCATGGACTCGGACAACGTGCTGAACCTGGAGCAGGTGCCGCGTTCCATGGTCATCGTCGGGGCCGGTGTGATCGGCATGGAGTACGCCTCCATGTTCGCCGCCCTCGGCAGCAAGATCACGGTGGTCGAGAAGCGGCCCGGGATGCTCGACTTCTGCGACGTCGAGGTGATCGAGTCGCTGAAGTACCACCTGCGGGACCTGGCCGTCACCTTCCGGTTCGGCGAGACCGTCGCCGCGGTCGAACGCCACCCCCGAGGCACCCTCACCATCCTGGAGAGTGGCAAGAAGATCCCCGCCGACACCGTCATGTACTCGGCGGGCCGACAGGGTCTCACCGACGAACTCGACCTGGACAAGGCCGGATTGTCCGCCGACCGGCGCGGCCGGATCACGGTCGACGAGCACTACCGCACCGAGGTGCCGCACATCTACGCCGTCGGTGACGTCATCGGCTTCCCCGCCCTGGCGGCCACCTCGATGGAGCAGGGGCGCACGGCGGCCTACCACGCCTGTGGCGAGCCGGTGAACCGGATGCACGACCTCCAGCCGATCGGCATCTACACCATCCCGGAAATCAGCTTCATCGGGCGGACCGAGGACCAACTCACCGAGGACTGCGTGCCTTTCGAGGTCGGCATCTCCCGCTATCGCGAACTGGCCCGGGGCCAGATCATCGGCGACTCGCACGGCATGCTCAAGCTGCTGGTCTCGCCCGACGACCGCAAACTGCTCGGCGTCCACTGCTTCGGCACCGGCGCCACCGAACTCATCCACATCGGCCAGTCCGTCATGGGCTGCGGCGGCACGGTCGACTACCTGGTCGACGCGGTGTTCAACTACCCGACACTCGCCGAGTCCTACAAGATTGCCGCCCTCGACGCCACCAACAAGATCCGGCAGATCGACCGTCTCAAGGACTGAGGGACTGATCACCGCGCCGCTCCCCGCGATCCGAGAAGCGCAGTTTCACGACGCTGTCGGTGCTGCACACGCTCGCCCACAAGGGCCCCATGCGGCTGACCACGCTGAAGGCGAGCGAACAGATCACCCAGCCCGCCATCACCCAGCTCGTCAGCCGTCTGGAACGCGAGGGGCTGGTGGAGCGGCAGCCGGACCCCGAAGACGGCCGTGCGGTTCTCGTACGGGTGACCCCGGCCGGTGCGCAGATCGTTCGGACCCGGTACGAGGACCGCGTCCGCCGGTTCTCGCAGCTGATCGAGGCCCTGACCCCCGAGGAACGCCGCACCATCGGCGTCGCCCTGCCCGCGTCGGCACGGATGGCCGCGCTCATGGACACCGAGCGCTGACCGGCCGCGCGGCCCTCTCCGACCCGGAAGGAATCCTCATGGCAGCCACAGCGCGGTTCCCGCTGGAGCCCGTGCCCATCCACGTGCCCGACGCCGTCCTCGACGACCTCAAGACGCGGCTGCGGCTCACGAGATGGGCCGACGACGCGGGCAATGAGGACGGGTACTACGGCGTCAGCCGTGGCTACCTCCAGGAACTCGCCGACCACTGGCTCCATCACTACGACTGGCGCAAGGCCGAAGCCGCGATCAACGTCTACGAGCACTACAAGGTCGACGTGCAGGGCGTTCCGGTCCACTTCATGCGCAAACCCGGCGTCGGCCCCGACCCGACGCCACTCATCCTCACGCACGGCTGGCCCTGGACCTTCTGGCACTGGTCCAAGGTCGTCGACCCCCTCGCCGACCCCGCCGCGTTCGGTGGTGACCCGGCCGACGCGTTCGACGTCATCGTCCCCTCCCTGCCCGGCTTCGGCTTCTCCACCCCGCTGCCGGACCACCCCGACATGAACTTCTGGAAGGTCGCCGACCTCTGGCACACCCTGATGACCAGCACGCTCGGCCACGAGAAATACGCCGCCGGCGGATGCGACGTCGGCGCCCTCGTCACCGGCCAGCTCGGCCACAAGTACGCCGACGAGCTGCACGGCATCCACATCGGCTCCGGACTGAAACTCACCTTCTTCAACGGCGACCGGGCCTGGGACCTCAGCGGCGGGCATCCGATCCCCGAAGGTCTGCCCGAGCCCGTACGCCGGCAACTGGTGGCCTTCGAGCGGCGCTTCGCCGTCCACCTGGCCGCCCACCTCCTCGCCCCCAGCACCCTCGCCCACGGGCTCTCCGACTCACCGGTCGGGCTGCTCGCCTGGATCCTGGAACGCTGGGCGAGCTGGAGCGACGATCACGGCAATGTGGAGAACGTCTTCTCCAAGGACGACCTCCTCACTCACGCCACGATCTTCTGGGCCAACAACACCATCGGAACCTCGATTCGCTACTACGCCAACGCCAACCGCTACCCCTGGACTCCCTCCCACGACCGTCGGCCGGCCATCGAGGCTCCCACCGGCATCACCTTCGTCGGCTACGAGAACCCGCCGGGCGTCACCACCACCGAGCAGCGCATCCAGAACTGGCTCTCCAGCGACCGCGCCGACTGGTACCACCACGTCAACCTCACCGCCCACGACAGCGGCGGCCACTTCATCCCCTGGGAGACCCCGGACGCCTGGGTGGACGACCTGCGCCGTACCTTCCGCAACCGACACTGAGCCGCGCTGTCGGCTGGGCGAGACGACTAGGGCCCGCCCGATCACGTACAGGACGCAACACGGGGACCAGGTGCGCTGCCTACAGCCCGCTCCACCCGTCAGCGGCGTCGGTCTTCAGGCTGACGGGTGCCAGCCGAGCGCCGGGCCGAGCCTGGTGGCGATGTCGGTGAGGATCTGGACGTAGTCGTCGTGGTCGAAGGTGAAGGGCAGCGCGAAGGCGACCTCGTCGATCTCCTGGAACGCGACGTGGGAGTAGAGCCGTTCGGCGATCTGGTCGGACGTTCCCACGAGATCGGGCGCGAACATCATGCGCGCCGGCCCCTGCGGCGTCGCGGTGCGTGGCATCCGCTTGCGGGCGTACTCCTCGTACTTCGCACGTTGCTCGGGCGAGGCACTGTCCGTGGGAATCACGACGAGTCCCTGGGAGACACGGGCCCGGTCGCCGTCGGGATGGTGGGCGCGGAAGGCGCGTACGTGGGAGAGCTGGACCTCCGCGAAGTCCTCGGACTCCTCCGCCTTCACGACGCTGCTGGTCAGGAAGTTCATTCCGTGCTCACCGGCCCACTGTGCCGACCGCAGGCTGCCGCCGCCGTACCACATACGGCGGCCCAGACCGGGGGAGTGGGGCTGCACGCGGTCGGAGAACACTTCAAAGCCCTCGACCCCGCTGAAGTCGGTGGCCGACTTGCCGCGTACGAAGTCCAGCAGCCGCTCCACACGCTCGTAGCCGAAGTCCTCGGCGTCCGCGGTGTCGGGATAGAGGGCGTGTTTGACCTGCTCGTAGTGCATCGGTGGGCCGACGCTGACGCCCGGATTGAGGCGGCCCGCGGACAGGATGTCCACGGTTGCCAGGTCTTCGGCCAGCCGCAGCGGGTTCTCCCATCCGACCGGGATGACCGCGGTTCCCAGTTCGATGCGGCGGGTGCGCTGGGAGGCCGCTGCCAGGACCGCGACGGGGGAGGAGATGCCGTACTGGAGATGACGGTGGCGCACCCACGCACTGTCGAAACCGAGCCGTTCACCCAGTTCGATGATGTCGAGCGTCGACTCATGACCGCGGCCGGGGTTGTCCTGGTCGAACAGCCCGATGGTCAGGAATCCCAGCTTCCGCAAAGGGTCTGAGGGCAGTGGCACAGGGCTCCTCCATCGTCCGCGGCAAGTTCTGCCGCACACCAATGCTGCCCCAATTCTGGCAGGCGATCACTGTGGGCTGACCGGGAGGCCCCCGTGTCCGGTGGTCAGCGCTCACAATGGCGCTGATCCACAAGGAGCACGGGCGGTCTTCCGTGGTCCCCGAACCGCGAGGGACCGGCTTCGGCCGGGCCACAGTTCTCCCGAGAGGCCGTGATGAGCAGCGCAGCACCGATCGACCTGCGATCCGACACCGTGACCCGCCCCGACGCGCAGATGCGTGCCGCGATGGCTGCGGCCGAGGTCGGGGACGACGTCCTCGACGGAGACCCCACCATGCGCGCTCTGGAGGAGCGAGCGGCTGAACTGCTCGGCGTGGAAGCTTCGTTGTGGGTGCCGAGCGGCTCCATGGGAAACCTTGTGGCCCTCTTCCTCCACCTGCAACGAGGGGACCGCTTCTTCGCACCCCAACAGGCCCATGTGCTGGACAGCGAGATCGGTACGGCGGCATGGCTCGCCGGCGGCATGCCGCAGCCGCTGCCCTGGGCCGCCGGTCCGGGCCGGATCACCCCACAGGCCGTCCGTGCCGCGGCGTCCGGCCGCGGCCCGTACTTCGGCCTGCGCAACCGGCTCCTGTGCCTGGAGAACACCCACAACACAGCCGGAGGCACGACGACATCGCCTCGGGAGCACGCCGAACTGGTCGCCGCGGCAAGGGAGACGGGCCTGCTGGTCCATCTGGACGGCGCCCGGATCTGGAACGCGGCTGTGGCGCAGAAGACCACCCCGGCCGAGCTCACCCGGGGTGTGGACACCGTCCAGGCATGTCTGAGCAAGGGGCTGGGCGCACCCGTGGGCTCGGTCGTCGGCGGGAGCGCCGACTTCGTGCGCGAGGCCCGGCGCGTGCGCAAGATGCTCGGCGGGGGAGTACGCCAGGGCGGCGTGCTCGCCGCGGCCGGGCTGGTGGCACTGGAACGCGTCGACCGGCTCGCGGAGGACCACGAGAACGCCCAACTGCTCGCCGGCGGTCTGCGCGAACTCGGTTGGGACGTGGCGGCACCCGAGACGAACATCGTCATGGTCCACGTTCCCGATGCGGCAAAGGCGGTCGAGGAATGCGGACGAGCGGGAGTCCTCGCCCTGTCGCTGGGCGGCCGCCTGCGCCTGATCACCCACTGCGACGTCTCACGCGCCGACGTACGGCGGGCTCTCGACCGTATCGCCGCCGTGGCTGGTCAGTAGGGATCCGGCTCCGTTCACGAAACCGGACAGGCCCTAACCCAGTGGGTAGTCATAGCGCAGGAACCCCTTGAAGCTCGCCACCTTGTCGTACAGAGCGCGGGCGGTGGTGTTGCCCTCCTGGGTGGTCCAGTACAAGCGAGAGGCCCCCCGCTCCCGCGACGCGTCGGCCACCTCCTGGATCAGCTTCCGCGCCACGCCCTGGCCGCGCGCCGCTTCGTCGACGAAGAGATCCTGGAGATAGCAGCTGTCCTCCATCCAGAGCGTCGCGTGGAACAGATAGTGCGCGATGCCCACCAGCTTCCCGTCCGACCAGGCGCCGATTCCGTGGACCTCCGTGCCACGCCGCAGCCGCTGCCAAGCCTGCTCATACCCCTGGTCCGGCACAGCGGTGCGGTAGAAGGCCTTGTAACCCCGCGCCAGCACTTCCCAGTCGGTGCGGTCTTCCTCGCGCAACGCACCAATGGCGATCATGGTTGCCCATCATCGCACGCGGGCTCCGTTGATCTGATGATTCGCCGGAACTGCCCGGAGCGTGTGCCGAGTTCAGATCTTCATTCGCGGCCACGAGCCCGGACTGGCGCGAGGCCGTCGAAGACGACGGCGAGCATCCGGTCTCGAACCTCCTCCTCGAGATGGGCGTGTGCGGAGGCTTGCGATGTGGCCACGAGCAAGGCGTACACCTCCGGCAGTTCGACGTCGTCCCGGACGGCGCCTGCGCGTTGGGCGTGCTCAAGCAGTGCACCGACGGCTCGACGCAGTCCGTCCGATGCCTGAGCGGCGTCGCCGCCTTTGTCGCCACCGGCCTCGAGCAGGGCCTCGGCTATGGCGATCTTGCCGGCCGCGTCGGTGACGAGGTGGCTGAAGAAGTCGAAGAACGCCGTACCCGGGTCCGTGGCGTGAAACAGCGTTTCGGCCTGCTCGCGCAGGCGATCGAACCGCTGCACGAGAACGGCCTGCAGCAGCGCCGCTTTGGTGGGGAAGTGGCGGAAGACCGTGGCGATGCCGACGTTGGCCAGACGCGCCACCTCCTCGGTGGACGCGGACCGGCCGCCCTTGCCGAAGACCTCTTCGGCGACGTTCAAGATCCGCTCGCGGTTGGTTCGCGCGTCAGCGCGTTGCGGCCGTCCGCCGCCCGTCTCTCGGTTGTCTGGGGTGCTCATCGCGCTTTCACCTGTACGCCGTTATCCGAAGTCACGACTCCGTATACTCGGAGTCCCCACTTCGGATAGTAGTTCGATGCCACTGCACGTCGGCGCAGACGACAGGAGAGTGTCATGGCTCAAGTCCTCAGCCCGCGCGAGGTTTTCCTCGCGCTCGTGAACGGTGTTGCGGAGGGCCGGTGGAGGGAACTGCCCGATCTGTACGCGGAGCAGACCCATGTCGTGCACCCCTTCGACCCGCTTCGTGCTGCCGCGCTCCGTACCCGTGATGAACTGCGCGAACACTTCAGGCCGACCGACGCCGGCCCCCGGCTGCACCGTAGGGCAACCAACATCACGATCCACGAGACGACCGACCCCGAGGTCATCGTCGCCGAGTTCGAGTACCAGGGAACAGTCGCGGAGACCGGCGAACCCTTCGCGCTGCCCGGCGTATTCGTGCTGCGGGTGCGCGACGGTGAGATCATCAGTTCCCGCGACTATTTCGACCATGTCACCGCCGCCCGAGTGCGCGGGCAACTCGACGCACTTGTCGCAGCCGTGCAGGCGAGCAGTGCCGCCTCGGCCCAGCGCGGGTGGTGATTCAGATCCGCAATGGAGGCTGCGGAGCCCGATGGCCATGCGGCGCAGGTGGAGTCCGGCAAGGTGGCTGGTCGGGGTGCTGTCGTAGTGGGTGGTGAGCCCTCGCCACTCCTTGATCTTGTTGATGCGGCGATCCACGGCGTTGCGGTCATGGCGGAGCGCGGTGTCGTGGTTGACGCGCCGTCCGCCCCGGCGCCCCTTCATCTTGGGGAGTGTCGGCGGCCATCTTGGGGAGTGTCGGCGGCCTGGCCGGGGACGAGCATGAAGGACAGCGGACGGCAGCGGCGGTCTGCGGACGGGTGCATGCACCTTGCCGGTCAGTCCGCCGCGCGAGCGGCCCAGGTTGGCGGCGCGGAGCCGGTCCGTGCGCCGCCGATGTTCCTCATTCTCTCGTAGCGGTTCCGGCCGGCAGGGATTGCTGTCCGGACTGTTCGATTCGCAGACCCGCAATGCCTCCAGTTCCCCCGGCAGTTGGACGCCCTACGAAAGAACGGCCTGCGGACCTGCGGCCGGGGTGGTGGTCGTATGGCTGGAGGTGATCCAGTCGCGGATCGCCTCCGCCGTCGTCGCGGCGTGCTCCTCCAGCACGCTCAGGTGATGGCCGGGGACATCCACCGTGTCGTGGACGACCGGCCACGACGAACGCTCCGGCATGTCCGGCAGCGGCTCGGTGGCGCGCACCAGCAGTGTGGGCACACCTGTCGGCTCCGGTTGCCAGCCGCGGAACATCCGGGTGTACGCGCCCAGCGACAGCAGCGTCAGATCGTCCACCGCGGTGTCGAACCGCTCGCGCAGCGCCAGTGGAATCCGGGCTGGCAGCGCCAGCAGCCACGACTCGGCCTCCCGGTCCGGGGTGATGTGGTACGAGTCCACCAGGACGAGCCCCGCCGGGGGAGTGCCGTCGGCCGCCAGACGCGCGGTCAGCGCATGCGCGACCGAACCGCCCATGGAGTGGCCCAGGACGACGTACGGGCGCTCACCGAGGTGGCGTCGCACCGTCGTGGCGTGCAGTTCGACCAGAGTCTCCAGGTCCCGCGCCACGGCGTCCCCGTGGTCGACCCCGGGGTGCCGCAGCTCGAAGACGTTCCGCTCGCCGTCGAACCGGGGCGCGAGCCCCGCGTGCCACGGTCGGCCGAGGTTCGTGGCGAAGCCCGGAACGCACACGAGTGCCGGGCTTTCCCCGCCGGTGGCCAGCCGCAGTGGGGACAGCGTGTGCCGGGCGCTGTCGTCGCGGCCGAAGGAGGGCGCGGCGACCGACGCGGTCACCAGCAGATGCATTGCCGAGACCACGTCGCCCGTCTCGCAGACCTGCCGGTAGAGGCTCGGCAAGGACTGACCCGCGCGGGCGCCGCGCTTGCCGCCCGGCTCGGGCGAGGCGAACGGTGACGGAGCGGGGCGAGCGAGGTGATCGGCGTGAGCGGTGCGCGGGGAAGTGAACGGGAGAGCCCCGACGAGGGCCGGAGTCGCTGTCTCCCCGGAAGCGGGCAGCGGGGTCTCAGCGGGCTCGGAAGGTACGGCCTCTGCGGTCTCGGATGGAGTGGTCTCGGCGGGACCGGGCAGGGCGGTGTCACCAGGTTGATCCCCGTGCACCCTCTCCCGATCGCCCGCCCCCGACCCGGCGGCACCCGCCCCCTCGGACAGCACCCCGCGCATCTCCCCGTACACGTGATCCGCCAGCTCCTCGACGCTCGGCCAGTCGTACGCGACGGTGGCCGCCAGCGGGACTCCCGCCAGCAGGTTCAGCCGGTTGCGCAGCAGCACGCTCATCAGCGAGTCGAGGCCCAGGTCGGGGAAGCCCCGGTCGACGGCGCTCGCATCCGGGTGCCCGAGCAGGCCGGCGACTTCGGCGCGGATCAGCCCCCGCAGGGCGGGGACCCGCTCGGGCACGGGGAGCGACGCCAGCCGTTCCCGCCAGGCCCCGGAGGTGCCGTCCGGTTCATCGCCCCCGGCCGAGGCTGTCGGCCGAGCCGGACGCAGGAGCCCGCGCAAGGGTGGCGGAACCGGTGCCCCGGCGGCCGGCGCCCCCGGCGAGCGGTCCAGCGGCAGCGGCGCGAGGACCGGTTCGCCGCTGCCCAACGCGGTGTCGAACAGGGTCAGTGCCTGCTCCGGGGAGACCGCGCGCACGGGACCGCCGTGGACCACGCCGGCGCGGGCCGCCATCCCTTCCTCGTCCGCCCACGGCCCCCAGGCCAGCGACAGCGCGGGCAGTCCGAGCGCGGCGCGGTGCAGGGCGAGAGCGTCCAGGAAGGAGTTCGCCGCCGCGTAGTTGGCCTGGCCGGGATTGCCGAGCAGACCCGCGACGGAGGAGAACAGCACGAAGTGCGACAGCGGCAGATCCTTCGTCAGCTCGTGCAGATGCCAGGCCGCGTCGGCCTTCGGCCGCAGCACCGCCGCCAGCCGCTGGGGCGTCATCGCCTCCAGTACGCCGTCGTCCAGGACCCCGGCCGTATGCACCACAGCAGTGAGGTTGGGCCCGAACTCCTTGACCAGGACGGCCAGTTGGCTCCGCTCGGAGGTGTCGCACGCCACCAGGTCGACCTGGGCGCCATCTTGTTCGAGCTCGGCGCACAGTGCCTGCGCCCCCGGTGCCTGCGGTCCGCGTCGGCTCACGAGCACGAGATGCCGGACTTCGTGCCGGTTGACCAGATGCCGGGCCAGCGTCGCGCCCAGCGAACCCGTTCCACCGGTGACCAGTACGGTGCCTCGGCCGAGGGAGCCGACGGCCACCGATCCGGGAGCGGCTGTCAGTCGGGGAACGCGCAACAGGCCTTCCCTGATGGACAGTTGGGGTTCACCGGTGGCGACGGCGGCAGGCAGCAGCCGTACCGATTCGGGACGACCGTCCACGTCCACGAGCGTGAGCCGCCCGGGATACTCCGCCTGCGCGGCCCGCAACAGCCCCCAGAGGGCGGCGGCGGGCAGGTCCGGCGTCTCGGCGGAGGCATCGCGCGTCACGACGACCAGCCGCCCGGAACCGGCGAGCCGCGTCCGCAGCAACTCCAAGGCCCGCACGGCCAACTCGTACGCCGCGACGGCCGGATCGCCGCCCGGGGCGACGGGAGCGGCCAGGGACGCGACAGCCGTCTCCGTACCGCCCTCGGACAGTGATGCCACGGCCCCCTCGGAAGTCTCCACGGACAGAAGGACCGCGCCCACGCCCAGGTCGTCGGTGTCCGCCACTGCCAGAGCGGGCCCCTGTCCTGTCGTCGCAACTCCCGTCCAGCTCAGCCGGTACAACTCTCCCACCGGTGCCGGCCCTCCCTTCGGGACGGGACGCGTCGTCATCGAGTCCAGTCGGGCCACGGGGGCGCCCGAGGGGGTGGCGAGGTCCACGGCGACCGTGTCCGGGCCGGTCGTCCGGACGCGTACGCGCAGGGCGGTGGCCCCCGCGGCGTACAGCGTCATGCCCTGCCATGCGAACGGCATCCGGGCGGGTCCGGTGGGCGGTTCGGCGAGCAGCCCGCTGTGCAGAGCGGCGTCCAGGAGCGCCGGGTGGAGGGCGTGGCGGCGGGCCTCCGTGCCCGGCACCGGGCCGACCTCGGCGAAGAGTTCCTCGCCGCGCCGCCACAAGGCCGTAACGCCCTGGAACGCTGGCCCGTACGCGTGGCCGGTGGCCGCCAGCCGCTCGTAGGCGCCGGTGAGATCCACGGCGATCGCGTCCGGTGGCGGCCACGCGGTGAGGGCGGCCGCTCGGTCCCGGTCGCCGGGGACGGCCGGGCCGAGCCGCCCCGTCGCATGCTGGGACCAGGCGCCGAGTGCCCCGGACGTCTCCGGCCGGGAGTACACGTCCGCGGTGCGGCCCCCGGTGCCGTCCGGTTCCCCCACGACCACCTGGAGCTGCACCCGGTCCCCCTCGGCGTCGGGGAGTGGCAGCGGCGCCAGGAGGGCGAGGTCCTCCAGTACGTCGAGACCGCACGCGTCGCCCGCGTGGAGCACCATGTCGGCGAACGCGGCACCGGGCACGAGGACGTGTCCGCCCACGGCGTGGTCGCGCAGCCAGGGCTGGGCGGCGCCGGACAGCCAGCCACCGCACAGCACGCGCTCCGTGCCCGGCACGGTGACCGTCTGGGTCAGCATCGGATGCCCGGAAGCGGCGCCGGTGTCGGCGGTGGCCTCGGACAGCCAGTAACGCTGCCGCTGGAAGGGGTAGGTCGGCAGGTCGACCCGCCGGGCGCCGCTGTCCGCGTACACCCGCCGCCAGTCCACCGGCAGGCCGTGGACATGGAGTTGGCCCAGCGCGGTGAACAGTGTCCGCGGCTCGGGCCCGGGGGCGCCCCGGCGGGCGACGGCCGTGAACAGCGGGTCCCCGTCCGTCTCGGCCAGGCCCGTCATGGCCTGCGCCGTGAGCTGAGCGTCCGGGCCGATCTCCGCGAACGCCGTCACCCGCCCCTCGCCCGCCAGCCACCCCACGGTGTCCCCGAATCGCACGGCCTCGCGGGCGTGCCCCATCCAGTACGCGGCCGACCGCAGCTCGTCCCCGGTGGCCGGACGTCCGGTCCGCCCCGACATCACAGGGATGCGGGGCGCGCCGTAAGCCAACTTGCCCGCGAGGCGGCCGAATTCGGCGAGCATCGGCTCCATCAGCGGGGAGTGGAAGGCGTGGCTGACCCGCAGCCGGGTGATGCGGCGTCCTCGTACGGCGAATCGCTCCGCGAGCGCGAGGACGGGTTCCTGCGCACCGGAGACGACGACCGCGCGCGGGCCGTTCACGGCCGCGATCGAGACCCCGCCGGTGAGCTCGCGGTTCACCTCGGCCTCGGTGGCGTCCAGTGCCACCATGGCGCCGCCCTCCGGAAGCTCCCGCATCAACCGGCCGCGGGCCGCCACCAGTTCGACGGCGTCCTGCTCGGACAGGATGCCCGCGGCGTGGGCCGCCGCCAGCTCGCCGACGGAGTGCCCGGCCAGGAAGTCCGGCCGCACGCCCCAGGACTCCAGCAGCCGGAAGGCGGACACCTCGAAGACGAACAGGGCCGCCTGGGCGAAGTCCGTACGATCCAGCAGCCCTTCCTCGTCCGCTCCCCAGAGAACCGAGCGCAGCGGACGCCCCAGATGGGCGTCGAAACGCTCGCACAAGGCGTCGAAGGCTGCGGAGAAGACCGGGAAGGTCTCGCACAACTCCCTCCCCATTCCCCTTCGTTGGGCGCCCTGGCCGGTGAAGAGCAGGGCCAGCCGGCCGGGAGCCACCGCCGGCCGCGGCGCAGCGGACGCGGCCAGGTTGTCCAGCGCGCCGAGCAGCTCCTCGCGGTCGTCGGCGGCCACGACAGCCCGGTGGGAGAGCGCGGTCCGAGCGGTGGCCTGGGTGAACGCCACGTCCAGCGGCTCGAGTTCGGGCCGCTCGCGCAGCGCCGCCGCCGTGCGTGCGGCCTGGGCCCGCAGGGCCGCCGGGCTCGCCCCGGAGAGCGGCAGCGGGGGCACCGCCGAGCGGCGGCGTGGTCGTACGACGGTGTTCTCCTCGGCTTCCTCCAGGATCACGTGCGCGTTGGTCCCGCCGATCCCGAACGCCGAGACCCCGGCCCGCCGGGGTCGCCCCGCCTCGGGCCGCCACTCCTCCTCCCGGCTCAACAGCCGTACGGCACCCGACGACCAGTCCACCCGGGGCGACGGCTCCTCGGTGTGCAGGGTGCGGGGGAGTTGCCCGTGCCGCATCGCCAGTACGGTCTTGATGACGCCGGCGACGCCCGCTGCGGCCTGGGTGTGGCCGAGGTTGGACTTCAAAGAGCCCAGCCACAGGGGGCGTTCGGCGGATCGGCCCTGCCCGTACGCGGCCAGCAGTGCCTGGGCCTCGATCGGGTCTCCGAGCGCGGTGCCCGTGCCGTGCGCCTCCACCGTGTCGATGTCGGCCGGCGAGAGCCCGGCGTCGGTGAGGGCCGCGTGGATCACCCGTTGCTGCGCGGGCCCGTGGGGCGCGGTCAGCCCGTTGGACGCTCCGTCGGAGTTGACCGCCGAGCCGCGCAGCACGGCGAGCACGGGATGCCCGTTGCGCCGTGCGTCGGACAGCCGCTCCAGCAGCACCAGGCCGGCACCCTCGCCCCAGGCCGTGCCGTCGGCCGCCGCCGAGAACGGTTTGCAGCGGCCGTCGGGGGCCAGCCCGCGCAGCCTGCTGAACGCGATGAACGGCGCGGGCGAGGCCATGACGGTCACCCCGCCCGCGACGGCCAGGGAACACTCGCCCTCGCGCAGCGACCGTGCGGCCGCGTGCAGGGCCACCAGCGACGACGAACACGCGGTGTCCACCGTCACGGCGGGCCCGCGCAGCCCCAGGGTGTACGCGATCCGGCCCGACGCCACGCTGCCCGCCGAACCGAGCGCGAGATGGGCCTCCAACTCGTGCCCGGCGCCGTGCAGCAGACGGCCCGCGTAGTCGGCGTGCATCACACCGACGAAGACACCGGTTTCGCTGCCGCGCAGCCCCGACGGATCGAGGCCCGCGCGCTCCAGCAGCTCCCAGCCGGTCTCCAGCAGCAGCCGCTGCTGTGGATCGGTGGCCAGGGCCTCGCGCGGCGACATCCCGAAGAAGGCCGCGTCGAACTCGGCCGCCCCGTGCAGAAATCCGCCCCTGCGGGTGACGGAGGTACCCAGCCGGTCCGGATCGGGGTCGTGGAGTGCGGCCACGTCCCAGCCCCGGTCGGCGGGGAAGTCGGAGGTCGCGTCGACGCCGTCCGCCAGCAGTCGCCACAAGTCCTCCGGCGACTCCACTCCGCCCGGGTAACGGCAGGCCATGGCCACCACGGCGATCGGCTCCCCGCCGCCGGGCTCCCCGGCCTCCGTGCCGGACGTCCGAGCGGGCCGCGCGTGTGCGTCACCGCGCAGCGCGTCGCGCACACATGCCGCCACCGCCCCGGGCGTCGGATGGTCGAACACGAGCGTCGCGGGCAGGTCGAGGCCGGTCGCCGCGCCCAGCCGGTCGCGCAGCAGCACCCCGCCGAGCGAGGTGAGCCCGAGCTCGGTGAAGGCCCGGTCGACATCGATGTCGTGGGGAGGCAGCCCGGCCGTACGCGCCGTCTCTTCGAGCACCAGGTCCAGCACGGCGTCGGAAACCGCCGCCAGCCGCTCGCGCAGCCCCGCCGAGGCCGCCGTCCGCTCCGCCGAGAGACGTCGCGCCAGCTGCTCGGCGAGCGCAGGCCGGACCACCTTGCCCGACGGGGTACGGGGGATGGCATCCGTCTCGTAGCACTCGTCCGGCACCTTGAACGCGGACAGCCGCTCCCGGCAGTCGGCGAGCGCCCGCGCCAGGTCGACCCCGTGCGGTCCCGGCACGACGAAGGCGACCGGCACCTCGCCGAGCACGTCGTGCGGCCGTCCGACGACGGCGGCGTCGGCGACATCGGGGCGGGCGAGCAGCACCCGCTCCACTTCGGACGGGTTGATGTTCTCACCGCCCCGGATGATCAACTCCTTGACGCGGCCGGTGATGTGGAGGTGGCCGTGCGTCAGTCGCCGGCCGAGGTCCCCGGTGCGGTACCAGCCGTCGCTGAACGCCTCGGCGGTGGCCTCCGGGCGCTGGTGGTAGCCGGCCATCAGGCCGGGGCCACGGACCCAGATCTCCCCCTCGTCCCCGTCGGCGACCTCGGCGCCGGTGGACGTATCGGTGAGCCGCACCGCGAGCCCGGGCAGCGGGGGACCGCTGGAGGCGTCGTCCCGAGGCCCGTCGAGCAGGTTGAGCGCGATCTTCCCGCAGGTCTCGGTGGAGCCGTAGCCGTCGAGGAGGGGAGCGGCCAGCGCGTCCTCGACGGCCGCCCGCAGTTCCGGGGGACAGGGTGCGCCCCCGCTGACGCACACCCGCAGCGAAGGGGGCACGGGGGCCGCCGTCTCGTGCAACGAGTCCAGCAGCAGACGGTAGGTGGCGGGCACTCCGGCCAGCACGGTGAACGGCTCCGCGGCGAGCGCGCGGGCGACGTTGGCGCCCCGGTCGAGGAGGCGGGCGCTCGCACCGACCGAGAGCACGCCCAGCAGGCAGAGCGAGTGCGCGTAGCAGTGGAACATCGGCAGGGGCCACAGCAGGCGGTCCTGCTCCCGCCACCCGAACGCGGGCACATAGGACGCCGCCACCGACCACAGGGCGGAACGCTGCGTGGAGACCACGCCCTTGCTTTCGCCGGTGGTGCCCGAGGTGTAGAGGATCCAGGCCGGATCGTCGAGGTCCAGGTCGTCACGGGGCGCCTGGCCCGGGTCGGCCCCCGCAAGGTCCTCGAACGCGACCGTGCCCTCCGGCGCAGCGCCCTCCCCTGCCACCACCACCCGAAGCGCGGGCCGCTCGGCCGCCAGCCGGGTAACGCGCGGCAACAGCGGCTCCTCGGTGACGACCAGAACCGCGCCGCTGTCGTCGAGGAAGTACGCCAACTCCTCCTCCGAAGCACCGGGGTTGAGCAGCACACCGACCGCCGCGGCCCGCAGCGCGCCGAGACAGCTCTCCACCAACTCGACCCGATTGCCCAGCAGGATCGCGACCCGGTCCCCGCGCCGCACCCCGAGTCGTGCCAGATGCCCCGCCAGTCGGCCGGTGCGCCGCTCCAACTCCCCATAGGTGACGGCGCGATGAGCATCCGCGTAGGCGGTCTTGCCTTCCAGCCGAGCCGCGTGTTCCTTCAAAGTGACGGGCAGCGCACGCACCGTCTCACCTTGAAAACGAGTCATCCCCGCCCCATCGCCCCCATGTGCCATCCGGCAACCGTACGTCAGCCGCATGCGTCCTCTGTCGCAGTCGCACAATTGACCGTACAGTGACAAGTCATAGATTTTCAGGCGTGATTGACGGGGGGAACGTCATGTCCTGGGACCAGCACGGCCCGCGCGACGACGCCGTCGTACCACCGATGCCGTCGGTACCACCGACACCGCCGATGCCCTTCGCGGCGCCACCCGCCGCACCTCCACCCGAGACTGGTCCTCCTCCCGCTCCGGCCCCTCCTCCCGCTCCTGCGGACGGATGGAGATCGGCCGCGGTAGGCCTGCTGAACCTCTCCGGTCTCGGGATCGGCTACGCACTCGTACGCCGCTGGGGACTGATGGCCGTGTGCTGGATCGCGACGGCGATTCTGCTCGTGGTGGCCCTTCCCGCGGACCCGGACGGTGTCCCCGGCGGAGCCCTCGTCCTCTACCTGGTCCTTCTCGCGCTCGTGGCCGTCCACGGCGCGGCCGTGGGCCTGCGGACCCGTCTGTCGTGGCCGCCGCGTCCGGCGGTCGCACTCGTGCTCGGCGTCGTACTCCTGGCCGTACCGGCCGGAGGTGCCGTCCTGTACGACGGTGCGCGCGACGAGGCCACCGAGCAGATGCTCATGGACCGGCTGGAGCGGGCGGACGCCCTCGTCCGGGCAGCCGGGAAGCAGCCGTTCGCCACCGCGGAGTCCGACTACCGCCGGGCACTGGCCGTCTACCACGCGCTGCGCGAGGACCACCCGGGATCGCGGGCGGCCGCCCACGTCCCCGACCGGCTCAAGACCTACTACGCGACGGTCGGCGTTCCCTATGAGCAGGAGCGGTACTGCGACGCCGTGGCGCCCCTGAAGTACCTTCGCACCGTCCCGGGGACCATGGGCAAGAAGGACCTCGGAACGCTGGCCACCTGGCCCGACGACCGCCTGGCCACCTCGCTCTACGAGTGCGCGTCGCAGTCCCTGAGCGGCGGTGAGGCGGACTGGACCGTGCAGTTCAGCGACCTGTTGTCGACCTTCCCGCGGTCCGCGCAGGCCGCGAAGGTGGAACCGGCCGTCTCCTCCGCCGTCGACGCGGCCGTGAAGCAGGTCGGCGGCGACGAGCCCTGTGCGGCGGTCCAGCGCCTGGAGAGCCTGAGTTCCCAGGTCGGCGGGTTGCCGGGGGAGCAGGCGGAAGTGGCGGAAGCCCTCGACAAGGATGCCTCCCGCGCCGGCCGGAGCGCCTCCTCGGGCACCTACGCCTGCGGCGTGGACCAGTACAAGGACGGGAGCTTCGACGAGGCCGTCACCACCATGGACGACTTCGTCAAGAACAACCCGCACCACAAGAACCGGGCCCGCGCCCAGAAGATCGCCATCGCCGCGGAGGTCGCGCAGACGGTGCCTGCGGCGGGCAAGCGCCTGCCGACGACGGCATCCGGCGGCAGTATCAGCGTCACCGTCAAGAACGACAGCCCCGACGACATCAGGGTGCTCTACACCGGGCCGGTGACCGGCAGCTTCACCCTCAAGGGCTGCGGAAGCTGCACGTCCTACTCCCTCACCAGCACCCTGGTGCGGGGCTTCACACCGTGCAACGACAGCGGCAAGAACTACCCGCAACGGACCATCCGGCTGCCGGTCGGCACCACGTACTTCGTGCACAAGTCCCAGGACAGCAGCGCAAAGTCGCCGGCATCGGACACGGTCAAGCTGTCACCCGGCTACATCTACACCGAGTGCGCCTATACGACGGGCTTCAGCTACTGACAGCCGCGGCCGGCGCCCCAGGGCGCCGGCCGCGGTGAATCGATCCCGGGTTGTCAGCCCTCGATGCGGTGGGTCGTCCAGAACGACGTCAGGTCCGTGGTCGTGGCGGCCTGGGCGGCCGCCTTGAACTCGGCCGTCGTGGAGACGCCGTACCAGTGCGAAGTGGCGTAGTCCTTCAGGAGTTTGGCCATGACGGTGTCGCCGAGGACGCGCCGCAGATCGTGCAGCGCGCACTTGCCGTAGCCGTAGACGACGGTGGAGTAGCGGGACGAGTGGGCGTCCCAGTACGCCATCGAGTTGGTGATCTTCTCCGCCGTCGAGGCCCACGAGACGCTGTTCCAGCAGCTCGTGCCGGTCTTGTTCAGCGCCAGATCGGTGGCGTAGTCGGTGAACGCCTCATCGAGCCAGGGGCTGTTGTACTCGTCGTCGCCGACGATCCCGTAGAACCACTGGTGGCCGATCTCGTGGGTGAGCGCCGTGGTGCTGACCAGGTCGAGGACGAACCCGGGGTACTCCATGCCGCCGAACCAGTAGTTGTTGTCGATCACCGCGTCCAACTCGCCGTACGGGTAGGCGCCGAAGCGTCCCGCGTGGGCGTCCACGGCGGTCTTCGCGGTGGTGAGCATCGACTGGGCGTCGGAGGAGCTGATGCCCGAGACGGAGTAGATGTTGATCGGGGTGCCCGCCGTCGACGTACCCGAGATCTTGGTGAACGGGCCCGCCGCCCAGGCGAAGTCACGGACCTTGGACGCGGTGGCTGTGGTGACCGTGCGTCCGCTGGAGCCGGGGGTGTCCACCGAGGCGCCGGTGGCGGGCACCAGCAGGGTGGTCGGGTGGTCGAGGGTCACCTTGAAGTCGGCGGCCAGGGAATAGAACGACTCGCCATTGTTCGTGTACGGGTCCAGATGCCAGCCGGACCCGTCCTTGACCGCGAGCACGGGCAGGGCGTTGCCGATCATGCTGAACGCCCCGTCGTAGCCGAACCGGTCGGCGCCGCTGGGGACGGTGATGCCCAGGTCGAAGCCGATGGTCGCGCTCTGGCCCTGGGCCAGCGGGGTCGGCAGGGCGATCTGCTGGGCGGTGCAGCCGACCGACAGGGCGCCCGCGGTGCCGCCGGTGACGTTGCTGACCGCGATCGGCATCGCGGAGCAGGTGCCGTGATAGTTGTCCCACAGCCTCAGATACACCTCGCTGAGCGCGGTGGAGGAGGCGTTGGTGAAGGTCACGCTCTCGTGACCGGTCCAGACGGTGCCGCTCGTGTTGCTGCTCAGGCTGACGGTGTACGACGGTGTGGCCGGCGTCCGCGTCGAGTCCGCGGGCGGGGTCGTGTCACCCGAGGTGTTGAGCGCGATGTCGTCGAGGACGAAGCTCGTCTGGAGGCTGGAGTCCTCCGTGCCGGTGAAGGCGACGCTCACGGTCTGGCCCGCGAACGACGACACGTCGAACGACTTCTGCACATAGCCGGTGGCCTTGTTGAGGTTCGAGTACGTCGCCAGCGTCGTACTGCCGATCTTCGCCGTCAGCTTGTCGTACGCGGTCGACGACGTGGTCTCGGTGGTGTCGATGTGCAGCCAGAAGGTGAGTGTGGCGCTGCTGCACCCGGAGGGGATCGTGACGCTCTGCGAGAGGGTGTCGGTGTGTGTGCTGCCGACACCGTCCAGCCAGGCGAAGCTGCTGCCGCCGTGGGCGCTCTGGCCGGTGCGGTTGGTGATCACGCTGGTCGACGACTGGGTCCAGGGCGAAGTACCGCTCTCGAAACCGCCGTTGGTGACCACCTGGGCCGGGGTGCAGGCGGCGGCCAGTGGCGCCGCGGTCGGTGCTGCCGCCGCCGGGGTGACGGGGAGCAGGACTCCGGCCGACGCGACGAGGGCGAGAGCGCCCGCCGCGAGGGCCCTGTGGGGGGTTGGTCTCACGCGAAACTCCTTTGAGGCGGCCGGGGTTCCGGCCTGCTCGGTGGCCGCCGGGAGGCTGGGGTGCGCCGGAGGGCGGCCGGTGAGATGTCCGTTGCGCCTCCCTGGGATCAGGGCGACGGCTGCCGGAAGCCTCGCAGATTTGACGGAGACATGCCATCGAAGTGAGTGAAAGTGGTCCTACTGATCCGTTTCGCCCAGCGCGGGCGTCAACCGCGTCCAGGGGTAGGGGAGTTCACACGTCACCGGCCCGGACACCGCCGCACCGCGGTCGCGCGCGGTGCGGACGGCGAGCGGTACGAGCGCCTCGGGTACACCGTAGACGAGATGACAGAACCGCTCCGGCGGGTGCCGGGCGGTCCACGCCGGTCTGCTGAACGCCGATCGTGCCGGCGAGCTTGGTGGCGCCGTACGGAGTGAACGGAGTGAGGGGACGGGTGGCATCGACTCCGGCACGCCGGTGTCCCGGGTGCCGGGACCGTACTCGGCGGCCGAGCCCAGATGGACGAGGCGTTGCCTGGTCGCAGTGCTGAGAAGGGTGCCTGATCGAAGGGCCGAGCGCGCACCGGACGGGGAGGTCCCGCGGCGCGCTCGCCGTCACTCCCGCGCCATCTCGGACTCCGCCGAGCTCGCCGCCGACTCGGCGTCGTTCACCAGTTGCCGCAGGTGAGCGAGGTCCGTGGAGGAGGAAGAGGAGGAAGGCGCCGGGCTGTGCGTGTTCTCGGCGTGGCCGCCGCATGCCGTCAGCGACAGCAGCAGTACGGCGGCGCAGGCGGCCAGGCCGGTGTGGGGGGCGCGCATCAGTTGTCGGCTCCGTTGTCGTGGGTCTTGCACCACTTCCGCACGTCCGCCAGATCCTTCTGACGGGCCTCCAGGGTGGGAACGAGGGAACGCCGGAAGGTGAGCCTGTCGTTCAGGTAGGTCTCGATCTCCGTATGTCCCGCCGACTTGGCGGCGGCCACGCGCTGTTCCAGGCGGGCGATGGAGCCACGCCGTGACGCGTCCGCGTGCAGCCGGTCGAGGATCCGGTCGATCCGGTGGTCGATCTTCGGTGCGCGCTTGCAGAGCCCCGGCGCGCCGTCACCCGTGGGGGTGCCCGACGGCCCGGGGTGCGGGTCGTCGGCCGTGGCGACGCCCGCGGCGCCGAGCAGCGTGCCGACGGCGATCAGCGAGATGACGGTTGTCCTGGTCCTTGGCATGGCGAACTCCTCCGTGTTGCGCGGCGGTTGCCCTCACGGGCCCGCACAGGCCCTCACGCCCCGGCAAGCTAGGAGTCTTCTTTGTGGAATTCTTGTGGCCGGCCCGCGGCCGAGATCATCCAGTTGCGCTGGAGGGGAAGCGTCGTTTCCGTCCCGGCCGCGCCGTCGAGGAGCGGCAGGATGACCTCGATCCGGGTGCCCGGCCCTGTCGGCGGGTCAACGACGCGGATGCGGCCCCGGTGCAGGTCGATCTGCTGGGCGACGAGGGTGAGGCCGAGGCCGGAACCCGGGCTGTCCGAGCGGCGCTTGAAGCGTTCGAAGACCTCGGCGCGACGATCGGGCGGGATGCCCGGACCCCGGTCGTCGACGACGAGGATCGCGTGGCCACCGCTCGCGCGCAGCGTGACACCGACCCGCGCGGGCCGACCGTCCTCGCAGCCGTGCACGAGCGCGTTGGCGAGGAGGTTGTCCACGACCGTGCGCAGCCCGGGCTCCCAGCCGTGGACACGCAGACCGGGCGGGCAGTCGCTGGAGATCCGTGCGAGCGGATGGCGTCGCACCTGGTCCTCCGCGCTCGCCTCGACGACATCCGCCAGGTCCACCGGACCGAAGGCGTCCGCCTCGACCAGATCGCCACGACCGAGCTCACGCAGCATCACCAACAGCCCCAGCAGCCGGGCGTGTTCGCGGCGAAGGTCGCCCAGGGTTTCGTCGCGGTCGGGCCCGGGAAGGTCCGGATGCTCGGTGAGGATCTCCAGGTTGGTCTGCATGCTCATCAACGGAGTGCGCAGTTCGTGCGAGGCGGCCGAGGCGAAGGAACGGGCCGTGGCGAGGGCTTCGGCGGTTCTGGCGGCCTGCTCGTCATAGCGGGTCAGGACCGTCTGGAGGGTGTGTGCCAGATCGTCGACCTCGGCGATCCGCGCCGGCGCGTGGTCCAGCCGGGCGGTGCTGGTGCGCGGGTCCAGGCCGCTCGCGCTGTCCCGCAGGCGGCGCAGCGGACGGCTCGCACGCGAGGCGACGGCCCCGGCGAGCAGCCCGGACAGCGGCGCGGCGAGCAGCGCGACGGTCACCACGCGTCTGCGGACCAGACGCAGCTGTGCCTCACCCGCCGTGTCCGGCGCGAACAGCCAGAGCGTGCCGCGGACGCCGGGCCGCGCGCCCGTCACCCGCGTCGACAGCACCCGCCAGCTCCGGCCGCCGGCCCGCAGCGTGACCGGGACCGGCGCGCTCTCGGGCAGCGACACCCCCTGGTCCGGTTGCGGGCCGCCGGTGAAGGTCTCCTCGGGACCGATCAGCCGTACGCCGACGTCCAGGGCGGAGGTGAACAGCCGCCGCTCGCGGGCCTGTTCCACCGCCGCCGACCGGTCGGCGGCGCTCGCCCGCAGCAGCCCACGGGCGTCCTTGGCCACGGCCGTGGCGCGCTCGCGCAGGTGCGCGTCCTGCTGGTCGTGCAGATCCGCCGCCACCAGCCGCAGCAGCAGCCAGCCGGTGGCCAGAACCAGTACGGGCACGGTGGCCCCGACGGCCAGGGCGATCCGCGTGGACAGCCTCATCGCCCGGAATCCCCACTGTCGTCCCGCAGAACGAAGCCCACTCCCCGTACGGTGTGGATGATCCGGGAGCGGCCCGATGTCTCCAGCTTGCGCCGCAGGTAGCTCACGAAGGTGTCCACCGCGTCCGTGCGCACCTCGAAGTCGTACCCCCAGACACGGTCGAGGAGCTGGTCGCGGCTGAGCACGAGGCCGGCATTGCGCGCGAGGACGTGGAGAAGCTCGAACTCGCGCCGCGTCAGCTCAACGGGGTTCCCGTCGAGCATCACCCGGCGGGCCGCGGGATCCAGCAGCAGCCCGCCGACTCGTACGGTGTCGGTGTCTTTCGGAGGCCGGCGCCGCAACAGCGCCTGCAGGCGCAGGACCAGCTCCTGCAGGGCGAAGGGCTTGACCAGGTAGTCGTCACCACCGGCCTGCAGTCCCGCGATCCGGTCGGCGGTCTCGTCGAGCGCGGAGAGCATCAGGACGGGTACGTCGTTGTGCTCGCCGCGCAGCGTCCGGCACACGTCGATGCCGCTGAGGTCCGGCATGGAGATGTCCAGCACGATCGCGTCCGGTGGCGTCCGTCGGCACACGGCCAGTGCCGGGCGGCCGCCGTCGGCGAGGTCCACGGTGAACCCGCCGAGCCGCAGACCGCGTTCCAGTGAACGGCGTATCGCCGCGTCGTCGTCGACGACCAGGACACGGCCCAGGTCTCCGCTCATCGCCACACCCCCAGCTCGGTCGAACAGGCTGTCGCGCTCCTGTTCGCCGCCCATGGTGCATCAGCTCGCCGTCCGCAGGCACGAAACGGTAACGAAGGATTTGTGCGGCGTAATGGAGCGACCGCGAAGCGTAACGTCCCCTGTCCTGAGCGCTCGTGGGGGAGCCACCAGGTGTGGGGGAGGGGATGTCATGCCCGTCATGACAGGTGGGGGAGGGGTGCCCGGATTCACCAGGGCCCGCCTGATCGCAGCGGTCTGCCTGGGGCTCATAAGCGCCACGCTGACCAGCTGCGGGGACGACGGTTCGCCGGCAGCCGGAGCGTCCACGGCTCCCGCGAGCACCTTCGTGTCCAGTCCGTCAGTATCGGCCTCGCCGCCGGAACCGACGCCCTCGGTCACCGACGTACCGACGACCGAGTCCGACGACCCGGTCACGTCCTCGCCCCCGGACGATCCGGCGTCCGACGGCGCGTCGGACGCCTCGGCGTTGTGGGGCAAGGCCTACAGCGGTACCGCGGACATCTCCGTCGACGTCTACGACTACTGCGATGCCGACGGCTCCCGCCGCCTGGCCGACAGCCAGAGCTACTCCCTGGACAGCACGCTCAACCTGAGCCGGCCGCGGACCGGCGGCGACGAGACCGAGAACAACCCGTTCTCCCTGCTGTTCGCGGCGGGTGACCCGTCCCGGGCCGGCGCGGTGTCGTTCTGGTCCTCGGCGGTCAGCACGACCTCAGGCCAGGACCTGGCGGGCAACCCCCGTGATCCGCAGGTGCTGTTGACCTACTGGGACATGGGGTGGTCCGACGGCGAACTGGACGCCCGGCTGACCGACCCGCACACCCAGGAGGCCGTGGCGCTCAATCTGCTCAACTGGTCCAGCCCCGTCGTGGCCTGTCGGTCCGACCTCGGCCAGTTGCCCGGGGGCTACCCGCACGCACTGGCTTCCGGTACGACCTTCAACGGACAACTCGACGACTCCACGGCATCCCTGACGGCCGAGGGCAGCAGCACGGACAGTCTGATCGAGTTCCACCTCACGTTCGAAGGGACCGCCTCGTGAGGCGGTGGGGGCGGCCAACCGGACATGTGCAGACCGGACATGTGCAGACCGGACATGTGCAGACCGGACATGCGCAGACCGGATATCGGCAGACCGGAGATGCGCAGACCGGATATCGGTAGAACGGACATTGGCAGACCGGACATGGGGAGACCGGATGACGGCGATCGACCGACTCGACCGCTGGGGCGTGAGGATCGCCACGTGGTCCGCGTCGCCCGGCGAGACCGCGCTCGCAGCGCAGACCACTCGGGCGTACGCGGTGGGCGGCGCCCCTCGCCGGACCCTCTTCTCCCCGAGCGGACCCGCACCGGGCGGAATGGGCGGCGGGACGGCATCCGTCCTGCCCGCGGTGCTGGACGGGCTCGCTTACGCCGCCGACGCCCTCAAGTCGGCTTTGGGAAGTCCCCAGTTGAGCAATGTGCTGTCCGTCACCGGCTTGTTGGTCGGACTGCGGGCACATCGTTCCGGCGCCGCCTCCGACCATGCCCAGACCGCGCCGGCCTCCACCGAGTCACCGCAGCCGGGAGAGGACACCACGCCCGACCCCGGAGCATCGTCGGCCGTGCCCGACCCTGGAGCATCGTCCGCCGGGCCCTCGCTGGAGGTCATGCGAGCCGCCCTACGGATGAGTGAACGGCTCCGAGCCCGGGGGATCGAACCGGCCGAAGCCGACGAACTGGCCGCCAGGGTGACCGCCCAGTTCCTGGCCGAGGGCGATCCGGCCGAGGCGGCAGCGTTCCTCGACGCTCTCGTGGGCGAGGAGCCCCCGCAGCCGGACGTGAGCGCCACCCGCCTCCGGCAGACGGGACCGAGCCGGTTCATCGCCGCCGCGTCGGGCCTGCTGTCCCGCGTCGGACGCCGTCGCACGACGCCATGAGTGGGCCTTCTCCCACTCGGCCCGCCCGCTCATGGAATCCCCCTCCGTGGCTGTGGCTGACGCTGCTGCTGTTCTTGGCGCAGGTCCCCACGCTGATCGGCCACGCCTTGGGGGTCGGTACGGGACTGGGGCAGTTCGGTGAGGCCGGCCATGGACGCTTCGTCACCGCGCTGCTCAGCCTGGTCCAACTCCTGCCCCTCTTCTTCCTGCTGGCGGCAGCCCTCGCGCTCTTCGCCCCGCGGGCGCGCTGCCACTTCGTCGAGCGGCGCTACGGACTGCTGCCGCCAGACCATCCGCTGATGGCTCCGGCGGCAGGGGCACCGAAGGCGCCGGGCGAAGTCCCGGAACCGCACTTCCACGATCAGATGGCGGCCTTCCTCCACGAGCACGCGCCCGGCACTCAACTGCGCTTCAGCACCCAGGCGGGCTTCTCCGCCCGCGTCTATCCGGGCAGTTGGCGCATCACGCGGGTCGGCGTCTTCGCTTCGCTCGTCCACCTGGGGGAGACGGACAGGGAGGCGGCCCGCGCGGTCCTCCTGCACGAGCTCGGGCATCTGCGCCACGGCGAACAGCACGTCGCCGGGCTCGGCAGCCCCTTCACCGCCCTCGTCCGAGTCTGGCCGTACGTGCTCGGGGCCCTCGTCGTCGTACCCGTCACCCTGTTGTTCGTCACCGGCAACGCGACCGCCCCTCTGACGCTCGCCGAGGTCGTCCTGGTCCTGTTCAGCGTGCCGAAGGTGCTGCTTCTCGTGGTCGCCGCGCTCTGGTCGGCGGAACTGGGGGCGGATCGACACGCCGCCAGGGCCGCGGGGGCCGACACTCTCGTACGTGCGCTTCGTCGCCTGGAGGAGGGGGATCGCGGAGGGCCGGCCCGGCTCTATCACCCGCCCGCGGGGGTACGGATCTGGTTCGCGTCCCGCGCGGAAACCGGCGAGGCACTGCTCCTGTTGACGCTGATGTGGCCGTTCGCCCTGCTCGCCCAGCTGCTCCTGACCGTGCTGGGCGCGGTGCCCGCGTACGAGCTGCTGGGCGCTTCGCGGGATCGCGCCATCAGGGAGGTTCTCGCGCTGGCCCATGACACGCTGACGGCGGACCCCGCCTGGTGGGCGACGCTCGCCGTCGTCCTTGTCTGGCCCCTGGCGACCGGCGTCCGGTCGTCGGCCGGAGCCCGGCCTGCGGTCTCCGTCTCGTCGAGGGTGTACGCGACAGCCGTCCTGTTTCCCGCGGTTGTCCTGCTCGTCGGACTGCTGCCCCTTGTCTCCAGGCCGACCGGGAACGTCTTCGCCGAGGGCCACGACGGGCACGCGACCGCGTCCACGGGGGTACCGGGCGGGGACGGCGCCGGGGGCACTCCGACCGCGTGCCCCAGCGCTTCGGCACCACCTGCTCCGACGCGTCCGCCGGGGCTCCCCTCCTTCGCGCGAGGAGGCCCGAAGGCGTCCGGCGATGCGGCACCGCACCCATCGGACGGACCGCGGACCTTCCGCACCCTGAGGGTCACGTCTGTCGAAGCGCTGTCGGGATCCACGGCTCAGGCCCAGGACGTGGGCGACCGGCTCCGTGGGGCCCGCTGGACGCTGCACGGCGACGGCAGCCTGAGCGCCGATGTCGCCGGTGTTCCCGTTCTGCGCGGTAGCGGCGTCGACGGCACGACGCGATGGTTCACCGGGCAGCGCACGGAACACACCGACGTCGGCACGACCACGACCTGGACGGAGGCCCGCCTCGTCGTCGGCGCGGACCAGTCGCCCCGACTGGACCTCATCAGGGCGGCGACACTGGCCATGCGGGCCGTGGTCGACTGCCGGGAGTTCACGTCCACATCGAGCACGGCGCAGCGCTTTTCCCTGACGCTGAGCGGTCTGTGACTGCCGCGACGGGCGAGTCACATCACGATGCGTGTGCCCGCGCCGCCGGCTTCGGCGACGGTGTGGGCGACATGTGCGGCGGCGACGTCCAGTGCGGCATGGCCGGTGGATTTGAAGAGGGTGAGTTCGGTGTCGGTCCGGCGGCCGGGGTGGTGGCCGGAGAGGACGGAGCCGAGGAGTGTGACGGGCCGCCCGGCAGGGAGGCCCTGCAACTCGTGTGCGCCGGACGGGGGTTGGGTCGTGGCGGCGCCGGGCCACTCGGTGAAGAGTGTGGCGTCGTGGACGGTGTCGGCGTCCAGTTCGGGCCCGTGGGATCCCCCTACCGAGCTGATGTGTGCGCCGGGGGCGAGCCAGGCGCGGAGGATCACGGGCTGGACCGCTCCGGTGCAGCAGAAGACCGTGTCGGCCTCGCGCACCGCCGCCTCGATACCGGGTGCGGCCCGGCCCGCGGGATGGAGAGCGGCGGCGCTCTCGGCGCGTTGGGGGTCGCGGCCGCCGACGCTGACCGGGGTCGTGGGATCGATGGCTGCGAGCAGCCGGATCTGGGCACGCGCTTGGGCGCCGGTCCCGATGACGGCGACGCGGGTGGGGTGGGGCCGGGCCAGGACGCGGGCGCTGACGGTGGCGGCGGCCGCGGTGCGGATCTCGGTGAGGGGCTCGGCGTCCATCAGGGCCAGCGGACGGCCGTCCTCGGCGTCGAAGAGCGCCACGATGCCGCGGTGACTGCTGCGTCCGGGCCGTGCCGGGTCGCCGAACACGGAGACGAGTTTGGCCGCGAGCCCGAGTCCGGGAACGTAACCGGGCATGGCGCCCAGCAGTCCACCCGGGGCGCGGGCCGCGATCCGCGGTGGCGCGGAGGCCTCACCCCGGCTGATGGCGATGAGCGCCGTCGCCACGGCGTCGATGACGCGGTGCGGGTCGAGCGCGGCACGCGTCTGCGCGCCGTCGAGGAAGAGGATCTCGCTCATGACGGACCGTCCGGGAGGGTGGTGGGTGCGCCGGGGCCGGAGAGGATCCGCCGCAGTTCGTCGGTCGCCTCCCGCAGATCCTGTCGCAGCCGGGGAAGGCGGGATGCGTCGAACTCCGCGTTCAGTCCCACGACGGTCAGCGCACAGACGGGCGTGCCCGGCTGGGGGACGACGGCGCGGCTGAGGGAGGCGACGGGCTGTTCGTTGCGGCCGTACTCGACGGCGAATCCGGACCGCTCGGTGCGCTCGATGTCGGCCAGCAGCCCGTCCGGCCCGGTCAGCTCGCACCCGGCCTCCTCCGCGGGGCGGAGATAGGGGGCTCGAGCGGACGGGTCGAGCGCGGCGACCAGGGCGAGGGGGCCGGCGAACCGGTGGACGGGCAGGGCCTCGCCCATCAGGTGACTGATCATGGCGAGGCGGTCGGGCCGCACGACGTCGATCACCCGGGACCTGTCGGCCTCCGGCACCTGCAGGTTGACCATCAGGCCGGTGCGTTCGGACAGGGCGGTGAGCACCGGACGGGCGAGCGCGGTGAGGGAGTTCCTGGCCGCGGAGGACGACAGCTGCAGCACCGCGGTGCCGGGCAGATAGCGGTCGCCGGCCCGCAGCACCCAGCCGCGGCGTACGAGGTCAAGGAGCACGCGGTAGGCGGTGGCACGGTGCAGGCCGACCTCCTCGGCCAGGTCGGTGAGGCGCGGTGGCTGGGACGCACGGGCCACCGCCTCGACCAGGTCAAGAGCCTTGTCCACCGCGGTGCGAGGCGCTTCGGGCAATTCCGACCACTCCTTGTGGCGTCGGGAGGTGCGAGCGTACGGTAACGCATGTTTCTACAAGCGATACATCTGTTACGTAGAGCGTAACAAGCACGCCAACGGGCAACGGGCAACAGGCACCGCAACAAGCAGACACTGAGGTGAAGATGACGAACGAGGCATCGGGCGCACCCACCCCGCACGCGCCCTCGCCGAAGGGGGCGGTCGCGGTGTACCGCGGTGCCACGCTGTTCGACGGCACCGGTCGGCCGCCCCGGCCCTCGACGTCGATCCTGATCGACGGCCCGACGATCCGCGCGGTCGCCGACGATGCCGTGATCGCCGAGGATCTGCCCGCGGACGCGCAGGTCTTCGACCTCGACGGACGTTTCGTCATGCCCGGCCTGATCGACTCGCATCAGCACATCGCGACCCCTCCGGACCGGCCGTCGGCCGAGGCGGTGCTGCGCCGGCTCGTCTACAGCGGTGTCACAGCGATCCGCGACATGGCCGACGACCTGCGGCAGGTGGGCGACCTCGCGCGGGCCGTGCTGGTCGGCGAGATCCCCGGCCCGGACATCCGCTACGCCGCGCTGATGGCGGGGCCGGGCTTCTTCGACGACCCACGCACCCACCAGGTGTCCCAGGGGGAGACTCCGGGCGCCGTGCCGTGGATGCAGGCCATCACGGACGACACGGACCTGCGTCTGGCCGTGGCCCTGGCGCGCGGAACGCACGCCTGTGCGATCAAGGTCTACGCGGATCTCGACCACACCGCCGTCGCCGCGATCGCCGCGGAGGCACACCACCAGGGCATCCCCGTCTGGGCCCACGCCACCGTCTTCCCCGCCACGCCCCGACAGGTCGTCCTGGCCGGCGCCGACAGCGTTTCCCATGTCACCCTGCTCGCCTTCGAGGGCGCCGAAGGACAGCTGACGAGCTACAAGGACAAACCGCAGGTCGACCACGAGCGGTTCGCCTCCGGCGACGATCCCCGTCTTGAGGGACTCTTCGCCCTGATGCGCCGGCGCGGAACCGTCCTCGACGCGACCGCCGGCATGTGGGCGAGCGACGCCCTGGCCGGCGACGGTCCACAGGACGCGGCACGCGCGGCCGCCAACACCGAACTCGCCGCACGGATCACCGCCCAGGCGTACCGCGCCGGCGTCGACATCTCCACGGGCACGGACTATGAGACCGATCCGAAGGACCCCTTCCCCGCGCTGTACGAGGAGTTGGCCTTCCTCGTACGCCGCTGTGGGATCCCGCCCGAGCAGGTGCTGCGCTCGGCCACGCTGATCGGCGCCCGAAGCGCCGGTGCCGAGGACGTCATGGGAAGCGTCGAAGCGGGCAAGCTCGCCAACTTCGTCGTCCTGGACGACGATCCGCTGCGGGACATCGACCATCTGCGCAGTGTCACGCTGACCGTCAAGCGGGGCCGTCGCTTCGAACGCGGCGAGTTCGTGCCCGCAGACAGCCATGCCGAAGAGTCCGGCCGCGACGAGGAGACCCGATGACCACCACCCCCATGATCATCAACGCCCTCGGGCAGCTCGACAATCCCAACGCACCGCGGTCGTCCGAGGCCGCCGCACAGCTCAACCCCTCCAGCGAGCAACTCACCGTCGACGCCCGGACCCTGGCCGACGCCCACGCCTCCGGCCTCACCGCCGTCAACATCACGCTCGGCTACACCATGGGCGATCTGCCGCCGTACGAGCACACGCTGCACGAGATCGCCGTATGGGACGCGATCATCCGTGACAACCCGGCGGATCTCACGAAGGTCCGCACAGTCGCCGATGTCCACCGGGCCAGGAGGGAGGGCCGGATCGGTGTCATCTACGGCTTCCAGAACGCCGTGGCCGTCGGCGAGGACACGGGTCGCATCGGCACCTTCGCCGACCTGGGTGTCCGTGTCGTCCAGCTCACCTACAACCAGGCCAACCACATCGGCGACGGTTCGATGGCGGCCGCCAACCGGGGGCTGAGCGACTTCGGCCGGCGCGTCGTCGAGGCTCTGGGCGACCACCACCTCATGGTCGACCTCTCCCACAGCGGGGAACGCACCTGCCTGGAGGCCGCGAAGATCTCGCGCAGTCCGGTGTCGATCAACCACACGGGGTGCCGGGCACTGGCCGACCTGCCGCGCAACAAGACCGACGAGGAACTCCGGCTGGTGGCCTCGCGCGGCGGCTTCGTGGGCATCTACTTCATGCCCTTCCTCAACCTCTCCGGTCACGCCCGTGCCGCGGACGTCGTCGAGCACATCGACCACGCGGTGAACGTGTGCGGAGAGGACCACGTCGGCATCGGCACCGACGGAACCATCACGTCCATCGACGACCTCGACGCCTACCGGGCGCATCTCGCCGAGCACGTGGCCCTGCGTCGCGAGGCCGGCGTCGGCGCGGCGGGGGAGCGCGGCGACACACTCCCCTTCGTGCTCGACCTGCGCGGAGTGGACCAGTTCCGGGAGCTGATCCGCCTCCTGGAACGGCGCGGTTACCGCTCCGAGCGCATCGAGAAGATCCTCGGCAGGAACTTCCTGGACTACGCGGACCGGGTGTGGGCGCCGGAGGGTTCCTCCTAGCCCGGCGACCATCACGGCCCCTACTCACCGACGATTCGATCGTTGACGCAGCGGAATCGATCGCAGAGGCTTGCTCCAGTGACGCTTTCATTCGTAGGATCGCTGCATTCGGTCACCACAGATGAAGGGGCACCTCAATGGACCGCACCCGCCTCCAGCAGCTCCTGGCCCGCGAGAGTGCCGAGGCCGAGCGCCGCAACCCGCGTTCCCAGGCCGCCTACCAGCGGGCCGACCACCTCTTCGGCCGGGTACCGATGACGTGGATGAACAAGACCGCGGGAGCGTTCCCCCGCTACCTGGACACCGCGCGCGGCGCCCGAGTCACCGACATCGACGGCCACGAGTACATCGACTTCTGCCTCGGAGACACGGGCGCGATGGCCGGCCATTCGCCCGCGGTGGTGGCCGAGGCGGTGCGGAGCCGGTTCGGGGAACTCGGCGGCGCGACCGCGATGCTGCCCACCGAGGACGCCGAATGGGTCGGCGCCGAGCTCACCCGCCGCTTCGGCCTCGCGCGCTGGAGCTTCTCGCTGACGGCGACCGACGCCAACCGCTGGTCCATCCGGCTGGCCCGGGCGGTCACCGGACGTCCGAAGATCCTGGTGAACAGCTACAGCTACCACGGCAGCGTCGACGAGTCGCTGATCGTGGTCGGCCCGGACGGACACGGCACCGCCCGCCCCGGCAATGTCGGCGCCCCCTGCGACGTCACGCTCACCAGCCGGGTCGCCGAATTCAACGACCTGGCGCAGCTGGAGCGCGAACTCGCCCACGGCGACGTGGCCGCCGTACTCATGGAGCCCGCGCTCACCAACATCGGCATCGTGCTGCCCGAGCCCGGCTACCTGGAGGGCGTGCGCGCACTGACGCGCCAGTACGGCACCCTCCTCATCAACGACGAGACGCACACCTTCTCCGCGGGACCCGGTGGCTGCACTGCCGCCTGGGGCCTGGAGCCGGACCTGCTCACCATCGGCAAGGCGATCGGCGGAGGCATTCCGGCCGGCGCGTACGGTCTCTCGGCCGAGCTCGCCGAGCAGCTGCTGGACCGTGACGACCTGGACCTGGTCGACATGGGCGGAGTCGGCGGCACCCTCGCCGGCAACGCTCTCTCCGTCGCCGCGATGCGTGCGACCCTGGAGCACGTCCTCACCGACGAGGCCTTCGACTCGATGGCGAAGCTTTCGGAGCGGTTCGAGGCAGGGGTGCGCGCCGGCATCGACACCTGGGCCCTCCCGTGGTCGGTGAGCCGGCTCGGCGCCCGCACCGAGTACCGCTTCGCCGACCCCGCGCCGCGCAACGGAACCGAGTCCGCCGGGGCCGCCGACACGGAGCTGGAGGACTTCCTCCACCTCTATCTCGCCAACCGGGGCATCCTGCTGACCCCGTTCCACAACATGGCGCTCATGTGCCCCGCCACCACGGAGGAGGACGTGGACACGCACACTGATGTCTTCGCCGCCGCCCTGGCCGAACTGGTCGGCTGAACAGCGCCGTCAGTCTTGGAGCCAGCCACCCAGCCGGAGAGGAAGACCGTGGACGAGATCGACCGGGCCATTCTGCGCGAACTGCAGATCGACGGCCGTATCGCGTATGCCGAACTCGGCCCCAAAGTAGGCCTGTCCGCGTCGGCGGCCCGCCAGCGACTGCAACGACTGCTCGACTCCCAGTCCGTGCAGGTGGTCGGAGTCACCGACCCGATGGGCATGGGCGGACAGTCGATGGCCCTGCTCGGCATCGCCGTCGACGGCGACCCACGAACGGTCGCCGACGCACTGGCCGAACGGGCCGAGGTGGTCTACTCGGTACTGACCTCCGGCGGCTTCGACCTGTTCGCCGAGGTGGTCTGCCCGGGCCCGCGGGATCTGCTGGACTTCGTCAACGACGTCGTCCGTCCGATCGAAGGGGTCCGTCAGGTGCAGTCGTTCCCGTACTTCGGGATCCACACGCACCGGTTCCTGTGGAACGTGGGCTGACGGGTGCTCCCGTAGCGTGCTCGCGGCGGCCGGCTAGCTCGCTCTGCCGGCTGTCGAGACCGGTACCCCCAGCGGGCGGGCGAGGCCGATCACGCCCTCGTCCAAGCGCTGCAGATGCCGCAGCACCCGGTGTGTGACGCGGTCGTGCCGAGGGGCACCCGGTCCGTCCGTCTCCAGCATGGACGCGAGGCTCGCACCGGTCTCGGCCACCCCGCCCGTGTCGTCGTCCTCGACACGGGCGACCAGGACGTCGATGTTGTGGGCGATACGCCGTCCCGCGACCTTGAGACGGGGGTCCGCGGCGACGGTCTTGCTGTAGGGGAGGACTTCGGCCGTCGCCGCCAGTGAACGCGCGTGGTAGGCGCACGTCTCCAGCAGGGCCACGACGTAGCGAGCGGTCTGCCGGCGGGCCCGCAGCGGGGTGATCGGATGGGTCAACGGCTGCGTGGAGGACCGTAGATCGTCGAGTGCCTTGTCGAGATCCCGGGCCATGTCCAGCAGATCGAGCGCGGGCCCGCCACTGAGCTGTTCCACCGCGGCACCGGTGACGTCACCGAGCCGGGTCAGCACCGTGCCGAGGAGTTCATCGGTGCGTCGATCGGTGTTGACCGGCAGGATCAGGGCGGCCGCGATCACACCGCAGGCGGCGCCGAGCGCGGTCTCCTCGATCCGCAGGACGAGAACGGCGGGGCTGTAGGTGTTGAGCAGCGTGTACAGCAACCCCAGCATCGCGGTGACGAAGAAGGACATCAGGGCGTACGACAGCGGCGCGGTGAAGAACATGGCGAAGATGAACAGCAGCACGAGGGCGAACGCCGTCCAGGTGTGTTTGCCGACCACACCCGCCAGGCCGACACCGGCGATGACGCCGAGAACGGTGCCCAACAGCCGGCGGTAGCCCTTGACGAGGATCTCCCCGGTGGACGCCGTGTTCAGGAAGACGACCCAGCAGGTCAGCACCGCCCAGTACCAGCGCTGGCTGGAGAGGAGTTCCCCGCCGACGATGGCCAGCGCCGAACCCACCGACACCTGGATCGCGGCACGGGTCGTGGGACGCTCCAGCCCCTGGGGGCGGTCCGCGTCCGGCTCGCTCTCCTCGGACCCGGCGATGGCGATGTCCTCGGCCTCCAGCTCCTCGCGCGAACGGGTCGTCGACGGTGTGTCGTCGGATTCGTCCTGGGGGCCGTCGAGGGCCAGCCGCAGGCCCAGGACGGAGCGCGCCGCCTCTCCGATGCCGCGGAAGACGTCCTGGACGGCGGCCGAGGCGCGTGGCAGATTCTCCTCGTCGCGGTAACCGAGCAGCCGGTTGCGCAGATGGGCCAGCCCGGTGCCGCGGTCGAACGCCACGGGGCGGACGACCAGCAGGCGCAGTGCGTCGAGGTCGCGGCGCAGCATCGCGGTGGTGTCGTCGTGTGCCCGCAGCCGGTTGCTCGGCGCCGGCACGGGCGCGTCCGGGAGGTGCAGGGTGAGGGTGGGGGCGCGTTCGGCGCTGCGCGCGCTGAGGAGGAGAACATCGAGCCGCTCGGCGGCGATCTCGGCGTCGGCCACGCGGCGCTGTACGAGCGAGGCGGTGGCGCTGTCTCTGGTGCCCTGTTCCAGCCGCCCCTGGATCATCAGCGCGCTCTCGTGGAGGCGCGCGGTGTGCCGGCGTACGTCCTCCAGGGCCTTCTCGACACCGTCGGGCCCGGCGTCGAGCAGCTCGATCTGGGCGGTCACCAATTGGGCCAGACGAGCCCGGAAGGCCTCGCGCAGTCGCAGCAGGACACGTTCGGGCATCTCGACGACCAGGCCGAACCGCACCACCGCACTGCAGGCGAACGCGATGGCCAGTGTTCCGCAGAGCCCGGGCAGAGCGGAGTAACTGGCTCCGACGAACAGGGAGACGAAGTAGATCTGAAACCCGATGAGTCCCAGGGCGGTACCGCGATCACCGAACCGGCGGCTGTACACGGCGGCGAAGATCAGGGCGATGAAGAAGAGGTCGCCCGCGACGACCCTGGTGTTCAACAGCGCTCCCAGCGACATCGCCACAAGTGCCACGGGCAGACCGAGCGCGAGTGTGAGGGCCTGTTCGCGCCGCTGCTTCTCCTTGATGGCGAAGGTCGCGACCATGGCCGCCATGGCGCCGGTCACCATGTGACTCACATCGGCCTTGAGCAGCGCCAGGACCGCGAGCGTGAGCGCGATGGCGCCGACTGTCCGCAGCCCCGCCATGAGCCGCAACAGCCCGGGGTCGGAGGCCGCGAACCGGTCCCAGATCCGGTGCCGGATCCGGCCCCAGATCCTCGTCCGGCTCGGCCGTGTCGCTGTCCTCACGCTGCCGCTTTTCCCCGTTCTCCGTCAAGATCCGGAGTTCCAGCATGGCACGCGTGGAGGCCCGCCCCGCGTTGCGTCACCCACTTGACGCCGGGCCGACCGCCCGGCCACGTATCGTTTCGTTGCCGATGACTCCGAGGGGAGCCGTTCATGACCACGGCCAAGGACCTGTTCATCATCGCCGTCGACGCGGAGCCGAGCTCTCCTGTGGGGCAGGGCGACCTGTCGCTCGCGCTCGCCGGAGCCGAGGTGATCGACCTCCTCCGCGCCGAGGCCCTCATGCTGGTCGGCGACCGCATGGTGCCGACCCGGCCGCCGACGACGGATGATCCCCTCATGGCCGAGGCCGCGTCGTCGCTCGCCCGGCAGGTGCCGTACGAGCGCGTCGAAGACTGGCTGTGGCGCCGAGGCCGTGACCTGTCCGCGGCCTATCTGGCCGCCTTCGAGGAGGCCGGCCTGCTCACCCGGCAACGGCGCGGCCGGTTGTCCCTCGGCGCCGACCGAATGGCGCTGGTCGATTCGGCCGCACGCCGCCGGGCCATGCACCGCTGGGCAGCGGACGAGCCCGTCCTCGCCGCCCTCGCGGCGGTCGTCGGGATCCACGACGTGCAGAACTCGGACTCCCCGGGCACCGTCGACGACACGGTGACGACCGTGCTGGCCGCCGTCGACGAGGCGGTGCTGGAACTGGAAGCCGTACGCCAGAGGCGGGCCTTCGAAAACGCGGCGTTCGCCAATATCTGGCGAGGCGCGTGACAAGCACCCGCGCGAGTGACGGCCACCCGCGCGCCGCGTGGCGGGGCCGGGTGCGGGCGCGCGGTCAGCGGTCCGTGCGGCTCGCCCCGTCGTCGCTCGGCGTGCGCCGCGCTCTCATGGTGTCCGTGACGCGCTGAATCGTCTTCGTCAGCGGGTTCGGCGAGCGCCCGTTCTGGCCGCGCGATGTCCCGAGCGCGGGGTATGCCGTGCCCCGGAGCTCCTTGATCTCGGCGAGTGCCGCGTGGGCGTGTTCGGTCGCCTCGCGGTACAGGTCGCGCGACTTGGTCATGGCGTCGAGCGCTTCGGCGTAGGAGTCCACCAGCGCCCGTGCGTGGGCAAGTTCCTCTTCGAGGGTCAGCAGATGCCAGTCCTGCCGGAGAGCGGTGAGCGCTTCCGCCGCTTCTTCCGGCAGGGGCCGCGGCAGCGCGGCATACCGTACGACTTTGTCCAGAAGCTCTGTCGGCTCCGAGCCGTCGAGGAACACGCTGCGCACGCTGAAGTCCTGCTCGTCGTACCCCAGCCGGGCAGGCGTGCCGGGCAGAATGACAGCGCCACCGCGCGGCACCCGCGTCCCCACGTCGTACAGCGCCCAGTTGACGGCCTGGAACTGCTCGGGCGCGGCCCGGTGTTCCACGACGCGATGCCGCAGTCCGGGCGGAAGCAGCCGGGCCAGGGGGAGCCGGCCGCGGTCGTCGGTGGTCATCGCCTCGTGGACGACGACGTTAATGCTCCAGCTGTGGCGCGCGGCATCCCTCAGCAGGCGGCGCAGCGCCGCGTCCTCCTTCGGCAGCGGGTTGATGTCCCGCAGACGGAGCCCGGCCACCCTGTCGTGGTCCCAGGAGACGTCGCTGTTCTCGGGCCAGAACATGGTCGCGGGGGAGGGCCACGCGTGATCCCAGGGCCGCTCCGCCTCGGCCGCCAGCGTCCAGCACCGCTCTTCGGCCGCGTGCTCACGCCGGTCGGTGGTGAGCCGCGCCCGTACGGTGACGGCGTCGCCGACCAGCCAGCGGGCCTCGAAGACATGCTGGTCGGAGGTCGCCGAGTTCTCCGGCTCCAGGAAGTCCTGGATGGTCCCGGCGGCCTTCAGCTTCCGGAGGTTGTCCCGAAGGACCTTCTGCGGGGCGGGTCCGGTGTGGCGCCCGCTTGCCAGCCAGACTGATTCCGGGGCCGTGGCACGGTCGGTGGAGGACTTGGGCATCGGTCACTTTGCGGGTGGGGAGCGGTGTGCCCTCCCAGTATGGTCTGCGCAGGTCACCAGCCGAGAGGCGAGGTCCGTATGGATCACGGACATCCTATCTCAGGTGACTATGGCCAATTCCATCCCCTTTGTGTGGATTGGATGGAGTCCGGGGAGGATGGCGCCGTCTCGTCTCCGTGCTGCGCGAGGCCGATCCTGCCGCCGCAGACGTGTCCTCACGGCTGTCCGTATGTGCGCAGGGCCAGATGGGCGCGCAGACGGGTCAGGCGGTCGATCTCGGCGTCGAGGGCCGCGAGTCTGCGGTCGACCACCCCGGAGCCGGGGACGTCGGAGTCGGGGCGCCCACACCGTCGTTGGGGATTCTCGACCAGCAGGTCGATCCGGTCGGCGACGCCGCGCAGATCCTCGACGGTGAGCCCGAGTGCCAGCAGCTCACGGATGACGCGGACTCGGGCCACCTCACCCGGCCCGTACTCTCGTTGCCCGGTGGCGGTGCGCCGCGGTGGTGGCAGCAGGCCGCGTTCCTCGTAGAACCGCAGTGCCCGCGGGGTGGTCCCCGCCGCTGCCGCCGCATCCCCGATCCGCATGTCCGACCTCGCGCCTCAGCCTCCGTCGCCGCGACTCGAGCGCGACGACGCATCACTCCGGCGGCAACTCCACGACGACGGTCCCGAAGTGCCGCCCCTCGAACAGTTCCTGCAACGCCCGGGCCGCGTGATCCATGCCCGGGATCCGCATATGCGGGAAGGTGATCTCGCCGGAGCGCAGCCAGTCCCCGAAGCGCTTGGTCCATTCCTCCGTCACCTCGGGATGGTCCTGGCCGCTGTAGCCGCGCAGCGAGACGCCTTGGGTGACGAGCCGGAAGGTGTCGATCTCCGCGGGCGCGCTGCCACCGTCCCCGCGCGGCGACAACTGTCCTGACAGCGCGCCGACCAGTACGAAGCGGGCGCCCCGGCGCGCGGCGCGAACAGCCGCGGCCAGCTGGTCACCGCCGACGGTGTCCAGCAGCACGTCGATGCCGTCCGGCGCCGCCGCGGCCAGTTGCTCGTCGATCGGCCGGGGTCCGGGCACCACGACCGCGTCGTAGCCCAGTTCGGCCCGCAGCCGCTCGGCCTTGTCCGGCGAACGGGTGCTCCCGATGACCCTCGTGGCGCCCAGCAGACGCGCGACGGGGCCCGCCAGGGTTCCCACGGCTCCCGCCGCGCCCGTGACGAACACGGTGTCGCCGGGGCGGACTTCGGCGAGCCGGGTCAGTGCGCCGTAGGCGGCCGACCCGGACGAAAGATGGGCCACCGGGTCGGGCAGGACATCGCCCAGCGGAGTGCACTCGGCCGCCGCCACCAGCGCGTGCTCGCGCCACCCGAGCAGATGCGTGACCGTGTCTCCCGGGCGCAACGGACCGCCGGGCGCGGCCGCGACGACCTCACCGACAGCGGGACCGAACAGGGCGTCGCCGGCGTGGATGCGGGGCAGCGGTACGCTGTCGGCCTGGCTGCCGATCAGTGTGCGCAGCCCGGGGAAGACGAGGAAGTACCGGTTCCGGACGACGACTTGTCCCGGACCGGGGACGGGGACCGGCTTCCGCGTGACCGTGAAGTGCTCGGGCCCGGGCAGCCCGCCGGGGATGCCGGCCAGCAGGATCTCGCGGGTCGTGGCGGGCAGGACAGCGGCCATGTCGGGCTCCTGAACGGGTTCGAGGATGAGCGCGGACTGTGACAGCCGGACCGGTCCGGCTGTCGGCGCGCAGACGTTAACCCCTGACGTGCGCGTCAAGGGCAAGAGCGTCGAGGTCACTCGACCAGGGAGGGCAACTCCTCGGCAGACGCGGTCCGTTCGCCCTGTTCGGCCCGTCCGTGCCTCACCGTGCCGACGTGAACGCTCCGTTGACACCGTCCGCCCCACGTGTTTGCATCCCGCCATGCCGTTGCCGGAGCCTCTGACCCGCCGCCGCGCCGTGGACCTCGTCCGGGTGGCCGCCGCGCTGTGTCGGACGACCGGCTGATCACGCGCTTCCTCCTCTCTCGGTCAACAGTCCTGCTGGACAAGCCAGTTGTGCACGCATCCGCCCCACCCGCGGATGCCCGTGCCCTGGCCTGCGCCGATCCCTCTCGCACTTTTCGTCCCTTCATGACGAGGACCCGCCATGCCTTCACCCACCCCCGCCGGTCACCGCTACGAAACCGACTACGACCGCCGCAGACTGCGCCAGTGGCTCGCCGGTGAGGCCAGGGCCGACGGGGTCACCCGCCGTCGGCTGCTCACCCTGCTCGCCGCCACCGCCGCCGGGACCGCCCTCGGTGCCACGCGGCCCGCCCACGCCGCCGACGGGCCGATCGTCAAGCCCCTGCCGCCCGAGTGGTTCATCGCGCGCGGCACCAACGCCGAGACCCGCTGGGAGGCGCTGCGCGGAACCGGCCACCACACCCCCAACGAGCTGTTCTTCGTACGCAACCACACCGCCACCCCCGTCCTGGAAGCCGACGACTGGCGGCTGCGGCTGTGGGGGAGCGGGCTGCGCGGCACGCCCGGCGAGGACCGGCCGGTGGAGTTCGGGTACGACGATCTGCGAGCCCTGCCGGCCGTCACCCGTACCGCATTTGTCGAGTGCGCCGGAAACGGTCGCTCCTACTACACGACACAGCAGGGCGAGACGGTCACCGGCACCCCGTGGACCCTGGGAGCGATCGGCGTCGCACGCTGGCGCGGGGTGCGCCTGGCCGACGTACTGCGCAGAGCCGGGCTGTCCCCGTACGCCGTGGACGTGCAGCCGCGCGGCCTGGACGCCGAGTACGTCAGCGGCGGTGAGAGTCTGGGACGGGTACGCCGTCCACTGCCGCTGGCCAAGGCGCTGGACGATGTACTGCTCGCGTACGAGATGAACGGTGAGCAGCTTCCGTACGACCACGGTTATCCGGTGCGGGTGTTGGTGCCCTCCTGGGTGGGGATCGCGTCGATCAAGTGGGTCGGCGACATCGAGGTGTCCGCGCAGCCGCTCTACTCGCCCTGGAACACCACCTTCTACCGGCTGTTCGGCCCCTCCCACCCCGAGGGCGGCAGCGCGCCGCTCACCCGGCAGGCCACGAAGAGCGCCTTCGAGCTGGCGAGCGGGGCCACGTTCACGGCGGGCCAGAGGCACGTACTGCACGGACGGTCGTGGTCGGGCGCGGGAGCCGTCGCCCGGGTCGACGTCAGCACCGACAGCGGCGCGAACTGGCGGCCCGCCCGCCTGCACGACCGGCCCCGCGCCGGTACCTGGACCCGCTGGTCCCTCGGTTGGCAGCCCGACGCACCCGGCGCCACCCACCTGCTGGCCCGCGCCACGGACACGGCCGGCCGCACTCAGCCGGACATCGCCGTCCCCAACACACAGGGCTACCTCTTCGACGCGGTGGTACGGCATCCGGTGAGCGTGGTGTGACGGATCAACGGACCTGAACGGTCGCCGCTAACCGACGAGTTCGCGTACGAGCGCGGCGACCTGTTCCACTTCGATGAGGAAGCCGTCGTGACCGTAGGGGGATTCGATCACTCGGAGGTGATCCGCTGTGCGGATCCCGGCGGCCAGCTCCGCCTGCTGGCTGAGGGGATACAGGCGGTCCGAGCTCACTCCGGCGACCAGCGTCCTGGCGGTCACGCGGCGCAGGGCGGCGCGCGTACCGCCGCGACCGCGGCCGATGTCGTGCGTGTTCATGGCGTCCGCCAGCACGACATAGCTCCCCGCATCGAAGCGGCGCACCAGCTTGGCGGCGTGGTGGTCGAGATAGGACTCGACCTGGTACCGGCCGCCGTTCCAGGGGTCCTCCGAACCCTGGGGCGTGCGACCGAAGCGGACCTGCAACTCCGGCTCGCTGCGGTAGGTGACGTGGGCGAGGCGGCGGGCCAGGCCGAGTCCCGCGTGCGGACCGCGGCCGGTGTCGTGGTAGTCGCCGCCGCGCCAGTGCGGGTCGCTGCGAATGGCGTGGAGCTGGATGTTGGCCCAGGCGATCTGCTCCGCGCTTGCCGCCGCCGTGGTGGCGAGCAGGAGGAGTGCGCTCGTGCGCTCCGGATACGAGACGGCCCACTCCACGGCGCGCATCCCGCCCATGGAGCCGCCGACCACCAGGGCCCAGCGGTCGATGCCGAGTGCGTCGGCCAGGCCGGCTTCCGCAGCGACCTGGTCGCGCTGTGTCAGGGCGGGGAAGGTTCCACCCCAGTGCCGCCCGTCGGGACGTGTTGAGGACGGTCCGGTACTGCCCTGGCAGCCGCCCAGCACATTGGGAGCGACGACGAACCAGCGGTCCGTGTCCAATGCCAGCCCGGCCCCGATGAGCCCGTCCCACCAGCCGGGGGTGGGGTGACCGGGTTCAGCCGGTCCGGCGACATGGCTGTCGCCGGTGAGCGCGTGGAGCACCAGTACGGCGTTGGAGCGGTCCGCTGCCAGCCGCCCCCAGGTTTCGAACGCGAGCCGCGCACCGGGCAGTTCACCTGCTGCCTCCAACGGCAGCGGTTTCTCCCGTACGTGCCATTGGCGGCGCCCCGGAGGGTCCCCCTCCCTCCAGGCGCCTGAGGCCGGCGGGAGGGGGACCTCGGAGGTCGTCAGTACGGTGTTCAGGACGCGCCCTTCGCCGCGCGGAAGCCGGCCTCCAGGTCCGCCTTGAGATCGGCGAGGTTCTCGATGCCGACCGACAGGCGCACCAGGCCGGGCGAGGTGCCGGTCGCCGCCAACTGCGCATCGTCCAGCTGGCTGTGGGTGGTGGACGCCGGATGGATGATGAGACTGCGTACGTCGCCGATGTTGGCGAGGTGACTGAACAGCTCGACCGCGTCCACGAACCGCTTGCCCGCCTCGACGCCGTCCCGCAGCTCGAAGGAGACCACGGCACCGGCACCGCGCGGGAGGTACTTCTGCCCCGCCTTGTACCACTGGCTGGATTCCAGTCCCGGATAGTGGACAGCGGCGACCTCGTCGCGCTGCTCCAGCCACTCCGCGAGGGCCTGGGCGTTGGCCGAGTGCCGCTCGATGCGCAGACTCAGGGTCTCCACGCCTTGAAGCAGCAGGAACGCGGAGTGCGGCGCGAGGGCGGGGCCGAGGTCGCGCAGCAGCTGGACCCGCAGCTTGATCGCGAAGGCGCCCGGGCCGAGCGCCGGCCAGTACCGCAGCCCGTGGTAGCTCGGGTCGGGCTCGGTGAAGTCGGGGAAGCGCTCGGCATGCGCGCCGAAGTCGAAGGTGCCGCCGTCCACGACGACACCCGCGATGGTGGTCCCGTGTCCGCCGAGGAACTTGGTCGCCGAGTGCACGACGATGTCCGCGCCGTGCTCAAGGGGCCGCAGCAGATAGGGAGTCGGCACGGTGTTGTCCACGATCAGTGGCACCCCGGCCTCATGGGCGACATCCGCGACCGCCCGCACGTCCAGGACATTGCCGCGCGGATTGCCCAGCGTCTCTGCGAACAGCGCCTTGGTGTGGGGCCGGATCGCCGCCCGCCAGGCCTCGACGTCGTCCGGGTCGTCCACGAACGACACCTCGATGCCCAGCTTGGGCAGCGTGTGCCGGAACAGGTTGTACGTGCCGCCGTACAGGGACGTGCTGGAGACGATGTGGTCGCCGGCGCTCGCCAGAGTCAGGATCGCCAGGGTCTCCGCGGCCTGCCCGGAGGCCAGGGCCACCGCGGCGACCCCGCCTTCGAGCGCGGCGATCCGCTGCTCGAAGACGTCCTGGGTCGGGTTGTGAATGCGGGTGTAGATGTTGCCCGGCTCGGCGAGCGAGAACAGGTCGGCGGCGTGCTGGGTGTCGCGGAAGACGAACGAGGTGGTCTGGTAGATCGGCGTCGCCCGCGCCCCGGTCGTCGGGTCCGGCGCGGCACCGGCGTGGATCTGCTTGGTCTCGAACGACCAGGCCGAGGTGTCGGGCCCGGCGGGTTCGTCCTCGGGGGTGTGGCCGGCGGTGACGGAGTCGATCGGCTGGCTCATGGTTCTCCCTTGTGCGGGGCGTGCGGGGTGCGTGAAGAGACCGCGGGGCTGCTGTCCGGACCTGAAAAGGGCAGGGCGGAGGACAGTGCGGCGCGGTGGTGAAGAGGGGGATCAGATACCGGAGCGGAGCGTCAGCTCACGGCGGAACAACCCGTGGTGGTGACACGCACGTAGTCAACGTGGCGGCGGGTCACAAGCACGGTCATGGGGTCAGGTAACCACAGATGGTGACGGCACACCAGCACGACTGGGAGGGCGGCGACGCCTCGGGCGCCCCGCCCGGCCGTCCATGGAGGCCAGTGGCCAGGCACACACGGTGCTGCCGATCGTTCTGTGAAATCAGCAGTGTCAAGCCGTGTGCTTGTGCATCACGTCGAGGTAGTGCCGATCACGGTGCGGCACGTGGTTGTCCCGTCCCGGCAGGCTGAAGACCGCGCAGACGTCAGCGGGTTGGGTGATGAGACTTGACTGCTCGCCGAAGGTGAGTCTGCTGTTGACGGCGTGCCGGCAGCCTGCGTTGTCCAGGGCGGCGATCAGGTCCTCGCGGAGGACGGTGGCCTCGAACGACTCGGAATCGGGCAGGACGAGCGGCGGAAGTCCGGCGGTCGAACCGGGCCAGAGGCTGACCCAGATTCCGCTGACGGCCCGCTGAGTGACCACCAGCCGCAGCCCGCCCCAGGAGTACGGATAGCCGTCGATATCGGGCCCCTTCAAGATGTGGGCGGGGTGCGGGCGCCCCGGGCCGAGGAGATCTTCAGCCTCAGCCAGGGACATTCCGCAGCTCAGGGGCCCGATCCGGCCAGTGCTGGAGAAGCCGACGAGTACGTCCATCAAGGTCACGGCAGTGACTGTGACACTCTCCCGATCCAGTTCGCACGCCAGATGTTCGGACGGGCACAGCTCCCGCTTTTCCGTGAACGCGTGAGTGGTCTGCGATGACCTCGATGACCGACCGGTCACCACTCGGTCTCAAGGGCCTGGATCAATCGGGAGGCCGCGGCCAGGTCCGGCATGTTCCGCAAGGAGGCAACGACTTGGCCGCTCGCGAACTCCCGCTGCGCGGCGGTCACGGTCGGATCGATCGCGCACTCGGCCTGCACGTAAAGATAGTTCAAGGCCGTTGCGAAGAGCATCGAGAACGAATCCAGGCCTTTGACGGTCGCACGACCTCCTGCATCCACATACGCGCGGGCCAATCGCCGAGCGGAATCCGTCTGGAACTGGTTCCCGCCCGACCATACGTAAATGGCTCGTGCGAGCTCGCGTTCCGCCGATGTGGATCCTGCGTTGTCCCAGTCGAGGAGAACCGGCCCGGCCGGACCAACCAGAACATTCTGGGGCTGTAGGTCGAGATGTGACGTCACCAAATCACCAGGGTCCGACGTGGTCACATGGTGCGTCAGCTCTGCCGCCGAGGTGGAGAGGAATTGCCCCAGCGCGTCCGACCACGGCAGACCTGCCTGGCGAATCTCCTCGTGCAGTTCTGCCCAGTCGGCGGCCAGGTGGCACTCCTCGTACCAGGCGTTCGGTGTCGCGGTTGCACCCTTTCCGGCCATGTGGAGGAGTGCCAGGGTTCGGCCGAACCAGCTCAGGACTTCCGGGTCGGAGGCGTCTGCCTCAGTCCCGTTGACCCAGTCGTACAGCTTTACGTAGGAGCCGCCCAACGGGGGAGGGAGTCGTGAGACGTATTCACCGTCGCGATTCGGGATGAATCGTGGCGACACGATCCCCAGTTTCTCCGTGGCGTTCCGTAGCGCGGCCTCCCGGTGGACCTGCTGCTTGTCGCAGCCGAAGAGGAGTTCCTTCACTGCCCATGAGGAGCCGTTTCCGGTTAACTTCCAGATCTGGCCCAGCGCGCCACGGGTGACGGGCGTCATCGTCCATGGCCCGGTGCCCAGTGCATAGATGTCCGCCATGAAGTCGGCTGTGTCATGCATGCAGGTGCCTCTCTAGGTGCTGAGGGTCACCGTTGACTTTAGGGTCCCTTGGGCATTTCGTTCTCACGAATTTGTGCCTGTACGAAGCGGACGTGACCGCCGGGAGCCCCGCGTACTCATCGAGGATTGCTCGGGGATGGCTCGCGCGCGGGACTTTCGGCAGAGACAGGATGGGCGGGTTTCTGACTGCTGCCGCGGCGGTCTGCGCGCGTGGGTCGGCCGAGGAGGACTCCGGCCAGGACCAGGCCCAGTCCGCACAGTTGCTGAACGGTCAGCACCTCGGCGGCGACCACTGTGCCGAGCAGTACGCCCGTGACGGGGTTGAGCAGTCCGATCAGACCGACGGTCCCTGCGGGCAGGTGCCGCAGTCCGGTGAACCAGGCGGCGAAGGCCAGCGCGGTGGCGACCAGGGTGACGTAGCCGAACGCGAGGAGTGCCGGCGTGGAGAGCGCGGGGGGAGGACCCTCCACGGCTGCGGCAGCTGGGAGCAGGAACAGGCCTCCGGCGGTGAGCTGCCAGGCGGTCGAGGCGAGTACGTCGGCGTCGGCGCTCCACCGCTTGGCCAGGATGTGGCCGAAGGACGACACCAGCATGGCGGCGGCGGAGGCGAGGACTCCCGGCACGCTCACCCTTTCCACCCCCGTGAGCAGCATGAGACACACCCCGGCGAGCCCGATCGCGGCGCCGGCCAGGTGGGCGGTCCGGGGCCGCTCGGACACCAGGGGCCAGGCTATGAGCATCATCGTCAGCGGGGACACCGCCATGACGGTCGAGGCGACGCTCGTCGGCAGCAGCTGGGAAGCGACGTAGACGAGGACGAAGAACACGCTCGCGTTGAGCAGCCCGAGCACCGCGGATCGCCACCACCATGCGCCACGCGGCCGCTGCCTGCACAGGGCCAGCAGGATGAGGCCGGCGGGCAGCGCACGCAGAGCAGCCCCGTAGAGCGGCCGGTCGGCGGGGAGGAACTCGTGCGTGACGAAGTAGTTGGCCCCCCATGCCACCGGTGCGACCGCGGTCAGTGCCACCCAACGTGCATTAGCTTCCATGGAAGACAATATAGCTTCCCGGGAAGCTAATATGGTGTCCATGGAAGACCGGCAACCGTTGGACCGTGTAGCCCGCATCCAGGCCGACTGGCGCCGTGAACGGCCCGACCTCGATGTCACCCCGCAGGGAGTGATCGGCCGGCTGCACCGCCTGGCGGACCAGCTCACCGAAGAACTCTGCCTCGTATACGGCCGCTACGGCCTCAGCGAGGGGGAGTTCGACGTCCTGTGTGCCCTCCGCCGCGCGGGTCAGCCGTACGAGCGGGCACCTGGCGAGCTCGCCGCGCACACCATGGTCACCACCGGCGCGATGTCGAAGAGAATCGACCGCTTGGAGCGGGCCGGGCTTGTCACCCGCCGCCGCTCCGACGACGACCAACGCGGCCGGATCGTCGCCCTCACGAAGCCCGGGCGCGAGCTGATCGACCGTGCGTTCACCGACCACATGCGCAACGAACGTCACTTGCTGGACCTGCTGGCCCCCGCCGAGGCCAAGGCGCTCGAAGCACTGCTCACGACCTGGCTCTCCCGCATGGAACATCCACGCCCTCCCGGCAGCGAATGACCCGCACCCCTTCCGGGCGGTGACCGGTGCAAGGAGGTTCACGCGCAGCTTCTCAGCCTGTTCCTTGACCTCGGGCGCCGGCACAACGGGCCGATCTCCGCGACGAGTTCAGCAGTCACATCCGCTGACAAGCGTTGGCCCCCGGACCGGCTGTGTTGTCAGTGGCTCGGGATACGGTGCGGCGTGTTCGGCCGGACGGAGATCGTGAGGGACTCGCGGCCATGGGGGGGTGGGTCGTACAGGCCCCGGCACCCAGCTCGGGACTGGAGTTAGTTTGCCGTGTCCCCACCCCCCAACTCCGCGTGCCGACTGCCCGCTACGTCACCCCCCGCATGTACACGATCAACGAGCGGGCATAGTAGGGGGCTCCCCCGAGACCGAACGGCCTTCACTGAAAGGACTCCCGCGCGTGAGCTTCGGCCCGCCTCCTTCTCCGTACACCCAATCCGCGTTGGCGGCGGACACCGACCGAAGACGGCGCCGTACGAGACTGATCGGCGCCGTGGCCGCCGTACTCGTCGTGGTGTTGTGCGTGGGCGGGTGGCTTCTGATGTACGGGACCGGCGACAAGACCCCGGCGAACAGCAAGGCGACGGCTGCTCCGCAAGCTCCCGACGACATCAGGGAGACGGTCGAGAAGCTCCCGAGCACGCCCGAGGGTGAACTGGCCGTCGGCTGGATGGAGGAGAACCTCGAGAAGACCACGGACGTCAACCCCCGCTATGCGCCGGGCACCTGGGCGACCGGCAAGATCTTCGCCAAGGGCATCGCCGACGAGGTCATGGGCTTCAAGGTCGACCGGTACGGCGGCGACAAGGCGTGGACGCTCAAGCTCGGCGGCCATATCTGCGCGACGACCAAGCACGTGACCGCGGACGGTCGTACGGCCGTGGTCGTCCAGCCCCCCAAGCCCAAGGGGTCCCCGACCGAGGGCGTCTGCGACGAGGTGGTGTTCTTCGACATCGACACAGGCAAGAAGCTCTGGCAGTCGAAGATGCCCGAGGCCGCCTCCGCGTTCGTGACGAACACGAACCTGACCATGACGCGGGGCACCGTCGCCGTGGCATGGGATCAGGGCTCGGTGGCGTACGACATGAAGGACGGCAAGCAGCTCTGGAAGAGCACGACCGTCTCCCGGTGCGAGGACCACGGGTTCGCCGGAGGGCGCGCGCTTCTCGCCCTGGCCCGATGCGGATCCCTGCCCGACGTCACGTACGAGGTGCAGAAGCTCGATCCCCGTACGGGCAAGGCCAAGTGGACGTACAAGGTCGGCAAGGGCATCACGACCGTCTATCTGCCCTCGTCCGATCCGCCGGTGCTCGCCGTCGGGGCCGGGGACACCACGGTGACCGACTTGATCACCCTCGACGCGGACGGCAAGCACAGCGCCACCATTTCCCTGCACGGCGAGAGCTACGACCCGATGTGCGGCGTCCGGTACTCCAGCACGTCGCGCTTCGGCGTGGTGGAGAACTGTGACGCGATGGTGGTGGGGCGCACCGAGATCTTCGTCGCCAGCAAGGTGGGGTCCGAGAACGGACAGGAGGCGAACTGGATCGTGGGGTTCGATGTCGCGACGGGCAAGACGCTGCGCAAGTTCAACGGGCGCGAGGGGCAGCCGATCTATCCGCTGCGGACGAGCGGCGACCAGCTCCTGGTCTACCGCGCGACGCGCGACGACATCGGCCCCGCTGCGGTGATCAGCCTGGATCCGCGTACGGGCAAGGAGACCCCGTTCCTGCTGTTCCGCCTGCCGGACGACAACAGCAGTGACCGCCAGTTCGGTGATCCAGACAAGTCGGACATCATCGTCGAGCAAGGCCGCGTGTACTTCGCGAAGCGGGAGCTCGTCGCGGACTTCAAGTATCCGGAGGATCCGGTACGGGCCTTCCTCGGTATCGCGAGCAGTGCCGCGACGCGAAGCGCCAAGTAGAAGATCAGAGACTCGACGAGTCGAAGGGGAGGCGGTCGGGGCGGCGTGTCCGCCCCGACCGCCTCCCCTTCAGCGAATCGCCGCTCCGCACCCTACGACCAGCCGGGTGACGACTTCCCGCCGGGCGCGCTGAGTCCTTGAGCGCTGTCACGAGGCCGCCACGAGCTTGTCATGCGCGAGCAGGAATGCCCGTCACGCGGGCGCCGGTTGCCCTGTGTATGACCATCGGTGTAGCGCTCGCTCTCCAGAACCGGATCGACAGCACGGTGCATCTCGCGCGGGAGGCCCACGAGGCCGGACTGCGCTCCGCATGGTTCGGGCAGACCTTCGCGTACGACTCTCCCTCCCTTGCCGCGATCGTCGGCCGCGAGGTTCCCGGGCTGCACGTCGGGACCGCCGCGATCCCCGTCTTCGGCCGCCATCCGCTGCTCGTGTCCAGCCAGGCACAGACGGCCCAGGCCGCCACCGGCGGCCGCTACCACCTCGGGCTCGCGCTCGGCACCAAGCACCTGACCGAGGCAGGCTTCGGCATTCCGTACGACCGCCCCATCGCCCGGCTCCGGGAGTTCCTCACCGCCCTGCGCCAACTCGTGGAGACGGGCAGCGCCGACTTCCACGGAGAACTGCTGACCGCCACCACACCGCTGCCGGCGTCGGTGCCGGGCGCCGATCCGCCGGTCCCGCTGCTGGTCGCCGCCATGGCGCCGCAGGCACTGCGCGCTTCCGGTGAACTCGCGGACGGCATCATTCCGCTCCTGGCAGGGCCGCGCGCCCTCGCCGAGCACATCGTTCCGGCCGTCACCGCGGCGGCCGAGGCGGCGGGCCGGCCGGCGCCCCGGATCGTTGCCTTCGTGCCCGGCGTGGTCACCGCCGACGTCGAGGCGGTACGGGAGACCGCGACCGGGACGCTCGCGTTCTACGAGCAGTTTCCTTCCTACCAGCGCGTCATCGGGCTTTCCGGCGGCACCCGGGCCGTGGACCTGGCCGTCATCGGCGACGAGGAGACCGTTGCGGCCGAGGTGCACCGGTACCGCGAGGCCGGGGCGACGGAAGTGGTGTTCACCGCGACGGACCTGGGTGGTGAGGCGGACCGACGCCGTACCTGGAAGCTGCTCGGAGAGCTGGCGAACGGCTGAGGCGCCCCGGACCGGGGCGAGTTGAGGTCTCTGCCGGTTCGGTCAGTACCAGGGCACGAAGGCGGGACGAGACCCATGGAGAACGCCGAGCTCGGCCACCGCGACCCGCGCCGCCCGCCTCTCAGTCGTCACCGGCGACCTCATCCTGCCGGCCTCGGCTGGAGCGACGTCGAATTCACCGCGGGTCAGGCCGGCCTGGTGGCACTGTTCCACGTCGCGCTGGTGGACACGCAGATCGCCACCTCCGACAGCAAGTACGCCTACCTGCGCCGGCGCCCGGTCACCGCGATCCGCACCGGCACGATCGACCCCGATGCCGGCGCATCCGGACTACCCCAGCGGCCACAACACGTACGCGGGGTCGGCGGAGACGATCCTCACGGCGCTCACCGGGCCTCGTACGGCCCCCTTCGATCTCACCAGCCCCACCGCTCCCGGAGTGACCCGCACCCGCCGTGACAGCTTTTGTGTGCGCGTACATCTAATGGTCTTGACATCTTCCAGTGCCGACGACGTAGGTTGAAGCGATCAGTCCCGGACGGGTGGAGGCCCCGATGCGCGTACATGGCGCCGCACCGCACGGTGCCGGCACGGGTACGTGGCTGATCATCCGGCGGCACGTCGACTACTGCCGCACCGCTTCCGCCGTCTGTCCTTCCGCACATTCCTGACCCCCGTCGGCCCGTCGGGCCGGCCGTCTCGTTGTGCCCTCGGAAGGAACCCCATGTCCGGCCCCGCCCTGCGGCTCGCCGTCGAACTCGACGGTGACGGCGCCCATCCCGCGGCCTGGCGCCGCGCCGCCCACTCGCCCGACCACCTGCTGACCCCGCGCCGAGTGGCCCGCGTCGCCGCCGCCGCGGAGAATGCCGGGTTCACCCTGCTCACCCTGGAGGACGGCGCACTCCCGCCCGGCGCCACGCCCGACGTGGCCGGCCGCATCGGCGCGGTGGAGCGGGCCGCTTTCCTCGCCGCGTCGACGAGCGTCATCGGCATCGCGCCGGTCGTCCCGGTCACCTACACCGAACCGTTCCACGTCTCCAGCCAGTTGGCGTCCCTCGACCACATCTCGCTCGGGCGTGCCGGGTGGGTGGTGAGTGAGGAGGCACGTCCCGAGGCGGCCCGCGCCTGGGACCGTCCCCTCGTCGACGGCGCCGCCGCCCGCGCACGCGAGTCCCGCGACGGCGTGGAGGTCGTCCGCGCCCTGTGGGACTCCTGGGAGGACGACGCGGTCATCCGCTCCGTGGCCACCAGCCGCTACCTCGACCGCGACCGGCTCCACTACGTCGACTTCACCGGCGACACCTACGCCGTGAAGGGCCCGGGGATCGTGCCGCGTCCGCCCCAGGGCCAACTCGTCGTGCTCGGCAGCCTCGACCTCGTGCCCGCCGAGCAACTGGACGTCGCCCTCGTCGAGGGCCGCGACGTCGCCGCGGTCACCGCGGCCGCGACCGCCGCCGCCGGAACTCCGCGTACCTTCGCCGAGGTCGAGGTCGCCCTCGACACCGTGGCCGCCACGGCCGACGAACGCGTCGCCGACCTCGAACGGCACACACCCTGGACCGACCGCGGACGGCTGCGCCACATCGGCTCCGCCGCCGGACTCGCCGCACTCCTGGGGGAGTTGAGGGGCGTTGTGGATGGAGTCCGGCTGCACCCGCTGGTGCTGGACGAGGACCTGCCCGAGCTGTCCCGGCTCGTCCTGCCCCACCTCTTCGAGCGGCGCCACGCCGTCCGCCCGCTGCCCGGCGCGTCCCTGCGCACCCACCTGGGCCTTGAGCGGCCCGCCAACCGCTACGCCGCCGGTGCGGCGTTCGAGGCGCTTGAGGAGACCCGATGACCCGCACCGACCCCCTCGACGTCCCTCGCCCGGACGCTCAACTCCACTTCGGAGTCTTCTTCCAGGGCGTCAACCACTGGACCATCTGGTCCGACCCGGCCAGCGGCTCCCAGATCGACCCCGCCAACTTCCGGCGCGTGGCCCAGACCGCCGAACGGGGCCTGTTCGACGCGTTCTTCCTGGGGGAGGGGCTGAGGCTGCGCGAGGTCGACGGACAGATCCACGACCTCGACGTCGCCGGACGGCCGGACGCCATCACCCAGCTCGCCGCGCTGGCCGCCGTCACCGACCGGATCGGCCTGGTCAGCACCTCCAACACCACCTTCAACGAACCTGCCGACCTCGCCCGCCGTCTGTCCGGTCTCGACCTGCTCTCCGAGGGCCGCGCCGGCTGGAACGTGGTGACGACCGACAACGCCTGGACCGGCGCCAACTTCCGCCGCGGCGGCTACCTCGACCACGCCGACCGCTACCGACGCGCCGAGGAGTTCCTCACCGTGGCCCGCGCGATCTGGGACGGCTGGGAGAACGGGGCCGTCTCCGGCTCCCCGGGCGCCCCCGCCTGGGCGGCACCCGGCGCCGTACGCCAAGTCCGCCACAAGGGGCCGCAGTTCGACGTCGACCTCGCGCCCACGCTGCCGCGCAGCGTCCAAGGCCACCCGGTGATCTTCCAGGCCGGGGACTCCGGCGACGGCCGGGACTTCGCCGCCCGCAACGCCGACGTCATCTTCTCCGCGCACGGCAGCGACTTCGACGACGCGCTCGCCTTCGCCGACGACCTCCGGCACCGCCTGCGGGCCGTCGGCCGGCCCGACGACGACCTGCGCATCCTCCCGGGTACGGAGATCATCATCGGGGCCACGGAGGAAGAGGCCCTGGAGAAGAAGCAGTGGATCCGCCTCCAACAGGTCACCCCGGCAACCGCGTTGGGCATCGCCGGACTCCTGTGGGGCCTGGACCTCACCGATCGCGACGCCGACGGGCCGCTGCCCAAGGAGGACCCGGTCGTCGCCGAGAACGACGGTTCCTTCGGCGCACGGCGTATCACCGACCCGCGCAAGGTGGTCGCCGAGTGGCGGGAGAAGGCCGAGACGCACCGGTGGTCGCTGCGCGAGACCGTCATCGCGCTCGGTCCCCAGCGCGGCCACGTCGGCACTCCGGCGGGACTGGCGGACAAGTTCGCCCACTTCGTCCGGCACGGCGCCGTCGACGGCTTCAACGTCACGCCGTACCTGATCCCCGACGGCCTCGACGACATCGTCGACCTGCTCGTCCCCGCACTGCAGGAACGCGGTGTCTACCGCACCGAGTACACGGGTACGACGCTGCGCGAGCACCTTGGCCTGCGGGAACCCCTCACCCACCGCTCCACGACCGACCGGCGACAGGCCGGCTGACCGCGTCTCCTCCGCGACGACGGCCCACCCCCCTCGGGGTGGGCCGGTTCCACTCGCTGTTCACCAACGCCGGCCACGACTACACCCGCGAGCTGCTCGCGGCGATCCCGGGCAGCAGCTATCAGGACGTACACCGGCCCACGACAAGGAGCACACGTGACCGTTCAAGATGCCCAGGCGGACCTTCAAGCCTTCACTCACGACTGGCAGGAGTGGCATCGCAGGCAGGAAGCAAGCATCGGCGACCCGCACGGGTTCCTGGCGATCACCCACCTGCACTGGCTCAGCGACCAGCCGCAACGCTTCCCGGATGCTCCCGGAGCATGGTCGACCGACGCCGACGGGATCACCGTAGTCCTCGACGACGGAGAGGAACTGGTCGTCGACGGAACCCTCGTTCAGGGCGAGCACCGCTTCGGGGTGCTCCCGGAGCGCAGCAGCGTCAGCGCGGTCTGGGGCGACGCCGTGATCGAGGTGGCCAAGCGCGGCGGGCACGACATCGTCCGCCCCCGGCACCCGGACGCACCGCTGCGCACCGCCTTCGCCGGAACGCCCGCCTACGCACCCCACCCTCGCTGGGCCGTGACCGGCTGCTATGTGGCCTTCGACGAGCCGCGGCCCACGACTGTGGGCGCGGCCGTCGAGGGACTGGAGCACGTGTACGACGCGCCGGGCCGGGTCGAGTTCGAGCTGGACGGGCAGGCGCTGGCACTGACGGCATTTCCCGGGCACGGTCCGGGCAGTCTGATGGTCCTGTTCACCGACGCGACCTCCGGGGTCACCACCTACGCGGCCAACCGGGTCCTTGTGCTGGCTCCACCTGCCGCGGACGGCACGGTCGAACTGGACTTCAACCGCGCGGCGAACCTGCCATGCGCCTACACCGATCTGGCCACCTGCCCACTGCCGCCGACGGAGAACCGGCTGCCCGTGTCGATCGAGGCCGGGGAGAAGATCCCCCACGAGCGCAGCGCGCGGAGCGAGTCATGAGCATCCCCACAAGCAGCAGCATCCCCACAAGCGGCAGCGTCCCCACGATCAGCTCATTGGCCTTCCTCACTCCCGGCAACTTCGCCGACGACGACCCCTACACCGGTCTGGAGGAGACGCTGCAACTGTTCGAGTACGGCGAACGGCTCGGCTTCGACGGCGCCTGGATCCGCCAACGCCATCTCGAGCACGGTGTCGGCTCGGCCGCGGTGTTCCTCGCCGCGGCCGGCCAGCGCACCGAGCAGGTCGAGCTGGGGACCGCGGTCATCCCGATCGGGTACGAGAGCCCGTTCCGGCTGGCCGAGGACCTGGCGCTGGCAGACGTACTGTCCCGCGGTCGGCTCCAGGTCGGGTTCAGCACCGGCATGCCGCACGCCGAGCTGCTCGGCGATCTGGTCTACGACGGGGACTGGCGCAGCTTCGACCTCTCCTACGGCAGGGTCGCCCGCGTCATCGACAACCTGCGCGGTGACTACCTCGGGAATCCGGACACGGTGATCCAGTCGCCGGGCAACACCCAGCGGCCACGGCTGCAACCGCACAACCCCGGCCTGGTGGACCGCACTTGGTACGGAGGAAGCCGCCTGCGCTCGACCCGGTGGGCCGCCGAACACGGCCTGAACCTGCTGAGCGGCAACATCGTCACCGGCGAAGGCACCGACGACTTCACCACGGCCCAGCTCACCCTGATCTCCGAGTACCGGCGTGCCATCTCCGACGGCCGGCCGGCGCGGGTGGCGCTGGGACGGGTGATCGTGCCGTTCGACAGCGCCGACGCGACCACTCGGGCCCGCTACCGGGACTACGCGGCCGGCCGGCACCAGCGCACCCTGGCACCGCAGGGCGAGAAGCGGATCCTGTTCGCCCCGGACGTGGTCGGGACCGCGGAGCAGATCCTGGAGCAGTTGACCGCGGATCCCGTGGTCTCGGCCGTGTCGGAGCTGCGCCTGGAGTTGCCGTACGAGTTCCATCGGGCCGACTACGAGCAGATCCTGCACGATGTCCGGCACCTGATCGCGCCCGAGCTCGGCTGGCGACCGGCCGCGGAGACCGCCTCCGCGGTCCCCGCATGACCCGCTGCCCTGGATGTACTGCCCAGGGACGTTGGTCAACCTGGTGATGGGTGATGAGGGCTGCCCTCGCCGAAGGTGACGTGGTCGTCGTTCTGGGATCAGGGAGGGATTTCCGGCGGATCCGAAGGGGCGAAGAAGTTCCACGTGTCCGCAATGCAAGACCTGTTCCGGAACTTCTTGACCGAAGTGGTGGACGTCTGCTGAACTCCCGTTTCATGACCCCGCGCGTTGATTTGACTCGACGGCGCCACATCGACCTGGCGCACGTCTCCAGCGCGTTCTGTTGTCGCTGACCCGGAAAGCGGCCCGCACGGCGGTGCCTGCCCGGAACGTCGTACCCGCCGTCTGACCGCCTCCCTTCTCGCGGCTCCTCACTCCGTCTTCCCTCTCTGTTCAGGGGAGAAGTGCGCAGGCCGACGAAGCGATGTGCCGTCAGCCAATGGCCTGTTGCGGTAGCGGCGCGGGCTCGGCGAATTTTCCGTCGTACGACCTCCGCTCCGCGGCTCGCCCTGTATCCGGCTCTCCTCATCCGGCTCTCCTCGTGTAGTCGTCGGTCCCTCGCATCGTGACCGGACCGACCACTGACTTCGTCGCGCCCAAATCCTCGAGAGGGATCCCCTCATGTCTCCGTCCATCCGCAAACTCACGGGCCGCATCGGCGCGGTCGTCGAGGGTGTCGACTTCACGGCGCCGCCCGACGACTCGACGGTCACGGCGCTCCGGCAGGCCCTCAACGAGCACAAGGCGATCGTGTTCGACGGCGTGCGCCTCGACAACGCCGGCCAGGAGCGTGTGGCCGGGTGGTTCGGCGAGCTCACGACCGCCCACCCGAACGTGCCGGCCACCGACGGTACGACGAACGTGCTCGCCGTCGACAGTGAGACGTCCAAGTCGAACGTGTGGCACACGGACGTCACCTTCGTGGTCAACCCGCCGCAGCTCACGACGCTCCGGTCGATCGTGACCACGCCGTACGGCGGCGAGACGCTCATCGCGAACGCGGCCGCGGCCTACCGCGACCTGCCCGGCCCGCTGCGCGCCCTCGCGGACTCGCTGCGCGTCGTGCACACCAACCAGTACGACTACGCGCGCACTTCGGCCACGACGGCGCGGCGCGAGGAGTACGACCGGGCCTTCGTGTCGACGCCGTACGAGGCGGAGCACCCGGCCGTGCGGGTACATCCGCTGACGGGCGAACGCGGGCTGTTCATCGGCGGGTTCGCCCGGCGGATCGTCGGCCTGTCGAGCAGCGAGTCGGCCGACCTGCTGCGCATCTTCCAGTCGTGCGTGACGCGTCCGGAGAACATCCTGCGCTGGACCTGGTCCCCCGACCAGCTGCTGATCTTCGACAACCGGATCACCCAGCACTATGCGGTGGACAACTACGACGCCCACCCGCGTCGCCTCAACCGTGTGACGGTCGCGGGAGACGTGCCGGTCGGCGTCGACGGTCGCTCCAGCGAGCAACTCGTCGGCGACGCCTCGCACTACACCGGCGTCCTGGAGGTGGCGGCATGACCGAGATCGGTCTCAAGGCGCCGACCGTCGGGCCGATTGCCGAGACGACGAGCGCGCGGGAGCGGGAGGTCTTCCTGCCACGCGACGCCCGCCGCCGGACGCTGTTCAGCACGCTCCGGGAGCGCCTGCGCTGGCCGCTGGGGATCTATACGACTCCGGTCGTGGTCCTCGTCGCCTGGGAGATCCTCGCCAGAACCGGGGTGTTGGCCAAGACCTACGCTCCGGCACCGACCTCCATCGTGAAGTCCGCCGTCGATCTGTGGCAACAAGGCGTACTCGGGCCGGACTTGGCCATCTCGCTGCAACGGGCCGGCATCGGTCTCTCGATCGGTCTGACCGTGGGCATCGTCACCGGGGTGCTCGGTGGTCTGCTGCGCAGCGGCGAGTATCTGTTCAACGGCCTCGTGCAGGTCCTGAACACGATCCCGCTGCTGGCGGTGCTGCCGCTGATGATCGTGTGGTTCGGCATCGACGAGCTCACGAAGGTGCTGCTGATCTCGTTCGGTGCCGGCGTCCCGATGTATCTCAACCTGTTCGCCGCGATCCGCGGAGTCGACCAGCGGCTGATCGAGATGGCGCGGACGACGGGCGCGGGCACCTGGCGCCTGGTGACGCGGGTGCTGGTGCCCGGCGCCCTGCCGGGGTTCCTGGTCGGCCTCCGGTTCTCCCTCGCGTACAGCGTTCTGGGCCTCGTCGCCGCCGAAACGGTCAACGCCGACAAGGGACTTGGCTTCCTCATCACTCAGGGGCAGACCTACCTCCAGACCAACCAGGTCTTCGTGGGGCTGGTGATCTACTCGCTGCTCGGTCTGCTCGCCGACCAGTTCGTCCGGGTTCTCGAGCGGGTGCTGCTGCGGTGGCGCCCCAGTTATGAGGCAGCATGAGTACGACGGTTGAGACGCAGCCCCGCCGGCAGGCCGGGGCGGTCGTGGAGCAGGTCGTCCGTCGGTTCGGTGACCGGATCGTCCTCGACCACCTGGAACTCGCCATCGCCGACGAGGAGTTGGTGGTCCTGCTGGGCCCCTCCGGCTGCGGCAAGAGCACCCTGCTCAGGCTGCTCGCCGGTCTCGACCGGCCCGACGGAGGGCGGGTGGAGGTCCCGGCGAAGCGCGCCATCGTGTTCCAGGCGGACCGTCTGCTGCCGTGGCAGCGGGTTCTCCGCAACGTCACGCTCGGCCTGCACGGACCGGACGCGGAGCAGCGGGCCCTCGACGTGCTCGCCGAGGTCGGACTCGCGGGCCGCGAGAAGGCATGGCCCAAGGAACTCTCCGGCGGCGAGGCCCAGCGGGTGTCGTTGGCGCGGGCGCTGGTCTCGGAGCCCGAACTCGTGCTGCTCGACGAGCCGTTCGCGGCGCTGGACGCGATCACACGGCTCCGCATGCACGACCTCGTGCGCGCCCTGCGGAACAGACACCACGCGGCCATGCTGCTCGTCACCCACGACGTCGACGAGGCGATCGCGCTGGCGGATCGCATCGTCGTCATGAGCAACGGACGCATCGGCACGTCGCACCTCGTCGGGCTCTCGGCCGCCGACCGCGAGGCGAGCGTCGCACGTGAAGAGCTCCGCTCCGCCCTCCTGGGAGACCTCGGTCTCGCCAACCAGCACTGATCTCTCCCACCCACAGCACAGAAAGCACGTGAGAACTCATGTCCATGTCCATGCCCGGAAGAACGTCCCGACTCGCCGCCGCCGTCGGCCTGGTCGCGCTGGGAAGCACCCTCGTCGCCTGCGCGTCGACGTCGGAGGCCGCCGCGCCGCTGAGCAGCGCCGGCGGATCGAGCGCCGACAGTCACCCCGAGTGGAAGAAGTACACCTTCACCATCGGTGACAACGGCGGTGACGGCAGCCAGGAGCTGGCGAAGATCACCGGGGTGTTCGACAACGCGCCCTACAAGGTGAAGTTCGCCCGGTTCACCTACGGCCCCCCGCTGGTGCAGGCGGCCGCGTCGGGCGACATCGACCTGGGCAGCGTCGGCGACGTGCCGCCGATCACCGGTGCCGCCAAGGAGTACGGCTTCAAGGTCGTCGCCGTCAACCGTTCGCTCACGCCCACCCAGTCGAACGAGAACATCATCGTTCCGAAGGGTTCGACGCTGAAGACGCTCAAGGACCTCAAGGGCAAGAAACTCGCTGTCCCACAGGGCAGTTCGGCCCATGGTCTGGCCCTGAACGCGCTCAAGAGCGTCGGTCTCACGCCCAAGGACGTGAAGCTGGTCTTCCTCGACCCGGCTGCCGGCGCCACCGCGTTCAACACGGGCAAGGTGGACGCCTGGTCGATCTGGAACCCCCAGTCGGCGATCGCGGTCAAGAACGGTGCGCGGATTCTGGCGAAGGGTCTCCCGCCGATCGACCAGACGAGCAGCTACTACGTCGCGACCGACAAGTCGCTGAACGACAAAACGAAGCGGGCGGCTCTCACGGACGTCCTGAAGCGGCTGGCCCACGAGTTCGCCTGGGCCGTCAAGCACGAGGACAAGTACGCACAGGCGATCTCCAAGGAGGAGGGCATCCCCCTGGCCGACGCCAAGGCCTCCCTCAAGGCCTTCGAGACCCGGGTGACGCCGGTGGAGAAGTCGGACATCGCGGCCGAGCAGAAGCTCGCCGACGCTTTCCTGGAGGCGGGCCAGATCACCAAGAAGGTCGACGTCTCGTCGATCACCGACAACCTCCTCCCGACCGGCTACGACAGCTCGAAGCTCAAGGTCGGCTGAGCCAGGTCGTCCTGCGCACCACGGACTCAGCGACTCAGCGACTCAGCACGGAACGGAGAGCACTTGTGAGCGAGAGAAGACGTCGGCTCCACCTCAACGCCTTCCTCATGGAGGCGGGCCACCACGAGGCGGCGTGGCGGCTCCCGGACAGCAATCCGCGGGCCGACTTCGACCTTCAACACTGGATCAGACTGGCCCGGCTGGCCGAGAGCGCCAAGTTCGACTCGCTGTTCCTCGCGGACGGACCGGCGATCATCGGCACCGGCGAGTTCCGGCCGCCGGGGCAGCTGGAGCCGCTGACGCTGCTGACGGCACTGTCCCAGGCGACCAGCAGGATCGGGCTCATCGCCACCGTGTCGTCGACGTACAACGAGCCCTACAACCTCGCTCGTCGGCTCGCCTCGGTCGACCACGTCAGCGGCGGCCGGGCCGGCTGGAACATCGTCACCTCGGCAGGGGCCGACGAGGCGGCCAACTTCGGCCTCGTCGACCGTCCCGACCATGCCGAACGCTACGCCCGGGCCGACGAGTTCCTGAAGATCGCCAAGGCGCTGTGGGACAGCTGGGAGTCCGAGGCCGTCGTAGCGGACAAGACGACCGGGCGCTATGCGGATCCCGGGCGACTCCACACACTCGACCACCGGGGCACGTACTTCTCGGTGGCCGGACCGCTCAACGTCGAGCGTCCGCCGCAGGGTTACCCACTACTCGTCCAGGCCGGGTCCTCCGAGGACGGCAAGGACTTCGCGGCACGGCACGCCGAGGCGATCTTCACCGCTCACCGTACGTACGAGCGCGCCGCCGACTTCTACGGCGACATCAAGGCACGGACCAGAGCCGCCGGGCGTGACCCGGACGGCGTGATCGTCCTGCCGGGAATCGTCCCGTACATCGGGTCGACCGAGGAGGAAGCCCGCGCACTGGCGAAGCAGTTCGACGATCTGCGGGTTCCGGACTACGGGCTGCGCCAGCTGGCCGCGGTGTTCGAGACCGAGCCGTCGGTCTTCGAACTCGACGAGCCGTTGCCGGACTTCATCCTCGCGCGGCCGAAGCTCGAAGGCTCGCAGAGCCGCTCCGACCTGATCATCGAGCTCGCCGTACGCGAGAAGTTGACGGTGCGTCAGATCATCTCCCGGCTCGGGGGCGGGCGCGGTCACTTCGAGTTCATCGGTACGCCCGAGCAGGTCGCGGACACGATCATCACCTGGTTCGACGGCGGTGCGGCGGACGGGTTCAACATCATGGCGCCCGCCCTGCCGTCGGGCCTGGAGACCTTCGTCGAGCAGGTGCTGCCGATCCTGCGCGGCAAGGGCCTGTTCCGTGAGGAGTACGAGGGCACGACGCTCCGCGAGCACTACGGACTGCCGGTTCCGGCGAACCAGTTCCATGCCTGACCGGAGTGCCGGGACACCGCCCGCGCTGCTCGTCCAGGGACTCAGCAAGACGTATGGGGACGGCTTCACCGCGGTCGCCGGGCTGGACCTGGAGATCCCCGACGGCGCCTTCTTCGGTCTGCTCGGCCCGAACGGCGCCGGCAAGACCACCCTCATCGGCTCGGTGTGCAACATCGTTCGTCCCACGACGGGCACGCTCACCGTCTTCGGCCACGACCACCGAAGCCGTGCGGCCCGACGGCTGCTGGGCCTGGCCGAACAGGAGATCAACGTCGACCGGTTCCTGTCGATCCGACAGATCCTGATCTACCACGCCGGGTACCACGGCATCGGCCGCAAGACGGCCGTCCGGCGCGCGGACGAACTGCTGGAACTGTTCCGCCTCGGCGACAAGGCCGCCGCGCGCGCCTATGAGCTGTCCGGGGGCATGCAGCGGCGCCTCGTCATCGCGCGGGCGCTCATGCAGCGTCCTCGCCTGCTCATCCTCGACGAGCCGACGGCAGGCGTCGACGTCGAGTTGCGCTCGGAGATCTGGCGACTGGTCAAGGGCCTCAACGCGGCCGGCACCACCGTCCTGCTGACCACGCACTACCTGGAGGAGGCGGAGACATTGTGTGACGAGATCGCGCTGCTGCGCGCCGGCCGGATCGTCGACCGCGGCTCCGCGGCGTCGCTGCGGGAACGCTACGAGGCGCGCGACATCTCGGAGGTCTACGACCGGGTGATCACCCGGGAGGAGGTGGCATGACGAGCAGCGTCGCGGTCGACGATCCGGCCCACTCGTCCCTCCCGCCGTACGACGAACCCTTCCGGGCGGAGCGGTCCCCGTTCCTGTGGCTCTTCGAGCGCGAGGTCCTGCGCTTCCTCTCGATCTGGCGTTACAGCGTGTTCGGCCCGGTGCTGTCGACCGCGCTGTTCGTCATCGTCTTCGGCTCGGCTCTCGGCGGGCACGTCGACACGGTCGACGGCGTCTCCTACGGCAGGTTCATCGTGCCCGGCCTCTTCGCGCAGGCGATCCTCAACGTCGGCTTCTTCAACGGGACGACCAGCCTGTTCGAAGCCCGGCGCGACCGGTACATCCACGATGTGTTCGCCAGCCCGCTGAGATGGTGGGAGATCAATGCGGCCCTGGTCGGCGGAGGCGTCGCCCGAGGCATCGTCGTGGGTGCGGGAGTCCTGGCGGTGGCTCTCCCGCTGACCGGCAGCGGCAGCGTCGCCCGTCCACTCGTCCTGCTGCTCGGCACGCTCGGTGTCCTCCTGGTCGCCGCGCAGGTGGGCGTGATCGCGGGCAGCCTCGCCAAGTCGCTCGACCACGTCTACTCCATGGAGTCGATCGTCCTGCTGCCGCTCGGCTTCCTCGGCGGCGTCTTCTACTCGGTCCGTCAACTGCCGCCCGTCTGGGACGTCCTGAGCCGCCTCGACCCGGTCTTCTGGCTGGTCCAGGTCGAGCGGATCGGCTTCCTGGGCCACGGCGACGTCGGCGCCGGATGGGCCCTGCTCACGGTCTGGGCCCTCGCGGCGGCGCTCTCGGCATGGTCCGCCGCCATGTTCGCCACCGGGCGTCTGAAGCCATGACCGCGGTCGCACCCGGTTCGCGTTTCCACGATGTGCGGGAACGTGAGGAGGCCGGCCTGCTCGGCGGATATCGCCGCGAGCTCGGCCGGGGCAGGGGAAGGGCGCTCGGCGCCCGTACCGCGGTCGGGCCAGAGTTCCCCGACTGAACCAAGGCTGCTCCGGCTGAGGTCTCGACATCCGCCGAACCGGCTTACGGAGTGCGGGAGTTGCCGCAGCCCCCGTGACACGGCGCTGTCAGCGGCAGTCGGCCGGAGCGGGCGCCGCGCGCAGCCGGAAGCCCACGCCCCGCTCCGTGGTGAGCAGGGCCGCGGCGCGTGGTCCGAGCTTGCGGCGGATCCGGTGGATGTGGAGATCGACGGAGCGGCTGCGGCTGCCGGCCCATTCGCCCAGGCCGGCGCGGAGGTCCTCTCTGGGGATCACCCGGCCGTTGCCGCGAAGGAGTGCGGTGAGGAGCCGGAACTCCAGTGGTGTCAGGGCGACGGGTGCGCCGTCGACCAGCATGCGCTGACCGCCCGGGTCGAGGCTGATCGGGGACGGTGCGGTGGCGACGTACGACCCGGGCATCGTGGCACCGGGCACCACCGGAAGGCCCGCGGCGCGCCAGGCCTCGTAGCCGCCCACGATGTCGGTCGCCCGCAGCAGGCCGAGGTCGTGCAGTGAGGCGGCGGCCATGCTCGACATATAGCCCTGGGAGCACATGATCACGGCACGGAGGGAGTGGTCGCCCGCCTCCTCGATACGCCAGGCGCTGCAGGGGTCGAGCCGCCACTCGAGCACGTTCCGGTCGATGACGAGGGAACCGGGGATCTCGCCCTCCGCCCGCCTCACCAGGTCCGCGCGGATGTCCACCAGCAGGGCACCGTCCGCGAGTTCGCGGGCCGCGTCCTCGGGGACGAGCCGGTCCAGGCGGGTACGGGCCCGCGCCAGCAGGTCGTCTATCGACGGGTGGCCGAGCGGCGCGCGGTGCGCGGTGTCAGCGTCGGTGACCGCCGGGCCATCCGGCCACGTGTGCGCTGGGGACTGCATCGGGAGCAACTCCTGTGTCGTGCCTCGGAGACGGCCGGTGGTCGTCGGAACCGGGGCGGCGACAGCCGGCGGCGAAGCGCGACGGCGTGCGGGAGTCGGTCATATCGGAAGTCTACGGTCGGATGTTGACGGGCGAGTTTCTCGAATTTGAAACAAGGACTGCATTGTCCGCCGCCGAACTCCGCTGTTATCAATGAGTCGTGACCGCGAACAAGCTGCTGACCCGGAGGATCCACGTGGATCTGCTGCGTGTCGGCACGTGCGTCTGTCCGTAGCGCTGAGGCGTCCGACCGCGCCAACGGCGGCAGCACCCTCGCACCACGCACGGCTCCCCGAGGCCGTGCTCCCGGCATCGGCGACGGCTCCGGCCTTCTGACGGCCCTCAGCCCCGACGTCACCTTCACCGTCACCTTCACCCATCCCGCCTGCACCGCTCACGCTCGCGTACAGCTCCCCCTGGTTGTGCCGCGCCGCCGGTCATTTCCTGGAGAATTCCCATGCCCAGACCCGATGTTGACGCGCTTCCGCAGCACTGGCAGGACGTCCTGCCCGGCGGACCCTCCCGCCGTGGCTTCCTCGCCCTGGCCGGCGGCGGCGCCCTGGCCGCCCTGCTCGCGGGCTGCGCCCCAGGCGCCGCGGACGACACATCGGCCGGAGCGACGGCCTCGGGCCCGGCCAGACGCGGCGGCACGCTCCGCGTCGGCACCCCGCCGCCGCCCACCGCCCTCGATCCGGTGACGGCGTACGACGGCAGCGCGATCGCCCTCTACCAGCTTGTCGCCGAGTACCTGATCTGGCTCGACAAGGACTTCAAGCTGGTACCCCGGCTCGCGACCAAGTGGGCATCGGATGCGTCGGGCCGGAAGTGGACCTTCACGCTGCGCGACGGCGTGACCTTCTCGGACGGCACCAAGCTCGATGCCGTCACCGTGAAGGCGTCCTTCGACCGGCTGCTCGACCCGAAGAGCAAGTCGGCCGCCCTGTCCGCCTTCGACACCGTCCTCAAGGCCGGCGGCGTGACCACGCAGGGAGACTCGACCGTCGTCTTCACCCTCGAACGGCCCTTCTCCGACTTCCCGTACCTCGTCTCTGCCGGGAACTACAACGCGGTCGTCCTCAAGAAGGACTACGACGGCGACTTCACCAAGCACGGCATCGGTACGGGCCCCTTCACCCTCAAGTCGTACGACGTGTCCACGGGCGCCTCCTTCGTCCGCAACCCCAAGTACTGGGACGACCCCAAGCCCTACCTCGACGGCGTGGACGTGAAGTTCTACGCCGACGACCAGGCCGACCTCGTGGCCCTTCAGGGCGGCGACATCGACGCCCAGTTCCTCAGCCGGCCCGCGCTCGTCGAGCCACTGGGCAAGGGCGACGGCATCACCGTCGACAAGGTCAAGGGCACCGGCGTCACCGTCCTCACCCTCCGCGTGGACAAGGCGCCCTTCGACCGCAAGGAGGTCCGCCAGGCCGTCGCCTACGCGCTCGACCGGCCCGACGTGCGCGAGGCCGCCGGCAGCGGTCTGGGCGACCTCGGCAACGACCATCTGCTGGCACCCCTGTTCCCGGCCGCGCCCGCCGACATCCCGCAGCGCGCCAAGGACAAGGCGAAGGTCGCCGAACTGCTCAAGGCGGCCGGTCTGAAGAGCTTGCGCTTCACGCTCACCTTCGAGCCGCCCGCCAAGGACTACGCGGTGACCATCCAGAGCCAGCTGAAGGAGGCCGGCATCACCGTCGACCTCGACCAGCGCTCCTCCAAGGAGTTCTACGGCGGCGACCAGGCCAAGGACACCCCTTGGCTGTTCACCACCGCCAACCTGGTCGGCTGGGCCGGCCGGGCCGTGCCGAGCCAGTTCATCATCCCCATGGTCAAGAGCGACGGGGTCTGGAACGGCTCCAAGTACGCCAACAAGACCCTGGACGCGGCAGCCGACGCCTATGACGCCGCCACCACGGATGCCGAGCGACGCAAGCAGGCGGAGATCATCGCCAAGGCCCTGCACGAGGACGTGCCCATCGTCGTCGCGTACTGGAGCGGCGCGGCACGCGCCTACAACAGCAGCGCCTTCAGGGGCGTAGAGGCCCATCCCAGCCAGTACGTCGACTTCTCCGGCGTCTCCCGTGTCTGAACCGCTTCCGAACGGTTTCTCAGCAGGGAGGAAGCCCACGCCATGAGACGGTTCCTGCTGCGCCGGATCGCCGCCGTCCCCCTGACCCTGCTCGCGGTCTCCCTCCTGGTCTTCCTCGCCACCCAGGTGCTGCCCGGCGACGTGGCCCGCACCGTACTGGGCCGGGAGGCGTCCGACAGTTCGGTGCGGGCCCTCAACCACGAACTCGGCCTCGACCGGCCGCTCGCCGTGCAGTACGGAACCTGGCTCGGGCACTTCGCCGCCGGGGACTGGGGCACGTCGTACACGCTTCACGTGCCCGTGCGCGGACTGCTCCTGGAGCGGCTGGGGCATTCGCTCTTCCTGGCGCTGTTCGCGTTCGCGCTGCTGGTGCCGGTCGCGCTCACGCTCGGGGTGCTCGCGGGGCTGTACCACGGCCGGGCCCTCGACCGGACGATCAGCTCCACGACCCTGGCGCTGGGCGCCACACCGGAGTTCGTGACCGGAGTCGTCCTCCTCGTGGTGTTCTCCGTGCAGTTGCGCTGGCTTCCCGCGTCCGCGCAGACCCAGCCGGGCCACGACGGCCTCGCCCAGACACTGTGGCACCTGGTGCTGCCGGCCACCTCGCTGGTCCTGGTGTGCACCGGATACGTCGCCCGGCACGTACGCGCCAGCACCATCGCGGTCGTCGACGGACCCTACGTCCGCGCCGCCCGCCTGCGGGGTGTCGGCCCCGGGCGCATCGTCCTGCGTCACGTGCTGCGCAACGCCACGGTGCCGGCCACCAGCGCCCTCGGTGTCCAGTTGCAGTACCTGCTGGGCGGCATCGTCGTGGTCGAACTGCTCTTCAACTACCCCGGAGCCGGAGCCCTGCTCCTGCAGTCGGCGCAGGACAAGGACCTGCCGACGCTGCAGGCGAGCGCCATGGTGCTGGGCGCCCTCTACATGCTGGTCGTGCTGCTCGCCGACCTCGTCCACCGGCTGCTCGATCCGCGCATACGACTCGGGGGTGCGGTGTGAGCGCCATATCGATCGTTCTCCGCCCCGTGGCGCGGCTGCCCGTCGCCTCCGTCGTCGGAGCCGCCGTCATCGCGCTGTGGGCGGCCGTCGCCCTGCTCTGGCCGCACCTGGTGCCGTACGCACCCGACCGGCAGCGTCCCCAGGACCGGTTCCTGCCGCCGGGAGGCGAACACTGGCTGGGCACCGACCAGTTCGGCCGCGACGTCCTCTCCCGCACCCTCGCCGGAGCGCGCCCCGTCCTGGAGGTCGCACCGGCCGCGACCGCGCTGGCCGTCCTCGCCGGCACCGTCCTCGGACTGGTCACGGGGGGAGTGGGCGGCTGGCTCGACGACATGGTGATGCGCATCGTCGACGCCGTCGTGGTCTTCCCGGCCGTCATCGCCGCGGTGCTGTTCGTGGCGCTCCTGGGACGCTCGACTCCGGTGCTTGTGCTCGTCATCGCGGCCGCCCTCACGACGCTCGTCACGCGCAGCGTCCGGGCGGCGACGCTCGTCGAACGGGAGAAGCCGTACGTGGAGGCCGCCCGGCTGCGCGGCGAGCCCCTGTGGTCGCTGCTCGGCCGCGAGATCCTCCCCAACGTCCGTTCCACCGTGTATGTCGAGGCGACCTCCCGGCTCGGCGACGCGGTGTTCGCCGCCGCGACCCTCTCCTTCCTCGGCCTCGGCCAGCCGCCGGGCTCCCCGGAATGGGGCGCGACCGTCGCCGACAACCGGGTGTGGCTGTCCAACGCGCCCTGGACGGTCCTCGCGCCCGCCCTGGCGATCGTCTCGCTGGTGGTCGGGGTCGCCCTGGTCGCGGACACCTCACGACGGGTGCAGGAGGGTGCGCCATGAGCACGGACGAACAAGGCCTCGTCGTCGAGGGGTTGAGCAGCGCGTACGGATCCGCCCAGGTGCTGTACGACGTCTCGTTCACGGTCGCCCCCGGTGAGATCTTCGGCCTGGTCGGCGAATCGGGCTGCGGCAAGTCGACCCTGGCGTACGCGTTGGCCCGCCACTTCGCGCCGGGCGGGACCGTGCTCGGCGGCGGTGTGCGGCTGGACGGAACCGACGTACTGGCCCTGTGCGGGCGGCAGTTGCGGGCATGGCGGGCGTCCCGGCTCGCCTTCGTGCACCAGGACGCGGCGGGTTCTCTGGACCCGACGATGCGGATAGGCAAGCAGCTGGCCGAAGTTCTGCGCGGCCGTGGCCTGTCCCGCCGTGAGACGGCCGAGCGCGTCGTCGAACTCCTGCGTACGGTACGGCTGCCCGATCCGGAGCGGCTCGTGCGCCGCTATCCGCACCAGCTGTCCGGAGGGCAGCAGCAACGTGTCGTCATCGCCGCCGCCCTCGCCGCGCAGCCGAGGCTGCTGATCCTCGACGAGCCGACGACCGGCCTCGACGCCTCCGTCGAGCACGAAGTGCTCGGCCTCCTCAAGGAGTTGCGGGGCCGGCTGAACGCCGCCGTGGTCTTCGTCAGCCACGACCTCGGCCTGATCGGCCGGATGTGCGACCGCGTGGGAGTGCTGTACGCGGGTCGCCTCGTCGAGACCGGGCGGGTGAGGGAGGTCCTGGACGCCCCCGCGCACCCGTACACCGCGGGTCTCCTGTCCGCCGTACCCGTGCTGGGCACCACGCGGCACGACCGCCCGCTGCGGCCCGTGCCCGGTCGGCTGCCGCTGCCCGGCGAGACCACGGACGGCTGCGCCTTCGCGGCACGCTGCCCGCTGGCCGAGGACGCCTGCCGGGCAGCCGAACCCTCGCTGGACGGCGACGCCGTGCCAGGCCGGGCGGTGCGGTGCCTGCACCCCGGGGAGAGCACGGTGCGCGCTCGTCCGGCGGTCCCCGACGGAACTGCACCCCCGGAGGCAGGCGGGACGCCGCCCGCACTCGTCGAAGTCCAGGACCTTGTCCGGACGTTCGGGCGCACCGTTGCCGTCGACCACGTCGACCTGACGATCCGCGAGGGCGAAGTCCTCGGCCTGGTGGGGGAGTCGGGCAGCGGCAAGACGACCCTCGCCCGCGCCGTCGCGGGCCTCGCTCCCGACGGCACGGGGACCCTGCGGCTGCGGGGCGAACCGCTGCCCGCACACCTCGGTCGACGCGAGGCGCGCGTACGGCGGCGCATCCAGATGGTCTTCCAGAACCCCGACGCCTCACTCAATCCCCGTCACACCGTGCGCACCGTCCTGAGCAGATCGCTGGCCACGCTCGCAGAACCCTCGGCCACCTCCCTCGAAACCCTCCTGGACCGCACCCGCGTCGACGCCGACCTCCTCGACCGCCGCCCGGCGCAGCTGTCCGGCGGGCAGAAACAGCGCGTCTCCATCGCCCGGAGCTTCGCGGGCCGCCCCGACCTGGTGATCTGCGACGAACCCGTGTCCGCCCTGGACGTCAGCGTGCAGGCCGCGGTGCTGGAGGTGCTGGCCGACCAGCGCGACCGCACGGGGACCTCGTACCTGTTCATCTCGCACGACCTCGCGGTCGTCGGCTACCTCGCCGACCGGATCGCCGTCCTGTACCGCGGCGTGATCGTCGAGGAAGGCCCCGCGGCCGACGTACTGCGCGGCCCCTCCCACCCGTACACCGCCCTGCTCGTCGAGGCCGCTTCGCGCCCGGTGGCCACAAGCCCGCCCGACGCGGCGGCGCCCGAACCGGCCACACCACGACCGCGCGGCTGCCGCTTCGCCGGCCGCTGTACGCGGCGGATCGCCGGGCTGTGCGAGGACGTGCCGCCACCGGAACGCGACCTGGGAACAGGACACGTCGTGCGGTGCCATCTGGACCCCGCCGAGCTGCCCGCCGGGATCCCCGCCACCGCCGCGCTCACCGCGGCCGACCCCGTGTGACGCAAGCCAGACCACATACGAGACCGCACAAGAGACCGCCCGTCCCGCACTGCCTCGATCACCGGGAGCCCTCATGCCCCTGACCACAAGCGCCACCGCCGAGGAGTTCGCCGACCTGGTGAACGCGCCCGTCATACAACGCCGTTGGGTGACCGTGGCCACCGGCGGCCACGTCGGCGGCGTCTTCTGGCACACGCGGAAGCCCGCCCTCGTTCTGCTGCACGACGCCGGTTCCAGCGCCCGCGCCTGGGACGAGGTGCTGTTGGCCCTGGACCGTCCCGCCGTCGCCCTCGACCTTCCCGGGCACGGCCGCTCGAGCCGGCGCGGCCGGGGTGACTACCGTCCCCGCCGACTCGCCGCCGCGCTGGAGGAGACGGTTCGGTCCTTCGCCCCGGGCGGCGTACCCGTCGTGGGGCTCGGCTACGGGGCGCTCGCCGCGATCGCGCTGAAGGCGAAGTTCCCGCACAGCGCCGGACGCCTCGTGCTCGTCGACGCGCTGCCCGGCGCGCTGTCGCCGGGCCTGCGTCTGTGGCCCACGCCCAGCCCCGTCTTCGCCGGCCGCGAGGAGGCGGCGACCTGGCTCGACGGGCGCGGCGCGGCGGACGCGGCACGGACGGCCGAACTGGAGACCGAGCAGGCTGCGGACGGCACCTGGGCCTGGCGCCACCACCTCGGCAGCCTGCCGCCGGATGCGCCCACCGTCCTCGACGACGAGACGCTCTGGCAGCAACTCGCCTCCCTGCCCGCCCCGTTGCTCATCCGCACCGACGGCGGCCCGCTGGACACGGCCTCCGTCGCCCGCTTCGGCGCGGACGTACCGGACGGCGAGATCGTCACCATCGAGGCGACCCCGAGCGCCCTCGCCGACACACTGCGCCCGCTCACGCACTGACTCACCCATCCGAAGGAGCACCGCCATGTCACACGACACCGACATCCCCGTCATCGACCTCGCCGCCGCACTGGCCGACGACGCCCCGGACGACCTGCTGGCCGACGTGCGCCGGGCCGCCGAGACCATCGGCATCATCCAGATCGTCAACCACGGCGTACCCGCGGAGGTGATCGCGGAGTTCAACGACGGCTTCGGCCGCATCCTCGATCTGCCCCGTGCGGAGAAGGAGCGGCTGGCCAGCCCCACCGGACACCCCTACCGCGGCTGGCGGCAGTGGCCCGACGACTTCGGACGCCTGGAGCTCGAACGGTTCAACATCGCCCAGTACGACGACGCGGCCGCGGCCGAAGCCGCGGGACTCTCCCCGGAGCACGCCACCCTCTTCGCGCATGCCAACGTGTGGCCGCCGCAGGAGCCCGGCCTCCGTGCCGCGACACACCGCTACCACGACGCGTTCGTCGACGTCGCGCGACGCGTCCTCGGCCTGTACGCGCGCGTGCTCGACGTACCCGCGCACACCATCCCGCTCGGCGACGACGTCTACACGACGCTGGTCGTCAACGACTACCCCAAGTGGCCCCACGACACCGGCACTTCCGACGACGAGAAACTCCTTCTCCTGGAGCATGCCGACAGTTCCGCGATCACCGTGCTCCATCAGGAGGGCGACTACGCGGGCCTGCAGGGCCAGCGTCCCGACGGCACCTGGATCCCGGTGCCGATCCGGCCGGGCGCCCTGCAGGTGTTCACCGGCACCCTGCTGACCAACTGGACGGAGGGCCGGCTGCGGCCCGGGCGGCACCGCGTGGTGGCCGGCGGGTCGGTGACGCGCCGCTCCTCCGCGGTGTTCGTCCACCCGAGCCTGGACACGGTCGTCGAACCGCTGCCGGCGTTCGCCGACCTGGACGGCTCCGACTTCGAACCCGTGTCAGTGTGGGAACGGGCCAGCAGCAACGTCGACGAGTACCTGCGGGTGTTCGGCCGCCCCGAGCAGGTCGCGGCCTGGCGCGAGAACCGCGCCTACGTCGCCGAAGTCACCGCGTGAGCAAGCCGAAGGAGAGCCGGTCATGACCACATTCCCCACCGCGCGCGCCGTCAGGACCACCCCCGAAGGCCTCCTGTGGGAGCCAGGCGAACGCTGGGTACGCGGCCGCAAGGGTGACGTCACCGTCGTCGACAGCCGGCATCCCGTCCTCGTATGGGAACCCGGAGTGCCCGTCCCGCTGTACGCCTTCCCCCGCGAGGAGGTCCGCGAGGACCTGCTCCGCCCGGCGAAGAACCCCCCGACGGGCACGCACACCGGATCGCGGATCTTCTACGACCTTGAAGTCGACGACGAGCTGCTGGAGAACGCGGCCTGGACCTTCCCGGCCGCCGACCTGGCCGACCACATCGCCTTCGAGTGGTTCCGGCGCAGCGGCAAGGGCCTCGACCACTGGTACGAGGAGGAGGAAGAGATCTTCATCCACCCCCGCGACCCGCACAAACGGGTGGATGCCATCCCCAGCAGCCGCCACGTCCGGGTCGAGATCGACGGCACGCTCGTCGCCGACACCCACCGCCCGGTCCTGCTCTTCGAGACCGGCCTGCCGACGCGGTACTACATCCCGCGCGAGGACGTCCGCCTGGAGCTGCTCGAACCCACCGACCACAGCACCGGGTGCCCCTACAAGGGCACCGCCGAGTACTGGTCGTGGCGGGGTGAGGCCGGCGTCCCGCCGAACGTCGTCTGGAGCTACCCGGAGCCGCTGCCCGCGGTGGGCGCCGTCAAAGGCCTCCTGGCGTTCTACAACGAGGCCGTCGACATCACGGTCGACGGCGAACGCCTGGAGCGCCCCGTCACCCCGTTCACCAAGGCGCTCGCGGCGCAGCCGCCGACGTGACGGCACCGGTGGCCGTGATCACGGGCGCCGCCTCCGGGATCGGGGAGGCGGCCGTGCGTCTGTACGCCGCACGTGGACACCGCGTCGTCGCCGTCGACGTGGCGGAGGAGCGGCTTGCCCGGCTCGCCGGGCTCGACGGCGTGGCGGCACTCGCCGGCGACGTGGCGGCCGAGGAGACGAACACAGCGGCCGTACGCCTCGCGCTCGACCGGTTCGGACGGCTGGACACGGCCGTCCTGAACGCGGGGATCGGCGGTGCCGGTCCGCTGGAGTCGCCCGGGGCGATCGAGCGGTTCGACCGGCTCTTCCCCGTCAACGTCCGTGCGGTGGCCCACGGTATCCGGGCCGCCGTGCCGGCGCTGCGCGCGGGCGGCGGCGGGGCGATCGTCGCCACGGCGTCGGTGTCCGGGCTGCGCGGCGATCCGGGCACCTGGGGCTACAACGCGACGAAGGCGGCCGTGATCAACCTCGTGCGGGCCACGGCCGTCGACTACGCGGCGCAGAGCATCCGCATCAACGCCATAGCCCCGGGCCTCACTGAGACCGAGATGACCGCCACCCAGGTCGCGAACCCGGATCTCACCGCGCGGATCCCCGTCCACCGCTGGGCCACCCCGCGCGAACAGGCGGAGGTCATCTGGTTCCTGACCTCGCCCGCCGCCTCCTACGTGACCGGAGTGACCGTTCCGGTCGACGGCGGGCTGAGTGCCAACGGGGGAATCCTGCCTCCGCCGTCCGCCGCGGAGGAACGTCGTTGAGGGCCCTCGCGGGGGGAGTCGTAGACGTGCTCCAGGCCTTGTACCGCCTCCTTGTGCCGGTGTCCGCGCACGTCATCCCGGCACAGGGAACTCTTGACGCCGAGAGAATTGTCGATCTACGGTGAGCGCGAGCTACGAGTTCCGGTGATCAAGCCCTGGCTGGCCGGACGGCAACCCTCGACGCAGCGGGGTGCCCCAGGTGAAGGCTCGGCGGATGTTCCTGTTCTGCAAGTGCGTTCCCACCGGCCCGTGAGCCGGCGACACCCCTAGGAGGACGGCGTGGCAACTGGCCTCGTGCTGTGCTCCCGACGCCATGTGGATCTGCTGCTGGTCTGCAGCTGTCTCTGTCACAGCTGACCCTTTTTCGCTCTTCACTCCCACCTTTCACGCGACAGCGCGCGCTCGGCATGTCCTGCCTGCCGGGGCCCCTTCGTGTTCCCACTCATGCGGAAGCAGAGACCAGCCATGGCACAGCACAGCACCCTCAGACCGTTCCGGTCCCTCGGCGCCATATCCCTCGGCACGGCGTTCCTGGTGGCCCTGACCGGCTGCACGAGCACCAAGAACTCCACCGGCGCCACCGGCACCGGCGGTGCGACGATCACCGTCGGTACGACGGACCAGGTGACCAGCCTCGACCCGGCGGGCGCCTGGGACGCGGGCTCCGGCACCATCGAGAGCGAGGTCTACGCGACCTTGCTCAGCGTGAAGAACGGTGCCACGGAGGTCTCACCGGACCTGGCCACCGGGATCGAGCTGACGGGGGCCAAGGAGTACACGGTCACGCTGAAGAAGGGCCTGAAGTTCGCCAACGGTCACCAACTGACCTCCTCCGACGTCAAGTTCAGCTTCGACCGCACGTTGAAGATCGCCGACGAGAACGGTCCGTCGTCACTGCTGTACAACCTCGACTCCGTCGCCGCCCCGACACCCACCACCGTCGTCTTCACCCTCAAGTCCGCCAACGACACGCTGTTCCCACAGGTGTTGTCCACCGCGGCCGGCTACATCGTCGACGAGCAGGTCTTCCCTGCGGACAAGATCCTCGACGACAAGGCCATCGTCGCGGCCAAACCCTGGAACGGCCCTTACGGCGTCACGAGTTACGACAAGAACTCGCTGGTCTCCTTCACCGCCAACAGTGCCTACGCGGGTCAACTGGGCGCCCCGAAGACCAAGAACGTCCAGCTCAAGTACTACACCGACGCCAGCAACCTGAAGCTCGACGTCCAGCAGGGCACCGTCGACGCCGTCTACCGCACGCTCACCACCGCCGACCTCGACGACCTGTCCAAGAAGAAGGACATCAAGGTCCACACCGGGTCCGGCAACGGCATCCGCTACGTCGTCTTCGACTTCCGGACACAGCCGTACGGCACCAAGACCAAGAACGCCGACAAGGCCAAGGCGCTGGCCGTGCGGCAGGCCGTCGCCGACTCCGTCGACCGGGCCCAACTCGCCCAGCAGGTCTACAAGAACAGCTATCAGCCGCTGTACAGCTCCGTGCCCGACGGACTCACCGGCGCCACCGACTCGTTCAAGTCGCTCTACGGCGACAAGAAGGGCGGCCCCGACAAGGCAGCTGCCGCCGCACGGCTCAAGAAGGCGAAGGTGAGCACCCCGGTCACCCTCAACCTCCAGTACAACAGCGACCATTACGGCTCGTCCTCGGCCGACGAGTACGCGCTGGTCAAGACCCAGCTCGAAGCCACCGGACTGTTCAAGGTGAACCTGCAGTCCACCGAGTGGACCCAGTACGGCAAGGACCGCATCAAGCACCTCTACCCGCTCTACCAACTCGGCTGGTACGCCGACTACTTGGACGCGGACAACTACCTCTCGCCCTTCTACTCGGCCAACAGCTGGGTCGCCAACGACTACTCCGACCCCGCAGTACGCGAGCTGATCAAGAAGGAGGAGACGGAGACCGACACCGCCAAGCGCGCCGAACTGCTCAAGCAGGTACAGGACAAGGCCGCCGCGTCGGTGCCGCTGCTGCCGCTGCTCCAGGGGTCCACCGCGATCGTCACCCGTACCGACATCAGCGGTGTACCGGACGAGCTGAACAGCGCGTACACCTTCCGCTGGGCAGGACTCGCGAAGAAGTGAGCACTCTGACGCAGGACACCCCCGGCGCCGTCGTCACCCCGGCCGACGGCGCCGCCGGGTACGGTCTCGCCCGCTACCTGGTGGTCCGCTTCCTCCTCATCATCCCCACCGTGTTCGTGCTGGTCAGCCTGGTCTTCTTCCTGATGCGCGCCACCGGTGACCCGATCAGTGCCGCCTTCGGCGACCGGCTCACCCCGGACCAGCTCCAGGCGAAACTGCACCAGGCGGGCTACGACCGGCCGTTGCTCACCCAGTACCTGGACTATCTGAAGTCCCTGGCGACCGGCGACTTCGGCCACACCGTCACCGACAACGAACCGGTGACCCACGTGCTGGGCACCTACGGCGCCGCCACCGTCGAACTCGCCTTCTACGCCCTCATCGTGGCCCTCGTCGTGGGAGTCCCCCTGGGCATGGTCGCGGCCTCCTACCGGGACCGCGCGCCCGACGCGGCGCTTCGGCTGTTCGCCGTCCTCACCTATGCCACCCCCGTGTTCTTCGTGGGACTGCTGCTGAAGCTCGTCTTCGCGATCCAGCTCGGCTGGCTGCCCGCGTCAGGCCGGGCGAGCACCGACGTCCAGCTCTTCCTGCAGAACCAGACCAGCACGACGGGGCTCTACCTCGTCGACGCCCTGCGCAGCGGCGACGGGGCGGCCGTCGCCGACGTCCTGAGGCACGCCGTACTGCCCGCCCTGGCGCTGGGCCTGCTCGTCGCCGGCATCCTGCTGCGGCTGGTCCGCACGAATCTGATCGGCACCCTCGGCGCCGACTACGTCGAGGCCGCCCGCTCCCGAGGCGTGGCGCCTTTCCGCCTGGTCACTCGGCACGCAACCCGGCCCGCCCTGATTCCCGTCGTCACCGTCCTGGGGCTCCAGGTCGCCGGGCTGCTCGGCGGAGCGGTGCTGACGGAGACCACCTTCGAGTGGAAGGGCCTCGGCTACGAACTCGCCCACTATCTGACGGTGCGTGACTTCCCTGCGGTGCAGGGCATCGTGGCGCTGTTCGCCGTCGTCGTGGCGGTGACGAACTTCCTCGTCGATGTGGTCGCGGCGCTGATCGATCCCCGAGTGAGGTACTGAGCCGTGGCCCAACTCCTCGTGCGACGGCCGACCTTGCTGCCGGACCGTCTTCGCGTGCGGCTGCGTACCGGCGGTGCGGTGCAGCGCGCCATGCTGCTCACCGGTGCCGTACTCACCGCAGTGTTCGTCCTCGCGGCGCTCCTCGGACCGCTGCTCGCCCGGTACGGATACGCCCAACTCCAGGACGGCGGGGGGTTGTTCGGGTCGCAGCAACACCCCAGTAGTACCCATCCGTTGGGCACCACCATCGCGGGGTACGACGTGCTGTCCCGCACGGTGTGGGGCGCCAGGACCGCGCTGGAGATCATCCTCGCCGCGCTGCTGCTCTCGGTGGTCCCGGGCACCGTTCTGGGCCTGGCCTCCGGCTATCTCGGCGGCCGCCTGGACCGGTTGCTGGTGGGGCTGGCCGACGCGCTCTACGCGTTCCCGCCGCTGCTGCTCGCCATCGTCATGTCGATCGTGATCAGCGGCGGACAGTCGAGCCTCGTCGGGGGCCTCGGTGCGGCGGCATGCTCGGTCGCCGTGTCCTTCGTACCGCAGTACTTCCGTGTCGTACGGGCCGAAGTGATCCGGGTGAAGGCGGAGCCCTTCGTGGACGCGGCCCGGGTGATCGGCACCGGGACCTGGCGGATCATGTTCCGGCACGTGCTGCGCAACTCGGTCCGCACCCTCCCGCTGATCTTCACCATCAACGCCTCCGAGGCCATCCTCACCCTCGCCGGGCTCGGCTTCCTCGGCTTCGGCATCGAGCCCAACTCGGCCGCCGAGTGGGGCTACGACCTCAACCGCTCGGTCGCGGACGTCACTTCGGGGCTGTGGTGGACCGCGATACCGCCGGGCCTGGCCATCGTGCTCACCGTGCTCGGCACCACCCTGCTCGGCGAGAGCCTCACCGACCTGGCCGACCCGCGGCTTAGGCGGCGCGGCGGCTCGACGGCGACCGCCACCGGAACGGACGGAGGCGCGGACGATGACTGACCTGCTGCGCATCGAGGACCTGCATGTCACCTTCGCCACGGACGCCGGTCCGGCCCCCGCGGTGAAAGGGGTGAGCCTGTCCGTCGCTCCAGGGGAGGTGCTGGCCCTGGTCGGCGAGAGCGGCAGCGGCAAGACCGTGACGGCCAAGTCGGTCCTGGGGCTGCTGCCCGCCACCGCGAACGCTCGCGGCCGCGTGCTGCTCGGCGACGGCACCGCCGACCCGGCCGAGGACGTGCTCACCGCGCCCCCCGCCCGTCTGCGCGCCCTGCGCGGCACGCACGCCGCGATGGTGTTCCAGGAGCCGTCCACTGCGCTCAACCCGGTCTTCACCATCGGCTGGCAGCTCACCGAGGGCCTGTGCGCCCACGGACACGGCGGCAGCAAGGCCGAACGCCGGGCCCTGGCCGTCGAATGGCTCGACAAGGTCGGCATCCCGGACCCGGCCACCCGCGTGGACCACTACCCCCACCAGCTGTCCGGCGGACAGAAGCAGCGCGCCGTCATCGCCATGGCCCTCGCCCTGGGCACCAGGCTCATCGTGGCCGACGAGCCCACCACGGCCCTGGACGTCACCGTCCAGGCGGAGATCCTGGAACTCCTGCACCGCTGCCGCACCGACTTCGGCACCGCCGTGCTCCTCATCACCCACAACATGGGCGTGGTCGCCGACCTCGCGGACCGGGTGGCGGTGATGAGCGAGGGCGAGGTGGTGGAACAGGCCCCGGTCCGCGCGTTGTTCGCGGCGCCTGGCCATCCGTACACCCGGGAACTGCTGGCCGCTGTACCGGTCTTCGGCGAGGGAAGCCGTACGCCGGCATCCGGGGCGGACGACGAGCAGCCGGTTGTACGGGCTGCCGGGCTGGTCGTGGACTACCCGGGGCGGCTGGGGAGGAAGGGTTTCCGGGCTGTCGACGGCGTGAGCTTCGAGATCCGGCCGGGTGAGGTGCTCGGTCTTGTGGGGGAGAGCGGCAGCGGCAAGACCACCATCGGCCGGGCAGTCGCCGGTCTGACGGCGGCGACCGGCGGTGAACTCGACGTGTTCGGCGAGCCGTTGACGGCACGACGGCGTACGCGCGGCCGGGCCGGCCACATCGGCTACGTCTTCCAGGACCCCGCGGCCAGCTTCAATCCGCTGCTGACCATCGCCGACAGCATCGCGGAACCCCTGGTCGTCCACCGGCGCGAACTGGGCGCCACAGCGATCGGCGCCGAGGCCGAGGCGCTGCTGGAGTCCGTCCACCTGCCCCGCAGCTACGCCGACCGCTACCCGCACGAGCTCAGTGGCGGCCAGCGTCAGCGTGCCGCGCTGGCCCGCGCGCTCGCTCTGCGGCCCCCGCTGCTCATCGCTGACGAACCTACCTCGGCCCTCGACGTGTCCGTCCAGGCGAAGGTGCTCGACCTCTTCACCGAACTGCAGCGGGAGCTGGGCTTCGCGGCGCTGTTCATCAGTCATGACCTCGCGGTGGTCGAGCAGGTGGCGGACCGTGTCGTCGTCCTGCACCGTGGCCGCATCGCCGCGTCGGGCACCACGGCCGAGGTGCTGGGCAGCCCGGAGGACGACTACACCCGGCGGCTGGTCGCCGCCTTGCCCGTCGCCGACCCGGTCCGGCAGGCTCGGCGCCGGGACCTGACCATCGGCGTCCCTGACGCCCTCGACGAAGGAGTGGCACGCGCATGACCGACACCGTGTTGGATGTGGTCGAACAGGTGCTGAGCAGCACCCCCGTCTTCGACGGCCACAACGACCTGCCCATGGCGCTGCGCGCCCGCTCCGGGTACAGCGTCGAGGGGCTCGCCGACGGCCGCCCGGACCTCCACACCGACCTGCCGCGGCTGCGCGCCGGAGGGGTCGGCGCGCAGTTCTGGTCGGTGTACGTCTCCTCAAAACTGCCCGAACCCGAGGCCGTGGTGGCCACGCTGGAGCAGATCGACGCTGTCTACCGGCTCGTCGCCCGCTACCCGGACACCCTGCGGATCGCCTACACCGCCGCCGACGTCGAGCGCTCGCTCGCCGACGGACGGATCGCCTCCCTGCTGGGCATCGAGGGCGGCCACAGCCTCGCCGAGTCCCCGGGCGTCCTGCGGTCGTACGCCCGACTCGGCGTCCGCTATGTGACCCTCACCCACAACGACAACACCTCCTGGGCGGACTCGGCCACCGACGAGCCGGGCGTCGGCGGCCTGAACGACACGGGCCGCGCGATCGTCGCCGAACTCAACCGCACCGGCCTGCTCGTGGACCTCTCCCACGTCGCCGAGTCCACCCAGCGGGCGGCCCTTGCCGCTTCCACCTCCCCGGTGCTGTTCAGCCACTCCTCCGTACGCGCCCTCAACGACCACCCGCGCAACGTCGCCGACCCGGTCCTGGCGCTGCTGCCGGGCAACGGCGGTGTCATCCAGCTCACCTTCGTGCCGTACTTCATCTCCGCCGAAGTCGCCGAATGGTCACTGGAGTTGCAGGCGGAACGCGAACGTCTCGGGCTGCCGGCCCATCCCTGGACGTGGCCACGCGCACCACGACCGGGCGAGGATCCGGCCCAGGTCGCCGAGGAATACGCGGGGGCCTTCGCCGCGTCAGCCGACGCCCGGCTGCGACGCTGGACCGAGGAGCACCCCCGCCCCGAGGTGACAGTGGCCCAGGTCGCCGATCATGTCGAGCACGCCCGCGAGGTGGCAGGCAGGGACCACATCGGCCTGGGCGGCGACTACGACGGCGTCGACCACCAGCCCACCGGCCTCGCCGACGTCTCCGGTTACCCGGTCCTGCTGCGCGAACTCGCCGACCGCGGCTGGTCCCGGGCCGACTTGGAGGCGCTGACCGGCCGCAACGTGCTGCGCGTCCTGCGCGAGGCCGAACACCGTGCGACCGAACCGCTGTGGCCGACGGCGCCGCTGCGGTGAGCGGGCGGTGAAACGCCGACGCCGCTGGGCGGACGTGTTCGCCCGGTGGACGCCGGGCCTGCTCGCGGTCGGCTGTTGCCTGTGGGGACTTCCGGTGCCGGAGGCGCCCACGGGCGGCGAGGAGACGGAACGGACTCCGGAGCCGGACGGCCGTCTGCCGTCCGGCCACCCGGAGCGTCTTGCCGCGCACATCCCGCTGACGCACGTGGAGCGGGAGCTCTGGTCCGCCCTGAACCTGAAGGCCTGACGAACCCGTCAGCAGGTCGCCACTCGAACGCGGCCGCCGCCTCCCACAGCGCCTGTGCCACCGCCTGGGGCGAGTCCGGGCCCGGCGCGCCCACCACAGCGCGGGCCGGGAGTGATCCCGGCCCGCGCGCGCCCTATTGGTTGGCCTTCAGCGCTGGAGGTCAGCCGAGCAGCTTGCTCGCCAGTGTCGCGGCGTTGTACGAGCCCCATCCGCTGGTGAAGTCCCAGCCGCTGGCGGCGGAGTAGGCGCCGTTGCTGCCGCTGGTGATGTCGTGGAAGCCGGTGCCGCTCGCCGTGTAGAGGGCGGGGTTGGCGAAGCCGAGGTTGGCCTTGCCGGCCGCCGCGGCCTGCTGGTTGTACAGGGCGGCGAAGGCGGCCCACTCGGGCGCGGCGGCGCTGGTGCCGCCGACCGAGGTCCAGGAGCCCTGCGAGTAGATCGAGACGCCGGGGCTGGGGTTGGCGTGGGCCGAGACGTCGGGCACCTGGCGGTAGCCGCCACCGGCGCTCTTCTGCACCGCGGTCTGCCAGCTGGGGATCTTGAAGACGGAGGACTTGCCGCCACCACCGCCGGACCAGGCCACCTCCTTGCTCCAGGCGTTGGCGGAGGTGACGGTCAGCTTGGTGCCGCCGACGCCGGTGACGTACGGGTCGCTGGCCGGGTAGTCGACGGAGGTGCCGCCGTCGCCAGCGTCGTCGGAGCCGTCGTCTCCGGAGGCCGCGTAGAAGCCGAGGCCCTGGGCGGCGCCCGCCTTGAAGACGGCGTCCACGGCGTTGATGTTGGAGGTGGTGCGCGCGCTCTCGGCGGCGCCCCAGCTGATCGACGTGGTCGGGATGCCGCTGTCGACGATGGCCTGGTAGGTGTCGACCTCGCCGGCGTCGGAGTTGGGGCCCTCGAAGACGGTGACGTTCGCCTTGGGGGCGATCGCGTGCAGGACCTCGATGTCCAGCTCGACCTCGACCTGGCCGTCGCCGAGGGAGCCGGAGCCGCCGTCCACCTTCTGCACGGTCGGGGTGGGTGAACCCAGGCTGTAGTTGTTGTCGTAGGCGGTGATGTTGGACTGCTGGAAGCCGTCGAACTCGATCAGCGCGATCTTCTGGCCGCTGCCGGTGTATGTACCGGAGACGTTGTAGCCGCCCTTGATCTGGGCCGGGGTGTAGCCGCCGCCCGGGCCGTTGTGGGGGGTGACGGTGGAGGGCGTCGGGTGGTGCAGCCGGAGGCGGTTGTTGAGGCCGGCCACGTCGCTGACGAGGGAGGCGACGGCGGTCGGCAGGGTCGGCGCGGCGTCGTTGGCGTAGAACGAGCGCCCCGAAGCGGCGTCCTTCCAGGTCGACAGCCTGGTGCCGAAAGCCTTCTCCAGCTGGGCGGCGGTGCCGCTGGCGTCGACCAACAGGTTCCCCGAGTGGACCTTGCCGACGGTGAGACCCTGGGCGCGCAGGTAGTCCTTGAGCTGCTTGACCTCGGCGTCGGTCCGGCCGAAGCGGGCCGCGAACTGACTCTTCGTCAGATAGTGGCCGTAGGAACTGGACCGCGGGTTGCTGACCTTCGCGACGAAGGTGTCAAGTGCCTTGCCTCCCCTGGGAGTCAGGCTGATCGCCACCGATATCCGCTTCCCGGCGGCGACGTTGCCGGTGCGGGTCGCGTCCTGCTTCAGGCCCTTCAGGACATCTCCGGTGATGGCGGCGCGAGTTGAGTGCGACTGGGGGGTGTCGACGGCGTAGGCGGCGGGGACGGCGGCGGCGAGCAGGGCCGGCACGGCGACCAGACCGACCAGTTTCAGGCGTGACTTCACTGAGGTCCTCCGGAGAGTGGGGGGATGTGTCCCGGAAGCGGAACGGCTTCACCGTAGGAACATCAGCCCCACCCGCATAAGCGGGGGAACCCTTGCGTTACGTGTTAACTGCGGATGTCACGTGAACTGCGGATGTCAGGTCAAGGTCGGGTGTCGAGCCCACGGGGAACCCGGATACGGCCCGGCTGGCTCGTCATCACCGCCTGGGCCGCGGGCCTCACTTGGTCGTCGTCGCCGGAATCCACGGCCGCCGCCCCGGATGCGATGACGGCGACCGCCATCGCATGGGCGAGCGCGGTGCGCGAGCGGACCCCGAACTTGCGGTAGACCCGCGACAGGGCACCCTCCACCGTCTTGACGCTGATGAACAGCTCCGCGGCGACTTCCCGGTTGGTGGCCCCGCCGCCGACCAGTCCGGCGATCCTGGCTTCCGTGGGGGTGAGTTCGGGCCCGCCCGCGCCTGCCTCACCGCTCCGGTCTCCGGCGTCCAGCCGCCCCAGCTCGTCCCTGGCCCGCGCCGCCAGCGGAGCGGCGCCGATCCGCGTCGCGGTCTCCAGCGCCTCGCCGAGGACCGCTCGCGCCGCGGTCCTGCGGCGCGCGCGGCGCTCGACCGCGCCGAGCGCGATCAGGGTACGTACCAGCTCGACGGGCAACGGAAGTTGACGCAGACGGTCCACGGCGGCACGCAGCCGTACCGCGCCCTCCTTCGCCCGGCCGAGTCCCGCCTCACGCAACCCCTCCGCCCGCTCCAGAGCCGCCAGTACGCTCCCGGGCGCATCGCCGGACACCCGCGTGCGGGCCTCGCGGATCACGGCCCCGGCCGCGTCCGTCTCGCCCAGGACGACCAGGGCTTCGGCCAAGTCGCTGTACCAGTGCAGCAAGGGCGGGTCGGCGGCGGACATGGCCTCGCCGAGTTCCTTGACGCGTTGCAGCGCCTCGACCGCGGAAGCCGCCCCTCGTGGGTCGCCGACGAGCAGCTCGGCCTGCCCGAGCACCGCCAGCGCGCGCAGCAGGAACAGCCGGTCGCCGTCCGCCTCCGAGGCCCGTACCGCCTGCGCGGCGAGGTGCCGGGCCTCGTCGGCACTGCCGCCCGCCGTCGCCGCGAGCGCCGCCGCGTACAGCGCCGGAGCCGCCTGTACGCCTGTCTCGGCCAGGGCGCGCGAGCAGTGGGCGGCGGTGCGCAGCGCCTCCCGGCAGTGCCCGGAGCGCACCTGAATGCGGGTCAGCGACACCAAGGTCGCCATGACCTCCTCGACCCCGGCGAACTCGCCGATCTCCGCAAGGAGTCCGGCGACCTGGTCCCGGGCCTCGGTCACCTTGTCGGAGTCCAGGGCGAGAATCGCCCGCATCCGGATCAGTCCCCAGCTCTCCGGGCCGGCGTCGGCGCCGCCGACCAGCGCGAGCGCCTCCTCGAGCGCGGCGTCGGCGGCGACCGGTTCCCCGGCCAGGGACCGCACCCGGGCGAGGGTGGCGAGTGCACCGATCCGGGTGTCCGTGTCGCCCGCCCGGTCCGCCTGCCGGGCGGCGTGCCGGGCGTGCCGGGCCGCCTCCTCCAACTCCCCGCAGAGCAGGCCGCGTACAGCCGCCCAGTAGTGCAGCCATGCTTCGGCCTCCGGGTCGCCGTCGGCGTCCCGGAGGCCTTCCTCGATCAGGTCGCGGGCACCTTCCAGCGCCTGCCCGGCGTTGCGCAGCAGGATCAGCCGGGCCCGCACGCGCTGCCGTGCGGAGCCCGATGCGGCGAGGACGGTCTCGGCCGCCTGTCCCGCCTCCTCCAGGTGTCCGGCGTCGCACGCGTACTCGGCCGCGGCCAGCAGCCGGTCGGCGCGCTCCGCGGGGCGGTCGCCGGGAGTGCGTCGGGCAGCGAGCTCGGCCAGTTCGAAGGCGGCATCGGGTGCGCCGTGGCGGCGTGCGGACTCGGCCGCGGACATCAGCGTGCGGGCGGTGGTTTCGTCCTCGTGCGGGTGGGCGAGCGCGAGGTGGCGGGCCTGCTCCACGGGCTCGGTGACCGCGCGAGCCAGCAGGGCGTGCGCCTGCCGGCGGCCGTACTCCGGTGCGTCGGCGTATACGGCGGCCCGGATCAGCGGATGCCGGAAACGTACGGCTCCGTCGGCGTCGGCCGTCGCGATGCCCAGCCGTTCGGCCTCCGCGAGGTCCGCGGCGGGGTCATGGAGCCCGGCGGCACGCAGCAGAGTGAGGCTGGGGCGGGCGGCGGCGCTCGTGACGAGGAGGGTGTGCCGCGCCGGCTCCGGCAGCGTACGCACCTGGTCCAGCAGCAGGGTACGCAGCCTGCGGGGTACGGGCAGCGTCCGGCCGAAGCCGACGGGCGCTGCGTCGCGCGCCGCCGCCCGTCCCAACTCCAGTGCGCACCAAGGGTTTCCGGCGGCGGTGTCCTGGATCGCCCGCAGCGTCGCCGGTGGCAGGTCGGCACCGATACCGGTGCGCACGAGGTGTGCCACCTCGCCGTCCGACAGCGGCGGCACGGGAAGTTCGACGGTGCCCGGCGGGCAGCAGCGCAGCCGTTCGGGCTGCTCGCCGTCGGCCACCCGCTCGGCGGCCACCACCCGGATGCCGAGGCCCTGGATGCGGCGTACGGCGAAGGCGAGCACCTCGGCGCTCGGCTCGTCGAGCCACTGGAGGCCGTCGATGACCAGCAGAACGGGGCCGGTGGCGGCGAGGGCGCGCAGCACTTCGAGGACGGCTACGCGCACCGCGAGACGGCTCTGGTCGCCGGCGGGTTCCTGGCCGCGCAGCAGAACCGCCCTCAGTGCCGCCCGGGGCTCGGGCGCCAGGGCCTCCAGGCAGCTCTCCGGCACCCGCGCGAACAGGTCGATGAGGCCGACGAAGGGGAGCCGGGCGTCCTCCTGAGCGGGCGAGCAGTGCAGCACCGTGCCGGCCGACCGGTCATGCGCGGCCAAGGACGTCATGAGGGCGGCCACGAGCATGGACTTGCCGATCCCCGCGGGACCGTGGAAGAGCACTCCGGAACGGTCCGTCAACTCGGCCCGGGCGGTCTCAAGCAGCTCGCGGCGCCCGGTCAATGACCGTACATCCACGGCAGCCGCCCGCCCGTTGCCCTGGGGGCGGTACCCGCGGTCGTCGTGCACGCGGCGCCCAGTGACGGGTGACAACCGGCGCCGAGGGCAGAGCCGTTGGCACGGGGAGTGCAGCAGGTCCGAAGGCATCGCAGCATGTGTTCATGACAACCTTCGTGGATTCGGCTTGTCAATGATCTCTGTCACGCCGCCTGTTCGCCGACGACTCGCCTGGTCAGCAAGGCTCGGTGCAGCGAGGGCATTCTTGGTCCTGCTTACGAGGTACCGGAGCGTCGACTTCCGTGCAGTGCAGGCCGGCGGATCGTCACACGAAGGCCGGAGGGGGCTGGTAGCCCTCGAGTTCGCGGCCCATGAGCTCGGCGAACTTGATCGTGGTGAGGTCGCCGCCGCTCGGACCCATCGCCTGTAGCCCGACGGGCAGGCCGTCCCGGCCCGTTCGGACGGGGATGGTCGTCGCCGGTGAGCCGGCCACGTTGGCGACAGCGCTCCACTTGACCTGGTCCCAGTAGGGTCGAGACCGTCCTTCGACCTGGATCCGGCGTCCGAATCTGTCGATCGGTTTGTTGTGGTGAGGCGGAGCCGTGGTCGGTGTGACCGGCATGAGCAGGACATCGAACTCCCGGAAGAACTCGGTCCACCGTTGCCGGAGTTCATGGCGTGCGACATCCGCCTGCAGCCAGCCGTAGTGGGACTGGAAGGTTCCTCGCAAGGCATGCATCGCTTCTCCGCGAGGGTGCTGGGCCATGCGCGCGAGGAGCGCGGCGTTGGAGGCCGCTGTCAGTCCGGATCGGTCGTAGGTGAAGGCACCGTAGAGGAGGCGCAGGAAGATGTCATGACTGGTCGTCATGTCGACGGGGAGGCCGGCGGGCCGCACCTCGACCTTCGCGCCGGCCGCCTTGAGGGCATTCAGGGCGTCGTCCACGGCGGCGGCGACATCATCGTCTATGGGGCACGACGGGTCCTCGGTCCACACCGCGACCCGGAAGGCACCCAACTCGCTCGCCCTGGGTGGTGCGAGGGTGTAGCTGAAGCCACCGTCGCGCTCAGGTGGTCCCACCGTCGCGTGGAGGATGGGGACAAGGTCGCGTGCCTCGCGCACCTGGGCGCCCGCGCAGGCGAGGTCGATCTCCGCCCACCGCCCCACGCCTGGTCCGCCCGGCACGTGGCCGATGAGTGGGATGGACCGCCAGGTCGCCTTGTGTCCGTAGAGGCCGTTGAAGTGTGCTGGGATCCGGGTCGATCCGCCGATTTCCGAGCCGAAGTCGAAAGCGGTCAGCCCTGCGGCTGTAGCCACGGCTCCACCCCCTGCGGAACCTCCGGACGTACGGGCGGTGTTCCACGGATTCAGTGTGGGCCCGAACACCGGGTTGTCCGCCTGGACGTCCTGGTTTCCCGCGGGCAGGTTGGTCTTGCCGATGATCACCGCACCCGCGGCGCGCAACCGTCGTACCGCCTCGGCGTCCTGCTCGGGTATGTAGTCCTTGAGGTGGGTCCGACCACAGGCTGTCCGCATACCGGCGGTCTCGTCTCGTTGTAAGTGCCGATGCGGCTCAGGTAGACCTCGAGCAGTTCCTCACTCGAGACCTGGCCCGCGGCCAGCGCATCCAACTGGTCCGCGGCTGGTTGGAAGGGGAGGTCACGCACGGAGAGCCTCATTTCTGGATGCGCTGCTTCGGCAAGCCCAAAGGCCGAGAGGCGCCTCTCATTGACGTACGGTCATGCCATTGCGACCGTACGTCAATGTCTAGGGCGGGGAGGCCGTCGGTGGGACCAGCGGGCGGATGCGGCACTGCTCTGCGCGGCTCAGCGCTCGAGGAACCCAAGCGCCCTCGTCACGAATTCATCGTGGTGCTGGAAGATTCCCCCGTGTCCGGCATCCGGGAAGAGGGGGACGAGTTCGCTCCGGGGCAGGCGTGCGGCCAGGTCGACTGTGTTCTGGCTGGGCACCATCCGGTCGTTCTCACCGTTTGCCACGAGGACCGGTAGGCCAATGGCCGACAGGTCCGACGGCGCCTGGCGGCCCCATCGTTTGATGGCCTTCAGCTGGGCGCGGAACGACGGCAGCGAGATGTCCTTGTCGCGGCTGTCCGTGCGCTCCTTCAGTCGTTCCAGGAAGGCACGTCCGGCCCGCCGACCGCCTGCGGTGTCGGTGAAGAAGAGGGAGAGCTTGGGGTCCTGGCGGGTCAGGGCGCCCTTGAGTGTGGCCTGAAGGGTGAGTGACGGCACCTTGTCGATGCCGGGGCCCCCGGCGGGACCCGTGCCCGCGAGGATGACCTTGCGGACGAGGTGCGGTTCTTCTTCCGCGATGACCTGCGCGATGAAGCCGCCCATCGACAGACCGAGCAGATCGACCTGGTCGAACCCGAGGGCTCGGATGAACAGCACCGCGTCGCGAGCCATCGCCTCGATCGTGTCCGGCGTGGAGCCGGTTGATCCGCCCACCCCACGGTTGTCGAAGGCGATGACCCGACGCCGTGTCGCGAGCCCGTCCACGACGCGCGGGTCCCAGTTGTCCAGGACGCCGGCCAAGTGGACCAGGAGGATCAGCGGCACGCCGCCCTCGGGACCGAGTTCGCGGTAGACGAAGTCCTCGCCGCGAACGGACACGGAGCGGGTCGGCGCGTGCTTGTACGACGACGTCGAGGGGGAGGGTGAATTCCGCGGTGTGTTCATGTCCAGGTCCTTGGGGTAGCGGGTTTCAGGCACTCTGCCGTCGGCGCGGGCGCGGTGTCGGCCCCGCGCTCGCGGGGGACTTTCGCTGCCCGGCAGGCCGGTTCCCTCACGTCATCCTGACGACGACCTTGCCGGCCTTCGCGCGGCCTGCCACGAGGTACTCCAACGCTTCTCGGGTCGACTCGAACGGGAACACGGTGTCGACGACGGGGCGGATCCTGCCGGCATCGATGAGAGGAGTGAGCTCGCGCAGCTGGTCCCCACTGGCCTTCATGAACAGGAACGAGTACGTCACGTTGCGGCGCCGGGCGCGTCGTCGGGTGCGGAAACTCAGCGCGGACATCACCAGCCGAATAGCCGGATTCGCGCCCAGCTCCCTGGCGAAAGCGGCGTCGGGCGGGCCCGCGACACTGATGACCTTCCCGCCGGGCTTGAGTACGTCCAGTGACTTCTTGAGCGTCTCGCCGCCGAGCGAGTCCAGGACGACGTCATAGTCGTGCAGCACCGTCTCGAACGCCTGCTTCTTGTAGTCGACGACAACGTCCGCGCCCAGACGCTTCACCAAGTCGACGTTGGCCGTGCTCGTGGTGGTCGCCACGTGCGCACCCAGCTGCTTCGCCAGCTGGATGGCGATGGTGCCCAGGCCGCCGGAACCCGCGTGGACGAGGACCTTCTGACCCGGCTGAATGCGCGCCCGCTCGACCAGCGCCTGCCACGAGGTCAGGGCGACCAGAGGAAGGGAAGCCGCCTCCTCCATGGTCAGCGTGGCCGGCTTGATCGCCACGTCGTCCTGGTGCACCGCGATGAGTTCGGCGAACGTGCCGATCCGGTCCTTGTCGGGCCGCGCGAAGACCTCGTCCCCCACTGCGAACCGCGTGACGGCCGTACCCACTTCGACCACCACTCCGGCCAGGTCGTTGCCCAGGACGAACGGGACCCGGTAGGGAAGGATCGCCTTCATCTCCCCGTCGCGGATCATGCGATCGAGCGGGTTGATGCTCGCGGCCCGGATCCGGACCAGCACGTCGTCCGCGCCCACCTCCGGGTCCGGCACGTCGCGGGCACGCACGCCGGCTTTGTCTCCGTAGCGCTCTACCGTGAAGGCCCTCATCGTCGTCTCCATAGCTCGTCCGCAAGCGGTCGGGGGTGCTGTTCCTCCCGGGATCCCCGGGTAGTAGCTGCAGTGATTCTTTGTGGCGATGTGCGATTTATGTGTGATGGGTTCTATGGGGGGCGGAGCTCTTGGTCCCGGCTGTCCGCGGAGGGCTGTGCACCAGTCCACGTGGCGGGCGGGAGCGGGAGGCGGCCTATTGGATTACGTTCATAATGCTAAGTGGTGGGTCGGTGGACCGCAAGTGGGGCCGTTCCTGGTGGCGCGGTGCGGGGTCAGGTGGTGCGCTGCTCCGGCGTTACGGGCAAGTGGTGGCGCGAGCGGGCGGGCTCTGCGGGTGAGTCGGCTCGATGTCCTGGGGGTTCAAGCTCGACGCCGAGTAGTGCCAGGGCGTTGTGGATGCCCTGATCGAGAAGTTCATCGGCGAGCTGTTCATCGGCGAGGGCTCGGGAGAGCTGCAGTGTCCCGGCCATCATGGCGTAGGCGCTGAGCGTCCTGGTGCGGGCCGAGAGCGGGTCGTCGGGTGCCAGGCGCGCGGCGATGCCGTCGACGACGATCAGCACACCCTCGGTGTACGCCTGCCTGGTGAGGTCTGCGCAGCGCCCGATTTCGTCGAGCAGGGCGGCGGATGGGCAGCCGTCTTCGGGGCTGTCGCGATGCCGGGCGGACAGGTACCACCGCACGATCTGTTCGAGCCCGGCGTGGCCGGGTGCCGCATGCGCGACGATGTTCGCGTTCTGTGTCTGCAACTGGTCGGCGACCACGGTGGCCACGAGGTCCTCCTTCGACGCGAAGTGGGTGTAGAAGCCGCCGTTGGTCAGCCCCGCGTCCTTCATGAGTGCCGAGACGCCCGAGCCGTCGATACCGTCCCGCTTGAACCGGCGGCCGGCTGTCTCGATGATCCGCTGCCTGGTCCTCTGCTTGTGCTCATTCCCGTACCGCACTGCATGCTCCTTCGCTCGCCTGAGGGTCGTTCACTCTCCGCCGGCTCCCTCGCTGTATTGTATTGCGAACGTAATTTAATGATCTCAGGGTGCGGGTGGCCGTCTCGCTTGTCGGCTTGAGGTCGCCCCGTCGCACCTCGCGGGCTGTCGTCCGTCGCGAGGGGGCGCTTGCCCTCGCGGCCTTGCCTGCATAGTATTACGATCATAATTTCAATGCCCACCCCGGAAGGTGCCGTTCTCGCGCTCCGCGAGGCGGATTCCGAGGTGGTCGCAACGGACCGGAAGACGTGGGCTGCCTGTCGCGGCGGCTGATCTTCCTTGAGCTCGGTACAGCCGGTGACCCCCAGGTCGACGACGCGGCCGAGCAGGTGATCGACCGATTCGGGTGGATCCGCGACCTGGTCGACCACGCCGGCTCGGCGCTTCGGGCGCCGGCGAGGAGGGCTCCGGACCGCAGTCCCGGCACGTCGGTGGACTGCTTCGCGAGCGGGCCCGGGAGATGTCACGCACACCGGCCGACGCACCCGCCAACAAGAGAAGGACATCATGAGCACGTATCTGGCAGACAAAGCCGAGGACCTCACCGTCGAGGGTCCCTCCGCACGGTTCACCTACCGGCGGATGGGTCCGCAGGGCGGCGTTCCACTGGTCCTGCTGAACCGCTTCCGCGGGACCATCGACTGGTGGGACCCGGAGTTCCTGGACTACCTGGCCGCCGACCACGACGTGATCGTGTTCGACAACGTCGGCGTCGGCTACACCGACGGTGAGCCGCGCGACTCCCTCGAAGGATTCGCCGAGGGGGCCATCGAGTTCATCGACGCACTCGGTCTCGCGCAGGCCGACCTGCTCGGATGGTCCCTGGGCGGCATCGTGGCCCAGCGCGTGGCCGTGCGACGCCCCGAGCTGGTGCGCAAGCTCATCGTGGCGGGCAGTGGCCCGGCCGGCTGGGTGCCCGACGCACCGCCCTTCAGCGAGAGGGTCCTCGGCATCATGGCCAAGCCCGACGCCGACCTGGAGGACATGCAGTACCTGTTCTACCCCGAGACGGAGACGGCCCGTGCCGCTGGGCGCGAGCACTTCGACCACGTCTCGACCCGGCTCGCCGCCGGCGGCCCCGCGGTCTCCGAGGCCGCGGCGCAGGGCATGCTCAACGCGGCGGCCACTCTCCTGGCGGCCCCCTTCGACCAGGTGGTAGCCGAACTGGAGGCCATCAAGCATCCCGTCCTCTACGCCAATGGCCTGAACGACGTGATGATCCCCGCCCACAACTCCTATGTCGCGGTCCAGCACCTCGCCGACGCCACCCTCGTGCTCTACACCGGCGCCGGCCACGCCTTCCTCTTCCAGTACGCCAAGGCCTTCACCAAGCAGGTGGCCGACTTCCTCGCCGCCTGACCACGCCGCCGCCCCCGAACGACGCAGGGGCGGCGGCCGTCGGCCCATCCTGCAAGCGCCGCCTCACAGCCATGTGGGGCGGCGCTTGTGCGATTGCCGAACGTCACGACCACGAGACTTTGGTCGGCAGCCGGTCCTTTCGGCGACGTGAGCTCGCGGAAACGCTCCCTGCTCAACGTGGTTGTCCTGCTCGGCCTGTGTGCGCCGGCAGCTCCGAGCCGTCGGCGGTGTCTCTCTGAACGGGTGCTCGCTGTGTCGGGGACCGCCGCATGTCGTCTGCGGCATCGTCCCCAGTGCCACGGAGACCTTCGGCCGCTGCCGTCGGCCGGGGCCGGCTCCGGCCCACGCCATCGAGGCCTGAGGGTCTGCTCCACGACGTGAAGAGTCGGGGCTGCCGACAGGGCCGACCCGTCATCGCGTTCGGCCGCAGACTTGCCTCATAGAATTACGGTCATACTTCAATCGTCGACGTGATGCTGAAAGGCTCGACCGCTCAGGGTTTCGATCCCGCCGCTTCTGACCGTCGACCCCGCAGACTGTAGCCGCAGCCGGGAGACGCAGGTGACTGCTTCGTGCCCTTCCCTCTGTGAAGGAGGAGTGGCGCGCTCGCAGAAGCCCCGCACCGAAGGGCACGGCCATGACTGATTCACAGGAAGTACGAGGCGGCGTGGTGACGTCGTACAAGAACGCACCGACCCGCACCATCACCGCAGGGGGAGTGACCTTCGCCTACCGTGAGCTCGGTCCCCAGTCCGGTGTCCCGGTGGTCTTTCTCACCCACCTCGCCGCAGTCCTCGACAACTGGGACCCCCGGGTCGTCGACGGCATCGCCGCCAAGCGGCGGGTCATCACGTTCGACAACAGGGGCGTCGGCGCTTCCAGCGGTTCGACGCCGCGCACCATCGAGGCGATGGCGAAGGATGCCGTCACTTTCATCCGGGCGCTCGGGTTCGAGTACGTCGATCTCCATGGCTTCTCGATGGGCGGCATGGTTGCCCAGGTGATCGCGCAGACCGAACCGGGCCTCGTTCGCAAGCTGATCCTCACGGGTACCGGTCCTGCGGGCGGCGAGGGCATCAAGAACGTGGCGCGGCTGTCCCATCTCGACACCGTCCGAGGGCTGTTCACCCTTCAGGACCCGAAGCAGTTCCTCTTCTTCACCCGCACCGCGGGCGGGCGCCGGGCGGGGAAGGAGTTCCTGGCCCGTCTGAAGGAGCGCACGCACGACCGCGACAAGGCGATCTCCCTCACGTCGTACGGTGCCCAGCTCAAGGCCATTCGCTGCTGGGGGCTGGAACAGCCTCACGATCTCTCCGTCATCCACCAGCCGGTGCTCGTCGCGAATGGAGAGAGCGACAGGATGGTGCCGACGAAGAACTCGGCCGATCTGGCGCGGCGCGTGCCGAACGGTGAGTTGGTGATCTATCCCGATGCCGGCCACGGCGGCATCTTCCAGTTCCACAGGGAGTTCGTGGCGACAGCTCTCGAGTTCCTCGAACGGTAGTGGGCGCGAAGCACGGTTGTCGTTCGGGCCGAGGAGGTTGCCTCGGGGCCGCGACACCCTTTGGGCGGGCGGCGCGAGCCCCCCGTCCGCACTTGCCGGCGGTTCGACCTGGCCGTGCTCGCGACGGCGCGCGACGACCAAGCCGGTGCCCGTGTGGCCGTTATCCGCGATGGTTGTGGTTCTGCTGACGGTCACCTTCGCGAGGAAGGGCTGGAGGCGCCTCCCGGCGACCTCGTGGAGAGCCGTGAACCGGTACCCCTCAGCGCATGAAGGTGAGGGCGTTCTCGATTCCCTGCTCAAGGATCTCGTCAGCGAACTTCGGGTCGGAGAGGGCGCGGGACAGTTGCAGTGTCCCCACCAACATGGTGAAGAGCCCGATGGCCTTACCGCGAGCGGACTGCGGGTTCTCAGGTGCAAGGCGGGCGGCGATCTCCTCCAGGATGTCCCGCGCACCGTCGGTGTAGGCCTGCTTGGTCCCGTCCTCGCAGCGGCCGATCTCGTCGAGGAGGGCGGCGGACGGGCATCCGAGACCGGGGTGGTCCCGGTGCTCGGGTGACAGATATTCGCGAATGAGGTCCTCGAGTCCCGGGCGGCCGGGCCGCAGAGTGCTGTACCCCGCGACCTGTGCGCGCAGTTGCTCGCCCACGACATGGGCGACGAGGTCGTCCTTGGACGCGAAGTGGGCGTAGAAGGCTCCGTTGGTGAGCCCGGCATCCGACATCAGTGTGGAGATGCCCGAGCCGTCGATGCCGTCCTGCTTGAACCGATGGCCGGCCTTCTCGATGATCCGTTGCCGCGTCACCTGCTTGTGCTCCTTGGTGTAGCGCACCACAGGGCTCCTCCATTCGCTCCGCAAGGCCATTGCCTCGCACCCCATCCTAATCTATGGTCTGACATGCGTAATATTATGATCGGCATACAATGCTGCAGTCGATCCGCCACCGCCAGAGATGAGGCATGCCGTGACTGACGTTCCCTTCCGATCTGCCGTGGATCAGTCACGCGCGCTGGCCGCGGGTGAGGTCTCGAGCCGGGAACTCGTCGAGCTCTACCTCGGGCGGATCGCCACCCACAACCCCACGCTGAACGCGGTGGTGACGCTCGACCCCGAGCGCGCCCGCCGCGAGGCCGCGGAAGCCGACGCGGCGCGGGCGGCGGGACACGACCTCGGTCCGCTGCACGGTGTGCCGATCACGGTCAAGGACAGCTTCGAGACAGCGGGGATGCGCACGGTCTGCGGGCGCGCGGACCTGAAGGACCATGTGCCCGACCAGGATGCCGAGGCGGTCAGGCGGTTGCGTTCGGCCGGTGCCGTGATCATGGGGAAGAGCAATATGCCGCCGGGCAACCAGGATGTCCAGGCCGACAATCCGGTGTTCGGTCCTTCGTCGAACCCGTGGGACACGACCCGTACCTCGGGCGGGTCCGCCGGGGGCGGCGCCGTCGGCACCGCCGCGGGTCTTGCGGCGTTCGACTTCGGCTCGGAGATCGGAGGTTCGACCAGGATCCCGTCCCACTTCAACGGCCTCTATGGCCACAAGTCGACCTGGCGGTCGATCCCCCTCATCGGGCATGTGCCCTACGGGCCGGGCGCGGGACGGTGGTCGGAGGCCGACATGGCCTGCGGCGGCGCGCAGGTCCGCGACGCCCGTGACCTCGTCCCGATCCTGCGGGCGACGGTCGGGTCGGCCGACTACGACGGGGGTTTCAGCTACACGCTCGCGCCGCCGCGCGCGACCAAGCTCGCCGACTTCCGGGTCGCCGTCTGGGGCGAGGATCCCTCGTGTCCGGTCGACAGCGACGTCGCGGACGCCGTGAACGACGCGGTCACTGTGCTGCGGGCGGCCGGCGCGAAGGTCACGGTCCAGCCCGCGCGCCTCCCCGTCGACATCGCGACGAATCACCGGAAAGCCTTCCTGCCCCTGCTCTTCGGCGCGCTGTCCTACGACCGCACCGGTCTCACACCCGCCCCCAACGCCGCCCTGTTGGCGCGGCTCGTCCAGCACCCGCGCGGCGACGCCGGTCCCGCCCTGAAGGGCACCTTCCAGTCCCACTACCAGTGGCTGCAGGCCCACACGGTGCGCAACGAGATCCGCCAGCGATGGTTCGAGTTCTTCCGGGACTTCGACATCGTCCTCATGCCGGTCACCCCGACGGCCGCCCCCGTCCACCACAACAAGCTGATCGACCGGTTCGGTCGGCCCTTCGAAGTCGACGGTGTACGGCGCCCTTACTGGGACCAGGTCAAGTGGAACGCCATCGCCAACGTCTCCGGCGGTCCGGCCACGACCATCCCGGTACGCAAGGGCAGGAGCGGACTGCCCATCGGGCTGCAGGCCATGGGCCCGAGCGGAGGCGATCTCACCACCATCGAGTTCGCCGCTCTGCTGGGTCGGGAAGTGGAGGGCTTCGTGCCGCCTCCGGAGTTCGCCTAGACCGACCGCGCACACCCCGAGAACCAGGAGAGCGATGATGCTCAGCCCGAGCCGCAACGTGTCACGACTGCTGACGGATTCCGCGTCCCGACATCCGGAGCGCACCGCGATCATCTTCGGTGACGACCGGATCACGTACGACGCCCTCGACTCCGCTGCCAACCGCGTAGCGAACCTGCTCGTCTCGCGCGGGATCCAGCCGGGTGACAAGGTCGCAGTGTCCTGCCCCAATCTGCCCCACTTCTCCAGCATCTACTTCGGCATCCTCAAGGCGGGTGCTGCGGTCGTGCCGCTGAACGTGCTGCTGAAGGCCCGCGAGGTCGCCTACCACCTCGCCGACTCTGACGCGAAGGCGTACTTCGCGTTCGAGGGCACGTCGGAGCTGCCGATCGGGGAGGCCGCGTGGGAGGGGTTCCAGGCGAGCGCGGGCTGTACCGAGTTCTTCCTGATCGAGAGCGGTGGCGCGCCGGCGAACGGGGACGGGGCACCGGAGTCCTATGCCTCGGTCGTCGCCGAGCAGCCCGTGACGTTCCGGACGGTCGAACGCGACGAGGACGACACTGCGGTGGTCCTCTACACCTCCGGCACGACCGGTCACCCCAAGGGCGCGGAACTGCGGCACCGCAACGTGTACGCGAACGCGCTCATGGGCATCGACCTTTTCGCGGCCGATCCCGAGCGCCCCGACACCTACCTGTGTGTGCTGCCGCTGTTCCATGCCTTCGGCCAGACCGTGATCCAGAACGGTGCCTTCGCCTTCGGCGGCACGATCGTGATGCAGCCGAGGTTCGAGGCGCAGGCCGCCCTGCGTCTCATGCTCGCCCACGACGTGACGTTCTTCGCCGGGGTCCCGACGATGTACTGGGGTCTTCTCGCGGCACTCGACGAGACGGTCGACGTAGCCCGCCTGGCCGCGAACCTTCGCGTGGCGGTGGCCGGTGGCTCAGCCCTGCCCGCTGAGATCCACAAGCAGTTCGAGAACCGCTTCGGGGTCACGATCCTCGAGGGATACGGACTGTCCGAGACCTCCCCGATCGCGTCCTTCTCCCGGTTCGGCGAGGCACCCCGCGTCGGGTCGATCGGGGTGCCCGTTCCGGGTGTGGAGATGAAACTCATCCAGGACGACTGGTCCGAGGTCAAGGGCGGCCCCGACGAGATCGGGGAGATCGCGATCAAGGGACACAACGTCATGAAGGGCTACTACAAGCGGCCCGAGGCGACGGCCGAGGTGATCAAGGAGGGCTGGTTCCGTTCCGGAGACCTCGCCCGCAAGGACGAGGACGGCTTCTACTACATCGTCGACCGGTCCAAGGACATGATCATCCGAGGTGGCTTCAACGTCTACCCGCGCGAGCTCGAGGAGGTGCTCATGGAGCACCCCGCGGTCTCGCTCGTCGCTGTCATCGGCGTACCGCACGAATCCCACGGCGAGGAGATCAAGGCCGTCGTGGTGAAGAAGGCCGGGAGCGGCACGACCGAGGACGAGCTCGCCGCCTGGGCGAAGGAGCGGCTCGCCGCCTACAAGTACCCGCGTGTCGTCCAGTTCGTCGACGAACTGCCCTTGACCTCCACCGGCAAGATCCTCAAGCGCCAACTCGCCTGATCGGCCCGGCCGAACAGCGTCGGCGCTCATCGGCGGTCGGACGACTCGGCCGAGGCCGCGGATCGAGCCGGCCGGCGCCCGCCTGCCCAAAGGGCATCCGCACACCCTGCCCACGCACCCACCCCGACCGGAGGAAACCCACGCATGACGTCCCTTCACGACCACCTGACCCTGCCCAACGGCCAGGTGCTGCCGAACCGGATCATGAAGTCCGCGTTGAGCGAGGCACTGGCCGACAAGCGCAACGCCCCGGACCATCGCCTCGAACAGCTCTACCGGACCTGGAGCAGGGGCGGGTACGGACTGATCATCACCGGAAACGTCATGGTCGACCGCACCCAACTCGGCGAGCCGGGCAACGTCGTCATCGAGGACGACCGCGACCTCGCCGCGCTCACCCGATGGGCCGCGACGACCAAGGACGCCGGCATTCCGACCTGGGTGCAGCTCAACCATCCGGGCCGCCAGTCCAACATGCTCGCACTCGGGCACACGCCGGTCGCGCCCAGCCCGATCCCGCTCAACCTGCCCGGTGCGGCCAAGCCCCGCGAGCTGACGTCCCCGCAGATCGAGGACATCATCGAGCGGTTCGCGACCGCAGCCGCGGTGTGTGAGGCCGCCGGCTTCGCCGGGGTGCAGGTACACGGGGCTCACGGCTACCTGGTCGCCCAGTTCCTCTCCCCGCTGTCGAACCAGCGCGACGACGAATGGGGCGGCGACCCCGAGCGCCGGATGCGCTTCGTCGTCGAGGTCGTGCGCCGCATACGGTCACGGGTGTCACCCGGCTTCGCCGTCTCCGTCAAGCTCAACTCGGCCGACTTCCAGCGCGGTGGCTTCACAGAGACGGAGTCCCGCGGAGTCGTCGCGGCTCTGGCGAAGGAAGGACTCGACCTGATCGAGGTCAGCGGCGGCAGCTATGAATCGCCGGCGATGATGGGCGCCGCAGCGGCGTCGACCCGCGCCCGCGAGGCCTACTTCCTGGAGTACGCCCGCACGGTGCGCGGCCTGGTGGGCGACATCCCGCTGGCGGTCACGGGCGGCTTTCGCTCCCGTGACGCGATGGCGGGCGCCGTCGCCGGCAGAGAGTGCGACGTCGTCGGCATCGGGCGGCCCACCGCCACGACGCCCGATGCCGCCGATGTGATCCTCACGGGGCGCGCCGAGGCAGTCGTCGCACACCAGAGGCGCTACGGGATGCGCCGTGTGCTCGGCAAGGTCGCCGACCTCAAGGCACTCGACGGCGTGCTCGACCTCAGCTGGCATGCCGACCAGCTGCACCGACTGGGCGCCGGACTCGAACCCGACCTGCGCCGCGGGCGTCTGGCCACCACTGTCTCGATGGTGCGGCGCAACGGCAGGACGTCCTTCCGCCGCAAGCGCGGGGCCTGAGGCCCGCTCAGGCACGCTTGGGCTCACGTGATGACCTGACGAATCGCCGCGGGCAGCACCAGCCCGCTCTCCGATGCCCGATCAGGCCGACCGGTCAGTGGTGAGCCGTCGGGCCGCCTCGGCGAAGGCCTCGAAGAGGTGATTGACCGCCTCGATGTCGCCGTTTACCGCGAGGCGGCCCGACGCGGTGGCAGCGGACGGCTTCTCGTTCCCGAGCGACAGCGCGATGAACGTTCCCGCGTCACAGGCCACGGTGGTGGGCGACGATGCGGGTGACGGTGCGGACCGGACCCGGAGCGCCCCGTCGCCGACGGTCATGGAGAACCGTTCGCCGGCATCGACGTCGCACTCAAGAGCAAGGCCGGCCAGCCGACCGGGGGCGATCGCCACGGTCATGCACAGCGCCACCATGTCCGTCCGAGCAGCCGGCAGATCGACACCGTTGCTCATCAGGCCCAGGCCCCACAGTCCGAGTCCGATGACCGGGACCCTCAGCTCTTCACCGAAGTCGGTCAGGGCGTACTCCGACGCCGGCCCGGTCTTGGAGATGACGCCGATCGCGTGCAGAGTGCGAAGCCGGTCGGTGAGGCGATTGGGTCCGATCGACGGCATGCGACCGAGGATCCCGGTGAACCGCTTCGGGCCCAGCAACAGCTCGCGGAGGATGAGTACGGTCCAACGCTCGCCAAGCACGTCCATCGCCGTGGCGAGTGGACAGGCCTGCCCGTATCTGCGTACCGCTCCCATGTGTTCCACCCTACTGACCTGCTGGGCCGACGCGAGGGCCAGGGCTTTCCCTTCAGCCCGGCCCTCGTGCGAGCGCTGCTACCGGACTCAGCGTCCTTCGAGCTTGCCGAGGAGCGCGCGTGTGGTGAGGTCACGTGCCAGACGCGCGTCGATCGCCGGGTTGAGCACCCCTCGCAAGACGGACAGCGGTGTCCAGCGAGCCGGCCGGATCACGCGGGGTGAACGGTGCTCGATGGCATGCGTGATGGCATGGGCAGCCTCGTCCGGCTCAAGGCGCTTGAGCAGCGCTCGCGGCGTCGTCCGGGACAGGAGCCTGCCGATCGTCGGGTCCTCGTCGACGCCGTTTCTGATCATGTCCGTCTGGATCAGCGAGAAGTAGGCGGTGGTGGCAGAAGCGCCGTGCTGGGCGAGTTCCACCCGGAGTCCGCGTCCGAGCTGCTCAATCGCGGCCTTGCTCATCGCGTAGGGAATCGCCCCCATGCCATTGAGGAAGGCGAATACCGAACTGATCAGTACGACCTGACCCTGGTTGTCGACGATCTGCTTCATCGCCGCGTTCACGGTGTTGATGGCACCGTTGACGTTCACGGCCAGCACCTTGTCGATCGCGGGTGCGGGCAGGGTACGCAGTGTGGAGCCACGCCCCATGATGCCGGCGTTCGCGATCACGACATCGACCCGCCCGAACCGCTCACATATGTGGGCTACGGCATCGTCGAGCGCGTCGCGGTCGCAGACGTCCGCGGTGAAGCCGACGACGTCGGACGGTGACATGCGGGCTGCGATCTCCGGTGTATTCACCTGCAGATCCACGATGCCGACCCGTGCGCCCCGGGAGAGGAGAGCCCGAGCCGTCGCGCTGCCGAGCCCGCCGGTGCCGCCGGTGATGAGTACGACCTTGCCGGCGAGTTCGTATGCAGTCATGCGGATGCCTCGTCTCCAGTCATGGGGTTCGTCCGCGTCCACATTCAGTGCGGCGAGTCCGAATTCGGGGCCGAGTGGCGGGACTTCGCGTTCACCGTCGGCGCGTCACTCCCGTTGTGAGCACGCGTTGACCGCCCAGCTACGCCGTTGTCATGAAGCGGACACTAGCAAGTGCTATATAAAATATATAGTCATCGCGCGCCGATCGGTTCATGTCCCGGACCGGCTGTCGGCATGTGCGAGTTGCTGCGCCGTGAATTCCTGGCAGCGATGGCGACACGGTTGCGGCGCGCGGCGGTGGCGATCTGAGACTCCTCGGATCGCCGGGGCGCCGTGCGCCGCAGCAGCGTCGAGGCGCCCGAAGCAGGTGATTCCCTCGGGCGCCAAGTCCTCCGTCAGGCGGCGTAGTTGGGGTAGTCGGTGTAGCCGGCCGCGCCGCCGCCGTAGAAGGTGTTGGGGTCGGGGGTGTTCAGGGGTGCGCCGGAGCGTACGCGCTCGACGAGGTCGGGGTTGGCGAGGGCCATGGTGCCGACGGTGACGACGTCGGCCAGGCCGTCTTCGATGTCCTTCGCGCGGGTGGCGATGTCGGCTCCGGCCCGGTTGAGGAGCAGGGTGGTCGGCCACAACTTGCGGAGGGTGAAGAGGAGTTCCTCGTCGCCACCGTGGCCGATGTGCAGGTAGGCGAGGTTGAGGGGGGCGAGGGCGCGCAGGAGGTGGGGGTAGAGCTCGTGGGGGTCGCTCTCCACGAGGTCGTTGATCTGGAAGGGGTTGCCGGGGGAGATCCGGATGCCGGTGCGGTCGGCGCCGATCTCGTCGGCCACGGCCATGGCGACCTCCACCGCGAAACGGATGCGGTTGTCGAGGGAGCCCCCGTACTGGTCGGTGCGCTGGTTGGTGCTCGGGAAGAGGAACTGGTTGACCAGGTAGCCGTTGGCCCCGTGGATCTCGACGCCGTCTGCGCCGGCCGCGATGGCGGCCGCGGCGGCGCGCCGGAAGTCGTCGACCGTCGCGGCGACTTCCTCGGTGGACAGCTCACGCGGCACCGGCATCTCCTGGAGCCCGGACGGGGTGAACGTCTGGCCCGTCGGCTTGATCGCGGAGGGAGCCACCGGCTGCCGGTGGTGGGGGGTGTTGTCCGGGTGGGCGATGCGCCCGGCGTGCATCAGCTGGATGACGATGCGCCCGTCGGCCCCGTGCACGGCGTCGGTGACCTTGCGCCAGCCGGCGATGTGTTCGTCGGTGTAGATGCCCGGGGTCACCGGGTAGCCCTGGCCGTCGGCGGAGGGCTGGGTGCCCTCGGTGATGATGAGCGCGTGCGAGGCGCGCTGGGCGTAGTACTCGGCGTTCAGCTCGGTCGGCACGCCGTCCGGAGTGGCCCGGCTGCGGGTCAGGGGAGCCATGGCCAGCCGGTGCGGCAGGGCGATCTCTCCGGCGGTGGTCGGGTTCCACAGGGCGTTGAGCATGAGTGATTCCTCAGATGATGGGCGGTGGATCGCTGGGGGGCGAGGGCGGCGCCGTGTGGGCGTGGTCGACCCGATCGGGGGCGCCCGGCTTTCCTGCTTCCGAGCCTGATGGCGTACCCGTCAGGACCCGTGTCGGCTGAGCCGGCGTCGGCGCGATCCATAGAATTACGAACATAATACTATGTCGCCGTGCAGGCGGCCGCAAGGGGGGCAGCCGACTGCTGGGACACCGAACGGGGTGACGATCGGCGCGGCTTCGGGTCTCATCTCAAACGAAGTGCATCGGCGGGCCGTGCCCCGCGCATGGGGGACGGCCTCACCCGCTGCTCTGCGTCAGTTGTTCACGGGGTGTCCCCGGCGGGGCGGAGCACAGGGCGCAGGACCTCGATGACGTCGGGGTCGTCCACCGTGGAGGGAATGGGTTCTTCGCGGCCGTCGGCGATGCCGCGCATCGTCTTGCGCAGGATCTTTCCCGAACGGGTCTTGGGCAGCGCGGACACGACCGCGACGTCCTTGAGGGAGGCGACGGCGCCGATGCGCTCGCGTACGAGCTGGACGAGTTCGGCCTCGACCTCGCCCGGTTCGCGGTCGATGCCGGCTTTCAGGACGACGAAGCCGCGCGGTACCTGTCCCTTCAGAGCGTCGGCGACGCCGATGACGGCGCACTCGGCGACGTCGGGATGGGCGGCCAGGGCCTCTTCCATGCTGCCGGTGGACAGCCGGTGCCCGGCGACGTTGATGACGTCGTCGGTGCGGCCCATGACGAAGACGTAGCCGTCGTCGTCGATGTGGCCGCTGTCGCCGGTGAGGTAGTAGCCGTCGTAGGCGGAGAGATAGGAGGCGACATAGCGGTCGTCGTCCTGCCAGAGCGTGGGGAGCGCGCCGGGCGGCAGGGGGAGCTTCACAACGATCGCGCCGTCGACGCCCGGGGGCACCGGCTCGCCCGAGGGGTCGAGGACGCGGACGTCCCAGCCGGGCAGCGGGCGGGTGGGTGAGCCGGGCTTGAGCGGAGCGGTTTCGATGCCCACGGGGTTGGCGACAATGGGCCAGCCGGTCTCGGTCTGCCACCAGTGGTCGATCACCGGGATGCCCAGAAGCTCGCTCGCCCAGTGATAGGTCTCGGGGTCGAGGCGCTCACCGGCGAGGAAGAGGTAGCGCAGGCCGGTCAAGTCGTAGCCCGCGGTGAGCGTTCCCTTCGGGTCCTCCTTGCGGATGGCCCGGAAGGCGGTGGGAGCCGTGAACATCGTCTTGACCCGGTACTCCGCGGCGACGCGCCAGAACTGGCCCGCGTCCGGGGTGCCGACCGGCTTGCCTTCGTACAGGACCGTCGTGGCACCGGCCAGCAGGGGCCCGTAGACGATGTACGAGTGTCCGACGACCCAGCCGACGTCGGAGCCGGTGAACATCGTCTCGCCCGGGCCCACGTCGTAGACGGCGCCCATGGACCAGTGGAGGGCGACCGCGTAGCCGCCGCAGTCACGCACGACTCCCTTGGGCTTTCCGGTCGTTCCGGACGTGTAGAGGATGTAGAGGGGATCGGTGGCGGGGACGGGAACGCAGTCGGCCGGAGGTGCGGCGGCGACCAGCTCGCCCCAGTCGAGATCGTCGGGACCCAATTCGGCCGTCTCCTGCGGGCGTTGCAGGATCACGCTCTTCTCCGGCTTGTGGGCCGCGAGTTCGATCGCCCGGTCGAGCAGGGGTTTGTACGCGATGACACGCTTGCCCTCGATGCCGCAGGAGGCGGAGACGACCACCTTCGGAGCCGCGTCGTCGATGCGCAGGGCGAGTTCGCGCGGGGCGAACCCGCCGAAGACGACCGAGTGCACCGCGCCGATACGTGCGCAGGCCAGCATCGCGACAACGGCCTCGGGGACCATCGGCATGTAGATCACCACACGGTCGCCGTGCTCGACACCGAGCCGCGAGAGCGCCCCGGCGAACGCCGCCACCTCGTCCCTCAACTGCACGTAGGTGTAGGTGCGCCGGGTGTCGGTCACCGGTGAGTCATAGATGAGGGCAGCCTGTTCGCCGCGGCCGGCTTCGACGTGCCGGTCGAGCGCGTTGAAACAGACGTTGAGCCGACCGTCGGGGAACCAGCGGTAGAAGGGGGCGCCAGAGGAGTCCAGGGCGCGTCGTGGGGTGACATCCCAGTCGATGCCCTCCGCCGCCTTCAGCCAGAAGCTCTCCGGGTCCTCGGTACTGGCGCGGAAGACATCCTCGTACGTTCCCATCGCGCACTCCTTTGTGGCATCAAGGGACGGTGGTGTGGCTGTGTGCGGAACCGTGTCGGACACAAGTACCGCATGCCGGCCGATCTGGTCGAGCAGGATGCCGGCGACCGGCGGTCCGGTCACCGGCATCGCGGTGGTGCGGCGGTCCGGCCGACAGGCCTCTCCGCCAGGTGCGGCTTGAGCTCACGCGCCGAGGTGCTTGCGGAGCCACTGACCCATCTGCTGGATCGCCTCGTCCACCTCGGGTACGCGCCCCGCGCCCAGGACGAACGAGTGCTGTCCCTCAGGCAGCGGGTGGACCTCGGAAGTGACCTTGAAGTCCGCGAGGCGGCGGCCGAGTTCGGCGCCGTCGTCGGCGAGGGTCTCGTACTCGCCGTAGTGGACGACCGTGGGCGGCAGGCCGGTCAGATCGGCGTTCACGAGGCTGATCGCGGGGTCGGCGAAGTCCACTCCGGGATCCTGGAGCCAGGCTGCTCGGAAGAGTTCGAGGGTGTTCCTGCTGAGCATCTTGTCGTTGTCCTCGTTCTCGTCCACCGACGCGTTCTGGATGGTGAGGTCGGTCCAGGGTGAGACGCTGACGATCGCGCCCGGGGTCGCCTCGCCCTGCGCGAGCAGGCGCAGCGGGAGCAGCACCGCGAGGGTGCCGCCGATCGAGTGGCCCGTGCTGCCGATGTTCCGCGGCTCGTAGCCCTGCGAGAGCAGCCAGCGGTAGGCGGTCTCGGCGTCGTCGAGCTGCGCGGGGTAGGGGTGTTCGGGCGCCAGGCGGAAGTCCACGACGAGGGAGCGGGCTCCGGCTGCCTTGGCGATGTGGCCGGCGGCCTTGCGGTCGGAGTGCATGGAGGCGGTGACGGATCCGCCGAAGTGGAAGTGGAGCAGTGCCTTGTCGGGGTCGGCGCCCTCGGGGATGGCCCACAGGGCGGGGACGCCGCCCGCGTCCACCTCGGCGTACGTGACGCCTTCCGGCTCGGTCGACGCCTTGTGGTTCGAGTCCACGATGTCGCGGATGACGGCCAGGTCGAGACCGGGTGTCGACGACTTCGCGCTCACGCTCGCGAGGAACTCCGCGAACTCGTGTGCCTCTTGGCTTACTGCCATGGTGCTGCTCCTTGTCGGGCGGGTGCCGTGCCGCGTTCCCCCGCGGCGGGCGGGTCGATGTACTGGTCATGACGCTAGTGGCTGAGTATATGAAAGTAAACTCAGATGAGTCGGAGTCGGCTGATGGATGCGCGGAGGCCCATGACGGGGCATCGGGCATGGATCCTTCAGGGCGCCTGCCGGGCGGGTCGCGATCTGTGGACCGGACCGCCCGGGGCCGGTGGGGCGAGTGCGTGCGGACGCGCCAGTGGGCGGCGTCCGCGCGGCGATCCGGGGATTCTGCCGCCGCGTCCAGCGTGGCTTCGGTGCGGTCGCGTGGCGGTGGGTGCGGGCGCGACAGCAGGGCACCAGTGCGCCCTGCCTGCATCGCGCGGGCTTGCCTGCCTCGGCCGGCCGTACCGGTAGGCCTGTCGGCTTGCCGAGCAACTGGTCAGGCCGACGGGATCGGCGGCGATCCGGCCGCCGGACTGTCCTGTGTCCGCGACCGTGGAGGCGCACATGACTTCATGGATGAGAAGGCGTGCTTGTCGCAGTCCTGGGACCCGTTGGGCTGGGCCGTCATTGCACACCGGGCATCAGCGACTGCACGGGTGCTACTCCTCGAGGAACTGAATGGCGTGCTTCAGGAACCGCTCGGGATACTGGAACTGCGCTCCATGCCCGGCATCGGGGTAGATCAGCAGTTGCGCGTTGGGGATGTTCTGGGCGAGGTGCCAGGAGTTGATCGAGGCGATCATCACGTCGTTCTCGCCGTTGAGGACCAGCGTCGGCTGGGTGATCGCGTTCAGGTGGGCGTAGGGGTTCTCGCCCGGCAGCGGTTCCGCGTAGGCGATGGTCGCTTCGAACTGCGCCTGTGCGACTGCGGGCGAGCTCGGCGGGTCCTGGTCGGCCCGCTGGTGACGTCGCTCCCAGAAGGCCTTGCCCGCTTGCTTCGCGGCTTCCGAGCGGCCGAAGAACAGGAAGAGGAAGTCCTCCAGGGTGGGGACCGGGTTCAGGGCGTACTGAGGCACCTGGGGGTCACTTGTCGGGTCCCCGCCTCGGAGGCCGGTGCCGAGCAGGAGGAGCTTGCGTACCAGCTGGGGGTGGCGCAGCGTGACCTCCTGAGCCTGGTAGCCGCCGAGCGAGAAGCCGAGCAGGTCGACCTGCTCCAGTCCCAGTGCCCGGATGACCGCGGCGATGTCGTCGGCCATGTCCTCCATCCGGTTACGCGGCGTGCCCGATGACGAGGCGATGCCGCGGCCGTTGAACAGGATGACCTCACGGCCTTCGGCCAGGCCGTCGGTGAGCAGCGGGTCCCAGTTGTCCATTCCCCCGCGGAAGTGCTGGACCAGGAAGATCGGGACTCCGGAGGGCTTGCCCCAGCGGCGGTAGGCGAATCGGTCGCCGTCGACATCGATGTACTGGGTCGGTGCGGTCACATGGGTGTCACTCATGGTCTGGGCCTTTCTGGAGCAGGTAAGCAATAGAATGACGATCGTAATTCAATAAGTCAAGACCTTTGATGTCGATCGACATCTATGTACGCTTGACCGCAGAGCGTCAATTGAGGAAGGGGCGGCCGATCGTGCGGGTCACCAAGGCGCAGGCAGAGCGCAACCGTGCCCACATCGTCGCGACAGCCGCCAGGCTGTTCCGTGAGCGCGGATATGACGGTGTCGGTGTGGCGGAACTGATGGCGGCCGCCGGGTTCACGCATGGCGGGTTCTACAAGCACTTCCGCTCCAAGGCCGACCTGATGGCCGAAGCGTCCGTAAGCGGGCTCGCGCAGACCGCGGCACGGGCGGAAGGCCTGGACCCCGCCGAGTTCGTCGAGCGCTACGTCTCGCGGGAGCATCGCGACGGGTGCGGTGACGGCTGCACCATCGCGGCCCTGAGTGGCGACGCCGCACGCCAGCCGGCGGACATCAAAACAGAGTTCGCAGCCGGGATCGAGAACCTGCTGACGGCTCTTCAGGCTCAGAGTGATACGCCGGGGGATGCGGACCAGCGCGCGACCCGCACCATGGTGATCGACATGCTCGCCCACTCGGTGGGCGCGGTCATGTTGTCGCGCGCATGCCCGGACGGTTCTCCGCTGGCGGACGAAATCCTCGATGTCTGCCGCGCGGGGATTCTTGCGTCACTGGCACACGGCAACGTCGACGGGTCGGAGGCGGGGGGCCCGGAAGCCTGACCGCAGCCGAGTGGTCTTGCCGAGTTGCGCGGCGCGGATCGCGGTGACGTACCCGCTGTTCCGGCGCCGAGGGCGACGACGCCGTAGTGCGTGCTCATGAGGTGCCCCCTTTCCGGGGGTTTGATGGGTGGCGCGTGGAGCGAGCGGTCATGCGGCGCGGTGGTGGGGTGCCAGGGTGGCGTGGATCTGGTCGCGGATGTCGGCGAGGACGGCATCGTCGCTGCGGTGCAGGTACACGGTGGCGGTGGTGCTGATGTGGATGATCGCGGTGATCACCCGCGCCAGCGTTGCCGCGTCGGCGGCACCGATGTGCTCGTCGCGGGTGAGCAGGCCGGTGATGCCGTCCTCGAGGCGGCCGGCAAGGGCCAGGCCCGCTTGCCGGTAGGGCTCGGCCGGGTCGCCGAAGACGAGTTCGTGCAGGTATGTGCGGCCGTTCTCGATGTGCTCCCTCACGCACTCCACGACGGGACGGATGAGAGCGATGACCCGCTCCAGCGCGCCCTGTCCGACGGCGGTGTTCGCGGCGGCGAGGCCGGAATCGACGGCGGCGGCGAACTTCTCGTTCTGCACCATGATCAGCAACTCGGCCTTGGTGGACGCGTACAGGTAGAGCGTCCCGATCGCGACATCGGCCCGGCGGGCGACCTGCTGCGTCGTGACCTTGTCGACGCCGTGTTCGACGAACAGCTCGCGGGCTGCGGTCATGATGCGCTCGCGCTTGTCCTGTTTGGCCCTCTCGCGGCGCCCGATCGGCATGTGACCGCTTCCCATGGGGACCTCCCTTGACAAAATTTCTGAGTGGACTCATAGTTGAGTGTACTCGGATTGGTCGGGTGGGGCGAGGTCCCGGATGTCGCACCGAGTTTGCCGATCCAATCTCAAACCTGGACAAATAGGACGAAGACTAGGAGTGGCGCCCCATGAGAGCGTTCGTCGTCACCAAGTACAAGGAGCCGCTGCAGGAGGTGGAGGTCCCCGAGCCCACCGTGGGGGAGCACGACGTGCTCGTCCGGGTGGAGGCCGCCGGGCTGAACCCGCTGGATGAGAAGATCCGCGCCGGTGAGTTCAAGCAGATCCTGCCCTACAAGCTGCCGCTGATCCTGGGCAACGACGTCGCGGGCACCGTCATAGGCGTCGGGACAGCGGTTCGCGGCTTCAAGCCCGGAGACGAGGTCTACGGTCGGCCCGACCAGGACCGCATCGGCACCTTCGCCGAACGCATCGCCGTCGCGGAGGGCGACCTGGCGCTCAAGCCCGCCTCGATCAGCATGAATGAGGCCGGCTCGCTGCCGCTGGTGGCGCTCACGGCGTGGCAGGCGCTGGTGGAGCGCGGGAAGGTACGGCCCGGGCAGAAGGTTCTCATCCACGCCGGCGCCGGCGGGGTCGGTTCGATCGCGATCCAGCTCGCCGCGCACCTCGGTGCGCACGTCGCCACGACCGCCAGCGCTTCCAACGAGCACTTCGTGCGCGCGCTCGGCGCGGACACGGTGATCGATTACCGCACCCAGGACTTCGAGCAGCTCCTGACCGGCTACGACCTGGTGTTGGACAGCATCGGTGGGGAGACTCTCGAGAAGTCCCTGCGGGTGCTCAAGCCCGGCGGCAAAGCCATCGGGATCGCCGGTCCCCCGGAGCCCACTTTCGCGCGCGAGGCCGGCCTCAACCCGCTGCTGCGCCTGGCGGTCGCCGCCCTGAGCCGCAAGATCCGTAAGCAGGCGAAGAAGCTCGGCGTGACGTACGAGTTCCTGCTCATGCGCGCCAGCGGCGACCAGCTCCGCCAGATCACCACCCTCATCGACCAGGGCGTGGTGCGCCCGGTCGTGGGAAAGGTGGCTGGCTTCGACCAGACCCCGCAGGCGCTGCAGTCCCTGTCCCAGGGCGGCATCCGCGGCAAGGCCGTCATCGGCAGCAGCTGACCCGCCGCAACCGCGACGGGCGACACGAAACAGACCAGGAGAATCCGCCATGAGCAGCACCGACACCCCGAACGAAGCCGTCATCACCTCCTACGCGAAGGCCCCGGCCCGCACCGTCACCGCTGGCGGCGTCACCTACGCCTACCGCGAGCTGGGACCGAAGGGCGGCATCCCCGTCGTCTTCTTCGTCCACCTCGCCGCGACCCTGGACAACTGGGACCCCCGCATCATCGATCCCATCGCGAAGGGCCGTCACGTCATCGCCTTCGACAACCGCGGCGTCGGGGCATCCACCGGCCAGGTGCCGGACAGTGTCGAGGCGATGGCCGACGACGCCTACACCTTCATCAGGGTGCTCGGGTACGACAAGATCGACGTCTTCTCCTTCTCCCTCGGCGGCATGGTCGCCCAGGCCCTGGTGGTCAAGCACCCCGAGCTCGTCCGCAAGCTGGTCCTCACCGGCACCGGGCCCAAGGGCGGCAAGGACATGGACAAGGTCGCCAGAATCACCTACTGGGACATCCTGCGCGCCACCTTGACCCGTTCGGACCCCAAGGAGTTCCTGTTCTTCAACCGCAACGCCACCGGCAAGCCCGCCGCGCGCGCGTTCGTCAACCGGCTCAAGGAGCGCACCGTCGACCGCGACGCGGACATCAAGACCAAGGCGTTCCAGACGCAGCTGAAGGCGATCAAGAAGTGGGGGCGCTCCACCCCCGACGACCTGTCGTCGATCACGCAGCCCACCCTGATCGCCAACGGCGACAACGACCGCATGGTGCCGTCGGTCCTGTCGGAGGACCTGCACCGGCGCATCAAGGGCAGTGAGCTGATCATCTACCCCGACTCCGGGCACGGCGGCATCTTCCAGTACCACCAGGAGTTCGCCCCCGTAGCGGTCGAGTTCCTGGCCCGATGACCACCACTTGACCAGGAAAAAGGCCCTCATGAGCACGTCACCGGCCGCCGCGCCCCCGGAAGTGAAGAAGCCTCTCACCTCCTCGATCCTGCTGTGGGTGCGCACCGACCAGCCCCGCCAGACCGGCATGGACCACTGGAAGGGCCCGCACTCAGGGATCATCTCCGCCACCCCGGGCCTGGAGGAGTACCGGCAGATCCACCTCGCCGAGCACAACCCGGGCCGGTGGCCGGCTATCGACGGGGTCCAGACCGCGATCCCCGCCGACCGGAAGATCGACGGCGTCGCGGAAGTCACCTTCCAATCGGCGCTTGCACCCCTGAAAGGGCGCAAGCAGACGAAGCTGGCCTATGCCGACGAGATCAACGTGTTCCGCCGCACCCTGCTCTACGCCGGCCCGCCGAACTCATCCCGCTGGTACGACGTCGCAGGCCCCGGACAGACGGTCGGTGCCCGCGCGCTGATCTACCTTCGCCGCAGGGACGGCGTCGGCGCCGGCGCCTTCCGGAAGTTCGTCAACGAGCAGCTCGCCCCCGCGCTCGCCGGCACCGGAGCGCCGACGGAACTGCGCACGCAGACGTTCCTGCCCTGGACGAAAAAGCTCTGGGACACCCCGGACGTCGCCCACGACAACCCCCACGACCAGCACTTCCACGCCTCGGTCAGCCTCGGGTTCGCCGACACCGCAGCACGGGACGCCTTCTTCACCGGCAACCTGGTCGAGGACCTGTCCGACCGGCTGGCATCGCAGGTCTCCGCGATCCACGCCTACGACGTCACCGCCGCCCTCACCTACGTCAAGAACGGCGACATCCTCCCGCACTACGAGGAGTGAGCGGCGCGGGCTCTGCTCAGCAATGCATCCGCGCCACGCTTCCCCGCCCTCCTCGCGCCCCCGTCGCCGTCTGACACCCGTCACGTATCCGAATCCGTATCCGGAGCCAGCCATGAGCGAGCACAGCACCATCCACTACGAGCGCACCTCACCGCAGATCGCGAAGATCACCTTCGCCAACCCGCCCGTCAACCTCATCACCGGCGAGACCGTCCTGCGCCTCATCGAGATCGTCGAAGAACTGGCCACCGACCCGGACATCCAGGTCGTGCTGTTCGACAGCGCCACCCCCGACTTCTTCTACAACCACTTCGACCTGGCTGCCGCCGCCGACTTCCCCGCCCCCGAGGACCCGGAAGCGGCGCCGGCATGGACGAATCTGGTCCTGGAACTCTCCAAAGCGCCCTACATCACCATCGCGGCCATCCGGGGACGCACCCGCGGCGGCGGGAACGAGCTCGCCCTCGCCCTCGATCTGCGCTATGCCAGTCGTGAGAAGGCGATCTTCGGACAGCCCGAGGTAGGCAGCGGACTGCTGCCCGGCGGTGGCGGCACCGAACGCCTCCCCCGGGCCATCGGACGCGACCGCGCCCTGGAAGCCATCCTCACCAGCGACGACTACGACGCCGACACCGCCGAGCGCTGGGGCTGGGTCACCCGCGCCCTCCCCGACAGCGAACTCGACGCTTTCGTCGGCACCGTCGCCGCCCGGCTCGCCTCCTTCGACCGCACCTCACTCGCCTCGGCCAAAGCCCAGATCAACCGGGCATCCCTGCCCCCGGACGCGGACCTGGTCGCCGCGTACGGCGAGTTCGCCCACTCCCTCACCCTTCCCGGTTTCCTCACCCGGGCCGCAGGCACGCAGGCCGTCGCCGAACAGGCCGGCATCGACTTCGAATACCGTCTCGGGCACCACATCGGCGTCGCCAACCAGCAACGCTGACACCCGGCAGGAAGCGAGCACGTACGCAGCAGATGCCGCGGCCGTGCTCGCTTTGTCGCGAGTCCCATCTGGGTCGTCGTACGCCTGCCCGATGGGGGAGGGGAACGATGGCGCGAAGCCCGGTCACCATCGAGGACGACCGACGGATCGGCGCTGCCGCGGACGCGGTGGTGTTCGACGTCGTCCGTACCGTGGCCGACCGGCGCCCCGGTATCGCCGGCGAATTCGAGAGCGTCGGCGCCCGCGTCGGGGCACAGGCCGACTGACGAGGGCTCACCACCGAGTGGCGCGGCCCGTACGCCGACCAGGCCGCGGGTGGTGTCGGGGAAGTGCCCTGGTCGAACCCCATGGATCACGCGGTCCCGACGTCAGGAGATCACATCGGGACCGAAGGACAGGTTCAGGCGTTCGTGCCGCGCAGGTCCGGGTAGAGCGCCTCGACCGGGCCGCTCAGAGCCGCCTTGACCCCCTGGGTCAATTCGTCGGCCAGGACCTCGTACTCGCCGGCCTCGACCGCGTCGTAGACCGTCGTCACCAGCTGCGTCGGCAGCATCTTGGGTCCCTCGGCGTGCGCGGCCATGTCGGTGTCGACGTAGCCCATGTGCACACCCGTCACGTGGATGCCCATGGGTGCGAGCTCGATGCGCAGCGAGTTGGTGGCCGACCACAGTGCGGCCTTGGACGCGCTGTAGACGCCGCCGAAGGCGTACCAGCTGGCAACGGAGTGCACGTCGACGAGGGCCGACCCCTGCTTGGCGGCGAGGATCGGTGCGAAGGCGCGGGCAAGGAGGACTGGTCCGAAGAAGTTCGTCTCCATGTTCGCCCGGATGTCCGCCTCGGTGACGTCCAGCAGGCTCGCGCTCGGCGGGGTGGCGCCCGCGTTGTTGACGAGCACGGTGACGTCCGCCGCGGCGGCGACGGCCGCGTCGATCGACGCGCGGTCGGTGACGTCAAGGGTCAGGGGGACGATGCGTTCGTCGTCCCAGGCGCGGGGGGAACGGGCGGTGGCGTAGACCTTGGCGGCGCCGCGTGCCAGGGCGTCGTGGACGAAGTGGGTGCCGATGCCGCCATTGGCGCCGGTGACGAGGACGACTGCTCCATCGAGGGAGGGCATGGGTGTTCCTTCGTTCCAGGGGGGATGTGAAGTGCGTGGCTCTGCACGGATGGAGCAATGACTGCTCGCCCTGTCATGGGAGAATGAGCACAGCCATATTCGAGCCCACGCGGTAGCGAGTGTAATCATAACTGACTGCGGTCAGAATCTTATTCCTGGAGGATACCGCCATGTCTGTCGCCCCCCGGCCGGTCGGACGGCGCGAGCGGAACAAGCAGGAGAAATTCGACCGCATCGTCGCGGCCGCCACTGAGCTGTTCGCCGAGCACGGCATCGATGACGTCACGACCCAGCAGATCGCCGACAAGGCCGACATCGGCACGGGGACCCTGTTCCTCTACGCCAAGACCAAGGGCGAACTCCTCCTGCTCGTGCAGAACGCCAAGTACGCCGAAGCGCTTGAGCAGGGCCGGGCGGACGCCGAGAGCGTCCCGGGCGTGCTGGACGCGGTGCTGGCGATCGTCCGGCCGATCGTGGAGTGCAACCGCACCCAGATCGACAACGGACGTACCTACCTGCGAGAGATGGTCTTCGGCGACCCCGAGGAGCCCCGGCACGGCGCGGCACTCGCCATCGTCGCGCAGACCGAGGAGGCCGTCGCCGCCGTGCTGCGCCGAGACGAGCGGGTCGCAGAGGGCGACGCCGCGACGCTGGCACACATCGTGTCCGCCGTGATGTTCCTCAGCACGGCGGCGAGCGTGAACATCGCCTTGAGCGTCGAGGAGATCGTGCAGGACATCCGGGGGCAGGTTGAGGCCCTGCTGCCTCGCTGAAGCGCGGCCGGCCTCCGTCCCAGGCGATCATCAGGATGGTTTTCGGCTACGCCATGGCTCTGATCCTGACCGCCGCGACCAGGCGTCGGCTGTGGTTCGATCGGCGGGATTCCACCGCACCTGCATCTCGCCGGCGTTCACTCCGGAAGCAGTTCATCGGCCCGTTCGGCGACCTCTTGCCGTAGCGCGGCCCACAGGGCGCGCACGGCGGCGTGTGTCACCGCCTCCCGGCGGACGGCCAGGGTGATGGGGAGCCGGATGTCGATCTCGTCGGGGAGCAGCCGGCGCAGTTGCGTCCGCTGGGTCAGGAAGGCCGGAAGGACGCCGATGCCGGCTCCCTGCCGGGTGGCTTCGAGTTGGGCGAAGACGTTCGTCGAGGAGAAGGCGGGGGTCATGCCGGGAAGGTGGCGCTCGATGTCGAGGTCGCCGACCTGCAGCATGGACTCGATGTAGAAGATGAGCGGGTGCTCGCGCAGCTCCGCCAGCGACTTCGGCCGGCCGTACTGGGCCAGGTAGTCGTCGCAGGCGTAGAGCCCCAGCGTGTAGTCGGTGAGGTGCTCGGTCACCAGGCGGCTGCTGGAGGGAACGCCGATGACTACGGCGAGATCGAAACCGGACGGGCGCAGGGCTAGCTGCCGTGTCGCGGTGATGAGTTCGACCTGGAGCCTGGGGTGTTGGCGGCGCACCCGTACGAGGGCGGGCGTGGCGAAGGCGGTGCCGAAGCCGTCGGGCGCGCTGACGCGCACCGTGCCGTGCAGGGACGGCGAGTCCTGGCCCTCCACGGTGTCGACGACGCGGTCGATGGCCTCCTCGATCACGCGCGCGCTGTCCGAGATGGCTCTTCCGATCTCCGTCAGCGTCCATCCGTCCGGGCCGCGCTCGATGAGGCGCAGGCCGATGCTCTTCTCCAGCGCGGCGACACGGCGTGACACGGTGGTGTGGTCCACCCCGAGTGCGTCGGCGGCTGTCACCAGGCGTCCGGTACGGGAGACCGCGAGCAGGTAGCGCAGGTCGTCCGCGCGGAGTCTGCGCGGGTCGATGGAGCGAGGCGAGCCGGCCGGCCGTGGAGCGGGGCTCTCGTCCGGGGAGTGGGGATGCACAGTCCCACCGTATCTGCGTTTCTGCACAGTCGGTGTGCGCCATTGGTGGTTGTTTGCACACGGTGCGGGGCCGCACAGTCGGGGCAGCGGGCGCGACATGCTCCGCTGTTCTTGCCGAAAGGGCCACCATGGTTGCCAGCCTCTCCCTCCCGCGGATCCTGCGCGTCGGCGGCGGTGCCGTCGGCGAGCTGGGTGACGTCGTCGAAGGGTTGGGCCTGCACCGCCCCTTGCTGGTGACGGACGCGTTCCTTGCCGGGACGGGTGTGGCGGAACGCCTGATGTCGACGCTGAGGGATGCCGGGCTACAGCCGTGCCTGTTCGCCGGCACCGTCCCGGATCCGACGACCGACTCGCTCGAGGCGGGCCTGGCCGTGCTGCGGGAACACGGGGCGGACTCGGTGATCGGGTTCGGCGGTGGCAGCCCGATGGACACCGCCAAGGCCCTCGGGCTGCTGGGCGTCCAGGGCGGCAGGATGCGGGACTACAAGGCCCCGCACACCAGCCTCGGCCCGGCGCTTCCGGTGATCGCGGTCCCGACCACCGCGGGCAGCGGCTCGGAGGCCACCCAGTTCACCATCATCACCGACAGCGCGACGGACGAGAAGATGCTCTGCCCGGGGTCGGCGTTCCTGCCGGTCGCCGCCGTCGTCGACTTCGAACTGACCCTGTCGATGCCGTCCCGGCTGACCGCCGACACCGGTGTCGACGCGCTCACCCATGCCGTCGAGGCGTACGTGAGCCGCAAGGCCAACCCGTTCTCCGACGGCCTCGCCCTGAACGCGATCCGGACCATCGGCCGCCACCTCCGCCGCGTCTACGCCGACGGCGGAGACATCGAGGCGCGCGAGGCGATGATGCTCGCAGCGACCCAGGCCGGCATCGCCTTCTCCAACTCCAGCGTGGCGCTCGTGCATGGCATGAGCCGTCCGATCGGCGCTCACTTCCACGTTGCCCACGGTCTGTCGAACGCGATGCTCTTCCCCGCGGTGACGGCGTTCTCCGTGCCCGCCGCCGAGAGCCGGTACGCCGACTGCGCCCGCGCCCTCGGAGCCGCCACCGAGGGCGACAGCGACGCCGTGGCCGCCGAGAGGTTCGTGGAGGCGCTCCGAGCCCTGTGCAAGGATCTTGAGGTGCCCACCCCAAGAGCCCACGGCATCGACAAGGACGAGTGGTTCCGCCTGTCGCCCCTCATGGCAGAGCAGGCGCTCGCGTCCGGATCCCCGGCCAACAACCCCGTCGTACCCACCGTGAACGAGATCCAGGATCTCTACGCGCAGATCTACGCCTGACACCTGGCGAGTGAGGAACGTGATGGCCACGACAGCAGGTCCGCACGGATGGCGAGGTGACGACGGTGACTGATACCGCAGCGGTCGAGATTCTCGCCGATGTCCATCGGGGCGTCGGCCGCATCCTGCTGAACCGGCCCAAGGCGCTCAACGCCCTGACGACAGGCATGGTCGCCGCCATCGCCCGTGTGCTCGCCGCGTGGGAGGACACACCGCTGTCCGCTGTGCTGATCGCCAGTACCAGCACGAAGGCGTTCTGTGCCGGTGGAGACATCCGCACGATCCGCGAGCACAGCCTCGCCGGGGATGCCGAGGCCAGCGAGCGGTTCTTCGCCTCCGAATACCGGCTCAACGCCCGGATCGCCGAGTATCCCGTGCCGGTCGTGTCGCTCATCGACGGCGTGTGCATGGGCGGCGGTCTCGGTCTGTCCGTCCACGGCAGCTTCCGCGTCGTCACCGAGCGCGCGGTGCTGGCGATGCCCGAGACCGGGATCGGCTTCTTCCCGGATATCGGGGCCAGCTACTTTCTGCCGCGGCTGCCCGGCGCGATCGGCATGTACCTGGGTCTGACCGGGCAGCGGCTCGACGCGGCCGACGCCCTGTACACGGGGCTGGCCACGCACTTCGTCCCCGCGGACGGGCTCGACGCGGTCAGTGATGCCCTGGCCGACAACCTCGACGACCCGGTCGACGTCGTCCTGAACCGCCTCGCCGGCCGTTCCCCGGTGGCGGAGAGCAGGCTGGCGGAGGTACGCGGGGACGTGGACTGGGCGTTCGGCGCGCCGGCCCTCGGCGAGATCGAGAAGCGCCTGCGCCGCCTCGACACCCCCTGGGCGGCAGCGGCGTTGGTCGCCTTGGAGTCCGCCTCGCCGCAGAGCCTGGAGATCACTCACGCCCTGCTCGCCCGGGGGAGGCAGCGCACGTTGCGCGAGTGCCTCGGCGCCGAACTCGCCCTCACGCGCACGACCATCCGCACGCCGGACTTCCTGGAGGGCGTCCGTGCGGCCCTGGTCGACAAGGACCGCACTCCCCACTGGCAACGTGCGTCGCTCGGCGGACGGACGCTGCCGGCCTGAGCATGTCCGCCGCTCTCGCGCTTACGGCGCGCGGATCCTCAGGAGCCATGCTGTCAGCCATGCCGTCCACGACAGCCGGTACGCCGCCGGTGCAAGCCTGCCGTAGAGCCGAGTGGCGCGCTGCGCCACGAGCGTATGGCGCTGCGGAATGGCCCCGAGATGCCGACAAGGGCGCCTCCCCGCGAAGCGGTTGCCCATGGACCGCTGTGTGGCCGGCCTTGCCTCAGTCGTTCTCGGGCACCATGGAGACCACGACCTTGCCGGCCTTGGTGCGGCCCTGCTCGACGTACGCCATCGCCTCGAGCGTCTGGTCGAACGGGAACGTCCTGTCGATGACGGGGCGGAGTTGCCCGCTGTCGTAGAGGGCACCGAGCTTGCGCAGCTGGGAGCCGTTGGCCTGCATGAAGAAGAACTGGTATCGCACGCCCAGCGCCCTGGCCTGCTTGCGGATCTTGCGGCTGAGCGTGTTCATGACCGCACCCATGAACGAGGGGGCGCCGAGCTGCTTGGCGAACCCGGCGTCCGGCGGGCCGACGACACCGATGGCCAGGCCGCGGGGCTTCAGTACTGTCAGCGACTTCTCGAGGTTCGCCCCGCCCAGGGAGTCCAGCACCAGGTCGTAGCCGGACAGTACTTCCGAGAAGTCTTCCTTGGTGTAGTCGATGACGACGTCGGCGCCGAGGCTCCTGACCAGCTTCTCGGTGTCGGTGTCCGTCGTCGTCGCCACTGTGGCGCCGAGGTGCTTGGCGAGCTGGATGACCGTCGACCCGAGGCCGCCGGCACCGGCGTGGACGAGCACCTTCTGGCCCGGCTTCACATGGGCACGGTCGACGAGAATCTGCCAGGCGGCCAGGGCCACCAGCGGCACGGCGGCTGCCTCTTGGGGGGTGAGCGAGGCCGGCTTGGGCGCGACATCGTCCACGTCGATGGCGATGAACTCCGCGAAGCCTCCGATCCGCAGGTCGCGCGGGCGGGCGTAGACCTCGTCGCCGACTTTGAAGCTGCGTACGGCGGAGCCGACCCGCGTCACGACGCCGGCCACGTCGTGGCCGAGCGTGAACGGGAGTTTGTACTTCAGGAGCTGCTTGAACTCCCCGTTGCGGACCATTTTGTCCAGCGGGTTGATGCTGGCGGCGCTCACTCTGACCAGGACGTCGCGGTCCCCGACGGTGGGCTCAGGTACCTGTGCGGCGCGTGCGCCGTCCTTGCCGTACTTCTCGACGACGAATGCCTTCATGTCGGCCGCCTTTCTGCGTGATCTTCGCGGTGGGTTTCTCGGTGCTCGATGTGCTGGTCATGACGCTACTAACTGAGTATAGGAAAGTAAACTCAGGTGAGGTTAGAATCGCCCCCATGGATGCGAGGACCGAAGCTCTTCAGGACGCCGGCATGGACCCCCGTCTCGACCGGGACATGTCGAACTGCTCGATTGCCCGAACCCTTGAGGTCGTGGGTGAGAAGTGGACGATTCTGATCCTGCGCGAGGTCTGGTACGGCTCGTCCCGCTTCGGAGACTTCGAACGTGTCCTCGGCTGTCCTCGCAACCTCCTCGCGGCGCGGCTCCGGATGCTCGTGGAGGAAGGGATCCTGGCCACGGAGACCTACAAAGAGCCGGGCTCACGGAGTCGGCCGAAGTACGTGATCACGCCCAAGGGCATGGATCTGGTTCCGGCCGTGATGGGGCTCCTGCAGTGGGGTGACCGTTACCGAGCCGACCCGGAGGGTCCGGCCGTACTGACGCGACACCGTGGATGCGGCGCGCACGTCGACGCCCAGATCCGCTGCGAACGAGGCCACGCCGTGCAGGCGGAAGACGTCGAGAGCGTCCCCGGCCCCGCCTTTCGTATGAGGCCCGCCGAGTGAACTGAGCGTGGTTGTGCCGGGAGTTCGTTGCGGGTTCAGTCTGCCGGGGTGTGCTCACTCCGTCTGGCCCGGGCCTGGTGGAGGCGGACCTTGGTGCGGTTGCCGCAGCGGGACATGGAGCACCAGCGGCGGTTGTGGGCGGGGGAGCGGTCCAGGAAGCGCAGGGCGCACATCTCGGCGCCGCAGACACGTACGCGACGGATCTCGGCGGACAGGAGCAGATCGACGGCGTCCTGGGCGATCAGTGCCAGCGCGGCTGCGGGATCGGTGGCGGTGCTCGTGGTGCCGGCGGGCTCCAGGCGTCCGTCCGTAACGGCGATCTGCAGGGCGGGTCGGGGGGCCTCCGCTGCCGCGCGGTTGAGCAGAGTGACGTCGCCGGACGAGGGCAGCCGGCCGTCGGCGACCGCGAGTACGGCCCGGTCGACCGTCTCGCGCAGTCGTCGGCCCGACGCCAGGACGGCGGCATCCGCGGGGGCCGGTGCGCCCGGTGCGAGCAGGCCGGCCTTCTGAAGCCAGCGGGCCAGGTCGCCCGGGTTCCGGAGCGTCTCCCCCGGCGTGGGCCGCCACCGATGGCGGAGGGTGTTGGTGAAGTCCAGGCAGAGCCGCCCGCCGTCCCAGATCCACATGTCGTCCGTTGCCACGCCTTCATTCTGCACGTTAGGTTTAACCCTCTAAGAGGGTTAGTTCGTGCCGAGGAGGCGCATCCATGGGACAGCCCACAGCGACCACTGGTGTGGCGCAGGTGGACGGGGTCCGCCTGCACTACGTCCGAGCGGGATCCGGCCCTCTGCTCGTTCTGCTCCACGGCTGGCCGCAGACCTCCGACTGCTGGCGGCCGGTGCTGGCGGATCTCGCCGCCGACCACACCGTTGTGGCGCCCGACCTGCGTGGCTACGGCCTGAGCGACAAGCCGCCGACCGGTTACGACAAGCGGCGGATGGCTGCCGACATGGCCGGCCTCGTCGAAGCGCTCGGCTTCAAGAAGGCCGCGGTCGTGGGTCACGACCGCGGTGCCCGCGTGGCGCACCGCTGGGCGCTGGACCGTCCGGAGCAGGTGGAGCGGCTGGCCGTGCTCGACGTGGTGCCCACCCGGGAGATGTTCCGCCGCATGGACGCCTCACTCGCCTCCGGGTACTGGCACTGGCTGTTCCAGATGCAGCCCGATCTGCCCGAGCGCCTCGTGGGACAGGACATCCGCTGGTATCTCGAGTACTTCTTCGAGCGGTGGACCTACAACCGTCATGGGCTGACACCCGAAGCGGTCGACGGGTACGTCCGCGCGTTCTCCCGCCCGGGTGCCCTGCGCGCGAGCTTCGACGACTACCGGGCCATGGAGCAGGACATCGCGCTCGACGACATCGACGCCGCCGAAGGCCGCCGCCTCACCATGCCGGTGCTGGCTGTGTGGGGTTCCGAGGGACTCCCGGCCCGCCTGCCCACGCTGGAGATCTGGCGCGCCTACGCGGACGACGTGACCGGTGCCGAGATCCCGGAATGCGGCCACTTCATCCCGGAGGAGCAGCCGGCGGCGCTGATGGCGCATCTACGGACCTTCCTGGCCGACGGGACCAACCGGTGACCCTGCGACCGTGAGGGAAGCAGGCCGAGGGGGCGGTCCAGCCACAACTGGCTGGGCCGCCCCCTCGGTAAGAGCCTCAGATCGAGACCGGGGCATCGGCCAGGACGTCCCCCGCGGCCGGGCTGCCGGCATTGCGCTGCCTGGGCATCAGGAGTGCCAGGGCCGCCGCCAGGGCGACCGCACCGGCCCCGAGCCAGAGCGCCGGCACCAGCCCGTCCACGAACAACGATGTGGACCCGTAGCCGCCCTGGGCGGAGAAGACCGCCGCCAGCGACGCGACGCCGATGGCGCCGCCGACCTCGCGGATCGCGTTGTTGGCGCCGGAGGCGATGCCCTGCTCCTCCGGGCGGACCGTGCTCATGACGAGGTTCGCGCTGGGAGCGAAGAACATGCCCATGCCGATTCCACAGACGATCAGCGCAGGCAGCAGTGCGGTGTACGACACCTGGGGCTCGACGGCCAGCGCCCAGAGCCCGAGGCCCACCGCGTTCAGGGCCATGCCCGCCGTCACGACGGGAGCGCCGCCGATGCGGTCGGACAGTGCCCCGGCCAGCGGCCCGGCGATCATGGGCATGGCGGTCCAGGGCAGCATCCGTACGCCGGCTTCCATCGGGGAGTAGCCGCCGACGGTCTGGAGGTACTGGCTGAGCAGGAAGATCGCTCCGAACATGCCCAGGAACATGAGCAGGCTGGCGGCGTTGATGGCGCTGAAGGAGCGGTGGCGGAAGAGGCGCATCGGCAGCATCGGGTGTGTGGCGCGCAGTTCGTAGAGGACGAAGCCGACGAGCAGCGCCGTGCCCGCGATGAAACCGCCCAGGACCGGGGTGCTGGTCCAGCCGTCGGCGTTGCCGCGTACCAGGGCGTAGACGATGCCGAACAGACCGCCGCTGGCCAGCACTGTGCCGACAAGGTCGAGGCTGGGGTTCGGGCCGTGGCTCTCGCCCAGCCGCAGCAGGGCCAGCGGGATCAGTGCCAGGCCGAGCGGGACGTTCACCCAGAAGATCCACTGCCAGGAGAGGTGTTCGGTGAGAGTGCCGCCGATGAGCGGTCCGGTGGCGACGGCTATGCCGCTGGCCGCGCCCCAGATGCCGAAGGCCGCGCCGCGCCGTTCGGCGGGGACGGCCGCCGCCAGCAGGGTCAGGGTGAGAGGAGTGACGATCGCGGCCCCGACACCCTGCGCCGCGCGGGCGGCGATCAGTTCACCCATCCCGGGGGCGAGCGCGGCCGCGGCGGAGGCGGCGGTGAAGATCGCGAGCCCGATGGCGAACAGTCTTCGGCGGCCGAAGCGGTCACCCAGGGAGGCGCCGAACATGAGCAGCACCGCGAAGGTGAGGGTGTAGGCGCTCACCGTCCACTCGAGGTCTTCGAGGCCGCCGCCTAGGTCCTCGCGGATGGAGGGGAGGGCGGTGGTGACGATCAGGTTGTCGAGCGCGGTGATGAACCCGGCCATGCTGGTGATGACCACGGCCCATACGGCGCTGCCGCCCCGAGCCGGTTGCTTGCGGTGCTGTTACGTGCTGCGGCAGCAAGCTGCGCTGGAGAGTGAGGGCGGTGGACCGCTCCTGGGGGTAACGCCGGGCGTTCCAGCTCGAACTGCCCCAGGCAGTCTGCTGGTGCTGTATACCGACGGCCTCATCCAAAGCCGCGCTCGCGCCGTGGACGCCGCCCTCGCGGTCGTGTCCGACGTGCTCGCTCAGGCGCCGGCGTCCCTGGAGGAGACCTGCGACGGGATGCTCCGCGCGCTGTTGTTGCCCAGCCGCCCCGCCGACGGCGTCGCCCTGCTTGTGGCACGCACCCGAGCGCTGGACGCCGATCACGTCGCCACACTGGATCTCCCCTCGGATCCGGCCGTCGTCTCCGAGGCGCGCGCTTTCGCCTCGGGCCGGCTGGCCGCCTGGGGGCTGGAAGAGATGGCCTTCACCACGGAGCTCGTGGTCAGCGAACTGGTGACGAATGCCATCCGCTGCGGCAAGAGCCCCTTCCAGTTGCGGATGATCCTCCAGTCCACCGTGACGTGCGAGGTTTCCGACGCCAGTGGCACCGCCCCGCATCTGCGCCGCGCCCGGGCGTTCGACGAGAGAGGCCGCGGCCTGCTCCTGGTCGCCCAGCTCACCGAACGCTGGGGCACGCGGCGCAACCGCGAGGGGAAGGTCATCTGGGCGGAACAGCTGATTCCGTCCGCCGTTGCCGAGTGACCGTATTGATCAGGACCTGGCAGAGACCGCGGCGTGGGCAGTCCGCAACGAGGGTTTGTCGATCTTGCCGACCGCGTTCTTCGGGATGGCTTCCACCACGACGAACGAGGTCGGGCGCTTGTAGCCGGTGAGACTGCGCGTGCAGAGCGCTTTCAGCGCCCCCGGATCAACGGTCAGACCCGGGCGAGGCTGGACGTAGGCAACGACCACCTCCCCCCACTTTTCGTCGGGCACGCCGATCACGGCGGCCTCGAGCACCGACGGGTCGCCTGTGAGGACGTCCTCGATCTCCTTGGGGTAGATGTTCTCGCCGCCGCGGATGATCATGTCCTTCGAGCGCCCGACCAGGGTCAGATAGCCCTCGGCGTCGAGGTGGCCCACGTCGCCCGTATGCAACCAGCCGCCGATGATGACCTTGGCCGTTTCGTCCGGACGGCCGAGATAGCCCCGCATGACGTTGGCACCCCTCACGACGACCTCACCGTCGATGCCCGGCGCCACCTCGATACCGTGGGCGTCGATGATCCGGATCTCCTGGCCGGGGAAGGGAAGCCCCACGGTTCCTGCGCGTCGAGGGCCCGCGACGGGGTTGATGGTGGAGCCGCAGGTCCCTTCGGACAGCCCGTACCCCTCGACGAGTGGAAAGCCGTACCGGGTCTCGAACCGGGTCAGCAGCTCGGCGGAGGCGGGGGCGGCGCCGCAGACTCCGAACCGCAGCGACGATGTGTCGGGCCGCACGTCGTCCGGGAGCGCCGCGAGCATGCTGTAGATCGTCGGCACGGCGCTGAAGAAGGTGGGGCGCTCCTGCTCGACGAGGTCGAAGAAGGTGCGGGGATCGAACCGGCGGCCCGCGATGACGACGCTCGCGCCCACGAGCAGAGGCATCAGGACGCTGACCACGATGCCGTTGACGTGGAAGAGCGGCAGGATCAGCAGGCACCGGTCGGCCGGCCCGACCTCCAACGCCCGGTGCCCCATCTCCACCATGGCGTCGATGTTGGCGTGGTCGAGCATCACACCCTTGGGAACACCGGTCGTACCGCTGGTGTAGATGAGCAGGGCCAGCGTGGAGGGGTCCAGAAGCGGCGCTTGATCCGGCTCCACCGCTCCTTCGTACAGTTCGCCGACGGCGAGTACGGCAACGCCGTCCGCCACTACGGCCGCACCGTCCTCGACCACCAGCAGACGCGCAGCCGAGTCCTGGAGCTGTCGAACCACCTCCACGCCGGTCATGCTCGGGTTGACCGGTGTGATGGTGGCGCCGAGCCGCCAGGCCGCGAACAGCAGGAGGACGAACTCGACGCGGTTCGTCAACTTGAGGGCGACGACGTCACCGGGACCGATTCCGAGGTCCTGGAGCTGACGCGCTGCCGTTCGAACCCGGCTCAGCAACTGTGTGTTGGTCAGGGACTGGTGCCCGTCGGATACCGCGGCCCCATGGGGGTCGAACTCGGCGCGGCGGTCGGGCAGAGAAGCGAAATTCATGGCGAGCGTTACCTGTCTCGGTGCGATGCGATCCGGTCAAGGAGTCGACGCGGCGGGTGCCGGGTCCAGCTGGCGGGTGAGGAACTCGATCTGGTCGTGTACCAGTGCCTCGAAGGTCTCGCCGGTGTAGAAGTCGAAGTGACCGGCGTCGTACCTCTTGATCTCTCCCCGGGGCGCGGTGCCCGCGTACCGGAGGGTCTCGGCGGGAGGCGTGACCGAGTCGGTGTTGCTGACGCAGAAGAGGATCGGCATGGTGACCTTCTTCGCCGCACGCCCGGGCCGGTAGCCGGCGATGGTCGGAATCACCCGTGCCGCCACCTCGTTGCGGAACGTCGTCCCGGCAGGCTGCAGCGCCTGGTATCCGGGGAGGGCGTCCGGAGCGTTCATGAGGGCCGGCGAACCGGGGGCGGCGGCGATGGGAACCATCGCGGGTGCCCTGCCGCGTACTCTGGCCGCCAGATCCCGGGCGAGCACGGGGGTCATCCTGAGTGAGGCGACCGGGCCGAGCGCGAGCGCGGAGGCGAGACCGTCGGTGAACGGGCACTGGGCCACGGCCGCGCGCAGTTCGGGATGGCGTGAGGCGACGGTGATGGCGTGGCCGCCGCCGAAGGAGCTGCCCCACACCGCGACGCGTGCGCGGTCGACGTCACGGCGGGCCTTGACGTAGGCGAGGGCGGAGTCCCAGTCGGCGAGCTGACGCTTGATCGACAGGAGCTGGCGAGGGTGGCCGCCGCTGTCCCCGAAGTGCCGGTAGGTGAAGGCCAGGGCGGCGATGCCGGCCTGTGCGAATCGCTCGGCGAAGGCGTCCAGGCGCATCTCGCGGGTGGCGCCCAGGCCGTGCCCGAGGACGACGACGGGTGGGGAGGTGACGCCCGTGGGGAGGTAGAGCCATCCGGCACAGTTGCTGTCGCCGGAGGGGAACGTGATGTCGTGACGGGTGAAGGAGTGCGAAGCGGTCATGTCGGCTCACCGTCCGTTCGTCGAGCGGAGCCCGGGCACGCTGCCCGATGCGAGCGCCTGCGCGTAGATGTCCGGCCTGTAGAGCGGGAGTTCGCCGGTGGCGTCCGTCGTCTCCATGTAGTCGAGCATCAGTTCCTGACCATCCTTGGACATGACTCTGGTGAAGAACTCGGCGCGTTCGACGTGCAGGCCGTCCTCCAGTGACATTGAGCCGCCGAAGTACACGGACCGCTTGGCGGCCGCGACCGACCCCTTCGATCGCGCGCCGAAGTGTTCGGCGAGTTCGACCGCCTGTGCGACCACCTTGTCCTGCGGAACGACCTTGTCGACCGCCCCATTGGCGAGAGCCTGCGCAGGCGTGAACGGCTTGCCTTCGAGGATCGCGGCCAAGGACCGGTGGGTGCCGATCAGGCGGGTCAGCCGCTGGGTGCCGCCGCCACCCGGGATGATGCCCAGGAGGATTTCCGGCTGGCCGATGAAGAAGTCCCCGTCGGCCATGACCCGCAGATCGCACGCCCAGGCGAACTCCGCGCCGAGGCCGAGAGCCGAACCGTTGAGGGCGGCGACGAAGAGGACACCGCTGCCGTTCATCCGGAGGAAGGTCGTGTGCAGGCGCTCCAGTTGGAGGGCTCCACGCATCGGGGTCCTGCGCATCACGGGCCTGAGGAGACGGGACCGGTCCACGTGCTTCGCCATGCGTACGACGGCGGCCGCACCGCGTCGGCCGACCGTAGGGCTCGCTGCACCCTCTTCCTGAAGCCACCGGACCGCGGCATGGCTGACGAACCGCTCGGGATGTGCCCCGGTGAAGACGACGGCACGGATGTTCGGATCGCGCTCGGTCCGGTCCACCAGCCTGTCCAGCTGATGGGCGATATCGAGGCCGAACTCCTGGTGTGGGCCGCCGTCGACGCGGACGACCAGGACGGCCCCGCGGTCCTCGATGTCCAGATGGCCCTTGTCTTTGTATGGCATGAATTCTGCTCCCGTGCTGAGTTCATGGGGGAGTGGGAAGCGCGTGGGGGACAGCGACGGGTGTGTGTCGCACCCATGGGGTGCGGATCGCCCCGATGGGCTGTGTCCGTACAGGCGGCAGGAAACGTGGACGGCGCGTGATGGGGTGTCCGGGGACGAGCGCCCGTGTCCGAGACGGCACACCACTCGTGATGTGTACTATTGCCGTGACGAGTTAGATAACCAAGTTATTTCAGCGGTGTCAACGGTGGAGGCTGAGAGAGATGTCAGGACGGGCGAGGCTCGAGAACGCGCCCGAACGGCTGGTGCAGGCCGCCATCGGTCTGCTGGCCGAGCAAGGGCCGTCGGCCGTCAAGGCGCGTACGGTGGCGTCCGCGAGCGGACTGTCGACGATGGTGCTCTACAGCCACTTCGGGGGCATCCCCGAACTGATGCGGGCCGTCGTCGACCACGGGTTCAAGGAACTTGGCGGGGCGTTCGCCCAGGTGCCCGTGACGGAGGACCCGATCGCGGATCTCTTCGCCATGGCCTTGACCTGCCGTCGAATGGCCCGCGAAAACCCTCACTTGTACGACCTGATGTTCGGACTGTCCACGCGCGCGACGTACCGGCCGCTGTCGGATGCGGACCATCGTCTGAGCGGGCATTCGCCGGCCTTCCGGGCCGCGCACGCCCACGTCACCGCAGCGTGTGAACGGCTCGTGGGCTCCGGCAGGGTCGAGCAGCAGGAACCCGAGGTCATAGCCGCTCAGTTGTGGAGTTTTGTCCATGGCTACATCACCCTCGAGCTGGCTGAGCACTTCGTCGAGTTCGAGGACGCGGTGGTGCAGGTGCTGCTGCCGATGGGCGTGAATTTCTCTGTCGGGTTGGGTGACACGCGGGAACGTGCCGAGGCCTCGCACGAGGCCGCAGTGCGCCTGTACGGCTCGATCGTTCGAGGCGGGTGAAAGCCGCGCGGTCGGCTGCTGCCCCGTGCACGGCTAGGAAGACTTGGTCTCCGCAGCGGGGGTACCAGTACCCGGCGTGAGTTGGTCATGCCTGCCCAGAGCCGCGACCTCCCGTTCGAGGGACGGAACCGCCCGGGCCGCGAAGCGCCTCGTCCAGGGCCAGGCCAGCGGCGAGTTGAGCGCCGCCTTCGCCCAGTTGGCCACGACGACCGAGCGCGGGACGTACACGCGGCTGCGTCGGCGCACGAGCCCGTCGACGATCGCGGCAGCCGCACGGTCGGCACTCGTGGTGACGTTGCCCGGATAGGGCAGCCGTTGACGCAGGCCCTGGAATGAGGGGAGGTCCACCTCGGCGCCCCGAACGAGGTCCGTGTCGATCCAGGAGGGGTGCACCAGGCCGACCGTGACCCCGAGATGCGCCACCTCCTGGCGATAGGTCAAGGCGAGCAGTTCAGCCGCGGCCTTGCTCGCGCCGTACGAGGCCATCGCGGCCAGCGGCATGAAGGACAGCGCGGATGCCACGACCAGCACGTGGCCCCGGCTGCGCTCCAGATGGGGCGTCGCGTACTTGAGGGTGCGGAACACGCCGTTCAGATTGATGTCCAGGACCCGCTCGAACGAGGCCTCGTCCGTCTGTCGCACCGTCCCGTACGCCACCACGCCGGCGTTGGCGACGACGAGGTCGATGCCGCCCATGAGCTCCGCGGCCTCGTCGATCGCCGACCGCAGCGCGGCGCCGTCGCGCACATCGGCCTCACGCCAGGAAGCGGCGGGGCCCAGGTCATCGGCGACGGCGCGCAGCCGGTCGGGCTCCAGGCCGATCACGGTCACACGAGCCCCTCGGGCGGCGGCCAGGCGGGCCACCTTCTCGCCGATGCCGCGTGCCGCTCCGGTGACAACCAGCTTTCTGCCCAGCAAGTCACGTTTCATGGCGGCAACATAACTTCGTTATTGACGGAACACAAGAGGTCGCGCACCGGCTGCATCTCGCTTTACCTGCTGGGTCTCACAACTGGACGAACCTATGCTGGCTGCCATGAGACGGACATCCTTTGCGCGGTGGCCCTGTTCGATCGCGCGGACCATGGATTTGCTCGGGGACTGGTGGACGCCCTTGGTGCTGCGTGAGGCGTTCTACGGGATCCGGCGGTTCGACGCGTTCCAGGAGTCGCTGGGGATCGCCCGCAACACGCTGACGGACCGGCTGCGCCGTCTGGTGGGGGAGGGGCTGCTGGAGAAGCGGCCGTACCAGACGGAGCCGGTTCGGTACGACTACGTGCTCACCGAGAAGGGGCGCGACTTCTACGGCGTGCTGCTGGTGATGAACCGGTGGGGAGACCGCTGGCTGGCCGGTGAAGAGGGCCCGCCGGTGGTCATGCAGCACGATGTGTGCGGGCAGGAGACCCATGCCGAGGTGGTGTGTGCCGCCTGCGGCGAGCCGATGACCGCGGACAACACCCGCCCTCGGATGGGCCCCGGCTATCCACCACATCTGGCCGAGCGGCCGGATGTGCGGGAGCGTTTCGCCGACTGACTCGGTGGTTCTGTGATGCCTGTGCCCGCCCTTGACAAGTGAGTCTATCTACGCAACTTTACTGGTCAGTTACTTGCATGAGGGTTCTCGGTCGAGGCAGGGAGGCCACGGGATCATGGAGTGGACGGGCGCACGCTATGCGGACAAGCCGACGGTTGAGGTCCACACCTGGATCGCCGCCCCGCCGCCACAGGTGTGGACGCTGGTGTCCGACATCGAGCTGATGCCGCGCATGAGCTCCGAGCTGCAGTCCGTTGAATGGCTGGACGGCAGGAGCGGCCCTGCTCTGGGAGCCCGGTTCATCGGCCGGAGCAAGCATGAGGCGTTGGGGGAGTGGGCCACCACGTCCCACATCATCGAGTACGAGCCGTCGAGGACGCTCGCCTGGGCGGTCGAGGATCCGCAGCACCCGACGGCGATCTGGCGATTCGCGTTGGCGCCGCAGGACGGCGGCACTCTGCTCAGGGAGTGGATGCAGATGGGGCCGGCTCGCTCGGGTCTCTCCTTCGCCATCGATCGCCTACCGGAGAAGGAGCAGAAGATCGTGTTCGTACGCATGCGGGAGTTCGAGGCCAACATGACCGTCACCCTCGAAGCGATCAAGAAACTCGCCGAGGGCACCCAGACCCCGGGCGAGGCGAGTCTCTGATGCGCACCTCCACCACGATCGAAGCCTCCGGGGGCGACTGGCGGGAGATCGTCGACTACGTCACCGAGGCGGAGAAACTCGGTCTGGACATCTGTTGGGTGGCGGAGGCGTGGGGCTCCGAGGCGCCCTCGCCGTTGGGCTACCTCGCCGCGAAGACGGAGCGCCTGCTTCTCGGATCGGGAATCATCCAGCTCGGTACCCGCACGCCGATGGCCATCGCCCGCGCCGCGATCACACTGTCCCAGATTTCCCAGGGGCGCTTCCTCCTCGGACTGGGCCCCTCCGGACCGCAGGTGATCGAAGGACTGCACGGTGTGCCCTTCGACCGGCCGCTGTCACGGATGCGCGAGACCGTCGAGATCGTGCGACAGACCGCCTCGGGCGACAAGGTCTCCTATTCCGGGCGGGAGTTCCAGATCCCGCTGCCCGGCGAGGCGAAACCCATGCGTTTGTCGATGCGCGCCGAGTACGACATTCCCGTCTACCTGGCGACCCTCTCGCCGAAGATGCTGCACCTGACCGGTGAGATCGCCGACGGCTGGCTGGGCACCAGTTTCGTACCCGAAGGCGCCAAGGAGGCGTACTTCGACCACCTGGACCGGGGCTTGGCCACCGCCGGTCGTACGCGCGCCGACCTCGACATCTGCCAGGGCGCCGAGGTCGCCTTCGCGGATGACGAGGACGCGCTGCGCGCGATGGTGGCCGGACGCAAGAAGGAGCTGGCCTTCAGCCTCGGCGGCATGGGCTCCGCGACCACGAACTTCTACAACAACGCCTACAGCCGCCAGGGATGGGCCGAGGCGGCGGCCGAGGTCCGGACACGTTGGCAGGCCGGGGACCGGGACGGCGCGGCCGGCCTGGTCACCGACGAGATGGTGCTGGCGACCACGCTGATCGGAACCGAGGACATGGTGCGCGAGCGACTGCGCGTGTGGCGCGACGCCGGTGTCGACACCGTTCGCTTCTATCCCGCCGGCGAGACCCTCGACGTCCGACTCGCCACCCTGGGCCGGGCCATCGACCTGGTCCGCGACATCGAGGACAAGGCCGCACGGTAGCGACAGGTCATGGCGGCCGAGGAGGGCCGCCATGTGCCGGTGCCGTCCGCCAAGCCCGACATCAGCAGGGTGATCGCACGGAACGTCCTGGTCAGGGCGGACTCCCGGTCCGCCGCGGCGGCGATGATGTGGCTGCCCTCGCACGGGCCTGCCAAGAGCAGCCGGGCGACAGTGGCGACGGGAACGTCCGGTTGCAGGTCACCGCGTTCGGCCAGAACGGTCAGCAGCCGTTCGGCCGGCGGCCGGGCGGCGGCGTCGTTGATGTGCCGGAACTGCTCTCCCAGGACCGAGGGCGCCTGGGCCATCAGCGCTCGGTGCAGGGGCCGTCGCGTCTCCCCGTACTCCGACTTGTTGGATCAGCTCCTGCGGAGCTCGTTTTTCAATTACCTGAAGTCAGTGAATGACTCACGGTCAATCGATGGTCGTCATGACAATGCCCTCCGGAAGGCAGGCGGAGCCGTGGAAAAGCGCAGGATCGTGTTGCTGGGCGCAACGGGGTACACCGGGCAGCGAGCACTCCGGGAACTGCTCGCCCGGGGAGAGAAGCCGACCCTGGTCGGGCGGAACCGGGCCAAGATGCTGACTCTGGCCGACCGCTTCGAGACGGAGCTGCCGGTGATCGAGATCGACGTCACCTCCGCGGCCGACCTCGCGCGGCTCCTGGGGCCCAGCGACGTGGTCCTCTCCACGGTCGGGCCCTTCATGCAGCTCGGCATGGCCACGGTCACGGCTGCTGCGCGGGCAGGGGCGCACTACTTCGACTCCACGGGGGAGGGACCCTTCGCCCGCCGCGTCCTCGGTGAGCTGGACTCCGTCGCAGCCGCCCGGGGAGCCACCGTCGTCCCCGCGTTCGGCTACGACTATGTGCCGGGCAACCTCGCCGGTGCGCTGGCTGTGGACAAGGCGGGCGAGCGCGCACGCCATGTCGAGATCGGCTACTTCATCACCCGTTCGGGAGACGGGGACGAACTGCGTTACCGGAGTACCCTGCGCGACGCTTACACCCTGACCACGGGAGGCACACGGCAGACGCTGGTCGCCACGGCGGCCGAGGACGGGTTCGCCTACCGCCCCTCTCGTCCAGGGGGTCCTTCCCGTCTGGTCGACGAGCGTGCCGCCAAGCGTGTCCGCACATTCCGCTACGCCGGTGTGAAACGCGCGGCCATGACGGTCCCGGGTACGGAACACCTCGGACTGCCGCAGGTCTTCCCCCAGTTGGAGAGTGTCGAGGTGGGTCTGGGATGGCTCGGGCGGTGGACCCGTCCGGTACAGATGGCCGCCACGCTCCAAGCACCGCTGCTGCGGTCGGCGAAGGTGCGGGCCGCGTTGACGCGGTGGTCCGAGCGGCTCCCGGGATCCCACCGTGAACCGGACTCCGACGGCCGTTCCCTGGTGATCGCCGTCGCCAGCGACGGCCGCGGACGGTCCCTGGCCACGACGGTCCTCACCGGGCCGGATCCGTACGAGATGACGGGATCCCTTCTGGCCTGGGGCGCCGTCCACGCGGCGGCGCCGGATGTCGTACTCAAATCCGGCGTGCACGGCCCGGTCGCGGCTCTGGGGCTTGACACCCTCAGGCTCGGTGCCGCCGAGGCCGGAGTGCACGAAGTCGAAGGGGCGTCGGTCCGCCGCCGATGATCGCTGCGTGGGTTCGGATCACGGAGTCCGCTCCACCCCACTGCTGTCGGCGTTCTCGCGACCACTCTCCTCCGCCTGGCGGGCCAGGACTGACCACCACAGGCCGAGCGGCCCACCAGGTTCGTCGCCCCTCCTCACGTGGTCAGGGAGGATCGCCCCGGGCAGGATCGCCGAGGTGGGCCAGTGCCCAGTCCTGGAGCTCCTCCAGGGCCGGCCGGATCGCCGCTCCGGCCTGCGTCAAGCGATAGCGCACGCGCAGTGGCGGCCCTGGATTCACCTCACGCGCGACGAGGCCCGCTGCCGCCAGATGGGCCAGCCGATCGGAGAGCATACGCTCGCTGATGCCGGGAACAGCACGGCGCAACTCGGTGAAGTGCGCGGGACCGGCGAGGAGTACGGCGATGATCGGACCGCTCCAGCGCCTGCCCAGCAGGTCGAAGACGCGTGTTGTCACCGCCTCCACCTGACGGCCCCCACCGTGTTCGTGCCGCTCGCTCGAGCCGTCACGCCCATTCATGGCTTCCCTCCTGCGGCCGTGCAGTCGGGGGTGCCACCGACACGGATGGGGAACGCGGCACCGTGGTCTCTCCTCTTCGCCCGGTGGGTCACCGGCAGGCCGGTGCCACGGTCGCCGACACCGTGCGTCGGACGGGGGCGGGATGGAAAGCAGCGCCGACGGCAGGGTGTCGTCGGCGGAGGGATCCGCAACTCAGGCCGTGGGCACGGCGTGCTGGGTGACGAGGGAGGCGTCACCGCCCTGGACGGCGTCACGGGCGCCGGCGGTCGCCTCGTGGGGCACTCCGCGCGGGACTGCGCTGACGTCGGACAGGCGTGCGAACTGCTTCGGGGTGAGTTGGACGTCCAGGGCGCCCAGGTAGTCGTCGAGTTGGGCGAGGTTGCGCGGGCCGATGATCGGGACGAACGAGGTGGACGCCTGGGCGGCGCGCTCACGGACCCAGGCCACCGACACCTGGGCAGGCGTCGCGCCGGTCTCTTCGGCGATGGCCAGGACGGTGTCGATGACGGCGGTCTTCTGTCCCAGCCGATGCCGGCCTGGCATCTCCTTGATGAGTTCGGCGACCTCCCTCGCGAAGTCGCACCATCCATGACGAACGACGAGATGGGCCGAGTGCCTCTGAGCGGCTGAGGTTACGGTCGTGCTGACCCGTGCGTCACGGGAGTTGACGGAGAGCCCCGACGGTTCGGGCAGCCGCTGCATCGGTCCCCGACCGGTCGAGTCGCGTTAGCGTTGGCCTTGTCGGCGGCGGGGGAGAGCGAGCCGCGGGGGAGAGCGACGCGTAGGGGGTCCGATGCCGCCGGTCCGGACAAGGCTGCTCGGCCGGGATCAGACCTTGAACGCCATCGACACCCTTCTTGACTGCCTGCGGGGCGAGTTGTCGACCGATACGTCAGGGCCCGAAGCCGGGGCGGCCGAGCGCACTCTGCTGATGCTGGGCGAGCCAGGCATCGGCAAGACCTCGCTCCTGGATGTTGCGGCGAAGCGCATCAACGACCAAGGCGGACAGGCCCGTTGGGTCGTCGGCCGCTCCGAGGAGGCCGGTCTAGCCTTCAGCGGACTCGACGCACTCCTTCACCCGTGGCACAGGACCCTGGCCGACATCGGTGCCGAGGATCGGCCGGTCCTCGAAGCCGCTCTGCGCGGGGGAGAGGCGGCCGCTGGAGGGACTCTTGCTCTGGCGACGACTCCTGCGCGCCGGCTGGACCTGGCCGAGGCGGAGCTCGAACAGGCCGTCTCCGAGCTCAGACGGCTGGCGCGCGGACTCCACCCTGTCCTGCTGAAGGAGGCCGGCCTTGCCGTCGCCCTCGCAGCACTGGGTCAAACCCGGGACCTTCGTATCGAAGATGTCCCGCGCGTGCGCTACTCCGACGTCCTGGAATCCACGGTGTACCTGGTGGTGGCCCGGATGAGCGAGAACAGGCCGACGAGGGTCTCCGTCGACACCTGCGACGGACAACTCATCGCCCACGTCACGGTGACAGGCGAGCTGCCGGACCTCGCTGACCTGGCCGATCGGATCACCACACTCGAAGGGGCGCTCATCTCCCGCACCGAGCAGGGCGAGACTCGGGTGACCGCCCGGCTTCCACTGCGCTGCACGGGCCAGATCGCCGGCGCCGATCCGTAGTCGGCCCGACTCGTCATCGACAGCCTCGGGCTGGATGCGCGGGAAGGGAAATCCGCTGGCCTCGGCCTCGCAGCAAGCCGGTGGCCTGGATCCAGAGCGGCCCCATGGCCGGAGCGGACATCGCCCTGCCCGCCTACCTGCTGCGCGTGGCGAACCTGCAGATCCTGGGCAGCGGCCAGGGCTCGGTCAGCGCCGCCGGGATCCTCACCGAACTGCCCTCCCTCGCCACGGAGATCACATCCCCACCGCCTCGGGCCAACGCGTCGTGCGGCTCCCCCGATGACGCTCGTCAACGCTCAGGAGTAGACGACGGGGCAGCCACGCCGGAGCGAGTGCTGCGCGGCACGCAAGTACAGGGCGACGTAGAAGGCGGTGTCCAGGTCCTCGCTCCACGCCCCTGGCCGGACCGCGGCCAGTTCCTTCGCCGCCCCGTCCATGAACCACATGGTCAGATCGAGGTTGTCGCACATCATCGGGACCTCGGCCGGCAGGTCGATGGCAGCCGCCAACTTCTCCGCGACGGCCAGCACTTGAGGCGCACCCGCGACCATGGTCGACTCCGTATAGGCGGATTCGACCGGCAACCAGATTTCCTCGTCCAGCGACGGCGGCACCATGACCGTCCAGCCACACACCAACTCCGTCTCCTCCTGGGAGAGACGCGCACGGCACAGCACGCCGAACCCGTCCATGGAGGGGATCAACTTCTCCTCGAAAGCCTGTCCGGAACCTCGGACGAACTCTGTCTCCTCAGGTACGGAGTCATACGACGGCAGACCACGCCGCCCCAACTCGGCGTTCAGCGCCGAGGCGACATCTCCCCATCCGTCCTCGCCTTCATCGAACCATTCCTCAGCATCAACACTGACCACGTAAACGCCCATGCCGGAAACGTACAGCGCACCACTGACACGCCGGTTCAGTGCCCGGGGACCACCAAGTGCGCCCGTCCCTGGGGGAAGGTCGTAGCCAAGTAGTGCTCTTCGGCAAGGCGCCAGCGGGACTCCCAGTCGATCGGGCCGTGGTCGTGGCCGCGTTCGCGGAGCCGGCGCATGGATTCCTCGCGGGGCGTGTCGACGAAGACCACCAGACCGTAGTGGTCGGCGAGTTCGGGCCGGGCGGCGTACACGCCCTCGACAACGACGATGCCGGAACGGGAGACGGCGTGGATCTCGTCCGGCGCCAGGGCCCCGGACTCCCAGTCGTAGCGCCGATAAGCGGCATCGCGACCGGCGGCGAGAGGGGCCAGCACCTCCTCGCGCAGCCGCTGCCAGTCGAAGTAGCGGTCGTAGCCCTGGGCAGGGCTCAGCCGGGCGCGCTCCTCCGCGTCCATCGGACGGTAGAAGTCGTCGCCGTGCACGACCACGGCACCGCGCAGCTCGGCAAGGGCCGCTGCCAGGGTCGATTTGCCGGAGCCTCCCATGCCGTCAAGGGCGACCAGGGTGAACCCCGCGTGGCCGCGGGCGTCGATTGCGGCCACGAGCCGCTCGGCGCCGGCCGAGATCATCGTCATGACGCCATTCTGGCCGAGGCGGCCGCTCCGCTATCCCGCCGTGGGGGAGAGGTTCTTCCACCAGACGAAGACCTCGGTGCTCGGCTGGCGTTCGGAGAACCGGCCCGACGGGGAGGCCTCCCGCAACAGGCGGCGCAGGTCTGTCTCGAAGTCGCCCCGGCGTGCGCCGAAGAGGTGCGGAGCCGAGGAAGACATCGAGAACGCCCAGGCGACGATGTCGCCCCAGGTGCGTTCAAGCGCCTGCCCGCCAGGAACGACATGGCGCTGAGGGCCGGAGAATCCCGCTCGGGTGAACACCGCGGCCTCACCGCCGGGTGTTCCCTGCGGCAGCACCCCGCGACCGGCCCGACGGACCGGTCCCAGGTAGTGCCTGACCAACTCGTCGATCGCCGCATAGGGCACTGCCGGATGCGGGAGATCGTCGACGGTCAGGTTCTCCGTCTTCAGATCCGAGATGTGCACCAGTGCCCCGCCGGGCCGGAGCATGTCCCTGACTCTTCCCGCCACCAGGTCGCGATCCATCCAGTGAAAGGACTGAGCGAAAACCGCCGCGTCGAACGTCCCCAGGGCCGCGGGCAGTTCCTCGGCCCGGAGCCGCAACCACCGCGCCTTTCCGGTCACGCCCGCCTCGGCGGCCCCACGCCTGGCTTCATCGATCATCCCGCTGTCCGGGTCCACACCGACGATCTCACCGAACAGGTGCGCCAGACCCAGCCCAAGGATGCCCGGTCCGCATCCCACGTCGAGAAGCCGCCCCTGACCGTCGAGCCGTAGAACCTCGGCGAGTACGTCCGCCAGCCCGGGGGCGTACGGAAGCCTCCCGCGCCGATAGTAGGTGGCCGCTCCCGAGAACAGAGTGTCGTCCCACTCCCAGCCGGCCATCACACCCACCTACCCACCATCCTTCGGAGAAACGCAAGCCTGCCCGGCGACCACATCATTCCATCGCGTGATCCAGACCGAAGGCACTCGGTCGTGGCGAGGTCGAGGTCGAGCCGACCGAGCGGCCCGCGTTTCACCCGCAGTGGCTCAGATGTCCGTCCGCGGCCGGGGAGCGAAGCCGGCGGCGACGTAACACGCGTCGATGAGACGCATGGTCGCCAGCGCGTCCTCGGCGTCGAGCGGCAGCGGCGCGCCGTGGCGCACGTGGGCGGCGAACGCGTCGAGTTGATACGTGTACGAGGAGCGACGGCCCAGCTCCTCGACGCGTTCTCCCGCGGCGGTGCGGACCAGGACACGGTCGTCCAGGTGCGGCTGTACGAAGTTGACCGCCGTGGCCTCACCCCGGGTGCCGACCACCCGGCAGCTCATTTGCCACGTGTCGTACGCCATGTGGCAGCGGGCGGAACCGGTGACACCGCCCGGGAACTCCAGCTCGGCGTCCAGCCATTCGTCGATGCCCGGCGCACCCTTCCGCTCGCCGCCGCGTGCCGACACCAGTCGAGGCGTACCGCCGGCCCAGGGAGCGAGGACGCGCTGGGCGTGCAGGCTGTAGCAGCCCAGATCCATCAACGCCCCGCCCGCCAGCGGAAGGTGCCAGCGCACGTCGTCGTCCTGCGGGGCGGGCATGGCCACCACCGTTTCCACATGCCGCAGTTCACCGAGTTCCCCGGAGCCCAGGAGTTCGTGCAGACGCAGGGTGACGGGGTGGAAGAGGTAGTGGAAGCCCTCCATGAAGACCGTGCCCGACGCGGCGGCGGCGCGTACTTCGGCCGCCTCCTGCGCGTTGCTCGCCGACGGCTTCTCGGTCAGTACGTGCTTGCCCGCCGCGAGGGCGGCCAGGTTCCACGGCCCGTGCAGGCCGTTGGCGAGCGGGTTGTAGACGACCTCCACTTCGGGGTCGGCGATCAGTTCGGCGTAGGAGCCGGCCACCCGCTCGACGCCGTGCGTGGCGGCGAACGCCTCCGCGCGGGCCCGGTCGCGGGCGGCCACCGCGACGAGACGGTGGCCGCCCGCACGGGCGGGGCCGACGATCGACAGTTCGGCGATGCGGGCCGCGCCCAGGACGCCGATACGCAAGGGGGTCATATGGTGCGGACCTCTTCCAGTCGTACGGGACGGTGCTCGGCCAGGGACAGCGTGCAGGCCTCGGCGACCCAGCTCGCCTCGACGGCGTCGGCGACCGTGCACGGCGAGGTGGCGCGGCCCGCGACGACCTCGGTGAAGGCGGTGAGTTCGGCGCGGTAGGCGTCCGCGAAGCGGTCCATGAAGAAGTGGTGGGGCGTGCCGGCGGGGAAGACGGCGCCGGGTTCGACGGAGCGCAGCGGCAGCCGGTCCTCCAGGCCGACGGCGACGCTGTCCTTCATGCCGTGCAGCTCCAGGCGTACGTCGTGACCGCGGGCGTTGTGCCGGGAGTTGGAGACCACGGCGAGGGTTCCGTCGTCGAGGGTGAGGATCGCGGACGCGGTGTCGACGTCGCCCGCGGCCGCGATGTACTCGGCACCCCGGTTGCCTCCGGTCGCGTACACCTCGGTGACCTCGCGGCCGGTGACCCAGCGGACGATGTCGAAGTCGTGCACGGCGCAGTCGCGGAAGATGCCGCCGGAGACGGCCACATAGGCGGCGGGCGGCGGCGCCGGGTCGAGTGTGGTGGACCGTACGGTGTGCAGCTTGCCGAGCTCGCCGCTCAGCACCGCCTCGCGGGCGGCCACGCAGCCCGCGTCGAAGCGCCGGTTGTACCCGATGTGCACCTCGACGCCGCTGCCCTCGACCGCGCGCAGAACGTCGAGGCTCTCCTCGACGGTCCGGGCCACCGGCTTCTCGCAGAACACCGGGATGCCCGCTCGCACCGCGGCGAGGATCAGCGCGGGGTGGGCGTCGGTGGCGGCGGCGATCACGATGCCGTCGACGCCGGCGGCGATCACTGCCTCGGGGGAGTCGACGGCGGTGGCCCCGAAGCGTTCCACGGCGGACACGGTCGCCGCGGGCACGGGGTCCGTGACCACCAGGGAGTCCACTGCCTCCAGCCCGGCGAGAGTCGCGGCGTGGAAGGCGCCGATGCGGCCGAGTCCCAAGATGCCTATACGCATGAGAAGTCGCTCCTTAAAGCCCGGTCGGGGGCATCAGTCGAGTCCGCCGATGACGTTCTGGTCCCAGTCGATGACCGAGCCGGTGACCACACCACTGCGGTCGGAGAGCAGGAAGACCACGAAGTCGGCGATCTCGTTGACCTGGCCGAGCTTGCCCATGGGGACGCTTCGCGCGGCTTGCTCCCGCCAGTCGTCGCCCGCGCCGTGGAACTCGCGCTGAGTCGCTTCCTCGCCCTCGGTGTCCGTCCAGCCGATGTTGAGGCCGTTGATGCGGATCCGGTCCCAGCGGTGCGCGTGCGCGGCGTTGCGGGTCAGCCCCACGAGTCCGGCCTTGGCGGCGACGTACGGAGCGAGGAACGGCTGCCCGCCGTGCGCGGAGGAGGTGATGATGTTGACGACGGTGCCCGGTGCCTCGCGGTCCAGCAGATGCCGTACGGCTGCCTGCATCGCGAAGAACGGGGCCTTCAGGTTGATGGCGATGTGTGCGTCGAACAGTTCCGGCGTGGTGTCCAGGAGCGAGCCGCGTGAGGTCAGCCCGGCCGCGTTGACCAGGCAGTCGATCCGCCCATGGGCGGCGACGGCCTGTTCCACGCTGCCCCGCGCCTGTGCTGGATCGCTGAGATCGGCTCGTACGAACAGCGCGCCGGTTTCCGCCGCGAGCTTCTCGCCCACGTCGGTACGGCGCCCCGTGAAGACGACGTGCGCTCCTTCTCGTACGGCCGCCCGTACGATGCCCGCGCCGACGCCCTGGCTGCCGCCGTTGACGAGGACGACCTTGTTCTCAAGCAGTGGTCTCATGGTGGGGATGCCGTCTCTCTCAGCTTCGGCGGCGCTGGGCGCCGTCCGTCAGTTCCTGGGCGAGCCGCTCCGGGCTCCACGCCTCTGCCACCGCCCGCCACACCGTGTCGGCCTGCGAGGGCGGGGCCAAGCCGTCGACGGGCGGATCGAAGTCCAGGTTGGTCGGGAAGGGGTAGCCCTCGGCGCTCGCGGCGATCACCCGGCGCAGCCATTCCTCGTCGACGCCCTCGGACTTGCGGCGCAGCAGCACGGGGAAGAGCGCGTTGACCATCGCGTCCCTGTCGACCGTCTCCATGGCGCGGCCGAAGGCGGAGGAGATCTGCAGCAGGTTCGCCATGCGCTTGATGCCGGCCGAGCGGTTGTGGCCGGCCGCGTGGAAGAGCGCGGGGTTGAAGAAAACCGCGTCGCCCTTGTCCAGGGGGAGCTGGATGTGGTGCTTCTCGAAGTAGTCGACGAATTCCGGGCGCCGCCAGGCGAGATAGCCCGGCTCGTACTTCTGGGAGTGCGGCAGATAGAGCGTCGGGCCGGACTCGACTGGCATGTCGCAGTGCGCCACCGCACCCTGCAGGGTCAGTACGGGTGAGAGCCGGTGGACGTGCGCCGGATACGCGGCGGCCTGTTCCTGGGACAGGAACCCGAGGTGGTAGTCCCGGTGCACGCTCTGTGCCGCACCTCCGGGGTTGACCACGTTGATCTGTGAGGTGACCTGGTAGCCGGGGCCCAGCCAGGCCTCCGAGACGAGAGCCAGCATGTCGTTGGCGTAGTAGTCGGCGAAGACCTCCGGGGCGCGGCGGGCGGTCTTGTCCAGCGCGCTCCACACCCGGTCGTTGGCGCCCGGCTTGGCGAAGTGGTCGCCTCGGGCGGCTCCGGTGGCCCGTTCCTCCTCGATCAGCGCGTTGAAGGCGGCGGTGGCCCGGTCCACGACGTCGAGGTCCGGGAACGCCCGCTTGAGGACCACGATGCCCGGCCCGTCCAGGAGGGCGTGCACGAACTCGGCCTGCACCGCCCGGCGGTCGGCCACCGCCCGGAGTCGATCGCTGTCGTAGACGAGAACGCCCTGTTCGACCGCCTCGGCGAAGGGGTGGTCGCGGGACTCGGTGTCCTGCTCGACCAGGGAGCGGAGCTCGTCGAGACGGCAGTCCTCCTCGGTCAGCCAAGTCCGCGGTCCGCGGGCTGTGAGCGCCATGGTGGGTCCTTTCGAAGTGCCTGTCCTTCTGCCAGTCTTGTGAACCGAGCCCCGTCATTCAATCCGCAGTGATCCATCAAAAAGCCATCATTGATCTTCATTGATCTTCGGGAACAGTCACCGGAAAGTCATCGGAACAGCCATGGGACACCCCTATACGATCCGGGAGATCGCCCGTCAGGCCGGCTTGAGCGAGGCGACGGTCGACCGGGTCCTCAACAGCCGCGGCGGTGTGCGCGAGAGCACCGTCCTGGAAGTGCACCAGGCGATCAAGGACCTGGACCGGCAGCGCGCCCAGGTGCGCATCGGCGGCCGTACCTTCATGATCGACATCGTCATGCAGACACCGCAACGGTTCTCGTCCGCGGTGCGCGACGCGCTGGAGGCCGAACTGCCGTCCCTGCACCCGGCGGTCGTGCGTTCACGCTTCCACTTCCGCGAGACGGCCCCCGTGCCGGAGCTGGTGAAGGACCTGGACAAGATCGCCAGACGGGGCTCGCAGGGAGTGATCCTCAAGGCCCCCGACGTCCCCGAGGTCACCGCCGCGGTCGGACGGCTGACGGCGGCCGGCATCCCGGTCGTCACCCTCGTCACCGACCTGCCCAGCAGCCCGCGTGCGGCGTACGTGGGCATCGACAACCGGGCCGCCGGAGCCACGGCGGCGTACCTGGTCCGGCAGTGGCTCGGCGACCGGCCCGGCCATGTGCTCGTCACCATCAGCCGGGGCTCCTTCCGCGGCGAGGAGGAACGCGAAATGGGTTTCCGAAGTGCCATGCGCACTGTTCGGCCCGCGCGCCCTCTGGTCGAGGTCACCGACAGCGACGGACTCGACGCCACCCAGCGCGACCTCGTCCTGGAAGCCCTCAAGCGCGATCCCGAGATCAACGCCGTCTACTCCATCGGCGGGGGCAACACCGCGACCATCGACGCCTTCGACGCGCTGGGCCGGGAGGTCCTGGCCTTCGTCGCGCACGACCTGGACCACGACAACACCCGGCTGCTGAGGGAGGGGCGGCTGTCCGCGGTGCTCCACCACGACCTGCGGCAGGACATGCGCCGCGCCTGCCAGACCATCATGCGCGCCCACAAGGCCCTGCCGGACGAAGGGCCGTTCCTCCCGTCGGCGATCCAGGTGGTGACGCCGTACAACATGCCACCAGGGCTGGGGGTCGCCCCGCCCGGTGTCGCGGGCGAGAAGTAGGTCAGGTCGGCCCTGGCCCCGGTGGCCCCTCAGGTATGCGTGCGCACCAGCAGGAGGGCGACGTCGTCGTCGGGCTCGGGGCGCAGTGCGCCGAGCAGCATGTCGCTGGTCCTCTCCAGGGAGTAGTGCGTGCTCTGCAGCAGCCGCATCATGGTCTCCAGCCCCGTGTCGATGGGCTCGGTACGGCTCTCGACCAGCCCGTCCGTGTACAGGGCGAGCAGGGAACCCGCGGGGAGCTCCTGCTCCATGGTCCCGAAGTCCACGCCGCCGACACCGAGGGGCACACCGCCGGGGATGTCGAGGAGGTCCGCGCGGCCGTCGGGGCGGATCATGACGGGCGGGAGGTGACCGGCGCTGGACAGCTCGCAGCTGCCGTGTCGAGGGTCGCACACGGCGTAGACGCACGTGGCGATCGCGTCACCGAGCGACCTCGCGATGTCGTCGAGGTGGCCCAACAGCTCGGCAGGAGGCGGATCGAGACGGGCCAGAGCACGGGTGGCCGTGCTCAACTGCCCCATGATCGCGGCGGCTTGGACACCCTTGCCCATCACGTCACCCACGATCAGACCGGTGCGCCCCCGGCTCAGGGGCAGTACGTCGTACCAGTCCCCGCCGACCTCGCTCAGGGCCGGAAGGTATCGGGCGGCGAGGTCGAGGCCTTCGTGGTCGACGGGGGCAGGGGGCAACAGGCTGCGCTGGAGGGTCAGGGCCGCGGAGCGTTCGCGTCCGTAGAGGCGGGCGTTGTCGACGCAGATCGCCGCGCGTGCGGCGAGTTCCGAGGCGAGGATGCGGTCCTGTTCGTCGAACGAGCGGGAGTTGATGGTGCGGTAGAGACTGAGGGTGCCGAGCACTTCGCCCCGGGCCATGAGCGGGACGGCCAGGTAGGAGTGGACGCCTGCCAGCCGCAGGGTCTGCGCCGCGTGGGAGTCCCGGGCGATGCGCCGCATCATGGCCGAGTCCACCCGATCGACCAGGATCGGCCTGGCTTCCCGGACACACTGGGTGATGATCCGCGTCGAGCTGTAGGTGGCCAGTTCGCCGACCGGGTCCGCGGCGTGAATGGCGTCCGTCAGGTATCCGGCCGCCACGGCCAGTGCCCTGAACTCGGCATGAGCCTCACCGGTGATCGCGGCGGTGGTGCCGTGGGCGACCACCGCCTCCAGTACGTCGACGGCCGCCAGGTCGGCCAGCTGCGGTACCGCCACGTCGGCCAGTTCCCGCGCGGTCTGCTGAAGATCCAGCGTGGTGCCGATCCGCACACCGGCGTCCGCGATCACGGACAGCCGCTCACGCGCCTCGGAGACCTCGGCCGCCTCGTGCTGCCGCTCGGAGACGTCGATGACTGCCATGGCCAGCCCGAGCACCCGGCCGTCGGCGTCCTCGATGCGGTGGTACGACTCCGAGTACGCACGCTCCTCGGTGTCCGCCTCCGTCCGGCCGGCGGTCTGCTGGTCCAGCAGGGGTTTGCCGCTGGCCAGGACGAGGCGCATCCGCGACTCGATGGCCTCCACGTCCAGATGCGGCAGCACCTCCCCGACACGGCGCCCCAGCACCGCCTCCTCGGGCAGACCGTTGATCCGCTCCAGCGCCGGATTGACGCTCACCCACCGCAGATCGTTGTCGAAGACCGCGATGCCCAGCGGCGTCTGATGGACCAGGCTGTGGGACAGGGCCAGATCCCGCTCCACACGGCGTACGGTCGTGGCGTCCGCCGCCAGGCCCAGCAGATGGGCCCGCCCGTCCCGGGCGCGCAGCCGCATGGTGCGGAACTCCACCGAGCGTTCCGTGCCGTCCTTGTGCTGGAGGGGAAAGACTCCCGCCCATCGGGCTCCCGACCGCACCTGCGCGAACAGGTCGCGGGCCTGCTGACGGTGGTCGGGCGACACCAGCAGGTCGTCGGCCCTGTGGTCCAGAGCCTCCTCCGCCCGGAATCCGAGCAGCTGTTCGGCCTCCGGGCTCCACAGCACGATGTGTCCGTCGCCGTCGAGCACCACGGCCGCGACCTTCAACAGGTCCAGCAGCCCTCCCGGCGCCGCGGCGACCCCTTCGTCTTCCCCGGTCGTATACCCGTCCATACCAGCCGCTCCTTCTGGCGCGGCACCTGCACCGCCAAGATCCACCCTGCGGGTCCTCCGATTACGTCACAGCGCGCACCGGAGGGCAACACGTACGGAGCGGTTCGGCTGACAGGAGCCGTTCCGGGCTCGCCACGGGTATCGACAGGGACCTCCATGAGGCTCGCGCCCCGGACGGAGGCCGGCGGGCGTCGGTCTGGGATCCTGACGCGGTGCCGACCACACCGCGGATACCCGAGCCTGTCACCCCGGACGCGCCCACGGGGCTGAAGCGGCCGTTGCTGACCCAGCAGTGGCTCGATCTCACCTTCGTCCACTGGGCTGTCGACCCGGACAGCGTCGCGGGGCTCCTGCCGGGCGGGACGGTCCCGGACGTGGTCGACGGGGTCACCTATGTCGGCCTGGTCGCCTTCCGGATGCACCGGGTCGGCTGGCTCCGCTCGCCGGGAGTGCCGTACCTGGGGACCTTCCCGGAGACGAACGTGCGTCTGTACTCGGTGGACGCGCACGGGCGGCGCGGCGTGGTGTTCCGGTCGATGGACGCGGCCCGGCTCGTGCCCGTACTGATGGGACGGACCGTCTTCCGGCTTCCGTATCTGTGGTCCCGTATGGCCGTCCGTGCCGACGACGACGTCGTCACCTACACCAGCTCACGGCGTTGGCCCGGGCCGCGCGGCGCGTACAGCCGGATCGTCGTGCGGCGGGGCGAACCGGTGGTGGAGCCCACCGAGCTGGAGCACTTCCTGACCGCCCGGTGGGGCATGCACAACACCTTCTTCGGCGACACCGGGTATCTGCCGAACGAGCATCCGCGCTGGCCGCTGCACCGTGCGCGGCTGGTCGCGTGCGAGGAGAACGTCCTCGCGGCGGCCGGAGTGCCCGTGCCCCTCGGTGAGCCGGTGAGCGTCCTGTACTCGCCGGGTGTCCCGGTGCGGCTCGGCCGTCCGGCCCGGCCGGGTGGCATCCCGACCCCCTGAGCGCCGGTCAGTGTTCCACGGGTGAAGACGATCCGCTGGAGCGCAGCCGGTGGTGGCCGTCGACGGGGTGGGTGAAGTGCGGTCGGTGGAGATGGTGGGAGGTGGTGCGTTCGATGACCAGGATCGCGGCGTCGTCGGCGGGTTGGCCGCCGACGTGGGCGAGCAGGTCGTCGTAGATGTGGCGGAGCAGGGTGTCGGGATGGGAGGGGGGAAAGGAGGCGACGCGCTCGGCCAGTGGGTAGAAGGCGCCCGTGGGTGAGCGGGCCTCGATGACGCCATCGGTGTAGAGCAGCAGGATGTCGCCGGTTTCGAAGGTGAACGGGTCGGGGCGGTGGCTGGCGGCGGGCAGCGCGCACATCCCCAGCGGGGGTACGGGGTGGCGCGCGTACAGGACCGTGACCTCATGATCGTGCAGCAGCAGGGGTGGGGGATGACCGCAGTTGATCATCTCGGCCTGCGGGCCCTGGTCGGGGATGTCGAGTACGAGCGCGGTGATGAAGTGTTCGCCGGGATCGTGCTCGGTATCGGCCACCTCGTCCAGGTCCCGGCACACGCTCACCTCGAGGGCCGCCGTGAGCGCCGGCAGGGTGGCGTACCGATGGGAGCCCTCACGGAACGCACCCAGCACCACAGACGCCTCGCCGATGGAGGCCAGACCCTTGCCCCGGACATCGCCGATGATCACCCGGGTCGAGGAGTGGGCGGCGCGGGCGACCGCGAACAGGTCGCCCCCGATGTGGGTCTCGTCCTCGGCGGCCAGATACAGCCAGGCCACGCGCAGCGGACCGATCCGGCGGGGCGGAGGCCGCAGCAGAACCCGCTGCGCCGTCTCGGCCACCGATCGGGCCCGGCTCAGCTCCCGAGCGCGCCGCTCCCGTACATGGCAGACGAACACCACCAGTGCGGAGAGCACGGTCAAGGCGATGATCTGCGCGATGTGGTTGGCCGTGGTCAGTCCGCCGTGGAGCGCCGCGATGACCACCTGGGCGGTCACAGTCAGTACCCCGACCAGAGCTGTCAGCGACGCCCCGGCGAGAGAAGCGGTGAGCGCGGGCGCGATGACCAGCAACGGGCCCAGATGGATGTCGGTGGGGGAGCGGATGTCCACCACAGTGATCACGACGATCAGCGCGAGCGGGATCGCCACCAGACCGCGGCCCGACGGCTCCTCCACGAGCCGGTCCACTGACACGCGCCGTATATCCACGTACCCCATTTTGCGCCTGCTCTCCGGGCGACTTTTCCTGCTGGACACAGGCACAACGCGCCGCGACGGCCCTCGGCGGGGTCAGTTCCACAGGGGATAGCTGACCACGTGCTCGTATCCCTCAGGCCTGGCGTCGGTGTAGACCAGGGTCATCCGGGTGTAGTGCTGCAGTGCCGGGTGCTTCTTCCAGGGCTGCGGGTGGTCGAGCCGCACGGTGACCGGGTACGGGTGGAACCTGCCCGCCGCGCAGTAGGGCTCGCAGTCGTTCACGACGTTGACGCCCTCGGCCGTCGCCGCGTGCGGCAGCCACTGCGACCAGTGCAGCGAGACGAGGCGGCTGTTGCCGTCACCGCAGGCGAGGATGAAGTCGGCTGGGCGTACGTCCGGATGCCAGAAGCAGTCGACGAGCACGGAGGCGGTGGGCTGCTGTTTCACGGCCTGCGCGCCGGGAGGGGCGGCGGAGGCCGTTCCCATGACCGCGGTCAGCGACGCAGCCGCGCAGAGCCCCACCGTCGTTCTTGCTGTGTGTCTGCGCATGTCTGCTCCGTGCCGTTGCGACGCCGCTCGATCGTCGGCCCGATCGTCACTGTATTGACGCTACGGCCGTGTCAGGGGATCCACCACTCGTACGGAGTAACGTCGAGTGGTGGAACAGGGGGCGGCTCGGGCGACAGCTCAAGGAGGCCGACGTGGCTGACATGACTCCTGAGGCCGGAGCGAGGGACGGGGCGCGCCGCAGTCCCGGCGAGCCCTGGGGCGCCGACACACTTCGCTACCTGCCCATCGCCGAGCACGGCCTGATCGGCGATCTGCGCAGCGCGGCCCTGGTCGGTACGAACGGCACCATCGACTGGTACTGCTGCCCACGCTTCGACGCACCCAGCGTCTTCGCCTCGATCCTCGACGCCGACCGAGGCGGATCGTTCGAACTCGCCGCCGACGTACCGGCACGCACGAAGCAGTTCTACTTCCCCGACACCAATGTGCTGATCACCCGCTTCTTCGCGGACGACGGAGTCGGCGAGATCCAGGACTTCATGCCGGTCGTCGACGACTCACGCGAGGCCGACCGGCACCGCCTGATCCGCCGCGTGGTGTGCGTCCGCGGAACGCTGCCCTTCCGCGCGCGCGTCGCCCCCCGCTTCGAGTACGGGGCCGCCCCGCACACCGTGCACGCGCAAGCCGGCCAGGCGGTCTTCACGTCGTCCTCGCTCCGGCTCGCGCTGACATCCACCGTGCCCATCGAGGTCTCGGGCCAGGACGTATGGTCGCTGTTCAAGCTGCACGAGGGCGAGTCCGCCGTCTTCACCATCGACCGGGTCGGCGGCGACGTGGCCCCCCGCTTCTGCGCCGTGGCAGAGGCCGAAAGGCAGTTCAACGCGACCGTCTGCTACTGGCGGCGGTGGCTGTCCCAGTCGCGCTACCGCGGCCGCTGGCGGGAGATGGTGCACCGCTCCGCCCTCACCCTGAAGCTGCTCACCTACGCCCCGACCGGTGCCATCATCGCCGCACCGACCACCAGCCTGCCCGAACAGATCGGCGGCGAGCGCAACTGGGACTACCGCTACGTGTGGATCCGCGACGCCGCGTTCTGCGTGTACGCGATGCTCAGACTCGGGTTCACCGACGAGGCGGAAGCCTTCATGGGCTTCCTGTCCGAGCACGTCCGGCTCACAGCGACCGAGACGTCCCAACCCAGCGGCGCCCTACAGATCATGTACGGCATCGACGGAAGCCGTGACCTGCCCGAACGCGAACTGCCCCACCTGGAGGGCTACCGGTGCTCGGCACCCGTACGCGTCGGCAACGCCGCCGTCGGCCAGCTGCAACTGGACATCTACGGGGCGCTCGTCGACTCCCTCTACCTGTACGACAAGTGGGGCAAACCCATCTCCAGCGCGCACTGGGACAGCATCAGTGAGCTCGTCGACTGGGTCTGCGACCACTGGGACCAGCCCGACGAGGGAGTGTGGGAGACCCGCGGAGGACGAAAGCCGTTCCTCTACTCACGGCTGATGTGCTGGGTGGCGATCGAACGCGCGATGCGACTGGCCCGGCACCGCGGCCTCCCCGCCGACATGGTGCGCTGGGGGAGCACCCGGGACACCATCTACCGCAGGATCATGCGCCACGGCTGGTCCGACGAGCGGCACGCCTTCGTCCAGTACGAGGACAGCGGCATCCTCGACGCATCGCTGCTGATGATGCCGCTGGCGAAGTTCATCTCCCCGACCGACCCGAAATGGCTCGCCACACTGGACGCGCTGGGTGAGGACCTGGTGTCCGACTCACTGGTCTACCGCTACGACCCGCAAGCCAGCCCCGACGGCCTCCAAGGCGAGGAAGGCACCTTCTCGATCTGCTCCTTCTGGTACGTCGAGGCACTGACCCGCGCGGGCCGACTCGACGAAGCCCGCCTCGCGTTCGAGAAGATGCTCACCTACGCCAACCACCTCGGCCTGTACGCGGAAGAGATCGGCCACACCGGCGAACAGCACGGAAACTTCCCCCAGGCATTCACCCACCTCGCCCTGATCAGCGCCGCCTTCAACCTTGACCGCATGCTCGGCTAGCAAGGGCGCTCAGGGCGCCGTGAAGAGAGCCGGGAAGCGGGGAGCGAGCCAGGGCTTGCGCCCCCAGACGAGGATCCGGCCCCGGGCGATGGCGCTCCACTGGTCGCGGCGGCCGAGTGCCATCAGGAGGAAGGTGACCGGCTCGATGAGGATGGTGCAGTCCGGGCGCGCCGGCGGCTGTGAGTCGACGGATACCGCGCCATCGCTGACCGTCACACCGAATTGGCCACCGCCCCACAGGCGGACCGAGTAGCAGGCGGTCAGCCCGGCCGTCCGCGCGGTGTTGGTCACCCGTGGCATGACCGTGATCAGGAACGGCAGGGTCAGCCTCACCCGGGCACGGTCGATCATGTGGGCACGCCCCAGGGCGCGGGCGAGGTCGTAACCGTGGCCCAGCATGTGCGTGAGCAGGTACGAGCCCAGCACATCCAGGTTCATCGGGCCCAGCGGAGAGACAACACCTCCCTCCGCGGCACCTTCCTCCAACGCCTTGAGGCAAGCATCGGCCTGCGCCACGATCATCGCCGCCAACGGCTCAGCCCCACGCTCGGCGAACTCGGCGAGCGCCTGTTCATTGGCGGCGGCGAGGCTCTGCGGCGTGCCGTCCCCGTAACTGCGTGCGCGTCCCGCCGCGATGTCGGCCATCAGCTCGTTGGCCAGCGCCAGATGCGCCGCCGCCTCGCCGACGTTCCACTCCGCCCCGGGTACCCGACGTTCCATGTCGGCGCCCCCGCGCAACAGCGCGGCAATCTCCTCAGCGGTACCGCGTATCGCCACCCGCCCAGCCACCGCTTCCACGCCGCTCCCATCCTCTTTCGGATCATCCGGCGTACAGAAGAGCAGGTAAGGAGGGCAGCGACAAGACCTTGCACAGCGACACCCTCAGCCGCGCGTCCGTGGACGCCCGGCGAGCAGAGGCAGGATATTTAGTACAATTATCGATGATATTTACTTTGTATCCCTACGCGGGAGTACGGACATGGTTGAGCGGGGCAGCCCGGAGAAACGGGGGCGCCTGAGTCGCCCGCTGGTGCTCGCCGCGGCCGTCGCCCTGGTCGACAGGGACGGGCTGGCCGCGCTGACCATGCGGCGGCTGGCCACCGACCTGGGCGTGGAGCCGATGGCCATCTACCGGTACACCGCCGGCAAGGAGGCGCTGGTCGACGGCCTGGTCGAGGCCTTCTTCGCCGAGGTCAACGACCGGCTGCGCACCTCGGCCGGGGAGATCCACTCCGACCGGGACGCCGAATCCGCCGGTCTGCTCTGGCGCGCCGAACTGCGCCGGATCGCACGTGCCTTCGCCTTCGTGGTGCATGCCCACCCCGAGATCCTGCCCGTGGTGGCCACCCGCCCGCTCAGCCTGCCGGTGGCCCGGCGCCCGGCACCGCTGCTCCAGCTCACGGAACACATCCTCGCCGTGCTGGGCCGGGCCGGCTTCGACGACGCCACCGTGCTGTCGATCTACCGCGCCTTCGTGGCGTGGAACCTCGGCTGTCTCCTGGTGGACAAGCGCCAGGTGGTCGACAACCCCGAGGAGCCGGACCTCATGCTGCGCCTGGGCCTGCACCGGCTGCCCGCCGCCGAGTACCCGCGCCTGCGCGCACTCGTCCCGCGACTGGCCGAGTACGACGACGAGCAAGAACTGATCGCAGGCCTCGACAGCCTGCTGAGCCGGATGCCCGAGGCGCCCCTTGACTCGTTCTACGGCGGAAGCGCACCCTGAGGATACGAGGTACACATCGGACATATCTATACGTCAGTATCGGCGTCGCCGGTGTCGCTGATGTGAGCCCACGGCGCCCGGAAGAAGGCCGCCATGTCCACCTCTCGTTACGAGATTCTCCGTGTACGCGTCACAGCCAAGGACGCCGAAACCCTGCGCACTCTCCTGCGCGAGGCCCGTCCCGACGTCGGGGGCCGCGCCCGTGAGGGCGACGACGGCAGCTTCAGCATCGACGCCTACGTCTCCCCCGAGCAGGCCGCCGCCCTCGAACGCGAGGGCGTGTCCGTCACGACGATCGAGGACGCCGCGGCCACCGGACGTGCCCGCCAGGCCGAGGTCGGCGAGGGAGACCGGTTCGCCCCCGAGGACGCGGTCCCGCGCGGGCTGGCCCTCAAGGTGAAGGACGCCTAGGAGGGACACCATGACGTACTTGAACACCGTCGAGGTCGAGTCCGCCGTGACCAGCCTGGCCACCGCGTTCCCGTCCGCATGCGACATCATCGACCTGCCCAACTCCTCGTTCGAAGGCCGCAGCGGCCATGCCCTGCGGATCGGCACGGGCCCCGCCGGTTCCAACGACTGCGTCGTACTGATCGGGGGTGTGCACGCCCGCGAGTGGGGCAGCTGCGAGGTCCTCATCCACCTCGCCGCCGACCTGCTGGAGGCCTACAGCGGCGGTACGGGCCTCGTCTACGGCGGTACGAGCTTCACCTCCGACCAGGTGCGGAGCCTCCTGGACGACCTGGATCTCGTCGTCTTCCCGCTGGTCAACCCGGACGGCCGGAACTACAGCCAGAACGTCGACCCGATGTGGCGAAAGAACCGCAACCCGGCCAACTCCGGCGGCGATCCCGCCCGCATCGGCGTCGACATCAACCGCAACTTCGACTTCCTCTTCGACTTCGCCACCGCCTTCGACCCGACCGCCGGGCCCCGGGTCTCGGCGGATCCGGGAGATGTCGAGGTGTACCAGGGCCCCAGCCCCTTCTCGGAGCCCGAGACCCGTAACGTCCGCTGGCTGCTGGACGAGTTCCCGCGGACCCGCTGGTTCGTCGACGTGCACAGCTACTCCGAGGACATGCTCTTCGTCTGGGGCGACGACGAGAACCAGTCCCTCGACGAGGCCAAGAACTTCCTCAACCGCGCCTTCGACGGCACGCGCGGAGTGGCCGGCGACCCGGCCTACGCGGAGTTCATCCCGCCGGGCGACGCCGACGCCGCCGCCGTGCTCGCCGAGCAGTTCTGCGCGGGACTGCGGGGCGTACGCGGCCGCGCCTACACCCCGATGTCCGCCTTCCATCTGTACCCGACCAGTGGAACCAGCGACGACTACGCGTACTCCCGCCACCTCGTCGACCCCCAGAAGGGCAAGATCCTGGCCTTCACCGTCGAGTGGGGCAAGAGCTTCCACCCGCCGTGGCCGGAGATGCAGCGCATCATCCTGGACACCGACGCCGGGCTCGCGCAGTTCTGCCTTACGGCTCTCCAGCAGCGGCAACGGATGGCGGCAACGGGTGCCGGTGCCGTCGCGAGCGCCGATCGCTGAGGCCGATCGGGAGCGACCGTGTGATCGGTGTACACCTACGAGGCACACGTACGACGTACACAGTTCCTGCATGTCCGCGCTCAGAACCTGTCCGAGTCGGTTGCTGACACGCGTGATCGACGTACGCGCTCAATCGTCCTGTTCCTGCCAAGTGGCTGAAACGGCAGTTGAGAGAGCGGCGGATCACTACTATTCGTTCAGTTTCGACTCCTGCCCTGTTTTCGGGCGGACAACTCTTCTCTACGAGGACATATGTTCATACGTTCTGCCGTTGCCACGCTGTCGGGCGCGCTGGCCCTGTCCGCCCTGGCCGTTACGACCGCCGACGCCGGCCAAGGGGACACCCAGGTCGTCCAGGTCCTCGTCAACAACGGCAAGTCGGTCGTGGTCGGCGCCACCACGAAGAAGACGATCACGCTCAGCATTACCGCCAGGGACAACTCGGGGATCAAAGAAGCCTACGGATGGCTCTACCACGGCTCGTTCGACAATCCTGACGGCTCCGCGGGGCCCGGCTCCGACACTCCGCTGACCTGCACCCCTGTTCCCGGAAGCGTCACCGACTCCACCTGCACGGCCAGCATCACGATCGACCCCAATGCGGGCCTCATCAACGCCAACGCCGGTACTTGGCACGTCTGGACCTCGGTGGACGCCAACGACTTCGACTACATCAACAAGGACAGCGCAAGCACCTTCCTGATGAAGCGTGCCGCCAAGCTCACCGCCGATGCCTCCCCCGAGCCGGTGACCGCGGGCAAGGTCATCACCATCAAGGGCACCCTGAGCCGCGCCAACTGGGACAACCTCACCTACGGCGGCTACGCGGGGCAGTCGGCGAAGCTGCAGTTCCGGAAGGCCGGCACCACTACCTACAACACCGTGACGACGGTGACCAGCGGTACCGGAGGCGCTCTCAAGGCCACCGCGACCGCCTCCGTGGACGGCTATTGGCGCTGGAGCTTCGCCGGGACCGGCACGACCGGAGCGACCAACGCCGCCGGCGACTACGTCGACGTAACAGCGGGCTGACCTGGCGGCCGCCGCAAACCGGCGCCGCTTGCGGCACGAAGGGGTGTGGCGGCAGGGTTCGGGGTGTGCCCACTTTGCTGATCGTGCATCACACGCCCTCGCCCAACTGCCAGGCGATGTTCGAAGCCGTCGTCTCCGGTGCGACGGCGCCGGAGATCGAGAACGTCCGGGTCGTGCGGAGGGCGGCACTGTCGGCCACCGCCTCGGACGTGCTCGGCGCCGATGGCTATCTGCTCGGCACACCGGCGAACCTCGGCTATATGTCAGGCGCCCTCAAGCACTTCTTCGACCAGGTCTACTACCCCTGCCTGGATGAGACGCGCGGTCGGCCCTTCGGCTACTACGTGCACGGCGGGAACGACGTCACGGGGGCGGTGCGCGGCATCGAGTCGATCACGACAGGCCTCGGCTGGCGGCGCAAGGCCGAGGCGGTGACGGTGACCGGTGAGCCCGGCAGGACCGATGTCGAGGCGTGCTGGGAACTGGGAGCGACTCTCGCCGCCCAGCTGATGGGCTGATCCGAGCGGCAGTTCACCGACCTCGGTGGGCGCACCGGCGAAGGACGGGGCGTCCTACCCCTGGGCGGCTGCGGCGAAGGTGAGCGCGAGGTGGGTGGCCAGGGGTGGCGCGGTCGGTGGGGAGAGGCGGGCGCCGATATGTCCGTCGGGACGGATCAGGAAGGCCGTGGGCTGATCCGCCACATCGTAGAGACGGGCGAACTCACCGCGAGCGTCGCGGTACACCGGCGCGGTGGACGCAAGGGCGGGTGCGTCGGGGCGACGTATGACGTAGGTGTCGACGTGGCCTTCCGAGAACTTCCGGGCGGTCCGCGCGAGTTCGTCCAAACCGTCGCCGTACAGGAGCAGCACATGTCCTTGGTCGCGCAGGAGGTCGTACAGCCGCAGCGGATAGGTGGCGATGGTCCCCATGAGGCCGCCGCAGTCCGGCGCCCGGTCGCCCGGCTGGGGGCCGGGGCTGTCGTCGGGCGGGTCCACGATCGGGCTGCCCCGGTAGGAAACGAGTAGTTGCGCCAGCTGCAGCAGCAACGTCTGGGGGTCGGTCGGATCGGCCTCGATGCCCTGAGCGGCGTGCCGGACCGTACGGCCCACGACCTCCTCACCGACCGGCCGCCGTTCGGCGTCGTAGCTCGCCAGCAGGCCGGGGCCGGCGGCGCCCTCGATGGCCAGGGCGAGCTTCCAGGCCAGGTTCCAGGCGTCCTGGATCCCGGTGTTCATCCCCTGCGCGCCCGTCGGCGGGTGGATGTGCGCCGCGTCCCCGGCGACGAAGACCCGGCCGTCACCGTACCGGTCCACGATGCGATGGCTGATACGGAACACCGAGGACCAGCGCATGGCCGAAGCGGTCGTCGGCCGCGGCGACATCCGGTCCACGACGGCCTGGATGTCGCCGAGTGCGGGGGCCTGGCCGCCTTCGATGCCGTGCGCGACACCGTCGGCCGACCCGGCCTGCCGCTCCGTGGAGAGCTCGGGCGGGACCAGCATCGACATCCGGTACCGGCCCCGGCCGGGCAGGGGGATGCACACCAGCAGGTCGTCCACCGCGCCGTCGGTGTCCCGGTGCGTGGCGCGTACGCCGTAGCCTTCCGGCAGGTCCCAGTCGACCTGCACATCGGCGAGCATGTACTCCTCCGGAAACGCGCTGCCTTCGAAGGTCAGACCGAGCCTCTTGCGGACGAGACTGTGCGCGCCGTCGCAGCCCACCAGGTAGCGGGTACGGACCTCCTCCTCGGTGCCGTCGGCCGACCGCAGCCCGACCGTCACCCCCTCGGCGTCCTGGCTGAACGACACCAGTTCCGTGCTCCGTTCGATCCAGGTCCCGTACCGGGCGAGGAACTCGGTGAGGATGCGCTCCGTTTCGTACTGCGGCAGCGCCGCGAAGCCGTACGGCACCTCGGGCGGCAGGACGAGTTCGACGCGGGGCTGCTCGACGCCGTTGACGTACGTCAGCTGCCCCCGCATCGGCACGGCCGCGTCCAGGGCCGTGCGAGCAAGCCCCATGCGGTCCCAGATTTCCAGGGTGCGCGGCTGGATCCCCACCGCCTTGGCAAAGGGGAGCCGCACCGGAAGCCGGTCGACGATGCGGCAGCGCACCCCGCGCCTGCGCAGTTCCGCCGCTGCGGTGAGCCCCACCGGGCCCGCGCCCGCGATCACCACGTCGGTCCCGTACGTGTGCGCCACGGGTGCCTCCCTGCACGCGGCCCCCGACGAGTCGATCAGCTTCCATCGTGGCCCGGGCGCGGCGGGAGCCGCTACTCGATCACGGGACGGGGCCGGCCGTTACCACCGTGCGACCGAGATCGTTTCCAGTCCCGGCGGCAGATGGTCCTCGGATCCTTGACCCTGGAGGGGGCGGCACGTGCCGAGCGTGGCGTGTCCACATGTCCCTCGTGGAGGATGGACTCGTATCCGCCGCCTGGTCGACCGTACCTTCAGGGAGAGCAGGATGGACTACTACGATCTCGGCACCCACCACCGCCCCGTGACGACGTCCTCCCCCGCTGCCCAGACGTGGTTCGACCGCGGATTGATCTGGGCGTACGCCTTCCACCACGAGGAAGCCGTCTCCTGCTTCGAGGCCGCCGCAGCGGCGGATCCCGACTGCGCCATGGCTTACTGGGGCATCGCCTACGCCCTGGGCCCGAACTACAACAAGCCCTGGGAGTTCTTCGACGGCGCGGACCTGGCCCGTACCGTCGACCGTACCCACGCCGCCGTGCGGCTCGCCCAGGAGAAGGCGGACGGCGCCACCCCCGTCGAACAGGCCTTGATCCGCGCGCTGCGGGCTCGCTACCCGCGGGCGGAACCCGTCGAGGACTGCTCGGTGTGGAACGAGCCCTACGCGGACAGCATGCGCGGCGTGTACGAACTCGCCCCCGACGACCTCGATGTCGCCACGCTCCATGCCGACGCGCTGATGAACCTCACGCCCTGGCAACTGTGGAATCTGCGGACCGGCGAACCGGCCGAGGGCGCCCGCACGGTGGAGGCCAAGGCCGTCCTGGAGCGGGCGTTCGCCACCGAGGCGGGCAAGGAGCACCCCGGGGTCCTGCACCTGTACATCCACCTCATGGAGATGTCGTCCACCCCCGAGACCGCCTTGCCCGTCGCGGACCGGCTGCGCGGCCTGGTGCCCGACGCCGGCCATCTTCAGCACATGCCCACGCATCTGGACGTGCTGTGCGGCGACTACCGGCGCGTGGTGGCGGACAACAGCCGCGCGATCGTCGCCGACGAGAAGTTCCACGCGCGGGCCGGTGCGATGAACTTCTACACGCTCTACCGGTCGCACGACTATCACTTCAAGATCTACGGGGCGATGTTCCTCGGCCAGTCGAAGACCGCACTGGAGACTGCCGCGCAACTCGAGGCGTCCATCCCGGCAGAACTGCTGCGGGTGCAGAGTCCGCCCATGGCGGACTGGCTGGAGGGCTTCCTCGCGATGCGGGTCCATGTGCTGATCCGCTTCGGCCGCTGGTCCGACATCCTGCGGCTCCCGATGCCCGCGGAACCGCGGCTGTACTGCGTGACGACGGCGATGCTTCACTACGCCCGCGGCGTCGCTCTCTCGGCCACCGGCAGGATCGCCGAGGCCGAGGACGAGCGCGAGAGGTTCCGTGCGGCGGTCTCCCGTGTCCCGCAGACACGCATGCTGTTCAACAACACCTGTGCCGACATCCTCGCGATCGCGTCGGCGATGCTCGACGGAGAACTGGAGTACCGCAAGGGCAACCACGACGTCGCCTTCGCCATGCTGGAGCGGTCGATCGCGCTGGACGACAGCCTTCCCTACGACGAGCCGTGGGGCTGGATGCAGCCCACTCGACACGCGTACGGAGCGCTGCTCCTCGAACAGGGGCGCGTAGCGGAGGCGGAAGCGGTCTACCGGGCCGACCTGGGACTCGACGGCACCCTGCCCCGGGCCTCGCAACACCCCGGCAACGTCTGGGCCCTGCACGGCTTCCACGAGTGCCTGGTCCGTCTGGGCAAGGTGGGGGAGGCGCAGATCGTGGCCCAACAGCTGAAGATCGCGCTCGCTCTCGCGGATGTACCGATCGAGGCCTCCTGCTTCTGCCGCCTCGAAGCCGTCACCGGCGCAGGCACCGCCTCAGGCACTGACTCAGGCACCGCCTCGGGCAGTGCCGAGACCGGCTGTTGCTGAGCCCTGTCTGCTGGAAGAGGTTCACGCGGTCCGTGCGTCGCAATCCGTCAACGACGCGACAGTACGTTGTCGACGGCCTCTGCGGGCGTCGAGACCTCGACCAGCAGCCGGGCCTGCCCAGAAGAAGCGGCCTCAGCCGGCGGAGTCCAACTGCGCAGCGCGGCAACCGGCTTGCCGGCGTGCAGTGCCAGCGCCACCTCACTGAGCGTTCCCCAACTGCCTCCCACCGCGATGAGGGCATCGCAGGTATTCACCAGGACGCCGTTGCGCAGTTCGCCCAGACCGGTCGCCAGGGCGACAGTCAGGTACGGGTTGGCAGCGGTTCGGTCTCCGCCGGGCAGTACGCCGACCACGGTGCCGCCCGCCGCGCCGGCGCCCTCGGCACAGGCCTCCATGACACCGCCGAGCCCCCCGCACACGACGACCGCGCCACGCTGCGCCAGCAGTCCGCCGACCTCCCGGGCCAGCTCTGTCTCCCGGGCGGTCGCCTCGCCCGGCCCGGCCACTGCGATGTACGGGCGGTGTCGACGGCTGGAGTCGGTCAAGGCAACCCCCAAGGAATCGACCTGTGCACCACAGGAGCACATCCATGCCCACGGCGACCCACGTACCGAGCTTATGCACCAACCGTGTGCTTGTGCATCACGTCGAGGTAGTGCCGATCACGGTGCGGCACGTGGTTGTCCCGTCCCGGCAGGCTGAAGACCGCGCAGACGTCAGCGGGTTGGGTGATCAGGCTTGACTGCTGGCCGAAAGTGAGGGTGCTGTTGACCGCATGCCGGCAGCCTGCGGTGTCCAGGGCGGCGATCAGCTCCTCGCGGAGGACGGTGGCGTCGAATGACTCGGAATCGGGCAGGACGAGCGGCGGAAGTCCGGCGGTCGAACCGGGCCAGAGGTCGATCCAGATTCCGCTGACGGCCCGCTGAGCGACCACTAGCCGCAGCCCGGCCCAGGAGTACGGGTAGCCGTCGATATCGGGCCCTTTAAGGATGTGGGCGGGGTGCGGGCGCCCCGGGCCGAGCAGGGCTTCAGCCTCAGCCAGGGACATCCCGCAGTTCAGGGGGCCGATCCGGCCAGTGAGGGCGAAGTCGACGAGCACGTCCATCAAGGTCACGACAGTGACTGTGACACTCTCCCGAGCCACTTCGCACTCCGATATCAGCGCGGCGCCGCCGCGCGTACGAGGTGAAGAAATTCGCGTCAGAGGGCTTGCCCCCTTGATGGCTCATTACTTAAATCAAATCGTGAACTAAGCGCCATGGGAAGCCGGTTCACCCCCAGGCGTCAAGAGGAACCGAGCTGACCGCTCTGTTCCGAACTCGTTGTGTTCGCTCTGCTCGTCACCCCACCCGCATGGAGCCACGACATGAGACTTAGATCCTTGGGTGTCGCGCTCGCCGCCATGGCCGCGCTCATCACCCTGCCCCTGCAAAGACCGGCCGCCGCCGCCGACCTACCGCTGTCCCAGGGCAAGACGGCCACGTCCTCGTCCGACGAGAACGCGGGCACCCCCGCCCCCTACGCCGTCGACGGCAACACCGCGACCCGGTGGTCGTCGGCCGCGACCGACACCCAGTGGTTGCAGGTCGACCTCGGCACCACGGCCTCGGTCACCAAGGTCGTCCTCAACTGGGAAGCGGCGTACGGCAGCGACTACCGCATCCAGATCTCCCCGGACGGGAGCACCTGGACCGACATCAAGACCGTGACCGGCGGCGACGGGGGAGTGGACACCCTCGACGTCTCCGGCCAGGGCCGCTACGTACGGATGTACGGCGTCCACCGCGCCACCCAGTGGGGCTACTCCCTGTGGGAGTTCCAGGTCTACGGCGACACCGGCACGACACCGCCCACCACCTGCGACTCGGCCAACGCGGCGCAGGGCCGGCCGGCCACCGCCTCCTCCACCGAGAACGCCGGAACCCCGGCGTCCGCGGCCTTCGACGGCAACACCGGCACACGCTGGTCCAGCCAGGCCTCCGACCCGCAGTGGGTCCAGGCCGACCTGGGAACAGCCCAGGACCTCTGCAAAATCGACCTCAACTGGGAGACGGCGTACGGCAAGGCGTTCCAGATCCAGGCCTCCACGGACGGCCAGAACTGGACCACCCTCAAGACCGTCACCGACGGCACCGGGGGCACAGCTTCCTACGATGTCTCCGGGCAGGGCCGCTACGTACGGATCTACGGGACGGCCCGGGCCACCGGCTACGGGTACTCGCTGTGGGAGGTCGCCGTCCACACCGGTTCAGGAGGCACTCCGCCCGTGCAAGGGGGCGGCGACCTCGGCAACAACGTCATCGTCGTCGACCCGTCGACGCCCAATCTGCAACAGAAGTTCGACCAGGTCTTCGCCCAGCAGGAATCGAGCCAGTTCGGCTCGGGCCGCTACCAGTTCCTGCTGAAGCCCGGCACCTACAACGGCATCAACGCCCAACTCGGGTTCTACACCTCGATCTCCGGGCTAGGCCTCAACCCCGACGACACCCACATCAACGGTGACATCACCGTGGACGCGGGCTGGTTCAACGGCAACGCCACCCAGAACTTCTGGCGTTCGGCGGAGAACCTCTCGCTCACGCCCTCCAACGGCACCGACCGCTGGGCGGTGGCCCAGGCCGCGCCCTTCCGCCGTATCCACGTACAGGGCGGGCTCAACCTCGCCCCGGCCGGCTACGGATGGGCGTCGGGCGGCTACATCGCCGACTCCAAGATCGACGGTACGGTCGGCCCGTACTCCCAGCAGCAGTGGTACACGCGTGACAGCTCGGTCGGCGGCTGGACCAACGGCGTGTGGAACATGACGTTCACCGGTGTGCAGGGAGCCCCCGCGACCAACTTCGACAACGGCCCTTACACGACCCTGGACACCACCCCGGTCTCCCGCGAGAAGCCCTTCCTCTACCTGGACGGCAGCGCGTACAAGGTGTTCGTACCGGCCAAGCGCACGAGCGCCCGCGGCGTTTCCTGGCCCAACACCGCCGGTACGTCGATACCGCTGGACCAGTTCTACGTCGTCAAGCCCGGCGCGACCGCGACGACCATCAACACGGCCCTCGCCCAGGGCCTCAACCTCCTCTTCACCCCGGGCGTCTACCACCTCGACCAGACGATCAACGTGACCCGCGCCAACACCGTCGTCCTCGGCCTCGGCCTGGCCACGATCGTGCCGGACAACGGCATCGACGCCCTGCACGTGGCGGACGTGGACGGCGTCAAGCTCGCCGGATTCCTCATCGACGCCGGAAGCGCCAACTCGGACACCCTGCTGCAGATCGGCCCGTCCGACGCCTCCGCCGACCACTCCGCCAACCCCACCACCGTGCAGGACGTGTTCGTACGCATCGGCGGCGCGGGCCCCGGCCTCGCCACCAACTCCGTTGTCGTCAACAGCGACGACGTCGTCATCGACCACACCTGGCTCTGGCGCGCCGACCACGGGGACGGGGTCGGCTGGGACACCAACCGGGCGGACTACGGCCTGCGCGTCAATGGCGACGACGTCCTCGCAACCGGCCTGTTCGTCGAACACTTCAACAAGTACGACGTGCTGTGGAACGGCGAGCGCGGACGGACGATCTTCTTCCAGAACGAGAAGGCGTACGACGCGCCCAACGCGGCCGCCATCACCCATGACGGCATCGTCGGCTACGCGGCCTACAAGGTCGCCGATTCCGTCGCCGTACACGAGGCATGGGGCCTGGGAAGCTACTGCAACTACACGTCGGACCCGACGATCGTGCAGGCCCACGGCTTCCAGGTGCCCGTCAAAACGGGGATCAAGATGCACGACATCCTGGTGATCTCCCTGGGCGGCAAGGGCCAGTACGCCCACGTCATCAATGACACCGGCGCCCCCACGTCAGGGACGGACACCGTTCCGTCGAAGGTCACTCAGTTCCCGTGACCGGAGGCGGCGTCGCCTGACAGGCGCGAGGGTGCCGGTGCTCTGCCCTGCCGTACAAGAAAGCTCGGCACCCTCCCGCCGTTCGCTCACGGCCCGGGCACCGCTCGCTGTGGGCTCCTGAGCGAGCGAGGTGGCTTCACACCGATGCCCCGTCCGAGTGGCGGGGTGCCACGAAGCCCTCTAGTAATGGGCAGCGGGCCGCGAACGGAATCGGGGACCGGAGAGCGGCCGCACCGTGCGTCGCCTGCGCGGCCGCAGCCTGTATTTGGAGCAAAAGAAGATGAGCACCACCCTTCCCCCTTCCGGCCCGGACCGTTCCGGCATATCTCCGGACGCCCACGACACCCCGCCCGCACCGTGGCACGCCGACCCGATCGATGGTCTCGTGCACGCAGCCGTCGCTGATCGGCCACTGGAAGAGGTCATCCAGCTCATCACGCTGCTGGAGCAGTCCCCCGCCTACGCCCGGACCACCGTCGACGCGCTCAGAGCAGTCGGCGTGGACCGCTCCGTCGAGGACGTCGGCCGGCTGGTCGTGCGGCTGGCGAGTCCGCCCCGCAGCGCCGACAGCGCGGACGAGGCGATCCGCTCGGCGGCGGAGTCACGCCCCGTCGAGGACGTCACCCGGCTGATGGCGCTGCTGCACCGGCCTTCGGTCGAATCGCACTGCGCGGAGGAGGCTGTCCGGACGGTCGCCTCACGCCGGCCTGTCGAGGAACTCGTGCAGCTCATCGGCCAGTTGTCCGAGGGGCGCGCCGCCACTGGTACTCCGGGGGCGGGAACTCCCTCTCGGAACCCGCGCATTGGGGCGCCACCGCCCGAGGAGGCGGCCGCTCCGACGCCGTGGCCGGCAGCAGGGCGGGACCGCGGTACGCCTCACGACCGTGCCGCACGGCAGGTCCGGGAACGGGGTGAGCGCGACCCGGCGAGGATCTTGGCGCTCCCGAAGTGGCCGGGGTGGCTCACGGCCGCGGCGCTCGTCGTGTGCGGCCTGATGCATCTGCCGCTGCACCGGGACGGCGCGCCGCTCGGCGTCTACGGCTTCGCCGTCGGAGTCTCCGCGCTGTGCCTCGTGCTCGCCGTGGCCGTCCTCGTGCGCGGCGCGGTGCCGTTGCTCGTCGTGGCCGTGCTGGTGCCCGCGGCACTGGCCACCCTTCAGCTGCTGGAAGGGCGACTCCACTCGCGGGCCCTGTCCCAGGGGCTGGAAATCGGGGCCGCACCGTCCTGGGCGGCAGGTCTCGCCGCGGTGGCCGCCGCCCTGGCGGCTCTGACGGTCCTGCTCGCGGCGCTCGCCGCCGAGCGGACGGGACGCCACCCGGCACCGCGCCCGCCGGCCGGCGCCGACCGCGTCATCGACTGAGCGACGCGACGCCGGGAACTCGGCCCGTCCGACGCTTGGTTCCCCACTCCGCCCGCCGGGCGGGCTTTCCCGGTCTGCCCCGCGTCTCACCGGCGCCCAGCCGACCGACGCGACCCACTACATCGCCACACACCACCTCGAAGGCAACCTCCCCGGCGGCACCGTCGATCTCCGCTAGGGCCTGTCGTTTGGATCATCCCGGCGTCCAAGAGGTACCGCACCTCACAACCGGGCTGATCCAGACGACGGCCGTAGCTAGTGCTGCGCCGCGGAAGTTCCGCCGATGAGTTTCCGGCGGTTGTGCGGTCTACCTGTCGACGAAGGGAGCGCACCATGCGCGAGATCATCGTTTGCACGTTCCTGACGCTGGACGGCGTCATGCAGGCGCCGGGCGGTCCGGACGAGGACGCTGAGAGCGGCTTCGAGCACGGCGGCTGGCAGAAGCCGGTGGCCGACGACGAGGTCGGCACGGCCATCGCCGGTTGGTACGAACACTCCGACGCGATGCTGCTCGGCCGCAAGACGTACGAGATCTTCGCGTCGTACTGGCCGACCGCCGATCCCGAGAACCCGTTCACCAATCGGATGAACAGCATGCACAAGTACGTGGCGTCTCGGACCCTGACGTCCGTCGAGTGGCAGAACTCCACGCTGCTGGAGGGCGACATCGTCGATGCCGTACGCAAGCTGAAGGCGTCCGACGGCGGCAACATCAACGTCGTCGGCAGCGGCGACCTCGCCCAGACCCTCATGCAGCACGGCCTCGTCGACGAGTACCGGCTGACCATCCATCCGGTGATCATCGGCACCGGCAAGCGGCTGTTCGCCGACGGAGCGATCCCCACTGCGCTGGAGCCGGTCAGCGTCTCGACGACGAAGGGCGGCACCATCGTCGGCGTCTACCGGCCGAACGGTAAGCCCAGCTACGACAGCTACTGAGCGGTTTCGTTTGGATCACCGAGCGGACCAGAGAAAGATGCCCGCGACGTGGAGTCCGGCCAGGTAGATGGTCGCGGTCTTCTCGTAACGGGTGGCGATGCCGCGCGATTGCTTCAGGCGGTTGATGCACCGCTCGACGGTGTTGCGCTGTTTGTAGGTCTTGCGGTCGAAGGCCGGTGGCCTGCCGCCCCGGCTTCCCCGCCGCAGTCGGTGACGTCGCTGGTCGGCCGGGACGGGGATCACCGTCCGGATACCGCGCTTGCGCAAGTGGCTGCGGATCGCGTGGGAAGAACACGCCTTGTCGGCCAGGACCATGTCCGGCCTGGTGCGGGGCCGTCCACGGCGGCGGGGAACGCGCAGGCGTGCCATCACTTCCATGAAGGCGGGCGCGTCGCCTGCCTGTCCGGCGGTGATATGGAAGACCAGGGGCCGACAGCGGTTGTCGGCGGCAAGGTGGATCTTCGTGGTCAGTCCGCCGCGGGACCGGCCGATGGCGTGGTCGTCCGGCTCGCCGGCCGGGGCCCCCTTTTGCGGGCCCCGGCCGCGTGCTGGTGAGCCCGCACGATCGTGGAATCCACCGAAACGGCCCAGCTCAGGTCCTCGTCCGCTTCGGCCTGGGCCACCAGAGCGGTGAACACCCGCTCCCAGGTGCCATCGACGGCCCACATCCGCGGCCGGTTGTAGACACCTCGCCAGTTGCCATACTTCTCCGGCAAATGAACCCACTGGGTACCAGTCTGAAACTTGAAGGCGATCGCGTCGATCACCTCACGATGGTCCCGCCAGCGGCCACCCCGCTTCGGCGTCCGGCCCGGGAGCAACGGCTCAATCCGCGCGCACTGCGCATCAGCCAACGGCACACCCGGACCAACGACCATCTGATCCAAACGAAACTACCTAGCAGTTCACACTCCGCGCAGACCTCATCGAGCGGCTCGTCATCGAACCCCGAAGCCGCTCCCATCGCTCTCCCTGGGTGGTGACAGGGGAGCCGGGGGACAGGCCTGTCCCCGTGTCAGTGGGATGTTTGACGCAGGATCAGGCTGACGAAGCCCCAGGTGTCACGGTAGACGCGTAGCCATTCCGAGCGCCGGGTGGTCGCTGTCTCAAGTACCTGGGAGCTGTCCGGGTCGGCAGGGTGATCCAGGGCCCATGCGGCGAGCGAGCCCCAGCAGGCCCACTCGTAGTCGTCCAGTTCGCCGCGTGTGCTGACATGGCCGTGGACAGGAGTCCACCCGTCGGCGACGACACGGTCCACCGTGGTCGCCAGGTCGGTGAAGTCCCCGAGCATCTCGATGGCTTCGGGGGAGGGCTCGCGGTCCCAGAAGCCCTCACCGATCAGTACGCGTCCCCCGGGCGCCAGATGAGTGCGTGCCGCTGCGAGAGTGGGCAGCAGGCCGCCGAAGGCGTGCGTGGCACCGACGCTGAGCACCAGGTCGAACGGGTGCGGGGAGGAGAAGCTTTCGGCTTCCTGGTGGTGGAGTACGAGGCGCTCCTCGACGCCGAGGCGGATCGCGGCATGGCGGGCGTCCTCCAGGGAGTCCTCGGAGACGTCGACGCCTTCGGCGTACAGCTGAGGGTCTGTGGCGAGCGCGCGCAGAAGCCATTCCCCGCTGCCGCAACCAAGGTCGAGTACACGCTTGCTGCCGGGCGGCAGGCCGCGTTCGAGCAGCCGGCGTACGGAGTCGTCGTCGACGGGCGACTTTATCGGGTGGTCGGCGTGGGCGACCTTGGACATCTGTTCATGATTCACCGGCGCAGCCTGGCAGCGCCGGTTGGCACACGCATCTCATTTTCGGCGGGGAGGAGTCTGGTGACTTGAGGCCGCCTTGCGGGCCAGGATCTGTAGCTCCGCCGATTCACGGTACAGCTCGCCGATCAGGCGCCGCTGGGCTTCGTTGCTGGGTATGCAGGTCAGCACCGCGAAGAGCAGGACCACGTCGATGCTCGCGTCCGCCCAGGCCGGTGTCGGCGGTAGGTCCAGCACCGCGAAGCGCATCGCGGGGTGCAGGCTGCGGGCCCGGGTGTTCATTCCTGGCGATGTATCGACGCCGGAGAGATTGTCGAAGCCCTGCTGTTCCAGCTCTTCGAGGGTTCGTCCGTAGCCGTAGCCGTAGCCGTAGCCGTAGCCGTAGCCGTAGCCGTAGCCGTAGTCGAGGATCGCGGCGCTCGGGCCCACGCCGTCCAGACACGGTCTGCGCAGCGGGTGCGTGAACCGCTTCGTCGCCGCGGCGGCGTCCCAGATTCCCCACGCACGGCCGGTTGTGGCGGTGACCACGAGCGAGCACCGGCAGGTACTTCTACGCCGGTTGCCCGTGGCCGGTGTGCACCGGTCGGGGCCGCGTCTGGCGGGCGCGCTCGGTCAGTGCCTCCCGGCTCGGGTCAGGGCGTCCTCGGCCTGCGCGCCCAGGGTGGCGACGAGGTCCGCTGCATGCGGGAGGTCGGTGATGAGGTCGACCGCCTCGCCGGCCCATACGGGCAGCGGGGGAACCTCTCCTCGTGCCACGTCGTCCTGGTAGGCCCGTTGCGCCTGGGGATCCGCGGCGAGTTCCGCTTCCCGGCCCCGCCATTGGTCAAGGTAGCGATGGCCCAGGGTGCGAGCGGTGTACCGCGAGGGCCACTGGGAGCCGCGGGCGATGTCGAGGACACGGTTGCGCTCCGTGTCCTGCCCGCGTCCCTCGACGATCGCGGTGGTGATCGACGGGTGGACCACGGCTTCGGCCGTGGCCTGGAAGCGGGTGCCGATGACCGCCCCCGCCGCACCCAGGGCCAGGGCCGCGGCCACGCCGCGGCCGTCGGCGATACCGCCGACCGCCAGCACCGGCACAGGTGCCGCCAGGTCCACCACCAACGGCACGAACGGCAAGGTGGACCGTCCGCGCCGGGAGCCGTGTCCACCGCTCTCCGTGCCTTGCGCCACGATGAAGTCGGCGCCCAGGTCCACCGCCTGCCTGGCCTCCTCCAAGTCGGTGACCTGAAGGATCAGTGCCGCGCCCGCCCGGCGGATGCGCTCGGCGAAAGGGCTCGGGTCCCCGAAGGACAACATCACCGCCCTGGGGCCGTGCTCCAGTACCCGCTCGACCGCGCCGACGTCGATCGCCCAGGTCCACAAGCCGACACCCCAGGGGCCCGTGGTGCCCTTCGCCACGATGGGCACCTCACGGGCCAGCCAGTCCGCGTCCCCGTTCCCGGAGCCCAGCAACCCGAGCCCGCCGCCGCGTGACACGGCCGCCGCCAGTTCACCACCGGCCGAACCGCCCATCGGCGCCAGCGCGATCGGATGCCGCACACCGAACAGTTTCGTAAACGCCGTCGACAACGTCATGACCATCATCATGTCCCAGGCCACCACTGAAGGTCAGCCCCCCCAGTACGCCCGCAGTACGCCCGCCGCACAGATCGCTCTCGGTGACCTTCGCGGCCGGATAACTCCCCGCCAATTGAGGTACTGGTGAGCCTTTGCCTGCCCCCGGTTATCCTGCCTCGTCCTGAACAAGCCAGGGAGGTCCCCCACCATGAGCAGCACCACATCGTCCTTTCCCGAGCGGATCGAGCTCTCGGGGGAGGGTCTCGTCCTCCGCGACTGGACGGAGGCGGACCTGGCCGCGATGCCGGAGCTGTTCGACCATCCCGACATCGCGTACTGGACGCCGATCGTCTCCCCCTTCGACGACGCGGCCGCCCGCGCACGGCTGGACCGGGACCGGCAGCTGCGGGCGGAGGGCACGACCATCCTGCTCGCCATCACCGTCGACGGCGGCGCACCGCTCGGCGAGGTGATGCTGCGGCGTGCCCCCGAGGGCACGGAGCTCGGCTACGCGGTCGGCCCGGCGCACCGCGGCCAGGGGCTGGCGGCTCGGGCGGTGCGGGTGATGGCCGCGTACGCCTTCGAGCAACTGGGCGCGCGGGAGGTGATCCTGGAACTGGAAGCCGAGAACGCCGCCAGCGTCGCCGTGGCCACCAAGGCGGGCTTCCACCTGCTCGACGTGCCGCTGATCACGGGGGAGGAGAAGGGGCGGCCCTACGCCCTGCAGACGTGGGGCCGGAACCGCCCCTGACTATCAGCCTCCACCACGAGCACCCGATCGCACGCTTACCCGCCAGTCGAGTCCGCCCTGGCGTGCGGGCGACAGGGGAGGCGTAGACCACCCGCAGGTCGACGCGGTAGTCGTAGCCGCGTGAGCCGCCGGCCAGGACTCCGTTGGTGAGCAGCGCTCCGTCGTAGGGGCCGTTCCTTCTGCCGTAGAGTCCCACGACCTTCGCCGCGACGTTTCCGCCCCAGGACTGGCCGTGCATGTACGTCCGCTTCGGGCAGCCAACTCGGATCGGAGATGAACAGGCGACGCACGTTCTCGGTGTCGGCGGCGGTCATCCGCGTGCTGACGCCGGTCACATGCCGGAATCACCTGCCGTCGGATTCGAGGGTGCCGGTCGTGCGGAGCGCGTCCCTGGTGTCGAGGCCGAGGCGGGCCGACCAGGCCAGGGCCTCGTCGAGCGGGGCGTCGTCGTCGGCCAGTCGGGCGGCGGCGAGGGTGAGCGGCGCCTTGCCCTCGTCCAGCAGGACGGTCCACTGCCGTGAGGTGAGGGACAGGTAGCGCAGGTCGGGCAGGTCGGCGAGGACGGTCACGTCGCGGACGTCGGCCCGGGAGAGGTCCAGGCCGCGCAGGTTCGGGACGGTGCGCAGCGGGGCGATGTCGATAGGGCCGGTGGTCCCCAGGTCCAGAGAGGTGAGATCGCGGTGGCCTTCGAGCGGGGTGAGGTCACCGCCGTCCAGCGTCACGCGCAGCGACTCGACGGGCAGTGTGCGAATCGGAGCCAGGTCGGCGGTGGCACAGCGGTTGAGGTGCAGTAGTCGCAGGTTCGGTCCGGCGATGAGTGGGGGTGAGATCGACGAGGCCGACGGCGTCGTTGATGTGGATGGCCTGAAGGGTGGGCGGGATCTCGTCGGGGATCTCGCCGATGATCCTGTGGGGGCCAAAGCTGCGGGCGGGCTCCAGCAGGGAGATGTGGTCGCCGTGCTCCTCGTGGGCTCCCTGCTCCAGCAACTCCAGGTAGTGGCCGAGCAGTGAGGTCACGGAGTCGGCGACGTGGGCCGGACCGTCGTCGTAGTCGCGGCCGATGCAGATGACCTGCCCGGGGCGGCCGTTCCGGGCAGGGGACAGGTCCACCGCCAGATAGTTGCCGTCCTCGCCGGTGGCGAAAGGCAGCCAGGCAGGGTGTCCGCCGCAGCGCCGGACGGTGCCGGGCGGGTCGGGGTCGAAGACGATCGAGTTCCAGGCCAACTCCCAGCCGTACCACGCCGGTTCGCGCTGGGCGGTGTGGATGGCGACCATGTCCTCCAGCGCCAGCCAGGCGTGGCGCCCGAACAGGTACCGCTGTTCGTAGTCGATGCCGTCGCCGTCGGCGATCATGTACAGCGCCCGCAGGTCGGCGGGCAGGGGCCGACCGATGCGCCGTTCGGCCTCGTCGAGTGCCGCGGCGGACGCGGGCGGCGGCAGTTGCTCGGGCCGCCCCAGGATTGCGGCGCGCCGGCGCATGTACTCCCGGAACCGCGCCACCGCCGGCTCAGGATCGCCCTCCGGGGCGGCCGTACCTCCCTCCTGCTCACAACCGGGCTGGGGGAGCCGGTAGCCGGCGTCCAGGACGGCCTGGAAACCGCCGTCCCGTCCGCGCAGGCTGGTGATCGCGTCCGTGGTCGCGACCAGTCCGTACTCGCCGGACGGCTTGCACTCGATCTCCAGGCTGGTCCGCTCCCAGCCCCGGACCTTCCTCAACGCCTCCGCCAGCTCGCCCAGTTCCGTGAAGGGACTGGGCACCGGGCTGCGCCACAGGGGTGTGCCGGGGACGGTGTAGCCGCCGGCCACCGAGACTCCGCCCCGGCCCGCCGTGCTGGTCAGTATCGCCCGCGTCCAGCCTGCCGGCGCCCTCGCGACGAGCTCCTCTACGATCCGCCGCGCGGCCCGCTCAACCATGTAATGCCCCCGTCTTGTCGTTGCTGCTGATCACCATGGCAGTGGGCACTGACAGGGCTGACCGGCCACTGTTGCTGGACCGGCGCCCGCTCCAGGGTCAGCCGTTTGACGGGGTACGTGGATCCGAGCTCAGGGCACGGAGCGGAGTGCGCGGGAGCGGCAGCAGAGAGAGGCCGCCGCCGATGCCCTCAGGGATACGGCTGAAGAGCCTTGGTGGGGCGTGGACTTGAGTCGTCGCGGTGGGGATCGGTTGGGTCGCCCATGCACTGACGATTCCCTAAAATCCGGCGAAGCCTCGTGGAACACCCTCCGGGCCACATGAACACCCACGCGCGCCCCACGAACGGGGCCCCGGATCGTGGCGTGGCCGGCGCCGTGCGGCGCCGGCCACGCGGGACCTACGGACGGTCAGCCATCGCTACTTGCTTGCCCGGCTGCGCTGGCGCAGCGAGATCTGGTTGCCGTCCGGATCCACTGCCTCGATGCGGACGCCGAACGCGTAGTCCTCCGGTTCGGACCGGTCGAATGTCACACCGCGGTCGCGAAGCACCGTGAAGTCCTTCCTCAGATCGTCCGATTCGAGGAAGACCGCACCAAGCCCGGCGCCCGGTTGCACCTCGGCCGGCTGCCCCGAGGCAGCAGCGCGCGGCCAGAGGATGATCTCGAGTGAACTGCCAGGGACGCCCACAGTCAGGAAGCGTCCTTCAGGACCCGGATAGTCGACGCGCTTCTCCAGGCCGAGCTGATCCGTATAGAACGTCAGCGCGCGGTCTTGATCGGTGACATGCAGCGTCACGTACATGATGTTTGTCAGCATCGGTGTTGTCCTGTCCGTCTAGGGGGTCGTGTTGCTTCGTCACTTCACTGACGAACCTCGACGGGAGAATGTGACGGACGGGAAGACCCTGCTGCTCGACGGCTGCGAGGAGCGCCGGCCCCGCAGCGGACCACGAGACCTGGAGCCGGACAACCCGCCCTCAAGCACTACGAAGAACCGGCCACCGCTCGGCGAGCGCGCCCTCTAAGGCGTCAGGGCGGAGGGTGCGCCGGGGTGTCGCAGCAGGGCGGGCTTGCCGAAAATCGCTTCGAACGCCGTGGCGGTTGCCTCTAGCGTGGCCTGATGACGACTCAGGTGATCGTGTTGAACGGCGGCTCCAGCTCCGGCAAGTCCGGGATCGTCCGGTGTCTGCAGGCGGTACTGCGGGATCCGTGGCTTGCCGCCGGGGTCGACTCGCTGATTGAGGCGATGCCCGCTTCCATGCAGACATCGGACGCAGGAATCGAATTCGCCGCGGATGGCGGTGTGAATGTCGGTTCGGAGTTCCGGGCGCTGGAAGCAGCATGGATGGAGGGGGTTGCCGCGATGGCCCGTGCAGGGGCCCGGGTCATCGTCGATGACGTCTTCCTCGGCGGAGCCACGTCCCAGGAGCGGTGGCAGAAGGCTTTGGGCGGACTGGACGTGCTGTGGGTTGGCGTCAGGTGCGAGAGTACGGTCGCCGCAGGCCGCGAGATCGCCCGCGGGGATCGGGGCCAGGGAATGGCCGCATCGCAGGCGGAGATGGTTCACCGGGGCGTGGTCTACGACCTGGAGGTGGACACCACGCACACGGAGTCCCTGGACTGCGCGCAGGCTATCGCCGCCCAAGTCAAGTGATCGGAAGCCTGACTGTCGGCCGTGAGGGTTCGGGAGCCGGCAACACCCTCGCCGCGCTCAGGCCGAACCGTACGGCTCGCCCGGACGGCGCCCCCATCTACGAGGTCTTGGGCACAGGACGCTTCACTGTCTGCCGTTCCTGTCACGCAGCCAGCCCTCGAATTCAACGGCGACGATGCGCTCGTCATGCACGCCGACCGCGTCGTCGGACGCCAGCCAGACGATGGGCGGGCCCATCACCGTGGGCTCCAGGAACTCCCGGCCCTCGGGCACGGTGTCGAGGGGGAGCATCCCCGTTACGGTCGGGCCCCCGGGCAGAAGCAGGTTGACAGTGACGCCCGTGTCGCGCAGGTCGGCGGCCATGATCCGGGACAGCGACTCGCTGCCGGCACGCGACGGCCCGTAGGGGACGAACCCGGCCCGGTGCATGGTCGAATCACTCACCGAGACATTGACGATGCGGCCGCCGCCGGCAGCCAGCATGCGCGGCGTGACCTCGCGGGCCACCAGGAAGTAGCCGGTCAGATTGGTCTCGATCACCGCACGGAAGCCGTCGACCGGCACCTCCCAGAAGCCCTGCGGGTGCGTCATGAAACGAGGGTTGACGGTGCGCATGCCGATCCCGGCGTTGTTCACCAGCATGTCGATGCCGCCGAGCCGCGACCACGCCTGGTCGACGGCCCTGGCCACTGATGACTCGTCTCGCACGTCCATCTCGATGCCGACCACCCCCGGCAGTTCGGCGGCGACCGAGCTCGCGCGCCGGCCGGATCGGCCGGTCAGCGCGACCGTCGCTCCCACCGTGGCCAGGGCGGAGGCCATCGCGAGCCCCAGTCCGCTCGTCCCGCCGGTCACCAGCACCTTCATCGGCTACCCCAGTCCCACGAATGGCCCCCTCGCACTCGCCGACCGTGGTCGTCGGCCGCGTTGAAGCACTCATGACCGCGACGCTAGGACTTGGAGAACGCTCGAAGTCAAGCCGCGGCGGGCATACGGGCCAACTCGCTCCACCCCCCAGCCGGGGCCGGGCCGGGGCCATGCCGGTCAGGGCTCTGGGGACCTCTTCGAGCTCTCAAGAAGTGACCGTGCACGGCATGGCTGGTTTCGCCGACGCCCCCTTCCTCACCTGCGGGTCAAGCACTACTGCTTGACGATGTACAAGGCGCCGTCCAGATCGATCGAGAGGGAACACATGCGATGACTCATACGGGGAGCACCGGCGAGAGCAACCTGAGGATCGCGAAATCCGAGGAGCGGGCCGCCTCCAGCCAGGAGGGAATGACTTCGTTCGACGAGATCTACGACCAGCCGGACCCCAGAGACTTCTTCCGCGTCCTGGGCCACTGGGACTACCAGACGCCTCGGCACGCCCAGGGGGTGTTCCGGCGCATGGCCGCCGCCCGCGCGCGAACCGTCCGCGCCACCGACCCGGTCACAGTGCTGGACATCTGCTGCTCGTACGGCATCAACGCGGCCCTCCTCAACCACGATCTGACGCTGGAAGACCTGTATGCCCACTACACGTCCCCGCAGGCAGCAGCGCTCACCACGGCTGAGCTGATCGAGTGGGACCGGGCCTACTACGCAGCACATCGGTGTTCCGACGCGGTCAGAGTGATCGGACTCGACATCGCTGCGAACGCCATCGACTACGCGCTCGCCGTCGGTCTGCTGGACGAAGGCTTCGCCGAGAACCTGGAAGTGGCTCCTCCCACCGCTGCCTTCCGGCGCGCCGCGCAGCCCACACGGCTGATCACCATCACGGGCGGAGCCAGCTTCCTGTCCCCCCGCACCTTCCAGCCGCTCCTTGCCGCCGCCCACCGACAGGTGTGGGTCGCGGCGTTCGTGCTGCGTACGGGCTCCTACCAGCCCATCGCCGACGGGCTGAAGCCCTACGGTCTGATCACCGAGAAGGCGGCTGCCCCGACGTACCCGCAACGCCGCTTCACGAGCGCGCACGAGCAGCGGCACGCCATTAACGCGGTGACCGCCCTCGGCGAGGATCCTTGCGGAAAGGAGACCGCCGGCTACTTCCACACAGCGGTACACCTGTCACGGCCCACGAACGACGCCACAGCCCACCCGCTCGCCACCTTTCTGCGAGATGTCTGAGACCGGTGCACGTAAGCGCGGACGAGCGGTGCTCGGCCTATGTGAGCACCCCACGGCTGACCGCCCGCACCCTGTTACGGACGGACGGACGGACGGACTGACTGACAGACAGCCCGCCGCCCGGGCCGGGACACACCGATGTCGGGTCACTCGCCGCCTATGTCGTTATCATCCGATAGAGAGGCAATCAGCATTTTTGCCTTGATAGTGCAGCTTTCCTCCCGGGGTGGTCGATGTCCCGCAAGCGCCCAACGGGCGACGGTGACGAGCTGCTGGCCAGACTCGGGTGGCTGACCGCTCAGGCGCGTGAACGCGCGGAGTTCCAGCGCTCACAGGTCGAGCTGGCCATCGAGCTGCAACGCGGCATGCTCCCGGGAGACATGCCGACCGCACCCGGGTTCGACGTGGCCGTCCAGTACGCGCCGGCCTGCTACGGCCTCAATGTGGGCGGAGACTGGTACGACGCCTTCAAGCTGCCCGATGAACGCATCGGTCTCTCCATCGGCGACGTTCAGGGGCACAACATCGAGGCGGCCGCGTTCATGGGGCAGGTCCGGGTCGGCCTGCGCGCGCTCGCCTCCGTCACGAGCGAGCCGGGAGAACTCCTCGCCCGGACGAACGACCTCCTGCTGTCGATCGGCGCCGGCCTCTTCGCCACCTGCACGTTCATGCGGCTCGACCCGTCCACCGGAGTGCTGGAGAGCGCGCGGGCCGGACACATCCCTTGCGTATGGGCGACGGCGGACGGAAAATCCGGCATCGCCGAGGACGAAGGAGGGCCGCCGCTCGGCATCCAGGTGGGCATGGAGTACCCGGTCACCCGGTACCGGCTCACCACGGGCGGAGTGTTCGTCCTGCTGACCGACGGTGTGGTGGAGGGGCCTTCGGTGAGCGTCGACGAGGGGCTCGACCAGGTGGTACGGCTCGCGGGCATCGCCGCCGTGGCGGGTATGTCGGCAAGCTCGCTCGCCGCCGCGGTGATCAAGGGTGCCGAGCGCGTGGGACACGAGGACGACGCGGCCGTACTGGTGGTCGGCCACGACGCGGCCGGCCGTCAACCGTAGGCCGGGCGCCACTCTCGCCTCGCCGACGTGGTGGCGTAGGTGTCTGATGGCTGCTGTGGTGGCTACACCTGAGCTGCGCCGACCGGTCGTCGTCGCTCTCCAGACGCTGGCGGTCGCGGCCTGCTATTACGCGGCAGGGCGGCTGGGACTCCTGCGGCAGCTCGTTGTCGAGGGCGCGGTGTTCACGCCCATCTGGCCGCCCACGGGCGTGGCGGTGGCCAGCTTGTTGATCTTCGGAATCCGTTGCTGGCCCGGGATCGCACTCGGTGCCCTCCTCGTCATCCTGTCCCTCACCTCGTTCGAGCCCTCCGCGATCGGCATCGTTGCGGGTAATACCGTCGCCCCGGTCTGCGCGTATCTCATGCTGCGCAAGGTGGGGTTCCGTATGGAGCTCGACCGCTTGCGCGATGGCGTCGCACTGGTGTTCCTGGGTGCCCTGGCCAGCATGCTGATCAGCGCGACCGTTGGCGTCGGCCTCCTGGTCCTCACGGGCAAGCTCGCCGCGGACGGCTTCTCGACGGTCTGGTTGGGCTGGTGGGTGGGCGACGCGATGGGTGTCCTGATCGTCACCCCCGTGCTTCTCCTGCTGTACGGGGCACGCCGGCCTCTGCACCTGTCGCGATGGAAGGAGGCGACGGCGATAACTCTGGTGGCCTGCTTCCTCGTGCCGCTGGCCACGCACAGTCCGATCAGTCTGCTGTTCCTCGTCTATCCGCTGCTGATCTGGGCGGCACTGCGTTTCCAGCTTGCGGGCAGCCTGCTGTGCGCCCTCTTCGCCTCCGTCATGGCCACCGTCGCGGCCACGGACGGGGTCGGCCCGTTCGCACGGTTGAGTGACGTCGAGCTGATGATGAAACTCCAGGCCTTCAACGGATCCATGGCCCTGACCGCGCTGCTCCTCTCCGCCGTGATCACTGAGCAGCGCAATACAAGACGCTCCGTGGAACTGGCCTGCCAAGAGCTGGTGGAAGTCCTGGAACACCTCGGGAATCCATCGGCCACGCCGCCGCGTGCGGCCGACGACGGCCGACGGCGGCAGGACGGAGCGCAGTGAGTTGCTCCAGTCGTCACACAGCAGTCTCCGCGGCTGTCCCGCGGAGGGTTCGATTGTGCCGAGAGCGCCTCCCGGCCACCTGGAGTCATCCTTCCCGCACACGGCCGCGGCGTTCGCTGAGGAAAGATGAGACCACAAACGAAGAAAAACCGATGTGGAGGTGCGGGCACATGCAGCACGAGCGAGCGGGCAGTCCGGCAGGCCCCGAGGATCTCGTCGACGTCGCCCGGTTGGTCACCGCGTACTACGCGCTCCACCCCGACCCGGCAGAGCCCGGCCAGCGCGTCGCCTTCGGCACGTCCGGACACCGCGGGTCGTCACTGGCGACCGCGTTCAACGAGGATCACATCGCTGCGACGAGCCAGGCCATCTGCGAGTACCGCGACAGCCAGGGCATCGACGGCCCCCTCTTCCTGGGTGCCGACACCCATGCGCTGTCGGAGCCCGCGAAGGTCACTGCCCTGGAGGTGTTCGCGGCCAACGAGGTGTCGGTGCTTCTCGACAGCGCGGACGGCTACACGCCCACTCCGGCGGTCTCGCACGCCATTCTCGCCCACAACCGCGGACGGTCCTCGGGCCTCGCGGACGGGGTCGTGGTCACCCCGTCCCACAACCCGCCCGCCGACGGTGGCTTCAAGTACAACCCGCCGAACGGCGGCCCGGCAGGCTCCGAGGCGACGTCCTGGATCCAGGACCGGGCCAACGAACTCATCGCGGCCGGACTCAAGGACGTACGGCGCATTCCCTACGCCAGGGCGCTGACCGCCCCCGGCACCGGCCGCTACGACTTCCTCGGCACCTACGTGGCCGACCTGCCGCACGTGCTGGACCTGGACGCGATCCGCGCGGCAGGCGTACGCATCGGCGCGGACCCTCTGGGCGGGGCCTCGGTCGCCTACTGGGGACGCATCGCCGAACAGCACGCGCTCGACCTGACCGTGGTCAACCCACTCACCGACCCCACCTGGCGATTCATGACGCTGGACTGGGACGGCAAGATCCGTATGGACTGCTCGTCGCCCTATGCCATGGCCTCGCTCATCGAGCAGCGCGACCGCTTCCGGATCGCCACGGGCAACGACGCCGACGCCGACCGCCACGGGATCGTCACACCGGACGCCGGGCTCATGAACCCCAACCACTACCTCGCCGCCGCCATCTCCTACCTGTACTCCCACCGTGAGCAGTGGCCCGCGGACACGGGGATCGGCAAGACGCTCGTGTCGTCCGGGATGATCGACCGGGTCGCCGCCGACCTGGGCCGTCGACTGGTCGAAGTGCCCGTGGGATTCAAGTGGTTCGTGGACGGGCTGGTCAGCGGCTCACTCGGTTTCGGTGGCGAGGAGTCGGCCGGCGCGTCGTTCCTGCGCCGCGACGGCTCGGTGTGGACCACCGACAAGGACGGCATCATCCTGGCCCTGCTCGCCTCCGAGATCACCGCGGTGACCGGGAAGACACCGTCGGAGCACTACGCCACGCTGACCGCTCGTTTCGGTGAGCCCGCGTACGAGCGCATCGACGCCCCGGCCTCCCGCGAGGAGAAAGCCCTCCTCGCGAAGCTCTCGCCCGCACAGGTCACCACGGACACCCTTGCCGGAGAAGCGGTCACCGCGGTCCTCACCGAGGCTCCCGGCAACGGCGCGCCCATCGGCGGCATCAAGGTGACCACCGCCAACGCCTGGTTCGCGGCCCGCCCGTCGGGCACCGAGGACGTCTACAAGATCTACGCCGAGTCCTTCCTCGGAACCGATCACCTCCGCCAGGTACAGGAGGAGGCGAAAGCCGTGGTCTCGGTGGCATTGGGCGGCTGACATACGCGTGTGATCGGCAACGCGGCGCCCAGCGCGCTCGGTGCGCGGCGTCAGCGCCTTTCCTGAGTGGGCCGACGAGGGCTGGTTCCGGTAGCAGCCCTCGTCCCCCACAGGAATGGATTCGAGCCTTCGTGGGCGCGGCCGAGAACCCCGTGGCCCTCTCCAGCCCTCAAAACTTGACCCCTACAACCCCACCATGGGTGGCACGGGTGCGGGTTCCGCCCACACGACCGATGAGTTCCGCCTCGCCACGTCGTCTGCATGTTGGGAACGTCCCCCTCCGCGCCTGCGGGAGGCCCGAGACGAGATGACAAGGAGCGTGCACACCGTGGACCAGGAGAACGTGAGCGCCACCCTGACGGTCGCCGCGCCCGCCGAGAAGGTGTTTGCGGTGCTGGCGGACCCGACGGCCCATTCCGCGATCGATGGCACCGGCTGGGTTCAGGAATCTGTCGACAGGGCGCCGCTGACCGAGGTGGGGCAGATTTTCCGGATGGACATGTATCACGCCAACCATCCCAACGGTGACTACCAGGTGGTCAACAAGGTCCAGGTACTCGACCCGCCGCGCGCCATCGGCTGGCTGACGGGACAGGAGAAGGGCGACGGTCACCTGGAGTTCGGCGGCTGGATCTGGCGCTACGACCTTGCGCCGCTCGGTCCGTCCGAGACTGAGGTCACGCTCACCTACGACTGGTCGGCGGTGCCACAGTTCATCCGCGAGCGCGGCATCCAGTTCCCGCCGTTCGGCCCTGAACATCTCACCAACTCGCTGCACCACCTGGCCGAGCTTGTCTCCGGTGGGTGATGTCGTCGACCAGGATGACCATCAGTGCCCGAGACCTCGGATGCGGACGATGCCGGCACCGGTGTGTTGCCTTGTCGGCCTAAACCGGCTCTTCGTAGAGGCGGATGGCGGCGGGCTTACGGCCACGGAGACGTTCTACGCGGCAGCCCAGACTCTCCGCCCATTGATCGAGGTCCTCACCGGCGTCATGGAAGAACCAGGAGTTGAAGCTGCCGAGTTCGTGAAGGGCCGGGTCTGGCGGGTAGGTGAGCTCACAGTGGACTTGTAGGTAGTGGTCGTGCTCGGCGTCGTCATCGTTGATGTCGAACTGCCGGGTGAAGTCGAGGGTGAACATGGGCGGTCCGCCGAAGGCGTACGTGCCGTACTGAAACAGCAACCCGTCCGACTCAGGCGTGAGTGCCGTGTCGAAACGCTGACGCCCGAAGCGCAGAAAGCCCAGCCAGACGTCCTGGGCGGTCGACTCACTGATCGGCGATCGCCTGGCCTCCAGCCCTCCACGCAGAAGGCCAAGGGCCTCATCCGCGTGTGGCCTGTCGGGCATGTGCTCTCCTCGAACGAATGGGAGCAGCCTAACCTCGCGGTGACAGCAGGATCCGAGGCGAGTTGGGCCTGCCGGTGCGCGCCCTGCCCGGCATGACTTCATGGCTCCGACGCGGTGTCATGCCGGATGATCGAGCCCATGGATGCGGTCGTTCGGCGAGTACGGACGTCGTGGACCAAGAAATCCCCGCGACGCCCCTGAGGCTGCCCGGAGGAACGCTGCCCCAACGGTTTTCGTGCTGCCCCGAGGACTGACTTCTGCCCACCACGAAATCACCATCCGGGAGTCCGATTCCTGCGAGCCCCGTATGCAGGTGCAGGATCTTGCTGCTCCGGGAGTAGTCCCCGAGAGGCCGACGGTGCTGCTCGCGGACCCGCCGGAGGTGACCGTGCTCTTGGTGCGGGTCATGTCCGGTGCGCTGTACGGCGGCGTTGAGCCGGGCTGTTTGTGTCCTCTCAGGGGCGCAGTGCAGCGGCGGCGGCGCGGAGGAGCGCGGACACAGGTGGTCTCACCCACCGGGTGAGGTCGCGTGGCCAGGCGGGGTCGAGCTCGATGGTCACTCGGACGTATCGGGTGTGCAGCTGAGTGACCTTGGTGTGGCGGGGTGCGGCGACGTCCGGTTCGCGCTGCAACGCGGCTCGGTAGGTGTCCTTGCGCTGATTCACATCGTGTCCTGACGCTTGATGAGTTCGTCTGCGAGGTCCATGTACGCCGAGCCTTTGACCTCGACCGGGCTGCCGAACGACTGGGAGTACAAGTCGAGCCGTGGGATATGGGTGGACAACACGTCGAAGCCTCGCTCGGTGAGAGCGTCGCGGGCGTCGGAATCGGGACCGGTGCGCGTGGCCTCGGGGCGATTTGTGCGGTTCAGCAGGACAGCGGCGCGGGCCGGCTGGGCACGCAGGGACTGCACGTCGCCCATCTCGCGCCCGATGGGTGCCATGCGATCCAGCTCGATGGGGGCCGGGGTCACCGGCACGATCCACTCGCTCGCGTACCGCATGATGCTCCGGGCGATGTGGGCGTGGTCCTCCAGCTGCGGGGCGTCGAACACGACGGCCTGTCTGTTGCCGAGGAAGTCGTTGACGCGCCGGTGCACGTCGCCCACCGGGAGGGCGATCACAGGAAACGGGAAGCCACCTGCCAGCTCGCTCCAACGCAGCGCGGAGGACGCGGGGTCGCTGTCCACGAGCAGCGGTGAGAAGCCCGATTCGTGAAGCGCGTGAGCCAACCAGACCGCGCTGGTCGTTTTTCCCACTCCGGGTTTCAGGTTCACAAAGGCATGACTCATCGACACAAGAGGCGACGCTAATGGTCGCGAGCGGCCGGCTGCCGTCGGCGCGGGGCGCAAGTCTCATCGTTCACCCGGCGGCGCCGGTGAATCATTCGTATGGGCCAACGTGGAAGGGGCCAGGCCATGAGGGCACCTCGCGTGGCGGCGGGAACGGCACGAGGACCCAGCCCATCGGGCATCAGCGCTGCTTTCGTTGAGACCGGCGCCTGACACGCGAGGGCCGACGTCATGAGCGCAGCGGCCGACGGCGAGTTCATACTCCCTACCGGCCCGCTCGCCCTCACGCTCGCCGGCCGCCTGCAGTGACATCCGCCTGTCGACGGCGTCCAGTTGCTGTAGGAAGAGCGTGGTGCGGCGGGTGGGAGAGACGGCGACAGCTTCACCCCGGCGCCGGGTAGCAGTCCCGGACAGATGCGCGGTGAGGAACTCCCCGACAGCGGAGGACAGATCACTGTCGGGGGCGCCGTCACTCCGTACGGCGGCCACGGGGCGCGGCACGGAACAGACTGGATTGACGTGTCGTCAGCCAGGCTGGAGGTGCTCGAATCGGTGGAGCCACGAGCGGTGAACGGGCCTAGGCCTGAGGCGTGTTGGCGGCGTTGTGCAGAACGTGGCGGTTCCATGCGCAGCAGGGGAGGGGGACCTAGAGGGTCCGGGCCACGAGGAGGGCGACGTCGTCGTGGTCGTCGGGGTGGCGCAGGCCGTACAGCAGGAGGTCGCAGGTTTCTTCGAGTGGCCGTTGGGGTTCGTCGAGGAAGCTGAGGAGCACGTTCAGGCGGTCGTCGATGGGGTGTTGCCGCGTCTCGACAAGGCCGTCGGTGTAGAGGACCAGCAGGTCGCCGGGGCCGAGGTCCAGCGTCGTGGTCTCGAAGGTGATGCCGCCGACGCCGAGCGGGGCTCCGGCGGGCAGGTCGAGCAGTGCGGGGGCCTGGCCGGGGCGGGCCAGGGCGGGTGGCATGTGTCCTGCGTTGGCGATGCGGCACTGCCTTGTGCGGGGGTCGTACACGGCGTAGAGGCAGGTGACGATGTAGTGCTCCAGGTCGCAGGTGATCTTGTCGAGGTGCTGGAGCACTGCGTCCGGGGCTAGGTCGAGGTCTGCGTACGCGCAGGTGGCGGTGCGCAGCCGGCCCATGGTGGCGGCGGCGTCGATGCCGTTGCCCATGACGTCGCCGACGACCAGCGCGGTCTTGTCGTCGGTCAGCGGGATGACGTCGTACCAGTCGCCGCCGACCTCGCTGGTGGCCTGGGCAGGCTGGTAGCGGGAGGCGAGTTCCAGGCCTGTCTGGTGCGGCGGGTGGTCGGGCAGCAGGCTGCGCTGGAGGGTGAGGGCGGTGTTGCGCACGCTCTGGAACCAGCGGGCGTTGTCGATGGCCACGGCGGCGCGGCTGGCGAGCTCAGTGGCCAGGACGACATCGTCGTCGTCGAACGGGATCGGGTTGCGGGTGCGCTTGAGGTCGAGGGCGCCGAGCACCTCGCCGTGGGCGATGAGCGGCACGGCGAGATAGGAGTGGACGCCGGCGCGGGCCAGGAGCGTGGTGGCCTCGTCATCGCGGGCGATGCGCCGCAGGTCGTGGTCGCCGACGTGGCGTACCAGGACCGGTCGGCCGGTGTGGACGCACAGGGTGACCAGGCGGTCGCCGTCGTAGGCGGCGAGGTCACCGGGAGCGTCGGCGGCGTTCAGGGCCACGGTGGGATGGGCCGCTTTGAGGGCGATCGCACGGAAGAGTTCCGGGCCGTTGTCAGGTTTGCGCGAGCGGCGGCAAGCGAGGGCGGAGTCGAGAATGTCCACGGCGACCACGTCGGCGAGTTCGGGGGTGGCGATCTCGGCCAGTTCGTGGGCGGTCTGCTCCACTTCCAGTGTGGTACCGACGCGGGTGGAGGCGTCGGCGATGAGGGCCAGGCGGCGCCGGGCCCGGTCGGCCTCGATGGCTGCGCGGTGCCGTTCGGTGACGTCGACGACCGAGGTGGCGGCGCCCAGGACTCGTCCGCCCGGGTCCTCCAGCCGGTAGAAGGAGAGGGACCAGGCGTGGTCGTGGTCGGGGTCGGCCGGGGGGCGGCCCACGTGGTACTGGTCGAGCAGGGGGGTGCCGGTGGTGAGTACCTGGCGCAGGGCGGACTCGATGGTGTCGACGTCAGTGAAGGGCAGGGTCTCTCTCAGGTGGCGGCCGATGTGGTCTTCGGCGGGTATGCCGTCGATGCGCTCCAGTGCGGGATTGACCAGGAGATAGCGCAGGTTGGGGTCCATGAGGGCGAGGCCGATCGGGGATTGGTTGATCAGCCGCTCGGACAGGGCCAGGTCGGTCTCGACGCGCTGGAGCAGGTTGTGGTCGGCCGCGATGCCGAGGGCGTAGACATCCCCGAGATCGTCCAGCAGCCGCATGTTGCGGAACTCCATCAGGCGGGTGCTGCCGTCCTTGTGCCGGATGGGGAAGGCGCCGGCCCAGCTCCGGCCGGTCGCCATCACCTCCGCGAACAGACTCTGGACGGCCTGCAGGTGCTCCGGGTGTATGAACAGTCGCGCTGCGTACTCGCCCAGGGCCTCTTCCGCGGTGTAGCCGAAGAGCTCCTCGGCCTGCGGGGTCCAGAACACGATGCGCCCCCTGGTGTCCAGGACCACCGCGGCAACGCTCAGCACATCCAGCAGACCGATCCGCCGGGGCGGCTCGTTGCCCGACTCGTCAGCGCTGGACGGGAAGGATTCGGCTGTCATCCCAGATCCTCCTCCACCAGCCGGCAGGTCATGCCGGCCTCCGTCGGCAAAGCCGCACGCTCGGGTTCTGAATACCCGTGCTTCCATGCTGCCTCTTGCCTTGCGTAACGGCAGCGCGCTGGCATGTCCAAGCTGACGTAAGTGGGCGCGACGCTGCCCGGCGACTCCCGCGTGGCCGAACCGCTGCTGCTCGCCGGTGAGGGCCCTTCGCCTGTGATCCGCTACGGCTCGGGCTCTGCCTGGTTTGTCTCGGGCCGGTCGAGGGTCCCTTGAGTGCATGCGGATGCGTATGCGCGGACGTGTGCGGGCATCGGCCAAGGCCAGCCGGTCACCCGCAGCCCGCCGGGGCCGTGCACATCGGCCGGACAAGCAGGAACATGGTCGTGTAGAGGATGGGATCGATGGATTCTGTGCGAAAAGGCTTCGATGCGCCCACGCCCGCAGGACCGGGCGACTTCCTCGACGCGTCCACCGACGCGGCAGCGGTGGTGTCCGCAGACGGCATCGTGGTCGGCTGGACAAGGGGCGCCGAAGCACTTCTTGGCTACCCCGCGCCCGAGGTGGTGGGCAGCTCCGCCGCCGGTCTGCTGGCGATGCCCGGGGATCCGGCACGCGTGGCCGGCGTCGCGGAACGCTGCCGCGCCGGAATGGGGTGGAGCGGTCTCATCCCCGTACGGCACCGCGACGGCGACCGTATCGAAGTCGACCTGCGGGTGTCCGCGTCCTTCCGCCTCGGCGGAGACGAGTGTTTTCTGATCTCGGCACGGGAGCTGAGGCCACAATGGACCGTGGGCCAGTCCGTCCTCGACGGCTTCCTGACTCGCTCGCCGGTCGGCATGGCGGTCATGGACCTGCAGCTGCGCTACGTATGGCTGAACGACACCCTGGAACGCTTCGGCGGAGTGCCCCGCGAGCAGCGGCTGGGGCGTCGTCTGAGCGAGCTGTTGCCAGGGCTGCGGGCGGACACCATCGAGGGACTGATGCACAAGGTCGTGGAGACCGGAGTCCCGGTGACCGACTACGAGTACGCGGGATGGAGTTGGGCCGATCCGCACCGCCAACACGCCTACTCCACTTCCTTCTTCCCCCTGGTGGACGCCGCCAACTCCATCACCGGGGTCTGCTACATGGTCCAGGACGTCACCGAGCGGTGGAACGCCCGCCAGCTCCTGACACTGGTCAACGAAGCCGGGGCCAGCATCGGCAGGTCGCTCGATGTGATGCGGACTGCTCAGGAGCTCGCCGACTTCGCTGTTCCCCGCTTCGCGGACTTCGTCATCGTTGATCTCCTGGAGGCTGTCCTCAGCACCGAGGGACACGGAACGTGGCTGACCGACGCGGGACCGGCGCCCGCCAAGCCGGTGATGCGCCGCGCCGGATTGAGCTCAGTGCGAAAGGGCTGCCCAGAGGCAGTGGCACGGATCGGGGACAGGGTGTACTTCCTTCCTCCGCCGCACGGCGTGGACCTGCTCATCAACGGCGAACCGATCCTCATCCCGGTCCTCGACCCGGACGACGTCCTGTGGGTTGCGGAACAGCCCGCCAGGGTGGCAAGCATCCGCGAGTTCGGAATGCACTCCCTCATCTCCGTGCCGATGCGGGCGCGCAACACCGCCCTCGGCCTCACTACGTTCGCACGGTCGCTCAATCCCATCTCGTTTCAGCCGGACGATGTCCTGTTGGCCCGCGAGCTCGTGGCGCGAGCAGCGCTGTGCGTCGACAACGCTCGCCGCTACACCCGGGAACACACGGCAGCAGTCACCCTTCAGCGAAGTCTGCTGCCCCAGGCCCTGACAGGCGGAACAGCACTGGAGGTGGCTTCCTCCTATCTGCCGGCGGACGCGACAGGCGGGGTCGGCGGCGACTGGTTCGACGTGATCCCTCTGTCCGGCGCCCGGGTGGGCCTCGTCGTCGGTGATGTGGTCGGCCACGGCATCACCGCGGCGGCGACCATGGGCCGACTGCGTACGGCGGTCCAGACCCTCGCCGACATGGAGATGCCTCCCGACGAATTGCTGGCTCACCTCGACGACCTCGTGCTTCGGCTGAGCGAGGAGGAGGCCGGTGGCGAGGCGGCCGGCAAGAGTACGGCCACCTTCCTCGGAGCAACCTGCCTGTACGCCGTCTACGATCCGGTCACGAGGCGTTGCACGATGGCCCGGGCCGGACATCCGCCCCCTGTCGTCGTCGACCCCGACGGGCACGTCCACTTCCCGGAGCCCCCCGCCGGACCTCCGCTCGGGCTGGGAGGGATGGCGTTCGAAGCCACCGAGATCGAGCTCGCCGAGAACAGCCTGTTCGGTCTCTACACCGACGGTCTCATCCAGGGAACCGATTACGACATGGAGCTGGGCATGTCCCGGCTGGGCGACGTGCTGTCCCAGTCCGAATCCGACCTCGGAACACTGTGTACGTCAGCGGTGCAGCAGCTGGTGCCCACGCCTCAACCCGACGACATCGCCCTGCTCCTGACCCGCACGCACGCCCTGGGCGCCGACCACGTCGTCTCGTGGGACGTGCCGTTGGTCCCGGCCGCCGTCGGTGAACTCCGAGCCCAGGCGACTCGCCAGGTGGAAGCCTGGGGTCTTGGGGAACTGGCCATGACGACCGAGCTCATCGTGAGCGAGCTGGTCACGAACGCGATTCGCTACGCCGCACCGCCTATACGGCTACGACTGCTTCGCGACGCCCGGTTGACCTGCGAGGTCGCCGACGCCAGCAGCACCGCACCTCGGCTGAGGCATGCCCGGAGCATGGACGAAGGCGGCCGCGGCCTCTTCCTGGTGGCCCAGCTCTCCCACCGTTGGGGTGCTCGGTACACGGCTGGAGGAAAGGTCATCTGGTCCGAGCAGGAGATCCCGTAACTCGACGAGCCGGTGTCGCCGGCCCGGAGTCGATGGGGAGGACGTCAAGCAGGCGTCGCCATCGGCTTTGGGACAGCGTCGGCGTGAAAGTTCTCGCGGTGCACTTGATCGGATTCTCAGGCCCCCCTGCACGTGTTCTTCGTCAGCTTGGCGATCCTCGGTCTGCTGCTTGCAGTGCTGGTGGCACTCGTGCGGAGCGAAGGGGGCTGGCTGGCAAATGCCGTGCTGGTGATGGACGTCTGCGCGGACTGGTGGGGCAACCGGCACTGGCTGCAGGATGATCCTGCGAGGCTGCGGCGTCTGTTGCCCATCACTCTGGTCGGCCTGTTCACCCTGTTCGCCGTTGCGTCCTTGCTCCCCTTGCATCGCACGGTTGCCGGGACGGCGGGCAGGCGTCAGGCGGCCCTGCCGTCTGCCTGGCGACTCACGCGTCGCGCAGCCTCAAAGGTCGTTTTCGTCGCCGGCTGCCCTCGCCCTTGCTGCGGTCGAGGGTGGAACATGGGAGGTGAGCGACCAAGGGAGGCCCACAATGAAGACCGGAGCCTCGGATTTCGACGAGGGGCTGTATTCGCACACACCCTCCCAGGCTGAGGGAGAGCGCGACGAACCGGCCGAGCGTTCGGCCATGGAGCAGCACCCGGACGTCCCCAGGACCGAGCCGTCCCAGGCGGAGGGCGAGCGAGTGGATGACACGAGGACCGCATAACCGCAGTGAGCCGGACCGGGCGGTCATAGGTCCGGCCCACCGCCGCCCGGGGCGACGGCCCGGTACTCGGCGCCGGGCTCCATGCGGGGCAGCAGATCCGCCGAAGTGGGTCGTCCCGGCCCGGGACAGCCTGCCGCCGATAAACGATCAATGCGCTGTGCACGCGGAAGGACCCCGTTGCGATGGTCCTCAAGCTCGTCGAGCCTGCCCAGCCGCGGGACAGGTTCTGGGGCACCATGACCGACCACCACACCTACGGCACCGGCACTCACACCGCCGGTGAGCTGGTCTACGCTCCGGAACACCTGGCGGCGCTGCGGCGGGGCGCTGATGCGGGCGAGAGTTGTCCCGTGAGGGCGAGGTTGTGAAGTCGGACGATGCCGAGCGTGGCCTGGTGGACGCCGATGTCCTTGGGCCGGCAGTCCCGCAGGATCTTCCCGTTGTTCCGTCGGGACAGGGCGTGCTCGACGCGGTGCCCGACCGCCGACCATGGACGAGATCGTTGAGTGTTCCGTAACTGCGGAACGAACCCACAAGCCTCTCGAAGCTCCGCTGACCAATCGCTGCCAGGGGTCGCCCTGGCCTGCACCGAACTTCCAGTCAACGATCTAGGGGGCCCCGCTCGGGGACGATGCCTACGGCGTGCCGGGAAGCCGGACCGTGACGACGAGACCGCCGGCGGGGCGGGGGACGAGGTCGAGGGTCCCGTCGTGGGCGCGGACGATGCTGTGCACGATGGCCAGGCCGAGGCCGACGCCGGCGTGCTCGTCGGTGCGTACGCGTTCCGTTCCGCGCTGGAAGGGTTCGGTGAGGGTCGGTACCAGTTCCGGTGGGAGCCGACGGCCCGTGTTCTCGACCCGCAGCACGCTTGTGTCGCCGTGCGCCTCGGTGTGGACCGTCACGGTGCCGCCGTTCTTGTCGGCGGGGAGGTTGTGGACGATCGCGTTCTGGACGAGGTTCGTCACCATCCGCAGCAGGAGCTCCGCGGAGCCGCTGGTCTGGGCCGCCCCGCCCGTGACGTCGAGCGTGATCCGGCGCTGTTCGGCGAGGGGAAGCAGCGTTTCGGCGGCTTCTTCGGCGATGAGGGAGAGGTCGACGCTCTCGCGGGTGAAGTTTCCGCGGTCGCCGCGGCTGAGCAGCAGGAGGGCCTCGGTGAGGTCGATCGCCCGGGTATTGACAGCGTGCAGGCGTTCGATGAGTTCGGCCCGGTCCCGCGTGGGGTCCTTGCGGGCGACGTCGAGGAGCGTCCGCGAGATCGCTAGCGGGGTGCGCAGTTCGTGGGAGGCGTTCGCGGCGAACCTCTGCTGCTCGGCGACGTGGGACTCGAGTTGTTCGAGCATCGAGTCGAACGCGTCGGAGAGTTCACGGAATTCGTCCTGGCGGCCCTTCATGCGGATCCGGTGGGACAGCGACCCGTTCCCGGCCATCCGTGCCGCATCCGTGATCTGTGTGAGTGGTGCGAGCATCCGGCCGGCGAGGATCCATCCCCCGACGAGGCCGAACACGAGCAGGAAGACCATCGCCACGGCCGCGGCGGGGGCGAAGGTGTGCACAAGGAGGTAGCGGTTGGGCGAGATCCCGAGAAGGCCTTGGGGGTTGTCGGGTACGTAGCGCAGCAGGAACACCCACACGACGGCCAGCAGGAGAGCGCCGGCAACGGCAAGGAACCCGGCGTAGCTGAGGGCGAGTTTCAGTCGGGCGCTGAGCCCTGGGCGTCTATGCATGCGTACTGCCGGGGTCGGTGGTGTCCCTGCCGGGGGCGATGGTGTCCGTACCGGTGTCGATCCGGTAGCCGACGCCGGGCACCGTGGCGATGAGCCTTGGTTCGCCGAGCCGTTTGCGCAGGGCGGAGACGGTGATGCGCACGGCGTTGGTGAGCGGGTCGGCATTCTCGTCCCAGGCCCGTTCCAGCAGCTCTTCGGCGCTGACGACACCGCCCTCGGCGGCGACGAGGACTTCCAGCACGGCGAACTGTTTGCGGGTGAGCGCGACGTAGCGTCCGTCGCGGAAGACCTCCCGGCGGAAGGGGTCCAGTCGCAGGCCCGCGATCTCGCGGACCGGGGGCCGGGCGTACGCGCGTCTGCGGTCGAGTGCCCTCAGCCGCATGACGAGCTCTCGAAGGTCGAACGGTTTGGTGAGGTAGTCGTCGGCGCCGAGTTCGAACCCGGAAGCCTTGTCGTCGATCCGGTCGGCAGCGGTGAGCATGAGGATCGGGACGCCGCTGCCGGAGGCGACGATGCGCCGGGCGATCTCGTCGCCGGAGGGGCCGGGGATGTCGCGGTCGAGGACCGCGAGGTCGTAGGAGTTGACGCTGAGCAGTTCCAGGGCGGACTCGCCGTCGCCGGCGATGTCGGCGGCGATCGCCTCCAGCCGCAGACCGTCACGGACGGCTTCGGCCAGGTAGGGCTCGTCCTCCACGATCAGTACGCGCATGTCAGAAGCCTAAGCGGCACAACTTATCGCCGACGTATGCAAAGACGTGTGCACACGGGACACGCGACTCAGCCTGCCGGTGCCGGCGCGGGGCGAGGCTGGTCCGACGGCGCCTCCGCCGTAGTGCGCCACCAGCGGCGCGACGCCAGCGCGGCCAGCACGGCACCGGCGGCGTTGACCAGTACGTCGTCCACGGAGGACACCCGGTCCAGCTGCAGGACGTACTGTGCGGTTTCGACCAGGACCGAGCAGCCCGTCCCGAGGGCCAGGATCCGCGGCACGGACGCCAGCGCCGCGAACCGCATCGGGGCGAAGAACCCCAGCGACGCGAAGACCAGCAGGTTGCCGACGATCCCGAGCGGCCCCATCGTGACCAGGTCCCGCAGCGGTACCAGGCTCACCCGGGCGGGGACGATGCCGGCCCCGGCACCCGGCATCATGGTCAGCCATAGGAACGGCACCGTCCCGTGGACCATGCCCACCTCGGCCAGCGACATCCGCCACGCCCACGTGACGCCGGCGGCACGCCGACGGAGCGCCAGAGCCCACACCACCAGCGCGGCCAACGGCAGCGCGACCAACGTCATGAGCACCACACCGTTGAACGTATCGAAGCAGCCGTGCCACCGCCCGGCCATGCACCTCGGAGCGGACATCATGAGCATCCGCCGCGGGACGAAAGCGGCGCTCGCCATGCAGAGGATCGCCAGGCTGAGGAACACGATCCTGCGCGTGCGGCGGGGCGATGCAGGCAGGGATGCGTTGTGGTTCATGCCCCCATTGGAGACGGAGGGTCGTTGCGGTGGCGTATGCGATTTTCGATACGCCCGCGATACACGGAATCCCCGACATCGAGGAACTGGCGCAAGCCGGGGGTGAGTTGGTCCCGCCGCTGGTAATCGCGACAGCCCAGCTACTGCAGGTGCTGGACGACTCGTCCTCGCCTGCGGCGCTGACCCTTATCGATCCGAAATTGGTCAGCGGTGGTTCGCCCGGGAGGCCCCGGTGCTGCAGTCGGCGATGTCTCCACTGCGCGCGGCCACCACCAGAGCAACCGCCAGCGACACGGACCACATGAGGAGGTGAACCGAAGGAGGGTAGCTCGCAAGGGAGTAGCCGTCTCCGACCAGGAAAGCGACGGACAGCACCACAAGCGGCAGGCCCGCGGTGAGCGCCGCGAGCAGCCCCCGCAGCAACGGGCGTGTGAGCAGCCGACGGGGCACGATCGCCAGCATGAACCCGGTGGCGGTGCCCAGCACGAGGCCTACCGCCATGCTGCCGAGTACGGCGAGGGCGCCCACAGTGACCAGAGCCCGCGCGGTTCCCCATTGGCTCCCGACCATGAAGACGAACGCACCCACAAGACACCCAGAGCCGATGATTCCCGCGGGCCATGCCCCGATCCACGCACCCAGGCGCATACCCCGCCGGACCACGGTTTGGGCCGTCATAGGTGACCTCCCCTGCGGGTGGATGTTCGACCTTACTGGCCTTGCCCGCCCTCATGTTCCGCCGTCTGGCCCGGCCTTACCGCCGGCCGCAGCAGCGGACGCCCCTTTCGGGGCAGCCCCTGAAGCAGGACGGATGCGTAGCCAGTCGGCGGAACTGGTGCAGGTGTCACGCGTGCTGCGTGTGTTCCTGGAGGCGGGGGAAGAGCGGGTGGGCGGTCGGCAGACTCCCGTCGACCGGCGTCACCTGCTGTGCGATCCGTGCGGCGGCATCGGGGATGAAGGGCCGTAGTTCGTCGGCGAGGACGCGGCACGCGGTGACCAGCGTGGCGAGCACCGCGTCGAGTTGACTGGTTGCCACGTCCTCGCCCTGCCGCTCCGCTCGGGCCAACTCCCAGGGCCGCGCGGTGTCGATACAGCGGTTGGCCTCCTCCACAATGCCCCAGGCCGCACTGATGGCCCTGCGGAAGTCGAAGTCGGCCAGAGCGGCATCGATCAGGCCGGGAGCCTTCTGGCACACGTCCACCAGCGCCGCCACAGCAGGCTGACCGGCATCGGGAGAGGGAACCGCACCGCTTCGGTAGCGGTGGACCATCGTCACGATGCGGTGGACCAGGTTGCCGAGCCCTCCGGCGAAGTCCGCGTCGGCACGCGCGATCAGCCGGTCCGGGGTGAAGTCGGCGTCCCCGACCCGAGGAACGTCGCGCAGCAGCCACCAGCGCACCGCGTCGGTGCCATAGACCGCGGCCAGGGAGACCGGGTCGAAGGTGGTCCCGCCGGACTTACTGATCTTGCGGCCGCCGACGGTGAGGTAGTCGTGTACCAGGATGTCGGTGGGCAGCGGCAGTCCGGCCGACAGCAGCATGGCCGGCCAGTACACGGCGTGGAAGCGCACCACTCCCTTACCGACCAGGTGGACGCGGCGCTCGCTGGCCACCCACCACTCGTCGTACGCGACGTCGCCACTGCCGTAGCCGAGGCTGGTCACGTAATTGCCCAGCGCGTCCCACCACACATAGACGACCTGGCTGGGGTCGTCGGGCACGGGGATGCCCCAGCCCCGGGCGCGGCTGTGGGAGCGGGAGATGGAGAAGTCGTGCAGGCCGCCGGCGATCAGGGCGAGGACCTCGTTGCGGCGGGCCGCAGGCTCGATGCGCAGGCTGCCGTCCGAGATCAGCTCGTGAAGCCGGTCGGCGTAGCGGGACAGCCGGAAGAACCAGTTCTCCTCCGCCACGTGCTGAGGCTCGGTGCCGTGCTCGGCGCACCGCCCGTCGACCAGTTCGTCCAGGGTGTAGAACTGCTCACAGCCGACGCAGTACAGGCCCTCGTACTCCTTGCGGTACAGGTCGCCCGCCGCGGCGCACTGGCGCCACAGCCGTTCCACCCCGACGCGGTGGCGGGGGTCGCTGCTGGTGCGTATGAAGTCGTCGAGCGACAGAGCCAGCGGGCCGCGCAGGGCAGCGAACGCATTCGCGTTGCGGTCGACCAGCGACTGCACGTCGACACCCTCGGCTTCGGCGGCCAGGACGTTCTTCAGGGAGTTGTCGTCGGTTCCGCTGAGCAGCCGGACGTGATCGCCTCGGTGGCGCCGGTGGCGGGCCAGCGTGTCTGCCTGAACGAGCTCCAGGGCGAAGCCCAGGTGCGGGCGCGCGTTGACGTATGGGATGGTCGTGGTGATGTAGTGACGTGGTGCGCTCATCGGTCCTCCAACCGGGTACCGAGGCCCGGTCCGCACAACACGTCGAGGCCCCGTCCCGGGGCCTCGGATTCGGTACGCGTCCGTGCTCAGCAGCCCCGTTGGCGGGGCATCATCCGGTGCTGAGGCGAAAGCGTGATCATGAGGCCGATGCTAGCAACAGGGGCCGGCGCCGAGCATGTGCTTTTCCTGCCCCCTCTCGCAGCAGCCGCCCGAAGAAGGTTCTGGGTGCGGAGTTGTTGATGTGAGGGTGCGGTGCCGGCGGCGATGCGGTGGCCTGGCGGGGGTGGTCAGGCGCCGGCGTGAAGGTAAGCCGCCCATAGGGACGGGGTGCGGATCCTGTTGAGGCCGTCGGGTAGGCCGAGGCCGTCTCGGACAGCCCGAATGGCGTGATGCAGAGCGTAGGCGGCCCGCCCGGTGTCGAGGATGCCCTGGTCGTTCTTGAGATGGGCGTAGAAGGCGTCGGCGACGGTGGCGGCGATCTGGTCATTGATTTCCCACAAGGTCCCGATGACATGAGGGAAGCCGGCAAGCTGGAAGGCCGAGGCCAGGTGAATGGACTCGTCGAGCAACCTGGTCGCCTCGATGGTTGCGGTGCGGCAGGCTGACAGATAAGCCAGCTGCGCCCGGCCGAGACGGATCGGAGCGAGGCTCGCGACAGTGAATGGATCGTTGTCGTGATCGTGGAGCAGCAGCAGGCTCTTTGACGGGTCGGCGGGGTGGCTGGCGCCGTGGCAAGCGAAGTGTGCGATGGGGCAGCCAGGCAGCTGCGCCAGGACGTTGGACTTGGTCGGAAGAGGCACCGAGGGCTCTGCGGGATCGCTGTCCGGGTCGGGTTCGCGCAGCAGCACCACCTCGGGCAGGTGCTTGTGCAGCATGCTGACTTCGGCGGGTACGTAACGCAGGCGGCCGTGGTGGGCGAGGTGAGGCGTGGTGGGCATTGCCACGACGAGTGCCCGGGCCGACTCCGGGGGTGCGGAGGTCGCCTGTTGGCGGGAGTAGCGCAGGGCACGCACGGTGGGGGTGTAGGACGAGACGACCCGGTCCAGGACGGTGCGCCGTTCCGGGTCGTCGGCCGGGTCGGCGTGGTAGCCGGCGGCGTGGACAGGCAGAAGGCCCAGCAGGCCGCCCGGTGCCCACCACACCCGGGGCCAGGTGCCGCTCCCCGGGTGCGAGTGATGGTGACCCAGCACGGTCAATACCGGTCCGGTGGCCACGTCCCACAGCCATTGGAGGATCTGGGTCAGCGTGGCTTGGGCCTCGCGTCGTTGAACTGCGCTTGTACCTGAGGCCGCCGCGGAGTGCAGGGCTTGATGGAAAGCGTTGATACGGTCGATCAGGGCGGCGTGTCTTAGTTCGGGCAGCGGGACGGCGTTGATGCCATCCGAGGTGAGCAGCAGGGCGTCGCTGTGGTAGGGACTGACGTTGAACACCACTACGGGGCCCTGGTCTGTCTGTGTGAGGAGTTCGTCGGTGCTGGGCGGGAGCCCGAACGAGCTGAATTCCTCGTCGGCTCGGATTTCGTTCAAGGTGGCGGCAAACTCGCGAGCCAGCCGGAGCCGGTCCTGTCCGATGCGGTCCTGACCGCTTAGCAAGGTGTCGACGCTCCCGTTCGACAGGCCAGTAGGAGCGTTGGCCTCCGCAGGGTGGTCGAGCCGGTTGCGTAGCTCGACAAACCGCGCAGCCAACGAGGGGTGTTGCTGCTGGAGGTCGGTGAGGTCGCTGCGGGTGTCCAGAGCCTGGCTCAACAGGACCGCTCGGCCCGTCTCCAGCAGGCTCAACGCCCGGGCCGCGCGTTCCCTTTCGCTCCTTCGGGGATCGGCCAGGGCCAGCGCGGCGGCGTCACCGGCCAGGCCTGCGTACCCGCCGAGCTCAAACTGTTGGTCGTCGCGGTCCAGTTGGCGCGGGGCCACCTCGGGTAGCAGCCGCACTGCGGCCTCCAGGAGACCTGCCGCCCGCCCAGGATCGGGCTCTGCGAGCAGGGCAGCCACCGCCCCAGCCGCCGAGATGCGATTCGACGGCGTCGCCGAGTCGGACTCCCACGCCCTCACATACACGGATACGGCTGCGCCGCGGTCCGCCTCTTCCCCCGTATGCGCGAACCGAGCCTCCAAGGCACGGCCCAGGTTGTGCAGATATTTCAGCCGGTCGTGGTGGTCGGCGGGGACGAGCTCGACCGCGGCCCGGAGACTGTCGATTGCCGCATCCAAATCCACCGCATGCTGTGTGCGCTCATATGTGGCCTTCAGCGCGTTCCCCAGACTGGTCAGATAGATGGCCCGGTAAGGGAGGTCGGCGGGAGTCGCATCAACCGCCTCCCGGAACATACCGACCGCCGCGTCCAGATCCGCTGCCGACCCCGTCCTCTGGAATCGGACCTGGAGCGTGTTCCCCAAGTCGTTCAGATGCGACGCCCGGTCGGGGTGACCTGCGGGGGTGGCGGTGACGGCCTCCCGGCCGACCGTGATGGCCGCGTCCAAGTCTGCCTGGGTCCCGGTGCGTTGAAACCGGACCAGAAGGGCCCGCCCCAGAAAGTCCAAGTGCCCCGCTCGGTGAGGGTCGTTGCCGGGCGTGCCCTTGACCGCGGCCCGGAGAGCGCTGATCGCCGCATTCAAGTCCGCTATGGATCCCGTGCTGTCGAACCGGACCCGCAGTGCGTTTCCCAAGTAGGCCAGCATGCCTGCGTGGTCGCGGCTGTTTGCCGGGGCGGGGTCACGTCCGCGGGAGTGGTGTATTAACGGCCACTCGGTGATCTCGTTTTGAGGCTATGCGGTGAGTTCGGTGGGCGGGGCGGTCTCGTCGGTTTCTGACTCGATCGGGCGGAGGCGGGCCTTGGCCAGCAGATCGAGTCCCATGTAGCGGCGGGCCTCGGTCCATTCGTCGTTCTGCTCGGCCAGCACCGCGCCGACCAGGCGGATCAGGGCAGCACGGTCGGGGAAGATGCCGACCACGTCGGTGCGACGCCTGATCTCCTTGTTCAGGCGTTCTTGCGGATTGTTCGACCAGATCTGCCGCCAGCTCTCGCGCGGAAACGCGGTGAACGCCAGCAGCTCGTGCTGTGCGGTGTCCAAGTGGGCTGCGGCCTTGGGAAACTTGGCCTCCAGGGCGTCCAGCACGTGCCGCATCTGGGCCTGGACGGCGTCGGTGTCGGGTTGTTCGAAGACAGTCCGCAGCAGCGTGGCCACCCACGGCTGGGCGGACTTGGGGACCTGGCTGAGCAGGTTGCGGGCGTAGTGCGTGCGGCAGCGCTGCCACGAAGCGCCGGGCAGGACCGCGCCGATCGCTGCAACGAGGCCGGTGTGGGCGTCGGAGATGACGAGTTGGACGCCGGACAGGCCGCGGGCGATCAGCGAGCGCAGGAAAGCGAGCCAGCCGGCGCCGTCCTCGGCGGTGGCGACGTCGATGCCGAGAATCTCCCTGTGTCCATCGGCATTCACGCCGACCGCAATCAGCGCATGGACGTTGATGATGCGGCCGCCTTCGCGGACCTTCTGGGTCAGTGCGTCGACCCAGACGAACGTGTACGGGCCCTGGTCCAGGGGCCGGTTGCGGAATGCGGCGACCTGTTCGTCCAGGTGCTTGGCCATCGCAGAGACCTGGGACTTCGACAGTTGGGTGACGCCGAGAGACTCGGCGAGCTTCTCGACTCTGCGGGTGGAGACGCCGAGCAGGTAGGCGGTGGCGACCACCGAGATGAGGGCCTGCTCGGCCCGGCGGCGCCTCTCCAGCAGCCAGTGCGGGAAGTAACTCCCGGACCTGAGCTTGGGGATGGCCAGTTCGACGGTGCCTGCCCTCGTGTCCCACTCGCGCGGGCGATATCCGTTGCGGTGGTTGACTCGTTCGTCGCTGACCTGCCCGTATTCGGCATTGCAGAGGGCGTCGGCCTCCGCGGACATGAGTGCGTCGGCGAACGTCTTGACCATCGCGCGCAACAGATCGGGACTCGCCGAAGCGAGGTTGTCTTCGGCGAGGGCGTGCAGGGGCAGACTGTCCGGTGCGGTCATCGTGCTGATCTCCTTCGAGGCTTCGACACTTCGAAGATCAGCCGGTGGCCGTTCATCTATGCGGGCACCATCCCGATGCCGGAGCAAACCCCCGGATCAGGTCGAACCCGTACACCATCTCCATGGACGCAACCCGGGGCGGCTTCGGCCGCCGTCCGGAACATGTCGATCGCTGTATCCAAGACCGAGGTATCCCCAGTGCGCTCAAAGCGCGAGACGTGCAACACGCCCCCGAGGAAGATGGATGCCACCCAGCGCGGGTTGTCCATAGGGGTGGCCTCGGCCGCAGCCCGGAACGCCTCGATCGCCGCACTCATATCTGCCAACTGCCCAGTGCGCTCAAATCTCGCCCGCAGCACTCCTCCCAGATTGAACATATTGACCGCACGGTCAGGGTGGTCGGCGGGGGTGACGTCCAGAATCCGCTGCCACAAATAGACGGTTGTGGAGATCAGGTCCGGGTCAGTGGATGTCGCTATCTGCCGGCGGAGGTCTACGGCGACGGGCACCGCGGCTTCGGCCAGTAGCGGCATCAACGGTTCGGGCAGATCATCGGCACCGGCCATGAAACACGGTGCGAGCATCCCCACTGCGATGCTCAAGTCCGCCTGATCTTCGCCTTCGGGCAGCGCCTGGTACCGGAACCAGTACAGCCAGCCGAGCACATGGCAAGCTTCGAGGTCTTGCTCATCGTGCCGGAACGTTGCGCCAAGCCGTCGCGCCTCAGTGAGTGCCTTCGGTTCTACCGCCAGCGACAAGTCGCCCGTCTCTGCCACCCGTTGCAGTCGAGCGCGCACCGCGGCAAGTCTTTTCTGGCGGGCCGCCTGAGCTCTTCTCTCGCTGCTCACACTTAGTGATCGTAGTATGACGATCTGGCTGTGTGGCCCTCAATGGGCTCTGGTCCACTTCCTGTGGTGCAGTTACTCCCGGTGACGTCTGAGATTGGGTCAGGGGTCTGGCGAGGGCTTGCTGATACTGCTTCTGACCCTGTGCATCCTGGCCCAGAGCCTGGTCCACCCTGCTACAGGGCGATCAGTCCGGCTGTCGTCTCCTTGAAGCCGCAGGCATCGAAGTAGAACGAACGAAGGTGCTCCTCGAAGTCAACGTGGAGCCACTCGCACTTCGCGGCACGAGCTTCGTGAGCAGCAGCTGCGACCAGCGCGCCTCCAACACCGCTCCGCTTGCGATGCTGGGCGACCACCGTGTCCAGGACGAAGGCGTGAACTCCGCCGTCCCAGACCACGTTGACGAAGCCGATCAGCGAGCCGTCTTCCCAAGCGCAGACCCAGCCGAGGCTGTGGCGTTCAAGTCGTTCTCGCCAGGCAGTCTGAGTGACCGGGTGGCCGAAGCCGCCAGCATGCAGCGCGTTGAGGGCGGTGTTGTCGAAGTCGCCCCGCCACTCGTACTCGATCGTCACTCCTCGATCGTAGAGTCCGGGCCAGGTCCAGCAATCAAATTACGGAGCGAGGAGAACTCGCTTGCGGAGGAGTTCGAAACCAGCGCGGCCGAACATCTGACGCTTGAGCATCTTGATCCGGTTGACGTGGCCTTCGACGACGCCTGAGTTCCAGGGGAGTGTGAGGCCGGCGATGACGGCGTCGAGGTCGCGTTCGAGGTGCTGGGCGAAGTGCCGGAGGCTGGGCAGTTCGGTAGTGGAGGTGGCCGCTTCGATCCAGGTCGGCAACTGGTCGCCTTGGAGGTGGGCGACCATGTGGCCGAAGGAACGCACGTGCTCGGAGAGTGCTGTCAGTTCGGGGCAGTTGGCCAGGACGGCTTTGAGCTGGAGGCGGTCGACTTCGGGCAGGGCGTCGGGGTGGGTGAGGATCCAGCGCGTGACGGCGCGGGCCGACGGCGGGCGGGGGCCGACCGGTTGGGGCTTGCCGCGAAGCGTCCTGCTGACGTAGTCGCGGACGCTGGCGTAGCCGCGGGGATAGCCCTGTTCCTTGATCTCCTCCCATAGTTTCCAGGCGTTGGTGCAGCCTTCCTGCCAGCGCTGATCGAGGTAGGGCTTGTAGGCATCGAGCCTGGTCGCACGGTTTTGCCACTGACCGGTGAACATCTCCTCCGGGCTGGTGGCGCGGGAGAAGCGCAGGATCGTGTTGAGGGTCATCCCGAGCTGCCGGGCGACGGACCGCTTACTGTGGCCGGCGGCGAGGAGAGCGTGGATGGTGGCGTGCTTGGTGCGGGTGCGCTCGGCGAACCGGTGCCCTGTCGGCCAGGGCGATGACGTGGTTGGCTCTGGTTCCTCCTGGGGTTCCTCCGGCTGTTCCGGCGCGGGACGTAAGCAGCTGCGGTGCCGGTAGACGCACTTCTCGGCGGCTTCGCCCAGGTTGTGCCAGAGATGCCACCGGTCGGCGACCTGGAGAGCCTGCGGGGCTCCGCGGGTCGCGCCCTCGGCAAAGAAGGGAGCCCGGTCACGGCAGACGATCTCGATGCCGGGCCGCTCGGCGAGCCAGGCCGCGAGCGTGTCCGCCTCCCGGTCCGGAAGAAGGTCGACCGGTCGACGTGTCTCGACGTCGACGAGCACGGTTCCGTAGACACGGCCCTTGCGCTGGGCGTACTCGTCCACGCCGACCACACGGGGTGCTGCGGTGGCGGGGTCCGGAAGCGAGGCGATCAGCCTCAGCAGGGTGTTCCGGCTGACCGAAACCCTGAAGGCGTCCGTCATCCGGGCGCCGGCTCGGCCCGCGAGCGCAAGACCGACCGACACCAGCGTCGACCGTAGCCGCTCGGTCCGTCGCCCGAACCTGCGAGTGAGGCCCGGTACTTGCTCAGCGAAGGTCTTGCGCTCGCAGGATTCTTCCTCGCAGACGAACCGCCGCACCCGCAACGACACCACCACGAACTTGCCCGCCGTCGGCAGATCACGAGGGAATCGCAGGTAGGAGCCGTGTATTCGCCCTGACCGACATCCACATCCCGGACAGGCCGCCTTCCCTGCGGTCGTACGGGCCCCGACTCGCACGACCGCGTCGGTCACCTCGACCGACTCCACCAACACGCCCTCGACCGAGGAAAACAGCAGCTCGTTCAACTCCGGCAGCACTTCGTTCACGGCGAAGGACTGTCGACCACGCCACCAACCAGCCGGGCGATTTTCGGGCGAACTCACCCTCCATCACACGGAGATCAACAGTCACCTTGCGTATGCATCCACAGGAAGTGGACCAGAGCCCCTCAATGAACGTCGTTTGTCGATGAGTTCGGATGCCACCCGAGGGCCTGTGTGCCCGTGAATGTCGGCGAGTTTCGATGTCACTCAGGTGCGCGAATACTGCTCCATCACGGGCGACGGAGCCTCACGGACAGGAAGGACGGCTGGCTGTGGGTCTCGTCGTAGCGGCTGGTGGCCCTTGCCCGGGCTGTCACGGGGGGAAGCGCTCCGGGCGGAAGTCCGCGAGCAGCTCATCTCTCTTCCCGCTGAGGATCTCCGAAGCAAGCAGCCGGCCGATTACCGGCCCGAGCGTGATGCCGCTGTGGGAAACGGCCTCGTAGTAGCCCGGCACAGACGGCACCGCTCCCACCGAGGGGAATCCGTCGGCTGGGATGGGCCGGTTGGCCACCCGTGTCTGCGTGATGCGGGAGTTGCCGAGCTCGGGAACGACGTGCCGCGCCGATTCGTGGAGCAGCCGTGCGAGTTCCGCCGGCTCTTCGCCTGTGTCGATGAGTGTGTCGATCTCGCGGCTGTGGAGGACCACCGAAGCGTCTCCGTCAGGACGGATCTCGATGTGGGGCGCGTGCATGGCCCGGTGAACCGGGACCTGAGCACAGCCGATCCGGGTGACGGCGCCGGGTTCCCGGCGCATCGGCAAGTGCCGTGCGATGAGCCCGGCGACGTGGGACGCGCTGGGGCCTGCTGCGTTCACGACGATATCGACGTCGAGACAGCTCCCATCGGACAGAGCAACACTCCGGATGCTCCCGTCGGCACCGGTGCCGATGTCACAGACAGCGGTGCCGGACCGGTGCTCGGCGCCGGATGCAACGGCCTGGCCGACCAGGCGGCCGACGAGATGACGTCCGTGCACCCAGGCTTCGTCGGGGTAGAACAGGACTGGAACCTCGCCGGGCATCGTGAGAGCGGGTTCGAGGCGGCGGCGCACCTCTGTCCCCGTGCACAACTCGACCCGGTAGTCCCAGCTTTCCAGCAGTCCGGCTGTTTTCAGGAGCTTCGACTCCGCTGCGGGATCGTCTGCCCAACGCAGGTGGCCGTTGGGATACCACCATGAGTCTGACCCGATGGTCCTGGCAAGCTCTCGGTACGCTGCCATGCCCGCGACGTTCAGGTCGAAGTAGGACTTGCGCGCGGTCTTGTTGCTGGCGTTGACCCACGAGAAAGACCAGTTGGTGACGCCTTCGCCCGGCTGGCCTGCGTCGATGAAGACCACCTTGGCGCCATGCCGGGACAGGTTCCAGCCCACGCTGGCTCCGAGGATGCCCACTCCGATGACAGCAACACGTTCAGGCCGATTCACGGACCCGATCCTCACGAACGTCCCCTTCCCAGATCGCGGGCGAACTCCCGTTTCCAGCATGCAAGCATGCGGAGCGGTCAGCACTGTGAACGGGACAGTCAAAGCTTCGGAATCGGGTGCCGAAGCGGCGGGCGTGGTGCCGGCCTGGTGTCGTTGAAGCGCACTCCAACTCCCTCTACTCCCTTCGCGATGACGGGAGATGGGGCGTGCCCTGCTTACTGGTCGCGGAAGGCGGAGCACCGCGCATCGCCGCCTCACGGTATGGACCGAGGCCGGCCTGTGGCGTCGGCTGCACCGGGCGGTGCTGGACGAACTCGGGGCCCGGGGCGAGGTGGACTGGACCTCGGCGATCGTCGACGCGGCCTCCGTTCGCGCCAAAAGGGGGATCGCTGACGGGGCCGAACCCGGTCGATCGCGGCAAGAAGGGCAGCAAGCTGCACGTGCTGTCCGATGCCCAGGGCATCCCGCTCGCCGTCGCCGTGTCCGGCGCGAACATGCACGACAGCCTCGCCCTCAAGCCGCTCATCCGCGGCATACCCCGCCGTCCGGTCCCGCCGGGGACCACGGCGGCGCCGACCCGTCAAACTCCGCGCGGACAAGGCGTACTTCTCCGCCGAACACCTGGCCTGGCTGCGCGAGCGCGGGCTCGTCGCGCGCATCGCGCGGCCCGGCATCGAGTCCGGCGAACGCCTCGGTCGGCACCGCTGGAAGATCGAACGGTCGATCGCTTGGCTCTTCGGCTACCGCCGCCTCACCGTCCGATACGAACGAAAGGGCTCGCACTTCCTCGCCTTCCTCGGCCTGGCCGCCGCCCTGACCTGCTACAAGAAGCTCGCGAAACTTGCCACGTGAGACACCCTCTTAGCCCTTTTTGAGCTGACGGCGGTCGGTCATTGCCGCTGCCTGGCCTTCCTCGATCGATCTACCGGGTGCCGGAGCGGTGCGACAAGCGGGTGGAGAGCACCTGGCCCAGCGCCAGCACGCTCAGGCCGAACATCAGGACGCCCAGGGGGACATGGAGCGACGGTATGTGCGCGATGCCCAGCACCACCTGCACCGATGCGAGTACGAGGAAGCCGGACGCGTACAGGATGGGGCGGGGCGCCCCGCCGCCCGGTCGCCACGCCAGGATCGCGGCGAGCACGTACAGCATCGATGCGCCGTACATCACGCGCGCTCCGGCGCTGTGCAGTACCTCGCCGTGGGACGAGGAGAGCACCAGTCCGGCGGTGACCGCCTGGAAGAAGATGGCCAGAGTCTGCAGGGCGATCGCGACCTGCAGGAACGTGACTCTGCCCCGTACTGCCGTCGTCTGTGTGGCCATGACGTGGTCCCCTCTTCTGCCTCGCGGCGGTGGATCAGTAGTGTCTCGGTGGTCCGACGACGTGGGCCCGCGAAATGTGAGGCGAAGCGCCGCCCTCGCAGTCCGGTGCCGTGTTTCGCCGAAGTGCCGAGAGCGGAAGCGGAAGCGGACGAGAAGAACCGATGCGAAGAACCGATGCGAAGAACCGATGCGAAGAACCAGGGAGCAGTCGCGGCGATGAGCACCCCGTCGGAGTCAGGGCATGACCGGTCCGAGCCGGGGCTGAGCGTGATCGTCGGCGAGCGGCGCCAGCTGATCAATCTCGCCTACCGGCTGCTCGGTTCGCTGGTCGAGGCCGAGGATGCCGTGCAGGAGGCCTACGCCCGCTGGTACGCGATGTCGCGGCAACAGCAGGAGGCCATCGAGTCGCCCGGCGCCTGGCTGACGACGGTGGCCGGCCGGATCTGCCTGGACATGCTCGGCTCGGCGCGGGCCCGGCGCGAGCGCTACGTCGGCGCATGGATACCGGAGCCGCTGCCCGACCGTACGGAGTGGTTCAGCGGGCGGGCGGGCGGCGGCAGGGCCGAGTCCGACGACCCCGCCGACCAGGTCACCCTGGACGAGTCGGTGAACATGGCCTTCCTCGTCGTACTGGAGTCGATGACGCCGGCCGAACGCGTGGCGTTCATCCTGCACGACGTCTTCCGGTACCCCTTCGCCGAGGTCGCCGAGATCGTCGGCCGGACACCCGCGGCCTGCAGGCAACTGGCCTCCTCGGCCCGTCGACGTATTCGGGCCGCACAGGCTCCGGCGGTTCCGACGGCAGGGCAGGCCGGTCTGGTGCGGCATTTCAAGGAGGCGTGGGAGGCCAGCGACATCGAGGCCCTCGTCGACCTCCTCGACCCCGACGCCACGATGACCGCCGACGGCGGCGGCCTGGTCGGCACCGTCCTCCGCCCGGTCGAGGGCAGCGAACGCATCGCCCAGTACCTGATCCACATCGCCGGCAAGGCCCCTGGGCTGACGCTCCTGGAGCGGACGGTCAACGGCCGGCCCGGCCTGGTCGCCCAGCATGCCGGCGTCACCGTGACCGTGGCAGCGTTCAGCCTCACTGGCGGCCGTATCACTCACATCTGGGCGGTCCGCAATCCGGAGAAACTCCGTCCGTGGATCGAGAACGGACAGAACTGACCCGGCGCCATGATCTCCACCGGACGGCATCATGCCTTCGAGTTGCTGGAGGAACAGCGGCTGCTGCCCGCTCTGGACTTTCTCCGGGGCCGAACCGGCGGAACGTGATCGTTCACGGAAACCACGTTCCCGTGAGCATCGCTGTGATGATGTGGTCTTCCGTGTCCGTGTCCAGGGAGCCCTCCGTGCCCCGCACGCCGCAAGCGATCTTCGAGAGTTACGTCTACGCCGGTGCCATGACCCGGAATGCTGATGCCCTGGCCAACTGGCCAACTGCCGCTGAGCGTGAGAGTTGGCCCCGCTGACGAGCCACTCACGCGAACGAGTGTCGGCGTACACGCCAATGGATCTGGCGCTGGTCTTGTGACGGTGTCGGCTTGGGCTGGGCATCCTTCGGGTGTGCGGTTCGGTTCAGGGGATTTGAGGTGACTGTTGCCGCAACTGTCGGGCGTGGTGGTGGAGGCGGCCGAGCGGTGTGCCAACGTGCTCAACACTCAGGTGTGTTGTGGTGTGTTGCCGGTGCGGTGTACTCGCTGCGGGACCGTGCCCCGCCGGGTGCACGGCCCCAATGTGCGACGGCCGGCTGACGCGCCGCGGGATCGCGGAGCCGGTTCGGCCGACAGGGTGTTCGCGCCGGTCCTTTCGAAGGAGAGTCATGTCCTTTCCCGAGCTTCCCCAACCTGCGCCTGGTGAAGTGCTGTTGGTCTGCACGTGCTACGAGGACGGCAAGGCTCTGTGGGGCGGGCTGCTCGACGAGATCGGGGGCAGCGGGGTGCGGCTCCATCTGGTCGAAGGCCCCGGATGGGACTACCTGCACGGCGGTAACGTACCGGCGCTTGTCCCGGGCGGCGGCCTCGTGCCGCCGGTCGCCGTCTTGGCGGACATCCCTGTGGTGTACGGCGGGGATGGGCCGTTGCTGGTGGACCTGGCGGCGATGCCCGGGCGCGGTGTCCGGGTCCCGCCAACCCGCCTCGGCGAGATCCTGGACGCTCTGCTGGGCGGCACGCTCGCGTTCGACGACCTGGTGCGCGACATGGACAGGTGCGGCATGTACCAGGGGGACGGTGGCCGACCGGCCTTCCCCGCGCCGACGGTGCCGTCGCGTCGGTCCTTCCCGGCACTGCCCTCCACCGGCGCGGCCCTGCTGGTCCGAACCTCCTTCGACGACGAGGGGGGCTGGCGCGCTCTGCTCGACGAGCTGGGCGGGGCCGACGAAGACGGCTGGGTCGGCTCGGACCTGGACCCGGATGAAATCGACGTGGAGCACTACCCGTTGGGGGCGCTGGTCGTCGACGACCGGGCCTTCGAGGGCCTCCAGCCGGGCCAGGTCCCCGCGCTGGTCCCGCCCGAGGAACACACCACGCTGGTCGCGCTCGCCGATGCCAGGACCTTTGCCGAGCCCAGCCGACCGCTGACCGTCGTCGACCTGTACGACACCCCGGGGCAGTCCGCCGTCCTTCCGTGCCGCGAGGTCGGGTCGATGGCGTGCAACTTGGAGATCGGCAACATGGACTTCCACGAATTCGTCGTCGTGGAGGGACTGGAGCCGTGGTGGGAGGGATGATCAGCGGATCTCCAGCCGGACTAGGTTCGTCCGAGGTCACACCGGGGCGTGTCGGCTCCAGGTTCCGCCCGCTGCCGTGACCAGCCGGGTGGCGGTCTTGTCGTGGTAGCCGAGCGCCTTCGCGATGGCGGGGGCTGATCCGCATTAATGCTCCCGGCTCGGATGCCGAGGTCGACTTCGGAAAGGTCTGGGCCGACCTGGCCGGACAGCGGCTGAGATGCTGTCTGTTGGCCTTCCGCCTGGCTTACTCGGGCCGGGCGGTCCATCGGATCTCCCGCTCCTGCGGGCAGCAGAAGTCCGCTTCATCGAACGCAAGGTCACTGTCCACCTGACCGGCGACATGCTCGTCGCGTTCGACAACAGATGTGAGATTGCCCGCCATGCCCGGCTCGCCGACTGCGGTCTGGAACACCTGGTCCTGGAACACCTGGTCCTGGACCGCTACCTGGAGGTGCTGCTGCGCAAGTCCCGGGCATTGGACCGCTCCGAGGCCCTGCACCAGGCCCGCGCCGAGGGCACCTTCACCGCCGAGCACGGGGCATTCTGAGAAAAGTGCGGCGGTGAAGCAGGCGGACGCGGCGTTCCAGGCGGGCGGGCGACGCACCGAAATTGGTGGCCCCAGGGCCGCCTGCAATGGGGTCGTACGCGGCCTCGGCAGGCCCCCGGCCGCACTCTCGCCACGGTTCGCGACCGTTGGGTCGACCGCCTCCGGGTAGCCGCTGACCCGCCTGACCCTGCCCTCGTCGAATCGGCTCTGACCTGGTGTTTTCCAGGGATCCGCCTAGGGTGGGGGACCTCTGCCGGACAGCATCGGAGGGGGACTTCGTGAGTGAGGAAGCCATCAGGTACGACGCCAGCCACATCAAGGTGCTGGAGGGGTGGGAAGCCATTCGGAAGCGGCCGGGGATGTACGTCGGCTCGACCGGCGAACGCGGCCTGCATCAGCTGGTGTTCGAGGTCGCCTGCCGGGCGGTGAACGAGGTCCTGGCCGGCCGCGCCAGCTCCGTTGACGTCGCCCTCACGCCCGACGGCGGTCTGCGTGTCGCCGACGACGGGCCGGGTGTACCCGTCGAGGCCACCGCCGGGGACACCGGCGGTCCCGGCCTCGAAGCCCTGCTGACCCGCATGCACGCCGGGGCCGGGCCTGGCGGCCGCCAGGCCGCGGAAATGAGCCTCTTCGGCACGGGGCCCTGCGTCACCAACGCCCTGTCGAGCCGCCTGACGGCCGAGGTGTGCCGTGAAGGGGTGCGCTGGGTCCAGGAGTACGCGCGCGGCGTCGCGCTCACCCCGCCCACCGCCGTAGGACCGGCGACCGGAAGCGGGACCACCATCGCCTTCTGGCCCGACACCGACATCTTCGGGACGGCGGAGTGCTCGTTCGCCGTGCTGGCGGAGCACTTCAGGCAACTGGCCTTCCTGAACCAGGGCCTGAGTATCTCTCTGACCGACGAACGTCCCCCGGGCGGGTCCCGGCCGCTGCGGTTCCAGTTCCCGGGCGGCGTACGGGACTTCGTCGCCTTCCTCGACACGCCGGCCGGGGCCGCCGAGTTCGTCCAGCGGTGCTGCCCCCGTACGAGGGCTACCGCTGCCAGTACGTCACCGACTGGGTGGCCGACAGGCCCCCTGCCACCTGGCCGTGTACCCCAGCGAGGAAGCCCTGCCGGCCGAGACTCTCGGCCGCTGCCCGAACGAGCCCGTCACCGTCACGTTCGCTCATAGGGCCGGCCGTTCGGCGGAGAAGGAGGCTGCAGGGCGACAACGCGGAGCCCCCTGGCTGGTCGGGGGGAGGGGGAGTGTCGGTGCGATGTGGATGGGACGTGGCCATCTACCCCACCGCCAGCCACGTCTGCTGGGCAAGGGCATGTGCGCACAGAGCGTGTCGGTCCGGGGGTACAGTCCCTTCCGCAGCCGCATACGGATGTACGGTCAACCACCCCTGCCTGTACCGCCCTTGGCACCGAGCGTCCCGTGAACTGCGGCACCCCCGCCCTCGTGGATCGGGGTCAGTCGAGGTAGTCGGCGATGAGGGTGGCGAATGCGTCGGGGGTGGCCAGGCGGATGCCGAGGGTTTCGGCCTTGGCGCGCTTGGAGCCCGCGCCTTCGCCGGCGACGACCAGGGTGGTCTTCTTCGAGACGCTGGAGGAGGAGCGGCCGCCGGCGCGTTCGATGAGTTCGTTCATCTGGTTGCGGCTGAGCTTCTCCAGCGCCCCGGTCATCGCGCCGGTGACGACGACCGTCATCCCGGCCAGCGGCCCTCCCGTCGACTCCATGCTCTCCGAATCGCTGTCGGCGTCACCGGTGGCAGGGGAGGGCGGGGTGGCGCCGGGCTCGGTCATGTTGACCCCGGCCGCGGCGAGTTTGTCGATGAGCGGGGCGAGTTCGGCGAGTTCGGCGACGATGGACGGCGCCTTCTCGGTGCCGATGCCCTCGACCTGCTGCATCGTTTCTGCGTCAGCGGCGCGGATGTGGTCCATGGTGGCGAAGTACCGGGCGATGCGGCGGGACATGGAGCGGCCGGTGCCGCGCACACCGAGCGCGCACAGCACCCGCGACAGCGGCTGCCCCTTGGCCGCGGCGATCGCGGCGAGGAGGTTGTCGGTGCTGGTCTCGCCCATCCGTTCCAGGCTCAGGAGCTGGTCGCGGGTGAGGGTGAACAGGTCGGCCAGGTCGGCGGCCAGGCCCGCTTCGACGAGCTGGACGACGCGGGTGTGGCCGAGGCCTTCGATGTCGAGCTGGTTGCGGCCGCAGGCGTAGGAGAGGGCGGCGACCAGGTGGCAGTTGCGACCGTTCTCGCAGCGCCAGCGCTGCTCGCTGGTGTCGATGCCGGAGCCGCACCGAGGGCACACCTCGGGGAAGACGATGGGCTGCTCGTCGCCAGTGCGCAGGTGGGCGACGGGGGCTTCGATGCGGGGGATGACGTCGCCGGCCCGGTGGACCATGACATGGTCGCCCAGACGCAGGTCGCGGCGGGTGATGTCGGCCGGATTGTGCAGGGTGGCGTAGGTGATGGTGGAGCCGTCTATCTCGACGGGTTCCAGCACGCCCCGCGGGGCGATGATGCCGGTGCGGCCCACGTTCCACTCCACCTCCAGCAGCCGGGTGATCTTCTCCACCGCGGGCAGCTTGTAGGCGATCGCCCAGCGCGGGGCACGCGAACCGGATCCGGCGGTCTGCTGGTCGGCGGCCAGGTCGGCCTTGATGACGATCCCGTCGATCCCGAACGGCAAGTCCGCACGCAGCGCGGCAATCTCCTTCACCCGGGCCAGAACCCGCTCCGCGGTGTCGGCGGTGATGCCGGGCACGGCGGTGGTTGCGGTGGTGTTCACCCCGTACGCGGCGGCCTGGATCATGAGGTCGCTGTGCGCGGCCTCTCCCAGCCGCCCGGCCGGCCCGGCCTCGGTGTCGGCCAGCGGGAGCAGGCCGTAGCCGAAGAACGTCATGGGTACGGTGTAGGCGCGGTCCTTGGCGCGCAGTGTGCCCGCCGCGGCGTTGCGCGGGTTCGCGAACGGCTGCCCGCCGTGCGCGGTACGTACCTCGTTGGCGTGCTCGAACTGGGCTGTGGTCATGAGGACTTCGCCGCGCACCTCCACCGTGACCGGCTCGGCCAGCTCATTCGGCAGACCCTCGATGGTGCCGATCGCGTGGGAGACGTCCTCCCCGGCCGTCCCGTCGCCGCGGGTGATCAGTCTGGTGAGGCGGCCGTGGCTGTAGCGGGCGGCGATCGCGAGGCCGTCCAGCTTCGGCTCGACGCTGAACCGCTCCACGTCGTGACCGATCCGCCGGGCCAGCGACGCACTCCACGCGGTGAACTCCTCGGGCGAGAACACGTTGTCCAGGCTCAGCATCGCCACCGTGTGCGGGACATCCCCCTCCACGGCACCGCCGGCGACCTTTCCGGTCGGCGAATCGGGCAGCACCTGCCCGGGATGCTGGGCCTCCCACGCCGCGATGCCGCGCACCAGCCGGTCGTAGGCGTCGTCGTCCAACGCCGACGTGCCGCCCGTGTAGTAGGCGGCGGACGCCTTCACCGCGTCCTCGACCGCCCGCGCGTAGGCGGCGGCATCCACGATCACTGCAGCAGGTGTTGTCATGCCCGCCATCCTGCACGCCACCACTGACAACGCCTCGGTCCGAGGACCATGCCGGGTCCGCAGTTGACGGGGGAGCGGGGGCCACGGCCGCGGCCACGGCTGACCGTCGTGGTGCGACATCACGAGACCGGGACTGCGGCGGGCGCTGGTCCATTTTCCGGAGGGCTTGGCGAGGCTTCCGCTAAGGGATGTCCGGCCCGTCCCGTAAGTGATCTCCAGGATCTCCTGGCATGATCATGGCGTGACCAGTGAGCTTGAGCAGCCCGGCCCCAGGAAGTACGTCCTCTTCGATGTCGACGGCACGTTGATCGACGCCGTGGACAACCAACGCCGGGTCTGGGCAACATGGGCGGGGCGATACGGACTGGACGCAGATGAGGTCTATCGGGTGGCGCTGCGGACGCGGCCGATGGAGACCTTCGCGAAGGTGGCCCCGGACCAGGATCCAAAGGAGTGCCTGGCAGCGCTGCACGAACTGGAGGACGACGACGTCCGGTCCGGCGTCTATGCGGCCTTCGACGGTGCGTCGGAGCTGCTGAGCACCCTGCCGCTGGAGGCGTGGGCGCTGGTGACCTCGAACTATGAGCACCGGGTGCGGGGGCGATTTGCTCGGACGGGTCTGCCGGTCCCGCGCGTCCTTGTGGACGCCGCCGCAGTGGCGGAAGGCAAGCCCTCGCCCGTGCCCTACCTGTTGGCCGCCGAGCAGCTCGGTGCCCGGCCCGAGAACTGCCTGGTCATTGAGGATGCCCCGTCCGGAGTCGAGGCAGGACTGCGGGCCGGCATGACGGTGTGGGGGGTCAACGCCGCGGTTGCGGTGGCCGGCGTGCACCGTCACTTCGCGAGCCTGCGCCAAGCGGTCCCCGACATCCTCGCCTTCGCCCGGCTGGAGGGATCAGCCGGAGCTGCCGCTATCAGGTCCGGAGCTGCCTGCGGCGGGGCCAGGAAATCGGGGAAGTCCCCCACTCCGGGGGCCAGATAGCGGTTCGGCTGTACCCGGTGTTCCGCATGCCGTCGAGGCCGTTTCCCCACCTCGCTTCGAGCACCCCTTCCGTTGCGGACACCGTTGGTTGGTTCCGTCCTCGTCGATCCTGTCCAGCAGGGGACCGTGCTGCGGAAGACGAGTTCCGGGTGCGGGCGAGTCACCGGTGACACGGAAAGCCTGGCCGGTCTGTCGGTGATGTGCGGGTCTGTCAGCAAGTGGCCGGACAACTCCCGCACAGGACCCGGCTGGTGAAGGCGTTCGGTCCGCTGATCGCCGAGATGTCGGAGTCCGGCGCCCATCGCGAGCCCGAGTGAGGGGGTGCTGTTCTCTGCCGCTGACACCTAACCCGCCTGCCAGGCCGCTGGAGGACTACCTCCTGCATATCTGGCCGGGCAGGCGTGAGAGCGATGCCGTACATGAGGGCGATGCCGTACACAAGTACGCCGATCAGTGCGGGCAGCGTCGACGCAGGGCTGCCTCGCGCGAGCCGGAACCACCTTCGCCTCGGGCCGTGCCGGACTGGCAACACGCGGATGTACGCCCGACGATACGGACTCCGCTAGGGAAGAGCCGCCGTCCTCACCTGACGGGCGGGCGGCGATCGGTCCAGGGATGTGCGAGTTCGAGGGTGCGAGCCACCTGGAGGAGGAGGTCTTCCCGCCACGGTGCGGCGACGATCTGGATGCCGACGGGCAGGCCGGTGCCGGCGTCGTGGTGGATGGGGATGGAGATGGCCGGTTGGCCTGTCACGTTGAAGACTGACGTGAACACCCCCATCGGGTAGCTGTTCAGCAGTGGCCTCAGGGGATCGTCGTCGGAGCCTGCCCGCCAGGCACCGACGAGCGGCGGGAGGCATGCCATCGTGGGCGTGACGAGGAGGTCGAAGCCGGCGAGGAAGCCTTCGACGATGCGCCGCGACAACTGTTCGGTCTTTTGCACCCCTTCTGCGTAGGACCACGAGTCGATCGATCGTGCCGCGGCGCGCAGGGCACGATTGTGGGGCTCGACGCGGTCGGGGTCCGCGAGCGCGATCCCGCTGCCGCCGACGTTCCAGATGGTCGTGAACGCCGCCACCAACTCGTCGGTCGAGGGGAGCGGAAGACGCGTGTCGACGACATGGTGACCGGCCGATTCGAGCGTCCGAAGAGTGACGGTGACGGCTTCGGTACACGCCGGGTGCACGCGTATCCCGTCGATCGGAGAGTCGTGGAGCGCACCGATCCGCAGCCCGGTCGGCATGTCCGTCTTCATCGCGGCGGCAAAGGACCTGTGCGGGGTCGGGGGTGACCACCATGCGCCCGGATCATGGCGCGCAAGCACGTCGAGGGCGGCCGCGGTGTCTGCCACCGTGCGGGTGAGCACGCCGCTGGTGCCGAGACCTTCCACGCTGACGGTCCCGTTGGTGACCAGGCCGCGGGTGGGTTTGAGCCCGACGAGGCCGTTGCACGACGCGGGGATGCGGATCGACCCGCCGCCGTCTTCGGCGTGGGCGATGGGCGCCATCCCGGCGGCGACGGCAGCGCCCGCTCCGCTCGACGACCCGCCCGGCGTGCGATCCGGGTCCCACGGGCTGCGCGAGATGCCCAGGGCCTCGCTCTCGGTGAAGGGCAGGGCGCCGAATTCGGAGGTGGTGGTCTTGCCGAGCAGGACGAATCCCGCGTCCACGAACCGTTGCACGACCGGATCCGATGCTGCGGCCGGCTCCTGCCTGGCGCCGGCGGACCCATGGGTGGTGGGCCATCCCACCACGTCAAGGAGGTCCTTGACCGGCAGCGGGACGCCATGGAACGGGGGGAGGTCTTCGGCCGACGGGGTCCGCGCCACTACATCGGCCGCGACAGACGCGGCTTTGCGGACGTCGTCGTCGGCCCGGTGACAGAAGGCGTTCAGCTGGGGGTCGAGCTCGTCCATCCGCTCGAGATAGCAATCGGCCACCTCGACCGGGCTCACCTCCTTTCGGCGTATGGCCGCAGCGAGTTCGACGGCCGATGTGAACGGGTCAATCGGAGAGCGCGTCACGAGTGGTCCTTTCCGGTCCGGTCCGGGGTACTTACGGAGGCCGTCAGCGTCGTCGCGACTCGGACGTCGTGTCTTGGATGAATGTCGCTTAGCCTGGCGACATGCGATGCGCTGAGTCGGCTCATGACTTTGCGGCGGTGTGGGACATCGCCACCCCGTCGAGGCCCGGTCGGCTGCCGGGGGTCAGCATGGCCGGGTTCGGCGCTCGTACCAGGGAACTCTTCGACCTGGACGTTGTCCCGTACCCGGCTGTCACGGTGGCCGTCGACCTGAGCGATGGCCCGATTGCCGTCGACGACAACAGCAGCGGCCGGCAGAACGGCAGTGTCGTCGTCGGACTCGCGGCGAGCGGCGTTCGAGGGCGCGGGCGTGACATCGAGTGCCTCCAGGTGCGGCTGTCGCCGGTGGTCGCGCACGCGGTGCTGGGCGTCTCTTCGGAGTTGGGCGGGATGGTGGTCTCCCTCGATGACCTCTGGGGCCGCGATGCCGCGCGGACCCAAGAGCAACTGCGCGCTGCCGGGTCATGGGACGACCGGTTCGCGATCGCGGAGGCCGCGCTCGTTCGACGACACGAGGCAGGCCGCGCGGTCGAGCCTGAAGTCGCCTTCGTGTGGGGACAGATGGTGACGAGTCTGGGAGGGGTTCGGGTCGAGCGGCTGGCAGCCGAGGTCGGCTGGAGCCGTAAGCGGCTGTGGTCCCGGTTCCGGGCCCAGATCGGTCTCAGCCCCAAGCGCGCCGCCCAGCTTGTCCGTTTCGACCACGCGGCCCACCGTCTCGCCGCGGGTCACAGCGCCGCACAGGTGGCGGCGGAGATCGGCTACGTCGACCAGTCCCACCTCCATCGGGATGTCAAGGCCTTCGCCGGTGTGACGCCCACGGGCGTTGCGGTCGCGCCGTGGCTTGCGGTCGACGACGTCGCGTGGGCCGCCCCCGAATACCTGTCCAAGGCTTGATACGGCGGTCTGCACCTGGCCGGCGCGAGGCCGGTGGCGCTGGTCACGGGGGAACATTTCTCCAAGACGCCCGGCAGTTGAGCTTGTGACAGTGCGCGTATGTCCAAGAATCGGGATGACTCCCCACTGCCGCGCCTTCAGCGGCCGCGATACGGCGTCGACGCTCCAGCGTTCCCGGCGGTACTCGGCGCCGCCGGGACTGCCTGCTGCCTGGCCGCCGGCCGGTGGCGGCCGGGACGGAAGGCGATGGTGACTGCCGGGACGGTACTGCTTGCCCACGCCGGCATTTACCTGCACACCACACTGCACGGCAAGCTGCGCATCTGGAGGCGGGAGCTGGACCAGGCCGACTTGAAGGGCAACGAGCAGCTGCTGGACCTGGGCTGCGGTCGCGGCGCGGTGCTGATCGAGGCGGCCAGGCGACTGCCGACGGGGCATGCCGTGGGCGTGGACCTGTGGTCCGGAAAGGACCAGAGCGGCAACCGGCCCGAAGTCACGCTCGCCAACGCCGCCGCGGCAGGGGTCGCCGACCGGGTGGAAGTGCATACGGCCGACATGACCGCGTTGCCGTTTGCGGACGGCTCCTTCGACGTCGTGACGAGCGCGCTGGCGATCCACAACATCCCGTCGGCCGAGGGGCGATACCGCGCGGTGGACGAGGCCATGCGGGTGCTGCGCCCGGGCGGGCAGTTGCTCGTCGCCGACTTCTGGAACATGGCCAGCAGGTACGCCGCGCACATCGGCCAGGGCACGCTGCGCGGACTCGGCCCCGGGTACTGGTACGGCGGCCCGTGGCTCGGCATCACAATGCTGCACGCCGTCAAGGAGCGCTAAGCAGGTTGCACAGCCCCTGAGCTCGGCGTATCCCCGGCACGGCCGGTGCGTTAAGGGCTGACCGCGTGCGGGTGGAGACGTTCTCCGGCTGCAAGTGACGTGGCCTGCACGCCTTTTGAAGGTGGCGGGGGAGCGGGTGGGCGCACTGCTCCGGGGCCGAGCTCGGCGGGGTGCCGTGCGGGAACGGCAGCGTCCAGCCGTCACCACCGGTTCTCCGCGACCGTGCAGGTCACCGTGGACGTGACACCCGACGGGTGATCGCGGCCGCATGATCTTCGTCGCAACCGAGTCCTGCTCGTCTGAACTGCCGTCCGCCGAGTCTCAGCGGCCTTCAGCCGGTCGCGAGTGTGGCCCATACCCCGTCAGGGTGCTCGGTGGGCTTCAGCCACAACTGGGGCTGGGACTGCAGATAGTGCTCGTCGGCCCCTGGCTGCCAGAGGAAGCGCCCCTTTGCGTCGGGCCACACCACCTGCAGGACCGGGAACGGGGGGCGTCGGTAGAAGGAGATCGCGCGCCCGAAGAACTCCCGGTACCAGCGGAGATCGGCCGACTTCAGGACAACCGGCCGCCCCTCGATGACGTCGTGACATGTACGCCCGTTCTCCAGTACAGCCCCGGCTGCCGCCTGATGGCCAAGGGAGTTGAGCATGATGTGCATCGTCTGGATGTCCAGCCCGAACATCGCCAGCTCGGGCACCCCGTGTGTATGCCAAAGCCCGATCGTGTAAGCGAAGCCGGGCCCCTCGTCGTCCGCCGGCACCATCACGACGCTCCAGCCGTGCTCCTGGACCTGGCCGACTGTCCGCAGGTCCATGCGGTCGGCCTCGTCTCGATCGCCATAGTCATGGCAGATGACACATCGGCAGGCAGGGTGATCATCGGGCATGTCCGTGACGGTACCCTGCGCTTCGATCGCACGGTTTGGGCCTACTCGATCACGTCACCAACCGCATTCCTATCGCCCGTCTCGTGGCACTTCGCGACGTCCCGCAAAACCTGTGCCAGAACCTCTTGCTGATCCATGAAGCAACCTCGGTCCTCGCCGCCTACCGGAAACGCCGTGAGGGCAAACGACACGTCCAAGCCGTCCTCACCCCCTCCCGCCGCCACGCCAACGTTCCATGGGCGCTGATCTGCGGCCGACGGCAGGGATTCGGCAGGACATCCCTTGGGGCACCCCTTCCGAGCCTGAGATGATCAATGGGACCGTACGAATCAGGGGTGGGGAACATGACCGTTCTGGTGCTGCTCGGCGTCCTGGCGCTCGCCGTCGGCGGGTGCGTATGTGTGGTGTGGGCTGGGCGCGGCGGGCCCCGCTGGGTCCGCGTTGTGGCGACCGTGACGCTCACCGCGGGGGAACTGCTGCGTAGCTCCGAGAAGAATCGGCGCCGGAGCCTGAACCGGAGCAGCGACGACGGCGACTAGAAACCATAGGGGGAGGCGGTGAGCCGCGGGCGGGTTGACGGGGGACCGCTCACGGCTGGAAGTACTCCGACATCAGGCGGCTGACCCATTCCGGCTGCTTGATGTTCACCGCGCGGAACTCCGCCATCGTCGGCTTCAGGTCAATGACCGGGGTGCCCGAGACCGCGTCGAGGCCCACCACCGTCAGTTCGCGGCCGTGGACGGATTCGATGGCGCAGCTCGTTACCCCGATGCGGTTCGGTCTGCGGGGGCCGCGGCCGGCGAAGACGCCGACGGGCGGGAGGTCGGAGCGGCCGCGGTAGGGGCGGGGTTCGCGGTAGTCGTCGTGTTCCGGGAACTGGTCGAAGATGAAGAGGATCTCCACGTGGGAGAAGCCCTCCAGACCCTGGAGGCACGCCTCGCCGAAGCGCTCGTCGACGGTGATCGTGCTGCGGACGGCACCCCAGTTGTCCGTGTGCTGGACGTCCGTCCGGTTGTTCCGGACTATGCCTATCGGTGTGATCTCGAAGCTTGGCATGGCAAGGTTCTATCTCTTTGGTCAGCGTCGTGCCCAGATGACGATGGCCGCGAGGTGGAGTGCGGCCTGGTAAGCGATGCCGATTTTGTCGCACTGTATAGCCAGGCCGCCGCCACTGCTTGGGTCGGGTGATGCAGCGCTCGACGGTGATGGGCTGCTTGTACGCATCGGCGTCGAAGCCTGGCGGGCGCCCGCCCTTGTGGCCCCGCCGCAGGCAAGCCCCCAGCAAGATCTTCAACGGCCTTCTACTAGTCGACTTGCAGGACGAAGAACAGGAAGCACAGGAAGCGCGGCGTGGCCGCGATGGCTTCGGGGAACAGCTCGCGGGCGGCTGGATCAGGCTCTGGCTCGCTGATAACTGTTAGCCGGAAGCCTGCCGCGGTGAAGGCTTCGATCATCGCGTGCAGCGGCCTGTGCCAGAGGCTCATCAGGGCGGTCTGGCCGCCCATGGTCCACTCTTCGGTCCAGTTGGTGGTGTTGAAATAGTTGTACTCGGCCTCGCGGCCGGCCTGGCGGTGCATGAGGTTGATGGCAAAGGGATGGTCGACGGACGCGATCAGCCGACCGCCGGGCTTGAGTATGCGTCGTAGCTCGGCCAGCGCCGGCCCCCAGTCCTCCAGGTAGTGCAGCACCAGGGCCGCGACGACATCGTCGAACGTGTCGTCAGGGTAGGGAAGCGGGCTGCCCAGGTCGGCCACCTGCAGATCCGCACCGTCGCCGAGCCGCCGCCGGGCCAGCTCCAGCATCCCGGCACTCGCGTCGAAGCCGCTCACGATGGCGCCACGGTCGCGCAGCGCCGCGAACAGGGGCCCGGAGCCGCAGCCGGCGTCGAGGATCCGCCGGCCGGCCACGTCTCCGGCGAGGGCCAGCATCGCGGGCCGCTGGTAGTAGCCATTGATGAGGTTGGATTCACTTTCGGCCGTGTACGCCTCGGCGAAGCTGTTGTAGTCGTTGACCTTCGGCGGATCCACAGTCACAGCGGACGGCGAGGTGAGCCCGGTGGAGCGCGCGTGCGTTTGCTGCTCGTCAGAAGTCATGGTGCGAGAGACATGTGCTGCATCAGTTCGGTTCCGGCTTAACCATCGATACGTCCGTCCCTAGAAGGCCCATGAAGATGTTGGGTTCTGACTCTGCGGCGACGATTTCGCGACGACGGGTGGCCAACTGTCGCTGAGCACGGCCACCTATCTCTGCTGTGGCTGAGGGCGCCGGTGCGTTGTGGCCGCGCTCTTCGGGACGGCTGAGCGGCCTGATGGAACGCTTCCGTGTCAGCAGCATGGGTCCAGCGTTGCCAAATCCCGTTGAGGTGCTGCCGTGTTGGGGAGAGTCCGTGGGCATGGAGTTCCTCTGCTACCACCGCGATAGGCCCGGCTCGGTCGCGTTGCGCGACAAACCGCTGGAAGAGCACTGGTCGTACATGGACGGGTACGCGGCGGAGATGATTGCTCGCGGCCCTACGTTCGGCGGCGATGGCGAAACGCCGACCGGCAGTGTGCACATCGTCGATCTGCCGGATCCCGCTGCCGCCCGCGCGTTCGCCTTCGACGAGCCCAACTATCAGGCCGGCGTGTACCGGGACGTGCTGCTGCGGCGGTGGCGCAACATGCTGGGGCGCACCATGTGGGATTTCCCTGGAGGCCGGATGGGTGGCAACCGGTATCTGGTGCTCGGCCTCGGCTCGGGGCAGGCCGTCGACCTCGTCGTGCCGCCCGACCGTGACGAGCTGATCGCGTACGGGCCACTGCTGTCCGACGACGGCGCCACTTGGCTGGGTACGGCGGTGCTGGTCCGGGCCGCGGACCCGGATACGGCGCGCGCCGTCCTGACCTCGGACCGGTATGCCGACATCGAGGTCCACGACTGGCAGTTCGGCGGGCGGCCGTCATGAACCAAGGACACGCCACGTGGACGGCGACGGCAGCTGGCGCTTGGCTGCAAGAGTCTGGTGCTGGGGTGCTCGGTGTTCTGGGCCGGGCCGGGGATGTCGGGGTCCGGTTTGGCGCGCTGCGTCAGCTCGGGCCGGCATGGCTGGGGCCGGATGGCGTGGAGGCCGGGGGTGGTCAGGGCTGGTCATGCCAGGAGAGCGCTGTGATGCGCCAGCCTTCGGGGGTGCGGACCAATTGGATGGTTTTGGTTCCGCCGCCTTTGAACGGTTTGCCGTCCATGGTTCCGGATTTTTGGTAGTCACTGAATCGTGAGGCGATGTCGCCTGCGATCTCGGTGCGTTCGGCGGTCTCCCATTCGGAGAACTCGATCAGCCGGCCGTCGGTCAGGAGCTGTTGGCGGGGTTCGATGAACTCGTCCAGGGTGTACACGGTGAATTCCGGGCCGGTTTTGACGATGATGCCGGAGGGAAGCACGAGCCGGCGGATTCGTGTCACGTCGGGTGTCTTGCCGCCCCGGTTGTCGAAGGCGCCGAAGAACTCGGCGGTCACCAAGTCAATGTCGGTCTTGGACATCGCGCGACAGTAACACGCCCCCGAATGCCCTGGTAGTGCGGCGGGAGTTGGGGACGCCGGCGGCTGCGGTGGTTGTCGTGGCCGGCTGCGGAGTTGCGTGCCGGCCGGTTCTGCCGTTTCGCGCACCATCCCTGACCAGGTTGGTCCCGGTCGGTCGGGGGCGTGGCGGGTGCTGATCGCCTGTATGTGGGGGGTGCGAGGGCCGCTGTGCGACGGCTCCGGCCGTCAGCAGCGGGGCGGGCCGGGGCCGGGGTGGGGAGGGGTGGCTGGTTGTGGCGGTGTCGCGGTCGGTTCCGGTGGTGGGTGTCCGGGGTGTGGTGTGACGTCCCGTGCGTGGTTGTCCGAGGCGTGGCGTGACGGTCCTGTGCGTGTGTTCACCCGAGTGGGTCATTATCTTGCGGCATATGACGCATCTATGCGTTTCGCTGGGTGTGGGCTGGTGGTCATCCGGGTGGCTGCCGCGCCTGTTGTCGCTGGGGGGGTCGCTGGGGGGCGGTGCGTGTGGTCTGTGCCGTCCTCTTTTCCTCTTCGTGAAGGGACATCCTCGTCAATGGTCACGAGCACCGGTAAGAAGGCGGCGTCGTCATCCGGGAAGTCGGCTCTGGCGCAGGACAAGCTGATTTCTTCGCTTCGGCAGTACATCCGTTCGCGAGGGCCGGATCTGCTGAAGGATCCGAATGTGTCGTCGGTAGGCATCGGGCACAAAGTGAAGAATGGCACGCGGGGCAAGCAGGTCGTGCTGCAGTTCACGGTGAAGAGCAAGGCCGAGCCGGAGGCGCTGGAGGCGCTGGGTACGGCCCGTATACCCGAGACCGTCATGGTGGACGGTGTCCAGGTGCCCACCGATGTCATCGAGCGCAGTTACAAGGCGCATTTCCGCAGGGTGGCCGAGGTTGAGAAGCCTGAGCGCAAGACCCGTCTGAACCCGGTGTTTCCCGGGGCGAGCGTGGGCGGTGTGACGGTCACGGCCGGGACGGTCGGCTGCATTGTCTTCGACAGGGCCGACGGCACTCCGTATGTGCTGAGCAACTGGCATGTGCTGCAGGGCCCGGACGGCAGGCTGGGCGAGGAGGTCGTGCAGCCCGGCCGTTTCGACGACAACCGGATCGACCGCAACCACCTCGGCGCGCTGAAGAGGTCTCACCTGGGCCCGGCCGGTGACTGCGCGGTCGCGAGCATCGACGAGGGACGGACCTTCGAGCAGAAGATCTGCGAACTCGGTGTGGCGCCACAAGAGTTGGGCGATCCGGATCTCGGCGACAAGGTGATCAAGAGCGGACGGACCACCGGGGTCACCCACGGTGTGGTCCGCCGTATCGACACCCTGGTCAAGATCGACTATGAGGGCGATGTCGGCGAGAAGACCATCGGCTGTTTCGAGATAGGCCCCGACGACGACCATCCGCCGACGGACGGCGAGATCAGCAGCGGCGGCGACTCGGGCGCGGTGTGGCTGTTCAAGCAGAACGGCAAGCCGAGCAAGGTCATCGCGGGGGTTCACTTCGGCGGGGAGAGCACAGGCGATCCCGACGAGCACGCGCTGGCCTGCCTGGCCAGCTCGGTCTTCGAGAAACTCGAGATCAGCCTGCAGCCGCCCTCTGCCGAGGAGGTGCAGCCGCTGCAGGGCTACGACGCGGAGTTCCTCGGCGCGCAGATAGACGTCCCGCAGCTCACCGCGGACATCAGCAATGACGCGGTGCGGCTGGATGGCAAGGAGGTCATCCCCTACACGCATTTCTCGCTGACTCTCAGCAAGAAGCGGCGTTTCCCGTTCTGGGTGGCGTGGAACATCGACGGCGGCAGCCTCAAGAAGCTCAGCCGGTCCGGTATCCCTTTCACCAAGGACCCGCGGCTCGCCGCGGACACGCAGGTGGGCAACGAGCTGTATGAGGGCAACCGGCTCGACCGCGGCCACATCGCACGCCGCGCCGATCTGCTGTGGGGCAGCCTGCCGGAAGCCAAGAAGGCCAACACCGACTCGTTCTTCTACCCCAACATCACCCCGCAGATGGACGACTTCAACCAGAGCGCCAAGAACGGACTGTGGGGTCAGTTGGAGGACGCCGTCTTCGCCGACGTCGAGGTCGACGACCTCAGGGTCAGTGTCTTCGGCGGGCCCGTCTTCCAGGACGACGATCACACCTACCGGGGTGTGAAGATTCCCCGGGAGTTCTGGAAGGTCATCACCTTCGTCGAGCAGGGCGAGCTGAAGACCAAAGCGTTCCTGCTCACGCAGAACCTTGACCAGCTCGAAGCCCTGGACCTCGACGAGTTCCGCGTCTTCCAGGTCGGCCTCGACGAAATCGAGGAACGCGCCCACATCCGCTTCCCGGCCGCTCTCCACAAGGGCGACCAGCTACTCGTCCCCGAAGTCGCAGCCGACCGGGCACCCCTGGCCGACCTGAGCGACATCCACTGGGACTGACTTGTGCCACCCCAGCCCGGCTATGGCCGGGCTGGGGCTGGGCCGCCGGCATGCTCTGCCCGATGGCGCTGGCAGGGCATGCCGGGACGGCTCTTTGAGGATGCGTCACGTCCGCCCGGACCGCCGGTGCAGGCCCGTGCTGCCCGGCGCCCCGGTCCGGTGCCTGCGCTCTGCGGCCCGTGCCTGTGCCTGTGCCTAGGATCGTGCTGCATGCCCGGTGGCGGCTGCGCTATGATTGATCTTGAGCTTCCCGCCGGAACACGCGGCGGTGAGTCCGGCGTTGGTGGTCCAAGGAAAGACGTCCCGCTTCCTGCGGGGAAATGCAGGTGCAAGGCCTGCCCAGCGCTCCACACAGCCCCGCCCCCGGTGTACCGGGGGCGGGGCTGGCTTTTTCTCACGGGTGCCGTGCCTGCGGTGTGTTCCTGCCGTCGGGCCGGTTCCCGCCCCACAAGGAGACCGCTCAGGTGCGGTAGGCGTAGTACGCCGCGTTCGGGTACGACGCGACGATGCTCGCCACCGACCTGTTGTAGGTGTTGGTGGAGTGGTACGTCACGTACGGCACGCCCTGCGGACTGCGGTAGGTGACGATCATGGTGTGGTCCTTGGACCCGTCCTTGTTGAAGTCCATTTGCAGCACGTCACCCACGTCCAGCTGGTAGACGTTGGCGAGGCCGGCGACCCGCTTGGAGGACAGGGCGAACCACGAGAACTCGTTGACACCGACGAACGAGTCCGACTGGATATCAGAGTTGCCGAACCACTTGTGGAAGTCGTACGTGTAGCCGGGCACATGCTTCCAGCCGCCCGCCTTCAGGGACTGGCTGACGAAGTTCGTGCAGTCGCCGCCCGCACCATGCCCGTTGAAATCCGGGTAGGCCGGGTTGTAGTTCTTCCAGTACTTCGCCGCGTACGCCGCCATGGCCTTGTAGTCGTAGCCGGTGGCGGAGAAGTTCTTCGGCTTGGCCTGCGCGGGCCATGTGGTGGCCGAACGGGCCGCCGCGGGCGGGTTGTTGTCGTCAGCGGTGTTCGGCGCGGCGACGAACGTGGTGGCGGCGACCTGATTGACCGCGACGCCGGCGTCGGTGTCGCGGATCCCGGTCAACTGCCAGTCGCCCTTGCGGTCGGCCTTGAACGTCAGCTTGTGGTGCGCCTGGAAGCCGGTGGTCTTCGGCTCGTTGCCCCGGGCCTTCTCGTACGTCAGCGTCGTGGTCTCGGTGACGTCGACTGTGGCGTGACGGCCCTTCACCCGCGTACGGTCCAGCGCGACGCTCGTGTTGGCCGAGCTGTACTTCTCGCCGAGCGACGCCAGGCGGGACCTGCGGCCCTGTAGCTGCGACAACGCGGAGTTCTCCTCGCGCGACAGCGCGGAGGACAGCCGCACGTCGCCCGAGAACCGCGACGCAAGTGACGTGTTCTGCCTGGTCTTTCCGTTGTCCACCAACGTGTCCGTACGGTCGGTGAAGACCGCGTCCGCCAGCTGCTGGAAGGTGGCCCTGGTCGACGGATCCACCGTGACGTCGCCGGCGACACTCGCCGCCCCCGCAGTCCAGTTGGGCAGCAGCGCCGCGCCGGCGACAACCGAGGCTGCCGCCGCCGCGACTATGGTCGCGCGTCGCCGCTTACGGCTCAGTTTCCTTGATCTCAATGATGTTCCCCTCTACGCCGGTACTCGCTACCGGGAGCCGCATCCTCGCATGACATGTGAGCTTCCTGTGAAGGGGGTTGCTGAAGGGACACGACCACAACGCGCAAGGGGCCTCGGCTCCACCCTCGCGACGAGCCGCCTTACGACACCGGAGCAACCCCGAGCACGGCCGCAGTCCGCACCGGTTGTGACACCACCGTTCGTTTCCGCATCCTCGGACCGTTGATCCTGGGAAGAAAGCTCTGTTCCTGAGCCGTTGACTGCGATGCCACGTTCGATGTGTGGCCATTCGGGGCGTGGCCGTCCAAGGCTTGTCCGAACGAGGAAGAGCGGTGATCACGCGATGCAGGCGGTGCGGTTCCACGAGTACGGCGGGATCGATGTGCTGCGGGTGGAGGAGGTGGAACGGCCGACGCCCGGCCCCGGACAGGTGCTGGTCGAGGTCCGCGCGGCCGGGATCCAGCCCGGCGAGGCAATGATCCGAAAGGGCGCGCGGCACGGACGCTGGCCGGCGACGTTCCCCTCCGGGCAGGGCAGCGATCTGGCCGGCGTCGTGGTGGAGGCCGGCCCGGAGGTACGCGGCTTCGCGGTGGGCGATGAAGTCCTGGGCTTCACTCACAGCAGGGCGAGCCATGCGGAGTTCGTCGTGGCCGACGACGTACAGCTGACCTCGCGTCCGGAAGGGCTGTCCTGGGACGTGGCCGGGTCGTTGTACGTGGCCGGCACGACCGCATACGCCACCGTGTTCGCGGTGGACCCCGGACCGGCCGACACGGTCGTCGTGTCCGGTGCGGCGGGCGGCGTCGGGTCCCTTGCCGTGCAGCTCGCGCGGCGGCGCGGCGCCACGGTGATCGGGCTGGCGAGCGAGCGGAACCACGCCTGGTTGAAGGATCGCGGTGTCGTCCCGGTCGAGTACGGCGAGGGCGTGGCCGAACGGATCCGGCAGGCTTCCGGCGGGAACGTCGACGCGTTCATCGACACGTTCGGCGACGGCTACGTGGAGCTGGCAGTGGAGTTGGGCGTGCGGCCCGAGCGGATCAACACGATCCGCGATTGGCAGGCCGCGGCCAGGGTCGGTGCCCGCACCTACGGAGAGGGCGCGGCGGCGTGCGCGGTCGTGCTCGGCGAGCTGGCCCGGCTTGCCGCGCGCGGGGAGCTGGAGGTGCCGATCGCCCGTACCTACCCGCTGGAGCGGGTGCGAGACGCGTTCCACGAACTGGAACGGGGGCACGCCCACGGCAAGATCGTGCTCCGGCCCTAGCGACTGTCCGCCGGACACCCCCTAGCGGCGAGATCAACCGCTCAGCGCCAACAGCCGTTCCATGGTCTCTACCGCCCCAACACCGGTTCCAGCGCCCGGCTCAGGCGCTCCAGCCACTCCTCGGCCGTACCCCGCACCTGTGGGTGGTCCGCCCGGAAGTCCTCCCAGTCCACGGACCACAGCGCCACCGAGTCCAGGCGCAGGGCGTCTGCGGCCGCCGTGTTGCCCGGCTCGTGGCGGAACACCTTGCGCAGCAGCCGTGGGGAGAGCTTCGTGGCTTCCGCCTCCGCGAGGAGTACGGCGTCGTAGAGGTCCTTGGCCTGCGCCCGGCCCTCCGTGGCGCAATCGGCGTGCAGCCACAGCAGCTTCCACGCGAGCGACAGTTCGCGGCCCGCGGTGCGTACGACGGTCGGCCCGGTGCCGTCACCACGGGGTATCGCCGTCAGGACGGGGGGCTCGGGGAGCCACTCGTCGCGGGCGAAGTCCAGCCGCGCCTCGCCGGGCGGGAGGCCTTCCGCTTCCCAGGGGACGATCAGGCGTATGCCCGGGGTGTCGTACTCCGAGTAGGTCCAGGTGCCGTCGTTCCTGGCGGCGTCCGCGTCGAGCACCACCCCCGGCGCGGCCACCGGCCGCTCACGCACAAGGCCGAGCAAAGCTTCATGTGGCGGGCAGTCCTCCGGCTCCGCTTCGATGATCCAGCGCAGCCCTTCCGGCGGTACCACGGGCCGAAGGCCCCCGGCGTCGAACTCCTCGAACTTCCAGATCTCGTACCGGTCGGCGCCGTCGGCCGCCTCCGGCCACTGCTGTACGACCTCCACGTCCTCCACGTACGGATACGGGTGCTCGGGATCGACCGGGACCAGTAGGGGCCGGGGAATGATCCAGTCGAGGTCCGCCGGCTCCCGCGCGTCTGCCCCCACCCACGCCGGCATCACCATGCTGCCCCGCAGCACCAGGGCGTCACCCAACGGGGACCCGACGACGAGGCCGAGCAGATGATCGAGCACAGCCCGGTGCGCGATGCGCCATCGTTCGCCGTCCACGGACCAGTTCACCGGACGTCCGTCTTCTCGTCGATCCACCCGCTGTCCAGGGCCAGGTGGTCGTCGTGCACGACGAACTCTTCCTCGACCTCGACGGCCTTGAATCCCGCCGCCGCGAGGGCATCGAGGAGGGCGTCGAGACGGCGGCGGGCCTCGGTGCGGCCGACGCCACGGCAGCGCTGGGTGACGAAGCGTTCGTGACCGCGCCCGCCCAGACCGCGGCGGGCGTTGCGCGACACATGGGCGGTGTGCCGCTCGGCGAGTGCGCGCACCGCCGTCATCTCGGTCTCGTCGGGGAGGGCGAGCTTGACGTGGTGCTCGAAGTAGCAGCCGGGAGGGAGTTCCTGGGCCTCGGCGGCCGTCCGCGGCACGTCCTCGTTCCACGGTGCTGCCTCGATCTTCACACGGGCGACGCCGAACCCCTCGGCACCCAGCCGCTCGATCCATGTCAGCGCGGCCTCCCGCTGTGCCGACAGGACACCGTGGCCGCGCACCGTCAGCATCGGCTGGTCAGGGGTCGCGCCCCGGTCGAGCACGATCCGCGTGTACTTCACACGGTGGCGCTCCGCCCAGCGGCGTATGCGGCCCTCATCACCGGCCATGGAGGTGCCCACCACCGTGAGATGAGTCTCGAACTCGCCCGCGAAATCTTTCACTACCGCCCCACACTTGCCCGTCTGCTCACCAGCGGCCAACGGTACTGACAGCCACTGACAGCGACGGCGAGGCGACGGCGTCCTTGCCCGGCACCGACCTGCGCTTGTTCTTGACCCGGGGCGTCGAACGGCGTCTCGAACCGGGTCGCCCCGGTGCTTGTGCTGTGCGCAGACACTCACGCTCGGTCTGCTGAGCCTCGCTTGTCCTCAACGTGGACGACGTGAAGTTCGGTGCCGTCCCGATGGCGCTTGGAACGTCCGAACAGCCCGACAGCGATCTCCGACTGCTCGAACAGGACCCACGACTTGCGAGGGTCGGTGAGAAGCCGCTGCCAGACGTCTACGAGTATCTCGGTGTCCACGGCGGTCATCACGCTCCACGCCGTGGCGGCGCTCCAGCCCCGCAGCGGACGGAAAACACGTTGGCCGGCCGCCGCCGAGCTGCGACGATGCCCCTGTTTCCCCAGTGGAGGACATTTGTTCGTTTTCGTGTGTGCGGGGTGCGGCGCCAGGCTGACCGCCCCGCTGTCCCAGGTCGCCCTGCCGGTCCACGCCCATCAGAAGTATGGGAACGGGATTCAGCTCCCGGTGCTCATGGAGTCGGGCACGTTCGCCGTGGACCCGGAGCCCTGGGGGCCGCCGTGGCGGACATGGGAGGAGATCGACCCGGACGAGGCGGCGGCTCGCGGCATCTACGCACCGGTCCACGCCCTGTCCGACGGCGCGCCCGGTGCGATCGTCATCGCACCCGGAGATACACGCGGCACCCTGCTGATCCCGGAGAAGGGCGGCGGTTACTGCTGTGGCCTCGACGGGGCCGACGGCCCCAACATGGCCTGCGAGGCGTGCGGCCTGCCCGTGGCGAGCAGGATCGACGACTGTTCGCTCTGGCAGGCGGTGTGGCTTGCCCCAAACGCCGTGCGTCGCCGCCCCGTCGACGACACCGACGCCGCACCGCTTTCCTGGGCGGAGTTGATGGCAGGGGGGAAGGGCACGCCACCGTTCGAGCCGATCGCCACGTGGGGATCGCGGGTGGGGTCGAACCGCTGGTGGTCGTGGAGTCCGCAATGGGAGGCGGCGGTCGGCCGGGCGCTCGCCCACCTGCTGGCGGCTTCGGAAGGCCGGCCGGTGACCGTCCCGGGCGGCCTGATCGAGGAAGTGTTCCAACGCGCCCTCGACGCCCTGCTGCCCGCGGGTCCGCCGGCGCGGCGCGCCGTTCTGGCCGGACCGGGACGGCCCGCCCACGACGCGGACGCCGACATCCTCCTCGTGCCGGACCATCCGCAGACGGGGGAGACCTGGACCCCGGCCAACCCGGCCGCCTCGGCATACTCGGTGCCACTGCCGTTCGGGGTGTGGCTGTGGTTGGTCCTCCCCGAGCCGTACCTGACCGTCCCCGCGTCGGGCGGCATGCCCGACGGCGTCCTCCGCGACGACCTGCCCGCGCCGCGCCCGCGTCACCGCTTCCGGGCTGACTCGGGAGCGTTCCAGCACACCCTGGTCCGACTGCCGGCCGTCCGCAGCCCGTGGCTGCGCGAGATCCTCGAGAACCTCACGCAGCACATGCGCGCCGGCCACTTCTAGCCAGCTGACAGAAGGCGCCGACACCCGATCTTCTGCGGTCCGACGCCGTCATCCGCCATGCGGGCCTGGGGTAGGGGGGTAGGGACGTAGGAGGCTCTGGAGCAGGCACGGGGCAGCGGTGCGACCCCGGACGTCTTCTGTGCGGCAGTCGGCGCCGCCGGGATGCTGACCAGAGTCGCAGTGACCCACCTACAGACCCGGCGGGCCCGGGGATTGGAGCGCGGAATGGCAGACGCCACGAAGAGAGCGGCCCCCGATGTCGCCGAAGTCGGCCGGACGGATCCTCTCGTCCAACTGTCTCTGGAACAGTTGCGACAGCGCACCAGCATGAAGTGGCGCGCCCACCCCGAGGACGTACTTCCGCTCTGGGTGGCGGAGATGGATGTGCCGCTGGCTCCGCCCATTGCCGAGGCATTGCGCACCGCGACCGACCTCGGCGACACCGGATACGCGTACGGGAGCGGCTACGCCGAGGCCCTCGCCGCGTTCGCTGTGGAGCGTTGGAAGTGGGACGGGCTGCGCGTCGAGCACACGGCGATCGTGCCCGACGTGATGATGGGCATCGTCGAAGTGCTCCGGCTGATCACCGGTCCCGGTGACGCGGTGGTCGTGTGCTCCCCGGTGTACCCGCCCTTCTACGCGTTCGTCGCCCACGATGCCCGCGAGGTCATCGAGGCACGCCTCGGTCCGGACCTACGCGTCGACCTGGACGCTCTGGAGGACGCCTTCGTGCGGGCCCGATGTCAGGGCCGCCGCGCCGCGTTCCTGATGAGCAACCCGCACAACCCGACCGGCGTCGTCCACACCCGACAGGAACTGGAGGCCATCGCGGCCCTCGCCCGCAAGCACGGCGTGCGGGTGGTGTCCGACGAGATCCACGCCCCGCTGGTGCTGCCGGGGGCCACCTTCACCCCCTTCCTCAGCGTTCCCGGGGCCGAGAACGCGTTCGCGCTGACCTCCGCGTCCAAGGCGTGGAACCTCGCCGGCCTGAAGGCCGCCCTGGCCATCGCGGGCCGCGAAGCCGCCGACGAACTCCGGCTCCTGCCGGAAGAAGTCAGCCACGGCCCCAGCCACCTCGGGGTCATCGCTCACACCACGGCGTTCCGCGAGGGCGGGGACTGGCTCGACGCACTACTGCTCGGGCTCGACGCCAACCGGCGTCTGCTGGGGCAGTTGCTCGAAGAACACCTCCCTGACGTGCGGTATCACCGGCCCCAGGGAACCTATCTGGCCTGGCTGGACTGCACCTGGCTGGGACTGCACAGCGACTACGGCACAGGTGGCCCCGGCGTGGTGAGCGAACTGTCCGGACCCGCGAGGTTGTTCCTCGACGAAGCCAGGGTCGCCCTCAGCTCCGGGCATGTCTTCGGCTCCGGCGGCGAGGGATGCGTACGCCTCAACTTCGCGACGACACCGGCCGTCCTGCGTGAAGCACTGACGAGGATGGGACGCGCGGTACGCGACCTTTGAGAGGTCCTCTGGGGCGGCTGCCGCCCGCGCCCGCGGCCTCGGCGCCGAACCGGTAGCGGCGGAGCGTGCCGCCGCAGTGCTGCTGCTCATGGCCCAGGGGAACGGACGGGGTTGCCCGCTGTCGTTCAGGCCGGGCGGGTCCGCAAGCGGAAGGTGCGGCGGTAGCTGTCCGGCGGCACGCCGACTGTGCGGTTGAAGTGCCGGCGCAACGTCGTGGCGGTGCCCATGCCGGTGGCCGCCGCGATGGTGTCGACGCTGTCGTCGGTGGTCTCCAGCAACTCCTGGGCGTGGCGGATCCGCTGGGTCAGCAGCCATTGCAGTGGGGTGGTGCCGGTCACCGATCTGAAGTGGCGGCCCAGGTGACGCGAGCTCATCCGCGCCTGGCGGGCCAGGTCCTCCACGGTCAGCGGACGGTCCAGCCGTTCGATCACCCACGGGAACAGTTCGGCGAGCGGGTGGTTGTCCGGGGCGGGCACCGGGGTGGTGACGAACTGGGCTTGGCCGCCGTCCCGGTGCGGCGGCACGACCAGGCGGCGGGCAAGGGTGTTGGCGATCGACGAGCCGTGGTCGAGACGGACCAGGTGCAGGCACAGGTCCATGGCGGCGGCTTTGCCTGCGGAGGTGAGCACGCTGCCGTTGTCCACGTAGAGGACGTCCGGGTCCACCGTCACCTGGGGGTAGCGGGCGGCGAGGACTTGGGTGTGCGCCCAGTGCGTGGTCGCGCGTTTCCCGTCCAGCAGGCCGGCGGCGGCCAGTACGAACGCGCCGGTGCAGAGGGAGGCCACGCGTGCGCCGGCATCGTGGGCCGCGCGCACCGCGTCGACCAGGTCGGCGGGTGGGTCCTGGTCGACGTCGGCCCAGCCCGGGACGATCACGGTGTCGGCGCGCGAGAGCTGGTCGAGGCCGTGGTCGGGCTCCAGCCGGAAGCGGCCGACCCGTACGGGGTCCGGCCCGCAGAGGGCGATGTCGTACCAGGGGCCCGTCACGGCGGCCGGGGCGGGGCCGAAGACCTCGTAGGCCAGGGCCAGTTCAAAGTGCAGCATGCCGTCGGTGACGGCCAGCGCGACTGTGTCCATGTCCGGAATTGTATGGGTCATGTCGTTCCGGACACTAGTGTGGGATGCTCGCCCTTGCCAGGATGTCCGTGACGGATCGCGGCGGATCATTTGAGCACGGAGGAGAACTCATGGGGTCGGGGCAGGCAGTGGCGGTGTTCGGCGCGTACGGGCACACCGGACGTTTCGTGGTGGCGCAGCTGCGGGAGCGCGGGTTCGTCCCGGTTCTTTCCGGCCGGGACGCCGACAAGCTGAAGGAACTCGCGGCATCCGAGCCCGGTTTGGACGTCCGCCCGGCGTCGGTCGACGATCCGGCTTCACTCGACGACGCATTGGCCGGCGCGGCGGCTGTGATCAACTGTGCTGGGCCCTTCGCCACGACCGCCGCTCCCGTGATCGAGGCGGCACTGCGCGCCGGAATCCCGTATGTGGATGTGGCAGCCGAGATAGAGGCCAACGTCGACACGTTCGCGCTCTTTGCGGACCGAGCTCGCGCCGCGGGAGCGGTGGTCGTCCCCGCGATGGCCTTCTACGGCGGCCTCGGTGACCTGTTGGCCACCGCGGCGATGGGCGACTGGACGGCGGCCGACGAGGTGCATGTCGCGTACGGGCTCAGCAGTTGGCACCCCACCGCCGGGACGCGCGAGGCAGGCGCGGTCTCCCGGGAGCGGCGGGGTGGTCGGCGCATCCGTTATACGAAGGGGCAGTTGGAGTACGTCCAGGACGCCCCGCCGGCCCTCACGTGGCCGTTCCCCGACCCGATGGGCCCGCGGGCCGTCATCGGGGAGTTCTCGATGGCTGACGTGGTCACCGTGCCCAGCCACCTCGCCGTCCCCGAGGTGCGCAGCTACATGACCGTCGAGGCGGCCAAGGACCTGTCGGCCCCGGACACACCGGCGCCGAGTGCGGTCGACGAGCGTGGGCGGTCCGAGCAGACCTTCCTCGTCGACGTCGTCGTGCGCTCCGGCGGTACTGAACGGCGCGCAGTGGCGAGGGGCCGGGACATCTACGCCGTCACCGCACCGCTCGCGGTGGAAGCAGTTGAGCGCATCCTCACGGGACGGACCAGGACGGTCGGTGTCGCCTCCGCCGGCGAGATCTTCGACGCGCCCGACTTCCTCCGCGCGTTGGCCCCGCACATTTCCCTTGAACTGAGCCAGTAGCGGGCCGGCCGCCCACGCTGCACTCCGGGTTGCCGGCCACCCTGGAAGCCGCCCGACCGGCCGTCCCCTCTCATCCCGACGTCGTCTCACTGCGGAGAAGCCAGTGACCGGCCGGCTCACCGGTTGACGTCACCGGTCACCAGGGCCTGGCGACCTGACGGTCGCCAGGCCTGCCATGCGCTCCCATGAGTTTCCGGAGGTCGGCGGCGGCCGCTGGGAGTGTCGACTTGGTCCGGTGATCGCTGGCACGATGTCCCGATGCCCTCCCCCTTTGCGGAACTGTGGTTGCGGGGCGTCGCGGCCAACCCAGCCGCGCCGTCCGAGGTCCTGCTACGCCTGTTGGATCCGGCTGCGTGCGCAGCCTGGAAGGTCCTTTGCGAGGAGCGCGATCTTCCCGCGGACGTCGTCGACGCGGTGATCGCACATCCGGAGCGGGCCGTCCGCCGAGGACTCGCCCGCAATCACCATGTTGGTCCCGTGCAGCGCGGTCGGCTGGTCAACGACCCCGACCCTCGCGTGCGCGGTGCTCTCGCCTCAGGCCCCTACCCGCGGCTGGGCAGGGTTGAAGCGCTTCCCGAAGATGTCCTGGAAACCCTGCTGACCGCGCAGGGCGACATCGGTCACGACCGGATCCTCACCGCGGACGAGATCAGACAGGAACTGGAGTTCTCAGGGCAGATACCGCCTTCCTTCCAGCGCAAGATGGCGGATCACGCGAACCCCGAACTGCGGGTCCGCGCGGCCAGGTTGTGGCTCTGGCTCACCCCCGGTCAACGCGATGCCCTGCTGGCCGACCCCGACCCCGGAGTGCGCGACGCCGCGCGACTGAAAAGCCGGGTCCTGGATGCCGCAAGCATGGAGGCCGAGCTGCCTGAACCTGACTGCCACCACCGGGGTCTCCTGCTCGGCGAATACGCCGTCTCCCGCGCTGTGGTCGAGGCGTGCCTCGCCGCCGGACGCGACCTGCTGAGTCTGGCGCGCAACCGTCACACACCCGCCGACGCCGTCGCGCGTCTTGCGCGCCATCCCGATCCCAGCGTGCGCGCACGCGTAGCCAGCAGGGCCGACCTCGATCCTTCACTGCTCGCGGAACTGGCCGCTGATCCCCACGGCGCGGTGCGCACGCGGGCACTGCTGCAGCCGCTGCCGCGCACCTGGGCGCAACGCGGTGCCATTGACGGGATAGTCGGCCGCACTGCCGAGGAGATCGGGCCGGTCGCCGAGATGCTCGCAGAGCCGGACACGAGCTGGTACGAAGCGTGCGCCGTCTCCGTGCATCCCCTGCTCCGCCGAGTCGCCGCAACCTGGCCCAGCCTCCCGGAGGAACTGGTGAAGCGCCTGGCCGGCGACCCCGACCCGCATGTGCGGCATCTGCTCGCCTACAACCACCCGCTCGCGCCGCCCGACATCGTCCTCGACGCCTTCCTCACCGCTCCCCGCCGGCGCCCGTATCTGCTGACGCTGCCTCGTCTGCCCCGCACCGGACTGCAACGCTTCCTCGACCACGAGGATCCCGACGTGCGCGCACTGGCCGCCGCCGACACCACACTGGCCCAGCCGCCCATCCACCTGCTCACCGACCCCGAGGCACGTGTACGCCGCGCCGCCGCCGCCAACCCCCTCCTGCCTCCCGATCTGACCCGGACACTTCTGGAGAGCCCCGAGACGGCAGAAGGGGCGGCAGCCAACCCGAGCGTGTCCACCGAGCGCCTTCACGGGCTGCTCGACCTCAGTGGGCTGGCCCGCGCGGCTCTGCAGTGAGTCCACAGCATCGGTTCGACCTCGCGCTCCAAGATCGTTCACGAAACTGCGGCCACGGCCGAAATTGCTGAGCGCCGTCAGCGACGCCGGTGTCGGCCACACACTCTCCGTCCACCTCGCGCTCCGCACGACCGCACGCGAGCAAACGGTCGACCCCGACTTTCACAGCGACCGCCTTCATCGCGGCCCACTCGGTGACGTACTCGGGCCGCACCTCACCGGCCATCCGCACCGCACGGCGGCGCAGCTCGACGGGAGCGGCGTCCCGCTGCCCTCCGAACCGGCCTGCCCGGTCCGCCGCGCCGGTTCCGTCGGGCAGGGGGCCATGTGGGCCGTTTCGGAGGGAATCAGCTGGCGGATGCGAACTGGAGTGCTGCCGCCTCGCCTTGCGGGCGCAGGGGCTTCGCGCCGGCCACGCCACTGCCGGAGGGCCGCACTGGCTCTCCGCCGCTGCCCCATGGTGCAGGTCGGATCACGGGCGGGTTCTGGCCGTGGTCGGAGGTCGCCGGCATCGGTGGTGTTCCGCAGGCATTGCCTGCACCTTCATCTGCTCCAGCCGGCTATCCAATCGGGACGACCTGTACGCCGCCTCACACGCCTCCCGGCTGCCCCGCGTGTTCAAGAAGATCCCCGCGCTCGCCCGAGGTCTTCTGCCGAGGTTGACGTCGCCCAGCGGTCAGAGGCTGGTGAGCAAGCCGTCGAGTGGGGCGGGTACGCGGTCGGGGTGGAGGGCCTCGACGAGAACGCGGCCGTAGCGGATCTTGCGCCCCTTCTTCGTGCCGAGGAAGCGCCGCAACTGCTGCTGCGAGGTGCGGCCCTGCTGCGCGGGCTGGCGCAGGAAGGTCTGCAGGGCGCGCAGATCGCCCTCTGCCCGGACGAGCTCCTCCACCCGTGTCACGCCCAGTGCGCGAATGAGTTCGTCCTCCAGATCCGCCGCGCAGACGAAGAACCCTTGCTGTGCTGCACCTGCCTGCTCCAAGGCGCGGGCGTAGTAGCGATGCTCCGCCTCGTCGCACAGCCCGGTGAGGCGGAGGCCCAGGCCGGGTGGCCCGAGGAGGCGGGCGAAGCGTCCGACGCTCATCGCACCGCCCATCGGCAGGACGCAGACTCCTTCGTCCGCCAGGTTCCGGCCGCGGCTCGCGGCCAGCGCGCTGACCGCTGCGACGTCGCTCGGCCCTTCGAGCAGGACAGCTGCCCGGACGGACAGCCGCGCGGCCAGCTCGTGCGCGGGGTCACCGGGGCCACCGGCCGCCCACGCGATGACCGCCTCCCGGAACGACCCCATGTCAGCCACGAGACGAGTCTGCGCCCTTCCCGGCCACCACGGTAGGGAATTTCCACCGGCACGCCACTCGGCGGTGAGCAGCGGGGCCCGACGGCCCGATCGGTCCGATCGGTCCGATCGAAGGAGGAAGCCGCCGCCAAGTGCAGCCGCTGGAGGAGCTCCCGGCCGGCCCAGGGTGCGTTCTATGGTCCAGCGACGTGGCAGGACGGTGAACCCCCTGGTGGTGGGGTTGCGGCGGACGATGGGCACGTCGAAGCCGAGGGTGGCGGCGTGTTCGACGAGTGCTGGCGGTAGCCGCCGTCGACCAAGGTCTCGCGGATGGTGGGATGCTCGGCGGCGACCTTCTCGTCGTCCGTGAGATCACCCCGAGTCATCCCACCTGTCTACCGCCCCAACCCAGCCGGAGCAGCACAACAACCAAACCGCGGTCACGGCCTTCAAGGGCTCCGCCGCCAGAGCCGCGCTCAGTTCGTCATGGCCTCACGGACGAGTGCGGTATCCACGAACTGCTCGAAGCGGACGATCCTTCCTCCGCGCACGGCGAAGTGGTGGGCGACGCGGACGGCGAGTCGCTTTCCGGTCGCCTTGTTGGCGGCGGTGTAGCGGGCGAGGACGACGACGTTCTCGCCGTCGACCACGTATGTGTCGTCGTGCGCGGTCCACTCGTCCCAGTCCTGCGCGAGCTTCTCCATGACGTTGGAGGTGACACCCGCGGGGGTGCGGTACGTACCGGCCAGGGGAAAGCCGGCCATCTCGGTCCACTCCACGTCGGGGGCCAACGTGGCGCGCAGGGCCTCCAGGTCGCCTGCCGCCGAGGCCAGGTACTGCCGGCGGACGACGTCGGCCGGGGCGTCGGAGTGTGCGAAGTCGGTGCTCGGTGCGGTCATGGTCGTCAGCCCCAGGTCATTTCGCCCTTGGCGACCTTCGCACCGATCTGTGCGGCGATCAGCATGCCGTGGTCGGGGTAGCGGCGGACCAGTGCCTCGGTCAGCGCGGTTCCGTCGGTGGCCTTGCCGAGTTCCTCTTCGAAGGCGGTCAGGTAGTCCCGCGTCGCCGTGATGGCGGAGGCGTCGGCCGGGGTGTCCGGGAGGCGGTGGCCGGGGACGACCAGCTGTGGGTCGAGAGCGGCCATCTCGTCCAGCAGGTCGATCCAGGCGGCGCGCTGTTCGGCCTTGGCGGTGTCGGCGACCCAGACATGCTCCTTCTGGAACAGCAGAACGCCGCCTACGATCGCGCGGTGCTCGGCCTGCCACAGGTAGTGGCGGTCGGGCAACTCCTCGCCCCCGCCCCGAAGTTCGAAGCGGTGGCCCTCGAAGGTGATGTCGCCGGTCAGCGGCTCGAGGTCGACCAGGCGGGTGGGCAGGTTCGCCCCGAGCGCCTCCCATGCCTTGAGCTTGTCCTCGTACGAGTGCTGGATGTGCTCGATGACGTGCTCGGTGGCGAGGAACCTGGCGTCGGGGAAGGCGTTGGCGAGGACTTCGGCGCCGAAGTAGAAGTCGGGGTCACCGTGGCTGATGAGGACCGTGGTCAGCGTCTTGCCGGAGTCGAGTACCTCGGCGGCCAGCCGGTGGCCGTCGGCCCGGGTGAAACCGGCGTCGACGAGCAGCGCCTCGCTCTCACCGGTGACGAGGGTGGCGGTCTTGTTCTTGATACCGGCAGGGAAGTCGAGGTCGAGGACCTTGAAGGAGAGCGTGCTCATGAGTGCTCCTGGGAGGGTGGACTACGGGGGGAGAGAGAGTCAGGACGTGTGGTCGACGCCGACGGCAGCGAGGCGGTGGTCCACCTCGTCGGCGGTGGCGTGGCCGCGGGCAAGGGCGACGGTGCGTGAGCCGTCGACGGCGATCAGGGTGGGGAAGGAGGTGACGCCCAGCTCGGAGGTGCGGCGGAAGTCGGCCTCTGCCGCCTTCTGAGCCTGCGGTGCTTCGAACGCGGCCACCACGGCGTCGGCGTCCAGGCCTGCCTCCCTGGCGACCTGCCGATAGGTGGCCGAGGCGGACAGGTCGAGCCCGTCGACGTAGAAGGCGTGCTGCAGTGCCACGGCGAGTTCCACCGCGCGGGAGGGGGCGGTCTGTCGCAGGGCGGCGACGCCGCGGGCGGCGGCCTCGGAGTCCATCACGAACGAGCCTTCGACGGCGAGCCGCCGGTAGCTCTCTCCGAAACGGGCACCGGTCAGCCGGCTGATCGCGTCGTTGGCCTCCTGGATGTGGCCGAACCTCGTCATCGGCACCCGGCGTTCTCCGGTGAAGAGGCCGCCGGAGACGACGTTCACCGGCAGTTCGGGGTGGCGGGAGACGACCTCGCGCAACGTTCCGGAGAAGCCGTGCGACCAACCGCAGTAGGCATCGAAAACGTAGACCAGCTTCATCGACGACCTCGACAGGGGTGTGACGCCCACCGGATGCAGGCGAATTACCTGATGAAACAGTAACTGACGTGTCAGATATTTCCCTCTGCTTGTGAACCACACCACACCTGTGCGGCCGATCTCGTGAAACCGGTGCTGAGCCCTCGGCGCAGGTCAGGGCAGTCGGGGCAACACGTCCCGAGCCGTGTGGCTGAGGATGCGCAGGTCCTCCGCGAACCGCTCGCGGTCCTCGGAGGGGAGCGGCTCCTGGAAGTATCGCTTGAGGTTCTCCACATGGGCCTGCGAAGCGCGGACTGTCGTCTCCTCGCCCAGCGGAGTGAGCCGCACCAGCTTCGCGCGCCGGTCGTCGGGGGCTTCCGTCCGCACCACGAGCCCCGCCGCCTCCATGCGGTCCACCAGTCTGGTGGCGCCGCCCGTGGTCAGGACCTGTTCCTGGGCGATGGCTCGCATGGAAAGGCCCGGCACGCCCGCCCGCCCGAGGATCAGCAGTACCTCGAACATCAGATGGCTGATCCCGCACTCCTCCTCGAGCGCCCGCCCGAGGATGTACTCCAGCCGGTTGGCGGCCCCTTGCAGCCGCCCGAAGGCGAGGATCAGCTCGTGGTCCGCAGCCTCCTTCGCGGTCTTGATCCCCGCGTGCTCGCTCACAGCCTCGCCGCCTCTTTCGTTGCCCCGGGTATCACCGTACCGATCATGCCTGGGGCTGCGGGGATGACAGCGGATATGGGCCGCCCGGAGCTGCGGGGTGAGGTCGGGAAGCTCTCTGCGGGCGGGCTCCGGACGGCTGTGGCTCTGTTGTCGCTCGCCGAGTACCGCTCCGGGACGACCATGTCGACCAGGTCGAGCGAAGTGCGCGGCGCATACGAACCCACCTTGAAGGCTGCCTTGGTGCCGTCCCGCTGGGTCGGGGTGTCACCGCCGGCGTGGACGACGAGCTTCCCGCCTTCCGCGAGGGCGGCCCTGTACGGCTCGTCGAGCGTCCTCGTCTCCTCGTCTCGGCCGGTGGATCGGGAGGCGGTGGGGGAGGGCACTGGGCCTGGGAGGCGGGGGTGTCGAGCGGCCTACTCCGGTGGCCGGGCCGTGGTCCGACGCGGCACCAGCGTGGGGGCCAGGCTCACCTGGACCGAGGGGGTGTGCCGGTCGGCGATCCGTTCCAGGACGAGACGGGCGGCGTTTCTGCCGATCTCGTGCCCTGCCTGGTCGACGCTGGTCAGCGAGATCAGGCCGAACGCGGCGAACGTGGTGTTGTCATAGCCGGCCACCGAGACGTCGTCGGGGACGGAAAGCCCCGCTTCGGCGACTGCCTCCAGCGCACCCATCGCCACGACGTCCGCTCCGGCGAATACGGCTGTCGGACGCTGAGGGCGTTCCAGCAGTTCCTTGGCGCCCCGATAGCCGCCTTCCTGGGTGTAGCTGGTGGAGACGACGTCGATCCACTCCGCCAGGCCGTGGGCGCGCATGGCCTGCCTGTATCCGTCGGCGCGCCGGGCGTTGGGCATCTCGGCGAGGCGCGTCGGGTCGGTTTCGTGGTGCTCGATGTGGGCGATCCGCCGATGCCCGAGACCGGCGAGGTGGCCGACGATCAAGGAGGCACCTTCGATGTCGTCGTTCACCACCGTGTCGTACCCGGGAGAGGACCCGTGCCGGCCCACGACGACGGTCGGTACGGCGGATGCCACGTGTTCGAGGTGGGTGCGCGAGGACACGGGTGCGACCAGGATCAGGCCGTCCATCCCGCGGTCGATCATCGCCTCGGTGACTCGGGCCTCCGCCTTCTCGCCGTTGCAGCCGGGTCCCAGGAGCACTTGGTACTCCGTGTCCTCCAACGCATGGGTGATGCCGTCGAGGACCTCGGGGAAGAAGGGGTTGCGGATGTCGGGCAGCATCACGCCGATGGTGTAGGTCTGCCCGCGCAGGCCTCTGGCGCCCGCGTGCGGCCGGTAGCCGAGCTCGTCGATCGCGCGGCGCACCTTCGCCCGCATCTCGGGGCTGGCCCCGTACGCGTTGCGCAGCACCTTGGACACCGCGGTCGTGGACACCTGGGCGTGGCGTGCGACATCGACGATGGTGACGCGGCGACGCGGTGCCGGCGGCTTCATCCGGTTCCTTTCCCTTTGGGAAACGTTGCCGCCGAGTGTACGGAGAGGATCTTCGCCCCAGTAAGTCCCTCGGCGCGGCTGCTTGGTGTCTCTCTCGTAACAAGCGCGCAGCGTGCGCGGCATCTTGACGTCACGCGGGAGGCTCTCTAAGGTCTGGCCACACCTTGTGGGCAACGTTACCCACAGGCGCTACGGCCAACTGACCCGGCGTCGGACCAATCATCCGCGACGAAGAAGAGACAGTCGCTTCTCCCTACGTACCGCTGACCGCAGCCTCGGCCCGGCAATCGATTTGAAACGTTTCAACACAGGAGGTGCGTCGGTGACCCTCGCCCCGAACGAGCAACTTCCGGACCACGACCGGCCTCCGGACGCGGAACCGGTTCCACGCGTCCGGAGGGCGCGCCCCGCCCCGCCCTGGTGGTTCGCACTGCCCGCCCTGCTGCTGTTCGCCTTCGTCGTCCTGGTGCCGAGCGTGCGCGGTGTCTACTACGCCTTCACCGACTGGGACGGCCTGGATCCCCACTTCTCCTTCGTGGGCCTGGCCAACTTCTCCGACATGCTCCGCGATCCCGACGCGACGCAGGCGATCGGGCACACGCTGCTGATCGCGGTCTCGATCACGGTCGTCCAGAACGCGCTGGGGCTGCTGCTGGCCCTCGGGGTCAACTCGGCCATCAAGTCCCGAAACGTGCTCAGGGTCCTTCTGTTCGCTCCGGCCGTGATCACCCCGATCGTCACCGCTTACCTCTGGCGCAACCTGCTGGGCCCCGACGGCGCGGTCAACAGCCTGCTGGGCGCGGTCGGTCTCGACGGCTTGCGGCAGGACTGGCTGGGCAGTCCGCGACTCGCTCTGTGGGCGGTGGTCGGAGTGATCGTCTGGCAGTTCGCGGGCTACTCGATGGTCATCTTCCTGGCCGGGCTCCAGTCGGTGCCCAAGGAGGTCCATGAGGCTGCGGCCATCGACGGGGCCGGCCCCGTACGGCGCTTCTGGTCGGTCACCAGGCCGCTGCTGGGCCCGGCCCTCACCATCAATCTGATGCTGTCGATCATCGGCGGGATCAAACTCTTCGACCAGGTCTACGCGTTGACGGGCGGCGGCCCGGGGCACGCCACCGACACCCTGTCGACGCTGATCTACAAGGACGCCTTCACGCTCGGCGAGTTCGGCTACAGCATCGCCCTCGCGGTGGTCCTCACGATCATCGTCGCTGTCGCCTCCACGAGCCAGTACCTCGTACTGTCCCGCAACGAGAGGGCCGCGTCGTGAACCGATACCGGCGACGCACCCTCGCCCTGGAACTGGCGATGATCGCCATCGCCCTGGTCGTGGGCTTCCCGGTGTACGTCCTGGTCAACCTGGCCCTGCGGCCGGCGTCGGACACGTCGTCGCCGATCAGCCCGACCACCTCGCCGACCCTGCACAACTTCACGCAGGCCTGGCAGCAGGGCGCGCTGGGCGGGGCGTTGGCCAACAGCGTGATGGTGACGGTCTGCAGCGTCGTCATCGTGCTGGCCGTCTCGTCGCTGGCGGCGTACCCGCTGGCCCGAGTCACGGCCCGCTGGTCCCGGGGTACGTACCTGACCTTCCTCCTGGGCCTCGTACTGCCCTTCCAGCTCGCCTCGCTGCCGCTGTACCAGACCATGCGCGACATGGGGCTGCTCGGTACCCCGTGGGCGTTGATCCTCTTCTACTCCGGTCTGCAGGTGCCGTTCACCGTCTTCCTCTACGTCGGCTTCCTGCGCGCACTGCCCCGCGACTTCGAGGACGCGGCCCTGATCGACGGCTGCACATATCTGCAGGGCTTCAGGTACGTGGTCCTGCCGATGCTCAAACCGGTCACGGTGACGGCCCTGGTGCTCAACGCCGTCGCCGTCTGGAACGACTTCTTCACCCCGCTGCTGTACCTCAGCGGCAGCGCTCAGCAGACCATGCCCGTCGCGATCGCCGGCTTCGTCGGTCAGTACGTCACCGACTGGAACCTCATCTTCGCCGCGCTGGTGATCAGCATCCTGCCCGTCCTGCTCGTCTACTTCGCGCTGCAGCGCAGCATCATCAACGGCTTCGCGGGAGGGCTGCGCGGATGAGACGCGACGCCCACCCGTCACCGATGTCCGGTGGATCTTCCCCGAGGGGGACAAAATGAAGACACGTAAACTGCCGGTCCTGATCGCCGCGTTGACGGCCGGCGCCGTGCTGGCCGCCTGTAGTGGCGGCACCACGGCAGGCTCTGGCGGTGGTGGTTCCAAGACCTTGACCTTGGCTTCCGTGGACCAGGGCTCGATCGCGGACGTCGTCAAGGCGTTCGAGAAGGCCAACCCTGGCGTCAAGGTCCGCTACACCACCAGCGGCGCCGACCAGTACCAGCAGCAGATCCGGACCCAGTTGTCCTCGGGCACCGCACCCGACGTGATGTCGGTCTGGCCGGGCAACGGCAACCCGGCTGCCACCTACGTACTGGCCAAACCGGGCTACTTGCGCGATCTCTCGGATCAGCCGTGGGCCGCCAAGCTGCCGGACGCCATGAAGAGCGTCGCCCAGTACAAGGGGAAGACCTACAACGCGGTCTTCGGGCAGAACGGCATCGGCGCGGTCTACAACCAGCAGGCCATGGCGAAGGCCGGGCTCACTCCGCCGGACACCTGGACGAAGCTGCTGGCCTTCTGCCGGGCCGCGAAGGCCAAGGGGACCCCCGCCTTCGCGCTGGGGAACCAGGACAACTGGGTGACCCAGCTCGTCCAGTACGCGCTGGTCGCCACGACCGTCTACGGCCCCGACCGCGACTTCGACAAGAAGATGCAGGCCGGGCAGGCCACCTTCGCGAAGTCCCCGTGGACCACCGCCCTGGACAAGTACCGGACGATGGAGAGGACCGGCTGCTTCCAGAAGAACCCGCTGGGCACCAACTACGAAGCCAGCCAAGGTCTCGCCGCCACCGGCAAGACGCTCGGCATCGTCCAGGGCAACTGGGTGATCGCCCTCCTGAAGGGGAAGAACCCGAAGGGCACGTTCACCTTCAAGGCGTTGCCGGCGACCGACGGCCCGTCCGAGACCCTCATACCGGCTGCGGCGGGCGCCGGCTACGGAGTCAACGCGAAGGCCAAGAACAAGGACCTGGCCCTCAAGTTCGTGAACTTCGTGATGTCGCCCGAGGGCATGAACCTGTTCGTCAAGAAGCAGGGTGGTCTTCCCTCACTCCCGGACACGGGCTTCGCGGTCGACCCGTCCCTGACGGAACTCTCCACCTTCATCAAGGCGGACCGCACGGTGCCGTTCATGGACCAGCTGTGGCCCAATGCGAAGGTCCAGCAGACCATGCTCAGCGGGCTCCAGGAGATCTTCAGCGGTCAGTCCACGCCCGACAAGCTTCTCAAGGACATGGACGCCGACTACGCGGCCGGGAGCTGACCATCGCGCCGTCGGCCGCCCGCGGTGGCCGACGGCGTCTTCCGGCGCGTGATTGAAACGTTCAAATGGTCACGTGCCGTATCCCGCGGAATCCCTTTCCGACAAAGCAACCAGAAGCTGCATCGCACCATCGGAGGTTTGGCATGCCTACTATCCCCAACGGACCCCTGAGCCGTAGACAAGTGGTCGGCACCATGGCCGTCACTGCGGCCGGGCTGGCCCTGCCCGCGGTCCCTTGGCTCCCCGCGCAGGCCGCCTACGCCGACGAGGAGGGTGACGGTCGGGGGACGAGGGTCACCGGTCTCGCCGTCGACGGCCGCGAGGACGCTCCGCTCGGCGTCGACGACCCCGCCCCGCGACTGAGCTGGCGGGTGACGGGCGTCGGCGCGGGATGGACACAGTCCGCCTACCAGGTGCACGCGGCGCGCTCCGAAGAGGATCTCGACACGGGCCCACTGCTGTGGGACAGCGGCAAGGTCAGCTCCTCGGCCCAGACCGACGTCGCGTGGCGCGGTCCCGCGCCGGCCTCGCGCGACCGGGTCGTCTGGCGGGTTCGTGTGTGGAGCACCGACGGCACGGCGACACCGTGGAGCCGCTGCGCCGCATGGGAGACGGGGCTTCTCAAGCGCTCCGACTGGGGCGAAGCCCGGTGGATCGAGTACCCGGGCCGCACCGTCGACCAGCCGCTGCCCGTGTTCGCCCGCGCCTTCCGGACAGCGGGAAAGGTCGTCAGAGCGAGGCTGTACCTCTCCGGCGTCGGACTGCACGTGGCCCGGCTGAACGACAGGCCCGTCACCAGCGAGGTGCTCGCCCCGGGCTATTCCAATTACCAACTCTCCACCGAGTACCGGGTCTACGACGTCACTGGCCTCATCCGCCATGGCGACAACACCCTGGGCGTCGAACTGGGCCACGGCACGGCGTTGGTGACCCGCTCCATCACGAATCCCACCACCGGCCGCACCGCCCCGTACAGCTGGTGGCAGAGCCAGTTCAAGGGCAGCGGCACCCTTCTCGCGCCCGCCGCCCAAGGCGCCACCACCATCAACGTGAGCAGTGTGGCCAACTACCACGTCGGCGGCACCGTCAACATCGACACCGGCGACGGCGGCGCACGCCTGGAGTCGCGCACCATCACCGCGATCGGCAGCACCGAAATCAGCTTCCAGCCCGGTCTCACCTCAGGGCACGAGAGCGGGGCCACCGTCACCGCCTCCGGCAACTCCCTTGCGAGCACCGACCCGAGCGCGGGCGCCGCCGTCACGCCACGTCTGATCGCCCGCCTGGAACTCACCAAGGCCGACGGGACGGTCCAGACCGTCGTCAGCGACGGCTCGTGGAAGACGGCCCTCGGCCCGACCACCACGGCCAACTGGTACTCCGGCTCCGACTACGACGCCCGCCGCGAGCAGCCCGCCTGGACCGCCCCCGGCGCGGACCTCGGCGCGTCGGCGAAGCGGCGCGGCGGCACGGCCATGGGCTGGACCGACGCCGGAATCGCCCCACCGCCCAACCTGACCACCGAACTGGTCTGGCGCGTGGCCGAACCGGTCAAGGTCGCCGACAGGCTCCGCCCGGTCGGCGTCACACAGCCCCAACCCGGCGTGTGGGTCTTCGACTTCGGGCAGAACTTCGCCGGCTGGCCGCTGCTCAGGCTCGACGGCCCGCTCCCGGCCGGAACCACGGTCAAGCTGTATCCCGCCGAGTCGCTCAACGCCGACGGCACCGTCAACCAGGCGTCCATCATGGGCGGCGGTGCAGCCCGCGGTACCAACGTGTTCGCCGCCTACACGACGTACGGCGACGAGCACGGCGAGAGCTGGCACCCGCAGTTCCACTACTTCGGCATGCAGTGGCTCCAGGTGACCGGCCTGCCCGAGGGCTACGTACCGACCCTGGACACGGTCACCGGCCTGCAGATCCACGCGGACGTTCCGGACGCCGGCTCCGTGCGGACCTCCGACGACCGGATCAACCGGATTCACCGCATGTCCCGTTACTCGATCATGAGCAACACCATGTCCACCTTCACGGACTGTCCTGGTCGCGAGAAGCTCCCCTACCCCGCCGACTACGTACAGCCCTTCGGCTCCCTGCACCGCACCTTCGGATACTCGGCCTACCTGCGCACCATGCAACGGCACTTGGCGGAGGGCCAGTCCAGGGCCGGCGACAACATCGGCAACGTGGCGCTCAAGGCCCCGGTCTACGACTGGGGGTACACCGGCCGGTTCGGCGACGAGATCAACTGGGGTGACGGCATCGTCCTGGTGCCGTGGCTGGCGTACGAGACGTACGGCGACACGCAGACGATGAGCCGCTACTACCCGCAGATGCAGGCCTTCCTGAACTACATCAGGACCAGGAAGGTCGGCACAGGCGCGGACGCCTACATCGTGAACGCCGCGCTGGCCGACTGGATCGCCAGCGAGAACACCTCGGGCCGCATCACGGGAACCTGGGGCTACTACCAGATCGCCGACCGCATGGCCCGGATGGCGGCACTCATCGGCCGCGATGCCGACGCCTCCGAGTACCGCAACCTGGCTTCCAACATCAAGGACGCCTTCAACGACGCCTTCTACAACGCAAGCCTTGGCCGCTACACCGCCGAAGGCGAGCTGGGCAGTACCGGGGCGACCCAGGCCGCGCAGGCGCTCGCGCTGGACGAGGGACTCGTACCGGACGGCGAACGCGGGAAGGTGCTCGACGCACTGGTCGAACTCGTCCGCGCCCACCAGCCGTTCGGCGGCGGACCGCATCTCAGCGGCGGCACCATAGGCCTCGCGCCGATCGTCAGGGCTCTGCACGAGGGCGGCCGCGACGACATCCTCTGGGACGTCCTCCAGGAGGACACCCGTCCCAGCTACGGCTACCTGATGGCGCCCACGACAGCCAATCCCGACGGCCTGACGACCGTTCCCGAGCAGTGGGACATGGGCAACTCCAAGAACCACATGATCCTGCTCCAGATCGAGGAGTGGTTCCACAGCGGCCTGGCCGGCATCCGTCAGCCGCGAGGCAAGGCCGGCTATCGCGAGCTGGTGATCGACCCTCGTCCGGTCGGCGGACTCACCCATGTCGAGGGCAGCTACCGCACCCCGCACGGGCTGGTGTCCACGCGGTGGACCCGTGAGGACGGCAAGTTCCGGCTCGACGTCGAGATCCCGCCCGACACCACGGCAGAGGTCCGGGTTCCCAGCGACGGACACGCAGCCCAAGTGGCCGGAGACGGCGCGGTGTTCCAGGGTGTGCAGGGCGACCGTGCCACCTACGTCGTGGCCTCGGGGAGGCACACGTTCACCACCCGCGAGACGCCGTAGATCTCCGGCTCCAGGAGATCTTCAGCGGACAAGTCCATGCCCGAGCCGGCTCTTGACCGATGACGGGAAAGCGAAAGGAAGCTGGTGTGAACGATGAAGCACACAGTGCAGATGGCACCGACCGCGATGACGAGCAGGGAATCCCTCCCCACGGGGACAGAACGGGGTTCCGCCGCCGTACCGTGCTCGCCGCGACGGTCGGCGCCGTGGCTCTAGGGGATGGTGCCTTGGGAGGCGGAACGAGCGCGGTGGCGCAACCGTCGCATGGTGCGGAGGAGGACGCGGTATCAGGGCTGACCGTGGAGCACCGCACCGATCCCCTGGGCGTGGACGTCGCCCGGCCGCGCCTGGGGTGGCGCATGCGGTCCGCCGCCCGTGGGCGGGGCCAGGGCGCGTATCAGATCCTCGTCGCGAGTTCTCCGGACAAGCTGACCGGCGCCCGTGCCGACGTCTGGAACAGCGGCCGTGTCACCTCGCGCGACTCGGTGGCCGTCCGCTACGCGGGCAAGGCCCTCCGGCCCTCGACCCGCTATCACTGGACCGTCAGCGTGTGGGACGCGGACGGCCGTACGGTGGGTACCGCCCCCGCGGCCTTCTTCGAGACCGGCCTCATGAGCACCGACGGCGCCACCGGTTGGGACGGCGCGCAGTGGATCGGGATGAAGGGGAAGGCCCCCGCCTCGGCCGGCGCACCGATGCTGCGCAAGCAAACAGCCCTGAAGAGCGGGCCCCAGGTCCGCGAGGCACGGCTGTACGTCTCGGCCCTCGGCGTGTACGACGCCTACGTCAACGGACGCCATGTCACCGTCCCGCAGGACGGCGGCGCCACGACCGAACTGCTGCCGCCGGGCTGGACCAACTACGACGCGCGGATCAACTACCTGACCTACGACATCACGGACCTCGTGACATCGCAGCCGGCCGTCACCCTCGCCGTCGTCCTGGGCAACGGCTGGTACAACGCCCGCATCTCCGACGGCAGCCCGTACTACTCCAAGGACGGCAACGCCCTGGCGGTGAAGGCCAAGCTGCTGATCCGGTACACCGACGGCACGTCGCAGACGGTCGTCACCAGTGCGGACGGCGGCTGGAAGGCCACGGACACCGGCCCTTACCGGGCCGACGACATCTACGACGGCCAGACCTACGACGCCCGGAAGGAGCTGCCGGGCTGGACGGCGCCCGGGTTCGACGACTCCGCCTGGTCGGACGTGGCACGGGTCGCCTTCCAGGACAAGTACCCGGACGTGCAGCTCCTCGCCTACCCGGGCGAGACCGCGCGCTTCATGCACCGCTGGGACCGCCGGCCGCAGTCGATCACCGTCGCCACCGGGGTGACCGGCCAGGACGGCAGCCCGAACGGCAGGGGACGCATCGTCGTGGACCCGGCCCGGACGGTGACGGACCCCGCGAAAGCGCCGCCGCCTCGGTCACGATCGGCAGTGGCGAGACCGCCGTCTTCGACCTCGGCCAGAACATGGTCGGCGTGGCCCGCTACAGCCTGCGCGGACCGGCCGGGGCCCAAGTCGAGTTCAGATTCGGCGAGATGCTCAACGACGACAGCGCCGGCGCGGACGGCCCCGAGGGCTCCGTCTACCGGGCCAACCTCCGCAGCGCCAAGGCCACCAGCACATACATCCTGAAGGGCGACCGGCAGGGCGAGACCCACCAGGACTCCCTGACCTTCTACGGCTTCCGCTATGTGTCCGTCACCGCGACAGACACCGTCACGATCACCGGCCTGACCGGAAAGGTCGCCACTTCCGCGATCCACGAGACCGGCACCGTCACCACCAACGACCCCGACATCAACCAGCTGGCGAGCAACATACGGTGGGGCCAGCGCGGCAACTACCTCTGGGTCCCCACCGACTGCCCGCAACGCGACGAACGCCTCGGCTGGACCGGCGACACCCAGGTCTTCTCCACGACCGGCCTCTACAACGCGGACGCCGCCGCCTTCCTCAGCCACTTCCAGGACACGGTCGTCGACTCCCAGACCATCTACGGCGAGGACAAAGCCCAGTTCACCGGGGTCGCCCCCGGCGGACGCTACAACTTCCCGGGCGGCGGTAGCGGTTGGGCGGACTGCGGCGTCATCCTGCCCTGGACCATATGGCAGATGACCGGCGACGCGACCGTCGTCGAGCGCAGCTGGCCCGCGCTGACCCGCTACCTGGACTGGATCCAGCAGCAGACCGGCGACACCTACGCCGGACAGGGATCCCTCACCGGCGACTGGCTGGCGCCGCAGAAGACCAGCGCCCAGCTCATGAGCGACGTCTACTACGGCTATGTCGCGCGGCTGATGGCGCAGTTGGCCCGCGCGATCGGCCGGCCGACGGAGGGAGAGACGTACGACAGGCTCTTCGGACGCATCAAGCAGGCGTTCCTCACCAAGTACCTGAGCACCGAGGGCGGCACGGTCACGGTCAAGTCCAGCCTGGGCGACGCCTCCCCGATCGAACCGGGCTCCGACCCCAACCAGAAGACGGAGGACAACAGCCAGACAGCGCTGCTGTGGGTCCTCAAGCTCGGCTTCTACGAGACGGAGGCCCAACGCCGTACGCTCGTCGGGCTGTTGGCGGACAACATCGGCAATGACGCCGCCTACAAGGCGGCGCACCCGAACAGCAGCCGGGTCAAGTACGCCGAGAACACGCTGTCCGTCGGCTTCCTCGGCGTCAACCTCCTCGCTCCCGTCCTCACCGACGAGGGCCGCGCCGACCTCGCGTACAAGCTGCTGCACCAGAACGCACTGCCGTCCTGGCTCTTCTCCGTGAAGAACGGCGCCACCACCGTCTGGGAGCGCTGGAACTCCTACTCCAAGGACGCGGGCTTCGGCCCGGTCAGCATGAACTCCTTCAACCACTACGCCTACGGCGCGATCATGGAGTGGATGTACGCATACATGGTCGGCATCGCCCGCGACCCGGACAGCCCCGGTTTCAAGCGCTTCCTGCTCCAGCCCCACATCGACCCGACGGGCAGGATCACGCAGGTGTCGGGCTCGTACGAGTCGCCGTACGGCCTGATCAGCAGCGAGTGGAAGCTGGAAGACAGCGGCCGTCACCTGGTGTACGACGTGGCGGTGCCCCCGAACAGCGAGGCGGTACTGCGACTTCCGGCGGCGTCGGCCGATTCTGTCCGCGAAGGACGAACTCCACTGGCAGGAGCGGAGGGCGTGAGCTTCATCGGTTACGCCGATGGTGTCTACGTCTGCCGGTTGACGTCCGGTCGATACGGCATCACCGCCAAGCTCCGGTGAGGGGCGGCTGCTGAGAGGACGGGCGAGGCGTCCGCGGTGCCATCTGGTACTGCGGACGCACGCTTCGGCGGCGCACGCCTGTGTTTCAGACCTTCGTCAGCTCGGCGTAGCGAGTGTGGGCTGTCCAGATCGTGTCGGCGTGGCCGTCGGCCCATGTGGCGAGGGTGCGCAAGACGTGCTGGCTCTGACCCGAAGGTGGGGGAGCTTCATGGCGCGCTTGTCACCGCACCCTTCTGCCCATCACGCTGGTCTTCCCGTTCCCGCAGCCGCACTTCGCCAAGGACATGCTGACCGGGGCCGTCAAGGGGTGAGGGGTTGGTTCAGCCCGGGAGGACGCCGATGTGTCGTAGCCACGATTGGACGTCGGCACCGGCGTCCCGGACCTCCTCGCCACGTACCGCGAGCCCTTCGCCGATGGTCGCGCCCGGGCAGGACGCCCTGTAGTCACGTTCGGTCGTGCCCAGTCCGCTCATGGCGTATGTGGTGAACGGGAAGACCGTCTTGCCACGGAAGTCGAACGTCTCCGCGAAGGTCGTCATGATCATGGGTGCTCGGACGTTCCAGATGGGGTTGCCGAGCAGCACGGTGTCGTAACGCTCCATCGAGGACGGGAGGTTGGCGATGGCAGGCCGTGCTTCGGCATTCTGTTCGCGGACATTGCGTGCGACCGTCTCGTCGTAGTCGTCGGGGTAGGGGTCGACGGCTTCGATGCGGTGTACGTCGCACTCGATGCGGTCACTGATCATTCCGGCGAGGACTTCGGTGTTCCCGATCTTGAGTTTCGTGCGCCCGCCGTAGGAGTAGTTCTCGCCCGGCCGGGAGAAGTAGGCCAGCAGAACCCGCTTCCCGGCCGAGGCCGCCGAGGCAGGTCGCTTGGCGGACTCCCGCGCTGCCCCGCTCGGCGAGGACGTGGAACAGCCGGCGATCTGGATACCGGTCATGACGGTGACTCCTCCCAGAAGTACGCCACGGAGGAGTGTGCGTCGCCCCAGCGTGGAGGGTTTCGGTTCCCCGGCGGCGAGTTCGCTCGCTGTCATACGTCGGTTCCGCGAAGGGGCGATCCCGCCGTCGACCGTGCCGCCCTGTTCCAGGACGAGGTGCCGCCGGGTGGGGCCTGTGTGGTCGCACCAGCCGGGCCGGAAGATCGTGTACGGCAGTCCGCCGGCAGGCAGTAGCCGCTCGGAGCGGCGCTTCCAGGGGGAGTTGCCCGGGATGTCATCGCAGGTGGCGTAGATCGAGGTCATCTACGCCCACCACGGCCGGGCGCCGTCGAGCGCCTGGGGGGAGGTTGCGAGACGTCCGATGCTGCCGGTCGCGCCGACCCTGAGTACGTCGGTGATGTTCTGCTTCTGGGACACCGTGAAGCCCTCGCTGTCGCGCCTGCCGGGTCAGTCGTGGATGCGGAGGTTGCCGATCCGGCTGACGGCGGCCGGGTCGCGGTGGTCGAAGAACAGCGAGCCGCCGGTGTCCAGGGTGGCGATGGACGTCATCTGGTCGTCGGTGAGCTCGAAGTCGAAGACGTCGATGTTCTCCTTCATCCGGTCGGCGCGGACCGACTTGGGGATGGCGACGACTTCACGCTGGATGAGCCAGCGAAGGACGACCTGCGCCACGGACCTGCCGTGCTGGTCTGCGATACCGCTGAGCACCGGGTGCGTGAAGAGGTTGTTCTTGCCCTCGGCGAACCCGCCCCACGACATGATCTGCACGCCGCGCTCGCGCATCAGCTCCTGGTCGGCGGTGCGCTGGAAGAACGGGTGGGTCTCGATCTGGTTGACCGCGGGCGTGATCTCGTTGCGGTCGATGAGGTCGACGAGCCGGTCGGCGTAGAAGTTGGAGACGCCGATCGCCTTGGCCCGGCCTTCGCGGTTCAGGCCCTCCATGGCACGCCAGGAGCCGTGGACGTCACCGTAGGGCTGGTGGATGAGATACAGGTCGAGGTAGTCCAGGCCGAGCTTGCGCAGCGATGTGTCGAAGGCGCGCCGGGTGTTCTCCTCGCCGGTGTCCTGCACCCACAGCTTGGTGGTGACGAACAGTTCCTCGCGCGGGATGCCGCTGGCCTTGATGGCACGGCCGACGGCCTCCTCATTGCCATAGGCGGCGGCGGTGTCGAGGAGCCGGTAGCCGGCGGCCAGGGCATCGGTGACGGCCTGCTCGGTCTGCTCCGGGGCGATCTGGAAGACGCCGAAGCCGAGGATCGGCATCTCTACGCCGTTGTTGAGGGTGACGGTCTGCATGGGATTTTCCTTTTGCACGGGAGGAGCGGATTGGGGCAGGTGGTCGTTCAGAGTCCGGGCCGTGTCGCCGTGGTCATCACGCCTTCCGGGCGGGTCGGAGCAGCACGGCGGCCACGACGCTCACTGCCACGGTCGCCGCGGCGATCAGTAGACTGGTGTGCAGGCCGGAGACGAACCCGGCCCGGTCGGCGACGAGTGCGCCGAAGGCGGCGACGGCCAGGGCGCCGCCGAGCTGGCGCGCCGCGTTCAGCACACCACTGGCGACACCGGCCCGCTCGGCGGGCACGTTCTCCAGCAGGAGCGCCACCAGCGCGGTCACGGCCATCGCGCCGCCGGCACCGACCGGCACCATCAGCACCACCGACAGCCATACCGGCGCGGCGGCGGGCACGGTCACCATCGCCAGCAGCCCCGTGGCCATCAGCAGCTGTCCGCTGATCACCGGCATCCGCGCACCGAACCGCGTCGACATGCGGGCGGCGACCGGGCCCATGAAGGACGTGAGTACGGTCATCGGCAGGAACGCGACACCGGTGGCGAGCGCGGTCAGCCCGTGCACCTGCTGGAGGTACAGCCCGAGCAGGAAGATCATCCCGTAGAAGCCCACGTTCAGGGCGAACCCGATGGCGGCCGACAGGGACATCGTGCGGGAGCGCAGCAGCGGCAGCGGTGTCATCGGGTGCCGTCCACGGGCCTGTGCGACGACGTAGACGACGGCCGCGACGACCGCCACGGCGAAGGCGGCCAGGACCCGCGCGGCGCCGAACCCGTCCGCACCGGCCTCGATGACCGCGTACGTCAGCCCGCCCAGGGCGGAGACCGCGGCCACCTGGCCGGTCCAGTCGAAGGGCGCCTGCTGCCGGGGAGAGGGCTGGGCGCGCCTGAGGAGCAGCAGGGCCACCGCGCCGACGGGCACATCGACGAAGAAGATCATCCGCCAGTCGACGACGGTGAGCAGCCCACCGGCCACGGGTCCGGCGGCGGCGCCGACGGAACCGCTCACGCCCCACAGGGCGATCGCCTTCGCGCGGGCCGCCGGGTCGGGGAAGACCTCCCGCAGCAAGGAGAGGGAGGACGGTACGACCATCGCGGCGCCGGCTCCCTGCACCAGTCGCGCCGCCACCAGAACGCCCAGGTTCGGGGCTGTCCCGCACACCGCGGATGCTGCCACGAACAGGCCCAGGCCGACGGCGAACGCCTGGCGCGCCCCGATACGGTCACTGATCGCGCCGGCGGACAGGAGGAACGCGGCGAAGGCGAGCGTGTAGCCGTCGACCACCCGCTGCAGCCCGGTCATCCCGCTGCCGAAACCGCGCCCGATCGAGGGCAGGGCCACGTTCACGATCATCGCGTCGACCATGATCGTGAAGAAGCCGAGCAGTACGGCGGCCAGCGCCATACGCCCACCCGGCCGGCTCTGCGGCGGCAGTCCGGCCGTTCCTGCGTGGAGGGGTGTGGGCGAGGCGGACACGGACACGGGACGATCTCCAGTGCTGGAAGGACAGGATGCTGACAGACACCGAGCCTGTCGCTCTTTCAGGCCCGGTGGCAGGCCGGGCTGTGCCGGGGTGTGGTGTTCGGGGGGCATGACAGTGCCCCCCACGCGCCTGTCATGCAGGTCAGCGCGGTGTGACACTGTCGAAATGGCATCCGAGCAGAGCACCAGCAGTAGCGGCGGCATGGAGCTGGGCAGGTTCCTGTACGCGCGCCGCACCCAGACCCGCCCCGACCAGGTCGGCCTCACTGTGGGCACCGGCCTGCGCCGAACCCCCGGTCTGCGCCGCGAGGAGCTGGCCACGCTCGCCGGCATCAGCATCGACTACTACGTCCGTCTGGAGCGTGGTAAGGAGACCCGCCCCAGCCCCTCTGTCCTCGATGCCCTGGCGCGTGCCCTGCGTCTCGACGACGCCGAGCACCGGCACCTGCGCGAGCTGGCCACCCAGGCCGCACGGTACGCCCCCGAGCCCCCGCCGCCGCCCAGCCGGACCGTGCGCCCGCACCTGAAGCTGGTCCTGGAGACGCTACGGCCGAGCCCCGCCTACATCATCAGCCGCAGCATGGACCTGCTCGCCTGGAACCCCGGCGGCCTCGCCCTGTACGCGGGCCTCGCCGACTGGCCCGCCACGCAGCGCAACCTGGCCCGCTACCTCTTCCTCCACCCCGCCGCGCGCACGCTCTTCCGTGACGACTGGGAGTATCAGGTTCGCGGCTGCGTCGCCCGGCTGCGCGCCCAGGCCGGCCTCGACCCGGACGCCCCCGACCTCACCAGCCTCGTGGGTGAACTCCTGCTCAAGAGCCCGGAGTTCGCCAAGTTGTGGGAGCGCTACGACGTCGTCGGGCGCAAGAAGACTCGGAAGACCTTCCACCACCCCGAGGTCGGCACCCTCACCATCAGCGGGCAGAGCATGCACCTCGACGACACCCCGGGCCAACGCCTCGGCGTCTACACCGCCGATCCCGGCACGCCGGACCACGACGCCATGCTCCTGCTCGACCTGACCGCCCCGCAGGCCGCCGGGCATTCAGGTGCCAAGGTCGAACAAGAACGGCGCACACAGTCCTGAGGCGCACTCAGTCCTGACCAGAACGCTGCCTGCCCGCAGTCGGAGCCAGGGGCAGGAGGAGGACGACGTGGCGTCGTCCGAGTCGGGGGAGGGTTCGCGCGGCGTCGGCTGGGAGTCGAGGGGCGAGGTCGCCGACCTCGGGATGGTGGAGGTCTTGCGGCCGTGGCTGTGGCCTCTGGCGTCGTAGCGCTTCCGCAGACGGGCGAACTCCGGTCTCTTGAGCAGGAGTTCACCGGCGAGCTGGGTCAGGTCGGGGGCGTAGCGGTCGGTCCCTGCCAGGGCGCGCGGACGGACGACACTGACCTCGTCGACCTCGTCCGCGCCGGAGCCCGCTTCGAATGCGGCCACTTCGTCGAACGCCCCGAGGCTCACGCAGCCTGATCAACCTCGACCGACCCGCAGAATTGACAATTACTCGATGCAACAGCGCCGGCGGCACTAGGCTGCCGTGTCGTGCTGGAGACGCGCCTCGACACTGCTCGGATTCGGGCGGCTCGCCGGGTCATCGACCCGATGTTTCTCGACACTCCGCTGTACCGCTGCGAGGCGCTGGAGCCCGACCTCGGGTGCACGGTGAGCATCAAGCTCGAAACGGCGAACCCGGTCCGCAGCTTCAAGGCCCGCGGCACCGAGGTCGTCGCGAGCCTGCTCGCCGAGCATGACTCGCGAGCCGTGGTGTGCGCCAGCGCGGGCAATCTTGGCCAGGCCCTCGCTTGGTCCGGTCGTGGCCGGGGGCTCGACGTGACCGTGGTGGCATCCCGCTTTGCGACGGTGGCCAAGCTTGATCGCATCCGCGCATTGGACGCCAGGCTGGAGCTGGTTGACGGCGACCACGAGATGGCTCGCGAGCGGGCGGCGGCCATAGCGCGGTACGACGGCATCCGGCTGGTCGAAGACAGCCTGGACATCGAGACCTGCGAGGGCGCGGCGACCATCGGCCTGGAACTGGTGGACACCGTGCCGTCGTTCGACGCCGTTCTGATCGCTCTCGGCGGCGGGGCGCTGGCCACCGGTGTGGGTCATGTGGTGAAGGCCTTGGCGCCCGAAGCCGAGGTGATCTGCGTTCAGCCGCTGGGCGCACCGGCGATGACCCACTCGTGGCGCAGGCGGCGCGTCGTCACCACGGATTCGACCGACACCATCGCTGACGGCGTCGCCGGCCGGTGTCCCATCCCGGCGGTCCTGGACGACCTCCTCCTGGTCGCTGACGACGCCGTGCTGGTCCAGGAGGCGTCGATCATCGCCGGTATGCGGATGCTCCTCGACCACGCCGGCCTCGTCGTCGAACCGTCGGCCGCGCTCGGCATCGCGGCGATCCTCGAAGACCGTGACCGCTTCGCCGGCCGGCACGTAGTCACCATCGTGTGCGGCAGCAACGTCGACGTAGACGCCTATCACCGCTGGGTCGGTGCGGCTCCCGTCCACAGGTCTTGACGATTGCTCCGCGCGGCGGGGGCGCACGGAGAACCGCTGTCCTGAGCGCACCGTAAAGATGCTTCAACGTCTGCGCTCTGTTTGGCTGACCTTGTAGGCGCGGCGATCGCACATGACGCAGGGTTATCTGAGGAAGCAGATATTTCGTTTGCTGCGGCCGCGCCTCCGCATCGGGCTACACGCCTGAGCGGCCGTCCCCGAAGGAGCCCTGACATGCAGATCACCCTCATCGGTCCCGGCAGCATGGCCGGCGGTATCGCGACCCGCGCGCTCACCGGCGGGCATGGTGTCCGACTCGTCGGCAATGACGCGACCAAAACCGAGGCGCTCGTCGACGTGCTGCGCGAACGGGTCCCTGGCGCCGACGTGGAGGCCGCGGACGGCGTCGACGGTGCCGACATCGTCGTCCTCGCGCTGCCGTATCCGGCGGGCAGGGATGTCGTCGCCGCCCGGGGCGACGAGCTCGCCGGCAAGGTCGTCGTCGACATCTCCAACCCCGTCGACTTCGCCACGTTCGACTCGCTGGCGACCCCGCCCGGCACTTCGGCCGCCGAGGAGATCGCTGCCGCCGCCGCTGACGGCGTCACCGTCGTCAAGGCGTTCAACACCACCTTCGCCGGCTTGCTCGTCGCGGGTGAGGTCGGCGGCGCGCCGTTGGACGTGTTCATCGCCGGCGACGACGAGATGGCGAAGAAGAAAGTGTCCGACCTGGTCACCTCCGGTGGCCTGCGGCCGCTCGACGCCGGCCCGCTCCGGCGCGCCCGCGAGTTGGAGGCACTCCAGTTCCTGCACATGGCCATGCAGCAGGCGCTCGGCACCAACTGGGGCAGCGCGATCAAGATCCTGCCCTGACCGCGGCCCGCCCCCACCGGCTGCGGCGGTGTCGGTGCGGCGGAAGGGGCGTACGGCGTCGAGGTCGGTGTCGGCGCCGAGGCCGACCTCGATCCAGACGGGGGGCGTGCTTGGGCCGACCGTGACCGTTGCGGCGACGATCTCGCCGTCGTGGGGATGGACTCGCATCCCGGGCGTCGGGACGCGGGGGAGCGAGTGCCACGGCTATCAGGCGGTGGCCGTGGCAACCCTACGGGCGCGGCGATGCCGATGCCCAAGCGCTGCTGCCGGCTACTGTGCCGACCTCTTGGGTCGCCCTCGCCGTCTCCTCCAGTCGTTGACGGAGGACGACTTCCCCAGCGCGAAGAAGTGGGGGGATCTCGGCCTTCTCGAAGGAGGACGTGCGCGCGTCGAGTGACGCTCTGCCGGAATGGGGCTCTTCCTCTCGCCCTCCGCCTCGTGCCCAGACCAGCAATCTTGGTCTATTCATCGATTTCCGTCACGGAAATGACACGCTTTCTGGGGTTGAGACAGCGTGCGCCCGCTCCGGGCCTACGCTGTGGCGGTGACCAGTGTCGATGTCGCAGCCGGAGCCACCGCCGAGAGCGGTCCCGAGCCGCGCACCCAGTCCCTGATGCTGACCTTCTTCGGCGCTCACGTGCTGGGGCGGCCCATCGCCGTGTCGTCGGGCAGCGTGATCGCCGCTCTCGGGCGGGTGGGCAGCACTGAGGACGCGGTGCGGACCACGCTGAACCGGATGGTCAAGCGAGGTCTGCTGGAGCGTCGCCGCCAGGGCCGGAAGACCTACTTCGGGCTGACGCCGCACGCCGTGCAGGTGCTGACCGACGGCAGGGACCGCATCTGGCGCACCGGCGCGGTCAACCGGGACTGGGACGGCCGCTGGACGATGGTGGGCTTCTCGCTGCCCGAGGCGTGGAGCCGTGAACGGCACGATCTGCGTTCCCGCCTGATCTGGGCGGGCTTCGGTCCGCTGCAGAACGGCTTGTGGGTGGCCCCGGCGCGCGTCGACGTCCGCGCGATGGTGGCGGGTCTCGGCCTGGAGGCGTATCTGAGGGTGTTCCGGGCCGAGGTGGAGTCGCCGACCGACGTCCGTGAGGTGCTGGAGCAGGCGTTCGACGTGCCGGCCATCGGTGCACGGTACCGGGCGTTCCTGGAGCGCTGGGACCGCACCGACCCGCTGCCCGCCGCGGCCTCCGGCGACGAACTCGCAGGTCAGCTCCTGCTGCACACCGACTGGCTGGACCTGGTGCGAAGGGACCCGCATCTGCCCGCAGAACACCTGCCGGCGGACTGGCCCGCCGCCCAGGCGGAGACCGTCTTCCGCGGCCTGGCCAGCCGCTGGGAACGCCCGGCGGCGCGCGCGGCCGCACGCCTGTTGGACACCCTGACGCTGGACTGACCGCCGCTCCCGGGCCCCGCACATCCGCATGCGGACCCGCCTGGCTCATTATTGGTCAGTCTATTGACGGCAATGAAAAAAGAGCCCTACATTCGCAGCGCTCTTCCAGCTAGCTCCTCCAGCTAGCTCCTCCACTCGGTCCCCACTCGACCCGCGGAGCCGCCGCCATGCCCCGACCCCGTCTTTCGACCCTCGCAGCCGTCTGCGCGACCGCCCTCGCGACTGCCCTGCTCGGGCCCGCGACAGGCGCCCACGCCACCACCGCCGAGCACTACTCCGGCGCTCTGTCCGACGGCGCCGCCTGGATCGCGGACAAACCCGAGCAGTGGAACGGCACCCTGCTGCTGTTCAGCCACGGCTTCGGACCGACCACCGCCGCCGACGCCCCGTCGGCCGCGGCGCACCAGGCACTGCTGGACGCCGGCTACGCCCTCGTCGGCTCCTCCTACGACCCGCACGGTTCGATGTGGGCGCTCGACTCGGCCGAGCGGGACCAGTTCGCCGCACTCACCGCCTTCCGCCAGCAGATCGGCACCCCGACCCGGGTCATCTCGGTGGGCCAGTCCATGGGCGGCCTGATCAACGCCCAGATAGCCCGGGACGGCGCGGGACGCATCGACGGTGCGCTCGGCCTGTGCGGCCTGGTCGCGGGCGGTGTCGACCTGGACAACTACCAACTGGACGCCGAGTACACCCTGGCCACGTTCTTCGACCCGGCCGACGCCGACGCCCTGGTGAACCTGGAAAGCCAGGCCGATGCGACCGCGCTCGCCGACCGCCTCACGAAGGCCGTCGAGGCGGCGCAGCAGACCCCGGCGGGACGCGCCCGGATCGCCCTGGCCGCCGCCTACCTCAACCTGGCCGACTGGGCTCCCGGCCAGCAGCCGCCCGCGCGCGACGACTTCGCGGGCCAGGAGCAGCAGCAGTACGCCTGGCTCGCCCAGGGCCTGCTCAGCTTCATCGTCCCGGCGCGCTGGTCGGTGGAGCAGTCCGCCGGCGGCAACACCTCCTGGAACAAGGGCGTCGACTACGCAGGGCTCCTGCACAAGTCCGCCCACGCCAAGCAGGTCGCAGCCCTCTACCGCGACGCCGGGCTCAACCTCCGCGCCGACCTGAACCAGCTCACCCACGGTGCGGACATCACAGCCGACCCGGCCGCCGTGGCTCATCTGAAGCGGACCTCCACCGCCGGACAGGGCCTGGCCGTGCCGCTGCTGGACATCCACACCACCGCCGACCAACTGGTGCCCGTCGAGCAGGAATCGGCCCTCGCCCAGCGGGTGCGCAGAGCCGGTGACTCCGCGCTGCTGCGCCAGGCCTACGTCGCCCGCCAGAGCCACTGCAACTTCACCACCGCCGAAGTGGTCGCCGCCTTGCACGCCGTGGAGCACCGGCTGGACACCGGGCACTGGGACGACGCCGCCACCGCGGGCGAACTCCAGCACGGCGCCGACGAGTCGGGCCTCGACGGCGCCGCCTTCACCGACTACCGGCCCAGTCGCCTGACGGGCACCCGCTGATCGCGAAGCGTCCCCTCCGTACCCCGAGCTACCCGCCCCTCAGGAGCCCTCCGTGTCAACGACGACCGAACCCTCCGCCAAAACCGTCACCGCCACCGGCCCCGGCCTGACCACCGGCACTTTGGTCGCCGGTCTCCTCGCCGTCTGCCTCGCCCAGATCGGCCTGGCCATACCGGCCACCCTCAACGGGCTGTTCCAGTCCGACCTGCACCCGGTCGGCTCGCAGCTCACCTGGATCTCCGACGCCTTCCTGCTCCCGGTCGCCGTACTGGAGCTGACCTTCGGCCTGCTCGGCGACCTCTTCGGCCGCAAGCGGCTGCTGGTCGGCGGTGCATCGCTGCTGGCCGTGGGCGAGTTGGTCAGCGCCACCGCCTCCGGCGTCCACCAACTGTGGGCCGGACAGGCCCTGGCCGGCCTGGGCGCGGCTGCCCTTTTCCCGACCTCGCTGGCCATCCTGGCCGCCGGCACCACCTCGCCCGCACAGCGGGCCCGGGTCATCGCGATGTGGGCGGCCCTGCTGTCCACCGGCGGGTTCCTCGCCCCGCTGCTCGGCGGTGTCACTGCCACCTACGGCTCGTGGCGCTGGTCCTTCGTCGTCGTCACCGCCGTCGCCGCGGCGAGCGCCGCCATCAGTGCCCGGTTCGCCGTCAACTCCAGTGCCCCCGAGGGTCGTTCACTCGACATCGCAGGGCAACTGACCATCGGCCTGGGCCTCTTCTCCCTGCTCTACGCCATCATCCAGGGCCCGACGGACGGCTGGGCCTCGCCCTCGATCGTCATCGCCTTCGTGCTGGCCGCGCTCTTCCTCGCCGCGTTCGTCCTGGCCGAGAAACGCGCCAAGTCCCCACTGCTGCGTCTGGACCTGTTCCGCAACCGCGCCTTCGCGGTCGCCTCGATCGTGGCCGTGGTCGGCATGTTCGCCTTCCTGGGCACCGCCTACTCCGTCAGCATCCGCCTGGGCCCGGTGCAGGATCAGGCACCGATGCGGACGGGCCTGGCATTCGTCCTGCTCAACGGCATCACGCTCGCGATGCTGCCGCTGACGGAGCGGCTGCTGCGGACGGTGGCACCGGGACTGTTGCTGGGCGGCGGACTGTTGCTGATCGCGGCGGGCGACTACCTGGCGGCCACACTGCCGATCACCGACACCGCCTTCACCTCGCTGATCGTGCCGCTCGGCCTGGTCGGCCTGGGCTTCGCGATCACCGTCTCCTCGATCACGGCAACGGCAGTCAACACCGTGCCGGTGCACCTGGCCGGCATGGCGAGCGCCACCACCAACCTGCTGCGCGACTTCGGCTTCACCCTCGGCCCCGCCGTCATCGGCGCGGTGGCCCTGAGCCGTGCGGCAAGCAGCTTCTCCGACTCCCTGCACGGCTCCGCCCTCCCGCAAGCACTGAAGGGCGCGGGCACGGCCGTACTGGAAGAGGGCGGCCCCCTCGCGGTGAACGGCGCCTCGGAGGCGTCACCGAAACTGGCCGACCTGCACCCACTCGCCATGGACGCCCTCGGCCACGGCTACTCGATCGGCTTCGTGGTCTGCGGTTCGGCCGCACTGTTCTCCGCCCTGCTGGCCCTCGTCACACTCCGCAGCCGATCCGCCTCACGTGAAGATCCCTCAGAGCAGTAGTACGGCAAGGGGCGAGCACCTGACGTCTCTGATCGTGCTTGCGCAGGGCCGGGTGGAGAGGTGCGGCTCCTCACGCCTGGCTCTGCTCTGCGACAAGGTCTCGTGGCTCGGGAGTGTCCGGCCCGGAACAGATCGACACCCGGTTCTGCGAGGCTTCCCTGGCCCACCGCCGCTACCTGCTCGACGAGTATCAGCGATCAGATCGGGGCATCGTCGGTCAGCGAAAGCGTGGCGCACGGACGGAGGACCATGAGCGAACCTTCCAAGGCCGCCGCCATGGCAAAGGGGAACCGGTCGACCTCAAGACAGAGTGCCACGTCATCAGGATGGACTCCTTGGCGCACACCCTCCGCCAACTCGGCGGCGGCGCGCGACTCGGCAGCGCGGCGGACGAACTCAGCAGCATCCGCCCCAGCCTCCGTGGCCCTCCGAGCGATGTATTGAGCACACGCCAGATCTTCATCGGCCTGCCCATCGTCGCCAGTGACCACGAACGTGACGCTGTCACTCTTGCGCGTCCGCAAAAGCTGAGCCGTTGCCTCCGCCACCACGAAGCTGGCGCACAGCACCAGCGGCGCCTCCTTGACCGCGAGGGCGCCAACCGTCCCTGCCGTGGTCTTCTGCACAACGGTCCGTCCGCCAAGGTCAACAGACCGCAGCAGGCCCGGCGAGTTGACCATGTCGAACCCGGGCGCGGGCGGACCGTCCTTGAGCGCCACCCAATCCGGGTGGCGGGCCTTGAGCGCCAGGGCTTCGTCCAGCGACTCAGCAAGAACGATCTTTTCCGCCCCCTGGGCAAAGGCCCAGGCAGCCACGGTGAAAGCACGCATGACGTCGACCACGACCGCCACGGACGGGGCTTCGACCAGCTCAGCGATGCCAAGGAAACAAGCGTCCATTCCGATCACGATCGCGCATGCCTGACCCGAAGCACCCGGAAAGTGATCCACATCACGTCGACGGGATCGGAATGCAACACCTCCGGCTGCCTGCGTCGCGAAAGCGGTCCGCAGCTACACGCCTGCTCAATCGCCGCACGGGGTCACCCGCACAAGCCTCTGCCGACACAAGCCACTTCTTCATCACCGACGCCATCGAAGCCCACCGCGCGTTCATCGTCCGCCGCCGGGCGCTGCGCGCCAGCGAGGAATACCGCATGCCCACCTCGGACGAATGGGACGCCTTCCTCGGCCACTTCGAACGCCGCAAACTCTCCAACGGCAACTGCGCCCGCGCATGTGGCACTTCCTGTGTGCACCAACATCCCTGCTTCTCTCAACCAGACCATCGTTCTGGCTTGCACGAGTCGCCTCGGACCGCTGCTTCGCGTTCGGCTCTTGCTGCCGTGAGTGAGGCTCTTGACCCTCACGTGACGTCAGGCTGCATAGTCAGTGCCGTGGAGGATCACTGGACCGTGGGACGCGTGGCCGAGCTGGCAGGCGTGAGCGTCCGCACGCTGCATCACTATGACGAGATCAGGCTCGTTCGGCCGTCGGCGCGGACCGGGGCCGGGTACCGGGCCTATTCGGCGGGCGACGTGGAGCGGCTGCGGGAGGTGCTGGCCTATCGGCGGTTGGGCTTCGGGCTGCGGGAGGTTGCGGAACTGGTCGGCGACCCGTCCACCGACGCGGTCGCGCATCTGCGCCGACTGCGCGGCCTGCTGCTGGAGCGGCGTGATCGCGCTGACGCCATGGTGGCGGCCATCGACAGGGAACTTGGGGCACGGGCGAAGGGACTGAAGGTGACACCGGAGGAGCAACTGGAGATGCTCGGTGCACGCCTGTACGACGCGATCGGCGGTGCCTACACCGCGACACGGCGTACCGAGCCGCGGATCGCCGCGCAGATCTGGGACGCGCTCGGGGACGCGCGGACGGTGCTGAACGTCGGGGCCGGCACCGGCTCCTACGAGCCTGCTGATCGCCACGTGACAGCGGTGGAGCCATCGGCGGTCATGCGGGGGCAGCGGCCTCCCGGCTCGGCGCCGTGCGTGGCCGCCGCCGCGGAGAGCCTGCCGTTCGAGGACCACTCCTTCGACGTCGCGATGGCCGTCTCCACCGTTCACCACTGGGGGGACCCGATAGCGGGGCTGCGCGAGATGCGGCGCGTGGCCCGCCGCGTCGTGGTGCTCACCTTCGACACCGACGAGCCCGGATGGCAGGACCGGTTCTGGCTTACCCGCGACTACCTGCCCGAATTCGCCGCCGTCCTTGCAGAATTTCCCTCGCTTGCTGGGATGGCCGACGCGATCGGCGCCCGCGCTGAGCCGGTGCCCATCCCGTGGGACTGCGCTGACGGCCTGTTCGAGGCGTACTGGCGCCGACCGGGGGCGTATCTGGAGGATCACGTGCGCCGTGCGATGTCGGTGTGGACGAGGGTCGGGCCGGAGGCCGAGCAGCGGGCGGTGCGAAGCCTCAGCGACGACCTCGACTCCGGCCGGTGGGTCGAGCGCAACAGCGACCTCGCCGACCTCGACGCGGCAGATCTCGGCCTCCGCCTGCTCATAGCTTGAACCGCGACGCAGCGTCGGACGGGCGGCATACTCTGAGCCCCGTCGGCACTATCTGGGAGAGTCATGACAAGTAGGTTCACCGAGTTGGCCGTTGACTGTCACGATCCGGAGAGGCTCGCGGCCTTCTGGTGCGAGGTCCTGGACTTCAAGGTGATCGACCGGAGCGAGGGCAAAGTCGAGATCGGCTCCTGGGTGCCGACCGTCGAGGATGTTCGGGCCCGCCAGATGCCGCCCACCCTGCTGTTCATTCAGGTGCCCGAGGGTAAGACCGTGAAGAACCGGCTTCACCTCGACGTCAGCCCGATCGACGGCAGCACCGAGGACGAAGTGACCAGATTGCTCGGCCTCGGCGCCACCAAGACGGATGTGGGCCAGGGCTCAGACCGAAACTGGGTGGTCATGGCAGACCCCGAGGGCAACGAGTTCGACGTCCTACGCACCCTGGCACCGCAGAACTAGGCCGAGAGCGGGCACCGGCACCCGTCACACACCGCAACTATCACGTTGCCGAGAAGACCTCAATGAGGTCGACACCGGCAGCTTCACCAGGAAGCAGTAGCCGCCCGAAACCCCCCGACCGGCAGCTCTGCCCCCACCTCACCGGGAAACGGACACCAACCCGCCCTCGACGAGGGAGCCGACGCGCTCCACGTCACCGGAAAACTCTCACCGCCCTCGCCACCTTGATCTCGGCATTCGGGGTATGCGGTGTTGGATTGTTCCGGACGGGCGCCGACTGGAGCGGCGTGTTGGACCAGTCTCCCGACATAGGTGCCGGTCCGCCCGGACGAGCCTGATGGAGAAGTACTGCTCGCGCAGCCTCGCCAGCGCCGGCACCGTGGCGTCGCGGTCCTGCACGCCCGCCGCGGTCACAGCCACGGCCAAGACAGGCCGAGACAGGCCGAGACAGTCCACCACCAGGTGCCTTTTTGTGGCCGGCCACCTTCTTCCCGCCGTCCCAACCCGACGTCGAGCGCGGAACGTTCGCCGCGACCCGCACCGACTGCGAGTCCACAATCGCGGCTGTCGGATCCACCGCGCGCCCTTCCTTCACCCGCATCCGCACCCGCTCGCGCAGCCGGTCGTGCAGCTCGACGAGCAACCCTTCCTGCTGCCAGCGCCGGGCGAAGGCATGCACCCGCCGAAACGGCGGGAAGTCCGCGGGTAGGTTGGCCCACTTCACGCCGTTGTCGACGGCATGACGGACCGCATCGAGCATCGCGTGGTGTGGCAGTAGCCTTTGGCCGGCCGCCCCGCCCCGAAGCCACGAGGGAACGCGCAGCGACCGTCGGACTTCCTGCCATTCGGCCTCGGTCTTGTCGGAGGTGTAACACCGGGCCCGGTCCGGATGATCGCCCGCGTCACCGAACCGGTGAGCGAGGCAATCGCACTGCGACACGCGGGAGTTGGACGCGACGGGCGTGGTCACGCAACACGGCGACAACGGGGCCTCCTCGGTGCTCTTGAGCTTCGCAACTCCGAGCTACCGGGAGGCCCCTCCTTCATGCGCTGACACCGCAGCGATCACCCGATCCAGGACCCAGTTCGACTGATCGAGCCCGCCGACCGGCAAGCGCAAGCCTTCTTGAAGCCGGCACCCTGCCCTCAATCCAGGCAGAATTCGTTTCCCTCCGGGTCGGTCATCACGATGATCCCCTCGTCCAGGCCATTGGGCTCGAGCCGGTACAGCCGCTTCGCTCCCAACCCCTCCAGCCTGGTGGCCTCCTCCTCCAGCGTGGCCATCCGCTCGTCCCCGGTCAGGCCGGGTGCTGCGCGCACATCCAGGTGCAAGCGGTTCTTCGCCGTCTTTCCCTCCGGGACCTTCTGGAAGAACACCCGCGGCCCCTTGCCGTCCGGATCCGTGATGGCCGACCGGTCGTTGTGGTGCTCAGGCGGCACGCCCCACGCCGTCAGCGCAGCCGTCCAGTCGGCGAAGCCCTCGGGCGGCGGCTGGATGCGGTAGCCCAGCGCCTGAGCCCAGAACGCCGCCTGCGCGCCCGGATCGGCGCAGTCGTAAGTCACCTGGAATTCCTTGGCCATGCCGCCTCCGACCGCTCGAAACCTGCCCACGTCCTCGCGCCCCGGTCGCCTCCCGGAACACACCGCCATCCTCGCACCGCCCTCGGACAAGCCGCTCGCCGACCCCGGTGTCAGTCACCCGCCCCCGCCCCCGATCCCACCCCCAGCACCAGCCCAGGACCGGCACCCCCGACCGCCCCCGCGAAGCCTTCGCCCGCTGCCGTCAGCACCCTCTCCGCCACGGCGAGCGCGGCCTGCACCCGCTCGGCCCCCTCCCGCAACCGTGCTACCTATTCCCGGGCCTGCTTCTCCCGAGCCTCCAACGGACCGAGCACCGGCGGCACCGGCGGCACCGGTCACCTCCACAAGCACGATGCGAGCAGTCGAACGACCCCATCTCTCCCGCGGCCGAGCAGAGTTCATGTCCACGCAGCCCGAATCAAGCAATCACGTTCGGAAAGCGGATGGTTTCTGAGCTCGGCGGATGACCTTGGAAGGGGAACAGGGATGACCAGGACGCCGAGGTGGCTAGGCTGGTGGCTCATGGCGCGCACAGCGTGTTGATATTGGTCAGGGTGACCAATCGTGGGTTGTACTGGCAGACCCCGAAGGTGACGAGTTCTGTGTCCTTGGCCAGCGGCGTCAGTAACCGAGCGTTTGCCGGGCTGGCCGCAGGAACGTCAGCTGGCACCACTCGCTGTCCCTTGGCGTGGTCCTTCTGGCGACGGCGGGTGCGGGGTCAGTCGGCGAGGGCGGTCCCCGGCCCTCATGACTCTTGACCTTGCCCGAAGGTGAAGGCAGACGCTGTCGGTGGCGACCAAGCCGGCGACCTGAGCGCTTGTCTCTGACCGACCCCGGATGAGAGGAACCTGCATGGGCGACGATGCTCTCCTGGCGGAACAGATGGCCTACTACAGGGCCGGTGCGGCCGAATACGACCGGCCCTATGCAGAGTACGAAGACCTGCAGAGGTTGCTGGCTGTCGTCGATGACCTCCCGATTGCCGGGGATGTGCTGGAGTTGGCCTGCGGAACGGGCCAGTGGACCCCTCTGCTCGCCGCGCGGGCGGATTCGGTGACGGCCGTCGACGCGGCAACCGAAGTGGTGGCCCTCGCTCGGGCGCGCACCGCATCCCTCTCCGTCCAGTTCCTTGAGGCCGACCTGTTCGAGTGGCAGCCGCCACGACGCTACGACACCGTGTTCTTCGCCTTCTGGCTCTCCCATGTCCCGCCGACGCGGTTGCCCGACTTCTGGAACACCGTCGCCGGCGCACTCGTGCCAGGCGGCAAAGCGATCTTCATCGACGACGGCCCCGCCGCAGCCGCATACGAGGAGGTCCTCGCGAACCAGCCGGCCCCGGCGGCGCTGCGCCGGCTCGATGACGGCAGCCAGTACCGCATCGTGAAGGTATTTCATGATGCTCAGACCCTCACGGACGACCTCACAGCGCTGGGGTGGTCGGTCGGCATCCGGCCCATGGGCGGGAACTTCATCGGCATTGCAGAACCGCCGACCATCCCAGGCCAAGAACCCGCAACCGCGCCGGCATCCTGAGCCGGGCGGCGAAGATGCGGCGGCTGACGCCAGCCAGGCTGTGGCGGCTGCTCGGCCCGTGCCTGGGTGGTTTGGCCTCGCCTACGTGTGTCAGCTGCCGGATGTGCGTCGGCCGACGGATGGGGGGCGGGAAGCCGGGCATGCCGAGGCTGGTGGTGGTGTGCAGGTCGGTCATCTCACGCATCGATGAGAGCTTGTCTTCGGCGGCGGCCACGCTCGTCTCGATGGCGGCGACCTTGCCGAGCCACCCCTGGTCCTTTGCATCCTTCAGACGGTCGAGGAGGTCGTCGTGGATCTCCTCTGGCCGGGGCATCTGGCCGGGATCGGGCCGGAGTTGGGGCCATCTGACACACGCTTCTGTGAACTAGCGGGCTCGTGATTCTGTCGGCTCGTCTCAGCGCCAGGAACTACTGTCGCGAGCATGGTCGAACACGATGCCCTCAGTGCCACCCGCGAGGCCTACGACGCTGCTGCCCCCACCTATGCGCAGCTGTTCCGCGACGAGCTGCGTGACAGGCCCCTGGACCGCGCGATCTTGAGTGCCTTCGCCGAGGTCGTACGTGCGAGTGGGGACCGTCCGGTTGCGGACCTGGGGTGTGGCCCTGGCCATATCACCGCTTACCTGGGCGAGTTGGGGCTGGCGGCGTTTGGTGTTGATGCCTCTCCTGCGATGATCAAGTTGGCTCGACAGGCCTATCCCGGCCTACGGTTCGACGTGGGCTCGATGGCCACGCTGAACATCGCTGACGGCGTGCTGGACGGCGCACTCTCACGCTGGTCCATCATCCACACTCCGCCGCAAGAACTCCCCGCCATCATGGGGGAGTTCCACCGTGTGCTGGCACCTGGCGGCCACCTTCTGGTCGGCTTTTCGGCAAGCGATGATCCGTCTCACCCGACGCAGGTCTTCGATCACGCTGTCGCGCCGGCCTATCGGTGGTCGCCTGATCACCTCGCCGCGATGCTGCGCGAGTCCGGGTTGGCCGAGGTGGCGCGGATGGTTCGCGAGCCTCAGCCCACCGACCGACGCCAGTTCCAGGAGATTCAACTGCTCGCCCGCAAAGCCTAGGCAGGGGCTGCCTGGCCGAACGCATGACGGCATCCAACCTGCCGGACGGGGCGCCGTCAGACTCCAGGCGTCGACTCATGGTCAGGGCTCACCGCCCGTTCGATCTCCGATTTGGTCGAACGAGGGGACTCCGAGGAACTTCTTCGATGACCTGCACCCCTGGCGTGCATCGAGCTGGGCGATCTTCTCTTCTGCCTCAGCGAGGCTGACCCGCAGCCCTTCGACCTCGCCGAGCCGGCCTTCACGTTCGGCCTCGGCGATGCGGGCGATCAGGTTGTCGCGGATGTCGGCAAGTGAGCCGGGCGGGCCGTACGGGATCTGGGTGGTGGCGACTTGCCAGTCGTCGTTGAAGTCGCCCAGCACGATGACGCGGCGGTTCGTGCCGTCTTTGGTGCAGTTCGCCGGCCAGGTCGCGCATGGTGACTGCTTCGGCGCCACGGCGGAAGGGGGCGCAGCCGGCGTAGCGGGCGCGCGGCCCTTCGTCGTGGGTGCTGGAGGCCCTGGCGCCGCGACCTGGCCTGTACGAATGCCAGCGCGCGGTGATGACTCGCGATCAGGCGCTGGCCGGTCGGATCGACCGCCGCCAACGGTCACTTCGAGTTGATGGAGTTGGCGCTCAGGTGGCCAAGGTAGGTGTCGATGTGGGCGAAGGTGGCTTCCGGTTGTTCTATCTGCGGCAGGTGGCCTGCTTCAGGGATGACCTGGAGCCGACCGTTGCCGAAGGCGTCGGCGTATGCCGCGCCGTAGGCGGGGGTGACGATGCGATCGCTCTCTCCCCAGAGCAGGAGAGCGGGGAGGTCGATACGCCGCAGCCGGCGGAGCAGTTTGGGGTCATGCATGGAGGGGTCGCCCGCGAGGACGCGCATGGTGGCCATGTTGCCCTGCTGAATGGCGAGTTGATCGGCGGGTATACCGGCGGGGTCACGGTAGAAGCGGGCCGAGTCGTGCCAGGCGTACTCGGCTACGCCGTGGGCGTCGAGGGCGAAGAAGTCGGTGATCGGTTCGGCCTCGACGTGCACTCCGACAGCGTCGATCAGGACGAGTCCCGTGATGATTCCCGCGGTGTCGCGCACGGCCATCTCGGCGGCGGTCCAGCCGCCGAGCGAGGAGCCGACGACGAGCACATCGCGTAGTCCGAGGTCTTGGAGGAAATGCAGGTAGGCGAGCGCGAGATCGTCGATGCCGGTCAGCCATGCCGGGCGGGGGGTGCCCTCCCAGCCGGGGTGTATGGGCGTGATGGTGTGCATGGTCTTGGCGAGATGGCCTGCGAGCCCGGCGACGGTGGCAGGCCCTCCGCCGCCGTGCAGGATCAGGGCGGGCCTGCCGGTGCCGGCCTCGGACAGGTTGAGGGACAGGTCTGGGTACTGCGCAACCGTGTGGTCTGTGAACATGCCCCCACCATAACTAAGGATGTTTATATAAGCTAGCTTAGTCGTCATCTAGACTGGATCCATGCCCGATGAACTGCAAGCCCTTGGAAGAGCCGTCAAGTACGCCCAGTACCAGCAGCACCGCGCCCTCGACAGTCGGCTCGCAACCGCCGGCACGACGCTGGCCCAGTGGGATGCCCTCCGTGCGATCAGCCGCTCACCCGGGGCGTCGGCCCGCGCACTGGCTGCGGCGACGTTCCAGAGCGAGCAAGCATTCGGAACGCTCGCCGGCCGCTGTGCGGCCCAGGGCCTCATCGAGCGCAGGCCGGGCAACGGACGACGCATCGAGCACTATCTGACCCCCGCCGGTGAACGGGTCCTCAAAGCAGGGCATCAGATCGCCGACGAGGTCCTCGCCGCGTGCTACTCCGCGCTCTCCCCAGCTGACCGCGCGACCCTGCTCGACCTGCTTCAACGCATTGGCGAAGGTGGGGGCGCGTAGACCGGGTGGCTGGACGCCGAGGGTAACCGGTACTCCGATCAGCCCTCACGTTCGTTATTGAATGGGACATCAGAGTTGGCTGATTCTGCGGAGATTCAAGTGGCCGCTGGCAGCCGAGCCAGCCCCAAAAGTGATCCGCAACCACGATTTCACGTGTCGCCGACAGATACCTGCGTACGCAGACCAACTCGCTGGCGGGACCATCCCCGCGCACGCGGGGATGGTCCCTGGGCGGCCACGTCGACGGCGGCCGCCAGGGTCTGCTGTCCGCGTACTCCGGGAGGGGATGGGCCAGCACGGTACGAGTGAACGTGCCCGGCTTGGCGACGGGTTGAATGGCCGGCCGAAGGCTCGGGCTTCTTGTGGCTCCTGCCCGAGGACCGGATGATCGGGTTCATGGTCATGGCTAGTGGCCCCTTGGATGCTGTCCCGCTGTCCGCGCTTTTCCCGCAGCTCTCGGCCAGTGAGGTAGAGGTCCTGCGGCGTGCGGCTCGCGCGATTGATGAGGCACGCGTAGGAGAGCCTGAGCCGGCATGGCTGTGGGCATCACATCACGCCGCGTTCCCCGGCCCGGGGCCAGGCGCCGCGGTGATCTTGCTCGCGGACATCGTCGGGCCTGCTGGACCCGGCGATCAACTTGAGTTCCTGCTCGATGTCTCGTGGACGGACCAGGGAGAGCTGTCGGTCAGCGCGGCGGTGAACGTGGCCTGTTGGTGTGACGTCGACCACGCGACTCATGACGCCGATGCTCTGTATGTGGTCATCGGCGGTGAGACATCGCTGAGTCAGGCGTTTCAGGCAGGCGCCGACCGGCTGGTGGACTGGCTTGCAGACCCGCGCGATCCGGACTACTGGCGGAACCGGGCCGGGCTTCCCGCCCGTTGAGAACTCGGCCGCGTTTCTCGTTCAGGCGACCTTGGAGTCGCATTCGATGGCCTTGAGGCGGTTCTTGAGCAGGTAGCTGGGGCCGTTGACCGCGACGACACTGCAGTGGTGGCGGATGAGCCCGGCTACTGATCACTGACTGTCGACGGTCACGGTGGTCCAGCGCGGATCGATGTGGCCCAGCCATGTGTCTTGATCGTCGGCCAATGGTTGCTTCAGGGGAAGGGGGAGGAACCGGCAGGCGAAGGTGAGGTCGGCGTCGTCTCCTTCGCCGTTGACGTGGTGGTCCCACGCATCGGGGGTGTCTGCTGGAGCATGGAGGAAGTAGAAGCTGGTTCGTCGTGGCTGACCTGTGTCGGGATGGGGCTTGTCCTCCGCAGCGATCTGCCGGACCACCGTGGCTGTCAGCAGACCGGTCTCCTCTGCGACCTCTCGAAGGACCGCTTCCTCCAGTTCTTCGCCTGATTTGACTCCTCCCGCAGGGACTTGGGTGCCGGCCTCCGGCATACCGATGTGGTCGAACACCAGAACTTCGGGGACGGCGTGATGCCGGATAACGTATGCGGCGACACGGATTCTGGGTCGGGTCATCCCGGCATTGTCAGTCACCGGCGCCTTTCATGGTCGCCAGGGACGTATCGGCTCCAGGTTCCGCCTGCTTAGGTGACCGCCCGGGCTGGCGACCGGGGAAGAGCCACCGGGCGCTTCGTTTGCTGGCGTAGGGCAGGCGCTGGCGGGAGTGGACGTAGGCCCGCATCAGTTCGGCGATGGGCTCCGGGAGGGGAGACAGTGGATCTCCCAGGCAGACGGAGATAGTGGTGCCGTCGTCGGTGATGTCGTCGATGGTGAGGCGAACGATGCGGTTGGCAGGCTGGGCATAGACGAGAACGAGTGCGGCAACGATGCGGCTCCGCAGAGGCAGAGAGTCGTCGTTGAGGACCCGTCGGACTAACCGTAGACAGGCAGACAGGTAGCTAGCCTTAAGTTCTGACAGATCTGGACAGTTTAGATCTCCGTGCTCTCTCAGCTGGCGTGAAGGATCCGAAAGCGATCAGGTTCCGCCGGATCTCGATCAACGACTTGGACTGGCGGCCAAGCCCATTGCCAAACGCTGATGCCTGGCGTACGGGAGAACTGGATCTGCCCGCGGGTGCCTTCGACCGCAACGCGCGGCCAGGATTCGGCAGTACGCGCCCGGTCCGCGCCGTGAGAACGCAGCACATCGGCGAGGACGGCGACCGTGTCGTAGCCCTCGAAGGCGACGAAGGAGGGGGCTTCGGCCAGCCGTTCGCGGAGGGCCGTCTCGACTTGTGCACCGAGTGGGGTGAGGCGCTCGGGCAGGTAGCGCAAGAACGGGATCCCGGCGCTGCCGTCGCCCAGCAACGTCGCCCACTCGGCGAACTCCGGTTGCCCGGCCGGAGCACCAATCATGATCTCGGCGAGGCGCGGGTCGCGGCGGACAGACTTGACGATCGACACTGCCGGCTCCGGGTGGCCGACCAGAAGAAGGAGAGCTGTCGCGCGGTGGTCGACGAGTTCGTCGCACACGGCCGTGGGGGTGAGCGCGCTCATGTCGAGTTCGGTGACGGTGCCGCCGCGTGGAGCGAGGTAGTCCCGCAGAATGCGGGCCCCAGATGCCCAGTAGACACTCGGCTGGGTTGCTACGGCGATTCGACTGTGGCCCGCGCCGAGGAGGAAGTCTGCGTAGATCTGCCAGCCGTGGGACTGTGCCGGGGCGAGGCGCGCGACCCATTCCGTTGGCTGTTCGGTGAGCGCGTCGAGAACCGCTGACGAGCAGAGGAACGGCAGGCCGAGGGCGTCGGCCCTGGCGGCAGCGGCGCGAGCGACGACGCTGTGATACTCCCCTGCCAAGGCAGCCACGCCCAGGCGAGCCAATTCATCTACGGCCGCCGCGGCCTTCTGCGGATCAGCCGCGGTGTCTCGGACCACCAGCTCGAGTGGCCTCCCGACGATCCCGCCGGCGTCATTGACTTCGCGAACGGCCAGCTCGAGTCCGGCGAGCAAGTGTCGGCCGGCCTCGACCCAGCCAGGCCGAGTCAGCGGAACGAGAGCGCCGATCTGGACGGATGATCCGTCAGTCCGCTCCGCTCCAGGTGGCGATGGTGGCGTATTCATGCGTGGGCGTCTCCCGCGTGACGATTCGGTTGCCGTTTGCCCGGATCGCAGAGTGGCAAGGCCCGGCGGTACGCGTACATCTCATCTCGCCGTGGCGGGCGCACCTGGGTGATCATGCCGGACATTGCATCCACCGCCATGCCAACAGGCAACCGATTACTTGTTCGCTGAGCTGCCAGGCTTCAAGAACAGAACAGAACCTCCCCGAGTGGCGGACCTTGCTGCCGGAGATCGACCTGGACGTGGAGTCCGCCTACCGCCTGGAGGTCTACAACAAGCTCCGGTACCGATCGACACGCCGATGCCGACGTGGGCGGCTTGGACGCCGGTACCGGCCAGCTCGTTGTGCAGGTTGAACGCCCAGTTGCGTAGAGCGGGGTGCCGGCGGCGGTCTCGCGCATCGCCGGCAGCACCGCCTTCGTGGCGGCCATGGCCCCGTACGGATCTCGAACTCCACATGGGACGGTTCGGTCTCGGCTGGAGCGGTCAGAGTGGTGACGCCGAAGGTCCCCACCGGGGAGTACTCCAGGACGTCGATCCAGCCGGACTGCGTGGCGACATCCTTGAGGGCCTGGGTGAGCGCGTCACGGTTCAGCACGTCCGCGGGGATTGCGGCGGCGGTGATGCGCTCCGTGGTCAGCTTGCCGACGACGAGATCGTCGAGCTTGGCGCGGTTCCGGGAGATCAGGGCGACATCGAAGCCGGGGGAGCCGAAGGTGCGAGCGATGGGGCAATGCGCCCCTAGCGGATGGCCCGCACCGGGGCAGTGAGGGCGCCAAGCAGGGCGCCCAGAGTCAGCGCTCCCGCCGCGCACGCGAGGCTGGTGCGCGGGCTGGTCGCGTCGGCCAGCCAGGCGCCCGTCAGGGAGGCAAGCAGGAAGACGGCGCCGGTGAGTGTGCCGATGATGCCGGTGGCCCGACCCTGCACCGACTCGGGGACCCTGGTCTGCCGCAGGGTGGTGAAGCCGATGCCGAGGGGCGCCGTCGCGAGCGCGACGATCACGACACCGGCCAGCGCGGTGCCGAGGCCGCTGGACGTGGCGAGCAGCAGCCCGCCGGCCATGGCCACACCGGCCGACCAGGACACCGCTGAGGCCGGGGCGAGTCTCTTGGCGAGGCCGATCAGCAGGCCCGCGATGAGGATTTGGGCGATGCCGTTGGCGAGGCTGAAGAGGGCGATGTCGGACGAGGGGCGGCGTAGTGCGGTGTGGAGAAAGGCGACGAGCACGGTGTTGTTGATGCCTGCCTGCAGAGCCACACACAGGTAGCAGCCGAGGGAGAGGGCGGGCTCGTGGTGGTTGAACAGGGCGCGCAGTCCGGCCCGGATGCCGTCCGGGGAGCCATCGGCTGCGCGCAGCGCCGACTTCTGTCCCGTACGCGGAAGGGAGAGCTGCCCCTGCAGCAGTGCCGACAAGAGGAAGCTGGCCGCGTCCACGGTGACAGCGACGGCCGGACCGTGCCGCTCGAAGAGTGCGGCGCCGATGAACGGTCCGACGACGTACGAGACTTGGGTGGTCGTGGTCATGATGCTGTTGGCGCGTACGAGCTGTTCACGGGGCACGAGTTGGGGCAGCAGCCCGCCGCGCGGACGGCGCAGCTGCTGACGATGATCTTCTTGCGGTCGTAGCGGTCGGCGAGCACCCCCTGGCGGGAGCGGCCAGCAGGGCCGGGAGGTGTTCGCTCAGGACGCCGACGGACACGGCCCGCGCGGAACCGCCGGAGGCGGAGTACAGCCAGAGGATGACGGTGATGCCGCGCAGGGCGTCGCCCACGAGCGACACCGCGTCGGCGGCCCAGAAGAGGCGGAACGCCGGGGGCAGTTCGGTGCGGGTGCATGAGGGGGTTGGGGTGGTGGTCATGTGTCCGACGTATCGGAAGAGTCGCTGGGGATGGCGGATGCACTCGGAGCGTCGGATGCATCCGCGGTGAGCGGCGGGAGATGCGGGAGAAGCGGGAGCGCTTTGGCGCCCTGGGAGTGGATTGCTTGATCTCGGCGGGGGCGGCCGGGGGCGTGGCAGTGGCCTCCGCCCAGCGGTCGTTCTTCAACTGCCACATCAGCACGTGCCACAGGTGCGGCATCACCGATTCGGGGGTGGGGCCGAGACCTCGCAATCCAGCACCAGCAGCTCCAGACCCCGTGACCGCCCGGGGGCACGCTCTTCCGGGTCGCCTGACGGAGCCTCCTTTGACCAACACGCTTAGGTCGTGTCGCAAAGTCGGCTTCCCGACTGCTTGGCCAATGGCCTTGCCCGGCTGCCCGGCTGCCCGGACAGAGGCAGCCCTGAAATCACTTCGCCCATGCTCGCCTCGTCCGGTACGGTCGCGGGATTGTTTTCGCTGCTGGGCGCCATGAGGTTCGCTTGTGGCCTCCCCTGCAGTCCCCAGGCTGAGAGTAGGTTTCGTCAATGGCATGTCGTATCAGTGAGCTCGTGCTCGGTTGCCGCGACCCTGAGGCGCTGGCGCGGTTCTGGTGCGAGGTCCTGGACTTCGTCGTGCTCGGTCGCGAGGACGACGGCTCGATGGAGATCGGGCCGCGCGAAGGGTTCGGCGGTCTGCAGCCGACGCTCTTCCTCAGTCGCAGGGATGAGCCGGAGAAGGGGAAATCCCGGCTGCACATCGACGTCAACGCCACCGACCGCGATCAGGACGCCGAGCTCGAACGCCTTCTCAAGCTCGGTGCTCGCCCGGCCGACATCGGCCAGACAGGGGAGGAGCAGTGGCACGTCCTGGCCGACCCCGAAGGCAATGAGTTCTGTCTGCTCAAGGCCCGCCTCGCCCCACTCTGATGCTCATCGGTCACGCCTCGGCACCAGGGACTGGGGTCTGCCGCGAAGTCCGGTGTGACGGGCGTGTCGTGATCGTGAAGTAGGTGAGGTCTCCGGGAGAGGGTTCATCGGCCAAGAAGGACCTGAACGCCGGAGACCTCGTGGCCATCCTGACGGTGACGGTGACGGTGACGGTGACGGTGACGAGGCGGCGCGACCTGACCGTTGAGCAGTGGGCGCGGCTGGAACCGCTGTCACGAACTCAGCCCCCGTGTCAGAACAAGCAGGCGATGAGCTCCTCCTGGCTGGTCACGCCGGTCCTGCGGTAGACCGCCTTGAAGTGGTCGTTCACCGTGTGCGGTGACAAGCTGAGCCGACGGGCGATCTGTTTGGCGGCCTGCCCCTGCAGAGCCTCCTCGATGACCGTCCGTTCCCTGGCGGAGATGCCGTACCACTGGGCGAGCGCGGGCAACAGCTCAGTGGCCGGGGCGGGCTGGAGGGTGACCACGACAGCGCCCGCCATCGCGCCGTCGAGCAGTTGCGCCTGCAGCGAGAACCATCCCAGCGGAGTGGGGGCCCGCGTGATCGCAGGCAGGCCCGTGCGCCGAACGGTGTAGGTGATGTGCCAGATGAAGCTGAACAGCTCCTGGTCACGGGCGGGGTAAACGCCGGGCGGGATCCCGCGCAGCGCGTCGCGTCCCGCCGAAGTCGCCCCCGCGATCTCGTCGTTCTCACCGACGACAACGACGGCAGATGGGAACCGCGCCTGCCGGGGCGCAGCGGCTTGTCCGTCACGTACCGCGTCACGGCCGAGGCGAGCGGCTGCGCCAGTTCGGCGGCACGCACGATCTCCGCCGGAGAGAACGGCCTGGATCCCCGCTCACGCAGCAGCACCAACGCGCCCCAGGTGACGCCGCGGTGAGTCAGGGCGATACACAGCTCGCTGCCGTAGATGTCGGCGGCCATGATGCGGTGCAGTCGGCGCGTTTCGGGGCACGGGTCCTGCGAGCCCGCTCCGAGCACGATGGCCGGGCAGGGGCCGTGGATGAGATCGGCGACGGGCCTGCAGGTCCTCCCGAGGGCGTTTGCCTGATCCATCCGGCGCTGTCGCCGCTGCTGTAGCTGGTGGCTGGTGCCGAGCCGGTGTTTCTCCAGCGGGAAGCGATACACCGGGCGGCCGTCGAAGCCGGGGTCCGGGGCGGCACGGGGAACCTCGGGCCGGTGCATCACCGACAGGTTGGCCGACCGCCCGCGGCGGCATGGAAACCGGTCGCCCCATGCAGCCGAACCGCCTATCGTGCCTGCCGTGCAGATCACCACACTGGATCCGCAGCCGCGGTCCTATGGCCAAGGCGCGTTGGTCACCGATGTCGCGAGGCTGGTGTTCATCAGCGGCCAGGTCCCGGAGGACAACGACGGACGCGTCCCGGATGACTTCGACGACCAGTGTCGGCTGGCCTGGCATAACGTACTGTCCGTGCTGGCAGCAGCAGACATGAGCGTGCGCAATCTGGCGAAGGTCACCGTCTTCCTTTCCGACCGACGCTACCGGGAGGCCAACGCCCGGATCCGCCATGAAATCCTCGGCGACCACAGTCCCGCTCTGACCGTCATCATCACGGGCATCTACGACGAAGCCTGGCTGCTGGAGATCGAAGCAGTCGCGGCGGCCTGAGCGTTGGCTTCCCGGCCTCTTCAGCGCCCGATTGGACAGGGGACACGTCCCGTCGGGCCCGTGGAGGCGCAGTGGCAGAGCCGGTGAAGGTCCGCAGACTCACCCCTGACGAGACTTGTGCAAGGTCGGCGGGTGCGCGGTCAGAACCAGTGCAGGCAGTGCGGGGAGCGTTCGGCGCGGAAGAGGGCGTCGGCGAGGGTGGCCGCGCCCGGGCGGTGGGCCCGGATGTGTCCGGCACGCACGAGCGTGCTCGGGGCGGTGCCGCCGAGGTAGACCGAGCCCAGGTCGCGGACGTCCAGGGACAGGTCGGGCTCCCGGTCCGTCGGTACGCAGTCGGCCTTGCCGTCCTGGACGGTCAGCAGGTAGCGGTCGTGCTCGCCGAGGAACGGGTCGTCGACGTCGAGGACGAGTTCACCGTCCATGAACCAGCCGCGCGCGGTCAGCGCGCGCGGGACGTCGAGGAGCCGCACCCAGAGCCAGTCGGTGTCGTTGCTCATCTGGCCGGCGCGAAAGTCCGCAAGCTGCCAGCGCAGCGGGTGCTCGGGCGGGAAGTGCTTGAACACGACCTGAGTGACCAGGTCGTGTCCGAGTACGAACCGGGCCAGGGCCGTGGAGACGGCGTCGTCGGTGGCGATGGTCTCGTCGACCGTCAGGGTGTCGGACTCGCCGATCGAGTAGCTGGCGTACCCGTCCGGGACGCCGTCGGCGTCCCGGTGGACGGCGACGTAGCGCGGCGCCGGAGAGATCGGGGGCTGCCCCGCACCCAAGGCCCACCAGCGGTGCGGCCGGGACAGCGCGCCGGGCTGCGCGCGGCGGTACCGGTCGTAGACCTCTTCCAGGATCTCGCCGCACTCGGCGCGCCGCAGCAGTTCGACCGAGCCGGTGTCCGAGCCGGTCGCTGGGGCGTCGGCCGTTCCGCGCGCCCGGGGGAGGGCGAGGGTGGCCTGGTGGCGCGGCACCGTCAGCCGCGCCGTGTAGGTCGCCGGTCCGTAGCCGAACCTGCCGTAGATCGTGGCTTCAGAGGCCAGCAGTACGGAGAGGAACTCCCCTCGGGCCCGCAGATCGGTGAGCTGATGCCGCATCATCGCGCTGAGTACGCCCTGGCGTCGGTGCGACGGCAGGACGCCGACGGCGGTCACCCCGGGGGCCGGAGCCAGGATCTCGCCGGGCAGGGTGAGCTCGAAGGAGTACGCAGCGGCGGTGCCGACGGGCTGCCCGTCCGCCGTCATGGCGAGCAGGCTGCGGTCCATTTCGTACGCCGCCCAAAAGACCCCGCCGCCGCCCTCGGTCGGGGTTTCCGGGAAGCGCCCGAACGCGGCATGGACAGTGTCGACGAAGACGTCGCGATCCTGCTCGGTCGTGGGACGGATCTCCATTGCTGCCGCTGCCTCCTTGCTATACCGGCACCACGACTCGTGGTGTCCCGCCACAGTGCAGCGTTGACGCGTGGCCAGGTCAATCGAATTACGGCCGGGCCCACGGCCGGTCACCGCACAGCCCGGTCCAGCCCGGCCCCGGGGGTGAGTTGCGGTGGTCGGGCTCGGTGGAGGTGACCCCCGCCACCGCCCGGGCTCACCCCCTGCGGCTACCCCGTGGTCCAGGTGTCGAGGAAGGGGGTCGAGGATCTGGGACCGATCAAGCTCGACGTGCTCGGCGTACGGATGCCGTCCGCGATGGCCCACGCCGTCACGAAGATCGAACGCGCCACCGGTCGGCACATCGACCTCGACGACCCCCAACAGGTCGCGCTGGATGACCACTTCGCTTTCAAGGTCTTCCAGGGCGCACGGATCCTGGGTTTGTTCCCACTTGAGTCACCGGGCCAGCAAGACCTCCTGTCCCGTCTGCAGCCGCGCAATGTCGGCGACGTCAGCGGCGACATCAGCCTCTTCAGGCCCGGCCCGGTCGCCAGTGGCATGCCCGAGCAGTACATCGCCGCCCGCCACGGCGCCACCCCACCTACCCGCACTGCTTGAAGTGACCTAGCTGGTCAGGGCGCTGGAGTCGATTTTCGGCTCCGCCGCTTACGGTGTCTGTGGCGCCTGATGGTTGCATTGGACGCAACAGGATGCCCAGCGATAGAGCCTTGTCGTGGTGAGTGACGTGATGGCATGCTCAGGGACATGATCAAGAGAATCGAGTCCTCCGTCCGCCGGTGACCGAGATGCCCGGGACTGAGCTTTCCGGAACCAGGACCCCGCTGTTCGAGCACGCCCTCCGGCTTCATGAGCTGACTCCCGACGTCCCACTGCCACGTGACGGCGAGCCGTACCCCGACGAGGAGCGCCGCCGCCGTAGTCCGCAACCAGGCTGTCCACGTGATCGTGAGCAGGTCGGGGCCGAGGTCGCGGCGGTCCTTGATGAGCACTTCACCGACCCACGGTCCGTGCCCAGTCAACTGGCCGGCCGTTTCCAAGACGTCCACGTGCCCATTCATCCCAACGCACGCATCACAGAAGCTGCCTTGCGAGCAGGAGCACGGGCCAGGGAGGCCGGGCGCTGGCTCGTCAGGTACGGAACCGACACGGACGACGTCGTCGTAGGTCTGGCCCTGCTCTCCGCGGTGGGCGCTGTCCACGATATTCCGTACGTCCAGACCATTGGGCTCCTCTCCTGCACCTTCGGCCCACTCGCGGCGAACGCAATCGAGCGGCTGCCAGATGGAGCGGGGCCACTCCTATGGCTGGCGGATCGAGTGGCCGGCTGGGGGCGCGTATATGTGGTCGAGGCGCTCTGCCGGCTGGGCGACGGTGATCCGGACGTTCAGCACTGGCTGCTGCGGAGAGCCGTTGACGGGGACTTCCTCAACGGATATTTCGCCGGCAAAGTAGCCGAGGCGGCGGGCCTCCATGAGGCCCTCACCGGATCGGCTGTGGATGCCGAGACCGTGGACCACGCAGGCAGACTCGTCCATGTGCTCACCTACTGCCAGGGCATGGGCATGACGCTCGCGCGCTATCCGCACGCCGAGGAAGTACTGGCTGCACACCTGCGTCACCTTGAGCAACTGGGGCCTTCCCCCAGCCGGTACTACATCGCTGCCCTGCTCGCGAGGAATCTCGGCGAGAGTGGAGACGAGGGCTCAGTCGCCCCCATCCGTCGGTGGCAGACCTATCGGGATGGCTACCTGGCACTCCTTGATCAGGAAGACTGGTGCGAGACGGCAAGAAGTGCCCTGGTGGCCGACGACCGTGAGATTGTCTGGCTTGCCGCGACGGCATCCGACTTGGGGCTGCGGGCCTTTGGTGACCCTGCACCATCCAGCGAGGATTAGCGCGCGTCGGGAGTAACCGCCCTCCGCCAGTTACCTGAACCAGGGCGTGTCCGACAAAGGCCTGGTCTTGGAAAATCACGTGACGCGCGGCACCCGATCGTCGATAGTCCACGCGTGGCCACCACGAACGTCGACAGGACCAAACGCGACCCGTCCCCCCGCTTCTCCCTGACCGCGCTGGCCGGACGTGCCTTCGGCGCGATCCCGCCAACGGCACTGGTACTGGTCGGTATCGTCAGCGTTCAGGTGGGCTCGGCATTGGCCAAGCATCTGTTCAGCGCGGTGGGCAGCTTCGGGACAGTCGCGTTGCGACTGTCCTTCGCGGCGGCGGTGCTGATGCTGTTGTGGCGGCCGTCATTGCGCATGAATCGTCGCACGTGGACAGTCGTGCTCAGCTACGGCGTGATTCTCGGCTTGATGAATCTGTGCTTCTACCTGGCGCTGGCCCGGCTCCCGTTGGGGATCGCGGTAACCGTCGAGTTCCTCGGGCCGCTGGCGGTGGCCCTGGCCGGGTCGAGACGATGGCCGGACGCTTTCTGGGCGGTGCTCGCGGCAGGCGGTGTGGTCTTGCTGATGGAGGGACGCGGCGACCTCAACCTTGTCGGTCTTCTGTTCGCCCTCGCCGCAGGAACGTGTTGGGGCCTGTACATCCTGGTCGGCGCGGCGCTGGGCCGCCACACCACGGAAGGCAATGGTCTGGCTCTCGGAATGGCCGTCGCGGCACTGGTGGCTGTGCCATTCGGCGTGGCCGACAGCGGAACAGCGCTGATTAAGCCCTGGGTTCTGATTGCGGGGCTCGGCGTGGCACTGATGTCGTCGGTGATCCCGTACTCGCTGGACCTGGAAGCACTACGCAAGATCCCACCGCGCGTGTTCGGCATCCTGATGAGCCTCGAACCAGCGATGGCGGCCCTCATCGGTCTCATCGTGCTCCAGGAGTCGCTGCACTGGTCGCAGTGGATCGCGGTGCTGTGCGTGGTGGCCGCATCGGCGGGCGCTACACGCGGCGCCCGCCCAGACGTCTGAGAAGCCCCCTCATTTGGCTGTCTCGGTGGGCTGTTGGCTGTGGTGCGGATCGTTGAGCGGCTGATGTCCGGTGACCGTGAAGTGCTGGCCGCCATCGTGTTCGTGGCGGCGTCCGGCTGTACCTGGCAGCAGCTGCCTGCCGCATCGTTCGGGTCGTCCGGCGCGACCCCTCACCGCCGCTGTGCCGAATGGACGAAGGCCAGGGTGTGGGCGAAGCCCCACCGCCTCGTCCTCGACGAACTGGGCTCCCGCGGCGACCTGGACCGGTCTCGATGTTCCATGGGGGCGGCGCACTACGGGCGCTTGCACGCCGCACGTCCAGCGTGGCGCCGCCCCATCAGGGACCAAGGGGTCCGAAGGTTGTCGTGCCGCGGGGCTCTGAGCTTGTGCTTCATCTTCTGTCCGCGTCGTAAGGCGGAGCAGGTAGGTTCCAGATGGCGTCAAACCGACTGATGATCTTACGGAGTTCGCGGGCGCTTCGAGGCGATATGGCCTGCATCACGGTGTCGAGGAGAGCGCGGGCTTCGAGGGGGTTGCCGCAGCAGTACCAGTGTACGTTGCCCCACTCGTAGTCGTGCCACAGATCGCGCTCGGGCTGGTGGACGTAGTCCTTCCACAGGCGCACTGCCGCACTGACGTCGCCTGGCTGCAGATAGTTGCGAGTGCGCTCAAGGCGGATGATCTCGGACAGTGCACACGAGGACAGGCCGTCGATGACTGGTCTTGCACGTGGTGTCCGGTGCAGGCGGGGGAGGCCGGCCCGGACGTGTCCTGGCCGTCTACGCGGCATGGACCTTTCGGTTCGTCGTCATGCCGTAGATGGTGCCACGATCTCGAACGGCGTCTCGAACGGGTTTTGCTCGCGTGGGATTCGCCGGACATGCGGGCTACCTCCGTCTGATCATGTGCTCCGACCAGGGTGCACGTGACCGAGACGAAGGCCGTGATGGCGAGTCTGCTGTCTGATGATGTCCGCCTGGAAGCGTTCGCGGAAGCGTCCCGCTTCCGCCTGTTGAGGGCCGTGGTGGAGCGGCTCGTCGCGGTCGGCCAGTGGCAGCCCGGCGACCCGGACATCGCGATCGTCAGGGACGCCGGCTACGAGGTCACCCGCCTGGCCTGGGTGTTGCGGGATCTGCCCGTCGAACTGGTCGGCCGGATCCGCGGCGACGGGGTGATGCGCCTGCCGAAGCCGCCCCGCCTCTACGACCCGAAGGGCGGGCGCCCGCCCAAGCACGGGCCGCAGTGTCGCTTCGGCAAGCCCGAGACGCGGCCCGAATCCTTCATGACAATGGCCACCGACACCGCCAACTACGGCAAGGCCGAAGCCCAGACGTGGGACCGGGCCCACCCGAGGCTGACCCACCGCCCGGCCTGGCTGGAGCACGACGGTGAACTCCCCGTCGTCGAGGGCACTGGGGTCCGGCTGAAGGTCGAGGACCTCTCCAAGGAGCGGGAGGTGCCACCGGTCTGGCTGTGGTCCTCGAAGACCGGAGCCATCGCGGCGGATGTGGACCGCTGGTGGCAGGGGGCTCGCCCGGCCGCTGGCCGCCGACCTCCGCCGGTCCTGGGAGAAACCGGCCGAACCCGCAGGGCTCACCCCGGCCCGGGTCCGCCGGGGGTTCATGGACATCCGCGCTCACCTGCTCTGCCCGGCCCGTGTTCCCCAACTCCGCGGCGCCGGTCCCGGATGGCCACCCGGCGCCAAGAACCCCGTCAACGGCCCGACACGCTCATGGAGCGCTCCCGGCCCGGAGGTTGAAGAACAGCTGAGGATCCGTCCGGGTGAGCGGCTCGCGCCGTCAGCGCGCCGACGGCTCGGACGCGGTGAAGCGCTCGAAACCCGCGTGGAAGGCCGTGCCCTGCGGGTCGGTCGCGCTGTAGTGGAAGGCGGCCACACCGCAGCCCCGCTCGTCGAAGGCGGTGCCGGTGTACGAGGCGACCCGGGTGCCGTTGAGGGCGAGCTCCACCTTGATTCGGCCCTCGCCGGCCGAGGAACAGGTCATCGACATGTCGACCTGCTGCTGACTCTCCACCTTCAGGCCCACGTCCGCGAGGTCGACCTCGACGACGCGGTCGTGCTGGAAAGTTCCCTTGAACCGGAACTCGCGTACGATCAGGGCCTCCTGACCGGTGGTCAGGTAGGTCGCCCAGCGGGAACCCTTTTGGTAGTCCCCCGAGCCGTTGCACCACAGCCCGACCCCGCCCTCGCCCCCGTACCAGGCCGTCTGGGTGCTCAGCCGTACCGCGAACGAGGACGGCTCGAAGGGCGCTTGTGGCCACACCTCCAGCTCGGTCCTGGGATCCACCAGCATGGTCCCGCCCTCGTGGGTGATCTTCCCCAGGGCCGGGTCCTTGTACGACCAGTCGCCCGAGTCGGTCAAATCATCGGTGTACGAGCGGGGTTGGGAGCCGGCGGATCTCCCGGACGACGCGGACGAAGACGCGGAGGACGAGCCGTGGGCCTGCGGGCCGCCCTCCGTCGGTGATCCCCCCGAGGTGGTGCTGAGCACGATGGCAAGCAGCACTGCCGCCGCGGCGCTACCCGCCGCCAACCCCCACAGCCGCAGCTGCTTGGCGCTCGTGCCGGGGCCGGCGCCGCCGCTCCCGCGTCCGGGCGGTGGCGATTGCGGTTGCGGTGGCGTACCCGACTCTGTCTGCCCGCCCTCCGTCGCCTCCGCCGCCCCCGCGAGCCGAGTCACGAGCTGGGCAGCCGTGGGGCGTTCCGCCGGGTCCTTGCGCAGACAGTCGGCGATGATCGAACGGACCGGCTCCGGCACCGCCGCGAGATCCGCGTCGCGCTCGCACACGGCGACGAGCACTTCGTAGTCGCTCTCCCCGTCGAAGGGATGCCGCCCCGTGGCGGCGAAGTACAGCGTGCCACCGAGCGAGAACACATCGGAGGCGCTGGTGACCCGGAGCGACTTGACCTGCTCGGGCGACATGTACGCGGGCGAGCCGAGCACACTGCCCGGTGTAGTGAGCGCCGACTCGAGTAACCGGTCGTCGCGGGCGATTCCGAAGTCGATGATCCGCGGTCCGTCCGGGGAGAGCAGGATGTTGGACGGTTTGATGTCCCGGTGCACGACACTCACCCGGTGCACCTGCGCCAACGCGTGCGCGACGGCAAGCGCCAGGGACTGGAGCCGCCCGGAGGGCAGCGGGCCGTTGGCGGCCACATGCTGGTGGATCGTGGGCCCCGGGACGAACTCACTGACGATGTACGGGTTTCGCCCGGACAGATCGGCGTCGAGGACCCGCGCCGTGGCCAGCTCACCGACTCGGCTCGCCGCGCCGAACTCCCGGCGTACGCGGGCGAGCGCGACCTCGTCGTACTCCTTGCCCGGCAGCAGGAATTTCACCACGACCTGCCGCCCCGTCCGGTCCCGGGCGAGCCACACCACACCTTGCCCGCCCCGGCCGAGCTCGCGCTCGCAGACGTATCCGCCCACCGACAACTGCATTCGCGGATCCATGCCCCCGCCCCCAGCCCCGCCCCCGGTTCATGGCTGCCTTCCAGCGTATCGGCTCTCCGGGCCGCGACAGGCCTGTTGGCCGGGTCTCCCGCAAGCAGGAGTCTCGAGTCGATCCGGTGGGGTCAGCGGCTCACCAAGGCCACAGCCTGATCACCGGACCCGGTGAACGACCCCGGTCGGGGCCGAGTGCGGAACTGCGTGTCAGGGCGGGCGTGAACGCCGTTGCCTCCGGTGGCGATGGGGTTGTCCGCCGGATCGCGACTGCGGTAGTAGTCCCGCCCTTGTCTGCGGGGATCGGGTTCTGGGGCGCGGAGATCAGGTGCCGGACCGATGTAGTGCACCGCCGGTCTTCGCGTAGCGCCGGCCCGTGGTCTGCCGTGAGGGCTGCTGTGGCATCGCGTAGGTCACGCCGCTCCGCCGCCGGGTGGCGCGGCGGTCGAGTTGCGCACCACGAGTTCGGTGCCGACCTCCATGTGCTCCATGAGTAGCTGCTGTCCTTCGATGACGGACAGCAGCGCGCGGGCCGCCTTCTGGCCCATGTCGTGCAGCGGCTGGCGCACAGTGGTCAGGCCGGGAAAACTCTGCGCCGCCTGCGGAAGGTCGTCGAAGCCGACGACCGAGAAGTCGGTGGGTACGTTGAGGCCGCACGCCCGAGCGGCGTCGACGGCGCCGAGTGCCATCAGATCGGCTCCGGCGACGATGGCCGTAGGGCGGTGTTCGGTGATCAGCCGGGTGGCGGTGCGGAAACCGCTGGCGTAGGAGAAGTCGCACGTGGCGACCAGTTGCTCGTCGACTTTCAGTCCGGCGAGCCGCATCGCGTCCTCGAAGCCCTGAAAGCGGATCGAGGTGCTTTCGAGGTCCTCCTCGCCGCGGAGGTAGGCGATCCGGGTGTGTCCCAGGTCGATCAGGTGCTGCGTGCCCTGGCGCATCCCGTGGTAGTTGTCCACGCTCAGCCGGGGCAGCGGTACGTCCAGGCGTCGGGGATCGATGATGACACAGGGGAGTTTCTGGCGGCGCAGCAGCTCGATCGTCTCGTCCTCCAGGACGGGTGCGATCAGGAGTACGCCGTCGACGAGGCCGCGTGCCAGGAACTCGATCCGGTCCTTCTCCCGCACCGCGTCGTGGTACGAGGCGTTGACGAGCAGCTCCTGTTCGGCGCTGGCCAGTTCGTCGGCGACTCCGCGAAGGATCTCCAGGCCGTACTGACTGGTCAGGTCCAGGGCGATGAGGCCGATGAGGCCGCTGCGGCCGGCTTTGAGGTTGCGGGCCGAGACGTTCGGCCGGTAGCCGAGTTTCCCGGCCACTTCCATGACACGGCGTCGGGTCTCCTCGGAGGCTCCCGGCTTGCCGTTGATGACATTGGACACGGTCATCGCGGAGACGCCGGCCTCCTCGGCCACCTGTGCGATGGTCACGCGCCGTGCCACCCGAACTCCTTCTGCCTGTCGGCCTCGGTCCAGCTTAAGGCCGCTCGTCGAATCACCGGGCGAGGGGCCGTTCCACTCGCTTGCATACCTAGGGAAACTTTAACGATAACGCGAGGGGGAGTCAATGATGCCCTCCGCCGGGAGCCAGGCTCTGGCCCTACCAGCAGGGGAGGCGTGCGGGCTGGGGCGCGGCAAGCTCAACGGGTGAGTCGGCCACGGAAAGTTACGTATAGATGTCGCCTAAGTTTTGCGTTACAGTCCCGGCCATCGGCACGTAACGTTCGCCGCAACTCGGGTCGACCGGCCCTTTTCCACACGTATCAGTGCTGTGCCCACACGGTGCAGGCTGATCGATCCAAAACCCCTTGAGACATGACAAGTCGGTCCGTACCGACGAGTGAGGTGTGCAATGAAGCGTTCTGGGAGACGTCTCGCGGTCGCCACCACGGTCATCGCCATGGCGATGTCGCTGGCCGCGTGTGGCGGCGGGTCGTCCGGTGCCTCCAGCGACGGCACGGTGACCCTCCATGTGCAGGCGTGGAAGGGCGGCGGTGCGGAGCCCGCCAACGTCGCGGAGATCAACAAGGCGTTCGAGAAGGCTCACCCGAAGATCAAGGTCGACTTCGAGTACACCACCGCGGACCCCACCTATACGCAGAAGCTTCAGCCGGAGCTGCTGGGCGGCAAGGCCGGCGACGTCATCATGGTCGACGCGGACAAGATGAAGAAGTGGGGCGCCTCCGGCTACCTCGCCGACCTGTCCGGGGAGTCGTGGGCGAGCAAAATAGCCTCGGAGGCGAAGCCCTTCGCGCAGTCCGGCGGCAAGACCCTCGCGATGCCGATGGAACTGATCGGCATCGGCCTGTACGCCAACATGGATCTGCTGAAGAAGGCGGGCATCACCGAAGTACCCGCCGACTGGCCGACGTTCCTCGCCGACCTCGCCAAGGTCAAGAAGGCCGGCATCACCCCCATCGCGCTCCCCGACAAGAGCGCCTGGACCGGCAGCTCGGTGTTCCAGGCCGCCGGATCGACCCTCGTCTACCAGAAGAACAAGACGTGGGACGCCGGCTTCCTGGACGGCAAGACGTCCTTCGACCCGGACTGGAAGGGGTCGCTGGAGCAGTTGAAGACCCTGGAGGACAAGGGTTACGTCAACTGGAAGAACCAACTCGGCATCGACGAGTGGGCGCAGGGCCCGCAGGACTTCAGCGCGGGCAAGAGCGCCTTCTGGTACCAGGGCGCGTGGCAGGTCTCCAACGTCAAGAAGGCCGGCTTCCCGGTCTCCTTCGCGCCCTGGCCGGGCGGTGCCGCGAGAACCAAGCCCAACGGGATGCTCTTCTCCGGCACCATGTGGGCCGTCAACTCCCAGTCCCAGCAGGGTGACGCGGCGCGCGAGTACCTCAAGTTCTGGTCGCAGAGCGAGAACCTCGCCAAGTACCTCGAAGCCGAGCACGCGGAGTCACCGTTCTCGGACGGCACGACGCCGGAGAGCACCGAGACGACGGCCTTCACCACGGCGTTCAAGGACGGCCGTTACCGGATCCTCCCGTCCAACTCCTGGTACGGCACGGCCGCCGAGACCACGACCGGCTCCAAGATCCAGGCCTATCTGCTGGGCAACGCGTCCGCCGCGCAGACCCTCAAGGACATCCAGACCGCGGCGAACGCCAAGTAACCCGGCCACCCCCGGTCAGCCGTGGTGCGGGCGCGGTCGACGGCTCACGCCCCGCCCCACCACGGCCCTTCCGGGCAAGAGGAGGATCCCGTGTTCCACCGACGGCGCGCCACCATGGCCGCCTTCCTGCTTCCGGCGATCGTCGTGTACGGCGTGTTCATGCTGTATCCGCTGGCCAGAGGCGTCTATCTGAGCATGACCGACAGCCTCGGCGGCCCGATCGCGAACTTCGTCGGCACCCAGCAGTACCGTGCCATGGCCGACGACCCGGCCGTCACCGACGCCCTGTGGCACACCGTGCTCTACGCGGCGGTCGTCGTGGTCGTACAGAACGGCCTCGGGCTGCTCTTCGCGGGCATGCTGTTCCGCCGCCCCGGGGTCCGCAAGGTGCTCAGCGTCGTGCTGCTGACGCCGACGCTGATCTCACCGGTGATGGCGGCCTTCATCTGGTCGTACCTGTTCGCCCCGACCGGCGGCATCAACGCGCTGCTCGACCTGGTCGGCCTGCACAGCCTCAACCATGTCTGGCTGGGCGACACTTCGACCGCCCTGTACTCGGTGGCCGCCGTCAACATCTGGATGTTCACCGGCTACTCCTGCGCGATCTTCCTCGCCAGCTACATGAGCATGCCGACCGAACTGCTGGAGGCGGCCGCGCTGGACGGCGCGAGCGGCTGGCGGCGCTTCGTCAGCATCGAATGGCCGCTGCTGGCCCCGGCGCTCACGGTCAATGTGACGCTCAGCCTCATCGGTTCGCTGAAGGTCTTCGAGTTCCCCCTCGTCCTGACCAACGGAGGCCCCGCCGGAGCCACGGACACGCTGACCCTGCTGGTCTACCGGAACGTCTTCGGCGGCGGGAAGTTCGCCTACGGCGTCGCGCTGTCGGTCGTCCTTCTCGTGACCGTGGTCGTCCTGTCCAGCGCCACCTCCTCCCTGCTCCGGCTCCGCGAGCGACGCATCTGAAATCCGACGGAAGCTGACGGATCGCCACCATGACTTCAGACACCACCGCGCCGGACGTCCCGTCCGTCTCCGGGACCCGGCCCGCCACCCGCCTCCCCGGCAGTCGTACGACATCCGGGACGTCCCGCACCCCGCTGCGCCGGCTGACCACCGGCCTGGGCACCGTCCTGCTGTGCCTGGGCACGCTGCTGTTCGTCCTGCCGTTCCTGTTCACGGTCGTCACCTCGCTGCGCACCGCGGCGGACGTGGCCCGCTCCCCGCTGGGCGTCCCGCACTCGCTGACCCTGAAGAACTTCTCCGACGCCTTCAGCCAGATCCACTACGGGTCCAGCACACTCAACACGCTGCTCATCACCGGCCTTTCGTGCGTGGCCGTCACGGTGATCGGCTCCCTCGCCGCCTATCCGCTGGCCCGGATCACCCAGCACTGGTCCACCGCGGTGTACCGGCTGTTCATCCTGGGCACGTCCGTCCCCGTGTTCGTCGTGGTCGCGCCGCTGTACCTGCTGATGCGCGACCTGAACCTGCTGGACAGCTATGCGGGAGTCGTCCTCATCTACACGGCCCTGAACCTCCCGGTCGCCGTGTTCTTCTACACCAGCTTCATCCGCTCGATCCCGGCGGATCTGGAGGAGGCTGCGGCACTCGACGGCTGCGGCGCCTTCCGTACGTTCTTCACCATCATCCTGCCGCTGCTGCGACCGGTCACCAGCACGCTCCTGACGTTCATCTCCCTGCAGATCTGGAACGACCTGCTGGTTCCCCTGGTCTTCCTGCAGGACCCGGGCAAGCGGACCGTCATGGTGAACGCGTACTCCTTCATCGACCCGCACACGGTGCAGCCGACCACGCTGTTCCCGGCCGCCCTGCTCGGTGTCGTACCGCTGCTGATCATCTTCGTCTTCTTCCAGCGCCAGGTGGTCGCCGGCATGTCCGCCGGGGCGGTCAAGTGAGGAACCCGGGCACGGCCAAGTCCCTCGCCCCCCGGCCGGGACGCAACCGGGCCATGGCGGTCCTCGGGCCGGCCACCGCCCCGGACCGGCGCCCGTCCGGAGCCCTGCCCCGAGGCGCGGCCCAGAGCCGGTGCCGCAGGCCGGGACGCTCTTGCGCTGCACGTCGGTGCCCTGGTGTCGGCTCCGGAGCCGGATGAACGGCCAACCCGCTCCGAGTCCGGGCGACGTCGGCCCGGAACCGGGCTGTGCCGGGATCGGACCCAGCACCGTGGTGCCTGTGCCCTGTGCCCTGCGTTCTCCCCACGGACGACCGGACCGGGAGCCCGCCCCGTCGGTCCGCCGCACTCGGTGGCAACAGAACGCGCCTGCCAGGGCGGCCACCCGGCCCAACCACTCGCGGGCGATCCACAGGACCAGCCCTTGAGCAGAGCGGTCCCGCTCACGGTCCGGCGTCCCCGCACCCGGCCTGCCGACCGCACCCGTTCCCCGGCCGTCCAGACCTGCCTGTCGATCCGCGGGCTCCAAGCCACACGACGACCTCACCGTCCAGGGGCGCCCCCTGCCCCGATGTCCCGGAAGGACCCCACCACCGATGTACGTGGTCTCATACTTCACCGACGCCGACGAAGCGCTCCACCTGGCCTACAGCCACGACGGCGAGGAGTTCGCGACGGTGAACGGCGGCCGGCCCGTGCTGCGAGGCACGGTCGGCACCGGCAGACTGCGGGATCCATTCATCGGGGTGGGCCCCGACGGCCTGTTCCATCTGCTGGCCACCGACGGCTGGACGAGCCCCCGCATCGTCCATGCCACCTCGGCCGACCTTGTCACGTGGTCGGCTCAGGAACTCCTCCCCGCCATGGCCGACGTGGAGGGCGCCCTCAACGCCTGGGCGCCGGAGTTCTTCCTCGACCGCGGGACCGGGCTGTACCACCTCATCTGGTCCTCCGTCGTCGAGGCCGGGGGCACGGCCGAGGGCCGCGACTTCGAGCACGTCGGCCAGAACCACCGCATCTGGCACTGCACCACCGGGGACTTCAGCACGTTCTCGGCCCCCGGTCTCTTCTTCGACCCCGGTCACTCGGTCATCGACGCCACTGTGCGGGAGCTGGACGGCGGCGGCTTCCTCATGGCCTACAAGGACGAACGCGGCACCAATGACCTCGCCACCGCTCACAAGGACATCCACCTGACCACCTTCAAGACCCCCGGCGGTCCGTACACCGACTCCGCCGGACCGGTCACGCCCTCGGTGGTGGAAGGACCGTCGATCTTCCACCGCGGAGACGAGATGGTCATGATCTTCGACCACTACCTCGAAGGTCGGTACGGGGCGGCCCGCAGCAAGGACGGCGTGGACTGGGAGCCCGCTTCCCTGGCGCTGCCGCAGGGCATGCGACACGCCTCCGTCCTCGAAACGCCCCTCCCGACATCACTGCCGTCGCGGTAGGGCGGCCGCTCGTCGGACCACCGCGACGGCCCCGCCACAGACCCCGGGCGTAAACAGCTTCGGCCGGCCCGCCCGGTGCTGGAAGACCCGCGTCGCGCCCCGCAGCGCGGAGGACACCTCACCCACCAAGGAGCGCCGCAATGAAGCGTCGCAGAACGGACCGCCCGGACCGCCGGGCATCCCGGATCCTCACCCTGCTCGCCACCCTGGCGGGCGTCCTCCTCCTCCCGGCCCCAGCCGCCCTGGCCGCCGGTACCTCCTACTACGTGAACTGCTCCGCCACGACCAACGGCACCGGCACCCAGTCCAGCCCCTGGAACTCGGTCAGCAGCGTCAACAGCACCACCTTCGCCGCCGGCGACAGCATCCTCTTCGCCACCGGCACCACCTGCACCGGCCAGCTCTCCCCGGGCGGCTCGGGAGCCTCGGGCAGCAACATCTCGATGAGCTCCTACGGCTCCGGCGCCAAGCCGATCATCGACGCGGCCGGCGCCACGGGCGCGGTCATCCACCTGCTCAACCAGCAGTACTGGGACATCGGCGGCCTGGAACTCGTCGACAGCGCCTCCTCACCCGCCTACCGCTCGGGCGTCCTGGCCGAGAACAGCTCCGGCGGCATCCTGCACCACATACGCGTGCACGACATGTACATCCACAACATCACCGGCTACGGCGGTGGTTGGTACTCCACCAACGCGGGCGTGGGCGTCCAGACCGACCACACCACCCCGGTCTCCACCTGGGACGACGTCGTGGTCGAGAACAACACCTTCGACCACGTCGACCGCATCGCGGTGGCCGTGACCCCCGACGCCGACGGCCAGGGCACCGGCCTGACCACGGGCACCGTCATCCGGGGCAACACGATGACCTACGACGGCGCCGACGACATTCTCGTCGTGAAGAACGACGGCGCCCTCATCGACGGCAACAAGGCGGGCTACGGCGGCGCGAAGGCGACCTGCCCGCCGTCCGGCCAGTACTGCAACGGAGCCTCGGCCGGCATCTGGATGTCCGGCAGCAGCAACACCGTGGTCCAGAACAACGAGGTCTACTGCCACATCAACGGCGCCGACGGCACCGGGTTCGACGTCGACTGGGGCAACCACAACACCACGTTCCAGTACAACTACAGCCACCAGAACCTCGGCGGCTTCCTGCTGGTGATGCCGCCCTTCACCATCGCCAACGAACCCACCTCGACCGTGCCCAGCGACGGAACGGTGGTCCGCTACAACATCAGCGAGAACGACGGCAGCAACTCCGGCTGCCCGGCCTCCGGCACCCAGACCCACGGCGGCGGAGTCCTGCACTTCGTGGGCGGAGTCCCGAACCAGAGCGGCAGTTCATCCGCGATCCCGCTGTTCTACAACAACACCTTCTCGGTCCGGGACGGCCTGAGCACCCCGATCCTGTACTCCCGTTCCGGCACGTCCATCAGCGGCGCCCTGTCCTTCCAGAACAACGCGGTCTTCAACTACGGCTCCGGCAACTACTTCACCACCACCGGCACTTCGACCTACTCCAACAACCTCTTCTACGGCAACCACCCGTCCCGCGAGCCCACCGACGCCGCGAAGGTGACCGCGGACCCCGAGTTCCGCAACGCGGGCAACGCCAACACCTCGTCCTCGTACACCGGCAAGAACGCCTACCAGGTGCACCCGTCCTCCCCGGTGATCCGGGCCGGGACCGTGATCAGTTCCAACGGCGGCTACGACGCCTTCGGCAACGCCGTCTCCGCGACGGCCGCCCCCAACATCGGCGCCTACAACGGCACCGGCGGCAACCTGCTGACCAACGCGGGCTTCGAGACGGGGGCGTTGTCCCCCTGGACCCAGGCGAGCGGCAGCGCGTCGTCCGTGACCGCCGCCAACGCGCACACCGGCAGCGACGCCCTGACCACCGCGGCGAGCGGCAGCGGTTCCAACCAGGCGCTGACCGGCCTGAGCCCGTCGACCACCTACCTGCTGACCGGCTGGGGCAAGGTGGCCACCGCCGGTGAGACCCTCGCCATCGGCGTCAAGGGCTTCGGCGGCACGGAAACGTACACCAACATCGCCACCACGTCGTACTCCCAGGCCGCGGTCCAGTTCACCACCGGCTCCTCCAGCACCACCGCCACCGTCTACTGCTGGAAGAACGCCGGCGGCAGCGGCGCGGGCTACTGCGACGACCTCGCGGTCGAGCCCCTCTCCTCCGCCACCAACGCGGTCACCAACCCCGGCTTCGAGACCGGCACCCTGACCCCGTGGATCCAGAGCACCGGCACGGCGTCGAGTGTGGTCGCGTCTAACGCCCGCACCGGCACGTACGCCCTGCAGACCGGAGCCAGCGCCAGCGGCGGCATCCAGACGGTCAGTGGCCTCACCTCCGGCGGCAGTTACCTGCTGGCCGCCTGGGCCAAGGTGGGCACCGCCGGTGAGGAGGTCGCGGTCGGCGTGAAGAGCTTCGGCGGCACCGAGACCTATCTGCGGGCCTCGACGACCTCCTACGCCCAGCAGCCCATCTTCTTCACCACGGGCGCCTCCACCACCTCGGCCGCCGTGTACTGCTACAAGAACTCCGGCTCGGCGGCCGGCTACTGCGACGACTACACCCTGATCAAGCTCCCCTGACCACGGGCGACTCAGAAGGAAGGCCGGCGGGAGTGGGCGGGCCGGTGCATCCGACCCGCCCTCGGGCCCTCCGACGGCCGACACGCAGCCGTTCTCCACACCCGCTGCCCGACCGTCGATGTCGACGGTGGGCGCACCACCGGAGACGCCAGGGAGACCACCAGGCCGCACGGCTGGTAACAGCTGTTACCATGCCGATATGGCGAAGACTCAGCTAGGCGTGCGCGTCGACCCCGAGGTCAAGAAGCTCGCACAGGCCCGGGCCAAGGACCGCGGCCTGGACCTGGGCGACTACATCGCCCGTCTCGTCCGCGAGGACGCCGACGGCCTGCGCCGGCGCGGCCTGGACGCCGCGCGCCGCTTCCTGGACGAGCACCAGCAGCTCTTCGACGAGGCCGAGGACGCCGACCGGAACGCGCCGGGGGCACACGCCGCGTAATGGAACTGCACATCGACGTCCCCTGGATCCTGCAGGTCGCGGAGATCGCAGGCTCGGCAGACCCGTCCCCGGACGACTACGGCGTGCCGGTGGCCGCGGTCGCCTGCCACAAGGCTGAACTGCTGGATGAGCCCGTCTACGACGGTCCCTACGCCCGTGCTGCAGCCTTGATGCACGTCCTCGGCCGCTGCCGCTGGCTGGAGCGGTCCAACATGGCCGTTGCCGCGGCGACGGGCGTGATGTACCTGGAAGCCTCCGGGATCCCGGTCAAACCCACGCGCGAGGACGCGCTCGGCCTGCGCGAGATACTGCGCGACCCCACCTGCACGGCCGCGAGGATCGCCGCCCTGCTGCGCGCATGGCCCGTCACCGGCTGACCTGGCAGGTTTCACCATCACCCGCCAACGAGCCGCCCGTTGGCCCGGCCGCGCGCTCGTGGATCTGCCGGGTGAAGTACTCGGGGACCGGCGGTGTCACCAGCGCCTCCTTTGGTCACGGCAACGCCCGGTATCGGCGCTGTGCAGCTGGTCAGGCTGAACAAAGGAGAGCCACGATCCTCCGCGCACCGTCCGAGGAAGTCGTCGTCAGCCGGGCCCACGACCCATCCCGGAAGGAGATCTTGAAGTCGGACTCGGCCATGCTGAAACGCTTGATCTCCGCGCCGGCGATTTCCTTCCGCGGCAACGACCAGAGGACGGCTTCGGATCCCGGAACCTTCTCGCCACCGCCCCAGGAGACGAACCAGCTGCCCCGCGCCGTGTCCTCGTACGACGTAATGCGCACGAGCCCATCAGACTCGACCAGTTCGATCTCGGTCACCATGCGCCAGGACCGCCGGGAGGGATCGAGCTGCCAGGGCAGCGTACGAGCCGTCTCGCCCACGCCCGCCCACATGACGGGGAAGTCGTCGACTTCGTTCTCACGCTCCTCCAGCCTCCCCCGCTTGTCGGGCGACGCGGGACTGCCGAGGGCGCTGGCGATGATGTACAGCGGCAACATCAGGAGCCCGGTGATGAAAGTACGGACGTGTCGGCCGAGCTTGCCGAAGAACCCCCGCACCGCGAAGGCCTGTCCAGGGGGCCAGCCGGGCAGGTCGGGTTCTATGTCGTTGCGCTCGCGGTCGCGGAAGGAGCGCCGATTCTCCACCGAGGCGGCACTACCACTCGCGAACTCGACCCGGTAGCGCTCCGGTTCCTCGTCCATGACCCTTCCTTCCCTGCCACTTTGGCGGGGTCAACTATGTCAAGTGAGAGCACAGCACCCGCACCCCGCACCTGACTGGCACCACCAGAGCCGTCTTGTGCGGATGTGAGCCGTGCACGGCGAAACTTGATCGTCGAGACGCGTGAAATTCTGCGAGGGTCCCTCACACTGGCCAGACCCCGCGGAACCCAGTCAGGCGCGGCGCCGGCAGCAGGGCCTCGGCCACGGCAATGCAGCGCGGGTCCATCGGGATCGCTCCCAACGACTGCCGCTTGATGCGGCTGCGCGGGCCTGCCGGTCAGTACGGGTTCCAGGAGGGCGGCAACAGAGCAGGTCGCCGTCGCCGAGATCGAAGGGTCACTTTGGCACCGGTGGTGAGATGCCACGGTGGTGAACACGTGGCATCCGGCTCCGCCGGACCAGAATCCGCGACGCTCCGCGTCGCCACCATCAGATTCTCTTCACCCCCGGCCTGAAGGCCGGAGCACTGCGAATGAATCCTGGTAGCCGGCATACGGGGGCAGCCAGGTGGACGGGGCTGGATGACCACCCGGCTCGAGGTTGCGGGCGCGGCGGCCGCGCGGCCGCCTACTGTGGAGGAGTGAGCGAGTTCGGAGGAATGAGCGGGATCGTCGTCGTGTACGAGCTCGACAGGCCGATGGCCACGAGCTCTGCCCCGGGGATGCCGGCTGGTGCGGAACGGCCCGTACGCAGGGTGCACGCGGCGCCCTCCACCCCAGGGGCACCCGCCGCCGCGGGACCGCGGACCCTCTGCGGCAAGGACACCTTCGCCATGGAGACGGCCGACTGGAAGCCTTCCGAGCGCCTCGGGGCGCCCTGGTACCCCGCGGGGTACGCATCTGTGGTCTGCCCGGACTGCGATGCTGTGATCGAGACCTGACCGGCGTACCGCCCGCCTGATGTCGCTGCTCCGCGGGAGAGCATTCCGTCGACACACCGCCGCGAGCACGAGCTGCAGCACCCCAGCTCGCTGCGCCGCGGCGGCTCCTACCGGAGGCTGCCGTCATCGACTGCCTGACAGCGCCCGCCTTTTCTCCTGCTCACCGTCCTTGCTCCACGCACTCCCTGAAATGCTCCAGATCGCTGCGGACGAGCCGTTCGATCGCGGTCGCCTGGGCGAATCCCTTCGGCCCGCCGAGTGTCTCCCTGACCGTGCTGGGGTCGTACTCGAGCCGTGCCTGGACGCGGGTGCGGTTCTCGTTGATCGGCTGCAGCGAGAAGGAACCCACCAGCTCGGGGGCGCCCGTGGTACGCCACTCCATCACGCCTTCCCCCTTGCGGTCGGAGACCTCGGCCTCGAGCTCCCGGACCCGGCCGCCGGTCTCGACGTCCAGATGCGCTCGGCCGTCCTTCTCCGTGCGGCCCTCACGCACTCCTTCCACAAAGCGCGGATAGTCCTCCACCCGGTGGAGACTCTCCCAGACCGTGTCGATCGGAACTCCGACGTCGATGTGTTCTTCGAGGGTGCTCATGGTCCACCTCCATGTTCGGCTCACGACACATGGCCATCTGCATCCAGTGTGCGCCCGCCATCGGATCATCGACCGGAATACGAGACGGACTGACCATCATGTGACTCACTCGATGCCCCGGCCCGGCGGGCTCCCGGGCCGTTCCCGGGGCCGAGGACCGGCCGACGTGGACCACATGAGGTCCGAGGCCGTCCCGCAGTGCCGCACCCCGGCGTCGGCCCCGCCCGGCGGCGCCCTGCGGCTCTCGGGTTCGGAGCGCCGGAAGGCCTGGAAGCCGGGGGCCGACCGGTCCCGGTGACGGCTGGTGCCGCCTCTCGCGCCCAAGGTGGCGGACGCCGCCGCCGACCACCTGCCCGGCCCCTATCTGCGCGCCCGGGACACCCTGGACCGGCACATGGCCGCAGACGTCCACCGCCGCGTCGCAGCCGCGCACCGCCGCTGGGCACCTGCCGGAACTCGCCGGGTTCGACACAATCCGTGGCGTGGCGGGCTATGGCGCCTATTTCCTGCGCTACGAACCCACCGGTGCGGTGGTGCGCGCCATCCTCGACCACTGCGAACGCCTCACCGAACCGGCTGCCCACGAAGGTGAGCCCTGCCGGGCTGGTGGACGTCAACCGGACCCGCCGGTCGCCCCGACGACCGTTATCCCGGCGGGCACGCCCACAGCGGCAAGGCATGGCTTCGGCGGTGTGCTCGCGCTGCTGGCCCTCGCCGCCCGGAGCGGCATTGCCGTCGGCGGCCACCGCGAAGCCCTCCGTGTGAGCCTGGCATGGCTGGACCGATGGCAGGAGGAGACCTGCCGCGGCCCTGCCTGGCCGTACTGGGTAGCGCGAGACGAGCTGCGCACCGCCGGCGCCTCGCCCGCGCCCGGCAACTCGCAGTCATCGCTCTCGGCGCCACGGACCGCCAGGTCGAAGCTGAGAAGGGTGTAGCTCTTGGCTCGTACAAGATTTCGTAGCTGGTGATCGGCCATAGGCCGTCGTCGGTCCGGTGCTGAGGCGCTCGGTGGGAGTGGGCGACGAGGATGACGCGCTTGCGCAGCAGCGCGATGCCGGCCGGTCTGCCGTCTGACGCTCTTGGTCAGTTTCAGGTCGGTGACTCGGTCTTCGGCCACACCCGAGCTGTCAGGCAGGGTCACACCGGCTCGTACGGCGTCGAGGTCGCCGAGCAGGCCGACGGCGTAGCTGTCAGCGGGCCAGCGGCTGCTTGAGCGTGGTGCGACGGTCCTCGCCGAAGATCTCGGGACGAGTCATCAGCTACCGGGCACTGCCTTGAGCCCAGCTCTCCTTGAGGGACGTCCCTGATGGGTGGATTTCCAGGCCGCCGTCGGCATTCACGAGGGGAAGCCGGCCGGGATACCTATGAACTCGTAACACGATTTTGTGACCTCGGAGATGGGGCACCGGTGCTCACCTCTCGGGGGCGGACCAAGTCGCCACAAGTGCTCGCCGATCTGGAAAGCGGGGACCGGAGACCATCTCCTGGGTGGTTTCACCGTTGAGCCAGCACACCTGCTCGGGGCCGCCGTCGCCGGTGTCGAACAGGCAGCACACTCCGCCGCTGGCGGCGGCGAGGTCGGTGAATACCTTCCTGATGTTGGGCGACCGCGCGAACAAGCGGCTCATCCTCGACGTCGCTGCCCAGCATTCCACCGACGTGTAGCCAGGGTGCAGGAAGGATTCGAACCGGATCGTCGCGTAGATGTATCCGATCTGGATGCGCCCGTCCGCCCCGGGCTCAGGGCCGTCCGTCCTCGCGTACTCGCGCAGCGCGTCATCGACGTCGAACATGAGGGACGTGTCGAGCACGAGTGTGCTGCTCGTGGAGCAGTCGACCGGCTCGCTCGTGAAGTGGGACGTGAACGGGAGGACGAGCCGCTCACCGCCGGGAAGCGTGATCTCAAGCGGCGGCACAGCATGGGTCGGTGGGGCCAGCTCGGCCAGATTGGCCAACGCCCTGGCGACGTTCCGGGGACGCAGATAGATGTCGTAGCCGTAGATCAGCCCCATACTTCCCCCTCTGCCGGATCGAACCGCACCTTCTCATGCCTCGCCCCTGGGGCGCCCGCCGGTTTCGGGCATGCCGGTCCGGCGCCACAGTGGTTTCCCACTGCTCATGAGGCTGCAGGCCAACGAGATGAAGGCGTCGTGGAGTTCGGGTCTGCGTTCCCAACGGACGGGGAGGCGTTTGAAGTGGTGGAGCAGGGCGAAGGTCTGCTCGACGACGTAGCGGAGTTTGCCCATGCCCTTGATGTTCGGGGCGTCCTTGCGGGAGATGACCGGCAGGATCCTGCGCGTGCGGAGTGCGGCCCGGTATGGGCGCCCCCTTTTTTTGCGCGGACGTGAGAACCGTCCACGCACGTCCGTGACCAGTTGAGTTCGCCGGCCGCGTGCAGTTCGGCAAGCAGTACCCGGTGAAGCTGGTCGAAGACGCCGGTCTGCTGCCAGCGGCCCTGGCGCCGCCAGCAGGTCTGCCCGGAGCCGAACCCCAGCTCCGGAGGAAGGAGTTGCCAGGCAATGTCGTTGTAGAGGACGTACAGGATGCCCTGCAGGCACAGCCGGTCCGCGACCGGGCACGGCCCGGGCCCCTTCTGCGGCCAGGGCGGCAGCAATGGCTCGATCAGCACCCACAAGTCGTCGTCCACGGTCCACGGTCGAGTACCCACACCTCACGAACGACCGAAAATCAGACCGATCACGCCCGACCAGGGCCACTCAGCAAGATCCTGTTACGAGCTCTGTGCCTTGTGGTAGCCAGATCGGGCTCGTCGAAATCGGTCGCGAACACCAACAGACCGGAGAAAAGCTTCACCCTCTGCGCGGGTTGGTCACCGGGGCAGTAGCGCATCGACCGTCCTCGGGGCGGGTGCTGGCGGCAGACCGGGGCCGGCACGATCAGTCCTTTCGGCTCCGCCGTCGCATCCAGCGCCTCAGTCCGCGGCGTTCTGGCTCCCGCATGCCGCGGGCGTACGTATCAATGGCATCGGTCTCAGCGAGCCAGATCCGGATGTCCTCAGCCTCTCGCGCACGCCCGAGTCCCAGGAGCAGAATCATCTGCACTCCCAGCACAAGGCGAAGTGGGAAAATAAACTGCTCCGGGAGATCCACCACGAGCCTGCGGTAGATTTCAATGGCTTCACCTGTCGCTCGTAGCGCCGCGGATAGATCCTGCTGTGCTTCACAGCGCACCATGGCCCAGGTGTTCAGCGAGCTGGCCAGGTCAGGTTCGTGCGCGGCTGGGTTGTCCTCCGCCAGCGGACGGAAGGCGGCGACTGCGTCCTCGGCGGATGTCAGGGCCTTCTGCCACTCCCCGACATCCGCCAGGAACTTGCTGAGGTTGTTCAGCGAGGCGGTGGCTTTGTAGGTGAGAGTTGAGGCCAGATGTTGGTGGGTTCCGACTCCAGTGCTGTCGGCGGACAGTTGGTGTCGGCGAGTTTTGACTCCACTGGGGGCCTTGCGGTGGGAGTATCGGAGTGCATCAGCTAGCCCTGGGTGGCTCAAGTGCCCCTTTCGAAGGTCGAGTTGTACGCGGCGATCCGCCATGACGCTCGGGTCGAAGGGCTGTCCAGCAGGGCTTTGTCGGCCAAGTACGGGGTGGGCCGCAGGACCGTTGCGATGGCGCTTGAGTCGGTGTGGCCGGTGCCGCGCAAGCAGCTTCCGCCCCGGATCTCGCGCCTGGATCCGTTCAAGGCGACGATCGATGAGATCCTGCGGGTGGATCTGGACGCGCCGCGCAAGCAGCGGCACACCGTCAAGCGGATCTTCGACCGGCTGATCGACGAGCACGACGCGCAGGGCGTGACGTATTCAATGGTCCGCGCTTACATCTTCCAGCGGCGCCCGGAGATCCGCGTCGAGGAGGGCCGCGGCCCACCGCAGGCGTTCGTGCCGCAGACCCACCGCCCCGGCGACGAGGCGGAGGTCGACTTCGGGGACGTGTGGATCCACCTGAACGGCGTGCCTACCAAGGTGTTCCTGTTCTCGCTGCGGCTGTCGTTCAGCGGGAAAGCCGTGCACAAAATCTTCGCTTCGTGCGGGCAAGAAGCGTTTCTGGAAGGCCACGTCCACGCGCTGGAAGTGCTGGGCGGCGTGCCGCGCGGCAAGGTCCGCTACGACAATCTGCGGGCCGCGGTCAGCCAGGTTTTGGGCCGCACCCGGGGCCGGGTGGAAAGTGACCGCTGGACGGCGTTCCGGTCCCATTTCTCGATCAATAGCTTCTACTGCAATCCCGGCATCGAGGGCGCTCATGAGAAGGGTGGTGTCGAGGGGCAGATCGGCTGGTTCCGCAGGAACCACCTGGTCCCGGTGCCGAAGGTCGCCTCGCTGGCGGAGCTGAACGCGATGGTGGAGCGTTGGGACGAGGAGGACGACGCCCGCCGGATCATGCAGCGGGCGCTGACCATCGGTGAGATGTTCGCCGTCGAGTGCCCGCTGCTGGTGGCGCTGCCGGAGGAGACGTTCGAGACCGGGCTGGTGTCCTCGCTGCGGGTGAACCGTTACAGCCAGGTCAGCGTGCGCACCAACCACTACTCGGTGCCGGTGCGGCTGATCGGCCGGATGGTGCGGGTCATGCTGCACGCCTCCGAGCTGGTGGTCTACGACGCGCACAGGGAAGTCGCCCGCCACGAGCGGCTGATCGCCAAGGGCGGTGCCCGGCTGGAGCTGGACCACTACCTCGAGGCGCTGGTCCGCAAGCCTGGCGCGCTGCCGGGGGCGACCGCGCTGGACCAGGCGCGGTCGGCGGGCAAGTTCACCCCGGTCCACGACGCCTGGTGGCAGGCGGCCTGCACCGCCCACGGCGACGCGGAGGGCACCCGGGCGCTCATCTCCGTCCTGCTGCTGCACCGGCACATGGTCCACGAGCATGTGGTGGCCGGGATCGCGACCGCGCTGCGGGCCGGCGCGCTGACCGCCGACGCGGTCGCCCTGGAGGCCCGCAAGTGGGGCGAGGCCGACCAAGGCGCCGAACAGTCGGCCGACGACCAGGAGATTCCGCCGCGCCGGGTGGACGGCGGGGCGACGGTGACCTCGCTGACCGAGCGGCGCCTGGCCGCGCTGCCGCCCGACCCCAGGCCGCTGCCGTCGGTGGCCGCCTACGACCAGCTGCTGCGATTCCGTCGGCGTCCCGCCGACGGCCAGGCATACCAGGAAGAGGCACCGTGACCGCCAAGCGCAACCGCGGACTGACCGAACAGGCCGCCGACACCGCCGTGGACCAGGCGTGCCGGATGCTCCGGCTGCCCACCATCCGCACCCAGTACCCCGAGCTGGCCGAAGCCGCCGCCCGCGACCAGATGACCTATCGCGGGTTCCTGGCCGAACTGCTGCTGTCGGAATGCGATGACCGGGCCCGTCGCCGCTCGGAGCGCCGGATCAAGGCGGCCGGTTTTCCGCGCGAGAAGTCGATCCGGCAGTTCGACTTCGACGCCAACCCGGTTATCGATCCGGCGGCCATCCACACCCTCGCCAAGTGCGACTGGGTCAAGAAGGGCTTGCCGCTGTGTTTGATCGGCGACAGCGGAACCGGCAAGTCGCACCTGCTCATCGCGCTGGGCACCGAGGCGGCGATGCACGAGTACCGGGTGAAGTACGTGCTGGCCACCAAGCTCGTCAACGAGCTCGTGGAGGCCGCGGACGAGAAGCTGCTGGCCAAGACCATCGCCCGCTACGGCCGCGTCGATCTTTTGTGCATTGATGAACTCGGCTATATGGAGCTTGACCGTCGCGGGGCGGAGCTGCTGTTCCAGGTATTGACGGAGCGTGAGGAAAAGAATTCTGTGGCGATCGCCTCCAATGAATCCTTCGGAGGCTGGACTAAAACCTTCACGGATCCAAGGCTCTGCGCGGCCATAGTGGACCGATTGACGTTCGGCGGCAACATCATCGAAACCGGCACCGACTCCTACCGCCTGGCCGCCACCCGCGCCCGCGCCGAACAGCAGGCCGCCCGGGCCGGCGCTGTCGACGCGGGCTGACGAAGACGGCGCCGTCCTACGGGGCCGGGCACGTCGGCGCCCTTTGCCCGGCCGAGGCGTTGACGCGCCCGCCCGGGTGTTCACGAGTGCCTCTGATCAGGGACGTCTCGGCGCTTTGTAGGTCGTTCCCCGTCAGGCTGGGTCAGCTGCCTCGGAGGCCCCCGTCATCGAGGTGTCCGTATCTGTGCTGTGCGGCACTGACCCCAGTCAAACAGCAAGGCCGAACGACTCGAACACTGCTCGACAACTCAAGAGCAAGTTTTCAGGCGTTGCGCGAGCAGTGGCGTGGCTTCGGCGGGATCGATGTCGCAGACCAACAACCCGGGCTTTCCGTAAGGCTGATGGCTAAGCAGCATGCCGTCCGGCCGCACTACGGCGGATGTCGTGGGCGATCCCGGGCTCGCGCAGTTGACGGCGGCGACGTAGCAATTGTTCTCGGCGGCGCGACATAGAAATGCCTTCTCGTGGAAGGAGTTTCTCGGGTCGGCGAACTCAGTTGGCTGAAACGCGCCGGGCTCTGCTTCGCTATAGTGCGGGTGGAACACCAACTGGGCGCCGTTGCAAACGGCCCAGCGTACCGTCTCCGGATAGCGAAAGCCCTCGTGGCAAATCACGATGCCGAAGCGGAAGCCGTCGACTTCGAATATTCGGCGATCGCTGCCCGCCTCGTATGTGGAATCTTCTGCAGGGTCGAGCTGCACCTTGTCCTGATAACCCGCTCGATCGCCGTCGGGTCGAAGTACGAGCGCGGTCAGACGTGGCTTGTCGGAAACATACCGCTCTGTACCGAGCACCACATAGATGTGGCTCTCCCGCGCGGCCTGGGCGATGCGCTCGTGCGCAGCTTCTAAGAAGTCGGCGCTCACGGCCTTACGCGATTGCGGCGGCCATGGGTAGCCCGGCACGTACGCTTCCGGGAAGCACACGATACGCGCGTCGGCAGCAGCAGCGGCTCTGACCGCGCGCTCGGCTCGCACCACGGAGTCTTCTGGATTCTGGGGAATTTCGAGGTTGGCGAGCGCGATGCGAAGTCTTGTCATGCGACTCATTGTGCTGCACAGCCCGGACACCCGAGGGGGGATCCGGCTGCACTGCCCAGCGGCCGGACCGTCGCCTTCGGTGCATTGTTCGCGCCGCGACCGGCTCAGCCCCACCACGCCGTTCCGGACCGCCGCCCGCTGTGGTCAACCTCGCCGACAGCCGCACACGCGCCCGCACCTCAGCCGACCCCGCTGATTTCATCCCATGGCTTGTCCAACGCATCACCTGCGGACGGGATGCGCTCGCGAGTCCCAGAGTTCAGAAACAGGCTCTGCCCCGGCACGGGCTCAATCCGTCGCAGCGGGCCCGCCAGGTGGAGTCATTTCTCATCTACAAAATCGGGTCCCCCAGGCACCGGGTGGAGTCAGAACTGACCTACAGGTGGCGTCAACCGTCACCTACGAAGCCAGCGAGGCGGCGAGGTCGGGGGCGTGAGCGGCTGGGTTGTCCGTCGCCAGCCGGCGTCGGATCCTGAGCGCCTCCTCGGCGGCGGTCACGGCGTCCTCCCGCCGCCCCACCGCCGATAGCCGGATTCCGAGGTTGTGCAGCGTGCCGGCGATGCGGAATTGGTGAGCGGCGTTGTTCTCCGCCAGCGATCGGTAGACGGCGATCGCCTCCTCGGTCGCAGCCAGGGCGCTTTGCCGCCGCCCCACCGCCGCCAGAACCTCGCCGAGCGCGTTCAACGAGTCGCCGAGGTCGCGGGCGTGGGCGGCCGGGTTGTCCTTCGCCAGCTGACGTCGGATCCTGACCGCCTCCTCAGTGGCGGTCACGGCGTCCTCCCGCCGCCCCAACGCCAACAGCCGGATTCCGAGGTTGTGCAGCGTGCCGGCGACGCGGAATTGGTGTGCGGGGTTGGTGCGCGCGAGGTCGCGCCAGGCTTGAAGGGCTTCCTGGTTTGTGGCGAGGGCTTCGCGGTGAAGTCCGGCGTCGGCCTGGCGTACCTCGAGCTGGTTTTGGATGAGGGCGCGAATGACGGGGTCGTGGATGGTGGCCAGGCGGTGACGGGCCAGACGGTGAGTGATGGCGGCGATGCCGACGTCGAGGTCAGTGTGCCGTTCGTCGGGGAAGCGGGCTTCTACGGCTTCCAGGACGGTGAGGTCGACCGTATCGAAGCCTGCCAGAGTGGCAAGGGCGGTGCTGCCCGCGTACAAGGCGAGTTCGGGGTGCTTTTTGAGCAGGGGGTAGAGCTGGGTCTTGGCGATGTGGGGCCAGCGTTCTGCGGTATTGATCAGGATGGTGAGGGTGTCGCGGGTCCAGGGCCGAGGCGGGGCGGGGTCGGGTGTGGCGGCGCCGAGGAGGTGAGCAGGGGTCCCTTCGGCCCACCCGGTGGACAGGTGCGGGCGGGGCGGGTAACCAGGGGTGGCCAAGGCGAGGAAGTCTTCGCCGAGCCGGTCGGGGTACAGCGGTTCCAGGTAGGTGTTCGGGGTGGGCGGTGGATAGCACACGGCGTGATCGCTCAGGACACGTCCGGTGGTGAGGTTGGCTGGAGTGTCGACTCTGGCGTAGGTGAGGGCTTCCAAGGCGGTGTCGTAGTTCAGGGCGCGGGTCAGGGTCGCGGTGTAGACGGCCTGGGCCATGATCTCCGGCCTGATGGCGACGTCGGGGCTTTCCTCGTGGAGTTTGGCCCAGTAGTCGTACTCGCGCTCCAGCAGGTACTGCGACAGGCTCACCGGGTCGCTGGGAGCTGTGGTGCCATGCAGGCGGGCGTCGACGGCGACCAGGGCGGCCATATGGATGGTCAGGGTGAGGCCGAAGGCGTCATCCGCAAGGTTGGGCGGGCGCCCAACAGTCTCGGGGCCAGACAGTCCCAGCGCGGCGGCGAAGCAGTCCCGGGCGGCGGTAAAAGCTTCCTCCCGCGCATCCGTGCGCCGGCCGGACAGGGGAGGCAACTCGACCGTGCCGGTCAGCCAGTTCAACTTGCGCAGGTCGTGCTGCCAACTGGTCCACCAGGTGCCCGCGGAGCGGGCAACCAGCAGGACACGCAGCCTGTCACCAGGGCGGGCTGCCAGCCTCTGCAGCAGCGTTTGCAGATCCTGCCGGGGCCAGCGTTCCGCGTAGTCGATCACCAGTAGATTTCGGTTGCCGAGCGCGGGAAGCACCGGCGCGGTGGCACCCATCGGGCTCGTGCTCCTGCGTACGGCCTGCCAGACCTTCCAGCGGCTTCCCGCGCTGTCGGCCAGGCGGGCGGCCAGGCGGGTCTTACCCCGACCGCCCGGGCCATGCAGCAGGGTCACGGCGGCCACCGGCCCGTCGCCGTCCCGCCACTCTTCCAGCCGGGCCAGATCGCCTTCACGTCCCGTAAAGGGCACTACCTGGTGCTGGGCCGCCAGCAGTTGGCTGGGCTGGTCCCGCCACACGGGTAACGCCTGACCGCTGCGGCGAGGGAACGGCTCGACGGTGAAAGCCGCAGACTCCGCCGACCCTTGTTCGTTTTCGAGGAGTTCCAGCACGCCGGTCAGGATCGTATGACGCCTTTTCCAGAGCTCCCGGTCATACAGCGCCCTGGCTGGGGCAACGCCGTTGCTCTTGGCGAACAGCTGGCAGGCGGTCAGGAAGGTGTCGACGAACTCCCATGTGACCGGCTTTATGAACTCGGCGTTCAGCACGGCGCCGATCCGACTGGTACTCAGTTTGCTGTCGCTGTGCCGTTCCAGGGCCGTGTAGGAGGGGTTTCCGGCATCCCGGAGCACCTCCTTCAGCTGGTCGGCGAATGCCTCCCGCGCTTTCTGCGCTGCAGTCATTTACGTCGCCCCAGCTTCGTGCGCCGTCCGTGATTGTCCCGGGCCAGCCCATGTCGCGGCAGCGCTGACCAGGGCGGACAGGGGCGGATTCCTGTCTCGTCCTGGTTCGGGGCGACCCACCTGCCATTGCTTTGAGGATCGTTCGTGTCGGCCGACGCCACCGCACCATTGGCCCTGTGGAGGGGAGAGATCGTCATGTCCCGCATCCGTCCGACCCGCAGTGAACAGATGGCCCTGGCGACAGCCGCGCTGGGAGCGGTCGTAAGCGGCGCCGTCCGCAGTCTGACCGCCTGGCTGCTGAACCAGATCTTCGGCTGAAGGTCCGCTTGCGCATCCAAACTCACAGCCGGTGCTGCCGTGTGAAGGCAGCACCGGCTGTGCCCGCGCACACTGATCGGCGCATTTGGGACACCGGTACTGCCCGGTGCACTCACCCAGCCAGGCCCCTTCACGACTTCCGGCGGCTGTCGCCCTTGGGAGTCCGCAGCCGCGGCACCGCCGGGACCGGCGGCAGTACTTGTCTTGCACATCGGTTCCCACCGCCTGTCTCCCGGCAGCAATCCGCTGTGGGGACGCCGCCAAGGCCCGACTCACCTTGTCTTCCCCTGTTTCCACGCCGGCCGGTCTCAGATCTGAACGCAGCACCGGCGCTTGCACAGAAAGAGCCTTTGCCTCAAAAACGACAACTGCGGCGGTCCGGTTCCCATCGGCGGCCACCACGGCGGCTACGACCTACCAGAGACCACCGGCCATCGGCAGCGCGCCGACATCTGCTGCCGCTCGGCACTCCGGCCGCAGTCCGGCGCACTCCACCGGGAGACAACGGGTTCGGAAGATGCGAGCAACCGCCACACTGACCTTTTCCAACCTGCGGTGCAGGCTTGGTCGTTGGCCTGACAACGTGGTGAAGCCCCTGGTAGACGGGTTCACGCCCGCCCTGCTCGCTCTCGCATACCTCCGCAACGGCCACCCCTACGCCCAGCTCGCGGCCGGGTTCGGCATCGGCACCACCACCGCCTACCGCTACACCACCGAAACCATCGATCTCCTGGCCTCGCTTGCTCCCACCCTGGCCGAGGTGACGCGGGCGGCTTCGACGAAGGCGTACGTCCTGCTGGACGGCGCACTCCTGCCGATCGACGGGATCGCCGCCGATCGGCCCTTCTGAGCGGGGTGGACGGTGAAGTCGATCCGGGGTGCGGTTCTGGTCTCGTCGACGAGTCCGTTTCCCTGGACCGCTTCCCGCACGCGGCGTGTCTGTTTCCGAGCGCCGGGCGCTCCACAAGTCCTGTTCCAGACCCATGTGTTGTCCTCATTACTGGTCGGGCCAGGGGCCGGGCCCCGTAGAGCCACCGGTCCGCTAACGTCCGGGCCCTTCCACGTTCCATTCCCGCGGCAGTTCCTCGTCACAGAAGACGCAGACGAAGTCCTCCTCCCGAACGATGTTCAGCTGACTGCAGGTGAGACAGCGCCGGAACACCACCTCGTGGGTGAAGCCGGAAGGGTGATCGATCCCGGCTGCGTCCAGAGCTTTCGCGACGGCCGGCCACGAGCTGATGTCCGGGCAGTATCCGGTCGACTGGTTACTCACCTCACCGACGACCCACTGCCCGGACTCCTTGCGAAAGTTCATCTCCCCGGCACCCAGAACGGGACCACCGCCAGCACACACCACGTGCTCGCTCCGGCGCGGCGCCAGCCGCAACACGCCCGCCGAGTCGATGACGAACGTGAAAGGCTCGGCCAGCTCCACCGCTGCCAGATTCGATGCCCAGTCGTCGAAGTCCGCCGCCGAGTGGATGCTTCGGCCCTCAGCCTCCGGCCGAACAAGGGCCCGCAGACCAGGCGGTCCCACATACCGATAGCTCCACCCCAGCAAGTTCACGTTGGCCAACGTAATGCCCTCGCGAGGCCAGAACCTGCGGAATTGCGTGAACTTGCCCCTGGGGAACAGCGCGAACGTTCACATCATGCTTCGGGACGACCTCCGCCCTCGAACCGGGCCGCACACGTCGAGTGGCTGGCTGGCCCGATGGGCATGCGGGTGCTCGTCCGCACTCGGCGCCCAACTGCGGTTCACCGGCGCCGACGGCATGCGCCTGACCTGCGTGCCGGCACCACCGCCCAAGTGCCCCCGGCATGGGTGTGGTGGGGGAGCGGTGCCGGAGACGATGCACATGTAGACGACAACCAGAGGTCGGAAAAGGGCTCATGGTGTCTTTGCGGTGCACGTAGGCTCTGGCTGTGCCCGGTGGATGGGGGCGCGTCGGGCCTGTGCTTGAGGGGTTTGATGACGGAGGGGTCTGCTGTGCCGCAAGGTCATGAGGAGGAAGTCCTGGCCCGGATCGGTAAGGGGCTTGTCTATACCGAGTCGGAAGCAGCCTTCCAGGCTCCTCAACGCCGCACCGAGCAGATCTTCGAGTACAACCACACACCACCGAGCGAAACGGAAAAGCGTCGATCGCTGCTCGTTGCGATCTTCGGATCAGTCGGAGAACGCACGGTGCTGTTGCCGCCGTTTCACGCCGGGTTCGGAAGCAACGTCTATATCGGTGACGACTTCTTCGGAAACGTGAATCTCACGTTCGTCGATGACGTGGACATCCGCATAGGCAACGGTGTCATGATCGCACCCAGCGTGACACTGACCACGACGGGACACCCGGTGCACCCCTCGCGACGCGTGGACTACGGGCGGTTCTCGGAACCGATCGTGATCGAGGACAAGGTGTGGATCGGCAGCAACGTGGTCGTCCTCCCAGGCGTCCGTATCGGATATGGATCGGTCATCGGCGCCGGCAGCGTCGTCAGCCGCAGTATTCCCCCCATGACCGTCGCGGTCGGAACCCCTTGCCGTGTGCTCCGCCCCATCACGGACGAAGACCTCACCACACGCATTGCCGGGCCTTAGCCCCGGCCTGGACGCGGCGATATCAACGGTGCCGACACCGTGGCGCAAGCCGCGGCGATCTGTACAACCTCGTCACCCATCCCAGCTTCCTGGCATTGGCTTCGGGACGGGCTGAGGGAACAGCTGGAGCACGTGAACGGGGTCTTCGCGGAGCGAGGGCGGCTGCTCGCCGCCCTCGGAACCCCAGGCCGGTACGCACTGCCCGACAGTCAGGCGAACTTCATCTGCCGCGCACCGACAGCTACCTCAACACCCTCAACTCCCTTCACGACAGCCTCCTGTACGTGTTCACGAACACCGGCATCCTCGTCCGCGCTGACCCCGGCGACGAACGACCGGGTCCTGAACATCCTGGGTGACCGCACCGCGTAGGGGTAGCTCACACCGTGATCATGGTGATCACGAGTGTGCGATCGCCTTGTGGGTGAACGTGGGCGACGTCCCCGGGTTGGCCCAGGAGGCGGTCAGCTCGCTGGAAGGGAAGAACTGGAGGAAGCGGGGGTCGGCCTGGGAGCGGTCGACCAGGGTCTTCTCGACGATCAGCGAGTTGTACTGTTCCGCGGTCGTCTCGATGGTGTTGGCGTTGAGCACCACCTCCTGGCCCCAGGTGCGGGCCCAGCAGGCGATCCCCGCCCCCACCACGATCACGTCAGCATCGATCAGGAAGAGCTGGCGCGGAACATGGCCCGATGTGTGGGTCAGGGGGAGCTCTCCGGGACGCGCCGCTCGCGGTCAGCTCGCGGGGCCCCGTGCTTCTTCCTCCTTGTGGATGGTCAGCTCACCGTCGGCGACGTCGATCCGGAGGCGGCTGTGTGGCTGCAGGTTGCCGTCGAGCAGCATGCGGGAGAGCCGGTTGTCGACCTCGCGCTGGATCGTACGGCGCAACGGGCGGGCGCCGTATTCGGGCTGGTAGCCGCGTTGGGCGAGCCATTCGACAGCAGCCAGGGTGACATCGACGGTGACGTCCTGGGCGCGGAGCCGGCGCCTGGAGTCGTCAAGCAGCATGTTGGTGATCTGCCGTAGCTGCTGGTCGGCGAGTTGGCGGAAGATCACGATCTCGTCGATGCGATTGAGGAACTCCGGCCGGAAGTGTTCGCGCAGGGGGCGCAGCACCCGCTCGCGGCGGGCCTGCTCGTCGGCGTCCGCGTCGCCGGCACCGAAGCCCATCGCGCCGCCGCGACCGGTGATGGCCTGCGAACCGAGGTTGCTGGTCATGACGATGACGGTGTTCTTGAAATCGATCGTGCGGCCCTGGGAGTCGGTGAGCCGTCCGTCGTCGAGTACCTGCAGCAGGATGTTGAAGACGTCGGGGTGCGCCTTCTCGATCTCGTCCAGGAGCAGCAGCGAGTACGGGTTCCTTCGCACCGCTTCGGTGAACTGCCCGGCCTCCTCGAAGCCGACGTAGCCGGGGGGAGCGCCGACCAGGCGGCTGACGGTGTGCCGTTCCTGGTACTCGCTCATGTCGAGACGGATCATCCGGTCCTCGCTCCCGAAGAGCGCCTCCGAGAGCGCGCGGGCGAGTTCGGTCTTGCCGACGCCGGTGGGGCCGAGGAAGAGGAAGCTCCCGATCGGGCGGCTGGGGTCGGCCAGACCGGCCCGCGACCGCATGACGGCGTCGGCGACGGCGGTCACCGCTTCGTCCTGGCCGATGACGCGCTTGTGCAGATGTTCCTCCAGGCCCAGCAGCCGGTCCCGCTCCTCCTGGGTGAGGCTGCTGACGGGAATTCCGGTCTGACGGGACACGATGTCGGCTATGTCTTCGACGGTGACCTCGGCGACATGGCTGCGGGGCTGCTGTGCGTGGTTCCCCTCGGCGATCCGCTGCTCGAGGTCGGCGAGTCGGTCGCGCAGCTCGGTCGCCCGCTCGTACTGCTCGGTGGCGACGGCCTGGTCCTTGTCCCGGGTGAGCTGCTCCACTTCGCGTTCCAGGGCGCGGACGTTTGTGCCGCGGGTGGAGGAGCGCAGCCGGACCCGTGCGCCGGCCTGGTCCATGAGGTCGATCGCTTTGTCGGGCAGGTAGCGGTCGGTGAGATAGCGGTCGGACAGCTCGACGGCGGCGAGCAGTGCCTCGTCGGTGTAGCGGACCTGGTGATGGGCTTCGTAGCGGTCCTGGAGACCCCGCAGGATCTCGACGGCGTCCGCCGGACTGGGCTCGGGGATCAGAACCGGCTGGAACCGGCGGGCGAGCGCGGCGTCCTTCTCGATGTAGCGGCGGTACTCCTCGAGCGTGCTGGCCCCCACGACATGGAGTTCGCCGCGGGCCAGAGCGGGCTTGAGCATATTGCTCGCGTCCATCGGTCCGCCCTCGGAGCCGCCGCCCGCACCGACGACGGTATGAAGTTCGTCAATGAAGATGATCAGCTCGTCCGAGTGGGCGCGAATTTCGTCGATGAGGCCGGTGAGCCGTTCCTCGAAATCCCCACGGAAGCGGGTACCGGCGACGACTCCTGAGAGGTCGAGCTGGACGACACGCCGACCCAGCAGGATGTCCGGCACGTCGCCGTCCGCGATGCGCTGGGCCAGTCCCTCGACGATGGCGGTCTTGCCCACTCCGGCTTCGCCGATCATGACGGGATTGTTCTTGCTTCGGCGGGCGAGTACCTCAATGGTCTGTTCGATCTCCTCGTCGCGGCCGATGACCGGGTCGATACGGCCCTCCCCAGCCAGGTCGGTGAGGTCGCGCCCGAACTTGTCCAGGTTGGGGGTGTTCCGCTCGCCGGGGCCGGTACGCTGGCCGGCGCTCCCGGGCGCGGGCGCGAGGCCGTCCCGGGCGCCGGCGGGCGGCGAGAAGTGCGCGGCGTTGAGCATCTGCCCCGCTGCGGAGTCGCGGTTGGCGGCGAGTGCCACCAACACGTGTTCCGGGCCGATGTAGGAGGCGCCGGTGGAGCGCGCGATTTCATGTGCGTCGAGCAGAGCGCGCTTGACCGCCGGGGTGACGGCGATGAACTGGCGTGGCGGCCCCTCCCCGACCTGCCGGTCGATTTCGGCGGCGAGCGCGTCGGGATCGGCGCCCGCTCGCGTGACCATACGACGAGTCGGCTCGGTGGAGAGCGCGGCCCGCAAGAGGTGTTCCGTGTCGAGGTCGGTACTCCCGTGCTGGGCGGCATAGGACGCTGCGACGGAAACGAGTTGCCGTGCGGGACCGCTCAACAGACGACTGAAGTCGATGCGCCGCGGGTCGGGTGGCTCTCCAGCCTGTCCGGTCCCGAGAAAGTGCGAGAGGAAGTCTCCGAGGGGGTCCGGACCGTGGTCCTCGGGACCCCGCTGGCCGTCGGTCATGGCTATCCGTCCCCGTGGCCCGGCCGGACCGGGCCACGCTCTCTCGGTGCACGTGCAGCCGTTTCGGACGCGGTCCCGCAAGTCCGGCGTGACCACAGACAGCCGCAACCCCACTTGCCCTAATTTAGACGATATGGGCGCCGTGTGCCGGTGGACGGGAACAAGGGCTGGCGGGAAGCGGGGGTATGTAGCGCGCATCGATCCGCGGATCCTGGCGCGCGGGATGGCCGGCGCCTGCCGGGGTGGACCCCCAGGGGGCCGGGCCGTACCGCGGTACCCACCGGTGCCGGCCGGTGCCCAGGGGCGGCAGAGGTCCGGGATACGTTCCTAATGGCGCACGCGTCCGAATGCGGCTGGCCTGTAGTCATGGCGACGCACCAGCTCCAGGGCTCTCTGTCCGATCAGGGCGACGACGTGTTTCTACTCCCACGGGACGGGCTCCGTAGAACCGCGCTGGGCGACGGCGCCTGGATCGACCTCCTGCCGGGCTGGCTGAGCGGCGCCGACGCCCTGTTCGAACAGCTGGCCACGGACGTTCCCGGGAAGGCCGAGCGGCGGCAGATGTGCGAGCGGGTCGTGGACGTCCCGCGCCTGCTCGCCTTCTACCATGCCGGCGAACCGCTGCCCCACCCCCGTCCTCGACGAGGCGCGGCAGGCACTCTCCATGCACTACGCCGCCGAGCTCGGCGAACCCTTCACGACGGCCGGCCTGTGCCACTACCGCGACGGCGTACGTGCTGTCGGCAGGCGGGAGGCCCACCCTCGCAGCGGCCGGTCGCGACCGGCCGACAGGCCGCGTACCGCCGCCAGTGGTGACCGGCCCTCATGTCCTTCGGGTGTGCGAGATGGCCCCCGGCGGGGGGCGGGAGCCCAGATCAGGCCTGCATCAGCAGGCGTGCAGCGGCCCGCCGTGCTCAGAGCCCGGTGACTTTGGTACTCGCCGACAGCTCGTAGACCAGGGTGACCGTGCGGCGGCTGCCGGGTGGGAGGGTGATGTCCCAGCGGGCGATGCCCTCGGCGTCGACCACGTCGGGCGCCGGGGAGCACGAATCCTTGTGCAGGCGTATCTCCACCGCCGAGACTTCGGAGACCGGGATCCGCTCCCGAAGGACGACCACCCGCTCGCTGTGCTCCCCGGGGGCGGAGAACCGGGACAGGTGCAGTCGGACCGTGCGGGTGACCACGGTCCGCTGGGTGATACCGGCGGAGTCGCGGGACTCCTTGGCATGCCGGACCACTCTGTAGTCGTCGCAGCTGCCGAAGGCCAGCTCGACGGGGGCGCCGGGGGCAGTGAAGTCCAGCGTGCCGCAGCCGCTGAAGCCGCTGCCGCGGACCAGGTCCACGGGCCCGGCGAGCAGCGCGTGGCCGGACAGGTTGTCGAACCGCACCACCTGGGTGACCAGGGGGGACAACTCCGGTGAGCAGGCGTACTCACTGCGCGCGGCCGTGGTGAACGCGGAGAGCGGCACTCGGTGGGCGCGGCCGTCACCAGGCACCGAGACCGGCGCGGGAGATCTCAACACCCGCGCCTCGCCGCCGTCGTCCACCCCTGGCAGGCCGAGCACCGGGGCCGGGCCGAGGGCCCCGATCTCCTCCTCGCGCAGTTCGACGTCGACCGTGCGGCGCTCCGCTGCGGATCGGTCCTTGAGCGTCAGCCGGTCCTCGCCCAGCTGTGGCGGATCGGTGGCCAGCGCCGAGCGGGCCGTCGACAATGTCAGCCGTACGTCCGACCAGTCCTCACCGGTGCGCTGCCAGACCATCGCGTCGGTCTCCAGCGTCAGGGAGTCCCCGTCGAGCACGGCCCGGTAGGCGGGCCGCCACAGTGCACATGGGGTGAGGTGGCTCAGGCGCAGCCCGACCGGCCCGGCTACCGCAGCCTCCACGGTCAACTCGATATGGCCGACCAGCGCGGCGGGCTCCTCCTCGGAGAGATACATGGCCCGCTGGGCTTCCCCGAGTTCGACAGCGAGGGCAGCCAGCCGGGCCTCCACGGTGCGGAGTTGCTCGCCGTGCGCGTCGCGCTCGTCGTCCACCCTGTCCAGTTCGCGGGCCCAGCGGGGCCGTTCCGTCTCTCCGGAGCCGGCGCCTCCGCCGATCTCCCGCAGCAGATCGGCGGCGAGGCGGCTGAGCAGGTCAAGGCGGGCATGCAGCCGGTCGCGTCGCTGCCCCAGGGCCAGCTGCTCCTCTTCGAGGGTGTGTACGCGGTGGCGCAGGGCGGAGTCGTCGTCGGTGGACGGCAGCGGCCCGCGCGGCGTCCAGCTGCGGACGATCCGCACGTCGAGCACGGTCGCGGGGTGATCGGCGGTCAGCTCGGCATGGAGGGTCCGGTCGACGGCCAGCGCACTGACCGGCCCGAGACGCAGCCGCTGGACCCCGGCCTCCAGGTCGAGCATGACGGTGCGCTCGATGTGGGCGCGATCCTCGAGGCACGTGACGGCGGTGACGGGGAGAGCGATCGGCTTCGGGGCCGTGGACATGGCGTGTGTCAGCTCCTGCGGTTGCCGCCGACCAGGGCCTTGCCGGTCGGGATGCGGATCTCGTAGCCGCCGTCGAGGGCAGCAGTGGCGCCTGCGGGCAGGGCCAGTCGCCAGACGCGGGTGCCCGGCGCATGTCGATCGGGCCCCGTGCCTTCCTGGGGTGCCGTCCAGTCGGCCCGTTCCTCGATCCGGACGTCCGGTTCGGAGGTGACCGGCACCCGCTCGCGGACTTCCACGGTGACGGGCCTCGCGAGCCGGTTGGCCAGCTCCACGTGGACGCGGTGGTCGAGCACGGTGGTGTTGTTGCGCAGGCCCGAGGTCGACTCGTGCAGATTCGCACGGCGGGTGACCCGGATGCCCTCGGCCGGCCCTAGGCCCACCCGGCGGACACCGCCGGGGGCAAGCGTGGGCAGTGCGGCGGTCAGCAGGAAGTCGTCGTCGACGGTGACCTCCACCGGGCCGGCCAGCAGTGCCTGGTCGGTGGCGTTGGAGAGCACCAACGTCGCGTACACGGTCTGCTCGACGGACGGCACGCAGAGGTACTCGGTACGCAGGCCGACCGGGATCTCGCCGACGGTGACGGTGTGCCAGGTGCCGTCTGACGGAATGTCGGCGCGGGCGGTGGCATCGAAGCGGTGGTCGAAGGAACCCGCCGACTCGCGGGGCCGTACGGCCTGTCCGGGCAGCGGCAGAGCGGCCACCGCTTCGGCGCGGCGACGGTACTCGGCCGCCACCGGGTCGAAGGGGGAGTCGGGAAACAGCCGGCCTCTGCGACCGCCCTGCTCGTCGGGGCCGCACAGAACAAGGGCGGCATAGTCGAGCTCGGCACCGCTCGGCTGCGGCGGACCGGCTACCGGTGCCGGAGGGGGTGGCGGCGCAGCCTGGCCAGGAGCCGCGGGCGCCATGGCTGCGGGGGCACCAGCGAGGGAGGGCCTGCGGCCGGTACGCGGCCTGTCGCCCGGTCGCGATCCGGCCGGCTGCGGGAGGGCGGGCATCCCGCCGCCGAAGACTTCCGGGGGCGCGCCGTCTGCGCCGCCGGGCACCGGGACTGCGGCCGGCGGACCGCCGTAGCTCTGCGGCGGCGGGGGAGGCGGCGGTGGAACGGGACCGGACGCGGAGCCGCCCGCGGCACCCGTGGGCGTGGAGCCGGCACCGACAGCCGCGGGTGCGGCGGTCGTGGCTGGGCCGGGGCCTGCCGCGTCGTAACCGGAGAACAGGTCGACGAGCCCGGCCGGGGGCTCGCGCCAGCCAGAAGGCGCGGGGGCGGTCTGACTGCGTCCGATCCGGATCGAGCGGAGCCTCGGCAGGTCGGTGCGGCGCCGGAGATCGGCGGTGGCCAGAGCGATGCGCACGCCGGTCCAGTCCTCGCCGGTCCGCTGGGCGACCGAGGCGCGCAGCACCAGACGGCCGCTGCCGTCGCCGTGACGGTGAGTGAGACGGTAGGCCGGCACCCAGACGGCGCCCGGCACCCCGTATTCCAGCTCCAGCTCCACCTCCGCATCACCGGTGCCGTCGAGGGTCAGGACCGCACAGACCGTGGTCTCCACGTGCGCTGACGGCGCGTCGGTGGAGGCGCGGGCGAGCCTGTCGGCGGCGACGGTGAGCTCGTGCTCGGCGTTGCGCAGTGCCTCCTCCAGCTCGACGAGGCGGTTGTGCAGTCCCGCCAGCCGCTCGTCGACGAAGTCGGCGAGCTCCAGCCACGCGTCGACCGGGGTGCGGCGGTGCGGGTCCTCGCGCCTGCGGGCGGGTGGGACCGGGTGGAGAGCCCTGACCTCCTCGATCAGGCTCAGCTGTCGGTCCCGGCGTCCCTGCGCCGCCGCGTACTCGTCGCTCAGCCGCTCGACCTCGCGCCGCAACTCGTCGGGCGTGCTGGTGTCGAGCGGCGCGGCCTCGACTTCCACCCGGGCCTCGGTGACTCGCACCCCGGAGGCGCCCAGGACCTGGGCCCGCAGCGAGCCCGGGTCCAGCGAGCGGGGCAGTCCCGTCACCCGCACCCGGCCGTCAGGCGACACGCTGCCCCGGGCCAGGCGTCGGCAGACCGCGCCCTGCGCGTACACCACGACCGAATCGAGGGTCGACCCCCACCTCTGTGTTGACTCAGCCGTCATGTGCTCCGCCCCCGTCGCGTCCATGCTGAGCGAAGCCTACGCCCGGGCGGTCTGCGCGTCCGCGTCGAATCAGGAGGATGGCGTCCAGGACCCCACGCCCTTGGCTGAGCAGCCGTTTCACGGCCCCTATGCCCTCCGGGGGTGCCGGGCGGCACAGCAGGGCGGCCGGGGAGGGGCTGACGAGGAATCAGGTGGTGAAGGCGATGCCGGCCGCGTACTCGGTGGGCAGGCATTGACCCTTGGCTATGGGCGCTGCCGGTCGCACCGACCGGGCGACTTCACATCCTGTCGCCCCGACTCCGCTTTCAGCAGGTCGGACGCCGGTCTCTCATCCGGGAGAGGGAGGCCTTCCGTGCGTCCGGGGTTGCTGCAGCCGGTCCGCGAGCTTCCCCGGCAGGACGTCCCGGTTTGCCGGAGTGAGCTGGACGACCTCGATGTCGGCGCGCCGTTTGAGGGCGTCGGTGAACGGATCGCGGTGTGTGTGGACCGTGGCGACGACGTCGACCTCTGCGACGAACAGCGCGTCGACCGCGTGCCGGAACGCCGTGCACGCCAGTTCCATCCGCCCCAGCTCGTCGATGAGCACCAGCCGCCCTGTTGCCTCCTCGGTTGCTGCCGGCCGAAGCGACGGCAGCGCCAGTCGTTCCAAGACGCCCAGATCGACGCCGTATTTCCCTACCCGTGGCGGACCGGGCAGGTCGACATGGGCGAGCACCTCCCGCCGGCCTGCCAGGGTCTCCAGGGCGAAACCGACGCGGGCGCCGGATTGCCGGATCTCCTCCGTGGTGAAGCCGGTGGCCGCGTGGGTGGGGAGCAGTGCGGCCAGCCGACGGAGGGCGGTCGTCTTGCCCGCGCCAGGGCGGCCCTCGATCAGGATCCTTGTCGGCACACTGCCATCTTCACCCCTGCTTCCGGGGGCGGCCCGGGTGGGCTAGGCCGAACGGGGGTTTTGGGGGTGCGGACCGGTGCCGGTGCCGCCGTTGCGGGTATGGCGGCGCGCATGAGCGGAATTGAACTCAGCAGCAACGCGTTCGACGACAAAACGGTGATCCCCCGTCGTTACAGCGGGGAGGGTGAGAACATTTCACCGCCCCTGACCTGGTCGGGGGTGCCCCACGAGGCCACGGAGCTGGTGCTCCTGTGCGAGGACCCGGACGCGCCGGGGACGACCTTCCTGCACTGGCTGGTGACCGGCATCGATCCGGGGATCAGCGGGGCGGCGGAGGGGCAGAAGCCCCAAGGGGGCCTGCCGTGGCCCAACGGCTTCGGCCACGTGGGCTGGGGAGGGCCGATGCCTCCACCGGGGCACGGGCCGCACCGCTACTTCTTCCGCCTGTACGCCCTGTCCGAGCCGCTGCCGCTGCACGACCACCCGGGCGCCGAGGACGTGCACCGTGCCCTGAAGGGCAGGGAGCTGGCCTCCGGCACCCTGGTCGGGACCTATCAGCGCTGAGCGCGTCACCGCTGGTCGTAGCCATGGGCGCCGTACAGCCGGACGAACCGGGCCGCGGTGACCGTCCTGCGGTGCACCAGGCCGCGGGCCCGCCGTTCGTACAGCTCGACGCGCTCCTGCCCGCCCTGCCCGATCGGCTGGACGAGCCGGCCACCGGTGCGGAGCTGATCCACGAGCGGCTCAGGCACTCGCGGGAAGGCCGCGCAGACGATGACGGCGTCGTACGGGGCACGGGTCGGCATCCCGAGGGTCCCGTCGCCGAGTACGACCTCGGCATTGCCGACGCCCTGCCCGGCCAGCCGCAGGCGGGCCTCGTCGACCAGGTCGGGCCAGCGCTCGACGCTGACGACGTGCGCGGCCAAGCGGGCCAGCAGCGCGGTCTGCCAGCCGTATCCGGTCCCGACCTCCAGGACCTGTTCGTCTCCGGTGAGGCCGAGAGCGGCGACCATCATGGCGATCAGCGAGGGCTGGGTGGTCACCTGCCCGTGGGGGAGCGGTACGGGCGTGTCCCGGTACGCGGATGCCACCTCGTCCGCGGGGACGAATTCCGCCCGGGGGATGCTCCGTACGGCCTCCAGGAGACGGTCGTCGGTCACGCCCACGGCGTGGGCCGCGCGGACCAGGTCCTCCGGGGTCCCTTCATGGGCCATCGGACCGCGGGGCCGTGGCGGTGGCGTCGGCGGCCCCGGTGGCCCCAGTCGTGGTGCGTTCCAGAAGCCGCGCGGCGTGATCCTGCCCGCTGCCCGACGTCGCCTCGTCGCTCGCGTGCTTGGCACCGTTGTCGCAGTACTCGTTGCGGTGCCGGTGAGCGGGGTCCGGTTCCGGCCAGGCGCAGCCCGGGCAGTCGAAGCCCTTGGTCTGGTTGAGGTTGAGCAGCGTCAGCGCCGTACGGCGGACCGTCGTCTGCTCCAGGGAGTACCGCAGCGCGTTGGCCACCGCCGGCACGCCTACCGCCCAAGTCTTGGGCGGGGTGATCGAGACGTCCGTCTCCTCCGCGCCGCTTCTGCTCCTGTCCATGTGCCCCATCCGCCGCTCATCCGCCGCGCTGCCGCTTCAGCCCAGTGTCGGCACGTTCCGCGCGCGGCGCGATCCGGGGCGGGCGCAAGGGGCGACCCGTGATCCGGGAGGCGCAGCGCGCCGGCGTCAGGACGGGGTCCCCGGGTCGGTGTACCGCAGCAGGGCGCCCACGCCCTCGTACAACCTCAGCTCGCTCTCCGGTACGACGACCAGCTCCGCAGCGGTGCCGACGAGGGCCCGGACGAGGGCCTCGTCGGCGCGTTCCTCGCGCGGGGCCCGCACGCCGAAGGACATCAGCTCCGCCTCGGTCAGGGCGAGCTGAGTGGGCTGGGAGCCCGCCCAAAGCCGAAGCGAAGACCCTGGCGGCCGGTTCAGCAGCAGTGCCGCGACCTGGCCGCGCTGGAGGGCGGCGACGGTGGCGGCCAGCCCCTCCGTCATGGGTCCGTGCAGGGCGCGCCGGCCGATGAAGATGTCCACGAGTTCCCGGTCGTGCGCGGCCATGCGGCCGCGGAAGACGCCGTCGAGCTGCGGCTCCAACAGGGCGCGTCCGGTGTCGGTGGGGGTCCGGCCGCCCACGCGTACGACCTTGTCCCGCAGGGTGTGCGGCAGGCGGCGGATCAGTACGTTGCACGCCCACTCGTCCCCGCCCACGACGACGGCGTCGGCATGGGCGCGCCGCGCCCGTTCGTCCAGCCGGTGGCCGAGCCGGAGGGAGGTGCGGTGCCAGGTCGCCACCGCGACCCTGTGGTGCAGCCGCTCACCCGGGGTGACGGTGGACGCGGGCCAGGTGCCGGTCTCCGCCTCCAGAGTTACCCAGCCGTGGGTCTCGGCGGTCGGAAGGCCGCCGTAGTGGACGACTACGGCCATGTAGGGGATCTCCGGAACGTGCTGGGTGACCAGGGGCATCGCGTCCGGCAGGGTGCTGTAGCGCGCGGAGTCGTGCTCGGGCGGCCTGGGCAGCTCCCCGTCCAGGACGAGCGTGCCGTGGGCGGCGAAGATGGCCTGACCGTGCACCCCCGGCACCTCTGTGTCGGCTCCGACCACCTCCTCCAGCACGTTCAGCAGCGTCCGGTCCGAGCCCTGACGGGACAGACTGTCGCGCAGCCGCCGCCAGCGCAGCGCGATCGCCCGCTCGGGATGCTCGACGTTTCGGGAGGTGTCCAGGTACACGGAGGCGAACGGCCCCGGCTCCGCGTAGAGGGGTTCAAGGAACGACAACCTCATCGCTACTCCTTGTCGACGGTCTCCCCTCCTTCGATGATGCGCGCCCCGGGGGCGATGGAGCTCGACGAGCGCAAAGCGGTGCGGAACGCGGGGCGGTCAGGTGCCGGCCCGGCAGAAGCCGGACCATCGTGAGCATGGTGGCGGAGACCAGGCCGTCCAGCACCGCCAAGCCGCGGGCCGGGACAGCAGGCCGCTGAGCAGCCGGGCTCCGTAGCGATGAAGGAGCAGTCTGCGCGGAGCACCAGATCGTGGCGGGGGCCGCCTTGCCCCACGTGAATACCGGTTTCTGGGCCGTATTCGACAGACCGGGCGGCGCGTTCGTGAGCTGCGGATCCAGCACGGGCCCACCCATCCGGAGGCCATCGCGGCACGCATGGAGTTGGATGAGCTGACGGGTCGCTCAGGCAATTCGCGTGGTGCGGTGCCCCTTTACGACGGGCTCGGTCAGGACTGCTGCAGTACAGCAGCTGTCCCGGCCGGAGCCGCCGAGCGGTGAACTCACCGCCGACAAGGTCTGCCAAGCCATCGGAGCCGTCCTCCCGGAGGGGGCGATCATCTCCGACGAGGCGCAGACCCGCTCCAGGCGGACGGCTCGGTGATGTACACGATCCAGTCGCTGCGGACGCTGGCGCGCTAAGAGCTCGACGTCACGGTCGTCCACTTCAACAACTGGTCCTACGCCGTCCTCACCATGGAGCTCCAACGCGTCGGCGCCGAGAGCGTCGGCCCCAACCGCGAGAGCGGGCGGCCGGCAGCCGCCACCTGCGCGATGACCTCGCTCCAGCACCAGGAACCGTCCGCTGGCGATGGAGTCGCCTTGATCCCCGGTGACACGAACGTCATGCTGTGCGGGTGTCCTTGGTCCGGTCGGCAGGTCTGCAGAAGTTCCGGCAGGTCGTGGAGAGCCTCGGCGGAGACGCGAACGTGTACGCCCGGAGGGCCGGGCTGCCGGACGGGGCGCTCGACACTGATGAGCTGCTCGTGGAGGACACCGCTCTTGCCGCGGTCCTGGAGATCGCCGCAGCCGACCTCGGCTGTCCTGACCTGGGTCTGCGGGTGGCCGAGGCGCAGGACTTCGGCATGCTGGGCCCGCTGGCGGTGGCGATCCAGCACTCCGCTTCGGTCGCCGACGCGCTGGAGTGCACCTCCCGCTATCTGTTCGTCCACGCGCGCGACCTCAGTGTCTCGTTGGTGGACGACCCCGACGGGGCGCGCGGGGTGGTCGGGCTGCGTTACTCCTTCGGCGCGGGCGTACGGCCGCTGCCACAGGCCACCGACATGACCACGCTGTTCGTCCACCGCGCCGTCATGTTCCTCGTCGGTGGCGGCTACGGCCTGCGGTCGGTCGATCTGCCTCATCAGCCCGTGGCGCCACGGACGCGGTACGAGGACGCCTTCGGCGCCCGGGTCCGCTTCGGACGGGACAGCGCACTGCTGCGGGTACCGTCGAGCCTGCTGGCGCGCCCGCTCGACGGGGTCGACGAGACATTGCGCCGGCTCGCGCTGGCGTTCCTGTCCCGGCACTCTCCCGAGGCCGGGCCGGTGGTGGCCGCGAAGGTGCGCGCCGTGCTCGACCAGTCTCTGGGGACCGGTTCCACCGACCTCGTCGACGTCGCCCGGGTCCTCGCCGTGCACCCGCGGACCCTGCAGCGTCAACTCGCCACGGAGGGCGAGTCGTTCGCCTCGATCCTCGACGGTGTGCGCCGGGCCCGGGCCCGCACCTACCTGACCACGACGGACATGCCGCTGGCCCAGGTCAGCAATCTCGTCGGTTTCGCCGAACAGGCGGTCCTCACCCGCTGCGCCCGACGCTGGTGGGGCCGGACACCGACCGCCCTGCGCCGCGAGGCACGGGTCAGAGGCTGAGCACGACGAGGTCGTCCTCGTGCAGGCTGCCCGCCACCACGATCCCTTCGTACTCGGCGACGCTGGTCACGAAGCCGTATGAGCCGTCGCTTGTGCGCAGGTCGTGCACGAGGCGGCCGTCGAGGTCGAAGGCCATGGCCCAGGCGATGGGTGTGGCCTTGGGACGTATGGCCTCGGGCAGATTCCACACCACGGTCCGCAGGAAGCCCGGCAACGGGAGTAGCCGGTCGAGCAGGGCATTGCGGGGCGCTGCGATCGCCACCCACAGCAGGCCGTCGCTGCCGAGGCTCATGTTGTCAGGCATGCCGGCGAGGTTCTCCACGAACGGCTCGCCGGTCCCGGCCTTCGGGCCGGTGAGCCAGTGGCGGCTCACCCGGTACCCGGTGGTCTCGGCGACCAGCAGGTGCGAGGCGTCCGGGGCGAGGACGAGGCCGTTGGCGAACTTCAGGTCGTCGCGCAGCACGGTGACGGTGCCGTCGGGGTCACGGCGGACGAGCAGGCCGGTGCAGGAGTGCTCGATGACGTCGCCGAGGTAGTGCTCCAGGTCCCAGCGTCGCGTGGACACCGTGAACCAGATGGTCCCGTCCGGGCCCTCGACCACGTTGCTGGCGAAGGTGAGCGGCCGGCCCGCCACGGTGTCGACCAGCACTTCGACCGAGCCGTCGGCGGACATCCGCAGCAGCCCCCGGTCGTGGTCGCAGACCAGGACGCTGCCGTCGGCGGAGGGTTCGAGTCCCAGCGGGCGGCCTCCGGTGTCGCCCACCACCGTGCACGCACCGGTGGCCGGGTCGACGCGCACGATCCTGCCGTCGGCGAGACCGGTGAGCAGGCCGCCCTGTCCGTCGAAGATCACATCCTCTGGGCCGTGCCCGCCGCTCGCGATCCGGCGGGCGACGGCGAGGCGGCGCGTGGTGCGTGTGCGGCCTTCGTCGGCGGGAGCCGGGGGCGGGGTCCAGCGGCGGGTCGAGAGGAGGCGGCGGGTCGGGGGCACGGCGTTGGGCTCCCTGTACGAGGTCATGGCTGCTTCCCTACCTGGGTGTCGGCGATGTCGGGGGACGTCCGTCGGGCGGTGGCGATGATGCGGCGGCACCGCAGTTCGAGCAGCACGACCGCGACGCCGAAGAGGCGGAACTGTTTGTTCGTGGTCTGCCTGGTGAGGTACCGCTGATAGACCTGCTGGGCGATGACGGCGACACGGAACAGGCCGAACACCTGGTACCAGGCCCACTCCCGGTGGGTCATACCGGTGCCGGTGCGCGCGCAGTAGTACGCCACGACCTCCTCTCGGGTCATCATCCCGGGCAGGTGGGTGGGCTGGCGCCGGAAGGCCTGCATGTACCTCCCGTCGTCGGCCTGCACCCAGTACCCGAGGCTGTTCGCGAGGTCCATGAGCGGGTCGCCGACGGTGGCGAGTTCCCAGTCGAGCAGACCGACAGGCCGCGTGGGGTCCTCGGGTTCGAGTACGACATTGTCGAAGCGGAAGTCGTTGTGCACCAGGGTGTGCGGGCGGTCGGCGGGCTGGTTGTCGGCCAGCCACCGCATCACCCGCTCGAAGCTGCCGACGTTCCAGGTGCGCGCCGTGCGGTAGCGCTCCGACCAGCCCTCGACCTGCCGGCGTACGTATCCGTCGCCCTTGCCGAGGTCACCGAGTCCCGTGGCCGTGAGGTCGACGGCGTGCAGGTCGACGAGCAGGTCGATGACGTTGCGGCACAGCGCCGCGGTCTGCTCCCGGTCGAGTACCACCCCGCGGGGCAGGTCCTTGCGCGGGATCGGGCCGAGGAGGCGCCGCATCACGTAGAACGGCGTGCCGATGACCGCCGGGTCCTCGCACAGCGCGACGGTGCGCGGCACGTGGGGCAGCAGCCGCCCGAGCTGGGTCTGGACGCGGTGCTCGCGGCCCATGTCGTGGGCGCCCTTGCGGTGAATGCCGTTCGGAGGGCGGCGCAGGATGAGGTCGCCGTCCGGGTAACGCAGCAGATAGGTCAGGTTCGACACGCCTCCGGAGAACTGCCGCACCTCCGGGACGGCGGACAGGTCGAGGTCCGTGCTGCCCGGCGTGGCATTCTCGGCGAGCCAGGCGGCCATGGCGGCGACGTCGAAGGCGTCCTCGTCACGGACCGGGCGCGCCCCGGCGATGTCGGTACTTCCCTTGTCCGTACGGGCGTTCATGTGAGCCTCCGGACGATCCGCAGCGGCAGTACCTTCATGGCGATCCCGATGGGCACCCACGGCCACGCCGGTACGTATGCCTTGGCGCGACGTCTCTCGATGGCCTCGACCATCGCGCGCACTCCGGTCTCGGTGTCGACCATGAACCGGGTCTTCTGTTCGACGTGGGCGTTCATCTCCGAGCGGATGTATCCCGGGTGGACGACGGAGACGTCGAGGCCCTTGATGTTCTCCGAGCGCAGGCCCTCGGCGAGGGAGGCCAGCCCGGCCTTGGTCGCCGCGTAGGTCGTCATGGACCTGCGCATGCCGCGCAGCGCGGACATGGAGGAGATGAGCACGAGGTGACCGCGTCCCTGCCGGCGGAAGATCTCCAGGGCGGCTTCGGCCTGGGCGAGCGCGCCGACGAAGTTCGTCATCGCCGTCGCAAGGTTGGCATCGGCCCTTCCCGTTCCGAGGGGAGCGCCTTTGCCGATGCCTGCGTTGACGACGACCCGGTTGATGGTTCCGTACCGCTGCGCGAACTCGTGGAAAACCGACGCGACGGCGACGCTGTCGGTGACGTCGAGGGCGGCGGTCTCGACCCTGCGTCCGGTGGAGAGACGGATCTCGTCGGCGAGGGCGTCGAGGCGGTCGGTACGCCGCGCGCACAGGGCCAGGTCGTAGCCGAGGGCGGCGAACTGGCGGGCCATCTCCTCGCCCAGGCCCGAACTCGCCCCGGTGATGAGGACGACACCCTTCTTGCTGATCGGACTGTTCATACGGGTTATACGGGTCATACGAGTGCCTTCTCGCGCAGTTCGGCCCGCCGGATCTTCGCTCCCGAGGCGAGCATCCGACGGTCGTACAGGGGACGTGCCAGGCGCTTCGTCCAGTAGGCGAGCCGCGCCGACCGGTCGGGCAGGACCAGGAAGCGGCGGGCGTCGACGCCCTTCAGAACCCGCGCGGCGATCTCTTCGGCCCCGAGCGGCGCGCGGGAGATCAGCTTGGCGGCGACCTCGTCCATCAACGGGTCCTCGCCTCCCAGGGAGGAGGCCAGGTTCGTACGGAAGAATGATGGGCACACCACGGTGACATCGACGCCCCACGGGCCGAGTTCGTGGCGCAGGCTCTCCGAGAGAGCGACGACGGCCGCCTTGCTCGCGTCGTAGGAACTCATCGCCGCCGGGTGGACCAGCCCCGCCAGGGAGGCCACGTTGACCACTTGGCCGTGTCCCTGGGCCTTGAGCAGCGGGGCGAAGGTCCGGCACCCGTTCACGGTGCCGAGCACGTTGACGTCGAGGACCCGCCGCCAGTGCGCGTCATCGAGGCGGTCCACGCGCCCGCCGGCGGCGATGCCGGCGTTGTTGATCAGCACGTCGAGCCCGCCGAGGTCGAGGCGGACGCGTTCCAGAGCGCCGGCCCACTCCGACGGCGAGGTGATGTCGAGACGCTGGTACAGCGCGCCCGTTGGTACCTCGGCCTCGCCCGCCAGGTCGGTGACGAGGACGCGGTCTCCGCGCTCGGCGTAGCGGGAGGCGAGCGCGGCGCCGAGGCCGGAGGCGCCACCGGTGATCAGCACCCGGCGGCCGCCGGGCCCGCGGCTCATCGGGCCGCCCCGTGCCTGCCGAGCTCGATACGGGCGACGACGCCCTTGTGCACCTCGTCGGGCCCGTCGGCCAGGCGGACGGCCCGCGCCGCGGTCCAGGCACCGGCCAGCGGGAAGTCGCTGGACAGGCCGGCACCGCCGTGGATCTGCATCGCGAAGTCGATGACCTGCTGGGCGACTTGGGGCGCCGCGACCTTGATGGCGCTGACCTCGCTGAGCGCGCCCGCGGCGCCGACGGTGTCGAGCTTCCAGGCCGCGTTGAGGATGAGCAGACGCGCGGAGTCGATCGCGATGCGCGCCTCGGCGATGCGCTCCCGGTTGCCGCCGAGGTCGGCCAGCGGCTTTCCGAACGCGGTGCGGGCCAGGCCACGCTCGCAGGCCAGGTGCAGAGCCCGTTCCGCCAGGCCGATCATGCGCATCGCGTGATGCACCCGGCCGGGGCCGAGGCGGCCCTGGGCGATCTCGAAGGCCCGTCCCGGGCCGGCGACGATGTTCGACACGGGGACGCGGACGTCGGTGAAGGAGACCTCGCCGTGGCCGAAGGGCTCGTCGAGGAAACCCATCGTGTCCAGCATCCGCTCGACCTTCACACCGGGAGTGTCCCGTGGGACCAGGACCATCGAGTGCCGGGCGTACTTGGGCGCTTCCGGATCGGTGAGCCCCATGACGAGGAGGACCTCGCAGTCCGGGTGCCCGATGCCGGTGGTCCACCACTTGCGGCCGTTCAGGACGACGTCGTCGCCCTCGACCACGGCCGTGAGCTGCATGTTGGTCGCGTCCGAGGACGCCACGCCCGGCTCGGTCATGGCGAACGCCGAACGGATCCGCCCCTCCAGCAGCGGGTCGAGCCAGCGGTCCTTCTGTTCCTGGGACCCATAGCGCAACAGCACTTCGGCGTTGCCGGTGTCCGGCGCGTTGCAGTTGAACACATACGGAGCCAGGAACGACCATCCGGTCGCCTCGGCGATCGGGGCGTAGTCCACGTTCGACAGTCCCGTGCCGCCGCGCGTTCCGAACCGCTCCGCGTACGGCCCCTCGTGCCCTGCGGGCAGGAACAGATTCCACAGCCCCTGATCCCGTGCCTTACGCCGCAGCTCGTGCATCTCCCGCGGCACCTGCCACGGGTCCACTTCGCCGCCGGCGCGGCGCGCCTCGGCCTGGCGCAGCTGCAATGCGTGCTCGACGGGGGCGATCTCGTCGCGAATGAACGACCGCACAGCACCGGTGAGTTCGGCGGCGCGCGGGGAAGGGCTGAAGTCCATGGCCATCACGCTAGGGGGCGGACGGCCGCCCTTCTTGACTCAGCACGACACATTTTTGATCAGAGACGACACGCCCTGGTCGGTCATCGCCGACAGGCAGCACGCCACCTCGGGGGAGTGTCGAGGACGGGACGGGCACACGGGTCGGCACGATCGTGGACGGTGGCCGGACCCCTCCCGACGAGCGCGACGAGCGCGGCGAGTGCCTCGACCGAGGCTCGTCCGCTGTCCTGCGGTGTGCGGGGCACGGTCGCGACCAGCGGTGCGGTCTGCACGCACGACGTTCCACGTCCGCGATGTGCCTGTGGGCGCGGCACTGCTTTCACCGTGGAGTGCGTGCGGCCACCACGGCTCGTCAGGCGGAGTCGGCCCGGTCGCCCGTCATCGATCGGACCAGCCGCCTGAACCCCTCGATCCGGCGCGCCATGTCCGCGTGGTGGTCCTCTCCGAAGACGACGCGCTGATGGACCATGCCGTCGCCGAGCGCCATCAGTACCTGTACCAGCGCATCGTCCGGGGCGAGGCCCTGCGCTTCGAGGAAGCTCCGCGTGAAGTCCCGGAAGGCGTCGTAGTGGGCGCGGGCCAGGGGCAGGAGTTCGGGCCGGCCCTGGGCTTCGATCATGACCTTGACCTCGAAGGCGGCCATATCGGGACGGCTGAGGATCAGGTCGTACGCGGGGGGAGAGGAAGTCCTCGATGCGTTCCGCGGATTCGAGGTGTGGAGCGACGGCGCGGACCGGTTCCTCTTGTCCGTGCTGCCGGACGGCGAGTCGGCGTACGTCTTCGGCGGCGACTGGGGAGCCGTCATGCCGCCGCCCGGCTTACTTCCTGGACGGAGGCCGTAACTCTCCTGCGTCGACCGCTATTCAACCGATCGGTTGACAACTTCGCGGGTTCGGCCGTAGCTTTATTCAACCGATAGGTTGAATATGTGAGGTGTGAGATGGCCGACGACCGGCTGTCCCGGGTGTTCTCCGCTCTGGCCGACCCGACTCGGCGCGACATCGTGGCCAGGCTGGCCGTCGGGGATGCCACGGTCAATGAGCTGGCCGCGCCGTACGACGTGACCGTGCAGGCTGTGTCCAAGCACATCAGGGTTCTGGAAGACGCCGGTCTGATCAGTCGCAGCAGGGACGCCCAGCGGCGGCCCTGCCACCTCGAGGGCGAGGTCTTCGACCTGATGACGCAATGGATCGAACGCTACCGGCGCGAGGCGGAAGACCGTTTCCGCCGGCTCGATGCCGTCCTTGAGCAGATGAAGGAACATCCGGTGACGGGCACCTCGACGAAGGAGGCGGCATCATGAGCGGCGCGGAGACCAACCGGCGGCACGAGACGCACATCGTGGCCGACCCGGCTCTGCCCACGATCCTCATCACCCGGGAGTTCGGTGCTTCGCCTGAGCTCGTGTTCCGGGCGTACATCGATCCTGACCTGGTCGTCCAGTGGCTCGGCCCGCGTCGGCTCACCATGCGGATCGACGAGTACGACGCGCGCACTGGTGGGTCGTACCGCTATGTGCATCGCGAGGACGACGGTACGGAGTACGGCTTCCGCGGCGTGTTCCACGAGGTACGTCTCAACGAGCGCCTCGTGCAGACCTTCGCCTACGACGGCTTCCCGGACGGCGTCAGCCTGGAGACAACCACCTTCGAGGACCTCGGCGGTCGCACACGGGTCACCACCAAATCCCTCATGGACTCCGTCGAGGCCCGCGACTCGATGATCAAGAGCGGCATGCAACGCGGCATCCGCGAAGGCTACGAGCGGCTTGACGAGCTGCTCAGCGGCCGTCAGAGCGGCAACGCCGACCGGCGTACCGAGAAGGAAGGCTTGAGACCATGACAAGGGCAGCCGATGAACACCGCGCCGTCGCAAGAGTATTCACGGACCGCGTGCGCGGAGTGCGTCCCGGGGCATGGGACAACCCGGCGCCGTGCGAGGGGTGGGTCGCCCGGGATGTGGTGCGCCACCTTGTCGAGTGGTTCCCCAACTTCCTGAAGGCCGGCGCCGGAGTCGAACTGCCGAAAGGCCCGTCGGTGGACGACGACCCGGTGGCGGCCTGGACGGTGCACAGCGACGGGGTGCAGGCTCTCCTCGACGATCCGGCCACGGCGCAGAAAATGCTGTCGAACCCGCACATCGGAGAGGTCGCGCTGGACCAGGCGGTCGACCGGTTCTACACCGCCGACGTCTTCATGCACACCTGGGACCTGGCGCGGGCCACCGGCCAGGAGGAGCGCCTCGCCCCCGACAGGTGCGCCCAGTTGCTCGACGGGATGCTGCCGCTCGACGACGTGCTCCGCAAGAGCGGGCAATACGGACCACGGGTCGAGGTACCCGAAAGCGCCGACGTACAGACTCGCTTGCTTGCCTTCATCGGCCGCAAGCCTTGAGCGTGTCCTGCCTTCCAGCGCGGGTCCGCGCCGGTCATTCGTAGGATCCGAGGGGCCCAGTGGCTCTGGGCCTGACGGTGAGCTTGTCGCCGTGTGATGGTTCAGCGAAGAGGTTGACGTCGAAGACGCTGAGAGCGTCCGCGGCGGTCAGGTTGCTGGGATCGCCGTGCGGACCGTGCACGCCGGCGTTGTTGATCAGAACATCGATCGCGCCTTCGTGTGCAGACGTCGGTTGCCGCGGTGGCGACGGAGGCGTCGTCGGTGACATCGAATTGAGCGTCCCGGCGCGGTCACGGTCGCCCGGGCCGGCACCGGCGCCGCGCAGCGGTCCAACGCCTTCGTCGTCGCCGACGACTGCGACCTGTGGTCCAACAACTGGTCGTAACCACCCGGGACTGAGCCAATGAGCGCGTTACACCTGTGACCTGGGCAGGAATCGCCACTTCGGGGGCTGAGAGGACGCGTCGCACCGCCGTGTTGCAGCGGTGCTGGGCCTTCCATGCCGAAGGCTCAGCACCGTGGATGAGACCCCGTGTCATGACTCCCGGTCTGTCCGTCCACCTCTGGCGGCGTCACACCCATCCCACGCTCAGCCCCGCGAGCGCGGCCCGCTGAGGATTTCGCCTCACGGACTTTGCCCGGCCCCTCCGCGGCGTGACCGTTGTCGGAGACGAGCGTCTCGGGCGCGGCCGTGAGGCTACCGTCGCGATGGCGGCTGCTGTGTCACGCGGTGGGTCCGTTCTTACCGACGGTGCTGGTGTGATGCGGCGTGATGGGCGCGGACCGGGGACTGGGCAGACAGGGTCCTTGAAGGGCATATGCCGCTGGGTCGAAGCGACTGAGACGGCGGATGAGCCGACCGGTGGACCAGGGCCAGGAGAAGGTGTTCCGCCCGCTGGGGCTGAGGTAGTAACTGGAGCAGTGGCCGGCGTCGTACACGGTCGTCCGCAGCGCGTCCTGCAACGCGGTGTTGTACGCGGCCTGGACCGCCGGTTTCACGTCCACGGAGGTGTAGCCGCCCCGGCGTCGGTGTGTCAGGGCCGCGCACAGGTAGGTGAGCTGGGCTTCGAGGACGGTGATGGCGGAGGTGGAGCCGCTGAGGATGTTGGGGCCCAGGAGGAGGAAAAGGTTGGGGAAGCCGCTGACGGTGGTGCCAAGGTAGGCCTCGGGCCCCTCGGCCCAGGTCTCGTGCAGGGTCAGGCCGTCCGTGCCGTGCACGCGTCGTGCCAGCGGCAGCTCACCGATGTGGAAGCCGGTGGCCAGGATCACCACGTCGGCCTCGGCCTGAGTGCCGTCGGCGCCGATGAGGCGGTTCCCGCGAGCCGCGGACACAGCGGTGGGGTGAAGGTGGACGTGGGGCCTGGCCAGCGCTGGATAGTAAGTGCTCGAGGTCAGCAGGCGCTTGCAGCCCAGGGTGTAGTGCGGCGTGAGCGCCTGTCGCAGGCGCCGGTCACGGACCGCGAGGTGCAAGTGAGCACGGGCAGCTGCCTGCAGGGGGCGCACGAGCCGTGGGTGGCGGAAGGCGTAACCGAAGCCCTCCTGCATCCTGAACTGGGCGCTGCGTATGGCTCGTTGCGCGCCGGGCAAGTGATGCAGACACCAGCCGAGGGCCCGGGGGACCTGGAAGTCGGGTTTGGGCAGGATCCATTGGGCGGTGCGCTGGAATACGTGCACCGCTGCCGCCTGTTCCTGGATGGCCGGGACGACCTGCACGGCCGAAGCCCCGCTCCCCACCACGGCCACGCGCCGGCCGGCCAGGTCCACGGTGTGGTCCCACTGCGCGGTGTGGACAACCGGACCCGGAAATTCGGCGAGCCCCAACACCTCAGGACGCCGTGGCCGGTGCCAGGGGCCCGTAGCCATGACCAGCACCTCGCTGCTGTAGTCGCCGTCGGTCGTCTCCAACCGCCAACGCCCCGCAGACCGATCCCAGCAGGCCCGCAGCACACGGACACCGCAGCGCAACGCTTCGCCTACGCCGTACTGCTCCGCAGTCGTCCGGAGATAGTCGTGGATCTCCTGCTGCCCTGCGAAGAGTCTGCTCCATCCGGGGTTGGGGCTGAAGGAGTAGGAGTAGAGCGAGGACGGCACATCGCACGCGCAGCCCGGATAGGTGTTCTCCCGCCAGGTACCCCCGAGCTGCGGAGCCTTCTCCAACACCAGGAGGTCACCGAATCCCTCCTGGCGCAGCCGGATCGCGGCACCGATGCCGGAGAAGCCCGCACCGATCACGATGGCATGGACATCCTTGCCTTCCGACGCTCCGCGTGACGGATCGTGCTGCAAACGCCCGCTCCTCCCCAAGACCGAGAGCTATAGCTCCCCTGGTCATGAGCAACGGGAGAGGACGTAAGGAAGACACGGTCATCCAGCCTGTGCTGCTCGATCGACACCGCCCTCCAGCGCCGGGGCCCGCCGGGCTGCGCCAACTGCTGCGGTTATCGGTTGCGCCAACTGTTGCGCGAGCCGTCACGGCGTTCCGGAGCTCGCCCAGGTCACCACCGGCGTACGGGCGTGGTCGGGCACGTGCACGGATGCCCGTCTCTGAGCGAGGCCGTCGACGCCGTCTACACCGTGTGGACTGGCTGACTGTGCGCCTCATTTGACGGGTTGGCGCTTGTGCTGGCGGGGCTGAGGGCTTCAGTTGGCAGGGCAATTACGGGTAGGGCACGAGGTCCGACATGACAGCAAGCGGCAGTGACGGGTTGGTGGCTGCCGCTTCCACTACCTGCCAGTCGGCGTCGGTGAGCAGCTCTACGATGATCGGCGGCGGGAGTGCCGGATGGCCGGCGGCTATGGGCCTCGCCTGTCTGTCCGCCAAGCAGGCGAGCAGCGCCGGGGCCGTCGCATTGCGGTGCCGGGCGACTTCGCGGAACGCTTTCTGTACCGATGGTTCGTGCCGGGTCAGCTGTTCCAGCAGCGCCGGAGTCGCGTCCGGGTTGGCCGCCACCTTGGCAGCGACCCGGACCCCGTGCCGGTGGACCATGGCGCGCAGCTGTGCTTCGGAGAGGCCCGGGTGCGGAGCGATGGACTTGACCACTTTCGCGTCGGGGTCGGTGGCCAGCGCGTCGCGGATCTCGGTCGGCAGATCGCGTCGTTGGGCCAGGAGCATCCGCGCGGCCGGGTTCGGCGACTGGGCCAGCTCCTGAAGTTCGGCAGGAGAGGCGGCAGCGACACGCGGCAGCAGGGTGGCGCCGATTTTGGTAGCGCCGGCCAGGTGAATGAGCACATCCAGCGGCACGTGCGTGTTGTGTGCGAGCCTGTGCTGCACATCGTGGCCACGGTCATTGGCCAGCGCGCGCATCAGGGCATCGTCGATCGAGGGATTTTCGGCGAGGCTGGATCGGACGCGGGGGATGGGATCTACGGCGAGCTGTCCGCACGCCTCCGAAGGCAGGTCGGGCCTGGCTGCGAGCGCCCAGCGCAGCAGCATTGAAGGATGGTCCACGAAGCCGACGGCGGCCTCGGTGGGTGTCGCCGGGTTCCGCAGTGCAGCCTCCTGCATGTCGTGCACGGTGGACTCGTGGGACCCGTCGCAGGAGGCGCCCGGCAGTAGATCGCAGTCGGGCCGCGGGCACTGCGGATCGTGCACGAACGGCGTCGCTTCGCGGTCGCAGACCAGGCACCGCTGTGCGGGAGGCAGCCCTTCACCGGTGATCAGCGCCGCGAGTACGCCCGGGGGTGTCGCCTCGTTGGCCGCGACCGCGCGGCGGACCTCGGCGTGCGGATGCCCTGCAAGCCTGGCTGCCACTTCCGGCGTGGTCCACAACGCAAGCTCCGAGACAACTCGCACGTTCGAGTCCGCGGCGAGCGTCTCCACCACATCGGCAGGGAGGCCGGAGCAGGCAGCCAGCTTCTCCCGACGCTCAAAGCCCGGATCTGCCGCGAGGAGGCGCGCCCACTCCGGGCTGCCGGCACGCTCGTAGAGCAAGGCGAGGGCGGCGTGCGGCTGTGCTGCGGGATCGACGTCAGCGGCGGTCAGCCGGCCCTCGTAGACAAGCCGTACAGCGCTCTCCTCAACGCGTGAGCTCAACGCAACCGCCTGCGCATGGCTGAGGTCCGCGCGGCCGGCGAGGTCCACGGCCACGTCGGCGTCCGCGACCGCGATCAGCCGGTCGATCAGCTCGGGCGGCAAGGCGGTATTGGCGGCGAGCCCGCACAGGACATGGTTCACAGAGGGCATCCTGCCTGGGCCGTGACCGAATGGCTCTTGGATTTCGACGTCAACGAGTTGTTGGTGCACCGGGCACGTCCCTGGTGCGGTACTTGGCGAAACCCGCCAACTGAAGCGCTCCTTGAGCTTTTGAACTCGTGTGCGGAGAGACTCAACGGCGCTTCGCAGGCGTTGGACAGGCGCGGCAACGGACCGTTGCCGTTGAAAACACCGGTGGGGTAGCGCAGTCTTGGCGGAGCCGTTTCGATCGTGCAGGTAAGAAGGGGGCGCCGGATGCAGCAGCCAGAGGACGAGCTCTTGGCGGAAGCCCTCGGCCGCATCAACCGCGGCGGGAAGATCGCCTCCCGGTTCCTCAAGAATGACATCAGTGAGTTCGACCGCGAACTGCCGCTGGGTTTCGACCTTGCTCTTGAACGCGTCCGCGCTGTGCTTGTCGAGCTGTCCCCTGGCGCGAACCCAGAACTGGTGGAGGCAGCAACGGACCGAGTGACGCTCCGCGTGCTCACCGGAGGCGGAGCCCTCAACATGAACCCGGTGGTGGTCACCGTCGATGCGACTCGCAGCGGCGAGCGGACCACCACCCTGCATGTGCGGGCGATTGCCAAGGAGGGGCTGATCAAGCAGCGCGCAGGTCAGAAGGTAGTCGAGCGCATCTCGGCGCTGCTGAACTGAGCCAGCCCGAGTCGATGAGCAGCACAGAGGACCTGGCCCGGGAGGCAGGGCTGTCCCCTGAGCAGATCGAACGCAGGGTGAGGCAGAAGAGCCTCGACTTCCTGTGCTGGCGCCAGCAGTTCGGTGAGGAAGACGGACGTGTAGCAGGGCCCACAGGACGTTCAGGCGTCGGCGGGCAAGCGCGAGCACGGCCTGCTTGTGGGTGTTCCCTTCAGCTCCCTTCCGCCGGTATAACGCCTTGGACTCGGGGCAGCGTGTGGCTGCGACCTGGGCGGAGAGGTAGAACATCCGCAACAAGCGTCGGCTGTAGCGGCGCGGGCGGCGCAGGTTGCCGCTGACCTTGCCAGAGGCGCGAGGGACGGGCGTGAGGCCGGCGACGCCTGCGAGGCGGCGGGACGCAGGACACTCCTGATGAGACGCTGTTCGCGGCCATCATCTACGTCCTGGTCAGCGGGTGCGCTTGGCGGGCTCTACCACCCTGCTTCGGGATATCGAAGTCGACGGCCCATCGGCGCTTCCTGATCTGGTCGAGGGCCGGAGTCTGGGGCCGGCTCCACGAGGAGATCCTGCACCGGCTCGACGACGCTGGCCTCGTCCACGCCGACAAGCCCTACGACATCCCCCACCTGGGGAAATGGTTACGCGGCAAACGGATCGGTGTCCGCATCGCCCGCAAGGGCGTCGAGTCATCGCAACGGCTCGGACGGCGCCGGTGGGTGATCGAGAGGACGTTGTGCGCCGCGTCTGTTTGAGGCCCGCATCGAGCGGAAGAACAGGAAGCCACTGGTGGCCCGGTTCGGTGGAATACCTCTCCACCGGCAGCGGTCGGCGAAGATCACCGATCGACGGCCGGTCTGGGTGGACTATCCGCACAAGGAGTTGATTACGCGACTCCTGGCGGACACCTGCGAGATCTGCGGAGCCATTGGCGATGCCCAGGTGCATCACATCCGTGCCCTCGCCGACCTCGCCCGTGCCGGATGGCCGACGTCCGACGGGGCACGGGTCATGCTGGATCGGCGCCGCAAGACCGTCGTGGCCTGCGACGCCTGCCATGACCGCATCCACGAGACACAGACGGCCAGACCATTCACGTCGTGATCATCGGAGAGCCGGATGACCGGGAAACCGTCACGTCCGGTTCGGCGGGAGGCCGCGCGGAACAGGACCTGCCACGGCAGACACCTCGCCGCGCGGCCGACCCAACGTCCTGGCTGACCGGCTATCGCCGGCTCAACCACCGCTACGAACGCCATTCCCGCAACTACCTGGCCCTCCTCGGTCTCGCTGCCGCCCCCAGCTGCTGGAAGACTCGCTCAAGTCATCATTCGGGGACACGGTCCTGTTGACTCATCGCGGTGACGAGGGTGGAGGAGATGTGGGCCAGGGCGGGGTCTGCAGCGATGAAGAACGTTTCGACTCCGGCCAGTTCGCGGTTCATGCGGGCCATCGGCATTTCGTAGTCCAGGTCGGGAACGCCGCGGACTCCGCGGATGACGACGTCGATTCCGACTCGGCGGCAGTAGTCGACCAGCAGGCCGCCGGTGTGGGAGTCGACCGTGACGTTGCTCAAGTCAGTTGCTGCCGCGCGGAGCCGGTCCAGCCGTTCCGTGATGGGGAAGCGGCCGGTCTTGTTCGAATTGAACATCACGCACACGACGACCTCGTCGAACAGGAGGGCGGCGCGCCGGAGTACGTCCTGGTGCCCTTGAGTGACCGGGTCGAAGGATCCTGGGAAGAGGGCTCGCATGATCGGAAAGAGTAACAAGCGGCCGCCCCCGGTAGTGAAGTGCCAGGGCAGCCAAAGCACCAAGATCAAGTCGTTCTAGGTGTATCCATGTCCGCGCGGGCGCCTGTCGAACGGGTCGCCCCGGACCCAATGTCTTTTTCGGGCCTGCTTGCGTGATGGCCCGCAAGGGGACCGGCCTGCCCTTCGACACCGCTGGCCCGGTTGCCGTCCCCGGCGCCCTTGTCTCTGTCCCGGCTGCGACCAAGTCCATGACTCGACTACGCCGTCTATGTTGAACCCAACGTCTGGGTCCGCACGACCTCCGAAGGGTCAGCACCCTCGGTCGTAGATCGCCCGAAGCCACGGTTCCCTGACGGCGGGCATGCGCGCGAGCGTGTACCGGAACGCATCGCAGGACGGTCGGAACGGCAACTGCGGGTGTGGTGGCAGCGGATCGTCCCGCTCCACACCCGCAGGCAGCCCGCCTGCCACCGGCAGTCGCGTCCGATAGGGCGGGAAGGCCAGCTCGGCCCAGAGCGGGGCCTCGACGGGCACGGCTATCGCGCCGCCGCTGGGCCGCCACACCTCTCCGGTCTGCGGATGGACCGGCACCAACACCAGCGCGGCGGACGGTTCGCCGAGCCCCGGCCCCGCCAGGTCCAGCCACTTCGCCCCCTCCCCGGACGGCAGCAGCGCGGCGAGTGCTCGGCCAAGGAGCTCGGCGACAGGACCGGGCGCCACCTCGACCGGCCCGCCCCCGGCTGCCACCACCACGTGGGCGAGGGCCACGCCCGCCGGGATGTCCCGGTACTCGCTCAGCCCCTGCCACAGCACACCGTCGGCCGGCAGCTCCGCCCAGTCCATGACCGGCCGCTCCGGCGGGCCGGGCAGCCGCACCACCGCCTGTGGCAGGAGCCGGACCACCTGCCACTGCCCGCAGTCGTCGATCCGCGATCCGACTGGCAGTCCGCAGCTCAGGCAGGCGAGGTTCGGCCCGCCGCTCCCGTTGATCCCCATGCAGTAGCCCTCGGGCCGCTCCGCGATCAGCCCCGTGTCGCGCATGTCGCCGGGTGCGAGCAGGACGGTGTCTGACGGCCCATCGGACAGAGTGCCGATTGGCGCGAAGACCCCCCGCGCGGCCGCCTCCTGCGCTCCGATCTCTCCCCATGGCCGCCAGGGCGGCCCGTACGGCTCGGGATCAACGGCGTAGGTCCCCGCCTCCAGGAGCGGCGGGTGCAGGGTCTCCCAGTAGGTGCCGCTGAGATGAACCGGCAGTGTCACCTCTGACACTGCCGCCGTGAGTACTGCACCGCAGCCGGCGCACCCGAACACCGCCAAGCCGTCCCCTCACGCCGTCGAAGCCCCTGCATCCCACCAAGCGGGCGACCGGGAAGCAAGGGGTTTTCAGACGATGCTGAACGCCCCACCAGGCAGCGGCGGGTGGCGCGGCGTGGCGTCAACGGTCGCACCCTCGGGAAGCCGGGAGCCGTGCCGTACCGAGCCGCTGAACTCGACTCGTGATATATCGGTCAGCCGTCCATGATCAGGCCGGTGCCGGTCAGGCAGCCGTCGACCAGGTCCGGGCGGTACTGGATCTGCTTGAGCCGACGCTTCGCGACCCGCGTGATCTCGCCCAGGTCGGCTGCGGCAACGTTGCCGACGTCGCGTTTGACCAGCGACCAGATGCCATCCTGCGGGTTCAGGTCCGGCGCGTAGGTGGGCAGCTGGAACACGGTGAGCCAGGTGGCGTTCGCGTCGATGAACTCCCGCAGCTGCTTGGTGAGGTGCCAGACCTCCTTCTTCCGCAACTCCAAGGCCGCATCGTCGCGTTCGATGGCTCGGCGGATCGGCTGTTGCCACGAACAGCCGTGCCGCTTCAGCAGCCGCCACGTGCCCTCCACCGTGTAGCTCACGTGGAACAAGCGGCCGATCGGCCTCTTCACCCGGGCCAGCGTCCACCGCTGGTGGGTCCAACCGTGGACCAGCGGGCCGCGTTCCAACTCCCGCTCAAGTCCGACGATTTGCTTCTCGCCGAGCCTCGGTCGCCCCGGCGATCCCTTCGACAGGACTCCGGCCTCGCCGTGCTCGCGCCACTGACGAAGCCACCGCTCCACCGATCGCTCGCTGACCCGCAGCGCAGTAGCGATCTCCCGGATCTTGTCCCCGTCCTAGAAGCGTTGCACGGTCTGCAACCGGATCCGCTCCCGCGCGGCCTCCCTGCATTGGTCAACCCACCGCCCTGCGCATATCTCACGCTCAAACGGCCCCCGGAGCCGTGGTGCCGCTGTCAGGCAAACGGCTCCGACATCACTCAATCAAGTTCAGTAACCACAGCCGGAATACGCGCCATTGCAGTCAGGCGCGGGAACGTAATACGGCGGGGCATCACCGCCGGCGCAATAGCAGTGAATAGTCCATGCGGACCGGCGCATGGTGGAATTTCCGTGTTCCGCCACACCAGGCCGGAACACCGAACTCGCCACGAGCGAGCGGGAATTAGGGTATTCTGGCATCTGTAGAGAAAATGAACCGTCAGCAGCTGCGGGAGGGAGTATCGAATGCCGGAGAGGAATGTCGAGTTCGGGAAGTATGGGGCTCGTGGCCTTAAAGGGCATGAGGTGGTCGCCCGTCGGCTCGACGCACTCGCCGGCTTTGTCGCCACTCCGGTCACGGTGCGGCGTGGTCTGCTGGCCCGGCTGCACTACCTCACCCGCAGCGACCATGCCCGCGCTGCTGCCCGCGATGCCGGTCTGACCGTCACCGACCGTACGATCAAGGCGTGGCTGGATGGCAGGCGCAGTCCGTCGAAGAAGAACCTCGACAGGATCGAGGCCGCGTACCGTACTGTGCGACGCCACAACGTGGCCCGGTACTTGCTTGCCCGCCTCAATCGTGAGGGTCGTGGCACCCGTGTGGAATTGCACCCGCTGAACCAGTCCCGGGTTCCGAGGCCGCGTCAGCGGGTGATCGAGTACCGCACGCTCAATGTCCGTCACTGGGACCGCATTGTGCGGGCCTGGGTCGAGGACGACGACGAAGCACTCGACGATGCCTGGGTCAACGACGCGGTCATCGACTTGGGTTCCCAGTGGGGCGAGTACGAGTATGTGACCAACGTCGGGTTCGCGGCCTGAGCGTCCTGTCCGTTCTCAATAACGGCGCCATATTTTCAGATCTGACTACATGTCAGGACCGTATGTAGTGTTGCGCTGAGACCTGTAGTTCAGCGTACTCACACTCACTCTGTCGGGCGTACGAGCCGCTTCTGCCCACCCTCCTCGCCACGTAGAACTGCTCGGGCGGTGCACATGGCGTGGCGGCAGTGCCCGCAGTCCTGACCCGACAGTGAGGAGGCGGCCCGCGGCGCTGCGGGCCACCTCGCCCGCCCGGCGCCGCCGTCACATGTTGGAGAACGGCACGGAGAACAACACCCTTTCGGGAACCGCCGGTTGACTCCACCCTCCGGCGGAGTTCGCGGCCCATTCGGTCTGCGACCACAGCTGCTGGGTGCTCCACCACAGCGACATGCCCTCGCTGTGCTGGGCCCAGCATGCGTTCGCCTGGACTTGTCCGCTACAGGTGTGCGACGTGGCGACGCCGGTGTTGCTCATCTTCCACATGATGCCGTGCACCCCTGGCCCCCACAGGGCGTCGGCGGCGTAGTACTTGTCGTTGTTCGCGAGCACCGCCTGCAACCCCGCCGCGTTGTTGGTCACGTAGCTCTTGGTCGGGTCGGCATAGGCCTTCCCCCCGCTGGTGACGAGCGGCATGGCACTGCCGGGAGCGGCGAGGGCGTAGCGGAAGATCCGGGCGGGCTGGGCGTCACCGCCGGTGGTGCGCCATTCGTTGGCGACGATGCTGTACGGGCTGGTGCTGCGGTCCATGGTGAGCCCGTCGAAGCAGGGGTAGCCGGTGATAGATGTGCCGCTGCACCCGCCGCCCAGGCTGTAGGAACCGATCGCGGGCATGATGTATTGGTAGCCGCGCGCCGAGTAGCCGCCGCTGACCTGGCCGATCTCGTGGGAGTTCACGGTCGCTTGCAGGATGTGCGTGAAGTCGAAGACGAACAGCGCGTTGTCGCTGTCGTCGCCGCGGGACGCGGTGACTAGGAGCTTGTTGCCGTACCAGACCATGCCGCCGAGGTGCGAGCCCAGTTTGTCGAAGTCGTCTCCACCTTCGGTGGGCACGACCAGCAGCACCCACCGGTACTTGAAGGCGCCGGGGGTGTTGGCGTCGATGAACGCCACCCGCGCCAGGCCGTCGTCATCGGCGGTGGAGCTCGCGAGGTCGTTGTTGTTGGTCCACCCCGAGAGGATCACCTTGTTCGTGCCCCACATGCCGTCGTCGTCGGCGTCGCCGGACGAGGTCAGTCCCTGGGGTACGAATTGTTGGGTGAGGGCGTCCCCGGTGTCCCAGCAGTAGGCCGATGACGCCGAAGGGTTGATCGGCCGCGCGGCCAACTCGGTGCTCGTGCACCCGGAACTGGAGCTGTTGTACATGGGGTGGTTGGCGGACTGCAGGACCGTGTCCACCCCGACATTGGGCAGATGACCGTCCAGCGTGCTGATCGTCGTGGCGGACACACGGTGCTCGGTCAGCTCCAGCTTGCTCATCGCTTCGCTGGTCCCGTTCGGGAGCAGCGCCCCGGGTGTGGGCACCGGGGTCGCGGCTTGCGCCGGTGTTCCCCACGCCAGCACGGCCATGGCGGCCGCCGCCAACACTCCTGCGACCCTACGTCTCTTCCTCATCCCGCTCCCCGTTCGACAACAAACGGAACATCAGCCCGAATGCTGCCATCGGCACGTGAAGTAGGAGGAGTTTCCACGGAATTCGTTGAGGATCCACCTCCCAGGCCGCGCGGGAGGTGGCCCCGTACGCCGTCGAGCAGACGGGAATTGCCAGACAGGCCCTAACCTCGCCCGGATCGTGCACCGTCCGCGGCTTGCGCCACGGCGCCTTGCCGCCGATATCGCGGTGTCCAGGCCGGACTTGCGGATCGTGTCGACCAGCAACACCGCCCCGGCCTGCGAGACCGCTCCACGACCGCCGCCCTCGACACGGACATACGGGTACAACCCGATACGCTTACTCACCTGGAGAGTGCTTCCTTGCATGCAGCCAACAGAACCCTAGACAAGTCCCATCGTTGCAGGTCAGAAGCGCTCTCCGCTTATTTGATCAAGGCATGGGCGAGCCCGCTCATGAAAGCGCGAGGCTAGCCCGGCCCCAAGGTCCGGCAGCGAGACAATATCGCCGCAGACCTCGGCGTGGATGTACCAGTTCACACAATGACCGCGCTTTCAACAAACATTCGTGGAGGTATCGCGGATCCACCCACCGTGCCATGAGGACCCTAAGGGCTCATATTAAGATCATATTGCCGACAGGGGCTCGGCGGCGCGACCCGAGGACCAGCTCCAGCTGTAAGAACCGGCTTGCACCGGGCGTTGTCAGAGGCATCAGGCACACTGCGCCGTATGAACTTGGTGACCGCGCACGACTACGCCTGGATCCGCACCTCGCCGCTTTTCCGCCACATGATGGAGAGCGGATACACCCTGACACTGATACGGGGGCGGACCCCGCGCGAGGTGCTGCGCGCGATGGAGGCGGAACCGCGCGGCACTGGGGAGGGAACGGCCGGGCTGATCGAGGCGGACGACGCTCACCGCGCCGAGGTGGATTACGACTACTGGGACGAGTCCTACGTCGCGGGCGCCTTCAGCGCTCCGGGCGAGAACGGCGACTGGACACTCGTCCTCGGCTTCGACGGTGGCCTGGGGATCGCGGCGCCCTGCGTGGAGACGCTGTCGAGGGGCGGCCGGGTCGTGGCGCACTCGACCAATGGCGGCAAGCCCATCCACTTCTTCCGCTGGTTCGAGGACGGTGAGCTCCGTACGACGTTCGAGGGCCCCTCGTCGCGCGACGGCAACACCCCCGATGAACTGGTCCCCCTGCTGCGGGAAGTCGGCTTCCCTCTGACCTCCGAGGGAGAGCACGACGAGAGCGCCCCGGACGTCGACCGGAAGGCGGCGGTCCTCGCTCTGGCCGAGAGACTCACCGGCATACGCGTCACCGAATCCCTCCTCCAGGACGCTAGATACGAGCTGGGACTCGTCCCCGAACAGCCCGCCGAGGAGTGGACCGGCCTGGTCATCGACATCACCGATGCCCACGGGGAGCGCCTGCACAGGGAATGGACCTACGAGGAGATCGCGACGGCGTCGGACCGCGTACGGGCGGAGGCAAACGCGCCGGTCGTGATCACCTACAACGAGCCGCTGGCCACGGATCGTTCGGAGCACGAGACAGGTGAGTAGCGAGCGAGCGAGCGCGTGGCGGGTGCCCCGGCGTACTCGCCGCCCTCTACAAGGGAACTTGCCGCCACGGGGGCTTCTGCGATCATGGCCGGCAGCCTTCTTGAGCCGTCGCCAGCAGATGAGGCCGCAGCCCAGCGAGACGAAGGCAGTGTGGAGGTCGAGGCGTCGCTCCCACCGCACGGCGAGGCGTTTGAACTGGTGCAGCAGACCTTCGCCCTGCTCCACCAGTTCAAACGCCTCGCCGTCCGCTGGGAACGGCGTATCGAACTCCACGACTTCTTCCTCTCGTTGGCTTGCAGCCTCATCTGCTGGAGACGCCTCAAGAAGACGGCATCATGATTGCGTTCCGAGCTCATGGGAAAGGGTTTGAGCGAGGCGGCGCCCCGCTGCTACTTTCGTGGTGGACCGTTAAGTCGTCGTATGGAGGTGAGCCCCGTGAACACAGTTACCCGTGGGTGCTCCCTCAATCCGTCACGGTCCGGCGGCTGACGTTCGGTGTCGCCAGGAGCGCCTGAGATCGAGGCACTCCTGGAAGGGGACTCCGATGAACACGAAGCCTTTCACATCTGGCCTGAGCGAGAACGCGGTGATGATCACGCGCGTCGCGGACAGGCAATGGCATGCACTGGATGACGACCTGGTGGTCGGCCGCGGGCATGCGGAGCACCGGCCCGACGGACGCTTGTTCGTCAGCATCGACGCCTGGCACGACGCCGCCTTCGACCGGCTCGCCGAGGCGATGCTGGCGGAACTGCCAGCGCCGCTGTACACGGTGGTCGACGAATCCGACATCGAGCTGACGGCCGGCTGGCAGCGGGCCGGTTTCACGATCCGGCGCCGCGAGTGGGAGTACGTCGTGCCGACCGACCCGAGGGTCACAGGGCTCGAAGCAGTCCTGCCGCCTTCGGGCGTGTCGATCGTGCCCGCCGGTCAGGCGGACGAGAGTCTGCTGCGGGCGTTGGACCGCGCGATCCGTGACGAAGTCGAGGCGACCGTCGGGTGGCAGTCGATGCCCGCGGAGGTAATTCCCCGCCCCGAAGGCGACACCATCGTCGACCCGTCGAAGTACGCGGTGGCCGCGGCGCCCGACCGCTACCTGGGTCTGATCCGGGTAGTGACGGTGAACCGGCCGCGCATCGGGCTGGTCGCGGTCCTGGCCGGCGAGCAGCGCCGCGGCATCGCGCGGGCGCTGCTGGCCCACGCGCTGGGGACGCTGCACCGCTCCGGGTTCGCTGCGGCCTGGACCGAAGTCCACGAGTCCAACCAAGCAGCCTCGGCGCTGTTCGAGGGCATCGGCGCCCGGCCGATGAGCAGCAACCTGGAGCTGGTGCGATGACGAAGAACAAGAACGTCATCGAAGTCGAGGGCAAGGTCGTCGAGTGCCTGCGCAGCGCCATGTTCACCGTGGAGCTCGAGAACGGCCACCAGGTGCTCGCGCACATCAGCGGGAAGATCCGCAAGAACTACATCAAGATCATGCTGGAAGACCGGGTGCTGGTGGAGCTCCCGCCGTACGACCTGACGCGCGGGCGGATCGTGTTCCGGTACCGGAACTAGCGGCGGTCGGAACCTTCCGCGGTAGCTGATCCTGGGGCCCCGGTCACGGCGTTTCCGTGACCGGGGCCCCAATGATGGCTCGCGCGGCCGCGTCGGCCACCGCTCCAGCCGCTGCCAGCTGGTCTGGCCCGAGCCGAACCCCAGCTCCAGGGGCAGCAGTTGCCAGGCGATGTCGTTGTGCAGCACGTACCCGATGCCCTGCAGGCACAGCCTGTCCGGCACCGGCCGCGGGCCAGGAGCCTTCTCGGGCCGGGGCGGCAGCAGCGACGCGATCAGCGCCCACAGGTCATCGTCCACCATCCACGGCCGGGTAGGCACACCATCCCGAACGGTCGAATCGTCACACCGGACACGACCGAACAGGGCCGTTCAACAAGATCGTGTTACGAGCTCTTGGCGACTCACAGCAGCGCTTGGCGACCGGATGTCGTGCGGCATCCGTCCGGGGGATGGTCGGGGAATGACCGGCGCCTTGGCCCGCTCCGGGCCGTCCGACTTCTTCGGACGCCGCCTGTGGTCGCTTCTCTTCGGTGCCGGTCCCGGCATCGCCGGCCACCTCCTTCAGCATCCGCACGCCCTTGCTCGAGTTGCATCGCAGGTGCGCAGTTTGCGTTCGGCGGAGATTTTTAATCGGTGTGCGGAATGCTGTGTGCTCCCCACAGTGACGTCCAATGACATTCCTACATGCTCATGACTATGGGGGCGATGGCCCTCAACTGGTTCTACTGCACGGTTACGGACGGTCGCTCGCCGACTGGGACGCCTCGGCCGCCCTGCTCACCGCCGGGCACCGTGTCCTGGCCGTCGACTTTCCCGGGCACGGCCGCTCTCCCGGTATCTCCCCCTGGACCATCCCCGCCGTGGTGCGGCACATCGCGGACACGCTCGACGCGCATGGCGTGCCGGAGGCTGTTGTGGTGGGCCATTCCCTCGGGGGAGTGGTCGCGGTCGAGTACGCGCGGGCGAACCCGGGCCGTGCCCGTGCCGCCGTGAATCTCGACGGCTTCTGGTGGGGACGTGAGTACCCCGGCGCTGACCGGGTGAGTGAGGCGCTGCTGGCGTCGGCCGGGACCATCGCGCCACCCGGGTACATCGAGGAGAAGGTCATCAACTCCGCCCGGTTCGGGATTCCCGCCGGCCGTGCGGAGGCCGCTGCCCGCGCGGCCGCACGCCCGTTCCCCGACGGCACGTGGCAGACGCTGCCGGAGCGGGCGGAGGCGCTGGAGATCTTCGACGAACTGCACAGGATCTTCGCGCTCGGTGTCACCGCATGGCTGGACGGGGCCGACTGCCCGCTGCTGCTGGTACAGGCCGGCCGACATCTCCCGCCTGCGCCCGGCATGGAGTGGTTCGGCGAATTCAGCACCCGGTTCGCACAAGGGGTCTCCGAGGAGCTGGCCGCGCTCTCCCACACCCAGCCGGCCATCGGCATCAACCGGATTGACGCCACCCACCTCATGAACCTGGAGACTCCAGAAGCGGTGGCGACGCTGGTCGCCGGGTTCGTTCGAGGGCTGCCCGGCTAAGGAAACCGGCACAGCTCACGAACCCCGTTTCCGCCCGTTTTCCCGCCGCCCGAATGCGGACTTGAAGAAGCCCCGTTGACCTGTTTACGCCGATCAACGGGGCTGTCTGCGGTGAACTCGTCGTCTGTGGACCGGGGTTCGTGGTGGTGACCGAGCCACACACCGGCGTCCTGCTCATCACCCTGAACAGGCCGCACGTCCGCAACGCCATCGACCGGTCCCTGGCCCAGGCGACGGACGTGGCCCTGACCCGACTGGAGACCGACCCCCGCCTGGCCGTCGGCATCCTTGCCGGCACGGGCGGCCACTTCTGCTCGGGCATGGACCTCAAAGCCTTCCCCACCGACGGCGTCCCCGTTGTCGCCGACCGCGGCTCGCCGGGCTGACCCGCGCTCGCCTCCGCAAGCGGCTCATCGCGGCCATCGAGGGCGCGGCCGTCGCCGGCGGCTTCGAACTCGCCCTCGCCTGCGACCTCATCACCGCCGCCTACACCGCGTTCTTCGCCCTGCCCGAAGTCGCCCGCGGACTCGTCGCCGCGGAAGGCGGAGCCATCCGTCTCCCCTACCACGTGGCCATGGAGATGCTCCTGACCGCGGCTCCGCTGCCCGCCCCGGACGCGGCCCGGTACGGACTCGTCAACCAGCTCACCTGCGAAGGCGAAGCCCTTCAGGCGGCCCTCGCCCTGGCCGACAGTGTCCAGGCCCACTCCCGCGACGCCGTCCTCGTCACGAAGCAGATCGTCCAGGACACCCGCGGCTTCGACGACCACACCGCCTACACCGTCCAGGACCCCCTCAGTACCCCCGTGTTCGCCACCGCCGCCGCAGCGGAAGGCGCCCATGCGTTCACCGAGACAGCGGCTGCCATCCGTAGCCCGGGGACCAGATCGGCTGAGGTCTCCGGCAACTGACCGTCTCAGAGACCTGGTCGCCGCACGTCACAAGCTCGTGCACTGACCAGATCATTTGAGACGGGACAGCGGTGGCGGCCCGTTCAGCCGGTGGCGGGGTATACGAACAGCTTGGTCTTCCAGCCGTCCACCTTCGCCAGGGCGAGGCCCGCCGAGCCGTTCACCAGGACCGGGGCGATGTGGGGGCTGGTGGGCAGGTCTTGGCCCGTGCGTGCGTCCAGGGCGACCGGACCGTTCTCGGTCTTGCCGTAGGCCCGGCCGTGCCAGGCGGTGGTGATCTCGGGGGCGATGCGGTCGGCCTGTTTGTCGGGCAGTTGCCACAGCGTCTTGCCGGTGGTGGCGTCCAGGCCGAAGGCGGCGTCGTCGTCCGTGCCGGCGCCAGTGCCGTGGCAGACGAGGGTGCTCTTCTCGTCGTACACGCAGGTGCCCTTGGAGAGTTGAATGGGCAGTTGCTGTTTGGTCTTGCCGGTGGCGGGGTCGAGGAGCTGGACGTAGGGCTTCTCGCTGCCCCAGTCGCCGCCCTGGAGGAGGACGAAATGCGGGCCCAGCGCGGACACGGTCTGGCTGACCATGGATTGGCCCTGCCAGCGGGGCGCGCCGGTGGCTGCGTCGTGTCCGGCGGCGTGCGCTTCGTAATTCTCCGTGTTCCAGCCGACTGCGGTGCCCTCGGCGATTCCTGTGGCCGCGAATCCGTCCTGGACCCAGATCTGGCGGTGGGTTGTCAGGTCGATTCCGTAGGTGACGGCGTGGGAGTTGTTGTCGGACACCGCCACCACGCCGGTGTTCTCGTTGGCGCCGACTGCTGTCGCGGTCAGCTCGGTGCTCGGTTCGGCGGCCCACTCCGGCAGCCGCAGGGTCACCTGCCACCGCACCTTGGCGGCGTCGGGGTCGCTGACGGTGATCTCAACTGCCTTATGGGAGGCCTGGGTTCCCGTACCGGACTGTTTGACCAGGAACGGTGTCAGCAGGGCCGGTGTGCCGCTGATGGTGACGATCGCGGGCGCCCCGGCCTTGTGCTCGGTGCCGTCGCCCTCGGGCAGCCCTTCGCCTGCGGGCTCAATGGTTGCCGTGACGTGTCCGTTGGTGGTGTCGATGGCCTGCACGTGATCGAACGCGCCTACGTACGCCGTGCTTCCATGCAGAGTGACCGGGAGCGGTCCGACGAGTCTGTTGTCGAGGTCCAGGATGTCCACGAGCAGCCCGTCGGGCATTTGGGCGCCCGTCGTCGCGAACGTCGCCGGCGGATCGTGGACGGGCCGCGACGTGCGTGCGGCGGCCGACGGGGCGTCGCCGGCCGCCTGGGAGTCCTCGCCCGAACCGCAGGCCGTCAGCACGCTGCCGACGAGCGCCACGGCCGCGAGCATCAAACTCCTTGAGGACAGAGGTATTTGGGAGTTTCGCATGGGTGTCCCCCGTTCAGTTCATTCCAAACGGTGATCACCTTACTGCCCCCACTCCGGCACGGCCCGTGACGTGAGAAGCCGACCAGTATCCAGACGGCAGGTGTGTGTGGCCGGACAGGGGCCCGGTTGCGTGATCCGGGGGCTCCCGCTTCGCTCGATTTCCCCCATGCACCCCAACTGCCCGCCCACGCCACCCCCGTGACGTTGCTGGCTTCTTCGGGACGGCGGCGGACGCGCACTCGGCGAGCACACCGCCGCCGAGCTGAAAGAACGCTGGCGCGCGTTGAAGCCCCTCGAGATCGTCGGTTATTCGATGGCCGACCACCATCGCGCCTCGCTCGTCGTGGACGCGCTGACGGTGGCCGTCGGGAGTGGCGTCACTGCCGTCCTGTCAGCAGGGAGGCGAGGAGCTGAGCTCGGCCGGAACGGCGAGCTGAAGCAGCCCGGCCCTCTACGCACCTCGTTCCGGCGTCCCCGTCGGCTGTGGGGCTGTCCAGCTGGTGAGGAGTTGCAGGGCTCGGGTGGTGTCGGAGGCGGGTTCGACGTTGTAGACGCACAGCGTCTGGTCTGTGTCACCAGGCACTTGGAAGGACTCGTAGGAGAAGTGCAGTTCGCCGACCAGGGGGTGGTGGTAGTGCTTGGCGCCGTGGGTCCGGCGCAGCACCCTGTGATCGTTCCACCATGTGGAGAACTCCGGTGACTTCAGCGTGAGTTCGCCGACGAGGTCGGCGAGCTGGCGGTCATGGGGGCTTCGGCCGGCTTCCAGCCGGAGGATGGCGACGGTTTCGGCGGCGATCTGTTCCCAGTCGCCGACCCGTTCACGGGCGTCGGGGTCCAGGAGGTAGTAGCGGGCCAGGTTTCGGCGGGGTGCGGGCAGGGCGTCGAAGTCGGTGAGGACCTCGCGGGCAAGGCGGTTGGAGGCCAGGACGTCGGTGCGCCGGCCGAGGATGAACGCGGGCACGTGGTCGAGGGTCTGCAGCATCAGGTGCAGTCCGGGGCGCACGCGCTGGGGGCTGGTCGGAGCTCGGCGGGCCGGTGCAGGACGCGCCAGGAGGTCGGTGAGGTGCTCGCGCTCGGAGGGGTCCAGCCTCAGGGTGCCGGCGAGGGCTTCGAGGACTTCGGGGGAGGGGTTCTGTGCCCGGCCCTGCTCGATGCGGGTGTAGTACTCGGTACTGACTCCGGCCAGTCTGGCGACCTCGTCGCGGCGCAAGCCGGGCACGCGGCGGGGCCGGCCGTCCTCGGGCAGCCCTGCTTGGTCGGGGGTGACCCGGGCACGGCGGGTGCGCAGGAAGTCGGCGAGCTCGTTACTACGGTCATTCATATCCCCAAGTGTGGCGGGCGAGAGCGGGAGATGTCCCGGGCCGGGTGGTACTGCCAGTACCTTCCTTGTGGATACCTGCCTGGTCAGGGCCCTTCCCGGCGCCCCGTGAGGCGTCCGTGGGTGGTGTCCTTGTGGAGGAGCCGATAGCGACAGGCCGCGGCCCCAAGCCCCTCATCTCATTCACCTTGAAAGGTGTGTCTCATGACCACGCAGACTTCCGCCCTTCCCCTCAATGGCCGCGTCGCGGTCGTCACCGGTGCCTCCAGTGGTATCGGCGAGGCGTCGGCCGAGCACCTGGCCGGACTCGGTGCTCGTGTCGTCGTCCTGGCCCGACGTGCGGACCGGCTGGAGCAGTTGGTGGTCCGGATCGGGAAGAACGGCGGTCAGGCCCTGGCCCTGGCTGCCGACGTGACCGACGCGGCGGCGGTACGGGCGGCGGCGGACCGGGTCGCGGCAGAGTTCGGCGGTGCCGACCTGCTGCTCAACAACGCGGGCGTCATGCTTCCCGCCCCGATCGAGGAGCTGGCCACCGAGCAGTGGCAGCACCAGATCGACCTCAACATCACCGGCATGATGAACGTCATCGGCGCGTTCACGCCGCAGCTGGTGAAGGCCGCTGAGGAGCGCGGTGTCGCGGACCTGATCAACACGTCGTCGATCGCGGCGCAGAACATCTTCCCGAACTTCGCTGTCTACTCCGCGACGAAGGCATACGTCACCCACCTCTCCCGGCACCTGCGGGTCGAGCTGGGTGCGAAGAAGGTGCGTGTCTCGGCGATCGAGCCCGGCATCGTCGGTACCGAGCTGCAGAGCCACGTCACCGACGAAGGCGCTCGTGCGTGGCTGGAGGGATCGAAGGAAGCCATGGAGTGGCTCGCGCCCGAGGACATCGCGCAGACCGTCGGGTTCGTCGCGTCCCTCCCGCCGCGGGCCAACCTCCAGCAGGTCACCATCATGCCGACCGCCCAGGCCAGTTGACCGTTTCCTGCCGGTCCGCCCCGGCCCGGGGTGGTCCTGGGTCTCCGCGCCTGGTCGCGCGGTAACGGCGCCCGCGTACGGCCTCGCCGATGAACCAATGCTGTCCGATGATCTGGACCTGCTGAGGGTCGAGGCCCGACGCCATCAACTGGCTCCGTTCAGCGTCTCCTCCGGATCGGTGAGCGCCGCCGGCACGGTCGGGTCGGTGACGCTCACCGAGCTCTTCGCCTGCATCGAGACCTTCCGCGACCGCAGGCGTCTACGGAAGCAACCCAGCCGGGGCTATCTCACCTCGTTGGAGATGCGGCAGCGACACGCACAAGGACACGCCCTCGCGGCGCAGGCGTCGAGTGTCGTCATGGGAAAACTTCACACTACCGAGGTTGGTCGGTCGCGGTGGGCGCGGGTGCGGGGTTTGGCTGCGAGCGGCTTTCGGCGCGGGTCTTGAGGGCCTGGTTGAGGGCGGCGAAGTTCTGCCGGGTGGCGGAGATGGTCTTGGCGGTGAAGGGGACGAGCAGGCCGGAGAACTTCTCGGCTTGCAGGAGCTCGGTGCCGCCGGTCGCGGTGGTGGTGAGCGTGAAACGGTGCTCGCCGTCGAAGATGCCGGGCAGGACGAAGTGGCCGATCCAGCGCAGCTCCACGCCGGGGTCGGCAGCCAGGACGCGCGGGCGGAACGTCATCGGCTTCCCGCCGGCGGGGAACATCCTCAGCGTGAGCCGCTGACCGACTGTGACCTGGCCGGACGCCTCGCGGATGAACGGATTCCAGTCCGAGTAGGCGGTCAGGTCAGTGAGCACCTCCCAGACTGCCGCGGCCGGAGCGTTGATCTCGATCGAGTGGGAGATCGTCTTCATCGTGGGCCTTCCTTGCGAGAATCAGAGCCAATATACTTTCTTCTGATCCGATATATTGGTCGTGGGGAAGAGGTGATGTCAATGGAGGATCCAGCGGAGATCGTGGGCCGGACACTGGCCGCGAACCTGCGGGCGATGCGACGGTTGCGGGGCTGGCGGCTGGATGACCTGGCTTCACGGTCGGGGGTCAGCCGGGGGATGTTGCAGCAGATCGAGACCTGCCGCACCAACCCCAGCGTCGCCACGCTCGCCCGGATCAGCGCCACTCTGGGCACCTCGATGGGCCGTCTCGTCGAGCCGCCCGAGGAACTCGGCCAGGTGGTGCGCGCGGCCGACGCCGAGGTTCACCGCGCTGGACAGCACAGTGTGGGGCGGCTGCTCGTCAACGACGGCCAGGCCCCGTTCATCGAGTTCTGGGACTTTCTCATCGCCGAGCACGACGAGATGGGCTCCCCCGCGCATCCGCCAGGAACACGGGAACTGCTCCACCTCTACGAGGGGCGGCTCGAGGTCGAGGTCGGCGGTGCCGACTTCACCCTCGAAGCAGGCGACGCCCTGCGCATGCGCGGCGATCGCGACCACGTCTACCGCAACGCCGGCCCCGGTCCCGCCCGGCTGACCATGGCCGTCACCTACTCCGGCGACCGCGACCCCCGCTACGCGCCCCCTCCAGCCCAATGACCGCAAGTCAGTCCGGGGCAGGTAGGCGATGTCGGGCCGGGCCCAGTACCGGAGCGTGCGGTCGGGGGACAGGTTGACGATCTCATCGGTGCTGATCAGGGCACAGATTTCCTCCGTGCCCTGCACGGTGGGGCCGCGTTCGATCGCGCAGCCTTGGCGTGTGTGGGGCGGGATGAAGCTGTCGACCCAGTAGTCCGGTGCCCCGGCGTCGGAAGGGAGGAAGTCGCCGAGCATCTCCGACGGAGCTGGTCACATTCTCGAGCCGCGCTCCGTCATCGAGTTGAAAGCCCACCATCAGAACTGTCCAAGGAAGGTAGCCATCATGCAGAAGTCCACCAGGATCGCAGTCGTCGGAGCGACAGGCCGTGTCGGCAGGCACGTTGCGCGGGTGCTTGAGGAACGCGACCACCAAGTCGTGCCCATCTCACGCTCCTCGGGCGTGGACGTGGTCACCGGGGAGGGCCTGGCCGAAGCCCTGAACGGCGTCGAAGTGATCATTGACGTGTCCAGCACACCATCGCCCGAGCAGGCGTCGGCCACCGAGTTCTTCACCACCACCGCTCGTAACCTGCACCAGGCCGGACACAAGACAGGCGTCCGCCGGATGGTGGTGGTGTCGATCATCGGCATCGACGGCTCCACCACCGGCTACAACGCGGCCAAACTGGCCCACGAGAAAGCAGCGCTGGCCGGCCCGCTCCCCACCCGGATCGTGCGGGCCGCGCAGTTCCACGAGTTCGTTGAACAACTGGTCGGCTGGGGTACCCAGGGCGAGGTCGCCTATGTACCCAACATGCGCACCCAACTCGTCGCCGCCCGCACCGTCGCCGAGAAACTGGTCGAGGTCGCCACCGATGCGGATCCGGCGCCCACAGGCGCGCCGTACCCGGAGATCGCTGGCCCCCGAGCCGAGAACCTGGCCGACGCAGCACGCCTGCTGGCCGCTCGGCAGGGCAGCCCGTCCCGCATCGAGGAAGTGAGTGACCCGACCAACCCCGACCGGGACCTGTTCGAGAACGGCGGCCTGCTCCCCGGCCCACACGCCACCCTTGCCGGACCGACTTACGCGGACTGGCTCGACCAACCCACCCCCTGAAGCGCAGCCCAGGAAGTTGCCCCCTGCGACTGGGTTGTTGATGTCCGACAACTGCCATGTGTAACTACCGAGGTGTGGCGCAGGTGGCCCGGGGTGGCCAAGGGGTGGCCGGGCGCCTTTGGACTGTTCGGCATGAGTTACGCGTGCTCAACGTGAGGCATGGGTTGATGGGCGGGGTGGTGGCGCCCGGTGTCTTGTGTGTGGCGGGACCGGGCGTACTGCCGTGTCTTCGTCTGTTCGGGGTCTGTTGCGTGGCGGGCTGTTTTCCGGGGTGTTGGTCGTTGTGGTGGGGGTTGGGGTGGTGCTTTCGGGGTTGGTTGCCAAGTTGGTGGGGTTGGGTGAATGTGGTCATCCATTTTCCGGCCGGTTCGGGCATGAGGGGAGCCCGGCAGCCGGTGGCAGCCGGCCCGTAGCGACAGAGGGCGGCCGGCCCCGCAGTGTGTGGTCCTGCCGGCTTCCGGTCGGGCCGGGTCATGGCGCGGGTCCTGCCGGGATGTGTCACGCCGCGAGGGCGGTGGAGTACGCCATGGGATCCGTCCGTATTTTCTCCTGTTTGGGGGGTGTTGGGTTGGGGGCGGTGGCCGGGTGGTGGATCGTTGCCGACGGGCGTGTGCGGCGCTGTCCGTGCTGTTTCGGTCCGCCAGGTGCGGGGTCCGGCCCTTGCTGGGGTGCGGATTGCCGGCCGTGGACTTCGTTCCATGGGCGGGGAGTCGTGCGGGACAGGTTTATGGATCCCGGTGGAGTGGGGACACTATCCGTAAGAGTTGGTTACCAACTTGGTTAAGTTGGCCCGAGTTGGTCCTCCGTTTTCCTGTCAGCCCAGGTGGAACAGAGGTTGCCGGCCTGTAGCAGCAGGCCCGCAGGGGGAGTGTCAGCAGCCCCCGAACAGGCGTGTGTGGCCCCGCCGGATCCCGATCCGGCGGGGCCACTGTCGTAGAGGCCGCACGCAGGATGCGGCAGATACGCCTCCCGCACCTGCATGTCTTCTCTCTCGGCCACGTTCTGACGTGCCGTCGGCAGGGCATCTCTGGGAACACGCATATGCGGCTGCTACCGCACATGCACGGTTGACTGCCTGACCGTCTCACCTGGGCTGACACGAGAGGAAACATGATGAGGACCCGCCTGCCCGACATACACCGTCCCCCTGCCGCACCAGCACGTGACGAACGCCCCGCCGCCGTGGCGCAGCTTCCCGTGGCAAACGCGGTGGCCGCCGTGGTGATCGCCGTCGCCGCACTCCTGGGAGCCATCGCCGTCCTGCTGGTGATGCCCGGCCAGCTCGAAGCGCTGGGCACGGCCGTGACCCTCGCCGGCTCAGGCTTCACCCTCGCCGCCAAGATCGCAGTCCCACGCTCAGCCTGACCCCGGACGCCGGCGGCTCGGGCCCGGCTCGCGGCGGCGGACCCGGGCACCGCCCGGAACGACCTCCATAGCGCCGGCCTGAGCGTGTTGCTTAACGTCGCTTGTCGAACGAGATTCGAACTCTCGGTTGTGCTGGTCCCCGCCACGTACACGAGGGCCGCGGAATTCCTGTGCGGGGAGCCGCCCTCGACCCGCGCTGGGAGCGGTATTCGAGGGCGGCTGGGGGAGCGGTCAGCGTGTTGCGAGGAGTTCGAGGGTGTCGATGACGCGGTGGGAGAAGCCCCACTCGTTGTCGTACCAGGCGACCACCTTGACGTGGCGGCCGTCGACGCGGGTGAGGGCCGCGTCGAAGATCGCCGAGGCGGGGTTGCCGACGATGTCGGACGACACGAGCGGGTCGTCGGCGTACTCGAGGATGCCGGCGAGCGGGCCCTGAGCGGCGGCGCGGTACGCGGCCAGCACGTCGTCGCGGGTCACGTCGCGGGCGACGGTGGTGTTGAGTTCGACGATCGAGCCGACCGGCACCGGCACGCGGATCGAGTCGCCCGACAGCTTGCCGTCGAGGCTGGGCAGCACGAGGCCGATCGCCTTGGCGGCGCCCGTCGTGGTCGGCACGATGTTGACAGCGGCGGCACGGGCGCGGCGGGCGTCGCGGTGCGGACCGTCCTGCAGGTTCTGCTCCTGTGTGTAGGCGTGCACCGTGGTCATGAAGCCGTGCTCGATGCCGGCGAGTTCGTCGAGCACCGCGGCCAGCGGAGCGAGCGCGTTGGTCGTGCACGAGGCGTTCGAGACGATCGTGTGCAGGGCCGGGTCGTACGCGTCGGTGTTGACCCCGTACGCGAGCGTGACGTCGGCGCCGTCCGACGGCGCACTGACGAGGACCTTGTTCGCGCCCGCGTCCAGGTGGGCGCGGGCGGCCTTGGCGGAGGTGAAGCGGCCGGTCGCCTCCAGCACGATGTCGACGCCGAGTTCGGCCCACGGCAGTTGCGCCGGCTCGCGTTCGGCGAGCACCGTGATGCGTCGGCCGTCGACGATGAGTGCGTTCCCATCGACGGTCACCGGACGGCCGAGCCGTCCGGCTGTGGTGTCGTAGGCGAGGAGCCGGGCGAGGGTGGCGGGCTCGGTGAGGTCGTTGACGGCGACGATCTCGAGGTCGCTGCCGCGTTCCAGCAGGGCGCGCAGCACGTTGCGTCCGATGCGGCCGAATCCGTTGATGGCGATGCGAGTCATGTGTGGTGTCCCTTCGGTTCGTCACCAGCCTCGCGTGCGGGACCTGGCCATGGCCGTGGCGTGAGCGCCATGGTTCGAAAGGATCGCGCCAGACGCCGTGAGGCGGGCTACTCGCCCCGGGTGAAGGTGCGCCGGTACTCGCTGGGGGTGGTGCCGAGGATGCGCTGGAATTGCATCCGCAGATTCGCGCCGGTGCCGAGACCGACGTCGTTCGCGATCTGCTCGATGCTGCGCTTTGAACGCTCGAGCAGCTCACGGGCCAGGTCGATGCGGGCGCGCATGACCCACTGCATCGGCGTGTACCCGGTGTCCTCGACGAAGCGCCGCGAGAACGTGCGCGGTGAGACCGCCGCGTGCTGGGCGAGGGATTCGAGGCTGAGGGGTTCGTCGAGCCGGTGCAGGGCCCATTCGCGGGTGGCGGCGAACCGTTCACCGAGCGGCTCGGGCACGCTGCGCGGCACGTACTGCGCCTGGCCACCGCTGCGGTAGGGGGCCGCGACCAGGCGCCGGGCCGCGTGGTTCGACGCGGCCACCCCGAGATCGCCGCGCAGGACGTGCAGGCACAGGTCGATGCCCGAGGCGGCGCCGGCCGACGTCAGCACGCTGCCCTCGTCGACGAACAGGACGTTCTCGTCGACCCGGACGAGCGGATGTTTGTGTGCGAGCGCCCGCGTGTAGTGCCAGTGCGTCGTGGCGCGCTTGCCGTCGAGCAGGCCCGTGGCGGCGAGCGCGAAGGCGCCCGTCGAGATAGCGGCAAGCCGTGCACCTCGCTCGTGTGCGGCGATCAGCGCATCGACCACGGCCTGTGGCGGATCGTCGCGGTCGGGGAACCGATAGCCGGGGACGAAGACAATGTCGGCCCACGCAAGCGCGTCGAGACCGTCGGCGACGTGGTAGGCCAGGCCATCGCCGCCGGCCACAAGCCCGGGTGCCGCGCCGCACACCCGCACCTCGTACGGCATGCTCGCCCGGGTCGTGAACACCTGCGCGGGGATGCCGACATCAAGCGGCTTCGCACCCTCGAGCACGAGGACGGCGACGCGAGACAGGCGGGAGGACGGCACGGGAAACGGGGGCCGGAAGCCTTCTTCGCCCGCTTGAGGGGACGTCACTTGTCTGGGTCCGGGACGTGGCGAGTGAAGGCGCGCCGGTAAGCGGTCGGCGTCGTGTTGAGCGCGCGGCGGAAATGCAGTCGCAGGTTGGCGGCCGAGCCCAGGCCGCAATCGCGTGCCACCAGGTCGATCGACTGGTCGGTGGTCTCCAGGAGTTCGCGCGCCAGGCCGAGCCGGGCGGCCACCAGCCACTGCAGGGGCGTCGTGCCCGTCTCCTCGACGAACCGGCGCAGGAAGGAGCGTTCGGACATGCCGGCGTGGCGGGCGAGTTGGGTCACAGTGAGCGGCTGCCCGAGGCGTTCCAGAGCCCAGGCCCGGGTGTCGGCCATCGCCGTGTCGCCGGTGACCGCGACGGGTGCGGGTACGTACTGGGCCTGGCCGCCCTCGCGGTGGGGAGCGGCGACGATTCCCCGGGCGATCTGGTTGGCCACACCGGCGCCCAGGTCGCGGCGCACGATGTGCAGGCACAGATCGATGCCGCAGCACACCCCGGCCGAGGTGAGGATGTTGCCCTCGTCCACGTAGAGCACGTCACGATCCACGTGCACGGCGGGGTATTCCCGTTCGAGTTCGTCTGTGTGCTGCCAGTGTGTGGTGGCGTGCAGCCCGTCGAGCAGGCCGGCCGCGGCCAGCGCGAATGCGCCGGTACAAATGGACACCACCCGTCGGCCCCGGTCGCGGGCCGTGGCCAGCGCGTCGAGCACCGCCGGCGGCAACGGCCCGAACCCCGGGCCGAACCCCGGCACGATCAGCGTGTCAGCTGCGCGCAGGACGTCCAGTCCGCTGGTGACGGTCAGCGCGAAGCCGCTCGTGCTGGAGACAGGACTGGCCGGTCCGCACACGGAGACCTGGTAGGGGGTCTCCGCGCGCGGGCCGAAGATCTGCAAAGGGATGGCCACGTCGAGCGGGGCCATCCCGTCCAGCGCCAGCACAGCCACTCGGTGGACGGGCATGGCGGCATCCTAACGAATAGAGGCATTTCCGCCACTCGTGGAGGCTGGACGATGTCGCAAGGCTTGAGGCATGACCGGATCAGTTCCACAACCGGCGTCCGAGCCGGCCTTTGATGATCAGTCGCCGGTGTGCCTGGCCCCGCCCATCGAGGTGATGGTGAATGCCGTGCGTTCCTCCACCGAAAACCCGCCGCGACACGGCGAGACCGCCGTCCCCGCGCGGAGACCCGGCGTCGGCAGCCTGGTGCTGCTGGCCTCGATCGTCATATCCCTTCTCGCCGCCTCCAGTGCGCCGAACCCGCTGTACGCGAGGTACGCGGCCGCGTGGCGCTTCTCACCGATCACCACAACCGTCGTCTTCGGCGCCTACGCGATCGCCGTGCTGCTGTCCCTGCTCATCTTCGGACGCGTGTCCGACCACATCGGCCGACGGCCGGTGGTGCTGGCCGCGCTCGGGTGAAGTGAACCCGCCGAATGATGGTCAAGTTCCTTTCTTTGAGGGGCAGTTGCATTCGTCGGAGGCATGGTGTCAGTGGCTCGGGTCTACGGGTGAGGCTCCTCGTCATCGCCGTGAGTGCCTGTGTCACATCCTCTTTCCGCAGGTCGCGAAGCCCTGATGGTGGGTGGTGAACGGGTTTGCCGTTCGGCCGAGCGTCGGTGGACGCCGAGCCGAACGGCAGCCGGAGGGATCGTCAGGCGGCTGCCGCGAGGGAGGCCAGGACGGGCATCACCCTCATGACCCGCCGCCTCACCCGCCGAAACCGCGAAAACGAGAGGCCCACTGGATGTGTGCTTCGGCGTGGGTCATGAGGCGTTCGTAGTCCCGCGCGTTGCGGCGGGCTCGTCATGTCGCTCTCCCATGATGTGTGGGTAGAGGCTTGCGCTCGTACGGGGATGTGGTCGCCGTCAGTCGGCCACCGAGGCTCCGAACAGGGCCCCGGTCGCGGGCAGGCCCATGGTGGACGGGCCGAACGAGAAGGAACCGCTCGCGGTGATGCCGCTGGAGGTCGCCGAGAAGACCCACGCGGCACCGTTGTTCGCGTTCTCCGCCCAGTCGCCGACGACCAGGCCGTCCTTCTTGTCGCCGTTGGCGTCGACGAGGGCGGTCTCGCTGCCGAAACGGTCCAGCTTCTCGGCGGTGCCGGGTATCCCGGCGGTGTTCTGGCTGAACGACTTGATGCCGGTGGTGGTCAGACCGTTCACGCTGCCGCGCAGCACGAGCACGGTGCCGGCGTCGGTGAGGCCGTCGAAGTCCTCGCCGGGCAGGCCGGTCACCACGTCGGGGTAGCCGTCGCCGTTGGTGTCGCCGATCGACAGGCCCGAGCCCATGCCGTCACGCCACTCCCCGACGCCCGGTACGCCCGCGGTGTCCTGGTTGATCCACACCGGCTTGCGGGTGGTGGACACGCCGTTCGGGCCGCCGTGGACGACGGCGATCGCACCGCCCTTGACCGGGAGGCCGACGTCGTAGTCGGTGCCGTCGACGGAGTGGCCGACGACGATCTCGGCGTGACCGTCCTTGTCGAGGTCGCCGATCTCGACGTCCTCGCCGCGGATGAGCCGGCCCTGGGCGTCCTTGAGGAGGCCCTTGTACGTGAACCCGGAAGGACCGCCCACCATCAGGGCGACCCCACCGGTACCGATCTCGCCGTCCTGCTGCCTGGCGCTGACGGCCAGATCGGCGATGCCGTCACCGGTCACGTCACCGGCGGCCATCGCGATGGCGTACCACTCCTCGCCGGGGGCGACGAGGGTGAACCGGGTCGTCCCCGCGCTGGCGCCGTTCCGCTGGAATGGACCGTGCAGCACCGAGCCCTCGCCCGGCGTGTTCTCGTCGCCGTAGTCGTCGCCCGACGCCACCACGTCCGGCTTCTTGTCCCCGTCGACGTCGGCGACCACGAAGGAGCCGCGGGAGTTCGCCGGCACGTTCCTCAGCAGGATCGGCGTGGCGGACAGCCCCTTGGGGCCGCCCCAGTTGACGGCCAGGAAACGTCCGTCGTAGCCGCTGATCGGCGACATGTCCACGAGCGACAGCAGGTCGGCGTAGCCGTCCCGGTCGAGGTCGCCGCTCTGCAGGTCGCTGCCGTAGCGCGTCTGTGGCAGCGTCGTCGACCGGCTCGACCAGGTCAGCACCTGCTTGCGCGAGGTCGACAGCCCGCTGGACGAGCCGTACAGCACGCTGACGGCCCCCGCCTTCGCCTGCCCGTTCAACATGGTGCCCGGCGCGCCGATCGCCAGGTCGGGGTAGCCGTCGCCGTTGAAGTCGTCGTGCAGGCGCTTGGTGCTGGGCGTGGTGGCGGTCGTCGCGGCCGGGGTGGCGGCGCTGACGACGGGAGCCAGCACGGCACCGCTGACCAGGGCGATACCGGTGGCGAGGACGAGCCGTCTGCGGCGCCGGGGAAGGGAACGGGAAGCCATGGTTGTCCTGACGTAGGCGGAGAAGAAGGCGCGTGGGGGGGGTGGCGGGGCATCAGCGCGGGAACGCGTCGCCGAGCCAGGCACCGCTCGCGACCGTGCCGAGAGTGCGGGCGCCGAAGGAGATGGAGCCCTTGGCCATGACACCGGCGGACCCAGAGCGGAACACCCATACGGCACCGGCGTACGCGCCCTCACGCCGCCCAGTACGACTCACCAAAGAGACGGTTGGTTGTGCTGGAGTACGCCGCGACTTTCCCTGCCGTTAAGAGCATCTGTTTTTGATGGCTTGGTGGAAGCCAGCCTCCGCAGCGACTCGAAAATGTTTCGCCGAGTCGGGACGCCCGGAACCTCGTACGGTTCTTCCTCAGCGCCTGTGGGTCAGGCGCCGACGTGTTCGGTGAGGCAGACGTACTTCGGGGGTTCCTGGTCGCCGAGGCTGCTGTAGTCCAGGACGGCGGGGTAGGTCAGGCGGGTTCCGGGGTACAGGGGTGTGCAGTCCTGCTCGGTGTCGTAGAAGACGACCGCGTAGTCCCCCAGTACATCCGTGCCTGCGGGATTCACCAGGTCGGCGCCGCACTGGTAGCCGGGGGCGTTCATCAGCAGCACGGCGTCACGCGAGGTGCCGCTGCCGCTGCCGGTCCAGGCCACGCAGTACAGGACACCTGGGTCTCCGCCGGTGGACGGCTCGGAGATGATGTTGACCGTCTGCAGGGCGGGCGGGCCGCCGCACAGGCTGTCGATGTCCTTGACGTAGGACGCGGAGCCGACGGCGCAGATGTCCTTCTTGGATTCGCAGCCCGCCGGGCCCTCGGGCATTTTGTAGGTGACCGGCAGGCACGTGGCGGACACGGTCGCCGCCGGGGTCTTCTCCTCTTGCCCGGCTTCCGGGGTGCCTGCTGCCGGAGAGGCGGTCACCGCTCCCGATCGTTCGCCGGGGGAGGCCGCGGCGGAGGCCGTTGTGCCCGCCCCGGCCCGCGTGCTGCCCCGCTGCCCGTCTTGGTTCTGTTCTGCGATCAGGTAGGCGCTGGCGGCGGCCACGGCGAACCCTGTGACGGCGGCCGCGGCAACGAGCCAGGTGCGGCGGCGGGCGACCCGGCGCCGGGCCAGGGTCCAGGCCGGGTCGTCCTCGGCGGCCGGCAGGCCCTCCCATCCGGCCATCACCAAGTCACCCACCAGGGTCGGCGCCTCGGCCCCCGGCTGCAGGACCTGGGTGTTCTGGGCGGCGAGCAGCCCCGTGCACTGCCCGGCCAGCGCGGCGGCCGTGGGCCGCTCTTCCGGGGTTTTGGCCAGTGCGGACGTCACCAGGGCCAGGAGGTCGTCGGGGATCCCGGCAAGGTCGGGGTCGGCGGACATCACCCGAACCGCGACCGCGTCCGGTGCGCCGGTGCCGAAGGGCAGCCGTCCGGTGGCGGCGTAGGCGACCAGTGCTCCCCAGGCGAAGACGTCCCCGGCCGGCCCCACAGCGCCGGTGCGGTAGCCCTCGGGGCTGATCCAGCCCGCGGTGCCGGTCATCAGCCGGTCCGGGTGACCGAGGTGCCGTCCAGGGCGTGGGCGATGCCGAAGTCCAGCACCCGCGGCCCGTCCGGCGCCAGGATGACGTTCCCCGGCTTCACATCGCGGTGCACCACCCCCGCTGCGTGGACGGCCGCCAGCGCGGCTGCGGTCCCGACCGCCAGGGCGTACAGCCGGCCCCGGACAGCGGGCCGTGCGCGGCGATGTGCTCGCCGAGCGTGAGGCCGGGCACGTACGGGGTGGCCAGCCAGGGAACGGGCGCAGCGGGGTCCGCAGCGAGCAGCGCCACCAGACAGGGCCCTGTGACCCGCCGGGACACCTCGACTTCCCGCTTGAACCGGGCCCGGAACTCCTCGTCGCCGGCCTGCGCCGGGTGGACGACGTTGACCGCCACCCGCCGCCCGCCGGGATCCAGGGCCGCATGGACCGTTCCCATGCCACCCGAACCCAGTCGGCCGATGAGCCGGTACGGGCCGATCCGGCCCGGATCACCAGGCCGCGCAGGATGAACACGCATGGACAACAACGCCCCCCACAGGCCGATCACCCCAACCGCGCCGGTCAGAACCGCAACTCTCTCACGCGCCCATCGGTCAGCCAGACGACCGACCGGACTCAGCCTGCCGCACCGCGCGGGGGATGATGGGGATGGAATGACGGAACGCGAGGTCTGGAGCTTCCATGGCGAAGCAGGTTCACCAACCCCGTGAGGACGCGGAGTTCGATTTCATCCTCGGGATGAGCGGAGTCCCGGTCCTCGCATACTTCACCGGGACATGGCCCAAGGCAATCGAGCCCTGCCGGGCGATGGACCTCGTCGTGGGTGACATCGCAGACGAGTACACCGGCCGCCTGACGGCCGTCCGCACCGACATCACGCGCTGTCCGTCCGCAACCAAGCGATACGGAATCACCGGAGCCCCGTCCTACGTCCTGCTGAAGGAGGGAAAGGTGATGGCGCACGGCACGGGGCCTATGACCATCACCGAGGTGCGGGAGTTCCTGGACGGCCACCTCTGAGCGGTCGCCGCGGCACTGCGGCCGCCACGTCCGTCACGCAATCACAACTAGTGGGCGATGGAGTCGATCAGTGTGCGGGCGCCCTGACGGAGGAGGGCGACGGCGACGGAGGTGCCCAGGGTCGGGGGGTCGAGGGGGCCCGCCCATTCGTGGGCGTTGAGGACGGTCTTGCCGTCGGGGGTGAACACGCAGGCGCGCAGGGACAGTTCGCCATTGCGTTCGGCCTTGGCGTATCCGGCGATGGGTGAGTTGCAGTGGCCTTGGAGGACGTGGAGGAACATGCGTTCGGCGGTGGCTTCGCGGTAGGTGTCGGGGTGGCCGAGTCCGCTGACGGTGTCGATCAGGTCGGTGTCGTTCTCGCGGCACTGGAGGGCGAGGATGCCGGCGCCGATGGGCGGCATCATCACCTCTGCCGGCAGGATCTCCGTGATCACGTCCGGGCGGTTGATGCGTTGCAGGCCGGAGACGGCCAGGAGCAGGGCATCGGCGTCGCCCGCGGCGAGCTTGTCCAGACGGCGGTTGGCGTTGCCGCGGATGGGGACGCAGTCCAGGTGCGGGTGTGAGGCGGCGAGTTGGGCGATGCGGCGTACGGAGGAGGTGCCGATCCGTGTGCCCTGGGGCAGGTCGTCGAGGGTGAGTCCTGCGGGATGGACGAGGGCGTCGCGGATGTCGTCGCGCTCGAGGAACGCGGCGAAGATGGTTCCGGCCGGCAGGGGTCGGTCGGCGGGCACGTCCTTGACGCAGTGCACCGCAAGGTCTGCATCGCCGGCGAGGAGGGCGGCGTCGACTTCCTTGGTGAACGCGCCCTTGCCCTCGACCTGGGCGAGGTCCCCCATCCACTTGTCGCCGGTCGTCTTCACGGGCACGACTTCGGTGCGGATGTGCGGGTGGAGCGCGGCGAGTTCGCTGCGCACGCGCTCCACCTGGGCGAGAGCCATGGGCGAGTCGCGGGAGACGATGCGGATGAGTTCAGGGGTGGACATGCCGCCCACTTTAGACCTTTACGTGCGGGCGCCGAGCAGCAGCCCGGAGGCCCATCTCATCGGCGTGGCACGCAAGTTGGGGACTTCGGGCAGGTGTGCGAGGAGGGTGTCGACGCGGTGCTGGTGGCTGGGGGGCCAGGTGGTCTGCGGGAGCAGGTCGTCGACGATGTAGAGCCCGCCGGGCTCCAGTAGGTCGATCAGGTCTTGAAGGCGGTGGAACGTGCCCGGGCCGCAGTCGACGTGGACGAGCGCGAGGCGTGGGCCGTCGTAGGTGTCCAGCCACTGGTCTGCGTCGGTTGTCTCGAAGGTGACGCGGGGGTCGGTGGCGAGATGATTGGTGGCGATGGCCTGGACGGCTTCGTCCCCCTCGATGCTGAGGAGGCGGGCGTCCGGTTGCATGCCATGCAGGAGCCAGGCCGCGCCTGCGCCGACTCCTGTGCCGAGTTCCACGAGATGCCCGCCGGGTTTGGAGGCGGCCAGGGTGGCGAGCAGGCAGCCGGTGCGTTCCTCGCACGACATGGCGAAGCCCGTTGCTTCGGCGGCGGCGAGGATTGCGTCCAGGGCGGCCGAACGGCTGGCGGAGGCTGACCGGTTGGACGAGGCTCTGACCTGGTACGAGCGGGCTGGCGGCACCGAGGCCCTGCGGTGGGCGGCCGAACGGCTGGCGGCTTCCGACCGGCTCGACGAGGCCCTGACCTGGGTGGAGCGCGCCGTGGACGCCGGCGACATTAAGGCCCTGGAGTGGGCGGCCGAACGGCTGGCGGAGGCTGACCGGCTGGACGAAGCCCTGACCTGGGTGGAGCGCGCCGCTGATGCAGGCGACGCTGGGGCACTGCGGTGGGCGGCACACTGGCTGGCAGGTGCCGGACAGCTGGACGAGGCAGAAGAGCTACGACGCTACGGCTGGGAGCCCGACAGATCCATCGCCCATGTATGGGATCCGCCGATGTCTGCGTTGGTCAAACCGGGACACTAACAGTAGTCACAACGGCCTGGCCCGACCTCGCGTGGAACGACCGGTGCCGCCGGGCCGGCACAGACGGCCTCTGTTTACACAGCCGTGCCAGATCTCGGTGGGTGAAGTGAACCGGTCAGCCCGTGATCAATATGATGCTGAGTACGTACGCGGTGGACCGGGCCACGGGTGACCCCAAGCAGCGGCTGGGGGCGGTCACCTGGAACCAGCACATGAGCGTGCTGGGGATGTTCTACCGGTGGGCGATGGCCGAGCAGTACGCCACGGCGGTGCCGTTCACCTATCAGCAGGCGGTGATGCTCTACGCCGAGACCGTCCGTGAAGTCCTGGTCAATCAGGCCCGGCGTCGGGTTCCGAAGGCCCACGTGACGATCAAGTACCTGGAAGACGACTTCGCGGCCACGTTCGTCAACGGCTTGGCGGGGCTGCGGCCAGATGGGAGCGAGGGCGAGGGGCCGGGCCGGTACCGCGGACGCCATCTGGCGCGCAACGGCGCGGTGGGTGAGCTCGTGATGTCTTCTGGCCCACGGCTGCAGGAGTTCTCCTACCTGCTGGTCTGCGAGATTCCGCCGCTGCCTTCGACTCCACGGCTGATGCCGATCGCGTTCCCCCTGCCTGAGGTGATCACCAAGGGCAGCAGGTTCGTGTCACCTGGACCTCGTGCGGTGCGCTTGCCCGCGTGCACTCCTACCTCTCCATGGAACGCATGCTGGCCTGCGAAGGCTCGGCGTGGCGGCCTCCGAAGCGGTGGGGTGCCCCGCTCTTCGTGAGCGAGATGGACAGCCGCGGAGGCCAGGTCAACGGGCGGCGCGTGCAGTGGCATACGCTGCGGCCGGCCGAGCGCCGCCGCCTGGTGGCCCCCGACGGCGGTTCGATGTTGCTGGCCGTGCGGTCCGACGGGGGTCCGTTCACCGCCTGGTCCACGGGGTTCGAGCGGACGGCGCGCCGGATCCGCGAACGGTTCGGGCCGCGCTTCCCGCACGTGCATCCGCACTGCTGCCAGCTCACCTTCGCGATGGCCACGATGGAACGGCTGGTGGCCGGGTTCTACGAGCAGGCCGCGCGGCTGTCCGCCGCCGGCAGCGACGCCGACGCGGCCCTGTCGCACTACCTGACGACGACCGAACCGCTCCTGGTCCTGCGGGATTTGCTTGGCCATTCCTCGGTGCTGTGCGGGCTAGATCAATTGGGTTTCGCTGGGGATGCGAGCGCGCTGACCCGCACGGTGCTGGCCGAGTACTGGAGGTCACGTCGAAGGTGGCGATTGCCACCGCGATGGGCGAGTTCGAAGTTGTTGCCCGCGGCCGTGAAGGCCAGCGTGGTCGCCCGCGGATTGCCCACGCCGACGGCCTTGCCGAGGGCCATGGACCCGGCCCACATGAGGGCGAAGTACACCAGCAGCGGCAGTGCGATCCGCACCACGTCGAGTGGCTGAGAGGTGATCGCCTCACCCTGCAGGGCGAACAGCACGACGATCGTGAACAGCAGCCCGTACAGGGCGAACGGCCCGATACGGGGGATCAATTCCGTCTTGTACCAGGTCCGGCCCCGGGCCTTCTCGCCCAGCCTGCGGGTCAGGAACCCGGTGATCAGCGGGATACCGAGGAACGCCCGCCCGCCACGCGAGGGCCTGCGCCCATTGCGTGACCCGGCCACCGTCCACCTCGACGAGGAGGACGAGGGCACCGGCGAATGACGCGGCGTTAGGGCGCGTATCGGGTCGTGATCAATGAGCATCGCAGCTTCCGGGGCGGGTGCCCCGTCTGGGGTACGGGGCCCGGCGATCTGCGGCCGCGCCGTGTGGGCGCGAGTGACCGGAAACGATGCCGCACGCAGGCGGCGGGGCCCGAGGAGCTCGGCCGCGTGCCCGCCGGGACGGGTGCGTCAGACCACGGCGAGCCGGTCCACCAGCACCTTTACCCTCGGCTCGGTGTCCTCCGGCGGCAGCCGTCCCGACCGGGTCAGGGTCGCCACCCCGTGCAGGGACGCCCAGAACACCTCGGTGAACAGCCCCGGGTCGACGCCGTCCCCGGCGACCTCGCCGAGGCTCTCCAGCAGCGCGGCGAAAGCGTCCTTGAGAGGTTCCGGGGTGTCCTCCTGTGCGTACGGGAGGCCGCCGTCGAGCTGGAAGATGGCGTCGTAGACCGCCGGGTTGCGTGCGGCGAAGTCGAGGTAGGCGCGGGCGAGGGCGTACACCCGCTCGCGCGGGCCGTCCGCGGCGGCGGTCGCGGCGCGCACCGCCGCGGCCAGCTCGGCCGCGCCATCCAAGGCGACGGCGCCGATGATCTCCCGTTTGCCGCGGAAGTGGCTGTAGAGGACGGGCTGGCTGTATTCGATGCGCTCAGCGAGCCGGCGGGTGGTGACCGCGTCCCAGCCCTGCTGCTCGGCGAGTTCGCGGGCCGTCGCCACGATGAGGCGTTCGCGGCCCGCCCGTTCGCGCTCCTTGCGTTCCTGTACCGACATGATTCGATTCTAGCACCGCTAGACAATCAAGCGGCAGTAGTACTAGCGTTGCCTCATCACCTAGCGATGCTAGATACCGAGAGGGGTCGTCATGCTCAACGCACTCGAGGTCGTCACCACCGTGGTCGTCGGCGTGATGGTGGGGGTGGAGTTCTCCGTCGCCTTCGTCATGAACCCGATCCTCAACGCGCTCCCCGAGGACAGCGGCCAACTCGGCCACGCCCACGGGGGCCGGATGCTCGGCGCCGTGATGCCGGTCTGGTACATCGGCTCGCTCGTCCTCGTCGCGGTCTGGGCCGTCGCCGGACGGCACCACCCCGGCACCGGCCTCGTCGTCACCGCCGGCGCGCTGCTGCTCCTCAGCGTGGTCATGTCGATCCTGCTGCTCGTCCCGATCAACAACCGGAACAAGACGTGGACCCCTGAGAACCGGCCCGCCGACTGGAAGCAGCAGATGAACCGCTGGAACCGCTTCCACTACGTCCGCGTCGCCGTCATCATCGCCGCCTTCACCCTGCTGGTCGCCTCCCTCACCTGAGCCACCCACTGACCGATAGCGGAGAGGAAGTACCGAAAATGGCCAAGCTGCAGAGTCTCGACCCGCACACGCCGATGTTCGCGCAGTTCAAGGAGAAGACCGGGCCCATCGTCCTGGCCAACACCTTCTTCGTTCCGAAGGAGAGGGCTGAATCGTTCCTGGCCCTCTTTCGGAGGCAGGCCGAGTTCATGAAGGCTCAGCCGGGATTCGTCTCCCTGCAGATGCACAAGGGAACGGCGGACAGCCAGCTTCTGATGAACGTCGCGGTCTGGGAGTCGACCGAGGCTCTCGCCACGGCGTTCGGCAACCCGGAGTTCCAGCGCATGGCGGCCGAGTTCCCCGACGACATCGTGTCGTACCCGCACATCTTCGAGCAGATCGACGTATGACACGGCAGCTGTAGCCGGGGGCGGGCAGCCGGAGCAGACCTGCCCCCCCGGGCAGTCACGTCGCCCCGTCCCTGAAAAGGAGTCCCTATGGCCGTGGAACTGAATCACACCATCGTCCCCGCCCGTGACCCGCAAGCCTCGGCGCAGTTCCTGGCCGAGATCCTCGGCCTGAGTGTCGAGCCGCCGGTGGCGCACTTCACGCCGGTCACACTGGCCAACCAGGTCAGCCTGGACTACGACCAGCTGGACGACTTTGAGCCACACCACTACGCGTTCATGGTCAGCGAGCAGGAGTTCGACGCCGCCCTCGCCCGCATCCAGCACGGTGGAATCACCCACTACGGCGATCCCGCATGCCAAGAGATCGGGCAGATCTATCACAGCAAGCGCACCAAAGGCTGCAGGGGCACTTACTTCCACGACCCCGACGGACATCTCATGGAAATCCTCACCCGGGCGGCGCCGGGTCGTGAGGCCGATGGCGGTCCAGCGGATCATGGCTACTAGGGCCTGTCTTCAATCTGTGCGGATCCAGATCTACAGCGAGGCCAGGCGCACGGCCGCCCGCTAGGACTGGGCGGTCTTGTCAAACCTGGCCGCGGTCCCGCGCCACTGCTTGAGGCGGTCAAGGCACCGCTCGACCACGTTGCGCTGCTTGTAGCGCTCGCAGTCAAAAGCCGGTCGGCACCCGCCCGCTCGGCCCCGCCGGGCCCGGTTGGCCACCTGATCGGCCCGCTCGGAAATGGTGTGCCCGATCCCGCAGGCACGCAGGTGCAAACGGACAGCACGGGTGCCGTAGCCCTTGTCGCCCAGCACATGGTCCGGGCGGGTGCGCGGCGGCCTGAACGCCGCCGCTCCTGCCCGGTCGATCCGGAGGCGGACATCGTCCTGCGTATGCAGACCCGGCACGAGCGCGTTGAGGCCACGCTGGACGCCGCGGTCCCGGCGCGGGCGGCCACCGCCGGAGCCGACGAGCGCGACACCCTCGTGGCGACCCTCGCCGATCACCGGGCAGTCCTGCTCGAACACCTCGAAGACGAGGAGGCCACCCTCCTTCCGCTCGCGGCCGAGCACATCACCGAAGCCGAGCACATCACCGAAAAGGAATGGGCCTCCCTGGGAGACCACCTGGTGGCCAACACGCCCAAGCTCACCCGGCTCACCCTCTTCGGCCTCGTCCTGGAGGACGCGAACCCGTCCGAGCGCGCCACGCTCCTGTCCGCCCTCCCCGCGCCGGTACACGACATCTGGCACGTCATCGGCCGCCCCCGCCCCATACGACTCACCAGCTCACCAAGACTCGCAAGGAGAAGAACAATGTCGCTGAAGAAGATCAACACCGTCCTGGCCGCCGCCTTCATCCTCTTCATCCTCTGGTTCGGGACGGACTTCATCCTGAGCCCGGAGACGACGGCGCCGGGCTTCGGCCTGCCGAGCTGGCCGTCCGGCGACGGCGGCGGCTTCCTGATCATCAAGGGAATCCGCGACGTCGTCTTGGCCCTGGTCCTGGGCATCCTGCTGGTGACGGGCCACCGCCGGGCGCTGGGCTGGGTGCTGCTGGTGGAGGCCCTCGCCGCGTACGGCGACATGACCACCGTGCTGGCCCACCACGGCTCCGTGGCCACCGCGCTCGGCGTCCACGGCCTGACCGCGACGCTGATGGTGGTCAACGGCCTGCTGATGATGCGCGAGACCCGCAAGGTCGCGGCCGCTCCGGCGACGCCCGCCCCGCAGCTCGCCTGATCCCATCGGTCCACGGTGGCCCGGACCCCGGCCGGGCCACCTTGGCGCGTGCCCGTATTCGCGTGTCAGCGTCCGCCGGGAAAGGCCAGGCAGCGCATCCAGCTGCAACTGCAGGTGACAGCACGCCGGTTCGACACGTCACCCAAGGGGGGCGGCCTCCAGCAGCCCTGCAGAGCGACACGAACGCCCGCCTCAGCGGACATTGGATCCCGCGCTGATCCAACTCAATGAGACGCGACCAGTGCGGGACACACCCACCCTGTCTCCTCGCAGGGTGCCCCGGCCTTCAGGCCGGGGGTGAATGCGAGCCCCTGCGGAGCAGGGCAGGGACAGCCGTTACGCCCCCGGGGCGGAACGGCGTTCGCTTTCCTCAACCGCACGTCGCACGAGCGACACCAGCCATGAGTTGAGGGAGCGATCGTCTGTGGAAGCAAGCACCTTGGCCGTGGCGTACAGGTCATCCGGAAGTCGAAGATTCAGCTTGATCATGCATCAAGTCTGGCCCTAGAGTGGGGCCATGTCCAGATTCCGTCTGTACCCGACGCCCGCGCAGGAGAGCGTCATGCTCGGCCACTGCGCGCACGCCCGGTACGTGTGGAACCTGGCCGTCGAGCAGCACTCGCACTGGTCCAAGGGCCGCAAGGCCGCCCCGGGTTTCGCGGAACAGTGCCGCCAGCTCACCGAGGCCCGGCGCGACAACGAATGGCTGGGTGCCGGGAGCGCGGATGTTCAGCAGCAGGCACTCAAGGACTTCGCCCAGGCCAAGAACGCCCGGTTCACGTCCGGGTTCGGTGAGCCGACGTGGCGCAAGAAGCATGTGCACGAGGGCTTCCGGGTCATCGGCACCGACCGCGTGCCGGAGTTTGAGCCGAACGGCTCGCCGAAGCTCAACGCGAAGACCGGCAGGCAGGTTATGGGCCGCTCGGTGGTGGTGCAGAAGCTCAACAGGCGGTGGGCGCAGGTGAAGGTGCCCGGCTGCGGCTGGGTCCGCTTTCGACCCACCCGAGGTGATCTGCCGAAGGCGAAGACGTTCCGCGTCACCTGGCGCAACGGCCAATGGCACATCGCCTTCGCGGTCATCCCCGAACCACTCGGCGCCCCCGGCACGGGCGAAGTCATCGGCATCGACCGGGGCGTGACGATCACGGCCGCGCTGTCGGACGGCCGGAAGCTGAACTGCCCGCAGCTCACGGTCAGGGAACGGGCACAGGTCCGCAAGCACCAGCGGCGCGCCGCACGCGCGCCCAAGGGCAGCGTGCAGAAGACGGCCGAGTACGCCAGGACTGCACGGCTCAAGGCCCGGGAATCGGACCGACGCAAGGACTGGTGCGAGAAGACCAGCACGATGCTCGCCCGCACCTACGACCTGGTGCGATTCGAGAAGCTCAACATCAAGAACATGACCCGCTCGGCGAAGGGCACCGTCGAGCAGCCCGGCAAGAACGTGCGGCAGAAAGCCGGACTGAACCGGGCCATTCTCGCCCAAGGCTGGGGCCTGCTCCGGCAGCGCACCGAGCACAAAGCCCCCGGTCGTGTCGAAGACGTCCCCGCTCCCTACACCAGCCTGCGATGCAGCGCCTGCGGATGGATCGACAAGAAATCGCGCAAGAGCCAAGCCGAATTCTGTTGCTCCTCCTGTGGCTTCACCTGCAACGCGGACACCAACGCATCAACCAACGTCGCGGCAGGACAGGGCGGCATTCCCCGCCCCCGGCGCTCAGCCGGTGCCGGAGGGACGACACCGCCCACACAGCGGTCGAGCGCCCGTGAACCTCAACCCCCCTGGGTTGGAATCCCCCTCTTTTAAGAGGGGGAGGATGTCAATGCGCAAACAAGCACGGCATCGAAGGCATCGTCGCCAAGCGGGCCACCTCCGCCTACAAGGCGGGCCGGATCTGGTCGAAGGTCAGGAGCACGATCGCAATACGGATCTCGAGCAGGTAGAGGCTGCGCAGGTAGCGGCAGAACCCCAGAAACCTCGTCCGGTTCTTCCTCGGCTTGATATGGCCGTAGAGCTTGTCCTTGCCCAGGTCGTAGGCGGCGAACAGGTGCCGGACCCCGTGCGGGCGGGTGTAAGTGACCCGTCGGCGGGGCCGGGGTTCCCGGTCGGGGTCCTTGTGTCGGCCGCCGCGCTCGGCCCACTGCCGCCCGGGGTGGGACTGGAGCTTGAGCGGGCCGAACTCGTCCATGCAGAAGATGACTTCGGGTTCGCCTCCCTCGGGTATGACCTCGCCGTCGGCGATGGCGTAGAGGTGCTCGACGCGGGCCTTCTTGGCGGCATAGTTGGGGTCGTGGGAGGTCTTCCAGGTCATTATGCGTTGAAAGGAGACGCCTTCCCCGCGGAGCAGGATGCGCAGGCCCTCGTGGCTGATGTCGTCGATCACCACCTCGGGCTTGTCCCGCAATGACTGACGAGTGAGATGATCTTGGCGTGCCTGGTGTGATCTCAGCCTCGGAGCCTTCGTGGATAGTCGTCCCGGGTCCTTTCGGTCCCGCCCCGTGGCATGACCGCCAAGACGCTCTGCACGGCACCGGCAAGACGTGCCGGAAAGGCTGCCACAAGGACATGCGTGACGTTCGACGGATCCCGAGGCAGCTGCATGACACGAGGGTAGGCGGCGAGCCCTCGCTCCCTCAGCCGCCCGCCTCAACGATGCGGGGCAGGCTTTAGCTGCGGTGTCGCCCGGGCTGGGCACGGGGAACGCGCTGAGCTGCTGGTGCAGCTCGGGGTGGTGGCGGTGACGGGGCTGCCGAATCTGCGGCTGCCCCGGGTGGTCAGCTGAGACGCGGGTGGTCGGCCGAGAGCTGAGCGGGACCGGCCGCGCCCGGTACGGCAGCAGAGCCCCGATACGGCAGCAGGGCCCGGACCGCGCGTCGCGATCCGGGCCCTGCCCCGTGCGGTGCCGCCCTGCGGCGGCGGTGCGTCAGCTCTGTGCGGTGTCGTCGCCCGCCTGCCCGGCGCCCTCAGCTGCGCCCGCCTTCTCGCGCATCTTGCGCACCAGCTCCGCCTTCTGGTCGGCTGCACCCTGGCGGTCGAGGTTGCGGTACGGACCGTTGTTCTGCCGTTCGGCGCGGGACAGCTTCTTGCGCTGGCCGCCGCCCATCCCCACGGGGTTGTTGATGTTCTTGCTCACGGTCACGGGTTCTCCCGGTAATGAATTGAAGTGATCTACGGGTTCATCGGTGGAGGACGGGCGGCGACGTCGAAGGACGTCAGCAGGGGCCCATCACGCTCTCACTCGTAAATCGGCGTCTGGAAGAACATGACACAGACGTTACCCGCTTCCGTCGGCCCCGCACGCCAACCTTTTCGCCGCCCCGGCGTCGGCCGGGCCTTCGGCGAGCGCCCGGGGTCAGCTGTTTCCTTCCGGGAATCTCAGCACCGCCAGCACCCGCCGGTGGTCGCCGCCCGCCCGGGCAGGTCCAGATGGGCGTTACTGGGCCGCCGCGGGCGTTGTCAGTGGTCGCGAGCACACTGACAGCATGAGAGATCATCTCACTTGCGCCCCGTCGTTACGGGACAACCTTGCGGCGACCAGGAAGTCGGCCAGTTTGGCCAGACTCCAGGTCGAGATCCGGCGCCTATGCAGGTTGATGCCGGCTGCGGCGTCCAGCTGACGACGAAGCTCTGCACCGACCGGGTGCGTTCCCTGTCAAGACCTGCGTGTAGAACCTTTACCGGGCGGCGCAGCCGCCCGCACAGCCTTCATCAACCGCGCCGCCACGTCGGACCGCCCGGCCCATCGCTGCGGCCGCTCCGTCCTCTACGCCCGCACCACCGCGGCCGAGACCCTCCTCAACGCCACATCCACCTGACACTCGGTCAACCCCCGAAGGGCTTCCGGATCTGATCACTTGGCACTGGCTCAACGGCCTCGTGGAGCCCCTAATTGGCACCCTCCTGAGCGGGATCCAAGGGTGCCGGGTGTTCTGGGTCATCGGTCGGTGCGGCGGCACGCAGTGCCGCCTGGACCCGGCGGTTGCTGGTCATGGTCGACGTGACGGCGGTCATGGTGAGCAGGAGGCCGGCGGCGGTGTAGAGCGGGGTGCGCACGTCGTAGGTGGTGGCCAGCCAGCCGCCGAGGAAGGCGCCGAACGGGGCGGCGCACATGGCGAGCATGCGGGAGGTGGAGGCGACCCGTCCCATCAGGTGGGCGGGGACGATCGACTGTCGGAGGGAGGGGCCGAGCACCATCGTGGCGCCCATGCCCGCTCCGCAGACGGCGAGCGAGAGACCGGCGACGTACGGGTTCGGGGCGGCGGCAAGGCCCAGGATGGCGAGTCCCTCTACTGCGGCTGTGCAGGTCAGTGCGGTGCCGGTGCCGAGTCGTCGGCCGAGGAAGGAGGCGATGCCCGCGCCGAGCAGACCGCCGGTGGCCTCCGCCGTGAGGAGCAGGCCGAAGCCGTAGGTGTCGATGCCGAGGCGGTCGTGCGCGAAGAGGGCGAGGACGGTCTCCACGGCGAGGAAGGCGATGTTCCCGACCGCCGGGCGGAGCGCGAGCCCGAGCAGCAAGCGGTCCCGGAAGACGTACGAGGCACCGGCCCGCGCCTGCCGCAGCAGCGACTCGTGGACCTCCGGCACGGGCCGGGGCATGGCGGGCAACGACCGTACGAGCAGTGCGGAGAGCATGAACGACACCGCGTCGGCGAGCAGCGGTACCGCCCGCCCGAGCGCGAGCAGCGCACTGCCCGCAGGCGGCCCCGCGAAGCCGGACATGGCGGTCTGGGTGCCGCGCAGGCGGGAGTTGGCGCGCTCCAGGAGCGCGGGGTCGCGGCCGAGTAGATCCGGCAGATAGGCCGTGGCGGCCGTGTCGAAGAAGAGTCCGCCGAGGCCGAGCAGGAAGGCGACGGCCGCGAGCAGCGGAATGCTCAGCACGTCGAGCGCGGCCGCTGCCGCCGGTATCGCGAGCAGCACCGCACGCGCCGCGTCCGCGACCCACATCGTGTGCCGACGGTCCCAGCGGTCCACCAGCGCACCGCCGAGCACCCCGAAGAGCAGCCACGGCAGTGTCCCGGCGGCCGTGACGACGGCGAGCGCCATCGGATCCCGCGTCAACGTCAACGCGAGCAGCGGCAGTGCGGCGTGCGTGACTCCGTCACCGAGCGAGGACACTGTCTGCGCAGTCCACAGCCGTCCGAACCCGGTCGGCAACTTCCGAACGTCTGAGGTCACTTGGCGCCCTCCTCGGCCTGCTCGCGCGGTGCCGGGTGGAACAGTGCGAAGACGAGTGACGCGTCCGGCAGCGACGGATCGGACAGCTCCCGGTACTCGTCCGCCAGCGCCTGCAGCCGCGCCCCCAGCTGCGCGAACTGCTCCTCGGTGAGCCGCAGATGCGCCATCCGTACGTGCCGCTCGCCCTCCGCCGGCGCTGCCTCCAGGTCCGCCACCGCATGCCGCATCAGCACATCCGGCCCTCCCTCGCCCGGATCCGGCAGCACGATCGCCCGCGCGGCCATTGCGTAGTACCGCTCGGTGACCCCCCGCACCTTCCGTGTCCGTACCACCTTCACCAGGCCGGCCCGCTCCAGCAGCCGTACGTGGTAGCTGGAACTCCCCTTCGCAAGGCCCACTCGCTCGGCGATCTGCGTGATCGTCGCGGGCTCGAAGCGGAGCACGGCCATGATCCGGTGGCGCGTGAGATTGGAGACGGCGCGCAGTTGCTCGTCAGTGGTGACGTGAAACGTGTCGGGAAGATCATCGGTAGGCATGCGAGCAATGGTCAACGATTCTTGACCATTGGGCAAGGGGTTTAGCTCGGGCTTCCGAAATCGTCTGTCCAGCACGTGGCATCGGCTTCACCGCGCTGCACGAGAACCTGGACACCACGACCCCGGCGGTCGGCTCGCCTTCCACGTCTTCGCCGCGCTCGCCGATCGCCGTCCTGCGCGCGAGTGAGGCCAACGCGAGGCCGCCAACCTCAGCAAGGCCGCCGCACTCCGGATCGGCGAGGAGGCCGGGCACGGCGAGATGATGGCGTGGGCATGGGAGATCGAGGCGTGGTTCGCCCTCACCCAGAGCCGTTGGCAGACATGCTCACCGCCGTCGAAGCCGGACATATGGCCGACCAAACGTACTCCGTCGGCGTCCAACTCCACGCTCACAAGGCCCACGCCGCCGCACGCATGGGAGACGCCCGCCTGGTCCGAGACTCCCTCGATGCCGGCCGCGCGAGACTTGACCGCCTCCCCAGGCCCCGACCACCCCGAACACCGCTTCATCATCGACCCGGACAAGTGGGAGTTCTACGAGATGGACGCCTACCGTCTCTTCGGAGATGACGAGCGCGCCGCCAACCATGCCCGCTCGGTGATCCGCATCAGCACCGGCCCCGACGGCACCGAGATCTCCCCCATGCGCGCCGCAGAAGCCCGCCTCACATCGGAGTTGCCGCCGCCCGCATGGGCGAGATCGAAGAAGCCATCGGCATGGGCACCATAGCCCTGGAAGCCGAGCGCAAGTCCCTCCCGTCCCTGCTTTGAGTCGCTGACAAGCTGGACAAGGAGCTACGGGCCAGGTGCCCACGCAAGGTCCACGCGCGACTTCCACGAACAGATCATGACGATCAAGCGAGGAGCCGCCAGGCCCGAGCTTCCGTTCTGAATCCCCGCTGGAGCCTTTGGTCTTCACTGCAGTGCACGTCTCCACCGCTGCCGGCCCTGTTCCGGAGTGTCGGAGACAGGGCGCCGTTGCAGCGGCATATCAGCCAACACCTGAGCGGTCAGGCCGCGTGGGCCGCTCCGGTGTCCGGCATGTGGAGGCTGGTGAGGGTCTGTTGGTAGATGTCGTCCATGGGCTTCTCCTGGCCCTTGTGGCCGATGCCAAGGATCACGATGCAGTGGTCGCCGTCCTTGACGAGGCGGATGGAGCCTGCGTCGCCGTCGCGGGTGGACAGATTCGCGTCGAGGGCGGGGCGGCCGTCGACCGTGGCCGGACGGGCGTCGGAACTGGTGAGCTTGTAGCCCGCAGAGTGGGCGTCCTCGTTCCAGCCGTCCACGAAGCCGTGAAGGCCGTCATCAAGGTCCATCCGACCGACGTCGGGCGCGTCGACGACCTCGAAGGCGAGCGGGCCGGAGTCGGTCCTGACCATGTAGACGCGAACGTCGGCACCGTCCTTTGCCTTGGTGAGCTGCTTCGTCGCCGGATTCCCGGGCAGGCGGATCTTGATGCCGCTCGGGGCGTCGGTGGTTTCCACCCATTGCGTGACAGAGGCATCACTCCGGTCATGGGTAACGGTGTGTGATGCCGCGGGTGCGGCGAACGCCGTGGCGGGCACCAGCACGCCCCCTGCGACCGTGGTGGTCACGGCGGCGAGCAGGGCAAGACGCTGGAAACGAGAACGCTGAGACATGGGAATTCACATCCTGTGACTGGAGGGAATGGGGATATGTCCATTACGCCCAGACCCTCGCGACGCGTCATGCCACTGGATCCCGTGACGCGAGAACCCGGGACTTGACAACCGTGCGCAACGTGGACCCCTAAACTCGCAGGTCGCGGCGGGTACGGCCGCCGACGGGGATACTCACGCCGTTCCAGCGGTGTGTTTTGCGGGCCGCGCCGGCCGGGAGAGCGTCGCGAGCCGAGGCCGGAACGTGAAGCGCATGATCGCTCGCACCACCCGGCGGGACATGACCTATGCGTGCCGCGCTCACGCCAGCACAGCACCGGCCCACAGACGGCGCCTCAGCCGTCGATCTCCTCTGCCAACGTCCTGACCAGCGAAGTTATTACCGCATGAGCAGAGGTTGACTGACATCAACTGGACGTACTTCAGCCCACCGACACTGATCGAACCGGGCGAGCGCACTGGCACATTCCGGCTCGGCGGCGACGACCTCATCAAGGACGAGCACGGCAACAGCAGGATCACCTTCGACGCGCAGCAACGGCAAGCCGAGATAGCAGCCAGGCGGGCCGAGCAGCGGGGGTTGTGGCCCTGCTAGCGTGCCGCCGTGCCTTCGGAGATACCCCAGCTCGTTGACGAGCTTGTTGCGCAGATGAGGTCTGGTTCGGCTCGCGGCTACCGGCTGGCTATGTCGCGGTTGGGGGACACCGCGCGTGCGGGAGGTCCCGCGAGTTTGACCGCCGCGGTCGAGGCCCTTGCGCCGTGGTTGGCGGGTTTGGCGGGCGACTTCGCCAAGACGGCCGTCCTGGCGGGGGCGTGCGTCGAGTGGGGCGGTTCACCAATGGCGCTGGCCAACGTGCTGCCACAGCGCGCTGCGGAAGCGATGATGCTCAACGATATGGTCCCGGGATGCTGGGCCGATGCGGCTCCCGGGCGGCCGCTGCCGGAGCAGGTGAGCGCCAGTACGAAGCAGCTGGTGCAGGCTCTTGTCACCCTGGCCAGACCGAAAGGGCGCCCGGACAAGGAGGACATGACCCGGGTCGCCATGTCCTGGTTCGACATGGAGGACTGGCTCAAGGCGCTGATCACCGTCTTGGGGCACGGTCCCTTCCGGGCAGCGGTGCCCACTGAGGTCAAGGCCGAGCTGCGGGAGTACGCGGCAGCGGTCGCCGACCGGTCGCAGCGCGCCGCCTGGGTCAGAGACCTGGCTGCCGTCCTCGACGACGAGCCTCTGGTGGTCCTCAACCCCCGTGCGCGTAGGGGGTATGCCCTCACGATGAGCGGTGTCGGGGACAACTTCCAGCTGCACACCCTGCTCGCAGACCGGCTCATCGGCGACTCCGACCAAGGCATGGTTTCAGGAGTGCGCCCCGACCGCCCGTGGGTCGAGGCGGCGACGGACGCCGACCCGTACCTGGGTCCCGATAATCCGGCGCTCCGCCGTTTCCGCCTTTTCGACGGCCATGGTGCTTACGTCTACCCGGAAGGGGTGCCCGCCGACATCAAGCCGCTCGATGGCACCCGCGTGCTGGTACTGCACCCACCGAACGGAGACTATGGCATGGGCGTCGGCCGGGTCTTCCAGAATATGATCCCCACCCTCAACCTTGATCGGGTCCTGGGACCGGACGAGGCGGAGTTCTGGCTCACCCGCATCGCCCCGGCCGTCGAGAACGACTTCATGGCTGACTGATAAATCCGCTCTGGGGCTGTCGTCGAAGCGTGAGGACCTCACCGTGGGCCGCGGCGAGGGCGGCTTGCAACTGGGCGACGTCTTCGCGGTGTTTGCGGCGCTCGGTGGAGAGTTGCTGAGTGAGGCGGCGGACCAGGATGCTGGCGGCTGCCTCGGTGTCGGGTTGGTGGCCGGCGTCGTCGGGGGCGGCATCGCGTCGTGCCCTGCGGAGGGCTTCGACCTGCGGGCGCAGGACAGGGCGCCGGTAGATGAAGTCGGTGGACACGTCAGCTGCCCTGGCAATCGAGGTCACGCTTACGGGGTTTCGTGTCTTGCGGGCTTCCTTCAGCGCCTTCTCGACGGCTTTCTTTGCGCGTTCTCGGCGTCGGCGGGCGGCAGTCGTCAGGGCTTCGACGCTTCGGTTCATGTGCCCTCCGCGGTGTTTTGGGTGGTGTCGGGCGAGAGGCGTCGCTGCGGAGCGCCGGCGCCGCGGACCGGCACGGTGGTGCCGTCGGAGCGGCGGATCCGTTCGATGGCGAGCAGGACGCCGGTGCGGGCGGCGACTTCCTCGGTTCGGCCGCTGAGCCAGATGTTGTCGTCGGTCATGGGCTCACCGAACCGCTGCGCGTGGGCACGCTGCCGGCAGTCGATCAGGTTCGTGGTCTCGTCGCGCTGCTGTTTGAGTACGTCGGCGAAGGTGGCGTCGGTGACGAACTTGGTGCAGGACAGGCAGGCGTTGCCCTTGTCGCAGGCTTGTCGGGGCGGCAGGGTGCAGTAGCCGTTGGGCAGGATCCGGTCGGTGCGCTGGTCCAGGGCAAGGGCTTCGAATATCTCCCGGGGGTCACGTTCGCAGGCCCGGCCGTCGGCGGTGATCTTCTTGTAGGGCAGGAATTCCTGCTCGGCGGTGGCGGACAGAGTGCGGGCGTCGTGCAGGAACATCGCCGGGTCTTGTGGCCCATGTAGCGCATGGCAACGTGCAGCGGTACGCCGGCGTTGAGCAGGCTGGTGGCCTTGGTGTGCCGGAAGGTGTGGGTCTTGGAGATCTTGATCAGGTGGTCCTGGTCGTCGCGCAGGTCGATGGCGGCGGCGAAGTCCGTCAGCCGCGGGCGGGCTGTCGTCGGCGGGTAGGGGCGGTCGCCGTTGCGGTTGTTGCGCTCGGCCAGGAACAGGTACTCATCGACGACCCCGGGTGTCACCTGATCAGCCTGCAGCTTGGTGGTGACCCCAACGACTACCGCAACCCGTGGGTGGAGTTCGCTGGCCCGGGCCCCCGGAAGGGTTTCGGGGGCAACAACAAGAAGGACCCGGTGGAGGCGAAGCTGCACACCGTGGTCTGCAAGGGCCAGGTCACCCTCGCCGCCGCCCAGCAGGCGATCGTCACCGACTGGACCACCGCACTCAGCCGCCTCGGCCTCGGCTGATCGCCCCCTGATCAGACTCCCGCTCCAGTGACGGCTGGATACTCAACCAATCTGCTACCACCCTGCTACCGTAGAGGCTATGGCCTCTCCGAAGAAGCAGACACAGGTCCGGCTGGAGCCGGAGGTACTCGAAGCAGGCAAAGCGGCTGCGGCCGCCCGGCGCCTGGACTTCAACCGGTACGTCGAACGCCTCATCATCGAGGACACCACTGGCGTCCGGGCCGCCGGCATGGCGGCCGCGCAACGCCTGATCGACGAGCACGGCACCTTCCTCGACGACCTGGAGCAGCAGCTCGACCAGCCCTACATCCAGCAGCCGGGTACTGCCGCGTGATCCTGCACATCGACGAGTCCTGGATCCTGGAAGCCGCCGAGCGGGCAGGGCAACGCGACCCGGGCGTCGACGACTACGGTGTGCCCGTCGCCGCCGTCGCCCGCCATCGCGGCGAACTCCTCGACCATCCCGTCTACGACGGCCCCTACGCGCGGGCCGCCGCCCTCGTGCACACCCTGGGCCGCTGCCGCTGGCTGGAGCGCTCCAACTTGACCGTCGCATGCGCTGTCGCCGTCATGTACCTCGAAGCCAGCAACATCCCCGTCAGCCCCACCCGCGAACAGCTCACCGCGCTCGCCCACGAACTGAACACCCCCCGCTGCACAGCCGCCAGAATCGCCGTGATCCTGCACACCTGGAAACCCTGAACTGGCGGCCTCCGGCCGGTCTCAGCCACTGGGGGCGCTGCCAATGGCGGTTGACCTGCTTGCACGTTCAAGGACGTCGCGCAGACCATCGTCAACGGAGAGGCCATCAACGACGTGCCGCGCGACACGTGGAAGCGGTGGCACCCGGGAACGTTCTTCGTGTTCAACGGGCCGCACCAGTGGTCCAGCCGGTCCCCGACTTACTGCCCTGGGGGATCGACTCCGGCGTCGCGGAGCTGCCCTGCCTGGACGTCGCGGCCGCCAACGCGCTGCTGGAGGAACAACCCCGTACGCGCAGGAACTGCTGGACGGCCTGTACGACGGCGGCGGTGATCTCGACTGGTCCGCCGACTCCGCCCGCACCGCCCGCAACATCAAGCGGCTGGTCTCGCGCCACCGCAGGCCGCAGGGCCCGCAGCGGATGCCGACCTGGTCGACTACGGCGAGATCGTGGCCCGCTTCCCGGAGGCGTACCAGCCGGAGGTCCTGCGCCACCCGCTGGACAAACCCGCCGGGGAGTGCGAGTGGATCACACGGTACCTCGACACCAACAAGCACTGGCACGAGGAGATCAAGAAGATCTTCGGGACCCCGTACAGCGATGGGAGCGGCACCAGTCTCCAGTTGCTGGGCGCAAGGCCTTGGTACCGGACCGTCCTCATGGGCGGAGGCCCCCGGCCGCTGCGGGAGTTCGCGGACTGGGACGCCGAACAGCGCCGACTGGCCGCCGAGTAGATCACCTCCACCAGCACGGACGCTGAAGGCTGGCTTCCTCAGGACACCGAGGGACTTGGGCCGCCTTGCTCAGCGAGGACGCCGCGCAGGTGCAGAACGTCCCGCTGCTCCAGGAGGGGGTGGCCGAAGGCGACGTCGTCCGATTCACCACGGATGCCGAGGGCCGGCACTGGGCGGTGGAACGCGTGGAAGCCTCCGGCAACTGCACGATCCGAGTCCTTCCGGTGCCCGCCGGACCGCTCGGACCGAGCGCGCAGGCTGTGCATGAGCGATTGTCGCCGTTCGGGCTGGGCGGCGAGGGCTTCAGTGACGAGTTCCCGTTGGTGGCGTTCAACGTGCCTGCGACCTCGGACCTCGCAGGCATAAAGTCGCTGCTTGTTCATAGAGTGGCTGATGGCTGTCGCCTCGCTCGACCGCCTGGCCCGAAACCGGCCCCGCGCCACAGAATGACATCTTCGTCCAAGGCGCCCCCTGTCGTCGTGAGGCGTTGTCTGGTGGGTTGATCTTTTCCCATGCCTCTGACAACGGCTGAGGTATGAGGCGGTGCGATGAGAATCGGACGCCGGCAGACAGCGACTGGAGGCGCCTGGAGTGAGTTGAGGGGAGTGGAACGCCGTGATGTTCGATCCTTTTCCGATGACGCATCATGTGGAGTGCGTTGCGGTGCTTGAACCGGTCGCGAAGGGCGCCTGACCTGCGGTTTTAGTCGTGCGCAATATGTGCGGTGTGGGCGTTGCGTGTGGTATCTTGACGCTCATTTGACGCTCGTTCTGATGGGGCGTCAGGTCTTCTGTTTCGCTGGTCAGGCGAGCTGCTGCCCATGCGACTATGGCAAGGCGTTGGGAGGTTATGGCGCTGAGCACAGTTGGTGGTCCACGCGGGCGGAACGGTCGGCCGATTCTTCGTCTTCTGGCGGTACGCGCCGACCGCCTTGATTTGCCTGCCGCGATGGCGGCCGTAGGGCTGACCAGGTTGAACTCCCAGGACGGTTCCAGCGGTTAGGTGTCGTGGAGATGCCGTTGAACGCGTGGGCGGCTCAGGCTGACAGTACGAAATGGTGACATGCCGCGCCGTAGGCCCCATTATGGGTGGGTGATGGGGGGAACATCGCGCGCTTTCCGTGTGCGCCGCCGTGGCCACGTGCCGCCTGTGGCGGTGATGGCCGCTGTCCGCGCGGGGTTGTTTTCCGTGCTGGGTACCGTCGTCACGGTGATTGTTCATGATCTGGCCTTCGAATCGAGCCCGTCCCGGCTCGTCAAGGTGCTGGCGGCGTGTTTCCTGTTCGCCGTAGCGCTGCCCGGTGCCGGGGGCGACAAGTCGCTGCGTATGCAAGTGGTGTTGGCGTTCGGCTGTCAGGCCGCCATCGGGTACTGGTTCGTCCTTGCCGACAGCTCTGTCACGTTCCGCGCACATGCACTGCTGCCGTCTGCTGTTCTTGCCGGGTGGCCCGTGGTGGCCGGCCACACCGTGCTGGCCCTGCTGTGCGCGGTCCTGCTCCAGGGGCTCGACAACAGTTGGCGCCGCGTGCTGTACGCAGCCGAGGAGGAGTGGTGCGCGTTGCGCGCGCTGCTGCGCCGGCTCCTGGCTCCTGGCTGTACCCCGTATGAGGTAACAGAGTTCGGCGCTGCCTGGCGCGTGAGCTCCGGGCCGACGCGGGCTCCCCCGGCTTCGGTTCTGTTGGCCGGCGCGGTAGTGCGCCGCGGCCCGCCGCGTCTTCCCCTGCCGTACGCCGCCGCCTGACCTGTCACGGCGGTACCCGTACGGCTTCCGATGTGTTCACCCGTCCCTGTCGAGGACGGTTCTGTTCGCCATTTCCGGTACGCGGGCTCCGCGCGAGTCCGCGTCAGGGGGGAAGTCTTGTGACTCGCATGTCTCGTGCGACGCGCGCGCTCGCGCCCGTCGCGGTGATCGGGGCGGGCCCGTACGGTCTGTCCACTGCCGCGCACCTGAAGGGGGGCCGTACGTACACGCTGTGCACCGGGCACGTCCTGGCGGCCAGGGAAGGGCAGGGCCGATGAAGGCCGCAGCAAGGGCAAGGTCGGCGGTGAAGTCCGGGGTCAAGCGGCTCCTGGGACGTGCCGGATTCGACATCGTGCGCAGCACCACCCCTCAGGGCGGGGTGGACGACTTCATCCCGTTCGAGGCGACGATGCGGGCCGCGCGGGCAGCCGGTCTGCCGGTCGGTGACTACATCGACGAGGCCATGAACGGCACTCCCGGCGCCACCCGGTCCACCATCGACGAACTCCGCGCACTCGGCGTCTTCGCCGCCGCCCCGGACACGGTCCTGGAGATCGGCCCCGGCTCCGGGCGGTACCTGGAGAAGACGCTGAAGGAGTGCTCACCGAGCCGCTACGAGATCTACGAGACGGCGGCGCCCTGGGCGAACTACCTGGTGGACACCTTCGGCGTGGTCGCCCAACCGGTGACGGGATTCAGCCTGGACGCGACAGCTGACGACAGTGTCGATCTCGTCCAGGCCCACAAGGTCTTCAACACCCTGACCTTCCTCGGCACTTGCCGCTATTTCTTCGAGATGGCACGCGTCACGCGCCCCGGCGGCCGGATCGTCTTCGACGTTATGACGGAGGGCTGCCTGGACCCGGCCGCGATGCGCGCCTGGGCGAGGCAGGGCGGCGCGGGGCACGACTCCTTCCCTGCCGCCCTGCCTCGCCGGACCTGCGTGGACCTCTTCGCGGACCTCGGCTGCGACCTGGAAGGCAGCTTCCTGGCACCCCTAGGGGTCGCCTCCACGGAAGTGCTCGTCTTCAGAAAGACGGCCTGACCCTCAGCAAACCGCTGCTTGCCAACCGGCGGGGGACTTGTCACGCGGAGCCTCTGCGGCTCGGCGTACATGTCCCCGTCGGCCCCCGTCAGCGCCGCTGACACGCCACGCGCCAATGTCTCACAGCACATCCTCGACCAACGCCTCTCGAATCGCGCGCAGTTGGCTTGCGACGTCATGGAGGAGTCGGGCATGGGGCGTTTGCCAGTGCGTTGCGAGGGGCTTCCAGGCGTGGGGTGACGTGAATTTCCCGGCTCAGCGGGATGGCCCGCAGAAATCGACGAACTTTGCAATGGAGGTACAAATGTCCGCACTAGCCACAGCTCGCGGCGGAGTGAATCGAGTGTTGCGCCCCTTTGGGGTGCAGATAGTCCGTGGGCACAGCGATGACCCGGCGATCCAGCCGTTCCTATCCGCTCGCAAGACATTGGCTGCGGCCCGTCGGGCGGGAATGTCCGTCGAGGACTACATCGACCGCTACAGCGCAGCTCCCGGCGCGACCGTCGAGACCGTGGACGCCTTACTGAGGCTGGCGGATTTCCGCGAGAAGGTGGAGCGCGTATGCGAGATCGGTGCGGGGTCGGGCCGGTACGCGGCCCGGGTGATCATCTCCGAGTACCCGGACACCTACGAGATCTACGAGACCGCGGGGGACTGGCTGCCCCGTCTGAGGTCGCTGCCGAACGTGGTCCTGCAGCCCGCCGATGGGCATACTCTGAGCGCCACCCCCTCCGGGTCGGTGGATCTCGTGCACGCCCACAAGGTCTTCGTCTACCTCCCGCTGGTCGTGACCATCGGCTATCTCGACGAAATGGCCCGGGTCGTGCGACCGGGCGGGATCGTCGCGTTCGACGTGGTGAACGAGGATTGCCTCGATGACCAGATGACGAAGAACTGGGTCTCCAGCAGGGCGACCCTCTACGGCATGATCTCGCGCTCGTGGCTTCTCGAGCGCCTGGCTCAGCATGGCCTGTCCCTGGTGGGCAGCCATTTCGTGCCGCTCAGCGGCGGGCGGACCGAACTGCTCGTGTTCCGGCGGGCGTAAGCACGGCGGTGTTCCGGGACGGTCGAGACCCGGAACGGCTGTCTCTGCGCGTGGTTGGCCGAGCCTCCCCCGGGAATCGGCCAACCAACGGGCGGTGCCGCCGTCCGGCTGTCGCGCTGATCAGGACAGGTCGCGGCGCATGCTCGTGGTGACGGCGAGGACCGCGAACACGAGCGTGTAGAGCGCCAGGACTCCGGCGCCGCCCCAGCGGGGCAGCAGGTCGTTGTTCATCATGGGTTCGGCGGCGGCGCCGAGGGCCTGGCCCGCGTTGAAGGGCAGCCACCGTGCGAGGTCGCCCAGCAGCTGGCCGACGATGCCCTCGACCAGGGCGACCCAGGCCAGGGCGGCGGCGATCGCGCCGATGAGGTTGCGTGCCAGCGCTCCGACGCCGACGCCGATGGCGGCGAACGCCGCGCTCCAGACGATGCCGCCGCCGATCGTCGTCCACATCTGGGTGTCCGCCCAGTCGAAGGAGGCGTCCTTGCCCGCCCACCACGCGGCCGCGACCACGATGCCCACCAGCGCCGCGACCACTCCGGCGACGGCGCCGAGGACCGCGTACACCACGAGCTTCGCCCCGATGGCGGGGCCGCGCGCAGGAGTGGTGAGGTAGGTGTCGGTGATCGTCCGATGCCGGTACTCCCCGGCCACCGCGAGAATCCCGAATACGAGGGTGAACAGCGAGGCCAGGCCGACGTGGGCGAGAGCCTGGCTCTGCGCGACCGCGTCGAGCGGCTTGTCGCCGGAGACGACCAGGCCGCTGGTGCCCGCGGCGACCAGCAGGGGCGAGGCGGCGAGGAGCAGCCAGGGGCTGCGGACCGTGCGCAGTTTCAGTGCCTCGGTACGGATCAGGATGTACATGTCGCTTGCTCCTTGTGCTCAGCTGCGGGCCGACGCCGCGGCGGTACCGGTGTCCGGGGCCGAGGTGAGCCGGAGGAACGCGGCTTCACTGGTGGAGTGTCGGTATTCGAGGGTTGCAGTATTCGCCCACACGGCGACCACTCCCACACCCGGCCCGGTCGCGGTGACAAGGCGTACAGCTCTCACCGCAGCGGGCGCTGTTTGCGCGAAGACGCCGGATCAGGAAGGAGAGACGGACCTCTTGCGGTGAACCCGCTTGGGCGCCCGCGCTCCGGTGGGGGCCTTCGTCCTCTGCTACCGCGTCGTACGGACCCCTCTCAGCAGCGGCAATCCCGCACGACAGAAGGCTCACCCGGCGCTACGAGGTTCACCACGCCGGTACAGCACCGATGTGCTGCATAACCCCGCGGAGGCCGGGCTGGCCCCGTTCGCCGACGATCCGGCCGTCGGCCATGTAGTAGACGCTCATGGCCTGCACCGAGTCTTGTTGCCGAAGTGTCACCTGATGACCACCGGCTGACCGCCACCTGCCGGGCGCTCTGTCGGATCCCGGGAAACGATGGGAGACGTCACCGCGAGCAACCAGCAGCCGAAGCACCGCGCGAACACCCGAACCGCGCTGGAAGGACACGTCATGACCGCGACCGCTCCCAAGGCTCCGACTGCACCAGGGGTGCGGTCCTGGTGGGGAATCCCGTACGCCACTGCCGAGCGGTATCGCCGACCCGTGGTCGCGGAGTTCGATCCGGACCTCCCCTATGACCGCAAGGGCGTCGTCTCCATCCAGCCCGACAGCGGCGACTGGCTCGAAGCGGACAGCGGGATGGGCGAGGACTGCCTGAACCTGAACGTGTGGGCTCCCGAGCAGCCGGCCGACAAGGCGCTGCCGGTGGCCGTGTACATCCACGGCGGCGGATTCGAGTACGGCGCGAACACCCAGATCACCTCCAACGCCTCCGGTCTCGCGGCGACAGGGCGTGTGGTGGGCGTGTCGATCAACTACCGGCTCGGCGCGCTGGGTGCGCTCTCGCTGTCGCAGTACGGCGGGCGGCTGGCGGAGGCCAGCAACCTCTTCCTGCAGGACGTCATCGCCGCGCTCACCTGGATCAAGCGGAATATCGCCCACTTCGGCGGCGACCCCGACAATGTCACCGTCTACGGCCACAGCGGTGGCGCCTACTCCACCTTCGGGCTGCTGGGTGCCTCCTCCGCCGACGGCCTGTACCGGCGTCTGGCCGGTTTCTCCGGCGGGCCCGCTCGTAGCATCCCGGCCTGGTGGGCAGAGGAACTCGCGCACCGGTTCGCCACCGAACTCGGCGTCGCGGACAACCCGGAGAAGCTGCTCGACCTCGACGCGACCTCCCTTGGGGACGCCCTGCGCAAGGTCGCCCCGACGGATCTCGGCGTCCGCGGCGGGGTGGACAACAAGGCCACCGGCGTCGTCCTGGACATCGGGCAGCCCGGCGCAATGGTGCACGCCCACCCCATGGATGTCCTGGCCTCGGGCGCACACCGCGATGTCGACGTGCTGCTGAGCATGGCCAGCGACGACATGGGCTGGTGGGTGGCGAACGACCTCGACCGGTTCGACCCGCACACTCTCGACGCCGTCACCGACGAGGTCGCGACGTGGCGCATTTCCCGCTCGCGCGCCAAGAAGCTCGTCGATGCCTACGACCAGGGTGGCCGTAAGCCGGTCGAGGTCCGCGCCGCCCTCATGGCGGACTACCTCTTCGCGCTGCCCGCGGCCCGCGGTGCCCTGGCGCACGCCGCCGCGGGCGGCAATGCCCATCTCCTGATGATCGGGCCCGCCGAGGGTGCGCCCGCGTACCACGGCACTGAGATGTACGGCCTGGTCGGCCAGGAACAACAGGGTCGCAGCGCGGAGCAGGCCGAGCGTGACACGCGTATCCGCGACATCGTGCTCGACTTCGCCACCGGCGAGCAGTCCCGTCTGTGGCCCGCCGTCACGGACCGGCCCACCTCGGAAAGCGTCGGCAACCCTCCCTTCGAGGCCACTGCCCACTACGAGGCGGCCCTCGACCTGTGGGAGGGCATCGACCGCCCCTGACAGACGGCGGGCGATCCGGAACAACGCAGGGCACAGACAGAGTAAGGAAGTCGGCATGAGCCAACCAACAGCAGCCGGCGACTCCGCACCAGCAACCATGCGGGCCGTCGTCGTCACCCACCCCGGCGGCCTCGACGCACTGGAGATCAAGGACGTGCCGGTGCCCGCCCGTAAGCCCGGCTGGGTACGGATCAAGGTCAAGGCGTTCGGCGTCAACGAGTCCGAGGTCACCACCCGCAAGGGCGAGTCGGACGCGGAGGTCACCTACCCGCGTATCCCCGGCATCGAGGGCGTCGGCGTGGTCGACGAGGCAGACGAGCCCAGCGGGCTGCGGCCGGGCCAGCAGGTCGCGACCATGATGGGCAACATGGGCCGCTCCTACGACGGCGCCTACGCCCAGTACGTGACCGTCCCCGCCGGGCAGGTCATCCCGTTCGAGACGGACCTGCCGTGGGACGTTGTCGGCGCACTGCCGGAGATGTTCCAGACCGCCTACGGATCCCGGACCCACGGCCTGGACCTCAAGGCCGCGCAGACGCTGCTGATCCGCGGCGGCACCTCCACGGTCGGGCTGAGCGCGGCGACGATAGCCAAGGAGATCGGCGCCACCGTCATCTCCACCACCCGCAACTCCGACCGCGGCGACGAGCTGCGGGCGATGGGCGTCGACCACCCGGTCGTGGACGACGGGCGGATCGCCGACAAGGTCCGCGACCTGGTACCGCAGGGTGTCGACGCGGCGCTGGAACTGGTGGGCTGCACCGCCCTGCCGGACACCTTCGGATGCGTACGGGTGCACGGCACCGTCTGCTTCACCGGCGCTCTGGCCGGCGGCTGGTCCATTCCCGACTTCACCCCGTTCATGATCCCCAGCGGGGTGAAGCTGACCAGCTACGCGGGCGAGCCGCCGACCTGCCGCCCCAGGTGTTCCAGCAACAGCTCCAGGCGATCGCCGACGGCCGGCTCAAGACCCCGGTCGCCAAGACCTACCGCGGTCTTGAGCAGGTACGTGACGCCCAGGCTGACGTCGAGTCCGGTACGACGCCCGGCAAGCACGTGGTGCTCCTCGACGACTGAAGAAGCACCGACCATCCCGCACCGGGTTCGTGGCCGTTCCGCGTTTCCAGATCGCCCGCCCCCCGGAGGGAAGATCTGATTGCAGGGCTGGCAAACCGAACGGTTTGGTCGTCTATCGTGTCCCTATGCCTCGCTCCGCCGTCTCCCGTAAGACCTCGAACTCCTCGACCGCCGACACCCGGCAGCGGATCCTCGCCGCAGCGAAGGATGAGTTTGCCCGCTACGGCATCGCCGGCGCCCGAGTGGACCGCCTCGCCAAGCAGGCGCGGACCAGCAAGGAACGGGTCTACGCCTACTTCAGCAGCAAAGAGGCCCTCTACCACCACATCGCCGGGCACGAGACGGCCGCGCTCATCGAGGCCACCCGCATGGACCCGGCGGACCTGCCCGGCTATGCCGGCATCCTCTTCGACCACTTCACGGCCCACCCGGACCACTATCGGCTCATCACCTGGGGCCGCCTCGAACTCGCCGACGGCGAAGCCGACAGCGACACGGTCGACGCCATGCTGACCACCATCACTGGCAAGGTCGAACAGCTCCGCGACGCGCAGCGCGCCGGCCTGATCGATCCCGCCTGGGATCCGGTCGATGTGCTCGCCCTGATCAACCAGATCGCCACCACCTGGGCAGGTCAGCCGGAGATCGGCGCCGCCGCGGCCAAGCTGGCCGCGGACACCTCCGTCGGCGCACGCCGCGCGGCCCTGGTCGCCGCCGTCGAGCGCCTGTTCCCCCGCCCACGCTGAGCCTCAGACCGCCGAACTCCGAAAAATCTGCATCGCGCTTCCGCACTGCTACAGCAGACCCGCGAGCCAGGCGCCATCACCGAGGGTGAGTGCGGCGCAGGCAGCTACTCCCGGGAAGACGATAAGCGGCAGCGTGCCGTCCCCGGCTTTTCTATGCTTCTTCGACGATCAGCAGCCATGGCGATCCGGTCCCACGCACCGGCGATCCCGCGCAGGGCGAATTCGGGCTTGGCGGCACTCACGATGCGGTCACGGATCGAGTCTGCGCGGGTTGAGGAGCTCATGCTTGCGAACCATCCGACCAAACCGTTCGGTTTGACGCTGGAGAATGCTCCGCGTAGGCTTCAAACCGAACTGTTTGGTTTTATGTCAGGAGATTCGCATGCATCACAGGACACTCGGCACCCAGGGCCTGACCGCCTCGGCGATCGGCTACGGCTCGATGGGCCTGACCATGGCCTACGGCCCCGGCGACGAGGAGGCGGGTATCGCCGCCATCCGCCGCGCCCACGACCTGGGCGTCACCTTCTTCGACACCGCCGAGCTCTACGGCTTCGGCACCGGCTCCAACGAGATCCTGGTCGGCAAGGCGGTCAAGGACTTCCGCGACGAGGTGGTCCTGGCCACCAAGTTCGGTTTCGACCTGTCCGACCTGTCCCAGGGATTCGGCGGCCTCAACAGCCGCCCCGACAACATCCGCAAGGTCGCCGACAACAGCCTGCGCTACCTGGGCGTCGACCAGATCGACGTCTTCTATCAGCACCGGGTCGACCCGGACGTGCCGATCGAGGAGGTCGCGGGCACCGTCAGCGAGCTGATCGACGCGGGCAAGGTGAAGTACTTCGGCCTGAGCGAGGCGGGCCCGGAGACCATCCGCAAGGCACACGCCGTCCAGCCGGTCTCGGTCCTGCAGACCGAGTACTCGCTCTTCGAGCGCGAGGTCGAGCAGCTCTTCCCGCTGCTCCAGGAGCTCGGCATCGGCTTTGTTCCCTATTCGCCCCTCGGCCGCGGCTTCATCACCGGTACCGCGAAGCCCGCGGGACAGTACGACGCCACCGACATGCGCAACTCCGATCCGCGCTGGCAGCCCGGCAACTTCGAGAAGAACGTGGACGCCGTTGACCGGCTCGGCAAGCTGGCCTCCGCCAAGGGCATCACCGTCTCCCAGCTCGCCCTGGCCTGGCTGCTCGCCCAGGGCGACCAGATCGTCCCGATCCCGGGCACCCGCAGCGCCGCCCGCATGGAAGAGAATGCCCGCGCCGCCGACGTCGCCCTCACCGAGGCCGATCTCGCCGCGATCCGCGAGATCCTCCCGAACGGCGGATTCGGCGCCCGCTACGCCGAAGAGCATGCCCCCAACTGGGTCTGACCGTCAGCGACCTGGAGCGCATCAAGGAGATCCTCCCCAAGGGTTCAGCGAGCAAGCCGCTACCCGGCCGCTCTGCTCGACGCCTTCACCACCGGCTGAGGTCCGAACCGCCCTGCTTTTCCGCCGAACACACGCCCAATTCCTCTCTGGAGAAACCATGAGCAACCAGATCGAAAACCTGTTCCACTACCGCGTCAAGTCCGGAATGGAGGAGCAGTACCAGGCCTATCTGGACAAGGTCCTGCCGGTAACCCAGGAGCAGGAGCCGTACATCCTGGCCTACGAGATCTCCCGGGGCAGTGACGGCAGCTACTTCCAGCGCGAGCTCTACGAGAACGAGGAAGCCGTCTGGAAGCACATGGCGCTGACCGCCGAGGGCCAGGCCGACTTCGCCGCCTCCACCGAGATGATCGAACTCGTCATCCTGGGCGAGCTCAGCGAGAAGTTCCGCGACACCTACTCCATCACCACCACCTACACGCCCTTCCGTCAGATCACGCGCTGACACGGCACAGCTACCCGCGTGTTGCATCCCGGGCCGCGAAGGCGGCCGGGGTGAGGCCGGTGCGGTCGCGGAAGAAGCGGCCGAAGTTCGCGGGGTCGGTGAAGCCGAGGTGGACGGCCACGGTCCGGGCATCCCACCGGGCGTTTCCCAGCAGGCGCCGTGCTTCCAGGAGGCGTCGCTCGTCGATGAGCTCACGTACCCCCTTGCCGGTGGCGTCCCGGGCGGCGCGGCTGAGAGTACGGACCGAGCAGCCAAGCAACTCCGCGTAGTCCGCGGCCCGGTGCAGTTCGCGGAAGTGCAGTTCCAGGGCGTCCGCGAACCGTTCGTATGTGTCACCACGGCTTCTGCCGGCACTCGTGTCGGCGGTGGCGATCCCGGGGGCGTTGGCGAGACGTAGCAGCAGCGATTCGAGCAGGCTGCGCCGCAGGGCGTGGTGGACGTCGAGGGGTCGGCGCCCGAGTGCGCGGTGTTCGTCCAGAAGCTGGAGTGCCGTCTGCTGGAGCCAGGCGGCGTCGTCGTGGTCCGGGCTCAGCACGGCAGGAGCCTCGTGCGCGGTCAGCGGGGCCAGCAGGCGGGCGATGTCGGGCCGCAGCACGTCCGGCTCGAACAGGATGAAGGTGCCGCGGGCCGCGCCGGGCGGATGCCAGCACTGCGCATGCCCGGGACGCACCCACAGCCACTGGCTGGCGGCCACGGTCCGCGTGACGTGGTCGACGTCGTGCAGCAGCTCGCCCTCGGTGACGGCGATGAGGTAGTGGAAGGTGGCGCGGCCCGGACGGGGCGGGTTCCACGGCCAGTCGTCGTGCTGGGCGAAGAAGTCCTCGACGGTACTCACTTCAAGGCCGTAGGGAGTCCCGACCGGGGGCTGGAAACCGTACAGCGGAACCGCGGCCGGTCCGGCCTGCCCGCTCGGCCCGCTCGGTCCGGAGTGTCGCTTGTCGACCATCACGTGTCCGCAGCCTACCGTCCTTCCCGTCGACTTCGACGCAAGGATGGGACGTGCCCGCGCGCCCGCGCGGCCTGCCCTCCGCCTCCTTCGACGCCACAAGTCCGTCACCACCTGGGAAGGCTCACCACCCATGAACGGATCGGCCCTGCACAAGACCGCCGCCGACTGCGCGGAGGAACTCCCCGGAGCCCAGCTGGAGCACCCCTTCGGCCCCGACTGGGAGGTCTACAAGGTACGCGGCAAGGTGTTCATGCTGATGACCGAAGTCCCGGGGCGTCCCGTCGTGATCCTCAAGGCGGACCCCGGCGAGGCCCACGCCCTGCGGGAGCAGTACAGCCACATCACCCCCGGCTACCACATGAACAAGAAGCACTGGATCACCCTGGAGAGCGGAGAAGGCGTCGACAAGAAGCTGATCGAGGAGCTCGTCACCGACTCCTACCGGCTCGTCGTCTCCCATCTGCCCAGGGCCGAGCGGCCCGTCGACCCGCACACCTACGGCACCGGCACGCGGGCGGCCCGGTGAGCGCGGCCGGTGACCGCCTCCAGGACACCGCCCGCCAGGCGGCCATGGCCCTCCCCGACGTCAGCCACGGCTACCCCTTCACCCCCAGGCTCGACGTGTACAAGGTCGCGGACAAGGTGTTCCTGATCGTCACCGACGACCCGAACGAGCAGATCATCACGATCAAGTGCGAACCCGAACACGCCCGCGCCCAAGTACTCGGCTACGCCTCGATCACACCGGGCCGCTACCTCGACAAACGCCACTGGATCTCCCTCGGTCCTGGACCCGGCATCACCGAGCGACTGGTCACCGACGCGGTCGAGGATTCCTACGACCTGGTCGCCGAGCGGCTGCCGCGACACGACCGCCCCGGTGCCCGATGAGCACCGCGAGCTTCCTCGCGAACAGCTGAACTCTCGCTCGTCAGCGGCCTGTGCAACGGCTCGTCCCGTTCGCGCCCGCCCGCCTACGCCTCCCAAAGCTGGAAGAGGTCGCCAGGAGAACCCCCTCCTGGCCGCGGACGCTGATGCTCGGCCCGCATGGTCGCCCGCAGCGCCTCAGCTCCACCATCCTGCGGGGCCGGCCGGCGTCGGGACGACCAACATCGCCCGGCTCCTCGCGGACGGCAGCGACGTGGCCTTCGAGCCGGTGCCAGCCGCCTGCTCCGGCGCGGCCGAACCGCTCCAGACCGCCGATGGTAAGTTGATCGACTTGCCTTGTGGATGGTGCGGGGGCTACCTTCAGGTGGTGAGTCCATCGACTTACCTTACGACTCGGCAAGGAACAATGAACATGAATCGTCTTGCGGGCAAGCGCGCCCTCATCACCGGCGGCACGAGTGGGATCGGTCTGGAGACCGCGCAGCGTTTTATCGCGGAGGGGGCCGACGTGCTGGTCACGGGGGTCACCCCGGCCAGCATCGAGAAGGCGCGGCAGATCCTTGGGGACAAGGTGCCGGTGGTGCAGGCCGATGCGCGCGATCTTGATGCGCAGCGCGGCTTGGCGGAGCGGGTGCGTGAGCACTTCGGGAAGCTGGACGTGGCGTTCCTGAACGCCGGTGTCTCGGACTGGCGGCCGTTCGAGGACCACACGGAGGACAGCTTCGACCGGCTCTTCGACATCAACGTCAAGAGTGTCTTCTTCCTCATGCAGGCCCTCGTGCCCGTGCTGGCCGACTCGTCCTCGGTCATCCTCAACGCGTCCAACAGTGCGCACGGCGGTTACGGGCAATCGAATGCCTACGCCGCGACGAAGGCGGCCGTCGGTTCCCTGATGCGGTCGTGGAACGCGGACCTGCTCAGGTCGCACGGCATCCGGTTCAACGCGGTAAGCCCCGGCCCGGTGAACACCCCGCTGTACTCGAAGCTCGGGATCGAGGATCCCGCACAGCAGGCGGCGGTTCTGGAGGCGATCAGCTCCGGCATCCCTCTGGAACGCATGGGTATGCCCGGGGAGGTCGCGGAAGCCGTCGTGTACCTGGCCTCAGATGTCTCCGCCTTCACCGTGGGCCAGGACCTTATCCTGGACGGTGGCCAGACCGTTCTCTGACAGCGAGGTGCGGCTGGGAGACGGGCAAGGGGCGTGGGTATGTCGGTGGCGGACCGTGACCGAACGGAATCCGGTGGCGATACGTGCCAGGCCGGGTATCACGCGCAGATCAAAGCGGAGAACCGCGCGCGCATCATCCGCGCGGCCCGCGACCTCTTCCTCGCCCGGGGATACGACAAGACCTCCCTGGCCCAGATCGCCCGGGAGGCCCGCGTCTCTACTGGCACCCTCTTCAAGCGGTACCCCTCCAAGGCTGAGCTGTTCGCGGCCGTTACCTCCGAGCAGTGGCAGCTGGACGTGCAGTATGCTGCGCCGCCGCCGCCCGGTGATCCCCGGTACGGTCTGGACCACATCGGCCGCGACTACGCCTGCCTGGTCTCGCGGCCCGGAACGGCGGCGCTGTGCCGCCTCATCATCACCGAACTTCCCCAGATGCCGGAGCTCGCCGACATCGTCGGCACCGGCTTCGCCATCGACCGCGGACCCTTCTTCGACCGGCTCCGCGACTACCTGGACGCCGAAGTACTGGCCGGCACACTCGACTTCCGTTCGGCCGACGGACAGCCACAGCAGACCTCCACAGTGGCCGAACAGTTCCTCGGCATGATCTGCGGCCAGCTCCTGTGGCCCCAACTCGTACGCACCGACTTCGTCCCGCCCGACCCCACCGACACCACGATCGTGGACGAAGCCGTCGCCCTCATGCTCACCCGCTATCGCACCCGATCCTGAACCCCGGACGCGACGGCTGCTGCCAGCCGATCGCAGAAGCGCCTGACGCAGAGTGGCGGCCCGCACCTAGCGCTGCGGGGCGGCCCTTCGCGCTGCCAAGTATTCGGACCAGTTCCCGCCGGCGAGGGTGGCCCAGCGTTCAGCTGTCTTGGGGTGAATGCCGAGCAGGTCAGCCATGACCATGGGCGGCAGATCTACCAGGGCGTCCATCATGGCGGTGTTCCGTGCAGCGCGGGCGGGCAGACCGTGGTGTCTCAAGGTGTCGGCGAGACCGAGGGGGTTGCGCGGGCGTCCAGGGCTGTGACCGGGCAAGAGGTATCTGCATCCGGCCGCGTTGCTGTGCCGGGGGCTGTACTGCAGCTGATCGTCGATGAGGCGGGCGAGCTTCGGCGGGAGCACGAAGGGGTGTTGGTTGACCGTCAGGTAGGTATGCCCCTGGTCGCGGCGAATGTGGTCGTCGGTGAGTTCGACGATGCGGGTCAGGGGGAGGGCGTAGAGGCGGACGAGAGCAGCCGCGACGCGGACCTCCAGGGGCAACTCCGGGTCGTTGAAGCAGCGCAGCAGCTCTTTTCGGTGCTCCTCCTCGGCCTGGAAGTGGCCCGGGAGTTGGGCGGCTGAGCGCTCGATGACCAGATCGGGCGGGCAGAGGCGCCGTGCAGTGCTCCAGCGGAGGAAGGGGATGGAACGGGAGCGCAGGGTCGGCCGCTCGATCGCCCAGGTGTCCAGATGCCGCTGCTGGAGCTGGGAGAGACTCAGGTGCTGGGTGCCGAGCCAGTTCAGGAAGTTGATGGTGGCAAGGACGTTGCCGCAGTCACCCTTGTGTGCGGCGTAGGTGTAACGGCCGCGGGATGAGCGTCGGCGGGCGTCGCGGATGATGTGCCACTCGGCGAACGGACGGATGAGGTTGGCGTGCCGCGCTGGCAGTTCGGCCACGGTCCGTGCGACCCAGTTGGTGAGGAGGGCGAGATTCTCATCGCGTGGCGGCAGGATGCCGGCGGTGACGAGTAGCCCACGCACGTATGTGGTGGCAGCCCGCTGCGGCAGCGTGTCGAGGGATTTGTGGTTCAGCGCTTCGGGATCGAGTGCCAAGCGGCCCAGCAGATGGGCGGCAGGGCTTCGGCGCAGCCACTGCAGGACGTGGTAGGGGTTGTCCGCTCCGGTCAGTACCGCGGCGAGGGGTTGGAGTGGCTGGGCCACGCTTGCGCCGTCCGCGGAGAGCAGATCGGTCACGCGGGCGGCCAGGGTGCAGCGGGGGCAACGGCGGCCGGAGTAGAGGTCCGCCGGCTCATCGCAGGCCGAACACCGCTCGACCGGTTCGTCGGGGAACGAGCACGCCTTGCACAGGAGAGTTCCCTCTGCCGTCTGACCGATCAGGATGCGCTGTCGGTTGCACGAGGCGCACGGTGCAGGGGTCGACAGGGCTGTTCTGTAGCAGGAGTTGCACACCGGCCCTCGCGGCCAGAAGACTTTGATCTTCGCGACCTGCCCGCACAGGGCACATGCGCACTCTTCGCGAGGACGGCACATGTCGCAGTGGAACGGTACCAGGCCACCGTTGATGTGGTGGCCTGGGCGAACCCTTTCACAGATGACGCAGGTCTTCTCGTGTCGCTTGTAGCACCGGTCGCAGGTATCCGGCCTGGAGCCGTCGGCCCGGACGACGATGGGAACGATCTGCCCGCAGACACCGCACAGGCGGGCAGGGCTGGATTGACTTGCTCCTCGGGCTGAAGCCCGGGGATTCTGGCCTTCTCGTCCGACCCTGTGCCGCTACGCGGCACGGGGTTCGGTGGAGAATCCGTGGCTTCCTGTTTCGTCGCGCTGTGCCAGGACGCGTCCTGGTCTGACCTGCGCTCCACAGGCTGTAACCGCCAGTCCGGCGGCTGTTTTCACGTTGATCGCGGCGTTGTGGTCCCGGTCATGGACCGCACCGCAGGTGGCACAGGTCCAGGTCCGTACGTGCAGGGGCTTGGGCCCGTCCTTGGCCCCGCACTGCGAGCAGGTCTGGCTGGTCGGCTCGAACCGGCCGATCTTCACCAGGGTCCGGCCGTACCTGACCGCCTTGTACTCCAGCATGTGCACGAACGCCGACCATCCGGCGTCGTGGACACTCTTGGCCAGCCTGGTGCGTGCGAGTCCTTTGACCGCCAGGTCCTCCACACCGATCGCTTGATTGTCGCGGATCAGCTGGGTGGAGAGCTGGTGGTGGAACTCCCGGCGGGCATCTGCCACTTGTGCGTGGGCGCGCGCGACCTTGAGGCGGGCTTTCTCGCGGTTCTTGGATCCCTTCTGTTTGCGGGACAGCTCCCGCTGGGCTTTCTTGAGTTTCTTCTCCGCGCGGCGCAGAAACCTGGGGGAGTCGATCTTCGTGCCGTCGGACAGGACCGCGAAGTGGGCGAGCCCCAGATCGATGCCGACCGTCTGATCCGTGTCGGGCATCCGGGCGGCGTCGGCGGCCGGGTCGGTATCGATGACGAAGGAGGCGAAGTACCGCCCGGCCGCGTCCTTGATCACGGTGACCGAAGAGGGCTGTGCGGGCAGAGTCCGTGACCACCTCACCCGCACCGCCCCGACCTTCGGCAGGTTCAGCCGTCCGTTGTCGGTGATCGACCAGCGGGCATTGGCGGTGAAGCGGATCGACTGCCGGGTGTCCTTGCGGGACTTGAACCGGGGCGCACCGGTCTTCGGGCCCTTACGTGCGCCCTTGAGGGAAGCGAAGAAGTTCTTGTAGGCGGCCTCCACGTCGCGCAGCGCCTGCTGGAGCACGACGGCGGAGACCTCGCCCAGCCAGGACCGTTGCTCGGTCCGTTTCGCCTCGGTGATCAGCCTCTTCGACAGCTCGCCCGCCTTCGGGAACGCCCCGCCCGCCCGGCGGGCGTCCTCCCGGGCACGCACCGCGTCGTTGAACACGACGCGGGCGCACCCGAACGCCTGCGCCAGCGCGGCACGCTGGCCGGAATCCGGGTACAGGCGGAAGCCGTACCGGAGCTGCATGACGGCCACGCTAGACACTTGGATCAATGGGCGGGATGCAGAAGATCAGAACTGGCCGGCACTGTGTTTTCGTGATGCATGTGCAATTGGTCTTCGTGACCAAGTTCCGGCACAAGGTGTTCACCCATGTTCATCTGACACGCGTGGAGGAGATCATGCGGTCGGTGTGCGCGGACTTCGCGTGCGAGCTGGTGGAGTTCTACGGCGAGGACAACCACGTCCACCTCCTGGTGAACTTCCCGCCCAAGGTCGCCGTCACCAACGCGTCAACTCCCTCAAGGGCGTCTCCTCCCGCCGTCTGCGCCAGGAGTTCCCCGATCTGGTGCGCCACTACTGGCGGGCCAACAAGCTGTGGTCGGGGTCCTACTTCGCCGGGACTGTGGGCGGCGCCCCGCTCTCCGTGGTCAAGCAGTACATCGAACAGCAGAACCGCCCCGTGTGAGCATCGCCCGGCTCCGCCGCGACCAGCCGTCGCGGCGCTCCGCGCCACGGGTGGAGAAACACACACCATCCGGCTCCGCCGGACCAGAATCCGCGACGCTCCGCGTCGCCATCATCAGATTCGCTTCTGCTCCGGCCTGAAGGCCGGAGCACTGCGAATGAGTCCCGGTAGCCCGTGACACGGCCGAAGTGAGCCTTGGAGACCATGGGCCCGACCTCGACGTTCTCGCCGGAGTTCGGCTCACCGGCGACCAGGGCCCGCACCTCGCCGACGAGCTGCTCGACGAACCGCTCCGCGACCGACTCGTGTACGAGTACACGGCAGGCGGCACCGCATTCCTGGCCCGAGTTCCAGAACCCGGCGACGCGCAGGGAGGATGCGGGAGCCGCCAGATCGGCATCCGAGAAGATCACGACGGGTGCCTTGCCACCGAGTTCGAGGTGCACGCGCTTGAGGGTGTCGGCGGCGGTGCGGGCGACGGCACGGCCGCTGTTGACCGAACCGGTCAGGGCGATCATGTTCACGTCCGGGTGTTCGGCGAGTCGGGCTCCGGCTACCGCGCCGTACCCGTTCACCACGTTCAGCACTCCGGGCGGCAGGAGATCGGCGACGAGTTCGGCGAACTTCAGGGTGGTCAGCGGAGTCTGTTCCGACGGCTTGATGACCAGGGTGTTGCCAGCGGCGAGAATGGGCGCGATCTTCCAGGCCGCCATGAGCAGGGGATAGTTCCAGGGGGTGATCACGCCGATCACCCCGAGCGGCTCACGCAGAATGACCGACAGGCGGTTCTCGGCGTAGTCGCCGGCGGCCATGGAGGTGGTCGCGCGCATCGGACCGGCCATGAAGCGGAAGGTGTCGATGGTCATGCCGACGTCGTCCCGTGACACCGCGAGCGGCTTTCCGGTGTTCGCCGACTCCAGCCTGCTCAGGAGCTCGGTGTTCTGGGCCAACCGGTCGGCGATGGTGTGCAGCAGTTCCGAGCGTTCCTTGGGGACCAGCCGGGCCCACTGGTCCTTCGCCGCCAGCCTGGAAACACCTCCTGAACCGCAACTTTCGTCACGCCGTTCCGAGCGGACCGTTTACGCCCCTTTGACGTCCTGATGAGCTGTCAGACGTGTCGTTGGTCCGACACGGCCTGGTGGGGGGCGACCTCACCTGTCCAGTGTCGAACGGGCTGCGAAGTCCGCGAACCAGTCGAGCATCTCCGGATGGGTGACGGATCCTTCGCTGCTGACGTCACTGGCACGAGCGCCCTGCAGGATGCGCTTGACGGGGACCTCGAGCTTCTTGCCGGTGAGCGTGCGCGGGACGGCGGGGATCGGCACGATCACGTCGGGCACGTGGCGCGGGGACAAACGGCGTTTGATGGCCGTGGTGATCCGCTCGCGTAGTCCGTCGTCGAGGGCGATGCCGTCCGCGGTCACGACGAAGAGGGGCATGAAGTAGCTCCCGTCCGGCTGTTCTACGCCGATGACGAGGCTGTCGGCGACGTCGGGGAGCTGTTCGACGACGGCGTAGATGTCGGCGGAGCCCATCCGTATGCCCATGCGGTTGAGGGTGGCGTCGGAGCGGCCGGCGACGACGACCGACAGGTCTTCGTCGACGGTGACCCAGTCGCCGTGCCGCCAGACGCCGGGGTAGGTGTCGAAGTAGCTGGACCGGTAGCGGGCGCCGTCGGGGTCGCCGACGAAGTGGAGGGGCATGGACGGCAGCGGGGCGGTCACCACCAGCTCGCCCTGCTCCCTTGTCAGGGGGTTCCCGTGGGGGTCCCAGGAAGCCAGCGCCACGCCGAGCGCGGGGCACTGGATACGGCCCACGCGTACGGGCAGCAGAGCGGAACCTCCCGCGAGCACCGAGCAGAGGTCGGTACCGCCACAGATCGACTGCAGCCAGACGCTCGGTGCGAGGCGCTCGTAGACCCACTGCCAGGTGGTGGGCGGGAGGGACGATCCGGTCTGGAGGATTGAGCGCAGTCGCTGGAGACCGAACTCGGCCGCGGGATGCGTATCCGATTTCTCCACGGCGGTGAGGTAGGCCGCGCCCACACCGACCATGGTGGCGCCGGTCTGTTCGGCGATCCGCCAGGCGCCGTTGATGTCCGGAAAGGTGGGGCTGCCGTCGTACAGGATGATCGTGCTGCCGTGCAGCAGGCCGCCGACCAGGAAGTTCCAGACCATCCAGCTGGTGGAGGTGAGGAAGAGGTAGCGGTCGTCGGCACGCAGATCCACGCCCAGGCCGAGTGCCTTGAACAGTTCGACCACGATGCCGCCGTGACCTTGAACGATCCCCTTGGGTATCCCGGTGGTCCCCGACGACCACAGGATCCACAACGGGTGGTCGAAGGGCACGTCGGCGAACTCCAATGGCGATTCGGCGGCCGGCAGCGCGGACCAGGCGTGCTGTACGATCCCGGGCCGCGCCGACCAGGGCTCGGCCGGGGCGGTGAAGAGGTTGTCCACGGCGAGGATGTGACGGAGTGTGGGAAGTCCGTCCGCGAGCTCGGCGATCTCCGGGCGTCTGTCGTACGCCTTGCCGCCGTAGCGGTATCCGTCCGCGGCCACGAGGACGGCCGGCCGCGCCTGCCGCAGCCGGGCGAGCACGCTGGGCGTGCCGAAGTCCGGGGAGCACGCCGTCCACACGGCGCCGACGGCGGCGGTGGCGAGCAGGGCGACCACGGTCTGCGGAAGGTTGGGAAGGTATCCGGCCACACAGTCGCCGGGCCCCACGCCCAGGCGGCGCAGGGCCGCCGCGACGTCCGTGACCTGGCGGTGCAGTTCCTGCCACGAGGTCTCCACGGGAGTGCCGCCCTCGGCCACGCTGACCAGCGCCGGGCGGGCGTCCGTGGCCTGGGCGAAGCACCGCTCGGCGAAGTTCAGCCGGGCGCCGGGAAACCAGACGGCGCCCGGCATCGACGCATCGCTCAGCACCTCGTCGTACTGGGTGACCGTGTCCAGCCCGTAGAACTCCCACACCGCCGACCAGAAGCCGGGCAGGTCGGTGGAGCTCCACCGCCACAGTTCGGCGTAGTCGGAGAAGTGCAGCCCCCGCACCTCGCTCACCCATTCCATGAAGCACGCGACGTTGGAGTCCTCCAACTCACGGCGACCGGGAGACCACAGCAGGTCGGTGTCCATGTCGGTGTTCATCGTTGCCTTTCGCGGGGGCTGCACGGAGGGTCAGTCGAGCTCGAGTTCGCGGAGCAGTTCCTCCGCGCGCGGCCACGGGCCGTAGCCGGACGCGGGGTTGAGGTGGCCGACCTCGCCGAGTTCCACCAGGCGGCCGGCCCAGTTCCGGGCCAGCTCGGCGACGCGCTCGACGCTGCCCAGGGGGTCGTTCGAGCTGGCCGCGACGATGCTGGGGAAGGGCAGCGGCGACCGGGGCACCGGTGTCCAGCCGTTCTCGTCGAGCACCTCGGGGGTGGGGTAGCCCTCCGGCAACGGCTTCTCGAAGTCCGGCGGCGTCACCAGCAGCGCCCCCTGCACCTGGGCCTCGTGCCACTGGGACCAGTGGACGGTGGTGATCACACCGGCGCTGTGGGCGACCAGCACCACCGATCCCGCGATCTCCGCCATCACCTTGTCCAGTGCGGCGACACGGGCCTCGCGGCTGAGCTGGTCCTGCGTCAGCGGGGGAACGATGCGGACCGTGCGCCCGGCCTTGGTGAGGCGGTCCGCCAGCAGGGTCTGCCAGTGCTCCTCGACGTGGTCGCGCAGGCCGGGGACGATCACGACCACCGGCTCGGTGGTACGGCTCATGAGGACACCTCCGTCTTCTTCGGCTCCGCGGTCGCGGCGGGTGCGGTGAGGCGGCGCAGATCGCGTTCGTACCACCTGCGGCCGATCAGGAAGGCGCCGGTGGCCGCGACCGCTACGAGCGGCACGAGCTGGAGCGCGCCGATCAGACCGAGCCGGTCCGCGAGCGCGCCGGTGACCGCGGGGCCGGGGGCCAGCCCGAGCAGGCTGTTGGCCAGCGTGAGCGTGGCGAACGCCGTCGCGGCGATGGCCGTGGGCGTCAGGTTCGCCACCATGGCGGCTCCCGGCCCGGCCGTTCCGGCGCACAGCAGGGTTCCTAGCGCCAGCACGAGAAGCTGCACCGGGCCGGCGGGCAGGCGGAACGCGGTCATCAGCAGGACGAGGGATCCCACGCTGCAGGCGATGGCGACGGCCCACTTGCGGATCGGGGCGCGTCGGCTGATCCGGTCCGAGGCGATTCCGCCGGCGATCATGCCGATTCCGATCAGCAGGGCGAAGAGTCCCGCGGTCGCACCGGCCTTCGCGGTCGGCATGTCGTAGTAGCGGTTGAAGTAGCTGGGCAGCCAGGCGATCAGGGCGCCCGCGATGAACAACTGCAGACCGCTGCCGATGTAGGCGCTGACCACCGAGACGGAGGAGAACAACCGCGGGAGGAGCACGCGGAGACGGTCCCTCGTGTGGGTGCCGGGCCCGCCCCCGGCCGGATCCGGCTGTGCCGCCAGCCTTTTCTCGGTGACCACAACGGCGTAGATGCCGGCGAGCACCAGGCCGAAGACGCCCATCGCGCCGTACGCCCAGCGCCAGCCGTACGCCTGGGCCACGGCACCACCGATCGATATGCCCAGGACCGAGCCGAAGGCCCCGCCGGCGATGAAGGCCCCGGAGAGCGTCGCCCGCAGGGCGCGCGGGAAGACGCTGAGGACCACGGCGATGCCGACACTGCCGTACGCGGCCTCACCGATGCCGACGAAGAGCCGGCCGATGAACATCTGGCCGTAGCTCGCCGCCACCGCGCAGCCGAGCGTCGCCAGGCTCCACATCGTGGCCGCGATGACCAGGGATCTCACCCTGCCCCATCGGTCGGCCAGCAGCGAGAGGGGGAAGGTGAGCAGACCGACCATCAGCGCCACGATGCCGCTGAGGGAGCCCAGCTGGGCGTCCGAGAGCAGCCAGTCGGCCTTCAGCATCGGGAAGACAGCGTTGAGGACCTGCCGGGACATGTAGTCCGAGAGCAGGAGTCCAAAACTCAGTGCAAAGACGACCCAGGCGTAGCGCCGGGACACGGGCCACTCCGAGGAACCGGAACCGGTTCTGCTCAGGGCGGGTTCCGCAGTGGTGAGAAACCCCATTGTCATCACCTCAACTGCTCTTGACGGAAAGGGAAGGGTCAGAACGGTCTGTCGCCGACGATCCCGGCGCGCTCCATCCGGCGGACGGCGGGCCAGTAGTCCTGGACGGCGTAGTGCTGGGTGGAGCGGTTGTCCCAGATGGCGACGCTGTTCGGCGTCCAGCGCCAGCGCACCTGGTACTCGGGGACCGCGGCCTGGCTGATCAGGTAGTTCAGCAGGAGGCCCGCGCCGGGTGCGAAGTCCTGTCCGAAGCGCACGTTCCCGGGCGTGTGGTAGTTGACGAAGTGCGTGGTGAAGGCGTTGACGAAGAGGATCTGTTCGCCGGTCTCGGGGTGGGTGCGCACCGCCGGGTGCTCCGCGTCGGGGAACTGCGCCTTGAGCGCGTGGCGCTTCTCCTGAGGCATGACGGCGCCGAAGGTGGCCTCGATGCTGTGCCGGGCCCGCAGCCCCTGGATCTGCGTCTTGATGTGTTCCGGCAGCCGGCGGTGGGCCTCCGCCATGTTGACCCAGATCGTGTCGCCGCCCACCGGGGGCGATTCGACGCAGCGCAGCACGGCGCCCATGGACGGGTTCTCACGCCAGGTGCCGTCGGTGTGCAGCGCGTTCTCGTAGTGCTCCGGCGCACTGTCCAGGTCCTTGTAGATACGGACGAGGCCGGGGTGGTCGGGGTCGCTGCCGGCCACCGGGTGGTCCTCCAGCGGGCCGAAGCGCTCGGCGAAGGCGACGTGTTCGGCCCGCGTGATGTCCTGGTCCCGCAGGAACAGAACCTTGTACTGCAGGAGTAGGGCCTTGATCTCGGCGAACAGGTCGTCGTCGCGTGAGGCGTCGCCGAGGTTCACGCCGGCGAGTTCTGCGCCGATGGTGCAGGTCAGCGGTTCGACCTTGATCGAGCCGCGGGAGTGGGCGCGCACCAACGCGGGCGCGCCCTCCGGCGGGGCGAGAGTCTTTTCCATGGTGCTTCCTCCTGGAGAGGGTGGTGGTGCGCGTGATCCCGCAGGGGCTCAGAGGACGAAGACGGACGATCCTGTGGTCCGCCCCGCCTCCAGCTCGCGGTGTGCCTGTACGGCGTCCTCGAGCGCGTAGCGCTGGTTGATCTCGATGGCGATGCGTCCGGAGGCGACGTGGTCGAAGAGCTCGCCCGCCAGCTCGGCCCGCTCCGCGGGGTCGGCGATGTAGTCGGCGAGCGCGGGCCGGGTGACGAACAGGGAGCCGCTGACGGCCAGTTGCATGGCGTCGATGGGCGGGACGGGCCCGGAGGCCGTACCGAAGCAGACCAGCAGACCGCGGCGCCGGAGCGAGGCGAGCGAGGCGGCATAGGTGGTCTTGCCGACGCTGTCGAAGGCGACCGGGACCCCGGCGCCGTCGGTCAGTTCGCGCACCCGCTCGGCCACGTTCTCGCGCCGGTAGTGGATGACGTGGTCGCAGCCGTGGGCGCGGGCGAGCTCGGCCTTCTCTTCGGTGGAGACGGTGCCGATGACGGTCAGCCCGAGCAGCTTGGCCCACTGGCAGACGATGAGGCCGACGCCGCCCGCCGCCGCGGTCAGCAGGATCGTGTCCCCGGCCTTCAGCGGGTGGATCCTGCGCAACAGGTAGGCGGAGGTGAGCCCGCGCATGGTCATCGCGGCGGCGGTCTCGAAGCCTATGGCGTCCGGCAGCCGGATCAGGGAGTCGGCGGGCATGACCCGTTCCGTGCTGTAGGCACCGAGTGGGCTTCCGGTGTACGTGACCCGGTCGCCCGCGGCGATGCGGGTGACGCCCTCGCCCACCGCCTCGACGACACCTGCGGCTTCGACGCCCAGTCCGGCGGGCAGCTGCGCGGGGTACAGGCCGCTGCGGAAGTAGGTGTCGGCGAAGTTGAGTCCGACGGCTTCGTGCCGGATCCGTACCTCGCCCGGTCCGGGGTCGCCGACGACGACCTCTTCCCAGCGCAGGACGTCGGGACCGCCGGTCTCCTTGAAGCGGATGGCGTGAGCCATGGGTGTTCTCCGGTGTTCGTGGGAGGTGAGGAGGAGAGGAGGGGGCCGCCGGTGCCGGGGGATGTGGTCCCGGCGGCCCCGTGGGTGCGCGCGGATGCGCGGTGGTCCCGCGCCGTGATCAGACGTCGTGGATCAGACGTCGCGCAGCATGAAGCCGCGCTGACCGGGACGGCGGTTCGGCACCATGCCGAGGCGGGCCAGCGTCTCGTCGGCGCCGGAGTAGTACTCGCCGAGCTTGTAGATCCTCTTCGCCTCGGCGCCGGTCGCGATGTCGCGGCCGAGCGCCTCGGAGATCCGCACCATCTGCTCGACCTGCTCGACGGTGGTCATGCGCTCGCCCTTGCGCCGCCACAGGTTGTCCTCGTTGCCTACGCGTACGTGCACGCCGAGTGCGATGCCGATCGCGTTCATCGGCGCCACGGCGCGCATGGAGCTCTCCATGGTGAGGACGGCGCCGTCCGGAGTGCGGCGGACGAACTCGATCAGGTCGGCGGGGTGACGACCCGCGAAACCGCCGCCGATGGCCACGTAGTTGAGGATCAGCGGACCGGTGTAGACGCCGGCCCGGATGAGCCGCTCCACGGTTTCGAGCTGGGCCAGCGTGGCGAGCTGGAAGTGCGGCTGGATGCCGTTCGCGTGCAGGCGCTTGAGGTGCTCCAGGTAGAAGTCGGGGCCCGCCTCGACGACCATGTCGCGGTACGCCTTGTAGTACTCGGGCTTCGCGATCGAGGTGCCCTCCAGGTCGTCGTCGGTCATGATCTCGACGATGTTCATCTGGCTGGTGTTGATCGCGATCGTCACCTGGTCCGGCGCGGGGGTGAGGTCGGCGAGCAGGTGGCGGGTGTCGTAGCTCAGCCACTTCGCCTCGCTGCCCTCGTCCTCCGGGGCGAACGAGATCGAGCCGCCGATCTGCAGGACCATGTCCGGCACGGCCTGCCGCAGCCGGCCCAGCAGCTCGTTGAACATGGACATCCGCTTGGAGCCCTTGCCGTCGAGCTCACGTACGTGGATGTGGAGCACGGTGGCGCCGGCGTTGTAGCAGTCGACGGCTGCCTGGACGTGCTCGTCCATCGTCAGAGGAAGGTCGTCGGCGTCCCCGGGCAGCCACTCCGGCCCGTAGGGAGCGGCCTGGATCACCAGCTTTTCCTGGTTCTCCGGGAAGAGTGAGTCGTCGTGGAAGTGCACGGTCCGTCTCCTTTGTGCGATCGGTGATCACTCGCCTGGAACATCGCCGTGTGCGATGCGAGGACATGAGATGTCCGGCGAGGATCTATGCGGGTCACCGGGGACAGCGGGCGCATGGCGGCCCGGGTAGGCTCGACCGGTCCGGAGGGGACGTGCACAGGGGGAGTACCACGGCTCTCCTCCGGCGGCCGACCGCGTCTCTGCGGTGCTGCCAAGGTAGGGGCGACCACCCGTGATCGCTTGACTCACGGGGACGAATAACTTGTCATTTGGGGACATCGTTCAGTCATGCCGAATGAGCCGGCACGACCGGGGTCGAGTCCGTCCCGCCCGCGGTATCAGTCCTGACCGGGGAGTTGCTGCCGGCTCCGGCCGCTGCGCCAAGCCCTTGGGCTGCACCCGAACTGCTCACGGAACCAGCGCGAGAACGCGCTCAGCGACGAGAAGCCCAGCAGGTCGGAGATCTCCGTCAGCGAGCGCCGCGGGTTCGCGACGAACTGCTCCGCGAGGTGCATGCGGGTGGCGTTGAGGAGCGAGGAGAACGTCTCGCCCGAAGCGGCCAGGTGCCGGTGAACGGTGCGCCGGTCGACGCCCAGGCTGCGCGCGACCTGCTCGATCGAGCAGCGTCCGCTCGGCAGCAGGACCTCGATGAGTTCACGCACCCGGTCCGCGGCGGTGGTGTCCTTGGGGACCGCGATCGCCTCGAAGTACTGGCGGGCGTACTCCCGCAGCAGCGGGTCCGCCATCGCGTTGGGCGCATCGAGGACGTCGGCGTAGAAGACGATGCCGTCGAACTCGCGGCCGAACTCCACCATGGGGCCGAACACGCGCCGGTGCGTCGCGGCGTCCGCAGGGGCAGGGTGCCTGAACCATACGGAGAGCGGCTGCCACCCAGGGTGCAGGAATGCCCGCAGGATCCGGTGGTAGGCGGCGACGGCCAACTCCGTGGCCTGCCGGGTCTCCATTGCCTCGCCGAGCCTCAGGCCGACCTTCAACGTCGCCAGTCCGTCCCGCTCGGACAGCTCGGTGTGCAGGACTTCGTTGTACATGTACTGATGACGGATCAGCAGCCCCAGTGCGCTTCGCACGTCGGGTTCCTCGCGGACGACCAGACTGATGGGGCCGAGATTGGAGAAGCGCCGGAACTCCGCCATGAGCACGCCGAAGTCCTCGTGGCCCGAAGCTGCCGCCGACAGTTCCAGCACCTGGACCGCGGCCGCACCGGAGATCCAGTGGTCCTGGACTGCGAGGGCGGCGGTGTCCAGGCCGACGCCCCTCATCAGAGGCTGCGGGTCCATGCCGAGCGAGCGGCACAGCTCGACATAGCCGCTGAGGGCGGCGGTGCGGACCAAGGGCCTCATGGGCACGCTCCAAGACTGTCCCGAAATGAAAAGTCTCATGTCACGCCAGGACAAGCAAGGCGGGGAGGGGCAACCTAGCATGGCGCCGTTCACCGGCCCGGCCCGCTCGTGGCGACCGCTCCGGGCCGGTGAGCACGTGATCGTACGGAGGTGCACATGACCGCTATGACGGACGCAGGTGAGGCGCTGCACCCGCCCTGCTCGGGCCCCTCGGTGTGGCGTGGCGGAGATCTGGCGGACCGCGAGGAGTGGATCCTGCGGTTCTCGTCGCGCCGGCTCGCCGAGATCGACTCCGCCCTGCGGGAGGCGCGCAGGCGCGACCTCACGCTGCTGAAACTGACGGCCGCCGACTTCCCGATCCCCACACTCGCCGGTGAACTGCGACGCATCGCCCAAGTACTGGAGCACGGACGGGGGTTCGCGCTCGTCAAAGGCCTCCGGGTCGAGCAGCTGGGCGGGCCGGCCGCGAGCACGGTCTTCTGGGGCCTCGGTCAGTACCTGGGGCGTCCGGTCCCGCAGAACGCGGACGGGCACATACTCGGCCACGTCCGGGACACCGGCCGCACCCTGACCGATCCGGCGACGCGCGGCTACCAGACCCGGGCGGCGCTGCCGTTCCACACCGACGGGGCCGATCTGCTCGCACTGCTGTGCCTGCGCACGCCCCGTGCCGGTGGGCGGACCTCCCTGGTCAGCTCGGCGGCGGTCCACAACGCGGTGCTGGACCTCCGGCCCGATCTGGCGAAGCGCCTGTACCGCACGTACTACTTCGACCGTCGACAGGAACATCCTCCCGAGGAGCCGCCGTACGCGGACGCCCCGCTCGCCGCCCGGCCGGGAGGCGCACTGAGCATGCGCTACAACCGGTGCTATCTGGAATCCGCCCAGCGCTTCCCCCAGGTGCCCCGCCTGGAACCGGCCGACCTGGAGCTGTTCGACCTCATGGACGAAGTGGCGGGCTCCCCGGAGTTCCGGCTGGACATCGACCTCGAGGCCGGCGATCTGCTGCTGCTCAACACTCACACGATCATGCACGCGCGATCGGAGTTCGAGGACCACGATCAGCCCGAACTCAAGCGTCATCTACTGCGGCTGTGGCTGGCCCTGCCGCACCGCCCCCGAAGCGACGGCGCTCGCGACGGGGTCACCCCTCGCGATGTGATCCGCCCTCGGAATGCAGCGTCGCAGGCCGAGACGAACCCACGGAGATTGCCGACATGACCAACCTCGCCACGTTCCTGGTGGACTCCGCCGCGGCCCAGGGCGATCGCATCGCCGTGCGCCACGACGACAGCACGATCACCTACGCCCAACTGGACGACGCGAGCGCCAGAGTCGCCGCCCTCCTGCGCGACCGCGGCGTCCAGCCCGGCGACCGCGTCGCGCTGACCATGCCCAACGTGCCGCTGTTCCCGGTCGTCTACTACGGCATCCTGCGGGCCGGCGGCGTGGTCGTGCCGATGAATCCGCTCCTCAAGGCCCGCGAGGTGGCCTTCACCCTCCGCGACTGCGGGGCACGGATCGCGCTGGTGTTCCCCCTGTTCGCGGACGAGGTGGCGAAGGCCGCCGCCGGGACCGGAACCGAATACCTGGTGACCGAGCCCACGGCATTCCACGACCTGCTGCGGGCCCACGAACCGATGTCCGGCATCGTCGACCGGACCGATGACGACCCGGCCCTCATCCTCTACACCTCGGGCACGACCGGGACGCCGAAGGGCGCCGAACTGTCCCACCGGAACCTGGCCACCAACACCGCCACCGCGGCCGGGACACTGCTCCAGGTCGGGCCCGACGACGTGCTCTTCGGCGGCCTGCCCCTCTTCCACGCCTTCGGCCAGACCTGCGCACTCAACACGGCCGTCGCCGCAGGCGCCACACTGACCCTGCTGCCGCGGTTCGAGCCGCGGCGCGCCCTGGAGATCATGGCCCGCGACGGGGTCACCGTGTTCCTCGGCGTGCCGACGATGTACGCGGCGCTGCTCCACGCCGAGCTCCCCGAAGGCTTCGACGCCGGCCGGCTGCGCCTGGCAGTCTCCGGCGGCGCCTCGCTTCCGGTCGAGGTGCTGCACGGCTTCGAGCGGCGCTTCGGCGCCACGGTGCTGGAGGGGTACGGACTCTCCGAGACCTCACCGGTCGCCGCATTCAACCACCCCGACCGCCCGCGCAAGGCGGGCTCGATCGGGCAGCCCATCCGCGGGGTCGAGATGAAGCTCGTCGCCGAGGACGGCGGCGCGGTGCCCCAGGGCGAGGTCGGCGAGATCGCGATCCGCGGCGAGAACGTGATGACCGGCTACTGGAACCGCCCCGAGGCCACCGAGGAAGCGATCCGTGACGGATGGTTCCACAGCGGCGACCTGGCGCGCGTCGACGAGGACGGCTTCTACTTCATCGTCGACCGCAAAAAGGATCTGATCATCCGCGGCGGCTACAACGTTTACCCACGTGAGGTCGAAGAGGTGCTGTACGAGCACCCGGCCGTCGCCGAAGCCGCCGTGGTCGGCGTGCCGCACCCGGTCCACGGCGAGGAGATCGCAGCGGTGATCACGCTCCGGCCCGGCGCCCGGGCCACGGCCGAGGAGATCCGCGTCCACGTCAGGGACCGGGTGGCGGCGTACAAGTACCCCCGGATCGTCACCTTCACGACCGAGCTCCCCAAAGGCCCCACCGGCAAGATCCTCAAGCGCGAGATCGTGGTCACCGATCGGTGAAGCACGTGCCGGAGTCCTTGTGTCAGGGGCGCACCCCTTCAACTGTCAATGACCCGGGACTGAAAGTCCCGGGTTTGCACAACGGGCGCCACTGGTTGTGGTGCTGGGTTTGCGTCTTGTCCCACGGCCGGGTTTCGGGGGTGGGTCTGGGACGGTTGACTGCGCCCCGCGTCGCCACAACTGTTCCGCGCGGGCGCGGATGTTGCGGGAGCCGTTCCGGTCCGCGTGATCAACGAATCCGCAGTTCCGGCACGCGAACCAGGCCTGCGAGACCCGGTTCGCCTTGTCGATGTGGCCGCATTCGGCGCAGGTGCGCGAGGTGTACGCCGGATCGACGTGCACCACCGGCACCCCCGCGTTGCGAGCCTTGTACGCGATGAACGCTCCCAGCTGGGCAAAGCTCCAGGAGGAGTGGGTGGCCCGTTGGGGCTTGCGAAGCCGTACCCGCTCACGGATGCCCGTCAAATCCTCCAGGGCGATGCCGCGACCGGTGCGTTCTGCCTCGGCCACCACGTGTTTCGCGATCTTGTGGTTGATGTCTGTGGCCCGCCGCGCCTCCTTGCGGCGCCGTTTCTTCAGGCGGCGGTTGGCGGAGGGGGTGTTCTTGCGCTGGAGTTTGGTCCGCAGGGTGCGCTCGCGCTCCCGTCCCCGGTTCAGTGCGCGCCCGGCCATGATCTGGCCGTCCGAGGTGGTGGCGATGTTCACGATCCCCAGATCGATCCCCAGGAACTCCTCCACGTCGGCTTTGAGTGGGTGCTCGGGGATCTCGCAGGTGGCGTTCAAAAACCACATGCCGTCCCGGAACAGCAGGTCCGACTCGCCCTTGCGGTACAGGGCCAGGCGCGCCAGATGCTCCGGGGAGGCGGTGAACGCCACCTTCTTCGTCCGGCCCGGCAGGGTCCACAGGGAGACGGTGCGCTCGGTGATCTGCCAGGACAGCATCCGGTCGTCGTAGGGCTGCGCACCTTCGGGGCGGAAGGCCACCGGTTTCCCGGCGGCCCGCCGGTAGCGCTTCGACCACGGCTTGCCCAGGTTCCCGGCCTTCAGGTTCGCCTTCAGCGTGGTGTAGGCGTCACAGGTTTTCTTGATCACGTGCTGGGCGGCCTGCGCACCCAGCCCCCACTGCTGCTTAACCTGAATGTAGGTATGCTCGCGCAGGGCGAAGTTCCGCTTCACGTCCTTCTCGAACGCCACCGACGACACCCAGGAAGCTGCTTCGTTACAGGCGCGCAGGGTCGCCTCAAGTGCCGCCGCCTGCACGGGCGTCGGCAGCAGCTTCACCTGCACCACCAGCTTCACCCGTGCGACGCTACCCGCCCTCCGGATCACCGGCATTCGAACACCGAGATCTCACCGGGCCCTCCGGGCCGGTTTGTTGGCCGCGCTCCGCGCTGCACGGCGCGGCGGCGCTCCGCGCCGCCCAGCTCAGGATGCGATTCCTCCCGGGCGTGAACGCCCGGGGTTCCTCGCAAGATCATGCTGAACCTGCGGCGCGGGCTGTGTCGCAGTTCCGGTAGCACGCGCTGGCCGTGCTGCCGCTTCCGCCGGTCGAAGAACCGCCGGTCGTGACGCTCAGTTGACGCTCCGGGCGTCCCGCGGCCTGCTCATCGGGCCGAGAAACCCTGTCTGACCTGCAGACTGACAGTCCTTGGGATCACCTGATCAACCGGACGAATCGACTACACGCAAAGACCTCGGCCACGGCTTCGGTCCTGGCTTGGGTCAGCAGTTGTATGCGTACCAGACGGGCGAGAAGTTGTAGTTGGAGTATCCGTGGATGGTCCCGTTCACCTCGCGGCCCGGAATGGTGCCGATGACGGTGAAGGTGCTGTTCTTGAACGCGGCGGCCGTTCCCACCGTCTGGTTGTTCCAGGCTGATCCGTAGCCGTTCCACTGGGCCAGCCGGTAGTCGCCGCAGACGTAGAGGTCGAAGCGGGTTCCCTTGAAGTTCGGCTGGGTGTAGAGGCAGAGCCGTCCGTAGGCGCAGTCGCCGCCGTCGCCGCGTGCCGGCACGCCGTCCACTCCTTCGACGGTCGCTTGCGCGTTGTCGCTCCCGCCCGCCGGCGCGGACCAGGAGGGCTCGGCGAGTGCGCCGGTGGCCAGCGCCAGGGATGCCATGACGAGTGCGGCGCTCTTGCGGAATCCCATGGTGATGCCCTTTCGTTCGCTCTCTGTTCGGTCCGCACGATCGTGGCCCCGCGTATACGGCCCGGACCAACACTTCGAGGAGGATCGAAGGGCACCGGGGGTGCTCCGGCGTTTCCCGGCCACACCGGCCCGCCGGCACCGCTGACAGTCATGTCCGCCGGCGCCGCTGACGGTGATGCGGGCAGCCTGTGCGGTGAGCGGCCCGGCGGCCTCGGCCCGGCCCGGCGGTCGTGCAGGTTCTGCAAGGTCTTTGAGAGAACGCCGCCGGCTGCGGTCGGGCGACGGCCCGTGGGAGGGTCTGCTTCGGCAGGACCGGGCCGCGGCGGATGCCGCAGGCGGGATCGACTGGGAGACCACGGCGGACTCGACCGTCGTGCGGGTGCATCAGCCGGCCGGCGCCCGCGCTGCTCCGCCGCCGGATCCTGCGCCAAAGGAGGCAGACAGCGCCGGTCACCGGACCGAAACCGCGTGACAGTGCCCGCCTGCCCGCCTGCCCGTCTGGTGGAGGCCAGGGCCTGAGCCGGTCGCGCGGCGGGTTCACAAGCAAGCCCCGCCCGAGCACAGACGGCCGTTGCCGCCCGCCGTCCTTCCTCGCCACCGGCGGACAACGGACGGACTACACGCAGGGCGGGGCTGCGCTGGAGAAGATCCGCGTCCCCCCGTCATGTTTTCCGTGGTCCTGCAATGGGGCCGCTGGCCTCAGGGCCCGCCACGCATCAGCGCGCTGTTCGCCATGCTCCGCGACGGCACCTTCTACGAACCCCGCCTCCCTCAAGCGGCGGCTGCATGAACCAGCCCACGGGCAGGTTGGTTCAGGTCAGCACCTTCTGTCGTCTGTCCACGCCGAGATCTCGGCGGCACCCCGCCGGACAGCTTCTTCCTGGTCCCGGGCGAGCTTCGCGCAGGCCGCTGCGACATCCGGCACATCGTCCGGTCCCACGAGCGCGTCATGCACCCCGGTCTGCAGCCAGTCAGCCTGGTTGCCGTCAGCCTCGACGACCGCGAGAGCGATGAGCCTCACGGCGGCGGCCGTCCCCATTCGGGCCAGGGCCTGTGCCGTCTGTCGCGTCACCGCAGTGTCCTCGACATCCAGCAGCAGCCCCACCAGCACTTCCGCAGCTTCAGGAACATCAGCGAAGGAAGCAAGGGCCCGCCCAGCGCGTGCACGTTGCGTCCACGAAGGAGACGACGCCTCAGCCAAGGCCGCCTCCAACCCACCCATCATCTCTGGCACGACCAGACCGTCTCATGCCCCACGAAGAAGATCGAACATCGGGCCAAATCTGACCACACGCTTGACGAAGAACATAGAGGCACCCCGCCCCGACAGCCCTCACCGTGAACCCGATCGGAAGGCGCCCCGACCGGACAGGACCCCACGGCCGGCGGCAGCTACCGCCACATCCCGCCCCGGGCACCCAACACCTCAGCCACCGAACGCGGATGAGCACACGTCAGCCAACCGCAGGCATCCAGGCCGGCCGAGCGGGGCTCGGCGGCCAGCGGCAGCCGGCGCCGTCGGGTGCCGCTGTACGCGGCGACGGACCTGCAGACGCACGGACAGCAAACGCAGGGCGGAGCAGGACACGCCGTTGCCGGAGGGGCGGACCAGCACGCGAACCCCTCGGTCCCACTGGCAAGCCCACACGGCAGGTGACAGACCGCTCACCGGCGTGTGGACCGAAAACGCCCGCCGTGGAACACCCTCGCGGCGCGGCCGGGCCTACTCGTCGGTGGCGAAGCGGGCCTGCCACAGGTCGCGGAGCAACGCGATCTCGGCCATGTGGTGGATGAATTCGAGGTTGGTCGACGACAGCACGCCGATGTACGGATAGTCGCGGTCGTTGCTGTACGGGTACTGCGAGAGGCCGACCGTGTCGAGCTGCTCTTCGGTGACGGTGGCGACGCTCTCGCGCCAGCGGTCGATCACCGTCCAGAACCGGTCGAGAGTCAAGGCGGCGGAGGGGGCGAAGTCGACCATCAGCTTCGGATCCTGGCGCCGCTCGCCGAAGGTCCACTCCCATGCGCCCGCGAACTGGAAGTGCAGGTGTCCCAGCCGCCACGCGATGGTCGTGATCGGCGTCGCGTCGGGCTCCGGGGCGCCGGTGCGGGCGAGGATCTGCTCGACCCGCTCGGCACTCACGCTCCAGTCATCGGCGATCTTGGCGACGGTCATGCCGCCGGCGGCCTGCCGGGCCACCTCGGCGTACTCGCTTGCCGGGATGTTCGCGGCGCCCAGGTCGAGCAGCCACTCACCCGGACCGAATGCCCTGGGCGTCACCGCCTCGCCCCGGCGCCGGATGGACCAGCAACCGGGCACCGGCTCCCACAGGTACTCCGCGTCGCCGAGCCCCGTCAGCCGCACCTGGGCCATCTCCCTGGCGTGGTCGAACTGGCCGAGCAGCAAGCCCAGACGGTCGGTCCGCGCGCCCTCGGTTTCCATGCCTGACTCCCTTCGTGGTCGCCTCTCGTACCTCACTGCGCTCAGGCGGAAGGTAACGGCTCACCTCACGGGGCGCGACCGATTTCCTCGCCCGCGAAGCGGTGCCGCACCACCCGCATCACCGCACTCGATGCCGATCAGCGCGCCGGGCGGGAGGTCGTCGAGCGTCTTCACGTCGGAGCCCTCGGGGACGACCAGGACGTCGTGCACGTCGCCGCGCGGCAGCATTGCGGCGAATACCACGATCTCGCCGCCGATGACATGTCGATCTTCTGTGACCTGCTGGTTCTCTGTTGTCTCACCGCGATGTCACCCAAGATCAGTCTCGGATCGATGCCATTTCCTCGGCGGAACGATGAGTCTGCGGCTGAGCCACCGAGCACGAGGACTACATGTGAGCTCAGATCGCGCACCGATGAGTTTCCCGCGCCGCGCCGGTCTGTACGCGTGAGACCGACTCACGGAAGGCTGGCGCCATGCGGAAACTGATCTACGGCATGAACCTGACCCTGGACGGCTACATCGCCGCGCCCGGCGACGACATCGGCTGGAGCGTGCCGAGCGACGAGCTGTTCCAGTTCTGGTCCGACCAGTTGCAGGCGACCGACCTGTCGCTGTACGGGCGCAAGCTGTGGCAGACCATGAGCTCCTACTGGCCGACCGGCGACCAGCAGCCCAACGCCACCCCGGCGGAGATCGAGTTCGCGCGCCGTTGGCGGGACATGTCGAAGGTGGTGTTCTCCTCGACGATCGACAAGGTCGACTGGAACACCCGCCTGGTCACCGGCGACGCGGTCGCCGAGATCACCCGGCTCAAGGCCGAGGACGGCGGCCCGATGGACATCGGCGGCGCGACGCTCGCCGGGGCGGCCATGCGGGCCGGGCTGATTGACGAGTACGTGCTGGCCACCGCGCCGGTCCTGGTGGGCGGCGGCACGCCGTTCTTCACCGCGCTGGACAACTGGGTGAACCTGAACCTGGTGGAGACGCGGACGTTTCCCTCAGGCGTGATCCTGACCAGGTACGAGACGAGGCGCTGAGCGCCCGTCCGGGAGTCACGGGCCATATGCTCCGCGGGTGACACCGGAGGAGCTGGCTCGGTTGCGCCGCGCACGCGACCTCATGGACCGCGAGTACGCCGAACCGCCCGAGCCACCCAAACGAGTGAAGCCCCTTGTCCCGTCTCATTAGATCTTGACGAGAGAGGGCCGCTGACCTGGGGGGTGACAGGTTGGGTTGCGACTCAGAGCGTGGAGGCCCGGGCTTCGGGGCGGGCTGAGCGCGGCGCCGGGTTCGCGTCTCATCGATCGTGGCGAGACCGGTGGTTCCTGAGCTGGGCATTGTCAGGGTGGTGAGACGCCCTGCTCCAGGATTCGCAGTGAAGGTGGCAGTTTCCTGACCAGTCCCGGCCCGAGCTGGGTCTGAGCAACGTCAAAACGGCGTGCTTCCTCTGCAGGCAGTTGGGGGTGGTCGCGCCAGTGCGGGGAGGTGAGCAGGCCGGTGAGCACGATGACTTCGGGGTAGGTGGCTACTTCGATTCGGGGCTCGGAGGGACGGTGGGGATCACCGAACGGGTCCTCGCCCAGCACTTCGAGTCGGCGGTTGCCATTTCCATAAACTATAAATATAAAAATGCTATGCTTCGAGCATGAGTCGTCAAGACACCGCTCCTGGCGCGTCCGCCGCCATCGGGGCAGCCCTCTACGGCCTGGCCACCAGGGCCGCGAGACGCCTGCCCCGGGACATGAGCCTGACGTCCGCCGCCACCCTGGCAACCCTGGACCGGACCGGCCCGCGGCGCATCACCGATCTGGCCGCGGTCGAGGGCGTCACCCAGCCCGCGATGACCGCCCTGGCCCGGGTGATGGAGGAGTCCGGCCTGGTCGAGCGGCGGGGCGACGCGTCCGACAAGCGGGTCACGCTGGTGTGCCTGACCGAGGCCGGCGCCTCCTATGTCCGGACGCGGCGCCAGGCGGGCGTCCACGCGTTCGAGCGGTTGATCGGCGAGCTCACCGGCGACGAGGTCGAGGCGCTGGTGGCGGCCCTTCCGGCGCTGAAGCATCTGGCAGAGCTCGAAAGCCAGGACCGCGAAGGGCCGAAGCAGTGACCGGGCAGCCGGTCGGCGGGGTCGCGGTGAAGGCGTTCCCGGTGGCGCGTTCCGAGGCGCGGCTGCTGGTCCCCGCCCTGATGTTCATCGCTCTGGTCGTGGCGGCGGTCGCCAGCCTCGGGACGCCGCTCATCACCAGCGTGGCGACCTCGTTCCACGTCTCGCTCGGCAGCGCGCAGTGGACGCTGACCGTCGCGCTGCTCAGCGGCGCCGTCGCCACGCCGGTCCTGGGCCGGCTCGGAGCCGGCCCGCACCGGCGGGCCACGATCCTCGCCACGCTGGCGGTCGTCGTCGCCGGCAGCGCGCTCACCGTGCTGCCGCTGCCGTTCGCGTGGCTGCTGGCCGGCAGGGCGGCCCAGGGCGTCGGGCTCGGGCTGACGGCGCTGATGATGGGCGTGGCCCGGGACCACCTCCCCGAGGAGCGCAGCGCGGCCGTGATCGCCCTGATCTCGGTGGTCTCGATCATCGGGGCCGGCGTCGGCTACCCGCTGGCCGCACTGCTCGCCGAGCTCGGCGGGGTACGGGCCGCCTACGGCCTCGGCCTGGTCGTCACCGCCGCCGCCCTCCTGACCGCGTGGCGCTCCATGCCCGAAGCCCCCGAAGGCCGCTCCGCCCACGTGGACGTGGCAGGCGCGGTCGTCCTGGCCGCTGCGCTGCTCCTGGTGCTGTTCCTCGCCGGCGAACGGAATCTGTGGAGCCGGCACCTCGCCGTGGCGGCGGGCCTCGCCGTCGTCGCGGTGGTGCTGCTCTGCGTCTGGGCCGTCATCGAGCTGCGCAGCACGACGCCCCTGGTCGATGTGCGGGCGGTGCGGCACCCGGCGGTCGCCGGGGCGAACCTCGCCATGTTCGTCGGCGGGATCGGCATGTACCTCCTGCTCACGCTCATCACCCGGTACGCGCAGACGCCGCACGGCGCCGGCTACGGCTTCGGGCTGACGACCTTCGTCGCCGGGCTGGTCCTCATCCCGTTCTCGGTGCTGGGGTTCGTCGCCGGCAAGCTCACGCCGCGGGTCCGGACGCGGATCGCCGACCCCCTGCTCCTGGCCGGCAGCGCCGTCGTGGCCGGCGGCGGGTTCGCCCTGTTCGCGGCGGTCCGGTCGGACCTGGCCGAACTGTTCGCGGCGATGGGCGTGCTCGGCTTCGGCGTCGGCGGCTTCTCGGCCGCGATGCCCGGCGTCATCCTGGCCGTCACCCCCAAGAGCGAGACGTCGAGCGCCATGAGCTTCAACTACGTCGTCCGCAGCGTCGGGTACTCCCTGGGCAGCGCCATCGGCGGCCTGATCCTCGCCGCGGGCACCGGCCCCGGCCACCTCTTCCCCGACGACAGCGCCTACACCACCGCGGCGCTGGTCGGCATCGGCGCCATGGCGATCACGACGCTGACAAGCCTCGCTCTCGCCTGCCGACGCTCGTCCGAGACCAACCCGTAAGTCAGATGCACTCATCCCAACACTGGAGGTTCCATGCCCAAGGGCTACTGGGTCAGCGTCTACCGCACCATTTCAGACCCTGAGAAGCTGGCTGCTTACAACAAGCTGGCCGCTCCGGCCGTCAAGGCCGGGGGCGGTCGGACCTTCGTCCGTGGCGGTCGGGTCGTGGCGCATGACGCCGGAATCGCCGAGCGCACCGTCCTGGTCGAGTTCGACAGCTTCGAGCAGGCCGTCGCGGCGCACGAGAGTGCGGCCTACCAGGAGGCGCTGGTCGCCCTCTCCGACGGCGTCGAGCGCGACTTCCGCATCGTCGAAGGCATCGACTGACCGAGGTCGAGTCGGTTCTTCACTGAAGTCAGGGTGGTGAGACGCCCTGCTCCAGGATTCGCAGTGAAGGTGGCAGTTTCCGGACCAGTCCCGGCCCGAGCTGGGTCTGAGCAACGCCAAAACGGCGTGCCTCTGCGGGCAGTTGGGGGTGGTCGCGCCAGTGCGGGGAGGTGAGCAGGCCGGTGAGCACGATGACTTCGGGGTAGGTGGCCACTTCGATTCGGGGCTCGGAGGGACGGTGGGGATCACCGAACGGGTCCTCGCCCAGCACTTCGAGTCGGCGGTTCCACCTCTGCCGAAGAGGCTCTCCGCTCTGCTCACCGGTGAACCACCTGGTCAGGCAGTCGCGGGCGTCGATGAAGGCCAGCTCGGTGAAGGGATGGGCGCCCCGGCGGACGATCCGGTGATGCTGGAGGTCGGCCCGCAGAACCTCGGGCAGCAGCGTCAGATCGTGTTGCTCTGCTCCGAGGAGCCAGCGGCTGTGCCGGTGGCAGACACCTTCGTGGTGCGGGGTGCTGCGGACGACGAGCCCGTGGACGTGCCGCCGGGCCATGCAGAGGCGGCAGGCAGGGCGGCGCTGCGGGTCGATGACCTCCTCTGTGGCGGACCGATGGTGTCGAAGCGGGTCGCTGATCGAGCCGAGCGGCGGCATTGCGTGGACCAGGGATGACGGGTTCCGTCCGGTCAAAGTCGCGAGCCGTCGCAGTGCGTCTGGGGTCCAGTAGCCGACTCGGTTGTCGACGTGGCGGTGTTGGCGGGACGGGCCGAGCAGGTGCGAGAGGTAGCCAATGGTGACGTGGTTGGCGTCGGCGAGGCGGTTCAGGTAGGAGCCGATGGTCTCGTGGTGGACGGGCGGCGGCGTCAGTGGCAGGGGCCGCGGCCGGTCGGTCACGCGACGTGTTTCGTGCCGCGTCTGCGGCGCCGGCGCGCGGGGAATGTTCTGCTGTTCGGCGCTCTCGTCCAGGTCGACCCGTTCCAGCGAGGCTTTGGTGATCTTCTCGCTGCCGTCGAGGAGGGCGTCCAGGGTGGCCTCGCGGACAAGGTGGGACAGGCTGCCGATCATTCCGCCGGTGCGGTCGTGCAGGTAGGAACTCAGGTCCAGCAAGCTCCCCGGTCGGTGGGCTCGCAGCCGCAGGGACTCCTCCGAAGTCGCCACGAGGGAACACCAGGAGCCGCGCTGTTCCTCGGTCTTGTGGCGGAACGGGCTGGTGGGAATGAGGGTGTAGCGGCTGGCGATCTGCCCGCCGCGGCGTCCGGCGAACAGTCCGGTGCCCTCGACGTCGACGCCGGCCAGGACGAACGTCGCGGGGATGCGCTCGGACAGGTACTTGATCTGGTCGGATGCCTCGGCGCCCACCCGCGTACCGATGTCGAGATTGTGCAGTTCGTCGATGAGCACGAGACGGCAGCCGAGTGTGCAGAGCAGATCGCAGACCTTGTTGGTCACTTCGACCTGGCTGAACCGCGAGGGCAGCGGCAGGCCGATGAACCGTGCGAACTCGATGGCCGGCATCTTCGGCGTGGCCGCGGGCGGGACGGCGACGTAGACGACCGGCAGGGAGTCCGGCGGGATCTCGCCGCGACGGCGTCCCAACTGTTCATAGCTCTTGCCCAGTTGGGTGATGGCGGTGGTCTTCCCGGTCCCGGCGGGGCCCGAGACGATCAGTCCGCGGCGGGCGGAGTGCTGGTGCCGGTTGAGCAGGATGCGCTTGCGGCCGGTCGCGGTGACATGGCGGATCGTCGGGGTGGAGACGATGACGAGTTGCGCGTGATAGTCCTCCAGGGCCTGGTCGTAGGCGGTTCGTTCCGCCTCGGTGAGCCGTTGCAGGGCCGCGGGCGCCAAGACGGCCGGCGCCGTGGTGGTCTCCGCGGTGAAGGCGGTCCAGCCCTCCTTGGTCGTCAGCGGGTGGTCGACTTCCTCCGGCTCGAGGAAGTGCGTCATCAGCGGCTCCCGTCGGTGAAGGCGTCGAACACACCGAACGGAATGACCTGGGCGATCTCCCCATCACCGTCAGGTTCCTGATCCGTCTCGGGATCGGGTTCGCGGCGCGCCGGCGGCAGTGCGGGGACGGCCGTTGCCGCCTTGGTGCGGGCGGCGATCCGCCGGTCGGGCCCGCTCTCGGCGCGCGTCAGCAGGTCGTCGATGACGACGGCGATGGCGTCCTCGTCGGTGTCGTCGGCGCCCTTGGCGGCCAGCACGGCTCGGGCATGGCGCCAGGTGAAATCGGCGAACGGCGCTGAGACCGTGCCCAGCCGGGTCCAGGGAACGGTGATCCAGCCTCCGGCCCGGATATCGCGTACCCAGACATGTGACAGGTCGTAGGGGTCGTAATGGACCTCCCAGAGGTTGCCCTTGGTGTCCACTCCGGACGGCTGGCGCCGGTAGGAGCCCAACTCCCGGCAGTCGTAGGTGCGGTAGTCGAGCGTGATGCCGTAGTTGTTGATCTTCCGCCACTCGACGGGTAGCAACTCGATGTAGTCGTCACCGCCGAGACAGACCGGCAGATAGCCGGTGCGGGAGACCAGCATGGCGTAGGCCTCGTTCGGCGAGAGGGCCTTGCCCGGCAGGAACGGACTGCGCAGAGCGTCATGCGGGCGGGTCTGCCACCGGGCGATAACCCACTCGTGGAAGAGATCGGCGAGTTCCGAGATCGTCCAGACCGCCTGGACGTCGCGGCCACGGCGGGTGGTGTCGGAGCCGACGTATCCGGCGACGTGCTGGCAGAACATCGAGTTGATGGATTCGAACGTCCGCTCCACGACTCCCTTGTCCGTCGGCGTGGCAGGCCGTGCGGGCTGGAAGGACATGCCCAGCGAACGGCAGGCCGCGACAAACGTGTCCGAAACGAAGACCTTGCCCCGGTCCACGATGATCGTGTCCGGGACGATCACCGGCCGTGTCGCGGCGTGTTCCAGGCGGGCGTCGGCGCTCATCAACCGGGGCGTGAGGGATCAGCGAGGCCGACATCCGTAGAGCGTCCGACCAGCCGGGCCGCATCGGTTCGGGCACCAGCATCTGTGCCAGCAGCAGTGCGGCGTCCACGGCCTTGGTTCCGGCTGGCCGCAGGATCGTCGCGCAGATGGTGCGGGAGGCGACATCGACCGCGATCGTCAGCTCGACCCGGCCGGTCACGCCGTCGTCCAGGATGGCCAGCACGTCCAGCGGGGTGGTGTCGATCTGCACTACTTCGCCGGGCCGGGCGGCCAGCGTCGGGGTGACCGGAGCCTCCGGCCGCCCGGCCAGAGAGCTTCGGGTCGTTGCCGCCCCGAAGCTGTGGCGCCCCTCGGAAAGCGACTTGAGCAGCCGGAAGTACGCTGCCCGTGACGGCAGGGGGACCGTGCCCTCCCCGTGCCGTTCGGCGACCAGCTTCTCGGCCTGCCGGATCACACGGGTGCGGGTCCCCGTCGACGAGTCTTCCTGTGCGGTCAGGACCTCCAGGACCGCCTCGACCAGGCGCTCGTCCACCCGGCCGGTGCCCGGCGCCATGGACAACCTCGTAGCTCGCCGATCCACCAGCCCCCACAGCCCTTCGTCCCGCCACTTCGTCCTCAGCCGGAACAGCGTCCGTTCCGACACCTCGTTGCCTGCCGCGGTCAGCTCGGCCGCTTTGGCCACGAGGCGTTCGTTCACGGTTCGCCACTGCGGGTCGTACTCCGGCCTGGGAACCGTTCCCTTCGGCGCGTCGGACAGATCGTGGTGGTTGAGCGGGGCCGCCTTGAGTGTGCCGGTGGTCCAGCCGGCGGGCACGGCCGGCTCGGGGCGTTCCCTCAACTCCGGTCCGTTGAGCAGCTGATCACGGTCGCGGCGGGCGGCGGTGTAACGCCGCACCGGTTTCACCACCGCCGGCACCCCTGAGAACGCTCTGAAACCGCGCTGAATGGGGGGTCGCCCACGCTCTGCGGCATGACGACGACGGCCCCGCCAGGGGCAGCGGACCGGGAGGGGATCACCATGAACGGCCTGCGGCTGATCCGTCGGCACACGGCGGCCTTCGGGCGCTTCGCCGGGCTGGGCAGCGGAGTCACCCTGGCAGCCTCGGCAGCCCTGGTCCTGCTTTCGCAGTGGATCCCGTGGATGGCGGCGAACGCACTGACCACCGTCGCCTCCACCGTGGTCGCCACCGAGCTGCACGCCCGCATCTCGTTCGGCCACGGACGGCCCGGTCTGACCGGCCACCTGAAGAGCGCGGCCACCATCGCCGCCGGCTGGCTGGTCACCTCCGCAGCGGTCAGCTCGCTGACCGCGCTCCACCCCGGCGCCGGACTCGTCCTGCAGCAGACGGTGTACCTGTCGGCCACCGCGCTCGTCGGGATCGGCCGCTATCTCGTGCTGCGGCTGGCCGTGTTCACGGAGCACGCCCCGCAGCCCCGGACCGGCGCCGGGGTCCCGGTGCGGGCCGCGTACGACGCGGCGGCATGAGCGCTGGCGGGGATAGTACTGCGGCCCGGGGGTCGGGGCGGGCGGCTCGTCGGCAGTAGCGAATGGACGTGCGGCTGGCCGTCGGCCTCACGGGTCGACGGCGAGGCCGGACGCGTCGGCCCGTCCCGCAAGGCGGCCGCTGTCGGGGTGGATCAGGTCGCGGGTGCCGGCGAAGACCGTGAGCGGGGGAGGGGAGGGGCTACGAGCCCTGCCGGCCTGAGCCGATCGGGTTGGCTGGACCAGATCAACTGAGACGACACCGGACATCCAGACCTCCTGGGCCAGATCCGCTGAGACTTTCAGCGACCCAGCGTCTCAACTGCAAGGCGCCGCAGCAGCTCGGGCTTCCAGCCCGCGTCGACGCGCACGGTCCAGCCCGTAGCGGCCGGGGAGTCATCGCCGACATTCCGCGAAGCGTTGAACTCGTCCACCGGGCAGACCTGCCGCACCCCGAACGCGGCCTCGATCTCGACGGCTTTGCGGGCCTGCAGGAACCGGTGGAAGCCCTTGAAGATCTGGACGTATCCACGGCCAGTGGTCGGCGCCCGCCCTTCCACGGCCAGGCCGCCGACCACGCGGTCGATGTCCCCGGGCGTGACATCCCACGTCGGGCGCCCCAGGGCCTTCAACGTTCGCTCCAGCAGGCCGATGTCATTGGCGACCGTCACTGGGCTGAAACCCCGGGCCCGCCAGGAGGTCACGAACGACTCGAGCGGGCCGCCGACGGCGATCTCGGCTGTTGTACGCGGCGTAGAGTTGCCCCCTGGCTCGGCCTCGACAGTTTGACGAAGAAGAGGTTGTGCGGGCTGCCCGCGATCAGTTCTGGTCCGTGGGCTACAACGGCACCTCCATCGACGACCTGAGCGCGGCAACAGGCCTGGGCCGGGGAAGCTTGTATGGAGCTTTCGGGGACAAGCACGCGCTGTTCCTTCGGGCGCTCGACAGCTACAACAGCGACGCGCTGGGAGCCTGGCGCACAGCTCTTGGCGGCTCCGGCCCAGCCCTGCCCATGCTCGAGCGGCATGTACGCAACGTCGCCGAAGGCATCACCTGGGACGCGGAGCGGCGCGGCTGCATCGCGCGGGCCCAAGCGGAAGGCTCTCTGGATGCTGATGCGGATGCGGACAGCCTCGCCGGCCTGCTGCTTGCCGTGCTGCGGGGGTGTCCCTCCCCTCGTAGCGTGAAGACCGTGACTGCAGGGGAAGTTGGGAGTCATGGCGGAGAAGCGACGGAAGTTCGATCCGGAGTTCCGTGAGGGGGCTGTACGGATCGTGACGGAGACCGGCAAGCCGATCGCCGAGGTCGCGAAGGACCTGGGCATCAACGAGACAACCCTGGCCAGCTGGGTGTCCCGGGCCCGCCGGGCCGGGACGGCACCTGCCGGCGAAGGTGATGAGCTGGAGCGGCTGCGGCGGGAGAACGCCCAGCTCAAGCGGGACAACAAAGAACTGGTCATGGAGCGCGATGTGGTCAAGCGCTGCATGGTCCTGTGGGTGAAGTAGCTGGGGCGGACCCGGCACAAGTGGCCGGGGTGATCAGCGACTTCAGGACCGTGCACAACATCCTGCACCGCGTCTCGTGCCGCGCCCTGGGCGTGAGCGAGTGGTGGTTCTACAAGCACCGCACCCGCCGGCCGGCCCGGCGGGAAGTACGCCGCCAGCAGCTGGCCGAGGCAGTGCAGGAGGAGTTCACCGACTCCGGCGGCACCTATGGCTCGCCGAAGATCTGGATCCGGCTGGTGCGGCAAGGCTGGCGGGTCTCGGTGAACACCGTCGCAAAGCTGATGGCCGAGCTCGGTCTGGTCGCCCGCAAGGTCCGCAGACGGCGGGGGCTGACCCGGCCGGGGAAGCGGCCGGCCGCCGCGGACTTCGTCAACCGGGACTTCGCCGCCGAGGCACCCGACCTGGTGTGGTGCGGGGACATGACGGAGATCGAGACCGGTGAGGGCAAGTTTGACCGCGGCAGCGAGTACGCCTCGCGGAAGTTCCGCCGGGCCTGCCGCAAGCTGGGCGTTTCCCAGTCCATGGGCATAGTCGGATCTTGTTTCGACAACGCCGTCAGCGAGGCGTTCAACAGCATCCTGAACGTCGAGTACGTCCATCGGCACGCCTTCGCCACCCGCACCGAGGCCCGGATCCGGATCGCCACCTGGATCACCGACTACTACAACGCCCGACGGCTACTCAGCGTGTGTGGCTTCAAGAGCCCGATCGACTACGAACGCGACTACTGGGCCCGCCTCAGCGAGGGGCTGGCTGCATAGGAAGGTCTCCGCGATTCGAGGGGATTGACAGGACCTCGGCGCCCCCGATCGAGGCATCAGCCAGTTGCCGCTCAGAGCGTCCACGCACCCGCAACGACCACATCGCGCAGCGCGGACACCGACCCGACGACGAGCGGACCCGTGCACCCAACGTGATCTGATCTCTGGTCCTCTCCACCAACTCGACCACCACACCGGCCAGATGAGGAAGAACCTCCTGTAATCCGCCTGAGGTGCACACCCAGGAGATACCTGCCACAAATCGACTCCGCCACGTGATCAGCGACAGAGCCCTTGAGCCCGTACTTCGCTCTGCACATGAGCTAGAACGCCCACACATGAGGCCGCTGACGGGTGTTTCGTACGCGGCGATGGTCCACTTCGGGTCACGGGATTGGGCGTCGTGGTCGAAGCGGGCGCGCAGGGTGAGCGATTCGTGGTTGGCGATGGTGCTGTTGTCGTCCCAGGTCTGTTCCCTGTCAAGCTCTGCGTGTTGAGCTGCTGTCGGCCTGTGCCACTGGCCCGGGGCTTGGTTCCTCCACGGTCACGCAGGGCTACACGAGATGCCGCGGAGGAGCGGTCTACAGCTGGCAAAGCAAGGTGAGCGGGTGCCGGTGCCACGGTGGGTAGTGAGGCAATGCGGGGCGCGCTGACGGATATGCACGTATGTGGCGCGACGGGCAAGGCGGCGCGACCGGCAACGAGCGCGGCCTCTGTCTGTCACCTGTGGTGCCACTACACTGCGCCTGGCACCACAGGACACACACCAACTGGCCGAAAGCGAACGGGGAGCGGCATGGCTACGGGGGGATGGGGGCCGGGAAACGGCCCGGGTCAGCCTGGCGGCAACGGACCGGGAGGCCAGGGCGGCTGGGGCGCTCCCTACGGACCACCGCAGGGCGGCTTGTACGGTCCGCCACCACCGAATCCGGGCCCGTACCCGTACCCGAACCAGCCTCCGTACCCCTACGGCCCCCAGCCCACGAGGCCCGCCGTCCGGCGCCGCCGCGGCTGCCTGTCGTTCGTCTCTCCCTTCGGGCTCGTCGGCGCGATCCTGCGCTCCGCGCACCGCGTTGCCACCAGGCTCTTCGCGCAGGGCGACGGCCGGATCGAGGACCGCACCGTGGACCGCGTCCAGCTGGCCCGCACGGTGCTCGGTGCCGCCGCCACCATCGCCCTGATCCTCGCCTACAACGTGGATCCGAACCGCTGGGAGGACGCGGCGTACGGCGGTGCCGCCCAACTCATCGTCGCCCCGTTCGTGCTGATCATCGCCGCGCCCCTGGTCATCATCGGATTCATCTACTACGCGCCCCCGCACCTGCGGCCGCATCTGCGCTCCCGGCTGCGCGCTCCGCTCAAGGCGGTCGGCTGGTACGTGCTGACGCTGGTCGTGATGGGCGGAATCCTCGTCCCGACGGCCCTGACCGTCGACGCCGACGACGGGAAGAGCTGGTGGGAGTACGCACTGGCCGTCGCCTCGCTGATCGTGATCCTGTGGGGTTTTCCCTTCTTCTTCATGGCGTCGCTGTACTCGGCCCGCAGCGCCTTCAACAGCGCCCAGGTCCACCCGATGCTGCCGCCCGTCCTCACCCTGACGCTGGTGTGGGTGTTTGCGGCCTTCAGCCTGATCGGCGACGGCATGCCGGGGGGCCCGCCCATCGTCCAGTTCTGCTCCACGCTGGGCGGGCCGCTGTCGGTGACCGCTGTCGCGCTGTGGGAACTGCGGCGGATGAGGACCCGTTTCGGCGTCACCCTGCGCGCCTGATCCGGCTTCGGCGGGCCCCGCTCCCAGGTAAAGCGCGGACCTTCGGTGAAGGGGGTGTGAGGGTTCTCAGGGACAAAGCCAGGCGTGCCGGCCAGGCGACATCTGCGGCCAGCGCTACTACACCGCGGGCGGTTCGACGATCGCCGTCCGCACCAACGAGTCCGGCACGGAGAAGCTGTCCCTCCTCGCCGGCGACGCGTACGGCACGTTCACACTTGCCGTGGCCGCCACCGATCTGGCCGTCGCCAAGCGGTACTTCACCTCCTTCGGCGAGACCCGTGAGGGCGGCACCGGGACGTGGACGGACGACAAGGCCTTTCTCGGTAAGACGGCCGACGAGGACACCCGCCTCACTGGAGTCCTCGCCATCACCCCGCACGCCGGCGCCGGGCCATCCATGTCCAGTTGATGTATCCGCACCCGGATGCACGGGAAGGCTGGAAGGGCAGGCGCACGGCCAGGAGCTTGCCGGGCCTCACCTGTGACGATCCTTCAAGATCCCGTCCACGCCTCGTCCACAGACCTCGGCATGCGGCCGCTTGGGGCAGCACATGGCTGCCCACATACGCGAAGACCCCGGCCTCAGCGTCTCCGCTGGTGAAGGGCTCTTTGGGCACCTCATGAAGAGTGCCTCCGGCAGGATTCAACCTGCGCACACGGCTGCGGAGTGATTGCGCTGTTCAAGGCCGATCTAGTCTTTGACCCGCAAGGGAAAGCCACCGAGGTTGTAGGTGGCCCTGGTTGTGTCGCGGGTGTGTCGCATGACGGCTGAGCGGTCCCTGGATGCCCCGGCCGTCGGCGAGCCAACCCTGACCGTGAGAGGGCGATCCGATCGGCTTTCGCGCTCCTGGGACGGGGCTGGCCTGAAGGCCTGGAGCCCGAGACCCCCTGGCTCGCACGGCCGGCCGTGCACAGCGGGTAATTGCTGGAGTTCTGCCGCTACTTGCGCAGCCTCTACCCGCCCAAGGTCCGGATCGCGATCGTGCTCGACAACTTCTCCCCGCACTTGACCACGAAGAAGGACACCCGGGTCGGTGACTGGGCCGTAGCCAGCAACGTCGAGTTCGCCTACATGCCTACCAACACCTCGTGGCTGAACCGGATCGAGGCCCAGTTCACCGCCCTGCGGTACTTCGCGCTGGACGGCACCGACCACGCCAGCCACAAGGAACAGGGCAGCATGATCCGCCGCTACATCATCTGGCGGAACAAGCACGCTGCCGATATTCGCTTGCGCGCTCTCGTCACGCGCGTCAACGTCGCCTGACACCTGACGAAGGCAGAGAAGACGACCATGCAGACCCACCCCGTCGACCACGAACTCATCCAGGCCGCGGCGCACGTCGCTCGCACTCGCTGCCGGGGCGACAACCACACCATGGCGGCCGCGGCCCGCGCTCGGGACGGCCGGATCGTCACGGCGGTGAACGCCTACCACTTCACCGGAGGCCCCTGCGCCGAGCTGGTCGTCATAGGCGCGGCAGCCGCCCAGGGCGCCTATGAGCTGGACACGATCGTCGCCGTGGGCGACCGCGACCGGGGGATTGTCCCCCCGTGCGGCCGGTGCCGTCAGGTCCTTCTCGACTACTTCCCCGCCCTCAAAGTCATCGTCGGCCAAGACGACCACATCCGGACCGTCCCTATCACCGACTTGCTCCCCGAAAGCTACGTCTGGGCCGACCACCAGCTCGACGCCGAGTAAACCGCCACTCAGCTCGCGCTGGCACCGCCGGCCGACAACAGGGCGAACGTTGTCTGATGCGGCACTTGGTGGTCTGGAGGGTGAACAGGGCAGGTGGCAGGATGAGTTGGGGTGAGAGGGTGGGGGTTCGTGCGGGGTGACAGGCGGCAGATTCAGACGGCGGTCCTGGGCAGTGCGGACTCGGAGGAGCCGCTGATGCTGCCGCTGGAGCCGATCGAGTGGGACGCCTTCCGTTGGCGGTACGAGCACGACATGTTCTGGTGCGGGCTGCCGCTGGGTGGCTGTGGCGTTCAGCTGACGACGAAGCTCTACACCGACCTTCTCTGATGCGATGAAAGGAACGGGACCACCCCACCCCCAGCCCAAGCACGGCCTCATCCCGCATCCATCAAACAGAACCCGGACAAGCACGACACTGGACCGGCCCCGCCCTTTCAGGGATGAACGAAGTCCGAGAAGGCGGTTGGCCTGTCGTCATAGCCGCAAACGGTTCATTGATCACCGTCTGGGAAGGCTGGAATGCCGGCGCTTCGGATCTGAGCGGGGTCTGAGCGTGTAGGGGGATCCACCGGTCGATGGCCGCACCGCCGCCCAACGGGCCGACCGAGGCGTTGAACAACCTGATCAAACGCATCAAACGAGTCGGGTTCGGGTTCCGCCGCTTCCGCAACTACCGAGTCCGCGTCCTGCTCTACGCCGGCAGACCGAACTGGGACCTACTCGCCACCATCGCGCCCCGCTGAAATCGAAGAGCCGGTAAACAGGGCGTAGTCGGTGTCGATCACCACCAGGGGAACATCGACGCGCCACTCAGCCGACACCGTGCCGTCGGCACCCTCATAGGGAACGAACGGCACCACCTTCGACTGGGACCAGGCATTCAGCTCGTCTTCGGTGACCTGCTCCGGTGACCAGCCGTCGTTCTCGGTGGCGTCGATCACCAGCCCGGTCTGCACCAGGTTGGCCAGCTCGATCACCGCCTCGTAGCGAGCCACGAACGCTGCTTCGTCGCCGTTCTCGTTGCTGGGAAGTTCGTCGTAGCCGGGGATCACTGCGGACAGCGTTCGGAGACCGTTTCGGCGTACATGGCCAGCTCCCCGCCCCCATAGGTGAGCACGTATCGCCATCCGTCGCCGCCAGGGCGGGCCGGGCTGTCCGCAGGCAGCTGACCTCGGCGGGAGAGCGCTGACTTCGGGACAGTTACCGCTCCCTGACGGTGTAGGTCAGGTGCGTCACCCTTGGGGAGGGCTCCGCGCGGACCGGCTCCAGGGCCACGCGGCGCGCGTCCACGCCCTCGAACAGGCGGATTCCGGAGCCGAACAGCACGGGTGACAGCGCGATGGAGAACTCGTCGATCAGGCCCGCGTTCACGTACTCCAGGATCGTCGCGCCGCCGCCCGCGATGCGGACGTCCCGGTCGCGGGCGGCGGCGCGGGCCTGGTCGAGCGCGGGCTCGATGCCGTCGTTGACGAAGTGGAAGGTGGTTCCACCCGGCCGCTCCCAGGGGTCACGCTTCTCGTGCGTCACGACGAAGACCGGCGTGTGGAACGGCGCCTCCTCCGGCCACGCTTGCTCGCCGAGGTCGAACATGTGCTTGCCCATCACACTCGCGCCGGTGCGCTCGAACGTCTCCCGCGCGATGTCGTTGTCGCGCCCTTCCTCGCCGCCCTCGCCGAGCTTCAGGTTCTCCCGGAAGAACCGCTGCGGGAATATCCACTGCTGCAGCTCCATCCACTGCGCCATCCAGCGCTGGACATCCGGGTCATCCATGCGCTCCTCGGGCGCGATGAAGCCGTCCAGCGACATCGTCACGCTGAAGAACACCTTCCCGGCCATCAGCCCTCCGCTCCCTTCCGCGCGAGGTCGGTGACGTAGGCAGCCAGGTTGCTCAGGGTCTGCCGGCCGCCCTCGATCGCGTGGTACTTCTCGACCGCCTCGTCGCGCAGCTCCTTGGTGGGGAACACCGTGCGCATCTCGATTCGGGTCGCCGCGCCGTCGGGCGCGAACGTGAGGACCGACTCGAAGGCGTTCGGGTCGCCGCGGGACTCACCGTGCAGCAGCGCGATCCGCTCCGGCGGGGCGATCTCGGTCCAGGAGATCCACTCCTGGTAGTCCGTCCCGTCCGGTCCGTGCATCACGAAGGCCCACTCCCCGCCGACGCGGAACTCGAACGCCCGCGTTGTGGTGGTGAACCCCTCCGGTCCCCACCACCGCGACAGGTGCCGCACCTCGGTGAACGCTTCGAACACCAGCTCCTGTGGGGCACTGATGACCCGGGAGATCACGATCTCGCGGTCGGCCGTCGCTGACTGCGCCGGCGCGTCCCGTCCTGTCGCTGCCATCGGTCACTCCTCCTGCCTTGCCTGCTTGAGGTCCTGCACGTACTCGTCCAGCCGGTCGAAGCTCTCGTTCCAGAACCGCTCGAACCCGCCGGTCCACTCGTGGATCGGTCGCAGCCCGCGGGCGTCAAGGCCGTACAGGCGCTGCTTGCCTGCCTTGCGGTCCCGCACCAGCCCGACCTCCCGGAGCACCCGCAGGTGTTTGGACGCCCCCGGCTGGGTCATCCCCAACTCGTGGGCCAACTCGGTCACCGGCCGCTCACCCGCCCGTAGCAGCACCAGGATCTCCCGGCGCTGCGGCTCGGCGATCGCGTTGAAGACGTCCGACGTCGTCGCTGCTCGTGCCATGTGTCCATCGTATTCCGATATCGGCATGCGTCAAGCCGGAGAGACCGGGCGGGTCTCGTCAGGTCCGGCCTGGCGGCTTCGACCGGAGTGGGCCGGGGCTCGTTCGGCGGGTCCAGGCAGACCTTGGCGGCGCCCGCAGCGTGTGCCCCTGGCTGGAGCCCCTGCGCGGAACCGACCCGCCGCTGAGCGGCCTTCCCGAAGCTCCGACCGTGCGCCAGGGCACCGCCTGGTTCACCCGCCACCCCGACGGCCTGACCAGCGAGGAAGACCTCCGCCTCAAGCAACTCCTCGATCACTGCCCGGAGTTGGCCGACACCGTCGCTCACGTCCGGGAGTTCGCCGAGTCATGGACCAGCTGGACGGCGTGCGGCTGCAGCCGGTCCCGCGTGTGGCCCGCCGGTACTGGATCGAGAGAATCTGTCCACGCTGTCACGCCGCCCAGGGCGGGGACTGCGTTCTTGCTGAGGGAACCGACGCCGGGAAGATGCGTAAGTCCCCCCCTCGATGAGCGGTTGCAGCCGATCGTGGACGAGCGGAAGGCCCAACAGGCGGCACGGGCCCAGCCCGAGGGAAAGCATTCCAAGCCGGGACGACTGCTGCACGTGCACGTGGCGCGACGGTACTGGATCAAGGGGAATGGCCCGCACTGTCAGGCTGTGGCAGGCAGCAACTGTGTCAAGGATGCCCGGACGGGTACGGGGGCCGTGTCGAGGATCCCCCACGATGAGCGGCTCGAGCCCATCCTGGCGGAGCGCAAGGCCCAGGCGGAGCGTCAGCGTCTGGCACCGGGGGCGTATGACCTCGCCTGCCCCGATTGCGCCAGGCTGGCCGGTGAGCGAAGCGCGTCGCCGAGCGGCAGCGTGCATCGCTCGCGAGTCGAAGGCGCGCGGAAGACCGGCCAGGAAATGTTGCGGTCGGAGCCGGAGCCCGGGCCGGTCGATCGAGCACAGGAGGCTCGCCCTGAGGGCCGACGTCGCCCAAGGCATCCGGCACAGCAGCCGACCAGTGCCCGAGAGGTCTGGGACGTCCGGGGAACCGGTCTCCTCGGAGCCCCGTCCGCGATGCGGACGCTGTTGGTAAATCCGCCCCGCTGGGTCTCATCCAGCGGGGCGGATTGCTGCGAAGGGTGATACGCGGGTGCGGGCGAGTGGTCTGCCGGTGAGCCAGGCGTCGAGGCGGGCCAGGTTGATGGCGGCGCCGGTGAAGTGGTGTTGCAGTCGGGTCTTGGCGAGTCCCCGGTAGCGTGATCTACGCAGGCCGAATGCCTGAACGCCTTGAGAGATGGTGCCCTCGACACCGGCACGGTGTCCGTAGCGGAGGCGCCATTGTTCGGTGTCCTGTTCCGGTCGGGCCTGCTGGAGAATCTCGTGTTCTGCTCTCGGCCGGAAGGTGAGGGAGCGGCCGTGTGAAGAGCCCGTGCACTGGGCCCGCATCGCGCACGGGTCGCAGTCCCGTGGGGAGAAACGGACGCGGGTCACCGGGGTGCCCCGGTGGCTGTGAGTGGCGCTCCAGACCGTGTTGGTCCTGCCGCCCGGGCAGGTGACGGTGCACTGGTCCCAGTCGACGGTGAAGCGTGTGTTGTCGAAGAAGTCTCCTGCCACCTGTTTCTTGTTGGTCACCTTTCCAACCGGGCCGACGAGGTCAACGTCGTGATCGCGGCGGGCGTGGTGGATCTGCTCGGCGTCGATATAGCCGGCGTCCACCAGGTGCTCGTCCGGCAGGAGCCCGCGTTCGCCGAGCGCGGTGTGGATGTCCTCCAGGACAGCGTCGTCGTTGACCGGTGCCGGCGTGGTGTGGATGTGCGTAATCAGGTGAGGGGCGTTTGGCTCGCACGTCTCGCTGAGATGAACCTTGTAGCCGGACCAGCGAACTCCAAACGGTTCAAGTCCCGCGTCGCGGCCAGCACGTGCGTGGCATCCGTGCGCTGCCGCTTGCCCGCCTTGACCAAACCGGCCTCCCCGGCCGCCCGCAGCACCTCGTCGAACACCGCCCGGCCCGCATCCGCGTCGACCAGCCGACCACGGAACTCGCTGAGCACCGAGAAGTCGAACCCAGTGTCGGTCAGCTCCAGCGACAAGGCGTACTTCCAGTCCAGACGCGAGCGGACCGCGTGCGCGGTCTGCCGGACGGTCAGCCCCTCCGCGAACTGCAACACCGACACCAGCGCCAGCCGCGCCGGGGACACCGCCGGCCGTCCCCGCACAGGGAACAGCTCCTCGAAGTCGGCGTCGGCGAAGACCGGCCTGAGGACATCTCGCACCCGCATCGCCAGACACCTCTTCGGAAACACCGCACGCCCCACCCGCACGGTCTCCTCCGGGATCTCCGCCAGCTCCACCCCACGCAACGACACGAACCCACCCCAAAAAACACGACGACGGCCTGCACAACCCCAACGGGGTCATGCAGGCCGTCGTCACGCAGACCCCGGATTTACCAACAGCGTCCGCGATGCGGACGGGGCTCTCGTGGGACGGTGCGGGCCGTCAGCCGCCGACGGGGCCGGTGTAGGTGCCCGGGTGCGTGGCGCCGTCCTGGAGCAGCAGACTGCCACCGGGCCAGGTCAGGGTGGTCGAGGTGGTCTCGTTCGGCGGGGTGATGACGACCGAGGTGGCCTTGAACTCGGTGCCGCTGCCCTGGGTCCACGGCAGGAAGGTGATGGTGAACGTCGTGCTGCTGCCGGCGGCCAGGGTGACCTTCTTGGGCGTTGCACTGCTGCGGGTCAGCGACCAGCTGCCGCTGGAGGCCTTCAGGTCGACCCCGGGGAAGCCCTGGATGGTGCACGCGGCGGACGTCTTGTTCTTGAGCACCACGGCCAGCTGCTGCTGGTCGTCCGAGCTGCTGACCTTGCCGTCGCCGGAGCCGAACGAGAAGCCCAGCCCGGCGGTGTGGCAGCGGCTCGCGCCGGTGCCGCCGCTGCTGCCGGTGCTGGTGCCCGTACCGCCGCCCGTGCTGCTGCCCGCGTCCTTGGTGGCACCCGTGTTCTCGGCCGGGGCGCCGTCGGCCGCAGTGGCCGAGGGCGAGGAAGCCGGTGCGGACGACTGGTCGCCCGAGGCGTCGTTGCCGCTGCCGTTCCCGCAGGCGGTGAGCGTCAGGGCCAGCGCGGACGTGGCGGCGAGTGCGGTGGCGGCGTGGAACAGGCGCATGATGCTTCTTCTCCGTTGCATGAGGGGCGCTGGCGGGCGCCGTGTTGATCACCACAGTACGAGGGGATTCTCAACAGCCCAGTAACAGAAGCGTCCTGACCTCGCGTCAGCCGCCCAGAAGGCTTTCAGCGCACTCGTCAGGTTCCGGGGTCCGTGTGCGGCCGTAGTCGCCCGCCACCGCCTGATGAAGCCCGGCACCGTGACCTTCACCAGCGCCACCATCCTCGAGCGCCGTCGTCGACGGCATCAAGCAGACCCCGTCAGCCGCCGGCTGAGGGGAAGATGCCTTTACACAGAGATGTCAGGGAGGGGACGCTTGCCGAGCAACGCACCGCAGAGACGTATGAGACTGAGGCTGGCCAGGCAGCGCGCCGCCCCGAGTCGCGTCCGGGCCCGCGAACGAGCAGAAGAACCCGAAAGCGGCCTGAAGCTCGGGCGGTTCAACCTGCTCGCCTTAGGCGCGGTCGTCACCATCGTGGTGAGCATCGGCGGCCTGGTGGCAACGGCTGTCGGCACACTTTGGAGCGCCCGCGTTGCGGCGGACCAACTGGAGCAGTCCCGGGAACAGGTGGAGCAGAAGCAACGGGAGCAGGCTGCCCGAGTCTCGTACTGGGTTGACAGAGGCCAAAAGGGCGAGGGGCGACTCCACGTGATGAACAGGTCCGCTGACCCCGTGGCGAACCTGGGCATCACCTTCATGGTTGTGGAGGGAGATACAAGCCGTGGCCCCGTGGCCTTCAAGGTGAGCTTCCCGTCGCTACCACCCTGCTCCTCCGTGATCATCGAGACCAAGTCTCTCAAGTACACGAAAGCGGACACTGGGGAGGATAGAGAAACCTTTTGGCTTCCCGTCACGGAGGCCAATGACTTCGACCTCAGCCTCAAGGACTTGCCTGACTATGTGGGGTTCGACCAACCGGCCATCGGCTTCCAGGACCGCGACGGTACGTACTGGGCTCGGCAGGATGGCGGACTGACCAAAGACGAGGTCATTTCCATCGAGCATACGCCGGCCGGTTCCGGCAGGGTCCTGGGAGAGCCGTCGGTGCAGGCCGTCAAGTCCTGCGGAGACGACTCAGGGAGTTAAGGCCACGCTCACGACGCGGCTCCCTTGATCTCATTGGGCGTGGTGCAGCCAGCGCTGGAGGGTGTTGTTGACGTCTGCCGGCAGGGCGCTGAGCTGGTCGATGACGGCACGGTCTTCGGGCATCGGGGGGATGCCGGCGGCGGTGAGTGCCGCATGCAGGGCGAGGCGTTGCTGGTCGTATGGGGTGAGGGTGTAGCTGAGGCGGTGGGCGGGGTTGGGTGGCGGCAGGAAGTAGTCGATGTCATCGCGGGGCTGGGCGGGAGTCGGCCAGGCATTGTCACTGGGGTGTGCGGCGTATGGGTCGAAGACGGCGCACGAACTGAGGCTCTCGTTGCTCCAGGGGGTCATCTCTGTCTCCTCACCGGCGAATTGCGGATCACAGGCCTAGAGCCCCGCAGGGCCCCCTTCGGTTGCAGCCGCGACCGTACGTCACGCTGATGGCGCCATCGGCTGCTGATCACCTGGTGTGACCAACAGATGGCAGCCGACACCGCCCAGCTCGCATCGGCTGCCGGCCAGCCCGGCCGGGGCCTGCCCACCCACGTTGCAGCCCAGCCCCTCGACTACGGGCCCGAGTGGCTGCACCTGGAACAGCACAGATTCCAGATGCAGGAGCGAGCCCCCACGCACCCACACGCCCGGACGAAGTCGCACTTGGTCCAAGAAGTCGTACGCGTCGGTCAGCTCGCTCAGGTGACTGGATTTTCGCCTGGCCTGCCCTGGATCTGTCATGTGGGGCACGTTAGCTAGATGCCCTTGGGAGCAGTACGGCGGTGAATGGGACCGCCGGGCGTGTACCAGCCCACCTTCTTGCGCACGGCCGGGGACGGATCCTCGTCGCGGGAGCGGAGCAGCGCGGCGACGGCGTCCGCGTTTTCGTGGACCCACAGTCCTACGAGTTCGGCCGCTCTCATCCTGACCTGCGGGTCCACGTCCTCCTGGAGGAGACGGACGGCGCTCGGCAGAAGCCGGACGCGGTCGGGACGGCAGGCATCCGCGTCCGGCTTGCACCGCAGACAGGAAAGGGCGTGCAGGGCTGCCACCCGCACCCGGGCGTCGGGGTCGTCGAGCCTCGCGATCAGCTCGTCAATGGCCTCCGGGGCGAGCAGTTCGTCCAGCAGATTGCAGCACTGCTCCCGTACCCGTGGCTCGGGGTGGGTCAGTCCGCGCCGGATGGCCGGAAGAGCCGCGGGGCCGCGCCGCAGGAGTGCCCGGAAGGCGTCCGGGCGGCGTGGCTCGCTGCCCAGCGCGTCGATGAGTACGCCGTCTTCGACCGTCACGAACCAAGCGTGCGCGCTCACGGCCTTCGACCCCAACTCCTTTTTGAATGCGGCGAGTTCGGGACCTCACACGGTGAACTCCCGTATCACTGTGTTCCGGAACACCGCCGTGCCCCCGATCGAGAACAGCGCGAGCCCCGTGTCGATCAGATACGGGAACGCCTCCGACGAGTGCGCGTACCGGCCGTCGTCGACGAACATCTCGACGGACGTGCGGTCGACCAGGATCTGCAGCCTCACCGTGCGGGCCGACGGGTCGAAGGGGCTGTGACTCTCCTGCCACTTACTGGAGTTGTCGGGGTTGACGGTGTTGCGGCGGTTGACAAACGCGAAGTCGTTGTAGATGCCGGCGTCGATGTGCCGCCCCCCGTCGGCAGAACGGCGCAGCTGGAGGCCGGCGCCGGTCAGTGTGTCCCAGGTGATCTCGGTCGTCACCTCGTAGGATGTGCCGGTGTAGTCGAGGACGCGGGTGCCGTCGACCTCCAGGTCGCCCAGGTCCACGGTGCGCGAGACGTGGTCGTCCAGGGCGGAGACCGGCCGCGAGGCGAGGTAGTACGTCCCGTTCGAGGCCCGCTTCAGGGTGATGTCGCGGACGATCGAGTCGGTGCCGTTGAAACCGTCGCAGTCGATGGTGGGGGTGGTGTTGGCGTAGTCCCAGTTGTTGAGCCAGCCGATCGCGTGCCGGACGGACGGATCCACTGAACCGTCGTCCCGGCGCTTCTCGAACGTGACGGCCCCGTACCAGTCCCACCCGTGGTCGAGCCACTGCGGATCGCTCGCGTCGGCGGTGAACGTGGTGCCGTCGAAGGAACCGGTCCAGTACGCGTACGTGTTGGGCAGCCCGGCCGCCTTGCCGTTGGCGCTCGCGCCCAGCACCCACTTCGCCGTGCCGTCGTCCGCGGTGCTGCGGAACAGGTCGGGGCACTCCAGGACGCCGAGGCCGTCCTTGATGAATCCGCCGGCGTACGTCCAGGACTTCAGGTCCGCCGAGTGGTAGAAGCCGATCTTGTTGTTCTCGGCGAGGGCCATCACCCAGCGACCGTGTTCCTCGTCACGGACGACCTTGGGATCGCGGAAGTCGGGCACGCCGGGGTTGGCCAGCACCGGGTCGGTGCCGTGGTTGCGGAAGGAGCGGCCGCCGTCGGTGGAGTAGTACAGGTACTGCGCCTGAGTGACCTCGTCGGGCGCCATGGTGGCGATGACGATCACCGCGCCCGCGCCGAAGCCGGCCGTGTTGTCGGTGTCGACCAGTGCCGACCCCGACCAGACGTCGCCGCCCGCGGTGGTGTCCTTCGGCACGGCGATCCCGCGGTCGGTGAACGCGACCAGGTCGGTGCTGGTGGCCAGCCGCCAGGCGGTGCCCGCGGTCGTGCCGCCCGTCAGGTAGTCGGCGTTGTAGAGGTAGTAGTAGTGGTACTCGCCGTCGATCCACACCGGTCGCTGCGGATCGTTCTTCCACTGGTCGGGGACCGTGAAGTGGTACGCGGCGCGGTAACTGGCGCAAGCGGCCGCGGACTTGGGTTTCGCGGCGGCCGGGGGCGCGGCCGGCAGCAGCACGGCTGCCGCGCCCCCGGCCGATCCGGCGAAGAGCGCTCTCCTGGACATCCCACGCATCACACATCGTTCCTCTCGTCACTGAGCTCGTCGAGCTCGGAACGGCGGCTCATGGGGTCAGGACTGTGCGGCCTAACTCGTTAAAGGTCAAGGGGTGCACGACTCTTGACAGCGCCGTCGCGCACTTCCCATCATCTGGGGCATCAACCCTGAACTAACACGAGTTAGGCCCGTTGGATGACCGACTCGCACATCTCCCGCCGCAGGCTGCTGCGGTACGGCGCCTACGGCGCGGGTGCCGCCGCCCTGACCGGTACCGCAGCGAGCTGGGACCGGCTCACCGGAGCCGACATACCCGGCCGCGACGACGGTTCCCTCGTCGTCGCCACCCTCGGCCCCGCCTACGGGCCGGAGGCCATCCGCACCCTCACCGAGGGCTTCCGCGAGGTGCACCCAGACATCAAGCTCCGGATCAACGCGGTGCAGGCCGTCGACTGGTCGGACTTCTTCGCGAAGATCCTCACCCAGATCGCGGCGGGTACCGCCCCCGACCTCGTCTACGTCGCCACCGAGGGCGTCCAGCTCTTCGCCCAGCGGCTGGGTGTCGCGCTGGACCAGTGGGTGAAGCGGGACGCGGCCGAACTGCGCGAGTACTTCGCCGACGTCCACCCCTCGCTGGTGGAGTCGATGATGTACGAGGGCAGCCTCTACCAGCTGCCGGTCGAGTTCAACGCGGCCGACATGTACCTGAACAACCAGGTCCTGAAGCGGGCGGGCGCGAGCTTCCCCGCGGCCGACTGGACCCGCGACGACTTCACCGCGCTGCTGCGGGACATGAAGAAGTCCAGCGGCAGCCAGTTCACCCCGTACTTCTGGACCAACCGCCTGTGGGGCGGCGTGGTGCCCTGGCTCTTCGCCAACGGCACGAACCTGCTCACCGAGTCCAAGGCGCCCGGCGGCGCCTGGCTGTGGGACTCCTTCTACCCGGCCGCCGAACGGCAGGGCCGCGGGGGCGGCTTCCAGTGGACGACCCCGCAGGCCACACACGACCGCGTGGAGGAGGCGTACGACTATCTCGCCTCCCTCATCCAGGAGGACCTGTGCACCCGCCCCGAGGGCGGCAACGGCCAGAACCTCGTCGGCGTGTTCTCCACCGGCCGGGTCGGCGTCACGCCGGCCGGCGGCTTCTGGGCGGGCGGTCTGCATCTCGCAGGCATGCAGGCGGCCGACTACGACGTGCAGTACTTCCCGCGCTGGCGCACCCAGCGCATGCAGTTCGGCGCCGCCGGCTACGCCCTGCTGCGCACGTCGAAGCGGCAGGAGGAGGCCTGGGAGTTCATCAAGTACGCCGCCCGAAGGGACACCCTGATGCGGCTGTTCAAGACCAACCAGACCACCCCGGCCCGCCGTTCGATGCTGACCGCCGACCGCTACCGGGAGACCGGCCCGAACCACTGGCAGACCTTCTACGACACCCTCGACAAGTTCCCCGACACCGGGCCGATCCCCGCGCCGCCGCAGGTCGCCGAGGTCGAGCAAGTGCTGCTCAAGCACACCGGAACCGCGCTCGCCGCACGGCGCTCGGTGGGCCCCGCGCTGCGCCGGATGCAGGGCGATCTCGAGAAGGCCATGGAGCGTGACGTATGACGAACACTCGGACTCCCGCCCGGACAAGGACGGTGGCTCCCCCGCCCGTGGCCCCCGCGCGGCCGTCCGCCCGCGACCGCGGCACCCGCCTGCTGGCCACTTTGTTCCTGGCCCCGACCATCGTCGGCATCGTCGTCTTCACGGTCGTCCCGATCGTCGGCTCGGTGGTGCTCAGCCTCTTCCACTGGAACGTGATCGACGACCCGAGCTTCGCGGGGGCCGCCAACTACCGCGAGATGCTGAGCGATTCGACCGTTCTGGTGTCCTTCCGCAACACGCTCGTGTTCATGGTGCTCGCGGTCGCCCTCCAACTGCTGATCGCGCTGGTGCTGGCGCTCGCGGTGAACGGGCGGATGCCGGTGTGGCTGCGCTCGGTGTTCCGTTCGGCATTCTTCTTCCCGCTGGTGCTGTCCGCCGCGTCGATCTCGGTGGTGATGAAGTACCTGTTCAACCAGGACTTCGGTGTCGTCAACTGGCTGCTCGGGCTGATCGGCATCGCTCCGGTGCCGTGGCTCACCTCCGAGAACTCGGCGATGGCGGCGGTCATCCTGGTCTACGTCTGGCAGCAGTTCGGCTTCTCCTTCCTGCTGTTCGTCGGGGGCCTGAACAACATCCCCAAGGAGATCCACGAGGCCGCCTCCCTCGACGGCGCGACCGGTCTGCGCAAGCACCTCAACGTCACGCTGCCGCTGCTGTCACCCACCCTGCTGGTCGCGTCGGTGGTCGGCATCATCAACGCCCTGCAGGTCTTCGAACAGCCGTACGTCCTCACCAACGGCGGGCCCGGCGACTCCACCCGCACCGTCGTGATGGTCATCTACGAGAGCGCGTTCGAGCAGCTCCGCTTCGGCGAGGCGTCCGCGGTGGGCGTGCTGCTGTTCGTGCTGATCATGGCGGTCACCGCCCTCCAGTTCCGGCTCAGCCGGCGTTTCGTCCACTACCAGTGAGCCGGTGAATCCCCTATGACCCAAGCGACTTCGACCGTGAGCCGGGCCCGTCACTCGCTCGCTCCGTGGGCGCGGATCACCGGACTGGCGGTGTGCGCCCTGCTGACGCTCGGTCCGGTCATCTGGACCGTCTCCACCTCGCTGCGCACGCCGGCCGAGTCCTTCGACCTGCCGCCGAGGATCATTCCGACCAGCCCGACCGTGGAGTCGTACCGCGGGGTCTTCGACCAGATCGATGTGTGGCTGCTCGCTCTGAACTCCACACTCGTGACCGCTTTGATCGCGGTCGGGCAGATGATCACCGCAGGTCTCGCCGGTTACGCGTTCGCTCGTCTCGAATTCCGTTTCAAGAAGCCGCTGTTCGGACTGGTCCTCGCGACCATGATGGTCCCCTTGCAGGTCACGATCGTTCCGGTGTTCCTGGTGCTCAAGTCGATGAGTCTGACCGACACGCTGCTCGGTCTGATCATTCCGGCGTTTCCGACCGCGTTCGGCACCTTCCTGATGCGCCAGTACTTCCTCGGCATGCCGAAGGACCTGGGCGAGGCGGCGATGCTGGACGGCTGCGGGCCCTGGCGCATCTTCCGCTCGGTCTACGCCCCGCTGGCCGCGCCCGGCCTCGCGATCGTCGGCGTGCTGGCCTTCAACTACCACTGGAACGAGTTCTTCCGGCCGCTGATCCTGGAGACCTCCGGCCAGAACTACACCCTGCCGCTGGGCCTCGTCTCCCTCCAGGGCAATCTTGGCACCGGCTCCATCTCGGTCGTCCTCGCCGGTGTCGTCCTTTCCATGATCCCCGCCGTCGCCGTGTTCGTCGTCGGCCAGCGCCCTCTGCGCGAGGGCATCACGTCCGCAGGAGTCAACCGTTGAAGCACGACCCCAACGCCCCGCGTTTCAGGGTCCGTCCGCCCGCCCACTGGATCAACGACCCGAACGGGCCCTTCCGTTGGCGCGACCGCTACCACCTCTTCTACCAGCACAACCCCGACGCCCCGCGCCACGAGAACGTCCACTGGGGCCATGTCTCCAGCCCCGACCTCGCCCACTGGGAACACCACCCCGTCGCGCTCACCCCGACACCCGGCGGCCCCGACGAGGCGGGCTGCTGGTCCGGGTGCGTGGTCGACGACGACGGCGTACCGACCGCCGTCTACACCGGCATCGACCGCCACCACAGCGGCCTCGGCACCATCTGCCTGGCCCGGGCGGTCGTCCCGGACGACGAGACCCTCACCGACTGGAAGCCCCTGCCCACACCGGTCGTGACCGGCCCGCCGGCCGGCCTGGACGTCGTGATGTTCCGCGACCCGTTCGTCTTCCGCAGTGGTGGGCGGCGCTGGGCACTGGTCGGGGCGGGCCACGCCGACGGCACGCCGTCGGTCCTGCTGTACGACTGCGACGACCTGGCCGACTGGCGGTTCGCCGGTGTGCTGCTCGACGGCAACGACCCTGTGGCGACGGACGTGTTCGGCGACAAGGCGGTCGGCTGGGAGTGCCCGCAACTGTTCGCGACGGCGGGCGGGGAGTGGGTGCTCGTGGTGTCGCTGTGGGACGGCGACCCGATGGCCACGGGCTGTCTGACGGGCCGTCTGGAGCCGGACGGCGAAGGTGGGTTGCGGTTCGGGACACGCACCGGCGGCCGGCTCGACCACGGGCGGGACTTCTACGCACCCGCCGTCCTCCAGGAGGCGGACCGGGCCCTGATGTGGGGCTGGTCCTGGGAGGCCCGTGAGCAGGGCGAGGTGGACGCTGCGGGCTGGGCCGGTGTCCTCACCGCGCCGAGGGTCGTGGACGTCCGTCCGGACGGCGCGCTGAGCGTCGTACCGGCTCCGGAGCTGCAACTGCTGCGCGCGGCCGAGCCGTTCGCCACCGCACCGGAACGCACCCCGCTGCCGCAGTCGTACGACCTGACGGTCACCGCCCGCACACCGACCACCGTCAGTCTGCTGCGCTCTGCCTCCGGCGCGGAGCTGACGATCCGGCTGGACCCGGACGAAGGCACCGTGACCCTGGATAGCAGCGACTGGCCGCGGACCCGGAGCGAGGGGTCGGCGCCCCTCGTCGTGCGGGCGCCCGCGCGGGAGGTGCGCATCCTCGTCGACGGCTCCCTGTTCGAGCTGTTCGCCGACGATCGCGCCACCGTCACCGAGCGGATCTACCGACGTCCGGACGACGTGCCCGAGCTCGTCGTGACCGGAGCCGGGGCCACCGTCATCGGATGGGAGCAGGTCCCACCGACGAGCGGCTGATCACCGGGCAGGCGAGACGCCGTACCGTCGCGGGCGGCGTCTTGCCGGTCTCGATGGCGTCGAGGAGGAGCCGGGTGGCCGCCTCGCCCATCGCCCGGTGCGGGAGGGCGACGGTGGTGAGGGGCGGGGACAGGAAGGCGGCCATGTGCTCCTGGTCGTCGTACCCGACCACGGACAGCTCTTCGGGGACGGTGATCCCGAGCCGGGCAGCGGCGTGCAGTGCGCCCGCGGCGACGCGGTCGTTGTAGCAGAAGATCCCGGTGGGGCGGCGGTTGGCGGGCACGCCGTCGAGCAGCCGCAGCGCTCCCTCGTAGCCGCCGGAGATCTCGCCGCCGGTCCGCACGACCCACTCCTTGGGGACGGTGATCCCCTCGGCGCGCAGCGCGTCACGGAAGCCGCGCAGCCGCTCGACCGAGGCGATGTCGTCGAGGCCGCCGACGTGGGCGATCCTGCGGTGCCCCTCGTCGAGGAGCAGGCGGGCGGCCGTACGGCCTCCGGCGCGTTCGGCGGGGATGACGGCAGGCAGCGAGTCGTCCTCGGGGACGCAGTTGGCGAGGACGGAGTGGGTGCGGTGCAGGCCCTCTGGGACGCGGACGCGGCGCAGGGAGAAGGCGGCGTAGATGATGCCGTCCACGCGTCGGTCGAGGAGCTCGGCGACCGCGGCGTCCTCCTTGGCGGGGTCGCCGCCGGAGTCGACGGTCAGGACGAGGTGCTCGTTGTCCCAGGCGGTGTCCATCGCGCCGCGCAGCAGCCGGCCGGCGAAGGGCGAGGAGGCGATCTCGTCGGTGACCAGGCCGATCACGGCCGTACGACGGCGGCGCAGGCCGCGGGCGACGGGGTCGGGGCGGTAGCCGAGCTGGGCGGCGGCCTGGCGGATGCGTTCCTGGGTGGCGGGCGAGAGGTTGCCCTCGGCCCGGCCGTTGAACACGAAGGAGACCGCGGTGTGCGACACGCCGGCGAGCCGCGCGACGTCCCGGGACGTGGGGCGTCCATGGCCTGCCGGCTGCTTCTCCTCGGTGCTGCCCATGCCGTCCGCTGCCTTCATCCCCCGCCAGTTCCCCGCCCGTCCGCTTGATCACTGCTCACCCTATCCGTGACGCTGGGCGGACGACACAGTCGAAGGGAAGGTCCGGGAGTGGTCAGCATCCCGGTACACACGCTCAACGACGGCACCGGTTCCCGGCGATCGGCCTGGGCGCCTGGCCCATGAGCGACGCGGAGGCGGAAGGGGCGGTGGCGGAGGGCCTGCGCCTGGGCGACCGCCTGGTCGACACGGCGACGAGCTACCACAACGAGGCCGGTGTTGGGCTCGGCGTCGCCCGCAGCGGCGTCCCCCGCGAGGAGGCCGTGGTGACGACCAAGCTCCCGGGCCGGCACCACGGGTACGAGGAGAACCTGGCCTCCTTCGAGGAGTCCCGCGACCGGCTCGGCCTGGACTACGTCGACCTGTGTCTCATCCACTCGCCGCTGCCCCGCGCCGGCAAGTACGTCGACTGGGCGGAGATCCGGATGTGCACGAGGAATTCCGAGATCTGTTGAATCCGGACCCAACTGCCCATCTCTGCCTCTATGTTCGCAGCGGTACGTCCTCGATCATCCGCTCGCGCCTCTGACGGTCCCCGTATACGCACTGCGCTCCGCGTCGGCATAGCCGGGGCGGTGGCCGCGGCCACCCCCCTCACCTGCGGCACCGCTCAGGCGACACCGCCGGGACCTGGTGTCACGGGCAAGCTGATCAGCCAGATCACCATCGGCGACACCGACTACGTCGTACGGGAGGTCACCTTTCCGCCCGGCCAGGCCACCGGCTGCACGACCACGACGGTCTCGTCAACGGGTACGTGAAGCAGGGCACGCTCACGCACTACCACGCGGACTGTGCGACTGACGGCGTCAATCCGAGGGGCACGACCGTTGCGTGAGCCGGGCGGGCCGAGCGATGTCCACCTCGGCCGGAACCTCGACGGCACCGCGCTCGCCGTGGTCGGGCGGGTGCGGTGTCTTTTCCGGGTTGGGTCTGTCCTGGAGTAGGGCTGGGGCGGTGGGTGGTGTGGGGCGGTGGTGTGGGCTGCTGGATAGTATTTGTGTATGGATGGGTGGTTTGCCGGTTTCGCGGGGTCGGGGTTGCGGGTGTGGGCGGGGTGTGTGTGATGGGTGCGGGACCGGATGTGCCGGGTGCGGGTGGGTCGGGGGAGAGGGAGGTGTATACGGGGCGGGCTTCGGGTTTGGTAGGGGCGCAGATTGCGGGGTACCGGGTGGAGCGTGAGATCGGGCGGGGGGGTATGGCCGTGGTGTATTGCGCGCGGGATCTACATCTGGACCGCACGGTGGCGCTGAAGCTGCTGGCTCCGGAAATGGTCCGCAATGAGACGTTCCGCCGGCGTTTCACGTATGAATCGCGGGTGGCGGCTGCGATTGACCATCCGCATATTGTGCCGATTTTTGAGGCCGGTGAGACGGATGGTGTCCTGTATATCGCCATGCGTTATGTGCCGGGGCTGGATCTGCGGGCTCTGCTGGACCGGGACGGCCCGTTGCCGGTGGAGACGGCGCTGCGTATTGCGGCTCAGGTGGCGTCGGCGCTCGATGCGGCGCATGAGCATGATCTGGTGCACCGGGATGTCAAGCCCGGGAATGTTCTGGTGGCCCGGGGCACGGACAGTGATCATCCCGAGCATGTGTATCTCACGGATTTCGGGCTGACGAAGAAATCGCTGTCGTTGACCGGGTTCACCACGGTGGGCGAGTTCGTCGGCACGCTGGATTATGTGGCACCGGAGCAGATTTCGGGCCGTCCGGTGGACGGCCGGTGTGATCTGTACAGCCTGGCCTGCGTCGTCTACGAGATGCTGGCGGGCGGGCCGCCTTTCCGGCGGGATGACGACATCGCGCTGCTATGGGCGCATCAGTACGATGCTCCGCCTGCTCTGAGTGAGAGGCGGCCGGGCACTGCGCCGGCGATGGACGACGTGCTGGCCAGGGCGCTGGCGAAGGTTCCCGAGGACCGTTACGGCTCCTGCCTGGAATTCGTGGCGGCTCTGCGCGCCGCTGCGGGGAGCGCCGGCGGGGGTGAGCATCCGCCGGCGCGGGCGGGCGGTGGTTCTGCCGGGGCCGCGCAGCCTGTCGGGCCGGCCCCGGATCCGCCGCTGTGGGCCCGGCCGGTCTTTGTCCGTTCGTCCGGTGACTGAGGCTGCCCGTCGGGTGTCGTGGGGGTGTTGACGGCTGCTGGTCCCCGCTGTTGTGCGGTGTGTGGTCGGTGGCGGGCTGATGGCCGGGCGGCGGGAGGTCGCGCAGGGGTGGGGCCGGGGGCGGCCGGGCGCCTCGCGCGGGCGGGACGGACACGGTGATCGCCAGGGGTCGGCGGGTTTGCCGTGGTGCGGCGGTGGCGGCGGATCTGGCGGCCGGGGCCCTGTGGTTCATGGCCGGGGTGGCTGGCGGTGGACGTTGCGGCGGATGGAGGCGGTGCGCGGCCGCCGGGTTGTGCACGCCCCTGCATGCCCCGGCGCGTCGCCGGGTGCTGCGGCGGCACGGCTGGTGGTGCCGGGTGCCGGGTGCCGGGTGCCGGGTGCCGGGTGCCGGGCCGGCGGGCGGGGGGACACGGCGGCCGGGGATGTGTGGCGGCAGGGGGAGGGGGCGCGGCGGCGGTTGGATCGTCCGGGGGCGCCGGTGATGCCGCGGGCGTTCGGCTGCTGTGAGACTTCATTGCATGTGGCGAGTCTGCTGTGACGGACGGGTGTTTCTGCCCTGTTCTCCGAAGTGCCGCCGACCGGGCTGCGGACAGCTGTTGGCGGCGGGGCTTGGTCAGCTACTTTCCCGGTAGGTCATGAACCAGTGCGTGTCGAAGTAGCGGCGGTGCAGACGCCGAGCGCCAGCTGGCTAGGACATCGTTCGCTCCACGCCCCGCCGGTGCCGGCTCGGCCGCTGGGGTTCTGCGTGGCCGTGGAGCGCCGGCGGTGCGGGGCCGCTGCCGCCACCGGATGGCGAGGGACCGCCTTGACCTGCTGGAGGCCGGGTGAGTGCCTCGCGTCTGGTCTGGCGGTTCTGTCCCGGCCGGCGGCCGCAGCGGTGTGAGGGCTTCGCGTGGGGCAGTGGCAGTGGCAGTGGCAGTGGCAGTGGCAGTGGCAGTGGCCGTGACCGTGACCGGCCGGCCGGCCGTCGCCCGCCGGCGGCTCGGCGGTCCTCTCGTGCTGGTCCGGGACCGTCTCCCCGCGCCGCGGCCGTTCAGCGCCGGCCGCGGCGGGCCGGCCGTCTGTCAACTGCCGTCCTGACCCCGCGGCTTCAGCCGGTGGAAGGTGTCCCCTTCAGTGGTGCGGCGCGGTTGTTGGTCCGGTGCCGGCTGCGCCGTCCCCGGCCCTCTGGTCCGCGCTCGGGGACGGCGTGCGCGGGGTGCGGGGTGGGGCAGTGGCGCGGTGAGTGTGCCGGCGGGGGTCGGCGGGGCTTGTTGCGTCCGGCTGGGCCTGCCCGTCGCGCATGCTGCCGGGCAGGAGGGCAGGAGCGGTGTGCGCGTGCCGGTGCTGTCGGGGGCGGGAGGCGGTTTCCCCGGCCGTGGAGGCGGCCTCCGGCGTTTTGTCTCGGCGGCTTCTACCCGGCGTCTTTGGATCCGTCAAGTCCCGAGCCCTCGGAACGTGACCGGGTTCGGCGGTTTTGGCCTACTTGAAGTGCGGGCCTCACCGGAAAGGAAATTGAGGCAGTGCGGTAGGGGCGGAAATCCTCACCGGGGTTGTCTCTTTCACCGGTCCGCGGGTTGTTCCGGTATGGCGGTTCCGGTCGGAAACCGGTCCGCCGGCCATTGTCCAGAATTCCTGGGGCGCGTCAATGAGCCCCTCTGTATTGCTAGGAGAAATTCCATGACTCGTAATGTTCACACCCACAGTGATGTCCGTTCCCGGCGGCGTGGCCTGCGTTTTGCGACGCTCTTCGCCTCGGCCGCGGTGATCTCGGGGGGCATTCTCCTTCCGGCGTCCTCCGCGATGGCCGCCCCGATGCCGGCCTCGCATGTCGTGAGCTTCGTTCACGGCGGCGGCGTCGGCGGTGACGGAGGGGATGGCGGCGGCGGCCTCATCGGCGGCGGCGGCGGCTCCGGCGGCTCTGGTGGCGGCAGCGTGCTGGGCACCGGCGGTGACGGCGGCAAGGGCGGCAACGGCGGCAACGGTGTCCTGTCCGGCGGCGGCGGTGGCGGCGGCGGTGGCGGCGGCGACGGTGTCGTCGGCGGCAACGGCGGCAAGGGCGGCAACGGTGGCACCGGCCTGTTCGGCGGCAACGCCGGCGGTGGCGGTGGCGGCGGCGACGGCGTCCTGAAGGGCGGCAACGGCGGCAAGGGCGGCAACGGCGGCGACGGTGTCTTCCAGGGCGGCAACGGCGGCAAGGGCGGCAAGGGCGGCCTGGGTGGTCTCTTCGGCGGCCTGGGCGGCGGCGGCGGCGCGGGAGGCAGCAGCATCTTCTGACGCTCCCGCGCCGGCAGCCCCGAAAAGGGGCTGCGGCGTCCGGGCCCTGGTGGCCCGCCCCGGCGGGGTGGAGGTCAAAGCGGCCTCCACCCCCCACCCCCCACCTCCTTCAAATTTTCACCTCGTGTGACACCTCGTGACGGAAACGGAGAATCCCCATGTCCAGAAGGCTCTGGCAGCGTCCCCTCGTCCTGGCGGTCGCCTCGGTGGCCCTGGCCACCGGCACCGCGTGCGCCGCGCAGGCGTCGCCGGGTGCCACGCCGGCCACCGGCCGCGCGGTCCTGGCCGACCAGTCCTCCCACTGCGGCAAGGGCGGAGAAGGCGGGAAGGGCGGGGAAGGCGGCAGGGGCGGTGAGCCCGGCCGGCCGGGTGAGCCCGGCAAGCCCGGCACGTCCGGCTGCTTCCGGTTCGGCGATCTGCCCGACAAGCCCGCATCGAAGCTCACGGTGATCGACAAGATACGGATCGTGATGGCGGTGGAGTCCGGGCAGGCGAAGAAGGCCGAGGTCGCCAAGAAGTACAAGGTCTCGGAAAAGGAGATCGACACCTGGGCCAAGCAGTTCCGCGACGGTGACTGGGCCGCGCTGATGGGGGTGAACTTCCTCTCCGGCTCCTGAGGGGCCTTTAGACCGGGCCGGCCTGCTCGATACAGGGCCCGCCCGGTGGCCTCTTCCGCACTTGTCCTTACGGGCGGAGGGGAAGAGGCGGGAAAAGGAAACCGCGTCAAGGAAACCGCGTCACGGAAACGAATTCTTCGGGAAGGGAGAATTTCATGCGTATGCGCTCTTGGAAAATCCGTCTCGGTCTCACGGTCTCGGCTGCCCTGACCGCTGGTCTGGCGGCCGGCGCGCTGGCGCCGGCCGCGATGGCGGCGCCGATGCCGCAGGGGCATGCGGCCACGGCGCAGGCCGCCCAAAATCTGCCGGCCGCGGACGGCGGGGGCACGCAGCCGGGCGGCACCGCGCGCGGCACCGTCGGCAGTATCACGGTGGCAGGCGGCAGCGTCCGTATCGGCGACCGGGTGTGCGCGGGCCAGTGCAACGGGACGGTCAACGGGAGCAGCGGTACGGGCGGCGGGATCTGTGCCGGGATCTGCAACGGCAGCGCCAACGGCGGCAACGGCACGGCCGGCGGTCCGGGCCGGGACGGGACGGACGGCGGGAACGGCGGGATCTGCGCCGGGATCTGCGGCGGCAGCGCCAACGGGGGCAACGGCGGCAATGGCGGGGACGCGGTGGGCTCCGGTGACGGCGGCGCCGGCGGCAGGGGCGGCAACGGCGGGATCTGCCTCGGCGCAGGCTGCCAGAGCAGCGGCCAGGGCGGGCGCGGCGGCAACGGGGGAGCCGGCTGAGGCCGACCATCTCGTGCCGCCGCCGGGCCGGCGGCCCGGGCGGTTTTCGAGTCTGTGAGGTGCCGGCGTACACGCGAACGTGGCTCTGGGTCCTGCGCAAGAACCCCGGAAGCTACGCGGCGTCAGCCGACCGGTACATCACCACCGACGCGCCGTACCAGTTCAGCACCGCCACGCGCCGGCCCCTGTCCACCTCGCTGGACGCGGCCGCCTACCTCACCGGACGCGATGTCGCGGCGGCGGACTGTGCGTTCGCCGGAACCGCCTGTACGCACTGACTGCTCTCAGACCTCAGGCGAGATGGTCCGTACGGGCATTGTCGGACCGCCCACCAGGCGGTGGAGGAGTTCCGCCGCCACGAGACGCGCTCGCAGGCGCACGGCGCCCAACTGCTGTCCGACGACGTGAGCTTCGCGTGGGTCGTCGTGGCACTGATCGGCGTCGGCCTGGACGCCGCGGCGTTGGCGTCGCTGCTGCGCGATGCGCCCGGCCGTCGAGGCGTTCAACCAGAGCGGCGATGTGGCGGCGTTCCGCCGACAACTGCTCGCCAATCCCGCGCTGGAGGAGAGCATCCTTACCGCGGCCACCCGGGCCGCCGAGGCGGAGGCGCAGGCGCGGGGCCGCCTGGCGGAGCATCCTTTAGCCGACGCACAACGTGCTGTACGCGGTGCCGATCCCTGGCACGGTGGAGTTCGGCTAGCTCGTCTACGCGGTGTTTCTCAGCATCCGTCAGGGCATCCGCGAGTTCGAACGGTTCCTGCGCACTGGGCAGGCGGCCGAACTGGGCCTTGAGGCGGCACGGTTCGCCGCGCCGGAGATGGCCCAGGACCTGGCGACGCTGAAGAACTCCTACCTGCGCGCCATCGCCGGCATGGGCACCGTCCGAGCGCACGCCCGGACGCTGGGGCTCGGCGAGCGGGAGACCAGCGCGTTCCTGCGGATGTGGGGCGAGCGCCCGACGCCGATGACTGCCGAACAGGTGGCCCAGGAGATGGACGTCTGGAACACCATGCGGCAGCAGGGCTTGCCGTCCGCATTGTCCTCCGCAGAGGAAGCCGCTCCGGTGACGCTGAAGGCCAGTGTCCTGCCGCACCACTCTTCGAAGCCGGCGTTCATGGAGGCCATGCGCAGACGACTGCTGGCCCAACGGGCCTCGGGAAAGCCGTCACTGCTCGGCTTCCTGCTCGACGCGGACGGTCAGTGGCAGAAGGGTTCGTTCGTCGCCCGCTCCGGCCGGCCGATGCACGGCCGCTACGCGCTGTCCGATCCCGACCAGCAGATCGTCCAGGCGGGGCACCTGCAGTCGCACTGGTACGCCAGGGCCATGTCGAGGCGGGACTACCTGATGCTTGAGGACGCGGACCTGAACGGGGTGACCGGGTCCGCCGAGGCGGCCGGGCCGGTGACGAGCAAGCCCGCGGTGCTCATCGAGGACTATCCGGTGGACATCCCCACGGCCCGGCTGTGGGAGGCCCACGGCTGCCTGACGCCGGGCACGGTGTCGGCCGCACCCGTCGTCGAGCGTCCTGCCCTCTGAAGTGGCCCAGGCCGTGAGCCGCGAAGGGGCAGTCAACCCACCGTCCCAACTCCTCGCTGCCGCAAGTGTCGGAAGCAGATCGGTCACGGTCACAGGACGCCGGCGTGCCCGCCTCTGATGAGTGCGGTCAGCGCCGCCCGCTCGGACAGCACCCCTGCGTCGGCGACCGTGATGCCCAAGCGGGCACGGAGGGAGGTCACTTCCTCGCCCGCGTCGTCCGGGGAGCCGGGAGGAACCACGGGTGGGCCCCGTGGACGCTTCGGGGTCCACCGAGGTGCTCAGGATCAGCTGATGCAGACCAGCCCGAGCAGGCAGAGCCCTGACGGCGAGGAGGAGTCGGACGGTGAGGCGGTCGCCGACGAGGTGTCCGTGTTTGAGGTGCCGGTGCTGTCGGTGGCCGAGGGCGTGGGTGAGGCCGTCGTCTCCGTAACGGTGTCCGTGGCATCGGACACCGTGGAGGCGGCCTGCGACTCGGCAGAGGACGCCGTCGTCGTCAGGGGAGTCGTGCCGCCGGCCTGCTGGATCGCCTGGGTCGTCGGCGTGGTCTGGGGCGCTGCGGCGGACTGCTCGCGCGGTGTGTTCGCCGTGGAGGAGCGCGTGGCGGACGATGTGCGCTGGTACCGGCGTGTCTCGGTCGGCGTCGACGGGGCCGCAGTGGGCTCCGTGGCCTGCTCCTGCGCGATTCCCATGGCCTCCCTGTCAGGCGCGGATGCAGCCTGCGTCCGATCCGTGGACTGCCGGTCCATCGAGGAGACGGTCAGGCCGCCGCCGACCAGGGTGACCGCGGTGGCCACCAGGGCTCTGCGCTGGGTCTTCCTCCAGCGCTCCCGCTGGCGACGCCGTGCCGCCCGGCCCATCGGCGTCGGGGAGGGGGAGTCCGGGCCGTTGCACGGGTACTCCTGCGGTGCCTCGCCGAATTCCTCGGCGCCGGGCTCCGCGTCGTGCCAGAAGTGGGACGGGGCCTGCCACGCTGCTGCGCCCGGCGCGGGCGTTGCGTCGGCGAGGGGAGCGATGCCCGGGGCACAGGCGCCGCACCCGGGGCACACCAGGGCGCCGTTGAGATGCCGGCGGCACGTGGAGCAGTAGTCCATCTGCGATCTTCCTGTGTTCACTTTCGCACGGGGGAGCGAGCCGCGAGCAAAGGTAGCGAGGCTTTCGAAAGGGTGTGTGCAGCCTGTGTGGCACTCCTGCGCAGATGTGTCCGGGGCGTGGCCGCTGGACGACGCATCCACGTGCCATATCCGTTGGTTGCACGACTTTGGCCCGCTTCTTGGTTCGGACCGGTGCTGTTCAGCAGATGTGCGGCCACGGTGGGCGGCGGGACCCGGGATCTGTGCCGGCAGCGGGGTTCGGGAAAGCCGGGCAGGCGCAGGGGGGGGCGGGGGCCGGCTCGGCGTCGGTTGCGGCGCAGAGGCGCAGAAGCCGGACGTGTTCTCCGTCGGCGGGCCGAAGGATGAGCCGCTTGCCGTCGCCCCTGTCCGGCGTCGAGCGCTTTGAGGATCCGGTCGCTGTTCTCGGCGACGACGCGGGGGTGGAAGAGCACCACTGGTCCGAGGTCGAGGCGGCGCTCGTCGACGGCGAGGGCGAACTCCTGGCACACGCCGGGGACGGGACGTGGCCCGCCGGTCAGGAGGGCTCGCAGGCAGGGGGAGTCCTGGCCGTTCAGGGTGCAGCTGATCCGGGGCAGGAGCGGGGAGAGCTCGCAGTGTCCGTCGACGAGGAGCCGTTCCGCGCGCGGGGCGTTCCGCGAGCTGGGGTCCACCTCGTCGGGGACGGGAAAGTACTGCTCGCAGTGGCGCTGTATGACATCGAGGTCTTCGGCATACCGCCGCAGTTGTTCGGTCCGATGGAGCACCGCGTCGGGCTTGGGTGGCAGGTCACCGCCTCCGACGGCCCGCCCACCGGTACGGACCTCGAAGCGGCCGTCGGCCGCGATGCGCTGGTGCACCTTCAGCAGGCGATGGGCGGCCGTCGGTTCCACCTGGTTCAAGGAGAACGTGAAGCGCAGCGAGACCAGGCGCCACGATCGTTGGGAACCGTCAACTGCAGGCTGCCGCCGGGCAGGAGCATTGCTCAGGACTTGGACGGACGCGGAAGGCGTACCTTCCCGAATGATCCTTTGATGGTCACCGAGTAGGCCCGTGTTCGTAGCGCGGGTCGGGAAAGCACGTCCGTGCTCAGCGCAGTGAACGCCGACCGTTCCACCGAGTCCGGCTTCCGGGCGGTTCTCCTCGAAGGTCCTGTCGCCGTGGTGCCGCAAGTCGCCGAAGACCTCCGAGGTACTGCGATTCTGGTGGGTCGGCGATAAGAAGCCGGAAGGCGTGGACGCTTCCATGACGCTGGAGAGCACACCCAGCGTTCAGGGGGCCAACGCAGAGGAACGGTGAGGACCGGCCTTGCAGGAGGCGCATGTTTGGCCATTCCTCCATAACTCAAGGCCGACCAAATGTGATGCCTCGGGGCCCGCATTGTATCTGCGGGCCCCGACCCAGTTCTGGCTATCGTCCGACGGTAAGTGCCCAGCGAACGCGTGACGGAGCGGTCACGGTCACTGTGCCCTGTTCGCGGGAGCGCTTCAGATCCAGTTGGTTAAGAGTGCTGCTGACTTCTCCTTCCACGCACTCAAGCGGGAAGCTCAACCCGACCGGTTCCACGGAGACGGTCAGCGTTCCCTTGCCCTGACAATTCACGAGAATTGATAGAGCCCCGGGCTTGATTCCGCCTCGGATTTCGATCTCTCGATTGCCGTGGACGTTCGCGGCCTGTGCTACCACCTCTCCGTCCAGAAGGACCGGAGCCTTGGTAACGGTCTCCCCAGGAACGTGCTCACCACGGTCAGAAGTCGGCGACCCTGTCGGCGAGGACACGGATTGGGCGGGGGATGTGTGAGGTGAGGACGCGGTGTCGTCCTGGCCACTGGTGCAGCCCGCCAGCGCCACTACCGCTGCCAGTCCTCCAGCTGCGGCGAGCACTCTTAGCTTTCCCACAAGTACCAGCCGACTCGGTGGGGGGTGTATCTAACGATGTTGTGCTTCGGTGAACTCGTGCAGTTGGCGTGGACAATCCAGCTCTGACCCGTGTGCTTGAGCCGGTAGACACCGTACTTGGCGTTTGTGCTCTTGTGCGGTGGCGTGTCCACGGAGAACGAGTTGCCGATTTTGGCCGTGAGCTTCGTGGACACGGTGACGCTGTACTTGGTCTTGATCGTCGTGACCATCGCGCTGACCGAGGTCTCCAGCTCGTCCGTGAAACTGACCCCCACTTCGCCCGTCATCTCCGACGCGAAGGTCGACCTGGCAGTTCTGGAAGTGTCGTTGGTGTTCTGTTGCGCGGCCCCAACACCCCTGTGGTACTGCTTGCCCTGCGAAGTGGGCTTGTATATGAACGTAGTGGGGCTGCAATCCGCGGCGCCGGGCGTGTTCCCCGGCTGAGGCTTGCCGGTGTATGTCGGCTCTACCGCTGGCTCATCAACAGCGCTGTCGGGAACGTCAGTGACGTTCTCTTCGGGCTCTTCCGGCGGCGCGGTGTTGATAACCGAATCCTCGGCCGCAGATGCCGCTGGCGAGGGAGCTGGACTCCCATCAGCGGCCAGCGCGGGACTGGTCAGGGCCGGACACAGCAGAAGCGCGGTCGAGGAGAGAAAAATGGTGCGGCGTGCGGATATTTCCACAAGACACCTATCCGATGGGGACTGCCCGGTTGAGCAGTCGGACAGGCCGACCGTATGTCGTGGGCATGGCGGTAGCGGAGATTCCGGTGATCCTCTGAGCAGGAGTTGAGGTTGGCGATCTTTCCGGGTCTTCGAAGTTCGGCGAGGTGGAGGTGCCCTTGGGCTCGCCGGCTGGTGACGCAACGTGTCCGCCGGTGGAGTTGATGCCGAGTCCAGTGGTCCCACTGCAATGGCCGATACGGCTACGCGATCACCCGCATGCAAGGGGCCCAGTACAGGGTGCGAACGCCACGTTCTCCCTTTAACGCGGTTCTTTTGAGGGCTAGTTCGCACTCCACCATCACCCCTGTCGAGGGCAGCGAGGCCTCGACAGCTACTGCTGACGCCAAGAAGTTCCAGGAGCGAGCTTGAAAGCGAAAGAGACCCAGGCTGAGCCTCGTGGCCAAACTGAACGTGATGACTACGTCTGGCCCGAAACCCATGCCGGACATGGCCCGCGCTCTCTCAGCCTCCATCCCCAACAGGCCATGACAGCCGGCGCCCTGGAACGTAATGCTGCGAGCACCAGCAATGACGATCCGAACAGACTGCGTGTCAGAGACCACCTTCAGGCACTCGCGACCGCCGAGATTCCAAGGTTGGGGCACACCACCCAGCAATCGCACGACTTCGTTGGCGACCTCGACTGAAGCTGTCGTCACACACCAGGTTCCAAGCGCCTCGGCAAGCCGCCCGACCACGCGCCCGTAGGAGAACACGCCGACAACTTCGTCAGGCATACGGCGACCCCGGACTTGCCGCGAACCCCCGTCTCAGTTCGGCGAGAACGCTGAAGTCTTCTGCAACCCCTGAAGCCACCAACGCTTCCGCGGATGTGTGGCCCGAGCCCACATACCGCCACGATCGGTCGGTGCCGGTATCGGAGGGTTCCGGTGAACCGTCTCCAATTGCCTGTTGCCGATGGGCGACCCGCTGGAAACGAAGGGCGGCATACGTCGTCGAGTAGCGGCGAGACTTCGTGAGGACGTGCCCGCGGTAGCCGAGCGCGTGGGCCCAAGCCCGAAGCGACAACCCATCGAGTTCACCGAGCCGCCCTAGACGCCAGCACGTACCCATGAGAGCTCGGGTATGCGGCGATACGGGGAGAAGATCTATCTCCTCATACGAAGCGATCGGGCGGTCTGCGCCTCCCACATCACCGACGCTCTTGGAGACGTACTTGGCCACGTACGCAGCGACGGCCTGATCTGTGATCGGCCCGTCGTCGAGAGCGCGGCGTATCGGATGCACGTCGAGCTGCGTGCCCCAGCGAAAGACGCGCTCACCGATGCCGGGCACGTACGACATGGAGACCTCTACTGCTCGCACAGCGGCATGCACCGCGCCCTCAAGGACTTCCGCCGTCGCCCAGGCCGGCGAAGGCATCTCGGGCCTCTCTGGACCGTCGACGCGAATGATCGCGTGGAAGTGGACGGCTCCCCGTCGTTGGTATTCCGCGACCTTGGCAAAGCTCAGTCTCAGGTGCTCACCGACCCGAGATTGCGTGATGCCCTTGCTCTACCTGCACGGCCTGTCGTCCGGGGACTTCGTGCCCGCGCCGGAGCAGTTCCTCGGCTCGGCGGCGGCGGTGCAGCCACGGGACGCACCCCGGGGTTCTTCCCGGGTGCATCGTGTACCCCATCGGCCTAACCTGGAGATGTAGGTGGCACGGGGTTGACACTGCAGCAAGCTGCCCCAGGACGGGCACTTCGCCGCCTGGGAGCAGCCGGAACTCCTCGTGGAAGAGTTGCGCACGGCCTTCCGCTCCCGCCGGTAGACCGTGCCCGACCGACGACATGTGCCCTCGCACGGCGGGACGCGTCAATACCGAGCCGCTCGGCCGCCCAGAGCTGCGCGGCCACGTCGTCCTCATGGATTTCTGGCCATCGGGCGCAGGAGAACGCTATGAGCACTCAAGAGCAGGGCGGCGCACAGGGCGGCGCCAAAGAGCCGACCGTGGACATGAAGATCGAGGTCCACATCATCCCCGTCGCTGACGTCGACCGTGCCCTGCGCTTCTATCAGAGCTTGGGATGGCGGCTCGATGCGGACTTCGAGGCCGGCCCAGAATTCCGGATCGTTCAGCTGACGCCGCCTGGGTCGCAGTGCTCGATCATCTTCGGCCGCGGGGTCAGCTCCGCGGCGCCTGGATCCGCAGAGGGCTACCTCGTGGTCTTCGACCTCGACAAAGCCCGCGCCGACCTCGCCAGCCGCGGTGCTGAGGTAAGCGAGATCTTCCACAAGGTCTACGACACCGGCGCTGAAGTACGGGTCGACGGCCGCGATCCAGACGGCCGCAGCTACGCCTCCTACGCCTCGTTCAGCGACCCGGACGGAAACGGGTGGGTACTGCAAGAGGTGCAGGAGCGACTACCTGGACGGTGACGACTCAGGAGGCTTTTGCCGTGGACGTAGCCGCGTTGACAGAACTTCTGCACGAGACGGAGGAGCACCATGGCCCGTACGAGGCATCCGCCCCCGAGCACCACTGGTGGGACTGGTATGCCGCGTATATGGTCGCCCGTGAGAACGGCCGGACACCCGATGAGGCGTCCGACGACGCCGCGCGCCACATGGAAGCACTATTGCATTAGGGTGCGGCTCTCCTGCAGGGACGCTCCTGATCAGGCCGTGAGGCCGTAGCTGTGCTGCTCGGGGGTGGAGTAGAGGCGTTCATGCTTGCGGGCGAGGTGAAACGCCCGATAGGTGTTGAAGTCGGCTGTTGTCGTTCAAGGCCCGGAGTTTGAGGACGGCCTCGGCGCCCTCGAGGCCACAGCGACTGCCGGTGACCACCGCGCCCACCTGTTGTGGCGGGTGTCGGCGAACCGGGTCCTGCCCGTGCAGGACCGACTTCCTGATGGTTCCTGGCTCAGCCGCCTGCATGCAGGCACCGACGGCAAGAAGCGTGATCCGGTGCGCGTGCGGGAGCTCGCCTACCAACTATGCGGCGGCGGAGCGGGAAGCCAGGACACGCACTACCGCCTGGTCACCGACCACTAGGGGGAGGGGTGCCCCTGTGTCTTTCGTCAACCCTGGGTTGCCGGGCGGTTGCGGCAGCCGGTTGCGTAGGGTGCCGTGCACCCCCTCGCGCCAGTCAGGGACCACTGGCCCAGCCACGGGCTCCTTCACCACGGCCGGAGTACCGCCTCCTCGGGCACAGAACCCATGGCCAGGGCCTCGGTCAGCTCCGCGAGCGCGACGACCCGCCGATCCAGCACGGCTTCCGCCTCCGCCAGCTCGGCCCGAACGTGGTCCGCCTCGGCACGCAGTTCCTCCCCCCGCACCCGGGCAGCCCTCTCTCGAACCTCCAACAGCCCCATCACCGACGGCACTTGAAGGCCTCCCCAACAAGACAACACGACGCGCCATCCCTGCCGCAGGAGCGACAATGTCACGCCTGACCAGCCGAAACGCAGCGGTCACGTTCGGAAAGACAACGGCTTCTGCGGCGCTAGTGCTGTGACCGCGTAGGTTCGCCGGGTTGGTGGTCGTGGCGGTTGGATGTGCGGTGACGTCCGTTCCGATCACTGGAGGCGCGGTGGCTGAGCCCGCCGTGTGCGCAGACTGACCGACCAAGAGGGGCAGAAGCTGCAGCAGATCGTGCGTCGGGGCAGTGCCAGCACGGTGCGCTATCGGCGGGCGATGATGCTGCTCGCCTCGGCCGGCGGGAACCGGGTGCCGGTGATCGCCCAGCTGCTCCAAGCCGACGAGGACACTGTCCGAGATGTGATCCACCGGTTCAACGAGATCGGCCTGGCCTGCCTGAACCCTCAATGGGCGGGAGGCCGTCCCCGCCGACTCAGCCCTGACGACGAGGACTTCGTCGTGGCGACGGCCACCACCCGCCCGGCCAAACTGGACCAGCCCTTCACTCGCTGGTCACTGCGCAAGCTGGCCGCCTACCTGCGGAAAGTCCACGGCCGGGTGATCCGCATCGGCCGCGAAGCATTACGCTGGCTGCTCGCTCGACGCGGCGTCACTTTCCAGCGCACCAAGACGTGGAAGGAGTCCCCCGACCCCGAACGCGAGGCGAAGCTGGGCCGCATCGAAGAGGTGCTGGACCGCTTCCCGGACCGGGTCTTCGCCTTCGACGAATTCGGCCCGCTCGGGATCCGGCCCACTGCAGGCTCGGGCTGGGCCAGGCAGCAGCGCCCGGACCGGTTGCCGGCCACCTACCACCGCACCCACGGAGTGCGCTACTTCCACGGCTGTTACTCGGTCGGCGACGACCGCCTGTGGGGCGTCAACCACCGCAGGAAAGGCGCCGCGAACACCCTGGCCGCGCTGAAGTCGATCCGCGCCGCCCGGCCCGACGGCGCACCCATCTACGTGATCATGGACAACTTGTCCGCCCACAAGGGCGCAGACATACGCCGCTGGGCGAAGAAGAGCAAGGTTGAGTTGTGCTTCACGCCGACCTACGCCTCGTGGGCCAACCCGATCGAGGCGCACTTCGGACCGCTGCGGCAGTTCACCATTGCCAACTCCCACCACCCCAACCACACGGTGCAGACCCGGGCCCTGCACGCCTACCTGCGCTGGCGCAACACCAACGCCCGCCACCCCGACGTGTTGGCCGCCCAGCGCCGGGAGCGCGCACGGATCCGCAGCGAGAAAAGCATCCGCTGGGGCGGCAGACCCGCGCTCGCGGCGTGAGATCCGGTCAGAGTACTCCCGCGACGTCTTCAGACGCCCAGGTACGGAACATCGAGAGCGCCTCGGTCAGGTTGCCTGGCCCACACGCGATGTGAAAGGTCCTCTCGGACGTCCAGGCCATCACCCAGTCGTGCTCACCCCGAGTGACCCGCTGCCGGGGGTACTCCCGGTCCGTCATGTGATCATCCGTGTCCGGCCTCCTACACCACGTCACATCGTGCCCGGCAGCGCGGACACCTGAGCCCGGCTGGCCGCAACCATTTCCGCACCTCGCGGGTCACACCTGTGAAGCACGGCGGGCCGGGACCCTCCCGGCGCGCGGGGAAGGTTTCGGTCGGATGGCAAGACGATCACGGGTACGCGCGGTCGCGACGGCGGCGGCGGGCGCGGTGGCGCTGGTGGCGGGGGTGTTCGGCACGGGTCCGGCCCGCGCCGACACGGCGGACGCCGCACGAACGATGACGGTCCAGTTCGCCGAGCACGAGCTCTTCATCGGGACGGAGCCGGCGAGCGTGGACCTGTCCTACCGGTGGAAGGTGGTCGGCGGGGGCACGGCACACCACGTCCACCTGACCGTCGACCTGTCCGGAGTGGCCGACTTCGCCGAGCCGGCACCGTCGGAGCACTGCAAGGGCAACCTCTGCACGCTGGACCTGGCGTCCGCCACCTCGGACTTCCACGCCATCACGCTGGTGCCGAAGCCCGGTGCGGCCGTCGGCAGCAGCGGCACCGTGACCGTCTCCGGCACGGCGTCGGACGCCACCGTCACCGGCGACCACCTCACCCTGACCAACGGCGCGACGCAGCTGAAGGTGAGCGCGTCCGCCGAGCAGCTGCACCAGGTGCCGGGCGACACACTGACCTTCCCGCTCGACGTGTGGAACAACGGCCAACTCCCGGCGGCCAAGGGGGTGGAGCTGCGGATCGACACCACCGCCGGGCTGCACCTCCAGGGCTCCTGGGCCAACTGCCGCGACGTGCCCGCGAGCGACCGCGGGGGGCACATCGTGCGCGAGACCCTGTGCGACTTCCCCACCCCGGTGGAGCCCGGCCAGCAGTACGCGTTGTCGTCGCCGCTGCGCGTCAAGGTCGGCGACGAAGCCCTGCGCGACAAGATCTTCTACGAATTCACCCCGCTGACCAGCGCGGCCCCGGCGGACGGCCCCGGGACCCCGCTGACCCTGGTCCCGAGGGGCGCGATGCCGTCCGACGGGAACATCGACCCGTACTTCACCACCTACGTCAACAGCGTCAACCACGCCGACTTCGCCGTCACCGGGGACACGGTCACCGGGCGGCGCGGCGGTCACGCCACGCTGCACGCCACGGTGATCGACCGGGGGCCGGCGGTGGTGGAGGACCTCCTCGACGACGACGCCTTCCTCCCGGTCCTCGTCAAGCTGCCGCCGGGCACGAAGGCCACGAAGATCCCGGACAACTGCCAGCCGCCGCCCACGGACGACGGGTCGGACCCCGGCCCCCGGATGGGCCGGTCCTCCTACCAGTGCTACTTCGGCGACCCCGCCCCGGGGGACAGACACGTCCTGTCGTTCACCGTCGCTATCGGCCCCCGTACCCCGGCCGTCTCCACGGGCCAGGTCCGCACACTGGAGGTCATGAAGGGGCTCGACCCCGACGCCTCCAACGACAGCGCGGCGCTGACCCTGCGGCTGGCGCAGGGCGGCTCCGCGGCCGGAGCGTCCGGCTCCGTTTCGGGCGGCCCTTCCGCAGCGTCCGGACCGCTGGCCGACACCGGATTCGGCGGCGGCTGGATCGCCTGGGCGGCCGGCGCGCTGCTGCTGGCTGGTGGTATGGCCCTAGCGCTCTCCCGACGGTCCCGCGGTGGGAACTGACACGTCGTCCGGGTGTCAGAACCAGTGCAAGGTGCATTGCCCGTCTTCTACGGAGAGCCGGCGGTGGTGTGTACCACCGCCGCCTGGCCCGCGACTACGAAGCCCTCCCGGTCCGCTCTGCCGCCATGATCTACCTTGCGATGATCGCCCTGATGGCCCGCCGACTCACCAGAGAATCCACCCCGATCCGGCGAGGGCTCTAATGCCTCATCAAAGCCGCATCTCGGGACGAAACATCGAAAGAAAACGCTCTCTGAGGACCCGCCGCCCGCTTCGAACCCCGCGAAACGTGAGTTTTCCGTCATGGCCGACGGGCAACTTCACCTGGGAGCATGATTGTCCATCGGGTGGACGGGGGGAAAGCGGGATGACCACTGCGCACAGACGGGTTCGTGCGGCCATGATCGTTGCGGCGGTGCTGGCGGCCGCCGGCTGTTCCGGCGGGGGCGGTGACGACGCCGCTTCCAGCCCCTCCGCGACGACGACCGCGGCGGCCCCGGCCACCACCCCTTCGACGGCCTCGCCCACCCCTGCGGTCAAACCGTCGGACATCTACCCCACGAACGCGGCCGGCTGCCATCCGAACGCGAAGTGGAGTACGGCGAAGGCGGTGGACTGGGTCGACTGGGGGCAGGTCGGCACGCCCGCCCTGGGCCCGGGAGAGGTCCGGTTCCCCAAGTCCATGCCTGGCTTCGACGGGCCCCTGTGCGACCGGGTGACCGTCCAGGTCCAGTACTGGCGCGTCAACTACCGGCCGTCCAGCGCCACTTCGGCCGCCGACCCGCTTTCGAGGGAGGTGAACTACGACTACGCCCTGCGGTCCCTCAAGCGCACCGAACTGCACATCGACGGCCGCAAGGTCCACGACGTGAAGCCGCCGAAGGGCTTCGCCTCGGCCAAGGCCAGCCCCTGCGACGGCTTCCTGGAGGCGATCTACGTCGGCGCACCGCTCAAGAACCGCGAACTGCCGACCAAGATCAGCACGGGCAACACGATCGTCGGCGACGACGTCACCTTCCCGACCAAGCGCGTGGTCGATTACCACGTGTTCGCGCCGTCCGCGCCCCAGCTCTGCGACGACAACGGCATCCCCACGGCATCCCCCGCACCGTCCGGCTACCCGTCGTCCGGCTTCGGGCTGTCCACGCCGTCCTACCCCGCCTTCGACCTCACCCCGAAGAGCTGAGCGGCCGGGGGCTACGCCAGCACGCGCGCCAGCGCGAAGCCGTCGTGGCCCTTGCTGCCCACCGTCTGCAGCGCCGTGCCGGTCAACCTCGCGTGGCTGCCGATCAGTTCGATCACGGTCCGGCTGCCCACCACGTCCGGCGAGGTGCTGCGGGCGTCGGCGACCTGGCCCTGCCGTACGACGTTGTCGACCACGACTCGTCGAACGCGAAGACGCGGTCGGGGAAGCGCGCCAGGACGTACTCGATGCGGTCGAGCTTGGCGTTGCGGTCCGGGTGACCCCTTCCAGGTCTTGGTGGGGGGCGCAGGGCGATCGATAACCCCCTGGGGGAGCGGGCGGAGGAGAGCTCCGGCCCGAACTCCCCAGATTCTCCCCAGGACCGATCCTGAGCGCCGATTCGACCTGCCGACGCGGGTAAACAGCGAGGTGAGAGCCCACATGTTCACCACCCGACCCACCCTCCAGGGCACCTTCGGCATGAAGTTCGACTGATTGGGCCTCGGCACCTTGCCGACGACCGCGACACCTCGTCGGCAAACGCCCCACTGGGACCACCCCAGTGGGGAGATCTTGTTCTCGGTGATCGGCACCTTCAGTGCTGGACCCGTCGGCATTTTCAGCGTCGCCCAACAGCCGGGTGCCACCGCCGACGAGCAGTGTGCCGTACACCTCTGCGTACCGTGCGAAGTCGACGCCCGGCACCCGCGGCGCCGCGATGGCCGGCAAGACCACTCTCATCAGCTTCAGCAGCACGCCGGTACGCGGACAGAGCGGTTCGTTCGGCAGCCCCGGGAGCCGCGCGCCGCCCCGCCCGGCGGGCAGGATGCCGGCCATCTCGGCCAGGGCCTGCAGCAGCGGGGTGCGGCGCGGGCAGCGCACTGTGAGTCCGTCGGCCTGCTCGGCGGACGTGACCTTCGGGCAGGCCGGGTTCTCGCAGTACAAGCGGCGCACACTCAACTCGATGCGCACCACCCGGCCGCCGGTCGCCATGCCGACGAGACGGCGAGACGGCGTACACAGCGGCTGTGCACCCAGTCGCTGGAGATGCCACAGCCCGTGCACCGGGCAGGGCCGTCGTCAGGCGTACCGGCGTGGACGATCACGGCAGGAGCCGTCGGGTCGACTGGGTCGCCCCTCACGCCGGTCAAGTGCGGGAGCGCAGAGGGAAGTTCGACAACACGCAACGAGAGGATGCCCGGCGCCGGGCAGTGCGCGCTCTTCGTCCCCGTGGTGATCTCCGGCTACGAACATCCTGCCAGGGCCAGGCACGTCCGTACGCCGGCACACGGCCTGCACCTGCTCGCCCGGCCGGCGGACGGGGCGGCCTGATCCGGGTCTGGGCGGCCCGCCGCGGCCGCTCCTGTGACGTGAGCGCCGCGCGCTAGGGCCGCCGTCACCGCCCGTCTGCGCGGGGCCGGGCTCGGGGCACTCGCCGGCCTCGGCTTCCTCGGCCTGGCCGGCGGCTTGGGCCACCGCGCCGTTGTCACCGGCTGCCGTGCGGCGGGGCGCCGCCGTCTCACCGCCGCCCGGAAGGATGCGGACCAGCTGATCGCCCGCGAACGCGCGGCGATCGGGCGGCACGGTTTCGCCGGCCTGTTGTGGGATGGCTGTGCGGTGTGGGGTTTGTGTGGCTTTACGTGGTGATTTTGGATCCGTCAAGTCCCGAGCCCTCGGAACGTGACCGGGTTCGGTGATTTTGGCCTACTTGAAGTGCGGGCCTCACCGGAAACACCGGAAAGAAAACGAGGCACCCGGGGCACGGAAAGTGCCTTTCCCTTTTCAGGAGGAATCGTGAGCCGTATGACCCGCAATGACAAGGATGCCCGTTCCAGGCGCCGGCTGGGCCTCGCGACGGTGGTGGCGTCGGCCGTGGCGGTCGCCGGAGGCGTCATCCTGCCGGCCGCCGCCGCTACGGCGGCCCCGATGTCCGAAACGTCGGTGGGGGCCATGACTCCCGGGCACAAGCACGGCAAGGACAAGTGCTGGAAGAAGCATCACAAGGGGCACAAGAAGGGCTGCTGGGACAAGCACCACAAGTTCTACTGGGACGGTCACCACACGTACTACTGGGACGACTACTACGACGTCTACTACGTAGTGGAGCACCACAAGAAGTGCTACTTCTGGGACTCCCACAACGACTACCACTACTGGGACAAGCACCACGAGGATCACTACTGGGACACCAAGGACGAGGACCACTGGAAGGACAAGGACGAGGTCGAGAAGTTGCCGGATTCACCCAAGCCCGCTCCGGCTGACCCCGCTCCGGACCCCGCTCCGGCGGACCCGGCTCCGGCTGATCCTGCTCCGGACCCCGCGGACCCGGCCCCGGCGGACCCGGCTCCGGACCCCGCGGACCCGGCTCCGGCTGATCCGGCCCCGGCTGACCAGGTTCCGGCTCCGGCTGATCCGGCTCCGGACCCTGTGGACCCGGCTCCGGATCCCGTGGACCAGGTCCCTGCCCCTGCTGCTGAGGAGCCTGCCCCGGCCCCTGCTGAAGTGCTCCCGGCTGGGTAGGGCGTGGGTGGCGGTGAGGGCGGTGACGCCTTTTGACCGGCTCTCGCTGATGGCCCGGCCGGGTGTGTGACGGCCGGGCCGCGATGCCCCGAGGCGGTGGGGTGGAGGCCTGATGAGGCCTTCACCCCACCGCCTTGTCGGCTTTTTGGCCTCTGGAAAGAGAGAGTGCTCGTGTCCGGACGGTTCTTGCGGTGTTCTCTTGCCCTGGCAGTGGATTTCCGGGCTGTCGTCGCCGTATCCGGTGTCGTGTGCGTGTACACGGCACCGGATACGGCGCCCGGTGCAAGGCGTGGGTGGCCGCATGGTCCGGGCCTTCGCCTCCCGGGGGTGTGGGGTGGTCCGCTCGCTGATCGGGGATGCGGGTTGTGCCGGTCTGCGGGGTGTGGGGGAGGGCCGTGCACCCGGGGGAGTGGAGGGAGCGGCGAGGTGGGAAGGACGGTGAGGGGCGGCCGGGAGATGTGTTCCGGCGTGTGTCGCTGGTCTGCCCGGGCCGGGTCTTTTCGCCTACGGCGGAGCCCTCGTCGACTGGTCCCACTCTTTCCTCGGCATCACCCTTGAAGACGGTGCCCCGCCGCAAAGACCAGGACGGCTTCGCCGTCCTGGCGAAGAGGTGGCGAGTCGAGCGGGCGATCTCGTGGATCATGAGAGCCAGGAGAAACGTGTGCGACTACGAGCGGCTCATCTGCCACAGCGAGGCCCGCACCTGGACCTTCATCGCCCTCATGGTCCGCCGACTGACCCGGTCTCCCCGCCCACCCCGTACGTCACCACACCCCGTCGAACCGGTGAAAGCGGCCGGCAAGCCCAAGCCCATACGCATCCGGATGCAGCAACCACAGACGATCCGACTGGCCCCCACCGCCTTGCGTTGACTTCGGACTGCCTCCCGCTCGCTGGCAGCAACGTCCCGCAGCGTGGCGCGGTCCGTGCACGGCACTCGCGCGGCCGGCAGGCCGCCGCCCCACTCCTGCAACCGCCGGGCCGATCGGCGCGGGCGTATCCCCGGTGCCGGGTCATCGAGCGGTGAGGGTGTGCGCCCATGGCTCGTCGATGTCGGCCAGACCCAGCACGGCGACCACGTTGTCGAGCATTCCGGTGCCGAACCAGCGCCGCACGGCGTCGTCGTCGCCCAGCAGCTGCCGGACGGTGTCAACCTGCTTGGCGTAGCACCGGCGCACGGCCTGCCCCACCAGCGGCTCGCCGGCGGCACAGTTCGCGTGCATGAGGAAACGCAGGATGCTCCGGTCCGCGACGAGCGCGGCGTAGGCGCCACGCGCCGCTTCCAGCGCAGGCCCGGCCCCGCCCGACGCCGGCGAGTGCGCGACCAGCGTGTCGGTCATGACGACGGACACGTGGTCGACCACCGCCGCGAACAGTGCTTCCTTGTTCGGGTACAGGCGGTAGAGGTACGGCTGGGAGATGCCGACCCACTCGGCGATCTCATGCGTCGTCGTACCGTAGAAACCCTTTTGCGCGAAGCAGTCGATGGCGGCGGCCACGATGGCCCGACGTCGTTCGTCGCTCTTCGTGCTGGTACCGGCGGCAGGCATGGGCGTCAGTCAAACACGGCTCCCCTCAGCCTCCAAAAGTCACGCTGCGGTCGGACGGCACGTCGTCGGGCGTGAGGGCCTCGATCGCCACCAGCGGGTTCCAGTAGTCCAGGTAGTGGGTGATGAGCGCGTCGTCGTCGGTGCGGACGACGGAGATGCATGTCTGCTCGTACGGCTTGCCGGTCGGCAGTGCCGTGCCCGTCGAGCGGAATTCGGCGACCACCAGACTCGGATCGACCGTGTCGTGGAACACCAGGTCGACGAACTTGACGTCAAAGGTCTCGGGGAAGCCGCGCATGTGGGCGAGCAGGGCGTCTCGTCCCTTGACCTGCTTCGGCACGCCGTCCGGGGCGTACGGGAACTCGAGCACCGCGTCCGGGGCAAACAGCTTCACCCACTCCTCGGTGAGTCCTGCGGCGGTGAGGCGCAGGTGCTCGGCCACGGCGTGCTGGGCAGCGGCGCGGCGGTCGGCGTCGTCCTTCTTGGCTGTCATATCCACTCCTATGTTAGTGGTCGACCTATAACCTACCAGGAGGCAGCCGTTGCGGGTGGTCGAGCAGGAGGTGACGCCAGGGGATCCCGGTCCGGTTCACGCAGAGGATGGCGTCCAGAAAACGCCCCTCGGCAGCGGGTGGCGGCCCGGCGCTATCGGCACCCGTCACGCAGCGTCACGGATCACCGGTTCGGACAGCTTCTGAGCTTGTCCTACCTTCCAAGCGTGGGTCTTAGCTGGTCATTCGTAAGATCGGCGGACCCGGGCGGGGGTGAGCCGGCCGGGCTCGGCCGGCTTCTCCCAGGGGCGGCGGAGGCCCGCGGCCAGCGGCCGGGCGAGGCGGAGTCGGGTGTGGGTGGCGACGATCAGCCAGGTCCACCGGTCCGCCGCGTCGGGCGTACGGAGCTTCGGGCGGGTCCAGCCCAGTGTCTGCCTGCGCGACTCGATGTTCGAGATCAGAGGTCGAGAGACAAGCTCAGGCGTTCCACCACTCGTCGGTGCCACACCCGACCTCGTAGTGCCACCAGCCTTCCTCCTGGCCCTGCGTCAGAAGGGCCTTGATCCCGGCGAAGTCCGCGCCGGCTGGCGCGGTGAAGGCCACCATGGGGAAGTCCTCACTGAAGACCTCGCCTCCAAGGTTGAATGCCGAGAGGCGCTGGTGCACCGCTTGCGGACTGCGTCCCAGGGGGCCGGTGGGCACGGGCACCACACGGATCGTGCAGTTGCCGGAAGAACTGACCCGCCCGACGGCCCAGTGGAGCCCGTCGGAGTCGGTCCGGTACCGCACCACATCGCCTTCGGCCACCCCGTCCTGAAGGAAGGGGGTGTTCTGCACACTGGCCGTGTCATCACTGATCCTCGTCGCCCACAGCCCCTCGGTGTCCTGCGGGAACCACCCCTCACGAGGGACAAACCGGAACCAGACCTTGATCTTCTCGACCGTGCTCTTCATGCCGGTCATCATGCGCCGACCGGCAACACTGCCCCGGCGCCGGGTCTGAGTCGGGCGATCAACCGCAGCTGTCGCGCGGGTGCCTGAGGTTAAGACCGTGTCCTATGTGGTGAGGCGTCGCTGGTCTCGGTATGGGGCGGGGTACGTGGAGTTGGATTGTTCCGGACGGGTTGTGGGAGATCGCCGAGCCGCTGATCCCACCGTCGAGGGTGCGGCCACAGGGCGGCGGGACGCAGGACATTCCTGATGAGACGCTGTTCGCGGCCATCATCTATGTTCTGGTCAGCGGGTGCGCCTGGCGGGCTCTACCACCTTGTTTCGGGATATCGAAGTCGACGGCCCATCGGCGCTTCCTGATCTGGTCGAGGGCCGAAGTCTGGGGCCGGCTCCACGAGGAGATCCTGCACCGGCTCGACGACGCCGGCCTCCTCGATCTCTCACGTGCCGTCCTCGACTCCGCCCACGTCCGCGCTAAAAGTTGGGGCGAACTCACAGGTCCGAGCCGCGTGGACCGGGGCAGACCCGGTTCGGAAATGCACGTCCTGTCGGACGCGAACGGGCTGCCCCTCCTCGTCGGCGTCACCGCGGCCAACACCCACGACAGCCTCGCCCTGAAGCCCGTGATCACGGGTCACCAAACGAGACACGACCCCCACCGCGGCCGCCACTTCAAGCCCCAACGCCTCCACGCCGACAAGGCATACGACATCCCCCACCTGCGGAAATGGTTACGCGGCAAACGGATCGGTGTCCGCATCGCCCGCAAGGGCGTCGAGTCATCGCAACGGCTCGGTGAGGCTGAGCACGATAGGTGTCGTAGTCGCAGGACAACTGTCGTCGCCCTGACTCCAGCACGTCGCTAGGACCTGTCCGGCGGATCGGATACTGCCGGACAGGTCCCGGGCCGGAAGGACTCAGCGCTTGAGCATGAAGGTGAAGTCGCCTGAGAGCTTGCCGCTCAGGTGGACTGTCGACTCGAGTTTCCCCTCGGCGAGGAGTCTCTCGGCCTAGGCTCGCGAAGAGCCGAAACCTTCGGCGCTCAGACGCACCGGTCGCACAGGTATCCGCGCCGCAGAGCGGACCGAGGCCAGGCCAACCCCGGCACAGGCGCCCACCGGCCGCGGTGCGCCCGGTGCGGCGGCGGACCGTACGGCGACTGCCAGGCCGGCCGCTCGGCTCGACCCGAGCCGCCCACCTCACGGCCCCGTACGGCCGGGTCCTGGAGCAGTTCGGCTGCCAGGCCGGGGTCGTTGTCGTGCAGCAGGTTCAGGACCTCGGGTCGTACGGAACGCACGTTCATCCGCTCCGGGACAGTGACCTTGGCGGTGTCCCCGCACCCGGTGCACAGCGCGAGGAGCCAGGCGTCGAGGAGCTTGTGGTTCGCGTTGACGCGGAATGTGCCGTTCGCCCGCAAGCGCCCGGAGGCGCACCTGTGGCAACGGCGGAGAACTATCGGCAGGCAGGTGGGCACGACCACCCAGTTTTTGGACACAGAGATACACCGGTTCCAGTGAGAAGACCGCAGCGAAAAGGAGCGCGGCGCACAGGTGCGACGCGCGACGGATCAGCGCTCGGGGTGTCTCACTTGGTGTACAACGGCACGTCCTTGACAGGGTGACTGCGGGCGGGAGAACGGTAACGGCACACGAGAGTGCGGTTCCACGGATTTTCGGGCGGTCGGCGATACCTCGTGGCGGGCACCCGCACCACCCTCGACCCACCGGACATGCCCTAGTGGCAGCGGCCCGCAGCAGAATCACGAAGGTCGACTCGCCCTCTTGGCCGCGAAGAGCTGCGGCGGCGCCGACCGGGTCTCCCAGCGGGTCAACCTCGATGCCGTCCGCGGGCCCGCCTGGGGGCCGAAGCGGCCGTCGACCGCGGCCTTCACTTCGTCGTCGTGACAGGTCCGAGGGTGATGCCGGGAGATGAGGGAGCAGGCGAGTTCGGCCACGCAAGCCGGGAAGGCCCACCGAGGCAGCAGCAGCCCGTGAGGGATCCCACAAGCCGCTCAATCGCTGGCGCGAGGACGCCAGGGGGGCTATCGTCGAGAGGTAGAACGACCGGTCTTCCTACCTCTTGGGGTGGCGTCTCGGCCTTACGGGCGGGACTGCCAACCAGGCAGGCAACTGCCGGTGGGTCCCGGTGCACGTCGAACAGAGATGAAAGCTCCATGAAGCCAATCCGCGCCCTGGCTTGCCCGGGGTCCAACAGGAGGCCGGTGTTTCGCGCGGCCTCGATGGGGTCAGCCTCCCGATCGGATCAGGCGGACCGCGTCCAGCAGGGTCTTGTGGGCGGCCGTCGAGTCGTCCAGGTAGCCGGCTGCCATCGCTCCGTCGTACAGCATCAGCAGGGCGCCGGCGGCCGACTTGGGGTCGGTGTGGCCGAGCCGGGTGAGCAGTTCCTGGAAGAGGGTGCGGATCCAGTCCCGGTGGGTCGTCACCAGGCCGCGGACCGGATGGGTGGCGTCCGGGTACTCGGCGGCCGCGTTCATGAACGGCGATCCGCGAAAGCCGCGCTCGCGGGCGTGCTCGGCGATCGCCTCGAAGATCAGGTCGATTGCTTCCGCGGGCGGGTGCGCGGCGGCCAGTGGTTCGGCCACGTCCTTGTAGTAGGCGTCCTTGGTCAGCAGATAGGCCACGACCAGGTCGTCCTTGGCGGCGAAGTGCCGGTAGAAGGTCGCCTTCGTCACCCCGGCCTCGGCGATCAGCCGCTCCACACCGATCGCGCGTACTCCCTCGTAGTAGAAGAGCCGCGACGCGGCCCTGACCAGGCGCTCGCGAGGCGGCAGGTCTCCCTCGATCGTGCTCTGCTGATGCTTGGCGTCGGTGGTCTTCTGCCCAGTGCTGCTCACCTCCCCATTGTGCCCTCGGCCCGGCCGTGAGCGGCCTCCACCCCTGTACGGCCCTCGCCGCAGGGCTGTCTTCCCCCTGTCCCGTACGGCCCCGAGCAACGTGGCCCTTCATCGAAAGGCTTGAACCATGACGCAGACTCGTCGTCTTGAAGGAACCGTCGCTCTGGTTACCGGAGCGTCCAGCGGCATCGGCCACGCCACCGCGCTGGAGCTCGCCCGCGAGGGCGCCTCCGTGGCCCTGGTCGGACGGCGCGAGGACCGGCTCACCGGCCTCGCCGCGGACATCTCCGAGGAGGGCGGGAAGGCACTGGTCGTGCCCGCCGACATCACCACCGCCCAGGCCGCCGCGGAAGCGGTCGAGCGGACCGTCGAGGGCCTTGGCCGCCTGGACATCCTGGTCAACAACGCCGGCCTCATGCTCCTCGGGCCCACCCCCGGCGCGGACCTGAACGACTGGCAGCGCATGATCGACATCAACCTCATGGGCCTGATGTACACGACGCACGCGGCCGTCCCCCACCTGGTCAAGGCCGCCGCCGACGCGCCGCGCCAGGTCGCCGACATCATCAACATCAGCTCGGTGAACGGCCGCACCGCCTTCGCCATGTCCGCCGTGTACAGCGCCACCAAGTTCGGCGTCGGCGGCTTCAGCGAGGCACTGCGCCAGGAACTGGGACGCCAGCACGTCCGCGTGTCCGTCGTCGAGCCGGGCAGCGTCGACACCGAACTGCGCACCCACAACTCGGAGATGGTCCAGCAACTGATCGTCGCCGGCCTGGGCGACATCGAGCGGCTGCAGAGCCAGGACATCGCCGACGCCATCGGCTACATCGCCACCCGCCCCCGGCACGTCGCCGTCAACGAGATGCTCGTACGCCCCACCGAGCAGGGCTGAACACCATCCCCGTGGCCAACCCCGAGGCAGGCAAGGAGGCGTGATGGCTGCCCACACCCCTCTCACGCCGGCCGACACCATCGTCGGTGTCTGCCTGCTGCTGGCCGCTGCCATTGCGCTCGGAGACGGCCTGCAGCAACTGGCGCAGGGAAGTCCGGAGGGCGCGGCGGACGCGGGCGGACAACCTGCGCCGCTTCATGGCAGGCGTCCATATCGGCTGGGCTCCCCTGTTCGCCTGGGCGGCGGCAACGATCCGCCGGCAGGTAGTACTCGGCTACTCCCTGGCCGTCCCGAGCTTCCTCGGAGACGTCGGCCGACTGGTCTCCTTCGCCCAGGACGCCATGCCCAGCCCGGCGGGAGGCGTCCTCACCTCCGCCCTCCTGGAACTCCTCCTCCCGATCGTCATCGTCCGGACGCACTCCACCGCACTCAGATCCAGACGCGTGCCGACCGCTGCCTGAGGCGCTGACCAGGAGTTCGTCCTGGTCAGCGCCTCAGGCGGGGATGCGTAGTTGACCGAAAGGAACTGTGGGAAAAGTGAGACGGAAAAAGATTCTGGCGGTGGTGACAAATCAGGCCACCTACGGGGCGAGCAAGCACCTGACCGGCCTCTGGCTTGGTGAACTCGTCCATTTCTACGACAAGGCGGTGGCAGACGGCCACACCGTGGATCTGGTCAGCCCGGCCGGCGGTGAGGTGCCACTCGATCCTCGAAGCCTCGGCCGCTTGTTCACCGACCGGACGGTTCGCAACTATCGAGCCGACCCGGCCTTCATGACCTCCCTGAAGTCCACTGCTTCCGTGGCCGACGCAGATCCGGACGACTACTCCACGATCTTCTTCACGGGTGGGCACGGCACTATGTGGGACTTTCCCGACAATGCCGACCTGCGGGGAACAGCCGAGGCCATCTACACCGGGGGCGGCATCGTCTCCTCGGTCTGCCATGGCGCCTGCGCCCTCATCAACCTCCGTGCCGCCGACGGGAATCCGCTCGTACGGAACCGCACCGTCACCGGCTTCGCGACGGTCGAGGAAAAACTGGCCGGCGTGAAGAGCAGGGTGCCGATCCTGCTGGAGGACGAATTGCGCGCGAAGGGTGCCACATACGTGCGCTCCACCGTCCCGATGACGCCGCACGCCGTGCGCGACGGCCGCCTGATCACGGGCCAGAACCCCGTGTCCACCAAGGCCGTCAGCGACTTGATTCTCGCCGCCTTGGCCGAGACCGAGTAACAAGTACGGAGACCTGCGGCGCCCCGCCCGATCAACCCGGCCCGGCAGCACGCCCGTCCTCAACCAAATCGAGCTGCACCCGTACTCCCCTCAGGCCGAGAGCATGACGGCTGCCCCCGAACGCAATAACAAGGAGCAGAAACGCATCATGGACGACACGCTGCTGCAACGGCTCGGCGCCGGTAAGTACCTGCTCGTCACCAGCTACCGCAAGAACGGCACCCCGGTCACCACCCCGGTGTGGGTGGTGCGCGACGGTGACACGCTGGGCGTGCGGACCCCCGCCGACTCCTGGAAGGTCAAGCGGATCCGGGCACGCGGCGACATCCTCGTCGGCCCCTGCGACCTACGCGGCAACCCGACGGGTGACCAGATCCCGGCCACCGCCGAGATCGCCGACAAGGCAACCGGCGCCCGCTACCGCTCACTCATCGCCCGCAAGTACGGCATCCTCGGCCGCCTCATGATTCTCGACAGCCGGCTGCGCCGGGGAGCGGACGGGACGCTGGGCATCCGCGTGCGGCTCACCCCGTAACGGGTGACGCAGCGTCAACTCCAGGCCCGGCAGGGCTCGCCGAGGAGCTGGAAGACCGGCTCACCGTGGACGGGTCCCTGACGGCGATCCGCAGGGGGTGAGAGATCCATGCCGGGCGTCGAAGGCAGGTGCTGAGAGCGAGATCGACGCCGCGTAGCAGCGGGGTGAGGTTTTCCTGCGGTCCGCCGGGAGTGCGGGTGCGGATTGGTTCACCTCGTCGATGGTGCGTGAGGATGTCTCGCCGGCGGCGGCGCTCTGGCGGCCTGCCCCGGCTGTGGGCGGGGCGACGGGGAGGGGGGAGGAGGGTGATGTCCCCGGCCTGTAGGGCGGGATGCGCCCGTTGCCGTGGCCTCCTTGAGTGTCGCGCAGCCCGCACAGCTGATCACCATTACGGGCGGGGCCGCCTCTCTGTCCCGTCGGCACTTTCCAGCCGCTCCTTGCCGCGGTCCGCGGTCGCGTGCGGTTCGCGGCGTTCGTTGTGCGCGCCGGATCCTGCCGGCCCGTCGCTGAAGGGCTGGCCACCGAGAGAGCGGCCGCCTCTGCGTACCCGCAGGGCTGCTTCACCGGTGCGCGCGAACTGCGGCACGCCGTCAACGTGGTGACCGGCGCCGGCGAGGACAGCCGGCGGTGAGGACCCCGGCGGCTGCCTCCACGCCGCGGTACACCTGTCACGGCCCATGAATGAACCCACGGCCTTTCCGCTCGCCGCCCTGCTGCGCGATGTTGATGGGGATCTCCGAAATTGGCTCTGTCCGCAGTTCCGTGAACGATCTTGAGCTTGATGTAATGCCGGGGTGATGCTGAGTGCCGGGAACCGGGGCGGCTCGGCGTGTGGGCCGGGACGGGCGGAGACATGGCGGCAGCAGAGCTTCGGGGTGCCGTGAAGGTCTCGGCGCGGTTGGACTGGGAGCTGATGCCCCTGGAGGGTGTCGGGCCGCTGTGTTTCGGCATGCGTATTACTGAGGTCGCCGCTGTACTGCCGGGCATGACCGAGCTGCGTCGGTTCAAGGCTGCCCCCTTTTCGGAGACCCTCGGCGTGGAGTTTGGCATGGGACGTGCGAAGCCTGCCGTGTACGCCTACTTCATCGACGGCCGGTTGCTCTGCGTCGCGGTCGACGCAGTCCACGGCCCTCAGGTGACTCTATGGGGAAGGGAGTTGACTGCCTGCGTCCCTGCCGATCTGGAACGGTTTCTTTTGCACGCTCACTGGTGTGAGGTGCTCGATGTGTCCTACGGCCCGCGGGGGAACCCTGGAGCCAATGAACTCGGTCTGGTGGTGCGAGTGCAGGAGGTCGCCAGCGGCGTGGTGACCCGGCCGGTCATGATGGGCCGGACCTGGGCCGACCGGTGCACCGATGACTGGGAAGGCGCGGTCCCGGAGTGTGAATGGGTGGGCCGTCTGTGGCCCCATCCAGGTGGAACGGCGTCCTGGCCCCCGCCCGGCCACAAGACGCACTGGGGCGGCTGGCAACCTCCTTTCTAATCCGGCCCCTTCCTGCGGCGAGCTTCCGGAGTATGCGGCATTCCGGGTCCTCGATCTTGAGCGGTGCGCCTGCTCAGGGCCTCGGACGTTTCGTTACGCTCAGCGACGGCGGTTGGTGGCTGCTGCCGGGGCCGCTGGCGCGCCGGGAGTCCAGGGCAGCACACGGCCACGGTCCCTCTCCGTGACTACGGGTGCAGCTTCTCGCCCTTCGCCAGCATCGCTACGTACTTCTCGATCCGGCGCGCCCGGGTCTCGGCCTTCTTGGCGTCTTGGATCCGGTACAGGATCGCGTAGCGGTTCTGCCGGTCCAGTGTCTCGAAGAACTCCGCCGCGGCCGGGTCGGCGGTCAGGGCCGCCGTGAGGTCGTCCGGCACCGTGGCGGTCTTCGCGCCGTCGTAGGCCGCTTCCCAGCGGCCGTCTGCCTTGGCGCGGTCGACCTCGGCCTGTCCCGGCGGATGCATCCGACCCTGCTCGATCAGGGCGGCCACCTTGTCCCGGTTGGCCTTGGACCACTTGCTGCGCGGCTTGCGCGGGGTGAACCGCTGGAGCCACCACTGGTCGTCGAACTTGGCCTTCTGGCCGTCGATCCAGCCGTAGCAGAGTGCCACGTCGAGCGCCTGGGTGTAGTCCAGCGCGGCGATTCCGGGGCCCTTCTTGCGAAGCTTGAGCCAGATGCCGGGCGAGACGGCGTGGTTCTCGCCGAGCCATGCCTGGAATGCCTCGGCGGATTCGAATGCGACGATCTCCAAGTCCTGAGTCACCCCAGCAGCGAACCACACTCGGCCGATTGTCATGAGGCATCCGGCGCGGCCCCGGATGCGGGATGCCCGTGGGCCTGCGTGATCATCTCTGTTCTCGACGCAGAACGATCATGCAGGAGCCACGGGCTTGCTCGACGATACGACGTTGCTGCTCGATCTCGACGGGGTGTCCGTCGCGCGGGTTGAGCGGCTGGCCGACGGAAGGCGCCGAGTTCACCTGGTCACGGCCGACGAGACAGCCAGAGCCTGCCCGGCCTGCGGGGTGTTCGCCACCCGGGTTAAGGGCTCGGCGGTGACCCGGCCACGCGATCTCCCTTACGGCGAGAGCGGATTGGAGTTCCGCTGGCACAAGCGCCGCTGGTGGTGCCGCGAGGCCGGCTGCCCTCGCCGGTCCTTCAGCGAGCAGATCCCGCAGATCCCGGCCGGTGCCAGGCTGACCGCCCGGCTGCGGGATACGGCCGGGCGCCGCATACGGGATGCCGGCTCCACGGTCATCCAGGCCGCACGGGATCTGCATCTGTCCTGGCCGACCGTGATGGAAGCCTTCCGCACGCCCGCGACGTCACCGAGGCACCTCTGCCGCAGGTCACAGTCCTGGGCATCGACGAGACCCGCCGCGGACGGCCGAGCTGGGAACAGGATGCGGAGACCGGCAAGTGGCGCCTGACCCGGGACCGGTGGCACACCGGCTTCGTCGACGCCCTCGGCCACGGCGGGCTGCTCGGACAAGTCGAGGGCCGCACCGTCGCCGATGTCCTGGCCTGGCTAGCCACCACCAGCCTGGACTGGAGAAGGTGCATCGGCTATGTCGCCATCGACATGTCGGCGACCTACCGCGTCGCGATCCGTATCGGCCTGGCGCACGCCACTGTCGTGGTCGACCACTTCCACGTGGTCCAGCTCGCCAACAAGATGCTGTCCATGGTCAGGCGCCGCACCACCGCCGAGACCCGCGGCCGGCGCGGACGGGCGAGCGACCCGGAGTGGAAGGCCCGACGGCGGCTCCTGCTGGGCCGCGAGGACCTCACCGACGACCAGTTCGCCACGATGCGGAACACGCTCCTGGGCGAGGGGAAGATCGGGCAGACGCTGCTGACGGCCCGGATAGCCAAGGAGAACCTGCGCACCCTCCTCGCCCTGGCCCGCACCGGAGCCGACCGCAACCAAGTCGGCAACGCCCGCTGGAAGTTCCTCACCTGGTGCGCGGACTCCGACATCCCCGAAGTCCGCCAGCTCGCCACCACCGTCGACCGCTGGTGGCCGGAGATCGCCGCGTTCATCCACACCGGACACAGCAACGCCAAGAGCGAAGGGATCAACCGCGTGATCAAGCTCATCGCCCGCAACGCGTTCGGCTCCCGCAACCCCGCCAACCAACGCCTACGCACACGCTGCGTCACCACCCGCCGAGCCCGCGGACACCTCCGCACCGCTCAACTTTGAAGACCCGGCATTCCCTGTAGCCCGACCTGCGAATTCACGGAACTCCGGTCAGAGCCCCGAAAATCATCAGGCCCGCTCATTGTCCCCAGTTGATTGCGCAATGAACGAACGCGGCATCGTCACAGCCCAGTTGCCCAGCTTGGGGCACGGGCCCCAAGCGGGAGGCCCGATACAGGCAGGTCATCCGTCCAGGGCAGCGACTACTCCAGCCAAGCATCGTCACGCATGATGACCCTGCCGCTCAACTCCGGCTCTCCGCGCCAAGCACGTACCACCTTCGGCGCTATGCGTAGATACACAAAGGGACCGTCCTCCATGCGCGGGTCCCAGCCGAACTTGTCGGCGAATGCGTCCGCTGCGGCCGTCGGTACGTCCTGGTCCGTGAAGCACTGCGCCGCCCCTTGGAGCAACACGACATCGAAGGTGTCCGGTAGTGACAGGCGCACCCGCGGGTCCTTGCGTACATTCCGCACCGTCGCGGACGTCGCGCTCGTGCACACCCAGACCGCTTTCCCGTCCCATGCGAACCACAGGGGGACCTGGTGGGGGCCGTGATCGGGATGAGCTGTCGCCACCCAGGCATCCCGCTCCGTGGCAAGGCGGTCGAACGTCTCACGCCGGCGTTCGGCCACCGAGCGGTGAACGGTTCTTCTGTTCTGCATAGCCGCCGACGCTAGTCAGCAAGATCGGAAAGCACATGGGGCCATGGCCCTACATCCCTTGACCGATATCCACGTCCGTCTCGGATGGGAACGAAGGTGAGCAAGTCCGGGGAACCTATGAGCGTGGGGTGGGGATATCCAAGGTTCAGGCAAGATTCTTGTGGAGCGTGACGGAGCGTCACCTGGATCATGCGAGGAGAACTCGCTTGCGCAGTAACGGGAGTCCGGCCCGGTTGAACATCTGCCGCTTTAGGGTCTTGAGTCTGTTGACGTGTCCCTCGACCCTGCCGGAGCTGTAGTCCAGGGTCAGTCCGGCCAGCACCGCGTCGAGGTCCTGGCGCAGGAACCCCGCGAAGGGATCATGCTGCACCGGCGTCTCGCCCGAGACTACGAGACCCTGCCTGCCAGCTCCGAGGCCATGATCCACGTCGCCTCGATCGACAACCTCACCAAGCGCATAACGGACGAGACGACATCCACCTGGCGAGGAACTTACTAGGAGATAAAGGGCAATCCACCTAGATCAAACGCCCTCTGAGAAGGCTTCCGCTTTCCGAACATGATCGTGTGGTTCGAGGTTGGTGGGCATGAACTCCACCTGTAGGCGGGAGAGATGGGGCGGTTCGTCTGCTCGTCTCGTCCGTGGAGGTGGCTGTGCCCTCGGTGCTTGGAATGCTGGAGGCCCGGGAGAAGAAGGTCCGTGAGGAGGTGGCCCGGCTGCGGGAGGAGGCCGAGCGGGTGCAGGCCGCGCTCGTGGCGGCGGAAGGCGCCCTGGTGAGGCTGGCCGGCGCCCGGGAAACGGTGGCCGAGGTGCTGGGTGAACAAGCAGGTCAGGGCGGCGAGTTGTCCCGTAGTGCGGTAGCGGGCTCGACCGTTCCGCACCGGGGTGAGAATGCCGTCGCATCGGCGCTCGCGCCCGAATACCAGCAGATCCTGCGGGTGCTCGCCGCGCCGGAGGCCGCCGACGGGATGCGAGTGAAGCAGATCCTGGCCGGGCTCGGGTGGGAGGCGACACCGGCCCGGATCGAGGGAGTGCGATCGCGGGTCAAGCGGCTGGCCGCCCGCGGGTGGGCCACCGAGGTGCGGCCGAACGTGTTCGTCTCCGCTATGACGACGGCGCCGGTTGCCGCGGGATGAAGGCATCGCGGCGGCGTCCGGCGAGCCGGCCCGCCATCAGCATGGTCATCGACCACAGCACCATCGCCTCGTGCATCGCGGGCAGCGTCTCGTAGTCACGCACCAGACGGCGCGAGCGCATCAGCCAGCTCAGCGTTCTCTCCACCACCCACCGTCTCGGCAGCACCACGAAACCCGTGGTGTCGTCGCAGCGGCGGACGATATCGAGGGTGAGCTGGAGCTTTTCGCGGGCGCAGTCGACCAGGCTGCCGGCGTAGCCGCCGTCCGCCCCGACGAGACGGACCGAGAAGTACCCCTCGCGCAGCCGCGCGAGCACCGGAACGGCGGCGTCACGGTCCTGCACGCTCGCCGCGGTCACAATGACCGCCAGGACCAGGCTGAGACAGTCCACCACCACGTGCCGCTTGCGCCCGCCCACCCTCTTGCCGCCATCCCACCCTGACGTCGCGCGCGGGATGTTCGCCGCGGCCCGCACCGACTGCGAGTCCACGATCGCAGCCGTCGGATCCACCGAGCGGCCCTCCTTCACGCGCACGCGGTCGCGCAGCCGGTCGTGCAGCTCCGCGAGCAGGCCGGTGGCCTGCCAGCGGCGGGCGAAGGCATGCACCCGCCGAAACGGCGGGAAGTCCGCCGGCAGGTTGACCCGCTTCACCCCGTTGTCCACGACGTAGCGGACCGCATCCAGCATCACGCGATGGCAGTATCCCTCCGGCCGCCCGCCCCGGCCCTGCAGCCAGGCAGGCCGGCACCGGCAGCAACGGCCGGATGACTTGCCACTCCGACTCGCTCATATCGGAGCCTTAGCACGAGGTCCGGTCCGTCCGGTCCGCGGCGTTTCCGAACCGGTGCGCGAGACAATCGCACGGCGACACGCGGGAGTTGGACGCGACAGGCGTGATCAGGCAAGACTGCGGCAACAGGGTCTCCTGGGTGCTCGAGTGGCTTCGCAACCCCGAGCTACCGAGGGGCCCTGTCTTCATGCGCCGACGCCGCCGCGATCACCCGATCCAGAACCTAGTTCGACTGACCACGCCCATCGACCGCTATGCGGAAGCCTTCTCAGAGCCTCTCCAGATCCCGAAGTCCACGGAAACCCCAGCTCAGAGTTGCGCCACACCACAGCAAAAAATCCTAAAACGATCACTAGATCCCCAGGTCAGCACATCGCCTATCTGGTGATCGTTAGCAGATTTGTCAGAGCGAGGAGCTCCCCGGTAACGCCGAGCCTGCGCTACGGCAGGCGCCCGGGGAAGGCTCACTCCGGCACGACCGGGGGCAGCGGTTCGCGGGCGGCGTGCCAGGCAGGGGGAAGGGCGGTGACGCCCGTTCGGGCGGCGATCACCCCGCCCGCGATGGCGCAGGTGGTGTCGATGTCGCCGCGTCCGGCGACCGTGAACCACAGGCCCTCGTGCAGGTCGTCGAGGTGACTCGCCGCGCACCACAGGGCGTACGGGACGGTGTCGGGCCCGGACATCCGGTAGCCGGAGCCCAGGACCTCCGCGGCGTGCCGGACCGAGGTGCGCTCCGACATCCGGGCCGCGACCCGCACTCCCGACCGGACGTCGCTGTCGGGGAGGCGTTCGGCGACGGCGTGGAGGAAGTCCGGGCGGGCCGGAGCGGGCTCGCCCCGGCCACGGGTTGCCAGGGCGGCGGCAAGGGCGACGGCCACCGCCGCGGCCACCGCCTCCGGGTGGTGGTGCGAGACCACGCCCTGGCGGGCGGCCTGCTCGGCGGCCGCGTCGAGGTCGGCGGCGTGCCAGGCGCCGAGCGGCGCGGCGCGCATCGCTGCACCGTTACCCCAGGAGCCCTGGCCGCCGAACTGCCCAGCGACCACCTCCCGCCAGGGCTCGCCCGCGCCGATCCGGCGGAGCACGTCGTGCATCGAGGCTCCGTAGCCGCGATGCGTGTCGCCGGCGTAGGCGGCCGCGAAGCTCCCGGCGAGGCGGTCCTGGTCGACGGCGCCGCCGCCCACGGCAAGTTCCTGGACAAGGACGAGCGCCTGGGCGGTGTCGTCACTCCACCGCCACAGCGGTTCCGCGGGCAGAGTCCGCGCCTCCAGGGCCGCCGGGCCGTCCCGGCGCAGGATGCCGAACCACCGGTCGCCGAATGCGTCCCCGAAGGCGAGTCCGTGCAACGAGTCCAGCACGGCGGCAGGCATGGTGATCATCGTGGCAGTTTCGCAGCCTGGCGGCGCCCCCGCACCCCGGTTTCGGTGCGGGCATGCTCGGTGACCTGATCGACGGCGTCCGCGGCTCGGCCTTGCCGGCTGGCCCATGTCAAGCTGGTCACCTGTCGGCTCGGGCAGGGCGGGCGTGGCAATGGTGGGGGTGACGGTCGGGGACCGGCCGTCGGCCTGGGCCGCCTTGCGGGCCCCCAGGGCCGCCGCAGCAGCACGCGGGCGGCGGTGCGGTCGCCGACGTCCGCGGCGGTGACCATCACGCCCAGCAGCAGGCCGCCCCTCGCCCGCCGACGTGTCAATGTTTTGTGGGCGATGATCCGTGACAGAGAGTGCTATCACGCCTCACTTCCCGCCGCGGCATCGGCTTGACATCAGCATTGGGAAGTCACGTATGGGGCGTGAGTTATCCAGTGAGGGCCAGGTTGTGGAGCCGGGCGATGCCGAGCATCGCCTGGTGAACGCCGTGGCCCTTGAGAAGCCGTATTTATACCGATCATCGAGTGTGTGGATCGAACATGGATCCTGATCGGCGGATCTCGGAGGGGTGGGTGCATGAGGGCAGGGCCTAGCGACGGTCTGGTCCGACGAGCGGCCATCCGCAGCAACCTGACCGCTGCGCGTTGTGGCCGCACCTCGGCACCGCGTACTCAGTGCTACCAATGGGGCGTGATCATCACTCCGCGTAGCGTCGGCCTGGGAGCCTCCGCGCGCGCCAGCACCATGAGGTGACGCATGCAACTGCACCACACGCAGCGCAGGTCCGCAGTGGCGGCGGCACTGCTCGCCCTGTTGGCCACCCTGGTGTCGTTGGCTCTGCCCGTCCCTGTGGCCGCCGCCCCGGCCCAACGCGTCGAGGCCTGGGGCCTCAACAACCACGGGCAGGTCGGTGACACCACCACCACTGAACGGCACACCGCGATCACCGTGGATGGACTGACGGCCGCGCATGTCACCGCACTCGCCGGAGGTTCCGAACACAGCCTCGCTCTGCTGTCCAACGGCACCGTCCGAGCCTGGGGTTACAACTTCTTCGGGCAACTCGGCGACGGCACCACCACCGAGCACCCCACCCCCGGCGCCGTGGGCGGGCTGAGCAGCGTAATCGCGATCGCGGCCGGCTGCACCCACAGTGTCGCCCTGCTGTCCAACGGCACTGTGCGGGCCTGGGGCGACAACACCCACGGGCAGCTCGGCAACGGCACCACCGGCGGCACCAGCACCATCCCCGTCACCGTGATCGATCCCAGCAACCCCAGTGGCAACCTCACTGGCGTGACCGCGATCGCGGCTGGCTGCGACCTCAGCGTCGCCCTGCTGTCCAACGGCACTGTGCGGGCCTGGGGCAACAACGGCTACGGGCAGCTCGGCAACGGCACCACCGGCGGCCACAGCAATGTTCCGGTCGTCGTCAGCGGACTCACGGGCGCCCGAGAAATCGCCTGCGGCGGGTTTCACAGCCTGGCGCGCATGTCCGACGGCACCGTCCGGGCCTGGGGCGACAACAGCTACGGGCAGCTCGGCAACGGTACCGATGGGGGCGTCAGCAACGTTCCCGTTGTCGTCAAGGGACTCACCGGCGCCCGACAGGTCTCAGGCGGCAGTGGCGGGTGGCACAGCCTGGCGCGCCTGTCCGACGGCACTGTCCGGGCCTGGGGCAACAACGCCGTTGGGCAGCTCGGCAATGGCACCGACGGGGGCATCAGCAACGTTCCCGTTGTCGTCAGCGGGCTCACCGGCGCTCGGGACATCGCCGCCGGCAATGCCCACAGCGTGGCAAGCCTCGCCGACGGCACCGTCCGTGCCTGGGGTTTCAACGGCTACGGGGAACTCGGCAACGGCGCCACCGGCGGCACCGGCAGCGATGTTCCGGTGAACGTCGCGGGGGTTACCGGCATCCGGGAAATCGCTGCCGGCTATGCCCACAGCCTGGCGGCCTGACTAGCCGTTGCTCTATCGAGCTTGGTGATCGTGAGTTTGAGCCTGCCGACTCGGCTGGGTGATCTTCTGGCTGGCTGGGCATGAAAGTGGGGCCTCCCGCACAGCTCGTGGGTGTCGAATCCAACCGAGCAACAGGAGGCCCCTGGTGCTGCAGTCTTCCGTGTCCGCGCCGGTGACGTCCAACTCGGCCGCCCTGTCGTGTGATCGCCTCGCTCACCGGTTCGGGAACGCCGGAGACCGGCCGCACAGACGTCCGAGGTATCCCTCCGACATGAGCGACGCGGAGTGGACCGTCGTGCGTGACGCGATGCCCGTCCCCGCCTGGCTGGAAGGAAAGGGCGGGCAGCCGGAGGGTTACTGCCATCGGCAGATGGTCGACGCCGTGCGCTACCTGGTCGCGGGCGGTATCGCGTGGAGGGCGGTGCCCGCGGACTTCCCCGCGTGGGACCGCGTCTACGCCTTCTTCCGACGCTGGCGCGACACGGGCCTGGTCGCCGAGTTCCACGACCGGCTGCGCGACCGGGTCCGCCGGGGCGCGGGCCGCGATCCGGAGCCGACCGCCGGGATCATCGACTCCCAGTCGGTGAAGGGGGCCGCATCCGTGCCGGCCGCGAGCCGGGGCTTCGATGCCGGGAAGCGAGTGAACGGCCGCAAGAGGCACATCGTGGTGGACACCCTCGGCCTGCTGCTGGTCGTGATGGTCACCGCGGCATCCGCCACCGACCGCGAGAGCGGCCAGAGGCTGCTGGCACGCCTGCGCGAACGGCACTGGCGCATCACGCTGGTGTGGGCCGACGGCGGTTACGCCGGGCGCCTGGTCGACCTCGCCCGCGACGCCTGGCGGGTCGCGCTGACCGTGATCAAACGCAGCGACGACACCGCGGGCTTCGTGGTGCTGCCGAAAAGGTGGCTGGTGGAACGGACGTTCGCGTGGCTGGTGCGCTCACGCCGCCTCGTCCGCGACTACGAAGCCCGAACCGACACCTCGGAAGCGATGATTCGGTGGTCGATGAGCATGGTCATGAGCCGCCGGCTCGCCCGGCGACCGCGCTGAACATCCCCGGACGGTCCTCGGCCAGCCAGCCCCGCGCGGCCAGCCGCTTCACCTTCGACCGCACCCCCTCGACCTTTGCCGGAACGACCTCCAGGCCGAGCGCCGCCGCGAGCTGCCGACAGTCCATCGCCTCCCCGCGACCGGACAGGGCGTCCATAAGCCGCTGGTAGTCCGGCGCGAGCACCGCCGGGGTGAGCCCTTCGTGCCACTGCGGCACTGTCGAACCGGGCAACGCCGTGGTGATCCGCCCCGACCCCTCACCGGCCACCACGACCGGCGGCCCTTCCTCGCCTCCGCAAGGAAGGGCCAGGACCTCGGCCACCGTCTCACGGGCGATCACGAACCGCTCCCACGCGGCCTCGGCCTCCAACAGCTCGGCCTGAAGGGCCTCCATCCGCTGCCGAGCGGCGCGTTCACGCTCCTCCAGCAGCCCCATCACCGACGGCATCCGGCACCTCCACCGAAGAGACGAAACGACGCTTCGTCTCTGCCGCCGAAGCACCGGGCCTATGCCTGACCAGCGAAAACAAACCCGTCACTCTCGGGAAAACAACGGCTTCTGAGCCGGCAGTCCCGCAGGATCCTCCAGTTCTTCAGCCGGGACAGGGCGTGTTCCACCCGGGCACGCGCCCGGCGGTGAACGGCGTTCTCCGCCTCCTGCTGCGGGCTGAGGTGCGTCTGACCGCGTCGTTTGCGGTGCGGGATGAGCAGGCCGGTTCCTTGGCAGCCGCCGTCGGCGATGCTGGGCGGCCCGGAGTCGCGCGATGTGAGCGCATGCCTACGACCAGGACGGTCCGTGCGTCGGCGTCCCGGTCCTGCCGCTGTTAGGCGGAAGCCAGTTGCTCGTATGGCTGAGGTGTGAAGGCCTCCGGGGCCCGAGCAGATACGACAAGACCGCCGCCTCGTATGAGGCGGCGGTCTGTCTGACCTCGTTGCCGCTCTGGGCAAGATCCGTTTGAAGACGGGCCCTAGCCGCAGGTCAGGGTCGGCATCGCCCAGTCACCGTGGTCGTTGCCGTTGCCGTCTCCGGCGTCACCGACATTGAGGTCGACCACTTGGGCGCCGCTGACGTCGACGTCGATGGGCACCGCGGCCTGTTTGCCGCGGATCGTTGGCGTGGTCACCAAGGTCTTGCCGTCGGCGATCACGGAGAACGTCACCGTTCCCGCACCACCCGTCTCGTCGTCGACACCGACGTCCGCCGTCAACCGTGAGCAGTTTCCGGCGAGGTAGAGCTCGACGTCGCTGACCGAGTTGGTGCCCAGGCCCTTGGCGTAACCGACACCGGCGATACTGATCGGACGGCCGTCCCCGGTCGCCTGCTCACCGACGCTGCTGTCGCGCTCCACCGGGCCCCACCCGTTGGTGGACGACAAGAAGGGTAGGTCGCTCACGGCGCTCTTCCCGGTCGGCGGAGCCGGCGGGATCCCGCCGACGATGCGCTCGTCACCGCCGGTGGCCTGCCGTCCGTTCTGCAGGTAGTGGACTGTCGCGGTGAGTGCCGAGGCGGCTGGCAGCGTCCCGGTCGGCGGCTGGACCTTCCAGGTGAAGGTGGCCGACTGGCCGGGTTGCAGGCGCTCGACCGACGCGGGGCTCGCGGCGCTCACGTCCCAGCCGTCGGGCGCTGAGAGCGAGGCCGTCAGTCGGGAGGCGGACGGTCGGTCCTTCGGCACCCGCACCGTCGCCTCGGCTGTGAAGGCCTGTCCTGGCTGTGCGGTGTCCGGCACGTCCAGGGTGACATCCGCTCCCGGACGCTTCGGCATCGCGTACGTGTGGGCGTCGTAGCGAGGGCTGTCGTTCTGCGAGACGTGCAGGGACGAGGCGTAGCTGCCGTAGTTGGTGAGCGACACCTTGCCGAGGCCGCCGGTGCTGCCGTCCAGGTTCCATACGGCAATGGCGATGCTGTTGCGGCCGTTCGGGTTCAGGATCCCGTTCGGCACCGGGAACGTGTGCTGCGGCCCGAGGTAGTTGACGTAGTTGCCGACCTGCCAGCCGTTCACGAAGATCGTGGCACGGTACTTGCGTGACGGGGCGTCGGTGAACGTCAGCCCGAGCGACGTGTCCTGGCCGTGCGGCAGGTCCAGGGCGACGTCGGAGCGGTACCAGGAGACCCCGGGACGGGTGTCGGTCGTCGGCAGGGACACGCGGTTCCACTTGCCGTCCGGGAAACCGGGCAGGGACCAGCCGGCCCGCTCACCGTACAGGCCGCCCGTCGAGAGCGGCCCGCGCACCGTGTCCTGCAGGTCCTCGCCGCCGTGTACGCCCTGCAGCCGCCAGGTGACGGCGGTCAGCGGTGCCCCGGCGAGGGAGGCGCTGATCAGGCCGCGCGCGGTCTTGTTGCCGTTGGTCGAGTTGTAGTCCTCCTCGTGCCCCATGTTCACGGTGAGCACGGAAATGACGTTGTCACCCTTGGACTTGAGCGCATCGGCCGGGAAGGTGAAGTCGGCCCTGCCCGTGGTGGAGCTGCCCAGGAAGGTGCCGTTGAGCCAGGCGGAGAACGCCTGCGCCCCTCCGCCGGAGTCCGAGACCAGGCGGATGCCTGTCTCCTTGCCGGTGGCGTGGAAGCGGCCGCGGTACCACGTGTTGCCGGTGTGGAAGCCGTAGTCGTCCGCGTAGAGCACCGGTAGCGCGTTGACGCCGGAGACACTGTTGGTGGTCGTCTTGTCGGCCACCTGCCAGCTGGTGTCGTCGAAACCGGGGGCCGCTTCGGGCGACTCCTCGTTGTGCTTCCAGTTGGTGAGTGCCGGCAGGTGTATCGGGGCCGCCGTCGGGATCTTCCCGGTGAGGCTCCCCGTGCCGTCGGCCCGGGTTTCGACGGTCCGGCCGTTCCAGGTGATGTGGTCGGCGGAGGTGAACACCTCGATGTTCTTGTCGTCGGCGTTGTCGCCGGTGAGTGCCAAGGTGCGGTCGCCGTTCAGGCTGGTCGCCGTCCGCAGCAGGTGGCTGCCGCGCACGAGGACAGGGCCGGCCGCTGTGTCCTGACGCCAGAAGGTCTTGGCCGTGGCCTTGTCGCCGACGAGCAGTTCGAGCGGGCGCTGTCCGCCGCCGGTGATGCTGACGCGGATCAGGTCCTTGTGCGTGTAGTTCAGGCGCAGGTCGCCGGTGGCCGCGTCCCAGGTTGTCGTGACCGGGCCGCCGCTGGTGGTCACGGTGGGCTTGGAGGCGTAGCGCAGCACGGTCTCGCCGTCGCTGCCCGCATCGCCGTAGAGCACGGCGACGTCCCGGTCACCGATGGTCGCGCTGGTCATGATCTCCGAGGTCGAGTACTGCAACTGCGAGTCGCCGAGCCGGTAGTTGGCCACGATCACGTGTGAGTCGCGTCCGTCGAGCGTGATCGCGGTGCCCGGCTGCTGGGGCACGACCGGGTAGGTCGGCTCTGCGGCGGCGGTACCCGTCGGCACGTCGATGGCGTCGATGGCCACGTAGTCGTCGGTGGAGCCCGAGCTGTGGCTGCCGTCGACGACGATCTTCAGGGTGTGCGCTCCGTCCGGCAGGCCGGTCTTCTGGAAGATCACCGCCTGGTTCTCGGCGCCGGAGTCGTCGACCGTCGCGACCTTGGTGCCGTCGAGGTAGACGTCGGCATTGCCGTGGTTGCTGGTCTTCGACCCGATCCAGCGGATCGCGGTGCCGTCGAAGGGGACGGTCACCGAGTCACCGGCCTTGTTGGAGAAGGACTCGGTGTGCTTGTAGTCGCCGCCGGTGTAGCTCTGGTCGGCCACGTGCGACCACGAACCGGTGTACTGCAGCGCGGAGTCGGGGTCGTCCCAGGTGTAGGTGGTGTCCGCGGCCGGTTGGGCGTTGAAGTCCAGCGCGATGTGGGTCTTGTCGACCGCGGTGGACGTGGAGTTCCCGTGCCGCAGGACGTGGAACTGCGTCTTGCTGTCGGGGTTCATCCGGGCGGTGTCGACGACCGCGGAGTCGTCCGGCGGCGTGGCCCTGATCGACTCAGTCTTGGTCAGCGGGGCGAGGGACTGCGTGAAGTACCCGATCAGCTTGTCCTCGTAGTACTTCGGATCCAGCTGGCGGTTCTCGCGGATCGCGGCGCCGTAGTCGTAGGACGTGTAGTTCTCCGGCATGCCCAGCCAGCCCCAGTTGGTGCCGCCGTACGTCATGTAGAAGCTCTGCGCGGTGGCGCCGACGGCTATGTTCTGCTTGTAGAACACGTTGGCGAACTGGTCGTTGATCAGCTGGGCGCACTTGTCGTAGCCCGGCCCGCCCCAGGGGTCGAAGGCGCCGCCCTGGAACTCCGGCGAGTACAGCGGCTTGCCGGCGGGGTGGTCGTAGCTGATGTCCGGAACGCCGTTCCACTTCGAGGGGTTGGAGCAGTCGAAGCCCTGCGGGTAGGAGTCGGGGCCGTCGACGTCCAGGGCGCCGGTACCCGAGTTGAAGGTGCCGTTGTTGTTGCCGGTCAGCGGCACGGTGATGCCGTCGGCGCGGGCCTTGTCCTCCAGGTGCTTCATGTAGGAGTGGCCGGCGGCCGAGCCGTTGTAGTACTCGTTCTCGACCTGGTAGGCAATGACGGAGCCGGTCCCGTTGGTCAGTTGGTGACGGGCGATGATCCGATCGATCTGGGTCAGCCACTCGTCCGCGTACTTCAGGAACCGCGGATCGTCACTGCGGTTGTTCCCCGCCTTGGTGGTCAGCCAGCCGGGCAGGCCGCCGCTGTCGACCTCCGCGTTGATGTACGGCGCCGGGCGGGCGATGACGTAGAGCCCGGCCTCCTCGGCCATGTCGAGCAGCTTGTCGACGTCACGCACCCCGCTGAAGTCGTACACACCGGGCTTCGGCGAGTGGTATCCCCAGTCGAAGTACAGCGACGTGGAGTTGAAGCCTGCGGCCTTCATCTTCTGGAAGATGTCGCGCCACAGGTCCGGGCTCGGGAGCCGGAAGTAGTGGAACTCGCCGGACCACAGGTAGGTGCGCCTGCCGTCGACGAGGAACGAGTAGCCGTCGAGACTCACCGTGTGTGCCCCCGCACTGGCGGCAGCCGCAGCGGCGGGTTGCTTCCCGCCGACGTCCTGCGCCGCGGCGGGCGCGGTCATGCCCGCGGCCAGGGCGATGGTCGCGGCCGTGGCGAGGACCACCCTCCACGACCGACGGCGGCCGGGTCTCGCAAGTTCTGAACCGATCCGTTTACTCCGCACTGCGGCCTCCATACCGCCTGAGCAATCAGTATCAAACAGACTCAGGCAAAGCCGAACAGTAAAGGTGCGCAAGGCTCAACACAATGGGGCGGAAGAACACGGTCGAGGTGGCAGTGGTGGTGCGAAATCCCCACGCATGGCCGGTCACTGACCCCTCGTCACGGGATACGGCCATCAACCGCCACGAGATGGACGGGAAGGGCACGCCGCGCATCGTGACGACGTGGCATACGGTCCACAAGCTCACCACGGAAAGGACGTGGCACCTGCGCCCGTACAACGGTCGCAAGCGCCACCCGGCCGGCGCGTAGTAGGACTCCGTTAGGTCTTCCTATTGCTCCTGATCACGAGCATGTTGGGTGTGTGGACGCACATGAAGTGAACCGTGTCCGGGCGACGTTGGCGTTATACGTGGCTGATGTGTTCGCCTCGGTGCCGCGCAAGGACCAGCGGGCCAAGGGCGACTGCTATCTGCGGGGGCTGATGCTGGACGGCCGCCGCAAGTCGATTCAGGCCATGGCCTCGCGGCTGCCGGACGGCAACGAGCAGAACCTGCAGCAGTTCGTGAACCAGTCCACCTGGGATCCGGTGCCGGTGCAGCGGCGGATCAACGAACGCCTGCTGCCGCTGGTCAAGGCGGCGGCCTGGGTGATCGACGATGTGTCGGTGCCCAAGGACGGCCAGATGTCGGTCGGGGCGGCTCCGCAGTACTGCGGAGCCTTGGGCAAACGCGCCAACTGCCAGGTCGCCGTCAGTGTCCACGCGGCGAGTGACACCGCCTCGTGCCCGCTGCAATGGCGGCTGTTCCTGCCCGGGGAATGGGCCTTGGACAGCGAACGCCGGGCCAAGACCATCATCCCGCCCGAGGTCACGCATCGGGAGAAGTGGCGTCTGGCGTTGGACATGCTCGACACCCTCGCCGACTGGGGAATGACGCCGCCGGCGGTGGTGGCCGATGCCGCTTACGGCACCAACGCACACCTGCGGGCCGCACTCAACGACCGCCAACTCGCCTACGTGCTCGCCATCCGATCCGATACGACGGCCCACCCGTTCGACGCCAAGCCTGCGGCCCCGGCCCGCAACGGGACGGTCGGCTGCCGGCCCCAGCCCCGCTACCGCCACCGGGCACCCTCAGTGGCGGCCCTTGCCGCGGGACTCGAGCCACAAGCCTTCACCACCCTCACCTGGCGCCACGGCTCACGAGGAGAGTTAAGCTCCCGCTTCGCTGCCACACGTGTCCGTCCGGCAGGCAAAGCCGTCGAACGCCCGATCAAAGCCGCAGCCTCGGCCGAACAAGGCTGGTGGGACGGCATCCTGCCCGACTGCTGGCTGCTGGTCGAATGGCCCGAAGACGCCGAGGCTCCAACCGATTACTGGCTGTCCAACCTGCCGGCCCACACCCCGATCGCCGACCTGGTCCGGCTGGCCAAGGTCCGCTGGCGCATCGAGCACGACTACCGCGAACTCAAACACGGCCTGGGCCTGGACCACTTCGAAGGCCGTTCCTGGCCCGGCTGGCACCACCACGTCACCCTCGTGACCGCCGCCCACGCCTTCCTCACCGAACAACGCCTGTCCCCAAAAGCCCCCGCACCGGCCTCACCCTCTACCAGGTCCTCGACACCCTCCAGAACACCCTGAGGTGCTGGACCGGCATCTGCACCACCTGCCATCAACCCCTGCCCAGCACGGGTGAAGGGTGTGTAGGAGACCTCGCGCAGGCCGGCGGAGATGCTGTGGTGCCCGGCGGTGCGCAGGGTGCTGATCGCGAAGCTGCGCAGCGTGGCCATGTTCTCGGGTCCGTGCCCGGTGCGGATCTTCGAGGCGTCCTCGCCGAACGTGGTGTCTCTCACGTGGTGCACGGCCTCGATGCCCCATTGTGCGCGGGCGAGTTGGCCGATGGCCTGGGGAGACGCCTGCCGCGCGGTCAGGTCGGTGATGGCGTAGACGGTTTCACGGGTGATCTTGCCGGTCTTGAGGTCGGTGCGGTGCCGGTGGATCTTCGCGGCCTGCGCCACGTGCGGGAAGTTCAGTCCGAGCCCGGTGACGGTGAGCGTGCGCACCGAACGGGTCTCATGCCGCCCGTGCCCGGCCTCTCGGTCGTAGCGGCGGGCGGTCACCTCCTTCCACGGCAGCGAGCGCAACGCGTCGTGCAGCGTCGGCTGGTTCCGCTTGACCACGAGCAGGTAGTGCGCGTTCTTCACCTCCGCCAGCCACCTGGCGTGGTCGAGGTGGGTGTGCAGGGCGTCGGCGGTCACCACGACACCGGCCAGGTCGAACGGGGACAGCAGCTTCGTGAAGCCGGTGACCTCGGTGGTCTTGTCCGGCACCCGCAGCTGGCTGACGGTGCGTCCGCCTTCCAGGACGGCGGAGAGCAGGTGGGCGGCCGGGCCTGTGTCCGTGCGCGAGCCACGGGCGGCCTTGCCGTCCACGGCCCGGTGCCGACTGCCCGCAGGGTCGCATCCGAGCAGGTCGGCAAGCCCGCCGGGACATACGAGGGTCAGGAGGCGGCGGATGGTGGAGCCCGACGGTGCGCGGCGCACGCCCAGCGGGCCGGCGGCGCGCACGCCGAGGCGGGCGAGTGCATCCAGGGGCGCGCGGCGGGCCCACTGGCTCACGATCAGATAGGAGCGAGCCCCGGCCAGCACCGCGCAGCAGGCGGTGAGCAGGACCGGTACCAGCGAATGGCGCCGTCCCCGCCGGTCTCGCGGATCACGAAGAACGGCCAGCCGTTCGGCGACACCGTTCACACCGCGCTGGGCGGCAGTGGGCGACTTGGTCAGACAGACAGTGGCAGACTGGCGGCACATCGAAGCTCCGGATGGGCAGGGCGACTTGGGAAGGTCACCCCGTCAACCGGAGCTTCGTTGTGTTCGTGACGGGCTTCCGCTGAATCGTCACACCCCAGCGACCTGCACGTTTCCATGACCCCCAGGACTTTGAATCAGCCCTGACTCCCCAGGAGGACGGGGCCTTTTCGTTTTTCAGGGAGGCCGTCATGGAGGACGAGATCTGGCTGACGGTCAAGGAGGCCGCGCTCTTCGTGGGCGTGGACGTCCAGACCGTCTACTCCTGGGTCCGCCAGGGCCACCTGAAGGTCACAGGCTCGACCACCAGCGCCGGAAGCTCTTCCGCCATCTCGACGTCGCCCAGGCCGAGTTGGCCACGAGAGCTAAGGCGAAGCGGATGCTCGCACCGGCCGCCTGGCGCCCCGAGCGCCAGACGGCCGGCTCAGTCAGCTTTCGTCCTCAGCGTCGTCGGGTGACTCGGACCTTCGCTGGTCCGGACGGTCACGAAGGAAGCGGAAGACTTCCGCCCCGAGCGCGAGGGCTGCGGCGGCTGCACCAAGAGCCGCGTTGAAAGTGTTCACTGCCGTGGGTCCCTTCTCCGGGTACCACGGCACACCTACGGGGCGCGTCAAGGCCCCGGCATACCTCTGCCTGGTGTCTTTTCGCGCCCATCGGATTATGTAAGGGCGGGTTCCTCCCCTCTCAGGGCTGAACACCAAGGACATTCCCCACCGCGGCTCCAACAAACCTGGGAGCGGTGCCCCTTGACGCCCGTCAGGAACTCTCGGACTCCGATGGCTGAGGCGGAACCGCTCCGTTGGCGCTGGGCTCTGGAAGGGGCTGGGCCGACTTCAGGACGCCGCCCAGCTCAGGGAGCTTCGCGGCGGAGAACTTGAGGATTAGCGCCGCCTGAAGGTGTGCCTTCAGTGCCGGGTCGTCAACCTCTTCGAGTAGCCGGACAGCCTCACTGGCGTCACGCTCGACCTTCATATCCTGACGGAGCGACTGAGTCTGGGACTCCATGTGCTTCAACGCCTGATCAGCGCGGCGATGGAAAAGCGTGCCGATAGCAGCCGTCAGCAGACCTGCCACACTCGCCACCACCGAGGCGTATTGATCCCCCGAGCTGTCCGCTTTGAAGATGGCCATAGCCACGCCTGCTATGAGCACCAGACCGCCCAGCACGGAGCACATCAAGCTGACGCTGAAGCTGCGACGCGCTTGCGTGAGTCCGTAGGCGTAGTACTCGATCAAGAGTTTCGAGAACCGCCGATCGACAGCATGAGAGGGAAGGACTACATCGGGCGCGCCTTCCTTTGAGCCAGCGTCACCTTCTGCGTCACCAACGACCCTGGGCTCGTCCAGTACCTCGTGAAGAAGGCGATCTCGTTCGGCATCGACCTCACGCCGGAAGAAGCGAGCCGCCCAGCTATAGAGCACACTCCACACTGCGCTACCAGCGCCGACACCTGAGGCAGCTACAGCCAGGGCTAGGGCAACACTGATTGGATCTACCTCCCAACCATCCCAGAATGTCTGTCGCTCCAGAAGGCGGTGGGGTTCATCTGATCCCCGAGGACGAAGGGCACGACAAGACCCCCGGGCCTTCGCACGTTCCCGCTGCACGCCGACGCCGATGACGCCACACTGGCCTGATGGCATACGACTTCTCCAAGGGTGCCCCTGCGCCCCAGCCCCAGGTGTTCAAGGGCTACGTCGCGACCGTCACGGTCTACACGGATCGGGCCGAGATCAAGCGCAAGCTCATGGGGAAGATGACCGGCGCCAGGGACTCTGTGATCCCCTTCGGCGAGGTGATCAAGGTTCAATCCAAAGAACTCACCCGCCTCGTGAACGGGTACGTACAGCTCGCAACCGAGCAGGACCGAGGTCAACTCCGCATGGCCACCGCAGAGACTCAGAAGGCCATCGCGAACAACTCCCGGACAGTCATGTTCACTTGGAACCAGCGGGAGACGTACACGGCTTACCTCGCTGCGGTCACCGCCTCCGTACAGACGCAGGGCGACAACCCGTTCGGATAGGCCCCTGGGTCAGGAGCACCTCCTGAACCGCCGCTTTCACGGGGGTGGGAGTCGTGACCACCGACCGCTCCGAACTCACGACATACGAGTTCCGCAAGCTGAGAGCACGGATCCTCGCCGAGTCGGACATCTGCCTCGTGTGCGGTCATGGAGCGTCCGATGCGGTCGACCACGTCCATCCCGCGAGCAAGGGCGGGGCCAAGCTCGACCCCGACACCGGCCAGATGAGGGAACAGCACCTCGAAACTCCGCGAAGAACACGCGAGACATGATCACAGCCAACCGCTGGTTCCTCGCGTACTCCTCCCCGTCATGCTTGCCGGGCCAGGAGCGTGAGCGCAGCCCGGGCCCTGCGCGCCGCGCAGGGCCCAACATGGGGGCCGGCAGCGCGGGTTCGGCCACTTCGTACGGCATCGTGGCCGGTCAGCGATGGCGTACCGGCTCGGCGGGAAGATCGCTGGGTATAGTGCAGGCGTTTCGGGGAACCGGCGACCCGGAGTCGGCCGACCTCACGCGCCACCTCGCGTTCATCGGCATCCGGGACCCTGGCGGAGCCCCGGTGACCCATATCGCTGAGGAGGCCGTCCCATGGAACCCGTCACGCTGATCACCGGTGGCTCGACCGGAATCGGCGCCGCCACCGCCCGCGCCCTGCTCAAGCAGGGCCACCGCGTGGCCGTCACCGGACGTGACGCAGACAAGCTGGCCGCCTTCGCCGCTTCGGCCGGAGCGGGCGAGCGGCTGCTGACGATCACCGGCGACACCAGCGACGCGCACGACGTCGCCTCCGCCGTGCGCCGCGTGGTGGACGCGTGGGGCCGACTGGACAACGTCATCGCCAACGCCGGTTTCTCACTGCCCGGCAACCTGGAGAGCCACGCCCCCGAGGACATGCGCGCCATGGTCCTCACCAACGTCCTGGGCCCGGCCCTGCTGGTGCGGGAGACCCTGCCGCACCTCAGGGAGTCCAAGGGCCGGATCGTGATCATCGGTTCGGTCGCCGGGGTGCGCAACACGCCTGGCAACCTGTACTCGGTCACCAAGTGGGCCGCGCACGCGCTGGCCGAGAACACCCGGCTGCTGGTCGGCAAGGACGGAGTCGGCGTGACCGTCGTCGCCCCCGGGGTGGTGGACACCCCGTTCTGGGACGAGCGCGGCGGCACCCCCGAGGCGACGCCGACGATGACCGCCGAGCAGATCGCGGACACGATCGTCTTCGCCGTCAACCAGCCCGCGGGCGTGGACATCAACCACATCACCATGCGGCCGACCGGGCAGCTCGGCTGACGCCGCGCTCCCAACGACCGTACGATAAGGCGCCTTGGGCCCCCGCCGCATACCACGCGGTGCAGGCCGAAGGCGCCTTCGGGCGTCCGGGTGGACGCGCGGCGTCAGGGGGAGAAGTGGGCGCCCCCGGGAAGGACCACCCCGGACCGCTCGAAGTCGGCCGCGGTCGGCGCCCCCATCAGGGCCATGACCTCCTCGAACTCACCCATGAGCAGCCGCAGGACGTCCGCGACGCCCTCCGCGCCGGAGTGGACGAGCTCCCACAGGGCCGGGCGTCCGACCATCACCGCGTCCGCGCCCAGGCACAGGGTCTTGGCGATGTCGGCGCCGTGCCGAACCCCGCCGTCGAGGACGACCGCGCACTGCCCGGCGACGGCGTCCACGATCTCGGGGAGGGCGTCGGGGGCACTGCGGGAGAAGTCCAGCTGGCGGCCGCCGTGGTTAGAGACGACTAGGCCGTGTCTTTCGGATCATCGCGAAAGACACGGCCTGAGGCTCGGCGCCGTCGGGGCTACCGGGGTCGAAGGGCGTGGAGATCCGGCAGATGGCGTTCGCCGACGTGGGGCAGGGTGGTCTTCCGTCCTTGGCTATCGCACAGACGTACGCACTGCCTCGGTGGGGACGAGTCCGTCTCCACGACGATGTCCTGGATGTCGGGCCAGACCCACCTCCGCACCCCGGGTGGCCTACTTGGCGGCCCAGCAGCCCAAATTGTTCCGGTTGCCCTCCGCCGCCCGGCGCGGCGCGTCCGGCGATCCCAGCAGACCGTACGGCAGATACCCGGACCGGACACCGAGTTCCCACCCATGGACCTGGACGGCGAGGCAGGCCAGGGCGAGGGTGCCGAGGGGGAGGAGGGACCGGGGCGCGGGATCGCCGACGTCGGCCTCGACGCTCTCCCGGTACGCGACCAGCCGGGCGACGAGGGCGTCCTCGAAGGCGTGCTGGTCGTCGTCGAGGAGTACGCGGAGCAGCCGCTGGTCCGCGCTCAGCGCGTCGCCGACCTCGTCGAGCCGCTGGGCGGCCTCCGTGCGCTCCCCGGCGTCCGGCTTGCGCAGCGGAACCGTAGGCCAGTCGCGGGGCAGATGCCCGGCCGCCTCGGTGAGATAGGGGCACAGGGCGTCCATGGCGGCGAGGTCGGCGGGGTCGGAGACGGAGGTGTACCGGTTGTGGGGCACGCCGTCACGGATGGCGGGCGCGTAGTCACCGCGCAGCAGCAGCCCGGTGACCCGCTCCCAGTCCCACACCTGCCCGCTGACGACACACATCTCGAACATGTCGAGCCAGGTCCGCGCGGTGGGCGCCTCCTTGACGACGTCCCGGAAGGTGATGGGCCCGTCCCCGAACTCGTCGTCGTCCGGGTCCGTGCTGATCCGCTCCCCGACGAGGGGGAACCGGAGTTCCTGGTCCCCGCTCGGGAAGCACATGATGCTCAGCACTCCGTGCACGCACTCCGCGGCGGTGACGGCGACCGTGCCGGCCGCAGCGTCGAGCCCCGGCTCCGTCACCGTTCGCGCGGCGACATGGTCGAGCAGTTCGTCCGCCATGGACCGGATCAGCGTCGGCGAGATGCTGCCGTACCGCAGCGAGTGCCACCGCGTGTAGGCCCGCCCGTCGATGTCGTCGAGCGCCTCGGCCAACCGCTGCTCGCCGACCTGATGGCATGTCACATTCCGCACGTACCCCGTCCCTTCATGAACTCCACGACTGGACGAAGCACGTTATCAACGGGCACTGACAGCACTAGAGCGCTTCTTTCGGATCACCTCGCCGACCAGATGATGATGGCGGCGATGTGGAGTCCGGCAAGGTAGATGGCGGCGGTCTTGTCGTATCGAGTGGCCAGACCGCGCCATTGCTTGAGCTTGTTGATGCATTGCTCAACGGCGTTGCGCTGCTTGTACGTCTCGCGGTCGAAGGCCGGTGGGCGACCGCCGGATCGGCCTCGCTTCTTGCGCTTGGCGATCTGGTCGGAGGGTTGGGGGATCACCGCCCGGATCCCGCGCTGGCGGAGATGGGTGCGGATCGCGCGGGACGAGTAGGCCTTGTCGGCCAGGACCACGTCCGGCGTAGTCCTGGGGCGGCCGATGGGCCTCGGTACCCGTAACTGGGCCATGACCTTGGTGAACGCGGGAGCGTCGCCTGCCTGGCCGGGTGCGAGGACGAATGCGAGGGGGCGGCAGCGGCCGTCGGTGGCGAGGTGGATTGTGGTGGTCAGCCCGCCGCGGGACCGTCCGATGGCATGGTCGTCCGGCTCGCCGGCCGGGGCCCCTTTTGACAGGCCCCCGGCGGCGTGCTGGTGAGCGCGCACGATGGTGGAGTCGACCGCGACAACCCAGTCCCGGTCACCTTCGGCGTCGGCCTGGGCGAGCAGAGCGGTGAAGACCTTCTCCCAGGTGCCGTCGGCTGCCCACTTCCGCAGCCGGTTGTGGACACCTTTCCAAGAGCCGAAGTGCTCGGGCAGGTCCGTCCACGGCGTGCCTGTGCGGTACTTGAACGCGATCGCGTCGATCACCTGTCGGTGATCGCGCCACCGACCACCCCGCCGATGGGTCCGGTCCGGCAGCAACGGCTCGACCCTCGCCCACGAGGCATCAGTCAGCGGCACACATCAACCAACGATCAGATGATCCGAAAGAAACGGCCTAGGGCGGTGATCGCTTGAGCAGCGAGCTGAGCGGGGTCGCCCAAGGTTCCGGTCGCGGAGCGGTTGGAGGTGCCGACGATGAGGTCGCCTTCCCAGTGCCCGGCGACCGCGCGGTCGTCAACTTCCGCTGGCGGGTGGCTGATAAGCGTTCCCGGGTCGATGAACCGAGTGGCGCGCTGAGCGGCGCGCCTACGACGCCGACGCGCGGGACGGCCGGTGCGCAAAGTGTCGGCCGTGCGGGAGCTTTCGATCGTCCCTGGCCCCCGGTGACCATGGCCGGGGTAGTCAACTCTCAGTAATGGGCGGGCCGGAGTTCTTGGACTCGGTCAGTAGCTCCGACTGGCTGCCGTTCGTGGTCGGTTGACGTCACACTGTGAGATTCAGATCGCGACAAAAGCCACGGGGGCGGACGCATGCAGAACGATGCTTCGAAGACTGGCCGGCGGCCAGCGGACAGGCGGGCGGACGATGCGATGGAGGTACTGCTGGTCGTCGCGCCCGATCCCCAGCTGGATCCGGAGGCGGCGGAGCGGGTGCCCCGCCTCCTGAAGGCCGAAGTTGCCGATCTGGACATCGAATCGATTCGTCCTGGCCCCAGCACACCGGTTCCTGATGCGGCGAAGGGCACCGATGCTGTCACTGAGGCCGTTTGAGGCCGGTGGTGACCCAGGTGCCGGCGCCCGTGACGGGCCGCCATCTCGCGCGCCACGGGTTGAGGAGGTGTCTGTCGAGGAGTGCAGCTGTCCATACGTGGCAGCGACAGGGTGTCCCCGGCCACTCAGGAGCGCCAGGTTCAGGCCGAGCCGGTCGAGCCGGGCCTCGCTCCGGCGGGCCCGCCCACGACCGTGAGTAGGTCCACGACGAAGATCAGCGTCGAGCCCGCCGGGATCAACGGAGAGGGTGACTGCTTGCCGTAACCGAGACGCGGGGGAACGATGATCTCGCGCCGGCCGCCGACCTTCATTCCCCTTACTCCCCGGTCCCAGCCCTTGATGACCCTGCCACCGCCCACGGCGAACTTGAACGGCCGATCCCGCTCCCAGGAGGAGTCGAACTCTCTGCCGGACGCGAACGTGACCCCTACATAGTGAACCTGGACGACCCTGCCCGGCTGCGCCTCGGGGCCGTCCCCAACCACGAGGTCCCGGATCGTCAACTCGGTGGGCGCGTCACCCTCCGGAACCTCGATTCTGGGCTTCGTCAGTTCGCTCATCGCGGTCCCATCGCTCGCCACCGGAATCCCTCGCACGGGCCGGCCGGACACATGGACATTCCATGCGGCAGGCGATCACGCTACCGGCAATGCCCATACTCCGAGGTGCACCCCGTGCCATGGAACACGGCTCTCGCGTCCGGGGGATGTACCGGAGGGAGAGCCGGCCAAACCAGGGCGCGTCTCGGGCCGTGTTTCGTCTGCGCGTTCCTCAAGGGAGACCCTGACTACAGACACGAGTTGGTCTACGCCACGCTGACCACGCGCGTCTATGGATCAGTGGCCCACGGTGCCGGAAAAGGTTCCCGTCGCACCCAAGGTGCACGTGAAAGACGTCGTCAGCGGGTTCTCCGAGGACGGCTACGTGCTGATGATGCAGCCGTGCGCCATGTGGCGCTCGCGGTTGAAGAAGTGCTGGCGCCGGAGCGGGTGTATCTGCTGTCGCTGGGGTCGCAGCAAGGAAACACTCATGTCCACTGGCATGTCGCGGCCCTACCGCCCGGGGTCCCTTACGAGCAGCAGCAGTTCCATGCGCTCATGGCCGAACACGGAGCGTTTTCAGCGTGGTCACCGGTCGGATGGCGGAAGCGGCGTGAGGATGGGTTTCGCAACAGACAGTGCTCCTGTGCCGTTGAGGGAGGTGTTCGAACGTCTCAACCCACCGGCACAGGAGCCCTGTTGGTTCCCTATCCTGCCGCACTCGACCTCCCGCACGCCCTGGTCGAGTGGGTCACCATGCTCATCGTCACCCGCGAAGGTGACCGGCGGTGCAAGCTCCCGTCGCACCAGCGCGCACTCGTCGCTCTGGTGTACCTGCGCCGCCACGACAGCCTCGTAAGGATCGCGGCTGGTTTCTGCATATCCGTCGGCACCGCGCAGGCCTACGTCACCACCGTGACGAACCTGCTCGCCGACCGGGCCCCGGGTCTGCTGAAGACCCTGCGCGAGAACGACCCGGACTTCGTCCTCCTCGACGGACCCCTCGCCGAGTGCGACCGCGTCGGCGACAGCCGCGCGGACTACTCGGCCAAGCACCGCCGGCACGGAGTGAACGTCCAGGTCCTCACCGATCCGACAGGCGAGCTGCTGTGGATCTCGCCCGCCCTGCCGGGCGGCACCCACGATCTCACCGCAGCCCGCACCCACCAGATCATCCGGATCTGCGAACGCCAGGGTGTCCCCGTCCTCGCCGACCGCGCCTACACGGGCGCCGGCACCTGGGTCACCACCGGCCTCAAACGGCCACCAGGCGGAGAGCTGACCCCGACCCAGCACACCGTCAACCGGGCCCTTGCCCAAGCCAGGGCGGCTCTGGCTCAACTTTTGTGGAGCGGTAACGCTGCGTGCTGCCGACACCCCGTTCACCCGGCCCGGGTCCCAGGTGGCGTTCCTCCCGTCCCGGGATCACCGCGGGCGTATTGTGTCCCACGCCCTCAGCTGCGTGCTTGTTGCGAGAGGATGGGGTGGTGATCCGCCACGACCCTGAGATACAGGATCTGTTCCGCCGCTATTGCGCCCCCGCGCGGCGCTATCTGAAGCTCGGCGGAGCGGTACTTCATATGCCGCGCGAGGAGTACGAGCCGTTCGTTCATGCCCTGGCCGCTGATGCGAAGGCTGTTTCCGACGCCGAGCTCACCACCCTCTTCGAAGGCAGCTGGCGAGAGCGGCGCACCGCGGCATGGCTTGCCGCCGTCTCGCGCCGTGACCACTTCCGCGAGCGTCTGGGAGCGCTGCTGCTGGAGAGCGAGGTCTGCTGCGCGGGTGGGGCCTACTGCGTGGCGCTGGCGAGTTTCGGCGCCGCACGGGACGCCGACCTGCTCGCCGCTTACCTGGATCGCTACCTGCGTCGGCCCGACCTCGCCTACGACCAGCCGACGGCCATGGGCGCCCTGGCGTACACCGACTCCGTCCTGCACGGCGACCGGGCCAGCCGCCTCCTCCAGGAGGGCGGCCTGTGGCGGCAGTGGTTCCAGGACGCGCCCCACATGCACGGCGTTGACGGCATCTCCGCCTACCTGGGCGGCATCCGCCTCGCCTGCGGCGTCATCGACGAATACGCCGGCACCTGACCCCATTGGCTTTGTTCACTTCAAAGGCTCTGGCCCAACGTCTGGATGCTGTTGGTGATCTTCACTCAACGGAGCGAAGATCACCAACAGCATCAGTTCCGTGAATCGCCAGGCCGGCGAGGGGCTGCGGGAACGATTCGGCAGGGGATCTGTCGGTCATGGGAGTCTGCTCGCTGCAAGATGTGCTGTTCCCACAGATGGATGTGCGGTTGGAGCGGGTCGCGTTCACCGCGGAGGCGTTGGTGGTGTCGGCTACGGAGTGCGGACCCGCACCTCGTTGCCCGGCGTGCCGGTCGAGAGCCCGTCGCGTGCACTCCTCGTATGATCGAGTGACCTCGACACCGTCGCCGCCGGGCTCACCCTTCCCTGGAGCTCAGGCGTCGTCGAAGGCCACGTGAACAGGGTGAAAACGCTCAAGCGAGCAATGTACGGGCGAGCGTCCTTCGATCTCCTGCAGACCCGCATTCTCATCAAGCCGTAGCCTTCCGACGTGCGCTACCTGGCAGAACCATTCATCCTCGGTGCCCTCAAGCGGGGGCGTGCCGTCGAGCAGTTCCTCGGACCGTCTGGAAGCGCCGAGCGGCCCGGAATCTGCTGGGTCGAGATACGGCCCGCCCAAGGCACTTGCGAGGTCTACCTGCACTCCGCTCTCGACTGCGAACCCCTTACTGGTGACCTGGATTCGCTGCCACCGCTGTTTGACAGCGAGGAAGAGGACTTCGGCCTCCTTCTGGCAACCACGAACGATCCGCTTGCCGCCTTGAACGCTGCCGAAACCAGCACCGGAGCCGTACGCGAACGCTGGGTAAATCAGTCCATGGCCGGTGACGAGTATTGCGACTACGTACTGGCCGACCGCCCCGCTGCGGCACCTGACGGCCGGCCGTGGCCCTCTCCGCAGCCTTCCTGATCACTGGCTTCACGGAACTCCGGACAGAGCCGATTTCACAGAGCGCCATCAATGAGCGGGCCGGACTGCCGCGGGTGCTGTTGGCGGGGCGGTCGTGCGTCGGTGGCTGTTCTGGAGCGGGGCCTCTGGGTGGGTTGCCGGCGCGGCGGGCGGGACGGTGTGGTGCGGGGCGTGTGGTGCGGCGGCCGGTGGCTGCTGGTCTGGTCCGGATGCGGGCGGCCTGGTGGTGCGGGGCAGGCGGTGGCGGTTGTGGGTCTGGCCTCTTCGGGCGGCGAGTGGGGGCTGCGGCGCTCTCCCGGCGTGATCGTGCCGGGTGCCGGGTGTCGGGTGCCTGCGGGTAGGGGCCCGGGTGCGGGTGGGGGGCTGGGGGGTGTGCAGCTGGTGGAGGGCGGTGGTGGGTGGTGGTGTGCGGGTCAGGGGCTGGGGTTGGGGTTGGGTCAGTTGGTGGTGAGGAATTGTTCGGCCCAGACGGTTTTGCCGGTGGGGGCGTGTCGGGTGCCCCAGCGTTGGGCGAGTTGGCCGATGAGGAGTAGGCCGCGTCCTCCTTCGTCGGTGGTGCGGGCGCGGCGCATGTGGGGGGCGGTGCTGCTGGAGTCGAAGACTTCGCAGGTGAGGGTGGTGTTTTCGTGGATGAGGCGGAGTTGGATGGGTGGGTGGCCGTAGCGGATGGCGTTGGTGACGAGTTCGCTGACGATGAGTTCGGTGATGAAGGCGGCGTCGTCGAGGTGCCAGGTGGTGAGCTGGGTGGTGGCGTGTTGGCGTGCCTGGGCGACGATGGCGGGGTCGGAGGGCAGGTTCCAGGTGGCGACGCGGTCGGTGTGCAGGGCGCGGGTGCGGGCGATGAGCAGGGCGATGTCGTCGTCGGGGCGGTGGGTGAGCATGGAGGTGAGGATTCTGTCGCAGACGGTGTCGAGTGTTTTGGCGGGGCGGGCGAGGGCCTGGAACATTTTGTCGAGGGCTTCGTCGATGTCGTGGTCGCGGGCTTCGAGCAGGCCGTCGGTGTAGAGGGCGATGAGGCTGCCTTCGGGCAGTTCGGTCTCGAGGGTCTCGAAGGGCAGGCCGCCCAGGCCCAGGGGCGGGCCGGCGGGGACGTCGAGGAAGTGGACGGCGCCGTCGGGGGTGACCACGGCGGGCGGGGGGTGGCCGGCCCGGGCGAGGGTGCAGCGGCGGGAGACGGGGTCGTAGACCGCGTAGAGGCAGGTGGTGCCGATGCCTCCGGCGCTCTCGGCGGCGCTTTCCGCGCCGGCTTCTTCGGCGGACAGGTGGATGACGAGGTCGTCGAGGTGGGTGAGGAGTTCGTCGGGGGGCAGGTCGACGTCGGCGAGGGTGCGTACCGCGGTACGCACCCGGCCCATGGTGGCCGAGGCGCGGATGCCGTGGCCGACCACGTCGCCGACGACCAGGGCCACCCGGGTGCCGGACAGCGGGATCACGTCGAACCAGTCGCCGCCCACGCCGGCCCGGCTGCCGGCGGGCAGGTAGCGGGTGGCGATGTCCAGGGCGCCCTGGTCGGGCAGTGTGTGCGGGAGCAGGCTGCGCTGCAGGGTCATGGTGGTGGTGTGTTCCCGGCTGTGGCGGCGGGCGTTGTGGATGCTGACGGCGGCCCGGGCGGTGAGTTCCTCGGCCAGCCACAGGTCGTCCGCCTCGAAGGGCTCCGGGCGCTGGTGGCGGCTGAAGAGGGCCACGCCGAGCGTGGTGCCCGCCGCCCGCATCGGCACCACCATCAGCGAGTGGGTCCCGCTCTCGCGGATCCAGGCGGCCTGCGGGTCCGATGCCGCCCACCGGGCGATGGCGGCATCACTCACCTCGTACACGGCGCCATGGCCCTGGGCCAGGCACTGGGCCACCGGTGACAGCGCCGGGTAGCGGGAGGGCTGCGGCGCGGCGCTGGGCGGGGCGGGGCCGTCGTCGAGCAGGGACCGCTCGGCGGCGCGGTCCATGGTCAGGGGCCCGGCCGGCCCGGCGGCAGGCACCTCGCCGCCGTGCTGGGGGGCCTGAAGCAGGTCGACGGCGGCGAAGTCCGCGAGGCGCGGGACGGCGACGTCGGCCAGCTCCTGCGCGGTGCGATAGACGTCCTCGGTGGTGCCGATCCGCGCGGTGGCGTCGTTCAGCAGCAGCATCCGCTGCCGGGCGAGGTGCTCGGGCAGCGTGTGGTGGGCCGCCAGGCACACCGCGCGCACCCGCCCGTCGGGGTCTTTCAGCGGGGCCAGCGAGGCCGGCCAGGCGTGCTCCGCGCTGACACCGGTGGGCCGCAGGCAGGCCTCCACCTGCTGCACCTCGCCGCTCTCGAACGCCAGGTGCATCTTCGCCTCGGCCTCCTCGCTCACCGGGTGCGGCGCGAGGTCGGTCAGGCGCAGCCCGCGCATCTGGTCCTCGGTGAGCGACAGCGCACGCTCCATGCCGGCATTGGCCCGCATCAGCCGCAGGTCCGTGTCGAAGACCGCCAGGATGCAGGGGGACTGGCCAAACACCCATTCCGCCGGCACACCGCCCCCGGGCGTGTGCGGTGTGCCGGCCACGGCGGACACCACCAGCCACTCGGCAACCGGGCCGCCCAGCATCCGGCGGTGCACGAGCAGGTGCCGCTCGAGCCGGGAGCCGTCCCGGTGCCGCAGTGCCACGGTGCCGCTCCACCGGGGGAGTGCGGCCGCATCCCGCCATGCCTGCTCGCCGGCGTCCTCGGCGAGCAGGCGTGCGGCCCGGCCTCCCACGACCTGCGAGGACTCATAGCCCAGCAGCCGTCGGGCACCCTCGCTCCACCCCGTCACGATGCCCTGCTCGTCGACGACGGCCGTGGCCGTGTAGGCCGGCCCGGGCAGGGCGTCCGCCTGCGCCTGCTCACCGCCAGGGGTGGGACGTCGCTCCATCGCCGCTCATCTCGCCCTTCGGGAACCTGCACGGCCGGGACCCTCCTGACAAGCATGATCCCGGGGGACACCGAGCACCAACCCGGCGCCGTCACCCGAGCCCAGCCCAGGCCTCGCCCAGGCCTCGCCCAGGCCCGGCTCCGGGATGCGCGAGGGGCCGCTCACAACCCGCCCGCCGCGCCCGCCCCGCCCGTCCGGACCCCACCCCCCGCCCCCACCCGCCCCCACCCACCTCGTCTCGCCCCGGCTGCGGGCGCGCTGTGCCCGCAGCCCCGGCGGCGTTCACCGCCGGGGCCCGCCGGAGGGGATTCTTCACAATGTGCGCAGCGGGTGGCAGCCGGCCCGGCCTCCCCGCGCCGGGGCGCAGGGCACGGTGCGGGATCTTCCCCGGGCAGGCCGGGGGGAGGCGGCCGGGCCGGCTCCGCAGGCCAAGAACCCCGTTGCGGGGCTGTGGAAGGCGCCCCGGGTGCCGGGCGGGGGCCGGGGGCGGCCGTCATCTCCGTAGCGGTACGGCTCTTCTCTGCGACCGCAGGGTGGTGCGCGTGCGGATGTGGCCTGTGACACGCCTGTGACAGTCGGCGGACACGGTCATGAAGTCCTCCGGGCAGTCTTATTGAAAGCGGACAAAAGGCAGCATTCGGGCATTTGTCCTCTGCTTCCGAGGGTGTGAGCAGTGATAACCGAGCCGACGCGCGGAGGAAAACCCATGAGCCTCACACTCACCACGCCGCACACCGAAGCCGCACCTGCACTGGCCCCGCGTGAGCTGGAGACCCTGCGACACATCGCCTCGGGCTGCACCTACCTCCAGGCGGCCCGCCACATGGGACTCTCCCGGCACACCATCGACGCCTATCTCCGCCGCATCCGGGCCAAGCTCAACATCAACACCACGGCCGAACTCACCCGACTGGCCATCTCCCTGGGACTGTGACACCCGGCCACACCGGACCAGAAACCGCCCACAGGCGATCGGGCACCCCTGCACGCCCCCCGGACATACGCCACGCTGCACCGCCGCCGCTCACCGGCCCGGGCCGAGTCTCCCCGCCTCGGCCCGGCCCAGTAAGCAGCGGCGCGTCAGGGCCCGTGACACTGCTGCGGAGGCGGGTGGCCTCGTTCACTTCCAGCGACAGCGTCTGCCGATGAGCTTCATGTGCTGTGCCGCCAAGACGGACGGTCCGCGCGGAGTGGAAGCTGACGGAGCGCGGGTTCGGGCCGTGGCGCGGATCTACCGCCCCGCGCAGGGCTCGGAGCGCTCGTGCGTGCATCTGTGCATTGCGTCGTGGCACGCGCTCGATGCCCGCCACTGGGGTGAGGCCGGGCAGCTTCCGCCAGCCGAACTCGCCCGGCTCCTGGGCGTGTTCGCGTCCCGGGTGATGACGCCGCGCGGCTCCACCGCGGTGACCGGCCTGGAACTGATGACCGTGGCAGCCGCCAGCCGCAACGGTGCGAAGCGGTCCTCCCACGCGGTACGCACACCGCGGCCCAGTATCGTGCGCAGGACCGGCCAATGCGCGGTCAGCTGCGCGGCGTTGAGATAGCGGGTGCAGTCCTCGCTTGTGCCGTTCAGAAGAACGATCCGGTACATCCCCAGCAGCAGCTTCTCGTCACCGAGATGGAATGTGCGCAGCCCCGGCCATGCCAGGTGAAGAGGGAGGACGACCGTGCCCCGGGTGGGGCCGATGAGCTCGGTGAGGTCATCAGGCAGCTGATCCGGCGCCGGAGCCCAGCGGGATTCCACGTCGGCGCCCGATGCCTTTTCGATCATGTCCTGGTCCTCCCTTCAGCCCAGTTCACGTGGTCGGACCGGTGGCGGCGAAAGCATGTCCCGCAGGTGCCGGCCCAGCGGTCTTTGGCAGCCCAAAGCCGAAGATCCCTGCTGGGGGAGTGCCGGCCCGGAGGCTGGGAGACACCTGCTCCTCCGGCCCGGAACAGGTAGGGCACGCCTTCCCCGCGTCGCTGCCCGCCGACAACCGCCGACAACCGCCGTCACCACGGCCGGGAGACCGCTTTGGGCATTCCGTGGTCCACGTCCTGGTGCCGAATCGGAGCCGCAGAGTCTGGGCCCCGGCCCCACACCGTGCGTTCGGGCGGTCGTCGTGAGCGGGCGGGCAGTGTCACCGGCCGCCGGCAGGTTGGCCGCCGTGATGGTGGGTACCGAAGAAGCACGGCTGGACGGGGGCCGCGGCCGGTGCGGGCGTGGCCGTCCTGGGCGCGGGCATCGGAATGGTCTTCCACCGTCGCCCTGCGCTGTCGTCCTTGCGGACCGTCACGGTTGACGGGTACGCAGAGGGGATTGCCTGCACGGTCCTCATGAGGATTGCGGTGTAGGAGGCTGCGGTCTTCCCGCTCACCCCTGGGGTGCCGTTGACGAACGGCACCCCAGGGGGACAAGCAACCCGCCAGTAGTTTCCTGGGTGGGTTTTCACGTTTCCAGGCGGCTTGTCTGGTTGATGGGTGTGCTGCCGGTCCGTCGCCACGGTTTCTCGTACTTGCCGCCGCACGTCCTGCATTGGGCTCGGAAGAGCCTGGCGGCCTGCCCCATCTGCTCGCTCGGTTCGGCCCGGTACTCAGCGTTCTGGATCTTCGCGACGAGCTGCGGAGTGGCACAGGTGCAGGAGCTGCCTCCCCAGGCGCGGGCGGCTCCGGCCACGGGTGTCTCGACGATTTCGGTGCGGTAGCCGTCGATCGGCCGGTGCTTCTTCTTGATGTTCGCCGCGTTCTCGAACCGGCGTTGGTCGGTCTTGCTGGGGAAGATCAGCAGGAGTCCGGCCAGCAGCAGGAACGCCTCCCCGCGTACGCGCCCGGGGTCGGGGTCGAATACGGCGGCCGGGACGCCGTGCTCGTCGACGAGGGGGACACCGCCGGCATACCGGGGATCGCCGGTGCTGAAGCCCACGGTCGCGATGACGCAGTGCTCGTCGGCGAGCTTGGCCAGGGCCTGGTCGACGCCGAGGCGGAAGACGCGGGCCACCTGCCAGGGTCTGCCGGGTGGTTGGGCGCGGGCAGCCCGTTCGGCAGCGGTGGCCTCGGCCAGGGCTTTGGCCCGGGTGACCTTGTTCCTGGCGCGGATCGTCTCGCGCTTCTTCTCCTTCTCCCGTTGCAGCGAGGCCAGACGGGTTTCTCGGGCACGCTGCTGTCGCTCCTCTTCCGCCAGGTGCGCGGTCTCGGCCGTGATGTACTGCGGCGCCGTCCACACCGTGGCGAGCGGCCGCTGCGGGTACCGCAGCGGCGTGCGCGGGGCGTGTGTGACGATCCGGCGGGCGAACGCCCAGGTGAGGAGCTGGGTGAGGGATGCCGGGACGGCGCTCCATTCTCTTCCGGTGAACTTCACCAGGCCCTCGGCGACGATCAGGTGCTTGGCGCCCTCGGGCCGTTCCAGGCGGACGGAGGGGACGGCGCCCAGCCACGGCGGGCGGGGCCGGTCGCTGAACCAGATCGAGGTGACACCGTCGGCGTGCATCCGCTCGGTGCGGGCGGTGATGTCGGTGTCGGTGATCGGGGCGAGCTGCGCTTCGAGTGCCGTCTTCCAGGCCCCGGCGGGATCGGTGGCCAGCACATCCGCCCGCCAGGCCCCGTGGGGGCCGCGGGCTTCGAGCTCGGCGTGGGCGCCGGCGTCCCGCGCGGCGTTCGCCAACTCCAGCTTCAGCAGGTGGTGGGCGACCGACTCCAGGGCGAGCGCGCAGGTGGGGGCGCCGGGAGAGTGGGCGAAGAACCGTAGGCCGGTGCGGGAGGTCTTCGCATACATCGCGTGGCCGCACTCGTCGCAGGCCAGCGGCGCGAGCGGCCGGGTCTTCCAAACCGCTTCCCAGCCGCGCCCGCACCCGAGGTCGGGCAGGTGCGCGAAGACGGTCCCCCACTCGGCATGTACGGCCCTGAACGCCACGCTGGCCCCCTGCTGGTCGGCGAGGAGGCCATTGTGGCGCGGGGCACTGACATCGCATCAGGCCGCGGCGGGCTCCGGCTCGGGGTCTGGTTCCTGTGGGGCGGGACGGGCGAGGTCATTGCTCGAAGGCCCTGACGAACTGCTCGGCTTCCGTGACTTTCTGACCAGGATCGGCCGATCGCTCATCTGCGTCTGCCAGATCGTGCCGCCGGATGCCGTGAATGAGCGAGTACTGGTGGCAGAGGGCGAAGCGGTGCCTCCGGCCCGGGTTCGGGAGATGTACGACGAGGCCGAGCGCGCGTTCGTCACCGCCGCTCGCCGATATATCAACGGCGGTCCTCCCGCGGCCAGGACGTCCCGCAGCTCCGGTACGGCTCACGGTCACAGGGGGCGGCGACGCAGCGGCGCTGGAGCAGGCCCCTCCCGTGCTGGACGTGGCGGCCCACACCGACCCGCTCGGCCGTGCCGGCACGGGCGCCGCGATGAAGCTGGCCGTCAACTCCCTTCTGATGGGCCTCAACCAGGCTCTCGTCCTCGCCGAGCGGGCGGGATGGCCCGAGGCCTGGCGTACCAGGTGTTCGCGTCGGCCGCCGTGGGGGCGCCGTTCGTGCACTACAAGAAGGACGAGCGGGCAGTCGGACGCCGGAGCGGCGCCGGCAGTTCACCACTCAGTGGTGACCGGGCGATGCGCGAGCAGAGCGGCGTACACCCCGATGACCAGGCAAAACGCGCTTTGACTCGATCGAACGAAGAATTTGAACCCTGTACAACAATGCGACTTCTTCACGAGTCGTACACCCGCAAGTCACGAACCATCCCCAGGGGAGACCCTGAGTCAGCAATACCGGCAGCACCCCGGATACGGCGCCCCAGCCGCCGAAGAAGCGCAGCGTCGGCAAGATCGCGGGCCTCGGCTGCGGCGGCATCCTCGTCCTGTTCGTCATCATCGGCATCGCCACCGCGGGCAACAGCGGCTCCGACTCCGCCGGCACCAGCAACAAGGACAAGGCCGTCACCACCACCGACACGGGCGCGGCCAAGGACGCGAAGAAGGAAGACACCAAGAAGGCGCCGGCGAAGGAGGACAAGACCCAGGTCGAGCAGTTCCAGACCTGCGTCGCCAAGTCCGGTACCCCCACCGAGAAGGCGGCCGTCAAGCACGTCACCAAGGTCACGGGCGCCGACAAGCGCAACAACATCCTTGACGCGCCCGAGGTCTACACCGCCTACACCGGCGGCTTCATGAGCTCCAACGCCGGCGACGCCAAGCTCATCGCCTCCGCCTTCACCTCCTGCTACGAATCGGACAACGGACTCGTCAGCGTCTACGGCAAGGACGGCGACCTCATCGCCAACGCGAACTACTGACCCTTGCCTCCCGGGGCCCCGCCTGCCGCACCGCACCCCGGCAGGCGGGGCCCTGCAGGACCGCCACCCCAGAGCACGACACCATCGAAGGACCCGCCTCACCACCGGCTCCGTACGGCAGCCACAGGCGACGGGCGGAGCCCGCATACGGTCCCACCCCGGCAACCCCCGTCGCAGCGTGACCTTTTACCTCTGGCCGGCGCAGCGTCATTTGGCACCATCCGGCGGCTCGGGATCGGCTGCCAGGGCGTACGGGCCGGCCCGTGCAGTGGCCCTGCCCTGGTGGGACGCGCGGTCTCACACCCCGCCCGACCGTGTGCGCCGCCGGTGCCATCCCGTTAGCAGCAACGGGGAGAGCGGTACCGTGCCGAGACGGGATGGTCCACCCCGACCGTCCAACTCGCTCCGCACTCCGGGCAGTTCGCCGTCCGGGGCGGCCTGGACCGCCTCGGTCCTCGCCCTCGTGGCCGCAGCCGGCGCCAGTGCCGCGAACGGCGGACCGAAGAGCAGAACGGCGCCGTCGATCTCGCCGACGGCATCCGTGGACCACCGTACCCCGGCACAGCCACCGCGCCGCGCCACCTGCACCCGGTCAAGGACCTGTACCGGGTGAAGAAGACCTGTCGGACAGGCGGATCGCCTGGGATCACGTTCTGGCTGCGCAACCACGCCGCGCACGCGATGGCGTACGGCATCCGGTATGAGTTCCTCGACACGAACGGCAAGGCCGTCGGCTCGGCGGAGGGCGTCTTCACCCTGTCCGCGCACCGGCTGCTCGGTGACGAAGCGCTCGAAGGCGACACCGGCCGCTGCGGCCCCAAGTTCCGGCTCGCCTACATCAACGTTTGTGACCGGCGACGGCGCCGGCCAACCCGACCTCTGACACCAGAGAATGGGGCGCCCGGCGTAGCCGCCGAGGCCGGCACCGCTGGCACGGCGATCGACCAGCGGCTGTGCCTGGCCTTCACCGCGGCCGCGCCCGTCGACGAGGCCTCCCTGATGGGCATCGAGCTCACTGGCCGGACCGGCGGGAGCGGGGCGGGCCTGAAGATGCGCGCAGGTCGGCAACGAGCTCGTGGCCCGCCTGACCAGGGCGGTGCGGCGCTTGGACCTCGACAACCGCCAGCTGCCCGTCGACCGCGCCCAGTCGGGTCGGCCGTCCATGCTGGACCTACCGGCGTTCTGGGGGCCGCCAGGAGGTATCTCGGTCGTCGTCCGATGCTCCTGCCACCTGCGTAGGTGGCTCGTAGACGGCGCTCATGACCTTGACGATGTCATTGGCGGACAAGTCGCCCTTGATTTCCGCGATCTTCTCACCAGCGCGCCACAGGATGACCGAGTTGCCCTTTCGGCGTGTGACGTACGCACGCAGCGTCATCGAGACAGCCGTCAATACCGCACCGGCTCCTCCCGCCTGGAAAACCCACCCTCCCCAGCCGATCCCATCGGTCATGGCATTGACTAGCGGGAATGATTCATAGGCAAAGCCGTTTGCTGTCAGCAACTCCTCGAACTCGTCGCCGTGTTCGCGAGGGAGGATGAGCGTCGCGTCGAGATGGCCGGCGACTCGTACTCTGAACGCACGCATGTCTAAGCTCACGCCTGAAAGTTACGGGTGCCCTTTTCATCCCCGCAAGGTGCGTGCTACGGCCTGGCCGCGCCCTCATCTGTGCTGTCGCAGTCCTGGTCTTGAGCCAGGAGAGCGCGGCGCATGTCTCGCACCGGGTCGCCACGAGCTCGTCCTCAGGTACGCCCTCAGCGTCCTACTTGATCGGCCCGCCGGCGACGGACGTGCACCGCTTGCTGACGACACGCCGCCCCTCGTGCGGGTGAATCCCTCGCCCGCAGCTTCCCTTGGTTCCCTCATGCGGGTGACGGGGTGTCAGTGCCGCTCCCTACCGTCCACACCGTGACGAGTTCCAAGCGCCTCGATGGCGCTCGCTGCCCAAGGCGGTGTTCATGAGCCTGACTTCAGGACCCGTGCTGGGGGGTGTCAGCCAGTAACCTTGGCGCTTGCGTTCGACGCCCGCCCCGGGAAGAGTTTCATCCGGTAAACGCTCAACGGGGCGATGTCGTGTGAGCTGGGGCGGGGCAGAGGATGTGCGTACTGGATGCGGCGGCCAAAGAGGCTGCCGTCGCTCGGTTCCTCCGCGAGTATCCGCAGATAGAGCAAGCTGAATGCGACCATCCAGCGCTTGTGGGCTGCGCCGATGCCGCCTGGTCGAAGGCTCCCGGTTGTCCTGCTGGGATCCCGGTCCTGCTCCGTGGTCTCCTCGATCAGGCCGCTGGCCCCGAGGCCCTGCGCGTACTGGGAAACGTCTTGATGGACAGCGTCTTTCACGCGAGCGCGGCGATGTCGACTGCCCTGCCCTTCCTGATTCGCCTGGCAGCCGTCCCTGACATCGCGATGCGCCCTGGCCTGGTCGACCTCTTGGTCGTTGCCGCCGAGCTGTCTCAACCCGTCGACGCGGACAACGAACGCCAGGTGCTGCTGCTCGGCAACGACTGCGATCACCCGGAACGCGAATGGTGCAGGGCCGCGTTCGCCGCACACGCCTCTGCGCTGCGCGCGTTGCTGGAGGACGAGCCCCCTCCGGACGGACTGATCAGCGCAGACGACCGCGAGTGCCTGCTCAAGGCTGTGGAACTGCAGGGAGACCTCTCCGGAATAGTGCAGGCCCGCGCTTGTGAGGCCCGTGCAACTATCTCGCAGTGACTGGTGCGATCACGGCGTCGGAGCGGTCCTGGACAGTCCCGTTCACTGGGCTGAGCCCACGTCAGTTCAGCAAACTCATCACCGCGTTGCGGCGCGAAGGCGTGGATCCAGTGCGCAAGGGCCGGCCCTGGAGCCTGCCTCGCCGGATACGCCTCGCTCGCGTTCGGCGTCGGCCGCCCAGATCAGCGAGCGCTGCCCGAACGGGTCTCAGCCGTCCGCGTCGGGCGAGCTCTGCGTGCGCCGGTCCTGCTCGATTACGGCAGGAGCAGTCGGAAATCGGTTCTCTCGCGCTCATGTCCGGTCGGCGGGTGTCAGCCTCGGAGATACCGCGCCGGTGACTCGGGCGTGCGCATACGGTGCCTCACGCGGCGGGAGGGGCATCGCCGGTCCTGCCGCGCAGCCGACAACCAAGGGGAGGCGCTATGGCGAGTGTGGAAGTGTCACTGAAGGAAATGATGACCGCGGTCGAGGGGTCGTTGGGGGCGGCCGTCGTCGACTACACCAGCGGTATGGCGCTGGGCACGCTGGGCGGGGGCAAGGACTTGGACCTCACGGTCGCCGCTGCCGGCAATACGGATGTGGTGCGCGCGAAGGTGCGCACCATGGAGCAGCTGGGTCTCAAGAGCCGGATCGAGGACATCCTGATCAGCCTCGGAGCTCAGTACCACCTCCTCCGGCCGGTCACCGGACGCAGCGGCAACGGCCTGTTCCTGTACCTCGTGCTCGACCGGGCGCGTTCGAACCTGGCGATGGCCCGCCACCAGCTCAAACGCGTCGAGGAGCAGCTGGAGATCTAGGCCGGCCGGAGCCCTGGGCTGACGTGTACCCACGATGTGAAGGCTTCTTCAAGTCACCACATCAGCATGATCCCAATTGGTGGATGCGCGGGGCCGCGGGCGAGAAGGATCGGTACCGACCGACACATCCTGCGGCGGCGCCTTTTGGGCGTCGCCGCACCGTGAAGACCATTCCCCACGTGCCAGGGAGCGAGCACCGATGCGGGTCCCCCTCTACCAGGCCAAGGCGGAGTTCTTCCGCATGCTCGGACACCCCGTGCGCATCAGGGTCCTGGAGCTGCTGCAGCACGGCCCCGTCCCGGTGCGGGACCTGCTCGCCGACATCGAGATCGAGCCGTCCAGCCTGTCGCAGCAGCTGGCCGTCCTGCGTCGCTCCGGCATCGTGGTGTCCATCCGGGAGGGCTCCACCGTCAGCTACGCGCTGGCCGGCGGCGACGTTGCAGAGCTCCTGCGCGCGGCCCGCTGCATCCTCACAGAGCTGCTGGCCGGGCAGAGTGAACTGCTGGTCGAACTGCGGCAGAGCGACACGTCCCCGCCGCCGGTGCCCTCCAGCGGCTGACCCCCCGGAGCCGGCGTCCGGCCCAAGAGGAGGCCGGCGTCCTTGCCGGTGCAGGGCTGCGGGACGGTGAAGCAGGGCAGGACCTATGACGAGTTGCTCGCTTTCGGGGCCCCTCCCATCGAGGGCGTTGTCAGCGCGGCTTGAGCCGGTCAGCGGGGAGCGAAGCAGGCTTCCAGTGCGGTTCGCTGTTGTGGCGGCAGGTGGTCGCCGAGAGGGATCTTGCGCGGGCTGTGATCGCCCTCGCAGAGCCAGCTCTGCTCGTCATCGTCGAACGACCAGTCCGCGGCGCCCCACATGGGGTGCCCCTGAAGCAGGTGTCTGGCCAACGCCTCGCTCGCCTCGGGCGCACCCTGAGCGGCCAGAGCCTCGGCCACCGCCGTCACGGCCTCCTCCGGAACCGCCGCATCGCCGAGAACAGGCAGAAGAAGGAGGAGACGGGCGTGAGAGTCGGTGACGCCTGCCGCACCCGGTGGTGCCTCCCGCAGGGTGGCGAGCTCGGGCCAGCACAGCCCGGGGCCGATGCGGTCCTGATCGTCGCTGGCCAGGACGAGATCCTGGCTCCAGTCGGAATGCGTGAGGAAGTAGTCCGTGGTCGTGAACTCCTCGCCGCTGTTGACGTGCACGACGATCGCGAAGCCGCTGGCCAGCGGCACCGTGAACATGGGCCACGCCGACGGGTCGTGGAGCGTGTCCAGCATGGCGTCCGCGTCGCCCGCGTCCGACCCGAAGGCATCTGGCGCGAACCCCTCAGCCAGGTCCGCCAAGTACGCAGGCCAGAAGCCCCGCTCATCCAAGAGAGGATGCCCGTCCACGACGGGCGACGAGGAGTACCAGTGGAGCAATTGTCAAAGCCTGTGGATCGGCGGGGAGAGGGTCCAGGGCGCTGGGACCTTGCCGAAGATCGTCCCTCCCGGACGATCGGTGTCCCGGGGTCGGGCTCAACCGGATGCGAGCCGCGGCTGTGCGTGAGAGCCTGAACAGGAAGGTGCCGATGAACGACACAACGTCGCACAGCCCGACGGCCTAGGTGGGCGACGGCCGGACCAACGTCCAGGCCGGTTCAACCTGACCACGACTTCGTCCATTCTTCGTAGCGAAGTTCACCTCGCTCCACCAGTCGACGGGGTCTGTCCATCGCTTCGAAGCGAGGTGCACCAGGATGTCAACGCTGCTCCACCCCCGCCATGCTCAAGGCACCGATGAGGTCAGGTCACTTGAGGCCTCACTCGCGTCATCCAGGCCTGAGCCCCGGACCGCCGATGATGTCGGCAAAGGGTTCGTCGAACGGCTCCAGGCCGACGCCGTACGCCGGCAGAAGCAGTTCGAGCACGACGCCGGGCTGGCGCGTCCCGTCGTGGACCGACTGCTGGACGTTCCCGACCTGCGGGAGGCCGCGAAGCCACTCGGAGCCGACCAGAAGAGGCGGCTGGAGACCAAGACCGGGACCTCGTCATCGCCCCCCGCATATGCTGCTGCGCCGCAGGACTGGCGGATGAACGCGGATGTCGACTTCGTACTCAAGTCGCCGCCGTACGACGGGGGTTTTACGTCCGGTTCGGGCGCCGCGGTCAGTGCCGAGCATGCGACTTTCAGCCTGGACGTGCAAGCCATCGGATCTTCCGACGCGTGTTCCCTCAGCATGGGTTCCTGGTTCTTCGTCCCCCAGGACAACCCCGCCCTGCGACTCAGCACGTCGATCTACTTCAACAGGGACTGGCACCAGCAGGCGATGGGCTATGTCGCACACAGCCGGTTCGCGACCACGCTTCAGATCTGGGACGACACCGCCAAGACAGCGCTGCCGGCAGCCCCCATCGCACCGGGCTGGAATGACGGCGTGGGCTGGTTCGAGGCACATGGTGACCATACGGAAGGCGAGTGGATCGACGCAGACACGCACTTCCCGGCAACGGGCGGCCACTGGTACTTCATTCAGGCGGGGTTCTCCGCCTCGGTCGACGCGGACAGCGGCATCTTCGGCACTGCTGACTCGACCATCCATGTGTCGGGGTGGCTCTCGTACCTGATGCTGGGCATCTGGTCCTGACGGAGAGACACACCTACCGCTGCCCCTTCAAGGTGCAGCGGTAGTCCGCGTGGCCTACGAGCGCCGATACATGCGCACCAGCCCGTCATAGCTCTGCGGCCTGGACTCGCTCCTTCGGCGTCGTTCATCGAGCCGGGGTGGAGGGCACAGGATCATACGGAATATCGCTGTGCCGATACCTGCTTGCCGAAGGCGTGCAGGTCATCGAGGTTAACCGGCCAGACCGTGCCGCCCGGCGGCAGCGTGGAAAGAGCGATGTCATCGACGCAGAAGCGGCAGCCCGGGCGGTGCTGGCAGGCCGGGCCCGCACCTGCCCGAAGTACACCGAAGGCACCGTGGAGGGCCTCCGGGTGGCCAAGATGGTCAAGGACTCCGCGGTCACTGCCCGCACGCAGGCCATCAACCAGCTCAAAGCCATCCTGGTCTGCGCTGATCCAGGCCTGCGTGAATTGCTGGAACCGCTGCGTAATCCGGCGCTGTTCGCCGCCTGCGCTCAGCTCAACCCCGAGCACAGCACCGTGCACCAAGCCCTGCAGCTCCTGGCCGTGCGCATCCGCCACCTGTCGGAGCAGATCACCACCCTGAAAAAGCAGATCACCCTCATGATCCGTGCCCTCAACCCGGATCTGCTCAAGGTCTTCGGCGTGGGGCCCGACAGCGCGGCAGCCCTGCTCATCGCCGCCGGCGAAAACCATGACCGGCTCACCAGCGAGGCGTCCTTCGCTGCCCTCTGCGGCGTGAGCCCGGTCGAGCACTCGTCCGGAAAGAGCCGACATCGCCGCCTCAATCGCGGCGGCAACCGCCAGGGAAACGCAGCGCTCTACCGCATTGTGCTCACACGCCTACGACGAGAAGAGGGAACCCAGCACTACCTCGAACGACGCACCATGGAAGGCAAGACCAAACGAGAGGTCATCCGGTGCCTCAAACGCTACGTGGCGCGGGAGATCTACCACTGCATCCTGGCCACACCACTACCTCAACCGAAGACCAGGACCGGTTGACACACCATAGGGGCATCAATCTCAACACCCATCGGGCCGCCGGGATGCGCGAGTACGCCGCCGACCATGACTGGCTCACCATCGTGCAACTCCCCTCCTATGCACCGGATCTGAACCCGGTGGAAGGGGTGTGGTCACTGCTGCGTCGCGGCCCGCTGGCCAACGTCGCCTTCACCGATCACGAACACCTCGAACGCGTCTTACGCCGCGGACTGCGTCGCATCCAGCGTCATCCCGAACTCATCGACGGCTGCCTCGCAGGCACAGGCTTCCGCCTTACCCACCACCCGACAACACCCCGAAGAAGTCAGTAGGTGGCGTTGGATTCGGCAGAGGCGCCAGTGCGACGATGTGCGGCTGGCGATTGGCGTTTGACGCGGATGCCATTGGTCAGGACCGCGAGACCGAGCCGGACGGGTTCGTCGATACGGGAGGTGCTCTCGATGGTCGTCCCGAGCAACGTAGCGGCAGCGACGCCCTTGTTTCGTATGATCTGGTCAGGGTTGACGGCGTTCCCATCCGCACCACCCGTGCCGGTCTCGTTGTCGGCTGCCGGTGGCCCCTGTGGGGCGTCCTGGCCTTCGGTGGCCTTCTGCAAGGTGCCGCTGGAGGTCGATGTGGCGGAACTGGTATACCGCTCCCGCCTGTCTCAAGACACCCCGCCTCTCGTGGGCGTCGCCTAGGAAACTCATCAAGCGCCAGGGCACGCGCCCCGCCACCGCCAGTTTGATATGCGCCACCAGGAACCCCAACCACACTGAACGGATGAGTCCGAGCACGAGACCAATCGGGAACGTGACCGCGAACGCGAGCGCAATGTCTTCCCCGGACACCTGGCCCCCCAAGGGGATGAGGAGCACGTACGACAGTGCATATATCAGCACGCCCGTGGCCCCGCCCAAGAGCGTAAGGGTCCAGAAGGTGCGTTGGTCCCGAGCCAGGACTGTTCCTGGCCCCACTGCCCTGTCCAGGTCGGGGTGCACCGACCGGAGTCCGCTCAGGAGGGCAAACGGGATCACACCGGTGAACCCGCCGATAAGGCCGGCCATGGGTCCAATCTCCAGCCCAGAAGTGATCCCGAACGCGAACCCGAAAATGAGGCCGAGGGTGAGTCCGCATGTCCGCCAACCGGATCTCTCTCTCCAACTCCAGTGAAAACCTGAGCTTGGGCTTCTTTCTCCTGATTTTGAGGCGATCACGGCTGCCACTAGTGCCAATGAAATCCCTACGCAGAGCAAGACACCGAGCCCCGTCGCGAAGCCGTCATAGAGTCCGGCCACGAGGCCCCCGGGGAGCCCGCCTATGAGGCTGGCCGTGAGCCCAATCGCAAGCGGCTGTCCAGAGGGGAAGGCTTTATGAAGTTGCCACCAGGCGAGGTTGGGGGTGCCCCCGAGCGTGTGCTGAAGGTGGCTGGCGAGGAAGGTGAGGGTGCGCTGTGCTTTGTGAACGCTCCAGCGTGTGGGGTGCTGAGGGTGGGGGCGGTAGGCGGCGGGGATGAATGCGGCGAACAGATGGGTGTCAAGGTCCCGGCGGGTGGGGTAGCGGGCCTGGTCGAGGAGTTCATCGGGGTCGGGAAGTTCGGCGACCTCTTCGTCGGGGCGGGGGTTGTAGATGGTGCGGGCCAGGAACAGGCCGAGCGGGGTGCTCAGAGCCTCGGAGGCCGAGGTGTCGGTGCCCAGCGCAACGGTGACCCGTCTCCATCGGGCTGCGGCCGGGGTACCGGCGCCTCCGGCATCGCGCTCCAAGTAGGCAGCCGCTTTCGCGGGATCCAGGGGCAGCAGGCGGATTCCTGCCGCTCCATTCAGAAGCACACTGGTCCCGGATGGAGCGGTAAGGGCGCTGCGGTACTCGGCGGTGCGGCTGGAGACCACGAGCGGTTGCCCTGCGGGTAGTGCCTGGTTGATGGCATGCAGGGCCCGGGCGCCCACGGCCTCAGGGAGTTCATCCAGGCCGTCGAGGATGGGCAGGATCAGCCGCTGCTTAAGCAAGGCACGTGCCAGGGTGCCGGTAGCGGCCGGTGGGCGATCGGCGGGTACGGGATCGCGTAGAGCAGGGTGGTCTTGCTCGAGTTCCTGGGTCATCCATGTGTACAGGTCCTGCCGAGCTGGGTCCCAGGAGGCCAGTGGAAACAGGACCGGGACGGGGCCCCGGAGAGGGCGGCGTTCGAGCAGGGCCAGGAGCAGGCGGATCAGCAGCATGGTCTTGCCCCCACCAGGGTCGCCGAGGACCACTAGACGGCGGGTGGGAACGCGCTCGAAGGTCTTGGCGATTTCACCCCCCTCGCCGGCCAGTCCTCTGGGGCTGACAGCCCACGCGGAGGCCGCTTCCGAGGACTGGCCAGGCCAGCCTTCGGCGAGCTCCCTCAAGTGCGGCCACGACTCCACCAGGTCCGCGTCGGCCGCGACCCATTCGACCGACAGCGGGAAAGGGTCATTAAGGCGACGTACCTGCGCCTCGGCTTCCCACTGTTGGCGCACCCCCTGGGCAAGTTGGTCGGCCACCTCCTCCAGCCGGGCAGGCACCGGCTCGCTCTTGCCGCGGTGAAGCACGGCAATCACTGCGGCAGGTAGCGCCAGCAGACCGGTGAAGGCGGACAGGACAGTGACCAGATCTTCGACCCGGTGGCCGCGAGCGACGTACCACGCCAGGAATGCCCCGACCATGACTACGTACAGCAGTCCAATCCACTTCGGTACACGTCTCACACAGTGATCATGCGGGACTGCGAACGACATTCCCATGATTTGACGTCGTCGACACATCGTCGGATCGGCAGGGAATCTGGCGGTCCGATCACGGGATCGCTACACGAGGAAGCGCCGTAAGACCCAGGTTAGCGAGTTCCGCCGGTAGCCCAGGCGGGGACGACCTCGTCCACCAGGAGCAGTCCCTGGCCGAGCCGGGACAACCCCCGCGTGGGCAGGGACGACCGATGACCAGGAGTCGATCATCATGCATTCCTGGAACCACCCCCGCGCGCGCGGGGGGTGGTTCGAAGTAGCACCGAGGCCGGCTGGCTGGTGGAATCTAATCTCTGCTGCCTCGGGCCTGGCGGTCCAGGAACTCAATCAGCCGTGTTTCCGAACGTGTAAGCCTCTCCCGTTGTTCGCGGGGAAGCGAAGCGAGGGCGTCGACCAGGACCCGCTTTCGCGGGACGTGCACCATGTTGCCGGAGTAGATCCGGCAACTGGAACACCAGGCGAGTCCGATGCACCGCTCGAACATGGAGGACTCGGGCGGATGGAATCGGTACTGGTACGAGTGGACGGGCGTTCCGCAGGCGGCACAGATCCGACGGTCCCCGTCGGAGACCGTGTCCCAGGTCCCGACCTTGCACCAGTGCTGCCGCCTGGCCGGTGCTCTTCAAGTCGTCATGCCCAGCATTCTCTCCCACAGCGAGTCGCCCGGCACAGCCGTCCCGGCGAAGCTGGGGGCGGAGCAGACCGCTTGGGTTCTATAGGTCGTTGCAACACCTGTCCTGAGGGATGTTGCGATGACCAAGCCGCGTCGGACGGCGGATTCCAGTCATCGTCGCAACACGGTGATCATTCCAGTGTTGCGACGAGCCTAGCGAAGAGGTTCGCGGGGGGTGTTCCAGTTGAGGGTCTTGCGGGGGCGGCTGTTGAGTTCGGCGGCGACGAAGGCGAGGTCCTCGGCGCCGAAGACGGACAGGTCGGTGCTCTTGGGGAAGTACTGGCGCAGCAGGCCGTTCGTGTTCTCGTTCGAGCCGCGTTGCCAGGGGCTGGCGGGCTCGCAGAAGTAGACGGGGATGCCGGTGGCGCGGGTGAACTCGTCATGTCGACTCATCTCGCTGCCCTGATCCCAGGTCACCGAGCGGGCCAGCTCGGCGGGGAGGTCGCCGAGGGCGTGGACGAGCGCGTCGCGGACCTGCTCGGCGCCCCGGCCACCGGGCAGGTGGAGGAGTTTGACGTAGCGGGTGGACCGGTCGACCAGGGTGCCGATCGCGGACCGGTTACCCTTGCCGACGATCAGATCGCCTTCCCAACTGCCAGCTATTTGACGGTCGTTGAGCTCCTCCGGGCGGTGGCTGATCAGGGTGCCGGGGTCGATGAACCGGGTGGCGCGCTCGTCGGGCCGGCGGCGTCGACGGCGAGCGGGCCGGCCGCTGCGCAGGACGCCGGGGGCGCGCTCCAGGCCGCCGCGGGGCGGCAGATAGACGGCCTGGTAGACGGTCTCGTGCTCGGCGCGATTCGGCAACGAGTACCGCTATCTGTGCGCGCTGCCGCTCCGCTGAACGCCAGCAGATCGCCGAGCGGGCTGGCAGGCTGTGGGACATGCTCGACCCGCGGGCCGGACTCCACCCGGCGCACACGCCTGCGTCGGCCGTCAGCAGCCACCCCACCGAGGCGGCAGCGGCAGACGGCGCGGCCGCGGCCGTGCCCCCTCCCTCAGGCTGCGACTGGGAGAACTACGCGACGCGGCTGGAGGAGCTGCTGTCGGCGCTGGAGTGGGCAGGATTTGACCTGCCACAGGAGTGGGCCAGCGACTTCGACCCGCAGGAGGGCGCGCTGCTGTACGCCACCCTCTGGCGCGGCGACGGCGGCGTGGACGTCCAATACAGCCCTCACCAGGGCATGTTGGTCTTGCAGCCCTTCGACGACGTGATGGGAGTCTGGCCGGAGTCCTATTCCCTGCTGGAGGACAGCATTGAGATCCCCGTCGCCGCTTCCGGGGAGCAGGCCGTCACCGCCGTCGCCGGGGAGGCTGGGCTGCTGGATGCCGCCCACGTGCTCGTCGCTGACGCCGCACCGCCCGAGGCCAAGCGGGGGTTCGCCCTGCGCAGAGTCCGCCGGATCTTCCAGCCGGCTGCGGCCTTCCGGCAGCTGCCGCTGGCCGACGTGCTCCGGGAAGTCACAGAGAGCGAATGGCTCAGCGCCCACCTGGACTGGGTGGTCGGCATGGCCGGCCGGGACGTCGCGCCCGACATCGTGCCGGACGCGGCGGCACTGGGCGTGGCCGCCTGGTGCTGGCGCAACAACACCGCGGTGGAAGACCACCACCTGGATACGGACGTGCTGATGGCCCGTGTCAACATCGCCGTCACCCACATCACTCAGCAGCACATCTGCCCCGTCGAAGGCATCGACTGGGACAGCATCAAAGACGCTCTGATGGATCCGCAGTGGGCCGTTGCCGACGGCACCACAGTCCATTCCCTCTTCGGCCCGGGCTGGGCGGAGGTAGCCGCCACTGTCACCGCAGAATTCGACCGCTGGCGCCAGCTCGACCACGAGGTACTCGGCCCCCAGAGCACGCTGATCTTGATGAGCATCGGCGGCTCCACCAGCTACACCGACTCCTGGTGGGGGCAGGGCCGTTGGCGCAGCATCTGCCGCCGCATCATTGACGACGCCGCCGCCGCCAGCCTGCTCCTGCCACCGCCCTACGACCAGCGCGGCCCGGATGCTCTCCTGGCCGACCTCGACGCCCCCGACCAGATCCCCGCCCCCGTTCTCGGCTGGCTCATCGACTTGCCCGGCGCCGGCGACCACGAGCCCCGCGGCCTGCGCATGCACCACGTCACCCGACCGCCCCAGCACTGCTGGGACCCGTATTGGCTCACCGACAGCAACACCTGACCAGACCCGCGCCCGGGGCAGGGCACAGCCAAAGGCCGTGCCCTGCGGCTCGGGACTGTCCTGGCCGGCCTTCGCCGACTCCGTGAGCAGCAAGACGGCTTCGCCCAGTACGGCAGATGGGGCGCCACCAGCTGTACGCCGGGCCGAACACCCGCTTCTTGTCCGAGGGCACGCGCACGTCAGTGGCGATGGCCTGCTCGGCGACTTTGAGAAGGGAGGCAGCGGTCGCGCGGGCGAGGTCGGCACCCTGCTGGTCGTTCGTCGGGTTTGGCATGGCAGGACCGTAGGGATGCGGCGAGACAGGGAGCGATCAGATTTGCGAAGCCGGGAACGGCGTGTAGGAAAAGTCCGTGATCCACTGGTCTACGACGTTCACCGGAAACAAGGTTGAGCCGTTGTCAGAGGCACGCCCTACGGTCGGTCCATGACCTCCTTATCGACCCCGCGCCCGAGCGACCGCTGGCTGCTCCAGGTCACGATCCAGTCGGCGCGTGCCGACGAGGTCGGCTGGAACGAGCAGCGCACCGTCCTGCGTTCTGTGTCCTCGTACGACCCTGTCACCCAGACCTGGAGCACCTTGATCGGAGTGCTCGATCTGGCGAGCGTGCACAAGCTCCAGGCCCTCTTCGACGTGGTCCGCACATTCGGGAGCGCCGTCTGGCTCGAACCCGTGCCGGTCCCGGCCTGGTGGCAGGAGCCGTCCTTCGAGAGCGACAGCGAAGTGGCCGCCCTGCTCGCCGTGAAGGCGGACGAGGGCCGACCGCTCGGCCAACTGCCCGTCGCCTGACCCGGCGTACGTACGGCCTCCGTCCCTCCGCGGCCGCGTTCGGCCGATCTCGTCGATTGGGCGCGGATCGGGGTCGACCGGTCATCGCCATCGCCTTGTACGGCGTGTCAGCCGACAAGATGTCACACAGAGTGATTGATTGGGTGGCGTGGTCGACTTCAGGCGGGTTGCGATGGTTGTCCTGTCGCTTGTTGTGGCGGGGCTTGCTGCCTGTCCGGCGCATGCGGAGGACAAGCTCTCCATTACGGGGCCCGACAAGACAGTTCAGGTGAAGCTCGACAAGGACAAGCAGAGCGGCCGGATGGTGGGCAGCGCACGGCTCGTGGTCGGTACTTCGGCCGATCTGAAAACCAGCTTGAAGGTTGCCGGTTACCTGGACACCGCGGGCGATGCCGCTGACACGTTGTGCACGCAGAAGAGCGCTGCGGTGGCCACCCTGCGTGATGCCCCTGCGGACCTGGCTGTCGGGTCTCCTGTCGCGGTGATTGTGGACTTCACGGTGGACAGAAAGTGCGCCGACCGGCAGGGGACAGTCGTGGTGGCGGCTGCCGCCGGAGACTCGGCCAAGAGCATCGCCCCGGCCACCGTCCGCTTCTCGCTGGTCCGCGGTGTGGAACACGACCCTGAGTACACAGGCGCGTTGTGGGGGGCGGCGGCATGCGCGGGCCTCACCCTGCTCCTGATGATCTCGAATCGTGTCTTCAGCCGCCTGAAGGACGTGCCCGTCCTGCCGGAGGGATGGCTGTCCGCGCCTCTGTCGATCGAGGTCCCCTGGTCGGCGAAGGATAGCTGGGTCACCAACATCACCGCGTTGGGAAGCCTCCTGGGTACCGTGCTGGCCGCGACCGGCGTGCTTCAGGAGTGGCTACCGGGAATCTCACTGGCCCGATTCCTGACCTTGAACCTGATCTCCGGCGGCCTGATCCTTTTCGCGCCTGTGTTCTACTCGGCCTCCTGCACCTACGCTCTTCAGACGGACTCCAGCGGCACGAAGAAACTCAAATCGACAGGACACGGCTGGGGCCTGGTGGTCTCCACCTTCGTCACCGTCTTGGGCGTTTACGGCCAACTTGCCATGATTCTCGCCATGAGCGTCGCCGCGCACGCCAGCCCGGTCGCCAAGTGGTCCGTGTGTGTCCCCCTTCTTTTGCCGGCGGCCCTGGCCGTCATGCTCTACGCCATGCTCTTCGTCCGTAGCACCCTTGCCGCGTCGATTCCCGCCGAGCTGGAGAAAACCGACGGCAAAGTCCCGGCCGAGGCCACGCCCCAGGCGCCCGTCGCACTCTGCATCGCGCCTGGCACGCCGACAGCTGCTGCGCTCTGACACACACCCCAACGTCAGACACTCGATCGCCGCCGTCGCTACGGATCGGGCTGCGGCACCTTCCGACCCCGGGCGCCGGTTTCAGTGGCTCATCGGGGGCTGCCAAACCGTCAGCTCGCCGGGATCGCGAACTCCCCCAGAGCGGGTAGTGGTCGGAGATGTGCCAAGACAGCTCGTTGCGTGTGCTCTCGCCCTGCAGCGCGTCGACGAAGTCGACCAGGCCCCCGGCGACGACTTCCAGCCGCAGGACCGGGCGGTGCTGTTGGCCCTTGGTGAACCAGGCGATCTGGTCGTAGAAGTGCGCGGCACCGGGCTTGTCGAAGATCGTGCGGGGCAGTCCCTCCAGTTGCGGAGCCGAGGTCAGACCGGTGGAGGTGAAGGCGTCGAACAGCGGGTCGCCCTCACGGTCGATGTTGAAGTCGCCGAGCGCGATGAGGTTGTGGTCCCAGCCAAACTCCCGCTCTGCCCAGCCTGCCAGCCACTGCGCGATCGCTGCCAGTTCCGGCACCCGGTCGGCGGCCGTGTCGCCGTAGTCGACGTGCAGGGTGACCAGCGTGAACGTCTGACCGCCGGACAGGAAACTGACGCGCAGGGGGTGCGGGCGAACTGCCGGCTCAGGCCGCCCGCGCTCGCCCCGGCGTCCCTGTTCGAGCGGCACCACCAGCTCGCACGCCAGCCCTGACGGCTTGACGCGGCGCGTGTCGAACAAGAACGCCAGACGTTCGTTGTTGCCATCCCTGCCGAGCGTGACGTCGGTGAGGATGAACCCCCAGTCCTCGCCCAGAACCTTGAGCAGGTAGCGCAGGGCCCGTAGGTTGCCGCGCACTTCCTGCACTGCCACCACGTCGAATCGGCGGATCACCGCGGCGATCGCCTGGATGTCGGCGAAGTTCCGCTTCGGCGAGACGCCCTCGCCGGTCTTCCACGCCTTGGTCAGGTCTCCGAAGGCGCGCCGGGGTGGCCTTCTTCTTCAAGCTTCTCTGCACCAAGCCGAAGGCCACGGTCGCTGTCGGTGGTGCGTGGTGAGTACCGGAACGGCTATCGAGTGGACCGAGGTCACCTGGAATCCAGCGACCGGGTGCGATCGCATCTCGCCGGGCTGCGATCACTGCTATGCGCTGACCCTGGCAAAGCGGCTGAAGGCAATGGGTCAGGCAAAATACCAGCGCGACGGTGATCCGCGGACCAGTGGCCCTGGGTTCGGGGTCACGGTACATGAGGACGCCTTGTTCGAGCCGCTGCGGTGGCGTCGGCCGCGCAAGGTGTTCGTGAACTCCATGAGCGATGTCGGCCACGCCCGTGTCCCCACGGAGTTTGTGGCCAGGACCTTCGCGACGATGGCGCTGGCGCCGCAACACCAGTTCCAGGTACTCACCAAGAGGCCCCGGCGTCTGCGTCGTCTGCTGGAATCGCAGAAGTTCGTGGACGCGGTCTGGAGCGAGATGGAACGGCTGTCAGAGGACGGTGCTGTTCCGCTGGCCAGGCCCGTACGCGAGGACGTGCGCAAGCGCGCGGCCAATTGGAACCCCTTGAGTTCGTGGCCGCTGCCCAACGTCTGGATCGGTACGTCGATCGAGTCGGATGAGTACTGCTGGCGGGCTGATGAGTTGCGGGGTATCCCGGCTGCCGTCCGGTTCCTGTCGCTGGAGCCGCTGCTTGGGCCAGTGCCGTCGCTGGAGCTTTCGCGGATCGACTGGGTGATCGTCGGCGGCGAGAGCGGCCCGGCTCACCGAGCGCTGGACTTGGCCTGGGTTCGCGACATTCGAGACCGGTGTGTCGATCTTCGGGTGGCTCTGTTCTTCAAGCAGGTCGGTGGGCTTACCCCGAAGGCTGGCGGCCGCCTGCTCGATGGCCGGACCTGGGATGAGTATCCCGCCATGGCGGACGTGGTGGGTGTGTGACCCAGATATGCGTGAAAGAGCCCTCTGGGGGCCGGGACCCCGGCCAGGAAGGCGATGCCTCGGGGGCGCAGGGCGGGCAGCGACGCGCCGGTCGTCGCGCCCGCCCCCGAGCACGTACGTCGCCGTCTACGCGGCGGGGGTGAGTTCGGCGCGGCCGAACAGCAGGGCGTAGCCGGTGGGGAGCTGGTGGAGGATGCGGGTGATCAGGTCGGGGCCGGCGTAGGCGGCGACGGCGGAGAAGACGGATCCGGTGTCCCAGCGGGTGGTGGCCAGGGAGGCGCCGGTGCGGGCGGCGAGGTCTTTGACGAAGGCCCAGCCGGTCAGCGGCTGGGTGTCGGGGATCTGCGCGGTCAGCACGCGTGCGGCTTCCAGGGGCAGGCAGGCGGCCAGGTCGACGCGTTCGTCGCCGGTCACCTGGCGCCCCAGTCCAGCAAGGACCAGGCGGACGGCTTCGTGGCTCGCTCGCGGGTGGGGTAGGCGCCCTCGTAGCGGACCTTCTCCAGCATCTGCTCGTATGCCGTCCCGTACGGCTGCTGGGTCGGCGCGTGCCGGTCGGAGATCACGGGGGTGGTTGCCTTTCTTGCTGTGGCCGGTGTTCGGGCACCGGCGTGCGGGATGGTCAGGTGGGCTGGGGGCGGCCGAAGAGCAGGTCGTATCCGACGGGGAGCTGGAGCAGGATCTGGCCCAGCAGGTCTTCGTCGGCGGCGTCGGCGACGGTGGACAGCACGGCGCTGACGTCCCAGGCCGCGGTCTGCTCGGTGGCGCCTTCGATCCACGCGGCGGTTGCGCTGACGAACCGCTCCGGGGGCAGCGGCTCGGCGCTCTGCAGCGGATTGAGCAGGATCAGGGCGAACTCCTCAGGCAGGCGCGCCGCCAGCTGGGCGCGGACGTCGCCGACCAGGTGCGCGCCGAGCAGGGCGAGCACCACGCGGGCCGCGCGCTCGGCTTCCTGCGGGGTGTCGTACTCGCCGCGTTCCTTCACGTAGCCGAGGAACGCTTCGCGTCGCAGAGTCATCACGGCGGCCCCCTTCTTCGGACTGCCCGCGGGGGTGCGGAGAGCGGGGTGAGGGGGAGACCAAGTGCCCGCCCTCCGCACCCGTCCGGCCGGTGTCAGCCGGAGATCTCCTTGCGGCCGGATCCGACGCCGATGGAGATCTTGCGGGGCTTGGCGCGCTCGGCGATCGGGATGCGCAGGGTGAGCACGCCCGCGTCGTAGTCGGCCTGGATGTGCTCGGTGTCGAGGGTGTCGGCGAGCACGATCTGGCGGGAGAAGACGCCCAGCGGCCGCTCGGACAGCTCCATCTGCACGTCGTTGGCCTTCGTCACCGGCCGCCGCTCAGCCTTGACGGTGAGCATGTTCCGCTCGACGTCGATGTCGATCGCGTCCGCGGTAACACCGGGAAGGTCGAAGGCCACCACGTACTCGCCGCCCTCGCGGTAGGCGTCCATCGGCATCGCCGACGGCCGCGACCAGGTACCCGGGCCCATCAGCTGCTGCGCCAGCCGGTCCAGCTCACGGAAAGGGTCAGTGCGCATCAACATCGGAAAACACCTCCAGGAAGGTTCAGGCAGTTGCTGCCAATGCGCCTCACTGACACCGTTGTAACATGTCATCCAATGGATGACAAGCGCGATGTCGTCGATACGATGACAGCCCGAGGGAGGTGCCCGTGACCGCAGCCGACCAGTCGCCCACGACCAGCACGAACGCCCACAGCCCGGCGTCATTCCTCGCCGCCGCGGCGGCCCTGCACGCCATAGACGACGCCCTACGCGACGCCCAGCAAGAGTCCCTGGACATCCCCGATGCGCCCGGTCCTGGGCCGGAGCAGGCGCTGGCCTCCCTGATGCTGCTGCGGCAGGTGCGCGAGCAACTCGCCGGATGGGAAACCGGCCTGATCGAAACCGCCCGCGACGCGGGAGCCAGCTGGGCCGACCTTGCCCACCCCCTCGGCGTCGCCAGCCGCCAAGCTGCCGAACGCCGCTACCTGCGCGGCCGCCCCGGCCCCGCCGGAACCACCGGCGAACAACGCGTCCAGGCCACCCGCGAACGCCGCGCCGCCGAACGCACCACCGCCACCTGGGCCCGCCACAACGCAGCCGACCTGCGCCGCATCGCCGGCCAGATCGCCGCCCTCACCGACCTGCCCACCACGGCCCACCTCCCGCTCAGCCAGCTCCACGCGGCCCTCGCCCACGACGACCCCGCCGAGCTCATCCACCCTCTCAACGCCGCCCGCCCCCACCTGACCACCACCCACCCCGACCTCGCAGTACAACTCGACACCCTCATGCACCCCTGAACCCACCTGTTCCGATTCCCTGTCCCGTTCCTGATCGGCCCCCGGGCCGTGGGGGCATGCCCAGGTCCACACTGCCTGTGGCAGCAGCGGCCCGGTGGGCCTGGGCGCGCTTGCTGCGCAGGAACCTCAGGGTGAGGTCGAGTCCTTCGACCTCACCGCGCCAGCCTTCGTCGATCGCGCGTTGACGGCGGGCCAGCAGGTCGGCCTCCAACTCGTCGAGCCGGGGCAGCATCTTGGGGTTGATCGACAGCATCGGGCATCGGATACAGGCGTGCTCATGCGCGCAGGGCGTGCCGTAGGGGCGTCCGCAGGAGCCGAGTTCGACCTTGCGCTTGTCGAAGTGCTCCTGGAAGTCACTCCATTCCCCGTCAGTGGGCCGGCGGTACTCCGTCGAGGGCCGCTTGGCCCGACGGCGGTCGAGGAATTCGGTGTAGTGGGCGATGACGTCCTCGTCGAAGACGGCGACGTAGCCGCGGGTGGTCTGGATGTCGAGGTGGCCGAGCAATGCGGCGCCGATGTGGATGGGCAGGCCGTTGTTGACCAGGTCGGTGGCGAACAGTCTGCGGAAGTCGTGCGGGGCGAAGCGGATCTCGGCGAACTGTGGGTGAGTGGGGATCAGGGCCTTGGCGGCGTCAAGAACGATCTGGCGCACCCCGCTTGTCGACAGCGCCCTCGGGGTGCCGCTCTGCACTCGCTGGAAGAGGTAGGGCAGCGGTTCGCACCAGGTGCGTTCGCTCTGGTCGTAGCGGGGGCAGACCGGGACGGTCCCGTGCTCCTCGCGGTGGCGGCGGATGATCTGCGCGGTGACGTGGAACAACTCCGCGGACATCGGGATGACGCGCTCGCGGTCGCTCTTGGACGGGCTGACCACCAACAGGGCGACGACCTCGCCGTTGGGGCGCTGGTATTGCCGGACGCTCAGGTGGGTCAGCTCGACAAGTTCCTCGCGGCGCAGGCCGGCCAGGCGCAAGGTCTCTACCACGGCCCATTGCCAGAAGACGCTGTTCTGCTCGTGCGTCAGGCGTACCAGTTCGCCGGTGTCCCTGTTGATCACCCGGACCGGTTCGGAGCCGAGAAGTTCAGGTCGCCGCGCGGTGGCCTTGCTGGCGGCGCGCTGCCAGGTGACGCCGTCGACGACGAACTGCTCGCCTAGCCGGGCTTGTTTCGCCGCGTCCAGCAGGGTCCGCAGGCGGTGCCATTCGGTGGTGACGTGCTCGGAGAGGGTCGCCAGCAGCGGCTGGCGTTCGCGGGTGCGGTTGGCCATCCGCTCCTGCAGGCGGCGCCGGCGGACGTGGAACCAGCGCAGATCGGCGTCCCGGATCGGGCAGGGAGCCACCCAGCGTCCCCAGCGTTCGGGCTCGGCCGCCGACCAGGTCTGCAGGTCCAGGTAGAAGGCTCGGACGGCGAGGAACGGGCCGTCGATGTGTTGGCGGGGCTTGCCGTCCTGGCGGACGAGCAGTCGTTCCTTCCAGGCTTGGACGATGTCTTCGTGCAGCCGCAGGTCGGCCTGGTCCGGGTTGATCTCTTCGACGATCTTCCAGAAGTACCGGACCAGGTTGCGCACCAGGTTGTCCAGGGTGCCGTAGTCGACCTCGACGGCGCGGCGGCGGATGTAGTCGACCAGCAGGTCGCGGATCTCGCGGTTGCGCAGTTGGTGGCGGTCGACCAGGTCGTCGACGGACTGGCGGCCGCGGATCCTGGCGTCCTGCAGGGTCTGCGGGACCCAGGCCGGAAGGACGCCCATGTCGCGCAGCAGCGGCCAGGCACCGGCGATCCCGCATCCGGGATGGGCGTTGGCGTAGTGTACGAGCGTGCCCGGGGTCAGGTCGGCCAGGGCGATCCCGTAAACGGTCAGGGCCCGGCACAGGTGCCGGAGCGCGCTCTTGCGTCCGTCGGCGCTGACCGGGTGCCGCTGCAGCCGGGTGCGGAACTCCTCCAGGAGCGGATCACGGCTGAGGGCCAGGACCTTCTCGGTGTACTGCGGAGGGTTGGTCGCCCGCAGGGCCTCCTTGGCTGGATCAGCCGCATGGCGAAGGCGATCCCGGCAGCCCGGGTGAGCCGGCTGCGCCACTTGGGGTCGCCGTCGGCCAGGTCGGCGACGGCCCGGCCGGGCTGGTTCAGACCGGCCGCCTCCCATCGCTCCTGCCAGGTCTGCCCCGGCTCGGCGGCCAGCAGGTGCAGCAGGCGTCGCATGCCGTACTTGTAATCGGCCCGGGCGTTGCGGCTGACGTCGGCGAGCTCCTCGGCGACCAGTGCCACGATCTGGTCGATCGTGGTGGACGACAACTCCCCGAGCGGACGTGGCGGTCGGTCCGGGACCGGCGGCGGTTCCGGACCGATCTGGGTGAGCTGCCCGTCCGGCAGCGAGGTGGCGGGCTCGGCGGCATGGCGGCGGATCCGGTTCGAGGTCAGGTGCGGGCGCATGCTCGGCCCGACGGCGCTATCGGTCACCGAAGACCGCCGCAATGTCGTCGGCGCCGTACGTCGCTGACCACCGGGCCGGTTCTGTCGGCCGCTGGGTAATGCTCGGCAAGCTGATCGAGCAGGTCGTCCAGGCGCACTGCCGTGTAGAGGGCGGTGGTGCTGAGATGCGCGTGCCGCAGGATGGTCTGCACTTCCAACAGCGTCAGCGCCGGGTCACGCGCCATCCGGGTCGCAGCGGTATGCCGAAGATCATGCAGCGTCCAGTTCGTGCCCAGCTGCTCGTCGGCGCGCTGAAGGATCCGTCGCGCCGCCCAGTAGCTCAACGGTTTCGGCTCGCCTCGCCGGGTGCGCCAGACGGGATTGCAACCCGCGGGCAGGCCCGCTTCCTCGAGGTAGCCCGCCAGGTAGGCCAGGGCCTCCGGGGAGACGGGGACCGCCTGCCGCAACCGGGTCCCCTTGGAGATCACCCACAGCTGGCCCTTGGTCCATTCGACGTCTCCGAGCTGGACGCCCAGCAGCTCCGAGGCGCGGGCACCGGAAGAGACGCATGCAGGTTCATCGATCGACGCCAGCGCAAGCCGCACATTGTCCTCGGCTACTTCCACGGCCCGCACGTCCCCTACACGCTCGAATGAAACCCTTTGAGTTTCGGATCAGTATGTGCTGGTACTTGCCGGATCAGGGGCGTACATCGACGTAGTCGCCGGCGGCCTTGGCTGGGCCGGTGGTGGTGGTGGTGCCGGTGAAGTTCCAACGCCAGTAGCCGTCCCTGACTGCCTTGACCGTGGTGCGCAGGGTGCCGGTGTTGCTGGTGTTCACCGTGGCCACCGTGGTGTAGGTGCTGCTGGCCTTCGGGCGGAACTGCAGTTTGACGGCTTGGCCCGCGTATCCCGCATACCGGTAGGTGTCCCAGTTGGCCCGCACGAGCTTGCCGGTGACGGTGATACGAGAGCCCTTGGCCACCGGTTCCGGTGAGGCGTTGACCGTGAGCCGCGCGGCACGCTTGAGGCTGAACGACCCGGCGCCGGGGGCAAAGACCGAATCGCCGTCGTTGGCGTCGACCAAGGCGTCGACCGACCATGTTCCCGCGTTGGCGTTGGCCAGGTCCACCGGATCGTCGCTACCCGGTGCCGGGTGGGCGTTGGCGGTGAACACCGTCGTGCATGCCGTCGCGCTCTCGCAGAACGCGTCGGTGGTGTAGAAACCGCCGTGCGGCTCCTTCAGATCCACATCGGCGAAAGACAGGCCGGAGTCGTCTGATCCGGTGACCGTGACCGGGAACACCACGTTGTGCGTGATACCCACGATGACGTCATGTCCGGAGTTGACGGTGGCACCGCTGACCACCGGGTCGCCGGGCGCGGCATCGGCCGAGGCGCCGGCCCCCGCCAGCAGAACGGCGACGGCCCCCACCACGACACTGCGGCTTGTCGCGCGACCGACGGGCTTGCGCCGTGGGGCATGTGCGGCGGCGATGGGTGGGGCGATGTCGCGCCCGCCGCTTTGTCTGTCGCCAGGTGGTGCGACGAAGCTGGTCATGAATCCTCCCAGGGATGACAGGCCCTGATGCCAACCAGCCTGCGAGCAAGGGCAGTTGGCGGCGAGCGCGGCAGACGGATGTGTGTCACTCCCTACGACTGCCGAACCGGCCCGATCGTTGCCCCCGGCCGTCCGGCAACACCACCACCCGCGACATCAGCACCGGCAGCCAGACCCTTATCTGGAACAACGCCGAGGTGCGCCACGAGGCGCCACTGTTACCGGGCAGAGGTGAAAGACCCCTGCTACTGGACTGTCGCAGCAGTCCGGCGAAGCTGAGGGCAGCCCGGTGCGCGCCTGCGGGCGGAGTGGCCCCGGAGGCTAGGTGCCTGGAGGTTCCGAGGCCAGAGCGCGTGGCGGTGAGGTCTGCAGAGTGATCAGCGTTGGGTGCGGATCCTCTGAAGTGACGGTCGGGGTCACGCAGTGAGGCTGTAGTTCTGCTGGTCGGGGCTGGGGTAGAGGCGTTGGTGTTCACGGGTCGCGTGGAAGACCCAGTAGTCCTCGAAGTCTCCGTTCGTGACCAACGCGCGGAGTTGGAGGAAGGCTTCGGCGCCGTCGAGTTCCCAGCGGGCGCCGGTGATGTCGAGGCGGTCGGCGATCATAATCTGAACTTGCCTGAACGGTACTCAGGCCTTCGATGTCACTGTTCGCGGTGGAGTTCGTGGTAGGTGCGGAAGTCGAAGAAGCGTAGGCCGCCGATCACGGTGGCGGACTCGATTTCCTGCAGAGTCCAGGGGTGGGCGGAGTAGTCGTCAAGCGCAACACCACCGTGCTCAAGTAGCAGCGCGACCAGTTGGTGAATCTCTGTGGTGCCGTCGATGCGCCCGGAGATGTCGATCTGCACTGCCCAGCCAGGGTGGTGTCCGACAGCCGCTTCAAGGACTGCAACCTCGTCGGGATCCCAGTCGGAGAAGAGGTGCCCGGATTCCTCATTGTCGATGTCGATGTAGAGGTTGCCGTCCAGGCTCCACGGATCACGCTGCTGTGGCAGGTGCTGATTGAGCGAGGCGACGGTCTCAGCTCGCTCACCTGCAGGGAAGACAAACGCGCTGCGCATGGAGTGGAGCGTAGGCGGTGCAGGTTCGCGGTGACCACGGATATTCAGGGCAGGTGCGAGTCCGTCGACGTAGTGATGCGGACAGCGACGTCAGCGAAGGTAGGCAGGCCGAGGTCGACGGCGGTGCGCCGGCGGTTGTCGAGCTGGGCGAGTTTGGCGTTTGCAGCAGCCAGGCTGACCTTGAGCCCCTCGGCCTCGCCGCCCCAGTCTTCGCGTTCAGCCTCGGCGATGCGGGCGATCAGGCTGTCGCAGATGTCGATCAGCCGTGGCCGCTGGGCCGGGTCTGCCCGTAGTAGCGGGCATCGAATGCAGCCGTGCTCGTGAATGCAGCTGGTGCCGTAGGCTCGCCCACAGTCGCCGAGCGCGACCTTGCGGCGTTCGAAGTGGCCGAGGAATTCTTCCCATTCCTCGTCCGTCGGGGACCGGTATGCGGTGGAGGGCCGCTGGTCACGGCGGCGGGCGAGGTAGGCACCCCTAGTTGTATGAGGCCATGACGTTGGTGACGGTCTGCCTGAGCGTTGCTGAGGGAGGTTGTCCGCCGAGGGCGGTGTGGGGCCGGTGGTAGTTGTAGTGGATGTTCCACACCGCCAGCGCTTGGGCGCGCTGGGTTTCGGAGGTCCAGGTGCGCGCGTACAGGAACTCTTCTGCCAGGATCCGGTTGTACCGTTCCACTTTCCCGTTGTGCCGGGGCGTGTACGGCCGGATCCGTTGGTGCCGTGAGCCAAGTAGGGCGCGGGTGAACGCGTCGGTGCGGTAGCAGGCACCATTGTCGGTGACGAGCCGTTCGATGCGGGTGATGCCGTGTGCAGCAAACCACGCCCTGGCTCGGTGCAGGAATGCTATCGCCGTCGAGGCTTTCTCATCCGGCAAAGGTTCCGTGTAGGCGAGGCGAGTGTGCCCGTCGACCGCGGAGTGTAGGTACACGTACCCTCCACGGCCGGTCTTCTTCTTGTTCCGGCTGACTGCCCGGGAGTGGTCGCTGTCTCGGCCGTGGGCTCGCCATCCGCCGCCGTCAGGTATCCGTCCGACCTTCTTCACGTCGATGTGGACCATGTGTCCCGGCCGGCGAGCGGTGATTGTGCGTGGTTTCCGAGTGGTGTGGCCGTCGGGGTCGATGAATCGTCGTCTGCTCAGACCGAGATGGGCGAGGTGCCGGGTGATGGTGCGACGGCTCACGGCGTGAACGGTTTGGCTGAGTTCGAAGGCGATTCGTCCTGCGGACCACTTGTGGTTTCGGCGCATCTGCTCGATCCGCTCCTCTACCTCGCCCGGTGTGGCGGTGGGTTGGCGGTGCGGTGTGGAGGACCGGTCGTGCAGGCCGAGCTCACCATGACGGCGGTACCGGTTGACCACTTGGAGGCGCATGCCCTGGAGATGCTCATCTCCGCGGCAACGTGGGCGATCGGACGTGACTGGCATCGCTCGACCAGTCGCCTGCGGCCCTCAACGGAGAGCGGTGCGTTGGCGTGGGTGCCCATCAGATCGCGGCGAGGTTGTTGAGCAGGTGGCCCAGCTCTGCCGGCGCCTGAATGTGGGCCAGGTGGCCCTGGCCAGGGAGTTCGTGGACTTCGGCGTGCACGACGTGCTGCCGCACGTGATCGAACGACGTTCCGTAGGGGGCCGTTCCACGATTGCGCTGGCCGATGATCAGGTCGGCTTGCTCTGCCTGCTGCGCCATCAGATCCGGAGGTGGCTCCGCGTTGAGGGCGCTGAGTTCGGCGTACAGCGGTCCGCTCAATCGACGCAGTGTCGCCCAACTGTGGGGATCGGCCCGAAGGCCGTCGACATGTGCTGCGGAGAAGCCGGAGATCTGCCGATTGACGATCTCGACGCAGCGATCCCAGTCCGCCGTCCCCTCTGCGACCTTTAGGTCCGGCAGTGCATGACGTCCGAATGGTCGCATCACCGGCTCGTAGGCGATCACCTGGGGAATCGGGCGCTCGTTGGCGGCCAGCAAGGTGATCAAACCGCCGTAGCTCCAACCGAAGAGCGTCCGCGCGCTGTCGAACTCGTCAAGGACCACGCCGAGGTCCTCGATCTCTGTCCGCAGCGAGTACGAGTTGGTCAGCGCCCCCGAGGGGGCGCGGCCCCGGCGGTTTACGACTACCACCGAGGGCCAGGCGTCGACGGAGCCCGCAACGTGGCGCCACGTGTGCGCGTCGCTCATCACGCCGGGGACGACGACGAGGCCCGGAGTATCCGGCTCCCCGTACACATCGACCGTCACCCAACTGTCCCCGCCGACCGGCAGCCTCTTCTGAATCGTTTGCTCCATAAATTTATTATGGAGCAAACGATCTATAATGCAAGCGTGACTGAACGAAACCGTGGGCGACCACGAGCCTTTGACCGTGACCGCGTAGTCCTTGATGCAGCTCGCCTCTTCTGGCGACGCGGCTACTCCGGCACCTCGACCCGCGCCCTGACCGCGGCCCTCGGTCTGTCCACCTCTAGCCTCTACGCCGCCTTCGGCAGCAAGGCTGGACTGTTCGAGGAAGCGGTTCGGACCTACGCCGAGCGGTACCGCGAGATCTATCAGCAGGCTGTCGCCGAGAACGACATCCTGACCGTGATCAAACGCATCCTCGCCGACTCGGTGCACGAGTTCACCCAGCCAAGCGACACACACCCCGGCTGTCTCATCAGCAGTGCCGTGATGAGCGACAGCACGAGCACGCTCGACACCAGCGCCTACGTCGCCGAACTGCACAGCTCGAACGAGCAGGCCCTCCTCGCACGCATCGAACGAGCGATCCAAGAAGGGGAACTAAGGCTTGTCCCGTAACGATCTTCGAGTCGGAAGAGGCAAGGCCGGTTGTGGGCCCCTTCTGTTCGCCTATCCGGCGAGGGTGAGGTTGTGCAGGCGGGCGATGCCGAGCATCGCGTGGTGGACACCATCGCCCTTGAGCCGGCAGTCGCGTAGGATCTTCCAGCCCTTCAGGTGGGCGAATGTGTGCTCGACGCGGGCCCTGACCTGCTTGTGGGACCGGTTGTGTTCCTTCTTCCAGGCCGGGAGTTCCTCGCCCTTGCGTCGACGGTGTGGCATAACCAGTCCGGTCCCTTGGTAGCCGCCGTCGGCAATGGTCATGGTGTTGCCGACGGCGGCCTTGGCGCCGGACTCCTCCCAGCCGCGGGAGTCGTGTCGGTTGCCCGGCAGGGGCCGGCCGACCACGACGACCAGGCGGGTGTCGGCATCGATGACGACCTGGTGGGCCGTGGAGTAGCGGTAGTTCTTTGACTGCTCGGCCACCGTATGGTCGCGGGTGGGCACCAGGGTTCCGTCCACGATCAGCACGGTGTCCTTGCGGAACCGCTTGCGCGGTTGCATGGCCAGCACTGGTCCGAGGTGGTTGATGATCCGGTCCGCCGCAGATTTTGAGATGCCGAACAGCGGAGCAATCTGTCGCATCGTCAAATTTGTGCGCCAATAGGTCGCGACCAACAGAATGCGGTCCTCGAGCGGGAGTCCCCAGGGTCGCCCACGCTGGAGCTCGGCAGCGGTCTTGCGCCGCACGGAGGTCACCAACTTGCCGAAGCAGCGCGCGCTCAGCCCGGTGAAGGGGCCTATCCAGGACGGCTCCGACGCCGTGATCACTGAAGTCACAGCAAGATCGTTCCATCCGGAGCCGACCGCGGTGGGCATTGGATCAGGTGCGGAGCTCGAGGTGCTGTTCAAGCCGACTGCGCAGACGCGCAGAAGCTCCACGAAGAGCCCCGAGTTGTCGCACTTCTGCCGCCGCAAGTTCCGTCCGTCCTGCCAGCGCAAGCACCGCGGCATAGGGCCGTTCGCCCTCGGCGAGCTTCGCCGCCACGGCGTCACGGACGGCTCGCAGCACTATTCGGTTCGCGCTCGGATGCTCCGCCAGCAGGCGAAGGAGCCTGTTGTCGTTCCAGGCACTGTCTTGGGCCGTGCTCAGCTCCAGCAGAGTGCCAAGCGCCGTGGCGGGATTGGCGGCCAGCGCCTGCCAGACAAAGGGGTACGGACAACGCGCGAGTCGATGCAGAACGGCGCTGTCGTTCTCGGCACGCGCCAGTTCGAGGTAGTCGGCAGGCGTGTGCACGGACATGGCCCCTCGGGTTCGTCGGGGCAATCATCCTGTCATCAGGACTCGGTCACCCGTGTGCGGGGGCTCTAACCCCAACCGGCCAAGATCGTTACGGGACAGCCCTTAGCTGCCGGCACCAACGCAGCGGTCCTGACCGGGCTCGTCCAATGCGTCTGGCACGGATTGTCAGTGCGATCCAACGGCGACACATCTCGCGAGGACCTGCTCGCGACGGCGCAACTTGCTCACCATCTGATCTGCCAACAACTCACGTCACCAACGTCCTGACCCGCAACAGTTAGTTGTCACTGACGCAGTCAACTTGTCATGCAAGGACCTGACACAGGCACTCAACTTGTTCCTTAACATCGGGGTGATCATCTCGACTGCTGGCCTGCACATAAGCTCGACCCGTGCAGCCGCTCTCCAGCCCCCAAGACCTGTTGTCATCGGCGTTCCCGGCCGAGCTCGTCGATGACGTCCAAGCAGTGCTGGCGGTCATGCCTGCACCTCGGCATCGGCCGATCGCACCGTTTTCGGCCATGGTGCAGGGCCAGCAGGTCTCCATTCCGGGACGTGTCTACAACGACGAGCCGCCGCCGGAATCGGTTGCTGGCCTCTCGTTGCGTCAGCGGCAGATTCTGCACTGTCTGTATTCACGGCACTGTGACGGCCGGATCAGACAGCGCCATCTGGCGCAGATCCTCAGTGCTGGGGACCCGTGGGTCATTCCGTTCGTCGTGCAATTGGTCGGCGAGTACGTCCTGGAGATCCTGGTCGACATCAGAGATGAACTTCGCGGCCTTGGCACCCCTGGGGACAGTCGCCGCATCGCCTACGGGGAGTTCATCGTGGCCAACCCGGCCTTCTTCGCCCGGACTCAGCGCCGGATCGTGAGCTACTGGAGTTGCTACTACCGCACCGCCTTCCGGAGCTTTCAGGGCTACCCCGGTTGCACTCTTCTCGACCTGCTTCGCTCTGTCGCTGCGGAGAGCGCTGGGCGCCCCTGGCCGAGCCTCGCACCGAAGGGCAGCACCAGGCTCGACGGATACTGCTGACGCTTGGTCAAGCTCGGTTCAGCTCGTCCGGCAGGCCTGTGCTGCTGCGAGCGCGGGGTCACCCGATCGGGTGACCAGCAGACATGCGGCCGTCCGCCTCGTAATCCTGGAACTGCGAGGAACTGCAGTGGTTCACGCAGGGCCCTGGGGAGTGAAAGTGCCGGAACCCGGCGATGATCGGGAACCGCTCGCAGAGCTGTCGAGCTTTCGAGCGAACTTCTACAACTGCCTGACGGCTCGGGCAGACGCATTCTTCGACCTGACGGACGCCTTGCTGTGTGCGGACGGCCCGGCCCGCACACCGGTGGAGCTGTCGCTGACCGCTGAACACCGCCGCGGATACGGCTCCTTCTACGCGGCTTTGAATGACGGCCGCCTGGACACCGATCGACTCCGCGACCTGCTGACCGGCCTGCCGCTGCCGCGCTTCGAGAGTGGAAGGATCGTGCTGAGCGTTGACGTATCTCCGTGGTTGCGCAGCGACGCGGCCTGCTCACCGGAGCGACTGTTCTGCCACGTCCACGGCCGCTCCCGCAGCACCGCCCAGATCATCCCGGGCTGGCCCTATTCCCTGGTCGCCGCCCTGTCCCCGGGCCCATCGTCGTGGACTGCCGTCCTGGACGCGGTTCGCCTGGGCCCCGAGGACGACGCCACCGCCGTCACCGCCACCCAGCTACGCGCGGTGGTCGAGCGCCTGGTGCGCGAAGGCCAGTGGCTGACCGGCGACCCGGAGATGCTGGTGGTGATGGACGCTGGCTACGACGTGACCCGCCTGGCCTGGGTGCTGCGGGACCTGCCCGTCGAACTGGTCGGCCGTCTACGCTCCGACCGAGTGCTGAGGGTTCCGCCGCGGCCGCTGTCCTTCACCTACCAACCCTTGGGACGCACGCCGAAGCACGGCGCGGAACTGCGGCTGGCCAAGCCGGATACCTGGCCCGTGCCCGCACTGGTGACACTCAACGACACCGAGCGCTATGGAAAAGCCCAGGCCCAAGCCTGGGACAGGGTCCACCCCCGGCTCACCCACCGCTCCTCCTGGCTCGACCACGACGGCGAACTCCCCCTGGTCGAGGGCACTCTGATCCGCCTGAAAGTCGACCGCCTGCCCGGCGATCGTGACGCACCACCACTGTGGCTGTGGTCCTCGAAAACCGGTGCCACCACCACCGACGTGGACCAAGCCTGGTCCTGCTACCTGCGTAGATTCGACCTGGAGCACACCTTTCGCTACTTCAAACAGGACCTGGGCTGGACGCGTCCGCGCCTGCGGAACCCGCTGGCGGCCGACCGCTGGACCTGGCTCGTGATCGCCGTCCACACCCAGCTCCGCCTTGCGGCCCCCGCCGCCACTGACCAGCGCAAGCCATGGGAGAAGAGCACCCGCCCCGGCACCACCATGACCCCGACCCGGGTCCGCCGAGCATTCCGGAACATCCGGCCCCGCCTGACCAATCCGGCCAGAGTTCCCAAACCCACACGGCCCGGCCCCGGGCGGCCCCCAGGCTCGAAGAACCGCCACCCCGCCACCCGCTACGACGTGGGGAAAACCATCAAACGACCCGAGACGCTGATCGAACGCGATCAAGCTCGACGTTAAGGAACAAGCTCAACCCGGCACCGGCATGCCCATGGGGAACCCGACCGATTCACAAGGAAGATCCGACAGAGACTCAAACAACCCGAAACAGGGAATATCGGAAGCGGTGCATGCGGCCCTGGGACCGGCAACAGCCGTTGATCATCGTGAGCCGTCAGACAGACGGCAGGGCCGCCTGCGGCCTGCTCGCTGCCCCGGCAACCGTGCGATGCAAGGGGACCGCGAACGCAACGACGAACAGACCGAAGAGAGTGATGGGCAACAGCAAGAGGAGCTGCGCAGGGTCATCCCGCAGCCAGTGCCGGTTTCCCCACCAGTTCGCGCTGACGTCCATCACCATCACGGCATTTGCCAGCCAGATCCCTTCCCGCCGCACAAGCCCCACCAGCACGGCAGCCAGCGGATCGAGGATCACCAAGCTGACGAAGAACACCTGCAGAGGGACCTGAGGAAACGACGCATAGGCGTGGATGCCGCCGCGGACCAGATCTGCGATGTGAGAACCCGTGCCCTCGGTGAGACCGATCAAGTACACAGCGAGAACGCATCTCGCCCACAACGGCCGTGCGCCCCACCGTTCCCGCAGCTCAAACCCCACCGTGTCAGCCTAGACGAGCGCCCGAGCCTCTGCGGAAGAGATGGCAGCGTCGGCGTGATCAAGAGGGTTCCCAAGACGGTTTCTCACGCCAGTTCGAGCGCGGTCCGTAGCACCATCGATGGTCAGCACCCCGGTGGGGAGCTGTGACCACGGGGGTGGGGAATTACCTGACGCTGGTCATGCAGATCGTGGGGAATTACGTGACCGCTGACAGCTACCGGCTTCACGGACTGGCCTTCAAGGGCGACGGCGTCCATGGCGCGGCCGCCACCTGGATTGTCACCGCTCCCGTCGCACGAGCCGTCGCCATCCTGGAACGCTGCCAGCCGGCTGACGAGCCGTACCTGTTCGCACACCCGCTCAAATCGGCCAATCATCAGCGCCACCACGTTGCCGGGCGCGTGCGGACCAGCGCCACAACGATCAAGGACATCACCGCACTGGCCAAGTGGATCAACACCTACTGCGCTGTTCACTCACGCGTGCAGGGCGTGGTGGCTGGTCTCCAGCATCTCGGATCTGCACTGCGAGCCGGGACGGCAAATCTCCCTCGGCAGACGACCGCTCCTTCCGCGAACCGTCCGACGGCATCCTGAGTGCGTGGAGTCCGCCACGCCCTGGCCGCTCTGCCCGTCCAGGACTTATGCGTGGCCCTCGCCCGAGAGTTGGACCGTGTGCGGGCTGCCGGGGGCGTCGTCTGTGAGGGTGAGGGTGGCCGTGCGCGGGCCCGGGGCGGTCGGGGCGAACACGACTTCGACGACGCACTGCGTGCCGGGCATGTGGCGCTGCCATCCGCAGCTGTCCTGGAGGCGGAAGTCGGCGGTGTCCGGCCCGGTCAGGGTCACCTCGGTGATGCTGAGCGAGGCCGAGCCGGTGCTGGACACCGTCACGGGCTGTGGCCGGCTCGTCGTACCCACGTCCTGGGCCCCGAAGGTGAGGGCGTCGGGTGTGATGCCGATGGCCGGGACCAGGCCCGTGCCCGTCAGCGGCAGCCGGTACGGGCCGCCGACCGCGTTGCTCGTGACGGTGAGTTCGCCGGTGCGCGGGCCCTCGCCCGTGGGCCGGAAGACGACCCTGACCATGCAGTCGCGGCCGGGACGGAGACCGCCGACGCAGCCGGGTCCGTTCAGGAAGTCACCCGTGGTCTGCAGGGCGTCGATGACGAGGACGGCGTTCCCGGTGCTGCGTATTGTGAGGTCGCGCCGTTCCGTGCCGCCGGGTGGCAGGGCGCCGAAGTCGAGGGTGGCGGGCTCGAAGGTGATCAGTGCTCCGGAGCCGGTGCCGGACAGCGGGACCTCGTACCGCAGGCCTGCGGCGTCGGTCAACGCGAGCACGCTGGACCTGCTGCCGACGGCGGCCGGGGTGAAGGTCACGGCGGCGCGGCAGCTCCCGCCCGCCGGTATCGGCGCGGCGCCGCAGGTGTCCCCGGGCGCCGAGGTCACCGCGAAGTCGGCGGCGGTGCCTCCGGTCAGTTCGGTGGTCCGTATCTCGACCGGCGCGGGGCTGTTGTTGAGGAGCGTGACGGTCGTGGTGGGGCCGGGCGTTCCCACGGGCTGCGGGCCGAAGTCGATGCTCGTCGGGTCGAGTACGACGGCGGGGGCGGCGACCCCCACACCGCTCACCGGGATGCCTTGGGCGGGGCCAGGAACATTGGTGGCCAGGAGGAGTTGGGCGGCCCGGGGTCCCAAGTCCGCCGGGCGAAAGGCCACTTGGACACGGGTCGACCGCTCGGGCTCCAGGTCCACTCCCGCGTCGGGCAGCCGCCCTGCGTCGGTGATCGAGAAGTCGGCCGCGTGGGCGCGGGTGAACGAGGGGCCGAGCAGGCGCAGTTCGGCGTGTCCGGTGTTGGTCAGCTCGATCCACTGCGGCGTTCCGGCCGTCCCCGCGGGCTGCGGACCGAAGGACAGGGCGGCGGGGACGGCCGTGAGCTCGGGCTCGGCGATCCCCTCGCCCGTCAGCGGCAGCAACTGTCGGCCACCTTCGGCGTTGGATTCCACCGCGAGAGCTCCCGTACGGGGTCCGGGCCCCCGAGGCCGGACCGCGACGTCCACGTCGCAGCTCTGGCCCGGTGCCAGGGTGCGCGGGTAGACCGCGCAGCCAGTGCGTACGACGAAAAAGTCGTCGCCCGCGACGACATCGGTGATGGTCAGGGGCACGGGTCCGGCGTTGCGTAGGGTCACGGTCCGGGGCGGTGACAGGTGCCCGATCCGGGTGGCCGGGAAGGTGAGCCCGTCCGGCCTGGCCGGGCTGAACTCCAGCCGGGGCCGGACACCGGTGCCGGTCAGCGGGATCTCGATCGTCCGGTCGGGGAAGTCCGTCGACAGCAGCAGCGCGGCTTGGTGGACGGTGGCGGCCGGCGGGGCGAACATGATGTCGATGGCGCAGGTGGCGCCGGGGGCGAGCGTGTTCCCGCAGCGCGGCAGGCTGCCGTGGGTGAGGGCGAAGGCGGAGTCGGTTGTGTCGATCCCGCTGATGGCGAGAGTGGTCTCGCCCAGGTTGCGCAGCAGCAGGGTCTGCGGCGCACTCACGGTGCCGGGCACGGCGACGAAGGTGAGACTGTCCGGCGTCACTTGCGGCACGGGGCGTAGGTCCAGGGTGTGCGGACCCTCCGTGTTGTCGGCCCGGTCGGTCGACCAGTAGAAGACAGTGGTCTGGCCGGGCGCGGTGATGCTGAGCCGGACCCTCGGCTGGGTACTGGTCGTGGGCGGCAGCGGGTTGGCCCCCACAGCCTCGTACGTAAGGCTCTTGAAGCCGGACGACTGCGACGCGTCCGACGAGGGGTCGGCGCCGTTCAGTTCGATGTCGACCTGGCCGGGGGCGGGGGACGTGACCGTCCGAGTGGTCTTCGGACGGGTTTTGTCGATGTCGATCCGCAGAGTCCTTGGCAGTTCGCCCGCTCCGGTGTTGTCCTCGGCGGCGTAGCAGAGCGTGGTGCTGCCCTGCTTGGTCACGGTGACGGAGACGGCCGGTCCGGTGACAGTGGCGGGGGCCATGGCGTCGGCGCCGGTCGCGCTGTAGGTGATGCGGGTCGCCCCGCTGCCCACGGCGGCAGTGCCGGTCAGCCGGACCTCGACGTCCGAGTTGTGCCAGCCGGCCGCGTTCGGCAGCGGCGTCAGCGCGGCACGGGTGATGAGGTTGACCGGCGGCCGCGGGCCGATGTGCACGGTGGCGGTCCGTTCCTTGGCGTCGAACCCGAGCACGCTGACCGCGAGGTTTTCGTGCGCGTCGATGAAGGAGTCGCCCGGCTGCATGTCCTGGATCCCGCTGGTCGACTGCCTTAGGTACGAGACCCCGTTCTGCACGCGGCGCACCAGCACACCGGCCCGGTCGATGCCCTGGTCCCAGCCGGTTCCCCGGGGCATGCGCAGTTCCACGGCGTAGTACTGGGTGGAGAAGCCGAGCCAGATCCGTACCAGCCGGATCCCGGGCGGTGCCTTGTCGAGCGCGCTGATCGTAAGCGTCGCACCGGGACCGAACGACGACAGGTCGAGGCGCTCGCTGCTGGGAATCCAGCCGAGCCGGTCCCGGTAGACGCCACACAGGGCCGGCCCGCTGCGGCCGAAGACGGGATGGATGAAGGTGGGAAACTTCCCGCCGAACGTCATCGCGCTCATGATGTCCCAGCCGTCGCCGTACTCCATGACGGTGGGTTCGTCGCTGAAGGAGTGCGGCAGACCGTAGCCGTGCCCCATCTCGTGCGCGGCGAAGGCGTTGTTCCAAGCCCCGGGGTCGAGATTGACCAGACCGAACTCCCGCCACCCGCTGCCGACTTGCAGCTCTCGACGCCCCGAGGACCCAGAGTCAATCTGCGCGTTGAGCACGGCGATGACGCCCTGGAACGCGCTTAAGTCGACCGCCCCGTCGGCCGCCGCCACACACGCGCGCATCAGATCGATACGAGCCCCGGGCCACGTCCAGCCCTTGGCGGTCTCCAGCGAGAGGCCGAGTGTGAACCAGCCGAACACCGCGGACCCGTCCAGCGTGACCGCCCCGCCGGACATGTCCCGCCAGTAGTCGGCCATGCCGCCCTTCCCGTCGCCAGCCGTGGTGAGGAAGTCCGCGAAGAACGCCAGGGCTTGCGGTTGGTCGGCGACGTCGGAGAACTTGCACATCAGCACGGCCCACGGGGTAGAGCCGGTGGGGATGTACGTGGCGGCCCGTAAGGCACGCACGCTCGGGGCCGCTGCCGGGTCCTGCGCTGCCAGTTCCGGTTGTAGGTCGGGAAGAACGCTCATGGCTGGCCCCCATAGGATCCGATATTTCCTATCGGACATCCGCGATACTTCCGAAGCGGACCACCACCATGGATGGGTGTCAATCCGATGATTTCGAGCATTCCGTCCGGAGGGGGGTCATGAGAGTGACGCAGCGTGAGGCCCGTCCGGGCCGCCGGCCAGGCGCGCGGACGGGGCAGCGGCGCGCCCCGCCGCGAGCAGCCGCGGCGCGAACGGCAGCCAAAACGGCGTGGTCTTCACGCTGGCCCAGGGAGCCGAGATGTCGCGGAGTTCATCAAGCAGACGGAGCACTCGAGCTTGGTGTCCGCCCGGCCGACCCCAGTTCGTAAAGTCCGGCTCCGTCGGCAAGATCACGTACTCCAAGAAGACAGGGACTCCATGCGCGTGCAGAAGTTCGGCAAGAACCAGGACGCGTCCATGGCGCTCATCTCCGATAAGAAGCTCCTGCGGGCCGTCAAGGAGCAGACCGACCATGAGACGGCAGCGGTACGGCAGGCGGCGCGGGTGCTGCTCCCGCTGCGAAGATCACGACCGTTTTGTGATCTTCGGGAGGTAACCTCCATGCGCCTCCCCGCACCGCAGCCGTGACCGCCGCGCTGTCTGTGTTCGCCGTCCTCTTCCCTCCAGCCGCCGCCCACGCCGTTCTCCCGGCCCCGGCACCCGCGGCGGCCTTCCAGCGACACGTGCCCGGTGACACCATCACCCTGCCGGTCCGCGACGCCCTGGCGGCGCTGCCTCTCCAGGACGAAAGCCGGACCGGCTACACCCGCGACAAGTTCTGGCACTGGATCGAAGCGGACAAGAACGGTGTCCGCTCGCGCGACCACCTTGTCGGGCCGGTCGGCCATGGATAGCACGAGGCAGCTGCCGTCGTAGACGAGGCGCACCCCGTTTGATACGCGCTCGCGCCATCCGGGCACTGCGGTGATCACCCGCAGCAGGCCGGCGATCGTCACTGGGCCATCAGCGCGCCTTCGACGGCTGCGGCGATCGTGGGGTGTCGCACCCGAACTTCCACAGCTGAGCGAAGCGTTCGAGCATCGAATCGTCCAACTCCCCGTCCCGCACGCCCTGAAGCCACAGCGGGGCGGTGTCGAGGCGCTCGCAGATCACGATGATTTCCGGCTGCTCGGTCAGCCCACAGCCCGTGCCGTCCAACAGCATGTGTGCGACGGTGCCCTGATGCGAGGCGACGGCGGTGGCATCGCACACGAGGGGGCGGCCCCCGATGCGCTGCGCGGTGGCATACACGGGAGCCGCGGCCACGGTCGCTCAGGGGCGGGCGGTGCAGGCGGTACTCACCGCTATCGCCGCCGCGCAGGCTTTGATCAGCCGCTTTGTACCCGGTAACCGCTGCCGTCGGCGCCCGGCGTCGACGGACAGACGGGGGAGGGGCGTGCCGGAGCCGCCCGCGGTGAACACTACAAAGGTGGCGTTGGGGTGGCAGGCGCTGAGCCGCCTTCCGTTGGGCGTCGGCGAAGGACCGCCCGAAGATCCTGAGCAATCCGCGATCTGCGACGCCACGGCCCTGCAGTCATACGCGCAAGGTGAACAAGCCGAGGCGGCCTCCCACGACGAGCTTGTGCTCGTCGAGCCAGGAGATGCTGCTCATCCGTGATGCGAAGCTGATCGAGACCATGCCAGTCGAGTCGGAGGCCACGAACAGGCTCCCGCTCTCGTCCATGACAGCCAACCGCGATCCGTCGGGGGAATCGGCCATGCCGACCGCCCGGAAATTCCTCCCGATCGTGCGCCCATTCCTTAGGCGCCAGCCACTCGAGAGGCGAATCTCTCCACTGATGTCCGCCGAGGCCACTGTCGTTTCACCTGCCCACTGCAGCGTTTCGATCGCTCGGATGCCAGACCCGTGCAGATTACTGGTCACCACGGCGTCGGTGGCTCCGCTCAGGAGGTCCCAGCACATGAGTCGGCCGCTGTCGTCACCGGAAACCAGGAACCGGCCGGCTCCTTGGGCGAAGACGCGCATCGCCGAAATCGGAGCGCCGTGCCCGGACAGCGCCGGACAGATCTGCTCACCGGTGAGTAGATCCCTGACCTCAATGGATTGCAGGCTTTCCGAGAGCGTGAAGACGAGCAGGCGCCCGCGGAGTTCCACCGCTTCAAACGGATTGCGCAGGTACGGGGGGCAGTCGATGTCGATGCCCACGCGTTCTGTCGTCTCCACGTTCCAGGCCGACACCTTCGCGATAAAGAACGAGGAGGCGAGCAGCAGAGTCCCCTGCGAGCTCTCGACCAGGCGCACCGAGTCGATGAAGGAATGGCGCTCCCCGCCCTGCGCGAAGATGTGCAGCGGGCGACCGTCGGCGGCGTTCCACAAGAGGATTTGCCCGTCGGAGCTCACCGATGCGATGCGCGGCTCCCCGGCGCGGCTCAGGTTCGACAGCTTGGTCACATCCCTGGTCCGGCGGCGCTCGTCTGCACTCAGTGGCCACGTCCGGACGGTGGCATCCGCGCTGCCCGAGATGATGGTGACATCGCCGCTGGCGGCCTGCCACGCCCCGATCGACGTGATCCGGCGACTGTGGCCGATCAGGGGCCTGGTCAGTTGCCTCCCCGAGGGCAGCCCATAGATGTAGACCGATTGATAAAACGCCACCACCGCCGCAAGGTCTCCTGACAGGCGGGTGAGCAGCAACTGCTCGACCGACGCGTCACCGTCCAGCGCGACGTCTACGGGGACTGGGCGTCGTTTGCCGAGATCCCACATCCTGATCTTCCCGCGACGAGGGGCGCAGACGAGGATGTCGCCCCTGTCCAAAGTGGTGGAGGCGACAAGGAAAGGCCCGTTCGGGTCGCGCTTCACTGCTGGGCCGATCGTGAAGGTGTCGAGGACCCGCTGGCGCTTGAGGCTCCACACCGTGATCGTCCCGTTGGCGTCTGCCACTGCGAGGCAGCGCTGGCGCCGCCACGTGCAGGCGGTTAGCGAGGTAACTTCGGCATCTCCAGCCTGGAGCCTTGGGAGGACCTTGGTCCCGTTCGTCCCGTCAAGCAGGATCAGGTAGCCGCGATCGTTGATGTGGGCTGCGCCGGCCCCGCCCCCGATTGCGATGATCTCTCCTCCGTCCAGACGGAGACCGATGACCGCTCTGGGCCGTCCCTCCACCTGAACCGTGAGTAGGCACGTCCCGTTCTGCGGATCCCAGGTCCGCACGACGCCGCCGCCCACAGTGACGACCCGTGGGTGATCATGCCCGTCGTAGACCGCCAATGATCGAACACCATCTAGGTGCGTGGCTTCGGCGACGATCACGTCCTCCGGCTGGTCGGGCTTCCAGAAACGCACTGATCCATCGCTTCCGCCGGACACGACGGTTGCCGCGCCGCCCACGGACAGGGCCGCGACCGAGGTCACTGATCCGTCGTGGCCGCGGAGCGGCTGATCGTGGGACTTCCCGCTCGGGAGATCCCACGCGTGGATCCGTCCGCCCTTCCCTGCCGAGAGCACGACGGGACGTCCACGTCGCCGTGTCAGCAGGACCGCCTCGTTCGCCTCACCAATGTCGACGTGGTCGGTCAGCTCCACGCCGCCGTCCACGTCCCACAGTCGGGCCGTGCCGTCTTTACTGCTCGAGACCAGTGAGACCGAGGTCCCCACCTTGGCGAAGCGTAGGGAGGTGATCTTGCCCAGATGGCCGGAGAAGGTACGCAGCACAGCTCCGTCGCGCATGTCGATCAGCTGGATTTCTTCGCCTCCCCACGGACCGCCGTTCGCCGCCACAACCCACCGATCTGGGGCGAGCTGAACCACATCGACGCAGTCGACACCGTCATAGAGCCCCGAATCGAGATACCCGACCGTGTAGGTCCGGCTCCCACCGTTGCGGAGGTCCCAGCACGTCAGCCGGCCGTTCGGCACGCCGGTCTCTGCCACGAACAGCAGGGGCCAGCCGTCGACCTCGCGGCAGACAAGTGCCTTCACATAGAACGTGATCGGCTCTCGGTCGATCCCGGGCTGGTACGACACTCGATTCTGGGGTGGCTGCACGAGCGGGTCCCGAACCGGATCCCCGGTATCCAGGAAGTGGACGTGCACGCTCCCGTCATCGGTGGCCGCTGCTACGATTGGCCGCCCCTTGAAGCGGCCGGCCGCTATGGCGCAGAGGCTGGACGTCCCGGCCCGGAATGCCCGGAGCGGGCTTCCTGCGGCGACATCCCAGGTATGGACGCGTCCTTCATCGCCGCAGGCCACCACAATCGCTCGCCCCTCAAGTTCCTCCACTGTCATGGCCCGCATCCGCGCCTCGCCGACCAGTACCTCGCCGTACGCCTGACCACGTTCGAGGTCCCATCGCGCCACGGACCCGTCATTCGCCAGGGAAAGGATGAGAGTTGAGTCCTCGGCCGACGCCGCCTCGAGGCCGCGGATCTCGCTTCTGTGATCACCGAGGACGACGTTCATGGCATTCGGCGAGCCGCGCGCCCAGATCGGGGCCCAGGGGGCACCGGCGGTGCGGGACGTCAACTCGGCTGCAGACCGGTCATCTCCGGTGACCATCGCCTCAAGTTGCAGATGGCTCGCCCGTTCTGGCCGGGTGCTCGTGGACAGCCGATGGAAGGCTCTTCGGTACAGGACGACCGAGGGGAGGCGGTGGAACTGCGATTCCTCGATCGCTTCGAGAAGCCCATTGGGCTCAGCGACCGTGAGGAAGCCCCAGTCGTCCAGGAGTTCCGGTAGCCGCTCGGCTCGTAACGCGTGCTCGGCCAGGTGGGAGCGCACATACGGCGAGCACTCATCCCACTCTCGTCGGCCCTCGACGACGGGGATGCTCTGCAGCAGGATTTCAGTGAAGATCGTGTCGGAGTTCGTCCCGAGCCGACTGAGCCGTTCCTCGCCGAGAGCGCGGACGTGGTCCGACACGAGCTGGTGGTACAGGCGGTAGCTTTCACGGCCGTCCGGTTGTCCCACTGCGACCACGAAGTCGCTGGCGTCGGCGAGGACGGCGAGGACGTCGGCGGCGGTGTAGCGCTCGTTCCGGTTGGAGGACAGCGCCGAGGCGAGGTTGGCCCATACAGACCCGGGCTGCAGACCGTCCCCGCGTGCATGTGCGAGCGGTATCAGGACGTCGATCGCCCGCGTCCAGTCCGGCAGCGACTCAAGCAGCTCCTGCAGCCCCCCGGCGAGGTCGGCCGGAATGCCTTCACTGATCAGGTGTGAGTCCGATGTGGCTTGCCTGCGCTTCACGAGGAGCCTGGTCAGCAGTTGGCAGAACAGAAAGGACGGGTACGCCGCCTCGGCGAGCGCCTGGGAAATCTGTGGCACCAGTTCGGGCGCGGCCGCGTAGGGAGTCCTCCTCCTTTCCGGTGCGACTCCCTGTTCCAATAGGCGGTGGGCCGCGTACTCGGCGAGGGTGTGCACGTCGATGTACTTGGGGTCGTCGACATCGAACCAGGTCGCGCGTGACCCCAGTGCGGTCTTGATCAGGTTCCCCCGGCCCTCCCGCGTGGCGAGGAGGATGCGGAGGCCCGTGTCCCCCGTCTGTGCGGCGAGTGTGCGCAGAGCCGACGCTACGCCGACCGGGTCCGCCGACTCATCGAGGCCGTCCAGCGCCAGGAGAAGGGGGCGTTGCGTTTCCAGGACGGCGTCCACCAGCTCCGTCATGGTGAGGCTGCCGTCTCCGCTGGTGAGCCCGAGGACGGTCGAGACCTCAGCAAGCACGTCGCCGAGGTGCTTGCCCCGCATGTTGACGGCGACGTCGACGGTGAGCGCCGCACCTGACGCTGGCGTCCGCTCCGTCTGCTCGGCAGCGGGGTCAGGTGCCCAGTTCGGGGACGAGGTCACCACGTGCGCCAGGACTGCGGATTTTCCCGATCCGGGGCGGCCGGTGATCACGGCGAGGTTCTGCTCCGCCGAGGAAGCAAGCGTCAGCCAGGCGCGGAGGTCGGAGAGGAGCGCTTCGCGGCCGGTGAAGTAGCTTCCGCGTCTCGCCGCGTTCTCGACCCCTCGGGCGTGGGCGTCCCAGTGCTGTTGATCCGTCGCAATGGGACCTCCCGGCTGTACCGGCCCGGTCCGGGCGGGCCACCGCCCTCCGAGAGCTAGTCCACGTTGCAGGATGTCGTCGGGCGGAGGGAGCAGCGGAAGGCTCCCCGCCTTGACGCCGAGCGCATCCCACATATTCGCGGCCACAGGCCCGGGAAGGTGGTTGATCGCCTCCAGCGGGACGGCGGTCAACGAGCGGCCACCTTCTGCGTGGGCGTGGCTACGGATAACCCCGATGACCACGTCATCAGGTGTGACGAGGACCGCGCCCGACATGCCCGCCCACTGGCTGTGGGGCGCATCAAGACTGCCCTCGGGAATGGGATGGCCATCGGCCTCCGGATCGGTGACCTTCAAGGTCATGAGCCGGATCGCGTTTGGCGCCGAGCGCGGGTCGGCGTCCTCCGCCGTAGGAACGAAACCACTAGTCTGGGCCAGCAGTGGTCGTTCGGGCGTGCCTTTCCAGCTCGGATATCCGAGGGCTTGGCAGCCCTCGAGCTTGTGCGTCTGTGCACGATCGATCCGCGCACACCGCAACGGCGGCACCGGCGGCAGCGACGGGGCCACCAGCAGCGCGATGTCGATGTCGCGGCTCCCGCTCCTGCTGTGAACGGTCGCCCGGTGCTCCTCACCGCCGACCACGATCCTGTGCTGCGATCCTTCCGCGCAATGATCGGCTGTCAGTACGTAGTGCTGCGACACACGCAGCCCGGATCCCCGGCGCGGTGCCCCGCCACGCTCGTACCGGATGAGGACTGCCCGATCGACGTCCACCTCTCACGGACCTCCTCGGAACAACGGGTTTGGGGTCATCCCGGGGTGTCGAAAGAAGGTTCCGCGGATGAACCGCATTCCGGCTGCCCTGCTCCCGCGGATACGTCGGGAGCGTCAATGAACACCGAGACCACGTTGCCGGCGGCGTCGAGGGTGACGGGATCGAGCGAGAGCTTGATCGTCTGCGTGGTCGTGCCGGCGCGGGATGCCTCTGCACCTATGTCCAACAGCCACCACTTGATGCCGGCTGTTCCCTTGCCCGTCCATGTCACGGCGGTCTGCAGCGTGAGTTCGACCGGTGAGACGCGAAACCTCAGCTGCTGGTTATCCGCATCGAGCCAGGCCTGGAATAGTTCCGCTCTCAAGGCAGCGATGGCATCGGCCAGTGGAACTCCGCCAGGTGGTGCGGGAGCCTGATCGGCCATGGCACGCCTCCTCGGATCAGAGCCATGGACGGACCGTCCTTATGGCGCAATCATCGCCGTCACCGGCACTCCATGCACATAGTGTCCTCAAGCGGCTCGTGCGCGCTATCGGATACGAAAAGGATCAGCCCCTAGTAGGGCTTGGTCAGGTTCGTATGGATGTGGGTATGTCGCGGTGGCAGGTGGGGCAGGCGCCGGCCCAGGTGGCGAGGAGTGTCTGTAGTTCGCGGACGACCTGGTAGAGGCTCAGGCTGGCGCTGTGTCTTTTGGGTGGTGTGCCAGTCGTTGCAGTATGCAGAAGGCGTGGGCGGCGGAAACGAGGGTGACGTGGTGGTGCCAGCCGCCCCAGGTGCGGCCTTCGAAGTGGGCCAGGCCCAGGGCCTGTTTCATCTCGCGGTAGTCGTGCTCAATGCGCCAGCGCAGTTTTGCCAGCCGCACCAGCGTGGTCAGCGGCATCCCGGAGGGCATGTTCGAGAGCCAGAACTGCACCGGCTCGGGCTCGGTGGCCGGCCATTCGGCCAGCAGCCAGCGTTCGGGCAGTTCCGGAGTGTCTTTGGTCTTGCGGATGCCGCGTCCCGCGGGCTGCACGCGCAGAGCGACGAACCTCGAGTACATGCGCTTGAAGCCGCTTTGGCCCTTGCCAGGGCGGGAGCCTTCCCGCCAGGACACCGGTCTCGCGGCCGTCCTCCCGGCCGCGATGGTCAGGTCTTTCATGGTCTGTGCAGGCTCGGGATACTGCATCTTCGGTGGCCGGCCGGTGCCCGCATAGGCGGGCCGGACGGGCCGGGCGTCGGCCGGATGGGCGGTGTGGCGGGAGGAAATGCCCACCGCATAGGGCAGGTTGCGTTCCTCCAGGCCCAGGCGGAAGGCGGCGGCATCACCGTAGCCGGCGTCCGCGACGACCAGGGGGACTTCGATGCCCCACGACCGGGTCTCGTCGATCATGTCCAGGGCCAGCTGCCACTTCTCCACATGTCCTGCCTGTGCGGGGATGCCGCAGCGACTGCGGCGGGCGACCTTGTCCGGGTCCGCCTCCGGAGAGGTCGGATCCCAGGACGCGGGCAGGAACAGCCGCCAGTTCACCGCAGCCGAGGCATGATCGTGCGCCACGTGCAGCGACACCCCCACCTGACATATGGTGACCTTGCCCGCGGTGCCGGTGTACTGCCGCGACACACATGCCGAGGCGTCCCCGTCCTTCAAAAAGCCTGTGTCGTCGACGATCAGGGCCTCCGCCCCGATCGCGTCCTGCATCCTCCAGGCCAGCCGGGCCCGCACATGCGCCGGATCCCACGGGCTCGAGGTGATGAAATGCGCCAGCGCCTGGCGGTTGCCGTCCTCACCGAGGCGGGCCGCCATCGGCTCCACCGACTTGCGCCGCCCTTCCAGCAACAAGCCGCGCACATACGCCTGCCCCCACCGCCGTTGATCCGCACGGAAGAACCCGTCGAACAACTCCGCCGCGAACGCCTCCAGATCCTCCCGGACCCCGGCCATCTCCTCAGGTGTCACACCACCCCAACGACACCCGCACACCAACAGACACGCCACTCATGAATGAAGATGACCAAGCCCTACTAAGGGCTTGCGGGGAATCAAGGTGTTGCTTCCCGTCCTGAGGCTCGTTGGTGTGGTATGCGCATCCCGGATGAGACTTGTGACCAACTCGCCGTGAAGTTCGCGGTGTTGCTCCCGCATCTGGACGAGCGGCAGCGTCGGCTGTTGATGGCTGCGGAGGCCCGGGCGCTGGGGCACGGTGGTGTCCGAGCCGTGGCACAGGCCGCTGCGGTCAGCGAGACGACGGTCCGCAAAGGCGTGTTCGAACTCGAGGCCGGTGAGGAGCCTCTGGGGCGGGTGCGGCGTCCGGGCGGAGGGCGCAAACGAGTCGCGGATCTGAATCCGGGGCTGCGGCCGGCACTGTTGGCGCTGGTTGAGCCGGATGTGCGGGGTGACCCGATGTCGCCGCTGCGGTGGACAGTGAAGTCCACCCGCACGCTTGCACAGGAGCTGACCCGGGCCGGGCACCGCGTCAGTGCCGACACCGTCGCCGACCTGCTGCGGCAGGAAGGCTTCAGCCTGCAGGCCAACGCCAAGACAATCGAGGGCAGCCAACACCCGGACCGGGATGCCCAGTTCCGCTACCTCAACGAGCAGGCCCGCGCGCACCGAGACGCCGGCCAGCCGGTCATCAGCGTGGACACCAAGAAGAAAGAGCTCGTCGGCGAGTTCAAGAACAACGGCCGCCAGTGGCGGCCGACGGGTGAGCCGGTACCGGTGAACGTGCATGACTTCGCCGACCCGCAGCTGGGCAAGGCCGTCCCTTACGGGATCTACGATCTGGCGGCGGACACCGGCTGGGTCAACGTCGGCACCGATCACGACACCGCTGCGTTCGCGGTCGAGTCGATCCGCCGCTGGTGGCACGGCCAGGGCCAGGACGCCTACCCGCAGGCAGCACGACTGCTGATCACCGCCGACGCGGGCGGCTCCAACGGCTACCGCACCCGGGCCTGGAAACTCGAACTCGCCCGGCTCGCCGCCGAAACCGGGCTGACGATCACCGTGTGTCATCTGCCGCCCGGCACACAATGCCGTTGCTTGAGTGTGCCAAGCAGTCCACGGTGACGTTGCAGGAGCGCGGTCGTTGGACCCGGCATGCATCCGTGGGTGGGGTTATCCGATCATGTGCGGCTGGGGGTGGTGACCCGATGGGTGACCCCGGAGCTCGTCGCCGACGTGCTGGAGAAGTGCGGAGTTCGCGACAAGAAGCCCGGCGCCCTGCCGGCCGGGTTCATGGTCTACTTCACGCTCGCCCTGGCCCTGTTCCAGCAGGACTCCTACGACGACGTGGCGGAGCAACTGGTCGGCAGAATCGCTGAGTTGAGCGGGAGCATCCCCAACAAGTCCTCGTTTACGCGGGCGCGGAGGCGCCTGGGGCCGCTGGTCCTGGAAACCATGTTCCGCGAGCTGGCTGGCCCGTTGGCTCCTGTCGGCCTGGGGAGAGCCTTCTACCGTGGGATGCGTCTGGCTGCGGTGGACGGGTTCGTGCTGGATGCGCCGGATACGACGGCCTACCGGGCCACGTTCGGAGGGCCGGTCAAGAACAGCCAGCCCGCGGGGTTCCCGCAGACGCGGGTGGTGACCCTGACCGAGTGCGGCACGCACGCGCAGATTGACGCGGCGGTGGGCGGGTTCAACGGCGGCGAGCCGGAGTTGGCGGTCAAGATGGCCGACTCGGCCGTCGGGATGCTGGTCATCATGGACCGGGGCCTTCCTGGGGTGGCGTTATGGAAGGCGTACACCGGGGCCGGGGCACATCTGCTGATCCGGGCCCGTTCAAGCGTCGCGGCTCGTCCGGTCCAGCATTTGCCCGACGGTACCTACCTGGCGAGGATGAACCTGGCCGGGCAGAAAGGTGCGCATCCCGGCGGGGTGATGGTCCGGGTGATCGAGTACCGCGTCGACGGCGGCGAGGTAGTCAGGCTGTTGACCGACCTGTTGGATCCGGCTGCCTATCCGGCGGCGGAGCTGGCAGAGCTCTATCACTCGAGGTGGGAAGCGGAGTCGGCATTCCGGCAGATCAAGACGTTTCAGCGCGGGCCGGCCGAAGTCCTGCGCTCGGGAGACCCGGATCTGGTGCGGCAGGAGGTCTGGGCTCATCTGGTCGTGCACCACTGCCTCACGCAGATCATCGTGGGTCTGGCCGACGACAACGGGATCGATCCGGACCGGGTCTCGTTCGTCAAAGTCCTCAAGCACGCGCGGCGCAGTGTGGTCCGCCAGTGCGCGAACACACCCACGAAGATCAAAAGATTCCTGGCCGTGCTGGCGGCGAAGATGCAGCGCAAGCTCGACAACGGTGCCAGGCGCCTGCGTGAGGCAGACCGGCACCTCAAACGGCCGGACTCGAAGTACTCCTCGAAGCTGTCCTACCGGATCAACACCCGGGACCGGCGGCCAACACGGCGAGTCACAGCCAAGGTCATCACGTTGCAACCAGCCATAGTTCAGTGACTGAAGCAACGGCATTGGCCCGGCACATCGAAGTGGAACAAGATCGAGCACCGGCTCTTCTCGCACATCACCATGAACTGGCGCGGCCGCCCGCTGACCAGCCACGAAGTCATCGTCCAGTCCATCGCTGCGACCACCACCCGCACCGGGCTGCACGTAAGCGCCGCACTCGACACCAACACCTATCCCACCGGAGTCCGTATCGATGACGCGGAGATGGCGGCACTGCCGCTGACCCGGCACGCCTTCCACGGCGACTGGAACTATGCCCTGCACCCGCAGCCCTGCCCTGCCGTCCCGGCGGCCCGGGCTCCGCAGGCACCGGCCCCGCAGTGGGACCAGGCCCTGCTGTCCGATCCCGCCCTGACCGGCATGTCCCGGCAACAACTGGACGTCCTCACAGGGACTTTGGCCCTCGATGGCGATACCCGGCGCGGTCGTCCGCCCCGGCTGGCCTTCCCCGAACAGGTCCTGGCCACCGTGCTCCATATGCGAGTCGCCCTGGCCGCGGAACCTCTCGCCGTGCTGTTCGGCAGCAGCCGGACCGCGATGCACCGCACCCTCCTGAAGAACAGGAAACTGCTCGAGGCACACGGCATCGTCATCCCACCCGCGACGACACCACCCGTCGTCCTCACGGCCCTCCAAGCTCGTGTCCTCACCCAAACCGGCGAGCCCCACAACAAGATCAAGACGACGTGTTAATGATCTGCGAGCCCTAAGGGCTGTCCCGTAACGGGAGTGACTGTTGAGGCGTCAGTTCCGGGCTATGGACTGCGGGTTGACTGGGATGAATGATCTGGGCATGTCCACGGACGAGGCACTCTCCGAAACCGACCTTGATGCGATGGCCGAGCGCGCTGCAGCCGCATCGCCGGGGCCTTGGGTGCCCTGGCTGGAGACGCGCGGAGCAACAGGTGGCGAGAGCTTCATCCAGGTCGATCCTGACCACGGCGAGGAAGATGACGAGATCTATGTCAACCGGATCGTCGGCGCTCGGCAAATCCTCGGTCCGGACCAGCAGTTGGATGCGGATCTCGACTTCATCGCATGGGCGCGTCAGGACGTACCCCGCCTGATCGCTGAGGTGAGGCGGCTGCGGGCCCTGCTCGTGGAGAGAGGCTCACAGGACTGACCTGTGTCACTCGCTTGTGGTGAGATCCTCGCCGCGTGCCTCAAGTGATCACTGCAGCGGAACCGTCCTGGATAGGCCCGTTCAGTGGGCTCAGCCCGAGATCCTTCACCAAACCGGTGAACGCACTCCGGCGTGAAGGCGTCGACGATGCCCGCACGGGCCGACCCTGGGGTCTTCCTCTGGCCGACCGGGTGCTCCTGCTCACTGCGTACTGGCGAACGAACCTGACGCTGCGGCAACTTGCACCACTATTCGGGGTTTCGAAGTCGGCAGCGGACCGGATCATTGCCCACCTTGGGCCACTCCTCGCAATGCGGCCGCGCCAGCGGTTCCGGAAGAACACCGTGCTGATCGTGGACGGCACCCTGGTGCCCACCCGCGACCACACAGTGGCGGAGCAGTCGAAGAACTATCGCTATTCCACGGCCCATCAGGTCGTCATCGACGCTGACACCCGCCTGGTCGTCGTGGTCGGCCGGCCCCTGCCGGGCAACCGCCACGACTCCCGCGGCTGGGAGGAATCCGGCGCCAAGGCCGCCGTCGGCAACACCATGACCATCGCCGACGGCGGCTATCAAGGGACCGGCCTGCTCATTCCACACCGGCGCCGCAAAGGCGAGGAACTCCAGACATGGAAGGAGGAGCACAACCGATCGCACAAGCAGGTCAGGGCCCGTGTCGAGCACACCTTCGCCCGCATGAAGAGCTGGAAGATCCTCCGCGACTGCCGCCTCAAAGGAGACGGCGTCCATCACGCCATGCTCGGCATCGCCCGCCTGCACAACCTGGCCCTCGCCGGATAGGCGAGCAAGCCCCCTGCAGACGACCTTGCCTTTCCCTACTCCAAGATCGTTACGGGACAAGCCTTAGTACTCCAGCAGCGGTTCGCTATCTGGCCTGGTCAGAGGCGTCGTCCGGAGTGTAGTTGGCTGATGGCGTGTCAGGGGCGGTCTTGCCGGAACGCCCCTCCAATGAGTGGACTCGTCGCCGGTAGTGGCAGTGACGGGCAACGGCCTGGTGCCTGCGCCGCCACTGCGACCAGCTCACCGCGTGAATGCGAAGCGGCCGAGGGGGCCGGGGTGCGGGGCGAGTTGCCAAGAGCCGGCGGACTTCTGCCACGGTGAGCGGAACCAGGGTGCCGGAACCGTTTCTGCATCCCCTTTTGCGGCCGCCTGGGCCGCCGTGGCAGCGAGAAAGGCATGGGCGAGCATGGCCAGGGTGACGTGCCGCATCCAGCCGACGTAGCGGCGGACTTCGTACTGGTCCAGGCCGCATTCGTTCTTTGCGGCCTGGAAGCATTCCTCGATCGCCCACCGCCTCCCGGCGACTTGCACCAGTCGGTTGACGTCGGTGTCCTGCGGGGCATAGCCGAGGTAGTAGGCGATCTCGTCGGGTCTGCTGATGCTGCGGCGGGCCAGTGCCCAGCGTTGGTGTGTGGGTCTGTCTCCGTCGAAGTCCTCGATCGCGGGGATCTGGACGGCCGCCCAGTGGTAGACGCGCGGGCCCTTGGCGCCGTCGCCGCACGAGCGTTTCTCCCACGCCTCGTTGGGTGCCTGGGTGAACAGGTAGTCGATGCGGCCAAAACGCGGCACCTGCTGGGACTTGGGGACGGCCAGGACGTAGCCGAGGGCGGTCTCTTCCAGCAGGCGGCGGAAGCGCCATTCCTGGCCGTAGGCGGAGTCGGCGGTCACCCAGGCGATCGGCAGTGGCGAGGCGAGTGCGCGCAGCACGATCGCCTTGGCGAGCTCTCCCTTGGTGGCGAAGGTCCGCTCGTCGGGGATCTTCGCGGCGCGGCAGCGCCGGCGGTCGTTGGTCCAGGACTTGGGCAGATACAGCTCGCGGTCGACCAGGGCCCGGCCGCGGGTGGTGGCGTAGGCGGCGAAGACGCCGATCTGGCAGTTCTCGGTGCGGCCGGCGGTGCCGGAGTACTGGCGCTGGACGCCCGCGGAGGTGGTGCCCTTCTTGACGAAGCGGGTGTCGTCGAGGATGAGCACCCCGCCGTCCTCGCCGAGCTTGTCGGCGACGTATGTCTGCAGGTCGTCGCGGACGTTGTCGGCATTCCAGGTGGCCCCGTTCAGCAGCCGTTGCAGGCCGTCGGGGGTGCGGTGGCCGGCGTATTCGGCCAGCTGCCAGCCGTTCTTGCGGCCCACCGGGCCGAGCAGGGCGCGGACGTAGTCCCGCATGCGGCGGCGTAGGTCGGCGCGGCTGAAGCGGTGGCCGATACGGAGGAAGAGGTCGTCGAGTTCACGGTCCCAGGTCGCGTCCGCAAGGTCGTCGATCACGCTGGGAGGCTGCCCGGATCGCAGCCCAGACAGTTCTCGGTCCACTCATTGGAGGGGCGTCCCGGCAAGACCGCCCCTGACACGCCATCAGCCAACTACACTCCGGACGACGCCTCTGACCAGGCCAGATAGCGAACCGCTGCTGGAGTACTAAGCCTGGGGTGGTCGGTGGTTCTGCAATGCCGATGAAGTTGCAGCCCATGGGCCAGATCCGGACCGACCACCCCAACGCCGTGAAGTCGTCCGTGAGTGTCCGGACATCGTGGAATACCTTCACGATGCGGTACAGGCTGCCGTCATCGAGCCGGCGCAGAGCCGCCGGGGCCGGCTGGTTCGCGAGGACTCTCTCCTCTGCGGCTGCGGCGGGGTCGTCGTCGATGAAGATCGCTTTGCCGCCCGGCGCAAGCGCGGTGGCGACGGTGTTCCAGAAGTCGGGCAACCGCGTCGGCGGGACATGCGAGAGCCAGAAGGCGAAGAACACGGTGTCGTATCGTCGTGGCGGCTGCCACTCGAACAGGTCGGCCTCAAGGAACTGGACGGTGGGGGATGCGGTGCGCGCACGGGCGAGGGCCAACACCAAGGCTGCCGCGTCGACAGCCGTCACCGACTGCGCCCGCGCGGCAGCCTTGGGGTTCACTGGCCCGTTCCGCAGGCTAACTCCTCCTGGGGTGCGGATCGAGGCTGGTCGACGCATCACCCTGGCGCAGGCCGGACGGACCCTGGTGTTACGGGGTGCAGATCGCCTTCGAGCGGCCCGAGTTGCGGGGCCGGTGGCTCGAATCCGCCCCCGGGCCGAGATCGCGCACCAACGTCCGTCCCCGGCTGAGCAGGACGGCCTGGGCGCCGTATTCGCAGTCGAAGCGGTTGGCTTGCTGTGACGGGATGAGTTCCGCCACCTGCCCCGCCCCGCTCTCGCCGGGCGGGGCCGTCAATGAGCGGGGCGGGGCAGAACAGCAAGGGCTGTCCAGGCTATATCGGCCAGCGTCTCCTCGCTCGCTCCGGCCTTACCCAGCGCTTCAATGCCGCGCAGTACGGCGAGCACTAGCGCAGCCAGCTTTCCCGGATCCGCGTCCGCGGCAATATCGCCATTGCGCTGGCAGGCCGCGATGTCGCCCTCCAGTAGCGCGCGCAGCGCCTCGATGGCCGCGCGTGCCCGCTTGGCCACCGTCTTGTCGTGTTCGGCTAGCTCGGCGGCGCCCTTGGCCAGCAGGCATCCGCGGTGGGCGGTGTCTGCGGCGGTGGCCGCCGCCACCGCGTGCACGTGGGCGGACAGCCGCGCGTAGGCGTCCGCGTCGTGGCCGCGCAACTGCCGGCCCACAGCGTCGACGACGGAGCCGCAGTAGTCGTCGAACACGCGGTGGAACAGCTCCTGCTTTCCGCCGAACGCGCCGTACAGGCTGCCTTTGCCGAGCCCCGTTGCCTCGGCGATGTCTTCCATGCGCGTGGCGGCGTACCCACCCGACCAGAACCGCTCCCGGGCGGTGTCCAGTACCTGCTGCTCGTCGAACTTCCGAGGTCGTGCCATGGGGACAAGCCTACGCGTTCTTGACTCGTTCGTCCATAACGTTTAGCGTTATGGACGAACGAGTCAAGAACTGAGGAGTGGGCGCGTCATGACGGGAGTACTCGCGGGCAAGGTGGCGGTGGTCACTGGGGCCAACAGCGGCATTGGGCTTGCCATCGCCAGGCGGTTCGCCGAGGAAGGGGCACGGGTGTTCCTGGCCGGCCGCCGTCAAGAGCCGCTCGACGCGGCCGTCGCCGAGATCGGGCCGGCGGCCACCGGAGTGAGGGCCGACGTTTCGGTGCAGGCGGACCTCGATCACCTTTACTCGGTCGTGCGCGAAGAGGCGGGGCGCATCGACGTGCTTGTCGCCAACGCCGGCAGCGCTGTTCCCGAGCGTCTCGGCGAGATCACCGAGGAAGCCATCGACGCCACCTTCGGCACGAACGTGAAGGGCACGATCTTCACCGTGCAGAAGGCGCTGCCTCTGCTGTCGGAGGGCGCCTCGATCGTAGTGACAGGATCGACCAACACCCTCCGCCCCGGACCGGGCCTGGAAATCTACGGCGCGTCGAAGGCAGCAGTACGCAACCTGGTGCGCAGCTGGGCGCTCAGCGCGCAGGAACGGAAGTTCCGGGTGAACGTGCTGAGCCCCGGCCCGACCGAGACCCCGGGACTGGTCGGCGCCGTAGGCCCGGACCTCCGCCAGCTCGCCTCGGAGGTGCCGCTCGGCAGGATCGGCCACCCGGACGAGATCGCCGCCGTGGCGACATTCCTGGCCTCGGACGCCTCCAGCTTCGTCAACGGCGCCGACTGGTTTGTCGACGGAGGCCAGGCCCAGGTCTGACCGCACCCCCTCACCCGCAGGGCATACCGCGCACCCGGCTCACCGGGCAGCTCTGCCCTCGGGCCTGGCCGCTTGCCAACGTTCCCGTGACGACCAGGTGGAAGGATTGGCGGCCGCACCCGGTGCGCCGCGAGCCCGACCGTGGGCGGGGCTTCGCGGCCCCAGCGGCCTTGCCTACGCCGAACGCCAGCCCGATACCGGCTCGACGGGCGGCCCCGGCAACACGAGCGGAATACCCCTCTTGGGGCGCCCGGGACCCGGCCCGCGGGGGCGACCACCTCAGTGGACCCGGCGGCACCTGCAGAAGCAGCCACCCGGTACGGCGAATATGGCCGACGGGGGAATACCAGCGAGAGAGCGCACCACACACCACGTACCAGGAGGAAAAGTGAACGGCACCAGCGATATTCAGAAGCGTCGCGAAGAGATTGTCATCGACTACTTCCACATGGCGGACGCCGGCAACCCGGCGGTCATCGACCTCTTCACGGACGATGCGCAAATGTTCTACCCGAAGTTCGGCATCGCCAACGGGAAGGCGCAGATCGGTGCGTTCGCTCAGGGTCTCGGCCGCGGAATCGCGTCACTCCAGCACGAGTTCGACCGCTTCACCGTGCTGTCATCCGGGAACTACGTGACCGTCGAGGGCGCCGAACGGGGCACAACGGCATCAGGTATCGAATTCCCTGACGGCGTTTCCTCCTTCGGCCTGTTCTGCAACGTGTTCGAGTTCGAGGGTGAACTCATCAAGAGAGTCCACATCTACGTGGACCCGGACTTCGCCAACACCCACGCCGAAGGTGTGGCTTGGGGCAAGTCGGTGCAGGACAGCATCGCCAGCCTGTAGTCAACAGCCTCTACTACTCAGTTGCAGATCGCGATCTTCAGGACTGTAAAACGTTCGGTGTAACTCCTGATCAAGGAAGATGCACCGATGGCCGGCGAGAACGTGACCGAGCCCGAGACCACCGAGGCGGCTGTGCTGCAACCGTCGAAGTCCGTGGACGACCAGCTGATCGACGAGCTGGTGGCCGGGCCGGGGCCGAGGGACTCCAGCTGACAGGCGAGGGCGGGCTGTTGCAGCAGCTGACCAAGCGGCTGCTGGAGTCCGCCCCGGGCCCGGCAAAGACCAACGGACTGGACCCGATATCCCGGTGTTGGGCGTGTGGCGCTCGTGGGACTGCACAGTGGCGCGACGCGATGGCCGAGAGCCTCCGCCTGTAATTCACCATGGCCGACTCTGCCCGGTAAGCGGCGAGCGGGTGCGGCAGGCTCCTTCCCAGGAAACGGCAGACCCCACCCCCCTACCAACAGTCATGCGAAACGACATTGACGTCGCATGTTCTCCAGAAAGGTTTTGATCATGACTACCCGAGACGTCGTCGAGAAATTCTTCGGCCTGCTGGCAGGCGGAGACCCGGACAAAGTCGCAGAGGTCTTCGCCGACGACATCGACTGGTACGTTCCCGGGTCGGCGTCGCTGCCCTGGACGGGGCCGCGCACCAAGCGCAGCGAGGTAGCCGACTATTTCAGGACGCTGGGGGCGAACATCGTGCCCGAGAAGAACGTTGACGATATTGAGGCGCTCCTCGTCGACGGTGACCACGCGGTCATGCTGGGACGGTTCACCCGAGTCGCGAAGGGCACCGGCCGGACGTTCATGACGCCCATCGCAATGCACCTTCAGGTGGCAGGCGACAAGATCGTCAAGCTGCATCTATATGAGGACACCCTCGCGGTAGCCGAGGCATACGCCGAGTGAGCGGCCTCGGCCGTACGGGGATGAGCGCGGGGGCCTGCGCCTGGGCGCGCGTGAATTCGGTGCGGCGGGTAGCGTGAAGGCGCGAGGCGCTCAGCGATCGCCCGGCACATCGTGCGCCTTCCCCAGGTACCGGCTCGACTTACCGACCAATCGAGTTGACGGCACCGATGGCCTCATGCGAGCTGACGCCCACGTTCTCCCGACGAGTCAGACCGCACGGGGCTGCGGCACCTCACGTCGATTCGATCGAGAGGGGCATGCGATGCCTTTCATCACCACCAGGGACAATACCGAGATCTTCTACAAGGACTGGGGTACCGGACAGCCCGTGGTCTTCAGCCATGGCTGGCCGCTGAACGCCGACGCCTGGGACCCCCAGACCCAATTGATGGCCGACAACGGATTCCGCGCCATCGCCCACGACCGCCGCGGCCACGGGCGCTCCGGGCAGACCTGGAACGGCAACGACCTGGACACCTATGCCGATGACCTGGCGCAGCTGATCGAAGCCCTCGACCTGCGTGATGTCATTCTTGTCGGGCACTCCACCGGGGGTGGCGAGGTTACGCGCTATGTCGGCCGCCACGGCAGCAACCGGGTCGCCAAAGCGGTCCTGCTCAGCGCGATCCCGCCGCTGATGCTCAAGACAGACGCCAACCCCGAGGGGCTGCCGCGGGAGGTGTTCGACGAGATCCGCAAGGGCGTGGCGACCGACCGTTCGCAGTTCTACCAGGACCTGAGTGCCCCCTTCTACGGCGCGAACCGCGAGGGTCACCAGGTGTCCCAGAGCACCCGTGACGCGTTCTGGCTGTGGTCGCTTCAAGTGGGGATCAAGGGTTCCTACGACTGCATCAAGGCATTCTCGGAGACCGATCTGACCGAGGACCTGCAACGCTTCGACTTCCCTACGCTCATCGCGCACGGTGACGACGACCAGATCGTGCCCATCGTCGCGGCCGGTGAGAAGTCCTCGAAGATCGTCAAGGACAACACGTTCAAGGTGTACCCCGGGGCCCCGCACGGCCTGTCGATGGTCGCTCCGTTCAAGGACGTCTTCGACGCCGACTTGCTGGCCTTCGCCCGCGGCTGAACGTACGAGACCCCGGGCGCCAGCCAGGCCCCGGATGACACCGTGAGCACAGGCCCGCCGCGGGTGTCGTGTGCGGTGCCGGACGGCGGCCGGGGTCCCGTTCAGGGGCGCGGTGGAATCCTGGTCTGACGCCCAGTAGCGGCACGATTGCCGCTGTTTCGACGGACATTGACACCAAGCTCCGATACAGGGGGGAAGTCGGCGGTAGCCGTCGAGCCACCGATGCTGTACGCGGCAGCCCGCACAGCGCGCCGGCCGCGGTGAGGGTCTGGGCGCTCAGCAGGGGCCGCCCAGATGACCAGGAATCGCAGATCGGCAAGGAATCCCGCGGCGCCGCGGAGAAGTGCGTCACTAATGATTGGGTGCGGTCCGCGCTTTCACGGAATCCAGCACAGTGCTGGGCGGCCAACTCGACCTCGCGGTAGGAAGCCGGACGGGAACGGCTATACGTCATTGCGGTATTCCTGGCTGACGTCAGGGATGTCGGGCCTACCGCCGGGAGATCCCGCAGAGACAACGACTCGCGACATTGCTGTGACTCTCTGCTGTGATTGTGTTCCGTAATGTGTTGGTACCCGTGATTCAGCGAGCTGCGCGTGAATTCCGTGATCCCATTTATTGGTTCTGCTGCGTTGCCCTCCCTGCGGGTCAGGTCTAGCGTGAGGAAGGTGGCAACCGGCGCCATCTGCCGCGAGGCACCACGCCGCCGAGGGAAAATGGTTCCCGAGCCTCCACGGCGACCGTCCTGACCTTGGTCGTGTCCAGCCGGGTTTTACACGGGCGGAGTTGACGCAGTTCCGCGCCCACGGGCGCCCGGAGGTCGATGTGCTTCCCACGCGACACAAGACAGCAACCATCAAGGGCCAAGAAGTCTTCTACCGCGAGGCCGGCCCCAGCGACGCTCCGGTCGTGCTGCTGCTGCACGGATTCCCGAGCAGCTCGCACATGTTCCGCCATCTCGTCCCCGCGCTGGCCGACGATTATCACGTGATCGCCACCGACCACATCGGATACGGCCACTCCGCCATGCCCAAGGTGGACGCATTCGACTACACCTTCGACAACCTCGCAGGAATCACCGCCGGACTGCTCAACCACCTAGGCATGAACCGCTTCGCCATGTATGTGCACGACTACGGAGCACCGATCGGCTGGCGCCTTGCGCTCGACCCTTCCTTCGACGTCAGCGCGATCATCTCGCAGAGCGGCAACGCCTACATGGAAGGATTCGCCAAGCCCTTCTGGGACGACCTGTTCGCGTACGCCACCAATCCAGGCCGCGACACGGAGCCGGGCGCACGGGCCAAATTCAGCCCGAGTACGACCCGTTGGCAGTACGAGAACGGCGCCCCCGACACCAGCCTGGTCAGCCCCGACACCTGGACCCTCGACCAGCTCCTGCTGGAACGGCCGGGCAACGATGAGATCCAGCTGACGCTGTTCCGCGACTACCCGAAGAATATCGAGGGGTACCCGAAGCTGCAGGAGTACTTCCGCACCAGCCAGGTGCCCCTGCTCGCGGTATGGGGCCAGGGGGACGAGATCTTCGGGCCGGACGGCGCGCGGGCGTTCTCCCGTGACCTGCCGGAGGCGGAAATCCACCTGCTGCCTGCTGGGCACTTCGCCCTGGAGACGCACCTGGACGCCATCAGCGGATACATCCACGGATTCCTCGGACGCGTCCTGACCTGAATCGTGTCGAGACCCGCACGCCTCCCGCCGATATCCGGTTGAATGTGATGTGCACATGGCGGATAGTATGTGCGGATCACGGCCCGGTTCAGGCGGCCGATGGCAGGCTGGCCGTCGCAGGTTCTTTCGGCGTGAGGCAGTGCTTGGTGCCCGGGGACACAGGCCGATGCCGACAACGGGCTGCCCCGATCGACACGGCGGCCAGGGGCCAGAAGCTGATACCACGGGCTTCCCAGTCGGATCGGCGTGGGAGGCGCCACAAGAGAGGTGGCGTGGTGGCCACGTTGACAGCAGTGAATATCGGAATGCCGAAAGACGTCCCCTGGCACGGAAAGACCGTGCACACCGGCGTCTACAAGCAGACCGTTGCCGGACCTCGGATGGTGCGGCGGCTGAACATCGACGGGGACGGCCAGGGAGATCTGGGCGGGCACGGCGGTGAGCAGCGGGCGGTGCTGGTCTACCAGCTCGACTCCTACCGCTTCTGGGCGAACGAGCTGGGGCGCGAGGACCTGGCCCCCGGGAACTTCGGCGAGAACTTCACCGTGGAGGGGCTGCCCGACGACGAGGTCTGCATCGGGGACCGCTACCGCATCGGGGACGCGCTGTTCGAGGTGACCCAGCCCCGGGTGACCTGCTACCGGGTGGGGCTGCGCATGGGTGAACCGCAGATGGCGGCACTGCTGGTGGCTCACCACCGCCCCGGCTTCTACCTCCGCGTCGTCGAGGAGGGCGAGGTCGAGGCCGGGCAGGAGATCGTCAAGGTCTCCACCGGGCCCGAGGCGATGACCGTCGAGGAGATCGACCGGGTGCTCTACCTGCCCAGCCACACCCGCGAACAGGTCGAACGCGCGCTTCGGATCCCCGCGCTCAGCCCCGGCTGGCAAGGCTCCATGAAGATCCTTCTGGACCAGTCCGACGGCGACGGCGGCGGGTCGGGCAGCGCAGGGCTGAATGCGGCGGCCACTGCACCGCCGCCTGCCTGGCCGGGCTTCCGCCCGCTGACGGTCACGCATATCCAGCCCGAGAGCCGCACCGTGTTCTCCCTGCACCTGGCCGCCATGGACGGCTCCGCGCTCCCGGCCGCGCTGCCGGGGCAGTTCATCACCGTCAAAGTCCAGCCCGAGGGAGACGTGCCACCCCTGATCCGCAGCTACTCCCTGTCCGGCGAGCCGGGCACCGGCGCGTACCGGATCAGCGTGAAGGTCGAACCGCACGGCGCCGCCAGCAACGAGCTGCGCGCCCACATCCGAGTCGGCGACCACCTGGAGGCCGCCGCGCCCCGCGGCACCTTCTGCCTGGCCGACGGTGACAACCCGGTGGTGCTGCTGTCGGCCGGGGTCGGCGTCACCCCCGTCCTGGCCATGCTGCACGCCCTCGCGCATGACCGCTCCACCCGCCAGGTGTGGTGGCTGCACGGAGCCCGTGACGGCAGCGAGCACCCCTTCGCCCAGGAGAGTCGCGACCTGATCGCCAGCCTCCCCAAAGCCCGGTCGACCGTCTACTACAGCAGGCCTGCCGACGACGACCACCTTGGCGTGGACTACGCGGAAGCAGGCCGCCTCTCGGCCGAGCCCGTCCGCCGGCTCGGCCTACCCACCGATGCCGACGCGTACCTGTGCGGCCCCACCGCATTCATGGACAGCCTCACCTCCGCGCTCGTGGACTGCGGTCTCGACGCCTCCCGCGTCCACACTGAGATCTTCGGCGCGGGCCCCGCCATCACCCCCGGGATCAAGGGCTCGGCAACCGGGCCCGCGCCCCACCAGCCCGCGGGCCCGCCCGGCACCGGACCGGAGGTCTCCTTCGCCCGCAGCGGACTCACCGTTCCCTGGAACGACGCCCAGGAGTCCCTGCTCGAACTCGCCGAAGCCTGCGACGTCCCCGTCCAATGGTCCTGCCGCACCGGGGTCTGCCACACCTGTGAACTCGCCCTGATGTCCGGTGCCGTCGACTACTCACCCGACCCCGTCGAGCCTCCGGCCGAGGGCAACATCCTCATCTGCTGCTCCAAGCCCGCTGGAGGCGTTGTCGTGGACCTGTGAGAGGTCGTTAAGTCCGTTTCTGGTAGCGGCCTCGTCCGGGTTGGGTGAGGAAGCCTTGGCGGGTGAGGCGTCCGAGGCGGCTGCGGGTGACGTTCATGACCGGGTCGTCGGTGGGCATGCCGAGGAGTTCGTGCAGTTCACGGACCCGGAACGCCTGGTCGGGGTGCTGGTTGAAGGCGTTCACGATGGCCTGGTAGGCAGTGGCCTGCGCGGGCGGATCGAGCTCGCCTCCGTCGCCGGTCGGCGCGAGTTCGGCGATGACCTTTCGGGCGGTGGCCAGGTCCGCGAGATGCGCCGCGATCCCGGCCTGGATCTGCTTCAAATCCGCCCGGCGGTCCTTGGGGTGACCGTACTTGACCTGCGGGAACCCCTCTTCCGGCCTCTCGTAGGCGCCATGCAGGGAGATGCTGGTCATGTCCCAGTGCAGGCGCGAGACATCGATGCCGAACTCGGCGATCGCGCTCGCGCCGACGGTGCCGACGATGTGCTCCAGCTCGGGCGCGATGGCGTCCAACGCTCGGCCGATGCGGTCGTCGTTGAGCAGGTCCGCCTCGATCCCGAAGACCTCCTCGACGGCCCAGTCACGGGCCCAGTCACCGACCCGCACCAGCGGTGCGGGCGCGGACAGCCGGTTGGCGACCAGCACCTCGATGACCTGCCCGTGGGTCAGATGCGCAACCTCACGGACCGGGCACAGCTCGTCGATGATCCCGACCACGTCCAGCCGGCGCAGAAACTCGGCAGAGGCAGGCAGAGCGCCTAGACGCCTCTCCACCACCGGTGCAATCTCCACGTTCATCCGTGGACGGTGCACCCGTGGCCGCTTGGCACGCGAAATCATCGACACATCACATCAACGAACAGACCACCCATCCGGCACCGCACATTCCCCCGTTCCAACCGAACGAGGCACGTGCGCAATCCGGGTCTAGACGGACAGCAGTAGACCTGGGGCGTTTCCCCTTGAGCGTGGACACCCTGATCATTGGATCGTGATGATCCATAGGACAGGAGTTCCCGTTGGGGACGTCGAAGTACTCGCCTGAGTTCCGGGCCGATGCCGTCGCGCTGTATCACTCGCGCCCGGGTGGGGCGTACGCGTCGGTGGCCAAGGACCTGGGCGTCAACCACGAGACGCTCCGCACGTGGGTGCGGGATGCCGAGCAGGGTGCCCGGCCCGGGGCGGTGGAGGCCACCGCGATGGAGAAGGAGAACCGGCAGCTGCGGGCGCGGGTGAAGGAACTCGAGCTCGAGCGGGAGATCCTGCGGAGGGCCGCGAAGTATTTTGCGGCGGAGACCAGTTGGTGAGCAGCCGCTTCCAGTTCGTCGAGGATCACCGTGGCGCCTTCGGCGTCAAGCGGCTGTGCCGGATACTCGCGGTCTCGCGTTCCGGCTTCTGCCGGTGGCTGGCTGGCGCATCCGCGCGGGCCGGCCGGGCGAGGGCGGATGCCGAGCTCGCCGAGCACATCAACCGGATCCATCAGGAATCGGACGGCACCTATGGGGTTCCGCGCATCACCGCCGAGCTGAAGGAGGCCGGGAGGCCGGTCAATCACAAGCGGGTCGAGCGCGTCATGCGCAAGTTCCACATCGTCGGGCTGCACCTGCGCAAGAAGGTCCGCACCACCATTCCCGAGCCGTCAGCGACACCGGTGCCGGACCTGCTCCAGCGGGGCCTTGCTGCCCAGGAGCCGAACACCAAGTACGTGGGAGACATCACCTATCTCCCAATCGGAAACGGCCAATTCCTTTATCTGGCAACGGTGTTGGACCTGTGCTCGAAACGCCTGACGGGCTGGTCGATCGCCGACCACATGCGGACCTCGCTGGTCACCGACGCGCTCAGGGCCGCAGCGAGGGCCCGCGGCCGGGACGGTCTGCACGGGGCGATATTTCACAGCGACAACGGGGCGCAATATGTGTCGAAGGAGTTCGCCCAGGTCTGCTCGGAGCTGGGCGTGACCAGGTCGCGCGGCGCGGTCGGCACAAGTGCGGACAATGCCGCCGCGGAGAGTCTGAACGCGACCATGAAGCGCGAGACGCTCCAGGGCCGCAAGCGGTGGAACGGGGCCAGTGAGGCCCGTCTCGCGGTCTTCCGCTGGGCGACCCGCTACAACACCCACCGACGGCACTCCCGCCTCGGCCAGATCAGCCCGATCACCTACGAACAGCGATCAACTACGCTGGCCACCGCCGCATGACAACCGGTGTCCACGATCACGGGGAAGGCCCCCTGCACGGGTGGGCCCGTAGCGTCGCTCTCCGCGGAATGCGTTGAGGTCCGGTGCCGCGCCGGGCGTTGCGGGGGCCGGTTTTGGTTACGCTGATCGTGCGTCAGTTGTGTGGGGGTGGGGATCTTGACGGATGACGGTACGGTGCAGTGGCTGAGTCTGGTGCTCAGGGGTGGTGCGGACAGTGACCGGGAGGAACTGGAGTCGTACACGCTTGAGTTGCGGGAGCGAGTGCTGGAACTTGAGGTTGACGGTGTCGTGTTGGAGCGTTCGGGGGTGGCCCCTGAGGGGGCCAAGCCGGGTGAGGTGTTTGCCTTGGGCGCGTTGGTGGTGACGGTGGCGCCGTTCGCGATGCGCAGTGTGGTGCGGCTGCTGGAGTCGTGGATCGAGCACCGGCCGGTACGGACGGTGAATATCACGGTCGGCGAGGACAGCCTGGAGGTGGAGGCGGTCTCTTCGGCAGACCAGCGTCGGTTGATTGATGCCTTCATTGCCCGGCATGCGTCGGCGCCGGAGCCCGCAGCGGGAGCCGCGTCCCAGGCCCCGCCTGGACCGGTACCGGATCCCGGTTCGGCTGGGGGAGTTTGAGGTCACTGTTGTGTCTGGGGGCCGTTTTGCTCTGCTCATTGCCACGGGCCGTTACGATCATCCCGGTCTGCAGCAGCTGCGTTCTCCGGTGCGGGATGCCGAGGGTCTGGCCGGGGTTCTCCGAGATCCTCGGATCGGTGACTTCGAGGTGCGCACCGTTGTCGACGGGCGCCATCACGAGGTGAACCGTGAGATCGAGGGGTTCTTCCTTGACCGCAGCAGAGAAGACCTTTTGCTGCTGCACCTGTCGTGTCATGGCATCAAGAACGACAGCGGTGAGCTGTTTTTCGCGGCCCGGGACACCGACCGGAAGCTGCTTGCCTCTACGGGCGTCGCGGCTGCGTTCTTGCACACGCAGATGCGCCGCAGCCGTGCCAGGTCGATCGTGCTGCTGCTGGACTGCTGCTACAGCGGTGCGTTCCTGCCCGGCAGTAAGGGCGACACGGCGGTGCATGTCAATGATGAACTGGCCGGGCACGGCCGCGCGGTGCTGACGGCGACCAACCGTACCGAATACGCCTGGGAGGGCAACCACCTCAGCGAGCTGGAACCCGAACCGTCCCGTTTCACGGGCGCCATCATCGACGGGCTGCGCTCGGGCGAGGCGGACGGCAACCGGGACGGCCTAGTGAGCGTGCACGACCTGTACGACTACGTCTACGAGCGGCTGCACGCCGCCCGGGTCAAACAACGACCGCAGATGTGGGCCGAACTGGAGTACAGGGTGGTGGTGGCGTACGCGGACCTCAACGCTGTCACACCCACAAACATCACCGCGCCGGCGGCGAGTTCGGACGACACCACTCCTGCCGTGGCCGGCGAACCACTCACCTCACCGGACGGAGGGCAAACCCGCCGGTCCGGCAAAGCCACCGGGGCCCAGCGGCACGGCCCGTGGGACATCTCCGAGGTCCGCGATCCGGCCGAGGGCCGGGTGGATCTGGGTGGTCTTTTCGTGCCCGGGGTGGACGGTATGGAGCTGCGGGTCGAGGTCGCGGGCGACGCGATCGTCGCGGCGACCGTGGTCCTCAAGGACAGCGCCATCCAGCTGCAGGCCTTCGCCGCTCCCGAGCGCGAGGGCATCTGGGGCGAGGTGCGTGAGGAGATCGCCTCCGGCATCACCGGGCAGGGCGGTGTCATTGACGAGGTTGAGGGCCCGCTGGGCTGGGAGCTGCGTGCGCAGGTGCCGGTGCAGCTGCCGGATGGGACGGGTGGTTTCCAGGTCGTGCGGTTCGTCGGTGTGGACGGCCCCCGCTGGTTCCTGCGCGCAGTGATCTCCGGGCAGGGCGCGGTGCAGCCGCAGGTCGCGGCTCTGCTCGAGCAGATCTTCCGGGACACGGTCGTCGTCCGCGGAGAGAAGCCGATGGCTCCCCGCACCCCGATCGTCCTGAAGCTGCCGAACGACGCGCAGATGGTCCCCGAGGGCATGAAGGAGTGAGCCGCAACTTCCCTCCCGGAGGGCTGCTTCCTGTACGAAATTTCGGCCGGCTCGCTCCTCGTGGACCAGGTCGGCGAACTCCTCGCGGTCCGGGACGGCCAGCCCGCCCGCGGCTACGGCGGCACAGCCGACGTCGTCACGTACGCGCGGTAGAAGGGAGTGCCCGTCAGGATGCTCTGGCCCGAAGACGCCACCCGCGCCTGAAAGATCACCTGTGACCGCTGCCGGCGTCACGCATCGCGTACAGCAGGCAAGTCCCTCGAAGAGGCTTCCCTGCTGCTTGTGGACCGGTCAGAGGGCCTCGACGAACGCCGCCCATGCGGGGTGCCCGAAGACCAGGGCCGGACCGGTCTTGACCTTGGAGTCACGGACGGGAACGCCGACCGGGTATGCGTCCAGTACCTCAACGCAACTGCCTTCATCGCCTCCGCTGTAGGACGACTTGCGCCAGCCGCTCAGCCTCGAAGCGTCCGAAATGAGGTGCTCAGTCATGGTGTCCGTAATCCTTCGCTGTCGCCCTCATCAGGGCAAGTGACTCTTTCAGCGGCAGTGCATCGCCTAGCGCGAGATCGTAGGCGCCCTGGAACCGTTCGACCATGGCGGGGGCATCGTGCACCTTGCCTGTGTGCAGGCCTTCAACGTAGGCCACCGGCGGCTGGTCCTCGAACCACATCAGCGTCACGAGGCTCTGCAGCAGTGGGTGAGCGCCCAGGCTGAACGGCATCACGTGGACACGTATGCGCTCGGTCTCGACCAGGCGAACGACGCGCAGGATCTGTTCCGCCATGACGTCGGACCCGCCGATAGGGCGACGTAATACCGCCTCGTCCAGCAATGCCCAGACCACGGGGCTTGCCGGATTGGCGAGGATCTCTGACCGCTCAAGCCGTGTGACAACGGCCTTGTCACGTTCTTCGCCGCTCAAGGGAGGGAACGCCGCCCCGCGCAGAACCGCGTGCGCATACCTTTCGGTCTGAAGGATTCCGGGCATGTACGACAACGCGAACTCACGGATCATCGTGGCTTGTTGCTCGAACTCCCGAGCGACCTCGAAGTGACTTCCGACTGGTCTGCTGTTCTCATCCGGCCGGAAGCTGCTGAGCACGTTTCCGGTGTTCAGGGCTCGATCAAGCCGATTTGCGTCCTCCTTGGAGGGGACGCGGCGCCCCGCCTCGATGTGTGAAATATGCGAGCGCGTCATCACCGCGGCGACAGCCAAGTCCTGCTGGGTGAGCCCGGCTGCCTCGCGCTGCTGCCTGAGCCAATCACCGTAAGTACTGGCCATGGATTAACTCCCCCTTGCGACAAATCACTTGTCACCTGGCACCTACTGGCGAGCCTACGCTTCGCCGCTCAACGCTGGTCATACACAACGTGATTGCCCGACTGGGTACAGCCGGACACCGAGGCGTACGGAGTGGTGATGGCACGGCAGACGGAGACGGACTCGACGGTCCTTCAGCGCGGGACGCTGATGTACGACCCGGCGACCCGCAAGGTGGGTGAGTACCGGGACATGGCCGGACCCTACGCCATGCTGCGCCCGGTGGGCGGTGGCCGTGAGTGGCAGGCAGACCCCGACCAGATCCGTCCGGCCACTGCGGCGCAACGGCTCAGCGCCGGCGTCGAGGCGGCCAACGCGAGGGCGGGGCAGGGACTGTGAACGGGCGTTGCACAGCGGGGCGGGCGGCGGGCTGGGTAGGGCGCTTCGCGGGGCCCCTGTTCCTCGTCGTGATCTCGGTTTCCTGCGGCTTCATTGTCGGCGTGGCGGTCGCTTTTGCTGCGTCCTCGCCCTGATCGCCGCCTTCGCCGGTGGTCTTCCCCTGTCCCGGCGAAGGCGGGCACCACCGCTGCCCCGGTCGCCTCGAGGGCGGAGGGCGACCGGGGCCGTTCGCAAGGCCCGTCACTGGCATCCCACACATCCCGGCAAAACGAGGAGTACTGCCCATGACCACGCTCATCGACGCCCCGGTTCCGAAACCCTTCGCGGGGATCAACGTGCTGGAGCTGGAGATCACCGGAAAGTGCCAACTCACCTGTTCACACTGCCTGTCCGAGTCCAGTCCGCGGGCGACGCACGGCACCATGACCCCTGCCGACTGGCAGACGGTCATCGTCGACGCTGCGGCGCTGGGGATTGGCCAAGTCCAGCTCATCGGCGGTGAGCCGACTCTCAACCCGCACTGGATCCAGTACACATATCTCGCCCTGTCCTTGGGACTGCGCGTGCAGGTCTACAGCAATCTCTTCCACGTGCGGGATACGTGGTGGGAGGTGTTCGAACGGAACGGCGTCACGCTGGCGACCAGCTATTACAGCAACGACCCAGCCGAACACGACAAGATCACGGGCCGGACGGGCAGCTACACACGAACCCGGTGCAACATCCGTGAGGCCGTCCGGCGCGGCATCACCGTACGCGCCGGCATCGTCGAGGTCCTTCTCGGTCAGCACGTTGCCGAAGCCCGTGAGGAATTGGTCTCCATGGGCGTGTCCCAGATCAAGACCGACCGTGCGCGGGCCATCGGACGGGCCGGGTGGCCGGGCCAGGCTCCGAGCGTGGATGAGCTGTGCGGGAACTGCGGGCGGGGACGGGCGGCCGTGCTGCCCAACGGTGACCTGTCCGGGTGCGTGCTGTCGCGGTTCCTGCCCACGGGCAACGTCCGTGAGCGGCGGTTGGCTGACATCCTGGGAAGTCCGCAGTGGGCGGACACGATCGCCGGCATTCCGCCCCGCTCGCAGGCCGCCTGCACGCCGGACGACTCGGGTGACTGCGATCCGGCGAACACCGAGGCGTGCAACCCCGCGTACTAGGAGGAGCGGCGTGGACTGGGAAGAGCACGCGGCGAGACTCGCCGACGAGGTCACTGACCGCGTCTCGCGGTGGCGTGAGCCCGTGGCCGCCGTCCCCCGCCACGAACTTGTGCCGCGCTGGTGGCAGCAGGTGGCGGGGGAGTGGGTGCTGCGCGACGGCCCCTGCGACCTCGAGGCGTGGTTGGCGGCGGCCTACTGCGACACGTCCTTGGTGACGAGCATCGGCGCTCTGCACGCCGACCACGCCCTAGGTGACGAGAAGCCGACCGGTCTGCCGACCTCGTCGGCGACGCTGCCCAGCCTCGTGGTCCGCTTCCTGCGGCACGCTCGTCTCACGCAGGGCCTGGACCTGCTCGACCTGGGCACGGGAGCTGGCGGCTTGGCCGCCTATGCGGCGCAGCGCCTGGGGAGCCGGCACGTGACAAGCGTGGACGTCGACCCGTACCTGACCGATGCGGCGGCCGGCCGGCTGGCTCGCATGGGCCTGTATCCGCAGTTCTTCGCCATGGACGCCACCCGTGCGATTCCCGGCACCTACGACCGGATCATCGCGACGGTGGCCCTGGAGCCGGGCCGTGGGCTGGTGCCCGTGCTGCGGGCTCTGCGCCCCGGCGGACGCCTGGTGACGACCCTCGCGAATACGTCGCTGATCCTCACCGCGTGGAAAGCGGAGAACGGCGGGGCGGTGGGGCAGGTGGAACGGGACTGGGCGGGCTTCATGAAGACCCGGCACAGCACCGACTACACCCCTGGCCCTGACGCCCTGCTCGCGCACGCCCGGCAGGCCGAGGGCGACGAGGTGACGGCGGGCCGATACCCCGTCCTCGACGTGAGCGCAGCGTGGGAACTGCGTTCCATGCTGGAGGTCACCACGCCGGGGGTGGAGCTGCACTATGAGGAAAACGGGCGTCGCCGGACCGCCTGCCTGGTGCACACGGACGGCTCATGGGCCCGTGCGACGGCTGAATGGCTGGCCCCCCCGGAAGTTCACCAGGGCGGCCCCCGGCGCTTGTGGAACGAACTGGAGCGGATCCGCAACCGCCTCAATGCAGAGGGCCAACTGCCGCTGTACGGCAGCCGCCTGGAGATCACTCCGGACGGAGTGTGCCATCTGTCCCGAGGAAAGTGGACGGCATCGCTGGGCGTCTGACCAAGCAGATCGGCCCTCGCGATTAGCGCGCGAGCTCGACGAGGCCGTGCCGACAGGCTTGGCGATTGCCGCCGACACCCGCGGGGACTTGGCGAAGACCCCGCCACGGGCCGCGGAGAGGGCCTTGAGCGCGCTCGCCGGCGGCCATGCCAGTTCTGCTTGCGCTGGTGCAGCGTTCGAGCGCCAGTACGTCACTGCATGACATGGGCGTTGCGGGCGGCGGTCAGCCAGTCGGGGAATTCCTGCAGCAGTTGGTCGAAGAGCAGTTGGTCGTCGACGGTCCGTGGGTTGCGGCCGGCGTGGAAGAAGCCGGCGTTGTCGACGATGCGGCGGGCCGGGACGGCGAGGGTATCGAGTTTGCGCAGGAACGTGAACTCGTTGTCGTCAGGATCGCCGAAGCCGATGAATTGCCAGAACAGGGGGAGCCGGGCGGCCTTGCACAGGTAGCGCTCGGCGGCGAGTTTGCTGGTGGGGCCACCGTCTGTCTGGAAGATGACGAGGGCGGGGGAGCGGCTGCCGGATGCCATGTAGTGGTCGATGACCTCGTCCATGGCCCAGTGGTAGTTCGTGCGCCCCATATGGCCGAGGTTCTCGTGGAGCTTGTTGATGCGGCCGCGGTGGCCACCGAGCCTGAGGTCGGTGGATCCGTCGACGTCGGTGGAGAAGAACACCACCGGCACGCTGCCGTCGTCGTCGAGGTGGGCGGACAGCGAGAGAACCTGCTCAGCGAGATGCTGCATGGTGCCGTCCTTGTAGTAGGGCCTCATCGACCCGGAACGGTCCAGCACCAGGTACACCGCGGCCCGTATCCCCTCCATCCCGTGGCTGCGCACACTTGCGCCCGCCGACTTGTACAGGCTGACCAGGTCCGGGGCCCGCTCCCGCACCTTGGACAGGCTGATTGCTGCGGTGCGCTCACCGCGGTTCGTCGCGATCACTCCTTCATGGTGATCCATCGCCCCCAACAAGGTGCAACCTTCGCCCAGTTCGATTCTTCTTTCTGCTGTTCAGGCCCGGCCGCGGGGATACGCCGACCAGTGAGGCAATGGCACGGTGCCGAATCAGAGTCCGGTGTTGGACGCCTGCTCGCCGACCGGGCACCGAGCCTGCTCAGGGTCCTGCGCGAGAGCGGTCGCCACTACATCCTGCTGGACGGCTCCCGCGCCGAGTGCGATCGCCTCGGCGACGGCCAGGCCGACTACTTCGCCAAATACCGTCGGCACGGGGTGAACGTGCAGGTCGTGACGGATCCGGCCGGTCGTCTGCTGTGGCTGTCCGCCCGCAGCACCGGGCCGGTGTGACGACCTGACCGGGGCCCGCACCCATCGGATCATCCGGATCTGCGAACGACAGGGTGTCCCCGTACTCGCTGGCCGTGCCTACCAGATCGTGTCCCTTGTGATGGTGTAGTGGATCAACTGGTGGGCGTGTTCGGGGTGTTGGGTAGCGCGGGGGTGCTTTCGGGGAGTTCGCGGTAGATCTCGTCCATGCTGCCTTAGGGGAGGTAGCGGCGAGGGAAGGCGATCCATTCGTCGTGCATCTCGAAGAGCACGGCGGTGACCAGCCGCAGCAGCGCGTCGTCGTTGGGGAAGACCTGGACGACGTCGGTCCGGCGTTTGATCTCCCGGTTGATCCGCTCCAGCGGGTTCGTCGACTGGATCTTCTTCCAGTGCCGCTCCGGGAAGACGGCGAAAGCGGTCAGGTCGTCTTTCGCCTCCAGCAGCATCTCCCTGACCTTGGGGAACTGGGCGCCGAGCATGTCGGCGACGGTGTCGACCTGGGTCCGGACCGCTCTCTCGCCGGTCTGGGCGAAGATCGTGCGGATCGTCGCGGCGACCATCTCACCGGCGTCCTTAGGGATCACGCCGAAGACATTCCGTAGAAAGTGGACCCGACATCTTTGGTAGGCGGCGCCGATCATCACCTTGCGGATCGCGGCGACCAAGCCGCTGTGGTGGTCGGCGAGGACCAGGCGGACCCCGCTCAGGCCACGTTCACGCAGGTGACGCAGGAACTCGGTCCAGAACGCCTCGGTCTCGCTGTCGCCGACCATCACACCGAGGACCTCCCGGCCGCCGTCCTCGGTGATACCGGTGGCGATCACCACGGCCCGGGAGGCGATCTGGTGGTTGATCCTCGCTTTGCAGTAGGTGGCGTCGAGGTAGAGGCAGGGGAAGCGGGTGTGGTCCAGCGAGCGGGTGCGAAAGGCGGTCAACTGCTCGTCCAGGGCGGCACAGATCCGCGAGACCTCGCTCTTGGAGATCCCGGTGTCCGCCCCCAGGGCCACGACCAGGTCATCCACGCTGCGGGTGGACACCCCGTGCACGTATGCCTCCATGATGACCGCGTAAAGGGCCTGGTCGATACGGCGCCGCCGCTGCAGCAGGCTGGGGAAGAAGCTGCCGGCCCGCAGCTTGGGGATGCCCAGCTCAAGGTCGCCGGCCTGCGTGGTCAGCGTCTTCTCCCGGTGCCCGTTGCGGTAGTTGGTGCGATTCTCGGTGTGCTCGTTCCACTCGGCTCCGATCTTTGCCGCGGCCTCCGCTTCGATCAGCTCCTGCACCATCCGCTCGGCAATGCTGCGAACGAGTTCGAGTCCCTCGACCGAACGCAGTGACTCCAGAAGACGGAGCAGTTCAGACTGGGACATACCCACCGGGCACCTCCTCTCGTAGATGAACTCGGCGTTCACCAGGGAAAGTTGCACCGCGGCCGCCTTATGCGCAGGGAGTGGACGCCACCAGCCGGAGCACACCGGCGCACTACTCAACGTCGATCAGGTACACCATCACGCGGGACGCCATCCGGCTGACGGCGTGTACGTGCCGTCGAGGCCGCTGTACAAGCAGGTGGCTCGCCGGTACTGGATCCAGAGAAGCTGTCCGCGCTGCCACGCGGGCCAGGGCAAGGACTGCGTTCTCGCCGAGGGGGCTGACGTCAGCGCGGTGCGCGAGTGCCCCCACGATGAGCGGTTGCAGCCGATCGTGGATGAGCGGAAGGCCAAGCAAAGGGCGATGCCGCGTCCGTGGCGCGTGTACGAGGTCACTTGCCCGGACTGCATGTTCGACGGGGTCGACCGCGAGGCCCAACTGGGTCTTGTCGGCGATCCAGTCGCTGGCGTACTGGCAGCGGTAGGCGGAGGCCAGCGGCTGCCAGGTGGCGGGGTCCTGGTCGCTCTTGCTGCGGCTGGAACGCGGCCGACACAGCGATCAACGCCCGTGTGTCGTCGAGGTCGTTACGCCAGCCGCGCCACCTCGGCGCCCAGTTTCGGTGACGCCTTCACCGGCTGACTGTCTGCTCGCCAAGCGGGGCTACCGCCGCCTGGAGCGCGCCCTCGCCGAGATTGCGCGCCTCCGCGACGACATCACCGCCTCCGATGCGACTATAAGTCTTGAGGAGGGCGAAATGGCTGAGATCTGGTTGTACTACCCGCATCCAGAGATTCGGAACGAGTCCTGGCTGCGACTTGCGCTGCTGTACTGGTCAAAGATCGGCCGCATCGTGCCCCAGGGCTTTTGTCCCCGCGACACCCGGGGTATTGAGGAGCTCGTTGATCAGGGCTTGCTTCTGGATCTCGAGCCTCCGCACGACATGGATATCAAGACCTACTTCGCCCAACTACTCAGAGAGCGCTACGCAGAGCTCACGGCCCGGTACAGGTTGCCAGACGAGATCCTGGCCCAGGGGCGAGTCGTAGTGGACCTTGAGACGGGCGAGGACGGGTACCCGCTCCACATGTCCGTACCTGACGAACTCAGCCACCTCGGGTGGTTGCACTTCTCTCGCGTCGGGGCCGGGTTAACAGATCAACTTCTTACTGCAGGCCTCGCGGTTGCGACCAATGATGTCAGTGATTACCCGTGGCTCGGACTTCACCCTCAAGTGGCTTTGGTGTACCAGTGCGCTCTCGCCGATGAGCTCGCCCGACGTAACGGCATGCAGACGATCACTGATCGTCCAGAAGAGCATGCCGTGCTGAATGGCTGGACGGTTCAGACGCTGGCGAGGGTTCTTCTTGAGGAGGGCGACAATGGGCGCAATGTGCCTGATGCGGGCAGCGTCGCTGAGGCTTTTGCTCTGACCGTGCTGCACACGGTGGTTCCAGCTGGCATTGAACGGTTGCCACTGAAACGCTTGCTCAAGGTTCGAGGGGAGTTGTTGGGCGAGCTCCGGGCGTTCCGGGAGTTCGTCAATTCGCTGTCCGAGTATCTCGCAGATGCGGCGGCGACCGAGGATGAGCGGGTACGTTCAGCCAAGTTTGAGGTTCTTGCCGAGGGATACGTCGAGCCGAGGCTGCGGGAGCTGGAGAAGGCAGTGCGCCGGGCAAAGCTGGAGCCTGTCCGGGCAGTGCTGAGCTTGAAGGATTTGGCTCCGTCTGCCGTGATTGGAGCTGGCGCAGAGATGCTCGGTGGTCCGCCGGCAGTGGCCGCTTCAGGGGCTCTGGCGTTCTGTCTGCTCGGCTCGGTGCGGGCAAGTCGCTTGCAGGCAGCTGAGCTGCAGGGGGCATCCCCCGTGGGGTATCCGTTGGGCATCCGGGAGGGGCTGTCACCGGGAATGGTCTCCAGAATGGCCCAGGCACTCTTCCGTCGCCAGTGATCACGATGCCAACAGGCACCCCTAACGACACAGGCGTGCCAAAGGGGCGCGGAGACCTGCGTGGCCTTGAGGCGAAGGATATGGCACGAGGATGAGACAGGTCTTGGGTGTCTCGGCGGGAGACACCCAAAGGGATGTCCAGGCCAGAACGTCCACATATGAAGCGGTGCATGAGACGCTACAAGTCCGTTGCTGTCGGATCTCGGATTGTGCTTCACAGTCTCAGGCGGGACTGCATATCAGCAGCACAGCGGTCCCAAATTGCGGGGGCCGAATGAGCCACGTAAGTCCCGTTCAGGACCCTACACTCGGCCGTTCACTAGTAAACGTCGTTGCAGTACCGTCGGCGATTCCTGAAGTCCGAAGGCGCTCTGACCAGCGACGTGCGCCAGAGTATGCAGGGCCCGGTCGGCCGACCCGGCGATATTCCTTGTCTAGCCATTCGAAGTATTTTTGCACTTCTGGATTATGGAGGACTCGCGACGCTTCAAACTCCAATATCCGAAGCCCGGATTTATTTATTTGCCCCGACTCGGCTAGCTGGTCGACTAGGTTCAAAATATACAAAAGCTTGTCCAGGTGGGGCTCATCAATACTGCCTGTAAATGCATTTTCGTCGAACGTCCAGGTGGCATAGTCGAGCTTGTAGTAGAGCTCACGTACCGATTGGTCGTCCAGGAACCATGTAGTGATGTTGAAGAGAAATTCCGCTTGAGTGGTCTGCCTTGACCGCTGAAGTTGACGTCCAGTAAAACCGACGGAGAGGAATGTCAACAGCAATCCGAGCAGCGTCAATGCTTCACCTATGGGCATCTGCTTCCCCCGCAGCGGAATTGGCTCCCGTGGTTGCGTCGTGGAGCGTCAACCGTCCCGTACCGGTCGTGCGGCAGCCATACGTCTCGAAGCGTATTCACGGGGTCGGGCCGAAGGGCGCACGGTTCATGCGACGGAGTCGACGCTACTTGCCCTTGACCAGTTGGTCGACGCGCGGGACGGACAAGTCGAGTCGCTTCGCGACCTTGTCCAGGGTGAGGGTCTGGCGCAGTTCAAGCACGGCCTGCTGTCGGACGGCTTTGGCCTGGGTGAGGGGTGCTGCGATCGCCTCGGTGAGGGCGTTCTGCAGGTCACGGGCGGCTCTCTCCCGGGCGACGGGGTCGGTGGTGGCGCCGAAGGTGGGCGTCGGGATGGCGCGGCTGTCGCTTCGTCCCGTGCGGTCCGGCTTTGGCGTCTACGGTCGGCGAATGCATACGGGCAGAGACACACGCTGGGGGGAGTGGGATGAGGGGCTGGGAGAAGACACTGAGCTCTTTCAGCGTGGCCACCGATCGAGTGACAGGCGCCGTGGCCACAACGTACAAGGCTCCCGTGCCGTTGAGGGAGGTGTTCGAAGTCTCAACCCATCGGCGCAGGAGCCTTGTTGGTGCCACATCCTGCCGCACTCGACCTGCCCCACGCGCTCATCGAGTGGGTCACCATGCTCATCGTCACCCGCGAGGGTGACCGCCGCTGCAAGCTCCCGCCGCACCAGCGTGCCCTGGTCGCTCTGGTGTACCTGCGCAAGCACGAGCCGCTCGCGCAGATCGCCGCGGGGTTCGGCATCTCGGTCGGCACCGCGCACGCCTACACCACCGCGGTCATCGATCTCCTGGCCGCCCGCGCGCCCGGTCTGTTGCGTGCTCTGCGCGAGGCAGACCCCGAGTTCGTCCTGCTCGACGGCACCCTGGCTGAGTGCGACCGCCTCGGCGACGGTCGCGCCGACTACTCGGCCAAGCACCGTCGCCATGGGGTGAACGTGCAGGTGGTCACGGACCCTCGCGGCGAGGTGCTGTGGTTGTCACCGGCCCTGCCGGGGCGTTGCCATGATCTGACCGCGGCCCGTGCCCATCGGATCATCAGGATCTGCGAGCGCCAGGGGGCGCCGATCCTGGCCGATCGCGCCTACATCGGTGCCGGCGCGTGGGTGACCACACCGGCCAGACGGCCCGCGGGAGGCGAGCTGACGCTCACCCAACAGACCGTCAACCGAGCGCTGTCGAAGGCGCGGGCCCCGGTCGAGGGCGGAGTCGCCCGTCTGAAGTCCTGGCGGATCTTCCGCAGAGCGCGATGCAGCCCGAATCGAATGACGTCAATCGCCGCGGCCGTCCTCACCCTGGAGCGGCAACGCTGAAAGAGCTCACTGGGCTCATCACCCACATGATCTTGGAAAGTCGTGCCTGCCCCGCATCTGGGCCACCACCGGCACATATCGGGCCAACCCACGCAAGCCACGACTGCGGCGATGCCCTGACCCCCAACTACATCGTCAGTATCCGCTCCGTGACAGTTGTTGCGGCTTCTGCCCACAGATGAAGGACTGCTGTGACTGACAGCTCCTTGCCTGTACCACACGGGGCGCTTGATGATTGAGACCAGGGGACTGCGAAACCTGGGGGATGCGTGGACGGTTCACTATGGGATCAACGAAGGATTTCAACGAGCCGCAGTACTTTCCTTTTGCCGCGGCTACTCCTCGGGCTCGTGTTCATTGACCTGATTTGGGAGACTGTGAAGGTCAATCTCGATAAAGATTTACGCACCGAGTGGCCGTGGCGCTTCGCACTGCTCGAACCCTCGACATGCGCAGCGATCGTCACATTGCTTGTCGGTGTCATTGTGACTCGCGCCCAACTGTCAATGACCATGCACCCAGTCCTCAGCTGGACGGCAGGTCCGTGGAGAAGCGATGCACTCGCGGAACCGAAGCGCACCGTCCGCATTGTCAATGGCGGCGGCGGCCGTTCTGTGGTGCGCTCTGTGCGCTATCGACTACAGGTCAATCAAACCCAATCCAGTGGCACTGAGGTTCCCACCGGCTGGTGTTCCTGGCAAGAAGCCGTCGGTGCGCTAAATAGAGCCGGCCTCGTTTGGATGGACGACTACTTCCTCGCACATATCGGTTCAGGCGCCTCCATACCCATGACTACAGACACAAGGCAAGGAATGGAAATTCTCGCCTTAGGGGCCAACGCCGTAGGGCGTCTATCCAGGATCGATGTTCGCCTACAGGTTGTTGACGTACTGGGAGACGTATATCAGCGCGATCTCAACTGCATTCGACCGGCACCTACCGCCCTGCAATGAAAACACTCACGTCGACTCAATTACCGCCTATGAATGCCAACCCCAAATCAGAAGCGCGACATAGGAATCGCGACCAGTACTACAGCATCAGATCTTGTGTCTGGTGATCGTTGCTGTTCTTGAGTGGTCATGCTGGTCGGTGTGGCGCCTGAGCACGTGGAGGGGTGGGCCGAGGAACTCGCTTCGCTCGCTGGCGGGTTGGGGCATCTGTTCGTGCGGCCGGAGCTGTGGGAGGTGTTCGCGGATCTGGTCGAGGGTCTGCTCGGCGCGTTCGGCGTCGAGGTGCGAGCGCGCATGACGGACCGAAACCGGCAGCTGGCCGACGAACTCGCGGACGCAAGGATGGATCCTCGATGCCGGCCCGCGAAGCAGCAATGCGCGCCCAGACCTCGGACGAGATGACCTGGCCCGCCGGCGACACCTTTGTCCTGCGCGGCCACCCTGTACACCGCGGCACTCCCTCGTTGGAGATAGCCGCCTTCGACGACGGCATCTGGCCCCTGACACCCGCCCGCCCGGACCGCCACGTCGACGCGATCAACCTGCACTGGAAGACCTACCCGCCCACGGTGGCCGACCAGTTCAAGTGCTTCGTCCTCGCCACCTTGGACCACCCCCACCCCGTCGTCATGAGCGGCCAGAAGACCCATGACCAGGCCATCTGCGGCAACATCAAGATCTGGTTCATACGCCTGCGGGCCTTTGCCATCGGGCTGGAGCACCACGACGCTGAGCAGCTGAGCGAAGTCGACGACGGGCTGCTCGATGCGTACCTCGAGCACGTACGCGCCCTGTCTGCGAGCGACGGCGCCAAGTACCAGCTGCTCAACGCGGTCCGCGCCCTGTGGGCCTACAGCGAGCATCTGCCCGCCGAGTGCCGGCTGGCCACCGCCGTCCCGTGGAACGGCACCCCCATCGACGTCCTGGTCGAGCGACTGCCCCAGGGCCGGTTCAACGCCATGCCACGGATTGCCACAGCCACGATGGACGCGCCGCTCGACTGGTCCCTGAGGATCATCGAAGACCTCGGGCCCGACATCTGCGCAGCCTGGAGACACTTCGAGCTCCTTGAGGGTGGCCGCTACCCCTCCCAGGAGGGCTACCAGGACCTGCGCCAAGGGAGCGCCTGCTGTTGTTCGCCAAGGAGCACCGGCGTCCAGAACCGCTCCGCAGCTGGTGTCTTGTTGCTGAGCAGCAGTCCGATGCCCGCCCCGTTCACCACCGACAGCAGTCCGAGGAGCTTCGTGCGGATTTCGTCGATCCCGTGCTACGAGGAGCAGCGTGCGCCGCAGACAGTGTGGTGGAAGGCGAGGGCGAGATCCTGGGTGAGTTCGGCGTACTCCAGTCCGGTGGTGTGGATGTCGGTGCGCAGCGCGCGGGCCCAGTCGTCGACGTTCGCGTCAGCGTCGCGTACGAGGGTGGAGATCCGGGTGGTGAAGGCGGTAGCTTGCACGTCGAGCTCAGCCAGCAGCTGCTGGGCAAGGTCGAGTTCGTCGTCGGCGAGAGCGGGGTCGGTGAAGGCGAGGACGAAGGCGTGCTCGGCTTGGCGGTGGGCGCGTTCGTCGGCGACGCCGTGCTCCTCTACCTCGCTGCGGGCCGCTTCATACGCAGCGGCCGCGCGGTCCATGTCGCCCTGGACCCACCACACGTCACCTTCGACGCGGTGGTGGCGGCCGAGCCAGCCGAAGGCGCCTTCGTGTATCACAAACGATCGTTACCGTTCGCTGCTACAAACCGCCAGTGGGCGAGGTTGTGCCGGGTGGAGAGAGTGATGGGGTGGTCCGGGCCGAGCGCCCGCATGCAGTCGTCGAGCAGGTCGGCGTACGCGGCTGCGGCGCCGGCCACGTCCCCCGCTTCCCCCCGGAAGTGGGCGAGGTTGCGCCGGGTGGAGAGGGCGTCGGGGTGGTCCGGGCCGAGCGCCCGCACCATGTCCTCCAGCAGGTTGGCGAATGCGGTCGCGGCGCCGGTCGCGTCCCCCGCCTCCCCCCGCCACCCCGCGAGGTTGTGGCGGGTGCTGAGGGTGGAGGGGTGGTCGGGTCCCAGCACCCTCAGCTGATGCTCCAGCAGGTCGGCGTACGCGGCTGCGGCGCCGGCCACGTCTCCCATTTCCCCCCGCCACCTGGCGACACCACCCCGGGTGGAGAGAGTGATGGGGTGGTCCGAGCCCAGCACCCGCACCATGTCCTCCAGCAGGTTGGCGAATGCGGTCGCGGCGCCGGCCGCGTCCCCCGCCTCCCCCCGCCACCCCGCGAGGTTGTGGCGGGTGCTGAGGGTGGAGGGGTGGTCGGGTCCCAGCACCCTCAGCTGATGCTCCAGCAGGTCCGCGCACGCGGCTGCGGCGCCGGCCACGTCTCCCAAATGGCCCCGCCAGTAGGCGAGGTTGCTGCGTGCGGTAAGGGCGCCCGTGTCATCGGGTCCCAGCACCCGCACCATGTCGTCCAGCAGGTCGGTGTATGCGCTGACAGCACCGAACGCGTCCCCCGCCTCCCCCCGCCAGAGAGCGAGGCCATGCCGGGCGGCCAAGGTGTCGGGGTGGTCCGAGCCCAGCACCCGCACCAAGTCGTCCAGCACGTCGGCGAATGCGGTCGCGGCGCCGGCCGCGTCTCCCGCGTCCCCACGCCACCTGGCGAGATTGGACCGGGCGACCAGGGTGTCGAGGTGGTCGGCGCCAAGGTGGTAGCGGGTTGTTTCGACGAAATGCTGATAGTAGTCGCGGGCGGCGATGACCTGGCCAGCGTTGCCAAAACTGTTACCGATCTTGTACAGCACCAGGTGTGCCTTGGGCCGATGCAAGGCGTCCGCGGCGTGGCTGGCGAGCGCGGAGGTATTGGCGCGCAGGGCCTGGGCGAGGTCGGTGTCACGTTCGATGTCAGGCCAGGCCGCGATCAGGGCGTCGGCGGCAGTACGGGCTAGCTGGTCGTGTTGGTCGGCCGGGAGAGGATCGCGGACGCCACGCTGGATGAGCTGGTGGACGCGCACGGCCCGGTGGGGGGTGCTGGGGGCGTAGTCGATCAGGCTGAGGCGGTACAGGGCCTGCAGCGCACCCTCGGCTTCCTCGGACGCAAGGAGTATCCGTTTCGGTTGCCTGCTCCATGGCCATCGCCGCAGTCGCCCCTGCGCCTTACCGGTATCCGGTGGCTGGGGGCGGTGTCCGGTGAGGTAGGTGAGGACGGGTGGGCTGGTCAGGGCGGCGTGGGGGATGCCGTTGGGGTCGAGCATCGAGGTGAGCTGCAGCATCAGGCGGGCCAGGCCGACAGGGCGCATCGTGTCGGCACGTTCGATCGACAGGGACCACGCGGCGGCCGCGGTGGTGGCCTGGTCGTCGGGCAGCCCGCTGGAGTCGGGCAGCACATCAGCGAGGGCGCGGGATCGGTCGGCCAGCAGCGTGCGGTAGGTGCCGCAGTCCAATCCGGCGTCGATGACGTAGGCGGCCGCCTGGGCCAAGGCCAGCGGTAGGTGTCCGAGGTCGTCGGCCAGGGCCGCGAGCTCCCCGGCAGGCTCGTAGCGGCCGTGGGCTGTCAGAGTCGCGGTGAGGTAGGCGGTGGCTTCCTTTGAGGTGAACAGGCCGAGCTTGATCAGGCGTCGCCCGGGGCCGGTCAGGGCGGCGTCACGGCGGCGGGTGGTGACCAGGGTGCGGCCTCGGGGGCTGGCGGGAGGCCACAGGCCGCGCAGGTCGGCGGGGTCGGCCACGTCGTCCAGGACGATGAGCCATCGAGGGCTGTCGCTGCCGCTGTTGGCGGGCTGCTTGGGTTCGAGAAAAGCCAGGAATGCCTGCGCGGCTTGTTCCGGAGCAGCCGGATCGGCGTCGAGGATCTCCACGGCGGCCTGGGCGTACGCCGCGGTGATCGCTTCGCGAGTGGTGGCAGTTACCCACACCATCAGATCCACCGTACGTTTCGCCCAGTTGTGGCGGGCGTGGTGGGCGGCGAGCTGGGTCTTGCCGACCCCGCCGGGCCCGGCCAGCACCTGGCTCAGCACCGCCGTGCCCCCGTCGGCCACCGCCTCTTGGAGTTCCTCGACCGCTCTGCGGTGCTGGAAGCAGTCGGCCTGCCGGGGAAGGACCCCGACCTGGTGCGGCCAGGACACCGGGCGTCGCGGCGGGCCATGGAAGTTGACCTGGTCGGCGTGGCCGACGGCCAGACTCTGATGGCCGGCGTAGACGGCCGTGTGCGCGGTAATGTGCGGGGCCTGTACAGCGCCGGGTGCGCTCAGCCCTGAGGCGCCCCCGGACGCGGAGGGTTTCCGACGATCACGTCCCCCATGCGCAGCGCGGCTGCCGAGCCTCCATCGGCTCGGATGTCGACGTCTCCGCGAACGGCCTGTCCGCCGTCTCCGGCCGACACCCCGTCTGCTGCGCCGGGCCGGGCCTGCAGCTCCTCCACCGCCTTGAGCAGGGCGCAAGCGAACTCCGTGTCGCTCTCGACGGCCTCCTCCAGAGCCAGCTCCAGGCGTTGCCGCGTGCGCAGGCTGGGCTCCGCCTGCCCGGCGGCCGCTTCCTCCTCCGCGCGTTGCAGCGCAGGGTCGGAGCCGAGCCTGCGCACGACCAGGTCGTGCAGCCGGTCCATCCCTGCGTCCAGTCCCCTGTCGACCTCCGCGTCCGCCCGCCCGGCCACCCGCTGTGCCTTGCGGACCGCCCACGCGAACACGTACCCGACCGCGATCTCAATTCCCGTCATTGAGCCCCCTCCGAAGCATCACTGACAATGCCTCAGACCGTACTCACAACAGCCCTCCGCCAGCAGTACTTCCGGCCGAACGAGCGGCCGAAGAATGGTGGCGGTGCACCGTCGTCGGGGTGCCGGAAGAAGTGGGAGAGGCGGGCGGCGTCCTCCTCTTAGGGATCCCCGCCGAACTCCCCAAGGCTGAGGAGTCGTAGGCCCGGCTCGCAGCTACGGTGATGGTGCTGACGTAAGCCTTCGAGGGTGCAGCCAGCATGCCCCTCTGGGGTGGTGCCCAGGGGCTCTTTCATGCCCGCGGCCTTGACCGCGCACGCCGAGCAGGCGGGCCTGTACCGGTGCACGATGGAGATGGCGCTCATGCAGGCCGCCCGGCATCCTTCACAGTGATCTGCTTCCCGTCCCACACCAGAGTGTCCCCAAGGGTCGCGGCGACTGGCAGCTCGCTGCCGCGCTGTGCGATGACACCGACAGCTCCCCGGCTGGAAATGCAGCGGTAGCCGTGGCGCTCGCACCACAGGCCAGGCGCTTCCAGGGGCAGCGGGCCAGCGAGGGTGAGCCGGTTCGGGTCGACCAAGGCGCGGTTACCGATCATGCGACGCAGAAGAACCGCAGACTCCTGGTGCTCAAGGAGCACGGCCACGCGCCGCTGAGGGCGTGCGAGCGGGTCGGCTTGCTGCTCATGCCAGGAGGCCAGCTCGGCGAGGGTCTTGAAGTTCGGCGTGACACCCTCCCTAGAGCAGCGCCCTCGCCGGGGTTCCACGCTCGGCAAGGGCGGCAGCAACTGCGAACCCGACTTGGCCACTTGTACACGGTCGGATGATGGAACCACTGTACGAGCCGCCACTGACAACGAGGTGCCCCTCGCCGACGGGGGTGGAAGCAAGGGGCACGGTCAGTCTGGCAGGTGGTCCGCCTCGTCGGACCAGGACGCGAGGACCCGGTGCTCCTGCTCGTCCACGAGGACGATGCGGGCGCCGGGCCTGCCGCGCTCGCCGATCCAGCTGGCGAACTGGTGCCGCGCGGTCGCCTCGCGTCCCCACCAGCCGTGCATTGCGGAACGGCCATCGAGGGTCAGGTGGTAGCGCTGGCCTCCCATCACGCGAGCCGAATCCCGCGGCGCCGGCCCCGCTCCCGCACGATCGCACCCTTCGTCTCCAGCTCCCCCAGCTGGTAGTGCACGGAGGCGCGGCTGCGCATGCCGACCCGCTCCCCGATCTCCTGCACGGTCGGCGCCTCGCCTCGGTCGGTGATGGCCTCGCGGATACAGCGGAGGATCCGCTCCTGGGTGTCGGTGAGATGCGCGACGCGATGTCTGACCATACAGCGATTAGAGTGTGTGTTCGAATTATGGCGCAAACTGGAAGCATGCAAGACCTCCCGCCCGACCTGCCCAGACTCCGCATCCTGGAGACCTGGCTCGCCCATACCCTCGACCGGGTCCGGAAGCAGATCGTGGCAGCCGAGCAGCGGGAAGCCGAGCGGCAGCGCGGCATCGACGCACGTCCACCCGCGCCGGACTGGCTCATGGAGCAGGGGCTCACAATGTCCTGGTAGGACTTGAAGCGGGGGAGCAGGTCGTCGACGAGGCGGGCGCAGCGGGGTGCTCCGATGCGGCGGGCCAGGAGCAGGGACTGGGTGGCGGCGGCTGCGGCGGGTTCGGGTTCCTTCAGATCGAGGTAGCTCGCGGCGCGGTAGGCGAGGAAGACGCCTTTCGTCTTGTCCCGGACGGGTGGCAGTAGGCGTTCGCCTTCGCTGATGAGTTGATGGGCGCGGCTGGTATCGCCGAGGTCCAGGAGGGCTTGTCCGGAGTCGACGGCGAGGTCGGCCTCGGATACCCAGGCGCACCAGGCGCACCAGGCGGGCCGGTCGGCACCAGCGTCGTTGAGGTGGTGCTCGGCCGCGGTGAGGGCTCGTAGTACGGCGCTGCGTTCACTCCGGTCGCCTCGTGCGGCGAGGGTGCGGGCGAGGCGCAGCTGGAGGAGGCAGCGGGCGGCGGGATTCTGAACGCGGGTCAGGGCGTAGTTGAGGATGTTGGCTGCGGTGGTGTGATCGCGGCGCCGGGCAGCCTGGTAGGCGAGGTCGCCTAAAAGTCCGGCGCCCATATCGTGATCCCCTGCAGCGTGGGCGTTGTGCAGGCCTGCGACCCAGCTCTGGCTCGCGTGGGTGTGGCGGCGGAGGTCGAAGGCGTGCCAGGCCACAGTCTGGGAGAGGGAGGCCGCCAGGGTGTGCAGGCGCAGCCCGAGGGCAGGCGTGTAGCGGCCGTTTTCGAGCAGTTCAGTCACCGTGGCGAGGTGGCCGTCCAGTAGCGCGGGGATGTGCTGACGCTGCTCGGTGGACAGGCCGGCGAGGTGCCGAGTGGAGCTCTCCAGGAAGGCGACGAGGTCTTCGCCGATCGGTTTGCCGTCGTTGGCCTGGGCGAGCGCGGCTGCAGGGCCGCCTGCCCAGTCCGCGGCCAGGGCGGACAGGGCGGCGCCGGAGATCGTCAGGAAGGTGCGGCGTTCCATCGCTGTTCGCTGGACCTCTCTCAGGGCGGGCACGGAGCTGTGGGGGCCTAGGGGACCACCCCGTTGGCGGTGAGCGGCAGCCAGTTCGGCAAGTCGTCGGCGCGGGCGATGTCCGCAGGCCAGCCGAGTCCTTCGGCGATGTAGATCTGGGATTCCACGCTGGGTCGGACGCCGCGCTGCCATTTACGCACCCGTGCTTCGTCGATCCCCGAACGCAGATTCCGCCGAGCGGCGGCGGGTGACCGGTGGTCTCTTCCACGTCTCCATCCAATCACTCAGCGCAAAGGACTCGTGACTCCTTCACGAAGGCAGGACCCCCACGGGACCTCCTCAACTGGTCGGCGAACTCGAACAGTTGAGCCCATTCTCGTGATGCCGCAGCACACGGCGACTGTCCCGCCCGAGGCCGAAAGGGGGGTCCGCCATGACGTACGACCACTGATGCACATCGTGCTCCGCAACCCGTTCCGGTCCCTCTACCGCGTGAGAAGGAGACCACCGTGTCTGTGACGCCCACCTGCCCGGTGCGGTACGACCCGCTGGACGAAGCCACTCTCGCCGACCCGTATCCCGTGCTCGCCCCACTGCGCAGCGCACTTGCCCGTGCCGAAGAACTCAGCGACGACGTCTCAGCAGCACTCGAAGCCACCGCGTGACCCGACACAAAGCCCGTGGTCACTGGGTGAATCGATACCCTTCCGGAATGGATCACCCTGCCGAGCAGTACTACAACCCGCATCTCACGGCGGCCGAGGTGCACGTGTTGCTGCGGAGGAACTACCTGCTACTCCAGGCAGGCCAGGCAGCTCTCGGACTGATCGGCCACGACGTTCTCGGCATCGCCGTGGAACCTCGACCAGACGCCGTCGTCCTTCACTTCGCCGTCGCCGGCCGCAACGCCGAAGTGGACGAAGACCTCGACGACATTGCCTTCGAGCTCGAGGCCTTCCTCGGCGGCGGACCTGAACAACGGTCAGAGATCATCACCGAGGTCTACGTCGGCCCGCCTGACTCCACGTGGTCCGGACGCCCCCATGCCCTGCTATACCTCGCGAAACGGAACTCTTGAGACAAGAACTCGGCTATATGGAGCTTGATCGCAGGGGTGCTGAGCTGCTGTTCCAGGTCCTGACTGAACGTTGAGGAGAAGAACAGCGTCGCCATCGCCTCCAAGGAGAGTCTGACCCCGCCCCGGCGCTTCTCGCCTCAGGTGATCTGGCCCGCCAGGGTTACGTGTCCGGCGCATTCAGGCGACGGAAACGTGCCTCTTACGGCAGGGAGCGAGTGAGCCACACCAGTGCGCCACGGTCATCTGCCGAGACGTGGTCGCGCTCGAACCTGAGCTTTTCGAGGACGCGAAACGATGGCGCGTTCCAGGGACGCACTGTCGACCAGAGCCGCTTCCGCCCGGTCGTGATCGCGGCGTCGAGCACGGCGGAGGCCACCTCAGTTGCATAGCCCTGTCCGTGCACTCGCTGGAACAACTCGTACGCGATCTCGGGCTCGTCGACGGAAGCCCGACCGACGGTGAGTCCGCAATACCCGATGAAGTCGCCCACATCGCGGCGGATGACGGCCAGCAGAGCAGTCCCTGTCAGTGCCGATGCAGCGCGCTGATCATCGATCATCCGCCGGTTGTGCTCGATTGATGGCATGCCATCACCCCGTTCGGCGACGAGCGTGCGATGGGCATCGACGTCGGACTCGGTCCACGGCCGCAACGTCAGTCGAGCGGTTTCGAGTTGGGGCGGCATCGGCGGATACGGCACGGCAACACTCTATCGACGCTCTGTACACGCACCCGAGTGACATCAAAGCTCGGTTCTGGCACAGATCTTGGGGAGCTGTCGCGGAGAGTGACGGTGTGTTCGATTGGAGGGAAGGTACACGAGCTCCAGGCACGTCAGCGTTCACGCATTCTGGTCCACCACCAGCCGAACGTCGCCAACTCGATGTAGTTGGGTTCAGGCAAAGTGCGGCGCTCGAATTCCTCATCGATGCGCGTGATCAGTCGGCCCAAGTCCCGCTTGGCTCCCAGAGGAAGGTGCCGCATCGCCCACTCCAGGTCATCACGGGCATCGTTTATCCCGGGCGAGCAGAACGCGGAGGCATCCAGGTATCGGCCAGGTTGCTCGAAAGCCCACTCGATACGAGAGAGCGCGTTAGCGACCGCGTTGGGCCACATCTCTTGGTCTTCGACCCTGCGGATCGCTGCACGAGTCCGCGCGGAGACACCGTGGACCTTCAGGACCGGACACTGCCATCGTGGCCGGCACCGCTCTGCGCGGACGGCCTTGGGACGCCTACGCGGCATCGCCCTTTCGGATCAACATGAGACCATCCTGCCACGGCTGGGCACCTACCTGGGCCTCGATCCGCACGCCCGCCGCAGCAGGTGTTCCTGCATCTCGGTCCCGGCGTAGATCTTGGGTGGCGTCTCGGGTTGCTATTGGAGCAGGATCATCTTGCGGAGTAGTTCGAATCCGGCTCGTCCGTAGAGCTGCCTCTTGATCTTCTTGATGCGATTTACCGCCCCCTCGATGCTGCCGGAGCTCCAGTCGAGGGTGAGTCCTGCTGTCACTGCGTCGAGGTCTCGGAGCAGGTGGAGTGCGAAGCCGATGAGGCCGGGTAGTTGGCTGGCGTCGACCGCGTCGATCCAGGCAGGGAGCCTGGCTCCCAGACGGTCGCTGAGTATCTCGCCGAAGTCACGGACATGCCCGGCAGCCGTGTCCAGTTCGGGGCAGCGTGCCAGGACATCCTTCAGGCCAGCACGGTCGTCCTCGCTCAGCGCGGTGGGGTGCCGGGTGAGCCAGCCGGTCATCTGGCGCACCGTCGGAGGCCGGGGCGGCGCGCCGGTCGGAGCCCCGCGGAGGGTGGCGACGTGGGCGCGGACCATCTGGTAGGTGACGGGCGCGTTGTTGGCAACGAGTTCGCTGTGTAGGCGGGTGACGCTGGTGCATCCCTCGGCGAATCGGCGCTCCAGATAGGGCTTGTAGGGGTCCAGCCTGCTGGGTCGGGGACGGTTGTCGCGGATGGTGTCCTGCCAGCGCGTGGCGCTCGCGTACCGGAGTACGGTGTTCAGGCCCCAGCCCAGGTGCCGGGCGATCGCCCGGCGTGAGTGGCCTTGGGCGAGCATCTCGTGGACCAGGGTGTGCGCGGCCTTCTTACGTTCGGCCCGCCGGCCGAGAGGTCCCGAGCCGCTCAGCGGCCGGCCGGACTCCGGGCAGGTCGCCTCCGGCAGTGTGCCGCTGGTCGACGGGCTGCGCAGACAGTCTCGGTGGGCGGCGACACAGGTCTCCACGGCCCGGCCGAGGCCCTGCCACAAGTGAAACCGGTCAGCGACCTGCAGAGCGTCGGGGGCGCCGCGCCGGGCCCCCTCGGCGTAGGCGCCTGCCCGGTCCCGGCAGATGATCTCCACTCCTGGGTGACGGACCAGCCACGCGGCCAGCGGCCCGGCTGCACGTGTCGGGAGGACATCGACCACGCGATGGTCTTCGACGCTGGTCAAGACGGTGGAGTAGGTTTGGCCGCGCCGGATCGCGAAGTCGTCCACGCCCAGCACACGCGGCGTGCTGAACTGCGGATCGGGCAGTGCCATGACCCTGCGTAACAAGGTCATCCGTCCCGCGCCGAAGCCCAGCTGAGCAGCCAGCCGAGCACCGGCCCGCCCGGCCAGCGCGAGCCCCACTCGCTCCAGGACGTGGTTGAGCCGGGTGGTGAACCGTGCGTACGGGACTGTCAACCTGGAGAACGGCTCGGCGAACGTCCGACGCGGACAGTCCCCCACCCCACACATAAAACGCCGGACCGTCAGCCGAATCACGAAGCCCTGTTCAGCGATGGCGCTCGATGGAAACGGCCACCCGGTGATTTCTAGTGACCCCAGACCTGCTCGATGGATCTCCCCGCTCCGTTGAACTCCGGAGCGCGTGGGGCGACGAGTGACCCGGCGTTCCGTCACTCCGGAGCCTTCATTTCGTCGGCAACCCGGAACAGCTCGCGCCCCGACGCCCCGGGGGTTCCACGCCCCTGCGTCTGGCGCGAGTGGGGATGAGTGCGACGTCGTCCTCCAAGCAGTGCGGATGGGTGATTTCGCCCCCTGGCCTGATGGGGGGGGTCTACGGTCGGTAGTGGACCGATTGCCAGGGCGGGGGGTTGTTGTGACGGGTGTGGAGTTGGCGGTCGGCTACGTCATCGCGTGGGCCGTGCGCAAGGCACGCCGGGTGGCCGGCCGTGCCGACGGCGCGGTCGACCAGGCACTGGATGCGGGCGTCGACCGCCTGCACGACGTCGTGGTGACCCGGCTGGGCGCGGATCCCGCGCTGGAGCAGGCCCTCACCGAGGCCGGCTCCGGTCAGGACGGGCCAACGGAGCGGACCCGCACGCGCCTTCGCCTGGCCCTGGAAGAACAGGCCGAGCAGGACCCCGGCTTCGCTGCGGCGCTGGAGAAGGCGGTGGCGGAGGTGGAGGCCGCCGCCGCGGCGGCCGAGCCCGGTGCGCGTGCGGTCTACGGCAACACCTTCCATGGCCCCACCGCAATCCAGTTGGGCGACTACAACACGCAGCACAACACGTTCGGTTCCTGACCCGTGGCCGGTGACAGCTATGCCGGGCCGACGGCGAAACAGGACGGTGACCACAACACCCAGCACAACCACTTCCACAGTGCGCCACCGGCGCGGGCCGCATGGCCGCATCAGGTCGGCGTGCTCCCGCCACGGGCGGGCTGCTTCCAAGACCGCGCCGAGGCGGCACGGCTGCAGCAGATGCTGGCGGGCGGCGGAACCACGGTGGTCGGCCCCGCGCGGCCGGTGCTGCCGGGGGGAGTGCTGGCCGGTCTGGGCGGGGTCGGCAAGACACAGCTGGCCGCGGACTACGTCCGCACCACATGGTCCGCAGGTGAGCTGGATGTGCTGGTGTGGGTCACGGCCGGCACCCGCACCGCGGTCGTGGCCCTCTACGCCCAGGCAGCAACGGAGGTGCTGGGCATCGCCGTCGAGGACCCCGACGAAGCCGCCGCCCGGTTCCTGGCCTGGCTGGAGCCGAAACCCGAACCGCGGCCATGCCGGTGGCTGGTGGTCTTGGACGGCATCGCCGACCCGGTCGACCTGGGCGGCCTGTGGCCGCCCGCCAGCCCGCACGGCCGGACCCTGGCCACCACCCGCCGCCGCGATGCCGCCCTGTTCACCCCCGGCCGCCAACGCATCGAGGTGGGAGAGTTCACCCCCGCCGAGGCCACCGACTACCTCAACACCGCACTGGCCACCGACGAGCGCACCGAACCTCCCGCCGATATCGCCGCACTGGCCCAGGATCTGGGCTGCCTGCCGCTGGCCCTGTCGCAGGCCGCCGCATACATGATCGACGCAGGCACCAGCTGCGCCGCCTACCGGACCCTGCTGGCCGACCGGGCGCAGAGCCTGGCCCGGCTGAGCCCCGAGGTCCTGCCCGACGGCCAGAGCCGGACCATGGCCGCGGCCTGGTCGCTGTCCGTGGAATACGCCGACCGGCTGCGCCCCGCCGGCCTGGCCCGCCCCATGCTCCAACTCGCCTCCTACCTCGACCCCAACGGCATCCCCGCCGACGTCCTGACCTGCTCACCCGCCCTGAGCTACCTCGCAGCTCACCGCACCCCCACCAGCCCCGGCGCAGCGCAGGAGCAAAAGGTGAGTGCCGACGACGCACACGGTGCGCTGCGGGCGCTGCACCGCCTCAGTCTCCTCCACGCCCCCGCCCGCACGGGCGAGCCGGGCGATTCGAGCGCGGCGGTGCGCGTCCACCAGATGGTCCAGCGCGCCACCCGCGACATGCTCACCCCCAGCCGGCACGAGCAGGCCGCGCACGCGGCCGCCGACTCCCTGACAGCTGCCTGGCCTGACCCCGAACGCGACACGGACCTCATTCAGGCACTGCGGGCCTGCACCACCGCCCTGACCGCCTGCGTCGAAACCGCCCTCCACCAGCCGGACGCCCACTCGGTGCTGTTCCGGGCCGGCAACAGCCTGGGCACATCCGGCCAGGTCGCTGCCGCCATCGCCCACTTCCAGCAGTTGGCCGGCACCACCCGCCACCACCTCGGCCCCGACCACCCCGACACCCTCACCGCCCGCTACAACCTCGCCCGTTGGCGGGGGGAGGCCGGAGACGTGGCCGGGGCTGCGGCGGCGACCGCCGACCTGCTCGCCGATCGGGAGCGGGTGCAGGGCCCCGACCACCCCGACACCCTCGCCACCCGAAGCAGCCTCGCCGACTGGCGGGGGGAGGCCGGAGATGCGGCCGGCGCGGCAGCGGCCTTCGCCGACCTGCTGGAGCACATGGTGCGGGTGCTGGGCCCGGACCACCCCGAAACCCTCACCGCCCGCAACAACCTCGCCTCCTGGCGGGGGCACGCCGGAGATGCGGCCGGTGCGGCAGCAGCCTTCGCCGACTTGCTCGCCGATCGGGTGCGGGTGTTGGGCCCCGACCACCCCGACACCCTCACCACCCGCAGCAACCTCGCCCACTGGCGGGGGGAGGCCGGAGACGTGGCCGGGGCTGCGGCGGCGACCGCCGACCTGCTGGAGCTCACGGTGCGGGTGCTGGGCCCCGACCACCCCGACACCCTCACCACCCGCAGCAGCCTCGCCTCCTAGCGGGGGGAGGCCGGAGATGCGGCCGGCGCGGCAGCGGCCTTCGCCGACCTGCTGGAGCACATGGTGCGGGTGCTGGGCCCGGACCACCCCGAAACCCTCACCGCCCGCAACAACCTCGCCCACTGGCGGGGGCACGCCGGAGATGCGGCCGGCGCGGCAGCGGCCTTCGCCGACCTGCTGGAGCACGCGGTGCGGGTGCTGGGCCCCGACCACCCCGACACCCTCACCGCCCGCAGCAACCTCGCCCACTGGCGGGGGCACGCCGGAGATGCGGCCGGCGCGGCAGCGGCCTTCGCCGACCTGCTGGAGCACGCGGTGCGGGTGCTGGGCCCCGACCACCCCGACACCCTCACCGCCCGCAGCAACCTCGCCCACTGGCGGGGGCACGCCGGAGATGCGGCCGGCGCGGCAGCGGCCTTCGCCGACCTGCTGGAGCACACGATCCGAGTGCTGGGCCCCGACCACCCCCACACCCTCGCCACCCGAAGCAACCTCGCCGACTGGCGGGGGGAGGCCGGAGATGCGGCCGGCGCGGCAGCGGCCTTCGCCGACCTGCTGGAGCACATGGTGCGGGTGCTGGGCCCCGACCACCCCTACACCCTCACCACCCGCAACAACCTCGCCCGCTGGCAGCAGCAATGTGCTGTGAACTCAGGTAGTGCGGGCTGACGATCCCCAGCGGTGGGTGAAATCCCGACCGTTCAGCCGGAAAAGGACGGCGGCCAGGTTCGCCTGACGGAGCATCTGCCTTCTGAACAACCGCCGCTCTGCATGCTGCCTCAGGCGATGCCGAGTCTGGTGAGCGCGTTCGTCCAGTCAGTGACGATCGCGTACTGATCACCAGGGCCCGGCGGCCTTCGGCCGCCGGGCCCTCACACGTGCTCTTCGCCCCTCAGCTTCCCCACTCATTTCAAGATCCAACGATGTGAAGGGAAGAGCGACCCTGGCCGATTCCAAGGATCCTCATCATCAGCGAGCGGAAGGTCCTTCAACCTACGGTGATAGCGGTCGTGCACCCGGTCCGAGAAGCGGCCGCAGTCCGGACACGGCGCCCCAGCCGCCCGACCTCTTGCTGCCACCTCGACCGTGCCGAACGTGGCCGTCACCGCCTCGACATCCACGTCGTCGATTCCGTCAAACACGAGCGAGTCCCAGAATGATGCGTTGGTCAGCATGACCAGCACCATCACCGTCCACGGCCGACCACGGCAGCGACGACGAGAGACTTGACGAAGCGTGACTTTCGGATGCCATACGGCAAGGCGCACGCGGTCTCACACACTGCCGCCTCTCACAATCGAACACCGAGGTGACTTTCCGCGACGACTCCCCAAGATCTGTGCCAGAACCCAAAGCTCACCGACATTCGGAGATCAACAGGCCCGCGGATGACATCCGAACTTATGGACAAACGACTCTCGTTGAGGGGCTCTGGTCCACTTCCTGTGGATGCATACGCAAGGTGACTGTTGATCTCCGTGTGATGGAGGGTGAGTTCGCCCGAAAATCGCCCGGCTGGTTGGTGGCGTGGTCGACAGTCCTTCGCCGTGAACGAAGTGCTGCCGGAGTTGAACGAGCTGCTGTTTTCCTCGGTCGAGGGCGTGTTGGTGGAGTCGGTCGAGGTGACCGACGCGGTCGTGCGAGTCGGGGCCCGTACGACCGCAGGGAAGGCGGCCTGTCCGGGATGTGGATGTCGGTCAGGGCGAATACACGGCTCCTACCTGCGATTCCCTCGTGATCTGCCGACGGCGGGCAAGTTCGTGGTGGTGTCGTTGCGGGTGCGGCGGTTCGTCTGCGAGGAAGAATCCTGCGAGCGCAAGACCTTCGCTGAGCAAGTACCGGGCCTCACTCGCAGGTTCGGGCGACGGACCGAGCGGCTACGGTCGACGCTGGTGTCGGTCGGTCTTGCGCTCGCGGGCCGAGCCGGCGCCCGGATGACGGACGCCTTCAGGGTTTCGGTCAGCCGGAACACCCTGCTGAGGCTGATCGCCTCGCTTCCGGACCCCGCCACCGCAGCACCCCGTGTGGTCGGCGTGGACGAGTACGCCCAGCGCAAGGGCCGTGTCTACGGAACCGTGCTCGTCGACGTCGAGACACGTCGACCGGTCGACCTTCTTCCGGACCGGGAGGCGGACACGCTCGCGGCCTGGCTCGCCGAGCGGCCCGGCATCGAGATCGTCTGCCGTGACCGGGCTCCCTTCTTTGCCGAGGGCGCGACCCGCGGAGCCCCGCAGGCTCTCCAGGTCGCCGACCGGTGGCATCTCTGGCACAACCTGGGCGAAGCCGCCGAGAAGTGCGTCTACCGGCACCGCAGCTGCTTACGTCCCGCGCCGGAACAGCCGGAGGAACCCCAGGAGGAACCAGAGCCAACCACGTCATCGCCCTGGCCGACAGGGCACCGGTTCGCCGAGCGCACCCGCACCAAGCACGCCACCATCCACGCTCTCCTCGCCGCCGGCCACAGTAAGCGGTCCGTCGCCCGGCAGCTCGGGATGACCCTCAACACGATCCTGCGCTTCTCCCGCGCCACCAGCCCGGAGGAGATGTTCACCGGTCAGTGGCAAAACCGTGCGACCAGGCTCGATGCCTACAAGCCCTACCTCGATCAGCGCTGGCAGGAAGGCTGCACCAACGCCTGGAAACTATGGGAGGAGATCAAGGAACAGGGCTATCCCCGCGGCTACGCCAGCGTCCGCGACTACGTCAGCAGGACGCTTCGCGGCAAGCCCCAACCGGTCGGCCCCCGCCCGCCGTCGGCCCGCGCCGTCACGCGCTGGATCCTCACCCACCCCGACGCCCTGCCCGAAGTCGACCGCCTCCAGCTCAAAGCCGTCCTGGCCAACTGCCCCGAACTGACAGCACTCTCCGAGCACGTGCGTTCCTTCGGCCACATGGTCGCCCACCTCCAAGGCGACCAGTTGCCGACCTGGATCGAAGCGGCCACCTCCACTACCGAACTGCCCAGCCTCCGGCACTTCGCCCAGCACCTCGAACGCGACCTCGACGCCGTCATCGCCGGCCTCACACTCCCCTGGAACTCAGGCGTCGTCGAAGGCCACGTCAACCGGATCAAGATGCTCAAGCGTCAGATGTTCGGCCGCGCTGGTTTCGAACTCCTCCGCAAGCGAGTTCTCCTCGCTCCGTAATTTGATTGCTGGACCTGGCCCGGACTCTACGATCGAGGAGTGACGATCGAGTACGAGTGGCGGGGCGACTTCGACAACACCGCCCTCAACGCGCTGCATGCTGGCGGCTTCGGCCACCCGGTCACTCAGACTGCCTGGCGAGAACGACTTGAACGCCACAGCCTCGGCTGGGTCTGCGCTTGGGAAGACGGCTCGCTGATCGGCTTCGTCAACGTGGTCTGGGACGGCGGAGTTCACGCCTTCGTCCTGGACACGGTGGTCGCCCAGCATCGCAAGCGGAGCGGTGTTGGAGGCGCGCTGGTCGCAGCTGCTGCTCACGAAGCTCGTGCCGCGAAGTGCGAGTGGCTCCACGTTGACTTCGAGGAGCACCTTCGTTCGTTCTACTTCGATGCCTGCGGCTTCAAGGAGACGACAGCCGGACTGATCGCCCTGTAGCAGGGTGGACCAGGCTCTGGGCCAGGATGCACAGGGTCAGAAGCAGTATCAGCAAGCCCTCGCCAGACCCCTGACCCAATCTCAGACGTCACCGGGAGTAACTGCACCACAGGAAGTGGACCAGAGCCCATTGAGAGTTATGCGGCCAGCTGCTCGATGAGTTCGGTGCGTAGGCCGTACTCAGCTGGCCCGTGTACGCCAGCGGGACCGGTTGATCAAGCGTCGTTGCGTACGAGCTTGACGAGCAGCTCGGTGTCGCGCAGGTCGGAGAGAACTGTCTCGGCGCCGGCGTCCCGAAGGGTGGTCTCATCGCTGCGCCCCGAGGCCACCGCGATCACCCGTACCCCGTTGGCGTGGGCACCCTCGACGTCCGCCGGAGTGTCGCCGATTAGCACGGCGGTCTCGGCGCTCACGTGCGCGTGCTGCAGGGACAGGCGGACGAGCTCGGCGCGCGCGTCGTTGTCCTCTCCGTAGGCGCCCAGGTCCCACAGGATGCGGCTGTCGATGCCGAACACCTGGAGCTTGATCTCGGCGACGGCGCGGACGTTGCCGGTCACCACGGTCTGCCGGACGCCATCGGCGTCGAGGGCGTCCAGGGCAGCGGCCGCGCCTGGCAGAGCGTGTCCGCGTTCTCGCAGGTCATTGATGTGCTTGAGGTGTTCCTCGGTGAGGGCGTGAGCGAAGCGCTCGAAGTCCGGCCGGCTGGTGGCCAGGCCGTGAAGCCGGGCGGTCTCCCGGAAGATCACCTGTTCCGTGATGCCGTCGATCTTCGCCTGCTCGCGCATTGGCTGACCGGTGGTCCGCGCGAAGGCGGCGGCCGAGAGCTCGCGGCCCACACCTCGCGTGTCGATCAAGGTGTGGTCGATGTCCCACAGGACCAGTCGGGCCATGATGTGCCTCCCCAACTCCCCAGCCGTGACCGGCTCCCAAGATGTCACGCGAACGCGTGCAGACCGTACGTGCTGCCGCTGTCTGCGTCCTACGCTGACGGTACGAGAGATGCCCGGGAAAGGGGGCGGACGTGACGTCGACTTCGCCGAGCCTGCCCATCGGCCGCAGGACCAAGCACTACCGGCGCGCGAACGGCAACCGCTCCGTCGCCGTCGTCGCAGGGCTGTGCGGCATCACCGAGCGCTACCTCCGCCTGATCGAGGCTGGCGAGAAGACTCCCTCTGCCGAAGTGCTGGTCCGCCTCGCCGCTGAGCTGGGCGTGCCCGTAGCCGCCCTGCTCACCGAGGACCCGATCGAGGAACCCGCGGCGCCCCACACCGCAGCGCCGGAGGTCGCCCGTGCCCTGATGGGACACGGGCCCGCACGCAACACTGCTCCGGCACACCCCGCGCTGCTGCGCGAGCGGGTCGAGCAGGCCTGGCAGATCTGGCAGGCCTCCAAGGATCGGTTCACGAAGGCAGCTCAGATCCTGCCCAGCCTCATCGCCGACGTCGAGTACGCCGTACGAGCACACCGGCACGGCAGCGATCCCGCCGCGCGGCGCGAAGTGCTGCGTGTGGCCGCCGACCTGTACGGCTTACTGCGCTCGTACTGCCGTAGGACCGGCCGTCTCGACCTCTCTCTCATGGTCGCCGACCGCGCGATGCGCGCGGCCGAGGACGCCGACGACCCCGTCCGGATCGCCACCGCGTCATGGAACCTCGGCCACGTCCTGCTCTCCCACAGCGAGCCCAGCGCCGTCGAAGAGGCCAAGGCGGTCGCGCTCCTGGCCGTCGAGCAGTTGCGCCGGGCCCCCGCCACAGCCGAGTCTCGCGCGGTCGAGGGCGCCCTCGAACTGGTCGCCGTCGTCTCCGACGCCCGCCGCCGCAACTGGTGGGAGGCCCGTCGGCGCCTGGAACAGCGCGCCGTCCCTCTTGCCCAGATGGCGGGGGAGGGAAACGCACACTGGACGGTGTTCGGCCCCACCAACGTTGCGTTGCACGCGATGAGCATCGAGATGCTCGCGGGCGAGGCCACTGAGGGGCTGCGCGTGGCGGACCAGGTCGACACCAGCCGACTGCCGAGCCGGGAACGGCAGTTCACGTTCGGGCTGGAAGCGGCCCGCTGCCACGATCTGCGCCGCGAAGACGCCGCCGTCCTCGTCCACCTGCTCGGTCTCGAAGACCTCGCTCCCGAGGACTTCACACGAAGTCCCCTCGCCCGGGACATCGTCCTGGGGCTGCAGAAGCGAGTCCGCCCCACCTTCCGCCGCCAGGTCACCGGGCTTGCCGAGCGTCTCCAACTCGTCTGACTGAACCCACAGTTCCGCAGAACTCTCAGTTCCGTCCGCTGCGCCAGACCGGCCGTACCTTCACGCCATCGCAGTGAAGGACGGGTAGCGGATGATCAAGGACTTGGCAGGGCTCGCGTGCGCGGCCGAGATGCGCCTCGCGCTCGCCGGCATCGACTGGGACGTCATCAAGGTGTCCCGGTTCCTCGGCCTACGGGCGATCGAGAACATGAGCGATCCCGGCGCGATCACGGTGGACCCGTACCCGGCCGCCCCTTCGCTGTACTTCTTCGTCCCGGTGGGCGCCGCTGCTGGCTGGCGGATGCCGCAGACGATGGCATTCGGCCGAGGGATGACCGTGTTGCTGCCACCGGATCACAAGGAGGCGCCGCCTGGCCCGTTCTGGCTGATCCAGCGCTCGCACGGACTCACCCAGGCCGCCGAACTGCGCCGAGAGCTGGAGGCAGCTTGGGGTCCGTCGGCGACATCGGATGACGAGGGAGGCAAGCCGTGACCTCCCCGAATCCTGGAGTTGAGGGCATGACCCATGCCACCCCCATCGCGACCCCCGCCGCCCCGTCCCACAAGGTCGTCGGCACGGTCCCCGGCCATGCCCGTGTGGTGCTCTACACCAGCAGCTGCGACTCGAAGATCGCGCTCAGCGCGCTGACGGTGCTGAGCGACTTCGCTTTCCGGCAGGGCTGGACGGTCGTGCAGGAGGTGTACGACCTGGCGCCGCTCGACGTACCGCGCTACCGCCGCACCGGCTGGCGCACGGTCGAGCAGATCCTCACGAATGGCGAAGACACTGGTCTCGTTGCCCCCGCCGAGCAGGAGATCGCCTGGCACCCCGGAGACCGGACCGCACTACGGGTGTGGCTCCTCGGGCTCCCGGCATTCGCCGCGTATCCCCACGCCGGACGGCACGGCAACACACGCCTGCACAGCGACTTCAACGGCCTGACCGACACGACCCCCAGCCCCATCTGCGCACCCGTCGACCGCCACTGGGCCCGCTCGTACACGCTGCGCCCGGAGAGCCTGCGGCAGGTCCGCACGGACGCCTACACGCGTCTGACCCTGCTGAACTGGACTGGGAACAACGCCGCCGCAGTCGAGGTCCTGGCAAGGCTCGCGAAGAATGCCGTCGTCCACGCCGCTCCCGTCGACGGGACGAGCGCGCACATAGACGTGCGCCTGGCCGTCACCGAGAAGGACGAGCTGCTCATCGATGTCGGCGACCCGAGTCCCGAGTTCCCCGACTGCGCGGCCGCCATCCGCGGCGAGAAGGGGAGCGGCCTGTGGGACGTCCGCCGGCTCGGGGCGGACGTGAGCTGGATCCTCTCCGAGAACGGGCGCGGCAAGACGGTCCGGGCCCACCTGCTGCCGGGGGAGGTGCCCGCATGACCCATCTCCCGCCGCTCGGTGCCACAGCAGCAGGCGGCGCCCCGGGCTGGATTGACCAGGACAACGAGATGACCCGGTGGATGAACCAGGCCCAGAACCGTGTCCAGCCCGACCCCCGGCTGCGGCTGATGCGGTTACGCAAGAACCTGTTGCGCACTGCCGTGGAAGGGCCCAGCCGCACCCGCACACTCCGCGTGATCCTCTACACGCTGGCCATCTCCAACAGCGACCCTGAACCGGACTTCGCACGGCTGCGCACGTACGCCGAGGGCGTCTGGGACGTCAGGCACGAGTTCCACGACACGGCTTCCCGCCTGGACGGCGCTCCCGCACCGCAGGACCGCAACGGATGGCTGGCCGTTCGGCTCCTTCTGCGCCAGGGGGCTGCGGACGGCGTGATCGCCGTTTCTCGCGATGTGATCAGCCCGGACGATGCCTTGTACGAGCGTGAACTGCTGTGGTTCGGCGACCACTTCTCGTTCGTCGACCTGATCATCCCGGAGTCCCGGTGAAGGGCCCGATCCGGCGGATGGACGAGCGCGGCTGGGGCTGGCGCCAGTGGGCCCTCCAGCTCCTCATCGTCCTCGCGGTCGTCGGATTCATTGTCCCCGCTGTCCTGTACGGAAGTTGAGAGCCATGGCTGAGGCATCCCCCCACCGCTTGCCGCCCGAGCGGCTGCGGACCCGTGATCCGCAGGTTGCACTGTCCGCGCTCATGCCTGAGCTGCCCGACGAGCCCTCGCCGGTGAACCTGTTCGGCGTGCCCGCCGGCGAGGTCGTCGGCAGGCGTTTCGACGTGGCTCGGCTGCGCCGCGTCCTCGACGAGGCGACGGAGACCGACACATGAGCGCCCCAGCGCAGAGTGCCCCCAGGCTGTCGGCAGCGGACTGGGACCGCTGGTTCACCACCGGTCACCCTCAGGTTGTCAGCGACAAGGAGGCCGAGCACTTCCACCGCGAAGTCCGGCCGCGACCGGGTATGAGGGCTGTCGACCTCGGCTGCGGTATTGGCCAATGGACGCGGCAGCTCGGCGCCTGGGGCCTGAGCGTGACGGGCTACGACTTCTCCGCCGAAGCGCTGCGGCAAGCCACTGCCGCCGGCCTGGGTGACGGACTGTCCTACGCCCAGTGGGACATCAACGCCGAGCCGATCCCGCGCGAACTGGAGCCGGGCAGCCTCGATTTGGTCACCTGCAGGTACGCCTTTCCGTTCCTGGAACACGGACGCCTGCTGACGGACGTGGGCCGCTGGCTCAAGCCCACCGGGACCTTCTACGCCCTCGTCCGCGTCCGCCCCGCCCCGCGGAGCACCGATGGCAAGCCCACCGACGAAGCCGGGCCGGATACCGCTGTCGAGGCGTTCCGTCGCGGACTCACCCAACCACAGGCCGCCGCGATCGGCTCCGGCTGGGCCCACCGCGAGACGCACCAACTCAGCCAGCAGCGCCACGTCATCGTGCTGCGCGGCTACGGCCACACCATCCCCGGGCCGCCCGACGGTCACGGGGGAGGTGTCCAGACGCCTGGCGCCGGCGGCGATGCTCGCTCCCCCGAGAGCTGCGCCCCGGCGCCGGGTTCCGGCCTTGGCTCCCCACCCGAGACCGGGGGCCGGTCAGCCGGCCAAGGGGCACGCGCGGGCGTGCTCGGCGGCCGCCTCGCTTCCCCGACCCCGCTGGCCTGTTCATCCTCGCCCCAGGTCAGCGGATGACCGCGCCGCCGTCAGGCTCCCCTTCCTTGGCCGGCAGGCGGCGGCGCGGCCGGCACGACCAGACCTCCCGTCCGCAAGGACGGGCAGGCGGATCCGGTCCGCACCGGTCCGTGGCATCACCAGTCGCGAGCGCCCGCTCGCGACTGCCGCACAAGAAGAAGAGGGGAGGAAGCCATGGATCGCTCGAAGTCGGAACTCGCCGCACAGGCCAGGCCCGTGCGCGCAGAGACGGTCACCACGCTCACCGAGCAGACCAGCGCCGTACGCATCGAGGACGTCGAGGACGAAGGTCCCTGACGCGCTCCTCGCCATCGTGCGAGGGCTGATCTGAGGTGTCAGCCCGGCCTGGCGGCGCCACCCGTGTGACATCCGCCGGGTCCGGGCCCCGGCACCACGGAAGTGCCCCTCGGAGCAGATCCGAGGGGCACTTCCCTCTCCCAACCCCGAACGGAAGCCCCTCATGATCCATGTCTACGTCGGGCCCACCCTGCACCCCGACGAACTGTTATTCAGCGACCCCTCCGTACGCCGGCTGCCCCCGGTGCGCCACGGCGATCTGTTCGACCATGCGATCGCCGACACCGACACGGTGGTCCTCATCGACGGCCTCTACCACCAGGCGGCCGCCCTGCGGCACAAAGAGATCCTCGCCGCCCTCGCGCGAGGTATACGAGTGCTGGGTGCCGCGAGCATCGGCGCCCTGCGCGCCGCCGAACTGCACCGCTTCGGCATGCGCGGCGTCGGCGGCATCTTTCGCCGATATCTGAGCGGCGAACTCACCGGCGACGACGAGGTGGCCGTCGGCCAAGCGCCCGACGGTGACCGGCAGGCGCTGACGTGGCCGCTCGTCAACCTCCGCTACGTCCTCGACCTCGCCCAGCAGGACGGCGTCGTCTCCGCCGCCATGGCCACCGTGCTGCTGGAAGAGTTCCGCGCGGTGTACTACCCGCAGCGCACCGAATCCGCAGTCCGGGCCATCTGCCGCAGCCACCACGCCACCGCCCTCACCGTCTGGATCGGCGAACGGCGCACCGTGGACCCGTACTTCGGCGACCTCAAGCGTCTCGACGCTCTCAAGGCCCTGCGCGCCGCCCTGTCCGGCCTGGAGCCGGCGCTCCAGGCCCGGGCGGACGCCCTGCACTGGGACACACCGTACTTCCGGCGCTGGCACGCGCACTTCGCGACCGAGCACGTTGACGGCCTGGAACTGCCCACCGCGCTGCGCATCGCCTACCAGCAGATCTTCGACCCCGACTTCCCCCAGGTGTGGCACGACCACCTCGACCAACTCTCTGTCCACCCCGACGACGGCGAGCCAGGGATGCCGCTGCCCGAGCGGATGGCCCGCCTGACCGGCAACGCCACCAGCACACCGCCCCTCCACGTCGTCTTCCGCATCCCCGTCGACGTGCAGGACGAGAACACCGTGAAGCGGCTCCTGGCGAACGAGAGCGCCCCCGACCGCACGTCCCTGGCCCGCTACCTCGCCGCCAACGACGACACCCGACACACGATCCCCGGCTTCCTGCCCGAGACCATCAAGGACACCGAGGCCCAGCGCACCCTCCAGCAGCTGTGGCGGTGCCCGCCCGCCGCCCTGGACGACGCGGCCGCCGCCCGCGGCTTCCGCAGCGCCGCGCACGCCATTGACACCGTGAAGATCTTCATGGCCGGAGTCCTCGACGACCAGATCTAGGCCTGCACCGCGATGGAGGCAGTCACCGATGCCCACTGACACGATCCGGCTCAACGGAACCGTCCGCGCCCGCACCCCGGACGACACCTGGGGCGTCCTCGCCCCCCGCCTGCCCCGCTACGGCATCACCCGCGTCGCCGACCTGACCGGCCTCGACCACCTCGGCCTGCCCGTGTGGACCGCGATCCGCCCCGGAGCCCACACCCTCGCCGCATCCCAGGGCAAAGGCGCCACCGACCGCCTCGCCGCGATCTCGGCCACCATGGAGGCGATTGAGCTGTGGCACGCCGAACAGCCCTTACCCGTCGATCAGTACGGCACCGCCCAGGACCTCAACCCGCCTTACCCACTGCTCTCCCTGCCCCTCCGCGTTGCTCACCCCGGCCTCGCGTACCTCCCGCTGGAATGGACGGCCGGCACCGGCCTCACCACCGGCCGGCCCATGCTCGTGCCCACGTCCCTCATCTCCCGGGCACCCCGCACGATGTGGACCCCCCACGTCCTGCGCACCACCAGCACCGGACTCGCCTGCGGCAACACCCCTGAGGAGGCGCTGCTGCACGCCATGTACGAAGTCATCGAGCGCGACGTGCTCCACACGGACGAGACCGCCGACGGCGCCCTGCGCCACCTCGTCGACCAGGTCACTGTCGACGACCCGTACGCCCGCGCCCTCATCGACCGCCTCCAGGACCGGCACGTCCTGCTCGAACTGGCCGTGGTGGAGGGCCGGTACGGCATCCCGGTGTGCCTGGCGTACCTGTGGTCCGAGGACTACCCGGCCTGGTTCGCCGGCTCGGGCTGCCACACCGATGCGGCCATCGCGCTGACCCGGGCCATCACCGAGGCCGCGCAGTCCCGCCTCACGTGCATCGCGGGCACCCGCGACGACCTCGCCTCCCGCGACGAAGTCTTCGACACGAGCCTGCCGACTCCGCAGACCGCGGCCGCCATGACCCCTTGGAAACCGGCGAACGGAGCCGCCGCAGCCGAGAGCACCTTCGCCAAGCAGGTCGAGGACGTCGCCACACGCATTGAGGCCGTCACCGGCCACGAGCCGATCGCGGTCACCCTGTCCGGCCCAGACGAGCCACTCGCCGCAGTGAAGGTCGTCGCGCCTGGCGCCCGCTCACGCACGCGGAGGGCGATTGCGCGATGACCGCCTTCACCGACCGCGAACTCGAACAGGCCGCGCACTACGACGAATTCCACGCCGCCCGCGCCGCCAGCCCCCTCGTCTCCCGGCTGTACGCGCAGGCGATGGGCGACGCCTACCCGGCCGAAGTTGCCCCCAACAGCTCCTGCGACTGGACGCTCCTGGGCGCCCTGGCCGGCCGCCTGCAGCTACGTCCCGGCCAGGTCCTCGCCGACATCGGCTGCGGCACCGGCGGCGTCGGCCTGTGGCTGGCCCGCGCCCTGAACGTGCAGCTCGTCGGCATCGACATCTCGGCCACCGCCGTCCGGCTCGCCACCGAGCGCCGGCACGACTTCGTCCCGATCGACCACGCCCGATTCCGTGTCGGCAGCCTGGAATCCACCGGACTACCCGACGGGCACGTTCAAGGCCTGGTGTGCGTCGACGCCCTCTTCAACGCCAGTGATCGCGTCGCGGCTCTCACAGAGTTCCACCGCGTCCTCGCCCCTGGCGGTCGCGCCGTCATGACCCGCGTCCTGCCCGTCGGTGTCCGCCACGCCATCGGATCACAGGCACGTGCGGCGGGATTCACGATCGAGTGCATCGACAGACGGCGGGACGAACCGGAGCTGTGGCGCCGGGTATACCGGCTCTAGATCAGCCACGAAGACGAACTGCGCCGCGAGGTCGGTCACGACCAAACCGACAACATGCTGGCCGAGGCCCACCGCATGCTGCCCCGCCTCGATGACCGCCGCGCCGTCGTCGTCACGCTGCGTCCCGCACCACCCGCTCCCTCGGCTGCCAGTTAGGCTCGCCGGACACCATTGAAGGAGAAAGAGCAGGATGAACCGGATCGCGGTGCTGTCCGCCGGATCATGGGGTACCACCATGGCGATGGTGATGGCCGACGCCGGCAACGCCGTCACGGTGCACGCCCGGCGGCCGGAGATCGCCGACGCCATCAACACCCACCACCACAACCCGGCCTACCTGCCGAACGTCGCCCTCCCCAACTCGCTCCGCGCGACCACCGACGCGGGCGAGGCCCTGGACGGCGCCGGCCACGTCATCGTGTCCATCCCCGCCCAGACACTGCGCGCCAACCTGACCGCCTGGGCACCCCTCATCCCCAACAGTGCTGTGGTGGTCAGCCTCATGAAGGGCATCGAGACCGGCACCGGGCTGCGCATGAGTCAGGTCATCACCGAGGTGACCGGCATCCCCGAAGAGCGCGTCGCGGTCATCTCCGGCCCCAATCTCGCCCGCGAGATCGCCGCCCGACAGCCCGCCGCCTCCGTGATCGCCTGCACCGACGAGACTGCCGCCAAGACGCTTCAAGCCGCCTGCCTCACCTCGTACTTCCGGCCCTACACCGCCACCGACGTCGCCGGCTGCGAGCTCGGCGGGGCCGTGAAGAACGTCATCGCGCTCGCTGTCGGTCTCGCCACCGGTATGGGACTCGGCGCCAACGCCAAATCCCTCCTGATCACCCGCGGCCTTGCCGAGACTGCCCGCCTTGGTGAGAGCCTCGGCGCCGACCCGCTCACCTTCTCCGGACTGTCCGGCGTCGGCGATCTCCACGCCACATGCGCCTCGCCGCTGTCCCGCAATCGCACGTTCGGCGAACACCTTGGTCAGGGCATGACCGTTGCCGAAGCCACGGCCGCTACCCGCCAGACCGCCGAGGGCGTCAAGTCCTGCAAAGCCGTCCTCGATCTGGCCCGCCGCAACGCCGTCGAGATGCCGATCACCGAAGTCGTCGCCGCGGTCATCGACGGCCACATCACCGTCCTAGACGCCGCGAGCCAGCTCATGTCCCGCACCCCCAAACCGGAGCGCTACGGCATCTGACCGGTGCGGGTGCGTACCCGTCAGGTACGCCGTCAGGGGAGGCGAGAAGCACGGCAAAAGCCCCAGACAAACGCGGTCCCGAGGAACACCGCGTGGTCGAAGGTGACTGTTCCGCCGCTGAACGCCGCGCGGTCAAAGGTGACCGTGCCGCGGCTGAATTCCGCACCGCCGAAGGTGACCTCGCTGCCGCTGAACGTCGCGTGGTCGAAGGTGACCTCGCTGCCGCTGACGAACGAGCCAAGGCCGTGCTGAGGCGAGTAGCCTGACCGCGCCATGACGATGGGGGTGCGCGGTGCGGACACGTACCGGACATCCCATCTGGAGGGGAAGAAGGGGCAGTTGTGACCGCACAGTCCATCGAGGTGCCGATCGTCGCCACGGTTGTCGGGGGCCACCTGAAGGTCGGCGACGACTTCCAGGGCGGCGTGGAATCCATCATCCGGCTGCGCCCGGACTACCCCCTCGACACGTTGAAGGGGATCGAGGAGTTCTCGCACCTCCAGGTCACCTGGTACTTCTCCGAGGGCTCGCCCAGCGACGTCGCGCTGCATGCCCGCAGCCCTCGCAACAACCCGGAGTGGCCGGCGACCGGAACGTTCGTACACCGCAACCACCGGCGCCCCGCCCGGATCGCGACGTCATTCCCGCGCCTGCTCGGAGTGGACGGGTGCGACCTCCACGTGACGGACCTCGACGCCGTCGACGGCACACCGATCGTCGACTTCGTGGCCGTGTTCAAGGAGATGCTCCCTCGCGGCCCTGTCACACAGCCCTCGTGGCCGACCGAGATGCTCCAGGACTACTGGAGGGATGTGCGCGAGAGCTGAGCAAGTGCCGGTGGGTGCCTGGACCGCGTGTTGACTCCGACGTTCACCTGGGATCTGTGGGCCGCGACGCATCGCCGGCCTGTCCGGCGGTGAGAACGAACGGGAGGGGCGGCAGCGGGCATCGGCTGCGAGGTGGATCTTGACGGTCAACCCGCCGCGGGACCGGCCGATGGCATGGTCGGCCGGTTCGTCGGCCGGGGCCCCTTTTTGCGGGCCCCGGCCGCGTGCTGGTGAGCTCGCACCATCGTGGAGTCCACCGACACGGCCCAGGTCAGGTCCTCATCAGCGTCGGCCTGGGCCATCAGCGCGGTGAAGACCCGCTCCCAGGTGCGGTCGACGGCCTACATCCGCAACCGGTTGGAGACACCTCGTCGGTTGCCGTACCTCTCCGGCAGGTGGGCCCACTATGTCCGGTCTGGACCTTGAAGGCGATTGCGTCGATCGCCTCCATGTAATCCCTCCGCCGGCCACCGCGCTTCTGCGTCCGGTCCGGGAGTAACGGCTCGGTTCGCGCCTACTGCGCATCGGTTATCGGCACACTCGGACCAACGACCGGCTGACCCAAACAAGACGGCCTAGTGGTGCTGGGTTGGACATGAGGGCGTCACTGATCGGCCTGGCAGATATGTGTTTCGCTCCTGAGTGGTGAGGTCACGGCGGACGGTGCGGCAAATCTTTTGGATCGCACCCGTGGGTGTGGAGAGGACTACATTCCACAACCGCACGGTCTTGTCAGTGCTGGCGGAGGCGAGGGTGCTGCCGTAGGGACTGAAGGCCACCGCATCCACAGTGCCGGTATGACCGGACAAGACGGTGCGGGGCACACCAGTGCCCGGATCCCATAGCCGCACCGTGAAGTCTGCGCTGGCGGAGGCGAGGGTGCGGCCGTTGGGACTGAACGCCACCGCATCCACAGCGCCGGTATGCCCGATCAGGGCTGTGCGGAGCTTGCCAGTGCCCACGTCCCACAATCGCACCGTGTGGTCAACGCTGGCGGTGGCGAGCGCGCGGCCGTCGGCACTGAACGCCACCGAATCCACTGCGTCAGTGTGCCCCGTCAGGGCAGTGGTGTTAAGTCTGCCAGTGCCCAGATCCCAGAGCTTCGCTGTCTTGTCGGCGCTGCCCGTAGCGAGGGTGCGGCCGTCAGGACTGAACGCCACCGCATCCACGGCGTCGGTGTGGCCGGTGAGGACGCTACGGGTTTTGCCCGTGCTGACATCCCACAGCCGAACTGTCTTGTCGGCGCTGCCCGTGGCAAGCGAACGCCCATCGGGACTGAACGCCACCGCATCCACGGCGTCGGTGTGGCCGGTGAGGACGCTACGGGCTTTGCCCGTGCTGACATCCCACAGCCGAACTGTCTCGTCGGCGCTGCCCGTGGCAAGCGAACGCCCATCGGGACTGAACGCCACCGCATCCACCCTGTCCGTGTGCCCGGCCAGTTTGACGCGGGTCGCACCGGTGGCGACATCCGAAAGCCGCACTGTGAGGTCGGCGCTGCCGGTGGCGAGGGTGCGGCCGTCGGGACTGAACGCCACCGCATCCACAGCGTCGGTATGCCCGGACAAAATGGTGCGGGTCGCTACAGCGCCCAGGTCCCAGAGCTTTGCTGTCATGTCGGCACTGCCCGAGGCGAAAGCGCGCCCATCAGGACTGAACGCCACCGAGTACACCTCGCCTGTGTGCCCGGCCAGGGTGGTGCGGGTCGTACCGCTGGCGACATCCCAAAGCCGCACTGTGAGGTCGGCGCTGCCGGTGGCGAGGGTGCGGCCGTCGGGACTGAACGCCACCGCATCCACAGCGTCGGTATGCCCGGACAAAATGGTGCGGGTCGCTACAGCGCCCAGGTCCCAGAGCTTTGCTGTCATGTCGGCACTGCCCGAGGCGAAAGCGCGCCCATCAGGACTGAACGCCACCGAGTACACCTCGCCTGTGTGCCCGGCCAGGGTGGTGCGGGTCGTACCGCTGGCGACATCCCAAAGCCGCACTGTGAGGTCGGCGCTGCCGGTGGCGAGCGTGTGGCCATCAGGACTGAACGCCACCGAGTACACCTCGCCCGTGTGCCCGATCAGGGCGGTGCGGGTCGTACCGCTGGCGACACCCCAGAGCCTCACTGTCTTGTCGGCGCTGCCGGTGGCGAGGGTGCGCTTATCAGGACTGAAGGCCACCGAATACACCGGGCCGAAGTGCCCGATCAGGGTGCCGATGGGCTTGCCAGTGCCTACATTCCACAGCCGCGCCGTGGAGTCGGCGCTGCCCGTTGCGAGGGTGTGGCCGTCGCGGCTGAACGCCACCGAATACACCTCGCCCGTGTGGCCCCTCAGGATCCTGATGAGCCTGCCAGTTACGACATCCCAAAGCCGCACTGTGTGGTCGGCGCTGCCGGTGGCGAGCGTGTGGCCATCAGGACTGAACGCCACCGAATTCACTGCCCCGGTATGCCCTTTCAGGTTTCTACGGATCTCGCCAGTGTGGCCATCCCACACGTGTGCGATGTTGTCCCAACCGCCGGTAGCCACCGTCCCATCGCGGTTGAACGCCACCGAACGAATCCCACTCGGGTCTCCCTTCAGACTGATGACGGGCTTGCCGGTAGCCACATCCCGCAGCCGCACCGTGTCACTGACGGTGCCGAGGATACGGCCGTCCGGACTGAATGCGACCGAATCCACCGAGTAGTCGCTGCTCAAGGGCCGATTCGGCGGGAGCGCCGCGGCAGTTTGCAGGACTGAGATGGCTTCGGAAGTGGGGCTCGTGCGGTAAGCCTGAATGGCCAGCAGCGAAGCGAGCTCCGGGTTTGTACTGATCAGCCCAGTGGACTGGGCGGCAAGCTGTTGGGACAGGCGGTGCAGGGCGGCCTGTCGTTCGTCGACTGCCGTCCGCCATTGCCAGAGGACGCCCGCTGCGGCGATGAGTGCGATGACCAGGAGGGACGCAAGGACCGAGTTGATGCGTCTGGTGCGCCGAGTGACGGCCTGCTGGCGTTGCTTGCTGGCTGAGAGGAACGCTGCGACGTCGTCCGGTACTCGACGCTGCCGTGACCAGTCAAGGCCTTCCGCGAGTGCTGTTCCGCCGAGCAGGTCTCCCGGGTTCTTTTCCGCAGCCCAGCGGGCCTGCCGGTCGCGGGTGCGGTTGAGCCAGTCCTGGAACCGGTGGTCCTGGTCGACCCAGGCGCGCAGTGCGCCCCAGTCACGGATAAGAGCCTCATGGATCAGTTCAGCCGCCGGCCGCCCGCCAGGCTCATCGACGTCCTGGGACGTGCGGAGGGTTTGAGTGGTGATGATGCGATGGTGTGTGAGGGCGGCGATGACGTCGTCGACGGCTTTGGCGCCGCCAGGTGTGTGACCGGGGTCGGTGGCCAGGTCGCGCAGGTCGTTGATGGGGACCTGTGCACGTACGGGGGGGACGTTGCGGCTGGGGTCGGCCGGGTGCACAAGTGAGATCAAAACCCGCCGGGCGATGGGCCGGTGATCGGGAGCAAGTTCAGTCAGCGCGCTGTCGCACCAGGTGGTAATGCTGCCGCTGACCGCTCCGATGCGCCGGTAGGCCTCGTGAGTGAGGAAGCCGTCCTTCCGTCGGCGCCACAACTGGCGGAGCGTCAGCTCCAGCAGGGGCAGCGCGGTGACGGAGGCCTGACGGGTCACGGCCGCCTCCGGGGCGCTGGCCAGGACGTCGGTGATGATCTGTTCGGGTAGTCCTGGCTGGAAACGAAGTCCCACGTCGCGGGCGGGCAGGGTGATGATGTCGTGCAGGTCGTGCTGGCTCAGGGTGCCGGGTACGTTCAGCAGCCCGGGCATTGCCAAGTCCAGCAGCTTGGGTGCCAGGGCGGCCAGTTGGGGATAGAAGTCGTCGCGCATGACCAGGATCACGCTGAGCTTGGCGTCCGATTCGGTCGCTGCGGTGATTTGGTCGGCGGCGGCCATGCGGAGCTGCAATCGACCGTTGGTCGTCTGGATGAAGAGTTCTTCAAACTGATCGATGACCAGCAAGATGCGCTGATATGCAGGCTCGGTCGCCAGCCTGCGGGTGGCTGCCGCGGCGATCCCGTCGGCGGCGGCCCCGGGGAGTCCGGCGCGCCCGATCTCGGCGAGCAGATCCTGCCTGGGCCGCACGAGGACGGGCAGCCACAGGTCGCTGCCCGGCAGCTCCCCCTCCGCCAGGGCACGAAGCACCCCGGCCTGGATAAGGGACGATTTGCCCGATCCGGATGGCCCGAGCAGCAGAGTCAGCCGTCGCTGCAGGGCCAGGTTGGTCACAACCTGCCGTACTGCGTCCTTCCGGCCGTGGAACCATTGTGCGTGGTCGGCGGTGAACGGCTCCAGTCCCAGGTAGGGGCATACCTCCTTCTCGGCCAGTTCTGGGATGATCTGCCGCAGGACCTGCGTCGGAGTGACGTAGGCAACCCCCTGTCCCCGCTCGTATGCGTCCGGGGCGGTGATCTCGGTGAGCATGCCGAGGACCAGGCCAGTCACCTCATCCAGCACCGGCCCGCCACTGAACCCGGTCGTGAGGTCATTGGCGTCGGTCAGCTGCAGATGCGCGCCTCTCCTCGCGGAGGCCGGCAGCAGCTCCCCCGCCTTGCCGAAGCCGTAGTGTCCCTCCGACGGGGCCTGGGCGGGAAACCCGAACGAACGCACGTCGTGACCCCGGCACCCCTTGGCCGAGCCCAGCGGCAGCGTCCGCATGCCGGGCAGCGTTCTGCCCAGCCGGACGACGGCGACGTCCTCGTCCTCGGGGACACGCCATAGCCGGTCCACAACGAGCCCCTCCAGCCCGTCTGCACCCTCCACGTGAGGGAACGCCAGCTGCACCTGCTGCCCGGGCCCGCCCCCCGCGGCCTGGACGACGTGCGCACAGGTGACCAGCACGCCCTCGGCCACCAGAAACCCGGCACCGGCCGCTCTGCCGTCCGGCCCGAGGACCTTGGCCACGGCAGCGGGCAGATCCGACGCCATGCCGTCGTACGAACTCTCTTGCGCGCCGTTCATGGGATCAGGCCGGGCTCTTCCAGGACACGGTCACCTTCCGGTGGCAGCCGGCCTGGCTCCTAGTGATCACGGCCCCGGTCGCGAAGGCGAGGTCGACCCCGAACTCGACCGTCACGTCGTCGGGCCGGGCCTTACGCAGCCGGTCCAGTGCCGCGCGCGCAGCCTCGGTGACCGGTTCCAGGGCTTGCTGCAGAGTGCCCGTTGCCTCGTGAATGGCATCGCCGATACGGCCGGCCTTGACCGGCCCTTCCACTGCTGTGGGTGCCTCGACCAGAACGCAGCCGCCGCCCTCCAACGGAATACGCATTAGCGGTGCCAAGACGCCTCCTCCGCCTGTCGTCTGGGTCACCAGCGATCCCGGCCACCAATCTCATGTCTGACATATGCCGCACCGAGCGCTGTACGACAGCAGTGCCGCAACGAAAGCGAGGGCCAGGCCTTGAGTGGGAGTCTGACCACATCGAATGTCTTAGCCGATCACGCATGAAACAGCGATGCCTGATCGCTTCTCTGTGGTCGGGTCCACTCCCCTGGCTGCATGACGCCCTGTCTGAGCCCTTCTGGCGCCCCGGTTATGACTCGCAAGGAGAATGCCGGCCTCCCACAGAGTCCGCCGCCGAAGGCCAAGCGGCGCCCCGGTCCCGCTCCTCGCTTTCGGCGGCGGACTGTACTGGGACGGCCGCTTCACCGCCTGCCCCTGAGCCGACCACACCGGCTCGGTGCGGACTTCCGCAGCGTCGCGCGGTTCGACGAGCGGCTCGGATGGAACACCGAAATACCCGGCTTCGCCGCTGTCGTCGGCTACCTCGACGACAGCCCGATTGGCTACGCCTACGGTTGCACGCTGCAGGAAACCACTCGCTGGTGGAGCGGCTTGCGCACGCCGGCCGCCGATGGTGCGACCAGCGAGACCGGGGCCCGGACATTCGCGCTCTCTGAGCTCATGGTCGTCGAGAAGGTTCGCGGTACCGGCGCCGCACGACAGATCCATGACGAGCTGCTGCAGGGGCGGCCCGAGGAGCGGGTGACGCTGCTCGTTGAGCGAGACCATCCCAAGGTGCGCGCACTTTATGAGGCTTGGGGCTACGAGTGGCTCGGTGAGGTGCTGCCCTTCCCGGACGCGCCACTGTACGACGCTCTCGTCCTCCCGTTGGTCCACAGATGACGAAGGGCCCCTTCTCGCACACGTGAGAAGGGGCCCTTCGTCCAGTGTCCGGTCGTACAGGGGGAGATCAATATGTGTGTTGGCGGGCGGTGAGTGTCTGCCAGCGGCGTTCGAAGCTGCTGAGGTGTTTTTCCAGGTTGGTTGTGTGGATGGGTTTGTTGTATTGGGCGGTGATGCCGCGCTGGGCGAGTTCTTTGGCGAGTTGGTCGATGGATGGGTTGTCGGTGATGGTGCGGTGCTGAGCCCACGTTGTGTAGATGCGGAATTGGAGGAAGTAGCGGGCTAGCGTTCTTGGTTTGATCGGCTGGTTTTCCCGGTCCAGGATCCCGTTTTCTGCGAGGCGGGCCGAGAGTTCGCTGCCGTCTGGTTCTCTTTGGTGCTGTTGCTGGAAGTCGTGCCAGGCCATGTAGTAGCGGTCGACCGGGCTCAGTTCACCGGCCTGAGTTGCCTCGTTGTCTTCGTGCCTCTTTTCGATGGGCGCGAAGTGGTCCTCTTTCGGGCTGGGTTCTTGTTGCGCAGGGGGAGCCCAGGCAGCGGCGGGTGTTGTCTGCTGGCCATTGGTGAGAGGGGGATCGGCCGCGGTCGAGTTGTTGTGTTCGTTGGTGTGCAAGCGGTGGAATCGCGAGGCCGTTGGGGGTATGTGATGCTCCGCCGGCCGCGCTCGGCTGTCGGTGGGGGAGGGGCTGTGCTGTGGCGGGCCTGCAGCCTCGGGCACCGGGTTGGGCGGGGGGTTGCTCTTCATGGATGGGTCGTTGCCGCCTGCCGTGGGGGAGGATGCGCCTGCAGCCAGCGCGGGTTCGATGCCCGCCGCTGTCAGGCCCGAGGGTGCCGTTTTGGCCAGGGGGACGCCGTAGCGTGCCAGGCGCAGGGGCATCAGGGACTCCACGGGGGCCTTGCGGCGCCAGGCGCGGCCGAAGCGGGAGTGGAGGCGGGCCTGGTAGACGAGACGGTCCTGTTCCAGCTTGATGACCTGCTCGTAGGAGCGCAGCTCCCACAGTTTCATGCGGCGCCAGAGGAGGAACGTCGGGATGGGGGAGAGCAGCCAGCGGGTGAGGCGGACGCCTTCCATGTGCTTGTCGGCGGTGATGTCGGCGATGCGGCCGATCGCGTGGCGGGCCGCCTCGACCGAGACTACGAACAGGACTGGGATGACGGCGTGCATGCCGACGCCCAGCGGGTCCGGCCAGGTGGCCGCGCCGTTGAACGCGATCGTCGCGAGGGTCAGCAGCCACGCCGTCTGGCGCAGCAGCGGGAGGGGGATGCGGATCCAGGTGAGGAGCAGGTCCAGGGCCAGCAGGACGCAGATGCCCGCGTCGATACCGATCGGGAAGACGTACGAGAAGTTCCCGAAGCCCTTCTTGATGGCGAGCTCACGGACGGTTGCGTATGAACCGGCGAAGCCGATTCCCGCGATGACGAGCGCACCGGCGACGACCGTCGCGATCAGCAGACGGTGTGCCCGGCCGAGGCGTACTGGCTTGGTCATAGGCCGTGTGCTTGTCTGCCGTCGGTTGGGTGCAGGACGTGGTTGATGAGTTGTTCTGTCTCGAATTCCAGTGAGACATCGAGCGTCCGGTTGACCTGCTGGATGCGGTGTGAGGTTTCATCGGGGTTGCGGTTGTTGTGCGCCTCTGGCCTGCGGTGCCGCAGATAGGTTGCGACGGACTTTGGAACCTGTGCGGGCCGTATGACCTGCAATCGTGCAGGTTGGATGAGACTGCCGCATTTGCAGTGAGAACGCTTATGTGATGGCGTCGGGGGAGTGGCGTTGGGATCCGCTGGCGGGTCACCGCCCGGGAATGCGTCCTCTCAAGCGCTTTTGATGGCCGGACTGATGAGGTTGCGAAGCACTGGCCAAAGTCCAGGGCGATCGTGCCTTGAGTAGTCCGAGGTGTGGATTACGCCCTGGCCGGGGCCTGCGGCTGCTGTCCAGCTTCTGCAGGACCAGCCCGACGGCTAGCGCGGCCTCAGATCTCCCACTCCCTCGACGGCGGCGACATCCGCGTCCTGCGACGTGGTCTCCGAGACGACCGACCTCACGTGGCGGGGGGCTTGTACCCACACCATGTAACTGCTTGAGCCGTGCGTTAGGCCCAGGCGCCAAGCGGATCGCGGCGCACGCCAACCGGCGGCCGCCTCGGGGTCGTCCGTCTCGGCGAAGTACGGTGCCGCCGGGGCGCGGGGTGAGACGCGCGCCGGATTCCCGCACGTGCGACGGGTGTTGAACCCGCTCGCCAGCGTCCGCTCGGCTGGGGCGCCCGAACCGTACGCCCGGCTCGACGCCCTCCTCTGATGCGGCCCGGGCCGCATCAGACCAGCACTGAGTCAGTGCCGTAGGTGCGGCTCCATGGCCGGCGGGATTTTCCGGGCACGATGTTCGTTGACGAGGAATGTGAGCTGAACTGCTCGCTGTGGCGCCTTGGGGGGGAAGACGGTCTCCGTTGCGCGCGGATGCGCGTGGCTTCGTTGATGGTGAGGTGTCATCCGCGCACGTGGCGCCGAAGTGGCCGATCCATCTGGACAGCGGCCTGCACCTGACGGCCTCGCCGGACACTGTGCTGGCCGCAGTTGCCGTGCGCCCAGCCGACGTCCAGGCCCCGCCCATACGTCTTGCAGGGCCGCTGGCGTGATTCCTGCACCCTACCCAGCGAGAGGCCAGCGTGTACGACGAGCGTGGCTCCCCTGCTCCAGGGAAGCTGGGAGAACGGAGTCCTGGTCTACATCCCGGTCAGGAGCCGCCTGCTCGGAAGGGGGCATGGGATGAAGCCGGTGGTCTTGGTGCACGGGATCTTCAACCACGTCCCGGGGGCGACGCCCGAGAAGGCAGCGTGCCTCAAAGCCAAGGAGTGTCGTCCGAAGCTGGCGGAAGGACTGGCTAAGGCACGGCTGGGGCAAGCGAGTCCCGAGGTGGTGATGGCTTACTACGCAGACCTGCTCCGTACCGAGCCGCCCGCCCAGGCGCACGCCACCGATGTCGATCCGCGTTTCGAGGACCTCACACGCAAACAGCGTGCTGAGGCCGCTGAATGGCTGGCGGAAGCAGGCGCCTTTTCGCCCCAAGACCCCCAGAATATCGGGCTTGTACCGTTGCGCCAGATGCTGGGATGGCTGGTCAGGAAGCGTGGCGGCTGGCTGGCTCAGACGATGCAAGAGCATACGGTGGGTGTGCTGGAACGCATCATGGTCGCGCTTCTGCGAGACGTTGAGGCATACACTGCCTGGCCTGATAGGCGCAGGCTCACACGCGAGCGCGTGGGCAAGACGATCCGCGACTATCGACCGACCGTTGTAGTTGCACACTCGCTCGGCTCCGTCGTCGTCTACGAAACCCTCCTCGATGAGGCCTATTCGGATCTGGACGTTGAGCTGTTGCTGACGGTGGGCTCCCCCCTGGGACTGCCGGGGCTGGCACGGCGTTTGGACCCCGCACTGCGTGCCGGGCGGGGGACACGGCCCGCCGGTGTGCGGCGGTGGGTGAACATCGCAGATGTCGGCGATATCGTCGCGATCCCACCGGGGCTCTCAGACGTGTTCCCCATTGATCAAGATGAGACCACGGACACCGGCCTGGGATTCCACGCCTTCGGCGGGTACCTCGCCGATGGGCTGACGGCGACTGCCCTCACCGCATACCTGGATTACCCAGGCGATGACCCTCCAGAATCGAACGGCAACGAGCAGTGATCGACGCCTTGGGGTGGAAAGGAAACACGGTCCTCAGGACTCTTCGCCAAGGCATGCAGCGTCGCCCACCACGATCACCACACTCGCGGAAGGCCTCTGCTTGCGGCTCCGCGAAATGCAAGCTTGGCCGCCGATGCGTGGACGATGGGCGTCTCACGATGGCCACGGGTCTGCACGGTGCCGATGCCCCAGTCGCTTGGGCGCGAAGGTGCAGCATCCCAGGCCAGCGTCCTACCGTTGAAATGATCGGGGTAACCGGACCGCAGCCAGCAGCGCGCCCGAAACGATACGAGTAGTTCAGCGGTCTACGCCTGGCTGGCGACACGACCGATCGAGTCCCCGACTTTTCATGTCCGGCTCGCGGCAGCGAGCGATGCGTTAAAAGCATCGACCGTGAGGAGGCTGAGACCCATGGTGCGGGCGCTGGTGGCAGGAGTGGGCGACTTCCCCGAGGCATACCTTACCGAGGAGGACCGAGCTGCTGGACGGGTCATCTTCGGGCCGCTTCCCGCCGTTCGCGACGCCGTGGAAAAACTTGCCCGCTCGCTGCAAGACAACGGCGTGATCTTCGCTAGCGCACCGTTGGAGGAGCCCGACGGCGACGCTCTACGCAAGGCCTGGAAAGACCTGCGTGACGCTTCCCGCAGTGAGCCGCTGATCATGCATTTTGCTGGACACGGCATCCGGGCGTCGGCCAGTGGCGTCCTGTATCTGGTCTGCAAGGGCGGCGACCCGGAGGCCCTTGGCGATACGTGCCTGCCCTTCACCCATCTCCTGGAGACTGCCGAGGAAGGCGGACGACCGGTGCTGCTCTTGTTGGACGTGTGCGGGGGCGGCCATGCCATCACCGAGCAGTACTTCCAGGAACAGCTCGCTCAACGGCCTCAGGATGCCCACCGCAACCTCTGGGTGATCGCGGCCTGCGCCGGCGACCAGATCACCTACGGCGCGCGCTTCACTACCGCCGCCACCAGTGTCCTGGATCGCCTCGCCGAGGGTCTCCTTGATGTTTCTCCCGACCAGGAGTACGTCCCCGTCGACACCCTCGCTAAAGCAATCGACCGGGAGATGAAGCGGTCCGATCGCGCGGACAAAGGACTGGGTCAGTCCGTCGTCCGTACCCCGCACGCGCAGGCCGTATCGGAACCCCAGCCGTTCCTCCCTAATCCGACCCATAGCACCGACCCCCACGCACAGCTGGTAGCCAGACTCCGTAACTCACTCCTGGAGTTCGCTCTAAACTGCGACCCGGGCCTGGACCCGCTGCACTTCGCCGCCCACGCCGCAGGCAACGCCCGCGCCGATGCCATCCAGTTCTCTGGCCGCAAGGCCGAGCTCGAGCGCATCAGGGCGTGGATAGACAACACTGACGGAACCCAGGATCGATTGCTGGTCGCCATCGGAAGCCCGGGCAGCGGTAAATCTGCCCTGCTCGGTGTGATCACCTGCATGACCCACCCGGAAATTCCTGAGCCGCTGCGGGCCAAGGTCCGCTCGGTCGTCACTACGTTCCGCCCCCACCAGCCCGACGTCGTGCTCGCCGTCCACGCCCGCCAGCGCGACCTCGAACAAGTTACCGAGACACTGCACAGGCAGCTCGACCTTCAGCTCGCATCTGCCCCTGCGGCGACACCCGGCGGCGAACCCGACGACGATCATGACTGCGACACCGGTCGGCACGCCCAGCCCGTGCCCAACACCCCAGAAGCCCTCATGCGTCGCCTAGACAACGTTGGTGACGTACTTGTGATCGTTGATGCGCTGGACGAGGCGGCTGATCCCGCCATCATCCTCGACCAACTCCTGTTCCCGCTGTCAGGCACGACCGGGGGCGGGCCGCGCTCCGGTTGCCGCGTCACTATCGGCACCCGCCCGTGGTGGGACACCTTGCCTACCCTGCACCAGCAGCTTGTCCAACACCGCGACCGCGTCCTCGATCTCGATCCCGTCAACGAAGACGACTTTGCTCACCTCGCCTGCGACCTTCGCGAGTACCTCGATCGGCTCCTAGATCGGCGCTGCACGCCCGACGAACTCGACCGCATAGCCGACCAGCTCGCGCGATACAGCGACAGCGGAGCCTTCCTCGTCGCTGCCTTGTATGCCAACCATCTCCTGGCCTGCCCGGAAGCGATCGTGGACCCGCCCCGCAGCATTACCGAGGTCTTCGATCTCGAGCAAAGAACGCTCGCCAGCGCCGAGCCCTGGACGGATCCGGTTCTCGCCGTCCTTGGCCAGGCCCGCGGCCAAGGTATGCCCCTTGAGCTCATCCACGAAGCCGCCTGCGCACATGCACCCGAGCGCGCCCAGCAGCAGCTACCGCCAAACCTCAAGAACACTCGTCGTGCCCTCACGAAAGCCGCGTTCTACCTGCGCACCACCCCCGATACCGACCGTCGCCTCCTTTACCGCTACTTCCACCAAGCACTCACCGACCACACCGCCCCTCTCACCGACCCGGCCACCCTTTACACCGCGCTGCTTGACACTGCCTCGCACAACTGGGCCCAGGCCCACCCCTACCTCCTACGGCACGCAGCCGATCACGCCGCCGCCGTTAACGCCGAGGCACTCGACCAACTCCTCGAAAACCCGTGCTACCTCCTACGCGCTGAACCCGACACGCTCACACCCCACCTCCACCACGCCGCCACCGAACAGGCAATCCTCCACGCCCGCATCTACCGCACCACCACCGCACACCACCCCGAGCGCCACCAACGCAAAGCACGCCGCGACCTCCTGGCTCTCGATGCAGTCTGCTGGCAGCAACCCCAGTTGGCTCACACCTTCGCCACCCTCCCAATAGCAGACCGGACCAACCTGGCCGAACCGCGATGGGCCACCAACCGAACCGCAGATCCAGCCCTCCTCCACATCCTCAAGGGCCACAGGCAATGGGTAATCGCCGTGGCCACTTTGGAGCTACGCGACGGCACTCCGGTGGCGGTCACTGCCAGCGGCGACGGTACTGCCATCGTGTGGAATCTGGTTACCGGACAGCGAGTTCACACTCTCGAAGGCCACTCCAACTGGGTGAACGCCGTGGCCACCGCGGTACTCACTGACGGCACTCCGGTGGCGGTCACTGCCAGCGGCGACGGTACTGCCATCGTGTGGAATCTGGTTACCGGACAGCGAGTTCACACTCTCGAAGGCCACTCCAACTCGGTGAACGCCGTGGCCACCGCGGTACTCACTGACGGCACTCCGGTGGCGGTCACTGCCAGCGACGATCACACCGCGATCGTCTGGAACCTGGATACCGGAAGATCTCGAGGTTCCTTTGAAGAACACGAGAAATCAGTAGTGGCCGTGGCCACCTTGGTGCAGCCGAACGGCATCCGGGTTGCGGTTACCGCCAGTGCCGACGGCGCTACCCTCGTCTGGAAGCTGGACAACTGCAGACGCCGCCGCACCCTCGAGGTTCCCTCCAGGTGGGTGCATGCCGTGGCCACCGCAGTACTTCCTGACCGCGTCCCCGCGGCGGTCACCACCACCGACAAGCGGACCGCCATCGTCTGGAACCTGAACAACAGGCGGCGCATCCATACCCTCGAAGGGCACCAGGAGTCGCTGAATGGTGTCGCCACCACTCAACTGAGCGACGGTACACCTGTAGCAGTCACTGTCAGCGCCGATCACACCGCGATCGTCTGGGACATGGACTCTGGCCAATGCAGGCGTGCCCTCGAAGCACACACAAAGTCCGTGACCGCCGTAGCCACTTCGGAGCTCCCCAATGGCACACCCCTGGCGATCACCGTCAGCGACGACCGCACTGCCATCGTGTGGAACTTGGACACCAACGAACCCCGCTGCGCGCTCGAAGGCCACACGAAGTTCGTGCACGGAGTCGCCACTGGAGCGCTGCGTGACGGCACCCGCGTGGCGGTCACTGCCAGCGACGACGAAAGGGCCATCATCTGGAACTTGGACAACGGCCAGCGCCTCGGACGTCTCGAAGGCCACGCGCGTTCGGTGCGCGCGGTAGCCACCTCGGTGTTGAACGGCGAAACCCGGGTGGCGGTAACTGCTCATGATGATCGCATCGCCATCGTCTGGGACCTGGACACCGGACAGCGCATCCGAGCTCTCCCGGGCCACTCCGCCAGGCTGAATGATGTTGCCACCGGGATTCGTGATGATGCTCGGGTGGCAGTCACGGCTAGTGACGATGGCACCGCCATCGTCTCGAATCTGGCCAACGGGGAGTGCATTCACACCCTCAAGAGCCGTAAGACGTCGGTGAATGCCGTAGCCACCTTGATGCCGCGTCACGGCCCGCCTGTGGCAGTCACCGCCCACAGCGACGGCACTGCCATGATCTGGGACCTGGACAACGGTGACTGCATCCGCACCCTCGAGGGCGGCCACGTGAAGCCGGTGCGCACCGTGGCCGCCTTGAAGTTGCCTACAAACATCCTCGCAGCCGTCACCGCCGGAGATGACGGCACCACCATCGTCTGGAACCTGGACAACGGCGAGCGCATCCACACCCTCAGAGGCCACAACGGTCCGGTGAACGACCTAGCCACCCTGGCATTGCCGGAGGGCACTCTCGCAGTCGTCACCGTCAGCGAAGACCGCACGGCCATTGTCTGGAATCTGGAAAACGGACAGCAGGTGTGGCAATTGGCGCTGCCAGCCGAAGGACGGTGCATTTCGGCAACGGATGCGGGATTTGTCGTCTGCTACGGTCGCGAGGTAGCTCATTTCCAATGGACCCCCCAGGTACTTGGCAGGAGCCAACGCAACGCTACGCTGTAGGCGAGGAAGAGCCTCGCTAACGACCTCGGTGGGCTCGGAGTCCCGAGCGGCCTCCGGCCCCGGGTTGGACAGCCACACCTGCCCGGAGCGGGCGCGCAGCAGGGCCGCCAGATGCTCGGTGGCAGGAGTATTTAACTGGTCACCAAAGTCATCTGCCAGCACCACTGCTCCGGGCTACTGTGGCCAGCAAGATCGTCTCGGCCATGGACAACACCGCGCTGACCGTGCTGTCGTGTTGTGCTAGCCCCAGCATGCCGCCTGCGTCCAGATCCAGCGCTGCGCGCAGGGTTCGCAGCAACGCGGCCACCGACCCATCCTCGGCGCGAAAGCCGACCTGCTCAGCGGGGACCGGGGCGTCGCCGAGCCGTTCCCCTGTCCCGGCCGACCACGAGTACCGTGTTGACGGCTTCAGCCACAGCCGGGGTGGCCGACAGTGCTGACACGGCCTTCGCGACGGCCTGGGCCAGCGCATCAAACGCCGCAGCACCGGCCTTGGCGTCCCGCTCGTCGAGGATGCGCCGCAAGCCAGCACCGGCACGCAACTGCACGGGCTGGCCGGCATCGAGGGTGACCACCGGCAGCATCCGCCGGGTGGCGGCCGGAACCCGGGAGTACTGGCCGAGCGCCGGGTTGCTGCGCGCCGGGAAGTACACCACCGACTCCAGCGTCTCGGCTTCCTCGTCATAGCTCAGGCGATAGGCCAGCCGCGCGCACAGCGGAGCATCCGCCGACGCATCAGGATCCTCACTCGCGCACCCGGAGTCCTCCAGTGGCTCCAGGACCCCATCGAGCAACTGCTGCACATCGGGATCGAAATCGGTCAGTGTCACCTCGACCTGGGCGGCCTTCACCCGCTGCAGCACCGCAGAGGGAGCTCGCGGTGTGGCGCCGTTGTCGCCAGACGCGTCCTCTTCTGCCGCACCTTCCGCGCCGACAACATCGGCGGCTGGGGCGGCTTCAACGACGGCTTCTGCCCGTCCCTCGGCCACGTCATCGTCCGCTTCAGCCGGTGCAGAGTCGGCGCCGTCGGGGATGACCGGCCGCTGATGCAGATCGGACAGTGCGGCGCCACGCGCGGCATCCGGATCCAGGACCCGGGCAAGAGCGGTGATCAGGTCGGTGCGTCCTGCACGGGGGACCCCCGCCACCAACACATGGCTGCCGGGACGCACATCAAGGTGTCCCCAACCTCTGAAGCCTTCAATCAGCACCCGTGTTACACGCACACAGGCATCTTTAACACGGCATGTACCTGCAGTCTGCCCATTACATGAAATCACCCGGACACGAACGTGCTTCCTCGGTACGGGACTTGGCTCTCTCCAGCCGCTGTGGGTACCCGGCAGCACACCCGGCCCATGGACGGCCATTGTCAGTGACGGCTGTCAGGATCTGCAGCCATGGGTAAACGGCGAAGTGCTACCGAGGTGGCTGCAGTTCGGGCTCGGCTGAAGGTCGAGTTCGTGTCCAACCTGTCCAGCCCGGGTATGGCGCTGGAAGACATGCCGCTGTCCTCCACGGACCGGTGCCAGTGGCGCTGCCCGGCGGAAGGATGCGGTCACCAGTGGCCCGCCCGGTTGCAGCTTCGGACCCGTACCGTCAAACCCTCGGGGTGCCCTGAGTGCTGGAAGCGCCGCAACCGGGCCCCCGGTCCGGGAGAATCGCTGGCCGATCTGAATCCTGCTCTGACACGGCAGTTCCGCCGCAACCTCAGCCGTCCCGAGCGTGGTCCGGACACCCTGTGCCCGCAGTCTCATGACCTGTGCGAGTGGGAGTGCGCTCAAGGGCATTTCTGGCCGGCGACGCTCGCCAACCGCACCAATGGACGCGGGTGCCCGGACTGCACCGGCCATGCCCGCTCCCCCTTCGAGTGCAACGTCGCCATACTCGTCGAGCCCGCCTCCGGGCTCAGCGTGGAACTGGACCACCGCCTCCGCCTGCCCGGGCGCGGTCAGGACCGCTTCGACCTGTACTTGCCCGGGCTGGACCCGGGCCTGCTCATCGATTTGGACCCGGAATGGACCCACAGCAGGCAGTGATCGACGAACCGAACTTGACCGGGAAGGAACTGAGGCCGAGCTCCACCAAACCGTGCCGATGGGCCTGCTCCAAGCCCGGCTGCCCGGGACGTTGGGAAGCCACGCCCGATCAGCGCTCCCGCCGCGGCGGGACCGGCAAACGCTGCCCGGTGTGCCACCCGCCGCGCAAGAGCCGCCCCCGGCCGTGATCCCGGCAGGCCGAGTTCCCACACACACGCACGGACACCGGCGTCAGGCCTCGATGATGTCTGTAGTCCGTGAGGGCCTGCCAGGCCGGTGTCGTAGCCCTGGCCGACATCACACGCTGTTCAGTCCGCACCGTGCCGATAGATCTCGATGGCGATGGTGACGCTTTCGCCCGAGACGAAGAGGGTCGGTTCGAAGGACAGACGGGTGCCGGAGGGTTCGATGATCTCCGCGCGCTGACCGAAGACAGCGGTGGGTTGGGCTTCAAGATCGATGCTTGGTGATCACGGCCACGAAGTGGATGTCGTCGGGAATCGCGGACAGATCCGCAAAGACGCTGTCACCGCTGGTGCGGACCCGGTCGTGACGGGGGTGGTTGTAGAGGACGAGATCGTGGTCGCCGGGGACCGCGACTCCTGCGCAGGGCGCTTCGTGCTTCACATGTGAAAACACTTGCGCGACCGCGCCAGAAGGCCGACACAACGAACAGGAGGTGAGGCTCATCGGCTCGCAGGGCACGGTACGCGGCGTCCCTCCGTTCGGCCGCGGACCACCGGGCCGTGCTTCGGCTGCGTCACCGACACGGCCGAGGGCTTCGCGGTGCCCGGCCGGCGAGACCGGTGCTGACCGAGAGCCCCGACGGAGCCGCCGTACCACTTCGCCGAGGCGCGGACGTCGCGCACGCCGATCGCCCTGAGCGCGAGCGGGTGGCCCGGATCGGGTACTGACCCTGCTCACCGGGGAGCTTCTGTGCCCTTCGCTAAGCGAGGCGCGGGGTTCTGGGTTCGTAGAAGGCGCCGTCGCGGAGCATGGCGAACAGCACGCTGACGCGGTGGGGGGCGAGGCTGAGGAGGACTTGGGCGTAGGTCTTTCCGCAGGCCCGGCATCGGTCGCAGTAGGTGCGGGAGGCGGGATCCTGGGCCCGCCGCGGGAGGCGCCCCGGCCGGCCAGGGCAGCGAACGCGGACAGGAACACCGCGTTCGCTGCGGGTTGCCGCCTCTAGGGCATGTTCGCCGTGGATCGTCACCGGTGCTGGCCGCCACATCGGATGGTGCCCGAGCTGATGCAGGCCGGTCACGAAGTTGTCGGCCTCGCACGGTCCGACGCCTTCAACGCCATGGGTACCGAGGCGCGCCGCGGCGACGTCGACGACCTGGACGGTCTATGCGAGGCCGCGGCCGGAACCGACGCGATCATCCACCTCGCGTACAAACAACACCATCGACGTCGGCAGGTTCGCCGACGCGCTGGCCGCCGACCTGGCCACAGCGCAAGTGCTCGGCGAGGTGCTGGTCGGCACGGGCAAGGCGCTCATCGGCGCTGGCCGGACCCATCGGCGACGCTGAGCGCGACGCGGCGATCGACGCCGGCCCCCGCTCTGCCGTCGCCCGCGCGATCTCCGGGGTAACCGAACGCGGCGCGGACCGCGCTCGTCGCGACCCCGCCGGTCACGCACAGCACGCGGGACAGGACCGGCTTCATCCCCAGGCGGATCGGGATCGCCTGCGACACGGGCGCGTCCGGCTACGCCGGCGACTGTACGCCGCGATCGAAGAGGGCATCACGGTGCGCGGGATCGCCGAGGCGATCGCCCGCCACCTGGACGTCCCGGCGGTGAGCAGCCCGGCCGAGCAGGCAGCGGACCACTTCAGGATCTTCCCGTTCATCACACCCGACATCACGGTGCCCAATGTGGGCAGCAGGCGACTGCTGGGCGGGGAGCCGGCCGCCCCGGTCTTCATCACCGACGCACTCCCGGCCGGCGGTGTGGCCGTCACCGGGCGCAGTCGAGGTGCCCGGCTCGGGGGGTCAGTCGGGGAAGGGGGCGGGGTCGGCGTGCCAGTCGGTGGCGATGGGCCTGTCGACTGTGACGTGCGGGGAGGGCGATGGCGTTGGCCAGGGACGGTCGGCCCCAAAGGTGCCCGACCGGCGCCGTCGCGGCCGTTGTGCGACGCGCACGCAAAAGCAGGTGGGGCCGGAGCAGCGGACGCTGCTCCGGCCCCACCTGCCGGGATGGTGCTTTACCGGCGGCGCTTGCGGTTCTTGCGTTTCTTGACGGCCTTGGAGGCCCTGGCCGGTTTGCCGACCGGAGGCCTGGTCTCCGGAGCGTGGTTGGCGCCCTTGCTCGTGAAGACGAAGATGATCACCCCGATGGCCACGACAGCGGCCGCACCGGCAGCGATCATGCAGCCCATCGGGCCCACGCCCACCCAATTGGCCAGGGCGCCGATGCTGGCCGCGCATCCGAGTATCGCGGCCAGGATCAGAAGGGAGACCGCGCCCGCGCCGAGGCGGGAGTCGTGACGCATCGCGGTCAGGAGGCGCAGCCGCTTGGGGCTCACCTCGAGGTCCATCGTCTCCAACGTGATCACGGGGTCGGCCCGCAGACCGGG